>NZ_VOBN01000001.1 GCF_008370045.1 Pseudomonas sp. ANT_J12
GCCAGGCTTGCCGGCGAAGGCGTCCTCAAGATCGCCTTCGCCGGCAAGCCTGGCTCCTACAGGGGGTAGGTGTCAGTCAGAAGGAATCACCCGGCACGCGGACGAAGCCTTCCATCAACACCCGCGCACTGCGGCTCATGATGGCTTTTTTCACGACCCATTCGCCGTGTTCCAGGCTGGCTTCAGCGCCGACCCGCAACGTCCCGGACGGATGCCCGAAACGCACCGCGTTACGCTCGACACCACCCGCTGCGAGGTTCACCAGCGTCCCGGAAATCGCCGCCGCGGTGCCGATGGCTACGGCCGCCGTGCCCATCATCGCGTGGTGCAATTTGCCCATGGACAGCGCCCGCACCAGCAGGTCGACATCCCCCGCCGCAATCGCCTTGCCGCTCGATGCAACATAGTCCGCAGGCTTGGCCACGAACGCCACTTTCGGCGTGTGCTGGCGCTTGGCGGCTTCGTCCAGGTCCTTGATCAGGCCCATGCGCAGCGCGCCGTAGGCACGGATGGTTTCGAACATCGCCAGGGCTTTCGGGTCGCCGTTGATCGCGCCTTGCAGCTCGGTGCCTTTGTAGCCGAGGTCTTCGGCGTTGATAAAAATCGTCGGGATGCCGGCGTTGATCATGGTCGCCTTGAAGGTGCCGATACCGGGCACTTCGAGGTCGTCCACCAGGTTGCCGGTGGGAAACATCGAACCACCACCGCCCTCTTCTTCCGCCGCCGGGTCCATGAATTCGACCTGTACTTCGGCGGCCGGAAAGGTCACGCCGTCGAGTTCGAAATCACCGGTTTCCTGCACTTCGCCGTTGGTGATCGGCACGTGGGCGATGATGGTCTTGCCGATGTTGGCCTGCCACACCCGAACGATGGCCACGCCGTTGTGCGGGATGCGGCTGGCGTCCACCAGACCGTTGCTGATGGCGAACGAACCGACCGCCGCCGACAGGTTGCCGCAGTTGCCGCTCCAGTCCACGAACGGCTTGTCGATGGAGACCTGGCCGAACAGGTAATCAACGTCGTGATCAGCCTTGATGCTTTTCGACAGGATCACGGTTTTGCTGGTGCTGGACGTGGCGCCGCCCATGCCGTCGATTTGCTTGTCGTAGGGGTCGGGGCTGCCGATTACCCGCAGCAACAAGGCGTCGCGAGCGGGGCCGGGAATCTGGGCCGCTTCGGGCAGGTCCTTGAGGCTGAAGAACACGCCTTTGCTGGTGCCGCCGCGCATGTAGGTGGCGGGGATTTTGATCTGAGGTACGTGAGCCATGTCATTCCTCTATTGGCCAACGGGGGACCTGAAGTCCCCCGTGACTTTGCATTTTTAAACGACGACCGCCGATTCAAGGAAGTCCTGGGCAAAACGCTGCAACACGCCGCCCGCCTCATAAATCGAGACTTCTTCAGCGGTGTCGAGTCGGCAAGTCACCGGCACTTCAACGCGCTCGCCATTCAGACGATTGATCACCAACGTCAGCTGCGCACGCGGCGTGCGGTCGCCAATCACGTCGTAGGTTTCGCTGCCGTCGATGCCCAAGGTGTGACGGTCAGTGCCCGGCAAGAACTCCAGCGGCAACACGCCCATGCCCACCAGGTTGGTGCGGTGAATGCGCTCGAAACCTTCAGCGGCAATCGCCTCCACACCGGCCAGGCGCACGCCCTTCGCCGCCCAGTCACGGGACGAACCCTGACCGTAGTCGGCGCCGGCAATGATGATCAACGGCTGCTTGCGTTCCATGTAGGTTTCGATGGCTTCCCACATGCGCATGACCTGGCCTTCCGGCTCGACCCGCGCCAAAGAGCCCTGCTTGACCTTGCCGTTTTCCGTAACCATTTCATTGAACAGTTTCGGGTTGGCGAAGGTCGCGCGCTGGGCGGTCAAGTGGTCGCCACGGTGGGTCGCGTAGGAGTTGAAGTCTTCTTCCGGCAAGCCCATTTTCGCCAGGTATTCACCGGCGGCGCTGTCGAGCATGATCGCGTTCGAGGGCGACAGGTGATCGGTGGTGATGTTGTCCGGCAGCACCGCCAGCGGGCGCATGCCCTTGAGCGGTCGTGCCCCGGCCAGCGCGCCTTCCCAGTACGGCGGACGGCGGATGTAGGTGCTCATCTCGCGCCAGTCGTACAGCGGCGTGACTTTCGGGCCGGTGTCTTCGTGGATGGCGAACATCGGGATGTAGACCTGGCGGAACTGCTCGGGCTTGACCGAGGCTTTCACCACGGCGTCGATTTCTTCGTCGCTCGGCCAGATGTCTTTGAGGCGAGTTTCCTTGCCATCGACCACGCCCAGCACATCTTTTTCGATGTCGAAACGGATGGTGCCGGCGATGGCATAAGCCACCACCAAGGGCGGCGAAGCCAGGAACGCATTCTTGGCGTACGGGTGAATCCGCCCGTCGAAGTTGCGGTTGCCCGAGAGCACGGCAGTGGCGTACAGGTCGCGGTCGATGATCTCTTGCTGGATCACCGGATCGAGCGCGCCGGACATGCCGTTGCAGGTGGTGCAGGCAAACGCAACGATGCCAAAACCGAGTTGCTCCAGCTCAGTGGTCAGCCCGGCTTCGTCCAGGTACAGCGCCACGGTTTTCGAACCCGGCGCCAGGGACGATTTGACCCACGGCTTGCGGGTCAGCCCGAGCTTGTTGGCATTGCGCGCCAGCAGGCCGGCGGCGATGACGTTGCGCGGGTTGCTGGTGTTGGTGCAACTGGTGATGGCGGCGATGATCACTGCGCCGTCCGGCATCTGGCCAGGCACTTCGGTCCACTGGCCGGAGATGCCTTGGGCAGCCAAATCCGAGGTCGCAACGCGCGCGTGCGGATTGCTCGGGCCGGCCATGTTGCGCACTACCGTGGACAGGTCGAAGCTCAAGCCACGCTCGTATTGCGCATTTTTCAGGCTGTCAGCCCACAGGCCAGTGGTCTTGGCGTAGTTCTCGACCAACTGCACCTGCTCGTCTTCGCGACCGGTGAGTTTGAGGTAGTCGATGGTCTGCTGGTCGATGTAGAACATCGCGGCGGTGGCGCCGTATTCCGGGGCCATGTTGGAAATGGTCGCGCGGTCGCCGAGGGTCAGCGCCGAGGCACCTTCGCCGAAGAACTCCAGCCATGCGCCGACAACTTTCTGTTTACGCAGGAACTCGGTCAGCGCCAGCACCATGTCGGTGGCGGTGATGCCCGGTTGCAGCTTGCCGGTCAGTTCGACACCGACGCTTTCCGGCAGGCGCATCCACGAGGCGCGGCCGAGCATCACGCTCTCAGCTTCAAGACCGCCAACGCCGATCGCGATCACGCCCAGGGCATCGACGTGCGGGGTGTGGCTGTCGGTGCCGACGCAGGTATCCGGGAACGCTACGCCGTCACGCACCTGGATCACCGGAGACATTTTCTCCAGGTTGATCTGGTGCATGATCCCGTTGCCTGGCGGGATCACGTCGACGTTTTTGAACGCCTTCTTGGTCCAGTTGATGAAGTGAAAACGGTCTTCATTGCGCCGGTCTTCGATGGCGCGGTTCTTCTCGAACGCCTCCGGATCGAAACCACCACGCTCGACGGCCAGGGAGTGGTCAACGATCAATTGCGTCGGCACCACCGGGTTGACTTGCGCCGGGTCGCCACCTTGCAGGGCGATCGCATCGCGCAGGCCGGCGAGGTCGACCAGGGCGGTCTGGCCGAGAATGTCATGGCACACGACACGGGCCGGGAACCACGGGAAGTCGAGGTCGCGCTTGCGTTCGATGAATTGCTTCAGGGAATCGGTGAGCGTGGCCGGGTCACAGCGACGCACCAGGTTTTCCGCCAGTACGCGGGAGGTGTACGGCAGGGTGTCATAGGCGCCAGGCTGGATCGCTTCGACCGCCGCACGGACGTCGAAGTAATCCAGATGGCTGCCGGGCAGCGGTTTGCGGAATTCTGTGTTCATCAGGTCGGGACTCGGTCACGGTAAGTGCAAAAGGGTGGGGCCGATCTGAATCCGTGCGCCCTGTAGGAGCGAAGCTTGCTCGCGAAAGCGGTCTATCTGCCGACATCAATGTTGAATGTCGGTCCGTCTTCGCGAGCAAGCTTCGCTCCTACAGGGGTATCGGCGTTCACGTCGGCCCTCCCCCCATCAGCGTTGTTCGATTGGCACGAACTTGCGCTGTTCGACGCCGACGTACTCGGCGCTCGGGCGGATGATGCGGTTGTTGGCACGTTGTTCAAACACATGCGCCGCCCAGCCGGTCAGGCGCGAGCAGACGAAAATCGGCGTGAACAATTTGGTCGGGATGCCCATGAAGTGGTACGTCGACGCGTGGTAGAAATCGGCGTTCGGGAACAGTTTCTTCTGCTCCCACATGGTCTTGTCGATGGCTTCGGAGACCGGGAACAACACGGTGTCACCCACTTCGTCCGCAAGCTTTTTCGACCAGGCCTTGATCACCTCGTTGCGTGGATCGTTGTCCTTATAGATCGCGTGGCCGAAGCCCATGATCTTGTCCTTGCGCGCGAGCATACCGAGGGTGCCTTCGATCGCCTCTTGCGGCGATTTGAAGCGCTCGATCATTTCCATCGCCGCTTCGTTGGCGCCGCCGTGCAGCGGGCCGCGCAGGGAGCCGATGGCGGCGGTGATGCAGGAGAACATGTCCGACAGGGTCGACGCGCAAACTCGGGCGGTGAAGGTCGAAGCATTGAACTCGTGTTCCGCATAGAGGATCAGCGACACGTTCATCACTTTGACGTGCAGCTCGCTCGGCTTCTTGTCGTGCAGCAAGTGCAGGAAGTGGCCGCCAATTGTCTGTTCGTCGCTCACGCAATTGATGCGTTTGCCGTCGTGGCTGAAGCGATACCAGTAGCACATGATCGCCGGGAACGCGGCGAGCAAACGGTCAGTCACGTCGTGTTGCTCGGAGAAGTCTTTCTCCGGCTCGATGTTGCCCAGGAACGAGCAACCGGTGCGCATCACGTCCATCGGGTGGGCGTCGGCGGGGATGCGTTCCAGCACTTCCTTCAGGGCTTGCGGCAGGTCGCGCAGCTTGCTCAGTTTGCTGATGTAAGCGGTGAGTTGGGTTTTGGTCGGCAGTTCGCCGTACAGCAGCAGGTAGGCGACTTCTTCGAATTGTGCGTCAGCCGCCAGTTCGCGAACGTCGTAGCCACGATAAGTCAGGCCGGCGCCCGACTGGCCCACGGTGGACAGTGCGGTTTGCCCGGCAACCTGGCCACGGAGCCCGGCGCCACTGAGTACTTTTGCTTCGGCCATTGCTGTCTCCAATCTTGAAATTTTTAGGGAAACTTGTAGGAGCGAAGCTTGCTCGCGAAAGCGGTGTGTCAGACGACATCAATGTTGAAGGTCAGTCAGTTTTCGCGAGCCAGCTTTGCTCCTACGGGGGTCATCGTTACTTTTTGGCGGCAAACAACGCATCGAGCTTCTGCTCGAAGGTGTGGTAGTCGATGCGATCGTAAAGCTCCATGCGGGTTTGCATGGTGTCGATCACGTTCTGTTGCGTGCCGTCGCGGCGGATCGCGGTGTAGACGTTTTCCGCTGCCTTGTTCATCGCGCGGAACGCCGACAATGGGTATAGCACCAGCGACACGTCGGCAGCGGCGAGTTGCTCGGTGGTGTACAGCGGCGTCGCGCCGAATTCGGTGATATTGGCCAGGATCGGCGCTTTCACGCGACTGGCGAACAGCTTGTACATGTCCAGTTCGGTGATGGCTTCCGGGAAGATCATGTCGGCGCCAGCCTCGATGCACGCGGCGGCGCGATCCAGCGCGGATTCCAGGCCTTCCACGGCCAGGGCGTCGGTGCGGGCCATGATCACGAAGCTGTCGTCGGTGCGGGCATCGACGGCGGCTTTGATGCGGTCGACCATTTCCTGCAACGACACGATTTCTTTATTCGGGCGGTGACCGCAGCGCTTGGCGCCGACCTGGTCTTCGATGTGAATCGCCGCCGCGCCGAACTTGATCATCGACTTGACGGTGCGCGCCACGTTGAACGCCGAGGAACCGAAACCGGTGTCCACGTCCACCAGCAGCGGCAGGTCGCAAACGTCGGTGATGCGGCGCACATCGGTCAGCACGTCATCCAGACCGGTGATGCCCAGATCCGGCACACCGAGGGAGCCGGCAGCCACCCCGCCACCCGACAGGTAAATCGCCTTGAAACCGGCGCGCTTGGCCAGCAGCGCGTGGTTGGCGTTGATCGCGCCGACCACTTGCAGCGGATGTTCGCTGGCGACCGCATCGCGGAAACGCTGGCCTGGAGTGCTCTTGTTCGAACTCATGACTCACCTCGTTCAGTGGCTGTCTTATTGGCGCCGTCCTGGTAGTGACGGGCGATATTGCGTTTGGAGGCGCCGATGTGGCGGCGCATCAACAACTCGGCCAGCTCACCGTCACGGTCGGCGATGGCGTCGAGAATCCGGTGGTGCTCGGCAAAGGCCTGGCGCGGGCGATTGGGTGTGGTGGAAAACTGGATGCGGTACATGCGCACCAATTGATACAGCTCGCCGCAGAGCATCTGGGTCAGGGTGCGGTTGCCGCTGCCCTGGATGATCCGGTAATGAAAGTCGAAATCGCCTTCCTGCTGGTAGTAGCCGACACCGGCCTGGAACGCCGCGTCCCGTTCGTGGGTTTCGAGAACCCGGCGCAGTTCGTCGATTTCTTCGACGGTCATGCGCTCGGCGGCCAGGCGACAGGCCATGCCTTCCAGGGATTCGCGGATTTCGTAGAGTTCCAGCAACTCGGCGTGGCTCAGTGAAACCACCCGCGCACCGACGTGCGGTATGCGCACCAACAGGCGCTGGCCTTCCAGGCGATGGATCGCTTCGCGCAACGGCCCGCGGCTGATGCCGTAGGTGCGTGCCAGCTCCGGCTCGGAAATCTTGCTGCCCGGGGCGATCTCGCCTTTGACGATGGCCGCCTGGATGCGCCGGAAGACATTCTCGGAAAGCGTTTCCGAATCGTCCTGCGTGATCACCGGGGGATCGAGTTGATCCAGCATATTGTCGACACCTTATGAGCCAATGCGGCAAAAACTAGCGAATACAGCCCTCAGAGTCAAAGGATAAATAGGTATTGTCGACAATCGTCTAATAACCGCTTGCACCATAACGAAGCAGGCCCACGGTTTATAGCCTCCTGCCAGCGGTGGCGCCATAAAACCACCGTGCTAGAATGCCGCCCGCATTTGCTTGTCATCTGCATCTGCATGGCTTGTCATAAATAGCTGATAGGCATACGAGGGAGCTTGCGCAGTGATGCCAGGGCCTTGAACCGAAGTACGGACCGCTGCGCACCCAGGATTTATGAGACTCAAGCCCTTTTCCACATTCCTTTATTTCCTGTTCCTGCCCGGCGTCGCCGCCGCGGGGGAAAAGACCGTGTACGGCCTCAACGAGTACGCCTCGCTGAATGGCATTGACCTGGAAGTCGCCGCCAAACTCGACACCGGGGCGAAAACCGCTTCCTTAAGTGCACGGGACATCAAGCGCTTCAAACGCAATGGCGAATCCTGGGTGCGCTTCTACCTGGCGATCGACGCCGCGCATTCGCACCCGATCGAACGACCGCTGGCTCGGGTCAGCAAGATCAAGCGCCGAGCCGGTGACTACGACCCGGAAGAAGGCAAGAAATACACGGCCCGCCCGGTGATCGAGCTGGATATCTGCATGGGCACGGCGTTGCGCAGCATCGAAGTGAACCTCACCGACCGCAGCGCCTTCCAATACCCGCTCCTGATCGGCTCCGAGGCGCTCAAACGCTTCGATGCGCTGGTCGACCCCAGTCTTAAATACGCTGCTGGCAAACCCGCCTGCGCCACCGACGCTCATACCGCAGAGTAATTCCGAATGCGCTCTCTTAACCTCCACCTGAAAATCCTCATCGCCATCCTGGTGGTGCTGGGCATTTCAGTTACGGCCTACCAGATCTTCGTGCTCGGCATCCCCGTGACCGAGGACGCCACGGACGACTTGTGGAACATCGACGCCAAGGTCGAGTTCGTCGCCAGTGCCAAGGACCCGGTCAAGATCCAGATGTTCGTGCCGCCCCTGAGCCGCGACTATGTGAGCCTGAACGAAAGCTTCATTTCCAATAACTACGGCGTGGCGGTGAACCGCGTCGACGGCAACCGCAAGGTCACCTGGTCGGCCCGTCGCGCCAAGGGCAACCAGACCCTGTATTACCGTCTGGTGCTGACCAAGCGCTACAGCGGCGAAAAATCCAAGATCAAAGGCCCGACCTTCCGCGACAGCATCGCCGTCGAAGGCGCGGAGAAAGTCGCCGCCGAAGCCCTGCTCGCCCCGATCCGCCAACACTCGGCCGACGTCGAAACCTTCGTCGGCGAAGCGATCAAGCGCGTCAACAATCTCAACGACGACAACGTGAAGCTGTTGCTCGGCGGCGATCCGTCGACTGCGAACAAAGCCCGGATCGTCGAACTGGTGCTGTCCATTGCCCACGTGCCGGTGGAGAAGGTCCACACCGTCCGTCTGGTGGCCGACCAACCGCAAGTCCCTGAACTCTGGCTGCGCAGTTTCAACGGCACCGACTGGCTGTACTTCAACCCGGAAACCGGTGAACAAGGCATGCCGACAGACCGCCTGCTGTGGTGGACCGGCGATGAAAACCTGATCACCGTCGATGGCGGCAAGAAAGCCAACGTGACGTTCAGCCTGAACAACAGCGAAATGAACGCCATTCGCCTGGCCAAGCTGACCGACGAAAACACCGACGCCAACTTCCTCGAATACTCGCTGTACGGCCTGCCGCTGCAAACCCAGCAGACCTTCATGATCATGGTGATGATCCCGATTGGCGTGCTGGTGATCCTGATCCTGCGCAACCTGATCGGCCTGCAGACCCTCGGCACCTTCACGCCAGTGCTGATCGCCCTGGCCTTCCGCGAGACGCAGTTGGGCTTCGGGATTGTGCTGTTTACGATCATCACGGCGCTGGGGCTGTCGCTGCGTTCCTATCTGGAGCACTTGAAGCTGCAAATGCTGCCGAGGCTGTCGGTGGTGCTGACCTTTGTCGTGGTGCTGATCGCGGCGATCAGCCTGTTCAGCCACAAACTCGGCCTGGAGCGCGGGTTGTCGGTGGCGCTGTTCCCGATGGTGATTCTGACCATGACCATCGAACGCCTGTCGATCACCTGGGAAGAACGCGGTGCCGGCCATGCCATGAAGGTGGCGATCGGTACGCTGTTCGCCGCGTCCCTGGCGCACCTGATCATGAGCGTGCCGGAGTTGGTGTACTTCGTGTTCACCTTCCCGGCGATCCTGTTGATCCTGGTGGGCTTCATGCTGGCCATGGGTCGCTATCGCGGCTACCGTTTGACCGAGCTGATTCGCTTCAAAGCGTTCCTCAAGGCTGACTCGTAATGTTCGGTTTCTGGAAGACCTGGAAGGCCCTGGAAGCCCGGGGCATCATGGGGATCAATCGGCGTAACGCGGACTACGTGCTCAAGTACAACAAGCGCAGCCTGTACCCGATTGTCGATGACAAGATCATCACCAAGGAGCGCGCGCTGGCCGCCGGCATCAACGTGCCGGAGCTGTACGGGATCATCTCCACCGAGAAAGAAATCGACAACCTCGACAAGATCATTGGCGGGCGCAGCGACTTCGTAATCAAGCCGGCCCAGGGCGCGGGCGGTGACGGCATTATTGTGGTGGCCGACCGTTTCGAGGGTCGCTATCGCACGGTGTCCGGCAAGATCCTCAGCCATGAGGAACTCGAGCACCATATCTCCAGCATCCTCACCGGCCTGTATTCCCTCGGCGGCCACCGTGACCGGGCGCTGATCGAATACCGCGTGACCCCGGACCAGATCTTCAAGAGCATCAGCTACGAAGGCGTGCCGGACATCCGCATCATCGTGTTGATGGGCTACCCGGTGATGGCCATGCTGCGCTTGCCGACCCGTCAGTCCGGCGGCAAGGCCAACCTGCACCAGGGCGCCATCGGCGTCGGTGTGGACTTGGCCACCGGCCTGACCCTGCGCGGCACCTGGCTGAACAACATCATCACCAAACACCCGGACACCACCAACGCCGTGGATGGCGTGCAACTGCCCTACTGGGACGGTTTCATGAAACTCGCCGCCGGCTGCTATGAGTTGTGCGGGCTGGGTTACATCGGCGTGGACATGGTGCTCGACCAGGAGAAAGGGCCGCTGATTCTTGAGCTGAATGCCCGGCCGGGGTTGAACATCCAGATTGCCAATGATTGTGGGCTGACGTTGCGCACCCATGCGGTCGAGGCGCGGCTGGAAGAACTCAAGGCCCGCGGGATTGTCGAGACCGTGCAGCAGCGGGTGGAGTTTGTGCAGGAGATGTTTGGGCATATTCCGCCGGTTGAGGGCTAGCCGCTGTGGCGAGGGGGCTTGCCCCCGTTGGGCTGCGAAGCGGCCCCAAAACCATTCATCTCGATAGTGTCAGGCAGACCGCATCAGCCGATTTTACGACTGCTGCGCAGCCGAACGGGGGCAAGCCCCCTCGCCACAGGTCTCTTGCCAGCGGCCACCCACCTGCCAATCCCCGACATCCCCTCTAGGAGCAAGTCCTGCAGAGGACTACAATCGCCACCCCGCCACGATGGCTGATCCGCACCGCCCATGTTGACCTGTTCCGTACACCCGCTCCCCTATCGCGCCAACCCCGCCGAGTACTTCGCGGCGATCCGTCATGCCCCCGGTGCCGTGCTGCTCGACAGTGGCCGACCGACGGCCGATCGCGGGCGCTTTGATGTGCTCAGCGCCTGGCCGCTGGAGCAACTGGCCGTGCTGCCACAGGAGAGCGGTGCCGATTTCCTGCAACGTCTGCGGGACAATCTGACACAACTGGGCGAAGCGTCCGTCCCGAATGAACTGCCCTTCGCCGGCGGTTTGATCGGTTACCTGAGCTACGACTTCGGCCGTCATCTGGAGCACCTGCCGCACCAGGCCCAAGACGATCTGCATTTGCCTGATGCACGTTTCGGTGTGTATGACTGGGCGTTGATCAGCGATCACCAGCGCTTGACCAGTCAGCTGGTGTTTCACCCGACGCTGGCGGACAGTGAGCGGCAACGCTTGATCGCACTGTTTACTCAACCTGCGGCTGCACCCGTCGAGCCGTTCAAGCTGAAAGCGCCGATGAGCGCCGATCTCAGCGCCGACCAGTATCGCCAGGCCCTTGAGCGAATTCAGGAGTACATCCAGGCCGGCGACTGCTATCAGGTCAACTTCGCCCAGCGCTTTCGCGCGCAATGCGAAGGCGACCCATGGGCCGCCTATTGCGCCCTGCGAGCCGCCTGCCCGACGCCGTTTTCCGGGTTCCAGAGCCTGCCCGATGGCGGCGCAGTCCTGAGCCTGTCGCCGGAGCGCTTCGTCAAAGTCAGCGAGCGCCAGGTGGAAACCCGTCCGATCAAGGGCACCCGCCCCCGCGGCCTGACCCCAGCCGAAGACGCGGCGAACGCCGCCGAACTGCTGGCCAGCCCCAAGGACCGCGCGGAAAACCTGATGATCGTCGACCTGCTGCGCAACGACCTCGGTCGCACCTGCCGTATCGGCTCGGTGCGGGTGCCGGAGTTGTTCAGCCTGGAAAGCTATCCGAACGTGCATCACCTGGTGAGCAGCGTCACCGGCGAACTGGCGGACGACAAGGACGCCTTGGACCTGATTGCCGGCAGCTTCCCCGGCGGTTCGATTACCGGCGCGCCGAAAATTCGCGCGATGCAGATCATTGATGAACTGGAGCCGACCCGTCGTGGGTTGTACTGCGGATCGTTGGTGTACCTGGACGTGCGCGGTGAGATGGACAGTTCCATCGCCATTCGCAGTTTGTTGGTCAAGGATGGGCAGGTGTGTTGCTGGGGTGGGGGCGGGATTGTTGCGGATTCAGAGTGGCAGGCCGAGTATCAGGAATCGATCACCAAGGTGAAGGTGTTGCTCGATACCCTTCAGGGCCTTTGATCGTTCCCACGCTCCGCGTGGGAATGCCTCAATGGACACTCCGCGTCCGCTTTGGGACGCAGAGCGTCCCGGGCTGCATTCCCACGCAGAGCGTGGGAACGATCACTAACAGGATTGGGTTTACAAAGTCAGGGCCCGGTTCGAGGCTTTGATAAATTCCTGCTTCAAATCCGCAAAGCTGTGCACCGCCGGGAACTGCGGAAACTCGCGAATCACATTGTCCGGCGCATGGAACAGAATCCCGGCATCGGCCTCGCCCAGCATCGTCGTGTCGTTATACGAATCCCCTGCCGCAATCACCCGGTAATAAAGGCTCTTGAAGGCCAGTACCGACTGACGCTTGGGATCTTTCTGACGTAATTGATAGCTCGTCACCCGCCCGGCATCGTCGGTAATCAGGCGGTGGCAGAGCAAGGTCGGGAAGCCCAGTTGGCGCATCAGCGGCTGGGAAAACTCGTAGAACGTGTCCGACAGGATCACCACCTGGAAGCGCTCGCGCAGCCAGTTGACGAACTCAATGGCGCCGTCCAGCGGTTGCAGCGTGGCGATCACTTCCTGGATGTCCGAGAGCTTCAGGCCATGCTCGTCGAGAATGCGCAGGCGCTGCTTCATCAGCACGTCGTAGTCGGGAATGTCCCGGGTGGTGGCCCGAAGGGATTCGATCCCGGTTTTTTCGGCGAAGGCGATCCAGATTTCCGGGACCAGCACACCTTCAAGATCCAGACAGGCAATTTCCACAAGACACTCCCATTTGTATTGATTATTGAGTCGAGCGAGCAAAAGGACTGCCGAACTCTAGCGACTCGGGCCAGCCCGCGCAACGCAGAGGGCGCGCCAAGGGCTGTGGGATTTTGTTACCATCGACGCCATATAGAGCGCCCAGCGCCACCGACCTGTAGGAAGCCGCCCTGATGAGCCCATCGTTCGATGTCGTGGAACTCGCCACGACCTATGCCAACAAATCCGCCCAGGACATCCTGAAACTCGCGTTCGCCGAGTTTGGCGATGACCTGTGGATATCTTTCAGCGGTGCCGAGGATGTGGTGCTGGTGGACATGGCCTGGAAGCTGAACAAGAACGTCAAAGTGTTCAGCCTCGACACCGGCCGCTTGCACCCCGAGACCTACCGCTTCATCGATCAGGTGCGCGAGCACTACAAGATCGACATCGAACTGGTGTCGCCGGACTACACGAAACTGGAACCGTTCGTGAAGGAAAAAGGCCTGTTCAGTTTCTACAAGGACGGCCATGGCGAATGCTGCGGCATCCGCAAGATCGAGCCGCTGCGTCGCAAGTTGTCCGGGGTCACCGCCTGGGCCACCGGCCAGCGCCGGGACCAGAGCCCGGGCACGCGCAGCGCCGTTGCCGTACTGGAAATCGACACCGCGTTCTCCACTCCCGAGCGCACCCTGTACAAGTTCAACCCACTGGCACAGATGACCAGCGAAGAGATCTGGGGTTACATCCGCATGCTCGAGCTGCCGTACAACAGCCTGCATGAGCGCGGCTTCATCAGCATCGGCTGCGAACCGTGCACCCGACCTGTGCTGCCGAACCAGCATGAGCGTGAAGGTCGCTGGTGGTGGGAAGAAGCGACGCAGAAAGAATGCGGGCTGCACGCGGGCAATATCATCAGCAAATCCAAAGCCTGAACCAGGCCTCGCGCCATCCCCCGCAGGAGCAAATGTGTACACACGAATGTCACCATAGGTGCCATTTATGTGTGCACTTTTAATTTCTACGCCCCAAAAAGTTACACCCTCCTTTCCTGACGCCCCCAGTCGCCGATTTCCACAAACCTTGCTGAAAAATAAATACCTGTTCAATCGGTCAATTTATATCGCCTTGATTTCAGCCACTTAGCGCCAGCTAATAACAAAACGAAATTAACCCTTAAATTCATAGCTCCTGAACTGGCACAGATCTGGCTTAAGTGCATACATGTTTTGTATACAATCATAACCAAAACATACACACACTTTCGATCCGCAAGCCTGAAGCGCCCTATCCCGTACAGGCTGCAGATGCCCCGTAACCAATGATGCTTATTGCCCGCGACGAAGATTTGTCGAGCCCACGCTCATGCACAGTCACCGCGACGCCAAGCCTCAGGAGCCTGCCAGAATGCGTACTAGCCTCTCCAATAACAACATCGCGCTGGATCTGCCCTCCTCTCAACCTGCCCTCAACGATCACGATCAAACGCTGCAAGCCCCAGTGATCCTCAGCCCGCGCCTGCACAACAAGGACCTGGCGCCGACCAAGGCCGAAGGCCGGCGCTGGGGTCGCTACAGCATCTTCGCCCTGTGGACCAATGACGTTCACAACATCGCCAACTACTCGTTTGCCATCGGCCTGTATGCGCTGGGCCTGGGCGGCTGGCAGATCCTGTTGTCCCTGGGGATCGGCGCGGCACTGGTGTATTGCTTCATGAACCTGTCCGGCTACATGGGGCAGAAAACCGGGGTGCCGTTTCCGGTGATCAGCCGGATCAGTTTCGGCATTCACGGGGCGCAAATTCCTGCACTGATCCGCGCCGTTATCGCCATCGCCTGGTTCGGGATTCAGACGTACCTGGCCTCGGTGGTGTTTCGTGTCCTGCTGACGGCGGTTCACCCCGGTTTCGCCGACTACGACCACAACTCGATCCTCGGCCTCTCGACCTTGGGCTGGATCTGTTTCGTGGCAATCTGGTTCGTGCAACTGGCGATTCTGGCGTATGGCATGGAGATGGTGCGGCGCTACGAAGCGTTTGCCGGGCCGGTGATCCTGCTGACCGTCGCCTCCCTCGCCGGGTGGATGTACTTCCAGGCCGACGCGACCATCGCCTGGTCGATCCGCGAACCCCTGAGCGGTGGCGAGATGTGGCGCAACATCTTTGCCGGCGGCGCGCTGTGGCTGTCGATCTACGGCACGCTGATCCTCAACTTCTGCGACTTCGCCCGCTCCTCGCCGTGCCGCAAGACCATCAAGGTGGGAAATTTCTGGGGCCTGCCGGTGAATATTCTGGTGTTCGCCAGCATCACCGTCCTGCTCTGTGGCGCGCAATTCCAGATCAACGGCCGGATCATCGAAAGTCCGACGGAAATCATCGCCTCGATCCCGAACACCTTCTTCCTGGTCCTCGGCTGTCTGGCGTTCCTGATCGTCACCGTGGCGGTGAACATCATGGCCAACTTCGTCGCCCCGGCCTTCGTGCTCAGCAACCTGGCGCCGAAATACCTGACCTTCCGCCGCGCCGGGTTGATCAGCGCGACCATCGCCGTGTTGATCCTGCCGTGGAACCTCTACAACAGCCCGCTGGTGATCGTGTATTTCCTGTCCGGCCTCGGCGCCCTGCTCGGCCCGCTGTACGGGGTGATCATGGTCGACTACTGGCTGGTACGAAAAGGTCAGGTCAACGTGCCGCAGTTGTACAGCGAAGACCCCGATGGCGCTTATTACTACAGCCGTGGGGTCAATCTCCGCGCGGTGGCGGCGTTTATTCCTGCAGCCTTGATCGCCATCGTCCTGGCGCTGATGCCGGGCTTTCACCTCGTGTCGCCGTTCTCCTGGCTGATTGGTGCCGGGATTGCCGGGATGCTCTACCTGATCATCGCCAAGCGGCAGCCGCATTACGCCGATGTCAGCGGTGAGAGCATTGCTGTGGATAACGTCAGCCATTAATCCCCCTCGCGGCCTGGCGATGTCGGGCCGCCGAACTACCCCGCTATAAGGACTTCCCATGCGAATTCTCGTGGTCAACGTCAACACCACCGAATCCATCACCCAGGCGATCGCTCGCCAGGCCCAGTCCGTGGCCGCGCCCGGCACCGAAATCATCGGCCTGACGCCGTATTTCGGTGCCGATTCCATCGAAGGCAATTTCGAAAGCTACCTGGCGGCTATCGCGGTGATGGACCGGGTCATGTCCTACGATCAGCCGTTCGACGCGGTCATCCAGGCCGGCTACGGCGAACACGGGCGCGAAGGTTTGCAGGAACTGCTCAACGTGCCGGTGGTGGACATCACCGATGCCGGCGCCAGCACGGCAATGTTCCTTGGCCATGCGTATTCGGTGGTCACGACGCTGGATCGCACCGTGCCGCTGATCGAGGATCGCCTGAAGTTGTCCGGGCTGTGGGACCGTTGCGCCTCGGTGCGGGCCAGTGGCCTGGCGGTGTTGGAGCTGGAATCCGATCCGCAACGGGCGCTGGAAGCGATTGTTCGCCAGGCGGAATTGGCGGTGCTGGAGGACAAGGCCGAGGTGATTTGCCTGGGCTGCGGCGGCATGGCCGGGCTGGACGAGCAGATTCGCCAGCGCACGGGCGTGCCGGTGGTGGATGGCGTGACGGCGGCGGTGACCATTGCCGAATCGTTGGTGCGGCTGGGGTTGTCGACGTCCAAGGTGCGGACCTATGCGACGCCGCGGCCGAAGACGATTATTGGGTGGCCGGGGCGGTTCGGGCGGTAGACCGCGTTATCGTTGTTCGCGGGCAAGCCTCGCTCCTACACGGGATTGCGTGAACCCTGTAGGAGCGAGGCTTGCCCGCGAAGGCCACACCTCGGTCTGGAACCTGGCTCAAACCGCACTAAACCGCTCCCCCAACCCCCGCTGCGCAAACTGCTCAATAATGAAATCCACAAACGCCCGGGTCTTGCCCGGCAACAATTTGTGCTCCGCGTAATAGATCGAAATGTTGCCATCGTCGACATACCAGTCCGGCAATACCCGCTGCAACGTCCCCGCCTCCAGATAACCCACGGCAAACGGCAAGCTCACCAGCGCGATGCCCAGCCCCTGCACCGCAGTGGCGCAGGCCGCTTCCGAGTCGCTCATGGTCATCCGCGCCTCGAGCACCAGCGGGCTGTGTTGCTGGGTGCGACTGGTCAACTGCCAGGAGCGCACGCGGCCGGTTTGCGGGGAGCGGATCAAGATGCCGTCGCACTGCTTGAGGTCGTCAGGTTCGACGATGGCATCGCGCCCGGCCAGATACTCGGCTGACGCCACCAGCACCCGGTGAGCTGGCGTCAACTTGCGCGCCACCACGCCCTGGGGCAGCTCGAAGCCGCCACCAATCGCCGCATCGAAGCCTTGGGCAATCAAGTCGACCTGGCGATTATCGAAGTGCCAGTCCGGGCTGATCGCCGGAAAGCGCCGCAAGAACTCCCCCAGCAACGGCACCACATACAGACGCCCGAACACCGTGCCCATGCTGACCTTCAGCGTACCGGCCGGGCGCCCTTCGGCGCTGGCGAGGTTAGCCACGGCGTTTTGAATGGTGTGCAGGCTGGCGCTGACTTCGCCCAGAAACAATTGACCAGCCTCGGTCAAGGTCAGGCTGCGGGTACTGCGCTGGAACAGCCGAACACCCAGCCTGGCTTCCAGTTTCGCGACGCTTTTGCCCACGGCGGCCGGGGTCAGGCTCAGGCGCCGTGCGGCTTCGGCGAAGCTGCCGACCTCGGCGCTACGCACGAAGCATTCGATACTGCTGAAGGTTTCCATGATCGCCACTATAAACTTTTGGTTTACACAGACTATCGCAATTACCGTCTACACAGACCGTAATGCGCAATCGATACTAGCCTCCATCAACCGAGACAATCTCGCCTCGGGACTTTGGAGATCGTTATGACTACTCAGAACCTCAGCGGCAAAGTGGCTTTAATCCAAGGTGGATCCCGCGGTATCGGCGCTGCCATCGTCAAACGCCTGGCCGCTGAAGGCGCCGCGGTGGCCTTCACCTACGTCAGCTCCACCGCCAAGGCCGAAGAACTGCAAAACAGCATCACCGGCAACGGCGGCAAGGCCCTCGCGATCAAGGCCGACAGCGCCGACGCCGAAGCCATTCGCAACGCCGTAACCGCCACCGTCGAAGCCTTCGGACGCCTGGACATCCTGGTCAATAACGCCGGTGTACTGGCCGTCGCACCGCTGGAAGACTTCACCCTCGAAGACTTCGACCAGACCCTGGCCATTAACGTACGCAGCGTGTTCATCGCCAGCCAGGCCGCCGCCAAACACATGACCGACGGCGGTCGCATCATCAACATCGGCAGCACCAACGCCGACCGCATGCCCTTCGCCGGTGGCGGCCCGTACGCCATGAGCAAAGCAGCGCTGGTCGGCCTGACCAAAGGCCTTTCCCGCGACCTCGGCCCGCGCGGCATCACCATCAACAACGTGCAACCGGGCCCGGTCGACACCGACATGAACCCGGCCAGCGGTGACTTCGCCGAGAGCCTGATCCCGCTGATGGCCGTGGGCCGTTATGGCAAAGCGGAAGAGATCGCCAGTTTCGTCGCCTACCTGGTCGGTCCGGAAGCGGGCTACATCACCGGGGCCAGCCTGACCATCGATGGCGGTTTCGGTGCTTGATAGCCTGAAACGCTGAAACAAAAACGCCGGCAAATCATTGCCGGCGTTTTTTCATGCCTGGTTTTCAGGCCCATTCAAGCGCCGGCAAACCACAAGCACTCGGCGTGAACGCCTTCAACGTACGAAGAATGCCATCGGCGTGGGCGTACTTTTCGTCCGCCATGGCTGCATCCGGGATCGCAATCGCGGTCATCCCCGCCGCTTTTGCTGCGGTGACGCCAAACGGCGAATCCTCGAACACCAGGCAGTCCTCCGGCGCCACACCCAGGCGCCGCGCGGCCGTGAGGAAGATATCCGGCGCCGGTTTGGCCGCGCCGACCTCTGGATCATCGGCGGTGACAATGAAGTCGAACAGCGCGAACCAGTCGCGGTGCAACGTGGTTTTCTGGCCAAACGATTGACGGGAAGAACTGGTGCCCACCGCAATCGGAATGTTGTTGGCCTTCAAGTGCCGCACCAGCTCCTCGGCCCCCGGCATCGCCAGTGCCTTGGGGAAACGCTCGCGCATCAGGGGCTCACGGATCACCAGGAACTCTTCGGCGGTGATCGGCAAGTCCAGCGCCTCGACCACATAGCGCGCCAGGTCGCCCGCCCCACGGCCGATGATGTTCTGTTTGACGCTCCAGTCGAAGGTCCGGCCATAACGCTCGGCAATCATCGACGTGACTTCGGTGTAGATGCCCTCGGTGTCCAGCAGCAAGCCATCCATGTCGAAAATCACAGCCTTGATCGGGCCCAACGCTTTCAGTGGTGCATTCATCGCATCTGATCCGTTTTTAATGACATCCCAGGCGGCTCAGGTACGGCCAGTACTCGGATCGATTAAAGGGTTCAGCAGCATAACGAGCCCGGCCGGCATAGGGCAACGGGCAATGCCCGAAGGATGAAAAAACCTGCACGCCCGGGGTTGCTGGTGATTTAGCGATTATCCCTACAGCAAACACCTCCTTTCCTGACTTCTTTCCTCGCTGATCCTGCGCAAAGTCTCCCGTTCCAAATTGAAGCGCGCGAGTGACTGCGAATGTTCGACCCCAATGGACTCCTGGCCCTGAACAACACCATTGGACTGCTGGTGGTCGCGGCCATGAACCCGGAACGACCCGACGTCGAAACGTTGCTTGGCGAGTTTCGCCTCTGCCTGAACGACTACGAACGCTGGGCGGAAAACTTCTGGACTGGCTGGGCGCTGGATGTCGAGCAGGTCTTCAAGGTCGGCAACGACGTTCAACTCCGCGCGCCACTTGATTCCAGCAAACCGGTCAGCGCCGTCGTAACCCAGTGCCCCGCCGAAGGCCCATTGACCCTGGTGCATATGTTCGAGGCGGCGCGTTTCGTGCCCATCGGCAATACGCCGGTGATGCTCGAACCGGTGATCGCGGACCGCAACGGTGAACTGACGTTTGGCGAGCCGGTGCGCAAGACCATCGGCCCGGGCGGCATTCTCGAAGTTTCCGATTGCTCCCGGGGCCAGCGTTATCGCATCACCTTCTTTCCCGATGTTTCAGCCGAGCACATCAAGGTGCTCTACGCCTCTTATCAAGGCTTGATCGACGAGCTCGAAGGCTGGCTGCGTGCCGAGTGGACCCGTGAGTTCGAACCTTTATGGATCGAGTTCGCCAGCGCTGGCTTCCTCGATCGCTACAGCCTGTTGCAAGAGGCGGACTGGCTGGGCGTCGGGAATTCGCTGCAGGGCGTCTGGGATGACGTGAAACAGGTTTACGCCCTGCTCGCCGATCTGCAAGCCAACAGCGAAAAGCTGCTGGAGTACCTGACCCAGGCCGAACTGGACGCATTGCTTGAAGCCTCCTCGGACGCCATCGCCAATGGCCTGCTGGTGCTGAGCGATGAACCGCTGCTGTTCATTCACCTTGCGGCATTGACCAGTTGGCTGAGGATGCTGCCGCCGCAATTTGTTGCTGAGGTGGTGGCGGAAATTCGCACAGACCTGCTGATCGCTTTCCTACTGGCCAGAGTGACCGGCACCTTAGGCGTGACACTGGGTTTGAGCACCAAAGTGCTGGATAAAATCAAATCGCCACGGGCGCGGCAATGGCTGGCGGGCGCCACCTTGCGCCTGGCGGAGCTGACCACCGAATCCAGGCTTGCCACCCATGCGGGCGTGTTCAAACCGTTGGCGGTCAATGCACGCCCGGCGCCGTTGAATCCGACGCCGACGTTGCCGCTGGAGATTCGCAACGGAGAGTCGCCGGTTCTGGTGGTGAAGAACCCGGCCCCGATCGCTCGCGACAAAACCGACGCACAAACCCGAATGGTCCGGCACGAACCCCATGACGATGCGCCGGACCAGGCGAAAAACCCCAACGGTGACAGCGCCGATTGCGGGCCATTGACCTGCACCAACGGTTGCCCGGTATCGATGGTCACCGGCGAAGAACTGCTGACCCTGACCGATGGTTCTCTCGATGGGTTGCTGGCATTTGATTTCACCCGGATGTACCGCACCAGTGCAGTGGAACTGGACTGCGGGCTGGGCTGGGGCTGGAGTCATTCCCTCGCCCATCGACTGGAAATCGATGGCGAACACGTCATCTGGATCGACCATGAAAACCGCCGTACGACCTTTCCGTTGCCGAGTGACGAGCGACCGACGATCCATAACAGCCTGTCGCGAGCAGCAATTTATCGGGGCGATGAGCCACAGGAACTGATCGTTGCGCTGGCGGCCGAGACACCCAGGTTTTACCACTTTCATAACGGGCGGCTGACCGCGATCAGCGATGCCTATGGCAACCGGCTGCACATCACCCGTGATCGCCAGGATCGCATCCAACGCCTTGAAAACGGTGCCGGGCGCTCACTGCTGTTGCGTTACGAGCGCCGGCACCTCGTTGCCGTCGAGTATCAGACGTTTCACCCTGCCGCAGCGCTGGGTGATGCCTGGCGTACAGAACAGACGCTGATTGCCTACCGCTACGACGCTCGTCATCACCTGATCGAAGCCACCAATGCCGCTGGCGAAAGCGAACGGTATGACTACGACGACGAGCACGTGATCCTGCAGCGGCAATTAGCCGGCGGGGCGAGTTTTTTCTGGGAGTGGGAACGGTCTGGCAAGGCGGCGCGATGTGTCCGGCACCGGGCAAGCTTTTCGCAGATGGACACCACTTACATCTGGGACGACCAGGGCGGCGTCGTGGTTAAAAACGCCGACGGCAGTGAAGAAGCTTACGTCCATGACGACAAGGCGCGGCTGGTGCGGCGGGTCGAACCGAGCGGCGGTGAACACCTCAAGTCTTACGACGATAAGGGTCGGCTGATTGCCGAACAGGATCCGTTGGGGGCGATTACCCACTATCGCTACGACGAAGTCGGCCGCCTTGTGGCGCTGATTCCTCCCGAAGGCGAGCCGACGTCCTACGAGTATCGCAACGGCTTCCTGCATGCGCGGTGTCGCGGCAAGGCGGTATGGACCTACCGGCGCAATGCCCAGGGCGATGTCACCGAGGCGGTCGACCCGGACGGACAGGTCACCCATTACCACCACGATGCTCAGGGGCGGTTGCTGTCGATCCGTTATCCAGACACCAGTCGGCATGTGTTTGTCTGGAACGGTCTGGGCCAATTGGTCGAAGAAACGTTGCCGCAGGGTGGCCGGCGACAGTTTTCCTACGATGCACTGGGCCGACAGATTACCCGCCAGGACGAACATGATGCCGTGACCCGCTACCAGTGGGACGCCGTCGGCCGGCTGATCCAGACGACACTTCCTACAGGTGCCACCCGCGCGTTCAGCTACAACGCCTACGGAAAAATCACCGCCGAACGGGACGAACTCGGCCGCATCACCCATTACGAATACGCCGACGACCTGCACCTGGTCAGCCGCCGGATCAATCCAGACGGCACCCAACTGAAGTATCGCTACGACAACGTGCGACTGCTGCTGACGGAAATCGAGAACGAATCCGGCGAAAAATATCAGCTGGACTACACGCCCAGCGGATTGATCCGACAAGAAACCGGGTTTGATGGCCGCCGCACGGCTTACGCCTATGACCTCAATGGCCATCTGCTGGAGAAAACCGAGTTCGGCGATGACGGCTCACAGCTGTTCACCGGTTACCTAAGGGATGCGACAGGCCGGTTACTGGTCAAAGCGCTGCCTGATGGGACGACGATCGAGTATCGCTACGACAGTCTCGGCCGACTGGTCAGCGTTGATGACAGCCATGACCATCCGCTGGAGTTCGAATACGACCGGCAAGACCGGCTGATCACCGAGCACCAGGGCTGGGGCACGTTGCGTTATGGCTATGACGCCTGCGGCCAGCTCAACTACCTGCGTCTGCCCGACAGCAGCAAACTCAAGTACCACCACGCCAAGGGCGGCGCGCTGACAGCCATCGACCTCAATGGCGCACGGCTGACGTCGCATACCTTCGCGGCCGGTCGCGAACAGCACCGCCAACAGGGTCTGCTGCTCAGCGATTACCAATATGACGAGCAGGGTCGCCTGAAGGCCCACGCTGTCAGCCAACAGCGGCAAACGCTGTATCGCCGCGAATTTGCCTACAGCGCCAACGGCACTCTCGACCACATCGCCGACACCCGTCATGGCCAACGCAGCTACCACTACGACCCGCTCGACCGTCTGATTCGCGTTCGCCACTCCCGCGACCATCTGCCAGAAAGCTTCGCCCACGACCCGGCGGGCAACCTGCTGATGCAGGACCGTCCCGGCGCGGCGACCGTCAAGGGCAATCGCCTGCTGATGCAGGGTGACCGGCATTACGACTACGACGCCTTCGGCAACCTGATTCGTGAACGGCGCGGCACCGCGCAAAAACTCGTCACCGAATATCGCTATGACTGCCAGCATCGGTTGGTGGGCGTAACGACCCCGGACGGACGTTGCTCGCGTTATCGCTACGACGCCTTCGGGCGCCGTATCAGCAAAACCGTCGACGGCAAAACCACCGAGTTCTTCTGGCAAGGCGACCGAGTCGTCGCCGAAAGCAGTCGCGAGCATTACCGCAGCTACCTCTACGAACCCGGCACCTTCCGCCCCTTGGCCATGCTCGACGGCAAAGGCCCGCGCCAGGCTTGCCCGTTCTACTACCAACTCGACCACCTCGGCACCCCACAAGAACTGACCGACTACAGCGGCGAAATCGTCTGGGCCGCGCAATACAGCGCCTATGGCCGCCTGACTCGTTTGAATCGCGATACCCACCAGGTGCTGGACCAGCCGTTGCGGTTTCAAGGGCAGTACTTCGATGCGGAGACCGGGCTGCACTACAACCGGCATCGGTACTACAACCCGGATGTGGGGCGGTATCTGACGCCAGATCCAATCAAGCTGGCGGGCGGACTGAACCAGTATCAGTACACGCCGAATCCGACGGGTTGGGTTGATCCGTTGGGACTAAACGCCAACTGCCCGCCGAAAGTTCAGCAGGCAAATGGTTGTTCAAACCTTGGTGAACCGGAAGTTCCAGATGTTTCACGACGAGGGGCTTTCCGACAAGCGAAAAACGATGCAGGAATCCCCAAAAACCAACAACCTGATATGCAGACTGACAAAGTGAGCGGACGGGCGAGCCAATTCACCTACGTCAACATGACTGACATGAATGGAAAAAACATTCTAAACGACCATGGAATGCCAATCAGAACCAGGCAATACCAGTTCACACGAGAGGACGGGTTTATACTTCTCCTTCAAGATCACACTGCTGGCCATAAATTCGGATCAGCAGATAACAAGGGTGACCAAGGACAGCACTTCAATGTCAGGCCGTTTGATGACCCTAGAAACGGCAAGGTCAACAACACTAAAGAACACTACTCTTTCAAGAGATAAAATATGAAATACTGGAACGAACTTGATGGCAGCACCTTCTTCAACATGGTATTCAGACACCCGATTGAGATTGAAGACATTAAACTATTCACAATACATATCGACAATAACCGGCCATCAATAATCATAGGCTTTGATATAAAACAAATTCCGGACCAGCCACCAAAAAAATGGGTAACCATGGGATTTAATGCGTGCCGCATTGGCCTCAATTGCAGCGAAATAAGCGATCTGATTATAAAAAACATCCCAACCAATGAATTACTGAAAATCTCAATAGATAAAGATGGCGATGTATTTGAAATATGTGCAAAATCAGAGAACTCTCTAATAAAATTCTCGACAAAATTTCCAACTCTTTGCGATCCGTCTGTATATCTTACCGAAACGCCCATATAACTTATTTTTTAACAAATTAAAACCTATGCAAACTGAAAAACCCAGCAAAACTGCTGGGCTTTGAGCTTTTTTTCGCCAAGTATGTATACCTCAACTCGGCTCCCCCGACCCATCCTCCCCCGCAATATCCGGATCATCAGGGCTTGCCTCCACATCATTGTCCAAAACCTGCTCAACCCCCGCCTCATCCTCATCATCAGGCGGACGCTGATCGCGGCTCAGGGAATCAGTAGGAGAAGGCAGCGGATATGCCGGCGTTTCATCAACGTCAGCGACTTTCGGATCAGTATTCATAAAACACCTCTCGAAGGGCCTGAAAAGCAGGCCCTCGTTCGTTCGAGGCAGGGGCTATGCAAGCGTTCGACCCAAGGGACGATCGGTCAGTCTTCGTCTGAGTCTTCCTCTTCATACTCGGTGTTGCCCACATCCCCCGCATCATCGGAGTCGTTGAGCGGCACTGTCGCATCGTCCATCAAAGAACCCGGGTCTTCGTTGCCAGGATCGTTGAGTTCGTCAGCATCATCTTCGGCTTCAAGCGTCATGGCGCGCCTCACAAAGTGTCGGGAGTGTATGAAGTTCGAGGCGTCCTGCAACCAAACGTTCCAGAGTCCTACCCACAGCAACGAAAAACCCGGCGCGGGGCCGGGTTTCTGCTGTCAGTCGAGACTGACTTAGCGATGTTTGTTTCTGTGTTTATTCTTGTGTTTATGCCCGCCACCGGAATGGGAGCTGCCGCTGTCGCTGCCCAGGTTGTTGCCGACCGCACCACCCGCCGCACCGCCGAGGCCTGCGCCGATGGTCGAGCCAGTGGAGCCGCCCAGGCTATGGCCGACCACCGAACCGCCCGCCGCGCCAACGCCGCCGCCAACCGCTGCTGCCGTGCGGCTGCCCTTGGGTGCGCCGACCGCGCTGCCTGCGGCGCCGCCGACACCGGCGCCAATGGCAGCTCCGGTGCTGCCGCCCATTTGCTGGCCGACGACGTTACCCAGCGCGCCACCGAGGCCACCACCCACTGCCGAGGTGCCATCACCGGCCGCCATGGCGCCCTGAGCGACCAAAAGACCCAAAACCAATGTGGACAATGTCAAACGCATGATATGAACCTCAGAATTTCCGTATTGGGGAGCACAACGGTTTCAAACTGCCACCACAGTACCGCTAAACCGAGCGGGGCTTGTAAGAGATTGGAGGCGTATCCAAAAAAAACGTTCAGAAACGAAAAAGCCCGGCATCACACCGGGCTTCGTTTACTGATCCTCGGGATCAGTGGCGCTTGTGGCCTTTCGATAGATTGGTACCTACCGCGCCACCCGCGGCGCCACCCAGGCCGGCGCCGATAGTCGCACCGGTCTTGCCGCCCAGGCTGTGGCCGATGACCGAACCACCTGCCGCGCCGACGCCACCGCCGATGGCTGCTTTGGTACGGCTACCCTTCGGAGCGGCAATGGCACTGCCCGCCGCGCCCGCTACGCCAGCACCGATCGCCGCGCCAGTGCTGCCGCCCATGTTTTGGCCGACCACATTACCCAGCGCGCCACCCAGACCACCGCCGAGCGCGGCAGTACCTTGACCGGCAGCCATCGCACCTTGAGCAACCAAAAGCCCCAGAACCAGAGCGGGCAGTGTTAAACGCATGACGAAAACCTCAAAAATAGGGGGAAACGAAAAGGCGGAAATTGAATGCTTTAGCGAAGGCAAAGTCCAGACACAATCCGGCGCAACCGCGCTATGGGCGACGGTTGGACAGCATTTATGGAAAAGGTTTTATGACGGGCAAAAAAAAGCCCGCTGGGGTAACGGGCTGGAATATTGCTTTCTAACGGATGAGTTGAGACTACGTAGGTTCTTGTGAAAACTTTGTGAAAGAAAAATCCACGACGTCTGTAGGAAATTTCGAAACTCCACCCGCGAGAAATGAAAAACCCCGCTCAATGGCGGGGTCTGCTCTGTGAGTCACGCTTACTTCCTGGAAGGCGCTGCCACCTTGGGCAGAAACTTCGACCTCGTCGCTCGAGGCGCCGTCGATTTGATCTTGCCTGTCTTGACCTGATCCTCGCCAAAACCAGCCACATATTCCGTCTGGCCACACTGCACACAGTTGTTGATTGGAAACTCAGCCCCGTCGTCTTCGATATACGGATCCGCCATCTCTTCGCCCCTTTCAAAACAGGGTCGATACCGGCAAGCCCTATTTGCCTGAAAAATATCGACCACCAAGGCTTTTGAGACTAGCCGGTCATTACTGGACTTGTGATTCAGATTGCCCTGTGCCCGACGAATGGACGGTGCCGACGTCCTACAAAACACGTCCAGCAATAAACAGAAATACCCACTTGTCCCACCGCAGGCAGATGCCCTTATTCCTACGTAAAAAGTTCTACGTAAAAAACCAAGCGACAGCAGGAACCGGCCCGTTCATCAAGCGCACGGGCCCGTCAAAACGCTTACCTCAGCTTCACCGCCGTGCCCGTCACAAACACCACCACCATCCCGCCCTTGCCGGCCGGCATGCTGATCTCGAAATCGAGCCCCACCACCGCATCCGCCTGCAACGCCTGCGCGCGCTCCTTGATCTCGTCAGTCGCTTGAATGCGCGCTTCCTTCAATGCCCGCTCCAACGTCTGCGAACGCCCACCGAAAAAATCGCGCATCCCGGCGAACATGTCGCGGATCACGTTGACGCCCTGCACCGACTCGGCGCTGACGATGTCCAGGTAGGCGGTGATTTGCCGGCCTTCGATGGTGTGGGTAGTGGTGGTGATCATGGGGTTTTCTTCTTCATCGAGACACACGTGGGCGTCAGGTAAATGGAGGGCTAAAAAAAAGCCCATTCAGTCGCTGGGCGCGGGAATTGCCGAGACGATGCGGGGGGAAGCCCTGAACGTCGATTCCGTTCGAAGGTTCGGCTGTTATAACAGGCGAACCGCCATTCGCCTGCCCCGGTCATTTCGAATATTGATACACAAACAGATCTTCAGCGGAGTCCACCTCGCCCCACTCGCCTGTGTACGCAACGCCTTGTATTGCCACCCGCCCCGCCTCAATCACTTGCTGCAGCGTGTGGGTCATGTGCACTTTGTCGCACTGTTCGGGGGTCAACGCCGAGCGCAACCGAACGACGTCTGCCCAGCCTTCAGGCGTGAAGCGCAAGAGCCCCATGTATTGGCCCTGGATATCATCGACTGATGTGGGTTTGTTGCCGATTTCCGCCAGGGTGCCGGCATCCGTCAGGCGAAAGGTTTCGGCATCGAGCAAAGGATCACCAAATCGCTCAGTCCACAGCGCCAGCCAGTTCGGGTCATAGGTCACCGCCAGGGAAGCCTTGCAGGTCATCAACGACTGCACCGCGATGGGACTATAGAAGATGTCGGAATAGCTGACGATGCACGGTTCCTGTTCTAACCATGCCTCAGCGCAGGCCAGCGACGACACCATGTTGGTGTCCGCCCAGCGCGGGTTATGAAACTCGACCAATCCCTGATTGGCCAACAACTCGCGCTTGTAGCCCGTCACGATAGCGATCTCGCTGATGCCGGCACCGCGCAGCGCCTCAAGTTGCCACTCCAGGAGTGTCTTGCCCCGCAACTCGACCATGCATTTGGGACGCTCATCCGTGAGGCTTTTCATGCGGCTGCCACGTCCGGCAGCCAGGATAATGGCTTTCACAACCGTTCTACCTCAGATAAAGACGCTTCATTCACCGAACAGCTGCTTCAGCCGATCAACATCGTGCGCTGCAAAAACACTTTCTCGCTCCGGATGCCACATCCAGCCTGCCCACGGCAGACTGAGGTGGCGAATGGCTTCGATTTCCCCATCTTCACTGCGCGCCTGGACCTCGAATCCATGGGGACACCCGGCAAGCGCCAAACCGTGATAACTGTTCACCTCGGCAACAATCTGCCCCGACAGTTGATGCCGGGTTCGCACATGACCGGTCACCGGTTTGAGCACACCACCCGACCAGTGCGCGATCATCTGCATGCCCCGGCAAATGCCGAGTACTGGCAGGCCGTGAGCCCGTGCATGGTCAAGCAATCGGCTTTCGGTCCGGTCCCGTGCCGGACACTGGCCGATGTCATTGCCACCCGAAAGCACAATGGCCTGGGGCGAAACCGCGCTCAACCAGCCTTCCAGGTCACCCTCCAAACCGTTAGGCACCGGCAACGGCAAATAACCGGCGGCCCGTAGAAAATCAATCAGCCGCTGGTCCAGCGCATCACGGCTTTCGCCACGCTCGGGCAACACGTCCACTCGCTGGCTGACGGCGATGACTTTCACGCCAATACCTCCACCCAGCGGCCGGGACAGTCCAGGTGCAGGCGCTGTGCCGTCGACCAGCGACGATAGAGCACTTCACCGGCACCGATGACGGCGGGCAGGCCAAGCTCGCCGGCGCGAATCGCCATGTGCGAGTTGGCGCCGCCGAAAGCCGTGATCAACCCGGCGATCGGGTAGGCGAACAACCAGTCAAACCCCGGGTCCGCATTGGGGATGCAGACAATCGCCCCGGTCAGCTTATCCCTGTCATCACTGCCCACCACGGGGGCGGTCACCTGTTTCTGGGTGATGAAGTTGGGCGCGGTTTCCGGCCATTCGAAGGACCAGACATCCTCAGGGCAGGTAATCACCGGTGGCAGCGATACCTTGAGGGTTTCTGCGTAGCGCGCCTTGCCCTGCTCGATGCTGCGCAACAACACATCCTTCGGATCGACAGCCGCTATGTGCAGCTCCTTGAAGGCGCTGATGTCGCAATAGGCGATGTCTTCGCGACTGATGCCATGCTGGGTGCCCACTTCGGCAATCAATGCCAGGGCATCCGACAAATTGCGGGTGAAATGGAATTTGGCCAGTTCGCGCAGCTCGATGCCCGCTTGCATGAAGTCCAGCAAGCCGACCGGATCGGGCTGCAAGCCGTGCTCTTCCAATTGCTTCACGATGGCACGCATCTGCGGGAGGGTCAGCGAAAAGGGTTTTAACGGTTCCGGAGCGGCGGGTCGCTGGGACCAATCGAAATACAGCTCCGGTGCTTCATCGTAACGGGGCGACAGGATGTCGTAGGTGCCCGGGCGCAAATGACCGTAACGCGCCAGGAACGTCGACTTGTCGAGGATTGCCCGATCACGGGCCAACTGACCGCTGACGGTCGAGACACCCGCCATGAAGCAATCGTAGTCAGCCTGGGAGAAAACGCCCACGGTCACCAGGGATTTGAGCATCTGCACGGCGACGAAACCAGCACGCGCCAGACCGGCAAATGGCAGGGTGCCGTAGCGCTTGGCATCCTCCAGCAACCAGTAGATCCGTTCCAGGGGATCGGCATTGGACGCCAGCAACGCTTCGCGTCGCTCATTGAGGATGTCGAGTTTATTGGCATCGGCGCGCCACAAGCCGTCCTTGGGATGGACGATGCGGTTGGTCAGCTTGCGCAAACTGCTGCTGATGGCTTCCAGTTCGTGGTCCTGGAAACCGGCACTGGCCAGACGCTCCAGACGCTGGGACAAGTCCAGTGTGTAGCACGAGAACACAATCTCGAACTCGACCTTATCGTGCAGCGTCGGTTCGGCCAGCAGGCGATCGATGTAGTGATCAACCAGCCGCCCGGCCAGCCCCTCGTCGAGGTCTGCCGGAATAAACGAGTTGAACGACAAGCGCACATCAATGTACGGCAGCCCGAAAAAATGCGGCATCAGCGGAAAGCTGCGCAAGTTGCGGTAGCCATAGTTATGGCGCTGGTAAGCCCAGATCGAGTCAGTCACCAGGTCCCGGTACAGCGAGAGCGCAAGCGGCCGGGGTCGGATACCGATAATCTCGGCCGGGTTCCAGTCCGGCATCACGCCATAGACCGTGCGCTGCCCCATCAGGAATGGGTGCGGTTGCATGCCCCGCGCCACCTTGCGCTGAATGCTGTCCAGGCGAGCAGCCTGGTCAGCCTCGGATTCGGCAGGGTTGGGTAGAATCAATGGCCGCACTTGTAACAGCCACAGGACTTCGCCCTCGGCCTCGCGTGTGACCGCAAACTCGCAATCGATGGGTGCGTTATCGAACAACGCCAGCAGTTCGGCGAGCAAGAGCATAAGCGGGGCCAGGCTCGGCGGTGGCGGCACTTCGCTGCGCGCCGCCTGCTGCCACAACCGACCGCCCATGCCGCCAGTGACCGAAGCGGTGTCAGTGCCTTCAGACCAGTTCACCACCCGATACGGCGAACAGGTATTCGGGTCGTGGGAAAAGGCGACACCGGAGCGAAGCACATTTCCCAACATCGGCTGAATCAGCACCTCGTCCGACGGATGTGCATCGCCATAACTGGCAATCACCCGCTCAATCGCCGACTCCAGGTCCGCTTCAATGACATCGGGGATCGAGAGATAAGCCCCGGCGCCAGATGCCTGCGCGCCATCTTCGCGCAAACAGCTGGAACGCACGATCCACGGCCCGTCTCCCAACCCTCCCCGAACGTCACGAAAACAGGCGTGCCGCCCTTGTTGCCATTCCTTCACGGTGAATGACAACAAGGGCGCGATGCGAGCGGACCTGAGTCGCTCCTGAAGGCTGAGCAATGTGCCGGCCTTGGTCGAGAATTGCAGCGACATCGGCTTATCTCAGCTGAGCAACCCAGATATTGGTCGAGTACGGAATCTGGATCGAGGCCGTATCAAGGCTTCTCAAATAGTCATCAATGGCACTGATCACTTCGTGGAATTTCGCGCCAGCCTGGCGCTCCAGCGTCGCATGGGAACGCCAGGCTTCCAGGCACTCTTCGATGGTCTGTTCGTGAGTGACCCGCGCATCCAGGTGAACAACCGGGCCGAACAAGGCACTGGCGTCGATGACGGCGGTTTGATCTTCACGGCGAGTACCGTAGCCGTAACCCTGGACCCGATCCTTGATGATGGCTTCGATCCGGGCCTGGATCGGATCTTCAAGATACCGATGGTTCCACATGCAGGCGAACCAGCCCCGAGGCTTGAGGATGCGCGCGGTTTCCTTGAGTGCCTGCTGGCGGTCGCAAACATTGAAGGAACTGCCAAAGGTGACCATGTCGAATGCTTGGTCAGTTTGCCCGGTCGCTTCGCCGGTGCCTTCATGCCAACGGACGTTGGTCAAGTCAGCGGTACGCTTGATGCCATTGGCTCGCATCGCATCATTCGGCTCCACGGCCACAACGTCCAGACCACGTGCAGCAAGCATCAAGGTCAGGTGCGCAACGCCTGCGCCGACGTCGCAAAACGTGTCGCCTTGTTCGGCACCGGCAATCGACAGCATCGAGTCAATGGCGGCATTGGCGTAGTCAGGACGCTTCAGATAAGCGTCGGCCAGGGTGGAGTAATCCCATTCGGTTTTCATACCAACTTCCTTTTCAAAAAATGGTGAAGCAAGTTATCGGTCAACGTTTGTATGGAGCGGTCAGGATCAAACTCCACCACCCAATCTGCCGCGTCCGGCTCATCAATCGGTAAATCGAGACCCGCGACATTGTCCAACTCGCCGGCATCGAACCGGCGATAGATTCCCTTGGGGTCCCGACGACGCAGTTCCGCCACGGGCACCTTCAAATACACTTCGAAATAACCCGGTAGATGGGTGCGGTTCCAGGCATGAACTTCGCTGAACAGCGAAATCGTTGCGATCACAACGGTGTGCCCTTGCGCCGCGATGACCCGGCACAGATGGGCGTATTGCAGGGCCAGGGCCAATCGCCCCTCCCGCCCGTGGTTTTTCGTATTGGCAGCAGTTGCCCCGAAAACATCGCGCAGTTCATCGCCGTCCAACAGGACAACCGAGTGGCCATGACTTCGAAGCCCGTCTACAAACGCCTGGGCCAACGTCGACTTGCCCGCACCTGACAGGCCGGTAATCCAGACCACCTGCCCGCAAACGTCATCTTTCATATCCATCCGACTCTTTGGCCATTTAGAAACGTCAATTGCTTGGGATTCATGACAGTTGCAGCGAGCTCGTTTGAGCTTCGAATTCGCTGGCCTTTCCCCAGGCATCGATTACAAAGCAGCGGAAATCAGAGTCATGCTGTTGCTGAACCAGATCCAGGAACACCTCATCCGGATGTTCGCGTTCGCCGTACTCGGATTCATAAAACTTCTTATAAATAGCGTAACTTTGCTCAGGCGTAATCAGGTCTAAACCCAGTATCAGATCTTTCAGATCGTCACCACTTCTGGCGATTGGCAACAGACTCTGCATTTGCTCCAGCCACGCCGTAACAATGGGGTGGCTCTCGTGGGTTTCCGGAACATAATAAATCGGCAGTTTGCATGTATTCAGCATGAACGAAACACCACCACTTGAGGCGTCAGTGATGAGTTTGTCACATTGCTGATAGAAATCCTGACTGCTTCCTTTAGTCGTATCTATTGTGATCCATGGATACTGAGAAAGCTGCTCGCATACTTCGCTGACATACGGGCGTGTGAAGTCAGTCATATAAGGGCGCAAGATAAATTGCGCATGCGGGATCTGGGATTTTATGCTGTTAATCACTACCCCCATATTTTCATACAGGGAAGCGCCGCTCGGGCATATACCAACCTAGGTTGGCAGAAGGCCCACGACGCATTTATCGGGCACCCGCTGAATGTCAGGAGCCGCCTTGAACGATTTGGGTATCTTGACCGGTAATACAGAGATGATATTGGTTTTACGGAATTCCGAACGCAACGTTTTCGTTGCATTGCCCGCTAGGCCCGCGTGCCTGTCAGGTCGGTAAAGTTGCAGACCCGTTTTGACCAGGTCGGAAATCGATCGGGATGAGGAAACAATCGCATCCCAATAACTCAGCAACTCAGAAAAATAGTATTGATCCTTGGCCGGCATACCGACATTGCCATGGGCAATGAAAATAGCAAAGTTTGAATCATCCAGTATTCGCGCGACCCAGCCATCATTAGAGATAACGACGTGCGACTTTATCTTCACGATAAAATCTAGGGTAACTTCTTCAACAGGATGATTCAGAAGCTGTTCCGCTTCGACTCTGCTGATACCCACATTGTTGGTTTGAAGTACCACACAGTCGTAATGACTGCGAAGGGCATTCAGCGCTGGCCGCAAGTACTCAAGATAGGTCTTCCCGCCTTGCTTGACGTTACTGATCAAATAAACTTTTTTCATTGTAAAACGCGCACCTTCAAAGCTATCCCAGGCAAGCCAGGTTCAGGCCAGGTAAACGCACAGAAAAAAGAGAATTCGTTGATCCAGCCCAAGCGCATCTCCCTTTCGCACGTGTTACATCCTTGTTGTGGGGCAAATCAGAACAGTTGTGAAACCAAAAACAGGGCTTGGGCCCAGCTGCAAAAAGCGCGTCAATATAGCATGCGCTGGCAAATTGACAGCGTGCGGGGCGGGAAATATTTCCAGATGCTACAGCTATAGGATGGCGCCTCGATGGCCGCGGGGTCATCTCCTGGAAGCTCGCAGGCTGTCTCGTGGGAATGGCGACTTACTACCTGAGGGCGGCCCGTTTTCTTGAGTCTTCCCGCGCTCAGCAAAAAAACCGGCACATGGCCGGGGTTTTGTTAAGAAGCGCCTGGTGTTTTTGAACGCCAGAAACCACAAAACCCCTGACTTCTTTCGAAATCAGGGGTTCTGGTTACATCGAATTTGGCGGTGAAGGAGAGATTCGAACTCTCGATACAATTTCTTGTATACACACTTTCCAGGCGTGCTCCTTAAGCCACTCGGACACTTCACCGTATCTCTTCAAACATGTTCTGTCTGTCGAGGCGCGCTAATGTAGTCGAAAGCTTTTCCGATGGCAAATATTTTTTTCAGAATTTTCATGCGGTTAGCGATTCGGGCGCTGCGGCGGGTTCCGGGGTATGGCAAACCTGCCAATCTCCGGCGTCGCGCCCTCTTCTATATAGAGGGGAATGCACGGCTGGTGCGGCCGGCTACGCTTGGCGGGCGGGGAAAGGGTGACCGGCGGGTCAGTCACGGCGCTTTACCTGGCTTGCCGCGGTGGGTAACGTCTGCCTCAACTTTCATACAAGGAATAGCGTCATGAGTGAGTTGATTTCCTACCACCTCGAAGACGGTATCGCGACCCTGACGTTGAGCAATGGCAAGGTAAACGCCATTTCCCCGGACGTAATTGCGGCGTTTAACGTTGCGCTGGATCAGGCGGTGACTGATCGCGCAGTGGTGATCATTACCGGCACGCCCGGGATTCTGTCGGGCGGTTACGATTTGAAGGTGATGACCGCCGGCCCTAAAGAAGCCGTGGCGTTGGTGACGGCCGGTTCGACCCTGGCGCGTCGCCTGTTGTCGCACCCGTTTCCGGTGATCGTGGCGTGCCCTGGGCATGCGGTGGCCAAGGGTGCGTTCCTGTTGTTGTCGGCGGATTACCGCATTGGGGTCGACGGCCCGTTCAGCATTGGCCTGAACGAAGTGCAGATCGGCATGACCATGCACCACGCCGGGATCGAACTGGCCCGTGATCGCTTGAGCAACGCAGCGCTGCATCGTTCGGTGATCAATGGCGAGATGTTCAACCCGCAGAGCGCGATTGCTGCCGGTTTCCTCGATGCGGTGGTATCGGCCGAGGAACTGCAAGGTGCAGCGCTGGCAGCGGCGCGCCAGTTGAAGAAGATCAACATGACCGCGCACAAGAACACCAAGCTGAAAGTGCGCAAGGCACTGCTGGAGACGCTGGACAACGCGATCATCCAGGATCAGGAACATCTGGGTTAAGCCCATTCCTGCTGCAACGAAAAGCCCGACCGTCATGTCGGGCTTTTTCGTACGCGCTCTGTTGAAAAGTCTGCAACCGCTCTAGGCCGCGTCTGACCCACAAGTCTGAAACATGCGCTTAAACATCGCCTATCTCCCGCCTCTATAGTGGCAATTGCCGAAAACAGTGCACATCCGTACACTGCGCCACCTTTTGTCCCGGTGGGGCCTGTAAATGCTGTTTGTGTTTCGTATGTTATTGATGGGCCTGCACTTTATTCTGGCCGGTGTGCTGGGGGTGATTCTGGGTCTGTGCCGACCGTTCAACCCGGACAACAGCCGTTTATGCGCGCGCCTGTATGCCTGGCCAGCGATGTGTATTTTGCGCCTGCGGGTGAAGACTGACGTCGGTCCGTTGATGGACAAGCCCGACAGCTGCGTGATCATCGCCAACCATCAATCCAACTACGATCTGTTTGTGTTCGGCAACGTGGTGCCCCGCCGCACCGTGTGTATCGGCAAAAAGAGCCTGAAATGGGTGCCGCTGTTTGGCCAGTTGTTCTGGCTGGCAGGCAATGTGTTGATCGACCGAGGCAATGCGCACAAGGCGCGCCAGTCGATGCTCACCACCACCCATACCTTGCAGCATGAAGACACCTCGATCTGGGTGTTCCCGGAAGGCACGCGCAACCTCGGTGAGGACTTGCTGCCGTTCAAGAAAGGCGCGTTCCAGATGGCGATTGCCGCCGGAGTGCCGATCGTACCGGTGTGTGTCAGCAGTTACGTCAAGCACATGCGACTGAACCGCTGGCGCAGTGGGAAAATTCTGATCCGCTCGCTGCCGGCGATTCCTACCGCCGGATTGAGCATGGACGATATGCCGCTGCTGATCGCCCAGTGCCGCGAGCAGATGCGCGAGTGCATCGCCGCGATGGACCGGCAACTGCAAGCTGCCTGAACAGAAACCCGCCCTGTGCGGGTTTTCTTTTGCCTGCGAAACGCTTGCCCGTGAACTCCGCAGATTTCACTGAATCTCTACAAGCAGCAGGCTAAGCTGGACACTGCCTGTCACTGCCAATTCGTATTGATAAGAAGTGAACCACCATCATGGGTAGAGTTGTTGCTGCTGCGGTTTATAGCGCCGGTAAAAAAATCACCAATATCACGCTCGATGAAGGCGCAGCCTGGGCCGCCAAGACCGGGCACTTTGTGTGGATCGGTCTCGAAGAGCCCAACGCCCAGGAGCTGACCAACCTGCAACGCCAGTTCAACCTGCACGAACTGGCCATCGAGGACGCCCTGGAAAAACACAGTCGACCGAAGCTCGAAACCTTCGGCGATGCGCTGTTTATCGTCACGTACTCGCCGATCCGCCATGAAGGCAAACTGGAGTTCATCGAGACGCACATCTTTGCCGGCAAGGGTTACATCATCACCGCCCGCAACGGTCACTCGGCGTCCTACGCCCATGTCCGTCAGCGTTGTGAGGCGCGTCCGTTGTTGTTGGAGCACGGGGAAGATTTCGTCCTCTATGCCATCCTCGATTTCGTGATCGAAAACTACCAGCCGGTGGGCGAAGCGATCCATGCTGAAATCGATGAGCTGGAACGCAACGTCTTGTGCAGCGCGCTCAATGAGCACGACATCCAGAAGCTCCACAGCCTGCGCCGCGACGTGCTGCGTTTGCGCCGGTATGCGGCGCCGATGGTGGAGATTGGTGAAGAGTTGCAGAAGCTGAGCTTCCCGTTCATCGACAAGAACATGCGTCCGTATTTCCGCGATGTGCAGATCCATGTCACGCGGCAGATGGAAGACCTGACAACTCTGGCGGATATTGCCAGCCAGACCATTGAGGTCGGGGTGTTGCTGGAGGCGTCACGCCAGAGCGTGGTGCAGCGCAAGTTCGCAGCATGGGCGGCGATTCTGGCGTTCCCGACGGCGGTGGCCGGGATCTACGGGATGAACTTCCAGAACATGCCGGAGTTGAGCTGGCACTACGGGTATTTTGCGGTGATGGGATTTATTGCCGTGGGGTGTGTGAGTTTGTGGGCGAGTTTCAAGAAGTCTGGATGGCTGTAGCCAGTACCGAGTCGTCTGTGACATTCGCGGGCAAGCCTCGCTCCTACAGATTCTGCGCAATCCCTGTAGGAGCGAGGCTTGCCCGCGAAGCTTTTAGCGTTAAATCGCCTGAGGCTTATGCGCCACAAACCGCATCATCCACTCCGCAACGGTTGTGCCGTGATGCTCATGCTCAAGACTCGCCACGCCTTTGGAATACACCTGCTCACCCAACGCTTCCTGGCGAATCTCCAGCAGCGCCCGTGAGTAGTCGTGAATGAACTCCGGATGCCCCTGGAAGCACAGCACCTGGTCGTTGATGTGGTACGCGGCGAACGGGCAGAAATCGCTCGAGGCAATCACCGTGGCGTTTTCCGGCAGTGCGGTCACCTGATCCTGGTGACTGATCAGCAACGTCAACTCTTCCCGCACCGGGCTCATCCAAGGCGCCTTGGCGGCGAGTTTGTAGTTGTGGATGCCCACGCCCCAGCCCTGGGTTGCGCGCTCGCTCTTGCCGCCCAGCAGCAACGCCAACAACTGATGACCAAAGCACACGCCCAGCAGTTTGTCGCCGCGCTCGTAGCGCTTGAGCAGGTAGGTCCTGAGGGTTTCGATCCACGGGTCGGTGCCGAAGGAATCGGCCTTGCTGCCGGTGATCAGGTAAGCGTCGAAGGTCAGCTCATCGCCGGGATATTCGCCCTGCATCACGTTGTAGACGCAGAACTCGGCTTCGATGGGTTGTTGCGAAAACAGACGCTGGAACATCTGCCCGTAACCCTGATATTGATCGACCAGTTCCGGACGCAGGATGTCGGTTTCCAGAATGCAGATGCGTAACGACATAAAAAATACCTGACACGTGATGGGAATAATGCACACCTCAGAGCCTGCCTTGAAACGTGGTGGCAAGGCAAGCCCCGAAGTGCGTCATCGGCCCCTTAGAACGCCTCCCCTTTGGCGGCTTTTTCCAACAGCAGCGCCGGTGGAGCAAAGCGTTCGCCGTACTGCTCGGCCAGGTATTGGGCGCGGGCGACAAAGTCTTTCACGCCATATTGATTGATAAATTGCAGCGCGCCGCCGGTCCAGGCGGCAAAGCCGATACCGAAGATCGAACCGACGTTGGCATCCGCCGTCGAGGTCAGCACGCCCTCCTCCACGCAGCGCACGGTTTCGATGGCTTGCACGAATAGCAGGCGATCACGCACATCCTTCGGTGAAATCTGCCCGTCGGCTTTCTCGAAACGGGTTTTCAGCTCCGGCCACAGATGTTTCTGGCCACCGGCCGGGTAATCATAGAAACCGCCTCCTGCGGCCTTGCCAGGACGCTTGTATTCGTTGAGCAGCAAGTCAATCACGGCGAACGCCGGGTGCTCAATCAGCGGCTTCCCTTCGGCTTGTAGGTCTTTGGCCGTTTGCTGACGGATGTGGCTCATCAGGCTGAGGGAAACTTCGTCAGAAATGGCCAACGGACCGATCGGCATCCCGGCCTTGCGCGCTTCGGTCTCGATCATCGGCGCGCTCACGCCTTCGCCGAGCATGGCGATGCCTTCGTTGGTGAAAGTGCCGAACACCCGCGAGGTGAAGAAGCCGCGACTGTCGTTGACCACAATCGGGGTTTTCTTGATTTGCAGGACGAAATCGAAACCACGGGCCAGGGTTTCGTTACTGGTGTTCGTGCCTTTGATGATTTCCACCAAGGCCATTTTCTCTACGGGACTGAAGAAATGCAGGCCGATGAACTTGCTCTGGTCCGGTACCGCAGCGGCGAGGCCGCTGATCGGCAAGGTCGAAGTGTTGGAGGCAATCACCGCGTCCGCACCAACGACTTTCTGTGCGGCAGCAGAGACTTTGGCTTTCAGGTCGCGATCTTCAAACACCGCTTCAATGATCAGGTCGCAGCCCGCCAGATCGGCATCGCTTTCGGTGGTGTGAATCCGCGCCAGCACCGCATCGCGCTGCTCAGCGCTCAACTGGCCACGGGCAACCTTCTTGTCCAGCAGCGCCACCGAATGCGCCTTGCCCTTCTCTGCCGCCGCGAGGTTGATGTCCTTGAGCACCACGTCGATGCCCGCCGAGGCGCTGACGAAAGCGATCCCCGCGCCCATCATCCCCGCCCCCAGCACACCGACCCGGCGCGTGACATACGGCGCAAAACCCTGTGGCCGCGAGCCACCGGCATTGATCTCGTTCAGTTGAAACCAGAACGTGCCGATCAGGTTTTTCGACACCTGCCCGGTGGTCAACTCCGTGAAGTAACGGGTCTCGATCAAGTGTGCCGTGTCGAAATCCACCTGGGCGCCTTCCACCGCCGCGCAGAGGATTTTCTCCGGCGCGGGCAGGCAGCCCTGGGTTTTGGCGCGCAGGATCGACGGCGCGATGGCCAGCATCTGCGCGACTTTCGGATTCGACGGCGTGCCGCCGGGGATCTGATAACCCTTCACATCCCAACGCTGCACCGCCGCCGGATTGGCAATGATCCACGCCCGCGCCTTGGCCAGCAGTTCATCAGGATCCGCCGCCAGCTCATCGATCAAACCGGCCTGCAACGCCTGTTGCGGCCGGACCTTCTTGCCTTCGAGCAAATACGGCAAGGCCTTTTCCAGGCCCAGCATACGCACCATGCGCACCACCCCGCCGCCGCCCGGCAACAGGCCGAGGGTGACTTCCGGCAGGCCGAGTTGCACCGACGAATTGTCCAGCGCCACGCGGTGATGGCAAGCCAGGCAGATTTCCCAGCCGCCGCCCAATGCTGCACCGTTGATCGCGGCGACCACCGGCTTGCCGAGGGTTTCCAGGGTGCGCAGCTGCCCCTTCAACGTCAGCACCATGTCGTAGAACGCTTTGGCTTCGGGTTTGCCGACCTTGATCAGCTCATTGAGGTCGCCGCCGGCAAAGAAAGTCTTCTTGGCCGAGGTGATGATGACGCCGGCGATGCTGTCCTTTTCCGCCACCAATTGGGCGACGCGGGCTGCCATGGCCTCGCGGTACACCGCGTTCATGGTATTGGCGCTCTGGCCCGGCATGTCGATGGTCAGGACGACAATCCGGTCCTGGCCTTTTTCGTAACGAATGGCTTCAGTCATGAAGAAATTTCCTTGAAGTCGGGGCTCAGAGGCGTTCGATGATGGTGGCAATGCCCATGCCGCCGCCGACACACAAGGTCGCGAGGCCATAGCGCAAGCGCCGGGTTTCCAGTTCATCGAGCAGGGTGCCGAGGATCGCGCAACCGGTGGCGCCCAACGGGTGACCCATGGCGATCGAGCCGCCGTTGACGTTGACCTTGTCCGGGTCGATGGCCATGTCCTTGATGAACTTGAGCACCACCGAAGCGAAGGCTTCGTTGACCTCGAACAAATCGATGTCTTCGACCCGCAACCCGGCCTTGGCCAGGGCCTTGCGGGTGGCCGGCGCGGGGCCGGTGAGCATGATGGTCGGGTCGGTGCTGGTGACCGCTGTGGCGACGATCCGCGCCCGCGGCTGCAAGCCCAGCGCCCGACCGCGTGCTTCGGAACCGATCAGCATCAGCGCCGCGCCGTCGACGATCCCGGAACTGTTGCCCGGCGTGTGCACATGGTTGATCCGCTCCACATGGCTGTAGACCCGCAGCGCGGTGGCGTCGAAGCCCATTTGCCCCATCATTTCGAAACTCGGCTTGAGATTGCCCAAGCCTTCCATCGTCGACTCGGCGCGGATGAACTCATCGTGATCGAGCAGGATGATGCCGTTCTGGTCCTGCACCGGCACCAGCGACTTATTGAACGAACCGTCCGCCCGGGCTCGCGCGGCTTTTTGCTGGGAATGCAGCGCGTAGGCATCGACGTCCTGACGACTAAAGCCTTCAATCGTCGCGATCAGGTCGGCGCCGACGCCTTGCGGGGTGAAGTGGCTGTGCAGATTGGTTTCCGGGTCGAGCGCCCAGGCACCGCCATCGCTGCCCATCGGCACGCGGGACATGGACTCGACGCCGCCGACCACCACCAGGTCTTCGAAGCCGGAACGGACTTTCATCGCGCCGAGGTTCACCGCCTCCAGGCCCGAAGCGCAGAAGCGATTGATCTGCAGACCGGCAACGCTGACGTCCCAATCGGCAACCTGCGTCGCGGTTTTGGCGATGTCGGAGCCTTGATCGCCAATCGGCGTGACGCAGCCGAGCACCACGTCATCGACCTGGCTGGTGTCCAGCGATGTGCGCTGCTGCAACGCCCTCAGCAAGCCGGCCACCAGGTTCACCGGTTTGACGCTGTGCAACGCGCCATCGGCCTTGCCCTTGCCACGGGGCGTGCGTAACGCGTCGAAAATCAAAGCTTCGGTCATGTGGTCCTCGAACCTGTGCGGTGAAATGCTGAGTTCTCACCTTATGCCGAGCAGCGCCGGATTCAATGACCGCAATGCTCACCGACGTTGACGGTCACGCTCAGACGGACGGTCATCGGCCATCGGATTAACCGTTTCAGGTGACGAAGCTGTCTAGCCAACGGGCGACAAAGCAGCTGGCAATAGGCCTCATGCCTTTTTAATAGCTTTTAGCCTTTACACTATACGAAATGGATCTAAACCAAGCGTGACGCGGGCTCTAAGGTGAACATGTACGAAGTTGTCGTCGGGTTTTGCCGAGGCACTCGTCCTACAGGAAGTTCAGCGCTTTGCCGTCATGGAGATATGCAGGCAGGCATCAGGAAATAACAAAAAAAGGCGGTCAGCCATGTTCAAACATTCGAAAGTACGTCAAGCCGGACTCATCCTATTCGCCACTACGCTGTTGTTGATTTTGCCGAACCTGACCAAGGTCATTGGCTGAAACAGCGCCAGGGATTTACATCGTCTGATCAAAAAATGTGACTGGCTCGCTACCCGGGCCAGCGTGGGTGTGCCAACCTTTGCGGCACTTCCACGACATGGACGGCGATCACTTGAAAGCACTTATTCTGGTTGGGGCCTTGCTGTTCGGCACGCCCCTGTACGCCGCACAGCTGAACCTCGAGCTGGGCGCGAGCAGTCGCACCTGGCAGACCGAGGAGTTGCTCAAGCACCCTCAGGTCCAGACCATCAGCATCAGCAATGACGTTTCCTACAAACGCGACATGCGCTATCAAGCGGTGCCGTTGGCGGCGTTGTTGACTGGCATCCAGCCTGACGATCACCTGCAAGCCGTGGCCCTGGACGGTTTTGCCGCTGAACTGGCGGCAGGACCGTTGCTCAATGCCAAAGGGGCGCAAGCCTGGCTGGCCATTGAAGACCCGGCCAAGCCATGGCCACCGCTGTCGGAAGGCAAGCACAGCGCCGGGCCGTTTTATCTGGTCTGGACCGATCCCCAGGCCGGCAATATCAGCCCCGAACAATGGCCGTTCGAAGTCGCCAGCATCAAGCGCATGGCGCCGGTGGCCCAGCGCTTCCCTGCCCTGCTGCCGGACCCGGCGTTAAAGGCGGACGATCCGGTGAACCAGGGGTTTGCGCTGTTCCAGAAGAATTGCCTGGCCTGCCATCGACTCAATGGCGCGGGGGATGCGCAGTTCGGGCCGGACCTGAATATTCCGTACAACCCCACCGAGTATTTCGGGGCGGATTTCCTCAAGCGTTACATTCGCGATCCGCAGAGTTTACGTCAGTGGCCACAGGCGAAGATGCCGGCGTTTTCCGAGCAGGTATTGCCGGCGGGGGATCTGGATTTGTTGGTGGGGTATTTGAAGCATATGGCGGGGCGTAAGGTTAAACCCTAGCTGCGTGTAGCCGATCGTTCCCACGCTCTGCGTGGGAATGCCTCAATGGACGCTCTGCGTCCGCTTCTGGGACGCGGAGCGTCCCGGGCTGCATTCCCACGCGGAGCGTGGGAACGATCAGCGTGAGGGTTACTGCTGCTGGACGGAGATCACTGGCGCCGGCATCGGCACCGGCGTCGGTGAGACAAACACCTTCGCATGCATCTGCTCGCACCCACCGCCCCGGCGCATGCCGCGTACCGGGCAGGCGTCCAGGTAATCCAGGCCCACCGCCAATTTCAGATGGCGCTCCGGCCGCGCCAACTGGTTGGTCACGTCAAAGCTGTACCACGCGTCATCCAGCCAGGCTTCGGCCCAGGCGTGGCTGGCCAGGTGTTCGCTGTTTTCGCTGTACAAATACCCCGACACATAGCGCGCCGGAATCCCCAGGCTGCGGGCGCAGGCGAGGAACGCGTGGGTGTGATCCTGGCAGACACCGGAGCGCCCGGCGAAGGCTTTGGCCGCCGTGGTGTCGACTTCGGTGGAACCGGGCGTGTAGGTCATGTACTGGTTAAGGCTTTGCATCAAGTCGATCAGCGCCGTACGGTCCCGACGTTTTTTGCATTCCTTCTCAGCGAACCCGCGCAGGGCTTCATCGGCTTCGGTCAGCCGGGTGAAGCGCAGGAACGGCAGCGCCGACTGGCTCTCGTGCTCGGCTTCGCGCAGTTCGTCGATATCCACCTGGCCACGGGCGCCAATGATGATCGCCTCGTGGGGTTCGTCCATGGTCAGCACGTGCAGGATGTTGCCGAACGGATCGAGTTGCGCCCGCACCGGGCGCGGCAGGTCGAGCTGCCAACTGAGCACGTGTTGGCGCTCGCTGTCGTGAGGGGTCAGCCGCAAATACTGGATGCTCGCCCGCACCTGATCTTCGTAGTGATAGGTGGTCTCGTGGCTAATGGAAAGTCTCATGCAGCCTCCAGGTAGGAACTGTGAATGGCGTTACCCAACTGGCGCACCAGCGGGATGAACTCGGTCAACCAGGCGTGCAGGCCTTCGTCGAGAATTTCGGAGATGCCGGTGTAGCGCAGGCGCGCGTCCATTTCCGCCGCCAGGCGTTGTGCGGGACGGCCGTTGGCCCCCGGCAACTGGGCGAGGATCTGGTCGATTTCTTCGGTGCAGGCACGCAGTGAACGCGGCACGTCGGCGCGCAGCAGCAACAGCTCGGCGACATGCCGGGCGCCCGGCGCATCGCGGTAGATCTCGGTATAGGCCTCGAACGAGGACAAGGCCCGCAGCAACGCACTCCACTGGTAATAGGCGTGAGCCGTACCGTCGCTGACCGCTTCGGCCTGATCGCCGGCCATTTCGTAGCGCGCGTCGAGCAGGCGCAGCGTGTTGTCGGCCCGCTCGATAAACGTCCCCAGACGAATGAAGCGAAACGCATCGTTACGCATGATGGTGCCGTAGGACGCGCCGCGAAACAGGTGGGAGCGTTCCTTGATCCACTCGCAAAACCGGCTCATGCCATAGCGACTCAAGCCCTGTTCCGCGATCCCGCGAATTTCCAGCCAGGTGGCGTTGATGTTTTCCCACATGTCGGCGGTGATTCGCCCACGCACCGCGTGGGCACTGGCCCGCGCCGAACCGAGGCAGCTGTAGATGCTCGCCGGGTTGGCCGCGTCCAGGGCGAAGAAATGCAGCAGCCGTTCGGCGTGCAAATCGCCGTGGCGCTCCAGGTAATCGTCCAGGGTGCCGGTGATCAGCAGCGGCATGGCGAGTTCGTGCAGGCCATCGCCACGACCGTCCTGCGGCATCAGCGACAGCGAATAACTGATGTCGAGCATCCGTGCGAGGTTTTCCGCCCGCTCCAGGTAACGCGACATCCAATACAAATCCGAGGCAGTTCTACTTAACATGGCAGGCTTCCTTCAATCCTCGACCACCCAGGTGTCCTTGGTGCCGCCGCCCTGGGAGGAATTCACCACCAGGGAGCCTTCACGCAAAGCAACACGGGTCAAACCACCGGGCACAACCCGGGTTTCGCGGCCAGACAATACAAACGGACGCAGGTCGATGTGGCGTGGCGCGATGCCGTTTTCGACAAAGGTCGGACAGGTCGACAGCGACAAGGTCGGTTGCGCGATGTACGCGTGGGGCTTGGCTTTGATCCGTGCACGGAACGACTCGATTTCCGCCGCCGTCGCCGCCGGCCCCACCAGCATTCCGTAACCACCGGAGCCCTGGGTTTCCTTGACCACCAGGTCGGGGAGATTGGCCAGGACGTGGGACAGCTCCGAGGGATTGCGGCACTGGAAGGTCGGCACGTTTTTCAGGATTGGCTCTTCATCCAGATAGAAACGAATCATGTCGGTCACGAACGGGTACACCGACTTATCGTCCGCGACCCCGGTGCCGATGGCATTCGCCAGCACGACGTTGCCGGAGCGATAGGACGACAACAGCCCCGGCACACCGAGCATCGAATCCGGGTTGAACGCCAGCGGATCGAGGAACGCGTCGTCGAGGCGCCGGTAAATCACGTCTACCGCTTTCGGCCCGTCCGTGGTGCGCATGAACACCTTGTCATCGCGCACAAACAGGTCCGCGCCTTCCACCAGTTCCACGCCCATCTCTCGCGCCAGAAAGGCGTGCTCGAAAAACGCGCTGTTGAAACGGCCCGGCGTCAGCACCACCACGCTCGGGTTATCAATCGGGCTGGAGCTTTTCAGGGTGTCGAGCAACAGGTTCGGGTAGTGGTCGATGGGGGCAATGCGTTGCGCCGCGAACAACTCGGGGAACAGGCGCATCATCATCTTGCGGTCTTCGAGCATGTAGCTCACGCCGCTCGGGGTACGCAGGTTGTCTTCAAGCACGTAGTAAGTGCCGTCGCCGTCGCGCACCAGATCGACGCCGGAGATGTGGGAATAGATATCCCGGTGCAAATCCAGACCTTGCATCGCCAACTGGTATTGCTCGTTGGCCAGCACCTGCTCGGCCGGGATGATGCCGGCCTTGATGATGCGCTGCTCGTGATAGAGGTCGGCGAGGAACATGTTCAACGCCTTGACCCGCTGGATGCAGCCCCGTTCGACTATCCGCCATTCGCTGGCGGGGATACTGCGGGGAATGGTGTCGAAGGGAATCAGGCGCTCTGTCCCCTGCTCATCCCCATAGAGCGTGAAGGTTATGCCGGCGCGATGAAACAACAGATCGGCCTCGCGTCGCCGTTGTGCCAAAAGCTCGTCAGGCGTTTCGGCCAGCCAACGGGCAAACTCCCGGTAATGCGGGCGGACCAGGCCGCCGGCATCGTACATCTCATCAAAATAGGTGCGGATCATGCCGTACTCCTTGTCACCCGGACATCTAGGCATCGCAAGGCCCGTGCCATCGGCATAAACGCTTAGATTTCAATCAGTTGGATAATCGCCCCAAAAGCACCGCACCAATGCTGTGCGGCAAACGCCCCAACTTGATCGCCCCCGCTTCATTGCGAAGCAATGTTGTCGCCTATCACCAGCATAGTCAGAGTTGATTTCACTGCCCGGGGGATGGTGCGGATAATCCGCGCAATCGTTGCAAAACCTCTCGAACTTCCCTTTGGCCGCCTGTTCAGGCGGTTTTTTTTGCCCAGGATTCTTGTTTCAGCGTTTTGCCAACAGGGTTTCAGGCAACCACAAACGAAAACGGCCAACCCGAAGGTCAGCCGTTAGTGAATGTTGTCGCTGTTCATAGTGTTATGCGAGTAGCCCTCGTACCTCCTGCTTGACGCCCCATCCTTCGATGACGCCGCCCAAAGGTTCAACCACCGCCTCGAAGTCCTGCTCAAAGTCGCCGATACCGTCATAGGTGGCGTACATCACTTTGCTCAGTTCCAGGTGCCATGCGCCGTCGTCGCGCACGCTGATCTGGGCATTCAAGGATTCACCACAAAAATGACCTGCCGCCCTGCGTGCCCGCTCCTCGTCCGGGAAAATCGCGTAGAACTCGATGGGATGGAATCGTGAAAAGTCGAAACCGCCTTCCTTCATGCGGCGCAGTACGCTGGTGCTGATGTCTTCTTGATAGGCTGTGCTCATGAAACGTCCTCCTAAAACCCTATGGATAGACTTTCCGTACACCCGACGCCCGCAACCGAATGGTGAAGGCGATACGGCAACCAGGTTGCCGCCGGGATTTAAGCATGTAGCTGACAAGACCAGACCTTAGCGATCCGTTCGCTGATCTCGCTTGCAGAGTAGCCCCAAGTCGGAGCCGCTGCCAAGGCCTGGTTGAGAATGAGACAGGTGAGGTTCAGACAGGAGTGATGCCGAGGATTTGAATGCTGTTCTGGGTCTTGAGACTTTTGACGCTGGCGTCGCTGGTTCGCCCTTCCAGATCGTTCAGATCCAGTTCGGCAGCCACAGGAAGGAGTCGGGCCTTGATGAGTTTGGCCGCGTGCTCGTTATCCGGGCACTCGTCGCACTCAAAGACTTCGTCGAGCGTTTCGCCGTGATCATCCACGAAAGTGATTTTCCACTTTTGCATCAGTGCCTCCTCGATCAAACCCGCAAATGGGCTTACAACTATCTGGACTTTTGGGCGGGCTGATCGTTCAAACGGATTGGACGCTGACTCATGAAAAAACAAAAACCCCTGTAGGAGCGAAGCTTGCTCGCGAAAGCGGTGTATCAGTCAATACACATGTCGACTGATGCACCGCTTTCGCGAGCAAGCTTCGCTCCTACAGGGGTTACGCGTTATCCAGGGGTTACGCGTTGTTCAGAGATTGTGGATAACTTAGTCGTTGCTTGGCTTGTTGATCGCGTTCAGCACGTATTGCGGCATGGCGAACGCACCGATGTGGATTTCCGGGTTGTAGTAGCGGGTGATGATGCCGCTGCCGGCGAAGCGCTGTTGCAGGGTTTCGCGGGACAACTTGCGATACGCGGTGTTGGTCGCGCCCCAGGCGAAGGTCATGGCGCCGCCGATGTAGGTCGGCACGGCTGCCTGGTAGAAGTGCCAATCCGGGAACAGGCTGCGCAGGCGCCCGGCAGTGGTTTGCACTTCGCCCAGTTGCATGAACGGCGTGCCGTTCTGGGTCACCAGGATGCCGCCTTCGTTCAGGCAGCGGTGGCAGGCCTGGTAGAAGTTTTCCGAGAACAGCACTTCGCCCGGACCGATCGGGTCGGTGGAGTCGGAGATGATGACGTCGAATTTCTCGGTGGTGGTCGCAACGAAACGCATGCCGTCATCGATCACCAGGTTCAGCCGTGGGTCGTCGTACGCGCCTTTGGAGTGGTTTGGCAGGAACTCCTTGCACATGTCGACCACGGTGCCGTCGATCTCGACCATGGTGATGTGCTCGACGCTGCCGTGCTTGGCCACTTCACGCAGCATGCCGCCGTCGCCACCGCCGATGATCAGCACGCGCTTGGCGGAGCCATGGGCGAGGATCGGCACGTGGGTGAGCATTTCGTGGTAGATGAATTCGTCGGCTTCGGTGGTCTGGATCACACCGTCCAGCGCCATGACCCGGCCCATGCGCGGGTTTTCGAAGATCACCAGGTGTTGGTGTTCGGTGCGCACTTCGTGCAGCAGTTTTTCCATGCGAAAACGCTGGCCGTATCCTTCGTAGAGGGTTTCCAGGTATTCGCTGGTCTTGGTGGTGGTCATGGGAAGTGCTCCGATGAATGCGGCGGCAACGGACGGTTACCCGCCCATGATGGCCAATCGAAAGGCTCGATTGCCCGGCAAAGGGGCGCATTCTACGTTGCGGAACATGACAGGTCGAACGTCACGTGATGACGAACCGCGATCCTGTAGGAGCGAGGCTTGCCCGCGAAGGCGTCGTGTCAGTCGATATCAATGTTGAATGACACGACGCCTTCGCGGGCAAGCCTCGCGCCTACAGAGGGTGGTGTCAGATACGGACATTCCCCCGTGGCCCGGCGATGGCCCAGATGATCAGGCCCAGTACCGGCAGCAGCAGGATCAGTAGCACCCAGATGATCTTCATCCCGGTTTCTGCACCGCTTTTCAGCACGTTGATGATGGCCCAGATGTCCAGGGCAAGAATGATCAGGCCAACCAGACCGTTAAAACTGGAACCCATAGTGTTGCTCCCAAGAAAGTGGCATGCAGTCTTAGGATAGTCGGCTCCTGCGAGGGTTCCGTTTTATTGCGTTAAACGTGGATTGCCACTTTCAAGGCTTCCAGAGAAGGCGCAGCGGCGATGCCGACCTGAGCGCACAGTTCGAGTACGCGGGGCACGTCGTTGCCGTAGACCAGCACCACTTGCAGTTCGTCGTCGAGCAACTGGCTGAAGTTCATCAGCGTGTAACCGCCGTTTTCCTTGTTCATGCTGCCCATCTGCACCTGGATGCGGTTGAGCGCGGTCAGGGCTTCGGTCTTGGCCAGTTGCTTGGGCTTGATGTTGAAGTCCACACCCGGGCCGAACGAAGAGACGATCTGGGCGAACAGGTCCATGTAGGTGTCAGCCTGGAACAGCACGGTCTCCGGCAGACTGCCCACCACGACCCATTCGCCCAATGGCATCGGGAAGGTGTCGTCGTAGTTGATGTCCGGGTTGGCGGCCAGGAACGCCTGGGGATCGGCGTAGGCCTGGGCCGCTTCGTCAGCGATCTTCAGGATTTCATCATCGCCCATGCACCCGGAGCTGATTTTGCTGATGAGTTCGACGAGTGCGGTTTTCATGGGGATGGATCCTGTAGCGAGGGGAAATTTTGAGGGCGCGAAGGATAACGCATTCAGGATGAAATGCGGACCCGTGGTGAAGGGGGCTTTCTGTGGCGAGGGGGCTTGCCCCCGTTCGGCTGCGAAGCAGTCGTAAACTCGGTAAACACTGTTTACCTGAATGACCGCGATCGCTGATTTGGGGTCGCTTCGCGACCCAACGGGGGCAAGCCCCCTCGCCACAGGTAGTCCCCCATTACAGGGGGCCGTGTTGTGTCAGCCGAGCAATTTCTGCAGTTGAGCGGTGGTATCCACTGCCCCCATGGTCTTCGCCGCATCCAGCGCCGAAACGCCATTGGCGTCCTTGGCCTTCGGATCTGCGCCTTTGCTGATCAGGTAATCAACGATTTCAACGCGGTTGAACATCGCCGCCATCATCAGCGCCGTGCGGCCGTCGAACGACGAGCCTTCGACTTGCGCCCCGCCTTCGACCAACGCCGTGACCACCGCCAGGTCGCCCTTGAACGCGGCGCCGGCAATCGGGCTCTGGCCGTTGTCGTTGCGGATTTCCGGGTCGGCCTTGTGTTCCAGCAGCACTTTCACCGTCTCCACGTGACCGTGGTAGGCGGCGAGCATCAGCAAGGTGTCGCCCTTGTGGTTGCGCAGGTTCGGCGGCAGGCCTTTGGTCAGCAGCGCCGCCATCATGGCCGCATCGCCCTCGCGCGCTTTGTTGAACACCTGTTCGGCGAATTCGGCAGCTTCTTCGGGCGTCATCTGGCGGCTTTGGTCTGACATGGGGGACTCTCTATTCGGTCAATCGGAAAGCCGACAGTTTCCCGAGCGCCCCGGCGCCTGTCACTCCTTTTTTCTCAAGCGCGGCCATAGCCAGATTCAATAGCGGTACTTGCCACCACGAATATCCGCCAGCACCTGCTCGGTGACTTGCACGTACGTCTGGGTGCCCGGCAGCCAGGCGTAGATCGGGTCATCGCCGGTCTTGCCCGGGTCGAAGGCTTCATCCTTGAGCCGGGTCTTCTGGTATTTGAAGGTTCCGGTGGTTTCCATTTTCACTTTCAGGCGCAGGAACAAAGGCACCGCGTACGCCGGCATGTGCTGGCGCGCAAAGCTCAGCAGCTCGGTGAAATCCAGGGTGGCCAGGGACTCGGTGGGCGTAATCGCCGCCATCCCGGCGCGGCCGTTGGTGTTGCAGATTTCCACGCCGTAGGCCACCGCCTCGCAGATGTTCGGATGCTGCAACAGAATGTTCTCGACCTCGGTGGTGGAGACGTTCTCGCCCTTCCAGCGGTAGGTGTCGCCCAGGCGATCAACGAACTGCGCGTGGCCGAAACCGATGTTGCGCAGCAGGTCGCCGGTATTGAAGTAGCGGTCGCCTTTGGCGAACACATCGTGCAGCACGACTTTCTCGGTTTTCTGCGGATCGGTGTAGCCGTCCAGCGGCGCCTTGTCGTCGATTCTCGCCAGCAACAAGCCCTGCCCGCCCTTGGCGACTTTGCTCATCAAGCCCTTGGCATTGCGAATCGGCGCGCCGCTGTCGTGGTCATACGCCACCAATTCCCAGGACATCAGGGAGAAACCGATGGTGTTGTCGAAGTTGAGGATGTTGGTGAAACCGATGTTGCCGTCGCTGGCCGCGTAGAGCTCGCAGATGTGGTCCACCGCGAAGCGCGTCTTGAATTCGCGCCAGGCGCCGGGGCGCAGGCCATTGCCGATCATCTTGGTCACGCCGTGTTGGCTGTCGTCGGCGCTGGCCGGTTGATCAACCAGGTAGCGACACAATTCGCCGACATAACCGAGGGTGGTCGCGCGGTATTTGCGCACATCGTTCCAGAACTGGCTGGCGCTGAACTTGCGGCGGATGGCGAACCCCGCCGCGCCGCTGATGGCCGAGCCCCAGCACACGCACAGCCCGGTGGCGTGATAGAGCGGCAAGGTGCAATACACCACGTCTTCGGGCTGCATATCGAGGGCGATCAGGCCGAAGCTGGCGGAGCTGCGCATCCAGCGCCCATGCTTGAACACGCCGGCCTTCGGCAACCCCGTCGTGCCGGAGGTATAGATGTAGAAGCAGGGATCGTCGAAAAACACCTGATGGCTGCTGGCCGGGTTGTCGCTGGAGGCGTCGGCGCTGGCCATCATCAGGTTGATGAAGCGATCGGGCGAAATGCCCGGATAGCTGTAGGTATCGCGATCGGCGACGAACCAGGTGCGCACCGCCGCGATCTCGACCCGCTCGCGAACCGCCGAATAGGCCGGCACCAGTTCCTCGCCGACAATGATCGCCACTGGCGCCACCAGGTTCAGGCTGTGGGCCAGGGTATCGCGGGTTTGCGAAGTATTGAGCAGCGCGCTGATCGCCCCGACCTTGGCCACCGCCAAAATCGTCACCAGCAGTTCCGGGCGGTTCTCGATGAAGATCGCCACCACATCACCCTTGCCGATCCCCTGGTCGATCAGGTGATGGGCAATGCGGTTGGCCCACTGATTGACCTGGGTGTACGTCAGCGCCACCGCGTCTTGCAGCAAGGCGACGCCGGCGGGATTGCGCAAGGTTGCTTGCTCGAAGGTCCAGCCGAGGCCACACGGTTGGGTCGGGTCCTTGACGTTGGCGACCTTCATGCCCTTCACCACGCGGGGGATGGCTTTGGCGATGGTCGGCAATTTGCGGAGCATCATGCCCCAGGTAATCGTGTCGCTCATGGTGGCTCCCGTTCGATCTTCTTATTGTCGGGCGGCGTTGATTGAGCCCGAAAATACGTCAGCGGTTCTGGAGCTGTACACGCGGTTTTTGCAATGTTTTGTATCCGCCCTGGATACCTGGGCAAACGTGATCCCTGGCCGTGCCATTCGTTCCATTCAATCGTGCGAAACCCCGCAAAATGCAGGATGCACGATGGCCATTCATGCAGATTGCACGAAAGCAAAAAATCGACAACTAAATAACCTATTGATTTATAACGACTTTTAAAAATCTCAGTGCTGGCACAAACGCTGCAACTACCTCTCCATGCTTGCTAATCAAGTGCTAACGGAGCTGATAGACATGAGCCTGATCCAAGAAAAATTTACCTCGCTGTTCTCCAACTTCGACGTGACCACCCAGGCACGCCCTGACGGTGGCATCCTGCTGACGCTGCGCAGCACCGAAGGCAAAGTCTTTAAACGCTCGATTTCCTACCAGCAATTGCATGCTGGCGACCAACTGTCGTGGGTGATCAGCGCGATCCGCCGTGACCTGGCTGAACAGGCCAGCGAATTGCCGCAAATCTCGATGCTGCAGAGCCAGCAGCGGTTTGCTTTGCCGACTTATCATTCGGCGTAAATCGATTGGCGCTTTAAACAAACAGGCCGTGATAGCTTTCGCTTCACGGCCTGAATTGTTTCTGGCGTCACGCAATCCCCTGCAATCCCCCTGCATACCCTGTAGGAGCGAGGCTTGCCCGCGAAGGCGGCGTATCAGGCGATATAAATATTGGCTGATCGGACGCCGTCGCGGGCAAGCCTCGCTCGGGTTACATGGCGGTGGGGTTGATCCGCGCAAAGCTGTCGACGGTCATGTGCCCTGCCAATTCGCTGCCCTCTCGCGCCAACCCGTACGTCGCCATTCCCGCCGCGCGGGCCGCGTCCAGTTCTTCGACGATGTCGGACAGGAACAGAATCTGCCCTGCTTCCAACCCAATGGCCTGAGTGATGCGCTCGTATGATTGCGCCTCACGCTTGGGTCCCGACGTGGTGTCGAAATAACCGCTGAACAGCGGCGACAAATCCCCCGCTTCCGAACAGCCGAAGATCAGCTTCTGCGCCTGGATCGAGCCCGAGGAATACACAAACAGTTGAAAACCTTGCTGATGCCAGCGCTTGAGCGCTTCAACGGCATCCGGGTACACGTGGCCTTTCAACTGCCCGGCCTGATAGCCCTGCTCCCAGACCATGCCTTGCAACGCCTTGAGCGGCGTGGCCTTGCGGTCTTCGGCGATCCAGCCCAGCAGGATTTCAATGACCCGCTCAACGTTTGCCTCGGGTTCGTTACTGTCCCGACGCACGGCGTCCAGTTGCTCAGCGACATCCGCCCGTGCGGCGTGTTGGCGAACAAAGTCCGGCAAGTGTTTAGCTGCGTAGGGAAACAACACGTCGAACACAAAACTCACCGCGCTGGTGGTGCCTTCGATGTCGGTGAGAATCGCTTTGATCGGCATTGAATCAGTCCTCCAGGCGCGGGAAGCGGTTGGCGATGTCTTCGCCGGTGAACTTGGCAACCCAGCCTTCGGGGTTGTTGAACAAACGGATCGCCACGAAATGCGGATGCTCGCCCATGTCAAACCAGTGCGGCGTACCGGCCGGGACCGAGATCAGGTCGTTTTTCTCGCAGAGCACGGCGTAGACATAATCGTCGATGTGCAGGGTAAACAGCCCACGGCCGGCGACGAAAAATCGTACTTCGTCCTCGCCATGGCGGTGTTCATCGAGGAACTTGGCCCGCAGTTCGGCTTTTTGCGGGTGGTCGCTGTTCAGGCTGATGACATCGACGGTGATGTAGCCACGCTCGGTCATCAGCTTGTCGATCTGCTCCTGGTAGGCCGCGATCACTTCTTCCTGGCTGGCGCCGGGCTGGATTTTCGCGGTGGCTTGCCAGCGGTCGAAACGCACGCCCTGTTCGGCCAGGGTCGAAGCGATGTCTTCGAAATGTGTCAGTACCTTGTTCGGAATGTCAGGGCTTGAGACGTGGTAAACGGACAGGCTGCTCATCAGGGCAACTCCTTAACGGTTCATGCTTGACGGTTCAAGACCGAGCGCATCTTCAACTCGCACTCGAACAAAAATTCAAAGGCCTCGATCTGCCGCAGGGCGTCGCTCATGCGCGCGCCCCAGGTGTAGAGGCCGTGGCCGCGAATCAGGTAGCCGACGCAATCGGGATGGGCGTCGAGCCAAGGCTGCACCTTGGCGGCCAGGCGCGCAATGTCCTGGTCATTGTCGAAAATCGGCACCCGCACCAACGACTCGTGGGTCGAGACGCCGCTGAAGGCTTTTTGCAGTTCGTAGTCTTCAAATTCGATGAAGGCTTGCGGCGTCAGGCGCGACAGCACCGTGGCGTTCACCGAATGGGTGTGCAGCACCGCGCCGATGTCCGGGCGCCAGCTGTAGAGTTGGGTGTGCAGCAGGGTTTCGGCGGACGGTTTCTTGCCCGGTTCCAGGCTGTTGCCGGACAGGTCGGTGGCCAGCACATCGTCGAGGCCGAGTTGGCCTTTGTGCTTGCCGGACACGGTCAGAAGCGCTTCGGTCGGTGACAGGCGCGTCGAATAATTGCTGCTGGTGGCCGGCGACCAGCCGCGACCGTACAAAAAACGCCCGGCGTCGATGATTTCCTGGGCGAGGTGTTCACGGGTAAGGCTCATGGCCGGTCCTCTTGCATACGTGTGGCAATGATAACGGCAGCGGCGAAGGCTGCGAGGCTGGCAATACTAAAGGTCAATGTGGCGCCGAGGGCATTCCAGCTGTAGCCGGAATACAACGCGCCGAGTGCGCCGCCGGTGCCGGCCAGTGCTGCGTACAACGCCTGGCCCTGGCCCTGCTGACGGGCGCCGAAACTACGTTGCACGAACTGGATGGCAGCCGCGTGAAAGCTGCCGAAGGTGGCTGCGTGCAGTACTTGGGCGAACAACAGCACCCACAAAAACTCAGCGAACGAACCTAGCAGCAACCAGCGCAGGGCCGCCAGCAGAAAACTCGCCATCAGCACCCGGCGCACCGAGAAGCGCGCGAGGATTTTGCTCATGGCCAGGAACATCAGGACTTCCGCGACGACACCGACGGCCCAGAGCATGCCGATCACGCCACGGCTGTAACCGAGACGTTCCAGGTGAAGAGTCAGAAAGGTGTAATACGGCCCGTGGCTCATCTGCATCAGCGCCACGCAACCGTAAAACGCCAATACGCCGGGGCTGCGCAGTTGCTTGAGGAAGCCCTCCCCGGTCACGCGTTCGCTCTGCACCGGTTGTGCGTTTGGCACCCACAAGCTGCTGACGACAATCCCGGCCATGATCAGCACCAGCGCCACCGGGTACACGTCCAGGCTCAGCCACTCGAACACCCGCCCGAGGGCGACCACGGTGATGATGAAACCGATGGAGCCCCACAAACGAATCTGGCTGTAGCGAGAGGTCTGGCCCTTGAGGTGCGCCAGGGTGATGACTTCGAATTGCGGCAGCACCGCGTGCCAGAAGAACGCGTGCAGGGCCATGACCATCGCCAGCCAGGCGTAGGTTTTGCTGACGAAGATCAGCGAGAACGTCAGCAACGTGCAGACTGCGCCGAAGCGCACGATGGCCAGGCGTCGGCCGGTGTAGTCGCCGAGCCAGCCCCAGATGTTCGGCGCCACGCAGCGCATCAGCATCGGGATCGCCACCAGTTCGCCGATGCGCGCGCTGGAAAAGCCCAGGTGATCGAAGTACAGCGCCAGAAATGGCGCTGTCGAACCGAGCAAGGCGAAATAGAACAGATAGAAACTGGAGAGCCGCCAGTACGGGAGCGCCGCCAAGGTCTTCAGGCCCCGGCGACTGTGCGGTGAGCCATTAAAGCTGACCCAACACCGGCGTGCTCACTTGCACATCGGCGTTCTGCCCGCGATGACGCAGCAGGTGATCCATCAGCACGATGGCCATCATCGCTTCGGCAATCGGCGTGGCGCGGATGCCGACGCACGGGTCATGACGGCCCTTGGTGATCACGTCCACCGGGTTGCCATGGATGTCGATGGAACGGCCCGGCGTGGTGATGCTCGACGTTGGCTTCAATGCCAGGTGCGCGACGATCGGCTGGCCCGAGGAGATGCCGCCGAGAATGCCGCCGGCGTTGTTGCTGAGAAAACCTTCCGGGGTCATTTCATCGCGGTGTTCGGTGCCGCGCTGGGCGACGCTGGCGAAACCGGCGCCGATTTCCACGCCTTTCACGGCGTTGATGCTCATCAGCGCGTGGGCCAGTTCGGCGTCGAGGCGGTCGAAGATCGGCTCGCCCAGGCCCGGCATCACGCCTTCAGCGACCACGGTGATCTTGGCGCCGACCGAATCCTGGTCGCGGCGCAACTGGTCCATATAGGCTTCCAGTTCCGGCACTTTGTCCGGGTCGGGGCTGAAGAAGGCGTTTTCTTCCACCGAATCCCAGGTCTTGAACGGGATTTCGATCGGACCGAGCTGGCTCATGTAGCCACGAATAACGATGCCCTGAGTCGCCAGGTACTTCTTGGCAATCGCCCCGGCCGCCACGCGCATCGCGGTTTCCCGGGCCGAGCTGCGACCGCCGCCGCGGTAATCGCGCTCGCCGTACTTGTGGTGGTAGGTGTAGTCGGCGTGGGCCGGGCGGAACAGGTCCTTGATCGCCGAGTAGTCCTTGGACTTCTGGTCGGTGTTGCGGATCAACAGGCCGATGGCGCAACCGGTGGTGCGGCCTTCGAACACGCCGCTGAGGATTTCGACTTCGTCGGCTTCCTGGCGCTGGGTGGTGTGGCGGCTGGTGCCGGGCTTGCGGCGGTCAAGGTCACGCTGCAGATCCTCCAGGGAAATCTCCAGACCCGGCGGGCAGCCGTCGACAATGGCGACCAACGCCGGACCATGGCTTTCGCCTGCGGTGGTGACAGTGAACAGCTTGCCGTAGGTATTGCCGGACATGCGGGACGCTCCGTGAAATCGAACCTGAATACGTAATGCGCGCCAGTATACGCAGGCAACCCAAGTAGTTCATCCTCGAACCTTACCGGTGCCCGCGAGTCCAACCGGCACCTTATCCATGATGGCGTGATGATGCTGCGAGTTCTAGCCTTGAGTCTTACCCTGTTTACCGGCTTCGTTCAGGCCACTGTCCTACAACGACCGATCAATTTGGATACCGGCACCGGAGAGCTTTTCGGCTCATTGTTGTTGCCTAAATCCGACACGCCGGTGCCGGTTGTCCTGATCATTTCCGGCTCCGGCCCTACGGATCGCGACGGAAACAACCCCGACGGCGGGCGCAACGACAGCCTCAAGCGCCTGGCGTGGGTGCTGGCCAAGCACAACATCGCCAGCGTGCGCTACGACAAGCGCGGCGTGGCGGCGAGCCTGGCCGCGACCCCGGACGAACGCAATCTGTCGGTGGAAGCCTACGTAGCCGATGCCGAGGCCTGGAGCCGCAAGCTCAAGGCCGATCCGCGTTTCGGCAAATTGATTCTGCTCGGCCACAGCGAAGGTGCGTTGATCGCCACGCTGGCGGCGCCGAGCGTCGATGCGGCGGCGGTGATTTCCATGTCCGGCAGCGCCCGGCCAGTGGACCAGGTGCTGCGCCAGCAATTGAGCAATCGCCTGCCGCCACCGCTGATGCTGCGCAGCAATGAACTGCTCGACAGCCTGAAGGCCGGCCACACCGACGACAACGTCCCGCCGCAGTTGCAGGTGATTTTTCGCCCAAGCGTGCAGCCGTACCTGATTTCGCTGTTCCGCCAGGACCCGGCGGGCGCTTTCGCCCGGTTGAAAATGCCGGCGTTGATCATCCAGGGCACCAGCGACATCCAGGTCGGCGTCGGCGACGCCAAGCTGTTGAAAGAAGCCAAGCCCGACGCCGAACTGGCGGTGATCGAGGGCATGAACCACGTGATGCGCATCGTGCCCAACGATGTGAAACGGCAGTTGGCATCCTATAAGGATCCACAATTGCCCCTGGCCGCTGAACTTGGCTCGCGAATCCTCGGCTTTATTGACGGACTTCGCTCCAGTTGAGCGCTGTTACCCTCTAGTCTTCAAAAAAACGGCCGATAAGCCTTTGTCGCCAGCGCTATGACTGGCGGCAAGCAGCGCTTGGACAGGATCTCGCCGTTATGACTGATACCCAGACTTCACCCGACACCACCGCTGAAAAAGACACACCGCCAGCGGTCGAGTTGCCGTGGGCGGACGTCCACGCCGAGCACCACAAGATGCTTCGCCTGGCGCCGTTGAAGACCGACCGCAACACCGGTAGCCGGCCGTTGCGCTTTGTCGAGTTCGGTTACGCCGAGCGCAACAGCAAGGAACGCAGCCTGATGCGCCTGACCATCAAGTTGCCGGGCCAGCGGGTGCGCAAAGAGCAGAATCACTTGGACGTTTGGGTCGATCACGAGACCAAACGCGTGCATTTCGGCCCTGACAGCGGCTTGCAGATCGAGCCGATGAACCGCGGCATCGGACGCTACCTGGCCGCTCAAGGCATTAGCTGGGCAAAAAAGCGTTGGCCCACCTACACCGTCGACGGCAGCGACCTGAACAACAAGGATGCGCTGAACGAAGACACGCGCCTGCGCCGCGATCACTTTTTGCGCATGCACGGTTTTGAAGTCGCGTACGCCGATGCCCAGCATTTGAAGGGCAGCGTCAAAGAGGTCCAGGTCGGCGACTTGCTGGCGGACTGGAACAGCGAAAAGCTGCAACAGGTGGAAATTCTCGAAGCCGCGCAGATGTTGCAGCAGGCGGAGCAGAACCTGGCCGAGCAGGAAGTGAAGCTCAAGAAGCACGAAGAAAAGGTCAGCAAGTACAAGCGTGAAGACGCCGGGCTACGTTTTACGATTACGTGCCTGGTGGCGTTTTCGGTGTTTCAGGCGGGGTTGTTGATCTGGATTGCGACGCATCGGTGATGGCTGATCGTTCCCACGCTCTGCGTGGGAATTCAGCCCGGCACGCTCCGCGTCCCTTTTCAAGCCGAACGCGGAGCGTCCGTGGAGGCATTCCCACGCAGAGCGTGGGAACGATCTTTAGCGGTTAAACGCGGGACGCAAACACCGCCTGGTGATCGCGGCACTGCTCGGCGGTCAACATAAACACGCCATGCCCACCGCGCTCGAAATCGAGCCAGGCGAAGTCGACTTCCGGGTACAGCGCTTCGACGTGCACCTGGCTGTTGCCTACTTCGACAATCAGTAAACCCTTCTCGGTCAGGTGATTCGCCGCTTCGGCGAGCATCCGGCGCACCAGGTTCAAACCATCGTCGCCACAGGCCAGGCCCAGTTCCGGTTCGTGCTGGTATTCGTCCGGCATGTCGGCGAAATCTTCCGCATCGACGTAGGGCGGGTTCGACACGATCAGGTCGAAACGTTGCCCCGGCAGCCCATCAAAGCCATCGCCCTGAACCGTGTATACCCGCTCATCGACGCCATGGCGCTCGATGTTCTGGTTGGCCACTTCCAGTGCTTCGAACGACAGGTCGGCCAGCACCACTTCGGCGTTCTGGAACTCATAGGCACAGGCGATACCGATGCAGCCGGAACCGGTGCACAGGTCGAGAATCCGCGCCGGATCCTTGCCCAGCCACGGAGCGAAGCGCTTTTCGATCAGTTCGCCAATCGGCGAGCGCGGGATCAGCACACGCTCATCGACAATGAACGACATTCCGCAGAACCAGGCCTCGCCCAACAGGTAAGCGGTAGGAATGCGCTCCTCGATGCGACGCTTGAGCAAGCGTTGCAGATTGACCAGTTCATCGTCTTCCAGATTGCAGTCCAGATAGCTGTCGGCAATTTCCCACGGCAGGTGCAATGCACCCAACACCAGTTGACGGGCTTCGTCCCAGGCGTTGTCGGTCCCATGGCCGAAAAACAGATCCTCCCCATGGAAGCGGCTGACGGCCCAACGGATATGGTCACGCAGGGTACGAAGTCGGGAAGTGATCACAGCGGCAACTCCAAATAAAACTGGCAAATAAAACGACGGGCGATTCTAACAGCCAAAACGCGCCACGACGACGCAGGAAAAACACCGGATCAGATGTAGGACTCTTCCATTTTTGCGCTTGGCTATTGAACAGAATGAGCCTCTTGACAAGGCTGCAAGCCAGCAACGACGGTGCCTACGATGGTAGCGATTCACAGAACCGCTCAGCCAGAGGACAATGTCGCAAAAGCCCCACTCCAAGGAGCCCCAGAATGTCCGTTCCACAAACGATGTTTCAACTCAGCGGTCGCGGTTACCCGGCGGCCAAACTGAGCCAGGCGACCCTCATCATCATCGATGCCCAGAAAGAATACCTCAGCGGCCCGCTGGCCCTGAGCGGCATGGAAGCTGCCGTCGCGAACATCAAGCAAATCGTGGCCGCTGCCCGCGCAGCCGGTCGGCCGATCGTGCACGTACGTCACCTCGGCACCGTCGGCGGGCTGTTCGATCCACAGGGCGAACGCGGCGAGTTCATTCCGGGCCTCGAGCCAACGAGCGATGAAACCATTATCGGCAAACTGCTGCCGAGCGCGTTCCACGGCACCACGCTGTACGATCGCCTGCAAGAGCTGGGCTCCCTGGACCTGATCGTTTGCGGCTTCATGAGCCACTCCAGTGTCAGCACCACCGTGCGCGCGGCGAAGAACCTGGGCTTTCGTTGCACCCTGGTCGAGGATGCCTGTGCCACCCGCGACCTGCCTTACAAGGGGGGTGTACTCAGCGCCGAGCACGTTCAGCAGACCGAAATGGCAATCATGGCGGACAACTTCGCCACCCTTGCCCTGACCCACGATCTGATCTGACCGACTTTTGATGAGCGGCACATGCCGCCGCTCATCCGCAAAAGCCTCTCATTTGCTGCAATTGCCCTAGCCTCAGGAACATCCCGGTCAACTCCCGGTCGAAGGGCCGATACCCATTGAGGAAGGTCGGAATGAAGTTATCCGATGGTTTTGACGCACGCCGCTTGCGGCCCAAAGGCCAAAGCAACTGGCGTTTTCGAATCGGTGCAGCGATTGCCGCCCTGCTGGCGATGCTCGGCGTATTGATGACGCTGGCCGGTGTCGGCAGCCTGCTCGGCCACGCGCCCGCACTGGGCGAGCTGAATACCAACAAGGTCGGCGCGGCGGTGATCGCGGTGATCGGCCTGTTCGTGCTGTACATCGGCGTGTGGCTGTGGCGCCGCTGCCGTCGCCGCTCGCGCCAGTCGCAAGCGCTGAACATGTCCCCGCACCTGATGAAAAAACACGACTGAATCCTTGGGCTCGGCAACTTGCCGGGCCCAATTGTTATGGATCGCGTCCCGACTTGGGTAAACTGCCCTCCTTCGCGGAGGCTGACATGCAAGACGACGATTTTTCCCTGTTCAAAAGTGCGACTCAAGGCATCAAGCCGATCAAGCACGATCGCGCCGAAACCGGCAAACCCAAAAGCGACCGCGCCCAGATCGCCAAGCTGCGTCAGGCCGCCACCGTGCGCACCGATGCCACCACCGTTGATGGCTTGTCCGATCAGTTCGTGATTGATGTCGGCCCGGAAGATGAGTTGATGTGGGCCCGCGACGGTGTGCAGGAAAGCCAGATCCGCAAACTCAAGATTGGCCAGATCCCGTTCGAAGGCAGCCTTGACCTGCACGGCATGAACGTGGAAAAGGCTCGGGAAACCCTCTGGGCCTTTCTCGCCGAAGCAACCAAATTCGAAATCCGCTGCGTGCGCGTCACCCACGGCAAAGCCGTGCGCCTGGACGGCAAGCGGCCGATGATCAAAAGCCACGTCAACACCTGGCTGCGCCAGCATTCCCAAGTGCTCGGCTTCACCTCGTGCCAGGCCAAACACGGCGGCGCCGGCGCGGTTTATGTGCTGCTCAAACGCACCATGATGGAAGGTCGCGACGAGTAAAGCTGTCGCGCCACGCTTGCAGCGCCGTGTTTGCCACCGTACCCTTGCCCTTTGCGAAAAATCCCACAGGTAGTTTCATGTCCCTGGAACAGAATTACACCGCGATTCTCGGTCAATTGGGCGAGGACGTGTCCCGCGAGGGCCTGCTCGACACGCCAAAGCGTGCCGCCAAAGCCATGCAGTACCTTTGCCGCGGTTATGAACAGACACTGGAAGAAGTCACCAACGGTGCCTTGTTCAGCTCCGACAACAGCGAAATGGTGCTGGTCAAGGACATCGAGCTCTACTCGTTGTGCGAACACCACCTGCTGCCGTTCATCGGCAAGGCCCACGTCGCCTACATCCCGAGCGGCAAGGTCTTGGGGCTGTCGAAAGTCGCGCGGATCGTCGATATGTATGCGCGTCGCCTGCAAATCCAGGAAAACCTCAGCCGCCAGATCGCCGACGCGGTCCAGCAAGTCACCGGCGCCCTGGGCGTTGCGGTGGTGATCGAGGCCAAGCACATGTGCATGATGATGCGCGGTGTCGAGAAGCAGAATTCCTCGATGATCACCTCGGTGATGCTCGGTGAGTTCCGGGAAAACGCCGCCACCCGCAGCGAGTTTCTCAGCCTGATCAAGTAATCCGCAGCACTAAGAAAACCGGCATTCATCGCCGGTTTTTTTTCGCCTGTGAAAAATCAGGTAAGCTGCGCGCCTTTCTTGATTCCCACCGTGAGGCTTTCAACGTGTTCGTAAAAGCGCTTCGTGTCGGCCTTGGCCAACTGATCATCTTCATCGACTTCATCACCCGCCCGGGCAAAAAGCAGCGCCCGGCCGAGGTCCAGGCCCAGGTCAACAACGCCGCCAAGGGCCTGACCCTGTATCAGTTCCACGCCTGCCCGTTCTGCGTGAAGACCCGCCGCACCCTGCGCCGCTTGAACGTACCGGTGGCGCTGCGCGATGCGAAGAACAACGAGCAGGATCGCCAGGCGTTGCTGGATCACGGCGGCAAGATCAAGGTGCCGTGCCTGCGCATTGAAGAGAATGGGCAGACCACCTGGATGTATGAGTCCAAGGTGATTATTGATTATCTGGATAAGCGCTTCGCTGCGGCCTGATTTTTCAGTGGCGTTTTTGCGGACGCCATCGCGGGCAAGCCTTGCTCCTACGGACTGATGGCGCTGCTCACATTTTGCGATCACTCCCAACCTGTAGGAGCAAGGCTTGCCCGCGATGAGGCCCGCCCTGCCACCGCAAATCCCAGATAAAAATAAACCGGCCCTCAAGCCGGTTTTTTTATAACTTCAGGCTGCCTTTGCCGCTTGGGCCTGCCTCACCACCGCAGCCAACCGCTTGAGGCCTTCTTCCAGCCGCGCCGGGTCGATGTGACTAAAATTCAGCCGCAAATGGCCGGGATTGTTATCCGGATCAGGGAAGAACGGTTCGCCCGGCATAAACGCCACGTCCGCTGCCAAGGCCGTCTTGAGCAACGTGCGGGTATCCAGCGGTTGCTTGAGCGTCAGCCAGAAAAACAGCCCGCCTTGCGGCATGTTCCAATCCGCCAGATCGGAAAAATGTGTTTTCAGTGCCGACTGGAAGGCATCCCGACGCATCCGATAGAAATCCCGCAGCTCACTCAGATGCTGCTGGAATTTCTCGGTGCCGATCCATTGCAGCGCCTGCCACTGCCCTACCCGATTGGTGTGCAGGTCCGCCGATTGCTTGAGCCGCAACAAGTGCGGAAACAGGTCCGGACTGGCGATCAGATAACCAACCCGCAGGCCCGGCAGCAGGGTTTTCGATACGGTGCCGGTGTAGATCCAACTGGCGGTTTTCAAGCGACTGACGATTGGCGTGGCGCTGGCGCCGTCGAAGGTCAGTTCGCGGTAGGGCTCGTCTTCGATCAGCGTCACGCCAAACTCATCGAGCAGCGCCGCCACCGCATCGCGCTTGGCTTCGCTGTAGCGCACGGCCGATGGGTTCTGGAAAGTCGGGATCAGGTAAATAAACGCCGGACGATGTTTTTGCAGGCGCGCGCGCATTTGTGCAAGGTCGGGCCCATCGGCCTCCAGCGGCACGGTGATGCAGTCGGCGCCGAACAGCTGGAAAATCTGCAACGCCGCGAGATAGGTCGGCGCTTCCAGCAGGATCTCGGTGCCTTTGTCGATATAGAGCTTAGCCGCCAGATCGAGGGTTTGCTGGGAGCCGCTGACCACCAACACCTGGCTCGCCTCACACGGTACGCCCAACGCCCGCGCTTCGGCCGCCAGGGCTTCACGCAGTGCCGGCTCGCCTTCGCTCATGCCGTATTGGCCCATGGACAACGGCATGTCGGCCCACTCGACCTTCGGCAGCATGGCTTCGGCCGGCAAGCCGCCAGCGAACGACATCACCTCTGGGCGCTGGGCGGCGGCGAGGATTTCTCGGATCAAAGAACTTTTAAGGCGCGAGACACGTTCGGAAAAAGCCATGGGGTCACCGGTAGCGAGGCTAGAAGAAAATGAGTCAAACTGATTGACCGAAATTACGACAGCTTGAGCGGATACGTCAATATGCTTGACCTTAAAAACCCCACAACTCAGCAACACGCCATGGAAGCGTTTTTCTTCGGCTACCAGGCGTTCACCGCCAAGGCCGACGAAATGCTTGAGCGTCGTGGCTTGAGCCGAGTGCATCAACGCATCGTGTTTTTCATCGCCCGTTATCCGAACCTGAGCGTGAAGGAATTGCTGGCGTTGCTCGGCGTGAGCAAGCAGGCGCTGAACATTCCGCTGCGTCAGTTGCTGGAAATGCATTTGGTCAACAGCGTGGCGTCAGAGATGGACAAGCGTAAACGGCTGCTTGAGCTGACTGAGGATGGCGCGAAGTTTGAGCAGTCGCTGCGGCGTGAGCAGGTGAAACTGCTGGAGCGGGTGTTCACCGAAGCTGGGGAGACGGCGGTGAATGGATGGTTGGCGGTGAACAAAGCGTTGGGGCAAACCCAAGCGCTCGCGGACTGAACATAACTGATCGTTCCCACGCTCTGCGTGGTAATGCATCCCGCGACGCTCTGCGTCGCCCCCAACAGCGGACGCGGAGCGTCCATGGCGGCATTCCCACGCAGAGCGTGGGAACGATCACTCAAAGGCGTCACCGCAGGCGATATATCCCTATCTCCAAAACTTTCGTCTACAAAATCAAAAACATTATTTGCTTTATTTGTATACAAAAGCATAATCCACTTCGTGCGAGTTCCTGACCAAGCGGTCAACAAATTCGCAAGTGCCTCAAAGGGCCGCTGCCACCCTCATGGGTCCGGCCCTGGAAATAAAAATAAAACTCTTGAGGAGTATTCGCTGTGGAAAGCCGCAAATCCGAAGCCCCGACGCTGGACCTCTCGCCGCCATTACGCAATGGCTGGCTGGAACGCCTCTTCAAACTCAGCTTGCATGGCACCACGGTGAAGACCGAGCTGATTGCCGGTCTGACAACCTTCATCACGATGGCTTACATCATCTTCGTCAACCCGAACATCATGGCTGACGCTGGCATCGATCACGGTGCCGCGTTTGTCGCCACCTGCATCGCCGCCGCGCTCGGTTGCCTGTTGATGGGCCTGTACGCCAACTGGCCGGTCGGCCTGGCGCCGGGCATGGGCCTGAACGCGTTCTTCACCTACACCGTGGTCGGCACCATGGGCTACAACTGGGAAACCGCCCTCGGTGCGGTGTTTGTCTCCGGTGTGCTGTTCATGATCCTGACCTTTTCCAAGATCCGCGAATGGCTGCTCAACAGTATTCCCGTGAGCCTGCGCTACGCCATGGGCGCGGGTGTCGGGCTGTTCCTGGGGATCATAGGCCTGAAAACTGCCGGCATCATCGTTGCCAGCCCGGCCACCCTGATCAAGCTCGGTTCCCTGCGCGAACCCGGCCCGCTGCTGGCCGCCATCTGCTTTTTGATGATCGCCGTGCTCAGTTACCACAAGGTGTTCGGCGCGATCCTCATCAGCATCATCACCGTGACCGCCGCCGGCTGGGGCCTGGGCCTCGTCCATTACGAAGGCATCATGTCCGCCCCGCCGAGCCTGGCCCCGACCTGGATGGCCATGAACATCGCCGGTGTGTTCAACGTCAGCATGATCAGCGTGGTGCTGGCGTTCCTTTTCGTGCACATGTTCGACACCGCCGGCACCTTGATGGGTGTCGCTCAGCGCGCCAATCTGGTGAACGCGGACGGCCGCATCGAAAACCTCTCCCGCGCCATGAAAGCCGACAGCGCCTCCAGCGTTTTCGGGGCGATGGTCGGTGTTCCGCCGGTCACCAGCTATGTAGAAAGTGCCGCGGGTGTCGCTGCGGGTGGTCGGACTGGTCTTACCGCTGTGACCGTAGGTGTGCTATTTATTGCCGCGATGTTCTTCGCACCGCTGGCTGGCATGATTCCGGCTTATGCCACCGCCGGTGCACTGATTTATGTGGCGATGCTGATGATGAGCGGCATGGCTCACATCGAATGGGATGAAGCGACCGACAGCATCCCGGCGATCGTCACCGCGATCATGATGCCGCTGACCTTCTCGGTCGCCGACGGCATCGCGCTGGGCTTTATCACTTACGTGGTGCTGAAGGCCGGCACCGGTAAGTACAAGGAAATTTCCATCAGCCTGTGGGTGCTCTGCGCGATCTTCATCGCCAAGTTCATTTTCTTGTAACCCGTCATAGCTTCAAACAGCCTCACCCCGTCGGGTGGGGCTTTTGCACATTAGGAGGAAAGTGATGAGTCTGGAAACCTGGCTGCTGTTCAGCGGCGCTGCGCTGGTGGTGATCCTGATCCCGGGGCCATTGTCTTTGCTGATGATCAGCAACAGTTTGAACTACGGTTTGCGCCGGTCGTACCCGGCGTTTCTCGGTGGCGTGATTGCTTCGATTTGTCTGCTCAGTGCCTCGGCGCTGGGCCTGGGCGCCCTGCTGCTGGCATCGGAACAGCTGTTCAGCGCGCTGAAGATCGTCGGCGCGCTGTACCTGTTCTACCTCGCCTGGCAGAGCTGGCAGCAATCGCGCCAGCCATCGGTGGGCGCTGAAGTGCCCCAGGCTGCGCCGGTACCGCGCTTTCGTGCCCTGTTCGGGCGCGCGTTTGTGTTGGGCGCGAGCAATCCGAAGGACATTCTGTTCTTCGCCGCTTTCCTGCCACAGTTCTTGAGTGCCGAGCAGCCGTTTTTGCCGCAGCTGCTGGTGATGATTGCGACCTGGACCGTGCTCGATCTGCTGTGCAAGTTGGCGTATGGGCTGGGCGCCCATGGCGCGGCTCGGTATCTGCGCACGGGTAAAGGACAGAGTTGGTTTAACCGGATCAGCGCGGGGTTGTTCAGTGGTGCGGGGGCGGCGTCGTTGTTGAGCCGTTAAGGGCAAAAGCTTCGCGGGCAAGCCTCGCTCCTACAGGGTTTGTGTCGTTCACCGGCATTGCGGACGGCACAACATCTGTAGAAGCGAGGCTTGCCCGCGAAGGCGTCATCCGCCACACCACATTTTCCGGGACAAAAAAAAGCCCGCAGTGTGGGCGGGCAAAAGACCAAAGAAGCTTTATGCGCAGATTCTTGGGGGAGTCTAGCTTCCTCTGTAGGTCGAATAGCTGTACGGCGAAATCAGCAGCGGCACGTGGTAGTGATCCTGTTCCGCAGAGATGCCGAACCGCAGCACCACCACGTCGAGGAACGCCGGCTCCGGCAACTGAACGCCACGGGCGCGGTAGTAATCGCCCGCATGAAACTGAACCTGATAGACCCCGGAACGGTAGTCATCGCCTTGCAGCAACGGTGCATCGACACGGCCATCGCTGTTGGTGATCGCGCTGGCGACCAATTCCAGCTGCGAGCCTTCAACGCGGTACAACTCGACCTTGATCGAGCTGCCCGGGCAACCGTGTGCAGCGTCCAAAACGTGTGTAGTCAAACGTCCCATTGATTCTGCGCGCCTGCCTGCATACAGCAGTCAGGCCTCGCGCCTCCCGAAGTCAGTTGAAAAGGAGACCGCACCGTTTCGGAGCACGAAAAGCTGCGGCGAGCGACTGATTAAGACACTTTTCAAAAAAATTGTACACAATAAAAACGACATTTTTATCGCCACCACCGCCACACAAGGTTTCCCGGCGAATCTGACCACGAACCATGCGTGCAGCGGACCTCTTATCCATTAGCTGACCAGTCAGGCAGGTTTCTTGCAGTAACACCCATTCATGACAGTCAGTGAAAAATGCAAAAAATCAGGCTTACAAATTGAATATAAAGTTGTATACAATCAGCCCATCGCTGTGACGCCACACCAGGCTGCCACACAACTCTGACCTTGAATAAGTCGACACGAACAAGAAGGAAGACTGCAGTGAGCGCTGACTACCCACGCGACCTGGTTGGTTACGGCAGTAACCCTCCGCACCCACACTGGCCGGGCAATGCCCGCATCGCCCTGTCCTTCGTGCTCAATTACGAGGAAGGTGGCGAGCGCAATATCCTGCATGGCGATAAAGAATCCGAAGCCTTCCTTTCGGAAATGGTCTCGGCGCAGCCGCTGCAAGGCGCGCGCAACATGAGCATGGAATCCCTTTACGAGTATGGCAGCCGCGCCGGCGTGTGGCGGGTGCTTAAACTGTTCAAGGAATTCGACATCCCGCTGACCATCTTCGCCGTCGCCATGGCCGCCCAGCGCCACCCGGACGTGATCCGTGCCATGGTCGAAGCCGGCCACGAAATCTGCAGCCACGGCTATCGCTGGATCGACTACCAGTACATGGACGAAGCCCAGGAACGCGAGCACATGCTCGAAGCGATCCGCATCCTCACCGAACTCACCGGCGAACGCCCGTTGGGCTGGTACACCGGCCGCACCGGCCCGAACACCCGCCGGCTGGTGATGGAAGAAGGTGGTTTCCTCTACGACTGCGACACCTACGACGACGACCTGCCCTACTGGGAACCCAACAACCCGACCGGCAAGCCGCACCTGGTGATCCCGTACACCCTGGACACTAACGACATGCGTTTCACCCAGGTCCAGGGTTTCAACAAGGGCGACGATTTCTTCGAATACCTCAAAGATGCGTTCGACGTGCTGTACGCCGAAGGGGCCGAGGCGCCAAAAATGTTATCGATCGGTTTGCACTGCCGCCTGATTGGCCGTCCGGCGCGTCTGGCCTCGCTCAAGCGCTTTATCGAATACGCTAAAAGTCATGAACAGGTGTGGTTCAGCCGTCGCGTCGACATCGCTCGCCACTGGCACGAAACCCACCCGTACCAAGGGGCTGCGAAATGAGCACCTTTCAAACCGTCAAACCATCGAGCCTGAGCCGCGACGCGTTTGTCGCCGCGTTCGCCGACATCTACGAACATTCGCCATGGGTGGCCGAGAAGGCCTTCGACCTGGGCCAGGACGCTTCGATCGACGAGATCGAAACCCTGCACCAGCGCATGAGCGACATTCTGTTGAGCGCCGATCACGCCAGCCAACTGGCCCTGATCAACGCTCACCCCGACCTGGCCGGCCGTGCGGCCGTCCAGGGCGAACTGACCGAAGCCAGCACCAATGAACAAGCTGGCGCCGGGATTCACCAATGCACGGCCGAAGAGTTCCAGCGCTTCACCGAGCTGAACGACGCCTACAAAGCCAAGTTCAAGTTTCCCTTCATCATGGCGGTAAAAGGCAGCAACCGGCATCAGATCCTCGCGGCGTTCGAAACGCGCATTCACAACACGGAAGACACCGAGTTCAAATGCGCGCTGGCGGAGATCAACAAGATCGCCCTGTTCCGATTACTGACCCTATAGCGATCCTGGCCCGAGAAACCTCATGAACGCTTGCGTTTCCCAGGGCCCCGAGAGCATCCCAAGCCAACTAATTAAAGGCAGACAAGAAGAATGAAAGCTTACGCCGTACCTTTCGAGAAGTTCGTCAACCTGGCCGACGCCCGCCTGGGCACCAAAATCATCTCGGTCACCGATGACTGGTTCGCTGATGCCAACCGCCTGTTCCAGCCGACCCCGGCCGTGTGGAAAGAAGGCGTGTTCGATGACAACGGCAAGTGGATGGACGGCTGGGAATCGCGCCGCAAACGCTTCGAAGGCTATGACAGCGCAGTGATTCGCCTGGGTGTCGCGGGTTCGATCAAAGGCGTGGACATCGACACTTCATTCTTCACCGGTAACTACCCGCCGTCGGCGTCCCTGGAAGCCTGTTTCCTGGCTGAAGGCGAGCCGACCGAAAACACCCAGTGGGTTGAAGTGCTGTCGGCCGTCGAGCTGCAAGGCAACAGCCACCACTACCACGAAATCAACAACGACCAGGCCTTCAGCCACCTGCGCTTCAACATCTACCCGGATGGCGGCGTAGCGCGTCTGCGTGTGTACGGTGTGCCGCACCGTGACTGGTCGGCGGTGGGCGACAACGAGCAGATCGACCTGGCCGCAGCCCTCAACGGTGGCCGCGCACTCGCCTGCTCCGACGAACATTTCGGTCGCATGAGCAACATCCTCAACCCGGGCCGTGGCATCAACATGGGCGATGGCTGGGAAACCGCACGTCGTCGCACACCGGGCAATGACTGGGTGATCGTGGCGCTGGGTCATGCCGGCGAAGTCGAGAAAGTCATCGTCGACACCCTGCACTTCAAGGGCAACTACCCGGACACCTGCTCCATTCAAGGTGCATTCGTGAAGGGCGGTACCGACAGCCAGATCGAAACCCAATCGCTGTTCTGGCGCGAACTGCTGCCGGCGCAGAAACTGGAAATGCACGCCGAACACGCCTTCGCCGAGCAGATCAAGGCCCTGGGGCCGATCACCCACATCCGCCTCAATGTGTTCCCGGATGGGGGCGTGAGTCGCCTGCGCGTATTGGGCAAGGTCGCTAAATAACACCCGATCGTTCCCACGCTCTGCGTGGGAATGCATCACCGGACGCTCCGCGTCCGCTTTGGATGTGACGCAGAGCGTCACCGGCTGCATTCCCACGCAGAGCGTGGGAACGATCAACAGAACTCAACGAAAAGAAGACCAGCATGCGCACACTGACGATTGAACCGCTGACCAAAGAAGCTTTCGCCCCTTTCGGTGATGTGATCGAAACCGACGGCAGCGATCACTTCATGATCAACAACGGTTCGACCATGCGCTTTCATAAACTGGCGACGGTGCAAACCGCCACGCCAGAAGACAACGCGATCATCAGCATCTTCCGCGCCGACGCGCAGGACATGCCGCTGACCGTCAGCATGCTGGAGCGTCACCCGCTGGGCAGCCAGGCTTTCATTCCGCTGCTCGGCAACCCCTTTCTGATCGTGGTCGCGCCACTTGGCGATGAACCTGTATCAGGCTTGGTCCGCGCCTTCGTCACCAACGGCAGGCAGGGCATTAATTACCATCGCGGCGTTTGGCACCATCCGGTGCTGACGATCGAAAAGCGGGATGACTTCCTGGTGGTTGATCGCAGTGGCACAGGCAATAACTGCGATGAGCATTTTTTCAAAGAGGATGAGCGGTTGATCCTTGCCCCCCACCAATAAGAGAAGGTCTGATCACTCGACAACAGAGTGACAGGCGAGAGGTAAAGACTGTGGAAGCACATCTGTTGGAATGGCTGAACCTGAGCGTGCGCTGGGTTCACATGATTACTGGCGTGGCCTGGATCGGTGCGTCGTTCTATTTCGTCTGGCTGGAAAACAACCTCAATCGGGTCAACCCGAAAAGTGGTCTGGCAGGCGATCTGTGGGCGATCCACGGCGGCGGTATCTATCACCTGGAAAAATACAAACTGGCTCCACCGACCATGCCGGACAACCTGCACTGGTTCAAATGGGAAGCCTACTTCACCTGGATGTCGGGGATCGCGCTGCTGTGCGTGGTGTTCTACTCCAACCCGACACTCTATCTGCTGGCCCCGGGCAGCACCCTGAGCGGTCCTGAAGGCGTGGCCATCGGTATCGGCTCGCTGTTCATCGGCTGGTTCATCTACTCCTTCCTCTGCGACTCGGCCCTGGGCAAACGCCCTGCCCTGCTCGGCGGCATCCTGTTCGTTTTGATCATTGCGGCGGCCTACGGCTTCAGCAAAGTGTTCAGCGGTCGTGGTGCGTACCTGCACGTCGGCGCGATCATCGGCACCATCATGGTCGGTAACGTGTTCCGCATCATCATGCCGGCGCAACGGGCACTGGTGGCGGCGATTGCCGAGAACCGCACGCCCGATCCGGCGCTGCCGGCCAAAGGCTTGCTGCGTTCGCGTCATAACAACTACTTCACCTTGCCGGTGCTGTTCATCATGATCAGCAACCACTTCCCGAGCACCTTCGGCAGCCAATACAACTGGCTGATCCTGGCCGGGATCGCGGTGCTGGCGGTGTTGGTGCGTCACTACTTCAACACCCGCCACGACAGCCACAAGTTTGCCTGGACCCTGCCGGTCGCAGCCGTCGGCATGATCAGCCTGGCCTACGTGACGGGCCCGGCGCAAATGCCGAGCGCACCGGAAGTGGCCAAGGCCCCTGGCACCATCGAGTACCAACCGTTGCCGGAAACCGCCGTCGGTGGAGGCCTCAAACCTGAAGCGGCGAAACCTGCAGCTCCAGCCGCCGCACCGGCGCAAGCATCGAACCAGGGCCCGGCGTTCGACAAGGTGCACAGCGTGATTCAGGAACGCTGCGCCGTGTGTCATTCGGCCAAACCCACCAGCCCGCTGTTCAGTGCAGCCCCGGCCGGCGTGATGTTCGATACCCCGCAACAAATCCAGCAATTGGCCCCGCGGATCCAGGCGCAAGCCGTCGCCAGCCAGATCATGCCACTGGGCAACATCACACAGATGACCCAACAGGAACGTGACCTGATTGGTGCGTGGATTGTTCAGGGAGCCCAGACCAATTAATCGCTGAAAAGCTTCGCGGGCAAGCCTCGCTCCTACAAGGTCCACGCTGACCTGTAGGAGCAAGACTTGCCCGCGAACGGCCGCGCCGCGGTCACCTGATACAAAAATCACAAGAATAAAAAAGATCCGAGGTGTTGCATGTCCGAGCTATCCGAAGCGCGCATCCCCGACGCACCCGCCATTCAGCGTTTGCCCCTTTTGCAACTGATCCTGGTCGGTCTGCAACATGTTCTGCTGATGTACGGCGGTGCCATCGCGGTGCCGCTGATCATCGGACAGGCCGCTGGCCTGAGTCGTGAAGAAATCGCCTTCCTGATCAACGCCGACCTGCTGGTGGCCGGCATCGCCACCATCGTGCAATCCCTCGGCATCGGCCCGATGGGCATTCGCATGCCGGTGATGATGGGCGCCAGTTTCGCTGCGGTCGGCAGCATGGTGGCCATGGCCGGCATGCCCGGGATCGGCTTGCAGGGGATCTTCGGTGCGACCATCGCCGCCGGGTTCTTCGGCATGCTCATCGCGCCGTTCATGTCCAAAGTCGTGCGTTTCTTCCCGCCGCTGGTGACCGGCACGGTCATCACCTCGATCGGTTTGTCGCTGTTCCCCGTGGCCGTGAACTGGGCCGGTGGCGGTGCCGGCGCCGCTCAATTCGGCTCGCCTATTTACCTGGCCATCGCCGCACTGGTGCTGGCCACGATTCTGCTGGTCCACCGCTTTATGCGCGGGTTCTGGGTCAATATTTCCGTGCTGATCGGCATGTGCCTGGGCTACGTACTCTGCGGCGTGATCGGCATGGTCGACCTCAGCGGCATGGCCCAGGCGCCGTGGGTGCAGATCGTCACGCCGCTGCATTTCGGCATGCCCAAATTTGAACTCGCACCGATCCTGTCCATGTGCCTGGTGGTGGTGATTATCTTCGTCGAGTCCACCGGGATGTTCCTCGCCCTGGGCAAGATCACCGACCGCGAAGTCTGCCCACGGATGCTGCGTCGCGGCCTGCTGTGTGACGCCGCGGCCTCGTTCTTCGCCGGATTCTTCAACACCTTCACCCACTCCTCCTTCGCCCAGAACATCGGCCTGGTGCAGATGACCGGCGTGCGCTGCCGCTCGGTGACCATCGTCGCCGGTGGCTTGCTGGTGATGCTCAGCCTGGTGCCGAAAGCGGCGTTCCTGGTGGCGTCGATTCCCCCGGCGGTCCTCGGCGGCGCGGCGATTGCGATGTTCGGCATGGTCGCGGCGACCGGGATCAAAATCCTGCAAGAAGCCGACATCGGCGACCGGCGCAATCAGTTGCTGGTGGCGGTGAGCATCGGCATGGGCCTGATCCCGGTGGTGCGTCCGGAGTTCTTCGCGCACCTGCCGATGTGGATGAGCCCGATCACCCACAGCGGCATCGCCATGGCGACCTTGAGTGCCCTGTCCCTGAACCTGCTGTTCAACATTCTCGGCGGTAAAGAGCGCGCAGCCATCAACGACTGCGCCGCCCACCCGCACTGATCGAAACCTGCGACCTGGCTGCCCTGTGGCAGCCAGCAACTGCCTGCGCCTCAACAATAAAAACAAGAGGAAGCACCAGATGGTTTTTACCCCCTCAAGTCTGTCGTTTTGCGACGCCAGGCCACCCGCCGCCAACCGTGCCCCAAACCTGTCGTCGGTGCGCTGTTGCGGGGCACTTGAGACCTGGCCAAGGAGTCAGTATTCTCCGCGGCCGCCCGAATCCGGTCTAAAAAAAAGCCCGGATTTAATTCCTGACCAGAAAGCCAACTTACCCCGGCACTGGACGGTAGCAAGGCATTCAAAAATCTCCCGTAATCGACTGTTTTCGAACAGCCGAACGGGAGTTTTTTGGCTTTTCGAAAGCCTTGGCTCAGCTCTTGCTAACAGCAACAAAGCTGACCGAATGGATGAATTTTCAAAGCTGCAAAGAAAGGCGCCACACCAGAGCGCCGACCTAAGAAAAAAAACGTGGAACCACCTACTTTTTGGGAGCAACCGAATGAAACGTACGTGCACCAGCCTGATGCTCGCGGGATCCTTGCTGGCCGGGGGCCAAGCGATGGCCGGCGACCTGCTGCAATGGCAGAACAACAGCCTGACCTACCTGTATGGCAAGGACTTCAAGGTCAACCCGCACATTCAGCAAACCGTCACTTTCGAGCACGCCGATGCCTGGAAATATGGGGATAACTTCCTGTTCATCGACAAGATCTTCTACAACGGTGACAAGGACTTCAACAACGGCCCGAACACCTACTACGGTGAGTTCCAGCCCCGCATTTCGTTGGGCAAAGTCCTGGACCAGAAGATCGAATTCGGCCCGATCAAAGACGTCTTGCTGGCGATGACTTACGAGTTCGGCGAAGGTGATTCCGAGTCTTACCTGATCGGCCCGGGTTTCGACCTGGCGATTCCCGGTTTCGACTACTTCCAGCTGAACTTCTACCAGCGCCATCCTGATGGCGATCGTCCAGGCAACAACGTCTGGCAGATCACCCCCGTCTGGTCCTACACCATCCCGGTCGGTGACTCGAACATCCTGATCGATGGCTACATGGACTGGGTGGTCGACAACGACAAAAACGCCCGTGGCGAATACCACGCCAACCTGCACTTCAACCCGCAGGTCAAATACGACCTGGGCAAGGCGCTGAATTTCGGCGAGAAGCAGTTGTACGTCGGTGTGGAATACGACTACTGGAAGAACAAGTACGGGATTGATGACACCAACGCGTTTACCACCAACCAGAACGTGACGAGCTTCCTGGTGAAGTTCCACTTCTGATGAGCTGAAGACAAGAGACCGCAGCTGCTATCCGCCACGTGCGCATCCGGGGTGGGTGGGGGTTGTGGTCTTTTGTTTTGTGGTGTCCGGGAGGACGTCTTCGCGGGCAAGCCTCGCTCCTACAGGTTTTGTGTCGTTCGGGGATTATGTGAACGACATAAAATCCGTAGGAGCAAAGCTTGCTCGCGATAGCCACACCGCCAATCTCAAGCGGCGATCACCGGCTCCGCCAACCCCAAAAACCGGCACAACTCATCGCGCTTGGCCAACGCATCCCGCCGCCCGAGATCAATCAACTCGCTGCAATACCCCGCCTCGAACAGCAGATAACTCAACACCCCCGCCCCGCTGGTCTTGGTCGCACCCGGTCCGCGCAGGAACAGGCGCAACGCTGCCGGCAATTCCTGGCGATGCCGCGCGGCAATCTCGTCGATTGGCTGGCTCGGCGAAATCACCAGTACTTCCACCGGTGCCACGCCCAGGGCACGGGTCGGCGTGCCATCGGGCATCAAGTGGCTGAACTGATTCAGACGCTGCAACAGCTCGATATCGCTTTCCAGGCTGTCAATGAACGTGCTGTTGAGCATGTGCCCGCCAATCTGCGCCAGGGTCGGCTGCTGGCCGGTGTAGGCCCGTTGCAACGGTTGTTCCGGGTCGACCCCGCGCGGGTTGCCGCTGACACCCACCACCAGCACCCTGCTCGCTCCCAGGTGCAGGGCCGGGCTGATCGGTGCCGACTGGCGCACCGCGCCATCGCCGAAAAACTCTTCGCCGATCTTCACCGGGGCGAACAACAACGGAATCGCCGAGCTGGCCAGCAAGTGTTCAACGGTCAATTGGGTCGGCACGCCGATCCGCCGATGGCGCAACCAGGCATCGATGGTGCCGCCGCCCTGATAGAACGTCACTGCCTGGCCGGATTCGTAATCCGAATGCAGTCACCGCCACCGCTTGCAACTGCTTCTGCGCGATGGCCTCGGCGATGCCGTTCATTTGCAGTTTGTCGTTGAGCAAGCCACGCAGCGGCGAACTGTTGAGCAATGCCACCGGCACCTGGGCGCCGATGCCGAGCAAACTGTGGCTGACAAAGCGGCTGGCCTGGTGGATCACGCCGGGCCAGTCGCTGCGCAACACCAGATGACTGCGGAAGCCTTGCCAGAACGCGGTCAGGCGCTCGATGGCGCCGCGAAAGTCCATCGCCCCGCTGGCCAGGCTGACGGCGTTGATCGCCCCGGCCGAGGTGCCGACGATCACCGGGAACGGATTGTCCGCGCCCGGCGGCAGCAATTCGGCAATCGCCGCCAGCACGCCCACCTGATACGCCGCTCGAGCCCCGCCGCCGGAAAGAATCAACCCTGTAACCGGTTCAGCTGGGCGCATCGCAACACTCCATGGTGCTTAAGGGGATCGGTGGTTCAACCGCGTTTTGCGTAGAGTTTCGGCTCGCCGGGCGGACGGCTCTTGAAGCGGCGATGGGCCCAGAGGTATTGCTCCGGGCAATCGCGCAAGGCGCCTTCGACCCATTGATTGATGCGCAGGCAATCGGCCTCTTCGGTCTCGCCGGGGAAACCTTCGAGCGGCGCATGGATCACCAAGCGATAACCACTGCCGTCCGCCAGTCGCTCCTGGGTGAACGGCACCACCAGCGCCTTGCCCAACCGCGCGAATTTGCTGGTGGCCGTGACGGTCGCCGCCTGAATCCCGAACAGCGGCACGAAGATACTTTGCTTGGCGCCGTAGTCCTGATCCGGTGCGTACCAGATCGCCCGGCCCGCCCGCAGCAACTTGAGCATGCCGCGCACGTCGTCGCGTTCTACCGCCAGCGAATCGAGGTTGTGCCGCTCGCGGCCGCGCCGCTGGATGTAGTCGAACAATGGATTCTTGTGTTCGCGGTACATGCCATCAATGGTGTGCTGCTGACCGAGCAATGCCGCGCCGATTTCCAGCGTGGTGAAATGCACAGCCATCAGAATCACGCCCTTGCCGTCGCGTTGGGCTTTTTTCAGATGCTCCAGGCCTTCGACATGGGCCAGTTTGGCCAGACGCTGGCGCGACCACCACCAACTCATGGCCATTTCGAAGAAAGCGATGCCGGTGGAGGCGAAGTTTTCCTTGAGCAGGCGCTTGCGCTCCTCGGCGGACTTTTGCGGGAAACACAGCTCAAGATTGCGCTTGGCGATGCGCCGTCGGTCGCCGGCCGCCCGGTACATCAAGGCACCCAGGAGGCGGCCGACTCGCAGCAACGCCGGATACGGCAACTGGACAATCAGCCACAACAGCCCCAGCCCGCACCACAGCGGCCAGAAACGTGGAGAAAGAAAGGCGGGACGAAAACGCGGGCGATCCATTAAAGCTTCCGGAAAGACGATGGCCGCGCATTCTACATCGTTCGACCCGGCTTGCGGCCTGCGGGCGTTCTCGTTATAAGTCTCGGCACTTTTAGTGACAAGCCGTTGTATGCCGACCATGAGCCAAACCGAACCGCTAGACCAAGATCCTGTGTTCCAGTTGAAGGGCAGCATGCTCGCCATTACGGTGCTGGAACTGGCCCGTAACGACCTCGAGAACCTCGATCGACAACTGGCCGCCAAGGTTGCCCAGGCGCCGAATTTCTTCAGCAATGCGCCGCTGGTGCTGGCCCTGGACAAACTCCCGGCCAGCGAAGGCGCCGTCGATTTGCCGGGCCTGATGCGCGTGTGCCGTTCCCATGGCCTGCGCACCCTGGCGATCCGCGCCAGCCGCATCGAGGACATCGCCGCCGCCATCGCCGTCGACCTGCCGGTGCTGCCGCCGTCCGGTGCCCGTGAGCGGCCGCTGGACCCGAACGAAGGCGTCGTGGTGAAAAAACCGGAAAAACCACCGGAACCGACGATTAAACCGACCAAGGTAATCACTTCGCCAGTACGTGGTGGCCAACAGATCTATGCCCAGGGTGGCGATCTGGTCATCGTTTCGTCGGTCAGCCCGGGGGCGGAACTTCTCGCCGATGGGAACATCCATGTATACGGCCCGATGCGCGGTCGTGCACTGGCCGGGGTCAAGGGCGACACGAAAGCGCGGATTTTCTGCCAGCAGATGAGCGCCGAACTGCTCTCCATCGCTGGTCATTACAAGGTTTCCGAGGACCTGCGGCGCGATCCGTTGTGGGGCTCGGGCGTACAAGTCAGCCTGTCGGGCGACGTGTTGAACATCATTCGGCTTTAACGGATACTGCCGCATTTTCCAAGCATCTCTAAAACGTAGCGAAAACGGCTCAAACGAAGTAGGAAAAAGGCCAAAAGCAGTGTTTACCGCCGGTAAATACCGCCCAGGACCGGATTCCAGCCAAGGCTGTCCGACTGCAGTAGTTTTTCAAGAGATGTTTTTCAGGGGCTAAAAGTCCTTTTTCCTTAGGGGTGAAACACCTTGGCCAAGATTCTCGTGGTTACATCCGGCAAGGGTGGTGTGGGTAAGACCACCACCAGCGCCGCTATCGGTACCGGCCTCGCTCTGCGCGGCCACAAAACAGTGATCGTCGACTTCGACGTCGGTTTGCGTAACCTCGACCTGATCATGGGTTGTGAACGTCGCGTGGTGTATGACTTCGTCAACGTGGTCAACGGCGAAGCCAACCTGCAACAAGCCCTGATCAAAGACAAGCGCCTGGAAAACCTCTACGTACTGGCCGCCAGTCAGACCCGCGATAAAGACGCGCTGACCGTCGAAGGCGTGGAAAAGGTTCTGATGGCGCTGAAAGAAGACTTCGATTTCGTGGTCTGCGACTCCCCGGCCGGCATCGAGAAAGGTGCTCACCTGGCCATGTACTTCGCTGATGAAGCGATCATCGTGACCAACCCGGAAGTCTCCTCGGTACGTGACTCGGACCGCATGCTGGGCCTGCTGGCCAGCAAGTCCCGTCGCGCCGAACGGGGTGAAGACCCGATCAAGGAACACCTGCTGTTGACCCGCTACAACCCGCAACGCGTCAGCGACGGCGAAATGCTCGGTGTTGAAGACGTCAAAGAGATTCTGGCCGTGACCCTGCTGGGCGTCATCCCGGAATCCCAGGCCGTACTGAAAGCCTCCAACTCCGGTGTGCCCGTGATTCTCGACGACCAGAGCGATGCCGGTCAGGCATACGGCGATGCGGTCGACCGCCTCCTTGGCAAAGAAAAGGAACATCGTTTCCTCGATGTGACGAAGAAAGGCTTCTTCGAGCGCCTGTTTGGAGGTAAATAATGAATCTTTTTGACTTCTTTCGTGCCAGTAAAAAGGTTAGTACCGCGTCGGTAGCGAAAGAGCGTCTACAGATCATCGTGGCGCATGAACGCGGCCAGCGCAGTACCCCGGACTACCTGCCAGCCTTGCAGAAGGAACTGGTGGAAGTGATCCGCAAGTACGTCAATATCGGGTCCGATGACGTGCACGTCGCCCTGGAAAACCAGGGTAGCTGCTCGATTCTGGAACTCAATATCACCCTGCCAGATCGCTAGTCGATCCGGCGGGAGCCACGGCGGCTCAGACCTGCGCCCCGCGTAGGAGCAAAGCTTGCTCGCGATAGCATCACCTCGGTTTACCAGATGGACCGAGTTGCCTGCATCGCAAGCAAGCTTTGCTCCTACGGGGTGCAGGGTTCTGAGCCGCCGTTGGCGTTTGTTACGAGGCTGTTTTAATGCCGTTGTCCAACGTCCACATCATCCATCAGGACGACGCTGTCCTGGTGGTGAACAAACCGACCCTGTTGCTCTCCGTCCCTGGCCGGGCCGACGACAACAAGGATTGCCTGATCACCCGCCTGCAGGAAAACGGTTACCCGGAAGCGCGTATCGTCCATCGCCTGGACTGGGAAACCTCCGGCATCATCCTGCTGGCCCGTGACCCGGACACCCATCGCGAGCTGTCTCGGCAATTTCACGACCGCGAAACCGAAAAGGCCTACACCGCCCTGGCCTGGGGTCAGCCGGAACTGGACAGCGGCAGCATCGACCTGCCCCTGCGCTACGATCCACCGACCAAGCCACGGCATGTGGTGGACCACGAATTCGGCAAGAACGCCCTGACGTTCTGGCGCGTGCTTGAGCGTTGTGGCGACTGGTGCCGTGTCGAGCTGACGCCGATCACCGGCCGCTCCCATCAGCTGCGGGTTCACATGTTGTCCATCGGCCATCCACTGCTGGGTGACGGGCTCTACGCCCACGAGCAGGCCCTGGCTGCCTGGCCGCGCCTGTGCCTGCACGCGAGCATGCTCAGCTTCACCCATCCTCAAACCGGCGAACGCTTGCGTTTCGAGTGTCCGGCACCGTTTTAAGCACTGCCTGACAAGCAGTCGCCCGCTTTAAGAAATAAGGATACCGATCCGGATGCGTTGTACCGATCCCCTGGCAACACCCGTCAAGAAAACCCGCAACCAACTGCTTTACCTGATCTACGGCAACCAGGACGTTTACCGCCGCGAAGCCAAGTTCAGCATCTTGACCGCACTGTCCCACGCCAAAAACGGCAAGTGTCCCAGCATCCGAATCCTCACGGACCGCCCCGAGGACTATGCTGGCTGGCCGGTCGATACCGTATTTCTGAGTCAGGAAACCCTGACCCAATGGCAGGGCGAAAACGGCTATCACCACCGCCGCAAGGCCTGCGCGATTGCCGCCGGCCTGAAGCTTGCGGAAAAAACCCTGTTCGTCGATACCGACACGCTGTTCACCAGCGACCCGAACCGGATTTTCAGCCAGATTCAGCCTGGCCAATACCTGATGGATCGCTTCGAGTACGACTGGCAGTACGTCTGCGAGCGCCCCGAATACCAGAAGCTCGGCGCGTGTCTGGACGCCCACGGCATCACCCCGACCAACGGTTTCAAGCTGTACAACAGTGGCCTGTGCGGCGTGACCGACCGTGACGGCGCCCTGTTCGACGAATCCATCCGGTTGATCGACGAATGGACCCGGGACGGCTACGACATCCACACCATCGAGCAGATTGCGTTGTCGTTCGCGATGCGTAACAAGCCCGTGGCTGAGGCGAAAAAGTACATCTATCACTACTTCGCCGAAAAACGTTTCTTCCATGCGATGGTTGCCTATTTCTTCTCCCGGCATGGCGAGCAGTTCAGCCAGGATCTGGTTGAGCTTTGCCGTGACGTGCCGCGGGTCAAACCGTTTCCGTCGGCCTGGCAGCGGCTGAAAATCAAATGGAAGTTGCGCCACCAGAACGGCGCGCTGCGCAAGGTCGGTCGCGACTTGCTGTATGGCAGCGCCGCACCGGAGGGGGCGTATTACGGGGCTTGCCGCCATGAATGGTGGGAATGCGCCTCGCGGGAAATCCTGCGTTGGGACAAGAACAGTCAGAAAAAGCTGTTGAACGCCCGTAATCGCTGGCCGGAGCAATTGCCCAAACCGGACAAATCCGAAGATGAACGGGTGATCATGCAGTACCTGAAAAAACGCGTCGAGGCCGCCGGCTGACGTCGGCGACACACGTCATGCCCAAAGCCCCAGGCCAATACGTTAAACTCCCGCCCATTGCTGTCTGGAGTTTCTTATGCGCGAAGAGTTGAACCAAGGCCTGATCGACTTCCTCAAGGCCTCCCCTACCCCGTTTCATGCCACCGCCAGCCTGGTCCAGCGTCTGGAAGCAGCAGGTTTTGCGCGTCTTGACGAGCGTGAGCCGTGGACCGTCGAAACCAACGGTCGTTACTACGTCACCCGTAACGACTCCTCGATTGTCGCGTTCAAGATGGGCCGTCACTCGCCCCTGCACGGCGGCATCCGCCTGGTCGGCGCCCACACCGACAGCCCCTGCCTGCGGGTCAAGCCGCAGCCGGAACTGCAACGCCAGGGTTTCTGGCAATTGGGCGTCGAAGTCTATGGCGGCGCGCTGCTGGCACCGTGGTTCGACCGTGACCTGTCCCTGGCCGGGCGCGTGACCTTCCGCCGCGACGGCAAGGTCGAGAGCCAGTTGATCGATTTCAAGGCGCCGATCGCCACCATCCCCAACCTGGCCATTCACCTCAACCGTGAAGCCAACATGGGCTGGGCGATCAACGCGCAAACCGAGTTGCCGCCGATCCTCGCGCAATTCGCCGGTGACGAGCGCGTGGACTTCCGCGCCGTGCTCACCGACCAACTCGCCCGCGAACACGGGCTCAACGCCGACGTGGTGCTCGACTACGAGCTGAGCTTCTACGACACCCAAAGTGCTGCGGTGATTGGCCTGCATGGCGACTTCATTGCCGGTGCGCGCCTGGACAACCTGCTGTCGTGCTACGCCGGCCTGCAAGCGTTGCTGACCACCGAAACCGACGAAACCTGCGTGCTGGTGGCCAACGATCACGAAGAAGTCGGTTCCTGCTCGGCTTGCGGCGCCGATGGCCCGATGCTGGAGCAGGCCCTGCGTCGCCTGCTGCCTGAGGGTGATGAATTCGTACGCACCATTCAGAAATCCCTGCTGGTCTCGGCGGACAACGCCCACGGCGTTCATCCCAACTACGCCGACAAGCACGACGCCAACCACGGCCCGAAACTCAACGCCGGCCCGGTGATCAAGGTCAACAGCAACCAGCGCTACGCCACCAACAGCGAAACCGCCGGGTTCTTCCGCCATCTGTGCATGGCCGAAGAAGTTCCGGTGCAAAGCTTCGTGGTGCGCAGCGACATGGGCTGCGGCTCGACCATCGGCCCGATCACCGCCAGCCACCTGGGCGTGCGCACCGTGGACATCGGCCTGCCGACCTTCGCCATGCACTCGATCCGCGAACTGTGCGGCAGCCACGATCTGGCGCACCTGGTCAAAGTGCTGAGCGCGTTCTACGCCTGCCGCGAGCTTCCATAACCCGGGAATTGTGAAAAACCTATGTGGCGAGGGGGCTTGCCCCCGTTGGGATGCGCAGCATCCCCAAACCATCCAATGCGTTCCGCCTGACAGACCGCAGTGACTGGATTGACGACTGCTTCGCAGCCGAACGGGGGCAAGCCCCCTCGCCACAAGTGATTCAATTTTGATACATCGCTCCACCGGTCGCCGAAAAGCCACCTAGACTTAAGTTATCCCCTACGCCAAGGCAGTCGCCATGATCTCGATGTCCTCGTTCCACGTGATGCTGATCCCGATTCTCGTCGGCATGATCATGCTGGCCATCGGCTTCAATTTCCGTGACAAGAACGCCGGCGTGTTCGCCATGTGGCTCGGCATGCTGATGATCCTGGCCACCGTGGTTTACAAGATCCTGGCCAAACTCAACGAATAAATCCGCGCGCCCGCTCGCATTGATTTTGACGGGCTCGTACACTCGGCCGATCCGCTCTTCCCGAGGTTGACCGCCTAGTGTTCGCTCGTCTTTTTGCCCTGCCCTGTTTACTCCTTGTCTGCCTCATGACGCTGCTACCGATGACGCCTGCCCAGGCAGTCAGTCTGCCGGGGCTGCTCAACAATTCAGCGAAGGCCCAGCCCGAAGTCCAGGAACCCCTGGGCCAATCCCTCGACGAAGTGATCAAGTCCCTGGAGAACGACCAGCAGCGCACCAAACTGCTGGCGGACCTGAAGAAGCTGCGCGATGTCACCAAAAAAGCCCAGCCCACCGCCGAGCAAGGCGTACTCGGCTTGATCGGCGGCACCCTGGCCAGTTTCGAAAAGCAGTTTTCCGGTGCCGATAGCCCGATAACCCGCTGGTCCGAAGAATTCGACCTGGCCAAGGAAGAACTCTCGGCGCTGATGCTGCCGGCCAACGAATGGCTGCCGATCATCTTTGCCTTCGCCATGATCCTGATGGTCTGGAGCCTGCTGGCCGCCGCGCTGATCTGGGTCAGTCACCGGGTGCGCATGCGTTTCGGCCTGACCGAAGAACTGCCGCAACACCCCAAGGCCCTCGACATGCTGCGCTTCGCGTTGCGCAAACTCGGGCCGTGGCTGATTGCCTTGGTGATGACGGTTTACATGACCTACGCGCTGCCCTCGTCTCTGGGTAAAAGCCTGGCGATGGTGCTGGCGTATGCGCTGGTGGTCGGCACCTGTTTCTCGGCGATCTGCGTGATCGCCTTTTCCGTGCTCGACGGCCCGCACCGCCATCGCGCCTTGTACATCCTGCGCCATCAGGCGTTCCGGCCGCTGTGGCTGATCGGCAGTTTCGCCGCGTTCGGCGAAGCCCTGAGCGACCCGCGCCTGGTGGCCAGCCTCGGTAGCCATCTCGCGCACACTGCTGCGACGGTGGCCAATGTGTTGGCCGCATTGTCCACCGGGTTGTTCATCCTGCGCTTCCGTCGGCCGATCGCGCATTTGATCCGCAACCAGCCGCTGTCCCGGCGCCTGACCCGCCGCGCCCTCAGCGACACCATCGATATCCTCGGCACCTTCTGGTACGTGCCGGCGCTGGTGCTGGTGTGCATTTCGCTGTTCGCCACGTTCATTTCGGCGGGCGATACCAGCACCGCGTTGCGCCAGTCGCTGATCTGCACGGTGTTGCTGGTGTTGTGCATGGTCATCAACGGGCTGGTGCGCCGGCACTCGCTGAGGCCACAACGGGGTGTGAAGCGCCATGCGTTGTATTCCGAGCGTCTGAAAAGCTTCTGCTACACCCTGGCCCATCTGTTGGTGTGGCTGGTGTTTATCGAGCTGGGTTTACGGGTCTGGGGCATGTCACTGATTTCCTTCACCGAAGGTGAGGGCCATGAAGTCAGCGTCAAGTTGTTCAGCCTGGCCGGCACGCTGATTTTCGCCTGGCTGATCTGGATCCTCAGCGACACCGCCGTGCACCACGCCCTCACCCGCTCGCGCAAAGGCCTGGCCAATGCCCGGGCGCAGACGATGATGCCGCTGATCCGCAACGTGCTGTTCGTGGCGATCTTCATCATTGCGCTGATCGTCGCCCTGGCGAACATGGGCATGAACGTCACGCCACTGCTGGCCGGTGCCGGTGTGATCGGTCTGGCCATCGGTTTCGGTGCGCAGTCGCTGGTCGCAGACTTGATCACCGGGCTGTTCATCATCATCGAAGACTCCCTGGCCATCGACGACTACGTGGACGTCGGCGGTCACCTGGGCACCGTCGAAGGCCTGACCATCCGCACCGTGCGCCTGCGGGACATCGACGGCATCGTCCACACCATTCCGTTCAGCGAAATCAAAAGCATCAAGAACTACTCCCGGGAATTCGGCTACGCGATCTTCCGGGTGGCGGTGCCCTCCAACATGGACATCGACGAAGCAATCAAACTGATGCGCGAAGTCGGCCAGAAAATGCGCACCGATCCGCTGCAACGGCGCAACATCTGGTCGCCGCTGGAGATCCAGGGTGTCGAGAGTTTCGAGTCCGGCAACGCGATTCTTCGCGCCCGGTTCAAGACTGCGCCGATCAAACAGTGGGAAGTGTCCCGGGCGTTCAACCTGTCGCTTAAACGGCATCTGGATGAGGCGGGGCTGGATTTGGCGACGCCGCGCATGAGCGTGCAGGTGATGACAGCCGGCGGCGGGCAGCAGAAGGAATAGCACTTAGGCGCGAGGTTCGGGTCACAGGCAAGGCAGCCAGAAAAACAATAACCAAGGAGAAACCCGATGCAGCTCACACGCATTGCCCAGACAGTTTTGCTGACCCTCCTCGCCGGCCATGCCGGCGCCGCAACGCTGGAGAGCGCCCGCGAGCAAATCGCCGTCCAGGCCAAGGCGCTTGAACCCCAATTGCTGGAAACCCGCCGTGACATCCACGCGCACCCGGAGCTGGGCAACACCGAAAAACGCACGGCGGAACTGGTCGCCAAACAACTGCGAGCCATGGGCCTGGAGGTCAAGACCGGCGTCGCCCGCACCGGCGTGGTCGCCATCCTCAAAGGCGCCCTGCCCGGCCCGACCGTGGCCCTGCGCGCCGACATGGATGCGCTGCCGGTCAAGGAAGTCTCGGACCTGCCCTTCGCCTCGAAAGCCAAAGGCACCTACCTCGATAAAGAAGTCGACGTGATGCACGCCTGCGGCCACGACGCCCACACCGCGATCCTGTTGAGCACGGCGAAAATCCTCAGCGGCATGCGCGACACCCTGCCCGGCACCGTGGTGTTCTATTTCCAGCCGGCCGAAGAAGGCCCGAGCGACTTCATCCCGGATGGCAAAAACACCTGGGGCGCGAAGATGATGATCGAGGAAGGCGTGATGAAATCGCCCAAGCCAGACGCAGTCTTCGGCCTGCACGTCTGGGCCGGCGTCCCCGCCGGTCAGATCGCCTACCGCCCCGGCCCGACCCTGGCCAGCTCCGACGACCTGCGCATCAAGATCCTCGGCAAACAAACCCACGCCGGTCGCCCCTGGGATGGTATCGACCCGATCACTGTCGGCGCGCAAACCATCGTCGGCCTGCAAACCGTGGTCAGCCGCCGCACCGATATCTCCTCTTATCCGTCGGTGGTCAGCATCGGCACCATCAACGGCGGCACCCGCTACAACATCATTCCCGAGTCCGTGGACATGACCGGCACCATCCGCTCCTACGACTACGGCATCCGCCAGAAACTGCATGCCGACGTGCGCCAGACCGTGGAGAAAATCGCCGAGAGCGGCGGCGCGAAGGCTGAAGTGACCATCATCGAGAAATACGACCCGACGATTAACAACCCGGCGCTGACCGAGAAGATGCTACCGACCCTGCGCTGGGCCGCGAAAGATGACGTGGTGCAAGGGCCGCTGGTGGGTGGCGCGGAGGACTTCTCGTTCTATGCCAAGGAAACGCCGGGGCTGTTTGTGTTTCTCGGGGTCACGCCGCGGGATCAGGACATGAGCAAAGCGGCGCCGAATCATAATCCGGGGTTCTTTGTCGATGAGTCGGCGCTGGGGGTTGGGGTGCGGACGTTGGCTTCGCTGGCGACTGATTACCTGTACGCCAACACCAAACCCTGACGCCTTTGTAGGAGCGAGCGGGGGCTTCACACGACGTCGACACCCACATGAATCGCATCGTGGCGCCAAAACTCCAGGTCACAATCGATCAACCGCTCATGCTGATCGTAATTGACCCGGGCAATCCGCAATCCGGGGCTGCCCACCGACACCCGTAAAGCCGCCGCCGCATCCACCGACAACGACGTCGGCACAATCTCGAACCTCACCCGCCCGTAGTGCAAATCGTAGTGCCGCGCATACAGCTCGGTAATCGACTGATTCAGATCGAAGTCGAGAATCCCCGGGAAATACTGCGGGTTCAGGTAGTGCTCCACGTACAACACCAGTCGCCCATCGATCCGCCGGGCCCGGCAAATCTGGATCACGCTGGACAACGCCGGCAGTTGCAACCAGGCGCACACAGCCGCCGATGCCGGCTGCAAACGCGCGGAAATCACCTCAGTCGAAGGCACCCGCCCCTGGGCGCTGACCATCGCGTGAAAGTGGCTGCGCTGCATCAGGTTGTAGGCCAGGCGCGGCGGCGAGACGAACCAGCCCCGGCGCTCCTCGCGATAAATCTGCCCTTGGGCTTCCAGTTGCAACAACGCTTCGCGCACGGTAATCCGCGTGGTGCCGAACAACTCACTGAGCTTGCGCTCGGCCGGCAGCTTGCTGCCCGCCGCCAACAGGCCGTGGTCGAGTTGTTCCTGCAGGACCTGGCCAATGGCTGTCACCGCTTTTGTTGCCTCATCGCGCATCAACGTTACCTATCTGGACTAGACCAGCACTGTTTCGGGGCAGAACCGCACGGCAAAACCGGCTCGTTTCAACATTCTGCAAGCCTAGGCAGTGCAGATGACTGAGAGATGACAGCTGCCCAACGGTCATCCCCAACGCCGGTCAAAACCTTGCAATACATCGGCCAAGTGCCTTGCCCTGCGGGCCTTCACCCATGGTCTACGCTTACCGGGCACCCGCCAATTGCGGGCAAATAAAAGTCCTGAAGGGCGACCAGCGACATGAAAGTGTCATGCAGTCCCCTTAAATTGGCTCAGGTATTGCTGACCTAGACCAACACAACCGCAATCGCAGCGTTGAAAACGCCCAAAGGAGCTTCGGATGAAACAGCTTTTCCTGGCATCACTGTTAGGCTCGACCATTGCCATGTGCACCGCCGCCATGGCTGCTGATACGGATTTGAAAACTCTTGAAGCCGCTGCGAAAGCGGAAGGCGCCGTCAATAGTGTCGGCATGCCCGATGACTGGGCCAACTGGAAAGGCACCTGGGAAGACCTGGCCAAGAACTATGGCCTCAAGCACATCGACACCGACATGAGCTCGGCCCAGGAAATCGCCAAGTTCGCCGCCGAAAAAGACAACGCCAGTGCCGACATCGGCGACGTCGGTGCCGCCTTCGGCCCGATCGCGGTCAAGCAAGGCGTGGTGCAACCTTACAAGCCTTCCACTTGGGATCAGGTTCCAGACTGGGCGAAAGACAAGGATGGCAACTGGGCACTGGCCTACACCGGCACCATCGCGTTCATCGTCAACAAGAAGCTGCTGCACGGTTCCGATGCCCCAACCAAATGGGCTGACCTCAAGACCGGCAAATACAAGGTGTCCATCGGTGACGTGAGCACCGCCGCCCAGGCCGCCAACGGCGTACTGGCCGCAGCATTGGCCAACGGCGGTGACGAGAAGAACATCCAACCGGCCCTGCTGCTGTTCGCAGACATCGCCAAGCAAGGTCGCCTGTCGATGGCCAACCCGACCATCGCCACCATGGAAAAAGGCGAGATCGAAGTCGGCGTGGTCTGGGACTTCAACGGCTTGAGCTACAAAGCCAAGATGGCCAACCCGGATGACTACACCGTGCTGATCCCGTCCGATGGCTCGGTGATTTCCGGCTACACCACCATCATCAACAAATATGCGAAGAACCCGAACGCCGCCAAGCTGACCCGCGAATACATCTTCAGCGACGCCGGCCAGACCAACCTGGCACGGGGCAACGCCCGCCCGATCCGCGCCGAGCACCTGCAACTGCCGGAAGACGTGAAAGCCAAGCTGCTGCCGAACGAGCAGTACAAAAACGTGACGCCGATCAAAGATGCCGACGCATGGGAAAAAACCTCCAAGGCCCTGCCGCAGAAGTGGAACGAAGAAGTCATCGTCGAAATGAAATGATGCTTCATCTGTAGGAGCAAAGCTTGCTCGCGATGCAGGCAACTCGGTCTACCTGGTGACCGGGTTGATGCCATCGCGGGCAAGCCTTGCTCCCACAGGTTTCGCTGAAATCCAATGTTTTGCGGAGTCATCGCCCCTATGAAGCACAACGTCATCCTTGTCGTGCTCGACGGCCTCAATTACGAGGTCGCGCGCCACGCCATGGGGCACCTGCAGGCTTACGTCGGCGCAGGACGCGCAGCGCTCTACAAACTGGAGTGCGAACTGCCGGCCCTGTCCCGACCGCTGTATGAATGCATCCTGACCGGCGTTACGCCGATCGACAGTGGCATCGTCCACAACAACGTCTCGCGCCTGTCCAACCAGCGCAGCATCTATCACTACGCCCGCGACGCCGGCCTGACCACCGCCGCGGCGGCTTATCACTGGGTCAGCGAGCTGTATAACCGCTCGCCGTTCGTGGCCGCCCGGGACCGTCACACCGACAACCCGGAACTGCCGATCCAGCACGGTCACTTCTACTGGAGCGATCACTACCCCGATTCGCACCTGTTCGCCGACGCGGAAAACCTGCGCCTGCGCCACGCGCCGAACTTTCTGTTGATCCACCCCATGAATATCGACGACGCCGGGCACAAGCACGGCCTCGACACCGCGCAATACCGCAACAGTGCGCGCTCCGCCGACATCATCCTCGCCGATTACCTGCAAGGCTGGTTCGACGCCGGTTACCAGGTGCTGGTGACCGCCGACCACGGCATGAACAACGACCGTTCCCACAACGGCCTGCTGCCGGAAGAACGGGAAGTGCCGCTGTTCGTCCTCGGCGATGCCTTCAGCTTCAACGCCGGTGCCGCACCGAAACAGACGGACATCTGCGGCACCGTCTGCGAACTGCTGGGCGTGGCCCACGACAAACCTGTGTGCCGGGAGCTGCTCAAGTGAATTCCATCCTCCGCGGTAAATGGCTGGCAGCGTTATGCCTGGTGCCCTTCGCACTGTTCTTTATCGTGTTCGAGATCGCCCCGCTGGTGTGGGTGATGATCAACAGCCTGCAATCGGAAGAGTTCGGCTGGGGCATCGAAAACTTCACCAAAATCTTCAGTTCAAAGTTCTACCTGCAGGCGATCCAGTACAGCCTTGAGATCAGTTTCTGGTCCAGCGTATTCGGGATCATCATCGCGGTGCTCGGCGCCTATTCCCTGCGCCGGGTCGACTCGAAACTGCGCAACTTCGTCAACGCTTTCGCCAACATGACCAGCAACTTCGCCGGCGTGCCCCTGGCCTTCGCGTTCATCATTCTGCTGGGCTTCAACGGCAGCTTCACGATCATGCTGAAGCAGGCCGGGATCATTCAGGATTTCAACCTGTACTCGAAAACCGGGCTGATCATTCTCTACACCTACTTCCAGATCCCCCTCGGCGTGCTGCTGCTCTACCCGGCCTTCGACGCGTTGCGTGAAGACTGGCGCGAGTCCGCCGAACTGCTCGGCGCCAACGGCTGGCAATACTGGCGCCACATCGGCTTGCCAGTGCTGACCCCGGCGCTGCTCGGCACGTTCGTAATCCTGCTGGCCAACGCCCTGGGCGCCTACGCCACGGTGTACGCCCTGACCACCGGCAACTTCAACGTGCTGCCGATCCGCATCGCGGCGATGGTCTCCGGCGATATTTCCCTTGATCCGAACCTGGCCAGCGCCCTGGCCGTGGTGCTGGTGGCGTTGATGACCCTGGTGACCATCGTGCATCAGTTGCTGTTGAAGAGGAGCTACCATGTCTCGCGCTGAATTAGGGCCTGCGGGTGTCTACCACCGGGTCGTGGTGTACCTGTTGTTTGCCATTCTGTTGCTGCCACTCGCCGGGACGTTGATCTACTCGATCGCCAGCAGTTGGTCGGCGACCATCCTGCCCAGCGGCTTCACCTTCAAATGGTATGTGCAGCTGTGGAGCGATCCGCGCTTTCTGCATGCGTTCGGGCAGTCATTGCTGGTGTGCGTCGGTGCGCTGATTCTGTCGGTGGTGCTGATTCTGCCGCTGCTGTTCGTGGTGCATTACCACTTACCCAAACTCGATGCGCTGATGAACATCCTGATCCTGCTGCCCTTCGCGGTGCCGCCGGTGGTGTCGTCGGTGGGGCTGTTGCAGCTGTATGGTTCCGGGCCGTTTGCCATGGTCGGCACGCCGTGGATCCTGATCGGTTGCTACTTCACCGTGGCGCTGCCGTTCATGTACCGGGCGATCACCAACAACCTGCAAGCGATCAACCTGCGCGACTTGATGGACGCCGCGCAGCTGCTCGGCGCCAGCACCTTTCAAGCGGCGTTCCTGGTGGTGCTGCCGAACCTGCGCAAGGGCTTGATGGTGGCGTTGCTGCTGTCGTTCTCGTTCCTGTTCGGTGAGTTCGTGTTCGCCAACATCCTCGTCGGTACCCGCTACGAAACCTTGCAGGTCTACCTCAACAACATGCGTAACAGCAGCGGCCATTTCACCAGTGCGCTGGTGATTTCCTACTTCTTCTTTGTGCTGGTTCTGACCTGGGCGGCCAATATCTTGAACAAGGACAAAAGCGAATGAGCTATGTCAGCGTCCAACACCTTCAAAAGAATTACGCGGGCACCACGGTGTTCAGCGACATCAACTGCGAAATCCAGAAGGGCGAGTTCGTCACCCTCCTCGGCCCGTCCGGTTGCGGCAAATCCACGCTGCTGCGCTGCATCGCCGGCCTGACCTCGGTGGATGGCGGCCAGATCCTGCTCGATGGCGTCGACATCGTGCCGCTGAGCCCGCAGAAACGAGGGATCGGCATGGTGTTCCAGAGCTACGCCCTGTTCCCGAACATGACCGTGGAGCAGAACGTCGCCTTTGGTCTGCGCATGCAAAAGGTCAACGCCGACGACAGCCACAAACGCGTGGCCGAAGTGTTGAAACTGGTCGAGCTCAACGACTTTGCCGGTCGCTATCCGCACCAGATGTCCGGTGGCCAGTGCCAGCGCGTGGCCCTGGCTCGCTCGCTGGTCACCCGGCCACGGCTGTTGCTGCTGGATGAGCCGTTGTCGGCCCTGGATGCGCGGATTCGCAAGCACCTGCGCGAACAGATCCGTGCGATCCAGCGCGAACTGGGCCTGACCACGATCTTCGTCACACACGATCAGGAAGAAGCCCTGACCATGTCTGACCGGATTTTCCTGATGAATCAGGGAAAGATCGTACAAAGCGGCGATGCCGAAACCCTCTACACCGCGCCAGTGGATGTGTTCGCCGCCGGTTTCATCGGCAACTACAACTTGCTGGACGCCGACGCCGCTTCGAAGCTGCTGCAACGACCCATCAGCCATCGCATCGCAATTCGCCCGGAGGCCATTGAACTGAGCCTCAACGGGGAACTTGACGCGCAAATCCGCAGCCACAGCCTGTTGGGTAACGTGATTCGCTACCGGGTCGAAGCCCGGGGCGTGGAATTGGTGGTGGATGTGCTGAACCGCTCGGCGGCCGATCTGCATCCCGATGGTCAGCGCCTGGCACTTTCCATCGATCCGACGGCCCTGTGTGAGGTGGCTTGAAAGCAGCGGCAAGCTTCAAGCTGCCAGCTTCAAGTTGTAGACTGCTGATCACCTAAATTCACGCTTGCAGCTTCAAGCTTGTCGCTTGAAGCTGTTCTCGAAGAGAACCGCCCCAATGGCTTTGGCAATTTTTGATCTGGACGAAACCTTGATCCACGGCGACTGCGCCACCCTCTGGAGCGAACAGATGGGCCGGCTGGGCTGGGTCGATCCCGAGTCGTTCATGCGGCAGAACAACGAACTGATGGACGCCTACAGCCACGGCAAACTACGGATGGAGGACTACATGACCTTCAGCCTGGAACCGATGATCGGGCGCACGCCGGAAGAGGTCGATCACCTGGTCGGTCCTTGGGTGGAAGATTTCATCGAACCGATTATCTTCAGCGATGCCACCAAAGCCATCGCCGCCCACCGCAAGGCCGGCGACCGGATCCTGGTGATCTCGGCGTCGGGTACGCACCTGGTGCGGCCAATTGCCGATCGCCTGGGAATCGACGAGATTCTCGCGATCGAACTGGAAGTGGCCCATGGCGTTTATAGCGGCCACACGGTCGGCACGTTGACCTACCGCGAAGGCAAGATCACCCGGTTGCTGGAATGGCTGGATGCGGAAGAGGAAAACCTCGAAGGCGCGAGTTTCTACTCGGACTCACGCAATGACTTGCCGTTGTTGCTGAAGGTGGATTTCCCGCATGTGGTGAACCCGGACCCGGTGTTGCTGGAGCATGCCCAGAAGGCCGGCTGGCCGATCCACCTCTGGAAATAACCTCCGCCTGATCGTTCCCACGCTCTGCGTGGGAATGCCTCAATGAACGCTCTGCGTCCGCTGTTGGGACGCGGAGCGTCAGGGCTGCATTCCCACGCGGAGCGTGGGAACGATCAGTGACGAGGGTTAGGTCAGGCTTTCATCAATCACCAAGACCAACTTCCCTGACACCTTGTTACTCGCCAACTCCGCAAATGCCGCTTCGGCATCCTTGATCGGGAACGCCCTGGCCAACTGCGGCTTCAACCGCCCTTCCGCAAACAACGGCCACACATGCTGGCTCAGGTCACTGAACAGATCCGCCTTGAACTGATCGTCACGGCTGCGCAGCGTCGAACCGAGAAACTGCACGCGCTTGCCCAGCACCTGCGCCAGATCCAGTTTCGCCTCGCGCCCGCCCATCAAACCGATCAACACCCAGCGACCATCCAGCGCCATCAGCTTGAGATTCAGCGCCGCGTAATTGCCGCCCACCGGATCCAGGATCACATTGAACGGCCCCAGGTCACTCAAGCTCTCCAGGTCCGCAGTGCGCACCACCCCACCCTGGGCGCCCAGCGCTTCGCAGTACGCCAAACGCTCGGCGGAGCCGACGCTGACCCAGCACGGGCTACCAAATGCCTTGCACAACTGAATGGCGGCTGAACCGATTCCACTGGCCCCGGCGTGCAGCAGAACTTTCTCACCGGGTTTGAGGCCGGCCAGATGAAATAAATTTAACCAAACAGTCGCGTACACCTCGGGCAACGCCGCCGCCTCGGCCAACGACAAACCTTCGGGCACTGGCAGCACATGCCGTCCGTCGACTACCACCTCTTCGGCCATCCCGCCCCCGGCCAGCAAGGCGCAGACCCGGTCCCCCACCTGCCAGGACGAGCCCGCGCCGACCTCGCTGATCACCCCCGAACACTCAAGACCCAGCACCTGACTGGCTCCCGGCGGTGGCGGATAAAGCCCGGCTTTCTGTAACAAATCGGCGCGATTGAGGCCCGCTGCCGCCACTCGGATGCGAACTTGTCCTACATCGCATGTAGGACTCGGCTCTTCAACCCACTCCACTTGACCGTCAACGCCTTGCAATGCTTTCACAGTGCCTCCATAGTGAGTCTGGACTGAGCCCGTAGCTGTAGCGCCGGGCTTTCTTGCATTATGTGACCGGCCCTTTGTGGAACCGGCGACTTCAAAGACGGCCTAATATGCGTGATCAATTGTCCCCGCGTCGAATCAGCATGAAGCAACTGTTTCCCAGCACCGCCCTAGCCCTATTTATCGGTATCGGCTTATTGCCGATGTCGAGCAATTCGTTTGCAGCCAATAGCTGGGACAACCTTCAGCCTGATCGTGACGAAGTAATCGCCAGTCTGAACGTCGTCGAGCTGCTCAAGCGCCATCACTACAGCAAGCCGCCGCTCGATGACGCGCGCTCCGCGATCATCTACGACAGCTATCTCAAGCTGCTGGATCCATCGCGCAGTTACTTCATGGCCAGCGACATTGCCGAATTCGACAAGTGGAAAACCCAGTTTGACGACTTCCTCAAAAGCGGCGACCTGAATGCCGGGTTCACCATCTACAAGCGCTACCTGGACCGCGTCAAAGCGCGTCTGGACTTTGCCCTTGCCGAGCTGAACAAGGGTGTCGACAAAATCGACTTCACCACCAAGGAAACCTTGCTGATCGATCGCAAGGATGCCCCGTGGCTCAAGTCCACCGCCGAGCTGGACGACCTGTGGCGCAAACGCGTCAAGGACGAAGTGCTGCGCCAGAAGATCTCCGGCAAGGATTCCAAGCAGATCCAGGAAACCCTGACCAAGCGCTACAAGAACCAGTTGGCGCGCCTTGACCAGACCCGTCCGGAAGACATCTTCCAGGCGTACATCAACACCTTCGCCATGTCCTACGACCCGCACACCAACTATCTGTCACCGGATAACGCGGAAAACTTCGACATCAACATGAGCCTGTCCCTCGAGGGCATCGGCGCCGTGTTGCAGAGCGATAACGACCAGGTCAAAGTCGTGCGCCTGGTGCCTGCGGGCCCGGCCGACAAGACCAAAATGGTTGCCCCGGCCGACAAGATCATTGGCGTGGCCCAGGCCAACAAAGAGATGGTCGACGTGGTCGGCTGGCGCCTGGACGAAGTGGTCAAGCTGATCCGCGGCCCGAAAGGTACCGTGGTGCGCCTGGAAGTGATTCCAGCCAGCAACGCGCCGAACGACCAGACCAGCAAAATCGTGCCGATTACCCGCGAAGCAGTGAAGCTTGAAGATCAGGCCGTTAAAAAGTCGATCCTCAACCTGAAACAGGACGGCAAGGACTACAAACTCGGCGTCATCGAGATCCCGGCCTTCTACCTGGACTTCAAGGCGTTCCGCGCTGGCGATCCGGACTACAAGAGCACCACTCGCGACGTCAAGAAGCTGCTGACCGAGTTGCAGAAAGACAAGGTCGACGGCGTGGTCATCGACCTGCGCAACAACGGCGGCGGTTCCTTGCAGGAAGCCACCGAGCTGACCAGTCTGTTCATCGACAAAGGTCCGACCGTACTCGTGCGTAACGCCGATGGCCGGGTCGACGTGCTGGAAGACGAAAATCCAGGTGCGTTCTACAAAGGCCCGATGGCGTTGCTGGTCAACCGCTTGTCAGCCTCGGCCTCGGAGATCTTCGCCGGCGCCATGCAGGACTACCACCGCGCATTGATCATCGGCGGCCAGACCTTCGGCAAAGGCACCGTGCAGACCATTCAGCCGCTGAACCATGGCGAACTGAAACTGACCCTGGCCAAGTTCTACCGGGTCTCCGGCCAGAGCACCCAGCATCAGGGCGTACTGCCGGACGTGGACTTCCCGTCGATCATCGACACCAAGGAAATCGGCGAAAGCGCACTGCCGGAAGCCATGCCGTGGGACACCATCAAGGCCTCGATCAAACCGGCGACCGACCCGTTCAAGCCTTACATCGCCGAGCTCAAATCCGAGCATGACGCGCGTTCGGCCAAAGATGCCGAGTTCGTGTTTATCCGTGACAAGTTGGCCCTGGCCCAGAAGCTGATGGAAGAAAAAACCGTCAGCCTCAACGAAGCCGATCGTCGCAAGCAACATGCCGACATCGAAGCCAAGCAACTGGTCATGGAAAACATCCGTCGCAAGGCCAAGGGCGAAGAACCGCTCAAAGAGCTGAAGAAAGAAGACGAAGATGCGATCGCGGCCGAGCCGGACAAGATCAAGCCAGAAGACGATGCTTACCTGAGCGAAACCGGGCGAGTGTTGTTGGATTACTTGAAACTGAGCAATCAGGTGGCCAAGCACTAAGATGATGGCAATTTAATGCTGACGCTCCCCGGAGCGTCATCAAACAGTCATCATTCTGTCGTGAAATGAAGGACTGGGAGCTAGCTGCTCCCAGTCCTTTTTTTATCGCCAGAGATCGCCATGACCACGACCGAACAGCTGAGTGCCTTGAGTTCAATACTGGCTCAAAGCGGTTTGCACAGCCTGTTCCAGCCGATCATCTCCCTCTCTGAACGACGAATCATCGGCTACGAAGCCCTGAGCCGTGGCCCCTCCAACAGCCCGCTGCACTCCCCCATCGCCCTGTTCGCAGTGGCCCGTCAGGCCGGGCGCCTCAGTGAGCTGGAAATCGCCTGCCGCCAGAGCGCATGCCGGCGGTTCAACGACCAGCAACTGCCGGGCAAGTTGTTCCTCAACGTGTCGCCGGAATCCCTGCTCGAAACCTCACACCAACCGGGTCGCACCCTGCAACTGCTGCAGGACTTCGGCATTCCGCCGAGCCAGGTGGTGATCGAACTCACCGAGCAAACCCCGACCGATGATTTTCAGTTGCTGCAAAACGCCTTGCATCACTACCGGGCGATGGGGTTTTCCATTGCGCTGGACGATCTCGGCGCCGGCTATTCGAGTTTGCGACTGTGGTCCGAGCTGCGGCCGGATTACGTGAAGATTGATCGGCACTTCATCGACGGCATCCACCAGGACGCGCTCAAGCGTGAGTTCGTCGGTTCGATCCTGCAAATCGCCAAGGCTTCCCGTGCGCAAGTGATCGCCGAAGGTATCGAGTTGCCGGAAGAACTCGCGGTACTGACCGAAATGGGTGTCGATCTGGTGCAGGGCTATCTGCTTTGCCGCCCCCAGGAACATCCGCCCCGGGACGCTCGGGCTCTGATGCCCAAACAGGAAAGCACGGCGGTGGCGCTGAACGACGAAAGCAGCGACCTCAGCGCCCTGCTCAACGACCAACCGGCCGTGGACCGCGACACGCCGACAGCCGAGGTGCTGGAAGCTTTCCGCCGCCAAGCCAATCTCAACTCCCTGGCGGTGCTCGACGAGCAAGGCCAGCCCTGCGGCATCGTCCACCGCCATTCGCTCTCCGACGCACTGCTCAAGCCCTTTGCCACCGACCTGTTCGCCCGCAAACCCATCAGCCGCCTGATGAACGACGACTTCCTCGCCGTGGAAATGAGCCAGTCACTGCAACAAGTCAGCCGCCTGATCACCAGCCGCGCCCGGCAACGCATCGAGGAAGACTTCATCATCACCCTCAACGGCGGTTATCTGGGGCTGGGCCGGGTCATCGACGTGCTCAAGCTGATTACCGAACTCAAGATCCAACAAGCCCGCTACGCCAACCCGCTGACCCTGTTGCCCGGCAACGTGCCGATCCAGCAATGCCTGACACGCCTGCTGCAACAAGCGCGGGAATCGGTGATCTGCTACGTCGACATCGACAGCTTCAAACCCTTCAACGATATCTACGGCTACGGCCGGGGGGATGAAGTCCTACTGTGTCTGGCGCAATGTCTGAATGACCGCGTTGATCCTTCCCGCGACTTCGTCGGACATATCGGCGGTGATGACTTTTTGCTGGTGCTTGGACCGGAGGATTGGCGCAGACGGTTGAACCAGTTGCTGGATGATTTTCATAGCCAATGCCGGCGCTTCTATCGGGCCGAACACCTGGAGGCTGGCTGCTTCATTGCACCGAATCGCCAGGGTGTAAGGCAGGAGTTTCCGTTGTTGTCGTTGTCGATTGGCGTAGTACATCTGCACCCGGAGGCCTGTGGACAACTCGATGCTAGCCAGTTGGCTGAGATGGCGTCACAGGCCAAGCATCACGCGAAGAATGTTCCGGGGTACAGCGTGCATGTGATTGATAGCCTCGCGGTGCCCGAAGCCGAAGACACATTAATCGCCGGCCATCGCTAACCTGATCGTTCCCACGCTCCGCGCGGGAATGCCTCCAGGGACGCTCCGCGTTCCAAGCCCACTGCTGATGTCGAGCCGTACACCAATGTGACGCAGAGCGTCACGGGCTGCATTCCCACGCAGAGCGTGGGAACGATCATTAAAAATAGGAGCTGCCAGGTGCCTTCCTACAGGCTTGGGTGGCAGCTATGCGCGGGGTAGGAATATCGAGTCCTTTAGAGCAATTCTCGACCACACCGAAGCGTGCCCGCGCAAAGCCGCCGAAACGGATCTTACGGACGCGTGTTAACGGCCGCAATCAAGTATCGGCGCCAATGTAGCTCTAAAGATATTGAAGGGTTCCTACGCCCTGTCGCTGAATATGCAGCGACCAGCAAAGCCTACCGATCTAACTCACCGCGCACCAGTTCACCAAAGTCGCTGCAGTTTGAAGGAAATGTCCTAAGACCTTACCCAGAAAATTCGTCCCCAAAAATCAAACTCGACAAACAGTTTTCGCCGAAGCCTCGCGTGGTCCCCACGCAAGTAGTGCGAACTTTTGCTCCATGGCAGCACTTCGTGAAAAATAGATCAGTCCCCTTTTCTGCTGAATAAGATCTTTCAGAAACAAGCGGGCCTGTTGGTCGGTTAGCATTTCATTTCACCGAAAAAAAACAGCGATCTTATCCACCTGATATCGACTTTACTGAATATCAATCGCCATCCCGCACAAGCCCACTGGCCACAAACCCCACCTCGCAACCACCACAATAAAACCCATCGACAAACTGTTCCAGCGGCGCTGATTTCAGTTCAGCGGGATCGCATTCATCAACTGCAAGTTGATCCAAACGGCGATAGCCCGCTTTTTCTTCTCCGTCAAAGCGCTTCTTTGGACTTGCTGCGCCTATCAAGATTGCCTTAGGTCTGACGTGCTGGATTGATCCACAGCGTGGGCAGGATTCCATGACGTCAAGACTCAGACCGCTTCAGAAACTCATCAATCTCCGAAGTAACCTGCTGCTGAATCACCCCACGCGACCTCCCACCCACCCCATCCCCACAAATAATCCCATCACCCTTCACATCCTCCTCAAGCATCGCCACCGCCCCTGGCTTACACACCGCCATAAAGCTGAAGTGGCTAGCATCACTGATCTCCACATAGCGCTTCGACGCTTGAGGCAGGCGTTTGGCCAGGTCGGCAGATTCCAACTGCGCAGGAAGCTCTTCAGACGGTACGCCCGCTGCGATGACCAGCGTCGGCACCGGCAGCGCCGCGAGGCTTTCGTCGGTCATCCCGCGTGACAGGCCCAGGTCCAGTGAAACAATGGTGGAGACGCGTTTATCGCTTAAGTCGGCGGCCAATTGAGCTTTGGATGCCGGGGTACTTGCGGGATTCATCTGTTGGTAAACGGTGCAACTGGCCAACGTTGGGTGGGCGTTGCAGTCTTGGGCAAAGCGATCAGGGTCGAAGCGGGCGCCAGCGATTTCCAGGATGGTCCAGCCGCCGAGTGAATGGCCGACCGCCGCAATTTGGCGCTTGGCGACTGCGCCAAATTTTTCTGGCTGGGCCGTGACAGCGTCGATGGCTCGGCTCAGGTCGGCGGGTCGTTGCCATAGCTGTGCGGCGGCTTGAGGGCTTCGGTCCTGGCTGGTGCTGCCGGGATGGTTGACCGCCGCGACGATGTAACCCTTGTGGGCCAGTGCGCTGGCCAGCCATGTCTGGTTGATCCAGCTGCCGTTGTAACCGTGGGAGAGCACCACCAATGGATGCTCGCCGGCAGTCGGTGGCGCGTTGGGTACGGCAAGGGCGCCGATGAACACAGGGTTGTCGCCGAACAACTGCGGTGCGGCGTTGGTTGTGCTGGGGTACCAGACGACCATTTCCAGTGGGCGCTCGTTTTTCGGGTCTGGCAGCGTCGAGGACTGGAAGCCGATGGGGTTATCGTTGGCGAATGCGCTGGTGGTGAGGCAAGTTAGAACCAGGATGCCGAGAGCTTTTTTCATTGTTTTTATCTTCCTTGATTAGATTGATCCATCTGTCCTGAAATCTGTTTCATATGATCGTTCCCATGCTCTGCGTGGGAACGATCAATCAACTACTTCAATGGGTTAAACGATGCCCAACGCCTTAAGAATCACCAGCGAGTTGTCGGCAAAGGCGTGCGCCTGTTCGGTCAGTTCCGCGATGTTTTCTTCTGCGGTGGTCAGCGCCCTACCGTCCTTGACCAACCCCTCCCCCTGCTCACTGATGACACTCCAGGCCAGTTGCGCCCATTCCGCCGGATGCTTTCTGCCTTGTTTGATCGATATCAGGAACAGCTGCTGAAAGCGGCTGATCGGCACGCCGCCGCCCGTGACAGGGCTGGCCAGGACCTGGATTTTGTTGCTGAGCAGCGAGCGTTTGCAGAGCTGCAGGTTGAGGGTGGTGCAGCGCGCCTGTACCAGCTTCTCGGCCGCTTCGCTCTGGCACGGTGCCGCGGCGCTCATCCCTATCAATACGGTGATGGCCTGGACCAGGTCGTCATAAGGCATCGAGGGCACGGCCGCTGACAACTGGCGCAACGTTTTGGGGACATAGGCGTTGGCTGCCAGCGCTTCGAGTACGGGGACGTATATCTCTGCCTGCAGCGACGCTTCGCCGGCCGGGCCTTTGACGGTGTCGGGGACGCTTTCTGCCGGTTGGAGCAGGACAAAACGTGTATTGAGCATTGCTTGGCGGCGTTCAGAGGCGGACAACCGATTGGCACCGCGCACGTACAAATCCCGGCGGAAGCTCTGGTTGACGAAGTAGTCACGCGCTTGCTCGCGCATGATCGGGTGATCGATGCCCTCGAGAAAGTCCATGGCTTCTGCGCTCAAGTTGAGCGGATCCACCGTATCGAGCGGCACGGCTGTCGTGGCGAAGTCGAGTTTGGCAGATGCGAGGGCATCGACCACGTCGGTGAAGTACATGCAGTTCCAGTCGCGGTTGAAGTATTCATGGGCGACGTACTGGCGATCCTGGCCTTTGATGCTCTGCAGCTTGGCGTTCAGGCTCGGGACCGCGCTGGCGTAAGCAGGGTTGGCCGCCAGCAGCGTTTCGGAGAATTGCAATGCGGCGTCTATGCGCTGGTCCGGGCGTTCGGAGCGGTTTGTCGCAAAGCGGTCGTGCAGACTGAACAGGTGACGTAATGGCGCCTGAGGCGACCAGCCGGGGAAGCAGTTGTAGCTGATGTACAGCAGACCACCGGGCTTGAGGTGACGCCGGGCGAATTCGACGATCAATTTCTGGTTGTCGCGACTGACCCAGGTCCAGATGCCATGCAGGCTGATGCTGTCGAATTGCGGCAAATCATCTCGGGCCAGCAGTTGTTCGAAGCTGTCGTCATACAGCTGCGCATCGCTGTTCCAGGCAGTCGCCAGTGCACTGGCATGAGCCGCCTGGCCCGGATGGAAGTCAGTGCCTACCCAGGACCCTGGATTGGCGGCGGCATGGATGTTGATCGAGACGCCCTGGCCAAAGCCCAATTCGCAGTGATAGCCGTCGGTTGTCTCCAGACTGGCAAAGCCGCGCAGCAACAAGCAATAGCGCAGGAAGACTGGATTGATTTCCCGGCTATAGCTGTAGGTGTAGCCTTCGTCGGTGAAATATCCTTCGTTCCAGGCAGCGCTCATGCTCGTATCCTTTTACTTCGAAAGTGAAGGTGGCTTTTATAAGGGGTAGGCATTGGGTGCCACAAGGGGAAAGACGCGGACGAGTGTTTTTTCGCAGACGATCGTCAGGCGCCACGTCTGCTTATTGAACAAGCATCGGATCACTGCGAAGCACTGTCGCTCGGCAACCCTTTCAACTTGATCTCCGCCAACGGGTGCCCAGCCTTCAGCGCAATCCGCCAGAACCGCGCGGCTTCCACCGGGTCCGGCGCTTTGCTCGGCGTGCCCGCCAAACTGATCACCCCGACCTGATACGCCGCTTTGCCATCCCCCGCCAACGCCGCCAGGCGCAGCAATCGTACGCCTTCCTCACGGGCACCAAGGCCAACGCCACGAAAGGTCAGGATGTGGCCATAGAAGCTTTGCGCGCTGACGTCGCCGAGGTTGGCCATGCGGGCGAATTGGCCTTCGAGCCATTTCCAGCCCCGTGGCTGTTTCACAAACCACGACCAGTGAAACAGCCTGCGGGCCAACCAGTAGGAGGCCCGCGCCTTGAGTCGTAAGAACACTCAGGCCTCCGCAGATTCGGGGTACTCGTATTCGAACACCCGCACCACTTCCGAGGCATGCCAGGAAGCGGCCGCGACGCCGTCGGACGGCCCGGAGAACCGGCCAAGGCGTTCGACACATTCGAAGAAGCCGGTGCGCGGCAGGCGGCTGGCGCCTTGGCTGATCACCAGCGAGCTGCGCAAGGGCTGCTCGGCCTTGGCGTCCAGGGCGGCCAGGTGTTCAAGGGCCGCGGTCAGGGTTTGCATGGCCGGGGTGGGCAACTGCAAACGCTCCAGCAGCGCTCGATAAGTCAGAAGATGGCGCTGGCGGCGCGCCTGGTCCAGTTCACCCAGCAACCCGTCCCAATGTTGACGACTGATGCGTACGCTCACGATTCATCCCTCCACCCTGGCACCGTCAATTCCCAGGCCAGGCTGCGGCGAATCGCAGCGTCGGGTTGACGCTCGCCACTTTCGATCAAGGCCAGATAAGACGGGCTGATGCCTACCGTGCGGGCCAGCGCCTCGATGGCGATGCCCTTCCCTTCGCGCAAACTGCGGAGTTGATCCAGACCCGGAAGGATCTGGTCTGCTGCGGCCGCCGGACGCTCTGGGGCGGCCCGTGGCGGTTGTTGCTCGATGCCTGCTGCTTTCAGTAGAGCCTGATACTGAGCCCATGGAACAACTGCATATTCGGGCTCGCCTTCGCGTGTGATTATCTGAATATCCATGACTTCCCCGTAGGACAACGACACTTAGCGAGTCGGCACTTTTCCCTTGAAGTGTAATCCTAACAGCGGCCAAGGTCGCGAGGGCATCAATCTAAGATGAAAGTGCCATCACTTAGTCATCCTTGGGGCCTTGAAGTTGAAGTTGCTCTGGAGTATCGGGCAGGCGTTCGACCACGGCCAGCTTCTCCGGCAACTGCCGATTGCGCCAGGCGCGGAAGGCGTTGAGTTCGTCGTCGAGGGTTTTCATTACCCAGGCCAGCACGGCGATGTCGTCGAGCATGCCGAATACCGGGATGAAGTCCGGGATGGCATCGAGGGGGCTGAGGAAATACATCAGGCCGGCCACGACAGTCAGAATCGATTTGCGGCTGATGGCCCGGTACTCGCCGCGCCAGTAGGCCAGGCACAAGGCCTGCAACAGCCGCAGGTCATCCTTGAGCTTACCCAGGCGGCCGCCTTCACTGGCACTTTTGCTGGCCACGGCGAATAGCAGGGTCGGCAATCGACCTTTAGCCAACAGACGCCCGGCCAGTGGCAGGAAGCGAGCGAAATTCCAGGGTGCTTTCATCTTTTCCTCCCACTGAAATGTTATCCACACAAATTGTGGATAACCTTGTGAACAGAGCTGCATTTCACGTCTGCAAGCCCCGTTTTATAAGGGCTCAACTCAGATCGGGCGTTTTTTACTCACATAAAAAAACCCAAGATTTCATTGACTTGGCGGTGAGGTGCGGCTAGCCCAACGCTCTCACTGCCTATGACTCCAGCCTACAGCATCCGTTCGCTTTCTTTGCAAGCGGCCAAACCCCGGATACAACAACGCCCCGCATAATGCGAGGCGTTGCTTTTGCAGCAGACGACGTTACTTGGCGGCGTCTTGTTTCGCTGGATCTTTGATTGCCAGCAGCTCCAGGTCGAATACCAGCACCGAGTTGGCCGGGATTGCCGGGCTTGGGCTTTGCGCGCCGTAAGCCAGGTCGCTAGGGATGTACAGCTTGTACTTCTCGCCGACGTGCATCAGTTGCAGGCCTTCGACCCAACCTGGAATCACACCGCTGACCGGCAGATCAATCGGGCTACCGCGATCAACCGAGCTGTCAAAGGTGGTGCCGTTGGTCAGCTTGCCGGTGTAGTGAACAGTCACTACGTCGGTCGGCTTAGGCTGAGGACCATCCGCTTTTTTCACAACTTCATATTGCAGACCGGACGCAGTGGTCACTACGCCGGCTTTCTTGGCGTTTTCTGCGAGGAATTTCTTGCCGTCGGCTGCCGACTCTTCGCTCATTTTCGCCATGCGTTCTTCTGCACGCTTTTGCAGTGCTGCGAAGGCCTCGACCAGTTCGTCGTCCTTCAGCTTTTGTTCTTTCTTGCCGACGGCATCTTCGATGCCTTGGGCTACGGCCTTGGAATCGAGATCATCCATGCCTTCCTGAGCCAGGCTCTTGCCCATGTTCAGGCCAATCCCGTAGGAAGCTTTTTGCGCCGGGGTTTTCAGCTCTACGCTGGTCTGCGAATCACAACCCGCAAGTACCAGGCTTACCAGGGCCACCGCCGCCGCCAACCGATGCTGTTTCATGCTATTTCCTTGTTCATGCGCCTAAAGGGCAATCGAATAAAGCCGCGAGCTTATCAGGCGGCCACGACCAATGGCTACCGGCATGAGAGCAGGAAACTTCTGATAAGTTCAGGTCTTTTAAAGCATTTCGGGAATGGGCTGGATGAAGTTTCTGTCATCTTGATCCCGCAAGCGCCGACGCCGGTTCCTACAACACTTGGCGTAATGGCCACTTGCCGCCACCTAAGCAGCTGAGGCATAAGAGAGCTACAAATCGACAAGGATGTTTATCTTGCACCTCTTATTCCGTTTGCCGGCTCTGATCGCTGTACTGCTGGGACTTGGCCTGACGGTGGTTCTGTACTACGTCGCCAATCCAAGATTGCCTCTCTATACCCCGGTGCAACAGGTGCATTACCTGGAGCAGTGGAGCGCGGCCGACCGCCTGACCTACTATTTCACGCCCCAGGGCACGCAGGTCAAAGGCCTGCATTACGACTGGTTCCAGGCGCTGGAGCTACCGTTCTCGCAACAGCGATTTGCCACCCCGGAATATCTCGCGCGCTTCGGCTTCCTGATCGATCCGGCGCAGAAAGCCACGCCCAACAACCCGGGAAACCTGCCCGTGGGGTTTGCCCGGCACCAGAATCCGGGCAGCCCGGACCAGTTTCTCGACATCACTTGCGCCGCTTGCCACACCGGCGAGTTGCGTTTCAATGGCCAGGCTGTGCGTATCGATGGCGGCTCGGCCCAGCATGTCTTGCCACCCAGCGTGCCGACCCTGCGCGGGGGCAGTTTTGGCCAGGCCTTGGTCGCCAGTCTGGTATCGACTTATTACAACCCTTGGAAATTCGAACGTTTCGCACGCAACGTGCTGGGCGCGGACTACGACGCTCGGCATCAAATCCTACGGGAAGACTTCAAACGCTCTCTCGATACCTTCGTGAAAACCGCGTGGAACGACACCCATCGCGGGCTCTATCCGACCGAAGAAGGCCCAGGCCGCACCGATGCGTTCGGACGCATCGCCAACGCCAGTTTCGGTGACGCGATCACCCCGGATAACTACCGTGTGGCCAACGCCCCGGTGGATTATCCACAGCTGTGGGACATCTGGACCTTCGATTGGGTGCAGTGGAACGGCTCGGCGCAGCAGCCGATGGCGCGCAATATCGGCGAGGCGCTGGGTGTGGGCGCGACCCTGAATTTCTTCGACGACAACGGCCAGCCGTTCGCGGGTGATGCGCGCTACCCCTCCAGCGTTCGCGTTCGTGATCTGAACCTGATCGAAGAAACCCTGCAACGCCTGAAGCCGCCCGCTTGGCCAGAAGAGGTGTTGGGTCGCGTGGACAAACCTTTGGCGGCCCAAGGTCGCGCGTTGTTCGCCGAGAACTGCGCCAGTTGTCATGTGCCCCGCGTGACGCCAATCAACGGACGTCCAGTGCAGCAGCTCAAGTTGCTGCCGGTCGCCGCGATCGGCACCGATCCCACCGCAGCCAACAACATTGCCGACCACCGCTTCGATCTCACGGCGTTGCAATGGGATCCGGCGGAACTCGGGCAACTCGACGTTCAACTGCATCCCAAGCCGACCGAGCCGCTGGACCTGAGCAAACTTTCGGTGGCCAAGGGACTGGCCTACGTCACGGCCTTCGTCGAAAACCGCGCGTACCGTGAGGCCAAGCTCACCCCGGCGGAACGCCCGGACCTGGACGGCTTCGGCCTGCCCATCGGCGTGCAAGAGTTGCGCGCGTACAAGGCCCGGCCACTGGCAGGTGTGTGGGCCACCCCACCGTTTCTGCACAACGGTTCGGTGCCAAGCATTTATCAGTTGCTGTCGCCCCAGGACGAACGCGCCACCACCTTCTATAAAGGCACCTTCGAGTACGACCCCCAGCACTTGGGCTATCGCACCGAGGCCTTTTCCAACGGCTTTGTGTTCGACACGCGCATCACCGGCAACCACAACAGTGGTCACGAGTTCCGCGCCGGCGAGCGTGGCAATGGCGTGATTGGCCGCTTGCTGCAACCCCAGGAGCGCTGGGCGTTGCTGGAATACCTGAAAGTGCTGGGCGGCCCGCTGGAGGCGCAATTGCCATGAATCCTGAATTCATCAAAAGGACTTGCTGATGTTGATTACCCTTTGGCTGCGCCTCGGCGCCTTCCTCGGAAAACTCCTGCTGTGGGTGCTGGGTCTGGGGTTGTTGAGTTGGGCGCTGGCCACCGCGTGGCTTGCCTGGCAGCACAGCGGCGCGGTGTCGGCGGATGAACAGATTCCGGACGGTGAGTCGGCGATGACCCAAGACATCATCCAGACCGCCGTGCGTATCGTCGATCAGCACCGCGAAAGCACGCGCTACCTGCGCGATGCCCACGCAAAAGCCCATGGCTGCGTGAGGGCCGAGGTTCAGGTGTTACCGGATCTGGCGGCGGAATTGCGTCAAGGCGTGTTCAGCGAGCCGGGGAAAACCTGGCAAGCGAGCGTGCGATTGTCCAACGGCAACGCCTACCCGCAATTTGACAGCATCCGCGACGCGCGGGGCATGGCCATCAAGTTGCTCGATGTGCCCGGCAAACAATTGCTGGCCGACCAGGCGGCTCGTCACGAACAGGATTTCGTGATGTTCAGCCATCCGAATTTCTTTGTCAGCGATGTCGCCGAGTACCGTCAGAATGTGGCCGCCCAGGCTGACGGCAAATCGGCGATGGCGTTTTTTCCGGGTTGGGACCCGCGCACGTGGCAGGTTCGCCACTTGTTTATCGCACTGGCGACGCTCTCCCCTGCTCCCGACAGTCCGACTCAGACTACGTATTTCTCGGTTTCGCCCTACAAATTCGGCGCAAACAATGCCAAGTTCCGCGTCATGCCCGATCCGGGAAGCTGCCCGGCCTACACCCTGCCCAAGCAAAATCAGGATCTGCCGAACTTCCTGCGCAGTGCGCTGAATCAACAGCTATCGACTGATCGGGTCCCGGCGTGTTTCGTCTTGCAGATCCAGCGCCAGGATGCGAACAAGTACATGCCGATCGAAGACACCAGCATTGAGTGGCGGGAAAGTGATGCGCCGTTCGAGACAGTCGCGAAGATCAACCTGCCGGCGCAGGACTTCGACACGCCGGCGCTGAATCTGCAATGCGATAACCAGTCGTTCAACCCGTGGTTCGGGCTGGAGGCGCATCGGCCGATTGGCGGGATCAATCGGCTGCGTAAGGCGGTGTATGAGGCCGTGAGTGATTACCGACACAGCCGCAACGGCGAGCAGTAACAGCAGCATTTACCAAATCCCGGACAGCAAAAAGCCCGCATTAAGCGGGCTTTCTGTGTGGTGACCTGGCGTTCAGCGTTCCAGGTTACCGAATATGGCGCAGCGGACGGGACTCGAACCCGCGACCCCCGGCGTGACAGGCCGGTATTCTAACCGACTGAACTACCGCTGCGCGTAGCGTTGAAAGTGGTGGGTGATGACGGGATCGAACCGCCGACATTCTGCTTGTAAGGCAGACGCTCTCCCAGCTGAGCTAATCACCCTTTACCTTCGTTGCGGGGCGCATTATGCCACAGGTTTTCGTAAAGTGTTGATTTAATTGAATATTTTTCCAAATAAATCCGAAAACCGGTGAAACGATACATCCCGCGGGAACAACAGACAGAAAAAAACCCGCGTGAGCGGGCTTTTCCGTGGTGACCTGGCGTTCAGCATTCCAGGTTACCGAATATGGCGCAGCGGACGGGACTCGAACCCGCGACCCCCGGCGTGACAGGCCGGTATTCTAACCGACTGAACTACCGCTGCGCGTAACACTAAGAACGAATGGTGGGTGATGACGGGATCGAACCGCCGACATTCTGCTTGTAAGGCAGACGCTCTCCCAGCTGAGCTAATCACCCTTCGTTTCGGTGTGGCGCGCATTCTACGGAGCACCCCCACCTCTGGCAAGCACTTTTTTAATTAATTTATTCAGGCCTTCCAAAGGCTTAGAGAAGGGTTGGCCTATGGCGCCGCGAAGAGAATAATGCCCCCCTTTGTATAAAGGAGAGACTCGCCCCATGTGGTTCAAAAACCTGCTTATCTATCGCCTGACCCAAGATCTGCCTTTTGATGCCGAGGCGTTGGAAACTGCACTGGCGACCAAACTGGCCCGTCCATGTGCAAGCCAGGAGTTGACCACCTACGGTTTCGTCGCGCCGTTCGGCAAAGGCGAAGATGCTCCACTGGCGCACGTCAGCGGTGACTTCCTGCTGATCGCCGCCCGTAAAGAAGAACGCATTCTGCCGGGCAGCGTCGTGCGCGACGCGGTCAAGGAAAAGGTCGAAGAGATCGAAGCCACGCAAATGCGCAAGGTCTATAAGAAGGAACGCGACCAGATCAAGGATGAAATCATCCTGGCCTTCCTGCCGCGCGCCTTTATCCGTCGCTCGTCGACGTTCGCCGCCATCGCGCCGAAACAAGGCCTGATCCTGGTCAACTCGGCGAGCCCGAAACGCGCCGAAGACCTGCTGTCGACGTTGCGTGAAGTGATCGGCACCCTGCCGGTACGTCCGCTGACCGTAAAAATGGCCCCGACCGCCACCATGACTGACTGGGTCAAGACCCAGAAAGCCGCGGACGACTTCTTTGTGCTGGACGAGTGCGAACTGCGCGACACCCACGAAGACGGCGGCATCGTGCGCTGCAAGCGTCAGGACCTGACCAGCGAAGAAATCCAGCTGCACCTGAGCACCGGCAAAGTGGTGACTCAGTTGTCCCTGGCATGGCAGGACAAGTTGTCGTTCATGCTCGACGACAAAATGACCGTCAAGCGCCTGAAGTTCGAAGACTTGCTGCAGGACCAGGCGGAACAGGACGGCGGCGACGAGGCCCTGGGCCAACTGGACGCGAGCTTCACTTTGATGATGCTGACCTTCGGCGACTTCCTGCCGGCGCTGGTTGAAGCGTTGGGTGGCGAAGAAACTCCGCAAGGCATCTGACAGCCTTGAAGGGCGCCTGCCTTGATGGGCAGGTGCCTGTACAAAAGATCGCAGCCTTCGGCAGTTCCTACTGAAATCGCATTCCAAAGTAGGTACTGCCGAAGGCTGCGATCTTTTTTTACAGGCCGCGTATGCTTAGCTCCCTAACGCTTTCACATAATAAGGAACAGGCCATGCGCGCACTGGCTGCATTGAGTCGCTTTGTCGGCAACACCTTCGCTTACTGGGTACTGATTTTCGCCGTCCTGGCGTTCCTCGAACCGACCTGGTTCATTGGCCTGAAAGGCGCCATCGTGCCGCTGCTGGGGCTGGTGATGTTCGGCATGGGCCTGACCCTCAAACTTGAAGACTTCGCCGAAGTCGCTCGCCATCCTTGGCGCGTCGCGTTGGGCGTGGTCGCGCATTTCGTGATCATGCCGGGGATGGCGTGGTTGCTCTGCCAGGTGTTTCACCTGCCACCGGAAATCGCCGTCGGCGTGATCCTGGTCGGCTGCTGCCCGAGCGGCACGTCGTCCAACGTGATGACTTGGCTGGCGCGCGGCGACCTGGCGCTATCGGTGGCCATCGCCGCCGTCACCACCCTCCTCGCCCCGCTGCTGACCCCGGCGCTGATCTGGCTGCTAGCCTCGGCGTGGCTGCCAGTGTCGTTCATGGAGTTGTTCTGGTCGATCCTGCAAGTGGTGCTGCTGCCGATCGTGCTTGGCGTGATCGCGCAACGTCTGCTCGGCAACAAAGTGCGTCACGCGGTAGAAGTGCTGCCGCTGGTGTCGGTGGTGAGCATCGTGATCATCGTTGCAGCGGTGGTTGCGGCCAGTCAGGCCAAGATTGCCGAGTCCGGCTTGTTGATCATGGCGGTGGTGATGCTGCACAACAGTTTCGGCTACTTGCTGGGTTACTTCACCGGGCGCCTGTTCAAATTGCCGCTGCCCCAGCGCAAGTCCCTGGCACTGGAAGTCGGCATGCAGAACTCCGGATTGGGCGCCGCGCTGGCCAGTGCGCACTTCTCGCCTCTGGCGGCGGTGCCGAGCGCGTTGTTCAGCGTGTGGCACAACATTTCCGGGGCGCTGCTCTCGACGTATTTCCGCCGCATGAGCGAGAAAGAAGATCGGGAAATAGCGGCGCGGCAGGCGACTGAATAAGCGGCAAACTTGATCCCCGGATTAATGATGGGCACTCTATGGCGCAACGCGAGGACGACCTCGCGGCTCGATCGAGTCATTAATCTGGGGACGACCCCGTCAATCGATGGAGGTCTCTCATGTCCTGGATCATTCTGTTTTTCGCCGGTTTATTCGAAGTCGGCTGGGCCGTTGGCCTGAAATACACCGACGGCTTCAGCCGCCCTCTTCCCACTGCGTTAACCGTTGCCGCCATGGCCATCAGCTTGGGCTTGCTCGGCCTTGCCATGAAGGAATTGCCGCTGGGCACGGCCTATGCGATCTGGACCGGCGTGGGCGCGGTGGGCACGGTAATCGCCGGGATCATTCTGTTTGGTGAATCCATGGCGCTGTTCCGGCTGGCCAGTGTGGCGTTGATTATTGCCGGGTTGGTGGGGCTTAAGGTCAGTGCATAACCATTAGATCGCCTTCGCGGGCAAGCCACAAAACCTGTAGGAGCAAGGCTTGCCCGCGATGGCGCCCTCAACATCACCGACTATCTAACCGTCCCGCGCAACTCCCCGACCAACCCCTGCAACTTCGCCGGCTCCGCCACTTCAACCGCCACCGCTGGCCCCGCCACCAACGTCACCCGCGACCACAACCGGCGGAACAAGCCCTTGGCCGGATCACGACTGAAGAAACTCCCCCACAACCCTTGCAACGCCAGCGGAATCACCGGCACCGGCGTCTCTTCGAGAATCCGCGTCAGCCCACCCTTGAACTCGTTGATCTCACCGTCGGCGGTCAATTTGCCTTCCGGGAAGATGCACACCAGCTCGCCGTCCTTCAGATACTGGGCAATGCGCTTGAAGGCCTTTTCGTAGATCTGGATGTCTTCCTGGCGTCCGGCGATAGGAATCGTCCCGGCGGTGCGGAAGATAAAGTTCAGCACCGGCAGGTTGTAGATTTTGTAGTACATGACAAAGCGAATCGGCCTACGCACCGCGCCGCCAATCAGCAAGGCATCGACGAACGACACGTGGTTGCACACCAGCAATGCCGCACCTTCGTCGGGAATCAGGTCCAGGTTGCGATGCTCCACGCGGTACATGGAATGGCTGAGCAGCCAGATCATGAAACGCATGCTGAACTCGGGAACGATGCTGAAGATGTAGGCGTTGACGCCGATGTTGAGCAGCGACACCACCAGGAACAGTTGCGGGATCGACAGTTTCACCATGCTCAGCAGCACGATCGAGACAATCGCCGAGACCACCATAAAGAGCGCGTTGAGGATGTTGTTGGCGGCAATCACTCGCGCCCGCTCGTTCTCGGCGGTGCGTGACTGAATCAGTGCATACAGCGGCACGATGTAGAAACCACCGAAAACCCCGAGCCCGAGAATGTCGATCAGCACCAGCCAGGTGTGGCCGAAACCCAGGACTTCGATCCAGCCATGACCGGTCACGCTGTCCGGAATGCCGCCGGAATGCCACCACAGCAGCAAGCCAAACACCGTCAGGCCGAACGAGCCGAACGGCACCAGGCCGATCTCGACTTTGCGCCCGGACAGCTTCTCGCAAAGCATCGAACCGAGGGCAATACCGACCGAGAACACAGTGAGGATCAGCGTCACCACGGTTTCGTCGCCGTGCATCCATTCCTTGGCGTAGGCCGGGATCTGCGTCAGGTAAATCGCCCCGACAAACCAGAACCACGAGTTGCCGACAATCGACCGCGACACCGCCGGGGTCTGCCCCAGGCCCAGCTTCAAAGTGGCCCAGGACTGGGTAAAGATGTTCCAGTTCAGGCGCATTTCCGGGGACGCGGCGGCCGCGCGGGGAATGCTGCGGCTGGCCAGGTAACCGAGCACTGCGATACCGACAATCGCCGTGGAAACCAGGGGCGCGTAATGCCCGGACGACATCATGATCCCGGCGCCAATGGTCCCGGCCAGGATCGCCAGGAACGTGCCCATTTCCACCAGGCCGTTGCCACCCACCAGCTCTTCTTCACGCAAGGCCTGGGGCAAGATCGAATACTTCACCGGCCCGAACAGCGCCGAGTGAGTCCCCATGGCGAACAGCGCCACCAGCATCAGCGACAGGTGATCGAACAGGAAGCCGACCGCACCGACCGCCATGATGGCGATTTCCCCGAGCTTGATCAGACGGATCAGCGCGTCCTTGGCGAATTTTTCCCCGAACTGCCCGGCCAACGCCGAGAACAGGAAAAACGGCAGGATGAAAAGCAGCGCGCACAGGTTGACCCAGATCGAACGGTCACCGTCGATGGTCAACTTGTACAAAATGGCGAGGATCAGCGACTGCTTGAAGATGTTGTCGTTGAACGCTCCAAGGGACTGGGTCACGAAAAACGGCAGGAAACGCCGGGTGCGAAGCAAGGTGAACTGTGAGGGGTGACTCATCTTCCGTGTTTCCCTGATATTAGGTAGAGAGTGGCGTGGAGACGGTTATTGGAATGCCGAACGCCGATCCAGGCCACACATTACCTAATCTTTGCAGGTTATTTCTTTAATCCTGCGATACACGGCGAGACAAACAGCTCGCCACGCCACGCCCCCTGCACCGTTCGCTTGCCGACAATCAGCCACATCACCGCCAGCAGCGCCACCAACACGCAGCCAAACATGCTGAAGAAAGTCAGGTTCAAAGTGCTCGCCAGTTTCAGCGTCGCCAGGGAATACACGCCCAGCGGAAAGGTAAAGCCCCACCAGCCGAGATTGAACGGGATGCCGGCGCGCAGGTAACGCACGGTGATCAGCACCGCGATCAGCATCCACCACAACCCGAAGCCCCACAGCGTGATCCCGGCCACCAGCCCCAGCCCGGCAGCGATTTCGCCGACGCCTGGCAAACCGTTGGCGGCAAAGATCGCCGGGGCATCGGCGCCCAGCAGCAACATGCCCAGCGCCCCGGTGCCGATCGGGCCGAGGGCCAGCCAGCTCGAAGCGGCCATGTTTTCGTGAGGCAATTTATGCAGGGCCATGCGCAGCAACAGGATGGTCAAAATGCTGAACGCCACCGGCAGGGAAAACGCCCACAACACGTAGCTGGTCACCAGCACCACCAGTTGCGAATGAGCCTCGGCCAGGTGCGGCGCCAACAGGCCACCGCTGGCGGCGGCCACTTCCGCGGCCACGACGGGCAACAGCCAGACGGCGGTCATCTGGTCAATGCTGTGTTCCTGGCGGGTAAACATCATGTACGGAATCAGCACACCGCAGGCCAGGGACATCGCCACATCCAGCCACCACAGTATTTCGGCGACCTGAATCACCCCGTCGCCCCAACGCGGCAAACCGAACACCAGGAAGCCGTTGATGATGGTCGCCAGGCCCATGGGGATGGTGCCGAAAAACATTGAGACCGTGGAGTGCCCGAAAATCCGCCGTGCCTCATCGAAGAACAGCACCCAACGCGCGGCGTACAGCCCGGTGAACAACACGAACAGAAAGATATTGAACAGCCACAACCCCTCGGCTACCGCAGGCAGACCGGGGATGGCCATGGGCAATTGCGCCAGCGCCAGGGCCAGCACGCCGGTGCCCATGGTGGCGGCGAACCAGTTCGGGGTGAATTGGCGAATCGCTTCCAGCGGGCGCGGAAGAAGACTTAAAGGTTTGTAACCGGGCTTGGCAGCGTTGGGGCAGATCATGGCGAACTCCTGTCCTCTGATGAGGTAGAGCCCATGGTAGAACCGAATCGAATATCTATATAACGGGTAATATCTCTAACTGTTATCTGTTTTGCAGATACATGTCAGACGCTGCCTTCTGATTCGATCACCAGAATCCGCGCCGCGCCCAGCGGATGCGCCACATGTTCGGTGCCGACCGACGCATAAAAAATATCGCCGACGTCCAGCAAGACCTGCTGTTCGACACCGGCTTCGCGGTAATGCATCCGTACTTGCCCATCGAGCACCACGAACACTTCCTGACCATCGTTGACGTGCCATTTGTACGGCTGATCGGTCCAGTGCAAACGGGTAGTGATGCCGTTCATATTGGCGATGTCCAGCGCGCCCCAGGCACGCTCGGCGGTGAAGGATTTGCTGCGGATGATCTTCATGGGACGGTCCGTCGAATGGGTGGCTGCGCCAAGGCTAACGGTCATCCGGCATCGGCGCTACAGGCTTTCACTGCACGCTGACGCATCAATCCCAGCAACGCACCCACAGCCAGGATGATCAGCACCGCGCCATAGCCATCGGTGGTCGCGATCAGCCCAAACGAGCGGGTCAGATTCCCCGCCAACAATGACGGCAGGCAGAACGCCAGGTAACTGAGCGCATAAAACGACGACATCAGTCCCGCCCGCTCATGGGACAACGCCAACGGCACGAGGCTGCGCACGGCCCCCAGGAAACCGGCACCGAAACCGCATCCGGCCACCAGCGTACCGATGAAAAACAGCGACAGGCTGGCGCTGTGGACGGCGATCAGGATCAGCACAACGCCGATGGGCAGCAGACTGGCGCCCAGGCGCAGCACTTTGTCCGCTGGCCGATTGCGCAAGGTGTAGATCATCAGCGCACCGGTCACCGTCAACGCCGCGACCGTCGCGCCGCCGATCAGGTTCGAGGTCGAGCCCGTGGCCGTGCGTACCAGCGACGGGGCCAGGGAAGCGAAGAAACCACCCAGCGCCCATACAGCGGTGTTGATCGGCAGCACCGACCACAAGGTCCGCCGCGCCTGGACCGGCACGTGCAAGGTCGGTCGCAGCGACGCCCAGGCGCCCGGTTGCGCGCTGACGCTTTCCGGCAAACGCCAGACGTACAGCGCCTGCATCACGAATAGCGCCAGCAATACCCAGAAGGTCAGTTGCAACGGCAGCGGCGCGAACTCGGCCAACAACCCGCAACCCATCGCCCCGATGGCCATGCCCAACAACGGCGCCACGCTATTGATCAGCGGCCCTTGCTGGCGATCGGTATCCAGCAGCGCGGCACTTAATACGGCGGTGGCCATCCCGGTGGCGAAGCCCTGAAGCACCCGGGCACTGATCAGCCAAGTGACGCTGTCGGCGTTGATAAACAGCAACATCGCCAGCATGTTCAGCAGGATCGCGGTGAAGATCACCGGTTTGCGCCCGAGGAAATCCGAGAGCGAACCGACGGTCAGCAGCGCTACGAGCAAGCTGAGGGCGTACACGCCGAAGATCAGGGTCAGGGTCGCGGCTGAGAACTGCAGTTGCTCCTGATACAGGTGATACAACGGCGTCGGCGCCGTGGAAGCGGCGAGAAAACTGAGTAAAGTGATCGCCAGAAACCACAGGCTTGCACGGTTTGAGGTAGAACGAGACATGGGCACACTCCGCAAAAGCTAAGTTTTTGCTTTTGCGGAGTGTGCTACTCGTTAGCGCTTAAAGCAAATTCTTTGTGTTAAGGTCCGCCGCATGGCTATTAGGGACCTGTCATCACTTATTTCCTGCGTCGCGTTGCCACCTGAAAGCGGGCCAGGCAAGGCGCAGTCCGTAGGTAATGTCGTTTCCTTGCCAAGGGCTGCAACGCAGCATGGCCCGCTTTCAGGTGACAACCCGGAGGGCCGGGCCTGCTGTTGCGCAGGCCTGCGTTGCTCGTCGTTCATTTGAAAAAACCAAACCACACTCCTCGCGCCTTGGCCTGCGCAACAGCAGACCCGGCGCGACGCAGGAAATAAGTGATGACAGGTCCTAGTTTACGCCCGGGTGGCCGCAGTGCCAGGGTGCAGGAGTCGGTTCACTCGGCAGTCCGTGCTCTCCTCGAAGAGCAGGACCGCGCGAGCGTGACCGTGCCGCAAATTGCTGCGCGCGCAGGAGTGACGCCGTCGACGATTTATCGACGTTGGGGCGATCTGTCGGTGTTGCTGGCGGACGTCGCCCTCGCCCGCCTGCGCCCCGACAGCGAGCCGGCCAACACCGGCAGCCTGCGCGGTGATTTGCGCGCCTGGGGCGAGCAGTATCTGGATGAGATGAGTTCGGAGCTTGGGCGCAACCTGTTGCGCGATGTGCAATGCAGCTCTACGCCGGGCTTTTGTACGGCGATCATTGGCGGGCAGTTGCAGAGCATTCTGGATCGCTACCCTGACCAGCCGCTGCCGAGCGTTGATCGGCTGATCAACCTGATCGCGGCGCCGACGGTGTTTCGCGTCCTGTTTTCGGCGGCGCCACTGGAGGTTGAAGAGTTGCATCGGTTGATTGAGATGGCGTTGAGTCAGTGAGGCCGCCTTCGCGGGCAAGCCTCGCTCCTACGGATATCATCGTCTGTAGTAGAGCGCGGTGCGACGATTCGATTTGCCCGCGAAGAGGCCTACCCAAACCACCACCATCTGCCTGACACAAAACCCTGCGACACCCCGCCACGCCACGACCTTGGTCGACACTGACGAACCCACGCCATCGTGCGAGACTGTCGGTCCGGGCCTGAACCCCGGGTGTCTTTTGCCGGGAGTTTCCATGTCGCTGTCCAGCGGGCTGATCGCCGCCGTTGCCCTGGCCTATATGGCCATCATGTTCGCCATCGCCTTCTACGGCGACCGTCGCAGCACGCCGTTGCCGCCGCGAGTGCGCGCGTGGGTGTACAGTCTGTCGCTGGCCGTCTATTGCACAAGCTGGACGTTCTTTGGCGCCGTGGGCCAGGCCGCCGAACAGCTCTGGTCTTTCCTGCCGATCTACCTCGGGCCGATCCTGCTGCTGGTGTGCGCGCCGTGGGTCCTGCAAAAAATGGTGATGATCAGCAAACAGGAGAACATCACCTCCATCGCCGACTTTATCGCCGCGCGCTATGGCAAGTCACAATCGCTGGCGGTGGTGGTGGCGCTGATCTGCCTGGTCGGCGTGTTGCCCTACATTGCGTTGCAGCTCAAGGGCATCGTGCTCGGGGTGAACCTGCTGATCGGCGCCGGAGCCGACGCCATGGGCACGCGCGCCCAGGACACGGCGTTGATCGTGTCCCTGGTGCTGGCGCTGTTCACCATTGTCTTCGGTACCCGCAACCTCGACGCCACCGAACACCACCGCGGCATGGTGCTGGCGATTGCGTTCGAATCGCTGGTCAAGTTGTTCGCGTTTCTCGCGGTCGGTGCGTTCGTGACCTACGGCTTGTACGACGGTTTCGACGACCTGTTCGACCAGGCCATGCTCGCCCCACGCCTGGAAGAGTATTGGAAGGAAACCATCAACTGGCCGTCGATGGTGGTGCAGACCGGCGTCGCGATGATGGCGATCATCTGCCTGCCCCGGCAGTTCCACGTCACGGTGGTGGAAAACATCGAGCCGCAGGATCTGCGCCTGGCCAAGTGGGTGTTCCCGGCCTACCTGGCATTGGCCGCTCTGTTTGTCGTCCCGATCGCCCTGGCCGGTCAGATGTTGCTACCGAGTTCCGTACTCCCGGATTCCTTCGTCATCAGCCTGCCGCTGGCCCAGGCCCACCCGGCGCTGGCGCTGCTGGCGTTTATCGGCGGCGCTTCGGCGGCCACGGGCATGGTGATCGTGGCCAGCGTGGCGCTGTCGACCATGGTCTCCAACGACATGTTGTTGCCGTGGCTGCTGCGCCGTAACAATGCAGAGCGTCCCTTCGAAGTGTTCCGCCAGTGGATGCTGTCGGTGCGTCGCGTCACCATCGTGGTGATTTTGCTGTTGGCCTACGTCAGTTATCGCCTGCTCGGCTCCACCGCCAGCCTGGCGACCATCGGCCAGATCGCCTTCGCCGCCGTGACGCAATTGGCCCCGGCGATGCTCGGCGCGCTGTACTGGAAACAGGCCAACCGTCGCGGTGTGTTTGCCGGCCTGGCTGCCGGGACATTCCTGTGGTTCTACACCTTGGTTCTGCCGATTGCCGCCCACAGCCTCGGCTTGTCCCTGAGCACGTTCCCGGGGCTGGCCTGGTTGCACAGCAACCCGCTGCACCTGCCGCTGACCCCGCTGACCCAAGGCGTGGTGTTGTCGCTGGCGGCCAACTTCACGTTGTTTGCCTGGGTCTCGGTGCTGTCGCGCACGCGGGTTTCGGAGCACTGGCAGGCCGGTCGTTTCATTGGCCAGGAAATCAGCGCCCGGCCCAGTGCACGCTCGATGCTGTCGGTGCAAATCGATGATCTGCTGCAACTGGCCGCGCGTTTTGTCGGTGAAGAGCGCGCCCGCCAAAGCTTTATCCGCTTCGCCTATCGCCAGGGCAAAGGCTTCAATCCGAACCAGAACGCCGACGGCGAATGGATCGCCCATACCGAACGTTTGCTCGCCGGTGTGCTCGGCGCTTCTTCGACGCGGGCTGTAGTAAAAGCCGCCATCGAAGGTCGGGAGATGCAGCTCGAAGACGTAGTCCGCATCGCCGATGAAGCGTCGGAAGTGTTGCAGTTCAACCGCGCGTTGCTGCAAGGGGCGATCGAGAACATCACCCAGGGCATCAGCGTGGTCGACCAGTCACTGAAACTGGTGGCCTGGAACCGGCGCTATCTGGAGCTGTTCAACTACCCGGACGGTTTGATCAGCGTTGGCCGGCCGATTGCCGACATCATTCGCTACAACGCCGAGCGCGGTCTGTGCGGCCCGGGCGAAGCGGAAGTCCACGTCGCCCGTCGCCTGCACTGGATGCGTCAGGGCCGTGCCCATACCTCGGAGCGGCTGTTTCCCAATGGTCGCGTGATTGAGCTGATCGGCAACCCGATGCCCGGCGGTGGTTTCGTCATGAGCTTCACTGACATCACCGCGTTCCGCGAAGCCGAGCAGGCGCTGACCGAGGCCAACGAAGGCCTGGAACAACGGGTGACCGAACGGACCCACGAACTCTCGCAACTCAACGTCGCCCTGACCGAAGCCAAAGGCACCGCCGAGTCGGCCAACCAGTCGAAAACCCGTTTTCTGGCGGCGGTCAGCCATGACTTGATGCAACCGCTGAACGCCGCACGGCTGTTCTCCGCCGCCCTGACCCATCAGGACGACGGCTTGTCCGTTGAGGCGCAGAAACTGATCCATCATCTGGACACTTCGTTGCGTTCGGCCGAGGACTTGATCAGCGACTTGCTGGACATTTCCCGCCTGGAAAACGGCAAGATCAACCCCGATCCCAAGCCGTTCGTGCTCAATGAGCTGTTCGATATCCTCGGCGCCGAATTCAAGGCACTGGCGCAGGAACAAGGCCTGAAATTCCGCCTGCGCGGCAGCACGTTGCGGGTCGACAGCGACATCAAGTTGCTGCGACGCATCCTGCAAAACTTCCTGACCAACGCTTTTCGCTACGCCAAAGGCCCGGTGCTGCTGGGGGTTCGGCGGCGCAAGGGCGAACTGTGCCTGGAAGTCTGGGACCGTGGCCCGGGGATTGCGGAAGATAAACGGCAAGTGATTTTCGAAGAGTTCAAACGCCTCGACAGCCACCAGACCCGCGCCGAGAAAGGCCTGGGCCTGGGCCTGGCGATTGCCGACGGCTTGTGCCGGGTGCTCGGCCATACCTTGCAGGTACGTTCCTGGCCGGGGCACGGCAGCGTATTCAGCGTCAGCGTGCCGCTGGCTCGGGCGCAGACCGTGGTGCCGAACACCGTGGTCGAACTCAACGGCAAATTGCCGACAGGTGCGCAGGTGCTGTGCATCGATAACGAAGACAGCATTTTGATTGGCATGAACAGCCTGCTGACGCGCTGGGGTTGCCAGGTCTGGACTGCGCGCAACCGTGAAGAATGCGCAACGTTGCTCGATGACGGGATGCGGCCGCAGTTGGCCCTGGTGGATTACCACCTGGACGATGGCGAAACCGGGACCGAGTTGATGGCGTGGCTGCGCACGCGATTGGGTGAACCGGTGCCGGGGGTGGTGATCAGTGCCGACGGGCGCCCGGAAATGGTGGCGCAGGTGCATGCGGAGGGGCTGGATTACCTGGCCAAACCGGTGAAACCGGCGGCGTTGCGGGCGTTATTGAGTCGGCATTTGCCGTTGTGAATGAGGCCTAAAAAACAACCCAAAACCTGTGGCGAGGGAGCTTGCTCCTGCTGGGCTGCGAAGCAGCCCCAATTCCTGCCACTATGACTGCCAGGCACATCGCGCTGACTGCTTTACGACTGCTGCGCAGCCGAGCGGGAGCAAGCTCCCTCGCCACAAAAGCGGTTACTCAGGTAGCTCAGCCAACCCATCCACATCGGTCATCGCCCGTTCCAGCAAATCCGCCGGCAAGCTCTTGCTCGCCCGCGCGCCCAGCAACTTCAATTGCTCGCTACGGCTGACCAGGTTGCCGCGCCCTTCCGTCAGCTTGTTGCGCGCCGAGCTGTAGGCTTTATCCAGTTGCTGCAAGCGATTGCCGACTTCATCCAGGTCCTGGATGAACAACACGAACTTGTCGTACAGCCACCCCGCCCGCTCGGCGATTTCCCGGGCGTTCTGGGTCTGGCGTTCCTGTTTCCACAGGCTGTCGATGACGCGCAGCGTGGCGAGCAAGGTGGTCGGGCTGACGATCACGATGTTGCGGTCGAAGGCTTCCTGGAACAGCGTCGGCTCGGCCTGCAATGCCGCGGAAAATGCCGCTTCAATCGGTACGAACAACAGAACGAAATCCAGGCTGTGCAAGCCGTCCAGTCGCTTGTAATCCTTGCCGGACAAGCCTTTGACGTGATTGCGCAGGGACAGCACGTGCTGCTTGATCGCGATCTGGCCGATGGCATCGTCTTCGGCCGCAACGTATTGCTGATAGGCCGTGAGGCTGACTTTGGAGTCGACCACCACTTGTTTGTCGCCGGGCAGGTAAATGATCACGTCCGGCTGGAAACGCTCGCCGTCCGGGCCTTTGAGGGTGACTTGGGTCTGGTACTCGCGGCCCTTCTCCAGCCCGGCGTGTTCAAGCACGCGCTCGAGAATCAACTCGCCCCAGTTGCCTTGAGTCTTCTGTCCTTTCAAGGCACGGGTCAGGTTGGTCGCTTCGTCGCTCAGGCGCAGGTTCAGCTGCTGCAAGCGCTCCAGTTCCTTGGCCAGGGAAAAGCGCTCGCGGGCCTCGGCTTGATAGCTTTCTTCGACGCGTTTTTCGAAGGACTGAATGCGTTCTTTCAACGGATCGAGCAACTGCCCCAGGCGCTGCTGACTGGTTTCGGCAAATCGCTGCTCACGCTCGTCGAAGATCTTGCCCGCCAGTTCGGCGAACTGCGCCCGCAACTCATCGCGCGAGCCCTGGAGGTCGTTGAGGCGCTGCTGATGGCTTTCCTGCTGCTCGCGCAGCTCGGCGTTGAGGGAGGCGGCTTGCGCGTCCAGGCGACGCAACTCAGCCTCTTTGCCGGCGCGCTCGATATTCCAGGCGTGGGCAGCGTCGCGGGCATCGTCGCGTTCGATTTGCAGCAGTTCGACTTCACGGCGCAGCGCGGCAAGATCAGCTTGCTTGGTGGAGTTGGCCTGGCTCAGATCGCCGATTTCGTCGCGGCATGCATCGAGCTGGGCGTTCAAGCCGTCCTGGGCCAATTGGGCCATGGCCAGCCGCTCTTCCAGCAACGCCACGTCCGCCTGCCCGACGCTGGCCCGGCGCTGGATTTGCCAGGCCAGTGCCAGCAATGGCAATGCCGCCCCTGCCAGACCGAGCAAGATGCTGGTCAAGTCGATAGCCATAGCCACTCCTGCCGTTGAGATAAAGCTTGAAGGTTAACCAAGGCGTCAGGTCTTGGACAGCTCAGTCTTCGGTCAGCCCCAATTCCCGCTGGGCGCGGCGGTCACCGGCGCGGGCGGCCTGGCGCAACATGTCGTGCCCGATGCGCCGATCCCGGGCGTTACCGCACTCGCGGCACATCAATTGACCCAGACGGCTTTGCGCAGCGACCACACCTTCGCGGGCCGGTTGCTTGAGCAATCGTCCGGCAAAGTGTTTGACGTTGGGGTTATCGCCCAGGCGCGGGCTGTCCAGAAGCCACTCGGCCACACGCAGGGAAAAGCGCTTGGTTGGGGTAACAACAGGGGGTGTTGCGGTAACAGCGGTTGATACTGAGCGAAACTTCATAAAGCACTGTGGGGCAGATCGGAAGGCGCGCCACTCTACTCTTTTTTTCGTACAGGTAAAGTCGAAAAAACCCGGCACGCCCGTCCTAGAGCAAGCGCTTGGGACAATCCACAGAAGCTGTGGATAACTCAGTGGACAACCCACCTTGAACTCTCGCAAAGCCCTGTGTAATGGGGCTCGCAGTCAAACTGACGATTTTTTCACCAGTAAAAAAAAGCGATGTTTTTCATTGACTTAAATTTTCATTACAGGCACCTACCGGGTTTGATGCCAAGGTGACAGCGGCGTGACAGTCTGCGCAACTAATGTGCACAAGTACCTTCGCGGTGGTTATATCGATGCACTTTTTCGGCGCATTTTGCAGCCAAGCCTGGGGATAAGCCTGACTGGCGCATGGCCCCGTAGCCGCTGCCGAGCGACGCGAGGCTGCGTTCGACTGCTTCGCTGCCGCTACAGGCCTGAAGAAAACTTTTTTTGCTGACACACTTCCTTTCTCAAATTCAATCCGTTAGTATCCGCGGCGTTAGTACCAAGCTGAAAGTCAATTCTGGTCGAACAAATCCCCCCGGTCAGCCTTCCCTTAGAGAAGCCTCCACCGACAAAGCGGGATCGACCACCTCGATGGTTTCCAGGTAAACCTTGTGTCAACACTGCCTTTGAAATGAATGCAAAGGGTGTTGCGAAGCTCACTTACTCTGACCGAACCAGCCTGCAAATTGATCAGGATCTTCACCCCGGGCCCAGAACCTTTGCCCTTGATGTGTTGCCTGCCCTCCTAAGTACCTACCTGCCAGCCCAAGCGCGCCAATTATCAGCGCTTCAAACTGTCTGCTTTGTTCCAGTCGGGTTCTTCGTTCGACCAACGGTGGTCGTCGTCACTGGAACGTTTAAATTTTGCACGGCTCTTACTCCGTGTCGCTTGTAGGAACACCTAATAATGTCTACTCAAATCCACACTCAGGATGCCATTCGCACCCTAACCAACGCTTTTGCACCAATGAACTGCCTGATCATGGCCGCTCGCAAAGGCTGCTTCAGCTTCACTCTGGTCAACGAACACGGCATCGCTCGTCACAGCGAACGCCTGTACCCCGATCAATACTCCAGCGCTGAACCGCTGCAGGCCGTGATCGATCGTACTCGCCAGGCACTGGTTGCCTGAGACGCCAGAAAGACTGAAAACCGCAAAAGCCCTGCTCAAAAAGCGGGGCTTTTTATTGCCTGATATTTCTCTTTTCTCCCTCTCGGCCTAAGTACTAACCGATATAACGGTTATAACTGGCTGCCGGAAATATTTTAAAAACAGGCCTTTACGGCGCGAATATGACACTACACTTCAACTCAAGCGGCTTGATCCGCTTCCGGCGAGCCTGAGTCGATTCACTGCTGCCAAAGCCCCCCATTCAGGTATCGCCGCCCATTTCATGTTTCGAGGGCTTTATGGGTATCGCTGCCAGCGAACTGTGCCGTTATGTGATTCGCCCGACCTTGATCTACCTCGGGCGCCATAGCGCAACTGCCGAATCCCTGCTGCTGGGCATCGCCGCCAGCCAGTCAGCCCTTGGCTCCGCCCTGCATGACCGCCGTGGACATGGCCTGTATAGAATCGCCGAACCCCGCCACCGTGCCCTCTGGGATCACTACCTGGCCCTCGACCCTGAACGGGCGAGCCTGGTGCGTGGCCTGGCCAGCCAGCACGCCTTTTTAAGCAGTCCGCACCTGGAATTGACCGTCAACCTGCGTTACGCCACCGCCATCGCCTGGCTGCTGGTAGAAGAGCAAAACACTCCCCTCCCCGATCCCGATGATGTGCTGGGCATGGCCCGAATCTGGCGCCAGACCTTCCAGCCCCAGGGACGCCTGCGCGACTTCACTTGCGCTTGGCAGACCTGTGTTTCATCGCTGAATCAGGTCGCTTGCTGACCACCCGGTTGCACAAGATCCCACAACCGGTAGCGATTCTGGTCTGATTGTCCTACAAAACCGCTCTAACTCAACCCATACAGGCTATAGCGCTGGGACGAAAATGTTGGTAATTTTCGCCCCGGTGATCACCAGGAGTTCTAATAATGAAAAAAGTAATGCTCAAAACCACCCTTAGCCTCGCCGTTACCTTGGCATCCACCCAGCTCTTCGCAAGTGGCTTCGCCATCAACGAACAAAGCATCAGCGGTATGGGTACAGGTTTTGCCGGGCGATCTTCATCTGCCGATGACGCAAGCACAATTTTTGGCAACCCTGCCGGCATGTCGCGCATCAAGCGCGAACAAGTGACCGGCGGCGCTGCAATGCTCGATGCACACACCGATATCAGCAAGTCCAGCTCCAGCCCTAACGGCGGCAGCCACGACGGCGACATGGTCCCGTTCATCGCCGTACCGATGGGCTACTACGTCAAGCCTATCGATGACAAATGGGCAGTCGGTGTTGGCGTGTACGCACCGTTCGGTCTGGTGACCGATTACGAGCACGGTTTTGCCGGCCGCTACTTCGGCAGCACCAGCGATGTAAAAGTCGTGACCCTGCAACCGACCGTGAGCTACGCCTTCAACGACAAGGTGTCGATCGGTTTCGGTCCGACCATCAACCGTATCGACGGCAAGCTGGAATCGAACCTGTCGATTACCCAGGCAGCTCCAGATGGTGAAGTGAAGATCAAAGGCGACGACACCGCGCTGGGCTACAACATCGGTGTACTGGTTCAAGCCACCGACAGCACTCGTGTCGGCCTGACTTACCACTCGAAAGTGAAGTACAAGCTGGAAGGCAACACCAAGGTCAACTACGGCGTCCTCGCTGCCGTGGGCCAGAACCCAAGCCAGAAGTACGACGCATCGCTGGACCTGACCACCCCTGAATCGGTGGACTTCTCGGTTACTCATCAGCTCGACGACAAGTGGACCCTGTACGCAGGCAGCACCTGGACGCGCTGGAGCCGCCTGAAAGAAATCACCGTCGAAAACAAAGGTGTTCCGGCCATCCTCAACGGTCAATTCGGTTCGATTACCGAAGAACAGAACTGGCACGACACCTGGGCTCACGCCATCGGCGCGTCCTACCAGCTGAACAAGGAATGGGTACTGCGTACCGGCCTGTCCTTCGACCAGGCACCGACCAACAACGTCGACCGTTCCCCACGTATCCCGACTGGCGATCGCAAGATTTTCAGCCTGGGCGCCGGCTGGAGCCCGACCGACGACCTGACCATCGACGTGGCGTACTCGTACCTGCGTGAAGAGTCGGTCAAGGTCGCCAACAGCAACGATCGTGGCCAGAGCTACGACGCCAAGTATCAAAACTATGCAAACGGTTTTGGTGTAGGCGCGACCTACCGCTTCTGATGATTCAAGGCGAGCCTGAATCGCTCGCTGCCTGAATCGAAAAAGCCCCGCTCTCTTGTCCAGAGGCGGGGCTTTTTAGTGGGCGTCGATCAGGGTTTCGAGGCCAGGGCTTTTTCGACGGCTTCGATGAACTCAGGGTCGTCGGGCTTGGTCAGGCTGGAGAAATTGGCAATCACCTTGCCCTGGCGATCAACCACGTATTTGTAGAAATTCCACTTCGGCGCGCTGCTTTGCTCGGCGAGGATTTTGAACAAGTGAGTCGCGTCGGCACCGCGAACGTTCTGCGGCTCGGTCATGGTGAAGGTCACGCCGTAGTTGACGTAGCAGACCTTGGCGGTCTCAGCGCCGTCCTTGGCCTCTTGCTTGAAGTCATTGGACGGAACGCCGATCACCTCCAGCCCTTGGTCCTTGTAGCGCTGATACAGCGCCTCAAGGCCTTTGAACTGTGGGGCGAACCCGCAGAAGCTCGCGGTGTTGACCACCACCAGCGGCTTGCCGGCGAAACGCTGGCACAGATCGATGGATTCCTTGGCGCGCAACTTGGGCAACGAGCCCTGCAACAGCTCCGGACAATCGGCCGCTTGCGCCAGCCCGGTGAACGCCATCAGCAACGCGGGGACTGCAAGCCAGCGTTTGAGCATGTCGGTACATCCTTGAGAAGTCGTCAGAAGGTGACGTTACTCGCCCTCGCAACCCCCTAGCAAGCACCCATGCCCAGCTGCATCAACGCCAGCCCGCCCTGGTGCCAGCCCCACCACGCCAGGGCCAGCAACAAGGCGCCGCCGGCGGCGACAATGATCCGTGGCCAGAGACTGTTCATATCGCACTCATTTGGGTTTGCAACCGCGCCACCGGCCGCTCGCGCACTGGCCAGTTCAGGGCGGCTGCCAACAGGCTCAAGAGTATCGCCACTTGCCAGATCAAGTCGTAGCTCCCCATCCGGTCATACACCACCCCGCCCAACCAGCCGCCGAGGAACGAGCCTAGCTGGTGGAACAGGAACACAATCCCACCGAGCATGGACAGGTTTCGCACACCGAACAAGGTCGCCACGGTGCCGTTGGTCAATGGCACCGTGGACAGCCACAGGAAGCCCATGGCCATGCCGAACAAGTACGCCGTAGTCGTCGTGACCGGCGCCCACAGGAACAACCCGATCACCACCGCCCGCAGCAGGTACAAACCGGTAAGCAAACGCGGCTTGGACATCCGCCCGCCGAGCCAGCCTGCCGTATACGTCCCGAAGATATTGAACAACCCGATCAACGCCAGCACCGTGGTGCCGACGCTGGCCGGCAGGTGTTGGTCCACCAGATAGGCCGGCAGGTGCACGCCGATGAAGACCACCTGGAAACCGCAGACAAAAAAGCCGAACGCCAGCAGCCAGAACCCGGAGTGGGAACAGGCTTCACGCAAGGCTTCGGACAGGGTTTGTTCATGCCCGAGGGTCGGCAATGGCGTGTCCTTGAGCATGCTCACCAGCGGCACGATCAGCGCCACCAACAGGCCCAGCACCAACAACGCGGCGGACCAGCCGAGCCAGCCGATCAACCCCAACGTACCGGGCAACATGGCGAACTGGCCGAAAGAACCGGCGGCGCTGGCAATGCCCATGCCCATGCTGCGTTTCTCCGGCGGCACCGCGCGACCGACCACGCCGAGGATCACCGAGAACGACGTACCGGACAAGCCGATGCCGATCAGCAGGCCGGCGCTCAGGGACAAGGTCACGCCCGAGTCGGCAAAGCCCATGCAGATCAAGCCCACGGCGTACAACACGCCACCGACCAGCACCACTTTGGCTGCGCCGAAGCGGTCAGCCAAAGCACCGGTAAACGGCTGCGCCAGGCCCCAGATCAGGTTCTGCAAGGCGATGGCAAAGGCAAACGTCTCACGGCCCCAGCCGAACTCGGCACTCATGGGCGCCAGGAACAGCCCGAAGCCGTGGCGCACGCCCAAGGACAACGCGAGTATCAGCGCACTCCCCACCAATACCCAACCGCAAGTACGCCACATCGATGTCATTCTTATTCTCCGGTAGCGGGTATATACCCGCTTAAGATCGAAAAAACCGGCCTCAAGCCAGTTCGTTCAGCAATTTGATCAAGGTTTCACGTTTTTCGGCGCCCAGCCGATCGATCAACCGTTGCTGCGCCGCTTCCCACGCCGGCAAAGCGGCTGCCAGGCGTTCGGCGCCGGCCTCGGTGAGCCTCACGATGCGATTGCGCATGTCCTCGCCCTCGACCATCGCCACCAGCCCTTCGCCCTCCAGCACCCGAAGATTGCGCCCGAGGGTGCTGCGGTCCAGGCCCATGGCCTCGGCCAGGGTGGAAATACTCGGTTGATCCAGTCGCTGCAGGTTACACAGCAAAGAATACTGGGCGACGTTGATCCCGAAGCCGTCGAGAGCGCCGTCGTAATGCCTGCTGACGCCACGGGCGGCGCGACGCAGGTTGGTGCATAAACATTGAGAGTCGAGCATGGTGCGTGTATATACCCGCGGTTGAATGAAAGCAAATTTTTGATACATCTGGCCCCGTAGGAGCGAGGCTTGCCCGCGAAGAACGCACCGCGGTATCGCAGGCACACCGCGTTATCGTTCTTCGCGGGCAAGCCTCGCTCCTACGGGAGCAGCGCTAATCCAACGAGCAGCGTCATTTCCAGCAATTCCAACAACGCCCCCGCCGTATCGCCGGTGGTGCCGCCCAATCGCCGCATCATCACCTGCCGCAACCAGACAAACACCACCGTCGCCAGCGCGAGCGCCACCAGGCCGTTGAAAAGGCCGGCGATCAACACGCAAACCAGCGCACTGACCGCCAACACCTGCCAACCGGCCTGACGCGGCAGATGATCCGCCAACGCCTGCCCCAACCCGCCGGCGCGCACATAAGGCGTGGTCAGGAACAACCCCAACAACGCCGCCCGCCCGATCAACGGAACGATGACCAGCACAATGCCGTGCCCCTGCTCGATCAACGCCAGCAACGCGGCAAATTTCAGCAGCAACACCAACACCAGCGTCACCACCGCGATCGGACCGCTGCGTGGATCTTTCATGATGGTCAGGGTGCGTTCGCGATCACCAAATCCACCGAGCCAGGCATCGGCGCTGTCGGCCAGGCCATCCAGGTGCAACGCGCCGCTGAGCAAGACCCAAACCGTCAGCAGTAGCGCGGCGTGCAACAACAGCGGCGCGCCCGACAACAGCCCGTTCAACGCCCACAACAAACCGCCGAACAGCAGGCCGACCAGCGGATAAAACAGCAGCGAACGCCCCAACGCCTGAGGCGCCGGCATGCCCGGCAGACGAATCGGCAGGCTGCTCAAAAATTGCAGGGCGATCCAGAACGGCAACATGATCAGAGCGCTTCCCGTAACAACGGGCCGGCGCCGACCGTCAGCGAATGCAACGACGCGTGGGCGACTTCAACGTTGAGCAACTGCTCGCGGGGCAAGCCACGGGCCTGGGCCAGCAGCAACTTCATGACGCCGCCATGGGTGATCAGCAATACCCGCTCGCCGGCATAGGCCGCGTGCAGCCGCTCGACCGCCGCCAATACTCGCGCAGAAAAGTCCGCCACTGGCTCGGCTTCGGGCGGGGTAAAGGAATACGGATCGGTCCAGAACCGCCCCAACGCTTCGGCACTGGTTTGCATCAGCACCGCCGTGCTCTGCCCTTCCCACGCGCCGAAATGCAGTTCTTGCAGGTCTTTTTCCAGCTGCACCGGCAGGCCGAGTTGCGCGCCAATTTCTTCGGCAAACCGCGCACAGCGCTGCAACGGCGAGCTGACCAGACGATCCCACGGCCCCTGCCCGATCACTGCCGCACGTAACTGCGCCCAGCCCTTGTCGGTCAGCGCGTCGTCGAGGCTGCCACGCAAGCCGCCACCGAGCTCGGTCTCGCCGTGGCGCAAAAGATCCAGGCGCAAAGTCATGCCGGACGGTCCGCCACGGCCGCTTCAGCGAAGGTCGCCATCTGCCCATGAAGATCGCAGGCCAGGCGCAACAACGGCACCGCCAACGCCGCCCCACTGCCCTCGCCCAGACGCAGACCCAGATCCAGCAACGGCTCGGCGTTCAGGGTTTCCAGCACGTGACGATGGCCCGGCTCGGCGCCGCGATGGCCGAACAGCAGCCACTCGCGGCACTCTGGATTCAAACGCACCGCCACCAACGCGGCAACGCTGCAAATAAAGCCGTCCACCAACACCGCTACACCTTCCTGGGCGCAGGCGAGATAGGCACCGACCAACGCCACAATCTCAAACCCACCGAGGTTGAACAGGGTTTGCAGCGCATCGCCGCGTTGAGCGCCGTGCAACGCCAAAGCGCGTTCAATCACTTGCGCCTTATGGCTGACACCCGCCGCGTTCAACCCGGTGCCCGGCCCGGTCAGGTGTACCACCGGGCAATCCAGCAACGCGCAAGCCAGGGCGCTGGCGGCGGTGGTGTTGCCGATACCCATTTCGCCGCCGATGAACAATTGCGCACCGTTGGCAATGGCGCGTAATACGCTGTCGCGACCGGCCTGCATCGCCCGTTCGCCTTGAGCGACGGTCATGGCCGGGCCGTTCACAAAGTTGGCCGTGCCGGGGCCGACGTTCAGATGGCGCACGCCAGGCAGGTTCAACGACGGTGTGACAGTGCCGAGATCGACCACTTCCAGTTGCGCGCCCAACTGCCGCGCCAACACGCTGATCGCCGCGCCGCCGGTGACGAAGTTGTGCAGCATCTGCCCGGTGACTTCCTGGGGAAACGCCGACACCCCTTCCGCGACCACGCCATGGTCACCGGCAAAAATCGCGATCCACAGCTGATCGAGGCTCGGCTTGACCTGTCCCTGCAACCCGGCCAGTTGCACCGCTACCGCTTCCAGTCGACCGAGGGAGCCGGCCGGTTTGGTCAGTTGCTGTTGCCGGGCCTCGGCCTGTTCGACGACGGCCGCATCGATCGGCTTGCACGGGTTCAGCCACCAGGATTGAGTCATAACGCAGTACCTTTCAGAGTCAGGGGCAGGCCGGCGACGGTCAGGACAACACGCTGACAGCGCTCAGCCAGGGCTTGATGCAGCCAACCGGCTTCATCGACATAGCGGCGAGTCAATTCGCCCAGCGGCACGACACCCATTCCGGTCTCGTTGCTGACAAAAATGATTTCACCCGGCAGCGAGGCCAGGCAGTCCAGCAAGGCATCGCGCTCGGCCATCAGGCGCTCGGGGTTATCGAGCATCAGCAGATTGGTCAGCCACAGGGTCAGGCAATCCACCAGCAGGCAACGCTCGGCGCGGGCGCTTTCGCGCAGGACGCGGGCCAGTTCCAGGGGTTCTTCGATCAGCGCCCATTCGGCGGGGCGACGGGCGCGGTGATGGGCGACCCGTTCGTTCATCTCGCCGTCCAAAGGTTGGCTGGTGGCGATGTAGGTGACCTGGAGTCGACTGTCGGTGGCGAGTTTTTCAGCCAGGCGGCTTTTGCCGGAGCGGGCGCCGCCGAGGATTAGTTGGAGCATGGTTCATTCCTTAAAATCGTCGGTGTTGTTGCGGGCCTCTTCGCGGGCAAGCCTCGCGCCTGTAGGAGCGAGGCTTGCCCGCGAAGGCGCCCTCAAAATCACCTCAAAACCCACAGAGCTCACGCAACAGCGCGGTATCCAGATGCTTCTCCACCAAATCCGCCAACCGCTCGATATCGCGCTCGCGCAAGGCGTGATAATCCACGTCCTGCACGTCCTGCAATCCAGCCCAACGCAACAGCGCGCTGCTCGCCGCAGGTGATTCAAATAGGCCATGCAGGTAGGTGCCGAAAATCTGCCCGTCGAGGCTTTGCGCGCCATCACAGCGACCGTCATCCAACTGCACCGCCGCATGCTCCAGTGCCGGCCCGCTGGTCACGCCCGCGTGGATTTCATAACCACTGACTTCGGCATTCTCCAACGCCAGCCGCCCACGCACATTGCGCAACTGCTTCTCTTCTTCGAGCAAAGTTTCGAAGGCCAACAACCCCAGCCCGGCGCTGGAACCCGGCGCGCCTTCGAGACCCAATGGGTCATGAACCTGTTCGCCAAGCATTTGCAGGCCGCCGCAAATCCCCAGCACTTTGCCGCCGTAGCGCAAGTGTCGGGAGATCGCCGTGTCCCAACCGTTGGCCCGCAGGTACGCGAGGTCGCTGCGCACGCTTTTCGAGCCCGGAAGAATCATCAGGTCAGCGGCGGGAATCGCCTGGCCGGGGCCGATGAATTGCAGGTCCACTTGCGGGTGTAAACGCAGCGGATCGAAATCGGTGTGGTTGCTGATGCGCGGCAACACCGGCACCACCACTTTCAACACTTGATCAGCCTTGTCGGTCTGGCGCTGGTCGATGCCGTCCTCGGCTTCCAGGTGCAGGTCCATCACATACGGCAGCACGCCGATCACCGGTTTGCCGGTGCGTTCTTCGAGCCAGTCGAGGCCCGGTTGCAGCAACGCGATGTCACCGCGAAAACGGTTGATGATGAAACCTTTGACCCGCGCCTGCTCGCTGGGCGACAGCAGCTCCAGCGTGCCGACCAAATGGGCGAAAACCCCGCCGCGATTGATGTCGGCGATCAGCACCACCGGGCAATCCACCGCTTCGGCAAAGCCCATGTTGGCGATGTCGCCGGCCCGCAGATTGATCTCCGCCGGCGAGCCCGCACCTTCGACCATCACCACCGGATACGCCGCGCTCAGCCGTTCGTGGGAGGCCAGCACCGCTTGCATCGCGATGGCTTTGTAATCGTGATAGGCCACGGCGTTCATGGTGGTGACGGCGCGGCCATGGATGATCACTTGGGCGCCGGTATCGCTGTTGGGTTTGAGCAGTACCGGGTTCATGTCGGTGTGCGGCTCCAGATTGGCGGCCTGGGCCTGCACCGCTTGGGCGCGACCGATCTCGCCACCGTCGGCAGTCACGGCGCTGTTCAACGCCATGTTCTGCGGCTTGAACGGCACGACACTGACGCCATGACGCGTAACCCAGCGACACAACGCCGTCACCAACGTGCTTTTACCGGCGTCGGACGTGGTGCCCTGCACCATCAACGTAGTCATTGGCTTTCCTTGGCGAAGGCTTGCAGCGCTTGTTCGAGACGGGCTTCTTCGGCGGCATCGGCGGGCAAGCCGAAACGCAGGCTGCTGTTGTTCGTGAACAAGCGCAGCAGGATGCCGCGCCGGGCCATGAATTCGTGCAGCTTTTCGGCGCGTTCGGTGATCAGCCATTGAAACAAGGCGCAACCGCCCTGGGGTTTGAGGTCGTAGCGCTCCAGCAACGCGGCCAAACGCTGACTGGCCTCATCACTGCGCAGCCGTTGCCGGGCATGGCCTTCGGTGTCTTGCAAACAGGCTTGGCCCAGCACTCGGGTCGGGCCGCTGACGGCCCAAGGTCCGACTTGCTCGGCCAGCAATTTAAGCAATTTGCGCTCGGCCAGGACAAAGCCCAGCCGCACCCCGGCGAGACCGAAAAACTTGCCGAAGGAGCGCAACACGATCAAACCGACCTGATTGGCAAACGGCGCGATGCTCAGCTGCGGCGTGTTATCCATGAACGCTTCGTCCACCACCAGCCAGCCGCCGCGCTGGGCCAGCCGCGAGTGCCAGTCGAGCAGGCGACTCGGGCTCAGGCTCAGGCCCGTCGGGTTGTTCGGGTTGACCACCACCAGCACATCGAGGCGGTCGAGAAAGAAATCGACTTCCTGCTCCAGCACTTCGCGCACGATGTAACCATTGCGCCGCCAGGCTTCGGCGTGTTCGGCGTAACACGGCGACAGCACGCCGACCTTGCCGGCCCGACGCAAACGCGGCAGCAACTGGATCGCCATTTGCGAACCGGCCACCGGCAGCACTTGCGCGGCGCCGTAATAATCGCAAGCGGCCTGCTCCAGACCGTCATCGGTTTCCGGCAGGCGCGCCCAGGCCCGCAGCGGAATCTCCGGGATCGGAAACGGCCACGGCGCCAGACCGCTGGAGAGGTCGAGCCAATCGGCTTCGGCGATGCCGTATTCGAGCGCTGCCTTGCGTAAACGGCCACCGTGCTCAAGCATAGAATTCAGCTCCCACACAGAGAATCAGCAGCCATAACCATACGCCGCGCTGGACCAATTGCCAGCCACGGTCGATGGAGTCGGCATCCGCCGCCGGGCCTTCGCCCAGTTGTGGACGCTGATGCAGTTCGCCGTGATAAATCGCCGCCCCGCCCAACTCGACCCCCAGCGCCCCAGCACCGGCCGCCATCACGGGGCCGGCGTTCGGGCTGTCCCAGGTCGGGCCTTGAGTGCGCCAGCATTTCAGTGCGAGTCGGGTTTTACCCAGCAGCGCGTAGGTCAACGCCACCAGGCGTGCAGGAATGTAGTTGAGGACGTCGTCGATCTTCGCCGCCGCCCAGCCGAAGCGTTCGAAACGTTCGTTGCGATAGCCCCACATCGCGTCGAGGGTGTTGCTCAGACGATAGAGCACCACGCCCGGCGCACCGGCCACGGCAAACCAGAACAGCGCGGCGAATACTGCGTCGCTGCCGTTTTCCAGGACAGATTCGGTGGCGGCGCGGGCGACTTCGGTTTTATCCAGTTCGCTGGTCTGGCGGCTGACCAGATAACCCACGCGTTTGCGCGCGTCTTCCAGATCATCGCTGCGCAGCGCCTTGGCCACCGGCTCGACGTGTTCGCCGAGGCTGCGCATGCCGAGGGCGCAATACAGCGCCAGGATTTCCACCAGCCAACCGACATAAGGCGCCCATGAAAGCGCCGTGGCCAACAGGGTCAGCGGCAATACCGCGATCACCCACGCGGTGACGCCATGACTGCGCCAGCCGCGGCCACCGGAGTTGAATCGTTGCTCGATGCGATCGGCAAAACCGCCGAACGCCACCAGCGGATGCCAGCGTTTGGGTTCACCCAGCAGCGCATCCAGCGCCACGGCGGCGACACTCAGCAACGCCACACTCATTGACTCACTCCCCAATAATTTTCGTACAGCAGCTCACTGAGCGGACGCGCCTGCGCCCAGCCTTCGAGCACCAGCATCGGAGCCGGATAGAAGGCCTTGACCGGGCCCAGGCACAACACAGCCAGCGGCTTGGCACCGGCGGGCAAACCCAGCAGGTCGGCCAGGGCTTGCGGCTCGAACAACGAGACCCAGCCCATGCCCAATCCTTCGGCGCGGGACGCCAGCCACAGGTTCTGGATCGCGCAGGACAGCGAGGCCATGTCCATTTCCGGCAAGGTGCGACGGCCGAAGATGTGGCGCTCGCGGTCGTCCATCAGCGCGGCGACCAGCACTTCGGCGCAGTCGTTGATGCCTTCGACCTTGAGCTTCATGAATTCATCGGTGCGCTCGCCGAGGGCTTCGGCGGTGCGGATGCGTTCTTCTTCCACCAGTTGCTGGATCTGTCCGCGCAGGGCTTTATCGCTGATGCGAATGAAGCGCCACGGCTGCATCAGACCGACGCTGGGCGCCTGGTGCGCGGCTTCGAGCAGACGCCGCAGGAGTTCGGGTTCGACGGTGCCGCCGCTGAAGTGACGCATGTCGCGACGTTCGCCGATGGCGCGGTAGACCGCCGCGCGCTCAGCCGCGCTGAACGCAAGATCCTCTGGCTTCATGGCTTGAACAACGCCGCCATCGCTTGCGGGTTGGACGGGAAATAAAAGTGCACGTAGGAAGCGGTCATGCGCCCGTCCCGATAAACCGCTTCGGCCCCGCGCCCGCCGTTGGGGCTCAGGCCCCGGGCAATCGGCTCCAGCTCGGTGCTGGTCAACGAGTGGTGATAGGTGTGTCCGCGCAACAAGCCCTCAGGCAGTTCCACGGCTTGCAACGCCAACGCGGCCAGACGCTTTTGCATCACGGCGTCCCCGGCCAGCAAGCCGACCAGTTCCGCGCGGGTGCCTTCGACATCGGTCAAGGAATCGAGCAGGTACAACATGCCGCCGCATTCGGCGAGCAAGGGTTTACCTGCTTGATGGTGCGCACGGATTGCGCTCAGCATCGAAGTGTTCTGCGCCAGCGCCACATGGTGCAGTTCCGGATAACCACCCGGCAGGTACAGGCTGTCAGCCTCCGGCAATTGGGTATCGCGGATCGGCGAGAAGAACACCAGCTCGGCACCCATCGCCCGCAGTAGATCCAGGCTGGCGCCGTAGGTGAAGGCAAACGCTTCGTCACGGGCCACGGCAATGCGCACGCCTTTGAGTAACGGTTCAGCAGTGATCACGTCCGGGGCGGCGAATTCGACAGCGGGTGGCAGCGCTACCTCGCAACTGCTGGCCAACGCATCGGCAGCGGCATCGAGGCGCAGATCAAGGTCGTTCAACTCGCTGGCCTGGACCAGACCGAGGTGACGGCTCGGCAATTCGATCCCGGTTTCCCGGGACAGCGCGCCGTACCAGCGCAGGCCTTCGGTGAGGCTGCCTTCGAGCAATTGTGCGTGACGCAAGGTGCCCACGCGGTTGGCCAGGACGCCGGCAAACGGCAAGTCCGGTTGATACTTCGCCAGCCCCAACGCCAAGGCGCCAAAGGTCTGGGCCATGGCGGTGCCGTCGATCACACCGAGTACCGGCACGCCGAAATGCCGCGCCAGGTCAGCGCTGGACGGCGTGCCGTCGAACAGGCCCATTACACCTTCAATCAGAATCAGGTCGGCTTCACCCGCCGCTTCCCACAACAGCCGACGACTGTCCTGCTCGCCGACCATCCACATGTCCAGTTGATACACCGGCGCACCGCTGGCACGCTCGAGGATCATCGGGTCGAGGAAGTCCGGGCCACATTTGAACACGCGCACTTTACGCCCCTGATTGCGATGCAAACGGGCCAGCGCGGCGGTGACGGTGGTCTTGCCCTGGCCGGAGGCCGGCGCGGCAATCAGTACTGCCGGGCAGTGACGGGGTTGACTCACAATTCGACGCCTTTTTGCGCTTTGATCCCGGCCTGGAACGCGTGCTTGATCACGCCCATGTCGGTGACGGTGTCGGCCAGCTCGATCATCTCCGGCTTGGCGCCGCGACCGGTGACCACCACGTGCTGCATCGGCGGGCGGGCCTGCAAGTCGCTGAGCACTTGATCGAGATCGAGGTAGCCGTGCTTGAGGGCGATGTTCAGTTCATCCAGCACCACCAGGCCGATCGACGGATCGCGCAGCAGCTCGCGGGACACTTCCCACGCGGCTTCGGCGGCGGCGATGTCACGCTGACGGTCCTGGGTTTCCCAGGTGAAGCCCTCGCCCATCACATGAAAGCGCACTTGCTCCGGGAAGCGGCGGAAGAACAGCTCTTCGCCGGTGCTGTTACGCCCCTTGATGAACTGCACCACGCCGCACTGCATGCCGTGGCCCATGGACCGGGCGAGCATGCCGAAGGCCGAGCTGCTTTTGCCTTTGCCGTTGCCGGTCAGCACCAGCAGCAGGCCGCATTCGTTCGGCGAGTTGGCGATGCGTTCGTCAATCACGGCTTTTTTGCGCTGCATGCGCGCCAAGTGGCGTTCGTCACGATCGGGGGTATCAGTCATGGGGGAGCTCTCCGTTGAGGCTGGATAACGGCGGGCAGGCACAAGAATAGACGGCAAGAAGCCTGGCATCGCCCACCGTGATGCCGCTGGATGGATCAGGCCGGTCTCCGGGCTCATGAGCGGTTTGCACCGGACTGCGCGCCTTCCCATGTTTTTCAACACAGTGGCTCTAGGCGCAGTTTTTCACTCATTTACCGTTGCGGGGGCAGCGCCGGGATCGTGATTGTGCACACGTGGGGCAAATCACTCACCGGCTTCCCTGTTTCACTCTGTCGACCGCAGCCACAGAGCACCTGAAACAAGCCGCGAAGGTTAGAGGGTTGGGGGTGGAGCGTCAATTAAAGCCGGGACGCCACTGGGCGAATAACTGCCGTCGATCAATTATCTGCCGCTATTCTTGTGCCACAGGCTCAGCGATGATATCAAAGAGCCACATCTCACAACACAATAACAAGGGTGAGCCACATGCAAGGCATGATCATCAGCAATCCGAAGCTGGAATTCCTGCGCCCGCTGCTGGAACGCTGGTTTGACTGTATCGACCGCTACAACGCCGTGCGCGGCGACAACGATACGCCGTACTGGTTTGACGAAAAGGCCAACCTCAGCCTGCTGTCGGCGGCGGCCTGGATGGCGGAAATGGTCACGCTGCAACAAACGCCGACCCGCAAGCAGGTCGAAGAAGGCGAACGCAATGCCCGCGCCGACCTGTTTATCGCCACCAGCGACGAACGTGCTTACCTCCAGACGACCCAGCGCTGGCCCAAGGTCAACAGCCTGAACCTGACACAAGCCCTGGTCGATATCACCAGCGACGCCAAGCGCATCAGCTACGCCAGCGACCTGAAACTCGGCTGCCTGTTCGTCGCCCCGCAAAAGGCCCAGCAAAGCGCGACCCCGGAAGAACTCCAGGACATGGTCGACGACCTGCAAAAGGAACACACCTGCGCCGTGGCCTGGTATTTCCCCTACGCCTACCGCAAATTGCGCAACGAAGCCGGCCACTATCACCCCGGTATCGCCGTGCTGTTCAAAGAGCCCCGTGGTTGACGGGTTGAACCATCGCGCTTTTTTACTTCTCTATGATTAAACAGTGCATTCATAGGGAAGATCAGCATGCGCAAGCCCCAGCTCGTTTTCGTCATCGCGCTCGCCGGAGGGCTTGTTGCCTGCGGCGAGCATTCCAGCCTGCAAGTCACGGACGGCACCGGCCCTTCGCCCAAGTTGCCAGAACCGAACAAAACCCTGATCCCGACGGTGAACATCGCCCCGGCGATCGGCTGGCCGGCCGGTGCCAAACCCACCGCTGCAGCCGGCACGCAGGTGGCAGCGTTTGCCGAAAATCTCGATCACCCGCGCTGGCTCTACGTGCTGCCCAACGGTGATGTACTGGTGGCCGAAACCAACGCGCCGCCCAAGCCCGATGACGGCACAGGCATTCGCGGCTGGGTGATGAAGAAAGTCATGGGTCGCGCCGGTGCCGCCGTGCCGAGCCCCAACCGCATCACGCTGCTGCGGGACAAGGACCACGATGGCGTGGCCGAAACCCGTACGGTGTTCCTGGAAAACCTCAACTCGCCGTTCGGCATGACCCTGGTCGGCAATGACCTGTACGTCGCCGACACCGATCGTTTGCTGCGTTTTCACTATGAAACCGGCGATACGGCGATCAAGTCAGAGCCCATGAAGGTCATCGACCTGCCGGGCGGCACGCTGAATCACCACTGGACCAAGAACGTCATCGCCAGCAAGGACGGGAGCAAGCTGTACGTGACCGTGGGCTCCAACAGTAACGTCGGCGAAAACGGCCTGGACAAGGAAGAAGGTCGCGCGGCGATCTGGGAAGTCGACCGCGCCACCGGCAACCACCGAATCTTCGCCTCCGGCCTGCGCAACCCCAACGGCATGGGCTGGGAACCGAATAGCGGTGCGCTGTGGACCTCGGTCAACGAGCGCGATGAAATCGGCAGCGACCTGGTGCCGGACTACATCACCTCGGTCAAGGACGGCGCCTTCTATGGCTGGCCGTTCAGCTATTACGGGCAGCACGTCGATGTGCGCGTCGAACCGCAGAACCCGGACCTGGTGGCCAAAGCCATCGCCCCGGACTACGCCGTCGGCCCGCACACCGCCTCGCTGGGCTTTACCTTTGCCGAAGGCAGCAAGTTGCCGGCACCGTTTACCAACGGCGCTTTCGTCGGCCAGCACGGCTCGTGGAACCGCAAACCACACAGCGGCTATAAAGTGATTTTCGTACCGTTCACGGCGGGCAAACCGACCGGGGCACCGGTGGATGTGCTGACCGGGTTCCTCGACAAGGACGAAAACGCCTTGGGCCGGCCGGTGGGTGTGGTGATCGATCAGCAGGGGGACTTGCTGGTGGCGGATGATGTGGGGAACAAGGTGTGGCGGGTTTCGGCAGTTAAATAAACAGCAAAAAAAATCGCAGTCTTCGGCAATCCATTGTGGAAGCTGCCGAAGGCTGCGATTTTTCAACAGGCACTTACCGTTTGCGGCACAGCGTCAATCCATCGCCAATCGGCAATAACGACAAATCCACTCGTGCGTCACCCTTCAAGGCTCGATTCAGCGCTTGAATCGCCCGCGTGTCCGCACTGTCGGGATTGCTCTCCAGCACCCGCCCACTCCACAACGTGTTATCGAACACCGCCAAACCACCCACCCGCAATAAACGCAGGGCGTGTTCCAGATAACTCGGGTAGTTGGCCTTGTCGGCATCGATGAAGATCAGGTCAAACCGCCCTGACAGTTGCGCAAGGGTTTCCAGCGCTGGCGCCAGGCGCAGGTCGATGCGCTCGGCCAGGCCTGCCTCCTGCCAGTAACGCACGGCCGTGGCGTTGTAGTCGCCAGGGATATCGCAACAGATCAGCGAGCCGTCATCCGGCAGCGCCGCCGCCATGCACAAGGCGCTGTAACCGGTGAAGGTGCCCACTTCCAGCAAACGCCGGGCGCCGGTGAGCTTGACCAGCAAGGCGAGGAACTGCCCCTGCTCCGGCGCTACCTGCCAGCGCGCCGTGGGCAGCGCCTGGGTTTCATCGCGCAAACGCTTGAGCAGCGGCGTTTCCCTGAGGGAAACGTCGAGCAGGTAGCTATAGAGGGAATCGTCGAGATTGAGCGTGCGAGCGGTCATGACAACCTCTTGCCGGGAAAATTACTGATTACGCGCCAGGTGCTCAGGTTGCAAGACGCGTTTGGCGCTCAGGTAGGCTTTCTGCCAATAGGCTTTGGACAGGCTGTCGAGCTTCACCGTGCCGCCGGTGGCCGGGGCGTGGACGAAGCGGCCTTCACCGACATAAATTCCGGCGTGGCTGACTTGGGAGCCGCCGTTGGTGGCGAAGAAGATCAGGTCGCCGGTTTGCAGGCCTTCCTTGCCGACATTGGCCGCTTGCATGCTGATCATCTCGCGGGTGGTGCGCGGCAGGGAAATGCCGGTGACGTCACGGTAGACGTAACCGATCAGGCCGCTGCAATCGAACCCGGAATCCGGCGTGTTGCCGCCCCAGCGATACGGCGTGCCCACCAGGCCCAAGGCGCGGAACAACACGTCTTCGGCTTCAGGCGAGAATGGTTGGGCGGCACTGAAAACAATCGGCGCACGAACCACAGGCGCAGATGGCGGTGGTGTGCGGCTGGCGCAGCCGCTGAGCAGCGCTGCGAAGAACATCAGGGTGAGGCGGGCTGACATTGTCATAAGCAAAACACCTGATCGGGCTGCGGCTTTTTCTGTCGGAAGGACAGAAAAGAAAACCGCCTGCGCTGGGCGCAGGCGGTTTGCCATCAATAATAGATCAGGATTCTAGCGCCTATGCGCCAAACTTCAAGTAAGACTTTAAGTTCGCCTTACATAAAGTGTGCTTACTTGCGAGCAGTGACCACGGTCGGAGCCATCGCGAGTGCGCGCTTGGCTTCGATGAAGGTCTTGCTCCAGTAGCTGTCGCCCAGGTTATCGACCCGCACGCCACCGCTTTTGCGGCTGCTGGAGTGGATGAACTGGTCATCACCGAGGTAGATACCGGCGTGACTGACGCGACCGCGACGACCGTTGGTGGCGAAGAACAGCAAGTCGCCAGGCTTCAGGTTGTTGCGCGACACCAGAGGGGCGTCCACGTTGATCATTTCGCGAGTGGAGCGCGGCAGGTTCATGCCGGCCTCTTCACGAAACAGATAGCCGATGAAACCGCTGCAGTCGAAACCGGCTTCAGAGGTACCGCCGAAACGGTAACGAGTACCGATCAGGGACATGCCACGTTCGAGGATGCTGTCGGCCAGAACCGGAAGCTGGTAGGACTTGCCATCGGCGAAGTCTGCCAGTTCCTTTTCGGTGGCCACCTCTTCCTGATAAAGAACGGAAGATTGGGCGGTAACAGAGTTTTTAACCTGCTGTTGAGGCGCCTGCTGGGACACTGGAGAGTGAGCAGCGCAACCGAACAACAGGGTGACGAGTGCGAGAGGCACGAGGGGTGCGAAGCGATTTAGCATGGGCACGACCGTGGCTGATAGTTGTAAAGAAGCCGAGACTATGCCCGCTATCAACCTCATTTGCAAATTCAATCGATCTTTTTGTGACTTCTCGGTTTCTCGTTTACATCTAAGCGCTTAAGCCCATTTTGAATGTTTGCGCAGCCTGCCCCCCTGCAGGAAAGCGGATTTTCTGGCGCCTGGAATATGCCAAAACCCGCCGCAGGCCCCGGATTTACCAGCCTAGGGTTTCTTTCAAGAAGGGGATGGTCAGCTTGCGCTGGGCTTGAAGCGAAGCCTGATCGAGACGTTCAAGCAGCTCGAAAAGCGCACTCATGCTGCGGGTACCGCGAGTCAGGATGAAATGCCCGACTTCGTCAGTCAGGTGCAAACCGCGACGGGATGCGCGCAACTGCAGGGCACGCAATTTGTCTTCGTCGGAGAGTGGGCGCATCTGGAAGATCAGCGCCAGGGTCAGGCGCGATTTGAGATCCGCCAGCTTCACCGGCAGTTCACGCGGCGAGGTCGAAGCGGCAATCAACAGACGCCGACCGCTGTCACGCAGACGGTTGAACAGGTGAAACAACGCCTCTTCCCAATCCGCCCGGCCGGCGACGGCTTGCAGATCATCAAGGCAGACCAGTTCGTATTGTTCGAGGTTGTCGAGGATTTCAATGCCGCGATCCAGCAACTCAGCCAGCGGCAGATACACCGCCGGTTCGCCCATCTGCTCGAAGCGCAGGCATGCCGCCTGCAACAAGTGCGTGCGCCCTACCCCGTCCTTGCCCCAGAGGTAAATCAGGCTTTCGGTCCAGCCGGCGTCGGCTTCGCATAGCCGCTCGACATAGCCGAGTGCAGCGGCATTGGCGCCTGGGTAGTAATTGATAAAGGTAGCGTCATCACGCAGACGCACACCTAGGGGCAGCTGAATCGGTTTCATGCTGACTGAACAGTTCCAAAGGAACCGTTAGTGGCCTCTGTGTAAAGTTTGCGAAGTTTATACCCGTGGGGCAGCCCGCACAATGCGGCAGACCACAAGCAAAATCAAAGGTTTGCGTTAATGCACTGGTTTTATGGCAGTTTCTTTGGCGGTGCATGTGACAGCCACCGGAGGGAATCGGGCCAGCCTGGCAGAAAACCAGGCCGCCCGTCATGGGGGATCAGACGACTTTACAGGTCGGGTTCGTCGACCCCGCTGTACACATCCGAATCTTTATACAAATCATGCAGATGGCGCACCAGCACCATGATCACCGCCGCCACCGGCAACGCCAGCAGCACGCCGGTAAAGCCGAACAGCTCGCCACCGGCCAGAATCGCGAAAATCACCGCCACCGGGTGCAGGCCGATCCGGTCGCCGACCAGCAATGGCGTGAGCACCATGCCTTCCAGCGCCTGCCCGACCATGAACACCGCGACAATGCCGAGCATCGGGTAGAGGTCGCCATGGAACTGGAACAGTCCAGCGATCAGCGCCGCGCCAATGCCGATGACAAAGCCCATGTACGGCACGATTGCCGCCAAACCGGCAATCAGGCCGATCAACAGCCCCAGCTCCAGCCCGAGCAGCATCAAACCGGCGGCATAGATCACGCCCAGCGCCAGCATCACCAGCAACTGCCCGCGCACAAACGCCCCGAGCACTTCATGGCATTCGCCGGCCAGGGTCACCACGCGTTCTTCGCGATCACGGGGTAGCAGGCTGCGGATCTTCGCCATCATCAGGTCCCAATCGCGCAGCAGGTAGAAACTCACCACCGGGATCAGCACCAGATTCGCCAGCCAGCCGATCAGCGCCAGCCCGGAAGCCGTCGCCTGGCTCAGCACCACGCCGACAATGTCGGTGGTCTGGCCCATGTGTTCGCTGATCGCAGCCTTGAGCTTGTCGAACTTCCAGAAGTTATCCGACAAGCCAAACTTCGATTGCGCCCACGGCAACGCGGTGTGCTGCAACCAATCAAGCATCTGCGGCGCGAGTTCGTACAAGCGGAACAACTGCTTGGCGAGCAATGGCACCAGCACCAACAGCAACGTGGTGAAGATCAAGGTAAACAGCGCAAACACCGCCACCACGCCCCAGGTCCGTGACAGACCGGCCCTCTCCAGGCGATCCACCAGGGGATCGAACAGATAGGCCAACAGCAGCGCCACCAGAAATGGCGTCAGGATCGGATGCAACAGCCAGACAAACGCGCAGAGCAGGACCACCCCACCCAACCAGAACCACCGCCGCGTATCGGCCATGTACAACTCCCTATGCATCTATATAAAGAAAGAACACCTTACCAACGGAATCGCAACTGCGGCACAGGTGCCGGAGCCGGCGCTGCGACGGGCGCCGAACCGTCGGCCACTGGCGCCACCGGCGTGACCGGTGCAGGCGCCTCACCGGCCGGCACCTCTTGCAACTTCGCCAGTGACAACTGCGAGCGCAACTGCTCGGCACTGCCGTTGATGCGATAAACAACACGGTCGCCGTCGATACTGAAAAGGCGCCCGCCGAAAGGATCGAGTAAACGGCCCAACGCCGCATAGCGTTCCAGGTTCATGCCCTGCACTTCAAGCAGTTGTTCGCTCGACGCGCCGGCCTTGACCACAAAACGTGGCGCCAGGCGCTCAGCCACCGCCAGCATGACCGCATCGGTCACCGCCGCCTGGTCCGCGCCCTGCACACTGCCCGCTTCCTTCTGGTCGCCCAGCCACAAATGCCACTTGGCCTGCCACTGGCCGCCCTCTTCATGGGCATGCACCGCCAGCAAGGCGTCCGCGTTGTAGCGTTCCGAGGCACCGCGCAAGGGGGCCGCATCGCTGCCTTCAAGATTGGGGGCCGTGGCCACCAGTTGCTCACTCAAATCCGCCAGCGGCAGGCGCAATGGCAAACCGCGGTGTTGCGCTGCGCGCCGCAATGGCGCCGCGCTGGCCTGGCCGTCGCCCACCAGGCTCGAACCCTCGGTGGAGTCATTCAACCACCAGCCCAGGATCGACGGCCGATTCGCGCCCCACAACGACAGCCCGGCACGGCGCAGCGCCTGATCGGTGGTGGCCGGGTCGAAATCGACCTTGAGCACTTCCGGCGGCCCGGCGTCAAAGCCGTACTGGCTGATGATTTGCTGCGGGTCTTTGCGGATCGCCGCCAACCCCGGGTTTTGCACAGACTTGGGATCGCCGGTGAGGCGCAGCACCAATGTATCCAGCGCCGCCTGGGTCGCTTGATCGCGGATCTCCGGGCTCTGACCGCTGACCGGCTGGCGGACCTGATAAAGATTTTTCACGGGTTCGGCATGACTCGCCAGGGTGACAAGCGACAAACAACCGGCAAACATAAATTTAGAAAAAAAACGCATGGAAGATTCCTGACGACAAGAGCGGCTGGAACTGGCCGCGTGAACGTATGGAGCAAGGCTGTGACCATCACCCCGCGCAAAACATTCACCCGGCCTCGATAAGTTTTTCACACTGTCATAACGATAGACGGTTAATGGCGATACCTTATACAGGCATGAGCGACGCCACCCACACGGGCAATTGCGGTTTTTTTAACGGGATATGCCCCTGCCGTCGGCGCGAGGATGGCCGCTGCCTCTCAAGCCTGATAAAATCGCGCGCCTTCGCAGACCGGCAACAGCCGGGCAGTGTCGGAATAGCGCGCAAGGCTTTCGCCTACGTTGTTTCGGCGGCCCTAATGGACTCGGTCGTTACCCCTGAATCCCCCCTAAAGGCCTGGATCATGAGCAAGCAACCCTCCCTGAGCTACAAGGACGCCGGTGTAGACATCGACGCCGGTGAAGCATTGGTCGAACGCATCAAGAGCGTCGCCAAGCGCACTGCGCGCCCGGAAGTCATGGGCGGCCTGGGCGGTTTCGGCGCCCTCTGCGAAATCCCGGCCGGCTACAAGCAGCCTGTGCTGGTTTCCGGCACCGACGGCGTCGGCACCAAGCTGCGCCTGGCGCTGAACCTGAACAAGCACGACAGCATCGGCATCGACCTGGTCGCCATGTGCGTGAACGACCTGGTGGTGTGCGGCGCCGAGCCGCTGTTCTTCCTCGACTACTACGCCACCGGCAAACTCAACGTCGAAACCGCGACCCAGGTCGTGACCGGCATCGGCGCCGGCTGCGAACTGTCCGGCTGCTCCCTGGTCGGCGGCGAAACCGCTGAAATGCCTGGCATGTACGAAGGCGAAGACTACGACCTGGCCGGCTTCTGCGTCGGCGTCGTGGAAAAATCCGAGATCATCGACGGTTCCAAAGTCGCGGCCGGCGATGCCCTGCTCGCCCTGCCGTCTTCCGGCCCGCACTCCAACGGCTACTCGCTGATCCGCAAGATCATCGAAGTCTCCGGTGCCGACATCGAAAACATCCAGCTCGACGGCAAACCGCTGACCGACCTGCTGATGGCCCCGACCCGTATCTACGTGAAGCCGCTGCTCAAGCTGATCAAGGACACCGGCGCGGTCAAAGCCATGGCCCACATCACCGGTGGTGGCCTGCTGGACAACATCCCGCGCGTACTGCCAAAAGGCGCGCAAGCTGTCGTTGATGTCGCGAGCTGGACCCGCCCTGCGGTGTTCGACTGGCTGCAAGAGAAAGGCAACGTCGACGAAAACGAAATGCACCGCGTGCTGAACTGCGGCGTCGGCATGGTCATCTGCGTGGCTCAAGAGCACGTTGAAACCGCGCTGAACGTGCTGCGTGAAGCCGGCGAGCAGCCTTGGGTCATCGGTCAGATCTCCACCGCTGCCGAAGGCGCGGCCCAGGTCGAACTGAAGAACCTCAAGGCTCATTAATGTCTGTCACCTGTGATGTGGTGGTGCTGTTGTCCGGCACCGGCAGTAACTTGCAGGCCTTGATCGACAGCACGCGGACCGGCGACAGCCCGGTCCGCATCGCTGCGGTGATTTCCAACCGTGCCGACGCCTACGGCCTGCAACGCGCCAGGGACGCGGGTATCGACACCCGCGCCCTGGATCACAAGGCTTTCGAGGGCCGCGAGGCCTTCGACGCCGCGCTGATCGAACTGATCGACGCCTTCAATCCCAAACTCGTGGTACTCGCCGGTTTCATGCGCATTCTCAGCGCCGGTTTCGTGCGTCATTACCAGGGTCGCCTGCTCAATATCCATCCCTCGTTGCTGCCCAAATACAAAGGGTTACACACTCACCAGCGCGCGCTGGAGGCCGGAGACACCGAGCACGGCTGCTCCGTGCACTTCGTCACCGAGGAACTCGATGGCGGACCTCTGGTCGTACAGGCAGTAATACCGGTAGAGTTGCACGATTCGCCGCAGAGTCTGGCGCAGCGGGTCCACGTTCAGGAACACCTGATCTACCCGATGGCCGTACGCTGGTTTGCCGAAGGTCGTTTAGCCCTCGGCGAACACGGTGCTTTACTGGATGAAAAGTTACTCGCGGCCAGCGGCCACTTGATTCGAACCTAGGAGATATTATGCGTCGCGCCTTGCTCTTCGCTTGCGCTCTGCTCGCCCTGCCCTTCGCGCAGGCCGCAGACCTTCAACCCTTCTCCGCCAGCTACACCGCCGACTGGAAACAGCTGCCCATGAGCGGCACCGCCGAACGCAGCCTGGTCAAGGGCGCCAACGGTGTCTGGACGCTCAGCTTCAAGGCGTCGATGATGATCGCCAGCCTGTCCGAACAAAGCACCCTGACCCTGGACAAGGACACCTTGCTGCCTCAGTCCTACCACTTTGAACGTGGCGGCCTGGGCAAAGCCAAGAAGGCAGACCTGGACTTCGACTGGACCGCCAAAATGGTCACCGGCACCGATCGCGGTGACCCGGTCAAGATCCCGCTCAACCGTGGCATGGTCGACAAATCCACTTATCAGCTGGCCCTGCAACACGACGTGGCCGCTGGCAAGAAAAGCATGAGCTACCAGGTCGTCGATGACGGCGAAGTCGATACCTATGACTTCCGCGTGCTGGGCCCGGAAAAAGTCGACACCAAGGCTGGCCAGATCGATGCGATCAAGGTCGAGCGCGTACGCGACCCGACGCAAAGCAAACGCATCACCGTGATGTGGTTCGCCAAGGACTGGGATTACCTGCTGGTCCGCCTGCAACAGGTTGAAACCGACGGCAAGGAGTACAACATCATGCTCCTGGACGGTACGGTCAACGGCAAGGCTGTCAAAGGCAGCTGATCCGGATCAACACAAAAAGCCCCGCGATTGCGGGGCTTTTTTTTGCCGATTGTTCCCACGCGGAGCATGGGAACGATGGATTAGACCGAAAACCGCGCCACCATGCTGTTCAAATCCACCGCCAACCGCGACAACTCCTGGCTCGCGGCACTGGTCTGGTTCGCCCCCGCCGAGGTCTGCAACGCCAGATCACGAATGTTCATCAAATTGCGATCCACCTCCCGCGCCACCGCTGCCTGCTCCTCCGAAGCGCTGGCGATCACGATGTTGCGCTCGTTGATCAACGTGAATGCCGATGCAATCTCCTCCAGCGCCACCCCCGCCGCCTTCGCCACTTCCAGGGTCGAGCGCGCCCGGCTATTGCTCTGTTGCATCGAGCTGACGGCCGAATCGGTGCCTTGCTGGATGCCGCTGATCATCTGCTCGATTTCCTGGGTCGACTGTTGCGTGCGATGGGCCAGCGCCCGCACCTCGTCCGCCACCACGGCAAAACCGCGCCCGGCATCCCCCGCGCGGGCCGCTTCGATCGCCGCGTTCAGGGCCAGCAAATTGGTCTGCTCGGCGATCGAGCGAATCACATCCAGCACCTTGCTGATGCCATAGACCTTCTGCGCCAGGTCCTCGACCTGGGTCGCGTTGGCGGTGACATCGTCTGCCAGGGATTCGATGGACAGCACGGTCTGATGCACTTGCTCACGGCCGTGCTGGGCAATCCGGTCAGACTCTCGGGACGCTTCGGACGTGGCCACCGCGTTGCTCGCCACTTCTTCCACCGCCGCGGTCATCTGATTGACCGCCGTGGCGGCCTGTTCGATTTCCAGGCTCTGCTGGTGCAAGCCACGGGTGGCGTCTTCCGTAACGCAACTGAGTTCCTCCGAGGCCGAGGCCAATTGGCTGGACGAGTCGGAAATGCGCCGAATAGTCTCGCGCAGGCTCTGCTGCATGCTCTTGAGCGCATGGAGCAATCGCGCCGGCTCGTCCTTGCCGGTGATGCTGATATCGCCCGTCAGGTCGCCGCCCGCCACAATCTCGGCCACCCGCAACGACTGGGACAGCGGCAGGACGATGCTGCGGGTCAACAATAACGCCAAGCCAATGGTCATCAGTGCCGCAATGGCGACCATCACCCCGACCCACACCCGGGAATTGCTGAACACCAGACGCGCCGCTTCGGTCGCCAGGTTGGCGTTCTGTTTGTTCAGTTCCACCAGGGATTTGAGGGTGACGGCGATGTCATCGGCCAACGGGCTCATCTCGTCATTGACGATGACCGCTGCCTCCTCAACCCGCCCTTGGCTGGACAGGTTCATCACCTGCCCCTGGAATTGCAGGTATTTTTGCTCCGCCGCTTTAAAGCGATCAAACAGCGAGCGCTCTTCGGGCAGCACGATCAACGCGTTATAGCGTTGCTGTGCATCGCCGAGCACGCCTTTGAGTTCATTGAGCTTGCCGACATTCTGGGCCAACGCCTGGGGATCGCGGTTGATCAGCAGGCGCATGGTCAAGGCACGCAGCCGCAGCATGTCCTGACTCATTTCCCCGACAGCCATCACGCTGGGTAGCCAGTTGTTATCGACCTGGTCGGATTGAGCCCGCATGTTCGACATTTGTTGCAGGGCGAACGCCCCCAAACCGAACACCATCAATGCCAACAGGCCAAAACCCAGGCTCGCGCGCGGCGCAATATTGAGATTTCGGATACTCATTGCTTTGGTTCCTTCCAATGAACACTGCATTTCCCTACAGCGGGTTGCCTTAGAAGGTATCGGCCCCGGGAAATTTTGCGTAAGACCGAAACGTGATATCAAAACGCTTTGCTACTTCGATCCTCGGGCGGGAACGATTCAGCGCGGTAGATAACAGCAAAAGATCGCAGCCTACGGCAGCTCCTTCGGAAGAAATACGATCTGCTGTAGAAGCTGCCGAAGGCCGCAATCTCTTCAGCGCAATAACCCCTTTCTCTCTTTGGGCAGAATCGAAAGGAAATTGTCCCGTGCGACTTTTCGCGCAACGTCCTCAGGCAAGGCATCAAGAAATGGGTCAAAGCTGCGCATTTCCTGACCGAGCTTGTTGAAACGTCCCACCACATCCGAACCCAGCATGAACCGCTCCGGGAAGCGCTCCACCAGTTTCAGCCATTCCTCCCGAGGCTTGCCCTGCTCATCCAATAGATACGGCGTGAGCATGCTCCACGACAGGTCGATGAACAGGTTCGGGTACGCCTCAAGCATTCGGGTCAGGGTCGGCAACAGAAAATCCAGCTGGGTCTGATGCCGATGGATCTCCACGCTGGTGCCGGCGTGGGCCCAGATAAACCGGGTGTGCGGGTGATTACGCAGCGGCTCTTCGACTTCCGCGAGGTACAGCGGATTTTTCTCACGCTTGGAGGTGAGGTTGGAATGCAGCATTACCGGCAGGTCGTTTTCGGCGGCCAGATGATAAATCCGCGTCATCGCCTCATTGTTGGCGCGGGGCGTATCTCCCGAGGTCAGGGCCGTCAGGTCATCGTGCCGGGTGAAGACTTCGCCGATGCCCTGCCACAGCCCCGGATTGAGATCGAGCATGCGCTGGATATGCGCCTCGGAGTTTTTATCGTTGGGGTTGAAGCCCGACAGGAACGGGTGAAAACGCTGACGTTGCTCGGGCGTAAGCTTGTTCACCGCAGCGGCAACGATCACGTCGGTCGCGCTGTACCAATAGGCGTCGGCATCATCACCGGCGTAATAGCGCGGGCGCTTGGGTTCGTCTTCATGCCATTTCTTGGCCACCGGGATGCCGGAAATCATCACGTGATCGATGGAGTTGTCAGCCATCGCCTTGAGCAATGTCGGCATTCCCGCCGTTTCCTGGAAGAAATCCACGTAATGCAGGTGCGCATCGCTGTAGGCGTATTCGCGGGCGTTGGCGGATGCGCTGCACAGCAGTAACAACCAGGCGAGGCGCAAGCGGGTCTGGGGCACGGGCAATCTCCGGGGGCATTAGCGACATAGACCCCACGGCGCCAACCAGGGTTCAGCCGGCAACAAAGTGGAACGCAGCACAGCACAGATGCTCTATACCTTCAGGGTCCGTTTTTGCTCGAATGACTTTTCCTACTGCCGAAGAGGTTTCCCATGACTGTTACCGTCAATACCATTTCCAGCGAAGGCTTTCGTCACACTGTCCAGATCGATGATCACGAACTGTTCGCCGATGTACCCACCTCAGCCGGTGGCGAAGGCTCGGCGCCGGAGCCCCACGATTACTTCGACGCCGCCCTCGGGGCCTGCAAGGCCCTGACCTTGAAAATGTACGCCAAGAAAAAAGACATCCCGCTGACCGGCGTGGGTGTCGAAGTCAAACGCGACAACAGCCAAGAACAGAAAGGCAAATACGCGCTGCACGTGACCCTCACGCTCAAAGGTGTGCTCAGCGACGCCCAGCGCGAGGAATTGCTGCGTGTCGCGGATCGCTGCCCGATTCATAAACTGATGACCACCACCGAGGTCACTATCGAAACCCACGCCCCACAGGGCTTCGACAGCCAGTAACCACGGCGATGTCAGCGGCGGGTTATGCTCTGTGCATCACCCGCCCAGCCTGGAAAGCCGCATGAACACGCCCCTCGTGATCCGCCCCCGCGCCGAAGATGTCGAAGGTCAGCCGATTCTTCGCCCATTGCCGTCAGCCAAATGCCGCAGCGTCGGGCCTTTCGTGTTTTTCGACCACATGCTCGAAACCCGTTATCCGCCGGGTAAAGGCATGAACATCCGACAACATCCGCACATCGGTCTGTCGACCCTCACCTATTTGTTCCAGGGGCAGATCCAGCACAAGGACAGCCTCGGCTCCGATCAGGTTGTAGGCACTGGAGATGTCAGCTGGATGACTGCCGGCAGCGCGATAGCACACGTTGAACGCACGCCTGAAGCGCTGAAAGACAGCGGCTTCACGATGCACGGTTTGCAGATCTGGCTGGCATCGCCCAAAGAGCATGAGCAGGGTCCGGGGCATTACAGCCATCACCCGGCGGCCACGCTGCCGGTCAGCGACAACCTCGGGGTGAAGATCCGGATGATTGCCGGGTCAGGCTTTTGCCTGGAATCGCCGGTGCCGGTGCTTTCTCCTACCTTGTATGCCGAACTGAACCTGCAAACGGCGACGACTTTGCTGATTCCCACCGAACACGAAGAACGCGCACTGTATGTGCTCGACGGCGAGGTACAACTGGATGGCGAGTTGATAGAGCCGCATTCGCTGGTGGTGTTGCCGGTCGGGGAAGAGATGACGTTGTTTGCCGAGAGCGACTGTCACGCCGTGCTGTTCGGCGGTGCACCGCTGGATGGGCCGCGGCGGATCAACTGGAATTTTGTGGCGAGCGATCCGGCGGCGATTGATGAAGCGCGCCGACGCTGGGCGGCCGGGGATTGGCCGACGGTGCCAGGGGAAAGTGAAAGGATCGAACTGCCGCGCTGACATGATCGTTCCCACGCGCAGCAAAGGAATGCAGCCCGGGACGCTCTGCGTCCCATTGGAACGCGGAGCGTCCCTGGAGGCATTCCTTTGCTGCGCGTAGGAACGATCAAACGCTCCGTGTGGGAACGATCATCAGGCGCTGAATACTTCATCCAGCAAGTTATGCATCGACACAAACGCCCGACTGGCGGTCTTCGCGTCATACATCATTTTGCCCGGCACATTCGCATGTGGATCGGTAAACGAGTGCACCGCGCCGCCATAGCTCAGCAGTTGCCAATCCACGCCCGCCGCGTTCATTTCAGCTTCGAACGCCGGCAGTTGCTCTTTCGGCACCAGCGGATCGGACGCCCCGTGCAACACCAGTACCGAGCCGTTGATGTTTTTCGCATCGTTGACGTTCGGCGTATCCAGCGAGCCATGGAACGACACCGCCGCTTTCACCGGCGCACCGCTGCGGGCCAGTTCCAGCGCGCAGCAACCGCCAAAGCAGAAACCGAAGGTGGCCAGTTTCGAGGTATCGACCGCCGCATCGCCCTGAGCCTGCAACTGCTCGAACGCCGCCTGCATACGCTGGCGCAACAGGCCACGGTCACTCTTCAGCGGCATCATCGCCGCGCCCGCCTCGTCGCCGTTCTGCGGACGCACCGACTGGCCGTACAGGTCGGCGATCAGCACCACATAACCTTTGGCCGCCACTGACTTGGCAATCTCTTCGGCACCGGCGCTGATGCCCATCCAGTTCGGCGCCATCAACAGACCCGGGCGTGGCCCTTTGTGGTCGGCATCAAAGGCCAGGCGGCTTTCGTAAGACTGGCCATCAAGCTGATAGACCACGGAACGCACAGTGACTTGGCTCATTTCAGACTCCTGAGTCTCAAGAATAAAAAAACCCGCCGAAGCGGGTTTTTGTACAACGCAGTTAAACCGACAGTTCAACCAACAGCTTGTTGAGACGGCGCACGTAGGCTGCCGGGTCTTTCAAGCTGTCGCCGGCCGCCAGGGCCGCCTGATCGAACAGGATGTGCGACAGGTCGCCGAAGCGCTCGTCGCTCTGCTCGGCGTCGAGTTTCTCGATCAGCGGGTGAGCCGGGTTGAATTCGAAGATCGGCTTCGAATCCGGAACCTTCTGCCCGCTGGCTTCGAGGATCTGACGCATTTGCATGCCCAGGTCCTGTTCGCCGATAGCGAGGATCGCCGGGGAGTCGGTGAGGCGATGGGAAACCCGGACTTCAGCGACGGAATCGCCCAGTGCGGTTTTCAGACGCTCAACCAGGCCTTCTTTGGACTTGGCGACTTCTTCCGCGGCTTTCTTGTCCTCTTCCGAGTCCAGGTTGCCCAGGTCCAGGTCACCGCGTGCCACGTCGACAAAGCTCTTGCCGTCGAAGTCGCTGAGGTAGCTCATCAGCCACTCGTCGATACGGTCGGTCAGCAGCAGCACTTCGATGCCTTTCTTGCGGAAGACTTCCAGGTGCGGGCTGTTTTTGACTTGCGCGTAGGTTTCGCCGGTCAGGTAGTAGATCTTGTCCTGACCTTCCTTGGCGCGGGCCAGGTAGTCAGCCAGACCGACCACTTGCTCGCCTTCTTCGCCCTGGGTGGAGGCGAAACGCAGCAGGCCAGCGATTTTCTCTTTGTTGGCGAAATCTTCAGCCGGGCCTTCTTTCATGACCTGGCCGAAGTTTTTCCAGAAGCCTTTGTATTGCTCAGGCTCGTTCTTCGCCAGTTTTTCCAGCATGTCCAGAACGCGCTTGGTCAGCGCCGACTTCATGGAATCGATGATCGGGTCTTTCTGCAGGATTTCCCGCGACACGTTCAGCGACAGGTCGTTGGAGTCGACCACGCCTTTGATGAAGCGCAGGTACAACGGCAGGAACGACTCGGCCTGATCCATCACAAACACGCGTTGCACGTACAGCTTCAGGCCTTTCGGCGCTTCACGCTGGTACAGGTCGAACGGAGCACGGGTCGGTACGTAGAGCAGCGAGCTGTATTCCAGCTTGCCTTCGACCTTGTTGTGGCTCCAGCTCAGTGGGTTCTCGAAGTCATGGGCGATGTGCTTGTAGAACTCCTGGTATTCCTCGTCCTTGATCTCGGTGCGAGGACGGGTCCACAGGGCGCTGGCGCGGTTGACGGTTTCCCACTCAACGGCCGGTGCCTCTTCGCCTTCAACGGCTGCCACTTCTTTCGGCAACTCGATCGGCAAAGCGATGTGATCGGAGTACTTCTTGATGATGTTGCGCAGGCGCCAGCCATCAGCGAATTCGTCTTCACCGGACTTCAGGTGCAGGACGATACGGGTGCCGCGTTCGGCTTTCTCGACGGTGGCAACTTCGAAGTCGCCCTCGCCCTTGGACGACCAATGCACGCCTTCGGAAGCGGCAGCACCGGCGCGACGGCTGAACACGTCAACCTTATCGGCAACGATGAAAGCGGAGTAGAAACCCACACCGAACTGACCGATCAGGTGCGAATCTTTCTTCTGATCGCCGGACAGGTGTTTCATGAAATCAGCGGTGCCGGACTTGGCGATCGTCCCCAGGTGGGTGATCGCGTCTTCGCGGCTCATGCCGATACCGTTGTCTTCGAGGGTGACGGTTTTCGCGTCCTTGTCGAAGCTCACTCGGATTTTCAGTTCGGCGCCACCTTCCAGCAACTCAGGCTTGGACAGGGCTTCGAAACGTAATTTGTCGACAGCGTCAGAGGCGTTCGAGATCAACTCGCGAAGGAAAATTTCCTTGTTGGAATACAGCGAATGGATCATGAGGTGCAGCAGTTGCTTCACCTCGGTCTGGAAGCCCAGGGTTTCCTTTTGAGTTTCCACACTCATGGTCATCAAACTCCAATCAGATGGCAGTGGCCGTGACCTTCAGGGTCGACGGCGGGTTGTCATCAGAGTTTGGGGCTGAGTTCAGGATTTCAAGGGCTCTTCGATTTTGAAATGTCCACGGGCCGTGGCAATCGGCTCGGCTTCGGTGCTTTGCCAGGCCGTCACCGCCACGTTGGCCACCCGCCGCCCCTGGCGACACACCTGGCAGCGCGCCCAGGTATCGCGAAATTGCCCGGCGCGCAGGTAGTCGAGGGAGAAGTCGATGATCTTCGGCACACCGGGCGAGCCAGTGAAAATCAACAGGTGCAACGCGGCCGACAGCTCCATGAACCCGGCAATGACGCCGCCATGGATCGCCGGCAATAAAGGGTTACCAATGTTGTCCTTGTTCGCCGGCAGGCGAAACAGCAGCTCATCCCCCACCCGTGAACATTCGATGCCGATCAACTTGGCGTAGGGAATCAGGTGCAGCAGCGAGGCGTAGTCCCCTTGCGCATGGGCCTGTTGCAGTTGTTCCTTGAACGAGTCCGTCATTTCGCACCTCCAGCGATGGCGCCACCAAAGCCTTTGGTGCCCTTGATGCCTTTGCCCATGCGCATGAAGGTGCCGACCACGTGGGCGATGGGCTGCTCGGGATCGTCCTGGTAGGCAAAGCCCCGGGCGAAGATCACATCGGTGGTCACCCGGTAACATTGGGCGAAACCGTAGACATCCCTATCGGGTTCGGCGGCGTGCATGTAGTCGATGCGCAGGTCGAGGGTCGGGCAGACTTCGAATTCCGGCAGCACGCACAGAGTCGACATGCCTAAAGCGGTGTCCATCAGCGACGTCAAAGCGCCCCCGTGAATGACCCCGGTTTGTGGATTGCCAACGATTTGCGGGCTGTAGGGCAGGACGACCGTTAGTCCGTCCGTACTCGCGCTGTGAACTCGTAAACCGAGCACCTGACAATGTCGCAGTGCCGAGAGAAATCGTGTTGCGCGCTCAAAAACGGGGTTTTCGGCCATGGGATAGGAACTCTTCTTAGTATCGGATCAACGCATTGGGTTATCAGGTAAAAGTTCAATCAGGTTTAAAACTTATATATCTGTATGAAATGAGGAACTTATCGCTGACGGCTGTGCTCGAAAGGCCAGTAGATATTTTCCATAAGGAGAAACACCCCATGCGTAAGACTTTAGCTATTGCCTTGATGTTGACCGCTTCCCTCGGTCTCGCTGCGTGCGATAAAAAATCCGAGGACAAAGCTCAAGATGCTAACCAACATGCTGAGCAAGCTCAGCAAGACATGAACAAAGCACAGGATAAAGTGAACGACGCTGCGAAAGAAAACGCCGAAGCCGCCAAAGCTCAGGCTGAATCGAACAAAGCTGCAGCACAGGAGTCCGCTCCGGCCGCTCCAACCGAAGCACCTAAAAACTAAAACAGTTTTTAGCGTGATTAAAGAAAACCCGCCAAGTGCGGGTTTTCTTTTGCCTGGCATTTACCCTTACAGCAATTTCAACCGCCGCTAGTTGGTGGTGGCTGAAAGGCACATTCACCCGAATAGCCCGGTCGACCATCACACACGGTCAAACAGCTCGCCTGGTTTTTAAACTTGGCACTGACGGATAACGGATAACCGTAGTCCGGCGTTATCACCTTCAAAGTCGATGCGCAGGAGGCCTGCGTATTGAAACGAAAGGTAATGCTGTCCCACCGTTCCCGACGCTGAAATAACAATGAGAAGGTGTGGCCGCTGTTCCACATCGATTTGCTCGGTACCACGAAACGATAGTGCAGTTCGTCCAGCCGCTGACCAAACACCTTGTAAGTGCTGCGCCCAGTCTCGATCTTGGGCACCGGATAGGGAATCGGCAGGACGTAGGGCAGCCCGGTAAGGCCGGTATCAACGTCCAGGCCTTTCTGGAAATAAGGCACCTCGATATAGGGGAAGCCGCTGTAAGTGATACGGTCGTCGCGATGAAACTGACTTTGGGACGGCTTGTAATCCGGCGCCAATGCGAAGGCGACATCAAGCGTCAGCAACGCTTTATCGACGTCCAGGTTTTCGGACAGGAACTCCCTGTCGGTGGAGCCATCCTGAGTGACACAACCACCCAGCGACACGGCGATACCGATCAGCAGCAAGACGCCACGACCCGTTAGTGAATTGTTCATCAGGCTTAGCGCTCGGAAAGGGGTAATGCGGGGCCCAGGCCACGGCCGACCAGTTCCCACGAGCCGTTTTTGGCCTGCCAGTGGAAGCGCGTTGCGAACCAGGCAATCGTCATGTCCTCGGCCAGACGCTTGTCATCAATGCTTGGCTTGCCATCCTTGTGTGCCTGGACGGCCTGGGCATAAGCGGCCTTTGAAATATCGGCCAGTTCACCGACGTTGGCATCGGCTGGCAACTGATAGGCCGCACTCAGGCCGTCCTCACGTCCGCCGACCAATATTTGTTTGAAGTTCAGGAACGCCGCCAGCCGATTGTCCGGGGACACCGACATCAGTGTCCCCCCGGAGCTGTAGACCTTGGCCTTGAACCGGGTGTCAAACCACAGCACTTCGCCGGTGTGGGTATCCAACGCGCGACCGGACTCCCTAAACAGCAAAACCTCCTCACGCCCTGGTTGCGGCACGCCCCAGTCGGGATGTTTCAGATCGTTGATTGGGCTTAACACCCGCGACAAGGGCACGCCATTTTGTACGCTGATGAGCAGCGTACCGACGCCGCTGTAGCCCGAGGTGACCGCCAACAGCATGGGCTGCCCCTCGCTCAGCGCCTTGATCGGCCGCACACCACCGACTTCCCAGGAACCGAAGGGCCGGTACTTGCGGGAACGAAAACTGATAGACAACTGCGGTCCGTAGCCAGCAAGCGTTTTTGTGGGTGCCGGCGGGACAACCAGGAAATCGCCGAATCGTTTGGCCTCGGGCTTGGGAGGCACGGCGGACGGGGAGGCCTGCGCCAGCGCACTGCCGGCCATCAGGGCCCATACCCACCAGCCGCGTCGGCGGCGTGGTGGCTGACACGTTTGAAATCCGTTCAAGAATTGCCTTCCATGGGAAACCGAAGCCGGACGTTACAACGCCATCATGCGGCTGCGCAATGCCCCGGCCTGTCGTGCTAGAGCAATACGGTCCTGAACGTCGGGCTGATCATCAGCAACAACGAACACACCAGGCCGATCAACCACACCAGGCTGCGCTGCCAGGCAAGATCGCCCCAATAACACAGCAAATAAATGATGCGCGTGATCACAAAAATGATCGCCAGCGAATCAATCAGCCACCCCTGCGTTTGCGTGGTGTGCGCCATCAACACGCCCACCGCAAACAAGATGAACGCCTCAAAACAGTTCTGATGAGCCGCCACCGCACGCGCACCGAAACCGGTCAATTGCGCCTGTTGCTGACGCGGCAGATGATTGTTGTAACCGCCCTGCTCTTTCATCGCCTTGGCCACCGGCATGCGGGCCACGTAGATCAGCAATGCGCTGATAAACACACACCAGAACGGAATACTCATCAAGCGGCCTCTTTGTTGGCTTCGGGCAATGGCGCCTCTGTAGGGGTATAGACCATCACATCGAGAACGTCGGAATGAAACTCCCGGCGATACAACACCAGCACCACGCCGGCGCTCATCAACATGAACAGCCACGGACTGACGAACCACGCCAGCATGGTCATGCCAAAATAGTACGAACGCAGGCCGAAGTTGAACTGGTTGGCCGCCATCGAAATCACCCGCGCCGCCCGTGCCGCGAAGGCTTTGCGCTCCTGCTCGGAGACATGCCGCTCGCCGATCATCGGTGCCGAGCCCACCAGGATCGCCGCGAAGTTGTACTGGCGCATGCACCAACTGAAGGTGAAGAACGCGTAGACGAACACCAGCGCCAGGCACAGCAACTTGATCTCCGACATGCCCTGGGACGCCTGCTGCACCATCGGGATATCCGCCAGCAGCGACACCGCCCGTTCGGAGGCGCCGAGCACGGTGAGAATGCCCGCCAGGATAATCAGCGTGCTGGAGGCGAAGAACGAGGCGTTACGTTCCAGGTTGCCGATCACGCTGGCATCGGCGATGCGGTTGTCGCGCAGCAGCATGCGACGCATCCAGTCTTCGCGATACAGATGCAACACGCTGGCCAGGCACGCGGTATCGCGGCCCTTCCACGTCGCATAACGGGTGTAACCGCCCCAGCAGATGACAAACCAGAGCGCGGCGAGCAGGTGGATCAGGTTGGCGTGGATAAACGACATGCAATTCCCTGTGAGACGTTGGCAGAACGTGTAGGAGCGAGGCTTGTGTGGCGAGGGGGCTTGCCCCCGTTGGGCTGCACAGCAGGCCCATTCTTTGGGGCCGCTTCGCGACCCAACGGGGGCAAGCCTTCTCGCAACACAAGCGTGGACCCACATCGGTTTTTAGTAGTGGTTCGACGTTGCTTCGCGGGAAAAGACACTGCATCGCGCCCAATAAAAATGCCCCGTATCAATGGATACGGGGCATTTGTGTTTCAACCCATTGCCCGCTTGTGACGGACGATCAGTTTACGCCAACGCTTCGGCGCGCTTGCCAAGCATGCGGTCGCACACGGCGGCCACGACCAGGGTCATGACCGACGGCACCAGCCACGCCAGACCTTGCTCGCTCAACGGCAGGTGCGACAGTTGCGTCGGCATCCAGTCCGCCAGGCCCGCGCCCTTGAGCGCGTCGATCAGGCCGAAGATGAACGACACCAGCATCACCGGGCCGACGATGCGGCGCTGGTCACGCCAGAAGTCCTTGCAGAAGCTCAGGGCGACCAGGGCGATGCATGGCGGGTAGATTGCGGTCAGCACCGGGATCGAGAACGCAATCAGCTTGGTCAGGCCCAGGTTGGACACAAACAGCGAGAACACCGCCAGGATAATGACCAACGTCTTGTAGGACAGTGGCAGCACCCGGCTGAAGTATTCGGCGCAGGCGCAGGTCAGGCCAACCGCCGTCACCAGACAGGCCAGCGAGATCAGCACTGCAAGGAAACCGCTGCCCAGGGAACCGAAGGTGTGCTGCACGTAGGCATGCAGCACCGCCGCACCATTCGCGGCACCGGCGGCCACTTCATGGCTGCCCGAACCGAGGCGGAACAGGCTGACATACACCAGCGCCAGACCCACGCCAGCAATCAGCCCGGCAATGATCGCGTAACGAGTGATCAAGGCTGGCGACTCGACGCCTCGGGAACGAATGGCGTTAACGATGACGATGCCGAACACCAGCGCACCCAGGGTATCCATGGTCAGGTAACCATTGATGAAGCCTTGGGAGAACGGTGCCGCGACGTATTCAGGCGTAGCCACGCCAATGTCACCGGCCGGCAAGGCGAACGCGGCGATGCCGAGCACCGCCAGGGCGATGATCTTCAGCGGTGCGAGGAAACGTCCTACGGTGTCCAGCAGACGACCCGGATAGAGCGAGATGAAGAACACCAGCAGGAAGTACACCGAACTGTAGAGGAACAGTGCCAGCGGGCTCTCGCCGGTCAGCGGCGCCAGGCCCACCTCGAAGGACACAGTGGCGGTGCGTGGCGTGGCGAACAACGGACCGACCGCCAGGTAGCACACAGCAGCCAGAATGCCACCGGCGACTTTACCGATCGGGCTGCTCAAGGCATCCATGGCACCGCCGACTTTGGCCAGGGCGACCACGGTGATCACCGGCAGGCCGACCGCCGTGATCAGAAAGCCCAGCGCCGCCATCCAGACATTAGGCCCGGACTGCAAGCCGACAATAGGCGGGAAGATAATGTTGCCAGCCCCGACGAACAGGGCAAACGTCATAAAACCAAGTGCCAGGATGTCCTGGCCTTTCAACACTTTCATTAAGGAAATACCACACTACTGAATCGGAATTTAGAGAGGGATTTCCCTGTGGGTGAGGGAAATGCTGTCGATCCGTATAGGGCCAACCCGTTTAGCGCATAGCGGCCTTGTGGGCGGCGGGCGCAAAAATGGCTGCCAGCCTAACGAATTTGCCTGACAAACGCACTGTTAGAGGGCGAACTATCCGATACGCGACATTTCCGTGTCGCGTTTACATATCTAATTTTCCACCTCAGGTCAGATCGTTCCCACGCTCTGCGTGGGAATGCATCCCGCGACGCTCTGCGTCGCATTCGAAGGCGGAACGCGGAGCGTCCCCGGCGGCATTCCCACGCGGAGCGTGGGAACGATCACCCGGAAACAACAAAGGCCACCCGAAGGTGGCCTTTGTCTGGTGAAGCGTCAGCTAAGCGCGAGGCTTATTTGATCGCCCAACCGGTCAGCTCGGACAAAGCCTTGCCGATGTCTGCCAGCGAACGCACGGTTTTAACGCCTGCGTCTTCCAGGGCAGCAAACTTCTCGTCTGCAGTGCCCTTGCCGCCAGAGATGATTGCGCCAGCATGGCCCATGCGCTTGCCCGCAGGGGCAGTCACACCAGCGATGTAGGAAACAACCGGCTTGGTCACGTGTGCCTTGATGTAGGCAGCTGCTTCTTCTTCAGCCGAACCGCCGATCTCACCGATCATTACGATCGCTTCGGTCTTCGGGTCTTCCTGGAACAGCTTCAGGATGTCGATGAAGTTCGAACCCGGGATCGGGTCACCACCGATGCCGACGCAAGTCGACTGACCGAAACCGGCGTCAGTTGTCTGCTTCACAGCTTCGTAGGTCAGGGTGCCGGAACGGGAAACGATACCGACCTTGCCTGGCAAGTGAATGTGACCTGGCATGATGCCGATCTTGCATTCGCCTGGAGTGATCACGCCTGGGCAGTTAGGACCGATCAGGACTACGCCCAGTTCGTCGCACTTGACCTTGGCATCCAGCATATCCAGGGTAGGAATGCCTTCAGTGATGCAAACGATCAGCTTGATGCCGCCGAAGGCTGCTTCCAGGATGGAGTCCTTGCAGAAAGCAGCTGGAACGTAGATCACGCTGGCGGTGGCGCCAGTAGCAGCTACAGCTTCTTTCACGGTGTTGAACACTGGCAGACCCAGGTGCTCGGTGCCGCCTTTGCCAGGCGTTACGCCGCCAACCATCTTGGTGCCGTATTCGATGGCTTGCTCGGTATGGAAACTACCTTGCGAACCGGTAATACCCTGGCAGATAACTTTGGTGTCTTTATTGATCAGGACGCTCATTATTTGCCCTCCGCAGCTTTGACAACTTGTTGAGCAGCGTCGGTCAGGCTGGTAGCCGCGATGATGTTCAAACCGCTTTCTGCCAGTACTTTAGCGCCCAGCTCAGCGTTGTTGCCTTCAAGGCGAACAACAACCGGGATTTTCACGCCGACTTCTTTCACTGCACCGATGATGCCTTCGGCAATCATGTCGCAACGAACGATGCCGCCGAAGATGTTGACCAATACTGCAGCGACGTTAGTGTCGGACAGGATGATCTTGAACGCTTCGGTAACGCGTTCTTTGGTAGCACCGCCGCCCACGTCGAGGAAGTTGGCTGGTTTGCCGCCATGCAGATTGACGATGTCCATGGTACCCATGGCCAGGCCAGCACCGTTGACCATGCAACCGATGTTGCCTTCCAGTGCTACGTAGTTCAGTTCGAACTTGGCAGCGTGCGCTTCGCGCGGATCGTCTTGCGACGGATCGTGGAAAGTCTTCAGCTTAGGCTGACGGTACATGGCGTTGGCGTCGATGTTGATCTTGGCATCGAGGCAATGCAGATCGCCGTCAGCCTTGATCACCAGCGGGTTCACTTCCAGCAGAGCCAGGTCGTGATCCTTGAACAGCTTGGCCAGACCTACGAAGATCTTGGCGAACTGAGTAACTTGCTTACCTTCCAGACCCAGCTGGAATGCCAGCTCGCGACCCTGGAATGGCTGAGCGCCAACCAGTGGATCGATCGTGGCTTTCAGGATTTTTTCTGGCGTGTCGTGAGCGATTTTCTCGATGTCCACGCCACCTTCGGTGGAAGCCATGAACACGATACGACGGCTCGAACGGTCAACGACAGCGCCCAGGTACAGCTCTTTAGCGATATCAGTGCACGATTCAACCAGGATCTTGGTGACTGGCTGACCATTGGCATCAGTCTGGTAAGTCACCAGACGCTTGCCCAACCACTGTTGAGCGAATGCTTTGGCGTCTTCTCTGCTGCGAACCAGCTTAACGCCGCCCGCTTTACCGCGACCACCTGCGTGAACCTGGGCTTTGACAACCCATTCGGTCCCGCCGATTTTGTCGCACGCTTCTGCTGCTGCTTCCGGGGTGTCTACGGCGAAACCCTGGGATACTGGCAGGCCGTACTGAGCGAACAGCTGCTTACCCTGATACTCGTGAAGATTCATGCTTATTACCGTCTTCGTTAGGTACTGCGCATTCGGTGCTGCACTGTTGAAGTGCCGCACCACCTGTGACTGCTGCTTGCGTAGGTGTTCCGGATAACCGGTGAGACTACGCAAGGCTGCGTCCGGCGGACATTCCGCGGTGAGTCTTGCACGCAAGGCTCACGACGGGCCTTCCGCCGTGGTTTCTTATTGTCTTGTCTTAACGCTTCTTGCGGTTGGCGATGTGAATGGCGCCGCCATTCACTGCCAGAGCAGCTTCGTGCAAGGCTTCGGACAGGGTCGGATGGGAGAAAACCATCATGCCCAGGTCTTCGGCACTGGTGCCGAATTCCATACCGATCGCGCCCTGCTGAACCAGTTCCGCAGCGCTCGGGCCAATCACGTGGACGCCCAGTACGCGGTCAGTCTTGGCATCAGCAATGACTTTCACGAAACCGCCGGTGTCGTTGGCTGCCATGGCACGGCCACTGGCTGCGAACGGGAAAGTGCCGACGTTAACTTCAACGCCTTCAGCTTTCAAGGTTTGCTCGGTTTTACCGACCCACGCGATTTCCGGGTGGGTATAAATAACAGACGGGATCAGGTCATAGTTGATCTGGGCTTTGTGGCCCTTGATGCGCTCTACAACCATGATGCCTTCTTCGGACGCCTTGTGCGCCAGCATCATGCCGCGAACCACGTCACCGATTGCGAAAACGCCCGGAACGCTGGTAGCGCACTGGTCGTCAACGAAAACGAAGCCACGTTCGTCGATGTTCACACCGCTGTCAGCTGCCAGCAGCTCAGTGGTCACCGGACGGCGACCAACGGCAACGATCAGCTTGTCGAACGTGATGTTCTGTTCGCCGTTGGCATCGGTGTAGTTCACAACGACTTCGTCGCCATTCACTTTGGAACCGGTAACGCGAGCGCCCAGCTTGATGTCCAGACCTTGTTTGGTCAGGGTTTTGTAGGCTTCCTTGGAAACCGCTTCGTCAGCCGCTGGCAGGAACTTCTCCAGGGCTTCCAGCACAGTCACTTCAGCGCCCAGACGGGACCATACCGAACCCAGTTCCAGACCGATCACGCCAGCGCCGATCACGCCCAGACGCTTAGGTACGGCGGCGAATTCCAGAGCGCCGGTCGAATCGACGATCACGTTCTGGTCAACCGGAGCCGGTGGAATGTCGATCGGACGCGAACCGGAAGCCAGGATCACGTTCTCGGCTTCGATGATTTCAACGGTGCCGTCTGGCTTGGTCAGCTCGACTTTCTTGCCGGCCAGCAGTTTGCCGTGGCCTTGCAGGGAAGTAACGCCGTTGGCCTTGAACAGGGTGGCAACGCCAGAGGTCAGGCCTTTGACGATGTTGGCTTTACGGCCAACCATTGCCGCCACGTCCATGGTCACGCCAGCGTGATTGATACCGTGGATCGCGAAGCCTTCTTTGGCTTCCTTGTATTTCCAGGAGCTGTCCAGCAGCGCCTTGGAAGGAATGCAGCCGACGTTCAGGCAAGTACCGCCCAGAGCCAGTTTGCCTTCCTTGTCGGTGTATTTCTCGATGCAGGCAGTGCTGAGACCCAGTTGCGCTGCTTTGATGGCAGCCACGTAGCCGCCAGGGCCCGCACCGATCACTACTACGTCAAATTTCTGCGACATGTAAAAGAATCCTCTTTTAGCTTCAAGCTTCAAGCTTCAAGCGGCAAGCCAAGCTGCATGTACCTTGCAGCCTTTAGCTTGCAGCTCATAGCCGTATGCGATACGACAAACCTCAAGCCAAGCTGTTTTTTCTTTCAGCTTGTAGCTTGAAGCTTGCCGCTGCTTCTCTATCAGATATCCAGAAGGAGACGAGCCGGGTCTTCCAGCAGGTTCTTGATGGTAACCAGGAAGGTCACAGCTTCTTTGCCATCGATCAGACGGTGATCGTAGGACAGAGCCAGGTACATCATCGGACGGATAACGACCTGACCGTTGATCGCCATAGGGCGCTGCAGAATGTTGTGCATGCCCAGAATGGCCGCTTGCGGCGGGTTGACGATCGGGGTCGACATCATCGAACCGAAGGTACCACCGTTGGTGATGGTGAACGTACCACCGGTCATTTCGTCCATCGACAGCTTGCCGTCGCGAGCCTTCTTGCCGAAAGCGGCGATGCCGCCTTCGATTTCAGCCAGGCTCATCAGTTCAGCGTTACGCAGGACCGGTACAACCAGGCCACGGTCGCTGGAAACAGCCACACCGACGTCGGCGTAGCCGTGGTAAACGATGTCAGCACCGTCGATCGACGCGTTGACAGCCGGGAAGCGTTTCAGCGCTTCGGTGGCTGCTTTAACGAAGAACGACATGAAGCCCAGGCGTACGCCGTTATGGGACTTCTCGAACAGATCCTTGTACTTCGAACGCAGGGCCATGACTTCGGTCATGTCGACTTCGTTGAAAGTAGTCAGCATCGCCATGTTCGACTGGGCTTCGACCAGACGCTTGGCAACGGTGGCCCGCACGCGGGTCATCGGTACGCGCTTCTCGATGCGGTCGCCAGCGGCGAACACAGGCGCGGCGCCAGCCGGGGCTGCAGCCTTGGCAGGTGCGGCGGCCGGAGCGGCTTTCTTGGCAGCAACAGCAGCGACGACGTCTTCCTTGGTCACACGACCGCCTTTGCCAGTACCGGCAACGGAAGCGATGTTGATGCCGTTTTCTTCAGCCAGCTTGCGAGCAGCCGGTGCAGCAACAGGATCGTCTTCGCCTTCAGCGGCCGGGGCAGCAGCTTGTGCGGCGGCAGGAGCAGCGGCAGCAGCCGGAGCGGCGGCAGCAGCGCCGCCCTCTTCGATCGAGCCCAGGACTTCGTCGGACAGAACGGTGTCGCCTTCGTTCTTGACGATAGCGCCCAGCACGCCGTCAGCGGTGGCCAACACTTCCAGTACCACTTTGTCGGTTTCGATATCGACGATCAGGTCATCACGCTTGACGGCGTCGCCTGGTTTTTTGTGCCAGGTGGCAACGGTGCCATCGGCAACCGATTCCGGGAAAGTGGGGGCTTTGATTTCGATAGCCATTATCTGTGGGTCCTTAAATTCGGTTTCAGGTGCGCGAAGGCGTTAAACAGTAAAGGCGTCTTGCAACAGTTTTTCCTGCTGCTCAGCGTGCATCGATGCATAACCACAAGCCGGTGCAGCAGAAGCATCACGACCGGCGTACTCGAGAACGAGTGCCTTGTTGTGATTGCCCACGATGCGGCGCATGTGGTGTTGGCTGCAGTACCAGGCACCCTGGTTCATCGGCTCTTCCTGACACCAAACGATATGTTTGAGATTGGTGTAAGGAGCCAGGACTTCGTTCAAGTCGTCCTCAGGGAATGGGTACAGCTGCTCGATACGCACGATGGCGATGTCATCACGACCTTCGGCACGGCGTTTTTCCAGCAGGTCGTAGTAGACCTTGCCGCTACACAGAACAATGCGCTCGACCTTTTTCGGGTCCAGGGCATCGATTTCCGGGATAACGGTCTGGAACGAACCTTCGGCCAGATCTTCCAGGGTCGATATGGCGAGCTTGTGACGCAACAGCGACTTCGGAGTCAGCACGATCAATGGCTTGCGCAGCGGGCGGATCACCTGACGACGCAGCAAGTGGTAGATCTGGGCCGGCGTGGTCGGTACTGCTACCTGGATGTTGTGCTCGGCGCACAGTTGCAGGTAACGCTCCAGACGTGCCGAAGAGTGCTCCGGACCCTGACCTTCATAACCGTGCGGCAACAGCATGGTCAGACCGCAGAGACGGCCCCACTTGTGTTCGCCACTGGTGATGAACTGGTCGATAACCACCTGGGCACCGTTGGCGAAATCGCCGAACTGGGCTTCCCAGATCACCAGCGCCTCAGGCGTGGTGGTCGAGTAACCGTATTCGAACGCCAGTACGGCTTCTTCGGACAGGAACGAATCGTACAGGTCGAAACGTGGCTGGCCTTTGTACAGGTTCTGCAGCGGGATGTAGCTGCCGGCGTCTTTCTGGTTGTGCAACACAGCGTGGCGGTGCGAGAACGTACCGCGGCCGATGTCCTGGCCGGTCATGCGGATCGGGTGACCTTCGAACGCCAGGGTCGCGTACGCCATAGTTTCGGCGTAACCCCAGTTGATCGGCAGGCCGCCGACTTGCATCTTCTGACGGTCTTCGTAGATTTTCGAGACCTGGCGCTGAACCACGAAGCCTTCCGGGATTTCCAGCAGCTTGGCGGACAGTTCCTGCAAGGTTTTCAGGTCGAAACGCGTGTCGTGACGTGCAGTCCAGGCGTGGCCCAGGTACGGACGCCAGTCCACGAACAACTCTTTGTTCGGCTCTTTGACCAGGCTTTTTACAACATGCAGGCCGTTGTCCAGCGCGTTGCGGTATTCGTCGATCTTGGCCTGTACGCGCGCATCATCAACCACACCGGCCTGGGTCAGGCGTTCGGCGTACAGCTCACGGGTGGTGCGCTGCTTGGTGATCTGCTGGTACATCAGAGGCTGGGTGCCGCTCGGCTCGTCAGCTTCGTTGTGGCCGCGACGACGGTAGCAGACCAGGTCGATTACCACGTCACGCTTGAACTGCATGCGGTAGTCGATGGCCAGCTGGGTCACGAACAATACGGCTTCCGGATCATCACCATTCACATGGAGGATCGGCGCCTGGATCATTTTCGCAACGTCGGTGGCGTACTCGGTGGAACGCGAGTCCAGCGGGTTGCTGATGGTGAAACCAACCTGGTTGTTGATCACGATGTGCACGGTGCCGCCGGTTTTGAAACCGCGGGTCTGCGACATCTGGAAGGTTTCCATCACCACGCCCTGACCTGCGAATGCAGCGTCACCGTGGATGGAGATCGGCAGGACTTTTTCACCGGTAGGGTCGTTACGACGATCCTGACGGGCACGGACCGAACCCTCGACCACTGGAGAAACGATTTCCAGGTGGGATGGGTTGAAGGCCATGGCCAGGTGAACTTCACCGCCGGTGGTCATGACGTTGGACGAGAAGCCCTGGTGATATTTAACGTCACCGGAACCCAGCTCGACCTTCTTCTTGCCTTCGAACTCGTCGAACAGCTCGCGCGGGTTCTTGCCGAAGGTGTTGACCAGTACGTTGAGACGGCCACGGTGGGCCATGCCGATCACGATTTCCTTGGTGCCGTAGGAACCGGAACGCTGGATCAGCTCGTCGAGCATCGGAATCAGGCTCTCGCCGCCTTCCAGGCCGAAACGCTTGGTACCCGGGTATTTGGTGCCCAGGTATTTTTCCAGACCTTCGCCGGCAGTGACGCGTTCGAGCAGGTGGCTCTTGATGTCGGCGGAGTACGTCGGACGACCGCGCACGCTTTCCAGACGCTGCTGGAACCAGTGACGCTGCTCGGAATCGGTGATGTGCGTGAATTCAGCGCCGATGGTGCGGCAATATGTCTGCTGCAACGCTTCGTGAATTTCGCGTAGGCTCGCCTCCTCTTTGCCGATGAACAGGTCGCCGGCACGGAAGGTCGTATCAAGATCGGCATTGGTCAAGCCGTAATGATTGATTGACAGGTCTGCAGGTGCAGGACGCTGCCACAGCCCCAGCGGGTCAAGCTGGGCTGCCTGGTGGCCACGCATACGGTAGGCCTGGATCAATCGCAGCACTTCAACTTGCTTCTTCTCGTGCTCACTGCTCACGCTCCCGGCGGAAACCGGTTGGGCGCGGCGCTGGTTCTTTGCCAGCAAGACGAAATGATCGCGAATTGTGGAGTGCGAAACATCGGTGGCAGTGTTGCCGTCAGCAGGCAACTTCTGAAAGTAGGTGCGCCACTCTTCTGGCACAGCGTTAGGGTCGTGCAGGTAGAGCTCATAGAGCTCTTCCACATAGGCAGCGTTACTACCGGATAGGTAGGCGCTGTTCCACATGCGCTGCATCACGCTTTCTTGCATGCTTGGTCACCCTCGGTTAGGGGAACACCACCGGCGTCGACACCGAGCAAACTTGCAGAAGTCCGAATGCAGCGACCAAAACAAGCCACTTAGGATCACGCTGATAGTCCGGGTACCAGCCCGGATGCCCCTGCTTGTCTCATTTCTTCAAAATAAGAGCCGCAGCTTTATGGGCTGCTGCCCAGGTTAAAACTACGGCGCCGGTTGAAGCCTGCGCCGTAGCATCTACGGGTACAACGGTCCTGCAGTTACAGCCTGTATCACACGCCGCTTTGCAGCAGCATGTTACGTATGTGACCGATGGCCTTAGTCGGGTTCAGGCCTTTCGGACAGACGTTGACGCAGTTCATGATCCCGCGGCAGCGGAATACGCTGAACGGGTCATCCAGCGAAGACAGACGCTCGGCAGTCTGGGTGTCGCGGCTGTCTGCCAGGAAGCGGTACGCTTGCAGCAGGGCAGCTGGACCCAGGAACTTGTCCGGGTTCCACCAGAAGGACGGGCAAGAGGTCGAGCAGCAAGCGCACAGGATGCACTCGTACAGACCATCGAGCTTTTCACGCTCTTCCGGGGTCTGCAGACGTTCGATGGCCGGAGCCGGCGTGTCGTTCTGCAGGAATGGCTTCACCTTCTCGTATTGCTTGTAGAAGATGCTCATATCGACGACCAAGTCACGGATAACCGGCAAACCTGGCAGCGGACGAACGATCAGCTTGTTACCTTTTACTACAGCGGACAGCGGCGTGACGCACGCCAGGCCGTTTTTGCCGTTGATGTTCATGCCGTCGGAACCGCAAACACCTTCACGGCAAGAGCGACGATAGGAGAAACCCTCGTCCTGCTCTTTGATCAGGGCCAGCACGTCCAGCACCATCAGGTCTTTACCACCGGTATCGACCTGGAATTCCTGCATGAACGGCGCGGCGTCCTGATCAGGGTTGTAGCGATAAACACTGACTTTCAACATGGCAGCCACCCTTAATAAGTCCGAATCTTAGGTTCAAAAGTCGGAACAGTCTTCGGCGAGAAGTTCACGGCACGCTTGGTTACGCGCTTGTCACCCGGGAAGTACAGGGTGTGGCACAGCCAGTTTTCGTCGTCGCGGTCTTCGTAGTCTTCACGGGCGTGAGCACCGCGGGACTCTTTGCGGATTTCTGCAGCGATGGCGGTGGCTTCGGCCACTTCCAGCAGGTTTTGCAGTTCCAGCGCTTCGATACGGGCGGTGTTGAACGCCTGGCTCTTGTCGTTGATCTTGACGTTGGCGATACGGCCACGCAGGTCAGCGAGCTGGGCAATACCCTTCTGCATGTATTCGCCGGTACGGAATACACCGAAGTAGTTCTGCATGCAGCTTTGCAGCTCTTTACGCAGGGTAGCGACGTCTTCGCCTTCGGTACGCGAGTTCAGACCATCGAGACGTGCCAGGGCAGCGTCGATGTCGGACTGGCGTGGGCGAGCGTAGTCGACGCCTTCTTTCAGGGTCTGTTCCAGGAACAGGCCGGCAGCGCGACCGAATACCACCAGGTCGAGCAGCGAGTTGCCGCCCAGACGGTTGGCACCGTGAACCGATACGCAAGCCACTTCGCCTACCGCGAACAGGCCCGGGATGATCTGGTCTACGCCTTCAGCGTCCTGGGTGATCGCCTGGCCATGAATGTTGGTCGGCACGCCGCCCATCATATAGTGGCAGGTTGGAACGACCGGGATCGGCGACACGGCTGGATCGACGTGGGCGAAGGTCTTGGACAGTTCCATGATGCCTGGCAGACGGCTGTGCAGAACTTCTTCACCAAGGTGATCGAGTTTCAGCATTACGTGGTCGCCATCCGGACCGCAACCGTTGCCGGCGATGATTTCTTTAACCATCGAGCGAGCCACTACGTCACGACCAGCCAAGTCTTTGGCGTTCGGAGCATAACGCTCCATGAAACGCTCGCCGTGCTTGTTGATCAGGTAACCGCCTTCACCACGGCAGCCTTCTGTAACCAGTACACCGGCGCCGGCGATGCCGGTCGGGTGGAACTGCCACATTTCGATGTCTTGTACCGGCACGCCAGCACGCAGAGCCATGCCAACGCCGTCACCGGTGTTGATCAGGGCATTGGTGGTGGACGAGTAGATACGGCCTGCACCGCCGGTCGCCAATACGGTGGCGTTCGCGCGAACGTAGGAGGTTTCGCCAGTTTCGATGCAGATGACGATCATGCCGACAAAGGCACCATCTTCGTTCTTCACCAGGTCGACGCCATAGTATTCGTTGAGGAATACGGTGCCGGCCTTTAGGTTGGCCTGGTACAGGGTGTGCAGCAGTGCGTGACCGGTACGGTCGGCAGCAGCGCAGGTACGGGCAGCCTGGCCACCTTTACCGAAGTCTTTCGACTGACCGCCGAACGGACGCTGGTAGATGCGGCCTTGTTCGGTACGGGAGAACGGCAAGCCCATGTGCTCGAGCTCGAAAACCGCTTCCGGGCCTACGGAACACATGTATTCGATAGCGTCCTGGTCACCGATATAGTCGGAACCCTTGACGGTATCGTACATGTGCCAGCGCCAGTCATCGTTCGGATCGGCCGAGGCGATGGCGCAGGTGATGCCACCCTGGGCGGATACGGTGTGCGAGCGAGTCGGGAAAACCTTGGTTACCACGGCAGTCTTGTGACCACCTTGTGCCAGTTGCAGCGCAGCGCGCATGCCGGCACCGCCGCCGCCAATAATAATGGCGTCGAACGAAAGCGTATTAACTGTAGTAGACATGAATCAGATACCCCAAAGAATCTGCACACCCCAGACGAAGTAGGCGAACATCGCAACGCCGCATACTGCCTGGAAGAGGAAACGTACTGCAGTCGCGGACTTGCCCAGCGCCATCGGCGTCAGGTAGTCGGTCGCGATGGTCCACATGCCAACCCAGGCGTGTGCGCCCAGGGCCACCAGGGCCAGCAGACTGAAGATACGCATTCCGTTGCTTGCAAACAGCTCATGCCATTGGACGTAGCCAATGCCAGGGTGGGTAGCGAGGTATCCGATCAGGAAGATGAAATAAGCCGCGAGAACAACCGCAGACACACGCTGTGCCATCCAGTCATAGAGGCCTGAACGCGACAGGTTCGTAACGCTGGTTACCATATCCAAACTCCCGCCAGAACGATCAACACCGCAGACACGGCGATAATGATTTTCGAGCCCAGCTTGCCGCCTTCCAGCGTCTCACCGATGCCCATGTCCATGATCAAGTGGCGCACACCGGCTACCAGGTGATACAGCAGAGCGGACAGGAGGCCCCATGCTACGAACTTGGCCAGCGGGCTGGTCAAGGTTGCCTTCACGTCGGCAAAACCTTCCTCGGAACCCAAGGATTTGCTCAATGCGTACAGCATGAAGCCAATGCCCAGGAAGAGGATGATGCCGGAAACACGGTGAAGAAACGACGTAACGCCGGTGATGGGGAGTTTGATGGTCCTTAGGTCTAGGTTTACAGGTCGTTGGCTTTTCACGGCTTTTTTCACACTGAAGAGCCCCTAACAATCAGGGCAAAGTTGTTGGGGAGTGCACTGGTCAGGTAACCACCACCCAGGGATGCGACCCCCAGCGAAGCGGGCCCAAAAGCCCCTGGCGGTCGGTGGCCGAGTATAGACAGTTAGGCTACTAATGACAACGCAATCACCTTCCCCTAATAGCTCATTGCACAAGTCGGATAAAAGGCGTAAACGGCAGGTAATTTCGAGGAAAAAGTCCGGTTAAAGCCTTCTGGAGCAAGACTTTAGGCAAATTGACATTCGAATTTATCTCACTATAGTGGTGCGGGCCCTGCGTGGGGGGTCTGTCTGATGATTTCAAGCATAAATAGGAGGCCACATGGCTGACAAAAAAGCGCAGTTGATCATCGAGGGCGCAGCCCCCGTCGAGCTGCCCATTTTAACCGGCACCGTTGGTCCCGATGTAATTGATGTTCGGGGCCTGACGGCCACGGGCCGTTTCACCTTTGACCCTGGCTTCATGTCGACCGCCTCCTGCGAGTCGAAGATCACCTATATCGACGGCGACAACGGCATCCTGCTGCACCGCGGCTACCCGATCGAACAGCTGGCTGAAAAGTCGGACTACCTGGAAACCTGCTACCTGCTGCTCAACGGCGAACTGCCGACCGCAGAACAGAAGGCCCAGTTCGTCAGCACCGTGAAGAACCACACCATGGTCCACGAGCAGTTGAAGACCTTCTTCAACGGCTTCCGTCGCGACGCCCACCCAATGGCCGTCATGTGCGGTGTAGTCGGCGCCCTCTCGGCCTTCTACCACGACTCCCTGGACATCAATAACCCGCAGCATCGCGAAATTTCCGCGATCCGCCTGGTTGCCAAGATGCCGACCCTGGCAGCGATGGTTTACAAGTACTCCATGGGCCAACCCATGATGTACCCGCGCAACGACCTGACGTACGCGGAAAACTTCCTGCACATGATGTTCAACACCCCGTGCGAGATCAAACCGATCAGCCCGGTACTCGCCAAGGCCATGGACCGGATCTTCATCCTCCATGCCGACCACGAGCAGAACGCATCGACTTCGACCGTACGCCTGGCCGGTTCTTCGGGTGCCAACCCGTTCGCCTGTATTGCCGCCGGTATCGCTGCACTGTGGGGCCCTGCCCACGGCGGCGCGAACGAAGCTGTCCTGACCATGCTGGACGAAATTGGCGATGTGTCGAACATCGACAAGTTCATCGCCAAGGCCAAGGACAAGAACGATCCGTTCAAATTGATGGGCTTCGGTCACCGGGTTTACAAAAACCGCGACCCACGCGCTACCGTCATGAAGCAGACCTGCGACGAAGTACTGAAGGAACTGGGGATCAACAACGATCCGCAACTCGAACTGGCCATGCGCCTGGAAGAGATCGCCCTGACCGATCCGTACTTCATCGAGCGCTCGCTGTACCCGAACGTCGACTTCTACTCGGGGATTATCCTCAAGGCGATTGGCATTCCGACCAGCATGTTTACCGTGATCTTCGCTTTGGCGCGGACCGTGGGCTGGATCTCCCACTGGAAAGAAATGCTCTCCAGCCCGTACAAGATTGGCCGTCCGCGCCAGTTGTATACCGGCTACGAGTCGCGTGATATCACCAAGCTGGAAGACCGCAAATAAGAGTTGTCTTGCGATAACGTCTTTAAGTTGCACCGGGAACGGCCTCTATTTTTGAGGCCGTTTTTGTTTGTTTGGGTTGTGTGCATATCCATTCCTTCGGTAACGGCGACTATTGGTTTCGCTCTTACAGCGAGTCACTTTCGAAAAGCGCGAAAGTAACCAAAGCGCTTTTGCCCCTTTCGTTCGGTGCCTCGCCCAGGCTCGGCATGCCCTCGCTCCGGCCTCCCGAGGGGGCCTGCATCGCACCGCGAGGCGGCCTGCCGGCCGGCCTGGCTCGGGGGTTGTGCGCGTACGCCAGCTACTGATCGTTCCCACGCTCCGCGTGGGAATGCATCCCGTGACGCTTCGCGTCACCATTGCGCAGGACTCAAGACTCGCGTCGACAGCGGAACGCAGAGCGTCCCCGGCGGCATTCCCACGCGGAGCATGGGAACGATCACAGAAACAAATCCCTGTAGGAGCGAGGCTTGCCCGCGAAGCTTTTGATCTTGTTTTGGCTTTTGATCTTGATCTGCCCCGTCGGAAGGCCGAACGCAGGTTCTGCGCAGCGGGCACCGCGGCAGGGATGCCGCGGTAGCCGCCCCCGGCCATGAATGGCCGATGGCGGCGGGCCCACGGAGCAGGACCGGAGTGAGGGCATGCCGAGCCCAGGCGAGGCACCGTACGTCAGGGGCGAAAGCGTTTTGGTTACTTTGCGCCGGGCCGCGCAGGCTCTTCCAAAGTGACTCGCCGTAAGGGCGAAACCATAAGTGGCCGTTACCGCAGGAATGGATATGTACACCATCAAAAATCCCGGTCGGCAATGAGGCCGCCTTCGCGGGCAAGCCTCGCTCCTACAAAAGCACAAAACCAAAACCAAAAAAAATGCCCCAATCTCTCGACCAGGGCATTTCCATTCAACGCAGCTTATATAAAAGCCTTAGTGCGAAACCGCCCCACTCGCCCCCAACCCAGTCTGCGAACGAACAAACTGAGGGAAGAACAACGCCCGCTCATTGTCAGCCGCAGTCGACTTGTCAGTGATCGAGAAGAACCAGATCCCGATAAACGCAATCGCCATCGAGAACAACGCCGGATACTCGTAAGGGAAGATCGCCTTCTCATGATGCAGAATCTGCACCCAAATGGTCGGCCCAAGCACCATCAAGCCCACGGCACTGATCAGGCCCAACCAGCCACCAATCATCGCACCGCGCGTGGTCAGTTTCTTCCAGTACATGGAAAGCAACAGCACCGGGAAGTTACAGCTCGCCGCGATGGAGAACGCCAGGCCTACCATGAACGCAATGTTCTGGCTTTCGAACAGAATGCCCAAGCCGATCGCCAACACACCCAGGCAGACGGTGGTGATTTTCGAAACGCGGATCTCATCCTTGTCGTTGGCTTTACCCTTCTTGATCACACTGGCATACAGGTCATGAGACACCGCCGTAGCACCGGCCAGCGTCAGACCAGCCACTACAGCCAGAATGGTCGCGAACGCGACTGCCGAGATGAAGCCCAGGAAGATACTGCCACCCACCGCGTTAGCCAGGTGCACCGCCGCCATGTTGTTGCCGCCCAACAGCGCGCCAGCCGCATCTTTAAACGCAGGGTTGGTGCTGACCAGCAAGATCGCGCCGAAGCCGATGATGAACGTCAGGATGTAGAAGTAGCCGATGAAGCCGGTTGCATACAACACGCTCTTGCGCGCTTCTTTTGCATCACTCACGGTGAAGAAGCGCATCAGGATGTGCGGCAGGCCCGCGGTACCGAACATCAGTGCCAGGCCAAGGGAGAACGCCGAGACCGGGTCTTTCACCAAGCCGCCCGGGCTCATGATCGCTTCACCTTTAGGGTGAACCTTGATCGCCTCGGAAAACAGCTGGCTGAAGTCGAAGTTGACGTGCTTCATCACCATCAGCGCCATGAACGTGGCACCGGACAGCAACAGCACAGCCTTGATGATCTGCACCCAAGTCGTCGCCAGCATGCCGCCGAACAGCACGTACATGCACATCAGGATACCGACCAGGATCACCGCGACGTAGTAGTCGAGACCGAACAGCAGCTGGATCAGCTTGCCGGCACCGACCATTTGCGCGATCAGGTAGAACGCCACCACCACCAGCGAACCGCAGGCGGACAGTGTGCGGATCTGGGTTTGCCCGAGGCGGTAAGACGCCACGTCGGCAAAAGTGTATTTACCCAGGTTACGCAGGCGCTCGGCAATCAGGAACAGGATGATCGGCCAGCCCACCAGGAAGCCGATCGAGTAGATCAGACCGTCGTAACCGGAGGTAAACACCAGCGCGGAAATCCCCAGGAAGGACGCCGCCGACATGTAGTCACCGGCAATCGCCAGGCCGTTCTGGAAACCGGTGATCTTGCCGCCGGCCGCGTAGTAGTCGGCCGCCGAGTTGTTGCGCTTGGAGGCCCAGTAGGTGATGCACAGGGTCAAACCGACAAACGCCACGAACATCAGGATCGCGGACACGTTGAGCGGTTGTTTGTGCACTTCGCCGGTCAGGGCTTCAGACGCCCAGGCGCCTGGTGCGAAGGCTGCGATGCTCAATAGAGCCATTAGACGCCGGATCATTGCTGAGCCTCCTTGAGAATCGCATTGTTCAGGTCGTCGAATTCGCCATTGGCGCGTCGTACGTAGATTGCAGTCAGGATAAAGGCCGAGAGAATCAGCCCGACACCAATCGGTATCCCCCAGGTAATCGAAGATTCAGGGCTGATTTTCGCCCCCAGAATATGCGGCCCGTAAGCAATCAAAAGGATGAATCCGGAGTAAAGCCCAAGCATGATCGCCGATAGAATCCAGGCGAACTTTTCTCGTTTACTAACCAGCTCCTTGAAGCGCGGGCTGTTTTGAATCGAGAGGTAAATGCTGTCGTTCATTGTTTTTATCCTCGCAGCACAAATTATTGTTAGAACGTAGCCACTTTATGCGGCTGCGGGACGGCTTCCAGACGACCTTAGTATTAGAACGACATGACGGTTTCGCCAATTTCTAGAACAAAATAATTAGCCTGCTTTGCATCTGTAGGAGCAAGGCTTGCCCGCGACGGCGTGCTCGGGATCGCCATCGCGGGCAAGCCTTGCTCCTACAGGAATGCAAAAGGCCCCTTGGCAGTTATGCCAAGGGGCCTTGAGAGATGCTGATTAGACGCTTGCGCTCAAATCACTTGGTCCATTCGGCAACGCGTTCCGGGTGTTTGGCCACCCAGTCCTTGGCCGCGGCTTCAGGTTTTGCACCATCCTGAATCGCCAACATGACTTCGCCAATTTCGTCTTTCGAGGCCCACTGGAAGTTTTTCAGGAACTTGGCCACTTCCGGCGCTTTGGTTGCCAATTCCTTGCTGCCGATGCTGTTCACGGTTTCAGCCGCGCCATACACGCCTTTCGGGTCGTCGAGGAAGCGCAGTTTCCACTTGGCGAACATCCAGTGCGGCACCCAACCGGTGACAGCGATGGATTCGTTCTTTTTCTCGGCACGGGTCAGCTCGGCAATCATGCCGGCGCCGGAACTGGCCTTGAGGGTGTAGTTGGTCAGACCGTAGTCCTTGATCGCCTGATCGGTCTTGAGCATCACGCCCGAACCGGCGTCAATGCCGACGATACGGCCTTTGAAGCTGTCATCGGTTTTCAGATCGTCGATGCTCTTGGCTTTCACGTACTCCGGCACGATCAGGCCGATTTTTGCATCCTTGAAGTTCGGGCCGTAGTCGACGACCTGATCCTTGTTCTTGGTCCAGTAGTCGCCGTGGGTCACCGGCAGCCAGGCGGACAGCATGGCGTCGAGTTTGCCGGTGGCCACGCCTTGCCACATGATCCCGGTCGCGACGGCTTGCAGCTTCACGTCATAGCCGAGTTTCTGCTTGATCACTTCGGCGGCCACGTGAGTGGTCGCAACGCTGTCGGACCAGCCGTCAACGTAACCGATGCTCAGGGTCTTGCTCTCGGCATTGGCGAATGTGGAGCCAATCGCAAGCACCAGAGCGGCACTCGCGCCTAAAAGTCGTCGCATCTTCATCGTTACTTCCCCGAAAGTGCTGCGCCCGACGGATGCCGAGCGGCGTCAACGTATTGTTATGGTGCACAGCGCCCCCATCACGCCTCACCGCAAAATCGTGAAAACGTCAGCGGAGTACTGACGCTTCGATAATCAACCTCACGACAACAGCGACCTGTGCTGCCAACGACCTCAAGGCATCGAGAAACGACATCAGAACGCCATTAATCGTGATCGCCGCAACCACCCCGCCCGATCCGCCCGAACTTTGCATGTCAAAATCATGCAGGGCACCAAGCCCGGGGCAAATGCAGGTAACATGCGCGGCTTTGCTCCCAGACGGCCTGACCATGCCCGCGACATCACGCTTTCCTTTTTTCGCTTATGTTTTCGCCTGCCTGCTCGGGCTGTTTGCCCTTGGCGGTTTCTGGTACGGCCTCGGCAAACCGGTGATTCTGCCGGACGTGGCCAGCGCCACGCACAAGTTGCAATGCGCCTCCTACACCCCGTTCGACAAGGACCAGTCGCCGTTCGACCAGCCGTTCAAATTGCGCCCCGAGCGCATGGACGCCGACCTCGCGCTGCTGTCCAAAAGCTTCGAATGCATCCGCACCTATTCCATGACCGGCCTCGAGGCCCTGCCCGACCTGGCGCGCAAGCACGGGTTGAAGCTGATGATCGGTGCCTGGGTCAACAGCAACCCCGTGGACACGGCCAAGGAAGTCGATCTGCTGATCGCTTCGGCCAACGCCAACCCGGACGTGGTGACTTCGGTGATCGTCGGCAACGAAGCCCTACTGCGCAAGGAAGTCACCGGCGCGCAATTGGCGAAGCTGATCAATCAGGTGAAAAGCCAGATCAAGCAGCCGGTCACTTATGCCGACGTCTGGGAGTTCTGGCTCAAGCACCCGGAAATCGCCCCGGCGGTGGATTTCCTGACCATCCATTTGTTGCCGTACTGGGAAGATGATCCGTCGAACATCGACGCCGCCCTGCAACACGTGGCCGAAGTGCGCCAGGTGTTCGGCAACAAGTTCGCGCCCAAGGACGTGCTGATCGGCGAAACCGGCTGGCCGAGCGAAGGTCGCCAGCGTGAAACCGCGCTGCCGAGCCGAGTCAACGAAGCCAAGTTCATCCGTGGTTTTGTCGCCATGGCCGAGCAACAGGGCTGGCATTACAACCTGATCGAAGCCTTTGACCAGCCGTGGAAGCGCGCCAGCGAAGGCGCGGTGGGCGGTTACTGGGGCCTGTTTGATGCTGATCGCCAGGACAAGGGCGTGCTGGCCGGTCCGGTATCCAACGTGCCGTACTGGTCACAATGGCTGGCGGTGGGCGGTGTGATCTTCCTTGGCACCTTGCTGCTGGGCGGTCGGGTCCGCAGCATCCGCGCGGCGTTGGTGCTGCCACTGTTGGCGGCGCTGGCGGCTTGCTCGATCGGGGCCTGGGGCGACCTGGCGCGGGTCACCACCCGGTTTGCCAGTGAATGGCTGTGGGTCGGCTTGCTGACGGCATTGAATCTGTTGGTGCTGGCCCATGCCGCGCTGACCTTGAGTGCGCGCAACGGTTGGCGTGGATGCGCCTTTAATCTGCTGGAGCGCCGAGCAGGCTGGCTGGTAGCAGCCGCCGGGTTTGCGGCGGCAGTGATGATGCTGGAGCTGGTGTTCGACCCGCGCTATCGCAGTTTCCCGAGTGTCGCGTTTATCCTGCCGGCGCTGGTGTACCTGTGCCGTCCGGTGAGCGTGCCGCGTCGGGAGATTGCGCTGCTGACCTTCATCATCGGTGCCGGCATTGCGCCGCAGCTGTTTCGTGAAGGGTTGCAGAACCAGCAGGCCTGGGGTTGGGCGCTGGTGAGTGTGTTGATGGCGGCGGCGTTGTGGCGGTGTTTGCGGGTTCGCAAGGGCTGATCTTCGGAGCCTTTGCGGGCCTCTTCGCGGGCAAGCCTCGCTCCTACGGATTTGTGTCGTTCACATCATTTGTGTACGACGCAACCCTGTAGGAGCAAGGCTTGCCCGCGATGCGATCTGTCAAACGCCGCGGCTTTCCCGGACCAACCGCAACGCCGCAATCACCACCGCAAACACTGCCAGCGTCGTGTTGTACAACGCCAACGCCGGGAACCCCAGCACCAGCGCCAACACCGCCAGCCACCACCCTGCCCGACCCGGTACGACAAAACCGATGACCGCCGCGGCGACGGCGCCCCAGCCCAAGACCTTGAAGTGAATCATCAGCCCCAGGTTCGAGCGGACCTGGCACTCCCAGCGGCTCGCCTCGTCCACGCACAGGCCGACCCATTGCGCGTCCTCCATGAAGCCATAACGCGCGCCATAACTGGCGGCCAGCCATAAAGGCAGCAAAACAAGCAGCAGAATCACGGGCAGACGGCGGGACATGAAGCACTCCAATAGACGAAAACGGCGGCCAGCTTAAGCGCCCGGCGGCTTTGTGCAAGCCTTAACAACACTTAACTGGGCAGGCAATCACTGCAAAGTGTATCGTCCAGCTACTATTACCCCGAATTTAGGCCTGATTGGTGCCGATCCATGGCACTTTGGCGCAAACCCCGTGGTCATAGCCTGCGAACCTCAATCGGCACCTTTCCTCTAAGGGATTTAGTCATGCTCCGTTCCTTGCGCTTCGCCGCCCTGTTTGGCGGCCTTATTTTGAGTGCGTCCGCACTGGCGGTCGACATCGACGCCGCCAGCTATGGCTACCCCTTGACGAACCCGTTCGAGGCGACCATTGCCACCACTCCACCGGAGTTGCGCCCGGAGTTGCCGGCCAACGAAGACATCAATCAGCAGGACCGTAGCGTCCGTTTGCGCCCGGAGCGTGAATTCAGCCTGCCGGACAACTTCTGGCCGGTGAAGAAACTCACCTATCGCATCGCCACCCAGGATCACGCCGCGCCGCTGATTTTCCTGATCGCCGGTACCGGCGCGCGTTATGACAGCAGCCTCAACGAATACCTGAAGAAGCTTTACTACAAGGCCGGCTACCACGTGGTGCAGCTGTCGTCGCCGACCAGCTTCGACTTCATGAGCGCCGCGTCACGCTTCGCCACGCCCGGTATCACCAAGGAAGACGCCGAAGACATGTACCGGGTGATGCAGGCCGTGCGGGCGCAAAACCCGAAGACGCCCGTCACCGAGTACTACCTGACCGGTTACAGCCTCGGCGCACTGGACGCAGCCTTCGTCGCGCACCTGGACGAAACCCGTCGCAGCTTCAACTTCAAGAAAGTCTTGCTGCTCAACCCGCCGGTCAACCTCTACACCTCGATCACCAACCTCGACAAGCTGGTGCAGACCGAGGTCAAGGGCATCAACAACAGCACCACCTTCTATGAACTGGTGCTGAACAAACTGACCCGCTACTTCCAGCAAAAAGGCTACATCGACCTCAACGATGCCCTGCTCTATGACTTCCAGCAGTCCAAGCAGCACCTGACCAACGAACAGATGGCGATGCTGATCGGCACCTCGTTCCGGTTCTCGGCGGCCGACATTGCCTTCACCTCCGACCTGATCAACCGCCGTGGCCTGATCACGCCGCCGAAGTACCCGATCACCGAAGGCACCAGCCTCACGCCGTTCCTCAAGCGTGCGCTGCAATGCGACTTCGACTGCTACATCACCGAGCAGGTTATCCCGATGTGGCGCGCCCGCACCGACGGCGGCAGCCTGCTGCAACTGATCGACCAGGTGAGTTTGTATGCCCTGAAGGATTACCTGCACGACAGCCCGAAAATCTCCGTCATGCATAACGCCGACGACGTGATCCTCGGCCCTGGCGACCTGGGTTTCCTGCGCCGCACCTTCGGCGATCGCTTGACTGTTTACCCATTGGGCGGCCATTGCGGCAACCTTAACTATCGCGTCAACAGCGACGCCATGCTGGAGTTCTTCCGTGGCTAAATATCTCCTGCTTATCGCAGCGTTACTCTGTGCAGGCGTCGCCAATGCCGACAACAGCAAAGCCAACGCGCCGGTCGTGATCGACAACGATGGCTTCAAGGAACCGCTGAGCAAACTCAAGTTCAACCCGGGCCTGGACCAGCGCGAGTTCGAGCGTTCGACGCTCAACGCGCTGAACGTCTACGACCCGCTGGAGGAGTGGAACCGTCGGGTCTACCACTTCAACTACCGCTTCGACCAATGGGTGTTCCTGCCCGTGGTCGACGGCTATCGCTACGTGACCCCGAGCTTTTTGCGCACCGGTGTGAGCAACTTCTTCAACAACCTCGGTGACGTGCCGAACCTGTTGAACAGCATGCTCCAGCTCAAGGGCCACCGCTCGCTGGAAACCACCGCGCGACTGCTGCTCAACACCACCATCGGCGTTGCCGGCCTGTGGGACCCGGCCACCGCCATGGGCCTGCCGCGCCAGAGCGAAGACTTCGGCCAGACCCTGGGCTTCTACGGCGTACCGGGCGGTGCCTACTTCGTGCTGCCGATCCTCGGCCCCTCCAACCTGCGCGACACCGCCGGGCTGGTGGTCGACTACACCGGCGAGTCGGCGGTCAACTTCCTGAACGTCTCCGAAGTCAGCTCCAACCACCCGGAAATCTGGGTCCTGCGCGGCGTCGACAAGCGCTACCAGACCAGCTTCCGCTACGGTCAGCTGAACTCGCCGTTCGAGTACGAGAAGGTGCGTTACGTGTACACCGAGTCGCGTAAGTTGCAGATCGCCGAGTAACGCTGGCGATACACAATCTGGCGGCAATAAAAAAGGCCATTCGATGCGAGTCGAATGGCCTTTTTGCTTTCTGATGATCGTTCCCACGCCCTGTGTGGGAATGCCTCAACGGACGCTCCGCGTTCAGCTTTGAATGGGACGCGGAGCGTCCCGGGCTGCATTCCCACCCGGAGCGTGGGAACGATCAATCAACACCACCACCGACCCACCGTAGGAACAACGCTTGCTCGCGATGGCGGCTCGGCAGTCAACCCAGATGTTGAATGTTATGGCCTCATCGCGAGCAAGCTTTGCTCCTACAGGTTCAGCCTTTGACTGAGCGCCAGATCTTGCTTGCGATCATGACGCCGGCCAACACCACCGCCCCCGCCACAATCCCCGCCACCGCATTCAACAACGTCGGCACGATAAACGCCGCACCGCCAGCACTCGCGCTGACGCTTTCAATCCAGTGATGCACCACCGGCACGCCATGGGTCAGGATCCCGCCGCCGACCAGGAACATCGCCGCCGTGCCGATCACCGACAGGCTTTTCATCATGTACGGTGCCGCCCGCAGGATCGCGCCGCCGATGCTTTTGGCCATTTGCCCCGGTTTCTGGGTCAGCCACAGGCCCAGGTCGTCGAGTTTGACGATGCCCGCCACCAGGCCATAGACGCCGATGGTCATGACGATGGCGATGCCCGACAGCACGATCACTTGCTGGGTCAGCGAAGCGCCGGCGACGGTGCCGAGGGTGATGGCGATGATTTCTGCCGAGAGGATGAAGTCGGTGCGGATCGCGCCTTTGATCTTGTCCTGTTCGAACGCCACCAGATCCGTGGCCGGATCGGCCACGGCCTCGACCAGTTGCGCGTGCTCGGCGTCGTCTTCAGCCTTGCTGTGCAGGAACTTGTGGGCCAGTTTCTCGAAACCCTCAAAGCACAGGTAAGCACCGCCGACCATCAACAACGGCGTGACCAGCCACGGAATGAACACGCTGATGGCCAATGCCGACGGCACCAGGATCAGTTTGTTGAGAAACGAGCCCTTGGCGACCGCCCAGACCACCGGGATTTCCCGTTCGGCACGCACACCGCTGACTTGCTGGGCATTGAGCGCCAGGTCGTCGCCGAGTACGCCAGCCGTCTTCTTCGCGGCCATTTTGGTCATCAATGCCACGTCGTCGAGTACCGCGGCGATGTCGTCGATCAGCACCAGCAAACTGCTTCCTGCCATGAATCAGGTTTCCTTCGAGTAATGAATGCCGCGCAGCATAGCGCGGCCGAGCGCCGCACGGTGCATTCTTGAGCGCCGCGCGAGCCCGGTGCTACCATGCGCAACCGCCAGAACAGGCAAGGAACCCCCTGGTTTATGAGCACTATCCGCGAGCGCAACAAAGAACTGATCCTGCGTGCCGCCAGTGAAGAATTTGCCGACAAGGGCTTCGCTGCGACCAAAACCAGCGATATCGCGGCCAAGGCGGGATTGCCCAAGCCCAACGTCTACTACTATTTCAAATCCAAGGAAAACCTCTACCGCGAGGTCCTGGAAAGCATCATCGAGCCGATCCTGCAGGCCTCGACGCCGTTCAACGCCGACGGCGTGCCCAGTGAAGTGCTGAGCGGCTACATCCGCTCCAAGATCCGCATCTCCCGCGACCTGCCCTTCGCCTCCAAGGTGTTTGCCAGCGAAATCATGCACGGCGCGCCGCACCTGAGCGCCGACCTGGTCGAACGCCTCAATGGGCAGGCCAAGCACAACATCGACTGCATCCAGACCTGGATCGACCGCGGCCAGATCGCCCCCATCGACCCCAACCACCTGATGTTCAGCATCTGGGCCGCGACCCAGACGTACGCCGACTTCGACTGGCAGATTTCTGCGGTCACCGGCAAGTCGAAGCTGGATGAGGCGGATTATGAAGCGGCAGCGCAGACGATTATTCGCCTGGTGCTCAAGGGGTGTGAACCGGATCGTTAGATCCGGTTTTCAATCAAGCAAAGATCGCAGCCTTCAAACCTGCGATCTTTTGCTTTCAAGCTTCGCTGCCCATCAACCAGCGCAGCGCCTGCGGGAACGAAGTACGCCAGTCATCCGGGAACGTGTGCCCTTCTTCATGGGTACGGGATTTAACCTCGTTGCCATCACTGAACAGCTTGCGGAAATCGGTGGCCATCTGCTGGTTGCCCGGCCCTTCCATCTTGCCGTTGATCACGAACACCCGTTTGCCATGGGCCTTGCTCACGGTCGGCGTTGGCTGCATGCCGCCGGGTGACACCAGCAGTGCGCCGGCGTAGTCATCCGGATGCTGCGCCAACAGCGCGCCGGCATGTTGCGAGCCTTGGGAGAAGCCCATCAGGTAAACATGCTTGCGGTCGACGCATTGCTGCGCCTCCAGTTCTTTCAAGCCGTTCTGCACCGCTTTATGGGTGCCTTCAAAGCCCGGACCGATCCAGCGGAAGCTGTCGACCGCATTGATCATCTCGGTGCCGTTGATGCCGAGAACGATCGCGCCGGTGTCCGCGAGCGACTGATAATCATCGACCTCGCCGTTGACCCCGTAGCCATGCATCCACACCAGCACCGGCCGGCACGCGGCGGGCACGGGAACACCGGCGGGAGGATTGAGCACCGAAATCGCACCGACCTTGCCGGGGGCGATTTTCTGATAGCGCTGCTGGGCGTTGGCCAACACGGTTTTGTAAGTGGCGGTCTGGCGCAGTTCGGAAAAGTCTTCGTCGCTGGCCAGCATCGGGCCGAACCACATGCCGCGATCATCAGCTTCCCTCAGGAAGCGTTGCGCCAGTTTGTCATCGCCGCGCCGGGCGAACAGCGCCGCCACCTGATAAGGCGCGAGCAGTTGCTTGGGGTCTTCACGGCTGGCCGCCAGATACACCGCGATGGCCTGCAGGGTGTCGGTGTCTTCGAGCTTTTCGGCCCGGGCCATCAGCTCATCCACGTCGTCGGCATTGAGCAGCGCGGTGACCACCGGGCTGAGAGCCTGGAACGCAATGTCTTCGGCGTCCAGCGGTTCGGCGGCGTGCAGAAAGGGTGTGCAGAGGGTCATGGCCGTGGCCAGAGAGATGCCAAGTAGCGTCTTCACGCAGATCTTCCTTGATACAAAAACGAGAGGGGCGGCAGTCTATCGACCCCGCCCCGCTTCGTCATCACCGCGCTGCCGGCGGTGTCGATTTACTTCAGATCAAGCCGTCACCCCAGCATCCGCGCGCAAGCCCTGGGCCTCGATCGCGCTGATCGCACATTGTTCGTCCACATCCGACAGATCGCCGCTGATGCCTACCGCACCCAGCACGTTGCCGTCCTGATCCCGAATCAACACACCGCCCGGTGCCGGCACCACGCTGCCCTGCCCCATGCTATTGAGCGCGGCAATAAATGCCGGGCGTTGTTGGGCGTCCAGCGCCAGCAGGCGTGAGCCCTTGCCCAGCGCTATCGCGCCCCACGCTTTGCCGATGGCGATTTGCGGGCGCAGCAGGCTGGCGCCGTCTTCCCGTTGCAAAGAAATCAAATGTCCGCCGGCATCCAATACCGCGATGGTCAGTGGAGCTGCGGAAACTGCACGCCCTGCGGCGATGGCCTGGTTCGTCAGGTTGACTGCGTCTTTCAAGGTTAAAGCGCTCATGGTGCCGTCCTCATTTTGTTATTGGAAAGCGGTTGGGCTGCGGTTTTGTGCCGCAGTCCGATTCAACAAATAGAACACAATAGATTATTTATTTGTATACAATAATTCTCGAAAAGCGCCACATGCGACGAAAAGCCACAGTAGAACGGGCTTCCGACGAATGAAACAGCCGCTTGAGAAAATGGATTGACCTGCGCCGTCCGCCGTGAATACACTCTGCGCAAAGCCACTTGTATACAATTACAAAACGTAAGAGGCACCAAAACCATGAGCAAAATGAGAGCAATCGAAGCCGCCGTTCTGGTGATGCGCCGTGAAGGGGTTGATACCGCTTTTGGCATCCCGGGCGCCGCGATCAACCCGCTGTACTCCGCCTTGCAGAAGGTCGGTGGCATCGATCACGTCCTCGCTCGCCACGTTGAAGGCGCTTCGCACATGGCTGAGGGCTACACCCGCACCAAGGCCGGCAACATCGGCGTGTGCATCGGCACTTCCGGCCCGGCGGGCACCGACATGGTCACCGGCTTGTACAGCGCCTCGGCCGACTCGATCCCGATCCTGTGCATCACCGGCCAGGCACCGCGGGCGCGCATGCATAAAGAAGACTTCCAGGCAGTCGACATCACCGCCATCGTCAAGCCAGTGACCAAGTGGGCCACCACCGTCATGGAACCGGGCCAGGTGCCGTACGCGTTTCAGAAAGCGTTCTACGAAATGCGCTCCGGCCGTCCGGGCCCCGTGCTGATCGACCTGCCGTTCGACGTGCAGATGGCTGAAATCGAATTCGACATCGACGCCTACCAGCCACTGCCGCTGGCCAAGCCCACCGCCAACCGCGTGCAAATCGAGAAGGCCCTGGCCATGCTCGACCAGGCTGAGCGTCCGTTGCTGGTGGCCGGTGGCGGCATCATCAATGCCGATGCCAGCGACTTGCTGGTGGAGTTCGCCGAGCTGACCGGCATTCCAGTGATCCCGACCCTGATGGGCTGGGGCACGATTCCGGACGATCACCCGTTGATGGTCGGCATGGTCGGCCTGCAAACCTCGCACCGCTACGGCAACGCGACGCTGTTGAAATCGGACGTGGTGCTGGGCGTCGGTAACCGTTGGGCCAACCGTCACACCGGTTCGATCGACGTCTACACCGAAGGCCGCAAATTCATTCACGTTGACATCGAGCCGACGCAAATCGGCCGCGTGTTCAACCCGGACCTGGGCATCGTCTCCGACGCCGCGGCCGCGCTGACCGTGTTCATCGAAGTCGCTCGCGAATGGCAGGCCGCCGGCAAGCTGAAAAACCGTAGCGCCTGGCTGCAAGACTGCCAGCAGCGCAAGGCCAGCCTGCAACGCAAGACCCACTTCGACAACGTGCCGGTCAAGCCGCAGCGCGTGTATGAAGAGATGAACCAAGTGTTCGGCAAAGACACTTGCTATGTAAGTACCATCGGTCTGTCGCAAATTGCCGGCGCGCAGTTCCTGCACGTCTACAAGCCGCGTCACTGGATCAACTGCGGTCAGGCCGGCCCATTGGGCTGGACCATTCCGGCGGCGCTGGGCGTGGTCAAGGCCGATCCGACGCGCAAGGTCGTGGCACTGTCCGGCGACTATGATTTCCAGTTCATGATTGAAGAATTGGCGGTGGGCGCGCAGTTCAAACTGCCGTACATCCACGTGGTGGTGAACAATTCGTACCTGGGGCTGATCCGTCAGGCCCAGCGCGGTTTCGACATGGACTACTGCGTGCAGCTGTCCTTCGATAACCTCAACGCTCCGGAGCTCAACGGTTACGGTGTCGACCACGTCGCAGTCGCCGAAGGCCTCGGCTGCAAGGCACTGCGCGTGTTCGAACCGGGTCAGATCCAGCCTGCCCTGCGCAAGGCCCAGGAGCTGATCGAAGAGTTCAAGGTGCCGGTGATCGTCGAGATTATCCTGGAGCGCGTAACCAACATTTCCATGGGCACCGAGATCAACGCCGTCAACGAATTCGAAGACCTGGCGCTGGTCGGCAACGATGCGCCAACCGCGATTTCGTTGCTCGATTGACCACTATGATCGTTCCCACGCTCTGCGTGGGAATGCATCCGGTGAAGCTCCGCGTCACATAACGGCTGGACGCAGAGCGTCCGGGACGGCATTCCCACGCAGAGCATGGGAACGATCGGCCCTCACACATTTACGGGAGACCACCATGCCGCGTTTCGCAGCCAACCTGTCCATGCTGTTCACCGAACAGGATTTTCTTGCCCGTTTTGAAGCGGCCGCCAAGGCCGGTTTCAGTGGTGTCGAGTACCTGTTCCCTTACGACTTCAGCTCCGCCGAGATCAAGGCCAAGCTCGACGCCAACGGTCTGACCCAGGTGCTGTTCAACCTGCCGGCCGGTGACTGGGCCAAGGGCGAACGCGGTATCGCGTGCCTGCCGGATCGGGTCGAAGAATTCCGCGCCGGGGTCGATCTGGCGATTGCCTACGCCCAGGTCCTGGGCAACACCCAGGTCAACTGCCTGGCCGGTATTCGTCCACAAAACGTCGATGACGCCACCGTGGAAAAGACGTTTGTCAGCAACCTCAAGTACGCCGCCGACAAGCTGCAAGCGGTGGGCATCAAACTGGTGATGGAAGCGATCAACACCCGCGACATCCCGGGTTTCTACCTGAACAACACGGCGCAAGCCCTGTCGATTCGCGAACAGGTCGGCAGCGCCAATCTGTTCCTGCAATACGACATCTACCACATGCAAATCATGGAAGGCGACCTGGCCCGCACCCTGCAATCGCACCTGGGCGAAATCAACCACGTGCAGTTGGCAGACAACCCAGGGCGCAACGAACCGGGCACCGGAGAGATCAACTACCGCTTCCTGTTCGAACACTTGGATCGCATTGGTTATCAGGGTTGGGTCGGTTGCGAATACAAGCCGCTGACCACCACAGAAGCGGGCCTGGGCTGGTTGAAAACCCATAACGCAATCTGAGCAGTTCCCCTTGTGGGAGCGGGCTTATGTGGCGAGGGGGCTTGCCCCCGTTCGGCTGCGAAGCAGTCGTAAAACCTGCATACGCGTTCTGTCTGATTCACCGTGAATACAGTTTTGGGGCCGCTTCGCGACCCAACGGGGGCAAGCCCCCTCGCCACAAAAAGCTCACCGGTCAAGCATCGGGAGCTACACAAAAACAAGAGGATTTTCTCATGGCTAAAATCGGATTTATCGGCACCGGCATCATGGGCCACCCAATGGCATTGAACCTGCAGAAAGCCGGTCACAGCCTGTTCCTGTCGGCGCACCACGACGCCGCCCCGGCGGATCTGATTGCCGGCGGCGCGGTCGCCCTGGCCAACCCGAAGGAAGTCGCCCAGGAAGCCGAATTCATCATCATCATGGTGCCGGATACCCCGCAGGTCGATGACGTGCTGTTCCGCGCCGACGGCATTGCTGCCGGTGTCGGCAAAGGCAAAGTCGTGATCGACATGAGCTCGATCTCGCCGACCGCCACCAAAGCCTTCGCCGCCAAGATCAACGAAAAAGGCGCCCAGTACCTCGACGCGCCAGTGTCCGGTGGTGAAGTCGGCGCCAAGGCGGCAAGCCTGAGCATCATGATCGGCGGCGATGCCGACGCCTTCGAACGCGCCCTGCCGCTGTTCCAGGCGATGGGCAAGAACATCACCCTGGTTGGCGGCAACGGCGACGGTCAAACCGCGAAAGTGGCGAACCAGATCATCGTGGCGTTGAACATCCAGGCTGTGGCCGAAGCCCTGTTGTTCGCGTCGAAAAACGGTGCTGATCCAGCCAAGGTTCGTGAGGCTCTGATGGGCGGGTTCGCTTCGTCGAAGATCCTCGAAGTACACGGCGAGCGCATGATCAAGGGCACCTTCGATCCGGGCTTCCGCATCAGCCTGCACCAGAAGGACCTGAACCTGGCCCTGCAAGGCGCCAAGGAACTGAACATCAACCTGCCGAACACCGCCAACGCCCAGCAAGTGTTCAGCACCTGCGCGGCCATCGGCGGCAGCAACTGGGACCACTCGGCGCTGATCAAGGGCCTGGAACACATGGCGAATTTCTCGATTCGCGATAAGAAGTAAGCCCTTTGCGGCACTGATCGTTCCCACGCTCCGCGTGGGAATGCATCCCGGGACGCTCCGCGTCCCTGCCGAAGCGGACGCGGAGCGTCCATTGAGGCATTCCCACGCGCAGCGTGGGAACGATCATTAGCACCAAACCAAGAACAATAAGATTGGGAGCCCGCCATGTCGGTCGATCCGCAACACCTGCTGCGCGAGCTGTTTGCCACAGCCATCGACGCAGCCCATCCGCAGCAAGTCCTCGAAGCCTATCTGCCGAAAGATCGCAGCGGTCGCGTGATCGTGATCGGTGCCGGTAAAGCCGCAGCCGCCATGGCCCAAGTGGTCGAGCGCTGCTGGCAGGGCGAAGTCTCGGGTCTGGTGGTGACCCGCTACGGCCACGGCGCCCCGTGCGAAAAAATCGAAGTGGTCGAAGCCGCGCACCCGGTGCCGGATGCGGCCGGTCTTGCCGTCGCCAAACGGGTGTTGGACCTGGTCAGCAACCTGACCGAAGACGACCGTGTGATCTTCCTGCTCTCCGGCGGTGGCTCGGCACTGCTCGCCCTTCCGGCGGCAGGCATTACCCTCGCGGACAAGCAATCGATCAACAAAGCCCTGCTCAAATCCGGCGCGACCATCGGCGAGATGAACTGCGTGCGCAAGCACCTCTCGGCGATCAAGGGCGGGCGCCTGGGCAAGGCTTGCTGGCCGGCGACTGTTTATACCTACGCGATTTCCGATGTGCCGGGCGACCTCGCCACCGTCATCGCCTCCGGCCCGACCGTGGCCGACCCGAGCACCTCCGCCGAAGCCCTGGCGATCCTCAAGCGCTACGACATCGACGTCCCGGCGTCCGTGCGCACCTGGCTGCAAAGCCCCGAATCGGAAACCGTCAAACCCGGCGACCCGAGCCTGGCCCGCAGTCATTTCCAATTGATCGCCCGCCCCCAGCAATCCCTGGAAGCGGCGGCGGTGAAGTGCCGCCAGGCCGGTTTCAGCCCGCTGATCCTCGGTGACCTGGAAGGCGAATCCCGGGAAGTGGCCAAGGTCCACGCCGGCATCGCGCGGCAGATCGTTTTGCATGGCCAGCCATTGGCGGCGCCGTGCGTGATTCTGTCCGGCGGTGAAACCACGGTTACCGTGCGCGGCAATGGTCGCGGCGGGCGCAACGCCGAGTTCCTGCTGAGCCTGACCGACAGCCTCAAAGGCCTCCCCGGCGTGTACGCCCTGGCCGGTGACACCGATGGCATCGATGGCTCCGAAGACAACGCCGGCGCGATCATGACCCCGGACAGCTATGCCCGCGCGGTTGCCCTCGGTTTGAGTGCCAGCGACGAGCTGGACAACAACAATGGCTACGGCTATTTCGAGGCGCTGGACGCCCTGATCGTCACCGAGCCGACCCGCACCAACGTCAACGACTTCCGCGCGATCCTGATTCTCGAGAGCACAAAAAATGACGCCTGATAAAAAGGTCAAAATCCTCGCCACCCTCGGCCCGGCCACCGATGGCATCGATGACATTCGCGAACTGGTGCAGGCCGGGGTGAATATCTTCCGCCTGAATTTCAGCCACGGCGATCACGCCGACCATGCCCAGCGCTATCAGTGGATTCGTGAAGTCGAGCGTCAGTTGAATTACCCGTTGGGGATTCTGATGGACCTGCAAGGCCCGAAACTGCGGGTCGGCAAGTTTGCCGAGGGCAAGGTGCAACTGCATCGCGGCCAGGCCCTGCGCCTGGACCTCGATCCGACCCCGGGCGATCAACGCCGGGTCAACCTGCCGCACCCGGAAATCATCGCCGCCCTTGAGCCGGGGATGGACCTGCTGCTGGACGACGGCAAACTGCGCCTGCGGGTCGTCACCCAGTACTCCGACGCGATCGATACCACGGTGCTGAATGGCGGTGAATTGTCGGATCGCAAAGGCGTGAACGTGCCGCAAGCGGTGCTCGACTTGAGCCCGCTGACTGCCAAGGATCGTCGCGATTTGAGCTTCGGTCTGGAGCTGGGCGTGGACTGGGTGGCGCTGTCGTTTGTGCAGCGCCCGGAGGACATCCGCGAAGCCCGTGCGCTGATCGGCGACAAGGCGTTCTTGATGGCGAAGATCGAGAAACCGTCGGCGGTCACTCAACTGCGGGAAATCGCCGAATTGAGCGACGCGATCATGGTCGCTCGCGGGGATCTGGGCGTGGAAGTGCCGGCCGAAAGCGTGCCGCAGATTCAGAAAAACATCATCAGCATTTGCCGTCAGCTCGGTAAGCCGGTGGTGGTGGCGACGCAGATGCTGGAGTCGATGCGCTTCTCCCCGGCCCCGACCCGCGCCGAAGTCACCGACGTCGCCAACGCCGTGGCTGAAGGCGCGGACGCCGTGATGCTGTCGGCGGAAACCGCGTCCGGCGAGTACCCGCTGGAGGCGGTGCAGATGATGAGCAAGATCATTCGCCAGGTGGAAAACGGTCCGGACTATCAGACGCAACTGGACGTGAGCCGGCCGAAGGCTGAAGCCACGGTTTCCGATGCCATCAGCTGTGCGATTCGTCGCATCAGCAACGTGCTGCCGGTGGCGGTGCTGGTGAACTACAGCGAGTCCGGGACCTCGAGTCTGCGGGCGGCGCGGGAGCGGCCGACGGTGCCGATCCTCAACCTGACGCCAAACCTGCAAACCGCGCGCCGCTTGACCGTGGCCTGGGGCGTGCACTCGGTGGTCAATGATCGGCTGCGCCAGGTGGACGAGGTGTGTTCGACGGCGCTGGAGATTGCCCAGGCCCAAGGCATGGCGCAGCGCGGGGATACGTTGTTGATCACCGCGGGTGTGCCGTTTGGGCAGCCAGGGTCGACTAATTCGTTGCGTATCGAGACGTTGATTTAACCCACACGATGATCGTTCCCATGCTCTGCGTGGGAATGCAGCCCGGGACGCTCTGCGTCCCAAGAGCAGACGCAGAGCGTCCATTGAGGCATTCCCACGCAGAGCGTGGGAACGATCTGTACTAAGACCCTTATCATGCCTGCCAACCACTTCAACACCCACTGCCCCGACTGGGCCACGGCCCTGCTCAACGGCTTCAGTCAGATCTTCCTCCAGCGCCATCCGCTGTGCGGTCTGCTGTGTCTGTTGGCGATTCTTTTTACCGCACCCGCGCTGCTCGGCGGTGCGCTGCTGGGCGGGGTCGCCGGGTTGCTTACCGCGCAACGTCGCGGCTATGCCAAGGCTGATCGTCAGGCCGGGCTGTTCAGCTATAACGGCGTTCTGCTTGGCGTGCTGCTGAGCCTGTATTTCCCCTGGTCCGCGATGTTACCCCTGCTAATCATTGCCTGCGGCGGTCTGAGCGCGATGATTACGCAGCAGTGGCTCAAACGCGCGCGGGTCAGCCAATATCTGCCGGCCTACACCACCCCCTTTGTGGGAATGAGCTGGTTGCTGCTGTGCTTCGCCACACCGTCGACCACGGCGCATTTGATCGAAATCAACACGCTGAACATGCTCGTGGCGCCCCTCAAAGGCCTCGGCCAGGTGATGTTCCTTGGTCATCCACTGGCCGGCGCGATGATTGCCATGGGTTTGCTGATCGCTGATCGCCGCGCCTTCTGCTGGGCGTTGCTGGCGTCCGTCGCCGGCATGGGCTGGAGCCTGCTGCACCACGACTTCTATAGCGCATTGCTCGGGCTCGGGAGCTATAACGCCGTACTCGCCGCCCTCGCCTTCAGTTCGCAGCGCCAGCGGTCGTGGCTGCCTGTGCTCGGTATTGCGTCAGCGCTGTGGCTGACGCCGGTGTTTGCCGCCATCGGTCTGCCCACGCTGACCGCGCCGTTCATCCTCGCCTGCTGGCTGGTCCGCGCCGCCACTCAAAAGCTCGGCAAAGCCACAGTCGCCCTTGAGCCTTGCGCTCCTGGGGAGAATCAACCTAGGCTTCGCTGATTCTCGGTTCAGGCGTTATCCATGGACATCAGCAAAAACTGGCGTGAAGAGCTTTACGTCATGGTTTTCCAGAGCGACACCAAGGCTGGGCGGCGCTTCGACGGCATCTTGCTGTTGATCATCCTCGCCAGCATCGTGATCGTGATGCTCGACAGTATCGACGCGATCCACCAGAACTACGCCGACGTGCTGGCGTACATCGAGTGGGGCTTCACGGTTATTTTCGCCATCGAATACGGCCTGCGCCTGTACTGCTCGCCCAAGCCGTTGCGCTATGCGTTCAGCTTCTATGGCTTGGTGGATTTGCTGGCGATTGTGCCCGGCATTCTCGCGCTGTATTACGCCGATGCGCAGTACCTGCTGATCATCCGGATCATTCGGATGTTGCGGATTTTCCGCGTACTCAAGCTCAGCCCCTACCTCAAGCAAGCCAACTATCTGATGTCGGCGCTGCGCGGCAGCAAGCAGAAGATCGTGGTGTTCCTGGTCAGCGTCTGCACCCTGGTGACGGTGTTCGGCACGTTGATGTACGTGATCGAAGGCCCGGAACACGGCTTCACCAGCATTCCCAAAGGCATCTATTGGGCTATCGTGACGCTGACCACCGTGGGCTTCGGCGACATCGTGCCCAAGACCCCGCTGGGCCAGGTGATTTCGTCGCTGGTGATGATCACCGGTTACTCGATCATCGCCGTACCGACGGGGATTTTCACCGCCGAACTGGCCAACGCCATGCGCGGCGAACAGCTGCAACACGACTGCCCGGTGTGCAAGAAAAACAGCCACGAACATGGCGCGGCGTTTTGCTCGCGGTGTGGCAATCAGCTGTTTAAGAAAATGGAATAAGCAAAGTGCTTTTTAATCTTTAAAGGCCTATGTAAGCCCGGCTATAGTCGCTGGCAAATGGCCTCACTTTTAATAAGAACATCTATTTAGAACAAGGAATGCGCAGTGAAAAAACTCTTTGGCGCCTCACTTCTGGCCGCAGGCCTGGCCCTGACCAGCGTGGCTCAGGCCGCACCGACCCTGCTCAACGTTTCCTACGACGTGATGCGCGATTTCTATAAGGACTACAACACTGCGTTCCAGAAACACTGGCAAGCCGAGCACAACGAAAACATCACCCTGCAGATGTCCTTCGGCGGCTCCAGCAAACAGGCGCGTTCGGTGATCGACGGCCTGCCGGCTGATGTCATCACCATGAACATGGCCACCGACATCAACGCCCTGGCGGACAACGGCAAACTGATCCCGGACAACTGGGTCACGCGCCTGCCGAACAACAGCGCGCCGTTCACCTCGGCCACCGTCTTCATCGTGCGCAAAGGCAACCCGAAAGCCCTGAAAGACTGGCCCGACCTGCTCAAGGACGGCGTCCAGGTGATCGTGCCCAACCCGAAAACCTCGGGCAACGGCCGCTACACCTACCTCTCGGCCTGGGGCTATGTGCTGAAAAACGGCGGCGACGAAAACAAGGCCAAAGCCTTCGTCGGCAAACTGTTCAAACAAGCGCCGGTACTCGATACCGGTGGCCGCGCCGCCACCACCACCTTCATGACCAACCAGATCGGCGACGTGCTGGTGACCTTCGAGAACGAAGCGGAAATGATTGCCCGCGAGTTTGGTCGCGACCAGTTTGAAGTGATCTACCCGAGCGTTTCGGCTGAGGCGGAGCCGCCGGTGTCTGTCGTCGATAAAGTCGTCGACAAGAAAGGCTCCCGCGCCGCGGCTGAGGAATACCTGAAGTACCTGTGGTCGCCGGAAGGCCAGGAGATTGCGGCGGCTAACTACCTGCGTCCGCGGGACCCGGCGGTGTTGGCCAAGTACACCGATCGCTTCCCGAAGGTTGATTTCCTCTCGGTAGAGAAGACCTTTGGCGACTGGCGCACCGTGCAAAAGACCCACTTCAATGATGGCGGGATCTTTGATCAGATTTATGCGCAGTAAGGCCTAGGCAACCATGAAAAAGGCGACCTGCAGAGGTCGCCTTTTTTGTGCTCGCTGTATCACCCAAACCCACGGCACGACGGCGATCCCCCGTTGATCGTTCCCACGCTCTGCGTGGGAATGCAGCCCGGGACGCTCCGCGTCCCAAGCGGACGCGGAGCGTCCATTGAGGCATTCCCACGCGGAACATGGGAACGAACGGTTGGGGTCATTACATCGGCGGGGCCACGCCATCCTTGCCGGCGGAGATGGATTGCGCCGTCAGCGTCCCGTCCGCGCTCTGGGTCACGAACGTCACGATCTTCACTCCGACCTTGAGCAGGCTGCGATCCCCCGGCATCAGGTTCACGATCGGCACGTCCTCCGGCACCAAAATCTTCTGCTGGCCGCCTTTGTAATTAACGGTCAGGGTCCTGCCGTTGCTGACCACCAGATCACCCACGCTGCCATTGGTCATGCTGCTGCCCTTGGCCAAGTCGAAGGGCCGATGGCCGTCGCCGCTGCCGGCCAGTTCCGGCGGAAAGACGTGGACTTCCAGAGCCTTGAGCGTGCCGTCATCCTGGGGAATCGCCGCCGAGCCGATGTAGCTGCCGGGTTTGATGTCTTCGATATTGGCCAGGGTGACCGCGCGGACTTTGGTGTCCTGGGTCAGTTTGATCACCACGTTTTCGCCGCTGTTGGCATGGACCTTCAAGCTGTCGGCGCTGACCCCGGTGATCTCGCCGCGCACGCCGATGCGCGTGCCTGGCGCTTCGGCCGCCATGGCGGTGGTTGCCGTGAACAAGCTGATCAAGGTAACCACCGATGCACCGCGAATCAGGTGACGAAACATCGCATTCATGGAAGTGCCTTCCTGTTATGAAACGTGAAGAGAGAACATAAGCACGCTATCGAACAAGATGTAAGTGAATGTATCATCAGACCTCAATGTTTTGACGACAGGTCCACCGAAGGACAGCACATGCGTCCATCACTCATTCCGCAATGGAATGATTACTATCACTCCAACCTCTCTTCCGCAGTATGGGTCAGCCCTTTAGCCTTCGCGCATTCCTCCTGTTTAGCGAGACACGTTATGAACCCAGCAACTCAGACGCCCCACGGCGCCGTGACAATGACCAAAGGCATGGTGATGTTGTTCGCCTTCTGCTGCGGCGCCATTGTCGCCAACATCTACTATGCCCAACCGATCATCGGCCTGATCGCACCGGACATCGGCCTGACCAGCACCATGGCCAGTTTCATCGTTTCGCTGACCCAGATCGGCTATGCGCTGGGCCTGTTTTTCCTGGTGCCGCTGGGTGATCTGCTGGAGAACCGCAAGCTGATGATCATCACCACTCTGGTGGCGATTGCCAGCCTGCTCGGCGCGGCGTTTACCGATCAGCCGAATGTGTTCCTGCTGATCTCGTTGCTGGTGGGTTTCAGTTCGGTGTCGGTGCAGATCCTTATTCCATTGGCCGCCCATCTGGCGCCGGAAGAATCCCGCGGCCGGGTGGTCGGCGGGATCATGGGCGGTTTGCTGTTGGGTATCCTGCTGGCGCGGCCAGTGTCCAGCGTGGTGGCGGACCACTTCGGCTGGCGGGCGATGTTCATGATTGCGGCGGCGTTGATGGCGGCGATCAGCATCGTGCTGGCGTTGACAATCCCCAAGCGTCAGCCTGATCACAGTGCCTCTTATGGCCAGTTGCTTGGCTCGTTGTGGACGTTGCTGCGTCAACAACCGGTGCTGCGCCAGCGTGCGTTCTACCAGGGTTGCATGTTCGCCACCTTCAGCCTGTTCTGGACCGCCGTACCGCTGGAACTGGCGCGCAATCATGGCCTGAGCCAGACCCAGATAGCGATCTTCGCCCTGGTCGGCGCCATCGGTGCCATCGCCGCGCCCATCGCCGGTCGCCTGGCCGATGCCGGCCACACACGCATCGCCTCGCTGCTGGCCCTGGTGTTCGCCAGCCTGAGCTTCCTGCCGGCGTTCATCCACCCGATCTACAGCGTCATCGGCCTGGCCGTCACCGGCGTGGTGCTCGATTTCTGCGTACAAATGAACATGGTCCTCGGCCAACGCGCGGTCTACGCCCTCGACGCCAAAAGCCGCAGCCGCTTGAATGCGCTGTACATGACCAGCATCTTCATCGGCGGCGCGTTTGGTTCGTCGGTGGCCAGTGCGGTGTATGAACACGGCGGCTGGTTGTGGATCGTGATTGTGGGCAGTGCGTTTCCGCTGTTGGCGTTGGTGCGGTTTTTGAGTGTTTCGCGCGTCGCAGAGCCCGTGACGGCCTGATCGAGACCGCTATCGACGCAGCGGGCGTGGATGTTTATCCTCACGCCCACTCAGGTGCTTGCAATCATCGAGGCACACATGGAGCTGCCGCCGAACAGCGCAATCAAGGAAGACTTCCCCCTCATGTCTTCAAAAAACCCTGAGCGTCTGCGACGCCAGCGCAAGGCGTTGCGCGATAAAGAACGCAAAGCCAACCCTCCTCCCGTGGCTGAAACCGACTTCACGCAAGTTATCGCCGAACTGAAGGAAGAACAGCGAACCCGGCACGAGAGTCGTTTTGCCACCAACTTTGTGGTGTGGACGTTGGCAGTGGTGTTCTACGCCATCGTCATGCTGGTGATGATCTACAACCCGGGAATCTGGCTTGGTAACCAGAGCTGGGCCTGGAAGATTGGCAAATACTTTCTGCCGATGATGACCTGGCCTTATCTGCTGAACTTGTTGTTTTCCAGAGTTGGGGTGGTGCGCGCCTGGGGCCTGTCCGTTCTCGCCAGTTGCATATGGTGGTTCGGCTGCCTGTTTCTGCAGTTCGGCGAGAAGGCGGTGGTGATGTACAACGAAGCGTCGCCACCGCAGACCGTTACAGCGTGCATAGACTCCATCAGGAGAACCTATTCCTTCGACTTTATGAGCACCCGGCAAAGGAACAAGCCAACCCCGGGCATCCCCTACACAACCTTTCGCCTCAGCCCTCAGAACAGCAGCATCAGCCCGCTCACCAGTGCAGACACACGGGGACATGTTGACGAGTCCTACACCGGCGAAGTTGAAATAGCCCTGAGTCAAAGTGCACTGGGAACGTCAATCAGGGAGCTCATCAGCCACCATGGCATGACTGACCTTTGCAGACCTCCCGATCAAGCGCGATGACACGTTGATCGCTTACGGGCATGCCCTTCGCCGGCTTGCCCGTGAACATGTTGTTTCATTCAATGCCGAACCAATTTTTCCATCGCCGCATCCGCCAAAAAGGAGGAGCGGCTTTTGATGTTATGTTCCCGCACATAGCGGTCGATACGCTGGATGACATAGCCGGGCAATGTCACGTTGACCTTCTCGGTTTTGCCCATGTAAGGCGCAATGTCCAGTTCCAGCATTCCCCAGCCCATATCAGCAAACTCGGGATTGCCACGGTGTGCGGCCGCTGAAGTCGGCATAGGAATCGGCTCTCCGTCAGCCGCAATTTCCTGCAGCATTATGTGAGCAACCTCGATTGCAGCGTTATAGGCGTCTTCAAACGAATCCCCGGCAGTGACAGCGCCCGGAATATCGGGGATCTGAATACCGATGGCGGTGTTCTCGTCGCCCCACTCGATACAGATGGGATATTGCATTATGGATCTCCTGTGTAACTGGCAGGCGGGCAATACAGCCCGGCTCGCCTCCTGATGCTTTTAACCGTCCCGATCGGTAAATCCTTTTTCGGGTGCGGGACGGGGATCGTGTATGGGTTGTAACGGTGAATGAAGATGTGATGACTGCCGGTGACCCGGTCCAGTGTCCAGCCCGCCTCCTCCAGCTCCTTGATCAATAGCCTGCTTTGCACCACCAGCCTCCTTGCTCCGGCCAAACAAAAGTAACTCTAGAGTTATCTTTATTCAAGCATGAAAACTGGAAGCACGACGTTCGGTTGTTTTACAGCGTGTGATTCGAGACACGACATTCCCCCCAAGAATGAATCCTATGCCCCCCACCCACGTTCCCCGCGGCCCCGTCCAAGGTCACCATTGATCCCAGCCAACCGGCTTCCTCTTCAAGGATTACGATCATGACCCTGCAAGCAAAACTCGATGCGTTCAAAGCTGACTTCAAGGCCGGTAAACCGCCTTACAACGCCCCGGCTGAAATCCACCCGATCATGGAGCGCGCCACTGCGCAATTGATTGCGTCCGGCGCGGCCGGCAACGCCCTGAAGGTCGGGGATAAGGCGCCGTTGTTTACGCTCAAGGACCCCGACGGCAACCCTGTGTCCTCCGCCGATCTGCTGGCCAAGGGTCCGTTGGTGCTGACGTTCTATCGCGGTGTCTGGTGCCCGTACTGCAACATGGAGCTGCAAGCCGTGCAGGCGTTCCTGCCGACGTTGCAGGAATTGGGGGCGAACCTGGTGGCGATCTCGCCGCAGATCGCCGCCAACAGCCGCAAATCGGTGCGCATCAACGGGTTGGAGTTCCCGATCCTGAGCGACACTCACAACGATGTAGCGCAGGCTTTCGGTCTGCGTTTCGCGTTGCCGGATTACCTGGTCGAGTTGTACAAAAACCTGCGTAACGACCTGCCCACCTTCAACGATGACCCGTCCTGGACCCTGCCGATGCCGGCGCGTTATGTGATCGGTCAGGATGGCGTGATCCGTTACGCCGAGGTCAACCCGGATTACACTCAGCGGCCAGAGCCTGAAGCGATGCTGGATGCGCTTCGCGGCTGAACCGATCAAGTGCCGCGTTACCCGCGGCACATCCTGATAGGAGTTGTCATGACCCGACGTACATTTCTCATCACCGGCGCCAGCAAAGGCATTGGTCGTGCCGTGGCCGAGCACTTGGACCGAGCGGGTCATCGCGTGGTCGGGATTGCCCGGACACCCGACCTGTCGTTTCCCGGCACGCTGTTTCCACTCGACCTGAGCGACAGGACGCTGACCCGGGAAGTATTGGCTGATCTGGCCAGCCAGTACGAGTTCGATGGGCTGGTGAACAACGTCGGCCTGGTCCGACCGCAGGTGTTGGGCGAAATCGACCTCGACACCTTTGACGACGTGATGCGGGTCAATCTGCACTCAGCCCTGCAAACAACCCAGACGTTGCTGCCGAACATGCGCGCCAAAGGCTGGGGCCGAGTGGTGAATATTTCCAGCCTGACGGTGCTCGGGATCACCCAGCGCACGGCGTATGCGGCGGCGAAAGCGGCGCTGGTCAGCTTCACCCGATCCTGGGCGCTGGAACTGGCGCAAACCGGGATCACGGTCAACGCCGTGGCCCCCGGCCCGACGGAAACGGAACTGTTCCGAGAGAACAATCCGATTGGCAGCGAAGGTGAAGCGCGTTATCTGGCTAGCGTACCGATGGGCCGGTTGGGACAACCGGAAGAAATCGCTTCGGCGATTGCCTTTCTGTTGTCCGAGCAGAGCGGGTTCATTACCGGGCAGACACTGTTTGTCGATGGTGGTGCTTCGGTGGGTAAAGCGGCGTTTTGATGGGTTTTTTCAGACCACATAAATCCCCTATGGGAGCGGGCTTGCTCGCGAAGGCGGCGTGTCAGTCGATATCAATGTTGCTGATACATCGCTTTCGCGAGCAAGCCCGCTCCCACGGGGGGATCTCGGCAAGTCACCACATTTGCACAAGGACTCAAGATGGATCGCCTCGGCGCAATGGAAACCTTCGTCTATGTGGTGGAAACCGGTTCGTTTTCCGCAGCGGCCCGGCGTCTGAATATCGGCCAGCCCGCCGTGTCGAAAACCATCGCGCAACTGGAAACCCGGCTCGCCGTGCGCCTGTTATTGCGCTCGACCCGTGGCCTGACCCCCACCGAAGCCGGGCTGGCTTTCTTCGACCGGGCCAAACGCGCCATCGAAGAAGCCAACGAGGCTGACAACGCGGCCCGCGGTGCCGCCGGCGGCCTCACCGGCAACCTGCGGATCTGCGCCGCCGTGACCTTCGGCCGCCAGCACATCGTGCCGCAGCTTGGGCCGTTCCTGGAGCAGAACCCCGAGCTGAACATCGACCTGATGCTCGACGACCGCAACATCAACCTGGTGGAGGAAGGCGTCGACATTGCCCTGCGCATGGGCACCTTGATCGACTCCGGCCTCACCGCGCGCAAGATTGCTCAATGCCGGCGTGTTGTGGTGGGCACACCGCAGTACTTCGAACAACACGGCAAACCGGCCTATCCTGCCGACCTGACCAAACACCAGGCCGTGGTGTACACCCTGGGTGGCGGTGCAAATTGGCAGTTTCAGAAGTCTGGCGAAGAACACCCGGTGATCATCAGCGGCCGCATCCGCGTCAACGCCGCCGAAGGCCTGCGTGAGTCGGTGCTGGCTCATTTGGGGCTGACCATGGCGTCCGAGTGGATGTTCGCCCCGGAACTGGCCAGCGGCGCGGTGGTGGAAGTGATGAGCGATTGGACCTTGCCGAATCAGGACCTGTGGGCGGTGTTTCCGACGGGGAGAATGGCCAGTGCCAAGGCTCGGGCGTTTGCTGATTACGTTCAGGCGTTGATGGCAAAAGAGTCTTAAACAAGACTCCAGTTTCGTTTGTTGCGATTTTCGTTTGATTCGAATAGCCTCTCCAACATCGCTACTTTGAATGTTGGAAACCATCATGTCTTTAATCATCCATCCCCCGATCAACCTGCCCATGGCGCGCGAAGTCCAGGCTGCTATCGAAGGCCAGCGCGCCCTCACCGCCTACCTCGCCACTCAATTCGAAACCCAGCGCATCCAGATTTTCGACGAGCAGAACGAGGCCCACAGCGTCGAACTTCCCACGTCGGCACTGCGCTTGCTGGTCGATATCCTGGCGGCATTGGCAGAAGGCAATGCCGTCAAAGTCGTCCCGGTGCACGCCGAACTGACCACCCAGGAAGCGGCGGACCTGCTCAATGTCTCACGCCCGCACCTCATTAAACTGCTGGAATCCGGCGAGTTGTCCTACCACAAAACAGGCAAGCACCGACGTGTGCGCTTTGCCGATTTGATGGAATATAAAAATCGGCGCGACACCGCCAGCGAGCAGGCAATGACGCTTCTCGCCGAGCAAGCACAAGCGTTAAGGACAGGATACGAGTGAGGCACTCCCCGTTTACCGCTGTATATGACGCATGTGTTTTGTACCCTGCCCCTTTGAGAGATTTCCTGATGTGGCTCGCGCTATCAGGACGTTTCCGGGCGCGGTGGTCATTGGAGATACACAACGAATGGAAACGAAATCTGCTGAAGAACCGTCCAGACCTGACAGCCGAACAACTGGATCGAACCTCCGAACTGATGGATCACGCCATCCCCGACGCCTGTGTCACGGGTTACGAAAACCTCGTTGAAGGGTTAATGCTGCCAGACATGAATGACCGCCATGTGCTGGCGGCGGCCATTCGCTGCAATGCCAGCGTTATCGTGACTTTTAACAAGAAAGACTTCCCATGCACATTGCTGGAGCCTTTTGGTCTGGAGGCACAGCATCCTGACGAGTTCGTCGATGACCTGTTTGATCTAGACCCGGCAGCGGTTGTCTGCGCGGCACAACGACAACGCAAGCAGCTCAAGATGCCGCCGATGGATGTCGGAACGTACCTTGACCTTCTGTTACGCCAAGGTTTGGTCCGCTCGGTTGAAGCGCTGACTGATTACCGCGCCATTCTTTAAGCATGATCAAAAGATCGCAGCCTTCGCCAGCTCCTGCAAAAGCCGAGTACGCCGGCAGATCATCGTCGTGCGCGGTCCCGTAGGAGCTGGCGAAGCCTGCGATCTTTTCAAACGCCAGACAGCAAAACGGCGATCCAAAGATCGCCGTTTTCTGATTACTGCCCGAATTGCCGTCCCAACCCACCCGGCACGCCATGGATGTCGGTGTCTTCCCACGGCCCGTTCGGGCTGATCGAGCGGCTCCAGCCGTTGTTCCAGCGGTAGTAGGTGCGCTGGCGGTAGAAGGTGTTGGGTTGGTCGTCGAGGACGTAGACGCCCATCTTCGCATCCCAATGGCTGTTGCCCCCCGGTGGCGGGGCGAAGCTGGCGGAGGTGCGGGGCAGCGGTTTGGCGGGTTTGGCCGGGATGCTCGGTTTGCTCGGCGTGGGTGTCGGTGACGGCGTCGGGCGGGGTTGCGACGGCGGGATCGGCGGCAACGTCTGCTCAGGTGGCCGATGGACCGCACAAGCGCTCAACCCCAGGACGAGACTGAGCAGGGTGATACGAGCGATGGCGGTCATGGCGGTGGTTCCTGTTATTTATCCGGGCTGTCGATGGTCACGTGCTGCTGCGCAGTGGTGCTGCTGGCCAGCGGCTGGCTGCGACCGATCCACTCGCCGGCGGTCGGTTGGCCGGCGCGTGAGATGCGTGCAACCAGTTGGACTTCAGGGAAGTTCGACAGTTTCAACTGCGGCATCATCGCGTCGGCATCACCCAGCTCAACGGTGGCCGGCAGGTCGGCCACGGTCAGGCGCTTGGCCGCCAGCGGTGCCGGTGGGCCGGAGGTGGCGCGGGCGAAGATGAATACGCTGTCACCCGGTTGCACCTTGGCTTTCAGGTCCGCCGCGAGATCGACACGCACCTTGAGCAACGCGCCTTTGGTGACCGGCACTTGGGCCACTTTGCCGCCGCTGGCCTCAAGTTTCTCGGTGGCCCGGGCGATCCCGCCTTGCAACGCGCCACGGGAGTTGTCGTCCGGCGGCAGTTGCGCCAGCAGACGATTCCAGTAGTCGATGGCGTCCTGATAGCGCTGGGCCTCAAACGCGGCGATGCCGAGCAGGCCAAGGCTGGTGACTTCTTTCGGATCAGCTTTCAGCGCTTCATCGGTCAGGGCCTGGATCTTGTCTGACCATTTCTTGCCATCGGCGAAGTACTGGGCCTGGGCCCATTGGCCGAGCAGTTCCGGCTGACGACCGGCGAGGTTCACCGTGCGTTCGAAGATTTTCGCTGCGTCCGACGGGCGATCCTGAGCCATGTAGGTGCGACCGAGGAAGTACAAGCCTTCCGCCGAATCCGGCTGAGCGGCCACCGCACGTTCCAGGCGACGGGTCATTTCTTCCATCGACTGCGGCGCCTGGGCGAATTCCCGGGTCAGCTCGACCTTGTCACTGGCCCCGAAGTGCAGGTACAGGCCAAGGCCCAACACAGGAACGAGGATCGCCGCCAACAACGGAAACGCTTTACCCAGACGAGACACGCGCGGCGCGGCAACACCTTCGGTGTCCGCCAGCAACTCGCGGGCCGCTTCGGCGCGGCCAGTGTCCATTTGCGCGGCGTTGAGCACGCCCTCTTCCTGCTGAGTCTGCAACTCAGCCACGCGCTCTTGGTAAAGCGCGACGTTAAGGGCCGTACGATCCTCTTCAAGCTGGGCACGACGGCCCCGTAGAACCGGGATCAACAGAAAACTCAGGGCAACCAGAAGTAGCAGACCTGCAGCGAGCCAGAAATCAATCATTCTTGGTTTTTATCCAACAGGTGGTCGAGGCGCTGACGCTCCTCGGCGGAAAGCGTGTCCGGGGTGTCAGCGCGTTGCACGCGACGACGGCGGACGATCACGGCGATGACCACGAAACCGCCCAGCAGCAGGCCGGCGGGGCCGAACCAGAGCAGAGCGGTCTTGGCGTTCAGAGCGGGTTTGTAGCGCACGAAATCACCGTAGCGATCGACCATGAAGTCGATGATCTGCTGGTTGTCCTTGCCCTCGCCGAGCATGCGGAAAATCTCTTTGCGCAAGTCAGCGGCAATCGGAGCGTTGGAATCGGCGATGTCCTGATTCTGGCACTTGGGGCAACGCAGCTCTTTGGTCAGCTCACGGAAACGCTCACGGTCGCCTTCTTTGGCGAACTCGTAGGTGTCGATGGCCGCGTGCGCCACGCCAGCCATGCTCAAGCCCAGTACAGCGGCGGCGATCCAGCGCTTCATGGCTTGGCCTCGTCGACCAGCGCCTGATACTTGGCCGCCAGTTTTTCGCGCCAGACCTGTTCGTCGATCACGCCGACGTACTTGTCGCGGATGATGCCCTTGGCGTCGATAAAGAAAGTTTCCGGAGCACCGTACACGCCGAGGTTCAGGCCCAGGGTGCCTTCGTCGTCGCGGATGTCCAGTTGGTACGGGTTGTGGAATTCCGTCAGCCACTTCAAGGCGTCGGCGTTGACGTCCTTGTAGTTGATGCCGTAGATCACCACGCCCTTCTCCGCCAGCTTGTTCAACACCGGGTGCTCGACCCGGCAGGAAATGCACCAGGTGCCCCACACGTTGACCAGCGCCGGTTTGCCGAGGATATCGGCCTTGGTCAAGGTCTTGTCGCCCTGCACTGCCGGCAGGGAAAACTCCGGGAACGGCTTGTTGATCATCGCCGAGGGCAACTCGGCGGGGTCCAGGTACAGACCGCGATACAGGAAAACAGCCACCACCAGGAAAATCGCCAGGGGCAGCAGCATCAACCAACGTCTCATGCAGTGGCTCCCGTCATACCGAGTGCTTCACGCACGCGGCTTTTCACCTTGACCCGATAACGGCGATCCAGCGCCGCCAGCAACCCGCCGAAACCTGTGAGCAGGCCGCCGAACCAGATCCAGCGCACGAACGGTTTGACGTGCACGCGCACGGCCCAGGCGCCATCGCCCAGGGGTTCACCGAGGGCGACGTAGAGGTCACGGGTGAAACCGGCGTCGATCCCGGCTTCGGTCATCACCGAGTTTTGCACGGTGTACAGGCGTTTTTCCGGGTGCAGCACGCTGACTTCCTTGCCATCGCGGATCACGCGGACGGTGCCCTTATCGGAGGTGAAGTTCGGCCCTTCGAAGTGCTTGGCGCCTTCGAAGATGAAGTGGTAACCGGCCAGGTCCATGGACTCGCCCGGCGCCAGGCGCAAGTCGCGCTCGGCACTGTTCTGGCTCGACAACACGACACCCAGCGCACACACGGCGATGCCGAGGTGAGCAACTTGCATGCCCCAGTAGCTGCGGGTCAGGGTCGGCAAGCCTTTGATCAGGCCTTTGTGACGCGTTTTGTCGAGAATGTCGCGTACGCCGGCCAGCAATACCCAGGCCGCGAGCATGAATGTGGCGATCACCGCCCAGTTGAAATCACCGTAGGCAACGCCAGCCACCACGGCCAGCGCGGCGCTGCCGAGCAGGACCGGGGTCAACATGCCCACCAGCCATTTGACCGGGGTGTCTTTCCAGCGCACCAGCATGCCGACCGCCATCACCACCATCAGCAACGCCATCAACGGAATGAACAACGCGTTGAAGTACGGCGGGCCGACCGACAGCTTGGCGCCGGTCATCGCATCAAGAATCAGCGGGTACAAGGTGCCGAGCAGGATCATCGACGCCGCCACCACCAGCACCAGGTTGTTGCCCAGCAGCAGGGTTTCCCGGGACCAGAGGTTGAAGCCGACGTGGCTCTTGACCACTGGCGCGCGCAGGGCGAACAGCGTCAGCGAACCACCGACCACAAACAGCAGGAAGATCAGGATAAACACGCCGCGCTCAGGATCGGAGGCAAACGCGTGCACCGAGGTCAGCACGCCGGAACGCACGAGGAAGGTCCCGAGCAGGCTCAGCGAGAACGCGGCGATGGCCAGCAGCACGGTCCAGCTCTTGAACACGCCACGTTTTTCCGTGACCGCCAGGGAGTGAATCAGCGCCGTACCCACCAGCCAAGGCATGAAGGAGGCGTTTTCCACCGGGTCCCAGAACCACCAGCCGCCCCAGCCGAGTTCGTAATAGGCCCACCACGAACCCAACGTGATGCCGATACCGAGGAAGGCCCAGGCAACGATGGTCCACGGACGGGACCAGCGTGCCCACGCCGCATCAAGACGACCGCCCAGCAGAGCAGCGATGGCGAAGGCAAACGCCACGGAGAACCCGACATAACCCATGTACAGCATCGGCGGATGCACGATCAGGCCGATGTCTTGCAGCAACGGGTTAAGGTCGCGACCGTCCGCCGGAATCTGCGGCAGGATCCGCGCGAACGGGTTCGAGGTCAGGATCAGGAACAGCAGGAAACCGGTGCTGATCATGCCCATCACCGCCAGCACCCGGGCGAGCATGACTTGCGGTAACTGCCGGGAGAACACCGACACCGCGAAGGTCCAGCCACCGAGGATCAAGGCCCACAACAGCAGCGAGCCTTCGTGAGCGCCCCACACCGCGCTGAACTTGTAGTACCAGGGCAACGCGCTGTTGGAGTTGCTGGCCACATAGGCGACGGAGAAGTCGTCGGTCATGAAGGCGTAGGTCAGGCAACCGAAGGCGAACACCAGGAACGCGAACTGCCCCCAGGCCGCCGGTTGAGCCAGGCTCATCCACAAGCGGTCGCCGCGCCAGGCGCCCATCAACGGCACGATGGCCTGAACCAGCGCGAAACACAGCGCCAGGATCATGGCCAGTTGGCCCAGTTCGGGGATAAAGATTGCAGAGGTCATCGATCAACCCTCCTTGGCTTGGGTAGGCGCCGACTGACCGCTGTCTTTCAGGGCCTTGGTCACTTCGGGCGGCATGTACTTTTCATCGTGCTTGGCCAGCACTTCGTCGGCCACCACCACACCCTCGGCGTTGAGTTTGCCCAGGGCCACGATGCCCTGCCCTTCGCGGAACAGGTCCGGAAGGATGCCGCGATAGCTGATGGTTACGGATTTGTTGAAGTCGGTGACGATGAATTTCACGTCCAGAGAATCGCCGGAACGTTGCAGCGAACCTTTCTCGACCATGCCGCCGGCGCGGATGCGCGTGTCTTGCGGGGCTTCGCCGTTGGCGATCTGGGTCGGGGTGTAAAACAGATTGATGTTCTGCTGCAGGGCGCTCAGGGCCAGGCCGACGGCGGCGCCGACTCCGACCAAGATCGCGAGAATGATGATAAGACGCTTTTTGCGCAGCGGATTCACTTGCCGTTCTCCCGGCGCAAACGACGCGCCTCTTGTTGCAGATACCGCTTGCGGGCCAGGATCGGCGCCGCCACGTTGAAGGCCAGCACCGCCAGGCAGATGCCATAGGCCGACCAGACATACAGGGCATGATGACCCATGGCGAGGAAATCGCCGAATGAAGCAAAACTCATCGAGCGGCCTCCAGACTGTTCTGTACTTCGGCTTTCACCCAGCTCGCCCGGGCTTCGCGCTTGAGCACTTCAAGACGCATGCGCAGCAACAGCACCGCGCCGAAGAAACAGTAGAAACCCAGCACCGTCAGCAGCAGCGGCAGCCACATCTCGGCGGGCATCGCCGGTTTTTCGGTGAGGGTGAAGGTCGCGCCCTGGTGCAGGGTGTTCCACCACTCCACCGAGTATTTGATGATCGGGATATTGATCACGCCGACAATCGCCAGCACCGCGCAGGCCTTGGCCGCGCTGTCACGATTGCTGATGGCGTTGCCCAGCGCAATGAGACCGAAGTACAGAAACAGCAGGATCAGCATGGACGTTAGTCGCGCATCCCAGACCCACCACGAGCCCCAGGTCGGTTTGCCCCAGATCGCCCCGGTGACCAGCGCCACGGCGGTCATCCAGGCCCCGATGGGCGCCGCGCATTGCAGGGCGACATCGGCCAGTTTCATCTTCCACACCAGCCCGACCACGCCGCACACCGCCAGCATTACGTAGCAGGACTGCGCCAGCATGGCGGCGGGAACATGGATATAGATGATGCGAAAGCTGTTGCCTTGCTGGTAGTCCGGTGGCGCGAACGCCAGGCCCCAGACCACACCGACGCTGATCAGCAGCAACGCCGCGACGCTCAGCCACGGCAGCAGTTTGCCACTGATGCCGTAAAACCATTTGGGTGAGCCGAGCTTATGAAACCAGGTCCAGTTCATTACTGTTTCCATCACGGGTGCTCTTCTCTATTGAAGAGCCAAGGGTCTGCTTTTTTTAACAAAAAGCGGTTAAAAAACAACCAGACCTCATTATTATTCGCCGACGCTGATCTTCAGGCCAGCAGCTATTGCAAAAGGTGTAAGCGTTATCGCCAGGGCGGTCAGGCTACCAAGCCACAGCAGATAACCGGTCGCCGGCATGCCTTGGAGCGCAGCCTGCAAGGCGCCACTGCCAAGAATCAACACCGGGATGTACAGCGGCAGAATCAGCAACGCCAGCAACAGGCCACCGCGCTTCAATCCGACCGTCAGGGCCGCGCCCACCGCACCGAGCAGGCTCAGTACCGGTGTACCCAGCAATAAAGAAAGCAGCAACACCGGCAGACAAGCGGCAGGCAAACCGAGCATCAACGCCAGTAGTGGTGCGAGCAAAACCAGTGCCAGGCCGGAGAAGGCCCAGTGTGCCAGTACCTTGGCCAAAACCAGAAGAGCCAGGGGGTGCGGCGAAAGGACCCACTGTTCGAGGGATCCATCTTCGAAATCACTGCGGAAGAGCCCGTCCAGCGAGAGCAGGACCGATAAAAGGGCTGCTACCCAGACCAGTCCCGGAGACAAGGTTTGCAACAATTGAGACTCGGGGCCGACCGCCAACGGGAACAGCGACACCACGATGGCGAAGAATACCAGCGGATTGGCCAGCTCTGCCGGACGGCGGAACAGCAAGCGAGCCTCACGGGCGACCAACAGGCCGAAAACACTCATACGGCCCAGTTCCCCAGATCAATGTCGCGATAGCCGGCCGGTGTGCGACTCAGGGTGTGGTGGGTGGTCAGAATCACCATGCCGCCCCGCTCACAGTGGCCGGCCAGGTGTTCTTCGAGTTGCGCCACGCCCTGTTTATCGAGCGCAGTGAAGGGTTCGTCGAGGATCCACAGCGGCGGGCTGTCGAGGTAAAGGCGCGCCAAGGCCACACGGCGTTGCTGGCCGGCGGACAAGGTGTGACAGGGAACATCCTCGAAGCCGCGCAGCCCGACAGCGGCCAGCGCTTGCCAGATCGCCTCGTGGCTTGCCGGTTGGTGCAGGGCGCAGAGCCAGCTAAGGTTTTCTTCCGGGGTCAGTAAATCCTTGATCCCGGCGGCGTGGCCGATCCACAGCAGGTTGCGCGCCAGTTCGCTGCGTTGCTCGTTCAATGGCTGGCCGTTGAGCAGCACTTGACCGGCCGTCGGTTGCATCAATCCGGACAGCAGGCGCAGCAAACTGGTCTTGCCGCTGCCGTTGGGGCCGCTGATCTGCACCATTTCGCCACTGGACAGTCTCAATTCGAGATTTTCGAAGAGCAGCCGAAGGTCTCGCTCACAGGCGAGGTCGACGGTTTGAAGGACTGGACTGGTCAAGAGATCACGGGCCTTTACATTACAAGTCGGCGTTACAGTCGGCGGTTCAAGTCAGCAGTGGCGCGGCCGCTAAAGAGATGCAGCATAGATGCATTGGCGGCCGGTTTTAGAGAGCTGCGTCAAAACAATTGCAATGTTTTCACCGTTCCCTGAAAGACGGGCGGCATTATACATGCCATGCCTTACTCTAAAGAGCGCATTTTCCGAAGGTTGTGACCGCGTATGACAGGCGAAATGAACATCCTCCCAACCCCTCCGACCACGCCGACGGTTGCACGTGCGCCGGTGGTCAGCGGCGACTTGCTCAAGCTGTTGACGCCGATGGAGGGCCTGATCAGTGCCGGCCAGACCGCCAACGCCGAGGTGCTGTCGCTGAAGCAGGCGGATCAGACCTTTCAACTGTTGCTCAAAGTCACCCTCGACAGCGGCCGCCAGACCACAGTCCAGGCCACCAGCCTGCAACCGCTGCCCACCGGCACCAATCTCGCGATCACCCAGCCGTCCGCCAGCAACCTGGCGATCACCCAGCCGTCCGCCAGCAACCTGGCGATCACCCAGCCGTCCGCCAGCAACCTGGCGATCACGGTGCAGCAGGCAATTGCTTCCAGCGTCGCCACCCTCACCCGCATCGACACCGCGCAACTGCCGGTCGGCACCTTGCTGCAAGGCAAAGTGCTGACGTCCCAGGTGTTGCCGCAGACGCCGGGCCAGCCCACGGTGTTTCGTTCGCTGGTGAGTTTGCTCAACACCGCCCTGAGCGGCAGCACCCTGACCATCGACAGTCCTCAGCCGCTGCGCATCGGCACGCTGTTGAGCGCGTTGGTCCAAGACACGCAGACCCTGAAGTTCCTGCCGCTGAGCAATCGCCAGGACCAGTTGGCGGTGTCACAGCAGTTGACCACCCAGCAGAGCCGCCAGGGTTCGCTGGACGGCTTGCTCAGCGCCTTGCAGAACCTGCCGCAGACCGACGATACCTCCGCCGACCTGCAAGCCGCCGTGAACAAACTGCTCGCCGGGCTGCCGGACGTGCAGCAGTTGAGCACGCCGAAAGGCCTGGCCCTGGCGCTGGCCAACAGCGGTATGTTCCTCGAAGCGAAACTGCTGACCGGCCAGACCCCGGCGCTGGCCCCGGACATGAAAGCCGATCTGCTGAAATTGATCGCGCAATTGGCCCCGGCCAACACCAACCTCACCGCGATCATCGCCGCCAACACCCTGGCCCAGGCCATGCCAAGCTTCGTGCGCAGTGCGCTGGGCATGCTCGGCCAGGTCAGCGCCAAACCGCTGCCCACCCATTTCCCCCTGCCCGATCGGCTGTTGCAAAGCCAGGATGGCGAAGGCGATCTGGAGCATCTGTTGCGTCTGGCGGCCGCTGCCATTTCGCGCCTGCAAAGCCATCAACTGTCGAGCCTGGAACAAACCGGCGTCACCGACGATGGGCGGCTGATGAGCACTTGGCAGCTGGAAATTCCGATGCGCAACCTCCAGGACATCGTGCCGTTGCAGGTCAAGTTCCAGCGCGAAGAAGCACCGGAAAAACAAGCGCAAAACGAACGGCGCGAAGAACGGGAGCCGAAACAACAACTGTGGCGGGTCGAGCTGGCGTTCGACATGGAGCCCCTGGGCCCGTTGCAGGTTCAGGCGCAGTTGATCCAGGGCAGCCTGTCCAGCCAACTTTGGGCCGAACGGCCGTACACCGCGAGCCTGATCGAAAGCAACCTGGCGGCACTGCGCGAGCGCTTGCTGGCGTCCGGGCTCAACGTCGGCGAACTCGATTGCCACCTCGGCACTCCCCCCCAAGGCGCACAAACCCGCCTCGAACAACGCTGGGTCGACGAAACCGCATGAGAAACCCCAACACCCCGCGCCAGGCCATCGCCCTCAAATACGACGGCACCCACGCCCCGACCCTCACCGCCAAGGGCGACGAGGAACTGGCCGAAGCCATCCTTAAAATCGCCCGCGAATGCGAAGTGCCGATCTATGAAAACCCAGAGCTGGTAAGGCTGCTGGCGAAGATGGAGTTGGGGGACAGCATTCCGGAAGAGTTGTACCGCACGATTGCCGAGATCATTGCGTTCGCGTGGAACCTGAAGGGGAAATTCCCGCAAGGGCAGGATCCGAATGCGCCGATGGTGGAGAAGGACGTTACCGGGCGTGGCGACGACTACTGATCGTTCCCACGCTCTGCGTGGGCATGCAGCCCGTGACGCTCTGCGTCACCGTTCAAGAGCGGAACGCGGAGCGTCCAAAGAGGCATTCCCACGCGGAGCGTGGGAACGATCTCAAATGGGAGGGGAAATTCCCGCAAGGGCAGGATCCGAATGCGCCGCAGGTGGAGAAGGACGTTACCGAGCGTGGCGACGACTACTGATCATTCCCACGCTTTGCGTGGGCATGCAGCCCGTGACGCTCTGCGTCACCGTTCAAGAGCGGAACGCGGAGCGTCCCAAGAGGCATTCCCACGCGGAGCGTGGGAACGATTTCAACAGTCAGTTCTTGTGAAGCTTACGCATCAACTCCGCCTCAGCCTGGGTCAAGCCGCAGGACTGAGTCAGTTCATCGACGGTGGCGCCCATCCCGACCAGTCGCGCCGCCTGGGCGAACGACAGGCTTGAAGGGTCGCGCTGTTCCAGCTGGGCCAGTTTGTCCGGCAACGGGCTGACCACCGCGCGCAGCTCGTGCAGGTCTTCACCCATGCGCACGTTGCCGCTCTGGTAGTTGTCGACGCGCTTGGCCAGGTCCTTGATGCGCTGATCGCGCAGCGCATCGCCCTCGGCCTGTTGCGCCGCGATCACGCGCTGGCTGCGGATGTACGACAGGAACATCGCCAGCGTGCCTGCCCAAAACAGGAACAGGACAATGACAGCAACCTCAAGAATCAATCAGATGTTCTCCAGATCCGACCATTCTTCTTCGCTCATCATCTTGTCGAGTTCGACCAGGATCAGCAGTTCGTTGTTCTTGTTGCACACGCCCTGGATGAACTTGGCGGACTCTTCGTTACCGACGTTCGGCGCGGTCTCGATTTCCGACTGACGCAGGTAAACCACTTCGGCCACGCTGTCGACCATGATCCCGACCACTTGCTTGTCGGCTTCGATGATGACGATGCGGGTGTTGTCGCTGATTTCGGCATTCATCAGGCCGAAGCGCTGACGGGTGTCGATCACGGTAACCACGTTACCGCGCAGGTTGATGATGCCCAGCACGTAGCTCGGGGCACCCGGGACCGGGGCGATTTCGGTGTAACGCAGGACTTCCTGAACGCGCATCACGTTGATGCCGTAGGTTTCATTGTCCAGTTTGAAGGTGACCCATTGCAGGATCGGATCTTCAGAACCTTTTGCATTCGTCGCGTGACTACTCATACCCTGACCCCTCGAAAAACCGCGCTTGGCGGTGTGTGTTCTGTGTGGCGGCATTCAACAATGCCGTCGCTTACTTGTTATGTCGGCTGCTATGTCGATTTGTGTAGCGGCTTGCTGCCGCTCATGTGTTTTGCCCCACCGCTGGCGATCAACTCGGCCAGGGCGGAAACGTCCAGCAACGCACACATGTGCTCAATCACCGTGCCGGCGAGCCATGGCCGCTGACCTCGGTGACTTCTCCATTTGATTTCGTTCGGGTCCAGGCGCAACGAACGGCTGACCTGATGCACCGCCAGCCCCCACTCGTAGCCCTGCACCGAAATAACGTATTGCAGGCCCTGGCGGAAGTCATCGCGATAGCGGTCCGGCATGACCCAGCGCGCGGTATCCAGCACTTTGAGGTTGCCGGCCTGGCTCGGCAGGATCCCGAGGAACCATTCCGGCTGACCGAACAGCGGCGTCAGTTCGTGGCCGGTCAAGGAATAAATCGAACCCAGGCACACCAACGGCACCGCCAGGGTCAGCCCCGCGACGTCGAACAACAGGCATTCAAACGGCTCGGCGGCCCAGGACGGACGGCCATCGGTTTCCACCGGTGGCGGCGTGTTGCTTGGCGGCAGGTGCACTTCAACGACAGGTGGTACCAAGGCTTGCAGCAGCGGCGCGATGGTCGAGACGGGCGCCAGGATCGGGGCCGGGGCTTCGATCACCTTGACGGGTGCTTGCTCAACAACTGGCGCAACCACTGGCGCGGCGACGGCAGCCGTTGGGCGCGCATCACGGGCCTGTTCTTCGAGCACCGCCAACTGGAACTCATCCAGCGCCGCCTCAACCTCGACCGCTTCGACAACTTCAATGACTTCAGCCACCGCCTCGACTTCCGGCGGCAACTCTTCCGTCGCCTCCATCAGCAAGCTGTCCAGATAAGACTGGAGCGCCAGTTGCGGACGCGAAGTGACCTTCACCGGCCTATTCATGCGCGACACCGCCCTGTAGGAGCGAGGCTTGCCCGCGAAGAACGATAACGCGGTTTAACTGTGGAGACCGTGGTGCTGCCTTCGCGGGCAAGCCTCGCTCCTACAGAAATTGGGTTCATCAGGCCACCGCCGGGACGAGTTGTGCGGCCAGCAGGTGCTTGAGCAGCGCCCGATAGGCGAGCACGCCACGGCTCTTGCCGTCGAACTGCGAAGGCGTGACACCGGCCCGACTCGCGTCGCGCATGCGGGTGTCCACCGGGATGTAGCCTTGCCAGATTTCTTCCGGGTACTTGTCGCGCAACACCCGCAGGGTCCCGAGGGAGGCCTGGGTCCGGCGGTCGAACAAGGTCGGGACGATGCTGAACGGCAACGCCTGTTTGCGCGAGCGGTTGATCATCGCCAGGGTGTTGACCATGCGTTCCAGGCCTTTGACGGCCAGGTGTTCGGTCTGCACCGGGATCACCAACTGCTGGCTCGCGGCCAGGGCGTTGACCATCAACACACCGAGCAACGGCGGGCTGTCGATCACCGCGTAATCGAAGTCTTGCCACAATTGCGCCAGACTCTTGGCGATCACCAGGCCCAGGCCACTCTGGCCCGGCGACTGACGCTCAAGGGTCGCCAGCGCGGTGCTCGACGGCAACAGGGAAATATTCTCGTGACTGGTGGGCATCAACAGCTGACCGGGCAAGCCTTGGGGCACGCTGCCCTTGTGCAGGAACAGGTCGTAGCAGCTGTGCTCCAGGGTGTCGGGGTCATAGCCGAAATAGCTGGTCATCGAGCCATGCGGGTCAAGATCGACGATGACCACGCGCTTGCCCGCCTCGGCCAGCAACCCGGCTAAAGCGATAGAGGAAGTGGTTTTACCAACACCACCCTTTTGATTGGCAACTGCCCAGACTCTCATTCGGATTGTTCCTCCCGGTCGATCAGGTCGACCGAGAAATAGCTCAACGTATTAATGCGGGTGACGGAGAATTGACGGCGCTCTCTCGTACCGGCGACTTGACCGGGGTCGGTGCAGTTTGTGTGCCAGCCCGCTTCAATGCGGCGTCCGGTTTCGCATTAGCGGTTCCGGTGCCCGTGAGACTGCGACGGACATCGAGATTGCGCGAAACCACCAGCACCACCCGACGGTTGCGTGCACGGCCTTCGGCGGTGGCGTTGTTGGCCACGGGCTGGAATTCACCGTAGCCCACCGACGCCAGGCGACCGGGGTTTACACCCTGCATCGCCAGCATGCGAACGATGCTCGCCGAACGGGCCGAGGACAGTTCCCAGTTGGTCGGGTACTGCGCGGTGCGGATCGGCTGATCGTCGGTAAAGCCTTCGACGTGGATCGGGTTGTCGAACGGTTTGAGGATCGCCGCGACCTTGTCGATGATGTTGAAGGCCATGTCGCTGGGCATGGCGTCGCCGCTGCCGAACAACAGGCTGGAATTGAGTTCAATCTCGACCCACAACTCGTTGCCGCGAATGGTCATCTGGTTGGAGCTGATCAGGTCGCCGAACGCGGCGCTGATGTCGTCGGCAATGCTTTTCAGCGGATCGCTGGCACCGGAGATGCCGGCGTCAACCTGCTCGGCATCCTTGACCAGCGGCTTGGCCGGGGTCACGGTCACCGGGCGTTCTTCGCCGATCGGGATCGGCTTGAGGGCACGGTCCGAGTCGGTGAACACGCCGATCAACGCTTCCGAGATGACCTTGTACTTGCCTTCGTTGATCGAAGAGATCGAGTACATGACCACGAAGAACGCAAACAGCAGGGTAATGAAGTCCGCATAGGACACCAACCAGCGTTCGTGATTGACGTGTTCTTCAGGTTGCCGGCGACGAGCCATAATCCATTACCCCCATCAATCCATGAAGCCCTGAAGCTTCAGCTCAATAGAGCGAGGGTTTTCACCTTCGGCGATCGACAGAATCCCTTCCAACAACATTTCGCGATAACGCGACTGACGCAACGCGATGGACTTGAGCTTGGCCGCTACCGGCAGCAACACCAGGTTGGCACTGGCCACGCCGTAGATGGTCGCGACGAACGCAACGGCAATCCCGCTGCCCAGTTGCGACGGATCGGCGAGGTTGCCCATGACGTGGATCAGGCCCATCACCGCACCGATGATGCCGATGGTCGGCGCGTAGCCGCCCATGCTTTCGAAGACTTTGGCGGCTTCGATGTCGCGGCTTTCCTGGGTGTAGAAATCCACTTCCAGGATGCTGCGAATCGCTTCCGGCTCGGCGCCATCGACCAGCAGTTGCAGGCCTTTGCGCGAGTAGTTGTCCGGCTCGGCGTCAGCCACCCCTTCCAGACCGAGCAAACCTTCCTTGCGCGCGGTGAGGCTCCAATTCACAACACGATCGATACCACCGGCCAGATCCACCCGAGGCGGAAACAGAATCCAGGCAAGGATCTGCATGGAGCGCTTGAACGCGCTCATCGGCGATTGCAACAGCGCCGCACCGACGGTCCCACCAATGACGATCAACGCCGCCGGGCCGTTGGCCAGAGCGCCGAGGTGACCGCCTTCAAGGTAGTTGCCGCCGATGATGGCGACGAACGCCATGATGATCCCGATAAGGCTCAGTACATCCATCAGATACAGGCCTCAACCAAATGTTTGCCAATGTCGTCGAGGCTGTAAATCGCATCGGCGAGATCGGCTTTGACGATGGCCATCGGCATGCCGTAGATCACGCAGCTGGCTTCATCCTGGGCCCAGATCGCACTGCCGCCCTGCTTGAGCAGACGCGCGCCTTCGCGACCGTCGGCGCCCATGCCGGTCAGCACGACCGCCAGAACTTTGTCACCGTAGGATTTGGCCGCCGACCCGAAGGTGATGTCCACGCACGGCTTGTAGTTCAGACGCTCGTCGCCCGGCAGGATTTTCACCGCCCCACGGCCATCGATCATCATTTGCTTGCCACCCGGTGCCAGCAGCGCCAGGCCCGGACGCAGGATGTCGCCATCCTCGGCTTCCTTGACGTTGATGCGGCACAGCTTGTCCAAACGCTCGGCGAAGGCCTTGGTGAAGGCCGCCGGCATGTGCTGGATCAACACAATCGGCGCCGGGAAGTTGGCCGGCAATTGGGTCAACACCCGCTGCAGCGCAACCGGCCCGCCGGTGGACGTACCGATGGCCACCAGTTTGTAGGCTTTGCGTTTTGGCGCGGGCGACGATGGGCCGGCAGACGCTGGCGCACGGGTCGGCAACGGTGCCGGTGCCGGACGCGCAGGCGCGCTGCTGCCATAGCTGCTGACGCTCGAAGGCGCAGGCGTCGGTGCAGGTGCTGCCACCGGAGCCGGCGCCGTGTAGGTATTGGCGCGACGGTTACTGCGCGAGATGCTCAGGATCTTTTCGCACAGCAGTTGCTTGACCTTCTCCGGGTTACGGGAGATGTCTTCGAAATTCTTCGGCAGGAAATCCACCGCACCGGCATCCAGCGCATCCAGAGTGACCCGGGCGCCTTCGTGCGTCAGTGAGGAGAACATCAAGACCGGGGTCGGGCAGCGCTGCATGATGTGCCGCACCGCCGTGATGCCATCCATCATCGGCATCTCGTAGTCCATGGTGATCACGTCTGGCTTGAGGGCCAGCGCCTGATCGATCGCCTCTTTTCCGTTGGTTGCCGTACCGACAACCTGGATGTTCGGATCCGCTGAAAGAATTTCCGAGACGCGGCGGCGGAAAAACCCCGAATCGTCCACCACCAGGACTTTGACTACCATAAACACTCCGTTAGACGCAGCGGGGCGTTGTCGCCCCGCTGCGGCAGAATCAAATACGCCGTGCGGCGTAACGCTTGAGCATGCTCGGGACATCGAGAATCAGCGCAATGCGGCCGTCACCAGTGATGGTGGCGCCGGACATGCCCGGGGTTCCCTGGAGCATTTTGCCCAATGGCTTGATGACCACTTCTTCCTGGCCCACCAGTTGATCGACGACAAAGCCGATCCGCTGGGTGCCCACCGAAAGGATCACCACATGGCCCTCGCGCTGCTCTTCATGAGCGGCGGAGCTGACCAGCCAGCGCTTGAGGTAGAACAAGGGCAGTGCCTTGTCCCGCACGATCACCACTTCCTGACCGTCGACGACGTTGGTGCGCGACAGGTCGAGGTGGAAGATCTCGTTGACGTTCACCAGCGGGAACGCAAACGCCTGGTTGCCGAGCATGACCATCAGCGTCGGCATGATCGCCAAGGTCAGTGGCACCTTGATGACGATCTTCGAGCCCTTGCCCTTGGTCGAGTAGATATTGATGGTGCCGTTGAGCTGGGCGATCTTGGTTTTCACCACGTCCATGCCCACGCCACGACCTGACACATCGGAGATCTCGGTTTTGGTCGAGAACCCCGGTGCGAAAATCAGGTTGAAGCAGTCCGACTCGCTGAGGCGGTCCGCCGCATCCTTGTCCATCAAGCCTTTCTTGACTGCGATACCGCGCAGGACATCAGCGTCCATGCCCTTGCCGTCATCGGAGATGGACAGCAGGATGTGGTCGCCTTCCTGTTCGGCGGACAGAATCACCTTGCCGCTGCGCGGCTTGCCCATTGCTTCGCGTTCGGCCGGCTCTTCGATACCGTGGTCGACCGAGTTGCGCACCAAGTGGACCAGCGGGTCGGCCAGGGCCTCGACGAGGTTCTTGTCGAGGTCGGTTTCTTCGCCGACCAGCTCCAGGTTGATCTCTTTCTTGAGCTGGCGAGCCAGGTCGCGAACCAGGCGCGGGAAGCGCCCGAAGACCTTCTTGATCGGTTGCATCCGGGTCTTCATGACCGCGGTTTGCAGGTCGGCCGTGACCACGTCGAGGTTCGACACAGCCTTGGACATGGCTTCGTCGCCGCTGTTGAGGCCCAGACGGACCAAGCGGTTACGCACCAGTACCAGTTCGCCCACCATGTTCATGATTTCGTCGAGACGCGCGGTATCAACCCGCACGGTGGTCTCGGCTTCGCTGGCCGGTTTTTCCGGTGGCGGCGCGGACGGGGCACGGGCCGGAGCCGGTGCAGCCGCGGCGGCCGGTTTCGGCGCTTCGGCTTTAGGCTCGGGCGCTTTGGCGACAGGTTTCGGCGCCGGTGCCGGGGCTTTGGCGACGGGAGCCGTCACCACAGTGCCGGTACCGACTTCAGTGAACTTGCCTTTGCCGTGCAATTCGTCGAGCAGCGATTCGAACTCGTGATCGGAGATCAGATCGCCGCCGGCCGCTTTAGCGGTTGGCGCAGCCGGGGCTGGCGCCGAGGCAATGGCGGTTTCCAGCGCATCGACGGCAAAGTTGCCCTTGCCGTGCAACTGATCGAGCAGTGCTTCGAATTCGTCGTCGGTGATGTCCGAGCTGTCGCCAGCCGCTTTCGGGGCCTTGGGTGCCGGTGCAGCCGGAGCGGCTACGGCATCCACCGCGAACTGACCTTTACCGTGCAACTGATCGAGCAACGACTCGAACTCGGCATCGGTGATTTCGTCGCTGGCCGATGCGGCCGGCGCAGGCACAGGCGCCGGGGCTTCGGCCTGGGCCTTGACGGCGTTCAGCGAGTCCAGCAGTTGTTCGAATTCGTTATCGGTGATGTCGCCCGACTCGCTTTCAGCGGCCGGTTCTTCCACCGCGTCGGCAACCGGGGCTGCGACGTCGGCCGATTGCGGCTCGGCCAGACGGGCCAAGGCTTCCAGCAATTGCGGAGTGGCAGCCGTGATCGGGCTGCGTTCGCGGACTTCGGTGAACATGCCGTTCACCGCATCCAGCGCTTCAAGAACCACGTCCATCAGTTCCGAGTCGACGCGTCGTTCACCCTTGCGCAGGATGTCGAACACGTTCTCGGCGATGTGACAGCACTCCACCAGCTCATTGAGCTGGAGGAAGCCGGCGCCCCCTTTTACAGTGTGAAAACCGCGAAAAATTGCATTGAGCAAGTCCGCATCATCCGGTCGGCTTTCCAGCTCGACCAGCTGCTCGGACAGTTGCTCTAGAATCTCGCCGGCCTCAACCAGGAAATCCTGAAGGATCTCTTCATCGGCGCCGAAGCTCATTAAGGGGGTGCTCCTAAAGGTCTAAAAACCTAAAAAACCTAAAATCCAAGACTGGATAACAAATCGTCCACATCGTCCTGACCGGACACAACATCTTCTCTTTTATCGGCATGAATCTGCGGACCTTCACCCTGCGAGAGATGTTTTTGTGGATCTTTTTCAGCCAGCATCGCTTCACGGTCATGTTCGATACCCGCAAAGCGGTCTACCTGGCTGGCCATGAGCACGAGCTTGAGCAGGTTGCTTTCAACTTCGGTGACCAATTGGGTCACGCGCTTGATCACTTGACCGGTGAGGTCCTGGTAATCCTGGGCCAGCAGAATGTCGTTGAGGTTGCTCGACACTGTGCGATTGTCCGCGCTGCTGCGCGTCAGGAAACCGTCGACCCGCCGGGCCAGCTCGCGGAACTCTTCAGCCCCGACTTCGCGACGCATGAAGCGTCCCCAGTCGGCGCTCAATGCCTGGGCTTCAGTGCTCAGGCCATTGACCAGCGGCGTGGCGTTTTCCACCAGGTCCATGGTGCGGTTGGCAGCGGCCTCGGTCAGCTTGACCACATACCCCAGACGCTCGGTGGCGTCCGTGATCTGCGAGACTTCCTCGGCTTGCGGCATGTTCGGGTCAATCTGGAAATTGACGATCGCGCTATGCAGCTCGCGAGTGAGCTTGCCAACTTCCTGGTACAGGCCGCGGTCACGGGTCTGGTTGAGCTCATGAATCAGTTGCACAGCGTCGCCAAACTTGCCTTTTTCAAGGCTGTCGACCAGTTCGCGGGCATGTTTTTTCAGGGTCGATTCAAAATCGCCCTGTGAAGATTCGTTGTGGTCCATAGCTACCCCGTGGCGCAGTGACTCAACCGATGCGTTCGAAAATCTTTTCGATTTTTTCTTTCAACGCCTGGGCCGTGAAGGGTTTGACCACATAGCCGTTAACACCGGCCTGGGCCGCTTCGATGATCTGTTCGCGCTTGGCTTCAGCGGTCACCATCAGCACTGGCAGGTGCTTGAGTTTTTCATCGGCGCGCACGTGGCGCAGCAGGTCGATACCGGTCATGCCCGGCATGTTCCAGTCTGTTACCAGAAAGTCGATGCTGCCGCTGTTGAGCACCGGAATGGCAGTGGTGCCATCGTCAGCCTCGACCGTGTTGGTGAACCCAAGGTCACGCAACAGGTTTTTAATGATCCGCCGCATCGTTGAGAAGTCATCAACGATGAGGATTTTCATGTTCTTGTCCAATTCGACCTCCAAGCAGTCTTAAACGCGCCCAGCACCTGGACGCGCCATTTCATTCAATCCGGCAAAGCACTCAAATGACTGTCTGGAGCACAACAGATCGAGACCGCTGCAGTTCATCACCACACCAGCCTCGTTCGCAGTGTCCCCACACTGCCTTCAGCGCGCTCGCCACTCCCCCAAACGCCCCCGCAAACGGGCCGCGCACTGGCTGTGTAACTGGCTGACACGGGATTCGCTGACACCCAGGACCTCACCGATTTCCTTGAGGTTCAGCTCTTCGTCGTAGTACAGCGCCAACACCAGTCGCTCACGCTCCGGCAAATTGGCAATCGCGTCCGCCAAGGCGGCCTGGAAGCGTTCATCTTCCAGATCGCGCGACGGCTCCAGATGAGCACTGGCGCCATCCTCGTGCAGCCCTTCGTGTTCGCCGTCCTGCAACAGATCGTCGAAACTGAACAGGCGGCTGCCCAAGGTATCGTTCAAAATCCCGTAATAATCGTCGAGACTCAATTGGAGTTCGGCCGCAACTTCGTGATCTTTAGCATCACGGCCGGTTTTAGCTTCAATCGAGCGAATTGCGTCGCTGACCATGCGGGTATTGCGGTGGACCGAACGTGGCGCCCAGTCCCCCTTGCGTACTTCATCGAGCATCGCGCCACGGATTCGAATGCCCGCGTACGTTTCGAAACTCGCGCCTTTGCTGGCGTCGTATTTGGTTGACACTTCAAGCAGGCCAATCATCCCGGCCTGGATCAGGTCTTCCACCTGGACACTGGCCGGCAGACGCGCCAGCAAGTGGTAAGCAATGCGTTTGACCAGTGGCGCGTAACGCTCGATCAGCTCGTATTGCGAATCACGTGCCGACTTCTTGTAGAGGTTGTAGCCACTGGCTGTCATAGGACGGGTCCTGCGGTCTGTTGCACGAGGCGCTCGACGAAAAATTCCAGGTGCCCGCGCGGGTTGGCCGGCAGCGGCCAGGTGTCGACTTTCTGTGCAATCGCCTTGAACGCCAGGGCGCACTTGGAGCGCGGGAAGGCTTCGTAGACGGCACGTTGCTTCTGCACGGCCTTGCGCACGCTTTCGTCGTAAGGCACGGCGCCGACGTATTGTAGGGCCACGTCGAGGAAGCGGTCCGTGACCTTGGTCAACTTGGCGAACAGGTTGCGCCCTTCCTGCGGGCTCTGGGCCATGTTGGCCAGGACGCGGAAGCGGTTCATGCCGTAATCGCGGTTGAGCAATTTGATCAGGGCGTAGGCGTCGGTGATGGAGGTCGGCTCGTCGCAGACCACCAGCAACACTTCTTGCGCGGCGCGGACAAAACTGACGACCGAGTCACCAATACCCGCAGCCGTGTCGATCACCAATACATCAAGGTTATCGCCGATATCGCTGAAGGCCTGGATCAGGCCGGCATGCTGGGCCGGGCTCAGATGAACCATGCTCTGGGTGCCGGACGCGGCCGGGACGATACGGATACCGCCCGGGCCCTGCAACAGAACGTCGCGCAGCTCGCAGCGGCCTTCGATCACGTCGGCCAGGGTACGTTTGGGCGTCAGTCCCAGCAGAACGTCGACGTTCGCCAGACCCAGATCGGCGTCCAGCAGCATGACGCGTCGGCCAAGCTCTGCTAGAGCCAGGGACAAGTTCACTGACACGTTAGTCTTCCCGACGCCACCTTTGCCGCCGGTCACCGCGATCACCTGTACGGGATGCATGCTGCCCATGTTATTTCTTTACCTTGTCTTGCATAGACGGAGGCCACATTACTGGCTGCGCGTTCATCAACTGAACAATGCATGGCAGACCATCGATGTAGGTACAAAAACTGTTCATTAGTACCTCAGCCAACCTGCTTGGTCGGGCTGTGGTAAATATCAGCGAACATGTCAGCCATGGCTTCCTCGCTGGGTTCTTCCTGCATTTGCACGCTCACCGCGCGACTGACCAACTGGTGACGCCGCGGCAGATGCAGATCATCTGGAATGCGCGGGCCATCGGTGAGGTACGCCACTGGCAATTCATGACTGATGGCCAGGCTCAACACCTCGCCCAGACTCGCCGTTTCATCCAGTTTAGTCAGGATGCAGCCAGCCAGCCCACACCGCTTGTAACTGTGATAAGCGGCGGTTAGAACCTGTTTCTGGCTGGTGGTTGCCAGGACCAGATAATTTTTCGATTTGATCCCGCGACCGGCCAGGCTTTCGAGCTGCATGCGCAAGGCCGGATCGCTGGCCTGAAGGCCGGCGGTATCGATCAGAATCACGCGTTTGCGCAGCAACGGATCCAGCGCCTGCACCAGGGACTGGCCCGGATCGACGTGGGTCACCGACACATTCAGAATGCGGCCCAGCGTCTTCAATTGTTCCTGGGCGCCGATGCGGTAGCTGTCCATGCTCACCAGCGCGATGTTCTGCGCGCCGTACTTGAGCACGTAACGGGCCGCGAGCTTGGCCAGGGTGGTGGTCTTGCCCATGCCGGCAGGGCCGACCATGGCAATCACGCCGCCCTCTTCCAGTGGCTCGACTTCCGGTGTGGCGATCATCCGCGCCAGGTGCGCCAGCAACATGCGCCAGGCCTGACGAGGCTCTTCAATATCGGTAATCAGCGCCAGCAGGTCGCGGGACAACGGGCCGGACAAGCCGATGCGTTGCAGGCGACGCCACAGGTTGGCCTGGGCCGGACGGCTGCCTTGCAGCTGATTCCAGGCCAGGGAGCCGAGTTGCACTTCCATCAATTCGCGCAGGCTGTTGAGTTCGAAACGCATCGAATCGAAAGCCCGTGGGTCAACACCGCCGGACACGGGCGCCGGGGCTGGCGCGGCACGACGGGGCTGTTCGTAAGTCGGTTCGATCAGCGGCTCGGCAGCGGTCAATGGCAGGCCGGCGAACAACTGGCGATTGGTGGTCTTGTCACCGTCGGTTTCGCCTTCGCCGCGCAGGCTCAGTTCGGCCTGGGCGGTGACGATGCGCGACTGGGTCTTGCGCAGCTCATCCTCGAGTTCCATGTTTGGAACGCGCGGGGCTAGCGCCGACAATTTGTAATCCAGGGCAGCCGTCAGCTCGACACCACCGGCGATCCGGCGGTTGCCGATAATGGCCGCATCAGCGCCCAGCTCATCACGTACCAGTTTCATGGCCTGACGCATATCGGCGGCGAAAAAACGCTTAACTTGCATAAACCACTACCTCAGCCGTTGGGCCCTACTGTCGCAACGATGGTCACTTGCTTGTTGTCAGGGATTTCCTGATACGCCAACACGTGCAAACCCGGGACTGCCAGCCTGCCGAAACGCGACAACATGGCGCGAACCGGACCGGCTACCAGCAGAATCACCGGCTGACCTTGCATCTCTTGACGCTGTGCCGCATCGATCAACGAACGTTGCAGCTTCTCTGCCATGCTTGGCTCCAGCAGAACGCCCTCTTCCGAGCCTTGTCCTGCCTTCTGAAGACTATTGAGCAATATCTGTTCCAACCTTGGCTCCAAGGTGATAACTGGCAGCTCCGACTCAGTCCCTACAATGCTTTGGACGATTGCGCGGCTTACGCCGACGCGCACCGCCGCCACCAGCGCGGCAGTATCTTGACTCTTGCTGGCATTGTTGGCGATGGCCTCGGCGATGCTGCGGATGTCGCGAACCGGCACTTGTTCGGCGAGCAACGCCTGCAAGACCTTGAGCAGTTGCGACAGCGACACCACCCCCGGCACCAGCTCTTCAGCCAGTTTCGGCGAGCTTTTGGCCAGCAATTGCATGAGTTGCTGCACTTCTTCGTGGCCGATCAGCTCACTGGAGTGCTTGTACAGAATCTGGTTCAAGTGGGTTGCCACTACCGTACTGGCATCGACCACGGTGTAACCGAGGGACTGCGCCTGGGCGCGCTGGCTGATTTCGATCCAGACCGCCTCCAGACCAAAAGCCGGATCTTTGGCGGTTATGCCGTTGAGCGCGCCGTAGACCTGCCCTGGGTTGATCGCCAGCTCGCGATCCGGGTAAATCTCGGCTTCGGCGAGGATCACGCCCATGAGCGTCAGGCGGTAGGCACTTGGGGCCAGGTCGAGGTTGTCACGAATGTGCACAGTCGGCATCAGGAAGCCCAGGTCCTGGGACAGCTTCTTGCGCACACCCTTGATCCGCGCGAGCAACTGGCCACCCTGGTTGCGGTCCACCAGCGGAATCAGGCGGTAGCCCACTTCCAGGCCGATCATGTCGATCGGGGTCACGTCGTCCCAGCCCAATTCCTTGGTTTCCTGGGAGCGGGCCGGGGATGGCAGCAGTTCTTGCTGACGCTGGACCTCTTGCAAGGCCTGGACCTTGACCACGTTCTGCTTCTTCCAGAACAGGTACGCGCCGCCGGCCGCCAGGGCCGCCATGCTGAGAAAGGAGAAGTGCGGCATGCCGGGCACCAGGCCCATCACCGCCATCAAACCGGCCGCGACGGCCAACGCTTTGGGCGAGGCGAACATCTGGCGACCGATCTGCTTGCCCATGTCTTCCGAGCCGGAAGCACGGGTCACCATGATCGCGGCCGCTGTCGATAACAACAGTGACGGCAATTGCGCCACCAAACCGTCACCGATGGTCAACAGCGCGTAAACCCGACCGGCGTCACCGAAGGACATGCCGTGCTGGAAGATACCGACCGCCATGCCGCCGATCAGGTTGATGAACAGAATCAGCAGGCCGGCGATGGCGTCACCACGCACGAACTTGCTGGCACCGTCCATGGAACCGTAGAACTCGGCTTCCTGGGCAACTTCCATGCGGCGCAGTTTGGCCTGGTTCTGATCGATCAGGCCGGCGTTCAAGTCGGCGTCGATGGCCATTTGTTTGCCGGGCATGGCGTCGAGGGTGAAACGTGCGCTCACCTCGGAAATCCGCCCGGCACCCTTGGTCACCACGACGAAGTTGATGATCATCAAAATCGCGAAGACCACGATACCGACCACGTAGTTACCGCCGATCACCACCTCACCGAAGGCCTGGATCACCTTACCGGCGGCGGCATGCCCTTCCTGACCGTGGAGCATCACCACCCGCGTGGAGGCCACGTTCAGCGCCAGGCGCATCAGCGTCGCCACCAGCAAAATCGTCGGGAACACCGCGAAATCCAGCGGCCGCAAGGCGTAGACGCAGACCAGCAACACCACAATCGACAAGGCAATGTTGAACGTGAAGAACACGTCCAGCAGGAACGGCGGCACCGGCAACATCATCATGGCCAGCATGACCAGCAGCAACAGCGGCACACCCAGATTGCCCCGACTCAAGTCGGCGACGTTTGTGCGAGCACTGTTGAATAACTGAGAGCGATCCACCGGTTTTCCCCGTTCCTTTAAAGCAAACTTTTGACGCCTGAAGCAGACGCAGAGCGGCTACTGCAAGAAGCCTTCCAACTTTTGCCGGGGTGGGGATGATCGTTCCTACGCTGCGCGTTGGAACGATCCGTGTGGGGGCGAGTCCGCTTGCAGGGATTGAGGCGTTATCAGGAATCCCGGCGCAAATCCGGCGGAATCGGCAGGTCGTCCTTGAGCGGATCCGGGCGTTTGCCCTTGCCAGCGCGGTGCTGGCGGATCTGGTAGACGTAGGCCAAGACCTGGGCGACGGCGAGGTACAGGCCGCCGGGGATTTCCTGGTCGAGTTCGGTGGAGTAGTAGATCGAACGCGCCAGGGCTGGTGATTCGAGTAGCAGCACTTCGTTGGCCACGGCGATTTCGCGGATTTTCAAGGCCAGGAAGTCGCTGCCCTTGGCAATCAACATCGGCGCCCCACCCTTGTCCGGGTCGTATTTGAGGGCCACGGCGTAGTGGGTCGGGTTGGTGATGATCACGTCGGCATCGGGGATCGCCGCCATCATCCGGCGCTGGGACATCTCGCGTTGCAGTTGACGAATACGCTGCTTGACCTCCGGTCGCCCGTCCGAATCCTTGTGTTCATCGCGCACTTCCTGCTTGGTCATCAGCAGTTTCTTGTGGCTTTCCCACAACTGCACCGGCACGTCGACCGCGGCGATGATGATCAGCCCGCAGGCCATCCACAACGTACTCCACCCCACCACTTGAATGCTGTGGATGATCGCCGATTCCAACGGTTCATGGGCGATGCGCTGCAAGTCATCGATGTCCGATGACAACACCGCCAGCGCCACGAACAGGACGATGGTGAATTTGGCAAACGCCTTGAGCAGTTCCACCAGGGCCTTGGTGGAAAACATCCGCTTGAGGCCGCTGAGCGGGTTCATCCGGCTGAACTTCGGCGCCATGCTGCTGGCCGAGAACAGCCAGCCCCCCAGGGAAATCGGGCCCAGAAGCGCCGCCAACACCAGGGAAATCATGATCGGCTGAATCGCCCACAAGGCAATCTGCCCCGAGTGCAGCAGGTAGTTGGTCATGGCTTTCTGATCGAGGATGACTTCGCGCGGCAACGAGAAATTCATGCGCATCAATTCCATCATGTCCTCGGCCAATGCACCGCCGAAAATCAGCAACGCACTGGCGCCGACCAACATGATCGCCAAGGTATTGAGTTCTTTGGAGCGCGCCGTCTCGCCCTTGTCCCGGGAGTCCTTTTTCTTTTTCTCCGTGGGGTCTTCTGTCTTGTCCTGACCGCTTTCGCTCTCAGCCATGACTCAGCGCGCCTGTACCAGTGAACGTAACAACTGCAGGGCCTCGGTGGCCAACGGTTGATACTGATTGAGAATGTCGCCCAGGCTGACCCAGAGGATGAACATCCCCAGGACCAGGGTCAGCGGAAAACCAATGGAGAAGATGTTCAGTTGCGGCGCCGCCCGGGTCATCACACCAAACGCGATGTTGACCACCAGCAACGCGGTGACCGCCGGCAAGACCAGTACCAGCGCGGCCCCCAGCACCCAGCCGAGCTTGCCGGCCAGCTCCCAGAAATGATTGACCATAAACCCGCTGCCGACCGGCAGCGTGGTGAAGCTTTCGGTGAGGACTTCGAACACCACCAGGTGGCCGTTCATCGACAGGAACAGCAGCGTCACCAGCATGGTGAAGAACTGCCCGATCACCGCCACCGACACGCCGTTGGTAGGGTCGACCATGGACGCAAAGCCCATGCCCATCTGGATCGCGACAATCTGCCCGGCAACGACGAATGCCTGGAAGAACAGCTGCAAGGAGAACCCCATCACGGCGCCGATGACGATCTGCTCGCCGATCAGCAGCAGCCCACTCAGGTCAAGCGGATTGACCGGCGGCATGGGTGGCAACGCCGGAGTGATGACGACGGTGATGGCCAGGGCGAAATACGCCCGCACCCGCCGTGGCACCAGGGTCGTCCCGAAAATCGGCATGACCATCAGCAAGGTGCCGACGCGAAACAGCGGCAACATGAACGTCGCAACCCACGTGCTGATCTGGGTATCGGTCAGTTGCAGCAGCGACATGGTTTAGCCAATGACCATAGGAATATTGCCGTACAGCCGCAGGATGTATTCCATGAAGGTCTGTACCAGCCACGGGCCGGCCACAATCAGCGTTACCAGCATCACCAACAGACGCGGCAGGAAGCTCAAGGTCTGTTCGTTGATCTGCGTGGCCGCCTGGAACATCGCCACCAAAAGGCCCACCAGCAGACTCGGAATCACCAGCACCGCGACCATCATGGTGGTCAGCCAGAGCGCGTCCCGAAAGATGTCTACGGCGACTTCCGGGGTCATGGCGAAACACCTCCAAAGCTGCTGGCCAACGTGCCGATGATCAACGCCCAGCCATCCACCAGCACAAACAGCATGATCTTGAACGGCAGGGAAATGATCAGCGGCGACAGCATCATCATCCCCATCGCCATCAGCACACTGGCCACGACCAGGTCGATGATCAGGAACGGAATGAAGATCATGAAGCCGATCTGGAAGGCGGTTTTCAGCTCAGACGTCACGAACGCCGGCACCAGAATGGTCAACGGCGCCTGATCCGGCGTGGCGATGTCAGTGCGTTTGGACAGGCGCATGAACAGCTCCAGATCGCTGGTGCGGGTCTGGGCGAGCATGAAGTCCTTGATCGGCACTTGCGCCTTGAGCACGGCGTCCTGGGCGGTGAGTTTCTCCGCCAGGTACGGTTGCAGGGCATCGTTATTCACCCGGTCGAACACCGGCGCCATGATGAACATGGTCAGGAACAGCGCCATGCCGGTGAGGATCTGGTTCGACGGCGTCTGCTGCAGGCCCAGGGCCTGGCGCAGGATCGAAAAGACAATGATGATCCGGGTGAAGCTGGTCATCAGCATGACGAACGCTGGAATGAAGCTCAGCGCGGTCATGATCAGCAAGATCTGCAGGCTGACCGAGTATTCCTGCGCACCCTGGGCATTGGTGCCCAGCGTAATGGCCGGGATCGACAGCGGATCGGCGGCGAACACCAGCGGCGCCGCCAGCATCAGGGCCAGCGTCAAGACGATGCGTAGCGCACCCATTACTTCTTATCCTTCTGATCCTTGCCCAACAGTTCCATCAGGCGCTGGGCAAACTCCGGGGTCGTTTTTTCACTCGCGCTCGGCACGTGCACCGGCTCCTTGAGCACATGCAATGCCGTGATGGTGCCGGGGCTGAGGCCGAGCAGAATCTGTTCGTTGCCGACCTGTACCAGCATCAGGCGATCACGGGGACCCAGCGCGCGGGAACCGATGATATCGATCACCTGCGCCTTGCCCGCCGGCCCGGCCTGCTGGACCCGGCGCAACAGCCAGGCGAGGAAAAAGATCAACGCCAGCACGAACAACAGGCCGAACACCAATTGCGTCAATTGCCCGGCCACGCCGCTGTTGACCACCGGTGCAGCCGCCGCAGCCGCCGTGGCCACCGGTTCGGCAGCCAAAGCGCTGACCGGCAGCGCCAGCATCAACCCCAGGACCTTGTTCACTTAGCGCAGCTTCTTGATGCGTTCGCTAGGGCTGATCACGTCGGTCAGGCGAATGCCGAACTTCTCGTTGACCACGACCACTTCGCCGTGAGCGATGAGGGTGCCGTTGACCAGCACGTCCAGCGGCTCACCGGCCAGGCGATCAAGTTCGATCACCGAACCCTGGTTGAGTTGCAGCAGGTTGCGGATGTTGATGTCGGTGCTGCCGACTTCCATGGAAATCGACACCGGGATGTCGAGGATGACGTCCAGGTTCGGGCCGTCCAGGGTCACCGGGTCGTTGTTCTTCGGCACGCTGCCGAATTCTTCCATCGGCAGACGGTTGGACGCCGAGCTACCGGTATCGGCAGCCAGCAGCGCATCGATATCGTCCTGGCCGGCATCACCGGTTTCTTCCAGGGCAGCGGCCCATTCATCAGCCAGTGCCTGGTCGTCCTGGGCGTTCATATCGTCGTTCATCATGTGTCCTCGGCGGGCAGCTCTTAGAAGCGGCCAGTGTTAAATGGGGGAATTGAGCGCCGGTCAGCGGCGCTCGATCGGCTCGATCACTTGCAACGCGAGGTTGCCTTTGTGCGAGCCCATCTTGACCTTGAACGCAGGCACGCCGTTGGCGCGCATGATCATTTCTTCCGGCATCTCGACCGGGATGATGTCCCCCGGCTGCATGTGCAGGATGTCCCGCAGGCGCAGTTGGCGACGGGCCACCGTAGCACCGATCGGCACATCCACGTCCAGCACGTCCTGACGCAGGGCGTTGACCCAGCGTTCGTCCTGATCGTCGAGGTCCGACTGGAAACCGGCGTCGAGCATTTCGCGCACCGGCTCGATCATCGAGTACGGCATGGTCACGTGCAGGTCGCCGCCACCGCCATCGAGTTCGATGTGGAAAGTCGACACCACGATGGCTTCGCTCGGGCCGACGATGTTGGCCATGGCCGGGTTCACTTCCGAGTTGATGTACTCGAAGTTCACTTCCATGATCGCCTGCCAGGCTTCCTTCAAATCGATGAAGGCCTGCTCCAGCACCATGCGTACTACACGCAGCTCGGTCGGGGTGAACTCACGCCCTTCGATCTTCGCGTGACGGCCGTCGCCGCCGAAGAAGTTGTCCACCAGCTTGAACACCAGTTTGGCGTCGAGGATGAACAGCGCGGTGCCGCGCAACGGCTTGATCTTGACCAGGTTGAGGCTGGTCGGCACGTACAGCGAGTGCACGTATTCGCCGAACTTCATCACCTGCACGCCACCGACGGCCACGTCCGCCGAGCGGCGCAGCATGTTGAACATGCTGATGCGGGTGTAGCGGGCGAAACGTTCGTTGATCATTTCCAGGGTCGGCATGCGTCCGCGGACGATCCGATCCTGGCTGGTCAGGTCGTAACTTTTGACGCTGCCGGGTTCGGCGGCGGTATCGGTCTGTACCAGACCATCGTCGACGCCATGCAACAGCGCATCGATCTCATCCTGGGACAGCAGGTCTTGCACGGCCATGTCGTGTTCCTACTGCAGTACGAAATTAGTGAAAAGCAACTGTTCGATCACCACTTTGCCCAGCTCTTTCTGCGCCACTTCCTGGACGCTGGCGGTGGCCTTCTGGCGCAGCATTTCCTGGCCGACCGGGGTCGCGAGGGTGGCGAAGTCCTGACCGGAGAACAGCATGACGAGGTTATTGCGAATGACCGGCATGTGCACTTTGAGCGCTTCCATATCCGCCTGGTTGCGGCCGAGCATGGTGATGCTCACCTGCATGTAGCGCTGGCGACCGTTCTGGTTGTAGTTGGCGACGAAGGCCGGCGCCATGGGTTCGAAGACTGCCGGTTGCTTGCCCAGCGGGGCCGTTTCAGCCGCCGCGACAGGTTTGCTTTGGGCGCTGTGCATGAAGTACCACGTGGCCCCCACGGACAAGCCGATGGCCAGCAGCACTGCCAGCACGATCGCAATGATCAGCTTGAGTTTGCCTTTGGTTGCAGGGTCTTTAACCACTGCTGCTGCTTCGCTCTTCGCCATGCCAATAATCCGTCACTATTCAAGTTTTCACAGTCGCACGGCAAGGCAAGAGCAAGTGTTATGCCAGAAGTGTCGGGGAGGGGATTTGAGGCAGGGGTGAATGATCGTTCCCAAGCTTCGCGTGGGAATGCCTCAATGGACGCTCCGCGTCCGCTTCGGCAGGGACGCGGAGCGCCCCAGGCTGCATTCCCACGCAGAGCGTGGGAACGATCAGGCATGTAGGAGCGAGGCTTGCCCGCGAAGAACGATGACGGGGTTTAACTGATAAACCGCAGCGTCTTGTTCGCGGGCAAGCTTCGCTCCTGCAGGAGACTAGGCGTAATAGTCGACGGCACTGGAGCCAATGACGCTGGCGGTGCTGGCCGCGACTTCCGCGACGGCCGGCACGATCTCGTCATCCATGGCATCAACCCGGCCACCGCTGGCGCTGGTGCGCCCGCCCTGCCCTTGCTGAGCCTGTTGCTCCTGGCCCTGGCCCTGCCAGCCACGGGACTGGTCGGACACGTTGACATCGACCTGGCCCATGCCCTGCTGCGCGAACATGTCGCGCAAGCGATGCATTTGCCCGTCCAGCGCTTCGCGAACACTTGGGTGAGCGCTCATGAAGGTCACTTGGGTCTGCTGGTCCGGCACCATGTTCACCCGAATATCCAGGCGCCCCAGTTCGGCGGGCTGCAACTGAATGTCGGCCGCCTTGAGATTGGCGCTGGACAGGTACATGACCCGGTTGACCACTTCTTCGGTCCAGCCACTCTGATGCATGGCGATCGGTTGATTGACCGGCAGTGCATTGGCGGTTTTCGGTGTGGCAGCCTGGGTCAATGCCGCCAGACGACTGGCGAAATCATCGACGCGGGTATCGCTGCTGGCGGACGTCAGGTCCTTGAGCCCTTCATTGAGCAAGCCACTGAACGCCTTCTCGCCGCCCTGACTGGTACTGTCCTTGTCGGATTGCACAGTGAGCATGCTCGCCATGCCGGCGGCAAAGTTCTGCGCCGAAGTCAGCTCACCCTCGGCGGATGCCTGGGCCGGTGTCGCTTTGGCCTGGGATTGGCTGGAGGCGGAGACGTGACCGCTCTGTTCCATGGCCATGCGCAGGGCCGGCAGCGCGTCGAGCGGGTCGGCCTCTGGATCGAAATCGGTGTCGGTGGTCGCGGCGGCCTGTACCGGCGCGGCGGTGACGGCGGCAGCAACCGCTGCCTCGACTTGCGGTTGCACAGTGGCTACCGCTGGCGGGGTTTCGGGTGCGGGTGCGGGCGCCACTGGCTGCACCGCTTGCATCAAGGCCGGGTCCAGCGTCGGGTCGACCGGCGGAGCATCGACCGCCACCGGCGTAGTGGTCGTCTCCGGGTCGCTGTCGCTGGCGCTCTTGTCATCTGTCGAGGCGGACGCCGGTTTGTCGGCGGGCAAGGATTTGCCGCTATCGGCAACCGCTGGCTGCGGGGCGGCAGACTTGTCGTTGCTGACGTCTTTCTTCGCCGAGTTGTCCGGGGTTTTATCCCGGGACGGTTTGACCGGCGCATCAGCCAATGCGGCAGGCTTGTTCTGGCCCTGTTTGGCGAAGACATTGGCGAAGCTGGAGGCCTTATCCCCAGGCTCAGCGGTCACCGCCGGGGTATTGGCGGAGGCAGCTTGAGGCTTGGCCTTGGCAGCGGCCTGAAGAAGCAAATTGGGGGTAACGGGCATGACGCGGTCTCCGCTGCACTGGGATCGTAGGTACAGTTGAGTGAGATGATTGCAAAGGTCGAGCCAGGTTTGGAAAACCGGCGCCTGATGCGCCGGACGGTCATGCTACTGCGCTAAAGAACGCTGACGCTCGGCTTCATAGAGCGGACGGACGATGGCGAATTCGCCGTCAATTTCGCCGACCAGTTTCTCAATGCCGGCGAGGCGCTGGTGCTTGGCTCGCTGTTCCAGCTCATTGCACAGTTCCGCCAGGCGGACGGCGCCCATGTTGCTGCTGCTACCTTTGAAACTATGGGCCGCATTCATGAGCTGCGCCGCATCCTCGGCCTTGCGCAGGACGAGTAGACGCTCCTCGGAGTCGGCGATGAAGGTATCCAGTAATGTCGGATATTCGTCCTCCATGACCTCCTGCAACGCGTTCAGCACGTTGCGATCCAGATGTGTATCAGCCACTTGTTCACTCCTTGATCAAGAATTCGCGGGATTATGCCAGAGCCTCCCAATAAAACTCCACGTGCGCACTACGACCTTCGTCGGACCAGCTCGCCTTGCGGCTCAACTGACGGATCAATCCGACACCGCGCCCCGACAGACCGACGCCATCCACCGGCCGCTCCATCACCCGCGCCACATCAAAACCCTTGCCACTGTCGTCGACCCGAATCGACAGGCAACCGCCCTCGCCCTTTGGCGTGACCTGCAAATGCAAGCGCACATAGCCGTCCTGCAATTGGTCGAGGCGGGAATTGCGCTCCTGATAATAGCGCGCAAAACCCGAGGCATCACGCTTGAGGCTGGAGTCCAGCCCCAGCACGCCGTGCTCCAGGGCATTGGAATACAGCTCGGCCAGCACGCTGTACAACGCGCCGCTTTGCGCCCGCAGGCCATGAACTTCAAGCAACAATTGCAACAGATAGGGCAGCGGATTGAAGCGCTTGAGGGTGGCGGCACGAAACTCGAAACTCACGGACCAGTCCAGCGGGCACGACTGTCCACTATCGGAATACACCAGCGCCGGCGGGCTCAGTTGCGCCGATTCCAGCAGGCGGACCTCGACCATGCTCACATCGTCCCGGGCCTCGCCACGGAAATCGCGCAGGGCCTGCTCGATCTCCGCGAACAATGCATCCGGCCGACGGTTGGCGGCAAACACCTGCTCCAGCCGCTCCACGCCAAACAATTGCTCGTTCACATCGCAGGTGTCGATCACCCCGTCGGACAACAGGAACACCCGATCGTCGACCGCCATCGGAAACACTTCCGTGCGATCGTTAAACGTGGTCGGGCTCAACACCCCCAACGGCAGGTGCCGCGCCCGCAGCGGCGTGCGCTCGCCCGTGGCATTGCTGTGCAGATATCCGTCCGGCATCCCGCCGTTCCAGACTTCCACCGAACGGCGCTGAAAGCTCAGGCACAACAGGGTTGCGCAACAGAACATGTCCACCGGCAGGATGCGCTTGAGCTTGGCGTTCATCTCGCGCAGGGTTTCGGACAAGCCGTAGCCCTTTGCAGTCATGCCGTAGAACACTTCCGCCAGGGGCATGGCGCCGACGGCGGCCGGCAAGCCATGACCGGTGAAGTCGCCGAGCAACACATGCATGTCGCCGGCCGGGGTGAACGCGGCCAGCAGCAGATCACCGTTGAACAATGCGTAAGGCGATTGCAGGTAACGGATATTCGGCGCATTCAGGCAGCCGGAGTGGGCCACCTTGTCGAACACCGCCTTCGCCACCCGCTGCTCGTTAAGCAGGTATTCGTGGTGCCGGGCAATCTGGTCGCGCTGCTGAAGCACCGTGGCCTGCAAGCGCCGCAAGCGGTCCATCGCCTTGATTTTGGCGCTGAGGATCACCTGGTTATAGGGCTTCGCCAGAAAGTCGTCGCCCCCGGCCTCCAGACAACGGGCCAAGGCTTCGCTTTCGGTCAGTGACGTCAGGAAGATGATCGGCACCAGGGTTTCCCCGGCCAGGGCCTTGATCTGCTGCGCCGCCTCGAAACCGTCCATCACCGGCATCATGGCGTCCATCAGCACCAGTTGCGGCCGTTGCTCACGGAACGCGGCAACCGCTTCGGCACCATTGGCCGCCGTCAGCACCTGATGGCCCTGGCGCCGGACGATACTCGACAGCAGCATGCAATCGGCCGCGCTGTCTTCAGCGATCAGGATCGTCAGCGGCTCGAACACCGACTGCACGGCGCTCATGCCACGTCGAAGATCTGTTCGAAATTGGAGATAGCCAGGATCTTGCGCACATCGGCATTGGCGTGGGTCAGCTTGATCTCGGCGTTCTCGCCACCGGCGTGATCACGCAACAGCAACAACATGCCGAGCGCCGAACTGTCGAGGTAGGTGGCGTCCTTCAGGTCAACCTCAAAGGACTCGGGTTTTGGCTGAAGATTTTCGTAGGACTCGCGAAATTCCTGATGCTTGGCAAAATCGAATCGTCCCTTGATCGAAATCGTCAGCTTTTGCCCATCTTGGGAGACTTCTGTAACGACTGACATTTAACGGCTTCCTTGTCATTGGTGAACGTGCGTGTACAAGGTTTAGCACTTGGCGGGGGTGGGGGCAAGGCGGGAAGTTGTGTTGCGACAGATAGATCGCTATCGCTTGTAGGAGCAAGGCTTGCCCGCGATGAACGATAACGCGGTAGACCTGCCTTAATACGGATCCTGACGCGGCAACCGCTGGGACAACTCATCCAGCAGCTTCTGCTCGCGCCGGTCTTCGAGCTTGCGCGCCTCGTCCATGTAGCGCTGGACCAGTTTGCGCAAGCCTTCGACCCGGGCAAACGCCTGCTGCCAGGCATCACGCGCCTTGTTCAGGTTGTTCTGGTGCCAGACCAGACTCTGTCGCTGCTGATCGATGGCCGTGCCCAGTTGCGCCAGAAAGCCCTGATAACCCAGTAACCATTGGCCGGACACGCCACTGCTGCCGCGCACGATCCATTGTTCCTGGTAATCGAGGCGGAAGGCTTCCAGGTCGTCGAGCTTGCTTTGGGCCAGGCGCACCTGGCCCTGAAAGTGGCCCAGGCGCTGGACTGCGGTCTTCTCGGCCTTTTCGGCCATTTCGACCACCGGTGCCAGGCGCCCTGCGCGACTCTGGGCCATGACCGGTTAACCGCCGGCCGCAGGGGCGAAGAGCGTACCGAGGTAGGATTCGCTTTCGCCCAGGCCGATTTTGTCGTTCAGGCCCTGGCGCAGGTAGCGGACCAACTGCGGTTGCAGGGAAATCGCCAGGTCGGTTTCCCGATCGCCACCGGCCACATAGGCGCCGACGCTGATCAAGTCGCGACTCTGCTGATACCGCGACCACAGTTGCTTGAAATACTGGGCGCGCATCATGTGTTCCGGCGTGACCACCGACGGCATGACCCGGCTGATGGACGCTTCGATGTCGATGGCCGGGTAATGCCCTTCCTCGGCCAGGCGCCGGGACAGCACGATGTGGCCGTCGAGCACGCCTCGGGCGGCGTCGGCGATCGGGTCCTGCTGGTCATCGCCTTCGGACAATACGGTGTAGAACGCAGTGATCGAACCGCCGCCCTTCTCGGCGTTACCGGCCCGTTCCACCAGTTTCGGCAACTTGGCGAACACCGACGGCGGATACCCCTTGGTCGCCGGCGGCTCGCCAATGGCCAGGGCGATTTCCCGCTGGGCCTGGGCGAAACGGGTCAACGAATCCATGAGCAACAGGACATTCTTGCCCTTGTCGCGGAAATACTCGGCAATGCGCGTGCAATACATCGCCGCGCGTAGACGCATCAGCGGCGCATCGTCCGCCGGGGACGCCACGACCACCGAGCGCTTGAGGCCTTCTTCACCGAGGATGTGCTCGATGAACTCTTTAACCTCACGACCCCGCTCACCGATCAGCCCGACCACGATAATGTCGGCCTCGGTGAACCGGGTCATCATGCCCAGCAGCACCGACTTACCGACGCCGGTACCGGCGAACAGGCCCAGACGCTGACCGCGACCGACCGTCAACAAACCGTTGATGCTGCGAATCCCCACGTCCAGCGGCTCGCTGATCGGGTGGCGCTTGAGCGGGTTGATGGTCGGGCCATCCATCGGCACCCAGTCTTCGGCTTTCATCCCGCCCTTGCCGTCGAGTGCGCGACCGGCGCCGTCAAGCACCCGACCGAGCATGCTCATGCCCATCGGCAAACGCCCGGTATCGGCCATCGGCACCACCCGCGCGCCAGGGGCAATGCCAGCGACGCTGCCCACCGGCATCAGAAACACCTTGCTGCCGGAGAAGCCCATGACTTCGGCTTCGACCTGTACCGGGTGATAACTGTTGTCGTTGATGACCATGCAGCGGCTGCCCATGGCGGCGCGCAAGCCTTCGGCTTCCAGGGTCAGGCCGACCATGCGCAGCAAGCGACCTTCAAGGATCGGCGCGCCTTCCAGTTCCGTGGCCTCGACGTAGCTGCCCAGGCGCTTGGCGAAACTGGTGCGATCAAGGCGCATCGGGGGTGTCCAGTTCTGGCGGCAGTTCCAGCTCCGCTTCCGGCGCGGGCTCAGGCTTGGCGTCGATTGGCAGTTCAAGGCTCATGTCCGGCTCGGCCGGGTGCAGCGCTTGTTCATGCAACTGATCGAACAACTTGTCCATGACCCGGGTGACGCGGGTTTCGACGGTGGCGTCGATGCGGCTGTGCTCGGTTTCGACCCGGCAACCGCCCGGCAACAAGGCTTCGTCTTCGACGATGCGCCAGGTTTCTTCATGGCGCTCGCGCAGGGCTTTGACCTGTTCGAAATCCTGGGGATTGATGTACAGCCGCACATTGCCCACGCCCAGCGGCAACAGTTTGAGGGCTTCGCGCATGACGCTTTCGATGTGCGTGGAATCGATGGCGAGCTCGCGCTGAATCACCTGTTTGGTGATGTGCTGCACGAGGTCGACCAGGGACTTTTCGATCTGGGTGTCCTGCTCGGCGATGGGCTCGAACAGGTTGGCCATCAGCTGTTCCAGGCCGGCAATCTTGGCGGTCAGGGCCACTTCGGCTTCCTGGCGAACCTTGAGCGTGGCGCTGTGGAAACCTTCTTTCTCACCCGTGGCGAAGCCTTCGTTGTAGGCCTCCTGACGGATGCTTTCGAGTTCTTCCAGGGTCAGAGGCTGGACTTCGTCCAGCGGCACTTCTTCCATTTCCGGCGGCTCGGGCTCGGGTTCCGGCTCGGGCTCGGGCACATGCGGGTCGAAGCTGGGCAGCGACCAGACGTCGAAACCACCGACCTCCTTGCCACGGATCAGGTCGGTGTTGGACTCATCATGTTTGGACGACATAGTGACCTTAGATCATCTCTTCGCCACCCTTCCCACCGAGAACGATTTCTCCGGCTTCGGCCATACGGCGGGCAATGGTGAGGATTTCTTTCTGCGCGGTTTCCACGTCGCTGACACGCACCGGGCCTTTGGCCTCGAGGTCGTCGCGCAACAGTTCGGCCGCTCGTTTGGACATGTTCTTGAAGATCTTTTCCTTGACGCCTTCGTCCGAACCCTTGAGGGCCAGCACCAGCACATCGGAAGACACTTCGCGCAGCAACGCCTGGATGCCGCGGTCGTCGACATCGGACAGGTTGTTGAACACGAACATGAGGTCTTCGATCTGACCGGACAGGTCTTCGTCGACTTCGCGGATCGAGTCCATCAACTGACCTTCGATCGAGCTGTCGAGGAAGTTCATGATGTCGGCCGCACGCTTGATGCCACCCAGGGTGGTGCGCGAGGCGTTCGAGTTGCCGGAGAACTGCTTCTCGAGAATCTGGTTCAGTTCTTTCAGGGCCGCAGGTTGCACGGTGTTCAACGACGAGACGCGCAGGATGATGTCCAGACGCACCTTGTGGTCGAAGTTGCCGAGCACTTCACCGGCCTGGTCCGGGTCGAGGTACGCCACGACGATCGCCTGGATCTGCGGGTGCTCGTATCGGATCACGTCAGCGACAGCGCGCGGTTCCATCCACTTCAGGCTGTCGAGGCCGCTGGTGTTGCCACCCAGCAGAATGCGGTCGATCAGGCCGTTGGCCTTGTCTTCGCCCAAGGCCTGGGTGAGCATCTTGCGCACGTAGTCGTCGGAGCCGACGCCCAGGCTGGTCTGGTCGCCGACGATGTCGACGAACTCGCTCATCACCTGCTCGACCTGCTCGCGGTGCACGTTACCCATTTGCGCCATGGCCACGCCCACACGCTGGACCTCTTTAGGCCCCATGTGGCGCAGCACTTGGGCGGCGTCAGTCGAACCCAGGGACAGCAGCAGAATCGCGGCTTTATCGACCCGGGACAGTTTGGCGACAGCGGCTCGGTTATCACTCATCTGCGTTAATCCACTCTTTCACGACCTGGGCCACACGACCCGGATCTTCTGCCACCAAACTCTTGATTGCATTCAACTGTGCGTCATAGCCTTCGCTCGGGCTCGGCAACAGGATGCTTTGCGGACCGCCCAGGCTGACGCGGTCGTTGGCCAGTTCGCCGTCCAGGCCGCCCATGCCACCCAACTCGACGTCGCTGCCCAAGCCTGCAAGCTGTTTGCCTTTACCGCCACCGGTGATGTTGTTGAGCACCGGACGCAGCACACCGAACACCAGCACCAGGATGAACAACACACCCAGCACTTGCTTGACGATGTCCCAGAACCAAGGCTGGGAGTAGAACGGAATATCGGCAATCGCTTCGGCGCGCTCGGCGGAGAACGGCATGTTGATCACGCTGACGCTGTCACCACGGCTGGCGTCGAAACCGACGGCGTCCTGCACCAGGCGAGTGAAGCGCGCCAATTCGTCGGCGCTCCACGGCGCGCGGGTGGTTTCCCCGTTGGCCGCGTTGATCTTGACCTGGTCATCCACCACCACCGACACCGACAGGCGATTCAAACGACCCTGTTGCTGCCTGGTGTGGCTGATGGAGCGATCAAGCTCGAAATTCTTGGTGGATTGTTGACGCTTGTCCGCCGGGTAAGGAGCAAGCATAGGCTGGCCGGTGGCCGGGTCCATGATTTGCTGACCATTGGCATCAAGCAACGGCTGGCCTGGCTGCACCATGCCGGCCGACGCAGTGGCGCCACCGGTGGTTTGCGGCGCGGAGGCTGGCGACGGCGGCTGGTTGCTCAAAGCACCCGGCACACCTTGCGGGCCATTGCTGGCGGTGCGTTGTTCAGAGGTCGATTGCTCGCTGCGCAGCGCCGGTTGATCCGGGTTGAACTGCTCGGACGTCGATTCGACGGCACTGAAATCCACATCAGCCGAGACTTCGGCTTTATAGCGGTCATTGCCCAGCACCGGTTGCAGGATGTTGTGCACACGCTGGGTGAGCATGCTTTCCATACGGCGGCTGTAATCGAATTGCTTGCCGGCCATGGTCAGCTCGGAGTTCTCCGCCTGATCCGACAGCAGGTTGCCCTTCTGGTCGACGACGGTGATCTGCGACTTGCTCAGTTCGGGAACGCTGGTGGCGACCAGGTTGATGATCGCCAGTACCTGGCCTGGCTCCAGGGAGCGGCCGGAATACAGCTCAACCAGAATCGAAGCGCTAGGCTTGCGTTCATCGCGCACGAACACCGAGCTTTTCGGAATCGCCAAATGGACGCGGGCGCCCTTGACGTTGTTCAGGCTGGAGATGGTGCGAGCCAGTTCGCCTTCGAGGCCGCGACGATATCGGGTCGCTTCCATGAACTGGCTGGTGCCCAGGCCCTGGTCCTTGTCGAGGATTTCAAAACCGATGTTGCCGTCGCTGGGAGTGACACCAGCGGCCGCGAGCTTGAGCCGCGCACGGGACACATCATCGGCCTTGACCAGCAAGGCGCCGGAGTTCGGTTCAACGGTATAAGGGATGTCAGCGGCGGCCAGGGTTTCCATGACCTGCTTGGCGTCCATACCGGCAAAACTGCCGTACAGAGGCCGGTAGTCCGGCTGCTGCGACCACAACACCACGGCAAAGCCAATCGCCACGCTCGCAGCCAGGCCGACCAACAGGCCCACCTGACGCAACATGGTCATCTCGGAGAGGTTTTCCAGGAAGGACAACCCGAACAACGGCGGTTTGCCGTCTACTGGGGTGGCCTTGGCCGGAACATTATCGGCGACTGCTTCTGCCATGACTCAATCTCGTCCTTAAACCGGCATCTGCATGATGTCTTGGTACGCCTGAACCAGCTTGTTACGCACCTGGGTCAACGCCTGGAAAGACACACTGGCCTTCTGCGAAGAAATCATCACATCCGTCAGATCAACGCCGCTCTTGCCAATTTCAAAGGCACTGGACAGCTGATTGGACGCCTGCTGGGTGTCATTCACTTTATTGACGGCCTGACCGAGCATGTCGGCAAAGCTGCTGCCACCCAGTTCGGGAACTGCGGCAGTCGATTTCGGTGCCGACATCGCGTCCATCTGCATGGAGCGCATGTCCAACATCAATCGATTAAATTCAATACCTTGGCTCATGGTCTACTCTCTCTGGCGACCCGCAATTTTTTGACACTCACTCGGCGGGTACTGAGGTGTTAGCAACAAGGGTGCCAGCTCAGTGGCCTTGCTTCACAAAAGCCTTGCCGGTGAATCAGGTGGCAAACAGATAAGCTTCCACATCCATTCCGGCGTCACGCATTTGCGCCAGTTTGTAGCGCAAGGTGCGCGGGCTGATGCCCAGGCGTTCGGCAGCCTCTTTGCGCCGGCCGCGCTCGGCGCGCAAGGTGTCGATGATCATCTGGAACTCATGACGGCGCAGGTCATCCCCCAAGGCACTGGCCGATTCAGCCTCGACCTCCACCGCCCGCACCGGCGTCAACGCGGGTAACGGCGCACAGGCGACCGGCCCCGACAGGCAGAAATCCTGCGGCTGGATCAAACCGCCCTGCTGCAGGATCAGCGCGCGCTGGATGGCGTTATCCAGCTCACGCACATTGCCTGGCCATGGGTAACCGATCAGGCACGCCTGCGCCTCGGGCGATAGCCTGGCTGCCGCATGCTTCATTTTATTGACGTGTTTGGCCAAAAGACGCTCGGCCAGCGGCAGGATGTCGGCGGTGCGCTCGCGCAACGGACGCCAGGCCAGCGGAAAAACCGACAGCCGATAATAAAGGTCTTCACGAAAACGCCCCGCCGCCACTTCGCCGGCCAGATCACGGTTAGTGGTGGCGACGACGCGAATGTCCAGACTGATCGGTTTGCGCGCGCCGACCCGTTCGACTTCGCGCTCCTGCAACACTCGCAGCAACTTGGCCTGCAAGCCCATGGGCATTTCGGAAATTTCGTCGAGCAGGATGGTACCGCCGTCGGCCTGTTCAAACTTGCCGGCCTGGGCCGCGATGGCGCCGGTGAACGAGCCTTTCTCGTGACCGAACAGCGTGGCCTCGAGCATGTTGTCGGGAATTGCCGCGCAGTTGATCGCAATGAATGGTTGGCTGGAGCGATGGGAATGCTGGTGGATGTAGCGCGCCAGCACTTCCTTGCCGGTGCCGGACTCGCCGGAGATCAACACCGTGGAATCGCTGCGCGCCACCCGCGCGGCCAGTTCCAACAATTGCGCACTGGCCGGCTCAAAGGCAATCGGCCCTTCACCGTCGGTGGCACCCAAACTGCCGAGCGCATGCCGCGCCACCAGATCGAGCAACGCCTTGGGCTCGAACGGCTTGACCAAGTAGTCCGCCGCGCCCTGGCGCATGGCATCGACGGCCCGCTCCACAGCGCCGTGCGCGGTCATCAGCAGCACCGGCAATTGTGGCTGGCGTGCCCGCAACAATCCGAGCAACTGATGGCCATCCATGCCTGGCATGTTGACGTCACTGACCACCAGATTGAACGCTTCGACGCCGACCGCCGCCAGCGCCTCTTCCGCCGAACCGACCGCCTTGTAATCGTGCCCCGCGAGCAGCAGCGTATCCGCCAGTGCTTCCCGTAGCGCGCGGTCATCCTCGACCAGTAGAACCTTGATTGCCATGCCCTTCACTCCGCGTCCGATGCGCTGATAAACAACGGCAGGGACACCAGCGCACAGGTGCCGCGACCGAGCCGCGAGCGCAACTGCAATTCTCCCTGATGAGCGCGGGCCACTGCCTTGACCACGGTCAAACCCAGCCCGGTCCCGGTGGTCTTGGTGGTGAAAAAGGGTTCTCCCAGGCGCGCCAGTACGGCGTCATCGATGCCACTGCCGCTGTCGCTGACGCACAGGCGCAGATTGCTGCCCCGGGTATAGAGGTGAACCTTCAAGCGAACAGCACCGTTGCTGGCCTGAATCGCGTTTTCGATCAAATTCAGAATCGCCCCGACCAGGGTGTCGCGATTGCACAGCAACTCCCCGGCATGACTGTCGCACTGCCAGCGGATGGGCAGGTCCTGCACGTGGGTCAGTGCCGCCGCTTGCAGTGATTGCAGCAATTCTTTGGGCGTCACGCGATTGGTCAGCGGCAGTTCGCCGCGCGCGAACACCAGCATGTCCCGCACCTGATGCTCCAGCTCGTGCAGACGCTCTTTCAAGCGACCGGCGAAACGTTGCTGGGTGGCGACGGGCAATTCCTGCTCAGTCAAATGACTGGCGTACAGCAGCGCGGCGGACAGTGGCGTGCGAATCTGGTGAGCCAGCGAGGCCACCATCCGACCCAGGGACGACAGGCGTTCATGACGGGCCAGCTGATCTTGCAGGTGGCGGGTTTCGGTCAGGTCGTTGAGCAATACCAACTGACCGGGCTCGGCATCCAGCGAGCGGGTGGCGATCGACAGGCGTCGACCATCCTTGAGGGAGATTTCATGACCGTCGTCTTCACGAGGTGCGAAGCAGCGCGCAATCACCTGGCGCCACAGCTCGCCCTCGAGGGGCAGGCCGAGCAACTCGCAAGCCGCCGGGTTGGCTTCGCGCACCATGCCCTGGGCGTCGATTACGATGACGCCACCGGGTAACAGATCAAGGAGGTTTTGCAGGCGGTTGGCCAGGCGTTCTTTTTCCGCCAGCTCCTGCATGCGCTGGGCGCTGACTACCGCCAGCTCACCCTTGAGCTCGGTGACCCGGGCTTCGAGCATGCTGTAGGAGTCAGTCAGTTGGCTCGACATCTGGTTGAACAGCGCGAACGCCTGCTCAAGACCCAGCCGGCTTGCCTGCTCTACGGACGACGGTTGCCCCGAAGCGTCAGGGACAGGAGACATCTGGGCGGCTTGGGGCATCGTGCTCTCTCGCTTGGCTGACCGTCAGTGAAACGGAACGTTGCGAGAGATGTAGCAATACCCGTGCCTAAAAAAAACCACCTATAAATGAAGGACTTGAAAAACAGGCGTCAATCATCCGCCTGTTCATCACCGTCACGACGACTCATGCCGTACTTGCGCATCTTCTCCACCAGGGTGGTGCGACGAATGCGCAGACGCTCGGCGGCACGCGCAACGATGCCATTGGCATCATCCAGAGCCTGCTGAATCAGCCCTTGCTCCAGACCACCGAGGTAGTCCTTCAGGTCCAGGCCTTCCGGCGGCAGCAGGGCATTGGCGCTGAAGTCCGGGGTGTGCCCGTTGATGGCCACCCGCTCTTCCAGATCGCTGCGCAGGCTGTCGACCAGCTGTTCGTCCTCGTCGTCGACGTAGCGGAATTTCTTCGGCAACTCGACCACACCGATCACCCCATATGGATGCATGATCGCCATGCGCTCCACCAGGTTGGCCAGTTCACGGACGTTGCCCGGCCAGCCGTGACGGCACAGGGACATGATCGCCGCCGAGTTGAAACGGATCGAACCGCGCTTCTCGTGCTCCATGCGCGAGATCAACTCGTTCATCAGCAACGGGATGTCTTCGACACGTTCGCGCAGCGGCGCCATCTCGATCGGGAATACGTTCAAGCGGTAGTACAAGTCTTCGCGGAAGGCGCCGATCTCGATCATGCTTTCGAGATTCTTGTGGGTCGCCGCGATGATGCGCACATCGGCGCTCTGGGTCTTGTTGCTGCCCACGCGCTCGAAGGTGCGTTCCTGCAGGACCCGCAGCAGCTTGACCTGCATCGGCAACGGCATGTCGCCGATTTCGTCGAGGAACAGCGTACCGCCGTTGGCCAGTTCGAAACGCCCGGCACGGCTGGTGATGGCCCCGGTGAAGGCGCCCTTCTCGTGGCCAAACAGTTCGCTTTCCAGCAACTCGGCCGGGATCGCCCCGCAGTTGACCGGAACGAACGGCGCGTCGCGACGCTTGGAGTGGTAATGCAGGTTGCGCGCGACCACTTCCTTGCCGGTGCCGGATTCGCCGAGGATCAGCACGCTGGCATCGGTGTCGGCCACCTGCTGCATCATCTGGCGCACGTGCTGGATCGCACGGCTGGTGCCGACAAGGCTGCGGAACAGATTGGGTTCGCGGTGACGACCGCGCTCGCGGGCCTGGTCATACATCTCGCGATAGACCTGGGCACGGTGCAGGGAGTCGAGCAATTTGCTGTAGCTGGGCGGCATTTCGAGGGTCGAAAGCACTCGGCGACGCTGGTCTTCAGGCAAGTCAACGGAAGAATTATCGCCCATTAACAAAACCGGAAGGAACTCATCCCAGGTTGAGAGTGTCTTTAGCAAGCCCAAAAGCGCGCCAGGAGCATTGACCGTCCCGATCAGCACACAAATGACTTCACGACTTGATGACAACGAGCCGACCGCCTGCTGCCAGTCATGGCTTCCGCAGGGTAAATTTTCTTCACCGAGAAAATTTAAAATCACCGCCAGATCGCGGCGACGGACGCTATCGTCATCAATTAGCAGAATTTTGGTTTCACGCCACATGCAATAGCAACTTCCCTAGTCAACTCAATGCCCGAAATGAGGGGGCAAGCTAGACGCTTGCAGACACGTTATGCCTGTAGACGCCTGAAATCTGGATACAGCCACTAGTTAAGTCAAAAAACCGTGCACAGTCAAATTTATGGCGCACTATGTTTGGATTAACCGCGGATTAACCAAACAGATGGTAAACCTTTGCGGCATTCTGTGCTTGGTGGATCTGAGACATCTCGTCGACTATCGCCTGCCTCTCCCCCATCGCCACCTCAAGCAGCTGCTTGTAGACATGCAGCAGCTCCTCAAGATTGTCGCGCAACGCCCCCTCGTCCAGCGAAGCTTCACTCAAGACGTCTTCCATGCAGGAACGGCAATCCAGGTCCAACTGACCGATTGCCTCCCAGTTGCGTTCGGCCAGGGCACCGACCAACGCTTCGCGGGTTTGTTCGATTCGCTGCAATACAAGACTCATGGTGATCTCCTTAAAACTGCGGACCTGGCGCTGCGATAGCATCCCAGCCTTCTTTGACCGTGCGCAGCAAACCGGCGACTTCATCGAGAATCCGCGGGTCGCTCTTGATGTTCGCCTCGGCGAGGCGCTTCATCATGTAGGAATAAAGACGGTCAAGTTCGCCAACGGTTTCGGCGGCCTTGTCCAGATCCAGGCCTTCACGCAAGCCACCGACAATGCCGATGGCCTTGCTGATCGCCACGCACTTGGCAGGCACGTCTTTACGCTCAATGGCACCCTTGGCCTGGGCGATGCGGTCCAGGCCGCCTTCCATCAGCATTTGCACCAGACGGTGCGGACTGGCCTCGGACGCCTGTGCTTGCGCGCCCACCTTCTGGTATTGCCGAAGGGCTAACATCGGATTCATGTTCTACCTCATTGCCACAATGACTCGTATGACCAGTGTATCGCCTGCGAGCCAAAAAACTTTAGATCAAAAGACAAAAACCCGGCGCACGCCAGAAAGCGTAGCCGGGTTTTTGTCGTCAGCTCATGACTAGCTGGCGGACTTCTGGGCGTTCAAGGAAGCGAAGAACGAGGTGATGTTGCTCGCCGTCGCTTTCATTTGCCCAACCAGCAGGTCCATGGCGTTGTACTTGGCCGTCAAGGTCTGCGTCAGGCTGGTGACATGCAGATCCAGCGTCTTCTGCTGCTCGGAAATTTTCTTGGCCGTACTGGTAAGGTTGGTGTTGCGCTGATCGAGCAATCCGCCCGTCTTCAAGTAAGGGTCGATCGCCTTGCCCATGCGCGCCAACAAGCCGTTGTTAGCGTCCGTACCACTGAACAACTGCTGCACCTGGCCGGTCATGCCATTGTTGCTCATGGTCTTGGTGAACGCAGCCGTGTCGAATTTCAGGTTACCGGTGAACGCGTCTGTCATCACACCGATCTGCGACAGCACGGACAGCGGACCCGCCGCACCCGGCGCGGTCAGCACGCCACGTACGTCCGCAATCAGCGAGCGCGGCAGCGAATCACCGGTGAACGCCGCTGAAACAGTCAGCTTGCCATCGGCATCCGCTGTCGCAGTGGTCAGGGAATCAACGGTTTTTTTCAGGGTGTTGTAGGCATCGACGAACGCCTGAATCGATGTCTGCAAGCCAGTGGTGTTGCTCGCCACAGTGACCACAGTCGGGGTTCCAACCCCACCCGAAGTTGGACTCATTGCAGCCAGGTTTAGCGTCAGGCCACTGATCGCACCGGTCACCGTATTGCTCTTGCTGGTAACGGTCAGGCCGTCGATGGTCAGCTTGGCATCTGCGGCAATCCCGTTGATGGCCCCGGAAGCACCCGGCGCAGGGGTGGACCCCATCGGCACGGTGCCATCAATTTCGAGGCCGGCAATACCGCTGACATTTAGGTCAGAACCGGCACCGGTCTTGTTGGAGTTGATCACCAGGCGCGAGGCACCGGTGCTGTCGGTCACGATGTTGGCGGAAATACCGTTGACAGCTTGAGCGGTGTTGATCGCGTCCCGGGTACTTTGCAACGTCGCATTGGCCGGAATCGTGACGTTGTAATCAGTGCCATTTTGACTGATTTTCAGAGTACCACTCGGAATGGCACTGGCGGCACCGCCGGCGAAAGCAGCACTGCCGACTTTCGAACCCGTGGCCAGACTCTGCACAACCACGTTGTAGGTACCCGCAACCGCCGTGTTATCCGAGGTTGCAGCCAGAACAGAAGTATTGCCCGACGTCGCGGTAAAACCGGCAAACGCAGGACTGGTCGCGCTGTTGAGTTGAGTCAGCGTGGCCTGGTAGGCCGCCAGCGCACTCTTCAAGGAGCCGACACCGGAAATTTTCAGGGTGTTGGTTTTGGTCTGGGTATCAATTTGCGTTTGTTTGGCCGACTTGTCGGAGTTGACCAGCGCGGACACGATCGAACCGATGTCGAGACCAGAGCCTAGACCCGCACCCGGTAAAATTGGACTTGCCATGTGCATCTCCCTTTCTGTGTGTCGCCGGTCTTTTGACCACTGTCAGCGATCAATGATCGTACAAACACGTTTCATGCCAGTATCAGGCTTTGGCATCGAACAAAACATTGCTGGCATTGTGCAGGCTTTCAGCCAGCTTCATTGCTTCGGCTGACGGAATCTGCCGAATGACTTCACCGGACTCGCTGGCAATCACCTTGACGATGACCTTGCCGGACGTTTCGTCGATGGAAAATTCCAGATTGCGCTTGACCGACTGAACGAACTTTTCGATCTCTTGAACGGCCATTTTCAACTCATCCGAATTGTCCGATTTACCAGAATCAGAGCCTTTGCTGGCTGCGACAGGCTGGGTACTTTCGGCACGAGGCTTTTCGACCGGCTTTTCGGTAGTGCTGACCGCCGGTTGCGCGGCCGGGTAAGACAAGTTCAGCTTCACGCTCATGTCCATAACCATCACCTCTTAAACGGAAAAAGCGAGAGAGCACGCAAGCGCACTCCCCCGCCAAAACCCGATCCGAAATTACTGAAGCAGTTTCAGTACAGCGGATGGCAGCTGGTTAGCCTGGGCCAGAACAGCGGTGGAAGCTTGTTGCAGAGTTTGCTGTTTGGTCAGGTTAGCTGTTTCTGCGGCGAAGTCGGTATCTTGTACGCGACCTTGTGCAGCAGTGGTGTTTTCAACAATGTTTTGCAAGTTGGCGATGGTGCTGGTCAGACGGTTTTGCGAAGCACCGAGGCTAGCGCGAGTGCTGTTGATGCTTGCAATTGCAGCGTCGATCGCGGTGATTGCGTTGTCGATGTTTGCAGCAGCGCCCGAAACGCTTGCACCGGTCAGAACTACAGTACCGCTACCAACCGACAGGCTGACGGCGTCGAACTTGGAGCTCAGTACCAGGTCGATGTGGTTAGCCGAACCAGTGTTTGCGCCCACTTGCAGGGTCACGGTGCCAGCCGAACCGTCCAGCAGGTTTTTGCCGTTCAGGTTGGTCGAAGCGGAGATACGGGTCAATTCGTCAGACATCTGACCGAATTCAAGGTTGGTAGCGGTCTGGTCAACGCTGCCGTTGGTACCGGTACGTGCTTTAACAGCCAGTTCACGCATACGTTGCAGAATGTCGGTCGAAGCTTGCAGCGCGCCTTCAGCGGTCTGAGCAACGGAGATACCGTCGTTGGCGTTCTGGATCGCCTGGTTGCCACCACGGATCTGAGTCGTCATGCGGGTTGCGATCTGCAGGCCAGCGGCGTCGTCTTTAGCGCTGTTGATACGCAGGCCGGAGGACAGGCGCTGCATCGAGGTGGACAGGGCATCGGAAGCGCGGTTCAGGTTTTTCTGAACGTTCAACGACGTAGTGTTGGTGTTTACTGTTAAAGCCATGACGAATTCCTCGTTGGTTGGGTACTGCGGCTTCCGGCCCTGGCAACCGCCGGGTGTGGCCTAGAGAACCTTCGTAATAGTTATCGTCGGCTTGGCAGGTTGCTTGAGGGCTTTTTCAAAAATATTTGCCATCACCCTGCCACCCCTTGCAAAACAAGGGCTTGGCGGCCCCTCAATCACGAAAAAATGACGTCATAAAACTGTCCATGGCACCAACCCGTAGGCCAGAGCCGTTGGTCGACCTCAACCCTGAGCACTTTCCAGCAAATCAATCAGCTCATATTCCATGAAATCGGCAAGCCCCAACCAATCCTGACGCTCCTGACTCGCCAGCATTTGGGTCAGTACCTGCGCCCACGTCAGCTGAACATCCTGAGGCGCGGACGCTAAAAGCCGTTGTGCCTCATCGAAGACATCCACCATGATCAGCGCCGCTTCGACATCCCGCCCCAACCGGAACAATCCGGCACATTGGCGGCACTCACCGATGCACTTCACCAGCGCACTCATTGCACAAACTCCTGATTGAACTGCGTACCGACGATCATCGCGCCCGCGCGGCTGCTGTTAAGGAAGTTCACTTGCGGATGCGCGGCGATATAACGCTCCAGCACACACAGGTAGCCGCGAAAATTCAGCTGCGTGCGGACCCGTTCGCCATAGCCGTCACGGACCCAATGTCGAGCCTGCTCCAGGGCTGGCCCCAGGTCGCCGTCATTCCAGCCGGCATGGGTCTTGTTCATCGGGAAGGCAAAGTCGGCGCCGAACAGGGTAATGCGCGTGGCGCCCATCTTTACCGCCAGGTCCACGGCCGGGTGAATCACGCTGCCGCCCGCATGCAGTTGCGCCCTGGGATGCTGCTGACGCAACGCGTCGTAGATCGGGCTGGCGGTATAACCGCCATAGCGCTTGCCCTTCCAGGCCTTCAACACCGCCGGATCGCTCATGGGCAGGTACACCAACGGGATGCCGTCGGATTCCTCGAAAGGCAAGTGTCGAAAACTGATCAGTTTGTCGATCGTCACCACCAGATCGGGAACGATCCCGTGCTTGCGCAAGGGCAGATAGGCGGTGTCGACACAGATGAACAGCGGCCGCTCGGCCTGCCCGCGCACCGCCGCCAGGCGCTCGAAGTGACTTTCCAGGGTCGGCCCGGTGCCAATCACATAGATTTCACGGCCGGTGCAGGTGCCAAACAGCTGTGCCACATCGTCATCCGCGAGCAGCACGTCCAGGCAATCCTGCAAGCGCTGCTGAATGAACGGCAATTGCGGGTCGAAATCGCGATTGTTGAAACTCAGATGGACTTCGTTGACCAGCCGATCACGAATCTTGGCGTTGAAGTCATCGGCCAGCAGCATTTCCGCCGGCAGTGCGAAAAACGGCGTGTAGATATCCGCATGATCGCCGGCATACAGCAACTCCACCCGTGGGTCGTCGAGCCAGTGCCGCTGATCGAGCAATTGCAGCACCAGCGCAAACAGGGCGCCGTTGAGGATGTGCACGTACAAGCGCTCAAGCCCGGCACGCGCCAGCAGGACCGCCGGCAAGTCCCCAAGGCCGGTGCCGTAGACATGCAACTGCGGCCTGTCGGTCGGCAAACTGGCGGCCTGCACACGGGCTTCATGGACACGGTCATGGCGACTGGTGAGCTGGATGCCGTCAATGCTCAGCGTCGAAGCCAGGCCCTCGGTCAACTCGGCCTGGACCGACGTGCTGTCTTCCAGCATCAACCGCGTATACAACGCCGGCCAGCGGCGCTCGATCACCTGGGCATTGTCATCAAAGCATTCGCTCATGCTGCCTCGCTGTTCATACAGGCAAAAAAATAGCGTTCAAGGTTAACCCTTGAACGCTATTTTGTGTCGGCCGTTTTGGTTCTCAAGGCTGCTGCATACCCGGTAGGAGCTACCGAAGGCTGCGCCTACAGAACCGACTCAGGGACGATAGATAATCGCCGAGCCCCACGACAGTCCCACCCCAAAGCCGCTCAGCGCAACGCGCTGCCAGTCAGAGTCCAGGACGTGTTTTTCCAGCAGCAGCGGAATACTCGACGACACGGTATTACCGGTCTCGACCATGTCTTTGATGAACTTCTCCGGCTCGCCTTCGAAACGCCGGGCGACCGCATCGACAATTGCCGCGCTGCCCTGGTGAATGCAAAAGGCGTCGATGTCGTCAGCCTTGAGGCCTGACTCATCCAGCAGTTCATGCAGATGCGCCGGGACTTTGAGCAGCGCGAAATTGAAGACCTGGCGACCGTTCATGTAGAACACGCCATCGGTGACCTTCAAGTGCGGCGCGCCGGAACCGTCGGTGCCGAACTTGGCCTTGCCCAGTTGCCACGGCGCGCCCTCGCCCATCCAGGTCGCGGTGGCGGCATCGCCGAACAGCATGGTGGTGTTGCGATCTTCCGGGTCGACGATCTTGGAGTACGGATCGGCGGTGATCAGCAGGCCATTCTTCAGGCCCGTGGCTTCCATGAAGCCCTTGATCGCGTAGAGGCCGTAGACATAGCCCGAGCAGCCCAGGGAAATATCAAACGCGGCCACGTTGGTCGACAGGCCCAGCTTGTCCTGAACGATGGCGGCGGTGTGCGGCAGGCCTTCTTCGTCACCGTTCTGGGTCACGACGATCAGCACGTCGATGGCTTCACGTTTCAAATCGGGGTTGTTGGCGAACAGCGCGTTGGCTGCTTCGACACACAGGTCCGAGGTTTCCTGCTCAGCGTCTTTGCGCGGCAGGAAGGCCGAACCGATCTTGCCTAGGATGAACTCTTCATCCTTCTCGAATTTTGCACCTTGTGCGTAATTGTCCACGCCGGCTACAGGAACGTAGCTCGCAATGCTTTTTATGCCAATCATTACGGCTTCCCAATAATAAACAGCCCAATACCACCGCTCGCAAGGATTCGAGGGGCGCCGACATACAAAGATTTTCAGCCGCCCGAAACGGGCGGCAGCGGGAAGCGTCAAGGGCTATCACTGGACCCGATAAAGGGCCAGGCGCCATCTCCCCGGTCAATACAATACAGTGAAGATGCGCGTTATGACTCACAGGTCACGCTATTTTGCCGAATCAGCCCGACAAGGGTTATTCGACCAATGACCAGTCGAGCGCCGTTCCGCGCTTGATCGCCTGGCGGGCGCGGCGCCCCAGCAGGGTTTGCGCGTGTTTGGGCGCCAGCCCCAGGCCTGGGCGAATGGCCCGCAGATTGGCGGCGGTGAAGGGTTCACCGGCGGCCATGTCCTGAGTGACGTACAGCGAGCGTCGGTACACCAGCGACTTGCGCTCGGCCTCGGTCACGCCGTAATGCACATTCCCCATGGCCTGCCAGGCGCGCTCGGTTTCGATCACCAGGCTGGCCAGTTCCGCCGGCTCCAGGGAGAAACTGGCGTCGACCCCGCCAGCGCCACGGTCGAGGGTGAAGTGCTTTTCCACCACGGTCGCCCCGAGCGCCACCGCCGCGACCGACACACCAACGCCCATGGAGTGATCGGACAGCCCGACCTCACAACCAAACAATTCCCGCAGATGCGGGATGGTCCGCACATTGCTGTTGGCCGGGGTCGCCGGGTAGGTGCTGGTGCACTTGAGCAGCACCAGATCCTTGCAACCGGCCTCGCGGGCGGCGCGCACGGTTTCGTCGAGCTCGGCGATGCTGGCCATGCCGGTGGAGATGATCAGCGGCTTGCCGGTCGCGGCCACACGGCGAATCAGCGGCAGATCAGTGTTTTCGAAACTGGCGATTTTGTAGGCCGGCACATCGAGGCTTTCGAGGAAGTCCACCGCTGTATCGTCGAACGGCGTCGAAAACGCCAACATGCCCAACGCCTTGGCGCGGGCGAAAATCGGCGCGTGCCACTCCCACGGCGTATGAGCCTTCTCGTACAGCGCGTACAACGAGGTGCCGGTCCACAGGCTGTTGGGGTCCTTGATGAAGAACTCGCCTTCATCGAGGTCCAGGGTCATGGTCTCGGCGGTGTAGGTTTGCAGTTTCAAGGCGTGGGCGCCGGCCTTGGCGGCGGCGTCGACGATTTGCAGCGCCACGTCCAGGGACTGGTTATGGTTGCCACTCATCTCGGCAATGATGAACGGCGGCGCATCGGCACCGATCAGGCGATCGCCAATCTTGAAACTAGTCATTTACGTGATCCTTCAATACGCGGGTGAACGCGCAAGCACTCTGGGTGAAACCGGCTTCGCGAAACAGGCTCAGCGACGGCTGGTTGGCGGGCAAGACTTGCGCGGTGATGCTTTGCAGTTGCGGCCAGCGGGCCTTCACGAAGGCTTCGCCCCGGGCCAGCAGCGCCCTGCCCCAGCCCAGCCCGAAACGGCCTTCGAACAGATAAATCGAAACTTCGGCGCTCAACCCATGAAGGTCATAACGCAGCGCCCCGACCGGGCCATCGCCGGCCTCGGCGATCAATAGCACGCGCTGCTCGTTGTCCAGACTTGCCGCCAGCCACGCCTGGTGCGACGGCCAATCGAGGAGGCGGCTGTCCAGTGACCAGCGCCGTACCGCGTCGGCATTGCGTCCGTCGAACAACAATCGCGCGTCGTCGAGCGTCGCCTCGCGCAGCGGCAACACCGCACCGACCAGCGCGGTCGCCACTCGCTGCGCACCACGGCCATCGACCAACTGCCGGGAACGCTCGGCCAGGCTCTGGCGTAAACCCTGATTGCCCGCCACGAAACCGATGGCCTGGCGCAGTTGCTCGACGCTGACCTGCTCCCGGGCGCCGAGGAACACATGGGCCCCTGCAGTGGCCATGACCTCGCCATTGGCCTGCTGATTGTTCGACACGGCAATGCAAATCGTCGGCAGCCCCATGGCGGCGCGCTCCCAACTGGTGCCGCCACCGGCGCCGATAAACAGATCGGCCTCGGTCATCAACCGGTAAAAGTCGCTGACAAAACGGTGCAGGCGCCAATTCGGACGACCGGCCGCCAGCGCGTGCATTGCATCCCAGGCCGGGTTGTCGGTACCGGCGACGAAGTCGACTTCCAGCGCTGCAAAGTCCATCAGCGCGAGCATGGCGTGATGGGTTTGCATCGCGACATCGAAGCCGCCGAAGTTCACCAGCACCCGTTTGGCCTGAGGTTTGATATCAATCGCCGGGCAGCAGAATTCATCGCGCAGCAGGGCGAAACGGGGTCCGAGCAAGGTCCGGCAATCGGGGCCAATCAGCCCGGCATAGGCCTGTGGCGTGCCCGACAGGTTCTGGTTCAGCAGCAAGTCGACGCTGTAGATGCGTGTCGCCAGATCATCCACCGCCGCGATCCGTGGCGCCCAGCGGCGCGCTGCGGTCTGCCAGTGGTGATCGAGGCCATAGTGGTCGACGATGATCCAGTCGAACGACGCCTGGCTTTCCAGCAACACGCCCAGCGCGGCAATGTCTGCCTGCCACGGCAGCATCGATTCGATGGCTTGTTGCGGGTCTTCTTCGGGATAGCGCTCAGGTAGCGCGAAGGTTTCAAAGCCTTCGGCCGCCAGACTGTCGAGCCGATGCCCCGGCAACTTGCGGCAGGCAAACGCGACGTGCACGCCCTGCTTGCGCAAGGTCCGGGCCAGGGGCAGCAAGCGGGCGATATGGCCGCTGCCGATGGTCGGCGAGGCGTCGGCACGGATCAGCACTCTCATTGCAATTCCCCACCGGCCTTCAACGCGGCATACAGGTACTCGGCGCGCTTCCAGTCTTCAGGTGTGTCGATGTCTTGCACCAGATAGCGCGGCAAGATCACCGGCAGGCTTTGCGTCGAATACAACACCTCGCCCTGCAACCAGGCGCTGCGCCGCCCCCAATAAAACTGCCCGGCGTCCTGATAGGCCGGCGGCAGATCCTGAGAGCGCGTCTGGCGAAACTCGGGGTACAACGCGGTCAATGCGCCGTGATCGTCAAGGGTCAGCGCCCGCTGTACGGGAAAGGCGAAGTCGCACACCGAGAACGCAAAGGACTTGTCCGGGTGCTGCTCCAGCAACGCCAGGCCCTGTTGCAGAAACCGGATTTGCAGCAGCGGCGCCGTGGCATAGATGCAACAGGCGAAATCAAAATCCTGCGCCGGCAACGCTTGCAAGGCGTGGGCAATCACCGCCGCCGTGCCGGTGAAGTCATCCGCCAGCGCCGCCGGCCGCATGAACGGCACCTGTGCACCACAGGCCCGGGCCAGCTCGGCGATGTCTTCATCGTCGGTGCTGACCACGACCTGGGCGAACAATCCCGAATCGAGGGCGGTTTTAATCGAGCGGGCAATCATCGGCACGCCGTCGAACGGCTTGAGGTTCTTGCGCGGTATGCGTTTGCTGCCACCGCGGGCCGGGATGATTGCGACGTTGTTCACGGGCGTTTTTCCAGAAGGAACCAGGTGATGTCGTCCACCGGGAATTGCGGGTCGCGATGGTAGCCGAACCCATAATCCAGCAGTTGCAGGTCAGCGTAACGATCGAGCATTTCACCGGCGAAATCACGCTTGAACAATTTGCCGCTGTTACCGCGATACGACACCTCGACCGGCACCGGGTTGTAGTACTCGGCGATCAGGATGTACCGCTGGCTCAACTCATACAATTGCGCATACGCGGCGGACAGCAGTTCCGGCGCCAGATGAATCAGCACGCCTTTGCTCAGGGTCAGCTCAAACGTGCGCTGACGGGGGAAATCGAACAGCGAACCGTGCCAGATCTCGGCGATCCCCAGCGCCTGGGCCTGGGCGCACGCGCTTTCATTGATCTCCACGCCGAACAGTTCCGATTGCGGCAACAGCTGACGCAGGGCCTGCAAATTGTTGCCGGCATTGGTGCCCAACTCCAACAGGCTTTCGATGCGCCCGGCGCGGGTCAGCGCCTTGGCGAACAAGGCCAGGTTAGCCGCGACCAAGGGTTGCCCGACGTTGCGCTCGACGTACTGGTTGCCGAAATCGCCCTGCCAGAATTTTTCCTGTTCACTCAGCTCACGCATTGCACATTCCCATCCGCTCATCACTAACACCGGGGTGTACACCCGTAGGGGTCGAGGTCATTGTTCGGTCAATCGTCGCAGTTGCTCGACCACGTAGTCCTGTTGTTCATCGCTGAGCAACGGAAACAGCGGCAGGCTGATGGCCTCGGCGTAGTAACGTTCCGCTTCAGGAAAATCGCCTTCAGCAAACCCCAGATCACGGTAGTAGGGCTGCAAATGCACCGGAATGTAGTGCAGGTTTACGCCGATCCCCGCCGCTCGCAACCCTTCGAAGACCTGCCGATGGCTCAGGCTGATGCGATCCAGCTGCAAGCGCACCACATACAGGTGCCACGCCGATTCGGCCTCGGGTTGGGCGCTCGGCAAGGTCAACGGCAAGTACGCCAGCAAGCGGTCGTAACGCGCGGCCAGTTCCCGCCGACGCTCGATAAAGTCATCGAGTCTGTTGAGTTGCGACAGCCCAAGGGCCGCTTGCAAATCGGTGATCCGGTAATTGAAGCCCAGCTCCACTTGCTGGTAATACCAGGGGCCGTGGCTGGGTTCGGTCATCTGCGCCGGGTCTCGGGTCATGCCGTGGCTGCGCAAGCGTTGCAGGCGCTCGGCGAGGTCCTGGCGATTGGTCAGGACCATGCCACCTTCGGCGCTGGTGATGATTTTCACCGGATGAAAACTGAACACCGTCATTGCCGCAAATTCACCGCAGCCCACCGGTCGCCCGGCATAGGCGGCGCCGACCGCGTGGGAGGCGTCTTCAATGACCGTGAAGCCGTAACGCTCGGCCAGTGCGGCGATCATCCGCATGTCGCAGCTCTGCCCGGAGAACGCCACCGCCACCAGCACTTTGGGCAGCGTGCCGTTATCCTGCGCCACTTCCAGTCTGGCTTTCAGGGCATAGGCGTCGAGGTTCCAGGTCAGCGGGTCGATGTCGACGAAGTCCACCTCGGCGCCGCAATAACGGCCGCAATTGGCCGACGCCAAAAAGGTATTGGGCGTGGTCCACAACCGATCGCCCGGCCCAAGCCCCGCCGCCAGGCAAGCGATGTGCAACGCCGCCGTGGCGTTACACACCGCCACCGCGAAATCGGCCTGGCAACGCTCGGCCATGGCCTGTTCGAAGCGCTCGACGGTCGGGCCCTGGGTCAGCCAGTCGGACTGCAACACCGCGACCACCGCGTCGATGTCGCTCTGATCCAGGCTTTGCCGACCATAGGGAATCATGCCGGCAGCTCCGCGTGCAGATCGGCGATCTGGCTGACCGTGAGGTAATGCGGGTTGGTGTCGGAGCGGTACTCGAAGTCTTCGCTCACCGGTTTGCCCTGCTCGCCCAGTTTGTCCACGGCAAAATCCACGTCGACGCTGGTGAAGCGGATCGACGGCTGGATGGTGTAGTGATCGGCGAACTCCAGGGTCATCCGTGCATCGTCCAGCGGCACCATCAGTTCATGGAGTTTTTCCCCCGGACGAATCCCCACGTGTTTGTGCGGCAAGTGCTCGGCCATGCCCAGCGCCAGATCGACGATGCGAATCGACGGGATCTTGGGCACGAACACTTCACCGCCGTGCATCCGGGCAAAGCTGTCGAGCACGAACTGCACACCGTGGTCGAGGGTGATCCAGAAGCGCGTCATGCGCTCGTCGGTGATCGGAAGTTCGGTGGCGCCTTCGTTGATCAGCTTGCTGAAAAACGGCACCACCGAGCCCCGCGAGCCGGCCACGTTGCCGTAGCGCACCACGGCAAACCGGGTCTGTTGCTCGCCGGCAATGTTGTTGGCGGCCACGAACAGTTTGTCCGACAGCAACTTGGTCGCACCGTACAGGTTGATCGGGCTGGCCGCCTTGTCGGTGGACAGCGCGACCACTTGCTTGACGCCGTTGTCGATGGCGGCGGCAATGATGTTTTCCGCGCCGTTGACGTTGGTCCGAATGCATTCGGTCGGGTTGTATTCGGCGGCCGGCACTTGCTTGAGGGCTGCGGCATGCACCACGTAATCGATGCCGCGCATGGCCTGGCGCAAACGCTCGGCATCGCGCACATCACCGAGGAAGTAGCGCATGCAGGGTGCGTTGAACGTCTGCTGCATCTCGTACTGCTTGAGCTCGTCGCGGGAGAACACCACCACCCGCTTGGGCTGGTATTGCTCCAGCAAGCGGCGGATGAAATTGCGCCCGAACGAACCGGTGCCGCCCGAGATGAAAATCGATTTACCGTTGAACATGCCGTGAATCCTTTTAGACGAGCAACTGCGCCCAGTCGATCGGAGTGCTTTCGCCCAGGGCGAAGCCTTTGCCAGTCAAGGCCAGGTTGGCGTTGTAGGCCGAGTCCTGAGTGAAGTGGGCGGACCATTTTTCACGCAACGCACTCAGGGCCTGCGGCGCCTGCGACAGGTCGCCCGAATGAATCACCTGGACCAGCGGCGTCCACACGGTGAGATAACCCGCCTGCCCGGCCTTGAGGCACAAATCGACATCACTGAAACCGTCGCCGAAGGTCACGTCGTCCAGACCGCCCAAGGCGTCGAACAGGTCTTTGCGCACCATCAGGCACACCTTTGAGACGGCGGAGTAGTTCTGCTCCACCACCAGTCGCTGCATGTAGACGCTGGCGTCGTATTCTTCCCCGACAAAGGCCGAACCGACACCGCCGTTCAAGCCCAGAATCAGACCGGCCTGGGCGATCTTGCGCTCACGATCAATCAACTTGGCACCGACGATACCGACTTCCGGACGCTGGGCATGGTTGAGCAACGACTCGATCCAGTTCGGGTTGACCACTTCAGCGTCAGCGGCCAACAGCACCAGGTACTCGCCCTGAGCCTGCTGACTGGCGGCGTTGCACGCGGCCGCGTCGCTCAAGGGTTGATCCGCAAACAGGACCCGCACCTTGGCGTTCTGCAGCGTGCCCAGCCAATCGTTGACGGCCGCCGACTGATTCGGGTTGGCCGCGATGAGCATTTCATAGCGGGTGTATCGGGTTCTGAGCAACACGCCTTCCAGGCAGCGTTGCAACTCAGGCAGATCATCCCCGGCAGGCACAATGATCGAGACCAGCGGCCGTTCGGTATGGCGGTAATCGATCTGATAGGTGCCCGGCACCGACGACGTGATCTTGGCCTTGTAGCCACGATTGCCCAGGTGTCGCAGCAACGCCTGACGCTCATGCGGGTTTTCTTCCAGCGCGGGTGCCTGGGTGATCAGCAACGGCTCGTCCAGATGCGCCAGACCGCCGAGACCGCCCTGTTCAATGATGCGCAGCAGCACGTCGAATTCCAGCGCCTTGCTGAAATCGGCTTCGTAACCACCGACCTCAAGCAGCACGTCCCGACGAATCAGCCAGTGCCGCGCCATCAGCGCCGGCAGGCTTTGCAGCAGGTCAAGGTTGAAGCCAGGGCGGAACACATCCACCAGCGCACCATTGGCCATTCGCTGGATTTCGTCGGTGGCGACCGCTCGCACATCGGTCGCCGCCATCAGCTCCAGACTGGCGCGCAACAGCCCGCCAGCGGTGAACTCGTCACCCGCTTGCGCCAGCAACAGCCAGTCGCATGCCGACTGCCGGGCGCTCTGGTTGAGCTTGTCGACAAAGTTGCCCTGGGTGACCCGGACAAAGTGCAATGTGTTGTGCCCGGTGGTCGCCGCTGGCGGTTCACCGGTGGTGAAGACCACGATTTTGAAGGCTTTGCCATGCCCCTCGACCAGGCTGTCGAGGGTGACTTGCACCTGGTCGATGTTGTTGTCGAGGTCGAGCACAAAGATGCCGAACTGCGGGCCGCCATCGTTCGCGGCCAGGTGCCGGGCAATTGACTCGGACTGCTCGGCATCGGGCTGTCGCGGCGCCAGCCATTTGAGCAGGCGGCCGGACTGCATCTTGTCGAAGGCCGCTTGTTGCGTATCGACCGATACGGCCTCGAGGCGAGCGAGCCAGTCACGCAGGGTTTGCGCGTCCTCCTCCTCGCCCAGCAGCCCCAGTTGCGCCGCCAGGCGTTTGACCACGGTGCGGTTGAACGCATTGCAGTCATGGGCCATCCACAACCGGTCGACCACACTTTCCGGCGTATCGTTGTTGCGCGCGCGCAGCAAGTGTTCCTGCTGTGTCCACACACCTTCCAGGCCTTGCAACTGGACGCGACCGGCCGGCATGGCGTGCATCAGGAATTCGAAGTGCGTCAACTGATCGAAAAACGCCTGATTGTAAAACGGCATTTCGACGTACTGCTTGGGCCCGAAACGACGCTGAGGACCTGGCTCGGCACTCGTCCATGCGGACTCGATGATCAATTCGGCCGTCAGTGCACGCCCCTTTCGCAGGCCATCGGCCATCGCCGCGAAGGTTTGGAGCACGACCTGCGCCCCCTGCTCTGGGTCCGGATCACCCACTTGCGTGGTCAGCCCGGCCAGGAAACCGGCGAAGTCTTCGCGCTCGGCGACCGATTTGGCGTCGGTATAGGCCAGCGAGTGGAAAATCTCGGTCTTGTGGTCGGAGTGCTCGTAGTTGATTTCACGCACGACATAGGGGATTGGCAGAATGCGCGCCTTGCCACGTGCCAGCATGTAATACGTATGGCCGACTTCCTGCCACTGGAAGCTGGTTTGCTCCGGCAGGACTTGATACCAATCATGCAGCAGCGCGGTGCGCTGCACGGCATAGAACGGCGGGAGGTATTGCTCCATGTAATCCCGGGTGCGGGCCTGGGCACATTCCGCCGAATAATCTTCACAGACTTTCTTGTCGCGCCGGTAGTAACTGACGCCATTGGCCAGCGCCAGGTACATCATGCTGTAGCCATGGCACAAGGCGTAGTCGGGGTTGGCCATCATGAATTCGGTGGCTTCGTACAACGCGTCATGCACATGGAAGTCATCGTCGGCGGCGAACACCATGAACGGTGTGGTCACTTGCTCGACGCCATACGCCAACTTCGCGCGAATCCCCCAGTAACCGAACTGCGGCAGGTGCTGATAGTCCACGTTCGGGAATTGACCCGCCATGGCTGGATGGGCCTGGGCCGAGGAGTCCAGTACGAGAATCCTGCAGGGCAAGCTGCTGTAAAAACGTACCGCCCGCCGCAGAAAGGCCGGGCGTTCGTGAGAGATCAGCACCACGGTCAACTGTTCGTTGAGCGCCAGCCCGTGTTCAGAATTGTTCTTGCCTTGCATAAATGTCCCCACAACCGGCCGTTAGCCGAAAAAACCCGACGATGTTGTTGATTAACGTACGCGACGCAGGTAGCCATCCGGCGCGACGGTGATCAGCAATTTGCTGTGAATGGCCTGGTCGATTTCGAAATCGCGGTTTTCTTCCAGGTAGGCCCACACGGCGGTTTTCGGGTTATCCCCCTTACCCCATGGACGGTCCGGGAACGCGTCTTCCGGCATGTCTTCAACCACGGTGTCCATCACCACGCAGTAGCTGCCCACCGAGACCATCGGCGCGTAGGCGCGCAGTTCTTCGAGCACGTGTTCGTGGGTGTGGTTGGAGTCCAGCACCACCAGCACTTTCTTGCCTTCGATGCGCTGGCGAACCTGATCGACGATGGCCGGATCGATGCTCGAGCCCTGGATCATGTCGATTCGCTTGAACATCGGGTGCGCTTCGATCGCTTCACGGTTGTGCTGGCGAATATCGATGTCGATGCCCAGCACTTCGCCATGGCCCATCAGCTCCAGAATCGACGCGTAGAACACCAGGGAACCGCCGTGGGCGATACCGGTTTCGACGATGATGTCCGGGCGCAGCTCCCAGATGATCTCCTGCATGGCGACCATGTCCTGGGGGAACTGGATGATCGGGCGGCCCATCCAGCTGAAGTTGTAGGTGTACTTGTGTTTGGCGGTCGTACTGATCCAGTCCTGCGAGGCGGCTTGCAGGTCTTTGTCTTGTTGCAGGCCTTCGATGTTGTCTTTTACTTCTTCACGAAACTGTTCATGCGGATTCATCACACTCTCCAGAAATGGGCTGCGGCGGTTACTTGAAAACCCGGCCGTCTTGAAAGGAATCAGGGTTGGATTTGAGGACCTTGCCGGGGTTGCCGACGACGACCGCATAATCCGGAACATCTTTGGTGATCACCGCGCCAGCGCCGATCGTGGCCCAGCGGCCGATCCGGGTGCGCGGCAAGATGCTCGCATTGGTGCCGATGAACGTGCCGTCACCGATCTCGCAGCAACCGGAAACGCTCACGCCATGGGCAATGAACACCGAGTTGCCGATGTGGCTTTCATGGCCGATCAACGCGCCCATGTGAATGCTGCTGTTGTCACCAATGGATACTTCGGCCTGCAGCATCACGCCATCTTGCAGGTAGTTGCCCAGGCCGATGCGGGTCATGGTCAGGTCGATGTTGGGGTGCAGGAAGTTACCCAGCAGCCCGCCGGCCTCAACGATCTGGCAGGTGGTTTGATAACGGGTGGTCGTGCTGCCGGTGATCAAGTTGACGAAACGCACGTCGTCACCCTTGAGGTCCGCGACGCGGTCCAGGCCACCGACCACCGGCACGCCGTAGTACAACGTGCCTTGCTTGGCCGGGTCGTTGTCCAGAAACGCGAATTCGAGGTTGGGCGTTGCGCGTTGGACCGCCTGGATCATGCGGATCGATTCAGGGTTGGCCGCACCGAGTAGATAGACTTTCACAATTTCCCCTTGCTCATGAGAACACCGCGCACAACCTCGATGACCCGACGCTGATCGGCGTCCGTCATGTCGTGATAGCTCGGCAGGTTGATTGCACGCCCAGGCAACGCGAAGGCCACCGGCGTATTGACAGGTACGTCACAGAACATGGGCAACGACGACAGCGGCCAGAAGAACACCCGGGCGTCGATGTTGGCGGCCTGGAACGCCGCGATCAGGTCTTCGCGGGTGATCCCTGTGGTTTCATCGAACACCACCGTGGGCATCCAGTAACCGTTTTGCGAATGCGCTGGCTGCGGGTTCATCGACACACCCGGCAAACCGACCAGCGCCTGGGCGTAGTTGTCGAAGATCGCACGCTTGCGCTCGATCAGCTCCTCGACGCGCTCGATCTGCGCACAGCCGACCGCCGCCTGCAAGTTGCTCATCTTGTACTTGTAGCCGACAAAATCCGGCCAGAACTGACGCGTGCTGCCCGCGACGCGGCCATGGTTGGACAGGGTCAGGACGCGCTCGTACAAGGCTTTGTCCGAGCAGACAAAAATCCCGCCCTCACCGGTGGTCATGGTCTTGGTGCCATGAAACGAAAACGCACCAAACGCCCCCAGCGAGCCCGCCGGGCGGCCGCGCCATTGCGAGCCGATGGCTTCGGCGGCGTCCTCGATCACCGGCAGGTCGAATTCCCTGCCGATCTCCAGCAGTGCGTCCATGTCACACAAATTGCCGTAGATATGCACAGCGAGAATGGCTTTGGTCCGCGGGGTAATCGCGCGACGCACCTGCTCAGGGTCCAGGCACCAACTGTCGGGCAACACATCGACGAACACCGGGGTTGCGCCCAGGTACGTGATTGGTGCCGCCGAGGCGATCCAGTTGGTATTGGCCAGGATCACTTCGTCTCCCGCGCCGACGCCCAGTGCCGCCATGCCCATGTGCAAGGCACCGGTGCAGCTGGAGGTGGCAATCGCATAGGGCAAGCCCATGTGCTCGGCGAAAGCTTTTTCGAAGCGGGTCAGGTATTCGTAACAGCGCTCGCCCCAACCGTTCTGCACGGCATCGAGGGCGTAACGCGCTTCCAGCTCACCGACACTCGGTTTGGTGTAATGAATTCGGCTCATCGAATAATCAACTCGGGAATGGCGATGACAAAACGACCGTCCCAGGCACGAATGCCGGCAAACGCCTGGGTGATTTCATCCAGCAGGTTCCACGGCAACACCAGCACGTAGTCGGGTTTCTCGATCTCGATGCGTTCGGGCGAGACAATCGGAATGCGACTGCCCGGCAGGTACTTGCCCTGCTTGTGCGGGTTGGCATCAGCGACCCAGGCCAGCAGGTCCGGCTTGACCCCGGCGTAGTTGAGCAAGGTGTTGCCCTTGGCGGCGGCGCCATAGCCGACGACACGTTTACCGTCGGCCTTGGCCTGCAACAGGAAGCGCAGCAGCTCGTGCTTGATGCGCTCCGCCGCCGGCGCCAGGGTCGCGTAGTACTCGGGGGTTTTCACACCCGCCGCGAGTTCGGCCTGCAACTGCCGTTGAACGGCAGGCTGGACCTCGCGACGCTGGCCATCGGCGCGCTGGACGAACACCCGCAGCGAACCGCCATGGGTCGACAGCTGGCTGACATCGAACACTTCCAGGCCATTGCGCTCGCACAAGGTTTGCACGGCCGTCAGGGACAGGTACGAATAGTGCTCGTGATACAGCGTGTCGAACTGCTGGCCGGCGATCAGCGTCAGCAGTTGCGGAAATTCGAAGGTCGCCACGCCGGTCGGTTTGAGCAGGGTCGCAAAACCGCCGAGGAAATCATTGATGTCCGGGACGTGGGCCAGCACGTTATTGGCGGCCATCAGGTCGGCGGACCAGCCTTCCGTGGCCAGTTGCGACGCCGTCTCGCGACCGAAGAACAGTTCACGAATCTCCAGGCCTTTTTCCCGCGCCGCTTGCGCGGTGCTGCGGGTCGGCTCGACACCCAGGCACGGAATGCCGCGCCCGGCGACGTACTGCAACAGGTAACCGTCGTTGGCGGCGATTTCCACCACGCGGCTGTCAGCCGTCAAGCCAAAGCGCTCGACCATCTCCGCCACATAGCGCTCGGCATGGGCCAGCCAGGTACTGGAGAACGAACTGAAATAGGCGTATTCGGCGTCGAACAGGCTGTCGGCGCTGGTGTAATCCTCGGTTTGTACCAGCCAGCATTGTTGGCACACCGCGACTTTCAGCGGCACCCACTGCTCGGCCTGCTCCAATTGATCGGCGCGTACATAGGCATTGGACGGCGGCGAGGTGCCGAGGTCGATCAGCGGCAAGGCCAGCGGCGCAGCGCAACCACGGCAGTTCATAGACGCACTCCGGCGAAGTGTTCGTCGAGCACGGGATGGCTCGCGTCCCGGGCTGACAGATTATTGACAGGCAACGGCCAGGCAATCGCCAGCCGTGGATCGTTCACCGACACACCGCCCTCATGGGCCGGCGCGTAGTAGGCGCTGTGCAGGTACAGCAACTCGGCGTCATCGGTGAGGGTCTGGAACCCGTGGGCGAACCCGGCCGGGATCAACAGGCTGCGACCGTCACCGGCGCGCAGGTGTTCGGCGTGCCAGTGCAGGAAGGTCTCGGAGTCGGGGCGCAGGTCCACCGCCACATCCCAGACTTCACCGCGCAGGCAAGTGATCAACTTGGCTTCCGGGGCCTCGGCATTCTGGTAATGCAAGCCGCGCACACTGCCGCGCTCGCGGGTGCAGGAATGGTTGATCTGACGGATATGAAACGCCTGGCCGAAGGCGCTCAGGCTGCCCTCGCAGAACAGCCGGGCGAAGTGCCCGCGATCATCTTCAAAGCGTTTGTGCTGCACGCTGAACAAGCCGTTCAGCGGCAATGCTTTCAGTAAAAACTCGCTCACAGTGCGCCTCGGTACAGGTTCAACTGGCTCAGCGTGACGCCGCGCATGTCATCGCCGTTTTGCCACGCCAGATGCCAGTCGAGGGTCTGCGTCAGGCATTGCTGCAACGACCAGCGTGGCTGCCAGCCGAGCAGTTGCCGGGCACGGCTGCTGTCGAGGCGCAACAGGCCGGCTTCATGCAGATCACTCGGTTCGATGCGCAAGCCACGGGCTTGCGGCCAGCGGCTGGCGAGCAGTTCGACCACTTCGCCAACGCTGCACATGTCCGCCTCGCTCGGGCCGAAGTTCCACGCACCAGCGTAGTCCGGGCCTTTCTCGTAAAGCCCGGCCGCCAGTTGCAGGTAACCGGCCAGCGGCTCCAGCGCGTGCTGCCACGGGCGCACGGCTTGCGGGTAGCGCAGGGTCACCGGCTCGTTGGCCGACCAGGCCTTGAGCACGTCCGGGATCAGTCGCTCCGGCGCAAAGTCGCCACCGCCCAACACGTTGCCGGCGCGGGCCGTGGCCAGGGCCAGACCGTGTTCTTCATAACGCTCGGCGGCGAAAAACGACGCGGCATAGGATTGCGCCAGCAATTCGCAGCAGGCCTTGCTGCTGCTGTAGGGATCGTGGCCACCGAGGGCTTCGTCTTCGCGGTACGGCCACAGCCATTCCTTGTTGGCGTAGACCTTGTCGGTCGTCACCAGCACGCAGGCGCGGACGCAGCCGACCTGGCGGATCGCTTCGAGCAGGTTCAGGGTGCCCATGACGTTGCTGGAATAAGTGCCCAACGGGTCGCGATACCCTTCACGCACCAGCGGCTGTGCCGCCAGGTGCAAGACAATCTCCGGCTCGGTGTCGGCGATCAGTTCCAGCAAAGCGCCGAGGTCACGCAGGTCGCCCCGCTGATCGTTGATGCCTTCGTGCACGCGCGCCAGTTCGAACAGGCTCGGCTCGGTCGACGGATCGAGGGAAAATCCGCTGACCTCGGCGCCCAGGCTTTGCAGCCACAACGTCAGCCAACTGCCCTTGAAACCGGTGTGCCCGGTGACCAGCACCCGTTTGCCGCGCCAGAATTGCGGGCTCAGTCCCATTGCTTCCATGGGGCCTCCCCGCTCTGCCACAGTGCTTCGAGGTGGTTCTTGTCGCGCAGGGTGTCCATCGGTTGCCAGAAGCCGTCGTGCTGGAACGCCATCAACTCACCGCGTTCGGCCAGGCCATCCAGCGGCCCCGACTCCCACGACGTGTCGTCGCCGTCGATCAAGGGCAAGACCTTGGGCGACAGGACAAAGAAGCCGCCATTGATCCAGCCACCATCGCCCCGGGGTTTTTCGGTGAAGCCAAGGACGCGGTCGCCATCGCGATTCAGCGCACCGTAGCGGCCTGGGGGTTGCACGGCCGTGACGGTCGCGAGCTTGCCGTGTTCAAGGTGGAAGTCCACCAGGGCCCCGATATTCAGGTCCGAGACACCGTCGCCGTACGTAAAACAGAAGGCCTGCTCGTCTTCGACGTAACGCCGGGCGCGGCGCAAACGGCCGCCCGTCATGGTGTCTTCGCCAGTATCAATCAGCGTGACGCGCCATGGCTCGCTGTAGTTTTGGTGCACATCCATGCGGTTGTTGCACATGTCGAAGGTGACGTCAGAGGTGTGCAGGAAATAGTTGGCGAAGAAGTCCTTGATCGCGTAGCCCTTGTAACCCAGGCAAATCACAAAATCGTGGATACCGTGGGCGGAGTACTGCTTCATGATGTGCCAGAGAATTGGCTTGCCGCCGATCTCGATCATCGGTTTGGGTTTGAGGTGCGACTCTTCACTGATGCGAGTGCCCAGTCCGCCCGCCAAAATAACTGCCTTCATCCCTCTTCCCCTCTTGTTCGTCACAGGGCCCGGCCACGCTGTATCAAGCGTTGGCGGGCCATCTGGATAAAACGCTGAACGCCGCGCCTGGCACCGCCGGCAACGCCGCCAGTGCTCTTTTTATGGCGATATGGAGGGGGACTTGCAGGAAACGCGCCAGCTCTTTCAATCGCCTAATGCCAGTCAGGCAAGCGAAGGGATTGGCGATAAACAACCTGTGGCGAGGGAGTCGGGCACCTCGATATCACAGGCAACAAAAAGGCGACTCGAAAGTCGCCTGTTTTGGAAATGGCATCGGCAAAACGATCAGTCCGCCAGCCAGCCATTCTCCCAATAACGCAGGTTGTCCCCACGCAACACGTAGTCACGCAGGACCACCTCGCGCAACTCATCGCCCATGCGATAGCTGGCATCCGGGTCGGCCAGGTGCATGCGGATCGCTTGCAGCCATTCGTCCGTGGAGTTGGTCTTGACCCGGGTGCACGGCAGGTAACCGCGATAGGCCTCGGTATCGGTGCAGATCACCGGATAGCCGCACGCGCCGTACTCCAGCAGGCGCAAGTTGCTCTTGCAGTCGTTGAAGATGTGGAATTCAAGGGGCGCCAGGGCCAGGTCGAGGTTCAGGCTGGCAAGTTTGGCCGGGTAGATATCCAGCGCGATCACGCCGTGGAACTCATGCATGAACGGCAGCAAGTCATCCGGGCACATGCCGAAGAACACCCAGTCGACTTCATTGGCCAGTTCGCGCACCACATCGGCAATGATCGCCAGGTCACCGTGGTGACTGGTGCCGCCGCCCCAGCCGACGCGAGGTTTTTTAGAGGTCCGGCGCTGACTGCGCAGGTCACTCCACAAGTGCTTGGCGAGCATGTTCGGGACCACGCGAATGTCATGGTGCATGTCCGACAGCGCATTACCCAGCGGCTCGGTCGACACCACGACGCGGTCGCACATGCCGATGGCCCGCCGGACCAGTTTTTCCATGTCGTCCTTGCCCGGCATGTTGCGAATATGCGCGTTGCGGTGTGGAACATTGATGACGTAGTCATCCAGCTCATAAATCCGGCGGGCACTGGAGTACTTTTGCAGGGCCGGGATTTCTTTGATCGAGGCCTCGGAATAGCGCCCCTGCAAGACGATCACGTCAGGTGACTGACGCTCGATTTCAATAATCGATGGCAAGTTGTAGTGGATGCAGCCTTGCGCCCTGCCCGCCGCTTCCAGCTCGATCAAGGGCTGGGTCACTCGGTAGTGACCGATGGCAGAGGAGTTGGCCGGCACCGCCAGCACCCGTGGCAGTTGGGGCTTGGTAAATGGACTCCAGCCGCTGCGCAGGCCCGGGTCGAGACTGAAACTGGTCCCGGTCGGACCGTTCAATGCCAGGTTGGTGTTATAGGCCGGATCCCGCGCAACCAAGGGGAGCCAGCGCTTATAAAACACTTCCTGCTCCTGGCTGCGCAACGCGTCATCCGAGGCCTGCGCCGCCACGGCCGGCTGGACGCCGAACGCCAATCGGGCAAACGGCGTCCAGACCACCAGGTAACCGTCGCGACCGACACGCAGGCACAGGTCGACATCACTGAGCGATAGCGCAAGGTTCTGCTCGTCCAGACCACCGACCGCGTCAAAAATGCTTTTGCGGATCATCAGGCAATCGCTGCCGACCGCGCTTAAATCGTGAGCGGCCTGCAACCGGTACATGTACCCCGACGCGTGCACCGGCTCACCGTGAAACGGCACACCGGCGGGCCCTTGCAGACCCAGGATCAGGCCGGCGTGCAACACGCGACCATCCGGGTTGAACAACTTGGCACCGACCACGCCGACTTCCGGACGTTGCGCGTGATTGAGCAGCTCACTCAGCCAGTCGCCGTCGACGATCACCGTGTAAAGGTTGAGCAGCAGGACATAGTCGCCCCGGGCCTGTTCGACGGCGAAGTTGCGCACTGCGGCGCCATTGCCCTGGGCCGGATAGCTGAGCACACGGACCCGCTCACCGCCCAGCTGCGCCATGCCGGCCAGCCATTCCCGAGCCTCGACACTCTCGCTGCCGTTGTCCACCAGCAGCAGTTCATATTCGCTGTAGAGGGTCTTTTCCAGCAGGCTTTCAATACAGCGCTGCAAGGCCATGACATGGTCCTTGCAGACGATGATGATCGATACCAGCGGCCGAGCCACATGCTGATAATCGACCCGATTGAGCAGCGCCGAGCTACCGCTGCGAATGCCATGGGCGATCCCCAGCCGATCCAGGTGAGCTTCGAGCACCAGCGGGTTGGTGTCGACCACTTCGGGCAGTGACAGCCACTTCGCCAGGTCGAACGTCGATTCCAGCAAGACCTCGGCCACATGGCCGATCACCTGCGGGCCTTTATGCTCGACCATGCGCCAGAGCACATCGTGGGGGGCCAACTCGCCGTAACTGGAATGAAAACCGCCCAGGGCCAGGAAACCTTCGCGCTCGAACGCCAGGGCCCTGCCGACGTAGGGGTAGCTGCGCATGAGGTCCAGGTTAAAGTCGGGCTTGAACGCCGGGCTGGCAGACTCGCCCTGCAGCAAACTGCCTTCGTCGCTGTACAGGCACGTCAGCGCGGGCGTGAGGGCAATTCGCTCCGCCATCGCCAGCAAGGCCGGCGGAATCAGACGGTCGCCCGCACGCAGCAGATAGAACCAGTCAGCCCCGTCGAGTTGCGGCAGCAGATCATTGACTTGCTGCTGCCAGTCATCTTGCAGTGGCAAGCGGAACACCCGCCCATCCAGTTCAGCCTCGGTGCAGGAGGTGGACAGCACCAGGGTCAGTTCGGGTGCGTAATCCTGCGCAGCCAACGACTCCAAGGTGAACTCAAGGGCCGAGCGGCTGCCGAGGCTATCGACAATGATCGGGACGATTTTAGGGTTGTACGGCCAACTCGCCAGGGCATCCGGCAACTGCTTGCGCTGCCCGTCAGTCAAGGTACGACAGGACAGCCACTGCGCATACAGCTCGGAAAAACTGACGCTGTTGACGCCGACATGCCACTCCTGATTGCTCTGCTTGGTGCCCAGGGTTCGGCTCAGGGGCAACTCTTCCCAGACACGCGGCAACTCGTCGGCCTTGGTCAGTGGCAGGTAGCGCACCCAGCCGGGGGCCGGCGCCGATTCGCCGCTGCGCGCCTTGAGCATCTGCAAGACCCACTGGCGCTCGACTTCCAGGGCATCCTTCATCGGTTGCTGGCCACTCAAGCGCTCTGGATACAGGCGTTCGACACTCAGCACGTGATTGGAGACCACGACGTTGCCACGGCGCAGCAGGCACACATACAAGGCAAAATCGAGGCTCGCGACAAAGCAGTGACCCGCCTGGGTCAGGGCTGGCAACAACTCCAGCACATCGCGACGACGGAACAGCGCATTGCTGAAACCACCAAGGATATTGACCGGGAAGTTCTCGAAAATCGCCAGCAGGTCCTCGCCCTTGAACAAGCCGCACAACGGTGACAGCGGCGTGTTTTCAAGCCGCGAAGGCAGGGCCAGATCATCCGCGTCCCAGAACAGGCGCTGGGCCAATACCAGATTGACCTCTTCAAGATGGGCGAGCACGTGGGCCTGACGCTCGATACAGGTCGAGAACAGCTGATCATCGTCACACAGAAATTTGATGAACTCGCCTTGCGCTTCCTCCAGACACTGCGCCAGGTTACCCACCAGCCCCAGGGTCCGCGGGTTACGCACGTAGCGCGCCGCCACGCCGGTCTGCTCGCTCAGCGAGGTGACAATGTCCTCGATCTCATGACCGCGACTGTCGTCGCAGACGATGATTTCGAGATTGCCGTAGCTCTGGCTCATGGCACTGCGCAACGCCCGTTCGAAGAAGCGCGGGTTGAAGGCAGGAATGACCAGGCTGACAAGGGGGAGTGAATTCACGGCGGGCTCACAGGCGGTGCGAGCCCGCTCAGGAAAGCGAGCCCTTGAAACCGCTAAAAGACGATGACTATTGAAGGGTCAGGCTTACGGGCGCTTGCGCGCCCGACACCGTTAGATCTTGTTGAACAGGCCCAGCGAGGAGATCTTGCTGAACGCCAGTTGCGCCGCTTGCAGCATGGTTTGCTGCAAGGTCAGGCGGGTCATGACTTCGGCAGGGTCGGAATCGCGAATCGCCCCCTGGGTCGTGGTGTTCGCCATGCTCAGGCTTGAGTTGGTCGAGCTTTGAGTGTCCAGGGTCTGACCGCGGGCACCAATCGAGGTGACGGCAGTACCGATCTGATTGCTGGCGCTGTCGAGGTTACCGAGGGCCGCTTCCATGGCGCCTTGAAACTGCTGCTTGGCGACGTCATTACCGTCGATCGGCGCCGTCATGGCGTTCATCATCTTGCCCAGTGTGTCGAGCACGTTCTGGGTCTGGTGATTGTTGGGCTGGACCACGAACTGATCACCCGCTGCCGGGGCACCGCCGCCCAGCGCGAAGGTCACGCCCGCAGCGGTGGCATTGCTGCCGGCCACGGTGCCGGACGACACCGGCCGGCTGTCGGCGGTGACCGGCGCGGCATACAGGTCGAAGGCCGTGGCGCTGGTGAACTTGAGGATCGCCCCGCCCGCCGGGAAGGCACTGTTGTAGGCCGTCGGGTCAGTGATGGTGGCACCGGTGACGACCGCGGTCGACGCGTTGCCCGGGCTGCGCGAGGTGTTAAACGTGTCCGCCGTGGCCGACAACTTGAAGGTGTGACCGGCGATAGCGGCATCCGGGTTGGCGGCATCACCCGCCTTGAGGTTGATGTTCAGTTGCAGATCAACGCCACGGAAACTGATCTGCTGATTAGCGCCGTTGCTGTTGCTGATCACGCCGCTCTTGCTGGCTTCGGCGGTGACGTCGTTGCCCAGGGCATCGGTGATTTTCAGCTGGGTGCTGCTCAGGAAACTGACAGTGTACGGCTCGCCACCGGTAAATTTGGCGTTGTAGGTCGCTGCAGTGCCGACCGTACCGTTGGACAGAACCACGCGACCGTCATCCACCGCCGGAGCGGTCATGTTGGTCTGGGTGCGGCTGGTGTTGATGGTCTGCTGGAACGCGTCCCAACCCGTGGTGTTGGTGGCAACCGTCATGCCGTCGCCAACGCCCAGGTTGATGCTGGTCTGGTTGCCGTTGTAGCTGTAGGTACCGTCGGAATTCTGCGAGTAAGGCGCGGTGTCGGTCTTCGAGCCGGAAAACAGGTAGTTGCCGTCCGCATCCTTGGAGTTCATCAGGCCCAAAACTTGTGACTGAATCTGGCCGAGCTCCGCCGCATAGGCCTTGCGATCCGAGTCGGTAGCAATACCGTTGTTCGCGGCGAGGCCGAGTTCCTTGGCGCGTTGCAACGCCGTGCCGATGGACGTCAGGGTGGTTTCCTGAAGGCTCAGCGCGCTCTTGGTGCTGCTGATGTTGGTGGTGTACTGCTCAAGATCCGCGCTCTGCTGGCCGAGGGAGAGCAAACGCCCGGCACCGATCGGATCATCGGAGGCGGTGTTGATGCGTTGCAGGCTACTGGCTTCAGCACTGGTGGCAATGGCGTTGTTGAAGTTGCGCTGATAGTTGGCAGCGGTTGTTTCGTAATACTGGGCGGTAGCAATGCGCATGAATTACGACTCCTTAAAGGCTGTTGATCAGCGTGCTGAAAGTTTCCTGCGCCGCTTTGATGATCTGCGACGAGGCGGTGTAGTACTGCTGGTATTTGACCAGGTTGCCGGTTTCTTCATCCAGGTTGACCCCGGAGAGCGAATCACGCGCGCCCTTGGCCTGGGTCAGGATCGCCGAGGTGGCAGCGGCGTCGGACTTGCCCTGGGCAGCCTGGGTACCGACGTTGGTCACCAGTTTGCTGTAGGCGTCGGTCAGGCTGATGCCTTTGCTCGCCGAACCGGTATCCACGGTCTGTTTGGTTTGCAGCGCTACCAAAGATTGCGCGTTGCGGTTGTCCGAGGAGGACGCGCCGGTCAGGGAAATCGTGAAGCTTTCGCCGGTCTTCGGCGTACCGCCTACCGTGGTCTGCACGGTGAAGGTTTTCTGGATCGGCGGGGTGCCGCCGTCCGTAATCGGGTTGCCGCTGGCGTCGACCATGCCCACTTTCAGGTTCAGGGTGTTGCTCTGGCCCGGCACGATGGTGCCGCTACCCAACGGGTTACCTTGGGCGTCGCTCAGGGTGTAAGTCTGGCTGCCACCGCTGGCGGCACCGAACGACAGTTTGACCGGGGTCGAATTTTTCAGCGCCGACTGCAATTCCGCCTGGGACGCCGGGTTGTAAATGTCCAGGGTGCTGCTGAGCGTTGGCTGGGTGTAGGTGCCGCCGTTAGCCGCGCTGGTGACGCCGGTCAACGGAGCGGCCGCCGCGATCTTTTTCGGGTCGCTCAGTACCATCTGAATGCTGGCTGCGGCACCGCGAGTCGGGGTGATCTTGAAGCTGTCACCGGCGCTCAAGGCACCGCCGTTGAGCGACAGGGTGAAACCGTCGATCACTGGCGGCGGCGTGGTCCCGGTGTTGAACGAGCCCATATCGGTACCGTCGGAACGCTTGACGCTGTACGCGGTGGGACTGGTGAACGTCACCGAATAATCGCTGGTGGTCAGCTTGCCGGTGTCCTTGATGGTGACATCGAGGTTGCCGGAACCGGCACTGTTGCTCGCATTGCCGATGCTGCGCTGACTGATCAGCGCGGCACTGTTGATGTTGTTGAAAATGGCCGCGCCGAAATCGCCGTTCTTGTCGATGCCTTGCGCTTGCTGGCTGTTCATCTGGTCCGCAATTACCAACGCCACACGCCCCAACTCATTGAGCGACGGGTCGAGTACTTCCTTGCGGTAGGTCAGCAGGCCGCCGATTTCGCCACCGCTGATCACTGACGTGATGTCGATGGTGCTGGAGCCGCGGTTCATCTGCAGGCCCATGCGCGTCGGGTCGTCCTTGCTCGGGGCGGTTTCCAGGGTATTGGTGGTGTTGCCCATCACCAATGGCTGGCCGCTGCCGACATAGATGTCGTAGCTGGTGCCGCGCTCGACGACTTGCGCACCGGTCAACTCGGACAGTTGGCGCACTGCTTCGTTACGGGAATCGAGCAAGTCGTTTGGCTGGCCGCCGCTGGTGGAGACTTCGCCGATCTTCTGGTTCAGGCCGGCAATCGCGGTGGCCAGCTTGTTCACCTGGGCCGCCATGTCCGACAGACTGCCATTGATGGTGGTGTTCTGGTCGTTCAACTGTTTGGCAATGGTATTGAAACGATTGCTCAACGCCTGGGCACCGGTCAGCACCGACTGACGGGACGTATCGTCGGTCGCCGAGGTCGAGACACCCTGCATCGAGGTGAAGAATTTCTGCAACACGCCGGTCAGGCCGGTGTTGACGTCCGACAGCGACGCATCCAGCGGCGTGGCCTGGGCCTGGAACGAAGCGGCTTCGCTGTTGAGCGAAGTGGCGGTCTGCAACTGGGAATCGAGGTAGGCGTTGTACACCCGGCGCACATCCGCCAGGGTCGTGCCAGTGCCGATGAAAACATTCCCGTACTGCTGCGAGGCCTTGGTGCCCTGCACGGTTTGCTGACGCGAGTAACCGGCGGTGTCGACGTTGGCAATGTTGTTGCCCGTGACAGCCAAAGAGGATTGGCTAGCCGCCAGACCCGACATCCCGATATTGAGCAAACTCATGGTTCAGACCTTATGCCTTGTGCCTATAAAGGCGTGGTGGTAGCGCCCGCCGCAGCGTAGTTTTGGTAACTCGTCATCTGCTTGGCTATCTGCGAAATCTTGTTGGCGTAGTTCGGGTCGGTTGCATAACCGGCCTTTTGCAACTCGCGCACAAACTGTTCTGGGTTATCGGCCGACTTCACCACATCTTGATAGCGATTATTGGATTGCAGCAACGTCACAAGGTCGTGGAAGCTGTCCTTGTACGAGGCATAGGAGCGGAACTCCGCCGTCTCCTTGACCATCGCGCCATCCCTGAATTCGCTGGTGATTGCCCGTGCCGAATCGCCCTTCCAACTGCTGCCGGTCTTGATGCCAAACAGGTTGTGACTGCTGCTGCCATCCTGAGCGCGCATGACCGATTTGCCCCAACCGGTTTCCAGGGCGGCCTGGGCCACCAGGTAACGCGGATCGACGCCGATGCGGTCGGCGGCTTCCTTGGCCATCGGCAACATGGTGTTGACGAATTCGTCGGCGGAACTGAACGCTTTCTTCGCCGGTGCCAACGGAATTTGCGCCATGGCACGGCCGTAAATCTGCATCTGTCCGCCCGACGCCGCAGACGTTGCCGAGGCCAGCCAATCGCCGTTGTACAGCGGGCCGGCGCCGGTCGTCATGGCCGTGGCGCGCTCTGGCAAAACATTCTTGAGGGTCGTTGCCGCAGTCGTGGCGGCGGTCGCGGTGGACGGCACCAGGCCGGCGAGCAAGCGGTCGGCCAGTTTCGGCGGCAAGGCCAGGCGGCGCTGGTTGAGCAGCGCCACGTCATTGCTGTGAGCGGCGGTCGCCGTCGGCGCCTTGACCCCGCGCGAAGCCCACAACGGACGCTCGCCATTGAGGCGCGACAACGGACCATTGGTGGCAGTTGTGCCGGCGGCCACCGGCGTGCTGATCGCCTCGGCCTTGGCTTTCGCCGCGTCCTGCTTGGCTGCCGAGTTGGCAGCGGCTTCACCCGGCGCCAGCGGTTTGTTCTTCGACATCTGGCGCAACAACACGTCCGCCAGACCAATACCGCCGCCCTCGCGGGACATGGAAACGGCCAACTGCTGGTCGGACATTTCCTGGTATTGCTTGGCGGCTGGCGTGTTGAGCGGATTGTCCTTGCCCAACTCGTCAGTGGCGGAGCGCATGGACTTGAGCATTTCACCGAGGAACAGCGATTCGAATTCCTGCGCAACTTTACGCATGTTGCCTTCGCTGTTCTTGTCGCCGACTTTCAGTTGGTTCAGGCGGTTAAGGTCCGAGTACGAACCCGAATCGCCGGTGCCAACCAAAGCGCCTTTGCGCATATCCACCATGGTCGTCGTCCTCAGATCACGATCAGGTCGGCTTGCAGCGCGCCGGCCTGTTTCAGTGCTTCAAGGATGGCCATCAAGTCACCCGGCGCCGCGCCGACCTGGTTCACCGCACGCACGATCTCGTCGAGGGTGGTGCCCGGGCCGAACTTGAACATCGGCTTGGCTTCCTGCTGGGCGTTGACCCGCGAGCGCGGCACGACCGCCGTCTGCCCGTTGGACAGAGGGCCGGGCTGGCTGACGATCGGGTCTTCGGTGATGGTCACGGTCAGGCTGCCGTGGGTCACGGCGGCTGGAGAAACCTTGACGTTCTGGCCGATCACGATGGTGCCGGTGCGCGAGTTGATGATGACTTTCGCCACCGCCTGGCCCGGATCGACTTCAAGGTTTTCCAGGATCGACAGGTAGTCGACGCGCTGGCTCGGATCCAGTGGCGCCGTGACGCGGATCGAACCGCCGTCGATGGCCTGGGCCACGCCGGGGCCGAGCAGGTCGTTGATCTTGTCGACCACGCGCTTGGCGGTGGTGAAGTCGGAACGGTTGAGGTTCAGCGTCAGGCTGTTGCCCTGGTTGAAACCGCTCGGCACCGAACGCTCGACCGACGCACCGCCAGGGATTCGACCGGCCGACGGAACGTTGACGGTGATCTTCGAACCGTCGCGACCTTCGGCATCGAAACCACCGACCACCAGATTGCCTTGGGCGATGGCGTAGACGTTGCCGTCGATACCTTTAAGCGGCGTCAGCAGCAAGGTGCCGCCGCGCAGGCTCTTGGAGTTACCGATGGACGACACCGTGATGTCGACCTGCTGACCCGGCTTGGCAAACGCCGGCAGATCCGCACTGATCGACACCGCCGCGACGTTCTTCAACTGCACGTTGCCCGAACCCGGCGGCACCTTGATGCCGAACTGCGAGAGCATGTTGTTGAAGGTCTGCAGAGTGAACGGGGTCTGGGTCGTCTGGTCGCCGGTACCGTTAAGCCCGACCACCAGGCCGTAACCGATCAATTGGTTGGTCCGCACGCCGGAGATGCTGGCGATGTCCTTCAACCGCTCGGCTTGAGCGGTGAACGCTGCGGACAGCAACAAGGCGGCAACAATGAGACTTTTGAAGTTCAACGTAGCCACCTAGAAAGGGAACAGCGGGCTGAGGAAGAAACGGTCGAACCAGCCTGGCTGACTCGCATCGGCAAACGCGCCGGTGCCCGAATAGGTGATACGTGCATCGGCGACGCGGGTCGACGACACGGTGTTATCGGTAGCGATGTCGTCGGCGCGTACCAGACCGGCAATCCGCACCAGCTCATCACCGGAGTTGAGCGTCATCCACTTCTCGCCGCGCACGGCAATGATGCCGTTGGGCAAGACGTCGGCGACGGTCACGGTGATCGAACCGGTCAGGCTGTTGCTCTGGCCGGATTTGCTGGCGCCGTTGGTGGCACGGTCGCCGCTGTAGCCGACGTCCAGGCTCAGGTCGCCGCTGCCTACCGGGTTATTGGTGCTCAAGCCGCCACCGAACAGCGACGACAGGCCGATGCCGGTCTTGCTGGTCTTGCCGATCTGCGAGTTGGCGCCTTTGCTGGCCTGGGTCTTCTCGTTCAGGGTGATGGTGATGATGTCACCGACCCGGAATGCCTTGCGGTCGCTGTACAGGTTCTGTTCGAAACCGGCCTGGTAGATCGAGCCATTATTGGCGGCCGCCGGCAACGGCGTGCGCGGCAACACCGGGGCGTAGTAAGGGTCATTGGGCTTGGCCGTCGGCGCGACGCAGCCCGCGAGCGCGACCACCCCACTCAGTGCCACAACAGATACAAAGCGATTCATGACCCTACCTCACGGTGTTGCTGGCGACCTTATGGCCGCCCCATAGACTTGATTACAGATTCTGCGTTACGAACGAGAGCATCTGGTCGGCGGTGGAGATCACCTTGGAGTTCATCTCGTAGGCACGCTGAGTGGTGATCATGTTGACCATCTCTTCAACGGTGCTCACGTTGGAACCTTCCAGGGTGTTCTGCAGCGTGGTGCCGAAACCGTTCAGGCCCGGTGTGCCGACTTGCGGCGCGCCGCTGGCGGCGGTTTCCAGGAACAGGTTGTTACCCACTGCTTGCAGACCAGCCGGGTTGATGAAGTCGGCGGTTTGCAGGTTGCCGATCACCTGGGAAGCCGGGTTGCCGGGAACGGTGATGGACACCGTGCCGTCAGTGCCGACGGTGAAAGTCTGGGCGTTGTTCGGGATGACAATCGCCGGCTCCAGGGCGAAACCGCTGGCGTTGACGATCTGGCCATTGGAGTCGAGGTGGAAAGTACCGTCACGGGTGTAGGACGTGGTGCCATCCGGTTGCAGGATCTGGAAGAAACCGCGACCGTCGACCGCCAGGTCCAGCGGCTGCTCGGTGGTTTGCAGGCTGCCGGCGGAGAAGTTCTTCTGGGTGCCGACGATGCGCACACCGGTACCCAATTGCAGGCCGGACGGCAGTTCGCTGTCCTGGGTCGACTGGGCGCCAGGCTGGCGTTTGATCTGGTACAGCAAGTCCTGGAACTCGGCGCGATCACGTTTGAAACCCGTGGTCGATACGTTCGCCAGGTTGTTGGAAATGGTGGTCAGGTTGGTGTCCTGGGCGGACAGACCTGTTTTGGCAACCCATAGAGCCGGAAGCATTTCGATTCTCCTCGTGCGCCTGTTTTACGGCGCGACGTTCTGGTAATTAGGTGATCTGCAAGACCCGAGCCATGGCCTGGTCATCGTCTTTGGCGGTGTTCATCATCTTGATGTGCAGCTCGAATTGCTTCGACAAAGCCAGCACCGAAGTCATCTCTTCCACGGCATTGACGTTGCTCGACTCCAGAAACCCGGACACCAGCTTGACGCCCGCATCGGCTTGCGCCGGCTTGCCGTCTTTGGTGTGGATCGAACCATCCAGGCCTTTGGTCATGTTCTTCAGGTCAGGGTTGACCAGTTTGATGCGGTCGATTTCGGCCATCACTCGCGGACCTTCGCCCATCGAACGAATGCTGATGGTGCCGTCCTCGCCCACTTCGATTTTCTGCTCGGGCGGCACGGCAATCGGCCCGCCATTGCCCATCACCGGCATCCCATTGCCGGCGCGCAATACGCCCAGGGCGTCAATGTTCAGGCTGCCGGTGCGCACATAGCTTTCACCGCCATCGGGCGTCTGCACGGCGATCCAGCCGTTGCCGGCCACGGCGACGTCGAGGTCACGACCGGTTTCCACCATCGAACCTGGCGAGAAGTCGGTGGCCGGGCGTTCGGACATCGCATAGGCACGCGCCGGAAAGCTGTCACCAAACACCGGCATCGAACGGGCCTGCTCCAGGTCCTTTTGAAAACCGTTGGTGGAGATGTTCGCCAGGTTGTTCGCATGAGCCTTCTGCGCCAGTGCATTCTGGCTGGCGCCGGTCATTGCCACATAAAGGTACTTGTCCACACTCTTTCCTCTGCATGCCGGACGTTTGCCGCCCACTGCTGTACTGCTGAGCCTTAAGCAATTTGCAGACCAACTTTTTTCTGACGGCGCCGGGCCCGGCAAACAAAGGACTTGAGGGGTTTTGAGGGGATAAGGGGATTGTGTCGAAGTCGAAAAACCGGCGGTGTTATGCCGCTAACGGCAAGGTCCGGCCTTCATGGACCACGCCGTACCCTGTGGCGAGGGAGCTTGCTCCCGCTGGGCTGCGAAGCGGCCCCAAAACGGACGTCCGAGATCTGACAAACACACCGCACGGAATGGTTTTGCGGCCGCTTCGCGCCCGAGCGGGAGCAAGCTCCCTCGCCACAAAAGCCTCGCATTACCTTAGTTTCCGGGTTCTTTACCGACATCGTACTCACGCAACTTATTGGCAATCGTCGTATGGGAAACCCCCAACCGCTTACCCAGCTGCCGACTGCTCGGATGTTCTGAGTACAAGCGCTCCAGCACCGCTTTTTCAAAGCGCCCGACAATCGCATCCAGCCCGCCTTCCAGCGAGAAATCGCCAAGCGGCTGACGCACGCCGTAATCCGGCAGGCGAATATGCTCGACCTTGACCGTCCCGCCCTCGCACAGGGAAACCGCCTGGAACAGTACGTTTTCCAACTGCCGGACATTGCCCGGCCAATGGTAATGACTGAGCCGTTCCATGGCCGCCGGCGCCAGTTTCGGCAATGGGCAGCCGATCTGCCGGCTGGCCTGATCGAGGAAGTGCTCCACCAGCGGCGTCAAACCGTCGAGACATTCGCGCAGCGGCGGGATGTGCAACGACAGTACGTTCAAGCGGTGATACAAATCCTGGCGAAACTCGCCGCGCGCGCAGAGCTCCGACAGGTCCACTTGCGTGGCGCAGATCACCCGCACGTCGAGATACACCTCTTCATCACTGCCGACACGGCGGAAGCAGCCGTCCTGCAAGAAGCGCAGCAATTTCACCTGCAAGCGCGGGCTCATCTCGCCGACGCCATCGAGAAACAGCGTACCGCCCGCCGTCAGTTCCAGCAGCCCAAGCTTGCCCTCGGCCCGCGCGCCTTCGAAGGCGCCGGGGCCGTAACCGAACAACTCGGTCTCGGCCATGGACTCCGGGAGGCCCGCGCAATTGAGCGCCATCAGCGGCGACTGGCCGCGAGGGCTCGCCAGATGACAGGCCCGGGCCAGCAGCTCTTTGCCGGTGCCGGTTTCGCCTTCGATCAATAGCGGCGCATCCAGAGGTGCCATGCGCCGGGCTTCGCGCACCACCGCTGCCATGACTTTCGAGCTCTGGAAAATGCTGTCGAAACCGCGCAACTCTTGCTTGCGCACGTTATAGATGCGCTCACCCACCCGGTCGGCCCGGTGCAAGGTCAATACCGCGCCGGCCATGGCCTCGCTGTCGTCGTGCTCCGATTGCAGCGGGGCGATGTCGGCGAGAAACACATCGCCCTTCACCTTGACCCGCAGGCCATTGATCCGCGATTTGTTGGCGCGCACCAGTTCCGGCAAGTCGAAGTCCTCGGCGTACCGGGACAAGGGAATCCCCGGCACCTCGTCCACCCGCACCCCGAGCAACTGCGCCGCCGCCCGGTTGGCCGCCACGATGGAACCGCCCATGTCGATCGACAGCACCGGGAACTCAAGGGCACCGAGCAACGCGTTCAACTCCATGTGCCGACGCTCGCTGGGCATCAGCCCTACCCGCTTGACGCCGAATACCCCGGCAATCGCCTCGAATTTAGGACGCAGCGCCTGGAACTGGATATTGATCAGGTTCGGACAGTGCAGGTAGATCGCGTTGCCATGTTCACCGCCAACCTCGCCGCGCGCGACGTTGATCCCGTATTCCACCAGCAGGTTGAGAATGTCACGCAGGATGCCGATGCGGTTTTGGCAGTGGACTTTGATACGCATATAAAGAGCCTGAACAGAGTGATCGAGGCTCACCGCCGGAAAATTTCTGCGGGAGTGCTCAGTTAGTCGTCAAGATTATGTGACAGCCAGAGCGCTTTTCAAACCCGGAAAACTCAATACCTGCGCCACAGCAGCCATTCCGTAACGAAAACTTTACGAAAAGCACAGATTTTTCCTACGCGCGACGCGAACCACCTGCTGCATCACCGCACGCCTTGGGGTATCTCTAGGTCCATAGCTGTACATAACAAGAACGAATTCCCCCTAGCAGGAGAGCAGCATGAAGCAGACGCAATACGTGGCCCGCGAGCCCGATGCGCAAGGTTTTATCGACTACCCCGCCGAAGAACACGCGGTGTGGAACACGCTGATCACTCGTCAACTGAAGGTGATTGAGGGTCGTGCGTGCCAGGAATACCTGGACGGTATCGAAAAACTCGGTCTGCCCCACGACCGCATTCCGCAACTCGGCGAGATCAACAAAGTCCTCGGTGAAACCACCGGCTGGCAGGTTGCCCGAGTCCCTGCGCTGATCCCCTTCCAGACATTCTTCGAATTGCTCGCCAGCAAGCAGTTTCCGGTGGCGACCTTTATTCGTACCCGTGAAGAGCTGGATTACCTGCAAGAGCCGGACATTTTCCACGAGATCTTTGGCCACTGCCCGCTGCTGACCAACCCCTGGTTTGCCGAATTTACCCACACCTACGGCAAACTTGGCCTACAGGCCACCAAGGAAGAACGCGTTTACCTGGCGCGCCTGTACTGGATGACCATCGAGTTCGGCATGGTCGACACCCCGCAAGGCCTGCGCATCTACGGCGGTGGCATCCTGTCCTCGCCCAAGGAAACTGTTTATTGCATGTCGGATGAGCCAGAACACCAGGCCTTCGATCCGCTGGAATGCATGCGCACGCCGTATCGCATCGACATCCTGCAGCCGCTGTACTTTGTGCTGCCCAACCTCAAGCGCCTGTTCGACGTGGCCCACGAAGACATCATGGGCATGGTCAAGCAAGGCATGCAGCTGGGCTTGCACGCACCGAAATTCCCACCCAAACCGAAGGCCGCGTGAACCGCGACTTTTACTCACAAGTGAGTCTGTCAGTCGTCGCGACTTTGGTTTAGCGTGACGGCATTGACGACCGATATAAAAAACATCCGATACAGGAAACAGACTATGTCCACTTTGAACCAAGCCCACTGCGAAGCTTGCCAAGCCGGCGCCCCTCAGGTCAGCGACGAAGAGTTGCCGGTACTGATCAAACAGATCCCTGACTGGAACATCGAAGTGCGCGACAGCGTGATGCAGCTGGAAAAAGTTTTCCTGTTCAAGAATTTCAAGCACGCCCTGGCGTTTACCAACGCGGTCGGTGAAATCTCCGAAGCCGAAGGTCACCACCCGGGCCTGTTGACCGAGTGGGGCAAAGTCACCGTGACCTGGTGGAGCCACTCCATCAAGGGACTGCACCGCAACGACTTCATCATGGCTGCGCGCACTGACGACGTGGCCAAGGATGCCGAGGGCCGTAAATAATGCATTTCGACGCCATCGGCCGAGTACCCGGCGACCCGATTCTCGGCCTGATGGAGGCCTATGCGCAGGACCCCAACCCGCGCAAATTCGACCTGGGCGTGGGTGTCTACAAAGACGCCCAGGGCCTGACGCCGATTCCGCAAGCGGTGAAACTCGCCGAGGCGCGACTGGTGGATCGCCAGACCACCAAGACCTACATCGGTGGCCATGGCGATCCGGCATTCGGCAAAGTCATGAACGAGCTGGTGCTCGGCGCCGATTCGCCCTTGATCGCCGAGCAACGGGCCGGCGTCACCCAGACCCCGGGTGGCACCGGTGCGCTGCGCTTGAGCGCGGACTTTATCGCGCACATGCTGCCGGGCCGCGGCGTCTGGTTGAGCAACCCGACCTGGCCGATCCATGAAACGATTTTCGCCACGGCCGGGGTCAAGGTCAGTCACTACCCGTACGTGGGCAGTGACAATCGCCTCGACGTCGACGCCATGCTCGTGGTGCTCAACGAAGCGCCCAAGGGCGACGTGGTGTTGCTGCACGCCTGCTGCCACAACCCGACCGGTTTCGACCTGTCCCATGACGATTGGCGTCGGGTGCTGGACGTGGTCCGCCGTCGCGAGCTATTGCCGCTGATCGACTTCGCCTATCAGGGTTTTGGTGATGGCCTGGAACAGGACGCGTGGTCCACCCGGTTGTTCGCCGATGCATTGCCGGAAGTGCTGATCACCAGTTCTTGCTCGAAGAACTTCGGCCTGTACCGCGATCGCACCGGCGCACTGATTGTCTGCGCGAAAACCGCCGACAAACTGGTGGATATCCGCAGCCAACTGGCCAACATCGCCCGCAACCTGTGGTCGACGCCACCGGATCACGGCGCAGCCGTGGTGGCGACCATCCTTGGCGACCCGGAGCTGAAAAGCCTCTGGGCCGACGAAGTGGAAGCCATGCGCTTGCGTATCGCGCAACTGCGCAGCGGTTTGGTCGAAGCCCTGGAACCGCACGGCTTGCGCGAACGCTTTGCGCATATCGGCGTGCAACGCGGGATGTTCTCTTACACCGGGTTGACGGCGGAACAGGTTAAACAGCTGCGCGATCATCACAGCGTGTACATGGTCAACTCCGGCCGGGCCAACGTGGCGGGGATTGATGCGACGCGTCTGGCGTTGCTGGCTGAAGCCATTGCTGAAGTCTGCAAATAACCCTCCTCAGCACCGATCATTCCCACGCTCCGCGTGGGAATGCAGCCCGGGACGCTCCGCGTCCCAAAGCGGACGCAGAGCGCCCAGTGAGGCATTCCCACGCAGCGCATGGAACGATCATCTAGGGACTGCGATCTTTTGTGATTCGCCCCCCCCTGCGGCCATTGGTCGCAGAAATCCCAGATAAAAGTCTGTTTGTCATTTGTCCTGCTGTATCCTGCCCAAGCTTTTTAAAAGCGCGGATCTACCAGATCTATCAACAGACTTTGCGAGGAGCGCGAAACATGCACGAGATCCCTAATCTCCCCTTCCCAAGCCTGCACGAAACTGAGCAGACAACCCCGCAACAAGCCAGTGCCCAACAGCCTGAGCCGAAAGAAGCCACTGACCGTCGAAAGACTGACAGCGAAGACTGATCCACCTGCAATGCCAGACCGTGTGGAAAGCGCTAACATGCGCTTTCCACACCGCCTGAACCCCGAGTCCCCCGCCATGACCAACGAATTTTCCGACACCCAGGCCAGCGTCCTGATCGGCACCGCCGAGAAGATGATCGAGATCTGGAATCGCCTCTCCCCTGAAAAACAAGCCGCCCTGCTGGCCCGTTTCGGCAGCGAAGAAAATGCCCTCGCCGCCCTGGTCACCACGCAACTGGTCGCCCCCGCCAAACCCTGACTCCCCCCGCCCGGCAAATAGTTTTACTTTTCCACGACCGCCCGCCCTTCGCGCCGCTATCATAAGCAGCCTATCTATCCTGCTGCCCCGTGGACTTTTACCCATGTCAGAAAACCAGCGCCCCCTGGCGGTCACGCTGCAAGTCGTTTCCATCGTCCTGTTCACCTTCATCGGCTACCTCAACATCGGCATTCCCCTGGCCGTATTGCCGGGCTACGTCCACAGTGACTTGGGCTTCGGCGCGGTGATCGCCGGGCTGGTGATCAGCGTGCAATACCTGGCCACCCTGCTCAGTCGGCCTTACGCCGGGCGCATTATCGACAACAAGGGCAGCAAACTGGCGGTGATGTACGGCCTCGCAGGCTGCGGTTTGAGCGGTGTGTTCATGCTGGTGTCGGCCTGGACCCAAAGCCTGCCAATGCTCAGCCTCATCAGCCTGCTGATCGGCCGCCTGATCCTCGGCAGCGCGGAAAGCCTGGTGGGCTCCGGCTCGATCGGCTGGGGCATCGGCCGGGTCGGCGCGGCAAACACGGCCAAGGTCATCTCCTGGAACGGCATTGCCAGTTACGGCGCCATTGCCATCGGCGCTCCGTTTGGCGTGTGGCTGGTGTCTAAATTGGGCTTGTGGAGCATGGGCGTGAGCATTGTGCTGCTGGCCGTGTTGGGCCTGGCGCTGGCCTGGCCGAAAACCGCCGCGCCGATTGTCGTCGGTGAACGCCTGCCGTTCATGCATGTGCTGGGCCGGGTGTTACCTCACGGTTGCGGCCTGGCGCTGGGCTCGATCGGTTTTGGCACCATCGCCACCTTCATCACCCTGTATTACGCGACCCAGCATTGGTCGAACGCGGTGCTGTGCCTGAGCCTGTTCGGTGCCAGCTTCATTGGTGCGCGCCTGCTGTTCGGCAATCTGATCAACCGCCTCGGCGGGTTTCGCGTGGCAATTGCCTGCCTGTCGGTGGAAACCCTGGGCTTGCTGCTGCTATGGCTCGCGCCGGACGCCAATTGGGCGTTGGCCGGTGCGGCGCTGAGTGGCTTCGGCTTCTCGCTGGTGTTCCCGGCGCTGGGCGTGGAAGCGGTGAACCTGGTGCCAGCCTCCAGCCGTGGTGCCGCGGTGGGGGCTTATTCGCTGTTCATCGATTTGTCGCTGGGGATTACCGGGCCACTGGCCGGTGCGATTGCGGCGGGTTTTGGTTTTGCCTCGATCTTCCTGTTCGCCGCCCTCGCCGCATTGAGCGGTTTGGCGTTGAGCGTCTACTTGTACCGCCAGGCGCCGAAGTATCGCGAAGAGCGCGCCACCCGTTAGAAATCCACCTTACCGCGCCCGGCCTTGATGCTGCCGCGCTTGGTCTTCGACTCCAGCCGACGCTTCTTCGAACCGAGGGTCGGCTTGGTCGGACGGCGCTTCTTCTCGACTTTGGTAGCGCTGAGGATCAACTCCACCAGCCGCTCCAGCGCATCGGCGCGATTGGCTTCCTGCGTGCGGTATTGCTGGGCCTTGATGATCAATACGCCGTCGCTCGTGATGCGACTGTCGCGTAGCGCCAGCAGCCGCTCCTTGTAGAATTCGGGCAAGGACGAGGCCGGGATGTCAAAGCGCAGGTGCATCGCGCTGGAAACCTTATTGACGTTCTGCCCACCGGCGCCCTGGGCGCGGATGGCGGTCAATTCGATCTCGGCATCCGGTAGGTGCACGTTGTTGGAGATAACCAGCATGGAAAAGCGTCCGGGTTCAGGACGTGCAGGATAGCGCGAATGCAATTTACGACGCGCAGAAGATCATGTGGGTGCGGCTCGAGTTTGTCGTTGCTCCACCTTGATTGAATGGCTATAGTCGAACTACGCCAATGACGTACGCCAAGGAAAGGCATGATCTTTATTGAAACCCCGATCTTTACCGAAGACGTCAAAGGTCTTCTCAGTGAGGATGAGTACCGAGCACTACAGAATTCGTTGGCAGAAAACCCAGACACGGGGGATGTAATCCAAGGAACAGGAGGTCTCAGGAAGGTACGCTGGGGCGCACAAGGAAAGGGCAAGCGAGGTGGGGTTAGAGTGATCTACTACCATCTCGTATCGGCTTACCAGATCCGCCTGATTCTGATCTATCAGAAAGGGGCCAAAGACGATCTGTCCGAGGATGAGAAAAAAGTGCTTCGCGAACTAAACAGTAGGTGGAAATGATGGAAAAAAATCTCTTCAACCGCCTTGTAGATAGCATGACCCAGATGGACGAAATTGACCGTGGCGAGCGTCAGCCGTCACGTGAATTCCACATTGATGCTGCACAGGTAAAAAAAATCCGACAGGCCACAGGGCTATCTCAAGCCCGGTTTGCCGAAACTATTGATGTGGCATTGGGCACTCTTCGTAACTGGGAGCAAGGCCGTCGCGACCCGGAAGGGCCTGCACGCGCTCTGCTGCGAGCGATACATAATGATCCTGATCATGTATTGGCGGCATTAAAGCAGTGAGCGTTAAAAAAACAACAAACCCGGCACTTGGCCGGGTTTGTTGTTTCTGTGTACCGCGTTATTTCACCGCGGTGTGCAACGCCTGCTGTGCGCGGCGCTTGTTCTTGATGCCGTAACAGATCCACATGAACGCGACCCACACCGGAATCGCATACACCGAGATCTGAATGCCCGGGATCAGCAGCATCACGCACAAGATGAAGGCCACGAACGCCAGGCAGATGTAGTTCCCGTACGGGTACCACAGGGCCTTGAACAGCGGCGTCTGCTTGGTTTTGTTCATGTGTTGGCGGAACTTGAAGTGCGAGAAACTGATCATCGCCCAGTTGATCACCAGGGTCGCCACCACCAGGGACATCAACAGCTCCAGGGCGTTTTGCGGGATCAGGTAGTTGAGCAACACGGCGATCAACGTCACCGCCGCCGACGCCAGGATCGAACGCACCGGCACGCCGCGCTTATCGATCTTCGCCAGGGCCTTCGGCGCATCGCCCTGCTCGGCCATGCCCAGCAACATGCGGCTGTTGCAGTAGGTGCCGCTGTTGTACACCGACAATGCCGCGGTCAGGACCACGAAGTTGAGGATGTGCGCGGCGGTGTTGCTGCCCAGCATCGAGAACACCTGCACGAACGGGCTGCCGCTGTAGGAATCGCCGGACGCATTCAGGGTCGCCAGCAGGCTGTCCCATGGCGTCAGCGACAGCAGGATGACCAGGGCGCCGATGTAGAAAATCAGGATCCGGTAGATCACCTGGTTGATGGCTTTCGGGATCACGGTCTTCGGCTTGTCGGCTTCGGCCGCGGTGAAACCGAGCATTTCCAGGCCGCCGAAGGAGAACATGATGATCGCCATGGCCATCACCAGACCACTGACGCCATTCGGGAAGAAACCACCGTGGGACCACAGGTTGCTCACCGAGGCCTGCGGGCCGCCGTTGCCGCTGACCAGCAAATAGCTGCCCAGGGCAATCATGCCGACAATCGCCACGACCTTGATGATCGCGAACCAGAACTCGGCTTCGCCAAACACTTTGACGTTGGCCAGGTTGATCAGGTTGATCAATACGAAGAACCCGGCGGCCGAGACCCACGTCGGGATATCCGGCGCCCAGTAGTGGATGTACTTGCCGACCGCGGTCAGCTCCGACATGCCCACCAGAATGTACAGAATCCAGCAGTTCCAGCCCGACAGGAAGCCGGCGAAACCGCCCCAGTATTTATGGGCGAAGTGGCTGAAGGAACCGGCCACCGGCTCTTCGACGATCATTTCGCCTAGTTGGCGCATGATCATGAACGCAATGAAGCCGCAGATGGCGTAGCCGAGGATCATCGACGGGCCGGCGGATTTCAGCACGCCCGCCGAGCCGAGGAACAGCCCGGTACCGATCGCGCCACCGAGGGCGATCAGTTGAATGTGGCGATTTTTCAGGCCGCGTTTCAGCTCGCCTGAATGCGAGTTTGGTCCACTCATGAAAAGGGTCTCACGCAAGGTTTGATGATGTTCAGTAGACGTTGCTGCTCGGTTGCAATTTCAAGCAGCGCCGATCAAACCCCAGCGCAAGCACCAGGAGTTCAGCGTATTTACAACGGTCATGCGTCACCTGTTTGTTTTTATCCGTGACGAAATCGAACCCGACACGCTTGTGGCGCAGCGGAGTGAACAAGACGGGTAGCCTTGAAGTGCGCAGATGCGCAGGAGGTCACAGTTAAAACGCGGCGCATTGTACACCGCTAACCCCCTGCTGCCAGACCCGCTGGATCAGCGCGTCGGTTGCCGGGATTGTCTGTGTCCGCCTCGGGGGTGCCGGGCAGCTGCAAAAAAGGAGTCAGACCTTTGCAGGTCGTCGGCGCGGGCGATGGAAGAATCGGCCCACGGAGAGAATTGGAGATCGATCACGGCGTTCATTGCGCCTCCTTCTTGTTATGCACCTGCACGGCAGGCATGGCACGCATCTCACCCGTCAAGCGCGGCTGAAACAAGCGGGCCAGAGCCCTGCGGATGGACTGTGAGCGGGCATGGCGGAAGCTTTTCCTTACAGTCGACGAGACAGCCTTATCAGGCAAGGTTTAACTGCGTATTTCGTAAAGATTCCGTTACAAGCCGTAACGTAAATTTGCCAAATCAGATCTTTCTGAAGGCCGACTGCAAATTGACGTTAGGAAGCTTCCTAAGGAAAAGGTCGAGTTAGTTTTTTGTTTCTTATTAAGAAATTCACTCTGGAAAAACGGAATAAATAGTTCAAACAAATCTTATTTAATTATTTTTTTGCATTTTAAAAACCAGTGAACTAGGTTTTCAGCGACTTGCCGAGCCACATCGACCGGCAAGTTGGCGTTGTATTCATCGATTGAAAACTACGCCGCTGTTCTTACTCAAAAGTCATCTAGGAGATTCACATGCAACTGGACAAAGACTTGGAAACTGAACTGCAACTGGACGATTGGTTTGAAGCACCGACCCATGAAGCCGCCGTTGAAATGATGCAAGCCGACGCGGTTGTTCCGTTCGGCACGGCGATGTGGCCTCTGTAAGCCATCCCCGGCAGGCACGATCCGGCCGGTCGTGCCTGCCACATTTTCTCGGTTTGTCAGGGAGGATTACATGGATAAGCAACGGGCTATCTCGCATTTCCTTTACTACCTCGAACACCACCCGGCCCTTGTCGGTATCAACCCGGCGAAGGTCTTGCTCGGCCACACCGCTGATTACGAGGCACTGACCGGCGCCATCGCCGAACAGGCCGGTCTGAGCACACCGTTCAGCTTCAGCACCCTGCGCCTGGACCTCGAACCCACCGAATTGCTGGCGCAGGCGATTACTGACAGCGATCTGTACATTTTCTTCTACGACTCTTCCACCCTGCCCAACCCTCGTCCCGATGGCCCGGAGTTTGTCCGCGCGCTGCAAGGGGTGATGGCGCAAAACTGGAAGAAGTCGTTGCTGTTCAAGGATTACGGCGATTACTTTTACGACACCTTCAGCGTCACCCCGCAGCGCATTGCCGGGTTGAACAGCCACTTGATCCAGCGCATGTCCCATGCCACGACGCTCAGCTTCAAAGATGATCACGGTTCATGGTTCGAAGCACCGTTGAGCAGCATCAAGAAGTGGACTGATATCAACGGTGTGGGCAACTTTGACCTGGCCCCCGGCGAAATCGCGACGCATAGCGAAGAGATCAATGGCCGCGTGAAGTTCATGGGGACGTTCCTCAGCACCATTCCGTTCGCGCGCAAATACGGGGTCTTGGAATCGCCGCTGGAACTGTGGATCAAGAACTCGACCATCCACAAAATCGCCACGGATGTGCCGGGGCTGGAACATGACTTCAATAAATACCTGGACGCCAATCCGTCGAATCGACGGATCGAGGAGTTGGGCATTGGCACCAATGAAGGCGTGAAGGAGCTTTACGCGCGCAACGCCGGGTTCGAGGAGCGCCATTGCGGCTTGCACCTGGGGTTGGGCGGCGGGGCCAAGGGCAGTCATCACCTGGACCTGATCTTCTCCGGCGGTGTGTTGGCGCTCGATGATGAGCCGGTGTTTGATGGACGGTTTGTCTTTTAAATGATCGTTCCCACGCAGAGCGTGGGAGTGCAGCCCGGGACGCTCCGCGTCCCTTGCGAAGCGGACGCGGAGCGTCCATTGATGCATTCCCACGCAGAGCGTGGGAACGATCAGCCAGACGAAAAAAAACGCCAACCCTGAGGTTGGCGTTTTTCACTTGCAGCTTGTCGCTAAAAACTCAACGCTGCTTCACTCCGGCTTACGACGCCCGAACCCCGGACGCTGGCCCGAACCGGCCGGTGCGCCACGGCGCTTGCCCGATGGCGTGTCCTTGTCGACCAGCACGATGCCCGGGCGTTTCTTCGCCGGCGCCTTGGCCGGACGCTTGGTGTCGGCCGGACGGTCCGCCACTGGCGTACCGCGACTCGAATCACCACGGGCCTCACCACGAGGAGCACCGCGATCGCTACGACCACCGCTTGGCGCACCACGGCCTTCGCCGCGCTCGGTGCGACCATTGGCCGGACGTGGCGTGCGTGGACCGCGCTCGCCATCAGCACGAGGTGCTGCGGGCTTGCGGGCTGGACGCTCGCCTTCGATATGCGGTTCGCGGGTGTCACGCGGCGTCGCAGCGGTCTGGTTGCCGATGGCTGGACGCAACGAACGCACGCGCTCGGTCTTGCCCATCGGACGCGACGATTTACGCTGCATACGGTCGAGCTTGTCTTTGCTCTTGGCATTCATCTGCGGCATGGCCACAGGCGTCAGGCCCACTTCAGCACTCAGAATGTCGACTTCGTACTGGCTCATTTCGCGCCAGCGACCCATCGGCAGGTCGGAGTTGAGGAACACCGGACCGAAACGCACGCGCTTCAGACGGCTGACCACCAGGCCCTGGGATTCCCACAAGCGACGAACTTCGCGGTTGCGACCTTCCATCACCACGCAGTGGTACCAGTGGTTGAAACCTTCGCCGCCCGGCGCCTGCTTGATGTCGGTGAACTTGGCCGGGCCGTCTTCGAGGACAACCCCTGCTTTCAAGCGCTCGATCATCTCGTCATCGACTTCGCCACGCACACGCACCGCGTATTCACGGTCCATTTCGTAGGAAGGGTGCATCAGGCGGTTGGCCAGTTCACCGTCGGTGGTGAACATCAGCAGACCGGTGGTGTTGATGTCCAGACGGCCGATGTTGATCCAGCGACCTTCTTTCGGTTTTGGCATCTTGTCGAATACGGTCGGACGGCCTTCCGGGTCAAGGCGGGTGCAGATTTCACCGTCGGGCTTGTTGTACATGATCACGCGGCGTACCGACTCGGCGGCTTCTTCGCGCTTGATCACGCGGCCATCAATGGTGATGGCGTCGTGCATGTCGACGCGCTGGCCAAGGGTGGCGTCTTTGCCATTGACCTTGATGCGGCCGTGGCTGATCCAGGCTTCTACGTCACGGCGCGAGCCGACGCCGATACGGGCGAGGACTTTCTGCAGTTTCTCGCCTGCGGGGCCGATTTCGGCGTCGTCTTTCTGGTCGTTGATACTCATCTGGGCACCTCCCGGTGTGGTCTGTTCAGGACGCTCTGAAGTGAGGGTCCTGAAGTGTTGAAAGCTGGGTCTCGGACGAAGGGATCGCCGGAGGGTCGCGAATCATACGCTCATGCAAGCGTTCGCGCATCAGAGACTAGCTGATGAATGCAGACTTACTTGGCTTTCCGCCGACCGGTGGCACCGAGTTTGATCAAGCGCAACGCCGCTTCGGCGAGCACGGTGCGCTTGTCGGTCTTGTCGAGTTTCTTCCAGGCCTTGATTTCACCCTTGCTGCGCCCGCAACCGACGCAGATGTCGTCGGTGAACTTGCAGAGGCTGATGCAGGGGTCTTTGGTTGAGCTCATCAATAATTCCTGTGAACGCGCTTCCTGTAGGAGCGAAGCTTGCTCGCGAAAGCGGTGTGTCTGACCCATCGGTGCTGGATGTGCCGCCGTCTTCGCTGTAGGAGCAAAGCTTGCTCGCGATGGCGGTGTGCCTGACGCATCGATGTTAAATGTGCCGCCGTCTTCGCTGTAGGAGCAAAGCTTGCTCGCGATGGCGGTGTGCCTGACGCATCGATGTTAAATGTGCCGCCGTCTTCGCTGTAGGAGCGAAGCTTGCTCGCGAAAGCGGTGTGTCTGACCCATCGATGCTGGATGTGCCGCCGTCTTCGCGAGCAAGCTTCGCTCCTACAAGGGATTTTTATTGCCTGCGGGGATTCGGTCAGTCGTCGAATTCCCGGCGTTCGGCTTCGATCGCTTCAGCCAGGGCGCGGGCTTCGGCTTCTTCGTCGCTCAGCTCGGGTTCCGGTTCGGGCTTGTGTGGCTCTAGCGCGGCGACAGCAGCCAGGAGTTTCTCGCGGGCTTCGGCAACGCCCAGAACATCATCCTCCAGCTCCTCTTCCGGCTCGTCTTCCGGTTCTTCTTCCGGTTCTTCTTCGATTGTGGCTTCTGGGTCAGGCTGAAGTTCAACTTCGATGACTGGCTCTGGCACCGCTAGATCCAGACCTTCTTCCGTCTCCGTCACTGCCCCATCACGCAACAAGTCATCAAAGTCCGTCTTGATCCCCTGCTCCATGTCATCCAGTTCCAGCAGCAGCGTATGGAAACTGGTTTCTTCCTTGGGCTCTTCCGGCTCGGCGCTGGCGTCGGCCAGTTCCTGCAAGCCGGCCGGCACTGGCGCGTCATCGAAATCGAGCACCGGGTCGGGCTCCATCTCGCGCAGTTCAGCCAGCGGCGGCAGGTCATCGAGATTTTTCAGGTTGAAGTGATCGAGAAACACCTTGGTGGTGGCGAACATCGCCGGTTTACCCGGCACATCGCGATAACCGACGATGCGAATCCACTCGCGCTCCAGCAACGTCTTGACGATGTGACTGTTGACCGCCACGCCCCGCACGTCTTCGATCTCGCCCCGGGTGATCGGCTGGCGATAGGCGATCAGCGCCATGGTTTCGAGCATGGCCCGGGAATAACGCTGCGGACGCTCTTCCCACAACCGACCGACCCACGGCGAAAACTTCTCGCGGATCTGCAGGCGGTAGCCGGAGGCGACTTCCTTCAATTCGAAGGCGCGGCCGTCGCAGGACTTGGCGAGGATCGTCAGGGCTTTCTTGAACACTGGCGGTTCAGGCCGCTCGCCCTCTTCGAAGAGTTCGAACAGGCGTTCAAGGGATTGCGGTTTTCCCGAGGCCAACAGAAAGGCTTCAAGCAGTGGCGCCAGCTCGCGGGGTTCAGTCAGGTTCATGATTCAACTCGTTATTCGGCTCGGGCCCGCACATGGATCGGCGCGAACGCTTCATTCTGCACCAGCTCGACCAAGGATTCCTTGACCAGTTCGAGGATCGCCATAAAGGTCACCACCACCCCCAGCCGTCCTTCCTCAGCGGTGAACAGCTCGACAAAGGGCACGAAACCGCCGCCCTTGAGCCGTTCCAGCACATCGCTCATGCGCTCGCGGGTGGACAAGGCCTCCCGGCTGACCTGGTGACTTTCGAACATGTCGCCCCGGCGCAGGACCTCGGCCATGGACATCAGCAATTCTTCCAGGCTCACGTCCGGCACCAGTTTGCGCGCCCGCGCTTCCGGGGCATCGAGCTTGGGCACCACGACGTCGCGACCGACCCGGCTCAGGCCATCGATGCCTTCGGCGGCAGCCTTGAAGCGCTCGTATTCCTGCAAGCGCCGGATCAGTTCGGCGCGCGGGTCGTCTTCCTCGGCTTCGATGGACTCGGCGCGGGGCAGCAGCATTCGCGACTTGATCTCAGCCAGCATCGCGGCCATCACCAGGTACTCGGCGGCCAGTTCCAGGCGCACCGACTGCATCAACTCGACATAACCCATGTACTGCCGGGTGATCTCCGCCACCGGGATGTCGAGGATGTTGATGTTTTGTTTGCGGATCAGGTACAGCAGCAAATCGAGCGGACCCTCGAAGGCTTCGAGAAAGACTTCAAGGGCATCCGGCGGGATGTACAGGTCCAGCGGCATTTCCATGACCGCCTGGCCATAGACCATCGCGAAGGGCAGCTCTTGCTGGGCTCCGGCCTGACTGTCGACGGGTTCTACTGCAGACATCTACGCCTCGGCCATGAACGGCGCTGGGTCGCCGCAACCGACGCGGATCACTTCCGGTTCGCCATCGGCGAGGTTGATCACCGTGGACGCCTTGATCCCGCCGAAACCGCCGTCGATGATCAGGTCCACCTGGTGCTCCAGCAACTGGCGCATTTCGTGGGGATCGCTCAGCGGATCGGTGTCGCCGGGCAGGATCAGGGTCACGCTCATCAACGGCTCGCCCAATTCGGCCAGCAGCGCCAGGGCAATCGGATGGCTCGGCACCCGCAGGCCGATGGTGCGCTTCTTGGCGTGCAGCAACAGGCGCGGCACTTCGCGGGTGGCGTTGAGGATAAACGTATAGGGCCCAGGTAAATGGGCCTTGAGGATGCGGAAGGTTCCGGTGTCGATCTTGGCGAAGATGCCCAGTTGCGACAGGTCGCTGCAAATCAACGCGAAGTTGTGCTTGTCATCCAGCCCACGCAGCCGGCGCACGCGTTCCACGGCGTTCTTGTCGCCGATCTGGCAACCAATGGCGTAGGACGAGTCTGTTGGATAAATCACCACCCCGCCTTTGCGGATGATCTCGACCGCCTGTTTGATCAGGCGCGCTTGCGGGTTTTCCGGATGAATCTGGAAAAATTGACTCACATTCTCTACCTGTTCAGACGGCGGCAATAATTGGGTCATGTTTGAATCGACACCATAACGGTGGCAGATCCTCCGGAACCGGGCGGTATTCACCGATTTCCGACCAGCCTCCAGGGCCATGAAAATCGCTGCCGGCGCTGACCAGCAGACCGAACTCGCGAGCAAGTATGGCCAGGCTGCCGACCTGTTCGGCGGGCTGATGGCCATTGACCACTTCAATCGCGTGGCCTCCCGCTTGAATATAGTCAGAAATCAGGCGGCGACGCTTGCTGCGAGTGAAATCGTAATGCCACGGGTGCGCCAGGCTGACCCAGGCACCGGCGGCGCGCAGGGTCGCGACGGTGTCTTCCAGGGTCGGCCAGTGTTGCTTGACGTCCCCCAGCTTGCCGGCGCCGAGCCATTTGCGGAACGCTTCGGCGCGATCCTTGACGTAGCCTTCGCGCACCATCCAGTCGGCAAAATGCGGACGGGCCGGCGCGTTGCCACTGTCACCCAGGGCCTGTTGCATCTCCCGGGCACCGTCCATCGCACCGGGCATGCCCTTGAGCGCGAGTTTGCGGCTTATTTCTTCGGACCGTAGCCAGCGGCCATCGTGCAATCGGGCAATCGCCTCGACCAACGGTACCGCGTTGACGTCGAAACCGTAGCCCAGTACATGAATGGTCGCGCCGCCCCAGGTGCAGGACAATTCGACGCCGTTGACCAGTTGCATCCCCAGCGCCGTCGCGGCGCTGCGGGCCTCATCGAGGCCTTCGAGGGTGTCGTGATCGGTCAAGGCCAGCACTTGCACGCCTTTCTCGAACGCACGCGCAACCAGTACCGCAGGCGCCAGGGCGCCATCGGAGGCCGTGCTATGGCAGTGCAAATCAACATTCACAGGGCTTTGTAACCTCAAATCAGCTGGCGCTATCGCGCGTCAATATGTTTGTTATTATGCCGACACATCCTGCTTCTGGCTGCCACTGTGAAACAATTCATCGACTTCATCCCGCTTCTGCTGTTTTTCATCGTCTTCAAAATCGATCCACGGGTCGTCGACATAGCCGGTCATGAGGTCACTGTAGGCGGTATTTACAGTGCCACCGCCATGCTGATCATTAGTTCCCTGGTGGTGTACGGCACGCTCTTCATCAAACAGCGCAAGCTGGAGAAGAGCCAGTGGCTGACCCTGATCGCCTGCCTGGTCTTCGGTAGCCTGACCCTGGCCTTCCACAGCGAAACCTTCCTGAAATGGAAAGCCCCGGTGGTCAACTGGCTGTTCGCCCTGGCATTCATCGGCAGCCACTTCATCGGCGACCAGTTGCTGATCAAACGCATCATGGGCCACGCGCTGACCCTGCCGGATGCAGTCTGGACTCGCCTGAACATCGCCTGGATCGCCTTTTTCCTGTTCTGCGGCGCCGCCAACCTGTTCGTCGCGTTCACCTTCCAGAACTACTGGGTCGACTTCAAGGTGTTCGGCAGCCTGGGCATGACCCTGCTGTTCCTGGTCGCGCAAGGCATCTACCTGTCCCGCCACCTGCATGACGCTGACACTACTACGCCAAAAACCGAGGACTGACATGCTCTACGCCATTGTTGCCACAGACGTCGCCAACTCCCTGGAAGCCCGCCTGGCCAACCGGCCCGCGCACCTTGAGCGCCTGCAACAGCTCAAGAGCGAAGGTCGTATCGTGCTGGCCGGCCCCAACCCTGCCGTGGACAGCAATGATCCGGGTGCCGCAGGTTTCACCGGCAGTTTGATCGTCGCCGAATTCGAATCCCTGGTCGCCGCACAAGCCTGGGCCGAGGCCGATCCGTTTGTGGCCGCAGGCGTCTACGCCAACGTTTCCGTGAAGCCGTTCAAGCAAGTCCTGCCGTAATCTCTCCCCTCGCGATGAACCTTATCGGTTCATCGCGCTCTCAATCGCTCATTATTCTCGTTTGCCTGCCGACAACTTGCCCAATAACTCGATTGGAATCAGGAGTCGTGATGCGCAAGGGTCCGTTGTGTCTGATGTTGGTGACGTTGTCGATCGTGGCCCCCGTGCACGGTGAAGAGGCTGCCCCCGGCAGTAACTCCACACCGTTGTCGTTGAGCGCCGGCAGCCAGATCGCCGAGTTGCAGCAGCGTTTGAAAGTCAGCGAGCAGCAACGAGAAGAACTGAACAAACAACTGCAAAGTGCCGATGCCGAACGCGAAAGCGCCCAGCTGAGCCGGTTGCGCCAGGAGAACCAGCGCTTGAAGCTGCAACTCAAGGAAGCCCTGGCCAGCAGCCCGCTGCCTCGCTTGCTGACGGATCAGCAGCAATGGTTCGTCACCGGTGGCGGAGTTGCGCTATTGGCCCTGCTCTGCGGTATCTTTGCCAGTGGAGCAAGTCGAAAACGTCGGCAATGGCTAAATTGAGTGAGTCATGAGCGAGCTGTTATTAATTGATGATGACCAGGAGCTGTGTGAGCTCCTGGGCAGTTGGTTGAGTCAGGAAGGCTTTGTGGTCCGTGCCTGTCACGATGGCCAGAGTGCCCGCCGTGCGTTGGCCGAAACCTCCCCGGCGGCCGTGGTGCTGGACGTGATGCTGCCCGACGGCAGCGGCCTGGAACTGCTCAAGCAATTGCGCAGCGACCACCCGGACTTGCCGGTGCTGATGCTCTCGGCCCGGGGCGAGCCGCTGGATCGCATCCTCGGCCTGGAACTCGGCGCCGACGATTACCTGGCCAAGCCATGCGACCCACGAGAACTGACAGCCCGGTTGCGCGCGGTGTTGCGCCGCAGTCATCCGGCCGCAGTGTCCAGCCAGCTCGAACTCGGCGACCTGTGCTTCAGCCCGGTGCGCGGCGTGGTCAGCATCGATGAACAGGAATTCACCCTCACCGTCTCCGAAAGTCGCCTGCTCGAAGCCCTGATCAAACAACCCGGCGAGCCCCTGGATAAACAGGAACTGGCGCAGATCGCCCTCGGTCGCAAGCTGACTCTGTACGACCGCAGCCTGGACATGCACGTCAGCAACCTGCGCAAGAAGATCGGCCCGCACCCTGACGGTCGTCCGCGCATCGTCGCCCTGCGCAGCCGCGGCTATTACTACAGCCTCTAACCCCGAGCATTTTCCGTGCAGGAGCAAGGCTTGCCCGCGATGACGTTCTGGAGGACGCCATCGCGGGCAAGCCTTGCTCCTACGCAACGTGTAAGTTTTGTCAGGTCGGCGCAAAACTGTCTTTACCCAAGCTTTACGCTCCGCTGACCGCCGCTGACCTTGATCTCCGTAATCTGAACTCATCCGGAACGTACCGGGAACGAGACAAGGAGATTCACCATGCGCAAGACTCTTATCGCTCTGATGTTCGCCGCCGCCCTGCCAACCGTTGCCATGGCCATGCCTGAAGGTGCCGGCCCGATGGGTGGCCCGATGGACGGTTCGCGCCACGGCGGTCAGATGCACGGCATGCACGGCAAAGGCCCGTACAGCCAGCTGGACCTGAGCCGCGAACAGCGCGAGCAGATCCGCAAAATCATGGGCGAGCAGATGCATGATCGCAAACAACTGGTCGAGAAATACCTGGAGAAACTCTCCCCGGCTGACCAGAAAGCCATGAAAGACGAAATGGCCGCCAAGCATCAGAAAGCCCAGGCCGATGTACGCGCCGTGCTGAAACCGAATCAACAGAAGAAATTCGACGAGATCCAGAAGAAACAAGCCGAGCGCCGTGCCGAGTGGGCCGAGTTCAAGGCCTGGAAAGCGCAACAGCCGCAAAAAGCGCAATAATGCGTTAACTACGGACCCAACGGCTCACCCCGTTGGGTCTTTTGCCATTGTTCAATGTGGGTGCAAGCCCCTGTAGGAGCGAGGCTTGCCCGCGAAAGCGATCTGACATTCAACATTTCGGTTGATCATGAAATCGCCTTCGCGGGCAAGCCTCGCCCCCACAGGGGATTTGTGTTTGTTCGAGGATTTTCTGTGCGTTCATTGTTCTGGCGTATCTTGGCCAGCTTCTGGCTGGCCATCGCTCTGGTTGCAGGGCTTTCCCTTTTGCTGGGGCACATGCTCAACCAGGACGCGTGGATTCTCAGCCGCCACCCGGGCCTCAACACCCTGGCCGAAGAGTGGACGCAAACCTACGAAGCCCAAGGCGAAGATGCCGCTCAGGACATCCTCGAACAGCGCAAACGCCAGTATCACATCGACGTTCAGGTGCTCAACGAGAGCGGCGACCCGGTGGTGCGCGGCACCTTCCCACGGCGTGCGGCGGCCTTCGAAGCGCGGCAGAATGATGATGATCGTCGCCTGCCATGGCGCCGCCTGACCGCTGAATACACCAGCAAAAAAACCGGCAACACCTACCTGTTGATCTACCGCATCCCGCACCCGGAACTGGACTCGTGGCACCGCGAAAGCCTGCTCTGGCCGTTGAGTGCGCTGGGGATTGCGCTGGTGGTGCTGACCTTGTTCAGTTTGCTGGTGACCCTCTCGATCACCCGCCCGCTCAGCCGTTTGCGCGGTGCGGTGCATGATCTGGGGCAAACCACTTATCAGCAGAACAGCCTGGTGAAACTGGCTAACCGTCGTGATGAGTTCGGCGTGCTGGCCAACGACTTCAACCGCATGGGCGCACGTTTGCAAAGCCTGATCGGTAGCCAGCGACAACTGCTGCGGGACGTGTCCCACGAACTGCGCTCGCCGCTGGCGCGGTTACGGATTGCCCTGGCCCTGGCCGAACGGGCCAACCCTGAAGAACGGCAAAAACTCTGGCCGCGCCTGACCCGTGAATGCGACCGACTGGAAGCACTGATCAGCGAAATCCTGGTCCTGGCCCGGGTCGACGCCGATAACGCCAGCGCCGAAGAGGTCGATCTCAACGCCTTGCTTCATACCCTGCAAAAGGATGCGCAACTGGGCTTCCCGGAACAGACCGTGCGCCTGGACGCCGAGCCGCAGCTGAACCTCAAGGGTTGGCCGACCATGATCGAGCGCGCGGTGGACAATCTGCTGCGCAATGCCCAGCGCTTTAACCCGGTAGGCCAGCCGATTGAAATGCAGGCCTCGCGCCAGGGCGAGCGGATGGTGGTGAGCGTGCGTGACCATGGGCCGGGGGTCGGGGCCGAACACTTGAATCTGCTGGGCGAACCGTTCTACCGCGCGCCGGGGCAAACGGCCGCCGGGCATGGCCTGGGGCTGGCCATTGCGCGGCGAGCCGCTGAGCGCCATGGCGGCAGCCTGGTGCTGGCCAATCACCCGGAGGGCGGGTTTATTGCCAGCCTGGAATTGCCGTTAGTGCCGGGAGTGCCTGCTTAGATCATTCCCACGCTCTGCGTGGGAATGCAGCCTGGGACGCTCCGCACCCCATTGGTACGCAGAGCGTCCCTTGAGGCATTCCCACGCAGAGCGTGGGAACGATCGTCAAGCGGCCGGCCAGGCGCTAACGAACTCGGCCAGATCAACCTTCTCCGCCACCCGCGGCTCTTTCTGCGGCGTGCCGAGGTACAGAAACGCAATCACCTCTTCCCCTTGCGCCAGTCTCAGGCCCTTGGCCACATGCGCCGAATACGCCAACTCACCCGTACGCCACACCGCACCAATCCCCTGCGCATAAGCCGCCAGCAAAATCCCGTGCGCCGCACACCCTGCCGCCAGCAGTTGCTCGGACTTCGGATACTTGACGTGATCCTGCAACCGCGCAATCACCACGACCACCAGCGGTGCTCGCAGCGGGCCGTTGCGTGCCTTGTCCAGCGCCGCTTCGGACACTTCGCTGTCCTGCAACTTTGCCGCTTCGGCCAGCAACTCACCCATTTGCTCGCGGGCCGCGCCTTCGACGGTCAAAAAGCGCCATGGCTGCAAATGGCCGTGGTCCGGCGCACGCATCGCGGCGGCGAACAGCACTTCGCGCTGCTCGGCGGTGGGGGCCGGTTCGACCAGTCGTGGAACGGAAACACGGTTGAGCAAAGCGTCGAGAGCCTGCATCGGCCACCTCCTGTAAAAAATGTTTGGCTATTCTAGCGGGATCCACCTCGGGAGTGCCGGTTTACATGCCCTGCCCCACAGGTAGAATGGCGCCCTTCACTACTTCAGCCCGAGCGGACTTCATGGCGTTGCCGACCTTACGGATCATTGGTTTCATCATCGGCATCTTCCTGATCACCCTGGCCATCGCCATGGTCGTGCCTATGGCCACGCTGGTGATTTTCGACCGCACCAGCGACCTGCCATCGTTCCTTTGGGCCAGCATGATCACCTTCGTCGCCGGCCTGGCGCTGGTCATCCCCGGCCGCCCCGAGCACATACACCTGCGCCCCCGGGACATGTACCTGCTGACCGTCAGCAGCTGGCTGGTGGTGTGCATCTTCGCTGCGCTGCCGTTCCTGCTGACCCAGCACATCAGCTACACCGACTCGTTCTTCGAAAGCATGTCCGGCATCACCGCCACCGGTTCCACGGTGCTCACCGGTCTCGACGCCATGTCCCCCGGCATCCTGATGTGGCGTTCGTTGCTGCACTGGATCGGCGGCATCGGCTTTATCGGCATGGCGGTGGCGATTCTGCCGCTGTTGCGCATCGGTGGCATGCGCCTGTTCCAGACCGAATCGTCGGACCGTTCCGAAAAGGTCATGCCCCGTTCGCACATGGTGGCGCGCCTGATCGTCGCCGCCTACGTCGGCATCACCATCGTCGGCAGCCTGGCGTTCTGGTGGGCGGGGATGAGTCTGTTCGATGCGATCAACCACGCGATGTCGGCGATTTCCACCGGCGGGTTCTCCACCTCCGACCAGTCCCTGGCCAAATGGACACAACCGGCGGTGCACTGGGTCGCGGTGGTGATCATGATTCTCGGCAGCCTGCCTTTCACCTTGTACGTGGCAACCTTGCGCGGCAACCGCAGGGCCCTGATCAAGGATCAGCAGGTCCAGGGTTTGCTCGGCATGTTGCTGGTGACCTGGCTGGTGCTGGGCACCTGGTACTGGTGGACTACCGATCTGCATTGGCTGGATGCCCTGCGGCACGTGGCGCTGAACGTGACCTCGGTGGTCACGACCACCGGCTTTGCGCTGGGGGACTACAGCCTGTGGGGCAATTTCTCGCTGATGCTGTTCTTTTATCTGGGCTTTGTCGGCGGCTGTTCGGGCTCGACGGCGGGCGGGATCAAGATTTTCCGCTTCCAGGTCGCCTACATCCTGCTCAAGGCCAACCTTAACCAGCTGATTCACCCGCGCGCGGTGATCAAGCAGAAGTACAACGGCCATCGCCTCGACGAAGAGATCGTGCGCTCGATCCTGACCTTTTCCTTCTTCTTCGCCATCACCATTTGCGTGATCGCGCTGCTGCTGTCGCTGCTGGGTGTGGACTGGATGACCGCGCTGACCGGCGCCGCCAGTACCGTGTCTGGCGTGGGCCCGGGGCTGGGCGAGACCATCGGCCCGGCGGGCAATTTCGCCACCCTGCCGGACGCCGCCAAATGGATTCTTTCGTTCGGCATGCTGCTCGGCCGATTGGAGATCATTACGGTGTTCGTTCTGTGTATTCCGGCGTTCTGGCGTCACTGATCAGTTTCGGCGCGTCGAGCAACCGCGCCCGGTACTCGCCGGGCGTGGCGTCAAACCAGCGGCGGAAGGCGCGAAAGAAGTTGCTCGGGTCGGCGAACCCCAACAGGTAGGCAATTTCCAGCAGAGTCATCGTTGGCTGCGCCAGGTACTGCTCGGCCAGTTCGCGGCGGGTGTCGTCGAGCAAGGTCTGGAAACTCGTGCCTTCTTCCTGCAGGCGGCGCTGCAAGGTGCGTTGCGACAGGTGCAACGTCTGCGCCACGGTTTCGCGCTTCGGTTCGCCCTGGGGCAGCAACCGGCACAGCACTTGCCGGGCCTTGTGGGTCACGCGGCTTTCAGAAAACCGCGCCAGGTACTCACCGGCAAACCGGTCATGCAGCAGCGCCATCGCCTCGTTGGCGGTGGGCAGCGGTGCTTCCATGTCGGCGCGCTCGAAGATCAACGCGTCATACGGCGCGTTGAACACCAAAGGCGCGTGGAAGGCTTGTTTATAGGGTTCCAGATCGGTGGGTTCATCCCCTTGCACCAGCACCTTGCGCGGTTGCAGGGTGCGCCCGGTCAGCCAGCCGCACAGCGCCAGTGCGCAGGCCAGTGACGCTTCGGCACTTTGCCGGGTCGGTGGCAGGTGGTCGCCATGCACCGTCAGGATCAGCGCGTAGCCCTCGTCCAGCAAGCGGAAACTCAGGTCGGCACTTTCGGCAATGATCCGCTGGTAACGCACCAGCCGCTGAAAGCCTTCGGCCAATGTCTGGCTCGACATCAAGGCGTAACCGGCAACATGGAAGGATGCCGGTCGAACCACCTTGCCCATGTTCAGGCCGATCGCCGGGTTACCGGACAGCTCGACCGCACGCTGCCACAGCCGCGTCATGGAATCCTGCGGGAAGCGCGCATCCGGATCATCCAGCGACGCGTAGTCGAGCCCCAGTTGCTTGAACAGAACCCGGCAATCCAGGCCGTCCATCTCCAGTGCTTTGACAATCCCCATCGCCCAGCTTGCAGAAGTCGTTCGTTCGCTCATGGCGTTTACTTAAATGATGAGCCGCATGCTACGGCCAATTACCGAAGGATACTAAAGTGGCGCCTATTGTCACTGGCTGATGCCAATGATCACTCTAGACTCAAATAAGCTACCCGCAGAACAACTTGCCATCAGAACAATAACCACAGAGATCGCAGTCGTGGAAAACACCAAACGTTTCAATAGCTTCGCTGAGTTTTACCCGTATTACCTCAGCGAACACAGCAACAGTACTTGCCGACGATTGCACTTTATCGGCACCACCCTGGTCATTTTCATCCTGGCGCTGACCATCGGCAAAGGCGCGTGGCTGCTGCTGATCGCCCTGCCGCTGGCCGGTTACAGCTTCGCCTGGGTCGGGCATTTCTTCTTCGAGAAGAATCGTCCCGCCACCTTCCAGCATCCGCTCTACAGCCTGCTCGGCGATTTCGTCATGTACCGCGACATGATTCTGGGCCGCGTGCCGTTCTAGGCTCCGCAGGCCAGTAATGCGTCCCGTGCAGACAGTGCAGCAGTGGATCCAAGTTCTACACTCAAGCCATCACTTCGCCAAAAACAAGAAGATCGCCGATGAACGCCAATGCCCGCTTCACCCACATGCAGGACGGCACGCAAGAAGACTGGGCGATCATCGCCGCCGACTTCAGTGCCTACGCGAAGCAATTGCCGACACGGATTGTGGCGCACCTGAAATTACTGGAGGGTGACTTTGGTGGCTTCCCGGTGGATCGCCTGACCCATTCCCTGCAAACCGCCACCCGCGCCTTTCGCGATGGCCGCGACGAGGAATACGTGGTCTGCGCCCTGCTCCACGACATCGGCGACACCCTCGGCTCCTACAATCACCCGGACATCGCCGCCGCGATCCTCAAGCCCTTCGTCAGCGCCGAGAATTTGTGGATGGTGGAGCAACACGGGATCTTCCAGGGCTATTACTTCTTCCATCACCTGGGGATGGACCGGCACCTGCGCGAGCAATTCAGCGGGCACCCGCAGTACCAGGCGACCATTGAATTCTGTGCCAAATACGATGCGGCGGCGTTTGATCCGGCGTATGAGCATTTGCCGTTGAGTTTCTTCGAACCGATGATGGAGCGGTTGTTTGCGCAGCCGAAGCATTCGATTTACAAGGCGGCGATGGAAGAGCACGCGCCAGCCTGAGATCAGGGTGATTGTGATGGCCTCTTCGCGGGCAAGCCTCGCTCCTTCAGGGAAATGCATTCCAACCGTAGCAGCGAGGCTTGCCCGCGAAGGCGTCTGACTTTCCTACGCCGGCTCCGCGATTTTCACCGCTTTCAACTCCGCCTCCCGCGCCTGGGCATCCGCCAGGCGATACAGCTCGATCGACCCGTCCCAATGCTCGATCAGCGCCGTGCACGACTCCACCCAATCTCCGCAATTGAGGTAATCCACCCCGCCGACCTTGCGAATCTCGGCATGGTGAATGTGCCCGCACACCACGCCATGCAACTCGCGTTTGACGCATTCGTGGGCGATGGCTTCTTCGAAGTCGCTGATGAAGCTGACTGCGGTTTTCACCTTGTGCTTGAGGTATGCCGACAACGACCAATAGCCGTAGCCATAGCGGGCGCGCCAATGGTTGAGCCAGCGGTTGAGGGTCAGGGTGAATTCGTAGGCCGAGTCGCCGAGAAAGGCCAGCCAGCGGTGATAACGAGTGATCACGTCGAACTGGTCGCCGTGGATTACCAGCAGATGCCGGCCATCGGCGGTCACGTGCACCGCCTCGTCCACCAACTGGATGTTGCCCAGGATCAGCTTCGAATATCGACGCAGGAATTCGTCGTGGTTGCCGGTGACGTAGATCACCTCGGTGCCGCGCTTGCTCATGGTCAGCAAACGGCGGATCACGTTGGTGTGGGCCTGGGGCCAATACATGCCGCTGCGCAGTTTCCAGCCATCGATGATGTCGCCCACCAGATAGACCTTGTCCGCATGGTAGCCCTTGAGAAACTGCGACAGGTGCTCAGCCTGGCAATCCCTCGTGCCCAAATGCACATCGGAAATCCATAGGGTGCGCACACGTTGTTTACGGCTGGGTTTGGCGAGCTCGGCGCTGGTCATGGGCAACCCTCTGCGATGTTTTTACAAGCTTGCGCCGGTCGGATTAATTGCCCATGACAGCGGCGAGTCAATCCTGTGACAGCGCCCGGCCGGTGTAGACTGGCCGCACCTTGCCCGGAGACCTGCGATGAGACCGCTCCTCACGCTGCGCCAGTACACCGAAGACCTGATCATCCACAGCCACGACCACGCGCAACTGGTGTTCGGGCTCTCGGGTGCGCTGGATTTCGAGGTCGGCGGCCATGGCAGCCAGGTGATCCAGCAGAGTTTCGTGGTGGTCCCGTCCGGCATGCACCACGCCTGCGGCAGCGCCAACGGCAGTCGTTGCCTGGTGCTGGATGTGCCGAGCGATCAGTGGGTTTCGCAATCGTTGGGCGAACACGCCGACGCCAGCCGCCGCTTGCTCGACAACGCCGGACGGCTGCCACTGGATGCCGGGCAAAGCCAATTGGTCAGTTGGCTGGCGGGCAGCCCGGTGAGCGATCCGCTGATAGCCCAGCAAGGCGCGGTGCTGTTGCTGGCCAGTCTCAATAACGTCAAACCGGACGCCATCGGTGGGCGGCGCCTGCCGTATGCGGCGATGAATGCGCACATCGATCAACACGCGGCCTATCCGCTGCAAGTGGCCGACCTGGCGCGCATTGCCGACCTCTCCAGCGCTCGGCTGCACGCGCGATTCGTGGCGGAATGCGGGCAGACGCCGATGGACTACATTCGCAGTCGGCGCTTGCACATCGCGGTGGGGTTGTTGCGGGATACGCCATTGCCGATTGGCGAGATTGCCAGCCGCGTCGGCTACAGCTCACAAAGTGCGTTTGCGGCAGCGGTGTTGCGCGAGTTTGGCGCATCGCCCGGGACATTGCGGCGCGAGGCTGGCGACAAAAGACGATAGTCTGCCGACAGACAGGCCGGGGCATTACGCGGTTCAATGGCCCGACTCAACACGTTTATCAAGGACTGCAATGACTCCCCGTACCGCCCTCGGCGCCCTGCATATCGGCGCATTGATGTTTGGCCTGACCGGCGTGTTCGGCAAACTCGCGGCCGCCTCCCCCGCCGTCATCGTTTTCGGCCGTGCGGCGTTCGCGGTGCTGGCCCTGGCATTTTTTGCGCGGTTCGCCAGCAACACCCGTTGGCAGAAACTTGAAGCCGTGGACTGGCGCCGCCTGCTGCTCAGCGGCTTGTTGTTGGCCGGGCATTGGGTCAGTTTTTTTATCGCGGTGAAAGTCGCGGGGGTGGCGATTGCGACCCTGGGCTTTGCCAGTTTCCCCGCGTTTACCGTGATCCTCGAAGGGCTGATTTTCCGCGAGCGCATCCGCGCCAATGAAATCCTGTTGGTGGTACTGGTCAGCGTAGGCCTGGTGCTCGTTACCCCCGCCTTCGACCTGGGCACCGGCGCGACCGTCGGCCTGCTCTGGGCCGTGGGTTCCGGTTTGCTGTTCGCCCTGCTGTCCCTGACCAACCGCGCCAGTTCCGGGCGCATCCCCGCGGTGCAGGCCGCGCTGTGCCAGAACGTGGTGGTCGCACTGTGCCTGCTGCCGGTGGCGGCGCCGCAGTTGAGCGAAGTGCACGCCCTCGACTGGTTGTGGATCGGCCTGCTCGGGGTGTTCTGCACCGGCGTTGCCCATAGCCTGTTCGTTGCCAGCCTGGCGGTGATCAAGGCGCGGACCGCCGCGGTGGTGTTTGCCATGGAGCCGATCTACGGCATCACCGTGGCCTGGCTGCTGTTCGATGAAAACCCGACCCCGCGCATGTTGCTCGGCGGTGCATTGATCATCGTCGCCATCGTGGTCAGCAGTCGGTTATCCGGCAGCAGCAAGAAAACCGTGGCCGCCGAAGCCGCCTCTCACTGAGTGCGGTCGTTGTGCCCGAGGTCGCGGTCCGGGTCGATCTGATCCCGGACCCGTTGCTTGAGCACCTTGGCCTCGGGGAAACCGCCGTCGGCCTTGCGCTCCCAGATTTGCACCTCGTTACAAAAGATATGAAAGACCCCGCCCGTGCCCGGCACCAGGGACACCTTGCCCAAATCATCGCCAAAGGTGCTGAGCAGTTCCTGGGCCAGCCAGGCGGCGCGCAACAGCCACTGGCATTGCGTGCAATACGTGATGACGATTTCCGGTTTTTGCATGGTCATGATCGCTGAAACTCCTGAGCCAGAGGGGCGCCGCTATAATAGCCGCCTTTGTCGCTTGCCCCGAGATTCACGATGCGCCGTTTATTCTGTTGCCTGTTGCTTTGCCTCCTCCCCCTGATCGCCCAAGCCGTCGATGCGCCCCGACCGAAAATCGGCCTGGTGCTGTCCGGCGGCGCCGCCCGTGGCCTTGCCCACATTGGGGTGCTCAAGGCGTTGGAAGAACAAGGCATCAAGATCGATGCGATTGCCGGCACCAGCATGGGCGCGGTAATCGGCGGGCTCTACGCCTCGGGCTACAAGATCGATGAGCTGGAAAAACTGGCGCTGAACATCGACTGGCAACAGGCCCTGTCAGACGCACCGCCGCGCGAAGACGTGCCGTTCCGGCGCAAGCAGGATGACCGGGACTTCCTGGTGAAACAGAAGCTGAGTTTTCGCGATGACGGCAGCCTCGGCCTGCCGCTCGGGGTGATTCAAGGCCAGAACCTGGCCTTGTTGCTGGAAAGCCTGCTGGCCCACGCCAGCGACACCCGCGACTTCGACAAACTGCCGATCCCGTTCCGCGCGGTCGCCACCGACATTTCCACCGGCGAAAAAGTCGTGTTCCGCAAAGGCCATTTGCCCCAGGTGATCCGCGCCAGCATGTCGATCCCGGCGGTGTTTGCCCCGGTCGAGCTGGGCGGTCGGCTGCTGGTGGACGGCGGCATGACCGACAACATCCCGCTGGATGTGGCGCGGGAGATGGGCGTCGATATCGCCATCGTGGTCGACATCGGCACCCCGCTGCGCAACCGCAAACAATTGACCACCGTGGTCGATGTGCTGAACCAGTCGATTACCCTGATGACCCGGCGCAACTCCGAAGAACAACTCGCCGCCCTGCACAAGGACGACGTGCTGATTCAGCCGTCACTCGCCAGTTTCGGCGTGACTGATTTCGGCCGCGCCCAGGACATGATCGACGCCGGTTACCGCGCCACCAAAATCCTCGAACCGCGCCTGACCCAACTCAAACCGGCGCAAGCGCTGGATGCCGAACTGACCGCCGCCCGGGCACCGAGCCAGCGCACGCCGATCATCACCGCGATCAAGGTGGAAAACGACTCGAAAGTCGGCGACGACGTGATTCGCTACTACATTCGCCAACACGTCGGCGAACCGCTGGACATGGGCCGCCTGCAAACCGACATGGGCACCCTGTACGGCCTCGATTACTTCGAACAGGTGCAATACCGCGTGGTGCACAAGGGCGAGGATCACACCCTGGTGATCAGCGCCCGGGGCAAGCGCAGCGGCACCGATTACCTGCGGGTCGGCTTGAACCTGTCGGACGACATGCGTGGCGACAGCGCCTTCAACCTCGGCGCCAGTTACCGGGTCAACGGCATCAATCGCCTCGGCGCCGAATGGCTGACCCGGGCGCAGCTCGGCGACAAACAGGAACTCTACAGCGAGTTCTATCAACCGCTGGACGTCGGTTCACGCTATTTCATCGCGCCCTACGCGGCGTTTGAAGCGCAGAACGTCGAGTCGATCCTGGATAACGACCCGATCGCCCAGTACCGCGTCGAACGTTATGGCTTCGGCCTGAATGTCGGCCGACAGATCGGCAATAGCGGCGAAATCCGCTTCGGCGTCGGCGAGGCCTGGGGCAAGGCGGACGTGCGCATCGGTGATCAGGACTTGCCGAGTGAAAGCTTCAACGAGGGTTTCTATCAGCTCAAGTATTCGTTCGACTCGTTCGACAACGTCTACTTCCCTCACGAAGGCAAGGACATCAGCCTCGCGTTCCGGCAATTCGAACCGGGGCTGGGCTCGGACCAACGTTACCGCCAGTGGGAGTTCAAACTGGACAAGGCCATGAGCAGCGGGCCCGACACCCTCATTCTCGGTGGGCGCTATGGCCGCACTTTGGACGATGCCAACGTGGTGACTTCAAGCTTCCTGCTCGGCGGCGCGCGGCAGTTGTCGGGGTTTCGCGAGGATGCGATTTCCGGGCAGAACATCAGCCTGATGCGCAGCGTTTATTACCGACGCCTGACACCGCGCTCCTACCTGCCGCTGGACTTCCCGCTGTACATCGGCGGCTCGCTGGAACGCGGCCGGGCGTGGAACAACGACAATGCGTTCGACAGCGGCTACATCAACGCCGCCAGCGTGTTCATCGGTTTCGACACACCGCTGGGGCCGCTGAACTTCAGCTATGGCCTCAATGATGCGGATGAGCAGGCGGTTTATCTGAATTTGGGGCAGACGTTCTGAGCGCCGACCCGATGGCAAAACACTGAACCCTGTGGCGAGGTAGCTTACTCCCGCTGGGCTGCAGAGCAGCCCCAAAACCTGCACAGCCAGTGTGTCAGGTACACCGTGAGCGTTGAAATAACCTCTGCTGCGCAGCCGAGCGGGAGCAAGCTCCTTCGCCACAATGGATCACATGCCAAGGATCAGCGGATGCCGGCCAATAAGTTGCGCGCAGTCTGCTTCAGCGGTTCGTCGCCTTCCTTGAGCAATTCGTTGAGCAGCTCGATGGCGCTGTCCAGATCACCGTCATCGATGCAGGTCTGGGCTTGTTCCAGTTTCCCGGCGCTGCTCGGCAATGGCTCAAGCTCCAGCGCCGGACCCGGCTCGCTGAAGGCGTCGAGGAAGCTGTCGTCCAGGGATTCCGCCTCGGGTACGGCATCCCACTCCAGCTCCGGTTCGCCCAACGCCGGCTCATCCGGCATTTCGAAAACGTCGGGCATTACGTGCAGATTGGACGTGAACGCGGGTTCGTCCGGCGGCGTCGATGGTTTGGCCGCCGGTGCGTCGTCGAACGGGCTGACCAGATCCCAATTGGAATCCATCGACAGGTCGTCCAGATTCAGCTGGAACTCATCACGAGGTGCGGCTTCGGCCACCGCCGCCGCAACGGGTGGAATGACCGCCGTCGGCGCAATGGCCGCGATCGGGGTGGCATTCGCCAGTTTCGGGAAGCGGGCGCGAATGTCCGTCAGTTGCTGCGGGTCAAACCCGGCGTCACGCAGGCTGCTTTCCTGCGCGTCATAGGCCGCCACGTCCCCCTGCTTACCCAGCACCTCCAACAGTTGCACGGCCAGGTCGGTACGTTGCGGTTCCTTGACCAACGCCTCACGCAACAGGCCGGCCGCTTCGGAAAACCGACCATAAGCCAGGTAGATGCCCACGCCTTCCAGCACATCGCCGACGGGGGTTTCTTCGTGGTGATCGGGGACTTTCGCGAGACTGAGCGACGATGGCTGCACCTCTTGCGCGGGCTCATCGGGGGTCATCGATAACGGCTCGGTCAGCGCTTGCTGCCGCTGGCGGCGAATAAACAATCCCAGCAGCACCAGCAGCACCAGCCCCAGCAATCCGGCCATCAACAGCCAGTTGCCGGTCTCGGGCTGTTCAACCACGACAGGTGCAGGTGCCACGGCGACTGGCGCGGCGGCTGGCGTCTGCGCGACTTCGGACAATCGGGTCTGCAAGTCGCTGACCTGCTTTCTCTCGTCGGCGATTTGCCCATCCTGGGTCTTGAGCCTGGCGTTCAACTCATCGATGGTTTTTTGCAGTTGCTGGTTTTGCAAGATGCTGGCGGCCAGTTGCTCGGCCACTGCATCGTTTGCTGGCGCTGCCACCGGTGGAGCTACGACTGCGGCGAGCGCAGCTGCTTTCGCCGAAGGTTTGGCCTTGGGGGCAACCGAAGGTTCGACGCTTGGGAACCCGGAAGTCGGCGCGCTGGCCGTCGGTTCGTCAGTCGCCGGAACAATCCCCGGCGAACCCGGTGGATCGATCAGCACGGTGAACTCACGCAGCAAGCGCCCGTTGGGCTGATTGAGTTGCACCAGGAAATTCAGGAAGGGTTCATTGACCGGTTTGCTGGAGGTCACCCGGATCAGCGCGCGATTACCCCGCAGGATCGGGGTGAATTTCAGGTTATTGAGGAAAAACACACGTTCGACGCCCGCACGGCTGAACTCGTCGGCCGTGGCCAGGCTGACCGACAGGTCGCCCTCCGCCAGACCGGAGGCATCCACCAGTGCGATGTCGGCGCTGAGCGGCTGGTTCAGCGCCGAATGCAGCGTGATGTCACCCAACCCAAGGGCAGGTGCCAATGCCGAGTAAGTGACCGCACCACCCACCACAAGCAGCTGGGTGCAATACCGCAATACCACGTGCCAACTCTCGAGCATGAGCATCCCTTAGATTAAGCAGAACCAACCTGTACGCGTTCGCACATCCGGTACGAACACGATATTGCCGAGTAGTTCTTTATAGTCTGCCCAACGGGGTATCTCAAAAACTCGGCGTCTGGATTTACCTCAAGATTTTTCGAGGTTGCCCAGGATGTGACCGTGCACCCGCATGCAGACCTTCAAATCCGCCTCATCGACGCCTTCAAACAGTTCGTGGCGCAGTTGGGTGGCAATGGTTTCGATTTGTTCGATCAACGGTCGAGCCGGAGCACAAAGGACGATTTTTTTCGCCCGGCGGTCTTCAACCACCGATTGACGCTGAACCAGGCCTTGGCTTTCCAGGCTGTCGAGCAAGCGGGCCAGGGTCGGCCCTTCGACGCCGACGCTTTGCGCCAGTTCGCGCTGGGTCGGGGCTTCATCGAAGCGCGCCAGGTGCAGCAGCACCAGCCATCGCGCCTGGGACAAACCCAGGCCGGCGAGACGGCGGTCCAGTTCGGCACGCCAGCCACGAGACATCTGGGCCAATTGCATGCCAAAGCGGTGTTGATCGGTTAACGGCATAAAAAACTCATGGTTAGGCTTAAATAGAGAAAATCTAATTATTAGTCAGCTAAGCATGACCTTTCGCTATAGGCAAGGTTTGCTCCGTACTGAATCGTTACATCTATGCGGTGGGTCACCTAAATCTCGAATTCGGATTGCAGCGCCGCTCGCACGCAGTACAAAACCCCTTCCGGCACACGACCGGCGAACAATGCAGCAATCTCCGCCACCGGTGGCAACTCGCCCTCGCCGTCGAGGAACGCGTCCTGGATTTCGCCCATCAACTCTTCCGGCAGGTCCAACGCCTGTTCCAGGGACAATTGCTGCTTGCCAATCGCTTCGGCAAGCAGGGTGTAGACGTTCTTTTCCGAGCATTGCAGCTGACCGGCAATCTGCAGCGGCGTCATGCCGGCCCGGGCCAGGGTGATCAGCTCGTGGCGCACGTCGGCCACCACTTTCGGCGCCTCGACCTGACCGCCGAGCACCTCGAGGAAGGCCTCGCCATAACGCTCGAGCTTGCGGGCGCCGACGCCGCTGACCGTGGCCATTTCCGCCAACGAAGTCGGCTGGCTGCGCAGCATTTCCAGCAAGGTCGAATCGGGAAAGATGACGTAAGGCGGCACGCCGTGTTCTTCGGCAAGCTTGCGTCGCAGGGCGCGCAAGGCTTCCCACTGTTCGCGCTCTTCGCCACGCACCAGTTGGCTCGCCTGGCTCTTGCTGCTTTTGGCGGTGGTTTGCGGCTTGAGGTCGCGGCGCAGCTCCAGGGTCACTTCGCCCTTGAGCAGCGGCCGGCAGGTGTCGCTCAGACGCAGGCCGCCGTAGCCTTCCAGATCGATGTCCGCCAGGCCACGGGCAACAAGCTGGCGGAACAGCGAGCGCCATTCGCTCTCGCCCATCGCCTTGCCGACGCCGTAGACCGACAGGTGCTGATGGCCGAAGCTGCGCACCTTTTCGTTGTCCTTGCCCAGCAAAACGTCCACCAAATGGCCGACGCCGTAGCGCTGGCCGGTGCGGTAGATCGCCGAAAGTGCCTGACGGGCCGGCTCGGTGGCGTCCCAGGTCTGCACGCCGTCGACGCAGTTGTCGCAGTGGCCACAGGGCTCGGGCATGTCTTCATCGAAGTAGGCCAACAGGGTCTGGCGACGGCAGCGGGTTTCTTCGCAGAGCGAGAGCATGGCGTCGAGCTTGTGCTGCTCCAGGCGCTTGTGGCGCTCGTCGCCTTCGGAGTTTTGCAGCATCTGCTTGAGCATCACCACGTCTTGCAGGCCGTAGGCCATCCAGGCATCCGCTGGCAGACCATCACGGCCGCCACGACCGGTTTCCTGGTAATACGCCTCAAGGGATTTCGGCAAATCCAGATGCGCGACAAAGCGCACGTTGGGTTTGTCGATGCCCATGCCGAACGCCACGGTGGCGACCATGATCAGGCCTTCCTCGTTGAGGAAGCGCTTCTGGTGATGGGATCGCGTCTCGTTGGGCAGACCGGCGTGGTACGGCAGCGCCGGGAAGCCTTGTTCACTGAGGAACACCGCTACTTCGTCGACTTTCTTGCGCGACAGGCAATAGACGATGCCTGCGTCACTGCGCCGTTCGGCGAGGAACGCCAGCAATTGCTTGCGCGGCTGCTCCTTGGGGACGATGCGATAGAAAATGTTCGGCCGGTCGAAACTCGACAGGAAGCGCTCGGCATCCTGCAAATGCAGGCGATCGACGATTTCTTCCCGGGTGCGCTTGTCGGCGGTGGCGGTCAGGGCGATGCGCGGGACGTTGGGGAACAGCTCGGCCAACTGGCCCAGTTGCAGGTATTCGCGGCGGAAGTCGTGACCCCATTGGGATACGCAATGCGCCTCATCGATGGCGAACAGGGCGATTTCCAGGCTTTGCAGGAAGGCCAGCATCCGTGGCTGCACCAGACGTTCGGGCGCCAGGTAGAGCATTTTCACTTCGCCGCGCTTGATCCGGGCGGCCAGGTCGCGCTGTTGCTCGGCGCTCAGGGTCGAGTTCAATGCCGCGGCAGCAACGCCGAGCTCTTCAAGGGTCGCGACCTGGTCGTCCATTAACGCGATCAGCGGCGACACCACCACCGCCAGGCCTTCGCGCAGCAGCGCCGGAACCTGGAAGCACAAGGACTTGCCGCCACCGGTGGGCATCAGCACCAGGGCGTCGCCGCCATTGGCCACGCGCTCAATGATTGCACCCTGGCGGCCACGGAAACTGTCGTAGCCGAAGATGTCCTTGAGGACGCGTTGAGCCTGTTCGAGCATAAAAACTCCAAAAATCACCGAAACATCCCTGCAAGGCTGGTTCAGAACCACGCAGGCTGCACTGACAAATCGTAAGTGCGCATTGCATGACGCTTCACATCTCAGCCGCGACGCCAGCAGGGCATCACAAAACGCGCGAGTATACCCGACCCCTTCCCGGCAAAGGGTGCCGCTGATAAGACACATCAGGACAAACACTGATCCCCCCAAGGAGCTGCCGAAGGCTGCGATCTTTTGATCTTGTCTTTAAAAAGCAAAATCAAAAGATCGCAGCCTTCGGCAGCGCCTACAGGGAAACGTGGTGTGTATGAGGGGCAAATATCCCGCGCGGCTGGCCTGAGGGCTCAAGAAGGCCTAGAATTCCCGCATCTGTTTAATTCCCCAAGGTAGCTTTTAATGTCCTTCGCTGAGCAACTAACCCGCCTGCAAGTCTTCCTCGACGCCGACGAGCTGCATGACGAGGCGCTGGACTACGTGGCCGCCCACGGCTACCTCACGGCGCTGTCGATCTGTTCCGAAAACGTTCCAGACCGTGAATGGATCGACGCCCTCTTCGCCGAAGAGCCGCATTACGCCGACGACACCGAGCGTGAAGCGATCGAATCCACCCTGCTGGCCCTCAAGGCTCACATCGCGCGCCAACTGGCGTCCGACGAAGAATTCGAGCTGCCATGCGACCTGGACCTGGGCGAAGAGCCGGATGATTCCGACCTGCGCGGCTGGTGCATCGGTTTCATGGAAGGCGTGTTCCTGCGCGAAGCGGCCTGGTTCGAAACCGCCGAAGACGAAGTCAGCGAAATGCTCCTGCCGATCATGGTCGGTTCCGGTCTGTTCGACGAACAGCCTGAGTTCGAAGACATCGCCAAGGACGCCAACCTGATGGACGACATGATCGTGCAGATCCCGGAAGCCCTGACCGCGCTGTACCTGCTGTGCCAGGCACCCGACGAAAAACCGGCGATCCTCAAGCCACGTCACCACTAAGGTCTTGCCTATGGACAACCCCATAGGCCACCGCTCCCTGATGTTGCGCTACGTGCTGCTGGCCATCGGCTGGCTGAGCGTGGCGTTGGGGGTGATCGGGATTTTCCTGCCGGTATTGCCCACCACGCCGTTCCTGCTGCTGGCCGCCGCGTGCTTCGCTCGCAGTTCGCCGCGTTTTTACCAATGGCTGGTCGAGCATCCGCGGCTTGGGCCGTGGATTCGCGACTACCTGGACGGCAACGGTATCCCGCTCAAGGGCAAGGTCTACGCCATCGGCCTGATGTGGGTGAGCATTCTGTTCTCCTGCTACTTGGTGCCATTGCCGTGGGCGCGGGGGTTTATGTTGACCAGTGCGGTGTTGGTCACGGTTTACATCCTCAAGCAGAAAACCCTGCAAAAACCCTGATCCTGTCTCCGTGGTAAAGGGCTTTTGTGGCGAGGGGGCTTGCCCCCGTTGGGTTGCGAAGCGACCCCAAACCCTGCAACCCGGTTTCTTCTGACACACCATGCCGGCTGGTTTTACGACTGCTGCGCAGCCGAACGGGGGCAAGCCCCCTCGCCACAGGGTTCACTGCAAGCCGACGATCAACCCTCCCCCAGCTAAAACACCACCTAAACTCCAGTCATCTGCACCCGAGCAGCCAGACATGTCTTGCAGTCGGCGTAGTCCAGGATGGCCAGCGCTCCGACTTCGGTTCGGCGGCGGGCTGCTGGCGTTTTTTTTGCTGGCCGGGCTGGGCCGAGTCTGCGCCGACTGGGATTTCGGACTGATCCTGCAAACCGCCGAAAAACGCTACGGCTCCCTCGGCCCGGCTCAAGGGCGGATCAAGGCCTGGAACCAGATGCTGCAAGGTGAACGCAACCAGCCAGAGCGCGAACAACTGAACGCGGTCAATCGCTTCTTCAATCAGCAACTGAGTTTTCAAGACGACAGTCGCATCTGGCAGCAGATTGATTACTGGGCCACGCCAGAAGAATCCCTGATCAAGGGCGCCGGCGACTGCGAGGACTACGCCCTGGCGAAATATTTCAGCCTGCGTCAGCTCGGGGTTCCCGGCGAAAAACTGCGCATCACCTACGTCAAGGCCCTGACCCAGAACCAGGCGCACATGGTGTTGACCTTCTACAGCAGCCCCACGGCGGATCCTTTGGTGCTGGACAACCTGATCGGCGAGATCCGCCCTGCCTCGCAGCGCAAAGACCTGCTGCCGGTGTATGCCTTCAACGCCGAAGGCCTGTACCTGCCGGGCGCCAATGGCGGCAAGCGCAGCAGCGACTCGAAGAAGCTATCGCGCTGGCAAGACGTGTTGAAAAAAATGCAGGCCGAAGGGTTCGCCGTGGGCGACGGCTAGCCGCCAGAGCAAGGAGCGTTTTATGTCACTGCGCAAACAATTGTTTCTCGCCATTTGCCTGTTTCTGCTGGTGGCGTTCAGCGGCAGTTTTTTTGTCGGCCTGGAAAGCTCGCGCGAGCAAATGCTCGGACAATTGCGCTCCCACGCCCAGGACGCCGCCACCGCGCTGGGGCTGTCGCTGACCACGCAGATCGACGACCCGGCGATGATCGAGTTGATGGTCAGCTCGATTTTCGACAGCGGCTATTTCAGCAGCATCCGCGTGGTCAACATCGCCGATGAACAGGTGCTGGTGGAACGTGACGCTCCGGCGCGGATCGAGGGTGTACCCGACTGGTTCGTGCGCCTGGTGAACCTGCACGCGCAAGGGGGCGATGCGCTGATCATGCGCGGCTGGGAGCAAGTGGCGCGGGTCGAAGTGTTGAGCAATCCGCAGTTCGCACTGGCCAAGCTCTGGGACAGCACCCTCGGCAGTTTGGCCTGGCTGCTGCTGTGCGGCGTGGTCAGTGCGATGTTCGGCGGCTGGTTGCTGCGCCGGCAATTGCGCCCGCTGGACACGATGGTCAAACAGGCCGAAGCCATCAGCAAACGGGAATTTCTCAGCCTACCCAAACTGCCACGCACGCCGGAACTGAAACGGGTGGTGCTGGCGATGAATCAGATGGTCGAGAAGCTCAAGGCGCTGTTCGCCGAAGAGGCGGCGCGCAGTGAAAAGCTGCGGGCTGATTCCTATCAGGACAACCTCACGGGACTGGCCAACCGACGCTTGCTGGACGAGCAACTGGCCGATCACTTGCTGGTCAGCGAACAGAGCAGTGACGGCCACTTGCTGATGCTGCGGATCAACGACTTGGCGGGCCTCAACCAACGCCTGGGCGGCCAGCGCACTGATGCCTTGATCGGTGCCGTCGCCGAGTTGCTCAAACGCCTGACGCAAATCCCGGAGCGCCGGACCTGGCTGGCAGCGCGCAATCGCGGCGGCGAGTTCAGCCTGCTGACCCCGGGCCTGGACGACAAGGACGCCGCGCGCCTGTGCGCCGAAATCAGCGCCACCCTGGAAAACCTGCGCCTGACCGGTGCCAGCGACAGCATGCCGGTGGCGCACCTGGGCATCGTCGCCTACCAACCGGGCGAGCCGGCCGGCGAGGTGCTGCTGCGCCTCGATCAGGCCTTGACCCAGGCCCAGCAACATCCCGAACGGCCGTGGGCGCATCTGGATCATTCCAGCACCGCGCCGAACCAGTCCCAACACGACTGGCGCAACTGGATCGACGACGCCCTGACCCACGGCAAGCTGCAACTGTATTTCCAACCGGTGGTGCAATGCGCCGACACCAGCCAGGTGCTGCACCACAAAGTCCTCGCGCGCCTGCTCGACCCACAGGGCGAAGCGATTGCCGCCGGCCACTTCCTGCCATGGATCGAACGCCTCGGCTGGTCGGCCCGCTTCGACCTCGCCATGCTCGACGCCACCCTCGACTATCTCGCCGTCAATCGCTGGCCCCTGGCACTGAGCCTGTCCGGCACCACCCTGCGCGATCCGGCCTCGTTGCAACAGATCGTGCAGTCTCTCGACTCCCTGCCGGAACTCGCGCCGCTGCTGATCCTGGAAATCGACGAACGCCAACTCCCGCCCCCGGACGAATTGCAGCGCCTGAGCCACAGCTTGCTCAACACGGGGTATCGCATCGGGTTACAGCATTTTGGCGGGAGTTTTAGCCAGATCGGCAACCTCACTCAGCTGGGATTGGCGTACCTGAAGATTGACGGGAGCTACATTCGGGGGATTGATGAGCACAGTGATAAGCGGCTGTTCATTGAAGCGATATACAGGGCAACCAACAGCATTGATCTGCCGTTGATTGCGGAGAGGGTTGAAACGCAGGGAGAGTTGGCGGCGATCAAGTCGCTGGGGCTGTTTGGTGTCATGGGGCGGCTGATCGGGCCGCCGGAGCCGATGTGATGTCGTTAGCCTTTCTGATCGTTCCCACGCTCTGCGTGGGAATGCAGCCCGGGACGCTCCGCGTCCCATCAACAGCCGAACGCGGAGCGTCCGTTGAGGCATTCCTTTGCTGCGCGTGGGAACGATCCGCCATCCCCCTAGCAAGGGGATGGCGGGTTTCGTCGTTCCAGCCCTAGCGCATCAAACCGTATCCACCTTCAACGAGTGATCGTTGAGCATCCCGGTGATGATGGTCGCCGTGTCGTGCCCGCCCGCAACCACGCCGCCCGCTCCCGGTGTGACGCCGTAGTGGCTGGCCAGGTTGACGCCGGCCAGGTCGATGGTTTGGTTCGGCGTGGCGCCGGCCATGGCGCTGACGTCGATGCTGGTGACGAGGGTGGCTCCGCTGCCGGTGACTTTGAAGTGCAGGTAGTCATCCAGCGACGCTGCGGTGCCGTTTTCGCCTTGCAGCAGTTGCGACAGGTCGAGTTTGTCGGTGCCGGGGGTGAAGTCGGTGACCACGTCGTGGCCGCTGTTGCCGGCCAGCCACTGGAAGGTGTCGGCTCCCGCGCCGCCGGTCAGGGTGTTGTTGCCCAGGCCGCCGATCAGGAAGTCATCGCCGCCGCCACCGTTGAGCACGTCGTTGCCCAGGCCGCCGTTGATCACGTTGCTGTTATTGTCTCCGGTCAGGGTGTCGTTGAAGTTGGAGCCGGTCAGGTTCTCGATCCCGGTGAGGGTGTCGGTGCCGGCGCCGAGGGTGTTTTGTGCGGTGAGCAGGCTCAGGTCGACGGTGACGCCGGCCGTGGCGTGGGCGTAGCTGGCGGTGTCCGTGCCGGTGCCGCCGTCGAGCAGGTCGTTGCCCGGTCCGCTGTACAACAAGTCATTGCCGGCGCCGCCGTGCAACTCGTTGTTGCCTGAGCCGGCGGTGAGCACGTCGTTGCCGTCGCCGGCGTTGAGGACATTGTTGCCAGTGCCCGCGACCAACACGTCATCGCCCGCCGTGCCGGTGAGGGTGTGGCCGTCCTGGTAGCTGATGGTCACGTTCGCCGTGTCGCTGCCGCCATGGTTGTCGTTGGCGGTGTAGGTGCCATGGTAGTCCGGGGTGACATCGTGGGCCCCGGCGTAGTTGACGGTCATGGTCAGTTGGTAGTTCTCGGCCGCTGTCGGGCTGCTGCCCGTGGTGTTGCTGATGTTGGTGACGTGGATCTGGTAGGTGCCATCGGAGGTCGCGGTGATGGTCCCGCCATCGGCGATGCTCACGAACGCGCCGCCGTTGAGCGAGTACTCCATGGTCACGTGACCGGCCGCCAGGTTGTGGTCGAGGTTGAGGGTTTCGCCTTGTTTCAGTTTGACGGTGATGAGGTCTTCATCGTTGGCGTTAGCCGTGGTGACGGTGCCGAGGTAGCCGCTGATCACCAGCACGGCGGTCATCGCTGCCGTGTTGGCCGCAAACGCGTTACGCACATCGGCCAGTGCCTGGTTGGCGGCGGTATTGCCGGTGCCGGCGAAGCTGATCGCGCCCGTGCCGGTGAAGTCCGCGCCCTTGGCGGCCCAACCGGTGTTGAACGTGGTCGGGGTGGCCGTCATCGGATCGCCATTGGCGTCGGTGTCGTTGGCCAGCAGCAGCTCGCCTGGCACTACGATGGTGCCCGACAGCACGTTGGTGATGATGTGGTCATCCGCTGCCACCGGTGGTGCGTTCGGAATGACTTTGACCGTCAGCGTGGAGCTGGCCAGGTCGCCGTCGTTGTCGCTGACGGTGAAGCCGATGTTTTCGGTGATCACCACCGCCGTGGTTTTTTGCGAGGTGTAGGTGTATTCACCGGTATCGAGGTTGATCACCAGGGTGCCGCTGTTGTTGGTGGCGATGCTGATGCTGTTATCGGCGGTGTTGAAGGTGCCGTGGTTGGTGCCGCCGCTGAAGGTCAGCGAACCCTGGTTGCTGTTGCCTTTCGGGTCGTAGGTGTAAGTGGTGCCGTCGACCACGATGGTTTTGATGAAGCCGCCATCGGCACCGAACGAGCCGCCTTCCAGCAACGTGCCGGTGACCGGCGCGCCTTGCACCGTGCCCGAGAGCACCGAGTTGAGCTGGTTGAGGTCGGTCACCACTACCGCGTTGGTGTCGGTGTGGGTGCTGCCGTCATAGGCCAGCGGGTTGAGGTTGGCATTGCTGACGCCGCTGCCGAGGCCGATCGCATAGTTCTTGATGCCGTTGGCGTCGAGAAAAGCCTTCCAGGCGACCTCATCCGCCGTACCGGTTTCCTGGCCGGAGGTGGGCTTGCCGTCGGAGAAGAAGTACCCGACGTTCTGCGCCCCGGTCAGTTGCCCCGGTGTGCCAAACGCCAGTTTCGCCGCCGCGACTGCTGCGTCGTAGTTGGTGCCACCGCCGGCGGTGAGCGAGGCGATGATCGACTTGGCGGTCGCCACATCGACCCAGACTGTGGTCTTGTCGGTGGCACTGCTGCTGAAGGTGACGATCTGCACTCGCACGTCGCCGAGGTCATCGTACTTATCGAGCAAGGCGCTGATAGCCTGCTTCGCCAAGGCTATCCGCGACAGGCCGGGCACGCCGGAAGCATCCGCCATACTGCCGGAGACATCGATCACCAACAGCAGGTTGGAATCGATTTCCACTGCGGTGACCGAACGGTCCGACGCCACGGCTTTGGGCACGTCATCGACGATGTTGACCACGATGGTGCTGGTGGTGCTGTTGCCCAGGGCATCGGTGGCTTTGTAGGTGAAACTTTCGCTCAGGGTGTTCGCCCCGTCGTTAGCGTTCGGCGAGGTTTTTGGCGCCGAGGTCAGGGTGTAGGTGTAGCTGCCGTCCGGGTTGATCAGGATTTGCCCGTAGGTTCCGGTGGCGCTGCCGACCACGCTGTAAGTCAATGGACCGGTGCCGCCGGTGACCGAACCGACCAGCGTGCCGGTAGCGGTTTCGCCGGTGTTGGTCGGGTCGCTGCCGGTGACCGTGCCGGGGGCCAGGTCGAGGCCATCCTTGCTCAGGTCGAGGGCTTTTTCGAAGACCGTCACGTCCTGATCGACCACCGCTTTGAGGCCGCTGTCGTTGACGTTGATGGTGATGGTGGTGGTGCTTTCGTCACCGTCGGAATCGCGCACGGTGTAGACGAACGTATCGGTCGCCCCCGCCACGCCGACCGAGTTCGGGTTGCTGTGGTACACGGCGTTGCCTGCCGCATCCAGGGTCAGGTAGCCGTAGGTGCCGTTAATGTTGGTGCCCAAGCCACCCACCGCCGAAGTCGCGGTGTTGCTGCCGGCGCGCACGCCGACTACCGCCCCGCCGGCCGCTGCGCCATCGGCACCGAGCACGTCGTTGCCGAGCACGCTGATGTTGACGGTTGCGCCTTCGGTCACGGTGCCGGTGTTCGGCGCAGCGGTTGGCAAGTCATCGACGATGTTGACGTTGATCTGCCCCGACGCGGTGCTGCCGTCGGCGTCCGTGGCCACCACGTTGATGTTCTCGGTAATGCTGTTGGCGCCGTTGGCGGTCGGATGGGTTTCGTTGTCCACCAGGGTGTAGCTGTAGCTGACCACGCCGGTGGTGGCGTTGTAGCCGGTGACGGTGAACGTGCTGCCGAGCGCCGTGGTGACCGATTGCGGGAAGCCTGCGGCCACGCCGCCCGCGACCACATGAATGCCGCCGACATCAAGGGTTTGCAAGCCGTCCAGCGCGGTGACGGTGAAGGTGCCGTTTTGGGTCAGGGCCGGGGTGTTGGGGCTGGTGCCGTCGCTGAGGTTTTTCTCGTAGACGGTCAGCTCGCCGCCGGTGACGTTGAGGCCATTGAGGGTGACGGGATCGTCGTTGTTGTGGATTTGCAGCACCAGGTTGGCGGTGCTGGTGTCGCCGTCCGCGTCGGTGATGGTGTAGGCGAACGTCTCCGTGCCGTTGCCGCCGCCGTGCAGGTTTTTGAAGTCGGCATCGTTGGTGTTCAGCGTGTAGGTGTAGGTGCCGTTGGCATTCAGCACCAAGGTGCCGTAAGTGCCGGTGAAGGTGCCGGGGGTGACCGGCCCGGCGTTCGGCCCGGTGGCAACCTGGTCCGCGCCCTGAATGTCGTTGGTCAGGACGTTGCCATTGAGGGTCAACGCAGTCTCTGAGGCCACACCACTGTTGCTGTCGTTTACCGCTTTTGGCACGTCATCGACGATCTGCACGACGATGGTGCTGGTGGTGATGTTGCCCAGGGAATCGGTGGCCTGGTAGGTGAAGCTTTCCGTCAGCGTATTCGCACCGTCGTCGGCATGCGGTGTGGTGCTCGCAGGCGAGGTCAGGGTGTAGGTGTAGGTGCCGTTGGGGTTGAGCACAATCTGGCCAAAGTTGCCATTGGCGCTCCCCACCAGGGAATAAGTGATCGCGCCGATCGCCCCGGTGACCGAGCCCACCAGTGTGCCGCTGGCGGTTTCGCCGGTGCTGGTCGGGTCGCTGCCGACGACGGTGCCGGCCGCCAGGTCCTGGCCATCTTTGGTCAGGTCCAGGGCTTTTTCGTAGACGGTCACGTCGGTATCGCTGACCGCTTTGATGCAGCTGTTCGAGACGTCAATGGTGATGGTGGTGGTGCTTTCATCGCCATCGGCATCGCGCACGGTGTAGACAAAGGTATCGGTGGCGCCCGGGGCGTTCACCGCGTTGGGATTGCTGTGATAGACCGCGTTGCCGTTGGCATCCAGGGTCAGGTAACCATAGGTGCCGTTGATGTTCGAGCCCAGGCCACCGATGGCCGAGGTCGAGGTGTCACTGCCGGCGCGTACGCCAACGACTGCGCCCGTCACCGCGGGGCCATCGGCACCGCCGATGTCGTTATCCAGCACGTTGCCCGACACCGTCCCGCCCTCAGCCACCGACGCACTGTCCGGGTGGGCTGTCGGCAAGTCGTCGACGATATTGACGTTGATCTGATTGGTGGCCGTGCTGCCGTCGGTATCCGTGGCCACCACGTTGAAGTTTTCGGTGATGCTGTTGGCGCCGTTGGCGTTCGGATGGGTTTCGGTGCCCACCAGGGTGTAGCTGTAGCTGACCACGCCCGTGGTCGCGTCATAACCGGTGACCGTCAGCGTACTGCCGAGCGGGGTCACGATTGATTGCGGGAAGCCTGCCGCCACGCCACCGACCACCACATGAATGCCGCCCACATCGAGGGTTTGCAAGCCGTCGAGTGCGGTGACGGTGAACGAACCGGTCTGAGTCAGAGCCGGCGCGTTCGGGCTGGTGCCGTCACTGAGGTTTTTCTCGTAGACCGTCAGCTCGCCACCCACGACGTCGAGGCCGTTGAGGGTCACAGGGTCGTCGTTGTTGTGGATGTTCAGCACCAGGTTGGCGGTGCTGGTGTCACCGTCAGAATCGGTAATCGTGTAGGCGAAGGTTTCGGTGCCGTTGCCATTGCCGTGCAGCGCTTTGAAATCCGCATCGCTGGTATTGAGCGTGTAGGTGTAGGTGCCGTTGGCATTCAACACTAAGGTGCCGTAAGTACCGGCGAAGGTGCCGGGCGTCACAGGGCCGGTTGCGACGCGATCCGCGCCTTGCACGTCGTTGGTCAGCACGTTGCCGTTCAGTGTCAGCAAGGTTTCAGACGCAGTGCTGGCGTTGCTGTCGTCGATGGCTTTCGGTACATCGTCGATGACGTTGACGTCCAGCGAACCGTTGGCCGTGGTGCCGTTGTCATCGACCACCGTCACTGCAAATTGCTCAGGCAGGTTATTCGCACCGTTGGCCGTCGGATGCGCATCGTTGCCGTTCAAGGTGTAGCTGTAGCTGACCACGCCGGTGGCTGGATCAAAACCGGTGATGGTCAGCGTATTGCCCAACCCGGTCGGGATGGATTGCGGGAAACCTGCCGCCACGCCGCCGCTGACGACGGTGATGCCGCCGACAGTAAGGGTTTGCACGCCATCCAGCGCGGTGATGGTGAAGGTGCCGCTTTGGGTCAGTTGAGTACTGTCGGGCGCGCTGCCGAGGCTGAGGTTTTTCTCGTAGACCGTGAGCTCGCCGCCCTCGACGTTCAGGCCATTGATGATGACCGGATCGTCGTTGTTGTGGATCTGCAGCACCAGGTTGGCGGTGCTGGTGTCACCGTCAGAATCGGTAATGGTGTAGGTGAAGTTTTCGGTGCCGTTGCCGCCACCGTGCAGCGCTTTGAAATCCGCATCGCTGGTATTGAGCGTGTAGGTGTAGGTGCCGTTGGCATTCAACACTAAGGTGCCGTAAGTACCGGCGAAGGTGCCGGGCGTCACAGGGCCGGTTGCGACGCGATCCGCGCCTTGCACGTCGTTGGTCAGCACGTTGCCGTTCAGTGTCAGCAAGGTTTCCGAAGCCGTGCTGGCGTTGCTGTCGTCGATGGCTTTCGGCACATCGTCGATCACATTGACGTCCAGCGAGCCGTTGGCAGTGGTGCCGTTGTCATCGACCACCGTCACTGCAAATTGCTCAGGCAGGTTATTCGCGCCACCCGCCGTTGGATGCGCATCGTTGCCGTTCAAGGTGTAGCTGTAGCTGACCACGCCGGTGGTCGCATCAAACCCAGTGATGGTCAGCGTATTGCCCAAACCGGTCGGGATCGATTGCGGGAAACCTGCCGCCACGCCGCCGCTGACGACGGTGATGCCGCCGACAGTAAGGGTTTGCACGCCATCCAGCGCGGTGATGGTGAAGGTGCCGCTTTGGGTCAGTTGAGTACTGTCGGGCGCGCTGCCGAGGCTGAGGTTTTTTTCGTAGACCGTGAGTTCGCCGCCCTCGACGTTCAGGCCATTGATGACGACCGGGTCATCGTTGTTGTGGATTTGCAGCACCAGGTTGGCGGTGCTGGTGTCGCCGTCGGAATCAGTGAGGGTGTAGGCGAAGGTTTCCGTGCCGTTGCCGCCGCCGTGCAGCGCTTTGAAATCCGCATCGCTGGTGTTAAGCGTGTAGGTGTAAGTGCCGTTGGCATTCAGCACCAGAGTGCCGTAAGTGCCGGTGAAGGTGCCGGGGGTGATCGGGCCGGAATTCGGGCCGATGGCCACGCGATCCGCGCCTTGCACGTCGTTGGTCAGCACGTTGCCGGTCAACGTCAGCAGCGTTTCAGATGCGGTGCCGTTGTTGTCATCCACGGCCTTGGGCACGTCGTCGGTGATGTTGATGTCCAGGGAGCCGGTGGCCGTGTCGCCATTGGTGTCCCCGGCGACCACGGTGAATTGTTCGCTGAGGTTGTTGGCGCCATCGCCGGCCGAATGGGTGTCGTTGCCGTTGAGGGTGTAGCTGTAGCTCACCACGCCAGTGGCCGGGTTGTAGCCGGTGATGGTCAGGGTGTTGCCGAGTTGGGTGGTGATCGCTTGCGGGAAGCCCGAGGCCACCCCGCCGCTGATCACGTTGATGCCGCCGATACTGAGGCTCAGCAGGCCATCGGGCGCGGTCACGGTGAAGGTGCCGCTCTGGGTCAGGGCCGCCGGATTGCTCGCCGAGCCGTCGGGCAGATTAGCTTCGTTGAGGGTCAGTTCACCGCCCGCGGCGTCGAGGCCGCCGAGGGTGACGATGTTATTCACCGGAGGCACCACCACGGTGTTGTCGTTCTGCTGCACATCGGCGTTGTGCCGTTCTTCAGGAAACTCCGGAATGCCGCCAAACCCGGCGGTAGGGAAACCGATGTTCGGATCAACCCGCCCGCCCACTTCTTCGAGCAGCACGAAACTGTGACCGCCACCCAAGGCACCGCCAGGCGCACCGGTCGACGTCGGGCCGGCAGCGGTGGCTTCACCGGTTTGGGTCGGGTCGGCGCCGGCCGCGATGGCTTGCTGGAGTTTTTGTACATCGGTCAACTGCGCTTCAGTCGGCGTCACCGCTTCAGGGGTGTCCACGTGGGGCGCCTGATGCGCGAGCAGTTGGGACGTCATTTGCAGGCTGCTGCCTCGCCCAAGCGTCAGCTCCTGGCCATTTTGCAGATGCACCGCCACCGCGCCTTCGGCCCCGGTGACCAACTGGTCGCCGGCAAACAACCGGTCGCCCTCGACCAACGCGCGTCGAGTACCGTCGGCCGCAACCGCAAACACCTGACCAATGACCTTACTGACGATCCCAATGAGCGTAGCCATGTGCAAATCTCCTGCGCTGCCAACCGCTGTCGGCATCTGGTTGCGCGAAGAACGTGCTCATGGCGAAAGCGGGCTTGCCTGGCGGATCGTCTACCGGAATACGTGTTTACCAAGGTAAAACGCATTCCTGGCGACGTTCTCGCCAAGCGTGTCGTTCGCGGGCCATTTGTCCGGCTCGGCATAAAACCCTCTGCAATCAATGGCATCGGGTTCCCACTGCGGAACAACCTCCCTGCGAGCGATGCGTAACGGTCCTGATTCACTCAAGTGACAAAAAAATGTCGCCTCAAAACCGTCCCACCTCCCTCCCCTCCAGCACTTCTCCGCCCTATGTCGCTAAGTGGATGGAACTTTCCTCAAACCCTCTGGAGCTCCCTAAGGCTCATAAATCAAGGGCTTTCGGATTGAACAATGTGCTGGATTTTTCAGAGCGCATAAGTTTTTTTTGACATAAGCCTTATGAGAAATAGTTCTTAGGTTTTCCCTAGAATGTTCTTAGCTCTGTTGTTACAAGAGTGAAACGGTTTCGCCTAAAAAAACGTCAAGTATTTGACGACAAGTAAGCACCATCAGGAAACAGGGAGAAGTACCCATGCGCCTTTTAACCCCCCTCTGCAGCGCGGTTTTGCTGGCCATGGCCTGCACTTCTCAGGCTCAGGCCATGTCGTTGACCGACGCGATCCAAAGCACCATCGCGACGCACCCCGAACTTGCATCGCGCGTGGACGCGCGCTTGTCGGCGGATGAACAAGTGAAAGTCGCCAAAGGGGGCTTCTATCCATCGGTGGATCTGAACGCTGCCTACGGGCGCGGCTACAGCGATAACACCAACACCCGGGCCTTCGGCAACCACCACACCGAAATCCTCAATTACACCCAATCTGAATTGCGCCTGCGGCAGATGCTGTTCGACGGGTTCAACACCGCGAACGAAGTCGAGCGCACCAAAGGCGTGTCCAACTCCCGGGCCTATTACGCCCAGGGCACCGCCCAGGATTTGGCCCTGCGCACCATCGAGGTCTACCTCGAAGTGCTCAAGCGCCGCGAGCTGGTGACGCTGGCCACCAACAACCTGCAAGCGCACATGCGGGTCAACGACCAGATCGGCCTGCGCACCCAGCGCGGTGTCGGCAGCAACGCCGACTCCGATCAGTCCACCGCTCGCCGGGCACTGGCGCAGAACAACCTCGACACCGCCGAAGTCGACCTGGCCGACGCCGAGTCGAACTTCTACAGTGTCGTCGGGCGTATCCCCGACGAGCTCGAAACCCCGGCATCGACCCGCGGCGAATTGCCAACCAGCCTGCCGGAAGCCCAGCAGAGCATGGTCGAAAACAACCCGTACCTGAAATCCGCCCAGGCCGACGTGCAATCGGCCGAGAGCCAGTACGAAGTCGCCAAGTCGCCGTTCTACCCACGCTTCGACGCCGAAGCCGCGGTGGGCGCGAACAACAACGTGCAGGGCGATGAAGGCCACGACAACGAGTGGCGCGTCGGCGTGGTGATGAACTACAACCTGTTCCGCGGCGGCAGCGACAAGGCGCGCCTGGCTTCCGATGCGCACCAGATCAACCAGGCGATGGACATCCGCAACAACGCCCTGCGCCAACTCAACGAGAACATTCACCTGGCCTGGAACGCCATGGTGAATGCCAAGAAACAGACCCCGACCGCACGCGAATATGCCGAAACCACCAAACGTGTACGCGCGGCCTATCAGGATCAGTTCGGCCTCGGCCAACGGACCCTGCTCGACTTGCTCGACAGTGAAAACGAGCTCTACAACGCCAACCGCCGCTACACCGAAGTGCGCTACACCGAGGAGTACTCGATGTACCGCGTGCTGGCGAACATGGGTCAGTTGCTGAGCAAACAACGGGTGGTGCTGCCCGCCGATGCGATCGCCTCCTCGGAAGTGAAAAACGAAGCGCGTTTGCCTGAACTGAAATAACCCCCCGCGTAGGAGCTGCCGAAGGCTGCGATGTTTTGATTTTGATTTTTTAAGATCAAAAGATCGCAGCCTTCGGCAGCTCCTACACCGGGAGGTGTGTGGTTACCTATGCCAACAGGAGCGATCAATTTGACCAGCATGGAACCCGGCAACACTGGTGTCGATCCGCGCCTGAGCTTCGATGACCCGCTTCTGGACGGTCTGTTGATCCTCTGCAAACTCCACGACGCGGCCGTCAGCCGCGCCAGCCTGAGTGCCGGCCTGCCCCTGAACAAGCAACGCATGAGCCTGGACCTGCTGCCTCGCGCAGCGGCCAGGGCCGGTTTGCAGGCGCGTTTGTTGCGCCGGGATCTGGCGGATATTTCCGCGCTCAACCTGCCCGTTCTGCTCATCCTGAACAATGGTCGCACTGCCGTGCTGCGCCGCTTTGGCGAGGATGGTCAGTTGCTGATCCTGCCCAGCGAAGCCGAGGGCGGTGAACAATGGGTCAGCCGTGAAGAGCTGACCGCCAATTACAGTGGCCAGGCGTTATTCGCCCGGCCGCGCCATGAACTCGAAGACCTGCGCTCGCCGCTGGTGCCGCGAGTCGAAGCGTGGTTTCGCGACACGCTGAAGCTGTCGAAATGGCTGTACAGCGATGCGATCCTCGCCAGTTTCCTGATCAACCTGCTGGGGCTGATGGTGCCCCTGTTTGTGATGCAGACCTACGACCGGGTGGTGCCGAACCAGGCGGTTTCGACCTTGTGGGTGCTGGCTATCGGTCTGCTGATCGGCACCGGTTTTGAATTGGTGCTGCGGGTGGTCCGCGCGCACTTGCTGGACACCGCGGGCAAGAAAACCGACGTGATCCTGTCCGCGACCCTGTTCGAACGCATTACCGGCATGGCGATGAAAGCCCGGCCGGCGACCATCGGCGGTTTCGCCCAGAGCATCCATGACTTCCAGGGCCTGCGGGAATTTCTCACCGCCGTGACCCTGACCAGCCTGATCGACCTGCCGTTCGCGGTATTGATGCTGGTGGTGATCGGCCTGCTCGGTGGCTGGCTGGTGGTGATTCCGCTGCTGGCGTTTCCGATCACGATCATTTTCGCGATGGTGATCCAGGTACGTTTGCGCGACACCGTGCAGAAAAGCCTGAGCCTGGGTGCCGAACGCCAGGCACTGCTGATCGAAACCCTCGGCGGCCTGGAAACCCTGAAAGCGTGCAGCGCCGAAAGCGAGCGCCAGCACAAATGGGAAAGCACCCACGGCGCCCTCACCCGCCTCGACAGCCATGCGCGCAACCTCTCGGCGCTGGCGACCAACGGCACGCTGTTCATCCAGCAATTCTCCGGCATGGCGACCATCGTCGCCGGGGTCTACAGCATCATCGCCGGCAACCTCAGCGTCGGTGCGCTGGTGGCGACCTACATGCTCGGCAGCCGCGTGCTGGCACCGCTGGGGCAGATTGCCGGTTTGATCACCCGCTACCAGCAAGCGCAACTGACCATGAAAAGCACGGATGCGCTGATGTCCTTGCCACAAGAACGCGATCCAAAACAACGCCCACTGGAACGCACGCAACTGCAAGGCGCGATGGACGTCAGCGGCGTGACCTTCCACTACAACGGCCAGAACGCTCCGGCGCTGGCCAACATCAGCTTCAGCGTCAAACCCGGCGAACGGATCGGCATCATCGGCCGCAGCGGTTCGGGCAAAAGCACGCTCGCTCGTTTGGTGATGGGTTTCTACGCACCGGAAGAAGGCCAACTGCTGCTCGATGGCCTGGACCTGCGGCAACTGGACGTCGCCGACCTGCGCCAACAGATCGGCTACGTCGCCCATGACCTGCCGCTATTGGCCGGCAGCCTGCGCGACAACCTGACCCTCGGCGCCCGTTACGTCAGCGATTCGCGGATGCTCGAAGTGGCGGAATTGACCGGCGTGACCGAACTGGCGCGGCAACACCCGCAAGGCTTCGACCGGCCGGTAGGTGAACGCGGACAACTGCTGTCCGGCGGTCAGCGTCAGGCGGTGTTGCTGGCCCGGGCCTTGTTGCTCGACCCGCCAATCATGCTGCTCGACGAACCCACCAGCGCCATGGACAACAGCAGCGAAGACGTTCTGCGGCAAAAACTCCATAGCTGGGTCCAGGGCAAAACCCTGCTGCTGGTCACCCACCGCACCTCGATGCTGAGCCTGGTGGATCGGCTGGTGGTGCTGGACAACGGGCGGATCGTGGCTGACGGTCCGAAAGAAGCGGTCATCGATGCACTGCGCAAGGGCCGTGTCGGCTCTGCGGCCGTCTAGGAGTTGCCCATGGCTCGCTCATCGTCCGATGTTTCAAAGGATCGCGGCTACTTCGGCAGCTTCAGCAAAAGCGCGGAAAGCGAATACATGCCGGAAACCGCCGGCGCGGCGTTGCAGGATTCTCCGCGCCTGTCGCGGATCACCGTGTGGCTCGCGGCCGGGCTGCTGATCTCGGCGCTGGTCTGGGCCAAGTTTGCGGTGTTGCAGGAAGTCACCATGGGCGAAGGCAAGGCGATTCCGTCGAGCAAGGTCCAGGTGATCCAGAACCTGGAGGGCGGCATCGTCTCCGAGATTTTCGTGCGTGAAGGGCAAATGGTGAACAAGGGCGATACGCTGCTGCGCCTGGACGACACGCGTTTTCTGTCGAACAAGGGTGAGAGCGAGGCGGATCGCTATTCGTTGACCGCAAAGGTCGAGCGTTTGTCCGCCGAGGCCGAGGGGCGGCCGTTCAAGCTTTCCGATGAAGTGATCGCCAAGGCGCCGCAAGTGGCCGAGGACGAACGTTCGCTCTACGATCAACGGCAACGACGATTGGCCAGTGAACAGCGGACCTTGACCGAACAACTTCGGCAAAAAACCCAGGAACTGGCGGAATTCCGCTCGAAACAAGGGCAATTCAGTTCGAGCCTGGCGTTGCTGCAACAAGAGATGAACATGTCCGCGCCGCTGGTGGGCACCGGGGCGGTATCGCCAGTGGAAATCCTGCGGCTCAAACGCAGCGCGGTGGAGATTCGCGGTTCGCTGAATGCCACGACGCTGGCCATTCCTCGGGCGGAATCGGCAATCAACGAGATCAAAAGCAAGATCGACGAATCGGAACAGTCCTTCCGCTCGGATGCGGCCAAGGAGCTGAATGAGAAACGCACCGACCTGTCGAAAATCACCGCCTCCAGCATCGCCATCGACGACCGGGTGACCCGTACCACGGTGGTATCGCCGGTGCACGGGATCATCAAGGTGCTGAAGGTCAATACCATCGGCGGCGTGGTCCAGCCGGGCAGCGACATGGTGGAAATCGTGCCGCTGGAAGACAACCTGCTGATCGAAGCCAAGGTCCGCCCGCAAGACGTGGCGTTCCTGCATCCGGGGCAGAAAGCCATGGTCAAGTTCAGTGCGTATGACTACACGATTTATGGTGGGCTGAGTGCCAAGCTGGAGTTGATCGGGGCGGATACGATTACCGATGACAAGGGCAACAGCTTCTATCTGATTCAGGTCAGGACCGATAAGAATCACTTGGGCGGGGATGTGAAACCGCTGCTGATCATTCCGGGGATGGTGGCGACGGTGGACATTATTACCGGGGAGAAAAGTGTGCTGGATTATCTGCTCAAGCCGGTGCTGAAGGCGCGGACCGAGGCGATGCGCGAAAGGTAGGCTTCACTCACTCCCTGTGGCGAGGGGGCTTGCCCCCGTTCGGCTGCGAAGCAGTCGCAATCCTGCCAGCGCGTTCTGCCTGACCCAACTGGGTTGAATGGTTTTGGGGTCGCTTCGCGACCCAACGGGGGCAAGCCCCCTCGCCACAGGTGATCATTTGCCATGATTACGCTGGTACGTCTCCTCCCCCATCGCCGCAATCTGCCCCTCGATCAACGCCTCGAACGGCTTCAGCAACGGCTCGAACGACGTCGGTGACTCCAGCGTCTGCAACGCCTGCACAATCGCCTCCACCGTCGACAACGCCCCCGGCCCCGGAGCCTTGCGCAGCCGATACCGCGACACACCGCCATCGACCAATGTCACCCGGGGCAACGCCGCCAGCAACGGATTGAGGTGCAGCATCTTGCGCGCCTTGCGCCACGTGCCGTCCGGGACTACCAGCAATAGCGGTTGATCGTTTTCGGCATAACTGCGCAACGGCTGCGCCTCATCGGCAGGAAACAACAACCGCGCCTGATAACCGGGCGGGTTCAGCAGCGCCGGCAAATCCTCGAACACCTCACCGACGATCAACTCGGCATTCTTCAAGCCCAACGCGGCGAGACGCGCGGTGTTCAGCGCATGATTCACTTCACTGGGATGCTGCAACAGCAACACCCGGGTGCGGCTGTCGAGGCTCGGGATCAGCGGGCACAGGCAATGGCTTTGCGGACGCAGGCAGCGGGGGCATTGGATTCTGGACATGTTCTTAAGCCTGATTAAGCTGTGCTTTGAGCAGATCGCGGAAGGTCTGGATCAGCGGTTCGCGGCTGCGGCCTCGGCGCACGATCATCGAGAACGGCGCCTGATAACCGAAGGTTGCTGGCAGCAACACCCGTAAGTCGCCCTTGTCAGCCCAGGCCTGGGCGTAGTGCTCCGGCAAGTAACCGATGTAGGCGCCGGACAGCACCAGGATCAGTTGGGCTTCCATACTTTCCACGGTGGCGGCACTGTGCTTGAAGCCGTGGCGCGCCAATTCCGCCTGGCTCCAGTAACCGCGGCCGACCATGCGCTGCTGGGTGATGACTTGTTCGGGAATGCGCCGCTCGGTGAACAGCGGATGGCGGCTGCTGCAATACAGCCAGTGTTGTTCGCGGTACAGCGGCATGTACACCAGGCCGCTCATGCGCGTGGAAAACGCGCCGATGGCCAGGTCGAGGCGGTTGTCCTGCACGCCGAGTTGCAGTTCGTAGGGACTCATTACCGACAAATGCAAATGCACTGCCGGGTGTTCCTGGCTGTAGGCGCCGATGGCTTCGGCAAAGGGCAAGGCCTTGTCGCTGACGGTGGAATCGATGACCCCGAGGTTCAGAGTGCCACGCAACTCACCCTTCAATGCCGCTGCGTATTGCTCGAAACCTTCCAGTTCAGCCAATAGCCGCAAGGTTTCCTGATGGAACAACTCGCCCTTGCTGGTCAGGCTGAACCCACCGCGCCCGCGATGGCACAGCACCAGACCGAGCGCGGCTTCGAGCTGGCTCATGTAGGTGCTGATCGCCGAGGTCGAGAGGTTGAGCTCTTGCTGGGCGTTGGCGAACCCCTGATGACGGACCACGCTGACGAAGATGCGTAATAGTTTCAGGTCGGGTAAAGCGTTGGCCATGGGGTTCTCCACCTGTCGATCGTTCCCACGCTCTGCGTGGGAATGCAGCCCGTGACGCTCTGCGTCACATGCACAAAAGAGCGGGACGCGGAGCGTCCGTGGATGCATTCCCACGCAGAGCGCAGGAACGATCACGCGAGGGAGTCTATCGCCGTGCCCGCCATTAGTTTAGAAAAATCTGAACTAAGTATTTGCCCGTAGCGATTCTTCCCGCCCACTACATTTCGCATTATCGGCCCACAGCGGTGCCCGTCTCTCCCGTGAACGGCGCGCCGACATAAATAAAACAACGACGATGAGGCCTTACCCGTGGACAAGATTCTTCACCAACCACTGGGCGGCAACGAAATGCCGCGCTTCGGCGGCATCGCCACCATGATGCGACTCCCCCACTTGACCACCGCTGCCGGCCTGGACGCTGCCTTCATTGGCGTGCCGCTGGACATCGGCACTTCCCTGCGCCCTGGCACTCGTTTCGGACCTCGCGAAATCCGCGCCGAATCGGTGATGATCCGCCCGTACAACATGGCCACCGGCGCCGCGCCGTTCGATTCGCTGTCGGTTGCCGACATCGGTGACGTGGCGATCAACACCTTCAATTTGCTGGACGCCGTGCGGATCATTGAAGAGTCCTACCACAGCATCCTCGAACACGACGTGATCCCGCTGACCCTGGGCGGCGACCACACCATCACCCTGCCGATCCTGCGTGCGATCCATAAAAAGCACGGCAAGGTCGGCCTGGTGCACATCGATGCTCACGCCGATGTGAACGATCACATGTTTGGCGAGAAAATCGCCCACGGCACCACCTTCCGTCGCGCCGTCGAAGAAGGTCTTCTGGACCCCGACCGCGTGGTGCAGATTGGCCTGCGCGCCCAGGGTTACACGTCCGAAGACTTCAACTGGAGCCGCAAACAAGGCTTCCGCGTGGTTCAGGCCGAAGAGTGCTGGCACAAATCCCTGGCGCCGCTAATGGCCGAAGTTCGCGAGAAAGTCGGCGGCGGTCCGGTGTACCTGAGTTTCGATATCGACGGCATCGATCCGGCCTGGGCACCTGGCACCGGCACCCCGGAAATCGGTGGTCTGACGACCATTCAGGCAATTGAAATCGTGCGTGGCTGCCAAGGCCTCGACCTGGTCGGCTGCGATCTGGTAGAAGTCTCGCCGGCTTATGACACCACCGGTAATACCTCGCTGCTGGCCGCCAACCTGCTGTACGAAATGCTCTGCGTACTGCCGGGCGTGGCCCACCGCTGAGGAGTGGTCATGAACGAACGCGATCAGGTTTTGAAAGCCGCCGCCGATCTGGTGAGCGCTTTTGCCCGTAATGATCGCGAAGCCTACTTCGGCGCCTTCAGCGCCGATGCCAGCTTCGTGTTCTACACCCTCGAACAGCCCCTGCTGTCGCGCGATGCCTACCAGGCGTTGTGGGACACCTGGCGCGCCGAGGATGGCTTCGAAGTGCTGTCGTGCACTTCAAGCAACGCCTTTGTCAGCCTGCAGGGTGACGTGGCGATTTTCATCCATGACGTGGCCACCGAGCTGCGCATGCAAGGGGAGCAACACTTCAGCCAGGAGCGCGAGACCATCGTCTTTCGCAAAGAACAACAAGGCCTTTGGCTGGCCTGTCACGAACATTTGTCCGCTATGCCGGAAGGGCTGCCATCCCCTTAGCCAAACAGGTGACGCTCACACACGATGAGCGCGCCTTTATGATCGGAGCTGATCATGAATAACAACAACAAAGACAAAGACCAAAGCCTTACGCAAATTGAAACCTACGGGGTCGAACAGATCCCGGACAGCGAACGTACCGCAGGCCCGACGGACTTGTTCCGGATGATCTTCGGCGGTTCCAATACCTTCGCCACCGCCGTGCTCGGCAGTTTCCCGGTGCTGTTCGGCCTGTCGTTCCAGGCCGGTGTCTGGGCGATTGTGCTGGGGGTGTTGCTGGGTTCGCTGATCCTCGCGCCGATGGGCCTGTTCGGCCCGATCAATGGCACCAACAACGCCGTGTCTTCCGGTGCGCACTTCGGCGTGCACGGGCGGATCGTCGGTTCGTTCCTGTCGTTGCTGACCGCCATCGCCTTCTTCTCGCTCAGTGTGTGGAGTTCGGGAGATGCGTTGATTGGTGGTGCAAAACGCTTGATCGGCCTGCCGGAAACCGACCTGACTCTGGGCCTGGCCTACGGTCTGTTCGCGATCCTGGTGCTGACCGTGTGCATCTACGGCTTCCGCTTCCTGTTGTGGGTCAACAAGATCGCGGTGTGGAGCGCCAGCCTGCTGTTCCTGCTGGGCATCTTCGCTTTCGCCGGTCCCTTCGATGTGAACTTCGCCGGCACCGTGAGTATGGGTCAACCAGGCTTCTGGGCCGCGTTCATCGGCGCTGCGCTGGTGGCGATGAGCAACCCGATTTCCTTCGGGGCGTTCCTCGGTGACTGGTCGCGCTACATCCCTCGCGACACGCCAAAAGGCCGGATCATGGCGGCGGTGGTGATCTCGCAGATCGCAACCTTCATCCCGTTCCTGTTCGGCCTGACCACCGCGACCATCGTGGCGATCAAGGCCCCGGACTACATCGCGGCCAACAACTACGTCGGCGGTCTGCTGGCCGTTTCGCCGAGCTGGTTCTTCCTGCCGGTGTGCCTGATTGCGGTGATCGGCGGCATGTCCACCGGCACCACCTCGCTGTATGGCACCGGGTTGGACATGTCCAGCGTGTTCCCTCGGGTGCTGTCGCGGGTCAAGGCGACGCTGTTGATCGGGGTGATGTCGATTGCCTTCATCTTTATCGGGCGCTTTGCGGCGAACCTGGTGCAGAGCGTGTCGACCTTCGCCGTGCTGATCATCACCTGCACCACCCCATGGATGGTGATCATGATCATCGGCCTGGTGGTGCGCCGCGGCTTCTACTGCCCGGATGACCTGCAAGTGTTCACCCGCGGCGAGAAAGGTGGCCGCTACTGGTTCACCCACGGCTGGAACTGGCGTGGCCTGGGGGCGTGGATCCCGAGTGCGCTGGTGGGTTTGTGCTTTGTGAACCTGCCGGGGCAGTTCGTGGGTGTGCTGGGCAACCTCGCTGGCGGCATCGACATCAGCCTGCCGGTGACCCTGGGTCTGGCCTCCCTGGTGTATTTCATGCTGCTGAGCCTGTTCCCGGAACCGAAGGAAGTGTTCGGCCCGCAGGATGCACGCAGCAAGGGCACGGATTCGCTGGGTAAACCGGCGTTGCGCCAAGCCGCCTGATTCAACACATTACTTGTGGACAACGCATGACCTGTAGGAGCGAGGCTTGCCCGCGAAGAACGATAACGCGGTCTGCCTGACAGACCGCATCGCCCCCTTCGCGGGCAAGCCTCGCGCCTACAGGGATGATGTTTTCGCAGGAATTGATTTTCGCCTCACCATAAAAAAGACAATCGGAGACACGCCATCATGGCCCTGGATTTATTCGTCGTACTCATCTACGCCGCCGCGATGCTGATACTCGGCTATTACGGCATGCGCAAAGCCAAGACCAACGAAGACTTTTTGGTCGCCGGTCGTAACCTCGGCCCGAGCCTGTACATGGGCACCATGGCCGCCACCGTTCTGGGCGGCGCATCCACCGTCGGCACCGTGCGCCTGGGCTACGTCCATGGCATCTCCGGTTTCTGGCTGTGCGCGGCCCTCGGTTGCGGGATCGTGGCGCTGAACCTGTTCCTCGCCAAACCGCTGCTGAAACTGAAGATCTACACCGTTACCCAGGTCCTGGAAAAACGCTACAACCCGATGGCCCGCTCGGCGAGCGCGGTGATCATGCTGGCGTATGCGCTGATGATCGGCGTGACCTCGATCCTGGCGATCGGCACCGTGCTACAAGTGCTGTTCGGCCTGCCGTTCTGGATTTCGGTACTGCTCGGCGGTGGCGTGGTGGTGATCTACTCGGCGATCGGCGGCATGTGGTCGTTAACCCTGACCGACATCGTCCAGTTCGTGATCAAAACTGTGGGCCTGATGTTCATCCTGTTGCCGATCTGCCTGTATCGCGTTGGCGGCTGGGATGAGTTGGTGCTGAAACTGCCGGCGACTGCCTTCAGCTTCACCACCATCGGTTGGGACACGATCATTACCTACTTCATGATCTACTTCTTCGGGATCCTGATTGGCCAGGACATCTGGCAGCGGGTGTTCACCGTCAAGTCGGCCAAAGTCGCGCAGTACGCCGGTACCTTTGCCGGTTTCTACTGCATCCTCTACGGCCTGGCTTGTGCCCTGATCGGCATGGCCGCTCATGTGCTGATTCCGGACCTGGACAACGTCAACAACGCCTTCGCCGCCATCGTTAAGCTGTCCCTGCCGGACGGTATCCGTGGCCTGGTGATCGCCGCGGCACTGGCCGCCATGATGTCCACCGCCAGCGCCGGCCTGCTCGCCGCCGCCACCACCCTGACCGAAGACCTGCTGCCGAAACTGCGTGGCGGTAAACAGTCGAGCCTGCGCATCAACCGTCTGTTCACCCTGATGACCGGCGTTGTCGTGCTCGGTATTGCCCTGATCGTGAATGACGTGATCAGCGCCCTGACCCTGGCCTACAACCTGTTGGTGGGCGGCATGCTGATCCCGCTGATGGGCGCGATCTTCTGGAAACGCGCCACCACTGCCGGCGCCATCGCCAGCATGGGCATGGGCTTCGCCACGGCGCTGGTGTTCATGTTCAAGGATGGTCTGGATGCGAACACACCGATCTATTACAGCCTCGGCGTAGGTTTGGTGAGCTTTGTATTGGTCAGCCTGCTGTCCCGTCGCCCGGCCGTTTTGGCTAGCGCGGCCTAAGCTTCTATAAAGAACTGATGCTTTCTTCGACGGGTGTGGCGTCGGTTGCCACACCCGTTTTTTTTCGTCTGAAGGAAACTGCTTATGAAGATTGTTTCTCGTGACCAGTGGTTTGAAGTGAAAACCTTGTCCGACGGCATTCGCCTGATTCACGAGCCGTACATCCGCCCCTTCTACCGCTGCAACCTCTGGCACATCCAGGGCCGCGACAAGGACTTGCTGCTGGACAGCGGCTCGGGGCTGGTGAGCCTGCGCGAGCAACTACCGTGGATTACCGAGCGGCCGTTGGTGGCAGTGGCGAGTCATTGCCATTTCGACCACATTGCCGGGCATCACGAATTCGCTGAACGCCTGGTGCACCCGGCTGAAGCGCAGATTCTCGCGTCGCCCGACGGCGAGAACACCTTGAGCACGGCGTTTGTCGGTGACGAGATGTTCGAGGCGCACCCGGACTGCCCGCTGTGCTATGCCGAATACCGGGTCAAAGCCGCGCCGGCCACGGGTTACATTGAGGAGGGTGACGTGCTGGATCTGGGTGACCGCGTGTTGCAAGTGCTACACACACCGGGGCATTCGCCGGGCGGCATCAGCCTGTATGAAGCGGCGACCGAAACCCTGTTCAGCGGCGACATCATCTACGACGGGCCGCTGATCGAAGACGCCTACCATTCCAACCTCGACGACTATGCCCGCAGCCTGCAACGCTTGCGCGCGCTGCCGATCCGCACGGTGCATGGCGGGCATTTCGGCAGTTTTTCCGGAGAACATCTGCGCACGATGATTGACGAGTGGCAGCGCTGCCACGGCTGAAGCCTGCTGTACTCAGCCCAGGGACAACAACAATAACGCCCTCGAAGAACGACCATGAAAAGAGCCGCCGTTCGTGCTGCCGTGCACCGCTTTATCAGCCGCCTGCTGGAAGGCCGGGATGACTTCGACGACAACGCCAGCCTGGCGCAGTTGGGGCTGGATAAAGAGGATATCGAGGAGCTTATCTTTCATCTGGAGGATGAGCTGGGGCTGACAGCGTTTACGGCGGAGGAAGACCGGATGCTCAAGGACGCCAGGACGGCGGAAGATTTGAGTCGGTTTTTGGTGAGGATTGGACGGGATTGAGAATGGCTGCCAAACACACCGATATCTATGGCAGGGAGGCTTTTGTGGCGAGGGGGCTTGCCCCCGTTGGGCTGCGAAGCAGCCCCGAAACCATTCACCCCGGTTGTATCAGACGGACCGCGTCATGTGATTTACGACTGCTGCGCAGCCGGACGGGGGCAAGCCCCCTCGCCACAGGCACTGCATGCAACTTACCGGCGGCGCGGCTGGCGTCGACGTTGTTCGTCGTCAGTGCGGATTGGCACAGGTTGCAGAGGCGGTTCGATCAAACCGAGTGCGACACCCAGGTCGTGCAGCCAGTTTTGGATTTTCTCTTTCATGGTGCCCCCTTCAGGGTAGTGCCGAGTGGCGCAATTCTGTAGCCACTTCGCACTGATAGTAGTCCGAAGTGCCAAGCAATGCTCGCCCAAGATCGCAATGATCTGTTACTGAATTGATCCAAATAGCTGACCGAAAGTTCAAGCCGTCGCCAGCGCCTGACTCGGCGCCGTTGGAAAGGCCAATTGCTGCTGCTCCAGCCACGCGTTCAAATTCGCCCCGAGCATGCCTTTGCGCCACATCAGCCACGTCGTGGCGCTGGCAAATGGCTCGGCCAGCGGGTGCACCGCCACGCTTTCACGGCCCGGCAGACTGGCGAGCATCGACTCCGACATCAGCGCCACGCCTGAGCCTGCGATCACACAGGCGAGCATTCCCGGATAAGACTCAATTTCTATCGCCCGGCCCATCGCCGCGTGGTAATGCGCAAACCAGGCTTCCAGGCGCATCCGGTAGGAACAGCCCTGACGAAAGGTGAACACCGAGCGCCCTTGCACATCCATCGCGCTGTGGATCGGCGGGTGACCGGCCTCACTGATCAGCACCAGCCGTTCGTCGCACAGCGGCACGCCATCGAGCCCCGCCAGTTGCAGCGGACCGTCCACCAGCGCCGCGTCGAGGCGCCCGGTGAGCAGACCTTCAAGCAATTCGCCGCTGGGGCCAGACTGCACTTGCAGGTTCACCGCCGGATAGGTGCGGTGATAGTTCGCTAACAGCCCCGGAAGATGGATGGCAGCGGTGCTGTACATGGTGCCGAGCACGAAGTCGCCGGCCGGTTGCCCGCCCTGCACCGCCGCACTGGCTTCGTCGTGCAGGGCAAACAGTTTGGCGGTGTAGTCCAGCAGGACTTTTCCCGCAGGCGACAACTGCAAACGCTGACGCTCGCGCAGGAACAGTTCGACACCGAGTTGCTCTTCCAGCTGTTTAAGCCGGGTCGACAGGTTCGACGGTACCCGGTGCAGGCGTTCGGCCGCGCGAGTGATGGAGCCCTCTTGCGCGACGGCCTGGAAAATCCGCAGTTGGCTGAATTCCACAACCTTCTCCAATTCAGAACAAGTTGCTCACTATTATTCATTTTTAACGAAAGTCAATCAGTCCTAGCCTGACGGTCATTGAACCTCTGCAGGAATCCGGACCATGTCCCCGCTGATTCGCTTAACCTCCAGTTTCATCGCCCTGATGATGGCCATGGGCATCGGGCGTTTCGCCCTGACGCCGCAACTTCCACACTTGCTCAGTGAAGGTCAGATTGACCTGACGGCCGCTGGTCTGATTGCGGCGGCCAACTACCTTGGCTACTTCGTCGGCGCGGTGGACGCGATGTTCGCCCGCCGCCATCACCATGTGCGCCTGCGCCTGTTGGGTGGCCTGTGGCTCTGCGTATTGCTGACCCTGGCTTCGTTCTGGGCCAACGGCTTCTGGTCGCATCTGCTGCTGCGCTTCGGCACCGGCGTAGCCAGCGCCTGGGTGTTGGTGATGATTACTGCGTTGAGCCAGCCATTGGCTGCGGCCGCCGGTCGTCCACGGTTGGGCGCGCTGGTGTTTGCCGGACCGGGGTTGGGAATTTTTCTGACAGGGATGCTGGCTCTGGTCTCACACCTGTTGGGGCAGACTTCGGCAACTTTGTGGCTGATATATGCCGCCGTCGCATTGGTGATGCTGCTGGCGATCCTGCCCTTCCTGCCGCAACCGACTGCCGCCGTCTCGGCACCACCTGTTACGACTTCAGGCAATCAGGGCATCGGCCGCTTAGGGTTGATCTACGGCTTGTACGGCCTGGGCTACATCATCCCCGCCACGTTCCTCTCGCAAATGGCCAACGCGCAGTTCCACGGGCAATGGATGGCGGATCTGTTCTGGCCATGCTTCGGCCTCGCGGCAGCGCTTGGGGTGTTGCTGGTGAGTTTGCGTCGACACACGCCGAACGCCACGCGCCATTGGCTGATCGCCACGTTATGGCTGCAAGCCGCCGGGGTCTTCGCCTGCTTGCTGGGCAGCGGCCCGGGCCTGGCGTTGGGCGTGATCCTCTGCGGCACGCCGTTCCTGGCCTGCATGCAATTGGTGATGCAACGCTCCCGGGAACTGGCGCCCCACGCCACCCAACGCAACGCCGGGCTGCTGACCGCGTGCTTTGCCGTGGGTCAGCTCGCCGGGCCGTTGCTGGCCGCATTGAGCAGCCATTTCAGCGGTGGTTTGCAGCCTGCGCTGATATTCGCCGGCAGCGGTTTGCTGATCGCCGGCGGTTTGCTCCTGCGCCCACTCACTGCTGGCCGAGGGCTTTGCGCAAACGACGGCGCACCCACTGCTCAGCGCTGACAAAAGTAATGCCGAGCAACACCAGCACCGCGCCGATCACGAAGTTGAGGCTCAGGTCTTCACCCAGCAGCACCACGCCGAAGGTGACGCCGAACAGCGGTGTCATGAACGAGAACACCGCCAGGTTCGCCGCCAGATAACGGCGCAACAGCCAGAACCAGGTCAGGTAACTGAAGAACGACACCACCAACCCCTGAAACAACACGCTGGCCACCGCCACGGTGGTCAGGCTGACGTGGGTGACCTGGCCGCTGAGCACTGCAATCAGCAACAGGCCGACGAAACCGACGATCAGTTGATAGAACAGGGTCAGGGTCACGGGTGCTTCCGACAGGCGCGACGCGCGCACCACTACGGTGGTCGCCCCCCACGAAGCGCCGGCCAGCACGCCCAATGCATCGCCCATCAACATGCGATGGTCGAGGTTATCCCAGGACACACCGCCGGCAAACGCGATGGCGATCCCGACAAATGCTAGAAAAATCCCCAACCATTGCACCGGCCTCAAGCGCTCGCTGGGCAACAGCCAATGCACGCCCAACGCGGTAAAGATCGGCGCGGTGTAGAGAAACACCGACATGTGCGCCGCCGTGGTCAGTTGCAAACCTTCGGAAATGAAGAAGAACTCCAGGCCAAACAGCGCACCGGCCAGTAGTCCACCGCGCCACGTATGGCTCACCTGATCCCAACCGCCCTTCCAGCAGATGAGAAGTCCTACAAGCAACGCAGAAATACCCGACCGCCCGGCGGCTTGCATGACCGGCGCAATGTCCGGCGCCGCCCACTTGATCATCACTTGTTGCACGCCCCAGATCAGGCACAACCCGAGCATCACTTGCAGGGCAAACCCATCGGCGCTACGCCGGGTGGCGCTCACCGGAACACCTCGACAACACAATCCATGGCAGGAACTCGACAGTAAAAGCAAAGCCCCAGCACCAGGCTGGGGCGAAAAATCATGCCGTCGATTATTAACCAGATGGCCAGGAAATGCCGCCTGAAGTGGACCTTCAGATTCCCGATTGCGTCATCAACGCTGCCGTTGCTAGGCTTTGACCTTCGTCAGCTTGTGCGCCACCCAGTAACCAGCGGTACACGCCACACCTGTGGCAAAAGTCCCCCACGCCATATCCATCACCGCCAACCCCGCCGACCATCCCTTCAACGTCGCCCAGTTGCTCAAGTCATAAGTGCCATAAGCCACCAGCCCCAACAACGCCCCCAGGCGCGCGGCCCGCTGCCAGCTCAGGGCCGGCAACACCACGAACACCACACAACCGAAGACATAAAGGAGATAGAACACCGCTGCCGGGGCCAGCAGCGGTTGGTCGAGCATCAGGGGGCCGAGCAGCGTGCGGTAAGTCGGCGCCATCAACACGCCGAGCCAGAGGCCGTCGAGCAGGAGAAACGCCAGCAAGGTGCCGGCGTAGGCAAACAGAACTTTTTTCATCGCAGTCCAACCCCATGTCATCGACCTACATGGGGCCGGCGAGCGATCAGCTTAGTTCAATGCGATCGGCATGAATGACGATCTGGCCGTTCTTGTACAACGCGCCGATAGCCTTCTTGAAGTTGCCTTTGCTGACGCCGAACATGCTGCTGATCAGGGTCGGATCGCTCTTGTCGCTGATCGGCAGGGTGCCGTTGTTATCACGCAACTTGGCGAGGATCTTCGAGTTCAGACTGGTGGCGGCTTCTTCGCCGACCGGTTGCAGGCTCAGGCTGATCTTGCCGTCGGTACGGACTTCCTTGATAAAGCCCTTCTCTTCTTTACCGGCGCGCATGAACTTGAAGATTTCGTTCTTGTGGATCAAGCCCCAATGCTTGTTGTTGATGATCGCCTTGAAGCCCATGTCGGTTGCTTCGGCCACCAGCAAATCAACTTCCTGGCCCGGAGTGTAGTTGGCCGGGGTCTTGTCCAGGTAACGGTCCAGACGCGCAGTCGCGGTGATGCGGCGGGTGTGCTTGTCGAGGTAGACATGCACCACCACATACTCGCCGGCGGTCATCTGGCGTTTTTCTTCGGAGTACGGCAGCAACAGGTCCTTCGGCAGACCCCAATCCAGGAACACGCCGATGCTGTTGACTTCAACGACTTTCAAACTGGCGAATTCACCGACTTGAACTTTCGGTGTTTCGGTAGTTGCGATGAGTTTGTCATCGCTGTCCAGATAAACAAAAACGTTGAGCCAATCTTCATCTTCGCTGGGAATATCTTTGGGGATATAACGATTGGGCAGAAGGATTTCGCCATCCGCGCCACCGTCCAGATATAAACCGAAGTTAGTGTGTTTAACCACTTGCAAACTGTTGTAGCGCCCGACTAAAGCCATTTCCAATACCCTCATTGCGTGGGCGGCATTCTACCCGGTTTTGCGGGCCGCGTTCGCCGGCCGGCCCGGTGGCGCGAGAAAATCCTCCGGGAGCCTTAATTTTCCTGGGCTTGCCGACAGGTTTCTCACCGCTCGTCTGACCGATCCGCCAGCCCTGGCCAGCATTCGTTGCTGCCAAACAGGTTTTTTATTGCCCCATCTTCTTATTTAAAACAGCAGCTTAGCCGGGTATTTCGATCAATAACTTGTGAATAATCGAGTGATGGCCCCGGTTATTTCAGGGGGATATTTGCCAAGCAATTGTCAAGTATTTCCTGTACGATGCCTGGCCAAGTTAATTTTCTACAGGTTAATGGCCGCCATGCGTGTAAAAGCATCCAACAGCAAAGCAAAGCCAGCTCCAGCCGTTGAAACCAGCGAATCGATCAACAACCAGATCGCTGCGTTCCTCAAGTCCGGTGGCGAGATCCAGCAAATTGCCAAAGGCGTCAGCGGCCAGACATTCGGCCCGTCGAAGCAAATCACGCTCGGCAAGAAGTAACACCCTGCTTTAACTGGTCCGTAAGCGCTTTGAGCTTCGAAGCGCTTGGACTGGAACCCTCCCGCCACACCCCGCAAAACCCATCAATATTTCAGAAATCGACGAACGGCCTTCAATGCCGAGCATTCGCCGGTATGCTTGCACCCGTCTAGATTAAGCGTTTCAGCAGACTTTCGGTCACTGCTTCCTCGCTGTCATGGAGTGACGCATGCTCAAATTCTCCTACTTATTGCTCGGCAGCCTGCTCTTGTCGTGCTCTATCGCCCACGCGCAAATCTTCCAGCGCGAATTGGGCGACTTCGACCTCAAGCTCGGCACCACGCCCAGCCGCAGCATGGCCCAGGGGCTGGTCAAGCCCGCCAGCACCGGTTCATTCCACGGCGGCCTCGACTTGAGCCACGACAGCGGTTTCTACGTGGGCCAATGGTCACCGAGCGCCGGCCTAAACCCGGGCAGCAACCTCGAAATCGATTCCTACATGGGTTTTAAACAGCCTTTCGACCGTACCCTCGGCTACGAAGTCGGCATGATCCATTACAGCTATCCGAAAGTGGACACCCTCGACAGCCAGGAGCTGTTCGGTGGCTTGACCTTTCTCGGCAGCCGTTTCGGCGCCGCCTTCAGCAACGACCCGGACAAACAGAACAGCACGGTGTTCGCGGACCTCGGTGGCAATCAGCCGTTCGGCATCGGGATCAGCATGAAGTACACCACCCACCAGCTCAACGCGCCGGTTTCCGTAGATGGCGGCATGGTCGGCAGTTTCACCGACTGGTCACTGCAACTGTCCCGAGCGTTCATGGGCGTCGACCTGGACCTGATCTACAGCGACTCCAACCTCAGCGGCAGCGACTGCTCCGCCTACTCCGGGCACAACAGCCAGTGCGACGGGTTGGTAACGCTCAAGGCCGAACGCGCCTTCTATTGATTGGCTTGAACTGCCGGGCTTATCTTGCGCTCACATAAAGACCCTCATCCAAGAAGCCAGGCCTTCGAAAGGACTCGCCCATGTCGCGCTGGTTTAAACACATCGCCGTCCTCCTCACCCTCACGCTCGCCCTCGGCGCGTGCAGCCGTGTGGGGCTGGCTTACCGCAATCTCGACGTGATCATTCCCTGGACGCTCAGCGACTACCTGGACATGAACGGCGAGCAGAAAGGCTGGTTCAACGAGCGCCTCAAGGAACACCTGAGCTGGCACTGCACCACCCAATTGCCGGGTTACCTGGATTGGCTGGACCGATTGCAAGCCATGGTCGAGACCAACCAGGTCACCGACGACGCGCTGCAAGCCCGAACCCAGGAAGCCAAACAGGCCATCGCCCAAACCGCCCGGGAGATAACGCCATCAGCCATCGAACTGCTTCAGGGTCTCAATGACCAGCAAGTGGCGGAGATGAACGACGCATTCGCCAAAGATCAGCGCAAACGCCAGGAGGAATACCTCAAACCCTCCCTCGATCAGCAGATCAAGGAACGCGCCGAGCGTATGAACAAACGCCTGAACGACTGGCTTGGCACACTCAGTGCGACCCAGCAACAACGGGTGATGGCGTGGTCAAACGCATTGGGCGATCAGAACAAGCAATGGATCGCCAACCGCGTGCATTGGCAGACGCAGTTCAGCGCAGCGGTCGCGCAACGCCGCAGTCCAGAATTCCCACAACGGATCGAGACACTTCTGGTCAATCGCGAGAGTTTATGGACGGCAGATTACCGCCAGGCCTACGCCAACACCGAAGCCCAGGCGCGCGGATTACTGGTGGACTTAATGGCAGAAAGCACACCGGCGCAACGTCAACGGTTGCTAAAGAAAATTGAAGGCGTGAGAAAGGACTTCACTGATTTGAAATGTTTGAAGGCAGCACAGCAGGGTTGAATCCAACGCGGTACAAATGTGGGAGCGAGCGTGCTCGCGATAGCGGTGTAACAATCGACAGAGACGTTGAATGTCAAACCGCTATCGCGAGCAGGCTCGCTCCCACAATGGGTATGGGTGTTCCTCAGGCAATCTGCGCCTTCGACGCCACCTCATCAAACGTCGCTTCATCCAGCGCATCGGCCTGCTCATCCAGCACCTGCCGCGGGTGCTCCTTACCCGGAATGCTGCTGTCAATCAGGCTCAAAAGACTCGAGCCCCGGGCCGTCAAAATGTAATTCGAGCCAGAGCCGCCCTGCTCTTCAGGCCGGGGCTCAATATAGCCGCGCTGTAGCAGTAACTTTTCGTACTCGCCGGCCACCGCTTTCAGGTGATCCAGGTTTTCGGTCTGCTCGCCTTCCGCTGATTGCTTCGCGGCGTACTGCTCGGCATAGGCCCGAGGTGCGTAGCTGTCGTCACCTTCCTGCACTTTGTGCAGCAAGTGTTCAATCAAATCCCAGTTATAAGTCGTCATCCTGATTCAACCTCCAAGCCAGAGTGTGTGATGGCCTTCATAGGTTGTGACCGGCGCGGCGGTTAGCCGTTCAGCCGAGGTTTTGAACGGCACCGATCGGCGGTATGTCGAAATTCCCACAGGCCGAACGACTAGGTTGTGTAAGCCAACTCCCAGCATCCCGCAGGAGAAAACCCGATGAACATTCAGAATCATCCCGTCGTATCACGAGAAGAATGGCTCGCCGCCCGCAAGCAACACCTGGCCCACGAAAAAGCCTTCACCAAAGAGCGCGACAAACTCAGCGCCGAACGCCGCGCCCTGCCCTGGGTGAAGATCGACAAGGACTACCGCTTCCAGGGCCCGAATGGCGAACTGAAACTGGCCGACCTGTTCGGCGACCACAGCCAACTCATCATTTATCACTTCATGTTCGCCAAAGGCTGGGACGCAGGCTGCACCGGCTGCTCGTTCCTGTCCGACCACATCGACGGCGCCAACCTGCACCTGGCCCACCATGACGTGGCGGTGGTGGCGGTTTCCCACGCGCCATTCGCCGAATTCCAGGCCTTCAAGCGGCGCATGGGCTGGAAATTCGATTGGGTGTCGTCAGAAGGTTGCGATTTCAACTACGACTTTGGCGTCTCCGCCCGAGCTGAAGACGTCGCGGCCGGAACGGCTACCTACAACTACGAAAATTCTGACTGGACCGAGGAAGAAATGCCCGGCCTAAGCGTGTTTTATCGCAACGAAGCCGGCGACATCTTCCACACCTACTCCACCTACGAACGAGGTCTGGACCTGCTGGTCGGCGCCTACAACTACCTCGACCTGACGCCCAAGGGCCGCAATGAAGAAGAAATCATGGAGTGGGTGAAGCACCACGACAAATACGACGACAAGGCGTCGGCCAGTTGCTGCCATGGCGGATAGCGCCCTGGAGTGCAATTGCTCGCGCAAGCGATTTAGCATTCAACATCTCGGTTGATCATGAAATCGCTTTCGCGGGCAGCCTCGCTCCTACAAAGAATCAGGAGTCCGGTGGCATCGGCTTCTTCACAAAATCCAGAAACGCCCGCAGCGCCGGTGCCATCTGCCGCTGACTCGGGTAATAAAGGTAAAAACCGGGAAAGGCCGGTGTCCAGTCCTGCAACAGATGGACCAACCGGCCAGCGCTGATGTGCTCCCGAACCTGATGCTCAAACAGGTACGCAATACCAGCGCCTTCAAGCGCCACACGGGTGAGCATCTCCGGTTCGGTGACCACCAGCGGACCGTTGACCGAAATCGCGAGGCGTTCACCCGCACGCTCGAACTCCCAGCGATAAAGGCTGCCATCGGTGGGCCAGCGATAAGACAGGCACTGATGCTCGCTCAAATCGTGAGGCGTATGCGGCGTGCCGAATTGCTCGATGTAGGCCGGTGAGGCCACGACCATCATTTCCAGATGCCCGCTCAACTCCACGGCGATCATGTCCTGGTCGAGGCTTTCACCAAGCCGAATACCCACATCAAAACCGCCCGCCACCATGTCCACCAGACGCTCATCGGTCACGATGTCGAGGCTCACGCCGGGATACGTATTGAGGAACGGACCAATCAGCGGCGCCAGGTAGTGAATCGCCGCCACCCGTGGTGCATTGATGCGCAGTCGGCCGCTGGGCGTACCCGGCGTTTGCGTGACCCCGGCCAGAGCCGCGTCCACCTCGTTCAGCGCCGGTTGCAGGCGCAACAACAGCCGCGCACCGGCATCGCTCGGCGACACGCTGCGGGTGGTGCGGTTGAGCAGGCGCACATCCAGACGCTCTTCCAGCTGACGGATGGTCTGGCTCAGCGCTGACGCCGACATCCCCAGATGCGCCGCCGCCCGCACGAAACTGCCATGCTCGACCACCGCGACGAAGGCCCGAAGCTGGGCGTATTCACTGCCTCGCATTATGTATGGGTTCCTTAATAAGTCGTTCGGATACTAACGCATTATCAAAGCAATCCCTTGGCCTAATACTGGATTGGAGTTCAAAACGGCAAGGAGACGACGGATGGGCAGATTTACCGGAAAACGCATTCTGATCACCGGAGGCACCAGCGGCATCGGGCTGGCGGGGGCTATCCGTATCGTGGAAGAAGGCGGAACAGTGGCAGTGACAGGGCTCAGCCGGGCGCATTTGGATGATGCCCGACGGAAGCTACCTGCCGGGGCCCTGGTGTTCCAGAACGACGCTTCACAACCGACAGCAGCCGAAGAACTGGCCAACACCGTCGCAACGTTGGGCGGGCTCGATGGACTATGGCTGAACGCCGGCTATGCGCGAGTCGCAGGGATCGAGGACACCCGCTTCGAGTTTTTCGACCGCATGATGAACGCCAACGCCCGAGGGCCGATGCTGCAAATCGCCAGCCTGGCAAACCAGCTGAAACCGGGCGCTTCAGTTGTCCTCACCTCATCTACTTCTGCCTATGAAGCGGCGCCGATGGCGAGTGTTTATGCGGCCAGCAAAGGTGCGCTGATATCCATGGCGCGCTGTTTTGCGGCGGCGATGGGTGAGCGTGGTATCAGGGTTAATGTGTTAGTGCCGGGGCCTATAGAAAGCCCATTTCGGAGTTTTATGCTGGAGTCCATGCGCAAGGAATTTGAGGAAGGCGTTGTAAACCGACTGGCATTGAAACGCATGGGAACGGCGAGCGAAGCGGCGGCAGTGGCGCTATTTCTGCTTTCAGATGATGCGGCTTATGTTACTGGCAGCCAGTACGCGGTGGATGGGGGGTTGATGATGCGGTGAGCACTGTCGAACACGCACCTTCCACCCCACTCGCGTAACCGGAGACCTGGAACGGTTGATCGGAATCGTCTTGCGTCTCCAACTGCGAGAAGCGTTTAAGCGTGCCGTTCTTTTCGCTAGTGGATGTCCCGGAAGCAGGCAAAATTGATGGCCATATAGAAGCCGCATGACGGACCGCCGTAAATAGCCCATCACCGACCTTCGTCAGCTCTCGCACCTGCGCTGAACTTTTTTCATCCGACAACCCTCAACCGGATAACCCGCCTTAACCGGAACTGAGGCCTGCCCCATGAAAACCCTGCTGAAACTAACCCTCGCCGCTACCCTCGCTTGCGCCCTGCCCGCCTGGGCTTGCACACCCGAGGAAGCCACCGCCAAACGTGAACAACTGGCCAAGGAAGTGACCCGGCTCACCGAGCAGAATCCGAAGAAGGCCAAGGAGATTAACGATGAGTTGCAGAAGATGGATCTCGGCACAGCCAGCGCGGATTTGCCCGACAAGTGTCAGTTGATTGATCAGCGGTTGAAGGAATTGGATACGGCGGATAAGAAGGCCGAGGGTTAAGAACCAAGATCAAAAGATCGCAGCCTTCGGCAACTCCTACGGGGATCGTGTAAGACCGACATTCCCGTAGGAGCCGCCGAAGGCTGTGATCTTTTGACTTTGGTTTTGCACTAGTGCATTTAATTATTTGCACAAACGCATAACCGCGCCTAAGGTTACCTCGAGCCTGGATCGGAGCCGGCCATTCAACATGGCAAACCGCGTACGCCGATCGCTCAGCAACACCGCTACACCCCCACTAGCTGGACGCTAGTTTTCACTCATGGAGGATTGAAAAATGTTAACCACTGAAGCAACGCAATTCACCGGCGAGACACTGCCAAGGTGCCTGACCGGTCATCTGCTCAACCCGCACCTGGTCGACGTCGAGTCGGCGGCACCACTCAATGCACTGGCCGCTGCCAGCCTCAACTTCACGATGCAGCCACAAACCCAGACCAACTGGTGCTGGGCGGCGGTGTCCGCCTCGGTCGGCAACTATTACGGCACCGGGTCCTGGACTCAATGCGGCGTGGCCACTGCTGCGCTGGATCGCAATTGCTGTAATCAGCCAGGCCCGTGCAATGTGTATGGCTATCTGGATTCAGCCTTGAGGATCACCCGCAGTTTCAATGGCATGAATCAAGGCTCGTTGCAGATGTCGGCCATTCAGAACCAGATCAACATGGGCCGACCGATCGGTTTGCGCTGTGCCTGGTACGGCGGCGGTGCGCATTTCCTGACGATCTATGGCACCAACGGCAACTACGTGTTGATCGCGGATTCCATCTACGGTTACTCGACCCGCGCGCTGAACTCGTTCCCCGGTTCGTACAACGGCGGCGGCAACTGGACCAACACTTACTTCACCGTCAAAAACTAGGAGGGCGACATCATGCAACTGACTTATCCAAAGGCGCCTTCCAACGGCGTACAGACACTGCGTCCGGCGCTGCAAGCCGCCCTGCAAACCCGGGGCTTTGGCATTAATCGCCAGTTCGCCAGCGCCACGGCCAGCAAGATCAGCCTCAGCGAGGCCTATCGCGGTTACTCGCTCAGCCTGGAGGACTTGAGCCACGGCAAAGGCCTGAAAGACGCCAAGGTCGGCGATTGGCATTACCTGGTGTTTTCCGATGGCGTGACGATTGCCGATGCGCAATTGGCCGATGTCCGCGGTCATGTCGAGTTCGCCTCGCTGAACCACGGGGCCATCGCGGCCGCCACGGTGGCTGCGTTGAAACTGGCGGAGCAGTCGCCGCAATTGCAGGGTAAAACCGTTGAACTGCGGGTGCTGTTTGTCTCGGCGATTCACCTTGTGGCGATCTGGCTGCATGCAGACGGTGAAGACGTGCTGATCCCGATTGAGCCGACGCCCAAGGAACTGGCGGTCACTCAGTTGTACAGCGAGGCGGCGCTGCTGGCTTTGCTCAAACCGGTGGCGGATCAGGCCAAGCAACGCTTTGATGCGGACACCAGTGGGCTGTTGGGGAGCTGATAAACGCTGGAGATAAAAAAACCCGGACACTTGTCCGGGTTTTTTATTGGGTCATTCAGGTGCAACACAGAACCGGTGATTAGAGGGCTTTGTGGCGAGGGGGCTTGCCCCCGTTGGGACGCGAAGCGGCCCCAAAGAATGGGACTGCTGCGCAGTCCAACGGGGGCAAGCCCCCTCGCCACAACACGCCCCTTCACAGATTTGGTGTTCGCAAGCTTCTACGCGGCATTACTCAGCAGCCGGCGCTTCCGGCTTGCGGCGCTTGAGCGGCGCCATGCCGTCCTTGCTGACCAGCGACAGGGCGTCGGTCTTCGGGCGGTTAGCAATTTTGCGTTTGGTCGGGGCCTTGGCGCCGGTTTTCTTCTTGTCGCCTTTGGCGTCGACTTTTTTCTTCTTCACGCCAACGGCTTTGCCCGAAGCCTTGACCTTTTTCGGTCCGCCGTAGGTGCCTTTGACTTCCTTGATGGTGCGGCGCTCGAAGCTCTGCTTGAGGTAGCGCTCGACGCTCGACATCAGGTTCCAGTCGCCGTGGCAGATCAGCGAGATGGCCAGGCCATCGTTGCCGGCACGCCCGGTACGTCCGATGCGGTGCACGTATTCGTCGCCGCTGCGCGGCATGTCGAAGTTGATCACCAGGTCCAGGCCTTCCACGTCGAGGCCGCGAGCGGCAACGTCGGTGGCAACCAGAATCTTCACGCCGCCCTGCTTCAGACGGTCGATCGCCAGTTTGCGATCCTTCTGGTCCTTGTCGCCGTGCAGCACGAACGCTTTGTATTCCTGCGCCACCAGACGGCCGTAGATACGGTCGGCCATGGCCCGGGTGTTGGTGAACACGATGGCCTTCTGATAGGTCTCGTTGGCCAACAGCCAGTTCACGATCTGTTCTTTGTGCTGATTGTGGTCAGCGGTGATGATCTGCTGACGGGTGGTCGCGTTCAGGTCGCTGACGTTGTTGAGCTGCAAGTGCTCAGGGTTGTTCAGGACCTTGGCGACCATGTCGCGCAGGCCCGAACCGCCGGTGGTGGCGGAGAACAGCATGGTCTGCTGACGGTTGGTGCACTCTGCCACCAGACGCTGCACGTCTTCGGCAAAACCCATGTCGAGCATGCGGTCGGCTTCGTCGAGCACCAGCACTTCAACTTCTTTCAAGTCGAGGTTGCCGGCGTTCAATTGCTCGATCATCCGGCCCGGCGTACCGATCAGGATGTCCGGCACCTTGCGCAGCATGGCGGCCTGGACCTTGAAGTCTTCACCGCCGGTAATCAGGCCGGACTTGATGAACGTGTACTGGGCGAAGCGCTCGACTTCCTTGATGGTCTGCTGGGCCAACTCACGGGTCGGCAGCAGGATCAGGGTCTTGATGCTGACGCGAACTTTCGCCGGGCCGATCAGACGGTTGAGGATCGGCAAAACGAAAGCAGCGGTTTTGCCGCTGCCGGTTTGCGCTGTCACCCGCAGGTCACGCCCTTGGAGCGCCAGCGGAATAGCCGCTGCTTGCACAGGCGTTGGCTCGACAAATTTAAGCTCGGCCACGGCTTTGAGCAGGCGTTCGTGCAGGGCGAATTGGGAAAACACGGGTGCTACCTCGAAGAAATACAAAAAAACAGCTGCATAGGGTAACGGTTTCGAGCGCTAAGGCCGAGTTTCTTTATACAAACGACAGTAAACAGTGGCTTTTTTGTTGCCTGAAATGTCTCCAAACGTCATCCACAGCGTCTTAAATGCTCTAATCGCCCCGACGCAACCTACAGAAGAATCGTTTTCGCCCATGGATATCAAACAGCTCTGGCTCAATGCCCAAGACCTTTGGGGCGCCCTCGACCAGCACCCGCTCCTGCATTCCAGCCTGGCGCTGGTCCTGCTACTGGTGGTGGCGCTGGTCCTCGGACGAGTGGCGCGCTACCTCATTCTGCACGCCACCAAAATGCTCGGCCGCCAACCGGCGCTGCATTGGGTCAACGATTTACGGCACAACAAGGTCTTCCATCGGCTGGCGCAGATGACGCCGTCACTGGTGATCCAGTTCGGCCTGTACCTGGTGCCGGAACTGAGCAAAACCAGCCGGATCTTCCTCGGTAACGTCGCGCTGTCGTTCACCATTCTGTTCCTTCTATTGGCAGCCAGTGCCCTGCTCAGCGCCCTGCTGGACATCTACGCCCGCACCGAACACGCCCGCACCCGCTCGATCAAAGGCTACGTGCAACTGACGAAAATGGTCTTGTACGTGCTCGGCGCAATCATCATCGTCGCCACATTGATCGACCGTTCACCGCTGTTGCTGCTCTCGGGTCTGGGCGCGATGTCGGCGGTGATTCTGTTGGTCTACAAGGACACGCTGCTGTCGTTCGTCGCCAGTGTGCAACTCACCAGCAACGACATGCTGCGGGTCGGTGACTGGATCGAGATGCCGCAAGTCGGTGCCGATGGTGACGTGGTGGACATCACGTTACACACGGTCAAAGTGCAGAATTTCGACAAGACCATCGTCTCGATCCCGACCTGGCGCCTGATGTCCGAGTCGTTCAAGAACTGGCGCGGCATGCAGCAGTCCGGTGGACGCCGGATCAAGCGCAGCCTGTTCATCGACGCCAGCGGCGTGCGTTTCGTGCGCGATGACGAAGAGGCGAAACTGGCCCAAGTGCACCTGCTGACCGACTACATCGGCCGCAAACAAGCGGAACTCAAGGCCTGGAATGAGGCTCAGGGCAATGTCGCGGCGATGTCGGCCAACCGCCGGCGCATGACCAACATCGGCACCTTCCGCGCCTATGCGCTGGCGTACCTGAAAAGCCACCCGGAGATCCAGCCGAACATGACCTGCATGGTCCGCCAGATGCAGACCACCGCCCAAGGTATCCCACTGGAAATCTACTGCTTCACCCGCACCACCGCGTGGGCCGATTACGAGCGGATCCAGGGCGATATCTTCGATTACCTGCTGGCGGTGCTGCCGGAGTTCGGCTTGAGCCTGTATCAACAGCCGAGTGGTGGAGATTTGCGGTCCGGGTTGCTGCCAGCGGTGCTCGGCGCAAGCCATATTCCCGAACCCGAAAAACACGTCATGTAACCCTGTTCGATACTCAACTGATCACTGCGCCCTTTGGCCCGCTGGCAATCAACGCAGCACCGCACGCAGTTTTCATCCCCTCCAGCGCCACCGCGATACCGCCCACGGTGTAGGTGCTGCTGCCCTCGGCAATCGGAAAAATCCCTTTGCACAGTGGGCAACTGACCTTGTGGCCGACACCGGCAATCGGCTTGCCGTTGAGGTCGGTTTGGGAAAAGGCTTCAAGCACCACGCCACCGTGGCTGGTGGAGTCGCCCAAGCGAATGATGTCTTTCATGATGTGGTCATCCCTGTAATAACCGAACGTCCCCGACAGCTGAAAACGCTCGCCAGTCAGCGAGCGTCTTTCAGTCCAGGCAATCATAGTGGCAAGTGCAGTAACGCCTACAGACCGACTGACTTCAACCCTTCACGCACGCCTTCATCGGCTTCTTTGCACCAGGCTTCAACACCCTGGGGCGCGGCGCTTTCCACGCGCTCGTACTTTCCGTCTGGCCCCTTGCCCTTACCCTCGCGACCATAGGCTTCGTTCTTATCCCCGTCGCTGGTGTCCACACCGCCAGGCATACCTTTCGCGAACGCCACCATCTTCTTGGCGTTTTCAGTACTGTCCGACTTTAGAAAGCCTTTATCGACGCAGTAAGTAATGAGACCGGCAATGTTGCGTGTGGAGTCGTAGACATTCTTCATTGCTGCGGGATCAACGTCTTCTGCCTGTGCGACGTTAAAGGTTGAAAAAGTGCTTGTGAGTACGAAGATCAATGCTGCGTTTTTCATATTCATCCTTAAATTAATGGTGCTCGGTTTAATGTTTTTACTGGAACAACTTCACAACGGCATCCGAATACAGATCAGGTACATCTTTTGCCGACTTCAGTACATTTTGACGCACCGTCTGGCCTTTCGCACTGGGATCTTCAGCCACATATTCCGGAGGGAAAGCGAGAGCATCCTTGTCAGCACCTGCTGCCATCAAGGCCTTGGTGCAGTCAGGATTGTGGTGGATCGCACTTTCCAGCAAAGGTGTACCAACAGGCCATGCCTGCTGCTGTGGCTGAAATGCATCAATCGAAGTGCCAGCCTTGTGCAGCAGGGCAATCCGCTGTGCAGCTTGCGGATCAGGTTGATCGCTCAGGTTATAGGCGCGCTCGCAAACAAAATGCAAAGCGGTTGAACCAACCTTGGTGACACCATAAGGATCGGTGCCAGCGGCAATCAACACCTTGATAACCTCAAGATCAGACGCCGACTTCATGAGTGGCGAAAACCCCTGCGGCGTCACCATCTTGGCATCAGCACCAAATTGCAACAGTAACTTAATCAACTCCGGCGCCGATGACTTCTCTAGCTTTGCCGCCGCAATAAGTGGGGTATTAGTCCCGCCCTGAGCAATCACATTAGTGTCGGCACCCGCCTTGAGCAAACTATGCACAATGTGCGTTGTATCTTTGAGCTCTTCTGGATCGCCCATATGCCCCAGCATTGACAGCAGTACGGTTTCTCCGTTGTCACTGATGGGCTGATTGACATCAATCGGAAATTCAAGAAAACGATCGACCAGGTCAGGACGCTTGTAATAAGCGGCATGCCACAAAATCTGAATATCGGGTTTGGCGCCACTCTTGAGTAACCGGTTCACGGCCTCAAGATCTTTCTGCTCTTTGGAATAAGCGTATTGAAGTACCGCATTATCCAGTTGCTTGGACACGTCCGCCGACTGAGCTTGCACCAGGCTCGGGCCGCAGAAGAGAACCGAAGTGACGATGCAGGCAGTTCGGAAACGGTTAAAGACAGGAGTTAATTGCAGCATACAAAAATCTCATATTGGGATGGTGGGTTAAGCGTTATTTGAAGCGATTTCAGGCGATCTCGACGAATCATCACTAAGCTCACGCGACAACTAATCAAAATTAGCAACTTAGAAAAACTGAGGGATTTATTCTTTACATGCCAACGCTCTTAAAATAAATCCGTCACCTTTTCTGTTGCGTACTTTATTTTATATCTATTCTTCGTACTCAATCGTTTAACCGCTTTTTCGCTGCGGCAGAAACCATCTCATCCTCATCTGCCACCAGTTTAGCTAAGATAGCTTTAGGCACCTTTGGATTACACGCAATTCGATGCCTAACTTTTATATCCCCATCACATGCCAATCGTTCAAAAGTCGCTCTATTTATCCTCCGCTTCATGGCAACATCCCATCTCACGACAGCATCATCAATTAATGAAAGCCGCTCCAAAACTTCTACTGAGATGGTGTTATTTGCGACAACTTGACGTGCTAACTCAGGATATTTTAGTAGAATTTCAAACCAAACCTCATCTGAGGCAGCATCCTCAGCCTTAGCTCTTTCAACCTCATTTTTACTTTGAAGATAACGTTTGAACTCTTCAGCGCTATTTATCATGGACCACCTCCTTTAGCAAAAAATGAGCAAAAAATGGGACAGATTTATTTTCCTTATTTCCAGGGCTGACCCTTTTACCGACTGGATAAAAAATAAATCTGCCCCCTTTATTTTTGAAATAATCACCAGTAGAAAATCTAGCGAGTACATCCCCGCCGTTCTAAGTTATTTTTTTCCGCACTCACTACATCTTCATCTGCATCCATTAACAGGCTCTCCAAGACCGTCCTTGGCGCTTTATTATTCGCTGCAATTTCGACTCTTACATTAGCATCCAAATCATTGGAAAGAAGCTCGAAAAGCTTAAGCGATAGCTTTCTTTTTGAGGCAATAAATCGTCTCACATCCGACGAGAAAACGCATAACTCCTCAAGAATCTCAAGAGGAACCGTCTTGTTATGCGCAACCCACTTCCTATAGTCAGGATACTCACTTATAACTTCGCGCCACACTGATACAGGAGCTTCTTCCATTGCAGCTCTATCGTATTCGTCTTTTATTTGACTACTGCGTAACGCAACAAACTCCTCCGCTGTCTCAATCATTTCGCACCTTTACATTTCATAGAACTAAAATTCAAATTCTTACCTGTATCACCCTTATGCTTTCCTTCCATATAGTCGCCATACGCATCAGCATCAGCTATCCACTCACCGCTTTTATTATGAACTTTCCACGCACTTTCCCCATGACCGGTCTGATCTTCAGACCACCACCTTTTATTGTCGGTATCGCCATAATATTTCACATAACCTACGCCTGGCACGTGACCTTCGCATACTCCGAAAAGGGGATTTATTTATTTTCCTTAGTTCCAGGGCTGATCCTTTTACCGACTGGATAAAGATAAATCTGTCCCCTTTTTTTATTCCTTATTTCCTAGGCTGATTTCTTAGCAACTGGGTAGAAAATAAATCCGTCCCCTTTACCTGGAAAATATTATGTTTGTGCTCATGGAAGCTGCGTCCAAGTATCGCCAGAGACTTGGCAATACAGCTACTGGCATGCAGTGACCGCAATGGGTGGCATCCTGTTTTCGTTCGCGGAGATCGCTCTCTTCGTCAACACAGGCGACATCACCATTGACTGGAATGCGCCCTAATCATTCATCCAAGTGGACGGCTCAGCCGCAGCTTAGTTCTAGCGTTGAACATCTGCTTTTGGCCGATAACAGTCTTTTAGTGAGGTAGGAATCTGCCAGAAGCAGTCACTCCACGGTAGGTACCTGACCATCAACGTTCTCCACACGGATGGATTGCGACTAATCCTGAAACCAACACTGCGCTACAGCCATCAGGGCAAGGGCTTTGGGCCGAGACAGTTTATGAGCCTTGCTCTGCGCTTTAGAACTCGTCCGCGACCTATTCTAGCGGGCCTCGTTACAGACATATTTCTCGCGCTGAAAGGCCACTCAGCTCGGGTAATATAGGTATCCAAATTGGAATCAGCTGATCACTGCGCCCTTGGGACCACTGGCAATCAGACTGGCACCGCAGGCCGTTTTCATACCATCAAGCGCCACAGCGATCCCTCCCACCGTGTACGTACTACTTCCCTCGGCGATGGGGAAAACGCCTTTGCACAGTGGGCAACTTACCTTATGGCCTACACCAGCAATGGGTTTGCCATTGAGGTCAGTTTGAGAGAACGCTTCAAGCACCACTCCGCCATGATTGGTGGAGTCGCCTAGACGAATGATGTCCTTCATGGTTTCGTTCCCCTATCCGACCTCATGACCAATTACGACCGTGAGATTGTTGTTGGCGTGTCTATGAATATCTCTCTAAGAGATTTCTCAATATCGTCAATAGATCCCAACTGAGGCGCAATTTCAATTTCAATAGTTTTTATAGTCTTGCACCACTTGGTGGCGCTTGAAAAACTGAAAATCAGCTTATCTGCTGCTATCAAAACATCATCAATGCCACCATAGCCAGCCATCCCAGGCTCACCAATCTCAACGTAGTACGTGTCCTGGCCAAGCTCTACATCTTGCTCATCAACGTCTTCAGCGCGCTGCAAAATCAGAAAGTGCTTAGGATCATCTTCACTGTCTGCCAACCCTACTGTTAAAACATCATCCTCTGCGGAGGAATCATAATATTTTGCCGAAAATTGAATGTTCATTACTTTCTCCTACCAGTTTTTGGTGTGGCATTCCAAGTTTTGGTTTCGCCGTTCTCTGGCCATGTGTATTGAATAGCTGCACCTGACCAAAAAAGGGGACAGATTTATTTTCCTTATTTCCAGGTCTTATCCTTTTACCGACTGGACAAAAAATAAATCCGTCCCATTTTTTTGGCCATTTTTTTGCTCTTCACCATCAAATTATATGAGCACATTATTTTCAGGGCTAAACTCTTTACCGACGGGGTAGAAAATAAATCCGTCCCCCTTTATTGGCTTGAGAGAACGCCTCGAGCACCACTCCACCGTGGGAGGTGGAGTCGCCCAATCGTATAACGCCTTTCATTGAGCAACTTCCCTCGCCTTGATTCCGTAAAAATTATCAGTGGTCAATGCCCGCATTGATTCACGCTCTCCATGAGCTATCAGGAACCAATGTACTTATAATAAACCGCCAATTGGCCATTACTTTCGGAAACCTCAAGATGAAGGATCGCTTCACCGGGGGCGCCATTAGCAAAAAGGACACATTCTAATCCGAGTGCTTTACCGTCAGTTTCATATGCATCAATGAAAGGACGGTGTTGTGCACGTGAATCAAAAGCTTTTTCTTCTGGTGCGATGGATATCTTGGTTCCTTTGTCGAAGTAATCATCGATAGATTCGTAAATCTCATCAGCAACCGCGCTGGATATTCCAAAATCTCTCTCAAGCGCCGGCGAGTCACGCCGATCAATGGCCTCTACGAGCAATTTGGTCTTGGCATAGGCTTGCTGATTAGTAGGTGTACTCATTTATCGACTCCGTCTCTTGGAAGGTGTTGCGGTGCTGGTACCCGCGTTGGCTTCAATCCCGGTGAAATAGCCGCGTGCTTGGAGTGTCGCGCACTTCGCTGCCTTCGGGCTCAGTCCCGCAGCACGGAGCGACTTGAAAGCTACGACAGTTTCACTACCAAGCAGGCCAGCGGTTGATGCCTTATCTTGGGCTCGATTGGCATTATAGTGCGGCGTTCCACGAGTGGTTCCATCTGGGTTTCTTCCCTGAAGGCTTATAGCAGGCGCATCATTGTATTTGTAACCTGAAATCCCATTCATCGACGCATCTTGATAGATGTGGTGCGAGTCTTGGAGCCCGCCTATTTTTCGAAGATCGCCATGGCGACCTGTCACAACACCTTCGGCCTCAAGTACTTTTTTACACTCACATGGGCACGTTGCACTCAGACCAAGGCTATCGACCCAACCTGTCGGATTTGGTGCATAAGCATAAAGATTTAGCCCTCCCATATAACCGATCGGGTCTTTGCTTATGAAACGGCCAATTCCCGGATCATAGTACCGGTGTCGGTTGTAGTGCAGCCCCGTCTCATGATCGTGGTACTGACCCTGGAACCGTATCGGGTTCACCACCCCGTGCTGCCGCGCCCATTCCGAACGCTGTTCCGTCACCTGTCCCCACGCCTTGTACTGCGCAGTCCAGGCCATGTTGCCTTGCGGGTCCGTCAGTTCCTGCGGCGTACCCAAGTGATCGCACTGATACCAAGCCAACGCATCAAACGCTAAGGCCGTTGCCTTGTGATTCCACAACGGATCCTCGTCGAGGCTGTATTCGCCGCTGTAATCCGGTTGGCCCGCCAGGTTGATCGGCGCATGACGCACGGCCTGGGCGACCGGGACGAAACAGCCGGGTTCGAAGACGTAGTGAACGGTGCGGCTCGGCGCGCCGTCGGTTTGTGCCGGGCTGCTTTCCCAGGCGAGGTTGTCGCCGTCCCAGCCGTAGAGGGTAAAGCCGCAGCCGTATTCACGTTGTTTGCGCGCGTGTTCGCTGCGGTTCCATTGCGAGCCGGCTTCGGGACGCTGTTTGTAGTGGGCGCTGGAGTTTTTGTGCAGGCGCCGTCCTAACGCGTCGTAGGCGAAGTCGACGGCCAGGCGTGGGTCTTCGAAACGCACCAGTCGATCAAACAGGTCCCATTGCAGATCGCTGCGGGTGCCGTTGTGCCAGCGCTGGATCTGGTTGCCGCGCTCGTCGTAGTCGTAGTGGGTGCCGGCGTATTCGCGCAGCAGGTTATCGACCAGTTTGCTGCGTGGCGGAGTCTGATCCAGTGGGCGGCGGATTTCCGTGATTTTGTCGTCGAGCAGGTTGCTGGCCGGGTCGAAGGCAAAGGTTTCCACGCCTTGGCGGGTGGTAGCGCTGAGCAGGCGGCCGACCGGGTCGTAACGATAGGCGAGCGGGCCGCGGCGGCTGTCGTTGATGTCGGTCAGTTGGCCGGCGGCATCGTATTTGTATTCACGCTTGAGCAGTGTGGATTGGTCGTCGCTGCGTCCCAGCAGTTGCTCTTGCAATCGGCCGGCCGGGTCCCATTTTTGCGTTTGCAGCAGGTGGTTGCCTTGGTGGCGGGCGACTTCGCGGTGCAGGTCGTCGCGTTCGTAGCCGATCAGTTCGTGATCGTCCAAACGCAGGCCCAGCAAGTGGCCGCTGCCATAAGTGAGCCAACTGACGCGGTGCCCATCCGGGCGTACGGTGGCGACACGCTGGTTGAGCACGTCGTACTCGTGCTGCCAGATGGCGACCGTGGGTTGTTCCAGGCCGAGGTAGTGCTGGTGTTCACGCAACAGGTTGCCGGCCGGGTCGTGGAACCATTGCAAGCGGCTGTCGGCGTTGTTCGCCATGACCAGGTTGCCGTTGCCGTCGTAGGCGAAGGTTTCGCTTTGCGACTTGTCCCCCAGGCTGGCGCGGCGTTCGGTCAGGCGCCCCATGGGGTCGAAGCTGACCGAGATCACGCGTTCGCCGTTGACGGTGTGGGCCAGGCGCCCGGTCTGGGCGTCGTATTGATAGCGCGTGGAGCGGCCGTCGAAGCCGGTTTCTTCCAGCAGGCGACCGACCGGGTCGTAGTGGAAGTGCGCGCGTTGTTCGTTTTCGTTTTCCAGGGCCAGCAACTGGCCGAGGCGGTCCCAACGGTAGCGCAGGGTTTGTTCGGCGGCATCGACCCGTTCGGCGATCAGACCGGCAGCGGTGTAGCTCCAGGTGGTGCAGCGATCGAGGCCATCGACGTGGGCGAGCAAACGACCTTCGGCGTCGCGCTCAAAACGCTCTTCGGTCTTGTCCGGGTGTTTGATCAATACCAGTTGACCAGCCTTGTAGGCGTATTCGGTGCTCTGCCCGGCCGGGTCGGTGAAGCAGATCATCTGCCCGAGTTCGTTGTATTCCCAGGTGCTGGTTTTGCCCGAGCAATCGACGTATTTCACCAACTGTCCGGCGTCGTTGTAGGCCAGGGCTTTTTCGTTGCCGTTGGCGTCTTTGATCGCGGTGGGTTGGCCGGATTTGTTGTAGGCGTATTCGGTTTTGTTGCCCAGTGGATCGATCGATTCGACCAGGTTGCCCTGATCATCGTAGGCCCGCTGCCACTGGCCGCCCTCGGCATCGCTGATCTTGATCAACAAGTCCTGATCGTCGTAAGCGTAATGCATGACGGTGTGGTCGGCGCGGATGTGTTGAAGGCGATTGCCACGCTCGTCGTAGGTGTAGCGGTCGGTGCTGCCGTCGGTGTGCACGTGGCGGATCAGATTTTTCGCCTCATCGCGGAAAAACCATTCCGAACGCTCATCCGGGTGACGAACGCGGTAGGTGTAGCCGAGGATGTCGTAGTAGTGCCAGGTCTCGTTGCCGTGGGCGTCGGTGACGTAGGTCAGGCGGATGTTTTCGTCCCACTCCAGACGGGTGTCGAAGCTGCCGTCGTCGGCCCATTCGCGCACTGCTTTGGCGTCAGTGCCGGTACCTTGCCATTCCAGGTTCATGCCGCGACCGGTGCGGTCGGTGTAGCGGGTGATCAGGTGATGTTGGTACTGATAGGACCAGGCGGCGCCGTTCTCGTCTTGCGCCTGGATCAGGTCGCCGTAAGCGTCGTACTGATAGGCACAGAGCTGTCGCAGCGGTGCACCGTCGACGATTTCCCAGAGGCCAATAAGCCGACCGTGATCGTCGATCATCGTACCGAGGTGCAGGTGAACTTTGCTGATGTCGTTTTCTTGATACGTGATCAGGTCCGACAGTACCGACTGCTCGCCGTGGCGATGCTCGTAATGCAGCATGATCCCGGCGCCGTTGCGCAGGACCACATTCGTCAGCACATAACGCTGGCCGCGACGGACGTAGGTTTCTTTGCGCTCGAAACCACGGCACAGCAGTAATTGGTCATCTCCCGAGCGCACCAGGGTGATGTTTTCGATGGCGTCGTAATGAAACAGGCCGACCTTCGGCAGCGGATAGTCGTGGCTGCGGCCGTCGGCGTCGTGAAACTTCAGGCCATCGCCAATGCAGTCAAAACGGGTGGTGAATTCAGTGATCCAGCGGGCGCCTAGCTCGCTTTGATCGTAGGCCCCGAGGCGCGAACTGTAGGTACGAGTCCACTCAATCGGGAACGGCCCCGGCAGGCTGAAATCGATGTGGCTAAGACTCTCCGACCCCATGGCAAAACTGATGCTGTTGCAGGTGCCGGTACAGGTGCCATTTTTCTTGCCATTGGCAGTATTCGTGGCCGGCACCTGATGACTGTTGGCCCCCAAACCACCCTCAGACGCCGTGCGCTTGGCCTGACTCGTCTTGTCAGGTTTGACTCCAGCGCTCTGACCATGAGCATTGCGCTTACGCCAGACGGTGACGGCGCTGGACAGGATAAACAGCAACCAGCCGATGGAGTTCTGCACCGATTCATCGTCCAGCTTGCTCAACTGCGTGTGCAGTTCCGGCCCCATCGCCCGCAACTTCTTGGTTTCGGTGGCCACCCGTTCTTTGATGTCATCGGGTAGCAGGTTTTCGGCTGCGCTATTGGCCAGGCCCTTGCCTGCGGCTTTATATGCACTGGCTGCGGCCCCGAAAATGTTGCCGATCGCCGCGAGTGGATCATTGAGCAGTTGGTCGCCGGCGGCGCTGATTTTTTGACCGGCCGCCTGGGCATCACCCTTGGCATCGAGCTTGCCATTGGCCACCGCGTCGAGGCCTTTGGCGATCTCGTTGATGACGTCCTCGCCCAGCTTGCCGGCGTCCGCCAGAATACCCGGCAGCTTGCCTTTGGCTTGTTCAACGAAGTCGTCGAGGGTACCGATAATCGAATCGTTCAAGTGCCCTATCAGTATTTCGACCACCGACGAGCCAAGCAGCGCTTTGGTAGAGGCCTTCATCTCCTGACGCACCAGAAACAGGGTCGGACGCAGGGTCATGCGTGCAGCGGCCATGGCCGGCGGCAACGGCAGGACGCCGATCAGGTTGATGCCGAGACTGGCCCAGGCGAGCAGGTCGCGTTTCTGGGCATTCGACAGGGTGACGATGTCGCCCAGCGCATCGACCAGCGCCATGATGTTGCCCACCACCGGCAAGGCACCGGCGACGTTCTTGATCCGGTCGAGGGTGACCACGCCGCCGCTGGCGGATTGCAACCAGGCGTCGAAGACTGCCGCGCTGCTGGCGACGTCCTGAACGTCGATAGCGCTCAGCGGAACAATGGCAACCTGCGGTTCACGTTTTACGATTTCAGTGGTCATGACAGCATCTCACCGGCCAGCAGGCCCGGGGTTTTAAAGGAGGTCTTGGGAGGCGTGACAGCCGGCAGGCTCGGCAACTTGCCGCTCTTGCTCGCGGCACCGAGCAGGCTTGAGGCGCTCGGCATCGAGGCGCTGGCGAGTTTCGGCAACCCGGCCACGCCGCCCTGCACCGCGCCTTTGACTTGCTGCGCGGTCTGCATCGCGCCTTGGGCGGTTTGCACGGCGCTCATGCCGCTTTGCGCCAGGGCTTTGCCTGTCTCCAGCACGTCCCAGTTCTTGCTCGGCAATACCTGCGCAACCATCGATTGCACCGGGCCGGGAATGTCCTCGGCGCTCGGCGGTTGCAGCGGCCATTCCGGTTTACCGATGTAACTGCCATCACTCCAGGTGTCCGCCGGGTCCTTGCCAAACATCACCCGCGCCGGCCCCGGTGCGGCGCCGGCGACGGTGGCAAAACCCTTCGCATCGAGCGTGCCTTTGAGGCTCTTGCCCAAGGCATCGATCACTTCGAAGTCGCCACCCTTGATGCCTTGAAGCCCGGCGTACTGGTTGAACAGTTCCAGATTGCCCTTGCCCGGTTTCGGCGGTTCCGGGAACACGCCCGCCAGACTTTTCGCCCCGGTGTAGGCGAAGTTCGCCGCGTGGGCGGTATACGGGCCGGTGGTGGCGTGGGTGATGCCGCCGGCGTTGTAGGTCGTGGCGCTGCCGCCGCCCTGGATCACCAGTTCGGTTTTCGCGGTGATGGTGATGCGGTCGGCATTCGCGGTGATGTTGAGTTTGGCCAGCAGGTTGATGCTGTCTTTCAAGGCGCGAATGTCGATGTCACCCGACGCCGCGACCAGCCGCCAGCCGAGGTTTTGCACGAACAGGCGCATGCCCTGGCTGGCGCTGGCCAGCAGGCGTTTACCGATCGACAGGCTGGTGTGGCCGGTGCTGCTCAGGGCCAGGTGTTCGCCGGTGGCGATGTGGCTGGAGCGCGGGGTGGTCAGGGCGATGCCCGCCGGACTGGCGAGCACCAGATGCGCTTCGGTGAACTCGGGAAATTCGTTGGCGCTCATGTTCGCCGGGCCGCTACCGAGAATGCCCTGGTGCTGAGCGTGCAACGCCTTGGCCACGTCGTCCTGATCGCCCGCTTCCTGGGCTTGCAGTTCCTTGGCCTGTATCGCAAAACCGTCCTGCTGCTCGCTGGCCGTGGCCAAACGCTCGGCGGTTTCCGGCAAGTCTTTATGGTGTTTGGATTCGTTCGGCCGCGGCTCGGTGGTGATCAGCAAACCGGCGGCGGCACGCACCGCACCATGCCGGTCGGTGCGCAGCTCAAAGCCTTCGCCACGCGGCTGGCCGCCGGACGGGCGTGGATGGGTCAGGTAACCGAGGTTGATCGCACTGGCGCCATGATCGCTGCGCAGCGCAATGCTGATCTCGCTGGTGGTGTCGTCGATGCGCAGTTCGTTGGCGCGGCTGCCCTTGTACTCCTTGCTCTTGACCGTGGCCAGGGTCTTGAAGTCCGGCAGTTTGTACGGCGGCAGGTTGGCGCCGTGGTACAGGCAACCGGTGATCAGCGGCTGGTCGGGATCGCCTTCGAGGAAGGTGATCAGCACTTCCATGCCAACGCGCGGCAGGTTGATCGAGCCAAAGGTCTGCGCCGCCCAGTTCGACGCCACGCGCATCCAGCAACTGGTCTTGTCGTCGTGCTGACCTTCGCGGTCCCAGAAAAACTGGACCTTCACCCGGCCGTACTGGTCGCAGAAAATCTCTTCGCCTTCGGGGCCGGTGACCACCGCGCTCTGGGTGCCGAGGACTTTGGGTTTCGGGTGCTCGAGCGGCGGGCGGTACGGCACGTTCCATGGCGTCGCGCTGAAGCGGTTGCGATAGCCCTGGTGAAAGTCGTCCTTGAGGTCGGTGACGTCGCTGCTGATCACCTCTTCCAGCACCTGCGGCTGTTTGCCTTCGTGGAAGATTTCGGTGAGCAGCCACAGGTCGTTCCATGCCGGGTTGGCGTGGGCAGTCAGGGCGAGGAAATGCCCGGTGACCAGCAGCGGTTGATCGCTGCTGCCTTCGGCCAAGCGGTAGTCGCTGCGGTGTCTTTCGAGGGCGCGATTGGCCAGGTGTTTGCCGCGCTCGCGGTCGACAAAACGGCCGGGGTAATCGTAGTCCTCAAGGTCCGGTTTGGCCGCGCTCTTGGCGTCGCTTTCGAGCTCGATCTTCGGTTTGGTGAAGTCGTAATCGCGGCGCGTGGTGCGGCTGGTTCGGGTGATTACGCGCAGGCCGAAACGCTTGATCACCGGCTGATCGGCGACCAGTCCGGTGTCCTGCTGATAAGTCACCGGCGCCAGTTTCGGGAAAACGGTCTGGTCGTCGCCGAACATCAGCAGATGCCCGGAAGCGCTGTGCTGGAAGTGGTAGTGAATGCCCTCCTCTTCGCACAGGCGCTGGACGAAGTGCAGGTCCGATTCGTCGTACTGCACGCAGTAGATCCGCTCCGGGTACACGGCGCTGAGCTGGAACTTGTGGTCGCTGGCAAGGATGCCGTGTTCTTCCAACACCTGGCTGATGATCTGCGGCACGCTCATCTGCTGGAAGATCCGCTGATTGACCCGGTGCGCCAGGTACGCCAGTTGCGGGCGCAGCGAGATCTTGTAGCGGGTCAGACGCTTGCCGGCCTCGCCCTGGGCGATGCTGTATACCAGCCCGTGGATGCCGGTGCCGTTTTGCGCGAGCTGTAAAAACGCCAGTTTGTGCAGCAGGCTTTCGAGGTTCAGCGAGGCCTTTTCGCTGACCAGTTCCAGTTCGAACTCGAACGGTTGGTTGAGCGCTTCCCGGCCGGTGAAGGACAGCACCTGAAAATAGCTGTCGGCCCCGTCGATAGTCAGGGCAAAGTGGGTCTGATTGGCCGGTGCGAACATTCCGTGTTCCTCATGCGATGTTGCGACAGCCGTCGACGCCCGTTGGCGATCAACGACTGCAAAAATTCTTTAGGGGACAACCAACCGCCCCGGCCGCGCGGGCCGAGGCGGTACAACGGTCAACCTGGATCAGGCCACCGGCAGACGCCAGTCATCGGAACCCGAAGTACCGGATACTTCGTGGGTCCAGGTGATTTTGCGGTAGGTGAACTGCACTTCTTCCAGGTGCGTGAAGTGGGCGTTCGACGGATCCTGGCAGTTGTGCATTTTGTTGTTGATGGCGACGATGATCGCGTCTTCCAGTTTGGTGGTGTAGTAGTGCTCTTGGGTCCCTTGGGCCGAAGTGCGGTACCACTGGATAACGATTTCGCTCATGCGCTCGCCGGAGGTCAGAGCAGCTTGCAGCAGTGGCGAAGCCTTGTCGTAGACCTTGGTGATCACCACTGGCTTGTGCACGCGCTGACCGGTCGGTTGGCCGGATTGCGGGTCACGCGGGATGATCACGTCGTGGCTGAAAGCCTGAACCATGACCTGGTCTTCGTGACCTTCTTGATAAGTGTTGCCAACCGAGTCGGCGGTGAAGGCGCCGGCAGTGATCAGACCTTGTTTTTCGCCAGTGACGGACATGTAGGCAGGTGTTGCCATGGGGTGCTCTCCTTGCTTGAAAGACAGGACCGGACGGCGTGATTGCCTGTCCAGGTGCCGAAGGAGATATCAAAAGGCGTGCCAGCCATCATGTGGCCATTATGTTTCAAGGGTTTGGGCGACGTGACCGTGGGTTTTTCCGACTTTTGCTGTAGGAAACGGCCGACAAGTGCGCAAGAAGTTGCGCAGTACTGTGCAAGAAGTTGCGCACTTGGCTGTAAGCCTTGAACGGCGTGGCTTACAGCGCATTTACCCGTCGTTTTAGCCAAAAGCAGTGCGCAACTTTTTGCGCACTTGCGCTTACGACGTCAAGACAGGCCGGCGTACGCCCAATCGACTGATCCACACCGCCGCCAGGATCACCGAACCACCGAAGAATAACCGCCCCAACTCCTCATGTTGGTTCCAGATCAGCAGATTGATCAGCAACCCCACCGGCACATGCAGGTTGTTCATCACCGCCAGCGTCCCGCCGTTCACCAGGCACGCGCCTTTGTTCCACCAGTACAGCCCCAGCGCGGTCGAGACCAATCCGAGGAATACCAGCACGCCCCATTGCAGCGGTGCTTCGGGCAGGAAGTTCTGTTTGCCGAACAGCAGGAACGCCGGCAACGCCACCGCCAATGCGCCGAGGTAGAAGTAGCCGAAACGCCGGTAATGCGGCAGGTCGCTGGGGTGACGGGCCACCAGGTGTTTATAAAGGACTTGCCCCGCGGCGTAGGTGAAGTTGGCCAGTTGCAGCAGCAGGAAACCCATGAAGAAATCCGGGTTGATCCGGTCGTAGCGAATCACCGCCGCGCCTGCCACCGCCACCAGTGCCGCGACCAGGGCCCACGGGTTGAAGCGCCGGTTCAGCGCATCCTCGATCAAGGTCACGTGCAATGGCGTGAGGATGGTGAACAACAACACTTCCGGCACCGTCAGCACCCGGAAACTCAGGTACAGGCAGACGTAGGTCACGCCGAACTGCAACGCGCCGATCAGCAACATGCCACGCATGAACGCCGGCTCGACCGAACGCCAGCGCGTCAGCGGAATAAACACCAGCCCGGCCAGCAGCACCCGCACCAGCACCGCGAAGTAACTGTCGACATGCCCGGCCAGGTACTCGCCGATCAAACTGAAGGAAAACGCCTGGATCAGCGTGACAAAAAGTAGATAGCCCATGCTCGCCTCGTTTCGAATGGCGGCGACGATAGCGGGTTTTGCGCTTCACGGCTAATCACACAAATCCCTTGTAGGAGCGAAGCTTGCTCGCGAAGGCGGCGGCCCATCCAACATTGATGTTGGCTGACACACCGCTTTCGCGAGCAAGCTTCGCTCCTACAGGTCTGTGTGAATCCCGGGCAAAAAAAAGCCCGATCTCGCTAATGCGTTCAATCGGGCTACAGCACTCAGGAGCAACAAGTGCAAAGGGAGGTTCGATGCGCGTAAAGCCTTGAAGGGGTTGCGCCAGGCCACTTGAACATCAAGGGATTATCTGGCGATTAAAGCCTCAAGCCACTTGGGAAAGCTTGGCGTTGGCCTGGTTCAGGCCCTTCTCCTGGAAGTCGCCGCCCAGGTTCATGCCTTCGGCGTGAATGAAGGTCACGTCGTGGATGCCGATGAAGGCCATGACCTGACGCAGGTACGGTTCCTGGTGATCCGCCGGGCCACCGGCATAGATCCCGCCGCGAGCGGTCAGCACGTAGGCACGTTTGCCGCTGAGCAGGCCTTGGGGGCCGGTGTCGGTGTATTTGAAGGTCACGCCGGCACGCAGCACATGGTCGAGCCAGGCTTTGAGGGTGCTCGGGATCGCGAAGTTGTACATCGGCGCGGCCATCACCAATACGTCGGCGGCCAGCAGTTCGTCGGTCAACTGGTTGGAACGGTCGAGGGACGCCTGTTCGATGTCGTTGCGTTGTTCGGCAGGTTTCATCCAGCCGCCGAGCAGATTGATGTCCAGGTGCGGCACCGGGTTGACGGCCAGGTCACGGACGGTGATTTGATCCGCCGGGTGCGCGGCTTTCCATTGGCTGATGAAGGTCTGGGTCAGCTGACGGGAAACCGAGTCTTGCTGACGGGCGCTGCTTTCGATGATCAGAACGCGGGACATGGGATGTAGCCTCCATCTGAGAATGCTGTAGGGCGATGGAGTGGAGGTTAAACAGAGTTATATCGATGAAAAAGCGCAAATAACTGCTATAAAGCATCGATAAATTCGTTTATAAGCTGAGCATGCCCTATTCCTGTGGGAGCGGGCTTGTGTGGCGAGGGGGCTTGCCCCCGTTGGGACGCGAAGCGACCCCAAAACCATCCACCGCGGTGTTCCAGATAATCCGCGATGATTGGATTACGACTGCTTCGCAGCCGAACGGGGGCAAGCCCCCTCGCCACACAAGCCTCGCTCCTACCGGGGAGACATCTATTTCGGGGTGCAGCTCAGGTTGATACGCATCTTGATGATCGTACGGGTGAATTTGGCCGTGGCGTTTTTATGTTTGCCGGCGGGCACGTCGACGGTGCGGGTGCGCGGTGCTTCCGGGCCGTTGTTGAACACCACCTTACACGTCGCATCCGTACTGCCGTAGTTGTTGACCTGAATGGACGCGATGTCGTTATCCGTGTCGAAGGCGTTGTAGTCGATGCTCATGCCATTGAGCTGTTTTTGAACATCGATCGGATAGGCAAACGCCGTCAGCGGCAACAGCGCCAACACTACACAACAGAATTTTTTCATTCGGCAGTCTCCAATAGGGACCGCCAGCTTAGGACAAGAGGAGCTCATCATGAAAGCGCCCCGCGTGACCCTTGATCAATGGCGAACATTGCAAGCCGTGGTCGACCACGGCGGTTTCGCCCAGGCCGCCGAAGCGCTGCATCGCTCGCAATCGTCGGTCAGCTACACCGTGGCCCGCATGCAGGACCAGCTCGGCGTGCCGCTGCTGCGCATCGATGGCCGTAAGGCCGTGCTCACCGAAGCCGGCGGCGTGTTGCTGCGTCGCTCGCGGCAATTGGTGAAACAGGCCAGTCAACTGGAAGACCTGGCCCATCACATGGAACAAGGCTGGGAAGCGGAAGTGCGGCTGGTGGTCGATGCCGCTTACCCCAGCGCCCGTCTCGTGCGCGCCTTGACCGCGTTCATGCCGCAAAGCCGTGGCTGCCGGGTGCGGCTGCGCGAGGAAGTGTTGTCGGGGGTCGAGGAAGTCCTGCTCGAAGGCGTGGCCGACCTGGCCATCACCGGTTTCAGCATTCCCGGCTACCTGGGCGCGGAATTGAGCGATGTGGAATTTGTCGCCGTCGCCCACCCCGATCACTCGCTGCATCGACTCAACCGCGAAATCAATTTCCAGGACCTGGAAACCCAGATGCAAGTGGTGATCCGCGACTCCGGCCGCCAGCAGCCACGGGACGTCGGCTGGCTCGGCGCCGAACAGCGCTGGACCGTCGGCAGCCTGGCCACCGCCGCGACTTTTGTCAGCAGCGGGCTAGGCTTTGCCTGGTTGCCCCGGCACATGATCGAACGGGAATTGAAGGAAGGCACGCTCAAGCTGCTACCGTTGGACCAGGGCGGCAGTCGCAACCCGAGCTTCTATCTGTACTCGAACAAGGACAAACCCCTGGGCCCGGCGACGCAAATCCTCATCGAACTGCTGCGCACCTTCGACACTGCGCCGCTGGATGCGCCTTTCGCCGCCCCTGAACAAGCCTGACACGGAGTTTCTGCATGGCCTATTTCGAACATGAAGGTTGCAACCTGCACTATGAGGAATATGGCCACGGCACGCCGTTGCTGCTGGTCCACGGGCTGGGTTCCAGCACGTTGGACTGGGAAATGCAGATCCCGGCGCTGTCCGCCCGCTACCGGGTGATCGTCCCGGATGTGCGCGGCCACGGTCGTTCGGACAAACCCCGCGAGCGCTACAGCATCGCCGGGTTCAGCGCCGACCTGATCGCGCTGATGGAACACCTGAACCTCGGCCCGGCCCATTACGTGGGCCTGTCCATGGGCGGCATGATCGGTTTCCAGCTAGCCACGGATCAGCCGCAACTGCTTAAGAGCCTGTGCATCGTCAACAGCTCGCCCGAGGTCAAGTTGCGCAGCCGCGACGACTATTGGCAGTGGTTCAAGCGCTGGAGTCTGATGCGCGTACTCAGCCTCGGCGCCATCGGCAAGGCCCTGGGCGCCAAGCTGTTCCCGAAACCGGAGCAGGCGGACTTGCGACAAAAGATGACCGAGCGCTGGGCAAAAAACGACAAACATGCTTATCTCGCCAGCTTCGATGCCATCGTTGGCTGGGGGGTTCAGGAACGACTTTCGAAGGTCGTCTGTCCAACCCTGATCGTCAGCGCCGACCGTGACTACACACCGGTGGCGCTGAAAGAAACCTATGTAAAACTGCTGCCCGATGCGCGGCTGGTGGTGATCGCCGATTCGCGCCACGCCACCCCGCTGGATCAACCCGAACGCTTCAACCAAACCCTGCTCGAGTTTCTCACCGCAGTCGACACCACTACTCAGGATCACTGACCCATGCTGAAAAAAATCGCCCTCGTCGCCGGCTCCGTGCTGTTTGCCGCCAACCTGATGGCCGCTACGCCCGCCAAGGCACCGCACGTGCTGCTGGACACCACCAACGGCCAGATCGAAATCGAGCTGGACGCGGTCAAGGCACCGATCAGTACCAAAAACTTCCTTGATTACGTCAACAGTGGCTTCTACAACAACACGATTTTCCACCGTGTGATCCCGGGCTTCATGGTCCAGGGCGGCGGCTTCACGCAGCAGATGCAGCAGAAAGAGACCAAGGCGCCGATCAAGAACGAATCCAAAAACGGCCTGCATAACGTGCGTGGCACGCTCTCCATGGCGCGTACTTCCAATCCGGATTCGGCCACCAGCCAGTTCTTCGTCAACGTCAAGGACAACGATTTCCTCGACCAGGGCGATGGCTACGCCGTGTTCGGTAAAGTCGTCAAAGGCATGGACGTGGTGGACATCATCGTCAACACGCCAACCACTACCCGTGGCGGCATGAAAGACGTACCCGCCGATCCTGTGTTCATCAAGTCGGCCAAAGTCATCGACTAAGCTTCACAGGATGTCTTGAGCGGTTGTCGCCCTGCGGCACCGCTCACACTGTTCAAAGGAGAGCCCCAGCGCGGGCGGAGAACCCATGCTTTATCGCCGTTTTGAAAAACTGATCGACATCTTCCGCGATGCACCAACGGCGGCTCCGCCGGACCGGGTTCTCCCCTTCTATACCTATTACCTGAAGCAAGTCTGGCCGAGTTTCGCCGCCCTGCTGATTGTCGGCCTGTTCGCCTCGCTGATCGAAGTCGCGCTGTTCAATTACCTGAGCCGCATCATCGACCTGGCGCAAGGCACGCCGAACCCGAATTTCTTCCAGGATCACGCCCTCGAACTGACCTGGATGGTGGTGGTCACCCTGGTGCTGCGCCCGATTTTCTTCGGCCTGCATGACCTGCTGGTGCACCAGACCCTGACCCCGGGCATGACCAGCCTGATCCTGTGGCAGAACCACCGCTACGTGCTCAAGCAGAGCCTGAATTTCTTCCAGAACGACTTCGCCGGGCGCATCGCCCAACGCATCATGCAAACCGGCAACGCCCTGCGCGACTCGGCCGTGCAAGCGGTGGATGCGCTGTGGCATGTGTTGATCTACGCGATCAGCGCCCTGGTGCTGTTTGCCGAAGCCGACTGGCGCCTGATGATCCCGTTGATCACCTGGATTGCCGGTTTCATCGGCGCGCTCTATTACTTTGTGCCACGGGTCAAGGACCGCTCGGTGCAGTCCTCCGATGCGCGTTCCAAACTCATGGGACGGATCGTCGATGGCTACACCAACATCACCACGTTGAAGCTGTTCGCCCACACCAATTACGAACAGCAGTACGCCAAGGAAGCCATCAAGGAACAGACCGAAAAAGCCCAGATGGCCGGCCGCGTGGTCACCAGCATGGACGTGGCCATCACCAGCATGAACGGCTTGCTGATCGTCACCACCACCGGCCTCGCGCTGTGGCTGTGGTCGCAGTCGCTGATCTCGGTGGGCGCAATTGCCCTGGCCACCGGCCTGGTGATCCGCATCGTCAACATGTCCGGCTGGATCATGTGGGTGGTCACCGGCATCTTCGAAAACATCGGCATGGTCCAGGACGGTCTGCGCACCATCGCGCAACCGGTCAGCGTCACCGATCACGCACAAGCCAAACCCCTGGCCGTGGCCCGTGGCGAGGTGCGTTTCGAGCACGTGGATTTCCACTACGGCAAGAAGAAAGGCATCATCGGCGGCCTCAACCTGACCATCAAGCCCGGAGAAAAAATCGGTCTGATCGGGCCGTCCGGCGCTGGCAAATCGACCCTGGTCAACCTGCTGCTGCGTCTCTATGACGTGGAGGGTGGGCGCATTCTCATCGATGGCCAGAACATCGCCGAAGTCCGCCAGGAAAGCCTGCGCGAGCGCATCGGCATGATCACCCAGGACACCTCGCTGCTGCACCGTTCGATTCGCGACAACCTGCTTTACGGCCGGCCCGATGCCACCGACGCCGAACTCTGGGACGCGGTGCACAAAGCCCGCGCCGACCAGTTCATCCCGTTGCTCTCGGACGCTGAAGGTCGCAGCGGTTTTGATGCCCACGTCGGTGAGCGCGGGGTGAAACTCTCCGGTGGCCAGCGTCAGCGGATCGCCATCGCCCGGGTGCTGCTCAAGGACGCGCCGATCCTGATCATGGACGAAGCCACCTCGGCACTGGACTCGGAAGTCGAAGCGGCGATCCAGGAAAGCCTGGAAACCCTGATGCAAGGCAAAACCGTGATCGCCATCGCCCACCGCCTCTCGACCATCGCGCGCATGGACCGCTTGGTGGTGCTGGAAAACGGCAAGATCGCCGAGACCGGCACCCACGCCGAACTGTTGGCCCATGGCGGGTTATATGCGCGGTTGTGGGCGCACCAGACGGGTGGGTTTGTCGGGATCGATTGAAACCGTTACCTGATCGTTCCCACGCTCTGCGTGGGAATGCCTCAGGGGACGCTCCGCGTCCAGTGACGCGGAGCGTCACGGGCTGCATTCCCATGCGAAGCGTGGGAACGATCACCGCCAGAGCCCTTTAATGACGTGCTCTGGCGGTTTTTTCATGGCTGCTGGATTTCCGCCAGAACCCTGCTGTACTCAGCCAAGGTTCTGGAAATGAGCCTGTCGTACATCTGCAGGACGCATCACGCACTACAGTCTCGATAGGTCGCCTATCAAGGACGCTCTCATGTCTCTGTTCAAACGTTCAGTCACTGAGTTGTTAGGTACGTTCTGGCTGGTGTTGGGAGGTTGCGGCAGTGCGGTGCTGGCCGCGTCTTCGCCGTTGGGTATCGGGGTGCTGGGTGTGGCCCTGGCGTTTGGTCTTACCGTGCTGACCATGGCGTTCGCCATTGGCCATATCTCTGGATGTCATCTCAACCCGGCCGTATCGGTCGGCCTGTTCGTCGGCGGTCGGTTCCCGGCCAAGGAATTGCCGGCCTACATCATCGCCCAAGTCATTGGCGGGATCATCGCGGCGGCCTTGCTTTACTACATCGCCAGCGGCAAGGAAGGCTTCGACCTGTCGGCAGGCCTGGCCTCCAACGGCTACGGCGAGCATTCCCCCGGCAAATACTCGATGGCCGCAGGCTTCGTCTGTGAACTGGTGATGACAGCGATGTTCGTGCTGATCATCCTCGGCGCCACCGACCAACGCGCGCCGGCCGGGCTGGCACCGATCGCCATCGGCCTGGCCCTGACGCTGATCCACCTGATCTCGATTCCTGTCACCAACACTTCGGTCAACCCGGCGCGCAGCACCGGCCCGGCGTTGATAGTCGGCGGCTGGGCCATCGCGCAGTTGTGGATGTTCTGGGTCGCCCCGCTGCTCGGCGCGGTGGTCGGCGGGGTGACTTATCGCTGGCTGGCCAAGGAAGGCAGCTGATGCCCGTGGCGAGGATCAGGCTTGCCGGTAAGGCAAGGCGGTCCTCGCTTCCTCGGCATACGCCAACACTCCGACCCGTTCTTGTTGCAGGAAGTCTTTGACCGCCGCTTTCAACCCCGGATGGCGCAGGTAGTGCCAGGAATGGGTGATCACCGGCTCGAAGCCGCGAATCAACTTGTGCTCGCCCTGAGCCCCGGCGTCGAATCGCTGGAAGCCATTGGCGATGGCGTAATCCATGCCCTGATAGAAACACGTCTCGAAATGCAAACGGTCGTACTCCGCCAGGCAACCCCAGTAACGACCGTAAAAACTGTCGCCCCCCACCAGGCTGAAGGCCATGGCCACCGGCCGTGAACCTTGCTTGGCCAGCACCACGCGAATCGATTCCGGCATGCGCTCGGCCAGCAGGCTGAAGAATTCCCGCGTCAGGTACGGCGTTTGCCGACGCACCGCATAAGTATTGGCGTAGCAGGCGTAGACGAAATCCCACTGCGCCTCGGTCAGTTGCGCCCCCTCGAGCCATTCGAACTCGATGCCCTGCCCCGCCACTTGCTCGCGCTCTTTGCGCATCTGCTTGCGCTTGCGCGAACTGAGGGCGTCGAGAAAGTCCTGGAAGTCCCGATAGTCGCGGTTCTGCCAGTGGTACTGACAGCCGATGCGTTGCAGCCAGCCGGGCTGTTCGGCCAACGCGGCGTCGGTGAACGGGTCGGTGAAATTGATGTGCGCGCTGGAGAGTTCTTCGATTTCCAGATAACCCGGCAGGCTTTTGAGCAACTCAAAACCATCCTCGACACGGGCCGCCAACAAGCGCGGGCCGCTGACCGGGCTGAACGGCACGGCGGTCAGGAGTTTGGGGTAATAGTCGATGCCGGCACGGGCGCAGGCATCGGCCCAGGCATGATCGAACACGTATTCGCCGTAAGAATGCCACTTGCGGTAACTGGGCAATGCGGCGATCAGACGCTCGCCTTCGATGTGCAGCAAATGCTCGGGTTGCCAGCCGGAATGCGGGCCGACGCTGCCGCTGTCTTCCAACGTACTGAGGAAGGCATGGCGCAGGAATGGCTGATTTTCGGGCACCAGCGCGTCCCACGTGAGCGGCGCGATTTCGGACAGGCTTTCCAGACGTTGCAGCGGCATCGGCATTCTCACAATTGTTCGCGTAACAGCCCGGCGAGTATCGCTTATCGCCGCCCATTGCACACCCGTCATCCGCCGACAGTGCTCTAGAACAAAGGTTCACGAAAGGTTTGTATCGTCATCGAGCTGCAATCACTTTGCCACTGCACTGTCATAAACCATCGCGATACTGGCGCCTGTTTTTAGAGCGCCGGGTTCTACCCGGTCACTGTTTTCCGTCCGTCATTGGTCGGTTGTGTCCTGGATGGCTCAGTCATCCCTTTCATCTTCGGAGATTGATATGCGTCTTGCTTCCACGAAAACTGCGGCGGCCTTGTGTGGCGGCCTGATGCTGGCCATGAGTGTTCCGGCCAGCGCCGCAGTCGACGCCAAACTGCTCGACATGCTCAAGGCAAACGGCTCGATTTCCCAGGCGCAATACGCCGAACTGCAAGCCGAACTGGCCCGTGACCAGAAAGACCAGCAAATCGCCCGCCAGGCTCAGCAAGAGACCAACGAGCAGATCGCCGCGACCGCGAAGAAAACCAATGAACTGAGCACCTTCGACCAGAAACTGGCCTGGGCTGCCAAGACCCAGTTCAAGGGTGACGTGCGTTTCCGCCAGGAAACGGTGAAGAACGATGGTGTGTCGAACAACAAAGACCAGGACCGTCAGCGCATTCGCGTTCGCCTGGGTGCCTACAGCGAAATCAACCCGCAGGTCGACACCGGTATCCGTATCGCCACCGGCAACAACGACGACGCTCGCTCCACCAACCAGAGCCTGGACGGCTACTTCGACAAGAAGTCGATCTGGCTGGATCAGGGCTACGTCGACTACCACCCCGACTTCCTCAAGAACCTGCACGTTGTGGGCGGCAAGATGCCGCAGCAATGGGTGAGCATGGGCGACATCATCTGGGATAGCGACATCAGCCCGGAAGGTCTGGCACTGACTTACAAGTACCCGTTGGGCGCCAGCACCGAGCTGTTCGGCAGCGCCGGCCACTACACCCTCAAGGACAACGTCGACGGCGACGGCGTGCAGTTCAAGCACGACCTGCGTCTGTACGCCGGTCAGTTGGGTGCGCGCTTCGCCATCACCGACAACCTGAAACTGACCCTGGGTGGCAGCGTCTACGGTTACGACAACGACGACGACATCACCGCAGGCGGCACCACCACGCCATCGATCCTGGCCACCAACGGCAACACTCCGAACGAACAGTTCAAGCTGTACGAAGGTTTTGGTCAGATCGACATCGGCGGCCTGCCAATGCCGTTGTCGCTGTACGGTCAATACGTCACCAACAAAGACGCCAGCAACGATCAGGACGCTGCCTGGTTGACCGGTGTGAAGACCAAGCTTTACGGCTTCGCTGTGGATTACAACTATCGCGACGTACAGCGTAACGCCGTGGTCGGTGCCTTCACCGATTCCGACTTCGCCAACGGCTTCACCGGTTCGCGTGGCAGCAAGTTGAAAGTCAGCTATGAAATCGACAAGAACTTCGCCCTGGGCGCGACGTATTTCATGGCTAAATCCGACTTCACCAACGCCACCATCCGCGACTCGGACATCAAGACCCTGCAACTGGATGCCGAAGCCAAGTTCTAAAAAAGCAGTTGCAAGTTTCAAGCTACAAGCTTCAAGTTCAAGCGCACTGCTGGCAGCTTGAAGCTTGCCGCTCGAAGCTGCTCCTTTACAGCCTCGCGTTGGTCTATCGGTCCCCATCATCCGTCCGATAGCCCAACGCGGGGCTGTTTTCATTTCCCATTCACACCGGCCTTTTGTGGCGAGCGAGCTTGCTCGCGTTGGAGCGCGAAGCGGTCCCCTGCATGTCATCAGACAGACCGCATTCGCTGACTTTACGACTGCTTCGCAGCCGAGCGGGAGCAAGCTCCCTCGCCACAAAAGCGTCCTTGGCCCAAATACCTCATGCACAAAAAAAGATCGCAGCCTGCGGCAGCTGCTACAGAATCGAGTCCAACCTCACTATTGAGTTGAACCCGATCCTGTAGCAGCTACCGCAGGCTGCGATCTTTTAGTCGTTAACTCAGCGCTTGCGCAGAATCACGCTACCAATCGAATACCCGGCACCAAACGAGCTGAGCACTGCCAGCGAACCGCTGGCCAGGTCATCCTGGTTCTTGTGAAACGCAATCACGGAACCGGCGGAGCTGGTGTTGGCGTAGGTATCCAGAATCACCGGGGCTTCTTCTTCGGTGGCTTCGCGACCCAGCAGTTTCTTGACGATCAAGTGGTTCATGCTGAGGTTGGCCTGGTGCAGCCAGAAGCGTTTCACATCGCCGATGTTGAGCTTGTTTTCGTCCAGGTGCGTGGCGATCAGCTCGGCGACCATTGGGCACACGTCGCGGAATACCTTGCGGCCTTCCTGCACGAACAGTTTGTCCCTGGCACCGATGCCCTCTTCCGCCGCGCGGTTGAGGAAGCCGAAGTTGTTGCGGATGTTGTTGGAGAACTTTGTCAGCAGCTTGGTGCTGACAATGTCGAACTGGTACGGGGAGGTCGCCAGGTCGGCACGTTCGATGATCACCGCGGTGGCGGCGTCGCCGAAGATGAAGTGGCTGTCACGGTCGCGGAAGTTCAAGTGACCGGTGCAGACTTCCGGGTTGACCATCAGGATCGCCCGGGCCTGGCCCAGTTGCACGCTGTTGGTGGCGGCCTGGATACCGAAGGTCGCCGAGGAACAGGCCACATTCATGTCGAAGCCGAAACCTTCAATGCCCAGGGCTTCCTGGACTTCGATGGCGATGGCCGGGTAGGCGCGTTGCAGGTTGGAACAGGCGACGATCACGCCGTCGATGTCCGCGGCGGTCTTGCCGGCGCGCTGCAAGGCTTGCTCGGCAGCGCCGATGGCCATCTGGCAGAGCACCGACCATTCGTCGTTGGACCGCTCGGGCAGGCGTGGCGCCATGCGTTGCGGGTCGAGGATGCCGTCCTTGTCCATGACAAAGCGGCTCTTGATGCCGGAGGCTTTTTCGATAAACGCCGCGCTGGACTCGGTCAACGCTTCGAGCTCGCCACGCGCGATGGCGTCGGCGTTGTCGGCGTTGAATTGCGCGACGTAAGCGTTGAAAGACTGCACCAGCTCTTCGTTGGAGATGCTGTTGGCCGGGGTGTAGAGGCCGGTGCCGCTGATGACGACGTTATGCATGGTCGTTTCTCTAATCTGTTCAGGCAGAAAGCGTTGGCACCGACGTACCAACACACAAAGGGTCGTTTCCCGTCCGGGGAAGCAAACCTGGCATCGCTTTATTCCGAACCGCCCGGGCCTGTGAAGGCGCAAAACGGCGGGGCCGGCGTTTATAGGCGCGAAGTTTGCCATAAACGCTGGGGTTTGGCCCTATTTGCCGGATCAAACACCTCACCCCTGTGGGAGCGGGCTTTTGTGGCGAGGGAGCTTGCTCCCGCTTGAGTGCGCAGCGCTCACAAAATTTTGGGGCCGCTGCGCAACCCAGCGCGAGCAAGCTCGCTCGCCACAAAAGCCGCTCCCACAGAGGGGTTATGGTTCGACCTGGGTCCACTGTTTGTTCAGGCGCTTGTCTGAGATCGGCACCTTGGTCCCCAGTTGCTGGGCGAACAACGACACCCGGTATTCCTCCAGCCACCAGCGATACAGTTCCAGTTGCGGATCGCGTTTGCCTTCCTGCGCATGTTTGTTGGCGCGGGTCTGGTATTGCGTCCACAGGCCCGACAACTCACCACTCCAGACCCGATCCCGCTGCACCTGCGCGCCGATCTTCTCGAAACGCTGCTCGACGGCTTTCAGGTAGCGCGGCAGTTCCTTGAGCCACTGCATCGGCGTTTCCCGGACAAATCCCGGATACACCAGATGACTGAGCTGCTGCTTGATGTCATTCAACGCCACAGCCTGGGCCAGGTCGATCTTGCCCTTGAAGCGTTTTTGCAGACCGTGCCAGAGCTTGAGAATCTCCAGGGTCAGCTTCGCCAGACGTTCGGCATGTTCGGTCCAGCCGCCACGCTTGCGCTCGGCCAGGGACGCCAACCCGGCGCCATCGCGCGGCAACGGGTCTTCGCCGTCGAGGATGCAGCTGTCGAGACTCGCCAGCAGGATGTCTTCGACCAGGGCATCAATGCGCCCCAATTCGCGGTACATCAGCCCCAATTCGGTCAGCCCCGGCAACTTGCCGCGCAAGAACTTCGCCGGCTCGGCCAATTGCTGCATCAGCAAACGCTGCAACGCGCGACGGTGCTGGAACTCGGCCTCAGCCGGGGTCGAAAAACGCCCTTCCTTGACTGTCCCGCTCTCCTCCACCAATGCCGGATACACCGTCATCGACAACCCGGCGATCTTCTGCTGGGTTTTCTCGGCGACAGCGGCAAAGACTTTCGGCTCCACCGGCAGCTGGTTTTTCGCGGTTTGCGGCACGGCCAATGCCGCTTGGCTGGCCTCGGCGAAGCGTGCGGTCAACTCCGCCAGATCCCGCCCTTCGCCAAGGAACTTGCCCTGGCCATCGACGATTTCCAGGTTCATCCGCAAATGGCTGTCGACCTGCTGCGCCGCTTCGGCCCAGGCTTCATCGCTGACCCGCGCGCCAGTCATGCGCAGCAGTTCGCGGCCCAGAGCCTGGGGCAATGAGCCCTCGGCGAAGGTCATGCGCTGCAGCGCGGCTTTGACGAAATCCGGCACCGGCACGAAGTTCTTGCGTAGCGCCTTGGGCAGGTTGCGCACCAACGCGATGCACTTGGCTTCAATGACGCCCGGCACCAGCCATTCCAGGCGTTCCGGCGGCAGCATCGGCAACAACGGTGCCGGTACGCGCAGGGTCACGCCGTCGCGGGGGTGATTGGGTTCGAAGTGATAACTCAGGGCCAGTTCCAGATCACCGATGTGCAAGGTGTCCGGGTAATGCAGGGCGGTGACTTCACTGGCCTCGCGGGCCAGCACGTCTTCTTCGCGCATGATCAGCAGTTGCGGGTCTTTCTGGCTGTTGACCTTGTACCAACTGTCGAAGGTTGCGGTCTGGTGGATCTCCGCCGGCAGCCGCGCATCGTAGAAGGCGAACAGGGTTTCTTCGTCGGCGAGGATGTCGCGACGCCGGGCCTTGGCCTCCAGTTCGTCGAGCTGCTCCAGCAACTGCGCATTGGCGGTCAGGCACTTGGCCTTGGACTGAATTTCGCCCCGGACCAGGCCTTCGCGAATGAAGAATTCACGGGACACCACCGGATCAATCGGCCCGTAATGCACCGGTCGGCGCCCCACCACGATCAGCCCGAACAAGGTGATCTGTTCAAACGCCACAACCTGGCCGCGCTTCTTCTCCCAATGCGGTTCGAAGTGGTTTTTCTTGATCAGGTGCCCGGCCAGCGGCTCGATCCAGTCGGCGTCGATCTTGGCCACCATGCGCGCATACAACTTGGTGGTTTCCACCAGTTCGGCGGCCATCAGCCATTGCGGGCGCTTCTTGCCCAGGCCGGATGACGGGTGAATCCAGAAACGCCGCTGACGCGCGCCGAGGTAGTCGCCCTCGTCGGTTTTCTGGCCGATCTGGCTGAGCAACCCGGAGAGCACGGCTTTGTGCAGTTTCGGGTAGTCCGCCGGCTCTTTATTGAGGATCAACTGCATGTCGCGGCAGATCAGGCTCAATTGCCGATGCGAGTCGCGCCACTCGCGCAGGCGCAAGTAGTTGAGGAAATTCTTGCGACACCAGTTACGCAGCGGACTCGCGGTCAACGCCTGGCGCTGCTCTTCAAAACCGCGCCACAGATTGACCAGCCCGGCGAAGTCCGAATCCACGTCTTTCCACTGGGCGTGGGCCTGGTCCGCGGCTTGTTGGCGTTCCGGCGGACGTTCGCGCGGGTCCTGGATCGACATGGCGCTGGCGACGATCAGCACTTCCTGCAAGCTGCCGAGTTTCGCCGCTTCCAGCAACATGCGGCCCATGCGCGGGTCCACCGGCAGGCGCGCCAGATTGCGCCCCAGCGGGGTCAGTTGGCTGTTGCGATCCACTGCCGAGAGTTCTTGCAGCAGGTTGAAACCGTCGCTGATCGCCTTGCCATCCGGCGGCTCGATAAACGGGAAATCGGTGATCTCGCCGAGGCGCAGATGCAGCATCTGCAAAATTACGGCGGCGAGGTTGGTGCGCAGGATTTCCGGGTCGGTAAATTCCGGGCGACCGATGAAATCTTCTTCACCGTAGAGACGAATGCAAATACCCGGCTCGACCCGCCCGCAACGCCCTTTGCGCTGGTTGGCGCTGGCCTGGGAAATCGCTTCGATGGGCAAGCGCTGGACCTTGGCGCGGTAGCTGTAGCGACTGATGCGCGCGGTGCCGCTGTCGATCACGTAACGAATGCCCGGCACCGTCAGCGACGTCTCGGCGACGTTGGTCGCCAGCACCACGCGGCGCCCTGGGTGCGACTGGAAAATCCGCTGCTGTTCGGCCGGCGATAACCGCGCGTACAGCGGCAGAATTTCGGTGTGCTTGAGCTGGGCCTTGCGCAGCATGTCCGCGGCGTCGCGAATCTCGCGCTCGCCAGGCAGGAACACCAGCACATCGCCGGGGCTCTTGCGCTCGCTGCGTTCGAACGCGGCGATTTCATCGAGGGTGGCGAGGATCGCCTGGTCCACGGTCAAGTCATCCTCGACGCGGTTGCCCTCTTCGTCCTGCTCCAGGGTCAGCGGGCGATACCAGGTGTCCACCGGGAAGGTCCGGCCCGAGACTTCGACAATCGGCGCGTCATCGAAATGCTTGGAGAAACGCTCCAGGTCGATGGTCGCCGAAGTGATGATGACTTTCAGGTCCGGGCGACGCGGCAGCAGGGTTTTCAGGTAACCGAGCAGGAAGTCGATGTTGAGGCTTCGTTCGTGGGCTTCGTCGACGATGATCGTGTCGTAGCGTTCGAGGTAGCGGTCGTTCTGGGTTTCCGCCAGCAGGATGCCGTCGGTCATCAGCTTGATCAGGGTGTTGGAATCGCTCTGGTCCTCGAACCGCACCTGATAGCCGACCAGCGCGCCCAGTGGCGTGGCCAGTTCTTCGGCGACCCGGCTGGCGACGCTGCGGGCAGCGATCCGACGCGGCTGGGTGTGGCCGATCAAACCATGCTGGCCGCGCCCGATTTCCAGGCAGATCTTCGGCAACTGGGTGGTTTTACCCGAACCGGTTTCGCCGGCAATGATCAGCACCTGATGCTTGAGCAGCGCCTCTTTGATTTCGTCGCGCTTGGCGGCGATCGGCAGGCTGTCGTCGTAGCGAATCACCGGCAGGCTGGCGCGCCGCGCCAACACCTGATCACAGGACGCCTGCATGCGCGTCACCCACTGGGCCAACTTGGCCTCGTCAGGTTTCTTGCGCAGCTCAAGCAACTGCCGCCGCAGCCGGTGGCGGTCGGCAATCATGGCGTGATCGAGGTTTTTCAGCAGTTTGTCGATGGAAGGCGATTCGTCAGTCATAGAAGCAGCGGCAAGCTGTAAGCCAAAAGCCGCAAGGGTAACAGAGAAGCAGCGGCAAGCTACAAGCATCAAGCTACAAGCAGATCGGCTTTTAGCTTGAAGCTTGCAGCTTGATCGTTCCCACGCTCTGCGTGGGAATGCAGCCAGGGACGCTCTGCGTCCCAAGAGCGGACGCGGAGCGTGGGAACGATCAGCACAGAGAAGCAGCGGCAAGCTACAAGCATCAAGCTACAAGCAGATCGGCTTTTAGCTTGAAGCTTGAAGCTTGCAGCTTGATGCTTACAGCTGCTCTCCTCCCTTACGCCGATACGGGAACACATCAATAACCTTCCCGGCCCGAATCGCTTCCTGAAGGCTTTTCCAGTAATCGGCGTTGTACAACTCGCCATGCAACTGATCAAACAACCGCCGCTGCCCGGCATCGGCAAACAGAAACGGCGGAAACTCCTCGGGAAACACGTCCAGCGGCCCGATCGAATACCACGGCTCGGACGCCATTTCGTCTTCCGGCGTGCGCGGCTGCGGGATGTGGCGGAAGTTGGCTTCGGTCAGGAAACAAATTTCGTCGTAGTCATAAAACACCACCCGCCCATGTCGGGTGACGCCGAAGTTCTTCAGCAACATGTCGCCGGGAAAGATGTTCGCCGCCGCCAGTTGCTTGATCGCCAGGCCGTAATCTTCCAGCGCCTCGTGGACCTGCGCCTCGTTGGCGTTTTCCAGATAGAGGTTGAGCGGCGTCATGCGCCGTTCGGTCCAGCAGTGGCGAATCAGCACGGTGTCGCCTTCGACTGACACCGTGGACGCCGCCACGTCGAGCAGTTCTTCCAGGCACGCCGGTTCGAACTTGCTCAGCGGGAAGCGGAAGTCGGCGAATTCCTGGGTGTCGGCCATGCGCCCGACCCGGTCGACGCTTTTCACCAGTCGATACTTTTCGATCACCGTGGCGCGGTCGACGTTTTTCGACGGCGAGAAGCGGTCCTTGATGATTTTGAACACGGTGTTGAAGCCCGGCAGGGTGAACACGCTCATGACCATGCCGCGCACACCGGGGGCCATGATGAATTGGTCGTCGGTGTTGGCCAGGTGGTTGATCAGCGCCCGGTAGAACTCGGATTTGCCGTGTTTGTAGAAGCCGATCGAGGTGTACAGCTCGGCGATGTGCTTGCCCGGCAGGATGCGCTTGAGGAAGCCGATGAACTCCGCCGGCACCGGCACATCGACCATGAAGTACGAACGGGTGAACGAAAAAATGATCGACACGTCGGCTTCATCAGTGATCAGCGCATCGATCTGAATCCCGCGCCCTTCGCGGTGCAGCAATGGAATCACCAGCGGCCATTGCTCGTCCTGGGTGTAGATGCGCCCGACCAGGTATGCGCCTTTATTGCGGTAGAGCACCGAGGAGAACAGTTCGACGGACAGTTCCGGGTCCTTGCACACCCAGTCCGGCAGGTTCTCGCGCAGTTGCGCTTCGAGGCGGCGCAGGTCGCCGGCCAGGTCGGCGTAATCTTCGCTGAAGCGGTAGTCGGCAAAAATACTCGCCAACATTTCCGACAGGTGCCCCTGGGGCTTGTAGGTGCGGGTCTGCGCGGCCCGGGCCCGGCGCAGGCTCGGCCGGGTGGTGTGGATGAACATGCAGCCGTCGCTGATCAGGTCATGGCTGAACAGCCCGCAGAAGATCGAGTTGTACCAGGTCTCGGACAGTTCATCGTCGAAGCGCAGGTCGATCAGCGTGATATAGGCGCTTTTGACCAGTGGCCAGCAGCTCACGTCCATCAGCGTTTCGCTGTCTAAGGCCGCGCGCAATCGCTCGATGGTTTCGCCGACCTTTTCTTCATAGAGGTTGATCCGCGCCGCCGAGGCGACTTGCGCCTCCTGCCACCGGGCCTGCTCGAAACGCGCCCGGGCACCGTCAGTGATCTGGCGAAAATGCTCGCGGTAATCGTCAAAGCCGTCGAGGATCCTTCGGGCGATATCGGCGGCTGGCCATTGCTGCGGCATGGTGAGACCTCTGCGGGTATTTCGGAGCCCTGAGCTTAGCCAGTGAACCGGGTGCAGGAGAAGCGTAATTTTCGGCCGGAGTTAATTGCACGTTTTTCGGTTGCCATCGATCAGGCGCTCGGCAACACTTCCGTCCCCATAAAGGAAGGAGTGCACCGTGAGCCCTGTCGATATTGTCCGTTTACTCTCGCTGGCGGCGATCTGGGGCGCGAGTTTCCTGTTCATGCGCATCATCGCCCCGGTGATTGGCACCATTCCCACAGCGTTTTTCCGGGTGTCGATTGCGGCCGTTGGCTTGCTGGTGATCCTGGGGCTGATGCGCATCAGCTGGGACTTCAAAGGCAAACTCAAGACCGTGATGCTGCTCGGGGTGATCAACTCCGGGATTCCGGCGACCCTGTATTCCGTGGCTGCCCAAGTGCTGCCGGCCGGTTACTCGGCGATCTTCAACGCCACCACGCCGCTGATGGGCGTGTTGATCGGCGGGTTGTTCTTCCATGAAAAACTCACCGCAGCCAAGCTAGGCGGGGTGTTCCTCGGGCTGTTTGGCGTCGGCGTGCTGACCCGCGCCGGGCCGGTGGCGTTCGATCTGCAATTGCTGATGGGCGCCCTCGCCTGCCTGCTCGCCACCACGTGCTACGGCTTCGCCGGGTTCCTGGCCCGACGCTGGCTGGATCAGGCCGGCGGCCTCGACAGTCGCTTGTCGGCGTTGGGCAGCATGCTTGGCGCGACATTGTTCCTGTTGCCGCTGTTCGGCTACAGCGTGATCAGCAACCCTCCGGCAAGCTGGGGCGGCTGGAATGTCTGGTTGTCGCTGCTGGGGCTGGGCCTGGTGTGTACCGCGTTTGCGTACATCGTGTACTTCCGCCTGCTCAGCTCCATCGGCCCGGTGAAGTCGATGACCGTGACCTTCATGATCCCGCCGTTCGGCGTGTTGTGGGGCGCACTGTTGCTGGATGAGCCGTTGTCGATGGCGCACATCTATGGCGGGGTGTTGATTGCGGCGGCGTTGTGGCTGGTGTTGAAACCGGCGGTGGTGAAGCCGGCGGAGGTGGCTACCCGCTAGAGACTGCCCCCCGCAGGAGCTGCCGAAGGCTGCGATCTTTTGATCCTGATCGTAAAAACAAGATCAAAAGATCGCAGCCTTCGGCAGCTCTACGGGGTACTGGGCGGCTATTAAGGCGCTGTCAGCGTAATCAGGTAATTGCCGGCCGTCAGCGGTTTGCCGGCGCCATCGACCAAGGCGTATTGCTGATCGTAGTAATGCTCACCCTGACGGCTTTCGCTCAGCAGTTTCACATCCACGCTGGAAGGGTCCAGTGCACTCACCGAACGCGCCGGTTCGGCGCGATGCGCACTGACGTTGCCACCCCGCGCCGACGTCGCGCAATCGCTGAGTTCAACCGTCGAATTCGCCCCGATGCCGGTGGCGCAACTCGATTCGACAAGACTGCCGCGAAACTCGATGACGCCCTGGCTGATCGTCGTGCTCGCCAGGCAAGCACCGCTCATGGCGAAAAACAGACTGATCCCGACGGCCAAACGCTGACTGTTCATAGTGAACGCTCCTTGAGTATGTAAGGAGGTTGTCGACAGGCAGGGGTCGGTTCTTGAGGTTTTCTGCAAAATTCGAGGGTTATTTTTCGTGTGCGGCGTGCCTGGCATACCGCACGCTGGTCAGGCGTCAGTCGCTACACCGCCGCTTTGTAACCGTCTTCTCGCTGCCGCGCCCGGGCCTGGACCACGTTGAGCATGGCGCAGCCTTCGCGCGCCAACAGGTGGACGGCACGGGTGACGCGGGTCAGGTCGCCGTCGGAAATGCCGGTGAGGTTGAGGCTGGTCAGGGTGTCGGTCAGGTCGCGGATCACGGTGAAGCGGTGCATTGCGCAGGCGGCGATGTCGCTGACTTCTCGGTGGGTGTTGATGTAGAGCACCGGGTGGTCGGCGTCGTAGGTATCGATGGGAAGGTAACGGGGCATTACTTCGAGCATGGGTAAAACTCCAAATAGGGCTACCTCTCGTCCGCGGCCAAACGAAAAAGGTGGCAGCTGTGTACGGGTTGGCCGACCGGCACCCATCAAACCGGCACACCCGAAGATGTCCCGAGCACAGCTGCCATAACACGACATCCAGGCATGAAAATGCCTGAACAATGACGCTGATGCGTTTTGGATGCTCGACCGGCCAAGGTCATTCGCGGGATTTTCCGCGAGCCCAAACTATAGAGGTCGATGCCGAAACGCGGCAACAGGGTACTTCGTAGGAAACGTCTTGGAAAGTTGTGCGCCGCCGCGACAGCGCACAGGTTCGCTGTAGGACCAGCAGTCAGCGTTAGCGAGCCTGACGGAACACAAACACCAATCCCACAATGATCAGCAACATCCCAAGCACGCTCAACAACGCCAGCCGATTACCAAAGATCAGGTAATCCATCACCGCCGTCACCGCCGGCACCAGGTAAAACAGGCTGGTGACGTTGACCAGGTTGCCCCGGGCAATCAGCCGATACAGCAACAACGTCGCCAGCACCGACACCACCAGGCCCATCCACAACACCGGCACGATAAACCCGGTGTTGTGTTCGAAATGAAACGGCTGGAACGGCACAAAGACCCCGCACAGCAACAGCCCGGCCAGGTACTGCACCTTGCTCATGGAGTCAAACTACATTGACTTCCGAGCCGAAGGTCATGCTCGCCAGCGCCAGCAGACCAAAGAGCATTCCGGCCAGCGACATCCCGGCCAGGCCGATGCCTTGGTAAACCACCATGATCAACCCGGCCAACCCCAGCGCCAGGCCGAACAGGCGGCTAATAGAGCGCTGGCGCTCCATGATCACCACGGTGAGGATCGGCTGCACGCCCATGATCGTCGCTATCACGCCCGGCGTGACCTTCAGGTCCAGGGCCAGCAGATAGAAAATCTGATACGCCCCCAGCAACACCACGCCCGTGGCCATCGCATACAGCATCGGCTTGCCGCCCTTGGGCCGTTTCAGCTTGAGCAACGGCATCAACAGCAGCAGCCCGCACAGGGCGATGGTGAAGCGGATCAACAGAAAGGCAAACGGTGACGCGTGGGCCAGGCCCCATTTGGAGAAGATCGCCCCGCTGCTCCACAGCAGGACGAACAGGCTCGTGGACGCCGCCGCGAGCGCGGTTTTTTTCGAAAGGACAAACATGAAATACCACCTGTCATCAGGCAAAAAAGCCAACTCAGCCGAGGCTGAAGTTCAGTCGTTTTTTCAGACGGGCATGGGGGAACAGCAGAGAAAAGCTGATCAGCCCGAAATGCCAACGCCTGGCGGTGATACGACGGCGCACACCGGCGTGCTACTGACAGGAGGGGGGTAATGACTGATCTGCACAGGCTGCTGGATCCCGCACGGCACGACGCCAGCGTTGACCGCTGAATCGACTACCGCGTTGATGTGGGATGCAGGCATGGGCTGATCTTTTTTGAGGGGAAGAACGGTGCGTCGCAAGACCACCGAGCGCCGACTATAACCAGCGCCAGACACAGATTGCAACGACTTGCCGAAAAGGCTCGGCAAGCCTGCGTTGCGTCACGTTAGCGCGTGGCGACTCGACGAGTGCCACGCGCCCGTCACAGGGACTCAGACGTAACGTTTGTTGCCGCTGTTTTCCGGCGGATGACCTTTGAACACAGCGGGGCCATCCATGGTGATTTCCAGTTTGTCACCCTTGCGCGACAGCCACGGGGTCGCTTCGCTGGTGCTCTTGGAGGTCTTGCCGGATGGGCTCAGTTCAATGTGATCCAGGTCGATTTCGATCAGGCCAATCACGTAGGTGTAGATCGCGCTGCTGAAAAAACCGTCCTTGAACTCAAAGGCGCATTCGACGATCTGGTCGCCGTATTCCATGCGCATTTTCGGTTTCAGCGACGCCACCGAGACGGCGCCGTTGTCCACCGCGGAGTAGACGCTGCAGACCAGCGCGACCTTGCCGCCCATGCGCTGGGAGATGGCTGGGTTGATTTCGACCGTTTCGATGCCCGGTGCCGACGCACTGGCGCTGACCACGTCGCCGGTGTGGAACACAAAAGGGTCGACGTCAAAGGCACCGCTCTTGTCGGGCGCCTGGATGATGGACATCCGGCCGTCCGGGCGCAGGATGCCGATGCGCAGGTCGAGGTCGTCGTTGTCCTCGCCATCGCCGTTGTCCACCCAGGTCGCACTGACCCGGATGACCTTCGGTGCGCTCGGGCCTTTTTCCAGGGACACTTTGTGGCTGGTGCCTGGCTTGTCCAGAGTGATGACCGATTTGACGATATTGACTGGTTTGGCGGCGGGAGTCGGGGCCGCTGCCGGGGCAGGCGCGTCGTCCACTTCAATCCCGTAGAGACCGCAGAGCCCGGCCAGGCCCGAAGCGAACCCCTGCCAGACCGAGCGCGCCTTCATTTGGCCGTTTCGAACGTACAACTCGAGCACGACAATGCCGGTCTCCTGGGAGAACGCACCCGGCGCGAGTTCCAGCACCTGGTCGCCGACCACCACTTGGGCGCGCAGGTCCTTGACCGCCGCAAAACCGCCGGCGCTGCCATCTTGGGTCAGGGTGATGGCGATCTTGGTGATGCTGGCCGGCAGGCGCGACAGATCAAAGCCGATACGGTGGCTGACGGTGCCGCTTTGCGTGACCGGGGCGATGAACATGGCGGCGCCGGACGCGTGTTCCGGGGCGTTGAAGAACACCATGTCGCTGTCGTTCGTCACCTTGCCGGTTTCGGTGACCAGGAAGGCGGTGAGGTTGACGTCCAGCTGGTCGCCAGCCGCATGGGTGACCACGACATGCCCTTTGGGCAGGCTGAGGGTGGTGTTTTCGCCGGGCTTGAGGGATTGAGTCAAGGGGAGTCGCCTATTCCATGGGGTGTATGGCAGCACACTGCAGGTGTGCTGCGCCTTCATTGAGAGAGTGCGCGAGCCAGCCAAGGGAAAAGCCTGTGGTTCAGGGCCGTACCGCCGGGAGGGAGTTTAACGGCTTGTGTCGGTTTGTCGCGCTTTGTGCGCTTTCTGACACGCATAAAAAAACCGCTCATACAGAGCGGTTTTTTGTTCAGTGGCCGATTCAACCAAACAACCAATACCCCAACAACGTCAGCACCACCACTGCCAGCACCGGGCGCAATACGCGGTAGGCCTTGGGATGCCGACGTTTCCACTGTTTGACCACGCCGCTGAACTTGTCAGTGGAATTCTTGCTCCAGGCGTAAACCTGGTTGATCCCGCCGACGCGTTCATCATCAAGGTTCTGCGGTGCTGTGGCGCGGCCCAGCAAACCGCTGACCCAGCGGTTGATACGGGTCATGACACGGTTGCTCAGCGGTCGCTCGATGTCGCAGAACAGGATGACCCGGGTCTTCTCGGTTTCGTTCTTGACCCAGTGCACATAAGTTTCGTCGAACATCACGTCCTCGCCATCGCGCCAGGCGTAGACCTGACCGTCGACAAAGATGCGGCAATCGTCGGAGTTCGGGGTCGACAGCCCCAGGTGATAACGCAGGGACCCGGCGAACGGGTCGCGATGCGGGTTCAAATGGCTGCCGCCCGGCAACAGGGCAAACATCGCGCCTTTGACATTCGGGATACTGCTGACCAGTGCCACGGTTTTCGGGCACAGGGCTGCTGCCGAGGGCAAAGGCTTGTCGTACCACTTGAGGTAAAAACGCTTCCAGCCCTTCTTGAAGAACGAGCCAAAACCGGCGTCGTTGTTCTTTTCGGCGGCGCGGATATAGCCCTCGTCGAACAGGTGCATGGCTTCGTCGCGGATGATTTCCCAGTTGTCCCGCAGCACGTCCAGTTCCGGGAACTTGCTGCGATCCAGGTAGGGTTTAGACGGAACACCGGAAAACAGGTACATCAGGGCGTTATAAGGTGCGAACAGCGCCGAATGGTTGACGAACTGACGCAGGACCGGCAACCGTGCCTTGCCGCGCAAATGCACATAGAGCGTACTGCCGAGGAATAACAGCAACACCGACGCTTTCGCGGCCAGGGAAAAGGTCATCAACGACTCCTTGAGAATAAACAACTGTGCACCGCGCCATTTACCCGACGTGGCAGCCGGCCATGATACCCACTACCGGACTGGGGAAAAACCCACCTATCTGAACAAACAGTGTTGAGGATTGCGCAACAAAGCACTTATTAACATAAGGTTCCTGAACGAAGGCTGACCTGAATCAGCGTTCATCCCTGTGACGAGGGGGCTTGTCGGAATGCCGCACCACCCCGTTCGGCTGCGAAGCAGTCCTAAAACCGGTAAACGCAATTTATCTGATATATCGAGGCGGCCGGTTTTAGGGCCGCTGCGCAGCCCAACGGGGTGGTGCGGCATTCCGACAAGCCCCCTCGCCACAATGGTCAGCGAGTTATTGCTGGGTCTCCGCCTCGGTAAACAGATCACTGAACAACATGCTCGACAGGTAACGCTCGCCCGAGTCCGGCAGGATCACCACAATCGTCTTGCCCTGCATTTCCGGGGTTTCGGCCAGGCGCACTGCCACCGCCATCGCCGCACCGCAAGAGATCCCGCACAAAATCCCCTCTTCCTGCATCAGGCGCAGGGCCATGGCCTTGGATTCGTCATCGGTTACCAGTTCGACCCGGTCAACCATCGACAAATCGAGGTTCTTCGGCACAAAACCGGCGCCAATGCCCTGGATCTTGTGCGGGCTCGGCTTGATCTCTTCACCGGCCAGTTTCTGGGTAATCACCGGCGACGACACCGGTTCCACGGCCACCGAGAGAATCGGTTTGCCTTGGGTATTCTTGATATACCGCGAAACACCGGTAATGGTTCCGCCCGTTCCGACGCCTGCCACCAGTACATCGACCGCACCGTCGGTGTCGTTCCAGATTTCCGGGCCGGTGGTTTTTTCGTGGATCGCCGGGTTGGCCGGGTTTTCGAACTGTGCCGGCATGAAGTACTTGGCCGGGTCGCTGGCGAGAATTTCCGCAGCCTTTTCAATCGCGCCTTTCATGCCCTTGGCGGGCTCGGTCAGCACCAGCTCAGCCCCCAACGCCTTGAGCACCTTGCGCCGCTCGATACTCATGGACGCCGGCATGGTCAGCATCAGCTTGTAACCACGGGCGGCGGCCACAAACGCCAGGCCGATGCCGGTATTGCCCGACGTCGGCTCCACGATGGTCATGCCAGGCTTGAGTTTGCCGGTGCTTTCGGCGTCCCAGATCATGTTCGCGCCGATCCGGCACTTGACCGAGTAACCGGGGTTGCGTCCCTCGATCTTGGCCAGGATGGTCACGCCCCGAGGCGCGATGCGATTGATCTGCACCAGCGGTGTATTACCGATGGAATGGGCGTTGTCAGCGAAAATACGGCTCATGGCTGGGTCCTTATGCAGCGTTGAATTAGCTGTTCAAGGTATGCCTGTTGCCGAGGGTCGTCCAGTCAGGTCGAACGTCCGCCGGCGCCAGCAGTCAATGGCTTTACATTGCCAAGGAATTGCCATCATGAAACGTCGATACAGTTGGCCCCTTTGGACCCTCGCCGGCCTCGTTATCCTGTTGGTCGCCCTGGACATCGCCTTGCCCTATATGGTGCGCAATTACCTCAACGACAAACTCGCGGACATGGGCGACTACCGTGGCCAGGTGGTCGATGTGGACCTGGCCCTGTGGCGCGGCGCCTACAAGATCAACGGGCTGAAGATCGTCAAGGTCGACGGCAAGGTGCCGGTGCCTTTCGTCAACGCGCCGCTGATCGACCTCTCGGTGAGTTGGCACTCCCTGTGGTACGACCATGCCGTGGTGGCCGAGGTGCAGTTCATCAACCCCGAAGTGAACTTCGTCGATGGCGGGGCCAACAAACAGAACTCCCAGACCGGTCGCGGCACTGACTGGCGCGCTCAATTGAGCAAACTGCTGCCGTTTACCCTGAACGAAGTGCGGATCAACGACGGCAAAATCAGCTTCAGGAACTTCAACTCCACGCCGCCGGTGAACATGAACGCCACCCAGGTTAACGCCAGCCTCTATAACCTGACCAACGTGGTCGACACCCAAGGCAAGCGCGACGCCCGTTTCGAAGGCAAGGCCCTGCTGCTGGGCCACGCCCCGCTGGAAACCACCGCCACCTTCGACCCCCTGAGCAACTTCGAAGACTTCGAATTCCGCCTGCGGGCCAAGGACATCGAACTCAAACGCATGAACGACTTCGCCTCGGCTTACGGCAAATTCGATTTCAATGCCGGCCACGGCGACGTGGTGATCGAAGCCGAAGCCAACAAGGGCCAGCTAAAGGGTTACATCAAACCGTTGCTGCGAGACGTTGAAGTGTTCAACTGGCAGCAGGACGTCGAGAACAAAAACAAAGGGATCTTGCGCTCCGTCTGGGAAGCCATCGTCGGCAGCACCGAAACCGTGCTGAAGAACCAGCGCAAGAACCAGTTCGCCACCAAAGTTGAACTCAGCGGCAACGTGCACCAGCAAGATATCAGCGCGTTCCAGGCGTTTTTGCAGATTTTGCGTAATGGTTTCGTCCAGGCGTTCAATGCGCGGTATGAACAGCCGAAGCCGGATAAGGGTTAAGTCACCAAGTGACGCCCCATTCAGAGACTGAATAACCCGTCTGCGTTCACAGTCGACCGGGCAGCGCGTTATAGTCGGGGCATCATAAATGTCGCGTCCCGCCCTGCCCCGTTCAGGCCGGCGTTACCGTTCGAGGATTAGCAGATGAAGTTCGAAGGCACCCAGGCCTACGTCGCCACCGATGACCTGAAGCTGGCGGTCAACGCCGCCATCACCCTGGAGCGTCCGCTGCTGGTCAAGGGCGAGCCGGGCACGGGCAAGACCATGCTCGCCGAGCAATTGGCCGAGTCCTTTGGCGCCCGGTTGATCACCTGGCACATCAAGTCCACGACCAAGGCGCATCAGGGCCTGTATGAGTACGACGCGGTCAGCCGCTTGCGCGATTCGCAACTGGGCACCGAGAAGGTCCACGACGTGCGCAATTACCTGAAGAAGGGCAAGTTGTGGGAAGCCTTCGAGTCCGAGGAGCGGGTGATCCTGCTGATTGACGAGATCGACAAGGCTGACATCGAGTTCCCGAACGACTTGCTGCAAGAACTCGACAAGATGGAGTTCTACGTTTACGAGATCGACGAGACCATCAAGGCCAAGGTTCGCCCGATCATCATCATCACTTCCAACAACGAGAAAGAGCTGCCAGACGCGTTCCTGCGCCGCTGCTTCTTCCACTACATCGCGTTCCCGGACCGCACCACGATGCAGCGCATCGTCGACGTGCATTACCCGAACATCAAGAAAGACCTGGTCAGCGAAGCGCTGGACGTGTTCTTCGACGTGCGCAAAGTGCCGGGCCTGAAGAAGAAGCCTTCGACCTCGGAACTGGTGGACTGGCTGAAACTGCTGATGGCCGACAACATCGGCGAAGCGGTGCTGCGCGAGCGCGATCCGACCAAGGCCATCCCGCCGCTGGCTGGAGCCCTGGTGAAGAACGAACAGGACGTGCAATTGCTTGAGCGCCTGGCGTTCATGAGCCGTCGCGGCACCCGCTAAGAGGCTGACCGCCATGCTGCTCAACCTGTTTAATGAAATGCGTGCCGCCAAGGTGCCGGTCTCGGTGCGCGAGTTGCTGGACCTGATCAACGCGCTGAAACAGCGCGTGGTCTTCGCCGACATGGACGAGTTTTATTACTTGGCCCGGGCGATCCTGGTGAAGGACGAAAAGCATTTCGACAAGTTCGACCGCGCCTTCGGTGCCTACTTCAATGGCCTGGAAAAACTCGACGATCACCTTCAGGCGTTGATCCCCGAAGACTGGCTGCGCAAGGAGTTCGAACGCTCCCTGAGCGATGAAGAGCGCGCGCAAATCCAGTCCCTCGGCGGTCTGGACAAGCTGATCGAAGAGTTCAAGAAACGCCTGGAAGAACAGAAAGAACGCCACGCCGGCGGCAACAAGTGGATCGGCACCGGCGGCACCAGCCCGTTCGGTTCCGGCGGCTTCAACCCGGAAGGCATCCGGGTCGGCGATGCCGGCAAGCGTCAGGGCAAAGCGGTGAAAGTCTGGGACCAGCGCGAGTACAAGAACCTCGACGACTCGGTGGAACTGGGCACGCGCAACATCAAGGTCGCCCTGCGCCGGTTGCGCAAATTTGCGCGTCAGGGTGCGGCGGAAGAGCTGGACATCGATGGCACTATCGACCATACCGCCCGGGATGCTGGCCTGCTGAACATCCAGATGCGGCCGGAGCGGCGCAACACCGTCAAGCTGTTGCTGCTGTTCGACATCGGCGGCTCGATGGACGCCCACGTGAAGATTTGCGAAGAGCTGTTCTCGGCCTGCAAGACCGAGTTCAAGCACTTGGAGTATTTCTACTTCCACAACTTCGTCTATGAATCGGTGTGGAAGAACAATATGCGCCGCACCTCCGAGCGCTTTTCGACCCAGGATTTGCTGCACAAATACGGCGCCGACTACAAGGTGATCTTCATCGGCGACGCCGCCATGGCGCCCTACGAAATCACCCAGGCTGGCGGCAGCGTCGAGCACTGGAACGAAGAGCCGGGCTATTTGTGGATGCAACGCTTCATGGAGAAGTACAAGAAGCTGATCTGGATTAACCCGTATCCGAAAGACACCTGGGGCTATACCTCGTCGACCAACATTGTTCGGGATTTGATTGAAGACCGGATGTACCCGCTGACGCTGCGGGGGTTGGAAGAAGGGATGCGGTTTCTTTCCAAGTAGCGTACCGATCGTTCCCACGCTCCCGCGTGGGAATTCCGCCCGGGACGCTCTGCGTCCCCTGTGACGCGGAGCGTCACTGGATGCATTCCCACGCAGAGCGTGGGAACGATCAGTGTGAAGCAAACCGCCAATGGTCTGCCGATCATTGAGGCGCACAATCGGCTGTCCATCCGGCGGCACCTGCACCGCGCCCAGCGGGATGCCTTACCGATCGTTCCCACGCTCCCGCGTGGGAATGCCGCCCGGGACGCTCTGCGTCCCCTGTGACGCGGAGCGTCACTGGATGCATTCCCACGCAGAGCGTGGGAACGATTACTGTGAAGCAAACCGCCAATGGTCTGCCGATCATTGAGCAACACAATCGGCTGCCCATCCGGCGGCACCTGCACGGCGCCCAGCGGGATGCCTTACCGATCGTTCCCACGCTCCCGCGTGGGAATGCCGCCCGGGACGCTCTGCGTCCCCTGCGACGCGGAGCGTCACTGGATGCATTCCCACGCAGAGCGTGGGAACGATCACTGTGAAGCAAACCGCTGCAAATACCCGACCTGCTCCCGATGCGCCACGTCCTGCACCACCGGCCGCAACCTGACCTTCGCCCCCGGCAGACACTGCGCCAGCCGCGCCAAGGCCAACGGCGTCAACGCCCCCAAACGCGGATAACCGCCAATGGTCTGCCGATCATTGAGCAACACAATCGGCTGCCCATCCGGCGGCACCTGCACGGCGCCCAGCGGGATGCCTTCGGAGATCATCGGTTTGCCCTGATATTCCAGCGGCATGCCCAGCAGGCGAATGCCCATGCGGTCGGCACGACTGTCCAATTCCCAGACACTGTTGAACGCGTCGAACAGACTTTGCCCGCTGAACGCACCAATCTGCGCGCCGAGCACCAGGTCCAGCGGTGCATTGAGTTTGAAATCCGGGACATGCTCCTGCGGCAATTCGCGCAACAGGATTAATCCGCTGCCCGAATAGCTCAACGGCGCGTCCTTGGCCAACGGCCGGCCCATGCAATCGAGTCCACCAAGTTCTTCGCGAACCACCGTCGAACTGCTGCCCAACACCTTCGGCGCATCAAACCCGCCCGGCGCGGCGAGATAGGCCCGAGCGCCAAGCAGCGGCTGGGTGAATTGCAGCCGCTGACCTTTGTGCAGCCTGAAACTGCGCCACGGCGCCAACGCCTCGCCATCCACTTGCGCGCCCAGATCCGCGCCGGCCAACGCCAATACACAATCCTCTTCGGCCACCACGCTAAAGCCACCGAGGGTGATTTCGATCACCGGCGCATCCAGCCCATTGCCGAGCAGCCAATTGGCCCACGACATCGACCGCCAATCCAGCCCGCCACCCTGGGTCACGCCCAGGTGCCGCACGCCGAATCGGCCGGCATCCTGCAACAGGCACAGCGGCGTACTTGCTGCAATTTTTAGACGGCTCATGCCTGGGCCTCCAGTGGCGTGTCGTCTCCGCCCAGGTTGATGAACTCGGCATGGCTGACGGCTTCGAAGCGCACCGTGTCGCCGGGCTGCATCAGGCTGTAGCCGTCCCGCTCGCGGTCGAACAGTTTGGCCGGGGTGCGGCCGATCAGGTTCCAGCCGCCGGGGGACACTACCGGGTAAGCGGCGGTTTGCCGCTCGGCAATGCCGACGCTGCCCGCCGCGACTTTCTTGCGCGGCGTGTTCAGGCGCGGGGCTGCGAGGATTTCCTCTACCAACCCCATGAAGGCAAACCCCGGGGCGAAGCCCAGTGCGAACACTTGGTACTCACGCTCGCTGTGGCAGCGGATCACCTCGTCCATCGCCAAGCCGCTGCGTTGAGACAACAGACTCAATTCGGGACCCACGCTCAAGTCATACCAGACCGGCAGCACATGGCATTTGCCACCGGCACTGGCATTGGGCGACAGATCGATCAACGCCTCAGCGATCAATTCCCGCGCCTGGGCCGGGCTCAGCGCGGTCAGGTCGTAATGCACCATCAATGTCGTGTAGGACGGCACCAAATCGATCAAATGCCCGGCAAACGCAGCGCGCAGACTTTCGCTGGCCGCGAGCATCCATGGCATGTTCGCTTCGGCGATTTCATCGAACAGGCGCACCATCAGGCAATCCAGCGCGACCACTTCCACCCGTGGTTTCATGACGCGCTCTGCTGGTTCAAGGCCTCACGGATACGGCGCACGGCCGCCACCGAACTGGCGTTGTCGCCGTGCACGCACAGGGTGTTGGCCCGCAAGTGCAAAGCGCTGCCGTCATTGGCCGTGAGGTGATCGCCACGGGCGATGATCAGCGCTTGTTCGATGATCTTCTCCGGATCGTGATGCACCGCCCCCGGCAATTGCCGCGAGACCAGCATCCCGGCGCTGTCGTAGGCGCGGTCGGCGAAGACTTCGAACCACAGGGTCACGCCGTACTCATCGCCCAATTGCTGCGCGGCGCTGTTGTCGCGGGTGGCCATCAGCATCAGCGGCAAGGTGCGGTCATAGGCGGCCACAGCCTGGATCACCGCGCGCAATTGCGCCGGGTTGGCCATCATGTCGTTGTACATCGCGCCGTGGGGTTTGACGTAGCTGACCTTGCCGCCCTGGGCCCGGCAGATGCCGTCGAGGGCGCCGATCTGGTAATGCAGAATGTCTTGCAGTTCCTGGGCGGTGTAGGCCATGGAACGCCGGCCGAAGCCGACCAGGTCTTGATACGCCGGGTGCGCGCCGATCTGTACGCCATGGCTCAGGGCCAGGCTGACGGTCTTGCGCATGATGCTCGGGTCGCCGGCATGGAAGCCGCAGGCGATGTTGGCGCAATCAATGAAAGGCATGACCTCGGCGTCCAGACCCATGGTCCAGTTGCCGAAGCTTTCGCCGATGTCGCAGTTCAATAGCAGGCGGCTCACGGTGAACACTCCTGTAGGCATATTCTTTTTTTACTGCCGGGACATGCTTGTAAAACATGCCCGGCAGATTATCAGTTACTCGGCTTCAAGTTGCTTGCCACGGGTTTCTGGCAGGCTCAACGCCGCCAGGATCACCACGCCGTAGGACACCGCCGCAAACGCTCCGATGCCGACGCTCAGCGGCACTTTCTGGCTGAGCAAACCGATAAACAGTGGAAACAACGCGGCCAGCGCCCGCCCGATGTTGTAGCAAAAGCCCTGGCCCGAGCCGCGAATCCGCGTCGGAAACAACTCGGTCAAAAACGCGCCCATGCCGCTGAAAATCCCCGAGGCAAAGAAGCCCAACGGGAAGCCCAGCCACAGCATCACGCCGTTACTGACCGGCAATTGGGTGTAGAGCAAGACGATGGTGAACGAGCCGACGGCGAACAGGATGAAGTTCTTCTTGCGCCCGAGGATGTCGGTCAAGTACGCGCTGATGACGTAACCGACGTAGGAACCGACGATCACCATCGCCAGATAACCGCCTGTGCCGAGTACGCTCAAGCCCCGTTCGTTCTTCAGAAAGGTCGGCAGCCAGGAGGTGATCGCGTAGTAACCGCCCAGTGCGCCGGTGGTCAGCACCGAAGCGCGAATCGTGGTGAAGAGGATGCCAGGGGCGAAGATCTCGTAGAACTTGGCCGGGTTGTCCGGGGTTTGTTTGGCTTTGGCTTCGCGATAGATTTCCGGGTCCTTGACCAGGCGGCGGACGAAAATCACGAAAATCGCCGGGACGATGCCGAGAATGAACAAGGCGCGCCAGGCGTCTTCCGGCGGCAGTACCGAGAACAGCAGCGCATACAGAATCGCGGTCAGCCCCCAGCCCAGCGCCCAACCGGATTGCACCATACCCACCGCTTTGCCGCGGTCCTTGGCGCGAATCACTTCGCCCATCAACACCGCGCCAGCCGTCCACTCACCACCGAAACCGAAGCCCATCAAGGTGCGGCTGATCAGCAGCTGTTCGTAATTCTGGGCGAAGCCGCAGAGGAAGGTGAAGAAGGCGAACCACAGCACGGTGAGTTGCAAGGTGCGCACCCGGCCGATGCGGTCGGAGAGAATCCCCGCCACCCAGCCGCCGATGGCCGAGGCGATCAGGGTGCTGGTGTGAATCAGCCCCGCTTCACCGGTGGTAATGCCCCACATGGCAATCAGGGTCGGCACCACGAAGCTGAGCATCTGGGTGTCCATGCCGTCCAGGCCATAGCCGATCTTGCAGCTCCAGAACGTGCGGCGTTCCTGGTTGTTGATGTTGCGATACCAGTCGAAAGGTCCGGGGCGAGCCGTGGCCTTGGGGATGGCGGTGGTGTCGGGCGCACTCATGGCGAATCTCCGTGCAAATTTTATTGGTATTGTTCGAAGCCCCGACGACGCCTATCGTGGGAACCGGATGGCCCGATTTTTGGGCGCCCGGCCCTGCTGCGTCCAACTAATAAAAACCCGGCCTAGGCATAAGAAAAAGTTGATCTTATGAATTTGAAGTTCCTCGAAACCTTCGTTTGGGTCGCGCGGCTGAAGAGTTTTCGCCTGACCGCGGACAAGCTCTTCACCACCCAGGCGTCGATTTCCAGCCGCATCGCCGTGCTCGAAAGCGAGCTGGGGGTAAAGCTGTTCCTGCGCGATTCCCGGGGCGTGAGCCTGACCCCGGAAGGCTTGAAAGTGCTCGAATACGCCGAGCAGATGATGGACACCATGCAGGCGCTCAAGCAGTCGATCGAGACCCGTTCGAGCAAGGTCGGGCGGGTGCGCATCGGGGTGATGGACACGGTGATTCACACCTGGCTCAGCCCGTTGGTGGCGCAGATGATGGATCACTATCCACTGGTGGAAATCGAGCTGGTGGCCGATACCTCGCTGAACCTCTGCGATCAGCTGCAAAAAGGCTTTCTCGACCTGATCCTGCAAACCGACCTGCTGCGCCAGGAAAGCGTGCGCAGCCTGGAACTGGCCAGCCACCCGATGGGCTGGATCGTGGCCAGCAACTCCATCTACAACCGCGAGTATTCAGGGGTGGCGGACCTGGCCCGCGAGCGGATCATTATCTACTCGAAAAACTCCCATCCACACCAGGACATCCTGGCGTTGATGCAGGCCAATGGCGTGATGGCGCCACGGTTGAACTGCGTGAACTCGGTGTCGGCGATTACCCGGTTGCTGCGCGATGGCTTTGGCATCGGCGCGTTGCCACCGGTGCTGGTGGCCGAGGAGCTGGCCCGGGGGGAATTGACCTTGCTGGCCATTGATCAACGGCCACCGAACTTGCAAGTGGTGGTGTCGTGGCGGGTCGGGGTGGAATGGGTCGAGGAGATTGTGGCGTTGAGTCAGCAGGTGCTGGAGGGGTATGCGCGCAAGGTGGGTGAAAGCTACATCGTGCTGGCCTGACACACCGCCGCCCTCGTAGGAGCGAGGCTTGCCCGCGAAGGCGTCGTGTCAAACAACGTCGATGTCGACTGACACGATGCCTTCGCGGGCAAGCCTCGCTCCTACAGGGGGCAGTGATCTTTGGTTTTAGAGGCCGCGCACATCCCGATCTTCAATCGGACGGCTTTGGCGCAGGCGTTTGCCGCCCAGTACCACCCAGTCGATCAACCGGAACAGGCATTCAATGCCGAACGACAGCAGCAATGCGCCGCTCATGCCCCAGATCATCGCTTCCGGGGTCAGCAGGATCTGGTAGCTGTAGCCGTTCCAGGTTTCCTTGCGAATGTCCGGATCAGCCGCCAGTGCCACTTGCAGGAAGCGGATGTACCACGGGCCTTGCATCGCCATGTGCTGTTTATCGAGGGCGACCTGACGGGTGAGCAGGTTGCTCAGGCTGTCGGCATCGCTGCGAAAGATCGGGTCTTCGCTCGCCCGGTAATGCGCGACCAACGCCTGCATGTCGCCCTTGAAGAACTCATTGGCCGTGCCCTGGAAACCGCTCAACCCGGTCTGCGCCTCAATCAGGTGCGCTTCGATCCGCTTGGCGTAGTCGCTGATAAACCCCGGCACCTGGACACCGATCAACAGGCCCGCCGCAAACAACACCAGCCGTAGATAACTGAGCAACATGGGGTAAGTCCTTATTCGGTCTTGCCCTGGCTGACGCATTCACCGCGTCGCCAGAGGCTCCATTGGCCCGGTTCGTAGCGGGTCCAGGTTTCGTTTTCGGTCAAGGGTTCGGTGGCGATCACCGTGACCACGTCGTTGGGCGTGGTTTCGGCCTGGAAGTCGACGATCACATCGACGTCCTTCAGGCGCGCCGGGCCGAACGGGGCGCGGCGGGTGATTTGCGCCAGTTTGGTCGAGCAATAGCAGAACAGCCAGTCGCCGTCGCTGAGCAGGCAGTTGAACACGCCTTTGCTGCGGTATTCGGCGCAAGCCGCTACCAGGTCCGGCAGCAGTGCTTCGATTTCCACCGGTTCCGGGAACGCTGCGCGCACGCGGTTGAGCAAGTCACAGAACGCTGCTTCGCTGTCGGTATCGCCGACCGGGCGGTAGAAACTCTTGATCGGTTCAAAGTCCGCAAGCTGGCCGTTGTGGGCGAAACACCAGTTGCGCCCCCACAACTCGCGCACGAATGGGTGGGTGTTGGACAGGCAGACCTTGCCGACGTTGGCCTGGCGGATATGCCCGATCACCACTTCGCTCTTGATCGGGTAGCGCTGCACCAGGTTCGCGACCTCGGACTCGCAACTCGCCGCCGGGTCCTGGAACAGACGCAGGCCTCGGCCTTCGTAGAAGGCGATGCCCCAGCCGTCACGGTGCGGCCCGGTACGCCCGCCGCGCTGCATCAGCCCGGTGAAGCTGAACACGATATCGGTCGGGACATTGGCGCTCATGCCCAATAACTCACACATGCTCGGACTCTCGCTTCAATGCTGGGGCAAGGTTACAAACGCGGTTCGATGCGCGAACGCTGAGGGTTGTTCGGGATTGGTGGACGGCCGTAGCGATCATCCCCGGCGACGCCGAACGGTTGATCGTCTTCATAATCGTCAGGTTTGATCGCGGCTTTGGCAGCAGCGGCCTGTTCCTTGCGGGTTGCGGCGGCGCGTTCGATCGGCCAGCGGATCAGCACCAGAATCAGGTAGAGGCCGAAGGCGATCATGCCGTACATGAACAGATCGGAAATCGCGCGCCAGGCGTTGTTGCCCACTTTGAACGCCAGGTCCAGGGCGGTGATGGCGATGGCCGGAGCGACCTTTTCCTTCACCGGGTCGATGATGGTCGGGCTGAACAGCAACACCGCCATCAGCAGCCGCAGGGGTTCACGCAGGTAGCGCCACATCCAGCGGGTCAGGCGCATCCACACCAACAGGCAGCCTAAAGCGGCAAAGGCGTAGAGGCCCCAAGCGATCAGATAGTCGTTCTCGGTCATGGTGTCCATGGCAAGGCAGGCAAAGAGGCGCTTATAGTAACGACTTTTCGCGCGTCCGGCTTGTCCCAATGCCAGCCGGTCAAGACACAGAACCTGTGGGAGCGAGCTGGTGTGGCCAATGAGCTCGTGTGGTCAATGAGCTTGTGTGGTCAATGAGCTCGTATGGTCAATGAGCTTGTGTGGCGAGGGGGCTTGCCCCCGTTCGGCTGCGAAGCAGTCGTAAAACCATTGCACGCGGTGTATCTGGTGCACCACGATCTCAGGTTTTGGGGCCGCTTCGCGACCCAACGGGGGCAAGCCCCCTCGCCACAGGTCCGCACCCACCAGGTTCTGCAGCGCTGCGAAACCCTTATTCCGTACATTGTCCGAGAGCCCTTCATGCCCTTAACCGCCAACGTCACCCGCGCCCCGATTGCCCGCAAGGCCGATGGGGTTGACCCGTATGCCTGGCTCCAGGAGCGCGACACCGACGCGGTGCTCGACTACCTGAAGGCAGAAAACAGCTATCAAGAAGCACAAACCGCCGATCAGGCCGGATTGCGCGAAACCCTGTTCGAAGAGATCAAGGGCCGGATTCTGGAAACCGACCTGTCCCTGCCGTCGCCGTGGGGGCCGTTTTTGTATTACACCCGCACCACGGCCGGTGACGAATACGCTCGCCACTACCGCTGCCCGCGCCCGGCCGATGACAGCCTGCTGATCGACGAAAGCCAGGAGCAACTGCTGCTGGACCCGAACGAACTGGCCAACGGCGGCTTCTTCTCCCTCGGCGCCTTCAGCATCAGCCCGGACCACCAGCGCCTGGGCTACAGCCTCGACACCACGGGCGATGAGATTTACACGCTGTTCGTGAAGGAATTATCCAGCGGCCGTGTCAGCGAACTGGCGTTCGAGGACTGCGACGGCAGCATGACCTGGGCCAACGACAGCCTGACCCTGTTCTTCGGCGAACTGGACGACACCCATCGCCCGCACAAACTGATGCGCTATCGCCTGGACGGCACGGCGGCCGAAGAAGTGTTCCATGAGCCGGACGGCCGCTTCTTCCTGCATTGCTACCGCTCCAGCTCCGAACAGCAACTGCTGCTGTCCCTGGGCAGCAAGACCACCAGCGAAGTCTGGGTGCTCGACGCCTTCCAGCCGCATCAGGCCTTCACCTGCCTGGCGCCCCGGGTCGAAGACCACGAGTACGACGTCGATCACGGCGCCCTCGATGGCCAGTGGACGTGGTTCATCCGAAGCAACCGCGACGGCATCAACTTCGCCCTGTACACCGCCGCCGACACGGGCGTGGCGCCGACCGAGGCCGAGTGGCAGAACCTGATCCCCCACAGCGACACGGTGATGATCGAAGGCCTGAGCCTGAACGTCGAAGCCGTGACCCTGAGCCTGCGCGAAGGCGGCTTGCCGATCATTGAGGTGCGCCCACAAGGCCTGGCGCCTTATCGCGTGCAACTGCCGGACGCGGCCTACAGCCTGCATGTGCAAAACAGCCTGGAATTCGTCAGCGACCGGATCCGCCTGCGGTATGAGGCGTTGAACCGTCCGGCGCAGGTGCGTCAGCTGGACCTGGCCACCGGCGAGCAGAAAGTGCTGAAGGAAACCCCGGTGCTCGGCCCGTTCGACGCCGATGCCTATGTCAGCCAGCGCCTGTGGGCGACCGCGCCGGACGGGACGCAAGTGCCGATCAGCCTGGTGGTCAAACGCGAAGTACTCGGCAAACCGACGCCACTTTATCTGTACGGCTACGGCGCCTATGGCGAAAGCCTCGACCCGTGGTTCTCCCATGCGCGCCTGAGCCTGCTGGATCGCGGCGTCGCCTTCGCCATCGCCCATGTGCGCGGCGGCGGTGAATTGGGCGAAGCCTGGTACCGCGCCGGCAAGCAGGAACACAAGCACAACACCTTCAGCGACTTTATCGCCTGCGCCGAGCATTTGATCGCCAATGGCTTCACCACTTCGCAGCAATTGGCGATCAGCGGTGGCAGCGCCGGGGGTTTGTTGATCGGCGCGGTGCTTAATCAGCGTCCAGAGCTGTTCGCGGCGGCGATTGCCGAGGTGCCGTTCGTCGATGTGCTCAACACCATGCTCGACCCGGACCTGCCACTGACCGTCACCGAATACGACGAATGGGGCAACCCGGAAGAGCCGGACGTCTATGATCGGATCAAGGCCTACGCCCCGTACGAAAACGTCACTGCCCAGGCGTATCCGGCGACGCTGGTGATCGCCGGCTACAACGACAGTCGCGTGCAGTATTGGGAAGCGGCCAAGTGGGTGGCGAAATTGCGCGCGACCAAAACCGACGACAACCCGCTGCTGCTCAAGACCGAACTGGGCGCCGGGCATGGCGGGATGAGCGGGCGTTACCAGGGATTACGTGACGTAGCCCTCGAATACGCATTTGTTTTCCAGGTTTTGGGCATTGCCTGAGGAACTTGGCTCGGTGTACGGGTCTTAAATCCCGTACGCCGACCTACCCATGTAGGAGCGAGGCTTGCCCGCGAAGAGGCCGCAACATTCAACATCTATGTTGGCTGACACGACGCCTTCGCGGGCAAGCCTCGCTCCTACAGGGATACGAGCATCATTCAGCAAAAAACAAAAAAGACCGTGACGACATGTCAGAACCGACCTTACTGAACAACGAAATCCGCGACTGGCTGATGGACTGCGGCCTGTTCGATCAACTGCTGCCGGTGGACTTCGCCGCCGCGTCCGGCTACTTCAGCATCAGCACCATCGCCCAGGGCGAGGAGATCTTCCACGAGGGCGATGCCGGCAGTTTCATGTGCATCATCCACACCGGCCAGGTCTCGGTGCAGAAGACCAACAGCGACGGGCAAACGGTGATCATGGCCACCCTGCGCAGCGGTCGGGCGTTCGGCGAAATGGCCGTGCTCGACGGCGAGCGGCGCTCGGCCAGCTGCGTCGCGGCGAGCAACTGCCAACTGCTCAACTTGGGCAAGGATTCGCTGGAAAAGATGCTCAACGACGCGCCGAAAATCGCCGCCAAGATCATCCGCGCCCTCGCCGTCTCCCTGTCCAAGCGTTTGCGCATGGCCGACGGGCAGTTACTCTCGCAACAGGTCTAACCCCCCGGCGACTTGCTTTTCGCACCGTTCGGCTCAAGGCCCGGCAACGGCTGGTCCTTGGACGGCGGGCTGGGCATTTCGATCGGCACCAGGGGCGGGCCGCCGCTGCCAGGCCCGGTGCGGGGCACGCTGGTCGGGGTGATTTGCGGGTAGGGCGTGGGGGTCGCGGTGCCGGGCGAGCCGGGCATTGGCGCCGGGCTGATGGGGATGATTTGCTGCTCCTGGGCCTGCACTGCAGTTATCGAGAGCGCGGCCAAGGCAATGACCGTTAGAATGGTGCGCTTCATCAATGGCTCCGTTGGCCTTGTTGTCTGCTTGCAGGCTACTCCCAACCGCGTCCGTTTGCCTTATGCCAATTTTTTCCAAGAGCCTGCCATGAAACGTTTCGTTTTACTCGACACCGCCCCCATCCCTGAAAACGGCGGTGCCCTGTGCCTGTTCGAATACGGCGAGGATTTCGTCATCAAGATCCAGGGTGGCGATGGCGGGCAACTGATGAACACCCGCATGCACGGCTCCGAAGACGCCCTGGCCGAGATCCCGTGCCGCAAGGTCGCCGGCCGGCCGAACTCCCGCGTCTTGATCGGAGGCCTGGGCATGGGCTTCACCCTCGCCTCCGCCCTCAAGCACCTGGGCAAGACCGCTGAAGTGGTGGTCGCCGAACTGGTGCCCGGCGTGGTCGAGTGGAATCGCGGACCGCTGGGCGAAAAGGCCGGCAACCCGCTGCTCGACCCGCGTACCGTGATTCGCATGGAAGACGTGGCAAAAGTGCTGCAAGCCGAGCCCCAGGGTTTCGACGCGATCATGCTCGACGTCGACAACGGCCCCGAAGGCCTGACCCAGCGCGCCAACAGTTGGCTCTATTCCTCCGGCGGCCTCAGCGCCTGTGCCAAGGCCCTGCGCCCCAAAGGCATACTGGCGGTGTGGTCGGCCAGCGCCGACAAGCAGTTTTCCGACAAATTGAAGAAGGCCGGGTTCAAGGCCGAAGAAGTCCAGGTCTTCGCCCACGGCAACAAAGGCACGCGCCATACGATCTGGATTGCCGAGAAGCTCAAGGGCTGAGCTAAACTCTGTTCATTACCGTCATTAGTCTTCTACAAAGGTGAACCCATGAGTTCGTCCACCCCAACCAATACCTCGAAGCTGGATCGCATCCTCGCCGACAACCAGCGCGACAAGGAAATGGGTTACCGCGACAAGGCCCTGAAGATGTACCCGCACGTGTGCGGCCGCTGTGCCCGTGAATTTTCCGGCAAGCGCCTGAGCGAACTGACCGTGCACCACCGCGACCACAACCACGACAACAACCCCCAGGACGGCTCGAACTGGGAATTGTTGTGCCTGTATTGCCACGACAACGAACACTCGCGCTACACCGACCAGCAGTACTTCAGCGAAGGCTCCCTCAGCACGCCGAAGGTCGCCAAGGCCACGCACAACCCATTCGCCGCGCTGGCGGGGTTGATGAAGAAAGAAGACTGACACCTGGCCATGCAGCGGCCAAAAACTGCCGCTGCTGGCAAAGGATGTCATTTTTTTGCCGCGCTCCAATCGTGTCTGACCCGTTACAAAAGCCCCTGCCCGTTTGGGTTCGAGATGCCATCAGCGTTGCTGGCACTGTTCTTGCGATGTATCCGCATCAATACACGCCAGACAGTGGAAGACGATGAACGTCACCTCAACCTTCAACAGCCCTGCGATGCTGGCTTACGGCGCCGCTGCTCAGGCCAAGGCTAAAACCGCTGCCACCGAGCAGGCCGCCAAAGACCCTAAGACTGGTGACTCGGTCAGCCTCTCGCCAAAGTCCACCGACTACAGCGGCTCTATCGGCAACAACGCGCCGTTCTTCCCGGTGCGCAAGGGCATGAATGCGGATGCCCTGGTGCTGGGCGTCACCCAACCCGGCGCGGTGTCCAGCTCCAAGGACAAGACCTTCCCGGAAGTCGCCGCGGATGCACGCAAGCGTATGGACGTGAAATACGCGCAGATGAAGGCCGGCGAAAAGCCCTACGACGCCAGCGTCGAAGACAAGAATGCGTTGATGGGCGACCTGGATCGCCGTTCGCTGAACGCCGTCGCCACCAACGAGGGCGGCAAGTTTTCCAGCGATGAACAGGAAGCGGCCAAGGCGCTGATGCAGCAACAGGCGCGCTTGGCGTCGGGTCATTACAGCGGCCCGGAAGATCAGAAGAAAAACTGGAAAGACCCGTTCGCCAACGACCCGATTGGCCGGGCCAAGGCTGCGCTGAATTTCCTCGACAACATGAGCCCCGAGGAAAAGACCAAGCCCGAATGGCTGTCCCAGCACCAGACCTTGCAGGACGCGTTGACCCAGTACGGCAAGGACGATGCCGTCGCCGGGGGCAAGAAAAAAGACGGGCACTTCAACAATCTGGCGGAAATCCTCGCGGGCGTTGATACCAACGGTACGGGGAGCAAGGACCCGGCAAGCAACCAGATCGCCAATGCACCGGCCTCCATGATGGCCAAGCTCAAAGCGATGTTGCCCAAGGCGCAGTGAATCGGGCGCATTGTCTGTAGGAGCAAGGCTTGCCCGCGATAGCGATCTTCAGTTCGCCATCGCGGGCAAGCCTTGCTCCTGCAAAATGAAACCGCATCAGGCCTAGCGCATTTCCTTTGTATCGCACATGAAACTTTCATCAGAAAGTCGGCAATCGTTTATTGGCAAAATCGCGACATACGGAACTCTTCACAGGTAACCGACATGTCCCGAATCTTGACCATCGAAGACGATGCCGTGACCGCCACGGAAATTGTCACCGAATTGCAAAGCCACGGTTTTGAAGTGGATTGGGTGAGCAATGGCCGCGAAGGTCTGGTGAGCGCGGTCAGTGGCAATTACGACCTGATCACCCTCGACCGCATGCTTCCCGAACTGGATGGCCTGGCCATCGTCACCACGCTGCGCGCCATTGGCGTGGCGACGCCAATCCTGATGATCAGCGCCCTCTCCGACGTCGATGAACGCGTGCGCGGCTTGCGTGCCGGGGGCGATGATTATTTGGCCAAACCGTTCGCCACTGACGAAATGGCCGCGCGGGTCGAAGTGTTGCTGCGACGTAAAAGCCCGGCCAAAACCTTCGACACCACCCTGCGCATCGCCGACCTGGAACTGGACCTGATCAGCCACGAAGCCCACCGCGCCAACCAGCCGCTGAGCCTGCTGCCCACCGAGTACAAACTGCTGGAATTCATGATGCGCAACCCGGGGCAGATTTTGTCGCGGATGATGATTTTCGAAGAGGTCTGGGGCTATCACTTTGATCCGGGCACCAACCTGATCGATGTGCACATCGGTCGGCTGCGCAAGAAAATCGACCCGCCGGGCATGCCGCCGTTGATTCGCACCATGCGTGGGTCGGGGTATGTGATTGCAGAACCGCTTTAAAGGCCAGCGATGACGACCTGTAGGAGCTTGCTCGCGATGGCGGTCTCGAGGACGCTATCGCGAGCAAGCTTTGCTCCTACAGCCGATGGCGGTCTCGGGGACGCTATCGCGAGCAAGCTTTGCTCCTACAGCCGATGGCGGTCTCGGGGACGCTATCGCGAGCAAGCGATGCTCCTACAGGGGCTATGTTCGGCACACCGCCGTCGCGCAGCGGCTTATCCCGGCATGCACTGGAAATCGCCAGTCTGCGCCAGTTGCTTGCCGTGCGAATCCTCAAGCCGCGCGCTCACCTCCTCGCCCAGACTCGACTCTACCAACCGGTAATGCTCGCCAGCCTTGAACTGCGGGTAACTGACCTTGCCCTCACAATCCTCCTGGTTCGAATCGCCACTCGGCATCTCGAACAACGTCACCTCCAGGTCATGGGCGCCGGGGGCCACTTCGAAGAAGCGGCCGTCATCGATACGCTGGCCATCCACCCGTTCGGCCAGCATGTCATTGGGCGCCTCTTCCTGCAGCCCGATCCAGGCCATGCCTGGATCGGGTTTGGGCATCGGCCCGGCGCAAGCGGACAACAGACAAACCAGGCTCAGGCCCGGAATCAACAGCAGTGGTTTAAGTGTCATTGCAATGACCTTCCTTCATGAAAAAACAACCTTGAAACGCCGGGCCTACGAGCACTGAAAACGATCGCTCTGCGCCACCTGTTTGCCGTGGGAGTCCACCAGGCTGGCGCTGGCCGACAAGCCTGCGCTGGACGCATTCATCTGGTAGCGCTCACCCGCCTGAAAGTGGCTGTAGTCCAGGCGCCCCGTGCAAATAGGTTCCGCCGAGTTGCCATCGGTGCCGCGGATCAGCGTCACGTCCAGCCGATGAACGCCGGGCTTGACCTCGAAATAACGTCCGTCTTCAACGCGCTGGCCATCGATCTTTTCCGCCAGCACGTTGGTGTTTCCCGGTTGTTGCAGATCGATCCAGGCTTCGCTCGGGTCCGACTTGGGTTCCGGGCCGGCACACGCCGATAACAGGCAGATCAGGCTCAGGCCGGGGACCAGTAACAGGGGTTTGAGCGTCATGGCAAAACACCTCGAAAGTTGAGCGTCGATGCCGCCGTCAGGTGTGACGACGGGCCATCGGCTTGAGGTGAAGAGTGGCGGGCTAGAGCGGCGCGGACAAATGAAGACCCATGAAAGGTTTTTCAGGAAAACGTTAAAGATTTCTTCATCCCCGTGAAGGCAAATCTTTAAGTTGCACACGCAAGACTGCCGGGCAATTGCATTCAAGACCTCGGAGGTTTACGGCATGCTCGGGCTGGTAAAGACTGCACTGCTCAAGCCCTACACGTTTATCGTGCTGGCAATTTTCATCTGCATCATCGGGCCGATGGCGGCCCTGCGAACGCCCACCGATGTGTTTCCCGACATCGGCATTCCGGTCATCGCCGTGGTCTGGCAGTACAACGGCCTGGCGCCGCAGGACATGGCCGGGCGGGTGATCTACACCTATGAGCGCTCCCTGAGCACCACGGTCAACGACATCGAGCACATCGAGTCGCAATCCCTGCCGGGCATGGGCATCGTCAAGATTTTCTTCCAGCCCGGCGTCGATATCCGCACCGCCAACGCCCAGGTCACGGCGGTGTCGCAGACCGTGCTCAAACAGATGCCACCGGGCATTACGCCGCCGCTGATCCTCAACTACAGCGCCTCGACCGTGCCGATTTTGCAGATGGCGTTCTCAAGCCCCACGCTGTCGGAAGCGAAGATCCGCGACCTGGTGCAGAACAACATTCGCCTGCCCCTGACCTCGGTGCCGGGCCTGGCGATTCCGACGCCGATGGGCGGCAAACAACGGCAGATCACCCTCGACCTCGACCCGCAGGCGCTGGCCGCCAAAGGCTTGTCCGCCCAGGACGTCGGCAATGCGCTGGCTGCCCAGAACCAGATCATCCCGGTCGGCACCGCCAAACTCGGTCCCAATGAATACACGGTGCTGCTAAACAACAGCCCGAAAGCCATCGACGAACTCAACGACCTGCCGATCAAAACCGTCGACGGCGCGCTGATCACCATCGGCCAGGTGGCCCACGTGCGTGACGGCTCGCCGCCGCAGACCAATATCGTGCGGGTCGATGGCCGTCGCGCGGTGCTGATGCCCGCGTTGAAGAACGGCAATATTTCCACGCTGTCGATCATCGACGGCATTCGCCAGATGCTGCCGCGCATCAACGAAACCGTGCCGCCGTCGCTCAAGACTTCCCTGCTGGGCGATGCCTCGGTGTTCGTCAAACAGTCGGTGGGCAGCGTGGCCAAGGAAGGCATCATCGCCGCGTTGCTGACCAGCGCGATGATCCTGCTGTTTCTTGGCAGTTGGCGTTCAACCCTGATCATCGCCGCCTCGATTCCGCTCGCGGTGTTGTCGGCCATCGCCCTGCTCGCCGCCAGCGGCCAGACCCTCAACGTCATGACCCTCGGCGGGTTGGCGTTGGCGGTGGGGATTCTGGTGGACGATGCCACGGTGACCATCGAGAACATCAATTGGCACCTGGAACAGGGCAAAGCAGTGAAGACCGCGATCCTCGACGGCGCGAAACAGATTGTCGGCCCGGCGTTCGTGTCGTTGCTGTGCATTTGCATCGTGTTTGTGCCGATGTTCCTGTTGCAGGGCATCGCCGGTTACCTGTTCCGGCCGATGGCGCTGGCGGTGATGTTTGCCATGGCCAGCTCCTTCATTCTGTCGCGCACCTTGGTGCCGACCCTGGCAATGTTTTTGCTCAAACCTCACGTACCCGAGCAAGGTCCGGGGCATCACCCGGAAGATGAATTCATCAACCATCACGAGGGTGAGCAGCACCGAAAAACCCATCATCCGTTGCTGCAACGGGTGCTGAATTTCCAGCAGGGTTTCGAGCGGCATTTCTCCAACCTGCGGGACACTTACTTCGGTCTGCTGGAACTGGCGCTGGAATACCGCAAGCGGTTCCTGCTCGGGTTCCTGGCCTGTGTGCTGGCTTCGTTTGCGCTGCTGCCGAGCCTGGGCGAGGACTTCTTTCCCGCCACCGACGCTGGCGCGTTGTCGCTGCATGTGCGCCTGCCATTGGGCACGCGGATCGAGGAAAGCGCGGCGGCGTTCGACCGCATCGAAGCGCGGATCCGCGAGATCATCCCCGCCGAGCAACTGGACACCATCGTCGACAACATCGGCATCCCGCTGAGCGGCATCGACATGGCCTACAGCAACAGCGGCACCATCGGCCCCCAGGACGGTGACATCCAGGTCAGCCTCAAGGCCGAGCACCGCCCCACCGCCGATTACGTGAAACGCCTGCGCGAAGCCTTGCCGGAAAGCTTTCCCGGCAGTCACTTTGCGTTCCTGCCGGCGGACATCAGCAGCCAGATCCTCAACTTCGGCGCCCCGGCCCCGCTGGACGTGAAAATCTCCGGGCCCAATGACGTGGCGAACCGCGCCTATGCCGTGGAGCTTGAGCGACGCTTGCAGCATGTGGCCGGGGTCGCCGATTTGCGCATCCAGCAGTCCACCGGTTATCCGTCGTTGCAGGTCAATGTCGATCGACTGCGGGCCAATGGCCTGGGCATCACCGAGCGCGACGTGACCAACAGCATGGTCGCGTCCCTGGCCGGCAGTTCGCAGACCGCGCCGACGTTCTGGCTCAACCCGGCCAACGGCGTGTCCTACGGCGTGGTCGCCGCGACGCCGCAATATCGCCTCGACAGCCTGCCGTCGCTGGAAGCCTTGCCGGTGACCGGCAGTGACGGGCAATCGCAGATCCTTGGTGGTCTGGCGAGCATTTCCCGGGTGCAGAGCCCGGCGGTGGTCAGCCACTACAACATCATGCCGACCCTCGACCTGTACGCGAATGTGCAGGGCCGCGACCTCGGCGGCGTGGCCAAGGACATTCAAAAAGTGCTGGATGACACCGCTTCGATGCGGCCCAAAGGCGCGGTGATCAGCCTGCACGGGCAGATCGATGCGCTGCACGAAGCGTTCAGCGGTTTGAGCTTCGGCCTGCTCGGCGCGGTGGTGCTGATCTACTTGCTGATCGTGGTCAACTTCCAGTCCTGGGTCGATCCGTTCGTGATCATCACCGCCCTGCCCGCCGCGCTGGCCGGGATTGTGTGGATGCTGTTTCTCAGCGGCACCTCGCTGTCGGTGCCGGCCCTGACCGGGGCGATCCTGTGCATGGGCGTGGCCACGGCCAACTCGATTCTGGTGGTGAGTTTCTGCCGTGAACGCCTGGCCGAACACGGCGACGCGCTCAAGGCTGCGCTCGAAGGCGGCTACACCCGGTTTCGCCCGGTGTGCATGACCGCCCTGGCGATGATCATCGGCATGCTGCCGCTGGCCCTGTCCGAGGAACAGAACGCGCCGTTGGGCCGCGCTGTGATCGGCGGCTTGATCCTCGCCACCACTGCCACGCTGCTGTTCGTACCGGTGGTGTTCAGCCTGGTTCACGGACGTCAATCAACTCGTACTGTTGCTGGAGAAAGCTCTCATGTCGCCTGATCAAAAACCGTCGCGCAAACGCCTGATGTGGGTCGGGGTCGGCGGCCTGACCCTGGCCGCGCTGCTGGTGGCCAACGGTCTGGCCGCCCGCACTCGCCACGAGAAAGCCGTGGCCGCCTGGACTGAAACGGCGGCCATGCCGCTGGTCAGCGTGTTCCAGCCGCAACAGAACGTGCACGGCGACAGCCTGCGCTTGCCGGCGCATCTGGAGGCGTGGAGCAAGGCGCCAATCCATGCGCGGGTCAGCGGCTACCTCAAGGACTGGAAAACCGACATCGGCGCCCATGTGAAGGCCGGGCAGATCCTGGCCGAGATCGAAAGCCCGGACCTCGATCAACAAGTGGCGCAAACCCGTGCCCGGTTGATTCAGGAACAGGCCAATGCGCGCCTGGCCGAAACCACCGCCAGCCGTTGGCAAAACCTGTTGGCGACGCATTCGGTGTCGCGTCAGGAAGCCGATGAAAAACGCTCCAACGCGGCCGCCGCCAAGGCCAACGCTGATGCCGCTGCGGCTGATTACGCGCGGCTGTCGGCGCTGGAAGACTACAAGACTATTCGTGCGCCATTCGCCGGCACCATCACCGCGCGCAACACCGACATCGGCCAGTTGATCAAGGCCGACAATGACAGCGATCCGCAACTGTTCGACATCGCCGACACCCATCAACTGCGCCTCTACGTGCCGGTGCCGCAGAACTACGCCAGCGTGATCCGACCCGGCATGTCGGCTGAATTGATCGTGCCGGAGCATCCCGGCCAGCACTTCACCGCGCGGTTGCTCGGGGATTCGACGGCGGTGGATCGCCGCTCCGGCACCTTGCTTGCGCAGTTTGTCGCGGATAACCCGGACGGCGCGTTGTTGCCCGGTGACTATGCCGAAGCGACGTTGCAGATTCCCGCCGATACCCATGGTGTGAGCATACCGGCGAGTTCGCTGATCTTCCGCGCCCAGGGCACCCAGGTGGCGGTGCTGGATCCGGAGAATCACGTGCACTTGCGCGACATTCATATCGGTCTGGATCTGGGGGAGCGGCTGGTGATTGATCAGGGCTTGAAACCTGCGGATCGAGTGGTGGATAACCCGCCGGATGCGCTGCGTGAAGGCGATGCCGTGCAACTGGCCGATGCTGGAGGTGTGCATGCGCCCAAGGCTTGAGCTGCTGGTGATGGCGTTGCTGTTGCAAGGCTGTTCGATGGCGCCGACCTACCAGGTGCCGGCCATCGATTTGCCGGCGCAGTATCGCGAGCAGACCAGCGACGGTCCGTGGCACTTGGCAAAAGCGCCGCCCTTGACGTCGAACTGGTGGCAGCTCTATCGGGACCCGCGCCTGAACCACCTGCAACAGCAATTGCTCAAGGCCAACCCGGACCTGGCGGCGGCCCTCGCGCACTTTGAGGCGGCGCAGGCGTATGCCGGTCAACTGCATGCCGGGTTGTTCCCGCAGATCAGCGCCAGCGCCCAGCCGTTGCGCCAGCGTCAGTCGGACGGCAAGCCGTTGCGCGGCAGCAATCAGCCGTCGGTGTACAACAGCAATACCGCCGGGTTGGTGCTGAACTTCGATCTCGATTTGTGGGGGCGGATTCGCAATCAGGTGGCGGCGGGTGATGCCCAGGCTCAGGCGTCGGCGGACGACTTGGCGGCGGCGCGGCTGCGCCTGCAACAGCAACTGGCCACGCTGTATATCCAGCTCAATGGCCTGGATGCCCAGCGCAAAATTCTCGCCAGCTCCCTCGACGATTACACCCAGGCCCTGCAATTGACCCGCGACCGTTACGAAGGCGCCATCGCCTCGGAACTGGACCTGACCCGGGCGCAAAGCCAACTGGCCGAGGCCCGGGCGCAACTGGACGATGTGCGGGCGCAGCGGGATCTGGCCGAGCATGCGATTGGAGAGTTGGTGGGTGAGCCGGCGAGTGTTTTCCGATTGAATGCGAGCGATCAGGCATTGGGGCTTCCTTCAGTCCCCGACGCGCTGCCGAGCACCCTGCTGCAACGCCGCCCGGACATCTCGGCCGCCGAACGCCGGGTGTATGCCGCCAACGCCAATATCGGCGTGGCCCGCGCGGCGTGGTACCCGGATTTCAGCTTGACCGGGTTGCTCGGTGGGCAAACGGCGGGCAGCGGTAATCTGCTGGCCGCCGGTAATCGTTATTGGGCGTTGGGGCCGTTGGTCAACCTGCCGATCTTCGACGGCGGTCGCCTCAACGCCAACGAACGCCAGGCCCAGGCCGAGTTCGAAGAAGCGGCCGCGCATTACCGTAGCCAGGTGCTGCGGGCGGTGCGCGAAGTCGAAGACAAGCTCGGGCAACTGCGCGACCTGCAACGGGAGGCAGAGGATGAGCAAGCGGCGGTCGAGGCTGCGCAACGCACGCAGACATTGGCGATGAATAGCTATGAGGCCGGGGCGGTGAATTATCTGGATGTGGTGACCGCGCAGACCTCGGCGCTGCAAGCGCAGCGGCAGTTGCAGAGGTTACAGACACGGCAGTTGCAGGCGAGTGTCGGGTTGGTGGTGGCGTTGGGTGGGGGTTGGAACAGCGCCGAAAATTGAGGCTGGATGTGCTGGCCTCTTCGCGGGCAAGCCTTGCTCCTACGGGATTGGGGCGTTCACTCATTTGGGGTTCGACACAAACCCCAAGGAGCAAGGCTTGCCCGCGATGACAGTCGCCCGAACGCCGCCAATCCCGAAACTGCCCGCTCCCGGCCAATCCCCGTATAATCGCCCTCTTTTTCCCGAAGGCACCCCGCTCGTGGCAGACAAACGGTACAGCTGCATTGGTTTGTATAACCCCAAGTCACCGGAGAACGTCGGTTCGGTGATGCGCGCCGCGGGCTGTTATGGCGTGGCGTCGGTGTTCTACACCGGCAAGCGCTATGAGCGCGCCGCCGACTTCGTCACCGACACCAAGCGCGTGCACTACGACATTCCGCTGATCGGCATCGACGACCTGAAAAAGATCCTGCCGCTCGGCTGCGTGCCGGTCGCCGTGGAACTGGTCGAAGGCGCGCGCTCACTGCCGGAATACACCCACCCGGATCGCGCCCTCTACATCTTCGGCCCGGAAGACGGCTCGCTGGATAAAGAGATCCGTGATTGGTGCGAAGACGTGGTCTACATCCCGACCACCGGTTGCATGAACCTGGCGGCCACGGTCAACGTCGTGCTCTACGACCGCATGGCCAAAGGGCTGAACACTCGCTCGGGGGCGAAATTCCGCTGACTCACCGCACATCCGATGGAACAAGCGGCGCGCCTCGGCAGTCAGCTTAATTATCCTTCCCAGCCTGGAGACAGATCATGAGCGAACTCAAACGCGTAGAACGCATCGAATCCACCCCGTTCCAGACTCGCCACGAACAGAACGTCGAGGGCTGGGAGCGCATCGGTTCCCTGGCCGGCGGCGTGGTGATGGTCGGCAAGGGCCTGCGTCGCGGCGGTGTGTTTGGCTTGATTCAAGTGGCGATCGGCGGCGTGGCCCTGGCCCGTGGCATTACCGGGCACAGCTCGGTGAAAAGCCTGCTGGAGAAAAGCCGCCAGGACATGAACAACGTACGGGCGAAGATTCAGCGGGCGGGGGAAGAGCTGAGCCAGTTGAAGGCCAATGCCGAGGCGGCGACCCATACCGCTACGGTGACCGGCAATGATTCGTTGAAATCGCCGAAAGCCGGGGTTTAACCCCCCGTCCTGATCGTTCCCACGCTCCGCGTGGGAATGCAGCCCGGGACGCTCCGCGTCCCTTTCCAGCGATGGAACGCAGAGCGTCCCCGGAGGCATTCCCACGCGGAGCGTGGGAACGATCAATCCGGATATCGCGGTGAGGTTGATGGCCTCTTCGCGGGCAAGCCTCGCTCCTACGGGTTGAGGTCGTTCACATAATGGGTGAGCGACTCATGTCCTGTAGGAGCGAGGCTTGCCCGCGAAGGCTGCGTTACTGAAGCAACTCGGTATCGAGGACTTTGGAAGGTTCGCCAATCACGCTCTCCGCGAGCTGAACAAATTCCTTGGTATCGACGCTTTCCAGGTGCATCGCCCCACGCTGTACATCATCCAGCGAGCGTTTGTTGCGGGTCTTCAGGCGAATCTCGCGGTCCAGTTCCTGTAGCAGCAACACAGCCTTGGCCATCTGCGCCGGGCTGATCTGCGAGCCGCGCAAAGTTGTCACCTTCTGGCTGTCCTTGGCCAACTTCTTCTGCAAAGCCTCATAGCGCTCATCACTCATGCCACCCCCGCGGCGCACCAGTTCGATGGCGTAAAACTCGGCCAGGCCTTCACTGATCCAGTCGCTGTGCTGGCGGTCATTGACCCGCCCGAAGACTTGCGCCAATTCACGCACCAACGGGCTGGTGCCGTTTTCGCTGACCAGCGGCAAGCGGCTGTTGAGGTAGATCGACTCCCGCGCCGCCAGGCTGCCGCGCCACATCGGGTCGTTGGCGCCGACGATCAGCAGTTTGCTCGGGTGACGGGGGAACACGGCCTGGGCTTGCGGCCAGACAAAGGTCAGCAACGTCAGCACGTCCATGCGGCGCATGCCCTGCCCCAACGGCGAGGCGACGGTGACTTCGGTTTCCCCCAACCGGGTGCGACGGCTGCCGAGGTGGCCGGCGAGCATCCAGCCGGTCGGGCGGTCGAACAACCGGGACACGTTGTTGATACGGAATTTGTTCTTGCCGATCCGCGGCCAGGCGGTTTCGACGCTTTTCCAGCCGTTGGGCAATTCGAATTCCAGGCGTGACACCAACTCGACGCCGTCCTGCTGATCGAGCTTGGCCGCCGGCACCAGGTCGTCACCGCGCATCAGTGCCCAGGTCGGGGTCATGCGCGTGTCGAAGCTGCCGTTCTTGCGCCCGTGGCTGATGCGCACGCGGTAGGTCAGGCTGGCTTTGTCGGCGGCCGGGTGCCAGACACCGCGAGCGGTTTTCCCCGGGGTCAGTTGCCATTGGCCGTCGGCCTTGAAGTCGCTGTAGTGGCTGCCGTCGCCCAGGTCAAAGTCGAGGCTGCGTACTGCCGAGCCTTGGGCGAGGGTCAGGCGCACTTCGGCCTGATCGCTTTGGGGCAACAGGCGCACGTGATAATCCAGATCGACCTTCTTCGCCGCCCACACCGACGAACTCAGGGCCAACGCCCCGACGGCCAACGCGAGCCGCAATCCCACAGCCATACACACTCCTTATGTGGCGAGCGAGCTTGCTCGCGCCGGGCTGCGTAGCGGCCCCAAATTTTATTAATCACTGATGGTTTTGTGAGTGCTGTGCACTTAAGCGGGAGCAAGCTCCCTCGCCACAGCAAGCTCCCTCGCCACAAATTAACCCGCGCGGAAAATCAGGTGATCTTCCCAATCGTCTTCCGGCACGCTGCCTTCGGCGAGCATGCGCCCGGACTGGGAGATACGTTCGTGGTGCACTGCCTCGCGATCGCCGCACACCAAGTGATGCCACAGCGGCAGGTCCTTGCCTTCGCTGACCAGCCGATAGCCGCAGGTCGGCGGCAGCCACTGGAACTCTTCCGCCTTGCCCGGCGTGAGCTGGATGCAGTCCGGCACGAATTCGCGACGGTTCGGGTAGTCCGTGCACTGGCAGGTGTTCAGGTCCAGCAGTTTGCAGGCGATGCGCGTGTAGTAGACGCTGTTGTCTTCTTCATCTTCGAGCTTTTGCAGGCAGCACAGGCCACAGCCGTCGCACAGCGATTCCCATTCCTGGGGATCGAGTTGATCGAGGGTTTTGCGCATCCAGAACGGTTCGATTTTGGCGACCATGGTTCAAGCATCAACATCAGGTGGTGAAAAGGCCGCCAGTCTAGTGCCCCAGGCCTTGCGGGCCAAGCGCCGGCGACTGTCGGTAGAACGCTCTTGTCAGTTTTTGCGCCGCCGCGTAGCTTTGCCAGTCGCAACGAGCCAAACCCGAAGGCCATTAACGCGCAACCGCGTTGCATTCCGGTGAACTGCCACGGCTCATGAAAACCTCATCGCTCAGCTCAACTGCGGCCGCAGGTTTTTACTTCGACAGTCTTACTCAAACGTAGCAAGGAACCTCTGCATGAGTGCCAACCCACGCGTCGCCGATTACGCCATTCACCCACAGTTCACCGATCGCTGGTCGCCACGGGCGTTTACCGGCGAAGCCATCCCGGAAGAAACCCTGCTGAGCTTCTTCGAAGCCGCGCGCTGGGCGCCGTCGGCTTATAACTCGCAGCCTTGGCGGTTTCTGTATGCGCGTCGCGATACGCCAAACTGGGAGCGTTTCCTCGGCCTGTTGAACGAATTCAACCGTGGCTGGGCGCAACACGCCTCGGCGCTGGTGATCGTGATCTCGAAAACCACCTTCACCGCACCGGGCGCCACCGAAGAAACCCCGGCGTTGTGGCACACCTTCGACACCGGTTCGGCCTGGGGCCACCTGGCGCTGCAAGCGAGCATCAGCGGCTGGCACACCCACGGCATGGCCGGGTTCGACCAGGAACTGACCCGCAAAGAGCTGAACATTCCCGAGGGTTATGCACTGCACGCTGCGGTGGCCGTTGGCAAACTGGGGGATAAAGCGACGTTGGCGGAATATCTGCAAGCCCGGGAAGAACCGAGCCCGCGTCGGCCGTTGAGTGAACTCGCGGCAGAAGGCAGCTTCACCCTCTAACCCACTACCCCGATCGCCTGATCGCCTGATCGTTCCCACGCTGTGCGTGGGAATGCATCCTGTGACGCTCCGCGTCACTTGCGAAGCGGAACGCGGAGCGTCCCTGGCGGCATTCCCACGCAGAGCGTGGGAACGATCACGGGGGCAAGCCCCCTCGCCAAGTTGATTGGAGTGGGTTCAATACCCGCGATTGAAATCCACTTCCCCGCGCAGCGCTTCACCCGCCTCGTACGCCCGCAGGTTCTCGACAAACAGGTTCACCATCATCGATGGCGAGGTCGGTGCCGAGCTGTGGCCGGTCAGGAGCAAGCCCCAGGCAGTCCAGAACGGATGCCGTTGCGGCAAGGGCTCCTGACGGCAGACGTCGATCACCGCGCCGGCCAGATGCCCTTCTTTCAAGGCTTCGACCAAATCCGCATCCACCACCGCCACGCCGCGCCCGACGTTGATGAACACAGCCGTCGGCTTGAATTGCTTGAACAGTGCCGCGTCGTACAGGTCGTGGGTATTGGGTGTGTTGGGCAGCAGGTTGATCACGTAATCCACTTCGCCAACCAGGCGCGGCAAGTCAGCCAGCGCGCCGACTTCAACGAATGGCGCCTGTTCCCGGGCTTCGCTGGCGATGCCGTACAACTCGACGCCAAAGGGTACGAGGAACTGCGCCACGGTCTGGCCGATGTCGCCGGTGCCGACGATCAACGCCTTGCGCCCCGCCAGGCTTTGCCCCTGACGACTGTCCCATTTGCGCTCGACCTGGCTGACCAATCGCGCCAGTACTTCGCGCTCGTGGCCGAGCATATAAGTCAAAACGTATTCAGCCATGACCTGGCCGAAAATCCCCACCGCCCGTGTCAGGCGATAGTGGCGTGGCAGGCCGTCGGCCAGCAGCGGCGTAATGCCGGCCCAGGTCGATTGCAGCCACTGTGGCTGGTGGCTCTGACGCAGCAGGTTGGCCAGCAAGTCCGGCTGGCCGAGCCAGATCGGGCAATCGGCGGCCTGGCGGGCGAGTTCGGCGGAGTCGCCGCTGGTCAGCACTTCCAGCTCGGGCGCTGCCTGACGCAGCAGTTGGGCGTACACAGGGTGGTCGTGTTCAGCAATCAGAACGCGCATGGTTCAAACCTTTCGAAAACAGTGCAAACGGCCACCGCGCTGTCGCGGCGGCCATCGCCAAAATCATTCCAGTGTTTCATACAGGCTCTGAACGGAACCTGTCTGCCGCTCACATCGGGTCGTTGCGACGCAGCAACTCTTCGGGCAAGTGTTCGATGTACTCGTCCTCGGCCGGCGGCATCTGCAAGTGGTAACCCTGCTTTTCAAGGTTTTCCAGGACCACGGTGATGTCCTCGCGCGACAGTTTGCGCTCGGGGCTCAGCACCAGGTCGAAGGCGTGATGGGGCTTGCCGAACGCCGCCATCAGCGATTCCGGGACGCGCTCCAGTGCATCGCTTTTGAGCACATAGAGGTACATCTCGTTTTTCTTCAGGCTGCGGTAAATGGAGCAAATACGTTTCAAGGCTGTTCTCCGGCGGTGGCCAGGCTGTCGAGCAGCGCCTGGCCCATCAATTCGCGGCGCCAGCCACGCAGCGAATCAGGCAATTGGTAAGGACCGTTGGGGTAGCCGCTCTTGAGCAGCGCTTCCAGGGTTTTCTTGCGCAGCATCAGTTCTGGCGCGATGTTCAGGCGCTCGGCTTCGGCCTGGCCGATGGCCCGCAGTTGCTTGACCAGCGTGGCGGCGTCCACCGGCAACGGCTCCGGCACCGCCGGCGGCCATTGATCCGGCGACACAGTGGCAGAACGCTTGATCAGATCAAGCAGGAATTCGCCGTCCTGACGCACGGTACGTGGGTGCATGTCTTCGATTTTCGCCAGCGCGCCGAGGTTGTCCGGCTGAGTCCGGGCCAGCGGCCACAAGGAATGCTCACGCACGATGCGGTTGCGCGGCAGATCACGGGCGCGGGCCTCATGCTCGCGCCAGGCGCAGAGTTCACGCAATACGGCGAGTTGGGCGCGGGACAGCTTCCAGGCCAGTTTGGCTTCGCGGTAGACCTCGTACGGATCGACCTCGCGGCGCAGGTTGGCCACCAGTTCGGCGCCGTCCTCCAGCACCCAGCTGTATTTGTCTTCGGACAGCTTCGGTTGCAGGCGTACGTAGACTTCCGCCAGATGCAGGGCATCTTCGGCGGCGTAGCTGATCTGGGTGTCGGACAGCGGACGTTGCAGCCAGTCGGAGCGGGTCTCGCCCTTGGGCAGGTCGATGCCGAGCACTTCCTGGACCAACCGCGAGTAACCCATGGAGAAGCCGAGGTTCAGATAAGCGGCGGCCAGTTGCGTGTCGAACAACGGCGCCGGCAGGCTGCCGGTCAGGCGCAACAGGACTTCGAGGTCTTCGCTGCACGCGTGCACGACTTTGACCACGGCCGGGTTTTCCAGCAGCGCGGCCAAGGGTTGCCAGTTGTCGATGGTCAGCGGATCAATCAGGTAAGCGCGTACGCCATCGCCGATCTGCAACAGGCCGGCAATCGGATAAAAGGTGTCGACCCGCATGAATTCGGTGTCGAGGGCAACGAATGGCAGCTTTTGCCACTCGGCGCAAAACTGACCGAGGCTATCGTTGTCGCGAATCCAGTGAATATCGATGGCCACACGGCTCTCCCTTGAAGAATGGCGCGCAGTATATATCGCCCCCGGCGATTTCCGCGCATCCACTGCACAAGAGCTTTAGCGAAAAACCCTACAAAAGGGCAAGAAGCGTCTGACGAAGGGAGGTTATCCGGTCTTACGCAGTACGTAGACCCGCATCCGCGCGCAAGCGGGAAAGAAGTCCTGATGACTGAGCAGGCTGAAACCCGCTTGCCTGAACTCGGCTTCCACCACGGCCTTGCTCTCCAGCGGCGTGGGCATGGCGCCCTGCGCAGCGCTGGGCCGACGCTGGAAGCGGCTGGCGAGGCGCACCGCAACAATCACCGTGTCACGACTGACGCGGTGAAACTCCCCCAACATGGCCAACCGGTGTTCAGGGCTGGCGATATGTTGAAACAGTTGCATGCAAATCATGCTGTCGACTGCGTTCGCCGACAAACCGATGGTGAACGCCGAGCTCTGGAAGGTCTTGATCCGCTCAAGCAAATGCGCCGGATGATGGGTGCGTGCGTGATCGAGCATGTCCTGGGACGGGTCCGACGCCAGGATCACGCGGTTGCCGTGCTCGGCCAGCACCGGCCAGAAACGCCCGACACCACAGGCCACGTCCAGCAACAAACCCGGTTCACCAGCGACCTTGAGCGCATTGCGCACCAACTGCTCGACGCGCCAGAACGCCAGGCGCCCGGCCAGGCCACGGGGTTGCGGCTGCAGGCAGACGCGTGCGTGTTCCTGATCGTAGCGCCGGGCGAACTCAAGCTCGACAACAGATGGGGGCAGCGCGGACATATACAGGGGCTCTTATTGGAAGATCTAACGGCCGCAGGTTAGCGACCAGCCTGTGAAAAATAAGTCGAAACCCTCATTTCCTGGCCAGCACGCCATCGATCACAGGCGCGCGGCAGCCGGCGAACATGTCCAGGTCCGGGTTGTAGACCTTGCTGTCGACCTCCAGCAGACCAATCATCGAATGGAACAGATTGTCCTGGCTCAGGGGTTTTTCCCGACTCATCTGCAGGCAATGAGTGTCCACCGAGAACGAGCGTTGATAGCTGTCGGAGAACCACGCCAGCATCGCCACATGTTTCTGTTGCTCGGGCGCCATCATGTACGGCGTGCCGTGGAGGAACAGGTTGTACTCACCCAAAGACTCGCCGTGGTCGGACAGGTACAGCATCGCGGTATCGACCTTGTCCTGGTTGCTGCGCAACAGATCGATCAGGGTCGAGAGCACGTGGTCGGTGTACACCAGGGTGTTGTCGTAGCCATTGACGATGCTTTCGCGACTGCAATTGTTCAGCGCATTGCTTTCACACACCGGCGTGAAGTGTTCGTACTCTTTCGGGTAACGCTTGAAGTATTCCGGGCCGTGGCTGCCCATCTGGTGCAGGACCAGCACGGTGTCTTTGTCCAGGGTGTCGATAAAGTGCTGCAAACCTTGCAGGAGAATTTCATCGCGGCATTCGCTGCTGGAGCACAGCACCGGGTCTTTCAAGTTGCTGACATCATCGATCGTCACCCGATCACACGTGCCTTTGCAGCCCGACTGGTTATCGCGCCAGATCACGTCCAGCCCGGCGCGCTTGAGCACATCCAGCAAGCCTTCTTCATTCTTGGCCTTGCTGGCGCTGTAGTCTTTGCGCCCCATGTTGGAGAACATGCATGGCACCGATACTGCGGTTTCCGTGCCGCAGGAATGCACGTCAGTGAAGGCGATCAGACCCGCTTCTTTACTCAACTTGGGGGTGGTGTTTCGGTCATAACCCAGGATGCCGAAGTTCTCGGCCCGGGCACTTTCGCCGACCACCAGCACTGTCAGGGATTTACGGCCGTGGGTCTGCCAGGTCAGGTCCTTGCGGGCGTCCTCGCCGATCTTGACGAAGGGTTGTTGTGCCGATGCGACCTGTTCACGCAAATAACCGGCCGACGCGCCGATGTAGTTGCTCGGCACCACCATCAGGTGCAGTTCATGGTGATTGCGAAACAGCGATGACAGGCCCTGGTAATTCACCAATGCGACGCCACCGACCACCACTACGGAGGCGACACTCACCAATGCCTTACTTAATAGATCACGATGCCAGGCGCGATAATTGATCGGTGTTTTCCACACTAACCACGCGGGCAAAACACCCAACAAAACAATGTAGACAAACAACTTTATCGAGAGTAAATCGCGCACTTCCGTGGCATTGGTTTCGGCGAAGTTGCGAAACATGCCGGCGTCGATCAATACGCCATATTGGCTCATGAAATACGCCACGCCCGCACTGACCATAAAGATCAACATCAGCAGCGGCTTGAGCAGCGGCCGGAACGCCAGCAGGGTCAGGACAATATTGAACGCGCCAAGCACCATCACGCCAAACGCCACGCGCATGGCAATGCCCTGGGCGTCCGAGGCAGTGATTTCGAAAAGATGCTGCCAAAGCACCAGGTTAAACCCGGCCAATAAGAACGCACTGGCAATCAGTGTCACCCACTCGGGGCGCACGGCTTTGAATTTCAACATGCGGATCGACTGTTCCTGAAAAGAAGTGCCGCCGGAAATGTGAAAATTTCATTTTCCGCGACAGCACAAACTTTAAGCAGCGAACCATCAATTTTTCGTGAAAAAGAAGCCAACGATTAGTTGGCTCCGGATATAACCGTGAAACGCTTAAAGTCATTCAGAAACGGTCAGGCCTGGTTCAGGTACCAGCGCCAGTCCTGCTCGCCGACCTCGCCCATGAACTGCCGATACTCGGCACGCTTCACCGCCAGGTACACCCCCAGAAACTCGGCGCCGAACGCTTCCCGCGCCCAATCCGAACCTTCCAGTGCGCGCAGGGTGGTCAGCCAGTCGGTCGGCAGTAGCTCCGTGGCCTGGGCGTAGCCGTTGCCTTCCACCGGGGCGCCGGGGTCGAGTTGCTCGCGGATGCCACGGTGAATGCCCGCCAGAATCGCCGCCGCGGCCAGGTACGGGTTGGCATCGGCGCCGCAGATGCGGTGTTCGATGTGCCGGGAGAACGCCGGCCCGCCGGGGATGCGCAGGCTCACGGTGCGGTTGTCCACGCCCCAGGTGGCGGCCAGCGGCGCGTAGCTGTTGGTCTGGAAGCGCCGATAGGAGTTGGCGTTGGGGCAGAACAGCAGCAACGAATCGAGCAAGGTGCCGAGCATGCCACCCACCGCATGTCGCAGCAGCGGCGTGCCGTCGGGCGCTTCGCTGGCGAACAGGTTGTTGCCGTCCTTGTCCGCCAGGCTGACGTGCATGTGCATGCCGGTGCCGGCCAGGTCATCAAAAGGTTTGGCCATAAAGCACGCGGCCATCCCGTGCTTGTGCGCTACGCCTTTGACCAGCCGCTTGTAACGCACCGCTTCGTCCATCGCCTGCAAGGCGTCGGTGCGGTGTTCGAGGGTGATTTCTACCTGGCCCGGCGCGTATTCGGAAATCGCCGTGCGTGCCGGGATGCCCTGGAGTTTGCAGGCGCTGTAGAGGTCGGCGAGGAACGGCTCGATCTGTTCCAGCTCGCGCAAGCCGTAGACCTGGGTGGCCCGCGGCCGGCCGCCATCGACGTCCCGCGCCGGTTGGGGTCGGCCGTTGCTGTCGCGCTTTTGATCCAGCAAGTAGAACTCCAGCTCCGCCGCCATCACCGGGTAATAGCCGTCGGCCTGCAAGCCTTCGATGACCTTGGCCAGCAAGTGCCGTGGGTCGGCAATCGTGGCCGGCATCCCTTCGGTGGGGTGCATGCTCACTTGGACCGCCGCCGTCGGAATCAGCCGCCAGGGCATGCGCTGCAAACTGCCGCTGACCGGATAGGCGCGGCAATCGATGTCGCCGACGTCCCACACCAGGCCGGAGTTTTCCACATCGTCGCCGTTGATCGTCAGGCCCAGAATGGTGCTCGGCAATGGCCGGCCGCTTTCGTACACCGCCAGCAGTTCATCGCGATGCAGCAACTTGCCCCGGGGTACGCCGTTGTTGTCGAGGATGAACAACTCGAACATCTCGATATCCGGGTTCTGTTCCAGAAAGGTCAGGGCTTCTTGCTGCGTGGCAAAGGAGGTCGTGGCACAACTCATGGGAATTCTCGTTTTTCCGTGTCAGGCAAACGCACAGGCGTCAGCGATTTGATCCCGACGTGTGGCGCGGGGACCTGTAGGAACAATCAACGGGAAACGCAGGAATCCGGCGGGCGCGCATGACGACAATGCCACAGCGCCCAGAAGGCCAGTTCGGAAGGAAGTGCAGAGAGGTTTGGCGCGGTGGCAGGCCGGAACCGACGACCACGGCTGGACGCACAAGCGCCGCTGGATGCCGGGTGGTGGAGTGCGACTGGCCAACCGTCCATAGAAAAAACCGCAGAAAACAGATGAGCCGCAGCGTCACACGGGTGGAGGGTGGGTTAAATCGGGAATTCAAGAACTTTGGTTGCGGGTTGGCTAAACATACTCCTGAGATCGCCACGAATCCTTGTGGCGAGGGGGCTTGCCCCCGCTGGGTTGCGCAGCGGCCCCAAGCGCGTTTTTCAGTCACGCCGTGCAGCATCCTTTACGACTGCTGCGCAGCCGAACGGGGGCAAGCCCCCTCGCCACAGGTTTCTCGTTGCTCGCTCTATTCCTGCACACCAACGCAACACCTATTTAATTTCTAAATACCACCCCCGACTTTCTGATTTGCCGCCGCCCTGCCCCTCCCGCCTAATCGGGGCCTTGTTTTGTAAGGTCCGCTCATGGAAAACGTTCGCGCAACAGCCCGCCCTGCCCTGTGGTTGATGGTCAGCATCATTCTGGTCGCCTTGAACCTGCGGCCTTCCATGGCCGCCGTCGGTCCGTTGTTGTCGGCGATACGCGGGGATATCCCGTTGAGTTTCAGCCTCGCGTCGCTGCTGACGATGCTGCCGGTGATGGCCATGGGGCTGGCGATGTTTTTCGGGATCGGCATCAGCCAACGCCTGGGCGAGCAGCGCACCGTGGTGCTGTCGCTGCTGATTATCGGCCTGGCCACAGCGTCGCGACTCTTCCTCGGCTCCGCCGCCGAACTGATCGTCAGCGCCATCGCCGCCGGCGTCGGCATCGCGTTGATCCAGGCATTGATGCCGGCGCTGATCAAATCCCGCTTCAGCGACAACGTCGCCGTGTGCATGGGGCTGTATGTCACCTCGATCATGGGCGGCGCGGCGATTGCGGCGTCGTTTGCGCCGTTGGTGATGACCCATACCGGCAGTTGGCGCACCAGCCTGGCGATCTGGGCGGCGCTGGCCGTGCTGGCGTTGCTGTTCTGGACCGCCCAGCGCAAGACGACCCTGACGCTACCGGCGCAGGCACGGCGCGGCGAATCCTTCTTCGCCAATTCCCGCGCCTGGTTACTGGCGATCTTCTTCGGCCTCGGCACGGCGTCCTACACCTGTGTGCTCGCCTGGCTGGCGCCGTATTACGTGGAGAAAGGCTGGAGCGAACAGAACGCCGGATTGTTGCTGGGCTTTCTGACGGCCATGGAGGTGATATCCGGCCTGCTGACCCCGGCCATCGCCAACCGCAGCCGCGACCGACGCCTGGTGCTGGTGGTGTTGCTGGGGCTGATCATGGCCGGTTTCTGCGGCCTGATTCTCAGCCCGCAACACCTGAGCCTGCTGTGGCCGTGCCTGCTGGGCCTGGGTATCGGCGGGTTGTTTCCGATGAGCCTGATCGTGTCGCTCGATCACCTGGACAACCCTCAGCGCGCTGGCAGACTGACGGCCTTTGTGCAAGGCATCGGCTACCTGATCGCCGGCCTCTCGCCGCTGATCGCCGGGCTGATTCGCGATCAGTTGGGCAGTTTCGAATGGGCCTGGTGGTCACTGACCGGGGTCATGGCGCTGATGATAGTGATGGTCCTGCGCTTCGATCCACGGCACTATGCCAAACACATTCACTGACCCGCCAACGCGGGGGCCTGAGGCTAGAGGCCTCTGGCCATGTTTGCGGAGATTAAAATCGTAGGTCGTGTTCACAACATTTTCTGTCCCACACCTGAACGTGAAACTTCCTACAGGCCATTCTCCTGGCACCATCGTTCCGTTAGGATCGTTCGCACACGTTTGCGCACTGTCAGCGCAAGGAGCACAGCGAGACAGAACGGATGCTGAACAGTAACTTGCTTAGAAAGCTCGATATGCAGGACCTCATGGTGTTTGTCGCCGTGTATGAGCAAAGCAGCGTCACCGGTGTGTCGGAGGCCCTCTTCGTCAGTCAATCCACCGTGAGTTACTGCCTGAAGAAACTACGGACCAGTTTCGAAGACGAGTTGTTCATCAACACCCGCACCGGCATGCGCCCCACCTACAAAGCCAGCACCATGTATTCCCACGTGCTGAAGATCCTTGAAAGCATCAACTTGTGTCACGCCGGCGCCCAAGTGTTCGACCCGACCGCACAGCCCGTCACCTTCAATATCTGCGCACCGGAATACTTCGAGCAATTGATCCTGCCGCGCCTGTTGAAGCGTTTCGATTTCGCGGACCTGCCGGTGCTGGTCAACATGCATAAGTTCGAAACCGATATCCCGGCCGACGAACTGCGCGATGGCAGCCTCGACCTGGTGATCTGTTTCGGGCCGAACTTTCATTGCAGCCACACCGACCTCAAGTCCCGCAAGCTGCTAGAAGACGATCTGGTGTGTGTCTTCGACAAGCGCGCCACGCCGCTGGAACCGCGTTTAAGCCTGCAAGCCTTTACCGAACGCCGTCACGTGTTCCCGACGCCCTGGACCTCGACCACCAACATGGTCGACGGCTGGCTGGCGCGGCAGGCGCAAAAGCGCCAGATTGTGGCGCGATCCAACAGCTACAGCGCGGCGCTGAAGATGATTACCGGCACGGATTTCATCCTGACCCTGCCCCGGCGCATCCAGCGCTTGCTGGCCAACGAGGCGGTATTCAAACATTGCGAGGCACCCAACGGGTTGCCGGGTTTCACCCTCGACATGCAGTGGAGCCAAAGCGTCGACCAGGACAGCGCCAACACCTGGCTGCGCGAACAAGTGGCCTTGGCCTGCGCGGAGCAACAAGCCGCCTGAACACTCAGAGGCCGATGGCCGTCTTGGTGTAGGACTCGCGGTCGATGTCGAGGATTTCCACACACAACTGGACTTCAACCCCCGTCGGCCATTCACACAAATCCTGCACAACGGCCAACAGGCTTTCGGACAGCTGCTTCTTGACCTGCGGCGGGCGACCACTGAGCAACGCCAGTTTCACATGCACAAACGCCCGCTCACCCAACGCGGTGCCGACCTTGAAGGTCTCGACCTTCACGGCACGGCTCTTGATATCGAACTCCGCCGCAAACTGACCGGACCCCACCAACGTATTGTTGAGCCGGATCAACGCCACGTCGGCGTTCAGCTCGGGCAGGTTGGCGGTGTATTCCATGTGCAGGTGAGGCATGACGGTGCTCCTGTGGATGGGAAGAAAGGGCCTACATATATCACAGAGCCGGGCTACGCTCCGGCGGCTTCTTTGGACTCGATTATCAGAGTGAACCGGTAGTGTGCAGGTCGGCCAGGCCACGCTCACTCATGAACGCTTCCAGGCGCGAACGCAACCAGCGTTCGGCCGGATCGGTGTCGACATGACTGAGCCAGACCATGGACAGGTCCAGGGTCGGAGTCTTGAACGGGAAGGGTTCCTGGAACAATTGACCGGACGCCGCCATGGCGGTGGCGGTGTAGTCCGGCAAGCTGGCAATCAGGTCAGTCCCCGCCAGCAAGGCCGGCAACGAGCTGTATTGCGGTACGGAAAGCACGACGTGGCGCTTGCGCCCGATCTCCGCCAGCCACTCATCGGCATAGCCACTGACGTTGGCGGTGTGGGACACCAGCACGTGCGGGCGTGAGCAATATTCATCCAGCGTCAGCGGCGTGTCGGACGCATCGGCACGCAAGATGCTGGGCAGGATGTGTCGCAGCAGTTTGCGCTTGGCATTGGCCGGCAAACCGCGGGTCTGGCTGATGCCGACGGTGATATCGCCGGAGGCCAACAGGTCGGGAATGCGCCAGTAATCGACATGCTGGACCACGAACACCACCTTAGGCGCTTCATGGCGCAGGGCGCGCAGCAGCGGCGGCAACAGGCCGAACTCGACATCGTCCGACAGGCCGATCCGAAAGGTCATGGTGCTGCTGGCCGGGTCGAAATCGTGGGTCAGGCTCAGGGCCACTGACAACGAGTCCAGCGCCGGCGACAGGTGCAGGATGATTTCTTCGGCCCGGGCCGTGGGTTCCATGCGATGGCCGACGCGAATGAACAGCGGATCGTTGAACATCGTGCGCAAACGGTTGAGCGCGGCACTGATGGTCGGCTGACCGAGAAACAGTTTCTCCGCCACCCGCGTCACGTTGCGTTCCAGCATCAAGGTCTCGAACACCACCATCAGGTTGATGTCGGCCTTGCGTAGTTCATTGCGATTCATCCACTGCACCCCGGTCCCCAAGACTCCGGGCAGTGTAGAAAGGCGCGGCAAGTGCGTCTACGTGCACAAACGTTCAATTGACCGTCAGGGCTTTAAGGCCCATCGCCAGTTTGCGTGGGTCGCGACTCAAGCCGGACGCTGATGGGCTGACCGCATCGGCGAACTGGAACTGCAGACGCAACATCCCTTCGCTGAACACACGTTGCTTCATCGCCTCGGTCAGGTTCACATCGATCACGTTGCCATCAGCCTTATCCAGCACGGTTGTCACTGCCGACAGGCCGTTAATGCTGATGACCGCACCCTGCCTGGCATGGCCCGGAGGTAGAAACGCCGTGGTTTCAAGGCGCAGCGTGCGTGCGGATGGGGGGACCCGAAACACTATCTCAGCGCTGGTCTCTTCAGACCAGGTGCCCCAGAGTTCAGACTCCGACCAGCCATTGGCCAGCAACGGCTTGCCTTCGCCCCCGACATTGAACAGCTTTTTATGTCCGGGTTGGACAACGGGAAGCAAGTCGGCGGGCGGAATCTGCGCAATCGTCTGCGGGCAATCCGCGCATTGCTTCCAGCCAGGTGCCAACACGGTAAAACCATCGATTCTGGCAAAGAGATCGGTCTCGGTATTCACGGTCGGGACCGCTTGAAGCAATGCGCGGTCGTCGAGCAGGTACAACGAGTCCGCCTCATATTGCCCCGTCGCGAACGCCTTGCTCGCCTTCTGGTTGGCCTGGCGCCATTGATTGAGATCCATGCGCCCCAGGTACACGGCATCGGTCGGCAAACCATGTTTACCTGCGAACGCAGCAACGTTCATCCATTGCGGCGACAGGTTTTGCGGCACGATCCAGCGTACTTTGCGGTAATGGGAAGCCGCGCTGTTCCAGAACGGGTCGACAAAGGGGCTGGCCCACTCGGACGCCGGGGGCGCCATCAGTCTTTTGCGAATCATCGACCAGCCGCTGTGGGTATCGAGCACCTGGATCAACACCGCGATCATGAGCAGGCACGTCGCCGCTCGTGGCCGATTGGAACGAATCACCAGGAAAATGATGGCCAGGATAACGGCGTAGTACACCGGCCAGAACATTCGTCCTGACGCACGAAAAATATTCGCGATGGAGATAACCGCCGAAGGCAGCGGATAGGCAAACTCCAGCGATCCGAAAGCGATGTGGTTTGAAACGGAAAAAATCCCCAGCCCAATCAACGCCAGTAACAAAAATGGCCGTTTGCGTACTGCCGCGCCAAACCCGGTATTGCCTTGCAGATAGCCGAGCAAGGCACAGATCGCCAGAAACAGCAGCCCCAGGCCGAGGAAACCATAACCTTCGCCGTCACCCGGTGCGCCGGGAATGTCCTTCAACAAGTAGGACCAGGTGACAGGGGCGAACAACGACAACAGATTGGCCCGATACAGGCCAAAGCCATCGGAAATCGCGCCGTCGCCCCCGACGGAGAAATACGCCGCTTGCCAGCAACAGAAACTGACCAGTGAAAACAACAGCGCAAACTCGATGAGCACCGCTCGCAAGGTCAGTTTTTGCTTGATGTATTTTGCGGCGAGATCGGCGATCCAGATCAGCGCAACCATGGCCAGAAAATACGCATGGATCAACGCCGCCGCTGCCAACAAAGCGCCCCAGGCCAGACGCCGTCTGTTCAATTGCGGATGCAGGCTCAGGTACAACGCGGCGAGAATCAGGAAATGCCCACCCAATGACAGATGCACCGGCATGCGCATGATCATTGGCGGTACAAACAAAAACAACACGGTACTGGCGGCACGCATGGCGACGCTGGGCGTAATCAGTCCTACCAGTTTCCAGGCGAACCACGCCTGCAAGACAAAACAGGCCAGGAACCATATGCCGAAATACTGGAAAGGCTCAGGCAATAGCGCAGCAAACGGCTTGAACAAAAAAGCCAGCAGCGGATTGGAGTCAGAGAAAATGATGCCATTGCCCAACTCCAGGCCGTAGGTGGGATTCAGGCCGATCGGAAAGGTCCATGGCGACTGCCTGAAAAAGACCCAACCCAGATAATGCGTAGCCGGGTCGCCCGTGCCCAGCCAGGCAATGTTCTGCGGATTGAGCGCCCGCGGCCCAATCACGATGAAAAAAGCCAATACCCCCATCAGCAATGGCAGCAGCGTGACAGCCCAGCGCTTTCCCGAATCCTTCATCGATACGTCCAGAAATTATGCAATACGAAGGTAAACGCCGGGATTGTCAGCGCCACCGCGCCAATCCCCAGCAAATAATTGAGCCCGGCGATTTGCGCCGCCCAGGCCACGAACATCGCCAGCAAGAACCCCGCCGCCGAGACCATCATGAAACGCAGCAGTGTGCGGCCATGCAACCGGGCGGAAAAACTCCAGGTCGTGTTGATCAGGTAAGACGCCACCGTCGCCACGGCAAATGCCACACCATTGGCCAGGGGCGGCATCGGCATCACGAAATTGATGAACAGCACAGCCACGACCGCGTGAAGCGCCGTGACAAACAACCCGGTCACGGCAAACCTCAACGCTCTTTTGATCAACGCTGACTTTTCGGCTGAGGTCACGGCTTCTGCGCCAGCACAAACACCGTGAGGCCGGCCAGGCGATTGGCCCCCATGAACGGCAGCTCGATGCTGCACAGGGTCTTCAGAATTGAATTCACCACCGGATGATGCTGCTTGAGTTGCGAACGCGGCGGCGACGGTTGTGTGCCCTTGGGCAACAGCCGCAGGGTGGCCGCAATCGGAAACACCGCGCCGAAGTAGTAAGCGCCCTGCTTCACCGTCAAACCGGCGTCCCGGGCCACGGTTTCAAACTGCGCCAGGGTGTAACGGCGTTTGTGTTCCAGAAAATCATCGTGCCCGCTCCAGAGAAACTGGAACGCCGGCACCGTCATCAGGAAACGGCTGCCGGACGGGACTTTATCGACGTAAGCCTTGAGCAGCCCGACGTCGTCATCGACATGCTCCAGCACGTCCATCAGCAGCACCAGATCGGCGTCCACCGCCTCGATGCCGCGACGGTAATGCACCGGTTTCCCGGAGGTGCTGGCGTCGGAATCGGCGTCGTAGCTGATATCCACGCACCAGGCTTCATTCGCGGCGGTGTGGGTCAGCAGGTGGTGAGTGAAAAACCCGGAACCGGCACCGACATCGAGAATCTTCCTGATGGGCGTGTCGCCCAGCAAACGCTTGGTCGCCGCCGCTTTGGACGCGTAATACCAGTGCTGATCAATGCTTGAACCGAGGATGTCGGTTTCCTTGAGATCCATGGTTCAGTCCTTGGCGTTATAGACACGGCGCACCAGATAAACCGGCCGGCGTTTTGATTCGATATAGGTGCGGCCCAGGTATTCGCCGAGCACCCCGATGCCGATCAGTTGCAGGCCACCGAGAAAGGTCACGGCCACCATCAGCGAGGCATAACCCGGCAAGTCGATGCCAGAAATCAACGTGCGCAAGATGATGAAAATGGCAAATGAGAAAGACACCACGGACACGAACGCCCCCAGATAGGTCCAGACCTTGAGCGGGTCGGTACTGAAACTGGTGATGCCCTCCAGCGCGAAATTCCACAGGCGCCAACCGTTGAACTTGGTTTCACCGGCGACCCGTTCCGGGCGCTCATAATCGACATGCGTGGTGCGAAACCCGACCCAGGCAAACAAGCCTTTCATGAAGCGCCGGGACTCGGGCAGGGTCTGCAAGGCATCGACCACACAGCGGTCCATCAGCCGGAAATCGCCGACATCCTTGGGCAGCGGTTGATCCGCGATTTTGTTGTGCAGGCGATAGAACCAGTTGGCCGAGGTTTTCTTGGCCCAGGAGTCGGTCTTGCGACTCACACGATGGCCCAGCACCACTTCATAGCCTTGGCGCCACAGGGCAATCATCTGCAGGATCACTTCCGGCGGGTCCTGCAAATCGACGTCGATTGGCACCACCACCTGGCCGGTGGCTGTTTGCAAGCCTGCGGTCAACGCCGCTTCCTTACCGAAATTACGGCTCAGATCGACGATCCGCACACGCGGGTCAGACGCCTGGCGTTCCAGAAGAATGTCCAGAGTCGCGTCGGTACTGCCGTCATTGACGAACACCATTTCCAGACCGACCAGCGCCTCATCCTTGAAGACGTCAGAAATCCGCGCGATGAACAGATCAATGGTCGCCGCTTCATTGAACACCGGGATGACGAGCGAAAGCGCCACATGCCCGGCGAGTTGCGTTCCGTGCTGATGAGTCAATGGATTGCTCTTTTTTATAGTGATTTTTCAACAATCTTCGGTCGCCGGGGTGTTTTCCAGCGCCATGAGCCGAGTCGTATTAAGCAGGAGCATGCAGGGTGATGCAAGGGCGAAACTGCGGCGGTTTTGGCCATTCTTTCAGAGCCCGGCCAGCTGTAGGAAAAGCCCTCAAATCATTGGAAACAAATGCCCGATGGCCAAAAAAACCAGCTCCGCTAGGCTTGCTGACATGCGGCACACAGGTTGTCGCAATTGACCCATCGCATGGAGCGAGCTGAATGTATTTTGAGATTTACAGGCAATCGAAAGGCACCCCGAGCACAGGAAAAGGACAGTGGCGCTGGCGGCTACGGGCGGGGAATCATGAGACGGTTGCCAGTGGGGAGTCATATGTGAACAAGGCGGACTGTTTGCATGTGATCGAGTTGATCAAGGGGGTGCAGGGGGAGACTCCAGTCAAGGAAATCTAAAGGATTGAGCCGGCTGCTCATGCTTGATGGGCAGCTCCTGGATCCCGAACTCGACACTGCAGACAAGACATAGTTGACTGCAACACCCTGATCAGGAGTTTGGTTGTAATGGAGATACAAGAAATCAGGCGCCGCCTCGCGGTACCCGCCATCAAGTTCGTCGCTGGCGGGTTCCGGCCTACGCTCAAGGATGAGGAAAGCTGGCTGGGCAACGTATTCCTTTTCCGCCCGGATGAAGCGATCCCCAAAAACGATGCAGGCGAGGAACTGCATCCCTATGCTCAGTTTTTTCTACCCTGCCTGCCGTTTGCCAGCCTGGCCCTCAAGGGGATTCGCGTACTGACAGTCTTTGTCTCTTACCCGTTTCCCGAGCCCTTTGAACCCATGGGCAACAACTGGGTCATCCGGGAATACACCTTTGATGATGAGCTGGTACGCAAAGAACTGCCGGTAGCCAATACCTTCCTCAAGCCCTTTGCGCTGAAGGCCGAATTGGTTGAAGAGGACTTTCCACTCTGGGACGGCGGCGGTGTCCCCAGAGATCTCGAGCTTGAAATACTCGAACTTGAGCGATCTGGGCAAATCGAATCCTATTACGACGTGATCACTCACACCTACGAACACAAAATCGGCGGCTATCCCTCGTTCTGTCAGTCAGGCATGGACCCCGGCGATGATTTTGAATTCGTGTTCCAGATTTCGTCCGACTCGAAAATCAATTTGAATGTCGTGGACAGCGGGAGCCTGATGTTCTGGAAGAACAGGATCAACGGAACATGGGCCATTTACTACGATTTCTATTAGTAAAAAGAGGCCGCACCTTCATCCGCCCGTGAACGAGCACGGGCACATCCCAGCCCTCAAAAAAACCTCTCAACATGGCGTCAGGAGATTTTTTCATGGGCGAGTGATGTGCTTGCGCATGGGGCCATACCACCTCATTCCCGCTCGAGCTCCACCGCGCCCCAACCTTGATATAGACGCTTCCCATGCTGTATACCTAAAAAGACCCTAAGCCACGCCGCAGGAAATCACAGCGTCTTATGCTCGGAATCACACGTATCGATCGCCTTGTCGGCCCACTTTCCGCATCCCTGATTGCGCACTGTGGGCCTCACGTCAAACGCTTCGCTGAAGCAGCCACAGGGCTTGTTCCTCGCCTCTTTGCACTCCTCGCTGTACACCGCCTGCGACTTCGATTGTCGGACTGGTGCGCCCATCGGCGCCATTGCTCCGTCCCTCCGCCTGTCTGTTCCTGATCATCAGCCACTGAACCGGTGCGCCCTTCTTCCGTTTTTTCGCGGAGTTCGTGCTCGTCTGGCTTTTCCATCTGAACCCATCACTTCCTGAGCGAGACATCGCCCGGTCGGCCTTCGCGCCTCGAACCGTGCCCGTCGGCTCCAGGCCATCTCATTTCGCAGATGCAGTGCCCCTTTTCAGGCGGCTTTGCGTCGCGCCACCCCACGGTACAAGGAGTATCAATCAATGATTTTTTTCCAGGGAAAAAGAATATTCAGCGCCATCTTCGACATGGATGGCACCATGTTTGACACCGAACGCCTGCGCTTCAAAACCCTCAAGCAGGCGTCCAGCGAGATTTTCGGCAAGCCGTTGAGCGAGGAAACCCTGATCGGCTCGCTGGGCCTGAGCGCCAAGAAGGCCGAGGCCCTGGCGAAAGCGCACAACGGGGAAGACTTTCCCTACGCCGAGATTCGCCAGCGCGCCGATGAACTTGAGTTGGCGTATGTGCGCAATGAAGGCGTGCCGATCAAGGCCGGGTTGCTGGAAGTGCTGGAGCGTTTGCGCAAGTACGGCCTGACCATGGCGGTCGCGACCTCAAGCCGTCGGGCGATTGCCGAGGAGTATTTGATCAATGCCAACGTGCTCAAGTATTTCGACATCACCGTGTGTGGCGACGAAGTCACCCAGGGCAAGCCCCATCCCGAGATCTTCCTGCGGGCAGCCAGCGCGCTCAATTGCGAGCCGGGCCACTGCTTCATGGTCGAAGATTCGGAAAACGGCCTGCTCTCGGCGATCCGTGCCGAGGGGCAGCCGATCCTGATCGAAGACATCAAGCCGCCCGCGCCTGAGGTCAAGGCCGGTGCGCTTAAGGCCTATAGCAACATGCAGGAATTTCTCGGCGACCTGACCGAATGCATGCCCGACCTCGGCACCCCCGAACTGACCGAGACCTTCCCCCAGGCCCTCAATCAGTTTCGCGTCGGCATCCACGGCTTCGGCGCCATGGGCGGCGGTTACCTGACACAGATTTTCTCCCACTGGGACGGTTACACCCGGCCCTGTGAAATCATCGGCGCCACCCGTTCGCGCATGCTGCGTGAAACGGTCGACGCCTTCGGCCGGTTCAGCGTGCGCTACGGCGCCACGTCCTTCGACCAGACCATCGAAAACCTGCGGATGATCGACATGGACGACGCCGAAGCGGTGATCGATATGTACGACGTCGCGGAAATCGTCGGCCTGAGCCTGCCCGAGCCCGCCATCCGCAAACAGGCCGATGTCATCGCCAAGGGTTTGATCCGCCGTTACGAACGCCGTAGACGCGAACTGACCATCCTGATCGTGCTGAACAAGGTCGGTGGCGCCGCCTTCGTCCGCCGCCATGTCGAAGCGCAACTGTTGCTGCTGGTTTCGCCTGAAACTTGCCAGCAGATCCTGGACAAGACCCACTTTGCCGAAACCGTCGTCAGCCGCATCGTCTCGAAGATTTCCAACGAGGCCTTGCTTCGGCAACTGCGGATCAAGTCGAAGATCTTCCAGAACAGCCTTAGCGACGAACCGAGCGCCCCCCAGGCACTGACGACCACAAAGGCGCCCGAATATGAACGGCTGATCGGCCGTTTCCGGCCCTTCGCCCAGTCGAGCAACGCCCTGAGCCAGATGCACCTGATCCTGTTCAACAGCGAACCGGACATGCCTCTCTACGTCGAGCGCGGCAGCAACTTGCTAGAGCGACTGCGCCAGGTGAAAACCGTGGAAGACATCACCCAGACCCAGGTCATCAAGAACCTCTTGTGGAACGGTCCCCACGCGATCATTGCCTGGTACGCCAGCCTGTTGGGCTATTCGTGGCTGGGCCAGGGCATGGGCGACCCGCGCGTCAGTGCATTGGCTGAACGCCTGATCCGCCAGGAAGTCGGTCCGGCCCTGGTAGCGGAAAACCCGCAAATGAGCGAAGCCGTCGCCGGTTTCGCCAAAACCTTCCTCGAACGCTGCAACACCTCCTTCAAAGACCCGTGTGCCCGAGTCGGCCGTGACCCGCTGCGTAAACTGCAACGCAACGAACGCATCTTGCGCAGCATCGACCTGGCCCGCAAACACGGGATCGATTCTACCGGCCTCGAGTTCGGCACAGCGCTAGCCCTGCATTACGCGCTGCGTTCGACGGACGCCAAGGATCAGGAAAGTCAGTTGATGCGCACGCTTTATGAAGAGAGCGGGAGTGTCGAGGCAATGTTGACGTATACGGGGAGTTACAACGGCAAACCGTATCCGGGGCTGGATCCGGTCAAGGATGCAGGGTTGATTGAGGGGATTGGTGGGCATTTTGAACGGCTGGTAGAGCCGGATTCCGGGCACTGGGGGTGGCCGAAAGCGGGCTAGCCTTGCACGTCCTTGCGCCACAAGGGCGCCTTTTTAGCGCCCTTGTTCGTATGGACTTTAAATTGCCCTAAACAAAACCCCAGAAACGAAAAAGCCCCCGTCATCAGCAATGATTACGGGGGCTTCGTCTTGTTCAATAATGGCGGAGAGATCAGGGGGTAGAACTTTGCGCAGCTTATCGTTGGAGACGTTGCAGCGTATATATCCGCTCGGAAAGAGGGAGTTGTCAGCCCTGTTGACTTCCCAAACTCGCATCCCTGATCAAAATATGGGAGCTGAATTGCAGAAAGTCATCGAGATGATTGGTGATTATCGCCACAGTAATCGGCAATTGGAGGATTTGATACTCGTGTACGGCAATATTGCGGAACCCCACCATATTCTTAAGACTGCTGAGCAGCGAAGCGCTTACCCATCCACCCGTGGATAGCAGCTCAAACACGTCACGCGCACTCTGTGGCACCCCTAGACGCTCACGGCGAATTAGATGCTGCCCCATATCCAACGCGGCTTCGCAGGCACGCTGAATATTCAGTATCGCGGCGTCCTGACGAGTGAAATCAGTGGCAAAACTGACGGGATCCTTCTCATATTCCTGACGAGCTCGCGCTACACAACGCTCAATGCTCGCAGCCTTATTGATGAGAACATCATCGACCATACACTTTCCCTTCCTTCTGGATATCTGCCAGCAACTCCGCTCTTGCAGCATCCAATGCAGTTTTTTCGCTCAAGATAAAGCTTTCGAAAAGACCTGCCTGGCTGTCTTTGGACCAAAGTCGACGCCCTGTAGTCAGTATCTGGTATTGCATCACTGTTGATGCAGCACGCAGATCGAGCAAATCGACAGGAACACCTACGATATCAGCAAGCTCTCCAGACAACCGCCAAAGTACCAGCGGCTCGACCGCCCCTGCAGAAAGCACCGCTACATCCAGATCACTCTCAGCGCCAGCATCACCGGTCATCTGACTGCCGAATACGTACACAGCCAACAGATCAGGAAGTTGCGCCTGCAAGAGTGTCAGCGGTTTTTCCAGGTTCATGACTGATATCCAGATCGCCAATTAACGAAGACCGTACCAGAATTAGTCATTTTGTTTTTGCCCTAAACGAAAAACCCCCGACAACGTTGAAGTTATCAGGGGTTTTCGTTTTTCAATAATGGCGGAGAGATAGGGATTCGAACCCTAGGTACCGGTGAAGGTACAACGGATTTCGAATCCGTCCCATTCGGCCACTCTGGCATCTCTCCAACGGCGCGCATCATAACAACACTTTTGCCGGAAGCGAACCCCCTTAAGCAATTTTTTTCCGTGCTATCAGATGCTTGCGTCGATTAAAGCAGTACGCCCAGACGATTGGCGACTTCTTCGTAGGCTTCGATGACGTCACCGAGGCCCTGGCGGAAGCGGTCTTTGTCCATTTTCTTGCCGGTGGCCTTGTCCCACAGGCGGCAGCCGTCCGGGCTGAATTCGTCGCCCAGGACGATGGAGCCGTCGGAGAACACGCCGAATTCGAGTTTGAAGTCGACCAGCAGCAGGCCGGCGTCATCGAACAGTTTGCTCAGGACTTCGTTGACCTTGAGCGACAGTTCTTTCATGCGAACCAGTTGCTCGGCGGTGCCCCAACCGAACGCCACGACGTGGGATTCGTTGATGAACGGGTCGCCCTTGGCGTCGTCCTTCAGGAACAGTTCGAAGGTGTAAGGGTTGAGCTTCATGCCCTCTTCGACGCCCAGACGCTTGACCAGGCTGCCGGCGGCGTAGTTACGCACGACGCATTCGACCGGGATCATGTCGAGTTTTTTAACCAGGCATTCGTTGTCGCCCAGCAGTTTGTCGAATTGAGTCGGCACGCCGGCGGCTTCGAGTTTCTGCATGATGAAGGCGTTGAACTTGTTGTTCACCATGCCTTTGCGGTCGAGCTGCTCGATGCGCTTGCCGTCGAACGCCGAGGTGTCGTTGCGAAACAGCAGGATCAAGCGGTCAGCGTCATCGGTCTTGAAAACCGATTTGGCTTTGCCGCGGTAGAGTTCTTCACGTTTTTCCATGATGGGCTCCGCTTGCTAAGTAGGTGGGCTAGGCGATGTGTCGCCAGTCGAGCCCTGAATCTTGATCGGCCAGTTGCAGCCAGTCCGGGTCGCACCCGAGGGTGTCGACAAAACATTGCCGGGCCAGCTGCGGCAGGTTGTTCTTGCTGCTCAGATGGGCCAGGACCAGGTGTTGCAGGCCTTGCCAGCCCAACTCGGACACCAGGAATGCCGCCTGGTGGTTGTTCAAATGTCCCAGTTCACCGCCCACCCGCTGCTTCAGGAAGTAGGGGTAGTGACCGCGAGCCAGCATGTCACGGCAATGGTTGGACTCGATCATCAACGCATCGAGGTCCCGATAGCCGTCCAGCACCTTGTTGCAATACGAGCCCAGGTCGGTCAGCAGGCCGAAGCGTCGCTCACCGTCATTGAACACGTATTGCGTCGGCTCTTGTGCATCGTGGGCCACAGCAATGACTTCGATGTTCAGGGCGCCGATTTGCAATTGCTCGCCGCCGGCCAGGAAGCCTGCGGGTTCGATCGGTTTGCGCATCCCGCGCAGGGTGCCGCGACTGAGGTAGACAGGCAGATTGTAGCGCCGAGACAGCAAACCCACGCCATGCACGTGGTCGGCATGTTCGTGGGTCACGAGTATCGCGCTCAACTGCGCCGGGTTTACACCCAGGCGCAGCAGGCGTTTTTCGGTTTCCCGCAGGGAGAAACCACAATCCACCAGCACATACGTGTCAGCGCTGGCTATCAGCGTGCCGTTCCCTTGGCTACCGCTGCCGAGAACGGCAAAACGCATGTGATATCAGCCCAGGTTGTCCTGAATCACGCTCAACACTTTGCGCGCCACTTCTGCCGGCGCCACGGTATTGATGTTTTTCTCGACGGTGACCTGGACGTTCTCGCCAACCTTGCTCAGGCGAACCTGATAACGCTCGGCACGGGCTTCAACTTCTTCCTTGGTCGGCGCACTGCCGAACAGGCTGCTGAAGAAGCCAGGCTTCTCGTCTTTCTTCTCGGCTTTTTCGGACAGGTTGATGTAGTACAAGCCCAGGCTGCGGTTGATGTCTTCAACGCGCCACTCGCCCTGTTCCAGCGCGCGACCGACGCTCGACCAGGCACGATCCAGGTCCGGACCGACGTTCAGGATCGGGTTGCCGCTGCCATCTTCGCTCAGGCTGACGCGACTTGGCTTATCGGAGTCCTGGGAAGCCAGCATCGAAACCGAACCGCCCTTCTCGGCCGTGCGGCTCATGCTCGCGAGCATGTCGTCGACCAGTGCAGCGTCGAGGCCGGTGTTGACCGAGCGGTTGGTGAAGTCGACGTCGGCGGTGCTGCCGGCCGGGCGCTGGGCGCTGACCACGTAGATTTCACTGGTGTTGCGCTGCACGCCTGGCTCGATGCGGACCCGCACGCGGGTTTCGCTGTCGGCGCTGACGCCGGCCGCGCTCAGGCGCTTGGCCATCGCGGCGGACAGTTCGTCGGAATGCTGCCAGGTGGTGGTGAATTCGCCGGTTTGCGGACGTTGTTCATCCAGGCGGAAACCGTTGTCCTGGAAGAATTGCACGGCCACAGGCCAGGCTTCGGCCGGTGGGTGCTGACCCATGACCCAGCTCGAGTCACCGCTTTTCTGCAGGGTGTAGTCGCTGGCGTCAGCCACCGCCGACAGCGGCTGCGGACGCGGCACGATGTATTCGCCCTTGGCGGTGTCATCGGCCACGTTACGCGGGATCGGCAACAGCGGATCCAGACGTTTGGCGGTCTGGACATCCGGTGGAAGTTGCATCGGTGCAGTCTGTTGCGCTTCCAGGTAATCGCTACCACGGTCACGGAAGTAACCTTCCGGGCCCCAGATCCATCCACAGCCACTGGTGCTGGAGATAATCAAGGCAAGTGCGGAAAGTCCGGCCATTCGCTTCATGCGTTGTACTTCCTCAATTAAACCAGGACGCCGGACTGGCGCATGGCCTGCCGCAGCGGATCGTGACAGGCAGCACTGAGCCAGGTGAGCGGCAGACGGATACCGTCCGGCATCAAGCCCATTTCATGCAGTGCCCATTTCACGGGGATAGGGTTGGATTCGATAAACAGGGTCTTGTTGAGCGGCATCAGTTTTTCGTGGATGGCCCGCGCAGTCACGGCGTCGCCCTTGAGCGCGGCGTTGCACAGGTCGGCCATGTCACGCGGGGCGACGTTGGCGGTCACCGAGATGTTGCCTTTGCCGCCCAGCAGGATCAGCTCGACCGCCGTGGCGTCGTCACCGGAGATCACCAGGAAGTCTTTGCTGACACCGTCGATGATCGCCTTGGCACGGCCCAGGTCGCCGGTGGCTTCCTTGATACCGATGATGTTTTTCACGGTCGACAGGCGGATCACGGTCTCGGCCTGCATGTCGCACGCAGTGCGGCCAGGCACGTTATAGAGGATCTGCGGGATATCGACGGCTTCGGCGATGGCCTTGAAGTGCTGGTACAAGCCTTCCTGGGTCGGCTTGTTGTAATACGGCGTGACCAGCAGGCAGGCGTCCGCGCCGGCGCTCTTGGCGTTGGTGGTCAGCTCGATGGCTTCGCGCGTCGAGTTCGCACCCGTACCGGCGATGACTGGGATGCGCCCTGCAACCTGCTTGACCACGTAACGAATCACTTCGATGTGCTCGTTCACGTCTAGCGTGGCCGATTCACCTGTAGTGCCGACCGCCACGATCGCGTGGGTGCCGTTTTGCAGGTGAAAGTCCACCAGTTTGCTCAGGCTGTCCCAGTCGAGACGACCTTGTGCATCCATGGGTGTGACCAGTGCCACCATACTGCCCGCAATCATGCAACCGCTCCTGCCGGAAAAAGAGAGCCGTAATGGTACTGGCGCCAAGATGCTTGTACAAGCGAAGTACTGCGCTGCTGCCATTCCCCTTGGCGCTGCTTTTCGCTACCCTTCAGACTTTGATCGGTACTGATAAGCTCGTACGCCGGGTTCCAGCCTCCATTTTCGGCATCACAAGCCCCGATCCAGCGTTGCCACCCCTCGCTCCCGCCACTGCGGAGCACGTTGCAACCTTCGGCTCGGGTTTTCTGAATTCGTCTGCGCAGGGTCGCCCCCGGTAAAAAAAGCCCGTAGAAGTATCGACCGCTCATCGCTTTAGGAATGCTGCATGTCCACCCCCACAGTTCGCGAACAATTCCTTGTCATCAGTGCCCTCGGCGCCAACCCCATGGAGCTGACTAACGTCCTGTGCCGCGCCAGCCATGAAAACCGCTGCGCCGTGGTCACTTCTCGCCTGACCCGTCATGGCGAGTGCAGTGCCCTGATCCTCGAGATCTCCGGCAGCTGGGATGCCCTGGCCCGCCTGGAAGGCAGCCTGCCGATCCTCGCCAAGAAGCACGCCTTCACGGTCAACGTGGTGCGTAGCGCGGCCCTGGAGAACCGTCCACAGGCCCTGCCTTACGTTGCCTATGTCAGCTCGGCCTACCGCTCGGACATCATCAATGAGTTGTGCCAGTTCTTCATGGACCACAACGTCGAGCTGGAAAACCTGACCTGCGACACGTATCAGGCACCGCAAACCGGCGGCACCATGCTTAACGCCACATTTACCGTGACGCTGCCGGCCGGCGTGCAAATCAGCTGGCTGCGCGATCAGTTCCTGGATTTCGCCGACGCGCTGAACCTGGACGCCCTGATCGAACCGTGGCGCCCACAAAACCCAATGTAAGGAAGCTTTAATGGCCGTTGCTATCGACCAACCGGTTACCGACTTCGAAGCACCCGCCACCAGCGGGCAGACCGTCAGCCTCGCGAGCCTCAAAGGCAAGCAGGTGGTGATTTACTTCTATCCGAAGGACAGCACCCCGGGCTGCACGACCCAGGGCCAGGGTTTTCGCGATCAGCTGGAGGCCTTTAAAGCCGCCAACACTGAAGTTTTCGGCGTGTCCCGCGACAGCCTGAAATCCCACGAGAACTTCAAGGCCAAGCAGGCGTTCACCTTCGAGCTGATCAGCGACAAGGAAGAAGCGCTCTGCCAGCTGTTCGATGTGATCAAGCTGAAAAAGCTCTACGGCAAGGAATACATGGGCGTTGATCGCAGCACGTTCCTGATCGACAAGAACGGTGTGCTGCGTCAGGAATGGCGCGGCGTGAAGGTGCCGGGGCATGTGGATGCGGTTTTGGCTGCGGCTCAGGCACTGAACAAGGCCTGATTTTATTGACGCCTGTTCCGGCGCCTTCGCGGGCAAGCCTCGCGCCTACAGGGTTTGCGCCGTTCGCCAGATCGGGAACGACGCAAGTCTGCAGGCGCAAGGCTTGCCCGCGAGAGGTCCTCAAAGCAACGGCGCCACCACCGGCTCCTTGCGCGGCCACGCATCGAGCACAGCCTTGAACAGCGTCGCCAGGGGAATCGCAAAGAACACCCCCCAGAAGCCCCACAACCCGCCAAACAACAACACCGCGCAGATGATCGCCACCGGATGCAGGTTGACCGCCTCCGAGAACAGCAGCGGCACCAGCACGTTGCCGTCCAGGGTCTGAATGATCCCGTAGACCGCCATCAGGTAGATAAACTGATCGCTCCAGCCCCACTGGAACAACGCAATCAGCATGACCGGCACGGTAACCACTACGGCGCCGACATACGGCACCACCACCGAAACGCCCACCAGCAACGCCAACAGCGCCGCATAGTTGAGCCCCAGCACGACGAAACCGACGTAGGTCACGCCACCGCAGATGAAGATCTCAATGACCTTGCCGCGAATGTAATTGGCGATCTGCCGGTTCATCTCATGGGCAACGCGGGTAATCAGCGCCCGCTCACGCGGCAGGTAGCCGCGAACCCACTGCCCGATCATTTCCCGATCCTTCAGGAAGAAGAACACCAGAATCGGCACCAGCACCAGGTAGATCATGATGTTGACCAGCAGCGGCAGGCTCGACAACGAGAACGTCAGCGCCCACTGGCCAAACTTGCCAATCTCGCCCCGGGCCACTTCGATGGCTTGCAGCACCTGCTCGTCGGACACCAGGTGCGGGTAACGCTCAGGTAGCAGCAACAGCAGCGACTGCCACTTGGCGAGCATGCCGGGCAATTCGTTGAACAACGTGATCAGCTGATGCCAGAGCAACGGCACCACGACCACGATAAACACCAGCAACAGCCCCATGAACAACGCGAACACCAGCCCTACGGCCGCGCCACCGGGCACACGCAGACGCTCAAGGGTGACGACCAGTCCTTGCATCAGATACGCCAGCACCATCCCGGCCAGCACCGGCGCGAGCATGCCGCCCAAGGTGAGCACGGCGGTAAAGCCCAGGATCAGCAGCACCGCCAGCACCACGGCTTCTTCATCGGAGAAGTAGCGCTGAATCCAGTCGCGTAACACTTTGAACATCAATAATCCTTAGTCACAAACGCAGCCGGTTTCAGGCTTTTTTCAACCAATAGCGGTAAATGCCCGCTTCGTCTTCTTCACGCAGCAGCGTATGACCGGCCAACCGGGCAAAGGTGCGGAAGTCGCGCTGGGAACCCGCATCCGTGGCGATCACCTTGAGAACCGCGCCGCTGGCCATCCGATTGAGCTCCAGCTTGGCCTTGAGCAATGGCAACGGACAATTCAGGCCACTGGCGTCCAGTTCAACGTCATGGGCTACCGCGTCAATCATTGCATCACTCCGGGTCAGGTGGTTGAGCGGCTTAGAATATCTGGTCCGAAGCCCGGTGTCCGGCTACAGTAAGGTCTTTGTCGACTAAGGCTTTGTGCATGACTTTTTTGCGCCCTACCCTGCTGACGCTCGCTTGCCTGCTCGCCTCACCAGGCTTCGCCGACGACCTGCCGTCACTCGGTGATGCCAGTTCTGCCATTGTCTCGCCGCAACAGGAATACCAGTTGGGCCGCGCGTGGCTGGCAATGTTGCGCAGCCAGGTCTCGCAGCTCAATGACCCGCAGCTCAAGGATTACGTCGAATCCAGCGTCTATAAGCTGGTGGAGACCAGCCAGGTCACTGACCGGCGCCTGGAATTCATCCTGATCAACAGCCCGCAGCTCAACGCCTTTGCCGCGCCGGGCGGGATCATCGGGGTCAACGGCGGTTTGTTCCTCAATGCCCAGACCGAAGGCGAATACGCGTCGGTACTGGCTCACGAATTGGCTCACTTGTCGCAACGCCACTTCGCCCGTGGCGTTGAAGCCTCGCAACGCATGCAAGTGCCGATGATGGCCGCCCTGCTGGCCGGGATCGTGATTGCCGCCGCTGGCGCCGGTGATGCCGGGATCGCGACCATTGCCGGCACCCAGGCGGCCGCGATTCAGGAGCAACGCCGTTTCTCACGCCAGAACGAGCAGGAAGCCGACCGGATTGGCATCCTCAATCTGGAAAAGGCCGGTTACGATCCACGCTCGATGCCGAACATGTTCGAGCGTTTGATGCGCCAGTATCGCTTCGACGCCAAGCCACCGGAGTTCCTGTTGACTCACCCGGTGACCGAGTCGCGGATTGCCGACACCCGCAACCGTGCCGAACAGGCCAAGGCGGGCGGCATCGAAGACAGCATGCGTTATCAACTCATCCGCGCGCGGGTGCAGTTGGTCTACGAAGAAACCCCCGGTCTGGGCGCCAAACGCTTTCGCGCCCAGCTCGATGAAAACCCGAAAAACGATGTCGCTCGCTACGGCCTGGCCATCGCCCAGATCAAGGGCGGCCAGTTGAATGAAGCCCGGGAGAATCTCAAGCAACTGCTGGCCACGGCGCCGAACGAGATCATCTACAACCTGGCCCAGGTCGATCTGGACATCACCAACAATCGCTTGCCGGATGCACAGTCCCGGGTTGACCGGTTGCTCACCCAGTTCCCGGGCAACTACCCGCTGAATCAGGTCCGAGTCGACCTGCTGCTCAAACAGAACCGCACCGCCGATGCGGAAAAAGCCCTGGAAAATCTGCTCAAGTCCCGGCCGGACGATCCGGATGTCTGGTACATGGTGGCGGAGACTCGCGGCCTGTCGGGCAATATCATCGGCTTGCATCAGGCGCGCGCCGAATACTTCGCGCTGGTCGGCGATTACCGCCAGGCCATTCAGCAGCTCGACTTCGCCAAGCGCAAGGCGAGCGGCAACTTCCCGCTGTCATCGCGCATCGACGCCCGGCAACGGGAACTGATGGAGCAGGAGCGGATGATCAAGGACATGATGGGTTAAACCAGCCTCTTCAACAAAAAGCAGGCATAAAAAAACCGCCTCTTTCGAGGCGGTTTTTTATTCAGCCGACAACCGGTTTATTCAGCCAGTTTGAAGGTGATGAAGCTGGCACGACCTTGCCGCAGAACCCGCATCGACACCGAACGGTTCTTCGGCAGCGCCTTGGCGATTTCGGTGAACTCCTTGGTGGAGCCGATCGCCTGGTTATTCAGGTGCGTAATGACGTCGCCAGGCTGCAAGCCGATCAGCGAAGCAGGACCGTCCTCGACGTCCTTGATCACCACACCGCCCTTGAGGTCGTAGGTTTTCTTCTGCTCATCGGTCAGCTCGATGACAGAAACACCCAAGCGGTTGCTGCTGCTCTCGACACCGGATTTCGGCAGGCCATCCGACTCTTTACCTTCCTCCGGGATCGTGCCGACGACCAGTTCGACATTCTTGCGCTTGCCCTCGCGGACAACTTCAAGATTGGCCTTGGCACCCGCCTTCAGCGCGCCGACCAGATGCGGCAGGTCGGCAGACATGATGATTGGTTGACCGTTCATGCTCAGGATCACGTCGCCCACTTGCAGGCCACCCTTGGCAGCCGGGCCGTCATCCTGGATCTGAGCGACCAGCGCACCGGCCGGTTTCTCCAGGCCGAACGATTCAGCCAGATCCTTGTTCACTTCCTGGATCACCACACCCAGCCAGCCGCGGCTGACTTTGCCGCCGCTTTTCAGCTGATTGGACACGTCCATCGCAACGTCGATAGGGATGGCGAACGACACGCCCATGAAGCCGCCGGAACGGGTGTAGATCTGCGAGTTGATCCCGACCACTTCACCGTTCAGGTTAAACAGCGGGCCACCGGAGTTGCCCGGGTTGATCGGCACGTCGGTCTGGATGAACGGCACATAGTTTTCGTTCGGCAGGCTGCGACCGATGGCACTGACGATGCCTTGGGTCACGGTGTGGTCAAAGCCGAACGGCGAACCGATGGCGACAACCCATTGACCGGCCTTAAGGTCCTGGGATTTGCCGAGCTTGAGCACCGGCAGGTCCTTGCCTTCGATTTTCAGCAGTGCCACGTCGGAACGCGGGTCGGTGCCGATCAGCTTGGCTTTCAACTCACTGCGATCAGCCAGGCGGACGAGAATTTCGTCGGCATCGGCAATCACGTGGTTATTGGTCAGGATGTAGCCGTCAGGCGAGATGATGAAACCCGAACCCAGGGACGTGGCTTCGCGTTGACGATCGCCACGCGGCGAGCGCTGTTGCGGCATGCCACGCTCGAAGAACTCGCGCAGCGCTGGCGGCAGGCCTTCGAGATCGGGCATCTGGCCTGACACTTTACGATCAGGCAGTTTTTGCGTGGTACTGATGTTCACCACCGCAGGCGAGGCCTGTTCGACCAGTTGCGTGAAGTCAGGCAATTCCGCCGCTTGGGCAGAAACCGCCTGACCGAGCACGAGCACGGTAGCGAAAATGGAAAGGTAAGACTTCAAGCGTGGTATCGACATACGGCTCCCGTTACGACGAGCATGGTTAAGCGATATGGAGCAAGGAACACCGGGAACGATACGCCGGTATTTTTGTTCCGGGAACAACAAACAAGGCCAGAGCCGAGAGGCTCTGACCTATAGGAAAATTCGGGGGGATTTGCAAATTGAAATGCTCACTAAACATTTCGACATCTCAATGGTGGGATGGGCATCGCTGACCTCTCGCACTATCAAATCGTCGATCCATGAGCATTTTGGTTCAGCTCACTGTTTGGCTGTTGTAGCGCTGGAGCGCATGGAAAGCGCAATCCGTTCGGCGGTACCGATCGGGATCTCACCAACAACGGTCACCATCATCTCGCCCTGAGGCGTGGTCAAGCGTCGGGAAACCGCGACGGTTGGGCCCAGTTGAGTACGGGTGTCGGTGACGGTGCCGCCATTCAACGGTTCAAGGAATACCGAGAAGCGGGCCAGGCCATCGTCGTACATCAGACTGCTGACTTGGGTTTTTGTCTCGGGATCTTTGCGCGAGGAGCTGCTGCTGAGTTCGAAACCCGGCGGCAACCAATCCGAATGCCAGACCTCGGCGGTTTTGATCGCCGTCGCCTTGTCAGTGTCGAGGACAAGCGCCTTGCAGTCAGAGCCTGCCTGCAAATCGCTGTCCGACGGCGCGTCGGCGGTATCCAGTTGAGTGAACTGGAAACGCTCCAGCAATTGCCCTTTGTCATTCAATAGCAATGACTTGAGGGGCAAGCCGGTTTCTTTATCCAGGTGTAACTCGAAACTGTAACGATGCTGATCGAGCGGCGTCAGTGAAACAATCACCGCCGCACGCCCAGCCACACGCGACTTGCCGATGACGGCAAGGTCGTACCAATTCTTGAGCTTTTGTGGATCGAGTGCACGAGCGGCAGAGTTGGGAGAGTCCCCCAGCCCTGCGATCAGGGTGCCGCTGACGCATTGAGTATGCCCATCAATGCGCACGACTTCCTGTGCCGAGCCGTCGAGCTGGAGTAAACGCTCGCGGACCTTGCCATCCTGGACGCGATGCCAGATGTTATGGGTAGAAAAACTACCGTTACGCTCGTAAACAAAAGTACCGTGAAAGCTTTGCGTTTGCTCGGCCTGGCCCAGACGTGTCAACCAGTCCTGGGCGTCATCGGCGTGGGCTGGAACAACGAACCAGCCACTAAGCAGAAGCGAAAGTAGAGGTATGGCGCGCATGATCCTCCTTAACGGTTTTCCAGGCTTGCTGCACGAGCGTAAGGCAGAGCGCTTTCAGTGCCTTTCAGTGCAGCCTGTTGAGCATGTTGGCGCAAGTAGCTTGGCAGACGCTGATCGTGCCAACCCGGCTGACCTTGCAATACGCCGTTGGCCATAGGGCCAGTGGCTTCCGAACTCTCACTATAGCCTGCCAATACAGCCGGACCCTTGACTTGTGGAGCAACAAGGGCGGACTGAGTGGATTGCTGCGCCAATTCGACGCCAGCAATTTCGTCCTGGTTGTACAGACGAACACCCGCCAATACAGCAACGGTGACCGAAGCAGCGACGGCCAGACGACCCAGGCTACGCCATGGACCGCGAGTTGCCTTGGCCGGGACGGCTTCGTCTTCCAACGCAGCAGAGACTGCCGCAGCGATGTCCAGACGTGGAAGCAGCAGATCCTTGTGCATGACTGCCCGAGCGATCTGGTAACGAGCCCAGGTTTCGCGGGTTTCAACATCGTCAAAGGCATTCAGTACCCGACGCAATTCCAGCTCGTCCGCTTCGTTATCCATCACTGCGGACAGCGATTCCTGCAGGGCTTCACGACTCATGGCGTTCCTCTCTTGGCTGTCGCCGCTGTCTCAGTTTTCCTGCAACAACGGCTGCAGGGCTTTATCGATGGCTTCCCGAGCCCGGAAAATCCGGGAACGCACGGTACCCACCGGACATTGCATGACTGCCGCAATGTCCTCGTAACTCAGACCATCGAATTCACGTAAAGTTAAGGCCGTACGCAAATCTTCTGGAAGTTGCTGGATGGTTCGATGGACAGTGCCTTCGATCTCATCCCGCAGCAATGCGCGTTCTGGCGACTCGAGATCCTTGAGGCCATGATCGCCGTCGTAGAACTCTGCATCTTCGGAACTGACATCACTATCCGGCGGCCGACGGCCGCGTGAAACCAGATAGTTTTTCGCCGTGTTGATGGCGATGCGGTAAAGCCACGTATAAAACGCGCTGTCTCCGCGGAAATTACCAAGTGCACGGTAAGCCTTGATAAAGGCTTCCTGTGCCACATCCTGGGCTTCATGGGTGTCGTGCACGAAACGCACGATCAACCCGAGAATTTTGTGCTGGTATTTCAGCACTAGCAGATCGAAAGCTCGCTTGTCGCCGCGTTGGACGCGCTCAACCAGCTGCTGATCCTCTTCCTGGGTTAGCATGAACACTCCTCGATAAGCTCGAAGGAGGCTTGCATAACTAAACGACCAGACTTGCAAACATAGACTCGGGCTTTTCGCAAAAGTTCTCCCCCTCCAAGCAAGTTTCCTGCGGGCTCTCTGATTTGGCACGCACGAAAAGCGCAGCTCGGGACAACCCGGCTGCGCGAATAATCTTGTCATCGGTTCGCCGGCGAGGACCAAACCGCAGGTCCCGCACTGAAGCCGACACTGTCCCTTGATTCAGGCAACCCGCTATTGATCTTGGGCCCTTGGCAAAAGTTCCAAATATTTATAGCCGGGTGCAACCAACATTGTGCAACCGTGAAGTGAAAAAGAGTGTTAAATCCTCGATACAGTCGTCTTGTCGCCGAACCGGCGAAAAAAACATCCGACGAAGCGTCCAGTCTTTTCTGTCACTGTAGTTTCACAATGCCATGGTGGCCCGGCTATTGTGCCGCTCCCCCCCTCTATATACTAGTGGGCTGTATGGCTGCCTGACTCGCCGATCCAGGTGTCTTGCGCCAACCCCGACCCGGGTCGCTTTGAGCGGAATCCTGAAATGAGCCAACAGTTTCAACACGATGTTCTGGTGATTGGCAGCGGCGCTGCCGGTCTGAGCCTTGCGCTGACCTTGCCCGGTCACCTGCGCATCGCCGTCTTGAGCAAAGGCGACCTCGCCAACGGCTCGACATTTTGGGCCCAGGGCGGGGTCGCCGCCGTCCTGGATGACACCGACACCGTTGAATCCCACGTCGATGACACGCTCAATGCCGGCGGTGGCCTGTGCCATGAAGATGCCGTGCGCTTTACCGTCGAGCACAGCAAGGAAGCCATCCAGTGGCTGATCGACCAAGGCGTGCCCTTTACTCGCGATGAACAATCCGGCACCGAAGACGGCGGTTTCGAGTTTCACTTGACCCGCGAAGGCGGCCACAGTCATCGGCGCATCATCCACGCCGCCGACGCCACCGGTGCGGCGATCTTCAGGACGCTGCTCGATCAGGCGAAAAAACGCCCGAACATCGAATTGCTGGAACAGCGGGTCGCGGTCGACCTGATCACCGAAAAGCGTCTCGGCCTGGAAGGCGACCGCTGCCTCGGCGCCTACGTGCTCAACCGCGCCAGCGGCGAAGTCGACACCTACGGCGCGCGCTTCGTGATCCTCGCGTCCGGCGGCGCCGCCAAGGTCTACCTCTATACCAGCAACCCCGACGGCGCCTGCGGTGATGGCATCGCCATGGCCTGGCGTTCGGGCTGCCGGGTGGCGAACCTGGAATTCAACCAGTTTCACCCTACCTGCCTGTATCACCCCCAGGCCAAGAGCTTCCTGATCACCGAAGCCTTGCGCGGCGAAGGTGCGCACCTGAAGCTGCCAAACGGCGAACGCTTCATGCAGCGCTTTGACCCTCGGGCCGAACTGGCGCCCCGGGACATCGTCGCCCGGGCCATCGACCATGAAATGAAGCGCCTGGGCGTCGACTGCGTCTACCTGGACATCAGCCACAAGCCCGAAGCGTTCATCAAGACCCACTTCCCGACGGTCTACGAGCGCTGCCTCGAATTTTCCATCGACATCACCAAGCAACCGATTCCGGTAGTGCCGGCGGCGCACTACACCTGCGGTGGCGTGATGGTCGATCAGCAGGGCCGCACCGATGTGCCGGGGCTGTACGCCATTGGCGAAACCAGTTTCACCGGCCTGCACGGCGCCAACCGCATGGCCAGCAACTCGCTGCTGGAATGTTTCGTCTATGCGCGTTCGGCGGCGGCGGACATTCTTGAACAGTTGCCGCAGGTGTCGATCCCCATCGCCCTGCCCGTCTGGGATGCCAGCCAGGTGACTGACTCCGACGAAGACGTGATCATCGCGCACAACTGGGATGAGCTGCGGCGCTTCATGTGGGACTACGTCGGCATCGTGCGCACCAACAAGCGTCTGCAACGAGCCCAGCATCGGGTGCGGTTGTTGCTGGACGAAATCGACGAGTTCTACAGCAACTATAAAGTCAGCCGGGATTTGATCGAGTTGAGGAACCTGGCCCAGGTGGCCGAATTGATGATCCGCTCAGCCATGGAACGCAAGGAAAGCCGCGGCCTGCATTACACCCTCGACTACCCAAACCTGCTGCCGGTGGCCCTGGACACTATTCTGGTGCCGCCCACCTACGCCGACTGAACTTCAACCGGACTCGCAGGCGACGGTGCAGATCCGCTGCCTGCGCATCCCGGGGCACACAGATCGTCCTGACCCGCCGCTCGCCTCGCAGACGAAACCGCAGCACCACGACCAACGGTAGCGCCAGGCTGTCCGGCCGCAGTTGCACCGACTGCCAACCTCCCGCCTGATTCCACAATTGCCAGCCGTCCGCATCACGACGCAACCCGCGAAACGCCTGCGGATGCGTCAGTAAAATCTGTCGCGGCAACGCCCAAAAGCCATGAACCGCGCACAGCAAGATGCCGAGCACGCTAGCCCAGGCAGGTATAGAAAGAAGAAACAAAGAACCCAACGCGAACAGCTGGGCCACAACGTAAACCGCCAGCAACTGCCGTGAGGCATGCCAGCGGCATTCGAACCCATTACTTGGGCTGGACACGGTCCAGGATCATGCGAACCATGCGCTGAAGCTCCGGATCTTCCGATTCGGCGCGTTCCATGAACCAGCCGAACATGTCCTGATCTTCGCACTCAAGCAGCTTGCGGTAGCAATCGCGGTCGACATCATTGAGGTGCGGGTAGACCTCTTTCACGAACGGCACCAGCAACACGTCAAGCTCAAGCATGCCGCGGCGGCTGTGCCAGTAGAGGCGATTCAGTTCAACATCTTCGACCATGGAGCGCTCCTCAAATAGGCGGCAAGTATACAGCCCCACGCACGGTCGAACAGTCGGCTTTGGTCGGCCCTCCCGACCTTTTGTGAACTACCCATTTCATGGGCGCCCCCTTATGATGTCCCCCAGACTCTTTACCCTGCGATGACCCATGGCCGATTCTGCTTTTTTCTGCACCCTGTCACACGAAGGCGTTCTCGCGGTCCGCGGCGCGGATGCCGGCAAGTTCCTGCAGGGCCAACTGACCTGCAACCTCAATTACCTGAGTGACACCCAGGCCAGCCTCGGTGCCCGCTGTACCCAGAAAGGCCGGATGCAGTCGAGTTTCCGCATTCTGCTGGATGGCGATGGCGTGCTCCTGGCCATGGCCAGCGAACTGCTGGAGCCGCAACTGGCGGACCTGAAAAAATACGCGGTGTTTTCCAAATCCAAACTGACCGACGAAAGCGCCGCCTGGGTGCGCTTGGGCCTCGACCATGGCGATGCCGCATTGCGCAGCCTGGGTCTTGAGTTGCCGGCCGACACTGACAGTGTTGTGCGTAACGATGGCTTGATCGCCATTCGTGTATCGCCTGAGCGGGCGGAACTGTGGGTCGCTGCCGATCAAGCCGATGCGATCAAAGGCAAACTCGCTACCCTGCTGACCGAAGGCGAGCTGAATCAATGGCTGCTGGGCCAGATCCGCGCAGGGATCGGCCAGGTCATGCCGAGCACCCGCGAGCTGTTCATCCCGCAGATGCTCAACCTGCAAGCCGTCGGCGGCGTGAGTTTCAAGAAAGGCTGCTACACCGGCCAGGAAATCGTCGCGCGCATGCAATACCTGGGCAAACTCAAGCGTCGCTTGTATCGCCTGAAGCTGGATGGCAATGAATTGCCTGAGCCCGGCACCCAGCTGTTTGCTCCAAGCCACGGCAGCGCCATCGGCGAAGTGGTGATTGCCGCACGCGGCGAACTAAACATTGAACTCCTGGCGGTGCTGCAAGCCGAAGCTGCAGAGTCGGGTGATATCCATCTGGCAGCGCTCGAAGGCCCTGCCCTGCACCTGCTCGACCTGCCCTACACGCTGGATCGCGATAAAGAAATCCAGCGCTGAGAGCAGTATTTTTTTGCAAGACCCTAGAGAACAGAAATGAGTGAGCTGGCGGATAAGGTCCAACAGGATTTGGTTGAGGCCATCGATAACGATGACCTGGTTCTGCCAACATTACCGGAAGTGGCCCTGCGGATTCGCAAGGCCGCTGAAGATCCGGAAATCAGCGTTAGCACCTTGAGTAAGGTGATTGGCCGCGATACCGCACTGTCGGCGCGCCTGATCAAAGTGGTCAACAGCCCGTTGCTGCGGGCGACCCAGGAAGTCACCGACCTGCACACCGCCATCACCCGGCTGGGCGTGAATTACAGCAGCAACCTGGCCATTGGCCTGGTGATGGAGCAAATCTTCCACGCCAGTTCCGAGGTGGTAGAGCAGAAAATGCGCGATGTCTGGCGCAAAAGCCTTGAAATCGCCGGGATCAGTTATGCCCTGTGCCGCCGTTACACCCAGCTCAAACCGGATCAGGCAGCCTTGGGCGGTCTGGTGCATCAGATTGGGGTGCTGCCGATCCTGACGTACGCCGAAGATCACTACGAACTGCTCTCGGACCCGGTCAGCCTCAATCATGTGATCGACCGCATTCATCCGCTGCTGGGCGATAAACTGCTCAGCGTCTGGGAATTTCCGGAAATGCTGGTGAAATTGCCGGGCCAGTATCTGGACTTCAAGCGTGAGTCCGCAAAGGTGGATTATGTCGACCTGGTGCAGGTCGCCAGCCTGTATTGCCACAAAGGCACCGACCACCCGCTGGCGCGCATCGACGCGTTCAGTGTGCCGGCCTTCAAGAAGCTGGGGATTGATCCCGAGAACGAGGCGATGTGCCTGGAGCTGGAAGAATCCAGGTCGATGTTTTATTAATCGAGACCGAGTTGCGGCCTTCGCGGGCAAGCCTTGCTCCTACAGACGCAACGAGCCCTCTGCAGGAGCGAGGCTTGCCCGCGAAGAGGCCGGCACAAACACCCTCACTCCCCGGCAATAAAACTCACCCTCACCTTCAACCCCGCACGCTCCCCGTCGTGAAGACTGATCTGCGCCAAATGCGCACGACAAATCTCCCCCACAATCGCCAACCCCAACCCGGACCCCGCGACCTGCTGATTACGCCGGTAAAAGCGCTCGAATACCCGATCGCGCTCTTCCAGGGGAATGCCCGGCCCGTCGTCCTCAACCTCCAACACGGCGGGTGCCGTTACGCGCAGGATCACATTGCCGCCCGGCGGTGTGTGGGCCAGGGCGTTGTCCACCAGATTGCTCAGCAATTCGTTTAACAACGTCGGTTCACCGCGCAACCACACCGGTTCGTCCGCTTCCAGCGCCAGCGCCACGCCGCGCGCGTGGGCCAGTGGTGCCATGGCCATGCCCAGTTCCCGAGCCAACTGGCTCAGGTCCAGCAGCTGTGCGCCCCCCTCGGCAATCGCCCGCGCGCCATTTTCGACCCGCGCCAGGGACAGCAACTGGTTAGCCAGATGGGTCAGGCGATCCGTGCTCTGGGCGGCCGTCTCCAACGTACTGCGCCAGGTTTGCGGTTCGCTGGCGCGCAAGCCCAGTTCAAGACGCGCCTTGAGCGCCGCCAACGGCGTGCGTAATTCATGGGCGGCATCGGCGATAAATTGCGCCTGACGCTCGAACTGCCCGCGCAGACGCTCGGTAAAGTGATTGAGCGCCCGCACCAATGGCCACAGTTCATGCTGCACTTCTACCAACGGCAAGGGACGCAAATCGTCGGACTGGCGCTCTTCCACCGCCGTGCGCAGGCGCTCCAGCGGCCGTAATGCGGCACTCACCGCAAACCACACCAGCAGCAACGCACCAATCGCCAACATCCCCAGGCGCAGCAGCGTATCCGCCGCCAGACTGCGGGCCATGCTGACCCGCGCCTCGTCGGTTTCCGCAACACGGATTTCCGCCATGCCGTTCATATTCGGCTCGCTGACGGGTTTGAGCAGGCTCACCACGCGCACGTTCTGCCCGCGATAAACGGCGTTGTAGAAACGCGCCAGCGCCGGATAGTCATCGGTGCGCGGCGTACCCGGTGGTGGTGGCGGCAGGTTTTCGTAGCCGGAGATCAGGTTCTGGTGGATGTCGTTGACCAGATAAAAGATTCGCCCGGCGCTGTCGTAGGCGAACGTATCGAGCGCCACGTAAGGCACGTCGGCGCTGAGGGTGCCGTCGCGCTGGGAGACCCCGGCGGCGATGGTCCGCGCCGAGGCCAGCAAGGTCCGGTCATACGCCGTGTCGGCGGCTTCGCGACCGTTCCAATAAGCGCTCAAACCACTGGCCAGCATCAACACCACCAGCAGCAACGCCAGATTCCACAGCAACCGCCAGCGCAGGCTGCTCGGCTTATGCATCGCGGCTTTCCAGCAAATAGCCGAGGCCGCGGAAGGTCACGATCGCCACGGGTTGGCCGTCGAGTTTCTTGCGCAAACGGTGGACGTAGATTTCGATGGCGTCGGGGCTGGCCTCTTCGTCCAGGCCAAACACTTGAGAAGCCAATTGTTCCTTACTCATCACCCGACCGGGACGAGCGATCAAAGCTTCAAGCACTGCCTGCTCGCGAGAAGTCAGGGTCAGCAATTCTTCGCCGAGGGTGAAGCGCCGGGTGTCGAGGTCATAGGCCAGCACGCCGCAGCGCTGTTGACGCTCGCCGCCGAGCACGCTACGGCGCAGCAAGGCTTTGACCCGGGCCTCGAGTTCGGTCAATTCGAACGGCTTGGCCAGGTAATCGTCGGCGCCCAGATTAAGGCCGTGAACCCGATCCTTGACGTCGCTGCGCGCGGTCAGCATCAACACCGGCAGGTTCTTGCCCCGGGCTCGCAAACGCGCCAGCACTTCGAAACCATCCATTCGTGGCAGGCCGACGTCGAGGATCGCCATGGCGTATTCCTCGCTGCTCAAGGCCAGGTCGGCCGCCACGCCGTCGTGCAGCACATCCACGGTCAGACCCGTGCTCTTGAGCGCCTGGGCGACACTTTCGGCGAGCTGCAGATGGTCTTCGACGAGCAGGACACGCATGGCTTTTTACCTCATTCAGGGATGGTCGACGCCATTCTTTGCCGCGGAGTTTACAGCCGCAACCGCCGCTGTGAAGCCCTAAAACCGTGAAAGTCAGCTGAAAGGTTAGCGAAAGGTTGGCCGGTTAGAGTCCAGCCACGGACAGTTTTAACTGGCCGTCGCTAGCGCACTAGTGAACACGAAAAACGCCTCGATGCGTTTTCGCCAATAAGAACAATAACGGAGTACTTCACGATGCTGTCCATGCAGCTTCAGGCTCGCCCGCCTGTTCGTTTTTCCCGCCTCAGCCAGACCGCCCTTGCCAGTGCCGCCGCCTTCGCCGGCTTTTCGCCGTTGAGCCAGGCTGCCTTCTTCGAAGACAGTACGGCAACCCTTGAAACCCGCAACATGTATTTCAACCGCGACTTTCGCGACGGCACCAGCGCCCAGCAATCCAAGCGTGACGAATGGGCCCAGGGCTTTCTGCTCAATCTGCAATCGGGTTACACCGACGGCACCGTGGGGTTCGGTGTCGATGCGCTGGGCATGCTGGGGGTCAAGCTCGATTCGAGTCCCGACCGCACCGGCACTGGCTTGTTGCCGACCCATGATGACGGCCGCGCCGCCGACGAGTACTCCAAACTGGGCCTGACCGGCAAAGTAAAAATCTCCGCCACCGAACTGAAAATCGGCAGCCTGATTCCGGAACTGCCGATCCTCAAGCCCAACGACGGACGCATCCTGCCGCAGACCTTTGAAGGCGGTCTGCTGACCTCCAAAGAGATCAAGAACCTGACCTTCACCGGTGGCCGACTGGAGAAAGCCAAGGACCGCGACAGCACCGATTTCGAAGACATTGCCCTCAACAACAAGAACAGCCGTTTCGCCGGCACGGCCGCCGGCAAGCACTTCGATTTTGGCGGCGTGGACTACAAGTTCACCGACAAGATCACCGGCAGCTACCACTTCGCGCAACTCGATGAAGTCTATAACCAGCACTTCCTCGGCGTGGTCGCCTCGCAACCGTTCGGCCCGGGCACTTTCGGCACCGACCTGCGACTGGCGATCAGTGATGACCAGGGCGCGGCCCGTGGCGGCAAGATCGACAACAAATCCCTCAACGGCCTGGTGAGCTATGCCTTGAGCGGGCATAAATTCAGCGCCGGTTATCAGCACATGTCCGGCGACAGTGCGTTCCCGTATGTCGATGGCGCCGACCCGTACCTGGTCAACTTTGTACAGATCAACGACTTTGCCGGTGCCGAAGAACATTCCTGGCAGGCACGCTACGACTTCGACTTCGCCAAACTCGGCATCCCCGGCCTGAGTTTCATGAGCCGTTACCTGAGCGGTGACAACATCAAGCTCAAGAACGGTGACGAAGGCAAAGAGTGGGAGCGCAACACCGAGATCAAATATGTTGTACAAAGCGGCGCGCTCAAGGACGTCGCCGTGCGCCTGCGTAATGCCACCTACCGTTCCAACTACTCCGCTCGCGATGCCGATGAAGTGCGTCTGCTGGTGAGCTATAGCGTTGCACTTTGGTAATTCAGTACATCCATAACAACAACTCCCAAGGAGACTTGAATGAACTTATCACTGCGTAAAGTTGCTCTGACCGCCAGCGCCCTGCTGTTCGCCGGCCAACTGATGGCCGAGCCCAAGCGCCCGGAATGCATCGCCCCGGCCTCCCCCGGCGGCGGTTTCGACCTGACCTGCAAACTGGCGCAAAGCGCGCTGGTGAATGAAAAACTGCTGACCAAACCGATGCGCGTGACCTACATGCCCGGCGGTGTCGGCGCGGTGGCGTACAACGCGGTGGTCGCCCAGCGCCCGGCGGATGCCGGCACGCTGGTGGCGTGGTCCAGCGGTTCGCTGCTGAACCTGGCCCAAGGCAAGTTCGGGCGTTTCGATGAAACCAACGTGCGTTGGCTGGCCGCGGTCGGCACCAGCTACGGCGCCATCGCGGTGAAAAGCGATTCGCCTTACAAGACCCTCGACGATCTCGTTCAAGCGTTGAAGAAAGATCCGAGCAAAGTGGTGATCGGTTCCGGCGGCACTGTCGGCAGCCAGGACTGGATGCAAACCGCGCTGATCGCCAAGGCCGCCGGGATCAACCCGCGCGACCTGCGTTACGTCGCCCTCGAAGGCGGCGGTGAAATCGCCACCGCCCTGCTGGGCGGCCACATCCAGGTCGGCAGCACCGACATTTCCGACTCCATGCCGCACATCCAGAGCGGCGACATGCGCCTGCTGGCGGTGTTCTCCGACAAGCGTCTGGACGAGCCGGAAATGAAGGACATCCCGACGGCCAAGGAGCAAGGCTACGACATCGTCTGGCCAGTGGTTCGCGGCTTCTACCTCGGGCCGAAGGTCAGCGACGAAGACTACGCCTGGTGGAAAGACGCTTTCGACAAACTGCTGGCTTCCGAGGACTTCGCCAAGCTGCGCGATCAGCGTGAGCTGTTCCCGTTCGCCATGACCGGCCCGGAGCTGGACACCTACGTGAAGAAGCAAGTCGCGGACTACAAAGTGCTGGCCAAAGAGTTCGGCCTGATCCAGTGATCGTCTCTGTCTAGCGGCTGCGACCCCGTTTTCGCGGGGTCGCGGCACAGGAGTTCCTCATGCTCTTACAACGCATTTTTGCTTCGGTGTTGCTGGCGGCCTGTGTCGGCCTGGCGCTGATGGCGTGGCCATACCAAGCGGCTTTTTCCTACGAACCGGTGGGGCCACGGGCCTTCCCTTTGTTGATGCTGGCCCTGATGGGCGTGGCGCTGTTGTACATGGTGTTTCGTCCCGCACCGATCAAACACAACCCTGACGAACCACCGATGGACCGCGAGACCCTGACCAAAATCGGTATCTGCGTGGTGCTGCTGCTAGTGTTCGCGGGGACCTTCGAACCCCTTGGTTTCATTGTCGCAAGCATCCTGACCGGGATACCGATGGCCCGCCTGTACGGCGGCCGCTGGCTGCCCAGCGTGGTGATCATCAGCCTGATGGCGATCGGTCTTTATTTGCTGTTCGACAAGGTGATGGACGTGCCGCTGCCCTTAGGCGTGCTCGACGTTCTGGAGAACTGATATGGATACTCTTGGCTATTTGGGGCACGGATTTGGCGTCGCACTGACCCCGTACAACCTGGTGACCGCACTGTGCGGCACGCTCATTGGCACCGTGGTCGGCCTGCTGCCGGGCCTGGGCCCGATCAACGGCGTGGCGTTGTTGATCCCGATCGCATTCGCCCTCGGCCTGCCACCGGAATCAGCACTGATCCTGCTGGCGGCGGTGTACCTGGGTTGCGAATATGGCGGCCGGATCAGCTCGATCCTGCTGAACATACCCGGTGAAGCGTCCACCGTGATGACCACCCTCGACGGTTACCCGATGGCCCGCAAAGGCCTGGCCGGTGTAGCGCTGTCGTTGTCGGCATGGAGTTCGTTCATCGGCGCGTTTATCGCCACCTGCGGCATGGTGCTGTTCGCCCCGTTGCTGGCGAAATGGGCGATTGCCTTTGGACCGGCGGAATACTTCGTGTTGATGGTGTTTGCGATTGTCTGCCTGGGCGGTATGGCGGGTGATCGTCCGCTGAAAACGTTTATTGCGGCGCTGATCGGTCTGTTTCTGTCGACGGTCGGCATCGACGCCAACAGTGGTGTGTACCGCTTCACCGGGGACAACATCCACCTGACCGACGGCATCCAGTTCGTCGTGTTGGTACTGGGCCTGTTCTCCATCAGCGAAATCCTCCTGCTGCTGGAAAAAACCCACCACGGCCAGGAAGCGGTGAAAGCCACCGGCCGCATGATGTTCAACTTCAAGGAAGCCTCGGCGGTGTTCGTGGTGAACATTCGTTGCGGCGTGCTGGGCTTTATCATGGGCGTGTTGCCCGGTGCCGGCGCGACGCTGGCCAGCGCCGTGGCCTACATGACCGAGAAACGCATTGCCGGCGCCAAAGGCACCTTCGGCCAGGGCGACATGCGCGGCCTCGCAGCGCCGGAAACCGCCATCGGCGGCGCAGCGTGTGGTGCACTGGTGCCGATGCTGACCCTTGGCGTTCCAGGCTCGGGCACCACCGCGGTGATGATCGGCGCACTGTCGCTGTACAACATCACCCCGGGACCGCTGCTGTTCCAGCAACAACCGGACATCGTCTGGGGCCTGATCGCATCGTTGTTCGTCGCCAACATCATGCTGGTGATCCTTAACATCCCGATGATCCGCATCTTCACCCGCATCCTCGCCGTACCCAACTGGGCGCTGGTGCCGGTGATCGCGATCATTACCGGGATCGGCGTCTACGCGGTGCACGCCACCACGTTCGACCTGTTCCTGATGGTCGGCATCGGCATCTTCGGTTACCTCCTGCGCAAGCTGGACTTCCCGTTGTCGCCGGTCCTGCTGGGGTTCATCCTCGGCGGCTTGATGGAGCAAAACCTGCGTCGTGCGCTGTCGATTTCCAACGGTGCGCTGGAGATTCTCTGGTCCAGCCCGATCACGTTTGGTGTCTGGGTGCTGACCGCAATCATGCTGCTGATGCCAATCATCCGGATCTGGCGCAAACGTTCGGCCTCCCGGCGCGCTATCGCCGATGTCTGATCGTCCGTTCAAAACCTGGTGGGGAACACCGCTGGTCGGCCTGCTCGGCGGTTACCTCGCCAGCCAGGTCGGCTGGCCGCTGCCGTGGATGGTCGGCTCGTTGCTGGCGATCATCCTGGTGCGCTGCCTCACGCCCTGGCAATTGGCGGAAATCCCGGGCGGACGCAAGTGCGGGCAGTGGATCGTCGGCATCGGCATCGGCCTGCACTTCACCCCGGTGGTGATGGAGCAGGTGCTGAGCCACTTCGGCTTGATCTTCTTCGGTGCGCTGGTCACCAGCCTGTCCAGTGTGGTCGGGGTCTGGTTGATGCGGCGTACCGGGGAGGATCGCGCCACTGCATTCTTTTCCAGCATGCCGGGGGGCTCCGGGGAGATGGTCAACCTCGGCGCGCGCAATGGCGCGGTGCTCAGCCGGGTCGCGGCGGGGCAGAGTTTGCGGGTATTGGTGGTGGTGCTGTGTGTGCCGGCGGCGTTCAAGTATTTGCTGGGGGACGGTACGCCAATCGGGCATGCCACGGTGGTTGATTGGCGCTGGCTGGCGATGCTGTTCCCGGCGGGCGCCCTGCTCGCCTGGGGCTGGCAGCGCTTGCGTCAACCCAATCCGTGGCTGTTCGGGCCATTACTGGTCAGTGCCGCGGTGAGTATTGGTTGGGACCTGCACATTGGATTGCCCAACGGTGGCAGCCAGATTGGCCAGTGGCTGATTGGCAGCGGGTTGGGGTGTCACTTCAATCGGCAGTTCTTCCGCCGGGCGCCGTCCTTTATGGGGCGGACGTTGATCGGCACGGTGTTGACCATGTTGATCGCCACGGCGGCGGCCTTGGGGTTGAGTGCGCTGACCCATCTGGATTTGCGCTCACTGACCCTGGGCATGATGCCCGGCGGGATTGCGGAGATGAGTTTGACGGCGGAGACGCTGCAATTGTCGGTGCCGCTGGTGACGGCAATGCAGGTGATGCGGCTGTTGTTCGTATTGTTTCTGGCGGAGCCGTTGTTCAAGTATTGGAATCGAGCGCCGGATTCCCCCCTACCCTGATCGTTCCCACGCTCTGCGTGGGAATGCAGCCCGGGACGTTCCACGTCCCAAAGCGGACGCGGAGCGTCCAATGAGGCGTTCCCACGCGGAGCGTGGGAACGATCATTACGCGACCGGCGGCAACCGCCATTCAATCGGCGTCTCGCCATTCTGTTCCAGAAACTTGTTGGTCCGGCTGAAGTGCCCACACCCCAGAAAACCACGATAAGCGGACAACGGTGACGGATGCACCGAGGTCAGCACCAGGTGCTTGGTGGCATCGATGAGTTTCTGCTTGCTCTGGGCATGGGCGCCCCACAGCATGAACACCAGATGCGGCTGATGTTCGCTGACCACTTCAATGATCCGATCGGTGAAGTACTGCCAGCCCTTGTCCTTGTGTGCATTGGCGTTGGCGCGCTCGACGGTCATGGTGGTGTTGATCATCAGCACGCCCTGGTCGGCCCAGCTTTGCAGACAGCCATGGCTCGGGATGTCGATGTTCAGGTCGCGCTTCAACTCTTTATAGATGTTCACCAGCGACGGCGGCGCCGGCACGCCCGGTTGCACCGAGAAGCACAAGCCATGGGCCTGGCCCGGGCCGTGATACGGGTCCTGGCCGAGGATGACGACTTTGACCTTGTCCAGCGGCGTCGAGTTGAGCGCGTTGAAGATCATCGGGCCAGGGGGATAGATTTCCTTGCCCGCCGCGCGCTCCTGTTGCAGGAATGAGCGCAACTCTGCCATGTAGGGCTGGTCGAACTCAGCACGCAGTGCCTCCTTCCAGCTCGGTTCGAGTTTGATACGGTCGTCAGCAGTCATGGTCATACCCGGCAAAAACAATGGGGCGAACCCTAGGAAAGCTGAGCAGGCTTGTCAATTGATCTGACACAGAACCGGCACTTTCCTGCAATGCGATCATACTGAACGCTCAAATTCCCGATCGAGGTCACGATGAATCTGCACTTCGAAGAACTCACCGGCACCGACGGCGCGCGCATCGGCATCGCCAGCCTGGATGCCGAACAGTCGTTGAATGCCCTCTCCCTGCCAATGATCAACGCCCTGCGCGATCAGATGGACGCCTGGGCCAAGGATCCGCAAATCGTCTGCGTCCTGCTGCGCGGCAACGGCGCCAAGGCCTTCTGCGCCGGCGGCGAAGTGCGCAGCCTGGTCGAAGCCTGTCGCAATCATCCCGGGGAAGTACCGCCCCTGGCCGCGCAATTCTTTGCCGCGGAATATCGCCTGAACTTCAAGCTGCACACCTACCCTAAACCGCTGATCTGCTGGGGCCACGGCTACGTACTCGGCGGCGGCATGGGCCTGCTGCAAGGCGCGAGCATCCGGATTGTCACGCCGAGCAGCCGCTTGGCGATGCCGGAAATCAGCATCGGTTTGTACCCGGACGTCGGCGCCAGTTGGTTCCTGTCGCGGTTGCCGGGCAAGCTCGGGTTGTTTCTCGGCCTGACCGGCGCGCATATGAACGCGCGGGATGCGATCGACCTGGATCTGGCGGACCGCTTCCTGCTCGAAGAACAGCAAGAAGAACTGGTCGAAGGCCTGCTGCAATTGAACTGGCAGGAACAGACCTCGATGCAGCTCAACAGCCTGCTCAAGGCGTTGCAGCAGGAAGCCGTCGCACAGATGCCCGAAGCGCAATGGCTGCCGCGCCGCCAGCAGATCGACGAACTGCTGGATGTCAGCGACGTGCGCTGCGCCTGGAAAGCCATCAGCCATCTTCGCGACTCCACCGATCCGCAGCTCAGCCGCGCGGCGAAGACCATGACCGAAGGTTCACCCGTGACCGCTCATCTGGTCTGGGAACAAATCGTCCGGGCCCGGCATCTGTCGCTGGCTGAAGTCTTTCAGATGGAATACACCCTGAGCCTCAACTGCTGCCGTCACCCCGAATTCAGCGAAGGCGTGCGGGCGCGGTTGATCGACAAGGACCAGAAGCCGCGCTGGCACTGGCCGGACATCAATAACGTGCCGGATGCGGTGGTCGAGGCGCATTTCCATAAGGTGTGGGAAGGTCGGCATCCGTTGGCGGATTTGTCGGATTACTGAAATCCGGGCACAAAAAAAGCGGCGCTTGATGCGCCGCTTTTTTTATCGCTGCTGATTAACGGTGATTGCCCCGGCCATCGCGACCGTCATGATCGCCACGCCCGCCTCGGTGGTCGCCTCGACCACCACGACCACCGCGGTCATTGTCCCAGTTGCCCCGGTTGCGGCCATCCCAGCCGCCCCGATCATGCCGTTGCCAGCCACGGTTGTGGGACTGGTAATAGCGCGGCTGCGGCTGGTAATAACGCGGCGCCGAGTAATAACGGGGAGCCGGCTGGTAGTAACGCGGTGCAGGTTGGTAATAGCGTGGTGCCGAGTAGTAGCTGCCACCGCCCGAGTAATAAGCCGGCGCAGGGGACGAGTAGACCTCAGAACTGTAGTAGCTGCCTCCATCTCCGTAGGAATAGGGAACGCATGCACCAAGGGACAAACTCAACACGACCAGCATAAGAATTCGACGATACATGGCGGCCTCCTGGACCGCGGGTGAGCCACACCAGCGACGCTGGCAGGCGACAGTCAATTGATGGCGACTGTCGAAAGATCAGACATCGATTTCGGAATCTGGTGCGTTCATGAAACACATTGAAACAACTCGCCGATGAAAGGTTTTTCATCTTTGCCCTGAAAAAACGGCGCCGCCCTCAATGGCGGCGCCGTGCTGATCAATGGCGACCGTAGCGACCGCCACCGCCGTGGTAATAGCCCGGCCCGTGACCGCCGTAATACCCGTGGTTGCCGTAGTAATAGTAGCGATAGCGACCGTAGTACCGAGGGTAGGAATAGCCGTAGTAATAAGGCGAGTAGTAATAGCCGGGGTAGTAATACGGTGTGGCGTACACGTCCGCAGTGCCAGCGTAGTAATAGCAACCGGACAAGCCCAGGCCCAACACCGCGCCCAGCAACAATCGACGAAGCAGTTTTTGATAAACCATGGCGGCCTCCTGAAAGACCCGCGACAGCAGTCGGCACAGGCCCGACTCGCACCTGTTTTGACTGTGAAACCGACACCGAGTGCGCGCCGGCCAAAACCTTCTGATCAGCGGCCCATTGCGGTGCGCCGCTGCACCATGACAAAGCAATCACACGCCCTCTCCCGCCCGTCATTCGCCGTCATGCCCCAGCCCAGACGCTTTGCGCCGACTTGGCACGGCTCTCGCTTTAGTAAAAGCGTGCAGGAGTCATCACAGGTTCGCGGCACCACAATTTGCAATGGCTGACTAGGGTTCCGGCTCGCTTAAGCGAGTGGCTGGTCCGAGAGTTGGCGACCTCCAGTTGAGGTTACACGGCGGGACAAAAGCCCGGGAGACAAGCCACCGTTCGCGGTGCCGCGTTGACTCCTGCCCGCCCTTGATCAACTGGAGAACCATCCCATGACCCGACTTCGTTTACCCGCCCTGCTCGCCGCCGCGTTTGCCGCCCTCGTCAGCGTCTCGTCCCACGCCGCCCAGAAAGACCACTTCAGCGTCTGCTGGACGATCTATGCCGGCTGGATGCCCTGGGAATACGCCGGCAGCCAAGGCATCGTCGACAAATGGGCGAAGAAGTACGGGATCAAGATCGATGTGGTGCAGCTCAACGACTACGTCGAATCCATCAATCAATACACCGCCGGTCAGTTCGACGGCTGCAACATGACCAACATGGATGCGCTGACCATTCCGGCGGCCGGTGGCGTGGACAGCACCGCGCTGATCGTCAGCGATTTCTCCAACGGCAACGACGGCGTCGTGCTCAAGGGCGAAGGCAAGAAAGTTACCGACCTCAAGGGCATGGACGTCAATCTGGTGGAACTGTCGGTCTCGCACTACCTGCTGGCCCGGGCCCTGGATTCGGTCGATCTCACCGACAAAGACCTGAAAGTGGTCAACACCTCCGACGCCGACATCTCGGCCGCCTTCAACACCGACCAGGTCAACGCCGTTACCACCTGGAACCCGATGCTCTCGGACATCAAAGCCAAGCCCGGTGTGACCGAAGTCTTCAACTCCAGCCAGATCCCCGGCGAAATCATGGACATGATGGTGGTCAACAGCGCCACCCTCAAAGACAACCCGGCCCTGGGCAAAGCCCTGACCGGCGCCTGGTTTGAAGTGGTCGAGTTGATGAACGCCAAGAACGCCGCGAGCAAAGCCGCTCTCGAGCACATGGCCAAAGCCTCGGGCACCGATCTGGCGGGTTTCCAATCGCAACTCGACACCACCAAATTGTTCTCCACCCCGCAGGAAGCCCTGGCGTTTTCCACCAGCAAGCAACTGCCGGAAACCATGCGCAAGGTCGCCGAGTTTTCCTTCCAGCACGGCTTGCTGGGTGAAGGCGCCAAGGACACCAGCGCCGTGGGCATGGCGTTCGCCAACGGCGTGACCAGCGGTGACAAGGCCAACCTCAAGCTGCGCTTCGACCCGAGCTACGTGCAGATGGCTGCCGACGCCAAGTTGTAAGACTGGAGGACCTGGCCATGCGCCTGATCAATCGCCACCCGGATCGCCCGAGTCGCTTGCTGTTGGTGATCCTGCCGTTCGCCCTGGTGCTGCTCGCCTACTTCCTGGGCTCGGCCGAGCGGCTGACGGACAACCCCAACGACAAGCTGCTGCCCAGCGCCGTGCAAATGACCGATGCGGTGAAACGCCTGGCCTTCGTCGCCGACAGCCGCACCGGCGACTACCTGCTCTGGCAAGACAGCGCGTCCAGCCTGCGACGGCTGGCGATCGGCCTGGGCATCAGTGCCTTGGCCGGGTTGTGCCTGGGCATGGCGGCCGGCACCTTGCCGCTGTTCGGCGCGCCGTTGTCGCCGCTGCTGACGGTGCTTTCGATGGTGCCGCCCCTGGCGATCCTGCCGATTCTGTTCATCGTCTTCGGCCTGGGCGAGTTGTCGAAAGTGATGCTGATCGTGATCGGTATCACCCCGGCGCTGGCCCGGGATCTGGAACAGCGTGCGCGGGAAATCCCCGTCGAGTTGCTGATCAAGGCCCAGACCTTGGGCGCTTCGACCTGGACCTTAATGCTGCGGGTGGTGCTGCCGCAATTGTTGCCGCGCCTGCTGATCTCGTTGCGGCTGATGCTCGGTTCGGCGTGGCTGTTCCTGATCGCCGCCGAAGCCATCGCCTCCACGGACGGCCTCGGTTACCGGATTTTCCTGGTTCGCCGCTACCTGGCGATGGATGTGATCTTGCCCTACGTGGTGTGGATCACCCTCCTCGCCTGGCTGATGGATTGGGGCCTCAAGCGCCTGACCCAACGGGCCTTCCCTTGGTATGAAGGAGCGCGGGCATGAGCTTCATCACGGTGAAAAACGTCTGGCAGCAATACGCCGATCAGGTTGTTCTTGAAGGTCTGAACCTGAGCGTCAACGAAGGTGAGTTTTGCACCTTGGTCGGCGCGTCGGGTTGCGGCAAATCGACCTTCCTGCGCCTGTTGCTGGGCCAGGAAAAAGCCAGTCGCGGCGAGATCCTGCTCGACGGCCAGGCCCTGGCCGGCGAGCCGGATGCCAGCCGTGGCGTGGTGTTCCAGCGCTATTCGGTGTTCCCGCATCTGACGGTGCTGGACAACGTCGCCCTCGGCCTCGAACTGCCCCGCTCACCGCTGCTCGGGCGCTTGTTCGGCAACGCGAAAAAAGACGCCCGCGAACAGGCCTCGGTGCTGTTGCACAAAGTCGGCCTCGGCCACTCGCTGGACAAGTACCCGGCGCAGCTCTCCGGCGGCATGCAACAACGGTTGGCCATCGCCCAGGCGTTGATCATGAAACCCCGGGTGTTGCTGCTCGACGAACCCTTCGGTGCCCTCGATCCGGGCATCCGCAAAGACATGCACGTTCTGCTGCTGGAGTTGTGGCGCGAGACCCGACTGACGGTGTTCATGGTCACCCATGACCTGTCCGAAGGGTTCAGCCTCGGCACCCGTTTGCTGGTGTTCGACAAGGTCCGCCTCGATCCGCATGCCCCCGGCGCCTATGGCGCACGCATCACCTACGACATCCCTTTGAACAGCGACCGCCGCGCCACTCGCGCCGCCGTCGATGCCTTGCCGACTGAGTTGGCAGGCACGCTTCGCACCGCTTAAGAGGACTTTCAAAAATGACTGATTCAACCCAACTGTTCCCGCCCTTCGCCGAAGAAATGCTTCCCGGCGGCGGCCATCGCTCCTTCGTATTGAAACGCGGCCAACTGCTGCGTCTGACCGACCTGCGCGGTGGCGCCAATGTCAGCCTGACGCTGCTCAACGCTAACGAAAAAACCGAACGCCTGAACCTGCCCGACAGCCTCAAATGCCAACACACCGCCAAGCTCACCATCGGCCACTGTTTGTACTCGGACATGGGTCGCGTATTGGCGGCGATTACCGCCGACACCTGCGGCTGGAGCGACAGCCTCGGCGGCGTGCTCTGCGCTGAAGAAGTCGCGCAAAAGTACGGCACCGGCCGCTATCAGGAACTGCGCAACGGCTTCTTTCGCAACGGCACCGACAACCTGTTGGTGGAACTGGGCAAGTGGGGGCTGGGCCTGTCGGATTTGCTGATGACCCTCAATTTGTTCAGCCGGGTGAATGTCGACGAGGCCGGACGCTTCCACTTCGTCGAGGGCAACTCCAAGGCCGGCGACTACATCGAGTTGTACGCGCCGATGGACACGCTGGTGGTGCTCACGGCCCTGCAACACCCGATGGATCCGTCGCCCGAATACGCACCAAAACCCTTGAAGCTGAGCTGGATGAACGCCGACCCAAGCGTCGCCGAACACTGCCGTACTTCGCGCCCGGAAAACGAGCGCGGCTTCATCAACACCGACCGTTTGTTCGCCTGAGGATCGCTGCCATGTCACTCGCCATCGCTACTTCACACCAGCAGCCTGAGAACGCCGTGTACCGCGCCACCATCCCCGCCGGGGAACCCTGGCTGATGGAGGTCAAGGCCGGCCAGACGTTGCGCATCCTCGACCTGGAAGGCAACCAGGCGGTCGATACCTTGTTCTACAGCGTCGCCAACCCGAAGGAACGCTACGACGTGCAACGCACCTTGCGTCGGCAGAACAGCGTCTACCTGAGCACCGGCAGCGTGCTCTATTCCAACCTCGGCAAACCGATGTTGACCATCGTCGCCGACACCTGCGGCCGTCACGACACCCTCGGCGGCGCCTGTGCCCAGGAGAGCAACACCGTGCGTTATGCGTTGGAGAAACGCTACATGCACAGCTGCCGCGACAACTACCTGCGGGCCTGTGTCCACGACGGGCGACTGGGCAAGGGTGACATCGGGCCGAACATCAACTTCTTCATGAATGTGCCCGTCACAGCGGATGGCGGGCTGACGTTTGAAGACGGGATTTCGGCGCCGGGCAAGTACGTGGATTTGCGGGCGGAGATGGACGTGATCGTGTTGATCTCCAACTGCCCGCAGTTGAACAACCCGTGCAATGCGTACAACCCGACACCTGCGGAGCTCTTGGTATGGAACTGAAATTGGCGCGGTTGCGTAAATGGTTGTTTGCCCTGTGCCAGGCCCGTTCAGGCCAGTGCCTGCAACAGCGAGAGCACCGCTAAACCTTGTGGCGAGGGAGCAAGCTCCCTCGCCACAAAAAGCGCGAAATTCGTTCATCCGGGACGGCCCGGGTGCCTTTCGAAAAACTGCGGGACGGCCCGCAACCCAGGTCGAGGCTGATGCGTTATCGCCTCCGGGGGTTTTGCCATGTTCGAAAAAGTCCTGATTGCCAACCGTGGTGCCATTGCCTGCCGCATCCTGCGCACCTTGGGTGAATTGCAGGTCAAGAGCGTCGCCGTTTACTCCGAAGCCGATGCCGCGAGCCTGCATATTTTGCAGGCCGATGAAGCCCACAGCCTCGGCGAAGGCGCCGCCGCCGGCACCTATCTGGCGGTGGATAAAATCCTCGCCATCGCCCAAACCTCTGGCGCCACGGCCATTCATCCCGGCTACGGATTTCTTTCAGAAAACGCTGCCTTCGCCGAAGCCTGCGAAGCCGCCAACATCGCCTTCATCGGCCCAACGCCACAGCAGTTGCGAGTGTTCGGTCTCAAGCACACGGCCCGCGCGTTGGCCAAACAACATGGCGTGCCGATGCTCGAAGGCACCGAATTGCTCGACAGCCTCGACGCAGCACTGATTGCCGGCGAACAGGTCGGCTATCCGGTGATGCTCAAAAGCACCGCCGGTGGTGGCGGCATCGGCATGCGCGTGTGCCGTAGCGCGGCCGAGTTGAGCGAGTCCTTCGAAGCCGTAAAACGCCTCGGTCAGAACAACTTCAGCGATGCCGGGGTGTTCATCGAGAAGTACATCCAGCGCGCCCGGCATCTGGAAGTGCAGGTGTTTGGCGACGGTCGCGGCGAAGTGATTGCCCTCGGCGTGCGCGATTGCTCGGTACAGCGGCGCAACCAGAAAGTCCTCGAAGAAACCCCGGCGCCGAACCTGCCCGAGGGCATGGCGGATGAGCTGTGCGCGGCGGCGATCAAACTGGCGAAAGCAGTGAATTACCGCAGCGCCGGGACGGTGGAATTTGTCTTCGACAGTGAAGACCAACGCTTCTATTTTCTGGAAGTGAATACGCGATTGCAGGTTGAGCACGGCGTCACCGAACAGGTGTGGGGCGTGGACCTGGTGCGCTGGATGGTCGAACTGGCGGCCGGTGATTTGCCGCCCTTGTCCGAGCTAAGTCGTGGATTGAAACCTGAGGGCCATGCGATTCAGGCACGGCTTTACGCGGAAGATCCGGGCCGGGATTTCCAGCCGAGTCCGGGCCTGCTGACGGCGGTGAATTTCCCTGCTGCCGATGGCAGAAAATTGCGCATCGACACCTGGGTCGAGGCCGGTTGCGAGATCCCGCCGTACTTCGACCCGATGATCGCCAAGCTCATCAGTTGGGCGCCGACCCGGGAGCAGGCGCTTACAGATTTGCATCAGGCCTTGGGCGACAGCCTGCTCTACGGCGTGGAAACCAACCGCGATTACCTGCGCCAGATTCTGCTCGATACGCCGTTCGCCAGCGGTCAGCCGTGGACGCGGTGCCTGGAAGGTCTGGTGTACCAAGCCAACACCTTTGAAGTACTCAGCGCCGGGACGCAAACCAGTGTTCAGGACTACCCCGGTCGCCTCGGTTACTGGGCGGTGGGCGTACCGCCGTCGGGGCCGATGGACAGTCGAGCGTTGCGTCTGGGCAACCGATTGCTGGGCAATGACGAAGGTTTTGCGGCACTGGAAATCACCATGAGCGGGCCGTTGCTGCGCTTCAACTGTGATGCTGTGGTGGCGGTGACCGGGGCGGTGATTCCGCTGACGTTGAACGGTGACGCGGTGCCGATGAACACCGCGTTGCTGATTCCGGCCGGCGCTACGTTGAGCCTCGGCACGATGGCCGGGAGCGGCGCCCGTAGCTACCTGTGCCTGCGCGGCGGACTGCAAGTGCCGGATTATCTGGGCAGTAAAAGCACCTTCACCCTGGGCCAGTTTGGCGGGCATGGTGGGCGGGCGTTGCGGGCCGGGGATGTGTTGCATGTGCCTTTGTTGATTGACCGCAGTGCCGGTGCGCAGCTTCCGAACATTGCTGATCTGCCTGCCGTGCGACAGATTCGAGTGATCTACGGCCCGCACGGTGCACCGGAATACTTCACCGAACATTACATCGGCACCTTCTTCGCCACTCAGTGGGAAGTGCATTTCAACTCCAGTCGTACCGGCGTGCGACTGATCGGGCCGAAGCCGGAATGGGTGCGGGCCGATGGTGGTGAAGCGGGGCTGCATCCGTCGAACATCCACGACAATCCGTATGCGATCGGGGCCGTGGATTTCACCGGCGACATGCCCGTGATACTCGGCCCGGACGGCCCTAGCCTGGGCGGGTTTGTGTGCCCGGTGACGGTGATCGAGGCGGATCTTTGGCAGTTGGGGCAGCTCAAGGCCGGGGATAAGGTGCAGTTTTTGCCGGTGGACCTGCAGACCGCTCGATCACTGGCCACACGAGCCCTCTGTGGCGAGGGAGCTTGTCGGATCGCCCCACCGTCCCGTTCGGCTGCGCAGCAGTCGCCAATCGGCCAACTCCAAACACCTGATGTGCCGTGGCGGGAAAATTTGGGGGCGCTTCGCACCCCAACGGGGGCAAGCCCCCTCGCCACAAGTAATGGGTCTCTACATAAATTGATGTCGCCCGTTGTACTGGATCTTGGACAGGACGACACGAGACTGGTGGCCAGATTATCGGGCGACACACATCTGCTCCTTGAGATCGGCGCCCCGGAACTGGACCTGGTCCTGCGCTTCCGCGCTCACGCCCTCATGCAGGCGCTCGAAAGCAAACACCTGCACGGCGTCATCGACCTCACTACCGGCATCCGCTCGCTGCAAGTGCACTACCAACCCGAGCAACTGCCGCTGGCCGATCTGCTCGGCATCATCGCCGGTGAATGGGACGCCGTGTGCGCCGCCAAGGACCTACAAGTCCCGTCGCGCATCGTCCATCTGCCGCTGTCCTGGGACGACCCGGCCTGCCAATTGGCAATCGAAAAATACATGACCACCGTGCGCAAGGACGCGCCGTGGTGCCCGAGCAATCTGGAGTTCATCCGCCGCATCAACGACCTGCCGAACCTCGACGAAGTGCAGCGTACGGTGTTCGATGCGAGCTATCTGGTGATGGGCCTGGGCGATGTCTACCTCGGCGCCCCGGTCGCCACCCCGCTCGATCCGCGTCATCGATTGGTGACCACCAAATACAACCCGGCCCGCACCTGGACCGCCGAGAACTCGGTGGGCATCGGCGGCGCGTATATGTGCGTGTACGGCATGGAAGGCCCCGGCGGTTATCAGTTTGTCGGGCGTACCTTGCAGATGTGGAATCGCTACCGCGAAGTGGCGGCGTTCGACGGCAAACCGTGGCTGCTGAGGTTCTTCGATCAGATCCGTTTCTACCCGGTGAGCGCTGATGAGTTGCTGCGCATTCGCCGGGATTTCCCCCTCGGGCGCTTCGAACTGAACATCGAGCACAGTCAGTTGAACCTGGCGGATTACCAAGGGTTTCTGGCGCAAGAAGCCGAGAGCATTGCGGCGTTCCGCGACCAGCAAAAAGGCGCGTTCAATGCCGAACGCGAACGCTGGATCGCCAGCGGCCAGGCGCATTTCGACAGCGAGGAATTGATTCCGGAAGCGACCGAAGACGCACCGCTGGCCAGCGGTCAACAGAGCGTCGACAGCCACATCGCCGGCAACCTCTGGCAGGTTCAGGTTGAAACCGGCACCCGGGTTGAGGCCGGGGATGTGCTAGTGATTCTGGAGTCGATGAAGATGGAAATCCCGCTGCTGGCGCCGATGGCCGGGGTAGTACGGGAGATTCGCGTGCAACCGGGTTCGGCGGTGCGCGCCGGGCAGCGGGTCGTGGTACTGGACCTCGACTGAACTCATTTTGAAAAGGATCAAGTCATGAATTTCAATCTGCAACTCGACGCCCTGCGCAGTGCCTATCGCGACGGCCAGGTCACGCCTCGGCAACTGCTGCTGAGCCTGCGGGACAAAGCGGCCGCGCTGAATCCCGACTATCACCTGTTCATCCATTTGCTCAGTGTCGAGGAGCTGGAACCGTACCTCGCCGCCCTCGACGGTCGCGACCTCGACAGTCTGCCGCTGTATGGCGTGCCGTTCGCAATCAAGGACAACATCGACCTGGCAGGCATTCCGACCACAGCGGCTTGCCCCGCCTTTGCCTATGTGCCGGAGCATTCGGCGACCATCGTCGAGCAGTTGCTGGCGTTGGGGGCGATTCCGTTGGGCAAGACCAATCTTGATCAGTTCGCCACCGGGCTCAATGGCAGCCGTTCGCCTTATGGCGCATGCCCGAACAGCGTGTTGCCGGAATATCCGTCGGGCGGTTCCAGCGCTGGATCGTCGCTGGCGGTGGCGTTGGGGGTGGCGAGTTTTTCCCTGGGGACGGACACGGCAGGTTCCGGTCGGGTGCCGGCGGCGTTGAATAATCTGGTGGGGTTGAAAGCCACTAAAGGGTTGATCTCCACGGGCGGTGTGGTGCCGGCCTGTCGCACGCTCGATTGCGTCACCACGTTCACCGCCACCGCGCGGGAAGCCAGTCAGTTGCTGGCGCTGACGGCGCGTCTCGATCCACGGGATGCCTACAGCCGCAGCAATCCGTTGTGGAATGACGGCTTGGCATTCGGTGCGCCGCGCCCGTTTCGATTCGGCGTGCCACGTGCGCAAGACCTGGAGTTTTTCGGCTGCCCTGAAGGCCCGTTGTTGTTTGGCGATGCCATCGATCAGCTCAAAGCCTTGGGCGGTGAAGCGGTTGAGCTGGACCTGTCGCCGTTCCTCGAAGCCGCACAGTTGCTGTATGCAGGCCCGTGGGTCGCCGAGCGCTATAGCGTGGCTGGCGAGTTGATGGAGCAAAACCCGCCAGCGGTGCTGCCGGTGATCCGCGCGGTGCTGGCCAAGGCCCCGGCGGTGACTGGCGTGCAGACCTTCCGCGCGCAGTATCGACTGCAAGAACTGAAGGCGCTGTGCGACCGGGCGCTGGAAGGCCTCGACTGCGTGCTCACGCCAACCATCGGCCGCCCCGTGACCTTGGCGGAACTGACCGCCGAACCCGTGCTGCGCAACTCGGAACTGGGCTACTACACCAACTTCATGAACCTGCTCGACTACGCCGCCGTCGCCGTGCCCAGCGGTTTCATGGGCAACGGTTTGCCGTGGGGCGTGACGCTGTTTGGGCGAGCGTTTACCGATCAGTATTTGTTGAGCGTGGCGGATGCGCTTCAACGTCAACCAGGCTCGCCTGCGCCCGCGACGGTGGCCCGCAATGATCGCGCACGACTGGTGGTGTGTGGCGCGCATCTGGAGGGGTTGGCGTTGAATTGGCAACTGAAGCAGCGTGGCGCGCGGTTGGTCGAGACGACGTTCAGTTCGCCGGATTATCAGCTCTATGCGTTGGCCGGTGGCCCGCCGTTTCGTCCGGGAATGGTGCGGGTGAAGGACGGTGGCGTGGCGATTGCGGTGGAGGTTTGGGAATTGCCGAGCAGCGAATTGGGCTCGTTTTTGACCGCGATTCCGGCGCCGTTGGGGTTGGGCAAGGTGCAACTGGCGGATGGGCGCTGGGAGAGCGGGTTTATTTGTGAGGGTTATGGGCTGGAGGGGGCGGTTGATATCAGTCGTTTTGGCGGGTGGCGGGCATACCTCGCCAAATGATCGTTCCCACGCTGATCGTTCCCACGCTCCGCGTGGGAATGCCGCCCGGGACGCTCCGCGTCCCTTCGCAAGCGTGACGCAGAGCGTCACCGGATGCATTCCCACGCGGAGCGTGGGAACGATCACCCCGCGTAAATGCAGCGGTTATTTCCGCTCGGGCCCACTAGAATGCATGCCATCGGGTCACTGCCAACGGAACCACCATGCCGCTTCGCTCGCCGCTGTATTCCCAACGTTCGTTGGTGCTCACGCTGATCGCATTGCTCGGTGCAGGTTTCCTCGCCACGTCCTTTCTCAGCTACTACGCCTCGCGAGCGTCGATCCGCGACAACATCGTCAACACCGAATTGCCGCTGACGTCCGACACGGTTTATTCGGAAATCCAGAAAGACCTGGTCAGACCGATCCTGATTTCCTCAATGATGTCCCGCGACACCTTCATGCGCGACTGGGTGGTCAACGGCGAGCACGACCCCGACCAGATGACCCGCTACCTCAACGAGGTCATGACCCACTACGGCGCCTACACCGCGTTCTTCGTCTCCAACAGCAGCCTCACCTACTACCACGCCAAAGGCGTGCTCAAGCAGATCAAGGTCGACGAGCCACGGGACGCCTGGTACTTCCGCGTTCGCGACATGAAAGAGCCTTACGAGATCAACGTCGACCCGGACCTGGCCAACAAGGACAACCTGACGTTTTTCATCAATTACAAAGTCTATGACTACAACAAACGCTTCATCGGCGCGGCTGGCGTGGGCCTGACGGTGGATGCGGTGATCAAGCTGATCGACAAGTATCAACAGCGCTATCAACGCAGCGTGTACTTCGTCGACACCTTCGGTCGCTTGGTGCTTACCGGTGCCGAGGGCGGCCCTGAAGGTGCGCGGGCCGGTCAGAGCCTGGGTGAACTCAGCAGCATGAAGGGCCTGGTCAGCCAGTTGCCCAAACCCCACAGCGGCAGCTACGAATATTCCGTCCACGGCCAGGGACATTTCCTCAACGTGCGGTTCATTCCGGAGCTGAACTGGTACCTGTTCGTCGACAAACGCGAAGACGGCGCTCTCAGTGAAATCCGCCAGTCGCTGTACCTCAACCTGCTGATCTGCCTGCTGGTCACGCTGATTGTGCTGGCCCTGCTCAACCGCGTAATCAAACGCTATCAGAGCAAAATCCAGGCCCAGGCCACGCTCGACAGCCTGACCGAGTTGCCCAACCGCCGTGGCTTCGACCTGTTGGCGGCGCAAGCCATGCACGAAGCCCAACGCGAGCCGAAACCGCTGACCGCGCTGCTGCTGGACCTCGACCACTTCAAGGTGTTGAACGACACCTACGGTCACCTCGCCGGCGATCAAGTGCTGATCGGTTTCGCTCGGGACCTGGAAAGTTGCCTGCGTCATTCCGACATCGTCTGCCGTTGGGGCGGCGAAGAATTTATCGTGCTGCTCAAGGACACCGACGGTGAGACCGGTCAGAAAATCGCCGAGAAAATTCGCCAGCATGTGGAAAAACAGCTTTATGCCTACAACGGCAAGGAGCTGCAGCTGACCGTGAGCATTGGCCTGACCACCCTGCAAGCAGATGAAACCTTGCATACGTTGCTGTCCCGGGCCGATCATGCGATGTACCGGGCCAAACAGGCCGGCCGCAATCGCACCTGCGTGGAATTGCCCCACTCCGTTTATGAATGACGTTGATGACCAAGCCTGAAACCTGCCCGGCCTGCGGCGCCCCCAACGACTGCAGCCTGGCCGACCCTCGAACCGCCGACCGCGCCTGCTGGTGCTTTGGCGTCAGCATCGACCCGGCGGTGCTCGAAGCGCTGCCGGCGGAACTGCGCGACCTCTCCTGCCTGTGCCCGCGCTGCGCCCAGGTCGAAGCGCAGCTGCAAGCAGCCGCCCGGCCGATCACGTAAGATGCGCGGCCCTTCCCCATCCGATTTTTAACCGATGCGTGTAGACCGTTTCCTCAGCAACCTGCCGCGCTTCAACCGTAAGCAGGTTCGTCTGTTGCTGGTGGAAAAACGCGTGCGCATCGACGGAAAAGTCGTCAGCGATCCTCACAGCGAAGTACTGGAATTCAGCCGCGTCGAGGTCGACGACGAGGTGCTGCAAGTCGGCAAGCCCGCGCGCTACTTCATGCTCAACAAGCCGCCCGGCTGTGTCAGCGCCACCCGCGACCCGCAACACCCGACCGTGCTCGACCTGATCCACGAGCCGGACAAGGATGACCTGCACATCGCCGGGCGCCTGGATTTCAACACCACCGGCCTGATGATCATCACCAACGATGGCAGCTGGTCACGACGCCTGACCCAGCCGCAGACCAAACTGCCCAAGGTGTATTACGTCGAGACCGAACAGGACATCGGCCCGGAGTATGCAGTCACCTTCAACGAAGGGCTGTACTTCGCTTTCGAAGACCTGACGACGCAGCCCGCCGAGCTGGTGCTGCTCGGGGCGAAGTCGGCGCGGCTGAGCATTGTCGAAGGCCGGTATCACCAGGTGAAGCGCATGTTCGGCCATTTCGACAACAAGGTGCTGCGCCTGCACCGCGAAAGCATGGGCCCGTTGCTGCTCGATAACGCGCTAAAACCGGGCGAGTACCGCGCCTTGCGCACCGAAGAGATTCAATTGATCTAAGCAGGCGACCGCTCAGCAGAAGTTGTCGAACAATTTACCAATGACACTTGCGCGATGCCGTCACCCCTGCTTGAATCAGGACGTCGGCCAGATTGTGACCGATGAGTCACCACATACTTCTAAGAAACTTTTTGCCGGTCGGGGACCCTCAGGTTCCGCCTTCCACCGGCAGACTGCCCGCCAATAATAAAACCCGTCGACCGGCCTTCAATGGATCGACATGGGCTCCAAATTCCAGGCGAATGCCTACCTGTCACAAAGCTCGTGCAATCTCATTTGCGCGCATACCCGCTTGCTCAGGAGTCTTATGACATGAGGCCAGAAATCGCTGTGCTGGATATACAGGGTCAGTATCGGGTTTACACGGAGTTCTATCGCGCAGACGCCGCAGAGAAGACCATTATTCTGGTCAACGGCTCGATGGCCACGACTGCGTCGTTTGCTCAGACCGTGAAAAACCTTCATCCGCAGTTCAATGTGGTGTGCTACGACCAGCCCTACGCGGGCAAGTCAAAAGCCCACAACCGGCATGAGAAATTGCTCACAAAGGAAGTCGAAGGACAGATCCTGCTGGAGCTGATCGACCACTTCGCCGCCGAACACGTGCTGTCGTTTTCCTGGGGCGGCGCCGCGACCCTGGTCGCCCTCGCCCACCGGCCACGGCGCATCGAAAAAGCCGTGATCAGCTCGTTCTCCCCGGAGATCAACGAGCACATGCGCGACTACCTCGAACGCGGCGTCGACTACCTCGGCAGCCGGGATGGCGACCGGGTCGGCAACCTGGTGAACAGCACCATCGGCAAACACCTGCCGTCGCTGTTCAAGCGCTTCAACTATCGCCACGTGAGCAACCTGGCCGAGCACGAATACGGGCAGATGCACTTCCACATCAGCGACCTGTTGCACAGCGATCGCCAGTGCTTCCTCAAGGCTGCCGAGAAAATCAACGTGCCGGTGCTGTTCATGAACGGCGAATGGGACGAATACACCGCCGCCGACGGTGCCCGGCTATTCGCCAACCACGTGCAACACGCCACCTTCAGCACCCTGCAAGCCACCGGGCACTTCCTCGACATGGAACACAAAGCCGCCTGCCGAGACAGCCAGAACGCACTGCTGGGCTTCCTGAAACCGGCGCAACACACCAGCCGACCGCGTTACCACTACGTCCAGGAACACCATGCACTGGCAATCTGAAATAGAGTCATCGCGAGCAACCTTGCGCCCATAGACGCCACCACCTCTGTAGGAGCAAGGCTTGCCCGCGATTGGCCGTTACTCGGTCCGTGCCTTCGTGTCACCCACGCTAAATGCAGCGCACATAAAGAAAAACTTCAAATCCGCGCGCACATCTGGTACAAAGTCAGCCGCTCTGAGCGGGTGTCGTATAATGGCATTACTCCAGCTTCCCAAGCTGATAACGAGGGTTCGATTCCCTTCACCCGCTCCAATCGAATTTTTGTCTCGCGTTGAAGGTTTTTGACGGGGGATGTAGAGATAGAAAAAAACCGGTCCAGATGGCCGGTTTTTTTGTGCCTTGAATTTGAGCTTTGCGAGAGCTTCAGGGTCTTCGTCGTTGAAGCTGATCGAATAGGTCATCCGCGACGCCGGACAAAACGAGGGCGAAAAAAAACCGCCTTAGTAGGGCGGTTTTTCGTCGCAAGCTCGGTTAGTAGCCAAGCATGCAAGCCTCACAGGGACCTCCAACGAGGCTTAAGTCTACTTTTGAGTACTTGGATACGCTAGAAAATAAATCTGTCACCTTTTCTGGCTTGATGCCCACTTGGCTCACAAAAATCCGAAACTCAAGGGCGTTTACGATAAGGCCATCTATCTACTTCAGCGTCAAAAAAAAATGGGTGGCGGTACGCGGACTCTCGACGCGCTTGAGGCAAATTTGCCCAGTAGTATGAGCTAGTCCCTTGCGGAGAGATTGCGCGCCGTGCTCAATTAGTAAATCTGACCGCTTGCACGAGATGTAAAGCAGTGAAGAATCGTGAGGAGATTCATAGGAAAGTGACGGATGTCCGAGATCCCCTCCCGCGTATCGCATGCAGTGCGGTAATCCAGGAGCAGAAACGGCAAGCAACCAGTCACTTGAAAAAGGGATCTCTATCAGTGCAAGAAGACAAAAAGCTTGGGATGACGGCAGAAGAGCAAGCCGTGTGGGATGAGGCGATTAGATTTGCTCGATCAAACAAGAAGACGATCGGCAAGAGACTCACGGATAGGGACAGATATCCGCCCGAAACAGAACCTGTATCGGTTTTCATGGCCGGGTCGCCCGGCGCTGGCAAAACAGAAGCATCCCTAGCTCTCCTAAACTTTTTCTGCGATACCGCCATCCTACGAATTGATCCGGACGAGCTCAGAAACGAATTTGAAGGATACCAGGGTGGCAATGCCTGGCTTTTCCAAGGAGCTATATCAATTCTTGTTGGAAAGCTGATTGATCTCGCATTAGATCGAAAGCAATCTTTCCTGCTGGACGGGACGCTTTCAAATATCCAGATTGCCAGGAGTAATGTCGAGCGGTGCCTGAGCAAAGGGAGATTCGTGCAAATTCTTTACGTCTATCAAGACCCTAGGCTTGCATGGTCCTTCGTGAAGGCCCGAGAGGAAGCCGAGGGACGACGGATTCGACCCGAGCATTTCGTCGAACAGTATTTCGCAGCGCGTGACGTAGTGAACACGCTTAAGCTAGAGTTCGGTAAAGATGTCCACGTCGATCTACTTTTGAAGCACATTGATAACTCTGCCAGGCTCTACAAGGCTGGCGTTGACAAGATCGACTACCATATACCCGAGAAGCACACGAGACACGAACTGATGGCCATGCTTGGGATAACAGACGGAGCAACCCCATGTTTACGATGAAATTCGGATCTACAAAAGAATCCTCGAGTCCATTCGCAGACTTCATTCGTAACGCCAAATCTGAAGAAAAGAAACGCGTATACAGTGAGGTTTTGACGGAGGCTACCAAAAAACAGAACGAAATCATGTTGGCAGCACAGGCCAAGCAAGCCTGATCGCATTACTGAATTTCGAAAAAGCCCGGCCAAGTGCTGGGCTTTTTCATTTCTGACGTTTACGTTGTTTCAGACTCCGACACATACGTTGATTTTGCTCCCTACAAGCCCCTTAAGCCCGCTGATCCCAATGAACAGCAAGTCAGCGCCCGCCGAACCAAGCACTGCCAGCGCTTTTTTCGAAAAAGCAACGTCCTACACTACTCTAGGAATTGTCCGTAGACTTGCGGATTGCAGTGCCTTTGCCACGAGCCCTATAGTCGATCCGCGCCCAAATGGCGTATCGAGTTTGGCGACTCGATGGCAAGGTACAGAAACCTCCGAGCTAGCTCGGAGCGTTTCTGAACGCACTCGGCTACCTGTTTTTTGGTGGCTGTGCGTGGGAGACCTTCGGGTCTGCCGGTTTTTACCTTGCCCGGTTCGCCAACCCGCGTACAGCTACCACCCTTTGTTTGGCGACAATGAGTGGTAGATAACCTCACTTCAAGGTAATCACTCATGAACGAATACATGGCTTTAACCAGCAACGCCGACGATCTACCTTCCCTGTTCGTCAACACCACTCAACCGCTGCACTCCCTGCTCAGCACTGCCAGTTACAGAATTCGGGCCGTGACGCAGCTCCTTGAAAACCTCGCGATGCGAGGTGACATTACATCTGATTCGGTGATCCTCAGCGATTTCGCATTGCTCTGCTGCGTGCCCTTGCGCGATGGTTGCGATGTGCTGGACGTGATCGCTCGACGCATGGATGCGGAATAGATCTGACGGTTAGATCGGGCGCCTTTTAGGGCGCCCTTTTCGTTTCATAGCCCTACTACTCGGGTCCATGAAGATAATGATCATGTTTTATCCAATAGCGATTTCAACGGGTGATGATAAACACGCCTGGGGTGTGGAGGTGCCGGATATTCCTGGGTGTTTCTCCGCCGGGAAGGATCTTGAAAATGCAGTGACTATGGCTCGCGAAGCCATTGAGGGGCATTTTGAAATTCTGGCTGAGATTGGTTCGCCGATTCCACCGGCCAAAACAGTCACTGGGTACGAAAAAGATCCGCAATACGCGGGATGTACTTGGGAAGTGGTGGAGATCAATTTGACCAAGTACCTAGCGAAGTCCAGTGGCATCGACGCATGACCTGGCTCTTTTGACTTATGCCCGTCATATGCCCGTCAGTTAATAGTTGGCGCGAACAACTAATAACCTGTGGCGAGGGAGCTTGCTCCCGTTGGACTGCGCAGCAGGCCCCTGCTTTTTAAGTGAAGAGAGGGGCTGCTTCGCAGCCCAGCGGGAGCAAGCTCCCTCGCCACAGGTTCGGTGTCAGGTTTGAATGATTGGTACTGTTTTGAATAGTCGGGGCCTGGAGCTTCGTTTACATATCCATAACGCTCGGTCAGTTTCCCCTCTTCTCCCAACCCGCTAGCATTCCCCCATCTGCAACCACCCTCCCCCTGCGCGGCCATCAACGAATACGCGCCACAACTCTTCGAGGGAAACCAATCGGCCGCACCACCGGTGCCGCCCGTGACGAACTCAATAGAGCAACCCGAACATGACGCAAAACATTTACGACGATCCGGAGTTTTTCCAGGGTTACAGCCAAATGGGCCGTTCCATCGGTGGCTTGGATGCCGCACCGGAATGGCCTGCACTTCAATCCCTGTTGCCACCGATGAAAAGTTTAAAAGTGGTGGACCTGGGCTGCGGTTACGGCTGGTTCAGCCGCTGGGCCAGTGAGCAAGGCGCCCACAGCGTGCTCGGCCTCGATGTGTCGGAAAAGATGCTGGAACAGGCGCGCAAGACGACGTCTGCGGCCAACATCCAATACGCCCGCGCCGACCTTGAACATCTCGACTTGCCTACCGACAGTTTCGACCTGGCCTACAGCTCTCTGGCATTGCATTACATCAAGGATCTGCCGGGCCTGTTCGCCAATATCCACGCAGCCCTGAAACCCGGTTCACGCTTTGTGTTTTCCATCGAGCACCCGATTTTCATGGCGCCGCGTAATCCGGGTTGGCTGATCGATGGCGAAGGTCGCAAGCGTTGGCCGCTGGACAGTTATCAGCTGGAAGGTGAGCGGGTGACGAATTGGCTGGCGGAAGGTGTGATCAAGCAGCACCGCACGGTGGGTACTTTGTTGAATACCTTGATCGCGGCGGGATTCACGATTCAGCACGTCAATGAATGGGGGCCGAGCGATGCCGAGGTGGCGGCGCAGCCGGCTCTGGCGGAGGAGCGAGAGCGGCCGATGATGATGTTGGTGGCGGTGGAACGTTGACACTTAAATAGAACGAACACTGATGACTCTGTGGCGAGGGAGCAAGCTCCCCCGCCACAGGTTCAGTGCGACATCCGCTTTTACCGCGTCGCGACGATGAACAACCGTGGAAACGGCAACAGCACCGTCCCATCCTCCAGCGCCGGATAAGCCTGCTCGACCGCCGCCAGATACCGCTTCAAATACTCCGCCCGCTCGCCCTCATCCAGCGGATCGAGAAACGGCCGCAGGCCACTGCCCTTGAACCACTCCACCATGCCCGAGGCACCACCCGCCAGTGGATGATGGTAAGTCGTGCGCCACACATCAACCCGCTTACAGTGCGGCCGCAGCATCGAGTAGTAATCGCTGGCACTGGCCATTTCCGTCCGTTGCCCGGCGGCGTCCGCCAGTTTGCTGGCCCACGGGCCATTGGCGGCGATTTCGCGCATCAGGCGATGGGACGGTTCGTTGAGGTTGTCGGGCATCTGGATTGCCAGGCTGCCCCCCTTGGTCAGTCGAGAGGCGAGCGACGGCAGCAACGTCCCGTGATCGGGCAGCCACTGCAATACGGCGTTGGCGAATATCACGTCGAACGGGCCGCTATCGTTCCAGGTTCCGATGTCAACGGTGTCGAACTTCACTTGTGGCAGGCGCTTGCGGGCGGCTTCGATCATGTCGGGCGAGCTGTCCACGCCGCGCACCCAGGCATTATCGAAACGCTCTACCAGCAATTCCGTGGAGTTGCCGGGGCCGCAGCCGATATCAATGGCCGAGCGCGCATCCACGGGCGGGATGGCTGCGAGCAGATCCCGGGCCGGGCGGGTGCGTTCATCTTCAAAAGCGACGTATTGCTTGGCGGACCAACTCATTGCGTTCTCCTGTCGAAGGGGTGTCCTGGCCTGGGCCGACAACCGGTTCGCTACGATACTCCGCCCTGTGCGCCAGCCCAATCCGACTTATGGCGATCGCAGAGGATATGCCGCGCGGTTTTTATCGCTGATTCATTGCAAGACATAACCCAATCGACCGTTCGTCGAGGGAACAGTCAAGCGATTTTGACAGCCTGAATATCACACCTATAGCCCTTATCGCGGCCAGTCGGAAGGAACCCGACCTGTCAATTTGCACGCAAGGAGCAAGGCCAACTCGTGCCTCGTGCAAGCAGGGTTCCGCCCGTAGTGTTTCAGCAACGGCCGTAAGGCAAGCAAACGTTGTCATGCCTGAGGGTTATCAGGCACTCACTATGAACAAGGAGCTTTACTATGTCTCGAGTCACGGATGTGCTGGTCTCTATCGACACCGAAACCATTCTGAAAAACTACCCGAACATCAGCAAAAACCCTGCTTCGCCAACGATGATCGACGTTAATCATGTGTACATGGTGACCAACCGGGACAACGTGATAAATGGTCAGGCCGGGGGCGAACTCAACCTGAAAGCACAGGTGGGCGACTTGATTCGCTGGCGAGAAACCAGCCTGTCGCAGAGCTTCGAAACCGCGGTTATTTTCTACAAGTTCATTGGCAACAAAGGCAGCGAGTTGATCTCCACCCCTACGCCACGCAAGGCTAAGGCCTGCGTCGCCGTCCCTAACACCAGCAACCCATCGGTGCCGAGCTGCCAGAAAGTCGATAACCATTATTGGTCTTCGGAAACACTGGACTGCGGTAGCGTGACCTATCACTTCCATTTCCTGATCGTCGATCGCAACTGCAAAATCGTCGGCTGCTGTTCGTGGGACCCGTTCATTACTATCCGTAACTGACGAAGGCTGGCCCCTTGGCGACAAGGGGCCTCCCCCCGTTCGTTGCCGTTTCGGCAGGAACAGGATGTCTTGCATGAACCGAAGCGGCTGCCGTGCAGTGCCACCATCATGAAAGGAATCCATGATGACTTCCGAACCGATCAAATCGCCTTCATCCAGCGTCGCGACGGCCAACAATGTGCTGCTGATTGTTGATGCCGAATCGCTGCTGACAAAGTACCCGACACCCAGTCTTGAGGCACAAGATCCGACGACCATCAGCGAAGGATTCATCTTTGCCGTCGGCGGGAAAGACGCCAATCAAATAGCGATTAGTGACAGCTATTTGACGCTACCCACCTGCAATGGAAAAACCTTCCACATTCGCGGCCGCACCGTGAGTCTGCTCGCTGAAAACAGCGTGGTGTTCTACGACATGGCCGTGAGCGATACCCAAGTGCTCTCCGCGCCGAAACTGGTGGTACACGCAGGCCTCACCGTTCCGGCCCCCGACCCGATAAACCCGACCCAACCGGCCAGCCACCTGGCCGATGATCACTACTGGGAGTGCGCGCAACTGACCCCGGGCGTCGCCGCCTGCGAATTGAGCTTTATGTTGGTTAACCAACAGTGCGAAGCGGTGGGGTATTTCAGTTGGGCGGTTGAGGTGAAGTTTTCTGCTTGAGTGTATTCGGCTTCAACATCGCCAAAAGATCGCAGCCTTCGGCAGCTCCGCCGAGCGTATTCCACCGAAGGCTGCGATCTTTCGCCCCCCCCCACAACCCTCGTTAAAAAAGAAATTCCAACACGCCGTCGCTGTCTGAATTTCAGGCGCATCCCTAGAAGGAACACGGCAATGAAATTCGCAAAAGTCTCGCAGAAACTCGCGCTGTGGGCCGGCAGCCCCACGACGTTTTTGATCGCGATCATTCTGATTGCTGTGTGGGGGTTAACCGGGCCGATTTTTGGTTACAACGACACCTGGCAGCTGATCATCAACACCTCGACCACCATCATCACCTTCCTCATGGTGTTCCTGATCCAGAACACCCAGAACCGCGATACGGACATCTTGCATTTGAAGATCGATGAGTTGCTGCGGGTGACGAAGGAGGCGCAGAACGCGATGTTGGGGCTGGAGTCGCTGGATTTGAAGCAGTTGGAAGAGTTGCGTAAGCAGTACCGCAAGATTGGCGAAGGCGAGACGATTTCCATGAATGTCGCCCCCAGCGGCGACAAGCCGAAGTCGAACCTGGATCAATGCTGAAAACCTCGGCGGGTGACCTCGGTCACCCGCGCTGCATAGAGGCTAGCGGCTGGCTTGCAGGGCCTTGGCCATCTGCAGATGGTTTTGCAGTTTGGGCAAGGTTTCTTCGGCGAATGCCTTGATTTCCGGAACGTCGGTGGTCTGCGCTTCCTGCTGGATCTGGTCGATAGCAGCCTGGGTGTTTTGCACCTGACTGGCCGCGTAGGCCTGGTCGAACGTCGGACCATCCTTCACTTCGGAGATCATCGTTTTGGACTTATCGATCACTTCTTCCCGAGGCGCGACCGGCAGGTCGAGCTTCTTGGCGATTTTCGCCAGATGCTGGTTGGCGGTGGTCAGGTCGTTGATAACCACGACGGTGTAGTCCTTGACCTCCTTGGATTCGGTTTTCTGGTGCGCCAGGCGACTGGCTTCGATGTCGGCCATGCCTTTGGCGGAGGCATCGTTGATGAAGTCGGCAGGCGACTGGGCAAAAGCGCTGCTGGCGCACAGGCCCAGCAACGTGGCAAAACTGGCATTGCGTATACGGGTGGCCATCCGGCTCATGGTCGCGCCCTCCATTCGAAAAAATTCAAACGGGAGCTTTCGCTCCCGCCTCTCGATCAAAACTACCTTATCCACTACTTGGATTTCTGACCACCTTTGCGGCCCATATCGGGTTTCGCAGGGTCTTTGTCGACAGTCGTGGTGGTAGTTTTCCCACCTTTGCGACCGGCTTCAGACGCCTTCGTTCGATCGTTGGCATGGTTATCCGCGTTCGAGTTTCTTGAGTTAGGCATGATTCTCTACCTCTTGGTGTTGATCGCGGCGAGCACAGGCCCGCATAGGATCAGAATTCCGATCTGGCCAAAGGTTTAGAAAAAATCGGGGATATTGCGACGAACGGTGGTGAAAACTCAGGCTTCGAGCGGCCGGTGACGCAGGCGCTTGACCGCGTACATCGCCTCGTCGGCGTAGCGGAACAGCTGCTTTTCTTCCAGGCCATGCTCAGGATAAATCGCCGCGCCGATACTCGGTTCGATATTCAGGCTGTGGCCATCCAGGCGCAGGGGTTGCAGCAACACCTGTCGGATTTTTCCGGCGACGCTGTCGGCATCTTCGGCGGCATGGATGCTGTGCAGCAGCACCACGAACTCATCCCCGCCGATGCGCGCCACGGTGTCGCTTTCCCGCACGCAGCCCTTGAGCCGATTGGCCACCGCTTGCAGCAACATATCGCCGACCGCATGACCGTGGGTGTCGTTGACCAGTTTGAAACGGTCGAGATCAACGTACAACAGCGCCATCCGCCCGCCCTCGGAGCGGGCCTGCGCCAGCGACGATTTGAGCCGCTCGCGGAGCAATTCGCGATTGGGCAGTTGGGTGAGTTGATCGTATTGGGCCATGTGTTGCAGGCGCGCGTGCAGCTGCTTGCGCTCGATGGCGGTCGCCACCTGGGCGCAGACGTATTGCAGCAGCTCTTTGTCCTGCTCGGTGTAGCGCTCGCCGCCGGCCTCGCTTTTGACGATCAGCGCACCGATGGTGCCGTTCTGCGAGTTCAGCGGCACGCCGAGCCAGCACGGGGAATCCTGCCCCGCCACCAGCGCCTTGAAGCCTTCGGGGAGTTGATCTTGTTCCGAGGTCAGCAGGATCGACTGACCGTTGCGAATGACCTCCGCACACAAACGCCCGGTGACGGTGCCGGGCAGTTCGGGCTGATGTTCACGGTCGTCGACGTGATAGGGGAAATTCAGCTGCGCACAGTGTTCGTCATACAACGCCACGGAAAAATTCAGCGCGGGCAGCCATTCGCCGATGATGGTGTGGATGCGTTTGAACAGCGCCAGCAAATCTTCCGCCGCATGGGCCGCTTCGGAGATCGCATACAACGCCGCTTGTCGCGACTCGGCCTGTTTGCGTTCGGTGATGTCCCGGGCCACGGCGATGCGCAGTTGATCGACTTCCGACCAGCGCGCCGACCAAAGGATGTGAACCACCCGGCCGTCCTTGCGCAGGTAGCGGTTTTCGAAGTTGAGCTTGGGTTCGCCGCCGATGATTTCTCGCGCGGCATCGAGGGTGCGCTGGCGATCGGCGGGGTGTACCAGCTCGATCATCGGCTGACCGATCAATTCATCCGGGGTGTAACCGAAAATACGCTCGCAGGCCGCGCTGACAAATACAAAGCGACCTTGCCTATCCACCGCACAGACGGCGTCCAGCAAGAGGTCGATATAGCTCGCCAAAGGCGCGGAATTTCTAGTGGTCATGGTGCAGGGTGCGTGTCCGGGCCATGTAGCGCTGAAAAACCATCCGTGACCGGTGCCGCTGACGCGTCCCTGCGATCAGCCTCAAGCCTTGTTCGTGACCAGGCCTGGCAATGCATGCACCAAGGCGTTGATCGCGAAACCGATGAACATCACCCCGCACAACCGGGTGATCAACAGCTCATGCCGTTGATACACGGTGCGCACCTGCCGCGCACCGACGATGCCAATGAGAATAGCGTACGCCAGCAATCCGCCCACGAAGCTCAGGGCAATCAGCCAGGGCAGCATCGACCAATGGAGCAATTCGGCGCGGCTGGACAGCAACGCGGTGAACGTCGCCACGGCCACCGGGTAGGCTTTCGGGTTGGTCAGGCCGAACATAATGCCGTGCCAGAACGGCTGCCGCGCCGGCCCTTGCGGGGTTTCAGCGCTGCTGCGGCGAGCGCGAATCGCGCGCACACCGAGCCAGAACAGATACAGCCCGCTGAGCACGCCCAATACATCAAACGCCGTGCTGCCGATTTCCCGGGCGCCAACAATTGCGATCAGCGCCGTGCTGCACCAGACCACATCCCCAAGCAAATGCCCGCACAGGAACCCCGCCCCCGCCCGTCGCCCCCGCGCCGCGCCAATCCCGAACACCGCCAACACACCCGGGCCGGGGGTGATGCCGTAGATGAAGCCTGAGGCGAGCACGGCCATTAGTAGTGATGGGGTCATGGGGAACTCCTGTTTAAGCGAATGCTGGCCAGTCTATCTCAGGACTTGGTGTGCGACTGACTGATCGTCGAAGAACTTCATGCCAGCGTACGGCCGTTGCCGACAGGCTTGCAGCCGTGACGCCAGATCCCCGACATGGGCTTCGAGCTTGTGGCCGTCCGGGTCGAGGAAGTAGAACGACGCGCCCTCGCTGCGGTTATCGCGCCATTCCTGCACCCCGGTAGATCGCAAGTGTTCAACGAACACGGTGAAATCCGCAGCGCTGACGGTGAACGCGTAATGGGTGTAGTCGGCGGCAGGTTCGGACTTGCGCTCGGGATCGAGGGACAGGCACAACCACAGGCCCGGCAGCGAGAGATAGGCGCCGGCATCCCAGATCGCGTCGAGGCGCAGGTGCAGCAGGCCTTGATAGAACGCGACGCTGCGATTGAGATCGGTGACCGCGAGGGTCAGGTGGTTGAGGCCGGTGAGCATGGGTGATTAACCTCTGAGCGCTTCGGGCACGACGTACTGTTTACCGTCGTAATTCAGGATGACCCGTGTTGTTTTCAACTTTTTGGCCTTGTCCTGGCACTCTTCGCCCACCAGAAAGCGTTGGGTCACGGTCACGGTGGAGCTGACAACCAGATCCGCAAAGCCGTTGTGAAGCGTGTTGCCGATATCGACGGTTCTTTCGGTTCGCTCGCCCTGTCCCGCACAGTTACCGTCCCACTCGCCCCGCCCCGTCGACATCACCAACCCTTCCAACACGGGGCGCAAGGTGGCGCCATCGCGCAAATACAACGCCAGTTCATTCGTGTAGTAAGAATTGATGCTTGATCGTGTTTCAAAACGCGAGCGGATGCCGAACGCGCGAGCGTCCGGCGTCAACTTGTAGCGTGCCGTATCAATGCTCAGACCTTGAAACGCCACGGCGTCCGAAGAATAGGCATCTTTTTTACGGTAGCTGGCCAGCGGTTTCGCACTGGACGAACGGATGAGCGCCAACTCCAGATCGACGTTTCCGACATCGCCGTTGCCGTCGGGAGAATCCGGCTTGAACGTCGTCGTGGCGACAATGGTCTGGTCCTCATACGCCGGCCAGACTTTGCAAAGGGTGACAGACGGCGTGTCTGCGGGTGCTTCTTCGCAACCCGCTTGTGCCTGGTTGGCCGCCGCGATGAGGCCGAGGACAGTGAGAGAGGTCAGCAGTTTGCGTGTGCTCATCATGTTCTTCCCTGATGGATGCGCAGTCATTGAACGCTCGTGAAGTCACCTGGCAACACATAGTTTTTACCGTCGTACCGAAGCGTCGTCTGTATCGGTTTGGCGGTCACGGAGTTGGATACACACGCCTCGCCCTCACCCTTCCCGACCGTGCTCATGGACACTGTTTTGACAATCAGGTCCGCGTAGCCATGGGAGCTGGTCTTGCCGATTTCGAGGGTTCGAGTGATTTCATAACGCTCGCCGGCACAATTGCCATCCCATTCACCGCCGTACTGATAGGTGATGAGTCGATCCATGACCGGACGCAGCGTGTTGCCCTCTTTGACGTAGAGCGAGAGCAACGTTTCATCCATTGGGTTGACCCGTGACGAGCCCTTGAACGTGGCGCGCACGCCGAAGGCTCGCAGGTTGGGGGTAAGCGTGTAGCGCGCCGTATCGAGTTGCAGGTCTTCAAAGGTAATGGCATCCGACTCGAACGCGGACGACTGGTGATAAGTCGCCAGCGGTTTCGAATCACCCGCCGAGACAACGGCAAGGTCGAGATCATATTTACCCTCGGGACCGGAACCGCTGGCCGAAAAGCCCGACTCGAATTGCGAGATCGCCGTAATCGCCAGCCCCGGGTAAGCGGGCCAGTCCTTGCACACCGAATAGCCAAAATCCCCATAAAACGGTGGCTTCTCACACGCAGCAAATGCCTGCCCCGTCATCACCAGACCGCACAGCGCTGCAAAACCCATCCAGCCAGACTTCAATGTCATTCCCTGTTCCTTGTGTGTTTCAAACCAGTCAAATGCTGCCGCGCACTATCCTCGGTGCGCGGCTTCCGCTCAACAAATTGTTACGACAAGAAGAACGGACCGGACCGCCACTCGACGCGGCCACATTGTATGTTCGAGTTACAAGCCGTGAAATCGAGACCTCCATGCCTAACTTTTCAGAGCATCTGCCACTTAACACCGCCGATACTTCCACCAACCATTCCTGGGAAATGGAGGACATTCGGGCGGCGATCAAAGAAGCCGATGCAGGTGACTTCGCTACAACCGAGGAGTTGAATGCAATCGCCGAAAAATGGCGCCCAGTGCCTAATACCGATCATTCAGGCCTGACACCGAACCTGTGGCGAGGGAGCTTGCTCCCGCCGGGCTGCGAAGCGGCCCTCTCTTTACCTAAAAAGAAGGGGACTGCTATGCAGTCCAGCGCGAGCAAGCTCCCTCGCCACAAGTGACTCATCGGCTTAACTGACTGGGTTTATCCCCTGCCCAATCCGCCCATTCAACCAATTCAACGCCTGATCCCCGCCCCGCCGTTTATGCCAGGCCAGCACAAAGGTAAACGACGGAATATGAAACGGCGGCGCCACGACGATCAATGTCTTTTCATCGACGTCGCGCAACCCACGCGAGGCCACCGTCAGGATCAAATCCGTCCCGGCGATAAATTCCGGCGCAACACTCCAGTGCGGCAGGCTGATTGCCACGCGTCGGCGCTCCCTTAACGCCGTTAGTGCCCGTTCGATTTCCGGGGTGCCGCTGCCGCGCATTTCCAGCAGGACGTGGGGGCGGGCCAGATAGGTTGGCAAGTCAAGTGTGCCGTCGGCGGGCAGGCTGTGGCGGTCGACCAGGCAGGCGTAGTGCTCGTCGAACAACGGCGTGCTGCGCAGTTCGTTGGGCAGTTCCGGAAACACGCCGGCCGCGACGTCGATATCACCGTTGAGCACGCCATCGAGCATGCCTTCGCGGCTGGCGTGGCTGATTTGAAGGTCGATGCCCGGCGCTTCCCGGCGCAAGGTGCGGATCAGCCCCGGCAGGACGATGGCCGCGCCGTAGTCGGACATCGCCAGGCGAAAGGTGCGCTTGGCGGTGGCCGGATCGAAGGTGTTCGGCGCCAGCAGCGATTGCACCTGGGCCAGGGCTTCGGCCAAGGGTGCGATCAACTCCAGCGCTCTTGGGGTCGTCACGAGCGTGGCGCCGGCGCGCACCAGCAATGGATCGCCGAGCAGATCGCGCAAGCGTCCCAACGCATGGCTGACCGCCGGTTGACTCAGGTGCAGACGCTCGGCGGCGCGGGTCACATGCTGCTCGCTGAGCAAGGCGTCGAGGATCACCAGCAGGTTGAGGTCGATGCGTCGTAGATCATTCATCTGCTGCATGTTCTGCATAGCGTATTGGAATTTAAATTTGCGCGGCGAATACCTTAGAGTCCAGCAAAACCTGTTGGAGTCATGAACATGAGTACGTTGCAGTGGGCCGGCCTGTTGCTGCTGGCGGTGATTGCCGGGGCGGTGGTGCCGTTTCAAAGTGCGATCAATGCCAACCTGAGTCGCGGCCTCGGGCATCCGTTATGGGCGACGCTGGCCTCGTTGCTGGTGAGTTTGCTGGTGTTGCTGCCGATCATCCTCGCCCTGCGTTTGCCGCTGCCGTCGTTGGCGTTTATCAGCAAGGCGCCGTTGTGGATGTGGGCCGGTGGTGTGTTCGGCGTGTGCTTTGTGGCGCTGGCGGTGATGTTGCTGCCGAAACTCGGTGCGTCAGGCTTTGTGGTGCTGGCGCTGACCGGGCAAGTGATTGCCTCGATGCTGCTCGATCATTTCGGACTGTTCGGGCTGGTGGAGCGGCAGTTGACCTTGCCCCGGGTGTTGGGCGCGGTGTTGCTGGTGGCGGGGGTGGTGTTGATTCAGTTCAGTGGAGCATCGGGTAAAGCGTTGATTGCGACTTCTTGAAAATCAAAAGATCGCAGGCTGCGCCAGCGCCTACGGGGATGCGTGGTCCCTGTCGGCGCTGGGGCAGCCTGCGATCTTTTAAAACTTGTCGAGGGTGCGCAGCTTCTGCGGCAAGCCCCACATCAGCAGTGCAGCCGCAATCAGCGCCGCAACGCCAATCACGTACAGCGCCGGGGTGGTGCTGCCGGTCAGGTCCTTGATCCGCCCCACCATCACCGGGCTGACGATGCCGCCAAACTGGCCAAGGGTGTTGATCACGGCGATCCCGCCCGCCGCACCGGCACCCGCGCCGGCCAGCAGTTTCGGCGGCAGGGTCCAGAAGCTCGGGATGCAGGCAATGATCCCGGCACCGAGCAAGCCCAGCGCGACAATCAGGAACGTCGTGTGGCTGGCGAAGATCCCGGCACAAAAGAACCCGACCGCCCCCAGCGTCACCAGGCCGGCGACAAACTTGCGGCGCTCACCGGTGGCGTCAGACAAGCGCCCGATCACCACCATGCTGATCGCCCCGCAGATGTAGGGAATGGCGGTCAGCAAACCGATCATCACCGGGCTTTCGGTACCCGCGCTGCGGATCAATTGCGGTGCCCAGAAATTCAAGCCGTAGGACGCGACCTGGATCAGAAAGTAGATCAGCCCCAAGGTCAGGAACCCCGGAATCTTCAACGCCGCGAGCAGCGAGCCGCCGCCCTTGTGCGGTTCATGGTGAGCGATGCGGCTGGCCAGCAGGGTTTTCTCCGCAGCGGTCAGCCAATGGGCGTCTTCGATGCGGTCCTTGAGCAATTTCAGCACCAGCAAACCGAGAACGATGCAGGGCACGCCGCCGAGCAGAAACAGCCAGTGCCAGCCGCGCATGTCCATAAAGCCGTCGAGGTGTTGCAGCACCAGACCGGAGAACGGTGCGCCGACCAGACCGGCAAACGCCGAGGACAAAAACAGCATCGAAGTGATGCGCCCGCGATAGTGCTGCGGGAACCACAGCGTCAGGTAATACAGCACGCCTGGGGCAAAACCGGCCTCCATCGCGCCGATCACAAAGCGCAGCGCGTAGAACTGCCATTCGCTGTTGACGAAGACCATGGCGGCGGTGGCGACGCCCCAGGACATCATGATCCGGGCGATCCAGCGCCGGGCGCCGACCTTGTACAGCATCATGTTGCTCGGCACCTCGAACAGCACGTAACCGACCACGAACAACCCGGCGCCGAGGCCGTAGGCGGTGTCGCTCAGGCTCAGGTCGGTCTGCAACTGGAACTTGGCGAAGCTGATGTTGATGCGGTCAAAAAATGCGAACAGGTAGCAGACCATGATCAGCGGCATCAGGCGCCAGGCGACTTTGCTGACCAGGGCTTTTTCGACATCGTGGCTAACGGACGGGCTCGCGCCCGCCTCCAGTACGTTGAGGCTCATGGGGTTTCTCCAGGCGGACTGCCCGTGGGTGTCCGATTGTTTTTGTTGTCTGGTTTGTAATCGTTTTTCTGTAGGAGCGAGGCTTGCCCGCGAAGGCGGTGTGTCAGTCAACGATGATGTTGAATGTGAGGGCCTCTTCGCGGGCAAGCCTCGCTCCTACAGGGAGTATTCGGTGGTGTCAGGATGGGCTTGGGTGCAGGTCGCAGTTGCGTCCGGCCTTGGCCAGTTGGCCGGGCACTTCGTGGCCCAGCAGTGCTGGCAAGCCTCGGGACAGTTTCAGCAGCAGCGGCAGGTCGATGCCGGTGTGGATGCCGATTTCATCGCACAGGTTGACCAGGTCTTCGGTGCAGATATTGCCCGAGGCGCCCGGGGCAAACGGGCAACCGCCGAGGCCGCCGAGCGCGGCGTCGAAGCGGCGGGCGCCGGCCTCGTAGGCGGCCAGCACGTTGCACAAACCGAGACCGCGGGTGTTGTGGAAATGCAGGGTCAGGTCCGCCGGCGACACCCGCTGCAACACCCGCCGCACCAGTCGATCCACTTGCCGCGGATTGGCCATGCCGGTGGTGTCGGCCAGGGTGATGCCTTGAATGCCGAGTTCCTGATAGGCCTCGACGATTTGCAGCACGCGATCCTCATCGATCTTGCCTTCGAACGGGCAGCCAAACGTGGTGGCGATGCTGCCGTTGAGGCGCACCTGTGTGCCGTCGACGTACTGCACGATCTCGCCGAACGCCGCCAATGAGTCTTCACAGCGCATGCGCATGTTGGCCAGGTTGTGGGTCTGGCTGGCAGACATCACCAGATTCAGTTCATCCGCCCTTGTCGCCAACGCCCGTTGCGCGCCTTTCAAATTGGGGATCAATGCGACGTAGATCACCCCCGGTTGCCGGGTGATGCCCTTGAACACCAACTCGCCATCGCGCAACGCCGCAATGGCCTTGGGCGAGACGAACGATCCCGCCTCGATCCGGCTGAACCCGGCCAGCGACAGCTGATCGATCAGCGCAATCTTGTCAGCGGTTTCAACCCAGGTCGGCTCGATCTGCAAACCGTCGCGCGGCGAGACTTCCTGCACGATCAGCGTCTGGGAAAAGTCAGTGATCATTGCACCACTCCTGCGGCTTTCAGCCGTTCGATGTCGGAGCCGGTCAGGCCCAGCCCGGCAAGGATACCGTCAGTGTGCTGACCCAGTTGCGGCCCGGACCAGTTCACCCCGCCGGGGGTTTCGGAGAGTTTGGGCACGATGCCCGGCATCTTCACCGTGGCGCCGCCGGGCAGGTCGGCGTTGAGCAGCATGTCCCGCGCCTGGTAGTGCGGATCGGCGACGATGTCGGCCACCGAATAGATGCGCCCGGCCGGGACTTCGGCGGCTTCGAGCGCGGCCAGCACGTCATCGATGGGCAGGCTGCTGGTCCAGTGGGTGATGGCGGCGTCGAGCACATTGCTTTTCAAGGCGCGGCCGTCGTTGTGGGCGAATTCCGGGGCGTCGGCCAGATCGCTGCGACCAATCACATTCATCAAGCGCTTGTAGATCGGGTCGCTGTTGCCGGCGATCACCACATAGGCGCCATCGGCGGTCAGGTAGGTATTCGACGGTGCAATGCCCGGCAACGCCCCGCCGCTGCGTTCGCGAATGTGGCCTTGCATGTCGTATTCCGGCACCAGGCTTTCCATCACGTTGAACACGCTTTCGGCCAACGACACGTCCACCACTTGCCCGCCGCCCTGCCCGGTCTTGACCCGCAGCAGCGACATCAGCGCGCCGATCACCGCGTGCAACGACGCCAGGGAATCGCCGAGGCTGACCCCGACCCGGGCCGGCGGTGAACCGGGGGTACCGGTGGTGTAGCGAATCCCGCCCATGGCCTCGCCGATGGCGCCGAAGCCCGGACGGTCGCGGTACGGGCCGGTCTGGCCGTAGCCGGAAATGCGCACCAGGGTCAGGTTGGGGTTGAGGGCGTGCAGCACGTCCCAGCCCAGGCCGAGTTTTTCCAGGGCGCCGGGGCGCAGGTTCTCGATCAGCACGTCGGCGCTGGTCGCCAATTGCTTGACCAGTTCGATGCCTTCAGGGGATTTGAGATTTAGCGCCAGAGACTTCTTGTTGCGCGATTGCAGGTACCACCACAGCGAGGTGCCCTCGTGCAGTTTTCGCCATTTGCGCAGGGGATCACCCTGGCCCATGGCTTCGATCTTGATCACCTCGGCGCCAAACTCGGCGAGCATGCGCGCAGCAAACGGTGCAGCGATCAGCGTGCCGATCTCGATCACCTTGATTGCACTCAGGGGGGCAGTCATCGCGGGGTACCTCTTATTCTTGGACTATGTGCCAAGGCTAGAGGACCGAGGGGTAAGGAATCCAACCTTCAGTTGGCAATGGGCGTTCGTGAAACGCGAACGCTCGGCCGACATTACCGCGACCTCAGGTCCGCCTTCGCGGGCAAGCCTCGCTCCTACAGGTTTGGTGGTGTTTCACGCCGGGCGCTGCCCTTGTAGGAGCGAGGCTTGTCCGCGAAGAGGCCGGCCCATCCAACAACGATCTGTCAGGCATGCCCGCGCAACTGCTCAAACAACATCCGACTCACCGGCGACAACCCCGCTTCATCGCGCACCACCAGAATCAACGCCCGATCCGACCAGTCATCGGTCAACGGCACCGCGTGCAACCCCAGCGCCCGGCCAAACAATTCATAGGCCTTTTGCGGCAGGATGCCGATGCCCATGTTGGCCTGGACCATCCGGCACATCGCATCAAATCCCGGCACATGAATCCGCAACCGCAGCACCTTGCCCGCCTTGCGCGCCGCCGCGTGGGTGCGCATGTTGATCGAGCTGGCGGCATGCAGGCCGACGTAATCGCTGTCCAGGGTATCGGCGAAGGCCAGGGTTTCACGGCTGGCCAAGGGATGATCCGGCGGCATCAACACCACCAGTTTGTCCTGGCGATACAGCACGCTGTGCAGGCCTTTGACGTCGCTGTCACTGGAGCAGATCCCCAGGTCCGCCACACCATCCAGCACGCCTTGAATCACCCCGCTGCTGGGACGCTCCTCAAGGTCGGTCTTCACTTGCGGATGCCGCTCGGAGAAGTCCCGCAAGTCTTCGGGCAGGAACTGAATGATCGCCGACAGGTTCGCCAGCATCCGCACATACCCGCGAATTCCGTGGCTGTGCTCGCCCAGTTCCAGGCCCATCTTCTCGACGTTGAACAACATCTGCCGGGCATGGTGCAACAGGGTTTCACCGGCCGGCGTCAGGGTCATGCCCTTGGCCTGACGCACGAACAGACTGATGCCGAACGCCTCCTCCAACTCCATCAAGCGCTTGCTGGCCGCCGACACCGCGATCGCTTCCCGCGTGGCCGCACGGGTCAGCGTGCCCTCTTCGTGGACGGCGACGAATAACTGCAGGGTGATCAGGTCGAGGCGGCGGATCAGGCTTTTTTGCAGCATGGGTGGGCTCGATGGCGTGGGTTCGGCTGAGTCGGCAGGATAGCCCGGTTTTAGCCCACAGCCTCACACGCCACCGTCCTACACGTAAATCTCTTGTAACACTCAAACATGCAGGAATCGGCCGATTCAACGCTCCCGCCGCATTCCGTAAAGTCTGGAAACACACAAACACGCTGTATCACACAAGGAGCAACACTCTCTATGGACCAGACAGCCAACACCTTCACCAATTATCGAAAACTGATCGCCCTGGCCGATTACGACTGGGAAACCGCCGAAGCCGGAAAAGTCGCGGGGCTCAACGTCGACATCCGCAGCGCCAACCGCATGGTCGACCAGTACGGACGGGCGTTTCATCACTTCTGCACCACGTCCTACCTGGGCCTGGATCACCACCCCGACTTGCTCAAAGGCGCCATGAGCACCTTGTGGGAAACCGGCACCCTGCGCGTCGCCAATTCGAAAAACCGCTGCAAACTGGCGATCCTGGACCAGTACGAAAGCGAACTGTCCGACCTGTTCGGTGCCCGATGCCTGAGCACCTTGTCGTGCAGCGCGGCGAGTGCCGGGATCCTGCCGCTGCTGGCCAGCGGCGTGTTCACTGAAAACCGCCCGCCGGTGATGGTGTTCGATCGCTTGGCGCATTACTCGATGAACCACCTCAAGGCCGCGTGTGCCGACGAAACCCGGGTGGTGACCAGCCCGCATAACGACATGGACTTCCTGGAAAAGCAGTGCCAGCAGCACGGCACGGTCGCGTATGTCGCCGACGGCGCTTACAGCATGGGCGGGGTGGCGGACCTGGACAGTCTGTTGTACCTGAAGGATCGCTACGGGCTGTTTCTCTACCTGGATGATTCCCACGCCCTGTCCGCCGTCGGCACGTCCGGCGCCGGCCTGGTCCGCCCGAGGCTGCACGCCCTTGACGATGACTGCCTGATCGTCGCGTCACTGGCCAAATCGTTCGGCGCCAGCGGTGGCCTGGTGATGTTCGGCAACGAACGGCAGAGGAAACTGATCCAGCGTTACGGCGGCCCGAGCAATTGGTCGCAAAGCCTGAACAGTGCGGCGATCGGTGCCGGCCGGGCCTCGATCAAGCTGCATCGCACGGCGGAATTCAGTGCATTGCAGGAAAAACTTCAGGTTAATATCCGGCTCTTTGACAGCCTGATCCGCACCGAGCAGCACCGCAGCAACATGGCGATTCGCTTGATCCGCTGTGGTGAAGCGGCGCTGGCCAACCGCCTGGCGACCGAGTTGGCCAACCTCGGCTTCTTCACTTCGGCGGTGTTTTTCCCGGTGGTGGCGCAAGGTCAGGCGGCCATCCGGATTACCCTGCGGGCCGACATGGAGCCCGGGTTGATCCGCCACTTTTGTGAACTCATCAGCGAACTGTTGCGCACCCACGGCCAGGATGTCGGCCACTGAAACCCGGGGAAGATGCCATGAAGAGCAGCACCACCCTCCTCGTCACCTGCAGCACGGTTTTTCTCGCGCAATTGGGCATGAGCATTTACCTGCCTGCATTGCCGGAGATCGCCCGGCATTTGTCCGCCGATGCGTCGCAAGTGTCGTGGGGGTTGGCGGTGTACCTGATCGGCATGGCGCTGCCGATGTTGTTCTGGGGCAGCCTGGGCCAGCGCATCGGGCGTAAACCGGTGTTGCTCGCGGCGCTTGGCATCTATGGGGTCGGCAACCTGGCCCTGCCCTTGGGCCAGACGCTGGAGTCGTTCCTGTTCCTTCGCTTGCTCCAGGGCGTTGGCGCTAGCGGGATTTCGGTGATGGCCCGGGTGCTGATCCGCGACAGTTTTCGCGGCGACTTGCTGGCCAAGGCGCTGTCGTGGATTTCGATTTCCTTTGTAGTGGCGCTGGGGATTGGGCAGTACCTGGGGTCGATCATCCAGGTGGCGCTGGGTTGGCCCGCGATTTTTTATCTGTTGGGTGGGGTGAGTCTGCTGATGGCCGGGATCGTGGCGCGGGTCGCGTTCCCGGTACTGACGGACGAACCCCGCCCATCCCCCAGTTGGCCGAGCTACTGGCGCATCTTGCGTCATCGAGCGTTTCTGCTGCCGGCCCTCGCGGGAGGCCTGGGTTACGGGGTGATCATCGCGTTCAACACCGCCGCGCCATTGATCCTGCAAGGACCGTTCAACTGGACCGCCGTGGAATACGGGTTGTTGGGATGGCCGATCAGCGCGGCGTATTTTCTCGGAGCGCTGGGGGTCAATCGTTTCGTCGTGCGCACTGGTCAGCATTGGCTGATGACGTTGGGCGTGGGCCTGGTTTTGGCCGGCAGCGGGGTGATGTGGCTGGGGAGTGTGGCGGGGACGTCGATGGCGTTGCTGTTCTGGTTGCCGTACTGCTTTGCGGTGCTCGGCCAGTCGCTGAATTATCCGATCAGCCTGTCGCTGGCCAATGAGGGCTCGCCGGTCAGCGGGGCTTATGCAATGGCGTTGAGCGGTTTCATCCATCAACTGATGGCCGCCGTGATTGGCGGCATCGCCAGCCTGATCGCCAGTCAACAGGCCTGGCCGTTGTCATTGCTGTGCGTTGTGCTGGCCCTGGGCGCGATGCTCTGCGTGAGGTTCGCGCCGGGTGGCAAAAAGGCTTAGAACGCGCTGCGAAAAATCTCCTCGATCTGCCGCTGGTCCGCCGCACGCGGGTTGGTCAGGCCGCAAGCGTCTTTCAGGGCGTTGGTGGCGAGGATCGGGATGTCGTTGAGCTTGGCGCCGAGGTCACGCAAACCGCCGGGGATTTCCACGTCCCGGGCCAGACTGCGGATCGCCGCGATGGCCGCTTGCGCGCCTTCTTCCGGGCTGAGCCCGCGTATCTCGGCGCCCATGGCGAGGGCCACATCGTTCAGGCGATCGGCACACACCAGTGCGTTGAAGCTTTGCACATGCGGCAACAACACCGCGTTGCACACGCCGTGGGGCAAGTCGTAGAAACCGCCCAACTGGTGGGCCATCGCGTGCACGTAGCCGAGGGAGGCGTTGTTGAAGGCCATGCCGGCGAGGAACTGCGCGTACGCCATGTTTTCCCGGGCGGCCAGGTCGCTGCCGTCGCGCACGGCCAGGCGCAGGTTGTTGCTGATCAGGGTGATGGCCTTCAGCGCGCAGGCGTCAGTGATCGGGTTGGCGGCGGTGGAGACGTAGGCTTCGATGGCGTGGGTCAGCGCGTCCATGCCGGTGGCGGCGGTCAGGCTCTTGGGCATCGCGACCATCAGCGCCGGGTCATTGACCGACAGCAGCGGCGTGACGTTGCGGTCGACGATGGCCATTTTCACGTGGCGCGATTCGTCGGTGATGATGCAGAAACGGGTCATCTCGCTGGCGGTGCCGGCGGTGGTGTTGATCGCGATCAGCGGCAGTTGCGGCTTCTCGGATTGATCGACGCCTTCGTAATCGCGGATCTGCCCGCCGTTGGTCGCGCACAGGGCGATGCCTTTGGCGCAGTCGTGGGGCGAACCGCCGCCCAGGGACACCACGAAATCGCAGTTACTTTCCTTGAGCAGGCCCAGGCCGCGTTCGACGTTGGCGATGCTCGGGTTGGGCTTGGCGCCGTCGAAGATCACCGAATCGATGTCCTGCATCGCCAGCTTCTCGGCGATCATCGCCGCCACGCCAGCCTTGGCCAGCCCGACGTCAGTGACGATCAGCGCTTTGCGAAAACCGTACTTGCGGATGGCGTCCATGGCTTCGTCGAGGCAACCGCTGCCCATGATGTTCACGGCGGGGATGAAAAACGTGCTGCTCATGGCGAATCTCCTGCGAGGGGCCGAATCGACAGCTCCGATTCAGCGGATGTGCACAGGATCGACCGATCAGTCACGGCGTATGTTGATCTGGCTCAAGTGCGGGTCGTGATAAAGTCGCCGCCCATCAGACCCTTCGCTTTTTGAGACGACCAACGCAATGACCGATTTCCAGGATGTCGATGCCCAACTTGAAGACTGGAACGCCTTGCGCACCAGCGCTTCGTTCAGCGGCCTGCTGCTGGGCAACGGCGCCAGCCGTGCGGTGTGGGATGACTTCGGTTACGACTCGCTGTTCGAAAACGCCCGCACCGTCGAAGAAAAGCCCTTGAGCCAGTCCGAGCTGAGCGTGTTCGATGCGCTGCAAACCCGCAGTTTCGAACAAGTGCTGAGCGCGCTGAAAATCACCAGCCGCGTCAACAAGGCCCTGGCCGTCAGCTCCGCCGCGCCGCGCAATCGCTACTACGCGATCAAGGAAGCGCTGATCAACACCGTGCACGCGGTGCACATCCCGTGGCGGCTGGTGGTGCCTTCGACGTTGGCGACGATCAATCAAGAGATGGGCCGCTATCGGACGGTGTTCACCACCAACTACGATCTGCTCGGCAACTGGGCGCTCCAGCACCAGCCGGAAGCCATCACTGACCTGTTTCACGGCGATGAACCGAGCTTCGACTTGAGCGCCAGCGCCACCGATAAAACCCGTTTGCTGTACCTGCACGGTGGCCTGCACCTGGTGCGCAACCAGGACGGCACGGCGCGCAAATTGAAGTCGACCGAGGGCACGTTGCTCGGCAGTTTTGCGATCAACAACACCATCAAGACCCTGGACGACGTGCCGCTGTTCGTCAACGAAGGCCCGGCGCAGGACAAGCTCAAGACCATCCGCAGTTCGGATTATTTGTCGTTCTGTTATGACCAGTTATTGGGGCATGGCGAGGGGTTGTGCATCTTCGGGCATGCGCTGGGCGAGCAGGACAACCACATCATCCATGCGCTGCGCCAGGCGAAACCGAAGGTGGTGGCAGTGTCGATCAAGCCGCGCAGCAAGGCGTTTGTTCAGCATCAGAAGCGGCATTACGCGAAGGTGTTTGAGGGGACGGGGGTTGAGTTGAGGTTTTTTGATTCGAAGACACATGCGTTGGGGAGTTCGAAGCTGACGGTTCCAGTCGAAGTCTGAAGAGAACACCGAACTTGTGGCGAGGGGGCTTGCCCCCGTTGGGTCGCGAAGCGGCCCTCAGCGGTCTTTCAGTTAAAAGGTGCCAGCAGGTTTACGACTGCTTCGCAGCCGAACGGGGGCAAGCCCCCTCGCCACAAAAGCACTCCTCATTCTTTAAGGATCGTTCCCACGCGCAGCAAAGGAATGCAGCACGGGACGCTCTGTGTCCCATTGGGACGCGGAGCGTCCCTGGAGGCATTCCTTTGCTGCGCGTGGGAACGATCTCGCGTCAAAGCACCGGCAATGTCTTGTCCTTGATCACCGTCGTCGGCCCGTTGGCCTTCACACTGGCAATCCCCTTCTCCCGCGCGGCATCGTTGGAGTACGCCTCGCTGCTGCCGATGATCTCGTGATTACCGGCCTTGAGGTTGAAGTAAGGATGGCCATCCTTGGTGGTCTTTTTCTCGTAGCGTTCATCCAGCGGGCTGTTTTTCTGCACCGAGGCGATGCCGCCATCGGCAGCGGCGCGGGTGGTGTAGTGCTCGCTGTTCAGAATGGTTTCGGCATTGGCTGCTTTGAGCACAAAGCGAAACTGACCGGTGCTGGTTTTGCTCAACTCATACCATCCAGACATGGTGCCACTCCTGTCGATTGATCCAACCAAAGTTGCCTGACAGTAAAGACCTTCCATGGGGTTTATCCACTGCTTGAGAATAGACCTCACGCGGCAGCCACCCGCGACCTTTCTGCACCCGCGCCTCAAGCAGGATCTCCATGTCTCGCCTCACGCCCGACCCGCTGTCGGCTGATTCCTTTCGCCGGTTCTACGGGGACATCCTGAATTACCTGCGCAAACGCACGGATAACCCCAGTGACGCGGCGTACATGACCGGCGCGCAACGCCTGAAGCAACTCAAAGGTGTGCTCGTAGAACCCTCGCCGCGCCGCCGCGAAGCCCTTATGCTGCACAGCTTTGAAGGCCTGAGTCAGGCACAGTTCGCGCAACGCATGGGTATTTCCCTGAGCATGGTGGAAAAACACATCGCCTTCGCCCTGCTGCATTGCAAGCAACGCCTGGACCACGAAAAAGGCACGGAGCAGCCAGAATGAATCGTGACACTGATCTGCCGGATGACGGCATCGACGCCCAGGCCGCCAGCTGGTTTGTGCGCAATCGCCAGGCGCACGGCAGCGCCGACCGCGAAGCTTTCGAGCTGTGGATGTGCGTACCGGAACACACCAAGGCCTACCGCGCCTTCGAAGAACTGTGGGCCGACCTGGCCGAACTCAAGCAACAGAACAAACCGGCGCCGATCAGCCTGCGGCGTAAACCGAGTGTGTGGCGCCCGGCCCTGGCGATTGCGGCGGCGTTGGTCTGCGCCGTTCTGGCGTTCAACCTCGGCACGCCCCATGGCGTCTATCAGCAACAAATCGCGGCCCAGGCCAAAGGCTCGCGCACGTTCAATCTGCCGGATGGCAGCACCTTGTCGGTCAACGCCAATACGCGTTTGCGCATCGATTTCGACAGTCAGCAGCGTCAGGTTTATCTCGATCAGGGCCAGATTTATCTGGAAGTGGCGCCGGATAAAGAGCGCCCGCTGTGGGTGCATACCGGTGAATCGACGGTGCGGGTGGTCGGCACCGCTTTCGATGTGCGGCGCACGCCCAGGCACGTGGTGGTCAGCGTCGCCCACGGCCAGGTCGCGTTTGCCCCGGACAGCAAGACCCAAACCCAGCTCGGCGCGCAACAGCAGGCCGCGTTTGACCTGGCCAGTGGCACCCTGCAACAGCAGACGTTGACCGACGGGCAAGTGGCGGACTGGCGCAGCGGGCACTTGTCATTTCGCAATCGCGAACTGGCCAGCCTGGTGGATGAGTTGAACCTGTATCGCGCCCGCCCGGTGCTGTTGGCCGATGGGAAACTGGGGCGCTTCAAGGTCTCCGGCGACCTCGACGTCAATGATCCCGATGCCTTGCTCAACGCGTTGCCGGCGCTGATTCCGGTGAAAACCGTCACCCTCGCCGATGGCCAACTACGCATCGAAGCACGCTGAAACACCTCACATGAGAATATCTTGCAGTCGCATGTGAGGTGTTTTTGCCTGCCGCGTCTTCCTCGGGTCTGCGTTGAGTGGGGATCGGGCGTATAGCCAGGGGCGCAATGCCAAGGTGAGTGTGACGCGGTTCTTCTGATCCGGGGTTTGTGGCGCCTGGGCTGACGTCTTCGCGGGCAAGCCTCGCTCCTACAGGGTTTTGTGGTGTCCGCGAAATGGTCGAACACCACCAAACCTGTAGGAGCGAGGCTTGCCCGCGAAGAGGCCCGCAAGGTCAATAAACTATTTGGCCGCCGAACGCACCACCGACAACCCCGGCGCCATCCCCCGCCGCTGACTCAAATACCGCATGCAACTCACCCGCAAGAACGAAGCAAAATTCACCACTTCGCCGCGATAGTCCATCACCTCTTCATACAGCTTGGCGATCAACTGGTTGGTGGTCATGCCGTCGACTTCGGCGATTTCGCTGAGGATGTCCCAGAACTGATTCTCCAGGCGCAGGGTGGTGACCACCCCGCAGATGCGCAGCGAGCGGGAGCGCGATTCGTAGAGGATCGGATCGGCCTTGACGTAGAGCTCGCACATGCAAAAGTCCCTCGTTACAGCGTGATTTTAGTGCCCAGCAAGCCGAGGAAACCGGCGAGCCAGTTCGGGTGGGCCGGCCAGGCGGGCGCAGTCGCCAGATTGCCTTGTACGTGGCCTTCCGTCACCGGGATATCGATGAACGTACCACCGGCCAGCCGCACTTCCGGGGCGCAGGCCGGGTAGGCGCTGCATTCGCGACCTTCGAGGATCCCGGCAGCGGCGAGCAATTGCGCGCCATGGCACACGGCGGCGATCGGCTTGCCGGCCTTGTCGAAATCGCGCACCAGTTCCAGGACTTTTTCGTTCAGGCGCAGGTACTCCGGCGCACGACCGCCCGGCACGAGCAGTGCGTCGTAATCGGCCGCCTTGACCTTGGCGAAGTCAAAGTTCAGGGCAAACAGGTGACCGGGTTTTTCGCTGTAGGTCTGGTCGCCTTCGAAGTCATGGATCGCGGTGCGCACGGTCTGGCCGGCGGTCTTGTCCGGGCACACGGCGTGCACGGTGTGGCCGACCATCAGCAGCGCCTGGAACGGCACCATCACTTCGTAGTCTTCGACGTAATCGCCGACCAGCATCAGGATTTTCTTGGCAGCCATGGGAAGGACTCCTCTGGGAATACGTGGGCGTGCAGGAGTCTTCACGGTAGTCCTAATCGGCGGCGGCAGGTAATAACCGACTACTACGGCCAACATGGTTTTTTGTGGCGAGGGGGCTTGCCCCCGTTGGGGTGCGAAGCGCCCCCGACGTTCCGTCAGTTAAACCGTGCGCACAGGTTCTGCGACTGCTGCGCAGCCGAACGGGGCAAGCCTCCTCTCCACAGGGATCGCGGCAAACTGTACGGATATTTCCGCACCTAGCTGTAACAGAGTAATCGCCGCGGTTTGTGGCTAGATGAAGTCACGTCCAATCACCCTGAATCCTGGTTGCCCATCATGTCCTCGCGCGAAAACACCGGCATGGCCCTCGGCCTGCTCGGCGTCATCATCTTCAGCCTCACCCTGCCCTTCACCCGCATCGTCGTGCAGGAAATCCACCCGCTGCTCAACGGCCTGGGCCGTGCGTTGTTTGCGGCGGTGCCGGCGGCGATGCTGTTGCTGTGGCGGCGCGAGAAGTGGCCGACCTGGAAACAGGTCAAAGGCCTGACCCTGGTGATCGCAGGGGTGATACTCGGTTTCCCGGTGTTGTCAGCCTGGGCCATGCAAACCTTGCCGGCGTCCCACGGCGCGCTGGTCAACGGCCTGCAACCGCTGTGCGTGGCGCTGTATGCCGCGTGGCTGTCCCATGAGCGCCCGTCCAAAGCGTTCTGGGCCTGCGCCGCACTGGGCAGCGCGTTGGTGCTCGGTTATGCGCTGATCAGCGGCGCCGGCAGCATTCAGGCCGGTGATTTGTTGATGCTCGGGGCGATTGCCGTGGGCGGTCTGGGCTATGCCGAGGGCGGCCGGTTGGCCAAGGAAATGGGCGGCTGGCAGGTGATCTGCTGGGCGCTGGTGCTGTCGACGCCGCTGTTGATCGGGCCGGTGACGTACCTGGCGCTGCAACACCAGGGCGAGATCTCGGCCAAGACCTGGTGGGCGTTTGGCTACGTCTCGCTGTTTTCGCAGTTCATCGGTTTCTTTGCCTGGTACGCCGGGTTGGCGATGGGCGGGATTGCGCGGGTCAGTCAGATCCAGTTGTTGCAGATCTTCTTCACGATTGCGTTTTCGGCGTTGTTTTTTGGCGAACACATCGAGCCGATTACCTGGCTGTTTGCGGGTGGGGTGATTGTGACGGTGATGCTCGGGCGCAAGACCGCCATCAAACCCGCCCAAGTAGCCACAGCATAGCTCTTGTAGGAGCCAGGCTTGCCGGCGAAGGCGTCTTCAAAATCGCCTTCGCCTGTAGGAGCAAAGCTTGCTCGCGATGGCGTCCTCAAGATCGCTATCGCGAGCAAGCTTTGCTCCTACAGGGGTGTGGCGATCAGAGGTAGCCGTCGGAACGCAGCAATGTTTCCAGACAATGCTCGGTGATCTGATAGAAATCTTTCAACTCCTGAATCTTCACCAACAGCTGCGCCGGGTCCACCGGTTCGGCGCGTTTGACCGCCAGGATCATCTTGTTCTTGTTGGTGTGGTCCAGTGAAATGAACTCGAACACCTTGGTCTCGTAGCCGCAGGCCTCAAGGAACAACGCGCGCAAACTGTCAGTGACCATTTCCGCCTGCTGGCCCAGGTGCAAACCGTATTGCAGCATCGGCTTGAGCAGCGCCGGACTCTGGATTTGCAGGCGGATCTGTTTGTGGCAGCACGGCGAGCACATGATGATCGAGGCGCCGGAGCGGATGCCGGTGTGGATCGCGTAGTCGGTGGCGATGTCGCAGGCATGCAGGGCGATCATCACGTCCAGCTCGCTCGGCGCGACGCTGCGTACGTCGCCGCATTTGAACACCAGCCCCGGATGCTCCAGCTTCGCGGCGGCAGCGTTGCACAGGTTGACCATCTCTTCGCGCAGCTCGACGCCGGTGACTTCGCCTTCGGCATTCAGGGTGTTGCGCAAATAGTCGTGGATCGCGAACGTCAGGTAACCCTTGCCCGACCCGAAATCCGCCACGCGCACCGGTTTGTCCAGGGCCAGTGGCGAAGTGGTCAGGGCATGGCTGAACACTTCGATGAATTTGTTGATCTGCTTCCACTTGCGCGACATCGCCGGGATCAGCTCGTGCTTGCTGTTGGTCACGCCCAGGTCGGCGAGGAACGGCCGGTTCAGGTCGAGGAAGCGGTTTTTCTCGCGGTTATGCTCGGCGGAGGGCACTTCACGCAATTGCTGGGGTTTGCTCTTGAACAGCGAAGACTTGCCCTTTTTGCTGTATTCGAGCTGGGCTTCGTCGGTCAGGGAGAGTAAATGCGCATTTTTGAACGCCTCCGGCAACAGCCCGGCGATGGTCGCCACGCCTTCGGCCAGCGGGAAGTTCTTGGTGATGTCGCGGGTCTTGTAGCGGTAGACGAAGGACAGGCAAGGCTGATCCTTGACCGTGAGTTGCTTGATGATCAGCCGCTGCAAATCCACTTCGCTGCCGACGTACTTGGCCAGCACCAGTTTGATGAAGGCATTGGCGTCGAGGCTGGTTTGCAACAGGTCGATGAACTGGGCGTGATGATCCGGCGCGAGGCTGGCGGGAGTGGCGGTAGCGGACATGGGGAAAACGGCCTCGGGCGGTGCGAATCGGGAATGGCGGGTATTTTAGGGGGGATGGGGTTCGGGAACACGCGGTTATTTGCTCAACGGCGTGATTTCTGAGGTTAGGTGAGCTTCTGTGGCGAGGGGGCTTGCCCCCGTTCGGCTGCGAAGCAGTCGTAAACCCGCCGACTTGGTATGACTGAAAGAATGCTGGGAGCGCTTCGCACTCCAACGGGGGCAAGCCCCCTCGCCACAATAATGTGGGTCAACTCCAGGGGGAAATCAGCCCAACACCACCAACCGATTCGGCAATTCATTGCGCACCTGCGTCACCGGCACATGCACCTTGAGCAACTCGCCGCACGCCTCGATGCAGGTCACAAACCCCTGCAACGTCTGGCCCTGTTTCACCTGTTGGGTAAACGCCGCGACAATCCCTTCCCAGGTCTTGTTGTCCAGGCGCCTGGAGATCCCTTCATCCACCAGGATTTCCACATAACGCTCGGCTTCGCAGACAAAAATCAACATCCCGGTGCTGCCCACGGTGTGGTGCAGGTTCTGCTCCAGGAACTGCCGCCGGGCCAGGTTCGAGGCGCGCCAGTGACGAACCCGGCGCGGGATCAGATGCGTGGTGATTTTCGGAATCCGGAACACCAGGCACAGCACGATAAAACTCGCCCATTGCACCAGCAACAGGCTGTGCAGGGTCAGCACGCCGGTCAGGTAATGCACGACACCCGGCACCACCAACGCCAGCAAACTCGCCCACAGCAGCGGGATGTACACGTAGTCGTCGGCGCGGGCCGCGAGCACCGTCACCAGTTCGGCGTCGGTTTCGCGCTCGACCCGGGCAATCGCCTCGGCGACTTTGCGTTGTTCGTGTTCAGTCAGTAATGCCATGGTTATAAACGCTCGCTCATTATTATTGTCACCAGCCGCCCGACGAACCGCCGCCCCCGAAACTGCCCCCGCCACCGCTGAAGCCCCCGCCACCTCCACCGCCGCCACCAAACCCACCACCGCCGAAACCGCCTCCCGAACCACCGGAGCCGCCGCGACCGGCCGGCAGGATACCGAGCATCTGGCAGATGAAAATCGTCAGGATGAACAGCATCACCAGAAAGATGAACACGCCGGGGTGCCGTGAGATGAAATCGCTGTCCTCATCACCGCGCGGCTCATACACCGTGGAGGGTTCGTCCAGCGAACTACCGCCCAACACCACCAGCATCGCCGCAACCCCGTCGCTGATGCCCTTGCTGAAGTTGCCGGTCTTGAACGCCGGGGTGATCACCTGGTTGATGATCACCGAACTCTGGGCATCGGTCAGGCGATCTTCCAGGCCATAACCGACTTCGATCCGCAGCTTGCGCTCGTCACGGGCCACGATCAGCAGCGCGCCGTTGTTCTTGTCCTTCTGGCCGATGCCCCAGGCGCGGCCGAGTTGATAGCCGAAGTCCGCGATGTCGGTGCCCTGCAAATCCGGCAACGTCACCACCACCAATTGCTCGCCGGTGGCGGTTTCGTGAGCCTGGAGCTGCTGGGTCAACTGCTCGCGCACCGCCGGTTCGATCATCTGCGCGTTGTCCACCACCCGCCCGGTCAGCGGCGGGAATTTCAACTCGGCCTGGGCCGTGATCGCAACAACCCAGAGCAACAGCACCAGGCCGGATTTGAAGATTCCCATCAGCACCTCTTCCTTAATTGTTCACCCCGGCGCACTACCAACTGCCGGAAGCCCCGCCACCGCCAAAGCTGCCACCGCCGCCCGAGAAACGGTCCGAGTCCGAATCGGAACTCGAACTGCTGCTGGAATCGTCGGAGGTACTCGAGCTGCTGATCCAGCTCCAACTTGATTCCTGGTCAGCCTTCGGTTCCCGTCGTGGCGGACTGTCGTCATCATCGACCGGCGTGTATTTGTCAGACTCGGACGGAAAATATTCTTCCTCTTGCCACGATCTGAGAAACCCCACAATTGGAATCCCCAGAAAAACAAAAAAGAACACGAGCTTTACCCACCAACTCCAGTCAATCGAATCCAGCCAGCTCCTTTCCACGGAACGATTGACCACCCTCGGCAGGTCGGTTGGCACAAGCATTCTTACGATCGATGTAGTCCCGGCAATGATCCCCGATGAGTACAGATCATCCTTGAAATAGGGAACGATCGATTCATTGATGATAAAGCCGGCCCACATGTCATTGATCTGCGCCTCAAGCCCGTACCCTACTTCAATCCGCACCTTACGGTCATCGCGCGCCACCAACAGCAGGACGCCATTGTTTTTGTCCTTCTGCCCGATGCCCCAATGCCGGCCCAGTTGCACACCGAATTCCTCGATGCTGTAGCCACCCAGGCTCGGGACCGTGACCACCACCACTTGATCGGTCGTGGCCTGTTCCAGTTGCTTGAGCATCTGCTCAAGGTAAACCACCGCTGAAGGTGTCAATAACTGCGCCGTGTCGACAACGCGTCCGGTCAGTTTGGGAAACAGACTGTCCAGGGGGATTGCCGTCGCGGGGGCCGGTTTGGGCTCGACCTGCGAAACGGGCTGCGATTGACGCAACGCTAACCCGTCCGTGGGTGTTGGAGCCTGTTGTTGCGCCATCACGGCGCAACTGGTTACCAGCCACAGCGACAGCAGCGTGCCTCGCAGCACGCGCTGTACGCCGCCCATCAGAATTTAACTTGCGGCGCTTTATCGGCATCCGGGCTGGTGGCTTCGAAGGTTTCGCGGATCGGCAAATCGCTGTACATCACGCTGTGCCACAGCCGACCGGGGAAGGTGCGGATTTCGGTGTTGTATTTCTGCACCGCGAGGATGAAGTCGCGGCGGGCCACGGCGATGCGGTTTTCGGTGCCTTCAAGTTGCGATTGCAGGGCCAGGAAGTTTTGGTTGGCCTTGAGGTCCGGGTAGCGTTCGGACACCACCATCAAACGGCTCAAGGCACCGGTCAGTTGATCCTGGGCCTGCTGGAATTGCTTGAGCTTTTCCGGGTTGTCCAGGGTATTGGCATCGACCTGGATCGACGTCGCCTTGGCCCGGGCTTCGATCACCGCGGTCAGGGTGTCTTCTTCGTGCTTGGCGTAGCCCTTGACGGTTTCCACCAGGTTGGGGATCAGGTCGGCACGGCGCTGGTACTGGTTCTGCACCTGGCCCCAAGCGGCCTTGGCCTGCTCGTCGAGGGTCGGGATGTTGTTGATGCCGCAACCGGTCAGCAGCGTGGTCAGCAGCATCAGCGCCGCGACGTGCAGGCTTGAGCGATAGTTGAGTCGTACATTCATGTAGGTAGTGCTCCCGTGCACAATCCATTGAAAAACTGCCCGTAACCTTTGAACCAGGCTCTTGGGGCATAATCTGCCGCCGCCACTGGATTGCAGCGGAGCAATGGGCTAAAAGATGCCCCCAGTACAAGAAACGCGTCAGAAGTGTGCTGCATTTACCTGAACAACAATAGTCGCTCCCTAAATTTTGGCTGATCGGCGCGTATTCACTGCCGTTTAGGCCTTTGAGAAAACTATTCATGAAGAAGCTGTGTTTGCTGGGCCTGTTCGTCAGCCTGGCCAGTCATCACGTATTGGCCGCCACGACACCCGCACCTCTGGAGAACAAGGACGCTTTCATCAGCAACCTGATGAAGCAGATGACCCTCGATGAAAAAATCGGCCAGTTGCGCCTGATCAGCATCGGCCCGGAAATGCCTCGGGAGCTGATCCGCAAGGAAATCGCCGCCGGCAACATCGGGGGCACGTTCAACTCCATTACCCGCCCGGAAAACCGTCCGATGCAGGACGCGGCCATGCGCAGCCGGTTGAAGATCCCGATGTTCTTCGCCTATGACGTGATCCACGGCCACCGGACCATTTTCCCGATCCCCATTGCCCTGGCGTCGAGCTGGGACATGGACGCCATCGGCCGCTCCGGGCGCGTTGCCGCCAAGGAAGCCGCGGCCGATAGCCTCGACATCACCTTCGCGCCGATGGTCGATGTCTCCCGCGACCCGCGCTGGGGCCGCACTTCCGAAGGCTTCGGTGAAGACACGTATCTGGTGTCGCGCATTGCCGGCGTGATGGTCAGGGCCTTCCAGGGCCAGGGCGCCAACGCCGCCGACAGCATCATGGCCAGCGTCAAGCACTTCGCCTTGTATGGCGCGGTCGAAGGGGGTCGCGACTACAACGTGGTCGACATGAGCCCGGTCAAGATGTACCAGGACTACCTGCCACCGTACCGCGCCGCGATTGATGCCGGCGCTGGCGGGGTGATGGTTGCCCTGAACTCGATCAACGGCGTGCCGGCCACGGCCAACACCTGGCTGATGAACGACCTGCTGCGCAAGGAATGGGGCTTCAAGGGCCTGGCGGTCAGTGACCACGGGGCGATTTTCGAGCTGATCAAGCACGGCGTCGCGGCGGACGGTCGTGAAGCCGCGAAGCTGGCGATCAAGGCCGGCATCGACATGAGCATGAATGACACCCTCTACGGCAAAGAGCTGCCGGGGCTGTTGAAGGCTGGCGAGATCGAACAGAAAGACATCGACAACGCCGTGCGCGAAGTGCTGGCCGCCAAGTACGACATGGGCCTGTTCAAGGACCCGTACCTGCGCATCGGCAAGGCTGAAGACGACCCGGCCGACACCTACGCCGAAAGCCGTCTGCACCGCCCCGAGGCCCGCGATGTGGCGCGCCGCAGCCTGGTGTTGCTGAAAAACCAGAACGACACCCTGCCCCTGAAGAAAACCGCGAAGATCGCCCTGGTCGGTCCGTTGGCCAAGGCGCCGATCGACATGATGGGCAGCTGGGCCGCCGCCGGTAAGCCGGCGCAGTCGGTCACCCTGTTCGACGGCATGAACGCCGCCGTGGCCGACAAAGCCACGCTGATCTATGCGCGTGGCGCCAACATCACCAGCGACAAGAAAGTCCTCGATTACCTCAACTTCCTCAACTTCGATGCCCCGGAAGTGGTGGATGATCCGCGTTCGGCCAAGGACCTGATCGACGAAGCGGTGAAAGCGGCCAAGGATGCTGACGTTGTGGTTGCCGCTGTTGGCGAATCCCGTGGCATGTCCCACGAGTCGTCGAGCCGCACCGACCTGAACATCCCGGCCAACCAGCGCGAGTTGATCAAGGCGTTGAAAGCCACCGGCAAACCGCTGGTGCTGGTGTTGATGAACGGCCGTCCGCTGTCGATTCTCGAAGAGAAAGACCAGGCCGACGCGATCCTGGAAACCTGGTTCAGCGGCACCGAAGGTGGCAACGCCATCGCCGACGTGCTGTTCGGCGACTACAACCCGTCGGGCAAATTGCCGATCACCTTCCCGCGTTCGGTGGGTCAGATTCCGACCTACTACAACCACCTGAGCATCGGCCGGCCGTTCACGCCGGGCAAACCGGGCAACTACACCTCGCAGTATTTCGATGACACCACCGGGCCGCTGTTTCCGTTCGGTTTCGGCCTGAGCTACACCACGTTCAGCGTGGAAGACATGGCCCTGTCGTCGACCACCCTGAACAAGACCGGCAAGCTCGACGCCAGCGTCATGGTGAAAAACACTGGCCAGCGTGACGGCGAAACCGTGGTGCAGTTGTACATCCAGGACGTGACCGGCTCGATGATCCGCCCGGTCAAGGAACTGAAGAACTTCCAGAAAATAATGCTCAAGGCCGGCGAACAGAAAGTCGTGCACTTCACCATTACCGAAGACGACCTGAAGTTCTTCAACGCCCAGCTCAAGTACGGCGCCGAACCGGGCAAGTTCAACGTGCAGATCGGCCTGGACTCCCAGGACGTGACGCAGCAGAGCTTTGAATTGCTGTAACACCGTGGGAACGATCAACCCGTCCTTGTAGGAGCGAGGCTTGCCCGCGAAGAGGCCGTCACATTCAACATCTTCGTCGAATGTGATGCCGTCTTCGCGGGCAAGCCTCGCTCCTACAGGAGGTCGTCGGTGTGGGTGGTTAGCCCCGCCGATCCAGCAGATTCACCACCACCCGATCCACCCAGCCCCACACCCTCTGCTTGATCCGCCGCCACAATGGCCGGCGTTGCCATTCCTCCAGGCTGACTTCCTGGCTCAGGGCAAAGTCCTTCTCGAAACTCGCCGCCACTGCCGCCGTCAATCCGGGGTCCAGCGCTTCAAGGTTGGCTTCGAGGTTGAAGCGCAAATTCCAGTGATCGAAATTGCACGAACCAATGCTCACCCAGTCGTCCACCAGCACCATTTTCAGGTGCAGGAAACACGGCTGGTACTCGAAGATTTTCACCCCGGCCTTGAGCAGGCGCGGGTAGTAGCGATGCCCGGCGTAGCGCACCGACGGGTGATCGGTGCGCGGCCCGGTCAGCAGCAGGCGCACGTCGATACCGCGCGCGGCGGCTTTGCGCAACGAGCGACGGACTTTCCAGGTCGGCAGGAAATACGGCGTGGCCAGCCAGATGCGCTGCTGGCCGCTGTTCAAGGCACGGAACAACGACTGCAGGATGTCCCGGTGCTGGCGGGCGTCGGCATAGGCCACGCGGCCCATGCCTTCGCCCATGGACGGCACACGCGGCAAACGCGGCAGGCCGAAATGCGAGGCGGGTTTCCAGGCGCGGCGGTGGCGGTTGGCGATCCATTGACGGTCGAACAGCAATTGCCAGTCGAGCACCAGCGGGCCGGTCATTTCCACCATCACTTCGTGCCATTCGCTGGTGTCTTCGCCCGGGGTCCAGAATTCGTCGGTCACGCCCGTGCCGCCGACCACCGCCAGACGTTGATCGACCAGCAACAACTTGCGGTGATCGCGATAGAAATTGCCGACCCAACGCCGCCAGCTCAAGCGATTGTAGAAACGCAGTTCCACCCCCGCCGCCATCAAGCGTTGGCGCAGGTTCAGGGTGAAGGCGAGGCTGCCATAGTCATCGAACAGGCAACGCACCCGCACACCACGCTCGGCGGCTTGCACCAACGCCTGGACCATCGCCTCGGCGCAGGCCCCCGCCTCCACCAGATACAGCTCCAGTTCGACCTGCTCTTCGGCACGGGCAATCGCCACCAACATGCGCGGAAAAAACTGCGGACCGTCGATCAGCAATTCAAAGTGATTGCCTTCACGCCACGGAAATACGGCACCGGCCATGTCAGCGCGCCGTGAAAATCAGTACCGCACTCACCGGCACCGACAGACTGATGGCCGACAAACCGGCGACCTTGCGCAAACTGTCCAGCCCTGGGGCCAGGTCGAAATCTTCAGCGTTGATCACCAGCGGCTCCAGCGTGACCACTTGAAAGCGCCGGTCATCGAGGCGGGTCGCCAACAGTTCAGTGGTGTATTGGTGTTGCTTGCCGTGGAGGCTGACGGTCAGCGGCAAGCGCAATTCCAGCTGGGCGCCGGGGGCCAGGTCGTTGATCGGGCGCAGGTCGATCTGCGCGGTGATCACGGCGTCGGGGAAGGTCTGGATCTCGAACAGGTCCTTGCGCATCCGCTCGTCACGCAACGGGATTCCGCTGTTCACTGAATCCATCTCGACTTCCACCTGGGCCAGGCCCGTGGGATCGACCTTGCCGTGCAGCACGAGAAAGCGCTGCACTTCGGAAATATTGGCGTTTTTGGTGCTGATGAACGACAGCCGCGACGACTCGCCATCGAGGTACCAATCGGCGTGGGCCGACAGCGTGGCGCCGGTCAGCAGCAGGAAGGCGAGGGTTTTGCAAAAGGAGCGGTTGAACATAAAGACCCGTGGGGCAAGAAAACCTGAGCGAACCTTAACCGGGCGTGGGCGTGTTGCAAACCGAAACCTGTAGGAGCAAGGCTTGCCTGCGATGGCGATCTCAGGGACGCCAACGCGGGCAAGCCATGCTCCTACAGAATGCGATCTGTTTCAGGGTTGCAGGCGACAGCCCTGGCGCTCGCCGATCCACTGCGCGCTGTTGCTGCGCCCCAGGCCGCTGACCGTCACGCGCTTGCTCGCTTCATCATCGGTAAACCCGCTGAAGGACAACCACTGCTTCACATAGCCCCGGCAATACTGGGCGTCGTTGTTCATCACGTAGCGGCACGAACAATATTCCTTGGCGGTGTAGCCGCTGATGATGTCCGGAAACGCCCACAGTGCGACACGCTCCTGCCAGATCCAGCCGAGCAGTAAAAACAGCAGCAAAAGAAGAATGCTGGTGAACGGACGGCGCCGAACAAACCGGCTCATGGCTGCACCTTCCCGGCAAACGCCTTGAGCGCGAGGTTGAGCAATTCGTTGTGCCGATACGTCCCGTCGCGATCATCGCCATAACGCACGATCACCAGGTTTTCGCTGGGGATCACGTACAACGCCTGGCCCCAATGCCCCAGCGCGGCGAAGGTGTCGGCCGGGGCGTCCGGCCAAGGTGGTGCCGCGCCGTCCACTGCGCGGTTGAGCCACCACTGGCCGCCGGGCACGGCTTCGTCCTGATGGGCGCGATAACCGGCGAAGGGTTCACGGTTGAAGGCGACCCAGTCCTTGGGCAGCAATTGCCGCTCGCCCCAACGACCATCGCGCGCCATCAACAGACCGATCCGCGCCAGGTCCCGGGCGGTGAGGTAGGCATAGGACGAGGCGACAAACGTGCCGGTGGCGTCGGTTTCCCACACGGCATGCCGAATCCCCAGGGGCTCGAACAATGCCGTCCATGGATAGTCGGGATAACGGTTCGGGCCAACGATGGTTTTCAGTGCTGCCGACAGGAGGTTGCTGTCGCCGCTGGAATAGCGAAACGCCTGGCCAGGGGCCGCGTATTCGTCGTGGGCGGCGGTGAACGTGGCCATGTTCGCGTGACCGCGGGTGTAGAGCATGGCCACCACCGAGGATTTCAGCGGCGCGTATTCGTAGTCTTCCTGCCAGTCCAGCCCGGAGGCCCAATGCAACAGGTCGGCCAGGGTGATCGCCGGGTGGTTTTCCAGCGCCGGATAAAACTTCACGGCCGGGTCCTGCAACCTGAACAAGCCTTCGCCATAGGCCACGCCGAGGACCGTGGCCATCAGGCTTTTGCTGATCGACCAGGTCAGGTGCGGGGTGTCGGCGGTGGTCGGGCCGGCGTAGCGTTCGTAGATCAGTTGACCGTCGCGGATCACCAGCAAGGCGTCGGTGCGGATGCCGGTTCGGGTGGAGTCATCGCGGGTCGCAAAGGCGTAGGTTTCCAGGGCTTCCAGGGCCGGGCCGGTGATGGTCGGGCCTTGCGACCATTGTTCAGCGGGCCAGTTTTCGGCGTGGGCCGTTTGGCTGAGCAGCAGCATGATGAACAGCGACAAGCCTTTGAACATGGTGGGGGCTCGGGAGGATGGACCTGCTGAGCCTAGTTGAGGTTGATGACAGTTTTGGAATGTGCGTCGGTCATGATGACGCCTTCGCGGGCAAGCCTCGCTCCTACAGGGAATTGCGCTAAACCTGTAGGAGCGAGGCTTGCCCGCGAAGAGGCCCGTCAGCCGGACAAGGATCCCGCCAACGCCTTGGCCAACCGCTTCCCCCGCGCCCCCGCCGCCAGATCCATCACCGCTTGATCGCGCTGCCACATCTGCGCCCAAAGCGGCGGCCCTTCAGCCAGCGCCTGATTCACCTCGGCCTTGAGCCCATCGAACTGCGCAAACAACCCGCCGAGCACCACGTGCCCGGCCGGATTGCCTGGCGCTTGCCGACTGACCTCCGCACACCCGGCCAACAACGCGAGCAACCGCAATTGCAGGGTTGGCGGCCAGTCGCTGTCCTGCCCGACGCCATACAGCCACGCGCTCATGGCACTCAGCACATAGATGTCTTCCAGGGTGCGGAACGGTTTGACGTAAGCGTCCCAGCCATCGCCGGCCAGCAACTCGCAGAAGGCGTTGTCGAGAAATACCCGACCGTGGCTGATGTCCGGCATCAAGGCGATGGCCGGGAGTTTTTCCAGGCGCACGCCTGGCTCGCCGGGATAGACCACCGCCAGGTTCAGGCGCGGGACTTCGCCGGGTTCTTCGCTGCGAGCAGCGATCAGCAGCCAATCGGCGGCGTCGCCGGCGGTGACGAAATCCTTGCGCCCGTTCAGACGCAGATCCTTGAGGCGGGTCTGCATGTCGGCCGGGCGCAGGCTGCGTTGTTCGGTCGCACACAAGGCGCCGAGGCTCTGTGGCGCGCTCGGCCACAACACGCGCAACGCCGCTTGATAACCCACCAGAAACGCCAACCCCGGCGTCGCCATCAGGCGCGCGCCAGCCACCGCCAGTTCGAACGGCGTGACCGCGCCCAACTGATGCAACAGCGTCGCAAAGCCTTCGGCCAGGTCGGCATTGGCCGGCAGGCGTTCGCGGCGATTGAGCAGGGTTTGCCAGGGCATAAGAGTCTCCTTGTGGGCTGTCATATAAGCATCACCAAAGCTTAACGGCGATGACACCGGGGCTACATAGCCTGACTTTGCACAACACGGCTGCATAAAGAAAGTCGATCGGCTGCAACCCACGACGGGTGCACGGCCCGTACGGAGATTCACAATGACTCAGATCGCCCGCATCAGCGACACCGGCAATGAACGCCGCCTGCAAGCCGAACGCCTGATCGGCAGTGAGGCCTTGCAGGAAGCCCAGGCCTTGCGCTTCAACGTATTCAGCGGCGAATTCAACGCCAAGCTGAAAGGCGCGGAACGCGGTCTGGACATGGATGACTATGATGTTCACTGCGCCCACATCGGCGTGCGTGACTTGAACACCGGTCGTCTGGTGGCCACCACCCGATTGCTCGACCACACCGCCGCCAGCAGCCTGGGCAAGTTCTACAGCGAAGAAGAATTCAGCTTGCACGGCCTGGTCCACTTGAAAGGCCCGATCCTCGAAATCGGCCGCACCTGCGTCGACCCGGCCTACCGCAACGGCGGCACCATCGCCGTGCTCTGGGGTGAACTGGCCGAAGTCCTGAACCAGGGCGGCTACAGCTATTTGATGGGTTGCGCGAGCATCCCGATGCAGGACGGCGGGATCCAGGCCCACGCCATCATGCAGCGACTGCGCGAACGCTACCTGTGCACCGAACACCTGCGGGCCGAGCCGAAAAAACCGCTGCCTGTGTTAGACCTGCCGTCCAACGTCATCGCCGAAATGCCGCCGCTGCTCAAGGCCTACATGCGCCTGGGCGCGAAGATCTGCGGCGAGCCGTGCTGGGACGAAGACTTCCAGGTCGCCGACGTATTCATCCTGCTCAAGCGCGACGAACTCTGCCCGCGTTACGCCAAACACTTCAAGGCGGCCATGTAATGAGCCGCCTTCGGGTGTACGCGCGAATTGCGCGAGTGCTGTTTGTGGTGGCGCTGGGCCTGACCATGGCCAGTGTGTTCGGCGTGTTCGAACGCGCCGGGATTGCCCATTCGATGGTCCGTCGTCAGCGCTGGTCGCGGTTTTTCATGGCGCGGCTGAGCAACGCCCTGCCCTTTCGCGTGACGGTGCATGGCGAATTACCGAAGGCGCCGATGCTCTGGGTCAGTAATCATGTGTCCTGGACCGACATTCCGTTGCTGGGGATGATCACGCCGCTGTCGTTCCTGTCCAAGGCCGAAGTGCGTACCTGGCCGGTGGCCGGCTGGTTGGCGGCCAAGGCGGGCAGCCTGTTTATCCGTCGCGGTTCGGGCGACAGCCAGTTGATCCGCAAGCAGATGACCCGTCACCTGGAGCAACAGCACCCGCTGCTGATGTTCCCGGAAGGCACCACCACCGATGGCCGTTCGCTGCGTACCTTCCACGGTCGCTTGCTGTCAGCGGCGATTGATGCCGAAGTCGCGATGCAGCCGGTGGCGATCCGTTATCTGCGCGATGGTGAAATCGATCCGCTGGCGCCGTTCATTGGTGATGATGATTTGCTCTCGCACCTGATGCGCTTGTTTGCCAATGACCGGGGCGAGGTGGAGATTCACTTGCTTAAGCCGATTGCCTGCGAAGGTCGCGAACGTGCGGCGCTGGCGTTCGAAGCGCAGCAGGCAGTGCAGCGGGCGTTGTTTGGTGAAGTGGCGAAACCTGCCGAACCGCGGCGAGTCGGCGAACTGATCGCCGCGTAATGCCGCATCAAACCGAACTGAACGCCGCGCAACCCCTGCTTCTGTAGGAGCGAGGCTTGCCCGCGAAGCTTTTAGCGCTTTCAAAGGCCCCTTCGCGGGCAAGCCTCGCTCCTACAGGTAATGGGTGTCAGCGGTTTTTGACGAAATCCTGAAGCTGCGGATAGAACAACCGAAAGTCATCACTCAACGGCTCATACAACACCCGCAACTCCTGCATCGCCCCGGCCAGTTCTTCAGGCTTGGTCAAGCGCCGGGAAATCCCCCGCAGCACCTGCGCCAGCACCTCGAAATCCTCGTAAGACCCCAACCAGTCATTGGCCAACATGTGCGGCGCGATTTGCGCCAGGCGCTCGGGCAACTGCGGTTCGCTGGACAGCACCCGGTAAACGTCCGACGTGAACTGCGCCAGCGGCTGATCGGCATAAAGCGTCCAGTCCCGCGCCAGGCAATGGTCGAAAAACACATCGAGGACGATCCCGGCATAGCGCCGACGCGTGACGGTAAACCGCGACAACGCGATGTCCACCAACGGATGGCGGTCGGTAAAGACGTCGATGCTGCGATGCAGCTGGATGGCGGCTTCGATGTCCGGGGTGTACTGCCCTTGCAGGCGCCCTTTGACGAAATCGCCATACAGGCTGCCGAGCCATTGACCGGGGCGCTGGCCACCGAGATGAAGATGTGCGAGATAGTTCATGTCGCGCAGCTTAGCACTGCCGCCTCCTGTTGTTACAAACACGTATCGTTATAACCCGATATACCGATTTACACGGTCAACAGATCGAAATCATATTGATATATCGCGATTCAACGATTTAAAGTTCGCCCCATCGCGATATAGCGTTTTACTCATTACGAGCCCACACCATGACCCTTGACCTCGACGAAATAATAAAAGCGCTGGCACACCCAGTACGCCGAGACATCCTCATCTGGCTGAAAGACCCCAAGGTCCAGTTTCCGGAACAGATCCACAACCACGAATACGGCATTTGCGCCGGGCAGATCGATCAACGCTGCGGCTTGTCGCAGTCGACCGTGTCCGCCCATTTGGCCACATTGCAACGTGCGGGTCTGATCAGCAGCCAGAAAGCCGGTCAATGGCACTTCTTCAAACGCAACGAGGACGTGATCCAAGCGGCCCTCGACGCCATCGTCAAAGAGCTCAGTGCTCCGACCAGGAATTAACCAATGCCCCTCTCGCTACTCATTCTGGCCCTGAGCGCCTTCGCCATCGGCACCACCGAGTTCGTCATCATGGGCCTGCTGCCCGATGTGGCGGCTGACCTGGGTGTTTCAATCCCCGGCGCCGGCTGGCTGGTGACCGGTTACGCCCTGGGCGTGGCCATCGGTGCACCGTTCATGGCACTGGCCACCGCCCGCCTGCCGCGCAAGGCCGCCCTGGTAGCGTTGATGGGGATTTTTATCGTCGGCAACCTGCTGTGCGCCATGGCCAGTGACTACAACGTGTTGATGTTTGCCCGCGTGGTCACTGCCCTGTGCCACGGCGCGTTCTTCGGTATCGGTTCGGTGGTGGCGGCAGGCCTGGTGCCGGCCAACAAGCGCGCTTCGGCCGTGGCGCTGATGTTCACCGGTTTGACCCTGGCCAACGTCCTTGGCGTACCGCTGGGCACCGCGCTCGGTCAGGAAGCCGGCTGGCGCTCGACCTTCTGGGCGGTGACCGTGATCGGTGTGATTGCATTGATCGGCCTGATCCGCTTCCTGCCGGCCAAGCGCGATGAAGAAAAACTCGATATGCGCGCTGAATTGCGAGCCCTCAAAGGCGCCGGGATCTGGCTGTCGCTGACCATGACGGCGTTGTTTGCCGCGTCGATGTTCACCCTCTTCACCTACGTCGCTCCGCTGCTTGGCGATGTGACCGGCATCTCGCCCAAAGGCGTGACCTGGACCCTGCTGCTGATCGGCCTGGGCCTGACGGTCGGCAACATCATCGGCGGCAAGCTGGCGGACAAACGCCTGGCCGCCACGCTGATCGGCGTCTTCATCTCGATGGCCGTGGTTTCGACAGTCCTGACCTGGACCAGCGTCGCGCTGATCCCGACTGAAATCACCCTGTTCCTCTGGGCCACCGCTTCATTTGCCGCCGTCCCTGCGCTGCAAATCAACGTGGTGACCTTCGGCAAGGCGGCACCGAACCTGGTCTCGACCCTGAACATCGGCGCCTTCAACGTCGGCAACGCACTCGGTGCCTGGGTCGGCGGCAGCGTCATCGCCCACGGCTTCGGCCTGACCAGCGTGCCCCTCGCGGCGGCCGCACTGGCGGTGCTCGCCCTGCTGGTGACCCTGATTACTTTCCGTCAGAGCGGCGATCCCGAACTGGCCCCTGCCACTACTCATTGATCTTCAAAAGAGAGCTATTTCATGACGACTATTTTCGATCCAATCAAACTGGGCGACCTCGAGTTGGCCAACCGCATCATCATGGCGCCGCTGACCCGCTGCCGCGCCGACGAAGGCCGTGTGCCGAACGCGCTGATGGCCGAGTACTACGTCCAACGGGCCTCGGCCGGCCTGATCCTCAGCGAGGCCACCTCGGTCACGCCGATGGGCGTCGGCTACCCGGACACCCCGGGTATCTGGTCCAACGACCAGGTGCGTGGCTGGGCCAACGTGACCAAAGCGGTCCATGCGGCCGGCGGCAAGATCGTCCTGCAACTGTGGCACGTCGGCCGGGTCTCCCACCCGTCGTACCTGAACGGCGAAGCTCCGGTCGCACCGAGCGCCATCCAGCCTAAAGGCCATGTCAGCCTGGTGCGTCCACTGGCCGACTATCCAACGCCACGGGCTCTGGAAATCGAAGAAATCGCTGATGTCGTCGACGCCTACCGCGTCGGCGCCGAAAACGCCAAGGCTGCCGGTTTCGACGGCGTGGAAATCCACGGCGCCAACGGTTACCTGCTCGACCAGTTCCTGCAAAGCAGCACCAACCAGCGCACCGACCACTACGGCGGCTCCCTGGAAAACCGTGCACGCCTGCTGTTGGAAGTGACCGACGCCGCCATCGAAGTCTGGGGCGCTGGCCGTGTCGGTGTGCACCTTGCACCGCGCGCCGACTCCCATGACATGGGCGACGACAACCTGTCCGAGACCTTCACCTACGTCGCTCGCGAACTGGGCAAGCGTGGCATCGCGTTCATTTGCTCCCGCGAGAAAGAAGCCGGCGACAGCCTCGGCCCACAACTGAAAGAAGCCTTCGGCGGCCCGTACATCGCCAACGAGCGCTTCACCAAGGACAGCGCCAATGCCTGGCTGGCCTCCGGCAAGGCTGATGCGGTCGCGTTTGGCGTGCCGTTCATCGCCAACCCGGATTTGCCCGCGCGCTTGAAGGCGGATGCGCCGCTTAATGAAGCGCGCCCAGAACTGTTCTACGCCAAGGGTCCGGTCGGTTATATCGACTATCCAACGCTGTAAGGGTGCTTACAGGAGCAAACGCTGCTCCTGCGCAAACGCAAAAGCCCCGACTCGAAAGAGCCGGGGCTTTTTGCATAGAGCGTTCAAAGATTGCAGGCTAAGGTCGCTTTTTCGGGTTTATTTACAGTCGTTCACACGCACGAAACAAATTCCCTACAAAATACGTAGCTCGCTACCTATCAACCTGCTACTAGTCCGTATATAAAAGCACACCATGCCTTGGGGTGAAGAAATCAGCGCCTTCTACCCACTGGGGTGTTGACACACCCTGTCCCAAATACGCATTTTGTTTCATTTGCGCAGGCTGGGGCTCAGGCGCAGCATGTCCAACCCTGTATCGACCCAGCGCTCGGCTTCGGCGTGCAGCTCAAAGCTGTCCGGGGCCAGCAGCCACTGATACAGGATGCCGTCGATGTAGGCGTGCAGGCTGATCGCCGCGCGGGCCGTGTCGAGATCTTCGGGCAACTGTCCGCGATTCACCGCATTACTCAAGGCCAGGGCGATTCGCACGTTGCAGTCGAGGCTGACCGCACGGCGCTGCTGGCGCAGGTCACACATTTCATCGGTGAATTCGCACTTATGAAACAGAATCTCATTGATGCGACGGGTCTTCGGGTCCAAGGCAACTTGATGAAACAAATGAGTCAGCAGCTTGCGCATGCAGCCCAGCGGATCGAGTTCATCCTCACTCTCGCTGGCCTTGGCCATTTCATCCAGCGGCTCATGCAAGGTATCGAGCATGGCCTGCACCAGATCCGCCTTATTGCTGAAATGCCAGTAGATGGCCCCGCGAGTTACGCCGGCCAGGGTGGCGATGTCCGCCAGTGTTGTGCGCGCCACGCCCCTTTCATAAAAGGCTTTCTCTGCCGCTTCGAGAATCTGGCTACGGGTTTCTTGAGCTTCCTCTTTGGTACGACGGACCATGGCAGTACAACCTCAATCAGGATGCTTCAGCGATGTCTGAACAGCCGCTGAATAAAAGTGGGGCAAGCGCTCTTGGGCATCGTCCCCGGCCTACAATTCAAACCTTTGACGGCTTTTGTAACGAAGTGGGTAAGCAGCCAAGGTATTTACAAACAACCATGAACGTAAGTATATTCCTTAGCAAGCTACTTATCCACTCAGCACACCTTTTTTACCCTTCCACCTTTCTAGTGCGCATTTTGCGCGCCTGACCCGAGGATTTTCATGCAATTCAAGCCAGCTGTTACCGCCCTGGTCACTGCCGTCGCCCTGGCATCGCTGCTCAGCGGATGTAAAAAGGAAGAGGCACCTCCTGCCGCTCCCGCCCCTCAGGTCGGCGTCGTCACCCTGCAACCTCAAGCCTTTACCCTGACATCCGAACTGCCGGGTCGTACCAGTGCGTACCGCATCGCCGAAGTTCGCCCGCAGGTCAACGGCATCATTCTCAAGCGCCTGTTCAAGGAAGGCGGCGACGTCAAGGCTGGCCAGCAGCTCTATCAGATCGATCCGTCGGTCTATGAGGCCACCCTGAAAAGCGCCCAAGCCAACCTGCAACAGACCAAGTCGATCTCCGATCGTTACCAGCAACTGGTCAAGGAGCAAGCGGTCAGCCGCCAGGAATACGACACGGCCCTGGCCAATCGTTTGCAGTCGGAAGCGACCTTGCAATCGGCCCAGATCAACGTGCGCTACACCAAGGTCTACGCACCGATCACCGGTCGTATCGGCCGCTCTTCGGTAACCGAAGGCGCGCTGGTCACCAGCGGCCAGACCGACGCCATGGCCGTCATCCAGCAACTGGACCCAATCTACGTCGACGTGACCCAGTCTTCGGTCGAGCTCCTTGAGCTGCGCCGTGAACTGGAAAGCGGTCGCCTGCAAAAGGCTGGCGACAACTCGGCCGCGGTCAAGCTGACCCTGGAAGACGGCAGCCAGTACAAGCAGGACGGCAAACTGGAGTTCTCCGAAGTCTCGGTTGACCAGACCACCGGTTCCGTCACCTTGCGCGCCGTGTTCCCCAACCCTGATCACACCCTGCTGCCGGGCATGTTCGTGCACGCCCAACTGCAATCCGGCGTGAACAGCGCAGCGATCCTCGCGCCGCAACAAGGTGTGACCCGCGACCTCAAAGGCACCCCGACCGCACTGGTCGTCGGTACGGACAACAAGGTCGAGCTGCGTCAGTTGAAGGCCAGCCGCACCGTCGGTAGCCAATGGCTGATCGAAGACGGTCTCAAGGCGGGCGATCGCCTGATCACCGAAGGGCTGCAATTCGTCAAGCCTGGCGTTGAAGTCAAGGCCACGGAAGCAACCAACGTTGGCAAGAACCCGGCCCCCGCTCAAACAGCTGACAAGGCTTACAGCGGCAAAGGGGAGTAAACCATGTCGAAATTTTTTATCGACCGTCCGATTTTCGCCTGGGTAATTGCCCTGGTGATCATGCTGGTCGGGGCTCTATCGATCCTCAAACTGCCGATCAACCAATACCCGAGCATTGCGCCTCCGGCCATTGCGATCCAGGTCACCTACCCAGGCGCGTCCGCACAAACCGTGCAGGACACCGTGGTCCAGGTCATCGAGCAACAGCTCAACGGTATCGATAACCTGCGTTATGTGTCGTCGGAAAGTAACTCCGACGGCAGCATGACCATTACCGCCACCTTCGAGCAGGGCACCAACTCCGACACCGCGCAGGTTCAGGTCCAGAACAAACTGAACCTGGCCACCCCACTGCTGCCGCAAGAAGTGCAGCAACAGGGGATCCGCGTGACCAAGGCAGTGAAAAACTTCCTGCTGGTAATCGGCGTGGTGTCGCAAGACGGCAGCATGTCCAAGGACGACCTGTCCAACTACATCGTGTCGAACATGCAGGACCCGATCTCCCGGACCGCCGGTGTCGGTGACTTCCAGGTCTTCGGTGCCCAGTACGCGATGCGGATCTGGCTCGACCCGGCCAAGTTGAACAACTACAACCTGACCCCGGCCGACGTCAGTGCCGCGATCTCGGCACAGAACGTTCAAATCTCCTCCGGTCAACTGGGCGGCCTGCCTGCGTTGCCTGGCCAGCAATTGAACGCCACGATCATCGGCAAGACCCGCCTGCAAACTGCCGAGCAGTTCAAGGCGATCCTGCTGAAGGTCAACAAGGATGGTTCGCAAGTTCGTGTCGGTGATGTCGCCGATGTCGGCCTCGGTGGTGAGAACTCCAGCATCGCGGCGCAGTTCAACGGCAAGCCGGCTTCCGGTCTGGCAGTAAAACTGGCCAACGGCGCCAACGCTCTCGACACGGCCAAGGCTCTGCGCAAAACCATCGACAGCCTGAAACCATTCTTCCCGGAAGGGATGGAAGTGGTATTCCCGTATGACACCACGCCAGTGGTGACCGAGTCGATCAAGGGTGTGGTTGAAACCCTGGTCGAAGCGATCGTACTGGTGTTCCTGGTGATGTTCCTGTTCCTGCAAAACTTCCGCGCCACCATCATCACCACGATGACCGTGCCGGTGGTATTGCTGGGTACGTTCGGGATCCTCGCGGCGTTCGGTTTCAGCATCAACACCCTGACCATGTTCGGTATGGTGCTGGCCATCGGCTTGCTGGTGGACGATGCCATCGTCGTGGTGGAAAACGTCGAGCGGGTGATGAGCGAGGAAGGCCTGTCACCCAAGGAGGCCACCAAGAAATCCATGGGGCAGATCCAGGGCGCGCTGGTCGGTATCGCGTTGGTCCTGTCGGCGGTACTGCTGCCGATGGCGTTCTTCAGCGGCTCCACCGGTGTGATCTACAAGCAGTTCTCGATCACCATCGTCTCGGCCATGGCCCTGTCGGTATTGGTTGCCCTGATCTTCACCCCGGCACTCTGCGCCACCATGCTCAAGGCGATACCGAAAGGCGAGCACGGCACTCCTAAACGCGGCTTCTTCGGCTGGTTCAACCGCAACTTCGACCGTGGCCTCAGAAGCTACGAGCGCGGTGTCGGCAACATGCTCAAGCACAAGATCCCGTACTTGCTGGCTTACCTGTTGATCATCGTCGGCATGATCTGGCTGTTCACCCGCATTCCGACCGCGTTCCTGCCGGAAGAAGACCAGGGCGTACTGTTCGCCCAGGTGCAAACCCCGGCCGGTTCCAGTGCTGAACGCACGCAAGTGGTGATCGACGAGATGCGTTCCTACCTGCTGGAGAAAGAATCCGGCGCGGTGGCTTCGGTGTTCACCGTGAACGGCTTCAACTTCGCCGGTCGCGGCCAGAGCTCCGGCCTGGCGTTCATCATGCTCAAGCCGTGGGGCGAGCGTAACGCTGACAACAGCGTGTTTGCCCTGGCAGGTCGCGCCCAGCAACACTTCTTCAGCTTCCGCGACGCGATGGTGTTTGCCTTCGCACCGCCGGCGGTCCTGGAGTTGGGTAACGCCACCGGTTTCGACGTGTTCCTGCAAGACCGTGCCGGTATCGGTCACGACAAGCTGATGGCGGCGCGTAACCAGTTCCTCGGCATGGCGGCGCAGAGCAAGGTGCTGTATCAGGTGCGTCCGAACGGCCTGAACGACGAGCCGCAATACCAGCTGGAAATCGACGACGAGAAAGCCAGCGCCCTGGGCCTGACCCTCTCCGACATCAACAGCACGCTGTCGATTTCCTTCGGTAGTAGCTACGTGAACGACTTTATCGACCGTGGTCGGGTGAAGAAGGTTTACGTTCAAGGCAAGCCAGGCTCGCGGATGAGCCCGGAAGACTTGAAGAAGTGGTATGTGCGCAACAGCGCGGGGACCATGGTGCCGTTCTCCGCCTTCGCCAAGGGCGAGTGGGTCTACGGTTCGCCGAAACTGGCCCGTTACAACGGCGTGGAAGCGATGGAAATCCTCGGGGCTCCGGCGCCGGGCTACTCCACCGGTGAAGCCATGGCCGAAGTCGAAGCCCTTGCCAAGAAACTGCCGGCGGGTGTGGGGATTTCCTGGACCGGTCTGTCGTACGAGGAACGCTTGTCCGGTTCCCAGGCGCCGGCGTTGTACGCCCTGTCGCTGCTGATGGTGTTCCTGTGTCTGGCGGCCCTGTATGAAAGCTGGTCGATTCCGATCGCGGTCATGCTCGTGGTACCGCTGGGGATCATCGGTGCGTTGATGGCTACCAGCCTGCGAGGGCTGTCCAACGACGTGTACTTCCAGGTGGGGCTGTTGACAACCATCGGTCTGGCATCGAAAAACGCCATTCTGATCGTCGAGTTCGCCAAGGACTTGCACGAGCAAGGACGCAGCCTGCGCGAGGCGGCCATCGAGGCCTGCCGCATGCGTCTGCGACCGATCATCATGACGTCGCTGGCCTTCGTCCTTGGTGTGGTTCCGCTCGCCATCTCCACTGGTGCCGGTTCGGGCAGTCAGCACGCGATCGGTACCGGGGTAATTGGCGGTATGATCACCGCCACGGTCCTGGCGATCTTCTGGGTCCCACTGTTCTTCGTCACCGTGTCGTCCATCGGCCAGCGCAAAAAAGCTGACGAGGAAGACGCTATTGAAAATCCTAAAGAGGCTGGCCAATGAGCAAGTCGCTACTCTCCCTAGCTGTTGCCGCCTTCGTGCTCGGTGGCTGCTCGCTGATTCCTGACTATCAGCAGCCGGCAGCACCGGTGGCAGGTCAATTCCCGCAGGGGCCAGCGTATTCGCCGGCCCAGGCGCCGAGCCAGGCCGCCGCCGAACAGGGCTGGAAGCAGTTTTTCCATGACCCGGCGCTGCAACAGATGATCCAGGTCGCCCTGGAAAACAACCGTGACCTGCGTGTCGCGGCCCTGAATATCGACGCCTTCGCGGCGCAGTACCGCATCCAGCGTGCCGATCTGTACCCGGCCATCTCGGCTAACGGCACCGGCAGCCGCCAGCGCGTTCCGGCGGACGCTTCGCAAACCGGTCAGGCGGGCATCACCAGCTCCTACTCGGCAACTGTCGGCATCAGCGCCTATGAACTCGACCTGTTCGGTCGGGTTCGCAGCCTGAGCGAAGAAGCCCTGCAGAAGTACTTCGCCACCGAAGAAGCACGGCGCAGCACGCAGATCAGCCTGGTGGCCAGTGTGGCCAACGCCTACATGACCTGGCAGGCCGACAAGGAACTGCTGAAACTGACTCAGGACACCCTCGGCGCCTTCGAGGAGAGCTACAAGCTCACCTCGCGCAGCAACGAAGTCGGGGTCGCCTCGGCCCTGGACCTGGCCCAGTCACGTACCTCGGTGGAAAACGCCCGGGCGCAACTGGCCAAGTACACCCGTCAGGTCGCCCAGGACGAAAACAGCCTGGTGCTCCTGCTCGGCACCGGTGTCCCGGCCAATCTGCAAGCCGCCAAGCCACTGTCTGACGACCTGCTGAGCGATGTACCGCCGGGCCTGCCGTCGGACTTGCTGCAACGCCGTCCGGACATCCTTCAGGCCGAATACAACCTGAAGGCCGCCAACGCCAACATCGGCGCGGCGCGGGCTGCGTTCTTCCCGAGCATCAGCCTGACCGCCAATGCCGGGACCCTGAGCCCGGACCTGTCCGGTCTGTTCAAAGGTGGTTCGGGGACCTGGCTGTTCTCGCCGCAGATCAACCTGCCGATCTTCAACGCCGGCAGCCTGCGCGCCAGCCTGGATTACTCGAAGATCCAGAAAGACATCGGCGTGGCGAACTACGAGAAGTCCATTCAAACGGCCTTCCAGGAAGTCGCCGACGGCCTGGCCGCCCGCCAGACCTACACCGAACAGTTGCAGGCCCAGCGTGATTTCGTCGCCGCCAACCAGGACTACTACCGTCTGGCCGAGCGTCGCTACCGCATTGGTGTCGACAGCAACCTGACCTTCCTCGACGCCCAGCGCCAGTTGTTCAGTGCCCAACAGGCGCTGATCACCGACCGTCTGGCGCAGTTGAACAGCGCCGTCAATCTGTACAAGGCGCTGGGTGGTGGCTGGAACGAACAAACGGCGAAGAACGAGCCGCTGAAAGAAGAAGCGCCGAAGTTGAAGTTGTTCTGATAGCGCTTTGAAATACAAGAAGCCCACCGATTGGTGGGCTTTTTGTTGGCTTGGGAAAAAGCGAAGATCTTTGTCGTTCGATAATCGCCCAAAACCCGCTCCCGCCAATTGAATCCCGCCGCCGATCCCCCGCACCATTCGCTCCACAAAACCAATAACAACAGGTTCACCACCATGCCCCCACGCCCTGCCCTGTCCGGCTGATCGCTCCCGATTCATCTCCCGATTTCGAATCTTGTGTCTGCACCCCCAGGTTGCGGCAGCGCCCCGTTTCACCCCTAACAATTAGAGAGCCCCGTGCACATGAAGCCTTCCACCGCGCAGTACCTGTTTCCCAGCCTCATCGCCGCCGCGCTGGCCGGCAACGCCCTGCCCGCCGCCGCCGAGGAATCGGGTTTTGTCGAAGGAGCCAAGGTCAACCTGAACCTGCGCAATTTCTACATCAACCGCAACTTCACCAACCCGACCAAGGCCCAAGGCAAGGCAGAGGAATGGACGCAAAGCTTCATCCTTGACGCCAAGTCCGGCTTCACCCAGGGCACGGTCGGTTTCGGCATGGATGTGCTGGGGTTGTACTCGGTGAAACTCGACGGCGGTAAAGGCACGGGCGGTACACAGTTGCTGCCGCTGGACCATGACGGGCGCCCGGCGGACAACTTTGGCCGCACCAACGTCGCGTTCAAGGCCAAGCTGTCCCAGACCGAAGTGAAGGTCGGCGAATGGATGCCGGTGCTGCCGATCCTGCGCTCGGACGACGGCCGCTCCCTGCCGCAAACCTTCCGTGGCGGGCAGATCACCTCGAAGGAAATCGATGGCCTGACGCTCTACGGCGGTCAGTTCCGCGCCAACAGCCCACGGGACGACAGCAGCATGAGCGACATGTCGATGGTCGGCAAAGCGGCATTCACCTCCGACCGCTTCAACTTTCAGGGCGGCGAATATGTGTTCAACGACAAACACACCCAGATCGGCCTGTGGAACGCCGAACTCAAGGACATCTACAGCCAGCAGTTCATCAACCTGATCCACACCCAGCCCCTCGGTGACTGGACCCTCGGCGCCAATATCGGCTACTTCTATGGCAAGGACGACGGCAGCGCCCGGGCCGGGGAACTGGACAACAAGACCTGGTCGGGCATGTTCTCGGCCAAATACGGCGGCAACACCTTCTACGTCGGCCTGCAAAAGCTCACCGGCGACAGCGCCTGGATGCGCGTCAACGGCACCAGCGGAGGCACGTTGGCCAACGACAGTTACAACAACAGCTACGACAATGCCCAGGAACGCTCCTGGCAGTTGCGCCATGACTACAACTTCGTCGCCCTCGGCATCCCCGGCCTGACCCTGATGAACCGTTACATCAGCGGCGACAACGTGCACACCGGCACCATCACCAACGGCAAGGAATGGGGCCGCGAGAGCGAACTGGGCTACACCGTGCAAAGCGGCACGCTCAAGGACCTGAACTTCAAATGGCGCAACTCGACCATGCGCCGGGATTTCAGCAACAACGAGTTTGATGAGAACCGCTTGATCGTGAGCTATCCGATCAGCTTGTTGTAAGGCTCGATGACGCCTTCGCGGGCAAGCCTCGCTCCTACACCGTCCCTGTAGGAGCGAGGCTTGCCCGCGAAGAACGATAACGCGGTCCCCTTGCCACCCGTCAGCCCAGGTGGCACTTCGCGGCCCTTCTATTACAGTGAAAAAACCTGACAGGACTCAGGCATTTTCCATACACCCTACTTCCGTTATCTGTTGATGTTGGTCCCCAGGACTTGAGCCAGGCTGTCATCGGAAGACACCGCTGATCAACGGAGGACCACCTCATGATCACCCGACTACCACCCGGCGACACCGCTTGGGACGCCAAGGCCTACCAGCAGTTTTCCCGCCTCAGGCAACGACCAGTCAACGAATTGCTCGACCGCATCGACCTCGAACACCCCACACACATCTATGACCTGGGCTGCGGCACCGGCATTGCCACGCAACTGCTGGCCAAGCGCTGGCCCCGAGCCCGATTAATGGGTGTGGACAGCTCCGAGCACATGCTCGCCGAGGCCCGCGCCCTGCCCATCAAAGCCCGGTGGAAACACTGCGATCTGTTGACCTGGCAACCGGAGGTGCCAGCGGATCTGCTGTTCGCTGCCGCCGTGCTGCACTTTATCGACGACCACCAACAGTTGCTGCCGCGCCTGCTGCGACAACTCAACCCCGGAGGCTGCCTCGCCGCGCACATGCCCGACTGGTGGGATGCCTTGTGGTACCAACTGATGCTCGACACCCTGGACGATGCGGGGCCTGGTGGTGTGCCGCTGGGAACGCCGGAGTTGCGCCAGACGATGGCTCACCGAACGTTATTGTCCCTGGAAGGCTATTACCGCCTGCTCGCACCGATCACCCGATCCCTTGATATCTGGGAAACCGAACAGTTGCAGGTGGTGGACGGCAAATCGCCGATCTACGACTGGGTCAAGGTCTCGGCCTTGCGACCGGTGCTGCTGGGATTGAAGGCTGAGGAACAGGCGCGATTCATCTATCACTACCTGATGCGCGTGCATAAGCATTACCCGCCGGAGAACGACGGCCGCACGTTGTTTCCGTTCAAGCGGATTTTCATTGTGGCGACGGTGTAAACATCAAAAGATCGCAGCCTTCGGCAGCGCCTACGTGTTTGTGGGCGCTGCCGAAGGCTGCGATCTTTTTTGCGGCCTTCACGCTAGCCCCGCGACTCAACCCCCAACTCATCCCACACCGATTCCGCCAAATGGAACGTGGCATTCGCCGCCGGGATCCCGCAGTAGATTGCGCTCTGCATGATCACTTCCTTGATCTCGCCACGGGTCACGCCGTTATTGGCGGCGGCGCGCAGGTGCAGTTTGAGTTCTTCGTTGCGGTTCATGCCGATCAGCATGGCGATGGTGATCAGGCTGCGGGTGTGGCGTTCCAGGCCCGGGCGGGTCCAGATGTCGCCCCAGGCGTGGCGGGTGATCATTTCCTGGAACTCCGAGTTGAACTCGGTCAGGGCGTTCAGGCTGCGGTCGACATGGGCGTCGCCCAGTACTGCGCGGCGCACTGCCAGACCCTCGTCGTAACGTTGTTTCTCGTCCACACATTTCCCCTCAAGACTTCGACAAAAACGCCAGCACCCGCTCGCTGAACGCGGCGCCGGCCTGAACGTTGGACAGGTGCGCGGCGTAGAACTCGGCGTACTCGGCGTCCGGCACGTGTGCCTGGATAAAGTGCCCACCGGACGGCGGCGTGACGGCGTCTTCGGTGCCGGCGATCACCAGCAGCGGCACCTTGATCGACGACAGCTGATCACGGAAATCCGCATCGCGCACGGCGGCGCAATTGGCCGCATAACCTTGCGGCGAAGTGGCAGCGAGCATGTCTGTGATCTTCTTCGCCGCCGCCGGATTGGCTTCGGCAAAATCCGGGGTGAACCAGCGCGCAATCGAGGCATCACGCAACGCAACCATGGCCGCAGGGCCATCGCGCAACACGGTTTCGATCCGAGGGTTCCACACCGATGGATCGCCGATTTTCGCCGCGGTGTTGCACACGATCAGCTTGTTCAGACGCTCGCCCGCGTTGATCCCCAGCCATTGGCCGATCAAGCCGCCCATGGACAGGCCACAAAAATGCGCGCGCTCGATGTGCAAGGCATCCAGCAGCGCCAACACGTCGTGGCCCAGTTGCTCAATGCTGTAAGGCCCCGGCGTGACCAGCGACTGGCCATGGCCACGGGTGTCGAAACGCAGCACCCGGAACTGCTCCGTGAACGCCGCAATCTGTGCGTCCCACATGTGCAGGTCGGTGCCCAGAGAGTTGGACAACACCAGCACCGGCGCATCTTCCGGGCCATCTAGCTTGTAATGCAGTTCGCCCTCGGCGAGTTGTACGAATGCCACGGCAGCCTCCTTCAGGCAGTCAACGCAAAATGTTCAGCCACCGCGCGCTCGACCCAGGTACGGGCCTGGCCGAGGTAGTGGGCAGGGTCCAGCAGTTGGTCCAGTTCAGCGTCCGACAGTTGCGCCGTCACTTGCGGCTCATCGCAGAGGACGGCGCGCAAATGGCGTTGCTCGGCCACCGCGCGTTTGCAGCAGTGTTCCAGCAGATGATGCGCGGTCTCGCGACCGACCCGTTGCGCGAGGACGATGCTCACCGCTTCGGCCAGCACCAGGCCCTGGGTCAGGTCGAGGTTGCGCGCCATGCGCTCAGCATCCACTTCCAGCCCATCAGCCACCAGTAGCGCCTGTTTCAGACTGCCAGACACCAGGCAGCAAATCTCCGGCAGGGTTTCCCACTCGGCATGCCACAGGCCCAGGCTGCGTTCGTGCTCTTGCGGCATGGCGCTGAACAAGGTCGAGAGCAAGCCCGGCACCCGGGTCGCCGCGCCGATCAACACCGCCGCGCCGACGGGGTTGCGCTTGTGCGGCATGGTCGAGGAACCGCCCTTGCCCGGCGCCGCCGGTTCGAACACTTCGCCGGCTTCGGTCTGCATCAACAGGCTGATGTCGCGACCGAATTTGCCGAGGCTGCCGGCGATCAGACCGAGCACAGAACCGAACTCCACCAGGCGATCACGCTGGGTGTGCCAAGGTTGTTCCGGCAAGCTCAACTGCATCTCTTCGGCCAGGGCGCTGGCAATCGGTATGGCCTGCTCGCCGAGGGCCGCGAGGGTCCCGGAGGCACCACCGAATTGCAGCACCAACAGCCGTGGCTTGAGTTCGCGCAAGCGCTGGCGGCTGCGGGTCACGGCGCCGAGCCACCCGGCGATCTTCATGCCGAGCGTGACCGGCGTCGCGTGTTGCAACCAGGTGCGCCCGGCCAACGGCGTGGCAACGTAGCGCCGGGCCTGGGTCGCGAGGATTTCCCCGAGTTGTGCCAGATCGCTTTCGATCAACGCCAGGGCTTGGCGCAGTTGCAGCACCAGGCCTGAATCCATCACGTCCTGACTGGTCGCGCCCAAGTGTACGTAACGCTCGGCTTCGGCATCGTTCGCCGCAATCTGTTTACCCAAGGCCTTGACCAACGGAATCGCCGAATTCCCCGCCGTGGCAATCGCTTCACCGAGGGCGGCGAAATCGTAATGCCCGGCCTGGCACGCGGCTTCGATAGCCGCGACTGCGGTGTGCGGGATCAGCCCGACCCGCGCTTCGGCCCGGGCCAGCGCCGCTTCGAAATCGAGCATGGCCTGGACCCGGCCCTGATCGCAGAACACTTCACGCATATCGCGGGCAGTGAAATAGGCATCGAACAATTGATTGTTCGGTCGCTGGTTCATAAAAAGTCCTTGGAAGCGTGGGCCGAGCGGGCCCACGCGTAGGGATCAAAGGTCGTGGTGCAAATACTTTGCCTGTTTGGGCAGGCGCAGGCTGAACAGGAACGCCACCGCCATCATCACTGTGACGTACCAGTAGAAGGAGTTTTCCATGCCCACGGCTTTCAGGCTCAGGGCTACGTATTCCGCCGAACCGCCGAAGATTGCATTCGCCACGGCGTAGGCCAGACCGACACCCAGGGCACGCACTTCCGGCGGGAACATCTCGGCTTTGACCAGGCCGCTGATCGAGGTGTAGAAACTGACGATCGCCAGCGCCACGGTAATCAGCACAAAGGCCAGGAATGGGCTGCTGACGCTTTTCAGGCTGAGCAGGATCGGCACAGTGAACAGCGTGCCGAGGGCGCCAAACCAGAGCATCGAGTTACGCCGGCCGATCTTGTCTGCGAGCATGCCGAACAGCGGCTGCATGCACATATAAAGGAAGAGCGCGCCGGTCATGATGTAGCTGGCGGTCTTGGCGTGCATGCCGGCGGTGTTCACCAGGTATTTCTGCATGTACGTGGTGAAGGTGTAGAAAATCAGCGAACCGCCGGCGGTGTAGCCAAGCACGGTGATGAACGCGGCCTTATGGTCGCGAAACAGCGCCATGATGCTGCCGGCGTCTTTGTTTTCACGCATTTCCTTGCTGGTGGTTTCTTTGAGCGAACGACGCAGGAACAGCGAGATAAGCGCCGCCACGGCACCCACCACAAACGGGATCCGCCAGCCGTAGGCGCGCAAATCATCTTCGGTGAGGAACTGCTGCAGGATCACCACCAGCGACACCGCGAGCAATTGCCCGCCAATCAGCGTCACGTACTGGAACGAGGCGAAGAAACCGCGCTGGCCCTTGAGCGCCACTTCGCTCATGTAGGTCGCGGTGGTGCCGTACTCGCCACCCACCGACAGGCCCTGGAGCAGGCGCGCGAACAGCAGCATGATCGGTGCCCAGACGCCGATGTCCTTGTAGGTCGGCAGGCAGGCGATGAGCAGCGAGCCGAAGCACATCATCAGAATCGAGATCAGCATCGAATTCTTGCGCCCGTGCTTGTCCGCCACCCGGCCGAAAATCCAGCCACCAATGGGCCGCATCAGGAACCCGGCGGCGAACACACCAGCGGTGTTGACCAGCTGTACCGTGGGGTTGTCGGACGGGAAAAACGCCGGGGCGAAATAGATGGCGCAGAAGGCATACACGTAAAAATCGAACCACTCGACCAGGTTGCCGGACGAGGCGCCGACAATGGCGAAGATGCGCTTGCTGCGCTCTTCCCCGGTGTAGTGTTCGGTAGCAGCGGTAGTCGTTGTCATTGTTTTTCACTCAATGGGGACAGTGAGAGTCTAGACACACTTCGCAACAGTCCTGTTCCACAGACGCATTACTTGAGCGCAACACCGTCCCTGTGGCGAGGGAGCTTGCTCCCGCTCGACTGCGCAGCAGTCGCAAAAACGGCCAACGCGGTCAGCCTGATACACCGCGCCAACCGGGACAGGGCTTGCTTCGCAAGCCAGCGGGAGCGAGCTCCCTCGCCACAAAATCAACGATCACTCAGTAATCGAAGAACACCGTCTCCGCATCGGTCCCCTGCAAAATCACGTTCCACTGATAAACACCCGCCGCATCCGCCTTCGCTAGCAACGTGCCACGACGCTCGGCCGGCACGCACTCCAACAACGGATCCGCCACGTTCGTCGGCTCGCCATCAAAGTAAATCCGCGTCAGCAGGTGCTTCACCAACCCACGGGCAAACACCAGCACCACCAGATGCGGCGCCTGGGTCGTGCCGTTGAGGCCTTGCACCGTACCGGGCTTGATCGTGGTAAAGCGAAACCGCCCTTCCCCGTCCACCGGCACTCGGCCGAAGCCTTCGAAGTTCGGGTCCAGGGGTTTGTCCTGTTCGTCTTCCGGGTGGTCGTACTTGCCGGCGGCGTTGGCTTGCCAGACTTCCAGCATGGCGTCGTTCACCACATCGCCATTGCCGTCGATCACTTGCCCGGTGATCGCCACGCGCTGGCCCAGGGTTTGCTCGACGGTCAGGTCTTCGCGGTTCAGCCAGGTCAGGCCGATGTGGTAATACGGCCCGACGGTGTGGGATGTGGTCGCGTTCAGCGTCATCTTATTTCTCCATCGGCGTGGCTTCGCGGCCGCGCAAGACGATGTCCCAGCGATAACCGAGGGCATAGGAAGGGATGGTTTTTTCCAGATCGAAACTGGCGATCAAGCGCTCTTTGGCGCGGGTATCGGGCACGCAGTTGTAGATCGGGTCGTAGGCCAGCAGCGGATCGCCCGGGAAATACATCTGAGTCACCAGCCGCGTGAGGATGCTCGGCCCGAACAACGAGAAATGGATGTGCGCCGGGCGCCAGGCGTTGTGGTGATTGCCCCACGGATAAGCGCCGGGCTTGATGGTCTGGAACTGATACCAGCCATCGGCGTCGGTCACGGTGCGGCCAGTGCCGGTGAAATTCGGGTCCAGCGGTGCGTCGTGCAGGTCCCGGGCGTGGTTGTAACGCCCGGCGGCGTTGGCCTGCCAGATCTCCACCAGAATCCCCGGTACCGGCAAGCCGTCTTCATCGAGCACGCGGCCGTGGATGATGATGCGCTCGCCCAAGGGCTCGCCGGCGTGTTGGGCGGTCAGGTCGTTATCGCGTTCGTTGATGCGTTCGGCGCCGATGGTCGGACCGGTGATTTCCGACAGCGAATGGGGCAAAAACACCAACGGCTTGGACGGGGCGCGACGGTTGGTGGATTGATAGGTCGGGTGCAGGTATTGCGGCTGAGTGCCTTCCTTCGGACGACGGTAACCAGGCTTGTCAGTCATTTCGCTTTTCCTCTGTTCTTATGAGTCGGCGGCTGTCAGACGCGTTCGATCGCCAGGGCCAGACCCTGGCCAACGCCGACGCACATGGTCGCCAGACCTTTCTTGCCACCGGTCTTTTCCAGTTGATGCAATGCCGTCAGTACTAGCCGCGCGCCGCTCATGCCCAATGGATGGCCCAAGGCAATGGCGCCGCCGTTTGGATTGACCTGAGCCGCATCGTCCGCAATGCCCAGTTCCCGCAACACCGCCAAACCCTGGCTGGCGAAGGCTTCGTTGAGTTCGATCACGTCGAAATCGCTGACGGCCAGGCCGAGACGTTCGGTGAGTTTGCGCACGGCGGGGACCGGGCCGATGCCCATGATGCGCGGGGCAACCCCGGCACTCGCCATGCCAAGCACTTTGGCCCGGGCGGTCAGGCCGTGTTTCTTCACGGCTTCGGCGGACGCGAGGATCAGCGCCGCAGCGCCATCGTTCACGCCCGAGGCATTGCCGGCGGTGACGGTTTTGTCCGGGCCGTTGACGGGCTTGAGTTTGGCCAGGGTTTCCAGGGTGGTATCGGCACGCGGATGTTCGTCCTGGGTGACGACGGTTTCCCCTTTCTTGTGGGCAATCCGCACTTCAACGATTTCTTCAGCGAAAAATCCTGCGGCTTGCGCGGCGGCCGTCCGCTGCTGACTGCGCAGGGCGAAAGCGTCCTGATCTTCGCGGGACACTTCATAGTCGTCAGCCACGTTGTCCGCGGTTTGCGGCATCGCATCGACGCCGTACTGGGCTTTCATCAACGGGTTGATAAAACGCCAGCCGATGGTGGTGTCTTCGAGCTTCATGTTGCGTGAGAACGCCGCGTCGGCCTTGCCCATCACGAACGGCGCGCGGGACATCGACTCGACGCCGCCGGCAATCGCCAGCTCCATCTCGCCGCTGGCGATGGCGCGGAACGCGGTGCCGATGGCGTCCATGCCCGAGGCGCAGAGGCGATTGAGCGTGACGCCGGGAATGCTTTCCGGCAGCCCCGCCAACAACAGCGCCATACGCGCGACGTTACGGTTGTCTTCGCCGGCCTGGTTGGCACAGCCGAGGAACACCTCGTCCACCGCGCTCCAGTCCACCGAGGGATTGCGTTCCATCAGCGCCTTGATCGGTACGGCGGCCAGGTCGTCGGCGCGCACCGCCGACAAGCCACCGCCGAAACGGCCAATGGGGGTGCGAATCGCGTCGCAGATATAAACGTCACGCATCAGGCTTCTCCGGGGGCTTGGCCGTGGGCGGCGGCAGTGCGGGCTTCCAGATCCCTTAAGGCTTTGAGTTCAATCTCGGTCGGCTCGGCGGTGTTTTCAACATGCTCGGCAAAACGAATCGCCCAACCAGTGGCCGCCGTGACTTGCTCGCGGGTCACGCCGGGGTGCAGCGCGGTGACCACGAATTCATGGGTTTGCGCCTCGGGCTCCATGATGCACAGGTCGGTGATGATGCCGACCGGTCCGGCGCCCGGCAGCCCCAGACGCTTACGCGAATCGCCGCCCTCGCCATGGCCGACCGAGGTGATGAAGTCCAGTTTGTCGACAAACGAACGCGCCGACTGTTTAAGGATGATCAACACGCTCTTGGCCGAGCCGGCAATTTCCGGCGCGCCACCGGCACCCGGCAGGCGGACTTTCGGCTGGTGATAATCGCCCACGACCGTGGTGTTGATATTGCCGAAGCGATCAACCTGCGCCGCGCCGAGAAAACCGACGTCGATGCGCCCGCCCTGCAACCAATAGCGAAAAATCTCACCGGTCGGCACGACCGTGTCGGCGGTTTCCGCCAGCTCACCGTCACCGATCGACAGCGGCAGTACGCTTGGCTTGGCACCGATCGGACCCGATTCGTAGATCAGGACGACATCCGGCGAAGACGTCAGCCGCGCCAGGTTGGCCGCTTTCGACGGCAGGCCTATGCCGACGAAGCACACCGAACCGTTCTTCAAACGGCGGGCGGCGGCGACGGTCATCATTTCATTGGTGGTGTAGGTCATTACTTGGCCTCCGAAGCAGCGGCCAGCTTGGCCTGGAACTCACTGAAGTCAGCGCAGCCGTGGATGTACTCGTTGATCCACGCGGTGAAGGTGTCGCGGTCCCGGGCAATCGGGTCCCAGGCCTGATAGAAGCGGTTGTCACGCTCGTTGTAACCGTGGGCGTAGGACGGATGCGCACCACCAGGGACGTGGCAAACCGCGCTCAGGGCCCAGGTTGGCAGCACACACGAGTTCATCGGTGCATTGAGATCGTCGACGATTTCTTCAACGGTGACGATGCAGCGCTTGGCCGCCAGCGCGGCTTCTTTCTGTACGCCGAGAATGCCCCACAGCAGCACGTTGCCTTTGCGGTCGGCCTTCTGCGCGTGAATCACGGTGACGTCCGGGCGCACCGAAGGCACGGCGGCCAGCACTTCGCCGGTAAATGGGCAGGTCACGGTCTTGATCAGCGGGTTGACCTTCGGCAGGTCGGAACCGGCGTAGGCCCGCAACACTGCGAACGGTAGGCCGGAAGCGCCAGCGACGTAGGCATTGGCCAGGTCGGCGTGGCTGTGTTCTTCGATTTCCAGTGGGTGCGGCCACTGCTTCTCGACGGCGTCACGCAGTCGGTGCAGCGAACCCACGCCGGGGTTGCCGCCCCAGGAGAAAATCAGCTTGCGAGCACAACCGGCACCGATCAACTGGTCGTAGATCAGGTCAGGCGTCATCCGCACCAGCGTCAGATCTTTCTTGCCCTGGCGAATGATTTCATGACCCGCCGCCGTCGGAATCAGGTGAGTGAAGCCTTCGAGCGCGACGGTGTCGCCGTCGTTGACGAATTGCTTCACCGCATCGTGCAGCGAAAGGATTTCAGCCATGGGGCAGGCTCCCGTTTTGTGTGAACCGACAGTGGAAGAAAAGGGCGCGAGGTTCAGCGCCGGAGTCACTGAAGAGTAAGCCTGAGAAAATCGTCAAACAATCCGATAATCGACTGAGTGTTCGTTTATCGAACAGATTGTTGTTTGGCTATCGATCCTTAAAAGCTTCGCGGACAAGCCCGCTCCTGCAGAATTGGCGCATGTCGTACGCACACCTAAACCTGTAGGAGCGAGGCTCGCCCGCGAAGAGGCCCTCAAAGCCAATAGAGATTCCCGAGCCTGTCCTCAGGTCGCATCCGCATGACTGACCATGCCCTTGATCACCACCGCGGTGGTCGCCAATGCCGCCGGAATCACCAGCGCCGTCAGCACCTGTTCGAAATTCCAGCCCAGGCCCAACAATGTCGCGCCCATCCACGCCCCGAGGATCGCGCCGAAACGGCCAATCCCGAGCATCCACGACACGCCGGTCGCCCGGCCCTGGGTCGGGTAAAACCGCGCCGCCAGGGAAGGCATCGCCGATTGCGCGCCGTTGACACACATTCCGGCCACCAACACCAAGGTCGCCAACACCGTGATATGCCCCAGGCTCTGCCCGACGGCGTAGGCAAACACCCCGGCCAGCAAGTAGAAAGTGCCGATGACCTTGTGGGGATTGAACCGGTCCATCGCCCAGCCCACACCGACGGCGCTCAGCACCCCGCCGAACTGGAACAGCGCGCCGATAAACGCCGCCTGCTCCATGCTCGCGCCGCTGTCACGCATCAGCGTCGGCAACCAGCTGGTCAGTAAGTAAACGATCACCAGCCCCATGAAGTAGGTCAGCCACAGCAGCAAGGTGCCGGTGCTGTAGGTGCCGGAGAAAATCACCGCGAACACATTGCGCGCCTTCACGGTTTTCTGTTCCGGCACGCTGAAGCTCGAGGCCTGGGCCACCGCCACCGGGTCGATCGGGGCCAGGGTTTTGCGCACTTTGTCGGTGCCGCGGTTACGGACGACAAGGTAACGCGCCGATTCCGGCAGCCAGAACAGCAAAACTACCGCCAGGATCAGCGGCAAAATCCCACCGATCAACAGCAGGCTGTGCCAGCCGAACGCCGGGATCAATTTGGCCGAGATAAACCCGCCGCCGGCCATGCCGAGGTTGAAGCCGCAGAACATGCTGGTCACCAGCAGGGATTTCTTGCGCTCCGGGGTGTATTCCGACAGCAGCGTGGTGGCGTTCGGCATGCCGGCGCCCAGGCCCAGGCCGGTGAGGAAACGCAGCACCAGCAATTGATCGACGTTGCTGCTGTAGGCCGAGGCCAGGCTGAAGATGCCGAACAGAAATACCGCGCCGACCAGTACGATTTTTCGCCCGAAGCGGTCAGCCAATGGGCCGGAACCGAGTGCGCCGAAGACCATGCCGATCAGCGCGGCACTCATCACCGGGCCGAGGCTGGCGCGGTCGATGCCCCAGTCTTGGGACAGGGCTGGCGCAATGAAGCCCATGGCCGCGGTGTCGAGGCCATCGAGGAAAACAATCAGGAAACACAGGATCACCACTCGCCACTGGTAGCGCGAGATGGGTTGGGCATTGATGAAGGACTGCACGTCGAGGCAGTTTCCTACAGCAGACTGAGGCTGATTCATTGTTTTTATTCCACGCCAGGGACGCGTGGCCTCTTCTCATTATTATGGGGGTCATCGTCCGGCGTGACCGAGGGTCGACCGCGCCGGATGACGCTGCCGCGACATTAATGATCCGAGGGAAAGAGCGTCAATTCGATAAACGCAACTCTGTGCGTTTATCGAACAGCTTAGGCAAACAGCTGCGCGCTGAGATCGCGGCTGGCACTCAACAAACCGGGGAGGAAGCGTTGTTCCAGCTCATTGCGGCTGACGCGTCCGGCGTGGGTGCTGACGTTGAGTGCCGCCACTACCTGGCCGGACGCGTCATACACCGGCACCGCAATTGAGCGCAGGCCCTGTTCCAGTTCTTGATCGACGATGCACCAGCCTTGCTGCCGAACTTCTTGCAGGCATTCGAGCAACGCTTCGGGGGTGTGCAGGGTGCGGCTGGTCTTAGCCTGGAATTCTGCGTGATCGAGGTATTCGCCCAGGCTCGTGTCATCCAGCGCGGCCAACAGGATCCGGCCCATGGACGTGCAATAGGCCGGCAGCCGCCCACCCACCGACAAGTCCACGGAAATCAGGCGCTGAGTGGTGGCCGAACGGGCGATGTACAGAATGTCATCACCTTCCAGGGTCGCCATATTGCAGGCCTCATGGAGTTGCTCGCTCATGCGGTCCAGGTACGGCTGGGCGGAAACTGCGAGCGGCGTCGAGGATAAATAGGCATGGCCGAGTGTCAGGACTTTGGGCAGCAGCGAATAGGTCCGACCGTCCGTGGTGGCGTAGCCGAGTTTGATCAGGGTGTGCAGGCAACGTCGGACGGCGGCGCGGGGAATTTCCGTGCGGTGGCTGATCTGGGCGATGGTGAGGTGGCGCTTGCGCTCCTGGAACGCCTGCACCACCGCCAGGCCACGGGCCAGGGACGTCATGAAGTCCGGGTCGCCAGTCAGGGCCTGGATTCGCTTGGCTGGCGAGGCGACGATCGGCGGCGCCACTGACGCGAAGGAATTGCGCATTTGATCGTTCATATCAGGTCCTTTTCCTACACGGCTCAGTGGCTATTACAAGCGGCTCAAGCCCCGTACACAAGCCACGAGCGACAAGATTGGGCGATTATCGAACCATCGACCGATAATCGCAATCGACACACCCTTACCGTCAAGCGCGGACGGCAATGTTAGATGTTGTCACTATTGAACGGTTGCCGACTGTTAAAGGGCAAAGTAATGAAGCGAACTTGTCCGACTTGTTGGCGCCAGAAACAGGTCACTGAAAAGTCGCATCCTGCATACTCTAAATACCCATAAAGTTACGAGTAACAAAATCATCACATGCCAGGAAGCACTTTTAACTCCCTGGTGATAGTGTTCTTCGAATCGACGGCTATAATGCACCTCAGTGGCCCGCCGGTTTCTTACTTGCCGATTACGCCACCCGGAGCGCGATGTCCCATCGCCGCCGCCCGCAGCAAGCGCCTGACGCTCATTTGATATGCACCGCCAACGCGCTGGCTGAAACAGGATACTGAAGCTACGTCAGCTGTATTTATCTGGTGCCGTGGCCGCCTGCAACATGGAAGTGTTGATCATTAGGTCGTTAAAAAGCCGATACCCCTTCAGGTATTGTCCTTTCGACGAACGTGGTCAATAAACTTGAAGCAGCGCGTTTCACCAGAATTTATCTCAACTCAATCAGGTAGCACTGTGACGAAAGACGAACTGCGCGCGGAACTTGAGCGCCAGGAACAACGTTACAAGGATGTTTACGGCGGGGAAGTCACCACCTACGCCGCCCAGCCCGAACCGGAACGCAAGCCCTGGCGTAAACGCGCCACCGTTCAAGATCAGGCATTCACCCAGGAACTGCAGAAGATGGAAAAGGAACTCAAAGCCGAAGAGCCTTGACCGCCTCGGCCTGAATCCTTCAAGGGCCTGCGTTTGCATCCGCTAAAAGCGCGGTGTTTCGACGTTGCCTTTCGCGCCCGCTACCAGCGGGCAGCGGCCACCTCACCCTCTGGATGAGGCAAATGGCGCATGTCCGACCCTCTTCTCAGAAATTTCATACAACCTTCTGCGCCTCTCGCACCGACGAGAGAAACCCGCGTGCTTGTTGGCTTTTCAAAGAAAATCAATGAGTTGCAAAACCCGGTAAAAACCTCGGGCTTAGGGCTTTGCGACAAACTAATTCGTTGAAGAATGTTACCGATGAGCAGCTAGTGCATCGATTCCTAGTCTTTTCTGGCATAATCGCGCCCCCTTACGACCGGGTCAGAAAACCTTCATGATCGATTTATTCAGCGGACTGGATGCTTGGGTGCTTGTGAGCCTCTTGCTCGCCCTGGCCTTTGTCCTCGCCTTCGAGTTCATCAACGGCTTTCATGACACTGCAAACGCGGTGGCCACTGTTATCTACACCAAAGCCATGCCGCCTCATCTGGCGGTGTTCTTTTCCGGTGTGTTCAACTTTCTCGGCGTTTTGCTGGGCGGTGTTGGCGTGGCGTATGCCATCGTCCATCTGCTGCCGGTAGAGCTGCTGATCAATGTGAACACCGGACACGGACTGGCCATGGTGTTCTCGTTGCTCGCCGCCGCCATCACCTGGAACCTGGGCACCTGGTACTTCGGTATCCCGGCCTCCAGCTCCCACACGCTGATCGGTTCGATCCTCGGTGTCGGCCTGGCCAACGCCCTGATCAACGACATCCCGTTGGCCGATGGCGTGAACTGGCAGAAGGCGATCGATATCGGCGCTTCCCTGGTGTTCTCGCCAATGGCCGGCTTTATTGTCGCCGCGCTGGTGTTGATCGGCCTTAAATGGTGGCGCCCGCTGTCGAAGATGCACAAGACCCCGGACCAGCGTCGCAAGCTCGACGACAAGAAGCACCCGCCGTTCTGGAACCGCCTGGTCCTGGTGATATCGGCCATGGCCGTGAGCTTCGTCCACGGTTCCAACGATGGCCAGAAAGGCATCGGCCTGATCATGCTGGTGTTGATCGGTATCGTGCCGGCGCAGTTCGTTCTCGACCTGAGCAGCACCACTTACCAGATCGAACGGACTCGCGATGCGACCCTGCACTTGAGCCAGTTCTACAAGCGCAATGCCGACACCCTGGGTGAATTCCTGGCGCTGGGCAAAAGCGTGGAAGGTGATCTGCCGGAGAAATTCCGTTGCAACCCGCAACAGACCGAACCGACCATCAGCGCGCTGCTCGACACCCTCAAGGGTGTAGCCGATTACCACTCGCTGACGTCGGAAAGCCGCATCGAAGTGCGTCGCTACCTGCTCTGTCTGGATGACACGGCACGCAAGGTTGCCAAGCTGCCAGGCCTGCAAGCCCGTGAAAAAGCTGACCTGGACAAACTGCGCAAAGACCTGACCACCACCACCGAATACGCGCCGTTCTGGGTGATTCTGGCGGTTGCACTGGCCCTGGGCCTGGGCACCATGGTTGGCTGGAAACGCGTGGTGCTGACCATCGGCGAGAAGATCGGCAAGCAAGGAATGACCTACGCTCAGGGCATGTCGGCTCAGATCACCACCGCCTGCATGATCGGCCTGGCCAACATCTTCAGCCTGCCGGTGTCCACCACCCACGTCCTGTCTTCGGGCGTGGCCGGCACCATGGTCGCCAACAAAAGCGGCCTGCAAGGTGGCACCGTCAAGACCATCCTGCTGGCCTGGGTCCTGACCCTGCCCGCCACCGTGGCCCTGTCGGCCGGCCTGTTCTGGCTGGCGTCGAAGGCACTGGGTAGCTGATACATCGCTGCAACGAAAAAGGCGCGTTCCGTAAGGTTCGCGCCTTTTTCATGCCTGCTGATTTCTCCCAAACACCCCAATGATCGTTCCCACGCTCTGCGTGGGAATGCCGCATGGACGCTCCGCGTCCACCTGTGACGCGGAGCGTCACGGGATTCATTCCCACGCAGAGCGTGGGAACGATCATGTACCGATAGATTTTCGTGGACGAAAAAAAGGGCAACCGAAGTTGCCCAAAATGCCTTGCGTGCTCATTGCTCTGGAAAGAACTACGGTTTGCGCTTATGCGAATCCTTCCAGATGAAATATCCAAACCCTGCAAAAAACAGAACCATGAGGCCGACTGTCAGCACTCCGGCGATCACCACGTTGTCGAAAAACATGACTGGCCTCCTGCACTTGCCCTGTTGCGATGGAGCTAAGTTAACCAATCGGGCAGGAGAGAAAATTGACCGGGATCAATGTCGCCCGCGACGGGGCGTAAAGGAGGGGAAATAACTGACCTGCATCAATCGATGCAGGGGGTATCAACGCTTTTTCGGTTTGTTTTTCGGCTTTTTCTTCGCTTTACCCAATGGCATGGCCTGCTCGAAAGCCTGGCGCACTTCGTTCAGGCGCTTGTCGTTGAGGTCATGAACCCGCTTGGCGCGTTCGGCATTAAGGTCGATCAGTTTGTCGTCTTGGCTCATGGCGTTCAGTGCATCGCTGGAAAAGGACGTTCAGTCGGGATTGCGTCAATAATGCGGTGTGTCGCCCGCGCTGACCAGTCACCCCGCTGAACATGGCCTTAACAAAATATGTGCTCACGCGGATTTTCACCGCACAATCGGCCCGTTGCGATGAACCCAAAGGACCCTACCGTGGAATTGCACCAGGATCTGCCGCCCTTGATGGCTCTGCGCGCCTTCGAGGCCGTGGCGCGGCATTTGAGTTTTAACAAGGCGGCCGATGAGCTGTCGGTGACCCAAAGTGCGATCAGCCATCAGGTGCAGAAACTTGAGCAGTTCCTCAACCAGCGGCTGTTTATCCGACGCACCCGTGCGATTGATCTGACGCCAGCCGGCGAAACCTATTACCGCCAGATTCAGCCTGCCCTGGAATCCATTGCCTCGGCCACCCGCGAACTGCGCGGTGACGAACAACAGGAAACCACCCTGCGCATCGGCCTGCTCGCTTCGTTCGCCACCCTGTGGCTGGCACCGCGCCTGGCCAGTTTCAATACGCGTTACCCGCACATTCATGTGGAACTGCTGCCGTCGGTGCAACTGGCCGACGTCAATGGCGGCGAAGTGGACCTGGCGATCCGTTACGGCAAGGGTGGCTGGCCCAAGGTTCAAGCCCGACGTTTCATGGGGGAAACGATCACCCCGGTGTGCAGCCCGGCATTCAAGGCCCAGGGCGTCGGCCAAGGCCCGCTGCTGATGGCCAAGTCCTACCAGCCATTCGAGTGGATCGACTGGAGCGCCCACAACGGCATCGACATCACCCACTACCCCAGCGTGATGCTCCACGATTACAACATCGTCGTTGAAGCCGCCGTGGCCGGCCAGGGCATCGCCATGGGCCGCCGGCACTTGATCGAACGTCGGCTGAAGGAAGGCGTGCTGGTCGAAGCCTTTGATACCCCGCCGTTCACCAACGAGATCGGCTATTGGCTGGTCACCCCCGAGCGCCCGCCCAGCCCTGCCGCCGAATGCTTTGCACAATGGCTGGATGAAACTTCAGACACATGAGTTATTTGAATACGTCGGATTAAATCTATCCGTTTGTCGCGCCCGCGCGAGGCCAACATTCTGAACCCTTCATTCAGGAGGATTCACCATGACTGATTCACTCGCCCAACGGGTCCAGCAACTCGGCTTGACGTTGCCGACCCCGAGCCAACCAATCGCCAACTACGTCAATCACGTGGTCAGCCAGAATCAGCTGTTCATTTCCGGGCAGATTCCATTGCTCGATGGCAAACCAACCTTTATCGGTCGACTGGGGGAGGCGATCTCCGAGGAAGAAGGCGCTAACGCCGCCGAACTGGCCGCACTGGGCTTGCTTGCCCAGCTGAGCAACGCCCTTGGTGATGACTTGAATAAACTGGTACGCCTCATCCGCCTCGGCGTATTCATCGCCAGCGCCGGTGATTTCAAGAGCCAGGGCTTGGTGGCCAACGGCGCCTCCAACCTGCTGGTCAACGCCCTCGGCGAGAAAGGCAGACACGTGCGCACGGCGGTCGGCGTTTCCAGCCTGCCCGGCGGCGTGGCGGTGGAAATCGACGCGATTTTCGAGCTTAAGCCATGACACCCGCTGAAGTGGCGCGTTTGCGGGCGGCCACACCCGGTTGCGCCAGCGTGATTCACTTCAACCACGGCGGCGCTTCGCTGCCGAGCCAGGCCACCCTCGACGCCATCCTCGGGCAACTGCAACGCGAAGCCCTCGGCGGTCCGATGGAGGCCGCCGATCAAGGCATTCAGGCTCGCGCCCGGGCAGCGGCGGCCACCCTGCTCAACAACGTGCCCGAAGCCATCGCCTTCGCCAGCAGCGGCTCGGCGGCCTGGGGCATGGCGTTCAATGCGCTGGGGCCGTGGCAACCCGGCGAACGGATTCTGGTCGGTCGTCACGAATGGGGCGGCAATCTGGCCTGCATCGCCCAGGCCGTAAAAGCCGGGGCGCGATTGGAGGTGATCCCTTGTGACAAGACCGGCGCGGTCTGCGTGACCGCCCTTGAGCAAATGATCGACCACAAGGTGAAGCTGATCGCCCTGACCTGGTTGCCCGCCAACAGTGGCCTGATCAACCCCGCCGAGGCGATCGGCGCGGTGGCGCGCCAACATGGCATCCCCTATTTCATCGACGCCGGTCAGGCGCTGGGGCAACTGCCCTGCGATGTACAGGCGTTGAATTGCGATGTGCTCAAGGGCGCCGGGCGCAAATTCCTGCGCGGGCCGCGCGGTACAGCGCTGCTGTATATCCGGCCGGGATTCATGGAACGGCTCAAACCCACGCAACTGGATGTGCTGTCGGCGCCGTGGGATGGCCAGGGCTTTACGCTGCGCAACGACGCCCGGCGCTTCGAAACCAGCGAAGTGTCGGTGGCGTTGCTGGCCGGGCTGGCCAATGCGCTGGAGGAATGCAATGGCCTGGGCCCGGCCAACATTCGTCGGCGGATCGATTCGCTCAGCCGGGGTTTGCGCAAAAACCTCACAACGATCCCCGGCCTGACGCTGCACAACCTCGGCCCCACCGACCATCAATCCGGACTGATCGCGTTTACGCTGGAAGGTTGGGACAGTGTCGAATTGAAGCTAAGGCTGGCACGGCACGGGATCAACATAGGCGCCAATGGCGTGGCTTATACGCCGCTGGACATGCAGGCCCGAGGCCTGGAGAGCATTGCGCGGATTGCCGTGAGTTACTTGAACACCGAGGAGGAGATTGAACGGTTGCAGGGGTGTTTGCGGGAATTGGCCGAAGAACGCGACGGCTGAAAAAGATCGCAGCCTTCGGCAGCGCCTTGGGGGATTGCGAGTTTTTAGCAGGCGCGTTGCGCCAGGCTAGATCTGGATATCAACCCACAGGCCCTGGCGCGGCTCGTCTTCGATCAGCGGTGCGACCGGCACGGTGTTGTCGGCGTTGAGCTCGTCGCCGGGGATCGCCAGGTGCACTTCGGGATCTGAGTCAGCTTCCTGGCGACGGCGATCCTGCTCCTGCCGACGGCGCTGTTCTTCGCGCAGTTGCAGGGCGGCCTCTTCCGGGTCGCGTCTTTTCAGGTCGATCGTGGTTTCGCTGGAGCTTTCCTGCACGGGCACGACCGGCGCAATGTCCGGGCGCTGGCGGATCGGATCGTGCTGTGAGGTGATCGGCACGGCACTCAAGGGCAGCATCGGTTGCAGCATAATTATTAGTCTCCTGTCTTCAGGCTGTCGGCTGCGCGGGGGGCGACTTGAGCCATCGGTCGCAAAGTTGTGAACCAGCGCACGCACACGCAATGATGTTTTATCCGACCACACAGAACCCAGGTGTTCCCGAACATCGAAAATTCAGGGCCTTCACCGGCGCCGACGCGAGTTATCCTTTGGCCCTGAAGGCTCATTCCGTTAAGATAGCCCGCTTTTTCAAGGTGGGAGTCAGGCAGCATGGCGCAGCAGTATCAACCGGGGCAACGCTGGATTAGTGACAGCGAAGCCGAGCTGGGTTTGGGCACCGTTCTGGCACAGGACGGCCGCTTGTTGACCGTGCTCTATCCGGCCACTGGCGACACTCGTCAGTACGCGCTACGGAATGCGCCCCTCACACGTGTGCGGTTTTCCCCGGGTGACTCGATCACTCACTTCGAAGGCTGGAAACTGACCGTACAGGAAGTCGACGATGTCGATGGCCTGCTGGTCTACCACGGCCTCAACGCGCAGAACGAAGTGGTGACCCTGCCGGAAACCCAACTGTCGAACTTCATTCAGTTCCGTCTGGCCAGCGACCGTCTGTTCGCCGGGCAGATCGACCCGCTGGCCTGGTTCTCCCTGCGTTACCACACCCTGGAACACACCAGCCGTCAGTTGCAGTCGTCCCTTTGGGGCCTGGGCGGCGTGCGTGCGCAGCCGATCGCGCACCAATTGCACATCGCCCGTGAAGTCGCCGACCGGATCGCCCCGCGCGTCTTGCTGGCGGACGAAGTGGGCCTGGGCAAGACCATCGAAGCCGGTCTGGTGATCCATCGCCAACTGCTGTCGGGCCGCGCCAACCGCGTGCTGATCCTGGTGCCGGAAAACCTGCAACACCAGTGGCTGGTAGAAATGCGCCGCCGCTTCAACCTGCAAGTCGCGCTGTTCGACGAAGAACGCTTCATCGAAAGCGATGCCGCCAACCCGTTCGAAGACACCCAGCTCGCCCTCGTGGCGCTGGAGTGGCTGGTGGACGACGAGAAGGCCCAGGACGCGCTGTTCGCCGCCGGTTGGGACTTGATGGTGGTCGACGAAGCTCACCACCTGGTCTGGCACGAAGAAAAGGCCAGCGCGGAATACTCGCTGGTCGAGCAACTGGCCGAAGTCATTCCCGGCGTGTTGCTGCTCACCGCGACCCCGGAACAACTGGGCCAGGACAGCCACTTCGCACGTCTGCGCCTGCTTGACCCGAACCGTTTCCATGACCTGCACGCCTTCCGCGCCGAGAGCGAAAACTATCGCCCGGTGGCCGAAGCCGTTCAGGAGTTGCTGGATAAAGGGCGCCTGTCGCCTGAAGCGCACAAGACCATCCACGGTTTCCTCGGCAACGAAGGCGAAGCCCTGCTCACCGCCGTCAACGATGGCGACGTCGAAGCCAGCGCCCGCCTGGTGCGCGAGCTGCTCGACCGCCACGGCACCGGCCGCGTGCTGTTCCGCAACACCCGCGCCGCCGTGCAAGGGTTCCCGGAGCGCAAGCTGCACCCGTACCCGCTGCCGTGCCCCGACGAATACCTCGAACTGCCGTTGGGCGATCACGCCGAGCTGTACCCGGAAGTCAGCTTCCAGGCCCAGCCTGACGCCAACGAAGAAGAACGCTGGTGGAAATTCGACCCCCGCGTCGAGTGGCTGATCGACACCCTGAAGATGCTCAAGCGCACCAAAGTGCTGGTGATCTGCGCCCACGCCGAAACCGCCATGGACCTGGAAGACGCCCTGCGCGTGCGTTCCGGCATCCCGGCCACGGTGTTCCACGAGGGCATGAACATCCTCGAACGTGACCGCGCCGCCGCCTACTTCGCCGACGAAGAATTTGGCGCGCAAGTGCTGATCTGTTCGGAAATCGGCAGTGAAGGTCGCAACTTCCAGTTCTCGCACCACCTGGTGCTGTTCGATCTGCCTTCGCACCCGGACCTGCTGGAGCAGCGGATCGGTCGTCTCGACCGGATCGGCCAGAAGCACATCATCGAGCTGCACGTGCCGTACCTGGAAACCAGCCCGCAAGAGCGCCTGTTCCAGTGGTACCACGAAGCGCTGAACGCCTTCCTCAACACCTGCCCGACCGGCAACGCCTTGCAGCATCAGTTCGGTTCGCGCCTGCTGCCGCTGCTGGAAAACGCCGACGATGGCGAGTGGCAAGCGCTGATCGACGAGGCTCGCGGCGAGCGTGAGCGTCTGGAAGCCGAACTGCACACCGGTCGCGACCGCTTGCTGGAACTCAACTCCGGCGGTTCGGGTGAAGGCGATCAGTTGGTTGAGGACATTCTTGAGCAAGACGATCAGTTCGCCCTGCCGATCTACATGGAAACCCTGTTCGATGCCTTCGGTATCGACAGCGAAGACCATTCGGAAAACGCGCTGATCCTCAAACCGAGCGAAAAAATGCTCGACGCCAGCTTCCCGCTGGGCGACGACGAAGGCGTGACCATCACTTACGACCGCAACCAGGCGCTGTCTCGCGAAGACATGCAGTTCATCACCTGGGAACACCCGATGGTGCAGGGCGGCATGGACCTGGTGTTGTCCGGCTCGATGGGGAACACCGCCGTGGCGCTGATCAAGAACAAGGCGCTGAAACCCGGCACCGTGTTGCTGGAACTGCTCTACGTCAGCGAAGTGGTTGCCCCGCGCTCGCTGCAACTGGGTCGTTATCTGCCGCCGGCCGCCCTGCGCTGCCTGCTGGATGCCAATGGCAACGACCTGTCCGGTCGCGTGTCGTTCGAAACCCTGAACGACCAACTGGAAAGCGTGCCCCGCGCCAGCGCCAACAAGTTCATCCAGGCCCAGCGCGATCAGCTGACGCCACGGATCAACGCCGGCGAAGAAAAAATCACCCCGCGTCACGCCGAGCGTGTGGCTGAGGCGCAGCGTCGCCTGGCCGCCGACACCGACGAAGAACTGGCGCGCCTGACCGCGTTGCAAGCGGTCAACCCGACCGTGCGCGACAGCGAACTGGTGGCCCTGCGCAAACAGCGCGAGCAAGGTTTGGCCATGCTCGACAAGGCTGCGTTGCGACTGGAAGCGATTCGGGTGTTGGTAGCGGGTTAAGTCCCCTGCTCCACCGCTGAAACAAAAAAGGCCCGCAGTGATGCGGGCCTTTTTTGTGCGTCAGCACACACCATTGTGGCGAGGGAGCTTGCTCCCGCTCGGCTGCGAAGCAGTCGTCGCTGTGAGATTTCAGGGCCGCTTCGCGCCCCAGCGGGAGCAAGCTCCCTCGCCACAGGTGTTGTGTTCGCTCCGGTTACGCGGTGACGGCAGGGATTTGCGGCTCGACCACCACCACCAACCCCTCCTTCATCCGCTTCGCATCGCGCACAAAACACCGCGATGCCATAAATAGAAACACCATGGTGAGAAACAGCGCTACCGGGATCAGGTACATCGCGTCGTGCAGCCCGACCGCTTTGAACGCCTCGGTCATCTCCACGGCGCCTGCCGCCAGCATCGCCGTGTTGGCGAAGTGATCGGACAGCCCCCCGACCACCACCGGCCCCAAGCCCCCGCCCAGCAAATACAACCCGGCAAAGAACAACGCCATCGCCGTGGCCCGCAGACGCGGTTCGACCACGTCCTGGATCGCCGTATAAACGCAGGTGTAGAAGTTGTAGGCGAACAGCCAACCCAGGCTGAACACCGCGACAAACACGCCAATCTCGATGCGCCCGGCATGCAGCGCCCAAGCGGTGCACACCGTGGAGACGATCAAACTGAACGCGGCAAACAATAGTCGACCGTTGGCGACGCGTTGGTGGATCTTGTCGGCAATCAAGCCGCCCAACGTCAGGCCGAACAATCCGGTCACGCCGACGATGACCCCGGTGGCCACCGCCGCTTCATGCAAGGGCATCAGGAAATAGCGCTGCAACATCGGCACCAGGAACGAGTTGCAGGCATAGGTCGCAAAGTTGAAACACAGCCCGGCCAGCACCAGCCACAGGAACGTCGGCACCGCCAGCACGCGGCGGATCGGCCGGTCCACGCGCTCCTGGGACACTTGCACGCTTTCCGCCGCGCCGCGTTTCGGCTCCTTGATGAAGAACATGAAGATCGCCAGGACCAGCCCCGGCACCGCCGCGATAAAGAACGGGGCGCGCCAACTGTCGAAGGTTTTGACCATCCAGCCGATGGTGAAGAACGCCAGCAGCAAGCCCAGCGGCAGCCCGAGCATGAAAATCCCCATGGCCCGCGCGCGGCGGTGCGCCGGGAACAGGTCACCAATCAGCGAATTGGCGGCCGGTGCGTAACTGGCTTCGCCGATGCCGATGCCCATGCGCACCAGCAGGAACGTCCAGAAATTGCCCACCAGCCCGTTGACGGCGGTCAGCCCGCTCCATACCGCCAGCCCCCAGCCCATCAATTTGGCCCGGGAACCGGTATCGGCCATCCGCCCCAGCGGCAGGCCGGCAATGGCGTAAACAATGGTGAAGGCCGTGCCGATGATCCCCAGTTGAAAGTCGCTGAGGTGCCATTCCATGCGAATGGGCTCGATGATGATGGCGGGGATGGTGCGGTCGAAGAAGTTGAACAGGTTGGCCAGGAACAGCAGGAACAGAATGCGCCAGGCATTCGCCGCTTGGGTCGAGTTCTGCATGGGGTCCGTCTCTTTTATTGTTATGAAGGCGTCGCTGCCCCCGGAAACTGCAATCTAGTCAGGCGCGCGCGGCCTGTCTGTGATCATTCGCCAGCCTGATATCAGCCAATGCCACACACGCCCCCTGTAGGAGCGAAGCTTGCTCGCGAAAGCGGTCGTTCAGTCAACATGTTCGTTGGCAGACAGTCGCTTTCGCGAGCAAGCTTCGCTCCTACAGGTGCCGGGGAATTTCAAGCCAATCCGCTGAAAAATATACCTGCACACCCCCCTTCCCAAGTCCGGGCCGAAGCCTAGAATAGCGACCTGTTCTCCCCCACCGTTGCCCCCATCCCTCTTTGACTATCGCCCATGTCCGAAGCCAGTCCGTGTCTGAATTGCGGTGCCTGCTGTTCTCATTTTCGCGTGTCTTTTTTCTGGGGTGAATGCACCTCGGCCGGTGGGACGGTGCCCGACGAACTGGTCGCGCCGATCAGCCCCAGTCGAGTCGCGATGCTCGGGACAGACTGCAAACCCACCCGCTGCACCGCCCTGGTCGGCGAGGTGGGCAGCACCGTGCAGTGCTCGATTTACGATCAGCGTTCGAGCACGTGCCGGGAGTTCGACGCCTCCTGGGCCAATGGCGAAGCCAACGTGGATTGCGATGCGGCACGGGCGGCGTTCGGCCTGCCAGCCCTGCAACCCGACGTTGAAATACCTTATGAGCAGAGCGCCTGAAATTTATCGCCAATCGTTATAACGCCAATATCGAAATCATTAGCGTCAACTTGCCACTACGTCTTGCGCTCTGTACATGGCCTCTATACTCCAAAGCATTCGCCGGCATTCAGGCTGCCGACCACAATGACTTGAGACGGGACGTGCTATGGAGTGGCTTGGTTTGCAGTTCCTTACCGAGCTGCCAGAAGGCGGGCAGGTCATCCTCAACTGTACACACAACCCTTTTCTGGTCGCGCTGGCGTATGTGGTCGCCTGTGTGGCCGGCTTCGCCACGCTGGACATGACCGAACGGGTCGGTCATGTGGAAAAATCCGGCACCCAACGGCTCTGGCGTTGGGTCGGTGCCTTGTGCCTGGCGGGCGGCATCTGGGCCATGCACTTCATTAGCATGCTGGCCTTCCAGGCGCCGGTGGACATTCACTACCAACTGCCCATCACCCTGCTCTCGCTGATCTTTGCCCTGACGGCTTCGTGGCTGGCGATGCACACCCTCAGCCACCCTCACGTGAATGTCTGGCAATACCTGCGCGCGGCCGTGTGGATCGGCCTGGGCATCGCGACCATGCACTATGTGGGCATGGCCGCCATGCGTTCGGTCGCCACGGCTTTTTACGATCCCTGGCTGTTCGCGCTGTCCGTCTTCATCGCGATAGGCGCCAGTCTCGCCGCCCTGTTGATTTCCAGTCACCTGCGCGATGGCACCGGTTTGTATCATCAACTGCGCAAATTCACCGCCAGCCTGGTGCTCGGCGCCGGCATCGTCAGCATGCATTTCACCGGCATGGCGGCGCTGACACTGGTGGTGCCCGTTGGCACCCTGCCGATGTTGCCCGGTGAAAACAATCATCTGCAGCTGGGGCTGACGGTGGCGATCATGACCCTGCTGATCATCGGCAGTTGCATCAGCGCGGCACTGGCCGACAAGAAATTGCAAATCAAGGAACACGACCTGCGCCGGGTCAACACTCTGCTCACTCAACTGGACCAGGCGCGCATGTCGCTGCAACAGGTGGCGCACTACGATGCACTGACCAACCTGATCAACCGTCGCGGCTTCAATCAGATCTTTGCCGAAAAACTGATCGAGAAGACCAACGAGGGCGGCATGCTGGCGGTGATGTTCCTCGACATCGACCATTTCAAACGCATCAATGACAGCCTCGGCCATGACGCCGGCGACGAATTGCTCAAGGTGCTGGCCGGGCACATCAAGAGTTCGGTCCGCAGCCACGACGACGTCGTGGCGCGCTTTGGTGGCGATGAGTTCTGCATTCTCATCGGCCTGCATGACCGCGAAGAAGCCCGGCACATGGCCCAGCGCATCATGCTGAAAATGAAAGAGCCCATCGAGCTGTCCGGCCGGCGCATGGTCATGACCACCAGCATCGGCATCAGCCTGTTCCCCGAAGACGGCAAGACCTGCGAGGAACTGCTGAAAAACGCCGACCTGGCGCTGTATCAGTCCAAGGGCGGCGGCCGCAATAGCCTGAACTTCTTCAGCTCGAACCTCAGGACCCGGGCCACCCTGGAGCTGCAACTGGAAGAAGAACTGCGTCACGCCCTGCGCGAAGACACGGGGCTGAAGCTGTATTACCAACCGATCTATGAGCTCAAAACCGGCCAGGTCACCAAGCTCGAAGCGCTGATTCGCTGGCAACACCCGATTCACGGCCTGCTCACCCCCGACCGTTTTATCGCCATCGCCGAAGCCAACGGGCTGATCGCCGAACTGGACAACTGGGTGCTTCGCAAAGCCTGTGAAGACTTGGGCGAGCTGTCCCGCCATGGCTGTGAAGCCCTGAAGATTGCCGTGAACTGCTCGCCCCTGAACCTGGCGCGCGAGGAGCTGGCCGACGAAATCGAAAACGCCCTGCACGTGACCGGCGTCGAACCCCAGCGCCTGGAGCTGGAGGTCACGGAAAACGCACTGATGGGCAATATCGCCAACACCCTCGTGCTGCTGCGGCAGATTCGCGCCCTCGGGGTGTCGCTGTCGATCGATGACTTCGGCACCGGTTATTCATCCCTGGCCTACCTCAAGCGCCTGCCGCTGAACACGCTGAAAATCGATCGCTCATTTATTCAGGACATCCCCAAGGCGACCCAGGACATGGAGATCGTCCAGGCAATCATCGTCATGGCGCACACCCTGCATTTGCAGGTGGTCACCGAAGGCGTCGAAACCGTCGAGCAATACGAGTTTCTTGAACGCCTGGGCTGCGACTTCGTCCAGGGCTATCTGCTCAGCCGCCCGGTGCCGCTGGAAGAACTGCGTCCGGTGCTGGACGAAATCAACCAGCGCAAGCACTCGCACACGGTCAGTCCACTGAGCCTGGCGCGCGGTATAACTGCACTAACGTTGACGGATCCTTTTCCAAAAAGCCCTGGCCCCCATGCAGGCGCATCAATTGTGCGGCCAATCCGCTGATCGGCGTGGCCGAGCCTTGTTCGCGAGAAAACTTCACCGCCGTGTCCAGATCCTTGAGCAGCGTGCGCACGTGCCATTTCACCGGCTCGAAACGGCTTTCGGCCATTTGCGGGGCGAGGATCTGCAAGGGTTTTGAGTCGGCGAAACCACCGGCCAGCGCTTCGGCGATCAGGCTGGCATCGACACCGGAGCGTTCGGCCAGCGCCACCACTTCGGCGATCACCAGGGCATTGCAGGCGACGATCATCTGATTGCAGGCCTTGGTCACCTGGCCGGCACCGACGGCGCCCATGTGCGTCACGCGTTGGCCCAGGCTCAGCAACACCGGCCGCACGCGTTCAAGGTCCGCCGCTTCGCCACCGACCATGATCGCCAGGCTGCCCGCCTGCGCGCCGACCACCCCGCCCGACACCGGCGCATCCAGCCAAGTCATGCCGGTTTTGCTGGCGAGTGCTGCCGCCATTTCCCGGGTAGCGGTGGGCTCCAGGCTGGAAAAATCCACCAGCAGCTGAGTACTTTTCCCACCTTCGGCAACGCCGTTAGCGCCGAACACCACCTCGCGCACCACGGCGGTGTCCGCCAGGCACAGCATCACCACGTCTGCGTGCTCGCACAGTTCAGCCGGCGTCGCCACTTGCCGCGCACCGGCTTCCACCAGCGGCGCGCACTTGTGCAGATTGCGATTCCACACGATCAGCGGGTAGCCCGCGGCCAACAGACGCTGGCACATCGGCAAGCCCATCAGGCCGATCCCGGCGAATCCGAGTGCAGGTAACGATGGCATCATTTTGCCTCCTTTTGATTAAAGATCGCCGAATGCTGGCCGATCCATCATAAATCAGGAAAGGACTCCCCCGAGCGGCGCACCGCCAACACCCCTGTCGCTCGGGCAAAACACGCGCGCAAAAAAGACGCGAGATCCCATTCCGTGACGTTCGATGACGCCTTGTCGTCGAGCCAACCAGTCCAAGTACATGGCGCACAATGACCTCTAAAAACAATCCGGCCACTGCGGTATCCGACTTGACGTTGAGCCCTGCGGCCAACAGCCCTTCAGCGTCGAAGCCATTGATCCCGTCGCGCCCGCTGGCGACCCAGCAGTACCTGTACTTCACCGAAACCAATACCGACCGCATCCTCGATAACCTCGATGGCCTGCGCGACATGGTATTCCCGCGCCCACCGCACCTGGAAGGCGACAGCGAACAGCACAGCGAACAGGAATTCCCGTCGGTGTGCCTGATCGGCCTCGGCCGCTGCGGTTCGAACATCGCGCTGGACGTCGCCGAACTGGTGTACAACGCGCGCAAGTTCTACCTCAACGAATTCAACAACGAAGATCGCCTGTCGCCGGACAAACGCTACGCCGAAAAAGGCTACAGCCCGGCCCAATGGATTCGTAACAACCTGCGCCTGGGGCCGAACAAGGCCACCAAACCGGTGTTCCTGGTCGAGCCGCTGGTGATGCTCGGCGACCTGGACAAGGACATCGCCGGGCGCATCCGCTTCTCGCGCAAGGGCGAAAAAAGCGGCTTCCTGCGCGACTACAGCAAAATGAAAATCATGGACTTGTCCGAAGTCCACGCTGGTGGCGCCGGTAACGCGCCGATCCTGGGCCAGTACCTGGCCAAGATCATCCTGAACAAGGACACCCAGCGTTTCTCCAGCCCTGACTGGAAGATGATCCACTCGTACCTGATCGACAGCTGCGGGATCAAGGCCAACCAGTCGCGCCTGTACTTCTCGATCTTCAGCGCCGGCGGCGGTACCGGTTCGGGCATGGCCTCGGAATTCGGCCTGGCCCAGCAACACTCGTACATGAACAAGACGTTCGACACCAAGCCGATGGACGAGCACGACAGCAAAAGCGGCCACGCCTTTGTTTTCGAGCCGATCTTCACCAGCGGCATCTGCGTGCTGCCGAACATTTCCGACCACCGCAGCGAAATGTCCGAGGCGCTGCACATCAACGCCGGGCGCCTGCTGTGCAAATACCTGTCGGAGGAATGGGACTTTTCGTACAACTTCGACAATGAAGACAGCAGCGAAGCCAGCGTCATGGGCCGGATCCGCCCCTGGAACGCGATGATGCTGATCTCCAACGACATCATGCGTTACGCCGAAGAAAGCGATGACGGCAACATCCAGAACATTGATGTGAATGCGATGGAAAAGCACGCCAACCAATACATCTCGCAGCAGATCTTCAACATTCTGACGGCGCAGGCGGTCACGACTGACTACGACCAGAACTATTTCCGACGTGCCGGCATCGACATCGGCGAAACCATTCGCCTGGACGCCAACGACCTGTTCATGAGCCTGGCCGGCCCGGTGGCGATTGCCTACGCCGAGTCCGTGGTGCCGGAAACCCCGGCGCCGAGCAGCGACAAATTCAAGGTGTTCGACAAAGAGCCGCAGCGCCTGAACATCGACGACCTGTTCTTCCGCTCCATCGACCTGCCGCACTTCAACAAGGTCACCCAGGCCATCGAAGGCATCAGCCTGTTGCCGATCGAGTCCAAGCGCTATCGCGCGTCGCTGGAGCAGTACAAGAATTCCGGCTACGACGCGGCCGCGTTGCACGACCTGCACTTCTTCAAGAACTGCTCGTCGGTGGTGTCGATCGTGTCGCTGCCCAAGGACTACAAGCTGTCCTACATGGACCTCAACCGCTTGAAGACCCACCTCAACAGCCTGTTCCCGAACACCACGCTCAAGCGTTACGCGCTGGTGATCGGCGCCTCGGCCAACCTGTCGCTGACCACCCTGATCGCCAAGAGCCCGTGCCTGTCGGACGACTTCCTGACCCTGATCGTGGCCTTCATCAAGCGCTGCTTCGCGAAGAACCCATATCGCTTCGACGAGACCCTGGACAACTCGATCCTCGACTTCATCATTCATGAAGACTTCGACGAAGACTTGATCGACGACCTGCTCAACGAGTTCGAAAACCCGGCGAAGATCCTCGATACCAACTGGTATGCGATCAAGCCGATGTACGAGAAGAAGTACCGCGAGCTGATCAGCGACAAGGACAAGTTTGTGTCGATCAACGACATTCGTTTGTCCCGTGATTGCGTGAAGAAAGCGATCAAGTATCTGCGCGAGATTTATCGCCACCGGATTGGCAAGACCAAGGTTATTTCCCTCAATAACCACACCGGTAAAACCGCTTAAATCAGCGTTGCTCCCAAAAAGATCGCAGCCTTCGGCAGCTTCTGCAGAGGTTAGATCGTTCCCACGCTCTGCGTGGGAATGCATACACGGACGCTCCGCGTTCGGCTTCTGATGGGACGCAGAGCGTCCCGGGCTGCATTCCCACGCGGAGCGTGGGAACGATCGCAGACCGTGGGAACGATCACATCCAGAAACAATTAAGCAGCCGTTAGGCTGCTCACTAAACTGTTCCCGTTACGTTTACGTCACCCTCGCCAAGACCCTTCTGTGGCCTTTCTCTACGGCAACATGCCATCACGCTACTCACCTACACACTTTCACCCGGCCAAGCCGCGCACTCTTTTGGTGCCGACTATCAGCTCGTCGCCCTTTCCTGGATCAGAATCCAAGGCGAAACCACCACGGCCCACAGCTCGGGATCGCGCTCGAAAAGATCCAGCGCCCGCGTTTCAGAGAGCTTGGCGAGGCTGTCGGCGGCCAGCCAGGCAGCCACTTTCTCGCCTTCGTCCGTGGCCACGGCCTCGGCGGCCGCGATCAAATCCAGGCTTGGGTCGACCCACAATAGGGCACCCTTGGCGAAGAACGGTTCCAGTTCCTTCCAGGTAATAGATGCGGTCTCACCAAGCAGCTTGGCATAGAGGGTGCTAGGTTCTTGAGTCATGGGTCCTGTCCGGAAAAGAAATCGACGCGAATGATAACGTCGGTGGTCCGGCAGAAAAACCCGGATGCAAATGAGTCATCGAATGAAAAGCGCAGGAAAGCCAAGGATTGCTGTGAATACAGCCTGAACCCCCGCCGCAATTCTGTATTTTTCTTTCAAAAAAGCGACACCCTCAGGTTTTGCCCCCCGGCGCTGCCTTCCCAGGCTAACAATCGGCGCTCTACACTGTACCGGTACAGTTGCCGGGGGCATTTTCCGGAGGATATCCAAGATATCTGACCCGGTTCTGCTGCTACGGCGCCAGGACTATAAAAACTACAACAGTAAGAGTGGAGCACTATGACTAAGGCTACTAAGCAGATTTCCAAACTGTTTGCCGCTATGGTTCTGGCCGGGGTTGCCAGCCATTCGTTCGCAGCTGACACCATCAAGATCGGTATCGCCGGCCCCAAGACCGGCCCGGTAGCCCAATACGGCGACATGCAGTTCAGTGGCGCCAAAATGGCCATTGAACAGATCAACGCCAAGGGCGGCGTCGACGGCAAGAAGCTCGAAGCCGTTGAATACGACGATGCCTGTGATCCGAAACAAGCGGTTGCTGTAGCGAACAAAGTCGTCAACGACGGCGTCAAGTTCGTGGTCGGTCACCTGTGCTCCAGCTCCACTCAACCCGCTTCGGACATCTACGAAGACGAAGGCGTGATCATGATCACCCCGGCTGCCACCAGCCCGGACATCACCGCCCGTGGTTACAAAATGATCTTCCGTACCATCGGCCTCGACAGCGCCCAGGGCCCTGCCGCCGGTAACTACATCGCCGATCACGTCAAACCGAAAATCGTTGCTGTACTGCACGACAAGCAGCAATACGGTGAAGGCATCGCCACCGCCGTGAAGAAAACCCTCGAAGGCAAGAACGTAAAAGTTGCCGTGTTCGAAGGCATCAACGCCGGCGACAAGGACTTCTCCTCGATCATCGCCAAGCTCAAGCAAGCCAACGTCGACTTCGTCTACTACGGCGGCTACCACCCGGAGCTGGGTCTGATCCTGCGTCAAGCATCGGAAAAAGGCCTGAAAGCCAAGTTCATGGGCCCGGAAGGCGTGGGTAACGACTCCATTTCGCAGATCGCCAAAGACGCTTCCGAAGGCCTGTTGGTGACCCTGCCGAAATCCTTCGACCAGGATCCGGCCAACGTCGCCCTGGCTGACGCGTTCAAAGCCAAGAAAGAAGATCCGAGCGGTCCGTTCGTGTTCCCGGCCTACTCGGCTGTTGAAGTCATCGCCGGTGGTATCACTGCCGCCAAGAGCGAAGACTCTGCCAAAGTGGCCGCGGCCATCCACGCTGGCACCTTCAAGACCCCGACTGGCGACCTGAGCTTCGACGCCAAGGGCGACTTGAAAGACTTCAAATTCGTGGTTTACGAGTGGCACTTCGGCAAACCTAAAACTGAAGTTTCGCCTCAGTAAGGCGTTGCCTGACTGACTGCCAATAAAGCCCACGGCGTGCCGTGGGCTTTGTTTTACGAACGTATAGGGCCGCGCTGGCGTGATCCGCCAGTCTCCCCACCTGAAAATCTCAAAACCGTCATCAGCGGTTCGCTGGCAAACCTCGAATTCGAAGTGGATGCAGATCCACGGGGCTCGAGCGGGAAAATGACTCCACCAGTGAAATGCGTATCAGGTTTTTAGGAGCGCTGTAATGCCTGACATCTATCACTTTTTCCAACAGCTGGTTAATGGTCTGACCATTGGCAGCACGTATGCCCTGATCGCCATCGGCTATACGATGGTTTACGGCATCATTGGAATGATCAACTTCGCCCACGGCGAGGTGTACATGATTGGTTCCTACGTGGCGTTCATCGCCATCGCGGGCCTGTCCATGATGGGACTCGACAGTGTGCCGCTGTTGATGACCGCCGCTTTCCTGGCGACCATCGTCGTGACCAGTGCCTACGGCTACAGCATCGAACGGATCGCCTACCGCCCCTTGCGCGGCAGCAACCGTCTGATTCCGCTGATTTCCGCCATCGGCATGTCGATTTTCCTGCAGAACACGGTTCTGCTGGCGCAAGACTCCAAGGACAAATCCATCCCCAACCTGATCCCCGGCAACTTCACCATCGGGCCAGGTGGCGCACATGAAGTGCTGATTTCCTACATGCAAATCGTGGTGTTCGTGGTGACCTTCGTCGCCATGCTCGGCCTGACGCTGTTCATCTCCCGCTCTCGCCTGGGTCGCGCCTGCCGTGCCTGTGCCGAAGACATCAAGATGGCCAACCTGCTGGGTATCAACACCAACAACATCATCGCCCTGACCTTCGTCATCGGTGCTGCGCTGGCGGCCGTCGCGGCCGTGCTGCTGAGCATGCAATACGGCGTGATCAACCCCAACGCCGGTTTCCTCGTCGGCCTCAAGGCCTTCACCGCCGCGGTACTGGGCGGTATCGGCAGCATCCCCGGAGCCATGCTCGGCGGGATTGTGCTCGGGGTGGCGGAAGCCTTCGGTGCCGATATCTTCGGCGACCAGTACAAGGACGTTGTGGCGTTCGGCCTATTGGTTCTGGTGTTGTTGTTCCGGCCTACCGGCCTGTTGGGCCGTCCGGAGGTTGAAAAAGTATGACTAGGAATCTTAAACAGGCGTTGTTCAGCGCCTTGCTGGTGTGGGCCGTGGCCTACCCGGTACTCGGTCTGAAGCTGACTATCGTCGGCATCAACCTCGAAGTGCATGGCACCAGCACCAGCACCCTGATCACCATCGCCGTGTGTTCGGTGCTGATGTTCCTGCGGGTGCTGTTCGACCAGCAGATCAGCGCGGCGTGGAAATCCTCGCCGAACATGCCGGTGATGCCGGCCAAGGCCAGCAGCTTCCTGACCCTGCCGACCACCCAGCGCTGGATCATCATTGCGTTGATCATTGGTGCCCTGGTGTGGCCGTTCTTCGGCTCTCGTGGCGCGGTGGACATCGCGACGCTGGTGCTGATCTACGTGATGCTCGGCCTGGGCCTGAACATCGTGGTCGGCCTGGCCGGCCTGCTCGACCTGGGTTACGTCGGCTTCTACGCCGTCGGCGCCTACAGTTATGCGCTGCTGTCGCACTACTACGGTCTGAGCTTCTGGATCTGCCTGCCGATTGCCGGCCTGATGGCGGCGACGTTCGGTTTCCTGCTCGGCTTCCCGGTCTTGCGCCTGCGGGGTGACTACCTGGCGATCGTGACCCTGGGCTTCGGTGAAATCATCCGTCTGTTCCTGCGTAACCTGACCGACATTACCGGTGGCCCGAACGGCATCAGTAACATCGAGAAGCCCACGTTCTTCGGCCTGACCTTCGAGCGTAAAGCGGCGGAAGGCATGCAGACGTTCCACGAGTATTTCGGCCTGGAATACAACTCGATCAACAAGGTGATCTTCCTTTACCTGATCGCACTGTTGCTCGCCCTGTTCGCGTTGTTCGTGATCAACCGCTTGCTGCGCATGCCCCTGGGCCGTGCTTGGGAAGCGTTGCGTGAAGACGAAATCGCCTGCCGTGCGTTGGGCCTGAACCCGACCATCATCAAGCTGTCCGCGTTCACCCTGGGTGCCTGCTTCGCCGGTTTCGCCGGCAGCTTCTTCGCCGCGCGCCAAGGCCTGGTGACCCCGGAGTCCTTCACTTTCATCGAGTCGGCGACCATCCTCGCCATCGTGGTGCTGGGCGGCATGGGCTCGCAACTGGGCGTCGTGCTCGCCGCCACGGTGATGATCCTGTTGCCGGAAATGATGCGTGAGTTCAGTGAATACCGCATGTTGATGTTCGGCGCCTTGATGGTGCTGATGATGATCTGGCGCCCTCAAGGTCTGCTGCCCATGCAACGTCCTCACATGGAGCTGCGCAAATGAGCCGCGAGATCCTCAAAGTCGAAAATCTGAGCATGCGCTTTGGCGGCTTGCTGGCGGTCAACGGCGTGGCCCTGACCGTGTACGAAAAACAGGTCGTGGCGCTGATCGGCCCTAACGGCGCCGGCAAGACCACGGTGTTTAACTGCCTGACCGGTTTCTACAAGCCGAGCGGCGGCAGCATCCTGCTCGACGGCCAGGCCATCGAAGGCCTGCCCGGCCACGAGATCGCCCGCAAAGGCGTGGTGCGCACCTTCCAGAACGTGCGGTTGTTCAAGGACATGACCGCGGTCGAGAACCTCTTGATCGCCCAGCACCGTCACCTGAACACCAACTTCCTGGCAGGCCTGTTCAAGACTCCGGCATTCCGCAAGAGCGAACGCGAGGCCATGGAGTTCGCCGAGTACTGGCTGGACAAGGTCAACCTCACGGCCTTCGCCAACCGTCCGGCCGGCACCCTGGCCTACGGTCAGCAACGTCGCCTGGAAATCGCACGCTGCATGATGACCCGCCCGCGGATCCTCATGCTCGACGAACCGGCCGCTGGCCTGAACCCGAAGGAAACCGAAGACCTCAAGGCGCTGATCAGCGTGCTCCGCAACGAGCATGATGTGACCGTGCTGCTGATCGAACACGACATGAAACTGGTCATGAGCATTTCCGACCACATCGTCGTGATCAACCAGGGCACGCCCCTGGCCGACGGCACGCCGGAACAGATCCGCGACAATCCTGAAGTGATCAAAGCCTACCTGGGGGAAGCGTAAATGCTGCAATTCGAAAACGTTTCCACCTTCTACGGCAAGATCCAGGCCCTGCACAGCGTCAACGTGGAAATCCGCCAGGGCGAAATCGTCACCCTGATCGGGGCCAACGGCGCAGGCAAATCCACCCTGCTGATGACGCTGTGCGGTTCGCCGCAGGCCCACAGCGGCAGCATCAAATACATGGGTGAAGAACTCGTGGGGCAGACCTCGGCGCAGATCATGCGCAAGAGCATTGCCGTGGTGCCGGAAGGCCGTCGGGTGTTTGCCCGACTGACCGTGGAAGAAAACCTCGCCATGGGCGGCTTCTTCACCGACAAGGGCGACTATCAGGAACAGATGGACAAGGTTCTCGGACTTTTCCCACGCCTGAAAGAGCGTTTTGCCCAACGCGGCGGCACCATGTCCGGCGGCGAACAACAAATGCTCGCCATCGGCCGCGCGCTGATGAGCAAGCCCAAGCTGTTGCTGCTCGACGAGCCTTCTCTGGGCCTGGCGCCGATCATCATCCAGCAGATCTTCGATATCATCGAACAGCTGCGCAAGGACGGTGTGACGGTGTTCCTGGTCGAGCAGAACGCCAACCAGGCGCTGAAAATCGCTGACCGCGCGTACGTTCTGGAGAACGGCCGGGTGGTGATGCAAGGCACCGGTGAAGCGCTGCTGACTGATCCGAAAGTGCGCGAGGCGTACTTGGGTGGTTGAAGTTTTGCGGTGAACAAAAAACGGCCTTCGGGCCGTTTTTTTTGTGCGCTGGAACTTGCGGCGGCTACAGGATCAACTGGTGTTCTATGTAGTCGATTACGTCCTGGACGGTTATCAGTTTTACAGCTTCTTCATCCGGGATCTCGATATCGAATTCCTCTTCAAAAGTCATGACGATTTCAACGGCGTCCAGAGAATCTGCCCCTAGGTCATCAGCAAAACTAGAGTCATTTTTGAGGTCTGCCGGCGCTATCCCCAGCCACTCACACGTAATTTCTTTTACACGCGCTTCCACGCTTTCCATTTTCTGACTCCCTGTTCAGCCGATGATCCGCACTCCAACCTGACGTTTTCGCCCGACATCACTGTATTGCCCGCACAGGCAGTTTTCTACTGTCAGAAATAACAGGTCTGGATAACAAATAACGATAAGCGACCTCTGTTTATTCCGAACACTTCTGTCTTACATGGGGTCGAGCACCCTGCAGCAATGCCCGATAGCTGACCGTCGGTCGAATGCCCCTCTCTACCTGTTAGTTCTGACAGTAGCCACACTGCCGGTACGAGTATTCACTGGAGACCCCCTATCCAATGATTGACGGAGTCACGTCCATGGCCACCGATGAATCCGATTCCGAAGTGCTTACTATTTATCCTCCGCGAGTTCCAAACGGTACAGAGCCGATCATTCCCTATCCTTCCCCGCAGCCGGGAATCCCCTATGTCGGTCTTCGGCAGGCTGCGTTCGACAGGATTGTGACGCTGGACGCCACCCGGCAAAACGCGGCATTGCTGATTGCCGACCCGATTCCGCCGCCGCCTTATGAGAGCCTCAGACTGTTCGTCAATGGCGAGCAAATAGGTTCCTGGGTGATCCCGCCGAGTGCCCAGAATGATCCTGTCGAGCTAGACCTTCCTCAGGCAGAGCTCAACGAGGGCCTGAACATCATCCGGTTGCGCTACCAACGTGGCAGCAGCAACTTCGATGACTCGCAGGAGCTGGGGGTGCAATACCACCGTAACCTGCCTGGCGGTAACGAGGTGCCCGGGACGGGTGATCATCCGGCGCTGAATATTCGTTTGCCGGCGGAACTGGGCGATCCAGCGCTGATCGGTTACGAGGAGTTGACCAATGGCGTGCCGTTGACACTCCAATACCCGTTCTGTCGGGCGTACGACAGAATCAAACTGGAAATCAACAATGTACCGTTCTATTACACGGTGCAGCCCGGTCAAGAGGGTCAGCCCTATACCGTTCTCCTGACAATGGAGATGTACCTCAACCTGCAAAAACCCTCGACACTTTCAATCAACTACACCGTCACCGACACATTGCTGAACACCACCGACCGCCGGCGCTGGTCGAAGAAAATCCTTGCCGAGGTCGATCCGGTGGACGGCCAGTTACTGGTCATGGGCGCCCGCGTTGCCTCAGTGTCTTATTGGATGAATAAAGGTAGCTCACGTTATGTGACGGCTCTCGATGCCCAGACCGGAGGCCTGCTCAGGGCGCGTTGGCGCTACGAGGGCGACGCCGTGGAAACGGTGGGTGCGCGCTTCGATGACACTCAGCCCAGACGCCCGTTGCTCGTAAGGCATGGGGCCCGGCAGTTCAGGCTCAATCCAGCCAATTTCTATGGTAATGGCCTGTGCGACCTCACTGCGCCCGGTACCCCTCACTCTGCGTTCGTGGCGTTGCGCGACAGGGGCGACATGATCGCGTGGGGAGTCTCGTCGAATGGCGGCCATCTGCCGCCGGCCCCCATCCCCCTTGGCACCATCAAAGATGTAGCCTGGTCCTCCAGGGCATTTGCCGTATTGCTCGATGACGGTTCCGTGAGGGCATGGGGCGATCCCGCTGTCGGCGGCGCACTTCCCAACGAAGTAGCCAGCCTGCGCGATGTGAAAAAACTGTTCAGTGGGGGCCAGGCGTTTGCGCTGCTGCGTAACGATGGCTCAGTGCTTGCCTGGGGGGCCAAGGATTATGGCGCCGTCGTTCCCGCCGATATCAGCAGGCTCAAAGACATTCGTGATATTGCCTGCTCCGGTTCTGCATTTGCCGCATTGCGCTCCACCGGCGGTGTTTCAGCCTGGGGAAACCCGGCCTACGGTGGCAGCGTCCCCGCCGATATTGCAGGGCTCACCACCATCACCGAAGTGATCAACAACCACGATGCGTTTGCCGCGCTGACCCTTGATCGCACGGTAGTGACCTGGGGGCTCGCAGGCTCAGGCGGTACTGCGCCCGCCGAGATAACCAGGCTCACAGATATCGTCAGGATTTCGAGCTGCGGCTATGCATTTGCGGCCCTTAGAGCTACCGGCCAGGTGGTGGCCTGGGGCAGAACAGGCTGGGGTGGCAACCCGCCGGCCGCCATCCTCAATCTTTCCAATATCGTTGATATCGTGGGGGCGGGTTACGCCTTTGTGGCGCTGCTGGACAACCAACAAGTCGTGGCATGGGGTGACCCGGCTCAGGGCGGCAGCGTGCCACCGGCGATCTCCGCACTTCGCAACATTGTGCAACTCGCCGCCACCAACGGCGCGTTTGCGGCCCTGTGTGCCGACGGCAGCGTGGTGACGTGGGGCAATGCAGCGTGGGGAGGCAATAACGCACTGGTGGCCAGACAATTGGTCGATGTGAGGGCGATTTATGCCAATGCCGAGGCGTTCGTCGCGTTGACCGCTGACGATCGAGTCGTCACATGGGGGCTCGCGGGCTCGGGCGGAAACAGCGAGCCCGTGCGGGACGAGTTTTTCAGAGAAGTGTCCTACCTGGCACCGGTATCACAAGGGGTGGCAAGTAACGCGATAGTCGAAGCCGGGACCGAGCAAACCTGACAGCCTCCGCCTGGGAGCCTGAGCTCAACACAGGATGGCCAGGCTTACAGACGACAGGATCACGGCAGGCACTGGCGGCTATAGCCGATCCAGTGCCTCGCCGCTGCGCTTGAACCAGCTCATCAGATAATCCGCCAACACTTGGGTGCGCTTGGGCAAACCGCCCTGATACGGATGCACCAGGTACATCGGCATACGACGGGTCTGATAATCCCGCAGGAGCCAGCGCAATCGGCCGTCAGCCAATTCCGCTTGCAACAGGTACGACGGCAATCGCGCAATACCGGCACCGGCCAACGCGGCTTTCTTCAGCAAGCTGTAATGGTTGCTGGCGAACGGCCCCGAGACGCGCACCCGCAACAGCTCGTGTTGCTGGTGATAGAGCCATTCTTCGCGGCCGCTGTAGTGGCTGTTGAGCAGGCACCGGTGTTCGACGAGTGCTTGCGGTGTCGACGGTTCGCCGTATTGCTCAAGGTAGGCCGGGCTGGCGCAGGTCATTTCATGCCAGGCCAGCAACGGACGGGCCACCAGACGTTCGTCATTGCCCACCTCGGAGCGCACCGCCAAGTCAAAGCCGTCGCGGGACAGATCGCGATAGCTGTTGCTCAGGTCCAGCTCGATCTGCACCTCGGGGTACTTGCCGGAAAACTCCAGAAGCAAGCCGTCGAAGAAGGTTTCCCCCAGCGAGACCGGCACCGTCATCCGCACCGGGCCGGCCATGTCGTCCTTCAACCGCGCCAGGGCCTGACGCGCTTTCTCCACCTGGACGACAAGCGCCTGGGCTTGCGGCAATAGCGCCGCGCCTGCTGCCGTCAGACTCAGGCGGCGGGTGGTGCGTTGCAGCAGGACCACGGAAAACCGCGTCTCCAGCAGGCTGATGCGTTTGGACAGTTGGCCCTTGCTGCAACCCAATTGCTGGGCGGCCAGGGTAAAACTCCCGGCTTCGATCAACACGGCGAACGCCGCCAGGTCATCCATTTCGCTCATGGATTGTTTCCATTAGAAAACCAAAGGTTGCCTATTAGCGCGCTTATCAACAGGAAAATCCACTCTAGACTGAGCTCTCTTTTTACTCATTCGAGGAACGGCACGATGAAGATTCTTTTGATAGGCGCAGGCGGCACCATCGGTTCGGCGGTCGACAAAGAGTTGTCGCAACGTCATGAAGTCATCCGCATTGGCCGTAACAGCGGCGATTTCCATGTGGATATCAGCGACAGCGCCTCGATCCGCATGCTGTTCGAACAAACCGGCAAGTTCGATGCGCTGGTCTGTGCCGCCGGTAACGTGACCTTCGCCCCGCTGGACGAAATGACCTCGGACAGTTTTGCCCTGGGCCTCAAAGACAAGCTGATGGGCCAGGTCAACCTGCTGCTGATCGGTCGTGAATTCGCCAATGACGGCGCCTCGTTTACCTTCACCACCGGCGTGCTCAGCCACGATCCGATTCGCAGCGGCGCCTCGGCTGCGTTGGTCAACGGCGCGCTGGACAGCTTCGTCCGTGCGGCCGCTATTGAACTGCCCCGCGGTCTGCGCGTGAACTCGATCAGCCCGACCGTGCTGCTGGAAGCCATGGGCAGCTACGCACCGTACTTCCGCGGCTACAAGCCGGTTCCTGCAGCGGATGTGGCGTTGGCCTACGCCAAAAGTGTGGAAGGCCTGCAGACCGGTCAGACCTTTCACGTAGGTTAAGAGCGGCGCGATCCGTGTAGGAGCAAAGCTTGCTCGCGATGGCGTCCTGGAGATCGCTATCGCGAGCAAGCTTTGCTCCTACAGGTGGTGTGTTTGAGGACGCCATCGCGGGCAAGCCTTGCTCCTACACGGATCGTCACAAGGCGGGGTTGTGATGAACGGTCAGGCTGCGTAACGTGGCGACACTTGTCTGGAGAACCAAAGATGCGTGTTGCCCGTTCCCTTGTCCTCGTTGCCCTGCTTCCGTTGTTCGCCGCGTGCCAGTTGTTCGATGGCCCGCGGCAGAGCGCCTCCCATGTCGGCCAGACCCGCATGCAGGGGCAATTGACCGCGGCGGACGGCAAGCTGATGTTCCAGCCGTGCAATGAACAGCGCAGCCTGGAGGTCAACGACACTGGCGGCACCAGCGTGCTGCAAGAAGCCGCGAGCCTGGCCGATGATCAGGGCAAATTGTTCGCCGATGTGCGTGGCCGCATCGATGGCAGCCGCCTCGATCTTGCGCAGTTGTACCGCGTCGAGCGCTCGGGCACGGCGTGCGACGATCCCAATTTCAAACTGCTGATCCTGCGGGCCGCCGGTCATGGGCCGCAGTGGAACGTCAAGGTCAGCGGCAAAGGCATGGCGATTGATCGCGCCGGCGAGCCGCCCCTGGCGGTGCCCTATGTTGAAGAGCAGCTGGGCGACGGTCGCTTCAACCTCAGCAGCGAAGCCAACGGCAAGCACATCGAACTGTGGGTCGCGCCCAATCGTTGCGTCGACAGCAGCACCGGCAGCATCCAGCACATGAGCGCCGAACTGCGGATCGACGGCCAGGTGCAACGCGGCTGCGGGTATTTCGGCGGCTCGCGTAACGACTGATCGTTTTTGCCTCACGGGACCGGCGTTTGGGGCTTATAATCGCCGCCTTCAAACGCCTTGGCGCAGTTGTGCGCCCCGCGAACCGGATCCTGTCATGTTACGAATCACCGAACTCAAGTTGCCGATCGACCATCCCGAAGAAGACCTGCGCCCTGCCATCGTGCAGCGCCTGGGCATCGCCAGTGATGACCTGCTCGACTTCACCTTGTTCAAGCGCAGCTACGATGCGCGCAAAAAATCCTCCGAACTGTGCTTCATCTACACCATCGACCTCACCGCCAAGGATGAGGCGGCGTTGCTGCACACGTTCGCCGATGACCGTAACGTCAACGTCGCGCCGGATGTCAGCTACAAAGTGGTAGGCCATGCGCCGGCCGATCTGGCGCAACGCCCGATCGTGGTCGGTTTCGGCCCCTGCGGGATCTTCGCCGGGTTGCTGCTGGCGCAAATGGGCTTCAAGCCGATCATCCTCGAACGCGGTACCGAAGTGCGCCAGCGCACCAAGGACACCTGGGGCCTGTGGCGCAAAAGCGTGCTCAACCCCGAATCCAACGTGCAGTTCGGTGAAGGCGGCGCGGGGACGTTCTCCGACGGCAAGCTCTACAGCCAGATCAAGGACCCGAAATTCATCGGCCGCAAAGTCCTGCATGAGTTCGTGAAGGCCGGCGCGCCAGAAGAAATCCTCTACGTCAGCAAACCGCACATCGGTACGTTCCGTCTGACCGGCGTGGTGGAAAACATGCGCGAGCAGATTCGTGCGCTGGGCGGCGAAGTGCGCTTCCAGCAGCGGGTCACTGACGTGTTGATCGAAGACGGGCAACTGGTCGGCGTCGAGTTGAACGGCGGCGAGCAGATCCATTCCAAACACGTGATCCTGGCCCTCGGCCACAGCGCCCGCGACACCTTCCGCATGCTCCACGGTCGTGGCGTGTTCATGGAAGCCAAGCCGTTTTCGGTGGGGTTCCGTATCGAACATCCGCAGTCGCTGATCGACCGCGCGCGCCTGGGTAAATACGCCGGCCACCCGAAACTTGGCGCCGCCGACTACAAACTGGTGCACCACGCCAAGAACGGCCGTTCGGTCTACAGCTTCTGCATGTGCCCGGGCGGCACCGTGGTGGCGGCGACCTCCGAGCCGGGGCGCGTGGTCACTAACGGCATGAGCCAGTACTCGCGTAACGAGCGCAATGCCAACTCCGGGATCGTCGTCGGCATCACCCCGGAAGTCGATTACCCGGGCGGACCGCTGGCCGGTATCGAGTTGCAGGAACGCCTGGAATCCCACGCCTTTGTGCTCGGCGGCAGCAACTACGAAGCGCCGGCGCAACTGGTCGGCGACTTTATCGCGGGCAAGCCGTCCACCGAGGTGGGCAGCGTCGAACCGTCCTATAAGCCGGGTGTTTCTTTCGGTGATTTGGCCCTGGCCTTGCCGGCGTTTGCCATCGAAGCGATTCGCGAAGCCTTGCCGGCGTTCGAGAAGCAGATTCGGGGCTACTCGCTGCACGACGCGGTGTTGACCGGGATCGAAACGCGGACTTCGTCGCCGTTGCGGATTACCCGTAACGAGTCGATGCAGAGCTTGAACGTCAAAGGCCTGTTCCCGGCCGGTGAAGGCGCGGGTTATGCGGGCGGGATTCTGTCAGCGGGTGTCGATGGGATTCGGATTGCCGAAGCGGTTGCTCGCGACATTCTCGGCCTCGAAGCCTGACCCCGAAACCTGAAAACAACACCGCCCTGTAGGAGCGAGGCTTGCCCGCGAAGAATGCACCCCGGTCTATCTGAAAGACCGCGTTATCGTTCTTCGCGGGCAAGCCTCGCTCCTACAGGGGCAGTGTTGACGATCGTTCCCACGCAGAGCATGGGAACGATCGTCACGTCAGATATTGGCGCGCAGCACGGTGGCCGGCAGCGGTTCGCCGCGCTCGACACTCGCCGCCACCGCATCGATCAAGCCACTCAACGCATACCCCTGGCCCTTGAGCCAATCCTGGTCGTAATAGGTGGTGGCATAGCGTTCGCCGCCGTCGCACAAAATCGCCACGATCGACCCCGACTCCCCCGCCGCCACCATCTGCTGCGCCGCGATCAAGGCGCCGATCAGGTTGGTCCCGCTCGACCCGCCCACGCGCCGGCCCAAGCGTTGTGCCAGGTAATGCATGGCTGCCAGCGACAGCGCATCCGGCACCTTGACCATCGCATCGATCACCTTGGGCAGGAACGACGCTTCCACCCGTGGTCGGCCAATCCCTTCAATCCGCGAACCGCAATCCAGGCGCAGACTGGCATCGCCGGTCTGGTAGTAATCGAAAAACACCGAACGCTCGGCATCGGCACACAGTACGCGGGTGCAATGCTGGCGATAACGCACGTAACGGCCGAGGGTCGCGGTGGTGCCGCCGGTGCCGGGGCTGGAGATCAGCCAGCTCGGCTCCGGGTGCTGTTCGAAGCGCATCTGCTGGAAGATCGATTCAGCGATGTTGTTGTTCGCCCGCCAGTCGGTGGCGCGCTCGGCGTAGGTGAACTGGTCGATAAAGTGACCATCGTGTTCCCGGGCCAGGCGCTCGGACTCGGCGTAGATCTGGGTCGGATCATCCACCAGGTGGCTCTTGCCGCCGTAGAACGCGATTTGCGCGATTTTCTCTTTGGAAGTGGTCGCCGGCATCACCGCAATAAACGGCAAGCCCAGTAAACGGGCGAAGTACGCCTCGGAAATCGCCGTCGAACCGCTGGACGCCTCGATCACTGGCGCGCCGGGCTTGAGCCAGCCGTTACACAACGCATAGAGGAACAGCGAACGGGCCAAGCGATGTTTCAGGCTGCCGGTGGGGTGGCTGGACTCATCCTTGAAGTACAACTCGATGCCCGGCAGACCCGGCAGCGGCAAGGGGATCAGGTGGGTGTCGGCGCTGCGCTGGAAGTCGGCTTCGATGATCCGGATGGCTTCGCGGGCCCACTGTCGGGTGTCGCTCATGATGATGATCTCGTTGTAAGGGCGGCCTTGTTGCAAGGCTCAGCCCCCAAGCTTAGGAAAAAACCTACATCACGCACAGATACAGCTGAGGTCCAATACGTCCGGCAACTGCTAGGCTCAGTGCTCGTTGGGCCTTGCGCCCGCTTGCTTCGTAACGGCATATAACAAAAAAGAATATAACTTTTGTTTTAACAACTAACGGTACGGGTTAGGGTGTGCCACCTTTTGAATTCATCGATGGAGAGCGACCTTGCCTCTGCGTAGCACGTTCACGCGTTTCTTTCAGTTGGAAGCGGCCAGCGGTCTTTTATTGATCGCCGCCGCAGCCCTGGCTCTGATCATCAACAATTCGTCACTGTCGTGGCTCTATAACGGCTTGCTGGACACCCCCGTGGTGGCCCAGATCGGCGCGCTGAAAATCGCCAAGCCCCTGCTGCTGTGGATCAACGACGGCCTGATGGCGATGTTCTTCCTGCTGATCGGCCTGGAAGTGAAGCGCGAAGTCCTCGACGGCCAGCTGTCGAAACCCTCGCAAATCGTCCTGCCCGGCGCGGCGGCGATTGGCGGCATGGTGGTGCCGGCGCTGATCTACTGGTTCATCAACCGGGACGATCCGTCGGCGCTGGGTGGCTGGGCGATCCCGATGGCCACCGACATCGCCTTCGCCCTCGGCGTGCTGGCCTTGCTCGGCAAACGCGTACCGGTGTCGCTGAAGCTGTTCCTGATGACCCTGGCGATCATCGACGACCTCGGTGCCATTATCGTCATCGCGATTTTCTACTCCGGCACCTTGTCGACGTTGTCTCTGGCCCTGGCCGGGGCGTGCATCGTCGCGTTGATTGCCATGAACCGGCTCGGCGTGGTCAAGCTCGGGCCCTACATGATCATCGGTTTGATCCTCTGGGTCTGCGTACTCAAGAGCGGTGTCCACGCGACACTGGCCGGCGTGACCCTGGCGTTCTGCATTCCGCTGCGCACGAAAAATGCCGAACCTTCGCCGCTGATGACCCTGGAACACGCCCTGCACCCGTGGGTGGCTTACGGCATTTTGCCGCTGTTCGCCTTCGCCAATGCCGGCCTGTCCCTGAGCGGCGTGACCCTGGAAAGCTTCACCCACCACGTGCCGATGGGCATCGCCATCGGCCTGCTGCTGGGCAAGACCCTGGGCGTGTTCGGCCTGACCTGGCTAGCCGTGAAAATCGGCATCGCCGCCCTGCCCCAAGGCGCCAATTGGGGCCAGGTGCTGGGCGTGGCAATCCTCTGCGGCATCGGTTTCACCATGAGCCTGTTTGTCGGTTCCCTCGCGTTTGTGCCGGGCGCCAGCGACTACGCCGGGATGGACCGGATGGGGATCTTGACCGGTTCGATTCTGGCCGCGTTGATTGGTTATGCGGTGACGGCGCTGGCGAGTCGCAAGCGTGCTGTGCTGCAATCCTGAGAAACAGAGAACACTCCTAGTTACTTCAGAGACTCGTCCTACAGCCACGATTAGCCGCATTCGTTAACGTCGCACAGCCCCTTTATAGGGGCTGCCGATGGACGAATGAAAGGACGATCAGTGGCTGGCAACAAGGACATCCCACGGGTTAAAAACCCGCCGTCAGGTGACGGGCATCGCGTCACCCACCGCTTCATGACCGCCACCGAACTGGCTGAGCGGGACGCCCGACAGAACGCCTACGACGCCATGCTTGCCCGGCAAGACGCCTTCGAACGCAGTCTTGCGCCCTCTTCCCCTAAAGATGAAACCCCTCGCGCGGGCTGCGTCTTCGCCAAGTCCTGCAAGCTGCCGGACGCCATCATCGATTACGCCAACCCTTCGGGCATGGTGCCCACCGACAGCCTCAAGGACTACGGGGAAATCGCCTGGCTGGGTGCTCGCGAGGTGGATGAAGCCGGGCTGCTGAACCTGGAGACGATCAGCGGTAACACACAGCCGCTCGACATCGGGCGACTCGCGTTACGCTTTCCGGCCATACCGGCAATCGGTGTGGCGGGTGCTACCGCGTTGGCCGGTTTGGCCGCGCTGTTCTGGACGCCGAGCCTGGGCGATAGCGCGCTCTACACCGAAGAACAATTGCGCGCACTCAAGCAAGCGCGCACCCGTGTTCGGCTGAGAATCGAGCAACAGGCTGATGGCAGTCTCAAGGGTTACGCCTTCTACACCGGCAAGAACCGCGATTGGGAAATGGTAGATGTCGCGCAGTTTGATTTGCGCGACAGCCAGCAAGTGGCTGACCTCGGGGATGGCGTCGAACTGATCTGGACCCCGGCGGAGGACGGTTCCGACATCCTCGGCATTCCCGCTCTGGAAGCCGCGCCACAAGCCCCGCATATCTGGGTTTATCCACCGACGAAAGCGGCGGACAGCATCATCGTGAACCCGGTTTATCCGCCTGAGTACAAGGATTTCATTCTTGTGTTTCCGGTGGGGTCGGGGGTTAGGCCGGTTTACATCGTCCTGAGCATGCCTCAGCGTACCTACCATCAAAAACCTGATTTTTTAGCAGCTTTTCCAGATGCTAAATGGGCATCCCCAAAAACCTCCATAAAGGGCGGAGGAGGATTGCGGCCACGCTGGAAGGATAGGAGCGGAACGATTTACGAGTGGGACTTCCAGCATGGGGCCGTTGAAAAATACAACAAGCGCGGAAAACACTTGGGCGAGTTCAACCATGAAACCGGCACTCAGAATAAACCAGCGGACCCAACAAGAAAGGTAGATCCATGAAGTATTTAATTATGGGCGTTCCAAAAGGTGAGGACTTTCCTTCATTTGAGAAGCAGATTCCTATTACCACTATCGAACTCCAATTGATTATGGGATGGGTGAGTGACGAAGAATCATTTCATGACTATCGCCTGACCGAGTCTCAAATACTCAAGATAGAAAAAGCGTGCTCTCTAGAGCTACCAAAGGACTTGGATTTGTTTTTGACTTCACGCGGCTAACGATTTATCGAAAAACTTTCACAGGCGTTTATCAGTGAGTCGAGAGCAGGCGAAGCCTGCCAATCCGACTAGGAGAGTAAGAAAATGAAACATGTCGTAGAGGTTTTCGACCGTCAGACCGAAGATCTGCTTCTTACCGTTGATGTCCCCGCCAGTCGACGCGAAGCGTTGAGAACGCTGATGAACTGGCAACAACCGGACGACGAATTCGACGGTTACGACTTGTCTCCCGAACAAATAAAGGTACTGGAAGACTGGACCGGAAAACCCCTCATGGGTGCAAATCACATCGTACAACTTGTGTGCGCAGAGTGACTTTGCGCAACTACTCAATCGAATGTCTCTCTTACTCCCACAAACAAAAAACCCCGACCAGTCACCTGATCGGGGTTTTCTTTTACCCTGCGCTTCCGCTTAATGCGAAACGCGACTAGTCCCGCCAACAGTAGAAATCCGCACCCGCTCACCCACACGGAACACTTCATTCTCCTGAACCTGCTGCACATAGGCACGCATGCTGCCGTCGTCTTCACGCACGGTAATTTCAACGCCCTGAGCACGGGTCAGGCCTTCTTCAGTGGCCGAACCAATCAAACCACCCGCAACGGCGCCGATGACGGCGGCAACGATACTGCCGCGACCGCCGCCGATGGCGCTGCCGCCGACACCGCCCACGGCTGCACCGGCGATGCCGCCGATTGGGGTTTTGGTGCCTTCGATTTTCACCGGGCGCAGGGATTCGATGGTGCCCATGCGAATCGTCTGCACACGACGCGCTTCGTCACGGGAATAGGAGTCACCGGTCAGGCTGGACTGGCAGCCGGTGAGCAACATCGCCATCGTGGAAAAGGAAGCAACCAGCAGAACAGACTTACGCATAGCATCAACTCCAAAGGACAGGTAATCATTAAACTCCGCGGCTTGACGCGTGTCACGGCGTCGCCCGGATAAAATTGGTTTCATTCAGGCCCGGTACAGGCGCCTCGGAACTCCCAACACAGTAGCGTCAAATCACAAAAACTGCGCCGTTGACCCAAGGAATTTTCATGGATTACTTCATCATTGTCGTCACGACTGTGGCCGGTCTGTACTTCCATGGGTGGTTGTACGTCCGGATCAAACGCTGGATGGACCGCGATCTGGCGTTAGCCCTGGCTGGCAAAGACGAGCAGAAGAAAGCCTTCATGCTCCAGCAACTGGCGAACGCTCAGGCGCAGAAGATCAAGCGTCGGGACCTGCCGCAGTGGCTTGAGGCCGCGGCGGCAGGCTATCCCGGTCGGTAGACTGCCTAGGGTGCCAGACGTTCAAGAATCCAGTCGGCGCCTTGCAGGCGGTAGTTGAGGCGATCGTGCAGGCGGCTCGGACGGCCTTGCCAGAACTCGATGCGCTCGGGGAGCAAGCGGTAACCGCCCCAGTGCTCCGGGCAGTGTGGCTGGGTATCGCTGAAGCGCTGCTCGGTGATCTTGAGCAACTCTTCCAGTTCACCACGATCGGCAATCACCCGGCTCTGAGGCGAAGCCCAGGCACCTAGACGGCTGCCCAGGGGACGCACCTGAAAGTAAGCGTCGGACTCTTCAGGCGAAACCTTCACCACCCGCCCTTCGATGCGCACCTGGCGCTCCAGGGTCGGCCAGAAAAACGTCATGGCGGCGAACGGGTTCACTGCCAGGTGCTGACCCTTGGCGCTGTCGTAGTTGGTGAAGAATGTGAAGCCCTGAGCATCCAGGCCCTTGAGCAGCAGAATGCGGCAATGGGGCCGACCGTCCAGATCGACGGTGGCCAGGGTCATTGCATTGGCCTCGACCGGCACCTGTTCGGTTTTCACCGCGTCGGCGAACCACTGATGAAACAGCGCGAACGGCTCGGCCGGGGCTTGCGCCTCGGTCAGGCCGTCACGGGTGTAATCGCGACGCATATCAGCCAGGGCCTGGGTCATGGCACATTCCTTCTGGTTAACGAACAGTTCTCAACGATCAGTTCTTCGCAGCATCCGCGGCGACGGTTTTCTTCGAGTCAGCAGCGGCCTTGGCCGGCGCAGGCTTTTTCGCCGGGGTCGCGGCCTTGGCGGGTGCTTTTTTGGCCGGAGCCTTGGCAGCGGCTTTTTTCGCTGGAGCCTTTTTCGCGGCCGGTACGGCGGCTTTCTTGGCCGCTGGCGCCGGGGTGACCGGTTTGGCCACAGGCTTGACGTCCTGAACGGCCACCATCCTGACCGGAGCCGGCGCTGGCATGTTGTACTTGCTCAGCAACGCGACCATGGTGTTTTGCGGGGTCACCAGCAGTTCCACGCGACGGTTCAAGGCGCGGCCTTCATTGCTGTCGTTGGCCGCGCGCGGCGCTTCGCCGCCCATGCCGCGAAGCATCAGGCGATCGCGCTGCAAACCGCTGAGACGGAAGATCGCGGCCACAGCCTGCGCACGTTCCTGACTCAATTTGACGTTGGCCGGCGCTGCGCCGGAGGTATCGCTGTGACCGAGGACCAGCACAGCGGTCTTCGGATCGACTTCAAGGATTTTCGCGACGCGGCTGAACGGGCCAAGGGTGATCGGCAGCAACATGGCCGGGCGATCCGGGTTGAACGAGCCGTCCACCGGCGCCGTTACCACCAGCACGTTGTCCCGGCGTTCGAGTTGCAGGTTGCTGTCCTTGATCGCTTCACGCAGGCGCGGTTCGTAATCGTCGAGCCAGGCCTGGGTCACCTTCGGATCGGGCATCGGCACGGCTTTGGCGGTGCTTTGATCTTTGCCACCGAACGGCCACCACCACTTGCCACTCGCCTCGGCGTCAGCTTTGGCGACGTCGGCAGGTTTGGCTTCAGGTTTCACGTCGGCCTTGGCCACAGGCTTGTCGGCGCTGTCATCAGAACCAAACGGCCAGTACCAATGGCTGCTGCTTTCAGCCTTGACCACCGGCGCGGTGATCGCCGCTTTCAGTGGATCGGCGGCGGGGGCCGGCGCTTTGGCGGCGACTTTGTCGGAAGAACCGAACTGCCACCAGTGGCTGGCGCCGTCGGCGTCATTTTGCGGAGTTTGCGCGCAACCGGTGATGGCGAAGCACAGTGCCAAAGCGAGAGTTTTATTGGATGACATTGGATATCCACAAAATGAAGTAATAAACACAGGCCCCAATCGGACCGCATAAACAGACGCTTTGAATCGAAAAAGGTTACGAGGTTCCTGTGTAGGAAATTTCAGCAGAGCTTTACAGACAAGTGGCAAGTACCCGTACGAGCTTCTGCGCGCGTGGATCCATCAAGACGTACGGTCCCAAGGTATTTGTCACAAAGCCGAAGGCCACATCGTGCTCTGGGTCAGCAAAACCGATGGAGCCGCCTGCGCCCGGATGACCGAACGCCCGTGGGCCAAGGCCGTAGGTCGCGTTGGGCACGTCCGGTTGATCGAGCATGCAACCCAGGCCGAAACGGGTCCGGGTCAGTAAAGTCTTGTCGTCGCCGAGGCTGTGTTCGCGGGTCAGCTCGTCGAGCATTTCGCTTTCCAGCAGGCTGCCGTCCAGCAGGCCGGCGTAGAACCCGGCCAGGCTGCGGGCATTGCCGTGGCCGTTGGCGGCAGGTTGCTGCATGCGCCGCCATTCCGGTTTGTTGGTGCTGGTCATGATCGACGGCGGGTTGGTAAAGGCCCGGGTGGTCATGGCCGTCGGTTCGCGCATCGTGACTTGCAGCAGGCGCTGGGCCGCGGCATCGCCGACGTTGCCCTTGCCCCGGGCGATGTGCGCCACGCGGTGGAATTCTTCATCCGCCAGGCCGACATGGAAGTCCAGGCCCAACGGCTTGGCGACCCGGGCGACGATGGATTCGCCGGGGCCACGACCGTCGACACGGCGCAGCAATTCGCCCACCAACCAGCCGTAGGTGATCGCCGCGTAGCCGTGGCCTTGGCCCGGTGTCCACCAAGGTTCTTCGGCGGCCAGCGCGTCGACCATGGTTTGCCAGTCATACAAGGCTTCGGGCGCCAGCAACTCGCGCAGGGCCGGCAGGCCGGCCTGGTGGCAGAGCAATTGGCGCAGGGTCACGGATGCTTTGCCGGCGGCGGCAAATTCGGGCCAGTAGCGGGCCACCGGGGCGTCGAGTTGCAGTTTGCCTTCGGCCACCAGTTGCAGCGCGGTGACGGCGGTGAAGGTCTTGGTGCAGGAGAACAGGTTGGCGATGGTATCGCTGTGCCAGGCCTCAAGGCCATCCTTGTCGGCGGTGCCGGCCCAGAGGTCGAGAACGGTTTCACCGCCGACCTGGATGCACAACGCCGCGCCACGTTCCTGGGGATCGTCGAACAGTGCAGCGAAGGCTTCGCGCACCGCTTCGAACTTAAGCTCGTAATGACCCTGAATCTGCAAACGCAACTCCCCCGGATAAACGCTCTACAAAGTGGTCCGCATTGTTCCAGCCCCGAAGGGTTTTGGGAACAAGGGCGGGCTGGGCGGTGTAGCCGCCTATAGATTTGTTCAGAAAACATGTGTCGATATTTAAGGGAAAACACAGCACCTGTGGCGAGGGGGCTTGCCCCCGTTGGGCTGCGAAGCGGCCCCAAAACCTGCAACCGAGGTGTATCAGATACACCGCATGCATTGGTTTACGACTGCTTCGCAGCCGAACGGGGGCAAGCCCCCTCGCCACAGGGGTCTCAACTATTAATGACCATTGCCCGAATGCCCACCCGCATGCCCGGCGCCCTGCCCCGGGCCTTTACCGGCGTCGCCTTTGCGGCCGCCCTCGGCTTCGTGACTGGCTTTATCCGCCTCAGCCTTGGCCTTCTCGGCCTCTTTGCCCAGTTGATCAACGGTCTGCAAATTGCTTTTGCGCACGCTGTCGACAAAGCCCTGGAACGGCAGATCGGTAATCCCCACCAGGCCGAAGTGCCCGTTCTCCCCATCCAGCAGACGCCCGGTCACCGGTTGATCGAGGTACTGGAACCAATGCACGCCGACAATCGACGGTTCACTCATCGCCTGTTTGAGGAAGTTGGCGTAGGCCGGACCACGGTCTTCTTCTTTGGCCAGTTGGGTCACGCCGCCCCAGAACGGGCCGCGATCCGCCGAACCGAAGTTGAATTCGGTGATCAGCACCGGTTTATCCAGGCTGCGCAACTTGGCAAAGTCGTAACCGTCCTGGGGTTGCAGGGTGTACATGTTGAAGCTCAACACATCGCAATACTGCGCGCAGGACTCGACCGCTTCCGGGGTGCTGATGGCGAAACGGCCGCCCAGCAACAACTGGTTCGGCGCGTGCCATTTCAGCGAATCGGAAATGGTCTTGAAGTAAGTGTCGGCGAAGACCTTCTGGAAGTATTTGAAGTCAGCTTCGATTTCCGGGTGATCGGCGCTCGGCAACGGCGCTTCGAAGCCCGGATCTTCCATCAATTCCCACGCCGGCAGGTCAATGCCCCAGGCTTTCGACAGGCCCGCCTGGTTGCGGTACTTGTCGCGCAATTGCTTGAGGAACGCGCGTTTGGCTGGCACGTCGGTGGTCATTTTCAGCGTGCCATAAGCCAATGCGTATCGAGCTTTCGGGTCGTCGCCGGGACCGGCCCAGGCCAGTTCGTTGTCGGCGAAGTAGCCGATCAGCCACGGATCGTCGCGGTGATCCCGGGCGGCGATGGCCACGGCGCGCTCGGTGGCCATGGCGAAACGCGGGTCGAACGGGTCAGGCATGCCGCCCCACCAGTCCTTGCCGGTGCTGATGCTGGCGTAATCGCCGACGATCGACAGCGGCAAGGTGTACGGCACGCGGTCCGCGTTGGCCAGCGTCGGGGCGCTCCAGTTGCCGACGGTGTTGAAGCCCCAGGCTTGCAGGCGATCAAGGGTGTGCGTGGTCCAGCGTTGTTCATCCACCACCGCTTTGCAGGGTTCGACGGCTTTGGCGACGGTGGCTTCGGTGGCGCCGGTCTTCGCGGCTTCGGCGATACCGGATTCGGCGGAGGTCGGTGCGACAGGTTGCTCAGCGGCTTTTTCCGCGGTCTGCGCCACCGCATCAGCCTTGGCGGCTTCGGCGACGCCCGCCTTCGCTTCGCTGGTCACCGCGCACGGCTGACCGTAGAGGCGTTGCAGGTTGGCGCCGTAAAAGTCAAACCAGCGACCGTTATTGAAGGCCCGGCCCTGATCGGCGCCGTTGCCGCCCCGGTTGTCGCCTTCGCCAAAGTGGCTGGCCAGCGGTTCGTCGGGTTTGGGCAGGTTTTCGAACATCCACTCGCGACCGGCGACGTAGGTTTGGTCGACGTCCGGCGCCACGGTGTTCACGCCCAGGGAATAGAACGGATGCCCTTCCGGCGTCACCAGATACCAGCGACCGTCACGCTTTTCGGTGCGGAAAAAGCCGCTGGCCTTGAAGGCCGGGCCTTTGTTCCAGCCGCCGAATTTGTCCAGGGACGACTTCTGGCGCTCGGCCAGCCAGGTTTTCAGTTGTTGCTGTTCTTTGGCGGCGGCGGATTTCAGTTGCTCGTCGCTGCTGACTTTTTCCGGCCATTTGGCCCGGGTCGATTGACCGTAAGCATCGACAAGGCTGCCGTAAACCGCTTTGCTCACGTCCTCGCCGGCCTGCACGCCAAAGCGCTCCAGCAGGATACTTTGGGCGACTTTCGGCTGGTCCATCGACAAACTCACCGACACCACCTGGCTGCGATCCAGCTCACCGCTGCTGCTGGACAGCAACACGCGCTGACCGTCGACGGTCATCGGCATCGGCGGGCCGGCCTTCATGCCCTGGCTCAATGGCGAACTGGCGACCAAAGGCACCAGCAGGGTTTGCGCCGGGCCGGCCGGCAGGTCGACGCGGCTGATCAGAGTCTTGCCGTCGTTGCTCTGGATTTTCACGTAAAGGGTCACGGCCCAGTCCATGGCGCTCTGGACCCGCAAGGTCATGACGCCCGACTGCGACCAGTCCCAGGCGCCGGTTTGCGGGGTCAGACGCAAGGTCGGCTGGGCCGTCGGATTAAAAGTCACCCGGCGCAGCACTTCGCCTTCGGCCGTTTGCTCGGCGTTGGATTGCGGCAGGCTGGCGTCCTGGGTCGCCACCGTGACCACATCGGCGGGGCGCACAAAGTTGAACAGCGTCTGCTGGCCCGCAGGGGCGGCCAGCAACGGCGTTGCGAACAACAGGGCAAATACAGCAGGCAACGAACGACGAATCATGAGAACGAAATTCTCCCTAACGACCCACAATGGCCAATGGAAAAGCGATGACAGAGAGATAGACAACGCCGTGGGCAAAACTGCCCACGCGTGTATCAGGAAATTTCACGTCGGAAGGGTGGCAACGCATTGAGGATCGCTTTGCCATAACGCTGGGTCACCAGCCGTCGATCGAGCAACGTGATGGTGCCGCGATCTTCTTCAGTACGCAGCAAGCGACCGCAAGCCTGGACCAGTTTCAGCGAGGCATCGGGCACGGAGATTTCCATGAACGGATTGCCGCCCCGGGCTTCGATCCATTCGGCCAACGCGGCTTCCACCGGATCGTCGGGCACCGAGAACGGAATCTTCGCAATCACCACGTGTTCGCAGTAGGCACCGGGCAAGTCGACGCCTTCGGCGAAACTCGCCAGGCCGAACAGCACGCTGGAATCCCCGCCATCGACCCGCGCCTTGTGCTTGTTCAGGGTTTCCTGTTTCGACAGGTTGCCTTGAATGAACACTTGCTTGCGCCAGTCGCGATCCAGGCCGTCGAACACGTCCTGCATCTGTTTGCGCGAGGAGAACAGCACCAACGTGCCGCGCGAGCCTTCCACCAGCGACGGCAGGTCACGAATGATTGCGGCGGTGTGGGCCGGCGCATCACGGGGATCGGCCTTCAGGTCCGGCACCCGCAGCACGCCGGCATCGGCGTGATGGAACGGGCTTGGGACCACGGCGGTCACGGCTTTTTTCGGCAGCCCGGCGCGCATGCGGAAGCGGTCGAAAGTGCCAAGCGCAGTCAGGGTCGCCGAGGTCACCAGCGCGCCGTAGGCCACGTTCCACAGATTGCGACGCAGCATTTCCGCCGCCAGGATCGGGCTGGCATTGACCTCGATGTCGAACAGCGAACCGCTTTCGGCCAGGGTCAGCCAACGGGCCATCGGCGGGTTGTCTTCCGGGTCTTCGGCGGTGAACGCGGTCCACAACTCCCAGTTACCGGAAGAACGGGACAACAGGCTGCCGAACAGCGGATACCACTCTTCGGCCTGGTTGCTGGTGATGCCGATGTTGACCTCGCCGTCCATGCCTTCCTTGAGCAGTTCGGTGAGGCGGGTGAACAGGTCGGTCAGGCGGGCGAAGGCTTTCTTCAGCTCGATGCCCATCTCGCGCATGTGCTCGGGAATGACCCCGGCCACGAAACGATGACGCGGCCGCTCCCGGCCTTCGACGTCTTCGCCGGGTTTGAAGTCGGCGACCTGCTCGCAGGCGGTGAACATGAACTGCTGCTGGGTCTTGATCTCCCGCGCCAGCTCCGGCACTTGTTCGATCAACTTGCCCAAATCCCCCGGCAACGGGTGCTGGGCCAGCAATTTGGTGAGGTTCTTCGCCGTTGTTTCCAGCCAGTCGGCGGTGGAACGCAGGCGCGTGTAGTGAGCGAAGTGACCGATCGCCTTGTCCGGCAGGTGGTGGCCTTCGTCGAACACGTAGATGGTGTCGCGCGGGTCCGGCAGCACGGCGCCGCCGCCCAATGCCAGGTCGGCCAGGACCATGTCGTGGTTGGTGACGATCACGTCAACCTTGCCCATGCCTTCGCGGGCCTTGTAGAAGGCGCACTGGCCGAAGTTCGGGCAATGACGGTTGGTGCACTGGCTGTGATCGGTGGTCAGGCGCGCCCAATCGGCGTCTTCCAGGGCGGTGGACCAACTGTCGCGGTCGCCGTCCCACTTATTGCCGGCCAGTTTTTCGATCATGCTGGTGAACAGTTTCTGGCTGGCCTCATCCACCTCGATCTTGAAACCTTCTTCTTCGAACAACTGCGCGGTGGCGGTTTGTGCGTGGCCTTCCTGGAGCAACATGTCGAGCTTGGACAGGCACATGTAGCGCCCACGGCCCTTGGCCAGGGCGAACGTGAAATTCAGCCCGCTGTTGCGCATCAGGTCGGGCAAATCCTTGAAGACGATCTGCTCTTGCAAGGCGATGGTGGCCGTGGCAATCACCAGGCGTTTGCCCGCCGCCTTGGCCGTCGGGATCGCCGCCAGGCTATAGGCCACGGTTTTGCCGGTACCGGTGCCGGCTTCCACCGCGACAATCGCGGGGTCGCCACTGCGCCGGCCTTCGTCGTCGGTGTCGATGTCACCGAGGACTTTGGCAATTTCGGCGATCATCAGGCGTTGGCCATAACGCGGCTTGAGGCTCTTGGCTTCAAGAAAACGCGTGTAGGCGCCCTGGATCGTGGTTTTGAGTTCGGTGCTGATCATGAATTGTCGGGCGCAAAAAACGCTGGATAAATTTTCAGTGGTTTCGGATGGCGGCTATCATACCGCGCTAATTAATCCCGCGCAGAACGGAGTACCTCAATGACCGCTTTTAGCCTCGTTTATACCCTGCATGTCCTGTCCGCCCTGGTCTGGGTGGGCGGAATGTTTTTCGCCTGGATGGTCCTGCGCCCGGCGGCGATGAAGGCCCTGGAAGGCCCCGGCCGGTTGAAACTGTGGGTAGAAGTGTTTCAAGGTTTTTTCCGCTGGGTCTGGGTGGCCGTGGTGCTGTTGCCGATCAGCGGTGTGGGCATGATTCATCTGCAGTACGCGGGGTTTGAGCTGGCGCCGCGCTATGTGCAGGTGATGATGGGCTTGTACGTGGTGATGACCGCGCTGTTTATCCGGATTCAGGCGTTGTTGCTGCCGGAGTTGCGCACAGCGGTGGACGCGCAGGATTGGCCGGCGGGTGCGGCTGCGCTGGGGAAGATTCGCAAGTTGGTGGGGATTAATCTGATAGTCGGGTTGGTGTTGGTGGCGATTGCGGCGGCTCGGCCTATGTTCTGAGGCGAATCGAGCACCTGTGGCGAGGGAGCTTGCTCCCGCTCGGCTGCGCAGCAGTCGTAAACCCATTCAACGCAGTCATTCTGAAAAAACGCGTTGAATGGGTTTGGGGCCGCTTCGCGACCCAGCGGGAGCAAGCTCCCTCGCCACAGCGTGGGAACAATCCGTGTAGAAATTACAACCGCTGAACCGTCACCACCCCCGCCGCGCCCGCAGGCCCTGGCTGGCCATCAACGCCAGGACGCCCGCTCTTGCCGCCATCGGCCTTATACACGAGGCAACCTTTGGCCTTGCCGCCCGCCCCCGGTTTACCACCAGGGCCGGCCAGACCACCGGCACCGCCAGCGACCTGGACCTTGATTTGTTCCGCCGGATAATCACGCGGCACTTCCAGGCGCACCAGCGCACCGGCCGCCCCTGGCTGACCGTCGCTGCCATTGCTGCCGTCAAATCCGCGACCGGCCTGGCCCCAGGTGCAGCCCGGCTCTTCACCGTTGGCGCCATCCAGGCCGACAAACCCCGGCGCACCCGCACCGCCGCGTGCGTCCACGGTTAAGGTCGGTGCGTTCAGCGCTTTGATCTGCAAGTTCAGGTTGCGCCCGGAGCGCGCAGCCTTCAGGTAAGTCCCCGGTGCACCGCGCGCGGTGATCAGGCTGCCTTCGGACAACTCGGCACGGCTGACTTTCAATTCCAGCGCCTGTTCGCCGGGCACGATGGCGATTCGCGCGTCACGCCCCAGATGCAGTTCGCCGACCGTCACTTCGGTCACATTCGAGGGAATCAACAAGGTGCCGTAATCGGCGACTTCGAGTTTTTCCAACTGCAAGGTGCTGGCCGTGTTGGGCAAACGCATCAGCGAGTTGGTTTCGACGCTCACCACCTGGGCACAGGCAAGTGGGCTGATAAATGCAGCGAGCAGACAGAGTTTACGCATGGGAAGCCCCTGGTACGGCCGGGGCCGGAATGGTTTGCAGGTGGAAAACGCCAAACAACAGAATCTTCAGGCGATCACGCCATGGGTGGGCGCGACCTTTGAGGCTGCGAAAACACAGCAGCGCTTCCAGAAAATGGATAACCGCCAGCAGCGCCCCGGCCATGTTGACCAGCAGGTGCAGCGGATTGATAAACGGGATCAGCAGATTGACCAGCACCACCAACCAGAACAGCAGGGTCAACAGCTTCCCCAGCCCCCAAAACACCTTCATACGCTCCCCCGTTGAGAATTATTCTTTGAGCGCACAGTAACGGCTTCCACAAGGGATGCGCCAGTGGGCAAGAGAAAATTCATCCAGATGGCCGCCGGATTCGCGACGTTGGTCGCCCGGCGGCTCTAGATCGAGGCTCTACGTCACGCGTCAGCGGTTGATGTGCAGTTCCACACGACGGTTTTTCGCCCGCCCTTCTTCGGTTTCGTTATCGGCCACTGGCTCGCTTTCGCCCCTGCCCTCGCTGGTGAGTTTGTTGGGCGCCAGGCCCTGGCTCAACAGATAAGCCGCCACGCTGCTGGCGCGACGTTCCGACAAGGCCTGGTTATAGGCATCCGACCCTTTGCTGTCGGTATGGCCCACCACCTTGATGCTGACCACATCGGCGTTTTGCAGCTTGGCCATCAGCGCGTCGAGTTGGCTGCGTGCGGCGGGTGTCAGATCAGACTTGTCGAAAGCAAACAGCACATTGCCGGCATCGCTCAGGGTGATGACTTCAGAGACCGGTGCCGGTTCGACGGGTTTCACACCGACCGGGTATTGCGGCAACGGGCAGCCACGATGATCGACCGGGGTATTTTCCGGTGTATCGGGGCAACGATCGCGGCGGTCGAAGACCCCGTCGCTGTCTTCATCACCATCCTGGGCAAAGCAGATCAAGCCGCCGGTCACGATACCGAGCGCCGCACCACCGGCCGCCCAACCGCCACTTTCGAGGGCACCCAGGCCACCGCCGACCAGGCCGCCAATGACGCTGCAGATCGGCCAGGTACGTTGATTCAGGGGGGCAGTGCCATCGCTGTGAGTAGCGCAACCGGTCAACAGGCTGCCAAGCAGCAGAACCGGCAAGACGGTCCTTGTGAGAACGCTCATTTGTGAATGCTCCTGTGTTACCGGCCCATACCGGTTACACAGGAGTAAAGACCCGCATCCGCGACTGCACAAGCCGCGGAGCGGAAGGCGCTTTAACGCTCGATTTTGATTTCGGTGCGACGGTTCAGCGCGCGACCGTCAGCGGTTTTGTTATCGGCCACTGGCCGGCTTTCGCCGGCACCGGTTACCGACACGAAGCTGCTGCGCGGTACGCCGTCGTGAATCAGGTATTCCACCACCGAGTGCGCACGTTTATCCGACAGTTTCTGGTTGTAGGCATCGCTGCCAACGCTGTCGGTGTGGCCAGTCACGGTCAGGCGTGCGGTGGACGCTTCCTGTTTCAGGCGGGTGGCGACTTTATCGAGCACTTCCTTATCGGAAGGCGTGAGCGTGGCTTTGTCGAACTGGAAGTGCACATCGCGGATCACGATGGTTTCTTCCTTGACCACGACGACTTCCTCGACCACAGGCGCAGGGACGGGAGGTGGGCAGCCGTCAGCATCGACCTGCACGCCTTTAGGCGTACCCGGGCACTTGTCGCGGCTGTCCGGCACGCCATCGCCGTCTTCGTCGCCATCACCGTGCACCCAGCAATAAGCCGCCGCCATGCCGCCGACGAACAGCGCACCGCCGCCCGCCCAGGATGCGCTTTCCGTCGCACCCAGCCCCGCACCGACGACACCACCGACTGCCGCACAGGTCGGCCAATCGGTTTTCTGCAAACCTGCGCAACCAGTCAACACACTGGTTAGCAGAACCAAGGGTAATGCTGTCCGAACTATGCTCATCTAGTGTTCTCCTGAGGGATCGGCTTAAAACCGATTCAGGGAGTAAAGACCCGAGTTTTAATCTCCGCCAGCAATAGGCCACTGCCGTTTCGCCCCGTGTTCACGGCAGATCGGCACTTTTGCCGCACAATGGCTCTAGGCCCGATCGTTGGGGCAGGCTAGTCTTGGCAGCTCTGATTGAGGATCTTCGATGATTGCAGGTATTTCTTCGCGCACGCCCCAGCAGGCGTTGGCCGCTTTGCTTGACCGCTACGCCCCCGCGCGCCTGTTGCTGATTGGCGCCAGCCAGTTCCCGGCGCTGGAGGCTTTCAAGCTCGCGCACCCGGACAGTTGCGTCGCCCATACGGCGCCCGGGCCTTTGCCGGCGGAACTGGCCGCACGGCGTTTTGACCTGGCGCTGGTGGTCGATTGCCTGGAGCACCTGCCCAAGCGCGACGGCCTGAATTTACTGGGCGGGATCCGCAATCTCAACGCCAGTCGCATCGCGGTACTGGCTGACTTGCCGGCCAGCGGCTGGCAGGAAACCGACTTTTTTTCCCTGGCCCTGCAAGCGAGCGAACGCTTCCAGCGCGACGATCAGGTGCTGACGCTGTTCACCTATGATCTGCTTGACTATAAACAGGTGCCTGACTGGCTCAACGCGCGGTTCTGGGCCAATCCGGAAAACTTCGGGAAATATTGGTGGTAACGCAATGAGTACATCCATTTGCCCTTGCGGCAGCGGCACCCTGCTCGACGCCTGCTGCGGCCATTACCATGCCGGCCACCCGGCGCCTTGTGCCGAAGCCTTGATGCGATCGCGCTACAGCGCCTATGTGCTGGGGCTTGTCGACTATCTGGTGGCAACCACCCTGCCCGCCCAACAGGCCAGCCTGGATCGCCAGTCCATCAGCGACTGGAGCGCGCAAAGCACCTGGCTGGGCCTTGAAGTGGAAAGCTCCGAGGTGTTTGGCGGGCAACCGGAACACGCCTTCGTGACCTTCACCGCGCGCTGGCACGATGGCGCCGGCGAACACAGCCACCGCGAGCGCTCCTCGTTTGTGCAGAACAGCGGCCACTGGTACTTCATCGACCCGACCGTGCAGCTCAAAGCCGGGCGCAACGACGCCTGCCCGTGTGCGAGCGGGCAGAAATACAAGAAGTGTTGTGCGGGGTATTTCGGCGCGTAGGGCTCTTTGTAGGAGCAAGGCTTGCCCGCGAAAGGGACGCCTCGGTCTTTCTGAAAGTCCGCGTTATCGTTCTTCGCGGGCAAGTCGGGTCGCCGCATCGCTTGCTCCTACAAGGGCTAGACTGGGGTTCAAGGAGAACCATCACGATGACCGGTCAACGCCGCACCTTACATCTGCTCACCCTGCTCGCAATCCTGAGCCTCGGCGGCTGCGCGTCCTGGTTCAGCGACGATGAACCGGAGCCTCAGGTGCACCTGGTCAAGGTCGAGGTCGTGCGGGCCAAACTGCTGGAGCAGAAATTCATCCTGCACTTTCGCGTCGACAACCCCAATGACAGTGACCTGACCGTGCGCGGTCTGGAATACCGCATTCATTTGGGCGACATGCTGCTGACCGAAGGCGAGCATGAGCACTGGTTCACCGTCGGCCCCAAACGCAGCGCCTATTTCAAGGTGCCGATCCGTACCAACCTGTGGCCCAAGGTGCGGGATCTGGTGAAAATGCTGAAAAGTCCGAAGCAACCCATCCCCTATCGCCTGGAAGGTGAACTGGAAACCGGCCTATTCATCGCGCACTACGTGCACCTGGCGCGTAATGGCGTGATAATCCCCGCCGATTTAATTCCGGAGTAACCCCGATGACCCAGCAACCTCATGTCCATGGCCCTGACTGCAACCACGATCACGACGATCATGCCCATGACCACCATGATCACGACCATGGCCATGTCCACGGCCCGAACTGCGGCCACGCCCACCAGGAACCGGTGCGCAACGCCCTGAAAGATGTCGGCCGCAACGACCCTTGCCCGTGCGGCAACGGCAAGAAATTCAAGAAGTGCCACGGCGCGTAAAACGTCGGTACCTGTAGGAGCGAGGCTTGCCCGCGAATGGGACGCCTCGGTCTTTCAGGCAAACCGCGTCATCGTTCTTCGCGGGCAAGCCTTGCTTCTACAGGTTTTCAGTCATCGTTCAAGATCTCTGCGGTGTTGATGACGGTGGCGTACTCGCCATGCAGATTGCCCAGTGACATGGCGTGAACCTCCGCGGCTGAATGGGGGTTGCCGAAAAAATCCGCCTTGTCGAAGGTAAAACACGCATCCTCCACCACCCACGCATCAAACCCCAGATTGCCGGCCGTGCGTGCCGTGGATTCCACCGAGTTGTTGGTGGCCACGCCAACGATGATCAATTGCCCGATCCCCGCCTCACGCAAACCCGCCTCCAGTCCCGTCGCACAAAACGCATCCGGCACGCGTTTCTGGATCAGTCGTTCCCCGGCCGATGGCTGGAACCGTTCCTGGAACTCCACCCCCGATTGCTCCGGCCAGAACACTGAGTCCGGTGAGTGGGACAGGTGCTGCACGTGAATCACCGGGCGCCCGGTGCGTCGCCAATGCGCCAGCAAATCACCGATTCGTTCCTCGGCCTGGGGATTGTTTCGACGCCCCAACCTGGGCTCCAGGATGCCTTTCTGTTGATCGATGATGATCAGTGCCGCGTTCGACTTTAGCGCCATGCTGACTTTTCTCATGCCGGGTCATTGAATTTCACGCACTTGAGCATCACTTCTTCCTACAGGCAAGTCTGCGGTGCACACAGGACGACCTGATGCGAGCGGTTGCTGTCCGTACCTAATGACGTCCATTTCTGGAGTACTCCATGATCGACCTGTATTACTGGACCACCCCCAACGGCCACAAAATCTCGATTTTCCTCGAGGAGGCCGGCCTCAAGTACGACGTGCACCCGATCAACATCAGCCAGAACGACCAGTTCAAGCCTGAATTCCTGAAGATTTCCCCGAACAACAAAATCCCGGCCATCGTCGATCACGAACCGGCCGATGGCGGCGAGCCGCTGCCGTTGTTCGAGTCCGGGGCGATTCTGCTGTACCTCGCGGAAAAGACCGGGAAGTTCCTGCCCAAGGACCTGCGCGGGCGCCAGCAGGCGTTGCAATGGCTGTTCTGGCAGATGGGCGGTCTCGGCCCGATGGCCGGGCAGAATCACCACTTCAGCCAGTTTGCCCCGGAAAAAATCCCTTACGCGATCAAACGCTACATCGACGAAACCGCCCGCCTGTATGGGGTTCTGGACAAACAACTGGCGAGCAATGAATTTGTGGCCGGCAACGAGTACAGCATTGCCGACATGGCGATCTACCCGTGGATCGTGTCCCACAAGTGGCAGAGCCAGAACCTCGAAGACTTCCCGAATGTGCTGCGCTGGTTCACCCACATCCAGAACCGCCCGGCGACGGTGAAGGCGTATGCGCTGGCGGCGAAGGTCAATCCACCGAAGGCCTGAGATCGATGCGACTGATCGTTCCCACGCTCTGCGTGGGAATGCCTCAACGGACGCTCCGCGTTCGGCTTTGGATGGGACGCGGAGCGTCCCGGGCTGCATTCCCACGCAGAGCATGGGAACGATCACTGAAGAAATAACCTGCGCCCCGCTTGCGCGGCCACCTCCTGCTCACTAACGTAGCGCCTTTATTGCGTTACTACCCCCGCAGGAGCTTTGCCATGGCCTCGCCAGCCCTCACACATTTTCTTCCCCGGTTCGGCGTTGCCGCAGCAGTGGCCGGTGTTTTGAGCCTGACCGGTTGTCAGACCTGGAACACCCAGGACACCCTCCCGCCCACCTCCGGCGTGCAGCCGCTCAAGGGCCTGGCGCAGAACGTGTCGGTGCGACGCAATGCCATGGGCATGCCGTTGATCGAAAGCAACAGCTTCCACGACGCACTGTTCGCCCTGGGCTACGTCCACGCCAGCGATCGCCTCACGCAAATGGTGACCATGCGCCTGTTGGCCGAGGGCCGTCTGTCAGAAATGTCCGGCGCGGATCTGCTCGACGCTGACCGCTACATGCGTGCGGTCAACCTGAAGAAGAGCGCCGGTGAGCTGTACAAAGCCTCGTCGCCGCGACTCAAGCGCTTCTTCGAAGTCTATGCCCGGGGTGTCAACGCCTACCTGTTCCGCTACCGCGACAAACTGCCGGCGGACCTCGCGGCCACCGGCTACAAGCCGGAATACTGGAAGCCGGAAGACTCGGCGCTGATTTTCTGCCTGTTGAATTTCAGCCAGTCGGCCAACCTGCCAGAAGAAATCTCCTCGCTGGTGCTGGCGCAAACCGTCACCACCGACAAGCTGCCATGGCTGTCGCCGTCCGCACCGGACGAAAAACTGCCACTGGGCGAAGCCGACAAGCTGCAAGGCATCAAGCTCAACGGCGCGATCCCGGGCCTGGCGGAAATCACCAAGGCCACCGGGCAACTCTCCGATCTGAATCTGCTCGGCGCCACCTCGTCGAACAACTGGGCCATCGGCCCGCAACGCAGCCGCAGCGGCAAAAGCCTGCTGGCCAGCGACAGCCACGGGCCGCTGGGCGTGCCGTCGTTGTTCAGTTACGTGCAGATCCGTGCGCCGAAATACCAGGCGGCGGGCGTGAGCATTGCCGGTCTGCCGATGGTGCTCGGCGGTTTCAACGGCAAAGTGGCGTGGAGCATGACCACGGTCATGGGCGATAACCAGGACCTGTTCCTGGAAAAAATCAAACGCCAGGGCAATGGCCTGACTTACGAAGCCAACGGCAAATGGCAACCGGTGGTGGTGCGCAACGAAACCTACTTCGTCAAAGGCCAGCGGCCGCTGCGCGAAGCGGTGTATGAAACCCGCCACGGACCGCTGCTCAACAGTGCCCAGGGCCTGAGCATGGCCAACGGTTTCGGCCTGGCCCTGCAAACCCCAAGCTTCACCGACGACAAAACCCTGGATGCGTTCTTCGACCTGTCCCGGGCGCAAACCGTGGAGAAAGCCTCGGACGCCAGCCGCGAAATCCGCGCCATCGCCCTGAATCTGGTCTTCGCCGACGCCAGCAACATTGGCTGGCAAGTCACCGGTCGTTACCCGAACCGTCGCGAAGGCGAAGGCCTGCTGCCGTCGCCGGGCTGGGAAGGTCGCTACGATTGGGACGGTTACGCCGACCCGATGCTGCACCCCTACGACCAGGACCCGGCTCAGGGCTGGCTCGGCACCGCCAACCAGCGGGTCATCCCCCATGGTTATGGCATGCAATTGTCCAATTCCTGGTCCGCCCCGGAACGTGGCGAACGCCTGGCCGAACTGGCGGGCACGGGCAAGCACGACACCCGCAGCCTGATCGCCATGCAATACGACCAGACCACCACCTTCGCCGCCAAACTGAAAAAAATGTTTGCCGCACCGGGGATGGCCCAACCACTGAAGCAGGCGATCGACACCTTGCCTGAAACTGATCGCAGCAAGGCCCGCGAGGCGTTGGCGCGCTTGATGGCGTTCGACGGCAAGCTCAGCCCGACGTCCAGCGATGCCGCGATCTATGAGCTGTTCCTGCAGGAAAGCGCCAAGCAGATCTTCCTCGACGAACTCGGCCCGGACAGCAGCCCGGCGTGGAAAGCCTTTGTCGCCAACGGCAAGTTGTCCTACGCGGCCCAGGCCGATCACCTGCTGGGGCGCGAAGACAGCCCATTCTGGGATGACGCGCGCACGCCGCAGAAAGAAGACAAACCGGCGATCCTCGCCCGCAGCCTGGCGGCGGCCATCAGTGCCGGCGACAGTCAGTTGGGTGGCGATCACAAGGCTTGGCAGTGGGGCAAACTGCATCGCTACGAGTGGAAAAACGCCAGCGGCCAGACCGTCCGTGGCCCGCTCGCGGCCGGTGGCGATCACACCACGCTCAACACCGCGGCGTTCGCCTGGGGCCAGGATTTCAACACCACCCTGGCGCCGTCCATGCGTTTCATCGTCGACTTCGGCCAGTCCGAGCCGTTGATGGGCCAGAACGGCAGCGGCCAGTCCGGCAACCCGGCGAGCCCGAACTACCTCGACAGCATTGATCCGTGGCTCAAGGGCCAGTACATGAGCCTGCCGATGCAGCCGCAGAACTTTGACAAGGCGTATGGCAAGGCGCGATTGACCCTCACACCGGGTAAATAACCCACGATGATGATCGTTCCCACGCTCCGCGTGGGAATGCAGCCCGGGACGCTCCGCGTCCCATTGGAACGCGGAGCGTCCCTGGAGGCGTTCCCACGCGGAGCGTAGGAACGATCAATCGCTAAAACCCGATAGAACTTCCAGCCTCGCGCAAACCTCATAGCTAACAAATCACTCCATTTTGGTCACAACATGGATCTTGTTATCGCGCGCCCCGAAGGTTTGTACTGCCCCGCCGGGGATTTCTACATTGACCCGTGGCGCCCCGTGGAGCGGGCGGTGATCACCCATGCCCACGGCGATCACGCCCGCACCGGTAATCAACACTACCTGGCGGCCGCGCCCGGCGAAGGGATTCTGCGCGCGCGCCTGGGCCAGGACATCAACCTGCAAACCCTGCCCTATGGCGAGCGCTTGCTGCACCACGGCGTCATCTTGAGTTTTCACCCAGCCGGCCATGTGCTCGGTTCGGCCCAGGTCCGTTTGGAATACGGCGGTGAAGTATGGGTCGCTTCCGGGGACTACAAAATCGAGCCCGACGGCACCTGCGCCCCTTTCGAACCGGTGCGTTGCCACACGTTCATCACCGAATCGACCTTCGGCCTGCCGATCTACCGCTGGCAACCCCAGGCGCAGGTGTTTGCCGAGATCAATCAGTGGTGGCGGGCCAACATCGACGCGGAAAAAGCCAGCGTGCTGTTCTGCTATTCCTTCGGCAAAGCCCAGCGCATTCTGCACGGCATTGACGCCAGCATCGGCCCCATTCTGGTGCATGGCGCCGTGGAACCGCTCAACCGCGTGTACCGCGAAGCGGGAATTTACCTGCCGCCCACGATTTACGCCGGCGAGGTCAAAAAGACCGATCCGATGATGCGCCAGGCCCTGGTCCTCGCCCCGCCCTCGGCCGGTGGCAGCACGTGGATGCGTCGGTTCGGCGACTACAGCGACGGCTTCGCCAGCGGCTGGATGCGATTGCGCGGCACGCGGCGGCGGCGCGGGGTGGATCGGGGTTTCGTCCTGTCGGATCACGCCGACTGGCCCGGCCTGTTGTGGGCCATCGAACAGACCGGGGCCGAGCGGGTGATGGTGACCCACGGTTCGGTCGGCGTGCTGGTGCGGCATTTGCGCGAACAAGGGCTGGATGCCCAGGGTTTCAGCACCGAGTACGGCGATGATGAGGAAGATCATGCCGCCACGCCGGAACCCGCCGAGGTGCTGCCATGAAGGCCTTTGCCGAGTTGTACGCCGAACTCGACGCCACCACCTCAAGCAACGCCAAACTGGCGGCGATGCAGGCTTACTTCGCCCACGCCGCGCCGGAAGATGCCGCGTGGGCGGTGTACTTTCTGTCCGGTGGCCGTCCGCGACAATTGGTGCCGGTGCGCGCGCTGCGGGAACTGGCGGTGGAGGTTTCCGGGCTCTCGCCGTGGCTGTTCGAAGAGAGTTATCAGGCTGTCGGCGACCTGGCGGAAACCATCTCGCTGGTGCTACCGGAAACGCCCCACAGTTCTACCGAGGGGCTGGCGACCTGGATCGAAGACAAACTGCTGCCCCTGCGCGGTGAAACCCCGGAGTTCCTGGCCCGGCACCTGCCCGCCCTCTGGGCGCAACTGGACCGCCCGAGCCTGATGCTGTGTATCAAACTGATCACCGGCAGTTTTCGCGTGGGCGTCTCTAAACTGCTGGTGACCCGCGCACTGGCCGCCATGGCCGGGCTCGACAGCAAACGCGTGGCGCAGCGCCTCGTGGGTTACACCGACCTGTCCAATCGTCCGAGCGCCGCCAGTTACCTGAAACTCATCGCCCCACAGTCCGAAGACGAACATGCCCAGCGCGGGGGCCAACCGTATCCGTTTTTCCTTGCCCATGCCCTGCAACAACCCGTTGAGCAGTTCGAAGCCTTGATCGGCCCGGCCAGCCAGTGGCAAGTGGAATGGAAGTGGGACGGCATCCGCGCCCAAGTGGTCAAGCGTGAGGGCCGGCTGTGGATCTGGTCCCGGGGCGAGGAACTGGTCAGCGAACGTTTTCCCGAACTGGAAACGCTGACCCACGGCTTACCCGATGGCACGGTGATCGACGGCGAAATCGTCGCCTGGAAATCGGCGCAACCCACCACTGAAGATGCCTTCAACCCGCACTCCACGGCGCCACCGGCGGTGCAACCCTTCGCCCTGTTGCAACAGCGGATCGGCCGCAAAACCCTGGGCAAGAAAATCCTCGACGAGGTGCCGGTGGTGGTGCTCGCCTACGATTTGCTGGAATGGCAGGGCGAAGACTGGCGCAACCACACCCAGGTTGAACGCCGCACCCAACTGGAGCAGGTCATCGCCACCTGTAACAGCCCGGTGCTGCTGGCCTCCCCCGTGCTGACCGGCGAAGACTGGTTCGACCTCGCCCGGCAACGGGAAGCCTCTCGGCGGCTCGGCGTCGAAGGCATGATGCTCAAGGCCCGGGATGCGCTGTATGGCGTGGGCCGCACCAAGGACATGGGCGTGTGGTGGAAATGGAAAGTCGACCCGTTCAGCGTCGATGCGGTGCTGATCTATGCGCAACGGGGCCATGGTCGCCGGGCCAGTCTCTACAGCGACTACACGTTCGCCGTGTGGGACGGTCCGCCCGAGGCGAGCGAACGCACGCTGGTGCCGTTCGCCAAGGCGTATTCCGGGCTGACCGATGAGGAAATGCGCAAGGTCGACGGCATCGTGCGCAAGACCACGGTGGAAAAGTTCGGGCCGGTGAGCAGTGTGAAACCGAGCCTGGTGTTTGAACTCGGATTTGAAGGCATCGCCCTGTCCCGCCGGCACAAGAGCGGGATTGCGGTGCGGTTTCCCAGAATGCTGCGCTGGCGCCAAGACAAATCGGTGGAAGAAGCCGATAGCTTGGCCACACTGCAGGATTTGTTGAGCTGACACCTGATCGTTCCCACGCTCCGCGTGGGAATGCCTCATCGGACGCTCCGCGTCCGCTCTTGGGACGCAGAGCGTCCCGGGCTGCATTCCCACGCAGGAGCGTGGGAACGATCATCGAGCGAACCAACTTGGTGCATGAAATTCACGTCGCCCATTTTCGTGCACAAATGCGTCACAACCTTCTCTTTAATCACCTTTTAAAACGCTTGTTCGGGACTCTGGTTCGGAAATTGCTACTTTCATTAGGTCTTACGCTTTCCAGTAACAATAATTCTGCGCCACAAGCGCTCATATTGGTTCTTAGGGATTGAATAATGAAAAAAGCATTGCTGACCCTTTCTGCACTGGCGTTGTGCATGGCTGCCGGCTCCGCGCTGGCCAAGGAATACAAAGAACTGCGTTTTGGCGTTGACCCTTCCTATGCACCGTTCGAGTCGAAAGCAGCGGATGGCAGCCTGGTGGGCTTCGATATCGACCTGGGCAATGCGATCTGTGCCGAGTTGAAGGTCAAGTGCAAATGGGTCGAAAGCGATTTCGACGGCATGATTCCGGGCCTCAAGGCCAATAAATTCGACGGTGTGATCTCTTCGATGACCGTCACCGAAGCCCGCGAAAAAGTCATCGACTTCTCCAGCGAGCTGTTCTCCGGCCCAACCGCTTACGTGTCGAAGAAAGGTTCTGGCATTACCACCGACGTGGCTTCGCTCAAGGGCAAAACCGTCGGCTACGAACAAGGCACCATCCAGGAAGCCTACGCCAAAGCCGTGCTGGACAAGGCTGGCGTGAAAACCCAGGCCTATCAGAATCAGGATCAGGTGTATTCGGACCTGACTTCCGGTCGTCTCGACGCCGGGGTCCAGGACATGCTGCAAGCCGAACTGGGCTTTTTGAAGTCGCCACAAGGGGCTGATTACGAAGTCAGCAAGCCGATTGATGCTCCGCTGCTGCCTGCCAAAACAGCTATCGGTATCTCTAAAGGTAACAAAGACCTCAAGGCACTTTTGGATAAAGGTATCAAAGCGTTACACGACGATGGCACTTACGCCACCATTCAGAAGAAACACTTTGGCGATCTGAATCTGTACAGCGGCAAATAATGCCCGGCGCCCATCTCACGATGGGCGCTTTTTTTACTCGATCAGGTTGCTGATTTATGTTCGAAAACCTCTTACAAAACCTGGGGCTCTCAGCCTTCAGCCTCAAGGGCTTCGGTCCTTTGCTGTTGGAAGGCACCTGGATGACCATCAAATTATCGGCGTTGTCGCTGCTGGTGGCCGTGTTACTCGGGTTGCTGGGCGCCAGTGCCAAACTGTCGAAATCCAAATTGTTGCGCTTGCCGGCCCAGCTCTACACCACGCTGATTCGCGGCGTGCCGGATCTGGTGCTGATGCTGCTGATCTTCTACAGCCTGCAAACCTGGTTGACGACGTTCACCGAATACATGGAATGGGAATACATCGAGATCAACCCGTTCAGCGCCGGGGTCATCACCCTGGGCTTCATTTATGGCGCGTACTTCACTGAAACCTTCCGCGGGGCGATCCTTGCCGTGCCGCGGGGTCAGGTCGAAGCCGCCACCGCCTACGGCCTCAAACGCGGCCAGCGCTTCTGGATCGTGGTGTTCCCGCAGATGATGCGTTTCGCCCTGCCGGGCATCGGCAACAACTGGATGGTGATGCTCAAGGCCACTGCCCTGGTGTCGATCATCGGCCTTGCCGACCTGGTCAAGGCTGCCCAGGACGCGGGTAAAAGCACCTATCAACTGTTCTACTTCCTGGTCCTGGCAGCACTGATTTACCTGCTGATCACCAGCGTCTCCAACTTCGTCCTGCGCAAGCTTGAACGCCGCTACGCCGCCGGCTCCCGGGAGGCCGTACGATGATCGAACTCTTGCAGGAATACTGGAAACCCTTCCTCTATAGCGACGGTTACCACATCACCGGCCTGGCCATGACCCTGTGGCTGCTCAGCGCCTCGATCTTCATCGGCTTCCTGGTGTCGATCCCGCTGTCCATCGCCCGGGTCTCGCCGCACTTCTACATTCGTCTGCCAGTGCAGTTCTACACGTACCTGTTCCGTGGCACGCCGCTCTATATCCAACTGCTGATCTGCTACACCGGGATCTACAGCCTGGCGGCCGTCCGTGCGCAACCGGTACTGGATGCGTTCTTTCGCGATGCGATGAACTGCACGATCCTGGCCTTCGCCCTGAACACCTGCGCCTACACCACGGAGATTTTCGCCGGGGCGATCCGCAGCATGAACCACGGTGAAGTCGAAGCGGCCAAGGCCTATGGTCTGACAGGCTGGAAGCTGTATGCCTACGTGATCATGCCGTCGGCCTTGCGCCGTTCGTTGCCTTATTACAGCAACGAAGTGATCCTGATGCTGCACTCGACCACCGTGGCGTTCACCGCGACCATCCCGGATATCCTGAAAGTCGCACGGGACGCCAACTCGGCGACCTTCCTGACCTTCCAGTCGTTCGGCATCGCTGCGCTGATCTACTTGACCGTGACCTTTGCGCTGGTCGGCCTGTTCCGTCTCGCCGAACGCCGATGGCTGGCCTTCCTCGGGCCGACTCACTAGGACCTATCGTAAATGCGCCACCAGAAACATGACTTGCTGGCCCCGCTGCCGGGGACCGCACGACAGATCCACAGCTTCCATTTCGGCCCGGCCAATGGAGCGGGCAAGATCTACATCCAGTCGTCCCTGCACGCCGATGAAATGCCCGGCATGCTGGTGGCCTGGCACCTCAAGCAGCGCTTGGCGCAGCTGGAAGCCGCCGGCCGCCTGCGCAGCGAAATCGTGTTGGTGCCCGTGGCCAACCCGGTCGGCCTGGAACAGGTGTTGATGGACGTGCCCTTGGGCCGCTACGAACTGGAGAGCGGGCAGAACTTCAACCGCTGGTTCGTCGATTTGAGCGAAGAGGTGGGCAACGAGATCGAAGGCCTGCTCGGCGACGATCCGCAGCACAACCTCGAACTGATCCGCACCAGCCTGCGCAACGCCCTTGCCCGCCAGACGGCCGGCACCCAACTGCAATCCCAGCGCCTGACCCTGCAACGCCTGGCCTGCGACGCGGACATGGTGCTGGACCTGCATTGTGATTTCGAAGCCGTCGCGCACCTTTACACCACGCCGGAGGCTTGGCCGCAGGTCGAGCCGCTGGCGCGCTACATCGGTGCCGAGGCCAGTTTGCTGGCCACCGATTCCGGCGGCCAGTCGTTCGATGAATGCTTCACCCTGCTCTGGTGGCAGTTGAAGGAGCGCTTCGGCGAACACTTCGATATTCCGCTGGGCAGTTTCTCGGTCACCGTCGAATTACGCGGCCAGGGCGATGTGTATCACCCACTGGCCAGCGCCGATTGCCAGGCGTTGATCGATTACCTGATTCACTTCGGCGCCATCGCCGGCGAAGCGGCACCTCTGCCCGAACTGCCCTACCCGGCCACGCCGTTGGCCGGTGTCGAACCGGTGGCCACGCCGGTCGGCGGGTTGCTGGTGTTCACCGCGCGGCCTGGGCAATACCTGAAAGCCGGGCAGCAGATTGCCGAAGTCATCGACCCGATCCTTGACCGCGTCACCCCCATCCATTGCACCGCCGCCGGGTTGATGTACGCCCGTTCGCTGCGCCGCATGGCCACTGCAGGCATGGTGATCGCCCACGTCGCGGGCACCGAAGCCTATCGCAGCGGCTACCTACTTTCGCCTTGAGGATGCATGCCCCATGTATAAATTGACCATCGACGGCCTGCATAAAAGCTATGGCGACCATCATGTGCTCAAAGGTGTTTCGCTCAAGGCCAACACCGGCGACGTCATCAGCCTGATCGGCGCCAGCGGCTCGGGCAAAAGTACCTTCCTGCGCTGCATCAACTTTCTCGAACAACCGAATGACGGCGCCATGAGCCTGGATGGCAAGGACATCCGCATGGTCAAGGATCGTCACGGCATGCACGTGGCCGATCCCGCTGAACTGCAACGCATCCGCACGCGCCTGGCCATGGTGTTCCAGCATTTCAACCTGTGGAGCCACATGACCGTGCTGGAAAACATCACCATGGCCCCGCGCCGGGTGCTGGGTTGCAGCAAGGAGGAAGCCGAGGATCGCGCCCGGCGCTACCTCGACAAAGTGGGCCTGGCGGCGCGTGTTGCGGATCAGTACCCGGCGTTTCTCTCGGGTGGTCAGCAACAGCGTGTGGCGATTGCCCGCGCCTTGGCGATGGAACCGGAAGTGATGCTGTTCGACGAACCGACTTCGGCTCTCGACCCGGAACTGGTGGGTGAAGTACTGCGCGTGATCCAGGGTTTGGCTGAAGAAGGCCGGACCATGATCATGGTGACCCACGAAATGAGCTTCGCCCGCAAAGTGTCGAGCCAGGTGTTGTTTCTGCACCAGGGACTGGTGGAGGAAGAAGGCGCGCCGGAGGAGGTGTTGGGCAGTCCGAAGAGTGAGCGGTTGAAGCAATTCCTCAGCGGCAACCTCAAGTAACCCGCCACCGTGCCCCTGTAGGAGCAAAGCTTGCTCGCGATGGCGCCCATGAGATCGCCATCGCGGGCAAGCCTTGCTCCTACAAGCCTGCGTTTCGTCATTAAACCTTTCGCCTCCCGCTGCGGTCACTGAAAGAGGACTTTCAGAGCGCACACCGCCCGCATGGGAACCTCCCCCGACTACGCAAAACACTGGTTCGCCGCCCGCGGCTGGAAGCCTTTCGCCTTCCAGAAACAAGTGTGGGCGGCGGTCAAGCGCGGCGAATCCGGGTTGCTGCATGCCAGCACCGGTACCGGTAAAACCTACGCAGTGTGGTTCGGTGCGCTCAATCGCTTCGGCGCGTCTGCCACGCCTGCAGAAACGCCGCGCAAACGCAAACCGGTTGCGCCACCGCTGACGGTGCTGTGGATAACCCCGATGCGCGCCTTGGCCGCCGACACCGCCCGTGCGCTGGAAGCGCCGCTGGCTGATTTGCAGATACCGTGGAGCGTCGGCCTGCGCACCGGCGACACCAGCAGCAGCGAACGCGCCCGTCAGAGCCGGCGCTTGCCCACCACACTGATCACCACTCCCGAAAGCCTGACCCTGATGCTCGCCCGGGCCGATGCGCAAACCGCGCTATCGACCTTGCGCATGGTGGTGGTCGACGAATGGCACGAATTGCTCGGCAACAAGCGCGGCGTGCAATTGCAATTGGCCCTCGCCCGTTTGCGCCGCTGGCATCCCGGATTGATCGTGTGGGGCGTTTCCGCGACGTTGGGGAATCAAGCCCACGCCGAACAGGTATTGATCCCACAAGGGAGCGGCATCAGCGTCCAGGGCCAAAACGGCAAGGAGCTGCGGGTCGACACGTTGTTGCCACCCGCCATCGAGCGTTTCCCTTGGGCCGGGCACATCGGGTTGAAGATGTTGCCGCAGGTGGTCGCCGAACTCGACTCCAGCCCCAGCACTCTGGTGTTCACCAACACCCGCGCGCAATCGGAGATCTGGTATCAGGCGTTACTGGAAGCCCGCCCGGATTGGGCCGGGTTGATCGCCTTGCATCACAGCTCGCTGTCACGGGACACCCGCGACTGGGTCGAGCGCGCGCTCAAGGACGGGCAACTCAAAGCGGTGGTCTGCACCTCCAGCCTCGACTTGGGCGTGGATTTCCTGCCGGTGGAGCGCGTATTGCAAATCGGCTCGGCCAAAGGCGTGGCGCGGCTGATGCAGCGGGCCGGACGCTCCGGGCATGCCCCGGGACGCGTATCACGGGTGACGTTGGTGCCGACCCACAGCCTGGAGCTGATCGAAGCGGCCGCCGCGCAGGACGCCGTGGCGCAACGGCGGATCGAACCGCGCGAATCGCCCTACAAGCCGCTGGACGTGCTGGTGCAGCATCTGGTGAGCATGGCGTTGGGGGGTGGGTTTGTGCCCGGTGAGCTGTACGAAGAAGTCCGCGCTGCCTGGGCATATCGGGATCTCACACTGGCGGATTGGGCCTGGGCGCTGGCTTTCGTACGCCACGGCGGACTTTCCCTGACAGCCTATCCGGATTATCGCCGGGTCGAACCCGATGAACAGGGCGTGTGGCGTGTGCCGGATGCGCGACTGGCGCGGCGACATCGCATGAGCATCGGCACCATCGTCAGCGATGCGAGCATTCAGTTGAAGTTCTGGAGCAAGGGCGGCGGTGGCAAGCAATTGGGCAGTGTTGAGGAAGGGTTTATCGCTCGCCTGAAACCTGGCGATGGATTTCTGTTCGCGGGGCGTTTGCTGGAATTGGTGCGGGTGGAAAACATGACGGCCTACGTGCGGCGCAGCACCGTGAAAAGAGCGGCGGTGCCCCGTTGGAATGGCGGGAGGATGCCACTGTCCAGCGAGTTGGCTCAGGCGGTGGTTGCGCGGTTCAGTGCGGCGGCTTGCGGTGACTTTGCTGGCCCGGAAATGGCGGCGGTGCGTCCACTGCTGGACGTGCAGCAACGCTGGTCCGGACTGCCGACCATTGATTCCCTGCTGGCGGAATCGCTCAAGTCCCGTGAAGGCTGGCACTTGTTCCTCTATCCGTTTGCGGGGCGCCAGGTGCATCTGGGGCTGGCGAGTCTGTTGGCTTGGCGGGTAAGCCAGCGGCAGGCAGTGACGTTTTCGATTGCGGTGAACGATTACGGCCTCGAATTGCTGAGCGCAACACCTGTCGATTGGTCCCAACACCTGAATCCCGAACTGTTCAGCGCCGAGCACCTGCTGCCCGACGTTCTCGCCAGCCTGAACGCCGGCGAGCTGGCGCTGCGACGCTTTCGGGAAATCGCACGCATTGCAGGGCTGGTGTTCGCCGGCTACCCCGGCGCGCCCAAGAGCACGCGACAGGTCCAGGCATCAAGCGGTTTGTTCTTTGAAGTGTTCAAGCAATACGACGCCGACAACCTGTTGCTGGCCCAGGCCGGGGAAGAAGTCCTACGGGAAGAATTGGATATTCGTCGACTGGAGCAGACCTTGGCCCGCATCAATCGCTTGAGATTCGACCTGCATCTGATCAAGCGTCCTACGCCGCTGGGCTTCCCGCTGCTGGTGGAACGGATGCGCGAAAGCATGAGTTCCGAGAAACTGGCGGATCGCATTAGGCGAATGGTCGGCGATCTGGAAAAAACCGCTGAAACCGGGAAAGCCTGATGAGCGCGCCCTACCCTGTGCGCCTGGCTGGCGAAGAACTCTGGTTGTTGCCCGAGAAAGCCATCTACTGGCCGGCCCAGCAAGCGCTGCTGGTTGCCGATGTGCACTTTGGCAAGGCCGCGGCCTATCGCAGCCTCGGTCAACCGGTACCGAGGGGCACGACGGCGCAAAACATCGCGGTGCTGGATGGCTTGCTGGCTGCCCTGCCCTGTCGCCAGTTGATTTTCCTTGGCGACTTTCTCCACGGCCCCGGCTCCCATGCTGCGGATACGTTGCAGGCCCTGGCCGCGTGGCGGGAACGCCATTGCGACCTGCCGATGACGCTGATTCGCGGCAATCACGACAAACGCGCGGGCGATCCGCCGTTGTCGCTGAACATTCGTGTGGTGCCGGAACCTCTGCTGCTGGGGCCGTTTGCCCTGCAACACGAGCCTGATCCCCATCCCAGCCGTCACGTGCTCGCGGGGCATGTGCATCCGGTCTACCGGCTCAACGGCCGGGGCCGTCAAAGCTTGCGCCTGGCGTGTTTCAGGTTAGGGGAGCAAGTCAGCCTGTTGCCCGCGTTCGGCGCATTTACCGGCGGGTATCAAGTCGAGCGGGATGATAGCTGCAGGATTTTTGTCATCGGCGACAACGAAATATGGCCAGTCAGCTGACGCTCACCCTATAGGAGCAAAGCTTGCTCGCGATGACGTCGTATCAGCCAACATCATTGTTGGATGTACAGCAGCCTTCGCGAGCAAGCTTCGCTCCTACAGGATGACGCATCGTGCGACGAGCGCAGGACCGGCATCAAGCAACCGGCGCGGGTGGTGGCTCGTCCGGCAGGGTTGGCTCACCGGGCTCGGTGGGTTGTTCGTTGGGGGTATCGGGATCAGGCTGGCCGGGGATGCCGCCTGCCATGCTGATAGGCGGATGCGCCAGCAAGGACCAGGCCAAAACGCCAATCTGATTGGGCTCAAGCCTTGCCAGTTCGGCGCTGATTTGCGGATCGATCTTCATGGAGCACTCCTGAGCAATGGCCCGGTTCGCTGTGCGCAAAACGGGCAGTACACCCAATAGAGTGTCTACCCGCCGAAGAATTCCCGGGAACTGTCAGATGGACGGATCAGGTGCGTGGCAGGGTGACGCCGCGCTGGCCCTGGTACTTGCCGCCACGGTCCTTGTAGGAGACTTCGCACTCTTCGTCGGATTCGAAGAACAGCATCTGTGCGACGCCTTCGTTGGCGTAGATTTTCGCCGGCAAGGTGGTGGTGTTGGAGAATTCCAGGGTCACGTGGCCTTCCCACTCAGGCTCGAGCGGCGTCACGTTGACGATAATGCCGCAACGGGCGTAGGTGCTTTTACCCAGGCAGATGGTCAGCACGTTGCGCGGAATGCGGAAGAATTCCACGGTGCGGGCCAGGGCGAAGGAGTTCGGCGGGATGATGCAGACGTCGCTGGTCACGTCGACAAAGCTCTTCTCGTCGAAGTTCTTCGGGTCGACGATGGCCGAGTTGATGTTGGTGAACACCTTGAACTCACCGGCGCAACGTACGTCGTAGCCGTAGCTCGACACACCATAGGAAATCAGGCGCTCGGCACCTTCGCCGCGCATCTGGCGCTCGACGAACGGTTCGATCATGCCGTGCTCTTGCGCCATGCGGCGAATCCACTTGTCCGATTTGATGCTCATGGCGGGGTGTCCTGAATAGCGAGGTGGAAAAATTCTGTCCGGCATCTTACTAGGCGCGCACTCCGGGTTCAAAGCGCAGCTATTAATTCTCGCCGATCCCCCCTGATTGCCGGGTCTTCCCGCCAAAACGATGCACCGTCAGTCACGAAAACAGAGAAACCTTCGCAGGAAGCATTGGCACGTTCCGGAAAAAGGGTTAAGGTGGCGCCACTGTGCTGCTTGTGTCACTGAGAATCTCTACACGATATGTTGAATTTCGATCCAACCATCTACAAGAATTTTTCCTGCTCTTTGCACTCAGTCTCGGCCAGGGTTCTTCCTGCGTCGCAGTTATCTTTGTTCAAGGAGTTACACCATGTCTAATCGCCAAACTGGTACCGTTAAGTGGTTCAACGATGAAAAAGGCTTCGGCTTCATCACTCCACAATCCGGTGACGACCTGTTCGTTCACTTCAAAGCAATCCAATCCGACGGCTTCAAAAGCCTGAAAGAAGGCCAACAGGTTTCTTTCATCGCTACCCGCGGTCAGAAAGGCATGCAAGCTGAAGAAGTTCAAGTTATCTAACTTGTACTTGCTTTAGTAAAAAGCCCCGCCCTTAAAAGCGGGGCTTTTTTGTGGGCGCCTGTTTTTGCGTTGGGCCATCTTCTCGTCCTTCTATATGATTCGCCACCTGGAAAATCACATGGAAGCAGCAGGATGCCGTTCAACCAATGGAAAACCCTGGGCGCAGTGCTGATCACGCTCGCACTCCCCTTCTCGATTCACGCCAATCCCCGCCCCGACCATCCGACCATCATCATCGGCATGGATACCCACGCCACCTATATCGGCCAAGGCCCTGCCATCCAGGGCATTCCCCAGCCAGAACTGCGCGCGGCGGCTTTGCTGGAACTCTCTACGCCACACACTTGCGGCAGCAACGAGGTCTACCTCACACCGGAATCGGTGGGCGTACCCAACGAATCGTTTGGTCGACTGCTCAATGAAGTCCAGCAACTGATAGACGACGAAACACCACTGTTGATAACGCTCTCGGAATGTGACGGCAAACGGGCTTTTTTTGAAAAGGTCCGTCCGTGTACGCCCGAAGAGTGCGGCAACCTGACCGCCTCCCTGGTGGACGGAAAGCTGTATCTGGACGAAGACTACGCACCAACCAGCAAAGGTCAGGCGGCTTACTTCCTGAAAATGCCGATGGCCTACGTCAGCAAACGCAAGGCCTGGCACGCCAAAGTCTTTTACGTCGAATCTGGCAAACTGCGCCGCGACTATTACGTCAACGCCAAAGACTTTGTCTCAGGCAGGCCCGTCCTCGCCTCAAAAACCTACTACTCGAGCGGAAAGCTCGGACAAAGCTATCAGAACGATGCCAAGGGCCAACGCCAGGGCGAGGCAATCACCTATTCCGAAAGCGGGGTTGTCATCAAGCGCGCGAACTACTTGAACGATGACCTGGAAGGCTGGGAAACCACCTACCACGATAACGGCAAGAAGGCAGAGGCCTACAACTGGCACGCCGGCAAGCATGTGGATGGCGAGTACCTGGAGTACGACGAAAACGGCGCGATCATCGGCCGCCTCACTTATCACAATGACGTGCTGGACGGCCCGATCCTCGGCTATTACCCCGATGGCAAGATCAAGTCACGTGGTCAGTACGTCAACGGCAAAATGGCCGGCCCCAACCTTTCCTACTTCCCGGACGGTTCGCTGCAAAGCAGCACGGACTACGTCGACAATGCGCCGCGAGGCTGGCAAATCGAGTATCACCCCAACGCCACGGTGAAACAGAAAGTCTTTGTCGACGAGCATTCCGTGCAGCGCAGCCATGCCAGCTGGAACGATCAGGGCGTACAAACCGTGCAATGGCAGTGGGATGAGCAGCACCGCGAACAGGGCGACTTCAAGGAGTGGTACGCCAACGGCCAGCTCAAGGAACAAAAATCCTACAAGGACGGCAAACTGGAAGGCCCGACCATCACCTGGTATGAAAACGGCCAGATGAATACGTCCGTCGATTACGTCGAGGGGCGTGAGCAAGGCGTGATGCGCCTATGGAAACAGGATGGCAGCCCGAACGGCGAATGCCGATACGAGGCCGGCGTCCGTCAAGGTGAATGCACCTGACGCAATCACATCAAAAAAAAGATCGCAGCCTTTGGCAGTGCCTGCAGGATGAACGTTGATTCATCGTAGGCATTGCCGAAGGCTGCGATCTTTTGATCTTTGAGCGTTTTACCAAGCCACGCCAAACCCTGCGGTATAGCGCGTCTTGTTCAAATCAGCATCATTGGTGCCGCTGATGATGTCGCGCTCGGCCTTGAGGTTAAGCGAAGCCCAGTCGGTGACTTTGTAGCGCAAACCCAATTCGGCATCGAGCGCGTAATCGGCCACGCCGGACAGCGGCTTGCCCACTTCGCCATTAGTGAAGAACTCGACCTTCTTGCCCACCAGATAGCGGTTGTAGTCCCACTTCATGGCCACGGAATAGAAGTTGTCCTTGCCGCCATCGCGGTATTCGTAATCGGTGCGGTTGAGCAGCGAACCCAGCGAGAACGCGCCCAGCTCGTTGTCCCAGAACTGATACCCCGGACCGGTACCGACCACACGCTGACGGGACAACTCTTCGACCTTGTCGCGCTTGTAGTTCACGCGACCATCCCAGTACCAGTGCTCGGTGAGGAATCGGTCAAGGGAGTACTCGGCACGCCAGTTGTCGGTGGTCACCACGTCATCCTGGAATTCGCGGTTGTACTCGCCCTCGGCCGTATGCCGCCAGCGGCCATGACGGGCCGTGGTCTTGAAGCCGATATCGTAGTCGTCGGTGTCCTTCTCGGCGCGCTGGTAATCCAGGGCCATGTCGACATTACCCTTCCAGACCAGGTCTTCGACCACCGGTTTAGGCTTGAGAATCTGCTGGATACTCGCCAACTCGACGGTTTTCGGCGCCTCGCCATTGGCCAAGGTCACCTTGCCATCTTCGGCAGCCTTCAAGGATTTGGCCTTCTCGCCGTTGTAGGCATCCTGCTTGACCAACAATTCCTGATCACTTTCCAGGGTCTTGACCTGCTTCCAGTCGATTGGAACCGCACCGGCGTATTCGGTCTGGATCAGCAGTTTGCCGCCATCGAACACGGTGATCTTGCCGCTCAATTTGTCACCGTTTTTCAACCATACGGTGTCGGCGAGCAAAGGCGTGGAAGCACTGAAGACAGCGAGGCACAACAAGGTTCTGGACAACATAAGCAGATCGAAGGCTCTGGTTTGCGAAAAAAAGTCGGCATTATCCCAAGGAACAAGGCGCTAGCAAGGACTGACCCGACTATTTCTATTGAGTTCATTTCTCAATTGCTGCTTCTGGACTTAATCTGTGGGCGCAAAATCGAATTTCTTCAGGAACTGCGGACGTGACAGACGAAACGACGGAAAACGAAAGCCCGGCGCAAATCCGACGCACGGCGCTGTACCTGACCTTGGCCCAAGTGCCCGAGGGCAAAGTGGTGAGTTATGGACAATTGGCCGAGTTGGCAGGGTTGGGGCGCGCGGCACGCTGGGTCGGGCGCACGCTGAGCCAGTTGCCCGGCGACACCAGGTTGCCTTGGCACCGCGTGCTTGGTGCCGGCGGTCGGATCAGTCTGCCGGCGGGAAGCCCATCGGGGGATGAACAACGGGCGCGTTTGCGCACCGAAGGCATTAGTATCCTGAACAATCGTGTTGATATTCAGCGTCATGGCTGGCGCCCGGTAGAGCACAGCGGTTAGAGTGCGCGCTTTGTTTCCGTAATCTTGAGGCAGACTCCAGCCCATGCCCCGTAAAACCTGGCGCGCCGCGCTCGCCGCCTATGCCAGCCCATCAACGCTTGTGCTGTTGTTGCTTGGTTTCGCCGCCGGCCTGCCCTACATGCTGGTGTTTTCGACGCTGTCGGTCTGGTTGCGCGAGGCCGGTGTGGCCCGCGAAACCATTGGCTATGCAAGCCTGATAGGCCTGGCCTACGCCTTTAAATGGGTGTGGTCCCCGCTGCTGGATCAATGGCGCCTGCCATTACTCGGCAAGCTCGGTCGACGCCGCTCCTGGCTGGTGCTGTCCCAATCGCTGGTGATCCTCGGCCTGATCGGCATGGGTTTCTGCGACCCGCAAAAGCATTTGTCCTGGTTGATCGCCATCGCGGTGATCGTGGCTTTCGCTTCGGCGACCCAGGACATTGCCGTCGACGCCTATCGCCTGGAAATCGCCGAAGACAGTCGACAGGCGGCGCTGGCCGCCAGCTACATGTCCGGTTATCGCATCGCCGCGCTGCTGGCCACCGCCGGCGCGCTGTTCTTCGCCGAAGGCTTCGGCTCCACGGGTTTCAACTACCAACACTCGGCCTGGGCCGGCACGTATGTGCTGTTCGGTGCGCTGATGATCCCCGCACTGCTGACCAGCCTGTTCATGCGCGAGCCGCCGGTGCCGTTGCGCACTCAGTTGCAGGCGGGGCGCTACAGCTTTGCGCATCAATTGGCCTCGGTGTTTGTGCTGATCGTGCTGCTGGTGTCGGTGCCGGCCATGTTCACCCAGCTCTACAACACGGATTTCGCCGCCGTGCTGTTCCAGGGCGAGAGCCTGCTCGACCTGCTGCTCGAAGACCGCGCGTTCCTGCGGGCCATCCTCTATATCACGCTGACCGCCCTGTGCCTGTCGGCCATGGGCCGCCGTGGCCTGGCGCCGGTGCTAACGCCGGTCAACGACTTCATTCTGCGCTACCGCTGGCAAGCGTTCCTGTTGCTCGGCTTGATCGCCACCTACCGGATGTCTGACACGGTCATGGGCGTGATGGCCAACGTGTTCTACATCGACCAAGGCTTCACCAAGGATCAGATCGCCAGCGTCAGCAAGATTTTCGGCCTGATCATGACCCTGGTGGGCGCCGGCATGGGCGGCCTGCTGATCGTGCGCTTCGGTATCCTGCCGATCCTGCTGATCGGCGGTATCGCCTCGGCCGGCACCAACCTGCTGTTCCTGATGCTCGCCGACATGGGCGCCAACCTGAACATGCTGATCCTGACCATTTCCCTGGACAACTTCAGCTCGGGCCTGGCGACATCGGCGTTCGTCGCGTACCTGTCGAGCCTGACCAACCTCAAGTTCTCCGCCACCCAATACGCCCTGCTCAGCTCGATCATGCTCTTGCTGCCGCGCCTGATCGGCGGCTACTCCGGGGTCATGGTGGAGAAATTCGGCTATCACAACTTCTTCCTGATCACAGCCCTGCTCGGCGTGCCGACCCTGCTGCTGATCGCGCTGCACTGGTTCCAGGAGAGCCGCAAGGCCGGCCCGACGCCGACGCCCGAACCGCTCCAGACACCGGCCGTGGAAGAGTCATAGGAAACGTCCCGAATGGCGGGAGGTTTCCCGCCATCGAGCCACACCGCCGGCCGCACTTCTGTACGTCAGCAGATCTCGCCCGTACAATGCTCCGTCATTTCTCGTCATCAGCAACCGACAACGGCCAACCATGCGCACCAGTCAATTTTTGCTTGCCACACAGAAAGAAACGCCTTCCGATGCCGTCGTAATCAGCCATCAGCTGATGCTGCGCGCCGGCATGATCCGCAAACTCGCCTCGGGCCTGTACACCTGGCTGCCCATGGGTTTGCGAGTGATGCGCAAGGTCGAAGCCGTCGTTCGTGAAGAAATGAACGCCGCCGGCTCGCTTGAAGTGTTGATGCCGAGCACTCAACCGGCTGAGCTGTGGCAGGAATCCGGGCGCTGGGAAGAATACGGCCCGGAATTGCTGCGCTTCAAGGATCGCCACGGTCGCGACTTCTGCGCCGGCCCGACCCACGAAGAAGTGATCACCGACCTAATGCGCAACGAGTTGAGCAGTTACAAACAGCTGCCAATCAACGTGTATCAGATCCAGACCAAATTCCGTGACGAAATCCGTCCACGCTTCGGTTTGATGCGCGGTCGCGAATTCATCATGAAGGACGCCTACTCCTTCCACGCCGACCAGCCGTCGCTGCAGATCACCTACGATCGCATGCACCAGGCTTACTGCAACGTGTTCACCCGTCTGGGCCTGAAGTTCCGCCCTGTTGAAGCCGACAACGGCTCCATCGGCGGTGCCGGCTCCCACGAGTTCCACGTACTGGCCGAGTCCGGCGAAGACGATATCGCCTTCAGCAACGGTTCCGACTACGCCGCGAACATCGAGAAAGCCGAAGCCGTACCGCGCGAAACCTCCCGCGCCGCTCCGGCCGAAGAGCTGCGCCTGGTCGACACCCCGAACGCCAAGACCATTGCGCAACTGGTCGAAGGCTTCAATCTGCCGATCGAAAAAACCATCAAGACCCTCGTGGTTCACGCAGAAGAGAAAGGCAAGCTGATTGCCCTGATCATCCGTGGCGACCACGAGCTGAACGAAATCAAGGCTGCCCAACAGCCAGGCGTTGCCAGCCCGCTGGTCATGGCCTCGGAAAGCGAATTGCGTGACGCGATTGGCGCCGGCGCCGGCTCCCTCGGCCCGTTGAACCTGCCGCTGCCGATCATCATCGACCGTTCGGTCGAGTTGATGAGCGACTTCGGCATTGGCGCCAACATCGACGACAAGCACTACTTCGGCGTGAACTGGGAACGTGACCTGCCGGTTCCGACCGTGGCCGACCTGCGTAACGTCGTGGCCGGCGACCCAAGCCCGGATGGCAAGGGCACCCTGGAAATCAAGCGCGGCATCGAAGTCGGGCACATCTTCCAGCTGGGCAACAAGTACAGCAAAGCGATGAAGTGCGAAGTGCTGGGCGAGAACGGCAAGCCGGTGACCCTGGAAATGGGCTGCTACGGCATTGGCGTGTCCCGCGTGGTGGCTGCGGCCATCGAGCAGAACAACGACGCCAACGGGATCATCTGGAGCGACACTCTGGCTCCCTTCCAGATTGCCCTGGTACCGCTGCGCTACGACAACGAGCAGGTTCGCGAAGCCACCGACACGCTGTACGCGCAATTGACCGCGGCAGGCTTCGAAGTGCTGCTGGACGACCGCGACAAGAAAACCAGCCCGGGCATCAAGTTCGCGGACATGGAGCTGATCGGCATTCCGCACCGGATCGTGGTCAGTGACCGCGGCCTCGCCGATGGCAATCTGGAATACAAGAGCCGCACCGAGGCCGAGGCGCAAGCCCTGCCGGTCGCTGACGTGCTGTCCTTCCTCCAGGCCCGAATCCGCCGCTGACACCAGATAGAGAAGTCATGTTCAAGCGAAACACCTTAGGCCTCGGTGGTGCCGCCCTGTGCGGCACCCTGCTGGTCAGCGGCTGTGCCAATCAGATGTCACAACGCAGCGAGCACGAGGAACGGGTCGAGCGCAAATTGCTCGATCACAGCCTGCAGATCGATGTCGGTGAGCCCAAGGTCCTTGAGCTGCCGCAACGTCGGGTGAAAATCCACGAGCAAAAGACCTTCGAAGTCACTGAGTTCGAAGTCACGCGTCACTACGACCGCTACACGCCTTACCAACCCTGGCGGGAGGTCTACGAGATCCCGCTGGGCATGGTGGCCGTGGTGGCCGGTGTCGGCGCGAACGTGGTCAACGTGTTTGCCCTCGGCAACTTGCCGGACAGCGTGACGAAGGATTGGCTGAGCTACGGTGTGGCCGGGATCAACCCGTTCATGAACGTGCAGTCTCACGGTCGTGCCCAGCAAAACCTGGCCGGCATCGACGAAGTCCAGCGCGACAAACGCACGGAATACTCGAGCCTGCCCTGGAGCGAGCGCCCGGTGCAGGTCAAGGCTGGCAAGGAAACCTTCGAGCTGACCACCGACAAAAACGGCGTATTGCGCCTGAACCTGTTGGACAGCCCGTTCGCCGAACATGACATCAATCATCTGAGCCGGCTGTTGATCACGGTCGAAGATGCCCAGGACGACGTGCACACCGACTCGTCCCTGGCGGTCAGCAGTGGCTTGCGTGGCAAGTTGCTCGAAGCCCACGGGCTGATTTACGACGACCTTGAAGACGACGAAGTGAGCCAGTGGGTACACCGGGTCAAACGCCTGTCGGAACTGGGTCTGGAAGAAGAAGCCAGCGAGCTGGAACAGAGCCTTATCGAACTGACGCGCAACGATCCTGAGCTGCAGACCGAATTCCTCAAGTCGTTGACCCGGGATGCCGGGCGACTGGTGGCGGATCCGAACCCGAATTAACAGCAGAAACTTCGCGGGCAAGCCTCGCTCCTACAGGATTTATGTCGTACGCGAAATCGCGTTCAACCTGATACCTGTAGGAGCAAGGCTTGCCCGCGATGAGACCCCAACATTCAACACCGAACTACCGCTCAAACAACTCCATCTGCTCAAACCCGCCCCGCAAATCCTCCAGCCGCACCCCGACCCCCAACAACCGCACCGGCTTGCCACCGCGATTGAACGCCTGGGTCAACAACAACTGATAGCTGCCCAGATCCCGCCCTGCCCCGGCCTGCTCCAGCGTGGTTTGGGTGAAATCGTGGAATTTCACTTTGACGAACGGCTTGCCCGGCCGATAGCTGCTATCGATCCGCGCCATGCGCCCGGCGAGGGTTTCCAGTAGCTCAGGCAGTTTATCCAGGCAACTCACCAGGTCCGGTAGATCCACGTCGTAGGTATTTTCGACGCTGATGGATTGCCGACGGTTGTCGTTGTGCACCAGCCGCTCATCGATCCCATGGGCCAGACTCCATAGTCGCTCACCGAAACTGCCGAATTCGCGCACCAGCGCCAACTTGTTCCACTCACGCAGCTGCGAACAATCAACGATGCCGAGCCTGCCGAGTTTGTCGGCGGTGACCTTGCCCACGCCGTGCAGCTTGCTCACCGGCAATCCGCTGACGAAGTCTTCCACCTGATCCGGGGTGATGACGAACAAGCCGTTGGGCTTCTTCCAGTCACTGGCGATCTTGGCCAGGAACTTGTTCGGTGCCACGCCCGCCGAGACGGTGATGTGCAACTGATTGGAGACCCGACGGCGGATGTCCTGAGCAATCCGCGTGGCGCTGCCGCCAAAATGCGCGCTGTCCGACACGTCCAGGTAGGCCTCGTCGAGGGAAAGCGGCTCGATCAGGTCGGTGTAATCGCTGAAGATCGTCTGAATTTCCTTCGACGCTTCTCTATAGGCGTCCATCCGCGGCTTGACGATGGTCAGGTCCGGGCACAGCTTCAAGGCATGCCCGGACGACATCGCCGAACGCACGCCGTAGGCCCGCGCTTCATAATTACAGGTGGCAATCACCCCACGCCGGTCCGCCGACCCGCCCACCGCCAATGGCTTACCGGCCAGGCGCGGGTCATCACGCATCTCGATGGCGGCGTAGAAACAGTCACAGTCGACGTGGATGATTTTGCGTTGGGTCATATAAAAGCGGTGTTCATGGCAAGGAAATGACGTAATGACGAGCCGGATCGGCAGTATCTCACTGGCACCTGTATATAGCACCAGTACTCTGAATGTTCTTTTCCCCCGCAGGAAAAGTACCAGTTGAATTTATTTTTTCAATCGTAAAGCCTCACCCGATAGAGCTTAAAGCCTTGCCACACCGACCTTGCAGCCAATCACCCAGCTCTAATTTCAAGCTAAGCGATTGAACGGGAAGAGGTTTTCTCTGAGTTGAAGGTTGACAGATCGCCGATCCTCTGTAGAATGCCGACACACAGACGCGGGATGGAGCAGTCTGGTAGCTCGTCGGGCTCATAACCCGAAGGTCGTCGGTTCAAATCCGGCTCCCGCAACCAAATATCAAGAAAGGCTACTCGAAAGAGTGGCCTTTTTTGTGCGCGTCGCTTTTGTAAATCCTGGATAGGAAAGAGCAGGTAACGGCTGACGGTGCAGAAACGAGAAATCGTTCCGATTCCGCAACTTAAGTCTCCCTAGCGTCCGTTCGCCGCTCAATTTACATTTATTTGACCCTATTCAGGATTAACGGTGGACACTCAGGCGTTCGCCTGTAGAATGCCGCCACACAGACGCGGGATGGAGCAGTCTGGTAGCTCGTCGGGCTCATAACCCGAAGGTCGTCGGTTCAAATCCGGCTCCCGCAACCAAACATCAAGAAAGGCTACTCGAAAGAGTGGCCTTTTTTGTGCGCGCCTCTTTTATAAATTTGAATAGAAACGAGCAAGTAACAGCTGGCGACGCAGGAACAAGAAATCGTTCCTATTCCGAAACTTAGGTCTCCCCCGCGACCGTTCGCCGCCCACTTACGCTTATTTGACCCTATTCAGGATTAACGGTTGACACTCCGTCGTTCGCCTGTAGAATGCCGCCACACAGACGCGGGATGGAGCAGTCTGGTAGCTCGTCGGGCTCATAACCCGAAGGTCGTCGGTTCAAATCCGGCTCCCGCAACCAAACATCAAAAAAGGCTGCTCGAAAGAGTGGCCTTTTTTGTATCTGTTGAAAAAGTCCTTTCGCAACAATGATCTGTCACTGTGCAGTGAACCGTTCAGGATCACCGAGGCTCTGAGTTCAGACTATGCTCTGTGCCAGGCAGGCCCTCTACGACCGATGACGCGCCATCGCCTCGAACCGGCGAGAAGCGTTAATATTTGTGATTATTTTTTTCTACAGGGATTGGTAACTTGGCTCGATACCTCCATCCTGTCGCGCACAATCCAAGAGGTGATTGATGCGCGCCAACTCGTCTGATCCACAAGACACCGTCACAGCGACACAACCTATCAAGGCCGAGCGTTTGCGCCTGCTTGATCTGGTCAGCAAATACCGCCAACCCATCGGTCTTGCGGTCACCTTGCTGTTGTTCGCTATCGCGCTGATTGCCTGTCGCCATTTATTAAGCGAACTCGATCTGTATGCGCTCCACGATTCGATCCTGGACGTGCCAAAACCGGCATTGATTGGCGCACTGGGCGCGACCATCGTCGGCTTCATTATTCTGCTGGGCTACGAATGGTCCGCCAGCCGCTACGCCGGCGTAACCCTGGCGCCACGCACCCTGGCCCTGGGCGGCTTCACCGCGTTTGCCATCGGCAATGCCATTGGCCTGTCGATGCTGTCGGGCGGTTCGGTTCGCTACCGTCTATATGCACGTCATGGCCTCGGGGCTGCGGACGTTGCGCACATGACGCTGTTCGCCAGCCTCTCCCTGGGCTGCGCCCTGCCCCCGCTGGCGGCACTGGCGACCCTGAGCAACCTGCCCGCCGCCTCCGCCGCACTGGGCCTCTCGGAGACCTTGCTGGGCGTGATTGCCGCCGCGGTGTTGCTGCTCACGACCGCACTGGTCGTCGGCATCTATCGCCGTCGCCTGCCAGAGCAGCCTTACCCGGATAATCTGCTGGTCAAGGCTGGACGCCGCACCCTGCGCCTGCCGGGCCGTCGTTTGACGCTTCTGCAACTGGTGATTACTGCCCTGGACGTGGCCGCCGCCGCGACCGTGCTTTATCTGTTGCTGCCGGAAGCCCCACCCTTCGGCGCCTTCCTGCTGATCTATCTGCTGGCCCTGGCCGCTGGCGTGCTCAGCCATGTGCCCGGCGGTGTCGGGGTGTTCGAAGCCATTCTGCTGGCCGCGTTCGCTGACACCCTCGGCGCTGCACCACTGGCCGCTGCGCTTCTACTGTATCGCCTGATTTATGTGGTGCTGCCGCTGCTGGTGGCCTGCGTGTTCCTGCTGATCAACGAAGGCCAACGGTTGTTCCAGTCCCGGCAGTCACTGCGGGCGGCCTCAGGTTTGGCGGCACCGATTCTGGCGCTGCTGGTGTTCCTGTCCGGCGTGGTGCTGCTGTTCTCCGGCGCGACCCCGGAAATCGACACGCGCCTGGAGCACATCGGCTTCCTGATTCCGCATCGCCTGGTGGATGCCTCGCACTTCGGCGCCAGCCTGATCGGCGTGCTGTGCCTGTTGCTGGCCCAGGGTCTGCGTCGTCGCCTGTCGGCCGCGTGGATGCTGACCACCATTCTGTTGCTGGTCGGCGCCCTGCTCTCGCTGCTCAAGGGTTTCGACTGGGAAGAAGCTTGCCTGATGACTCTGACGGCGAGCCTGCTCGGGGTGTTCCGCCGCTCGTTCTATCGCGCCAGTCGCCTGACCGAACTGCCGTTCTCGCCGCTGTATCTTGTCGCCAGCCTGTGCGTGCTCGGCGCGTCGATCTGGCTGCTGCTGTTTGCCTATCAGGACGTTCCGTATAGCCATCAACTCTGGTGGCAGTTCACCCTCGACGCCGACGCGCCCCGTGGTTTGCGTTCGCTGTTGGGCGCTGCGGTGTTGCTGGTGGTGGTGTCCCTGACCTGGCTGCTGCGCACCGCACGCCCGATCATTCACCTGCCGACGCAGGACGAACTGGATCGCGCGGTAAAGATCCTCATGGCTTCGTCGCAACCCGACGGTGGTCTCGCCCTGACCGGTGACAAGGCGCTGCTGTTTCACCCCAATGATGAGGCGTTCCTGATGTACGCCCGCCGTGGCCGCAGCCTCGTGGCGCTGTACGACCCGATCGGCCCGACCCAGCAACGGGCGGAGATGATCTGGCAGTTCCGCGACCTCTGCGACATCCATCATGCCCGTCCGGTCTTCTATCAAGTGCGCGCCGAGAACCTGCCGTACTACATGGACATCGGCCTGACCGCGATCAAGCTTGGCGAAGAAGCCCGGGTCGATCTGCTTCGCTTTGATCTCGAAGCCAAGGGCAAAGAGATGAAAGACCTGCGCTACACCTGGAACCGTGGCACCCGTGACGGCCTGTCGCTGGAGATCCATGAGCCGGGCCACGCGCCGATGGATGAGCTGAAGGTGATTTCCGATGCCTGGCTGACCGGCAAGAACGTGCGCGAGAAAGGCTTCTCCCTCGGCCGTTTCAGCGATGACTACCTCAAGCATTTCCGCGTCGCGGTGATTCGTTTCGAAGGACGCCCGGTGGCGTTCGCCAACCTGCTCGAGACCTACGGCCATGACTTGGCCAGCCTTGACCTGATGCGCGCACACCCGGACGCCCCGAAGCTGACCATGGAGTTCATGATGGTCGGCCTGATTCAACATTATAAAAATCATGGATACGCCAAGTTCAGCCTGGGCATGGTGCCGCTGTCGGGTCTACAACCCCGTCGCGGCGCACCACTGACCCAGCGCCTGGGCTCGATGGTCTTCCGCCGTGGTGAGCAGCTCTACAACTTCCAAGGCTTGCGCCGCTTCAAAGACAAATTCCAGCCTGACTGGGAACCCCGTTATATGGCCGTGCCCGCCGGACTCGATCCGCTGGTTGCCCTGGCCGATACTGCTGCCCTGATTGCGGGCGGCTTGACTGGATTGGTGAAACGCTGATGATTCAACGCTCCTTGCGGTACGTACTGGCCACACTGGTCGTGTTGGCCCTGATTGTCGGTGGCGGCTACTGGTACATGAAACGCCCGGCACCCGAACCGACCCTCGAACAGCTGACGCCGGCTGATGGCGCCGCCATGACCCGGGTTATTCCGGGCACTACGCCAAAAGCCCAGGTGCTGGTGGCGGTCACGGCTGAACAAAAGCTCAGTGATCAACAACTGAAAACCCTGAGCCGCAGCGCGTCGGCGCAGATCGTCCAGGTCATCCTGCCCAAAGACTGCCTGCTGCAAAGCCGCGCCCTGCAATCCGGCCTGCGGGAACTGAAAGGCCCGGCGACCCTGGTCAGCGGCATCGGCCCTGGCGCCGTGCTGGCCTGGCGCTGGTTGTCCGAGCAGAAAAACGACAAGGCCCAGGCCGTTTCGGTGGACCTGGCCCTGGAAAAACCCGGTTGCACCCACCTGCTGCCAAAAAGCGCCGCCCACGGCCATTGGCTGGTGGCCTGGAACGACAACCCGGATGACGCCAGTGCGGGCTTCGTGCGTGATCAACCGAACGCCGAAACCAGCATCAGCGACTACGACATCAACCTGCCGCAAGTGCTGAACAACGAACTGCGCAAGATCCTCGTCGGTGGCGACAAAGCCGCGGGCGGCCTGCAGATTCCGGTCGTCGAAGTCCCGGCTGGCCAGGCCAAGGACACCGTGACCCTGTTCCTGTCCGGTGATGGCGGCTGGCGCGACCTCGACCGCGACGTGGCGGGCGAGATGGCCAAGATCGGCTACCCGGTGGTCGGCATCGACACCCTGCGCTACTACTGGCAGCACAAGAGCCCGGAACAAAGCGCCCTGGACCTCGCCGAGCTGATGCAGCACTACCGCCAGAAATGGGGCACCAAGCGCTTCATCCTGACCGGTTACTCGTTCGGTGCCGACGTCCTGCCAGCAATTTACAACCGCCTGGCGGAATCGGAACAGCAACGGGTCGACGCCATCATCCTGCTCGCCTTCGCCCGCACCGGCAGCTTCGAAATCGAAGTCGAAGGCTGGCTCGGCAACGCCGGCAAAGAAGCCGCCACCGGCCCGGAAATGGCCAAGCTGCCTGCCGACAAAGTGGTGTGTATCTACGGCGAAGAAGAAGTCGACGAGAGCGGCTGCACAGACAAGACCGCTGTCGGCGAAGCCATAAAACTACCTGGCGGCCATCACTTCGACGAGAACTACCCGGCGCTGGCACAGCGCTTGGTGGACATCATCGTCAAGCGTCAGGCCAAGGAAGAGGCGACGGCGCAGGAGTGATCTGAGCCCCCGCCGAATAAAAAGCCCCCGCAGCTTGATGGTTGCGGGGGCTTTTTTACATGTACTGATTTGAAGCAACTCCAGCTAGCCGGACTTTATGCAGATCATCTGTATTTCCAAGGCTAAAGCTGAACATCTATCCACGTTACGTCATCTTCAACAGCGATAAAGTCGCTATCCGGTGCTGACAACAACCTGCTTTGCTGCGACTCCGTTAACTCGGCCCAGAAGCCATCGGTTACGAACACAAGTCGCTCACCGACGGCCAATGGGAGAGATACAAAGTCAGGGTCCGGGGCACGATTAACCTTCATGCATCGAGTTACCCGATTTCGAGCAGGATCTTGCGCCAGCTCCCGGTGCGAACGGTCGCGCCTCCAATTAGCTTTACAGTGGGGCGGTGTAATCCATTCGATTGAGCCTGTCGGAGTCACTACACCGCACGAACAGTCACCCTCATACGCAAGTGTGAGCTTCCCACGAGCAGCGAAACCGATCAGGTAACACACGCTCCCCGTCTGGCCCGCAAACAACGTGGAGTGAAGCTCGGCCAGCACTGAACCAAGTAACAGCTCAACAGCTCCGTGCTTAGTGATATCGCCTCCCTGATCCATGTGTTTCGGGTAGGCCGCTAAAACACCTTTTACGAAGCATTCCGCTAACTGGCCGCTGCCGGGCAGCGACGTACCATCCGTGACGACGAACAGCCCTCTGTCACCATCACAGATAGCGCCAGCAGAATCATGATTGGCTTGCCTGGCCCGTCCGATTACTGACCTGGTGTTGTATCTCATGCGTTGCCCAGATCTTTCATACGCCTGTGAATGATTCGCCCTCTATTCGGATTAGCCTGCACCGAGCCCGAACTTTCAATTACGTAGTCGATATCCCTGAGCATCACGAGCTCTCGAATTGCAGACGTGATGAATGCCTTGAGCTCAGGCTCGGCTTGGCGGACCTCTTCCAAAAGTTCTGTACGACCATCAATCAAGATAAGGATATCTTCGACGTCCTTGTGGTAAGGATCGCCCCCACCGCGACCGCTGAAAGCCTCTAGTTTCGTGGCAAGAAAGTAGGTCGGTTTGAATATCTGGATGACTACCCCACTAGGCAATGTAAATTTATCGGCCCTCGCCAGCCCCTCCACGAACCAACGGTTGGAATATCCCAGAACAGCGGGATCAGAAGGCATCACGTCAACAACGACGTCGTTGAAGCGGAAACGACAGTTGACTTCGTCTTCACCAGTGATCTTGAAGTTCTTGGCCGCCAGACGTTCTATGAGGTGTTGCCAAGCGCTAATGCCTGCCAGCTCGATCACCAAGTCAACATCATCAGTGAAACGAATGTCGTCCAGCACAGCCGCATCCGTGACCAGCATGGCTGTTGTGCAACCGCCGACAAAAGCCACCTCAGTCAGAAACGCCTCCCCCAAGCCGTCTGCAACAAATTCTATGAGCTCGTAGTTGTGATCAGAGTTTGATGACATGTTATTTCAGCCCCATCCCTGCCTTCAGAATGTTAATCGCCACGCCACACTCTCGCGGGCCACCAAGGCGGATCGCATCAGCCAGCGCAAGATAGTGATAAAGGGTTCTGTCGCGCTTCACCGCTTCCGGCACCGTCTTGTAGAGCGGCTCTATCGCTTGACCTCGCTCAGTTCCAAGTGCATCCGGCCAAACCGGAATCAACCCGCCAGCGCTCTTGATGCTTTTGGACAGCGCTGGTGCGGCGAAGCCTGTTGGAATGCCGCGAACCATTGCGCCCGGCTTCACAGGGAAAAAGTATTTCAGAGCGTGCTCGGTGATTTTAAGCAGCTCTCGCCGATTAACTTTTGCAAGTCCGGTGTCGTAGTCATTGGTGAGCAATCCTGACTCACGACACCTGGCTATTGAATTGGAAACCTCGCTTTTGCTGAGTCCAAGTGACGCAGACAACGCCCGCAACGAGTAGCCTTCACTCCAGCTCGCCAGTGGCGCAGAAGGGACAGGCTCCGACCACCCCTCCCACCCCTCTTCGTCATCCGTGGATGAATGGTATTCCCGACGGTGGAATACAGTTTCTTCACTGTCAGCGGGGTAGGAGACTAGCGGTTGCCCCACTCGCCCACCTGCTGTCATTCGGCTTAACTGCAGGGGCTTCAGTAATTCCTCAACCGTGTTCGAATTCGACTCAGACTCCATCCTCCCAAAGAGGTTTTCTTCCTGAGCGTGTAGGCTCGCCATCTTGAACAAAAGCAAAATATCTTGACTCTTCATGGAGCTAGAAACCTCAAGTGTCCACATTCCATAAAACGTGGACACTTGTCTCATTACAAATATTGAATAGTCAAGTACTTTCGATTTTTCTCATTCGCCTGCTACAACGAAAAAAACTACGACTTGTAAAATCACTTGCCACGCTACTTTCATTTACTGAACGGTGTCGCAATATCAGATGACGCCGACAGACCTCGTAGGCAAACTCCGAATCGTGGTTTTTGGGCACTTTGATGCCTTGTTGCGCTTTTCTTCGACGGGATACTCTCCGGACGTCGCTGACCATTCAGCGATCGGGCTTGGAAACCCGTCGAAATTAGTCGCAACAGCGTGCCCTTCACGATCGCAAAGGCTTTTTATTTTGCGCTCTTGAGTTATGGCGGCTGTGCGCGGGACGTCTTCGGACGTGCCGGTTTCCTAATTTCCCGGTTTTCCAACCCGCGCATAGCTGTCACCCATTCGCTTGGAAACGAATGTGACAGCCCTTCAAATTAGGAATTACATATGACTAAAGTTGATTCGACCGCGATTTCAGAACTAAAAACTATCGGCTTCACCCCCGTCATCTACTGCTCGAACCAGGCGTTATTCAACGTCCGCGCCGGCGTCCCCATCGTTGATGCCTTGTCACAAGCCTGCGACCTGTTATTCCTCGCCAAATCCTTCGCCAAGGAGGCCGCCTACGCCAAAGACACTGACCGCCATGCCTGGGCCGCACATTACCTGACGGCAATGGGCAAGGCCGTGATCGATGATGTGGTGAAGGTGCTGACGCCGCGACCTGCGCGGACCAAGACCGAATAGGAAGTAGAGCGGCCTGAAAAAAAATTAAAGACACAAAAAAACCCCGCCAGCCACAAGGCTGACGGGGGCTTTTTGCTAGCGCCGGTTTACATCTCCACCTGCGTCCCCAACTCAATCACCCGATTCAGCGGCAGATTGAAGAACCGCAAATTGCCGTTGGCGTTCTGCAACATGAACGCAAACAACGCCTCGCGCCAGCGGGCCATGCCTTCGAGTTTGGAAGCAATGACGGTTTCGCGGCTGAGGAAGTAAGTGGTGCGCATCGGGCTGAAGTCCAGGTCATCCAGGTGACACAGTTTCAGCGCTTGCGGCACGTCCGGTTCGTCGACGAAGCCGAAGTGCAGGATGACGCGGAAGAAGCCTTCGCCGTAGGAGTCCACCTCGAAACGCCGGGAGGCCGGGACGCGCGGGATGTCTTCGTAGACCACGGTCAGCAGCACCACTTGTTCGTGCAGCACCTGGTTATGCAGCAGGTTGTGCAACAGCGCGTGGGGCACGGCGTCCGGGCGTGCGGTGAGGAACACGGCGGTGCCCTGGACGCGGTGCGGTGGTTGCACAGCGATGCTGCTGATGAAGATCGGCAGCGGTAAACCACCTTCGTCAAGGCGCTCGACCAGCAGTTGCTTGCCGCGTTTCCAGGTGGTCATCAGCACAAACAGAACGATCCCGGCGATCACCGGAAAGGCGCCGCCCTGGGCGATTTTCGGCACGTTGGCGGCGAAGTACAGGCCGTCGACCAGCAGGAAACCAATCGACAGCGGCACGGCGAAAATCGGCGGCCATTTCCACAGCAGCAACATCACAGCCGACACCAGCACGGTGGTCATCAGCATGGTCCCGGTCACGGCGACGCCGTAAGCCGAGGCCAGGGCGCCCGAGGATTCGAAACCCAACACCAACAGGATCACGCCGACCATCAGCGCCCAATTCACCGCGCCGATGTAGATCTGGCCCTGTTCGGCGCTGGAGGTGTGGCGAATGTGCATGCGCGGAATGTAGCCGAGCTGGATCGCCTGACGGGTCAGGGAGAACGCGCCGGAAATCACCGCTTGCGAGGCAATCACCGTGGCCATAGTCGACAGGCCGACCAGCGGGATCAACGCCCAGCTCGGCGCCAGCAGGTAGAACGGGTTGCGCGCGGCTTCCGGGTCGCCGAGCAGCAAGGCGCCCTGGCCGAAGTAGTTCAGCACCAGGGCCGGCAGCACCAGGATGAACCAGGCACGGGCAATCGGCTTGCGGCCGAAGTGGCCCATGTCGGCGTACAGCGCTTCGGCACCGGTCAGTGCCAACACCACCGCGCCGAGAATCGCCACGCCCATGCCCGGGTGGACGATGAAGAAACGCACGCCCCACACCGGGTTCATCGCGTTCAACACTTCCGGGTGCTGCACGATGCCGTAGACGCCCAACGCACCGAGCACCAGAAACCAGGTGACCATAATCGGCCCGAACAGAATGCCGATGCGCGCGGTACCGTGGCTCTGGATCAGGAACAACGCCACCAGCACCACCAGCGACAGCGGCACCACCCAATGGTCGATGCCATCGAATGCCAGCCCCAGGCCCTCAATCGCCGAGAGCACGGAAATCGCCGGGGTGATCATGCTGTCGCCATAGAACAGCGCCGCACCGATCAGCCCGCAGACCACCAGCAAGGTGCGCAACTTCGGATGCCCCGCCGCCGCCCGCCTGGCCAGCGCGGTCAAGGCCATGATCCCGCCTTCGCCCTGGTTGTCGGCGCGCAGCACGAACATCATGTATTTGAACGACACGACCCAGATCAGCGACCAGAAGATCAGCGCCAGGATGCCCAACACGCCGTCATGGTTGACCGGTACGCCATAGCCGCCGGAGAACACTTCTTTAAGGGTGTACAGGGGGCTTGTGCCGATATCGCCGTAAACCACCCCGACCGCCGCGACCAGCATGCCGATCGGCTTCGCCACCGAATGCTCGGCGCCCGCCGCCTGACTACTTGCCTGACCCATCCACAACTCCTACTACCCAGACTCGGACTTTTTATAAGAAGCACTATGCTTTGCCGTGCAGCATGCGCTGTTTTACTTAAGGTTACAGACGATTTGTTGACTGTAAAAATTCGGTAAAGCGTACCGGCGCGAAGCATAGCGCAGCACTCGTCGTATTTCCCTGCATAAAGCTGGTCAAGTGCGCCTCTCATCGCTAGAATTGCGCACTTTTTGATCAGAGGCGCAACAAAGCGCCCGTTTGTCGCCTTGCCGATCACGGCTGGAGGCGTCACAAATACCGAGGTTAGACATGTCCACCACTCCCGCCACGGCCAATCCAAAGGTTGGCTTCGTATCCCTGGGTTGCCCCAAAGCACTGGTCGACTCCGAGCGCATCCTCACCCAGCTGCGCATGGAAGGCTATGACGTCGTGTCCACTTACGAGGACGCCGATGTCGTGGTGGTCAACACCTGCGGTTTCATCGATTCGGCCAAGGCCGAGTCTTTGGAAGTGATCGGCGAAGCCATCAAGGAAAACGGCAAGGTCATCGTGACCGGCTGCATGGGCGTCGAAGAAGGCAACATCCGCAAGGTGCACCCAAGCGTGCTGGCCGTGACCGGTCCGCAGCAGTACGAGCAAGTGGTCAACGCCGTGCACGACGCCGTGCCGCCGCGCCAGGATCACAACCCGCTGATCGACCTGGTGCCGCCGCAAGGCATCAAGTTGACCCCGCGCCACTACGCGTACCTGAAGATTTCCGAAGGCTGCAACCACAGCTGCAGCTTCTGCATCATCCCGTCGATGCGCGGCAAACTGGTCAGCCGTCCGGTCGGTGACGTGCTCGACGAAGCCCAGCGCCTGGTCAAGGCCGGCGTCAAAGAGCTGTTGGTGATCTCCCAGGACACCAGTGCCTATGGCGTCGACGTGAAGTACCGCACCGGTTTCTGGAACGGCGCGCCGGTGAAAACCCGCATGACCGAACTCTGCGAAGCTTTGAGCAGCCTCGGTGTCTGGGTCCGTCTGCACTACGTTTACCCGTACCCGCACGTCGACGAGCTGATCCCGCTGATGGCCGCCGGCAAGATCCTGCCGTACCTCGACATCCCGTTCCAGCACGCCAGCCCGAAAGTCCTGAAAGCCATGAAACGCCCGGCCTTCGAAGACAAGACCCTGGCGCGGATCAAGAACTGGCGCGTGATCTGCCCGGACCTGATCATCCGTTCGACCTTCATCGTCGGCTTCCCGGGCGAGACCGAAGAAGACTTCCAGTACCTGCTGAACTGGCTGACCGAAGCGCAGCTCGACCGCGTCGGCTGCTTCCAGTACTCGCCGGTTGAAGGCGCCCCCGCCAACCTGCTGGACGCGGCCATCGTGCCGGACGACGTCAAGCAAGACCGTTGGGACCGCTTCATGGCGCACCAACAGGCCATCAGCTCGGCACGCCTGCAACTGCGCGTCGGCCGTGAAATCGAAGTGCTGGTCGATGAAGTCGACGAGCAAGGCGCCGTTGGCCGCTGCTTCTTCGATGCCCCGGAAATCGACGGCAACGTGTTTATCGACAACGGCAGCAACCTGAAGCCAGGCGACAAAGTCTGGTGCAAAGTGACCGACGCCGACGAATACGACCTGTGGGCTGAACAGATCTAAACGCAAAAAATACGAAAAGCCCCGCTCTCTTGACGAGATGCGGGGCTTTTTTACGTCTATCGTTTTGTGGAGAACGGATTCGCTTCATTCATCCATGAGAGGCAGGCGGGCATGCGCCACCATTCGGCCATCCACACACCGAAACACAGCGACTACGAAGAACTCACCCAAGTGTGGGAGGCCTCGGTGCGCGCCACCCATGACTTTCTGCCGGACAGCTACATCGAGCTGCTGAAGAACCTGGTGCTGACCCGCTACCTCGACGCGGTGATGCTGATCTGCACCAAAGACCCGCGCCAGCGCATTACCGGGTTCGCCGGCGTGGCGGCGGGCAAGATCGAAATGCTCTTTATCGACCCGGCCCATCGCGGCCAGGGCCTGGGCAAACAGTTGCTGCGCTATGCCCTGGAAAACCTGCACGCCGATGAGCTGGACGTCAACGAACAGAACCCGCAGGCGCTGGGCTTTTACTTCAAACAGGGGTTCGAGGTGATCGGTCGTTCCGAGCATGACGGCATGGGCCAGCCTTATCCGTTGCTGCACATGCGCATGAAACAGGCGAATCAGCGCGTTCAACGCGGCTAAAAGCCACATGGCGCAAATGGACCCGCGATTAACCGGCGCCCAGCAGGTACAATGCCCACCCCTTTTTTGTTACGGCCCTGTCATGACTGACCCGATTCGTCTCTCCAAACGCCTCATCGAACTCGTCGGCTGTTCCCGTCGGGAGGCTGAGCTGTTCATCGAGGGCGGCTGGGTCACCGTGGACGGCGAAGTCATCGACGAGCCGCAGTTCAAGGTCGAGAACCAGAAAGTCGAGCTCGACCCCGAGGCCAAGGCCACCGCGCCAGAGCCGGTGACCATTCTGTTCAACGTGCCCGTGGGCATGGATGCAGACACCGCGATGGCGAGCATCAGCGCCGAGACCCTGAGCGAAGAACACCGCTTCAGCAAACGCCCGCTCAAGGGCCACTTCCTGCGCCTGACCGCCAGCACCGACTTGCAGGCCAATGCCAGCGGTCTGCTGGTGTTCACCCAGGACTGGAAGATCCTGCGCAAGCTGACCGCCGACTCCGCCAAAATCGAGCAGGAGTATGTGGTCGAGGTTGAAGGCGACATGGTGGCTCACGGCCTCAACCGCCTGAACCACGGCCTGACTTACAAGGGTAAGGAACTGCCGGCGGTGAAGGCCAGCTGGCAGAACGAAAACCGTCTGCGCTTTGCGATGAAGAACCTACAACCGGGCGTGATTGCCCTGTTCTGCCAGGCCGTGGGCCTGAAGGTCGTCGCTATCCGCCGCATTCGCATCGGCGGCGTGTCCATCGGCAAAGTGCCGCTGGGGCAATGGCGCTACCTGTCCGGCAAAGAGAAGTTCTAAGACTTTTCACGCCGCCCTACCTTTCGGCGCCGCTGCTTATGCGGCGCCCACTGCCGATATCAGGATTGCACACCATGATTCATAACGACGTACTGCGCAGCGTGCGCTACATGCTCGACATCAGCGACAAGAAAGTCATCGAGATCATCAAGACCGGCGGCATGGACGTGTCCATGGAAGACCTGCTGACCTACCTCGACAAGAAAGAGGAAGACGAAGAAGGCTTCGTGCGCTGCCCGGACGAAGTCATGGCGCACTTCCTTGATGGCTTGGTGATCTTCAAGCGCGGCAAGGACGAAAGCCGTCCGCCGCAGCCGATCGAAACCCCGGTGACCAACAACATCATCCTGAAGAAACTGCGCGTGGCCTTCGAACTGAAGGAAGACGACATGCACGCGATCCTCAAGGCTTCGGAGTTCCCGGTGTCCAAGCCTGAGCTGAGCGCGCTGTTCCGCAAGTTCGGCCACACCAACTACCGCACCTGTGGCGACCAGTTGCTGCGTAACTTTCTCAAGGGCCTGACCCTGCGCGTTCGTCCGCAGTAAGTCCATCGCCCCGTAGGAGCAAAGCTTGCTCGCGATGGCGTTTTCGAAATCGCCATCGCGAGCAAGCTTTGCTCCTACAAGGGCAGCGGCAAGCGCAACGTCGTATAGAGCTTCATTCCTCGCAAAAATAGTGGCTCCGCTTCCGGCGGCTGACGACTAGGGTGTATTGACCCTTCAGTTTTCAGGACTCGCCATGCACCCCTACTTTTCCCTGCAAGGCCGCACCGCTCTGGTGACCGGCGGCACCCGTGGTATCGGCAAAATGATCGCCAAGGCTTATGTCGAGGCTGGCGCGACCGTGTACGTCTGCGCCCGGGATGCTGAGGCCTGCCTGCAAACTGCTGAAGAATTGAGTGCGTTCGGCCTCTGCCACGGTATTGCGGCGAATCTGGCGACCGAGGAAGGCGTGCTGCAACTGGCCACGCGCCTGGGCGAGCAGATTGAACATCTGGATATTCTGGTCAACAATGCCGGCACCACCTGGGGCGCGCCGCTGGAAAGCTACCCGATCAAGGGTTGGGAAAAGGTCATGCAGTTGAACGTGACCTCGGTGTTCAACTGCATCCAGCAATTTTTGCCGCTGTTGCGCAAAGCAGGTTCCGAAGCCAATCCCGCGCGAATCATCAACATCGGCTCGGTGGCGGGGATTTCATCCTTTGGTGAGCAGGCGTATGCCTACGGGCCGAGCAAGGCGGCCCTGCATCAATTGTCGCGGATCCTGGCGCGGGAGCTGGTCAGCCAGCACATCAACGTCAATGTGATCGCGCCGGGGCGCTTTCCGAGCAAGATGACGGCGCACATCGGCAATGATGAGCAGGCGCTGGCGCAGGATACGGCGCTGATCCCGATGAAGCGCTGGGGCCGGGAGGAAGAGATCGCGGCATTGGCGATCAGCCTGGCGAGCACGGCCGGGGCTTATATGACCGGGAATATCATCCCGCTGGATGGTGGGTTCAGCCTCTGACTCGATCTGTGGCGTCTGATCGTTCCCACGCTCCGCGTGGGAATGCAGCCCGGGACGCTCCGCGCCCCAAAGCGGACGCAGAGCGTCCAATGAGGCATTCCCACGCAGAGCGTGGGTACGATCTGTGGGTGGGTTATCATGCCCGCCTCTTCCCCCGCTTCGATCCCCCAACCATGACCTACAGCGTTTCCCCCATCGGCTTCGTGCGCTCCTGCTTCAAGGAGAAATTCGCCATCCCGCGCCAACCGCAACTGGCCCCGGCCGCTCGCGGTGTGCTGGAGTTGGTGGCGCCGTTCGATCAGGGCGACGCGGTGCAAGGGCTGGAGCAGGTCAGCCACGTCTGGCTGCTGTTCCTGTTCCACCAGGCCCTGGAAGAAAAGCCACGGCTGAAAGTCCGCCCTCCTCGTCTCGGCGGTAACAAATCCATGGGTGTGTTTGCCACTCGTGCGACCCATCGGCCTAACGGCATTGGTCAGTCCGTGGTCAAACTGGACAAGGTTGAAGCCAATCGGCTGTTTATCTCCGGCATCGACTTGCTGGACGGCACGCCGATCCTCGACATCAAACCCTACGTGCCTTACGCCGATATCATCGACAGCGCCTCCAACAGCATCGCCAGCGCCGCGCCGCAGTTGATTCCCGTGCAGTGGACGGATGGAGCACTGCAACAGGCTCACGGGCATGCTCAGCGTCTTGAAGAGCCGCTGGTTGAGTTGATCGAGCAATGCCTGGCACAAGACCCACGTCCGGCGTACCAGATTCCCACGCCGGAACGGGAATATGGCGCGCAATTCTGGGATCTGGATGTGCGCTGGCATTACCCGGAGGCCGGGGTGATTCGCGTCCTCGAAGTCATCCCCATCTCTCACCCGTAGGAGCAAAGCTTGCTCGCGATGGCGCTCTCAGGGACGCCATCGCGGGCAAGCCTTGCTCCTGCAGACTTTGCGTCCGGGCATAAAAAAGCCCCCATTGCCTGACTGGCAACGGGGGCTGATCGTTCCCACGCGCTGCGTGGGAATGCATCCAGTGACGCTCTGCGTCACCCGGATAACAGCTTACTTCTCGACGAACGCCCGCTCGATCAGGTAATCACCCGGCTCACGCATCCGCGGCGAGACTTTCAGGCCGAAGCTGTTCAGCACTTCGCTGGTCTCGTCGAGCATGCTCGGGCTGCCGCACAGCATGGCGCGGTCGTCCTGCGGGTTGATCGGTGGCAGGCCGATGTCGCTGAACAGTTTGCCGCTGCGCATCAGGTCGGTCAGGCGACCTTCGTTCTCGAACGGTTCGCGGGTCACGGTCGGGTAGTAGATCAACTTGTCACGCAGGGCCTCGCCGAAGAACTCGTTCTGCGGCAGGTGCTCGGTGATGAATTCGCGGTAGGCGACTTCGTTGACGTAGCGTACGCCGTGGCACAGGATCACTTTTTCGAAACGCTCGTAGGTTTCCGGATCCTGGATGACGCTCATGAACGGCGCCAGACCGGTACCGGTGCTGAGCAGGTACAAATGTTTGCCAGGCTTCAAGTCGTCCAGCACCAACGTGCCGGTAGGCTTCTTGCTGATGATGATCTCGTCGCCTTCCTTCAGATGCTGCAACTGGGAAGTCAGCGGGCCATCAGGTACCTTGATGCTGAAGAACTCGAGATGCTCTTCCCAGTTCGGGCTGGCAATCGAGTAAGCGCGCATAAGCGGGCGGCCATTGGGCTGTTGCAGGCCGATCATCACGAACTGACCGTTCTCGAAGCGCAGGCCCGGATCGCGGGTGCACTTGAAGCTGAACAGAGTGTCGTTCCAGTGATGAACACTGAGGACACGCTCGTGGTTCATGTTGCTCATGTACGTGGGACTCCTGGAGATTGGGTCTGCGCTGCTCTTCTAAAGAAAGAGAACCAGCCGCGCGCAATTGCATCGCATTCTAATGGCAGCCACAATATCTGTTAACTGGATTATTAAGATAAGGGTTATCGGTTATATAGATATGCGATTTACTCTACGTCAACTTCAAGTCTTCGTCGCCGTCGCACAGCAGGAAAGCGTATCCCGTGCTGCGGGCCTGCTCAACCTCTCGCAATCGGCGGCCAGCACCTCGATCACCGAGCTGGAGCGTCAGTCCAGCTGTCAGCTGTTCGACCGCGCCGGCAAACGGCTGAGCCTCAACGCCCTCGGTAAACAGCTATTGCCCCAGGCCGTGGCGCTGCTCGACCAGTCCAAGGAAATCGAAGACCTGCTCAACGGCAAGTCCGGTTTCGGCTCCCTGGCGGTCGGCGCGACCCTGACCATCGGCAATTACCTGGCGACGCTGCTGATCGGCAGCTTCATGCAGCGCCATCCCGAAAGCCAGGTGAAGCTGCATGTACAGAACACCGCCAACATCGTGCAACAAGTCGCCCACTATGAAATTGATCTGGGTCTAATCGAAGGCGACTGCAGCCACCCGGACATCGAAGTACAAAGCTGGGTCGAGGATGAGCTGGTGGTGTTCTGCGCGCCCCAGCATCCGCTGGCCAAACGCGGCATCGCGACCATGGAAGAACTGAGCCATGAGGCCTGGATCCTGCGCGAGCAAGGCTCTGGCACACGGCTGACCTTTGACCAGGCCATGCGTCACCATCGCAGCTCGTTAAATATTCGCCTGGAGCTGGAACACACCGAAGCGATCAAACGCGCGGTGGAATCCGGCCTGGGGATTGGCTGCATTTCGCGGCTGGCGCTGCGTGATGCTTTCCGCCGCGGCAGCCTGGTGGCGCTGGAGACACCGGACCTGGACCTGGCCCGGCAGTTCTATTTCATCTGGCACAAACAGAAATTTCAGACGCCGGCGATGCGCGAATTCCTCGACCTGTGCCGCGCCTTCACCGCCGGGGTGCAGCGCAGCGACGAGATCGTGCTGCCCACCATCGCTTAAAGCAGAATCACCGCCCACACCAGCGCAATCATGGTCAACGCTACGAACTGCGCAGCGCTGCCCATGTCCTTGGCGTTCTTGGACAGTGGGTGCAACTCAAGGGAAATGCGGTCGATGGCTGCTTCTACCGCCGAATTGAGCAACTCGACGATCAAGGCCAGCAGGCACACGGCGATCAGCAGCGCCTGCTCGACCCGGCTGACGTTCAGGAAGAACGAAATCGGAATCAGGATGACGTTGAGCAACACCAGTTGCCGAAACGCCGCTTCACCGGTAAAGGCTGCGCGCAGGCCATCCACGGAGTAGCCAGAGGCGTTGAGGATGCGTTTTAGGCCGGTCTGGCCTTTGAAAGGTGACATAGGGTAGGCAACTGACCAAAAGGGAGTGGGAAAGCTAGAGTAAATAAGGTCAAAAAAGCGTGAATACGTAGCGCTTTAATGGCTGGCAATTGACTCAAGTTGTTGCAAGAGCAACGCCGCCTGGGTCCGGGTCCGCACATTGAGCTTGCGGAAGATCGCCGTCACATGCGCCTTGATCGTCGCTTCTGACACGCTCAACTCATAGGCGATCTGCTTATTCAGCAACCCTTCACAGACCATAGTCAGCACCCGGAACTGCTGGGGCGTCAAGCTCGCAAGCCCCTCACTGGCCGCTTTGGCTTCGGCAGACACGCTGACCGCTTCGAAGGCCTGGGGCGGCCAGAAGACGTCGCCATCGAGCACCGCACGCACGGCTTTCTGAATGACACTCAGGTCGCTCGACTTGGGAATGAAACCGCTGGCCCCGAATTCACGGGACTTGACCATGATCGAGGCTTCTTCCTGGGCCGAGACCATCACCACCGGAATCTGCGGGTACTGACCGCGCAACAACACCAGCCCGGAAAAACCGTAGGCTCCCGGCATGTTCAGGTCCAGCAGCACCAGGTCCCAGTCGGATTTTTCGTCCAGGCGGGTTTCCAGTTCGGCAATGCTCGCCACTTCCACCAGACGGACATCCGGGCCCAGGCCCAGGGTCAACGCTTGGTGTAATGCACTTCGAAAAAGAGGGTGGTCATCGGCAATCAGGATTTCGTATGTGGCCATTTTTCAAATGATCCTGTTTTTCAAGCAACTCAAGGTACAGCCACGGAGCTGGACCAACAGGGCACGTTCAACGCCAATTACGTGATCACACGGCGTTTCAAACTCTGGCCGCGCCCTAATCGGCGCCAAGCATGCCCAGCGAAGACGGGGTGGTCAAGGTGCTTGGCCGGTACAGTTCTTTGCAGTATGGGCGACAATCAGCCGATGACCGGAACCGTTTTCTGCACGAAGGGCATCAGCTCGGCGTGGGCCGGTGTTGCAACGTTCATATCCAACTGGTGCTTGGCGTCCAGGTAATGCTGGCTGAACACGTCGAAGTAAGCGTCCAGCGCCGAGGCCGCGTCGGTATCGCCCGCCAGGTTCAGGCACAGCGCCGCCACTTCGGCGGTGCACAGGTGCTCGCTGCGGGTCGAGCGGCGCAAGCGGTAGCGGGAGAGTTTTTCGGGGAGCAGGCTGAGGATCGGCAACCGGTCGAAATAGGGGCTTTTGCGAAAGATTTTCCGGGCTTCGGTCCAGGTCGCGTCCAGCAGAATGAACAATGGCCGCTTGCTGCTCTCAAGGTCGACGGTGTTGGTCACGCGCTCAGGCTCGACGTACTCGCCCGGAAACACCAGGTAGGGCTGCCATTGCGGGTCGGCCAGCAGGTCCAGCAGCTTTTGATCGGTTTCCGTGCGCGACCAAATGAAGGCATGGTTGTCACGCACGACGTCAGCAATCAGCCAACCGGTATTGCTCGGCTTGAACACTTCCTTGTTGGTCATGATCAGGCACACGCCGGAACGGGTCTCGACCTGCGGACGCCAGGCGCACAAGCAATGGCTCTCGATCACTCGGCAGGCACGGCAACGGGTTGCGCGCCAGCCGCGCGCCTGAATCGGCTTGATACCCTCCTCTTCGCGCTCATCGCGCAAGCGGGCCACGGCGTTTGCGGCAAAGCCTGGGAGTTGAAGGTTCATCGCAGGCGACGCCGACAGGTAAGGAAAATCGACACAAGAAACACTCGGCAGGGTGGAAAGTGCCGGCAGTTTATCAGAGCGGCCGGCGCAAGCCTGTACCGTCCGGGCCCGCTCCCCTATAATCCGCCGCCACTGAACGCACAGTCACGTGACGGGTCGAACCAACCAGTCACTGAACCAGGAGAGTTTCATGCTGCGCCTTATCGTTCCCACCGCTGCCGTTCTATTGGCGTCGTCCTTCAGCGCTCAGGCTGCTTCCTTGAGTGAGCAGAACCTCAACAGAGAGCTGCGCAACGTCGCCGTCCAGAGCAGCGTCGGCACACCGCGGGCGATCAACGAGGACATTCTTGATCAAGGCTACACCGTCGAAGGCAATACGCTGATCAACCACTTGAGCGTACAAAGCAGCCACGCCGACAAGATGCGCGCCGATCCGAAAGCCGTGTATTTCCAGCTGGGCGCCTCTGTCTGCAACAATCCATCGTTCCGCAAACTGATGGCCAAGGGCGCGGTCATGCGTTACGACTTCACTGAGGTGAAGACTAACCGCTCGGTCGGTTCCGCCAGTTATCAGGAATCGGATTGCCCAAAAGCAACCCCGGCCAAGAAGAAGTAATCATCGAGAATTGGCGCGCCGCTGTTCATCCTCGGCGCGCAGTTCTGCCAGCAAGGCCTGCAAATAACGGGAACGGCGCTCGCCCCCACCCAAACGTCGGCAGCACTCCTCTTCAAGACTCAAATGATTGGTCTCGGCTGACGATTTCAATAATCGATACAGTTGCGCATCGATCTCCAGAATCAATCTGGCCATGATTTCCCGCCTCCCTGCCCACTCAAATCCCTGAACCGCATGAACTTCGCGTACTGCCTTTGACGCAAAGTTGTCGCGTCACGCCTGTAATTTAGTAAATCAGAGCCACAGCCAGCGGGCCTGCGTTCAGACGAGCGGTGAAACCACCTTGCAAATCGTCAATAAGCGGTTGCCAGGAAAGACTTAGCGGCGCAATGATCAAGGCAGCGCAATTGATCCAGAGGAACTAGATTTAGCGTATTCACATTGACTGCCAGGCCGAAAAGGAGCGGCCCGCTATGCGTTTGTTGTTGCGAAGGTTTTTTTCACTCGCTGGAAAAAACACAGCCTGAATGCAAGGAGAAGTTGAATGCCTTACCAACCGAATGACCTCCTCAGCCGTCATTTTGAAGAAAGCGGCCACGACCTCACCAGCAAGGTCGAAGAGCAACTCAACCTGGTTTCACCCAATAGCCCCAACATCCCGATTTACCGCGACATGATCCTGACCGTGCTGCGCATGGCCCAGGAAGATCACAACCGCTGGAACGCCAAGATCACCCTGCAGGCCCTGCGCGAACTGGAGCACGCGTTCCGTGTGCTGGAGCAGTTCAAGGGGCGGCGCAAAGTCACTGTGTTCGGCTCGGCCCGTACGCCGATCGAACATCCGCTGTATGGCATGGCCCGAGAGCTCGGCGCTGCGTTGGCACGCTCGGACCTGATGGTCATCACCGGTGCCGGCGGCGGCATCATGGCCGCCGCCCATGAAGGCGCGGGCCTGGAACATAGCCTGGGGTTCAATATCACCCTGCCCTTCGAGCAGCATGCCAACCCGACCGTCCAGGGCACCAGCAACCTGCTGTCCTTCCACTTCTTCTTTACCCGCAAGCTGTTCTTCGTCAAGGAAGCCGACGCACTGGTCTTGTGCCCGGGCGGTTTCGGTACGCTGGACGAAGCGCTGGAAGTGCTGACGTTGATCCAGACCGGCAAAAGCCCATTGGTGCCGGTGGTGTTGCTGGATACGCCGGGCGGCACGTTCTGGCAGGGCGCGCTGGACTTCATCCACCATCAACTGGAGGAAAACCGCTACATCCTGCCCACCGACATGAAGCTGGTCAGCCTGGTCTACAGCGCCGAAGAAGCGGTGGAGGAGATCAACCAGTTCTATAGCAACTTCCACTCCAGCCGCTGGCTCAAGCATCAATTCGTGATTCGAATGCATCATCAGCTCAGCGATGGCGCGCTTGAACACATGCAGACGGCGTTCGCCGACCTGTGCCTGAGCGACCACTTCCATCAGCATGTGTATAGCGGCGAGGAACACGATGAGCCGCAGTTCAGCCATCTGGCACGACTGGCCTTTACCTTCAATGCCCGTGATCATGGGCGCTTGCGGGAGTTGGTGGACTTCATCAACCTGCCGGAAAACTGGGCGCAGCCCAAACCCCAGGCGCAACAGCGCACCCGGGAACCGTCCAAGGTGACGTAAACAACAGGCAAAAAAAAACGGCCCGCTATCGAAATAGCGGGCCGTTTTTATTTAGTCGTCCATCCCTCGACCGCTGAACAAGCGGTTGATCATCTCCATGGAAAACCCCCGATAAGCCAGGAAGCGCCCTTGCTTGGCGCGCTCGCGCATGTCTATCGGTAGATGCCCGGCAAACTTGCGCCGCCAGGTGTCTTCCAGTTGTTCCTGCCAGTTGATACCGCTTTCGCGCAAGGCAAGCTCGATATCGGGACGTTGCAGGCCGCGCTGGCCCAGCTCTTCGCGAATGCGCAAAGGGCCATAACCGGAACGGGCACGGTAGGAAACGAAACTTTCGAGGTAACGGGATTCGGACAGCAAACCCTCTTCCGTCAACCGGTCGAGTGCTGTGTCGATCATTTCCGGGAGGGCGCCGCGCTGACGCAGTTTACGCGTCAGCTCGACCCGACCGTGCTCGCGTCGTGCGAGCAGGTCCATGGCGGTTCGCCGCACTGCGACGAGTGTATCGAGTACGGCGGTCATCGGATCAATCAGATATCAGCGTCGGCCAAGTCACCAGCCGTCTCTTTGACTGGCGATGCTTTGACGTCCGGTGCTGGAGTCAGCAGCTTGTCACGCAGCTGCTTCTCGAGCTTCGCGGCGATTTCCGGATTGTCTGCCAGGAACTTGGCCGAGTTGGCCTTGCCCTGACCGATCTTGGTGCCTTCATAGGCGTACCAGGCACCGGACTTCTCGACGAAACCGTGCAACACACCCAGGTCGATCATCTCACCGTTGAGGTAGATGCCCTTGCCGTAAAGAATCTGGAACTCGGCCTGACGGAACGGCGAAGCGACCTTGTTCTTCACAACCTTGACGCGGGTTTCGCTACCGACAACCTCGTCACCTTCCTTCACCGCACCAGTACGACGGATATCCAGACGAACCGAAGCGTAGAACTTCAGCGCGTTACCACCGGTGGTGGTTTCCGGGCTGCCGAACATCACGCCGATTTTCATACGGATCTGGTTGATGAAGATAACCAGGCAGTTGGCGTTCTTGATGTTACCGGTGATCTTGCGCAGCGCCTGGGACATCAGACGGGCTTGCAGGCCCACGTGCATGTCACCCATTTCACCTTCGATCTCGGCCTTCGGCACCAGAGCGGCGACCGAGTCGACGATGATCACGTCAACCGCGTTGGAACGCACCAGCATGTCGGTGATTTCCAGGGCCTGCTCGCCGGTGTCCGGCTGGGAAACCAGCAGGTCGTCGACGTTGACGCCCAGCTTGCCGGCGTACTCAGGGTCGAGGGCGTGTTCGGCGTCGACGAATGCGCAGGTGGCGCCGGCTTTTTGAGCCTGGGCGATCACCGACAGTGTCAGCGTGGTTTTACCGGAGGATTCAGGACCGTAGATTTCAACGATACGACCTTTTGGCAAGCCGCCAATGCCGAGCGCGATGTCCAGACCCAGAGAGCCAGTGGAGATAGCCGGGATCGCCTGACGGTCCTGATCGCCCATACGCATTACGGCACCCTTGCCGAATTGACGTTCGATCTGACCCAGGGCCGCAGCCAAGGCTTTCTTCTTGTTGTCGTCCATTAAAGTCCTCACGTAATCAATAAGGCCTGACGGCCAACACCTGTATAAGTAGCCAGTATTATTCCACAGCGTTTCAGGATCGCCTACCCCTGATTTGAGATTTCTCCAGTGGCATGGCGCAGCAGCCCCTCTAGCGCGGCCTTGACCGTTTGTCGGCGGACCTCGTCGCGGTTACCAGGGAAGTGCTGGACCTCACTGAACACGGCCTCCCCAACGCCCCAGGCCAACCAGACGGTCCCTACTGGCTTGCTCGCAGAACCACCGTCCGGCCCCGCCACACCGCTGACCGCGACGGCAAACCGCGCGTGACTTTTGTCCTGCGCGCCACGGACCATCGCCTCGACCACCTCGCGACTGACCGCCCCCACCGTCTCGAACAACCCCTCGGGCACATTCAGTTGCAAGGTTTTCTGGCGATTGGAATACGTCACATAGCCGGCCTCAAACCACGCCGAACTCCCGGGAATGCGGGTGATCGCCTCGGCGATTCCGCCGCCAGTGCAGGACTCGGCCGTGGTGACGTGGGCATTGAGAACTTGCAGGCGCCTGCCAAGTTCAGCGGCCAGTTGGGTGATTTCTTTCACGGTCCTCTCCTGATCGGGCTGAATGGAACCACCGTACACGAGCACATCGCGCTTGCAAGATACAGAACCGATCAAAATGTTAGCGAGCGATGGCCTTGATATAGGCCTGACAAGCCTGCAAGGCAATCAATCCGCGATCGCCGGCGTCGGTGATGGCGATAATTCGTTGAGCATGCGCCGGGTCAAGTCGGGCTCTTGGGGTGCCATGATCCACGCCGCCGGTGCCGGCGGCGGTTGGCATTGCACAGCTAGCGGCAACGTCATGGGCATCGAGGAGGACTGACAGGCGCACATCAGCAGTGGCAAGACGATCGCGCAGGCGACCTTGATCACGTTGGGCATCGCTAAGCGCTCGATAATGGGTTTGTTCACTGGCCGACAACTGTTGCTCCAGGGCCAGACGCTTGTCCTGCTCGGCCTGTTGTTGCGTAGCGGCGGCCTGGGTCAGCTGATTCAGCGTCTCGGTCTGCAACCTGGCTTGTTCCGCCAGTTGCCCGCCATAACGCCAATCCTGAACCTGCCAGACCAGCATCGCCGAGAACCCGGCCAACACGACGACGCCCATCTCTCGCCAGGAGATCAGGCCGAAGGCTGGCATAGCACCGCCCTCGCCCGCGCCCAGAGTTGCAGGCGATCCTCGAGCCCATTCAACCCGCCGTTGATCCGGCGCGTGATGCTGTTGAACTGGTCGCGGTCGGCCAGTTCGTTGAGGCCGTTCAGCTCCCAGAACCAGGCGGCGGACTCGGCGGCCCACTGCGGCTGCTCCAACAGTTCCGGCAGCGCCAGCAGACGCTCATCGCCAAACAGGCCGAGGCTGCACTCTCGGTAATTGCTCCGACCGGTAATCTGGATCAGGCCACGACCGCGGTATTTCTGGCCATCACCATCAGCCTCTGGAGTGTTGCCCAAACGCAAGGCCAGGGTGCCGGTGTCGTACTTGCTCAGATACTGGTTGTTGCCCAGTTCCCGCACGTACTGCAACTGCCCCGATTCGTGGCCGACTTGGGCGAGGAACGCGGCGATGCGTTTGGGGGTGTTGATGTTGCGGCGGGTCACGGCGGTGTTGAGAGGGGAAATGAAAACGCCCGCTTGGGAGCGGGTGTTGGGGAATATCTGTGTCAGTTGCTGTTGTTCAAGAGGCATTGCTCACACTCCTTGGAGCATTCTCATCAGCCAATCCGGGGCCAATGGTTTCGTGGTTTTTTTGGGGAAACCGGGGCGCTGAGGCCAGTCCCGCAATTCCTGTCGATACTCAATCAACTCGTAAAAATCTTCTGTCGTCAGTGTGAGCGGGATACCCGCTGCGATTTCATCACGATCTCGATCCAGCAGCCACTGACTGGCCATAAGTTGTTCATTTCGCCATTTGCGCGCCGCATCTCGCAGGTTGTTTTCCACTTGATCTTTATTAATCACCTCATCGGCAACCCCAGTGTTCCAGGAAATATCATCTGCTGACTGCTCCTTAACCCCAGCAGCGCCGACTGCACTTTTCAGATAATCCACAACTCCCCCTATCCACCAATTCATAAGGAGTGACCCGCTAAAAGCAGCGCCACGGATTAAAATCCAACGATTTTCATCACGCCAAACCCGGGCATGACCGGCTTTCGTTACTGCCCCGGATCCAGGCAATGGGCCGTAACAACGCATCGATAGCTTTCCTTGCGGGTGCCACTGGCCGTCAGATTGTTAATCGACCATCGACCCTGCATGATTCGGGGCCAACTGGCGTCCAGATGAATAACCCCCTCGGCCGCCAGGTCCGGATGCCCAGGACAAGTAATGGTCAGCGTGTAAGCCTCACGCTCCAGCCGACGCAACTCACCCTCGACGGCGGCCTTGGCCTGGTCTTCATTCTGAAAACGCCGTGGGAATGTCTTGAACGGCTTGATACCCCGGTGAAACTCACGCACCTTGCCGGCCGCCGCGTCCCACCAAGTGGCGATACAACCCTTGAATTTCGACCGGGCCTTTTCATCGATAGTGGCGCTGATAAAAGCCTGGTCGCCTGGCCGGTTGTCCTTTGTCACAGAGAGCAGCACTTCGGTGACGGTCTTCCCGGAAATCGACGTCAGTTGACCGCGCAAGGCCAACACATACAGGCCATTCACCGGTTTAGTGACTGCGCCATAGATGCCGGCGACGCGCGTCAGGAAGCCCATGTCCGTTTCGTTGCACTGGTCGATATGATCAATTTTTTGTGTCTCCAGCAGCGGTGCCACACGCGGTGAAAACCCATGCCGCATGGTCAGCTCGCGAAACAGCGCACCGAGTGTCGTGGGGCCGTAGCTGGCGGATCGGCGCTGCATGAACTCAGTCTCATCGTGCTCGCTGAAAGGCGCCGACATGGCGACGAGCGACAACTGCAAGGGATACAAGTAGGGGGTGCGCTGGGTGATGACAAACACACCCTTGTCCACCAGGCCCGACTCTTTGTAACCCACCTGAAAGCCGATCCTGCCGCCCAGGCTGGGCAGGCCCTCCAGCCCTTCAAGATCGATGAGGAGCTTGATCTGGTCGGACTGGATCCCGGAAGCATCGATATATTCCCATTGCACCAGCCGCTCGTTGAGCAGCGCAGCATTGGCCCCGTAGATTTGCACGGCGGGCGTAAATCCAAGTGTCATACGTCCTCCTTAATCCCAGGCCGACACGGGAGCCGTGGCCGTCGTCTGCGTGGTCATCTCGGGCAGCACCACCCAAACTCCCGCCGGCAAAACCGCCCCTTGTTCGGCCAGGGTCGGATTGAGTCGCCAAAGGGCTTCCTCGGCGGCGTCGTCACTGCGGCCAAGCTCACGAAAGAGCAACAGGTTGACCGAGTCGCCGGCAATACTCCTGACCCTACGCATGGATGAACTCCGTCAACTCGATAGCCCAGGCATTCAACATCGCGGTCCCGTCATCAATGATCTCGCTTTGGGTTTCCGTCACGCTGGTTATTCGCCACAACCCCCAGTTGCGCCCGATACCGTCAACCAATGGCAGCGGCACGCGCAGCGCCTGCAGCGCACGCAACTCGTCGAGTCGTTCCATGGCTACCGCATACATCGACTTCCCCGTGATGCTCAGCGTCTCCAGGGCCTGTCCGACCTGACTGGATTTAGGCTTGCTGATGAGGATGTTCAGATCCACCCAACCGCCGTCCGTCTTACGAACCAGGCCGCTGTAGGCGAAGTCTCTGGACAGGCCAAAAATGAAGCTGCCCAGGGCCATTTGCTGTCGCATCAAACACCTCCATCAGTCAGGGCCGCATTACGTCGCGCGGCGAGTGGATTGCCCATCATCATGGGCACGAATTGCGCCTGAATCGTTTGGGTGACCAGGTTGGCGATCTGCCTGGCCTGGGTCGGATCCTGGCCAGTGATGTGAATGACCGGCGCGAAGTTGATCTGCCGGTTATTCGCCTGGGCGCCGACCAGGTTTTTGCTCACCTGGTCCGGCGGGTCGAGGCGGTCGACCGGCCTGCCGAGCTTCTCGCCCAGCCATGAACCAGACCTATGCCCGACCTCACTGCCCGCTGCGCCGCCCAACACCCCGCCGAGCAACCCGCCAACGACGGTCATCGCGACCGGAAAGATAAACGTGCCGAGTGCCGCGCCCGCCGCGGCCCCGGCGTAAGAACCCGCCAGCCCACCCGCTGCCGAGCCGAGGCCGCCGCCGACCAGTCGGGCATCGTTCTTGCGGACACCTTCGGCCACTTCAAGGCCGGCATCGACCAGCACCAGCGGACGGGCCAGCGGGCCCGCCACGCGACCAATCCTGGTCCCCTGGCTTATCAAGCGCCGGCCGGAGCTGGACATCAGGCCCGCCATCCGGCTGTTGGCGACGGAGGCAAGCGCTCGGGCTCGGGCCGTCACGTCAGCCTGAACGGTTTGAAGTCGGGTCAGCGCCAGACTACCCAGCGCCGATGCCCGGCTCATCAATCTGCCGCCGAGACTGCCCGCGCCAGCGCCACTGCCGGTGCCTTGGCCGGCGCTGCTACCGCCTCCCCCGCCCAACCAGTCTTTGACCTTGTCGACGATTTTCACGCCCTTGAACGCCGCGGCGCCCACCAGGAGTGCGCCGGTCGCGACCGGGAATGCTTCGGCAAAACGGCTAAGGCCATCAATGGCCGCACCGGTTGGCGCCAGCAATGCATCGAACACCGGCAGCACCGTGTTGCCGCTCGAGGTCTTGAGACGGTCCAACTGGGCGTTGAAAACGTTCCAGTGCGATTGCGAACTGTCCGAGAGTTTCAGCGCCGATTGCTGGGCCGCTCCCTGATCGTGCAGCTCTGACGTCGCATACTGTTTTTTGTTGGCGACCAACGAAAAGGCACGCTCGACTTCGCTCGTGTTCTGCAGCATCTGCAAGATCGGTCGGTCGACCGAGAACAACTGCGTGGCCAGCCCTGCGCGTTCCGCGGCGGGTTGCGCCTTGAGCGCCTCGAGTACCGAAACGATGGTGGCGGGTGCGTCCTGTTGCATCCCACCCGCCAGCGCCTTGGGATCGAGCCCCAGTTGCGCCCAGGCGGCTTGCTGACCTGGCGTCGTCGCCTCGCCCCGCGCCAGCGTCGTGGTGATTTTCTCGAAGGCGACACCCGCATCGGCCGGTTTAACGCCCGCATTGAGCAAGGCTGCCGAGAACGCAGCGGCTTGTTCGGGGGCCAATCCTGCGTTGGTCGCTGCGGCTCCATAGTTGCCGAGAATGGCGCCGATATCCGCCTCGGAAGCACTCAGACTATTGCCGAGCACACTCGTGGCATCCGCCAGATCCTGAGTCTGCAAACGATCGAGGTTCATCGAGGTGCGCCAGCCGATCAACAACTCGGCGGCATCCTGGACCGGCAGTTTGAACGCCGACGCCGTGATCGCCGCATCGCGGGTGAACTCGACAATCGTGGCCTGCCGGGCAACCGTATCGACGTTGCCTTGTTTGTCGCGCTGGTCGTTACCTACGCCGGCCTTGGCCGCGGCGTATTCGACCCGCGCCAAATCAACGGCTGTTGCCTTGCTCGGGGCCACCAGCCGCTCACTGGCCATTTTCTCGTTGGTGATTGCCAATGCCTGGCGTTGATCGCCCTCAAAGCGAATCACCAACCCAAGCTCGGCCATGGCCGCATCCAGACTAATCGCGGGCCTGAGGGGCTCATACGGCGGATTGTCACCGCCCGCACCCTTGGTTTTCTGTGCATCGCCAGAGCCTGAACTGCCCGTGGCGGCAGGCTTGTCATTCATCGCCTGCAACAGCGACCGCTGGGACGAGATCGACGTATTGATCGACTCAAGCACGGTTCTGAGCCGGCCCTGCTCCGCCGACAATGAATTGATTTCCAGACTGGCTTGCGTCAACGCCAGACTCAGCCCGGTAAACGCCTGATTTAAACCGGGCATTGGCTGACCAGCAGCCGAAGCCAGCTGTTGCGAACCGGCAGACGCATCAGGTGGCATCTGATCGGCGGTTTTGCCGGCGCCACTCAACGCCCAGTCGTCTTGATTGACTGCTGTGAACTTGAGCGAATAGGTATCTTCCGCCATCCCGCTCTACTCCTGTTTCACGCCAAGGCGAGTGATCGCGATGTCGTAGCGGCGCAAGGCCTTGCCGGCGTCCCACTCCAGAATCTCCGCTTCACTTACCGGGTAAATGAGCGGCACCACATCGAGGATTACTTCGATGTCGCGCTCCGAAAGAAGGCCGCCGGTTTGTTTAAAAAATCGTCGATGCGTACCTGCAACTGCGTCCAGTCGGGGACGGTCAGCGCGGCCAGATCGGGCAGCATCAACCCGGTGCAATGCGCGGTGATGAACTCGGCGCGCTCCTTGGCCGTCTTCAGTTTTTTCATGGCTTTGGTGGCGCGCAGCACGGGCATTTCCAGGCTAAGCGAGATCATGCTGCGGCCCGCCACGTTGAGCGGTTGCAGCAGTCGCACCTGATCGGGATCGTCCGACAGCTCGACGTCCGATACTTCATCAGCCTCGCCAGCCTGTTGCAGAAAATACGACGTTGGCTGAGTCGACATCTCGTGCACGTACTGCGCGATGCTCACGTAGTCCGGGCGCTTGAGCTGATCCAGTTCCTTGATCGACAGGCCCGTGGCCAACTTCGCCAGCTCGAAAAACTGATCGTCCTCATCCTCGCCGGCACGAGCCAGGGCCTCTTTTTGCGCGGCGTAAAACAGCGGCTTGAGTTGGATTTGCTCGATCTGCGACTCGTCGTCACTGGTGATCGGCGACAACAGGACATGTTTAGGAGGCATCCAGGACATGAAAGAAAATTCCTTATGGGTACAAAAAAGCCGCCCGCAGCAGACCAGGAGATCGGCGGGTGAAGGCGGCCAGACAGGAAGGTGTCGCGAGGGTTACGGCAGCAATACGGCGCGGCGGGCGTCGCCCAGAATGTCGACGCCGTTGAGCATGAACTTCTGGGTGCGCACGTCGATGTCGATCACCGGGATGCCGTTTTCAATACGGTTGTAGGTGCGGCAGGAGAGCTCCAGCGCCGTCGTGGGTTTTTTGCCCATTTCCATCTTGGTCTCGGTCAAGGTTTTCAGCTTGCCGCCAACGGTGTGGTAGGTGAACCAAGTGTTACCGTCCTGATCCTGACCGGCCTCGCGGACGTTCAGCAGGATGTCGTCACCCAGTTTTACACCCAAGGCCAGCATGATTTCCGGGCCCATGCCTTGGAGGGTCAGGATGCACGTGAGCGCTTTGGCGCTCTTGGCCATTTGCTCGGTGATAAAGCGCCCGCCGCGCATATCTTCCATATCGAATTCAATCTTCGGCGCGGTGAAATCTTCCACCGTCGCCGACAACGGCAGGCCTTGCAGGGTGGCCGCGATGGCCTGTCTTACACGGTTGGTAAACATTAGAGAACATCCTCCAGGAACTGCTCGATGATTTCATCGCGGGCGTTGAGTTGATAAACCATGTGTTCGTTCGGCGCGTAGCGGCCGTAGTCGATGACGATGAACCAGGTGCCGTTCTTGTACTTCTCGACGCTGTTCAATTCCGGGTGCAGGTAAACGCTACCGCCGGGGATGGTTTCGTCGGCCACCAGGGTTTGCAGCCAGTCGTTGATGCGCTTGACCTCTTGATCCATGAAGGACTTGGTGAGGTTCTTGGCCATGGCTTTCTGGCCGGCTTTTACCAACTTGCGGCTGATCGCATCTTCGAGGCCGACGTAGCTGATGAACTTGCCGGTGATCGAGCGGTTACCCAGCAGCGAGAAACCGCCGAGGATGGTGCGGGCGTAGTAGCTGATGCCGTAGCGATTGAGCAGATCGCCTTCGGTGGAGGTGTCGAGGATGTTGTATTCCACGACCCTCGACACGTCTTCGGCGTAGGTCACCTGGTTGCCCGGGCTTTCCCATTGCTTGACCTTGGCCAGTGCGGCAATCGCCAGGCTGGAAGGCGCCAGGAACACGTTTTTCTTCGCCGCTTTGGAGTAGACGGCCGGCATGTTGTGCACCACCAGACAGCGGTCGAAACCGAGGTCAGCGCCGCCCAGTTCCTGGCTGTACGCCACTTGATCAGCGACCGCGGCGTCCTTGCCGTCGAGCACAACCCGCGCCTTGATGCGTTTGCCGAACGAAGCGAATTCGCTGGCCACAGCCTTGGTGCCGGTGAAGCCTGGGGCACCGATGATGGTCAGGTCTTCCGGCACGCCGCCCAGCGCAGCCAGGCCGAGTTTACGACCGGTCACCGGCTCGATGCCGCCGATCACGTTGTTGAGGGTGTCCGCCGGGGCGGTACCCTCTTCGACGATGACCACGTAGACCGGCACCTTCACCACTTTGAGGATCTGGTACACCGCGTGATACAGCGTGCCCGACTCGGCGCCGGTCGGATCCAGCAGCGCCTGGGTGGTGAAGCTATTGATGCGAAACGGGGAGTTACGCGGAATCAGCGGATCGGCTTTCGGCGCGGTGCCGACCAGGCCAATGACGTTGTCACCCAGGCCACCCATGGCCTCGGGAGATTCAGTGGCATTGACGGTAATGCCGTTGTGCTCGAAGTTCAAAACCTCAGCCATGGTTATTCAGCCTTCTTGGCAGCGGCCTTTTTGGCCTGGGTGGAAGTGGATTTCAGCTCCAGGCGACCGGCGCTGAGCAGTGCATTGGCTTCGACGTCGAGCAGGTCGAGGTCCTGGCCGGCGGTCGACCAGTGGCCACGCCCGACAGGGAACGGGACGAGGACGGTGTAGGTTTGGCGTTCTGCCATTTGGGTTTCTCCAGAGACGAAAAAGCCCCTTGGTTTTAGGAAGGGGCTTTCGGGTGTTGTTGGGATTTGGTGGATAAGAAAACGCCCCGCGGTGCGGGGCGTTATTGAAGCGCTGGGTTCGATGCGGGTGGAGATGAGTCTGGCCAGCCTTCACCGAGCATTTCGTCATGGTAGGTTCCGGCTTCAAGTGCAAGGAGCAATGTCAATTCACGATCAAAGCAGGCCTGGACGTGTGCCCGGACAGCCTTCGCAATGGTGATAATTTGCTCCGCGCCGATCTCGACGAAACCGTTGAGTGTTTTGAAGTTGCAGCGGTATTCGGGGTCGAGGATGGCAGATAAGCCGGTACCGGCAATCAACGCCTGACTATCGCGAGTCGTCTCAACTTGCAAACCGTCAACGGCAACGCCTGATGCCTCGCGGCTAAAGCGCTCCTCGGCAATCAACGCCGCTCGATCAAGAACTACATCCGCAAAAGGGAGTTTGAGTATCTGGCCTTCTTGTAAAGACCAAGTACCATCAGCTTCGCTGATCGTTCGAAAAAACAAATCGGCATCAACTTCAATAGCCCCATCGGGAATAGAGCCTTGGTGCAGATCAGTGTTATAGCGCCCATTCAGTGCAAGTTCAGATCCAAAAGTAACGTAATACTTCATTGCGACAGCCCTCTATCAACGCCCAATTACGAGCCAGCGAATGGAAGCGTTTAGCGTTTTTGGCGTGATTGCTCCACCGCTTAAAATGTACGGTGCGGCAAAAATGGTGATTTCATTGAGAGTCGAAGCGGTAATGCCCGAGGGGTAGCAAGTACCGCCACCATCCGAACTTATAGCCGCTAATGTTTTGTTGGGAAATGCAATTGGAAGGGCCTGCGTGAGCGATGTCGTGTTACCTGGAATAGCCCCCCACCCCCATTGAACTATCCAACCACCGAGCCAGCTCGGGAAAGCAATAAAACCAATAGGGTTAAAGAGTGCCGAAAAACCGAAACGTAGTTTTTTTGGCGTCACAATCGAAGCATCGTCAGAACCAGAATCCGTAAGGAGCTGCGTCGCGACCCTGACCGTACCCAATTTAATTTCTGTCGCTTGCGTGGCCAAAACCTCCAGCGCAGCGATATCAATATTTCCCTGATTGACCGGCGCGTTCCAGGCCTTGATGCACCACATTACCGCCAGGTTTCTCGGGCGGGTTATCCCTAGATAAACATCGTCCTGAGAAAGAGTTAGTAAACTTCCAGAGTTGCTGTATCCAACTTGAGCAGCGTAAGCGTCTCCAGATTTAGATAGTAAATCCAGGCCAAAAAACTCCCCCTTGCTTCCGCTAGGGCCACCCATTCCTACGACCGCTGTAAAGCCATTACCGTCGGAATCATATGAGACGAGGGAACCTTTCTGACGACTGCCAATTGCCCGGCCGACATCGACTCCCCGCCCATGGTCCCAACCGCGCAAGAATTCGCCACGAGACTCCGGCAAACGAAAGTTACCAACACCCTCATCACCTTTGTTGTAAGTCGTCCCAAGGTAAGCGGCTAAATCCGGGTAGACCGCAATGCTCTGCACGCTGCCATCCAACTCAAGATAACCAGGAGCAACGATACCCATAGGGAATGACAAAACAGCGCCAACCGGGATGGCAGATTTCAGCCTTTCGACTTCTTTGACCAGTGCAGCAACATCAATATTTCCTTGATTGACCGGCGCGTTCCAGGCCTTGATGCACCACATGACGGCAACGTTGCGCGGGCGGGTGGATCCGTAAACAGAGGCCGTCCCAAGGGCTGCCGCAGTAGATGGAACTCCAGACTCCGCAACACCGGGGTAAAGGGCCGACGACACTGCATCCGCCCCAAAAGCAGAAACAACGTCCGCTGATGCATCAGATGCCCTAGGCGCCTGAATCCCGACCCCGCCAGCCGTTGTGTCAAAGCTAGCCATCGTGCCCTTTTGCCAGCTACCAACCGCTCGCCCAGGGTCAACCCCACGTCCATGATCCCAACCACGCAAGAACTCCCCACGCGCCTCCGGCAAACGAAAGTTACCAACGCCCTCATCCCCTTTATTGAACTTGCCCGCCAAGTAGGCGCTCAAGTCGGGATAGGTTGCGCTGCTCTTGACGCTGTTATCCAGCTCAAGAAACCCCGGCGGTGGCGTATCAACCGGGAACGCAACAATCGACCCCACCGGCAACGCCGAAGCCTTGGCAATCAACGCCTCGATTTCAGGTTTGGTGTAAGTGTCCTTGATCCCAAACCCGGCTAGCGTCTCAGGGTTGGCCCCGCCGGTGGCCCGACCGTATTTATCAACGGTCAGACTTTTGTAGGTGCCGGGTTGAATCCCCGTCCGGCCCGCCAACATTTCAAACGTCAGCGCAGTGGCATCCAGCGTAATAGGCCCGTTAGTGGTCAGGTGCCACAGCGAGTCGCCATTGGCTGTGCCCTCTTCAACCATCACCGTCAGGCCCGGCGTTACCTTGGCGCTGGTGTTGGCGTCAGTCGTGCGTATCCAGGCGCCGTTGGCGACTACCCATAGGCCGTTGTCCTTGGCCAACGTCTGAGACGTCAGCAGGACGCGATCACCAGCAACAACCGCGACACCATCAATCTGCTGCGCACCGTTCAGCACTAGGTTGCCAGTCGCGGCAACGCGAACCGATTGCTTGCCGTCGAGTTTGCCGAGTTCCTCGGCGAGGTAGCTCATGACCCAGGCACGGGTGGCCTTGACCACAGTGTCATCGATCAGAAGCGTCACTAAAGCTGCGTTACTGGTCTCAAAAATCGAGCGAATGTAAAACTCTTTCCCCGATCCCGACGTCGCCAGCACCGGCTTAAACGACTCCGGGTATTTGACAATGGCGTAGAGAATCCCGGTATCGGTCCAGATCCCGGCTTCACGCACATACCAGCCGCCAACATCCGGCGGGATGGTCACTTCCGCCAGCAACCAGCTCGGATTTTTCTCATCCTGGAACAGTGCATTGAGCGGACCGCGCCAGACTTCGCGCTTCAGTGCAGTGGCCGTGGCGGCCGGGTTGTAGACAGTGCCAGCGCCGTCACCGACGGAGATCTGTGACAACTTGATCGGCAGGCCCGCCGCTTTGCAGGCCGTTTCGTAGGCGATCCCCGCGTTGGTAAGCAGGGTGTAGTAGTCGGCCATTTAGGACCCCTGAGGATAAATAGTGGAGGTTTCGACGGTGTAGAGCCCGGCGGCCATGAAGGCCTGACCCCAGGCTTCGAGCCCTTCGATGACAATCGGATAAACCGTGGTCAGTTCGCCGCACACGGTGGCAGCGCCGATGACGTGATTGCCGAAGGCGCTCAGGCCGACGGAGACGGTCAAGATGTCGCGCTCGCTTCTGGCATCGGCCAGGCGTCGGTCAAGACGTGCATCGATTTCTTCGCTGTAGGGCTGCTCGGAAAAAGCCCTGACGGAAAAACTGTAAGGCTGGCCCGGCGGTGTTTGTTCGTACCAGGCCCGCACATCAGGTCGCAATTGCAAACCCTTGGCAGCGTTCTCCAGTGCTTTTCGAGTACCGGCCTGCCGTGCAGTGGGCCAGGCGAGTTCTACTGTTAACCGTTTTTCAGATTCACCAGCCTCAGAGCTCCATTCACTGACCCCGCGATCCGCGCCGAGGTACGGCAGGAACGCCAGCGGTGTTTCGGCGGGGTTCATCAACTCCGGAAACGGCGGCGTGATGCGTTCAAGCAATCGACCGAAACCCAGATCAAGCGCCCGTTCCAGCGCGGAACTGTTGGCCGGCAACAGGCTCGGGCGAGGTGTGTGGTCACTCATAACGTGTCCACCTCGACCTCGACGCCCGTGCAATACGGGGCCTGGAACGCCGTTGTCACAATCGGCGCCAGTGGTTCAAGAATCTGCAGTTGAACGGCGCCGGCGCTGTGCAGCGTGTAGTCGATCCAGCTCGGATCAACTCGTCCTTCCAGGCGATGGCAAGTGTCGGCATACGCCTGCAATTGCTGCTGCGCGGCAACCTTGGTCAGCCCCGAATCGGGACCGGCGTTGATCTTCGCCACCACACGAATTTTGTAGTTTTTGATTTGCGCACCCTGCACGGTGACCCGGTCGGTTTCGGGCCGTACATCCGGCCGGGCAAAATGTTGGCGAACGCCGTCAAGGAGGTCGGCGGACGGCGTGCCATCGCCCTCCCGGGCCAGCACGGTGACCATCACTTCGCCGGGCGCAGTGCGGCGTCCGTTGCCGTCCTTGACCTGCGCGGCATAGCCGTCCGGGTCGAAGGTGTAGGTGACGGTCACCACGCCCGCCGCAGCGGTTTCGACCTTCACCGCAGGCCGTTCGCCGAGGGTGAAGACCTCCCGGCGATACTGCATCCGCGAACCCGCCGCCGGGGCATGGGGCGCCAGGTAGTAACGCAGCCGGGCGTCGTCATCGCTTTCAAAAACCGCGGGGATCGGCGGGAAGGCCGCCGGGTCGCCCGGGTCCAGCAGTTGACGCTCAAGCCCCATGTCAGCCAACCGTGCATCGAGGTTACTGCCGGTGGCCCACCACGCCAGCATCTGCTTGATCCGGGCGTTGTATTTGCGTTCGTGGGTTTGCAGCCGTACACAAAAAGCCTCAAGCGCCAGGGTCAGCAATTCGCTTTCGTTTTCCAGGCTGACCAGCAGTTTTGCCGCGCTCTCGGGAGAGCGGGCGCCGACGTATTCAACGACAAAGGTCTTGAACTCGGCGAGCAAGTCCTCAAACGCTTCGACGGTGACGATGGCTGGCTCGGCCAACTGGTTCTGGCCGGGGATCAACATACTCATGTCACCACCTCGAAGGATTGTTGACGGTTTTTCCAGGTGCCGGCAAAGCGCAACAGCAACCCCGCGCCCTGGCGGCTGGCCACAATGACTTGCGGCTCAAAATCATCGATGCCGTTCTGCTTGTTGTAGAACGCCTGCGCGGCATGGCTCTGGGCAAGAATCAGTACATCGTCGCCGAGGTTCTGCCCCAGCAATTCAGGAAGTGTGCTGCCGTACAAAGGACGCTTCTGACGGGTGCCCAACGGCGTGGTCAGTGCCCGGGTCGCGCGCTGCACAAACTGCAACCAGTCGTCGACGGTGGCTCCGGTATTTCTATCGATTCCGATCATGGGAAACCTTTTATTTGGGGCTGATGACACGCCCCTGGTGATCCACCACCGGGCCGCTCAGGTGCACGCCGGCCGCGTCGATCAGCAAACCGACTGCGCCCAGTTGCAAGGTGATCGCCTGGGGTGTCATCGCCAGTCGGGCCGGGCCGATGCTTAATTCAAGTGATTCGCGAGAACCGGTAAAAACCGCCGGGCCGTTGTTCCAGTGCAGGACATGACTGGCGTCGTCGTAGCCGCTTTCCGTGCCGTCCTGATGGAGGCGACGGGTCAACGAAGCCAGGGTCGAGGCCGGTGGGAACTGGTCGCCGTTAAGGCCGAACAGCGCGACGGACTGTCCGCCGCCCTCACCGCCGCCGTGGTTGAGCAATAGACATTGCTCACCGACCGAGGGGATGCGCGACTCACGCTGTGCCCCGGCACTCGGGTTGAAAAAGCGAATGGCCGGCGTCAGCAATTCACCGTGGCGGACCTTGCAGGTGTTGCTGGCGGCATCGACTTCCTGGCACACACCGATCCGACAAAAACTGTCGGCGCGGCGATACAGGTCCTCCAGCTCGGTCTCCATTTGCGCCAGGCGCTCGATGATCGGACCCAGTTGCATGCGTAACAGCGCGTCAAACATGGGCTAGTCCTCGAGGGCGGTGTATTGATCCGGGTCGTCGATGTTCGACACCTCCCAGGTCCGGGCGAATTTCGGGATGCCGGTCGGGTCTTCCAGCAGCAACGGCCCGAGGTACAGCGTTTGGGTGAACGAAACGGTCCAGGCGTTGTAATTCCGCGTACCTCTGAGGGAAATGGCCGGCAGACCATCGATGTCCTGCGGCAGATCGCATTGATCGGCCGGCAGTTTCCAGCGGTTGTCGGTGACGAGGTTTTTCAACTCGCAGCCCAGGTCGCACACTTCGGGTCCCTGCGTCGGCAACACGGCCCGCAACGAAACCGTCAGCACATGAGCGATGCGTCCGTTATTGGCGCGGTGTCCCGGCGCATCGTGATCGATCGAAATCAGAACCCATGTCGAATCGCCAGGGCTGTCGACATCTTGATGGCTGCCGACCCTCACGCCAGGCAGGGCGATGTGCAACGCCTCGGTAATGGCGCTAACAAGTTGCGATGGTTTTTCGATGACAACGGGCATTAATGGCCTCCTGTGCCGTCGTTTGGTTGATCCGTATGGGAATCACGGGGCGGGACATCACAGACGCCGAGGCGCTTCGCCGCCCAGCGCTCATAAAGCCCAATAGCCACGTCCGCCCCGGCCATCGCCGTGAGGCAGCCAAACGCACACGCGGTCCAGATCGACACACCGGCGGCGTACAGCAACATGATTGCCGAGACCCCGCAGATCACGCAGGCTCCGGAGCGCAGCGCCAGGCGCCGCAGCAGCGCCCAGCCTTTGGCGCCTTCCTTGTCGGCGCGCCACATTTCGCCGGACACCCCGCCCACCAGGGCGAGGACGATGACAAGCCAGATCGGCATGTCCAGCAACGCTTGTTGCTCGTTTGTCATGTCACGCCTCCTGGGGGGGCTTGATAAATCAATGAGGGGTTCAGTAATGAAGCGGTTAAATCAGTAACCCGATGTCTCAACATCTGTCCTCTTGTTGCCAACCCTTAAAGAACGCACTGAATGCGTGTTGCACGTCCCTTTTCCACAGCAATACAACCCGCTCACACTGAGTGAGCGAGTTGTACGATTGGTTGATTCAAGTAGGGCAATGACTCGTCGAGGCAAGGGTTCAAAACGAGTTCAACAAGCCGCTCAGATTTTCCAGGTCCAGATATCAAAGGTTTTGAAGGAAGAACCGTCGATCAGGCGGATTGGACGGTAGGTCGGCTGATACCCGAATCGGGCCCAGACTGGCGTCTCTTTAACGATGGAGAATCCACCGTTGGGTTGCAGACGCAGAACGGTGCCTGGCTGACCCGCTGTGCCGGAATTCCACAAAGGGACATTGTTAGCGGCATAAACAACGAAGTTGCCATCCGCCTGAACGACAGCCTGAACCGCTCCTTTGTTCTGCGTGTAACTGGCCCAACGAATGCTCCAGTTCGGACCGTACACAACAACGTTCCCGTCACCCTGGAAAATCAGGGCGCTGTCACCGGAAAAATAGGGAATACCCCTGGCAATCTCATTCGGCCCACCGATCACCACCGAAGAGTTGGCGCCAGCAATGAGCGGGATAGACGGGGTGCCGTTCCAGATGGCCTGAGAGTCAAGAAGTACGATATTCCCGTCGTCCTGCAATACAAGGTGAGTTCGGTTCCACTGGTCCTCACTGGTAAAGGTGGAGTTGTTGGACAACCAAGTGCGCTTGCGAACCGGATCATCCAGAAACGCGCCATATTGGATGTAGAACTGTGGCGCCACGTTGTAACGCAGTGGAACGGTTGAACTGTAAGGCTGTGCCTCATTAGCCACCCATACAACTACGCCATTATCCTGCAGGACCAGATTGCCATCAGCCTGAAGCAACAGCTTGAATCGGCCGTTCGGCGAGAGGAGAAATTGACCAGCCGTCATTGTCTGGTAAGCGGGGAGAATCGAAGTGCCGCTACCTTGAAACGGAGTACGTGTACGTCCTGCCATTTGATCACCTATAAAGTCGAATGATTTTTTGCGGAGGATTCCGCTTTCATGTCGCTCACAGGCGATCGCTCGAGGCTCGCAGCCTTCTCATGATTCAACGTCCCACAGCGGGAACACTTGATCTGGAGTTCGGTGTACTCACCCACTCGGGCGAGTAGTCGTTTGCAATGTCCACACCTGCAATCTCTCAACATCTTCAATGCCTTTTGATTTTTGCCGGATCCTTCCTCTTGCCCGGGCGACGCCGAGACTTGAAATGCCTGACGGTCGGTAGGCATTCCAAAAAGCCCGGCGATTAACCGGGCTTTTCAATAATGCACCCCTGCTTTCGTCTGCGGTGCCTTTCTTAAGGGCGTTCAGGCCACACGATGGTTAGCGGATAACCCGACTGTTTATTGACCTCGCTGAAAGCAACGCAGTACCGCGTGTAAGCCAGCAAGTACGCCTGATCGGCCTCAGTGGCGAGCCCCAGGTCGACCTTGGCAAGCAATGCAGTGGTAGTAAGGCTGTTGATAACTTTGTCGAGCCGCGCAGCTCGCTCACGGCGCAGTTGGTTGCCCAGTTCGGACTGCCAGTAAGGGGAACCGTCGAAACTCCAGACGCCATTGGTGTTGACGGCCTTATAGGAGTAATCAACCAGGGTATCGCCGATCACTTCGACCCAGAACTGATCAGCCGGAAACTCTTCGGTGATGGGATTGTTGGTTTCATAGATGTTGTCGACCAGGTCATCAACAATGCGTGCGTACTTTTTCATTTGCATATCCTTATGGGTTGCCGGTAAACGGCAGACGTGATCTGCCTGTGTCAGGTAGGCATTCCAAAAAGCCCGGCGATTAACCGGGCTTTTCAGTAATGCGGTCCTTCGCCTTCCCTTTAATCCTGTGTGCAAAAAAGGAAGCTGACTTTTCGGCGCTACTGGCGCGGTACGAGTCCATTCAAATTGTTTTTCCGACCGCGGTCCCTGCCCGCCGGATAACTGCTTCTGGTGCTTTACGCTGCACACCCGGGTCAGTTGCCAACCCTCTGAACCGTTGAGGCCGGTTCATCGCTGCCTTTGTGGTGGAACTAAAGAGCTTCGTTTCGAGCTGCTTTGTTGAGCGGCTTGAGACAAGAATATGCATGGATGCATATACAGTCAATGCATAAATGCATTTATTTATGCACAACAAATGCACAGGCGCATGGGAGCCCCGCCAGCCAAGGTGTTGGCCGTTTTCGACAGGCGAAAAAAAACCCGCCGGGTGACGGGTTTTATCTGACAGCGGTTGGGTCAGCGGGCGTACATGCCCCACCAGAATACGTGACCGAGGATGACGATCTGCTCTTCCTGGATTTCCTGGAAGGTGTAGTCCTCGTCCGGATGCTCGTCGCGATTGAAGCTGCGCAGGCGGATACCGGTGGGCAGGCGATAAAGCTGTTTCACCCGCAGCTGGCCGTTATGGTTGATGGCGTACAGGTCGCCATCGACGATGTCGCCAATCCCGCATTTACCGGCATTCACGCCGACGGTGGCGCCATCGCGCAGGACAGGCAACATGCTGTTGCCCCGTACCGTCACGCACTTGGCCTGGTCGAACTGCACGCCGTTGTGACGCAGACTGCGCTTGCCGAAGCGCAAGCTGGAGCGCTCGCTTTCTTCGATGACGAATCTTCCTGATCCAGCAGCCAATTCAACCTCGCGAAGAAAGGGGACCGACACCTCGTCGTCATCGACAGGGGTATCGTCGTCCCACAAGCTTATGTCCTTGAGTTCGGAATGTATGGACTCGCGCCCCGCACCGGCGGCCGGCGCGACATCCGCGCGCCCGCGCAATTGATCGGTGCTCACGGCGAAGTACTCGGCGATTTTCGAGATGTGCTTATCCGAAGGATCGACGATCTTCCCGCTCAAGATGCGCGAGAGTGTGGATTGAGGCACGCCGGTGCGACGGTGAAGCTCCGTAGGGGAGATCCCGTGCTGATCGAGCAGCGCTCTTAAGACTGAAGAAACATTGCGTTTTTGCATAACGCGAATAGTGCTTGAACTTTTTCCGGAAAACAAATGCAGAATTGCATAAAGTGCGCATAAAACGTCAATAAAAGCGCAATGGGTCTTGGGCCTTTCATGCCTGCGTCCGGCAGACCGCTCATGTTAACCTTGCGCCCATCGCGGAAAAGCCGGGCCGATGCCCCTCCTTTGCCCTACACCTTTCAACGAGTTTTCCTGATTTCCGATGAATAAAGCTATCTCCGATCTGTCCTCACACACGCCGATGATGCAGCAATACTGGCGCCTGAAGAATCAGCACCCCGACCAGCTGATGTTCTACCGCATGGGTGACTTCTACGAGATCTTCTATGAAGACGCGAAGAAGGCCGCCAAGTTGCTGGACATCACCCTGACGGCCCGTGGGCAGTCGGCGGGCCAGGCGATTCCGATGTGTGGGATTCCTTACCACGCCGCCGAGGGTTACCTGGCGAAACTGGTCAAGCTCGGCGAGTCGGTGGTGATCTGTGAGCAGGTCGGCGATCCGGCCACCAGCAAGGGGCCGGTGGATCGTCAGGTGGTGCGGATCATCACCCCGGGTACGGTCAGTGATGAGGCGTTACTGGATGAGCGTCGGGACAACCTGATTGCGGCGGTGCTGGGTGACGAGCGTCTGTTCGGTCTGGCCGTGCTGGACATCACCAGCGGCAACTTCACCGTGCTGGAAATCAAGGGCTGGGAAAACCTGCTGGCGGAGCTGGAGCGGGTCAACCCGGTAGAGCTGATGATCCCGGATGACTGGCCGAAGGATCTGCCGGCGGAAAAACGCCGTGGGGTTCGTCGTCGGGCGCCGTGGGATTTTGAGCGCGATACGGCGCTGAAAAGTCTCTGCCAACAATTCTCGACCCAAGACCTTAAAGGCTTCGGCTGCGAGAACCTGACCCTGGCCATCGGCGCCGCCGGTTGCTTGCTCAGCTACGCCAAGGAAACCCAGCGCACCGCCCTGCCGCACTTGCGCAGTTTGCGTCATGAACGCCTGGACGACACCGTGGTGCTGGACGGCGCGAGCCGTCGCAACCTGGAACTGGACACCAACCTGGCCGGTGGGCGCGAGAACACCTTGCAATCGGTGGTTGATCGCTGCCAGACCGCCATGGGCAGCCGCTTGCTGACCCGTTGGTTGAACCGTCCGTTGCGGGACTTGACCGTGCTGCTGGCGCGTCAGACGTCGATCACTTGCCTGCTCGACGGCTACCGTTTCGAAAAGCTGCAACCACAGCTCAAGGAAATCGGCGACATCGAGCGGATTCTGGCGCGGATCGGTTTGCGTAACGCCCGTCCTCGCGACTTGGCGCGTCTGCGCGATGCGCTCGGCGCACTGCCCGAGTTGCAAGTGGCGATGACCGAGCTCGAAGCCCCGCACATCATCCAACTGGCTGCGACCACCAGCACCTACCCGGAACTGGCGGCGTTGCTGGAAAAAGCCATTATTGACAACCCGCCGGCGGTCATCCGTGACGGCGGTGTGTTGAAAACCGGCTACGACGCCGAGCTTGACGACCTGCAATCGCTCAGCGAAAACGCCGGGCAGTTCCTGATCGACCTCGAAGCACGCGAAAAGGCTCGCACCGGCCTGTCGCATCTGAAAGTCGGCTACAACCGCATTCACGGTTACTTCATTGAATTGCCGAGCAAACAGGCCGAGTCGGCGCCGGCGGACTACATCCGTCGCCAGACGCTCAAGGGCGCCGAGCGCTTTATCACGCCGGAACTGAAGGCGTTTGAAGACAAGGCGCTGTCAGCCAAGAGCCGTGCCCTGGCCCGCGAGAAGATGCTCTACGAAGCGCTGCTCGAAGACCTGATTTCACAATTGCCGCCGTTGCAGGACACCGCCGCCGCCCTGGCTGAGCTGGACGTGCTGAGCAACCTCGCCGAACGCGCACTGAACCTCGACCTGAACTGCCCGCGCTTCGTCGACGAGCCGTGCATGCGCATCAGCCAGGGTCGTCACCCGGTGGTCGAGCAAGTGCTGAGCACGCCGTTCGTGGCCAACGACCTGAGCCTCGACGACAACACCCGCATGCTGGTAATCACCGGTCCGAACATGGGCGGTAAATCCACCTACATGCGTCAGACCGCATTGATCGTGTTGCTGGCGCACATCGGCAGTTTCGTGCCGGCGGCCAGTTGCGAATTGTCGCTGGTGGATCGCATCTTCACCCGGATCGGTTCCAGCGACGATTTGGCGGGCGGTCGCTCGACGTTTATGGTCGAGATGAGCGAGACCGCGAACATCCTGCACAACGCCACCGAACGCAGCCTGGTGCTGATGGACGAAGTCGGACGCGGTACGAGCACCTTCGACGGTCTGTCCCTGGCCTGGGCCGCCGCCGAGCGTCTGGCGCACCTGCGCGCCTACACGTTGTTCGCGACCCACTACTTCGAACTGACCGTGTTGCCGGAAGCCCAGCCACTGGTGGCCAACGTGCATCTGAACGCCACCGAGCACAACGAACGTATCGTGTTCCTGCACCACGTGCTGCCGGGACCCGCCAGCCAAAGCTACGGCCTGGCCGTTGCGCAGTTGGCCGGTGTGCCGAGCGAAGTGATCGTGCGTGCTCGCGAGCACCTGGGTCGCCTGGAAGCCACCGCCCTGCCCCACGAAGTTCCGAAGCCCGTCAAAGGCAAACCGGCCGCGCCGCAGCAGAGCGACATGTTCGCCAGCCTGCCGCATCCGGTGCTGGACGAACTGGCCAAACTGGACCTGGACGATATGAGTCCGCGTCGCGCACTCGAAATGCTCTATACACTAAAGACACGGATCTAACGCACTTGCCTGCAAGCTGTTAGAATCTCGCGCGGTTTGGGATGCTGCTGGTTCATAGCCTGGCCAGCAGACTATCGCTCCCGAACCTGGCGACCCCAACGTGAAGGGGCTCCGCTGCCGCCGCCTGAGGAGAAAATTAGAAATGACCTTCGTCGTCACCGACAACTGCATCAAGTGCAAGTACACCGACTGCGTAGAAGTCTGTCCGGTGGACTGCTTTTACGAAGGCCCGAACTTCCTGGTGATTCACCCGGATGAGTGCATCGACTGCGCACTGTGCGAACCAGAATGCCCGGCCGTGGCCATCTTCTCCGAAGATGAAGTCCCGGAAGAGATGCAGGAATTCATTCAGCTGAACGTTGAGCTCGCCGAAATCTGGCCGAACATCACCGAGAAGAAAGAATCGATGCCCGATGCCGAAGAGTGGGATGGCGTCAAAGGCAAGATCAAAGACCTCGAACGCTGATTGACCCCGCGTTCTTGAAAAGGCCCCTCGTGGGCCTTTTTGTTTTTCTGCAGGCAAAAAAAGGGGCGGTTTGACCCGCCCACATATTTCCCTATTCCCTGTACTCCTTTTCATCGTCCTGATGAATCGCGTCCTGCGATGTCCTTTCCCCTCATCCTTGAAGGGCGTGTCTATCCGTCGACACACCCCAGATACTAGAGAATTCCCCGGTATGAGCAACCGCCCTTCACGGCTGAAACGGCTTGTCACATGCTAGAAACAAAACAAAATAACCTTATAAAACAGTAATTTAAATCCGTGCCGCAGACAAAATAGACAACTGCCAACCTGTAAAAATAACGAACACTTACGAAAGAGTAAGCAAAGTCTTACAGCGCGAGTCTACGAACCCGAGATTTCTACCAGACAGCAAAAAGCCCCGAACCAGTCGGGGCTTTTGGGTGCCGTTGAGTGAATGCCTTATTGAAACAGCGACTCACTCGACAGGCCGTTCTTCTCGAGAATCTCTCGAAGTCGCTTAAGGCCTTCCACCTGGATTTGCCTGACCCGCTCCCGGGTCAAACCGATTTCCAAGCCTACATCTTCGAGCGTACTGCTCTCGTGACCGCGCAGCCCGAAGCGGCGTATGACCACCTCGCGTTGCTTGTCGGTCAGCTCCGAGAGCCACTGATCGATGCTCTGGGACAGGTCATCGTCCTGCAGCAGTTCGCATGGATCGGTTGGACGATCGTCGGTTAGGGTGTCCAGCAGGGTTTTATCCGAATCCGGACCCAGCGAGACGTCGACCGAAGAAACCCGCTCGTTCAGGCCCAGCATGCGCTTGACCTCGCCTACCGGTTTTTCCAGCAGGTTGGCGATTTCTTCGGGTGAGGGTTCGTGATCGAGCTTTTGCGTCAGTTCCCGTGCAGCCCGCAGGTACACGTTGAGCTCTTTGACCACATGGATCGGCAACCGGATGGTCCGGGTCTGATTCATGATCGCGCGCTCGATGGTCTGACGAATCCACCAGGTTGCGTAGGTCGAAAAGCGAAAGCCGCGCTCGGGGTCGAACTTTTCCACGGCCCGGATCAGCCCGAGGTTGCCCTCTTCGATCAGGTCCAGCAGCGACAAGCCACGATTGACGTAACGTCGGGCGATTTTCACCACCAGCCGCAGGTTACTTTCGATCATGCGCTTGCGCCCGGCCGGATCGCCACTTTGCGACAAGCGCGCAAAATGAACTTCTTCTTCCGGAGAGAGCAGTGGTGAAAAGCCGATTTCATTGAGGTACAGCTGCGTGGCATCGAGTGCCCGCGTGTAGTCGATGTACTTGTGTTGCTTTAGCGAAGCGGAGTGTTTGGATTTGGCACGAACGGAAGGTGGAGCAGCCCCTTCATCATTCGACATCGAATCCGTAGCGATGCCGGTCTCCATAAGGAGAACCTCATCGTCGATGTCAAACTCCGGCACTTCTTTACTGAGAGCCATTGTTATAGTCCTTTGGTGAGTTCGACCCCAAGCTCAAGCGGCGCCTTTATCCTTGGCAACGCTGGAGCCTGTCCCCTCTACGTGACGGAACAGGCTGACAACAAATCAACGACGTGGCAGGAATTGCAGCGGATCTACAGGTTTACCTTGTCGGCGAATCTCAAAATGCAGTTTCACCCGGTCTGTTCCCGTTGACCCCATTTCGGCAATTGTCTGTCCGACTTTGACCTGCTGCCCCTCCCGAACCAACAGCCTGCGGTTATGTCCGTAGGCACTGACGTAGGTGTCGCTGTGTTTGATGATGACTAATTCGCCGTAGCCCCTTAAGCCACTCCCGGCGTATACCACCGTCCCATCAGACGCAGCTAAAACAGGCTGTCCCAAATCCCCGGCGATATCAATTCCTTTATTCAAACTACCGTTTGAAGAGAATTTTCCAATTAATATGCCATTAGAAGGCCACCCCCAGCCGGTCGGGGCCGGGCCTGCAGGAGGCACTGGTGCGGGTGCCGGCTTGTTCGCGACGGACGGTGCAACCACCGCTGTACTGGTCGTTACGCCATTCGGCTGGCGCCGGATTACCGTGGTTTTCAGCGACGATGAAGGCGTTGAATTTGCCGAACTGACGACCGCCGTCGGCGTTGAACCGGTACGACCATCGAAGCGAATCGTCTGACCCGGATGGATCGTGTAGGGCGTAGGAATATTGTTCCGGGCGGCGAGGGCTTTGTAGTCCCAACCGTAGCGAAAAGCGATGGAGAACAGGGTGTCTTTAGGTCGAACGACATACTGACCCGTGGTCACTGCCGGACGCTGGGCGACGCTGTTGTTGCGATCCACTACGCCGACGGTGCTCGACTTGGTGCTGGAGCAACCGACCAGCAACGTGCTCAGGACAAGGCCAGTCACCAGGCGCTGAAAGCTTGTTGTACCCATACGCTGCGCAATGACTGTGAGACTCACCCGCCGCTCCCTTTGTGGTGGCTGAAAATGTGGATTGCCGTGTTCCGGCACGAAATGTCGCAAGTATAACGGGCTGTACAGGCTTTACCTTTAATGAAGCGAATTCGCTTCGCGCACACGTTTGCTGTCTGACGATGAAATCCGTTTAACAGATCGATGCCGCTGTAAGACACGGCCGATCGAAGAGAATTCAGCGCATGAAAACAAATGCTCAGGCCAGCGGCCCATTGAGCAACGGCACGAAGCGCACTGCCCCCAGGACGCGCCTGGAAAAGCCCTGTTCTTCACGGATGATCAGCATCAATTGCTGGACCTCACCGGAGCCAACCGGGATCACCAGGCGTCCGCCCGGTGCCAACTGATCGAGCAGCGCCTGGGGCACATCGGTGGCAACGGCCGTCACAATAATGCCGTTATACGGTGCCAGTGCCGGCCAGCCTTCCCAGCCATCGCCCCAACGAAACACCACGTTGCGCAGGTTCAGCTCGACCAGGCGTTCCTTGGCCCGATCTTGCAACACCTTGATGCGCTCCACGGAAAACACCCGCTCCACCAGTTGCGACAGCACGGCGGTCTGGTAACCCGAACCGGTGCCGATTTCCATCACCTTGTCCAGAGGACCCGCTTCCAGCAGCAGCTCGCTCATGCGCGCCACCATATAAGGCTGGGAGATGGTCTGGTTGTTGCCGATCGGCAGCGCGGTGTCTTCATAGGCGCGGTGCGCCAGCGCCTCGTCGACGAACAGGTGACGCGGTGTACGGCGGATGACTTCCAGCACCTTGGCGTTGGAGATCCCCTCTTCATACAGCCGCTGAATCAGGCGCTCGCGGGTCCGTTGGGAGGTCATCCCGATGCCGCGACGCAGCATATCGTCTTGTTCACGAGACATTAACGCAGCCCCTCCAGCCAGCCATCGAGACTTCTGAAGGCATCATTGAAGGTGCGATCCAGTTGTAGTGGAGTGATTGAGACATAGCCCTGCATCACCGCATGAAAATCGGTACCCGGACCGCCGTCTTCCGCATCCCCTGAGGCGGCAATCCAGTAGCCGGACTTGCCCCGTGGATCGACGACTTTTATTGGCGCCGCCGCGCGGGCGCGATGCCCGAGGCGGGTCAACTGAATACCGCGGATGTGGTCCAGCGGCAGGTTCGGAATATTCACGTTCAGCACCGTGCGCGGTGGCAGCTGGAGGTCAGCATGGGCTTCGACCAGTTTGCGCGCAAAGTAGGCGGCTGTGGGAAGGTTCTCTATTTGCCGTGAGACCAACGAAAAGGCAAACGAAGGTCGCTCCAGGAAGCGCCCTTCAAGGGCCGCCGCCACGGTACCGGAATACAGCACGTCGTCCCCCAGGTTAGCGCCCAGGTTGATCCCGGAAACCACCATGGCCGGTTCGCGCTCCAGCAAGCCGTTGAGGCCCAGGTGCACGCAATCGGTGGGTGTGCCGTTGAGGCTGATAAAGCCGTTGGCCAGGGTTTGCGGGTGCAACGGACGGTCGAGCGTCAGCGAACTGCTGGCGCCGCTTTTGTCCTGGTCCGGGGCGATAACCACGCACTCGGTGAAATCCGCCAGCGCAGCATAAAGCGCGGCGAGACCGGGTGCGGTTACCCCATCGTCGTTAGAAATCAGAATACGCATGGGCTGTCCGTCTGCCCCACCGGCACCAGATCGACAAGTTCACGCACCAATACGGTGGCGAAGCATCCGGCCGGGAGGACGAATTCCAGTTGCAGAATGTCAGGCTCGGGATAATGCCACGTCAACCCACCAATGGGCAGCCGCAGGATGCGACGTTCGTGGCTCATACCGGCGTTAATCAACCAATCGCGCAAGTCTGCTTCGCGGCTGGCGATTGCCTGCTCCAGTTCATGGACAGCGCCCGTGGTCGGCGAGTCACCTTCGCCCCACTGCGGGCCGGTCGGATGCAGGTCAAGAATCGCCAGGCGCGGATCGCTGCACTCAGCCTCACCGGCCGGAAAGAAGCTGCGGCTGTCGGTGAAAGCCAACAGATCGCCAACCTGAGCGCGCTGCCAACTGCCATCGGCGACACGCGCCGCCAGCACTTGGTTGAACAGAAAACTGCGGGCGGTAGAGAGCAGGCGCGAACGCACGTTGCGCTGTTCCGGCAACGCCTTGCGCGCCGCCCAGGCCCGGGCATCGACCACGTTGCCGCCATCAAACCCGAAACGCTGGGCGCCGAAATAATTCGGAATACCTTTTTGGGCGATCAGTTGCAGACGCTCTTCGATTGCCGCCTTGTCACCGGCAAATTGGGTCAGACGCAAGGTGAAGCCGTTAGCCGAATGGGCGCCGCGTTGCAGCTTGCGTTTGTGTCGGCCGATCTTGAGGATTTTCAGTGTGTCGTTTTCCGCCGCCGACAGATCAGGATCGGCCTTGCCCGGCAGTTGTACGCTGAACCACTGGCGGGTCAGCGCCTGACGGTCCTTGAGGCCCGCGTAACTGACGGTACGCAACGGCACGCCGGCCGCTTTTGCAATCCGGCGTGCGGCTTCTTCGGTATTCAGACCGCGTTTTTCCACCCAGATCCACAGGTGTTCGCCGTCGCCACTCAAGGGAATGTTGAGGACTTCGTCGACCTGAAAATCTTCCGCCGTGGCTTTCAGTATCGCGGTGCCGAGCGCGTCGCCATAGGCGCGCGGGCCGAGCAGTTGCTGTTCGTTCATGCGCGCAGCAACAAGGCAACGGAATGCACGGCAATGCCTTCTTCGCGACCGACAAAGCCAAGCTTCTCGGTGGTGGTAGCTTTCACGTTCACTTGATCCAACTCAACTTGAAGATCCGCGGCAATCAGCGCGCGCATCGATTCGATATGCGGGGCCATTTTCGGCGCCTGGGCGACGATGGTGTTATCGACGTTGCCGATTTTCCAGCCCTTGGCATGGATCAGTGCGACGACGTGACGCAACAGCACACGGCTGTCGGCGCCCTTGAATGTCGGGTCGGTGTCCGGGAAGTGCTTGCCGATATCACCCAGCGCCGCGGCGCCGAGCAAGGCATCGCTCAAGGCGTGCAGCAGGACGTCACCGTCGGAGTGAGCGAGCAGCCCGAAGCCGTGTGCAATGCGCACGCCGCCCAGAGTAATGAAATCGCCTTCAGCGAAACGGTGCACATCATAGCCGTGGCCAATACGCATAAAAAAACGCCCCGATTTTTGTCAGGGCGTGATTCTACCTGCATTAGGCGCCTAGGGCGCGTGCGTGATGCTGCAAGTGGTCGTCAATGAAGCTGGCGATGAAGAAATAGCTGTGGTCGTAGCCCGGTTGCAGGCGCAACGTCAGCGGATGACCGGCCAGTTTGGCCGCTTGTTGCAGGGCTTCAGGCTTGAGCTGGGTGGCGAGGAAATCGTCGCGATCGCCTTGATCGACCAGCAGCGGCAGTTGCTCATCGGCCTCGGCGATCAGGGCGCAGGCATCCCATTCGCGCCACTTCGAGCGGTCCTCCCCGAGATAACGGGAGAACGCCTTCTGGCCCCACGGGCAATCCATCGGGTTGTTGATCGGCGAAAATGCCGACACCGACTGATAACGCCCCGGATTGCGCAGCGCGCAGACCAAGGCCCCATGACCGCCCATGGAGTGGCCGCTGATGCCGCGCTTGTCCGACGCCGGGAAATGCGCCTCGACCAATGCCGGCAATTCCTGCACGACATAGTCATGCATCCGATAGTGCCGGGACCACGGTTCCTGCGTGGCATTCAGATAGAAGCCGGCGCCGAGCCCGAAGTCCCAGGCGCCATCCGGATCACCCGGCACATCGGCACCACGCGGACTGGTGTCCGGCGCAACGATGATCAGCCCAAGCTCGGCGGCCATGCGCAGGGCGCCGGCCTTGTGCATAAAGTTCTCGTCGGTGCAGGTCAGGCCGGACAACCAATACAGCACCGGCAGCTTGCCACCCTGCTCCGCTTGCGGCGGCAGGTACACGGCGAACACCATGTCGCAGCCGAGCACATCGGAACGGTGACGGTAGCGTTTGTGCCAGCCGCCGAAGCTTTTCTGGCACGAGATGTTTTCCAAAGTCATGGGAATGCTCCCAGCTTCAAGCCCCAAGCTTCAAGCTGCTAGAGGAGGCAAAGGCCCACGCTCTTGCAGCTTGGAGCTTCCAACTTGGCGCTGCTCTTAAAAATGAATGACGGAACGGATGCTCTTGCCTTCATGCATCAAGTCAAACGCCTTGTTGATATCTTCCAGGCCCATGGTGTGGGTGATGAAGGTATCCAGCGGGATCTCGCCGGTTTCGGCCATTTCGACGTAGCTTGGCAACTCGGTACGACCGCGCACGCCGCCGAACGCCGAACCGCGCCAGACGCGACCGGTGACCAGTTGGAACGGACGGGTGGAAATCTCCTGGCCGGCACCGGCCACGCCGATAATCACCGACTCGCCCCAACCCTTGTGGCAGCACTCAAGGGCCGCACGCATCAATTGCACGTTGCCGATGCACTCGAAGGAAAAGTCGACACCGCCATCGGTCATGTCGACGATCACTTCCTGGATCGGACGGTCGAAGTCTTTCGGGTTCACGCAATCGGTTGCCCCCAACTGCTTGGCGATCTCGAATTTGGCAGGATTGATGTCGATGGCGATGATGCGTGCAGCCTTGGCTTTGACCGCACCGATCACCGCCGACAGACCGATGCCGCCGAGGCCGAAAATGGCCACGGTATCGCCCGGTTTTACCTTGGCAGTATTGAGCACCGCGCCGATGCCGGTGGTGACACCGCAGCCCAGCAGGCAGACTTTTTCGAGGGGCGCTTCTTTGGCGATCTTGGCCACGGAGATTTCCGGCAACACGGTGTACTCGGAAAACGTCGAGGTGCCCATGTAGTGGAAAATCGGCTGGCCCTTGTAGGAAAAGCGCGAAGTGCCATCTGGCATCAGGCCTTTGCCCTGGGTGGCGCGAATCGCCTGGCAGAGGTTGGTTTTGCCCGACAGGCAGAATTTGCACTGGCGGCATTCCGGGGTGTACAGCGGAATCACGTGATCGCCGACGGCGACCGAGGTCACGCCTTCGCCAATGGCTTCAACCACGGCACCGCCTTCGTGGCCGAGGATCGACGGGAAGATGCCTTCCGGGTCAGCACCGGACAAGGTATAGGCATCGGTGTGGCAAACACCGGAAGCGACGACGCGCAGCAGGACTTCACCGGCCTTCGGCATGGCGACATCGACTTCAACGATCTCGAGGGGTTTCTTGGCCTCGAAGGCAACGGCGGCGCGCGACTTGATCATGCTGACTCTCCAGTGAATAAAAACGAGACAAGGAGTGTAATACACCGCCGTACGATGAATAATCGGGGCAAATGCAAAATATTATTGCCGTACAGGGATAATCCTAAATGTCCGAAAACCGCTGGGAAGGGATCGACGAGTTCGTCGCCGTCGCCGAGTGCAGCCAATTCACCGCGGCGGCGGAGCGTCTTGGGGTTTCGTCCTCCCATGTCAGTCGACAAATCGTACGCCTGGAAGAACGCCTTCAGACGCGACTGCTGTATCGCAGCACCCGTCGAGTCACCCTGACCGAGGCCGGGCAAACCTTCCTGCAACATTGCCAGCGTTTGCAGGACGGACGAGAAGAAGCGTTGCGTGCGGTCGGTGACCTGACCAGCGAACCCAAGGGCATGCTGCGCATGACCTGCGCCGTGGCGTATGGAGAACGCTTCATTGTGCCGCTGGTGACCCGATTCATGGGCCTCTATCCACAATTGCGTATCGACATTGAACTGAGCAACCGTCAGCTCGATCTGGTGCACGAAGGCCTGGATCTGGCGATCCGCCTCGGTCGCCTGCAAGACTCGCGGCTGGTGGCGACCCGTTTGGCACCGCGACGCATGTATTTGTGCGCGTCCCCGTCCTACCTGGAACGGTACGGTCGCCCACACAGCTTGTCGGAATTGAACCGGCACAATTGCCTCATCGGCAGTTCGGACCTGTGGCAACTGGAGCAGAACGGGCGGGAATTTTCGCAACGGGTGCAGGGAAACTGGCGCTGCAACAGTGGGCAAGCGGTGTTGGATGCGGCGCTGCAAGGGGTCGGGCTGTGTCAGTTGCCGGATTATTACGTGCTGGAGCATCTGCACAGCGGCGCGTTGATTTCATTGCTGGAGGCGCATCAACCGCCGAACACAGCGGTGTGGGCGCTTTATCCACAGCAACGGCACTTGTCGCCGAAGGTGCGCAAGTTGGTGGATTATTTGAAGGAAGGGTTGGCTGAGCGGCCGGAGTATCGGAATTGAGGGTTTGAAGATCTAAAGATCGCAGCCTTCGGCAGCTCCGAGGGACTTGTGTACACCCTGCAGGAGCGGCCGCAGGCTGCGATCTTTTAGCGGCGGTTAGCCCAACGCTGGCGCAACCATTCAAGATCTTCAGGCCGAGTGACCTTGATATTGTCGGAGCGCCCCTCGATCAAGCGCGGCGCGAGCCCCGACCATTCCATCGCCGACGCTTCATCGGTGATGACAACATCCGCGACCAGACTGTCCGCCAACGCCCGATGCAGCGCACCGAGGCGAAACATCTGCGGCGTGTAAGCCTGCCAGATCACGCTGCGATCCACGGTTTCCAGCACACGCCCGTTTTTGTCGACGCGCTTGAGGGTGTCCCGCGCAGGCACCGCCAACAACCCACCGACCGGATCGTCCGCCAGCTCACTCAACAACTTGTCGAGATCGTCCCGGGCCAGGTTCGGCCGTGCGGCATCGTGCACCAGCACCCAATCCTCATCGCCAGCCCCCAACGCATGCAAATGCAGCAACGCATTGAGCACCGACCCGGACCGCTCCGCGCCGCCCTCGACTCGCTGAATGCGAGCATCGGAAGCGCAGGCCAGGTTCGGCCAATAAGGATCATCGATAGCAAGACTGACCACCAACCCCTTCAGGGACGGATGATCAAGGAAACAGCCGAGGCTGTGTTCGAGAATAGTGCGCCCGCCCAGTTGCAAATATTGCTTGGGACGGTCCGCGGCCATACGGGCACCGACGCCCGCGGCAGGAATCACGGCCCAGAAGGCCGGTAACGTCTGGATCATTGAGCCAACTGGTAAAGGGTTTCACCGTCCTTGACCATGCCCAGCTCATGACGAGCCCGCTCTTCAACGGTCTCCATGCCCTTTTTCAACTCGCTGACTTCGGCGTCCATCACCCGATTGCGTTCCAGCAAGCCTTCATTCTCAGCATGTTGATCCGCGATCTGCTGAGTCAGCTCGGCCACTTGCGCCAGACTGCCATTTCCCACCCACAGGCGGTACTGCAGGCCAGCCAGCAGCAGGAGCAAGACGAGGAACAACCAATTGGGACTGCGCATCGAATATCAGGTATCCAGTGAAAAAAGACAGCCATGCCAAAACTATGAAGCTTCTGATAGCACGAAGCCTGGAAGACCCAGGCTTGTGCTCTTAAGGCATCAGATTAGTGGCAAAAACGTCGCTGTCGCGATTTTTCCGACACAATCCGGTGTCTTTTTTTACCACGTACAGCTTAGCCGCGGAACTCGCTGCGGCCGTTGTACTTGGCTTTGCCATTCAACTGCTCTTCGATACGCAGCAGTTGGTTGTACTTGGAAACGCGATCGGAACGGCACAGGGAGCCGGTCTTGATCTGGCCAGCCGACGTGCCCACGGCCAGATCGGCAATGGTCGAATCTTCGGTTTCGCCGGAGCGGTGCGAGATCACGGCAGTGTAACCTGCGGCCTTGGCCATCTGGATGGCTTCCAGGGTTTCGGTCAGGGTGCCGATCTGGTTGAACTTGATCAGGATCGAGTTGGCGATCTTTTTGTCGATGCCTTCTTTCAGGATCTTGGTGTTGGTCACGAACAGATCGTCGCCCACCAGTTGGATTTTCTCGCCGATCTTGTCGGTGAGGACTTTCCAGCCAGCCCAGTCGGACTCGTCCAGGCCATCTTCGATGGAGATGATCGGGTAGCGCTCAGTCAGGCCTTTGAGGTAGTCAGCAAAACCTTCGGAGGTGAAGACATGGCCTTCGCCGGCCAGATTGTATTTACCGTCTTCGTAGAATTCGCTGGCCGCGCAGTCCAGAGCCAGGGTCACGTCGGTGCCCAGCTTGTAACCGGCGTTGGCCACGGCTTCGGAGATCACTTTCAACGCATCTTCGTTGGACGCCAGGTTCGGCGCGAAACCACCTTCGTCACCAACAGCAGTGCTCAGGCCACGGGCTTTCAGCACCGCTTTGAGGTGATGGAAAATCTCGGTGCCCATGCGCAGGCCTTCCGAGAAAGACTTGGCGCCAACCGGCTGAACCATGAATTCCTGGATGTCGACGTTGTTATCGGCGTGCTCGCCACCGTTGATGATGTTCATCATCGGAACCGGCATCGAGTAGACACCCGGGGTGCCGTTCAGGTTGGCAATGTGAGCGTACAGCGGCAGGTCCTGGTCCTGTGCTGCGGCCTTGGCGGCAGCCAGGGAAACGGCGAGGATCGCGTTGGCGCCCAGGGAACCTTTGTTTTCAGTACCGTCGAGCTTGATCATCGCGTGATCGAGGGCTTTCTGGTCGCTTGGGTCTTTACCCAACAGCAGGTCGCGAATCGGACCGTTGATGTTGCCTACGGCTTTGAGTACGCCCTTGCCCAGGTAACGGCTCTTGTCGCCATCACGCAGCTCGAGTGCTTCACGCGAGCCAGTGGAAGCACCGGACGGCGCGCAGGCGCTACCGATGATGCCGTTATCGAGAAGCACGTCCGCTTCGACGGTGGGATTGCCACGGGAGTCGAGAACTTCACGACCTTTGATGTCGACGATTTTTGCCATTGTTGTAAACACTCCAAAGTTGACGAAACGCTCGTACTGATCGATTTATAACTTGTGGGTCGCATTGTTACATAAGACTGGTTGGCTAGCGGCGCTCTCTCGGGCGCCTTCGCGAGCAAGCTCAGCTCCTACACGGAGAAAAGAGGTTTACGCGGTTTCTACCGTCGGAAAACTCTTCACCAGTTCGTCCAACGCTTTGAGCTGGGCCAGGAATGGCTCCAGTTTGTCCAGGCGCAAGGCGCAAGGGCCGTCGCATTTGGCGTTGTCCGGATCCGGGTGGGCTTCGAGGAACAGGCCCGCCAGGGACTGGCTGATGCCGGCCTTTGCCAGATCGGTGACCTGGGCGCGGCGACCGCCAGCGGAATCGGAACGACCGCCAGGCATTTGCAGCGAGTGGGTCACGTCGAAGAACACCGGGTATTCGAACTGCTTCATGATGCCGAAGCCGAGCATGTCGACGACCAGGTTGTTGTAGCCGAAGCTCGAACCGCGCTCGCAGAGGATCAACTGATCGTTACCCGCTTCCACGCACTTGCTCAGGATGTGTTTCATCTCATGCGGAGCGAGGAACTGGGCTTTCTTGATGTTGATCACCGCGCCGGTCTTGGCCATCGCGACCACGAGGTCGGTCTGGCGCGACAGGAAGGCTGGCAACTGGATGATGTCGCAGACTTCAGCGACGACCGCGGCCTGTTCAGGCTCGTGGACGTCGGTGATGATCGGCACGCCGAAGGCTTGCTTGATGTCCTGGAAGATCCGCATGCCCTCTTCCAGGCCGGGGCCACGGTAAGAGGTCACGGAGGAACGGTTAGCCTTGTCGAAACTGGCCTTGAACACGTAAGGGATACCGAGTTTCCCGGTGACCTTTACGTATTCTTCGCAGACCTGCATCGCCATGTCGCGGCTTTCCAGCACGTTCATGCCACCGAAAAGCACCATTGGCTTGTCGTTGGCAATCTCGATATCGCCTACACGGATGATCTTCTGCGCCATCGGTTTTATGCCTTCTTCTGGTGTTGAGTCAACGCTGCTTTGACGAAGCCAGTGAACAGCGGGTGGCCGTCACGCGGGGTCGAGGTGAACTCAGGGTGGAACTGGCAAGCGACGAACCAAGGATGATCCGGTGCTTCAACCACTTCAACCAGCGCGCCATCACCGGAGCGACCGGAGATTTTCAGCCCGGCTTCCATGATTTGCGGCAGCAGGTTGTTGTTCACTTCGTAGCGATGGCGGTGACGCTCGACAATCACGTCCTTGGCATAGCAATCGTGAACCAGCGAACCCGGCTCCAGCAGGCAATCCTGTGCGCCGAGGCGCATGGTGCCGCCCAGGTCGGACGATTCGGTACGGGTTTCGACCGCGCCGGTGGCATCTTCCCATTCGGTGATCAGGCCCACGACCGGGTGACCGCTGGTGCGATCGAACTCGGTGGAGTTGGCGTCTTTCCAGCCCAGCACGTTACGAGCGAACTCGATCACGGCCACTTGCATGCCCAGGCAGATGCCCAGATACGGAACCTTGTTTTCGCGAGCGAATTGAACGGCAGTGATCTTGCCTTCCACGCCACGCAGACCGAAGCCGCCCGGAACGAGGATCGCGTCGACACCTTCGAGCAGCGCAGTGCCCTGGTTTTCGATGTCTTCGGAATCGATGTAGCGCAGGTTGACCTTGGTGCGGTTGCTGATGCCGGCGTGACTCATCGCTTCGATCAGCGACTTGTACGCATCCAGCAGTTCCATGTACTTGCCGACCATGGCGATGGTGACTTCGTGCTCAGGGTTGAGCTTGGCGTCGACCACGGCTTCCCACTCGGACAGATCGGCGCCGCCACATTGCAGGCCGAAACGCTCGACAACGAAATCATCCAGGCCCTGGGAATGCAGGATGCCCGGGATCTTGTAGATGGTGTCGGCGTCTTCCAGGGCGATCACCGCACGTTCTTCAACGTTGGTGAATTGCGCGATCTTGCGACGGGACGAGATGTCGATCGGGTGATCGGAGCGGCACACCAGCACGTCAGGTTGCAGGCCGATGGAGCGCAGTTCCTTGACCGAGTGCTGGGTTGGCTTGGTTTTGGTTTCGCCGGCAGTGGCGATGTACGGCACCAGTGTCAGGTGCATCAGCATCGCGCGCTTGGCGCCGACTTCGAAACGCAATTGACGGATCGCTTCGAGGAACGGTTGCGACTCGATGTCACCCACGGTGCCACCGATCTCGACCATGGCCACGTCGGCATCGCCGGCGCCCTTGATGATCCGGCGCTTGATTTCGTCGGTGATGTGCGGGATCACCTGGATGGTGGCGCCCAGGTAATCACCACGGCGCTCTTTGCGCAGCACGTGTTCGTAGACACGGCCAGTGGTGAAGTTGTTGTTCTGGGTCATGGTCGTGCGGATGAACCGCTCGTAGTGGCCCAGGTCCAGGTCGGTCTCGGCGCCGTCGTGGGTGACGAACACTTCACCGTGCTGGAACGGGCTCATGGTGCCCGGGTCAACGTTGATGTACGGGTCCAGCTTCAGCATGGTGACCTTAAGTCCCCGCGCCTCCAGGATGGCCGCCAATGAAGCCGAGGCAATGCCTTTCCCCAATGAAGAAACAACACCGCCCGTGACGAATATGTAGCGCGTCATGAAAAACCCTAGAAGTCTGCGTTAAAGCGGTCCGAGCCGCCGGGGAAAGCGAAGGAAGGCCGAAGCCCCCGATCACCTGCATTAATCACAGTGCATCTTTCAAAAAAACCGCCGCGTTGGGACAGACCGGGAGATGAAACACCGGTGCGTTGCTCGCTACACATTTTTTGGAATCGCCCAGCAAAGACTGCTTGGTAATCGGCAACTCCTGCAATTCAGGCGAATCCACAGAAGTTGTATCAAGAAGGGAGCGTAGTCTACCGGAAAGCCCCTTTCAGCTCAAACCTTGATCTTCGGTTGGCGGCTGCCACTGTAAATTCCAGCCGTCCGCTGTGCAGCCATTCACCCCCTGCAACCCCGCTACAGCCAGCAGTTGCTCGCCGCGATAGAGCAGCGGCAATCTGCCACGGGCGAATGCCGGGACAGCCCTTTCGTTAAGCAAACGCTTAAGGTCGCGGTGACCGCGGTCGGGTAAATTCATGATCTCGCCTCCTTCACGATAGCGGATCTGCAGCGGGCCAGCGGGGATTTGCCCGCTCAGCGTGAGCAAGCCATTGTCCGGCAACGCCAGCGGCAATGTGGGATCGGCCCAGCGTCCGGCCACCGGTGGCGTACGTAGCCAGGCACCGAACAGCCACCAGATACGCCCGCTCGCCCGGTGCAATTCACCGTCCGCCAGACGCCAGATCGGACGAGCATCACCGGTGGCATCGCGCAGATCCTGCCAACCCGACCAATGGTCACTGTCCGGCAGGCGTGTCCGCGTCTTTAACCAGTAACTCAAGGCATTGCGTTGACGTGCACCGGACAGTTTTTCCAATGAAGCCAGTGCCAGAGACGGCAATCCCAGCCAATCGAAATCACTGCGACTGCCTGCCTCGGCCAAATCGATCACCGCCAACTCATCCAGTAACCCTTGGGCTTCGCGCAGATGCGCCGCACTGCGGGCCATGGTCGCCTGCGCTTGCGGCCAACGCTGGGTCAGCACCGGGAACACTTGATGACGCAGGTAATTGCGCGAGAACTGCCGATCCTCATTCGAAGGATCTTCGATCCAGCTCAATTGATGCTCGACGGCATAAGCCTCGAGTTCCGCCCGAGTGACCTCCAGCAACGGCCGAAGCAAATGCCCCTGACCCAAGCCACGTTCGACCGGCATTCCCGACAGCCCCCTTACCCCGGCCCCGCGCAACAGTCGAAACAACAGGGTTTCGGCCTGATCGTCGCGGTGCTGGGCGGTCAGCAGTACATCGTTGATGTGTGTCGCCGCGATGAAGGCGCCATAGCGCGCATCCCGGGCGGCACGCTCCAGGCTGGCGCCGGGTCGAACCTGGACGCGAACAACCTCTAGCGGTACACCGAGGGCATCACAGACTGATTGGCAATGTTCCGGCCACGCATCCGCGGCAGCCTGGAGACCGTGATGGACATGGATCGCGCTGAGCGCCGGCAGGGATTGGATTTTGGCGAGGTGGGCTAGAAGGTGCAGCAGGACGGTGGAGTCGAGGCCGCCGGAGAAGGCGATGCGCCAGGTATTGGCATTGCGCCAAGGATCAAGTTGCTTGAGCAATTGCGCGTGAAGTGACATGGACGCACCAAAACCGTGTAGGAGCAAAGCTTGCCCGCGATGACTTGTGGCGAGGGGGCTTGCCCCGTTCGACGGCAAAGCCGTCGCAAAAAGTCGATGCATTCCAACCGAACGCATCGACTTCATTTGGGACTACTTCGTCGTCCAACGGGGGCAAGCCCCTCGCCACAGCAAGCCCCGCTCGTACAGGGTGATGCAGGAGCGTTCGATCAGAGACCGTAGCTCATCAGACGTTCGTAACGACGCTTGAGCAGCGCTTCGTTATCAAACTTCTTCAGCATCGCCAGTTGCGAGCTCAGCTCGGCACGGATCGAGGCAGCGGCGGCAGCCGGGTCGCGGTGGGCGCCGCCCAACGGCTCGCCGATCACCTTGTCCACGATGCCCAGGCCTTTCAGGCGCTCGGCGGTGATGCCCATGGCTTCTGCGGCATCCGGGGCTTTCTCGGCGGTTTTCCACAGGATCGAGGCGCAACCTTCCGGCGAAATTACCGCGTAGGTCGAGTACTGCAGCATGTTCAGCTGGTCACAAACACCAATCGCCAACGCACCGCCGGAACCACCTTCACCGATGACGGTGGCGATGATCGGGGTTTTCAGGCGCGCCATGACACGCAGGTTCCAGGCAATCGCTTCGCTCTGGTTGCGCTCTTCAGCGTCGATGCCAGGGTAAGCACCCGGGGTGTCGATGAAGGTCAGGATTGGCATCTTGAAGCGTTCGGCCATTTCCATCAGGCGGCACGCCTTGCGGTAGCCCTCCGGACGCGGCATGCCGAAGTTGCGGCGAACCTTCTCGCGCACTTCACGGCCTTTCTGGTGACCGATGATCATCACCGGCTGGTCGTCCAGACGGGCAATGCCGCCAACGATGGCTGCGTCGTCGGAGAAGTGACGGTCGCCGTGCAGTTCGTCGAACTCGGTGAAGATATGTTCGATGTAGTCCAGGGTGTATGGACGTTTCGGGTGACGCGCCAGACGCGCGATCTGCCAGCTGGTCAGCTTGCCGAAGATGTCTTCGGTCAGCGTGCTGCTTTTGTCCTGCAGGCGGGAGATCTCATCGCCGATATTCAGCGAATTGTCATTACCGACCAAGCGCAACTCTTCGATCTTGGCTTGCAGGTCGGCGATCGGCTGTTCGAAATCTAGAAAATTCGGGTTCATAGGCGTCCGTCTTGGGTCGACTTCCAAGGGAGCTTGGGCCGGCCGGTTGTCTATTCGCGCCCTACCTTAAGGGAGAGGCGCGTTCAGGTCGAGATTAAAAATTCAGGTCGAGATCAGGCCCTATCAATAGAGCCTGACCGTCAACGGTATTGGAGGAAGACGTTGTCTCGCCCGAACTGGTCACGCAGGGCTTGAATCAAGGCATCCGCCGGGTCGATCCGCCAGGTCTCGCCGAACTGCAGCAAGGCCTTCGCATCAGGACTGGTGTACTCCATGGTGATCGGGCACGCACCGCGGTGACGCTTGAACAGCTCACCCAGCCAGCGTAGCTGATCGCCTTTCAAATCCTGGGTGTGCAGCTTCAGGCGCAGGCTTTCGGCCAGGTTGGTGCGCGCATCTTCCATGCTCATCACCCGCTTGACTCGCAGGCGCAAGCCACCGGAGAAGTCGTCGTTACTGACTTCGCCTTCGACCACCACCATCGCGTCGGTCTGCAACAGCGACTGCGCGGAGTGGAACGCCTCGGCAAACAGCGACGCTTCGATCCGGCCCGAGCGGTCGTCAAGGGTGATGAACCCCATCTTGTCGCCCTTTTTGTTCTTCATCACCCGCAGGGCGATGATCATGCCGGCGACTGTTTGGGTATCGCGCGCCGGTTTCAGGTCGATGATGCGCTGGCGGGCGAAACGGCGGATCTCGCCTTCGTATTCATCAATCGGGTGACCGGTCAGGTACAGGCCCAGGGTGTCTTTCTCCCCTTTCAGGCGTTCCTTGAGGGTCAGTTCCTTGGCCTTGCGGTTATTGGCGTAGACGTCGGCGTCTTCTTCAACGAACAGGCCGCCAAACAGGTCAACGTGACCGCTGTCTTTGGTACGCAGGGTTTGTTCCGCGGCCTTGATCGCTCCCTCCATGGCATTGAGCAACACCGCCCGGTTACGGTCGATATTGGCCTGGTAGGCTTTCTGCTCGTCATGAAAGTAAGGACCGAGACGATCCAGCGCACCGCTGCGGATCAGACCGTCGAGGGTGCGCTTGTTGATGCGCTTGAGGTCAACCCGGGCGCAGAAGTCGAACAGATCCTTGAACGGACCGGCCTGACGCGCCTCGGTGATCGCTTCCACCGGACCTTCGCCCACACCCTTGATCGCGCCGAGGCCGTAGATGATCCGGCCTTCCTCGTTCACCGTGAACTTGAACTCCGACGTATTCACATCCGGCGCGTCGAGACGCAGCTTCATGGTGCGAATTTCTTCGATCAAGGTCACGACCTTGTCGGTGTTGTGCATATCCGCCGACAGCACCGCAGCCATGAACGGCGCCGGGTAATGGGTTTTCAGCCACGCCGTCTGGTACGACACCAGACCGTAAGCGGCCGAGTGAGACTTGTTGAAGCCGTAACCGGCGAATTTCTCCACCAGGTCGAAAATGTTACCGGCCAGGTCGGCGTCGATATTGTTGGTGGCGCAACCCTCAATGAAACCGCCGCGTTGCTTGGCCATTTCTTCGGGTTTTTTCTTACCCATGGCCCGACGCAGCATGTCCGCACCACCGAGGGTGTAACCGGCCATGACCTGGGCGATCTGCATCACCTGTTCCTGGTACAGGATGATGCCGTACGTCGGCGCCAATACCGGCTTGAGGCCTTCGTACTGGTAGTCCGAGTGCGGGTACGCCAGTTCGGCGCGACCGTGCTTACGGTTGATAAAGTCGTCAACCATGCCTGACTGCAACGGACCCGGACGGAACAGGGCCACCAGTGCGATCAAGTCTTCCAGGCAGTCGGGCTTGAGCTTTTTGATCAGCTCTTTCATGCCGCGGGATTCAAGCTGGAACACCGCGGTGGTTTCAGCTTTTTGCAGCAACTGGTACGTCGGCTTGTCATCCAGCGGGATGAAGGCGATGTCCAGCGGCGGCTGATCGACCTTGGCGCGGTCGCGGTTGATGGTTTTCAGCGCCCAGTCGATAACGGTCAGGGTCCGCAGGCCGAGGAAGTCGAACTTCACCAGACCGGCAGCCTCGACGTCGTCCTTGTCGAACTGGGTGACCAGACCATCACCGGCCTCATCGCAATAGATCGGCGAGAAGTCAGTCAACTTGGTCGGGGCGATAACCACACCACCGGCGTGCTTGCCGACGTTACGCACTACGCCTTCGAGCTTGCGCGCCATTTCCCAGATTTCCGCGGCTTCTTCATCGACCTTGATGAAGTCGCGCAGGATTTCTTCCTGTTCGTAGGCTTTTTCCAGGGTCATGCCGACTTCGAACGGAATCATCTTCGACAGACGATCCGCCAGCCCGTAGGACTTGCCCTGCACCCGCGCCACGTCGCGGACCACAGCCTTGGCGGCCATGGAACCAAAGGTGATGATCTGGCTGACCGCGTTACGGCCGTATTTCTCGGCCACGTATTCGATTACCCGGTCGCGGCCATCCATGCAGAAGTCGACGTCGAAGTCGGGCATCGATACCCGTTCCGGGTTAAGGAAACGTTCGAACAGCAGGTCATATTCCAGCGGGTCGAGGTCGGTGATCTTCTGCACATAGGCCACCAGCGACCCGGCACCCGACCCCCGGCCCGGACCTACCGGCACACCGTTGCTCTTGGCCCACTGGATAAAGTCCATCACGATCAGGAAGTAACCGGGGAACCCCATCTGGATGATGATATCCAGCTCAAAATTCAACCGGTCGACGTAGACCTGGCGCTTGGCTTCGTAGTCTTCGGTGGTGTCCTTGGGCAGCAGGACGGTCAGGCGCTCCTCCAGGCCGTCGAAGGACACCTTGCGGAAATACTCGTCGATGGTCATGCCATCGGGAATCGGGAAGTTGGGCAGGAAGTGCTTGCCCAGCTTCACTTCGATGTTGCAGCGCTTGGCGATCTCGACGGTGTTTTCCAGCGCTTCGGGAATGTCGCTGAACAGCTCGGCCATTTCCTCGGCGCTTTTGAGGTATTGCTGGTCGCTGTAGTTTTTCGAACGCCGCGGATCGTCGAGGGCGCGGCCCTCACCGATGCAAACGCGGGTTTCGTGGGCTTCGAAGTCTTCCTGCTTGATGAAGCGCACGTCGTTGGTCGCCACCAGCGGCGCGCCGATCTTCTCGGCCAGGGCCACGGCGCCGTGCAGTTGTTCTTCGTCGTTGGGACGGTTGGTGCGCTGGATCTCCAGATAGAAACGGTCCGGGAACACCGTCATCCATTCACGCGCCAGGGTTTCGGCTTCGGCGGGGTTGCCGCCGAGCAGGGCCAGGCCGATTTCGCCCTCTTTCGCCGCCGACAGCATGATCAAGCCTTCGCTGGCTTCGGCCACCCATTCGCGCTCGATGATGATCGAGCCATTACGCTGGCCGTCGATGAAGCCACGGGAGATCAGTTCGGTGAGGTTGCGATAGCCGACGGCGTTCATCGCCAGCAGGCTGATCCGGCTCAGGGCGTTATCCGGATCCTTGTTCGACAGCCACAGGTCGGCGCCGCAGATTGGCTTGATGCCCGCGCCCATCGAGGCTTTATAGAATTTGACCAGGGAACACATGTTGTTCTGGTCAGTGACCGCGACGGCAGGCATGTTCATGCCGACCAGGGTCTTGACCAGCGGTTTGATCCGCACCAGACCGTCGACCAGGGAATATTCAGTGTGCAGGCGTAGGTGAACGAATGAAGCCGGCATAGTGATCCTGTCTGTAAACGTGAAGACAACAAGGCCCGGATTGTACCGGGCCTTGGGAAAAACATCAGCCTTGCGACTAACTCTCGATCAGGTTTTCCCGCGCCTCGTAAGCCAGGCGGACCGGGGCGAACGAACGGCGATGGATGGGGGTCGGCCCCAAACGGGCCAAGGCTTCCAGATGAACGGGCGTCGGGTAGCCTTTGTGGCCGCCAATGCCGTAACCCGGGTAAATCAATTCGAAAGCAGCCATTTCACGGTCGCGACTGACCTTGGCCAGAATCGACGCGGCGGCGATGGCCGGCACCTTGCCGTCGCCCTGCACCACCGCTTCGGCGCGCATGGACAATTTCGGGCAACGGTTGCCGTCGATCATCGCCAGTTTCGGCTGGATGTGCAGGCCTTCGATGGCGCGCTGCATGGCCAGCATGGTGGCGTGCAGAATGTTCAGCTCGTCGATTTCTTCGACTTCGGCCCGGGCGATGTGCCAGCTCAGGGCCTTCTCGCAGATTTCGTCGTAGAGCTTTTCGCGGCGGGCTTCGGTGAGTTTCTTCGAATCGTTCAGGCCGAGGATCGGCCGATTCGGGTCGAGAATCACCGCAGCCGTGACCACCGCGCCGCAGAGCGGGCCGCGACCGACTTCGTCGACACCGGCAACCAAATCTTCCACTTCCGCGACCAAGGTGAAATCCAGCCCCATTTGCATGCTTGTCTTACTCATTGTACGTGGCCGATCAGATTCAGCACGGCGTCCGCCGCCTGGTTGGAGGCATCCAGACGCAAGGTGCGGTGGATTTCATCAAAGCCGCGGGTCTGTTCTTCGCCGCCGTCGATCAGCGGGGACAGGGTCTGGGCCAGGGCTTCGACCGTCGCATCGTCCTGCAGCAACTCGGGCACCAGCAGGCGCTGGGCCAGCAAGTTCGGCAACGAAACGTAGGGACTTTTCACCATGCGTTTGAGAATCCAGAACGTCAGCGGTGCCAGGCGATAGGCAACCACCATCGGCCGTTTGTACAACAACGCTTCGAGCGTCGCCGTACCAGAGGCGATCAACACTGCGTCGCAGGCGGCCAGGGCCAGATGGGATTTACCATCGAGCAAGGTCAGCGGCAGATCGCGACCGGCCAGCAGCTCTTCGAGCTGGGCCCGGCGCTGCGGGCTGGCGCACGGCATGACGAAGCGCACGCCAGGCCGCAGGGCGCGCAGGCGCTGGGCGGTGTCGAGGAACAATGCGCCGAGACGGCCGACTTCACCGCCACGGCTACCGGGCATCAACGCCACCAAGGGACCGTCGGGCAAGCCCAGCTCAGCCCGCGCTGCTGCGCGATCGGCTTGCAGCGGAATCGCATCGGCCAGGGAGTGCCCGACAAACCGCACCGGCACGCCTTTCTCTTCGTAGAACTTCGCTTCGAACGGGAACAGCGTCAGCATCAGGTCGCAGCCTTCGCGAATCTTCAACACCCGCTTTTGCCGCCAGGCCCAGACCGACGGGCTGACGTAATGCACGGTCTTGATCCCGGCCTGACGCAGCTTGAGTTCGATATTGAGGGTGAAATCCGGGGCATCGATGCCGATGAACACGTCCGGCTTTTCGGCGATCAGGTCCGCAATCAGCTTCTTGCGTCGGGCCAGCAGTTCGCGCAAGCGGCCCAGCACTTCCACCAGGCCCATGACCGAAAGACGTTCCATCGGGAAGTACGACGTCAGGCCTTCGGCCTGCATCAGCGGACCACCGACACCGATGAATTCCACCGCCGGATGCAGGGCCTTGAGCGCGCGCATCAGACCGGCGCCCAGAATGTCACCGGAAGCCTCACCCGCTACCAGCGCAATACGCAGATTAGCCATGATTAGCGAGTGATGCCGCGGGTCGAAGACTGGATGGAATCACGGAACACCGCGACTTCCGGAAACTGTGCCGAAGGTTCGGCCAGTTCGGCGAGCGCCTGTTCGACTGTCAGGCCCTGGCGGTAAACCACCTTGTAGGCACGACGCAGCGCGTGGATCGCGTCTTCGCTGAAACCACGACGGCGCATGCCTTCGAAGTTCATGCTGCGGGCTTCGGCCGGATTGCCAAATACCGTGACGTACGCGGGCACGTCCTTGCCAATAGCGGTGCCCATGCCGGAGAAACTATGGGCGCCGATGTGGCAATACTGGTGAACCAGGGTGAAGCCGGACAGGATCGCCCAATCTTCAACGTGCACATGGCCGGCCAACGCGGTGTTGTTGACCAGAATGCAGTGGTTGCCGATCACGCTATCGTGACCGATATGGGCATACGCCATGATCAGGTTGTGATCACCCAGCGTGGTTTCCGAACGGTCCTGCACGGTGCCACGGTGAATCGTTACGCCTTCGCGGATAACGTTGTGGTCACCGATGACCAGGCGGGTTTCTTCGCCTTTGTATTTCAGATCGGGCGTGTCCTCACCTACCGAGGAAAACTGGTAGATGCGGTTGTGCTTACCGATACGGGTCGGCCCCTTGAGAATCACATGCGGCCCGATCACTGTCCCCTCGCCGATTTCCACACCAGCGCCGATGATCGACCATGGGCCGACCTCGACGTCGTCAGCCAGGATGGCTGTCGGATCGATGATTGCGCGAGGGTCAACCAAACTCATAGTTTGCGTTCCGCGCAGATGATTTCAGCGGAGCAGACTGGCTTGCCGTCGACCGAAGCCTGGCATTCAAACTTCCAGATCTGGCGCTTGCAGCTGATGAAGCGGGCTTCGAGGATCAACTGATCGCCTGGGGTGACAGGCTGGCGAAAACGCAGCTTGTCAGAGCCGACGAAGTAGTAAAGCGTGCCGTCAGCAGGCTTCACGTCGAGCATTTTGAAACCAAGGATACCGGCAGCCTGAGCCATTGCTTCGATGATCAGTACGCCCGGCATGATTGGATGCGCAGGGAAGTGACCATTGAAGAACGGTTCGTTGATGCTGACATTCTTGTAGGCGCGAATGCGCTTGCCTTCCACATCCAGTTCCACGACCCGGTCCACCAGCAGGAACGGGTAACGGTGAGGCAGGTATTCGCGAATCTCGTTGATGTCCATCATTTCGGGGGGAAGCCTATGTAAAGATTGGGAGAGCGCGACTGACGCGCACCCCTCTAGCAAATCAAGGAGGCAGTCTAGCGGCTGTGCACACTTGATATGGAAATGGTATCAGCCATCTGATGAAGCATTACCGCCAGGGGTCACTTCCCCTACTCGCTTTTCCAGCTGTCGCAGACGCCGCGCGATGTCATCGAGCTGACGGATGCGTGCCGCGCTTTTGCGCCACTCGGCAGCCGGTTGCATGGCTGTACCGGAAGAGTAGGAACCCGGCTCGGTAATCGAGTGGGTCACCATGGTCATCCCGGTCAGGAAAACGTTGTCGCAAATCTCGATATGCCCCACCAGCCCTACACCTCCGGCGAGCATGCAGTGCTTGCCGATCTTGGTGCTGCCGGAGATCCCCACGCACGCGGCCATGGCAGTGTGATCACCGACCTGGACGTTGTGGGCGATCTGGATCTGATTGTCGAGCTTCACACCGTTACCAAGAATGGTATCGGCCAACGCACCACGGTCGATGGCGGTGTTCACGCCAATCTCCACATCGTCGCCGACCAGCACGCCACCAATCTGGGCGATCTTCTGCCAGACACCTTTCTCATTGGCAAAACCGAAACCTTCACCACCGAGCACAGCACCCGACTGAATCACCACGCGTTTGCCAATGCGCACGTCGTGGTACAGCGTGACCCGCGGAGCCAGCCAGCCGCCCTCACCAATCTCGCATCGCGCACCGATGAAGCAATGCGCCCCGACGGTCACACCCGCGGCAATACGCGCGGCGCTTTCGATCACCGCAAAGGCCCCGATGCTTGCCGCCGGATCGACCACCGCGTCCGGCGCCACGACCGCTGTCGGATGAATACCGGCAGCCGCTTTCGGCTTGGGATCGAACAGATGGGAAATGCGGGCGTAAGCCAGGTAAGGATCAGGCACGACCAACGCATTACCGGCAAAACCTTCAGCGTCGGCGGCCTTGAGCAACAGGGCTGCGGCTTTACTGTCCGGCAGGTATTTGCGGTATTGCGGGTTTGCCAGAAAGCTCAACTGAGCTGGGCCAGCCTCTTGCAAAGTGGCTAGCCCAGTAATTTCTTTCTCCGGGTCGCCACGTAGGGTGGCGCCGAGGAACTCGGCCAATTGGCCGAGCTTTATAGTCGCTGTCATGGATTACTTCAGCTGATTCATGCGCTCGATAACCTGGCGAGTGATGTCGTACTGAGGTTTGACATCAATCACTGCGCCACGCTCGAAGACCAGGTCAAAAGCACCTTTCTTGATGACTTCTTCCACAGCGCTGTCCAGTTTCGGCTTGAGCTGCTTCAGCATTTCACGGTCGGCAACGGCTTTGGCTTCGTTCAATTCCTTGGACTGGAACTGGAAGTCACGGGCCTTTTGCTTGAACTCAAGCTCCAGGCGTTCGCGTTCGCCTTGCTGCATCTTGTCACCACCGGCTACCAGACGATCCTGGATACCTTTGGCACTGCTTTCCAGCGTCTTGAGTTTGCTCAGCTGCGGGCCGAACTTCTTCTCCGCGTCCACGGCGTATTTTTTCGCCGCGTCGGATTCAAGCAGGGCCATCTGATAGTTCAGGACGGCGATTTTCATGTCGGCAAAAGCCGGACCTGCTACCAGTACGGTCGCCAGGAGAACCAATTGAGTCAACTTACGCACGATGCACTCCTACAAAATCCATTGTCGTTATGGGTCAGACGCTTAGAACGTCTGGCCGAGGGAGAATTGGAACACTTGGGTTTCAGCGTTATCCGGTTTCTTGACCGGCATGGCCAACGCGAAGCTCAGAGGACCCAGTGCGGTAACCCATGTCACGCCGACACCGACGGAACTGGCTACGTTGCTCAGGCTGATGTCGTTGCACTCTGTTTGAGAGGTCGAACCGACATTGGCGTTCGTCGTCTTGTCGCACTTGGAGTCGAATACGTTACCCACATCCCAGAATACCGAAGTACGCAGGGAACGCTGATCCTTGACGAATGGCAGCGGGAACAACACTTCGACGCCACCCTGGATCAGGACGTTACCACCGAACGGCAGCGGATCCTGGTCCGGGTCGGCGAGCGTACCGACGTTACCCGTCTTGTCAAAGCCACGGCTTGGGGTACTGCGCGGACCAAGGGTACTGTCCTTGAAGCCACGAACCGAGTTGAAACCACCAGCATAGTAGTTTTCATAGAACGGCAAGCCGTCGGTTGAACCGTAGCCGTCGCCGTAACCGAGTTCGGTGTGCAGGCGTACGGTGTAGTTCTCGGTGATTGGCTGGAACAACTGACCACGGTAATCGAGTTTGAAGAACGACAGGTCGCTGCCAGGGGTCGTGGTTTCCAGAGTCAGGCTCTGGGAATGGCCACGGGTCGCCAGTACGCCTTTGTTCAACGTGGACTCGGACCAACCGGCGGACGCCTTGAAGTTCAGGTAGCTGTCGCCTTCACGGTTTACGAAGTCGAAAATCTCGTCGACGGTGTATTGACCGGTCTTGATCTTGTCCTGCTGTGCAGTCAGGCCAAAGGTCAGACGCGAAGTCTCGCTGATCGGGTAACCGACGCTGACGCCAGCACCCAGGCTGTCTACCGCATAGCTTGCAACATCGACATCGAGGTCTTTGTAGTCAGTGGTGCGATAGAACGCGTTGTAGCCCAGGCTCACACCGTCAGCGGTCCAGTACGGGTCGACATAACCGAAGTTATAGCGGCTCTGGTATTGGCTTCGGGTCAGTCCGATGCTGACCTTGTTACCCGTACCCAGGAAGTTGTTCTGGGTGATCGAACCACCGAGGATCAGACCGGCGCTCTGGGCGAAACCGACACTGGCGGTAATCGAACCGGAAGCCTGTTCTTCAACGCTGTAGTTCACGTCCACCTGATCGTCCACGCCCGGTACGGCCGGGGTTTCGACGTTCACTTCCTTGAAGAAGCCCAGACGCTCAAGACGGGTCTTGGATTGGTCGATCAGGTAGGTCGAAGCCCAGCCACCTTCCATCTGGCGCATTTCACGACGCAGCACTTCGTCTTCGGACTTGGTGTTGCCACGGAAGTTGATGCGGTTCACGTAGGCACGCTTGCCCGGATCAACAGCGAACGTGATGTCTACCGTGTGATCGTCATCGTGAGGCTGAGGCACGCCGTTGACGTTGGCGAAGGTGTAACCCTCGTTACCCAGACGACGCGTGATCAGTTCCGAAGTCGTGGTCATCAGCTTGCGCGAGAACACCTGGCCTTTCTGGACCAGCAGCAGGGACTTGACCTGGTCTTCAGGCACTTTCAGGTCACCACTGAGTTTCACGTCACGAACGGTGTATTTCTCGCCTTCGTTGACGTTGACCGTGATGTAGACGTGTTTTTTGTCCGGGGTGATGGAGACCTGGGTCGAAGCGATATCCATGTTGATATAGCCGCGGTCCAGGTAGTAGGAGCGCAGACGCTCCAGGTCACCGGAGAGTTTCTCGCGAGCGTACTTGTCATCGTTCTTGAAGAACGACAGCCAGTTGGTGGTCTTGAGTTCGAACAGGTCGATCAGGTCGTCATCGGGGAAGACCGTGTTACCCACCACGTTGATGTGCTGGATAGCGGCAACGGTGCCTTCGTTGATATTGACCTTCAACGCCACGCGGTTACGCGGCTGCGCCACCACTTCGGTGTCGACGGTCGCCGAGTAACGACCCTGCGCGACATACTGGCGCTGCAGTTCGTTACGCACACCTTCGAGGGTGGCACGCTGGAAGATCTCGCCTTCGGACAGGCCGGATTGCTTGAGGCCCTTCATCAGGTCTTCAGTGGAGATAGCCTTGTTACCCTCGATCTCGATACTCGCGACCGACGGACGCTCGACTACCGTGATAACGAGGACATTGCCTTCGCGACCCAGCTGGATATCTTGAAAGAAACCGGTTTTGAACAACGCACGAGTGGATTCCACCAGGCGACGATCATCCGCCTGTTCACCGACGTTCAACGGCAAGGCACCAAAGACACTACCCGCGGAGACCCGCTGGAGGCCATTGACGCGAATATCAGAGATAGTGAAGGACTCGGCGTGAACTTCGGCGATCATCAATACGGTGAGAACCGCAGTTAGCAGCAGACGTTTCATGAAGTCCTTTCTTATTCCAACTGGCAATAAACAAACTGCCGCAAAATGCGGCAGATTCGCAATTCAGCGAAGCGTTACAGTCGACCCAGATCATTGACCAGAGCAAGCAACATCACCCCGACCACCAAACTGATACCGATCTGTATCCCCCAACCCTGCACCCGATCTGACAAGGGGCGACCACGCACCCACTCGATCAGATAAAACAACAAATGCCCCCCATCCAGTACTGGAATGGGCAACAAATTCAGAACACCCAAGCTAATACTCAGATAAGCAAGGAAATTCAGGAAATCAGCGACACCCGACTGGGCAGAAGCGCCCGCCACTTTAGCAATGGTTATCGGTCCACTCAAGTTTTTTACCGAGAGCTCGCCGAACAACATTTTCTTGAGCGAATCGAGGGTCAGTACACTCATGGTCCAGGTGCGTCGGGCACCCTCCCCAATTGCGGCTATCGGACCGTAGCTGACCTCGCGAATCATCTCTGGTGGCCAATCGACTGCTTTAACCCCGGCGCCCAGGTAACCCGTAGGCGCTTTGCTCCCGCCGCGGGCTGCCAGCGTCACAGGGACGTCGATTTGAGCACCATCGCGCTCGACGCGCAGCATGATTTTGGTATCCGGATGCATACGTACTGTATCGACCACTTGCTGCCAGTCATCCAGAGACTTGCCATCAAGCGCCAACAACCGGTCACCGGTCTTCAGGCCCGCAGCTTGCGCCGGCCCTTTCGAATCGAGTTCCGCCAGGATCGGCGGCAAGGCCGGACGCCATGGGCGAATACCCAGCGAGCGAATCGGATCCGGCTCATCGGCACCCTTGAGCCAGTGATCCAGCGCCAGCTCACGCGGCGAATCGGCCGTCGAGCCCTGCTCACGCACCAACAACTGCAACGTACCGCTCTCGCCAAGGCGACGGACCAGTTGCAAGTTCACGGCCGCCCACCCGGAAGTCGGCTCGCCATCAATGGCCACAATTTCCTGATTCGCGCTCAAACCCGCCTTGGCGGCGATACTGCCGGACTCGACTGCGCCGATAACCGGGCGCACCTGCTCGCTGCCGAGCATGGCCAACACCCAGAAAAACACCATCGCCAGCAGAAAGTTGGCGATCGGGCCCGCCGCAACGATGGCAATGCGCTGACGCACGGACTTGCGATTGAAGGATTGATCGAGCTGATCGACCGGCACTTCGCCTTCGCGCTCGTCGAGCATCTTCACGTAGCCACCCAACGGAATGGCGGCCAGCACGAATTCAGTGCCTTGCTTGTCGTGCCAGCGCAGCAACGGCATGCCGAAGCCCACGGAGAAGCGCAGCACTTTGACCCCACAGCGACGTGCGACCCAGAAATGGCCGAATTCGTGGAAGGTGACCAGCACGCCCAGGGCTACCAGGGTGCCGACAATCATATAGAGCGCGCTCATCTACTTTCTCCGCAATCCTATCCAGTGCTGCATGGGGGCAAACGTACTGCAGCACTTATCGCCCGTGACGACTCAACCACTGTTCGGCCAGCACACGCGCCTTGGCGTCTGCGGTGAACACCGCCTCGAGATCATTCACCGCCACCACAGGCTCGAGATTCAAGACTTCCTCGATGATACTCGCGATTTCCGGGTAACGAACCCGCCCGTCGAGAAAGGCCGCGACCGCCACTTCATTTGCCGCATTAAGCATGGCCGGCGCGCTTTTGCCCGCCTCTGCCGCTTGCCGCGCCAGGCGCAGGCACGGGAAACGCTGTTCATCGGGCGCCTGGAAATCCAGGCGCGCAATGGCAAACAGATCCAGCGGGGCGACACCCGAGTCGATCCGCTCTGGCCAGGCCAGGGCGTTGGCAATCGGCGTACGCATATCCGGGTTACCCAACTGCGCCAATACCGAACCATCGATATAGTCGACCAGCGAATGGATAACGCTCTGGGGATGAATCACCACTTCAACCTGGGATGGCTTGGCATCGAACAGCCAGCAGGCTTCGATCAACTCAAGGCCTTTGTTCATCATGCTGGCCGAATCGACCGATATCTTGCGCCCCATCGACCAGTTCGGGTGAGCGCAGGCTTGATCGGGGGTCACGTGCGCCAATTCCGCCATCGGCGTCTGCCGGAACGGACCGCCAGAGGCCGTCAGTAAAATCCGACGCACACCAACCGCTCCCAGACCGCGGGCGAAATCGTTGGGCATGCACTGGAAAATCGCATTGTGCTCGCTGTCGATCGGCAGCAGCACCGAACCGCTTTGGCGCACGGCCTGCATGAACAAGGCGCCGGACATCACCAGCGCTTCCTTGTTGGCCAGCAAGATCTTCTTGCCCGCCTCGACCGCCGCCAGGGTCGGACGCAAGCCCGCCGCACCAACGATGGCCGCCATGACCGCATCGACTTCAGGGTCGGCAGCGACCTGACACAGGCCCTCCTCCCCCACCAGAACGCGCGTCGACAGGCCGGCAGCGCGCAAGTCGTCCTGCAGGACCCGGGCAACACCCGCTTCAGGCACGACCGCAAACCGCGGTACATGTCGCACGCACAAGGCCAGCAGCTCACTCAATCGAGTAAAACCGCTCAATGCGAACACCTGATAGCGCTCGGGATGACGCGCAATGACATCCAGGGTGCTCAGGCCAATCGAGCCTGTCGCCCCCAGGACGGTAATCTGCTGTGGGCGGCTCACGGTGCAGCCATCCACAACAACACCGCGAACACCGGTATCGCGGCGGTCAGGCTGTCGATACGGTCCAGCACACCGCCGTGACCGGGCAGCAGATTACTGCTGTCCTTGATCCCGGACTGACGCTTGAACATGCTTTCGGTGAGGTCGCCCACCACCGAAATGAACACGATCAATGCGGCGCCGACCAGGCCTTTAAGCAACTCCGCCACCGTCCAGTCGCGAACCAGGCCGACCACCAGCGTGATCACCAGGCTCAGCGCCAGGCCACCATAGACGCCTTCCCAGCTCTTGCCCGGACTGACTTGCGGCGCCAACTTGCGCTTGCCGAACTTGCGCCCGGAGAAGTACGCACCGATGTCAGCACCCCAAACCAGCACCATGACCGCCATGATCAGCCAGTTGCCCAAGGGCTCTTGCTTGATCTGGACCAGACCTTGCCACGCGGGCAGCAGGATCAACAGACCGATCACCAGTTTGCAGGCGGCGCTGGCCCAGTGTTCGCTGGAGCGCGGATAGGTCAGCACCAGGTACGTCGCCACTGCCCACCAGAGCACAGAGGCGCCCAATACCCAAGGCGCGAGCCCGGGAAGGACATGCATGACAAACAGCATCAGCGCGACCAGAGCCGCATAGGCAACGCGAATCGGCTGGGCAGTGAAACCTGCCAGGCGAGCCCACTCCCATGCACCCAGGGTCACGACCAGCCCGATGAACAGCGCAAAACCGGAGCCTTCGAGCAGGAAAAACCCGCACAAGGCGATCGGCAGCAGGATCAGCGCAGTAATGATTCGTTGTTTAAGCATTAAACCCGGGCTCCAGACTCGATCTGCTCGCTCGTTTTACCGAAGCGGCGCTGACGAGAAGCGAAATCGGCCAGCGCGGTGCGCATGGCTTCGTGTTTGAAGTCCGGCCAGAACAGGTCGGAGAAGTACAGCTCGGTGTACGCCAGCTGCCACAGCAGGAAATTGCTGATGCGGTGCTCACCGCCGGTACGGATGCACAAGTCCGGCAACGGCAGATCGCCGGTGACCAGACAGGTTTGCAGCAGTTCCGGGGTGATGTCTTCCGGGCGCAAATGCCCGGCCTGGACTTCCCGTGCCAGACGCTGCGCAGCTTGCGCGATATCCCACTGACCGCCGTAGTTGGCGGCGATCTGCAGGATAAAGCGATTGGCGCCGGCGGTAATCGCCTCGGCTTCGCGCATCGCTGCCTGAAGCTCGGGGTGAAAACGCGAACGGTCGCCAATGATGCGCAGGCTGATGTTGTTGTCGTTGAGGCGCTTGGCCTCGCGACGCAACGCCTTGAAGAACAGGTCCATCAAGGCGCTGACCTCATCGGCCGGGCGCTGCCAGTTTTCACTGGAGAAGGCGAACAGGGTCAGCACCTCGACTTTGGCCTCGGCGCACACCTCGATAACCGCACGAACCGCATCCACACCCGCTTTATGCCCGGCGACACCCGGCATAAAGCGTTTTTTCGCCCAGCGATTGTTACCATCCATGATGATCGCGACATGGCGCGGCACCGCGGACGGCGCAGTCTGCTTGGTCTTATCCATGAAAACGCGACCCTTATACGGCCATCAGGTCCGCTTCTTTTTGCTTGGTCGCTGCGTCGATATCGGCCTCAGCCTTGTCGGTCAGCTTCTGGATATCAGCAGCGGCACGACGCTCTTCGTCTTCGCTGATTTCCTTGTCCTTGACCAGTTTCTTCAGGTCGCCAAGTGCATCACGACGAATATTGCGCACGGCAACACGGGCATCTTCAGCTGCGCTACGCGCCTGCTTGGTGAAGCCCTTGCGGGTTTCTTCAGTCAGGGCAGGCATGGAGATCAGCAGCAACTCGCCCAGGTTGGTCGGGTTGAGGTTCAAACCGGCACTTTGGATCGCTTTGTCGACTGCCGCGAGCATGTTGCGCTCAAACGCCACGACCTGAAGGGTCCGGGAGTCTTTTACGGTGATGTTGGCCACTTGGGTGATGGACGTGTCTGTGCCGTAGTACGGCACCATCACGCTGCCCAGAATGCTTGGGTGAGCCTTGCCGGTACGAATCTGACCAAATGCATGGTTCAGAGAGTCCAGGGATTTCTGCATGCGCTCTTGAGCGTCTTTCTTGATTTCGTTGATCATTGTTGGCCTTCCTCGATCAGGGTCCCTTCAGCGCCGCCATGTACGATGTTCAGCAGGGCGCCGGGCTTGTTCATGTTAAATACGCGCAATGGCATCTTGTGGTCGCGGCACAGGCAAATGGCCGTCAGATCCATCACGCCCAGCTTGCGATCCAGCACTTCATCGTAAGTCAGATGATCGAACTTCTCGGCATGCGGGTCTTTGAATGGGTCAGCGGTGTAGACGCCATCGACCTTGGTCGCCTTGAGCACGACATCGGCATCGATTTCGATTGCACGCAGGCAAGCTGCCGAATCCGTGGTGAAGAACGGATTGCCCGTACCGGCCGCGAAAATCACGACTTCCTTGGCGTTCAGGTGACGCATGGCCTTGCGGCGATCGTAGTGATCGGTCACGCCAACCATGGAAATGGCCGACATCACGATGGCCGAGATATTGGCACGTTCCAGTGCGTCGCGCATGGCCAGGGCGTTCATCACAGTGGCCAGCATGCCCATGTGGTCGCCGGTGACCCGATCCATGCCGGCCGCGCTCAGCGCTGCCCCACGGAACAGGTTGCCGCCACCGATCACCAGACCGACCTGTACACCGATGCCGACCAGTTGGCCGACTTCCAGCGCCATGCGATCCAGAACTTTCGGATCGATCCCGAACTCTTCCGAGCCCATCAGGGCCTCGCCGCTAAGCTTGAGTAGAATGCGTTTATAGCGAGCCTGATAACCACTGCCCTGCTGAGCCATTGCGAATCTCTCCTGCGGCGTATTTTAAAAAATTCTTTGCGAGCTGTTTACAGCTGGCGTTCACTCTAGCTTGGCGCTGCTTCAGCGCCATCGGAACATGGCTTTGTAAGCCAGTTCCAAAGGGAAACCAATAAAAATTGGTAGCCCATCTGAAAAGAGGCTGCGCGCGTAAGCGGGCAGCCTCTTCAGGGCGACAGTTAAAAAACCGTCTTATTGCTTGGCGGCAGCCAGCTGGGCAGCAACTTCTTCAGCGAAGTTGTCGACCGGCTTCTCGATGCCGTCGCCTACTTTGAAGTAGGTGAAGGAAACGATTTCAGCACCGGCTTTCTTGGCCAGTTCGCCAACCTTGATTTCAGGGTTCTTGACGAACGCCTGCTCAACCAGGGAAGCCTCAGCCAGGAACTTGCTGATACGGCCTTTGACCATGTTTTCAACGATGTTTTCTGGCTTGCCAGCGATCTTGTCGGCGTTGAGGGTCAGGAACACGCCCTTCTCACGCTCAACCGCTTCAGCGGAAACTTCCGATGGCAGCAGGAATTCAGGGTTGGTCGCCGCTACGTGCATGGCGATGTCCTTGGCCAGCTCAACAGTGCCGCCTTTCAGGACAACGGCTACGCCGATCTTGTTGCCGTGCAGGTAACCACCAACAACGTCACCTTCAACGCGTGCCAGGCGACGGATGTTGACGTTTTCGCCAACCTTGCCGACCAGAACCAGGCGATCAGCTTCTTGAGCTTCGATCAGCGGAGCCACATCAGTCAGCTTGTCAGCGAATGCTTTTTCGACGCTGGAAGCAACGAATGCCTTGAAGTCATCCTGCAAAGCCAGGAAGTCGGTCTGCGAGTTCACTTCCAGCAGAACGGCGGTTTTACCGTCTTCTTTCAGAGCGATCGCGCCTTCAGCGGCAACGTTGCCAGCTTTCTTGGCAGCCTTGATGGCGCCCGAAGCACGCATGTCATCAATGGCTTTTTCGATGTCGCCGCCGGCCTTGGTCAAGGCCTTTTTGCAATCCATCATGCCTTCGCCAGTACGCTCACGCAGTTCTTTAACCAACGCTGCAGTAATCTCTGCCATTTCAAAAATCCTCTTGGATAGGTTATCAACCATTCCACCCGATCGAACGGGCGTTCAATTCTTCCCGAATCACCCTTGTAGGCCGCTGCACGTTACAGAACTTGTAGCTGCGCTGCCGACAAATGGTTTTCGAGGTGGCAAAAAGGGGGCCAAGCCCCCTTTTTGCTTACTGAGTCAACGCCAAGGCGTCAATTACTCAGCTGCTGCTACCGGAGCTTCTTCAACGAACTGCTCGGTGCCGCCAGCAACGTGGTTGCGACCGCGGATTACAGCGTCAGCCATCGAACCCATGTACAACTGGATAGCGCGGATTGCGTCATCGTTGCCTGGGATGATGTAGTCAACGCCTTCCGGGCTGCTGTTGGTATCGACTACGCCGATAACCGGGATGCCCAGCTTGTTGGCTTCGGTGATCGCGATGCGCTCGTGATCAACGTCGATAACGAACAGTGCGTCTGGCAGACCGCCCATGTCCTTGATACCACCCAGGGAACGATCGAGCTTCTCAAGATCGCGAGTGCGCATCAGCGCTTCTTTCTTGGTCAGCTTGGCGAAAGTACCGTCTTCGGCTTGCACTTCAAGGTCACGCAGACGCTTGATGGAAGCACGGATGGTTTTGAAGTTGGTCAGCATGCCGCCCAACCAGCGGTGATCGACGTACGGCGAACCGCAACGTGCTGCTTCTTCAGCAACGATCTTGCCAGCGGAACGCTTGGTGCCAACGAACAGAATCTTGTTTTTGCCCTGGGCCAGGCGCTCTACGAAAGTCAGAGCTTCGTTGAACATTGGCAGGGTTTTTTCAAGGTTGATGATGTGGATCTTGTTACGCGCGCCGAAAATGTATTTACCCATTTTCGGGTTCCAGTAACGGGTTTGGTGACCGAAGTGCACACCGGCCTTCAGCATATCGCGCATGTTGACTTGGGACATGATAGTTCCTTAATAAGTCGGGTTTGGCCTCCACGTATCCCAATGACCAACCAGCAGCATCAGCTGAAGGCACCCAGGTCATCGTGTCGACACGTGTGTGGATTTAAGCTTCTCGGGGTATCCCCGGAAAGCGGCGCATTTTATATCACAGGGCTGCAAAAAACGGAACCCGGATTCTCGATTCCTGGCGCGCGCCTTTATAAACGCCCTTGGAATCGCTCAAGAATGCGCCTATCTATAGAGAGAAGCGATGCACAGAGGCTCAGATTTGCGCTGATCGTCTGTTAGAATCGCGTTTTTCAGGGCCGCGAAGCTTGATCGCACAATGCCCATTTCGAATTAGTAAGCGCCGTTGAGCGCAGAGAGAGCCTGTATGACCGTCACCCTCAAAACCCCCGAGGACATCGCAAAAATGCGGATCGCCGGCAAACTGGCCGCCGATGTGCTGGAAATGATTGCCGAACATGTCAAACCGGGCGTCACCACCGAAGAGCTGGACCGCATCTGCCACGACTACATCGTCAACGAGCAGCAAGCCATCCCCGCCCCGCTCAACTATAAGGGCTTCCCGAAGTCGATCTGCACCTCGATCAACCACGTGGTCTGCCACGGCATTCCGAACGAGAAGCCGCTGAAGAATGGCGACACCGTGAACATCGACGTGACCGTGATCAAGGACGGCTACCACGGCGACACCAGCCGCATGTTCCACGTCGGCACCGTGCCGGTCTGGGCCGAGCGCCTGTCCCAGGTCACCCAGGAATGCATGTACAAGGCCATCGAAATCGTCAAACCCGGCTGCCGCCTGGGCGACATCGGTGAAGTGATCCAGAAGCACGCGGAAAAGAACGGTTTCTCGGTGGTTCGCGAGTTCTGCGGCCACGGCATCGGCAAGGTGTTCCACGAAGAGCCGCAGATCCTGCACTACGGCCGCGCCGGCACCGGCATGGAGCTGAAAGCGGGCATGACGTTCACCATCGAGCCGATGATCAACCAGGGCAAGGCCGACACCAAGGTCCTGGGCGACGGCTGGACCGCGATCACCAAGGACCGCAAATTGTCCGCCCAGTGGGAACACACCCTGTTGGTGACCGACACCGGCTACGAGATCTTCACCCTGCGCGCCGATGACACCATCCCGCGCGTTTCGGCCTGATCGACCCGTTTTGCCCCTAGCCTTATAGAAAGGAAAGCCAATCGATGCCGCAGGTGGATCCCGAACTCTTCGACCGTGGCCAGTTCCAGGCTGAACTGGCCCTGAAGGCCAGCCCGATCGCGGCCTTCAAGAAGGCGATTCGCCAGGCCCGCGAGGTGCTCGACGGGCGCTTTCGCAGCGGCCGGGAGATCCGCCGGCTGATCGAGGATCGCGCCTGGTTCGTCGATAACATCCTGCAAAAGGCCTGGGAGCAGTTCAACTGGAGCGAAGACGCCGACATCGCGCTGGTGGCGGTCGGCGGCTACGGTCGCGGCGAGTTGCACCCCTACTCCGACATTGATTTGCTGATCCTGCTGGACAGCGCCGACCACGAAGTTTTCCGCGATTCCATCGAACGTTTTCTCACGTTGTTGTGGGACATCGGCCTCGAGGTCGGTCAGAGCGTTCGTTCGGTGGACGAATGCGCCGTCGAGGCCCGCGCCGACCTGACTGTCGTCACCAACCTGATGGAGAGCCGCACCATCTGCGGCCCCGAGCGCCTTCGCCAGCGCATGCTCGACGTCACCAGCACCGCGCACATGTGGCCGAGCAAGGATTTCTTCCTGGCCAAGCGCGCCGAGCAGAAGGCCCGTCACCACAAATACAACGACACCGAATACAACCTGGAACCCAACGTCAAAGGCTCGCCCGGCGGCCTGCGGGATATCCAGACGATTCTGTGGGTCGCCCGTCGCGAGTACGGCACCCTGAACCTGCGGGCCCTGGCCGGCGAAGGTTTTCTGGTGGAGAGCGAAAACGCCCTGCTGGCCTCGTCCCAGGAATTCCTGTGGAAGGTCCGCTACGCCCTGCACATGCTCGCCGGGCGTTCCGAGGACCGCTTGCTGTTCGACCACCAGCGCTCCATTGCCGGGCTGCTGGGTTTCGAAGGCGATGACGCCAAGCAAGCCATCGAAAACTTCATGCAGCAGTATTACCGGGTGGTCATGAGCATCGCCCAGCTCAGCGACCTGATCATCCAGCATTTCGAGGAAGTCATCCTCGCGCCGGAAGATGAAGCGCCGCCGCAGCCGATCAATTCGCGGTTCCAACTGCACGATGGTTACATCGAGGCACGCAACAACAACGTGTTCCGCCGCACGCCGTTCGCCATGCTCGAAATCTTCGTGCTGATGGCCCAACAGCCGGAAATCAAGGGCGTGCGCGCCGATACCATTCGTCTGCTGCGGGAAAACCGGCACCTGATCGACGACGATTTCCGCAACGATATCCGCAACACCAGCCTGTTCATCGAACTGTTCAAATGCAAGATCGGCATCCACCGCAACCTGCGACGGATGAACCGTTACGGCATCCTCGGGCGCTATTTGCCGGAGTTCGGCTTTATCGTCGGGCAAATGCAGCACGACCTGTTCCACATCTATACGGTCGATGCCCACACCCTGAACCTGATCAAGCATCTGCGTAAGTTGCAGTACACCCAGGTGTCGGAAAAATTCCCGCTGGCCAGCAAGCTCATGGCCAAGTTGCCCAAGCCCGAACTGATCTACCTCGCCGGCCTGTACCACGACATCGGCAAGGGCCGCCACGGCGACCATTCGGACATCGGCGCCGTGGATGCCGAAGCCTTCTGCCAACGCCATCAATTGCCGACATGGGACAGCCGCCTGATTGTCTGGCTGGTGCAAAACCACCTCGTGATGTCGACCACCGCCCAGCGCAAGGACTTGTCCGACCCGCAGGTGATCCACGATTTCGCACAGATCGTCGGCGATGAAACCCATCTAGACTACCTGTACGTGCTGACCGTCGCCGACATCAACGCCACCAACCCGACGCTGTGGAATTCCTGGCGCGCCAGCCTGTTGCGCCAGCTCTACACCGAGACCAAGCGTGCCTTGCGCCGCGGCCTGGAAAATCCGGTGGACCGCGAAGAACAGATCCGCCAGACCCAGAGCGCCGCCCTGGATATCCTGGTGCGCGGCGGCACCGATCCGGACGATGTCGAGCAATTGTGGGCGCAGCTGGGTGATGACTATTTCCTGCGCCACACCGCCGGCGACGTGGCCTGGCACAGCGACGCGATCCTGCAACAGCCGGCTGATGGCGGGCCGCTGGTGCTGATCAAGGAGACCACCCAGCGCGAATTCGAGGGCGGCACGCAGATCTTCATCTATGCGCCGGACCAGCACGATTTCTTCGCCGTGACCGTGGCCGCAATGGACCAGCTCAACCTGAACATTCACGACGCCCGGGTCATCACCTCCAGCAGCCAGTTCACCCTCGATACCTACATCGTGCTCGACACCGACGGCGACTCGATCGGCGACAACCCGGCGCGGGTCAAGCAGATCCGCGACGGCCTGACCGAGGCCCTGCGCAATCCGGACGACTACCCGACGATCATCCAGCGCCGGGTGCCGCGCCAGCTCAAGCATTTCGCCTTTGCGCCCCAGGTGACGATCCACAACGACGCCCAGCGTCCGGTGACCGTGCTGGAACTCAGCGCCCCCGATCGCCCGGGCCTGCTGGCGAGGATCGGCACGATTTTCCTGGAGTTCGACCTGTCGCTGCAGAACGCCAAGATCGCCACGCTGGGCGAGCGCGTGGAAGACGTGTTCTTCATCACCGACGCCAACAACCAGCCTTTGTCCGACCCGTTGCTGTGCAGCCGTTTGCAGGATGCGATCGTCGAGCAGCTTAGCGTCAGCCACGAACCCGAGATCAAACTGTCGCGCATCAGCATCTGAACCAACATATTTCCCCTGTGGGGGTGGTTTTACTGTGGCGAGGGGGCTTGCCCCCGTTGGGTCGCGAAGCGGCCCCAAAACCTGCATCCGTAGTGTCTCAGACACACCGCATGCAATGGCTTTGCGACTGCTGCGCAGCCGAACGGGGGCAAGCCCCCTCGCCACACAAGCCCGCTCCCACATTAGAAGAGGCCCCGCATGAACAACGCTCTGAACCAGTTGCAGCCTTACCCGTTCGAGAAGCTCCGCGCCCTGCTCGGCAGCGTCACGCCCAACCCGGACAAGCGCCCGATCGCGCTGTCCATCGGCGAGCCGAAGCACCGCTCGCCAAGTTTTGTCGCCGAAGCCCTGGCCAGTAATCTGGATCAGATGGCCGTGTACCCGACCACCCTCGGCATCCCGGCCCTGCGTGAGGCAATTGCGGCCTGGTGTGAACGTCGTTTCAACGTGCCGAACGGCTGGCTCGACCCGGCGCGCAATGTGCTGCCGGTCAACGGCACTCGAGAAGCGCTGTTCGCCTTCACCCAGACCGTGGTCAACCGTGGCGAAGATGCGCTGGTGGTCAGCCCGAACCCGTTCTATCAAATCTACGAAGGCGCCGCGTTCCTCGCCGGGGCCAAGCCGCATTACCTGCCCTGCCTGGACGAAAACGGTTTTAACCCGGATTTCGACGCCGTTTCGCCCGACATCTGGAAACGCTGCCAGATCCTGTTCCTGTGCTCCCCAGGTAACCCGACCGGCGCGTTGATCCCGGTTGAAACCCTGAAAAAGCTGATCGCCCTGGCCGACGAACACGACTTCGTGATCGCCGCCGACGAGTGCTACAGCGAACTGTATTTCGACGAACAAACCCCGCCGCCAGGCCTGCTCAGCGCTTGTGTAGAACTGGGTCGCAAGGACTTCAAGCGTTGCGTCGTGTTCCACAGCCTGTCCAAGCGTTCCAACCTGCCGGGGCTGCGCTCGGGCTTCGTCGCTGGCGATGCCGGCATCCTGAAAGGCTTCCTGCTGTATCGCACCTATCACGGCTGCGCGATGCCGGTTCAGACGCAACTGGCCAGCGTCGCCGCCTGGAATGACGAAGTGCACGTGCGCGCCAACCGTGCGCTGTACCGCGAAAAGTACGATGCGGTGCTGGAAATCCTTAGCCCGGTGATGGACGTGCAACGTCCCGACGGCGGTTTCTACTTGTGGCCGAATATTGAAGGCGATGACGAAGCGTTTTGCCGTGACTTGTTTGTCAAAGAGCATGTGACGGTGGTGCCGGGTTCGTACTTGTCCCGCGATGTCGAGGGTTTCAACCCCGGTGCCGGGCGCATCCGCATGGCCCTGGTTGCACCGCTGGCAGAGTGCGTTGAAGCGGCGGAACGCATTCGCGCGTTCATTACCCGCAAGTAACAAGTTATTGATTTCCTGCACGGTGCAATGCCGTGCGGGAACTTGCCAACATCAAGTAACAGCTCCAACCTTATTCAAACTTAACAAGTCAGTCTTTCTCGCTTAATCTTCCGTGGACCTGAATACCCAAAATAACTCAGGCATTCTTTTTAACTCACATGGAAGTTAGTCATGAACCGTAACCCTTGCAAAGTAATAAAGCCGATCAGTGATGAAGCATCTTATCTGGCCGCTATTACAGAAAACCCGGCCAACGAGAAAAAGTCCGCCCCGGGCGGGAGACGTAAACGTTCCGTTGGTGCTTGGAGCAAGTTCTGGGGAAACTACCGGACCCTGAACATCACTTTTCTCAATGAGGTGCCCCAATGCCTGCAAGATTCTATTGAAAGCATCATTCGGCAATGGCAGCCCAGCACAAACCTGACATTCACATTTGACGCGAGCCTGCCCGGCGACATCCGCATTCAGACAGGCACCGAGCACAACTCGTCTGCTGTTGGAAGCGATGCTTTAGGCATTCCGATAGACCAGCCTACCCTGACCCTGGCCACGCCTTCAAACGGCACCGATTTCGAAGCCACCGTGCTGCACGAGTTCGGACATGCCTTGGGACTCGAACACGAGCATCAGCACCCCAAGGCGAATATCCCTTGGGACAAACCCAAGGTTTACGAGTTTTATAAAACACTCGATAAATGGACCGAGGATGACGTCGATTTCAACTTGTTCCGCACTCTGCCCACTAACGGACTTCTTAGCGGTGCCTACGACAAGGAGTCGATCATGCACTATTCAATTCCCAACGAAATCACGCTGGGAGATTGGGAAGTAGGCTACAACACTCGCATCAGCAAACTTGACAGGCGAAACATGCGCAAGGCTTACCCAAAAGCCGAACAGCCGATCGATTAATAACAAACTTCACCCGCACCCGACTAAAACGCTTTGATACGCAGTCCAGACAATCAAGATTTAATCCAGGACCACGACACTTCAGATTGACCTGAATCTGATGCTCAGTGAAAAGGACAAGGCGTTCATGGCCGAGGCTTATCCTTGCCCGGACGCAAAGAACACAGGTTTTATCATTGAACCTGGACTTACTTGACCTGCCCAGGCTGGCCCGACCCACAATCAAGTCCTCTTATATGGAGAGGATTTGATTTCAATCTCGCCCATTGAGACAACAACCAACGAAACATGGAGGTTAATATGACCCTGCCTCTCCTCTGTACAGTGATACGACACGTCGACAAACAAGAAGCCTACGACACTGCCATTGCTGAAAACCCGGACAATGCCGGAAAAAAGTCATCCGGGGAACGCGGCAGACGTGCGACCGCCACTTTTCACAAACACTGGGCGTCGCACCGGTTATTGAGAATATCTTTTACCGACAACCCAACCGCCGAACTGCGCAATGCCATCGAACATGTAATTTGGCAATGGGATCAATACGTCAACCTGCTTATCGAGTTCAGCCCCGTGAATGACGGGGACATCAGAATCTCCACCAACACCTCTCGAAACGCTTCAAGCATCGGCACTGATGCGCTGCTTTTCAGAACGATGTCCAAGCCGACCATGTACATCGCCGTCAAACCTGCGGACGAGGGGTTTGAGGCCATGGTGCTGCATGAATTCGGACATGCCTTGGGACTGCTGCATGAACATTTACATCCAGAATCAAAGATCCCTTGGAATAAAGAAAAGGTTTACGAAGATTACGGCCGGGCACTCAATGTATCGAGAGATGAAATCCATCAGAATTTCTTTGCGACATATCCTCCAGCGTCCGTACGTCGAACGCCTTACGACACCACGTCAATCATGCACTACATGGTCCAAAAGGAATTTACCGACGGTGAGTTTGAAATTGCCCAGAACACAACGCTCAGCGAACTGGATAAAGAATTGATCAGTTCCATGTACCCCTAGGAGCCTAATTAAGTTGCTACTTGAACTGTCCTGGCCTGGCTTCACTCAGCTCCACCTCACCCAATACCTCGCACAATACGCCCGCGCCGGTTTGCACCAATGGCACGGGCTCTCCTCCGATCGGGCGTGACCCGCCGACCCGCATCAGCGGGATCAGACAGATATCCTTGAAGTGCCATATTTGCCGCCTAGACTGCTGGCAGGCCCGTGCAGCCCGCAACCCCACATCAGGTTTTGCGCTTTAACCGGAAGGCCATGGCATAATCCGTCACCATTTTTTTCCAGCACCTGTAAAGGGGGCAATTCCTTGACCGTTTCAAGTAAAACGTTGCACCTTTTCGGCATCAAAGCCTGCGACACCATGAAAAAGGCGCGCACCTGGCTCGATGAACACGCTGTCAGCTATGACTTTCATGATTACAAGACGGCCGGAATCGACCGTGAACACCTGAGCCAATGGTGCGACGAGCACGGCTGGCAAGTGGTGTTGAACCGTGCAGGCACGACCTTTCGCAAACTCGACGACGAACGCAAAGCCGATCTCGACCAAGCGAAAGCCATCGAACTGATGCTGGCACAACCCTCGATGATCAAGCGCCCGGTGCTTGATCTCGGTGACCGAACCCTGATTGGCTTCAAGCCAGATATCTACGCGGCCGCACTCAAGTAAGGCAGCCCGTTCCTTTTTGTTAGAGGTCTCAACATGTCCAATTCCCTGTTCAGCCTGGCCTTCGGCGTCGGCACTCAAAACCGTCAAGGCGCCTGGCTGGAAGTGTTTTACGCACAGCCACTGCTCAACCCGTCGGCCGATTTGGTCGCGGCCATCGCGCCAGTGCTGGGTTACACCGAAGGCAACCAGGCCATCGCGTTCACCACCGCCCAGGCTTCGCAACTGGCTGAAGCACTGAAAAGCGTCGACGCCGGCCAAGCTGCTTTGCTGACCCGTCTGGCCGAAAGCCACAAGCCGCTGGTCGCGACCATTCTGGCCGACGACGCTCAACTGACCTCCACGCCTGAGGCTTACCTCAAGCTGCACCTGCTGTCCCACCGTCTGGTCAAGCCCCACGGCCTGAACCTGGCCGGTGTGTTCCCGCTGCTGCCGAACGTCGCCTGGACCAGCCAGGGCGCCATCGATCTGGCCGAACTGGCCGAGCATCAACTCGAAGCCCGCCTGCGTGGCGAGTTGCTGGAAGTGTTCTCGGTGGACAAGTTCCCGAAAATGACCGACTACGTGGTCCCGGCCGGCGTGCGTATCGCTGACGCGGCGCGTATCCGCCTGGGCGCCTACGTGGGCGAAGGCACCACCGTGATGCACGAAGGTTTCGTCAACTTCAACGCCGGCACCGAAGGCCCGGGCATGATTGAAGGTCGCGTCTCGGCTGGCGTGTTCGTCGGCAAGGGTTCGGACCTGGGCGGCGGTTGCTCGACCATGGGCACCCTGTCGGGCGGCGGCAACATCGTGATCAAGGTGGGCGAAGGCTGCCTGATCGGCGCCAACGCCGGTATCGGTATCCCGTTGGGCGACCGCAACACCGTTGAGTCGGGCCTGTACGTGACCGCCGGCACCAAGGTTGCGCTGCTGGACGAGCACAACAAACTGGTCAAGGTGGTGAAGGCCCGTGAACTGGCCGGTCAACCTGACCTGCTGTTCCGTCGCAATTCGGAAACCGGTGCCGTGGAATGCAAAACCCACAAATCGGCCATCGAACTGAACGAAGCGCTGCACGCTCACAACTAAGCAGAGCGTTCGACGATACCTGCGCCCTGCCCTTGTAGGAGCAAGGCTTGCCCGCGAAGGGGCCTTTGAGGCCGCCAAAAGCTTCGCGGGCAAGCCTCGCTCCTACAAGATCAACATCAAGGTCAAGGGCAAGGTCAGGCGTTCCCCCCGCCCATGTTTACCAGGGCCCGATAGCATGATGATTCCTTCTCCCTGGCGCGCCGATTTTCCGGCCATCGCCGCTCTGCAACGGCAAGACCAGACCTACCTGGACAACGCCGCCACCACACAAAAGCCTCAAGCCCTGCTGGATGCCCTGGCGCATTACTACGCCAATGGCGCAGCCAACGTGCATCGGGCGCAACACTTGCCCGGCGCCCACGCCACCCAGGCGTTCGAGGACAGCCGCAACAAAGTCGCGCAATGGCTCAACGCGGGCGATTGCGGGCAGATCATTTTTACTCACGGCGCGACCTCCGCGCTGAACCTCCTGGCCTATGGTCTGGAACACCTATTCAACCCGGGCGATGAAATTGTCATCAGCGCTCTGGAGCATCACGCCAACCTGCTGCCCTGGCAGCAACTGGCCCTGCGTCGCGACTTGAAACTGGTGGTATTGCCGCTGGATGCCAACGGCGTGATCGACCTCGCAGCCGCCGCGCAACTGATCGGCCCGCGCACCCGTTTGCTGGCGGTCAGTCAGCTGTCCAACGTGCTCGGCGTCTGGCAGCCATTGCCTGAGTTGCTGGCAATGGCCAAGTCGCACAACGCCCTGACCGTGATCGATGGCGCCCAAGGCGTGGTCCATGGTCGTCATGACGTGCAGGCGTTGGGTTGCGACTTCTATGTATTTTCCAGCCACAAGCTCTACGGCCCCGATGGCCTGGGCGTGCTGTTCGGGCGCAATACAGCCCTTGAACAGCTGCGACCGTGGCAATTCGGCGGCGAAATGGTGCTGGACGCCAACTACCACGACGCCCGCTTCCGCCCGGCGCCGTTGGGTTTCGAGGCCGGTACGCCGCCGATTGCCAGCGTGATCGGCCTGGGGGCGACCCTGGATTACCTCTCCGGCTTGGATCAAGACGCTGTGTCTGCCCATGAAGCGGCGCTGCACGACTATCTATTGAAAGGCCTTGAGGCGCGCAACGGCATTCGCCTGCTGGGCAAACCGCAATTGGCACTGGCCAGCTTTGTCGTCGAGGGTGTGCATAACTCCGATCTGGCGCACCTGCTGACCGAACAGGGCATCGCCGTACGCGCCGGTCACCACTGCGCCATGCCGTTGCTTAAAAGCTTCGAATTGGCCGGGGCGATTCGGGTGTCGTTGGCGTTGTACAACGATTCCGAGGATCTGGAGCGGTTCTTTGAAGCGCTGGATCAGGCGCTGGAGCTGTTGCGATGAGTATGCCGGCCGATGCCGTTACGGCACTGGAAGCCTTTCAGCAGGCCGGGAGCTGGGAACAACGGGCGCGCCTGCTGATGCAATGGGGCGAGCGCCTGCCGGCGTTGAGCGATGTGGATAAAGTCGAGGCGAACCGGGTGCATGGCTGTGAAAGCCAGGTGTGGCTGGTTGGGGCATTGCAGGATGGACATTGGCAGTTCGCTGCGAGCAGCGATGCGCGGTTGATTCGCGGGTTGGTGGCGTTGTTGCTGGCGCGGGTCAATGGGCTGTCGGCGGTTGAGTTGCAGCAGGTGGATTTGCCGGATTGGTTCAATCAGCTTGGATTGAGCCGGCAGTTGTCGCCTTCGCGCAGTAATGGCCTCAATGCCGTGTTACAGCGGATGAATGAGTTGGCTGCGCCCTTGTAGGAGCGAGGCTTGCCCGCGAAAGCGGTGTGTCAGGTACGACGCCTTCGCGGGCAAGCCTCGCTCCTACAGGTTTTGTCAGGTCATGGAGGTCAGGCAGGTTTGATGCGATCCGCCGGGCGCCGCACGCCCGCCACAATCTTATCCACAGCCTTGGTCGCCGCGACCATGCCGAACGTCGCCGTCACCATCATCACCGCGCCGAACCCACCGGCGCAGTCCAGCTTCACGCCATCGCCGACAAAACTCTTCTGCAAGCAAATGCTGCCATCCGGTTTCGGGTAGCGCAGTTGCTCGGTGGAGAACACGCACGGCACGCTGTAATGGCGGGTCACGGTGCGGGAGAAGTTGTAGTCGCGGCGCAGGGTTGAGCGCACTTTCGAGGCCAAAGGGTCGTTGAAAGTGCGGTTCAAGTCGCAGACCTGGATCAGCGTCGGGTCAATCTGCCCGCCTGCGCCACCGGTGGTGATGATCTGGATCTTGCGCCGCTTGCACCAGGCGATCAGCGCAGCCTTGGCATTCACGCTGTCGATGCAGTCGATCACGCAATCGATGTTCGGCGTGATGTACTCGGCCATGGTCTCGCGGGTCACGAAATCCGCCACCGCGTGCACCGTGCAATCCGGGTTGATCCCGCGCAAGCGCTCGGCCATCACCTCGACCTTGGGTTTGCCGACAGTGCTGTCCAGCGCGTGCAACTGACGGTTGGCGTTGCTGACGCAGACATCGTCCAGGTCGAACAGCGATATCTCGCCCACACCACAGCGGGCCACGGCTTCCGCCGCCCAGGAACCGACGCCACCGACGCCGACAATCGCCACATGGGCCGCGCGCAAGCGCTCCAGGCCTTCAATGCCATACAACCGAGCGATGCCGGCAAACCGCGGATCTTCTGTACTCATGACCATTACCCCAAAAACCGGCGCGCATTATAGGGCCACGCAGCAACAAGTTCTAAGCTACAAGCGACAAGTGTAAGAACTTATGTGAAAGCGGATTGCCCAACGTCAGACTTTTCGCTGCCGCCTGTACGGTAAGCGGAAGCACGGTGTAGGATGCGCGCCCCTTGGCAGCATGCCGACCGTTCCTTCGTTCCACAGCCTCTGGAACCCGAAAAAGCTATGTCATCGCGTAAATTTGGACTCAACCTGGTCGTGGTGCTTGCCATCGCAGCCTTGTTTACCGGCTTCTGGGCGCTGATCAACCGCCCGGTCACCGCCCCCAATTGGCCTGAACAGATCTCCGGTTTTTCCTACTCGCCGTTCCAACAAGGCCAGTACCCGCAGAAAGACCAATACCCGTCCGACGATGAAATGCGTCGCGACCTGGAGATCATGAGCAAGCTGACGGACAACATCCGCACCTACTCGGTCGATGGCACGCTGCAGGACATCCCCAAACTGGCGGAAGAGTTCGGCCTGCGGGTGACCCTGGGGATCTGGATCAGCCCGGACCAGGAACGCAACGAACGCGAGATCCTGCGCGCCATCGAACTGGCCAACACTTCCCGCAGCGTGGTTCGCGTGGTGGTTGGTAACGAGGCGATCTTCCGTAAGGAAATTACCGCAGCGGAACTCAGCGTCATCCTCGACCGCGTGCGCGCCGCCGTGAAAGTGCCGGTGACCACGTCCGAGCAATGGCACGTCTGGGAAGAACACCCGGAACTGGCCAAGCACGTCGACCTGATCGCCGCGCACGTTCTGCCTTACTGGGAATTCGTTCCGGTGGACAAGGCCGGCCAGTTCGTCCTCGACCGCGCCCGGGACCTGAAAAAGATGTTCCCGAAAAAACCGCTGCTGCTGTCGGAGGTTGGCTGGCCGAGCAACGGCCGCATGCGTGGCGGCACCGATTCGAGCCCGGCGGATCAGGCGATCTACCTGCGCACACTGGTTAACAAGCTCAATCGCCAAGGCTTCAACTACTTCGTGATCGAAGCGTTTGACCAGCCGTGGAAGGCCACGGACGAAGGTTCGGTGGGCGCTTACTGGGGCGTGTTCAACGCCGCGCGTCAGCAGAAATTCAACTTCGAAGGCCCGGTCGTGGCGATCCCGCAGTGGCGGGTACTGGCGATCGGCTCGGCCGTGTTGGCGCTGTTGTCCCTGACCTTGCTGATGATCGACGGCTCGGCCCTGCGTCAACGGGGCCGCACCTTCCTGACCTTTATCGCGTTTTTGTGCGGTTCGGTTCTGGTGTGGATCGGCTACGACTACAGCCAGCAATACAGCACCTGGTTCAGCCTGACGGTGGGCTTCTTGCTCGCCCTCGGTGCGCTCGGGGTGTTTATCGTATTGCTGACCGAAGCCCATGAACTGGCCGAAGCGGTCTGGACCCACAAGCGCCGGCGAGAATTCCTGCCGGTCGTGGGGGATTCGGACTACCGACCGAAAGTCTCGATTCACGTACCGTGCTACAACGAACCGCCGGAGATGGTCAAACAGACCCTCAACGCCCTGGCCAACCTCGATTATCCAGACTTCGAAGTCCTGATCATCGACAACAACACCAAGGACCCGGCGGTCTGGGAGCCGGTGCGCGATTACTGCGAAACCCTCGGTCCGCGTTTCAAGTTCTTCCACGTCGCCCCGTTGGCCGGTTTCAAGGGTGGCGCGCTGAATTACCTGATCCCGCACACCGCCAAGGATGCCGAAGTGATTGCGGTGATCGACTCGGACTACTGCGTCGACCCGAACTGGCTCAAGCACATGGTGCCGCACTTCGCCGATCCGAAAATCGCCGTGGTGCAGTCGCCACAGGATTATCGCGACCAGAACGAAAGCACCTTCAAAAAGCTGTGCTACGCGGAATACAAAGGTTTCTTCCACATCGGCATGGTCACCCGTAACGACCGTGACGCGATCATCCAGCACGGCACCATGACCATGACCCGGCGTTCGGTGCTCGAGGAGCTTGGCTGGGCTGACTGGTGCATCTGTGAGGACGCCGAGTTGGGTCTGCGCGTGTTCGAGAAAGGCTTGTCGGCGGCGTATTACCACATCAGCTACGGCAAGGGCCTGATGCCGGATACCTTTATCGACTTCAAGAAACAGCGTTTCCGCTGGGCCTATGGCGCGATTCAGATCATCAAGCGTCACACCGCCAGCCTGCTGCGCGGCAAGGACACCGAGCTGACCCGTGGCCAGCGTTACCACTTCCTCGCGGGCTGGTTGCCGTGGGTCGCGGACGGCATGAACATCTTCTTCACCGTCGGCGCGCTGTTGTGGTCGGCGGCGATGATTATCGTGCCGCAACGGGTCGATCCACCGCTGCTGATCTTCGCGATCCCGCCGTTGGCGCTGTTCGTGTTCAAGGTGGCCAAGATCATCTTCCTGTACCGCCGTGCAGTTGGGGTTAACCTGAAAGATGCGTTCTGCGCGGCATTGGCCGGGCTGGCGTTGTCGCACACCATCGCCAAAGCGGTGCTGTACGGCTTCTTCACCAGCAGCATTCCGTTCTTCCGTACGCCGAAAAACGCCGACAACCACGGCTTCTGGGTGGCGATTTCGGAGGCGCGGGAAGAGGTGTTCATCATGCTGCTGTTGTGGGGCGCTGCGCTGGGGATCTTCCTGGTGCAGGGCCTGCCGAGCAACGACATCCGCTTCTGGGTGATCATGTTGCTGGTGCAGTCGCTGCCGTACCTGGCGGCGCTGATCATGGCGTTCCTGTCTTCGCTGCCGAAACCGGCCGCCGAGGCTGAGCCGCTACCAGCCGTCTAAATCAGTCCAGATGCACTAAACGGCGGCCAATGGCCGCCGTTTTGCTTTAAGATAACCGCCATTTTGCGCGCCCAGCCTAACCCCCGTAGGAGCGAGGCTTGCCCGCGAATGAAGCGACTCGGTGTAACAGATACACCGCATTATCGTTCTTCGCGGGCAAGCCTCGCTCCTACAAATCGAGCTTCCGGAGTTTTCCATGACGGCCCACGCCGACCTTTCGCCGACCCTTCAACTCGCCATCGACCTGATCCGCCGTCCGTCCGTGACGCCGGTCGACGCCGATTGCCAGAAGCAGATGATGCAGCGCCTGGGCGATGCCGGTTTCATGCTTGAGCCAATGCGCATCGAAGATGTGGATAACTTCTGGGCCACCCACGGCAAACACGACGGTCCGGTGCTGTGCTTCGCCGGTCACACCGACGTGGTCCCGACCGGTCCGGTGACGGCCTGGCAGATCGATCCGTTCAACGCGCTGATCGACGAACACGGCATGCTCTGCGGGCGTGGCGCGGCGGACATGAAAGGCAGCCTGGCCTCCATGACCGTGGCCGCCGAGCGTTTCGTCGCCGACTACCCGGACCACAAGGGCAAGGTCGCGTTCCTGATCACCAGCGATGAAGAAGGCCCGGCGCACCACGGCACCAAAGCCGTGATCGAACGCCTCGCCGCGCGCAAGGAACGTCTGGACTGGTGCATCGTCGGCGAGCCGTCGAGCACGACGCTGGTCGGTGATGTGGTCAAGAACGGCCGTCGCGGCTCCCTCGGCGCCAAGCTGACCGTGCGCGGGATTCAGGGCCACGTGGCCTATCCGCACCTGGCAAAGAACCCGATCCACCTCGCTGCCCCGGCCCTGGCCGAGCTGGCCGCCGAGCATTGGGACCACGGCAACGATTTCTTCCCGCCGACCAGCTTCCAGATTTCCAACGTCAACTCCGGCACCGGCGCGACCAACGTGATTCCGGGTGACCTGGTGGCGGTGTTCAACTTCCGCTTCTCCACCGAATCCACCGTCGAAGGCCTGCAAAAGCGCGTCGCTGGCATCCTCGACAAGCATGGCCTGGACTGGCACGTGGATTGGGCGCTGTCGGGCCTGCCGTTCCTCACCGAACCGGGCGCGTTGCTGGATGCCGTGGCATCGAGCATCAAGGACATCACCGGTCGCGAAACCAAGGCGTCCACCAGCGGCGGCACCTCTGACGGGCGCTTTATCGCGACCATGGGCACCCAAGTGGTTGAACTGGGGCCGGTCAACGCGACGATCCATCAGGTCAACGAGCGGGTGTTGGCCGCTGACCTCGACGTGCTGACCGAAATCTACTACCAGACCCTGATCAAGTTGCTCGCCTGATGCTTGCCTGCCCGATCTGCAGCGAACCGCTGAACGCGGTGGACAACGGTGTGGCCTGCCCCGCCGGGCATCGATTCGACCGCGCGCGCCAGGGTTACCTGAACCTGTTGCCGGTGCAGCACAAGAACAGCCGCGACCCTGGGGATAACCTGGCGATGGTCGAGGCCCGCCGCGATTTCTTGAACGCCGGGCATTACGCGCCGGTGGCCAAGCGCCTGGCGGAACTGGCGGCGCAATACGCGCCCCAGCGCTGGCTCGACATCGGTTGTGGCGAGGGTTACTACACCGCGCAAATCGCCGAGGCCTTGCCGAATGCTGACGGCTACGCCCTCGACATCTCCAAGGAAGCGGTCAAACGTGCCTGCAAACGTAACCCCGAGCTGACCTGGTTGATCGCCAGCATGGCGCGGGTGCCGTTGGCGTCCGGCAGTTGCCAGTTTCTCGCCAGTGTCTTCAGCCCGTTGGACTGGGAAGAAGCCAAGCGCTTGCTCAGCCCCGGCGGCGGTTTGATGAAAGTCGGCCCGACCAGCGGCCACCTGATGGAATTGCGCGAAAGCCTGTACGACGAAGTGCGCGAGTACACCGACGACAAGCACCTGGCCCTGGTGCCGGAAGGCATGGCTTTGGCGCACAGCGAAACCCTGGAATTCAAACTGATACTGGAAAGTGGTCAGGATCGTGCCAACCTGTTAGCCATGACGCCCCACGGCTGGCGCGCCAGTGCCGAACGCCGCGCCGCCGTCATCGAGCAGGTCGAGCCGTTCGAGGTCACCGTGTCGATGCGTTACGATTACTTCGTACTTCAATAATTTTTGGTCTTGAGCAACAGCTTGAGGCCGGCTAAATCCGCGAATGGATTTTTCAAGACCGCAGTGAGGACATCCATGCGCCAACCCGATATCGAGATTTACCTGAAAGACGCCGACGTCGACTACAAAGCCGTCGCAGAGTGGCTGAACACCGCGCTCGGCACCTGCACCGAGTGGGTAAAGAAAGGCCAGACCTACAAGTGCAAGGCCGGCGACGTACCCGTGACCTGGCTGCCGAAAGCCGTGGGCAAATGGAACAGCCTTTACCTGGAAAGCGACCAGACCCCGTGGGACGACGACATCGCCTGCGCCCGTGCAGCCTTTGCCGCGTTGAACGTCGAAGTGCGTTGCGCGCCGGGTACGTGGGTCGAGGAAGAAGGTGAAGAAGCGGCGGATCGCTGGATGCGTATCAGCGTTGATGGTGAAGAAGAGATCACCTGGAAAACCGCGTAAAAGCAGCATCACCACAAACCTGAAGGAGCGAGGCTTGCCCGCGAAGGCGTCATCACTGGCGCTAAAAGCTTCGCGGGCAAGCCTCGCTCCTACAGGTGATTTTGATCGTTCCCACGCTCCGCGTTCGGCCGTTGAAGGGACCCGGAGCGTCCCGGGATGCATTCCCACGCAGAGCGTGGGAACGATCGGTCAGGTCATGCGTAATCCGGAAATCGGGTCTACAACCCCACCACATCCTCAGCCTGCAACCCCTTCTCCCCCGTCACTACCGCATATTCAACCTGCTGGCCTTCAGCCAACGAACGGTGGCCTTCGCCACGGATCGCGCGGTAGTGCACGAACACGTCCACCCCGTCCTCGCGTTGAATAAAGCCGTAGCCCTTGGCGTCGTTGAACCACTTCACATTGCCGGTTTCGCGCGTTGCCATGTATCAGTCCCTCTTCTTTTTATTTTGAGCGGTCGAGTATATGACAGGCGCGAAAACTCTCAACTACAGATTGGATGAGTGCTTTTTTGCCGATTTTCGGCGAATACGGCACACTGTCCGCCCCCCGAGCAACTGCTCGGTTTTATTCACTCACGCAGAAGCCGTATGACCCGCTCCCCGTTCCGTCGTCTTGTGTTTGGCACCCTGCGCCGACTGTTGTACCTCTGGGTTCGCTCGGAGACGATCAACCAGTCGTCCCTTACCCTCAACCTCGACCGCAGCCGTCCGGTGTTCTACGTCCTGCAAAACCCTTCGCTGACCGACCTGGCCGTGGTCGACGCCGAGTGCACCAAGGCCGGCCTGCCGCGCCCGGTGCTGCCGGTGTCGGTGGGTAATCTGCTGGAGCCTGCCGCGTTCTTCTACCTGACGCCGGAGCCCGACTGGCTCGGCCGCCAGGACAAACGCGGCGCGCCGCCGACCCTGACCCGCCTGGTCAGCGCCCTGAGCCAGAACGCTGCCGAAGATGCGCAGATCATTCCGGTCAGCGTGTTCTGGGGCCAGTCACCGGACAGCGAGTCGAGCCCGTGGAAGCTGTTGTTCGCCGACAGCTGGGCGGTCACCGGGCGTTTGCGCCGCTTGCTCAGCATCATCGTGCTGGGGCGCAAGACTCGGGTGCAGTTCTCGGCGCCGATCCATCTGCGCGAGCTGATCGAGCACAACAAGGGCCACGAACGCACCGTGCGCATGGCCCAGCGCATCCTGCGGGTGCACTTCCGCAACCTGAAGGCTGCGGTGATCGGCCCGGACATTTCCCACCGCCGCAACCTGGTCAAAGGCCTGCTCAACCAGCCTTTGGTCAAGCAAGCGATCCTCGACGAAGCCGAGCGCGAGAACATCTCCCCGGAGAAAGCCAAGGCCCAGGCCCTGCGCTACGGCAACGAGATCGCCTCGGACTACACCTACACCGCCATCCGTTTCCTGGAAGTGGTGTTGAGCTGGTTCTGGAACAAGATCTACGACGGGGTGAAGGTCAACCACATCGAAGGCGTGCAGAAAGTCGCCCAGGGTCACGAAGTCATTTATGTGCCCTGCCATCGCAGCCACATCGACTATCTGCTGCTGTCCTACTTGCTGTTCCGCAACGGCCTGACCCCGCCGCACATTGCGGCGGGCATCAACCTGAACATGCCGGTGATCGGCAGCCTGCTGCGTCGCGGCGGCGCGTTCTTCATGCGCCGCACCTTCAAGGGCAACCCGCTCTACACCTCGGTGTTCAACGAATACCTGCACACCCTGTTCACCAAGGGCTTCCCGGTCGAGTACTTCGTCGAGGGCGGTCGTTCGCGCACCGGGCGCATGCTGCAACCCAAAACCGGGATGCTGGCGATCACCCTGCGCAGTTTCCTGCGTTCGTCGCGCATGCCCATCGTGTTCATCCCGGTGTACATCGGTTATGAGCGTGTCCTGGAAGGCCGGACCTACCTCGGCGAACTGCGTGGCGCGAGCAAGAAGAAAGAGTCGATCTTCGACATCTTCAAAGTCATCGGCGCCCTCAAGCAGCGCTTCGGCCAGGTGGCGGTGAACTTCGGTGAGCCGATCAAACTCGCGGAATTCCTCGACAGCGAACAGCCGGACTGGCGCCAACAGGAACTGGGCCCGCAGTACAAACCGGCCTGGCTCAACGAAACCACTAACCGCCTCGGCGAGAAAGTCGCCCAACACCTGAACGAAGCAGCGGCGATCAACCCGGTGAACCTGGTCGCTCTGGCGCTGCTGTCCACCAGCCGTCTGGCACTGGATGATCGTGCGATGGCGCGGGTGCTTGATTTGTATCTGGCGCTGTTGCGCAAGGTCCCATACTCGCCGCACACCACGTTGCCGGAAGGTGACGGTCGCGCGCTGATCGAGCACGTGAAGGACATGGATCTGCTGTCCGAGCAGAGCGATGCCTTGGGCAAGATTCTGTACCTGGACGAGCAGAACGCCGTCCTGATGACCTACTACCGCAACAACGTGTTGCACATCTTCGCGTTGCCAGCGTTGCTGGCGAGCTTCTTCCAGAGCGCGTCGCGCATGAGCCGCGAACAGATTCTGCGCTACACCCGCGCGCTGTATCCGTACCTGCAATCGGAACTGTTCATTCGCTGGTCCATGGATGAGCTGGAGGCGGTGGTCGATCAATGGCTTGAAGCCTTTGTCGAGCAAGGCCTGCTGCGGTTCGAGAACGATGTGTACCTGCGTCCGGCGCCTAGCTCGCGGCATTTCGTGCTGCTGACCCTGCTGTCGAAAAGCATCGCCCAGACCCTGCAACGCTTCTACATGACGGTGTCCCTGCTGCTCAACAGCGGCCAGAACAGCATCAGCGCCGAAGAGCTGGAAGACCTGTGCACAGTCATGGCCCAGCGCCTGTCGATCCTGCATGGCCTGAATGCCCCGGAGTTCTTCGACAAGAGCCTGTTCCGTCACTTTATCCAGACCCTGCTTGACCTCGACGTACTCAAGCGCGATGAGGCTGGCAAGCTGAGCTATCACGAGTTGCTCGGCGAGTTGGCAGAAGGCGCGGCCAAGCGCGTATTGCCGGCGGAGATTCGCTTGTCGATCCGTCAAGTGGCGTTGCATCGCAGTGAAGACGCGGCGGACGCCAGCCCGTTGTAACTTCCCGACAACTAACAAGGAAACACGGACGTTTCCTTATTAGTTAATTAACGGATAAATTGAGTTTTTTCATTATCACGATAAGGACATCGCGATGAATAACAACTCGACTATCACCCTGACATTCAAGCTCCCGCCTTTTTATTCCGTGCCGACGGAGGGCGAGCGTGAGACACGCATCAACATTCAAATCATTAATGCCTCCCGCCCCATCACTGTCATGAACCGGATTCATCCCGACATCGCGGACGGGCAGTGGAATTTTTCATTTCCGCACAACTATGAAGATGTGAGCGTCAAATATCAGGTCAATGTTCAACTCAGCCATAATCGCCAGCCCTTGTTACTGGACCTTGACTACTTCATCACTGTCGACAAGGCGCCCCATTACCAGACACTTCACCTGAGTCCGATCGGGCAACTTTATGTTGAGGCGCAACAGCCAAAACTTGTCGAGCGCGATCAAGCGATTACCATCCGCGCCCATGAACATAATGAACCAGGCGCGGAACTTGTCCGTATACAGTGCGATGAAGAAACAGCCACGGCGTTTTATCTGAATTACGATCCGGCACAAGTAGTTCCCGGTAAACGTTACACATTGAAAGGCATGGAAAACCGATTTGGCCAGGATATCTCTGTCTACCCCGATCTCGCCGTACTCGTGCCGTTTGGATTTAAAGAAGTTTCGGCCCGCTGATCTGCATTTATCGGCCAGCCGATTGTTTGAATTTCGACGTGCACCGCAAAATCCGCTAAATTCCCCGGGCGCCAGGTTCCTGCTGGCGCCAATGTCTTAGAGGCCCTCGATGAAAAAACTGATGCTTGTTTGCCTGACCACTCTGCTCGGTGCCTGCCAAACCCTGCACCCTGGCGCCAAAACCAGCCTCGATGGCGAAGTGTTCTATCTGCAACGCATCGCCTTGCCGCCGAGCGCCACCTTGAGCGTCAGCCTGCAGGACGTGTCCCTGGCCGACGCCCCCGCCGTGGTGCTCGATGAGCAGAAAGGCCCGGTCAAAGGCCAGGTCCCGCTGCCGTTTCACCTGAGCTACGACCCGGCGCAGGTCAAACCCGGTCATCGTTATTCGGTCAGTGCGCGCATTGAGGTGAACGGTGAACTGATGTTCATCACCACCGAGCACCATGCCGTGCAACTCGACGGCAACGATCCGCAACCACTGAAAATCCGCGTCGACGCCGTCCGCTAATTTCCCTTATTCGTACAAGGAAGCCGCCATGCTCCGCCCTACCCTTCGCTTCGCCGGCCTGTGCGCAGGCTTGATGATTTCCGCCAGCGCCCTGGCGCTGTCCCTCAATGACCTGTCGCAAAACGACGCCACGGGTGGTTTGAAAGACGCCCTGACCCAAGGCGCGCAACTGGCCGTCAAACAACTCGGCACGCCGGGCGGTTTCAGTAACAACCCGGACGTGAAGATCGAACTGCCGGGCAAACTGGGCAAAGTCGCCAGCAAAATGAAAGCCTTCGGCATGGGCGCCCAGGTTGATCAACTGGAAACCAGCATGAACAAAGCGGCAGAAACCGCCGTGACCCAGGCCCAGCCTATCCTCATCGATGCGGTGAAAAAAATGAGTGTGTCCGACGCCAAGGGCATCCTCAGCGGCGGCAAAGACTCGGCCACCCAGTACCTGGATAAATCCAGCCGTGAGCAGATCCGCGCCAAGTTCCTGCCGATCGTCAAGCAAGCCACCGACCAGGTTGGCCTGGCCAAACAATACAACTCGTTCGCCGGCCAGGCGGCGACGTTGGGCGTGGTGGACGCGAAGAGCGCCAACATCGAAAGCTACGTGACGGAGCAGGCGTTGAACGGCTTGTTCGAGATGATCGGCAAACAGGAAGAAACCATTCGCCAGAACCCGGCTGCTGCGGCGACCAGTTTGGCCAAGAAAGTGTTTGGTACGCTGTAAACCCGCTGCAGGTCGTTTGATCGTTCCCTCGCGCAGCAAAGGAATGCATCCCGTGACGCTCCGCGTCACTTTTTAAGCGGACGCAGAGCGTCCATGGCGGCATTCCCACGCAGAGCGTGGGAACGATCAAGATCGCAGCCTTCGGCAGTTCCTACGGGCCTGTTCGCAAGAAGAAGACCCACTCCTGCCCCATCTTGCGTTTCTCGAACACCTGCAGATCGACCAACCCGTTCAGGGTGGCCGCTGCTGTTTTGTACGAGCAATTCAGATTGTCCATCACATTGGCCGCCGTAAACTCCTTCGCCACCCCACTCTTGGCCACTTGATAAATAGCCCGCTGTTTTTCGGTGAGCTGGTCAAAAAATCCGGAGGCCATCAGCCATCGGTCAAAACGCTCGGTGTATGCCAGGTTTTTGCGATAGACCTCTGTAAAACCGGTGACGGCCCGCAAGATGACCGAACACTGGAAATCGATGAAGTAAGTCAGGTCCAGCTCATCGGACTCGGTATGCAAATACGAGTGCCCGTACTTCACCGGCGCGTTACGCAGCAAAACGCTGATGGCTATGTAGCGAAAGGCCGAAAAGTCATTCTTGAACATGAACCAATAGAACAGCGCCCGTGCGACACGGCCGTTGCCATCGCGAAAAGGATGCTCATAGCCCAGGGCAAAATGCAGCGCGATGGCCTTGATCAACGGATGAAGGTAATCAACCTGATCAGAGGCGTCGTGGGACTGGTTGATCCACGTCGACAGTGCCTGCAAGCGTGACTCAAGCCCCGCTGCGGGAGGCGGTGTGTGGACGGTGTTGCCCTCACCGTCCTGCACCACGACGTTGTCGTTGAGCCTGAAGGTCCCCGGCGCATATTGCGGGTCATCGATACCTTCGACACCCACCCGATGAATCGCTGCGATCAGCTCGACGCTCAGGGGTTCGTAACGCTTGTCCCAGGCGAAATTCATCATTTTGTAATTACCAATGACCATTCGCTCGTCCGGCGTGCGCGGCAGGCGTTTGCGCTTGAGCATGTCCTTGGCCACCCGCGTGGTGGTGGCCGCACCTTCCAGTTGGCTGCTGCTGATGGCTTCGTCTTCGATCAGATCATTGAGCAGATAACTGAAATGCGCGTGCTCACCGATCTGGCTGCTCATGTACGCCAGCGCCGCAGTGGTGGCTTGCCGATCGACCGCCGAAATGGCTTTCTGCGCGACGGGTGTCAGCACGAAACTGCCCCACTGAATCGGTTCACCCAATGGCAACAGGCTGGCGTACTGGGCGGTTCGGGCCTTCTTGACCAGTGCCCAACAGAGATGGCTATCCAGTCCTGGTGCCCAGCGGTAGCGTAGATCATCAAACGGCAAGTAGCGCCCTTGGTCATCCAGGGGTTTTAGCAACGCCAGGTAATCCGACAGGCGTTCCTTGTGAGGTGATTGCGCCAACAGGTCGAACACCGGGTCGGACCGGCCCTTCAGCGCGGGGGGCTTTTTCATTGCGACTGTCTCAAGAACTCGTCAAACCGAGCCTGGAGTACAGCATTGAGCCCTCTGCGACTCAATATCAGAGACTTCTGAAATTCCTGTAGGAGCTACCGCAGGCCGCGATCTTGATCGTTCCCACGCGCAGCAAAGGAATGCATCCCGTGACGCTCCGCTTCACATCAAAGGCTGACGCGGAGCGTCAATGGCGGCATTCCCACGCAGAGCATGGGAACGATCAATACCTGTAGGAACTGCCGAAGGCTGCTCCTGCGTGGGGAATCAGGCCGGGTCTTTCTTGATCCTGAACCACGCCGCATACAGCGCCGGCAGGAACAGCAACGTCAACGCCGTCGCGACGATCAACCCGCCCATGATCGCCACTGCCATCGGCCCGAAGAACACGCTGCGCGACAGCGGAATCATCGCCAGGACCGCGGCGAGTGCCGTCAGCACAATCGGCCGGAACCGGCGCACCGTCGCCTCGATGATCGCTTGCCACGGTTTGAGCCCGGCGGCGATGTCCTGTTCGATCTGGTCCACCAGGATCACCGAGTTGCGCATGATCATCCCGGACAGCGCGATGGTCCCGAGCATGGCGACGAAGCCGAACGGTTGACGGAACACCATCAGGAACAGGGTCACGCCGATCAGTCCCAATGGCGCTGTCAAAAACACCATCGCGGTGCGTGAGAAACTGCGCAGTTGCAGCATCAGCAATGTCAGCACGACCACGATGAAAAGTGGCACACCCGCCTTCACCGAGTTCTGCCCGCGGGCCGAGTCCTCGACCGTGCCGCCGACTTCCAGCAAGTAGCCGTCGGGCAGTTCGGCGCGGATCGGGTCGAGGGTCGGCAAGATCTGTTGCACCAGGGTCGCCGGTTGTTCCTTGCCGTAGATGTCGGCGCGAATCGTCACGTTGGGCAGGCGGTTGCGGTGCCAGATGATGCCTTCTTCGAAGCCGTATTCCAGGGTCGCGATCTGCGACAGCGCGACGCTTTTGCCGTTGTCGGTGGGCACCGCCAGGCTCGGCAGCAACGACAGTTCGGTACGCTCATGCACCGTGCCGCGCAGCAGGATTTCGATCAACTCGTTGTCTTCGCGGTACTGGCTGACGCTGGAACCGGTCAGGGAGCTTTGCAAGAACTTCGACAGGCTGGCGGTGCTCACGCCAAGGGCCCGGGCGCGGTCCTGATCGACGTTCAGGTACACGACTTTGCTCGGTTCTTCCCAGTCCAGGTGGACGTTGACCACATGGGGATTCTCGCGAACCTTCTCCGCCACTTTACGGGCCAGGGCGCGGACTTCTTCGATGTGTTCGCCGGTGACGCGGAACTGCACTGGATAGCCAACCGGCGGGCCGTTTTCCAGGCGCGTGACCCGTGAACGCAGGGCCGGGAATTGTTCGTTGAGGGTTTCGATCAGCCAGGTGCGCAGGATTTCGCGCTCCTCGATGGTCTTGGCCAGGACCACAAACTGGGCGAAGCTCGCCGCAGGCAACTGCTGATCCAGTGGCAGGTAAAAGCGCGGCGAGCCGGTGCCGACGTAGGCCACGTAATTGTCGATGCCGGCGTGATCCTTCAACAGGCCTTCAAGGCGTTTAACCTCGTCGGCAGTGTTGCTCAGGGACGCGCCTTCGGCCAGTTTCAGATCAATCATCAGTTCCAGACGCCCCGAGGCCGGGAAGAACTGCTGCGGCACGTAGCGAAACAGCACGATGGAAGCGATGAACAAGATGACCGTCAGCGTGATCACGGTCTTGCGCCAGCGCACGCACCACTCCACCAGGCGCCGGACCCGTTGATAGAACGGTGTGCCGTAAGGGTCGGCTTGGCCGTCAGCCGTGCCGTGTTTGGCGGCGTGAATTTTCGCCAGGTCCGGCAGGAGTTTTTCCCCCAGGTACGGCACAAACACCACGGCGGCAATCCACGAGGCCAGCAGCGCGATGGTCACCACCTGGAAAATCGAGCGAGTGTATTCGCCGGTGCCCGATTGCGCGGTGGCAATCGGCAGAAACCCGGCGGCCGTGATCAAGGTGCCGGTGAGCATCGGGAACGCGGTGCTGGTCCAGGCATAGCTGGCGGCCTTGATGCGGTCGAAGCCCTGCTCCATTTTGATCGCCATCATTTCCACGGCGATGATCGCGTCGTCCACCAGCAACCCCAGGGCCAGTACCAGTGCACCGAGAGAAATCTTGTGCAGGCCGATGCCCAGGTAATACATGCAGGCGAAGGTCATCGCCAATACCAGCGGAATGGCCAACGCGACGACCATGCCGGTGCGCACACCGAGGGAGAAGAAGCTCACCAGCAACACGATGGCCAAGGCTTCCACCAGCACCTGGACGAACTCGCCGACCCCGGTTTTCACCGCAGCAGGCTGGTCCGAGACCTTGCGCAGTTGCATGCCGGCCGGGAGGTTTTTCTGGATGCGGTCGAACTCGACTTCGAGAGCTTTACCCAGCACCAGAATGTCGCCGCCATCCTTCATCGCCACGGCCAGACCGATCGCATCTTCGGCCATGAAACGCATGCGCGGCGCCGGTGGATCGTTGAAACCGCGACGCACGTCGGCGACATCGGCGATGCGGAACGTGCGATCACCGACCCGGATCGGGAAGCTTTTTATCTGATCGACCGTCTGAAAACTCCCCGTGACCCGTAGCTGCAATCGCTCGCTGCTGGTTTCGAAGAACCCGGCAGTAGACACCGCGTTCTGTTCCTCAAGGGCCTGCTGCACCGCCGCCAATGGCAGCCCAAGGGTCGCCAGTTTGACGTTGGACAGTTCGATCCAGATCTTCTCGTCCTGCAAGCCGAGCAAGTCGACCTTGCCCACATCCTTGACCCGTTGCAGCTGAATCTGGATGCGGTCGGCGTAGTCCTTGAGCACCGCGTAGTCAAAACCGTCGCCGGTCAGGGCGTAGATATTGCCGAAGGTGGTGCCGAACTCATCGTTGAAAAACGGGCCTTGAATGCCCGGCGGCAGGGTCTGGCGGATATCGCTGATCTTCTTGCGGACCTGATACCACAGGTCCGGAATCTGCGCCGAGTGCATCGAATCCCGGGCGATAAACGTCACCTGAGACTCACCCGGACGGGAGAACGAGACGATGCGCTCGTACTCGCCGGTTTCCATCAGCTTCTTTTCAATACGCTCGGTAACCTGGCGCGAGACTTCCTGGGCCGTGGCCCCCGGCCAATTGGTGCGAATCACCATGGCCTTGAAAGTGAACGGCGGGTCTTCACTCTGGCCGAGCTTGGTGTAGGAAAGTGCGCCGACGATCGCCAGCAAAAGCATCAGGAACAGTACGATCTGGCGGTTACGCAGCGCCCATTCAGAAAGATTGAAACCCATCGGGGATTACTCCTTGTCCGCCAGATTGACCACGCGGTTGGAGCGATCCACCGGGCGCACTTGCTGCCCGTCGTGAAGCACATGGACACCGGCGGCCACCACCCAGTCGCTGGCGTTCAAGCCTTCCAGTACCGGCACGGTTTTCTCACCGAAGGCACCGACCCGCACCGGGACTTTCTTCAACCTATTGTTGGCGCCGACCACCCACACGTAGGTCGCACCGTTTTCCGCGGTGACCGCCGACAGCGGCACGGCCAGTGAGACTACGGCAGCGGTCTGGATAAACACCCGGGCACTCTGGCCGAGTTCGGCCGGGACTTTGCCGGAGTTGAAGGCAATGCGCGCGGCGAAGGTTCGGGACTTGGGATCGGCTGCCGGCGACAGCTCGCGGATGCGTCCGGTAAAACGTTGACCGGGCTGAGTCCAAAGCTCCACCGACACCGGTTGATCAACCTTGAAACGGCCGAAGCTTTGTTCCGGCAGGCTGATCAACACTTCGCGCTCACCATCGGTGGCGAGGGTGAACACGGTTTGTCCGGCGGCGACCACTTGGCCGACTTCCACCGCACGCTTGGCCACCACCCCGTCCTGGGGAGCACGCAGCACGGCGTAGCTGGCCTGATTGGTCGAGACGTTGAATTCGGCTTTGATTTGCTTGAGGCGCGCTTCACCGGATCGGTAAAGGTTTTCGGAATTGTCGTACGCGGATTTACTGACCATCTGACGGTCCATCAGGGTCTTGTAGCGATCCCGCTCGGCGCGGACCAGGTTCAGATTGGCTTCGGCGGCAGTGACCTGGGCGCGGGTGGCTTCCAGTTGCAGGCGCACGTCCTGGGGATCGAGCTCGGCGAGAGGCTGATCGGCCTTGACCCGCTGGCCTTCCTCGACCAGTCGTCGGCTGACTTTGCCGCCAATGCGGAATGCGAGGTCCGGCTCATAACGGGCGCGCACTTCACCGGGAAAGCTTTCCATCGCCTGGGCCGAAGGCTCGGGCTGCACCACCATGGCCGGTCGCACGCTGACTTGCGGTGCCTCGTCGTGACCACACGCCGACAATAAAAAAGCCAGACTGACTGGCAACGCGAGGGGCAAGGCATAGCGGAACATGGTGAAGGACCTTTCGCTAATGGTGCTTGGAATAATTATACTGGCCGGTATGTTATTAATAGCAAACTCACCAGTCCAGTATTAAAAGCGAAGAATGTCGAACAATCCTTCAGCATCCAGTGGTCCGGGCCGCCCCAAGGATCTGGCCAAGCGCCAGGCCATCCTCGATGCGGCGAAAATTCTGTTCCTGAGTAATGGTTATGCCAGCACCAGCATGGACGCCGTGGCGGCCGAGGCCGGGGTGTCAAAGCTGACGGTCTACAGCCATTTCAACGACAAGGAGACCCTGTTCTCCGCCGCCGTGGTGGCCAAGTGCGAAGAGCAATTGCCACCGCTGTTCTTCGAATTGCCGGAAGGCATTTCGGTGGAATCGGTGCTGCTGAACATCGCCCGGGGCTTTCATCAGCTGATCAACAGTGATGAATCCGTGAACTTGCATCGCTTGATGATCAGCCTGGGCAGCCAGGACCCGAAACTGTCGCTGATCTTCTTCGAGGCCGGGCCGGAGCGCATGTTGAATGGCATGGAGCGCTTGCTGAGCCGGATCGATCAGACCGGCGCGCTGAGCATCGATAAACCGCGCAATGCCGCCGAGCATTTCTTTTGCCTGCTCAAGGGGGCGGGGAATTTCCGGTTGTTGTATGGCTGCGGTGAGCCGTTGATTGGCGACGCGGCGGAAAGTCATGTGCGGGAAGTGGTGGGGTTGTTTATGCGGGCTTACAGGCCTGAGATTGTTGGCGCCTAGTCGGGCGCCTTCGCGGGCAAGCCTCGCTCCTACAGGGTTCGCGCAGATCCTGTAGGAGCGAGGCTTGCCCGCGAATGGAGCGACTCGGTATCAGGGCTTCAACGCCTTCTTCGGATAAATGTCATACCGGCTGGATTTCCCATCCAGCGCATGACTGGGCTTGGGCCCCGCAATACACGGCGCTTTGCGCGGGCGCTTGACCACCACCCGATGGCTGGCTAGGGCCAACGCCGCTTCAAGCAACGCCGGCGCATCCGGGTCATCCCCTACCAGCGGGCGGAACAGGCGCATTTCCTTCTTCACCAGCGCGGTTTTCTCACGGTGCGGGAACATCGGGTCGAGGTAAATCACCTGCGGCGGCTCGCCTTCCCAATTGCGCATCACTTCAATCGAATTGCCCTTGAGCAAGCGCATCCGCGCCACGATGGGCGCCACGTCGAAATCTTCCGCGCCACGGGCCAGGCCATCTTCGAGCAACGCGCCGATCAACGGCTGACGTTCGATCAGGCTCATCTCGCAACCCAGGCTCGCCAGCACGAACGCATCCTTGCCCAGCCCCGCCGTGGCATCCAGCACCCGTGGGCGCACGCCTTGGGCGATGCCGACCGCTTTGGCGATCATCTGCCCGGTGCCGCCGCCGAACAACCGGCGATGGGCCGCGCCACCCTCGACGAAGTCCACCCGCACCGGCCCCGGCGCATCGGGGCCCAGCTGTTGCAGCTGCAAACCCTGCTCGCCCACCTGCAAGGCAAACTCGCCGTCATCCACCTGCAGGGGCAAGCCCAGGCGCTCGGCCCATTGCTCGGCCTGTGGCTGAAACGCCGGGGCCGAGGCCTCGACATGGATGCGGCAGGCCGCGGGTTGTTCAATCATGGGAAAAGGTGCTCAAAAAATTAATGATCGGCCAAAAACGTCCGATAACAAAACTATCGAGCATTTTGCCAGAGCTGAGCGTCGACCGAGAAAAATGTCAGACATTCAAACCACATCCGTAGGCTACTTATCGCGTCATGGCGATTATGGCCTGCGAAACTCCCAAGCACTGAGCGGCGTCAGTCACCTGTGGCAAGATTTTTTTGCCCAGGCCCTGGCCGAACAGTCGAGCGATGTGATGCCGGCGTGCGGGACGTTTCCACCGGTGGATCTGGAAAGCCCGGTGGAGCCGACCGTTGGCAGCGAGCTCTACGCGCACATCATTTCCCAGCGCGAATGCGATGTGACAGAAACCCAGGTCAAGCCGCCAGAGCCGCTGTTCCTGCCGATTGCCGAGTTCGAAATGGACCTGGCCGACAAACCTTTCCCGCCGTTCCCGCCGGAAGAAATCGTCGCCCAGCAGCAACAGCAGAACTTTGAAAGTGGCTGGGTCCGCCCAATCGTCCTCACCGCCGGCCAACCGGTGCCAGCCGCAGGCCCGGCACCGCAGCCGCGTCCGCTGCATCTGCCGATTGCCGAATTCGAACTGCACCTGCTGGACAAACCGTTCCCGCCGTTCTCGCCAGAAGAACTGGTTGAACAGCAGAAACAACTCGATTTCGATAACGGCTGGGCTCGCCCAATCGTCCTGCAAAACCTGCGCATCGCCGCCTGATCCCTCAGCATCCCTTCAGCGACACACCCACCACGGCCCCACATCCACATGAAAGTGATTGCGATGGGCGGCGTTGTAGTCCGGGCTCAACACCACACTGAACATGTCGCAGGCGCCGTCGCGCACCTGGCGTAGAAATTGTGCGTCGCGGTTATCTTTTGGCCAATCCTTGAGCACGCTGATGGTTCGGCCATCGGCCAGGCGGAAACCGGCGATGTCCAACGCGTTGGCGCCGGCATGCTGGCTGCGGGCACCATTCTCGCGGTTGTACATGTTGCGGCAGGCGAAACTGCCGAGGTGATCGACCCGCGTCACCGCCTGGCCGTAAACCGCCTGTGACGCCGGCTGCAAGGCGTGGCGCTCGAACAGGGCGAACGCCACCGCCAACGGACAACTGGCGAGGAAACTGCTGCTCAGGGCCACCTCGCCGCCCTGAACGCGCAAGGTATTGGTCAACGGGCATGTCGCGTCCGGGCTGTCGGCCTGGCGCGAAACGCGCAAACCGGAACTGCTCAGCGCCTGATCGCACAATTGCGGATCATTGCGCAGGCGCATCAGTTTGTAGCGGGTCAGAAAATTCGGCGCGGCGTTCACGTCCAGCGGCGCCCAGGGATTCCACGGCGCGGGCACGGGAATCCAGCCACGCCAGACACTGATCCCCGCCGCCCCCATCACCAACAACACCAGCAGCAATCCCTTGGCAAACCGCATCGTCAGTCCTTGAAGAACTGATTGGCCGTCGCGTACGGCATGGAGCGCGAGGTAAAACTGAAGGTGCCCGAGGTTTTGATCTCTTGCGCCGCGCGGAAGAATTCGCCATACGCCGCCAGGGCCAGGGCCGAACCGACGCTGATGCGTTTGACGCCCATCTCGCTCAACTGCTCGACCGTCAATTTGAGGCCACCGGACATCAACACATTCACCGGTTTCGGCGCCACGGCACGGACCACCGCCAACACGTCTTCGGCGCTGCGCAGGCCCGGCGCATACAACACGTCGGCGCCCGCCTCGGCGAATGCCTGCAAGCGGCGAATGGTGTCATCCAGATCAGGATTGCCGTGCAGGAAGTTCTCGGCGCGGGCCGTCAACATGAAAGGGAACGGCAGGCTGCGCGCCGCTTTCCCCGCGGCTTCGACTCGTGCCACGGCATGTTCGAAGCAGTAGATCGGCGCGTCTTCACGACCAGTCGCGTCTTCAATCGAACCGCCGACCGCCCCCGCCTCGGCTGCGCGCAAGATGCTCTGGGCGCATTCGGCCGGGTCGTCGGCGAAGCCGTTTTCCAGATCCACCGCCACCGGCAGATCCGTCGCCGCGACAATCGCCCGAACATTGGCCAGGGTGTCGTCCAGCGACAAGCCGCCATCGGGGCGCGCATTGGAAAAAGCGTAACCGGCGCTGGTGGTCGCCAGCGCCTCGAAACCCAGGCTGGCGAGCATCTTCGCCGAGCCGGCGTCCCACGGATTGGGAATGACAAAAGCCCCCGCGCGTTCATGCAGCGCTTTGAACGCCTGGGCTCGAAGGGTTTGCGCATCCATTGGCAGGCTCCTGAGAAGAGGAAGAAATCCGCCTCAGAGCAAACCAAGTTGCTCGGCGGCGGGCTCTCTGTATAGCTCAGGCAGCGGCGGCAAGCCAGGCAAACGCAGCATCAGTTGCCCGTGGAAACGTTGCGCCAGTTTCGCCGCCAGCAGGTTGTCGGCGGTGTGCAGGAAGATATAGGGCGTGCGGCCCTCTTCGATCCACGTGGCGATTTTCTCGACCCAGGGCACGAGGAACGGATCGTTGGCTTCCAATTGCGGATGGCCGATGAATCGCACCTGGGGGAATTGGGTGAACGCCGCGGGGCGCGGCGGCACCTTGGGCTTTTTCGATTGGGCGTGGAGCACCGACGGATCGGTCGAGATGCAACTGAACAGCGCCCGCGGATCGAGGCAGATCCGCTCGACGCCGCGATCCAGCAACAGGCGATTGAGCATGCGCTCGGCATCGCCCTTGGCGAAGAATTCGTCATGCCGCACTTCCACCGCCAGCGGTCGGTCCACCGCATCGATAAAACCGGCCAGTTCCGACAGTCGTTGCGGGGTGAAGCTTTTGGAGAGTTGCAACCAGAGCGGCGACACACGTTCGCCCAGCGGGCTGAGCAATTGCAGGAAGGTATCGACGGCGGTCAGTTGTTCACGCAGGTCGCCACTGTGGCTGATGTCGCCGGGGAATTTGGCGGTGAAGCGAAAGTGTTCGGGCATGGTGTCGGCCCAGCGCTGCACAGTGGAGGCAGCCGGACTCGCGTAGAAGGTGGTATTGCCTTCAACGGCGTTGAACACTTGGGAATACAGATTGAGGAATTCGGCGGGTTTGGCGTCTTGCGGGTAGAGATAGTCGCGCCAGGCGTTTTCACTCCAGGACGGGCAACCGAGGTAGTAAGGCAGCAACATCAGATGTAGAGATCGAGGCCCAGCACATCAGCGTCCCAATCGACAAAACCGGCGGTGCTCAAGTAGCTGGCCAGGGCCATCGCCACGCTCTTGCTCATGGCGCGGTGGTAGATCATGTCTTGCTGACGGGCGGGGAGATTGCTCAAGCGTTGCGCGGAAGCTTTGGCGGCGCGGGCGGCCATTTGTTCTTCGGACGGGATTTCCAGCTCGCCGTCGATATCATCGACGGATTCATCCAGCGCGACATTGCCTTTGCGAGGCTTGCGCTTGATGGGGTAGGACTGAGAAGAAAAGCCGTCTATACGCATAAGTGCATGCTCGGTATCAGTGATGGCAGTTTAGTGGCGCGCAAGCCACTTCGCAAACTGTCGAGTGATAACTAGAACACATAAAAGGAAAAAGGTTTAAAGCCCGGGGTTAGAAACTGACGATTGGCCGCATCTGGAATACTCATTGTGGCGAGGGGGCTTGCCCCCGTTCGGCTGCGCAGCAGTCGTAGAACCAGTCAATGTGGTGCATCAGGCATAACCGGGTGCTGGATTTGGGGCCGCTTCGCAGCCCAACGGGGGCAAGCCCCCTCGCCACAAAAGCGTGTACGTCACCGCGCTTTCGGGGTGGCGACTTTGTCGCGCAAATAAACCGGCTGCGCCAAATCCGCCACAATCGCCTCACCGCGCTCCCAGGCAAACCGCGCCAGAGTCAGCAGGTCTTCGGCATGGGGCAACATGCCCGCATCCTGCCCGGTCAGGCTGACGCCGATGCGCTCGGCATAACCCCAACCGGTGCCTGCGCCGAACCATTCGCCGCTGGCATCCGCCGGCAACGCCGCCACTTCCGGCGGCAGCACGGCTTCGTTGCCGACCAGCCGCATCTCCCCTGCCGTTTCGCGGTAGCAGCCCCAATACACTTCATCCATCCGCGCATCGATGGCCGCCGCGACCTGGCTCACACCGTGTTCGCGATAAGCGCGCTGGGCCAGCACGGCCAGGTTCGACACCGGCAACACCGGGCGCTCCAGGGCAAAGGCCAAACCTTGAACCACGCCGATGGCGATCCGCACGCCCGTGAACGCGCCCGGCCCACGGCCGAAGGCGATGGCGTCCACCGCTTGCAGGGTCGTGCCGGCGTCGGCCAACAACTGCTGGATCATCGGCAACAATTTTTGCGCATGAAGGCGCGGGATCACCTCGTAATGGCTCGTCACCTTGCCGTCATGCAGCAAGGCAACGGAGCAAGCTTCAGTCGCGGTGTCCAGGGCCAGCAAGGTGCTCATCGATGTTTCCGTAAGAGAGGTCAGTAAAAGTGCGCCAGTATAAACAACTACGGCCCGCAAGCGGGCCGTAGAAGATGAAGCGATTCAGACTTTTCAGTTCAGCGCTTCAAGCACCTTGCCGGTGATCGCTTCAACCGAGCCAACACCTTCGATGTGGCTGTACTTCGGCTTGCCTTGAGCAGTGGACAGCTCCTGGTAGAACTTCACCAGTGGCTCGGTCTGGGCATGGTAGACCGACAGGCGATGACGCACGGTTTCTTCGGTGTCGTCCTTGCGCTGCACCAGCTCTTCACCGGTGATGTCGTCTTTACCGGCAATTTTCGGCGGGTTGTAGACGATGTGGTACACGCGGCCGCTGGCCTCGTGGACACGACGACCGGCGATACGCTGGACGATGTCTTCGTCCTTGACGTCGATTTCGACCACGTGGTCCAGCTCGACGCCGGCTTTCACCAGGGCTTCAGCCTGGGGAATGGTGCGCGGGAAACCGTCGAACAGGAAACCGTTGGCACAATCGGCCTGGCTGATACGTTCCTTGACCAGATTGATGATCAGGTCATCGGAGACCAGACCACCGCTGTCCATGACGCTCTTGGCGACCAGGCCCAGCTCGGTGCCGGCCTTGACCGCTGCACGCAGCATGTCGCCAGTGGAGATTTGCGGAATGCCGAATTTCTCGGTGATGAACTTAGCCTGAGTACCTTTACCGGCCCCGGGAGCTCCCAGCAGAATGACGCGCATCGATGTGCTCCTCAATTTTTTATATAGATAACGTCAGATTCGCCTCGTGGGGCCAATCTCAAAAATAGGGTCGTGGCCGCCCAAACGGCCAAAGGCTGATCAAGATACACAGCAGGCCCTGACCACACAAGCCGCCGAAAGTCGGAGAAACCCGCGCCTGTCGTGACCTTTGGACGAGGTATCCCTAGTCGCAACCCCGTCATTAACTGTCGCCTGCCAGACCTTTTGCGCCCTTCGCCCAGAGGCAACGGGCCCGAGCGCAAAGTGCCCGGCCCCAAGAGGAAAACCTTAGCCGGTATTTCGCAAACCGGCGGCAATCCCCGCCACAGACACCAGCAGCGCTTGCTCTACCGGGCTGCCCTGCGCCACTTCCTGTTGTCGCGAACGGGCCAACAGCTCGGCCTGCAATAGATGAAGCGGGTCGAGGTAGGTGTTACGCAGGCGAATGAATTCCAGGGTGTCTGGGCTATGTGCCAGTAGCTGAGACTGCCCGGTCAGCCCAAGGACCACCGCGCAAGCCTGCGACAATAGGTCGCGTAAATGCGCACCCAAAGGAAGCAGATCGGGCTCGACCAGGCGCTGATCGTAAGACAGGGCGATGTCTGCGTCGGCCTTGGCCAGCACCATTTCCAGCATATCGATGCGGGTGCGGAAGAACGGCCACTGCTCGCGCATCTGCCCCAGCAGTTCACCTTCACCGCGCTCCAATGCCTTGCTCAGGGCTGCCTCCCAACCGAGCCAGGCCGGTAGCATCAGGCGCGTCTGAGTCCAACCGAAGATCCACGGAATCGCGCGCAGGCTTTCTATCCCGCCCGCGCGGCGCTTGGCTGGGCGGCTGCCCAACGGTAAACGGCCGAGTTCCTGTTCCGGGGTCGACTGGCGAAAGTACTCAACGAACTGCGGATTTTCCCGCACCACGGCGCGGTAAGCCTTGACGCCGTCGGCGGCCAATTCGTCCATCAAGTGGCGCCACGCCGGCTCCGGCGGTGGCGGCGGCAGCAGCGTCGCTTCGAGCACGGCGGCCAGGTACAGATTGAGATTCTGTTCGGCGATGTCCGGCAGGCCGAATTTGAAACGAATCATTTCCCCCTGCTCGGTGGTACGGAAACGCCCCGCCACCGACCCCGGCGGCTGCGACAGAATCGCCGCGTGCGCCGGACCGCCGCCACGGCCCACAGTGCCGCCGCGACCGTGGAACAACAGCAGTTCCACTTGTTGCTCGCGGCAGATATCCACCAAACGTTCCTGGGCCCGATACTGCGCCCAGGCCGCCGCCGTGGTGCCGGCGTCCTTGGCCGAGTCGGAATAGCCGATCATCACTTCCTGCGGCCCTTGCAGGCGCGCGCGATAGCCCGGCAGCAGCAACAGTTTTTCAATCACCGGGCCGGCGTTGTCGAGGTCGGCGAGGGTTTCGAACAGCGGCACCACACGCATCGGCCGCAATACGCCAGCCTCTTTGAGCAGCAGTTGCACGGCAAGCACGTCGGAAGCGGCACCGGCCATGGAAATCACATAAGAGCCGAGGGACGCGCCGGGTGCGGCGGCGATTTCCCGACAGGTCGCCAGCACTTCGGCGGTATCGGCGGACGGCTTGAAGTACGCCGGCAGCAGCGGCCGACGGTTGTTCTGTTCGCGCATCAGGAAGGCGATGCGCTCTTCCTCACTCCAGTCTTCGTAGCGACCCAAGCCCAGGTAATCAGTGATTTCGGTCATGGCCGCGGTGTGCCGGGACGAATCCTGACGCACATCGAGGCGCACCAGGAACAGCCCGAACGTCACCGCCCGGCGCAGGCAATCGAGCAGCGGGCCGTCAGCGATCACGCCCATGCCGCACTCGTGCAGCGAGTTGAAGCACAGCTCCAGCGGATCGAGCAGGTCTCGATTGTTTTGCAGCACATCGGCCGGGGCTGGCGTGGTCTTCGTCAACGAGGCTTGCGCCCAGTTACGCGTTGCCCGCAGGCGTTCACGCAATTGCTTGAGCACCGCGCGATACGGCTCGGCGCTGTCGCCGGCCTTGGCTTTCAAGGCTTCGCTGGCCTGCTGCATCGACAACTCGGCAGCCAGGTGATCGACATCGCGCAGGTACAAATCCGCTGCCATCCAGCGCGCCAGCAACAGCACTTCGCGGGTGACCGCCGCCGTGACATTCGGGTTCCCGTCGCGGTCACCGCCCATCCACGAAGCAAAGCGAATCGGCGCCGCTTCCAGGGGCAAACGCAGGCCAGTGGCGGCGTGCAGGGCTTGATCGGCCTTGCGCAGGTAGTTGGGGATGGCTTGCCACAGGGAATGCTCGATCACCGCAAAGCCCCATTTGGCTTCGTCCACGGGCGTGGGGCGGGTGCGGCGGATTTCTTCGGTGTGCCAGGCTTCGGCGATCAGGCGCTGCAATTTGGCCTGGATCTGCTCGCGCTCGGCGCTGGTCAGGTCGCGGTGATCCTGGGCCGCCAGTTGCGCGGCGATGGCGTCGTATTTCTGGATCAGGGTACGGCGCGCGACTTCGGTGGGGTGCGCAGTCAGCACCAGTTCGATTTCCAGGCGTCCGAGTTGCCTGGCCAGGGATTCGGCGCTGTGGCCTTCGGCGCGCAGGCGGGCCAGTATTTCGGGTAGAACGCGAGACTCGAACGGTGCCGGTTGCGACTCTTCGCGGCGGTGAATCAGCTGATATTGCTCGGCGATATTGGCCAGGTTGAGAAACTGATTGAACGCCCGCGCCACCGGCAGCAACTCGTCTTCGCTCAACTGGTTGAGGCTGGCGCTCAGCTCGGCGTCCATCGAACCGCGACGGTCAGCCTTGGCGCCTTTGCGGATCTGCTCGATCTTGTCGAGAAAACCGTCCCCGTACTGTTCACGAATGGTGTTGCCCAACAGCTCACCCAACAGGTGAACGTCCTCGCGCAAGCGTGCATCAATATCGGTCATCAGCAGTTCTCCAGCAAAAAATCCGGGCGGCTACGAACTTCAAGAGTGCCGCTCCAGACCGGTTCTTACAAGCCACACGACAAAGGGACTTTAAACCTTGTGGCTTAAAGCTAGTCTCAACAGTAAGCCGCACAACGGCTTACCGGCGAACACCGCCGGACACTCACACCGCCTGCCAAGAGCAGGAGCGTCATGAGGTCACTATGAAAATCCGTGAGCTAGCCCAGCATTGGGAAGAAAACGCCAAGGGTCGCCTGACCGACACTGGCTACACCATTCACCTGGACGTGGAAGCCGCCGCCCGGCTGGCAGCGATCACCGAGATGTACCCCAAACGGCATCCCGAAGAACTGCTGGGCGAACTGATCGGCGCCGCGCTGGAAGAACTCGAAGCGAGCTTCCCGTATGTGAAAGGCCAGACCGTGGTTGCCACCGATGAAGAAGGCGATCCGCTGTACGAAGACGTTGGCCCGACCCCACGCTTTCTCGCGTTGTCCCGGCGGCATTTGCATGATTTGTCGGCGGATGGCGACAAGCAAAAACATTGAGGCGAATCAGGTCAAACGCCTTCGCGGGCAAGCCTCGCTCCTACAGGGTTACGCGACCTTTGTAGGAGCGAGGCTTGCCCGCGAAGGCGTCAGTCAAAACAACAAAAATCTCAATACCGCTCCCTCCTCTCGCCTCCCCAAACATGCCTGTTTCCAACCCCGCCCAAACCCGTCGATACCCCTGCGCATCGCGAAAGTTCCCGTCCTAGAGCCTTGTCCGCCCGGTCAAAGTTTTTTTAGGCAATTAGCCATCTTCTCTGAACTTTTGAAAAACAGCTCGGGTCGTACCCAGTAACCACACCTGGTACGGCCGTTTCATTAAACGTTTTGAACATTCGGTTACGGCTCCTCACACCAGGAGGGATTTAGATGTTTTTCAGGAGATACCCAATGGAGTTGAAGACCATGAAGACCAGCACTGCCAAATCCTCGTTCACCCACCTGCGCGGTCTGAAACTGGCTGCACTGGCGATCGGCAGCACTTTCGTCCTCGCCGGTTGCGCTGGCAACCCGCCGAGCGAGCAATACGCCGTGACCCAATCCGCCGTGAACAGCGCCGTCAGCGCCGGTGGTACTGAATTCGCAGCCGTGGAAATGAAGTCCGCCCAGGACAAGCTCAAACAAGCTGAAATCGCCATGCACGACAAGAAGTATGACGAAGCCCGCACCCTGGCCGAACAAGCCGAATGGGACGCTCGCGTCGCTGAACGCAAGGCCCAGGCGATCAAAGCCGAACAAGCTGTGAAGGATTCCCAGAAAGGTGTTCAGGAACTGCGTCAGGAAAGCCAGCGCACTGTGCAGTAAGCGCGCATCCGGACCACACGCCTGAAGCTCTTATCGATAGAAAGGACGAACCATTATGCGTAAACAATTGATGATCCCCGCTCTCCTGGCCGCAAGCGTCGCCCTGGCTGCCTGCTCCACCCAGCCGAACGCGAACCTGGAACAGGCCCGCGTGAACTACTCCGGCCTGCAAGCCAACCCGCAAGCCAGCAAAGTCGCGGCCCTTGAGACCAAAGACGCCAGTGATTACCTGGACAAGGCCGACAAGGCTTACCAGGACAAACAGGACCAGGCCAAGGTTGATCAACTGGCTTACCTGACCAACCAGCGCGTGGAAGTGGCCAAGCAGACCATCGCCCTGCGCACCGCTGAAGCCAATCTGAAAAACGCTGCCGCCCAACGTGCCCAGGCCCGTCTGGACGCTCGCGACCAGCAGATCAAACAGCTGCAAGACAGCCTGAACGCCAAGCAGACCGATCGCGGTACGCTGGTGACCTTCGGTGACGTGCTGTTCGCCACCGACCGTGCCGACCTGAAATCCAGCGGTCTGGTGAACATCAACAAACTGGCGCAGTTCCTTCAGGAAAACCCGGACCGTAAGGTGATTGTCGAAGGCTATACCGACAGCACCGGTAGCGCGGGTCATAACCAGTCGCTGTCCGAGCGTCGCGCTGGCTCCGTGCGCATGGCGCTGGTGAAGATGGGTGTTGATCCAGCACGCATCGTTGCCCAGGGTTATGGCAAGGAATACCCGGTTGCTGAAAACACCAGCGTTTCGGGCCGTGCCATGAACCGTCGGGTGGAAGTGACCATTTCCAACGACAACCAGCCAGTGATTCCACGTTCGGCGGTTAGCTCGAACTAAGCGTCACGCTGAAACACAAAAGCCCCGCCTGATCTGATCAGGCGGGGCTTTTTGTTTGGCTTTCTGTAGGAGCGAGGCTTGCCCGCGAAGGCGTTGTGTCGATCAACCCATTTGTTGAATGTTGAACCGCCTTCGCGGGCAAGCCTTGCTCCTACAGAATCATCATTGTTCGAGCTTCTGCGGGGTTTCCTGGCCCATGCAGCGCACGGCTTTTTTCTGGCCGTTGATCAACACGCCGGTCAGGCCTTTTTGCTCGGTGTCGAACAGCACCAGTACACCGTCGATGCACTGGGCGACTTGCGGGGCCGGTTCCAGGGCGACTTTGTAGTCTTCGCCGGGCACGGTCTTGAGCATGGTGAATTCGTTGAGCAGCAACGCATCCTCGGGTTTGGCGAAGTGCAGGTAGCCGTAGTACCACAGCACCCCGACGGTGCCGAGGATGGTACAGATACCGGTGATGATCAGCGGGATGGCGTTACGTTCTTCACTCATTGCGGACTCTCTGGTGGTTCATCTTTTGAATTCAGGGGCACCGGGTAATTCGGGATTTCGCCCAGGCGGCGCAGACCGTTGAAATGCTGCGGGTCTTCGAGATAGCGCAGCATCACCTGGCGCCAGACCGGGTCGGCAAAGGTCTGCACGTGACCGCCACGGGTCAGTTGCAGCACCCGCGGCGGCGGCGCAGCTTGATACAGACGGATGCCGTTGGAAAGGGGCACGAGGTTGTCGTCGATGCTGTGGTAGATCAGTTTCGGCACGCCTTTGAGCTGCGCCATGGAGTTGATCGCGCTGTCGCCGTCCGGCACCAGCCACGACAACGGTACCTGGAATGGCCAGGTCAGCCACGAAGTGGTCAGGGCAAATCGGCCGACATCGCGGTAGCTGGCGGGGGCGCCGTCGAGCACCAGCGCCTTGATCTGAGGCTGGCGTTCCGGGTGCTGGACCAGGTAATGCACGGCCATCGAGCCGCCGAGGCTTTGGCCGAGAATGACCAACGGTTTGCCTTTGACCTCGGGCGCCTGGTCGAGCCATTTGAACGCGGCGTCGATGTCCTGATAGATCGCCGGCAGGCTCGGTTTGCCTTCGGACAGGCCATAACCGCGGTAATCCACCAGCAACACCTGGTAACCCTCTTTCGGCAACCACCAGCTCCCACCGAGGTGATAAGACAAGTTGCCGCCATTGCCGTGCAGGTGCAGCACCGTGCCTTTGACCTCCACGCCTTTGGGTACCGGCAACCACCAACCGTGCAGTTTCAGGCCGTCGGCGGTGGTCAGGGTGAGGTCGCGGAATTCGAGCTTGGCCTTGTCCGGGGTGAACGGCTGGCCGGGTTCGGGGTAGAACAGCAGCGAACTGCAGCCGCTCAAGGTCAGGAGAAGGCAGACGATGCCGAGGATTCGCATCCGGTGAAACCTCGCAGTGATGGTTGGTAAGTCTGATCGTTCCTACGCTCCGCGTGGGAATGCCGCTTTGGACGCTCCGCGTCCTCTGTGACGCAGAGCGTCACGGGATGCATTCCCACGCAGAGCGTAGGAACGATCAGTGTGGTTCTCACAAAATGTTGGAGTAGTCGGCTTCGATCCGGTCCAGGCTCAGGTGATTGAGGAAGTTGGAGAAGCACATCCACGCCGACAGTGCGTTCAAGTCGCGGAACTGGTCCGGCAAATACTTGGGCGGCACTACCAGGCCTTCGTCCACCAATTGGCGCAAGGTCCGCATGTCTTCCAGCGTGGTCTTGCCGCAAAACAGCAGCGGTATCTGCTCCAGCTTGCCTTTACGCACGGCCAACTGAATGTAGTTGTAAACCATGATAAAGCCCTTGAGGTAGGACAAGTCTTTGGTAAATGGCAGACCATTCGGTACTGAACCACGGAAAACCCGACTGGCGTTGCCGTAGCTTTCGGCCATTTCGAAGCCCTGCTCGCGGAAGAACTCGAACACCTGCAAAAAGTCCGCGCCCTCCTCCACCATATGAATGGCGCGAGTACGGTTGGTCAGTTTGCGCAGGCGACTCGGGTAGGAGGCGAAGGTGATGATTTCCATCAGAATCGCCAGGCCTTCCTGGGTCACGGTCGACGATGGCGGGCCTTTGGACAGGAAGGTGCAGATCGGCTGGTTCAAGCCGTTCAGCGTGGTGCCCACGTGCACCAGGCCTTCATGGACTTCCAGGGCGCGCACGTCACGGTCGTTGAACATCGCGTCGGCGCGGATCTTGATGTAGTCCGCACCCGCCGCCGCGTCGGCAACGATCCCGTCAGACTCGAACACCCGGATGGTTTCCTCGGCTTCACCGAACACTTTGTTGAGTCGATGTTGCAGCAGGCTGACAGCGTCCTTGGCAGTGAGGATTTTCGGCTCATCCTTCAGATCGCCACGACCGTCGATATTGTTCAGGTAGTCGGACATCATCAGGCCGAGGTCGGCCAGGGTCGGGTCGCCGGCGTGGAACGCGTCGGACGCGGCGCCGTACAGTTCCTGGGAAATCAGCCCGAAATCCTCGGTGCCGCGCGCTTCGAGCATGCGCACCACCATCCGGTATTCCTTGCACATGCGGCGCATGATCTGGCCGACCGGGTTGAACTGGCCGAGCTGGCGGGTGATGTCGCGCTCGATGTTCTGGAATTCCAGTTTCACCTTGCTCGAGTCAAAGGCCAGCGGCCGGTTCAGGTAATAGTCGCGGTCCACGGCGGGCATTTCCTTGCCCTTGGCCTTGAGGAAGCCCTTGCGGATGTTGTCGTCCCACTTGACCGCATCGAGGACGCGAATCGGCGTCTGCGCCAGCACTATGCGATCGGACAAAATGCGTATCGTCTGCTGGTAATCGTCCACCCGAAACTCCTGTAGAAAAACCGTGAGGTGCTGGATTTATTTGGCTTTGGCTTTGGCCAGGCGCTGGTAGCGCACGGCTTCGACGAACACATCGGAATTGGCCGGGTCGTCGAGGTAAGCGAAGACTTGGTTCATGTCGGTGTTGATCAGCACGCCATCGCCGTCGTCAGTCTGGAAGCCTTCGCCACTGAGGACTTTTTGCCCCAGGGCCTGGTTGATCTGTTCGAGGTCGAGGTTGTAGACCACCAGTTCGTGCTTTTCGTTGAGTTCGAACCCGGCGATTGTGAAGTGGCCGCCAAACCTGGCCGGTACTGGCGCCGACAAGTACCAGCGACTGCCGTGGCGCGACACCGTGAAGGGATAGGCTTCGCGCTCGCGAGGCTTGGCCTTGAAGTAGCTGACGGCCTGATAGCGGTTGTCGCCGAGGCGCGTCAGTTCCAGGTTCATCGGCTCTCCCCAGGCGTTGGTGCTGGTCCATTTGCCAAGCAAGCCTTTGGGCGCGGGTTCGCTCGAAGGCAGCGGGTCCTTGAAGGTCACCAGACAGCCACTGAGCAGCAGGAACGACAAGGCGATCACAACGACGCGCCAGGCTTTCATTCAACACTCCCTATCGATACAGCACGATGATCGTTCCCACGCTCCCGCGTGGGAATGCCGCCCGGGACGCTCTGCGTCCCTTACCGGCGTGACGCAGAGCGTCACAGGATGCATTCCCACGCAGAGCGTGGGAACGATCAGGGGTTACACCGACGCCAAGACCAAATGCATGTAGCGCGTGAGGATGCCGAGCATTTCGGCTTCGGCCGCAGGCTCGGCGTCGTTGAGCAGGCCCTGATATTCCATCCGTCCGATAATCGCCGTCAACACTTTGGCATCCTGTTGTGGCTCGCGCGAACCCAATACCTCGAAAAGCTGGCAGGTGCCCTGCAACAGAATCTGTTGATGGGAACGCACCAACACCGCCAGTCGCGGGTTCAGCAGCGCCTCCTGGCGGAACGCCTGTTCGGCCATCAAATGCTCACGACGGTTGATCAATTGCCGATGAACATAGTCCGCCATCAACCGCGCAATATCGTCCGCCAACTGCGAGCGCGACTCCGGCGTACCGTCGCCGCTGACCACCATTTCGCGCAACAGGCCTTCGTTGCTGGCCCACAGCTTGCCCATGTAAGCCGCGCTGCGTTCCACGTATTGGGCGAAGGTATCGGTGAGCAGGTCATCGATATCCTTGAAGTAGTAAGTGGTGGCCGACAACGGCACACCGGCTTCGGCCGCCACGGCGCGGTGGCGCACCGCCCGTACGCCATCGCGCACGACAATGCGCATGGCCGCATCGAGAATGTCCTGTCGACGCTGTTCGCTGCCCTGTCGGCTGGCCTTGCGGCCCTGGTACTGAACACTTTCAGCGACCGCAGTGGCGATACCCGCTGCACCTTCTTGAGCCATTGCACGATTCACGACAGGTCTTCCTCTCTCACGCCAAAAGTAACCAATTGATACGTTTGTACCAGACAGGCAATAAAAAGCCGCCTGTTTTAGGCGGCTTTTTAACTGAAACGTTTACGCTTGCGGCCGCATGTGCGGGAACAGGATCACGTCGCGGATCGACGGTGAGTTGGTCAGCAACATCACCAGTCGGTCGATGCCGATCCCTTCACCAGCCGTTGGCGGCATGCCGTACTCCAGCGCGCGAACGAAGTCGGCGTCGTAGTGCATGGCTTCGTCGTCGCCAGCGTCCTTGTCGGCCACCTGGGCCATGAAGCGCTCGGCCTGGTCTTCCGCGTCGTTCAACTCGGAGTAGGCGTTGGCGATTTCGCGGCCACCGATGAACAGTTCAAAACGGTCGGTGACGTTCGGGTTGTCATCGTTGCGACGGGCCAGCGGCGACACTTCGAACGGGTACTGGGTAATGAAGTGCGGCTGTTCCAGCTTGTGCTCGACCAGTTCTTCGAAAATCATCACCTGCAACTTGCCCAGGCCTTCGAAGCCCAGCACCTTGGCGCCGGCCTTCTTGGCGATGGCGCGGGCCTTGTCGATGTCGGTCAGGTCGTCGGCGGTCAGCTCAGGGTTGTACTTGAGGATCGAGTCGAACACCGACAGACGCACGAACGGTTCGCCGAAGTGGAACACCTTGTCGCCGTAAGGCACGTCGGTGCTGCCCAGGACCAACTGCGCCAATTCGCGGAACAGTTCTTCGGTCAGGTCCATGTTGTCTTCGTAGTCGGCGTACGCCTGGTAGAACTCCAACATGGTGAATTCAGGGTTGTGACGGGTCGAAACACCTTCGTTACGGAAGTTGCGGTTGATCTCGAACACCTTCTCGAAACCACCCACCACCAGACGCTTGAGGTAAAGCTCAGGCGCGATGCGCAGGAACATTTCCAGGTCCAGCGCGTTGTGGTGCGTTTCGAACGGCTTGGCCGCTGCACCACCGGGGATGGTTTGCAGCATCGGCGTTTCGACTTCCAGGAAGTCACGCTGCATCAGGAAGCTGCGGATGTGCGCAATCACTTGCGAACGCACGCGGAAGGTATTGCGTACTTCTTCGTTGACGATCAGGTCAACGTAACGCTGGCGATAGCGCTGTTCGGTGTCGGTCAGGCCATGGTGCTTGTCCGGCAGCGGACGCAGGGACTTGGTCAGCAGGCGCACTTCGGTCATTTCGACGTACAGGTCGCCCTTGCCGGAACGCGCCAGGGTGCCAACGGCTGCAATGATGTCGCCCATGTCCCAGGTTTTCACCGAGGCCAGGGTTTCTTCAGACAGGGTTTTACGGTTGACGTAAACCTGGATGCGACCGGTCATGTCCTGGATCACCATGAACGAGCCACGGTTGAGCATGATGCGACCGGCAACCTTGACCGGGATTGCAGCCTCTGCCAGCTCTTCCTTGGTCTTGTCCGCGTATTTCTTCTGCAGTTCTTCGCAGTAGTTTTCGCGGCGGAAGTCGTTCGGGAAGGCATTGCCCTTGGCGCGCTCGGCAGCCAGCTTTTCCTTGCGCAGGGCGATCAGGGAGTTTTCTTCCTGTTGCAGGGCTTGCGGGTCGAGTTCTAGGTCGCTCATGTCTTTAGATATTCCATCAGGTTCGTTGCCCCCGGCGTTCGCCGGGGTTCGCGGGCAAGCCTCGCGCCTGCAGGATGATCCTGCAGGGCGTGCCTTAAAGCCCTTGTTTCAAGCTGGCTACCAGGTATTCGTCGATATCGCCGTCGAGCACCTTGTCGCAGTCACTGCGTTCGATGTTAGTGCGCAAATCCTTGATCCGCGACGCATCGAGCACGTAGGAGCGAATCTGGTGACCCCAGCCGATGTCCGACTTGGTGTCTTCCAGGGCCTGGGAGGCGGCGTTGCGTTTCTGCACTTCCTGCTCGTACAAGCGCGCCCGCAACATTTTCATCGCGGTGTCTTTGTTGGCGTGCTGGGAGCGTTCGTTCTGGCAGCTGACCACGGTGTTGGACGGTACGTGGGTGATCCGTACGGCCGAGTCGGTGGTGTTTACGTGCTGGCCACCGGCACCGGAGGAGCGGTAGGTGTCGATGCGCAGGTCCGACGGGTTGATGTCGATTTCGATGTTGTCATCGATTTCCGGCGACACGAACACGGCCGAGAACGAGGTGTGGCGGCGGTTGCCGGAGTCGTACGGGCTCTTGCGCACCAAACGGTGCACGCCGATCTCGGTACGCAACCAGCCAAAGGCGTATTCGCCCTTGATGTGGACCGTGGCGCCCTTGATCCCGGCGACTTCACCGGCGGACAGTTCCATGATGGTCGCGTCGAAACCGCGTTTGTCAGCCCAGCGCAGGTACATGCGCAGCAGGATGTTGGCCCAGTCCTGGGCTTCGGTACCGCCAGAGCCGGCCTGGATATCCAGGTAGGCGTTGTTGGCGTCCATCTCACCGCTGAACATGCGACGGAATTCGAGTTTTTCCAGGGCTTCGCGCAGACGCTCGACTTCGGTCGCGACGTCATCGACGGCGCCCTGGTCTTCTTCTTCGGCGGACATCAGCAGCAGTTCTTTGGCATCGGCCAGGCCGGTGTGCATTTCGTCGAGGGTTTCGACGATCTGCGCCAGCAGCGAACGCTCGCGCCCCAGTTCCTGGGCGTACGACGGGTTGTTCCAGACTGCCGGATCTTCAAGCTCGCGATTGACTTCAGTCAGACGCTCATGCTTTTGATCGTAGTCAAAGATACCCCCGAATAGTTTCGGAGCGCTCGGACAGGTCCTTGATACTGTTAAGGATCGGGTTGATTTCCATGGCGGGCAGCACTCGTTGGCGAACTTTTGAAAGCCGGCGAGTATAACGTAATCAAGCTGTCACGGCAGCCCGCCTGGCGGACTGAATACGCGCCGGTTCTTTTTGACGACTTCCTGCCAAGCAAAAAATCCTGAGGAAAAATCCTACCCGATAAAAAAATTCTTCCCACACCAGTAACAGAATCCCCCTGCATCAACCCCGCATTCACTCATTCACAGTCCCGCCCTTCTAAATCAGCACAAGGGATGTGTGATGTTCGGCCCTGCCCATCAAGCCTCTTTCCTCCTGGACATCAAGGGTTTTACCCACGACCTGCACGTCCTTGAGTTCAACGGCAAGGAAGCCATCAGCCAACCCTTTCGCTTTGATCTGAAACTGGTTAGCGAACACCCCGGCCTGGATCTGGAAAGCCTCCTGCATCGCCCGGCATTCCTGGGTTTTGATCGCCATGGCGCCGGCATTCATGGTCACGTGTACAGCATCGGCCAGGGCGACGCTGGCAAGCGTCTGACTCAATACCAAATCTCCTTGATGCCCAGCCTCGCCTACCTGGGCCACCGTTTCGACCAGAAAATATTCCAGAAACGCAGCGTGCCGCAGATCATCGCCCAAGTCCTGGAGGCCCAGGGCATCCTCGGCGATGCCTACCGCTTTGCCCTCGGCACGGATTACCGCCCAAGGGATTATTGCGTCCAGTACGGCGAGAGTTGCCTGCATTTCATCCAGCGACTCTGCGAAGAAGAAGGCCTGCATTACCACTTCGAGCACAGTCGCGAGGGGCATGTGCTGGTGTTCGGGGATGATCAAACGGTATTCCCCAGGCTGCATCGCCCTACCCCATACCTGCAGGACAGCGGACTGGTCGCCGATGAACCGGTGATCAAGGCCTTTACCCTGGCGATGGAAACCCGCCCCACTGCAGTGACCCGTCGCGACTACGATTTCGAAAAGCCCTTGCTGCAACTGGAGAGCGCGGCGAAAGATCCTTCGCCGCCACACCTCGAAGACTACGGCTTTCCCGGCCGCTTCACCGACCGTGAACAGGGCAAACACCGTGCAAGGCGAGCCCTTGAACGGCATCGCAGCGATTATCGGCAAGCCACCGGGCGTAGCGATCAGCCCATGTTGCTCAGTGGCCACTTCCTCCCCCTGACCGGCCACCCGCGCCAGGAATGGAATGACTTGTGGCTGTTGACCGAAGTCATCCATGTCGGCCAACAACCGCAAGTGCTTGAAGAGTCAGGCACCAGCCCCCCAAGCGGCGACTTTGCTCAAGGCTACCGCAACACCTTTCTCGCCATACCGTGTCACACGCCGTTCAGGCCTGCGCTCGACCACCCCAAAACCACGATCAACGGCTATCAGCACGCCGTGGTCTGCGGCCCGCCCGGCGAAGAAATCCACTGTGACGAATACGGTCGAGTGCGCATTCAGTTTCCCTGGGACCGCGACGGTGACCACGATGACCATTCCAGTTGCTGGGTGCGCGTGGCCAGCAACTGGGCCCACGACCGTTATGGCAGCGTGCTGATCCCGCGCGTGGGCATGGAAGTGATCATCGGTTTCTATCAGGGCGACCCGGACCAGCCGTTGGTCGTTGCCTGTCTGTCCAACGGCGCCAATCGCCCCCCGCTCGACCTCCCCGCCGAGAACACCCGCAGCACCTTCAAGACCCAAAGCAGCCCGGGCGGCGAAGGGTTCAACGAACTGCGCATCGAAGATCGCAAGGGAGCCGAGGAAATTTCCGTCCGCGCCCAGCGTGATTACCGGCAACACGTGTTGAACGATGAGCGGATTCAAGTCGACAACCAGCGCAGCATCGTGGTCGGGGGAAACGCTCGACATGAGCTGCGCGACGAAGAACAGCACATCGCTCACGGTGACCGGCGCACGGAAATCCGCCAGGACGATCGCCTCACGGTGCATGGCGAGCGCCATGTTCGCGCCACCAGCCATCGGCTGAGTGCTCAACAGCAGGTCCACCTCAGCGCCGATCAAAACATCGTCATCGATGGCGGCGCCAGCGCCACGATCCAGGTGGGGGGCGCGTGGATCACGATCAATTCCACAGGGGTTTTCAGCAGTGTGCCCATTCAGGTGGGCGGTGCACCAATGCCACTCATGGCAGCGGCCCCGGTGGTACTCGAGCCAAGCGAACCGCCCCTCCCCGAAACGGTTTCAACCGCTCTACTCAAACAACTACTCGGCAACGAAGCATTGATTGAACTCTGCCAGATGCCCAGCGGCGGTACGCCGATGGACTGCCCGCTGAGCGACTGCCAATGCCGCAAGGCCCTGGGCTATGGAAATCGCTCATGAATACATGGATTTTGCTGGAGCGCCCCGCCGCGCAGCTCGAAACGCTCTATCGTCTGGCGACACATGCCGACACCCAAAAGCTGTTCACCGGCACGTCACTCGGCGGTTTCGCCGAACACAGCCCGCTGCTGGCCAGGCTGAACAACCAACCGACGCTCACTCAGGCCATCGAGCAAACCCCGGCGCAGTGGCCCGGCCTGCTGATCGAAAGCACCTGTGACACGCCCTCGGTACTCGCGCACTTGCGCCAGATGCTGTTCGTCAACTTCGACCAGCAACGCAAAGGCGTGCTGCGCTACAGCAACCCGACCGTCGCCAGCTATTTTTTTGCCGCATGTACCGCGCAAGACCTCAGCCTGTGGCTCGGCCCGATCAAGAGTCTGCGCTGGTTCGGTGCGACGTGGGCCACTCAAGCGACAGGCGAAGCTGGCTGGCAGCGGTTGAACAACCTCCATGCGAACGACTGGCGCATTGAACGGACACACCGGGCAATGGTGCTGAGCGTCGCCCAGGAAGAAGCCTTGACGCGCCAGCGCAACGAGCAGTTTCTTTTCCACTGGTGGCAGCAGCATCCCCGGCATTCATTCGCGCACGCCCATGAACTGCTGGAGCAAGCCCTGACTCAAGGCATCGACGACAGCGACGCCATCAGCGATTACCTGAGCACCCACTGCGCGCAGGTTCAGTTATGACGCGCCTCGGGAAGATGACCAATGGCCCCATCTGCGAGCGCGACAAACTGATTGTCCAGGTCATTGGCACCGGGCATTCAAAAAACCAGCGACTGCTGATCGTCGATCAGTCCGGCGTCGAACCGCTTCAGGCCCTGACCGATGAGGCCGTGCGTGAAACGGAGCGTTCGACCAGCGTCCACAGCGAGCTGTTTGTGTGGGATTGGTCGGCGCAGTTCAAACATCAGTTGTGGCTCGAAATTGCCACCACCCAAGGACCGTCGATTCGCCTGCCGTTGCTGGAGGACGTGCGTGTCACCCCGCGGCAACTGGAAACCCAGTGGAACCAGATCGTACCGATCCTGCCTTTCGTCGCGCTGCCCGGGACTCGCAGCCGACATGACCTCGGCACGCCGGTCCTGTGCCGCAGTGGCTATGTCTATGTGTTTTACCGCGATCGTCTCTGGCGTGAGCTCGAGGTGCGGCAGGACGGCGAATTGACGACTTACCGCGACATCGATCTGCAGGCGTATCGCCAAGACCCGGCACTCAGCATCGACTACCGACAGGCCAACGGTGTCGATCTCAGCGACATCTGGCTGCCCGCGACCTGGAACAACCAACCCGCCGAAGCCGTGCAACTGTGCTTCAGCGAAATCCAGCTCAGCGCCGCACGCATTAAACGACTTGAGGAAGACCCGGCGTTGCGCGCCCAGCGCTGTCAGAGCCCGGCGTTGAAGTGCGAGAGCCGGACGCTCGAACGGCTTTTCCACCAGCAGCCCGATGGGCCGGCGATGCTGGAAGCTTTCAGTGGTTTCAACCTATGGGATGCACAAGCGTCCGATGCCGCGACGAAAGCCGGCGTTACCTGGCGCAACCTGGCTTCGCGAGCCTTTCCGGTCAGCCTGATCGCCCCGCAACGGGCACGCCAAAGCGGTTTCGAATACGTGCTGGAGCATCCGGGGCGTTACGTCTGCGACCTCTCGGGGCAATTCGCGGCGCAACGCAAAACCGAAGCCAGGGCCTGTCTTGATCAGTGGGAGCAAGGCGCCACACCTGCGTTACCTGCAACGTTTGAAAGCAGCGCCTGGGCGGATGGCCTCGCCACGTTGCTGGATCAATTGCGAGGAGAAACCCCCGCCACCGATGAAGCCGACCTCTGGCAACCTCAACCCACCGTCACCGATGTGCTGGAAACCGCTCGCCAACGGCGCGTGTGCGGCGTGTTGCTGGAAGACCCGCGCTACCGCGTGCGCCATCTGGTTTCACAGGTCCAGCAGCAACAACAATTGCTGACGTTGTATGCCGAGCGCGCCAGCCTGCACCCGCATCACGCCAGCGCGGTCATGGTCCAGCAACTGATCGTGCCGGCGACGATCAGCGGGCAGAAAAACCCGTTGCATGCCTGTTTCGACAAAGTGAAAGAGGCCGGCCGTCGCGACATCAATCGTTTCACCGCCACCGCCGAACGCGCCTTGCTCTGGCAACAACTGAACATGGCGCAGGCCCTGCTTGCCGAGTGCCTGCAACAACCGGTGACCCAGCAAACCCTCGCCGATCATTTGAGCCTTGAGGGCTTTGATTACCTGGCGGCGTTGTTTGCCGTGAGTCAGGTGTTCGCCAGCCTCGCCACCGTGCCCGCGCAACTTGATCCGCTGGCCCGCAATGGCGATGTCACCAATGCGCTCACCGGTTTGAGCCTCTACAGCCCGCAGGCCAGTGTCGGCCAGACGCTGCTCAATGCCATCGCCCACGACTCGGCGCACCCACTGCACCGGATGCTTTGGCCGGCCGTTGATGAAGCCGCGCTGGCTACACCTTATGTGCCGCCCACCGAGAAAACGGTCAACGAGGGCGACGGATGTCTACGCGCCCAACACCTCGCCGTATTCGAAAGCGAGCCCGGCCCTTACTACCCGCAAGTCGAACACCTCGACGGGCATTTGCTGGAAGGGTTACTGGCCAGCGGCAGCCTGAACAGCACCCTCACTGGGCAATCGAAAGCGGCGGCCAGCACGTTGGTCAGCATCTACGAAAACCTCGCTGGCTCTTTAGAAACCGCCAGCAGCGCGGTGATGGCACAGGTCGCACACGCCCCCACCAGCGCTTACCTGCATGGACTGGGCGTGGGACTGTTACGCAGTTTGATGCCCAAGACCTTTGGTGAAATGCACTTCATCAATCGCCGGGATGCGGATCCGCAGCGCTACCACCTCTTTGGTTTGTCCGATGTACCGACTGGGGATCAGCGGCCTCGGCGGGTGATGGGGGAGTATCTGGATGCTCAGGGGCGGCCGTTGAAGGTCGGGAGTGCCGCTGATGCTTTCGAGACACCGAGCACTCAACGCATGGGTCATTACAAGCTGGTGGTGATGCCGGTGGATCACCCGACAGTGCGCAGCCTTAGTGCGCTGAATCAGCGGATTAATGCGGTGCATAAAGAGGATGTGGAGGCTCGGGGGATGGACAACGCGAAAGTGAAAGGCGCGTTGCAGCAGGGTGTGGATGGGCATGCGGATCTGGCAAATAGCCGGGTTTATCGGGTGTTGAACTCGTTGCCGTTTGCGGCGGGGGTTTTGATGTTGGAGGTTTGGAATGTTAGGACGGAGTGGGAAGGTAGGGAGCAGTTAAAACGAGAGAAAGGTTCATTACGCGTAGGTTTATCTTTCGCGGGGGCCAGCATTGATCTGGTTATTGCGCTAGAGATGTTGACGGTAAAAATTGCCGGTACCAAGTCTGTTTGGGCGGTTGGCCGTAAGGTTCTTTTTACTTTTTCAGAGGAGGCTGTGAAAAAAACTTTAGGAACTCGAGCAGCAACGTATTTAGCAAAGGAGTTCACCGGCCGGATACTTGCCCAAATTGGCTCTGGGTTAATTCTTTCAGCTATTTGCCTTGCAGACGCCTGGTATGCGTGGACATGGGGCGATGATGCCGGATGGGGATATCTGATGATGGCCGTGGGTGGAGCAGTTAGTGCTCTTAGTAGCCTGATTGTTCCCACAGTCACCTTTCTTGGTCTTGGTCCGGCAGGTTGGGTAGCGCTGATATTGATTGTAATTGGCGCCGGAATGGCTTGGTGGCTAAGCGACAAGCCTATTGAAGAATGGCTGGTTAATGGCCCTTTCGGCACGCAAGTTCATTCAGACAATGTGCATCTGCTAGATCCGCAGAGTAGCTTTTACTACCTGATCAGTTTGTTTGCCGACATTCGCATCAATGTGGGGCCCAACCCCGAATTCGTCCCCAATGCTAAACACGACATTCACGCAAAGACGCCTTTTCAGGTTATCTCGTCCAACACTTGCATTCGCATTGAAAGCAACTTAGCGGGCCTGCTTTCAAATTTGGGCACGCTCAATGTCAATGCTCACTGCCGACTCAATACATTCGAAGTCAGAGGTGGACGCATCAAAAGTGAAACCGTAACGTTCAAAAAACTGATTAACAGTCAACTTGCTCCGCCTAAAGCACAAAGACTGCTTCCGCAGGGCTTGGAACTTTTTTTCGCAACCCCACCGAGCTATGCCTTTGACTTAGCGACACGCTCACCTGGCATTGAGCAGCAATGGCAAGTTAGAGCGCAATGTGTACTGGAGCAAAAAAATCAGCGCTGGCACTTTCCTGCGCCACCGCCAAAGGATGCAACGCCATTTGATGCCCCCCACAAAAAACCGAACTTCGACAGCGTAGGCGAACTTTATTGGGCTGACGAATTTACAAACAAATCCCGGAACAGTAACTGATGACTGACGAATCGTGGTACGCCCAGACTGCCTATGGATGGAATGAGGTACCCCAACAAGAACGCTCGGCTGAACGCCCATGGATTATGCGCTTCGCGAAGGTCAGACTGCCGTGGGGCAATACGGATGAAGTCACGGCTACAAATCTTTTCGAAAAATTCCCACCAAAAGAACTTCGTCTCCATGAAGGCTTCAAGAAAGAGCGTGAAAAGCAAATAGCCGAAAACATCTATGATCCGACCCCATACGGACATATTGATTTTCATATAAGGGATGATAACGAACGGTTCAGATATGCTCTTCTTCCCGCAAGCTCTCACTTCTGGATGTATATGTCAGGAGGGGGACGATTCATGTTTTTTCTACTTTTCATTGTCAGCATACCTTCCTATTTCGCAGTTGTTAGCGCAGGGCACGAGCCTATTTTGGAGTCAACCAAAACTATCTTTATCCAACTATTTTCCTGGCTTCTCGGCCTACCACTCCTATCCTGGACCATCGGTTCAACAGTCATAAAACACTTCCCAAACCTCTGGCTAAAACCCTCCCGAGGCCCCATCTGGGAACTCAACCGCCGCACCGGTCTGGTCACCGTCTTCGACTACAAAAACAACGGTGAATATAAAAAGAACGGCACCATCGGTGAACTCACCGCGCCGTTCTACGAGTTTGATGCCTACATCGCCACGTCCCCGGACAGTCAGGGCATGCCGATGAATGTGCTTTACCTCGCCCATCGCTACCGCAACATCATGATCAATTTCGGCGCACTGCTCTGTCCCGGTCCCGAGGTACAACCCGCGTGCGCCCTGTGGGATTTCATCCAGAACTACATGGACGTCAGCCGCCCGTTGCCGGACCTGCCGCAATACGAGGAATACCGCCACCTCGACCCCACCACCGCCGAATACGACCGCCTCACCGGCCGCAACCCGCGTTTCTGGATCGACATGGACGATGCGACGTTCAAGCAGGTGGTCAAGGAGATGCATCGACGCGTCGCCAGCATCGACACGTTTCAACGCCCGAACTTGATGGCCAGGTATGTGACCTATGTCGACTGATAAGACACCACCCGATAACGGGGCCCTTCCGCTCACAGATAACCCGGATGCACCCGGAAGCACCAACGACTACGCCATCATCAAAGTCCGCCACAAAAAGTCGGGCGCCATGGCTTGGCGGGTGTCGTTGTACCGGGATGGCGTCTTGAAGGTACACAAGGAATTTACGTTCATCCGCCATGGTGGTGAGCGTGAGGCGCGTTGCGCTGCCGAGCGGTTTCGCAATGAGCAGATGCTGCGTTTCCCACCACCACTGAGCTGCATGGTCCGGCAAAAGTTGCGTGTCACTAACACCAGTGGCCTGGCGGGTGTTTCACGACAAACGAACGGCAAGAACACCTATTGGATTGCGCAAACGACGACTCGCCAAGGCAAAAAACTGTCCCGGTCATTCAACGTGGCAACGTTCGGGGAGGCACAGGCGAAACACAAGGCTATCGAGGCGAGGAAGGAGCAGTTAGCGACTATTGAGCATCGAGCCTTTCGTCATCGAGGTGGCGAAAAACTCCACGCTGAATTGCTGCGGACGGTCGCTACATCGGCGAACGATGAATGAACAGTGGCGAGGGAGTTTGTCGGAATGCCGCACCACCTCGTTCGGCTGCGAAGCAGTCGTGAAACCTGCTTGCCGGATATGACTGTGTGAATGCAGAGGGCCGCTTCGCGACCCAACGGGCAAGCCCCCTCGCCACAGGGTGCGCGCGAGCCTGGAGAACTTCTACACCGGCCGACCCGCTACTCAATCCCCACCTGATTGCGCCCATTGTTCTTCGCCAGATACAGCCCCTTATCCGCCGCCGAGATCAACTGCCGGCAATCACTGCCCGCCTGCGGGGTAATCGTCGACAGGCCAATACTGATCGTCAAATTCGCCCCCTCCGCCGGGAACACATGGGGAATCTTCAACGCCGCCACGGTCTGGCGCAGTTTCTCCGCCACCAGCCGCGCGCCGCCCGGCGAAGTGTTGGGCAAGACCAGCGCAAACTCTTCACCGCCGTACCGCGCCGGCAGGTCCGACGGTCGGGCGCTGGCGTCGCGGATGGCCGTGGCGACTTTGCGCAGGGCTTCGTCACCTTCCAGGTGGCCGAAGCTGTCGTTGTAGGACTTGAAGTAGTCCACGTCGATCATCAGCAGTGACAGTTGAGTCTGGTCCCGCAATGAACGTCGCCACTCCAGTTCCAGATATTCGTCGAAGTGCCGGCGGTTCGACAGGCCGGTCAGGCCGTCGGAGTTCATCAGGCGTTGCAGAACGAGGTTGGTGTCGAGCAACTGCTGCTGGCTGACCCGCAACGCCCGATAAGCGGCGTCACGCTGGAGCAAGGTCATGTAGGAGCGCGAGTGGTAGCGGATGCGCGCCACCAGTTCGATGTTGTCCGGCAGTTTGACCAGGTAATCGTTGGCCCCGGCGGCGAACGCCGCGCTTTTGATCAGCGGGTCCTCCTTGGTCGAGAGCACGATGATCGGGATGTCCTTGGTCGCCGGGTGGTTGCGGTATTCACGCACCAGGCTCAAACCGTCGAGACCGGGCATCACCAGGTCCTGCAGGATCACCGTCGGCTTGATCCGGATCGCCTGGGCTATGGCCTGGTGCGGATCGGCGCAGAAGTGGAAGTCGATGTTCTCTTGATTCGCCAGACCGCGCCGAACCGCCTCGCCGATCATCGCCTGATCGTCCACCAACAACACCATGGCGGCGTTTTCATCGGTCTTGAAGTCGTCGAGCTGTAAGTCATTCATGTGCGGTCACCTGAGTACTACTTGGGCCAGGATTGCTGTGAAAAGTCTTCATTTGGGGAAAATCTCCAGCAATCGTGGCGCTATCTTGTCCAGTGGGCGAATTTCCACGGCGGCGTCGATGGCCGCAGCCGCTTTCGGCATGCCGTACACCGCACTGCTGTTCTGGTCCTGCGCGATGGTCAGGTAGCCCTGTTGGCGCATGAGTTTAAGCCCCTGCGCACCATCACGACCCATGCCGGTCAGCAAAACGCCCACGGCGTCGCCGTTCCAGTAACTGGCTACGCTCTCGAAAAACACATCGATCGAGGGCCGGTAAATCTCGTTGACCGGTTCGGCGGTGTAGGCCAGCGTCCCGTTTTTCAACAAGCGAATATGGTGGTTGGTGCCGGCCAGCAACACCGTGCCGGCCTGGGGCGGTTCGCCTTCCAGGGCCAGGCGCACGTTGAGGCCGCTGGCGCTGCTGAGCCACTCGGCCATGCCGGCGGCGAATACCTGGTCCACGTGCTGCACCAGCACGATGGCTGCCGAAAAATCCCGTGGCAGGCCCTTGAGCAATAATTCCAGTGCCGCCGGTCCGCCCGCAGACGAGCCGATGGCCACCAGTTTTTGCCGCGAACCCGAACTGCGCAGCGGGCTCGGCGCCGAGCGAACCCGATTGCCCTTGTCGCCGATCAGCCAGCCGATGTTCATGATCTTGCGCAGCAACGGCGCCGCCGCTTCCGCCGGGTTGCCGGCGCCGATGGCCGGCGTGTCGACCACATCCAGCGCACCGTGGCCCATGGCTTCGAACACCCGGTGCACGTTCTGCTGGCGGTCCACCGTGACAATCACAATGGCGCAGGGCGTATCGGCCATGATGCGTCGGGTCGCTTCCACGCCGTCCATCACCGGCATGATCAAGTCCATCAGGATCAGGTCCGGCGTCTGTTCGGCACAGCGTTGTACGGCCTCGGCGCCATTGCTGGCCACCCAGATCACCTGGTGCGCCGGTTCGAATGCCAAGGCGCGGCGCAGGGCCTCTACCGCCATGGGCATGTCGTTGACGATAGCGATTTTCATGCCCGCGCTCCTCCGATGAGCTCGACCACTGCATCGAGCAGGGCGTCGTCATGAAAACTGGCTTTGGCTAGATAATAGTCGGCTCCGGCGTCCAGTCCACGACGACGGTCTTCTTCGCGATCTTTATAGGACACCACCATCACCGGCAGCGATTGCAGGCGGTTGTCCCGGCGCAATAAAGACACCAGCTCGATGCCGTCCATGCGCGGCATGTCAATGTCAGTGATCAGCAGATCAAAATCCTCCGAACGCAGGGCGTTCCAGCCATCCATACCGTCCACGGCCACAGCCACGTCGTAACCGCGATTGAGCAGCAACTTGCGCTGCAACTCGCGCACGGTCAGGGAATCGTCCACCACCAGAATCCGCTTGCGCGTCGCTTCCGCCGCCTGGTTACTTTGGCGGGCAATGCGCTCCAGACGCCCGGTGTTGAGCAGTTTGTCCACCGACCGCAGCATGTCTTCGACATCAACGATCAACACCACCGAACCGTCGTCGAGCAAGGCTCCGGCGGAAATATCCTGAATCTTGCCCAGACGCTCATCCAGCGGCAATACAACCAAGGTCCGCTCGCCAATAAAGCGTTCAACCGCCACGCCGTAGATCGCATCGCGCTCGCGAATCACCACGACCTTGAGGGTTTGCTGGCTGTTCTGGCTCGCCGGGCGCTGCAACAACTGACTGGCCGCCACTAATCCGACGTGCCGGCCTTCGTACCAGAAGTGCTGGCGACCTTCGAGCTGGACGATGTCTTCCGGCTCCAGGTCGCACATGCGTTCGATGTGCGCCAGCGGAAAGGCGTAGGCCTCGTCGCCGACTTCCACCACCAGGCTGCGCACCACCGACAGGGTCAGCGGCACTTCCAGATGGAAACGACTGCCCTCGCCCGCCGTCTGCTCCAGCACCACCGCCCCGCGCAACTGCCGGACCATGTGCTGAACCGCATCCAGACCGACGCCGCGCCCGGAAACTTCGGTGACTTTGTCCCGCAGGCTGAAACCCGGCAGGAACAGGAACGTCAGCAATTCTTCTTCGCTCAACTGCGCGGCGGTTTCCGCCGGGGACAGTTGCCGCTCGATGATGCTGCGGCGGACCTTTTCCAGATCAACGCCATTGCCGTCATCGCTCAGTTCCAGCACCAGCAGACCGGCCTGGTGCGAGGCGCGCAGACGGATCAAACCTTCAGCCGGCTTGCCGGCCAATAACCGTTGTTCCGGAGTTTCAATGCCGTGGTCCACGGCGTTGCGTAGCAGATGGGTCAGCGGTGCTTCGAGTTTTTCCAGCACATCGCGGTCGACCTGGGTCTTTTCGCCTTCGATTTCCAGCCGCACCTGTTTGCCCAGATCGCGACCGAGGTCACGGACCATCCGCACCTGCCCGGTCAGCACGTCGGCAAACGGGCGCATGCGACAGGCCAGCGCCGTGTCGTACAACACCTGGGCACGTTGACTGGCATGCCAGGCGAATTCATCCAGTTCAGCGTTCTTTTCCACCAGCAATTGCTGGGACTCGGCCAACAAACGGCGGGCATCGTCCAGCGCTTCCTGGGCTTCCAGGCTCAGGTTCTGGTCCTTGAGGTGGACGTTGAGGTTTTCCAGGGCACGCAGGCCATTGCTTTGCGTGCGTTTGAGGCGCTGCATCGTCGCCAGGTGCGGTTTGAGCCGCAGGGTTTCCACCAGGGATTTGCTCGACAGGTCGAGCAGGCTGTTCAGGCGTTCGGCGGTGACCCGCAACACCCGCTCACCGTTTTCGGTGGTGCGTTTGTTTTTGCGCGGCGGCTCGGCGGGGGCGACCGGCAGCGACTCGACCACCGGAATCGGCACTTCGACCACGGGCGGCTGCACCTGTTGCTCGTCCATGAACGGTGCAATCGGTGTGCTGATCGGCGGCGCCAGCGCCATCGGATCGAGCAAGCGCCCCATCAGCGCCACGTAGGCGTCGATTTCCACCGCCGAAGGCGCGTTGTGTGGGGTGGCGATGCGCATCAACAGGTCGGTGCCCTGCAACAACGCATCGATGTGCTCGGGCCGCAGATAAAGCCGCCCTTCCTGGGCGCTGACCAGGCAATCTTCCATCACATGGGCCACGCTGACCCCGGCATCCACGCCGACAATCCGCGCCGCGCCCTTGAGCGAGTGCGCCGCGCGCATGCACGATTCCAGGTGATCGGCCTGGGTCGGATCGCGCTCCAGGGCCAACAACCCGGCGCTCAGCACCTGGGTCTGGGCCTCGGCTTCAAGGCTGAACAGTTCCAGCAAAGAGGCGTCGCGCATTTGCTCGGGGGTCATGTGAGGCTCCGGGTCACGGCGGACAGCAACTGTTCTTCATCCAGCCAACGCAGGCTGCGACCTTTGAATTGCAACACGCCACGGGTGTATTTCGCACTGGCCTGGGCGCCGGACTGGGACGCGGCATCGAGGATGCGTTCGTCGATGGCGTGAATCCCGTCCACTTCATCCACCGGCACCACCACCGGGCCACCGCGAGCGGCGATGATCAGCATGCGCGGCATCACCCGCCCACCGGCCGGTGCGTTGTTGGTTGCGTCGAGACCGAGCAACTCCACCAAAGACAAACACGCGACCAACGCACCGCGCACATTCGCCACACCGAGCAAGGCCCGGGAACGCTGGTGCGGCAAGGAGTGGATGGTTTGCAGCGGCGCCACTTCCACCAGGCTGCGCGTGGCCAGGCCCAGCCATTCTTCGCCGAGGCGGAACATCAGCAGCGAGCGGGTTTTGACGTCGGTTTCGACCGCGGTCGCCACTTGCTCGTGATCTTCCTGCTGCAAGGCGTAGCGGTCGAGCAAGCGGGTGGCGGCGGCGGAATACACCGCGCAATTGCGGCAATGAATGTGCTCGGTCAGCAACGGGCAGGACTTGTCGCCGTGGATGCCGATGCGGTTCCAGCAGTCGTCGATGGCCTGGGCATCTTCATGGGTGACGCTCAAGGTGTCGGAGATGCTCATCGTTTACGCTCACTGTCAGCGGCGCGCTCACTGCGGGCGGCGCGGTCCTGCAATCGTTTGGCGCCCGCCGTGTCGCCCTGGGATTGCAGCAAGGCCGCCAGGTGCATCAACGCGTCGGGGTGCTGTGGTTCGAGGTACAACGCCTTGCGATAAAACCCTTGGGCTTCCAGTGCGCGGCCGGCCACATCGCTGAGCAATCCCAGCCAATAAAACACCTGAGCCACCGGTTCGTGGCTGCGCAGGTAACTTTCGCAGGCGGCGCGGGCATCGGCACTTTTGCCTTCGTTGGCCAGCGCGGCAATGTTCGCCAGCAGTGAGGCGGCGTCGGGGTTAGCGGTTTTCACCGTCGCGGGCAGCGGCACCACCGTTGCGAACGGACGGCTGCGCACTGGCGGCGGGGTCACGCTGCGCACCGGTTGGCGCACCGGCAGCGGCGTCGGCACGAATGAAGACGGATAAGGCTCGGGCTCCGGCGCACTTTGGCGACTGAACGCGAAGGACTGCGGGATACCAATCGAACGCATGCCCAGACGCCCGAGCAAACTGCCCTCCGCCGGGCCGATAAACAGCACGCCATCGACGTGGGTCAGGCGTTTGAGCACTTCGAACACTTGTTGCTGGGTCGGCTGGTCGAAATAGATCAGCAAGTTGCGACAGAACACGAAGTCATAGGGCGGCTCACTCGCCAGCAAGGCCGGATCCAGCAGGTTGCCGACCTGCAAACGCACCTGTTCCAGCACCCGTTCGCTGAGTCGATAACCGTCCTCTTCGGCGCTGAAATGCCGCTCGCGAAAGGCGATGTCCTGCCCGCGAAAGGAGTTTTTGGTGTACAGCGCGCGCTTGGCTTTCTCTACCGAAAGCGGGCTCACATCCATGCCTTCGACCTTGAACTGATGGGGCTTGAGCCCGGCATCGAGCAAGGCCATGGCGATGGAATACGGCTCTTCGCCGGTGGAACACGGCAGGCTGAGAATCCGCAGGGCGCGCATGTTGTTGATGTCGGCCAGGCGTTTGATTGCCAGTTTCGCCAGGGTGGCGAAGGATTCCGGGTAACGGAAAAACCAGGTTTCCGGGACGATCACGGCTTCGATCAACGCCTGCTGCTCATCCCGCGAGCCCTGCAAGGTGTGCCAGTACTCATCGGCGGTCAGCGCCTGGGACGCCGTGGTGCGCTGGCGCACGGCGCGCTCGATGATCGCCGGGCCGACCGACGCGACGTCGAGGCCGATGCGGTCCTTGAGGAAATCGAAAAAGCGCTGGTCGCTGCTCATGGCTGCTCCCCAAGCGATGCCAGGTCCAGGGGCGGCAATGGGAACAGCAGCGCCCGCACCTGATCGTCCAGCAGGTCGGCAACCCGCACCCATTGCAGTAAACCCTGGGCATCCTTGCGCACCGGGCCGAGGTACGGCGCCTGGGGATTGTCCAGGCCATAGGGCTGAAAATCCGCCGGGTTGCAGCGTAGGGTGTCGGTGGCCTGTTCGAGGATCAGCCCGAGCAATTGTGCCGGCGTCGACTCGTCCGGCCGATAGTGCACCAGCACCAGGCGCGTACTGGTGCGGGCCTGGGCCGGTTGGCCGAACGTCAGGGCGCTGAGGTCAATCACCGGCACCACCGCGCCGCGATAGGCGAACACCCCGGCCACCCAATCGGGGGCCCGGGCAATCGGCTTCAACGGCAGGCGCGGCAGCACTTCCGCCACCTCGATGGCTTGCAGGGCGTAGCGCTCGTTACCGACGCGGAACACCAGGAACAACGCCTGCTTCGCCGACACCACGGCAGGGCGTTTGGCCGCGAGTTCGCTCATCAGACTTTAAATCGCGAGACGCCGCTGCGCAGCCCGACCGCCACCTGACTCAGTTCGTCGATGGCGAAACTGGCCTGGCGCAAGGACTCGACGGTCTGGCTGCTGGCATCGCCCAACTGCACCAGCGCGTGGTTGATCTGTTCGGCGCCGGTGGCCTGGGCCTGCATGCCTTCGTTGACCATCAACACCCGCGGCGCCAGCGCCTGGACTTGGTGGATGATCTGCGACAGCTGCTCGCCGACCTGCTGCACTTCGGACATGCCGCGGCGCACTTCCTCGGAGAACTTGTCCATGCCCATCACCCCGGCGGACACCGCCGACTGGATCTCACGCACCATTTGTTCGATGTCGTAAGTGGCCACGGCGGTCTGGTCCGCCAGACGTCGCACTTCGGTGGCAACCACGGCAAAACCGCGACCATATTCACCGGCCTTCTCGGCCTCGATGGCGGCGTTGAGCGACAACAGGTTGGTTTGGTCGGCGACCTTCACGATGGTCACCACCACTTGATTGATGTTGCCGGCCTTCTCGTTGAGGATCGCCAGTTTGGCGTTGACCAGATCCGCCGCGCCCATCACCGAGTGCATGGTGTCTTCCATGCGCGCCAGGCCTTGCTGCCCGGAACCGGCCAGCACCGAGGCCTGATCGGCGGCGGTGGAGACTTCGGTCATGGTGCGCACCAGGTCACGGGAGGTGGCGGCGATTTCTCGGGACGTCGCGCCGATTTCAGTGGTGGTAGCGGCGGTTTCGGTAGCGGTGGCTTGTTGTTGCTTGGAGGTGGCGGCGATTTCCGTCACCGACGTGGTGACCTGCACCGACGAGCGCTGGGCCTGGGACACCAGGGCCGTAAGCTCGGTCATCATGTCGTTGAAGCCGGTTTCCACCGCGTTGAATTCGTCTTTACGCTCCAGATTCAGGCGACTGCTGAGGTCGCCAGTGCGCATGATTTCGAGGATCTGCACGATGCGGTTCATCGGCGCCATGATTGCGCGCATCAGCAGCAGGCCGCAGAGGCCGGCGGCCAGCACCGCGATCAGCAGGGAAACGCCCATGATGATCTTCGCTGTGAGCACGGCGTCATCGATGTTGGCCATGTCCTGGTCGGCCACGGCTTTGTTTTCACGCAGGATATCGTTGAGCTTCATGCGCCCGGCCGTCCAGGTCGGGGTCAGTTGCTCGTTGAACATCTTGATGGCCTCGGCTTCCTGATTGCGCTTATGCAAATCAAGTACTGCGGCGAGGGTCTTGTTGTACTCCTCATGGAGTTTTTCGAAGGCGGCGAATTCGACCTTGTCTTCCGCCGTGGTGACGGTTTTGCGATAGCTGTCCATCGCATCGACCACGCGTGCTTCGAAGCTTTTGAAGTCGGCGGCGTCTTCGGCACTGATGCCCTGCCCTTCCTTCAAGCCGAGCATTTCCTGGGTCTGGAGAAAACTGTCGACCCAGGCGCCACGGATGGTCGAGCTGTAATACACCCCGGGCACTGCGTCTTCACGCACGCTTTCTTCACTGGCCTCGATCTTCAGCAACCGGGAATACGAGACGACGACCATCAACAGCATGATGGCAATAATGACCGCAAAGCTCGCCAAGATGCGTTGGCGCAACGTCCAGTTCTTCACAGTATGTCCTCGGGGCCATTTTCAAATGCTGCGGAGTATAGCTGAGGGCGGTGTTTCATTTATAAGACGGATGCGCGTCGCCCTCCGCCCCGGGGGTAAATAGCCGGGACGGGCTCTGGAATGGGACTTTCCGCTAGATGGGGGGAAGGTTGCCAGTGGTGATTTGGCAGAAAGGGGCCGTGGAATGGTCATGGGGGGATGGGTTTAGCTCAAAGGCGCGAAATTGATCCTTCCCACGCTCCGCGTGGGAATGCAGCCAGGGACGCGGAGCGTCCCAAATGGACGCGGAGCGTTCAAAGAGGCATTCCCACGCGGGAGCGTGGGAACGATCAGATCATAGGTGTTACGGGCATCGCTTACATTGCAGCCTGGCGCACCTGTTTCTCCAGCTCCGCCTTCAAACCCGGTTCAAGCTTCAATTGCCGCGCCAGTTCATCGAGGTAGGACTTCTCCATGAAGTTCTCCTCATCCACCAGCATCACGCTGGCGATGTACATCTCGGCGGCCATTTCCGGGGTGCTGGCGGCGCGGGCGACGTCGCTCGGGTCGAGGGGTTTGTTGAGTTCGGCGTGCAGCCAGTGTTGCAGTTCCTGGTCGTTATCGAGCTTGGTGAATTCACCTTCAATCAGCGCCCGTTCACGCTCATCGACATGACCGTCCGCCTTGGCCGCTGCGACCAGGGCCTTGAGAATCGCCTGGCTGTGCAACTCGACCTGCGCTGGCGGCAAGCGGTCGACCGTTTGCGGCTCGGTCTTCGGTGCCGTGCCCTGCTGGGCCTGCCAATTACCGTAGGCCTTGTAGGCAATCACGCCCAGCGCGGCGAGACCGCCGTAGATGGCGACTTTGCCGCCCACCTTGCGCACCTTCTTGTTCCCCATCAGCAGCCCCATCGCCCCCGCCGCCAACGCACCACCACCCGCCCCCGAGAGCAAGCCACCGAGGCCGCCCGAGCCACCGCTGCCGCCTAGCAAGCCGCCCAGGCCGCCGGCAGAAGGCTTGTTTTGATGACCGCCAGACTTTTTCTGCAACAGGTCCTGGCCGGATTTGAGTAACTGATCGAGCAATCCACGGGTGTTCATTTGCTGCCTCCACGAATTCGGGGTAACTGGATCAATAAGGCCATCAGCCTAGATCGAAAGTGCCCAGCGACCGGCGACGAGAGTGCTTCCAGATGTTGCCCGCGCTTTTCAACTTGCCGCTTGAAGCTCACTACTTGCGCCAGCACCTCAAAAAAATAGATATACACTCGAACAAATCTATAAAAACCGCCCACCGGGTACCTTTCCGATGATGACCCTGCGTCAGATCCGACATTTCATCGCCGTGGCCGAGACCGGCTCAATCTCCGCCGCCGCGCAAACCGCGTTCATTTCCCAATCCACCCTGACCCTGGCGATCCAGCAACTGGAGCAGGAAATCGGCGTCATCCTGTTCAACCGACACGCGAAGGGCATGACCCTGACGCACCAAGGGCATCAATTCCTACGCCAGGCGCACTTGATTCTGGCGACCGTCGATAACGCCAAACGCAGCCTGCAACAGAGCACCGATCAGGTCGCCGGGCAGTTGATCGTCGGCGTGACCAGCCTGGTCGCCGGTTACTACCTCGCGGATCTGCTCACGCGATTCCAGCGCGCCTACCCCAACGTCGAAATTCGCGTGATGGAGGACGAACGCCCGTACATCGAGCATTTGCTGGTCAGCGGCGAAATCGATGTCGGGGTGCTGATCCTCTCCAACCTCGAAGACCGCCACGCCTTGCAAACCGAGGTCCTGACCCATTCGCCCCACCGCCTGTGGCTGCCGGCCCAGCACCCGTTGCTGGAACACGACAGCATCAACCTCGCCGATGTCACGCGCGAGCCGCTGATCCAGCTCAATGTCGATGAAATGGACCGCAACGCCCAGCGCATGTGGTCGGCGGCGTCGCTGCAACCGCGCATCACCTTGCGAACCGCCTCCACCGAGGCCGTGCGAAGCCTGGTGGCGGCCGGATTAGGCGTGTCGATCCAGCCCGACATGACCTATCGCCCGTGGTCGTTGGAGGGCGACATCATCGAAGCCCGACCCATCGCCGACCTCAGCCAGACCCTCGACGTTGGCCTGGCGTGGCGCCGTGGCACTGCGCGGCCGGCGCTGGTCGATCCGTTCCTGACCGTCGCCCGCGAGCAGCCCCATGGCGGGCGCAAGCCATCTATTTAATCGAACGCCACCTTCAGTATTTAGAATTTGTCGACCTCGGGCTCGCGCACTAGTCTTGTTACATCTTTATAAGACGGCCGGGCCCCAGTCACTGGGAGCACCATGGCCACACAAGAAAAGAGAACCCGAAAAATGGCTGGCGCGCAGACCCCGTTGTTCACCGCGTTGTTGATCGATGGCGAGTTGGTCGCGGGCCAGGGCTTTGTCGAGCCGATCCTCAACCCCGCCACCGGCGAAGTGCTGACGCACATTGCCGAAGCCAGCACCGAGCAAGTCGAAGCCGCGATCCTCGCCGCCCACCACGCCTTCGCCAGTTGGTCCCGCACCACCCCGCAGCAACGTTCGAACCTGTTGCTGGACATCGCCAACGCCATCGAAAAAAACGCCGACCTCCTCGCCCGCCTCGAATCCCTGAACTGTGGCAAGCCGTTGCACCTGGCCCGCCAGGACGACTTGAGCGCGACGGTGGATGTATTCCGCTTCTTCGCCGGGGCCGTGCGCTGCCAGACCGGCCAGCTCAGTGGTGAATACCTGCCGGGCTACACCAGCATGGTGCGGCGCGATCCGATTGGCGTCGTCGCGTCCATTGCGCCGTGGAACTACCCGATCATGATGGCCGCCTGGAAAATCGCCCCGGCCCTGGCCGCCGGCAACACCCTGGTGTTCAAGCCTTCCGAACATACGCCGCTGTCGATCCTGGCCCTGGCGCCAGCCCTGGCCGAGATCCTGCCGCGCGGGGTGATCAACATCATCTGCGGCGGCGGTGAAGGGGTTGGCAGCCATTTGGTCAGCCACCCGAAGGTGCGCATGGTCTCGCTGACCGGCGATATCGTCACCGGGCAAAAAATCCTGCAAGCCGCCGCAAAAACCCTGAAGCGCACGCACCTCGAACTCGGCGGCAAAGCCCCGGTGATCGTGTGTAACGACGCGGACATTCAAGCGGTGGTCGAAGGCGTGCGCACCTACGGCTATTACAACGCCGGCCAGGACTGCACGGCGGCGTGCCGGATTTATGCACAGGCCGGGATTCATGACCGTTTGGTGGCCGAATTGGGCGCGGCGGTCAGCAGCCTGCGCTTCGCCGGTAAGCGGGATGCCGACAATGAAATCGGTCCGCTGATCAGCACGCGCCAGCGTGACCGCGTGGCCAGTTTCGTCGAACGCGCCCTCGGTCAGCCGCACATCGAGCGGGTCACTGGCGCGGCGGTGCACTCCGGTGCCGGCTTCTATTACCAGCCGACCTTGCTCGCCGGCTGCAAACAGAGCGATGAAATCGTGCAGCGCGAAGTGTTCGGACCGGTGGTCACCGTCACCCGTTTCGATGAACTCGCGCAAGCGGTGGACTGGGCCAACGATTCGGAATACGGCCTCGCCTCATCGATCTGGACCCAGAACCTCGACAAAGCCATGCAGGTGGCGGCGCGCTTGCAGTACGGCTGCACCTGGATCAACAGCCATTTCATGCTGGTCAGCGAAATGCCCCACGGCGGCCTGAAGCGTTCGGGCTACGGCAAAGACTTATCCAGCGATTCGCTGCAGGACTACAGCGTGGTGCGGCACATCATGGCCCGGCATGGCCGGGAGCTTTAAGCGGCAAGCTACAAGTCAAAGCAGATCGCTGTTTCTTGCAGCTTGAAGCTTGCCCCTTGCAGCTACTCTTTACTCTTAACAAAAACCTAAAAAACAAAGAGGTGTGTCCCATGTTCGCGCACAAGACCGCACTGCTTAGTGCAATCACCACTGCATTGCTCGCCAGTGCCAGTATCCAGGCCGCCGAACCGCTGAAAACCGTCGGTGCCGGCGAAGGTCAGCTGGATATCGTGGCCTGGCCGGGCTACATCGAACGTGGCGAGAGCGACAAGGCCTACGACTGGGTGACCGGTTTCGAGAAGGAAACCGGCTGCAAGGTCAGTGTGAAAACCGCCGCCACTTCCGATGAAATGGTCAGCCTGATGGCCAAGGGCGGATACGACCTGGTCACCGCGTCGGGCGATGCCTCGTTGCGCTTGATCGTCGGCAAGCGGGTGCAGCCGATCAACACGGCGTTGATTCCGAACTGGAAGAACATTGACCCGCGCCTCAAGGACGGTCCCTGGTACGTCGTTAATAAACAAACCTACGGCACGCCCTATCAATGGGGCCCCAACGTGCTGATGTACAACACCAATGTATTCAAGACCGCGCCGGACAGCTGGAGCGTGGTGTTCGAAGAACAGACCTTGCCGGACGGCAAGTCCAACAAGGGCCGGGTCCAGGCGTACGACGGCCCGATCTACATCGCCGATGCGGCGCTGTACCTCAAATCGACCCGTCCGGAACTGGGGATCAAGAACCCCTACGAACTCAACGAAACGCAGTACAAAGCCGCGCTCGACCTGCTGCGCAAGCAACAACCGTTGATCCACCGTTACTGGCATGACGCGACCGTGCAGATGAGCGACGTCAAGAACGAAGGCGTAGTGGCATCCAGCACCTGGGGTTACATGGTCAATGGCCTGGTGGCCGACAAGCAGCCGGTGGCCTCGGTGATTCCCAAAGAAGGGGCCACAGGCTGGGTCGACACCACGATGATGCATGTCGATGCCAAGCACCCCAACTGCGCCTACAAGTGGATGGACTGGTCGCTGCAACCGAAAGTGCAAGGCGACGTATCGGCGTGGTTCGGCGCACTGCCGGCAGTCCCTGAAGGCTGCAAGGCCAGTGAGCTGCTCGGTGCCGAAGGGTGTGCGGCCAATGGTTACGCCCAATTCGCCAACCTGGCCTTCTGGAAAACCCCACAGGCTGAAGGCGGCAAGTTCGTGCCGTACAGCCGCTGGACCCAGGACTACATCGCGATTATGGGCGGCAGGTAACACCAACTGATCGTTCCCACGCTCCGCGTGGGAATGCATCACTGGACGCTCCGCGTCCATTCGCGCAGTCGTGACGCAAAGCGTCACCGGCTGCATTCCCACGCAGAGCGTGGGAACGATCATCACTGAAGAACTCAGAAAGTCAGGCAGGGCCGCTGCGACGACCCTCGCCTTTTTGGAGCACCGCACCATGACGCTTGCAGTCCAGTTCACCAACGTTTCCCGGCAGTTCGGCGAAGTGAAGGCCGTTGACCGGGTTTCCATCGATATCCAGGACGGCGAGTTCTTTTCCATGCTCGGCCCTTCCGGCTCGGGCAAAACCACGTGCCTGCGCCTGATCGCCGGGTTCGAACAACCGAGCACCGGCTCGATCCGTATTCACGGCGAGGAAGCCGCCGGGCTGCCGCCGTATCAGCGTGACGTCAACACCGTGTTCCAGGATTACGCACTGTTCCCGCACATGAACGTGCGTGACAACGTCGCCTACGGTTTAAAGGTCAAAGGTGTCGGCAAGGCCGAACGCCTGAAGCGCGCCGAAGAAGCCCTCGAGATGGTCGCCCTCGGCGGCTACGGCGAGCGCAAACCGGTGCAACTGTCCGGCGGCCAGCGCCAGCGTGTGGCGTTGGCCCGCGCGTTGGTCAATCGCCCTCGCGTCCTGTTACTGGATGAGCCGCTGGGCGCTCTCGATCTCAAGCTGCGCGAACAAATGCAGGGCGAATTGAAGAAGCTGCAACGCCAGCTCGGCATCACGTTTATCTTCGTCACCCACGACCAGACTGAAGCGCTGTCGATGTCGGATCGCGTGGCGGTGTTCAACAAGGGACGCATCGAACAGGTCGATACCCCGCGCAATCTGTACATGAAACCGGCGACCACCTTCGTCGCGGAATTCGTCGGCACCTCCAACGTGATTCGCGGCGATCTGGCCCGGCAGTTGAGCGGCAATCCGCAGCCGTTTTCGATTCGCCCAGAGCACGTGCGCTTCGCCGAAGGTCCGCTGGCCAGCCATGAAATCGAAGTCAGCGGTTTGCTCCACGACATCCAGTACCAGGGCAGCGCCACCCGCTATGAAGTGAAGCTGGAAAACGGCCAGGTCCTGAACATCAGCCAGGCCAACGTGCAATGGCTGGACACCAGCGCCCAGCACCAGACCGGGCAACGCATCAGCGCCCGTTGGGCTCGCGAGGCCATGATCCCGCTGCACGACAACGTTGCTGGCGGGGTGTGAGATGAACACCTTGGCAGCCTCGCAAACCCCGGCCAACGGTTCGCCGTTGCGGCGGTTTTCCAACCTGCTGTATCGGCGGCCGAACTTTTACCTGGCGCTGCTGCTGGTGCCGCCGCTGCTGTGGTTTGGCGCGATCTACCTCGGCTCGCTACTGGTGCTGTTGTGGCAAGGCTTCTACACCTTCGACGACTTCACCATGGCGGTCACGCCTGACCTGACCCTGGCCAACTTCGCCGCACTGTTCCAGCCATCGAACTTCGACATCATCCTGCGCACCCTGAGCATGGCGATTGTCGTGTCGATCGCCAGCGCCATCGTCGCGTTCCCGATCGCCTACTACATGGCGCGCTACACCACCGGCAAGACCAAGGCGTTTTTCTACATCGCGGTGATGCTGCCGATGTGGGCCAGTTACATCGTCAAGGCCTACGCCTGGACGTTGCTGCTGGCCAAGGGTGGCGTGGCGCAGTGGTTTGTTCAGCACTTGGGGCTGGAGCCGGTTTTGCAATTCATCCTTGGCATTCCCGGAGTGGGTGGCAGCACCTTGTCGACCTCGCATTTGGGACGGTTCATGGTGTTTGTCTACATTTGGTTGCCGTTCATGATCCTGCCGATCCAGGCTTCACTGGAACGCCTGCCGCCCTCATTGCTGCAAGCCTCGGCGGACCTTGGAGCCAAGCCGCGCCAGACCTTTATGCAAGTGATTCTGCCGCTGTCGATTCCGGGCATTGCCGCCGGTTCGATCTTTACGTTTTCCCTGACCCTGGGCGACTTCATCGTGCCGCAATTGGTGGGCCCGCCGGGGTACTTCGTGGGCAGCATGGTGTACGCCCAGCAAGGCGCGATCGGCAATATGCCGATGGCCGCCGCGTTCACCCTGGTGCCGATTGTATTGATCGCCGTTTACCTGACCATCGTTAAACGACTGGGGGCCTTCGATGCACTCTGAGAAAGCTTCTATAGGTCTGCGCATCGCAGCCTGGGGCGGGTTGGTGTTTTTGCACTTCCCGATCCTGATCATCTTTTTGTACGCCTTCAACACCGAAGACGCGGCGTTCAGCTTTCCGCCCAAGGGCTTCACCCTGAAGTGGTTCAGCGTGGCGTTTTCGCGGCCCGACGTGCTGGAAGCAATCAAGCTCTCGGCGGAAATTGCCGCCATCGCCACCTTGATCGCCATGGTCCTCGGCACCCTCGCGTCGGCGGCGTTGTACCGGCGGGAGTTCTTCGGCAAACAGGGCATCTCGCTGATGCTGATCCTGCCGATTGCGCTGCCGGGGATCATCACCGGGATCGCGCTGCTGGCGACCTTCAAGACGTTTGGCATCGAGCCGGGGATGTTCACCATCATCGTCGGCCACGCGACCTTCTGCGTGGTGATCGTCTACAACAACGTCATCGCCCGTTTGCGCCGCACTTCCCACAGTTTGATCGAGGCGTCGATGGACCTCGGCGCCGACGGCTGGCAGACCTTCCGCTACATCGTCCTGCCGAACCTCGGCTCGGCGTTGCTGGCCGGCGGCATGCTCGCCTTTGCCCTGTCGTTCGACGAGATCATCGTCACCACCTTCACCGCCGGGCATGAACGCACCTTGCCGTTATGGCTGCTCAACCAGCTCAGCCGCCCCCGGGACGTGCCGGTGACCAACGTCGTCGCGATGCTGGTGATGATGGTGACCATGTTGCCGATCCTGGGGGCGTATTACCTGACACGGGGTGGTGAAAGCGTGGCGGGTAGTGGCGGGAAATAACCCAATGTGCAAACCGAATCCTGTAGGAGCGAGGCTTGCCCGCGAAGGCGGTGTGTCAGCCAACATCAATGTTGAATGTGATGGCCTCTTCGCGGGCAAGCCTCGCTCCTACAAGAGATCCGGTTCCGGCAGAAAAATAATAGTTTCGATGAGGACAACCCCATGCAAACCAAACTCTTGATCAACGGCCAACTGATCGACGGCGAAGGCCCCGCCCAACCGGTGTTCAACCCGGCGCTCGGCCGTGTGCTGGTGGAAATCAACGAAGCCAGCGAAGCCCAGGTCGATGCCGCCGTGCGGGCCGCCGACAACGCCTTCGAAGCCTGGTCGCAAACCCCGCCCAAGGAACGCTCGCTGCTGCTGCTCAAACTCGCCGATGCCATCGAAGCCCACGGCGAAGAACTGGCGAAACTGGAGTCGGACAACTGCGGCAAACCCTACAGCGCCGCGCTGAACGACGAGATCCCGGCGATTGCCGACGTGTTCCGTTTCTTCGCCGGCGCCAGCCGTTGCATGAGCGGCTCGGCCGGTGGTGAATACCTGGCCGGTCACACCTCGATGATTCGCCGCGACCCGGTGGGCGTGATCGCCTCCATTGCTCCATGGAACTACCCGCTGATGATGGTCGCCTGGAAAATCGCCCCGGCCCTGGCCGCCGGTAATACCGTGGTGCTCAAGCCGTCGGAACAAACCCCGCTGACCGCGTTGCGTCTGGTGGAGCTGGCGTCGGAAATCTTCCCGGCGGGTGTACTCAATCTGGTGTTCGGCCGTGGTCCTACCGTCGGCAGTCCATTGGTCACGCACCCGAAAGTGCGCATGGTGTCGCTGACCGGTTCCATCGCCACTGGCGCGAACATCATTTCAAGCACCGCCGACAGCGTGAAACGCATGCACATGGAACTGGGCGGCAAGGCCCCGGTGATCATCTTCGACGACGCTGACATCGACGCCGCCGTGGAAGGTATTCGTACCTTTGGTTTCTACAACGCCGGGCAAGACTGCACCGCTGCGTGCCGCATCTATGCGCAAGCAGGCATCTACGAAAAGTTCGTCGAGAAGCTCGGCGCGGCGGTCAGCACCCTCAAGTACGGTTTGCAGGATGACCCGGCGACCGAGCTGGGGCCGCTGATTACCGCGCAGCACCGCGACCGCGTGGCCGGGTTTGTCGAGCGCGCTGTGGCGCAATCGCACATTCGACTGATCACCGGTGGCAAGGCTGTGGAAGGCAATGGTTTCTTCTTCGAACCGACGGTGTTGGCCGACGCGCAGCAGGACGACGAGATCGTTCGCCGCGAAGTGTTCGGGCCGGTGGTGTCGGTGACCCAGTTCAACGATGAAGCGCAGGTGCTGGGCTGGGCCAATGATTCGGATTATGGCTTGGCGTCGTCGGTCTGGACCTCGGACGTCGGCCGCGCCCATCGCCTGGCCGCGCGTTTGCAGTACGGCTGCACCTGGGTGAATACCCACTTCATGCTCGTCAGCGAAATGCCCCATGGCGGTCAGAAATTGTCCGGTTACGGGAAGGACATGTCGATGTATGGGCTGGAGGACTACACCGTTGTTCGGCATGTGATGTTCAAGCATTAAAAGCTTCGCGGGCAAGCCTCGCGCCTACAGGGTTGATGTCGTTCACATGTTTGGCGAACGACACAAAACCTGTAGGAGCAAGGCTTCCCGCGAAGGCCTCACCGCAAATCCCAAGGAAGAAACCGGCACCCAGCACCACCAGGTTCCACCCCAGACAAACCAAAACAATAACCACCGACCCGGGCAGCGCCTTAACGGCCCCGCCACGGTTTCGGACATCCGAAATCTGCCGATTTTCCGGAGCTGACAGACCATGAGTGCACTACCCGAACTCTCCCCCGCCGCAGCCGACAGCGATGCCGAGCAACTGCGCAAACTGGGCTACACCTCGAACTTCAATCGCAGCATGAGCCTGTGGGAAAACTTCGCACTGGGCTTCACTTACCTCTCGCCGGTCGTCGGGGTTTATACCCTGTTCGGCCTGTGCCTCGCCGCCGGCGGGCCACCGATGTTCTGGGCCTATTTGCTGGTCGGTTGCGGCCAGTTGCTGGTGTGCCTGATCTTCGGTGAAGTGGTGTCGCAATTCCCGATTTCCGGCGGCGTCTACCCATGGGCCCGGCGCCTGGTGGGCAAAAAATGGGCGTGGATGGTCGGCTGGATCTACTCCATCGCCCTGTGCGTGACCATCGCCGCCGTGGCCGTCGGCGCCGGCCCGTACCTCGCCGCGATGATGGGTTTTGAGCCGAGCAACAACACCAACATCGTCATTGCCCTGTTCCTGACGCTGTTCGCCACCCTGGTCAACCTCAGTGGCACCAAAGTGCTGGCGCGGATCGCCATGTTCGGCTTCCTCTGCGAGCTGATTGGCGCCGTCATCGTCGGCGTGTACCTGCTGATCTTCGAACGCCACCAACCGATCAGCGTGCTGTTCAACACCTTCGACATCCGCATCGACGGCTCCTACCTGCCGGCCTTCCTCACCGCCTCCCTGGCCGGGATGTTCCTCTACTACGGCTTCGAAGCCTGCGGCGACGTCGCCGAAGAAACCCCGAACCCGAGCAAGCAAATCCCGATTGCGATGCGCATGACCATCTACATCGGCGGCATCTCCGCCATGTTCGCCTGCCTGGCCCTGATCCTCGCCGTACCGGACATGCAAGCCGTGATCAACGGCACCGACAAAGACCCGGTCACCACCATCCTCAACAACGCCTTCGGCCCAGTGGGCTCGAAAGTGGTGATGGGCGTGGTCATGATTTCCTTCATCTCCTGCGTCATCAGCCTGCAAGCGGCGGCGAGTCGTCTGCTGTACTCCTACGCCCGGGATGAAATGGTCATCGGCAGCAAGTTGCTGAAGAAGATTTCGCCTACGACTCAAGTGCCGGTGGCGGCGTTGTTTGTGTCCGGTGTCCTGCCGGCGTTGATCATCGTGCTCGGATTTTTCCTGCAAGACGCGGTGGCGACCATCGTCAGCTTCGCAGCGATCGGGATTTACCTGGCGTTTCAGATGATCGTGTTGGCCGCGTTGTATGCACGGATGAAAGGCTGGAAACCGAGCGGCAAATTCACCCTCGGCGCATGGGGTTTGCCGGTAAACATCGGAGCGCTGGTTTATGGCGTTGGCGCGATCATCAACATGGCGTGGCCGCGTACGCCGGATGCGGCTTGGTACATCAACTATGCGATGGTGTTGAGTACGGCCATTGTGATTGGGTTGGGGTTGATCTACATGTGGATTGCGAAGCCGTATGACCACGGGACTGCGCCTGCGGGGGATGCTTGGAAGGTTAGTCGGTAAGGATTTTGCCTCCGACCCCGTTGAAAGTGCCGAGATGAAATACTCCCCTTTTCTCTCACGCGTTGAGAAAAGGGGAGTTAATAACGATATCGACTGGAAAGAAATCCATCAAAGCAGCAGCTCAGTTTGATCGTGCTTCAGTAAGGATATGCGATCGAAAAGCTTTATTTTTTCATCCGCTTTTTTCTTAGAAAAATCAGACATAAATGTAATCAGCTCCTCGAGCTGCTTTACACTCCCTACCACTTTAAAAGCTTTCTCTTTATTGACAAAAACGAGCGACTTCTTCTTTCGAGACAACAGTTCTATTACGTTACTGAGCGTCCCGGTGCTTTTTGCATCCCATATCATCAAGCCGTAATCAGCGGCCTCAGCCATGACAACGTCCTTCGCGGTGAAAAATGCTCGTGACCCTTTAGAATGCTTGGTTTCCACTGTCCTCGCCGGCCACTCTCCAAGATTGTTTCTCGGGGTAGCACCGCTGCAATAAATGGTCGTTTTAGATCGAACCAGGCTTAACAGATATTCTTGAATAGATGTATCGGCTCCGCCTGCATCGCCAACCACGACATCAAACTCAGAATCAACGATATTATTGATACGCTCTTTAACCTTCGGATCAAGGTGCTTGATATTAATAGAGCCCGCAATAAATACAGTTGTCATCTATCTCACTTCCAAGTTAATGCGGCAACGTAGATTTTTCCAACTTTTGGATACTTACGCAGAGCAGCGCAAGCAGCATCCATTGATGCCCCACTGTCAAACAAATCATCAACGACCAAAACATTCCAACAGCCAGTACTAGTAATTTCATCATTGACGCTAAAGCTTGCTCCAATAGCAGCAACCTTTTCAGCTTTGGTATGCAAATCTTTAAGCGATTGCCCCATACCAGACTTCCGGAGTAAATCCGAGAACACAGGCAGTCCTATTATTCGCCCTAACTCCACGGCCACCTCAGTGACTGGTTGCCTAGCACGAACGTTTGAGGCCGGCATAGGAACAACGAATCCCACCTGAGCAAGCTTAGGCAAGACATTGGTCGCTACAGCTTGGGCAAGAGGGCTCACCTGACTCCAATCCTTCTGATATTTGAGCTGGTAGGTCGCTTGTCCTACCTCTGTACGGAGATTATCGAATCGCGGGTTTCCTCGCTCGTCATCTCCTAGAAAGGTACTACTTATCATGTGCTTGTCCAGCACCCATCCCTGGTCCCAAGGGCCGTTTATCTGTTTCAAACATACTTTCAAGGCATTCTCCATTTTTGAAGCCTGTCCGTTAAGCACCAAAATTCATTGGCGCTCTCTGACCCTAGGCAATGAAAAACAGAGATACCAGACGACCATCGATTGGCGCTGAGCCTCATGCAAAAACAGGAAATTCCTACAGACCGAGCCTTCCGCTAAAAGCTCCAATTCCTACAACACGTGACGCCAGAGTAGACTTGGCACCGCGAGCGCCTGGACGATAGGCTTTACCTCGTCGCTGCCAAATCAGCGACCCGGGGTCGAAGCCGGAAAAAGTCAAAACGGTGCTTGCGCGCCCTCCATAGAACTACGGCTGTTTCGTGCCTTTAGTTCTGCTTTATGGCGGGCCGTGTGGCGCGGGCCTTCCGGCTTTGCCGTTTTGACAGGAAGTATCCCGACTTCGAACGCCACTCGGTCCGCCACCCAACCTGTCGAAGGGTTGGTGGCGACTTTCCTAAACAAAACGGAAGTTACCTTCATGCCTAAGCACGCTCAAAATTTGCCTTACTTCACCCCAACCGTCTTCACCCGCCACAACCGCTTCCTCCACACGCTCATGCAAGACAACCAAGCCTGGTTCTGCGTCCACGACCTCGGTCGTCTGATGGGCCGCCCCATGGACGAACGCCTCACCCTTAAACTCGATCCCGATCAGCGCCGAAACGTCCGGCTGCTGAAAAGCGGTAATACCGTCGAATCTCTGATGGTCAGCGAATCAGGGATGTACGCCCTCCTGATCCACCATTTCATCCCGGAAAACCGCAACCTGCGCCAATGGCTGAGCAACGAAGTCATCCCGATGCTGCGCGAGTCGAGCGCGGCATCTGTGGATAACATTCCGAGCCTGAGTTCGTTGCAATGGGCCGGCATCTCGGTGCCGTTGCTGCACTGGCAGCATCAGGCCTGGATCAAGTGGCGGGACATGCCTGAGCTGATGCAGGTACAGAGGCCGTTCAAGATCATGGGTACCTGTAGTTGAAGAAATAAAAAGGGGCGGACATTTCAGTCCGCCCCTGTTACCTCCTCCTCAAAACCGCGAAACACTCCTCATCGCATCCACCAGATACCTCATCGCAATCCGATCACTCTCGGACAGCTCCCTATACCGCTCCACCAATTTCATCTCCTCTGAATTGAGCCGACGCCTGCGCCGACCAATGGACAAGCACGGAAATATTCCTAACAGTTCGGTGATGCCTTGTACTTTCGACATGGACGATGTCCTTTTAATACGTCAAAGAAAACTTCAGAAAACCGCATCGCCCTACTCCTTTTTTCAGCAGTCGCTGGGTGCGCACTGAACCCGCCGGCCTGAAGGGCCGAAACCGGCTATGCCCATAGGATAGGAATTAAATCGGCGCTGAAAAGTGGTTTTTAGAGTAATTAGTCGAGAAAGGCACAAATGCCCTATAAAACAGAAAGTACTGTGGGAAACGTTACCGGACATGTCTTGTTTCATTGCCGCAACATCATTGTGCTACCAATCATTTTTTCTCGATGACCGAACGGTTTAAGCTATTTGGCATCTGTTTAGAGTCCGTTGCGTTTGGCCGAAGGCATGTCCGAACCTCTATTTTTGATCCCAGCAGTGCCAGGAACGGCGCGGGATTGTTCACGACAGGTTGTACTTATGCACCGCAGGAATTTGCTCAAAGCGTCCATGGCTATCGCCGCCTACACCGGTCTGTCCGCCACTGGCCTGTTGGCCACACGGGCCTGGGCCGGGAATGGCGCCGCTGATGGTGACGCCCAGGCCTTCGACTTCGAAGCGCTGAAGATCCAGGCCAAGCAGCTTGCCGCCAGCCGCTATCAGGACACCAAGCAGGTGTTGCCGCCCACCCTCGGGACGATGACGCCGCAGAACTTCAACGCGATCCAGTACGACGGCAAGCACTCGCTGTGGAACGACTTGAACGGTCAGCTGGACGTGCAGTTTTTCCACGTCGGCATGGGTTTCAAGCAGCCCGTGCGCATGTACAGCGTCGATCCCAAGACCCGTCAGGCCCGGGAAGTGCATTTCCGCCCGTCGCTGTTCAACTACGAAAAAACCACGGTCGACACCAAGCAGCTCACCGGCGACCTGGGGTTTTCCGGGTTCAAGTTGTTCAAGGCCCCGGAACTGGACAAGCACGATGTGCTGTCTTTCCTCGGCGCGAGTTACTTCCGCGCAGTCGATGCCTCTGGCCAATATGGCCTGTCCGCCCGAGGGCTGGCGATTGACACTTACGCCAAGAAGCGTGAGGAATTCCCGGACTTCACCAAGTTCTGGTTCGAGACGCCGGACAAGGACAGCACCCGTTTCGTGGTCTACGCCCTGCTCGATTCGCCGAGCGCCACCGGTGCCTACCGCTTCGACATCGACTGCCAGGCCAGCCAGGTGGTGATGGCCATCGACGCCCACATCAATGCGCGCACCGCCATTGAACAACTGGGCATTTCGCCGATGACCAGCATGTTCAGCTGCGGCACCCACGAGCGGCGCATGTGCGACACCATTCACCCGCAAATCCACGACTCCGATCGCCTGGCCATGTGGCGCGGCAACGGCGAGTGGATCTGCCGGCCGCTGAACAACCCGGCGACGTTGCAATTCAACGCCTTCGCCGACACCGACCCGAAAGGTTTCGGCCTGGTGCAGACCGATCACGAGTTCGCCAGTTATCAGGACACCGTCGACTGGTACAGCAAGCGCCCGAGCCTGTGGGTAGAACCGACAACCGCGTGGGGCGAAGGCTCTATCGATCTGTTGGAAATTCCTACGACCGGCGAAACCCTGGATAACATCGTCGCGTTCTGGACGCCGAAAAAACCGGTAGCCGCCGGTGATTCGCTGAACTACGGCTACAAGCTGTACTGGAGCGCATTGCCGCCGGTCAGCACGCCGCTGGCGCGGGTCAATGCGACCCGTTCGGGCATGGGCGGCTTTATCGAAGGCTGGGCGCCGGGTGAGCATTACCCGGAGGTCTGGGCGCGACGCTTTGCGGTGGACTTCACCGGCGGTGGTCTGGACCGTTTACCGCCAGGCGCGGCGATCGAGCCGGTGGTCACCTGCTCGAATGGCGAGGTGAAGGACTTCAACGTGCTGGTGCTGGATGACATCAAGGGTTACCGGATTACGTTTGACTGGTTCCCGACCAATGACAGCGTGGCCCCGGTGGAGCTGCGATTGTTTATCCGCACCAATGACCGGACGCTGAGTGAAACCTGGTTGTACCAGTATTTCCCGCCGGCGCCGGAGAAGCGTAAGTACACCTGATATCAGGTGGTTGTTTGGGCGGGCCCCTTCGCGGGCAAGCCTCGCTCCTACAGGTGGCAATGTAATCCCTGTAGGAGCAAGGCTTGCCCGCGAAGACGGTCTGACAGACAACAAAAAACCCCGGCACAGAAACGCAAAAGCCCCGACCAACCCGGCCGGGGCTTTTTGTTTTACAGCGTTATTCAATCCCGCAAATCAGACTCATGAATCGGCTGGTCCCGATGGGTCGCCCGCTGATACTGCGCCGGCCACACCGCTTTGCGCCCGCCCAGGTCATCATCGGCATGCAACGGCCAGTACGGATCGCGCAACAACTCCCGGGCCAGGAAGATGATGTCCGCCTGGCAGGTCCGCAGAATGTGCTCAGCCTGCGCCGGCTCGGTAATCATGCCCACGGTGCCCGTGGCAATGCCGGACTCCTTACGCACGCGCTCAGCGAAGCGGGTTTGATAACCCGGTCCTGTAGGAATTTCCGCATTGGCCGCCGTCCCGCCCGACGAGACGTCGATCAAATCCACGCCCAGGTCCTTGAGGCGACGTGCCAGTTCCACGGTTTCATCCGGGTTCCAGCCATCTTCCACCCAGTCCGTCGCCGATACCCGCACGAACAGCGGCAACTCTTCAGGCCAGACCGCCCGCACCGCTTCGGTGACTTGCAACACCAGGCGAATGCGGTTTTCGAACGAGCCACCATATTGGTCGCGCCGCTGATTGCTCAGTGGCGACAGGAACTGGTGCAGCAGATAACCGTGAGCAGCGTGAATCTCAACCACTTTGAAACCGGCGGTCAGCGCCCGTTTGGCCGACTCGACAAAGGCCTGGATCACTTCGGCAATCTGCGCCTCATCGAGTTGCTTGGGCGGGGTGTGCTGTGGATCGAAAGCAATCGGCGAAGGCCCGACCGGGGTCCAGCCGCCGTCTTCGGGTTTGACGCTGCCGTGCTTGCCGATCCACGGCCGATGGGTGCTGGCCTTGCGCCCGGCGTGGGCCAGTTGAATACCGGCCACCGCGCCTTGGGCGGCGATAAACCGGGTGATGCGTTGCAGCGGTTCAATCTGTTCGTCATTCCACAGGCCGAGGTCTTCGGCGGTGATGCGGCCATCGGCGGTGACCGCCGTGGCTTCAGTAAAAATCAGACCGGCCCCGCCGACCGCGCGGCTGCCGAGGTGGACCAGGTGCCAGTCATTGGCCAGGCCATCGACGCTGGAGTATTGGCACATGGGCGATACGGCAATGCGGTTGAGCAGGGTCAATTGGCGAAGGGTATAGGGTTCAAGCAGCAGACTCATGGGGCACCTCTCGAATCAGTGGGCAGGCTCCAGGGTTCTGTTTGAAAAGTCGACGAGTGACAGGAAAAAGGCGCAACACCCGCCCCCGCGGGTAAAAAATTCGACAAGACGTCACAAGGCCAATCAAGCAGTGCTTAGAGCCTAGTCGACAACGGCGGATGAGGGAGGGTTCAGAGGGATTCGGTGTCAGAAAGATCACTTTCGCGGGCAAGCCTCGCTCGGGTTTGGCGGCGTCCGAATGATTGGCGACGCCACAAGTCCTGTAGGAGCGAGGCTTGCCCGCGAAGGGGTCAACGCGGTTCGATGTGGGCAATCATCAACTGCACCGTCTCATTCCCGCGAAACTCGTTGAGGTCGAGTTTGTAGGCCAGTTCCACCCATTTGATGGTTGGATTCGGCCAGATATCGCGGTCAATCCCGAACGCGATGCCATCGAGTTTCACCGAACCGCACTCACTTTTCAGCACCACTTTCAGGTGCCGCTCGCCGACCACCCGCTGCTCGACCAACTGGAACACCCCGTGGAACAGCGGCTCCGGGAAGTGCTGGCCCCAAGGCCCGGCGTGGCGCAGGGCGCGGGCCAGTTCCAGGTGAAATTCCTCGACCGCCAACGTGCCGTCCGACAGCAGGCGCCCGGTCAGGTCTTCTTCGCGCAATTGCCGACGCACTTCGACGTCAAAGGCTTCGGCAAACAGCGGAAAATTCGCTTCCGGCAAGGTCAAACCGGCCGCCATCGCGTGGCCGCCGTACTTGCTGATCAGGTTCGGATGCTGCGCCGCCACCACGCTCAGGGCGTCGCGAATATGGAAGCCCTGCACCGAACGTCCCGAGCCCTTGAGCATGCCATCGCCGGCGTCGGCAAAGGCAATGGTCGGGCGGAAGTAGCGCTCTTTCATCCGCGAGGCGAGGATGCCGATCACGCCCTGGTGCCACTCGGGATCGAACAGACACAAGCCGAACGGCATCGATTCCACCGGCAGATCCTTGAGCTGGGCCAGCGCTTCACGCTGCATGCCCTGTTCGATGGATTTGCGGTCCTGGTTCATGCCGTCGAGCTGGCCGGCCATTTCCCGGGCGAGCCCGGCATCTTCAGTCAGCAGGCATTCGATGCCCAGGCTCATGTCATCCAGGCGCCCCGCCGCGTTCAGGCGTGGGCCGACGATAAAACCCAGGTCGGTCGAGGTGATGCGCGCCGGCTCACGCTTGGCGACTTCAAGGATGGCCTTGATACCCGGTCGGGCGCGACCGGCGCGAATCCGTTCCAGGCCCTGGTGCACGAGGATGCGGTTGTTGGCATCCAGCGGCACCACGTCGGCCACGCTGCCGAGCGCCACCAGATCCAGCAATTCGCCGATGTTCGGCTGCGGCTTGCTTTCATACCAACCGAGGCTGCGCAAGCGGGCGCGCAGGGCCATCAGCACATAAAAGATCACCCCGACGCCGGCCAGCGCCTTGCTCGGAAACTCGCAGCCGGGCTGGTTCGGGTTGACGATGGCGTCGGCCAGCGGCAGTTCATCACCGGGCAAGTGGTGGTCGGTGACCAACACCTTGAGCCCGGCCTTTTTCGCCGCCGCCACGCCTTCAACGCTGGAGATACCGTTGTCCACGGTGATCAGCAGTTGCGGGGTGCGGGTCAGCGCGACTTCGACGATTTCCGGGGTCAGACCGTAGCCATACTCGAAACGGTTCGGCACCAGATAATCGACGTGGGCCGCGCCCAGCAAGCGCAACCCGAGCACACCGACGGTGCTGGCGGTCGCGCCATCGGCATCGAAGTCGCCGACGATCAGGATCCGCTGGCGCTGCTCCAGCGCCGTCACCAGCAGGTCCACCGCCGCATTGATGCCCTTGAGCTGCTCGAATGGAATCAAGCGTTTGAGGCTCTTATCCAGTTCAGCCTCGTTCAGCACGCCCCGCGCCGCGTACAGACGGGTCAGCAGCGGCGGCAGATCACCGAGGAATGGCAGGGTGTCGGGCAACAGGCGAGGTTCGATGCGCATGGGGTGACAGGTGCTTCTCTTGGGTACGTAGGATAAAACCGGATAACGCGGACCAGCAGCGAATAATCAGCCGCGCTCGCCGCTCAGCCACTGCAACTGCACTTCATGCTGACCACGGTCGTCGGTGACGAAAATCGTCCCTTCGCTGATCATCACGTCCCACTTGATAACGCGGGGCATGTCTTTGGCGAGGGTTTCCAGAATGTCCTGAGGTACGGCGGCGATGTGCACGTTTTTCAGGTTCTTGATTGCCGGGATCACTTTGGTTTCCCAGACACGCAGGCTGCCATAGGCCAGCAGGCTGGTGCGCTCGGTACGGCGCGAGCACCAGGTCAGGCGATCGGCGTCCGGCTGGCCGACTTCGATCCAGTGCAGGACCCGATCATCCAGGCTCTTTTCCCACAGGGCCGGTTCATCCACGTCTGACAGACCGCGACCGAACGACAGCTGCTCGTTGTACCAGAAGGCGTAGGCCAGCAGTCGCACGGTCATGCGCTCTTCGGTTTCCGAAGGGTGACGGGCGATGGTCTGCTTCACGCTCTCGTACACGCTGCGGTCGAGGTCGGTGAGGTTCAGTTCAAACTTGTAGGTCGTGGACGGCTGGGCCATGAACGGGCTTCTTGATACGAGGAAAGGCGGCAAGTCTAACCGATGCGGTAGGCAATCAACCAATTGACGGCCATCAACTTTGGGCGACTGACACGCGGCTATGTTAAAACGCACTACTCACACGACTTTGTCCTACAGGATCGCGCATGCCATTCACCGGAAAACCGCTCTCAGGTCTGAAAGTCATCGAATTGGGTACGTTGATTGCCGGGCCGTTTGCCTCGCGCATTTGCGGCGAGTTCGGCGCTGAAGTGATCAAGATCGAATCCCCGGACGGCGGGGACCCGTTGCGCAAATGGCGCAAGTTGTATGAAGGCACCTCCCTGTGGTGGTTCGTCCAGGCGCGCAACAAAAAGTCCCTGACCCTGAACCTCAAGCACCCGGATGGCCTGGAGATCCTGAAAAAACTGCTCAGCGAAGCCGACATCCTGATCGAGAATTTTCGCCCTGGTGTGTTGGAAAAGCTCGGCCTGGGGTGGGACGTTTTACATGCGCTCAACCCGAAACTGGTGATGGTGCGGCTCTCGGGCTTCGGCCAGACCGGGCCGATGAAAGATCAGCCGGGGTTTGGCGCCGTCGGTGAATCCATGGGCGGCCTGCGTTACATCACGGGTTTCGAGGATCGGCCACCGGTGCGCACCGGGATTTCCATCGGTGACTCGATTGCCGCGCTGTGGGGCGTGATCGGCGCATTGATGGCCCTGCGTCATCGCGAAGTCAACGGCGGCCTGGGCCAAGTGGTGGACGTGGCGCTGTACGAAGCAATCTTCGCGATGATGGAAAGCATGGTCCCGGAGTTCGATGTGTTCGGTTTTATCCGCGAACGCACCGGCAACATCATGCCCGGCATCACGCCCTCCTCCATCCACACCAGCGCCGACGGCAAGCACGTGCAGATCGGCGCTAACGGCGATGCGATCTTCAAGCGTTTCATGCTGATCATCGGTCGCGAAGACCTGGCCAACGACCCGGTGCTCGCTAGCAACGATGGCCGCGACAGCCGTCGCGACGAGATTTACGGGGTGATCGATCGCTGGGTCAACTCGCTGCCGCTCGACAGCGTGATTGCGCAATTGAACCAGGCCGACGTCCCGGCCAGCCGGATCTTCAGCGCCGAAGACATGTTCAGCGATCCGCAGTACCTGGCCCGGGAAATGTTCCTGCACGCCAAGCTGCCGGACGGCAAGGACTTCAAGATGCCGGGGATCGTGCCGAAACTCTCTGAGACACCCGGCACATCCGAATGGGTCGGACCGCAGCTGGGTGAACACAATGCGCAGGTACTTCACGATCTTGGCTATGACAAGGAACGGATCGCAAAGCTGCGTGAAGACGGAGCCATCTAAGCTGAAGCGCCTGCTTTCAGTCTTCATCCATCGCGCCAGCGGCCGGATTACGTTGGTGTTGTTGCTCGGTTTGAGCTCATCTGCCTGGGCACAACCGAAAGACACGTTGATCTGGCTGCTGCGCGACTTGCCGCCACTGACGATCTTCGAAGGCCCGGAAAAAGGCCAGGGGGTGGTCGATCAACTGATGCCGCTGCTAATCGCCGGGATGCCGCAATACGATCACACGCTGATGCGGGTCAATCGCGCCCGTGGCATGCAGATGCTGCGTGAAGAATCGTTCACCTGCGATCCCTCGCTGATCTGGAGCAAGGAGCGGGAACAGTGGATCGCGTTTTCCATTCCAGTGTTCCGGGTCGTGAGCAATGGCCTTGCCGTGCGCCAGGAAGATCAATCGGTGCTGGAGCCGTTCCTGGTGAACGGCGAAATCGATCTGGCGGCGCTGCTGGCCGACGGCAGCAAGAAACTCGGAGCCGTGGCCGAGCGTAGCTACGGTCAACTCCTCGATGCTCAGTTGAAGCAGGCGCCGACCAATACCCTGACATTCCATTATGGAAACGACGCACTCGGCAGCCTGTTGCAGATGCAGCGCCTGGGGCGTTTGCTGGGCGTGTTGGGTTACTGGCCGGAGATCCGTTACCTGGCCCGGCAAGAACATATTGCTGACAAGGAGCTGGTGTTTTATCCGGTCAAGGGCACCGGCAGGTACCTTTCCACCTACATCGGCTGCTCGAATACGCCCCAGGGTCGGCAGGCCATCAGCGAGATCAATCAGCTGTTGCGCACCCTGCCCCACGAGCGCCTGGCCCAGGCTTATGCCGACTGGCTCGACCCGGAACGGCGCCGCGATTACCTGGAGCAAGCCAAGGTCTTTTTCGAACAGCAGGCCGGCCAATGACAAATTCCGGGCAAAAAGAAACCCCGAGAAGTGGGGAGACGACTCGGGGTTAAACGTGGCCTACATAAAGACCAGTGGCAGCAAGCTACAAGCACCGGAGCACAATGCTTGATCCTGCTGTTACATGGTCTGACGACCTTGGCGCAGGAAGGTTCCCACGCCAAGGCAATTCAATTTCGATTGGCCAGGATCTTGTCCTGTGCCGCATTGCGCAACGCCGCGATGACACAGGGCTCCAGACGACCTTCGGCAATCAGCACATCGCGGTGCAATCCGTCGACGACATCCGTCAGTTGCCACTTGTCGCGCAACTGCGCCTGATTGAACGCACGTTCCACGACAATGGCGCCGGCCGCATTCTTCAAGGTCACCAGGCATTCGCCATGGGCGCCCGATGGGGTCAACGAAACTTGATATGGGCTCAGAGCCTCACCGAGCAATAGGCTGATACTTTCCATCTCGCGATCACCACTCAATAGTCCGAAAACAAAGTGCCTGGGAGGGCGTGTCTACAGTTAATGACCCCTGGCCCGAGAAGAAAGTTCTGAATACCGCATGGCAGCGGTACCTGCGTCTCTGGGGAAATTGAGCATGCACCGCAAAGATGACAAGGAAAAAACAGCCGGTTTCAGGCCCTGGCTTGCAGCATCGACTCCAGGAGATAGACATCCAGCAGCCTGCGCATCAACACCGCGGACACGGGGGTGTGCAGCTGCCCCAGGAGTTTCACCTCGTTGTCCGCCAGCATGGCCGTCACGTCCGACATGACGCTCGACGCCACGTTGCCGAGCAGGATCAGCGCCCGCGCCTCACGGTGCTGCGCCAGATGCTGCACCAGTGCCAGCCCGTCGCCCCCTTTGAGTTGCGGGTCGCAGAACGCGATGTCGACCGCGCCCCGGCGCCCCAGGGAACGCAGCGCCGCCGACATGGACGGCGCCGTGAGCACGTCATAGACCCCGATGGCGTTGAGCATTTGGTGCAGCGCCATCATCTGGAAAGGATTGTGTTCAAGAATCAGGATTTTGAGCGTGCGCATGGGCGACCTCTGGAACGACAATCGCGGACTTTCACCGCAGTTGTCGAACACTCTAGAAGAGCTTCCTTCAGCGTCCCATCGGAAAAGGAGTCGCACCCCATAGGACAATTCCTAAACTTGCGAAGCCCCCCGGCAGTGACACGACCCCCTGCGCTGATCGATATCAGTCCACCCTCCCACCAGCCCCCGCAGCTGCCCGTCGGCACTGTAAAACGGCACCGTCCACTGGTAGACATCCCTCACACCGTTGTTGAACCGTAACTGGCGCTGACTGAACCGGGTTTTATGCGTATTGAGCTGGGCCATGAACTCGGCATGCAACATCTGCGCAGTCTCCGGGGGCAGGATGTCGACGTCGATCAGCTGTCGCCCCTGAACCTGGTCGAAGCGGGTCGATAAACCTTCCTCATAACTTTTGTTGCACATGATCAGCCGCCCCTGCAGATCACGCACGAACACCGGGTCGGGCATCGCGTCGATCAACGCATGCTGGAAGGCGAGTTGATCACTGAGGTCTTTTTCGGCGTCCCGGCGTTGCTTGACCAGCGCGGCCAGTCGCCGGTTCCAGAGCAAGGAAAGCAAACCGAACAGGCCGACGAAAAACATGCCCCAGCAGCCCAACTGAGCCACGCGCTGCCAGAAGGTGAGCGCCGGTTTGGGGGCAATGCCGTCCAGCCACTTCAGGCGAATGGCCCGTAGCTCGGCCGGTGGAAAGGCTTCAAGGGCCTTGTTGAGAATACTCAGCAACTGCGGCTGCCCTTTGCGTACAGCCAAGTGGTCCGCTTCCCACGACCCTTCCACGGTATGGCCTACCTTCAACTGTCCGATCGGATAGAGCTGCGCGCCGGTTTCGTTCTCGATGGTGGCGTAGGCCTCCCCGCTTTCCACCAGCGCCCGAGCCTCGGCGTAGGTCTTGACCGTGCGCAGCTCGATGGCCGGATAGTCACGCCGAATGGTTTCCTCCATGGCGTGCCTGGCCGGCAGCACCAAGACCCTTTTCGACAGCTGTTCCAGCGACTGCAACAACGGCGCCCCGGCCCGCCCGACTAAAACCCAGGCGGACCCGCCGAAGGCATGGCTGAAATCCAGGAACTGTTTGCGCTCGTCATTGAACGCCAGCGTCGTGCTCATGTCCGCCGCACCGCTCTCCAGACGCCCGAGCAACTGATCGGTGGAAAACGATTCTTCATGGACAAAATGCAGCCCCGTCATCGCACTGATGCGGTTAAGCACATCATTGTTCAGGCCGCTCCAATGACCGTGTTCGTCCTTGAACAGGTACAGCGGGTACTGCGTCGACGCGACGATGACCTTTGGATGCGCGCGTAGCCATTGTCGCTCCTGGGCATCCAGCTCAATGGCGTTGACACTCACTGACTCGGTGGCCTCATAGGCCACCAACTGTGCGGCCAGCGTGCACGAGCCAAAGCCCATAACGCTCAACAAAAAAACCCAGCACGCGGCTGGTTTCAACCCTATTGAAAACAACATTGCCACTTCCTTCGTGATCAACTCGCCCGTCCTTCGGGGGCGAAAACACGACAAGTGTGCACGCAGAAACAAAAAAGCCCGTCAGGAGACGGGCTTCAAAATGTGACAGTTTTGCGGGCTTAAAGCGGCTTGCCGCGGTTGCCATGCTGACTGACAAAGGCTTGCACGGCCTTCAGGTCATTTGGCAACACGGTGCAACGCTCATCTCTCTCAAACAAATCAGAAAGATGTGCAGGTAGTTCGAGAGCTTTTCCTACACCCGCTTTTTCCACGGCGTCCGGGAATTTGACCGGATGGGCCGTGCCGAGGATCACCATCGGGATGTCCAGGCTACGACGGCATTCGCGGGCAGCCTTGACGCCGATGGCGGTGTGCGGGTCCAGCACCTCGCCGGTCTGCTCGTAGACCTCGGCGATGGTTTCGCAGGTTTGTGCGTCATCCACGGCCAGGGAATCGAACAGCTTGCGCGCTTCGGTCCAGCGTTCTTGCTCGACGCTGAAGCCACCGCCCTGCTTGAAGTTGTCCATCAGGCCGGCAATCGCCGCGCCGTTGCGACCGTGCAGGTCGAACAGCAGGCGTTCGAAGTTCGACGACACCATGATGTCCATCGACGGCGACAGCGTGGCGTGCAGGGTTTCCTTGACGTACTGATTGCCGCTCATGAAGCGGTGCAGGATGTCGTTGCGGTTGGTGGCGACGATCAACTGGTTGATCGGCAGGCCCATGTTGCGCGCCAGGTAACCGGCGAAGATGTCGCCGAAGTTGCCGGTCGGCACCGAGAACGACACCGAACGCGCCGGGCCACCCAGTTGCAGCGCGGCGTGGAAGTAGTAAACGATCTGGGCCATGATCCGCGCCCAGTTGATCGAGTTCACCGCCACCAGGCGCGTGCCCTTGAGGAAGCTCTGGTCGGCGAAGCTGTTCTTGACCATTTCCTGGCAGTCATCGAAGTTGCCTTCGATGGCGATGTTGTGGATGTTCTCGCCGAAGATGGTGGTCATCTGGCGACGCTGCACTTCGGACACGCGGTTGTGCGGGTGCAGGATGAAGATGTCGACGTTTTCGCAGTGCTTGCAGCCTTCGATGGCGGCCGAACCGGTATCACCGGACGTTGCGCCAACGATCACCACGCGCTCGCCGCGTTTTTCCAGCGTGTAGTCGAGCAGGCGACCGAGCAGTTGCAGAGCGAAGTCCTTGAATGCCAGGGTCGGGCCGTGGAACAGCTCCAGCACCCATTCGTTGCCGTTCAACTGACGCAACGGGGCCACGGCGCTGTGGGCGAACACGCCGTAAGTCTCTTCAAGGATCTTTTTGAAATCAGCATCGGGAATGCTGCCGGCCACGAACGGGCGCATCACCCGGAAGGCCAGTTCGTGATACGGCAGGCCGGCCCAGGAGGCGATTTCTTCCTGGGTGAAACGTGGCAGGCATTCCGGCACATACAGGCCGCCGTCCGTGGCCAGACCGGCCAGCAGAACGTCTTCGAAATTCAGGGCCGGTGCCTGGCCGCGGGTACTGATATAGCGCATAGGGGCAAACCTTCGGTTTGAGCGACAAGTTGCAAGCTACAAGCGGCAAGACAAAAGCAGATTGGCTTTTACTTGCAGCTTGAAGCTTGCCACTTGCCGCTGCTTCAATTCAATTCAGGTGTTCGACACGGATCCGTACAACCGGACCGACGACACCCGCCAGGGCTTCCAGGGCGGTGATCGCATCGTTCATGTGCTGTTCCAGCACACGGTGGGTCAGCAGGATCATCGGCACCAGGCCGTCGTGCTCTTCGACTTCCTTCTGCATGATCGATTCGATGTTGATGCCGCGCTCCGACAGGATGCTCGCCACCTGGGCCAGCACGCCAGGATGGTCCTTGGCCTGGATCCGCAGGTAGTACGCGCTTTCGCAGGCTTCGATCGGCAGGATCGGGTGGGCCGACAGCGAATCCGGCTGGAAGGCCAGGTGCGGTACGCGGTTTTCCGGGTCGGAGGTCATGGCGCGAACCACGTCGACCAGGTCGGCGATCACCGACGAAGCGGTCGGCTCCATGCCGGCGCCAGCGCCGTAGAACAGGGTCGAACCGGCCGCATCACCGTTGACCATCACCGCGTTCATCACGCCGTTGACGTTGGCGATCAGACGATCGGCCGGAATCAGCGTCGGGTGTACACGCAATTCAATACCGGCGGCGGTGCTGCGTGCCACGCCCAGGTGCTTGATGCGGTAGCCCAGCGCTTCGGCGTAGTTCACGTCAGCGGTAGTCAGCTTAGTGATGCCTTCGGTGTAGGCCTTGTCGAATTGCAGCGGGATGCCGAACGCGATGGACGCCAGGATCGTCAGCTTGTGGGCGGCGTCGATGCCTTCGACGTCGAAGGTCGGATCGGCTTCGGCGTAACCCAGGGCTTGCGCCTCGGCGAGTACATCTTCGAAGGTGCGACCCTTCTCACGCATTTCGGTGAGGATGAAGTTGCCGGTGCCGTTGATGATGCCGGCGACCCAGTTGATCCGGTTGGCGGACAGGCCTTCACGGATCGCCTTGATCACCGGGATGCCACCGGCCACGGCCGCTTCGAACGCCACGATCACGCCCTTCTCGCGCGCCTTGGCGAAAATTTCATTACCGTGAACGGCGATCAGTGCCTTGTTCGCGGTGACCACATGCTTGCCATTCTCGATGGCCTTGAGTACCAGCTCACGGGCAACGGTGTAGCCGCCCACCAGCTCTATAACGATGTCGATCTCAGGGTTCGTGGCCACTTCGAACACATCGTTGGTAATCGCAATACCGGTCGTCTGGAACTGAGGCTTTGGCGTGCGCGTGGCAATTTGTGCCACTTCGATTCCACGCCCGGCACGACGAGCAATTTCCTCGGCGTTGCGCTGAAGTACGTTGAAGGTACCGCCACCGACGGTCCCTAACCCACAGATGCCTACTTTGACCGGTTTCACTGTGAACTCCCCATAAAACGGCCGACGCAAGGCCGGCCGTGAAAACAACCGCATGCTCGCGGTTCTCTATTAATGGCCCGGCGGACAGTGCCGCCAGACCATGATCGTCAAAGGCTGACCGTGACGATGCGAATTATTTCGCGCCCAGCGCCAGTTTGGCGACTTGTGGCGCAGGCTGGTAGCCCGGAATGACCTGGCCGTCGGCCAAAACGATGGCCGGCGTGCCGTTCACGCCGATCGACTGACCGAGGGCGAACTGCTTGGAAACCGGGTTATCGCACTTGGCGGCCTTGATTTCCTTGCCATCGACCATCTTGTCCATGGCCGCTTTCTTGTCCTTGGAGCACCAGACCGCTTGCAGCTGTTCGTCACCCGGCGAACCCAGGCCCTGGCGCGGGAACGCGACGTAACGCACTTCGATGCCGCGCTTGTTCAGCTCCGGCACTTCGGCGTGCAGCTTGTGGCAGTACGGGCAGGTGGTGTCGGTGAACACGGTAATGTGCGACTTGGTTTCGCCGATCGCCGGGTAGACCACGGTTTCTGCGACCGGGATGTCGTTGACCAGTTTGGAAACGCCCAGGCGCTCGGTTTTCTCGGTCAGGTTGACCGGCTTGCCGTCCTTGAGCTGGAACATGTAGCCCTGCATCACGTACTGACCGTCGGCGCTGGCGTAGAGCACGCGACTGCCCTTGAGTTTGACTTCGTACAGGCCGGCCAGCGGGCTGGCGCTGATGCTGTCGATCTGGGTTTCCAGCTGGAGGCTTTCCAGGCTTTTACGAATGGCTTTGTCGGCCGCATCATCGGCGACGGCAAAGGTGCTGATCAACGCAATGGCTGCGGCGGCGAAAATAGGGGTCAGACGCATGAGAACTCCTGAAGGCGGACAAATGGGACGATCAGAACGCCCGTGCCGAAACACCGGGTCACAATCGCCCATCGTGCAAACCGGCAAAGCCTACCACATAAGGCTGGTGGGGCCGAATGCACCTGATACCAGGCAACATACGACTGGCAACATTCATTGTGGCGAGGGAGCTTGCTCCCGCTCGACTGCGCAACAGTCGCAAAGCAGACAAAGCAGTTTGTCTGACAGAGAGCGGTTGCCGGTTTTGGGGCCGCTTCGCAGCCCAGCGGGAGCAAGCTCCCTCGCCACAGGGACCGCAGTCGATCAAAAAAGGATCCACTAGCCGCGCGGGTGGTGTTTGGCGTGCAAATCCTGCAAACGGGCGCGGGCGACGTGGGTGTAGATCTGGGTGGTCGACAGGTCGCTGTGGCCGAGCAGCATTTGCACCACCCGCAGGTCGGCGCCGTGGTTGAGCAGGTGCGTGGCGAACGCGTGGCGCAGGGTGTGCGGCGACAGCGACTTGCCGATCCCGGCGACCTTGGCCTGGTGCTTGATGCGGTGCCAGAAGGTCTGACGAGTCATTTGCTCGCCGCGCTGGCTCGGGAACATCACGTCACTGGGCCGCCCGCCGAGCAGTTCGCCACGGCCGTCACGCAGATAGCGCTCGACCCAGACAATCGCCTCCTCGCCCATCGGCACCAGCCGTTCCTTGCTGCCCTTGCCCATCACGCGCAACACGCCTTGGCGCAGGTTGACCTGTTCCAGGGTCAGGCTGATCAGCTCGGTGACCCGCAAGCCGCAGGCGTAAAGCACTTCCAGCATGGCGCGGTCACGCTGGCCGATGGCTTCGCTCAGGTCCGGGGCATTCAGCAACGCTTCGACATCGGCTTCCGACAGGGATTTGGGCAACGGCCTACCGAGTTGCGGCATATCGACGCGCAACGTCGGATCGACGGCGATCAGCTTTTCCCGCAGCAAATAGCGATAAAAGCCACGCACGCCGGAGAGAAATCGGGCGGTGGAGCGGGGTTTGTAGTTTTGCTCGAGGCGCCAGGCCAGGTGATCGAGGATCAATTCGCGTCCGGCGTTGATCAGCTCCAGATTCTTTTCCTGTAGCCAGCCGTTGAACAGGGCCAGATCGCTGCGATAGGCATCGCGGGTGTTATCGGAGAGGCCTTTTTCCAGCCACAGGGCGTCGAGGAATTGGTCTATCAGGGGGTGGTCGATGGCGGGCATAGAGGCTCAGGTCACGGGAAAACTGGGGGCAAGTCTTTCATAGCCGGACAGGCCTTCACAGTGCCAGATGCAATTGCGGTGACGGCATGATCACCTGTAGGAGCGAGGCTTGCCCGCGAAGACGGACTTACATTCAACATTGATGTTGGCTGATATGACGCCTTCGCGGGCAAGCCTCGCTCCTACAGGTAAGGGTTGTATCGGGTAAATCGCAGGCAACAAAAAAGCAGCCCGAAGGCTGCTTTTTTCTGCATCGGAAGCTGGACTTAAGCCAGTTTTTCCTTGATGCGAGCTGCTTTACCGGACAGGTCACGCAGGTAGTACAGCTTGGCTTTACGTACGTCACCGCGACGTTTAACGGCCATGCTGTCGATTTGCGGGCTGTAGGTCTGGAAAGTACGCTCTACGCCAACACCGTTGGAGATTTTGCGAACGGTGAATGCACTGTTTACGCCGCGGTTACGCTTGGCGATAACAACACCTTCGAACGCTTGCAGACGCGAACGGTCGCCTTCCTTTACTTTCACCTGAACGACAACAGTGTCGCCCGGGGCAAAGGTAGGGATCTCTTTGGTCATCTGCTCTGCTTCGAGTGCAAGAATGATTTTGTTAGTCATGCTGTGCTCCTAAGGTAAATCGTCGGATTTACCATCGATACGTTGTTAACTATCGTCCCGCTCGCGGATGTATTCCTCGAGCAGCTTCTTCTCTTCTCCAGAAAGCGAGCGGCTTTCCAGAAGATCGGCGCGTCGTTCAAAGGTCCTACCAAGGGACTGCTGTAAACGCCAACGCCGGATATGCGCGTGATTGCCACTAAGCAACACGTCGGGAACACGCTGATCCGCATACACCTCCGGTCGGGTGTAGTGCGGGCAATCCAGCAGACCATCCGTAAAGGAATCTTCCTCGGCGGAGTCCGCATGCCCTAAAGCTCCAGGCAGCAGTCGTGTAACCGCATCAATCAGGACCATCGCCGGCAGCTCGCCGCCAGACAGTACATAGTCGCCAATCGACCACTCTTCATCGACATGAGCTTCAATAAAACGCTCGTCAATGCCTTCATAGCGGCCGGCAATCAGGATCAATGCATCCAGATTCGCCAACTCGCGCACCGCCGACTGAGTCAGTTGACGGCCTTGGGGGGACAGGTAAATAACCTTCGCCGCCTCCCCGGCTGCTGCCTTGGCCTGAACCAGAGCATCTTCCAGGGGCTTGATCTTCATCACCATGCCCGGGCCACCGCCAAATGGGCGATCGTCCACAGTGTGATGTCGATCCGTCGTGTAGTCTCGCGGATTCCAACAGGTGAGCTGCAACAGCCCCTGTTTCACCGCACGACTGGTGATGCCGTACTCGCTGATGGCGGAGAACATCTCGGGAAACAAACTGATCACTTCTACGCGCAAGTTAGCCACGCTTAGAAGTCCGCATCCCATTCCACCTTCATCTCGCCTGCGGCAAGGTCGACTACCAACACGCATTGCTCCGTATAGGGCAACAGGCGTTCTCGATCGTCCAGGCTGCCAGCGCAAGGCTTGACCACCATTACATCATTGGCGCCGGTTTCCAGAAGATGATCGATCTTCCCGAGCAATTGCCCGAGTTGGTCAATGACCTTCAGACCTTCGAGCTGGTACCAGTAGTACTCGCCGTCGGTCAAATCAGGGAACAGGTTGCGCGGCACGCAGATCTCATAACCGGCCAGAAGACGAGCTTCTTCACGATCATCGAGACCCTTGAGCTTTGCGACCAGGAACTTGTCGTTCCCGCGTCCGCTGACCAGCTCAACCTGCTTTACGCTGCCTTCGCGCTTGAGCGTCCAGGTTTTGTATTGCAAGAGGTTTTCTGTTGGATCAGTAAAGGAATACACCTTCACTTCGCCGCGAACGCCATGAACAGAATAGATTTTGCCGATAACGATCAAATCATCAGCAACAGCAGGCGTCGCGTTCATATTGCTCAGGCCGCAGCCTTAGCAGCGTCCTTCAACAACTGAGCAACACGCTCAGAAGGTTGTGCACCAACGCTCAGCCAGTAGGCTACGCGCTCTTGGTTCACGGACAGACGGACTTCTTGACCACGAGCAACAGGGTTGAAGAAACCAACCTGTTCCTTGTGCGAACCGTCGCGCGGGTTGCGGCTGTCGGTTACGGTCAAGTGGTAAAACGGGCGCTTTTTGGAGCCGCCAAGGGCAAGACGGATTGTTAGCATGTGAACATCGTTCCTGTAGTCGGTGCTGCAAATCTAAAGGCACAGCGGGCATAGGTGCCCGAAAGGCCGCATATTCTAAGGAATATCCGGACTTTTGCAAATGTCTTTTTCCGGCGGCCTTCCGGTCGCCATCAAGATTTGCTATAGAGCCGTCGTTGAAAACGGCCAGTCAGCTCCCGCCAAGTGCGGGTTTGCTGGAGTTCCCGCATCGCTGCGGGTCTGCGCCGACATGACTGCCGGCGCGGAATCTTTACATCTTGGGCATGCCGCCGCCGGGCAACATACCGCCCATGCCGCGCATCATTTTGGCCATTCCGCCTTTTGCGGAGAATTTCTTCATCATCTTCTGCATCTGCTTGTGCTGCTTGATCAAGCGACCGATGTCCTGCACCTGGGTGCCGGAACCCATGGCGATCCGACGTTTGCGCGAACCGCTGATCAGCTCAGGGTCGCGGCGCTCGGCCGGGGTCATGGAATTGATGATGGCTTCCATCTGCTTGAATTGTTTCTCTGCCGCGCCTTGGGCATTACCCATTTGCGCCAGGTTCACACCGCCGATGTTCGGCAGTTTGTCCATGAGGCCGCCGAGGCCGCCCATGTTCTTCATCTGTTGCAGCTGATCGCGGAAGTCTTCGAGGTCGAAGCCCTTGCCCTTCTTCAGTTTCTTGGCCAGTTTGTCGGCCTTGTCCTTGTCGAGGGTCTGCTCGGCCTGTTCGATCAGGCTGAGTACGTCGCCCATGCCGAGGATGCGCGAAGCAATACGCTCAGGGTGGAACGGTTCGAGCGCTTCGCTCTTCTCGCCCATACCGATGAACTTGATCGGCTTGCCGGTGATGGCACGCACCGACAGCGCGGCACCGCCACGGGCGTCGCCGTCGACCTTGGTCAGGATCACGCCGGTCAGCGGCAGCGCGTCGCCGAAGGCCTTGGCCGTGTTGGCGGCATCCTGGCCGGTCATGGCATCGACCACGAACAGGGTTTCGACCGGGTTGATCGCGGCATGCAGCGCCTTGATCTCGCCCATCATCTCTTCGTCGATGTGCAGACGACCGGCGGTATCGACGATGACCACGTCGATGAATTTCAGCCGCGCCTCTTTAATAGCGGCTTGCGCGATGTCGACCGGCTTCTGGCTCAGGTCGGACGGGAAGAAGGTAACGCCCACTTCACCGGCGAGCATTTCCAGCTGCTTGATCGCCGCCGGACGGTATACGTCCGCAGACACGACCATGACGGTCTTCTTCTTGCGCTCTTTAAGGAAGCGCGCAAGTTTACCGGCGGTGGTGGTTTTACCAGCGCCCTGCAAACCGGCCATCAGTACGACGGCTGGCGGAACGGCGCTCAGGTTCAAGTCTTCGTTGGCCGCGCCCATCAGGCTTTCGAGTTCGGCCTGGACGATCTTCACGAAGGCCTGGCCCGGCGTCAGGCTGCGCGACACCTCGGTGCCGACGGCGCGTTCCTTGACCGAATTGACGAAGTCCTTGACCACCGGCAGGGCGACGTCGGCTTCGAGCAACGCCATGCGCACTTCGCGCAGGGTGTCTTTGATGTTGTCTTCGGTCAGCTTGGCCTTGCCGGTGACATGGCGCAGCGTCTGCGAGAGACGGTCGGTTAAGTTTTCAAACATTGCGCGATCCTTTCAGGCCCTGTGTAGACCGGGATAATGGCGGCCCAGACCGGAATAAACATGTGCTCGGCGAGCCTGCGGCGTGGGCAGGTCGCGGATTATAGCGAAGACTGCGTCTGGCGGACACCTCGCACTTTCGTGTGATGTGGGTTCTATGCCAAACTCAGCGCCTTTCGGGCTTGCCTAACAGGATTTATGCTCCCCTTGTCACCCAGTTTGCTTACCACTCTCGCCGCCGCCTGCTTATATGCCGCTGCGACTCTCTATCAGGGCACTCGCCTGGCTTCCGGTGCCAAGGCGAACAAACGCCTGCTGGTCACGCTCGGCGTACTGGCCGTGCTGGCTCACAGCGCCAGCCTGTTTACCCACTTGCTGACGCCGATCGGCCTGGGCCTGGACTTCTTCAGTGCTGCCAGTCTGATTGCTGCGGCGGTCATCGCCCTGACCCTGATCGCCTGCTCTCGGATCCCGGTGGAGAACCTGCTGATCCTGCTGTTCCCGCTGGGGCTGGCAACGGTGCTGCTGGCGCAGTTCGCTCCCGCCGGCACCGTGCAGATCATCGACGAAGAACCGGGCATTCTCGCCCACATTCTCTTGTCGATCCTGGCCTACGGCATGTTCACCATTGCGGTGTTCCAGGCGTTGCTGCTGTTGGTGCAGGATCACCAGCTCAAGCACAAGCACCCGTCCGGGCTGATCAAGAACTTCCCGCCGCTGCAAACCATGGAAAGCCTGCTGTTCGGCTTTCTCTGGGCCGGCTGGACCCTGCTGTCGCTGTCGCTGATTTCTGGCTGGCTGTTCGTCGAGAACCTGTTTGCCCAGCACCTGGTGCACAAGACCCTGCTGGCCTGCCTGGCCTGGATCGTGTTCAGCGTGTTGCTGTGGGGCCGTAATCGCCTCGGCTGGCGTGGGCACAAGGCAATCCGCTGGACCCTCGCCGGTTTCTGCCTGCTGATGCTGGCCTATTTCGGCAGCAAGCTGGTTCGTGAATACATTCTGCACATCTGACGGGCGGCAAAAATGGACGACTTGCCCATAGGGCCGATGCTTGCAGTGATCGCCCTGCTGATTTTGTGGTCGGGGCTGTTTACCGCCATCGAAGTCGCGCAACAACATTTGTTGGCCCAACGCACCGCGTCGCGCTCCAGCGATAAGCCGGTGGCGAAGCTGAGCTTCCCGCTCAACAGCCTGATCCTCTGCAACACCCTGTGCCGTGCGCTGGCGATGGTCATCAGCACCTTGCTGGCGATCTTCACCTGGGCAGAGAACGGTCCGTGGGTCGCTGGCATCGGCGCCGGTGTGATCCTGCTGGTGTTCGCCGACTACCTGCCGCGCACCCTCGCCGTGCGCTATCCGGACACGATCCTGAGCCTGGGCAACACCCTGCTCGGCGTGCCGCTGAAAATCATCTACCCCGCCGCCTGGCTGCTCAATGGCATCAGCCAGTTGCTGACACGCCCGTTCGCCCGCAAGGTCAAAGTGGTGCAACAGAGCGAAGACGAGGCGCCGGTGGATCGCCACGACGAACATGAACACGCGCCCATCCGCCCCCATGCGCTGTCGGGCATCCACGCGCTGGACAACATCACGGTCAACGACATCCTGGTGCCACGCAGTGACGTCGACGGGATCAACCTCGACGATTCGCTCGAAGAGATCATCGAGCAGTTGCGCAACAACCGGCGCACACGCCTGCCGGTGTTCCACAGCGACATCAACCAGGTCGAAGCGGTGCTCAACACCCGACAGATCCGTCATCTGTTGCCGGATGCCACCTTGACCCTGGAAGCGCTGCTCGCGGCCTGCCACGAACCCTACTTCGTGCCGGAAAGCACGCCGCTGCAGTTGCAGTTGCTGAACTTCCACAAGCAACAGCGGCGTCTGGGCATGGTGGTGGACGAGTACGGCGAAGTGCTCGGCATCGTGACCCTGGAAGACATCCTCGAAGAAATCGTCGGCGAGTTCGAAAGCGAGCACAGCCTGGACAACCCGCATATTCATCCACAGGCCGATGGCCGACTGGTGATCGAGGGCGCGGCATCGATTCGCGAACTGAACAAGAGCCTGGGCTGGCACCTGCCCAGCGATGGCCCGAAAACCCTTAATGGCTTGGTCACCGAGGCACTGGAGACTATCCCGGAGAGCGCGGTGTGCCTGAAGATCGGGCGCTATCGACTGGAGATTCTCGAGACTGAGGATAATCGGGTGACACGGGTGTTGGTCTGGCATACCAGTTCGGTGCCGGTGCTCTCCAAAACCTGACACGGCCTCTTGTGGAAAGGTGCTTTTGTGGCGAGGGGGTTTACCCCCGTTGCGCTGCGAAGCAGTGCCAAAACCTGCAACCGTGTTTAATCTGATGCACCGCGTCCGTCGACTTTACGACTGCTTCGCAGCCGAACGGGGGTAAACCCCCTCGCCACAAAAGCCACCACCACCCCTTGCCCCCTTGTTTGATCGTTAGCCGCCTTCCTATAATCGAGCCGCTTACCCAAGCGCCGCCCTACCCCCGTGCTACCCGCACGCCGCGTTAAACCCACATCCCTGGGTGTTCGACCATAATAATTCGCTCCACTGGAGCATGACTGTCAGGGATCACCGCATGACGACCAGCACCGCTTATAGCGATACCACGCCTGCCCAGCCGACGAACTCCGCCACCCGCGTGGCCACGGCGAGTTTCATCGGCACCGCCATCGAGTTCTACGATTTCTACGTCTATGCCACCGCCGCCGCGCTGGTGATCGGGCCGGTGTTCTTTCCGCAGACCTCCGGCACCGCGCAGATGCTTTCGGCGTTTCTCACCTTTGGCATCGCGTTCCTGGCGCGGCCACTGGGTTCGGCGCTGTTCGGCCACTTCGGTGACCGTATCGGGCGTAAGTCGACGCTGGTCGCTTCCCTACTGTTGATGGGTGTCTGCACGACGTTGATCGGCGTGTTGCCGGGCTACGACAGCATCGGAGCCTGGGCGCCGATTCTGCTGTGCGTGTTGCGCTTCGGCCAAGGGCTGGGGTTGGGTGGCGAATGGGGCGGCGCAGCGCTGCTGGCGACGGAGAACGCCCCCAAGGGCAAACGTGCCTGGTTCGGCATGTTCCCGCAGTTGGGCCCTTCGATCGGTTTCCTCGCGGCCAATGGTTTGTTCCTGACCCTGGCGATGACGCTGAGCGACGATCAGTTCCGCTCGTGGGGCTGGCGGATTCCGTTTCTGTTGAGCGCGGTGCTGGTGATGGTCGGCCTGTATGTGCGCCTCAAACTCCACGAAACCCCAGTGTTCGCCAACGCGATGGCGCGCCAGGAGCGGGTGAAGATTCCGCTGGTCGAGCTGTTCAGCCAGTACTGGGCGCCGATGTTGCTGGGTGCCGGGTCGATGGTGGTCTGCTACGCGCTGTTCTACATCTCGACCGTGTTTTCCCTGAGCTACGGGGTGTCGACCCTCGGCTACACCCGGGAAACCTTCCTCGCGCTGCTGTGCTTTGCGGTGCTGTTCATGGCCGCCGCCACGCCTTTGTCAGCCTGGGCCAGTGACCGTTACGGGCGCAAACCGGTGTTGATCATTGGTGGCGTGCTGGCGATTTTGTCCGGTTTCCTGATGGAACCGCTGCTGACCCACGGCACGACCTGGGGCGTGGCACTGTTCCTGTGCATTGAGCTGTTTCTGATGGGCGTGACATTTGCGCCGATGGGCGCGTTGTTGCCGGAGCTGTTTCCGACCCACGTGCGATACACCGGAGCGTCGGCGGCGTACAACCTGGGCGGCATTGTCGGGGCCTCGGCGGCGCCGTTCTTTGCGCAGAAACTGGTGGCGATGGGCGGTTTGAGTTATGTCGGCGGGTATGTGTCGGGGGCGGCGGTGTTGAGTTTGATCGCGGTGCTGTGCCTGAAAGAAACGCGGCATAACGATTTGAATCGGGCCTCATAAGGATCGTTCCCCACGCTCCGCGTCCCAAAAGCGGACGCGGAGCGTCCGTTGAGGCATTCCCACGCAGAACGTGGGAACGATCTTTGTAGCCTTACAACTCGACTACAACAGCCTGCGAAGCACGAGTTGCCTTGGCGCGCGCCGCTTCAATCGACTCATCCCGCGCCAACGCCACGCCCATGCGACGCTGGCCGTTCACTTCAGGCTTGCCGAACAGACGCAACGCCGTATCCGGCTCGCTCAGCGCAGCACCCAGATTGGAGAAAGCGGTCTGGGTCGACTGCCCTTCCACCAGGATCACCGCCGACGCCGATGGACCGAACTGCCGGATCAATGGGATCGGCAGGCCCAGAATCGCCCGTGCGTGCAGCGCAAATTGCGACAGGTCCTGGGAAATCAGGGTCACCAGGCCGGTGTCATGCGGGCGCGGCGACACTTCGCTGAACCACACCTGATCACCTTTGATGAACAGCTCGACGCCAAACAGACCACGACCACCCAGGGCCTCGGTCACAGCTTTGGCGACGCGCTCGGATTCGGCCAGGGCAATCGGGCTCATGGCTTGTGGCTGCCAGGATTCCTGGTAGTCGCCCTTCTCCTGACGGTGGCCGACCGGTGCGCAGAACGTGGTGCCACCGATGTGACGCACGGTCAGCAGGGTGATTTCGTAGTCAAAATCGATAAAGCCTTCGACGATCACCCGACCTTTGCCGGCGCGGCCGCCTTCCTGGGCGTAATCCCAGGCGGTTTTCACGTCTGCGGTGCTGCGCAGCAGGCTCTGGCCTTTGCCCGACGAACTCATCACGGGTTTGACGACGCAGGGGAAGCCCAGGTCTTCAACGGCCTTGCTGTAGTCCTCGAAAGTGTCGGCAAAGTGGTACGGCGAAGTCGGCAGGTCCAGCTCTTCGGCGGCCAGGCGACGGATGCCTTCGCGGTTCATGGTCAACTGCGCGGCGCGCGCGGTCGGGATCACGGTGAAACCTTCGGCTTCCAGTTCGACCAGGGTCGCGGTGGCGATGGCTTCGATTTCCGGCACGATGAAGTGCGGCTTCTCGGCCTCGATCACCGCACGCAGGGCGGCGCCATCGAGCATGTTGATCACATGGCTGCGGTGGGCGACTTGCATGGCCGGCGCGTTGGCGTAGCGGTCCACGGCAATCACTTCAACACCCAGGCGTTGCAGCTCGATCACCACTTCCTTGCCCAACTCGCCACAGCCACACAGCAATACGCGGGTCGCGGTTGGCGACAATGGAGTTCCGATACGGGTCATCTGAAGGTCCTCAAAGAAGCGGATCATCGAGGGTCGCAGCGCCAGGCGCGCTTCCCATGGGGAGAAAGCGCGGCATTTTACATGAACTGCGAGGTTTGGCTTCAGCCGGCGACGGCCTGTTTGCGCAAGCGCCAGGCCATGATCAGCCACACGACCGTCACACCGGCGAACTTCGAGCCCATGGCGGTGAGGATCACGGCCGGGGTGAAGGCGTCGATCATGCCGAAGAAGATGAAGGTGTCGAGGGGAATGCTCAGGGCCGAACTTATCCACAGGCGATCGTGCAACGGGCGCTTGGTGATGCTGAACACCAGCCAGTCGATGCACTCGGACACCGCGAACGCCGTGGCGCTGGCCAGGGCGATGGACGGATCAGAGGTGACGTAGGACAGCACCAGCGCCGCCAGCATCGCGGCGATGGCGCCATGGCCGAAGCGGGTTTGCACCATGTCGCGCAGCACAAACACCAACCCGCCCCAGGCCGACCAGATGATGTCCAGGTGCGGGGCGGTGGAAAAGGCGTAGTTGATCAGCACGACGCTGCTGATGTAAGAAATCAGGAAGAGCATGGGGGCTTGGGAATACCTGTCAGTTTGGCGCACAGGGTACTTCAGGGAATGAGGTTGGGCCAAGAGATGGGGTGGTCGTGAGGGCCTCTTCGCGGGCAAGCCTCGCTCCTACGGTATTGTGGCGGTCACATCATTGCGGAACGCCCCGGTCCTGTAGGAGCGAGGCTTGCCCGCGAAGGCCGCACCTCATTTATCCGATTTGGCCCCGATCATCCAAAGCAGCCCACTGGATTTGGCCCGCTCATGACACAACCCCAACACCTTGCGCCGCTCTTCGTTGTCCATCCGGCTCCAACGGGTGATCTCTTCCACCGTGCGCTGGCATCCGGTGCAGATATCGTCGTCGTCCAGTGCGCAGATGTTCACGCAGGGCGATAGCACCGGTCGTTCGGGCGCGTTCATTCTTCCTGCTCGGCCAGGTCGCGGGCATAGCGCTGCGAGTTGTGCACGTAGTGAGCGGCGCTGGCTTCGAGCATTTTCTTCTGCGGCTCGGTGAGTTCGCGCACCACCTTGCCCGGCGAGCCCATGACCAGTGAACCGTCCGGGATCTCCTTGCCTTCGCCGATCAGCGAGTTGGCGCCGATGATGCAGTTCTTGCCGATTTTCGCGCCGTTGAGGATCACGGCGTTGATACCGATCAGGCTGTAGTCGCCGACGGTGCAGCCGTGGAGCATGGCGTTATGGCCGATGGTCACGCCGGTGCCGATGGTCAGCGGGTAGCCCATGTCGGTGTGCATCACGGTGCCGTCTTGGACGTTGCTGTTCTTGCCGATCAGGATCAGTTCGTTGTCGCCGCGCAGCACGGCGTTGAACCAGACGTTGGCGCCCTCTTCCAGTTTGACCTTGCCCACCAGCACGGCGTTGGGGGCGACCCAGCTCTGCGGATGGGTTTCGACGCGGGCATCGCCCAGGCGATATTTCATCGTGTTGTCCTCAAGGCTCAGGCAGCCGCGGGTTCGGATTCAGGTATTGATAAAGCTTTTCGGGGGGCGGTGCAGGCTGATGTCGGCGTCATACAGCAGGTTGATCAACTCGACGATCATGATCGCCGTCAACCCCCAGATCTTGTATTCGCCGTAGCGATAGCTCGGCACGTACCAACTGCGGCCCTGGTAATCGATGCGGTGCGTGTGTTCCCGCGGGTCCTTGCGGAAGAACTCCAGGGGCACGCTGAACACCGCCGCGATTTCGGCATCGTTGGCCAGGTATTCGACGTAGTCAGGAATGACACCGACATAAGGCGTGACCTTGATGCCATGCAGGGAAATCAGCGGGCTGAGCGGGCCGATCACTTCGACCAGGCCTGGCGGCAGGCCGATTTCTTCTTCGGCTTCGCGCAGGGCGGTGAAGATCAGGTCGGGGTCTTCGGGGTCGCGCCGTCCGCCGGGAAAGGCGACTTCGCCGCCATGGGTCGAGAGCCCGCTGGCGCGCAGGGTCAGCACCAGTTCCGGTTCATCGCTGCGAGTGATCGGCACCAGTACCGCGGCTTCGGGGAAACGTTTATCGGTTTCCAGCGTTTTCGGCGTGTGGTTGCTTACCCGGTGAAGTAGCTCGTCCAGCATGAGTGCTCTCGATCTGTTGGCTACCTCGCATCATGCACCAATAGAACCGACCGCCCAACCCCCGAACTGCGCCATGTCGCGAAACGACAACTTGCCGACTGACACCGCCGCACGCCAAGATAGGCGCAGCCTCCAGGAACCCAAGCATGAAATTTTGCAGTCAGTGCGGTAACCCGGTCACCCAGCGCATTCCCGAAGGCGATTCGCGCCTGCGTTTTGTCTGTGACAGCTGTCAGACCATTCACTACCAGAACCCCAATATCGTCGCCGGTTGCGTGGCGACCTGGGGCTCGAAGGTGTTGTTGTGCCGCCGCGCCATCGAGCCGCGCCTCGGTTACTGGACCCTGCCCGCCGGTTTCATGGAAAACGGCGAGACCATCGAGCAGGCCGCCGTGCGCGAGACCGCCGAAGAAGCCTGCGCCCGAGTGCGTAACCTGAGCATCTATACGCTGATCGACGTGCCGCACATCAGTCAGGTGCACGTATTCTTCCGCGCCGAACTGGTGGACCTGGACTTTGCTGCCGGCCCCGAGAGCCTGGAAGTCATGCTGTTCGATGAAGCCGACATCCCTTGGTCAGAGCTGGCTTTCCGCACGGTGGGCCGTACCTTAGAATGCTTCTTCGCTGACCGGCAGACGGAGGTCTACCCGGTGCGTTCCGAGTCGATTCCACCGCTTGCGCAACCCGCCATCATCTAAGCTCTTACTGAATTCCAACTTATAAATAGTCGCGACACCTCTAGGGATATCGTTTCAATGCGCTGGTTGCTTGCCTTGTTTTGCCTGTCGTTCGTCGTGGTGTCCCAGGCCTCCACCGTGGTCACCCTGGACGGCAAACCCATCGAAAAAGTGCTGGTGCTCAAATCTGCCCATCAACTGCAATTGATCGCCGACGGCAAACCGCTGCGCACCTACCGCATCTCCCTGGGCAAAAACCCACGGGGCACGAAGCTGATGGAAGGCGACAAGCGCACACCCGAGGGTTTCTACTGGGTGGACTGGCGCAAGGTCAGCGACCGCTTCAACCTGGCGATGCACATCTCTTATCCCAACCGCGACGATGCCGACCGCTCCCGGCGCGAAGGGGTCAACCCGGGCGGCATGATCATGATCCACGGCACCCCCGACACCTATGACTACCCGGAAAACCTGTTCCACACCCTGGACTGGACCGACGGCTGCATCGCCATGCGCAACATGGACATGCGCGAGGTGTGGGGTTTGGTGCCGGATGGCACGATGATTGAGATTCGGCCGTAAGGTTTGTGCAACTGCGCGGGGCTTTTGTGGCGAGGGGGCTTGCCCCCGTTGCGCTGCGAAGCAGTGCCAGAACCTGCTACCGGGTTTCAACTGGCATACCGCGTCTGCTGATTTTACGGCTGCTGCGCAGCCGAACGGGGGCGAGCCCCCTCGCCACAGTGGGCTGCGGCGCCAGTTAAATCGTGGTCTGCCCGCTACCTTCCGTCGCCCTTCGAAAAAATAAATCAAAAGATCGCAGCCTTCGGCAGCGCCTACAGGGTTGATACCAATTCTCTTTGTAGGCGCTGCCGAAGGCTGCGATCTTTGCTTCCAAAACCCCCACCGCTAATACCACTTCAAACCATCCCCCTCCAAACAAGCCCTTAAGCCCCGATTTTGCTGCGCCTCAAGCAAAGTGGTCTGATTGACATGGTATTTAAGTGGTATTAGCTTCCGTCCTACAACCGGGCGACAACAATCCAATATCCGCATCGGAAAAGACCTACATGAATGACATCCAGGCCCTACGTCCTGACGACACCCAGCCGACGCCGCTGTACCTGCAACTGGCGCGCAATCTGGAAGCGGCGATCCACGCCGGCCAGTGGAAAGCCGAGCAGGCCATGCCGTCGGAGCGCAGTCTCAGCGAATTGCTGGGCATTTCCCGCGTCACCGCACGCAAGGCACTGGAGGTGTTGTTCGAACAAGGCCTGATCCGGCGCAATCAGGGTTCCGGCACCTTCATCACCCCGCGCCTGGAACAACCGCTGTCGCGCCTCTCCGGTTTCAGCGAAATGCTCCGCCTCAAAGGCTTCGTCCCCGGTTCGCAATGGCTGGAGCGGGAAATCACTCCGCCGACCCATGAAGAACTGATCCGCCTCGGCCTCTCGCCCAACGACAAGGTCGCGCGGCTCAAACGCCTGCGCAAAGCCGACGACACGGTGATGGCCATCGAGATGAGCACCCTGCCCGCTTCGATCATCCCCAAGCCGCAAGCGGTGGGCGATTCCCTCTACGAATACCTCGACGGTATCGGCAAACCGATTGTCCGCGCCTTGCAACACATCCAGGCGATCAACGCCTCGGACGAATTCGCCGCGCTGGTGGGCATCGCCCCCGGCACCGCCATGTTGCTGATGACCCGGGTTGGCTACCTGGAAGACAACACGCCCATCGAAGTCACCGACACCTATTGCCGCAACGACTACTACGACTTTGTCGCAGAGCTTCGCCGCTAAACCGGGCGAAGTCGCCAAACAGCGAGAACCGAAATGTCCGAAGACAACATCCTCACCGCCCACGGCTGGGTTCGCGGCCGGCTGATTCACCAACACGGCAAAGTCGTGTCCATCGAAGGCGTGCCCTGCGATCCGGCCGACAACGACCTGCCTTACCTGCTGCCGGGTTTCATCGACCTGCACGTTCACGGCGGCGGTGGCAAAGACATCATGGAAGGCGCGAGCGCTTTCGAAACCATCACCAAAACCCACGTGCGTTTCGGCACCACCTCGCTGCTGGCCACCACCATGACTGCGCCGAGCGAAGAGATTTCCAGCGTGCTCAAAGCCGTCGGCGAGTTCTGCGAGCAGCGCCCGACCGGCAGCGCCCGGGTCCTCGGCGTGCACCTCGAAGGCCCGTACATCAACCCCGGAAAACTCGGGGCCCAACCGAATTTCGCCCACACCGCGTTGATGGCCGAAGTCGAGGCGTACCTGGCCCTGGCGCCGATCCGCGTGATCACCATCGCCCCGGAAATCGCCGGCCACGACGCCTTGATCCGCGCCCTCAGCGCCCGTGGCGTGCACATGCAAATCGGCCACACCCTCGGCAGTTACGAGGAAGGCGTGGCGGCGCTGGAGGCCGGCGCCAGTAGTTTCACCCACCTCTACAACGCCATGAGCCCGCTGCATCACCGCGAGCCCGGCATCGTGGGCGCAGCCCTGGCCCATGCCAAATACGCCGAGCTGATTCCGGATCTGCTGCACGTACACCCCGGCGCCATGCGCGTGGCCCTGCGCTCGATCCCGTGCCTGTATTGCGTCACCGATTCCACCGCCGCCGCCGGCATGCCTGACGGTGAATACAAGCTCGGCAGCCACACCGTGACCAAGTGCCTGGGCGGCGTGCGCCTGGCCGACGGCACTTTGGCAGGCAGCACCCTGACCATGGATCAAGCGTTGCGCAACCTGGTGAAGATCGGTTTGCCCATCGCCGAAGCCTCGCAACGCCTTTCGCAATTCCCCGCCGACTACCTCGGTATTAACGAACGCGGGCGCCTGGAACCCGGTGCCTGGGCCGACTGCGTGCGGCTGGATCGCTCACTCACACTGACCGCCGTCATGGTCGAAGGAGAAGACATTGACTTCAAAAATGCTTGAAGAGGCGCTGTCCTCGTTCGAGGCCGTGCAAGCCCAATTGCAGCAACTGGACCCGCAGATGATCGAGATCGCCGGGCGCCTGCGCCGTCAGCCGCCGCAAGTGGCGATGACCGTGGCCCGGGGCAGCTCCGACCACGCGGCGAGTTACTTCGCCTACCTGACCATGCAGCAACTGGGGATTCCGGTGGCGTCGTTGCCGATGTCGGTGGTGACCATGCAGCAAGCGCCGTTGAAGGTCAGCGGCCAGGTGGCGTTCGCCTTCTCGCAATCGGGGCAAAGTCCGGATTTGGTGAACAGCCTGCGTCTGTTGCGCAAGCGTGGCGCTCTGAGCATTTCGATGGTCAACGCGGCGGACTCGCCACTGGAAGCCGCGTGTGAATTCAGCCTGCCACTGTTGGCCGGCACCGAAAGCAGCGTCGCGGCCACCAAGAGTTTTATCGCCACCCTCAGCGCCAGCGCACGCTTGATCGCCCACTGGAAAGAAGATGTGGAATTGCTCGAAGCCGGCAACGCGCTGCCGGAAGGCCTGCGCGAGGCGGCGCAACAGGACTGGAGCCTGGCCATCGACGCCCTGCGCGATTGCGAACGCCTGATGGTGATCGGCCGTGGCGCCGGTTTCGCCATCGCCCAGGAAGCCGCACTGAAGTTCAAGGAAACCTCGGCGATCCAGGCCGAAGCCTTCAGCAGTGCCGAAGTCCGGCACGGCCCGATGGCCTTGATCGGCGAGCAATACCCATTGCTGGTGTTCGCCCCGCGCGGTGCCGAGCAGGCCGGTTTGCTGAGCTTGGCCGCCGACATGCGCCAGCGCGGCGCCCGTGTATTGCTGGCCGCACCGGATGACGTCAGTGAACGCGACCTGACCCTGACCCGCGCCGAACACCCGGCCCTTGATCCGATTCTGGCGATCCAGAGTTTCTATGTGATGGCGGCTGGTTTGGCCGTCGCCCGAGGCATGGACCCGGACCAACCACGGCACTTGAGCAAAGTGACGCGCACCCATTGAGTCGAAGGGCGCGATCGACCCGAACCGAATTGTTTACTGATGAGTACCGAGCCATGCACAACAATAATAAAGAGCTGACCCTCAGCGCCCCGCTCAGCGGCCCGGTGCTCACGCTCGCCAGAGTCCCGGACCCGGTGTTCGCCAGTGGAGCCATGGGTGACGGGATTGCTATCGATCCATTGAACGACACCCTTCACGCGCCTTGCGCTGGCGTGGTGGTGCATGTCGCCCGTACCGGCCACGCCGTGACCTTGCGCGCCGACAACGGCGCCGAGTTGCTGCTGCACCTGGGCCTCGACACGGTCGAGTTGCAGGGCGAGGGCTTTTCGATGCTGGTCAAGGAAGGTGCGCGGGTTTCTAACGGCCAGCCGCTGTTGCGCTATGACCTGGACAAGGTCGCGCAGCAGTGCAAAAGCCTGGTCAGCCTGATGATCCTGACCAACAGCCAGGACTTTCAAGCGCGCCCGATCACCCTGAAATCGGTGAAGGTCGGCGATCCGCTGCTGCATATCGTGCGGCGGCTGGCCAATGGCGTGCCGGTCGAAGTCGACCTTTGCGGCATCGAAGTTCACGGTCATGTCCGCATCGCCCATCGCGGTGGTTTGCACGCTCGGCCGGCGGCGCTGATTCGGCAGACGGCGCAAGGCTTCAAGAGCCAGTCGCGGCTGCATTTCGCCGGCAAATCGGCGCCCTGTGACAGCTTGATCGGGCTGATGAGCCTGGCCATCGGCGAGCAGGAAGACGTTCAGGTCAGCAGTCAGGGCCCGGACGCTGAAGCGGCGTTGCAGGCGTTGTTGACTGCGTTATCCACCGCATTGGCGCAAGACAGTCACACCGCTGCGCCAGCGCCGATTGCCCAACGCAATCGCCCGGCCGAAGCGGGTGTGTTGCATGGCGTTTGCGCCGCGCCCGGTCTGGTAGCAGGGCCGCTGTTTCGCTTGAACGCAATCAGCCTGCCGGTGGACGCTGGCAGCCACGATCCCGAGCAACAACGGCAAGCCCTTGATGCCGCGTTGGTCGTGGTGCGCAGCGAAATCGATCACACGCTGACCCAGGCCCGCAAGCACAAGCACACCGACGAGGAAGCGATCTTCGCCGCGCACCTCGCGCTGCTGGAAGACCCGGCGTTGCTGGACGCAGCGGCGCACTCCATCGACAACGGCAGCGCCGCGACTCACGCCTGGAGCCAGGCCATCGACGTGCAGTGCGAGGTCCTGCAGCAACTCGGCAGCCCGTTGCTGGCCGAACGCGCCAATGATTTGCGTGACCTCAAGCAACGGGTGCTGCGCGCCCTGCTGGGGGAAACCTGGCATTACGACATTCCCGCTGGCGCCATCGTGGCGGCCCATGAACTGACGCCGTCCGATCTGCTGCAACTGAGTCAGCATGGCGTTGCGGGCCTGTGCATGGCAGCGGGTGGCGCGACCTCTCATGTGGCGATTCTCGCCCGGGGCAAAGGCCTGCCGTGCCTGGTGGCGTTGGGTTCGACATTGCTGGATCAGGCGCAAGGCCAAGCGGTGGTACTGGATGCCGATGGCGGTCGCCTCGAATTGACGCCGAGCGCCGAACGCCTGGCCGAGGTGCGTCAGGCGCAAATCGATCATCAGCAACGTCGCGCCCAGCAACAGGCGCAAGCGCACACCCCGGCGTTGACCCTCGATGGCTCGCACATTGAAGTCGCAGCCAATGTCGCGTCCAGTGCCGAAGCGGCGGATGCCCTGGCCAATGGCGCCGACGGCGTCGGCCTGCTGCGTACCGAGTTTCTGTTCGTCGATCGCAACACCGCGCCGGACGAACAGGAACAACGCCACGCCTACCAAGCCGTGCTCGATGCCATGGGTGACAAGTCGGTGATCATCCGCACCATCGATGTCGGCGGCGACAAACAACTCGACTACCTGCCACTGCCCGCCGAAGCCAACCCGGTGCTCGGCCTGCGCGGGATTCGCCTGGCTCAGGTGCGCCCGGAACTGCTCGATCAGCAACTGCGCGCGCTGCTGCACGTCAGCCCGTTATCGCGCTGCCGGATCCTGTTGCCGATGGTCACTGAAGTCGACGAGCTGCTGCACATCCGCCAGCGCCTCGACGCCTTGTGCACCGAGCTGGAGCTGACTCAACGCCCGGAGCTTGGCGTGATGATCGAAGTCCCGGCCGCCGCGCTGTTGGCCGAGCAACTGGCCGAGCACGCGGACTTCCTGTCCATCGGCACCAACGACTTGTCCCAATACACCCTGGCCATGGACCGCGACCATGCCGGCCTCGCCTCCCGGGTCGATGCGTTGCACCCGGCGCTGCTGCGTTTGATCGCGCAGACCTGCGCCGGTGCGGCGGTGCATAACCGTTGGGTCGGGGTTTGTGGGGCGCTCGCGTCGGATCCGTTGGCCACGCCAGTACTGATTGGCCTGGGGGTCAGCGAATTGTCGGTGAGCCCGGTACAGATTGGCGAAATCAAGGACCGCGTCCGACACCTGGACGCCAGCGAATGCCGACGCCTCAGCCAGGGCTTGCTCAAGTTGAGCAGCGCCGGCGCGGTGCGTCACGCCTGTCATCAACATTGGCCTCTGAGCTGAACAACTAAAACAAGAATCCAGGGAGATACGCCATGTACCAATACTTCATCGAAGGCTTGCAGCGCCTCGGCCGCGCGCTGATGCTGCCGATCGCGATCCTGCCCATCGCCGGCCTGTTGCTGCGCCTGGGCGACACCGATCTGCTGAACATCGCGATCATCCACGACGCCGGCCAGGTGATCTTCGCCAACCTGGCGATGATCTTCGCCATCGGCATCGCGGTCGGTTTCGCCAAGGACAACAACGGCACTGCCGGGCTGGCCGGGGTCATTGGGTACCTGGTGATGGTGTCGACCCTCAAGGTGCTCGACGCCAGCATCAACATGGGCATGCTCGCCGGGATCGTCAGTGGCTTGATGGCCGGCGCGCTGTACAACCGCTTCAAGGACATCAAGTTGCCGGAGTACCTGGCGTTCTTCGGTGGCCGACGCTTCGTACCCATCGTCACCGGTTTCGCCGCCGTCGGCCTGGGGTTGATCTTCGGCCTGGTCTGGCCGCCGATCCAGCAAGGCATCAACAGTTTCGGCGCGTTGATGATGGAAAGCGGCAGCTTCGGCGCGTTCGTTTTCGGCGTGTTCAACCGCTTGCTGATCGTCACGGGCCTGCACCACATCCTCAACAACATGGCGTGGTTTGTGTTCGGCAACTTCACCGACCCGACCACCGGCGCCATCGTCACCGGCGACTTGTCGCGCTACTTCGCTGGCGACCCGAAGGGCGGCCAGTTCATGACCGGCATGTTCCCGATGATGATCTTCGGCCTGCCCGCCGCGTGCCTGGCGATGTACCGCAACGCCTTGCCGGAGCGGCGCAAGGTCATGGGCGGGATCTTCCTGTCGATGGCGCTGACGTCGTTTTTGACCGGCGTGACCGAACCGATCGAATTCGCCTTCATGTTCCTCGCGCCGATGCTGTATCTGGTGCACGCCGTGCTGACGGGCCTGTCGATGGCCATCACCAACATGCTGAACATCCACCTCGGGTTTACCTTCTCCGGCGGCTTCATCGACATGGTTCTGGGCTGGGGCAAATCCACCAATGGCTGGCTGGTGATCCCGGTGGGTTTGGCCTACGCGGCGATCTACTACCTGGTGTTTGATTTCTGCATTCGCCGCTTCAACCTAAAGACGCCGGGGCGTGAAGATGTTTTTTCAGGCGAGAAAGTGGTGGTCGCGGCGAACGAGCGCGCCGGGGCCTATATCAAGGCGTTGGGCGGCGCGGACAACCTGATCACCGTCGGCGCCTGCACCACGCGCCTGCGACTGGACATGGTGGATCGCAACAAGGCCAACGATGTCGAGCTCAAAGCCCTGGGCGCAATGGCCGTGGTGCGTCCGGGCAAGGGCGGGAGTTTGCAGGTGGTGGTCGGGCCGATGGCCGACAGCATCGCCGATGAGATTCGCCTGGCGATGCCCGCTCTGGGTCGTGGGGTTATCGCTGCCCCTGCCCCTGTGGTCGACGTGGTGAAACCCGTAGCGACACCGGAAGCGCAGCAGTGGCTGAATGCCTTGGGCGGTGGCGACAATGTGCTGCAAATGGACTGCATCGCCATGACCCGGATTCGCCTGCAACTGGCGGATGGCAAAGCGTTGTCGGAGTGTCAGTTGAAGGAATTGGGCTGCCAGGGTGTCAGCCAGCTTGAAGGTGGCATTTGGCACCTGCTGATTGGCGACAAAGCGCCGAGTTTGAGTGGGGCGTTGGAGGCGTTGGTTAATCGCAGTGAGGTGAGTGCCAAGGTTTAGATCTTTGGCGCCTGACCTGCCGTCTTCGCGGGCAAGCCACGCTCCTACAGGTTGATTGCATTCCCCTGTAGGAGCGAGGCTTGCCCGCGAAGGGGCCGGGTCTATTCACGCGGGTCGATCTGATCCAGCACCCGGTTCGCTGTGATTTCCGCCAGCATCACGCTGTTGGAAATGCCGAGCAAGGCGTTGCGTGAGCTGCCGTCCAGCAGGTCCACCAGGTTGTGGACCAGCACGTCGACCGAGGCCAGGGTCTCGACCAGGTATGTCATCAGGGTTTCGCTGCTGGCCTCGGGGCTTACGGCAAACAGGGTGCTCGGTGTACGCGGTGTGGCTTTGATGTCGGCGAATGAGGGGATGTCGCGTGGTGTTGATTCGGGTTGTTGCGGGGCGGTTGGATCGGTTTCTGGCGGATCGGGCGTCACTTTAGTCATAAGTCAGTTCTCAGATCGGGCGCCAACCCTTCTGCTGCTAAACGAGGGGGAGGCAGCTGTGCGCAGGTTAGCAGACCGGGGAACTAACAAAACCGGCGCGCCCGAAGACGCCCTGCACACAGCTACCATCGAGTGCTGGCATGGAAATGCCTGACTGACGGAGCTTGTGCATCTTGTTAATTGTCCTGGGCTGCTAAACCCGACCACTGATGGGCAGCGGTGCGGAAACGATAGAGGCCAGCCCCAAGGCACACAAGCCGGCGGATTCTGGCGTAGCCGTAGGCAACGGCGCAAGATTTTGTAGGTCTCGGGAAGTAACTCAGAAGTGGTTTTAAACAAGCCGTGTTTAAACGCCTGACACGCACATCCCACGCGGCGAAGGGTGGTAACTATGTACCGCCACCGCCCACGCGCCCCACTCCAAGCTGAAGGTTATTCCCATCAGCCTGGAGACCGTGCCGATGAGCACACCCACCGCCGCGCCGTCCTTTGAAGAGATCAAAGGCTATCTCAACCAGATCGGTCATCATCTGTTCAAGACCCAAACCCCTTTGCTACCCGAACAAAAACCCTCGGCCGAACAGGTCTACCTGACACGCCTGAACGGCCTTCTGAAAAACTACCGCGAGCCGTTTCTGCGCCGCTGCCGTACGCACTACCAGGCGCTGGCGGACAGTGATTTGCACAGCCAGGCCGCGCAAACGCTGCTCGCGACACTCAGGGCCACGCTCATCGCGCATTTGGCGGACATGGACCTGCGGGACTTGATCGACGGCAAGCCTGCCAAGTCCTTCATGACCTTTGAGGCCGGGTTCACCGCCATCGAGCATGAAGCCCGGTGGGCGGTCCAGGATCGCTTGCTGCATCCGCAGGCCGGCAAGATGCTGGAAAGCCTGGCGCTGGGGCCGGCCCTGCGTCCGGGCCTGTATGCCTTGCAGTTCAGCTATCAGGAACACACTGTCGAACTGGCCGGGGCTTTTGTCGCCACGGAAAAAAACAGCCCCGTGACCAACGATTTACTGACGCCGCAAAACGTCGGCCAGGTCCTGCTGTTCACGCCCTCGCGAGGGGTCGAGTCCTTCGACTCGCTGGCCGCGCTCAATAGTCATTTGTCGCAGCACATGCAGCACGCCGCCGGGCGCAGTGACTTCATGCAGATGCTGCCGACGCGCTATCACGCCTTGAGCGAATCCGGCATCTGGCCTTTGCAGTTGTCGCCCATCGACAGCACCCCCTTGTTTGAACACCTCTACGACGCGCTGATCGACAAACGCACCCGAGATATCGAGCGGGCCTTGAGTTTTGCCGACAACCCCGAGCACGACAGCGGCCAATTGCTCCGCGCCCTCGACCGCGCCATCGACGCCGCCCTGCCGGACCTCACGCCCCGCCTCGAACTTCACGCCCAAGCCCTGCTTGAACGCAGCCTGCGTTACAGCGCACCGGACTGGTATCGCAGCGCCAGTGAAGACCACCGGGCAGAACTGGCATTGCGTCTGCGTCATTACAACCAGGCGCGGCAACGTTTGCTGGACCTGCTGGGCCCCGCCGCCAGTCCGCAAGCCCTGGCCCGTCACGCCTGGCTTGAACGGCTCGGCGATGAGCTGGAAATCCATGACCTGGAACCACAACACCTGCACCTGCGCACCCGCCGTTACGTCGCCGGTTTTGGTGTCTATGAACATTCGCGAGACCTGATCGAGCTGGCCTTGCGCGGCGCCCATACCGGGGACGCGTTGCCCGGCTCGGACTTCCTGGAAAAAACCACCCTCACCTACCACGGCGCGCCCCTGCACGAATCGCACATGGACCTGACCCCGGCGTGGCTGATTCAGCAACTGGACACCCTGCACCCGCGTGTGGATTTTGCCGAGGTGCAAACCTGGATGCATGCCCGCCCCGAAATCAGGCGGGCCATCGAGCAGATGCTCGATCAGCGGATCGACGCACTGGCCTACACCGCGTATCTGCAAGGTCATCTGCGCGACGACGACCTGCAATTGATCCAGCGCCTGCGCGCCGGCAGCGATACGCGACTGAGCGCCGCAACCCTGGGGGCCGGCACCCTGTCGCTGCATGGCGCGCAACTGCAGGATGTGTGGGTGCTGCGCCAGGCGGACGACCACGGAACGATCAAACGCCTGCTGCTCTGCACCCCCGAAGCGCCGCGAGATCAGCAATTCCAGGCGTTCGGCAGCGAGGCCGCTTGCCAACAACACATCCTCGGCTGGGCCCTGAACAACGGCGACGCCGCTGCCGCCCGCATGACCGAGTACTTGATCACCCGGGCGCCCCTGCGTTTTCGCCCCAGCCTGCGCCAGGTGCTGGCCGGCCTGAGTTTTAAACCCCAGGACCGGGAATACCAGGAAGTCTGGTTCACGGTCGCCGTTAGCCATCGCGATTGCCTGAGGTCGATGGCCGAGCATGTGCTGGCCACGCGGGTCGACGACTATGAGTTCACCACGCCGGGCTGGTATCGCTCAGCCAGCGCACAAGACAGGCAAAAGCTCTCGTCCCTGGCCGAAGACGCCGAAGGCGCCTTGCGCACTTTCAACGATCATCCGGCCTCGGAAAGCCGGTTTCCGGACTTCGATACCTACCTGCATGAGCAGGCCCAGGCACGCTTGAACGAACTGCTGGGACGCAGCGCCAACGACGTCGATCCGGACACCGTCTGGGCGTATTCGCCCCCTGTCCTTGCCGGCACCACACCGCCACCGCTGAGCTATACCCAGCTGTACCGCGACGGCTATGCCGACGGCGTGGGTTTTCTCGATGAAAAGTTCTCCCATTCGGCGCGCTTCAAAGGCCCGCAAGGTGTGGACCTGAGCCGCCTGACGGCGCAAAACGTCGCACGCTCGGTCACCGGGGTGTGGATCGGCCAGCGTTACATCGACAAGGTCAGGACCGAACTGCAAAGCCCCGAGAGCCTCGGCTATGCACTGCGGCGCAACACCACCCTGGCCATCACCCAGCGGCAGATGCAAAGCGCCGCGCTAGAGTGCCACCTGCAAGGGCACCTCACCGGCGTCGATCTGCAATGGCTGGAAGCGAGCATTGCCAACCTGGGCGACAGCTCGGCGTCGACGCGCAGCCAATACGCCTTGCACCCTTTGATGATCGACGGCGACTGGGTGATCGGCGCTTGGCTGTTCAGCCACGGCGACCGCCCGGTTCTGCTCTACACCCCGCAAGCCCCCGACGGCATCAGCTTTCGCGAAGCGCGGTTGTTCAACTACCTGCTGAAAAAACAGCCCGGCATGATCGCTTACCTGACCCAACGGGTCGGCGTTCCATCCCGCACCCGCGTCCGCGCCTTCCTCGAAGAGGTCAGGCAACAACTGCCCGATCAACTGGACACCACCAGCGTCAGCCCGGCGCGCTACGACTCGACCCGTTCCGTGGCGGCCACGTCCGACGTGCGCCATGCCCTGTACAACATGCAGTTGCAGCGCAAGATCGACGACGTCAACGCCACCACGGTCAACCGCACCCGGATGATCAGCGACCTCGTCTGGACCTGCGTCGAATGGGTGGCCGCGATCGCCACCGCGCCGTACCCGATCCTGAGCCTGAGCGCCGGCCTGCTGCTGGCGTTCAAGGACGCCATGCTCGCGCTGCACGCCTACAACCAGGGCGATACCACGGCGGCGCTTGAGCATTTCGCCGGTTACCTGCTCAACAGTGCCGGCGCCTTGTTCACCGACTTGCGCCCCGCCCTGCGCGCACTCAAACCCGTGGGGCGCTCGTTGCGCCTGAGCAGCGCCGGTGCCGAGCAAAGCCGCGCGATGCAACTGATCCGACAACTGGAACCCGCCGCGCTGCCCCCGACGGACATGCGCGCGGTGGTGTTCGAAGGGCGGACCCTTTGGACGACGAACACCCCGGATGCGATCGGCCGCTACTTGCTGTATCGCCTGGACCCGCACGGCCAATGGGCCTCGACCGGACGCCTGGTCACGCCAGATGCCGACGGCGTCCTGGTACGCAGCGGTGTGTCCGGCGGCGGACCAAAATATCAACCGGTGCAGGAAACCCCCGGGCCGCACAAAGACTACGGGATCCCGGCGAAACACCGGGATCGGCTCGAAGGCATCCTGGACCCACAATGCAGGACCGAAATGGTCAACATGGGCGAATTGATGTTCAACTCGGCGCAGCCGGTGCTGGACAAAGCCGTCAAGCAGTTGGGCAATGCGCGCACCGCCTACCTGCAACAGGTCGAGCGTCTGACCACGCAGGCGCGGGCGTTTTTCAGGGAGCTGGGCCCGCTGCCCGCCGCGCCCCGGATCCTTCCGGTCCAGACCGACCTGTCCATGGCGCAGTGGCTCGCCAGCGACACCTTTGCCGGTAACAAGAGCCTGATCATCGGTGCCCTGCCAGGCTCCCTCGCCAGCAAACAGCTGTTGATCGCTCATATGGATGAGTTGATTGAAAAGGGCTTCAAGCGTCTGTACGTGGAATACCTGCCGGGTGACGTCTTCCCGATCAAACTGGAAAAGCTCAACACGGGCAAATCCTGGCGGCACATCGAGAAGCACCTCAAGGCCATGGACACAGCCCTCGGTCACGCGCCGGACGCGGAGTATTGCTACCTCGCCCTGGTGCGCAAAGCCAGGGACAAGGGTCTGCAAATACGCGCCCTGGATGCCTCGACCTGTTATCAACTGGAGGATGCCCTGCTCCTGGGCGAGACCTCGCCGACCACGCCACGGGATAACGCCGTGAGGAATTTCTATTCCCATAAAGTCATCGCCGGCGATGTCGCCGACGCCCCGCACGAGCGCTGGATCGCCCTGGTCGAACAGTCACGCCTGCGGACATTCAACGACACCCCCGGCCTGGCGGACCTGCAAAATGCCGTGGCGCTGCGCGTCGAAGACGTCGGGCTGGATCAACCGGCGGGCATCTGGGCCGATACCGCAGGCGCCATGCCCGGGGATGCACTGGCCAAAGCCGACTACCGAATGGCAGTGCCCACTGCCTACAAGGCACCCGCGCCGAGCACACCGGCGGCAGCGATTGCCCCCGAACCCGGCGTTCAGCATTTCAGCGCTTTCGACATCGCCCCGGCCTTGCGCGAGGACGTTGCCCGCCTATCCCGTCAGCCCCATGGTCTGGACAGCCGCTACGCACCAGCGAGTCAGAGCAGGCAAGGCCCGTTCATGGCCTTTCTCGAACGGCGCTCCAGCCTGAACACCACCGCCAAGCAGTTTTTTGCCGACTACGTGCCCCCCGGCAGGCCGGCACTGCCTGAGATCACCGCAAGCACGACGCCGGAATCGTTTCTGAAACAGGTGGCCGACAGCCCACTGGCGGGGCTGGTGATCGGTGAGGGCCATACCCACGAGTCGAGCAAGGCGTTGCTCAGAAAGCAGATGAAAAACATCAAGAAGCTGGGATTCAAGACCCTCTACGTCGAGCACCTGCTGACCGACCTGCACCAGGCCCACCTGGATGCCTTCCACTTGACCCAGCGAATGCCCAACCGCCTCAAGACCTACCTCAGAAACCAGGACGTGGGCCACATGGGGCCCTTCTACACCGGCGCCGATACCTACTCGGAAGTGATCCAGGCTGCTGGCAAGTACGGCATCCGCGTCAGGGCCATCGACTGCACCGCCAGCTATCACATCAAAGGAATGGAGGACGGGGACCTTACGCGAAACCAGATGTTCAGCTACTTCGCCGCCCAGGTCATCCGCGCCGATCAGGCGACACAGGGCCCGCACAAATGGATCGCCTTCGTCGGCAGCGCCCACACCAACAATAACCTTGGGGTGCCGGGGCTGGCGGAAATGCTCGGTGCAGTCAGCCTGCATGTCAGGGATACCGCACCGGCGCGGGCCAGGAGCATCCACCGTGGTTTCTGGGAAACCGACCCCACGTCACTGACGACGCGAGCCTTGCGCAGCGACTTCATACTGGACGTCGGCATTGCCGGCATGCCAAGACCGGCGGCCATCGTTCCAGTCGACCGATCAAGATTGACCGAGGCCGGGCACTACCTGATCGAACGCCCGTCCACGGCAGAGATCAATTTGCTGCACAAATCCGGCAACGGGGACATCGTTTCCACCCCGATCCAGATCGACGATAACGGGCTGTTTTTTATCAACCGCTGGGTCAAGCAGACGCGACGTTTCAAATCCCTGCTCGAACTGCTCAACATGCTCCGGCAAGAGGTGCACCTGACGCCTGCGCCATGAAGCAGTGAACACGTCGTAAAGATCCCGCCCAATAAAAAACCCGCTGATTTGCATCAGCGGGTTTCTCATTTCAGCACCCCGGAAGATCAGAAATCTTCCAGCCGCCACACTTCGTAAGCTGGCGTCTCGTAGGGATGGCTGAGTTTCAACGCGGCCACCACGGCCACGATCAACTCATCCGCCACCACCAGCTCAACTTTCCATTCCTCAACCTGTTCGATCTGCCCCGCTTCGCCAATAAACGGCTGACTGCCGTCCAGTGGACGAAACTGGCCCAGACCGAGCACCTGCCACGCGCAGTGATCATAAGCACCGATCCGCCCGCCACCGGCGGCGAATACGGCGCTTTTCACGTCTTCGACGTGACTGGTAGGAACAAAAAAGCAGAGCTTGTACACAGCGCTTGGTTCACCCGCTCTTAGTTCACCCGCTCTTAGTTCACCCAGACGCGCGCATTACGGAACATACGCATCCAAGGTGCGTCTTCGTTCCAGTCTTCCGAACGCCACGAGTTCTGCACGGCGCGGAACACGCGTTCCGGGTGCGGCATCATGATCGTGACGCGACCGTCGCGGCTGGTCAGCCCGGTGATCCCGCGCGGCGAGCCGTTCGGGTTGGCCGGGTATTTCTCGGTGACCTTGCCGTGGTTGTCGACGAAACGCATCGCCACGCAACCGGACAGATCGGCTTCCAGCAATGCTTCTTCGTTTTCGAACTCGGCATGACCTTCACCGTGAGCGATGGCGATCGGCATGCGCGAACCGGCCATGCCTTGCAGGAAGATCGAGTTCGACTCCTGGACCTGGACCATCGCCACGCGGGCTTCGAACTGCTCGGAACGGTTACGCACGAAGTGCGGCCAGAACTCGCTGCCCGGGATCAGTTCGTGCAGATTGGACATCATCTGGCAACCGTTGCACACGCCGAGGGTGAAGCTGTCGTTACGTTCGAAGAAACCCTGGAACGCATCGCGAGCGCGGCTGTTGAACAGCGCGGACTTGGCCCAGCCTTCGCCGGCACCCAATACGTCGCCGTAGGAGAAACCGCCGCAAGCGACCAGACCTTTGAACTCGTTCAGGTCGACACGGCCGGCCAGGATATCGCTCATGTGCACGTCGATCGCGTTGAAACCGGCGCGGTCGAAGGCTGCGGCCATTTCCACCTGACCGTTGACGCCCTGCTCACGCAGTACGGCAACTTGTGGGCGAATGTTTTTCTTGATGTAAGGCGCGGCGACGTCCTGGTTGACGTCGTAGCTCAGCTTGACGCTCAGGCCCGGGTTGTCTTCTTCCAGTAGCACGTCGAACTCTTGTTCGGCGCAGTCGGCGTTATCACGCAGACGCTGGATCTGGTAGCTGGTTTCAGCCCAGGTACGTTGCAGCAGACGACGCTGGCCTTCGAACACGGTTTCGCCGTTGAAGGTGATGTTGATCTGGCCGTTGTTCATCGGCTGACCGATTACCGACACGCAGTCACCCAGACCGGCCGCGCTGAACTGCGCGAGGATGTCTGGCGTCGCGTCCTGGCGAACCTGGATCACGGCGCCCAGTTCTTCGTTGAACAGGATCGCGGCGATGTCGGCGGACGTTTCCGCCAGACCGTCGAGGTTCAGACTCAAACCGCAGTGACCGGCGAAGGCCATTTCCACGACGCTGGTCAGCAGACCACCGTCGGAACGGTCGTGGTACGCCAGCAGGTGACCGTCGGCGTTGAGGCCCTGGATCACGGCGAAGAAGGCTTTCAGGTCTTCGGCATCATCGACGTCCGGCGCTTGCGAGCCGAGCTTGCCGTGCACCTGGGCCAGGATCGAGGCGCCCATGCGGTTCTGGCCACGGCCAAGGTCGATCAGGATCAGGTCGGTGGTGCCCTTGTCCATGCGCAGTTCCGGGGTCAGGGTCTGACGGATGTCAGCCACTGGCGCGAAACCGGTCACGATCAGGGACATTGGCGAGGTGACAGTCTTGTCGACACCTTCGTCGGTCCAGCGCGTGGCCATGGACATGGAGTCCTTGCCCACCGGAATGGTAATGCCCAGGTCCGGGCACAGTTCCATGCCGACTGCTTTCACGGTGTCGTACAGACGCGCGTCTTCGCCCGGGTGACCGGCGGCGGACATCCAGTTCGCCGACAATTTGATGTCGGAGATCTTGTTGATGCGCGAAGCCGCGATGTTGGTCAGGGTTTCGCCGATGGCCATGCGGCCCGACGCCGGAGCGTCCAGCAGCGCCAGCGGAGTACGCTCGCCCATGGCCATGGCTTCACCGGTGTAGACGTCGAAGCTGGTGGCGGTGACGGCAACGTCGGCCACCGGAACCTGCCACGGGCCGACCATTTGGTCACGGGCCACGAGGCCGGTGATGGTGCGGTCGCCGATGGTGATCAGGAAGCTTTTGCTTGCGACGGCCGGGTGATGCAGAACGCGTTCGACGCAGTCGGCAATCTCGAGCGTCGACGGATCGAAGTCGTCGCCCAGTTCGTTTTCACGAACAGCGGAACGGTGCATGCGTGGGGCTTTGCCCAGCAGCACTTCGAGTGGCATGTCCACCGGGCTGTTGCCGAAGTGGCTGTCGGTGACCGTCAGTTGCGGTTCGGCAGTGGCTTCGCCGACCACGGCAAACGGGCAGCGCTCACGTTCGCAAATCGCCTGGAAGCGTTCGAAGTCCGCCGGGCCGACCGCCAGAACGTAGCGTTCCTGGGATTCGTTACTCCAGATTTCGTGCGGGGCCATGCCCGGCTCGTCGTTTGGAATGTTGCGCAATTCGAAGCGGCCACCGCGGTTGCCGTCGTTGACCAGTTCCGGGAAGGCGTTGGACAGACCGCCCGCGCCCACGTCGTGGATGAAGCTGATCGGGTTTTTGTCGCCCAGTTGCCAGCAACGGTCGATGACTTCCTGGCAGCGGCGCTCCATCTCAGGGTTTTCGCGCTGTACCGAAGCGAAGTCCAGGTCCGCCGAGCTGGTGCCGGTGGCCATGGAGGAAGCCGCGCCGCCACCCAGACCGATCAGCATCGCCGGGCCGCCGAGGACGATCAGCTTGGAGCCGACGGTGATTTCGGCTTTCTGTACGTGTTCGGCACGGATGTTACCCATGCCACCGGCCAGCATGATCGGCTTGTGGTAACCGCGAACTTCGTCGCCACGGGGGGTGGTGATCGACTGTTCGAAGGTACGGAAGTAACCGGTCAGGGCTGGACGGCCGAATTCGTTGTTGAACGCGGCGCCACCCAGTGGGCCTTCGATCATGATGTCCAGCGCGGTAACAATGCGCTCAGGCTTGCCGTACGGCACTTCCCACGGCTGTTCGAAGCCCGGAATTTGCAGGTTGGACACGGTGAAACCGGTCAGGCCGGCCTTTGGCTTGGCACCACGACCGGTGGCGCCTTCGTCGCGAATCTCGCCACCGCTACCGGTGGACGCGCCCGGGAACGGGGCAATCGCGGTCGGGTGGTTGTGGGTCTCGACTTTCATCAGGATGTGCACCGGCTCCTGCACCGCGCCGTACTGGCGGGTTTCAGGGTCCGGGAAGAAACGACCGGCGACGTTGCCGACGATCACCGAAGCGTTGTCCTTATAAGCCGACAGAACGCCTTCGCTGTGCATCACGTAGGTGTTCTTGATCATGCCGAACAGGCTTTTTTCCTGGCTCTGGCCGTCGATGTCCCAACTGGCGTTGAAGATCTTGTGACGGCAGTGCTCGGAGTTCGCCTGGGCGAACATCATCAGTTCGATGTCGTGCGGGTTGCGCTTCAAGCCGATGAAGGCGTTGACCAGATAGTCGATCTCGTCTTCGGCCAGGGCCAGGCCCAGCTCGGTGTTGGCTTTTTCCAGCGCGGCGCGGCCGCCACCCAACACGTCGATCGCGGTCAGGGGCTTGGGTTCGGCGTGGCTGAACAGGCCGGCGGCCTGTTCGAGGTTGCCCAACACGATTTGCGTCATGCGGTCGTGCAGTACGTCAGCAATCAGCTGCGCTTCGGCGTCGCTGAACTGGCCGGCCACGTAGAACGCGATACCGCGTTCCAGGCGCTGGATTTTGCTCAGGCCGCAGTTGCGAGCGATGTCGCTGGCTTTACTGGACCACGGCGAAATGGTGCCGAAACGCGGCAACACCAGGAACAGACGACCGGTCGGTTCTTGCACCGGGACACTTGGGCCGTACTTCAGAAGGCGCGCGAGCACCTGCTGTTCGTCGCCGGTCAGGACGCCGGTAACTTCGGCGAAGTGAGCGAATTCAGCATACAAGCCGCTGACAGCCGGGACCTTCTGGCTCAGTTGCTCAAGGAGTTTGCTGTGGCGAAAGGCAGAAAGGGCAGGAGCGCCGCGCAGGATCAACATCTTCGGGACAGCCTCGGGAAGGGGTGTGCTTTGAGGCCGTGCATTCTAGCCTAAACCGCCCGCGACATCACCCGAAACGGTGCGCGCGGCCGTACCCGAACGTCGGGCCGGGCATCCGTACCGAAAATCGTTGCATTTGGCGGGTTATTTTTTCTGTCACAAATTGCTGTTCGGGCCCATTCCTGCGGGCTCCCGGGCAGTTTTTCGATGCCTAGCAGACAAGGCCTTCGCTGTCGAGATATGGCGGTCGTGGTCCTTTGCGTATACTGCGCAGATGTTTTCCCCAACGGCTTTGCGTCCGCGGTACGCCAAATGGCTGATCGCAACCGGACTCTTCCTGATGCTCAGTGGCTGTGTTGATAAACCCAACACGCTGGAGCGCGTAAAGGAGGATGGTGTGCTGCGGGTGATCACCCGGAACAGCCCCGCCACCTACTTTCAGGATCGTAACGGCGAGACCGGCTTCGAATACGAGCTGGTGAAGCGCTTTGCCGAAGATCTGGGGGTCGAGCTCAAAATCGAGACGGCTGACAACCTCGACGACCTGTTCAACCAGGTGGGCAAGCCTAACGGCCCGGTGCTGGCTGCTGCCGGTCTGGTCAGCAGCGAGCAACGCAAGAAGCAGGTACGGTTTTCCCATTCCTACCTGGAAGTCACCCCACAGATCATCTACCGCAATGGCCAGTCCCGGCCTACCGACGCTGGCGACCTGGTCGGCAAGAAGATCATGGTGCTCAAGGGCAGCACCCACGCCGAGCAACTGGCGGAGCTGAAAAAGAAATACCCCGGCATTGAATACGAAGAGTCCGACGCGGTTGAAGTCGTCGACCTGTTGCGGATGGTGGATGAGGGGCAGATCGACCTGACCCTGGTCGACTCCAATGAAGTGGCGATGAACCAGGTCTACTTCCCCAACATCCAGGTCGCCTTCGACCTTGGCGATGCCAGCAACCAGAGCTGGGCGGTGGCCGCCGGCGAAGACAACAGCCTGCTCAACGAGATCAATACCTACCTCGACAAGGTGAAGAAGAACGGCACGCTGCAACGCCTGAAAGACCGTTATTACGGCCACGTCGATGTCCTCGGCTACATGGGCGCCACCACCTTCGCCCAGCACTTGCAGCAGCGCCTGCCCAAGTACGAACAGCACTTCAAGAATTACGCGAAGAAAGAGAAAGTCGACTGGCGCCTGCTGGCGGCCGTGGGCTATCAGGAGTCGCTGTGGCAACCGGCGGTCACGTCCAAGACCGGCGTGCGCGGCTTGATGATGTTGACCCAGAACACCGCACAGGCCATGGGCGTGTCCAATCGCCTCGACCCCAAGCAGAGCATCATGGGCGGCGCCAAGTACCTGGCCTACATGAAGGATCAGCTGGACGAGTCGATCCAAGAGCCGGATCGCACCTGGTTTGCATTGGCGGCCTACAACGTCGGCAGCGGCCACCTGGATGACGCGCGCAAACTGGCGGCCAAGGAAGGGTTGAACCCGGACAAATGGCTGGATGTGAAGAAGATCCTGCCGCGGCTTTCAGAGAAGAAATGGTTCAGTAAAACCCGTTACGGCTACGCCCGGGGCGGGGAGCCGGTGCACTTCGTGGCGAACATCCGTCGCTACTACGACATCCTGACCTGGGTCACGCAGCCACAGCTTGAAGGTGATCAAGTGGCTGAGGGCAACCTGCACGTGCCGGGGATCGACAAGTCCAAGCCGAATCAGGAAACGCCGCCGCTTTAGATCTTTGATCGTTCCCACGCTCCGCGTGGGAATGCATCTCCTGACGCTCTGCGTCAGTTGGTGAAGCGGAACGCGGAGCGTGGGAACGATCAGGCTCACCGACCTGTAGGAGCGAGGCTTGCCCGCGAAGGTAGCGCCGCCTGTCTCAACCCTTGAGCGCAGCCGCCAGAATCAGCGCCTTCATCTCCGAAACCGCCGACTTGAACCCGACAAACAGCGCATGGGCCACCAACGCGTGACCGATGTTCAGTTCGTTGATGCCCTTGATCGCCGCCACCGCTTCAACGTTGTGATAGTGCAGGCCATGGCCGGCATTCACGATCAAGCCTTGGGTCAAACCAAACGCCACGCCATCGGCCACACGCTTGAGTTCTTGCGCCACATCAGTCGGCGTCTCGGCATCGGCATAACGGCCGGTATGCAGCTCGATAGCAGGCGCGCCAACACGCTTGGACGCCGCGATCTGCCGCTCATCAGCGTCGATGAACAACGACACTTCGCAACCGATCTTCGACAGGCGATCCACCGCAGCCTTGATCCGCGCTTCCTGCCCGGCCACGTCCAGGCCACCTTCGGTGGTCAGTTCCTGGCGGGTTTCCGGCACCAGGCAAATGTGCGCCGGGCGGATGCGTTCGGCGAACGCCATCATTTCTTCGGTGACGCCCATTTCAAAGTTCATGCGGGTTTGCAGCACGTCCTTGAGCAGCAGCACGTCGCGCTCCTGGATGTGCCGGCGGTCTTCGCGCAAGTGCACGGTGATGCCATCGGCGCCCGCCTCTTCCGCGTCCAGTGCGGCCTTGACCGGATCCGGGTAGCGCGTGCCCCGGGCCTGACGCAAAGTGGCAACGTGGTCGATGTTCACGCCAAGAAGAATGCGATTGCTGGTGGTCACGGAAGCGCTCCTGAATTGAAAGATTCGGCGCACAGCATACGGGGTGATCAGGGCTTGCGAAACAGTTCGCGACTGACCAGCGGACGACCGCCCAAGTGAACAGCCAGCGCCTGACGCATCAGACGCTTGGCGGCGGACAACGCACCGGGCGCGGTCCAGTCGGCTTCGGCCATGGCCAGCAGCTCAGTGCCGTTGAACAAACCGGGTTGCAACAGGTAGACCCGCTCCAACCCTGCATCCACCTGCAAACGATAGAGACCATCCGCCGCGACGGAATCGCCGTGGATGTCGGTATTCAGCGCAAAACCGTAGCCAAGATCATCCAGCAATCGCCATTCAAACGAACGCAGCAACGGTTCCAGCGGTCGACCTTCGGCCAGAGCAAGCAACGTCGCAGCGTAGTGATCGAACACACCGGGATGCGGGTCTTCGGCCGGCAGCAGGCGAATCAGCAGTTCATTCAGGTAGAGGCCACTGAACAGCGCCTCGCCGATGAGCCAGGTCGAAGTCCCCGCACTTTCCATGCGCCCGACATTCTTCAGCTCGCCCCGACCACGGAACTCGACTTCGAGCGGCACAAACGGCCGCGCCAATGTCCCGGCCTTGCCCCGCGCACTGCGCAACACCGCCCGCAGCCGACCTTGCGGCGTGAGGAAGTCCACCAGCGCACTGCTTTCGCGGTAGGCGCGGCTGTGGAGCACGTAGGCGAGTTGGCCGATGGGCGCGGTGGTCGACATGGTGGTCTTGTGTCCCGGTCAGGGATTGCAAAAAAAGATCGCAGACTTCGGCAGCTCCTACAAGGAGTTGCCGAAGGCTGCGATCTTTTGATCGTTGAAGCGTGTTACAGGTCGCCGTAACCCAGCGAACGCAAGGCGCGTTCGTCGTCGGACCAGCCACCTTTCACTTTCACCCAGAGGTTGAGCATGATCTTGGAGTCGAACAGCAGCTCCATGTCCTTGCGCGCCTCGGTGCCGATGCGTTTGATGCGCTCGCCCTTGTCGCCAATGATGATCTTCTTCTGGCCGTCACGTTCAACGAGGATCAAGGCATGGATGTGCAGGGTCTTGCCCTGCTGCTTGAACTCTTCGATTTCGACGGTGATCTGGTACGGCAGCTCGGCGCCCATCTGGCGCATGATTTTTTCGCGTACCAGTTCGGCAGCGAGGAAGCGGCTGCTGCGGTCGGTGATCTGGTCTTCCGGGAAGAAGTGCTCGTTTTCCGGCAGGTAGCCGGCGATCACACGCTCCAGCGCTTCGAGGTTGTGCCCGTGCTGGGCCGAGATCGGCATGATCTGCGCGTTCGGCAGCTGTTCCTGCAACCAGCTCAGGTGCGGCATCAGCTCGGCTTTGTCTTCGATGCGGTCAGTCTTGTTCAGCGCCACGATCAGCGGGCCGGTCACGTATTGGACGCGCTCGAGGACCATCTGGTCTTCGTCGGTCCACTTGGTGCGGTCAACCACGAAGATCACCACGTCGACGTCTTTCAACGCCGCCGAAGCGGTCTTGTTCATGTAGCGGTTCAGGGCCTTTTCGCCGCCCTTGTGCATGCCTGGGGTGTCGACGTAGACAGCCTGGATCGCGCCTTCGGTCTTGATGCCCAGCATGTTATGACGGGTGGTCTGCGGCTTGCGCGAGGTGATCGCCAGCTTCTGACCCAGGATGTGGTTCAGCAGCGTGGACTTGCCCACGTTGGGACGGCCGACGATGGCAACATAGCCACAGCGTGTTGCGGTTGTATCAGTCATTGCCATTCTCCACACCCAGGGCAATCAGTGCTGCGGCGGCCGCTACCTGTTCGGCAATACGACGACTCACACCCTGACCTCGGCTTTTTTCATTCAGTAAGGTGATTTCGCATTCGACGAAGAAGACTCGGCAATGCGGCTCACCCTGGATATCCACCACTTCGTAACGTGGCAGCTCACAGCCCCGCGATTGCAGGAATTCCTGCAGGCGGGTTTTCGGATCCTTGTTGGTGTCGACCAGGGTCAAGCCCTCGAACTCACCGGTCAGCCAGGCCAGCACGCGTTCGCGCGCCATGTCCATGCCGGCGTCCAGGTAGATCGCACCAATCAGCGCTTCCAGGGCATCGGCCAGAATCGACTCGCGACGGAAACCGCCGCTCTTCAATTCACCGGAGCCCAGGCGCAGGTAATCGCCCAGATCGAAACCACGGGCCAGTACGGCCAGGGTCTCACCTTTCACCAGGCGTGCGCGCAAACGCGACAACTGGCCTTCGCGGGCCAGCGGGAAGCGATCGAACAGCGCCTCGCCAGCGACGAAGTTGAGGATGGCATCACCGAGGAATTCCAGGCGTTCGTTGTTACGCCCGGCAAAACTGCGGTGAGTCAGGGCCAGGACCATCAGTTCCTGATCCTTGAAGGTATAGCCGAGCTGACGCTCTAGACGGCTTAAGGAGACGCTCACGGTTTACCCACGCTGAGTTCGTGGTTGGATTCCACCGCCATCGCCATGATGCGGCGCAGGCTTGGGACACTTAACGCTGTGTTCAAAAATTACGTCCTGAATATCATTGTTTTCATGCTTCTGGCGCCGATTGTGGCGGTTCCAGAAATGCATTCGGCGCTGTGTTCAACAGCGCCGTGTGTGATTACTTGATCAGGCCAACCCGCGAGAAATTCGGCAGGTGACTGAGTTTGGGTTCCGGCCAGCTCATCCAGACTGCGAAGGCCTTGCCGACGATATTCTTGTCGGGAACCATGCCCAGCAGATCCTTGGGAATGTTCGGATCATCCCAGTAGCGACTGTCGTTGGAGTTGTCGCGGTTGTCGCCCATCATGAAGTAGTGCCCGGCAGGCACGGTCCAGGTATGGTCCGGCGTTGCGCGGTAGCGGCTCATTTCCTTGCGGATCAGGTGCTCGGCTTCGCCGAGTTTTTCCTTGTAGAGCTCGGCACTGCCCAGCGTGCCCGGCTCGGAGCCGACCAGTTGCTCGGCGATCGACTCACCGTTGACGAACAAGCGCTTGTCGGCGGTGTACCGAATCTGGTCGCCCGGCAGGCCGACTACACGCTTGATGTAGTTGACGTTCGGATCGCTCGGATAGCGGAACACCATCACATCGCCACGCTGTGGATCACCGACATCGATGACTTTCTGGTCGACCACCGGCAAGCGGATCCCGTAGGAAAACTTGCTCACCAGGATGAAGTCACCCACGTCCAGGGTCGGTTTCATCGAGCCGGAAGGAATCTGGAACGGTTCCACCAGGAACGAACGCAGCACCAGCACGATGAACAACACCGGGAAGAACGACTTGCCGTATTCGACCAGCAGCGGCTCTTTGTTCAGCTTCTCGATCACCACCCCGTCAGGCTGGCTGACGCTGCCCTGATAGGAGGTGATGGCAGCACGCCGACGCGGTGCCAGGAAAACCAGATCGAGCAACGCCAACAGGCCGCAGACGAACACGGCGATGACCAGCAACAGCGGGAAATTTAGTGACATAGGACCTAACTATCCAACCTGAGCACTGCAAGGAAGGCTTCTTGTGGAATTTCCACGTTGCCCACTTGCTTCATGCGTTTCTTACCGGCCTTTTGCTTTTCAAGCAGTTTTTTCTTACGGCTAACGTCACCGCCGTAGCATTTGGCCAATACGTTCTTTCTGAGTGCCTTGACGGAAGTCCGCGCAATGATCTGCCCGCCAATGGCGGCCTGGATCGCGACGTCGAACATCTGGCGCGGAATCAGTTCTTTCATCTTCTCGGTCAACTGGCGACCTTTGTAGTGCGCGTTATCCTTGTGCACGATCAGCGCGAGGGCGTCGACCTTGTCACCGTTGATCAGCACATCCAGTTTCACCAGATTAGCTGATTGATAACGATCGAAATGGTAATCCAGCGAAGCATAGCCGCGACTGGTGGATTTCAGACGGTCGAAGAAGTCCAGGACCACTTCGTTCATCGGCAAATCGTAGGTCACCTGGACCTGGGTGCCGAGGAACAGCATGTCGTGCTGGACGCCACGCTTTTCGATACACAGGGTAATGACGTTGCCCAGGTGCTCTTGCGGCACAAGAATATTGGCCCGCACGATCGGCTCACGCATGTCTTCGATCGAGGACAGGTCTGGAAGCTTGGACGGGTTGTCGACGTAAATCGTTTCACCGGTTTTCAGCAACAGCTCGAAAATCACCGTCGGCGCCGTGGTGATCAGGTCCAGGTCGTACTCGCGCTCGAGGCGCTCCTGGATGATTTCCATGTGCAGCATGCCGAGGAACCCGCAACGGAAGCCGAAGCCCAGGGCGTCGGAGCTTTCCGGGGTGTACTGCAGGGACGAGTCGTTGAGCGTGAGCTTTTGCAGGGCTTCACGGAAATCTTCAAAGTCGTCGGAGCTGACCGGGAACAGACCGGCGTAAACCTGCGGCTGAATGCGTTTGAAGCCGGGCAGCACGTCAACGTCGGGGGTCGAGCTCAGGGTCAGGGTGTCACCGACCGGTGCACCGTGAATGTCCTTGATACCGGCGATGATGAAGCCCACTTCGCCGGCCTTAAGGTCAACGGTGGCGGTGTGTTTCGGGTTGAAGACACCGACGCTGTCCACCAGGTGGATCTTGCCGGTGGACTTGACCAGGATCTTGTCGCCCTTCTTCACACGACCGTGGCGCACGCGAACCAGGGAAACAACGCCCAGGTAGTTGTCGAACCAGGAATCGATGATCAACGCTTGCAGCGGATCTTCGTAGTTGCCGGTCGGCGCAGGAATGGTCTTGACCAGACGCTCGAGCACCTCGTCGACGCCCAGGCCAGTCTTGGCGCTGCACTCGACTGCATCGGTAGCATCGATGCCGATGATTTTTTCGATTTCTTCTTTGACGCGGTCCGGATCAGCCTGTGGCAGGTCGATCTTGTTCAGGACCGGCATCACCTCCAGGCCCTGCTCGATCGCCGTGTAGCAGTTGGCAACCGACTGCGCTTCAACGCCCTGACCGGCATCGACCACCAGCAACGCACCTTCACAGGCCGCCAGCGACCGGCTGACTTCATAGGTGAAGTCGACGTGGCCCGGGGTGTCAATGAAGTTCAGCTGGTACTTGATACCATCTTTGGCGGTGTAATACAGGGTGACGCTATGGGCCTTGATGGTGATCCCGCGTTCACGTTCCAGGTCCATGGAGTCCAGGACCTGGGCTTCCATTTCGCGCTCGGCAAGGCCGCCGCACATCTGGATGAAGCGGTCGGCCAGCGTCGACTTGCCATGGTCAATGTGGGCGATGATGGAGAAATTGCGGATATGACTCAAATCACTCACGGATCAACACTCAAAAAGGCTGCAGGCATAGCCCGCCGAAAAATAGCCGGGAATTGTACCTGATCCACGGCGCAAGCGTCACGTTCGCAGGTCAGACGGCGAATACAAAAACGCCCCGGTCTTGCGACAGGGGCGTTTTCAGTGAACGGCAAAATCAGGAAACCCCCTGAATCAACCGGCCCGACGCAACAACCAGACCCCGGCCAAACCACAGACTCCGGCCGGCACCAGCACCGCAAACAGCGGCGAGAAACCGAACACCAGGCTCGAAGGCCCGAGCAGGTCCTGGACGATACGGAAGGTGAAGCCCACCAGCACACCGGTAAACACCCGCTGACCAAGGGTCACCGAACGCAGCGGACCGAAGATGAAGGAAATCGCCATCAGCACCAGCGCGGCGGTGACCAGCGGCTGCAACACCTTGACCCAAAATGCCAGCCAGTAACGACCGTTGGCCAGGCCCTGGTCGGCCAGGTAGTGGATGTAACCCCACAAACCGCTGATCGACAGCGACTCGGGCGCCATGACCACGGTGCTGAGCAATTGCGGGCTCAGGGCCACTTCCCAGCGCTCGACCGGCGTGCTGACCACTTCAGTATTCTTTTCATGGAACAGCGTGGTCGTCACTTCGCTCAGTTGCCAATGGTCCTTGTCGAACTCCGCACGCTTGGCGAAGCTCGCCGACAACATGTGGCGCTCTTTGTCGAAGTGATAACGGGTCACGCCATACAGCAGGCCATTGGGCTGCACGGAGTTGACATGAATGAACTCGTCACCCTGGCGATGCCACAGGCCGTGCTTGGCGCTTTGCGCATCACCACTGCCCTGGGCCAGGGAACGGTTGGCCTGGGCGGTGACCTCGGTGGCCGGCGCGACGTACTCGCCAATCAACACGCCCACCACCATCAGGACCAGCATCGGCTTCATGACCGCCCACACGATCCGCCCGATCGACACGCCAGCGGCGCGCATGATGGTCAGTTCGCTGTTGCTGGCCAGACTGCCGAGGCCGATCAGGCAACCGATCAGCGCCGCCATCGGCAACATGTCGTAAAGACGTCGCGGCGCGGTAAGCAGCACGTAGCTCAGGACGTCCAACAAGGTGTAGGTGTCCGTGGCGTCGCTCATTTCATCGATGAAGGCGAACAGGGTCGCCAGGCCGAGAATAATCCCCAGCACGGCCAGGATCGCCACGAAAACGCTGCTACCAATGTAGCGATCGAGCTTAACCACGAGCCACCTCCAGCGCATCGCGGCGACTCGCCAGTTTCAAGCGCATAGGCTCCCAGTAGAGCAAGACCAGGCCGATGGTCAGGAAGATCCCGTGCACCCACCACAAGCCCAGCGCCGGCGGAATCTTGCCCTTTTCGAGGGCGCCGCGAGCGGCAATCAGGATGGTCAGGTAAGCCATATAAAGAAGAATCGCCGGCAGCAGCTTGAGGAAACGGCCCTGGCGCGGGTTGACGCGCGACAGCGGCACCGCCATCAGGGTCACGATGAAGACCAGCAACGGCAGGGACAGGCGCCATTGAAGTTCGGTGCGCGAGCGAATGTCTTCGCTGCCCAGCAAGGAACTGGTGGTCATGGCGTCACGGTCGGTCACCTCGTCGCTGACGTCCGGCTTGGGCAGCAAAACACCGTACTCGTCGTACTTGATCTTGCGGTAGTCGGCCTGCCCCGGGTTACCGTCGTAGCGGTAGCCGTTGTCGAGAATCAGGTAGCGGTTGCCGTCAGGGCGGATTTCCTGACGGCCCTTTTCGGCCACCAGTACGGAAATCCCGCGATCTTTCTGATCCGAAGAAACGTTCTTCTGGGAAATGAATACGCCTCCCAGGTGGATACGATCGTCGGTCAGCGTTTCGGTGTAGGTCACCCGCGTACCGTCACGCAGCGCCTGGAAGCGACCCGGTTCCAGCGTATCGAACTCGGTCAGCGCGTCCTGCTTGTTCAGCAGCAACTGGAACTGGTTGGCCCCTTGCGGCGCCAGGCTCAGGCTCAGCCATGCAACCACCAGTGCCACCAGGGTCGCCGGAAACAGGGTGATACGAAACAAGCGCTGCTGACTCATGCCGGTGGCCGACAGCACGGTCATTTCGCTTTCCAGATACAGCCGGCCATACGACAACAGGATCCCGAGGAACAGCCCCAATGGCAGGATCAGCTGCAGGAAGCCCGGCAGACGAAAGCCCATGATCAGGAACAGTGAACCCGGGTCCAGTTGGCCCGAAGCCGCCTGCGCGAGGTATTTGATGAAGCGACCGCTCATGATGATGACCAGCAGCACGGCGCTGACGGCGCTCAAGGTCAACAGGACTTCGCGGGATAGATAACGGAAGACGATCAAACCAGACACTCCAGGGTTGTCAGGCTAAGGCGGCCAAACAAGCAAACGTATCAGACGGCCCGCAGGGCAGAGCCGCCGAAAAAAGATGGCGCATTATCCTGTGATTGGGTGCGCCTGTCACTGCGCATACTCAAGCACGTGCGCAAAGCACCGAAGATCGTACAACCGAGGGTTGTCAGGCGCCGGTAGCGAGGTTCAAACTGCGGCCTTTGTCGCGGGCCGTGACCTGCGTCTTTCTATTTATATAAGCAGGCGTTTGCGCACACCGTCGAACGCTGCGTGTTGACCATTAATTCAGGGACCCGGACATGGAACTGGTTGTAAAAAGCGTTAGCCCAGAAACGTTGAAAACCGCCACTCTGGTGGTCGCCGTCGGCGAAGGCCGTAAACTCGGTGCCGTCGCCAAGCAGCTCGACGAACTGAGCGGTGGCGCCATCAGCGCCGTACTCAAGCGCGGCGACCTGGCCGGTAAAGTCGGCCAGAGCCTGTTGCTGCACAGCCTGCCGAACCTCAAGGCCGAGCGTGTTTTGCTGGTGGGCGTAGGCAAGGACGAAGAACTGGGCGATCGCCCGTTCCGCAAAACCATCGCCGGCATCCTCAACACCCTCAAAGGCCTGGGCGGCAGCGATGCCGTGCTGGCACTGGACGAAGTCGTGGTCAAGGGCCGCGACAGCTACGGCAAGACGCGCCTGCTGGCGGAAACCCTGGTGGACGGCGAATACACCTTCGACCAGTTCAAGAGCCAGAAAGCCGAACCCCGCGCCCTGAAAAAAATCACCCTGGTGACCATCAAGGCCGCCCAGGCTGAAGTCGAGCGCGCCGTGGCCCACGCCACCGCGATCGCCAACGGCATGGCGTTCACCCGCACCCTGGGCAACTTGCCGCCGAACATCTGCCACCCGACGTTCCTCGGCGAACAAGCCAAGAACCTGGGCAAAGAATTCAAGAGCCTGAAAGTCGAAGTCCTCGATGAGAAGAAGATCAAGGACCTGGGCATGGGCTCGTTCTACGCCGTCGGCCAGGGCAGCGCCCAGCCGCCGCGCCTGATCGTGATGCAATACAACGGCGGCAAGAAATCCGAGAAGCCGTACGCCCTGGTCGGCAAAGGCATCACGTTCGACACCGGCGGCATCAGCCTCAAGCCTGGCTTGGGCATGGATGAGATGAAATACGACATGGGCGGCGCGGCCAGCGTGTTCGGCACCCTGCGTGCCGTGCTCGAACTGAAACTGCCGATCAACCTGGTGTGCATCCTGGCGTGCGCCGAGAACATGCCAAGCGGCAATGCTTCGCGCCCGGGCGACATCGTCACCACCATGAGCGGCCAGACCGTGGAAATCCTCAACACCGACGCCGAAGGCCGTCTGGTGCTGTGCGATGCCCTGACCTACTCCGAGCGCTTCAAGCCGCAGGCCGTGATCGACATCGCGACCCTGACCGGCGCTTGCGTGGTTGCACTGGGCGCCCACACTTCGGGCCTGCTGGGCAACAACGACGAGCTGATCGGCCAATTGCTGAGCGCGGGCAAGACTGCTGATGATCGCGCCTGGCAACTGCCGTTGTTCGATGAGTACCAAGAACAGCTGGACAGCCCTTTCGCCGACATCGCCAACATCGGTGGTCCGAAAGCCGGCACCATCACCGCTGCCTGCTTCCTGTCGCGCTTCACCAAGAACCTGAACTGGGCGCACCTGGACATCGCCGGCACCGCATGGACCAGCGGCGGCAAGGACAAGGGCGCCACTGGCCGTCCGGTTCCATTGCTGACCCAATACCTGCTGGACCGCGCCAAAGCCTGAAACCGATGACCCTGGGCGGCGTTGTTTTCGGACAACGCCGCTCATGGCTCAGGAACCGCAATGACCAAAGTCGACTTCTATATCCTGCCCAGCGCCGATCCTTCAGCGCGGCTGGACTTTGCCTGCAAGCTCACCGAAAAAGCCTGGCGCATGGGTCACCGCATCTACCTGCATTGCAGCGATACCGCCCAACGTGAAGATCTCGATGCGCGTCTGTGGGCGTTCAAAGGTGAAGCCTTCGTGCCCCACGGCCCCGCCGAAAGCGAACCGGACAGTTTGATTGTCCTCGGCCTTGGTGATGACTGCGGTGCGCATCAGGATTTGCTGGTCAATCTCGACCTGAAAGTCCCGGCCTTCGCCAACAAATTCGCCCGGGTGGCGGAAGTGGTGGTGGAAGATCCGACGATTCGCACGGCTGCGCGGGAGAGTTTCCGTTTCTACCGCGAACAGGGCTATCCTCTGCAAGATCACCGTTTACAGCGACTCTGAGCATTCCGATGGACACTCCAAAACCGCAGCAAAAGTCCGTGCACCTGCTGGATGACCTTGAGTCGATCCGCCAACTGCTCGGCGATGACAACCTGCAACCGCCCTTGCTGACCGACACGGTCAATGAAGACGAACAGGAACAGATTCCGATGCTGTTCGAGGCCGTAGGCGCCACGCCTGAAGCCGTCGAACTGCCCCCCGCTGCCGTCCAACCGGCAGCCGCTGCGAGCAAAGGCCCTGACGCCCTGCTGCACCTGGACAGCGAACTGCGCGCCGCCGCGCAATTGATCATGCAAGACGTGATCGACGACTTCGCTCCGCATATCGAAACCGAGATCAAGCGTCGGCTGGATGCGCGGATGGAGCGGCTGCTCGCCGCAGCTACAAGCGGTAAGCTTTAAGCTGCAAGCAAAGCAAAAGCCAAGCCGGCACACCCTTCTTGCAGCTTGTGGCTTGTAGCTTGCCGCTGTCCCCGAGGCTATACTCGTCGGCTTTTCCTGAATTGATGCCAATAGGGTCCCGCCGCGCATGGATAAGACCTACCAGCCGCACGCCATTGAAACTTCCTGGTACAACACCTGGGAGTCCGAGAACTACTTCGCCCCGCAAGGCGCGGGCGAGTCCTACACCATCATGATCCCGCCGCCGAACGTCACCGGCAGCCTGCACATGGGTCACGGCTTCAACAACGCGATCATGGACGCCCTGATCCGTTTCCGTCGCATGCAGGGTCGCAACACCCTGTGGCAGCCGGGCACCGACCACGCCGGTATCGCCACGCAAATGCTGGTGGAACGTCAACTCGAAGCCCAGGGCCAGAGCCGTCACGACCTCGGTCGCGAGAAATTCCTCGAGAAGATCTGGGAATGGAAGGATCAGTCCGGCGGCAACATCAGCCGTCAGATCCGCCGTCTCGGTTCGTCCGTGGACTGGAGCCGCGAGCGCTTCACGATGGACGACGGTCTCTCCGAGTCCGTAAAAGAAGCCTTCGTGCGCCTGCATGAAGACGGCCTGATCTATCGCGGCAAGCGCCTGGTCAACTGGGACACCAAGTTGCACACGGCGATTTCCGACCTTGAAGTGGAAAACCACGACGAGAAAGGTTTCCTGTGGAACCTGAAATACCCGCTGGCCGACGGCGCCAAGACCGCTGAAGGCAACGATTACCTGATCGTCGCGACCACTCGCCCGGAAACCATGCTCGGCGACGCCGCCGTCGCGGTGAACCCGAACGATGAACGCTACAAAGCCCTGATCGGCAAATTTGTCGAGCTGCCGCTGGTCGGCCGCCGCATCCCGATCATCGCCGACGATTACTGCGACCCTGAATTCGGCACCGGCTGCGTGAAAATCACCCCGGCCCACGATTTCAACGACTACGAAGTCGGCAAGCGCCACAACCTGCCGCTGCTGAACATCTTCGACAAGAACGCCGCCGTCCTGCCGGCCTGCCAGGTGTTCAACCTCGACGGCACGCTGAACGAAAGCATCGACGGCAAGATCCCGGCCGAATACGCCGGTCTCGACCGTTTCGAAGCCCGTAAGCAGATCGTTGCCGCCTTCGACGCCGCCGGCCTGCTGGTCAGCGTTGACGACCACGGCCTGAAAGTGCCGAAAGGCGACCGCTCCGGCACCATCATCGAGCCGTGGCTGACCGACCAGTGGTACGTGTCGACCAAACCATTGGCCGAGCCTGCTATTGCTGCCGTTGAAGACGGTCGCATCCAGTTCGTGCCCAAGCAATACGAAAACATGTACTTCTCGTGGATGCGCGACATCCAGGATTGGTGCATCAGCCGTCAGCTGTGGTGGGGTCACCGGATTCCGGCCTGGTACGACGAGTCGGGCAAAGTCTACGTCGGTCGCGACGAAGCCGAAGTGCGTGCCAAGCACAACCTCGGCCCGGACGTTGCGCTGCAACAGGACAACGATGTTCTGGACACCTGGTTCAGTTCCGGCCTGTGGACCTTCTCCACGCTGGGCTGGCCTGAGCAGACCGAATTCCTGAAGAAATTCCACTCCACCGACGTACTGGTCACCGGTTTCGACATCATTTTCTTCTGGGTTGCCCGGATGATCATGCTCACCATGCATTTGGTGAAGAACGAAGACGGCACGCCGCAAGTACCGTTCAAGACCGTGTACGTGCACGGCCTGGTGCGCGATGGCCAGGGACAGAAAATGTCCAAGTCCAAGGGCAACGTCCTGGACCCGCTGGACATCATCGACGGTATCGAGCTGGAAGAGCTGGTGCAGAAACGCACCTCCGGCATGATGCAGCCGAAACTGGCGAAGAAGATCGAGAAGCAGACCCGCGACGAGTTCGCCGACGGCATCGCCAGCTACGGCACCGACGCCCTGCGCTTTACCTTCTGCTCGCTGGCGTCCACCGGTCGCGACATCAAGTTCGACATGGGCCGCGTCGAAGGCTATCGCAACTTCTGCAACAAGATCTGGAACGCCGCGCGTTATGTTCTGGACAAGGGCGAAGACTGCGGCCAGAACGGCGAAGCCTACGAGCTGTCCCTGGCGGATCGCTGGATCATCTCGCAGCTGCAACGCACCGAAGCCGAAGTGACCCGTCAACTCGACCAGTTCCGCTTCGACCTGGCAGCACAAGCCTTGTACGAGTTCATCTGGAACCAGTATTGCGACTGGTACCTGGAACTGTCCAAGCCTGTGCTGTGGGACGAAAACGCTCCGGTTGAACGCCAGCGCGGCACCCGTCGCACCCTGGTTCGGGTGCTGGAAGTCGCGTTGCGCCTGGCGCACCCGTTCATGCCGTTCATCACCGAAGAAATCTGGCAGCGCATTGCGCCGCTGGCCGGTATCGAAGGCAAGACGATCATGCTGCAACCTTGGCCCGTGGCCAATGAAGCGCGCATCGATCAGGGCGCCGAAGACGATATCGAGTGGCTGAAAACGCTGATGCTCGGCACGCGCAACATTCGCGCCGAGATGAACATCGGGCCGGGCAAGCCGCTGAACCTGTTCCTGAAGAACGTCAGCGCCGAAGACCAGCGTCGTCTCACCGAGAACGAAGCCTTGCTGAAGAAGCTGGCCCGCCTCGAATCGATCACGGTGTTGGCCGCCGGCGAAGAAGCACCGCTGTCCGCCACTGCACTGGTGGGCGAGATGGAAGTGCTGGTGCCGATGGCCGGCCTGATCGACAAGGACGCCGAACTGGCACGCCTGGATAAAGAAATTCTGCGTTTGCAGGGCGAAGTCCAGCGCGTCGGCGGCAAGCTGTCCAACGCCGGCTTCGTCGACAAGGCCCCGGCCGAAGTCATCGAGAAAGAACGGGCCAAACTGGCCGAAGCTGAACAGGCTTTGGGCAAATTGGCCGAGCAACATGCGCGGATTGCCAGCCTGTAACGGCAACTCGCAATGAAAGAGGGAGGCCCGCAACGGCCTCCCTTTTTTGTGCTCCCGACTTTTTTGCTAGCTGTAGGAGCGAGGCTTGCCCGCGAAAGCGATCTGCCTGTCGCCATTGATGTCGGATGTGACGGCCTCTTCGCGGGCAAGCCTTGCTCCTACAGGATCCCCGCGCGACCATCGTCTGTGGGACAATGCCCCCCACTTTCAGCCATACCCGAATCGATCACACCCATGAACGCCCCTCGCACTCCCCGCCCTGCGCGCAAGAAGCCTGACTCCGCCACCCCGGCCAACGCCGTGGAACCCCGTCCGAAGGCCAGCCTGCACCCGCGCAATCGCCACCAGGGTCGCTATGACTTCCCGGAGCTGATCAAGAGCACGCCGGAACTGGCGAAGTTCGTGATCCTCAACCCGTACGGCAAGGAAAGCATCGACTTCGCCAGCCCCGACGCGGTGCGGGTGTTCAACCGGGCACTGCTCAAGTCGTTCTACGGCGTGGCCCACTGGGACATCCCGGCCGATTACCTGTGCCCGCCGGTTCCGGGGCGTGCCGACTACGTGCACTTCCTGGCCGACCTGCTGGCCAGCGTCAACGACGGTGAAATCCCGCGCGGCGCGCCGGTCAAAGTGCTCGATATCGGCATGGGTGCCAACTGCGTCTACCCGCTGATCGGCTACAGCGACTACCGCTGGCACTTCCTCGGTTCGGAAATCGACCCGACTGCCGTGGCCGCCGCCAAAGCCATCGTCCAGTCCAACGGGCTGAACAAAGCCATTCAACTGCGTTTGCAAAGCAATCCCAAGCACATCCTGCTCGGCTTGCTGGAGCCCGGCGAACGTTTTGACCTGACCATGTGCAACCCGCCGTTCCACGCCTCGATGGACGAAGCGACCAAGGGCAGCGAACGCAAATGGCGCGCCCTGGGCCGTGCCGACCCGAAACGCAAACTGCCGGTGCTGAACTTCGGCGGGCAATCGGCGGAATTGTGGTGTGAAGGGGGCGAGGCACGTTTTGTGACGCAACTGATCGCCGAGAGCGCGAGCTTCCAGCACAAAGTGCTGTGGTTCAGCACCCTGGTATCGAAAGCCTCGAACCTGCCCGCCATCCAGACCGCTCTGAAAAAAGCTGGCGTGCTGGAAAGCCAGGTCGTGGAAATGTCCCAGGGCCAGAAGCAAAGCCGCTTTGTGGCCTGGACCTTCCAGACCCAGTCCGAGCAACAGGTCTGGCGCGAGCGCTGGGCCCGCAAGTAAACACCTGAAACAGCGATTGGCCTGGGGTCAATCGCTGAATCGCAGGCACAAAAAAGCCGCGCCCGGATCACTCCGGAGCGCGGCTTTTTTTACTGCGTCTTACTTGTTAACAGCGTCGGTCAGGCCTTTGGCCACAACCAGCTTGATAACTTTCTTGGCAGCGATTTCGATGGCAGCGCCAGTCGAAGGGTTACGGCCGGTACGGGCAGGACGCTCGGTCACTTTCAGTTTGCCGATACCTGGCAGAGTGATTTCGCCGCCGTTTTCCAGCTGATCGGCAACGATTTGGCCCAGTTGGTCCAGAGCGTTACGCGCGGTGGTTTTTGGCGCGTCGATAGCTTCAGCGATGTCGGCGATCAGTTGGTCTTTAGTAAGAGCCATGTAGTGTTCCTTCCCTATCAAATTCATATGGATTGCAGAGTGCAGTGTCAGCCATCGAGCCCGATCTTCTGGATCTGGCACCCTCGGCCATAACCGCGACGAGTCGGGGTAATAGATACCGAAATCAGGGTTTGGTTCGACCTGACAAATGCTGAATGCACGCTTAACGCAGTGACTTCGCGTAAGACCGGGCAAAACTAGCACAGAGACGGGGAAATATCCGCCTCTAGCTACCCATTTGGTCAGCTTTATTGCTCTAAACCGTTAAAAAAACGCATAAGGGCCGCTCTACGTTCGGGATTTCCCCTTCGAGCCGCGCCAAAACCAGTGGTTGCGGTACACTTGGCACTTTTTGGGGGAGCACGCCCTCCTCTCTTCAATCAGCCGAGAAGCCCATGCCGATCCGCCATTGCATCGTCCACCTGATCGACAAAAAACCCGACGGCACCCCCGCAGTTCTTCACGCTCGCGACTCCGAACTGGCGGAGTCCACGGCCATCGAGAACATGCTCGCCGACCTCAACGAGAGCTACAACGCCAAACAAGGCAAGGCCTGGGGTTTCTTCCATGCCGAGTCCGGGGCGCATCCGTTCAGCGGCTGGCTGAAGGAGTACCTCGACGGCGGCAAGGATTTCACGGCGTTCAGCCGGGTGGCGGTGGAACACCTGCAAAAGCTGATGGAAGAATCGAACCTGTCAGTGGGCGGCCACGTGCTGTTTGCGCACTACCAGCAAGGCATGACCGACTACCTGGCCATCGCCCTGCTGCACCACAGTGAAGGCGTGGCGGTGACGGAAGAGCTGGACGTGACCGCGTCTCGTCACCTGGACCTGGGCCAGTTGCACCTCGCGGCGCGAATCAACATCTCCGAGTGGCAGAACAACAAGCAGTCCAAGCAATACATTTCGTTCATCAAAGGCAAGAACGGGAAAAAGGTTTCGGAGTATTTCCGCGACTTCATCGGCTGCCAGGAAGGCGTCGACGGCCCGGGCGAAACCCGCACCTTGCTCAAAGCCTTCAGCGACTTCGTTGAAAGCGAAGATCTGCCGGAAGAATCCGCCCGCGAGAAAACCAAAACCCTGGTGGATTACGCCAGCAGCCAGGCCAAGCTCGGCGAGCCGATGGGCCTGGAAGAACTCTCGGAGCTGATCGACGAAGAACGCCCGAAAGCCTTCTACGATCACATCCGCAACAAGGATTACGGTTTGTCCCCGGAGATTCCGGCGGATAAACGTACCCTGAACCAGTTCCGCCGCTTCACCGGGCGCGCTGAAGGCTTGTCCATCAGCTTCGAAGCACACCTGCTGGGCTCGAAGATCGAATACGACGAAGAAGCCGGCACGCTGATCATCAAGGGCTTGCCGACCCAGCTGACTGATCAGTTGAAGCGACGCAACTGATGCTCAACGGCATCCTGAAGAAATTCCTGCTGATCCTGCTGGTGGTCGTGGTTTACCAGAACTGGGGCAAGATCGAGCGCTATATCCACCCGGCGCAGGTGGTGTCCGAGCAGACCCAGGCCAAGGCCAACGTCGTGCTCTACGCCACCGACTGGTGCGGCTACTGCAAACTGACTCGACGCTTTCTGGATCAGAAAGGCATTCCGTACAAGGAATTCGATATCGAGAAGGACGCCGAGGCGCGCAAGGCGTATGAAGCGTTGGGTGGGCGCGGGATACCGTTGATCGATGTGAACGGGACGTTGATTCGCGGGTATGACCCGGATGAGATCCTCGCTGCATTGAAATAACCGATTGCCTCACACAAAACCCGTGTAGGAGCGAGGCTTGCCCGCGAAGGCGTCCTCACTGACGCTAAAAGCTTCGCGGGCAAGCCTCGCTCCTACAGGGTTCAGGGTTTTTCGATGCGGAAGCCAAACCGCGGAAAGTGCACATGCACCACGCCCGCCCGCTCGTCTTCCCGACGCACAATCAATTCCTCACGCCCCGCAAACACCAGCTCACCCGTCACCGGATCACAACCGTAGTCCGTGGCGGCAATCACCACCTGCTGGCCCGCCTCAAAGCCGTTAGGCTCCTCGAACGCCTCATCCGGCAACGCAGCGGGCGTGGCATTGCGCGACACCTCCAGCGCCTCCTCGGCCGTCATCTCGCTGAACGCACCATGACCGAACCCCATCACCCGACCAAACCACGCCAAAACCGCCGGATAAGCATCGACCAACGGTGAAGTGACCGGCGTTGCCTTGAGGAACCACAGGCAATGAGCCAGCGAAAAATCGGCGATCGAAGGCTCGCCGAACAGGAAGTCGCCCTCCTCGCGCTGAAGCTGCAATTCGAGACGCCCCATAATCGTCGGCCACTGATGCCGCGCCTGTTCCGCCGACAATTTCGTCGAGCTGCCGCCGCTGAACAACCCGGCGCGATCGGCCAGGAACGCCTTGATCGCTTCCGGCGGCAATTTGCCAAAGCGCACCGCCACCGATTCTGGCTGGAACACCAGGCTCACCGCGTGCTGGAACACCACCGAATCGACCCAGGCCGCGAAGCTCGCGACGATCATTTCCTGACCTTCCGGGAAAAACGCCGGCAGGGCCTTTTCCTGCTCCAGGCGACGGGCGATCAGAGCGGTGTCGCAATAAATATCGGCGCCGATCTGCAACACCGGGGTCTTGCGGTAGCCGCCCGTCAGCGCGGTCAATTCAGGTTTTGGCATCACCGGCGAGATCTTCACCGAACGCCACGACAACCCTTTGAAGCCCAGCAGAAGACGGGCCTTTTCGGCGAAGGGGGACGTCGGGTAATTGTGAAGGATCAACTCTGACATGCTCGGCTCCGCCGCTCGGATAAGGAGTCCGCAGCTTAGCGCGCAATCGGGAAGCGGCCTACAGATCCGCCTGATGGGAACTTATCAGTCAGATTGATAAGTCAGCACCAGGCATTCCTTGGCGCTTTTCTTGAGTTTTTTGATCAACCGTTCCTGACGCAGCGCTTCGCTTTTGTCGCGGCAGATTTCGGTATAAACCAACGCCATGGCCGGGCTGGACAGGAAGAACCGCGCGCCCTTGCCGCTCTGGTGCTTGGCAAAGCGGCGCACCGGGTCGTCGCTGATCCCGCAATACAACGAACCATTGGCCGCGCGCACGAGGTAAACGAACCAGGGCTTGCTGGCGGGCACCGGTTCGACGGCAATGACGGGGGATTCGCTGAGGGTGTTCACGTGGCGATCATGGCTTGCAGGGAAACAAGCCGCGATCTTATCAGCGACTGGCCTGGAATGCCTTCAGCCCCTTCAACGCCTGGGCGCGCACGGCGTTGCGCACCAGCGGCGTCCAGCCCAGCAACAGGCCTTTGGTGCCCAGCGCCTGGCGGGACCAACGCCACAGGTCGAAGCTGTCGTGATGTTCGCAGATCTTGCCGTCGCGAAACACGAAACGCGCCTGGATGTCGTTGATCACAACGTTGCCGGTCTGGCTGAACAGGTAGGTCGCAACCCAATGGGCGCCGCCGGTGCGCTCGTCGCTGCGCACGTTGTCGAAGGTCAGGGAAAAGTCCTTGGCCCGGGTCGTGAGCATGCGCCACATGTCGCCGGCATCGCGGCCGCGCAACTCGCCGAACGCTGGATCGCTGAACACCACGTCGTCGGTGTAGCAGGCCGCCATGGCTTCGGCATCCAGCCGCTGAAAAGCCTGGTAGAAGCGGGTGATCAGGGCGTTATGGGCGTCACTCATGGGCTGGCTCCGAACCGTCGAAAGATTGCCAGCACGATAGTCTGCAAATGCCCGCAAGACCACCGGCATTCGTGGGCCGAATGCCAGTAGTGCGGGGATTCACACTTTTTCGCTGTTCACCTGCACGTACAGCGAACGTCCGGCGCCAAGGCCGGCGATGATCGCGCCCAGGCCAATGATGCCGAAGATCCAGCCCAACGCATTCCAGCCACCGGTCCAGTCGTGGACGATGCCGACCGCGAATGGCCCCATGGACGCCAGGGTGTAACCGATCCCTTGGGCCATGCTCGACAGGTTGGCGGCGACGTGGGAATCCCGCGAGCGCAGCACGATCAGAGTCAGCGCCAGGCTGAACGTCCCGCCCTGCCCCAGGCCGAGCAGGATCGCCCAGCCCCACAGGCCTTCGATCGGCGCATACAGGCAGCCGAACAAGCCGCCGAGGGTCAGCAACATCACGATAACAATCGCCAGGCGCTGATCCTTGCCGCGCGTGGCCAGCCAAGGCGCGGCCAGGGAGCTGGCCAATTGGACAATCACCGACCCTGAAAGCACGAGACCGGCCTGGGTCGGCGTCAGCCCACGGCCGATCAGGATCGACGGCAACCAGCCGAACACGATGTAGGCCAGGGACGATTGCAGCCCCATGTACAACGTCACTTGCCAGGCCAACGGGTCGCGCAGCAGACCACGAACGCGATAGGCGACGTTATGCGAACCGTGCTTCTGCCCCACTTGCGGCAACCAGAAAATCGCCGCCACCAGCGCCGGCACCACCCAGAAGCCCAGGCCCAGAGCCCAACTCTTGTCGAAATGCTCGCTCAACGGCACGGTCGCCCCCGCCGCCATCGCCGCGCCCAGGCACAGGGCCATGGTGTAGACGCCGGTCATGGTGCCGGCTTGTTTCGGGAAGTCGCGCTTGACGATCCCCGGCAGCAACACGCCAATCACGCCGATGCTGGCCCCGGCCAGCACACTGCCGGCGAACAGGCCGATTTCACCGAAGGAGCTACGCAGGATGATCCCGCCAGCCAGCACCAACAGAATCCCCAGCACCACCCGCTCGGCACCGAAACGCCGGGCCAGGATCGGCGCCAGCGGTGCGAACAGGCCCAGGCAAAGCACCGGCAACGTGGTCAGCAAACCGGCTTCGGCCGCGGATAAGCCGAGGGTCTTCGACACCTCGCTGAGCATCGGCGCCATGCTCGACAGCGCCGGACGCAAGTTCAGCGCCACCAGGATCAGCCCCAGCAGCAACAGCCACGGTCGTCGCAGGATCGGGTGACTGTGCTGGACCTGCTCGTCATCGGCCTCGGCATCGATCAACAGCTCTTCGAGCTCCGCCGTGCGCTTGGGTTGCGGGATGTTGCTGTGATTGGCAGACATGGGGTTCTCGGTTTCAAGGTTCATTGATCAACTGCCTCGACAGGGCTTTGGCCCGCTCCGGGTCACGTTGTTCGACGGCCTCCAGCAGTTCGATATGCAGATCGAACACCTCTTGGCGTCGCGGGGAAATGTTCAGGGTCTTGCGCAGTTGGTCGCCGACGATGCTGGAGAAGTAGCGATACAACTCGCTGAGGGTGGGGTTGTGCGCGGCGTCCACCAAGCGGCGGTGGAACACCAGGTCGCAGGCGATGTAGCTGTCGAGATCGCCGTGATAGTGACTGCCGCTGACGCCCAATGCTTCGTGCAGTGCCGCCAGATCTTCGTCAGTGCGGCGCAACGCCGCCAGGCCAATGGCCTCGACTTCCAGAATGTGCCGGGTTTCCCGCGCCTGTTCGTGGGTGCATTGCGACAACGCCTTCATGGTGTCCATCGGATCGATCACCGCCCGCAGGTAACTGCCGTCGCCCTGGCGGATCTCGATCAACCCGGAAAACGCCAACACGCGCATGGCTTCGCGCACGGTGTTGCGGCTGATGCCCAGCTCGGCGGACAGCTCAGGTTCAGTGGGCAGACGCTGGCCGACGGTCCAGATGCCTTGGGTGATGCGCAGGCGTAATTGATCCAGGGCCTGATCGACCAGGGATCGCTTAATGAGTGGAGAAATGTCTGACATAGGATTCGCCCTTTCATCCAATCATAGGATGAATTTTCCGACATGTTAGTCAGCTCCGTGTAGGACGGCAACCGCCTACGGTCAGAGGGAGGGAAATGGAGCGGGATTTTCGATTAGTCAAAATTACCCTTTAAGGGTAATTTCAGGCATAGGGTTTACGGTTTCTTATGGAGAAGAACACACCCCATTACGACTTGGCGGTGATCAAGTCGGACGTGCTGCGGCTTAGGGTATCTGCCTTTACGAGCGCGGCAAAAACAAGCGCCAGGAGGTTGGGCTTGAGCTTTACAGAGATGCAGGAGGTCATCCTCAAGCTGCAGCGCAATATGTTGTACAAATCGATGATCACCTGTGCCAACCACCGAGTCTGGCAAGACGTTTACCACATCAATTCACATGACCTGGAGATTTACATCAAGGTGACTTACCGCCCCGGCGGTGGCCCTCCGGCAATCTCCTTCAAGGAGAATAACCTATGAAAACCCAGCAGTGTTTCAGCTGTGGCGCCCCTGAAGGAATGACCCATTTCCAAGGTCGCGGCGAAACCTTGAGTGTCAAAGGCATGGAGCGCCGGATTGATGATTTATCCGGTTGGGAATGCCAGATGTGCGGCGAAGTCGAATTTGACCCCAACTGCGCGGAGCGTCATTCAAACGCAGGTGACGAACTGGTCATTGCTGGCAGGCAAATGATCGGCGCGGAGATGAAGCGCATCCGCCGCAAGCTGCACCTCTCACAAAAAGACGCGGTGCTGCTGTTGTCCGGTGGCGGGCACAACGCGTTTTCCCGGTATGAACGTGGCGAGGTACTTCCGCCAAAAGCGCTGGTACTGTTGATGCGCTTGCTGGACCGGTATCCCTATCTGCTCGCCGATGCGCATGTCTTGGGTGAGGGCGCGGATTTACGGGGCTTCAGAGAAATCGTGCACAAAGAGCACGAGACGATCACCGTTTCCTGAACGTGAACGCCAGACAAAAATAAACCCGGAACAGGTCCGGGTTTATTTCAATGCCTGACATCGATCAATGCAGAATCTGACTCAGGAACAACTTGGTCCGATCGTTCTGCGGATTATCGAAGAAGTCATTCGGCGCCGCCTGTTCAACGATCTCGCCCTTGTCCATGAAGATCACGCGGTTGGCCACGGTGCGGGCGAAGCCCATTTCGTGGGTTACGCAGAGCATGGTCATGCCGTCTTCAGCCAGGCCGATCATGGTGTCCAGAACCTCTTTCACCATCTCGGGGTCGAGTGCCGACGTCGGTTCATCGAACAGCATGATTTTCGGTTTCATGCACAGGGCACGGGCAATCGCCACACGCTGTTGCTGACCGCCGGACAGTTGACCCGGGAATTTATGCGCCTGCTCTGGAATGCGTACGCGCTCCAGATAATGCATGGCGATTTCTTCGGCCTTGCGTTTCGGCATCTTGCGCACCCACATCGGGGCCAGGGTGCAGTTCTGCAGGATGGTCAGGTGCGGAAACAGGTTGAAGTGCTGGAACACCATGCCGACTTCACGGCGGATCGCTTCGATCTGCTTGAGGTCGTTGGTCAGTTCCACGCCATCGACCACGATGCGGCCCTGCTGGTGTTCTTCCAGGCGATTGAGGCAACGGATGGTGGTGGATTTGCCGGAACCCGACGGGCCGCACAGGACGATACGCTCGCCCTGCTTGACGTTCAGGTTGATGTCTTTCAACACGTGGAACTGGCCGTACCACTTGTTCACGCCCTGCATCTGAATAATGCCTTCAGGGCTCACAGGCTGTTTGATCGCTTCACTCATGACAAAACTCCTAACGCTTGTGGCCAGTGTCCAGCTTACGTTCCAAATGCATGGAGTAGCGGGACATACCAAAACAGAAAATCCAGAACACCAGGGCCGCGAACACATAGCCTTCAGTGGCCATGCCCAACCATTTCGGGTCGGCGGCGGCTTGCTTGACGCTGTTGAGCAGGTCGAACAGGCCAATGATGATCACCAGGCTTGTGTCCTTGAACAGCGCAATGAAGGTGTTGACGATGCCAGGGATTACCAGCTTCAGGGCTTGAGGCAGAATCACCAGGCCCATACTGCGCCAGTAACCGAGGCCCATCGCTGCGGCCGCTTCGTACTGACCTTTGGGGATCGCTTGCAGACCGCCGCGCACCACTTCGGCCACGTAGGCCGACTGGAACAGGATCACGCCGATCAGGGCCCGCAGCAGTTTGTCGAAGTTCATGCCTTCGGGCAGGAACAGCGGCAGCATCACCGAAGACATGAACAGCACCGTGATCAACGGCACGCCGCGCCAGAATTCGATGAAGGTCACGCAGACCACCCGAATCGCCGGCATGTTCGAACGTCGACCCAGCGCCAGGACGATCCCCAGCGGCAACGCACCGGCGATACCGACGGTAGCAATCACCAGGGTCAGCATCAGGCCGCCCCACTGGCTGGTCGCCACGTTGGTCATGCCGAACAGGCCGCCATGCAACAGGAAGAAGGCAATGATCGGGTACGCCACCAGGAAGCTCAGCCCGTACACCGCTTTACGGTGAAAGCGCGAGATGAACAACGGTGCCACGCCGATGACCGCCAGCCACACGGTCAGGTCCACGCGCCAGCGCAGGTCCACCGGGTAGTAGCCGTACATGAACTGGCCGAAACGCTGTTGGATGAACACCCAGCAGGCGCCTTCCTTGGTGCAGTCGGCGCGAGTGGTGCCGACCCAGTTGGCGTCGAGGATGGCCCAGTCCAGGATCGGTGGGACGATCAGGTAGATCAGGTAGAACGCGAACAGGGTCAGCAGGGTGTTGATCCAGCTGGAGAACATGTTGGCGCGCATCCACGCCACCACGCCGATGCTGCTGCTCGGTGGTGGCATGTCAGGCTTGAAAGTATGAGTACTCATGCGCTTTTCCTTACCGCTCGATCAGCGCAATGCGCTTGTTGTACCAGTTCATCAGCAGGGAAATGCTGATACTGATCGCCAGGTACACGCTCATGGTGATCGCAATCACCTCGATCGCCTGTCCGGTCTGGTTCAGCACCGTACCGGCAAACAACGACACCATCTCCGGATAACCGATACCGGCCGCCAGCGAGGAGTTCTTCGCCAGGTTCAGGTATTGGCTGGTCAGCGGCGGGATGATCACGCGCAGAGCCTGCGGGATGATCACCTTGCGCAGGGTCGGACCGTTGCGCAGCCCCAGGGAACGCGCGGCTTCGGTCTGGCCGTGGCTGACCGACTTGATGCCCGAACGCACGATCTCGGCGATAAACGCCGCGGTGTACACGGTCAGGGCCAGGGTCAAGGCCAGCAGTTCCGGGATCAGGACCCAGCCACCGACAAAGTTGAAGCCTTGCAGCTTCGGCAGTTCCCAGTGCAACGGGGCGCCGAAGATCAGCGCGCACAGCGCCGGGATCACCAGGAACAGCGCCAGGCCGACCCAGAACTTGTGGAACGGTACGCCGGTGGCTTCAAAGCGCTTGTTGGCCCAACGGCACATCAGCACGATGGCGACGATAGCGATAACTACACTGACGAAGAACGCCCAGAACCCGTCCGCCATTTGCGCGGCCGGCATGTTCAGGCCACGGCTGCTGACGAAGAAGGTGTCGCCGAAGTTATGACTGGCCCGCGGGCCCGGCATGGTCAGGAACACCGCGAAGTACCAGAACAGGATTTGCAGCAGCGGCGGAATGTTACGGAAGACTTCCACGTAAACCGTCGCCAGTTTGCTGATGATCCAGTTCGGCGACAGCCGTGCCACGCCGACGATGAAACCGAGCAGGGTCGCCAGGACCACGCCGATGACCGTCACCAGCAAGGTGTTGAGCAGGCCGATGACAAACACCCGGGCATACGTGTCCGATTCGGTGTAGTCGATCAGGTGTTGAGCGATGCCGAACCCGGCACTGCGATCCAGAAAACTGAAGCCGGAGGTAATGCCCCGGTGTTGCAGGTTGGTTTGCGTATTGTCGAACAGATACCAGCCCATCGCGACAACCGCGACGATGGTGATGATCTGAAATAGCCACGCACGCACTTTTGGATCGCTGAGGCTGAGCCTCTGCTTTGGTGCGCCGATTGATTTTTGCATGGAGTGCCCCGGAAATAATGGAACAGAACATCACCCGGTGGTTGGCCCACCGGGTGATAGAACCATCAGCGCACTGGTGGTGCGTATTGAATGCCGCCGTTGGTCCACAGGGCGTTCAGGCCACGGTCGATTTCCAGCGGGGTGCTCTTGCCGAGGTTTTTCTCAAAGATTTCGCCGTAGTTACCGACTTGGGAAACGATCTTGACGACCCAGTCCTTCGGCAGTTTCAGGTCCTTACCGTATTCACCGTCGGCACCCAACATACGGGCAACGTCAGGGTTCTTGGTGGACTTGGCTTGTTCCAGTACGTTTTTCGAGGTAACACCGGCTTCTTCGGTGTTCAACAGCGCGTAGCCAACCCAGCGAACGATCGCCAGCCACTCGTCGTCGCCGTTACGCACGACTGGACCCAGTGGTTCTTTGGAGATGGTTTCCGGCAGTACCACGTAGTCTTTTGGCGAAGCCAGTTTGCTGCGCTGTGCGTAGAGCTGCGACTTGTCGGAGGTCAGCACGTCGCAACGACCGGATTCCAGCGACTTGGCGCTTTCATCGGAGGTATCGAAGGTGATCGGGGTGTACTTCAGGTTGTTGGCACGGAAGTAGTCGGAAACGTTCAGCTCGGTGGTGGTACCGGCCTGGATGCAGATGGTTGCACCGTCCAGTTCCTTGGCACTTTTCACGCCCAGCTTGCTGTTGGCCAGGAAGCCCACGCCGTCGTAATAAGTGATGAAGCCAGGGAATTTCAGGCCCATGCCCGCATCGCGGGAACTGGTCATGGTGGTGTTACGGGAGAGAATGTCGATCTCGCCGGACTGCAACGCGGTGAAGCGCTCCTTGGCGTTCAACTGGCTGAACTTGACCTTGTTGGCGTCGCCGAATACGGCAGCGGCCACAGCACGGCAGACGTCAGCGTCGATCCCGAGGATCTTGCCGGTGGAGTCCGGAACCGAGAAACCCGGCAGGCCGTCACTCACGCCGCACTGTACAAAACCTTTCTTCTGCACTGCATCCAGGGTTGCACCCGCCTGAGCGAACCCGCTGACACCGAGCACTGCGGCTGCAGTCACGATAGCCAGGGTGGATTTCAACATTTTCATTCAAACCTCCAGTTTTGCTCTTGTTGTGTCGGAGCTGAGTCCCGTCGCACCCTTTTGAGGCATTGTTGACCCGTGTTGGCTTTTTTTGGGGTCAACCGACGTCAGGACCGTCGCTATGAGTCTATTAGGAGAAAATCCACATCATGGATCACTCGCTTCTCACCAATCGGCCGAACGGGCTGTAGCCCTTTCACGTTCGCTACGCCCGTAACGGCCGCTGGCGAACATCCATCACCGGATTCTTTGCTATCCCGTCCTCGGCAGTACACTGATAGTGTTACCGCCAGGCGCGAGATTGGTTGCACAGGTTTCCCCATAGCAAAGCCCGTACCACACCGCTCGCTCAAGCGATTCAGCGACAGGTCAATAGCAAAACTTGTAGCCTTGCGACATCTTCTTAACTGATCAACCAGACGCGCACTCACATCTCGCACTCAATGAGAGCGCACGCACAAAATTGGAGCAGACATGACTCAGCCCTTGATTCTTCAGCCCGGCAAGCCAGTAGACGCCTGCGTTATCTGGCTGCACGGCCTGGGCGCCGACCGCTACGACTTTCTCCCGGTGGCCGAAACGCTTCAAGAAAGCTTGCTGACCACCCGTTTCGTTCTGCCCCAGGCGCCGACCCGGGCTGTCACCATTAATGGTGGCTACGAGATGCCGAGCTGGTACGACATATTGGCCATGAACCCGGCGCGTGCGATCAGCCGCGAGCAACTGGATGAGTCAGCGGACATGGTCATCGCGTTGATCGAAGAGCAGAAGGTCAGCGGAATAGACGCCTCGCGCATCTTTCTCGCCGGGTTTTCCCAGGGTGGCGCGGTGGTGTTGCACAGCGCTTTCCTGAAATGGCAGGGCCCGCTGGGCGGCGTACTTGCCCTGTCGACTTATGCACCGACCTTCAGCGATGAACTGGAGCTGTCCGCCAGCCAGCAACGCATTCCGGTGCTAAGCCTGCACGGCCAGTACGATGACGTTGTGCAAAACGCCATGGGCCGTAGCGCTTATGAGCATTTAAAGCAGCGTGGTGTCACCGTGACATGGCAGGAATACCCAATGGGCCACGAAGTGTTACCCGAAGAAATTCGCGATATCGGTACCTGGCTCGCCGAGCGCTTGCGTTAACTCTTTATATGAACAGAACGTCCTTTAGCTTCCTTTGATCATCCCGCTACGCCGCGCCCGTTTCTTGCATTACACTGGCCGGCGTACATTCCTTAACCAATTGATGAGATGACCGTGCTCAAAGCACTCAAAAAAATGTTCGGTAAAAGCGAGACTGAGCAGCTCGCGCCAGTCGCCAGCGCTCCGTCTCACACCACCAGCCACCGCACCGACGGTCGTCAGCCTGGCCGGACCGCAGCCGCAGCGGCACCGAAACAAGAGCCCGTGACCACACCGGCCGCCCCACCTGTCGAGGCAATCGCTGCCGAACAACCGCTCAGCGAAACCCCGAAACCTGCAAAACCGCGTCGCGAACCCAAGCCAAAAGCCCCGGTCATTCCCTGGAAACTCGAAGACTTCGCCGTCGAGCCCATGGAAGGCAAGACCCGTTTCCACGATTTCAAGCTCGCCCCGGAACTGATGCACGCCATCCAGGACCTGGGCTTTCCGTATTGCACGCCGATCCAGGCGCAAGTCCTGGGCTTCACCCTGGCCGGCAAAGACGCCATCGGTCGCGCCCAGACCGGCACCGGCAAAACCGCCGCGTTCCTGATTTCAATCATCACCCAGTTGCTGGAAACCCCGCCGCCGAAAGAGCGTTACATGGGTGAACCGCGGGCGCTGATCATTGCGCCGACCCGCGAACTGGTGGTGCAGATCGCCAAGGACGCAGCCGACCTGACCAAGTACACCGGCCTCAACGTCATGACGTTCGTCGGCGGCATGGACTTCGACAAGCAGCTCAAGCACCTCGAAGCCCGTCACTGCGACATCCTCGTCGCCACCCCGGGCCGCCTGCTGGACTTCAACCAGCGCGGCGACGTGCACCTGGACATGGTCGAAGTGATGGTCCTGGACGAAGCCGACCGCATGCTCGACATGGGTTTCATCCCGCAAGTGCGTCAGATCATTCGCCAGACCCCGCCGAAGAACGAGCGCCAGACGCTGCTGTTCTCCGCGACCTTTACCGAAGACGTGATGAACCTGGCCAAGCAATGGACCACCGAGCCATCGATCGTCGAGATCGAAGCGCAGAACGTGGCCAGCGAAAACGTCGAGCAACATATCTACGCCGTGGCCGGTGCCGACAAATACAAACTGCTCTACAACCTGGTCACCGACAACGGTTGGGAGCGGGTGATGGTCTTCGCCAACCGCAAGGATGAAGTGCGGCGCATCGAAGAACGCCTGGTGCGCGATGGCGTCAACGCTGCGCAGCTGTCCGGCGATGTGCCGCAGCACAAGCGGATCAAGACCCTGGAAGGTTTCCGCGAAGGCAAGATCCGCGTGCTGGTGGCCACCGATGTTGCCGGTCGCGGCATCCACATCGACGGCATCAGCCACGTGATCAACTTCACCCTGCCGGAAGTGCCGGACGACTATGTGCACCGCATCGGTCGGACGGGTCGTGCGGGCGCTGATGGCGTGTCCATCAGCTTCGCCGGGGAAGATGACTCCTACCAGCTACCGTCCATCGAGGCGCTGCTGGGCAAGAAAATCAGCTGTGAAACGCCACCGACGCATCTACTGCGGGCGGTTGAGCGCAAGCGCCCGTAACCCAGGCGCACTGAAGGGAGGCGCAGCCGGCAACGGACTGCGCTTTTTTTTCGCCTCGGCTTTTTAACAGGGCTTGCTCAAGAACACTAAAAGTCCATAATGGACAAATAAGTTTACTTTCAGCGCCCGGAGCCGAGCATGTCCAGTACGCCCTACGTGATCCACCAACATCAGGCCCGCGAGCTGCTGGCCCAGGTCGATGTACCGCAGATCCTGCGCAAACTGTTCCGCGACCTGGCCGCCGGGCAAGCCGTGCAACCGGCGCAGCAACTGGTGGAATTCCCCCAGGGCGCAGGCGACTTCATCAACTATCTGGGCGTGTTGGCCGAAGATGGCGTCTACGGGATCAAGACTTCGCCCTATATCGTGCGTGAACAAGGTCCGCTGGTGACCGCGTGGACGTTGCTCATGTCGATGCAAACCGGCCAGCCGCTGTTGCTGTGCGATGCCGGGGAACTGACCACCGCCCGCACCGCCGCGACCACCGCCGTAGCAGTCGACGCCCTCGCCCCGCTGAACGCCCGACGTTTGGCGATTATCGGCAGTGGCAAAGTGGCCCAGGCGCATTTGCACTACGTCAAGGACCTGCGGGACTGGCAGAGCATCAGCCTGTTCTCGCCAGGCTTGAGCGAACTGGATGCCGAGGCTCGGGCACACCTGCAAAGCCTCGACTCACGGCTGAGCCTCGTCGACAGTCGCGAAGCGGCGATTCACGACGCCGACGTGATCATGCTCTGCACCTCGTCCGCCGGCCCGGTGATCGATCCGGCCACCCTGAGCAAACCCGCCCTGATCACCTCGATCAGCACCAACGCCCCACGGGCCCACGAAGTGCCACCCCAGCGCCTCAACGACATGCAGGTGTTCTGCGACTATCGTCAGACCACCCCAGGCTCGGCGGGTGAAATGCTGATTGCCGGTGAACAGCATGGCTGGGACAAAAATACGATTGTCGGTGACTTGCCGGATCTGCTCAGCGAGAAAGTGCAGCGTCCGGGCTACGACCGTCATGTGTTCTTCCGCTCCATAGGCCTGGGCCTGGAAGACATTGCGCTGGCGAATGCCCTTTACCACCTCCAGCACTAACCACGCCCCTGTAGGAGCGAGGCTTGCCCGCGAAGGCGGTGTGTCAGTCTCCATATTTGTCTACTGACACACCGCCTTCGCGGGCAAGCCTCGCTCCTACGCACACACATTATTTGCGCCTTTTCAGGAGACGTTCATGAGCCAGGCAGACTTCATCATCATCGGCGGCGGGATTGCCGGCGCTTCCACCGGGTACTGGCTGTCGCAGCACGCACGCGTCATCGTGCTGGAGCGCGAAACCCATCCGGCCTATCACTCCACCGGACGTTCGGCGGCGCTGTACACCGCCGCTTATGGCACACCGCAAGTGCGCGCGCTGACCCAGGCCAGCCGCGACTTCTTCGACGCCCCGCCCGCCGGTTTCTGCGATCACCCGCTGCTGACCCCACGTGGCGAGATGACCGTGGATTTCACCGGTGATCCGGCCGAGCTGAACAATCAATACCTGAGTGCCAAAGCCACGGTGCCGCAGATGCAACTGCTCAGCGCCGAAGAAGCCTGTGCGCGCCTGCCGATCCTGCGCCGGGAAAAAGTCCACGGCGCGATCTACGACCCGACCGCCAGCGACATCGATACCGACGCCTTGCACCAGGGTTATCTGCGCGGGATCAAGCGCAATAAAGGTGAAGTCCACACCGACAGCGAAGTCCTGGGCCTGGCCCGTGACGCCGACGGTGTATGGCACGTGCAGACCAACGGCCAGACCTTCACCGCACCGATCATCATCAACGCCGCCGGCGCCTGGGCCGACAAGGTCGGTGCGCTGGCCGGCGCCGCATCACTGGGCCTGCAACCGAAACGCCGCGCAGCGTTCATCTTCGCCGGCCCCGAGGGCGTGGACATCCACCACTGGCCAATGCTGGTGGCGCTCGACGAATCCTTCTATATGAAGCCCGACGCCGGCATGTTCCTCGGCTCACCCGCCAACGCCGACCCGGTGGAACCCCACGACGTCCAGCCCGAAGAACTGGACATCGCCATGGGCATTTACCAGATCGAAGAAGCCACCACCCTGACCATCCGCCGCCCGACCCGCACCTGGGCCGGGCTGCGCAGTTTCGTGGCTGACGGTGATTTGCTGTCCGGTTTCGATACGCAGGTGCCGGGACTGTTCTGGGTTGCGGCGCAAGGGGGCTACGGCATCCAGACCTCACCGGCCATGGGCCAGGCCAGTGCGGCGCTGGTGCGCGGCGAAGCCTTGCCGCAACAGCTGCGCCAATTCGGCCTGGACGCCGCGATGCTCTCCCCGGCACGCCTGGGCTGAGCCGCGTGAGTGACGTGCCGACCCGATTGCGGCAAACTTCCAGCGCCCTGTTTGATGGGGCGCTGACGCTGCCTGGAGCTCCCTGTATGAATGCACCTGAACAAGACCTGGCCCTGGACAACTTCCGGGCGATTGCCGACGCCATCGCCACGCTGTTCTTTCCTCACGCCGAGGTGGTGCTGCACGATTTGCGCACGCAAAAAGTCGATTACATCGCCAACAACCTGTCGAAACGGGAAATCGGTGACGACTCGGCGCTGGAGGACATGCTCAGCGAAGAGGTCAGCGAACGAAACATCGGGCCGTACGAAAAGCTCAATTGGGACGGTCAGAAGATTCGCAGCCTCAGCAGCGTGCTGCGTGACAGTGACGGCCACCCGCTGGCGGTGCTGTGCATCAACCTGAATATTTCGCTGTTCGAAAATGCCAAGGCGGCGCTGGATCTGTTCCTGTCGCCGACCAAGCTGATCCCGCAACCGGACGCCCTGTTTCGCGATGACTGGCAGGAGCGGATCAACACCTTCCTGCATGCCTGGCTGCGCGAACGTCAATTGAGCCTGAATGTGCTGACCCGCGATCACAAGCGCGAGCTGGTGCTAGCGCTGCACGCTGAAGGGGCGTTCAAGGGCAAAAGTGCGTCGAACTATGTGGCCAATGTGCTGAACATGGGGCGGGCGACGGTGTACAAGCATTTGAAGGAATTGAAGGGTTAGGCATTTTGAGGTGTGTTGTTTGAGCGGGCTTCTTCGCGGGCAAGCCTCGCTCCTACAGGTGGAATGCGTATACCTGTAGGCGCGAGGCTTGCCCGCGAAGGCGGTTAATCAATCGCCGTAGATATCCGACTTGAAATACTTGTCGGAAATCTTCTGATACTCGCCACTCGCACGAATGCCATCGATGGCCGCGTTCAACTCACTGACTAATTCGGTATTGCCCTTGCGCACGGCAATCCCGGCGCCCTCGCCCACGTATTTCGGGTCTTTCAGCTCCGGCCCGACAAACGCGTAGCCCTTGCCGCGAGGCATCGACAGGAAGTCACTGAGCGGAATGGTGTCGGCAAAAATCGCATCGAGGCGGCCGGCGGCCAGGTCCATGTAGATTTCTTCGTTGTTGCCGTAGCGCTTGACGTTGATGCCCTTGGGTTCGAACACCTCAGTGGCGTAACGGTCGGTGGTGGTCGCGCGCTGCACGCCAATGGTCTTGCCCTTGAGGCTGGCGTACTGATCATCCACCGTCGCGCCTTCCTTCATCACCAGCCGCGAGGAGGTGAAGTAGTACTTGTGGGTGAAATCCACTGACTTCTTGCGGTCTTCGTTGATGGTCATGGACGACAGCGCCATGTCGATTTTCTTCACTTTCAGGGAAGGAATCAGACCGTCGAATTCACCTTCGACCCAGGTGCACTTGACCTTCATCTGCGCGCACAAGGCGTTGCCGATGTCGTAGTCGAACCCGACGATCTCGCCTTTGTCGGTCTTGGAGGCGAACGGCGGATACGCCGCTTCGATGCCGATGCGCAGGGTTTTCTCGGCGGCGAACACGCTGCTGCACGCCAACAGGCTCAGGGCCAGACCGGTAATGAGTGGGAATTTCTTCATGTTCGTTTTCTCGCGGGTTGTTGTTGGTTTGGCAAGAGAGAAGAAGAGCTGGAACGGGTACTTTTTGTACTTGTAATTCCATACTGGACTTTTACGTACAAATCGTCAATCGCGCGCGTGGATCTGCTGCGCCTCTGGTCGGGTGGTGAGTCAGGGGGGATTTTTGGTGGTGCGGAGGGCCTCATCGCGGGCAAGCCTCGCTCCTACGGTTGTTCACACATTCGGTGAACGACACAAAACTTGTAGGAGCGAGGTTTGCCCGCGAAGGCGTACTTAAGCGCGCTGCAAAATTATTTCTTCCAACGATCCGCCGCCGCATGATCACTGTCGCGCCCTTCCACCCAGCGCGGTCCGTCGCTGGTGTTTTCTTTCTTCCAGAACGGCGCGCGGGTTTTCAGGTAATCCATGACGAAGGCGCAGGCATCGAACGCGGCCTGGCGGTGGGCGCTGGCGGCGCCGACGAAGACGATCGGCTCGCCCGGTTCCAGGGCGCCGATGCGGTGCAGCACTTCCAGCTTGAGCAGCGGCCAGCGCTGTTCGGCCTCCAGCGCAATCTTGCCCAGGGCCTTTTCGGTCATGCCCGGATAGTGTTCGAGGAACATCCCGGCGACATCGAGCCCGTCATTGAAGTCGCGCACGTAGCCGACAAAACTCACCACCGCGCCGACGCCGACATTGGCGGCGTGCATGGCGTTGACTTCAGACCCCGGATCGAACGCCGTGGCTTGCACGCGAATCGCCATGCTCAGCCCCCGGTCACGGTCGGAAAGAACGCCACTTCATCGCCGTCGACCACCGGCTCGTCGAGCTGGCAGAGGTCTTCGTTGCGGGCGCACATCAGGTTTTGTTCGCTCAACACGTCGGCACCGTCGCGTTGCGCCAGCAGCGCTCGCACGTCATCGACCGTGGCGAAGTCGCCTTCAACCTTGACCGAGTCCACGCCCAGGGCTTCGCGGTAACGGGCAAAAAACTTCACCGTGACCTTCATGACGGATCTGCCTGGAAGTGCCCGCTCTTGCCGCCGAGTTTCTCCAGCAGCCGCACGCTTTCAATGGTCATGCCCCGGTCAACTGCCTTGCACATGTCATAGATGGTCAGCGCGGCGACACTGGCGGCGGTCAGGGCTTCCATTTCGACGCCGGTCTGCCCGGACAACTTGCAACGCGCGACGATGCGCACGGTATCGTCGCCTTCGGCACTGAGTTCGACCTTGACGCCGGTGAGCATCAACGGGTGGCACAGGGGAATCAGATCGCTGGTTTTCTTCGCCGCTTGAATGCCGGCAATGCGCGCCACGGCGAACACATCACCCTTGGGGTGATCGCCGCTGACGATCATCTGCAGGGTTTCGGGCTGCATGCGCACCAGCGCCTGGGCGGTCGCTTCACGGAACGTCACGGCTTTTTCAGTGACGTCGACCATGTTGGCGCGACCTTGGGAATCGAGATGAGTCAGCACGAGGCCTCCTTGAGGCAGCTACAAGCGGCAAGCTACGAGCGGCAAGTGAAAAGCGCAGTAGCTGCAGGTATGGAGGAAAGCATTTAAGCAGCCAAAAGCCGCAAGCTTCAAGCGCTAAGTGAGGTTCACTTGGTTCGCCTGAAACTTGCGGCTTGCAGCTTAAAGCTTGCAGCTTGCAGCTTAGAGATGAGTCTCTGCGTATTCGGCCAGAATCGAACGTGGCACCCCTTGCAGGGTGATGTGTACACCGTTAGGGAAATCCTTGAAGCGTTCAGTCAGGTAGGTCAGCCCGGAGCTGGTCGCGGACAGGTAAGGGGTGTCGATCTGTGCCAGGTTGCCCAGGCACACCACTTTGGAACCGGCGCCGGCACGGGTGATGATGGTTTTCATCTGGTGCGGCGTGAGGTTCTGGCATTCGTCGATCAAAATCAGACTCTGCTGGAAGCTGCGACCCCGGATGTAGTTGAGGGATTTGAACTGCAACGGCACTTTGCTGAGGATGTAGTCCACGCTGCCATGGGTGTTTTCGTCATCCATGTGCAAGGCTTCGAGGTTGTCGGTGATGGCGCCCAGCCAAGGCTCCATTTTTTCCGCTTCGGTGCCGGGCAGGAAGCCGATCTCCTGGTCCAGGCCCTGCACGCTGCGGGTGGCGATGATCCGGCGATAGCGCTTGCTGACCATGGTCTGCTCGATGGCGGCGGCCAGGGCCAGGATGGTTTTACCGGAACCGGCGGCGCCGGACAGGTTGACCAGATGGATGTCCGGATCGAGCAACGCGTACAGCGCCAGGCTCTGATAAATGTCGCGCGGTTTCAGGCCCCAGGCTTCCTGGTGCAACAGGGGTTCCTGATGCAGGTCGAGAATCAGCAGGCGGTCTTCCTCGATCTCCTTGATCCAGCCGACAAAGCCTTGTTCGTCGATGATGAATTCGTTGATGTGCACTGCCGGCAGGTTGTCGATCAGCTTCACCTGATGCCAGGTGCGGCCGTGGTCCTGACGGGTTTCGACCTTGCTCACGAGGTCCCAGAAGGAGCCGGTCATGTTGTGGTAGCCGTTAGGCAGCAGCGAAACGTCGTCGACCAGTTGGTCGGTGCTGTAGTCCTCGGCCGCGATCCCGCACGCTCGGGCCTTGAGGCGCATGTTGATGTCTTTGGTGACCAGCACCACGGGCAGTTTGGGTTCGCGCGCGTGCAGGTCGATCAACTGGTTGATGATGATGTTGTCGTTCAGGTGCTCGGGCAAGATGATGTTCGGCTCGGCGCGCTTGCTCATCAGAATTGACAGCAAACCCTTGGGCCCACTCTTGCCGCGCTGGATCGGCACACCGAGTTCGACATCTTCCGGGCTGGCATCGCCCAGGGTCTTGTCGATCAGGCGGATCGACTGACGGCATTCGGCCGCAACGCTGTGATGCCCGCTCTTGAGCTTATCCAGCTCCTCAAGCACGGTCATCGGGATCGCAACGTGGTGTTCTTCGAAGTTAAGCAGGGCGTTTGGATCGTGAATCAATACGTTGGTATCGAGTACATAAAGGATTGGCTGGTTGGAGGAAGAACTACGTCCGTGATCATCCATACTCGGTCACCTTTGTGGGAGCCATTCGACGCAATACCGTGACAGTGCTGCGCCTCGAAGTGGCCACCGAATTCACCTGTTGGGACTCAAGTGAACTGCTCACAAATGGGTCTTGGAAGACGCCACCTGTGTTGCAGGTTTCGGCGGTCTGTCTTCGTAATACTCCAAAACCCATGACAGAAAAAAGCACTTTGACGTTTTTTTGAAGTTTATTTTTCAGAGTGACGAATAGCCCTTGGCGTGCAGGCATTGTGCCGTTAAAGTCGGAAGTCCGCCTGCATCGAAATTCCTTCCAAAATCACCCCACCCTGCCCTCTGCCTCAACGTTTTCGGGCTTTTCACGCTTTCAGCGAAACGCCACCTGACAGTCCTGCCAACCGATCCCGCTTTGCGCCGTTTGCGCGATCAGCCAGGGCATCGACGTTTTCACCGCGTCCTGCTTCACATTGAAATTGATCACGCCGTGGCGCCACAACAGCATCAGGGTCAGCACCCGTTGTGCGCTTTGTGGGCCCTTGAGCTTGCCGGCGCCGTCCTGGGGATCGATGTCCCACAAAGCCACCTGCAAACCCTGGGACTCGAAGAAGCCCTGGGCATCGGAACGCCGTTGACCATCGGGCGGGCGGAACAGCGGCACGTAGTTCTCCGGGAGCTTGCTCTTGACCAGGTCGGCGCTGCGCCGCACCGAGTCCTGCCAGTCCTGCCAATGGCTGTGGGAGCGGAACTCCCAGCCCTGCACGCCGAGGCATTGCTGTGAATACATGGCTTGCAGGCTCGCCACCGAACGATCGGCCAGCCGCGCCTGGATGTCCTTGCCGAGGACGAAGAACGTGCCGTTCATGTTCGACTTGCGCAGGTACTCGGTCACCCACCCGGTGTTGTCCGGCACGGCATTGGCGGCGCTGTCGAAGGTCAGCAGAAACAGCCGGTCATGCATCTCGTCGCCATTGCGCTCATAGTCGCCAAAACGATCGACTTCACTGCTGGTTTGCGGAAACAGCGCGGCCTTGCGCAACTGCTCGTCGAGGTACTGGGCGTGGAATAACCGGCTCGGCTCGGACCACTTGATATAGAAGCTGTCGTCGCTGACCACGAACTTGGCCGCTTGCTCGCGCAGGGTCGGCAGGTCTTCGACCAGGAAACAGAACGACGCATCCTGATCGCAGCTCTGCTGGGCGAAGTTGTAGTTGGTCAGCAAGCGCTGCCACATACGCTCGCGTAGGGCGTTGATCGAGTCCAGATTGATCGTGCGCAGGCCCAGGCGCTGGGCCAGGCTCGCTTCATTCAGGGACTCGCTGGCCAGCAGCACCCGGGCAAACATGAGGATTTCGGCCCGGGAGGCGACGTCGAACAGGGTCGGGCTGGTGAGTTGTTCCGGCCAGGTGCTGCGATCCAGCGTCGCCACGTCGCCAGGCGCCGCCAGGGCGCCAAAGCTCAAGAGCCAGGCCGAGAATAAAAGAACGATACGCAATGGGATGTCTCCATAACAAAACCCGCGCGGCACTATAGCTGATCCCGCCGACATTCCCGCAGCAGCACTGAACCCATTGTGGCGAGGGAGCTTGCTCCCGCTGGGCTGCGAATCAGACCCAAAGCCCGCGACCTCATTCCTTCAGGTGAAACCTGTGCAGCAATCATGCGACCGCTTCGCGCTCCAGCGGGAGCAAGCTCCCTCGCCACAAAAGCCCGTCCAGTCAAACCACCGATCACCTATGGACTTGATAGCTGGAGTCATCAAGCGCAACCCCCTAGAATCGCCGCACGATTAAAGGAGACGACTTCATGCTGATGGTGATTTCCCCCGCCAAGACCCTCGATTACGAAACACCGCCGGCCACCCAGCGCTTCACCCAGCCGCAATACCTGGACCATTCCCAGGAGCTGATCATGCAGCTGCGCGACCTCACGCCGGCGCAGATCAGCGAGTTGATGCACGTCTCCGACAAGATCGGCGGGCTCAACGCCGCGCGTTTCGGCAGCTGGACCCCGGCGTTCACCCCGGAAAACGCCAAGCAGGCACTGCTGGCCTTCAAGGGCGACGTGTACACCGGCCTGAACGCGCAAACCTTCAGCGAAGCCGACTTCGATTACGCCCAGCAGCATTTGCGCATGCTCTCTGGCCTCTACGGCCTGCTGCGCCCGCTGGACCTGATGCAGCCTTATCGGCTGGAAATGGGCACCAAACTGGCCAATGCCCGTGGCAAGGACCTGTACGCCTTCTGGGGCACGCGAATCAGCGAATGGCTGAACGAAGCGCTGGCCGATCAGGGCGACGATGTGCTGCTGAACCTGGCCTCCAACGAGTACTTCTCGGCGGTCAAACGCAACGCCCTGAACGCGCGCATCATCAATACCGATTTCAAGGACATGAAGAACGGCCAGTACAAAATCATCAGCTTCTACGCGAAGAAGGCTCGCGGGATGATGAGCCGTTTCGTCATCGAAGAGCGCATCAACGACCCGGCCGACCTCAAGCAGTTTGATGTCCAGGGTTATCGCTACAGTGCCGAGCAGTCGAAACCGGACAATCTGGTATTCCTGCGCGACCACGCTCCCGAGTAACGCACACTTTCGGCGCACGACCGCTGGTCGTGCACGCCGTCTGATCGTCCAACAATTCCCCGCCTGTTTCGTCAGTTCACTGGCGCCAAAAATACATCACGCCAATTTCTAACTTTTGTTTCACTCGACAATCATGATTTTTTTCAGTAGTGGCACTGACATTTTTTAACAATGGTGGCACTTACCCATCTGATTCGATAATTACCCTATATATAAAGGGCCAAACGGTAAGTGCTATCAGTTTGAAAGCAGTGCCATCTTTCTCAATATTTCAAGAAATTTCAGAATTCACGATGGGCGGACAGGAACTATGTCCAAATGCGTCGTTCATACCACCGGTAACGATTCTCCCTGAACGTGTAGGAGATAACTTACGCAGAGACGAGAACCATGTAGCCAAGTTGTCACACTAACTTCCGCTTAATGACCTCTTATTTGGGCAACACATATAGGACAGGAAATACGCACCATTACTATCCCCTATACGGCCAAGGCAGCGCCCCTATAAACGTGCTCCACCCGAGCACCCAACCGCTTGATTTACGGGCCCCACGCCTGGCATTGAGCGCGCAAGACCTTTGCACCACGGCCCTGCTAACAGGGCACAGGATGCATAACAGGGCACATCACAATAATAAGGCCTAGTTGCGCACATCTTGAGTGCACTTATTTAGTCACTCGGAACTTAGTATGCCTGCACGCTGCATTGTGGCGCCTGTAAGGCTGCACTTGCGAGTGCACTACGACCGCTGAACACCATTAACTCCGGCCATCTAATGGCTTGATAATTACAGAGGTAAATGCGATGCGCATCAGCATATTTGGTTTGGGTTACGTCGGTGCAGTATGTGCCGGTTGCCTGTCTGCACGTGGCCATGACGTCATTGGCGTTGATGTTGCCAAAGACAAGATCGATATGATCAACGCCGGCAAATCGCCGATCGTTGAACCGGGTCTGGGCGAGCTTCTGCAGAAGGGCATCGAGACGGGCAAACTGCGCGGCACGACCAACTTCGCCGAGGCGATTCGCGACACCGACCTGTCGATGATCTGCGTCGGTACGCCGAGCAAGAAGAACGGCGACCTGGAACTGAACTACATCGAAGCCGTGTGCCGCGAGATCGGTTTTGTCCTGCGCGACAAGACCACCCGCCACACCATCGTAGTTCGCAGCACCGTATTGCCGGGCACCGTCGCAAACGTTGTCATCCCGATTCTAGAAGACTGCTCCGGCAAGAAAGCCGGCGTCGACTTCGGCGTGGCGGTCAACCCGGAATTCCTGCGTGAAAGCACCGCGATCGCCGACTACGACCTGCCACCGATGACCGTCATCGGCGAATTCGACAAGGCCAGCGGCGACGTGCTGCAAGCCCTGTACGAAGAACTCGACGCACCAATCATCCGCAAGGACATCGCCGTTGCCGAGATGATCAAGTACACCTGCAACGTGTGGCACGCCACCAAGGTGACCTTCGCCAACGAGATCGGCAACATCGCCAAGGCGGTCGGCGTCGACGGTCGCGAAGTGATGGAAGTGGTCTGCCAGGACAAAACCCTGAACCTGTCGCAGTACTACATGCGTCCAGGCTTCGCGTTCGGCGGTTCCTGCCTGCCGAAAGACGTGCGTGCCCTGACCTTCCGTGCCGGTTCCCTGGACGTCGATGCGCCGCTGCTCAACTCGCTGATGCGCAGCAACGTGTCGCAAGTGCAGAACGCTTTCGACATCGTTTCCAGCCACGACAAACGCAAAGTCGCCCTGCTCGGTCTGAGCTTCAAGGCCGGCACCGATGACCTGCGCGAAAGCCCGCTGGTCGACCTGGCGGAAATGCTGATCGGCAAGGGTTACGACCTGAGCATCTACGACAGCAACGTCGAGTACGCCCGTGTCCACGGTGCGAACAAGGACTACATCGAGTCGAAGATCCCGCACGTTTCGTCGCTGCTCAACTCCGACTTCGACGAAGTGATCAACAACTCCGACGTGATCATCCTTGGCAACCGTGACGAGAAATTCCGCGCCCTGGCGGAACAGGCTCCACACGGCAAGCAAGTGATCGACCTGGTCGGCTTCATGTCCCAAGCCACCAGCGTCACCGGTCGTACCGAAGGGATCTGCTGGTAAAGCAGCAATAAGCGACAAGCTTCAAGCGGCAAGTTAAGCGCTCTTCACTTGCAGCTTGAGGCTTGAAGCTTTCAACTGACTTTAGGATTCCGATTATGCACAGGCTAAAGCACGGCCTACTTCAGGCCGCCGGTTGGCTGTTTTACCTAAGTTTATTGATGGGCATCGCCATGGCGTTGCCTTCGTCCACGTTCGACTCCGAGTCGAAGGACTTCATTTTCCTGATCGGTTTCATCGGGATCTGGCGTTACTCGATGGGTGCCACGCACTTTCTGCGCGGCATGCTGTTCCTGTACGTGGTCTACCCGCACCTGCGGCGCAAAGTGCGCAAGCTGGGTAAAGCGGCAGACCCGTCCCACGTGTTCCTGATGGTCACCAGCTTCCGTATCGACGCGCTGACCACCGCCCAGGTCTACGCCTCGGTGATTCGCGAAGCGATTGACTGCGGCCTGCCGGCCACCATGGTCTGCTCCATCGTGGAAATGTCCGATGAGAAGCTGGTCAAGAGCCTCTGGTCCCGGATGAATCCGCCGGACCGGGTCAAGCTCGACTTCGTGCGCATTCCCGGCACCGGCAAACGCGACGGCCTGGCCTACGGCTTCCGCGCCATCTCCCGCCACTTGCCGGACGACCGCGCCGTGGTTGCAGTGATCGATGGCGACACCGTGCTTGCTCCGGGCGTCGTGCTCAAGACCGTGCCGTGGTTCCAGCTGTTCGGCAACGTCGGCGGCCTGACCACCAACGAGTTCTGCGAAGTGCGCGGCGGCTACGTCATGGCCGAGTGGCACAAACTGCGTTTCGCCCAACGCCACATCAACATGTGCTCGATGGCTTTGTCCAAGCGCGTGCTGACCATGACCGGGCGGATGTCGGTGTTCCGCGCCACGGTCGTGACCGACCCGGACTTCATCGCCGACGTGGAAAGCGACTCGCTGCAACACTGGCGCCTGGGCCGCTTCAAGTTCCTGACTGGTGACGACAAGTCGAGCTGGTTCAGCCTGATGCGCCTGGGCTACGACACCTTCTACGTGCCCGACGCGGCGATCCACACCGTGGAACACCCGCCGGAAAAAAGCTTCATCAAAGCCAGCCGCAAACTGATGTTCCGCTGGTACGGCAACAACCTGCGCCAGAACTCCCGCGCCCTGGGCCTGGGGATGAAACGCCTTGGTCTGTTCACCTCGGTGGTGCTGTTCGACCAGCGTGTGTCGATGTGGACCTCCCTGCTCGGCCTGACGGTGGCGATCATCGCCAGCTTCAAGTACGGCGCCGCGTTCATCCTCGCGTACCTGCTGTGGATCGGCATCACCCGCCTGATCCTGACCCTGCTGCTGTCGTGCTCCGGTCACCGGATCGGCCCGGCCTACCCGATGATTCTCTATTACAACCAGATCGTCGGCGCGCTGGTGAAGATCTACGTGTTCTTCCGCCTCGACCAACAATCCTGGACTCGCCAGGACACCAAATTGACCCGTGATCTCGCCAGCTTTCAACGTTGGTTCAACACCTGGTCGTCTCGGACCATGACCTTCTCCGCCGGCAGCATTTTCGTCGCCGTGCTGTTGATGATGGTCTGACCGCCCCCTTATTGAATTAACCAGGACATTGCCCCTATGAATACCGCCGTCAACGCCAACGTAGTGCACGAATCTGAAGCCCAGCGCCAACACGCCCGAGTGAAAATCCCGGCCAAGCTGCGGTTCTTCGGCCCTGACCGGACTCCGGTCGATGCCCGGGTCCTCGACCTGTCCGCTGGCGGCCTGGCGTTCAACGCCGGTCAAATGCCGCTGAAAATCGGCGAGGTGTACAAGGCTCGTCTGCAATTCGTCATCGATAACCTGGGCCTGGCCATGGACGTGGAGTTGCAGATCCGCTCCTTCGATCGCCCGACCGGGCGTGTCGGCTGCCAGTTCCAGAACCTGGAATCCCAAGACATCTCGACCCTGCGTCACTTGATCACTTCACACCTGTCCGGCGACATCGTCAGCATGGGTGAAGTACTGGCGACCCTGCAGCGCGACAACTTCACCAAGGCGCGCAAGGTCAAGGATGGCGGCCACGGCATGACCCCATTCGGTCGTCTGCGTGCGGTGACCTTCAGCTTCGCGATCTTCCTCGTCGGCCTCGCCGCCTTCGGTTTCATTTTCAAGTCGGTGTACGGCATGTACTTCGTCAGCCATGCCCAGGCCGGCATCGTCAGCGTCCCGGGCATGAACATCACCATGCCTCGCGATGGCACCGTGCAGAGCCTGATCAAAGACGACGGCATCGCCGCCAAAGGCGCGCCGCTGGCGACCTTCAGCACCAGCATGCTCGACGTGCTCAAGGGCCATCTGGACGAAGACCAGTTGCAACCGGCCAAGGTTGAAGAACTGTTCGGCAAACAAATGACCGGCACCCTGACTTCGCCGTGCGATTGCACCGTGGCCCAGCAACTGGTCGCCAACGGTCAGTACGCCAGCAAGGGCGACGTGATCTTCACCCTGGTGCCGCGTAACAGCGAAGCCAACATCGATGCGCGCTTCACCTATCGCCAGTTCGCCGACGTGCGTCCAGGTGCACCGGTGACCTTCGAAATCGCCGGCGAAGACAAGATCCGCACCGGCAAAATCGTCAGCAGCACCAGCCTGAAAAGTGCCGACCTGTCTTCCGACATCCGCGTACAGATCAAGCCTGACGAGCCGCTGAGCAGCACCTTCGCCGGTCGCCCGGTGGAAGTGAACAGCGATCGTGGCCCGAACCTGAACTGGCTGATCGACAAAGCCATGGCCGCCGGTATTTAAGCAGAGGACATGCCTGTGACGAGCCCACTCAGAATCCTGCCGGTCCCGCTGACCCTGGCCATGGCAATTGCCCTGGCCGGTTGCGCCGGCCTGCCCGACCAACGCCTGGCGAACGAAGCGCTCAAGCGCGGCGACACCGCGCTGGCTCAGCAGAACTACCAGCAACTGGCAGACCTGGGCTACAGCGAAGCACAGGTTGGCCTCGCCGATATCCAGGTCGACAGCCGTGACCCGGCGCAGATGAAACAGGCCGAGGCGACTTACCGCGCCGCGGTGGACGTCTCGCCGCGAGCCCAGGCTCGCCTCGGTCGCCTGCTGGTGGCCAAGCCCGGTTCCACCGAAGCCGAACAGCACGAAGCCGAAGGCCTGTTGAAAAAAGCCGGGGCCAATGGCGAAGGCAACACCCTGATCCCGCTGGCCATGCTGTACCTGCAATACCCGCACAGTTTCCCGAACGTCAACGCCCAGCAGCAGATCAGCAAGTGGCGCGCTGAAGGCAAGCCGGAAGCGGGCCTGGCCCAAGTGCTGCTCTATCGCACCCAGGGCACTTACGACCAGCACCTGGACGAAGTGGAAAGCATCTGCAAGGCGGCGCTGAACACCACCGACATCTGCTACGTCGAACTGGCCACGGTTTACCAGAAACAAGCCAAGCCAGAGCAAACCGCCGAGCTGATCAAACAGATGCAAGCCGCTCACACTCGCGGCACCGTCAGCGCTCAACGCGTCGACAGCGTCGCTCGCGTCCTGGGCGATGCAACTCTGGGCAAGACCGACGAGAAAACCGCGCAGTCGCTGCTCGAAGACATCGCCCCTGGCTACCCCGCTTCCTGGGTCAGCCTGGCGCAACTGCTCTACGACTTCCCGGAACTGGGTGACGTCGACAAAATGATGCAGTACCTGGACAACGGTCGCGCCGCGGACCAACCCCGCGCCGAACTGCTGCTGGGCAAGCTCTACTACGAAGGCAAATGGGTGCCGGCCGACGCCAAGGTCGCCGAAGAACACTTCCAGAAAGCCGTGGGCCGTGAAGTGGCCGCCGATTACTACCTCGGCCAGATCTACCGCCGTGGTTACCTGGGCAAGGTCTATTCCCAGAAGGCTCTGGATCACCTGCTGACCGCTGCGCGCAACGGCCAGAACAGTGCCGACTTCGCCATCGCCCAACTGTTTTCCCAAGGCAAGGGCACCAAGCCCAACCCGGTCAACGCTTACGTCTTCAGCCAGCTGGCCAAGGCTCAGGACACCCCGCAAGCCACTGAGCTTGCGACAACACTCGAAGCCCAACTGCCGCCTGCCCAGCTCGCCGAGGCCCAACGCCTGTTGAAACAAGAACAGGCCGTTCGTGGCGCCTCGAGCCAGAACAAGCTGGATCTGCAAGCCCTGCAAGAAGAAGACGGCGAGGAAAAATTATGAAATTGAATCCCTTTGTGCAGGCCGGTATTGGCCTGACCTTCGCCCTGCTGTGGTCGTGCCCGACCCTGGCCGCGATGACCGATGCGAAGAACTACGGTCTGGAAGTGAAAATCACCGGCCAGTCCGAAGACGACGCCGACCTCGGCACCGCCAAGGGCGGCGACGTCAACGGCCTGGGCCTCGACCTGCGACCATGGGTCTACGGCGAACGTGGCGCGTGGAGCGCCTATGCGATGGGTCAGGCGGTGACGTCCACCGACATCATCGAAACCGACACCCTGCAACAAGCCGACGACACCACCCAAGCCACCGACAACGGTGATCGCAAGTCGAAGAAAAACTACTTGGCCATGCGCGAATTCTGGGTCGGCTACAGCGGCCTCACGCCTTACCCGGGCGAGATGCTCAAGCTCGGTCGCCAGCGCCTGCGCAATGACGACGGCCAGTTCCGCGACACCAACATCGAAGCCCTGAACTGGACCTTCGACACCACCTTGTTGCGCGCCAACGCCGGTGTCGCCGAACGCTTCAGCGAATACCGCACCGACTTGAAAGAGCTGGCGCCAAAAGACAAGGATCGCCTGCACGCCTACGCCGATGCCGCGTACCAGTGGACCCCGGGCAACTGGGTCGGCATCCGTGGTCATCACACCCACGATGACGGCAAGCTCGACTACCCGGAACCGGGTGTGGCCGGCGACTCGCTGGACAAGAAACAGAACGGTGACATCAGCTGGCTCGGCCTCACCGCCGACAGCGACGCCTACAACTGGCGCAACACCAACACCGTCAACTACTGGGGCAGCATCACCGGTATGAGCGGCGACACCGACACGGTCAACGCACTGAATGCCGACGGCACTCGCCCGACCGAAGCCAAGACCGGTGAAGACCTCAACGGCTGGGCCACCGATGTCGGCTTGCGTCTGCGCCTCGATCCGCAATGGCAAGTCGGTGCAGCCTATGCCCGCGCCAGCGCCGATTACCAACAGAACGGCCTGGAAAGCAACCGCTCGAACTACACCGGTACTCGCTCGCGGGTGCACCGTTTCGGCGAAGCCTTCCGTGGCGAAATGAACAACATGCAAACCGCGACCCTGTTCGGTTCGTGGATGCTCAACGACGAATACGACGCCAGCCTCGTGTACCACAAGTTCTGGCGCGTGGACGGCAGCAAGCCGGTGGGCAGCAACGGGATCAACGCCGTCGAGAACAACACCGACGACGCCACCGGCGCGATCCTCTCCAGCACGTCCCTGCCGCTGCAAGATGGCAACAAAGACCTCGGTCAGGAAATGGACCTGGTGGTCACCAAGTACTTCAAGCAAGGGCTGTTGCCTGCCGCTTTGAGCCAGTCGATCGATGAGCCTTCAGCCCTGGTGCGTTTCCGTGGCGGAGTGTTCAAGCCCGGCGATGCCTACGGCAAAGAAGTCGATTCGTACATGCACCGCGCGTTCATCGACGTGATCTGGCGCTTCTGATGCGAGCCGCGAAAGGAGTGCCCGACATGACCTATCCGAAGAGAGGTTCGATCTCTTTGCTGGCCGGCGCGATGCTGCTGGCCAGCTCGGTCGCCTTCGCCAGTGCAGAGCCGACGGCGCCTGCGCAAAAAGGCCAGCCGATCACCCTGGCCAAGGGGCTGCAACAAGCCAAGACCTACACCGTCAGCAGCGCACCGACCGAGCCGCTGGAGCTGGCCAAGCCCACGCTGCCAGACACTTCCGGCTACACCGCCGAAGCCATCGCGGCGAAAATCGTGCGCAGCAAACCGGGCAAGGCCAGCGTGCGCCGGATGATGCAGGAAGACGCCTTGAAGGACTTCATCGGCGGCGACAACAAGATGGCCGAGTGGGTGGTGCGTCAGCACGGCATCCCGCAGGCGATCTTCGTCGACGACGGCTACATGAACCTCAAGGACCTGGCGAAGAAAGAACCCAAGTACATCAGCGAAACCTCGCCGGGCGTGTACCTGGCGAAGTTGCCGATCGTGGTCGGTCGCAAGGGCATCCTCGAAATCGACAAACAGACCCAGGAACTGCGCCTGTCCCAAGAAGCCGGTTCGTTCCTGGTCAACGACGGCCAGTTGTTCGTGCGTGACACCAAGATCACTGGGTGGAGCGAGAAGAACAACGGCCCGGCGCTGTTCAAGACGCCGAAGGAATTCCGTCCGTTCCTGCTGTCCTGGGGCGGCACCGAAACCTACATCGCGAACAGCAAGATCGCCAGTTTCGGCTACGCCAACAGTAAGTCCTACGGCGTGAGTATTTCCCAGTACACGCCGAACATGGCCAAGGTACTCAAGCGCCCTGAACCGACCGGCTGGATCGTCGGCTCCGAGTTCTCGGACATGTGGTACGGCTTCTACTGCTACGAAACCCGCGACTTCGTGGTCAAGGGCAACACCTACAAAGACAACATCGTCTACGGCATTGACCCGCATGACCGGTCGCATGGCCTGATCATCGCCGACAACACCGTCTACGGGACCAAGAAGAAGCACGGGATCATCATTTCCCGTGAGGTCAACGACAGCTTCATCTTCAACAACCGCAGCTACGACAACCACCTCTCGGGGCTGGTCATCGACCGTAACAGCGTGAACAACCTGATCGCCTACAACGAGATCTACAAGAACCACACCGACGGCATCACCCTCTACGAGAGTGCCGACAACCTGATCTACGGCAACAAGGTGATGGGCAACAAGCGCCACGGCATCCGGATTCGTAACAGCGTGAACATTCGCCTCTACGAAAACCTCGCCATGGCCAACGGCCTGACCGGCGTTTACGGCCACATCAAGGACCTGAGCGACACCGACCGAGACATCAAGCTCGACCCGTTCGACGCCCAGGTGTCGCTGATCGTGGTCGGCGGTGAACTGGCCGGCAATGGCAGCGGGCCGCTGGCCATTGACTCGCCGCTGAGCGTCGAGTTGTACCGCGTGTCCATGCTCGCGCCGACCAAATCCAGTGGCATCAGCTTCAACGGGATTCTTGGCGAGCGCCAGGATGAAATTCTCGACCTGCTGGTGCGCCAGCAGAAAGCCGTGCTGATCGACCCTGTCGAACGCCAGACCGAAATGCAGGACTGAGGATAATTTTATGCACCCACACTTGATCAAATTACTCAGCCTGTCGGCCCTGACCGCCGGCATTCTCGCGGCCAGCGTCGGGGCCAGTGCCGACGATGCCGCCGCTAGCGCAACCGCGCCGAAGTTCACCGCCGACCCGTGCTGCAACCTGTGCCCGGAAGCCCACGACGCGAAGAATTACACCACCCGGTATCAGCAGAACTTCACCACGCTGGTGCAGGCCCAGGGCGACTGGTTGTTCCGTACGCAAGAAGACTTGCGCACCGAGTTCGACACCTCGCCGGCCGGCTACAAACGCATGAAAGAACTGCACGATGCGTTCAAGAGCAAAGGCGTGGAACTGGTGGTCGTCTACCAGCCGACCCGAGGCCTGGTGAACCGCAACAAGCTCAACCCGGAAGACAAGGCCAAGTACGATTTCGACAAGGCCCTGCGCAATTACAAGACCATGCTCGGCCGTTTCGCCGCCATGGGCTACACCGTGCCGGACCTGTCGCCGCTGACCAACGAGTCGCTGCCCGACACCCTGCCCGCCCACGACTTCTACTTCCGCGGCGACCAACACTGGACGCCGTATGGCGCCCAGCGCACGGCGAAAATCGTTGGTGAGCAGATCAAGCAAATGCCGGCCTTCGCCGACGTGCCGAAACGCGAATTCGAGAGCCATAAGTCGGGTCGCATGGGCAAGACCGGAACATTACACAACATGGCCGGTCAACTCTGTGGCACGAGCTACGCGATCCAGTACATGGATCAGTTCACCACGGAGCCAAAAGGCGAAGCGGCCGATGGCGATCTGTTCAGTGACTCCGGCAATCCGGAGATCACCCTGGTCGGCACCAGCCACAGTGGCAAGAACTACAACTTCGCCGGTTTCCTCGAAGAGGCCATCGGCGCCGACATCCTCAACGTGGCATTCCCTGGCGGTGGCCTGGAAGGTTCGATGCTGCAGTACCTGGGCAGCGACGAGTTCCAGAAGAAGCCGCCGAAAATCCTCATCTGGGAATTCTCGCCGCTCTATCGCCTCGACCAGGAAACCATCTACCGCCAGATGATGGCGTTGTTGGACAACGGTTGCGAAGGTAAGGAAGCACAGATGTCCGGTAGCGCCACATTGAAACCGGGCAAAAACGAATTAATGGTCAACAGCAAAAACCTGAACCTGCAAAACGGCAGTCACCAGGTCGACATCCAGTTCGCCGATGCGTCGGTGAAAGTCCTGCAAGCCACCCTCTGGTACATGAACGGTCGCCACGAGGACATCAAGATCGAAAAACCGGAAACCTCCGACACTGACGGGCGTTTCGCCTTTGAGTTGCGCACGGACGAAGACTGGGCCACGCAGAATCTGCTGGCCGTCGAAGTCCAGGGCCCTGAAGCAGGTGCCGCGCCACAAAAAGTCGAAGCGAAAATCTGCAAACGCAACGTGTTCTCTGGTGCTGAGCAACGTACCGCTCAGGCCGGACAATGAGGCTCCCTCTTATGACCTGCATGCAAACCCGAACTTTGAAAAGATTACTCGCGCCCTCCCTGCTGACGTTGGCGATGTTCGCCGGCGCCACCCAGGCCGCCGCGCCATTGCGTCCGCCCCAGGGCTACTTCGCGCCGATTGAAAAAGTGAAGACCGGCGACAAGAGCGAAGGCTGTGACGCGATGCCGGCGCCCTACACCGGCGCTCTGCAATTTCGCAGCAAATACGAAGGCTCCGACAAGGCCCGTTCGACCCTGAACGTGGCGTCGGAAAAAGCCTTCCGCGACACCACCGCCGACATCACCAAACTGGAACGCGGCACCAGCAAGCGCGTAATGCAGTACATGCGTGACGGTCGCCCGGAACAACTCGAATGCACGCTCAACTGGCTGACCGCGTGGGCCAAGGCCGATGCGTTGATGTCCAAGGACTTCAACCACACCGGCAAGTCGATGCGCAAATGGGCCTTGGGCAGCATGGCGTCGTCGTACATTCGCCTGAAGTTCTCCGACTCGCATCCGTTGGCCAACCACCAGCAAGAGTCGCAGTTGATCGAAGCCTGGTTCAGCAAAATGGCCGACCAGGTGGTCAGCGATTGGGACAACCTGCCGCTCGATAAAACCAACAACCACTCGTACTGGTCCGCCTGGTCGGTGATGGCAACGTCCATCGCCACCAACCGTCGCGACCTGTTTGATTGGTCGGTGAAGGAATACAAAGTCGGCGCCAATCAGATTGACGCCGAGGGCTTCCTGCCGAACGAACTCAAGCGCCAGCAACGCGCCCTGTCCTATCACAACTACGCCCTGCCGCCACTGTCGATGATCGCCAGTTTCGCCCTGGTCAACGGTGTGGATTTGCGTCAGGAAAACAACGGCGCGCTGAAACGCCTGGGTGATCGCGTGCTGTCCGGGGTGAAAGATCCGGAAGAGTTCGAGAAGAAGAACGGCAAGGAACAGGACATGACCGACCTCAAGGTCGATTCGAAATTCGCCTGGCTCGAACCGTTCTGCTCGCTCTACACCTGCTCGCCGGATGTGCTTGAGAAGAAGCACGAGATGCAGCCGTTCAAGACCTTCCGCCTCGGTGGTGACTTGACCAAGGTCTACGACCCGGCGAATGAAAAAGGCAACAAAGGCTCCTAGAGCCAAACGCAAAACCCTGTAGGAGCGAGGCTTGCCCGCGAATTCGGTCTGACATTCACCAATGATGTCGACTGACACACCGCCTTCGCGGGCAAGCCTCGCTCCTACAGGGTCAGCGCAAGATTTGAGTTGAGTGTTATTCCCCCGTTTTTCGGTGGGGGGTTTGGGGGGGGCTGCGGCCCTTGACTGTTGGTTAAACATGGAGAGATCGGGATGGTATTTTCGTCCAATGTGTTCCTGTTTTTGTTCTTGCCGATCTTTCTCGGCATGTATTACTTGAGCGGGATTCGCTATCGCAACCTGCTGCTGCTGATCGCCAGTTACGTGTTCTATGCCTGGTGGCGCGTGGACTTCCTTGCGCTGTTCGCCGCTGTCACGCTGTGGAACTACTGGATCGGCCTCAAAGTCGGTGCGGCAGGCGTTCGGACCAAACCAGCCCAACGCTGGTTGCTCCTGGGCGTGGCCGTCGACCTGTGCATTCTGGGCTACTTCAAGTACGCCAACTTCGGCGTCGACAGCATCAACGCGATGATGACGTCGGTCGGTCTGTCACCGTTCATCCTGACCCACGTGCTGTTGCCGATCGGGATCTCGTTCTACATCTTCGAGTCCATCAGCTACATCATCGACGTCTACCGTGGTGACACCCCGGCGACCCGCAACCTGATCGACTTCGCTGCATTCGTCGCGATCTTCCCGCACTTGATTGCCGGCCCGGTGTTGCGTTTCCGCGACCTCGCCGACCAGTTCAACAACCGCACCCACACCCTCGACAAGTTCTCCGAAGGTGCCACGCGGTTCATGCAGGGTTTCATCAAGAAGGTCTTCATCGCCGACACCCTCGCAGTGGTGGCTGACCATTGCTTCGCCTTGCAAGCGCCAACAACCGGCGATGCCTGGCTCGGCGCCCTGGCCTACACCGCGCAACTGTATTTCGACTTCTCCGGCTACAGCGACATGGCCATCGGCCTGGGCTTGATGATGGGTTTTCGTTTCATGGAAAACTTCAAGCAGCCGTACATCAGCCAGTCGATCACCGAGTTCTGGCGTCGCTGGCACATCAGCCTGTCCACCTGGCTGCGTGACTACCTGTACATCACCCTCGGCGGTAACCGCAAAGGCACGTTGATGACCTATCGCAACCTGTTCCTGACCATGCTGCTCGGTGGTCTGTGGCACGGCGCGAACATCACCTACATCGTCTGGGGTGCGTGGCACGGCATGTGGCTGGCGATTGAAAAAGCGTTGGGCCTGAACACCTCGCCACGCAGCATCAACCCGATCCGCTGGGCGCTGACCTTCCTGCTGGTGGTGATGGGCTGGGTGATCTTCCGCTCGGAAAACCTGCACGTGGCCGGTCGCATGTACGGCGCGATGTTCAGCTTCGGCGAATGGTCGCTGTCGGAACTCAACCAGGCCAGCCTCACCGGCCTGCAAGTTGCGACCCTGGTGGTGGCTTACATGACCCTGGCGTTCTTCGGCATTCGTGACTTCTACACCAACCTGCCGCCAGAAAAAACCAAGCCAGTCGTGAACGTCGAGGCCGATGGCCCGGCCACCGCGACCCCTGGAATGATCAAAGCCGTACCGGGCGACAACCCGGGCAGCATCCACGAACCGGGCTACACCGTTGGCGTTGAAGCCACTGTGCAACCGGCTTACTGGACGGCGGACTGGTCGCGTTACGTGATGCGCACGCTGGTGCTGGTGTTGTTCATCGCCTCGATTTTCAAACTCTCGGCGCAAAGCTTCTCGCCGTTCCTTTACTTCCAGTTCTGAGGGATCTGACCATGACCCGCTCATTACGCATCCTCTACATCGCCCTGTTCCTGGTGACCCTGTTGGTCCTGGGCCTGTGGTCCACGCGCAGCTTCTTCGGTTTCAGCACCAGTGCCGAAACCACGGTGCTCAACGGCCGCTGGACCAAAGCCGTGGAGACGCACTACGACGCCGAGTTCCCGATCAAGCGCCTGGGAACCAACCTCTGGGCCGCGCTGGATTTCAAACTGTTCAACGAAGGCCGTCCGGGCGTGGTGCTCGGTCGCGATCAATGGTTGTACAGCGATGAAGAATTCAACCCGATCGTCAACGAAGAGCTGAACCTGCAAGGCAACTACGCGCTGGTCGAAGGCGTGCGCCAACAGTTGAAAGCCAAAGGCGTGAAGCTGGTGATGGCGATCGTGCCGGCCAAGGTTCGCCTGTACCCGGAACACCTGGGTGAAGTGAAACCGGCCAGCATCCACGCCAATCTCTACCAGGACTTCCACGCTCGTGTGGCGGCCGACAAGATCCTCGCTCCCGACCTGCTCGGCCCGTTCAATCAGGCCAAGCTTGCGGGTGAGCAAGTGTTCCTGCGCACCGACACCCACTGGACCCCGGAAGGCGCGCAAATCGCCGCCGAAACCCTGGCCAAGACCATTGCCGCGAAAACCCCGCTCAGCGGCGAACCGCAAAACTTCGTCACGACACCGGCGGAAAAAGTCACCCACAAAGGCGATCTGCGACTGTTCCTGCCGCTGGATCCGCTGTTCGAAAACCTGATGCCGGCCACCGAGCCGCTGCAGAAACGCAACACCGTGGCGGCTGACGACCAGCCTGCCGCTGACGACGCTTTGTTCGCCAACAACGAAGTGCCGGTGGCCCTGATCGGCACCAGCTACAGCGCCAACCCGAACTGGAACTTCGTCGGCGCGCTGAAGCAAGCGCTGAAAAGCGACGTAGTCAATTACGCCGAAGACGGCCACGGCCCGATTCTGCCGATGCTCAGCTACCTCAAAAGCGATGCTTTCAAGAACAGCCCGCCACAGGTGCTGATCTGGGAGTTTCCTGAACGTTATCTGCCTGTGAACAACGAAATCGGTGACGCCGACCCGCAGTGGGTCGCAGAGCTCAAAGAAGCTGGCGTGCGCCAACAAAACGTAGCCGCAAACACCAAATCCGAGACGCCCGACCGGGCGCAAAACTGAAAGAGAGAGGTACTACCATGACTTTCACTACAACTCCTCGCCGTCTCGCGAAGACTTTTGCTCTTGTTGCTGGCATGAGCGTCCTGTCGATGTCCGCCTTCGCTGGCGACGCCGCACTCTATGGCCCGACCGCACCGAAAGGCTCGTCCTTCGTGCGGGTCTACAACGCCGGTAATGCTGAAGTCAGCGCCACCGTCGGCACCACCAACCTGAGCGATGTTGCGCCACTGGCCAGCAGCGACTTCAGCTTCATGCCGGGCGGCGACTACAGCGCCAAGGTCGGCAGCCAGACCCTGCCGGTCAAACTCGCCGGTGACCACTATTACACCCTGGTCAACAACGCCAGCGGCGCACCGCAACTGATCGAAGAGCCGCCGTTCAAGAACAAGCAGAAGTCCCTGGTCCGCGTGCAGAACCTGAGCGACAAGGCCCTGACCCTGAAAACCGCTGACGGCAAGACCGAAGTGATCCCGTCGGTCGCGGCCAAGGGCCGTGGCGAGCGTGAAATCAACCCGGTGAAAGTCAGCCTGGCCCTGTACGACGGCGCGACCAAAGTCGGCGACGTGAAACCGGTTGCCCTGGAACGCGGTGAAGCGGCTGTGCTGTACGTCACCGGTAAAGGCAGCAGCCTGTCGCCAGTGTGGGTAAAACGCCCGGTTTCGACGCGCTAACTATTTTTCTGGATTGCCGCGCTCCTGTGTAGGAGCAAGGCTTGCCCCCGATGAGGCCCTTGAGACCGCCATCGCGGGCAAGCCACGCGCCTACAGGGGATCGGGTGGCAATCGAGATACGGAATAAGAACAAGAGTGAAACGACAGAACGTTCGTAGCTCTAACCAAATCGATTTTAAGGAGTAACAACATGATTCCGGTAATCTTGTCAGGTGGTAGCGGCTCACGTCTTTGGCCGCTTTCGCGTAAACAGTTTCCTAAACAGTTCCTGGCCTTGACCGGCGAGCACACCCTTTTCCAGCAAACCCTGGAACGCCTGGTGTTCGAAGGCATGGACTCCCCGATCGTGGTCTGCAACAAGGACCACCGCTTCATCGTCAACGAGCAGCTGAGCACCCGTAAGCTTGAAGTGCAGCGCATCCTGATGGAACCGTTCGGTCGCAACACTGCGCCGGCCGTGGCCCTGACCGCGATGATGCTGGTCAATGAAGGTCGCGACGAGTTGATGCTGGTGCTGCCGGCCGACCACGTGCTGGAAGACCAGAAAGCCCTGCAACGCGCCCTGGCCCTGGCCACCGTCGCTGCGGAAAACGGCGAAATGGTGCTGTTCGGCGTACCGGCGACCAAACCGGAAACCGGTTATGGCTACATCAAATCCACCAACGATTCGCTATTGCCCGAAGGCGTCAGCCGCGTCTCGCATTTCGTCGAGAAACCGGACGTCAAGCGCGCCACCGAATACGTCGAATCCGGCGGTTATTTCTGGAACAGCGGCATGTTCCTGTTCCGCGCCAGCCGCTTCCTCGAAGAGCTGAAAAAGCATGACCCGGACATCTACGACACCTGCCTGCTGACCCTTGAGCGCAGCGAGCAAGACAACGACACCATCACCTTCGACGAAGCCACCTTCGCCTGCTGCCCGGACAACTCCATCGACTACGCCGTGATGGAAAAAACCCAGCGCGCCTGCGTCGTACCGTTGACCGCCGGCTGGAGCGATGTCGGTTGCTGGGCGTCGCTGTGGGAAGTGAACGAAAAAGACGCCAATGGCAACGTGTCCAAAGGCGATGTGGTCATTCAGGACAGCAAGAACTGCATGATCCACGGCAACGGCAAACTGGTGTCGGTGATCGGCCTGGAAAACATCGTGGTCGTCGAAACCAAGGACGCCATGATGATCGCCCACAAGGACTCGGTCCAAGGCGTGAAACAGATGGTCAACACCCTCAACGAACAGGGCCGCAGCGAAACCCAGAACCATTGCGAGGTCTATCGTCCGTGGGGTTCCTACGACTCGGTGGACATGGGTGGCCGCTTCCAGGTCAAGCACATCTCGGTGAAACCGGGCGCGTGCCTGTCGCTGCAAATGCACCACCACCGCGCCGAACACTGGATCGTGGTCAGCGGCACTGCCGAAGTGACCTGCGACGAGAACGTGTTCCTGCTCTGCGAAAACCAGTCGACCTACATCCCGATCGCCTCGGTCCACCGTTTGCGCAACCCGGGCAAGATTCCACTCGAGATCATCGAAGTGCAATCGGGCAGCTACCTGGGTGAAGACGATATTGAGCGCTTCGAAGATATCTACGGTCGCTCCACCCCGATTGAACGCGGCGTGTCGGTGAAAACCATCGCGCAGTAAGCGTTTAGCGAAATAAAAAGCCCTCGTCGAGCCCACTGCGTTTTCCCTATCCGCAGTGGGTTGGTCGGGGGCTTTTTTTTGATCGTTCCTACGCTCTGCGTGGGAATGCCTCAAGGGACGCTCCGCGTTCCAATGGGACGCGGAGCGTCCCGGGCTGCATTCCTTTGCTGCGCGTGGGAACGATCACGCCCATCGCCAACCGCACCTGCGCTTAGGTAGGATGACCTTCTCTTTCCCCGAGGTTGTGCGACATGTTCATTGGCGTCCTGCTGGTCATCACCTGGCTTATCCTGTTGCTGCGCTACCCCGCCAAGGCGTTTCCCGTCTCGGTGGCCGCCGCCGTTGGCCTGGGCCTGGTCGCCACCTGGGTGATTTGGATGGACAACCGCGAGGTCAAGCAACTGGCGCGTCTTGAGTTGCGCATCACCTACGCCCCCGAACACTGCCCGGCGGATCGCCCGCTGCAACTGACCATGAACAACGGTAACGACGTGCCGCTGACCGAACTGCGCTGGCGCATCGCCGCCTACGCACCGGGCGACACCGTGAACCTGGCCGACAACCAATACGCCGCCCCGCGCTATCGCGGCCCCGGCGAATTGCAGGCCGGTGCCAACTGGGACGATTGCTTGCCATTGCCACCGCTGCGCCCCGGCTATCGCCCGCAAACCCTGGAGTTTCGCGCCGAGCATTTGCAGGGTAGTTTCTCCGACTGATCCCCCTTTCTTTTTGCACAAGGACCGCGCCATGCCCGTTGCGTTGATTACCGGTTGCTCCAGCGGCATTGGCCGCGCCCTGGCTGATGTGTTCAAGCACGCTGGCTACGAAGTCTGGGCCAGCGCCCGCAAGACTGAAGATGTGGCGGCGTTAGCGACGGCCGGTTTCACGGCGGTACAACTGGACGTCAACGATGGCGCGGCGCTGGATCAATTGAGCGAGCGCATCAACCAGCAACATGGCGGCCTCGATGTGCTGATCAACAACGCCGGTTATGGCGCCATGGGGCCGCTGCTCGATGGTGGCGTGCCGGCGATGCAGCGCCAGTTCGAAACCAACGTGTTTGCCGTGGTCGGCGTCACCCGCGCGCTGTTCCCGGTGCTGCGCCGGGCCAAGGGTTTGGTGGTGAATATCGGCAGCGTGTCCGGTGTGTTGGTCACGCCGTTCGCCGGTGCTTACTGCGCCTCGAAAGCTGCGGTGCATGCCTTGAGCGATGCGTTGCGCATGGAACTGGCGCCGTTCGGCATCCGCGTGATGGAAGTCCAGCCCGGGGCCATTGCGTCGAGCTTCGCCAAAAATGCCGGCCATGAAGCCGAACAACTGATCACCGAACAATCACCGTGGTGGCCGCTGCGCGAAGGCATTCGTGCGCGGGCCAAGGCCTCTCAGGACAACCCGACCCCGGCCAGTGAATTTGCCGCTGTATTGTTGAAGGCCGTGCAGCAGGAAAAACCGCCACGGCTGATCCGCATCGGCAATGGCAGCCGGGCGTTGCCGTTGCTGGCGGGGTTGTTGCCCAAAGGGTTGCTGGAGTCGGGGCTGATGAAGCGGTTTGGATTGCGGGGGCAGCTCTGAGACCGCGTCACCGTTCATCGCGGGCAAGCCTTGCTCCTACAGGGATTTTGAGTCGTACGCCAATCATGCGAACGACACAAACCCTGTAGGAGCAAGGCTTGACCGCGAAGACGTCAGCCCAATCACCACTCATTCTCAACACCACCCCTTCATGAAATCAATAAACGCCCGCACCTTCAGCGGCAGGTGCCGGGTGTCCGGGTACAACGCATACACCCCCTGCTGGGCAAACCGGTGATCCGCCAACAAGCGCTGTAACCGCCCCGCTTCGAGATCCTCCTGAACCAGCCACTGCGGCAAGATCGCCACGCCCTGCCCGGTCAACGCAAAGGCCCGCAACGTTGCCGAGTTGTCCGCGACAATCGCGATGCTCCCCGGTTTTGGCTGGTACAGATGCTCGGTCCCGGCCGGGTCGGTCACCGTCAATTCCGGCACTCGCCCATGCCCCAGGGTCGGCAACGATTCCACGGCCGCCAGCGTATCGGCGACATCGAAACGCTCGATCAACCCCGGCGACGCCACGGCAAAAATCTCGAACGTCGACAACTGCACCGCCCGCAGGTTGGAGTCGTGCATACGCCCCAGCCGAATCGCCACGTCAAACCGCTCGGAGATCAGGTCGGCGTGGGTCGAGGACGTGGACAGGTGAATGTTCAACTGCGGATGTTGCTGACGAAATACCTCCAGCGCCGGCACCACCTGGGCCAAGGCGAACTCCACGGTGGTGGTGATGCGCAAGGTGCCCTTGAGCTGCGAATGCTCGGACCGGGCCTCCTCGATCGCCAGCCGGGCTTCGTCGAGGGTGCGCAGGCAACGCTGATAGAAACGTTCGCCGGCATCGGTCAAGGCCAGTTGCCGGGTGTTGCGCGTGAGCAACGTCACGCCCAGTTCTTCCTCCAGGCGCTTGAGGTTGAAACTGACCACGGCACGGGTCTGGCCCAGCAAATCGGCGGCAGCGGTCAATGATCCGGCCTCGACCACGGCCTTGAAGGTGTCGAATCGATCGAGGCTGACCATGGACACCTCACTCCTTTGTCAAAATAATTTTGACAAACTAGCAGCCAAACCAGCGTTTTCCTACCCTCGCCAGCGCCCTACCCTGCACACCTCATTACAGGGAAGTGGCCATGGCCTATCGCTCGAAAGTCGCGCTCGTGTATCTGTTGGGGTTCGCCCTCGACCTGCTGAACATGTTTGTCGCCAGCATCGCCTACCCCGACATCGCCCGGGACCTGCATGCCTCGGTCACCGAATTGGCCTGGATCAGCAACGCCTACATGCTCGGGCTGACGCTGATCATTCCGATGAGCGTGTGGCTGGCGGCGCGGATCGGTGAGCGGCGGCTGATCCTCGCATCCTTGCTGTTGTTCGGTATCGCTTCGGCGTTGGTGGCCCAGGCCGGGTCGATTGAAAGCCTGATCGGCTGGCGGCTGCTGCAAGGGCTCGGTGGCGGGTTATTGCTCCCGGTCGGCCAGGCGTTGGCTTATCGACAGTTTCCACCGGCCCAGCGTGCGCATTTCACCGGCGTGGTGTTGCTGGTGGCGCTGATGGTCCCGGCCTTGTCGCCAATGGCCGGCGGGTTGATCGTGCAGACGTTGTCCTGGCGCTGGATTTTCTACCTCAACCTGCCGGTGGCGCTGCTCACCTTCGGCCTCGGCCTGCTGTGGCTGAAAGCCGATCCAGCCGTCACCGAACGCCCGACTCTGGATGCCCGTGGCTTGCTGCTGGCCATCTCGGCCCTGAGCCTGTTGCTGATCGCCTTGAGCCTGTTGAGTGAACCCGGCACCCGTGCGTTCGGCTGGCTCGGATTGATCCTCAGCGCCACGATGGCCGCGTTGTACCTGCGCGACAGCTGGCGAAAACCCGAGGCAATCCTCGACCTGCAACTGATCAAAAATCCATCACTGCGCCTGGCGATGCTGATCTACCTCTGTGTGCCCGGCATTTTTACCGGGACTAACCTGATTGCCGTGTTGTACCTGCACGAGCTCGGTTTCGGCGCAGCGCAAACCGGCGCGCTGATGTTGCCGTGGGCGGCCGGCTCGGGGGTGGCGATCCTGCTGGGCAAACGCAGTTTCAATCGCATCGGCCCCAAGCCGTTGCTGATCGCCGGCATGGTCTTGCAAAGCCTTGGCATTGTGCTGCTGATGCGCATCGAACAACCCGCCGGCCCACTGCTGATCGTTGCCTACGCCATGATGGGCCTGGGTGGCAGCCTGTGCAGCGTCACCGCACAGACCTTGGCCTTTGTCGGCATAACGCCGGAAAAAATGGGCCACGCCAGTGCCCTGTGGAACATCAATCGCCAACTCGGTTTCTGCCTCGGCGCGGCGCTGTTGAGTTCATTGCTCGGCGCGCTGGGCACTCAAGGTTTCAACTATTGCTTCCTCGCCGCCGCCCTGTTGACACTGGTGCCCATGACCGCCGTCCTGCGCTTCGATTCGACGAACGTCCTCGCCCTGCTAACCTCAAATCCCCTTCAGGAAAAATCCGTATGACTGACTACACCGAGTACTTTGACGAAGTGATCCAGGCCCACGTGGCGATCGAACAATGGTTCGCCGTGGAAGAAGATGTCGCCGCACTGGATCGGTTGCTGAGCCGTTTCTCGCCGCAGTTTTCCATGGTCTCGCCGTTGGGCCGGGTGCTGGATCTGGGCGCGTTGAGCGCGTTGTTTCGGATGGCGGGCGGCAAGAAGAGCGGGTTCAGGATTGAGCTTAGCGAGCTCAACGGCATTGCCTTGCACGAGCATGGCGCGACGGTGAGTTATCGCGAAAAGCAGACTGATGCGACGGGATTGCACTCGGATCGCAGGTCGACGGTGGTGTTTGAAAAACTCGCATCCGGGCGGGTGATCTGGCGGCATTTGCAGGAGACGTTTTGTAGCGGCGAGTGAGCCCCCGATCGCTCCCGCGCTCCGCGTGGTAGCGCGACGCCCGGGACGCTCTGCGTCCCAAGCTGTGACGCGGAGCGTCACGGGATGCATTCCTTTGCTGCGCGTGGGAACGATCTTCATTCTGCCGCGTCGCCCTGCCTCACCACCACCGTGCACGTAATCCCCGCCGCCAACAGCACCCCCTCCGGCACTTCATCAATGTGAATCCGCACCGGCACCCGTTGCGCCAGGCGCACCCAGTTGAACGTCGGGTTGACGTCAGCAATCAGCTCCCGGCTTTCCGGGTTGTCCCGGTCGTAGATCCCGCGAGAAATACTCTCCACATGGCCCTTGAGCACTTCGCCGCTCATGAGTTGCATGTCCGCTTTATCGCCGACCCGCACATGAGGCAGTTTGGTTTCTTCGAAGAAACCATAGACCCAGAACGAGTTCATATCGACCACGGCCATTTTCGCTTCGCCGATGCGCGCGTAGTCGCCGCGATGGACGTTGAGGTTGGTCACGTAGCCGTCCACCGCCGCGCGCACGGCGGTGCGTTTGAGGTTGAGTTCGGCGGCTTCCAGTTGCGCCTGGGCGTGTTGGTAATCGGCCAGGGCCGAGTCGGCGATGTTGCTGGCGTCGTCGCGGTTTTCCTTGGAGATCACCAGCGCGTCCATGTCGGCGCGGCGATGGGCGTTGACCTTGCGCATCTCCCACGTCGCCTTGCGCGACGCCACCATCGACTGCGCCTGCTTGACCGCGATGCGGTAGTGCTCGGGGTCGATCTGCATCAGCAAGTCGCCCTTTTTCACCAGTTGGTTGTCGCGCACCGGCACGTCCACCACTTCGCCGGTGACGTCGGCGGCGACGTTGATGATGTCGGCGCGCACCCGCCCGTCGCGGGTCCAGGGGGTGTCCATGTAGTGCACCCACAGGGTCCGGCCGATCCATATGGCGAGGGCCAGCACCAGCAAGGTGGCGAGCAGGCTGAAGAGCTTTTTCATCAGAGCATTCTCAGTATTAGAGAGTCAACGGTAGACAGTCAGCGCCAGGGCGCCGAACAGACAGGTAAACAGACTCAGGCGCAGCAGCGCCGGGTGCCAGAAAAAACGGTACAAGTCGAACCCCGAGAGGAAGCGGTCCAGCGCCCAGGCCAGTGCCGCGGCGATGAAAAACATCAGGGTCATGGTCGGCATGTACACGCCGTGGAAGGCGATTTCACGCGGCATGTTCAACTCCTTTGGCCGTAACTTTCATGTAGCCGGATAGCGGCGATTGCGGGTCCAGTAATGAGGTGCGGATGAAGTGCAGATAACTCTTCACCCGCCGCAGCGCCGAGGTATCGAAGTGCGGGGCGAAGGGTTCGTCGGTGGCTTGCACCCGGCTGATTGCGTGATCCACGGCAATCAATCCGCGCTCCAGATTGCTCTGGCTCGGTTGCAGGAACAGCCGCACCAGCGAACGCCCCATCACCCGGATCGCCTGGCGCCACGGCTGGGATTGAGCATAGGCCGGGTGCACCGGCAGAATCGCCTGTTCCTTGCGCAACTCGATGATCGCGTGACCGACTTCCAGTACCACGAACATCCAGCGCAGCAAGTCCCGTTGCACCTGCGGCGAACCGACCGCCAGGCCATAGGCCTGGTGCAGCAAATCCCGGGTACGACTTTCGAAACTCGACCCCAGGCCCTTGAGCTTGCCGCTGATCGCGTACACCACTTGCTCGCGCAAATCCTGCTCCAGCCGCCGCCACAACCAGCGGCTGTTGGGTGGCAGGATGATCGCCCCGGCGGCGGCGCACACCAGCATGCCCAGGACCATGGCGATGTAGTCGTTGATAAAGGTGTAGGGGTTGTAGACCGTGAGGTTGTCCGGCACCGAACCGGTGCTGAAGAAGATCAGCAACCCGAGGCCCACCCCGGCGTATTGCGGGCGTGACGTGAGGAACGAACCGAGCACGATCACCGGTGCGAGCATTACGCACAACAGCGGAAAACCATCGATCCACGGGAAGATGAAAAACATCTCGACGAAGCCGATCAATGCGCCGAGCAAGGTGCCGCAAGCCATTTGAAAGGCCATGCGTTTCGGGTTCGGCGTTGCCGCTGAAAGGCCCACGGTAGCGGCGGCAATCAACGTCATCGTCGCCCCGCTCGGCCATGCTGTAGCGACCCAATAACTGCCGAGCACCACCAGGATAAATGCCGCGCGAATCCCCGATGCGGCCGACGCCATCCAGTTGGTTTGTGGGGTGAACGGCTCGTCCCATTGTTCGCGGGCGTGACTGTGATCGGCCAGGGACGCGTGGGTCTGTGCATAACTGTGCAGGTCGTCAACGAAGCGATAGAGCAATTCGTAGGCGGTGTGGAAATCCAGTTGCTCGGCGTCGCTTGGCGCGCTCTCCTGGAAGGTCGCCCGCAGGCTGCGTACCCGCGCCGGCAAGCCTTCCTTGTACGCGGTCAACGCCGTGACCAGACGCGCGGCATCGGCGTTGGTCAGCGCCCGGCCGCTGAAGCCGTCGAGCAATTCGGCGAGGTCCTGCAAGCCCGGTTTGATCGCCGCCACCACGTGATCCGCCTCGCTGCTGCGCAAGCGTTCGAGCAATTGGTGCAAGGCGTTGAAGCGGGTAGTGATGCTCATGAATTCGCTGTTCAAGCGACTGAGCCGACCGTTGCGCCGGCGCATGTGCGGGTCTTCGAACACCGTCACGCTGCGCAAGCCTTCCAGGCCCACGGCTTCGGCAATGAAACGCACGTTGCTCGCTTCAAAAGCCTCGCGTTGGCTGCGACCGCGCAAGCCGTCGGTGACGAACAAGGCGAACACGCCGAAGCGCTGGTACAAGGCGTTGCGCATCGCGGCGCTGGCGGTTTGCGGCAGGATCGCGGCGCTGATCAGGGTCGAGCAGATAATCCCCAGGGAGATTTCCAGCACCCGCCAGACCGCCGCCATGAACGCGCCGTCCGGGTGGGCCAATGCCGGCAAACCGACCATCGCGGCGGTGTAGCCGGCGAGCACAAAACCGTAGGCGCGGAAGTTGCGATAACGCGCGGCACCGGCGGTGCACAGGCCGACCCAAATCGCCAGCGAACCGAGGAACAGTTCGGTGTTTTGCGCGAACAGCGCGATCAACGCAACCATCACCGCCGAGCCGGTGAGCGTGCCGAGGAAGCGATAGAAACTCTTGGCCAGCACGTGGCCGCTTTGCGGCTGCATGACGATGAACACGGTGATCATCGCCGTGCGCGGTTGCGGCAGTTCCAGGCGCATGGCCAGCCACAGGGTCAGGAACGCGGCGAACAGCACCTTGAAAATGTAGACCCAGGTCACGCCATCGCTGCGTGCCCAGTCGTAGAAGCCTCGGCGCCATTCGAGGGAGTACAGCCAGCGCAGGGGTGTGGGCAAAATCCTGCTCATGTAGAAGAAACCTGAGTCACACGAAAACCTGTGGAACTACGAGTACCTGTGGCGAGGGGGCTTGCCCCCGTTCGGCGGCGTAGCCGTCGTAAAACCGGTAGATGCGGTGTGCCTGAAAAAACGCGTTGGCCGGTTTTGGGGCTGCTGCGCAGCCCAACGGGGGCAAGCCCCCTCGCCACAAATGTGGGTGTGCCAGAAACAGTGTGTTCAATTCGAGAGGCTCTTAAGCAGGGCCGGGGTTTTGGGTGCGGCGGTCTGGCTGTCTGTCGGCACATCACTGCCGGCACCCAGCCCACCACCCAGCGCCGTCACCAACTCGGCATGAGCACTGAGGCGCGCAGCTTGAACCTGCTGCTGCACCTGCTGCTGCTTGAACAACAACGTCTGGGCATTGAGCACGTTGAGGTAATCAGTGAGCCCGCGCTGGTAGGCGATCATCGCGATGTCGTAGGTCTTCAGCGCCGTGGCCACCGACTCGGCGGCGAACATCTGCTGCTTGTCCATCGACTCGCGGCGGATCAGTTGATCGGAGATGTTCTTCAACGCATTGACCAACGTCTGGTTGTACTTGGCCACGGCGATGTCATACCCGGCCGACGCTTCGCCCAGTTCCGAGCGCAAGCGGCCCCCATCAAAAATCGGCAGCGAGATCGCCGGGCCGACGCTGTAGTTGAGTTTCTTGCCGGTCAGGAATTCAAGCGCCCCGCCGCCCGTGGCCATGTAGCCGAGGCTGCCGACCAGGTCGACGTTGGGGTAGAACCCGGCATGGGCGACATCGATGCCACGAGCCTGGGCCGCCACTTGCCAACGGGCCGCGACCACGTCCGGGCGCTGGCCGAGCAATTGCGCAGGCAGTGATGACGGCAGTTTCAGCGGCGCGCCCAACGCCAGAGTCGGCCGTTGCAACTGCGCGCCCTCCCCCGGGCCTTTGCCCGCCAGCGCCGCGAGTTGGTTACGGCTCAGGGCGATTTCTTCGTCCAGGGCATCGATCTGTCGATGGGTTTCCGGCAACGGGGTTTCGGCCTGGCTGACTTCGAAATGAGTGCCGATGCCGCCGTTCAAACGCTTTTGCGCCAGATCGAGGATTTGCTGTTGCTGCTGCAACGTCGCGGCGACGATGTCCCGTTGCGCGTAATGCAACGAGAGTTCGATGTAGGCGCGCACGATGTTGTTCTGCAATTCGAGCTGGGCCAGGCGCGCTTCGGCGGCGCTCATGTGCGCCATGTCCACGGCGCGCTCGGTGGCGTTGCTTTCGCGGCCCCAGAGGTCGAGGGCGTAGCTGAAGCCGAGCGCGGCGTTGTTGTCCCAGGTCGTGGTGTTGGACAGTTCACCGGGGCCATAGAACTGATCGGTCGGCCAGTTGTGGCGCTTGAGGGTCGATTCGCCATTGATCTGCAACGACTCGGCGGCCTCGGCGATGCCGGCCATGGACTTGGCCTGGCGCACCCGGGCGGTGGCCATGGCCATGGTCGGGCTGCCTTGCACGGCGAGGTCGATCCAGCGGTTCAGTTGTGGGTCGCCATAGGCCTGCCACCATTGCGCGGTGGGCCAGTGAGCGTCCTGTGCGGCGTGCTGGATGGCTTCATCGGTGGCCAGGGAATCGGCCTCCAGTGCCTTGCCCTGCGGGGCAATGCCTGCGGTACCGATGCAGCCGCTGATTGCCAGGGTTAAAGCCAAAACACTGAGCGTCTTGAGCGCTTTGTTGATGCGACGCGGCACTGCTGAAAATTCCTGAAATAGAGAGGGGTCCTGTAGGCGCGAGGCTCGCCCGCGAAGAACGATAACGCGGTGTTACTGATACACCGCGGCGCTCCCTTCGCGGGCAAGCCTCGCTCCTACATGGGACCGGCGCAATTCTAGGGGTGGGCCTTGTTGGCGATAAGCTGGGATTCCTGTGAATCTTTGTTACCGTTAACGCGATAATCCCTTGGTCGGGGTCACTGACCCCGTAACTTCGTGTCACAATTTGCCATCGAACCCGAGAGCACCCCATGGACACCTTGCAAAACATGCGCGCCTTCAGTTACGTGGCCCAGGCCGGCAGTTTTACCGCCGCCGCCGTGCAACTGGACACCACCACCGCTAACGTCTCGCGCGCGGTCTCCACCCTGGAAGCCCACCTGCAAACCCGTCTGCTTAACCGAACCACCCGCCGCATCGCCCTGACTGAGGCCGGCAAACGCTATCTGCTGCGCTGCGAGCAGATCCTGGCCTACGTCGAAGAAGCCGAAGCCGAAGCCAGCGACGCCCACGCCCGCCCCGCCGGACAGCTGAAAGTGCACACCATGACCGGCATCGGCCAACACTTCGTGATCGATGCCATCGCCCGCTACCGCAAGACCCACCCGGACGTGACCTTCGACCTGACCATGGCCAACCGCGTGCCGGACTTGCTGGACGAGGGTTACGACGTGTCCATCGTGCTCGCCAGCGAACTGGCGGACTCGGGCTTCGTCTCCCAGCGCTTGGGCATCACCTACAGCATCGTTTGCGCCTCGCCCGCGTATGTGAAAGCCAACGGCTGCGCCCAGAAACCCAGCGACTTGCTCAACCACGCCTGCCTGCGCCTGGTGAGCCCGGTGATCCCGCTGGAGAAATGGACCTTCGATGGCCCCGAAGGCCAGGAAATGGTCACCATTAACAGCTCGCCGTTTCTGGTGAACTCCGCCGACGCGATGAAAACCGCGATCACCAGCGGCATGGGCGTCGGCGTGTTGCCGGTGTATGCGGCGATTGAAGGGCTGCGCAACGGCACGCTGGTGCGGATGATGCCGAACTACCGCTCGCAGGAATTGAATCTGTACGCAATCTACCCCTCGCGCCAGTACCTGGATGCCAAGATCAAGACCTGGGTCGAATACCTGCGCGGGTCGTTGCCGGAGATATTGGCGGCGCATCAGGCGGAACTGGCGGCGTATGAATTGAGCGGGAGCCTGGCCGGGGCGCGGTTGGCGAATTGATCGCTCATCCAGCGGGCTCTTGATCGTTGATGATCGTTCCCACTCTCCGCGTGGGAATGCAGCCCGGGACGCTCTGCGTCCCCTCCAAAGCCGAACGCGGAGCGTCCGTTGAGACATTCCTTGGCTGCGCGTGGGAACGATCAATGCCGTCCGGGACCTCGCGCAACGCCCGGAAAGAATGTTAGCGTGCTTGGCATTCACCACCGCCCGCCGAGCCGATTCCCATGAAAAAAACCGTCCTCGCCTTCAGCCGCATCACCCCCGAAATGATCGAGCGTTTGAAACAGGATTTCGACGTGATCGTGCCGAACCCGAAAAACGGCGACATCAATGCCCAGTTCAACGAAGCCCTGCCCCACGCCCATGGCTTGATCGGTGTCGGGCGTAAACTCGGCCGCGCGCAGCTGGAGAACGCCGCCAAACTGGAAGTGGTGTCCAGCGTCTCGGTGGGCTACGACAACTATGACGTCGCCTACTTCAACGAACGCGGGATCATGCTGACCAACACGCCCGATGTGCTCACCGAAAGCACTGCCGACCTGGCCTTCGCCCTGCTGATGAGCAGCGCCCGCCGCGTGGCGGAACTGGACGCCTGGACCAAGGCCGGCCAGTGGCAAGCGACCGTCGGCGCCCCGTTGTTTGGCTGCGATGTGCATGGCAAGACCCTGGGCATCGTCGGCATGGGCAACATCGGCGCGGCCATCGCCCGTCGGGGTCGGCTGGGTTTCAACATGCCGATCATCTACAGCGGCAACAGCCGCAAGACCGAACTGGAACAGGAACTCGGCGCGCAGTTCCGCAGCCTTGACCAGTTACTGGCCGAAGCGGATTTCGTCTGCCTGGTGGTGCCGCTCAGCGAGAAAACCCGCCACCTGATCAGCCACCGCGAACTGGCGTTGATGAAGCCAAGTGCAATCCTGGTCAACATCGCCCGCGGCCCCGTGGTGGACGAACCGGCGCTGATCGAAGCGCTGCAAAACAACCGGATCCGCGGCGCCGGCCTGGATGTCTACGAGAAAGAACCGCTGGCCGAATCGCCACTGTTCCAGTTGAAAAATGCCGTCACCCTGCCGCACATCGGCTCCGCCACCGATGAAACCCGCGAAGCCATGGCCAACCGCGCCCTGGCCAACTTGCGCAGCGCGCTGCTCGGTGAGCGTCCGCAAGACTTGGTGAACCCGCAGGTCTGGAAAGGCTGAATAAAAACGGGCAGGTTTATACAAACACTTGCCCGTTATTGATTAACTCCGATACACACTTTGCAATTCAGTCCAGCGCCAAAATAGTTATCCACGCTATAGACTCCGCGTCATTCACTCGACTATCACGAGTATTGGCTACGGAGAGCCCATCCATTGAATTACCTGACCACAGATCAACTCATCAGATACAGCAAAATCACACTCATGGCGTTCTTGAGTTTTTTTGGGCTGCTGGTGCTATATAGCAACATCATTGACTACAGCACCAACTATGAATATATCGGCCATATCCTGAGCATGGACACCACCCGCGAGAACCTTAACATCAGCTACCGGGCGATTACCTCGCCGATTCTGCATCACCGCATCTACTGGTTCATCATCACCCTGGAAGTTATGTATACCGCTTACTGCCTGCTCGGCACTTATCAACTCTTTAAACACAGGCATGCATCCATCGACGTATTTCACGAAGCTAAAAAGTTATCCATCATCGGCCTGTTAATTGCGATCTTCGTCTATTACGTGTGCATGCAAGTGATCGGTGTCGAATGGTTCGACATGGATGAATCGCAAGTGTGGAACGCCAAGGATTGGGCGCGGCATATTGTCGATTTCATTTTGCCGTTATTGATTTACATGACATTGAAGGTTGAGCACTAAGTGCCTTGGGCTTGCGAAACACCAGCACGTTACCCAGCATCACCAACACCAGGCCCACCAGCGCCGGCGCGGTCCATTGGTAGCCTTCGGCAAATGCCGAGACATTCAGCGCCACCACCGGGAACAACACCGTGCAGTACGCCGCGCGCTCCGGGCCCATGCGTCCGACCAGCGTAAGGTAAGCGGTGAAGCCGATGACGGAACCGGGGATGACCAGGTACAGCAGCGAGCCGATGTAGCGCGCATTCCATTCGATGTCGAACGGGATGCCTTTGACCAGGCACCACACGGTCAGCATCGCCGCGCCGTAGGCCATACCCCAGGCATTGGTGGTCAGGGGTTTGAGCCCGGCCTTCTGTTGCAGGCTCGATAGCATGTTGCCGGCCGAGAAGCACAGCGTTCCGCACAGGGCCAGGCCCAGGCCGAGCAAGGTTTCCGGGCTGGCAGTTTGGCCCGCCAGTTCCGGCCAGAACAGCAGGCCAAGCCCCAACAAGCCCAGCGCGCCGCCCATCAAGACGTTGCGGGCGATTTTCTGACCGAAAAACACCCGCGCATTCAGGGCGTTCCACAGCGTGGCAGTAGAAAACACCACGGCGACCAGACCACTGGGGATCCACTGGCTGGCGGTCAGGAAGCACATGAAATTGACGCAGAACAGGCACAGGCCCTGGGCCAGGCAGATCAAGTGCCCGCGACGGTTCATCACTTGCAGGCGTCGGCTGAGCAGCAGCATCACAAACAGCACCAGCGCGGCGAGGCCGAAGCGATAGACGATCGACACCGGGATGGCCACCACCCCCAGTTGCCATTTCAAGGCAATCCAGGTGGTGCCCCAGATCAGCACGGTCAACAGGTACAAAGACAGGTTCATGGCAAAACTCCTGGAGGGGCAACGCGGCACGCTGTTCTGGCGAGTACGCTTTTGTGGCGAGTACATTTCTGTGGCGAGCGAGCTTGCTCGCGCTGGGCTGCGAAGCGGCCCCAAAATCTCGGCAACCGTTGCCAATTTTGTGAGTGCTGCGCACTCAAGCGCGAGCAAGCTCGCTCGCCACAAAAGCGTCCTCGCCACAAGGGCATTGCTTGATTAGGGCTCCAGTGTGCTGCGCCAAACGTGCACGCACTTGCATAAACTTGCGCTTTTGTCGGCCCGCGGGCTGGCAGGCCAGGATCTACGGAGTAGGATGCAAGGCGTTGGAGAGAAAACGATCATGCCCGCACTGGAAACCCTGCAAGTCTTTCAAGCCCTCAACCGCTCGCCCAATGCTCGTCTTGAGCACAGCGCCGAGCTCGGTGACGGCATGGCTGCAGCTTTGTGGAGCAACCATCACGACGCTCAAGACTACGAAGCGCCGAGCCATCACACCCTGTCCTGCTACATTGCCGGCGGCACCGGGACCTTTCGTCGTGATCAGCCCGGCACCAAGGGTGGCCCCGACAAGCTGTGCATCCTGCCGGCCGAGCATCAGTCAGGTTGGGTCATCAATGGCGACATTCGCCTGGCCCATCTGTATTTCAGCCCCGAACAATTCGCCCTCGGCTGCGTCACGCTGCTGGACCGCGAACCGCGCGAATTGCAATTGCGTGAAGGCACCTTCCTCGACGACCCACAACAAGCCCGGCGCTTTCGGCAGATGCTCACGCTCAATTGGGAAGAACCGGGCGAACGCGTGCTGACCAGCAGCCTGGCCCACGAAATGCTCAGCCACGCGCTGCTCAGCCAGGTCGGCATGCGCCAGGGTTTACGGCTCAAGGGTGGACTGGCGGCGCATCAGCGCCGGCAGTTGGTGGAGTTCATCGACAATCAACTGGCCGACGCCATCAGCCTGGGGCAACTGGCCGGGTTGTGTGCGCTGTCGGAATATCACTTTGCGCGGATGTTCCGCGAGAGTTTCGGCTTGCCGCCCCATCAGTATGTACTGGCGCGACGCATGAGTCGGGCGCGGGAGTTGTTGCGTTCGACCGCGCAGCCGTTGGGGGAGATTGCCTTGGCGTGCGGGTTTGCCAGTGCGAGTCATTTCACCAATCGGTTTCGCCAGGTGTTGGGGGTGACGCCTGGGGAATATCGGCAGGCGTTTTTGCGTTAGATCCGAAGATTATCGGCGCCCTTCAAGGCCTCTTCGCGGGCAAGCCTCGCTCCTGCATTTGATCGCATTCTCATGAAGGAACGCGTACCTCTGTAGGAGCGAGGCTTGCCCGCGAAGAACGATGACGCGGTCTGAGATCAGAACTCTAGCGTGCTGGAAAGCGACACCTGCCGCGAATCCCCCATCGACACAAAGAACCGGCTCGCCGCCGAGGTGTAGTAGGTGCGGTCGAACAGGTTCTTCACGTTGAGCTGGAACTTGACCTTCTGCCCTTCGACCTTGGTGTCGTAGGTGGCGAAGGCATCGGCCACGGTGTAGCCCGGCAGGTCGAAATCATTCGGCGCATCCCCCGCTCGCTCGCCGACATACCGCGCCCCCGCGCCAACCCGCAACTGATCGCCGCCGATGAGGGTGCCGAAGTCATAGACGGCCGACAGCGAGCCCGTATTCTTGGCGACGTTTTGTAGTTTTTTGCCCTTATAGTCCGGGTCTTCGGCGACTTCGGCGTCGGTGTAGGCGTAGCTGCCGATCATGCTCCAACGGTCGGTGAGCTGGCCGGTCAGATCGATTTCCAGACCACGGGAACGTACTTCGCCAGCGGCGCTGTAGATCGTGGTCGGCCCTTCGGCGTTGGCGATCAGCACGTTGCGTTTCTTGATGTCGAACAGCGCGATATCACCGGTGATGCGGCCTGGCATGTCGAGCCGGGCGCCGATTTCCCAGGACTTGGCTTCTTCCGGCGCGATGCTGCCGTCGAGCACCACGGTGCTGCCGCTCAACGGTGCGATGGTCGAGTTGGGTTTGAACGATTCGGTGTAGCTGCCGTAGAACGACAGTTCATCGGTGTAGCGATACACCAGCCCGGCGCGCGGCACGAATTTCTGACCGTTGTTGTCGGTATTGGCCTTGAACGGCACGCCTTTGCCGGCGTACTGGTCGTACTCCTGGAAGCGCCCGCCCGCGACAAAGATCCACTGGTCGGTGAGGTGAATAGAGTCCTGGGCGAAGATCGAATCGCTACGCAGTTGATCGGTCTGGGCACTGTCCGCCGGGCTGACGGTGGTGCCGGCGACTTCGCGACCGTACACCGGGTTGACGTAGCTGAAGGTGCTCAGGCTTTTCTGGCGGATCAGGTCTTCGCGGTAGATCTTGCGGTACTCGTCATCGACGCCGAACACCAGGTCGTGCTGCAGGCCCAACACGTTCACTTTGCCTTCGAGGCTGGCGGTGGTGAAGCGGTCGGTGCTGATCGCATTCTGCGTGCCGTCCATGTTGCGGGTCAGGGTGCCGTTCCTGGTGTTGATCGCGGTGACACGCACCTGGCTGGCGTCGTAGGTTTCGCGGTTCCAGCTGTAGCCGAAGTGGGCTTTCCAGTTGTCGTTGAGCTCGTGATCGGCCTCGAAGTGATACAGGTCCGAGCGCCCTTCCATGTTGTTGAACGGCTCGTCGAGGCGCTCGTTGCGCGAGATATCCAGTGGGTGGTTGGTGCGCGGGTCGATGATCGTGCCCCGGTCGAACGGGGTCAGAAATTCCCGGTGTTCGTAGGAGAACAGCAGCTTGGTGCTCTCGCCGAACCAGGCCAGGGACGGCGCCACCAGGGTTTCGCGGTGGGTGCCGAAGTTGCGCCAGTAATCTTCATCTTCGTGGTCCAGGACCATGCGATAGGCCAGCCCGGACTCGCCCAGCGCGCCGGTGCTGTCGAGGCCGCCGCCGCTGCCGTTCTTGCCGTCGCCGTAGGTCGAGCCGCGCAGGGTCAGGGCGTTGTATTGGGTCAGTTCGGGTTTCTTGCTGACCATGTTGACCACGCCACCCGGGTCCTGGATGCCGTAGAGCAAGGACGCCGGGCCCTTGAGCACTTCCACGCGATCAACCGTAGCGTTCATGCCACGGCCCTGCACGATCGGCATGCCGTCGCGCATGATCGAGCCGTTGCGGTTGTCGCCGAAACCCCGGGTCATCACCGAGTCCTGGGTGCTGGCCAGGGTGTTGCCCTGGGTGATGCCGCTGACGTTGGCCAGCGCATCATCGAGATTGCGCGGCGCCTGATCGCGAATGACCTGGGCCGGGATCACGTTGATGGTTTGCGGGGTTTCCTGGAGCAACGCCGAGCTGCGCATCACATTGCTGGTCGGCGGTGGCTGGTAGCTCTGGGTTTGGTCCAGCACCGAGGTGATGGTGGTCGCGTCCAAGTTCAGAGTGCCTTCGGTGGGCACGGGTTCCAGCGCCAGGGTGTGGGCGTCGGTGCGGCGGAAGGTGAAGCCCGATCCGCTGAGCAGGCGCTGGATCGCCTGTTCCGCGCTCATCTGCCCATTGAGCGCCGGGGCATTGAGGCCGTAGGGCGCTTCGTCGGTGTAGACCACGCTGGTGCCGGTGATCCGGCTGAAGTCGCTCAGGGCCTGGGGCAACGGTTTGGCGGCGATGGCGAAATTGAATTGCGTGCGCTGTTGCGTGCTGGTGGTTTCAGCAGCGATGGCCACGCTCAGCGGCAGCAATGCCACTGCCGAAAAACTCAGCGCCGAGGCACCGAACCATTGTTTGACCGAACCCGATTTTGCCCTGGACTTCATTGCTCATGACCTGTGTAGAACCGCAGCGGGATGCGAATGACTCGCAGTTTCAGTCACTACACGGATGGCGTTAGGGTTTACCTCATCATTATTTTGAAAATATTTTTTATCTTGGGTTTTGTGGTGTCTGGTCTGGCGCTTTCGCGGGCAAGCCTCGCTCCTACAGGGGATGGGTGTTTATTCCGAACATGCGAACGCCCCCTTTGTAGGAGCGAGGCTTGCCCGCGAAGAGGCCAGCCGCCTAACGCAAAATAATCATCTGCCCCAAAAGGTGATGCTGCTCAAACCCCAACACCCCCTGCAACGAACTCAACACCGCCTGCGGATCCTTGCTCGGAAAACTCCCGCTGACCCGCCGCGCCGCCAGTTCATCGTTGAGCAACAAAATCCGCCCCGGGTAATAGCGCCGCAGGTCTTGCACCACCTCCGCCAGGCTCGCCTTGTAGTAATTGAGCCAGCCCTGGCGCCAGGCCAATTGCGCCTCACTGTCCACGGCCTGCAGTTTTTCCGCCGAGCCATCGGCATAGGCGACCTGCTGGCCCGCGGTGAGGATTTGCTGTTCGGCGCCGCGCTCCGCCGTGACGCCGACCCGCCCGGACAACACCGTCACCTGCGCACCGTGAGGTTGCAGGCGCACTTCAAACTGAGTGCCGAGCACCCGCGCCTGGCCCTTTTCGGCCTCCACCACAAACGGCTCGCCGGTGTGGGTCACGCTGAAAAAACCGGCGCCGCGACGTAGTTCGACGTGACGCTCGCCGTGGCTGAAATCCACGGCAATCGCACTGTCGGCATCCAACGTCACTTGCGATTGATCAGCCAGGGTGACCGTACGAATTTGCCCCGGCGCCGACACATAATCCGCGCCCAGATCATCCGCCCAACGCAGCGGCTGCCACCCCGCGCCGACGCCGACCATCAGCAACAGACACGCCGCCATCGCCAACGCCCCGGACCAGCGCCGCACGCTGGAGCGCTTCGAACGGTCCATCGCATTCAGATACCCCTGCAGGGCAAACGCCTCTTCATCGGCCAATGTCCGCGCCGGCACTTCGCTCAATTCCCAGACCACTTGCGCCTGGGCGTAGGCCTCGGCATGCGCGGGATCGGCCTGCAACCAGTGACTGAACGTGAGCTGATCGCCAGTGCTCGGCTGATCGTGCAACAGGCTCAGCCAGGCGAAAGCGGCCTGTTCCTGGGCGGGCGTCGGGGTGACGCGTTCGGCGTGGTTCACGGTGCTTTCCTTGGCGTACGCGGTTCGGGTTCCCGCAGGCTGGCCTTGCAGGCGTCGAGGGCGCGCATCATATGTTTTTCCACGGCGCTTTGGGACAAACCCATGGCCTTGGCGATCTCGGCGTACTTGCGGCCGTGGATGCGGTTGAGCAGGAAAATCTGCCGCGTGCGCTCGGGCAACGCACGCAACGCGGCTTCGACGTGGCGCAAATCATTGCCCGCCTCCAACGCGGCTTGCGGTTCGCTGCCCTGGCTGTCCGGCGCATCCGGCATCCAGCCTTCGTTGACCCGCACCCGCGTGCCTTCGCTGCGCAAGTGGTCGATGGCGATGTTGCCGGCGCAGCGCAGCAGATAAGTGCTCAATTCTTCTACCTGAACCAATGGCCGACGCCAGAAACGCAGGAACAAGTCCTGCACCAGGTCCGCCGCCGTCGCCCTGCACCCGACGCGCCGACTCACCAGCGCTTCCATCTGCGAACGCTGGGACAAAAACACCTGGAGAAAATGCGCGCGGGCGCCACGATGTTCGTCATCGTGGGACTCCGGAGGGCTGGCGATCATCAGCTCAGCACTGCGCAAACGGGGCTGGCGAGCAAACCCATTGCTGCCAACGACAAGGCCAGGCGCGGGCGATACGGCAGCAGCAACACCAGCAACAATGCGCTGGACATCAGCACCGCGAACCACTCGACCAGGCCCAAACCCCAATCGGTCGCGGACACTGCCGCCCATAACGACAAGGCCAGCAATAACCAGCCGCCAAGTCTCATATTGCGTCGGCGCCTGGCCGATGGCTTGCGCCCCAGAAGGTCGACGTGATGCCGATCCATCGACAGACAGAGCGCGGCAAATCCGCCGTAGCAGAGCAACAGGGCCAGCAGCATTCAGGTCGCCTCGCGCTCAAGGGAGATGGGGCGGCGGGTGACTGGTGCAGCGTTCTCCACACGCCGCATTTTCCACGCAGCCCAGGCCAGGAACAGGCCACTGCCCAGGCATGTCAGATCGAAACCGGCCATGGCCCAATCGCCTTGGCTCAGGGACACGCCCACGTTGTACGGCGTGGTCAACCCGTTGAGCAACGGCACCGCGCAGAACAGCACCGCGGCCAACGCCAGTTGCTCGACCCACGCCGTGCGGCCACGGCGGACCAGCGCATGCAGCACGCTCAAACCCCAGGCGATGAAAAAGTTGTTCACTTCCCAATCCGCCCGTTCCGCCAGCGCCACCGACAACAAGCGGTTGGCCCAGAAGAACACCGCCACGGCTATCACCAGTCCCGACATGCTGGCGATGTTCAGCACTTCCACCAGCCGCAATTCGAAGGGCATCACGCCGCTCTTGGCATGTTTGAGCTGACGCTTGCCGAGCCAGATCACCAGCCCGGTGCCGATCATCGCCGTGCCGGCCAACCCGCAGATAAAGTACAGCCAACGCAACACCGGGCTGGCGAAATGGCCCATGTGCAAACCGTAGAAACCGCCGGCGATTGCCATTGGAATCGGTTGTTCCGGTGGCGTGCCGAGCAGCTCGCCAGTGACGCCGTTGAACGTCAGCGCGCGGCCAAAATCGTAGACCACGCCGTCGGCGCCATCGCGTTCCAGGATGACCGAGGCATTCGCATCGCCTGGGTTGTTCACGGCCAGGCGACCGGCGCGCCCTTCAGCCCATTGCTCATGAGCCCGTTCCAGCAACGGTGCCAGCGGCGCCAATGGCGCAGGTTGACCTGCAACAGTCGGCGTGTTGGCCGCCGGAAATACCTCCTCGAAAAACGCCGAGGCATTGCCCTTGTACGCAGCAAGAATGCCCGCCGGCATCACCATCGACATGAAAATCACCAAGCTGCTGTAGGTGATCATCAGGTGAAACGGCAACACCAGAACGCCCACCGCGTTGTGCCCGTCGAGCCAGGAACGCTGGCCCTTGCGCGGGCGGAAGGTGAAGAAGTCCTTGAAGATTTTCTTGTGCGTGATGATCCCGGTGATCAGCGCGATGAACATCAGCATCGCGGCGGCGGTCGACAACCAGCGACCCCACGGGTAAGGCATTTGCAGTTGGAAGTGGAAGCGGTAAAAGAAGTCGCCGCCCATGGTGGCCCGGCCTTGCACTTCGGCACCGGTTTGCGGGTCGAGGGTCTTTTTGCTGAATTGGCCGCGCTTGCCCGGTTCGGCCGGGGCTTGCTGCCAGCGCACCGTCAGGCCGGGCTCGCGGGCGGTCGGCAGGTCGATGAGCCAGCGGGAAGCGTTGGGCGCGTGCTGTTGAAGATAATCTTGCGCCAGGGTCAGGCTGGCTTCAGAAGACACCGAACGCGCAGGAATCTCCGGCTGCATCCAGTGGCTGGTCTCGGCTTTGAAATACGCGAGGGTGCCGGTCAGGAAAATCGCGAACAGCAACCAGCCAAAGATCAAGCCGACCCAGGTGTGCAGCCAGGCCATGGTCTGGCGAAAGCCCTCTTTCATGGCTGGCCCGCCCAGTACGCCAGCCCCGACACCGCGCCCAGCACCAGGCTCGGCACGAGCATGCCGAACCACGCCTGCCAGGCACTGCGACAGGCAAAACACCAGAGCACCGCCACCAGATACGCCAGAAACGAAGTCATCATCCCGGTGACCACCGCTTCGGCGCGGGCCATGGGCAGCAGCAGGCTCAGGCTGACACTCGCCAACGCGGCCACGACATAACCGCCCAGCACGGCAGCCAACACCCGCGAGGTAACCGCCAGTCGGTAGGAAACGGGGAGCGTGCGGCTTTTGCCTTTCATGGTTCGACCTTGAAACCGGGTAAGGCCTCGTGAATGTCTCGAGACCAACAAGGCCGCAATACTAATGATAAAAATTCTCATACGCAAAAGACTCCGATGAGAATCATCTATCGCTACTTGGGCTGGTGAACACCGGAAACAAAAACGGGCCTGCATAAGCAGACCCGTTTGTCAGTGGAAAGGTAAAAAGTGAATCAGGCCTCAGCCGTTTTGTGCAGCCTGTTCGTTCTCTAGAAACTCGTCTTCCAGCAGCGCATCGGCTGCAACTCTCTCGAACGGCACGATAGCGGCACGTGGTTTGCCCCGCAATTTGCCGAACAGATGCTCAAGCGCGTGTTCGAGTTTTTCGGCCGCCCCGTCGATGGCTTGTTCCAGGGTATCGGCTTTATGGGTCACCGAGATCGGTTGGTGGCCTTTAGGCCGCGCTTCCAGCTGGCAGCGCATGTCATGCGGTCCGGGCTTGTCGCCGTTTTCGTCCCGCAGGTGAACCTCGACGCGGGTCAGGTCCTCTTCGTAACGTTCGAGCGTGCTCTCAATGGTAGTACGTACCCACTCCTCCAGTCGGATGCTGCTTTGAATATGGTTATCGCTGTTGACTTGGATTTGCATAGTTCATCCCTTATTTCAGCTAGCTCGCGAGAGGCCGGTCGGCTTGCCCTTGGGCGTCATCACCGTGGCCTCTTACTTACACAATCGGTCTGTGCGCAGAACATTTCAACCCCTAAAAAAAGATAAATATGGATTCGCAAAAAAAGCCGGACAACGGCCAAAAGCGCTGTTAAGGTCGGGAGTTGGGTCGCCACGCTTCCTTGTCACAATTGCTCACATCTGCTGCTCCGCCAGTGGATGCAGACTGCGAAAAATCCCCGCTTCCTCTACCAGCCAATCATGCACCGCGCGCACGCCCGGATGGCTCAGCGCCCCCGGCGCATACAGCAGCATGTAGCGTTTGTGATTCGGCACCGCCAGGCCAAACGGCACAATCAACGTCCCCCGCTCCAGCTCATCGTTGAGCAAGGTTCGCCGCGCAATCGCCACGCCCATGCCGGCAATCGCCGCTTCGATGGTCAGGTGATTGCGATTGAAGGTGTGCCCGCGCCGTACGTCGGCGCCTTCGAAGCCGATGGCGTTGAGGTAGAACTCCCACTCCGCGTACTCGTAGCTGCCGCGCCAGGCGGTGATGTCGTGCAGCAGCGCAAAATGCATCAGGTCCGCCGGGCCGTGCAGTGGCGGACGGCCGCGCAGCAGGCTCGGGGCGCAGACCGGAAAGATCTGCTCATCGAGCAAGGCGGTGGATAACAAACCGGGATAGCTGCCGTCGTTCAGGTCAATGGCCAGATCGAAGTCGCCTTCGTGCAGCGGCACGCTGCTGTCCTCGGCGACCAGGCGCAACTGAATGTCCGGAAAACGTTGCTGCAAGCGTGGCAGGCGCGGGGTCAGCCACTTGCTCAGGAATGACGGAATAGAGCGCAAGCGCAAAGTCCCGCTGATCATCCCGGCGTCCAGTCGTCGCAATTCCGCGTCGATGCTGCCGTACGCCTCGTTGACCGTAATAGCCAGTCGCTGGCCCTCCGCGCTCAATTCCACGCCGCGAGCGCGACGGTGGAACAGGCGAAAACCCAGACGCTCTTCCAGCTGTCGGATTTGCTGGCTGACCGCACCCGGCGTGATGTGCAGCTCTTCGGCGCAACGGGTGAACGACAAGTGCCGCGCGGCACAGGAAAACACGTGCAGCCAGACGTAGGTCTGGGCGTGCAATTGACGACTCATCGTTTAGTCCTGCTAAAGGCTGTCTTAGGAAGTTTCGTTGGTCACGTAGGACCGAGGTGGGCAGTATCGCCGACATTGCGCTTGTCCTACAAAAATGGCAGCGATTTCTCTTCCATTGCTTGTATAGGCTTTAGCATGGCTATCAGTGTTTTCGATCTCTTCAAGGTGGGCATCGGTCCATCCAGCTCCCACACCGTCGGCCCGATGCGCGCCGCCGCGACCTTTGCCCAGGCCCTGATCGACCAACAATTGTTGGCCGACGTACGGCGGGTAGAAATCCGCCTCTACGGCTCGTTGTCGGCGACCGGCGTCGGTCACGCCACCGACCGCGCCTGCGTCATGGGCCTGATGGGCGAATGGCCGGACAGCATCGATCCGACGTCTATCGATTCACGCATCCAGCATCTGCGGGAAACCGGCGAACTGTCCCTCGCCGGCCAATTGACCATTGCCTTCAACTGGCAGCGCGATCTCCTGCTGCTGGACGAGAGCCTGCCCTACCACCCCAACGCGATGTCTCTGACAGCCTTCGGCGAAACCGGCGAGCTGTGGGAGCAAACGTACTACTCGGTGGGCGGCGGTTTCATCATCGAAGCGGCGGAAGCCGAGTCCGGCATCGCGCCTGCCAGCGACGTGGTGCTGCCGTACGATTTCTCCAGCGCCGCCGAATTGCTCAGGCTGTGCAACCAGCATGGCCTGCGGGTTTCCGAGCTGATGATGGCCAACGAACTGGCCTGGCGCAGCGAAGCCGAAATCCGCCAAGGCTTGCTGCACATCTGGTCGGTGATGCGCGAGTGCGTCGAGCAAGGCTTGCTGCATGAAGGCATTCTTCCCGGCGGTCTGAATGTTCCGCGCCGTGCCGCGAAATTGCACCGCAGCCTGTTGGAAATCGGCAAGCCGAATGTCATCACGTCCACGCTGTCGGCCATGGAGTGGGTCAACCTGTTCGCCCTCGCCGTGAACGAGGAAAACGCCGCCGGCGGACGGATGGTCACCGCCCCCACCAACGGCGCGGCCGGGATCATTCCGGCGGTGCTGCACTACTACATGAAATTCAACCCGGACGCGTCGGACGATGACGTGGTCGCGTTCTTCCTCGGCGCGGCGGCGGTCGGCATTCTGTGCAAGAAAAACGCCTCGATCTCCGGCGCCGAAGTCGGCTGCCAGGGTGAAGTCGGATCGGCCTGTGCCATGGCTGCCGCCGGTCTGGCAGACGTGCTCGGCGCCACCCCGGAGCAACTGGAAAACGCTGCCGAAATCGGCCTGGAACACAACCTCGGCCTGACCTGCGACCCGGTCGGCGGCCTGGTGCAAGTGCCGTGCATCGAACGCAACGCCATCGCCGCAGTGAAGGCGATCAACGCCACGCAAATGGCCCTGCGCGGCGACGGCAAACACTTCATTTCCCTGGACCGGGTAATCCGCACCATGCGCGATACCGGCGCCGACATGCAGGACAAATACAAAGAGACTTCACGGGGTGGGTTGGCGGTGAGCTGGGTGGAATGTTGACCGCTTCCGTTGCACCCGCACTGCTTTTGCCCTGAAACGGGCAGGCAAGAAAAGGCGAACATCACCGTTCGCCTTTTTTGTGCCCGTTTCATTGTTCGACCGTTTTCCCGGCATGCCCCTTGCTACGTCCCTGTAGGCGCTGCCGAAGACTGCTCCTACAAAGCGATGATGGCGATATGGCTATGGAATGGCCGATGGTCTGGTATTGCGAACCAACCCGATCATGGCCGGTCAACAACTGCACGTTCAATCAGGCGGTGACGCATCATGGACAACCCTTTTCAGCTCATTACCGATGCCTTTGCACCGGACTATCAGATCAACCTGAGCATTCAGGGTCTGGACGGCAGCATCATGCTGACGCTCTCCAACAGTGGCCGCGTGGTCGCCAAACGGATGATCAGCGCCGAACAACGCAACGACCCCAAACGCCTCAAGCGCCTGGTGCAAAGCATCCAGTTCGGCATCGCCATCGAACAGGGCCACAGCGCCGTGGCCATCCTTGAAGCGATGACCGACGGCGACAATCGCAATCTGCCGCCGCCACAGATCAAAGGCCACAGCCGGCCAGCCATGCGGCTTTAGATCTCGCCCTTCTCCACCTCGGGATGCTCACCGGAGCCCGTGCCGATCTTGCGCTGCGGGTGTTCGATCTTCACCGAGGGAAATTGTGAGGACGCGTAACGCACCACCAGAATCGAGAACGCCAGCAGCAGAATCCCGCCACACAGGTAGATGATGCCGATGTCCGGCGGGTTGTGGTGCGAGACGTTGGAGATCAGCAAACGCGTCAGCGCGGTAATCGCCACGTAGATCAGGAAGCGCACCGGCATGTGGTTGGTCTTGAAGTAAATCCCGACCATCGCGCCCAATTCCAAATAGATGAACAGCAGCAGGATGTCATCGATCTTGATGTGCCCCGCCTCGATCATCTGCAGGAACTCCATCACCGCCGCCCACGCGGTGACCGCACCGATGGCGAACAGCGCCAGGTAGTGGAAGGTCTCGACGAACAGGTTGCCCAGGGACTCGGCCAGTTGATGCACGTTCTGCCGCAGGTTCTCGGACCAGTTGATTTTCACGATGATTCTTCCTTAGCTCGGTTCGAGCGGATGATGCGGGTTGGACGTGACGGTTGTTCTGCATGCAGAAAAAAGGCCAGGAGTTGTGAGTTGAGATGATGGCCGCGTGATATGAGACACGTTTGTGGTGTCGCGAAGGGGACAACACGATTCACCTGACAAACGCCAATTTCGGTCTACATTAAAAAGCCACTACCCAAAGCGCAGGGATTCGCTTATCCTTTTCGCTGTATATAGATACAGTAGTCGCAAAGACAACTTAATGTGAAGGCATGTGAGGTGGTGAATGGCCGTCGAAGTGGTATACCGCAGCAGCCGAGATCTGGAGCGCTTGTTCATGGATAAAGCCGAAGCTGACCGTCATGACAAAATGCTCGAACTGGCCGAATTGCTGGCCGAAGTGTTGCAAAAAGCCGTTCCGTCCCTGAGCGAGCAGCAAGTCGAAGAAGCCGGGATCTACATGGCGAAGAACCGCGATGTGTTCGCCAAGGCGTTCAAGAGCCAGCCGGACGCACTGTCTGAACTGCTGAGCGCGCCTGCTGAAGTGGTTGAACCTGTGGCGGTGGTTGAAGACGCCGAGCCGGTGAAACCAGCGAAAGCGGTTAAAGCCGTCAAGTAAGCAAGGCCCGAATTGAATAGGCCCTGAGTCGAATGGCTCAGGGCCTTTTTCATGTCCAAAAATCAAGATCAAAAGATCGCAGCCTTCGGCAGCTCGGGGCGTTACCGATACAAAACCTTTTCCGCCAACTCGTCCGCCACCCGCGCCGGCGAACGCTTCTCCGCCTGCGCGTGGGCAAACACTTCGGTCAATCGCGAACTGATTTTCGACAGGTGCGCCGTGATCGTCGCCAACTCCTCGCCACGATGCTTGAGCGAGACGTAGATCAGGCCGCCGGAATTGATCACATAATCCGGCGCATACAGAATCCCACGCCGTTCCAGCTGATCGGCAACATCCAGGTGAGTCAGTTGATTGTTCGCCGAACCCGCTACCGCCGAGCAGCGCAGTTGCGTCACGCTATGGCTATTGAGCACACCGCCCAGGCCACACGGCGCAAGGATGTCGCACGGTGTGCTGAGCAAGGCATCGTTGGCAATCGGATGGGCGCCCAGTTGCTCCATGGCCAGTTGCACCTTGCCGTGGTCGATGTCGCTGACCAGCAGTTCGGCACCGGCCGCGTGCAGTTGCTCGGCCAGGGCGAAACCGACATTGCCCAGGCCCTGAATCGCCACGCGCAAGCCTTCGAGATTGTCGCTGCCCAAACGCGCCATGGCGGTGCTGCGGATACCGGCGAACACGCCCATCGCCGCGTGGGGCGCGGGGTCGCCGGCAGAGGTGGTGCTGGTGACGTGCTGGGTTTGTTGGGCGATGCAATCCATGTCCGCCACCGAGGTGCCGCTGTCGATGGCGGTGATGTAGCGGCCGTCGAGCTGATTGATGCAACGCCCGAAGGCTTCAAACAGCGCCCCACGGTTTTCCACGTGGACCGGGCGAATGATCACCGCCACACCGCCGCCCTGGGCCAGGCCGGCCAGTGCCGCCTTATAACTCATGCCTTGGGCCAGGCGCACCGCGTCCTCGACCGCCGATTCGTCGCTGGGGTAGGCAAGATAACGACAACCGCCCAGGGCGGGCCCCAGGCGGCTGTTATGAATGGCAATCACCGCCTTCAACCCGGTGACCGGGTCTACGCTTAGGTGTAGCGATTCAAGGCGAGTGCTTTGCATGAGAGCGAACATCGTTGGGCTCCCGAATCACTTCTGGTAGTCGCCAGTATAGGCTTGCGCCTGAAAATTGCTGAAGCGCACCGGAATAAGCCGCGCGTGTTTAAGGGCTTTGCGACATAACCTGCAGGCGCCTGTGTGCAGGACTGGACGAAAGCCGGTGGCGGGGCTAAAACGAGGCATTCCATGGAGATTCAGATGACCCCGCGCCAACGCTTCTTCGACTGCCTGCAACGTTCACCGCCCGCCCTGTTCGAGGCGGCGCTGTGGATTGCGGCCGAACACGATGCCCAGATGAAGCTCGAAGCGGTGCTGGCGGACTTCATGGAACTGCAACAACGGGTCAGTTCAGGCCTGCCGATGCTGCCGGTGAGCGAATTGGCCCAGCCGTTATTGCGGCGCATGAATGACCTGGGGTTTGCCCAGGACGACTTCACTCCACTGCGTCCGCAAGTGGCATTGGTCCATAAGGTCCTGGAACGTCGCCGTGGCCAGCCGCTGGCCCTGGGGCTGATTGCACTGGAGTTGGCCAGAAGGCTGGAGATTCCCCTGGTGGGGGTGAATTTTCCCGGGCATTTCCTGCTGCGGGTGCAGGGCGCCGATCACCTGCTCGACCCCTGTGGCGGGCGCCGACTGTACCCCAACGATTGCCGCGATCTGCTGCAGCGTCAGTACGGTCCCAACCTCAAACTCAGCGCCGAGCATTTGCTGACGGCCGACCCGGTGCACATGCTCCAGCGGCTGTCGCGCAACTTGCGCCAGTTGCACCTCACCAACGACGACTACATCGGCGCCCTGGTGGACGCCGAGCGAGTGCTGGAACTGGGCAACGGCAGCGCCTCCGATTACCTGGCCCGGGCCAGTCTCTACCAACGGCTCGACTGCCCGAATGCCGAGCGCTTCGACCTGGAGCATGCGCTGTTGCTCAGTGATGACCCGATCCAGCGGATTCGCCTGACCGAGCGCCTCGGGCACCTGCCCCCAAACTCAGTCGTTCACTGATCTCCTGTAGGAGCGAGGCTTGCCCGCGAAAGCGGTGGGTCAGCCAACATCAATGTTGGATGTCCCGCCGTCTTCGCGGGCAAGCTTTGCTCCTACAGGGGGGGGTGTTGTTTCCTGGGGCGAACGCACCTGAATGATGAACAACGCCGCAATCACCGCCGGTATCGCGCAGAAGAAGAAAATCTGCTGCACCGGGATGTGCATCGCCAGCAGCATGCTGCCAAACAATGGCCCGAGGATCGAACCGAAACGCCCCACGCCCAGCGCCCAACCGGTGCCGGTGGCGCGCACGTGCGCCGGGTAGAAGTTACTGGCGAAGGCATTGAGGGTCAGTTGCCCGCCGATGATGCAGAACCCGGCGGCGATCACGCTGGCCACCAGATAACGCGGGTTGTCGTGATTGAGGCCGAGCAGAATCGTGCACAGCGCCGCCGCCGTCAGCACGCCCGCCAGCAGTCGCACCTTGCTTTTGAGGCGGTCGGCGAACCAGGCCATGCAGATCGCGCCGACGGTGCCGGCGAACAGGAACATTGAGGTCACCAGGTTGGCTTGGTTGAGTTTCAAGCCGCTTTCCAGCAACAGCGTCGGCAACCAGCTGATCATGAAATACAGCAGGATCAGGCTGACGAAAAAGGTCGCCCAGATCAGCAAGGTCGGCCGCGCATAACCGTTGCGGAACAACTCCAGCACCGTCAGTTTGCTGCCCTGTTCCTGCTCGTTTTGCGCCATCGAGGCGGCGGGTGGTTGCCAGTCCGGGAGCATCCGCGCCGTGACGTTGCGCAAGCGCGCATAAGGCGGTGCATCGCGCAGCAGGCGCGGCAAGGACTCAGGCAGAAACCAGGCCAGGAACGGGAACAGCAGCAAAGGCGTGATGCCACCAGCGAGGAACACCGCTTGCCAGCCGAAGCTGTCGATAAAACCCGCCGCGACAAACCCGCCCGCTGCCCCGCCGAACGAAAAGCCGCAAGCAGCCAGCGTCACCATCAAGGTGCGCAGGCGTGGCGGCGAATATTCCGACATCAATGCCATGGCGCTGGGCATGGCCCCGCCCATGCCGATCCCGCAGATGAATCGCGCGGCCATCAGGGTATTCAGGGAGTTTGCGAACACCATCAGCACCGTGAGGGTGGCGTAGATCAGCACACAGCCGAGCAGAATCCGCCGTACGCCGAAGCGATCCGCCAGAGGTGTCACCGCCAGTGAACCCAGGGTCAGGCCCAACAGGTTGGCGCTGAACACCGGGCCGAACGCGGCTTTTTCCAGGCCCCAATCCTGGGCCAGGGCCGGCACGACGTAGCCGAGGACTTGCGCGTCATAGCCGTCGGTGACCAGCAGCAATGCCAGCAGCAAAAGGAGTAACCACTGATAACGGGACACAGGACGGGCGTCGAGTGCCGCCCGGAAGCTGGCAATCTGGTTGTGCATCGCGAGGTACCTGTTTTGTTTTTATGTTTGTAGACCGATCGTTCCCACGCTCCGCGTGGGAACGCATCCCGTGACGCTCCGCGTCACAGTGGACGCGGAGCGTCCATGGCGGCATTCCCACACGGAGCGTGGGAACGATCAGCTTACTGCGGGGTGTCGGGCTGGTTCGCCGGGTGGGCCTTCATAAAGGCCGGATGCGTCGCCGCCAACGCTGCAACCCGGCGAATCCGCGGATACGCCTCCAGCGAAATATTGAAGCGCTGCGCCGCATACAACTGCGGGATCAGGTACACATCCGCCAACCCCGGCTGATCACCGAAGCAGTAACCGGCATCACCGATCAACTGCTCCACCGTCGCCAACCCCTGGCTGATCCAGTGCCCGATCCACTCCACCACTTGCGGTTCATCGTGGCCCGACTGACGCAGCTTGTTCAGCACGCTGACGTTGTGCAGCGGGTGCACATCGCAGCCGATCACCGCCGCCACGCCACGTTCGCGGGCGCGTGCGACGAGGTCTTTGGACAGCAGTGGCACCTGTGGATAACGTTCCTCCAGGTACTCGATGATGGCGGGCGACTGGATCAACAGATCGCCGTCGTCAGTGCGCAAGGCCGGCACCCGACCTTGCGGGTTGATCGCCAGGTACGGCGGCTGCCGGTGCTCGCCACCGGGTGGCGCGATCAGGTTGATCGGCAGGGCCTGATAGTCCAGGCCCTTCAACGCCAGCGCGATGCGCACCCGGTAAGACGAGGTCGAACGGTAGTAGGTATAGAGTTCCATGACCCGATCCCCTTAACGCGCCGGCACGACTTTGCCACGGCATTCGCCGAAGCCGATGGAGGCAAAACCCTCGCGGCTGCAACGGGCGCGCAGGATGATTTCGTCGCCGTCCTCCAGGAACTTGCGCACTTCGCCCGACGCCAGTTCGATCGGCTTTTTACCGCCCTCGGTGATTTCCAGCAGGCTGCCGAACTGACCATTTTCCGGCCCCGACAAAGTGCCCGACCCGAACAAATCACCGGCCTGCAATTGGCAGCCGTTGACGCTGTGGTGCGCAACCATTTGCGCCACGGTCCAGTACATGTGTTTGGTGTTGCTCAGGGTCAGGCGATGGGCCGGCAGGTTTTGCTCGCGCATGGTTTCGGTGAGCAGCAACACTTCCAGCTCGATATCGAAAGCACCGCCCTCCTGATCGCGTTTGTCGGTGAGGTACGGCAGTGGCAGCGGATCACCTTCCGGGCGTGCCGGTTGGGCGCGGCGGAATGGCTCCAGCGCTTCGGCGGTGACGACCCACGGCGAGATGCTGGTGATAAAACTCTTCGACAGGAACGGCCCCAGCGGCTGGTATTCCCAGGCCTGGATGTCTCGCGCCGACCAGTCGTTGAGCAGGCAGAAACCAGCGATGTGATCCGCCGCATCGCCGATGGCAATCGAGTCGCCCATGTCGTTGCCCTGGCCGATCCAGATCCCCAGCTCCAGTTCGTAATCCAGGCGTGCGCACGGACCGAACGTTGGCTCGGTCTGACCGGCCGGCAGGGTCTGGCCCTTTGGACGACGCACGTCGGTGCCGGACGGGCGAATGGTCGAGGCGCGGCCGTGGTAGCCGATCGGCACGTACTTGTAGTTCGGCAGCAACGGGTTGTCGGGGCGGAACAGTTTGCCGACGTTTTGCGCGTGCTCGATGCCGACGTAGAAGTCGGTGTAGTCGTTGATTTTCGCCGGCAGGTGCATCACGCAATCGGCGGCCAGAGGCAGCAGTTTTTTGCCCTGGGCTTCGATCTTGCCGTGCAGCGTACTGCCTTCGGCGAACAGTTCCATCAGGCGTTCGCGCAGGGCCACCCGGGCTTCGCGACCGAGTTCGAAGAAGGCATTGAGCTGACCGCCACGGGTCGCTTCGACCGCTGTGCGCGCCGCGCCGTCAAACAGGCCGGCGTCCAGCGCTGCTTCCAGATCGAAAATATGCTCGCCGATAGCGACGCCACTGCGCGGTGCGGAACCGTTCACGCTGAACACTCCCAGCGGCAGGTTTTGCAGCGGGAAATCCGCATGGCCGTTGGCGGAGGCAACCCAGCTACGAGGGGTGGAAGTCTGAGTCATGGGTTATCTCCGGGTCGGGTCGAAAGTGACGGGCAGCGTGGCCCAGCAGGCATCGTAGTTGGATTGCAGTTGCGGGCATTCGAGGGCGAACTGGCTCGGGCGCAGCACCTGGCTGGTCTCGAACATAAAGGCCATGGTGTTGTCGATTTTCGCCGGGGCCAGTTCGGCGTTGATCGCCTTGGTGCAGCTCTCGCCGTCCGGGCCGTGGGCGCTCATGCAGCTGTGCAAGGACGCGCCGCCGGGCACAAAGCCTTCGGCCTTGGCGTCGTATTCGCCCTTGATCAGGCCCATGAATTCGTTCATCAGGTTGCGGTGGAACCACGGCGGACGGAAGGTGTTCTCGGCCACCATCCAGCGCGGCGGGAAGATCACGAAGTCCAGATTCGCCAGACCGTGGACGCTGGTTGGCGACGTCAGGACGGTGAAAATCGACGGATCCGGGTGATCGAAACTCACGGTGCCGATGGTGTTGAAACGGCGCAGATCATATTTGTACGGCACGTTATTGCCGTGCCAGGCCACCACGTTCAGCGGCGAGTGATCGAGCTCGCAGCCCCACAACTGGCCGAGGAATTTCTGCACCAGCGTGGTCGGTTGCCGCAGGTCTTCGTAATGGGCCACCGGGGTCAGGAAGTCCCGTGGGTTGGCCAGGCCGTTGCTGCCGATCGGCCCCAGGTCCGGCAGGCGCAATGGCGCGCCGTGGTTTTCGGCGATGTAGCCCCGGGCTTGGGGGTCGAGCAGCTCGACGCGGAATTTCAGACCGCGCGGCAACACGGCGATTTCCAAGGGTTCGAGTTCCAGCACGCCCAGTTCAGTGGCGATGCGCAAGCGGCCCTGTTCCGGCACCAGCAGCAGTTCACCGTCGGCATTGAAGAACACGCGCTCCATGGAACGGTTGGCGCGGTAGCTGTAAATGCTGATCCCGGACGGTTTTTCCGCGCCCGAGTTGGCGGCCATGCTCACCAGGCCGTCGATGAAATCGGTGGGCTCGCTCGGGATGTACAGCGGATTCCAGCGCAGGCGATTGGGGGTTACTTCACCCAAAGGGCCACCGGCCAGTTGCCGCTCCAGTTTGACGAATGCCGGGTGATTGGCCGATGGCTGAATACGGTACATCCAGGTGCGCCGGGCTTCGCTGCGGACCATGGTGAACGCAGTGCCGGAGAACAGCTCGGTGTAGAGGCCGTACGGGACTTTTTGCGGGGAATTGCGGCCGACAGGCAAGGCACCGGGCAGTGCTTCGCTGCTGAATTCGTTGCCGAAGCCTGACTGATAAGCCAGCGCTGGCGCGGTTGAATCGGGGTTCATGGAGCCTCCTGAACAGGGAGTTGGCAATGGCCTGTCGCTCTGCTGCAGAGGTCTCGGCACGCCTGGGTTGTTTTTATCGTAATCGAATTACGCATAACGTAATTTGATTGGTATTGACCGTCAAGCTATAAAGACGCCCATTCGTCCCGGGATTCAGACCGCCTCCATGGAAAAGCCGCGCACCAACGATAAACAGAAAGTCCGCTCGGCCGAGGTCGGCACCGACATTCTCAAGGCCCTGGCCGAACTGTCGCCCTCGACCTCATTGTCACGCCTGGCCGAACACGTGCAGATGCCCGCGAGCAAGGTTCATCGCTATTTGCGGGCGCTGATCGCCAGTGGTTTTGCCGAGCAGAACACCACCACCAACCACTATGGCCTGGGCCGTGAAGCCCTGCGTGTGGGCCTCGCTGCACTCAACAGTATGGACGTGATGAAAGTCGCCGCCCTGCCCCTGGCCGAGTTGCGCGACGATCTGAATGAAACCTGCTTTCTGGCGGTATGGGGCAATCAAGGCGCAACCGTAGTGCACATCGAACCGGCGGTGCGCGCGGTGACGGTGGTGACGCAATTGGGTTCGGTATTGCCGTTGCTCAGTTCTTCGACGGGGCTGGTGTTCAGTGCCTTCCTGCCGGATCGGGAAACCGTTGAATTGCGCGAACTGGAAATCCAGGCCAGCGAAGCCCATGCACTGACTGATGAGCAGGTGTACGCGGCATTGCGCGAACAGATCCGCGAACGCGGCTTGCACCATGTACACGGACTGTTGATGCCGGGCGTGGATGCGTTGTCGGCGCCGGTGTTCAACGCGGTCGGCAATGTCGCCGCCGTGCTGACCATCGTCGGCCCGACGTCGTTGTTCCACGCCGATGAAGACGGCCCGGCGGCGCAGCGCTTGCTGGCGGCGACCCGGGCCGTGAGTTGGCGGATGGGGTATGAATCCTAGGCGTCAGCGTACCCAGGCTTTACTGTGCGACTCGGTTTTTAAGGTGTCCTGGACAATTTCCAGCAGCACTTCGTGTGGCACCTTAAGACCTGCGGCCTTCGACACCAGATCAGCCAGGGTCTTCGCATCACCCGCGAGATCAATCAAGGTTTTCTGCAGGCTGGAGACGGCCGGCTTGCCCAGTTCCTTGTACTTGCCATAACCCAGCGTGGCCAGTTCGATCAGTGCAGTCTTCACCCGATCGGCAGCCTTTGCCCTGTCTCGGTAGTGATACGCCTCAATGCCCTCAATCACATTTTTGGTGATTTGCACCGCGCTAACGGCGAGACCAACCGGCGGGATCGCCAGACTGAGGACTTGTGCCGCCAGCATCACCGTGTCGTAGGTCACCTTGGCAATAATCTCTGCAAGGCTGGTGGTTACCGCATCCACATCGTCAATGACCCGCCGGATCATTTGCTCGTAAGCCCCGGAAAAGTTGCGCACACGGCTGCCCACCTCGAGATCCGGCGCCTTGACGGTGCTCTTGGAAGCGAGCAGCGCATCGAAATATTCACCGGCGAAAGTGCGATTCAGGTAGTGAACCCGGTCAATGTAGTACTGGCGCAGATCATTGATGCGTACAGAAGTGTCGAAATTCTCCAGCGGACGGAACCAGATTCCATCCGGCGCTTGCGGGGTGTACAGGTAGTCTTTCACTTCGCGCCCTTTCATGAAGCGAAACACATAGACGCCTTCCACGGGCCGGCGGCGACCGAGGTGGAACTGATAAACACTGTTTTGGTTGACCGGCACGTCGCCTATGACCGGCGCGCCGTTGATATCTGGTGTACGCAGTGACGCAATGGCTTGTTTGAAGTCGTGGAAGACTTCACGGGAAATACGTCCCTGAAAGTAAGAAGACAACGCGGCTCGATTCATTTCGGCCTGTTGGCGCTCGAAGTGCACGTCACGCCGGAATGTGTAGGCCGGATCGCCGGGATTCAAATAAACCGAATGCAGCATCTCGATGTATTTTTCGCCGGGGCGCAACGTCCGGGACCAACCGGCCAGGTCGAGAATATTGAGTTTATTTATCGAAGGATGATCTGCCCCGACGCGGAACCTGGGGTAACTATCGACTGGCAGACGATCATTCTCCACGGCGTAGAACGCTTTCTCTCGGGTAATCACCGAGGTCAGTGACATTTTCTCCTGTGGTCCGAACTCGATATTGATCAGATCCGGATTGACGGTGACGACTTCGCCACGCTCTTTCAGTACGCCCTCCACCCGCTCCTTGATGAGGGAGTAGGCGAACTTCTCGTAGGATACAAGTGCGGCCTCGCGTCCTTCAACGGTATACAACGCTTTGAGTTTCGTATTCAGGCTGGCAAATTCCTGACGTTCATCAAACGATGCCGTTCGATAATTAGGCGGCGCCAATTCAATACTTTCAAATCGGTCCCATCTTACTTGCCCGGAGACTACACCCGCTAATGGCGGCTCGCGCAGCGACTGTGCAACATCCACAAACCTCACCGATTCAAGTGTCCAGGCTCGAACATTCCGACTAAGTTCGCGAAGAAAATTACCAAAGCTCAACTGATATCGACTGCCTACTTGTTGAGATAGAAAGTCCGGATGCCTGACCGTCAAGTTATGAATATGCGCTCTTGCTTCGTCACTATTGGCGACCCGATGCCAAACACCACCGTCGGGATCGCCCGGCGTAAAGTACACGCCCTGACCCTCGGGCTGGCTTCGCTCGCTGATGAGGAAGAGATTTCGCAGTGGAGCACCGGTGCCTTGTAAAACAACACCGCGGACTAACATCGATGGATCACCCTGCAGCAACCTTTTCAGCCAGTCCTCGCTTATTGCATTGTCCGGGCGCTCAAACCGATCGCAAAACGCAGTGAACTCCATCTGCCGAGCCAGGTATTCCTGAGAGGCGTCATGCACAGCCTGCGACGGTTCGTTAATAAGCATTTGCGCATAATCAGAGCGGATGTCCACTTGGGACAGCCAGTTCTCCAGCGAAAAATACGAGATCGCGGAAGACGTCTGCCCTTCGAACGAAAGCGTGATCCGGTCTTTGTCTTGCTGACCAAAAATCGCATAGTCGGTTAACGAGCGACGATCTTCCTGAATCACTTCCCGATTACCCAACTTATATCGATAACGTGTTCTGATAATGCAGAGATCCGGATCAATCGACGTATGGGTTGCACTGCGCAGCCATTCCAGCGCGCGGAGTCGAGCGTATGCCCTGAGCGAAGCGCGGGGGCCCATGACTTTTTTCAGTGCAACTTCAGCTTCCAGCATCGTCGTTTGAAGAATGTCAAAGCGGCGCATCGTATGTTCGCCAAAGTTTTCGCGCCAATAAGAAAGTATGGAACTGCGATCTTCTACTGTCTTGATATCCACTTCTACTCACCTTGTGTTATTCGGAAAGCCTGATGACTCCCCTTTCAACAACAAAGCTAATCAGCACACCGTAAAAATAACAGCGCCGACCCATTGCCACTTATGTAGTGCAATCGGCCTGATTACAGAATACAAACTTTGCAAATGATACAACTTCAACCAAAACAAACTGACATTACAGGCTTCATAAAACAATATTCAGATCAATAACCCCAGCCCCTTGGCCTTGGCGACTGCCTGGGTTCTACGCTCCACTCCCAACTTCCCGTGAATGCGCCGCGCATGGGTTTTAACCGTATGTAACGAGATGAACAATTGTTCTGCAATCTGTTGATTGGAATTCCCTCGAGCAATCAACTCCAGCACTTCAAGTTCTCGCTGACTTAGCGGGTGATCAGCCTTGCAGTGTGCCACCGACAAGTGCTCCTCATGATTGACCAGTTGCTTGATTTGTTCTGGCAAGCGCGAGCAGATATCTCGCCTCGCTTGCTGAAAATGGCAGCGGTCAACCCGCTCTTGAGCCTCGCGCCAAGATTCACGGGCGCCCGTTTCATCACCAATAAGCCATGAGACTTCAGCCAGGGCGAATAACAGTTCGGTCTCCAGATTCACCGAGCCACTACGCCGAGCGTGCTCCAGCAGCCGGTTCAGTTGCAGGATCGGATCCGGGCAGCGATGCAAATACACCTGCGCCAACACCAACAGGTATTCAATACGCGCAATCAACTCCAGCGTCGCTGGCGGCGCCTGCCGGGCATTCGGCCCGCAGTAATGACGCAACACCCGGCTCAGCGCCTCTCGGGCCAATTCCGGCCGTCCTTGTTGCAACCAGAATTGGCTGCTCACCTGCAACAACACGCCGCGATACACCGTGTCGGGAATCTGCCGCTGCTGCATCAGGCGTTCGGCGTCGCGCAAGCGGATAAAGGCCTGGGCGTAGTCCCCTTGATTCGCCGCCAGTTGCGCCTGCCCAAGGAAGCCGTACAACACGCGCTTGTCCTGGCTGCGCAAGCAATCGTACAGCCCCGAATCAAAGAAGCCGGCCGCTCGCTCATCCAATCCCTGACTCAGGGCCAGGCGACCTCGGCGCAGGGCGATACGCCCCAATAACGGCGTGGCCGGATCGGGCTGCTGACTCAACAGTTCATGGATGTTGGCCAGCAGGCTTTCGGCGCGCTCGGCCGCGCCGCGCTGTTCCAGCAACTGCGCGTGATCGAGTTCCAGCAAGCCTTCAAACAGCAACGAATCCTGCGCCCGCGCCAGGCACAACGCTTCGCGATTAAGGGCCTGGGCGACCTCCAGCTCGGCGTTGAGCAAGGCTTGCTGGGTCAGCCCGGACAGGCACAACAAACGCACGGGCCAGGCATTGGCGCCCAGCGCTTGCAAAGCGTCGAGAAAATGCTCGCGCGCCGGTGCCATGCGTCCCTGAAGATGCAACAACCAGCCCATCTGGGCCTGCCAGCGCGCCAACAATTGACGCTGTTGTATCGCCGTCGGCTGCGGGGCAAAACGCTCCAATTGCGCAATGCAATTGGCCGCCTGCTCGAAGCGACCGGCGAACAGCAACGCCGCCGTAACCAACCCGACCAAATGCGGCGTACCGAGCATTAGCTCATCGCCCTGCTGCTCATGCAGGCGCAGCAACAACACCACATTCTGGCCAAGGAACACGTGCTCAAGACTGAAGTGCTGCAACAGGCTGACCGCCACTTCGAAGGCTTCGGCAAGCAACGCCTGTTCGAACGCCGCTTGCCAGTCCTCCTCGGCACAAAACCACTGACAGGCACGACGATGCCAGGAACGTCCGGCCGGCCAAGGTTCGTCGCGCATTAACTGGCGTAACGGCGCGAACACTTGCAGCCAGTCCGGCGAATCCTGCCAGGCTTCGATAAAACAACCGCGCACTTGCAGTGCCTGCATCCAGCGCGCGCCCTCCCCGGCTCCGAACAGGTGCTCGCACAGGCTGGCATTGAAACGCGGCAGATGGGCCAGCACCCGCCAGGCTTCGGCCAGTTCGGCGGGCAGGCTGGCGAACAGTTCGTGCTGCAAATAATCGAGCAGGGTCGAGCGGCCGGGGGAATGATGATCCCGCGCCCACTGGCAACTATCGAGCAAGGCAATGCGCACGGCGGCGCACCAGCCACCGCTGCGCTGGAAAATCCGTCGGGCGGCTTTGGCGGCCACGGGTGCCTCGACATGTCGCAGCAAGTGCTCGATCTCGGCCAGGGTGAACGCGAGTGTCCCCCCTTCGGATTCATGCAACTCGTCATCCAGCAACAGGCGCGGCCAGTTGCAGTGCGGCCGCCGCCGACCGCTCAGCCACCAGGTAATCAAGGGATTGCTGACGGCCAGGAGCTGATCGAGCAGGCCATCCAGTTCGGGCGCGGGCACGCGGCAGTAATCGTCGAGAAACAACCAGATGGGGGTCTGCACCCTGGCCAGGTACGCCAGCACGGTGGACTCCTGCGCCGAGGGCAACTCCAGGACCTCGGCCAGGCGCTGACAGAAATCGTCTCGGCTCAACACCGCACCGCTCAACGCCAGCCACACCACCCGACACGATGGTGGTGCCTGCAACAAACACTCGGCCAGCAGCGCGCTCTTGCCACTCCCGGCAGGGGCACACAGCAGTTTTACCCGGGCTGGCGACGTCAGCAACGGTTCGCTCAACCGAGCCCTGGGCAGGTGATGGGACGACAGGCGAGGAAGGAATCCAGGACGATCCAGACACGGGGTCATGGCGGTCATTGCGGCGTGCCTTTTTATAGTTGTGCCGCAACCCTAGCCCTGTGCAACGCACTTGTTGAGAAGTATTCAGAACGCTGATTGCCCCTCATAAAGCACGCGACCCACCAGTCACGCACAACCCTGTAGGAGCGAGGCTTGCCCGCGAAGACGTCAGCACATCCAACGATGATGCTGGCTGACGGAACGCCTTCCCCCGTAGGAGCGAGGCTTGCTCGCGAAGGCGTCAGCACATCCAACGATGATGCTGGCTGACGGAACGCCTTCCCCCGTAGGAGCGAGGCTTGCCCGCGAAGACGTCAGTACATCCAACGATGATGCAGGCTGACGGAACGCCTTCCCCCGTAGGAGCGAGGCTTGCCCGCGAAGGCGTCGTGTCAGCCAACATCATCGTTGGATGGGCAGCCGCTTTCGCGAGCAAGCTTCGCTCCTACAGGGGATTGGGGGGGGCCTTAGCGAACGCCCTCCGCACGCAGCGCCGATGGCGTGTAGTCCGCCGCCTTGGCCTCGAAGCCGAATTCGAAGCTGTGCTTCTCTTCGTTCTTCATGCCCAGGGCAATGTAGCGCCCGGCGATGATGTCGTAGAGCGCTTCGAGGGTGTAGGCCTGGGCCTGGTGATCGTAGTAGTACTGGGCGTGACCTTCGGCCACGCGCCACAGTTGACCGCGACCGTCGTAGTGATCCACCAGCGCCACTTGCCAGCTGTCTTCGTCGATGTACATGTGGCGCTTGGCGTAGATGTGCCGCTCGCTCGGCTTGACCGTGCCGACCACTTCCCACACCCGGTGCAGCTCATAGCGGGTCAGGTCCTGGTTGATGTGCCCGGCCTTGATGATGTCGTCGTACTTGAGGCTCGGCGAATCGAGTTTGTAGCTGTTGTACGGGATGTACATTTCCTTCTTGCCGATCAGTTTCCAGTCGTAGCGATCCGGTGCACCGGAGAACATGTCGAAGTTGTCGGAAGTACGCAGGCCATCGGCGGCAGTACCCGGCCCGTCATACGCCACTTGCGGCGCACGCCTTACGCGGCGCTGGCCGGCGTTGTAAATCCACGCCAGGCGCGGTTCCTTCACCTGATCGAGCGTCTCGTGCACCAGCAGCACGTTACCGGCCAGACGCGCGGGGGCGGTGACGGATTGCTTGAAGAAGGTCAGCACGTTGGCGGCTTTTTCCGGGTCCAGGTCCTTCATCAATTGCGGCACGGCGATCTCTTCTTCGAAGCGGATCGGCGTGTAGCTGCCATTCGTTTGCGGTGTCACCTGGGTGATGATGCGCCGCAGGTTGCCGCCGTGGTAACGGGTGATGTGGTTCCACAACACCTCCACGCCGTTCTTCGGAATCGGGAACGCGTAGTAGCGATTGCCGGTGAAATTGGCCAGGCCGTTACCGTCGTTGATGCTGGTCACGTTCAGCGCGCTGCGCTTGGCCGACTCGTAGATTTCCGGCGGCACGGCCACGGTGCGGTGGGTCGGGTAGACCGGGATCTTGTAGGTTTCCGGGTAGCGCTTGAACATCGCCACCTGGCCTTCCGAGAGTTTGTCTTTGTACTTGTCGACGGTGGCCGGGGTGATCACGAACAGCGGTTTTTCGTTGGCGAACGGGTCAGCCAGGAAGCCCTTGCTGTCCACCGCCCCGGCGTTTTTCGGGATGCCGCCGGTCCAGGCCGGGATCGAGCCGTCGGCGTTGCCGGCCTTCTCCGCGCCCAGTGGCGTGAGCGTGGTGCCGAGTTTTTCGGCCTCTTGCGGCGACACCGCCGCCATCACGTTGGCAGCCAGCAGGCTCAGGGCCAGGGCGCCGCATTGCAGAATCATTTTGCGCATCTAAATCATCCTTCTCAGCCAGATCAGAAGTTCACGCCGAAGCTCAGCGCCAGGAAGTCGCGGTCAGTCAGGGTGTTGTAGTCCCCGCCAAAAAAGTCGGTGTAACTCAGGCTCGCGGTATAGGTGTTGCGGTAGTCCGCATCGACGCCGACGCTGATCGCCTTGGCGCCTTCGTTGAACAGGCCGTTGGGGCCGTAGCCGCTGACGTCATGGGACCAGGACAGGTTGGGCTTGAGGTTGATCCCGCCGATCACGTTGGCGTAGTCGAGGATCGCCCGGGCGCGATAGCCCCAGGAGGTCGAGGTGACGAAGCCGTCGGTGTCGCCACCGAAACCGTATTGGCCGTAGACCGAATCGCGGCCATAACGCAGCTTGGTCCGCGACTCCAGGCCACCGACCCGCACCACTGCCGCTTCACCGACCAGGGTCAAGCGCTCGGCGCCCCACACTTGGTCGACGAAGTGCGTGAGGGTGCTCTGGATCTGGGTCACTTCCTTGCGCCGGTAGCCTTTGTTGTCAGCGCCAGGCGAGGTGGCAATCGGCGAAGCGACGCCGCCGGCAATCGGGTTGAGCAAGGCCAGGGTCAAGTCGTTGGTGTTGACCTGCACCGGGGCGTTGGGCCGGTAGCTGATCTCGCCGGTCCACGCGGTGCCGGTAGGCAAGGTGGTGGAGAAACTCGCGCCGTACAGGCGGATGTCTTCCGGGTATTCGAGGTAATACTGGCCGCGACCGAGCATCACGCTTTGCGCCAGCCCCGAACCGCTGCCCGGCGCCAGTCGGTTGGCAATGCCAATCATGCCCGGCAGGCTGGCCAGGGTCGATGCACCGGCCGTCACCGTGCCGACGGTTGGCGTGCGGCTGTGGTAGTTCATGAAGTACAGACCGTACTCGGTATCGTCACCGAGCCAGCGCAACGCCGTGCCCCACTGCCCCGAATCCCGCGCATCGCGGTCGCCGCCACGGGGCACGATCACGCCTTCGCGGGTGACCTGGATCGGCTGGCCAAAGGCCGATGCCAGCGGCGCCAACGGCGCAATCGCCGGGCTGCCGACGCTGTAGTTGTTGTTGCAACCGTCCGCCGCCACGTCGACACCGAAGTAGGTGCCGCAGTTGTCGAGAACGGTCTGGTCCCATTCCAGTTGATAGAAACCTTCGACGGTCAGTTGATCGGTCAGACCCTGGGAGCCGAACAGCATGTTCACCGGGATCAAGCCTTCCTTGATCTCCGCACCGGGACGACGAAATGCGGACACGTCGATCGGGTTGATGCTGTTGATCGAGTTACCGATGAAGGTACTTTCACCCCAGCTCACGACCTGCTTGCCGGCGCGCACGGTGCCCGGCAAATCGCCAATGGAATAGTTGTGATAGACGAAGGCATCGAGGATCTGCGCCCCGGAGGATTTGGCGCCTTCCTTGCGGCCGCTGTCGCTGATCTGCTTGAACTCGCGGTCCTCGTCCTTGAGCTCAAAGTCGTACCAGTACTTGCCACGCACGAACACGCCGGTGTCGCCGTATTTGAGCTCCAGGTCGTGGATGCCCTTGACGATCTTGGAGAAGGTTTCGCCCTTCTTGAAGTTCAGCCGCCCGTCATCACCAGTGGAGGACTGGCCGGTGCCACCGTTGACCGTACCGACCAACGACTTGTCCGCATCGCGCATGCCCCAGCTCGCGCCGACGGAGAGCGACGAATCGAACGTGCCCTCGATTTCTCCGATGTTGAATGCAACGGCGTGCGCCTGGGCGCAGCAACCCAAGGCCACCGCAGCGGCGAGCGCCTGCGGTGTGAAGATGGCGCGCATTGTTGTTTTTGTCATGCGTCTTCCCCGGTGAGTGACAGAAGGCCCCACCCTACTGCCGCACGCCAGGAGCGATAAGCGCACCAAGGAGGTATTCGCGCTGTACCTCCAAAGGATGAATGCCCGCATGGCGCGGGGTTTTGCGCGAGGTATGGACGGGCTGGATGGCGGGTTATCAGGGGAATGGATGGACGCATTGGCGAGGTGCACGGCGACTGTTACATGCCCCGTAACAGTGCATGTCTGGAATCGCTATTTTTCCTTTGCCTTCAAACCCTTATTCTTGCCGGGCTTTCACGGGCAACCGCCGCAAAGCACGACGCGAAGGCTTGTGTTGAACCCCAGGTCTCTCGCGCAAGATTTCAGATGAGTTGAAGTGTTTCGAGTCATCGCCCCGTGTTCACTGACGTTGATTTATTGCTCCTTGATCTACGTCTTACTTCGGCCGCTGCGTTTGCAGCGGCCTTTTTTATGGGCGATGGTTTTTCAGCGGGGATGGGGTGAAGGGATCAGCAGGACTCAGGCAAGCCCTGCCGGATGGCGCTGATCAGAGGGCGTACTTCTGCAAATTCCCCATCATCTCCTTCAACGCTTCGATGTTGTCCTTCGGATGCGCCGCGCCTTCGAAATCACAAATCTGCTGCCAATGCGCCGCCACGTCTTCCGGCGAAAAACCCACACGCGGATCAAACCCGGCACCGAGGCTGCGCTCCCAACGGACCTTGCCCATCCAGCCGCCACCCACTTCAAACAACCCCGACGTTTCCTGGCAATGCTCACTGGCCAAATACACCACCAGCGGGCTGACCAGTTCCGGCTTGAGTTGTTCGAACACCTGCGGCGGGATCAGGCCTTCGGTCATGCGCGTGCCGCCGGTGGGGGCGATGGCGTTGACCAGGATGTTGTTCTTGCGGCCTTCGATGGCCAGGGTGCGGGTCAGGCCGTAGAGGCCGAGTTTGGCCATGCCGTAGTTGGACTGGCCGAAGTTGCCGTAGATGCCGGAAGTCGAGGCCGTGAAAATCACGCGGCCGTAGTTTTGCTCGCGCATATGCGGCCATGCCGCGCGGGTGACTTTATAGGCGCCTTCGACGTGGACGCGGTAAACCAGGTCCCAGTCGGCGTCGTCCATTTTGTGGAAGGTCTTGTCCCGCAGGATCCCGGCGTTGTTGACCACGACATCGACACGGCCGAAGACGTCGAGGGCGTTTTGTACGAGTTTGTCGCCGTCGGTGACGGAGTCGTGGTTGGCCTCGGCCGTGCCGCCGGCCTCGCGGATTTCGGCGACCACACGGTCCGCCGCCGACGCGTTGGCACCTTCTCCCTGAGCCGTGCCGCCGAGATCGTTGACCAACACTTTCGCGCCCTGTTTGGCGAACAGCAACGCATGCGCCCGCCCGAGACCGCCGCCAGCGCCAGTGATGATCACGACTTTATCTTCGAAGCGCACAGACTCATTCATGGGGGGACTCCAGCAGGCCTAAGGGACGATGACCTCGAGTGTCAGGCACGGGGCGGCGGGTCACAATCAAGACGAGGTGGCTGAATGGTGTGCGATAAGGCTGGGGGATGATGAAGTGAATGCTGCGAAACCTGTAGGAGCAAAGCTTGCTCGCGAAAGCGTCGTGTCAGCCAACATCATCGTTGAATGTGCCGCCGTCTTCGCGAGCAAGCTTTGCTCCTACAGGGATTGGGGTCAGGAACACGCCCGCTTGAGCGGCGCCGACACCTGCCGATCCCGAAACTCAAGGTAGTGCTTGAGCACCTGCCCCGGCGCTTCGGTCTGCGGGTAGTGACCAATGCCCGGCAGCAGCACCGTATCGGGGTTGGGGATCAGCTCCCGATAACGCTCGACCATGTGCGCGCCGGAGATCGGATCGACCTCGCCATCAATCACCCGCAACGGCACTTCGCCGCGCTGCATGGCGCTGACCCAGCGATCACGCTGCACCCGTCGCTCCGGGATATAACCGATCAATTTATGCATGATCCGCGGCCCGCGATTGCTGTCGATCAGGCTCCAGAAATCATCCATTTCGCTTTCCGTGGGCCAGGTCTGGGGACCGAAGATCTGGCGGAAACTTTTCACCAGTGCGTCACGGGTAAAGGCACGACCGATCATCCAGCCCAATGGGCTGAGCAGGAGTTTCTGCGTCAGCAACGGGCGATGGGTTTCGGGAAACAAGCCCCCGTTGAGGAACACGCAACTGGCGATATTTACCTGCGCCTCATGGTGCCGGGCCAGCAACTCCTGGGCCACGCTGTCGCCGTAATCGTGGGCCAGCAGGTGCACCGGCTGCTCGATTTCCAGATGCGCCAACAAGGCCTGTTGCAAATCGGCTTGCTCCAGCAGGCTGTATTCGTGGTTCACCGGTTTGGCCGAGTCGCCGAAGCCGAGCATGTCGCAAGCGATCACTCGATAGCGCTGGGTAAGCGGCTGCCAAAGGTAATGCCAGTCCCAACTGGCGGTTGGAAAACCGTGGATCAGCAGGAGCGGCTCGCCCTGCCCGGCCGTCCAGTAACGGATGGCCTGGCCACGGAATACGAACGTCTGGCCGCGCTTGCGCCAGACACACAGCGGGATCTCGGCGAGTGGCATCAGAGTTTATAACCCGGGTCTTGTTTATCGAGTTTGCGCAGCAGCGCCGGCCAGGCCAGCGCGCCACCCATCCCTTGTGCGCTTTTGGTGACGCCGGCGATCATCGCCTTGGCGCCCGCCAGAATCTGCGGTTCGATGGCGATCAGCTCGGCGCCACCGTTCTGCGCCAGCACCTGGATATCGCAGGCGCGCTGGAAGGTGAACATCATCAAAAAGGTGTCGGCGATGGTGCTGCCACAGGTCAGCAGCCCGTGGTTGTGCAGCATCAGGAAATTGTTTTCACCGAGGTCGGCTTGCCGCCGCGCTTTCTCTTCGTGGTTCAGCGCCACCCCTTCGTAGGCGTGATACGCCAGGCTCGAGAGCACGAACAACGACTGCTGGCTGATCGGCAGGATGCCCTGCTTCTGCGCCGACACTGCTACGCCGGCAGCGGTGTGGGTATGCAGCACGCAGACCACGTCGTGACGCACTTCATGCACGGCGCTGTGGATGGTGTAGCCCGCCGGATTGATCTCATAAGGGCTGTCCATCAGCTTGTTGCCGGCCTGATCGACCTTGACCAGGCTTGATGCGGTGATCTCGTGGAACATCAGCCCGAACGGGTTGATCAGAAAGTCTTCGGTGCCGGGCACCTTGGCCGAAATATGGGTGAAGATCAGATCATCCCAGCCATGGGAGGCGACCAGGCGATAACAGGCGGCGAGGTCGACGCGGGTCTGCCACTCGGCGGCACTGACCTGGTCTTTGACACTGTAGGGCGATTGGACGGGGGCAACACTCACGGCAAGAACCTCCTGGTTTTTATTATTTTTGCTCACGTGTCAGCAGTCTAGTCAGCCCTCGGGGATCGTGTAGTTGCATTCGCAGCCAGCTTGATGGCCGAGCGAGTCAGAGACGCCAGGACCTTGGATCCATGTCAAAGCACCGACGCCAACAAGGGGGCCGCGAACAGATTCAGCAACCCCGTCAGAACCATGACCAACCCTGCGACAGAGCCCTCCTCACCGCCGACTTCATGGGCCCGGCTGACCCCGGCACCGTGAGCCCCGACGCCAAACAAGGCGCCCCGCGCCAGGGCACTGCGCAGGGGCAACCACTTGAGCAGGATCCCGCCGAGCATCGCCCCGATGACCCCGGTAAACATCACAAACACCGCGGTCAGTTCCGGTACGCCGCCGAGGTCGTGGGCCAGTGGCATGGCAAAGGGCGTGGTGATCGAACGCGGCACCAGCGACATCGTCACCGAACTGTCCAGCGCCAGCGCCTTGGCCAATCCGAACGAACTGCCGATGGACGCCACACTGCCCGCCAGCATCCCGAGCGACAGCGCCGACCAATGCCGCGCCAGCATTTGCCGCTGCTGCCAGATCGGCACCGCGAAGGCCACAGTGACCGGGCCCAGCACCCGCATCAGCCAATGGGTGTTGCTCGAATATTCGGCATAAGCGGTGTGCAGCGGCACGGCGAGGGCCAGCAACAGCGCCGGGACCAGGATCAGCGGCGACAGCAGATAACGGCCGGTTCGCCGGTAGATCCAGCGACTGAACAAATACGCCAGCAACGTGAAGGCCAGCCAGAACATCGGCATCCACTCAAGCTTCATGGGACCTCCGCATGCGTACCGCCCACTCCACGGTAAACGCCGTCACCAGCATCACCGTCAGCGTGCTGACTCCAATCACCAACAGAATCCGCCAGCCGTCGTCGCGCATGAGGCCTCCGTAATCGAGCAGGCTCATCAACGCGGGAATAAGGAACAACAGCATCTCCGCCATCAACAACCCGGCGCCCAGTTGCAACGCCGCCGGTTTGACCCAACCGAACGCGAACGCCAGCAGCAGCAACGCCATGCCGATCACACCCCCGGGGATCGGCCAGGAAAACCAGGCGGCCAATTGACAGCCGAGCAGGTAGATCGCCAGCAACACGGCCAGCTCGGCGATCAGTCGCGACAGGTATTTAACGGTGGTTGATTTCATGGTTTCGGTCCTCACAGGCGCTCATTTTACGGAGCGGGCTGCCATCCCCGAAGCGAATTGTTAGACTTGAAGCCATTCCAAAACGGAATCCGTACCATGGAATTCAAGCAGCTACGCAGCTTCATCGAAGTGATGCGCCAGGGTGGTTTCACCCAGGCCGCCAAGACCTTGCACATCAGCCAATCGGCGGTGAGCAAGCAAGTCGCACAGCTTGAGCAAAGCCTCGGCACCCCGCTGCTCGAACGCCTCGGCTCGCAGTTACGCCTGACCGCCGCCGGCAGCGTGGTGCTGCAACGGGCCGAAGGCATGCTGAGACTGCGCAATGAGTTGCTCAGCGAGCTGGATGACTTGAGCCAACTGGCCCGTGGGGAATTGCGCCTGGGGTTGCCGCTGCTGGGCAGTGACGCGTTGTTCGCCGGATTGTTCGCCGAGTACCGGCGGCGCTACCCGAACATCAACATTCATCTGCTTGAAGGCGGCAGCCGGAACATCGAACAAGCGGTGCTGAGCGGCGAACTGGAACTGGGCGGCAGTCTGCTGCCGAAGGATCCGCAATTCGCTTTTCAACCGTTCTGCGATGAACCGTTGGACGCGCTGCTGCCAGCCGATCATCCGCTGGCCACCAAGACCGCGATTGGGCTGGAGGAACTGGCTGACACGCCGTTCCTGCTGTATCAGCGCAGCTTTGTGCTCAATGACCGTTTGCTGCAAGCCTGCCAACAGATGGGATTCACGCCCAGGGAAGGCGGGCGCAGCGGCCAGGCGGATTTTCTCGCGGCGCTGGTGGCCGCCGGGCAAGGCGTGGTGCTGTTGCCCAGCGTGGTGGCGCGGGGGCTGGTGCGGCCAGGCGTGGTGCGCCTGACCCTGAACGCGCCGGCCTATCTACGCTGGGACATTGCCTTTATCTGGCGCCAGGGTGCGTACCTGTCAAAAGCCGCCCAGGCTTGGCTCGCGCTGCTGCGTGAGCATCCGGTCAGCCGCGCAGAGCCGTGATCAGCTCCGCCAGCCAAGGCTCGGCGTCGGTTTCCGGCGTGACGCTTTCGCTGGCATCCAGGCGCAGCATCGGCAACGCCTCGCGCAGGCCCAGCTCACCGAACAATTCGCGTATCTGCTCACCGCCGCCGCAGAAGGTGTCGCCATAGCTCGCATCGCCCAGACCGATCACCGCACCGGGCAAACCGCGCCAGGCGGCAGGCAACTGGTCACGAATCGTCGAGTACAGCGGTTGCAGGTTGTCCGGCAGTTCACCCATGCCCGTGGTCGAGGTCACGGCCAGGAAGGCTTCGGGGCCGAAGGCCTGAATGTCCGCCAGGCTCGCGCGGGGGTTGTGCCAGGTCTCGAAACCGGCTTCTTTCAAAATAATCGCAGCGTGCCGGGCGACTTCTTCGGCCGTGCCGTACACCGAGCCGGAAAGGATGGCGACTTTCATCAATCTGTTCCTGATGCTGTAAAAGACGGGGGATATTAACAGCACCGGCAAAAAACCCGGCGATGGCCGCTCAATTCGTGCTGGTGGCCAGTAGACAGCTCATTTTGTTCTTCTAGAATGCAGCCCCCAAACATTCAGAAAGGACTCTCTGATGATCAACGCTCAATTGCTGCAACTGGTGGTCAACGCTTCCAATGACGGCATCGTGATTGCCGAAAAGGAAGGCGAGCAAGACAACATCCTGATTTACGTCAACCCGGCCTTCGAACGCATGACCGGTTACACCAGCGAAGAAATCCTCTACCAGGATTGCCGCTTCCTGCAAGCCGGCGACCGGGATCAAGAGGCGTTGGGGGTGATTCGTGCCGCGCTGGAGAACGGTGGCTCGTGCCGTGAAGTGCTGCGCAACTACCGCAAGGACGGCACGCCGTTCTGGAATGAGCTGTCCCTTTCGACGGTTAAAAACGAAAGTGACGGACAAACGTATATTGTCGGTGTACAAAAAGATGTGACCGTTCAAGTCAAGGCACAGCAGCGGGTAGCGCTACTCGAAATGCAAGTCGCTGAATTGCAGGCCGAGCTGGCTGCGCTCAAAACGACGAACGGCGAAAACAAAACAACGAATTAATTGTCATTAACTACAATCACCGATGACTTTGTAACTTTTATTTACGAGCAAGCCATGCAACGCGACGCACTCCTGACCCAGGATGAGCTGGATTTTATCCAGACCATGCAGCACAACCCGCAGCTCAATGTGCGGGATGCAACGTCGAGCCTGCTCGTTAATGGTGGATCGCAGATCCGTGACCTGCTCACACGCCTTGCCGCGCATGAGCAGGTCACCATCCAGGCCAACTTCGAAAATCAGCAAATGACCTTCCCGCTGCACCTGGTGGAAGACGAGTTCCATGCGCTGCATTTGCGCTTGGGCGTGCCGAGTATTTTTGAAGATGGGCCGATGGTCCGGCCATGGCGCCTGACGCTCGAAGAGCCGGTCGCGCTGGAGAATGCCAAGGGCCAGCCGGGCACGATGTGGGTGCACGAAGTGTCGTTCAAAGGGGTTTTGCTGGAAGTTCGCAACAAGACCAAGCCACCGAAGCATTTCGCGTTGTGGTTCAGCCCGTCAGGTTATGAGCGGATCGCGTTGCGCGGCACGTTCGAACGGGAAACCGAGCAAGGTTTCTTCGCCTATCAGCTTAGCCAGAGCGACAAGGACGAAACCGAACGCCTGCGTCAGTTCATCCTCCAGCAACATCGCCTGACCCATCCCGCCCTGCACGTCTGAGCCTCAAGTATCCAGGTTGCCCGCCAGGAACTGCTTCAGACGCTGTCGCATCAACAAGCCCTCGTTACCCAGACAACCAATCGACGTACCGGCCAGGCTGTCCTGTGCCAGGTCGGACGCATCACCGGCGAGCATCAGCCGGCAATCCAGGCTCAAGGCCAGGCGATTCAAGCGTCGCGGCAGCTCGGCAGCCGGTACGTGATTGGAAAACAGCACCAGTGCCAGCGGCTGGATTCTTTCGCAAACCAGGGTCAACTCATCGAAGGGCTGGCCGATCGTGAGCACCCGCACGCCCGAATCCATCCCGCTCAAATACAACGCGGCGACCAGCAATTCGAGTTCATGACACTGACCGGCCAGGGCGCTGACCACGATCCGGCGCTTTGAGGTATCACGGACCATCAACAGGCGCTGCGCCACGCGCGAGCGCAGAAACGCATCGAAGAACAACCATTCGCTGGTCTGGCCGAAGCTCTCCTGGCGCTGCAGCAGTTGCTTCCAGAGCGGCATCAGAATGTCCTGGAACACCACGGGCAGCGAGTAACTGGAAAAGATCTGCCCGTAGACCCGCTCCAGCTGGACGTCGTCAAACCCGCTGACAGCGGCCTGGACCTGTTGCTGCCATTGGGCGTAGTCGGCCAGCACGAGTTCATTGGGGATGATGTGCGAGAGCGCTTTGAGCGGCTCGGTCTTTGCCAGGATCTTGCCGACCTTGCTCACCGCCACACCGCGATCAATCCAGCCGAGGATGTTGCGCACCGTCTCGATATCGGTCATCGAGTACAGCCGATGCCCGCTTTCGGTGCGGGTCGGCTGGATCAGGCCATAACGACGCTCCCATGCCCGCAAGGTGACCGGGTTGATGCCCGTCAGGCGTGCCACCTCTCGAATCGGAAAAAGCTCTTCCCGTTCCAGGGAAGCAGCTGGCAACAAGCCAGGGACAACATCAGACAGAACAGGCATGGGGCGACGATCGTTCATTGGATAAATTGGATCCCATTTAACGCCTATCCCCAGCAATCATTCAAGTTATTGATGGGTGACGAAAGTCTCTGGTGTAAATGTCAGATTAGGGAATAATCCTTGCTTGTCCAAAGACGCAGCCCACTACCCCGGCGCTGTGACTGGCGAAACTCCTACCCGGAGCAACGCGTTTGTAATACGGAGATACAAAATGTCTACCTCACCCGTCACGCTGATGGTGGCGCGCCGCGTTGCCGATGGACGTTATCAGGACCTGATCGCCTGGTTGCGTGAAGGCGAACAACTGGCCACCGACTTTCCCGGTTATCTCGGCTCTGGCGTGCTCGCTCCGCCGCCCGACGATGACGAATTCCAGATCATTTTCCGCTTCGCCGACGAGCAGACCCTGCACGCCTGGGAGCACTCCGCCTCGCGTACCGCCTGGCTGGCACGGGGCAGCGACTTGTTCGCCCATCCGACCGAACATCGGGTCAGCGGCATCGTAGGCTGGTTCGGCGCTGCCGGTAATCGCCCGCCGCGCTGGAAACAGGCGGTGGCGATCTGGCTGGCGTTCTTCCCGGTATCGCTGCTGTTCAACTTTGTCCTGGGCCCGTTGCTCGGCGAAATGAGCCTGTTGCCCCGGGTGTTCATCAGCACGTTGTGCCTGACGCCATTGATGGTCTACTTCTTTATTCCGCTGTCGACCCGAGTGTTGGCCAACTGGCTGCACAGCACGCCGGCGCGTCCGTTGCCCGTCGCGCCCACCACCCAAAATCCGTAACCCCTGTAGGAGCGAGGCTTGCCCGCGAAGAACGATAACGCGGTCTGACAGATAGACCGAGGCGTCCTCTTCGCGGGCAAGCCTCGCTCCTACAGGTCGTAGGTGATCGCTCGCCGTCGCTGGTATAGTTTTGCTCTAACCGCGACGCGAGCCGTTCATGACCTCTTCCGCAGCCCCCCTCCTCATCACCGGTGCCGGCCAGCGAGTCGGCCTGCATTGTGCGCAGCGTCTGCTCGAAGACGGCCACCCGGTGATCTTCAGCTACCGCAGCGAACGCCCCGGCGTTCAAATGTTGCGCGACCTGGGCGCGACGGCGCTGTTCGCGGACTTCTCCAGCGAAACCGGCATCCTCGCGTTCATCAGCGAACTCAAGACCCACACCGACAGCCTGCGGGCGATCGTGCATAACGCGTCCGAATGGCTGGCCGAAACCCCGGACACCGAGGCCCAGGCCTTTACCCGGATGTTCTCGGTGCACATGCTCGCGCCCTACCTGATCAATCTGCACTGCGCCGACTTGCTCGAACGCTCGAGCCCGGCCGACATCGTGCACATCAGCGACGACGTGACCCGAAAGGGCAGCAGTCAACATATCGGCTATTGCGCCAGTAAAGCCGGGCTCGACAGCCTGACCCTGTCCTTCGCCGCAAAATATGCGCCGACGATCAAGGTCAACGGCATTGCCCCAGCCCTGCTATTGTTCAATCCCGACGACGACGCGGCGTACCGCGCCAAGGCCCTGGCCAAATCCGCGCTGGGCATCGAACCCGGCAGCGAAGTGATCTACCAGAGCCTGCGCTATCTGCTCGACAACCCTTATGTCACCGGCACGACCCTGACCGTCAACGGCGGACGGCACGTCAAATAAGCCGCCCCGCGAGGATATTTCATGACGTTATCCCTGCCTCAGAACGCCTTATCCCAGAGCTATCGCGAGATCCTCATCGGCCTCGGCGAAAACCCCGACCGCGAAGGCCTGCAAGACACCCCGATGCGCGCCGCCAAAGCCATGCAGTACCTGTGTCATGGCTACGAGCAAAGCGTCGAGGAAATCGTTAACGGCGCGCTGTTTTCCTCGGACACCGACGAGATGATCATCGTCGCCGACATCGAGCTCTATTCGCTGTGCGAACACCACCTGCTGCCCTTCATCGGCAAGGCGCATGTGGCTTATATTCCGACGGGCAAAGTGTTGGGCCTGTCGAAGATTGCACGCCTGGTGGACATGTTTGCCCGACGCCTGCAAATTCAGGAGAACCTCACCCGGCAGATCGCCGACGCGGTGCAGCACGTGACGGATGCCGCCGGGGTCGCCGTGGTGATCGAAGCCAAACACATGTGCATGATGATGCGCGGTGTCGAGAAACAGAATTCGACCATGAACACCTCGGTGATGCTCGGCGCCTTCCGCGAGTCGAGCAACACCCGCCAGGAGTTCCTGCAATTGATTGGACGGAGCAAGTAGCAATGCCACAACTTCAACCAGGAATGGCGCGCATCCGGGTCAAGGACCTGTGCCTGCGCACCTTCATCGGCATCAACGAGGACGAAATCCTCAACAAGCAGGATGTGTTGATCAACCTGACCATCCTCTACGCGGCGCAAGACGCGGTGCGCGACAACGACATCGATCACGCGCTGAACTACCGCACCATCACCAAGGCGATCATCGCCCACGTGGAGGGCAATCGCTTTGCCCTGCTCGAACGCCTGACCCAGGAAATCCTCGATTTGGTCATGGTCAACGCGTCGGTGCTGTATGCCGAGGTCGAAGTCGACAAACCCCACGCCCTGCGGTTTGCCGAATCGGTGTCGATAACGCTAGCGGCGAGCCGCTAAGCTTCAAGCTTCAAGCTTCAAGCTTCAAGCTTCAAGCGGTAAGCTAACGGCCACCGAAATCCAACTTGCAGCTTGAGGCTTGCCGCTCAACGCTGTCTCGCAGAGACTCCCATGACCGATCAACAACGCCTGGAACTTGAAGCCGCCGCCTTCCGCCGACTGGTCGCCCACCTGGACAGCCGCAAGGACGTGCAGAACATCGACCTGATGAACCTCTCGGGTTTCTGCCGCAACTGCCTGTCGAAGTGGTACAAGGCCGCCGCTGACGAACGTCAGATCGAGGTCAGCCTCGACGACGCCCGCGAGGTCGTCTACGGCATGCCGTACGCCGATTGGAAAGCCCAATACCAGCAAGAAGCCAGCGCCGAACAACAAGCGGCGTTCGCCAAAGGAAAACCCAATGAGTGATTTGAACACCCTGCGCGCCAGCCTCAAAAGCGGCGAACACGTTTTTGCCGACACCCTGGCCTTCATCGCCGCCGGTTACGATTACCAGCCGCAAGCGTTCAACAACGGTGGCGTGGAAAACGCCGCCGGGCAGAACGAAGGTTCGTGCAAGACCCTAGGCCTGGCGTTGCTGGAAGGTCTGAGCGATGAAGAGGCGCTGTTGGCGTTTGGCGAGCATTACCGTTCGGTGGTGGCGACGCCTGAAGGTAGCGATCACGGCAATATCCGCGCGTTGATTGCTCATGGTCTGGCCGGCGTGAAGTTCACCCAACAGCCCCTGACCCGCCGCTAAAACCGCGTTCCCACGAACACCACCGTCCCGTAGGAGCAAAGCTTGCTCGCGATGGCGATCTTCTGGACGCCATCGCGGGCAAGCCATGCTCCTACAAAGGGCCCCGGCACACATCCCGACTTTTAAGATTGACCCGGCGACTTTATTTCGTTTGCCCGGTCCCCCTGCTCACGGCTTAGATAAAAAGAAGCAACCCTTCTTCTGAGTCAGGTATCCATGAGCAGCGAAAGCATCAGCCAATCGATCAACGTCGTGCATCCCGTCACCCTCAGCCACGGCAAGAATGCCGAAGTCTGGGACACCGACGGCAAACGCTACATCGATTTCGTCGGCGGCATCGGCGTGCTCAACCTCGGCCATTGCCACCCGCGCATCGTCGAAGCCATTCGCGAACAAGCCACCCGGCTGACCCACTACGCGTTCAACGCTGCGCCGCATGTGCCTTACCTCGACTTGATGGAGCGCCTGACGGCGTTTATCCCGGTGAGCTACCCAGTCAGCGGCATGCTCACCAACAGCGGCGCAGAAGCAGCGGAAAACGCCTTGAAGATCGTTCGCGGAGCCACCGGCCGCACCGCCGTGATCGCTTTCGACGGCGCCTTCCACGGCCGCACCCTCGCCACCCTCAACCTCAACGGCAAAGTCGCGCCCTACAAACAGAAAGTCGGGGTGCTGCCAGGTCCGGTGTATCACCTGCCTTTCCCGAGCAAGGACAACGGCGTGACCTGCGCCGAAGCGTTGAAGGCGATGGATCGGCTGTTCAGCGTCGAGATCGATGTGAATGACGTGGCGTGTTTTATCGTCGAACCGGTGCAGGGCGAAGCGGGTTTCCTGGCGATGGACGTGGAATTCGCCCAGGCGTTGCGGCGCTTCTGTGACGAGAAAAACATCCTGCTGATCGCCGATGAAATCCAGTCCGGTTTCGGCCGTACCGGGGAGCGTTTTACCTTCTCGCGATTGGGAATCGAGCCGGACCTGATCCTGCTCGCCAAGAGTATTGCCGGCGGTGTGCCGCTGGGCGCGGTGGTCGGGCGCAAAGCGCTGCTCGACACGCTGCCCAAGGGCGGACTCGGCGGCACCTATTCCGGCAACCCGATTGCGTGTGCTGCGGCACTGGCGACGTTGGACGAAATGACCGATACGAACCTGCACACGTGGGGTTCGCAACAGGAAGAAGCCATCGTCAGCCGCTACGAAGCCTGGCGCGCCAACGACATTTGCGCCTATCTGGGCCGCCTGACCGGTGTTGGCGCGATGCGCGGTATCGAGTTGGTCAACGCCGACGGCACACCGGCCTCAGCGCAACTGACCCAGCTTCTGGCCCTGGCCCGGGACGCGGGTTTGCTGCTGATGCCCAGCGGCAAGTCGCGCAACATCATTCGGCTGCTGGCACCGCTGACCACCGAGGCAGCGGTGCTGGAGGAAGGTCTGGACATCTTAGAGGCCTGCCTGGCCAAGCTTTCCTGAAAACGCAAACTGCGATCCGGGACTGACATAGCGAATTATGTTCGCTTGTAGTCCCGGATTTTGCGTCGCAATACTGCCCAATAACCGACCTGCAGGAGCCAGGCTTGCCGGCGAGGGCGCCCCGCCAATCGCCTTCGCCGGCAAGCCAAGCTCCTGCAAATAACTTCTTTTATCGAGCGAGACCGTAACCACCTACAAGCCGAGGCATTCATGTATCACGACAATATAATTTATAAAAAAAAGTCCAATGATCCTCAATTCCTGCTTGGCGTCGCTGTGGTGTTGTTCCTCGGCGCGTACCTGATGAACCTGGGCAACAGCGCCCTCAGTCACTTTCTGCATCCACTGCTGGGCGACGCCCCCGACAGCCTGACCGCCCGCAATATCGCCATCGGTTTGCTGATCGCCGTGCTCGGCACACTGAACTTCCATGTCCTCGGGCGCCTGAAGTTCAAAGTGCAAACCACCGTAGTGTGGATCGAACTGCTGATCCTGTTCCTCGCCTTCTTCGACACCTTCAACCTCTCCTACAGCTTCATCCTCGACAAGATCGGTTTCCTGATCATCCAGGGCGCCGCGACCACGCTGTATATCTCCGCCGTCGCCATCGTGATTGCCTTTGTGCTGGCGCTGATCGGCGCGGTGGCCAAGCTGTCGAACAACGGCCTGGCGAATGCCATCGCCTCGTTCTACACCTCGTTCTTTCGCGGTGTGCCGCTGCTGATCCAGATCTACCTGATTTACCTCGGGCTGCCGCAACTCGGTTACGTGGTCGACGCAGTGCCGGCCGGCATCCTCGCCCTGTCGCTGTGCTACGGCGCGTACATGACCGAGATCTTCCGCGCGGGGATCCAGAGCATCCCGGTCGGCCAGTGGGAGGCCTCGCGGGCGCTGGGCATCAGCCCGTTCAAAACCCTGAGCCGGGTGATCATGCCGCAAGCCTTGCGGGTGATCATCCCGCCCACCGGCAACCAGTTCATCGCCATGCTCAAGGACAGTTCGCTGGTGTCAGTGATCGGTGTCTGGGAGCTGATGTACCTGGCCAAGACCCAGGGCCGCGCGGACTTCCGTCACCTGGAAATGCTGATCACCGCCGCGATGATTTACTGGGCGCTGTCGTTCATTCTCGAACGGGTGCAGGCGCGAATCGAAAAACGGGTCAACCGATCCACTGCCAGAGGTTGATCCATGATGACTACCGCCGAGCGACTCGACCTGGCCCCTGCTACGCAGACCGGCCCATCCATGATTTCAATCACTGGCCTGAACAAGTGGTACGGCAATTTTCACGCCTTGCGTGACGTCGATCTGAACGTGGCCGCCGGGGAAATCCTGGTGGTGTGCGGGCCGTCAGGTTCGGGCAAGTCGACGATGATTCGCTGCATCAATCACCTGGAAAATTTCCAGAAAGGCCACATTAAGGTCAACGGCATCACCCTCACCAGCGAGGCGGAAAGTGTCAGCGCGGTGCGCCGGGAAATCGGCATGGTGTTCCAGAGCTTCAACCTGTTCCCGCATCTGAGCGTGATGGATAACCTGACCCTGGCTCCGCAGTTGGTGCAAGGCGTGTCGTCCACCGAAGCGAAAAAACGTGCGCAGGTGTACCTGGAGCGAGTGCGGATTGCCGAGCACGCGCACAAGTATCCGTCGCAACTGTCCGGCGGCCAGCAGCAACGCGTGGCGATTGCCCGGGCGCTGTGCATGAATCCCAAAGTGATGCTGTTCGATGAGCCGACCTCGGCGCTGGACCCGGAAATGGTCCACGAAGTGCTCGATGTCATGGGCGAGTTGGCCACCGACGGCATGACCATGATTTGCGTGACCCACGAGATGGGTTTTGCCAGCAAGGTCGCCGATCGCGTGCTGTTCATGGACCAGGGCCAGGTCATCGAACAAGCCACCCCGGCCGAGTTTTTCAACAACCCCCAGACCGAACGCGCGCAGAAGTTCCTCTCGCAAATCATCGGTCACTGAGAACGGCTTTACCCCGCATAACAAAAACGAAAAGTGGAGATAAACATGCTCAGTAAAAAACATGCGCTGACCCTCGCTGCCACCCTGTCGCTGTTGTTCGTCGGCGCAGCCAATGCCGGCGCGGTCCTGGACAAGATCGAGAGCAGCAAGACCCTGACCGTCGCGACCTCGGCGACCTGGCCACCCCAGGGATTCATCAACGACAAGAATGAGATCGACGGTTTCGACATCGACGTCTCCAAGGAGATCGCCAAGCGCCTCGGGGTCGCGGTCAAGTTCATCACGCCGGACTGGGACGTGATCACCGCCGGCAAATGGAACGGGCGCTGGGACGTGTCCGTGGGCTCGATGACCGCGACTAAAAGTCGCTCGCGCATCCTCGATTTCCCCGGCACCTATTACTACGTGCCCTACGTGTTTGCCGTGCACGGCACCTCCAAAGTCACCGACCACAAAGCGCTGAACGGCAAGACCATCGGCGTCGAAGGCGGCACCACGTCCGAGGACTATTTCAGCCAGGCGCTGGCCATTGAAACCACCGACGTGCCGCCCGTGGTATATGACGTCAAAACCGAAAAAATGAAGACCTACTCCGGCTCTGTCGGCCCGCTGGACGATTTGCGCCTGGGCGATGGCACACGCCTGGATGCGATCCTCACGCAACGCAGCACCCTGGACGCGGCCGTCAAGAAAGGCTACCCGCTGCGTGCCGTGGACAATGCCGTGGCGTTCTACGAACCGCTGGCCATCGCCACCGACAAGGGTGACCCGGAGCTGACCGCCAAACTCAGTGAAATCGTGGGCGCGATGCACAAGGACGGCACGCTGACCAAGCTCTCGGACAAGTGGTACGGCGTCGACTACTCGACCATCAAGTAAGCGCACTAACCCTGTGGGAGCGAGCCGGCTCGCTCCCGCAAACACCCTTCTTCAAGGATTGATCATGTCCTTTCCAACCACCTGGTATTCCCAAACCTCGCTGCCGCGCGCGGCCCGGCCCGCATTGAACGGCGATCAAACCTGCGACGTGTGCATCATCGGCGCCGGTATCGCCGGCCTCACGGCCGCCCTCGAACTGACCCGGCGCGGCAAGCGCGTGATCATCCTTGAAGCCCATCAAGTCGCCTGGGGCGCGTCCGGTCGTAATGGCGGCGTGGTCTCGCCGGGCTGGGCGGAAGGCTCTGGGGCGATCCGCAAAAAACTCGGTCTGGAACAGGCCAGGGCGTTGTTCCAGATGTCGGCCGAGGGGGTGGAGATCGTCCGCGACAACATCCGTGAACTGGCCCTGACCGGGTGCGCGCCGTCCGCCGGCACCATTCGCGTCAAGCGTTACGACGACGGCGCCGAAGTGAAAAACCACATCGAAACCATGCGCCGGGACTTCGGCTATGAACTCAACTTTCTCGACACCGCCCAGGTGCGCGAACGGGCGCACACCTCGCGTTATTTCCAGGGTGTGGAAGACCCCAATGCCCTGCATTTCCACCCCTTGAATTATTGCCTGGGCCTGGCCCTCGCCATCGAAGCGGTGGGGGGACGGATTTTCGAACATTCGAAAATGCTCGCCTGGCAGCACCAGGGCACCGACAAAATCGTCCGCACTGTTCACGGCACCGTGTGCTGCCAGGACCTGGTGTTCTGCGCCGGCGGCTACGGCGGCCCGGAATTGCAGAAGCTCAGCCGCGCCTATCTACCGATCGCCACGTACGTGGTGCTGACCGAACACCTGGGCGACGGGATCAAGAATGTCCTCGACTCCGGCGCCGCGTTCTCCGATGACCGCCGCGCATCGGACTATTACCGCGTGGTCGAAGGCGACCGCCTGCTCTGGGGCGGACGCATTACCACCCGCAACGAACAGGACGAAAAAGCCCTGGCGGCGATGCTCAAGGCCGATATGGTCTCGGTGTATCCGCAATTGGCTGCGGTCAAGATCGACCTGGCCTGGTCCGGCCTGATGGGCTACTCCACCAACAAAATGCCCAACCTGGGGCTGCTGGAACCGGGTGTCTGGGCCTGCACTTCGTTTGGCGGCCATGGCTTGAACACCGGCTCCATCGGTGGCCGGGTGATCGCTGAAGCGCTGTGTGGGGACAGTGCGCGTTATCAGCTGTTCAAGCCGTATCTGCTGGACTGGAACGGTGGGCCGTTCGGAAAGATTGCCGCCAATGCGATCTATCAGTCGTTGAAGGTCATGGATTTTGTTCAGGAACGATTGCGCGGCTAACGCATTTTTTGTGGGCACAAAAAAACCGGCCGAGGCCGGTTTTTTTCATTTCAACGCAATCAGAGCTTGGCGTTCTGCAGGTCATCGAGGTAGCGCTCGGCGTCCAGTGCCGCCATGCAGCCGGCGCCGGCCGAGGTGATCGCCTGGCGGTAAACGTGGTCAGCCACGTCACCGGCGGCGAAGATGCCTTCCAGGTTGGTGGCAGTGGCATTGCCTTCACGGCCGCCGTGCACCACCAGATAGCCGTCTTTCAACGTCAGCTGGCCTTCGAACAGCGAAGTGTTCGGGGTGTGGCCGATGGCGATGAACACGCCGTCCACGGTCAGTTCGTCGAAGCTGCCGTCGTTGTTCTTCAGGCGAGCACCGGTCACGCCCATGTTGTCGCCCAGGACTTCGTCCAGGTTCGAGTTCAACTTGAGGATGATCTTGCCTTCGGCAACCCGGGCGTTGAGCTTGTCGATCAGGATCTTCTCGGCGCGGAAGGTTTCGCGACGGTGGATCAGGGTCACGGTGCTGGCGATGTTGGCCAGGTACAGCGCCTCTTCAACAGCGGTGTTACCGCCACCGACCACAGCCACTGGCTTGTTGCGGTAGAAGAAACCGTCGCAGGTCGCGCAGGCCGATACGCCTTTGCCCATGAACGCTTCTTCCGACGGCAGGCCCAGGTAACGCGCGCTGGCGCCGGTGGCGATGATCAGGGCGTCGCAGGTGTAGGTCGCGCTGTCGCCGGTCAGGGTGTACGGCTTGGCGGCGAAGTCCACGGCATTGATGTGGTCGAAGACGATCTCGGTTTCAAAGCGTTCGGCGTGCTCTTTCATCCGCTCCATCAGCGCCGGGCCGGTCAGGCCGTGGACGTCGCCCGGCCAGTTGTCGACTTCGGTGGTGGTGGTCAGTTGACCGCCAGCCTGCATGCCGGTGATCAGCAGTGGCTTGAGGTTGGCACGGGCGGCATACACCGCGGCGCTGTAACCGGCAGGGCCGGAACCGAGAATAATCACTCGCGAATGACGGACTTCAGACATGACCTGCTCCTGTTAACCGGCCCGAATAACCTGGCGCGGAACGCCGGGTTTGCCGGCGGGAATAAAAAAGGACTGTTGAAAGCACTTGGGGAAGGCTTGAGCTCGACAGTCCTGTAAAAAGAATGGGTGCAGCGTATCGAGGGGGCGAAGATTAAGGAAATACGGTTTAACAATCCAGCTCATAGGCGGTCTCTATCCCGATACGGTGATTTTATAGACGCCTTTGTTACAGTGAATGTCGACGCTGCGACCGCGCTTTCGCCCGTGAGGCAAAGCCGGTAAGGTCGGCGCGTTTACCCCTTGCTCGGAGCACGCTATGCCCGCCCCTGTTCTGTCCGGCCCGCAATACCTGCGCGAAGGCCTCAAGCTGGTCTTGAGCCCGGGCCTGCGTTTGTTCGTCTTGTTGCCGCTGGCAATCAACCTGGTGCTGTTCGTCGGATTGATTTACCTGGCCGGCCATCAATTCAGCTTATGGGTCGACACCCTGATGCCGTCCCTGCCCGACTGGCTGAGTTTCCTCAGCTACGTCCTCTGGCCGATTTTCGTGGTGCTGGTGGGATTCATGGTGTTCTTCACCTTCACCATGCTCGCCAACGTCATCGCCGCACCGTTCAACGGCTTCCTCGCGGAAAAAGTCGAAGTGGTGGTGCGCGGCACCGACGACTTCCCGACCTTCAGTTGGGGCGAGCTGATCGAAATGATCCCCCGCACCCTGGCCCGGGAAATGCGCAAACTCGGCTACTTCCTGCCCCGGGCGCTGGGCCTGTTCATTCTCTCGTTCATCCCGGTGGTCAACATCATCGCCGCGCCGTTGTGGCTGCTGTTCGGCGTATGGATGATGGCGATCCAGTACATCGACTACCCGGCGGACAACCACAAACTTGGCTGGAACGAAATGCTCGCCTGGCTGCGCGAAAAGCGCTGGCAGAGCATGAGCTTTGGCGGGATCGTGTACCTGGCGCTGCTGATTCCCGTGGTCAACATCCTGATGATGCCGGCCGCCGTGGCCGGGGCGACGTTGTTCTGGGTGCGTGAACGTGGGGCGGAAAATCTGGTGCCCCAGCGCGCGGCGTCATAAATCCATCATCGCACTGACACAATGACGACATGGCCTCAGCCGACACTGAGGTCATGACGACAGCTCTGCATATCACCCTGATCACCGAAACCTTCCCCCCGGAAATCAATGGCGTGGCCCATACCCTTGGCCGCTTGTGCGACGGTTTGCGCGCGCGCGGGCATCAGGTCGAGCTGGTTCGACCGCGTCAGGGCTGTGATCGGCAGTTGGGCAGTGACGATGCACTGCTGCTGTGTCGCGGCTGGCCGCTGCCGGGTTATCCGGGGTTGCAGTGGGGCCAGTCGTCGATGCACAAGTTGCTGCGGCGCTGGAAACGCCATCGCCCCGACGTGTTGTACATCGCCACTGAAGGGCCGTTGGGTCTGTCGGCCTTGCGTGCGGCGCGGCGCCTGGGGATTTCGGTGGTCAGCGGCTTTCACACCAACTTCCAACAGTACTCGAGCCAGTATGGGTTCGGCCTGCTGACGCGCCTGTTGACCCACTACCTGCGCTGGTTTCACAACCGCTCGACACTGACATTGGTGCCCAGCATCAGCCAGCGACTGGAGCTGGAACGCCGGCAGTTCGAACGCCTGGCCCTGTTGTCCCGGGGGGTCGATAGCCAACTGTTTCACCCCACCAAACGTCTCGACGCGCTGCGTGAACAATGGGGCCTGGCGGACGATGACATTGCCGTGGTCCACGTCGGACGCCTGGCCCCGGAGAAGAACCTGGGCTTGCTCAAGCGCAGCTTCGAGGCATTGAAAAGCACCTATCCACAGCGAAACCTGAAGTTGATCGTGGTCGGCGACGGTCCGTTGCGAATGGCGCTGGAGAAGGATTTGCCCGAGGCGATCTTCTGCGGCACACAACGCGGCGAAGCCCTGGCCAGCCACTATGCGTCGGGGGATGTATTTCTGTTTCCAAGCCTGACCGAGACCTTCGGCAATGTGGTGCTGGAGGCGCTGGCTTCGGGGCTGGGCGTGGTGGCCTACGATATGGCGGCAGCGGGTCAGCACATTCGCCACGGCTACAACGGCGTACTGGCGATGCCGGGCGATGAGGAAGCGTTCTGCGAGGCGGCGCGCTGGTTGCTGGAAGAGCGGGAAACACTGCGTTGCGTGCGGCTGAATGCACGCCAGCATGCGAGTCGCCAGGGGTGGGCGGCGATTATCGAGCAGTTTGAGGGGCAGTTGCGCGGGGCTTGTGTGCAGGGGCAATCGCTGCCGAATGGCGCGTTGTTGCCTTAAAAGCTTCGCGGGCAAGCCTCGCTCCTACAGAGGACGGTGATTCCCTTGTAGGAGCGAGGCTTGCCCGCGAAGAGGCCTTCCCAGGCGCCGCTTAAACCAGCGTCATCAACGCCTCACGGCTGAACGGCAGGATGTCTTCCTCACGCCCCTCGCGCACTTTCTGCGCCCAATCCGGGTCCACCAGCAGCGCACGACCTACAGCCACCAGATCGAACTCTTCGTTATTCAACCGCTCCAGCAATTTCTCCAGGCTGGCCGGCTGCGCGATCTTGTCGGTGTTGACCATGAACTGCAGAAACTCGCCATCCAGACCAACGCTGCCCACGGTGATGGTCGGCTTGCCAGTGAGCTTGCGGGTCCAGCCGGCCAGGTTCAGCTCGGAACCGTCGAATTCCGGCTCCCAGAAACGCCGCGTCGAGCAGTGGAAAATGTCCACGCCTGCGTCGGACAACGGCTTGAGGAATTCACCCAGGGCTTGCGGAGTTTGCACCAGGCGCGCGGTGTAATCCTGCTGCTTCCACTGGGAGAAACGGAAGATGATCGGGAAACCTTCGCCCACGGCCGCACGCACGGCCTGGATCAATTCGATGGCGAAACGCGAACGGTTGGCCAGGCTTCCGCCGTATTCGTCGGTGCGCTGGTTGGTGCCTTCCCAGAAGAACTGGTCCACCAGATAGCCGTGGGCGCCGTGGATTTCCACGCCGTCCATGCCGATGCTCTGGGCATCTTTGGCCGACTGTGCGAATGCGGCGATGACGTCCTGGATATCCTGTTTAGTCATGCCGTGAACCACGACCTGACCGTCCTTCAGTTTCTCCGACGGGCCGTAACCCGGCACGCTGGCGTCCGGCTCGGTGCCGATGCGGCGCACACTGCCCACGTGCCACAACTGCGGAACGATCTTGCCGCCTTCGGCGTGCACCGCGTCGACGACTTTCTTCCAGCCAGCCAGGGCAGCTTCACCGTAGAAATGCGGCACGTTCGGGTAGCCGTTGGAGGCCTTGTGGCCGACGGTGGTGCCTTCGGTGATGATCAGGCCCACGCCGGCAGCAGCGCGGCGGCGGTAGTACTCGATCACTTTGGTATTGGGTACGCCGCCCGGGGAGAAGGAGCGGGTCATCGGCGCCATGACGACGCGGGTCGGCAGTTCGAGGGTGCCGAGGTGGAACGGTTTGAACAGGGCTTTAACGGGCATGGGACGCTCCACGGGGAAATGACTTTATGACGGGTATAATATGGAGAGTCGCAAGCCTTGAACAGCACTATTGATTGCGGTGATTAAGGTCTAAAAGGTAGGAAACATTGTAGGAGCATGGCTTGCCCGCGATGGCGGTGTGTCCGCCGACAACTAAGTCGACTGACATGACGCCTTCGCGAGCAAGCTTTGCTCCTACAGGTACAGGGAGATATTCAGCTCAGCGCTTTTTCGATGGCGTGGATCACCGTCGGATCATCCGGCGCTGTCCGCGGCGAAAACCGCGCCAGGACGCGCCCGTCTTTGCCCAGCAGGAATTTCTCGAAATTCCAGGTGATATCACCCGGAAACTCCGCGCCCTCGCCCGCCAGCAAACGGTACAGCTGATGACGATCGTGACCGTTGACTTCCAGCTTGCTGGACAACGGAAAGGTCACGCCATAGTTGAGGCTGCAGAACTCCTGGATCTCTTGCTCGGTGCCCGGTTCCTGGCCAGCAAACTGGTTGCACGGCAAGCCCAGCACGCTGAAGCCCTTTCCCTTGAATTGCTGATAGAGGTTTTCCAGCGCCGCGTACTGTGGGGTCAATCCACATTTGGAGGCCACGTTGACCACCAGCACGACTTGCCCCTTGAAGGGCGCCAGAGGGAGCTCCTGACCATCCAGGGCTGTCAATTTAAGGTCGTGGAAAGCACTCATGACGAACTCCAAATTCCCGTGTTCTTCTCGAAACAGCCACCTGGCGGCGCCGCCTGGGACAGCCGCGGACTAAAAAGGCGCCCTCGGGCGCCTCTCCAGTTCTCGAAAGCTTAGCGCAGAAAATCAGTGGTGATGGCCACCTTCGCCATGGACGTGACCATGAGCGATTTCTTCCTGGCTGGCATCACGGATGTCGATGATCTTGACCTGGAAATTCAGGCGCTGACCAGCCAACGGGTGGTTGCCGTCGACGGTGACATCGTCGCCGTCCAGGTCACGGATGGTGACAATTTGCATCTGGCCGTCCGGCGCGGAAGCGTGGAACTGCATGCCCACTTCCAGTTCATCGACGCCTTCGAACATGCTGCGGCTCAGGGTGCTGACCAGTTCGGCAGCGTATTCGCCGTAGGCGTCTTCAGGTTCAACGGCAACGGTCAGTTCATCACCGACGGTTTTGCCTTCCAGGGCTTTTTCCAGGCCCGGGATAATGTTACCTGCGCCTTGCAGGTAAACCAGCGGCGCGCCGCCGGCGGAGCTGTCGATGACCTCACCAGCGTCGTTGGTCAGGGTATAGTCGATGGAGACAGCCTTATTGGCGGCGATCAGCATGGGGCGAGACCTTTTGCAGAAGAATATAGAAAGAGCGAGTTTAGCGAAGCAATCGCCCGAAAGCGAACACAACCCGGACGGACGGATTGCCATGAAACCCTCAACGGTCACAGGCTTCCATCAGGACGAGGACGGCCATTGGGTCGCCGAGCTTTCCTGTGGCCACACCCAACACCTGCGCCATCAGCCGCCATGGCAATCCCGGGCCTGGGTCGTGGACCCTGCGCAACGTATTGAAAAAATAGGCCAGCCCTTTGATTGCGGTTGGTGCGCACAAGGCTCGGTTAGCGATAACCTTGGCGACTGAATTTCGGTAGATCGTCAGTTATAGATGATCACCACTGCCATGCACCTCCAGAGAATCCGCATGCAAACTTTTTTTATCGCACCCACCGATTTTGGTGTGGGTCTGACCTCCATCAGCCTCGGGCTGGTGCGCACCCTTGAGCGAGCCGGCCTCAAAGTCGGCTTTTTCAAACCGATTGCCCAGCCGCATCCGGGCGACACCGGCCCAGAGCGTTCCACCGAACTGGTGGCGCGCACCCACGGCCTCAAGCCGCCGCAACCCCTGGGCCTGGCCCACGTGGAGCGCATGCTCGGCGACGGTCAGCTGGATGAATTGCTCGAAGAAATCATCACCCTGTATCAGCAAGCGGCTATCGGCAAAGACGTGCTGGTCGTCGAAGGCATGGTCCCGACCCGCAGCGCCAGTTATGCCGCGCGGGTCAATTTGCACTTGGCCAAAAGCCTGGATGCCGACGTGATCCTAGTGTCGGCGCCGGAGAGCGAAGCCCTGACCGAACTGTCCGGCCGGGTGGAATTGCAGGCGCAATTGTTCGGCGGGCCGAAAGACCCGAAAGTGCTCGGCGTGATCCTCAACAAGGTCAAGACTGACGAAAGCATGGAGGCCTTCGCCTCGCGCCTGAAGGAACATTCGCCGCTGCTGCGTACGGGCGATTTCCGCCTGCTCGGCTGCATTCCGTTCCAACCGGAACTCAACGCCCCGCGCACCCGCGACGTGGCGGACCTGATGGGCGCGCAGATTCTCAACGCCGGTGATTACGAAACCCGGCGCATGACCAAAATCATCATCTGCGCCCGCACCATGCGCAACACCGTGGAGCTGCTCAAGCCCGGCGTGCTGGTCGTAACGCCAGGCGATCGCGACGACATCATCCTCGCCGTCAGCCTCGCCGCCATGAACGGCGTGCCCCTGGCCGGCCTGTTGCTGACCAGCGACACCCTGCCCGACCCACGGATCATGGACCTGTGCCGTGGCGCCTTGCAGGCCGGCCTGCCGGTGTTGTCGGTGAGCACCGGTTCCTACGAAACCGCCAACCAGTTGAACGGCCTGAACAAGGAAATCCCGATCGACGACCGCGAGCGTGCGGAGATCATCACGGACTTCGTCGCCAGCCACCTCGACGCCAAATGGCTGCACCAGCGTTGCGGTACGCCACGGGAAATGCGCCTGTCGCCGGCGGTGTTCCGCTATCAACTGATCCAGCGCGCCCAGGCCGCCAACAAGCGCATCGTCCTGCCCGAAGGCAGCGAGCCACTGACCGTGCAAGCCGCCGCGATTTGCCAGGCCCGGGGCATCGCCCGTTGCGTGTTGCTGGCCAAACCGGCGGACGTCGAAGCCGTGGCTCGCGCCCAAGGTATCGAGTTGCCTCCTGGTTTGGAGATTCTTGATCCGGATTTGATTCGCGGTAATTACATCGAACCGATGGTCGCCCTGCGCAAAAGCAAAAGCCTCAACGCGCCGATGGCCGAGCAGCAACTGGAAGACACCGTGGTGATCGGCACCATGATGCTGGCGCTGGATGAAGTCGATGGACTGGTGTCCGGGGTCATTCACTCCACCGCCAACACCATCCGCCCGGCCCTGCAGCTGATTAAAACCGCACCGGGTTGCACCCTGGTGTCCTCGGTGTTCTTCATGCTCTTCCCCGAGGAAGTGCTGGTCTACGGCGACTGCGTGATGAACCCGCACCCGAGCGCCAGCGAACTGGCCGAGATCGCCCTGCAAAGCGCCGATTCGGCCGCCGCGTTCGGCATCACGCCGCGAGTGGCGATGATCAGCTACTCCAGCGGTGAATCCGCCAGCGGCGAAGAAGTCGAGAAGGTCCGCGAAGCCACGTTGCTCGCCCATGAACAACAGAACTCGCTGCTGATCGACGGCCCGTTGCAATACGACGCCGCCGCCAACGAAACCGTGGCTCGGCAACTGGCGCCGAACAGCCAGGTGGCGGGTCGCGCCACGGTGTTTGTGTTCCCCGACCTGAACACCGGCAATACCACCCACAAAGCCGTGCAGCGCAGCGCCGATTGCGTCAGCCTCGGCCCGATGCTGCAAGGCCTGCGCAAACCGGTGAACGACCTGCCGCGCGGTGCGCAAGTCGATGACATCGTCTACACCATCGCGCTGACCGCGATTCAAGCTGCCAACCGACCTATGGATCTTTAAATGCTGGCTTTCCTTCCTGCCCCCGTACGCGGCGTCATCGCCTCGTTGCTGTTGGCACTGAACACCATTTTGCTGTGCTCGTTTCTGTTCATCGTGGCGCTGTTCAAAGTGCTGCCCTTCGCCCTGACCCAGCGCTTCACCCGCTGGCTGATGAGCCACACCCATGAAGCCTGGATCAGCAACAACAAGGCCTGGATGAACCTGGTTTGCCGCACTCGCTGGCACCTCAGCGGCCTTGAAGGGCTGGACTATCAGCACTCGTACCTGATCACCAGCAACCACCAGAGCTGGGTCGACATCATGGTCCTGCAATACGTGCTCAACCGGCGCATCCAGCCGCTGAAGTTCTTTCTCAAGCAAGAGCTGATCTGGGTCCCGGTGATTGGCCTGGCCTGGTGGGCGCTCGGTTTTCCGTTCATGAAGCGTTACTCCAAGGCCTATCTGGAAAAGCACCCGGAGAAGAAAGGCAAAGACCTGGAAACCACGCGCAAGACCTGTGACAAGTTCCGCAATAACCCGGTGGGGATTTTCAACTTCGTCGAAGGCACGCGGTTTACCGAGGGTAAGCATGCGCAGCAAAAATCGCCGTTCAAGTACCTGCTCAAGCCCAAGGCGGGCGGCATTGCGTTTGTGCTGGACGCGATGGGCGAGCAGCTTGAGTCCATCGTCAACGTGACCATTCACTACCCCGCTGGCCGGCCCGGCTACTGGGATCTGCTGTGTGGGAACGTGAAAGACGTGGTGGTGCATTTTCAGGAGTTGAAGATTCCGCCGCAGTTCATTGGCAAGAATTACGACCAGGACGGCGAGTACCGCTTGCAGTTTCAGGGCTGGATCAATCAGCTTTGGGAAGACAAGGATGCGTTGCTGGCGCAGATGCATCGTGAGTATCCCGCCAGGTCTTGAGGCGGCTGTACTGGCCTCTTCGCGGGCAAGCCTCGCTCCTACAGGTTAGCGTCGTGTGTTAAACGTGCGGCCACCCGCAATCCGTAGGAGCGAGGCTTGCCCGCGAAGGCGTCCCCACAGCCACAAAAAAAAACCCGCCGGATGATCACTCATCGGCGGGTTTTTTCTTGCAGCTTGAAGCTAAAAGCTTGTCACTGCTCCCATCTTAGATCGCGCCGCGGCTACGCAGCAGATCCAGCACTTGCTTGACGCTTTCTTCCAGCGACAGCGACTGGGTGTCGACCACGAGGTCGGCGTCCAGCGGCACGTCGTACGGGAAGGAGTCGCCCGGAATGTTGTCGCCAGCGGCGGCGTACAGCCCTTGCGGATCACGCTCGGCACACACCGTCGGCGAGGCCTGGACGTAAACCGTCAACAGACGCTCCTTGCCGATCAGGTCCTTGGCTTGCTCGCGACCTTCAGCACTCGGCGCCACGAAGGCCGCCAGGGTCAGCAGGCCCGCCTCGTTGAACTGACGCGCCACATGCGCGGCACGACGCCAGTTCTCGGTACGCCCGGCACGATCCTGCGGCAGACCTTTGTTCAGGTCATGACGCAGGTTCTGGCCATCCAGAACGAACACCGCGCGGCCCATGTCGAACAGCTTGCGTTCAACCGCATAAGCCAGGGTGCTTTTACCCGCGCCGGACAAGCCGCTGAACAACACGGTGGCCGGTTGCTGGCCGAAGCGCTGGGCGCGTTCTTCAGTCGCCACGTGCGCCAGTTTGCCGTGGTGCGTGCTGCCACCATGGGTCAACGGCTGGGCGATGATCATCCCGGCGGCAACGGTGCCGTTGGTTAAACGATCGATAACGATGAACGAACCGGTGGTGCGGTTGCTCGCGTAACCGTCCAGGGCGATGGCGGCGTCGAGGCTGACCTTGACCCGGCCGATCTCGTTCAGGTTCAGCGAACTGGCCGGCCCTTCTTCCAGGGTGTTCACGTCAACGCGGTTGACGATGCTGGTGATCGAACCCGGCACGTAACTGGTAGCGCGTTTGATGTCGTATTTCTTGCCCGGCAGCATCGGTTCTTCGGCCATCCACACCAGCATGGCGTCGAAGGCGTCGGTCACTTGCGGCAGGTTGTCGGCGTGTACCAGCAGGTCGCCGCGAGAGATGTCGATCTCGTCTTCCATGGTCAGCGTGACCGCTTGGCCAGGACCGGCGTGTTCCAGCTCACCTTCAAAGGTGACGATGGATTTCACACGGCTGCTCTTGCCCGACGGCAGCACCACGACTTCGTCGCCCTTGTGCACGATGCCGCTGGCCAGGGTACCGGCGAAACCACGGAAGTTCAGGTTCGGACGGTTGACGTACTGCACCGGGAAACGCAGGTCGGTGTAGTTGCGGTCGTTGGCGATCTCGACGGTCTCGAGAATTTCCATCAGCGACTGGCCGGTGTACCACGGCGAACGCTCGGACTTGTTCACCACGTTGTCGCCCTTCAGGGCAGACATCGGCACGAAGGCCATGGTGGTCGGCTTGAACGCGATGCCTTCGGCAAACTTCAGGTAATCGGCCTTGATCGACTCGAACACGCTTTCGTCGAAGCCGTTGAGGTCCATCTTGTTGATAGCGACCACGATGTGCTTGATGCCGAGCAACGAGGCGATGAAGCTGTGGCGACGGGTCTGGGTCTGCACGCCGTAACGGGCATCGACCAGGATGATCGCCAGGTCACAGGTGGACGCACCGGTGGCCATGTTGCGAGTGTACTGCTCATGGCCCGGGGTATCGGCGATGATGAATTTGCGCTTGGCGGTGGAGAAATAGCGGTAGGCAACATCAATGGTGATGCCCTGCTCACGCTCGGCTTGCAAGCCGTCGACCAGCAACGCCAGGTCGATGTCTTCGCCCGTGGTGCCGACTTTCTTCGAGTCACGGGTGATGGCTTCCAGATGATCTTCGTAGATCATTTTGGAGTCGTGCAGCAGGCGCCCGATCAGGGTGCTCTTGCCGTCGTCGACGTTGCCACAGGTCAGGAAGCGCAGCATTTCCTTGCGTTCGTGCTGGCCCAGGTAGGCGAGGATGTCCTCGCTGATCAAATCGGATTGATGGCTCATTGGGGTTAAGCTCCGAGCTGTAAGCTTCAAGCGGCAAGCTTGTCGGCGTACAGCTAGTCAGAAATTTTGTTAATCAAGCCGCATAGCATTCTTGAAAGCTCGCGGGTTTCTGTAATCCAATTTTCAGCCAGTGGATCGGCGATATAAGCAATTTCACGGGCAATGAGGAGTTGGGTGCGTAACTCCCCACAGGAAGCCTTGGCGATCCAAAGAAAACGCACTTTTTCCTTGGCACTGCGCCGTTCCATGCCTTCAGCAATATTGGAAGGCATCGAAAGCGCGGAGCGGGTGATTTGGTCCTTGAAACCAAAATCCCTTCAACGCGCGAACTCTCTGTAAATGCCCACCGCCAAACACTTGCTACGCTGCCAAACAACCAGTCTCTCGAAATCCATAACGAGTAACTCAATCACGGCTCGCAGCAACCGGCCACAAGCACCAAACCACAACGTTACGCATACCGCCTTTAACTTGCAGCTTGCCGCTTGTAACTCGAAGCTTAAAAGTAACCCTGCCGTTTCTTTTCTTCCATCGAGCCTGCGCCATCGTGGTCGATGACCCGGCCCTGGCGTTCGGAAGTTCGCGTCAGGAGCATTTCCTGAATGATGTCGGTCAGGCTGGTGGCCTCGGATTCGACCGCACCGGTCAACGGGTAGTCGCCGAGTGTGCGGAAGCGCACCTTTTTCTTGACGATGCGCGCCTTGTCTTCGTCGCTCAGGTGATTGTGCAGGCGTTCGTCGTCGATCATGATCCAGGTGCCATTCATCTCGATGACGTCGCGCTCGGCGGCGAAATACAGCGGCACGATCGGGATGCCTTCAAGGTAGATGTACTGCCAGATATCCAGCTCGGTCCAGTTCGACAACGGGAACACACGAATGGATTCGCCCTTGTTGACGTTGCCGTTGTAGACGTTCCACAGCTCGGGGCGCTGGTTTTTCGGGTCCCAGCGGTGCTTGGTGTCGCGGAAGGAATACACGCGCTCTTTGGCGCGGGACTTCTCTTCATCACGACGGGCACCGCCGAAAGCGGCGTCGAAACCATACTTGTCGAGGGCTTGTTTCAGGCCTTCGGTTTTCATGATGTCGGTGTGCTTGGCGCTGCCGTGGGTCAGCGGATTGATGCCCTGCGCGACGCCATCGGGGTTGACGTGGACGATCAGGTCCAGGCCCAGTTCTTCGACCATGCGGTCGCGGAACGCGTACATTTCCTTGAACTTCCACCGGGTGTCGACGTGCATCACCGGGAACGGCAGCTTGCCCGGGAAGAATGCCTTGCGCGCAAGGTGCAGCATCACGGCGGAGTCTTTACCGACGGAGTACAGCATCACCGGGTTATCGAACTCGGCGGCGACCTCGCGGATGATGTGGATGCTTTCGGCCTCCAGCTGTTTCAGATGCGTCAGTTTGTCGACCATGGCTACTCACGAAAACGATCTTATGGACGGCCAGCGGGCCGTGTTCGAGCGGGGAATCCTAGCACAGCGACCTCTTCTAATCAGGACGTGGGCTAGATCGAAAGGGTATATGAATATACCTGCTCGTTTGGGCTACAGCCCTTGTAGGAGCAAGGCTTGCCCGCGAAGAACGATAACGCGGTCTACCTGACGCACCGCGTAATCGTTCTTCGCGGGCAAGCCTCGCTCCCGCAGGGTATGGCGGTGTCAGATGGGGTTGGGGCAATCAATGAAGATGTGTTCCAGGGCAAACCGACGCGCCAGGTAATCCCCCAGCGCTTGAACGCCATAACGCTCGGTGGCGTGATGACCGGCGGCGATGAAGCTGATGTCGTTTTCCCGTGCGCTGTGGAAAGTTTGCTCGGAGGCTTCGCCGCTCAGGTACAGATCGACACCCGCCAGCACCGCCTGATCAATGTAGCCCTGGCCACCCCCGGTGCACCAGCCGACCCGACGAATCATCTGGCTGCCTTCAATCAGCAACGGCTCGCGGCCCATCACTTCCTGCACCCGGCGCGCAAAGTCGCGAGGGCTCAGCGGTTCACTCAGCGAGCCGACCAGGCCGACGACTTTCAGGTTATCCGGATCCAGCGGCCCTTCGACGGTGATGTCCAACTGACGGGCCAGCTGCACGTTGTTACCGACGTCCGGATGCAAATCCAGCGGCAAGTGATAAGACAGCAAACTGATGTCGTGCTTGAGCAAGGTCTTCAAGCGGCGCTGCTTCATGCCGGTGATGCACGGGTTCTCGCCTTTCCAGAAGTAGCCGTGATGCACCAGCACCAGATCGGCCTTGGCCTCGACCGCCGCGTCCAGCAGCGCCTGGCTGGCGGTGACGCCGCTGACGATGCGCATCACTTGCGGACGACCTTCGACCTGCAAGCCATTCGGGCAGTAGTCGGCGATCTTTGAACTGTTAAGGTAACGGTCGGCTTCTTCGACCAGGGTGCTCAGGGCGACGGCCATAAAAGACTCCTAAATATCCCGTTCAGAGGCGCGCTCGCCTCGTATAATGCGCGACATTATGGGCGGTCTCATACCACCTGCAACCTTTCCAGGACTTGCTTAATGCTTAAGGCGCTGCGTTTTTCCGGCTGGCCGCTGTTGGCCGGCGTGCTTATTGCTCTGTTGATAATCCAGCGTTACCCACAGTGGGTCGGGCTTCCGAGCCTGGACGTCAACCTGCAGCAAGCCCCGCAAACCACCAGCGTGCAACAAGGGCCAGTGTCCTACGCCGATGCCGTGGTGATTGCCGCACCAGCGGTGGTCAACCTCTACACGACCAAAGTCATCAATAAGCCGAATCACCCGCTGTTCGAAGATCCGCAGTTCCGCCGCTTCTTCGGCGACAACTCGCCGAAGCAGAAGCGCATGGAGTCGAGCCTGGGCTCCGGCGTGATCATGAGCCCGGAAGGCTACATTTTGACCAACAATCACGTGACCACCGGTGCCGACCAGATTGTCGTGGCGCTCAAGGATGGCCGCGAAACCCTGGCCCGAGTGATCGGCAGCGACCCGGAAACCGACCTGGCGGTATTGAAGATCGATCTGAAAAACTTGCCGGCGATCACCATCGGCCGTTCCGACAATATCCGCATCGGCGACGTCGCGCTGGCCATCGGCAACCCGTTCGGCGTCGGCCAGACGGTGACCATGGGCATCATCAGCGCCACCGGGCGTAACCAGTTGGGCCTGAACAACTACGAAGACTTCATCCAGACCGACGCCGCGATCAACCCCGGCAACTCCGGCGGTGCGCTGGTGGACGCCAACGGCAACCTGACCGGCATCAACACCGCGATCTTCTCCAAGTCCGGCGGGTCCCAAGGCATCGGCTTCGCGATCCCGGTCAAACTGGCGATGGAAGTGATGAAGTCGATCATCGAACACGGCCAGGTGATTCGCGGCTGGCTCGGGATTGAAGTGCAGCCGCTGACCCAGGAACTGGCGGAATCGTTCGGCCTGTCCGGGCGCCCGGGCATCGTGGTCGCGGGGATTTTCCGTGACGGTCCGGCGCAGAAGGCCGGCCTGCAACTCGGTGACGTGATCCTCAGCATCGACGGCGAACCGGCCGGCGATGGCCGCCGCTCGATGAACCAGGTGGCGCGGATCAAACCGACCGACAAGGTAACGATTCAGGTGATGCGTAACGGCAAGGAACTGAAGCTGAGCGCAGAGATTGGTTTGCGTCCGCCGCCGGCGCCGGTCAAAGAAGAAGAGTAAGCCCCCCGCCGCCTGACCTGATCGTTCCCACGCGGAGCGTGGGAACGATCATGTAGGAGCGAGGCTTGCCCGCGAAGGCGTCAGGTCAGTCAGCGATGATGTCGACTGATATGACGCCTTCGCGGGCAAGCCTCGCTCCTACAGGGGGTGGTACTGGTTAGAGATCGCCGAGGCCGTCGATCAGCGCCTGGTTCTGCTCTGGCGTGCCGATGGAGATCCGCAGGAACTGGGCAATCCGCTCCTGCTTGAAGTGTCGAACGATCACCCCTTGCTCACGCAACTTCGCCGCCAGACCGGCCGCATCGTGTTGCGGGTGCCGGGCGAAGATGAAGTTGGCGGCCGATGGCAGCACTTCAAAACCCTTCGCTTCCAGCTGAGCGACAACCTTCTCGCGGTTCTCGATGACCAATCGGCACGTCTTGTCGAAGTACTCACGATCCTCGAACGCCGCCGCTGCCCCGACATTCGCCAGGCGATCCAGCGGATACGAGTTGAAGCTGTTCTTGATCCGCTCCAGGGCCTCGATCAGGTCCGGGTGCCCTACCGCCAGACCAACCCGCAGCCCCGCCAACGAGCGGGACTTGGACAAGGTCTGGGTCACCAGCAGGTTCGGGTAGCGGTCCACCAGGCTGATCGCGGTTTCGCCGCCGAAGTCGATATAGGCTTCATCGACCACCACCACCGAATCCGGGCTGGCCTTGAGGATCTGCTCCACGGCGTCCAGCGCCAGCAGGCACCCGGTCGGCGCGTTCGGGTTGGGGAAAATGATCCCGCCGTTGGGCTTGGCGTAGTCGGCCGGGTTGATCTGGAACTGGGCGTCCAGCGGCACTGCGTCAAAGGCAATGCCGTACAACCCGCAGTACACCGGGTAGAAGCTGTAGCTGATGTCCGGGAACAGCACCGGATTGTCGTGTTGCAGCAAGCCGTGAAAGATGTGCGCCAGGACTTCGTCGGAACCGTTGCCGAGGAACACCTGGTTGCTCTGAACGCCGTAGTACTTGGCCACCGCATTCTTCAGCAAATCGCTGTTCGGGTCCGGGTACAGGCGCAGGTTGTCGTTCAGTTCGGTCTGCATCGCCGCCAGGGCTTTTGGCGACGGACCGTAGGGGTTTTCGTTGGTGTTGAGCTTCACCAGTTTCGCCAGTTTCGGCTGCTCGCCCGGCACGTAAGGCACCAGATCCTTGACGAACGGGCTCCAGAATTTACTCATCTTCAGTTCCCCTTCTTGTCATCAACGATGCGGTATTCGGCGCTGCGGGCGTGGGCGGTCAGCGACTCGCCACGGGCCAGCACGGACGCGGTCTTGCCCAGTTCGGACGCCCCCTGCTCGGAGCAGAAAATGATCGACGAGCGTTTCTGGAAGTCGTACACACCCAGCGGCGAGGAGAACCGCGCGGTGCCTGAGGTCGGCAACACGTGGTTGGGGCCGGCGCAGTAATCGCCCAGGGCTTCAGAGGTGTGGCGCCCCATGAAGATCGCCCCAGCGTGGCGGATCAGCGGCAGCCAGGCTTGCGGATCGGCGACCGACAACTCCAGGTGCTCCGGCGCGATGCGGTTGGCCACTTCGATGGCTTGTTCCATGTCACGGACCAGGATCAGCGCGCCACGGCCGTTGATCGAGGTTTCGATGATCTCGGCGCGCTCCATGGTTGGCAGCAACTTGGCGATGCTCGCGGCAACCTTGTCGAGGAACTCGGCGTCCGGGCTGACCAGAATCGCCTGGGCGTCTTCGTCGTGCTCGGCCTGGGAGAACAGGTCCATGGCGATCCAGTCCGGATCGGTCTGGCCGTCGCACACCACGAGAATCTCGGACGGGCCGGCGATCATGTCGATACCGACCTGACCAAACACGTGGCGCTTGGCAGTGGCGACATAGATGTTGCCCGGGCCAACCACTTTGTCGACCTTCGGCACGCTTTCGGTGCCGTAAGCCAGCGCGGCAACCGCTTGGGCGCCGCCGATAGTGAACACGCGGTCGACGCCGGCGATGCAGGCCGCGGCCAGTACCAGTTCATTGAGTTCACCGCGCGGGGTTGGCACGACCATGACCACTTCGGTCACGCCGGCCACCTTGGCTGGAATCGCGTTCATCAGCACGGAGGACGGGTACGACGCCTTGCCACCCGGCACGTACAGGCCGGCGCGATCCAGCGGCGTGACCTTCTGGCCCAGCACCGTGCCGTCGGCTTCGGTGTAGCTCCAGGAATCCTGCTTCTGTTTTTCGTGGTAGCTGCGCACCCGGGCCGCGGCTTTTTCCAACGCTTCGCGCTGGGGTACGGTGATCCGGGTCAGGGCCAGTTCCAGGCGTTCGCGCGGCAGGATCAGGTCGGCCATGGAGGCGACTTGCAAGCCGTCGAACTTCTGGGTGAATTCCACCAGCGCCGCATCGCCACGCTCACGCACAGCCTTGATGATGTCCAGCACCCGCTGATTGACCGAGTCGTCAGACACACTTTCCCAGCTCAGCAGATGATCCAGATGATGCGCGAAATCCGGGTCAGCAGCGTTGAGTCGGCGAATTGCAGTCGGTGCGGTCATAGCGAGAGCCTCATAGGAATGGCAAAAACTCAGGCGCCCTAACTTAGCAGTCGTTTCCGCTTGGGCACCTGAGATTCTGGCTATGAGGCGGATAGACGGGCGCGACTCAAGGTCGCGCAGGTGAATCAGCCGCGGTGTCGAGACTCCACTGCCTTGCGCAGGGTGTCGATCAACGCCTGGATACGGGCGTGCTGCATTTTCATCGAAGCCTTGTTGACGATCAGCCGGGAGCTGATATCAGCGATGAAATCCTGTGGCTCCAGGCCATTGGCCCGCAGCGTGTTGCCAGTGTCGACCACGTCGATGATCTTGTCGGCCAGGCCGATCAGTGGCGCCAGTTCCATCGAGCCATAGAGCTTGATGATGTCGACCTGACGCCCCTGCTCGGCGTAGTAACGCTTGGCAACGTTGACGAACTTGGTGGCGACGCGCAGACGACCCTTGGGTTCGATGGCGCCGACCTTGCCGGCCGTCATCAGCTTGCACAGGGCAATCCGCAGGTCCAAGGGCTCGTAGAGGCCCTGGCCGCCGTATTCCATCAGCACATCTTTACCGGCGACGCCCAGGTCCGCGGCACCGTGCTCGACATAAGTCGGCACGTCGGTGGCGCGCACGATCAGCAGACGTACGTCAGGCTGGGTCGTGGGGATGATCAGCTTGCGGCTCTTGTCCGGATTCTCGGTCGGCACGATGCCCGCTTCAGCCAGAAGCGGCAGGGTGTCGTCAAGGATACGGCCCTTGGACAGTGCGATGGTCAACATGGGAAACGTCAGTCCTTATCAAGGTACTCATGCCCGGTCGCAATCGGCGCCGGACATACATCGAGGCCATTACAGCCTCGATGAAGCAAATCAGTTAACAGCAAACTGTGGCGAGGGAGCCTGCTACCGCTGTGTCGCGAAGCGGCCCCAACAGCGGGACTGCTGCGCAGTCCAACGGGAGCAAGCTCCCTCGCCACAATTGCAGCCGGAACTAGCCCGGTACGCGGCGGATCTTGGCGCCGAGCATCTGCAGTTTCTCTTCGATGCACTCGTAACCACGGTCGATGTGGTAGATGCGATCGATCAGGGTGTCGCCTTCGGCGATCAGTGCCGAGATCACCAGGCTGGCCGACGCACGCAGGTCGGTGGCCATGACAGGCGCGCCCTTGAGCTTCTCGGTGCCGGTGACGATGGCAGTGTTGCCTTCGACCTGGATCTTGGCGCCCATGCGGTGCAACTCGTACACGTGCATGAAGCGGTTTTCGAAGATCGTCTCGATCACGGCACCGGTGCCTTCGGCAATGGCGTTGAGGGAGATGAACTGCGCCTGCATGTCGGTCGGGAACGCCGGGTACGGAGCGGTCCGCACGTTGACGGCTTTTGGCCGCTTGCCGTGCATGTTCAGCTCGATCCAGTCTTCGCCGCAGGTGATTTCGGCACCCGACTCACGGAGTTTTTCCAGAACGGCTTCGAGGATGGTCGGATCGGTGTCCTTGACCTTCACGCGACCGCCAGTCACGGCAGCGGCGACCAGATAGGTGCCGGTCTCGATCCGGTCCGGCATCACCTTGTAAGTGGCCGGGTGCAGACGCTCAACGCCATCGATGGTGATGGTGTCGGTGCCGGCGCCAGTGATCTTGGCGCCCATGGCGATCAGGAAGTTCGCCAGGTCGATGACTTCAGGCTCGCGTGCGGCGTTAGCCAGGACGCTACGGCCCTTGGCCAGGGCAGCGGCCATCATGATGTTTTCGGTACCGGTCACACTGACGGTATCGAAGAAGAAGTGCGCACCGCGCAAGCCGCCTTCTGGCGCCTTGGCCTTGATGTAGCCGCCTTCGACATCAATGACTGCGCCCATGGCTTCGAGACCACGGATGTGCAGGTCGACCGGACGCGAACCGATGGCGCAACCGCCAGGCAGTGCAACTTCGGCTTCACCGAAACGCGCAACCATCGGGCCCAATACCAGGATCGAGGCGCGCATGGTTTTCACCAGTTCGTACGGCGCGATCAGGGTCTTGATGGTGCGTGGGTCGATTTCGACGCTGAGTTTCTCGTCGATCACCGGCTCGATGCCCATGCGACCGAACAGCTCGATCATGGTGGTGATGTCGTGCAGGTGCGGCAGGTTGGCCACGGTGACCGGGCCATCGCACAGCAAGGTGGCGGCCAGGATCGGCAGGGCAGAGTTCTTTGCCCCGGAAATGCGGATTTCGCCATCAAGACGAACGCCACCAGTAATTATCAATTTATCCATAAGAATCTCGACGCCCTTGGGCTCAGGTGCGCTCGGCCCAGGCCGCGCTGCTGAAAAATTTCATAGTGACCGCATGGATGCTGCCATCGGTGATCCATGGGTTCAAATGGGCATAGATCTGCTGCTGACGCTTCACCGGGCTCAACGCCGCCAGTTCATCGCTAATCACGTTCAGCTGAAAGTTGCAGCCTTCGCCCTCAACTTCTACCAGCGTTCCGGGCAGCTTTCCTTCAAGGAAGCTCTTCACTTCTACGGCCTGCATGCTCAACCTCAATCGGCGCCCTGTGCGCGCGGGTCGGACATCATACAAAAAAGCCCCGCGCCTGCGAACCCCGCATTCACAGGACTCTGACGGGGGGCTTCTTTATAGATGCCGGTTAGGGGTGCGCCAACAGCTCGGTCAATTCGCTGACCTGAGCGATTTCGCGCATGTCTTCGGGCATGGCGCGGATGCTGACGGCCTTGCCGCCCGCCTCTGCATCACGCATGAAGCACAGCAGCAGCGACAAGCCGACACTGCTGGACTTCGTTACCGCCGAACAATCAACCACCACGGCGGCGGCCTTACTGGCCTTGATCAGCGCCTGACCTTGCTTGCGCAAGTCAGGGCCGGTGCGGTAATCCAGCACGCCACTGAGCAGCAACTCGCCGGTTTCGCTCATGCGAACGGCTGACTCACTCATTGAGTCTTCTTCTCTGTGGCTTCCTTGGCTTTAGCGACTTCCCCGGCCCAATTGTTGATGGTCTTGTCCAGGTCGTTGCCATTGCGCTGCATCGCGTCAGCGAACTGATCGCGGAACAGCTTGCCGATATTGATGCCGTTGATGATCACGTTGCGCAGCTTCCACTCGCCGTTGATCTTCTCCAGGGTGTACTGCACGGGATAAACCGCGCCGTTGGTGCCCTTGACCGTCATGCCAACGCTGGTGCGGTCGCCCGACTCATCCTTGGCAGGGTCAACGGTGATGCCCTGGTTGTTGTATTCGAGCAAAGCGTTGCCATAGAACTGGAACAGGCCTTTCTTGAAGTTTTCCTGGAAGGTCTGCATCTGCGCGGGCGTGGCTTTGCGCGAATACTTGACCGTCATGATGCTTTTGGAAATGCCTTCGGCATCCACCACAGGGCCGACAATGGTGTTCAGCGCCGTGTAGAAGTCCTGTGGATCCGTCTTGTACTTCTCTTTATTGGCCGACAGGTCTGCGAGCATCCGGGTCGTGGTGTCCTGAACCAGATCGTGCGCCGACTGTGCCGCCACGGCGTTAGCCATCAACGGCAGGGCCGCGAGTAATACCAACAGGCCACGTCGCAAGGTAGAGATCATTCAAAAGCTCCTCATTTGGCGTCTTTGCTAACGGTATTGAGCAGGAATTTACCGATCAGGTCCTCGAGCACCAGCGACGACTGGGTGTCATGGATGGTCCCGCCATCCTTGAGCAAGGCTTGTTCCCCGCCCACGCTGATACCAATGTACTTCTCGCCCAACAGGCCAGCGGTCAGGATAGATGCAGTGGAGTCAGTCGGCAGATTATCTACGCGCTTTTCCAGCTGCATGGTCACCCGACCGGTGAAACTGTCGCGGTCCAGATCGATCGCCGTGACCTTGCCGATGGTCACACCGGCCATGGTCACTTTAGCTCTGACCGTCAAACCGGCGATATTGTCGAAATAAGCATAAAGTTTATATGACTCGGTGGTCGCGCTCGGGGACAGGCCACTGACCCGCAACGCAAGCAGCAGTAAAGCCAGGATGCCAGCCAGCAGGAAAAGGCCGACACCGATTTCCAGGGTGCGGTTTTGCATCAGAAATCTCCAAACATCAAGGCGGTCAGAATAAAGTCCAGGCCGAGCACTGCCAAAGAGGCATACACCACGGTCTTGGTTGTGGCACGACTGATCCCCTCGGAAGTGGGCTCGCAGTCATACCCTTGGAATACGGCAATCCAGGTCACGACAAACCCGAAAACGATGCTTTTGATGATGCCGTTGAGCACGTCACCATTGAACGTCACGCTGTTTTGCATGTTCGCCCAGTAGGAGCCGTCATAGACGCCCAGCCAGTCGACTGCAACCCACGAACCGCCCCAGATCCCGACGACGCTGAAAATCATCGCCAGCACCGGCAGGGAAATGAAACCGGCCCACAGGCGCGGGGCAACGATGTACTTGAGCGGGTCGACGCCAATCATTTCCAGACTGGACAACTGCTCGGTGGACTTCATGTTGCCGATTTCCGCCGTCAGGGCCGAACCGGCACGCCCGGCGAACAGCAATGCTGTCACCACCGGCCCCAGTTCACGCAGCAGCGTCAGGGCAACCATCTGCCCGACGGCCTGTTCCGAACCGTAGCTGGACAGGATATTGAAGCCTTGCAGCGCCAGCACCATGCCGATAAACACCCCGGAGACCACGATGATCACCAGAGACATCACGCCGATCGAATGCAGTTGCTTGATCAGCAAGCCGAAACCGCCGCCAATGCCACCGCGACCCAGCAACGCGTGGAACAGGAAAATCGCCGCCCGCCCGAACACCCCCACGGCATCGATGGCCGCGCGGCCGAACCGGCGCACTCTTTCTATTAGTGAAATCTTGCGCATCAGCGCTTCCCCAGAAGATCTGCGCGGTAATCCGTCGCTGGAAAGTGATAGGCGACCGGACCGTCCGGCTCGCCCGTCATGAATTGACGGATACGCGGCTCTTGCGAGTTCATCAGTTCTTCAGGCGTGCCCTGCCCCAGGACTTGCCCTTCGCCCACCACATAAATGTAATCGGCAATGCTCGCGGTTTCGGCCAGATCGTGGGAAACCACGATGCTGGTGATGCCCAGTGCATCATTGAGCAGGCGAATCAGGCGCACCAGCACGCCCATGGCGATCGGGTCCTGCCCGACAAAGGGCTCGTCATACATGAGGATCTGCGGATCAAGTGCGATGGCCCGCGCCAGCGCGACGCGACGCTTCATGCCGCCGGACAATTCGTCAGGCATCAGGTCGATGGCGCCACGCAAGCCCACGGCCTGCAATTTGAGCAGGACGATGTCACGGATCATTTCTTCCGGCAGCTCGGTATGGACGCGCAGCGGAAAAGCAACGTTCTCGAATACATCGAGATCGGTAAACAGTGCGCCGCTCTGGAACAGCACGCCCATGTGCTTGCGCGCATCGAACAGATCGCTGCGAGACAATTTGGGTAAATTCTGGCCGTTGACCCAGACTTCGCCGCTGGTAGGTCGCAACTGCGCGCCCATCAGCCGTAATAGCGTGGTCTTGCCACACCCGGAAGGTCCCATGATGCCGGTGACCTTGCCGCGCGGGATACGGATATCGACGTTATTGAAAATGCTGCGCGTACCGCGCTTGAAGGTCAGTCCCTTCAGCTCGACCGCGTAGGCGTTATCGGCACTCATCTAAACTCCTTGCGATGCAGCCTCTCACTCGGACGCCTGGCTTTCTGTCGAAAGCACATACCTCCCCGGGCAGGCCGAACTGGCGGCGAACTATATCACTGCAAAGGCCAAGCGCCCAAGGCCCAAGCCGGGGCATGTTCAGCAACAGGACAGGCAAATCCGTTGATTTAGAAGGATTCGGTTACAGCTATTTACAAAGCATGACGAACTAGCGTGAGGGTTTCGATCATTACCGCTATAATCGCCGCCTTTTCATCGGGCTATACGATTCTGACATGAGCCAATCCAGCGACCTGATTCAATCGGCACAACGCACCATCCGTCTCGAAGTGGAAGCCGTACAAGGCTTGTTGCCCCATATCGACGCGGATTTCGTACGCGCTTGCGAGATGATTCTGGCCAGCAAAGGCCGTGTGGTCGTGCTGGGCATGGGCAAATCCGGGCACATCGGCAACAAGATTGCCGCCACCCTGGCCAGCACCGGCACCACGGCGTTCTTCGTGCACCCGGCTGAAGCCAGCCACGGCGACATGGGCATGATCACCCGCGACGACATCATCCTGGCGCTGTCGAACTCCGGCTCCACCAATGAAATCGTCACCCTGCTGCCGCTGATCAAGCGCCAGGGCATCCAGTTGATCAGCATGACCGGCAACCCGGATTCGCCGCTGGCCAAGGCCGCCGAGATCAATCTCAACGTACACGTGGAGCATGAAGCCTGCCCGCTGAACCTGGCGCCGACCTCCTCCACCACCGCCGCCCTGGTCATGGGCGACGCCCTGGCCGTGGCGCTGCTGGAAGCGCGCGGCTTTACCGCGGAAGACTTCGCCTTTTCCCATCCAGGTGGCGCACTTGGCCGCCGCCTGCTGCTGAAAGTGGAAACCGTCATGCACGCCGGCGCAGAATTGCCCCAGGTGCAACGCGGCACGCTGCTCAAGGACGCGCTGATGGAAATGACCCGCAAAGGCCTGGGCATGACCGCGATCGTGGAACCCAATGGCAAACTGGCCGGGATCTTCACTGACGGCGACTTGCGCCGCACCCTCGACCGGACCATCGACATCCACCACACGACCATTGATGAGGTCATGACCCTTCATGGCAAGACCGCACGGGCCGATATGCTGGCAGCCGAAGCCCTGAAAATCATGGAAGACCATCGAATCAACGCACTGGTAGTCGTCGACAAGGAAGACCGCCCGGTGGGCGCCTTCAACCTGTCCGACCTGCTGCGTGCCGGAGTAATGTGATGAGCGACGATCTGCTGCAACGCGGCAAGAACATCAAACTGGCGGTCTTTGACGTCGACGGCGTCCTCACCGACGGACGCCTGTACTTCCTCGAAGACGGCAGCGAATTCAAGACTTTCAGCACCCTCGATGGCCAAGGCATCAAGATGTTGATGGCAGCCGGCGTACAGACCGCTATCATCAGCGGCCGCAAGACCCCGGTGGTCGAACGTCGAGCGAAAAATCTCGGCATTCCACATCTGTATCAGGGTCGCGAAGACAAACTGGTGGTGCTCGACGAGCTGCTTGCCCAACTCAATCTAAGCTATGAACAGGTTGCCTACCTCGGTGACGACCTGCCAGACCTGCCGGTGATTCGCCGCGTCGGCCTGGGCATGGCGGTGGCCAATGCCGCCAGCTTCGTGCGCGAACACGCCCACGGCATCACCCTGGCCCGTGGCGGCGAAGGTGCCGCCCGCGAATTCTGCGAATTGATCCTGCGCGCCCAGGGCCGCCTCGATGCGGCCAACGCCGCGTACCTGTGAGCCATTTATGTTTATTTTGAGCAAAAAGTTTCGCAGATTTATGCTGTTCGGTTGCATCGCTGCGATATTTGCGGCGGTCGGCTACTGGAACATCAGCCCCGAACGCTTCCTCGACAAGCCGGTCGTCGCGGTCGATGAAAGTGCAATCGACTATTACGCCATTAACGCCCACAGCGTGCAGTACCTGCCCGACGGTGGCCTGCAGTACGACTTGACGTCCGACAAGGTCGAGCACCTCAAGGCGACCGACGTGTCGTTGCTGACCAATCCGGACCTGAACATGTACCGCGGCACCGATTTTCCATGGCACGTCACCAGTTTGCGCGGTGAAGTGAACGCGGACGGCACCCAGGTAGAACTGATCGATTCGGTGCGTATTGCACGCACCGATGAAAAGAACCGTAATTTGATCGTTACCAGCACCCGGATGACCGTGTTCCCGCAGCAGCAATATGCGCAGACCGATCAACCCGTTAGAATCGACGGCGCTGGTGGTGTGTCGACTGGCAACGGAATGAAAGCGTATTTGAAAGAAAGCAGAATACATCTGCTATCGAACGTAAGAGGACAGTATGAGGCTCGTTAAAACCCTCCCTATTTTGCTCAGTCTGGGCGCAGCACTGGGAAGCGTGAGCGCCTGGGCTCTGCCGAACGATCAAGAGCAGCCTATCCGTATTCAGGCCGACGATGCCCAACTGGACGACAAGAATGGCGTTGCCACCTATAAAGGTGACGTGATCATTACCCAGGGTTCGATGAAGGTCACCGGCAACACCGTGACCATCACCCGTACCCCGACCGGCGACATCGATGTGGTGACCTCGGTGGGCAATCTTGCTTACTTCGAGCAACTGCAGACCGCTGGTGACACCAAGCCTGTTCAGGGCTGGGGCGTGACCATCCAGTACCATGCCGCGCAAAACCGCGTTGTACTGATCGATAAGGCCAAAGTCGTCGACAAGGACAACAACACCACCCAGGGCGAGAAAATCGTCTACGACACGGTCAAGAAACTGGCGAGCGCCGGCCGTGCCACGGGTAGCAAGGTCACCGAGGCGCGTCCGCGCATCGACATGGTGATCCAGCCGAAGCCGAAAACCGACGAGAAAAAGGCCAAGTAATGGCAACTCTGAAAGCTCAGCATCTGGCCAAGAGCTACAAGAGCCGCCAGGTCGTGCGTGACGTCAGCCTGTCCATCGACAGCGGTCAGATCGTCGGCCTGCTGGGCCCGAACGGCGCCGGCAAGACCACGTGCTTCTACATGATCGTCGGCCTGGTGCAGGCCGATCAGGGTCGCGTACTGATCGACGACCTGGACGTCAGCCACCAGCCGATGCACGGTCGTGCGAAGGCCGGTATCGGCTATCTTCCGCAAGAAGCATCGATCTTCCGCAAGCTGTCGGTAGCCGACAACATCATGGCCATCCTCGAGACCCGCAAGGAACTCGACAAGGCGGGTCGTCGCAAGGAGCTGGAAAGCCTGCTGCAGGAATTCCACATCAGCCACATCCGTGACAACCTCGGCATGAGCCTGTCCGGTGGTGAACGCCGCCGGGTGGAAATTGCCCGGGCTTTGGCCACCAACCCGAAATTCATCCTGCTCGACGAACCTTTCGCCGGCGTGGACCCGATTTCGGTGGGCGACATCAAACAGATCATCCATCACCTCAAGGCCAAGGGCATTGGCGTGCTGATCACCGACCACAACGTCCGTGAAACCCTGGATATCTGCGAAACCGCCTACATCGTCAACGATGGCCAACTGATCGCCGAAGGTGACTCCGCCACCATCCTGGCCAACGAACTGGTCAAGGAAGTGTATCTGGGTCATGAGTTCCGCCTTTAAGCACTGAGGTGTCTGGCTGGTTGTCCGAGCGCTTGTCTCGATAAAAAATCAATAAGTTTTTATTGTTACAGCGCTCTAGGCAAACGATGCAGTTTCGGGCATATAATTTGCTTAAGTTTGGCGCTCCGGCGCCCTGTAGTGGATGGCGCATGCGCGCCGGCGAAATAAGGTGTTAAGCCCCTGCCATGAAACCATCGCTAGTCTTGAGAATGGGCCAGCAGCTGACGATGACACCTCAGCTGCAACAGGCCATCCGCCTGCTCCAATTGTCGACCCTGGACCTGCAACAGGAAATCCAGGAGGCCCTGGAGTCCAATCCGATGCTCGAACGCCAGGAAGAAGGCGACGACTTCGATAACGCCGATCCCTTGGCCGACAAAGCCGAACAGCAACCCAACGCCGATGTTTCAGAACCCTCCTACCAGGAAACCGCCCCGACGGTGGACAACCTCGAGGAAGGTGACTGGAACGAGCGCATTCCCAACGAACTGCCCGTCGACACCGCGTGGGAAGACGTCTACCAGACCAGCGCCAGCAGCCTGCCCAGCAACGATGACGACGAATGGGATTTCACCACTCGCACATCGGTCGGCGAAAGCCTGCAAAGCCACCTGCTCTGGCAACTGAACCTGGCGCCGATGTCCGACACCGATCGCCTGATTGCCGTGACCCTGATCGATTGCATCAACAATCAGGGTTACCTGGACGAAACCCTCGAGGAAATCCTCGAAGCCTTCGATCCGGAACTGGACATCGAACTGGACGAAATCGAAGCCGTCCTGCACCGCATCCAGCAATTCGAACCGGCTGGCATCGGCGCGCGCAACCTGGGCGAATGCCTGCTGCTGCAATTGCGCCAGCTGTCCGCCAAGACCCCTTGGCTGGCCGAGGCCAAGCGCCTGGTCAGCGATTACATCGACCTGCTCGGCAGCCGCGACTACAGCCAGTTGATGCGCCGCATGAAGCTCAAGGAAGATGAACTGCGCCAGGTGATCGAACTGGTCCAGAGCCTGAACCCGCGCCCAGGATCGCAGATCGAGTCCAGCGAAGCCGAATACGTCGTGCCCGACGTGATCGTGCGCAAGGACAACGAGCGCTGGCTGGTGGAGCTGAACCAGGAATCGGTGCCACGGCTGCGGGTCAACGCTCAGTACGCCGGTTTCGTACGCCGCGCCGACACCAGCGCCGACAACACCTTCATGCGCAACCAGTTGCAGGAAGCCCGCTGGTTCATCAAGAGCCTGCAAAGCCGCAACGAAACCCTGATGAAAGTGGCCACCCAGATCGTCGAACACCAGCGCGGCTTCCTGGAGTACGGCGACGAAGCCATGAAACCGCTGGTCCTGCATGACATCGCCGAAGCGGTGGGCATGCACGAGTCGACGATTTCACGGGTGACCACCCAAAAGTTCATGCATACCCCACGGGGTATATATGAGCTGAAATACTTTTTCTCCAGCCATGTCAGCACCTCCGAAGGCGGTGAATGCTCGTCCACAGCGATCCGCGCGATCATCAAAAAACTGGTTGCCGCGGAAAATCAGAAAAAGCCGTTGAGTGACAGCAAGATCGCTGGTTTACTGGAGGCACAAGGCATTCAGGTGGCTCGCCGCACCGTCGCCAAGTACCGCGAATCCCTGGGAATCGCGCCTTCGAGCGAACGCAAGCGGTTGATGTAAGCCACAGCACAGCGTTCCAGTGGTAGATCATCTGATCTACCGCTTTATGCACTTGCAACGAAGGAGAAGCTGTATGCAAGTCAACATCAGTGGACACCAACTGGAAGTGACCGAACCCCTGCGCGCCTACATCGGCGAAAAGCTCGAACGATTAGAGCGGCATTTCGACAAGATCACCAACGTGCAGGTCACGATGACGGTCGAGAAGCTGAAGCAGAAAATCGAAGCCACCCTGCATATTCCCGGCAATGAAGTGGTCGCCAACGCGGAACATACCGATATGTACGCGGCGATCGACGCATTGACCGACAAGCTGGATAAACAACTCAAAAAGCATAAGGAAAAGACCCAGAGCCTCCTCCAGGGCGCGACCGGTCGTTAACATCCCCAACCCATGATCCGACTTGAAAACATCCTGACCCCCGGCCGTTCCCTCGTGAACGTGCCGGGCGGCAGTAAAAAGAAAGCCCTCGAGCAAATTGCCAACCTGATCGCCCGGGAAGTGCCGGATCTGGAGATGCAAGATGTCTTCGAGGCTCTGATTGCCCGTGAAAAACTCGGTTCCACCGGTTTTGGCAACGGCATCGCTATCCCCCACTGTCGCCTGAAGGGCTGTACCTCGCCCATCAGCGCCCTGATGCACCTTGACGCACCTATCGATTTCGACGCCATCGACGGCGCCCCGGTGGACCTGCTGTTTGTACTGCTGGTCCCGGAAGCCGCCACTGATGCGCACCTGGAGTTGCTGCGCCAGATCGCCAGCATGCTTGACCGCAAGGAAGTCCGCGAGAAACTGCGCAGTGCCCCGAGCAACGAAGCCTTGTATCAGGTCGTCCTGAGCGAGCAAAACGGTCACTAATCATGCGCTTGATCATCGTCAGTGGCCGCTCCGGCTCAGGTAAAAGTACGGCGCTCAATGTCCTTGAGGACAACGGCTACTACTGCATCGACAACCTGCCCGCCGGCCTGCTGCCGGAACTGGCCGAACGCGCCCTGATTCATACCGAACTGGCACAACCACTGGTCGCCGTGTCCATCGACGCCCGCAACCTGCCCAGCCACTTGTCGCGCTTTCCCGAACTGCTTGAAGAAGTGCGCAGCCGGCATATCCAGTGCGATGTGTTGTATCTGGATGCCGATGAAGAAACCCTGCTCAAGCGTTTCTCGGAAACCCGCCGCCGGCACCCGCTGAGCAACGCCAACCGTTCACTGGCCGAGGCGATCAACGACGAGTCCCAACTGCTCGGGCCGATTGCGGACCTCGCCGACCTCAAGATCAATACCACCAACCTGAACCTGTACCAGTTGCGCGACACCATCAAGTTGCGCCTGCTGAACCAGCCGGAACCAGGCACCGCGTTCCTGGTGGAGTCTTTCGGGTTCAAGCGTGGCATGCCGGTGGACGCCGACGTGGTGTTCGACGTGCGCTGCCTGCCCAATCCTTACTGGAAGCCGGAACTGCGGGCGCAGTCCGGGCTCGATCAACCGGTGGCCGACTATCTGGCGGCACAGCCGGACGTCGAGGAGATGTTCCAGGACATCTACAACTATCTGTTCAAGTGGCTACCCCGTTTCGCCGCCAGCAACCGCGCCTACGTCACCATTGCCATTGGCTGTACCGGCGGTCATCACCGCTCCGTCTACCTGACCGAACGTCTGGGCCAGGCCCTGCAACAATCCCTGAAGAATGTCCAGGTTCGCCACCGCGACCTCAGCTAAAGGATTCACTACGCGATGCCTGCTCTGGAAATTGAAATCATCAACAAGCTGGGCCTGCATGCCCGCGCTTCTGCGAAATTCGTTGGTGTTGCCGGTGAGTTCAAGGATTGCACGATCCGGGTCGGACGCAATCCCGAGTCCATGGTCGACGGTAAAAGCATCATGGCCATGATGATGCTCGCTGCCGGCAAGGGCACCATCATTCACCTGAGTACCGAAGGTGAACAGGCCGACGAAGCCTTGCAGGCATTGGTGGCCCTGATCAACGACTACTTCGGCGAAGGTGGTTGAACATCAAAAGATCGCAGCCTTCGGCAGCTCCTTGCCGATCCTGGAGCTGCCGAAGGCTGCGATCTTTTTTACGCCAACGCCGTATCCATCACCATCATCAAGCAAAACCCCAGCAACAACCCCAGGCTAGCCAGTTTGTCGTGACCATTGCGCCGCGACTCCGGAATCACCTCATGGGTCACCACCAGCAGCATCGCCCCAGCCGCCAGCGCCAGTCCCAACGGCAACAGCAATTCCGCCAGGCTCACCAGCCACGCGCACAACAATGCGAAAACCGGCTCCACCAAGCCTGATGCCGCACCGATCAGGAACGCCTTGACCCGCGACATCCCCGCCCCGGCCAACACCAACGCAATCACCAGTCCCTCGGGCACATCCTGCAAGGCGATGCCCATGGCCAGGCTGTCGGCGTCAGGCATGCCGCCACCGGCCGAAACCCCGACCGCCATGCCTTCCGGAATGTTGTGGGCAATGATGGCGAACACGAACAGCCAGATTCGCGGCGCAATCACCGGGCGTTCCAAGGTGCCAACGAGCATTTCCGGACTGGCCCCGGAGACCTTGCGATCCACCAGAAACAATCCGAATGCGCCGAGCATGATGCCGAAACTGATCAGGCCGCTGGCCACCCAAGGCGTCAGCCCCAGGCTTTCGGCCGCAGAGATGCCCGGGACAATCAGCGAAAACGCGGTCGCCGCGAGCATCACCCCGGCACCGAAACCCAGCAAGGTATCGCTGAGCGCCTGGGGCATGCGCCGAATCACCAGCACCGGCACCGCCCCGAGCGCCGTGCCTAAGGCGCAAATTGCCCCACCTTGCAGGGCACGCAGCAACCTCGGCTCAAGTTCCAGCCACGCCAATCCCTGGGCAACCAACAACGTCATTCCCGCCAGCAGCAACAGCGATCCCAACGCGTAACGGAACATTCGTCCGCCGCCGATCGCCAGTGTTTCAGTGCCCATAGTCAGCCTTGGATTGTTTTTATAGAGGACTTAAACCAGCGCAGCCTGATAGCGCGCCGCGACTTCGGGCCAATTGATCACGTTGTAGAACGCGTTGATGTATTCCGGACGACGGTTCTGATAACGCAGGTAATAGGCGTGTTCCCAGACGTCGAGGCCGAGGATCGGCGTGTTGCCGTTCATCAACGGGCTGTCCTGGTTGCCGCTGCTTTCCACGATCAGGGTCTTTTGCGGCGTGACACTCAACCACGCCCAACCACTGCCGAAGCGGGTCAGCGCGGCTTTGGTGAAAGCTTCCTTGAAGCTGTCGAGGCCGCCCAACTGCTCATCGATGGCCGTGGCCAGCGCACCGTCCGGTTTGCCGCCGGCATTGGGCGCCATGACTTCCCAGAACAGCGAATGGTTGGCGTGGCCACCGCCCTGGTTGATCACCGCAGCGCGCAGTTTTTCCGGGAGTTGCTGGACGCCGGCCACCAGTTTTTCCACCGACCACTCGGCAAACTCGGTGCCTTCAACGGCCGCATTGAGGTTGTTGATGTAGGTCTGGTGGTGTTTGGTGTAGTGGATTTCCATGGTCTGCGCATCGATATGCGGTTCCAGGGCATCGTAAGCGTACGGCAAGACAGGCAAGGTAAAAGCCATTTCAATGGACTCCATGGTGAAGAGGGACAGGCGGGTGCCGCGTCGACGCCGCCTCCATGTGCAGCAAACGATGGGTGCGTGGGTATTCGCCGTGTTCGCTGATGAAATTCAGTAGTTCGACGTAGGTCTTGCTGCTCTGGCGCAACGCGGCTTCGCGCAGCGCCGGGGCCAGTCGCGAGTCTTGCATGGTCTGCAATAAGCGCTGATGGATCGCGCACAGGTACTCGGCGCTCTCCTCCGGCTGGTTCAGACGCAAATGCAAGTCCGCCAGGTTGTGGTGGGAAATCACGCAAGCGGCCACCGCTTCGTCGGCATCCGCCCAGCGCTCGAACAACACCTGGGCCAGCGCCAGTGCCTGCAAGTAAGCCTCGCGGGCATCGACGAACTCGCCCAGCATGAAATGGCGATTAGCCCTTTCGATCGTGCGTTTCCAGTGCTCCATGGTGTGCCTCCAAAGCAGTAGCGTGAGTTACACGCCGCCAGCGGTGAGCTTTTCTGGATTGAGCAAGTCTTCCAGTTGGCTGCGCGTCAGGTCGGTGTGTTCCAGGGCGACATCAATCACCGGACGGCCCTGCTGATACGCCTTCTTGGCGATCTCCGCGGCTTTTTGGTAACCGATGATCGGGTTGAGTGCAGTGACCAGGATCGGGTTGCGCGACAACGCTTCCTTGAGCCGGGCCTCGTTGACCTTGAAGCTGGCGATGGCCTTGTCGCCCAACAAACGGCTGGAATTGGCCAGCAACTCGATGCTGCTCAGCAGGTTCTGGGCGATGATCGGCAGCATCACGTTCAATTCGAAATTGCCCGACTGGCCGGCGATGGTGATCACAGAGTCGTTGCCGATCACTTGAGCGGCGACCATCGCCGTGGCTTCCGGGATCACCGGGTTGACCTTGCCCGGCATGATCGACGAGCCCGGCTGCAAGGCTTCGAGTTCGATTTCACCGAGGCCAGCGAGCGGGCCGGAGTTCATCCAACGCAGGTCGTTGGCAATTTTCATCAGCGACACGGCGGTGGCCTTGAGCTGCCCGGAGACTGCGACCGCGGTGTCCTGGGAGCCAATCAGCGCAAACAGGTCCTTGCCAGGCTGGAATTGCACTTGGGTCAATTTGCTCAATTGCTGACTGAACAGCGCCGCGAACTGCGGATGGGCGTTGATCCCCGTGCCCACCGCCGTGCCGCCCTGGGCCAGGGATTGCAGGCTCGGCAGCAGGTCTTGCAGGTGGCCGATATTGGCCTTGAGCTGTTGCGCCCAACCGTTGAGCACCTGGCTCATGCGCACCGGCATGGCGTCCATCAGGTGCGTGCGCCCGGTTTTGACGTGGTGATGAACCTGCTCGGCCTTGTGCTCGATCACTTGCACCAGGTGCAGCAGCGCCGGCAGCAATTGCTCGTGCAACGCCAATGCGGCGCTGACGTGAATGGTGGTCGGGATGATGTCGTTGCTACTCTGGCCGCAGTTGACGTGATCATTAGGATTCACCGGTTCGCCCAGCAAACGGCTGGCCAGGGTGGCAATCACTTCATTGGCGTTCATGTTGGAGCTGGTGCCGGAACCGGTCTGGAAAATATCCACCGGGAAGTGCTGCATGAAATCGCCTTCGAGCAGGCCTTGGGCCGCATCGACGATGGCTTTGCCCTGGGATTCGCTGATCTGCTTGAGCTCGACGTTGGCCCGGGCGGCGGCAGCTTTGGCCAGGATCAACGCGCGGATGAACTGCACCGGCATCGGTTGGCCACTGATCGGGAAGTTATCCACTGCACGCTGGGTTTGTGCGCCGTAGAGGGCGGCTTCCGGGACTTGAAGCTCGCCCATGCTGTCGCGTTCGATACGCGTATTACTCATCAGGAAATCCTTGCACCAGTTCTATGAGGGGAATCGAAGGCTGCAACTCGCAGGTCGCCAGTTGCCAGGTGTAGCTCTGCCAGCGCTTGAGGCGGCATTTGCACAGGGAGAGGCGTTCCAGTTCGCGCAATGGGCGCCAGGCCTGGTCGAGACAGAAGGTTCGCCAGTGCCACGGCAGCGCGACATCGGCGGCGGTGTCGAGCAACAAACGGAAAGAGGTTTCGGCGATGGTCCAGGGCGAGGTGGCCGTGCAACAGGCCAGATACCGGCCTTCGGCCAGGTAATGTTCGATCAGGCGCGGCTCATCGGGATCCATCGCGCAACGAATCTGGCGACTCATCCAGCGCCAGCTTTCGAGGTAAGGCTGCTCGTGCAAGGCAGAACTCATAATCCGGGCTCATTCGGTAATGAGATTTATTATTAGATGATAATGAGAACCAAAACAACCCCGGGATTATTTGCCACAGCCTCCGTAGGAGCAAAGCTTGCTCGGGATGACAATCTCGGGGACGCCATCGCGAGCAAGCTTTGCTCCTACAAGAGCCACAAAAAAAAACGCGCCACCCATGGGGTGGCGCGCCTGTTGTGTAACGGTCTGGGTTAACTACCCGCCACCGTCATCCGCTCAATCAACACCGAACCCGTGCGAATGTTGCTGCGCAGTTCCAGGTCATTACCCACCGCGACAATCTGTTTGAACATGTCGCGCATGTTGCCGGCGATGGTCACTTCCTGGACCGCGAACTGGATTTCGCCGTTCTCGACCCAGAAACCCGCCGCACCACGGGAATAATCGCCGGTGACCATGTTCAGGCCCTGGCCCATCAGCTCGGTAACCAGCAAGCCACGGCCCATGCGACGCAACAGCGCGGCCTGGTCTTCGTCGCCATGGGTGACGAACAGGTTGTGCACGCCGCCCGCGTTGGCGGTGCTCGGCATGCCCAGTTTGCGACCGGAATACGTGCCGAGGATGTACGACACCAGGACGCCATTTTCGACGAACGGTTTGGCATAGGTCGCCAAACCATCGCCATCGAACGCCGAACTGCCCATGGCCCGCATCAGGTGTGGACGCTCGTCGAGGGTCAGCCATTCCGGGAACAGCTTCTGCCCCAGAGTGCCTTCGAGGAACGACGATTTGCGGTACAGGCTGCCGCCGGACACCGCCGACAGGAAGCTGCCGAACAACCCGCCGGCCAGTTCCGCCGAAAACAGCACTGGCACTTCACAGGTCGGCACCGGACGTGCGCCCAAGCGGCTCGCAGCCCGTTGCGCGGCGCGCTGGCCGATGCTCACCGGGTCGGCCAGCAAGTTGCCCTGACGGTTCACGTCGTACCAGTAATCGCGCTGCATCTGGCCGTCGGCCTCGGCGATCATCACGCAGCTCAAGCTGTGCCGGGTCGACGCGTAGCCGCCGATAAAACCGTGGCTGTTGCCGTAGACGCGGCAGCCCTGGTGCGTGCTAAGGGTGGTGCCATCGGCATTCTTGATCCGGTTGTCGGTGGCAAACGCCGCCGCTTCACAGCTCAGGGCCATTTCGATGGCTTGCTCGGGGGTGATGTCCCACTCGTGGAACAGATCGAAATCCTGCAGATCCTTGGCCATCAGCGCGGCATCCGCCAGGCCCGAGGCTTCGTCTTCCGAGGTGTGCTTGGCAATGGCCAGCGCGGCGGCGACGGTTTCGCGGATCGCTTCCGGGCCGCTGGCCGAGGTGCTGGCCGAGCCTTTGCGCTGGCCGACGTACAAGGTGATGCCAAAGCCCTGATCACGATTGAATTCGACGGTTTCGACTTCCCGCTGACGCACCGACGTGGACAGTCCCTGCTCCAGCGACACCGCCACTTCACAGGCACTGGCACCCTGGCGCTTGGCTTCAGCGATGATCTGCTCGACTTGCTCTTGCAGTGCCGGCAACGCTTGTGGGCCGACGCTTTCAACTGCACTCATGCTGTTCTCCACTCAAATTCTGCTTTCGGTAAGGCCTTCGAGCGACCGGGCCGGACAAGCGGCCCCCGACTGGTTATCATGGCGGCGTTTCTTTGCGGACGGCCACCATGGTTGATTCTTACGACGACTCCCTCGATACGGGAGAAAAAAGCAAATCCCAGGTTAAACGCGAGCTGCATGCTCTGGTTGACCTCGGCGAACGCCTTACAACGCTCAAGCCTGACTTGCTGGCAAAACTGCCGTTGACCGACGCCATGCGCCGGGCCCTGGCCGATGCGCCCAAGCACACCGCGAATATCGCGCGTAAACGGCACCTGATGTTCATCGGCAAATTGATGCGCGATCAGGACACTGACGCCATTTTCAAGCTGCTCGATCAACTCGATGCCTCCACCCGGCAGTACAACGAACGTTTCCACGGCCTGGAACGCTGGCGCGATCGCTTGATCACGGGCGACGATGCAGTCCTGGAGAAGTTCGTGCTCGACTACCCGGAGGCTGATCGTCAACAGTTGCGCTCCCTGATCCGTCAGGCCCAGCACGAACTGGCGACCAACAAGCCACCGGCATCGAGCCGTAAAGTCTTCAAGTACATCCGTGAGCTGGACGAGACTCAACGCGGTCTGCGTTAAGTCCCGAATCGGGTGAACCGCCAAGCGGTTCACCCGAAGCTCCATCCATCAGGATCCTGTGCCACCCACAGTGATCGCATCGATTTTCAGCGTTGGCTGGCCGACACCCACCGGCACCGACTGCCCATCCTTCCCGCACGTCCCCACACCACTGTCCAGCGCCAGATCGTTACCGACCATCGACACTTTGCTCATGGCTTCCGGGCCGTTGCCGATCAACGTCGCGCCTTTGACCGGGGCCGTGATCTTGCCGTCTTCGATCAGATACGCCTCGCTGGTGGAGAACACGAATTTGCCGCTGGTGATGTCCACCTGGCCGCCGCCGAGGTTGGCGCAATAGATGCCGCGCTTGACCGATTTGATGATTTCTTCCGGGTCGCTTTCACCCGCCAGCATGTAGGTGTTGGTCATCCGTGGCATCGGCAGGTGCGCGTAGGATTCGCGACGACCGTTACCGGTACGGGCAACGCCCATCAGCCGTGCGTTGAGCTTGTCCTGCATATAGCCCTTGAGCACACCGTTTTCGATCAGCGTGGTGCACTCGGTCGGGGTGCCTTCGTCATCGACGCTCAACGAACCACGACGCCCGGCCAACGTGCCGTCATCGACGATGGTGCACAGCTTGGACGCAACCATCTCGCCCATGCGCCCGCTGTAAGCAGAACTGCCTTTACGGTTGAAGTCGCCTTCCAGACCATGACCGACCGCTTCGTGCAGCAGTACGCCGGACCAGCCCGAACCCAGCACCACCGGCAACGTGCCGGCCGGTGCCGGAATCGCTTCCAGGTTCACCAGCGCCTGACGCAAGGCTTCACGGGCATAACCCATGGCGCGGTCGTCGCTGAGGAAATAACGGTAATCAGTGCGACCGCCGCCGCCATGGCCACCGCGTTCGCGGCGCCCGTTCTGCTCGACGATCACGCTGACGTTGAAGCGCACCAACGGCCGCACATCCGCCGCCAGGCTGCCGTCGGTGGACGCGACAAGAATGCGCTCCCAAACCCCGGCCATGCTCACGGTGACTTGCTGGATACGCGGGTCGAGGGCGCGAGTCGCGACATCGATGCGCTTGAGCAGGTCGACTTTCTCGGCGCGGGTCAGCACTTCCAACGGGTTGTCCGGCCCGTACAACTGGGCGACATCCTGGGTGGTGAACGCTTGCACCGTGCCGTTCTGCCCGGCGCGGGAGATCGAACGGGCAGCACGGGCCGCTGCGCCGAGGGCTTCGAGGGTGATGGCATTGCTGTAGGCAAAACCGGTCTTCTCACCGGATTGCGCACGCACGCCGACACCCTGGTCGAGGTTGAAGCTGCCTTCCTTGACGATCCCGTCTTCCAGCGCCCAGGATTCGGAAATCTGGCCCTGGAAATACAGATCGGCAGCATCGATGCCCGGGCCGGCCAGATCGCCGAGCACACTTTGCAGGCTCTCGATCGTCACGCCGCCGGGCGCTAACAGGTGGTCACTGACTGAGGACAACAACTCGCTCATATGCTTTACGCCTTAAATTCATCGTTCTGAGGCAGGTCGCTGGACGCCCTGCGAGAAAAAGCGCCGGTGACTGGACACCGGCATCCGCGCCCGGATGGACGCCTGTTCGCTGCTGTCGCGTTCGGCCAGCAGCACGGCCTCGCCTTGATCCTGTTGCGCCAGCACGCGGCCCCACGGGTCGACGATGGCGGCATGTCCGTAAGTCTCTCGCGGCCCCGGATGGGCGCCACCTTGAGCGGCCGCGAGCACATAACACTGGGTTTCGATGGCCCGTGCACGGATCAGCACATCCCAATGGGCCGCGCCGGTCACGGCGGTAAAGGCCGAGGGTGCGGTGATCAACTCCGCACCGGCAGCGCGCAATTCGCTGTACAGCTCCGGGAAACGCAGGTCGTAACACACGCTCAGGCCGACTCGACCGACGGGGGTGTCCGCCACCACGACGCCACTGCCATAAGCATAGTCATCGGATTCACGGTAACGCCCGCGATTGTCCGCCACATCGACGTCGAACAGGTGCAACTTGTCGTACCGCGCGACGGTTTCGCCCTGGTCATCCACCAGCAGCGAGCAGGCATGCACTTTCGCCGTCGGCTGATCCACCGGCGGCAATGGCAAGGTGCCGGCGACTATCCATAACTTGAGGGCGCGTGCGGTCTGTTTCAACCACGGCAGGATCGGGCCTTCGCCCATGGCTTCGGCGCGGCCGATGTCGGCGATGTCGCGACGGCCCATGGCGGCGAAGTTTTCCGGCAGCACCGCGAGCCGTGCGCCGGCGTTCGCCGCTTGTTCAAGCAGGCGCCGGGCCTGGGCCAGATTAGCCAGCACATCGCTCTGGCTGACCATTTGAATCACCGCTACAGACATGGCCATTCCTTATTCAAAACAACACATGACCCGTAGGCGAGGCTTGCCCGCGAACCGATACACCGCAGGGTGTCAGGAAACACGCCTTCGCGGGCAAGTCGGATCGCCGCACCGCTCGCTCCTACAAGGATTAGCGCCATGCTACTCCATCAACCCAGAGCGTGTTTTTTCAAAACGGCTTGTCCAGGGTGATCTTCGGCTCTTTCCACGGCCCCTTGACGCTGTACTTCACGCTGGCAAAACGCGCCACGCGGTCGCCAATCAGTTTGTCGATCAGGAACAACGCACCGCCAATGGCCGGCGCGCCGACAATCAGCGCGGCAATCGGCAGGTTGTTGGTCAGGGGCAAGGTCACCAGCAACTTGGCATCGACCTGATCGCCGACCAGATCCAGGGTGCCATTGAGTTCCAGGTTGCTCGACGGACCGGTCAACAGGATCGGCTCGCGGGTCACGTACACGCCGTTGCTCGCCACCAGCAGGCCCTTGACCCGGTCGTAGCTCAGGCCTTTGCCGAACAGGTCGGAGAAGTCCAGGCGCAGACGGCGGCCGATGGAGTTGAAATTGAGCAGGCCGAACACTCGCAACGCCTGGGCGCTGCCTTCGACTTCGACAAACTGACCTTTATTCAGCGACGCATCGAGGCTGCCGGAGAAGCGTTTGGTGGCCAGCCACGCCGGCGAACCGGGCCAGCGACCGTCGACATCCATATGAAACTCTTCACTGGTCACGCTCGGCGCAAAGCCCCAGCCCTTGAGCACATCGGCCAGGTTCTTGCCGCTGATCCGGCCCTTGTACCAACTGTTGGTCGCGCCCGGCGTGCCTTCCCAGCCACCGCTGCCCTGCAACAGGATGCCCTTGAGACCCATGTCCAGGGTATTGAGGGCGATGCCCTTGGCGGTCGGGCGGATTTTCAGTGACCAGGCGCCGACCAGGTCATTGCCCTGGAACAGCTGATTGATGGTGATATCCAGCGCCGGGATCTTGGTCGGGTCCACCGAGACCAGCGGGTCCGGCGAGTTTTCGTCGGCCAGCACGGTCGGATCCGGCGCCGGCAACCGTACGTATTGCAAATTGATCGCAATCGGTGCGGCTTTCGCGTCGGGGATCGTCGCGCTGCCCTTGGCCTGCTGACTGTCGAGCTGCAACGCCCAGGCCGACGGTTTGCGGTTCAACTGCACCGACACCTGATCGAGGGTTGGCCCTATGCCACTGAGCTTGCCGACCTTGAAATCTGCGCCGCTGAGCAACTGCTTGGCGCTGCCACCCGGGTCCTGGCCGGCGTACTTGTCCGCCAGCTCTTTCCACGGGCCGACATCCAGCTCCGACAGCACACCGCTGATACGCAGGCCCTTGGCGTTCGGCAAGACGGCGGTGCCGTTACCGAGGAACAATTCTCCGCGACCGTCGGCAAAATTGCCGGGGGGTGACGCGAACGTGAAGTTCGCCAGGTCGCCATACGTGACGCCGTAACGCCGCTCCGGCCCTTGCAGGGACATGCGGAACACCGTGTCACGCCCCACATCGGCGGCCATGCCGAACGGCGCGGGCAGATCGATGGCAACCCCTTTGAGATTCGAGCTGACGACCAATTGGCTGTCGGCGCCATTGAGGTTCAGTTGCAACTGATACGGGACGACGCCGGACACAGGCAACGGCTGGGTCACGTTCAGCCAGTCGGTGAGTTTCTTCACCTCGACCTGACCGGACGCCGTGACCCGGGTATTGAGCTTGCCCGGGCTGCCATCGGCAAAAATCTGCGCGCTCACCGGTTTGTCGAAAGCCCGCGCAGTGATGTTCTGCCCGCTCAAGCCCTTGGTGCTGTCGAAACGGAAATCGCCTTTGAGCTGCGTCAGTTCCAACGTCGGTTCGGCCAGTTTCAGCCTCGCCTTGGCAGTCTTGAAGTCGACCAGGATTTTCGGCAGCTCGCCCTTGGCCAACGGAATGTCCAGTTTGAGCTTGCCCTGCAGGTCGCCCTCGCCTTCCCAACCGGCAAAAGTGTCAGCGGTGCCGATCGGCGCTTGCTGCAGAATCTTCAGGCCATCGCCCAAGCCGCCGGCAAACCCGCCGTCGAGGAACAGGTGGACGTTTTGCCCGGCCGGCACGTGGGGGATGTTGACGTAGATGTCGCTGACCTGGGTGTCGAGCAATTGCCCCTTGCTGGCCAGGATCCGCACACCGCTGTCTTCGATGAAGACATCGCCACTGACCTTGCTCACGTGCGGCCAACCCGGCTGGAACGCCAGTTCGGCGTCATGCACCTTGAAGAACAGGCTGATGCTGCGCGCCGTGTCTTCGGCGCCATGATTGAGCGAGCCCTGGTACTGGAAGAACCCCTGGTCCACCGCGCCCTTGAGGATCGCCGTGCGCAGCCATTCGTCCAGTGCCGGGCTGAGCACGGTGGGCAGGTACTTGGCGGTGTATTTGCCGTCGCCGTCCACCAGGCCGACCCGCAGGTCCATGTAGTCTTCCTGGGTGCGATCGAAATGCAGGCGGATCAGGAAGTCGCCGGCAATCTTGCCCTCTTCGCCCAATACTTTCAGGTACGGCGCGATCAGGGTGAAGCCGTCTTTATCGAGTTTCCAGGTCAGCCGGGCATTGGCCTGGATGTATTGCCATGGCTTGGCGAAAATCGGGTCCAGGTGCAGGGAAAAGTCCTTACTGTCCATGCGCAGCTCGCCGTGACCGAGGTCGCCGCTGATGCTGCCGCTGACATTTCGCGCCGCCGGAGCGCCGTGATAGGCGTCGAAGCCGACGCGCTCCAGGTTGGCGGCGAAACCGAATTTGCTGTCGTCGGTGGCGTTGGGCCGAAAATCCATCAACACGTTACGCAGGGCGCCGGTAACCTTGAGCTTCTCGACGGCGGTGGCCACGCCTTCCGGCAACGGCCCCAGCGCATTGAGCAGTGGCGTCAGCGGGGTCAGGTCGAGACGGTCGGCTTGCAGGTGCCAGAGCTCCGCGGTCTTGTCCGTGGCGACGCTTTGCTTGAGTTGCAGATGGGTTTCCCAGCGCGTGTCGCCAAAGTTCATCGACAAGGAATCAAGGGTCACCAGGGCGCCTTCGTCACTGCGCTGGAAGTAGCCGTTGAGGGCAAAATTGTTGATCTGGATTGGCTTGCGCTCGGCGTAGGCGCCCTTGAGTTGCGGGGCGTTGAGACGAATCGCCGCGCTTTGCACCGCGCCCTCGCCCCAGGTCAGCCACAGCTCGCCGCCGGCCTTGATCTCGGAGAAATTCCACTGCCGGGTCAGGCGTGCGGGCAACCATTTCGACCAGTCGCTTTGCGGCAGGCTCAGGTAAGCCTCGGCTGCACCGTCCTTCCATGCACTGGCGCGCACACGGGTGCGCAGGCTCATGGCCACAGGCTGGCCATCAGGCAGGGTCAGGCGCGCGTCGAGTCGCTGACGGGAAGCGCCGGTTTGCAGATTCAGGCCGACGTAAGTCAAGGTCAGCGGCTCATGGTCCAGCGGCTGCAAAGTGATCTGGCTGTCGAGCACCGACAGCTGTTGGACCATCTGCATGCGATTGAGCAGTTGCGCCGGGTCCATGGGCTGGTCTTGCTGCACCGGCAAACCTTCCAGCGCCCACTGGCCATCCTCACCTTCCTTGAGGCTGATCTTCAGGCCATTGAGTTCCAGGTGGGCAATGCGCACTTCGCGCGCCAACAGGCTGGCCCACAGATCCGGCACGGCCCGCACGTTGTCCAGGCGCAGGGCATTGGTGCCCGCGCCGACCGTCACGTCGTGCGCCAGCAGGATCGGCGCAAAACCGCTCCACCTGCCTTCCAGCTTGCCGATTTGCAGCGGCATGCCCAGCGCTTCAGTGCCTTTGGTCTCGATGTCGGCGCGGTATTCGGCCACCAGCGGCGCCAGCTCTCGGCCGAGACTGACGTACAACGCCATCAGCACCAGAACCAACGCACACAGGCCCAGCCCCCAGCGGGTCAGTGCAGCCAAAATGCGTGTCAGACGGTCCATGTCAGGTGGCTCCCATGGCAAAAATATTGCAAAAAGCTGAGGCCAGCCGTTCTAGTCGCGGTGAAACCTGGAGATTCAGAGCAGCACCACGTCGTATTGTTCCTGGGAATACATGGTTTCGACCTGGAACCGAATGGTGCGGCCGATAAACCCTTCCAGCTCGGCGACGTTGCCCGACTCTTCATCGAGCAAACGGTCCACCACTTTCTGATTCGCCAATACACGATAGCCTTCGGCCTGATAGGCGCGGGCTTCGCGGAGGATTTCGCGGAAAATTTCGTAGCAGACCGTTTCCGGTGTCTTCAACTTGCCGCGGCCCTGGCAACTGCTGCACGGTTCACACAGCACCTGTTCGAGACTTTCGCGGGTGCGTTTGCGGGTCATCTGCACCAGGCCCAACTCGGTGATGCCGATGATGTTGGTCTTGGCGTGATCGCGTTCCAACTGCTTCTCAAGGGTGCGCAGCACCTGGCGCTGGTGCTCTTCATCTTCCATGTCGATGAAGTCGATGATGATGATCCCACCGAGGTTACGCAGGCGCAGTTGGCGGGCGATGGCGGTGGCGGCTTCGAGGTTGGTCTTGAAGATGGTTTCTTCGAGATTGCGATGACCGACGAACGCCCCGGTGTTGACGTCGATGGTGCTCATGGCTTCTGCCGGGTCCACCACCAGATAACCGCCGGACTTGAGCGGCACTTTGCGCTCCAGGGCTTTCTGGATTTCGTCTTCGACGCCGTACAGGTCAAAAATCGGCCGCTCGCCGGGGTAGTGCTCAAGGCGATCCGCGATTTCCGGCATCAGTTCGGCGACGAATAGCGTGGTTTTCTGGAAGGTTTCCCGGGAGTCGATGCGGATCTTCTCGATCTTCGGGCTCACCAGGTCACGCAAGGTGCGCAGGGCCAGGCCGAGGTCTTCGTAGATCACACTTGGCGCGCCGATGGTTTTGATCTGGGCGTTGATCTGGTCCCACAGCCGGCGCAGGTAGCGGATGTCCATGAGGATTTCATCGGCCCCAGCCCCTTCGGCGGCGGTGCGCAGGATGAAACCGCCAGCTTCCTTGATGCCTTCCTTGGCCACGCAATCGGTGACCACTTGCTTGAGGCGTTCGCGCTCGGCTTCGTCTTCGATCTTCAGGGAAATGCCGACGTGGGCCGTGCGCGGCATGTACACCAGATAACGCGACGGGATCGACAGTTGGGTGGTCAGGCGCGCGCCTTTGGAGCCGATCGGGTCCTTGGTGACTTGCACTACCAGGCTCTGGCCTTCGTGCACCAGGCTGCTGATGCTTTCGACCGCCGGGCCTTCGCGCAGGGAGATTTCCGAGGCATGAATAAATGCGGCGCGGTCCAGGCCGATGTCGACGAACGCCGCCTGCATGCCCGGCAGCACCCGCACGACCTTGCCTTTATAGATGTTGCCGACGATCCCGCGCTTTTGCGTGCGTTCGACATGAACCTCTTGCAGAACACCGTTTTCGACCACCGCCACGCGCGATTCCATCGGCGTGATGTTGATCAGAATCTCTTCACTCATGGCAGGGTCTCGTTCAGGCATGTTCACGAAAATGGCCGCATCTAGTCAGTACGACGCTTAGCGCGCGTTTAGGGTTTGCCAACAGGGTATGCCGAAATGGCCGAGGAGTTCTGCGGTTTCGCACAGTGGCAATCCGACCACCGCCGAATAGCTGCCATCGAGCCCGGCGACAAACACCGCGCCAAGTCCTTGAATCCCATAGCCGCCGGCCTTGTCCCGGGGTTCGCCGCTGGCCCAATAGGCCGCTGCTTCCTCGCGGCTGATGTCACGAAACCGCACCCGGCTGCGCACCACCCGCGACTCGCAACGCTCACCTTCGAGCACGGCAATCGCCGTCAGCACTTCGTGTTCATGCACTGCCAACAGCATAAGCATGGCGCAAGCGTCGGCTTCGTCCACCGGCTTGCCGAGAATTTTCCCGTCCAGCACCACGGCAGTGTCCGCGCCCAATACACAGAACGCTGCGTCGGACACGACAGTGCCGCGCCCGGCCTCGGCCTTGCCGCGCGCCAGGCGCTCGACATAGGCCGATGGGGTTTCGTTGTGCAAAGGGGTTTCGTCGATGTCCGCACTGATGGCGGAGAACGGCACGCCGATCTGCGTGAGCAGTTCACGCCGACGCGGCGAGCCTGAGGCGAGGTAAAGCAATTTCATCCAGACATCTCCCTTGTCGAGGTGCGGGCAAATGCCTGACCGAATTAATTGATCTTGTAGCGCCGACGCAGTCCACGCAAACCGAAGCTGATCCACGGCCAGAGCAGCGCACTCACCAGTGCCGGAAGTACCAGCGCCAAGGTTGGCTGACGGTTGCCGGTCAGGGCGCTGAGCCACAGCTGCACCAATTGCGCGAGGCCGAAGATCACCAGGATCACCAGGCACTGCTGCCACATCGGGAACATGCGCAGACGTTGTTGCAGCGACAGCACGAGGAAGGTGATGAGCGTCAGGATCAACGCATTCTGGCCCAGCAAGGTGCCGTAGAGCACGTCTTCGGCCAGCCCCAGGCAAAACGCAGTGACCATGCCGACGGTTTGCGGCAAGGCCAGCGCCCAGAACGCCAGCAGCAAGGCCAGCCACAAGGGACGCAGGATTTCCATGAACTGCGGCAGCGGCGAAACGCTGAGCAGCAGGCCGATGGCGAAGGTCAGCCAGACGATCCAGCCGTTACGCGATGAAGTAGCGCCCGCCATTATTCTCGTCCCCCAGTGGTGGCCGGTGCAGTGACTGGCGGTTTGGCAGCAGGTTTCGGGGCAGCCGGTTTGGCGACAGGTTTGGCCGCACGGGTGCTGGCCGCAGGCTTGGTCGGTGTCGTTGCAGTGGGCGTTGTGACCGCTGGTGCGGTGACTGGCGCGGCAACGGCCGGAACTGGCACGACGGCTGGAATCGGTTTCGGCACCGTGGCCGGAATGATCGGCCCGCCGCCGTGCTGGTCCAGCGCTTCCTGGGCCTGGGCGGCTTCGTTGGCGCGTTCTTCGGCAGTGCGACCATCGCTGAATACCAGCAACAGATAACGGCTGCGGTTCAAGGCCGCAGTCGGTACGGCGCGGACGATGGCAAACGGCTGGCCGGAATCGTGAATCACTTCCTTGACCGTCGCCACCGGGTAACCCGCCGGGAAGCGCTGGCCGAGGCCGGAGCTGACCAGCAGATCGCCTTCTTTAATGTCGGCGGTGTCGGCGACGTGACGCAGTTCCAGGCGCTCCGGGTTGCCGGTACCGCTGGCAATCGCCCGCAGGCCGTTGCGATTCACTTGCACCGGGATGCTGTGGGTCGTGTCGGTCAACAACAGCACTCGGGAGGTGTAGGGCATCAACTCCACCACCTGGCCCATCAAGCCACGGGCGTCGAGCACCGGCTGGCCGAGGACCACACCGTCGCGCTCACCTTTGTTGATGATGATGCGATGGGTGAAGGGGTTGGGGTCCATGCCGATCAACTCGGCCACTTCGACCTTCTCGTTGACCAGCGCGGAGGAATTGAGCAACTCGCGCAGCCGAACGTTCTGCTCGGTGAGGGCGGCAAGCTTCTGCATACGGCCCTGCAACAGCAGGTTTTCGGTCTTGAGTTTTTCGTTCTCGGCAACCAGTTCGGTACGGCTGCCGAATTGGCTGGCCACACCTTGCCATAGCCGCTGTGGCAGGTCGGTGATCCAGTAGGACTGCATCAGCACCAGCGACATCTGGCTACGCACTGGCTTGAGCAGTGTGAAGCGGGCATCGACCACCATCAGCGCGACCGAAAGCACGACCAGCACCAATAAGCGCACGCCCAGTGAGGGGCCTTTGGCGAAAAGCGGTTTAATAAGCCGCTCCTCCCAGGCAAATGTTCTCTTTATTCATACGGCATCAAACCGGCCTGGATGCAGACTGACAGAAGATAAACGCAACAGGCAGCACTGCAAAGTGCTGCCTGCGCGCTCACAGCATAGAGGTGTCGGACGAGATCACTCGCTCGACAGCAGATCCATGGTGTGTTTATCCATCATTTCCAGGGCACGACCACCGCCGCGAGCCACGCAGGTCAGCGGATCTTCGGCAACGATCACCGGCAGACCGGTTTCCTGGGCCAGCAACTTGTCGAGGTCGCGCAGCAAGGCGCCACCACCGGTCAGCACCAGGCCACGCTCGGCGATGTCGGAAGCCAATTCCGGCGGCGATTGCTCCAGGGCACTTTTCACAGCCTGAACGATGGTGGCCAGGGACTCTTGCAGAGCTTCCAGCACTTCATTGGAGTTCAGGGTGAATGCGCGTGGAACGCCTTCAGCCAGGTTACGGCCACGAACGTCGACTTCGCGAACTTCGCCGCCCGGGTAGGCGGTACCGATTTCCTGCTTGATGCGCTCGGCGGTGGATTCGCCGATCAGGCTGCCGTAGTTGCGACGCACGTAGGTGATGATCGCTTCGTCGAAGCGGTCGCCGCCAACCCGTACGGACTCGGCGTAAACCACACCGTTCAGGGAGATCAGCGCGATTTCAGTGGTACCACCACCGATATCGACCACCATCGAACCGCGCGCTTCTTCAACCGGCAGGCCGGCGCCGATCGCAGCAGCCATCGGCTCTTCGATCAGGAACACTTCACGGGCACCGGCACCAAGGGCCGACTCACGGATGGCACGACGCTCGACCTGGGTCGATTTGCATGGAACGCAGATCAGCACGCGAGGGCTAGGCTGCAGGAAGCTGTTTTCGTGAACCTTGTTGATAAAGTACTGCAGCATCTTTTCGCAGACGCTGAAGTCGGCGATCACGCCGTCTTTCATCGGACGAATGGCGGCAATGTTGCCCGGCGTACGGCCGAGCATGCGCTTGGCCTCGGTGCCGACAGCAACGACACTTTTCTGGTTACCGTGTGTCCGAATAGCCACAACGGAGGGCTCATTCAGGACGATTCCGCGCTCGCGCACGTAAATAAGGGTGTTGGCAGTGCCCAGGTCAATGGAAAGATCGCTGGAAAACATGCCACGCAGTTTCTTGAACATGGGAAAGGGACCCTAGGCAACGCGTGGGTAAAAAAGTGCGGCAAACTCTAACAACGACAGGGATTTTGGGCAAGGCGCCAATATGTTAAATTGGCCGCTTTTCTGTGCACCAACCCCCACAATCGCGGCCTTATGACCGTAGAAATGCGGTAGTGTTCCGACAATCTAACACACGGACGCCGTCCGTTCTGTTTTCCACTGGAGAATCGCAATGGCGCTTGAACGCTCCGACGTGGAAAAAATCGCTCATCTGGCCTGCCTTGGCCTGAATGATGCCGATCTTCCACACATCACTTCGGCCCTGAACAGCATTCTTGGGCTGGTCGACGAAATGCAGGCGGTCAATACCGACGGTATCGAGCCGCTGGCCCACCCACTGGAAGCCAGCCAGCGCCTGCGTGCCGACGTTGTGACCGAGACCAATCATCGCGAGGCCTATCAGTCCATCGCACCAGCGGTCGAAAACGGCCTGTACCTGGTTCCGAAAGTCATCGACTAAAGGGAAAGAGCCTGCAATGCATCAAATGACTCTGGCCGAGATCGCCCGCGGTCTCGCCGATAAAAAGTTTTCTTCCGAAGAGCTGACCAAAGTCCTGCTGGCGCGCATCGCCCAGCTCGATCCACAGCTCAACAGTTTCATCAGCCTCACCGAAGACCTGGCGCTCCAGCAGGCGAAAGCCGCTGACGCACGCCGCGCCAATGGTGAGAGCGGCGCCCTGCTCGGCGCGCCGATCGCCCATAAAGACCTGTTCTGCACCCAGGGCATCCGCACCAGCTGCGGCTCGAAGATGCTCGACAACTTTAAAGCACCGTACGACGCCACCGTGGTCGCCAAACTGGCCGCTGCCGGCGCTGTGACCCTTGGCAAGACCAACATGGACGAATTCGCCATGGGTTCGGCCAACGAGTCGAGCTACTACGGCGCGGTGAAAAACCCGTGGAACCTGGAACACGTGCCGGGCGGTTCGTCCGGTGGTTCGGCGGCCGCCGTTGCCGCGCGCCTGCTGCCAGCCGCGACCGCCACCGACACCGGCGGCTCGATCCGCCAACCCGCTGCGTTCACCAACCTCACCGGCCTGAAACCGACGTACGGTCGCGTTTCGCGCTGGGGCATGATCGCCTACGCCTCCAGCCTCGATCAGGGCGGCCCGTTGGCACGCACTGCCGAAGACTGCGCGATTCTGCTGCAAGGCATGGCCGGTTTTGATGCCAATGATTCCACCAGCATCGACGAACCGGTGCCGGATTACAGCGCCAGCCTCAACACGTCGTTGCAAGGCCTGCGCATCGGCGTGCCGAAGGAATACTTCAGCGCCGGTCTCGACCCGCGCATTGCCGAGCTGATCCACACCAGCATTAAAGAGCTGGAAAAGCTCGGTGCCGTGATCAAGGAAATCAGCCTGCCGAACATGCAGCACGCGATTCCTGCGTACTACGTAATCGCCCCGGCAGAAGCGTCCTCCAACCTGTCGCGTTTCGACGGCGTGCGTTTCGGCTATCGCTGCGAAGACCCGAAAAACCTGGAAGACCTGTACAAGCGTTCCCGTGGCGAAGGTTTTGGCGCCGAAGTACAGCGCCGGATCATGGTCGGTGCCTACGCGCTGTCGGCCGGTTACTACGACGCCTACTACCTGAAGGCGCAGAAGATCCGTCGCCTGGTGAAAAACGACTTCATGGCCGCCTTCAATGAGGTCGACATCATCCTCGGCCCAACCACGCCGAACCCGGCCTGGAAGCTCGGCGCCAAGAACAGCGACCCGGTCGCTGCCTATCTGGAAGACGTCTACACCATCACCGCCAACCTCGCGGGCCTGCCGGGCTTGTCCATGCCGGCCGGTTTTGTCGACGGTCTGCCGGTCGGCGTGCAATTGCTCGCCCCGTATTTCCAGGAAGGTCGCCTGTTGAACGTTGCCCACCAGTATCAGCTCAACACTGACTGGCACACCCGCACCCCAACCGGCTTCTGAGGAGAAACACATGCAATGGGAAGTCGTGATCGGGCTGGAGATTCATACCCAGCTCACCACCCGGTCGAAAATTTTTTCCGGTAGTTCCACCACCTTCGGTTCCGAGCCGAACACCCAGGCCAGCCTGGTAGACCTGGGCATGCCCGGCGTGCTGCCGGTGCTGAACCAGGAAGCGGTACGCATGGCGGTGATGTTCGGCCTGGCCATCGATGCCGAAATCGGCCAGCACAACGTGTTCGCCCGTAAAAACTATTTCTACCCGGACCTGCCCAAGGGCTACCAGATCAGCCAGATGGAATTGCCGATCGTCGGCAAGGGCCACCTGGACATCGCCATGGAAGACGGCACGATCAAACGTGTCGGCGTGACCCGTGCGCACCTTGAAGAAGACGCCGGTAAAAGCCTGCACGAAGAGTTCAACGGCGCCACCGGCATCGACCTGAACCGTGCCGGCACGCCGCTGCTGGAAATCGTCTCCGAGCCGGACATGCGCAGCGCCAAGGAAGCCGTGGCCTACGTCAAGACCGTCCACGCGCTGGTGCGTTACCTGGGCATCTGCGACGGCAACATGGCCGAAGGTTCGCTGCGTTGCGACTGCAACGTGTCAATCCGTCCGAAAGGCCAGGTTGAATTCGGCACCCGCTGCGAGATCAAGAACGTCAACTCGTTCCGCTTTATCGAGAAGGCGATCAACAGCGAAGTGCGCCGTCAGATCGAGCTGATCGAAGACGGCGGCAAAGTGATCCAGCAGACCCGCCTGTACGATCCGAACAAGGACGAAACCCGTCCGATGCGCAGCAAAGAGGAAGCCAACGACTACCGTTACTTCCCCGATCCGGACCTGCTGCCAGTGGTGATCGAGGACTCGTTCCTCAAGGACGTGCGCGCCACCCTGCCGGAATTGCCACCGCAGAAACGTGAGCGCTTCCAGGCGCAGTTCGGTCTGTCGGTGTATGACGCCAGCGTCCTGGCCACCAGCCGCGAGCAGGCCGATTACTTCGAGAAAGTCGTAAGCATCGGCGGCGACGCCAAACTCGCGGCCAACTGGGTGATGGTTGAACTGGGCAGCCTGTTGAACAAACAGGGCCTGGACATCGAACAGTCGCCGGTCTCGGCCGAGCAACTGGGCGGCATGCTGCTGCGCATCACCGACAACACCATCTCCGGCAAAATCGCCAAGGTTGTGTTTGAGGCGATGGCCAGCGGCGAAGGCAGCGCGGACGAGATCATCGACAAGCGCGGCCTCAAGCAAGTGACCGACAGCGGCGCCATCTCGGCGGTGCTGGACGAGATGCTCGCGGCCAACGCCGAACAGGTTGAACAGTACCGCGCGGCAGATGAAGCCAAACGCGGCAAGATGTTCGGCTTCTTCGTCGGCCAGGCCATGAAAGCCTCCAAAGGCAAGGCCAACCCGCAACAGGTCAACGAACTGCTGAAAAGCAAGCTCGAAGGCTAAACCGTGGTCTTGGGCCCGAGGATCGTTCCCACGCTGTGCGTGGGAATGCCGCCCCGGACGCTCCGCGTCCATCGCAATGTGACGCAGAGCGTCACGGGATGCGTTCCCACGCGGGAGCGTGGGAACGATCACTTGGGAGCTTTTGAATGAAGCGTCTACTGGGCGCCTGCGCCCTGCTCTCCCTGCTGGCCGGTTGCGCCAGCAACGACATCATCGACCCACACGGTTACGACAAGACCGGCACCGCGTCCTATTACGGCGCCAGACACCAAGGTAAACGCACCGCCAGCGGTGAGCGTTTCGACAAGAATTCCCTGACCGCCGCCCATCGCCAGTTGCCCTTCGGCACGCGGGTGAAGGTCACCAATCTGAATAACGACAAATCCTGCGTGGTGCGCATCAATGATCGCGGGCCGCATACCCGTGGGCGCCTGATCGATCTGTCTCACGAAGCCGCCGAGCGGCTGGGCATGCTGCGCGCCGGTACCGCACGGGTTCGCGTGCAAGCCCTCGACGATTGACGGAGCCGAGACCATTTACGGATTAGAAGACATCCCTCTGCTGAGCCTGATCGAACTGCTCAGCGGCCTGTTTCTATTGATCGCCGGCGCCGAGCTGATGGTGCGCGCCGCCGTGCGCCTGGCCGCGCGCCTGCATGTGCGGCCGCTGATCATCGGCCTGACCATCGTCGCCCTCGGCAGCAGCGCCCCGCAAATGGCGGTCAGCCTGCAGGCCATGCTGGCGCAAAACCCTGACATCGCCGTCGGCAGCGTGATCGGCAGCAGCATCTTCAACATCCTCGTCACCCTCGGTCTGTCGGCGCTGATCATTCCGTTGCGGGTCTCGCGCCAGCTCGTTCGGCTGGACATTCCGCTGATGATCGGCGCCAGCCTGTTGGTCTGTGTATTGGCCTGGAACGAAGAACTGACCCGCACCGACGGTGTCATCCTGCTGACCGCGTTGGTGGTTTACCTGGGTTTGCTGTTGCGCCAGTCGCGACACTCGACCCGGCCACAATCGACTCACGAAGCCACCGCACAAGCCCCGTGGATCACCAGCCTGCTGATGATCGTCGCCGGACTGGCGATGCTGGTGTATGCCGGTCATTTGCTACTGGGCGCTGCGGTGTCGGTCGCTACCGATCTGGGGCTGTCAGAGCGCGTCATCGGCCTGACCATCGTCGCCATCAGCACCTCCCTGCCGGAACTGGCCACCTCGCTGATCGCCGCCCTGCGCGGTCAGCGGGAGATTGCCGTGGGCAATGTGATCGGCAGCAACTTGTTCAACCTGTTGGGCGTGCTGGGCTTTACCGCCTTGGTGGCGCCGTCGCCGCTGTCGGTGTCGCCCAATGCCCTGGATTTCGATCTGCCGGTGATGCTCGGCGTCGCCACGCTGTGCCTGCCGGTGTTCTATTCCGGTTATCGGGTGACCCGGGCCGAGGGCCTGCTGTTTCTGGGTTTGTACCTGGCCTACGGGTTGCACGTGGTGGCGTTCACCACCGGCATGCCCCTGGCCGGCAAGCTTGAACATTTGATGCTGATTTTCGTCCTGCCGGCGCTGGTGGCGTTCTTGCTGTTCACGTCGCTGCGCGCCTGGCGCCGCCAACACCACAAGAGGGATGTGCCATGACCGACAACAAGAAGCCCGGCGTTGAAGTACGCCGCCAAGTGATGGGCGATGCGTTCGTCGACCGCGCACTGGGCAATGCCACCGAGTTCAGCCAACCGCTGCAGGATTTCGTCAACGAACACGCCTGGGGCAGCGTCTGGAACCGTGAAGGTTTGCCGCTGAAAACCCGCAGCCTGATCACCCTCGCCGCGCTGACCGCGTTGAAGTGCCCGCAGGAGTTGAAAGGTCACGTGCGTGGCGCGCTGAACAATGGCTGCACCGTAGAAGAGATTCGTGAAGCACTGCTGCATTGCGCGGTGTATGCCGGGGTGCCGGCGGCGATTGATGCGTTTCGCGCGGCGCAGGAAGTGATCGAAACCTACAAGCCGGTACAGTAAGGCGTTCTGCCACTCGAACCGGGAGACGATCCAGTCTTCTGGTTTGTCCTGACTCACAAGTTTGCCCGCCAGATAGCCATTCGTCGAAACTGGTATTTCTGACAGTCGTAAATCCTCCATCCCTATTCAACAATCTGCCTGTCTGCAGCGAGTTCCCCCACGCCTATCAAATGACAGGGACAAGAGCCATGAAACCCGACCTGATGATATTCAGTAGCGTTGAATTTGATGGAAAAATCCACGTTAGATACATCGGCGTAAAAGCCTTCAAGCACATTCAGTATCACCTGCAACGAGCGGGTAAGACGGTCGCGCAGATTGACTCACTAACAAAAGATGAAACCCTGAGCTTTGATAATCAGCCAGCCGGTACTTATAAGGCTACCTGCCGACTGACGCTGGATGATGGAACACTGGCGACTGGCGAATCGATGGAAATCAATATATCCCCGATGTCTCAGCCCTATCCCGTTGCGCCTGCCGTGAACCAACCGCCCAGCAAATCTCTTAAAGGTGGTCACTGGCTCTATGAAGGTATCGAACATCATTTCCTTGAGGTCAAGTTTCAACCTGGCGGTCTGGCGAAGCTTGAACACGAGTCTGCCAAAGTGCTGTCCATCTTCAACGGCATCAAGCATACGCTCCGCTTCAGGCTGGTTTTTTCGGCGGTGACCACGCGTAAAAAAGGTCTTGAGGCATTTTCCGATTTCTACCGGATTGACGGCGTTATCCCAAAAGAGGACTTGATCCCGATCGCAACGGAGTTGGAAACCCTGGACTATGTTATTTACTGTTCCGTCACACCGGACACTAAATCGATGAAAGCGCCGGAACTTCCCGCGCTGGCGGATGAGGGCATTGAGGAACAAGAACAACTGACAAGCACAGACACCCCCACGCCGGACTTTACCCAACTGCAAACTTACGTTGATGCCCCTCGTGGGATGAACATCCGCAGCATCTGGGATGAACGGCATGGCGCCGGTGCAACCGTGCACCATCTTGATTTCGGTGTGTATAAAAACCATGAAGACCTGGCCAATGTTCAGGTGATCACTAGTCGTTTGGAAACCGAAGATTGCAACCACGGGACAGCCTCCTGTGGCTGTGTGGTTGGAACCGACAACAGCTTTGGGGTCAAGGGCATAGCGCACGGCTGCCGCTTTCTTTTCTACGACACGGGGGATCTTGATTTAATTGTTCAGAACGCCGAGTTGGCCGACATTGTGGCCCTGGACATCGAATTCAATGACAGCATCCGTGGCCGTCTGCCCGTGATCGACAGTAAGTCATGGTGGGACAAAATTCACGCGCTGACCCAGCGCCATGTCACCGTTCTGCTCGCCGCCGCCAACGGTGCAATGAATCTGAGCGAAAGCGCTATGAATGATTGGGGTGACAGCGGCGGCACACTGGTGGGTGCTTGCACACCCAGCACCGGGCGCCGTAGATCAACGTCCAACTACAACCACTACTCTCTGTGGCTCAATTCATGGGGTGACTCAGTGACGACTACCGGTTATGGACATCTGCAAAACCGAGGCATCAACGCAAGCTACACCTCTTCCTATTCAGGAACCTCGAGTGCAACCCCACTGTGTGCGGCAGCCCTGGCGATCGTGCAAGGTTATGCGCTGTCGGAAAGGCGCGAATACTATCCACCGCTAGTCTTCAGGGAAGCCGCCATGTACTACGGCTATGATGAGGGCGCAGTCGACGGGGTCGGCTATCGACCGAATGTCGCCCGCTGGCTGAGCGACCTGGAAGCGAAACGCTAAATCCACCCACCCCACTGCAACACAAAGATCCCGATATTGGTGGTCACCGCGGCCATCAATGTCGTAATCACAATAATCGCCGCCGCCAATTCATGGTTGCCGTTGGCCTGACGCGCCATGACAAAACTCGCCGCCGCCGTCGGGCTGCCGAAGTACAGAAACAAGATCCCCAGCTCCGCCCCACGAAAGCCCCACAGCCACGCGCCTACGGTCGCCAGCACCGGCAGGCCGATCATCTTCACCAGGCTAGAGCTCAGCGCCATGTTGCCGCTTTTGCGCAACGCCGCCAGGGACAAGGTGCCGCCGATGCAGATCAGCGCCAACGGCAAGGTGGTTTGCGCCAGGTACTGGCCTGAAGTCTCCAGCCAGCCCGGCAAACTGAGCTTGAAATAGGCAAATGGCGCCGCCGCAAACACGCTGATGATCAGCGGGTTGCTGAACACGCTTTTGCAGATGCTCCACGGATCGGACTTGATCACCGGGCTGTACACCGCCAACACGATGGTCGAGAGGGTGTTGTAAAACAGGATCACCAACGCCGCGAGAATTGCCCCGAGGGAAATCCCGTAGTCGCCGTACATGCTCGCGGCCAGCGCCAGGCCAATCACCCCGTTGTTGCCGCGAAACGCGCCTTGGGTGTAGATGCCCCGGTCTTCCCGCGGACACTTCCAGATCGCCCAGCCCCAGGCGATGGCGAAACTCGCCAGGGTCGCCACCGAAAAGTAGATCAGTAGCGCCGGCTGCAATGCAGCGTGCAGGTCGGCATGCAGGATGCCGAGGAACAGCAACGCCGGCATGGTGACATTGAACACCAGGGCCGAGGCGGTGTGGATGAAGTTGTCGTTGATCCAGTCGATGCGCTTGAGCAGCACACCCAGAAACAGCATGGCAAACACCGGCGCGGTGATGTTCAGGGTTTCGAGGAAGATTGCCAGCATGCCGGAGGGGACCTTGGGTGGGCGTCATTAAGGGCGAATGATATGCCACGGAAGACATCGGCGTCTGGGAGAACGCCTTCGCGGGCAAGCCTCGCTCCTACAGGTTCGGTGGTCTGTAGGAGCGAGCGGTGCGACGATTCGACTTGCCCGCGAAGAACGATAACGCGGTCTTAAGTGATCGGCGCCGGGTTGAACAAGGTGATGTCGTTATGCAGTTTGTGCTGCTCGGCCCAGGTCTGTTTCTTGCCGCTGGCCACGTCCAGGTAGTAATGGAACAACTCCCAGCCGAGGTCTTCAATCGAAGCGCGCCCGGTGGCAATCCGCCCGGCATCGATGTCGATCAGGTCCGGCCAGCGCTGCGCCAGTTCAGTCCGGGTCGAGACCTTGACCACCGGCGCCATCGCCAAACCATACGGCGTGCCACGCCCGGTGGTGAACACATGCAGGTTCATCCCCGCCGCCAGTTGCAACGTGCCGCAGACAAAATCACTGGCCGGGGTCGCGCAGAAAATCAGCCCTTTGCGCTTGAAGCGCTCGCCAGGGCCGAGCACGCCGTTGATCGCGCTGCTGCCGGATTTGACGATCGAGCCCAAGGACTTCTCGACAATGTTCGACAACCCGCCCTTCTTGTTCCCTGGCGTGGTGTTGGCGCTGCGGTCCGCTTCGCCCTTGGCCAGGTAACGGTCGTACCAGTCCATTTCCCGCACCAGTTCCTCGGCGACTTCCTTGGTTTCGGCGCGGGAGGTCAGCAGGTAAATCGCATCGCGCACTTCAGTGACTTCGGAAAACATCACCGTCGCACCCGCCCGCAACAGCAAGTCCGAGGCATAACCCAACGCCGGATTGGCGGTGATCCCGGAAAACGCATCGCTGCCGCCGCACTGCATGCCGAGGATCAGCTCGGACGCCGGCACGGTTTCCCGGCGGCGTTGATCAAGCTTCTTCAAACGGATTTCGGCCAGCGCCATGATCTGCTCGATCATCTCGGTGAAACCGTGACTCGAATCCTGCAAGCGATACAGCCAAGGCTCGCTCAAATCCACCGAGCTGTCGTTGTCGTGCATCACCTGCCCGGCCTGCAATTTTTCGCAGCCGAGGCTGATCACCAGCGCTTCGCCACCCAGGTTCGGGTTGCGTGCGAGGTTGCGCACGGTGCGGATCGGGATGTATGCGTCGGTCGCCGTGATCGCAACGCCGCAGCCGTAACTGTGGGTCAGCGCCACCACGTCATCGACGTGCGGGTACAACGGCAGCAACTCGTCCTTGATGCGCTTGACCGCATGATCGAGCACACCGGTGACGCACTGCACCGTCGTGGTGATCCCGAGAATATTGCGCGTACCGACGGTGCCGTCGGCGTTGCGATACCCCTCGAAGGTGAAGCCTTCCAGCGGTGCCTGGGTCGCCGGCACATCGGTGGACAGCGGCAGGCTGTCCAGCGGTGGCGCGGTGGGCATGCGCAGTTGATCTTCCTTGACCCAACTGCCGCGCGGAATCGGCTGCAAGGCGTAGCCAATGGTCTGGCCGTAGCGAATCACCTGACCGCCCTCGGGAATGTCCTCGAGGGTGACCTTGTGGCTCTGGGGCACGAAATCCACCGTGACCAGGCCATCGGGAAACTCGGTGCCGGCCGGCACGCCCTGGTCGTTGACCACAATCACTACGTTGTCCCGCTCGTGCAGGCGGATGTAGCGCGGCGAGTCGGAATGTTCAATCAACTGCATGACGCCGCTCCTCAGGAATGCGCTTCAGATAATTTGGTCAGCTCAGGACCGGTGCTTGGCGGCTCTTTGAGCACCACGCGTTTGATCGGACCAACGATCACCAGGTAGCTGAACACCGCGACCAGGGCGTTGCAACCGACGAACACCAGCGCCCATTTGAACGAACCGGTGGCGCTGATGATGTAGCCAATCACGATCGGGGTGGTGATCGACGCGATGTTGCCGAACATGTTGAACAGGCCGCCACTCAAACCGGCGATCTGTTTTGGCGAGGTGTCGGACACCACGGCCCAGCCCAGCGCGCCCACGCCTTTACCGAAGAACGCCAGGGCCATGAAGCCGACGACCATCCATTCGATGTCCACGTAGTTGCACGCGACGATGCTGCTGGAGACCAGCAAACCGGCAATGATCGGCGCCTTGCGGGCGAAGGTCAGGGAATGGCCCTTGCGCAGCAGGTAATCGGAAATCACCCCGCCGAGTACACCACCAATAAAGCCACAGATCGCCGGCAACGAAGCAATGAAACCGGCCTTGAGAATGGTCATGCCGCGCTCTTGCACCAGGTACACCGGGAACCAGGTCAGGAAGAAGTAGGTGATGCCATTGATGCAGTACTGGCCCAGGTACACGCCGAGCATCATGCGGTTGGTCAGCAACTGGCGGATGTAGTCCCACTTCGGACCGTCGACCTTTTTACCTTTGCCCTTGTCCTGGTCCATGTCGACCATGCCGCCGTTGTCGGCGATGTGCTTGAACTCGGCTTCGTTGATCATCGGGTGCTGGCGCGGGCTGTGGATAACTTTCAGCCAGATCAGCGAGAACACGATGCCGATGCCGCCCATCACCACGAACACGTGCTGCCAGCCGAAGGTGTAGACGATCCAGCCCATCAGCGGCGCAAACAACACGGTGGCGAAGTACTGCGCCGAGTTGAAGATCGCCGAAGCGGTGCCGCGTTCAGCGGTCGGGAACCAGGCCGCGACGATGCGTGCGTTGCCGGGGAAGGATGGCGCTTCGGCCAGGCCCACCAGGAAGCGCAGCATGAACAGCGCAACAATGGCCGTGGACATGCCGAACTCACCGACATAGCCCTGCAACACGGTGAACAGCGACCAGGTGAAGATGCTCAGCGCGTAGATTTTTTTCGAGCCAAAACGATCGAGCAACCAGCCACCGGGGATTTGCCCGGCCACGTAGGCCCAACCGAATGCAGAGAAGATATAGCCGAGGGTGACCGCGTCGATGCCGAGGTCTTTTTGCAGGCTGGAGCCGGCGATGGCGATAGTGGCCCGGTCGGCGTAGTTGATCGTGGTCACAAGGAAAAGCATGAGCAAAATCAAATAGCGGACGTGGGTCGGCTTGGTCGCTTGCATGTAGATGTACTCCCACTGATTATTTTTATGCGGGTAAAACATTCTTTGGTCTTGTGCCACGCGAGGCCTCAGGCAAAGGCCTCGCGCGGGTGCAGCGGGTTACGATCCGATGTAGGAAGTTTTTACGACCGTGTAGAACTCTTGCGCGTAGCGACCTTGCTCGCGGGAACCATAGGATGAACCTTTACGCCCGCCGAACGGCACGTGGTAATCCACGCCAGCGGTCGGCAGGTTGACCATCACCATCCCGGCCTGGGAGTGGCGTTTGAAGTGGTTGGCGTACTTCAGCGACGTGGTGGCGATGCCCGCCGACAGACCGAATTCGGTGTCGTTGGCCATGGCCAGAGCCGCTTCGTAATCCGCGACGCGAACCACGTTGGCCACCGGGCCGAAGATCTCTTCGCGGCTGATGCGCATCGCGGCTTCGCTGTCGGCAAACAGCGTCGGGGCGAGGTAGTAGCCTTCGGTATCGCAGGTCACCAGACCACCGCCGCTGACCAGACGCGCACCTTCGGACTGGCCGATGTCGATGTACTTCAAGTCTTGTTCAAGCTGCGCCTGGGACACCACTGGACCAATGTCGGTACCGGTTTTCAGCGCGTGGCCGACCTTGATCGACTTCATGCGCTCGGCCACGGCGTCAACGAACTTGTCGTGAATCCCGGCGGTGACGATGAAGCGGCTGGAAGCGGTGCAACGCTGGCCGGTGGAGTAGAACGCGCTCTGTACCGACAGCTCGACCGCTTGCTTGAGGTCGGCGTCGTCGAGAATGATCTGCGGGTTCTTGCCGCCCATTTCCAGCTGCACTTTCGCTTGGCGCGACACGCAGCTGACGGCGATCTGGCGACCGACACCGACGGAGCCGGTGAAGCTGATGCCATCAACTTTCGGGCTCTGCACCAGCGCATCGCCAACCACACGACCACTGCCCATCACCAGGTTGAACACGCCAGCCGGGAAGCCTGCGCGGGAGATGATTTCGGCCAGGGCCCAGGCGCAACCCGGCACCAGATCCGCAGGCTTGAGCACCACGCAGTTGCCGTAGGCCAGGGCTGGGGCGATTTTCCACGCCGGGATCGCAATCGGGAAGTTCCACGGGGTGATCAGCCCGACCACGCCCAACGCTTCGCGGGTGACTTCAACGTTGACGCCCGGACGTACCGACGGCAGGTAGTCGCCGGACAGGCGCAGGGTTTCACCGGCGAAGAACTTGAAGATGTTACCGGCGCGGGTCACTTCGCCGATGGCTTCAGGCAGGGTCTTGCCCTCTTCCCGGGCCAGCAAGGTGCCGAGTTCTTCGCGGCGGGCGAGGATCTCAGTACCGACTTTATCCAGCGAATCGTGGCGCGCCTGAATGCCCGAGGTCGACCAGGCCGGGAACGCAGCGCGAGCGGCGTCGATGGCCGCGTGAACCTGGACCAGGTCAGCCTTGGCGTATTCACCGATGGTGTCAGTCAGTTCGGACGGGTTGATGTTGGCGCAGTATTCGCTGCCGGCCACCCACTCACCGTTGATGTAGTTATCAAAACGCTTTGAATCAGCCATCTGAAAATCTCCTCAAGCAAAAGGCCGCTGATTACTCAGCGGCCTTGTTTAATCGGGTGTGTTACTGAGCACCTTGCTTGTCGATCAGCGCCGCGAGCATTTCGTACTCTTCGGCCGTCAGATCGGTCAGCGGTGCACGCACAGGACCTGCGTCATAGCCGACAATTTTTGCCCCGGCCTTGACGATGCTCACCGCGTAACCGGCTTTGCGGTTACGGATGTCCAGGTACGGCAGGAAGAAGTCGTCGATGATCTTGCCCACGGTGGCGTGATCTTCGCGGGCAATGGCGTGGTAGAAATCCATCGCGGTTTTCGGGATGAAGTTGAACACCGCCGAGGAGTAAACCGGTACGCCCAGCGCCTTATAGGCAGCGGCGTAGACTTCGGCGGTCGGCAAGCCACCCAGGTAGCTGAAGCGATCACCGAGGCGGCGACGGATCGACACCATCAACTCGATATCGCCCAGGCCATCCTTGTAGCCGATCAGGTTCGGGCAGCGCTCGGCCAGGCGTTCCAGCAGCGGCGCGGTCAGGCGGCAGACATTGCGGTTGTAGACCACGACGCCGATTTTCACCGATTTGCACACGGCTTCAACGTGGGCGGCAACGCCGTCCTGGCTCGCTTCGGTCAGGTAGTGCGGCAGCAGCAACAGGCCTTTGGCGCCCAGACGCTCGGCTTCCTGTGCGTATTCGATGGCCTGGCGAGTCGAACCGCCCACGCCGGCCAGGATCGGCACGCTGGTTTCGCAGGTGTCGACGGCAGTCTTGATGATTTCCGAATATTCGCTGGCCGCCAGAGAGAAGAACTCACCGGTGCCGCCTGCGGCGAACAGTGCCGAGGCGCCGTATGGGGCCAGCCATTCGAGACGTTTGATATAGCCCGCGCGATGGAAATCGCCCTGAGCATTGAAGTCGGTGACCGGGAAGGACAGCAGACCGGAAGAGAGGATGGACTTCAGTTCTTGTGGATTCATTATTCGAACACCCTGGGTAGCGACGTGATGTGTGAGAAAACCGTTCAGCCTCGGCCGAAGTTGTAAGTCATCGTACAACTTAAAATACAACCGTCAACTGCATTTCATCGCCGACCGCAAAATTGGAGTCGGACAAAGTGATTTCTTGACGTAGGAAGATTCTCGACTAAGATCGTTTTAACTGTATATACATACAGTTAAATCTGAAACCACCTACGACATATCAAGGAGCTAGAAATGTCAGGTCTACACTTGCAACCGAAGGAACAGCCCAAGCAGGTCATCGCCCGTTTCGATGATCTTTTTACCGGGCACGGCATCGCCATTGCCGGGGATAACGATCACCTGGTGCTGCACATCGCCGAACAACACAGCCATCCACCGACGCCTGCCCCCGCCAAAGCCTTGAAAGGCAAGCCGGTGCTGAAGTTCGAGGGCGGCGAACACACCGCCATTGGCGACAACACCCTGCTGCGTTTCGTCGAAAACGCCGAGCCGGTCCTCGCCCAAAACGTGCAATTGCACCTGACCAACGGGCTCGCGCCAACCTACGGCCAGATACTGGCATTGGGCGGTGATTTCTACGGCATTGCTGATCGCCCCGTGAGCGACGGCGCCACGCCGGTGGATCGCCTGAACCGCTTTATTACCGCGTTCGACACCCTGGCGGTGGTGTCCGCGTCCAAAGTCGAGGCGGTGAAAATCCTCGCGGTGATGCAGAAAGAAATCGACGCCGTTAAACAGGCGATCAAGGACGGCAAACAACCCCACGAAGCCTATGACGCCCTGGGTGATACGTTGTCGGAAGAGTGGAACAAGATCACCGGCGGCGGCAGTTTCGTCTCGGCGCTATTTCCGCTGGGGCGTTATCTGAAACTGGCGGCGAACAACGCCGACCACTTTGGCGAGTGGGCGCAGCAGGCTTATATCGCCGGCCACACCGCCGCGCTTCAACACGCGGCGGCTGCTCACACCAGCCGTGATGAAAAACAGCTGGAAATCGCCTACGCGATGAATGCCTTTGCCGATCACTACCTCACCGACCTGTTTTCCGCTGGCCACTTGCGTGTGCCGCGCAAAGCCATGGCGGCGGCGGTGACACCGAGCGACCTGGGCTCGCTGATCACCCGTTTCATGCACGACGAAGACAGCAAGTTCGGCCTCAATGTGCGCAACGGCAACGGCGAGCAATGGCGCGCCTATGGCGACAAGCGCTACTTCGATGCCATCGACAGCGCCAATCGCCTGCACGTTAATCAAGCGGTCCAGGTGTCAGCGGATGAAGTGTTCGCGGCTTACCTCAACGGGACCGTTCCGGCCTTCACCAGCTTCGCGGCGTTGAAACAGCTGCCGGACCTGCAGGCGGTGCTGAACCTGGCGAGCAATTTCGCGCCGCTGTTTCGGCTTGAGGGCGGCAAGGTGCTGCGGCGCAAGGATGTGAACAACCTCAACGACATCGCCACCGTCGATGACTGGTGGGGCTGGAGCACGTACCTGCTGCTCAAGGACTACCACCCAACCGGCAACGTGGCCTGATAAGGAGATCTGAACATGACGATTAAAGTGAAACTGGAATTGGCTTCGGGCCAGTCATTGAAAGGTGCGCCGCTGGAATTGTTGTCCAAGGGGCTGCCGATTGCGCGGGGCGTTGTGGATGCTCAGGGGGTGGTGGCGTTTGATGCCAAGCCTGGGGCTGGGGACTTAGCGGTGCGAGTGGATCGGGGAATCTTGAAGGCCTGACCCCGATCGCTCGATCGTTCCCACGCTCCTGCGTGGGAATGCCTCCACGGACGCTCCGCGTTCGGCTGTTGATGGGACGCGGAGCGTCCCGGGCTGCATTCCCACGCGGAGCGTGGGAACGATCTTCAAACCGCTCAACATCCTGGCTCCGTAACCCCCGCAGACCTGATCGTTCCCACGCTCCCGCGTGGGAACGCCTCCACGGACGCTCCGCGTTCGGCTGTTGATGGGACGCGGAGCGTCCCGGGCTGCATTCCCACGCGGAGCGTGGGAACGATCTTCAAACCGCTCAACATCCCGGCTCCGTAACCCCCGCAGACCTGATCGTTCCCACGCTCCCGCGTGGGAATGCCTCAACGGACGCTCCGCGTTCGGCTGTTGATGGGACGCGGAGCATCCCGGGCTGCATTCCCACGCAGAGCGTCGGCACGATCTTTTAACCGCGTTGCGCTTCTGCCTCTTCATGGGCATGGCGCAGCCGCTCACGGCTGTTGGTCAAATGCAGTCGCATCGCTGCTCGCGCCGCATCGGAATCCTGCCGCGCGATAGCGTCGTAAATCTCTTCGTGCTCACGGCTCAGACGATTCATGTAGTGCTGCTGGTCGTCATGGGCCAGGCGCGCGGAGTTAAGCCGCGTGCGCGGAATAATGCTGGTGCCCAGGTGGGTCATGATGTCGGTGAAGTAGCGGTTGCCGGTGGCCAGGGCGATTTGCAGGTGGAACTGGAAGTCCGAAGCTACCGCGTCACTGGCGTGGGAGGCGCTTTCATTCAACGCATCCAATGCCGCACGCATCAGGCCAAGTTGTTCGGCGCTGCGACGTTGCGCAGCGAGGCCAGCGGACTCCACTTCCAGACTGATGCGCAGCTCCAGGATCGCCAGCACGTCACGCAGGGTGACCACGGTGGCCGGGTCGATGCGGAAACCGCTCGGGCTCGGCGTGTCGAGGACGAAGGTGCCGATACCATGGCGGGTTTCCACCTGCCCGGCGGCCTGCAAACGGGAAATCGCCTCACGCACCACGGTGCGGCTGACGCCATGGGCGTCCATGATCGCCGACTCGGTGGGCAACTTGTCGCCCCGCTTGAGTTGACCGTCGCGGATCTGCTCGGACAGCACCGTCACCAGTTCCTGAGCGAGGCTGCGGCGCTTGCGAGGGAGACGAGGTGCGTCGATCGGGTTTTCCATGGTGAACGTCTGTCTCGAGAATTCGGCTGAAAGCGCATCATAGCGCAAGCGGGTTGTACGATCACCGTTGAAGAACACGGCCCCTGTAGGAGCGAGGCTTGTGTGGCGAGGGGGCTTGCCCCCGTTGGGTCGCGAAGCGGCCCCCTCCTCTTCAGCAAAAGAAGGGGACTGCTGCGCAGTCCAACGGAGGCAAGCCCCCTCGCCACAAAGGCCCGTCCCATCAAGGGATGTGTGGGGATCAGGCGGTTACGGCTTGATCCACCAGATGGCCGTTGTCTATTCGGATATGTCTTGGGTGGAAACGCTTCAGGCTGCTGCGATGGCCGACGCTGACAATGCTCAACCCCGGTATTTCATCGATCAACGCCTGGTACAGCGACGCTTCGTCCTCTTCATCCATCGCCGAGGTGGCTTCGTCCATGTATAGCCATTGCGGCGCGTAAAGCAGCGCCCGGGCGAAGGCCAGACGTTGCTGTTCACCCGGCGACAACATGCGCTGCCAGTGATTGGCTTCGTCCAGACGCGCCACCAGATGCGGCAAGCGGCAAGTTTCCAGCACTTCGGCATAACGCTCAGGCGCGTAGGTGTCGCCGGGCTGTGGATAACTCAAGGCTTCACGCAAGGTGCCAATCGGCAGATACGGTTTCTGCGGCAGGAACAGGTAACGCGCCGCCGGCAACCGGATGTTGCCGTGGCCCGCCGGCCACAAATGCCCCATCGCCCGCAGCAGCGTGGACTTACCGCTGCCGGAACGCCCACTGAGCATGACGCGCTCGCCCTCCTCCACGGTCATGTCGGCGTTGGTCAGCAAGTGACGGCCATCCGCCAGGTCCAGGCCCAGGTTGTGGATTTTCAAGTCCGAACCCTGGTTCTGCACGTCGATGGCCGGTGCACGCTCTTCGTTATCGCGCATGGCCTGATGGAAACTCAGCAGACGATCGCAGGTGGCACGCCACGCCGCGAGGTTCTGGTACGCACTGATAAACCAGCTGAAACTCTCCTGCACATTGCCGAACGCCGAACTGATTTGCATCAGCTCACCGAGTTCGATCTTGCCCGCGAAATAACGCGGCGCGGCCACCATGAACGGAAAGATGATGGCGGCTTGGCTGTAACCGGCAGTGAAGAATGTCAGGCGCTTGGACACTTTCATGATGTCCCAGAAATTGTGCCAGACCAGACCGAAACGGCTGCTCAGGCGCCGGTTTTCATTCGGCTCGCCGTTGTACAACGCAATGCTTTCAGCGTTTTCACGCACCCGGACCATGGAGAAGCGCAGGTCGGCTTCGAAGCGTTGTTGTTGGTTGTTGAGGCCGATCAAGCGACGACCGATCAAATGAGTCAGCCAGCTGCCGATCACGGCGTAGACCAGCACACACCAGAACATATAGCCGGGAATGGTGAAACCGAGCACTTCAATACTGCCCGACACGCCCCACAGAATGATCGAGAACGACACCAGGCTGACAATGTTGCGCAGCAAACCAATGCCCAGTTCCAGGGTGTTGGAGGTGAAGTTGTTGAGGTCTTCGGAAATCCGCTGGTCCGGGTTATCGGTGTAACCGCCCTGCTCCAGCTGGTAGTAATTCTTGTTGGCGAGCCAGCGGGCGAAATGCTTTTCGGTGAGCCACGCACGCCAGCGAATGGTCAGCATCTGCGTCAGGTAAAGGCGATACACCGCGCCGACAATCGCCACCGTCGCAATCCCGCAGAAATACAGGATCAGCCGCCAGAACGCCGCTTCATCCTTCTTTTGCAGGGCGTTGTAGAAATCCTTGTACCAGGTGTTGAACCACACCGAGATCCCCACGCTGAGCAGCGACAACGCAATCACCGCGATCAACAGCGTCCAGGCCTTGACCTTCTCTTCGCTGGACCAATACGGCGTGATCATCGCCCAGACTTTGCGGAAAAACTGCCCGCGCACCGCATCATTGACCGCGGAATATTCAGCGTTCTGATTCATGGATAAGGCTCGATAGAGAAAAGAACACACACGAACCGATCATAGATGATCGGTTCGGTTCCCCGCGAGGAGCGGCCTGCCTTCATTCAGCGCAGGTTCAGCGACGAACGGGACGCTTCTGCAGTTTGCGCTGCAGCGTGCGGCGGTGCATGCCCAGGGCGCGGGCCGTGGCGGAGATGTTGCCTTCGTGCTCGGTCAACACCCGCTGGATGTGCTCCCATTGCAGGCGATCCACGGACATCGGGTTTTCCGGCACCAGGGTGTCGAGGTCGGCGTGCTCGGACAGCAGCGCCGCCAACACGTCATCGGCGTCCGCCGGTTTGCAAAGGTAATTGCAGGCGCCGCGCTTGATCGCCTCGACAGCGGTGGCGATGCTCGAATAACCGGTGAGGATCACCACGCGCATTTCCGGGTCGAGTTCGAGCAGTTTCGGCAGCAATACCAGGCCGGAATCGCCGTCCATTTTCAGGTCGAGCGCGGCGTAGTCCGGCAGGTCGGCCTGGGCGATGGTCAGGCCTTCTTCGGCGGAACCGGCAGTGCTGACACGAAAACCACGGCGGGCCATGGCACGGGCCATCACGCGGGTGAAGGTGGCGTCATCGTCTACCAGCAGCAAATGCGGCAGTTCTTCGCCTTCTACTTGGATCTCGTCACTCATGTTCGTCTCCTCGGGCGACACGGGGCAGGCGCAGCTCGGTAAGCGTGCCACCTTCCTCATGACTGTAGAGTTTCACTGAGCCGCCCGCGCGTGTCACGCTGGCCTTGCTCAAAAACAGGCCCAGGCCGAAACCTTTGCCCTTGGTGGTAAAAAACGGTTTGCCGATCTGCTCGGCGATGGCCAGCGGCACACCGGCGCCGTGATCGCGGATGCTGATGGTCAAGTCTTCGGCGTTCCAGTCCAGCGTCACTTGCAGCCCTTCGGGGCAGGCATCGGCGGCGTTGTTCAGCAAATTCAGCAGCGCCTGGGTCAAATCCGGCGGCGGTGCCATGCGCGGCACCGTGCCCTGGCCGAGACGCTGGAAGCGGTAACTGGCTTCCGGGCGCATCAGGTGCCAGCGGTTCAGGGCTTCGTCGAGCCAATCGGTAACGTCCTGCATCTCCACCGCCAGACGGCGATTGGCTTCGGCGGCGCGCACCAGTTGTTGCAAAGTCTCTTTGCAGAGTTTGACCTGATCCTGCAGCACCTTCAGATCATCCTGCAACAGCGGGTCGGGATGATCCTGCTGCATCTCTTTGAGCAGCACGCTCATGGTCGCCAGCGGCGTGCCCAGTTCATGCGCAGCGCCGGCGGCTTGCGTGGCCACGGCCAGCAATTGCTGATCGCGCAAGCCTTCTTCGCGGCGGATGGCGCGCAGCTCATCCTGACGCCGCAACTCTTCGGCCATGCGTGCGGCGAAAAACGTGATCACTGCCGCAGCGAGGGCGAAGCTCAGCCACATCCCGTACACCTGCAGGTTTTCCCGGGCAATCGGGAACGTTTGCAGCGGGTAGAACCGCGCCAGCAGCAAGGTGTACATGGCCAGGGCGATGCCGGACAGAATCAGCGAAAAACGCCACGGCAAGGTCACGGCGGCGATGGTCAGCGGCACCAGGTAATAAGAGACGAACGGGTTGGTCGAACCGCCGGAGAAATACAGCAAGGCACTGTGGATAAACAGGTCGCAGGCCAATTGCACGGCGTATTCGAGTTCGGTGACCGGCCACGAGGTGCGCAGGCGAATGGCGGTGAATGCACACAGCAGCATCGAACAGCCGAGGGTCAATGCCAGTTGAAACCAGGGCAAGGGCAGCAAATCGAACCAGTAGGCCAGCCCGACGGAGCCGGCCTGGGCGGCGAGTACCAAAGTGCGGATGAACGTCAGCCGCCAGAGATTCTGGCGAGTCGCGGAAGTGATTTGAACGGGGGCGAGCATGAGCTCTCCTGATGAGCGCTCCAGGCGGATCGCACGGAGTATAACCAAGCACGGGGGCTGGCAGGCAAAAGTGCGGCAAATGGACACATAGAAGCAGCGGCAAGTTTTAAGCGGCAAGCTGTAAGTTAAAAGCTTGTGGCTTGTAGCTTGAAACTTGCAGCTGCCCCATAGAGTCTGATGGTTTCACGCAGGCTCGGACCTTAACCCCTGCGCCCTTCCAAGGAGCTTTTCATGCACACATTGCGCCGCAGCGCCGCCCTTCTCGCCCTCAGCGTGGGCACCGTCGCCAGTCTCCCGACCCTGGCCGCCGACGAACTTCACTACAACCAGATTGCCCTGCGCGCCGAAGTCAGCCAGGAAGTGGCCCGCGACCTGATGATCGTGACGCTCTATACCGAAGAACAAAACACCGACCCGGCCAAGCTCGCCGCCGACGTCAGCACCACCATGAACAAGGCATTGGCCCAGGCCAAGCAAGTCAAAGACATCACCCTGCGCCAAGGCAGCCGCAACAGCTACCCGATCTACGACACCAAAGGCCAGAAAATCACCGGCTGGCGTGAACGCGCCGAACTGCGCCTGGAAAGCTCGGACTTCGCCGCCCTGTCGAAACTGACCGGCGAACTGCTCACCGACCTGAAAATGGGCGGCATGGACTTCGCCATCGCCACGCCAACCCGCAAGGCCAGCGAAGACGCACTGCTCAAAGACGCCGTCACCGCGTTCAAGGCCCGCGCGCAACTGGCGACCGATGCGCTGGGCGGCAAGGGTTACAAAATCGTCAACCTGAACCTGAACAGCAACGGTTATCCACAACCCTACATGCGCGCGCCGATGATGATGAAAGCGGCGGGCATGGACTCCGCGCCGGTGACGCCTGAAGTTGAGGCTGGCACCAGCCAGGTCAGCATGACGGCGGATGGCTCGATTGAAGTGTTGATGACGCCTTGATTCAGTAGCCCGTACACACCAGAGCGCCTGATCGTTCCCACGCTCCGCGTGGGAATGCAGCAAGGGACGCTCTGCGTCCCAAGAGCGGACGCAGAGCGTCCGGGGAGGCATTCCCACGCAGAGCGTGGGAACGATCAATCAAACGGCGATCACCTGGCGTGACCGCCGTTTTTTATTGCCTGCGATAATCCGCCGGACGCCATCGCGTTCATGCCGTAATCGACCCGCGCCCTCCTCAACTATGCCCGGATAGAGCAGTCCCCCTCAAAAAACGATATTTCCGCCCGACCCGTCAACACAGCTACTCTCAGGGGTATACCGCTACCCAAATCCCCCGGGGACTCCATGGAAAGAACCACCGTCAAACCGCTGCTGCTCGCCCTCGCTTTAGCCACCTCCGCGCCGTTCGCCCAAGCCGCTACGACCCTGGTCTATTGCTCCGAAGCCAGCCCCGCCGGTTTCGACCCGAGCCAGTACACCAGCGGTACCGACTTCGATGCTTCGGCCGAGACGGTTTTCAATCGGCTCACCCAATTCAAGCGAGGCGGCACCGAAGTCGAACCGGGGCTGGCGACCAGCTGGGACGTGAGCCAGGACGGCTTGAGCTACACCTTCCACCTACGCCACGGCGTGAAATTCCACACCACCGACTACTTCACCCCGACCAGGGACTTCAACGCCGACGACGTGTTGTTCACTTTCCAGCGCCTGCTCGACCCGGAGAATGCGTTCCGCAAGGCTTATCCCGCCGAGTCGCCATACTTCACCGACATGGACCTGAACAAGACGATCAAGAGTGTCGACAAGATCGACGAGCACACCGTGCGCTTGAGCCTGAACAACATCGACGCCGCGTTCATCCAGAACCTGGCCATGAGCTTCGCCTCGGTGCAGTCCGCCGAGTACGGCGCGCAGCTATTAAAGGAAGGCAAAGCGGCAGACATTAACCAGAAGCCAGTCGGCACCGGGCCGTTCGTGTTCAAGCGTTATCAGAAGGACTCGCAGATCCGTTACGCCGGCAACAAGGCGTACTGGAAACCCGAGGATGTGAAAATCGACAACCTGGTGTTCTCGATCACCCCCGACGCCGCCGTGCGCTTGCAGAAGCTCAAGACTGGCGAATGCCAGGTCAGCGGCTACCCGCGCCCCGCCGATATTGAAGTGATGGAAAAGACCCGAACCTGACGGTGCTCAAGCAGGCCGGTTTCAACCTTGGCTTCCTGGCCTACAACGTGACCCATCCGCCGCTGGACCAGCTCAAGGTGCGCCAGGCGCTGGACATGGCCATCGACAAATCCGCGATCATCAAAGCCGTGTACCAGAGCGCCGGGCAACTCGCACAAAACGCCCTGCCGCCGGCGCAATGGTCATTTGATCCGACTATCAAGGACGCGCCCCACGATCCGGCCAAGGCCAAGGCGCTACTGAAAGAAGCGGGGGTTGCACCCGGTACGACCATTAATTTGTGGGCCATGACCGTGCAGCGCGCGTCCAATCCGAATGCGCGGATGTCGGCACAGATGATCCAGCAGGATTGGGAGAAGGTCGGGATCAAGGCCAACATCGTCAGCTATGAGTGGGGCGAGTACATCAAGCGCGCCAAGAACGGCGAGCACGACGCGATGATCTACGGCTGGACCGGCGACAACGGCGACCCGGACAACTGGCTCGGCGTGCTCTACAGCTGCGCTGCGGTGAAAGGTAGCAACTACGCCAAGTGGTGCGACCCGGCGTACGACAAACTGGTCCAGCAGGCCAAGGTGTCCACCGACCGTGACGAACGGGTCAAGCTCTACCAGCAGGCGCAGAAAATCCTCAAGCAACAGGTGCCGATTACCCCGATCGCCAACTCGACGGTGTTCCAGCCTTTGCGCAAGGAAGTAACCGACTTCAAGATCAGCCCGTTTGGCCTCACGCCCTTCTATGGCGTGGGTATAAATAAGTAACACCGCGCCCCAGTCGGGTGCGCCATACGCGCCCGTCGCCCCCTCGTGGGGCGCCGTTTGCACCGTAAAAAACGTGCGCAAACGGTCAAATGCGTCAATATTTATACATATGCGACATTAAGGTACGTTCGTGCCACTGTTTAAGACTTGTGGCCGTTCTGGATCTTGCAATGGGTATGGCCCCTGCATAAGTATCCGCAGGCACGACTCACGAGGTCGTCCTCTAATTCCAAAAATGACAACAAATCATGAGGCCACCATGCTTAAACACGCGGTCATTCCGTTTTTAGTCGGCGCCAGCTTGTTAGCTGCCGCACCTTTCGCCCAAGCGGCGACTAACCTGGTGTTTTGCTCCGAAGGGAGCCCGGCCGGTTTTGATCCTGGTCAGTACACCACCGGAACCGACTTCGACGCCTCTGCAGAAACCATGTTCAACCGTTTGACTCAGTTCGAACGTGGCGGCACCGCTGTCATTCCTGGTCTGGCGACCAGCTGGGACATTACCCCGGACGGCCTGACGTACACCTTCCACCTGCGTGAAGGCGTCAAGTTCCACACCACCCCGTACTTCAAGCCCACTCGTGAGTTCAACGCCGACGACGTGCTGTTCACCTTTAATCGCATGATTAACAAGGATGATCCGTTCCGCAAAGCGTACCCGACCGAATTCCCGTACTTCACCGACATGGGGATGGACACCAACATCACCAAGATCGACAAAGTCGACGACCACACCGTCAAGTTCACTTTGAAAGAAGTGGATGCTGCGTTCATCCAGAACATGGCCATGAGCTTCGCTTCCCTGCAATCCGCCGAGTACGCTGCCCAGCTGCTCAAGGAAGGCAAGGCTGCGGACATCAACCAGAAGCCGATCGGCACTGGCCCGTTCGTGTTCAAGAGCTACCAGAAAGACTCCAACATCCGCTACACCGGGAACAAGGACTACTGGAAGCCTGACGACGTCAAGATCGACAACCTGATCTTCGCCATCACCACCGACCCGTCGGTGCGCATCCAGAAGCTGAAGAAGAACGAGTGCCAGATCACCCTGTTCCCTCGTCCAGCCGACCTGAAAGCGCTGAAAGAAGACAAAACCCTGAAAATGCCTGACCAGGCTGGTTTCAACCTGGGCTACATCGCCTACAACGTGATGGACAAGGTCAAGGGCAGCAACGAGCCGAACCCGCTGGCTGACCTGCGCGTCCGTCAGGCGCTGGACATGGCCGTCAACAAGCCGCAGATCATTGATTCGGTTTATCAGGGCGCGGGTCAACTGGCCGTCAACGCCATGCCGCCGACCCAGTGGTCCTACGACACCACCATCAAGGACGCCAAGTACGACCCTGAGAAAGCCAAAGAGCTGCTCAAGGAAGCCGGCGTCAAGGAAGGCACCGAGATCGTCCTGTGGGCGATGCCGGTACAGCGTCCGTACAACCCGAACGCCAAGCTGATGGCTGAAATGCTGCAGTCCGACTGGAAGAAAATCGGCCTGAACGTGAAGATCACCAGCTACGAGTGGGGCGAGTACATCAAGCGTTCCAAAGGCGGCGAGAACCAGGCCATGATCATTGGCTGGAGCGGTGACAATGGTGATCCGGATAACTGGCTCAACGTTCTGTTCGGCTGCGACTCGCTGAGCGGCAACAACTTCTCCAAGTGGTGCGACAAGAAGTTCGACGGCCTCGTCAAAGAAGCCAAGCGCACGACCGACCAGGGCAAGCGCACCGAACTGTACAAAGAGGCGCAACACGTCCTCAAAGATGCAGTTCCAATGACACCTATCGCACACTCGACGGTGTATCAACCCATGCGCACAACCGTGCAGGACTTCAAGATCAGCCCATTCGGCTTGAACTCCTTCTACGGCGTCAGCGTTAGCAAATAAGATTTGGCAGCGGCGACGTGTTTAACGTCGCCGCTGCTTTTATCTGCCGGGAATGTAGGAATTTACTGACAGCCAAATCCGCTGCGTACCACAGCAGAGGTTAAGGACGTGTCGGCTTTTCCTACGCGTTTTTCAGGCCTTTCCGCATTTACTGCCAGACCCACGGCCCCTACCGTCGGGTTCTGACCAGTTCATGCGTGGGCCCTCGGTTTGCTGCACATGGTTTGAGATCAATGAAGTCTCCACGTCCCCGGACGGGACGGCGGCTCATTGTTAAACACTAAAAGAGGGAGCGTCATGCGCCATACCTTGGTTTTATCCGCATTGCTGGGCACCGGCCTGTTGGCCGCCACTTCCATCAGCCAGGCCGCCAACAACAGCCTGGTGTTCTGCTCTGAAGGCAGCCCCGCCGGTTTCGACACGGCGCAGTACACCACTGCGACCGACAACGACGCCGCCGAGCCGCTGTACAACCGACTGGCAGAGTTTGAAAAAGGCGCCACCAACGTCGTTCCGGGCCTGGCCACTCGCTGGGATATTTCCGAAGACGGCCTCACGTACACCTTCCACCTGCGCGAAGGGGTGAAGTTCCACACCACGCCCTACTTCACGCCAACCCGTGATTTCAATGCCGATGACGTGCTGTTCACGTTCAACCGCATGCTCGATCCGCAGCAACCTTTCCGTAAGGCTTACCCCACCGAGTTCCCGTATTTCAACGGGATGAGCCTGAACAAGAACATCGCCAAGGTCGAAAAGACCGGGCCGCTGACCGTGGTCATGACGCTCAACAGCGTCGACGCCGCGTTCATCCAGAACCTCGCCATGAGCTTCGCCGCCATCCTGTCGGCCGAATACGCCGACAAACTGTTGGCCGACGGCAAGCCCAGCGACATCAACCAGAAGCCGATCGGCACCGGGCCGTTCGTGTTCAAGAGCTACCAGAAAGATTCCAACATCCGCTACAGCGGCAACAAGCAGTACTGGGACCCGAGCCGGGTCAAGCTCGACAACCTGATTTTCGCCATCAACACCGACGCCTCGGTGCGGGTGCAGAAGCTCAAGGCCAACGAGTGCCAGATCACCCTGCATCCGCGCCCTGCCGATGTGACCGCCCTGAAGAACGACCCGAAACTCAAGCTGATCGAGAAGCCGGGTTTCAACCTTGGCTACATCGCCTACAACGTGCGGCACAAACCGTTCGACCAGCTCGAAGTGCGTCAGGCGCTGGACATGGCGGTGAACAAGCAAAGCATTCTCAACGCCGTGTACCAGGGCGCCGGGCAGTTGGCGGTCAACGCCATGCCGCCGACCCAGTGGTCCTACGACGACACCATCAAGGACGCCGCCTACAACCCGGAAAAAGCCAGGGAATTGCTCAAGGCTGCCGGCGTGAAGGAAGGCACCGAAATCACCCTCTGGGCCATGCCGGTCCAGCGCCCGTACAACCCCAACGCCAAGTTGATGGCCGAAATGCTCCAGGCGGATTGGGCGAAGATCGGCCTCAAGGTCAACATCGTCAGCTACGAATGGGGCGAGTACATCAAGCGCACCAAGAATGGCGAGCACGACGTCAGCCTGATCGGCTGGACCGGTGACAACGGGGACCCGGACAACTGGCTCGGCACGCTGTACAGCTGTGACGCCATCGGCGGCAACAACTACTCCATGTGGTGCGATCCGGCTTACGACAAATTGGTCAAGCAGGCCAAGGTCGTCACCGATCGTGACCAACGCACCGTGCTTTACAAACAGGCGCAGCAATTGCTTAAGCAGCAAGTGCCGATCACGCCTATTGCTCACTCGACGGTCAACCAACCGTTAAGCGCCAAAATCGAAGGGTTCAAGGTAAGCCCCTTTGGTCGCAACGTGTTCTCGGGTGTCAGCATCGATCAATAACCGATAAGCCTGAAACGCTGAGGACGGATTCTGTCCTCACGCAAGCGTATTGCCGTAATTCGCCAAACAGGCCTGGAGCAAACGTTTGCGATGCCTTGAATGAGTTCAACCAAATAGTCGGATCACCAAAAAAGACCGGCATTAAAAAAAAGAAAGAAAGGAGCTTCACCCATGAAACTGAGCAGCACCGCGATTTTGGCCTTGGCCATCAGCAGCGTAACCGCCACGGCTTACGCAGAAACCCAGAGTCAGGCGTTCACCCCGGTTACCGTGAAAGAGAAAAGTGCCCAAAGCGAAGCCACGGGCTTTGTCGAAGGTCAATCGATCAGCGGCACCACGCGTAACTGGTACGCCAACGAACAGTTCAAGCGTGGCGCCAAGCTCCGTTACAAGGAAGACGGCGTACTGAAGGAAACGGATCGTCGTATCAACTGGGTCCAGGGCACGATCATCAAGTACAACTCGGGTTTCACTGAGGGTACTGTCGGCTTCAGTACTGAAGTCGCGGCTTACAACGCTATCGCCCTGGATCGTGACCGCAAGGATCTGGCATCTGCCAATGGCGGCGCACCCATTCCCGGTGTTGGCGGTCTCGGCAATAACCGTACCCTGACTAAAAATGGCGGCGACGCCGAGGGGCAGTGGAGCAAGCTCGGCCTGGCCAACGTCAAGGCCCGTTTCTCCAACACCACGCTGACCGCCGGCCGCATGAACTTCAGCAGCCCGATGGTCGATGTCATCGGTAACCGTCCACTGCCTTCAAGCTTTGAAGGTGTGGCGATCAAGAGTGAAGAACTGGAAAACCTGTCGTTTGACCTGGCCGCCTTTGATCGCAACTCACCGCGTACAGAAGAGAGCCAGCGTAAATTCCGCGCGGAATACGCCGACCACCTCGTTGAGGTCGATCACGTATACACCGGCGGTATCACCTACCAGCCGTTCGCCAGCTTGACCACCAGCCTGTGGGGCACCCAGGCCGAAGACATGTGGAACCAGTACTACTTCGGCGCCAGCCACGTATTGGGTGACAGCTCGGTGCTGAGCCTGACCACCGGCCTGAACTACTACAAGACCGTTGACGAAGGCAAAGCCAAGCTCGGCCAGATCGACAACGACACTTACTCGCTGTCGCTGGGCCTGACCCACCAGGCCCACAGCCTGACCTTCTCGTACCAGGAAGTGAACGGTAACGAATACTTCGACTACCTGCACGAAACCAACGGCATCTACCTGGCCAACTCCCTGCTGTCCGACTTCAACGGCCCGAACGAAAAATCCTTCCAGATCGCCTACGGCCTGAACATGGCCGAATACGGCGTTCCTGGCCTGAAGTTCAACATCTACCAGGCTCGCGGCTGGGGCATCGACGGTACTCACTATAAAGGTGGCGAGTACGACAGCGTGCGGGCGATGGACGGCGAACACCATTACGAATATGGCATCGGTACTTCGTACGCCGTGCAGAGCGGCCCGCTTAAAGCGACCACCATCCGCGCGACCTACACCGCCCACCGCGCCAGCGAAAACCAGGCCGATGGCAGCCTCAACGAGTTCCGTCTCGTGACCACCATCCCATTCAACATTCTGTAAAAACGCACGCCAACGGCTGACTCAAGATGAGTCGGCCGTTCGGTTTTTATCTGTTCAACCGATTGCAGAGGGTTCTTGATGAAAATGCTTCCCCTACGTGCGGCCATCGCTGCCGCGTTGCTGAGTGTCGCTGTTGGCGTCTCGGCCAAACCCTTGGTGGTCTGCACCGAAGCCAGTCCGGAAGGCTTCGACATGGTCCAGTACACGACTGCAGTCACAGCCGATGCGGTGGCCGAAACCATCTTCAATCGCCTGGCGGACTTCAAGCCCGGCACCACCGAAGTGGTTCCGGCACTGGCCGATTCCTGGGACATCAGCGAAGACGGTCTGAGCTACACGTTCCACCTGCGCAAAGGCGTCAAGTTCCACACCACCGAATACTTCAAGCCGACCCGCGACATGAACGCCGACGACGTGGTCTGGAGCTTCCAGCGCCAGCTGGACCCGAATCACCCGTGGCACAAACTGTCGAGCGTGGGCTTCCCGTACTTTGAAAGCATGGGCTTCAAGGAACTGCTCAAAAGCGTCGAGAAAGTCGACGACAACACAGTCAAGTTCACGCTGACCCGTCGCGAAGCGCCGTTCCTGGCCGACATCGCCATGGCCTTCTCTTCGATCTACTCCGCCGAGTACGCTGACCAGTTGCTCAAGGCCAACAAGACCGGCGATCTGAACAACAAGCCAGTGGGCACCGGCCCGTTCATCTTCCAGCGTTACGCCAAGGACGCTCAAGTCCGCTTCAAGGCCAACCCGGAATACTTCCGTGGCAAGCCACCGGCAGAAGCGCTGATCCTGGCCATCGCCACCGACAACAACGTGCGCCTGCAAAAGCTCAAGGCCAACGAGTGCCAGATCGCGCTGTATCCGAAACCGGATGACATCCCGAGCATCAAGAAAGACACCAACCTGAAAGTCGATGAACTGAACGCGATGACCGTGTCGTACATCGCCATGAACACCACCCACAAGTACATGAGCGACGTGCGGGTGCGCAAAGCCATCGACATCGCGTTCGACAAGGCCGCTTACGTCAATGCGCTGTTTGGCAAAGGCAATGCGACGGTCGCGGTCAACCCGTACCCGGACACCCTGCTGGGTTACAACCACGACCTGAAGAACCCGCCACGTGACCTCGACAAGGCGCGCGCCCTGCTCAAGGAAGCCGGCGTACCGGAAGGCACCACGTTTACCCTGTTCACCCGTAACGGCGGCGGTCCGACCAACCCGAACCCGATGCTCGGCGCGCAGATGATGCAGGCTGACCTGGCCAAGGTCGGGATCAAGATCGACATTCGCGTCATGGAATGGGGCGAAATGCTCAAGCGCGCCAAAAACGGCGAGCACGACATGGTTTCCGCCGGATGGGCGGGCGACAACGGCGACCCGGATAACTTCCTGACGCCTATGCTCAGTTGCGAGGCAGCCAAAAACGGCGAAAACTACGCGCGCTGGTGCAGCGAGAAATTCCAGGCGCTGATCGACGAAGCCCGCGCTAAAGTAGATCCGGCCGAACGCGCCAAGCTGTACGAACAAGCCCAGGTAGTCTTTAACCAGGACCAACCGTGGATCAGCATGGCCCACACCCGTATGTTTACCGCAATGCGCAACAACGTAGAGGGCTATCACATTAGCCCCCTCACCACGAATAACTTCGCCACCACTCAGGTGAAGTAAATAAGAAAACGCCCGGTGTCTCTGATCCCAGAAACACCGGGCACGCCTAACCGGCTGATGAGGTAGCACACAAGATGTTTAGTTTTATTGCCCGCCGACTGGGGTTGTTGATCCCCACGTTTTTCGGCATCACCCTGCTGACTTTCGCGTTGATTCGCATGATTCCGGGCGACCCCGTGGAAGTAATGATGGGCGAACGTCGGGTCGACCCCGAAATGCACGCCCAGGCAATGGAACGCCTTGGTCTGAACAAACCCCTGTATGCCCAATACCTGGATTACATCGGCAAGTTGGCCCACGGCGACCTTGGCGAATCCCTGCGTACCCGTGAAAGCGTCTGGACCGAGTTCAGCTCTCTATTCCCTGCGACCCTGGAACTGTCCATGGCCGCGCTGTTGTTCGCCGGCATCCTGGGCCTTCTGGCCGGGGTGATCGCGGCACTCAAGCGAGGATCCCTGTTCGACCATGGGGTGATGGGCATCTCCCTGGCGGGATATTCGATGCCGATCTTCTGGTGGGGCCTGATCCTGATCATGTTCTTCTCGGTGTCCCTGGGCTGGACCCCGGTGTCCGGGCGGATCGACCTGCTGTACGACATCGAGCCGCGCACCGGTTTCATGCTCATCGACACCTTGCTGGCCGATGACGTCGGTGCGTTCTTCGATGCCCTGCATCACCTGATCCTGCCGGCCATCGTGCTTGGCACCATCCCGCTGGCCGTTATCGCGCGGATGACCCGTTCGTCGATGCTCGAAGTGCTGCGTGAAGACTACATCCGTACCGCCCGTGCCAAAGGCCTGTCGCCGGCGCGCGTAGTGTTCGTGCACGGCCTGCGCAACGCGCTGATCCCGGTACTGACCGTGGTCGGCCTGCAAGTCGGCACGCTGTTGGCGGGTGCGGTCCTGACCGAAACCATTTTCTCCTGGCCCGGCATCGGCAAATGGCTGATCGAAGCCATTGGCGCACGGGACTATCCCGTGGTGCAGAACGGCATCCTGTTAATCGCCTGCCTGGTGATTCTGGTCAACTTCGTAGTGGACATCCTCTACGGCTTTGCCAACCCACGCATTCGTCACCAGCGCTGAGATCCTCATGACCATGACCACTCAAATTCCAGCGGCAGCAGTCGATCAAAGCCTGCTGTACCCGTCTCCGTACAAAGAATTCTGGCAAGCCTTCTCCAAGAACAAAGGTGCCGTCGCCGGCCTGCTGTTCATGCTGCTGGTGATTTTCTGCGCGATCTTCGCGCCATGGGTTGCCCCACATAACCCGAGCGAGCAATACCGTGACTTCCTGCTGACCCCACCGTCCTGGCTGGAAGGCGGGCAAATCCAGTTCCTGCTCGGCACCGATGAACTGGGTCGCGACCTGCTGTCGCGCCTGATCAACGGTTCGCGCCTGTCCCTGCTGATCGGCTTGTCGTCGGTAGTGATGTCGCTGATTCCGGGGATCCTGCTGGGTCTGTTCGCCGGGTTCTTCCCGAAGGTGCTTGGTCCAACCATCATGCGCCTGATGGACATCATGCTGGCCCTGCCGTCCCTGCTGCTGGCCGTGGCGATTGTCGCCATCCTCGGCCCTGGCCTGATCAACACCATCATTGCCATCGCCGTGGTTTCGTTGCCGTCCTATGTCCGTCTGACCCGCGCTGCGGTGATGGGCGAACTGAACCGCGACTACGTGACCGCCGCGCGCCTCGCCGGTGCCGGCCTGCCACGCCTGATGTTCGTCACCGTGCTGCCCAACTGCATGGCGCCGCTGATCGTACAAGCGACCTTGAGCTTCTCCTCGGCGATTCTCGATGCCGCCGCCCTGGGCTTCCTGGGCCTTGGCGTACAACCGCCAACCCCTGAGTGGGGCACCATGCTGGCTTCGGCTCGCGACTACATCGAACGCGCCTGGTGGGTGGTAAGCCTGCCTGGTCTGACCATTTTGCTCAGCGTGCTGGCAATCAACTTGATGGGCGACGGTCTGCGCGATGCGCTGGACCCGAAACTCAAGAACGCCGCCTGAGGAGATTCAAATGTCACTGTTAGAAATCAAGAATCTCAACGTTCGCTTTGGCGACAAGAACGCCGTTCCGGTGGTCGACGGGCTCGACATTACCGTGGACAAGGGCGAAGTCCTGGCCATCGTTGGCGAGTCGGGTTCGGGTAAATCCGTGACCATGATGGCGCTGATGGGCCTGATCGAACATCCAGGGATCGTCACCGCCGACGCCCTGAATTTCGACGGCAAGAACATGCTCAAGCTCAGCAACCGTCAGCGTCGGCAGATTGTCGGCAAAGACCTGGCCATGGTGTTCCAGGACCCGATGACCGCGCTGAACCCGAGCTACACCGTCGGCTTCCAGATCGAAGAAGTGCTGCGCCTGCACCTCAAAATGTCCGGCAAGCAAGCGCGCAAGCGTGCCATCGAGCTGCTGGAAAAAGTGGAAATCCCGGGCGCCGCCAGCCGCATGGAGGCCTACCCGCATCAACTGTCCGGCGGTATGAGCCAGCGTGTCGCGATCGCCATGGCGATTGCCGGCGAACCGAAATTGCTGATCGCCGACGAACCGACCACCGCGTTGGACGTGACCATTCAGGCCCAGATCATGGACCTGCTGCTGGCCTTGCAGAAAGAGCAGAACATGGGCCTGGTGCTGATCACTCACGACCTCGCGGTCGTAGCCGAAACCGCTCAGCGCGTGTGCGTGATGTACGCCGGCCAAGCGGTGGAAGTCGGTCAGGTGCCACAACTGTTCGACATTCCGGCGCACCCGTACAGCGAAGCGCTGCTCAAGGCGATTCCGGAACACAGCCTCGGCGCCACGCGCCTGGCCACGCTGCCGGGTATCGTTCCCGGTCGTTATGACCGTCCGCAGGGTTGCCTGCTGTCGCCGCGTTGCCCGTACGTGCAGGATTCCTGCCGCCAGCAACGTCCTGGCCTTGACCCGAAAAGCAACAGCCTCGCCCGCTGCTTCTACCCGCTGAATCAGGAGGTGGCGTAATGGCCGTCGTACTTACCGCCCGCGACCTGACCCGTCACTACGAAGTGTCCCGTGGCCTGTTCAAGGGCCATGCGACCGTGCGCGCCCTGAACGGTGTGTCGTTTGAACTGGAAGCCGGCAAGACCCTCGCGGTCGTGGGCGAATCGGGTTGCGGCAAATCCACCCTGGCCCGGGCCCTGACGCTGATCGAGGAGCCGTCCTCCGGTTCCTTGAAAATCGCCGGACAAGAAGTGACCGGCGCCGACAAGGCGCAACGCAAGCAACTGCGCAAAGACGTGCAGATGGTGTTCCAGAGCCCGTACGCCTCGTTGAATCCACGGCAGAAAGTCGGTGACCAACTCGGCGAACCGCTGCTGATCAACACCAACCTCTCCGCCGCCGAACGTCGCGAAAAAGTCCAGGCGATGATGAAGCAGGTGGGCTTGCGTCCTGAGCACTACCAGCGTTATCCGCACATGTTCTCCGGCGGTCAGCGCCAGCGGATCGCCCTGGCTCGCGCGATGATGCTGCAACCGAAAGTGCTGGTGGCGGACGAACCGACCTCGGCGCTGGACGTGTCGATCCAGGCCCAGGTGCTGAACCTGTTCATGGATTTGCAGCAAGAGTTCAACACCGCCTACGTGTTCATCTCTCACAACCTGGCCGTCGTCCAGCACGTGGCCGATGACGTGATGGTGATGTACCTCGGTCGCCCGGTGGAAATGGGCCCGAAGAGCGACATCTACGAGCGTCCGCTGCACCCGTACACCCAGGCGTTGCTGTCGGCCACCCCGACCATTCACCCGGACCCGAACAAGCCGAAGATCAAGATCGTCGGCGAATTGCCCAATCCGCTGAATCCGCCGTCGGGTTGCGCGTTTCACAAGCGTTGCCCGTACGCGACCGAGCGTTGCAGCACTGAAGAGCCGGCTCTGCGCCTGCTCGACAGCCGCCAAGTGGCTTGCCACTACGCCGAGCAATTCCTCGACGGCGCGGCATAAAAAAACGCGCCTCTTTCAACGGGGCGCGCTTTTGATGAGTTGACCAAACCCCTTCTACCTGGATTGCGCATCAGTCCGGTGGAAGGGGTTTTCTTTTGCCTGCGGTTTAGGTCTGGCTGTCGCCTTCTTCGTCATCGTCGGTATCCGGCTCATCGGTGGTCGAGTCGTCATCACCGGCGCTGCCACCCTGCCCCTTATCACCGCCCTCGGAGTCGTCCGCAGCGATCATCATGCCCGTGTGCACCACCTGCCCGCTTGAAGCCTGCTCACCATGGGCCGGGCAATCCGCCCACGCCGCCGACATGCCGACGGACAGCATCACCAAAACCTTCAGCAGCAACACAATGCGTTGAAAAATGCTCATAGCCGATTCCATCCTTTCTGAGATGCAGCATAAGTGCCTGACGGCGCATGACCCGAGTGCCGTGGCGCTGAATGAAATCTAGTTCCGATCGGCCGGGTTCTCCAGATAGGACGCTGACGGAAGGTGGGAATTGCCGTTAATGGGCAGATTGGTTTGGAATAGGGACTATGCCGAACAGCAATTTCAGAGCTCGATACTTTGATCGTTCCTACGCTCCGCGTGGGAATGCCTCAATGGACGCTCTGCGTCCGCTCTTGGGACGCGGAGCGTCCCGGGCTGCATTCCCACGCAGAGCGTGGGAACGATCAACATAGGGGGGATTTTTCCTTTGCGTAATAAAAAACCCCGCAGCTTTCGCAACGGGGTTTTGGGTACAGCCATCAGACCTTAATGATGCTCACGGGTCGCACGGAATTTCACGTCCGGCCAGCGCTCTTCCATCAGCGCCAGGTTGACCCGGGTCGGCGCGAGGTAGGTCAGGTGACCGCCGCCGTCGATGGCGAGGTTTTCCACGGCCTTGACCTTGAACTCTTCCATCTTCTTCTTATCGTCGCAATCGATCCAGCGCGCGGAGTACACGGTGATCGGCTCGTAGGAGCACTCGACCTTGTATTCCTCTTTCAAGCGGCTGGCGACCACGTCGAACTGCAGCACACCGACGGCGCCGAGGATGATGTCGTTGCTGCGCTCCGGGAAGAACACCTGGGTCGCGCCTTCTTCGGCCAATTGCTGCAAGCCCTGGCGCAGTTGCTTGGATTTCAGCGGATCGCGCAGGCGCACGCGGCGGAACAGTTCCGGGGCGAAGTGCGGGATGCCGGTGAAGCTCAGGGCTTCGCCTTCGGTGAAGGTGTCGCCGATCTGGATGGTGCCGTGGTTGTGCAAACCGATGATGTCGCCGGCGAAAGCCTCTTCCAGTTGCTCACGTTCGGAGGAGAAGAAGGTCAGCGCGTCGCCGATCCGCACGTCTTTGCCGGTGCGCACGTGGCGCATCTTCATGCCTTTTTCGTATTTGCCGGAGCAGATACGCATGAAGGCGATGCGGTCGCGGTGTTTGGGGTCCATGTTCGCCTGGATCTTGAACACGAAGCCGGCGAATTTCTCTTCAACCGGTTCCACGGTGCGCTCGTTGGCGACACGGGCCAGAGGTTTCGGCGCCCAGTTGACCACGGCGTCGAGCACGTGATCGACACCGAAGTTGCCCAATGCAGTCCCGAAGAACACCGGTGTCAGTTGGCCGTCGAGGAATTCCTGTTGATTGAATTCGTGACAGGCGCCCTGCACCAGTTCCAGTTGATCGACGAAGCGATCGTATTCGTCGCCCAAGTGCGCGCGGGCTTCGTCGGAGTCGAGCTTCTCGATGATTTTCACATCGGTGCGCTCGTGGCCGTGACCGGCGGTGTACACGATGATGTAGTCGTCGGCGAGGTGATAAACACCCTTGAAGTCGCGGTAGCAACCGATCGGCCAGGTGATCGGTGCAGCCTTGATCTTCAGGACGGCTTCGATTTCGTCGAGCAGTTCGATCGGGTCGCGGATGTCACGGTCGAGTTTGTTGATGAAGCTGACAATCGGCGTGTCCCGCAGACGGCAGACGTCCATCAGCGCGATGGTCCGAGGCTCAACACCTTTACCGCCGTCGAGGACCATCAGCGCCGAGTCCACTGCCGTCAGGGTGCGGTAAGTATCTTCGGAGAAGTCTTCGTGGCCCGGGGTATCGAGCAGGTTGATCATGTGGTCGCGATACGGGAACTGCATGACCGACGTGGTAATCGAGATACCGCGCTGCTTTTCCATTTCCATCCAGTCGGACGTTGCATGGCGGTCGGATTTACGTGATTTCACCGTGCCCGCAATCGCAATCGCCTTGCCCATCAGCAAGAGCTTCTCGGTGATGGTGGTTTTACCGGCATCGGGGTGGGAAATAATGGCGAAAGTGCGGCGTTTCGCGACTTCGGCGGCCTGTTTGGTCATGGGAAATCGCCTGGCAGGTGATTCAAAAAAGGGCGGCGAGTATAGCGCAAACCGAGCGTCACGGACCACCGCTCGCCCAGTCGCCCATGGCGATTAACGGGACCGTTGGGAGATCAAGGGTGGCTAATTGCTGCTAATTATGGAACCTTTTAAAAGGTGCAGACGTCCACTCCCCTGTTACGGCACTCGTATCAGGGGCTGATAAATCAGCAAGTTAGCCTGACGAGGCTGCGCTTATGGCTCGATCTCATGCGGTTTTACCAGCATGAAGAGCTGCTTCTCGCGAACGTCGATATCCCGGCAGCCAGTGATGGCATTGCCACAAAGGACTGCGTTCGCCGACCAAGAAAAAAAAGGAGTCCGCCTGTGGCGATTCGCTATGGCAAGGGGCTTATAGGAGGTGCGGTTGTCGTCGCACTCCTGGCCCTGCTGGTCCATTGGATTGGCATCAACACGATCGAACATTACCGCGACGATTTGTTGTTTTACCTGCAAGCTCACTTGATTCTCGTCCTTGTTTCCATGCTGGCCGCCCTCGTTGTGGGCATCCCCGCCGGTATCTTCCTCAGCCGCCCGACCATGGTGGGCCGCGCTGAACGCTTCATGCAGATCTTCAACATCGGCAACACCGTGCCGCCTCTCGCCGTACTGGCCATCGCCCTGGGGATTCTGGGCATCGGCAGCGGCCCCGCGATCTTCGCCCTGTTCCTCGCCTCGCTGTTGCCGATCGTGCGCAACACCTATGAAGGCCTGAAAAACGTCCAGGGTTCGCTGAAAGAAGCGGCCGTCGGCATCGGCATGACGCCAACGCAAGTGCTGTGGCGGGTCGAACTGCCGAACGCGGTACCGATCATCATCGGTGGCGTGCGTGTGGCCCTGGCGATCAACGTCGGTACCGCACCGTTGGCATTCCTGATTGGCGCCAATAGCCTGGGCAGCCTGATTTTCCCCGGCATCGCCCTGAACAATCAGCCGCAACTGCTGCTCGGCGCGGCTTGCACCGCCCTGCTGGCCTTGCTGCTCGACGGCCTGGTGACACTCGCCAGCCGCCTCTGGCTCGAACGCGGCCTACGCCCGTCTTAAGCCTCGGCAAAGGAATTTTTATGAAGAAATTAAGCTTTCTAATAGGCTGCGCCCTGCTGTTTGCAGGATTTGCCCAAGCCGCTGAAAAACCCGTGATCCGCATCGGCGCCCGGGTGTTCACCGAACAAACCCTGCTGGCGGAAATCACCTCCCAATACCTGCGCACCAAGGGTTACGACACCCAGGTGACCGGCGGTCTGGGCAGCAACCTGGCCCGCAGCGCCCACGAAAGTGGCCAGCTGGATTTGATGTGGGAATACACCGGCGTGTCGCTGGTGGCTTACAACCACATCACTGACAAGCTCGACAGCGCTCAGTCCTACGCCAAGGTGAAAGAACTCGACGCGAAAAAAGGCCTGGTCTGGCTGACACCGTCGAAGTTCAGCAACACCTACGCCCTGGCCCTGCCGGAGAAAACCGCGCAGGCCTATCCGCAGATCAACACCATCAGCGAGCTGAACACGGTGCTGCAGGCTGAGGCGAAGACCAATCACCTCGTGGCCCTGGACACCGAGTTTGCCAACCGTTCCGACGGTCTGGACGGCATGGTCGACCTCTACGGCATGAACCTGACCCGCAAGAACATCCGGCAGATGGACGCCGGTCTGGTCTACACCGCCCTGCGTAATGGCCAGGTGTTTGCCGGTCTGGTTTACACCACGGACGGTCGCTTGAACGCCTTCAAGCTGAAACTGCTCGAAGACGACAAGCACTACTTCCCGGACTACACCGCCGCGCCGGTGGTGCGTCAGGTTTACCTCGACGCTCACCCGAATCTTGCCGAAGAACTCAAGCCACTGGCTGAACTGTTCGACGACGCCACCATGCGTGCGCTGAATGCGCGGGTCGATGTCGATCACGAAAGCCCTTCATCGGTTGCCGCAGATTTCCTGCGTCAGCATCCGATCAACTGAGGAGGAGAAGACATGGAATTTTTGAACGCCTTTTCCCATCTCGACTGGCCGCAGGTCCTGCACCTGACCTGGCAGCACATCACCCTGGTCGGCATCGCCGTGACCTTGGCGATCCTCGTCGGCGTGCCCCTGGGCATCGTGATGACGCGCTTCCCGTCGCTCGCCGGTCCCTTGCAGGCCAGCGCCACGGTGCTGCTGACCGTGCCGTCGATTGCGCTGTTCGGCCTGTTGCTGCCGTTCTACTCCAAGTTCGGCCAGGGCCTGGGCCCGATGCCGGCGATCACCGCCGTGTTTCTGTACTCGCTGCTGCCGATCATGCGTAACACCTACCTCGCCCTGACCGGCGTCGAACCGGGCATTCGCGAAGCCGCCCGCGGCATCGGCATGACCTTCGGCCAGCGCCTGCGCATGGTTGAACTGCCGATTGCCGTGCCGGTGATCCTCGCCGGTGTGCGCACCGCCGTGGTCATGAACATTGGTGTCATGACCATCGCCGCGACCATCGGTGCCGGTGGCCTCGGTGTACTTATTCTCGCTTCAATCAGCCGCAGCGACATGTCGATGCTGATCGTCGGCGCCGTGCTGGTCAGTCTCCTGGCCATCTTCGCCGACCTGCTTCTGCAATGGCTGCAACGCACGCTGACTCCTAAAGGACTGCTCAAATGATCGAACTTCAAAACCTCAGCAAGACCTTCCAAAGCAACGGCAAAGATGTGAAAGCCGTGGACTCGGTAAGCCTGACCGTCAATGAAGGCGAAATCTGTGTGTTCCTCGGGCCATCGGGCTGCGGCAAAAGCACCACGCTGAAGATGATCAACCGCCTGATCAAGCCGACATCCGGCAAGATCCTGATCAACGGCGAAGACACCACCGACCTCGACGCCGTGACCCTGCGTCGCAACATCGGTTATGTGATCCAGCAGATCGGTCTGTTCCCGAACATGACCATCGAGGAAAACATCACCATCGTTCCGCGCCTGCTGGGCTGGGACAAACAGAAATGCCACGACCGCGCCCGCGAGTTGATGAGCATGATCAAGCTCGAACCCAAGCAGTACCTGAATCGCTATCCGCGTGAGTTGTCCGGCGGCCAGCAGCAGCGGATCGGCGTGATCCGGGCACTGGCGGCGGATGCGCCGCTGTTGTTGATGGATGAGCCGTTCGGCGCGGTCGACCCGATCAACCGCGAGATGATCCAGAACGAGTTCTTCGAGATGCAGCGCGCGCTGAACAAGACCGTGATCATGGTCAGCCACGACATCGACGAAGCGATCAAGCTGGGCGACAAGATTGCGATCTTCCGCGCCGGCAAGCTGTTGCAGATCGACCACCCGGACACCCTGCTGGCACACCCGGCGGACGACTTTGTGAGCAACTTCGTCGGCCAGGACAGCACCCTCAAGCGTCTGTTGCTGGTGAAAGCCGAAGACGCGGCGGACAACGCGCCGTCGGTGAGCCCGGAAACCCCGGTGGCCGAGGCCCTGGAGCTGATGGACGAACTGGACCGTCGTTATGTGGTGGTCACCGATGGCGAGAACAAGGCGTTGGGTTATGTACGACGTCGCGACCTGCACCGTCAGGCCGGTACGTGCGCGCAATACCTGCGCGAGTTCAACGCCACCGCCGCGTTCGACGAGCATTTGCGCATCCTGCTGTCGCGCATGTACGAGTTCAACCGCTCGTGGTTGCCGGTGATGGATGCCGAGCGGGTGTTCCTGGGAGAAGTGACCCAGGAATCGATTGCCGAGTACCTGAGCTCCGGCAAGTCCCGTGGCGGCAAGACCAGCATTGTTTCGCCGGCTGAGGCTGCGGTCGCCTGATCTGACGCCTTCGCGGGCAAGCCTCGCTCCTACAGGTGCGGTGTCGTACGCAACATCACGGCATACCGAAAACCTGCAGGAGCGAGGCTTGCCCGCGAATGGGGCACCACAAATCCCCTTGAAACACCTCAAATTGATCGTTCCCACGCTCTGCGTGGGAATGCCGCCCGGGACGCTCTGCGTCCGCCCTTTGAGACGCGGAGCGTCTGTTGATGCATTCCCACGCAGAGCGTGGGAACGATCATTCGAGGGAACATCACACTGTCATGCAGGTCGGTTACATCAGTAGCTGTCCGGGACCGCACGACGGAAGCGTGCAAAAACGCGACATTTTTAGTTGATCTCAAGCCCCTCACGCCCTAAAGTTCGCGCCGAACGTCCATGCTGGAAACGATCCATCCGGCTCAAGTACTGACGACGAGACAGCAAGGCCAAGGGCAGCACCGCCTCCCGTGGCCTTTTTGCTTTCGGCGACATGCCTTGGGAAGTAGGCGAACCAAAGTGGGGATACGGAGGACGTTCATTTGCACCCATTTATTTACTCAGTTTGCCAGTAGGAGTCCCAAGCATGTCGATCAACGTCGAAGACTATTTCGCGCGCGATACCTTCAACAAAATGAAGGCATTTGCCGACAAACAAGAAACCCCGTTCGTGGTGATCGACACCGCGATGATCAGCCAGGCCTATGACGACCTGCGCGCCGGTTTCGATTTCGCCAAGGTCTACTACGCGGTCAAGGCCAACCCGGCCGTCGAAATCATCGACCTGCTCAAAGAGAAAGGCTCGAACTTCGACATCGCCTCGATCTACGAGCTCGACAAAGTGATGAACCAGGGCGTCGGCCCGGATCGCATCAGCTACGGCAACACCATCAAGAAATCCAAGGACATCCGCTACTTCTACGAGAAGGGCGTGCGCCTGTACGCCACCGATTCCGAAGCCGACCTGCGCAACATCGCCAAGGCTGCACCGGGTTCGAAAGTCTACGTGCGCATCCTCACCGAAGGCTCGACCACCGCCGACTGGCCGTTGTCGCGCAAATTCGGCTGCCAGACCGACATGGCCATGGACCTGCTGATCCTCGCCCGTGACCTGGGCCTGGTGCCGTACGGCATCTCGTTCCACGTTGGCTCGCAACAGCGCGACATCAGCGTCTGGGACGCGGCGATTGCCAAGGTCAAAGTGATCTTCGAGCGCTTGAAAGAAGAAGACGGCATCCACCTGAAGCTGATCAACATGGGCGGTGGCTTCCCGGCCAACTACATCACCCGCACCAACAGCCTGGAAACCTACGCTGAAGAAATCATCCGTTTCCTCAAGGAAGACTTCGGCGACGACCTGCCAGAAATCATCCTCGAGCCGGGCCGTTCGTTGATCGCCAACGCCGGGATCCTGGTCAGTGAAGTGGTATTGGTCGCGCGTAAATCCCGTACCGCCGTCGAGCGTTGGGTGTACACGGATGTGGGCAAGTTCTCCGGCCTGATCGAAACCATGGACGAAGCCATCAAGTTTCCGATCTGGACCGAGAAGAAAGGCGAGATGGAAGAAGTGGTCATCGCCGGTCCCACCTGCGACAGCGCCGACATCATGTATGAAAACTACAAGTACGGTTTGCCGCTGAACCTGGCGATTGGTGATCGTTTGTACTGGTTGTCCACCGGTGCCTACACCACCAGTTACAGCGCGGTTGAATTCAATGGCTTCCCGCCGTTGAAATCCTTCTACGTGTAAGTACTGCACGCGCAAATCAAAAAGCCCATGACGATTCATGGGCTTTTTTGTTCCTGCGATCTGATCGCAGCCTTCGGCATCTCCGGGGAGTGTGTCGTTTGTCAGGGCTGTGTTAGTTCGGCGCAGCGTTTGGCGTAGTCAGCGGCCAACTCGCGAATGCGTGGATGCGCTGCGTTCAATAGCGTCTGACTCGCCACCTTCAGGAAATTCAGATTCCCGCCGGCCAGCGCCTTGCGCAACCAGTCCAGCGCGTCTTCGATATTGCCTTCATCCGCGAGTACCGCGGCGTAGCTGAATTGCCCTCGAAAATCCCCACCGAGCGCCGAGCGTCGATACCAGTCGCGTGCAGCCTGCGGGTCCGCCGGGTACACCCGCCCGTCTTCCAGATAACGCCCGAGCAGGTTCATCGATTTCGCGTGGCCCAGTTCAGCGGCATTGCGATAAAGACTCAGCGCTTGCGCCTGGTCTTCAGCGACACCGCGCCCGGTGGCCAGCAGGTTGGCGTAGTTGTACATCGCCCAATCCAGCCCCTGCTCAGCCGCGAGTCGATAATGCCCCGCCGCCGTCGCAGCATCCGCCGCACACCCCCAGCCATGCTCATGACAACGACCGAGCATGTTGCGCGCCATCAGGTGCCCGCCCTGAGCGGCGATGCCGAACCAACGCACGGCCAGCGGCTGATCCTGTTCGATGCCCTGCCCGTCCAGCAGGATCTGCCCCAGCAAGGCCTGGGCCTCCACCACGCCTTCGCCGGCCGCGATCAGAATCGCCTGGGCCGCGCGCGCCGGACTTTCTTCGAGCATGGCTTTGAGGCGATCACCGTCGAGCACTTCTTCGCGGCGCAGTTGATAACTCATACCTCGACCCAGCGGCGCAGCAGGTTGTGATAAGTGCCGGTGAGGCGGATCAGCGACGGGTGGTCGGGCAGGTCCTGGGTCAGTTGCTGGATCGCCCCGTCCATCTCGAACAGCAAGGCGCGCTGGCTGTCCTCGCGGACCAGGCTTTGGGTCCAGAAGAACGACGCATAACGTGTTCCACGCGTGACGGCGTTGACCTTGTGCAGGCTGCTGCCGGGGTACAGCACCAGGTCGCCGGCGGGCAACTTGACCCGTTGGGTGCCGAAGGTGTCCTGGATTTCCAGTTCGCCGCCGTCGTAGTCCTCCGGTTCGCTGAAGAACAGTGTCGCCGACAGGTCAGTGCGTACCCGCTCGATACTGCCCTGGGGCTGGCGCACCGCGTTATCGATATGGAAGTCGAAGCTGCCGCCCGCCGTGTAACAGTTCAGTAACGGCGGGAAGACTTTGTGCGGCAGCGCGGCCGACATGAATTGCGGATTTTTCCACAGCCGCTCAAGCATGGCCGCGCCGATCTCCTTGGCCAGTGGATGACCTTCAGGCAGTTGCAGATTGTGCTTGGCCTTGGCTGACTGGAAGCCGGCGGTGATCTTGCCGTCCGCCCAATCAGCCTGTTCCAGCGCCTCGCGGATGCGCTGCACTTCTTCTTTCGCGAACACGCCGGGAATGTGCAGCAACATGAGGACGAGACCTGATTTCAAAGAGGCGCCAATGGTATTGATTCTTATTGCCCGTGTAAAACCCCGCAGACGAATGAGCCAACAAAAACCGTAAGGTCAAAGTGTAAAGAATGTAAATTTGTCGCGAATAGCAACGTTTCGCAATTGATACAAATACCTGTTTACCCTATATTCCGCGGCCTCAAATCCTTGGGGAGGGGAATTCACATGTCACGCCAACAACCACAATTACCGGTCAGTTCACCACGTTTGCTCGCGTCTGCCATTGGTATGGCGATCACTGCGGGCTCCGCGGGCCACATGGTTTTCGCTGCCGAGAAGACTGACGAAAAAGCCCCAGGCAATGCGATTTCCCTCGACGCCACCAGCGTTGTTGGCGTGCAGCAAGACACCTCCTACAAAACCGATACCTCGGCCTCCAAGAAATACACCGCCCCCCTGCGTGAAACGCCGAAAAGCGTCACCGTGATCCCGCAGCAAGTCATCCGCGATACCGGCGCTACTAGCCTGGTCGACGCCTTGCGCACCACGCCGGGCATCACCTTCGGTGCCGGTGAAGGCGGCAACCCGGCAGGCGACCGTCCGATCATTCGTGGCTTCAACGCTGAAAGCGACACCTTCGTCGACGGCATGCGCGACCCGGCGTCCCAGAGCCGCGAGATTTTCAACGTCGAATCGATCGAAATCAGCAAGGGCCCAGGCTCGGCCTTCACCGGCGCTGGTTCCACCGGCGGCAGCCTGAATCTGGTGAGCAAGACCGCCAAACTCGGCAACTTCTACAACGGCGGCTTCACCTGGGGCTCGGACCAGACCAAGCGCACCACCCTGGACCTGAACCAGCAGATCAACGACACCTCGGCCTTTCGCCTGAACCTGATGAAGCACGAAGCCAACGTCGCCGGCCGCGATGCCGTGGACGTCAGCCGCTGGGGCGTGGCGCCGACCTTCTCCTTCGGCCTGGGCACCGACACCCGTGTGACCGTCGGTTACTACCACGTCGAAACCGATGACATGCCGGACTACGGCGTGCCGCTGACCTTGAGCCCGAATCGCAGCAAGTACCACGTCGACAAGCCGGCCAACGTCAATAAAGACAACTTCTACGGCCTCACCGGCCGCGACTATCGCCAGACCGAAAACGACAGCGGCACGATCAAGATCGAACACGATCTGAACGACGACCTGACCGTTTCCAACAGCTTCCGCATGTCCCGCTCGACCCTCGACTACATCGTCACCAACCCGGATGACAGCAAGGGCAACGTGGCCAATGGCAGCGTGTACCGTGGCTCGAAAAGCCGTAACTCGACGTCCAGCGGCTGGGTCAACCAGACCGACCTGAGCGCCAAGTTCAACACCGGCGCTATCGAACACAGCCTGGTCACCGGTCTGGAGTTTTCCTATCAGGACACCCACAACCGCCCGTACATCCTGACCTCGACGGCTGCCGGCACCACTTGCAACCGCGCACTGTTCAATTCTGGCGACTGCACCAACCTGTACAAGCCGACGCCTGGGGATAACTGGTCGGGCACGATCAAAGACAGCAACGCCTTCACCGACACAGACACCAAGACCGCTGCGGCCTATGTGTTCGATACCCTGAAGTTCAACGAGCAATGGTCCCTGAACCTGGGCCTGCGCTACGACAACTACCAGACCGAATCCAGCGGCTACGCCAATGCGGGGCGTAGCACACCTGCGGGCAGTTTCTCCCGCGAGAACACCAGCGACCTGGTCAACTACCAGATCGGCGTGGTCTACAACCCGTTGCCGAACGGCAGCGTGTACGCGGCCTATTCCACCTCCAGCAACCCGGCCGGCGAAACCAGCGGTAACGGCGGCCTGGAACTGGCGGCGAACAACAGCGATCTGGACCCGGAAAAGAACCGTAACTACGAGATCGGCACCAAGTGGGACTTCTTCGGTGACGACCTGTCGCTGACCGCCGCGCTGTTCCGCACCGAGAAAACCAACGCGCGTATCGACGATCCGGACGGCGCCACCACCCAAGTGCTCGACGGCGAACAAACCGTCAACGGCCTGGAACTGACCTACACCGGCAAGCTGACCCGTAACTGGAAAGTCTTCGGCGGCTACACCTATATGGAAAGCGAAGTGGTCAAGACCACCCTCGCCGCCGACAAAGGCAACCACATGCCGAGCACGCCACGGAACAATTTCACTCTGTGGTCGACGTATGACCTGATCCCGGAGAAGTTGACCATCGGCGGCGGCGCGACCTTCGTCGACTCGCAGTTCGGCAACGTCGCCAACTCGGTGGAGATCCCGTCCTACTGGCGCTACGACGCCATGGCCAGCTACGCGCTGACCAAGAACGTCGACCTGCAACTCAACGTGCAAAACCTGACCGACAAGCGTTACTTCGACCAGGTGTTCCAGACGCACTATGCCCACGTGGCGGCGGGTCGTACCGCCTTGCTGAGCGCCAACTTCCACTTCTAACAGGGAGTCGGTCGTCGAATGCATAACTGTGGCGAGGGAGCTTGCTCCCGCTGGGTGGCGAAGCCGCCCCAAAACCAGGCACTGCGGTTTTCCCCTTAAACCGTATTGCCCTTTTGGGGAGTCCTTCGGCCTCCAGCGGGAGCAAGCTCCCTCGCCACAAAGGCAACATTCGGTCTTAACGCCCCGTTCATTGAATTGAACGGGGCTTTTGTGCGTAATAAAGAATGTTTCTCGACAACCCACGGCATAATGCGCGCCGTGATGATTACTTTCGAACGAACAAGGCGAGTGACGTGTTGAAGAAAACCCTGTTCCAGTTGCACTGGTTCTTTGGCATCAGTGCCGGGCTGGTCCTGGCCCTGATGGGCATCACCGGTGCGGCCTATTCGTTTCAGGATGAAATCCTGCGGGCGCTGAATCCATCTGTGTTGCAGGTGGAGAAACAGGTCGCCGGTGTGCTGCCGCCCGCCGAACTGGTTGAACACATCGAAGCCGCCTCCGGCAAGAAAGTCTCGATGCTCTGGGTCGAAACCGACAGCGGCAACGCCGCGCGGGTGATCTTCACCCCGCCACCGGGCGAACGTCGCGGCGAGATGCGTTACTTCGACCCGTACACCGCCGAGTTCCTGGGCGACGCCACCGGCCAGGACTTCTTTGGCTTCATGTTGCAGTTGCACCGCTTCCTCGCGATGGGTGATACCGGGCGGCAGATTACCGGCGCGTGCACGCTGCTCCTGGTGTTCTTCTGCCTGTCCGGCCTCTACCTGCGCTGGCCGCGCCAATGGAATAAATGGCGTGCCTGGCTCACTCTCGACTGGAAGAAAAAAGGCCGCAGCTTTAATTGGGATCTGCACTCGGTGGCCGGCACCTGGTGCATGCTGTTTTACCTGTTGGCCGCGCTGACCGGGTTGTCCTGGTCCTACGAGTGGTACAACAAGGGCCTGACGCAATTACTCTCCGACGCGCCGCAGAACGAGCGGGCGCGCAACCGTGGCCCGGCGCCCAGCGGTCCGGCGCCGAGCGCCGATTACGCGGCGATGTGGAGCAGCATCTACAGCGCCGCCGGCCCGAACCTGTCTGCCTACAACATCCGCATGCCACCGCTGGCCGGCCAACCGGCGACCGTGTTTTACCTGTTGAATACCTCGCCCCATGACCGCGCGCTGAACGAGATCAGCCTCGATCCGGCGACCGGCATCGTCAAACGTCACGATCGCTACAGCGACAAGAGCTTCAAGGCGCAACTGCTGACCAGTATTTATGCGCTGCACACCGGCAGCTACTTTGGCATCGTCGGACGGATCATCCTGACCGTCACCGCGCTGACCATGCCGTTGTTTTTCATCACGGGCTGGCTGCTGTACCTGGATCGTCGACGCAAAAAACGTCAGATCAAGGATGCGCGCAAAGGCCTGGCGCAACCGGGCGGCGATGCGCCGGCGTGGCTGATCGGCTTCGCCAGCCAGAGCGGTTTTGCCGAGCAACTGGCGTGGCAGACCGCGGGGCAATTACAGGCCGCCGGGTTACCGGTGAAGGTGCAGCCGCTGGCGAGTGTCAGCGAGCAGGATTTGCAGGACTCGGACAACGCGTTGTTCGTGGTCAGCACCTTCGGCGACGGCGAAGCGCCGGACAGCGCCCGGGGTTTCGAACGCAAAGTGCTGGGGCGGGCGTTGAGCCTGGGCAGTTTGAATTACGCGGTACTCGGTCTCGGTGACCGCCAGTATCAGCACTTCTGCGGTTTCGCCCGGCGCTTGCACACCTGGCTCGGCGAACACGGCGGCAAGACCCTGTTTGCCCCGGTGGAAGTCGACAGCGGCGACCCTTACGCCTTGCGCCACTGGCAGCAGCAACTCGGCCTGCTGACCGGACAGGCCCCCGTGGACACCTGGCAAGCGCCCCACTACGACAACTGGACCCTGGCCCGCCGCGAGCTGATGAACCCTGACAGCAGCGGTGCGCCGGTGTACCTGCTCGGCCTCATCGCCCCGACCACCAGCAGTTGGCTGGCCGGCGACCTGGTGGAAGTCATGCCGCGCAACTGCCCATGGGCGATCGAAAATTTCCTCGATGGCCTGGGGATTGATGGTCGGGCCAGTGTTGAACTCGATGGTCTCTCGCAACCGCTGGACCAGGCGCTGGCCAGTCGGCAGCTCCCCGAGAACCGCACGCATCTGGTCGGCCTGCATGCCCAGGCGCTGGTGCAGGCATTGGTGCCATTGGCAATGCGCGAATACTCCATCGCCTCGATCGCCGCCGACGGCGTACTGGAACTGATCGTGCGCCAGGAACTGCACCCCGACGGCAGCCTCGGCATCGGCTCCGGCTGGCTGACCGAGCATGCGCCAGTGGGCGGCAGCATCAGCCTGCGAGTGCGGCGTAACAGCGGTTTCCATCTGCCGGTGGAACCGGTGCCGATGATCCTGCTGGGCAACGGAACGGGCCTGGCCGGGCTGCGCAGTTTGCTTAAAGCGCGGATTGCCGACGGGCAGCAGCGGCATTGGCTGCTGTTTGGCGAACGCAATCGCCGGCATGACTTCCTGTGTCGCGATGAGTTGGAAGGCTGGTTGATTGAAGGTGATCTGGAACGACTGGACCTGGCGTTTTCACGGGATCAGGCCGAGAAGATCTACGTCCAGGATCGCCTGCGCGAATCGGCCGTCGAGCTGAAGAAGTGGCTGGCCGAGGGTGCCGTGATCTACATCTGCGGCAGCTTGCAAGGGATGGCATCGGGGGTGGATCACGTGCTTAACGAAGTGTTGGGGATTGAAGAGGTTGACCGGTTGATCGAACAAGGCCGCTACCGCCGCGACGTTTACTGACACCTCAAGCCAGATCGTTCCCACGCTCCGCGTGGGAATGCCGCCCGGGACGCACCGCGTCCCATCAAGAGCCGAACGCAGAGCGTCCGTTGAGGCATTCCCACGCAGAGCGTGGGAACGATCTCCCCCTCACCTCAAACCGGCTGCAACTTCTGCTCAAACACACTCACCCCATCCAGATCCCGCAACACCACACTCATCTCCCCCGTCTGCCCTTCAATATTCACCTCACCAAAAAACTGAAACCCGGCAAACGGCGAGGTGTTTTGCGCTGGCGGTGCTTTCTCGAACACCACTTCCGGGCCAAAGGTTTTATCCAGCGGATTTGGCCCGAAGCTCCCGGCATTCAACGGTCCGGCGACAAACTCCCAGAACGGTTCGAAATCCTGAAACGCGGCGCGATCCGGGTGGTAGTGATGCGCCGCGCAGTAGTGCACATCCGCCGTCAGGAACACGAAATTGCGTACCTGTTGCTGACGCAGAAAACCCAGCAACTCGGCGATTTCCAGCTCGCGTCCCTGGGCCGGTCCCGGATCACCGTTGGCCACCGCTTCCCAGCGCGCGACGCCCGGGCTGACTTCACCATCCGGCACGCCGAGACCAATCGGCATGTCGGCGGCGATGACTTTCCATTGCGCCGTTGAGGCTTTCAATGAAGCCTTCAGCCAGTCCAGTTGCTCGCGGCCGAGAAACGGTTTTTCCCCGCCGAGGTTGGCGTCATTCGCCCCGCGATAACTGCGCATATCGAGCACGAACACATCAAGCATCGGCCCATAGCTCAGCTGGCGATAAATCCGCCCGCCGTTGTCGGCGCTCTGCAAACGCATCGGCGCGTATTCGAGCCAGGCCTGACGCGCGCGGCCGACCAGGCTGTGGATATCTTTGCTCTTGTAGCGCTCGTCGAGTTGTTTACCCGGCGACCAGTTGTTCACCACTTCGTGGTCGTCCCATTGCCAGATTTGCGGCACCTCGGCGTTGAAGCGGCGGATGTTTTCGTCCATCAGGTTATAGCGATAGTTGCCGCGATATTCGTCGAGGGTTTCCGCGACTTTGCTCTTGGCTTCGCTGGTGATGTTGCGCCACACCCGACCGCTCTCGGTGGTGAGTTGTGCCGGCACCGGGCCGTCGGCGTAGATGGTGTCGCCGCTGTGGATAAAGAAATCCGGCAGGCGCAGGCGCATGGCTTCGTAGATGCGCATGCCGCCGATGTCCGGGTTGATGCCGAAGCCCTGGCCGACGGTGTCGCCGCTCCACACAAAACGAATGTCGCGCCGGGCCGTCGGCACGCTGCGCAAGTGGCCGAACCAGGGTTCGCTGCTTGTGCCGTTCTGGGCGTCTTCGAAGTGCACGCGGTAGAAAATCGCCTGATCGGCGGGCAGGCCGGTGAGTTCGACCCGGGCGGTGAAATCGGTGCGCGAATCCGCCAAGGGCGAGACGAATCGACGAGGATTAGTGAACAGGCTGCGGGTGTCCCATTCCACCACCATCCGTGCGGGGCGGTCGCTGCGACTCCAGATCATCGCCCGGTCGCCCAGCAAGTCGCCGGACTGCACGCCGTCGGTGAGTTGCGGCCGATCCTTGACCGAAGCGATCACCGCCGGGGCCAGGCCGGGCAGCAACAATCCGGCGCCAACCGCTTGCATGACACGCCGGCGACCGAGGTTGAATTCGCTCATGGTGTTCTCCCTGGAAAAGGGAAACTAAAGCATGTGCGCATGACGCCCGTGTGAAACGCGCCCCCTGTAGGAGCGAGGCTTGCCCGCGAAGGCGGTGTGTCATTCAACATAGATGTTGAATGTGACGGCCTCTTCGCGGGCAAGCCTCGCTCCTACAAGGGGTGGGTGTCAGGGGTAAGTGGCAGGGTGTCAGGCCTTCGCGGGTTCCAGCGCCAACTCCACCCCTTCCGGCCGCTTGAGCAGTGCATACGCCACCGCCGTCAGCAAACTCCCGGCCACGATGGCGAGCAGATACAGCAACGCATGGTTGATCGCATTCGGGATCATCAGCACAAACAACCCACCGTGCGGTGCCATCAGTTTGCAGCCGAAATACATCGACAACGCACCGGTCAGCGCACCACCGGCAATGCTCGCCGGGATCACCCGCAACGGGTCTTTCGCCGCAAACGGAATCGCCCCTTCAGAGATAAAGCACAGCCCCAACACCAATGCCGCTTTACCGGCCTCGCGTTCAGTCTGGGCGAACTTGCGCCGGGCAATAAACGTCGCGATGCCCAGGCCAATCGGCGGCACCATGCCGGCGGCCATGGTCGCTGCCATCGGCGCATAGCTCTGCGACGCCAGCAGCCCGACGGAGAACGCATAAGCCGCCTTGTTGATCGGCCCGCCGAGGTCGACGCACATCATCCCGCCGAGCAGCACACCGAGCAGGATCGCGTTGGTGGTGCCCATGCTGTCGAGGAAGTGCGTGAGCGCTTCGAGCATCCCCGCCACCGGTTTGCCGACCACATAAATCATCACCAGACCGGTGAACAGACTCGCGAACAACGGGATGATCAGGATCGGTTTCAGCGCCTCAAGACTTTGCGGCAATCGCGCATAACGGTTGATTGCCTGGGCCGCGTAACCGGCGATGAAACCGGCAAGGATCCCGCCGATAAAACCGGCGCCCAAGGTACTCGCGAGCAAACCACCGATCATCCCTGGCGCCAGGCCCGGACGGTCGGCGATGGAGTAGGCGATGTACCCCGCCAGCAACGGCACCATCAACTTGAACGCGGTCTCGCCGCCGATTTGCATCAGTGCGGCGGCGAGCGTGCCCGGTTCCTTGAACGCGGTGATGCCGAACACGAACGACAGCGCGATCATCAAACCGCCCGCCACCACCATCGGCAGCATGAACGACACCCCGGTCAGCAGGTGTTTATAGACGCCGGTTTTCTCTTGCTTGGCCGGCCCCTTGGCCCCCGTCGCAGCGCTTTCCTGCTTGCCTTCGGCCAAGGCTTTATTGAGCGTGGCTTCGGCCTGTTTCAACGCGATCCCAGTGCCGCAACGGTAAATCTTCTTGCCGGCAAAACGCTCGGTGGCAACTTCGATATCGCAGGCCAGCAGCACCACGTCGGCCTCGGCAATTGCCGTTGCGCTCAGGGGATTGCGCGCACCGACCGAGCCCTGGGTTTCCACTTGCAGGTCGTAGCCCAGACGCTTGGCCGCTTGCTGCAAGGCTTCGGCGGCCATGAAGGTATGGGCAACGCCAGTTGGGCACGCGGTGATTGCGACCAGGCGTGGTGCGTTTTTGGCGGCCACGACAGGTTCTTCGACCGCTTCGGCGGCGATGTAAATCTCGGCCTCTTCAGCGCCCCGACGCAACACCGCTTCAACATCTTGCAGGGCCTGGGCCGGGGTGCTGCGAAACACCCGCTTGCCGACAAATCGCGACATGTCCACCGGCGTGCTGGTCACCAGCAACACCCACTCGGCGGACTCAATCGTCGCCGCCGACAACTGACGTTCCGGGTGTGCTGCATCGTTGACTTCGACGCAAGTGCTCCAGCCCTGACGCTGGGCCGCGGCGTCGAGCAGCCGCGCGCGCAGCACACTGGTGACCATGCCGTTCGGGCAGGCCGTAACAATGGCTAACTTCATGACAACCCCTCTTATTGTTCTGTCAGGAGGCGCACGCGCACGCCCTGTTCGAGCTGCGTCAATTGCGCGACATCACTGATGCCGAAACCGATTTGCGTGACCGCCATCGCGGCAATCGCCGTGGCGGTGCGCACGGTCTGTTCCGGCGTGTCGGCACTGAGCAAACCGTGGAGCATCCCCGCCAATAGCGAATCGCCGGCACCCACGGTGCTGACCACACTGACCCGCGGTGGCGTGGCATGCATCGCCGCGCCCACGCTGAACCAGTTCACGCCGTCAGCGCCGTGGGAAATCACCACGTGCTCGATGCCTTGCGCATGCAATCGGGTCGCGGCTTCGGCCTGGGCCGTCACTGAAACCACGTCGCAATCCAGCGCATCGGCGAGTTCTTCCGTGTTGGGTTTGATCAGCCACGGGCCGGCCGCCAGCCCTGCACGCAAGGCTTCGCCGCTGGTGTCCAGGGCCACGTTCAATCCGAGGTTTTTCAGACGCTCGATCAGCGCTTGCAACCACTGCGGGCTGACGCCGCGCGGCAGGCTACCGGCGACCACGACGGCGTCGTGCCCCGGCGCGATCTGATCCAGTCGATCGAGCAACGCTTGCTGCGCCGTTTCACTGACCTGTGGTCCCGGACCGTTGATATCGGTGATACGCCCGCTGCTTTCCGCCAGTTTGATGTTGCTGCGGGTTTCGCCCGGCACACGAATGAACGCGTCGACAAAACCGCGCTTGGCGAACAGGGTTTCGAAGGCTTGCAGATTGTCTTCGCCGAGAAAGCCGCTGACCGTCAGTTGATGCCCGAGGTCCGCCAGCACTTGCGCCACGTTCACGCCTTTGCCGGCGGCGTGGGTGTGCATTTCATCGCTGCGGTTGACCTGACCGGGTGTCAGCACCGGCAACTGGACCGTGAGGTCCAGCGCCGGGTTGAGGGTCAGGGTGAGAATCTTGGCCATTACAGGGCCTCCACTAGTGCGCGCACTTCATTGGCGCTACCCACGGCTAAAGCCTGTTGGGCGAGGGTTTGGGTCTGGGCCAGGCTAAGTTCGCGGATGCGCGCCTTGACCTCGGCGATGCTGCGGCCCGACACGCTGAGTTCATCCACACCGAGGCCGACCAACACCGGCACCGCCAACGGATCCGCCGCCAGTTCGCCGCACACGCCGACCCATTTGCCATGGGCATGGGCCGCACGCACGGTGATGTCGATCAGTTGCAGCACCGCCGGGTGCAAGCCGTCAGCCTGGGCCGACAAGGTCGGGTGACCGCGGTCGATGGCCAGGGTGTATTGGGTCAGGTCGTTGGTGCCGACGCTGAAGAAATCGACTTCCTTGGCCAGCACCGGCGCGAGCAACGCCGCCGACGGCACTTCAATCATGATCCCCAGTTGCAAATCCGCCACCGGAATTTCCAGACGCAGACGTTCGGTCATGTCCCGGGCCTGACGCCATTCATCAACGCTGCCGACCATGGGAAACATAATGCGCAATGGGCGGTTGTCCGCCGCACGGAGCAAGGCGCGCAATTGCGCTTCCATGATCTGCGGACGTTGCAAGGTCAGACGAATACCACGCACGCCGAGGAACGGGTTTTCTTCCTTGGCGATCGGCCAATACGGCAGCGGTTTGTCGCCGCCGACATCGAGGGTGCGCACCACCAACGGCCGCCCGGCGAGGCCATCGAGGACGCGACGGTATTCGACTTCCTGGGTGGCTTCGTCCGGCGCTTGCGAATGCGCCATGAAAATCAGTTCGGTGCGCAGCAGGCCAATGCCTTCGGCGCCCTGCTCCACCGCGCTGGTGACGCCCGCGCTTTCGCCGATATTGGCGAACACTTCCACGGCGTGGCCGTCGGTGGTCAGCGCCGGTTGATGGCGTTGTTCGGCAGCGGCTTTCAACCGCAGATCGCGGGTGTCGCGTTCTTCGGTGGCGCGCTGCAAGGTCGCGGCATCGGCGTCCACATGCAGGCGACCGCGTTGCCCATCGATCAGCAATGGCGTGCCCGGTGCCAGCAGCAACACGGCCGCGCCAGCACCGACCAGCGCCGGAATCCCCAATGCGCGGGCAACGATGGCGCTGTGAGCGGTGGCGCCGCCACGGGCAGTAAGAATGCCGGCCACCCGGGCCGGATCGAGACGGGCCACGTCGGACGGACCGACCTCGTCCATCACCAGAATGTACGGTTGCTCCGGTTCGCTCGGGGTTTCGACACCACACAACTGCGAGAGCACCCGGCGGCCGATGTCGCGCAAGTCGGCGGCGCGTTCGGCGAGCAGCGCGTCCTGCAAGGATTCCTGCTGTTTGGCCGCCGCTTCGATCACCGCCATCCACGCCGCTTCGGCGCTTTCGCCCTGCTTGAGGCGGGTGTCGACTTCATCGGTCAATTCCGGGTCGTCGAGCATTTCCTGGTGGGTGATGAAAATCTCGCGAATCGCCTTGGACTTGCTGCGCTCGATCAACCCTTCGATGTCGCGACGGACATCGGTCAGCGCTTGTTTCAGGCGCTCGCGCTCAACGACGGCGGACTCACCGCGCAGCGGATAATCGATGGCTTGCAGCACTTGAATATGCGCCGGGCCGATGGCGATGCCGGGCGCGGCGGCGATGGCCTGGATCAGGCTGCCCGAAGCTGGGGCGAGGAGTACTTCGGCGACGTCGGCAAACACTTCCCGCTGCTGACTCACGGCGGGCAACGGCTCAACTTCTTCACCGAGGCCTTCTTCAATAGCCGCAAGCAAGGCCGGCAAGGCGTCGGCGGCGATGCTCGGTTCGGCGATGAATTCCAGCACCTGACCGCGACGGGCGCCGAGGCTCAGCAGTTTGCTCAGGCTCTTGACCGACACCGCGCTGTCCTGGCCATCGACGATGCGCACGCGGATCTCGCCTTCAAAGCTTTTCGCCAATTGCGCGAGGATCTTCGCCGGGCGCGCATGCAAACCGTGGGCGTTGGCCAGGGCAATGCGCGCGCTCGGCCAGTCGGCGGGCACTTCACCGCCCAGCACTTCGAGGACTTTGCGGCTGCTGGTGGCGCGGCCCAATTCGTGGCCGCGGCCTTCGATCAGCAAGGCGCAGAGGCGTTCGAGCAAAGCTTGATGCGCTTCGCCGAGGCTGGCCAGGCAGAACAGACCGCTCAATGGCTGCCCGAGGTAACGCATCGGTTTGTCCGGCGTGACGAAGGCCAGGCCCGGACGCTTCACGGTTTGTTCGCTGTGCAGCCACCACAGGCCATCGCCCAGGGGCAGCGCTTCGACCTGTTGCAGCACGGCGGAGAAACCGTTGCTCACGCAATCGGCCTGACGCAGCAAACGTGCACCACGCCAGACCAATTCTTCGAAGTCATCAGCGGAGACACCGAGGCCGATCATCTGTGCATCCAGCGCCAGTTCTTGCGGCGCGCCTTGCAACAGCTTCAGCAGCGCTTCGGCGGAACTGGCGCGCCGCAGGGCCTGGCCCAGATCAGTCTCGCCGAGGGCGCGGGTCAGCAGTTGCAGCAAACGCAGGTGTTCATCGGATTTGGCGGCGATGCCGATCGCCAGGTAGACGATCTGGCCATCGCCCCAATCGACGCCTTCAGGAAATTGCATCAACCGCACGCCGGTGGAAAACACCTGGTCGCGGGTTTCCGGCGTACCGTGGGGGATGGCAATACCTTGGCCGAGAAAGGTCGAGCCCTGGGCTTCCCGCGCCTGCAAACCGGCGAGATAACCCTCTGCTACCAGACCATCGGCAACCAGATGCTGGGCCAGCAGGTGCAACGCGGCTGACTTATCCACAGCCGACTGGCCCATGGATATCTGCTCTATGGTGAGCTCGAGCATGCTTTCTCCTTTTTGGCGCCTTGGGACGCCAGGTATTGTTTTGAATGTTTCAGCTTAGGCCCTTGATGATGACTTTTGGCGGTTTCGCGGCAGAACCGGCCAAAGGACTCTATAACGCAGAAAATACGCTTGCTGAAACGATTAATCTAGAATGTTTGGCACGTTACTCGATAATGTCCCATCCTTGAAGTCCAACTTGTCGGATGCGTTGCGACAATAGTCGCCTGCCCGAATCGGGTAGGATTGGCGAAAATGTCGGGGCAAGCTCGAAAAAACAAGGAAATCCCGAGTTGAAACTCAGTGATATCGCACAGTTGGCCGGTGTGTCCGTTACCACCGCCAGTTATGTCATCAATGGCAAGGCCGCGCAGCAACGCATCAGCGCTGCGACTGTGGAGCGTGTTCGCGCCGTGGTCGAGCAACATGGCTTTACGCCCAATCCTCAGGCCGCCGGGCTGCGCAGTCGGCATACCCGCACCTTGGGCTTCATCCTGCCGGACCTGGAAAACCCCAGTTACGCACGGATCGCCAAGCTGCTGGAGCAAGGCGCCCGGGCGCGCGGTTATCAACTGCTGATCGCCAGTTCTGATGATGCGCCGGAAAGTGAACGGCAATTGCTCAAACTGTTCCGCGCCCGGCGTTGTGATGCCTTGATTGTCGCCAGTTGCCTGCCGACTGACGACGACAGCTATCGCCAGTTGCAGGCCAAGGGCATTCCGATCATCGCCATCGACCGGGTCATGGAACCCGAGCATTTCTGCTCGGTGATCAGTGACGACCGCGAAGCCAGCCTGCAACTGACCCGCAGCCTGCTCGAGCCGGTGCCCAAGCAGATCGCCCTGATCGGCGCCCGTCCCGAGCTGAGCATCAGCCAGGAGCGTGCGGCCGGGTTCAAAGAGGCGTTGGCCGGGTTCAAAGGCGAAATCCTGATCGAACACGGCGAGTCGTTCAGCCGCGAGTGTGGCAAGCAGTTGATGGAAGAACTCCTACAGCGCCTGGGCCATTTGCCGGATGCCCTAGTGACGACGTCCTACGTACTGCTGCAAGGCGTGTTCGATGCCTTGCATGACTTCCCGTTGAAAACCCGCCCGCTGCGCCTCGGCACCTTCGGTGACACCCAGTTGCTGGATTTCCTGCCGTTGCCGGTCAACGCCATGGCCCAGCAACATCAGTTGATCGCCGACAAAGCCCTGGAGCTGGCCCTGGCCGCCATCGAACAGTCGGATTACCAACCCGGCGTGCTGGCCATCGCGCGGACCTTCAAGCAGCGCATTCTGCAGGACTGAGCCGTGGAGCTGATCGACAGCCACACTCATCTGGACTTCCCGGACTTCGACGCCGATCGCACGGCGTTGCTGGCCGAAAGCCGCGCCCTGGGGGTGCGGCGGATGGTGGTGTTGGGGGTTTTTCAGGGCAATTGGCAGCGGGTCTGGGATCTGGTGCAGAGCGATCCCGATCTGCACGCGGCGTTCGGGCTGCATCCGGTGTATCTGGACGATCACCGCCCCGAGGATTTGACGGCCCTCGGTGATTGGCTGACGCGGTTGGCCGGTCATCGGCAGCTGTGCGCGGTGGGCGAAATCGGCCTGGATTATTTCATCGAAACCCTCGATCGCGAGCGCCAGCAGGCGCTGTTCGACGCGCAGTTGCAACTGGCGGTGGATTTCAATCTGCCGGCGCTGATCCACGTGCGCCGCAGCCATGCCGCCGTGATTGCCACGCTCAAACGCTTTCGCCTGAAGCGCGCGGGGATCATCCACGCCTTCGCTGGCAGTCAGGAAGAAGCGCGGGAATACATCAAGCTCGGTTTCAAACTCGGCCTGGGTGGCGCCGCGACCTGGCCGCAGGCCTTGCGTATGCACCGCGTATTGGCCCAACTGCCGCTGGATTCAGTGGTGCTGGAAACCGACTCCCCGGACATGGCGCCCGCCATGTTCCCCGGCCAGCGCAACAGCCCGGCGCACTTGCCGGCGATCTGTACGGCACTGGCGCACATCATGGCGATCAGCCCCGAGCAACTGGCGGCCGTCAGTACGGCGAATGCCTGCGAGTTGTTCAACTGGTAGTCAGTCGACGTGGGCCCTGGCGGCCTCCAGCGTCAGCGTGATGTGTTGCCGATGCCGGGCAAACCGGACGACGCCGAAGTAGACGAGAATCGCCAACAGCGAAAAATTCAGCTGTTCCACGACGCTGAGCAACCCGACCCACTCCATCACCAGCGCCACCAACAGCGCGGTGCAGACCATGATCAGCGTGCTCGCCCGCAACCAGGCCAGGGAATCGAGCGACTTGAAGCGCTTGATCTGCTTGGGGTCGCGCAGTTGCAGGGTCTTCTCGCAGTGGGAACAGGTAAACGTTTCGTCGATCGCGATAGCGTTGAGTTGCCAGGGTTCAAGCAACAGGGTGCGCTGGCAATGGGCGCAGCGGCCCAGGATTCCAAGCGTGGCGGCGGACATAACCGGGCTTCCTCAGGGCAGGTTAGAGACATGGATCTTCCTCTATTGAAGACCAAAAACCAGCATCCGCGCGAAATCAGGAAACACCGCACCGGGAAAGGTAATACGTCCTACAGACTACTCACACAACACCAATCCCTGTAGGAGCAAAGCTTGCTCGCGAAGGCGGTGTGTCAGCCAACATCAACGTTGACTGTACGGCCGCTTTCGCGAGCAAGCTTTGCTCCTACAGGGGATTGGTGGTGTTGATCAGACCCGGAACGCGCTGATCAATTGTTTCAACTCCACCACCTGCGCCGACAACGCCCGGCTGGCATGCTCGGTCTGATGCGCACCTTCGGCCGTGCGCTCGCCGGCGCGGTTGATTTCGACGATGTTCTGGTCGATGTCGTGGGCCACGGCGGTTTGTTGTTCCACGGCGGCGGCGATCTGCTGGTTCTGGTCGACGATCATTCCCACAGCGCCGAGGATATTTTCCAGGGCCTGTTGGACCTTTTCCGATTGCCCCACCGTGCCGTTCGCCATTTGATGGCTGACGCCCATGGCCTTCACCGCCGCGCCGACCCCGCCGTGAAGCTTGGCGATCATCTGTTCGATTTCTTCGGTCGATTGCTGGGTGCGCTTGGCCAAGGTCCGGACCTCGTCCGCCACCACCGCGAAACCACGGCCCTGCTCCCCCGCCCGCGCCGCTTCGATGGCCGCGTTGAGCGCCAACAGGTTGGTCTGTTCGGCGATGCTTTTGATCACGTCCAGCACCCGACTGATGGACTGGCTGTCGATGGCCAGTTGATTGATCACCAGCACCGATTGATCAATCTCAGTGGCCAGCGCCGCAATGCTGCCCTGCTGGGACTCCACCAACCCGCGACCGCTGAGGGTTTCGTCGTTGACACTGTGGGCGCTGCTGACCGCCGCCGCGGCACTGCGCGCCACTTCCAGGGAGGTGGCCGACATCTGGTTCATGGCCGTGGCGACCTGCTCGATCTGGCTGCGCTGCCCGGCCACGGCCTGGTTGCTCTGGGCGGAAACGCTTTCCACTTGCCCGGCCTGGCGCTCGACTTCGCCGACGGTCTGGCCGACCCGCTCGATCAAGTCATGGATTTTCTTCACGGTGCCGTTGAACACCTCACCCAACTCGCCCAGTTCATCGCGGCTATTGGCGCTGAAGGTGATGGTCATGTCGCCGGCCGCCACTCGGTCCATCATCGCGCCCAGGCGCTTGAGGGTGGTGCGGGTCGAGGCGTAGAAACCGCCGTAGAGGTAGAAGATCAAGACAAACACCACCGACAGCGCCACGGCCTGCATCACCATGTGCGTGCGGTTCTGCTCCAGGCGCTGTTGCAACTGAGTGCCGAGAAACTTCAGGGTCGCTTCATTGAGCTGGTAGGTGTGGTCCATCAGGCCGGTGACCTGATCGTAAAAACCCTGCCACGGTGCATCGAGGGTGTCGGCCATCACCACTTGTTCTTCGAACAGCTCGCTGGCCTTTTTCAGCGACGCCTTGCTGCTCTCGGCCTGGGCGGCCAGGGTATCGTTGGCTGCTTTGCTGGAGCCCAATGCGTCGTGCAGCTTCAGCCCGTATTCAGCCTGAAGCTTTTCGATCTGCGCCAGCAGCTCGTCGAAGCGCGTACTCGATGCCGAATTGAGAAAGCCCTGCCCCAGGGACAGCGAGCCCATGGCCCGGCCTTCGCCGAGAATCTGCGTGACCGGCGGGGTGACATTGGTGATCAGTTCGCTGAGCTGGCGCATGTCGCTCTGGTTGTCGCGACTCAGGCCGGCCTGACTGGTGATGATCTGGCTGAAAATCTGCGCATTGCCCAGCAACTTGCCGATCAGCGCACTTTTGCTTTGCAGGGAGTTTTCCGCTTGCTGGACCTTGAACGCGGCAATCATTTCATCGCGTTTGCCATCGAAGACCGTGACCTGTTCCGGGTCGGTGCTCATCGCCGTCAGCCCTTGCAAGCGGGCGAGCACGCTTTGCTCCAGGGCGCTGATCTTGGTCTCGACATCGCCGGCCTTGCCGGACTGACCGAGGGTGACGTTGATCTGCACCAGGTTGTTCAGGGTTTCCAGATCCCGGCGCAGGGTCAGGCTGCTGCCCAGCAGGTCGAGGCTTTGCAGTTCGACGCGAGTGCCCTGGAATTCACGATAGGAATCGCGTACCAGGTAGAAGTTGGTCACCAGCATCGGCACCAGGAACAGCACGCTGATCAGGCTGAACTTCATGCCGAAGCTCAGGCGGTTCATCAGCGCGACAGCGGGATAGAGCAAGCTCTTCACTGTGAAGTCTCCCTTGGATTTCTTATTTTTATTGGCAGGCGCACAGATACAGCAGATAGCCACTATTGGGCGCTATCTCTGTATAGCTCAAATCGGAGGGGGGTTTTGTAACTTAAGGTTAACGGCAGGATGGGCCTGATGAGGACTTTGTGACGAGGGGGCTTGCCTGTGGCGAGGGAGCTTGCTCCCGCTCGGCTGCGAAGCAGTCGCAAAGCAATCGGGCAAGATTTTCCTGATCAATCACCTTGGCAGGTATTGGGGGTGCTTCGCACCCCAGCGGGAGCAAGCTCCCTCGCCACAATGATCTTTGGAGGCCTAAGGCAACACCGTCCACAACGCAAACCCGGCATACCAAAGCACCGCCGCACGCAGCAGCAGTTCCCAGATACGATCCAGACTGTTGATGCCATCTGGCCCAACCACCGGCGCCGGAATCTCACCCGCTACCAGTCCGACCTTTTCGATTAATTGCGCGGCCGTGATGTTCCAGTTCAGCAGTTCGTGCAGCATCACCCGACCGACCGCGACAAAGTTGCCGACCAGGGCAAAACTTGCCGCCAGCAGCCGCACCGGCACCCAATCGAAGGCGTGGCGCAGTTGTGCGGCGCGCTCGACCACCGCCGGGTTCTGCCCATGTTCTTCAGCCAGCGCCAGCAAGCGATAACTCAGCGCCGCCACCGGGCCCAGCAGGAAGTACCAGAAAATCACCGCAAAAAAGCTCTGGTAGGCCTGCCACAGCAGATGGGCCTGCACGCGCTCCAGAAGTTGCTCGCCACTGTCGGCGCAGATATTCAGATCGCGATTGGCCACATGCGCGGCGGCTTGCAGGTCTTCCCGGCGCCAGGCGTCGCGAAACGGCCCGAGTTCGCCCAGGAGATCGCCGCGACCCAAACTGTAAATCACCACCAACAGGTGCACCGGCAGGGCCAGCAAGCCATAGGCCACGGGTTCCAGCACCACCAGCAGCAAACCGAGCAGCGCCACCGGCAACAACACCAACAGCACCAACACCAGCCACGAACGGTCCTTCAGGCGCGGGCTGGCTTCCAGCTTGTGCAGCTCGCGCACCCAACCTCCGTCACGTTGAACCCGATGGCGCAGGGCCGAGAACTTCTCGATCCAGACCGCCAGCAGCAACACCAGAAAACTCATTGTTGTTCCTCTTTAGCCAAAGCGGCGCGATAGCGTGCCCAGTCGAACGCCGGTCCCGGATCGGTCTTGCGCCCAGGGGCGATGTCGCTATGCCCGCAAATGCGCTGTGCAGTGATGCCGGTAAAAGCGTTTTGCAGCTGTCGGGTCAGGGCCGTCAAGGCCTGGTATTGCGCATCGGTGAACGGCAGATCATCTGTGCCTTCAAGTTCGATGCCCACGGAAAAGTCGTTACAGACTTCTCGCCCTTCGAAATTCGAGATGCCGGCATGCCAGGCGCGCTCAAGACAGGAGACAAACTGAGTAACCGTGCCGTCACGCTCGATCAGAAAGTGCGCAGACACCCGCAGGTCAGCGATCCCTTCAAAGTAGGGATGCTCCGTGACATCCAGACGATTCTGGAAAAATTCCTGCACCTTGCCGGTGGCAAACTGCGCCGGCGGCAGGCTGATGTTGTGAATCACCAGCAGGGAGATTTCATCCGAGGGGCGCGCATTGAAGTTGGGCGAGGGGCAAATATTTACGCCCTGGCACCAACCGCTCGCGGGGTCCAACTGCATACAGGTTCCTTCAACGACGACCGTGTTGGCGCCCAGTATGCCGCGATAGACCCTCGGTACGCGATCACTTGGCGTGATTGAGGCGCCGCAAGTTGCCAATCACCGATTCCAGGGCCCGATCGAACAGCAGCGTATCGTCCAGCGCACGCACCGCGCCCCGGTGAAACTCCAGGGCCAGCCCGGTGCGGCTGCGCTCCAGCACCTTCATGCCGGTGCGGTTGACGAAGATGTATTTGCCGGTGGCATCGATGATCGCCGCCAGTTTGCAGCGCAGGGTGTTTTCTTCGTCTTCCTGAAATTCCACCCAACTGCCCACGCGCAATTGATCGACCTGGAGCAGCCCGACATCGTCCGCCGGTAAACGCACCGAAGCCGTTTCGACCGGACCTTCATCGGCATTGCGCAGGACGATTTCCTCGACCACTTCGACCATCACCGGCGTATCGCTCGAAGACGCCGGCTCCTGGGACGGCCGCTCGAACAGTTGCACGTGCAAGGCTTCCAGTTCAGCGAAGAATTCGCTGGTTGCAAACGGATCGAACGCCGAGCTGCTCAAACCATCGCGCAGCGACTTGAGCAACCCCGGCACCAGCGACAGCAGGCGCAGGCTGGCATCGGCTTCGTCGTGGCGCTGCACGCTCCAGATCAACTGCGCCATGGTCTGCACGTCGGCATGCCATTCGGCGGACTGATCGCCGTGCTTGAGGCAGGTCAGCAACAGCACCTTGCTCCAGGCCTCTTGCACGAACGCCACTACCCCTTGGGGCAGCAGCTTGCCGAGCAAGGCCTCGTTCAGCGCCTGCTCGACCCGCTGACGCGCCAGTTCGGTCTTGGCCCGACCTTCCTCGGCATCGCGGGTGCGTTGCTCCAGCAACTCACTACGGCGGCGCTCGTCACTGGTAAACGCCAGAAAGTCCGCCAGCAACTCGGAGAAAATCGCCGGGTCATCGACAAAATCGTTCAACAACCGCTGCACCACTTGTTCGATGCGCAAGTACAGCGTGTCCCGCGCATGATCGTCGCACTCGCCCCAGCCCATGGCTGCGGCGGCGATTTCATTGAGCAGGCGCCGCGCCGGATGGCTGCTGCGGCTGAAGAAGCTCTTGTCGAGCACGGCGATTTTCAGCATCGGAATCTGCAAGCGCCCGATCAGCGCCTTGAGGGAATCCGGCAGGTTGCGGTCATCGAGGATGCATTCGAAGAGCATCGCGATCAGGTTGATCACGTCTTCATCGGCGACACCGACCACCCGCGACTTGCCGCTCTTGACGCTGACCCGGGTCAGCAGTTGTTCGAGCTGGTTGCGCAGGTCGAAGTCGTCCTGAGCCGCCAGGGTCGGGACGTATTGCTGCAAATGCGAGAGCAGGCGCAGCAGGTCGCGGGTGGAGATCGGCTGGGCCGGGGTGCTGGCTTCGAGGGTTGGCGCGACACTGCCGCGCACGTGAAACAACAGCTCCTGCAACGCGGCGAAGACTTCTTGCACGCTGTCATCAATGTGCGTGCTGCCGGACTTGGCGACCGTCTCGACGGGTTCGGCCTGCACACTGGCCGCCGCGCGATCAGCGGCACGTCTGGCCGGGGCTGGCTTGAGTTCGGGCAGCACGCCAGTGGCGATCAACAGTTGATTGGCTTCGCTGTAGAGCTGATCGGCGCCGCTGAGCACGTAGCGCTCGAATAGCTTGAGGATGATCAACTTGACCTTGATCTCCACGCCCAGGTTGCGCCCGGCCTGGAGGAAATACTCGCATAGCATCGCCGGGCCCAGCGGGTTGTGCTGTTCGAGCAATTCCTTGCCCAACAACACGCTGAGCCGGGTGGTCAGTTGATCGAGGGCAAAACCTTCGCGGCTCAGCACTTTGCTGACCATAGCCTCGACCGCCACGTTGCGCTCCAGGTCATCCTGGGGCAGCGTTGCGCTGGCATCGAACGCCATGGCCTGGGACAGGGTGGACTGCGTGACGTCGTATTGGGTGAGGCTGATGAATGCCTCGAAGAATTGCTCAAGAAACCCGCGCTCGATGCTTTTGCGCTTGAGGCGCAAGTCGCGCATGGCTTCGAAGAAAATGTTCTGTTCGACGTCGTTGCGGGCCCGGTCGGCCATTTCGAACAGGGTGTCGTCGGCGTTATCGAACAGCGCCTGCAAACCATGCCTGAGCTGTTGCGCAGCCTTGTCGCGAACCTGAAGCAGAATCACAGGCAGGCGGGCGAGCGGCGAGTGAGTCGCCTGGTCGGTAGCCGCCTTGTGCAAAGGCACTACATTCCCGTCGTTGTGCATCCAAGCCTCCTGAAACGGTGAGTCTTCGGTTCGGTAAGAAAGATCGACTGCGCCGGCCTCACAGCCGACGCTCAACGGGGAACACTGCCCACCCGCTGTCATTCAATAATCGGGGACCCAACGAGACGTCAAAGCTATGACGTCAAATGCAAGGCGGATTATCGGCAAAACACGCCGCTTGTGCCAGCAGACTCTTTGCTTCACAACGAAATAGACGTACAGGACAGACCCCGGTTTTGCCGCCTATGCTCACGCGAATCGACCAAATGCAGGTTTCAGAGCGATCCGGGCACTCGGCATGCCTTGGGTTGGCCTGCGCCATGGCCCTATAATCGGGCCACTTTGTTTGTGGAGCCCGTTATGCCGAATCTACGCCTCGCCGATTTGACCGCCGAAATCGAAGCCAACGTGCGTCGCGCGCTGCTCGAAGACATCGGCAGCGGCGACATCACCGCGCAACTGATCCCGGCCGAACGCCTGGCCAAAGCCACTATCATCACCCGCGACGCGGCCGTCATCGCCGGCACCGCGTGGGTGGATGCCGTCTTTCGGCAATTGGACCCGCGAGTCGCGGTGCACTGGCAAGTGCGCGATGGCGAACGGGTGAAACCCAATCAGGCGCTGTTCCACCTCGAAGGCCCGGCGCGCTCGCTGCTGACGGGCGAGCGCTGCGCGCTGAACTTCCTGCAACTGCTGTCCGGCGTGGCGACTCGCGCGCAGTTTCTGGCGGATTTCGTCGCCGAGACTCAGGTGAAGCTGCTCGACACCCGCAAAACCCTGCCGGGGCTGCGCCTGGCGCAGAAGTACGCCGTGACCTGCGGCGGCTGCCATAACCACCGCATCGGCCTGTATGACGCGTTCCTGATCAAGGAAAACCATATCGCAGCCTGCGGCGGTGTCGCTGAAGCCATCAAGGCCGCGCACAAGATTGCCCCGGGCAAGCCCGTGGAAATCGAAGTGGAAAGCCTGGATGAACTGAAAGAGGCCCTGGCGGCCGGCGCCGATATCATCATGCTCGACGAACTGAGCCTGGATGACATGCGTGAAGCAGTACGCCTGAACAACGGCCAGGCAAAACTGGAGGCCAGCGGCGGGATCAACGAAAGCACGTTGCTACCGATTGCCGAAACCGGTGTGGATTACATTTCGATTGGTGCGATGACCAAGGATGTGAAGGCTGTCGACCTGTCGATGCGGCTCAGCCTCTGAGCAGCTCCAAGCGGCAAGTTACAAGCTTCAAGCAGTTCTGCTTTTACTTGTAGCTCGCCGCTTGAAACTTGAGGCTGCCTTTAAACCACCAGATTATTCATCTCGCAGTACTCTTCCCATTCGACGCCCAACACTTCGGCCGCCTCCTTGTGCAGAACCAGGCGCGCCGCCTCGAATTCTTCCGGGCTCGAGGTGTACTTGAGCGTCAGTTCCCACGGCTGCAAGCCCTGGGATTCCGCTTCATCCTCGAACGCCCACTGGATCTGGTCTTTCTGATCGTCGGCGGGCAAGTCCTTGATCTCTTCGGCGAGCTGGGGCGATTCCAGCAAGTACTTCTTCAGCGCTTCTTCGTGTCTGGCTTCTTGGGTCAATTCTTTAACAGTCATGTCGTTCTCGCTGATCTGGGGAATGGAAGATGGATCTGGATCATCAAGGATCTCTCTGACGCAAAAAACCGCGTAAAGCCCGGTTTGTCTGGCCTTCAGAACCATTCGGGATCATCTGAAAACAGCTCGGTGGTGCTCATGCAAGTTCCGAATATAGGACCTTTGGCTGACGATTTATATGCATGTTTACATCAAATCTACAAAAAACCGGATGCCCTCCCCGGCCACGTCATTTTTGCGCCCCCTCAGGAACATGTTTCGAAAATCGAAGTCATAGCGATGTGCCATATAGGCACTTCACAAGGAACTCAGGTGATGCGCAATTTCCCAAAGCTTTCGTCTACCCTGTTTGCAACCGGCATGGCTGCCCTGCTGCTCGGCAACCTGGCACTGGCCAGTACGGCTCAAGCTATCGAGCTCAGCTCCGACAACCCATCGTTTAACGACACGCTCACTGCCACCCACACTTCCTATGGCAAGACCGTACTGGTCAAAACCAATCTGGAAATCAGCGAGGTGGAAAAGTTACAAGGCACGGTTAAAACCAATACGGCTGAAATCGACAAACTGAAGACCACCGTCAGCGAACAAGCGCGCCTCATCGAAGAACTCAGACGCAACACCGGCACCAGCACCGGCTCGAGCAGCAATGAAATATCCAACCTCAAGCGCACTGTCGAGGAACAGGATAAAGACCTGAAGAAACTCGCCAGTCAGATGGAGGAGTTCAAGCGCAACACCGGTTCAAGCTCCAGTTCCAGCTCAAGCGAGGTGTCCAACCTCAAGCGCACTGTCAGCGATCAGGACAACCACCTGAAGAAGCTCGCCAGCCAGGTGGAAGACCTCAAGCGCAGCGCCGGCTCGAGTTCCAGCTCAAGCTCCAGCGACCTGTCCAACCTGAAGCGGGAAGTCAGCGATCAGGACAATCAACTGGATCAGCTCAAACGCACGGTCGAAGACCTGAGCCGAAAAGTGAAATAACAGCGGCAATGGTGCCCGAGACAGGAATCGAACCTGCGACCTTCGCGTTACGAGTGCGCTGCTCTACCGGCTGAGCTACACGGGCGGTGAGCTAAACCTAGCACAGCTTTCGCGAGTCGCAACCGCAAGCCCCACCTCGGTTTATCGCAGACAAAAAAAGGCCCCGCAGTTTTCACTGCGGGGCCTTTTTTATAACGTTGAAGCGGTCAGGCGGGGGTGATTAAACGCCCGACGCCTTGGCTGCTGCTACGTCTTTGATGGACAGCTTGATACGGCCGCGGTTGTCCACGTCCAGTACCAATACTTCCACTTCCTGGCCTTCTTTCAGGATGTCGGTCACTTTCTCAACGCGAGCGTCGCTCAACATGGAGATGTGAACCAGACCGTCCTTGCCAGGCAGGATGTTGACGAATGCGCCGAAGTCGACGATGCGCTCAACCTTACCGACGTAGATCTTGCCGATTTCAGCTTCTGCGGTGATGCCCAGAACGCGCTGACGTGCTGCTTCAGCCGCTTCCTTGGTTTCGCCGAAGATCTTGATCGAGCCGTCGTCTTCGATGTCGATCGAAGCCTTGGTCTCTTCACAGATCGCACGAATGGTCGCGCCGCCTTTACCGATGACATCACGGATTTTGTCGGTGTCGATTTTCATCGCGATCATGGTCGGAGCATTTTCCGACAGCTCGGTGCGGGACTGACCAATGATCTGGTTCATCTGACCGAGGATGTTCAGGCGCGCTTCCAGGGCTTGGCCCAGAGCGATTTCCATGATCTCTTCGGTGATGCCTTTGATCTTGATGTCCATCTGCAGCGCGGTAACACCTTTGGCAGTACCCGCTACTTTGAAGTCCATGTCGCCGAGGTGGTCTTCGTCACCCAGGATGTCGGTCAGGATGGCGAACTTCTCGCCTTCTTTAACCAGACCCATGGCGATACCGGCAACCGGTGCCTTCATCGGAACACCAGCGTCCATCAGGGCCAGGGAAGCGCCGCAGACCGAAGCCATGGAGCTCGAACCGTTGGACTCGGTGATTTCCGACACAACACGAATGGTGTATGGGAACACGTCGGCAGCAGGCAGCATGGCTGCAATCGAACGACGGGCCAGACGGCCGTGACCGATTTCGCGACGACCAGCGCCACCCATGCGGCCACACTCACCTACCGAGAACGGAGGGAAGTTGTAGTGCAGCATGAACGGGTCTTTTTTCTCGCCTTCCAGGGTGTCCAGCAGTTGCGCGTCACGGGCGGTGCCCAGTGTTGCAACGACCAGAGCCTGGGTTTCGCCACGGGTGAACAGCGCCGAACCGTGGGTCTTGGGCAGAACACCGACTTCGATGTTCAGAGGACGTACGGTCTTGGTGTCGCGGCCGTCGATACGTGGCTTGCCGTTGACGATGTTTTCGCGAACGGTGCGGTATTCGATTTCGCCAAACGCTGCTTTCACTTCGCTGGAAGAAGGCTGGCCTTCTTCACCGGACAGCTTGGCAACGACCTGATCTTTCAGCTCACCCAGGCGAGCGTAACGGTCGGCCTTGATGGTGATGGTGTAAGCCTGGGAGATCGCGTCGCCGAACTCGGCACGGATCGCGCCCAGCAGAGCGGTGGCTTCAGGCTGTGGAGTCCAGGTCCAGGTTGGCTTGGCAGCTTCAGCGGCCAGTTCTTTAACGGCGTTGATCACAACCTGGAACTCGTCGTGAGCAAACAGTACTGCGCCCAGCATCTGGTCTTCGGTCAGCTCTTTGGCTTCCGATTCAACCATCAACACGGCTTCCGACGTACCGGCAACGACCATGTCCAGGCTCGAAGCTTTCTGTTGTTCGTAAGTCGGGTTCAGCAGGTAGCCAGTGCTTTCGTGGAACGCAACGCGTGCACAGCCGATCGGGCCATCGAAAGGAATGCCGGAGATCGCCAGGGCAGCCGAGGTACCGATCATCGCAGCGATGTCCGGATCGGTCTTCTTGCTGGTGGAAACGACGGTGCAGACAACCTGCACTTCGTTCATGAAGCCTTCTGGGAACAGCGGACGGATCGGACGGTCGATCAGTCGGGAAGTCAGGGTTTCTTTCTCGGAAGGACGGCCTTCGCGCTTGAAGAAACCGCCAGGGATCTTACCGGCAGCGTAAGTCTTTTCCTGGTAGTGAACGGACAGAGGGAAGAAGCCCTTGCCTGGATCGGCTTGCTTGGCACCAACGACAGTCACCAACACGCTGACGTCGTCGTCAACGGTGACCAATACTGCGCCGGAGGCCTGACGGGCGATACGGCCAGTCTCGAGGGTAACGGTCGACTGACCGAACTGGAATTTTTTGATTACCGGGTTCACGGTGTCCTACCTTCTTTGTGGCTCTTGGGGAACTTGTCTTCTTGCGAAATTCTTGGGCAATGTCGGGAATCGGCCCAACGCCTGTCCAGGGTAAAACGTGTATCCAGATAAAACTTGAGGCTGGGAGCCTGCCATGCACCCGCGGGAAACCCACTGGCACACGGCAGACAACCAACCTCTAGCGCAATCGCTTATTAGCGACGCAGACCCAGGCGACCGATCAGAGCCTGATAACGACCCAGATCCTTGCCTTTCAGGTAGTCCAGCAGCTTACGACGCTGGTTTACCATGCGGATCAGACCACGACGGGAGTGGTGATCTTTACCGTTGGCCTTGAAGTGACCTTGCAGCTTGTTGATGTTGTGGGTCAGCAGTGCAACTTGCACTTCTGGCGAACCAGTGTCACCAACAGCTTGCTGGTAGTCAGCTACGATTTGAGCTTTTTCTTGAACGTCGAGAGCCATGAGGCAATCCTTTTATCAGGAAACTGTTTCAGAGAAACAGCTTCAACAGGCCAGGGACAAATCCCTGTATCTAAAAATGAGTAGTGACCATGCCTGCTAACAGCCACCCTCGTCCCAGTTTGTGTAAAAGCTACTGCGCTTTTACACCAAACTGGTTCCGGTCATTCTGACCGAATCAGTCGACGCGGCGCGATGCGCCCGTCTTCGCTCACTTCACCGATACCGATGAAGCGACCGTTGTGATCCTGTACCCGTACCATGCCGAACTTCGGTGCATCCGGGGCTCGTACCGGTTGGCCGTTGAGCCAGTAGAACGAGCTGTGCTCCGAGAACTGCAACAGCGGCCAATCCAGCAAGCCGCTGTCCGATGGCATCAGGAAGCGGTCGACCGCTTCGTTGCCGCCTTCGGCATGTACCGCTTCCAACTCTTCAAGCGTGACCGTCTGCGCCAGCGTGAAAGGCCCGGCCTGGGTACGTCGCAATTCAGCAACGTAAGCGCCACAACCGAGTTGCTCACCGATATCCTCCACCAGGGTGCGGATATAGGTGCCTTTGCTGCAATCCACTGCAAGGCGCGCAGTATCACCCTCAAAGGCCAGCAATTCCAAGCGCGCAATAGTAACAGAACGCGGTTCGCGCTCCACTACTTCGCCTGCACGGGCCAGCTTGTACAGCGGCTGGCCATCACGCTTGAGCGCCGAGTACATCGGCGGTATCTGACTGATTTGCCCGCGAAAACCGGGTAAAACAGCTTCGACATCGGCGCGACCAACGGTCACCGGGCGTTCCTGCAAAACCTCACCCTCGGCATCCGCCGTGGTGGTGGTCTTGCCCAGTTGCGCCAGGGTTTCATAAGCCTTGTCGGAATCGAGCAGATACTGCGAGAACTTGGTGGCTTCACCGAAGCACAACGGCAACACGCCGGTGGCCAGCGGATCGAGACTGCCGGTGTGCCCGGCTTTCTCGGCGTTCAGCAACCAGCGAACCTTCTGCAACGCCGCGTTGGAGGTAAACCCCAGCGGCTTGTCGAGCAGAATGATGCCGCTGACGTTACGACGGATACGTTTGACCTGAGCCACCGATTACTCCTTGGTGTCTTCGGCTTCAGCCGCAACCGGGTGCTGATTGTCTTCAGCGACCGCACGTTCGATCAGGGCCGACAGGTGCGCGCCACGCACGACGCTTTCGTCGTAGTGGAAGTGCAACTGCGGAACGCTGCGCAACTTCATTTCGCGAGCCAACTGCATGCGCAGGAAGCCAGCGGCGGAGTTGAGCACTTTGATGCTTTGTGCGATGTCTTCGGCGTTGTCCTGGCCCATCACGGTGATGAAGATCTTGGCGTGACCGACGTCACGGCTGACTTCAACAGCGGTAATGGTGACCAGGCCGACGCGCGGGTCTTTGACTTCACGACGGATCAGCTGTGCCAGCTCACGCTGCATCTGATCGCCGATACGTTGGGTACGGCTGTATTCTTTTGCCATGTCTTGTTACCTGTTACTGCCACACGGTGAAACCCGTGGGGTCTGAAAGCGGCAAACGCCCGGCCTGACAAAAGCCAGACCGGGCGTTGCGTTTAGAGTCCTGACGCCGTGCCGCGCACTTGCATGCAGCGGCTCGCCGTGGCCCTTGAAGTGCGCGAGTTAGAGGCTGCGAGCAACCTGAACCTTCTCGTAAACTTCGATCTTGTCGCCAGCTTTGACGTCGTTGTAGCTCTTGACGCCAATACCGCATTCCATGCCGGCACGTACTTCGGAAGCGTCATCCTTGAAGCGGCGCAGGGATTCCAGCTCGCCTTCGAAGATAACGATGTCTTCACGCAGTACACGGATTGGACGGTTACGGTGAACAACACCTTCGATAACCATGCAACCGGCGATCGCGCCAAACTTCGGCGAACGGAACACGTCACGCACTTCAGCGGTACCCAGGATGTTCTCGCGAACATCGCTGCCCAGCATACCGGTGAGGGCTTTCTTGACGTCTTCGATGATGTCGTAGATCACGTTGTAGTAACGCATATCCAGGCCTTCCTGCTCGACGATCTTGCGAGCGCCAGCATCGGCACGCACGTTGAAGCCGAACAGTACAGCGTTGGAGGCCAGTGCCAGGTTAGCGTCGGACTCGGTGATACCACCGACGCCGCCACCCACAACACGCACTTGCACTTCGTCGTTACCCAGGCCGTTCAAGGCACCGTTCAACGCTTCCAGCGAACCACGAACGTCAGATTTGAGGACGATGTTAAGCGTCTTCTTCTCTGCCTGGCCCATGTTTTCGAAGATGTTTTCCAGCTTGCCAGCGTGAGCACGAGCCAGTTTGACTTCGCGGAACTTGCCTTGACGGAACAGAGCCACTTCACGGGCTTTCTTCTCGTCCGACAGCACGCTCATCTCGTCGCCAGCGTCCGGGGTACCGTCCAGGCCGAGGATCTCGACAGGGATGGAAGGACCGGCTTCTTTGATTGGCTTGCCGTTCTCGTCGAGCATGGCACGTACACGGCCGTAGTTCGAACCGACCAGGACCATGTCGCCTTGGCGCAGGGTACCGTCTTGAACCAGCACGGTAGCCACCGGGCCACGGCCCTTGTCGAGACGCGATTCAACCACAACACCACGGCCAGGAGCCGAAGGTGTTGCCTTCAGTTCCAGAACTTCGGCTTGCAGCAGAACAGCTTCGAGCAACTCGTCCACGCCAGTACCGACTTTCGCCGAAACCGATACGAACGGGGTGTCGCCGCCCCACTCTTCCGAAGTCACGCCGTGAACCGACAGTTCGCTACGGATGCGATCGAGATCGGCGCCCGGCTTGTCGATTTTGTTCACAGCCACTACCAGAGGAACACCGGCAGCCTTGGCGTGCTGGACCGCTTCAATGGTCTGCGGCATTACGCCGTCGTCCGCTGCAACGACCAGGATCACAATGTCAGTCGCCTTGGCACCACGAGCACGCATTGCGGTAAACGCAGCGTGACCCGGGGTATCGAGGAAAGTGACCATGCCGCGATCAGTTTCAACGTGGTACGCACCGATGTGCTGGGTGATACCGCCGGCTTCGCCAGCAGCTACCTTGGCACGACGGATGTAGTCGAGCAGCGAGGTCTTACCGTGGTCGACGTGGCCCATTACGGTCACAACCGGTGCACGGGAGAACGTCTCACCTTCAAACTTCAGAGACTCGGCCAGGGAATCTTCCAGGGCGGTGTCGCTGACCAGGGTCACTTTGTGGCCCAGCTCTTCGGCAACCAGTTGGGCAGTTTCCTGATCCAGTACCTGGTTGATCGTCGCTGGAGTACCCAGTTTGAACATGAACTTGATGATTTCAGCAGCCTTGACCGACATCTGATTCGCGAGATCGCCAACAGTGATGGTCTCGCCGATTTGCACATCACGCACGACAGGGCCGGTTGGGCTCTGGAAACCGTGGGCGTTGCGTTTCTTCAGCTTGGCCTTACCGCGACCACCACGACGGAAGCCATCGCTTTCTTCGTCGGTAGTACGTGGCGCAACACGTGGAGCAGGCGCTTTCTCTTTGACCGAAGCACGATGCGGAGCGTTTTTGCGCTCGCCATCGCCACCGCCGCTACGACGATTGTTATCGTCGGCACGTGGTTTGTCCGGACGACGCTGATCGTTCGGCTTGCGGTCGGCCGAAGGAGCCGGTGCAGCCGCCACAACCGGTGCGCTTTCGCGAACTGGCTCGGCAACCGCAGCAGGCGCTGCGACAGCATCGTTAGTAGCGTTTTGCGCGGTAGCAGGCTGGCGGCGTGCTTCTTCTTCGGCGCGACGCTTGGCTTCTTCTTCAGCCTTCTGACGGGCAGCATTTTCTACTGCGCGACGTTCATCCAGTTCGCGTTTGCGCTCGGCTTCGATTTCTTCCGGGCTGCGCTGTACGAAAACTTTCTTTTTACGGACTTCAACGCTGATGCTTTTGCTGCCAGCAACACGCAGGGTGCTGGTGGTTTTACGCTGCAGCGTGATCTTGCGTGGTTCTTCCACTTTCGCCTTGTGGCTGCTTTTCAAGTGAGTCAGCAAAGATTGCTTCTCACTGTCAGTCACATGTTCTTCGGCGGCGGTGTGCGGCAGACCTGCCTCACGCATCTGCTGCAACAGGCGCTCTACCGGTGTTTTGACCTCATCGGCCAGTTGTTTCACCGTGACTTGCGTCATGCACTTCTCTCCTCAGGCCGCGCCTAATTACTCGAACCAGTGGGCTCGGGCGGCCATGATCAACTTGCCGGCACGATCATCGTCAATGCCGTCGATGTCGAGCAGGTCGTCAATAGACTGCTCGGCCAGGTCTTCGCGGGTAATTACGCCGCGCACCGCCAGTTCCATCGCCAAATCCTTGTCCATACCCTCAAGCGAGAGCAGGTCTTCGGCCGGATGGGCGTCTGCCAGCTTTTCCTCAGTAGCGATGGCTTTGGTCAACAAACGATCCTTGGCGCGAGCGCGAAGCTCGTTGACGGTTTCTTCGTCAAAGCCGTCGATGTTGAGCATTTCTTCCAACGGTACGTAGGCAATCTCTTCCAGGCTGGTGAAGCCTTCATCTACCAGCACTTGCGCCAGGTCTTCGTCGACTTCCAGCTCGTCGATGAAGTTGCGCAGGATGTCGCCGGTTTCTGCTTGCTGCTTAGCCTGGATGTCCGATTCGGTCATCACGTTCAGGGTCCAGCCAGTCAACTGGCTAGCCAAACGTACGTTCTGACCACCGCGACCGATGGCCTGAGCCAGATTGTCTGCGCCAACGGCGATGTCCATTGCATGGGCATCTTCGTCAACGATAATTGCCGCCACTTCAGCTGGCGACATTGCATTGATCACGAACTGCGCCGGGTTATCGTCCCACAGGACGATGTCCACACGCTCGCCGCCCAACTCGCCCGACACTGCCTGGACGCGCGAACCGCGCATACCGATGCAAGCGCCTTGCGGATCAATACGTTTGTCCTTGGAGCGGACCGCGATCTTGGCGCGCGAACCCGGGTCGCGGGACGCAGCCATTACTTCGATCAGGCCTTCAGCGATTTCCGGCACTTCGATGCGGAACAACTCGATCAGCATTTCCGGTGCGGTACGCGACAGGATCAGTTGCGGGCCGCGATTCTCGGTACGGATTTCCTTGAGCAGCGCACGCAAACGCACGCCAACCCGGAAGGTTTCGCGAGAAATGATGTCTTCACGGGCCAGCAACGCTTCAGCGTTGTTTCCCAGATCGACGATCACGTTGTCGCGGGTCACTTTCTTCACGGTGCCGGAGATGATTTCACCCAGGCGCTCGCGATATGCGTCAACAACCTGTGCGCGCTCGGCTTCACGAACTTTCTGCACGATGACTTGCTTGGCAGTCTGTGCAGCGATACGGCCGAACTCGATGGATTCGATCTTTTCTTCGACTACATCACCAACCTGGGCACCCGGATGCGTTTCTGCAACCTTGCTTGGCCAGGTTTCGATGGCCGGATCGTCCAGGTCAGCTTCTTCGACGACCGTCCAGCGACGGAATGTCTCGTAAGCACCGGTGTGGCGATTGATTTCCACACGCAGATCGACTTCGTCCTCGAAACGTTTCTTGGTAGCAGTGGCCAGAGCCAGCTCCAGCGCTTCAAAAATTACGTTTGCCGGTACGCCCTTTTCATTGGATACCGACTCAACAACCAGCAGTACTTCTTTGCTCATCGTACGCCTCGCCTTTCGCAAGCCATTGGATCCGCGGGATCCGCGTCTCAGTCAAAACTGGGAATAATGTTGGCCTTGTCGACCATATCGATCGGCAACAGAAACTCATGGTCTTCCACCTGCACCACGACGTCCTGCTCTTCTACACCGCGCAGAAGGCCCTGAAAGTTGCGTCGGCCTTCGAAAGGCGAGCGCAGCTTGATCTTCACTTGTTCACCGGCAAATTTTGCAAACTGCTCAAGAGTGAACAGTGGGCGTTCCATGCCAGGCGAGGAAACTTCAAGGGTGTACTCAACGGCGATCGGATCTTCAACATCCAGGACACCGCTGATTTGGCGGCTGACGATGGCACAGTCGTCCACCAGCACGCCGCCTTCTTTATCGATATAAACGCGCAACATTGAGTGGCGACCTTGAGCCGAAAACTCAATACCCCAGCATTCATAGCCTAGGGCCACGACCACCGGGGCCAGCAAGGCCTGCAACTCTTCTAGCTTGCTCGACACCTGAACCCCCTCGTGCATGTATGTGCATGCTATGCAAAATAAAAAAATGGGCGAAACGCCCATCCTTGAAACGCCGTCGAACAGCGGCGTTGAAAGTGTCCAGCTAACAAAAAGCCCCTTAAAAGGGGCTCCTTAAACTGGTTGCGGGGGCCGGATTTGAACCGACGACCTTCGGGTTATGAGCCCGACGAGCTACCAGACTGCTCCACCCCGCGACAAAGCTGGGGCGGAAGTATACGACCGATCCTTGACAGGGTCAATGTAACCTTCCACCTACAAGAAAGCCCGCAACAGCGGGCTCTCCTGATAATTGGTACCGAGAAGGGGACTCGAACCCCTACACCCTATGGGCACAACCACCTCAAGGTTGCGTGTCTACCAATTCCACCACCTCGGCAATACTACGTTTGAAACCCTTCTTACTTTTGCTCTTGAGCTGGAGGCACGTCAGTCGCTGGAGTAGCCGACTTTTGCTCTTGAAGCACCGGGACATCATCAGAAGCCGGTTGTTGCTTTGGAACTTCCAACACTGCTGGGTTTGGCAAACCTACTTGAGTCAGCTGGTGAGCTTTCTCTTTAGCAAAGTAACCTAACCCTAAGCTGGTTATGAAGAAACCTGCGGCAAGTATAGCAGTAAACTTACTAAGAAAGGTAGAGGAACCTTGGCTTCCGAACACAGTATTTGAAGCACCTGCACCGAAAGACGCGCCAGCATCCGCACCTTTACCCTGCTGCAGCAATACGAGAGCAACTACGCCCAATGCACCCAGCAGATGAAAAACGACTACGACTGTTTCCAGCATTTTTTCAGTTTCCCGCGGCGCGACAGATCGCACCGAACTCATCTGCATTCAGGGAAGCTCCACCAATGAGCCCCCCATCGATATCCGGCATGCCGAACAGTTCGACCGCATTGGCCGCCTTCACGCTGCCGCCGTATAGAAGCCGCACACCTTGTGCGACCTCAGAATTCTTTGCCGCCAACTGAGCGCGAATGGCTGCATGCACATCCTGCGCCTGTTGCGGCGAAGCAGTCAGCCCGGTGCCAATGGCCCAGACCGGCTCGTAAGCGATTACTGCCTTTGCAAAAACTTCAACACCCAGCTTCTCGATGACGCTGCCCAGCTGATGCCCGACAACCTCAAGAGTTTTACCGGCTTCGCGCTGCTCAAGGGTTTCCCCTATGCACAACACCGGAATCAAGCCGCATGCCTGCGCTGCTGCGAACTTGCGAATGAGTGTTTCATCATTCTCGCCGACAATCTGGCGACGTTCGGAGTGGCCCACGAGCACCAGTGAGCAACCTTCTTCAGCCAGCTGACTCGGCGCAACTTCACCGGTCAACGCACCTTGTTTGGGCTCCACCGCAGCGTTCTGCGCGCCGACCTTGATCGACTTGCCTTCCAGACCATCAATCACTTGATTGATATGCAAGAAAGACGGGAATACCGCTACATCAACACCGCTCGGCAAGGTCAGGTTACCCAGATCCTTGATCAGCTCAGCGACGCTGGCGCGGGTACCGTGCATCTTCCAGTTACCAGCTACCATAGGGCGACGCATGCTGTACCTCGTCGGTCAAAGTGGGCGCAGATGTTACCCAACACAATCATGACTGGCAAGCCGAATTCAGGCAGAAACTTCAGTAACCAGTTTTGCCAGCTCTTCGGCATAACCACGAACCAGTGTTTCGTCCTCGCCTTCGACCATGACCCGCACCAGAGGCTCTGTCCCTGACTTGCGCAACAGCACGCGCCCGCGACCCGCCATGGCTTGCGTAACACGCTCACTGGCCTCCTTGACCGACGGATGATCGAGAGGGCTCGCACCACCACCGAAACGGACGTTGATCAGCACCTGCGGGCACTTGCGCAACGCCTGGCGCGCCTGAGCCAGCCCTTCGGAACGCGTTCTCAGCGCCATCAACACCTGCAACGCAGCGATGATCGCGTCACCGGTCGTGGTGTGGTTGAAGCAGACGATGTGCCCGGAGTTTTCGCCACCGACCAACCAATTGCGCTCAAGCAGGTCTGCAATCACGTAACGGTCGCCAACGTTGGCACGCACGAAAGGAATCGCCAGATCCGCCAGGGCCAGTTCCAGCCCCAGGTTACTCATCAATGTGCCGACCACACCGCCCTGCAACTTGCCACGCTCATGCAGATCGCGGGCAATGATGAACAGCAACTCGTCACCATCGACGATAGCGCCCGTGTGATCGACCATCAGGACCCGATCGCCATCACCGTCGAAGGCGATACCCAGATCGGCATGCTCGGCCAGTACGGCGGCCTGGAGCTGTCCCATATGGGTCGAACCACAATTGTCGTTGATGTTCAGCCCGTTTGGCTGGGCAGACAGCACGACAACATCGGCACCCAGCTCACGAAACACACTAGGCGCCACTTTGTAGACCGCGCCATGGGCGCAGTCGATCACGATCTTCAGGCCCGCGAAGCTGGTGCCGGTCGGGACGCTGCTTTTGCAGAATTCAATGTAACGACCCGAAGCGTCGTTGATGCGCGACACTTTGCCGATCTTGCTCGACTCGACCACGGTCATTGGGGTGTCGAGCAATTCCTCGATCATCAATTCGACTTCGTCCGGAAGCTTGGTGCCTTTCCCGGAGAAAAACTTGATGCCATTGTCATCGTGAGGATTGTGCGAAGCACTGATCACGATGCCTGCTTCGGCATGGAACGTGCGCGTCAGATAGGCGATGGCCGGCGTCGGCATCGGTCCCAGCAGCATTACGTCAGCGCCTGCGGAGGTAAGCCCTGCTTCCAGCGCCGACTCGAACATGTATCCGGAGATACGCGTGTCCTTGCCTACCAGCACCTTGCAGGCGCCCATTTTGCGAAACGCCATGCCAGCCGCCCAGCCGAGCTTGAGCATGAAGTCTGGAGTAATCGGATATTGCCCGACCCGACCACGAATGCCGTCGGTACCAAAGTATTTCCTAGTCATAAGTGCCCCATCATTCTTATTCGGCTGATTCTACTGCGGCGATCATTCGCACCACATCGACTGTTTCGGCCACATCATGGACGCGCAATATACGCGCGCCCTTGACCGAAGCCAGCGCTGCGAGCGCCAGACCACCAAAAAGGCGCTCTCCGACCGGACGATTCAACGCCAGACCAATCATGCTCTTTCGCGAAACCCCGACCAACAGGGGCCGCCCCAAGGCATGGAGAGCCTCCATATGTTTGAACAAGCTTAGATTGTGCTGCAGGCTTTTTGCGAAACCGAAACCCGGATCAAGGATGATCCGCTCGGCCGGAATCCCCACTGACGCACATTGCGCCATGCGCTCGACGAGAAACTCGCCAACCTCTTTGGTCACGTCCTGATACTGCGGGTTGTCCTGCATATCGCCCGGCTCGCCGAGCATGTGCATCAGGCACACCGGGAGACCGGTGGCCGCCGCTGCATCCAGGGCGCCATCACGCCGCAAGGCGCGCACGTCATTGATCAACCCTGCCCCCAGTCGCGCGGTTTCGCGCATGACTGCCGGCGTGGAAGTATCGACCGAGATAATCACATCCAGCTCGCGATTGATGCGCTCGACAATCGGCGCAACACGTTCGAGCTCTTCAAGCGGCGAAACCGCCCTGGCGCCCGGTCGAGTCGATTCGCCACCTACATCAATCAGCGTCGCGCCAGCCGCTACCATCGCTTCAGCGTGGCGCAGCGCCGCATCGAGCTGGCTGTATCGGCCGCCGTCGGAAAAGGAATCGGGAGTGACATTGAGAATGCCCATGACATGCGTATGGGCCAAATCAAGAACCCGGTTGCCGCAAGGCAACCGGGTCAGGGACTGAACAGAAGTCATTTCAAACCTTAAACGTCAGCAGCCGGACCGCCGATCGGTGTTTCCGGACGAGGATCCTGCGCCACCGGAGGTGTTCCGGAGGAACCTGCCCCACCACCCGACCAATCGCGTGGCTCGCGAGGCGTACGGCCGGCCATGATGTCGTCGATCTGGTCAGCATCGATCGTCTCGTACTTCATCAAGGCATCAGCCATAGCATCGAGCTTGTCACGGTTATCCGTGAGAATCTGCTTGGCCGTGCCGTAGCACTGATCAATGATGCTGCGCACTTCGGAGTCAATCAGCTTGGCTGTCTCACCGGAGAAGCTTGCGCTCTGACCGCCACCGCCACGACCGAGGAACACTTCGCCCTCTTCTTCGGCGTACATCAACGGACCGAGTTTTTCCGACAGCCCCCACTTGGTCACCATGTTCCGTGCAATCTGGCTGGCACGCATGATGTCGTTGGAAGCACCCGTGGTAACGCCGTCAAAGCCCAGGGTCATCTCTTCGGCGATACGGCCACCGTACAACGAGCAGATCTGACTGATCAGTGCACGCTTGGACAGGCTGTAGCGATCTTCTTCCGGCAGGAACATGGTCACACCCAGCGCACGACCGCGCGGAATGATCGACACCTTGTAGACCGGATCATGCTCAGGCACGACGCGACCGACGATTGCGTGGCCAGCTTCGTGGTAAGCGGTGTTCTGCTTCTCTTTCTCGGACATGACCATCGATTTGCGCTCGGCGCCCATCATGATCTTGTCTTTGGCCAGTTCGAACTCTTTCATCTCGACGATGCGCTTGCCGGTACGGGCGGCGAACAACGACGCTTCGTTCACCAGGTTGGCCAGGTCAGCACCGGAGAAGCCAGGAGTGCCACGAGCGATCACGGCCGGAGCGACGTCGTCACCCATTGGCACTTTGCGCATGTGGACCTTGAGAATCTGCTCACGACCACGAATGTCCGGCAGGCCGACCACAACCTGACGGTCGAAACGGCCGGGACGCAGCAATGCAGGGTCGAGGACATCCGGACGGTTGGTGGCGGCAATGACGATGATGCCGTCATTCATTTCGAAGCCGTCCATCTCAACCAGCAACTGGTTGAGCGTCTGTTCACGCTCATCGTGACCGCCACCCATGCCGGCGCCACGATGCCGACCAACGGCGTCTATTTCATCGATGAAGATGATGCATGGCGCGTGTTTCTTGGCTTGCTCGAACATGTCGCGAACACGGCTTGCACCGACACCCACAAACATTTCAACGAAGTCGGAGCCGGAAATGGTGAAGAACGGCACCTTGGCTTCGCCGGCAATTGCCTTGGCGAGCAAGGTCTTACCGGTACCCGGAGGACCGACCATCAGCACGCCGCGAGGAATGCGGCCGCCGAGGCGCTGGAACTTGCCCGGATCGCGCAGGAACTCGACCAACTCGCCGACTTCTTCCTTGGCTTCGTCGCAACCGGCAACGTCACCCAGGGTGGTTTTTACCTGATCTTCGGAAAGCAGACGCGCCTTGCTCTTGCCGAAGCTCATCGGCCCGCCCTTGCCACCGGCACCGCCCTGCATCTGCCGCATGAAAAACATGAACACGGCGATGATCACCAGGATCGGGAAGCTTGCGACCAGGAGTTGAGTCCAGATGCTTTGCTGCTCAGGCTGCTTGCCTTCGACCACAACGTGGTTGTCCACAAGATCGCCGATCAGGCCATTGTCCTGGATTGCCGGACGAATGGTCTTGAAGCTGTCGCCATCGTTGCGCTTGCCGGTAATCACATAGCCATCCACGGCTACGCGCTCGACCTTGCCATCCTTGACCTGCTGGATGAAGTCGGAATAGTTAAGGGTCTGCGGCTCGTTAGGGCTGGAGAAGTTGTTCATCACCGTCACCAGGACAGCCGCGATGATCAACCACAGGATCAGATTCTTTGCCATATCGTTCAATTAACTACCCTCTGAAGCAAGCTCCGCTACTGGCGCGCGCTTCGCATGATATTCACCGGCCTAACTTACTACATTACCTACGACTCTGGCAGGCGCCGTCTGTAACCCTTTGTGAAACACTTTCTACACAATATTCGCTAATGCTCACGGGGCGAAATACGAAAATCCTATCGACCCGCGAAAAAACCTCGATTTACTCACTACGGCCGCGGTAGCCCCAAGCCAGCATGTATTGCTCGCGGGAACTGCCACGGGAAGAGTCCGGCTTGATCATCTGGACCTTGTCGAATTTCTGACGAGCGTCCTTCACATAAGCATCAAACCCTTCGCCCTGAAACACCTTGATCACGAAATTACCACCCGGTTTGAGTATCCGAGCCGCCAGATCAAGAGCCAGCTCACAGAGAAACATGGCTTTCGGCATGTCCACTTCAGGCGTACCACTCATATTGGGGGCCATATCGGAAATCACAAGGTCCACCTGCGAATTACCAACGGCTTCAAGGATCTGAGCGAGCACGTCGTCCCGGGTGAAGTCACCCTGGATGAAAGTCACGTCCGGAATGCTGTCCATCTCCAGGATGTCCGAGGCGATCAGACGCCCCTGACCACCGATCAGCCGACTAGTGACCTGCGACCAGCCGCCGGGCGCCGCTCCCAGGTCGACAACACTCATACCTGGACGGATCAGTTTGTATTTCTCCTGGACCTCCAGAAGCTTGTAACTCGCACGCGAACGGTAACCATCCTTCTGCGCCTGCTTCACATAGGGATCATTGACATGTCTTTGCAGCCACTTAAGGCTTGTCTTGGAACGGGCCACGGGCCACCTCGAAAATAAAACGGGTCGTGATTAACTGGGCGGTCCCGGACTCGCTCGGGTAAACTGGCCGCCGCTTTTTACAAGATCAGACGCAGGGGTCAGATTATGCCGCTCACTCAAGAGCAGAAGAAACAGTACAAATCCATTGGCCACCATCTGAAACCAGTTTTGACTGTGGCTGATAACGGTTTGACTGAAGGTGTGTTAGCCGAACTTGAACGCGCGTTGGCGGATCACGAGCTGATTAAAATCAAGCTCAACATCCTCGATCGCGAGTCGCGCTTGGCCAACATTGCAGAACTGTGCAAGGTCGGCAAAGCGGACCTGGTTCAGGTCATCGGCAAGATGGCACTGATTTACCGCAAGAACTTCAGCGTCAACAAGCAGCTGTCGAACGTCCATCGCTTCAAGTGATGGCAAGGGTCAAGGGTGTGCTTCGCGCACCCTGCCACTCCATCCAGGCACCGGTTGCAACACCAGCACCAGCCCGGAAAACCCCAGAACAAGATAGCTGAACGTTTCCCAGCGCACCGCCTCCGGCCAGCCCATGCGCACGATGAAAAACATCCCGCACGCATACAACGCCATCAACAGCAGTTGCCCGCGAATATCCCGCCATAGACTGACAAGGCCCTCGGCCTGAATCAGCACCAAAGCCTGAAAAATCACACACGCTGTGGCGAAACCGACCATCAGCGCATCCAGCATGCCTGTAATTTCGTCGATCAGCAGCGGTGCCAGGCCAATTTTGCCCAGCACCGGCAGCAAACCGATGTGCAACAACCACAAGCCGCCGACCCACAGCATCTGAGTCAACTGCCAAAGCATGACGCCCGCACGCAGCGGGCGCCTTCTTTCAGATGTGGCGGACTTCGACAATCTCGTACTCGATAACGCCGCTCGGCGTTTTCACGGCAACCACGTCACCCTCTTCCTTGGCGATCAAGGCGCGAGCCAGAGGCGAACCCACCGAGATCTTGCCCAGTTTGAAGTCAGCCTCGTCCTCACCCACGATGTGGTAAGTAACGGTTTCGTCGGTCTCGACGTTGGCGATTTCAACGGTGGTGCCGAAAATCACTTTACCGGTGTGAGGAATGGTCGTGACATCGATGATCACCGCGTTCTGCATGCGGCCTTCGATGTCACGGATCCGCGCCTCAACCATACCCTGCTGCTCGCGAGCAGCGTGGTATTCGGCGTTTTCCTTCAGGTCGCCCAACTCGCGAGCGGTGCCGATGTCCTGGCTGAGCTTCGGACGGACGACCTTGGTCAGGTGAGCGTGTTCTTCTTCCAGGGCTTTGGCGCCCTGGACGGTCATTGGGTATTTGATCATGCCTTCAATCCTGCGTGTAGGTCCTGCAAGCGGCGCACGGTCTTCTCGGGACCGAACTTCAACGCTTCGCAGATAGCTTCGCCAGCAGCAATGGTGGTGGTGCAGTAGATCTTGTGCTGCAAGGCATTACGACGAATGGAGTAGGAATCAGCGATCGACTGACGACCTTCAGTGGTGTTGATGATCAGGGTGACTTCGTCATTCTTGATCATGTCGACCACGTGCGGACGACCTTCGGTCACCTTGTTCACACGACGCACTTTCAGGCCTGCGGCTTCGATCAGCTTGGCAGTGCCGGCAGTGGCAACCACTTCGAAACCCAAGTTGATCAGATCACGCGCCACGCCTGCAACCAGTGGCTTGTCGTCGTCACGCACGCTGATGAACGCGGTACCGCCGGTCGGCAGCACTTCGCTGGCACCCATCTGGGCTTTGGCGAACGCTTCGCCGAAGGTGTCGCCCACGCCCATCACCTCACCGGTGGACTTCATCTCTGGGCCCAGGATCGGGTCCACACCAGGGAATTTGGCGAATGGGAACACCGCCTCTTTCACGCTGTAGAAGTTCGGAATGATTTCCTTGGTGAAGCCAATTTCTTTCAAGGTTTTACCAGCCATCACGCGAGCCGCGATCATGGCCAGGGAAACACCGATGCACTTGGACACGAACGGTACGGTACGAGAAGCGCGCGGGTTGACTTCGATGACGTAGATGTCTTCGCCTTGCAGCGCCAATTGCACGTTCATCAGGCCGACAACGCCCAACTCCAGAGCCATTTTCTTGACCTGTTCGCGCATCTCGTCCTGGATGTGGCCAGGCAGCGAGTACGGTGGCAGGGAGCACGCAGAGTCACCGGAGTGAACACCCGCCTGTTCGATGTGTTGCATGATCGCGCCGATCACCACATCGGTGCCGTCGCAAACTGCATCCACGTCCATTTCGATGGCGCAATTGAGGAAGTGGTCGAGCAGCACCGGGCTGTCGTTGGACACTTTCACCGCGTCACGCAGGTAGCGCTTGAGCTCTTCTTCTTCGTAGACGATTTCCATCGCGCGGCCGCCCAGTACGTAGGACGGACGAACCACCAGCGGGTAACCGATCTTGGCAGCGGCACGAATCGCTTCGTCTTCGCTGCGCACGGTGGCGTTTGGCGGCTGACGCAGGTTCAGGCGCTCAACCATTTGCTGGAAGCGCTCGCGGTCTTCGGCGCGATCGATGGCGTCAGGGCTGGTGCCGATGATCGGTACGCCGGCTTCTTCAAGGGCTCGCGCCAGTTTTAGCGGGGTCTGGCCGCCGTACTGGACGATCACGCCTTTTGGCTTCTCGACGCGGCAGATTTCCAGCACGTCTTCCAGGGTCACTGGCTCGAAGTACAGGCGATCGGAGGTGTCGTAATCAGTGGATACGGTTTCCGGGTTGCAGTTGACCATGATGGTCTCGTAACCGTCGGCGCGCAGGGCCAGTGCCGCGTGTACGCAGCAGTAGTCGAACTCGATGCCTTGGCCGATACGGTTAGGACCGCCGCCGAGGATCATGATCTTGTCGCGGCCCGTCGGCGCGGCTTCGCACTCTTCCTCGTAGGTCGAGTACATGTAGGCAGTGTCGGTGGCGAACTCGGCCGCGCAGGTGTCAACGCGCTTGTAGACCGGGAACACTTCAAGCTTGTGACGATGGCGACGCAGGTTTTTCTCGGTCACACCCAGCAGCTTGGCCAGACGCATGTCGGAGAAGCCCTTGCGCTTGAGCTTGAACATCATGTCGCGGTCGATGCTGGCCAGCCCCAGGGTCTTGACCTTCTCTTCTTCCTTGATCAGATCTTCGATCTGCACCAGGAACCATGGATCGATCATGTTCATGCCGAAGATGTCTTCGACCGACAGGCCGGCGCGGAAGGCGTCAGCCACGTACCAGATACGCTCGGCGCCTGGCACGGTCAGTTCGCGCTTGAGCACGCTCATGCTTTCCGGGTTGCTCAGGTCGAGCTTCTCGTCCAGGCCGCAAACGCCCACTTCCAGACCGCGAAGGGCTTTCTGCAGGGATTCCTGGAAAGTCCGGCCGATGGCCATGACCTCACCGACCGACTTCATTTGAGTGGTCAGGCGTGCGTCGGCTTTCGGGAATTTTTCGAAGGCGAAGCGCGGCAGCTTGGTGACGACGTAGTCGATCGACGGCTCGAAGGACGCAGGCGTAGCGCCGCCGGTGATTTCGTTCTGCAACTCGTCCAGGGTGTAGCCGATCGCCAGCTTGGCAGCGATACGCGCGATCGGGAAACCAGTGGCTTTCGAGGCCAGCGCCGAAGAGCGGGATACACGCGGGTTCATCTCGATCACGACCATACGGCCAGTGTCCGGGCAAATGCCGAACTGGACGTTGGAACCGCCGGTTTCCACGCCGATTTCACGCAGTACCGCCAACGAGGCGTTACGCATGATCTGGTATTCCTTGTCCGTCAGGGTCTGTGCTGGCGCAACAGTGATCGAGTCACCGGTGTGCACGCCCATCGGGTCGAAGTTTTCGATGGAGCAGACGATGATGCAGTTGTCCTTCTTATCGCGGACAACCTCCATCTCGTACTCTTTCCAGCCGATCAGGGATTCGTCGATCAGCAGCTCTTTGGTCGGCGACAGGTCCAGGCCACGGGCGCAGATTTCTTCGAACTCTTCGCGGTTGTAAGCGATGCCGCCGCCGGTGCCGCCCATGGTGAAGGACGGACGGATGATGCACGGGAAGCCAAGCTTCTCGAGCACTGCGTTGGCCTCTTCCATGCTGTGGGCGATACCCGAGCGCGGGCAGTCCAGGCCGATGGATTTCATCGCCTTGTCGAAGCGCGAGCGATCTTCAGCCTTGTCGATGGTGTCAGCGTTGGCGCCGATCATCTCTACGCCGAACTTCTCCAGAACGCCTTCGCGCTCCAGGTCCAGTGCGCAGTTCAGGGCAGTCTGGCCACCCATGGTCGGCAGCAGCGCGTCCGGACGCTCTTTCTCGATGATCTTGGCAACGGTCTGCCACTTGATCGGCTCGATATACGTGGCGTCGGCCATGTCCGGGTCGGTCATGATGGTCGCTGGGTTGGAGTTCACCAGGATGACGCGGTAACCCTCCTCGCGCAGGGCTTTGCAGGCCTGGGCGCCGGAGTAGTCGAATTCGCAAGCCTGGCCGATAACGATCGGGCCAGCGCCGAGAATCAGGATGCTTTTTATGTCTGTACGTTTTGGCATGGGTTTGTCACTCAAATCCGCAGGTCAGTCGGCAAGCCGTCTTGTTCAATCTGTTAAGCCTTGAGGGGGTCGCTGGTGTCAGGACCTCCCTCAAGCTTTGCTGCATCAGTGCCAGCGATTAGCGTCGCTTGGCCATTTCGTTGATGAAGCGATCAAACAGAGGCGCTACGTCGTTCGGGCCAGGGCTGGCTTCAGGGTGACCCTGGAAGCTGAAGGCGCTCTTGTCGGTACGCTCGATGCCTTGCAGGGTGCCGTCGAACAGCGATTTGTGGATCGCCCGGACGTTGGCTGGCAGGGTCGCATCGTCTACCGCAAAACCGTGGTTCTGGCTGGTGATCATCACAACGCCGGTGTCCAGGTCCTGGACCGGGTGGTTGGCGCCATGGTGGCCGTGGCCCATTTTCAGGGTCTTGGCGCCGGAGGCCAGGGCCAGCAGTTGGTGACCGAGGCAGATGCCGAACACCGGAATCTCGGTTTCGAGCACGTCCTTGATCGCCTGGATTGCGTAGTCGCAAGGCTCCGGGTCACCAGGGCCGTTGGACAGGAACACGCCGTCCGGCTTCAGCGCCAGAACGTCAACAGCAGGAGTCTGGGCTGGCACCACGGTCACGCGGCAACCGCGCGCGACCAGCATGCGCAGGATGTTCAGCTTGACGCCGTAGTCGTAGGCCACCACGTGGTAAGGCAGCTCGGAGGCGTCGATGGTCGCGTGGCTGTCGGTTTTCAAGTCCCAGACAGTCGAGCGCCACTCGTACTTCTCTTTGGTGCTGACGACTTTCGCCAGGTCCATGCCCTTGAGGCCAGGGAAGCCCTGGGCAGCGGCGATGGCGGCTTCTTCGGAGATGTTGTCGCCGGCCATGATGCAGCCATTCTGCGCGCCTTTCTCACGCAGGATGCGTGTCAGGCGGCGGGTGTCGATACCAGCGATAGCCACAACGTTGTTGGCTTTCAGGTAATCGGACAAGGACATCGTGTTACGCCAGTTGCTCGCAACCAGTGGCAAGTCACGGATGACTAGACCAGCGGACCAGACGCGGTCGGACTCGGCGTCTTCCGGTGTAGTACCGGTGTTGCCGATGTGCGGGTAAGTCAGGGTAACGATCTGTTGGGCGTAGGAAGGATCGGTAAGGATTTCCTGATAGCCGGTCATGGCGGTGTTGAACACCACCTCTCCAACGGTCTGACCGTCGGCTCCAATGGCTTCGCCGCGAAAAATGCTGCCATCAGCAAGGGCGAGTATGGCTGGCTTAGTCAAGAAGACCTCCCGTAAATAAAGCCTGAAAGGGCGATCGCAGGTTGTAAAAAAGCGGAGTGACGTATGGACACGTCACCCCGCTTCTTCACCGAATAATTCTGCGCGCTTTTAGTGGACACACTAAAGCTGTAGCTTACAGAAAAAGGCTTTTTTGGTCTACCGCCAATGAGCCTTAAAGGCCGGGGAATGCGACAGGACGTCGCTTGGCAGTGTAAAACCGGGCTCAAACGCAAGGTTTGAACCCGATTTCGGGCGCATCTTAACGCAGGTCGAGTACGTCTTGCATGTCGTAGAGGCCAGGCTCACGCCCATCCAGCCACAATGCAGCACGCACCGCACCCTTGGCGAAGGTCATGCGGCTTGATGCCTTGTGCGTGATCTCAAGGCGCTCACCCTCGCAGGCGAACAGCACCGTATGATCCCCCACCACATCACCACCGCGAACCGTGGCAAAGCCGATGGTTTCGCGCTCGCGAGCGCCGGTATGGCCTTCACGACCATAAACCGCAACCTTCTGCAGATCACGATCCAGCGCGCTGGCGATGACTTCACCCATGCGCAGCGCCGTGCCGGAAGGTGCATCGATCTTGTGCCGATGATGCGCTTCGATGATTTCGATATCCGCCTCATCGCCCAGCACACGAGCCGCCATGTCGAGCAGCTTCAATGACAGGTTCACACCCACACTGAAGTTAGCCGCGAACACGATCGGAATATCCTTGCCCGCCTCGGCCAGCAGCTGCTTCTGCGCCGCGTCCAGCCCGGTCGTACCAATCACCATGGCTTTGCCCGCCTTGCGGCAGAACGCCAGGTTTTTCAGCATGACTTCCGGCAACGTGAAGTCGATCAACACATCGAACTCTTCAGCCACCGCTTCTACATGCCCGGACAACGGCACACCAATACGCCCCAAAGAAGCCAGCTCCCCGGCATCCACGCCAATCAGCGTGCTGCCAGGGCGCACGATGGCCGCCGTCAGACCGGTCAACGGTGCGCGTTGCTGCACCGCTTCGACCAGGATTTTGCCCATGCGCCCGGCAGCGCCCATCACCGCAATACGTCGCATGCTCACTCCTTACAAATCGCCGAAGAAGCGCTTCACGCCTTCGAACCAACCGGTGGTTTTCGGCGAATGGCTGTTGTCGTCCGCCAGGGAGCTGCGGAACTCTTCGAGCAATTCACGCTGACGACGACCCAGGTTGACCGGGGTTTCCACCGCCACGCGACACATCAAGTCACCCGCACCGCCGCCACGCACCGGCGCAACGCCTTTGCCGCGAACACGGAACTGTTTGCCGGTCTGGGTCCCTTCCGGGATTTTCAGTTTGACCCGACCATCGAGGGTCGGAATCTCCAGCTCGCCGCCCAATGCCGCGTCGACGAAACTGATCGGCACTTCGCAGAACAGATGCTTGCCGTCGCGCTGGAAGATCGCGTGCTCGCGCACGTTGATCACCACGTACAGGTCGCCAGTTGGGCCACCCTGGGCGCCCGCCTCGCCTTCGCCAGACAGGCGAATGCGGTCACCGGTATCAACACCGGCCGGCACTTTGACGGAAAGGGTTTTGTACTCTTCGACGCGACCTTCGCCGTGGCAGGAGTCGCACGGATCGGAAATGATCTTGCCCTGGCCATGGCAGCGCGGGCAAGTCTGCTGCACCGAGAAGAAGCCTTGTTGCATACGGACCTGACCGATACCGCCGCACGTCGGGCAGGTGATCGGCGAGGAGCCTTTCTTGGCCCCCGAACCGTCGCAAGGCTTGCAGTTGACCAGTGTCGGAACGCGGATATTCACGGTCGTGCCACGCACCGCTTCTTCCAGGTTCAGCTCCAGGGTGTAACGCAGGTCGCTGCCGCGCTGAGCGCCGCCACGAGAACCACCGAAGAAGTCACTGAAGACATCGCCAAAGATATCGGAGAAGTTCTGACCGCCAAAACCGGCACCGCCGCCACCCATGCTCGGGTCGACACCGGCATGACCGTACTGGTCGTAAGCCGCGCGCTTGCTGGAATCGGACAGCACTTCGTAGGCCTCGTTGGCCTCCTTGAACATGTCTTCCGATGCTTTGTCATCGGGATTACGGTCCGGGTGATGCTTCATCGCCAGGCGACGGTAGGCCTTTTTCAGGTCTGCTTCGCTTGAGCCGCGCTCAACACCCAATACTTCGTAATAGTCACGCTTTGCCATAAGTCTTTGCACTCTTAAGGACGTTCGGCAAACCCCTCCTGAGCTTCGCCAAACTCGTTGAGCCCCAATACAGGCCCGGACCCAACTCACGTCAATTCAACGATCCTGGTCTTTGTTCATTGCGGTACTTTCGGCGCGAAAAGCAGGAGCATTCCCGGCCATACCGCCAGCACCCGAGCGTTGTCGCATGCTGTAAAAAATCGCTAACTCCAGACACGCCAACGCGGGAGCAAGCTCCCGCGCGGCGACATCCTACCAGTCACCGCCCAAAGGCAGTCAACCGGCCGACCAACAACTTACTTGTGGTCTTTGACTTCTTCGAACTCAGCGTCGACGACGTCGTCAGCCTTCTCAGCCGATTCGCCTTGCGGTGCAGCGCCTTCAGCAGGCTGGGCCTGTTCGGCGTACATTTTCTGAGCCACTGGCGCGGAGACTTTCGACAGTTCTTCAACCTTGGCGTCGATTGCAGCCTTGTCGTCGCCTTTGACGGCGGCTTCCAGGGCAACAACGGCTGCTTCGATTGCAGTCTTCTCTTCAGCGCTTACTTTGTCGCCAGCGTCAGCGACCATTTTGCGCGTCGAGTGAACCAGTGCATCGCCCTGGTTACGGGCAGCGGCCAGCTCTTCGAACTGACGATCAGCGTCGACGTTGGCTTCAGCATCACGAATCATCTGCTGAATTTCTTCCTCGGACAGACCCGAGTTAGCCTTGATCACGATCGACTGAGTCTTGCCGGTGGCCTTGTCTTTGGCGCCTACGTGCAGGATGCCGTTGGCGTCGATGTCGAAGGTCACTTCAATTTGTGGCACGCCACGTGGTGCTGGTGGAATCTCGGCCAGGTCGAACTTGCCCAGGGACTTGTTCTGAGCCGCTTGCTTACGCTCACCTTGCAGCACGTGAATAGTCACAGCGCCCTGGTTGTCGTCGGCAGTCGAGAACACTTGCGATTTCTTGGTAGGAATCGTGGTGTTTTTCTCGATCAGCGCGGTCATCACGCCGCCCATGGTTTCGATACCCAGGGTCAGTGGGCTGACGTCCAACAGCAGAACGTCTTTCACGTCGCCGGCCAATACCGCGCCCTGGATAGCAGCACCCATGGCAACGGCTTCGTCCGGGTTCACGTCTTTACGCGCTTCTTTACCGAAGAACTCGGTCACCAGCTTCTGAACCAGTGGCATACGGGTCTGACCGCCGACCAGGATCACGTCGTTGATTGCGCCAACGTCGATACCGGAGTCTTTCAGAGCGATGCGGCAAGGTTCGATGGTGCGTTGAACCAGGTCTTCCACCAGCGCTTCAAGCTTGGCGCGGGAGATTTTCACGTTCAAGTGCTTAGGACCGGTGGCGTCTGCAGTGATGTACGGCAGGTTCACGTCGGTCGAATTGCTCGAAGACAGTTCGATCTTGGCTTTTTCAGCGGCTTCTTTCAGGCGCTGCATGGCCAGCGGGTCACCTTTGAGGTTCATGCCGCTTTCTTTCTTGAATTCGTCGACGAGGTAGTCGATCAGACGGATGTCAAAGTCTTCACCACCCAGGAACGTGTCACCGTTGGTGGCCAACACTTCGAACTGATGCTCGCCATCGACTTCAGCGATTTCGATTACGGAAACGTCGAAAGTACCGCCGCCCAAGTCGTAAACGATCACGGTGTGATCGCCCTTCGCCTTGTCCATACCGTAAGCCAGAGCGGCTGCGGTTGGTTCGTTGATGATACGTTTAACGTCCAGGCCCGCGATGCGGCCGGCGTCTTTGGTGGCCTGACGCTGGCTGTCGTTGAAGTAGGCCGGAACGGTGATCACCGCTTCGGTCACTGGCTCGCCGAGGTAGTCTTCGGCGGTCTTCTTCATTTTCTTCAGGATTTCAGCCGAGATCTGTGGCGGCGACATTTTCTGGCCGTTCACTTCAACCCATGCGTCGCCGTTGTCAGCCTTGGCGATTTTGTACGGGACCATCTTGATGTCTTTCTGTACGACTTCTTCGTCGAACTTACGACCGATCAGACGCTTCACCGCGTACAGGGTGTTGTGCGGATTGGTCACAGCCTGACGCTTGGCCGATTGACCAACGAGGATCTCACCATCGTTGGCGTAAGCGATGATCGACGGCGTGGTACGCGCGCCTTCAGCGTTTTCAATGACTTTGGCTACGCCGTTTTCCAGCACGGAGACGCAGGAGTTGGTGGTCCCCAGGTCGATACCGATAATTTTGCCCATGTTAACTCTCCCGAAACTTTGGATTTGGTTGCCGCAGCAGTGGTGGCTAACTGCGGTAGCACTTAAACGCTTGACTTATAAATGGGGGCCTTGCGGCTGATTTCAAGCCTGCTCATCAATCGAAGGCGAAACCGGCGCAGGTGCCTTGCTGACCACAACCATGGCCGGGCGCAGCAAACGACCGTTAAGCTGATAGCCCTTCTGAAACACCTTGAGCACGCTGTTCGGCTCAACATCGGCGCTTTCTTGCATGGCCATTGCCTGATGATGAACGGCGTTGAACGGTTCGCCATGCGGATCGATTGCTTCCAACTGATAACGCTTCAGGGTGTCCTGGAACATTTTCAGGGTCAGCTCGATGCCTTCGCGCATTGGGCGGATGCTTTCGTCATCCGGATTGGACAACTCTAGGCCACGCTCCAGGCTGTCGATGATCGGCAGCAAGTCGCCGGCGAATTTTTCCAGCGCGAATTTGTGAGCCTTTTCGACATCCTGCTCGGCGCGACGGCGGACGTTCTGCAGATCAGCCGCTACACGCAAAGCCTGATCATGAGCACCCGCCAGTTGCTCTTCGAGCACTTGTACACGCGCCGCCAGTTCATCACCCGAAACCTGGGCGGCCTGATCGGCGTCGAGATTTTGCGTATCCACTGTCTGTTCGTCAGCCATAGAATTTCTCCTTTCAATAACGTCCGCGAGCTCAACTCGCGCTTCTGCCCAGCTATATGGGGTCGCAAAATTCAGCTTCAAGGGGTTTGCGGTGATTAACCCTACAAAAAGCACTGCATTGTCATTCCCTGATGCGCTAACGATTTCGTCGGATCAAGCAAAACGAGCTAAGAGAGGGCATTGTCAGCCACAAATAAAACACTGTATAAATAACCAGACCTAAAGCCTGGGAGCGGCCTTTATGCTGGTGCACCTGTCCGTACACAACTACGCCATCGTTGAACATCTCGATCTCGAACTCGATCGCGGGATGAGCGTGATCACAGGGGAAACCGGCGCCGGCAAGTCGATCATGCTCGATGCCCTGGGCCTGACCCTGGGCGATCGCGCCGACAGCGGCGTGGTTCGCCCCGGCGCCGACAAGGCCGATATCCTGGCGACCTTTGACCTGATCGATATCCCGGAAGCCAGTGCCTGGCTGGCCGAACGCGACCTGGAAAGCGACGGCCCGTGCATCCTGCGCCGGGTGATCACCGCTGAAGGCCGTTCACGCGGCTATATCAACGGCACGCCCTGCCCGCTTGGCGATCTCAAGGCTCTGGGCGAATTGCTGATCGATATCCACAGCCAGCACGAACACCAATCCCTGCTCAAGACCGATACCCACCGCCGCTTGCTCGACGAGTACGCCGGCGCCACGGACCTTGCCCGCCAGGTTCAGCTGGCGGCCCAGCGCTGGCGCCAGACTCGTCAGGAGCTGGAACGCCTCTCCAACTCCGGCGACGAGCAGCGTGCTCGCCACCAATTGCTGAGCTATCAACTTGAAGAGCTGGAAAACCTCGGCCTCGGCGAAAACGAACTGGAGCAACTGGAACAGGAACACAAGAACCTGACCAATGCGGAAACGCTGCTAGGCATCTGCCGACAAGTGGTCGAGCAATGCAGCGAAAGTGATTCCGGCAATGTACTCAACGCACTGACCGCCAGCCTCAACCGGCTGTCGAGCGTGAACAACTCGATCAGCGCCCTGGGGGAGGCCAGCAGCCTGCTGACCAGTGCGCAGATCCAGGTTGAAGAAGCCGTCGGCGAACTGAACCGCTTCCTCGATAACTTCGACGCCGACCCGGCACGCCTGCAATACCTGGAAGAACGTCTCGACGCGATCTACACCCTGGCGCGCAAACACCGCATCCAGCCAACCGAAGTCGCCGAGATGCAGCAAAAGCTGCTGGATGAAATCGAAACTCTCAATGCCAACGACGAATCCATCGAACGCCTGAGCGATGAACTGGCGTCCTATGCCCGTCATTATCAAGCGAAGGCGCGCGACCTGAGCGACCTGCGCCATCAAGCCTCAGGCAGTCTGGCCAGCGCGGTGGAACAGGAAATCCAGCGTCTGGGCATGCCCGGCGGGCGCTTCACCATCGAGTTGCGCCCCAATACCAGCAACGAATTGCTGCCCAATGGACTTGAACAGGTAGAACTGTTGGTCAGCGCCAACCCCGGACAACCGATGAAAGCCTTGGCGAAAGTGGCGTCGGGCGGCGAACTGTCCCGAATCAGCCTTGCGATCCAGGTCATCACCGCACAGACCTCCCGGGTTCCAACTCTGGTGTTCGACGAAGTGGACGTGGGCATCGGCGGGCCGACTGCCGAGATCGTCGGCCAGTTGCTGAGACGACTCGGGGAGCGCGGGCAGGTATTAACGGTCACTCACCTGCCGCAAGTGGCGGCGCAAGGTCACCAGCATTTATTCGTGCACAAAGTGCGCGGCGAAGATGCCACCCACACGGCGGTGTCCAAGTTGAGCAAAACCCATCGTGTCGAAGAAGTCGCGCGTATGCTCGGGGGCATCGATCTCACGAAGGAATCCCTGGCTCACGCGAAGAAAATGGTCATCACCGCGAAAATTTAAGCGCGGCAGAAAGCACGAAGGCGACCCTGGGGTCGCCTTCGCTCGTTTCGCGAACATCCTGTTCGCGCGACATACTTACTTTTTCTTGCGTACGTACAGCACGAGATTGTGATCCACCATCTCGAAACCGTACTTATCGACGATCGCCTTCTGAAGACGCTCGATTTCTTCGTCGAAGAATTCGATCACTTCACTGGTTTCGACGTTGACCATATGGTCGTGATGCTTGCCGTCGTCCAGTTCGAAGACCGCGTGACCGCCGTCGAAGTTGTGTCGCACCACAAGGCCAGCTGCCTCGAACTGAGTCAGTACACGGTAAACCGTGGCCAGACCGACGTCCTCACCAGCCTCCATCAGGGCCTTGTAGACATCCTCGGCACTCATGTGGCGTTGCTCGGCGGAATCGAGCATTTGCAGAATTTTGACCCGTGGCAGGGTCACTTTGAGGCCGGCTTTTCGTAGTTCGCTATTTTCAACCATGGTCAGCTTTCTCGCGATGCTGCTTCGCAGCTTCTCTTAATGCGGGTATGATCGGCGTTTACGTTGTCCCAGCCAAGATAGTGGAAGTCGCCCACCGATGCAAAACACCAAGCTCTTGCTAACCAGTTTCACCTTCGTGGGACTGCTCGCACTCGCCGGTTGTTCATTCCCCGGGGTTTACAAAATCGACATCCAGCAGGGCAATGTCGTCACGCAGGACATGATAGACCAGTTACGCCCGGGAATGACCCGTCGGCAAGTACGGTTTATCATGGGCAACCCTCTGCTGACCGACACGTTCCATGCCGATCGCTGGGATTACCTGTATAGCCTGCAACCGGGTGGTGGTGAACGCCAACAGGAACGCATAAGCGTTATCTTCAACCCTAATGACCAGCTTGTCAGCCTGTCAGGCGACTTCATGCCTGGCGTGAGCCGCGACGAAGCCATTCTCGGCAAGGAACCCGGCACTACCGTGACCGCTCCTGCAGAAAACACCGAGAAGCCAAAACCGGAAAAACCGGTGAAGCCAGGTTCGCTGCTGGACCAGATCCAGAAGGACGTCGACGGCGTAGAAACCGTTCCCGTCCCAAGTCCGGAACCGCTGGACACCACGCCGCAATAATTTGCGACGCAATAAAAAACCCGGCATGTCCGGGTTTTTTATTGTCAGGCGATTAGTGGATCACTGATTTCGCGCTTTGGCCTCGGCGGCCTTGGCAGCGCGCAAGCGGCGAACTTCTTTTGGATCGGCGAGCAACGGGCGGTAAATCTCGATGCGCTCGCCCGCCAGAACCACGCGAGCGTCAGGATCCGCAATCGCCTTGCCGAAGATCCCGACCGGACAACTGGCCAAGTCCAGTTCAGGAAACTCGGCACCTACGCCGGATTTGCGTAACGCATCCCGAACCGTCGCACCCGCCGGCACCGTCACGCTCAGCAACACCTGGCGATCGACGGCGGCATACACCACTTCAACCTCGAGCACCGACTCAACCATGCATCTGCTTGGCGCGCTGACAGAACGCGTCCACCAGCGTATTGGCGGCCTGATTGAATAGCGGCCCCAGCGTCGCCCGCACGATTGGCCCGGCGTAGTCGAACGACAGGTCCAGGCTTATTTTGCAGGCCTTCTCACCCAAAGGCTTGAACACCCAGACGCCATGCAACTGGTTAAACGGGCCTTCCTCGAGGTTCATCTCGATCGAATGCCCGGGCACCAGGGTGTTGCGCGTCACGAAATGCTGGCTCAGCCCACCCTTGGCCACGCCGACACTGGCACGCATGTGTTCAGGGGAGCTCTCCAGAACCTCCGCCGCGGAGCACCACGGCAGGAATTCCGGATAACGCGCCACGTCGTTGACCAGGTCATAGAGGGCTTGCGCCGGGTACGGCAACAGGGCCGAACGTTGAATATGTGTCGTCATGTCAGCGTCACTTCCACAGCTGGGCGGCAAACACTACGAGAATGCCGATGGGCGCCACATAGCGCATCAAGAACAAAGACAGGGCAAACAGAACCGGGCTGCGGATCGACAACTCGTCGCGCACCGCGTCACGCCCCATGATCCAGCCTGCAAACACCACGAAACACAAACCACCGAGTGGCAACATGATCCGTGAGGTGAAGAAATCGATCACACCAAAGAAGTCCAGACCGCCAGCAGCTCCCCATTGGTAGAGATGGAACATCCCGCCTTCGTTCACGAAAAATTTGGCTTCCTTCCAGATATTGAAGGAAAACACCGTGCCCAGACCGACGAACCAGCAGATGAATGCCAGCCAGAAAGTCACCCAGGCACGGCTGATTTTGGTGCGCTCAACCAGATACGCCACCATCGGTTCGAGCAATGAAATCGCCGAACTCCAGGCCGCAACCGCCACCAGCACGAAGAACACTACGCCCATCAACTGACCGAACGCTACGTTACCAAAGGCAAATGGCAGGCTGACGAACATCAAGCCAGGACCTTCGCTCGGGTTCAGGCCCGCTGCGAACACAATCGGAAACAATGCCAGACCGGCCACCAGCGATACAAAGGTATCGAGCAGCGCCACGCCAACCACTGTGCCGGAAATCGACGAGTTCTTCGGCATATAAGCGCCGTAGATCATGATCGAACCAACGCCCACGCTCAGGGAGAAGAACGCGTGCCCCATGGCGGGCAGCAAGCCGTCGAGGACTTTTTCCGGGTGGAAGTCGAACATGAAATGCACGCCTTCCATGAAGTGGCCGGTGGTCATGCTGTAACCCAGCAGCACAATCACCATCACGAACAGCAGCGGCATCATGATGCGCAGGCTGCGCTCAAGCCCGGCGACCACGCCTTTGGCGATCACCACGGCGGACAGCAGCATGAAAATCGTGTGCCAAAGTGTCAGGCGCCATGGATCGGCGATCACATTGCCGAAATACGCGCCAACCTGATCCGCCGTCACGCCCTGAAAGTCGCCACGGCCCATGTCGATGATGTAATCCAGCGACCAGCCGCCGACCACACTATAGAAAGACAGGATCAGCAACGCCGTGATCATCCCCGCGAACGCGCCCCAGGACCATCTCCCGGAATGCCCCGCCTCCAGCGCCAATACCTTCAAGGCGTTGGCCGGACTTTGCCGGGCGCGGCGGCCAATCAGGGTTTCGGCCAGCATGACCGGCACACCGATCAACGCGATGCAGGCCAGAAACATGAGCACGAACGCACCGCCGCCATAGACGCCGACCATGTACGGGAATTTCCAGATGCTACCCAGGCCCACGGCCGAACCGGTCGCGGCGAGTATGAAGACCCAGCGGCTAGCCCAACTGCCGTGGACAGAAACCTTGTCTGTCGACATCGTTATCACGCCCAAGCGTTCAAAAAAGAGGCCGCATTGTCCGGGATTCAATCAACCTGCTCAAGCACGTAGCGATACCGTAGCCGACTTGCGTGCAACTCCCTATAATGCCGCCCCTATGGCTAAACAGAAGAAACACCCAACAGGGACCATCGCGCAAAATAAAAAGGCGCGACACGATTACTTCATCGAGCATAAGTTCGAGGCTGGTCTGGTCCTGGCCGGCTGGGAAGTAAAAAGTCTGCGGGCAAGCAAGCTGCAACTGGTTGACAGTTATGTCCTGCTCAAGGATGGCGAAGCCTGGCTGCTCGGCAGCCACATTACGCCGCTGATGACGGCCAGCACCCACGTCATCGCAGATCCGACCCGCACCCGCAAATTGCTGCTCAACCGCCGCGAGCTGGAAAAGCTCGCCACGGCCGTGCAGCAAAAAGGTTACGCCTGCGTATGCCTGTCCTGGTACTGGAGCAAGCACATGGTCAAGTGCGAGATCGCTCTGGGCAAGGGCAAGAAGGAATACGACAAGCGTGATACCGAGCGCGAACGCGACGCCGGTCGCGAGTTGCAGCGCGCGGTGCGGAACAAGGGCAAGGAAGATTAGTCTTCTGGCCTGATCCCGGCTCCTGTGGCGAGGGAGCTTGCTCCCGTTCGGCTGCGAAGCCGTCGCCCAAGCGAGGGCAGCTTCGCACCCCAGCGGGAGCAAGCTCCCTCGCCACATTGAAACCCATCGACCAAATCACATCCCCTTGCGCCGCTCCGCCCGAGCCATGCGCTGCACTTCCTGACGCACTTCTTCCAGCACTTCCTGCACATACAAAATGTGACGACTGGAGACTTCCCGCGCCTGCTCCGCCCGCCCTTCGATAATCGCCAGGTACAACTCGCGATGCTGACTGATCAGCATGTCCCGCGTCTCGGTACGTTGTTTGTACATGCCGCCAATGTTGGTCACCACGTTGCGCTTGAGCAGGTCGAACAGCCCGCGAATGGTGTGCAACAACACGGCGTTGTGGCTGGCTTCGGCGATGGCCAGGTGGAATTTTGCATCCGCCGCGCCCTCTTCTATCCGGCTCACCTCATCGTGACGGGTGTAGCAATCCTGCAATTCGTCGAACGCCGCCGTCAGCCGTTCGCGATCAACATCCGTAGCACGCAACGCCGCGTAATAAGCGCAGGACGCTTCCAGCGTATGACGAAACTCCAGCAGGTCGCGCTGGGCCTCGGGATTGCTTTCCAGCAGATGCAGCAGCGGATCGCTGAACGTCGAGCCCAGGGAATCCACCACATAATTGCCACCGCCCTGGCGACTGACCAGCAAGCCCTTGGCCGCCAGTTTCTGAATCGCTTCGCGCAACGAAGGGCGTGATACGCCGAACTGCTCGGCCAACGCGCGTTCGGCCGGCAAGCGCTCACCGGACTTCAGCGTGCCCTCGAGAATCATCCCCTCGAGCCGCTCGACAATATCGTCAGACAAACGGCGCTGACGAATCTGATCAAACCCCATAACTCAATTCTCCACGATCCCGGCAGCTCGCCGGGCTCTCTATTCTGGCCTATCGGCGCTGCGGCAGCACCTACCAGACGACGCCTGAGCGAACAGCTCAGATGCGTTCTGCACCGCTTATTCGACAAAAGTTTTAGGGCGACAAATTGACACACCGCCTTCAAGGCTTTTACCCTAGCCAACAGCGATTGTAAATTGGTATTACCAATTAACCAAGAACGCTGACAGTGCCTGACCAACAACAATTAGGGGCCACCCCATATGCAAACCTGGCAACAGCTCTACAGCCCGCTCGGCAGTCTCGGCGTGTCCGCGCTCGCGGCCGTCATCCCCATCGTCTTTTTCTTCCTGGCCTTGGCCGTGTTTCGCCTCAAAGGCCATGTGGCCGGCAGCATCACCCTGGCGTTATCGATTGCGGTGGCGATCTTCGCCTTCCAGATGCCGGTCGATATGGCCTTCGCCGCCGCCGGGTATGGCTTCGCCTACGGCTTGTGGCCGATTGCCTGGATCATCGTCGCGGCGGTGTTCCTCTACAAACTGACGGTCAAGAGCGGGCAGTTCGAAGTGATCCGCAGCTCAGTGCTGTCGATCACCGACGACCAGCGCTTGCAGGTTCTGCTGATCGGCTTCTGCTTCGGCGCGTTCCTGGAAGGTGCCGCCGGTTTCGGTGCGCCGGTAGCGATTACCGCCGCGCTGCTGGTAGGACTGGGTTTCAACCCGCTGTACGCCGCCGGCCTGTGCCTGATTGCCAACACCGCGCCCGTCGCGTTCGGCGCCCTGGGGATTCCGATCATCGTCGCCGGACAAGTCACCGGCATCGACGCGTTCAAGATCGGCGCCATGGCCGGTCGCCAACTGCCGCTGCTGTCGCTGTTCGTGCCGTTCTGGCTGGTGTTCATGATGGATGGCCTGCGCGGCGTTCGCGAAACCTGGCCGGCCGCACTGGTGGCGGGTTTGAGCTTTGCCGTGACCCAATACTTCACGTCGAACTTCATCGGCCCGGAGCTGCCGGACATCACCTCGGCGCTGGTCAGCCTGGTGTCGCTGACCCTGTTCCTGAAAGTCTGGCAGCCGAAACGCGCCGCCGGCCAACACGTCGCCGGCGCCGTCTCGGCGTCCGTGGTCACCGCCAGCGTCGGAGGATTCGGCCAGAAGCGCACCACCGTGGCTTCGCCCTACAGCCTGCTGGAAATTCTCAAGGCCTGGTCGCCGTTCCTGATCCTCACCGTGCTGGTCACGATCTGGACCCTGAAACCGTTCAAGGCCATGTTTGCCGCGGGCGGTTCGATGTACAGCTGGGTGTTCAACTTCGCCATCCCGCACCTGGACCAAATGGTGATCAAGGTCGCGCCGATCGTGACGGCTCCGACCGCCCTTCCAGCCGTATTCAAACTTGACCCGATTTCCGCGACCGGCACGGCGATTTTCTTTTCGGCGCTGATCTCGATGCTGGTGCTGAAGATCAATTTCAAAATTGGTCTTACCACTTTGAAAGAGACCTTCTACGAACTGCGCTGGCCGATTCTGTCCATCGGCATGGTGTTGGCGTTTGCCTTCGTTACCAACTACTCGGGCATGTCGTCGACCATGGCCCTGGTCCTGGCCGCAACCGGCGCGGCATTCCCGTTCTTCTCGCCGTTCCTCGGTTGGCTGGGCGTGTTCCTGACCGGTTCCGATACTTCGTCCAATGCGCTGTTCAGTTCGTTGCAAGCCACCACCGCACACCAGATCGGCGTCAGCGATGTGTTGCTGGTGGCGGCGAACACCAGCGGCGGCGTGACCGGCAAGATGATTTCGCCACAATCCATTGCCGTGGCCTGCGCCGCGACCGGGCTGGTGGGCAAGGAGTCGGACCTGTTCCGCTTCACCCTCAAGCACAGCCTGTTCTTCGCAACAATCGTGGGCGTGATCACCTACGTCCAGGCCTATTGGCTCACCGGCATGCTGGTGCACTAAGCCTACAAGCAACTCGGAAAAAACCGACGCCGGACCACGATTCCGGCGTCAGCTATTCACAACCCGGTCTGTAAGGCTGCTGAAAGCTTCTCTCTCTATATTCAGCAGCCTCAGACGGATAACCGGGACCACCCGGAGACACGCCTGATGAGCGAGCTTTTTTACAACGCGGTGCCAAACGCGACCCGCGTCGCCCCGCCACTGCCCAAGCCTCGGCAATACCCTGGCGAAAAACCGTCACGGGTGTACCTGTTCGGGACCTGCGTGGTGGATTTGTTCTACCCCGAAGCCGGGATGGACGCGATTCACCTGCTGGAACGCGAAGGCATTCGTGTCGAGTATCCGCAAGGGCAAAGCTGCTGCGGGCAACCGGCCTACACCTCGGGTTACACCGAACAGGCCCGGACCGTGGCGCGCTCGCAACTGGCGCTGTTTGCCGGGGATTACCCGGTGGTGGTGCCGTCGGGTTCTTGCGCGGGCATGTTGCGCGAGCACTATGCCGACTTGTTCAAGGACGAGCCGGACACGTTGAAACAGGTTCAGGCGCTTGCAGCCCGGACTTATGAATTGGCGGAGTTCTTGCTGTTTGTCTGCAAGGTGCAGCTCAAGGACCGCGGCACGCCGGTAAAAGTGGCGCTGCACACCTCGTGTTCAGCCCGCCGGGAGATGAACACTCACCTGCACGGTCGCGAGTTGCTGGCGCAACTGGGCAACGTGGAACGGGTCGATCACAGCCACGAAAGTGAATGCTGTGGCTTTGGCGGGACTTTCAGCGTCCGTATGCCAGACATTTCCGGCGCTATGGTGGCGGACAAGACCCGGTCGCTGAAGGAATCCGGCGCGCATCAGGTACTCAGTGCCGATTGCGGTTGCCTGATGAACATCAACGGCTCTCTGGAGAAACAAAAGGAAGCGTTGCGCGGCCAACATCTGGCCAGTTTCCTTTGGCAACGCACCGGGGGTGTTCGATGAACGCTTCCGCGATTATTCCTACGGTTGCCGTGGAAGAAGATTTTCGCGGCCGGGCTCATGAGGCTTTGGCTGACACGCAACTGCGAAATAACTTTCGCAGCGCGATGGATTCACTGATGACAAAACGGGCCGCGTCTTTCAGCGATGCCCATGAAAGAGAACATTTGCGAGTGCTGGGCAATGCTGTCCGCGCCCGTGCGTTATCCAAGTTGCCCGACCTGCTCGAGCTGCTTGAACAAAACCTGATCCGCAACGGTGTGACAGTGCACTGGGCGGAAACGGTGGACGAGGCCAACGGCATCGTCTTATCGATCATCCGCGCTCACGAGGGGCGGCAAGTGATCAAGGGCAAATCGATGGTCAGCGAAGAGATGGAGATGAATCATTTCCTCGCTGATCAAGGCATTGAATGCCTGGAATCGGACATGGGCGAGTACATCGTCCAGCTCGACCACGAGAAGCCTTCACACATCATTATGCCGGCGATCCACAAGAACGCCGGTCAGGTCGCGTCCTTGTTCCACGACAAACTTGGCGTGGAATACACCAAGGACGTTGACCAACTCATTCAGATCGGTCGCAAAGTCTTGCGACAGAAATTCTTCGAAGCAGACATCGGCGTCTCCGGTGTCAACTTCGCCGTGGCGGAAACCGGCACCCTGCTGCTGGTGGAAAACGAAGGCAACGGCCGCATGACCACCACGGTCCCGCCGGTGCACATAGCCGTCACCGGCATCGAAAAAGTCGTTGAAAACCTGCGCGACGTCGTCCCGCTGCTATCGCTGCTGACTCGTTCGGCCCTCGGCCAACCCATCACCACCTACGTCAACATGATCTCCGGCCCGCGCAAGGCGCATGAACTTGACGGCCCGCAAGAAGTGCACCTGGTATTGCTCGACAACGGTCGCAGCCAGGCCTTCGCCGACAGCGAATTGCGCCAGACCCTGAACTGCATCCGCTGCGGCGCCTGTATGAATCATTGCCCGGTCTACACCCGAATCGGCGGCCACGCCTATGGGGAGGTTTACCCTGGGCCTATCGGAAAAATCATCACCCCGCACATGGTTGGCCTGGCGAAAGTCCCGGATCACCCGAGTGCATCGTCGTTGTGCGGCGCCTGCGGTGAAGTCTGCCCGGTAAAAATTCCGATTCCGGCACTGCTGCGGCGCCTGCGGGAAGAAAACGTCAAGGCCCCGGACAGCCCGCATCAAGTCATGCGCGGCCAGGGCAGCAAATATTCACGCAAGGAACGCTTTATCTGGAACGCCTGGGCGCGACTCAACAGCTCGCCGACGCTCTATCGTTTGTTCGGCTTCTTCGCCACGCGCCTGCGCGCGCTTGCACCGAGCAATGTCGGCCCGTGGACGCAAAACCACAGCGCACCAAAACCCGCTGCCCGCTCGCTGCATGACCTGGCCCGCGAGCACTTGGCCAAACAGGGAGATCGTTGATGAGCGCCAAGCAAAATATCCTCGGCAAATTGCGGAAAAGTCTGACCGGAACGACGCCGGTGCCTGACGAGTTCGACGTCGAACTGCTGACCGCCCCTTACACCTACACGCCCGAACAACGCATCCCGCAATTGCGCAAACTGATGGAAGCGGTGCACACCGAAATCCATCTGACCTCGGGCGAAGATTGGCCTGAGTTGTTAGCCCAACTGTTGCGAGATCGTCAGTTGCCGAGCCTGTTGATCGCGCCGACGACAGCGCATGGGCAACGTGTCACTCAACACTGGTCGAACAATCCCGGCCTGCCGACGCTCAAATCCTACGACCGCCCGATAGAAGACTGGAAAGCCGAACTGTTTAACGACACCCCGGCCAGCCTCACGACTACACTCGGCGCAATCGCCGCGACGGGTAGCCTGATTCTTTGGCCGACGCGGGAAGAACCGCGTTTGATGAGCTTGGTGCCGCCGGTGCATTTCGCCCTGCTCAAGGCCAGTGAAATCCGCGACAACTTCTATCAAGTGCAGCAGGAATTCGAATGGGCCCAGGGCATGCCGACCAACGCCTTACTGGTGTCTGGTCCGTCGAAGACTGCCGACATCGAGCAAGTCCTGGCTTACGGCGCCCACGGTCCGAAAGACCTGGTGGTGCTGATCCTGGAGGATCAATGACGTTACCCTCGACTTTCCTGCGTGATGCGCAGCAACTGATACCCCAGGACCGACGTTTCGACGACCCGCTATCGACGCTGGCATTCGGCACCGACGCCAGTTTCTATCGGCTGATTCCGCAACTGGTGATTCGTGTCGAGTCCGAAGACGAAGTGGTCGCGCTGCTGAAACTGGCGCAACGGGATCAGGTCCCGGTGACCTTTCGCGCGGCGGGCACCAGCCTGTCCGGGCAGGCCATCAGCGATTCGGTATTGATCGTGCTGGGAGATAACTGGAACGGTCGCGAGATCCGTGGCCAAGGCACGCAAATCCGCCTGCAACCCGGCGTGATCGGCGCCCAGGCCAATGCATGGTTGGCGCCGTTCGGGCGCAAGATCGGCCCGGACCCGGCCTCGATCAACGCCTGCAAGATCGGCGGCATCGTCGCCAACAATGCCAGTGGCATGTGCTGCGGTACGGCGCAAAATACCTATCACACCCTGGCCGGCATTCGTCTGGTGCTGGCCGATGGCAGCCGACTCGATACCGAAGATGCCGACAGTGTCGAGGCGTTTCGCCAGAGCCATGCCGAACTGCTGGAGCGTCTGGCGACGTTGGGCCGCGAGACCCGAGCCAACTCCGAATTGGCTGCCAGAATCCGCCACAAATACCGTCTGAAAAATACCACCGGCCTGTCACTCAACGCCCTGGTGGATTTCGACGAGCCTGTGGATATCTTGAGCCATTTGCTGGTGGGCTCCGAAGGCACGCTCGGCTTCATCAGCGCGGTGACTTACGACACGGTGATCGACCACCCGAACAAAGCCTCGGCGCTGATCGTGTTCCCGGACGTGGAAACCTGCTGCAACGCCGTCACCGTGCTGAAAAGCCAACCGGTGTCGGCCGTGGAGTTGCTGGACCGCCGCAGCCTGCGCTCGGTGCAGGACAAACCCGGCATGCCCGCTTTCGTACAGCAGCTGTCGAACAATGCCTGCGCCCTGCTGATTGAATCCCGCGCTGCCTCGTCCACGTTGTTGCGCGAACAACTGGCGCAGATCATGGCGTCCGTGGCTTCGTTCCCGGTGGAAAAACAAGTCGACTTCACCGAAGACCCGCTGGAAAACGCCCGGCTCTGGGCGATCCGCAAGGACACCTTCCCGGCAGTCGGCGCGGTACGCAAAACCGGCACCACGGTGATCATCGAAGACGTGACCTTCCCGGTGGAGCAACTGGCGATCGGCGTGAACCGCTTGATCGAGTTGTTCGACAAACATCACTACGACGAAGCGATCCTTTTCGGACACGCCCTGGAAGGCAATCTGCACTTCGTCTTCACCCAAGGCTTCAACAACCCGGAAGAAGTCGCACGCTATCAGGCGTTCATGGATGACGTGGCGCAACTGGTGGCCGTGGAGTTCGGTGGTTCGCTGAAGGCTGAGCACGGCACCGGTCGTAACATGGCACCCTTCGTTGAGCTGGAATGGGGCAGCGATGCCTATCAGTTGATGTGGCAACTCAAGCGATTGCTCGACCCCAACGGCATTCTCAACCCGGACGTGGTGCTCAGCGACGACCCGCAAATCCACCTCAAACACCTGAAGCCGCTGCCCGCCGCTGACGAGATTGTGGATAAGTGCATCGAGTGCGGGTTTTGCGAGCCGGTCTGCCCGTCGAAAGGACTGACCCTGAGCCCGCGTCAGCGCATCGTTATCTGGCGTGACATTCAGGCGAAGAAACGTGCCGGTGTCGACACCCGCGAACTTGAAGCCGCTTACGAATACCAAGGCATCGACACCTGCGCCGCGACCGGGTTGTGTGCGCAACGTTGTCCTGTAGGAATCAACACCGGCGACCTGGTGAAAAAGCTGCGCAGCCGTAAGGCGACGCACACGAAAACCGCCAATTGGCTGGAAGGAAATTTCGCCACCGCACTGCAAGGTGCGCGCTTCACCCTGCACGTGGCCAATGGCGCGCGGATGCTGTTGGGGGCGCCACGGTTGGCCAAGCTGTCGGCGACATTGACACGGTTATCCAAAGGCCAGGTCCCACAATGGACCAACGCGATGCCGCAACCGGAAAAAGCCATTCGCTTCAGCCCGACCGTATCGGACGAACGCCCGCGGGTGGTGTACCTGGCGGCTTGCGTCTCACGGGCAATGGGCCCGGCGGCGGGAGATAAAGAGCAGATGTCGCTGTACGACAAAACCCGTGGGCTGCTGGAAAAGGCCGGTTACCAAGTGGTCTTTCCAGACAATCAGGACAACCTTTGCTGCGGCCAGCCATTTGCCTCCAAAGGTTACGCCGAACAGGCCGAGCACAAACGCCAGGAACTGATCGGCGCACTGCTGCACGCCAGCCGCGGCGGGCTCGATCCGATCTACTGCGACACCAGCCCCTGCACCTTGCGCCTGGTTCAGGACCTCGGCGAAGTGCGCCTGGATCTGTACGACCCGGTGCGCTTCATCCGTACGCATTTGATGGATCGACTGGACTTCACCCCGCAGGATGCGCCCATCGCGGTGCACGTCACGTGCAGCACCCAGCATCTTGGGGAGAGCCAGGCGCTGATCGATCTGGCACGTAAATGCAGCAACAATGTGGTCATTCCCGAAGGCATTCATTGTTGTGGATTTGCCGGTGACAAGGGCTTTACCACGCCGGAACTGAACGCGCACTCGCTGCGCTCGCTCAAGGACGCGGTCCAGCACTGCAGCGAGGGGATTTCCACCAGTCGGACGTGTGAGATCGGGCTGACGCAACACGGCGGCATTGACTACCACGGGCTGGTCTATCTGGTGGATCGGGTGACCCAGGCCAGGTCAGCGTGAAGCAATTTCACTAAGCAGAAGGGGCGAATGCGCCCCTTTTTAGTGCTCTTTTCTCCGAATAACCGGTTTTTCATAGCCTTTTTCAAAAAAACCGAATTCCTGTACGTCTCCGTAGTCATTTGTATAAGCCCGGTAGAACAAGGCTTATCACTGACTCGACGTGGCGGCCATTAAGCGCCTCAGCATCGAGACCAAACGTTCAGGAGATACCCATGAAACGTACCGCACTCGCTGGTCTGTTCATTTCCGCTGCAATGTTGGCCTCTCCCGTATTCGCTGCGGACAACGACCTCTGTACCGTCAAGGTGCAAGAGCTCAAAGACAAAGTGACGTCACTGCCGGCAACGTCCGAAAACACCAAGATGGAACTCAACCGATTGCTCGCCAGCGCCCAGGCATCAAAAGCCGCCGGCGATGACAAGAAATGCGTCACCGAAGCCACCCAGGCGCTGTCCCGTGCGGACAAACTGTCCAACGAACCGAACCCATAATCAGTCGAGGCCAACCTTCGGGTTGGCCTTCTGAGCTGCGTTGGCGTACACTGCGCACGTCTGTTGCTCAATAAGATTCACCGAGCAACAGGCAAGGGGCCGTTTAGGATTCGACGCCGGTCGCGAAACTTTAGGTGCATGCCGAGTTGGTAACAGAACTCGTAAATCCACTGTTGCAACTTCTTATAGTTGCCAATGACGAAACCTACGGCCAGGAATTCTCTCTCGCTGCGTAAGCAGCTTTAGATCCTGAGCTTCTGGTACCTTCGGGTCCAGCAATCACCAGGGGATGTCTGTAAACCCAAAGTGATTGTCATATAGAACAGAATCGCCGTGCAGTACGTTGTGGACGAAGCGGCTAAAACTTACACAACTCGCCCAAAGCACCCTGCCCTTCGGGTCGCTGAGGGTTAACTTAATAGATACGGCTACGCATGTAGTACCGACAGCGGAGTACTGGCGGACGGGGGTTCAAATCCCCCCGGCTCCACCAAATAAGTTATACAAATCAGGCACTTAGCGTTTATCGCAAGTGCCTTTTTTGTGCCCGCATGGGTGGTTTTGGCTCGGTTATGCCAGCTTAATGACAGCGTCACGTGAAGCGACTGGGGCAAAATATGAGTTCGGAGATTGACAGGGTAAAGGATCGCGCTAGAAGTCGGGGCTTGGTAGATGACCTCTATCAAGACGCGAGTCGTGTATACGTCGTGCACTACTCCTGCGAGTCGTTTTATGAAGGATCCACCGGCGCCTCGAAACGGGTGACGTCTATAGCTGTGCGAAACCTAAAATCAGCCCAGACCAAATCTTGGTCACTTCATAAATCAGCCGAGCTGAAAGGCTCGCTTGCGACGATGTCGGATGAACTGGACAGTCACGAAAGATCAATGCTCGACGGCTATTTTGCTTTTCTAGAACAACATCGAGACTGTCGGTTCATTCACTGGAATATGCGAGATGAGCATTTTGGCTTTTTCGCCCTTGAGCACCGACACCGAGTCATGGGCGGGAATCCCTTTGAGCTTCAGGATGACAAGAAAGTTGATCTAGCCAGGGTGCTTGTTAGCCTCTATGGCAAGTCCTATGCTCCACACGAGGACAGCAAAGGCCGCAGAGGCCGAATAATGAGCCTGACTGAACTGAACAATGTGTCCGACGTCGACGCACTGACGGGGGAGCAGGAAGCTGACGCTTTCGTTAGTGGTGATTATCTTAAGATGCACAGATCAACGCTCAGAAAGCTGGACATGTTTGCAAATTTCTTCGAGCGTACGCATGAAAAACGCCTTAAAACGAACGCTACCTGGGCTGACAAATTTGGTGTCCGTCCGATAGCGATGCTGGAAATCGTCAAAGGCCATCCGCTGTTCACAGCGTTTACGGTGATCGCTCTAGGGCTAGGGGCAGTCGCGAAATACAGTGAGTTTTTTAAGCAGCTCCTAAACGCCGCCCCTTAAACAGCTTGCTCCGGTACTGCAGCAGTATGGGCTGGAGATCGGTGCAGGCCTTACAGGCAAAGGGTTTCGGCTTATCTCTGTCTAAAACTCTATGCTTAGAAGGCTTCGGTTTTACCCAGTAAAACCAAGATAGGTCGAGGTTGTATTAGACAGCTTTTATCCCCGCGCCCCGGCGTCCTGCCGACCGAACAAACCCTAAGAAATCAGTTTTCCGCTCTCCAAGGCTTTCACCGAGTCAATCTGTAACAACTACTGCCTTGCTTAAAAACGAGCGTATTGAGATCGTTCGCTGTTGGGTTTTATGGATAGATCTAGTGACTACATTTCAATTCATCACAGGCATGGTTTTTTGTCTCGCGGCGCTCGGGCTCAAAGCGTAAGGCGCCTGGCACACGCCGGCGTAACCCTCACTCCACCACGATTTGGTCTTGCCGTCGTTGACGCGGTTGCGGATGGTCCAGGCGACGGCGATCTGGCCTGCAAGGCTTTCGCCGCGCGCCTCACCCCACAAGGTGCGGGCAAGGATGTCGCGGTCTTTTTCGGTAACAGACATAATTTTCTCCAGGCAAAAAAATACCCGCTCGATGGCGGGTGGTTATTCTTCGATCGTCGGTATCGGCATTAAGGGCTCTGGCATTGCCAAGCGGACGTCGATCCAGCTGTTCAGCGGCACATCAATTGGTGTTCCGCGACCAGGGATCACTTCACCGTAATCCGACAGCGTCCAGCGCTGCTTGAACAACTTGATGGTTACAGTACCGTCTTCAGCCTGTTGGCTTTCGGTGATGCCGATTATCCGGCCGCCGTCAGGCGAGCACGGGTCTTGCGTGCGCCAGCCTTCCAGCGCCAGCCCCAGGCTTCCGCTGACGCGGTATTCACCGACATCCAGACGCTCGACAAGCACGCCTTGCGCTTCTTCGTTCGCCACACCCCAATCTCCGGCAGGTTCAAATGTCTGCTCCTGCAAGTCACGGCGCTGCGTGTCTGCAACGTTGGCAATGCGGACGATGGGCGATGCAGCGGACAGTGCCCCGCCCGAGCCCCGGGTCGTGTTTCCTGTGTGATACAGCTCGGCCCAAGACGTCGCCGCAGTCTGGTCTTTCATGATTGAACGGAAGTAAGCCTTGTTCGCTGATATACCTAGAGCTAATTGTGATTGCCAGCGGGGGTCAACACCCCAATCCGAAGTCAGCAGCTGGATCGCGGTAAATGGCGAGTTTGTCGCGCCGCTCACTGCGTACAACCCTGTCGCCTTTTGATTGTTGGCGTTTACGTTGTCAATAATCGACGAACCGAGCCAACCGCCCGCCCCCACGGTCATTACGTTCCCGGCGGAAGTACCGACGTTTGCGACAGCCGCCGTTCCTAGACCAAGCCCAGTCCTTGCCGCCGCCTGGGTCGTCCCGCCCGTACCACCCTGGGCAACGCTCAACGCAGTAGTCAAAGCGCTGAGCGAGGTGATATCACTGTTAGCGCCTGACTTGGCTGCTCCAAGTGCAGTCCGCGCTCCTGGGGCATCTGTCGCCCCGGTGCCGCCGCGGGCCACCGTCTGGATATCCAGAATGCCAAAATTGCTCTTCGCATCCGCGAGGGTGACGCCGCCGGTACCACCTTTGGTGATGGGCAGAACATCGTAGTTGCCGGTGGTTCCCAGTGCGGCGAGCTTCACGCCCCACTGAAGGTTGATGTTATTGAATGCGTCGGCCAGCGCTTTGGGATAGCCCTGCACCGGCATGATCGCGTAAGCCGCGCCGCTCGCTGTCGGGCCTTTGTACGCCGGGATGATTGAAATCACCGTCGCACTTGCGATGTTCCCGACTTCGTAAGTAAAACCGTCCGGGCCAATAAACGAGTCGCCAATCCTGCCGTTCGCGGCGAAATCCGCGTTGGTGCCGATGACAGTGGTAGAGCCATTGGTCACGGCAACTGTTCCATTCCTGAGCCAGGGCATGGCATGTTCCTTTTTTGTCAATAAAAAACCCGCACATGGCGGGTTATTGGTGGGAGGTTTAATCAAAGCGGGCGCATGGGCCTGGCTGCAAACGTGGTCCGGCCATTCTTCGCGGTTCCGCCCTCCGAGCTCACCAGCGCCCCCACGTACCCATTCAACGTCGAACGCACTCCCGCGTGGAAACCGCACGGGGTTTCAAGGGTGGTGTTGCCGTTGTAGATCTTCCCGCCGAGCAAGGTTGAGGCGAGGAAGTAATCCTCATAGGCGCCCGTCCAAGCCATCTGGTAGCCGGACCAATACACCCCGGACTGTTCCTGCCCACGACTGTCGAGCGACCAGCCCTCATTGATGGGGAAGCCAGTCATCACCAGCAAATTGTCCGCCCCGACAAATATCTGTTCGCCTGCGGCATTACGAAGCCGGAGGTCATACTGATTCGGAGGGGATGTTGAGCGAAAGGTCGCCACCAACCATTTACCACTGCAATCCGAGCTGTTGAACGGCGGCATCAGTTGCAGCCGAAAGTAGAAGCCCGTCCAGTTACCAGGGCCGCCGGTGTGCATAAGCGTGTGATACATGCCCTGATTCGTCGGATTGAGAAAAACGTGCGGAGCCTCCGTTGTCGTAATCGGCGCGGGGTAAGTAATAACGGCCTGAGTAATTGTCGTCGGCGCACCCGCGGGCTTCCCTATTGTGTAACTGCCGGAGGCGGCCACATTGAGGGCTCTGTTTTCGCTGTCGATCTGAAAAAAGTTCTGGCCGTTGCGCGATCTGAATCCGTAAGTCATCGCCCCTCCTACTGATAGGTCAGAATAAATACGTTGAGCACTATCCCTTGGCCGCGCCGGACCCTGAGCTGACCTGTGGACCAGAACACCGCTGGCAGTGCGGCACCTTCACTTGCTTGACCTTGCAGCGTCACGCAGACAAATGACTGCGCGGTGATTTCCGGCATGCTGATAAAGCTGGTGAAGTCACTGGTGATGGGTGGAACGGTGACTTGCTTCGTAACGATAGAGCGGACAGTCATCGTTGAAGTGTCGAGCGTTACCGCCCCCGCCGCGTTTCGGGTCCTCGCACCGTAATAAGCCATTACCCGATCTTCCCGAATGCAGCACGTTCTACGCTGTTTACGTCGTAGGCGAACATGCCGTAGTTGTTGAGCATTATCGAGCCGTCCGCCGTTTGACCGCGAAGCGTCAGGGTGCCGGCCGGAATGTTGATTTCCAGCAATGGCAGGCCCTGTGAGTTCAGCGCTGCGGAGCGGAGCGTCATCCCCAGAATCAGCTCCTGAATGAACGCGGTGCTGATGATTGCGGTGTTGATGAACACCTGGCCACCCTGCACCACGAACGGCGCAATCATCTGGCCGCTGACCTCATCCAGAATCGCGAAGCGCTGGGCGAACGCCAAAATCTGTGACTCCTGCGTCTGCCCCTCCACCCCGATGGCCAACGCTGCCATCACCGTGCGACCGCCAACCGTGGTCGAGGTCTTGATCGTGGTGGTCGCCGCCAGTTTGCCATTCAGGCCCGACACGACCGTAGTGGCCGTCTCGGCTTTGGCGCTGGCGTTGTTGGCCGTGGCGGTGACGCTGTCGATCTTCTGCGCTGTGGCTTCTTTGTCCGTCGCCACCGCCGTTTCAAGCGTCGTTAGGTTGGCCTTATTCTCTTTCACCGCCACATCGATTGTGGTGATGCGCGTCGCCGACGCCAGGTTTTCCTCTGCTCTCACCTTGTCGTTGGTGACGATGCTCGCGGTGCTTTGGTAAGCCTTCAGAGCTTCGTTCATCGCCCCGGTCCCATCGTCCTCGCGCCATGCCGCTTGCAGCGCCTGGACGGTCGAAGCCTGAGCCGTGACCTTTCCGTCAATAGTGTCGATTTGGGTGGAGTGCTGCTGGATCTGCAAGGCCATGGCGTTGGTGGTTTCCGCAATGGTGCCCATGTCGTACCAGAACTCAGCGTTCGGAGGCGTCATCCCGGCCGGCACCGCCTTCACTGCCGAGAACAGCCGACCATCCAGGCGAACCACTTCCCCCTTCACGTAAGGCTTCAGCGGGTCGTAAACCATGGCATCCGTGATATCGCTGATCAGCTCCTCCAGTTGCTGTTTGACTGCTTCGATCCGTCCGTTGACCGAATCTTCACCGTCGCCAGAGATCTTGCCGATTTCCTCGAGCAGTTGCTGCCCCAGGGCGGACGCCTGGATTTTGCCAAGGAAGTACTGCTCGTATTCCGACTGGTCGATACTCACCTGTCCATTGACCCCATTAACCGCTGGAAACCATGGCCCGACGTTACCGGTGCGATCCACAAGCCGTGCCCAGAAAAACAGGCTGGTCCCAGGCACCACGTTTTGCATCTCATGGTTTGCCTGAGGGTAGGCAAAGTCGGCCAGCTTCACGGCGGTAGCCAGGTCATTGGTCTTGTTGTTCCAGATCTCCGTGCGCTGCGTGTCCTCCGCGCCGGGCGGGAAACCCCACTCAAGGCCTATGCCGTAAATCTTGCTGGTAGTGCGCAGGAAGGCAACCGCCGGCGGCAGACCGGCTTTGCCCGCCAAGTCAGTCAGAATCGAGTTTGTCGGAATGGACGAGACGTTCATCGCGCTGACGGCCCGCACGCGGGCCAGGTACTGGCCGGAATAGATCCCACGCACGTCCGCCACCAGCTCGCCTGTACGCGGCACCTTGATCCACTCCCGGGCGCCCCAGCGCCATTCAACGTCATAACCCACCGCACCTGGCGCCGCATCCCAGGCGATGGTCATGCTGGTGACAGCGATGCCTTGCTCAATCACGACGTTCTGGCTGATCAGCACTCGCGCGGGAGCTGCTTGTGTGCCAATGGGAATACCACTGATCGGTCGTGGATCTACCACCGCGCCGAAATCGATCGCGTTGAATTTGCTCGGCTCATGCTGAATCATTTCGAGCTGGAACTGGTGCCACTCGGGACGCGTCACGTTGCGGACATAAAACTGCATCAGCTTCAGGTCGTCGTAATCGAGCGCCCACCCGCATTCAGCCTGCGGCACCTCGCTGTAATCCGCCATAACAGTGATCGATCGACCCACCACCGACTTGACCACGCGGGCTTCGGACTTGCCGCTAGGTAGGTTGACGAACAAGCGGGCGCCGGCGGGCACAGCCGTGTCGCGGTCCAGGGTGATGACCCGGCCGGCAACTTCAGAGATGCGACCACCATTGGCCCGCCCAGCCAAGGCGGGGTCAGCGATCGCGATAACCTGCCCAGGCTTTGGAATTTGCCCATCGAGCCCCACGCGCATTGTCGCGCCTCGGGTTTGTAACTGCTCAGTCAGCAGCGCCCATTGCCCGGCGCGCTGCGCCTGTCCTAGCGACGTGCAGCCGATGGCGTCAATAGCGAGCTCGCGCACCATGCCAAACTCCGCCATGGCATCGTCATCAAACACCGGTTCCTTGTCTGTGTCGAACCCCTGATCCGGATTGTCCCAGCCGACCATAGCCAAGGTGTGGCGATCCCGCTCCCGGGTGCCCTCGTATTTGATTTCACCGTTGTTTAGGATCTGCGAAGGGCTATAGGTGTAAACCGGATCACCCGGCATGTCGGCGTTGACGACGATCTGGCTACCGTCCCAATAGGCCATGCCGTGGAAGATCGAGGCCAAATCCTGCAGTACTGCGTAGGCCTCGGCCTGCTTTTGGAAATAGAGGTTGCAGGTGAAGCGCGGCTGCTGTCCGCCTTTGCCGTCCGGCACCATCTGGTCGCAATACTGGCCGATGCGGTAAAGCGACCAGCGATCAACCATGGTCGCATCGATGCGTTCGCCGAGGCCGTAATACGGATGCAGCACCAGGTCGTAAAAGATCCAGGCGGGGTTGTTGGTGTAGGCCTCTTGGAAGGTGCCATCCCAAACCCCGTTACTGGTACCGGCACCGCTGGTGCGATAAGTCCTGGTCACGGAATCATAGTTGGCCGGCACACGAATAGTGCGGCCACGCATCAGTGCCGCGACCTTGGCGATATCGCCGCCGAACTGTTGGGCGTCGTACTCAAGGCAGCCCACGGCGGTCAGCGGGTATTCTTGATCGCTGTCGACCACCTCGGCAATGGCCTCGACCAGCATGCCGTCCTGCACCAGCGAACTGTTCGCCTCTGGCGTCAGGCGGCGCACCCGGACGGTCCAGCGACTGCCGGCGGGCAATTCGATCCGGTGGGAGCGCTCGTATTTGGTGACGTTCTTGCGGTCAACGAAAGAACTCAGGACCTGCAGATACGGACCGTTATCGGTCGAAACTTCAACGGAGTACTCGATCCGCACACCATTCAAGTTGCCGCTGGTGTCCTGGCGTTGCAGCTGCGGCCATCTGATCTGCCGCGAATGCTGCCTGGGCTTCGGCATTCGCCCCAAACAGATCTCGAGTCTCGATCAGCTTGGCAATGTATTTTTCCCAATCAGCGATTTGCCCCTTGGTCTGCCCGCCGGCCATAGACTGGACGTCGGCCAACCCTTTCGCGCTCGCCGTGGCAGCTCTTGAGGACGCATTCACCCCATCAAGTTTGGTGGAGTAGCTTTCGGCCTCTTTAGAGCTAGCAGAGTAACCGGCTGATATCTCGGTCAACTGCTTGATTACGGTTGGATGGAGCTGGACGCTTTCCTTTGCCCACTCGGTGACACTATCAAGTGAGCGAGTACCTGCGCCCACCTCGTCAAGCATACGATTGAGTTGCTTTTGATATTCAGATCGGCCTTCCGCCAGCCCGTTGAGGGTGGTGCGGGTTTTGATAGCGTATTCGTTGAGATCGCCGGCGGCGGCGTTCAACGCCTCTTTTCGACCTTTCTCCCAACTATCCACTTGATATCGCTGTTGCTCGACACTGAGCTCTTTGTACTTCTGAATAGACTGGTCAAGCGTGGCGTTATGATCAATGAGCGATTTACTTGCTTTATCCGCAGAGCCACCGAAGTCGATGAATGAAGCAGCAACCAGTGCTGTCATCGCGATCATGCCGACCGGTCCAGTGAGAAGCCCCATCAGACCGGCGCCAGCGGTAGTTAACGCCCCAACTGATCGGCTGGTTACAGTGGCAGCTGCTGTCGCGCGCTCTGCTGCTTTCACGGCAGCGGCCGCCGCCAGGGTTGTTTCTGCATAACCCGCGGCGGCGGCACTGCGTAGCGCGTAACCTGCTTGGATTTCCGCCGACGTAGCGGCGTTGGTTGCTGCAAGTCCGACTTCAGCGGCCTGGATCTGCTTGATGATGGCGACTTCATCGAGGCGAGCGATCGCCATCCTGTTGCGAGCAGCTGCGCGACCTTGCTCAGTTATCTGTGCAGCCAACCGTTGTTCTTCTAAAACCCTTTCCGCTGCAAGCGTCGCCTGAACGCTTTTTAGATTGTTGATTTCCGATTGCTGGCGAAGCCTGTCTGCGGCGACTTTTTGTTCAGCAGACAAAATTTCAAGATTGGCCCGCTCAAGGAGCGCTTTCGCGTCTATCTGTCTCGCCTGAGTGGTTGCAAGTGTCTGCCTGGCCGTGGCGGCATCTGCCTCCACGCTCTTCCAAGTCGCTGCTGCGCCATACGCTAGTGCACCGGCGTGTTGAATCGACGCCTTAGTTGCAGCGGCAAATCCTACTGCGGCCTGGCCAGCGGATAGTGCAAGACGAGAACCGATAATGTAGGCAAGCGTCTCGGCCGCACTCGATACCCGCTCGAAGGTTTTCGAGGTTGCCGCGAAATCTTTCGTCAAACCATCAATCGACTTCGAGACTTTGACGATATTTGCCGAGATTGCCGCACTGATCCCGCTCGCCTGGTCCATCCTGCCGATGAACTGAGTGAGCGAGTTACCTGTGGCCGTAATGCTGTTGCCGATCGTCACCGCCGTTTTACCGAAAAGGCTTGATACAGCACCCTCTTGGGCTTGCAACGCCTTAACGACAGAATCAGCTGTGAGCTTTCCTTCAGCGCCGAGCGCGCGCAGTTCACCAACCGTCTTGCCCATGCCCGCTGCAATTGCCTGTGCTAGCGCAGGAGCTTGCTCCATGACACTGTTGAGTTCTTCGCCGCGTAGCACGCCAGAGGCAAATGCTTGCCCAAGCTGGACAAGCGCAGCGTTGGCCGAAGCAGCAGATGCACCGGAAATCGCCAGCGTCTTACTGATAGTGCCCACTACACCCGCGACGCCTTCGCCGGTCAGTTTCAGTTCTCGCTGATTTGTCGCAATCCGCTGATAAAGCTCAGCAGTGGCATTCAAAGGCTGGTAAGCGCTCTGGGCTATAGAAAAAACTGCATTTTGTGCCGTCGCGAGCTCAGCAGAGCTCTCGGTAACCAGCTTCAATCGGCTGGTCAACTGCGTATACGCCTCGGACGCGCTGTAAATTGCGCTCAAGCTAAAAGCTGATGCCAGAGGCCCCGCCAGGCTTGCGGCAGCGCCTGAAAGGGAAACAAACTGGCCTTGAAGGGCGCTAACTCTGGCAGATGCAGCATCAGCCGCGGCGCCAGTGCGAGTAACGGACTGCGACGCGCGATCCATGTTCTGCTGGAATCCGCCGATCCGTGCAATAAGATCCAGCGTCAATGTACCGAGCGATCTTGACGCCATTTACTTTTCTCCGGGCGAAAAAAACCCGCTAAATGCGGGTTCTTTGTTCTCATCTATTGAGAAATTAGTAGCTCAGTTTTTAGAGCGCTACTTGATCTCTCATAACGAATTTTGCTGATTGGATCAAACTTTCCAAAGTACACAACCCAATCCGTATACACGGCCTTTAGTGCGGTTTTCACTGCCTCGTTTTTGGCCGCCTTAATCGCCGGCGGCAGGTCAGTCCTTGCTTTTTCTGAATAGTCGGTCAAGCACTTCATCAACTTATCACCCAGCGCTGTTTGCTTTGGCGACCGATACCTTACAGCGGCTTGGTAGTTGCCATTGTCGAGCTCACAAACAAAGGAGGCGTGGCGTAAAAGCTCGTCGTATTCCTTTACTGGGTCCTTCGCTCCAGCCTCAACGCCGAAAATAACAAAGGAAGAAAGCAAGACAGCATTAACGAATGTTTTTTTCATTAGAAAACTCCCTGTAGGAGCAAGGCAATCTACCACCATCCATGGCGATGATCACTTCCACTCCTCGATGGCCTGCTCCATGTCGATCGGCTGCCGCTCGGCGTTAGGCATGAAATCTAACAGGTCGGCTTTGCCACCGGCACCGCGATTCACCTGCTGCGCGATGATCGCGGCGGCCAGATCCAGGCGACGACCAAGGTTCAGCGTTCCGTACTTATCCCGATAGGCAGACCAGGCCAACACCTCCGCATAGCTGATGTTGGCCTTCGCTTCAGCAATGGTGCACCCGCCGATTCCGTTGAGCACCAACTCATGCATCAACTCATCGGCGGGGGTCAGTTTTTTGCGGAACTGTTGACCTCGTTCACGGCCTGCAACATCAACACGCCAAGATTCGGGTCAAGATTAACCGCGTCATCGAAGGGCAGTTCTTCTTCGCCCTCGGCGCCCAGGCAGATGCTGGCAGCCAGGTAACGGGCATTCCGGAACTTGTCCGCATCGCCGCCGTTGAACATCTGCTCCATCACACCGAAGGCGTGTCGGCGTACGTGAACCTTGAACTTGTCGGTCACCACCTTGCCTTTTTCGTCGAGATGCTTCCACTCGATATCCTTGACCACCAGGGCGCCAGAGATGACGCCCCCTTTTTTCTTCAATTGAGCGAGATTCATCGAGCCCCCTTAGGCGGATTTACGAACCCAGGCCGAACCGCCCGAGCGTTGGATGGTTGCGGCGGTGCTGACCACGGCGTTTGCCGCGAAGTCGAACGGAAAGTCGCTCACATAGCCCTCGAAAACGAACCATGTGCGCGTTTTCGGCAGGTCGAAGCTGTCGGCCGAGGTAATGGCTGTGGTTGCCGTTGCGCCCGTACCGGCGCCGGTGAAAGCAACAGTCGGCGGGCTGGTATAGCCGGTGCCAGGGTTGGTAATCGTGACGCCGGTCACCGCGCCGCCGGATACGGTCGCTGTACCGGCGGCGCCAGTCCCGCCACCGCCGGTGAATGCGACTGTCGGTGCCGTGGTGTAACCGGTGCCGCCGGCGCCGATGGTCACGGCATCCAGGGCGCCGGCAGTTGCGACAGTCGGTGCGGCCTTGCCGTCGGACCAGCCCACCGCCCACTGGATAGCGGTGTCACCATCGGTTTCCGAGAGCTGATGCAGGCGGATGTGGCTCGCGTTGTTCGGATCGGCGTTGACGGTCAGCGAGGACTGGCCCGGGGTGCGCAAACCTTTCTTGTAGCTGCGGGAGGTGTCCTCGAGGCAAGTGTCCTCGATCTGATCCGCCGGCGAGCCGCCCGGGCTGAATGCCGTCGCGCATTCGATGGCCATAATGGTTTTAGGGCCGGTGCCGGTCAGTGGCGGGACGAGTGCGTAAATCTGGGTTCCTTGGGAAAGGATCGACATGGCGTTCTCCAAATGTCGGGCATAAAAAAACCCGCACTCGGCGGGTTGATTGGGGGTGATGCTCTATCGAAGGGTGATCCAGTCGATATCAAAGCTGCGGTGGTAGTCCTTCGTCGTCGGGTCTTGGCCGGAGGCGCCCCAGCGGGTGATGTTGGCCTTCAGCTCCAGCGCATCGCGCAATGACTCGGTGACCTTCGTTGCGGTGCCCGCACTGGCGGCATAGACGTCCACTTGCAGCGTGAATCCATCTGCGTCCGGGCGCCCGGCCAAGTAGTTCTCAGGGTTGCCGTCGACCAAGTTCCAGACAACGTAGGGTTTCAAAACGCCTTCAGGCGCTTCGCCGAATGAGTAAATGCGGCAGTCGATGCCCGCGCCGATCAATGCAGCGACAGCCGGATCGGTTGAGCAGGCCAGAAAAATGGGTGGATCCATCAATTCCCCCTGAGCGCGGCATCAATCTCGCGACCAAGACTCGCGACAAACTGGTCAGTGACCGCGCCGACGTTCTGTGAGAACGCCGGACGCATGAAAGGCGCCGGCGGCGTGAACTGGGTGCCAAATTCGATATAGCGCCAGTGCCTGGTGTCGCCGCCCGGGTTGCCGCTGGCGTCTTTGCTGTGCTGGTTTGACCCGGCACCACCTCGCACACCGACGCGCATCACCACACCGCCTTCGCGCCGTGATTGCTTGGGCGCCTCCTGGGTGATGATGTTTTTCCAGACCTTCTCTTTTGTTTCCGGATCGTCCAGCGCCTTGGCCCGCGCTTTGGCGTCATCGCGAACGATGTTCATCGCTTCACGGGCCGCTTTGCGCAGGCCTTTTTTCTGAAGCTTTGGCGCCAGGCCACGCATTTTCTCGACCGTCGACGCGACACCCTGCAAGCGCGAGGAAATCGAACTAGCCATCCTTAACCCCCTTCGAAACCAACAGCGTCAGGTACTCAAGACCGGACACCTTGTCGGCGAGCGGCGGCCCCTCAATGCTGTAGATCTCGCCGCGATAGAGAATTCGCATCGTCGGCAGCACGCCCGGACGATACCTGATCACCATCCGGCCAGTGGCCACCGACTTGGCAGCTTTGGCAGCCACCAGGTCGCGGGCCGACGAATCTTCAACGCTGGCCCAGACTTCGGCGAGCTTCACCCACGCCGGCTCCAGAAAATTGCCGGTAGATGGATCTCGCAGGGTGATTTTGTGCTGAATTTCGATGCGGTGGCGCAGTTTTCCGGCTTCCATCAGAAACGCTTCCTGTACCAGAGCAAACGCTCCACCGCTGTAGGAGTGACCCCGACGGCAGCATCTTCGCGATTGTCGTACCAGTGGCCGATCAGCAGCAGAATGGCATGTTCAACATCTGGGGTGAGTCCCATTTGATCGGGCTCAACTGGAGATTCCTCGACCAGTTCACGGTCGCAGTGCATTGCCACGTGAGACTTGGCCGACGCAAGGTACTCGGTGATCAGAGAGTCTTCCTGGTCACCGTCCACCCGCAGGTGCAGCTTCACGCGCGCCAAGTCGATCATTTATTTATTCTCTTTCGGGGATGTCGCTTTGGTTTGCTTGGGCGCGGACGACTTCGTATTGCTGTCATCACCGACTTCTTCAGCCAGCCCTTTGCCGATGAGCGTGTGGGCATATTCGTCGTCCACATCGTCGAATACCTGGCCGGCCTTAACAGAGGTCGAATCTGCGCTCAACAGAATCGCGTTACCGACAAAACCCCACAGTGCTTTGATTTTCATAATGTCTCCTGAGACAAAAATGGCCGGCATAAAGCCGGCCAATGCAAGGTGATGGGATTACGGTGCGACGGTGAAGCGGCCTTTGACCAGACCCTCGCGGCGGCGCACGCCCAGACCGAGACGCTCTTCCACCAGCAGCGCGCGTTCGTTCTTGATGAACTGATCATTGATCAGGCCCATCTTGAACAGGAACGACATGCGATCGAACAGCACAGACGAGCGCGCGAAGTTTGCCACCAGGAACTCGCCGCCGGTGTCCGCATCGCCTTCATCGACACTGTCAGAGGTGACAACCGGGCGGCCCCAGAGAACTGGGGTGACCAAGCCTTGAAGGTTCGCGAACAGGTAGCGGTTCTCGCCGTCCTTCTGCAGCTCGATGTTCATCCAGTCGAGCTCAGTCATCACAATGCCGTCTGCAGAAAGCATCGACTGCTTGCGAACTTGGTAAATCGCGCGGCGAACCAGGTCGATAGCGGTATCGCCAGCCTTGGTCAGAGCAGCGTCGAAAACGGTCGCCTGGGTCATCAAGCCGTTCAGGTTCTCGCCGGTGCCGTCGCCCTTCAGAATCTGGCGTTCTTCCTCGAGCTTCAGGTCGTAACGCAGCAACTCTTGCAGGTAGGCCATCAGTTGAGGAACGTCGTCCACGCCCGTCTCTTTCTCCAGGAAAGAGACGGGCGCCGAAACCACTGCCGCAGCCCTTGCCGGGCAACACATTGCAGCGTTTGTCCCTGTGACAATCGGCGTGACAAACCCCGATGTCACTCGCAGCAGCAATGCAGATGATGGTGCCGCATCCCACGGAATGGACTGCACCTGACTGACAGTCAGGCACGCCCCGGTCATCGCATCACTGCCTGCAACAGACTCAGGATCTCGCGGCGCTGGTCTCGTCAGACAACGCAGCCTCCACCCGCCCACCGCTATTGGTGCTCAGGAGGCCAGATCATGAGATGCCCAAGCTCCCGGTCGTAAAGAGCCGCCCGTCCCGCGTAAGTGGACAACCCTCACAGGCTGCAGGGGCCTTGATCCCTGATAACACTCAACAACCGTGGCGGGGAGAGTGAGGGAGAAATTCGAAACACCAGGAGAATGACGATGCAATTGTGCGAAGTGTTCGACCTGCCACGGCCGCTGCTGGAATACCGGCCCGAGCCGCTGGCATATCCGGTCGAAGCGTTGGGACAGATATTAGGGCCAGCCGTCCAACGCATGGCCGAGGTGATCGGCGTGCCCTGCGCCATGGCTGCGCAATCGGTGTTAGCCACTGCCGCCCTGGTGACCCAGTCGCACGCCAATGTGCAGCTCGATGGCCGTGTTTATCCGTTGTCCCTCTACATGCTGACGGTGGCATCGTCAGGTGATCGTAAAAGCGCAGTGGATCATCTGGCGCTAGCATCTGCACGTGAGTGGGAGCGGCGACAGTGGATGCTGTATTTGGAGCAACTGAAATCCAATCGCGCCGCCATTCGAGGAAAGCACGAAGCTCGTGAGTTACCCTAGCCGACCCTCGGCATATCGAGGGCGGCGAACTGCGCCGCTTCGACCGAATCCTCACCAACCCGCCTTTCTCCATCAACTGGGGCCATACTGAGAAAAGCGCGGATGGCAGCCTGGCTTGGAACCCGACATTCCGCGAGCAACGCTTCTGCTTCGGCGAGGTGCCGCTGGGCTCGAAAAAGGCCGACCTGATGTTCCTGCAGCACATGCTCGCTGTGACCCGCGACGAGGGCATGATCGCCACCGTACTGCCCCACGGCGTGCTGTTCCGGGGCGGTGAGGAACGCGGAATCCGCGCTGGCATTATCGAAAACGATCTGCTCGAAGCTGTGATCGGCCTCCCGGCCAACCTGTTCTATGGCACCGGCATTCCTGCCTGCATCCTTATCCTGCGCCAACAAAAGCAGGAAGGCGCCAACCGTGTCAGCGCCAAGCCTGCCGAGCGCCAGGGCAAGGTGCTGTTTATAAACGCCGACCGCGAGTACTTCGAGGGCCGTGCGCAGAACTACCTGCTGCCCGAGCACATCGAGAAGATCACCACCGCCTTCGACGAATTTCGCCGGATCGAGCGCCTCAGCGATGTGTTAGATATCGCCACCCTGCGCGACAACGGTTACAACCTGAATATCCGTCGCTACGTGGATAACGCGCCGCCACCCGAGCCCCATGATGTACGCGCGCACCTATTTGGCGGTGTGCCCAAGGCCGAAATCGAGGCGAAAGCGCCGTTGTTCGCCGCTCACGGCCTCGACCCGCACGACCTGTTCGTGGCGCGCGATGCGAAATATTTCGACTTTGGCGGCGAGCTAACTCGCCGTGCCGATCTCAAGCCAGCCATCGAAGGCAATGCCGGCCTGCAGACCAAGGAAGCCGCCCTGCGTCAGGCATTCGAGAGCTGGTGGCACGAACACAGCCCGCGTATCACCACACTGGCAGGGAAGCTGGATAACAGCGTTGCACTGGTAGAGCTACGCGGCGAATTGCTGGCTAGTTTTAGCCAGACGCTGGAAGGCATTGGCCTGCTCGACCCCTTCCAAGTCAGGGGCATCGTCGCGGGCTTTTGGTACCAGAGCAAATACGACTTCCTTGGCTTGATGGCTCGCGGTAGCCGGGGCGTAATCGACGCTTGGCGCACCAGCATCATCACCGCCCTGGAAGACAAGGCCAGCAAGCAAAGCCCGCTGGAGCACAAGCTAGTGAAATTCCTGCTCGGCGATTTCGTTGCCAGGCTGGCCGAGCTGGAGGCCAAAATGGCGGAACTGGACAGCCAGCTCAAGGCTGCCGCCCCAGCCAAGGGGGAAGGGGCTGATGAGGCCGACTGGATGCACTATCCGCAATGGAAACGTATTGCTCTCAAAGGATGGTACCGTCGGGCGTGTCGTGGTCTATAAGCAGGATGAGGAGATTGGGGCGCTCTCGTCTAGCAACCCCGGTGGCTTGGTCGATGGCGTGACCCTGGCCAACCTGCTGGTGACCGAACCGCGCCCGCGCAACCCGGCCCTGGCCGACGCCATGAAGCGCGTCGGCGTAGTCGAACGCTCCGGCCGAGGCGTAGACAAGATTTTTCGCGGCATGCTCAAATTCGGCCGGCCGGCCCCGGACTACAGTTACACTACCGCCCAGAGCGTGGTGCTGCGCTTACCCACCGCAGAGGCCGACCTTGACTTCCGCCGCCTAGTAGTCGAGCACGAGCGCGCCACCAACGCCGAGCTGCCCATCGACAGCCTGATCGCCCTGGCCGCCCTGCGTGAGACGAAGCGCGTCACGGCCGACGAACTGGCCGTACAGATCCAGCGCGACACCGCCAGTGCCAAACGCACCCTGGAAGCCCTGACCGAAGCCGGCTTGGTCGAGGCCCACGGTTCTACCCGAGGGCGCAGCTACACTCTGTCAGCCAGTCTGTACCAGGCCGTGGGCGACAAGGCCGGTTATACCCGCCAGGCAGGCTTCACACCCATTCAACATGAGCAGATGGTGTTGAACTACGTGCAGCAGCATGGGCAGATTCAGCGCGCTGAAGTAATGGATCTTTGTCGGCTCTCGCCTGATCAAGCGGCAAAACTGCTCAAGCGCATGAAAGACAAGGGCACACTGATACAGCAAGGTGAACGACGCTGGTCGGTCTATAAGCTCGGCTAAAAATTCTATGAGCCGCTATGAGCCGCTATGAGCCTGTATGAGCCCATACACGCCTGAACTGGATTAAAGGAGTAACCGTGGGCTGGGAATTGGATGACGTCGAAAAACCCTTTGTGGCTCAGTTACAGGGGCTGAACTGGAAGCATATCGAGGGCAGCCTCGACGACCCGGCCATCACTGGTCGCAGCAGTTTCAGTGAAGTGATTCAGCGAGCTGCACTGGCCGAACGCTTGCTTGCCATCAACCTGCGCGACGGTCAGCCCTGGCTGGATGAGCAGCGCATTGCCGAAGCACTGGCGGCCATTACCCGCGTGGGCGCCGGCAAGCTGATGGAAGCCAACCAGACAGTCACTGAGCTGCTGCTCAAAGGCATCACGGTCGATGGCCTTCAGGCCTGGGAAGGCGGACGTGGTCAGACCATCCAGTACATCGATTGGGCCAACCCGGCCAATAACCACTTCCGCGTGATCAACCAGTTCCGAGTGGATTGCCCACCGGGGTACAACAGCGGCAAGAAATTTATCGTCCCGGATCTGGTGTTGCTGGTGAACGGCATCCCGCTGGTGGTGGTGGAATGCAAGAGCCCATCCATCCCAGAACCGCTGGCCGAAGCTGTCGATCAATTGCGCCGCTACAGCAACCAGCGCAAGGCGGCCTTCGAAGTCGAGGACAACGAGGGCAACGAAACACTGTTCGCTAGCGTGCAGCTGTTGGTCGCCAGTAGCTACGACGAAGCACGGGTGGGCTGCATTGGGGCCGGCTTCGGGCATTTCTCCCAATGGAAAACCGTGGTTGGCCCGGAGGGTAGCGGCAGCGAGCAGTCAGTAGCCGAGCAGTTGGGCAAAGCCAAACTGTCCGAGCAGGAGCGCCTGGTGGCAGGCATGCTGACGCCGGCCCACCTGCTCGATCTGATCCGGCATTTCATGCTGTTCATGCCGGTTGGCGGGCAGACCATCAAGACGGTCTGCCGCTACCAGCAGTACCGCGCGGTGAACCGCACGGTGATCCGCATGAAACGCGGGCAGACACGCCTTGAGCACGGCGAGAGCGACCAGCGCGGCGGCATCGTTTTCGGCAAGCGCTGCGGTATCGTGGTCGATTACTACGGGGTCGCCAACCACCTGCGCGAAGCGCTGGCAGCCTATGCCGACGAGGATATCGAAGGTGCGCTGAGCAGCATCAAGGACGAGGTGCCGGTGCTGCGCGATCGTCATCTTCGTGTAGTGGATGTGCTGCGTCGCCAGGGCATCGAGTCGCTGGAAGATGCCGAAACCTGCATTGCCGCACTGGAGTCGGAAAAGGTGCGCGCCGAATTTGCGGTAAAACTCAAAGCGTTCCTCAACTCATTGGACACTGTGCTGCCACGCCCCGAGGGCCTGCCCTTCGTCAAGGATGCCAAGCGCCTGGCCTATAGCGATACGGCGGGGGTGCTGTCTGACCGTTTGATGGATCAGGCCAGAGCCAGCCATGAACGGTTGATGCAGCTGTGAGCAACGAAACGCTAACCATCAATGACCTACAATTCACACTGCGCCGCAGCGCGCGGCGTAAGACGCTAGAGATCACTGTCGAGCGTGACGGCGCCCTTATCCTGTCCGCTCCGCCAGAGGTGAAGGAGCAAGCGCTGCGTCAATTCGTAGCGGAAAAAAGCTTCTGGATTTATTCGCGTCTTGCCGAAAAGGAGCGCCTGCAGCGCTCAATCCCTATCAAGCAATACGTCGACGGAGAGGGATTTCTGTACTTGGGGCGAAGTTATCGCCTCAAACTGGTCGATGAGCAGGATGGGCCGCTAAAACTTTCTGCTGGTCGCTTCCGCCTGCTGCGTAGCGAACTGCCACGAGCCCGCGAACATTTCATCCGTTGGTATAGCGAACATGCCCGCAGCTGGCTGGCCTTACGAGTCGAGAACCACCAAGCGCGAATGGACCTGACCCCCAGCGGTGTGCGTGTGCAGGATCTGGGCTATCGCTGGGGCTCCTGTGGCAAGGGCGCACAGCTCTATTTTCATTGGAAAACAATCCTGCTGCCCAAGCCCATTGCGGAGTATGTGGTTGTGCATGAGATGGTGCACCTGCAAGAGCCACATCACACCCCAGAATTTTGGCTCCGCCTTGAACGCGTCATGCCTGACTACGCACAGCGCAAGACATGGCTGGCAGAACATGGAATTGATGTTGAAGGCCTCTGAGTACCATGGCTGACTATTTCATCAGCACCCGCGGCATAGGTACTGGTCAGAACCAACCAACTTGACTCTGAGGATGGCTTACAAGCACCAGGATTCCAGCGATCGGATAAATTTCTGCATTTAACCTTCGAGCCAGACATTAGGATCACCACGCGCCTAGAACTCTTTGAACAACCATACCCTGCAGAAAATCAATAAAATAATTCACGGCTGCCCTGGCGTCGCCCCACCAGAGTTGTCTCTACTAATCATAGGCTTTATGTAACCTTTAAATACCTCAGCTGCGGCACCCAGTACACTTTCTATCTTCTTATAATGACCCGGACGCAATTTACTTTCCTTGTCCAAATAGTTCAAAACGAGCAGAACCTGTTCACGATCTAGCATTGCAAGCGTTTGCTCAGCTACGCCGTACAGAAGGACCAACGCACCATTCTTTAGCGTTTCCGGACGCTCAAGCGCACCGAGCACTCGGCCAAAGCCCGCAGTCATGTCGCCGCCCTGATCATCACGAAGCCAATCCAGCAGCGATGAATGATTTAACTTATCTGGCTTTTTGTTTGGTAGCTTACTCGGCACTGCCCGTTTCGTCCTACCCAAAATTAACTCAGGCCACCGCTCAACATCCGAGCGATCATCATAATCAGGAAGAGATATAGCATTATATGAATATGCAATGGGAACGCCAAGTTTCTCATAAGCAAGGCAGCTTTTGAATTGCTCGCCATCAAACTGGTCAAAAACCCCGCTTTTACAATTAAGCTCTTTAATTTCCAAAAGCAGTATTTTAGCGTTTTCCAACATAGCGACTAGATCACCACAATACAGCCGCATTCCGTCGCCTTGCTGGACAGCATATGGGGGGAAGGTTTTGAGCGAAGTCCGACTATCTCTGCAGTAGGCTTCCAATGCACCAGTAATTGCAGCTTGAATTACGTTTTCCTGCCTAGTTTTCTTCATACAACCCACGCCATAGATTAGTAGCATAAATTTATCACCACTAAAGGATCATTAGAAGCAATATCTGACTATCTACTTGACGCTGCCCCAGCAGGCAATGCAGGCTCTACGCAGTAAGCAGCACACGATCTAAGGACGCAGCCTAATCAGATAGGAGTTAGGTAAATCACAATGCCCACACATACCCTACATTTCATAAAGCCTTGCCGCAAAACCGACAGTTCCCCGCGGCTCACCCCAAGCATGGTGGCCGAAAACAAGCGGAACGGCATAGAAACGACCTTGATTCTCGACCTTAACATTCTGGTGAGAATGGAAGATGTAATTCTTCGCCGCCACAGCCCGAACGATTTTGACTTAACTAGACTTATAAACTTCATAAATTCTTGCCCACCACAAAGTCTGTGCATAACGCCTGGGCTTGCCCTTAACGAGGTCCACCCGAAATTCAAGAAGCTAAGCTTTGAGATGTATGAATTGTTTCTTTCGATATTCTGCCCGCAGATGGTCGATCATCCAACCACGACACGAAACACCCCAAATGAAGCGGAAAGAACCCGACCGTATGAGTTTTCAGAACTCAGCATAGAAGAGCAGCACCTCTACAGCGTGCCGTTTTTTTCGCTCATGCAGATACATATTATCAACGCCACGAAGCCGAACTTGACAGGCATTGAAAAATTCAAAACATATATGAGCCGTGTCTGTGATGACATTGATATGCTCAGTGCTGTTGAAGCCGAAATTGCCAAGTACTGCTTCTGTGAGAAAAAGCCCAACTATTCCGACGAGCTTAACGCCAAAATCGAAGACATCAAGAACAACTTCATGAGTGGGAGCAACAAGCCAGCGCAGCGCTTCAAAAATATCTTCAATGGCGTTCAAGACCTTAAATACATAAAAGGCGCCCTGGAGTTTTCCAAAGAGCTCTTTTATGGCAAGCTTCAGGACACATGGATAGCCACATTGGACTCAAAGTTATACTGGCTGAGTGAGTCCATTCATCATTACCCAGTCGCAGGTGAGCGAGACGGAAAATACTTCAGCATCAATCGATCACATGATCAGCAGACATGCAACTATTGGCTATCAGTGGATAAACTGCAAGAGCAACTCCAGCACGAGAGAAGCCGAAATGGCAAAGGAACCGCCCCTTTAGATGAAACAGGATTGCCACGCATACATAACACATTAACCACAAAGGGCTTCAAGGAATTTTTCGCCGTTTTCAAGCCCACATAGTCCGCCGAGTAGGGTACAAGTACAAGATACTGCTCAACCACGCACCTGTACTCTTAGTACCCGGATGCTAACGATGAGTAATCAAAGCCAATTAGGTCCCTTCATTTAAAGCTGATACCTGTACCCTATCCTCATCCAACACAGGAAAGAAAAAGGGGCTGACAACCACGTGATTGGCCACAGCGAAATGACTCCTGGCAATTGACTCAGGAGGAACACGCTTCAGCATTCCGCCTCAATCCTGTGCAGCGCATTCCAAATAGTATTCCACGAAGAAAGCTCAACTAACCAACTTCATATTTTTCATAGGTTTAGCAAATCATTTCAGCTCACCCCGGCCCACCAAACGAAGCAAAACAAAACCCGCCAAGTGCGGGTTTTGTTGCATCTGGGGTATGACAAACCATCACTGCCCCCTGGAGAAGCCAATGCACCAAGCCCTCCTCATCATCGACGTCCAACCCAGCTTCGCCCCACCGCAATGGCTCATCGACGGCATTCAGGCGCTCATCGGCACCTTGCCCAGCGTCGCCACCGTCGAACGCCACGACGAATCCAAAACCCCGTTCCAGAAGCAACTCGGCTGCCCTCAGGCGTACTGACTTTGAGAGAAGTCATTTTCATTCGAACAAATCTCCAAGCTCTTCAAGTGTCGGCATGGCTGCCGGGATGACAGCCAGCTCACAATCCAGAGCGCTCAGAACCCGCGCATAGGCGATCATCCCTATGGAAGGACTGCCCTTCTCCACAGCAATGACCTTTTGGCGAGTCAGCCCGGCGAGTTCGGCGAGATTTGCCTGCGTCAGGCCGCGATTCATACGCTTTTCGCGTATCTGCGTAGCAAGTCGCAAAATCAATAAGTGATAATCCATGTTCCGCTACCGTTACATTTATAACTAAATGCAGCATATACGTAACATCAATACGGTACCCGCGAGGGACATTTAAATATTGCCCAATCAACACCCATACAACCTTCTCAAAGCAAAGCTTTTTGTCCCACGAACACAACACCTGAACCCAACCGCCCTTCTACACTCATCTCGCTTCCTCCAAAAACTCACCGACCGAGCCCCCATGACCACCCTCAAAGACCGCCTCAAGCAAGGCAAGGACGCGCGTAGAACCTGCCCCCGCAACACCCAGTCGTCCCTCGGCCATGTCGACCGCGATCCGCTGCCGCTGATCAAGGCATCCAGCGAGGGCCGCATCAAGTCGCTGGTCGAGTTGCGCTACGGCCGCATGCTGGTCTCCCCGTTCACCTTCTATCGCGGCAACGCCCTGCTCCAGGCCCATGACCTGGCGGGCACTTCCAGCATGGGGCTGATATCGCCGATCTGCGGTGACAGTCACTTAATGAACTTCGGCGGTTTCGCCACGCCCGAGCGCAATCTGCTGTTCAGCCTCAATGACTTCGACGAAGCGCACCCCGGGCCTTGGGAGTGGGACCTTAAACGGTTGGTGGCGAGTTTCCTGATCGCCGCGAAGGACCTGCGGCACGGCGAAACGGTTGAGGAAGCGGTGTGCCGCGAGGTGGTCGCGGCCTATCAGAAAACCATGGTCGAGTGCGCCGAACAGAGCGCGATGGAAACCTGGTACGAGTCCATCAGCTACGACGACTTGCTGGAGCAAGCCAGCAAAGCCACGCTGGAACACGTGGAGCGGGCCATCGAGAAAGCCGAACGACGCACCCACGCGGAGTTGCTGCCGAAAATCTGCGAACGTGACGCCAATGGCCGTCTGACGATTCGCGATGACTTGCCGGAAATCTTCCACCTGCATAAAAACACCACGCTGCTGGATGCCGATGATGACTGGCTGCGTCTGTCGGACTGGAAGCCGCTTTACGAGACGTTCATGGGCGACTATCGGGCAACGCTGCAAGCGGATCGACGTGAACTGTTGTCGCGTTTTCATGCCCACGACATGGCGTTCAAAGTGGTGGGCGTGGGCAGTGTCGGCACGCGTTGCCTGGTGGCGCTGCTGACCGACGAACAGGAGAATCCGCTGTTCCTGCAATTCAAGGAAGCGCGGCGCTCGGTGCTCGCCGGTTACGTCAAGACCAAGCCGCGAGTGCAGCACGAGGGACAGCGGGTGGTGAATGGCCAGCGCTTGATGCAATCGGCCAGCGATCTGTTTCTCGGCTGGACCACCGGGCCCAGTGGCCGGTACTTTTATGTGCGTCAGCTGCGGGACATGAAAGTCTCGGCGGAAATCGAGACGTTCGATGCACAAACCTTCGCCGCCTACGCCCGGACCTGTGGCCGCGCCCTGGCCCGGGCTCACGCCAAATCGTCAGGCCACGCCGCGCAGATCAGTGGTTACATCGGCAAAAGCGAGGCGCTGGCCGATGCGCTGTTCAAGTACGCCAAAGGCTATACCCGGCAGAATGAGCAAGACTTCGAGCTGTTTCAGAAGGCCTGTCGCAAGGGCCGCTTGCAGGCGCGTTCGGAGGCGGATTTTGCGGCAGACCATTTGCCCTAATCCTTGCGATGGGCCCACGCAGATGAATTTTTCTTCACCCATTCGCCCCGCGCCAACCGGTACAGTGCCCTCGCTCATTCAAGAAACTACGGTTTGCCCGCCCTCCCGCGGGCTTTTTTTTGCCTGGCAATTGACTGGCAAGCCACGAAACGCCCTGTTTCCGGGCGCTTAATATCGTTGATGCAAATCACTTCCAACCCCCGTATTCGGTGTACCATCGGCACCTGTCAATCAGATATCAGTTAGCCATGTCCACGCTAAGCGAAGAGAGCCGCCAGATCGTAGCTTCTCTGGCGCACCGTGTTGGTCCCAACGCTGACACTGCGAGAATCGCCCAGGCGATCGTGTCCACCTTGCAGGATATGAACGCAGCCCTCACGCCCATCATCGGCCAGCAAGGGGTTGTCGCGCTCTATCGTCGCAGCCTCCACCTCTGCGCCTCCACTCATCCGCGTCTGGCCGGCACCTATGACAGTGTGCAGGCCGCGCTGGATCTGATTGCCCTCAACTCCGTACTCGTCGAGCAAAGCGAAGTCGATGCACTGTTTTTCGGTGAAGTGCTGCTGACCACGTTCTATGAATTGCTGACCACGCTGATCGGGCCCTCGCTCACCGCACGTTTGCTTCGTGGCGTGTGGGAACCTTCTTTGAGCGACACCCCTTCGCAGGAAAATTCGCCATGAGCACCAAAGTAACTATCAACCGTCTGGCCACCGGCGTGCCAGGCCTGGACGAGGTGCTGGGCGGAGGTTTGCCGGAATTTTCGTTCAACATGATTGCGGGTCCTCCAGGCTGTGGCAAAACCACCCTGGCGCATCAGATGATGTTCGCCCTGGCGACACCTGAACGCCCGGCGTTGTTCTTTACCGTACTCGGCGAGCCGCCGCTGAAGATGCTGCGCTACCAGCAGCAATTCGACTTTTTCGATGCCGAAGCGATCAACCAGTCGATCCGCTACATCAACCTGGCCGACGATACCCTGGCCGGGAATCTGGACGAGGTGCTGCGGCGCATCGTCAGTGAGGTCGAGGCCCACTCTCCGTCACTGGTGTTTGTCGACTCGTTCCGCTCCGTGGTGCTGGCCAGCCAGACCCAGGACAACCCCAATAACAACCTGCCGCAGTTCGTTCAGCAACTGGGCATGTTGATGACCACCTGGCAGGCGACGACCTTCCTGATTGGCGAATATTTCACCGAAACCGACACCAACCCGATTTTCACCGTGGCCGATGGCCTGATCTGGCTGCGCCAGAGCGTTCAGCGCAACTCGATGGTGCGCAAGATGGAAATCATGAAGATGCGCGGCCAGCCGACATTGCCGGGGCTGCACACCTTCCGCATTGACTCGTCGGGGATCAAGGTCTTCGCCCCCGCCCCGCTCAACCCGGTTGAAGCGCCGCTGGAGTTCCCGATCAAACGCCTGAAAATGGGCGTGCCGCAGCTCGATGACATGCTCGGCGGCGGTTTGCCCCGGGGTTATTCGTTGCTGGTGGCCGGGCCGTCGGGTTCGGGCAAAAGCATTCTCGCCGCGACCTTCCTCGCCGAAGGCGCGCGCAATGGCGAGACCGGCGTGATCGCCGTGTTCGAGCAACGGCCCAATCACTCGCAAAACGCTACGCTGGCCGGGTTGATCCAGAGCGGCCAGGTCGGTTTGGTCGACAGCCGCGCGCCGGACCTGTCCATCGATGAAATCGTCCAGTTGCTGCTCAGCGAGATCGACCGACTCAAAGCCACCCGCGTGGTGATCGATTCGCTGTCGGGCTTCGAACTGGCGCTGGCGCCGACCTTCCGCGAGGACTTTCGCGAGTCGCTGTCGCGCATGGTCACCGCGCTGACCAGTGCCGGGGTCAGCGTATTGATGACCTCGGAGCTGGAAGACCGTTACACCGACCTGCGTTTCAGCCCTTACGGCACGGCGTTCCTCACCGACGCGATCATCGTCCAGCGCTACATCGAAGTGCAGAGCCGCTTGCTGCGCATCATGGCCGTGGTCAAGGTCCGCGCCAGCGCGCACTCCGATGAGCTGCGCCTGTACCGCATCGACGATGACGGCTTGCAGATCGGCGAGATGCTGCCGGATCAGGAAGGTTTGCTCGGTGGCCGGCCAACCCGTCGGCCCACCCTCCAGGACAAGGTGTAAACAAGGACCATGACTGAGGCCACTGGCACGAACGCACAAGCGATGGCAACCGCCGCGCGTGAGTTGTTCCTGCTCGGCCAGAAAACCGTGGAAGCATGTGCGGTGCTGACGGCGCTGCAAAAAGAACTGAACGACACCAACAATCGACTGGTGGATGCCCAGCAAATCGAGCACCTGGTCGAAGCCAATCAGCAATTGGTGCTGGCGGTGCTGTTGGCGCAAACCGATGCGGAAAAACCCCAGCGCTCGAAAGAAGAGCAACGGCTGTTCCTGGAGATGCGCGAGGCCAATGCACAATTGGTGATCGCCGCCCTCAGCGCGCAAAACCTGCAAGCCTCGGCCGAACACACGCTGGCGCAGCAACGCAACATCCTGACCCTGGTGGCCCATGAACTGCGCAACCCGCTGACGCCCATCAGCATGATCGCCGGTCGCCTGGTACGAGTGCCCGCCGAAGAACTGCCGCGCATGCAGGCGCTGATCGAAGGCCAGGTGCAGCACATGTCGCGGCTGGTGGACGACTTGCTCGACGTGTCCCGCGCCAGCACCGGCAAGCTGCGCCTTGATCGCCAGATCGTCGACATGGTGGAAATCATCCAGGGCGCCATCGAAGTGTGCAGCCCGGTGATGAACACCCGTCACTTGCACTTCAACGCCGAACTGCCCGCGTGCGCGCTGTCGGTGGACGGCGACCCGGTACGCCTCACGCAAATCCTCGGCAACCTGCTGGGTAACGCGGCCAAGTACACACCGGCCGGGGGCAATGTCACGCTGTCCGTCACCGCCAAGGATGACGTGCTGGAAATGAGCATTTGCGATGACGGCATTGGTATTTCCGCCCAGGCCTTGCCGTTTATCTTCGAGCCGTTTGTGCAAGACGTGCATGCCATCGGCTTCAATGGCGCCGGCCTCGGTATTGGCCTGACGGTGGTGCGCGAGCTGGTGGAAGCCCACGGCGGCAAGGTGGTCGGCATGAGCGACGGCGATGGCCAGGGCAGTACTTTTATCGTGACATTGCCGCTGGTGGTTTGAGTTTTTCCGCTGACCGCGTAATGCTTGCGCGACGATCCCCCGCGTACCGGAGCGCTGTATGCCGCTGTTGTCCCTGCCCTGCAAACGCCTGACGCTGGCGGTGCTCGACCCTGAACAGGCGTCGCTGGAAAGCGACTTCTACCGGCGCAATCAAAGACACCTCGCCCGCTGGTCACCGATTCGCCCCGCCGATTACCACAGCCCTGAACGCACCCGCCCGCGCCTTGAAGTGCAGGCCAGCGCTTTTGCCGCCGGCCTGGCGGTGCACTTCGCGCTGCTCGACCCGGACAACGGCCAGATGATCGGCGCCTGCAATTTCAGCGGCATCACGCGCGGCGCATTCCAGGCCTGCTATCTCGGCTACCACATCGACGAAGCCCATCAGGGTCGCGGCTTGATGCAGGAAGCGCTGGAGGCGGGGATCCGCTACATGTTCGAAGAACAGCAACTGCACCGGATCATGGCCAATTACATCCCGGGCAATGAACGCAGTGCGCGGCTGTTGGAGCGTCTGGGATTTGAGCGTGAGGGCTACGCCAAGGCCTACCTGAGCATCGCCGGGCGCTGGCAGGATCATGTGCTGACGGCGTTGATCAATTCGGCACCACATGCCCAATTCCGTTAAACACTGAGCGTGTTATTGCGCGACGATCTGTTGCGCGACATCGGGCAACAAGCACCCTTTGGCCATCCACTGACAATCCCTGGCCCAAAGAAAACCGGTTTCAAGATTGCCTCGGTCGTCGTAGTAGTTCAGCCGTAGTTGGCTCGCATTGAAGTCAAGTTTGGCAAAACCTGCGTGCGCATTGGCAAACGAGGTGTCCAGCGCAGTGGCGCCAACGGCGTAGAGTTTTTGGCCGCCAGCCCCGGACACCACCCAGGCGGGCTCAGCGGCGCGTAACAACAGTTGCTGATTGTGATCGTGCCCGGCCAGGAACACGTCGACCTTGTTGCGCTCCAGGGCGGGCAACAACAGGGTGACCAGTTCGCCGTCCTCACCGTGCTCGCCATGATTGCGCACCGGGTGATGGGCTGCCGCGATGCGCCATACAGGCGCTGGTCCCGGTTGCTGGAAGGCCTGGTCAAGCAAATCGATCTGCTGCTGGAAGGATTCCCGTGGCGCCGCCGTGTCGAGGAACACCATGCGCACCAATGGGCGTCCATCGACGTTGCCGAAATCCTTGACGTAGAACGTGCTCGGCATCTGCCAGCGGCCCGAGCCCTCGTGCCGCTGACCGTACTCGACTTCGACCTTTTGCGACACCGGGTAATCGTGATTGCCCAGCACGGCGTAGAACGGCACGTGGCTGAGCCATTTGCCCCAATAAACGCGCTCGAATTTCATCTGCCAGCTCAGGTCGTGAATGCCGGTCAGCGATTTGCCATAAAAGTTGTCGCCCAACAACACGACCATGTCCAGCCGCCCGTCCCTGGCCGCGACACGCTCCATGGCCTGCCCCACTCGCCACTGTTGCAGATCGCCGCTGCCCTGGTCGCCCAAGGCAATCATCGACACGACTGCAGGGTCCAGGTCAATCAACGGCACATACGGCGCCGGTGGTGTGAACATCCAGTAACCCACAATCGCTGCGGCGATCAGCAGGATGATCAAGGCAATACCGGACCTGCGAACAGCTTTTCCAAGAGCGGCACGTCTTGCAGCCGGCAATGGAGTTGGGGTGTGTTTCAATCAAGAGCTCACTTGGCAGGGCCAGTCAGGCATAAGGGAAAAACAGGTTCGGCGTCTGCCAGTAATAGATCACATCGTTTGTTCACACTTTGTTAAGAATTCGCCCCGTATACTTTTTCCAGCCCGTTTTTTTACGGCCCCCTTTCTTCGGTAGCCAGAACCTTATGTCGCGTCCTGCCCCGTTGCTGTTTCTGCTTGGCTGTCTGCTGTTTTTCTTCGCACTTGGCAATCACCAGCTACAAGGCTCCACCGAAGCCCGGGTTGCCGGAATCGCTATGGAAATGCACCTGGATGACGACTGGGTGACGCCGCGCCTGTTCGGTGAACCCTTCCTGGAGAAACCGCCCCTGAGCCTGTGGCTCGACGCCGGGGCAATTCGTGCATTCGGCGGCACACCGTGGGCGGTACGACTGGCATCGGCGTTTGCCGGGTTGTTCAGCGTGATGCTGTTGTACGCGATGCTGCGTCGGTTCGGCCGGCCGAAAGCCATTGCCTGGACCGCCGGGATCCTGCTGGCGACGATGGCCAGTTACTGGAGCAACGTGCGGGGTGTCGGTGAAGACGCCTTGCTCGCCCTCGGTGTGACCATGGCGCTGTTGGCGTTTTTCCAGGGACAGCGACATGCCACGGTCGGCAATGCCTTGCTGTTCGCTCTCGGGATTGCCATTGCGACCCTGAGCAAAGGCGTGCTGGGCCTGGCGATGCCAGGTGTGGTGATCTTCGCGTTCCTGCTGGCCGAGAGCCTGATGGATAAACGCCTGAAAATCACTGACTGGCTGCGCCCCGGCCTGTTGACGCTAGTGGGGCTGATCCCCCTGCTGATCTGGCTCGCCGTGCTCTATCAGCGCGGCGGTACACATGCAGTGAGCGAAGTGTTGCTGACCAACAGCGTCGGCCGTTTCAGCGGCTCCTTTGTAGAAGCCGGGCATTACGAACCGTTCTACTACTACCTCGCCAAACTGCCGGAAGCCTTCCTGCCCTGGAATATCCTGGTGTACCTGGGGTTGTGGCACTTTCGCAAAAGCCTGATGGCCAATCGTTACTTGCTGTTTTTCACCCTGTGGATCCTGGCACAGTTCGTCATGCTGTCGTTGGCGTCGAGCAAACGCACGGTGTACCTGATGTCAATGACGCCTGCCGCGGCGGTGATTGCAGCGGAATATGCCCGTGTCCTGTTTGAAAGGTTGAAGGCCCGTGAAGGTGCCTCAACCCTGATCGGTCGTATCGCCCGGCACCGGCAGGGCTTGGCCGCCGGTTTGCTCACCGTGGTGATCGCCAGCTACCTGGCTGCCGCACAATGGGCAATGCCACGGGCCGATGTCGCGCTGTCCTTCCTGCCGCTGACCGAGCAGATTCAAACGCTACAGGCCAATGGGCAACAAGTCGCCCTGTTCCAGGCCAATGAACGGGTCGGCGGCGCGACCGTGTTCTACACCCGGAAAGTGCTCAAGGGCTTGGACACCGAGGCTCAGTTGCATGAGTTTCTGAAAGCATCGCCGACCAACGTCGCAGTGATGTCTGGCGAAAGCGAGCCCGTCGCGCCATTGAAGGTGCTGAAGGTCATGATGGTAGGACGGCAGCCGTATTATTTTGTCGGGGAGTGATTCCTTCAGGTAGGCCGCGTTATCGTTCTTCGCGGGCAAGCCTTGCTCCTACAGGAGCGAGGTCGATCACAAAAGTTGTGTGCGACACAAACCCTGTAGGAGCGAGGCTTGCCCGCGAAAGCAATCTCCCTGCCACCACCATCCCCCAATCCAGACAACAAAAAACCCGCCACCCTCGATCAGAGGCTGGCGGGTTTTTGTCATTCAGGACCGTGTTCAGCCGACAGTCTGCGCCTCAGCCATCTGCCCCACCCGCTCATGTCGCTGCAACACCGGCACCTCCAGCCGCGCCCGGCCATAAAACGCCAGCGCCGTCAGCAAACACGCCAGCCACACAAAGATCCCGGCCCAGAAGGTATGGGACATGTAGTGCCAGCCCTGCAGGACCCGGGCGGTGCCGTAGATGAACCCGAGCAATAACGAGCCCCACATCACGGCTTTCGAATAGCGCCAGCGGTAGCGGCGCGCCACGAAGTACAGCGCGAGCATGGTGAAGCCACCCGAAGCGTGCCCGCCTGGCCAGCAGCGCCCCTCGCCCGCCTCCTTGAACAGCTGGAAGTTGTTGTACCACTCCACGTGGGCGAGTTTGCCGCCGTAGAGGGTCGTCTCAATCGGGCAATACACACTGGTGTGGGCCTTGAGGAAATGGATCACGCCCGTGCAAATGGCAAACGCGACCACCACGAACAGAAAATCCCGCCGATGATCACGGGCAAAGCGCAGCACCGGTAACGCTTTAGTGCGCTGCAGAAAACCGCCGAGTCGCGGGTGTTTCTGCGGATTGATCAGTGGCCAGACAAACGACAGGATCGCGCCGATCACGGCAACTTCACCGGTCCAGTTCGGAATGATCCGCGCCCATTTGTGGGTCAGCTTCTCGAAGAAGTGAACCTTGTCGAGCGGGAAGATCTGGGCGACCGGGTCAAACAGCAGATTGCTGAAGGCAATGTCGATGTTGGTCATATCGAACATCAGGAACACCACCGCCGCGCAGGCCAGTGGAATGCCGAAGTTCACCCAATAAAAGCGCTTAGAAGAAGCCGTCTGCATCGGAAATCCTGAGTCAGGGAAATTATCGGGTCGTCACCGAGCGCCAGTCAGAGGCCTCGATGTAACCGAGAATGGTGGGCGCTTGCGGTGTTTCGGTCGACACGAACAGCGAGGCGCCGTAACCCAGGGTAGACGTCGACACGTTCATGCTTTTTTCCAGCGCCGTCATGCACTCGCTGTGGGTCACCAGAATCAGGTTGCGGCCCGGCACTTTATGCGCCAGGGCGTCACGCAGCATGGTGCCCTTGCAACTGATCAACCAGTCTTCACCGGCACTGACCGAGTTGAACATGTAGCCGGCGGTCTGCGCCGTGCGCACCATCGGGCTGTTGTAGATGTCAGCTTTGGCCAGGCCCAGGCGTTCGAAATGCGAGCCCACCTCCACGGCGACGCCACGGGAGCGATCGGTGATGCCATCGTTGCCGCTCAGGCATGCCGCCGTGGAGTGATCGCAGCGCTCGACGTGGCGTACCAGCACAATCATGTCGCCCTTGGCCCAGCCGGACATCAACGCCTTGGCCCCGGCCACGTTGCCATGGGCCAGGTCCGGCACGGCGGCGGGCGCCAGCAACCAGAAGGTCAGCGGAATGACCAACAGCGCCGAAGCGAGCACCACCAAGGTGTTGCGATAACGGGCCAAACGGCTCAGATCAATCGAGCGTTTTATCCCGAACAGACTCAGTCTCACTTCCACATCAAGCCGCCTCGCCGACATGTCGCACCTGTCACTAGATGCCGCGAGGGTAGAGAGGCAAGCGTCCCCGGCAAGTGAAACCCATGTGAAAAAAAGCTGAAAACCGACCCAATACCTTGTTACAGGTTCTGTCCGACAAAATCCTTTCAGCTCTCGGCAATGCTGCCGATACAGGTCTGCGACACACCTTGCTGGCACCTAAAAACAACAATCTTCCAGCCAACTGACGATAGAGAAATGCAACGTTCCTGGAGGAATTGTGATGAATAGCTGGTTCGGCAACATCAGCGTGAATATGAAACTGGGCCTGGGATTCGGCCTGGTCCTGGCCCTGACCTGCGTCCTGGCCCTCACCGGCTGGACGAGCCTGGGCGGGTTGATCGACCGCAGCAACTGGATGAGCGACATCACCCAGCTCAATGCCGGCCTGACCAAGCTGCGTGTGGTGCGTCTGCAATACATGCTGACCAACGGCGACGAAACCGCCGCACAGAACGTACAAACCACCCTCGACAGTTTTGCCGCGCAACAAACCGCGCTGCTGGGCAGTTTCAAAAATGTCGACAACCTGAAAATGCTCAAGGAGCAGGCCGGCGTCATCGCCGCTTATCAGGCCTCGCTCAAGGAAATGCGCAGCGCTTACCGCACCGGTAACAGCGCCCGCGATGCCATGGGCGCGAATGCCGAAGCCGCCAACACGCTGATCAATACGATCAGCAAGCGGGTCCAGGAAATGCCCCTGAGCGATCAGCGTTTCGAGCAGTTCCAGGCCGTTACGGCAGCCAAGGAAGCATTCATGCTGGCCCGCTACGAAGTGCGCGGCTACACCGCCACCACCAACGCCGAGACCGAGCAAAAAGCCGTCGGCCAACTGGACGCGGCCATCGCCAGCCTCAAGCCGCTGAACGTGCATTTCGCCGACACCCAGCAAGACGCCTTGCGTCAGTTGGACACCGCGCTGACCAATTACCGCAGCGCCTTGCTGGCGTTCAAAACCGCCACTGCCGACGCCGTGCGCGTGCGCAAGGACATGACCGACCAGGGCACCGCCATCGTCGACCTGAGCGACAAGCTCTATCAATTCCAGATCGACCGTCGTGACATCGAAAGCGCCCAGGCCCGCACCCTGCAGCTGATCAGCACCTTGCTGGCGTTGCTGGTGGGCGTGATTGCCGCCGTGGTCATCACCCGTCAGATCACCGGCCCGCTGCGTGAAACCATGACCGTGGTCGACCGCATCGCCAGCGGCGACCTGTCCCAGGACGTCAAAGTCACCCGCCGCGACGAACTCGGTGTGTTGCAACAAGGCATCGGCCGCATGGGCGTGACCCTGCGCGACTTGATCAGCGGCATCCGCGACGGCGTCACCCAGATCGCCAGCGCCGCCGAAGAGTTGTCCGCCGTGACCGAACAAACCAGCGCCGGGGTCAACAGCCAGAAGATCGAGACCGATCAGGTGGCCACCGCGATGCACGAGATGACGGCCACGGTGCAGGAAGTCGCGCGTAACGCCGAAGAAGCCTCCCAGGCGGCCGCCGCCGCTGACGGTGAAGCCCGCGCCGGCGACAAAGTGGTCAACGAAGCCATCGCCCAGATCGAACGCCTGGCCACTGAAGTGGCGCGTTCCACCGAAGCCATGAGCGTGCTGCAACAGGAAAGCGACAAGATCGGCAGCGTCATGGACGTGATCAAGGCTGTGGCCGAACAGACCAACCTGCTGGCGCTTAACGCGGCGATTGAAGCGGCCCGTGCCGGTGAAGCCGGTCGTGGTTTTGCCGTGGTGGCCGACGAAGTCCGTGGCCTGGCCCAACGTACGCAGAAATCCACCGAAGAAATCGAAGGCCTGGTGGCCGGTTTGCAGAACGGCACGCAACAAGTGTCGGCGGTGATGAACAACAGCCGCGCCCTGACCGACAGCAGCGTCGCCCTGACTCGCAAGGCTGGCGTGTCCCTGGAAAACATCACCCGCACGGTGTCCAACATCCAGTCGATGAACCAGCAGATCGCCGCCGCTGCCGAACAGCAAAGCGCCGTGGCCGAAGAGATCAGCCGCAGCATCATCAACGTGCGCGACGTCTCCGAACAAACCGCCGCCGCCAGCGACGAAACCGCCGCGTCCAGTGTTGAACTGGCACGCCTGGGTGGTCAGTTGCAGCAGATGGTCAGCCACTTCCGGGTCTGACATTCACCGTCTGATCGTTCCCACGCTCCCGCGTGGGAATGCCTCAATGGACGCTCCGCGTCCGCTTCGGCATGTGACGCAGAGCGTCACGGGCTGCATTCCCACGCAGAGCGTGGGAACGATCAACGTGGTCGACGCATATCCTGTCTGATCGTTCCCACGCTCCCGCGTGGGAATGCCTCAATGGACGCACTGCGTCCGCTTCGGCATGTGACGCAGAGCGTCACGGGCTGCATTCCCACGCGGAGCGTGGGAACGATCAATGTGGTCGACGCAAATCCTGTCTGATCGTTCCCACGCTCCCGCGTGGGAATGCCTCAATGGACGCTCTGCGTCCGCTTCGGCATGTGACGCAGAGCGTCACGGGCTGCATTCCCACGCAGAGCGTGGGAACGATCAACGTGGTCGACGCAAATCCTGTCTGATCGTTCCCACGCTCCCGCGTGGGAATGCCTCAATGGACGCTCCGCGTCCGCTTCGGCATGTGACGCAGAGCGTCACGGGCTGCATTCCCACGCGGAGCGTGGGAACGATCAATGTGGTCGACGCAAATCCTGTAGGAGCGAGGCTTGCCCGCGAAGAGGCCCTGATAGCCAACATCAAACCCGACGACTACCCTCCCCAGCCCGGCACCCGCTAAGCTCGAAGAAAATCCCAAGGCGTGTCATGACAATGTCTACCAAGAAGCGAATCTACCTAGGCCTGGCCGTGTTGGTGCTGGTGAATATCGCCGTGCTGGCAGCCGTCGTGCTGAGCAACGTCTCAAGCGCCTATGGCCGGCACATGATCAAAACCACAGAACCTCTTCTGATCGAAGGGCGCAACGGCGATGAACATGACTACGTGCTGCCCCTCGGAACCACGCTTTATTACGATAAAAGCTACCCCGAAGGATTCGATCGTTATTGGGTTTACTTGAACCACAAAGGCGTTATCGCCCACGAAGAAGTGCCGATGCAGCCGAAATACGGCGGCGCTTTGATTGATCCGCTTTGGCTATCGAATATCGACGCCGATACGCTGAAGGACCTGTTCAAACGCTTCCCCCTGTCCAAGGAAGACGTCGCCGCCGCCATAAAGGCCAATCAAATCACCCGGGACGATTTGGCGGACATCCTCCGTTCGATGCCGGAGTAACGCCGCTTACGCTCCACCCCCCATTCACCGCGTCCCGCGCTGACGCAATGCCGACGGCATGAAGTACGCGTCCTCCGGCACCGGTTGGGTGAAGTCCACGGTGGCGGGTTCTTCGTTGTCCAGGTTTTGCACGTAGTAGCGCCGCGCCTGCAAGTCGTGGAAGACGTCCAGCGCGCTCCAGGTGGTGGGCAGGTCGTAGAAGTTTTTCAGGTAGGCCATCGACACCCGCCACAACTCCCCTCGCCCATCGTATTGATCGACCAGTGCGGCGCCCCAGCTGTCCTCGTCCAGAAACAGCACGCGCTTGGAATAGATATGCCGCGAACCGGGTTTGAGCGTGCCTTCGACTACCCAGACCCGATGCAGCTCATAACGGGTGTATTGCGGGTTGAGGTGGCCGGGTGTGAGTAATTGCGCGTACTTCACGTCGGGGCTGCCGACTTTGTAGCTGTTGTAGGGAATGTAGATTTCCTGCTTGCCCTTGAGCTTCCAGTCGTAGCGGTCCGGCGAGCCGTTGAACAGGTCGGTATCGTCCGCCGTGCGCAGGCCGTCGGATGAGGCGATGGGCGTGTCATACGCCAGGTTTGGCGCGCGACGCACCCGGCGTTGGCCGGCGTCGTAGACCCAGGCCTGGCGCGGGTCCTTGAGCTGGTCGAGGGTCTCGTGGATCAACGCTGCACCGCCGGCTAGCCGGGCCGGGCTTTTCACGAAGGCCAAGTAGTAGAACAGGATGTTTTTCAGGTCGGCGAACTGCCCGCCCGGCCGGTAATAGTTGAAGAGCCCTTCCTGCTGCGAAGTCACCAGCGCGAAGCTGCCGTTGCGCTGCACCGGTGCTTCGGAAGCACGACGAACCACGTAGGTGCCGCGATAACGGGTGATGTGGTTCCACAGCGCCTCGATCCCGTCCTTGGGCACCGGGAATGGCACGCCGCCATAGGCATCGGCAAACCCGGTGCCGCCGTCGAGCAGCTTGGCCGAGGTTGCGTTTTTGAAGGTGTTGTCATACAGCCACTGCGGCGCCGAGCCCGAGCGGCGAGACGGATAGACCGGCATCTGGAACGTGTCGGGATAGCTGTTGAACAGCGCCATCTGGCCCGGGCTGAGGTGGGCCTTGTACTGTTCAAGGTTGGCCTTGGTGATGGTGAACTGCGGCTTGTCCGCCGCGTACGGGTCCGGGTGATGCTGACCTGGCTTGTAGCCCGCCGGAGCCTGGGTGATGCCGCCGTCCCACGCCGGAATGGTGCCGGCCGCGTTACCTGCGCGTTCGGCGCCCAGCGGCGTCAGTGTGGTTTTCAGTTGCTGGGCTTGCTGGGGCGTGATGGCGGCCAAGGCGCTGCCGGCCGCCAGGCTCAGGACCAGCGCCAGCGTGGTCTTGGTCAGTCGAGGTGTGAACATGGACGTTCTCCGAAATAACTCGCGGTTAGGGGCACTCACAAGAAGTACTTGAGGTTGAAGCCGACGTTGTCCCGATCACGAAGGCCGTTGTCCTGCCCGCCGCCGTAGAAATTGGTGTATTGCAGCTCGGCCTCCAGCTTGTTCTGGTAATTGGCCTTGACCCCCAGGGTGTAGGCCTTGCGCCCCTCGATGGTGTTGCCGGCCTGGTAGCTGTTGCCCTTGAAGTCATCCTTGTAGACGACGTAGGGCGAGACGTTGACCCCGGCATACACGTCGTTCCAGGTGCCATTGAACATCGCGGTGTAGCTGTAGGAATTGCGGTCGACCTGGTCGCTGCGTTCGCCGCCGGACACATAGGAATAGTTACCGGTGCCGGCGTAATAACGGGTGCTGCCGTCATACGCGGTGTAATGCAGGCTGCTGCCGCGCAGGTGCTCGGACGCCAGTTCGAACACACCGAACATCGAGTCGAACGACAGGCTCGGGCCAAAGTTGTAGATGCTGCCCAGGGACGTGTTGAACGCTTCCACCCGCTCGCCGTTGTTGATCTGGCTGTCGAGGGTGACGCTCTGCCCGCCGATGTTGATGGTCTTGCCGGCCGCCGCAGCGGCAGCGCCATTGGCCAGGTCGCCGATCAAGTCGTTGGTGGCGGCGACGCCGATGGGCAGGTTCGGCCGATAGGCGACTTCACCGAACACCGACGCCTGGCCCAGGGTGGTGTTGAAGCTGAAGCCGTACATGCGGATGTCCTCGGCGTAGCGCCGGTGCGCCTGAATATTGCCCAGCACATCCGCGGTCGCCAAACCATTGGCCAGTTGCCCCGCCTGGCTGCCGGCGACACCAGCCAACAGGTTGGTCAGGGCGTTCATGTCGATGCCCTTGTAACCGCCGAGGTCGGCGGAAACGGTCGGCTCCTTGGCGTGGTAATTGACCATGTACAGCCCGAACTCGGTGCTGTTGAGTGCTTCGGCAATGTATCGAAAGGCGAAGCCGAACTGGCCGTCGTTGCGCGCGTTGTAATCCTTGCCGACCGAGGCCACTTTGAGGGTGTTGCCGAAGGCCGGGGTCACGCCGTTGGCGTACAGGCCGGTGCTGCCGAGGGCCTGTTTGAGCAGCGGGTTGTTGCCCAGCGCGCTGTACAGATCGATCACGTTGCCGAAGCCGGGCACCGGGGTGTCCAGCGCGGTGCCGGTGAAGTCGTTGTAGGCGGTGTTGCCGCCGTCGGCGAACAGGTCGGTTTGCGAGTAGAACGTGCCGACCGGATCAATGCGGGTTTCCTTCCAGTTCGTCTGGTAGAAACTTTCCATGGTCAACGTGTCGGTCAGGCCGATGTTGAAGCTGAGCGCTTCCACCGGCACCAGTACTTCCTTGACCTCGGCGCCGGGCAAACGGTACTTGGCGGCGTCCACCGGGTTGGTGGTGTTGATCCCGCCACGGTAGAAAATCCCCTCGCCCCAGTTGAACACCTGACGCCCGAGGCGGGCCGTGACCGGCATCTGGGCCACGTCCCAGCTCCCGTGGACATAGGCGTCGAGCATCTCGATCCGGCTGCCGGCGATGTCGCGGGTCTGGCCGGTAAAACGGTCGTCCTGCGGGTAACTCTGGCTGGGTTGCGACGGGCTGTTGTTGCGGTAGTAATCGTTGCGCTTGTCCATCAACTGGGTGTCATAGAACGCGGTGCCGCGCATGAACAGCCCATAGTTCTGATAGTTGGCTTCAAGCTCCGAGGTGATTTTGTACACCTCGGAGACCAGCCCGGTGTCGAAGTTGCGATTGCCGTCGCTGGTGTTGACGTCATCGTTGCTCTTGTCCCGGCCCTGAACCCGCCACAAGCGGCCATAGGACAAGGTACTGTCGAACGAGCCGGTGACCTGTTTGTCCAGCACGCTGAACTCCACGGCCTGCACCCCGTCGACCACGCACAGTTGCAGCAGCCCGGCCAGGCCGACGCCGGGTAGCGCCGCGCCAGACAGGCGCAATCGAATCCTCATGGTCTGTTCCTCCTTGTCTGTTTTTTTTGTTTTTGTGTCCGGTCAACGTTGTCGCAAAGGCTAGGGCGCCAGGCCCGCACTGACATAAATCCGGCTGTGCGCACCGAAATGCCCCAGCAACTTGAACAGCTGCTGGTTCAAGGCCGGATGGTCGTAGTCTTCGTGCTGCACCTGATTGCCGGCGCTGAAATCGCTGGTGATCGGCGCCGTCTCCAGCCATCGGCCGATCGCTTCATCGAAGGCGGCGGATGTGTCGGCGGATTCGGCACTTACAACGTCGCGCAGGTAATCCTCCGAGTACGGCGGGTAACGGGCGTCTTGGGCAAAGTCGGCGTACGCCTGGAGCATCGGATGTGGCTGGCCGGCGCGCAGCAGGCGACGCAGCCAGGTCGACTGATATTTCTCCACTTCCATGTGCCGGGTGGCGACCCGTTCGATGGCCGCGTGTTTGTCGGCCTCATACCCGGCCAGTGCCTTGCCTTCGAGCAGCAGCAGGCTCGACAGCTCGACGCCGGGCAGCGGTTTGGCGTGGTAGGGCTGGGTCAGGTCCTGGATGTGGTGCAGGCCCCAGCCGAGAAAACGATAGCCCCAGTAAGGATGACCACTGGCAAACGCCAGTCGCGCCAGGCCCATGTACTGGTAGGCGCGCCAGTCCGGCCAACTGCGCTGGAGAAACCCGGCCGCGGCATACACCACCGCGCTTTCATGGAAGAAGCCCATGTGGAACGGCGCCTGGGAGCTGTACTGAAACCGCGCATCGCCGAACGGCTGCGGACCGAAGCCGTACACCGCGCCGACCTCGCCTGGGTTGTCGCTGAACAGGTTGATGTCGTGGCCGTAATCGGGTTCATCGGCGGCGCTGGCGAGCACGGCCAGGGGCGCGACTTGTTCGCCATCGACCACACGGATAAAGCGCTGGCGATTCCACGGCGAGAGGGTTTGTTCGACCATCACCTGCTCGGCCTTGAGGTGTTCACGCTCGGGCAAATCCTTGCCGGGCATCGGTTGGATGACCATGGCCAGATGAATCAGGGGATTGATGCGTAACGCGGTGAGGAAATCGTGGCGCAGATTGTCCCCAGGCAGGGCGGGCAGTTGCAGGTTGTCGGGGCGCGGCGGGTACTGGGCGAAGTGCTGACGGGCGTAGGTTTCCTGCTCATCCAGCAAGGCGCGCACGGCGTCGTATTGCTGCGCGAGGAACTGCTCCAGCGGTTCGACGTCGACCAGGGAGGCGTCGCGCAAAACCGGCAGATCCTGCAAGGCCAGGTAGCTGCCCACCGTATGGTTGGACCAGCCCCAGGCTGTCGGGACCGTTCCACACAACAGCAGCAGGAGGAATGTCAGCTTCATTGCTTTTAGTTCTTATTGGATATGCAGTGGGGGTGAGCCTAACAACCGACCCCGCCGCTGACACTGTCCAATCTCACCAGAAAAGTTCTCCGATAGCGCCACGTTCACCCGCGGTCTACGCCGGGTGCAAAACACACGTCAGGCCGGGTACCCGGTGATGTTGCGAATGCTTTGGTACAGCGGCTTGAGCTGGCGGTACATGCGCAGGTAGACCTCCTTGTACAGTCGTTCATAGACCTGCTGCGCCTCGGGTTGCGGCATGAAAATCGCGCCGACCCGGGTCATGGCCGCCATCGCCGTGGGGAAATCCGCGTACAAGCCAAGCCCCACCGCGCAGCAAATGGCCGCGCCCAGACCGGACGCTTCGTACACGTGCGGACGCTCGGCCGGCAGGCCGAAAATGTCCGCCGTGAGCTGCATCGCGGCATCGCTCTGGGAACCACCGCCGGCGACGCGCAAGCGCTTGATCGAGACCTTCGAACGCTGCTCGATGCTCTGCAAACCCTGGCGCAGGGCATACGCCAGACCTTCGAGGATCGCCCGGTAAATATGCGCGCGGGTATGCACGTCGCCGAAGCCGATCATCGCGCCTTTGGCTTCCACCCCCGGTTCGCGAATGCCGGGCGACCAGTAGGGTTGCAGCATCAGGCCCATGGAGCCCGGGGGCACGGCGTTGACCAGCGCGTCGAACAATTGCTCGGGCTCAATGCCTTGCGCTTTGGCCTGCTGCATTTCTCGCAGGCCGAACTCGTTCTTGAACCAGCTGACCATCCAGTAGCCGCGATAAATCATCACCTCGCAGTTGTACTGATCCGGCACCGCCGACGGGTAAGGCGGGATCAACGGGACAATTTCCAGGTAGCGCGAGCGGGTGCTGGTGATCGTCGCCGTGGTGCCGTAGGACAGGCACACCGTGTCCGCATCGACCACGCCGGAACCCACCACTTCGCAGGCCTTGTCGGCACCGGCGGCAATCAGCGGCAAGCCCTCGGGTATACCGGTGTGGCGGCTGGCTTCGGCGCTGATGTGACCCAGGGTTTCACCGGGTTTGTGCAGCGTGGGCAGTTGCTCGGGACGCACCGCCAGCGCCTGCCATTTCCAGTCGCGGGGAGCGGCCCAGCGCAGGCGCTTGAAGTCGAACGGCAGGTAGCCGACGCAACAACCCACCGAGTCGACAAACCGCCCGCACAGGCGATGGGTGAGAAACCCCGACAGCAGCAAAAACTTGTCGGTCGCCGCCCACACGTCAGGCTGATGGCGCGCGATCCAATTGGCCTCGGCTTGCGCACGAAAATAATCCACGGTGGCTTGCGCACCGACCAGTTTGAACAGCCAGCCCCACGGTCCCTTCAGCCGGCCTTCGACTTCGGCCTGGCGTTGATCGAGCCACAGGATCGCCGGGCGTAGCGCTTTGCCCTGGGCATCGACGTTGATCACGGTGCCGCGCTGGGTGGTCAGGGACACGCCGGCAATCTGCGCGCGGTCGATGCCGGTTTGCTGCCATAACTGCTGGCAGGCCTCCCCCAATTTTGCCCAGTAATAGTCCGGGTCCTGCTCGGCCCAGCCAGGTTGTGTCGAGTAATAGGCCTGCAACTCGACCTTGCCTTTGCCCAGCAGATTGCCCTGCAAGTCGAAGAGCAGCGCGCGCACGCTCTGGGTGCCATTGTCGATCGCCAGCAGGTAACGCTTGTTCGGGTGGTTATCCATGGAGCTCACTTCAATGGGCATTTTGCGAGGCATCCGGCAAACCATGATGACGTTGCCACAACGCTTGGTAACGCTGTTGTTCCTGCTGCCAATGTTCATCGTCCCAGCCCAGTCGCGGCTGGCAGAGTCGGCGAATGGCGGCAAAGTAATCCTCGCCGCCACTTGGCAGTAACAAACCCAGACGGGTGCGCCGCAGCAGCAGGTCATCCAGGTGCAGGACCATTTCCGTGTCGCAGGCAAAGGCCAGTTCCGCCCACAAGGTGTCCGTGGCGCCGACGCAGGCATGGCCCAGTTCGGCGATCAGGTGCGCCAGTCTCGGCAGGTCACGGCCATGGCGTCCGGCCAGGCGCCGCCATTGACTGCCACTGAGCCCGGCAATCGGCAGCGGCGGCACGGCGGCAAACACCAGGCCGCCGTCATCACTGAAGGCGCGCCCGAGCATCGTCGCGCAGGCCTTGAGCACTTCGATGGCCTGCGGGCGAAAGGTCGTCAGCTTGCCACCGGCCAGGGTCACGCAGCCGGGCTCCAGCCACAGCACATGCTCGCGGGTTTCACTCGACGGTTTGCCCTGGTGCTCACCCGCCGCACTGCCGACCACCGGGCGCACACCCGACCAGGTCGACAACACATCGGCGGCGACCACGCCGGCATCGGGAAACTGTTGAGCGCAGGCGGCCAGCAGATAGTCGAGTTCCTCGGCGCTGATGCTCGCGCTCTGGTCCAGATCGTCCTGATGATCGAGGTCCGTGGTGCCGACCACCGTGGCGCCTTCCCAAGGGAAAACAAACACCGGTCGACGGTCGCGCTCATGCAGGAAGGTGAAGGCCTGCGCCACGGGCAGGCGCCAGCCCGGCAGCAACACATGACTGCCGCGCAACGGGCGCAACTGACGCGGAGCGTCGGATGGCCGCAAGCGTTCAGCCCAGGCGCCGGTGGCCACGGCCAACACCGCACAGCGCAATCGCAGCGATGCACCGCCCTCGCCGTCCTCGACCTCAACCCCGCACACCCGCCCCTCTTCACGCAGCAATTGCTGCACGCGCATGCCGTTGATGACCACGGCGCCGTCGGCCCGGGCCTCGCCCAAAACCCGCATCACCAGGCGCGCGTCATCGGTCAGGGCATCGACAAAACAGGTGCCGCCCAGCAGGTCTTTTTGCTTCACGCCTGGCGCGAGATAACCCAGTTGCTGCGGATCATGGAAGTGATGACTGCGCCGCCCGGCCAGTGCGTCATAGACGCTCAACAAACCGCCCAATACCCGTGGGCCGGGAAAGCCGCCACGGTAATGCGGCATCAGGAAACTCATCGGTTCCACCAGCCCCGGCGCTTCGTCGAGCAGGCGCTGGCGTTCGCGGACCGAATCGCGGGTCAGGCGCCACTGGCCCTTGGCGATGTAACGCAAACCGCCATGGACCATTTTCGAGGAACGGCTGGACGTGCCCCAGGCGAAATCCCGCTGCTCCAGCAACAGGCAACGCCAGCCACGCCGTGCGGCTTCGCGCAGGATGCCAGCGCCGCTGATGCCGCCGCCGATGACGATCAGGTCCCAGGTTTCATCCGCCAGCGTTGACAGCACCTGTTGGCGCCACGCCGCGTTCCAGTCGAGGCTCATGGCCGTCACTCCTGCAACAGCGTGCCGGGGTTCAGGCGCCCGGCGGGATCGAAATGCCGACTCAGCGCCTGCAAGGTGTCCATCGCCAGTGCGCCCTTCTCCCGCAGCAGGTACGGCGCATGGTCCTTGCCCACGCCATGCTGGTGACTGATGGTGCCGTGGTGGTCGACGATGGTCTGGCTCGCGGCCTGCTTGAGCGCCTGCCAGCGCGCCAGGGTGGCGGCGTAGTCCGCTGCCGGACGGAACACGTAAGTGGTGTAGATGCTCGACCCTTCGCCATAGACATGGGACAGGTGCGTGAACACATGCACCTGCTCGCCTTCAGCGGCCAAGGCGTCGCGCAGGCTGTTTTCGACCCGGCCGAGCAGGTTGTCGACGTTGCTCCAGTCGGTGGCGGTTTCCAGGGTGTCGACCACGTAACCGGCGTTCCACAGGTTCTCGCGCAGGTAGGGGAAACGGAAACGGTTCTGCGACCATTTCTTGCCAAGCAAGGTGCCGGTGAACACGCCGCCGAAGGCTTTCAGGTGCTGCCGGGCCTGGCTCAGGGACAGCGCATTTTGCCGGCGATTGCCGGTCACGCCGAACGTCAGCAGGCACTTGCCCGCACCGGCGCCGCGCAGGGCCAGGTACTTTTCCAGCCAGGCGATCTGCTGTGGATGACCGGCCAGCGCCAACTGGGTTTCGGTTTCCACCGCGTTGGACAAGCGCAGCATCGACAGCGGCACGCGGGCCTGGGCCAACTGACGGATGGCTCGCAGCGCCTGCGGCCAGTCGGGCAGGAACACCCCATAGAAACGCTCATCGGCCGGCAGCGCACTGACCCGCACCTTGACCTCGGAAATGATCCCGAAACGGCCTTCACTGCCCAGTACCACTTCGCGCAGATCGGGACCGGCGGCCGAGGCCGGGAACGTGGCAATTTCCAGAGGACCGGCAAAGGTTTCCAGGGTGCCACCGGCGAACAACTGCTCGATGCGCCCATAGCGCAACGATTGCTGGCCACTGGAGCGGCTGGCGACCCAACCGCCCAGGGTCGACAGTTCCCACGACTGCGGGAAATGCCCCAGCGTATAACCACGGGCACGCAGCTGACTTTCCACTTGCGGCCCTGTCGCGCCGGGGCCGAAGGTTGCCAGCAGGCTCTGTTCGTCGAGGTCCGTCAGGCGATTCATCCGCGCCAGGGACACCGTCACCACCGGCCGTGTGGAACGCGGCGGATTGATGTGCCCTGCCACCGAGGTGCCGCCGCCATAGGGAATCAGGCACAGGTCCTGCGCCTGGGCCAGCGCCAGTAATTGACGAATCTGCTCGGCGCTTTCGGGGAAGGCCACGGCGTCGGGATAAAGCCCCGGCGCTCCTTCGCGCAGCGCCAGCCAGTCCGGCAGGCTCTGACCCCGCGCATGCAACAGACGATCCTGCGCCGTCACGCTGTACAAGGGATGTTCCGCCAACCGTGAGGCCGGCACGCGGGCCAATGCCGTCTCGAGCGTTGCATCGGGCAACGTTCGACCGACACCGAGCCGCTCATTGAGAAATCCCGCGCCCTGGGCCGGCAGTTCGACCACCGTGGTTGCATCTCCCCAGCCGTTCCAGCGTCGCATGCGTGTGTCCTTTTGCGGTTCTGATAGTGATATTTCAGGAGCCCATACTAGTCAGCTGCCGAAAAGTGTCACGGTCGCATCCGGCCAGTTCGAGTAGCCAATTGAGTCAAACGTCGCGTAAACCTCAGCCATTTACTTTAGCTGTGGTTTCAACTTACCTTTCAGCGCATTGATCCGCGCACGCGGGCTTTGATCAAAGGACTACGATCATGCAATCCCTGGGCTTCACTTCAGTCCCTCCGCTGCTCAAATACGTGCGCCATGCCGAACAACTGGGCGTGGCCATCGAGCCGGCGTTGGCGGCGTCCGGGTTGCAGGCGCAGCAGTTGAGCGACAACAGCCTGCGCTTGCCGGGCGAAGTGCATGAACGGTTGCTCGATTATTTCTGCGAACATTCGGGCGATCCGTTGTTCGGCCTCAACGCCGCGCGTTTTGTGTTGCCCAACTCCTGGAGCGTGCTGGGTTACATCACCATGAACTGCGCGACCCTGGGCGATGCCATGAGCCGCATCATGCCGTTCGAGAAGCTGGTGGGGGACATGGGGGTCAGCCGCGCCGAGGTGCGGGACAGTCATGTGCACTTGATCTGGACCTGCCGTCATCAACGGCCGCGCATCCGCCGGCATCTGGTGGAAAACGTGCTCGGTTCCTGGCTGCAATACGCGCGCTGGATCGCCGATACCCAACTGTCACCGGCCGCCGTCTGGCTCGAACATCCACGACCGGCCGACACGACGCAGGCGCAGTACGAACAGTTCTTCGACTGCCCGGTGTTGTTCGACCAGCCCTATTCGGCCCTGATTGTGCCGTTGCCGTATTTGCAGTTGCCGTTGCGCCAGGCCGATCCGCAATTGCTGCGCACCCTGGAAGAACATGCCCTGGGACTCATGGCCACGCTGGAGGACGCATCACTGGAGCAGCGGGTCAAAAGCATCCTGCGCCAGTTGCTCAAGGAAGGGCTGCCGCGCAAAGAGCAGGTGGCCGAGCAATGCGCCGTGTCGGTGCGCACCCTGCAACGCCAGTTGCATCAGGCGGGCACGTCGTACCAGCAGATTCTCGATGACCTGCGCCAGGAGCTGGCTGAGCATTATTTGCTGAACAGCACCTTGCCGATCCAGGACATCGCCCAGTACCTGGGTTTCACCGAACCGCGCTCGTTTCACCGTACGTTCAAGAGCCGGCGCGGGATGCCGCCCGGCGAGTTTCGCCAGACCCACCGCGCGCCGGACGAAGGCTGAAACTCAGACACAAATCGCATTGGTAAACACCAACCGATTGCCGAACGGGTCGATCACGGTCAGGTCCTGGCTGCCCCATGGCGTGGCCTGGATCTGCGGTTTGGCGTAGGTGTAATCCTTGGCGCTCAGTTGTTGCTGGAAGGCTTCCAGTTCATCGGTCTCGATGCGCAATGCCGAACCCGGCGTGGCGTCGCCATGGTGTTCGGACAGGTGCAGCACGCATTCGCCCCGGGAGACTTGCAGGTACAACGGGAAATTGGCTTCGAAGCGATGCTGCCAATCGATGTTGAAGCCCAGGAAGTCGACGTAGAACGCCACTGCCTTGGCTTCATCGAAAATCCGCAGGATCGGGGTGGTTTTGCCGAAGCTCATGGGTTGCTCCCTGGTTGGAAAGGCCCAGTGTAGCTGGGCTGGATGTCAGCGCTTCGGCTTGGCGATGGCTTTCTTTAATTGCAGAGTGCCACCACTGTGATGCAGCTCTCGGAATGTTTACCGGAACCCGTCGCGCAAATCCCCTTCCCGCGCCAGAAACCGCCCTTCCCTTTTGCCGTTCGCCTGGCCATCGATGTAACTCAACACACCATTGACCCACACCCCATCAATCCCTTCCGCCGCCCGTTGCGGGTCATGGAAATCCGCCACGTCGCGAACGGTCAACGGATCAAACAACACCAGATCCGCCCAATGCCCTTCACGAATTTCACCGCGTTCCTTCAAGCCAAAGCGCGCCGCCGACAAACCGGTCATCTTGTGCACGGCGGTGTGCAGCGCAAACAGCCCGACATCACGACTGAAATGCCCGAGCACCCGCGGGAACGCGCCCCACAAACGTGGATGAGGAAACGGATCTTCCGGCAACCCGTCGGAGCCGACCATCGACAACGGATGCGCGAGGATGCGCCGCACATCCGCCTCGTCCATCCCGTAATACACCGCACCGGCCGGTTGCAGACGCCGGGCGGCGTCGAGCAGCGGCATGCTCCATTCGGCAGCGATGTCGATCAAGTCGCGGCCACTCACTTCAGGATGGGGCGCGGACCACGTGATGGTGATGCGATGGGCATCGGTGACTTGCTTGAGGTCCAGGGTCGAAGAACTCGCCGCGTAGGGATAACAATCGCAGCCCACGGGATGGGTTTGCGCCGCGTGCTCAAGGGACGCCAACAACTGCGGACTGCGGCCCCAGTTACCGACGCCGGCACATTTGAGGTGGGACACGATCACCGGGGATTTGGCATGACGGCCGATCTGGAACGCCTCGTCCATGGCCTCCAGCACCGGTTCGAATTCGCTGCGCAAATGGGTGGTGTAGACCGCGCCGAAAGCGCTCAGCTCTTCGGTCAGTTGCATCACTTCATCGGTGGACGCCGAGAACGCACTGGCATAGGCCAGCCCTGTGGATAACCCGAGCGCGCCGGCCTCCAGGCTTTCGCGCAGCTGCTCGCGCATCGCGCTGATTTCATCCGCAGTGGCCGTGCGAAACAGGTCGTCGAGGTGATTGCTGCGCAACGCGGTATGGCCGACCAGCGCCGCCACATTCAACGTGGTGTTCGCCGCTTCGACGGCGGCGCGGTAATCGCTGAACGTCGGATACACAAACGCCGCACGGGTGCCAAGCAGGTTCATCGGGTCCGGTGGATCGCCACGCAGACTGACCGGCGAGGCACTGATCCCGCAGTTGCCGACAATCACGGTGGTTACACCCTGGCTGAGTTTGGGCAGCATCTGCGGTTGGCGGATGACCACGGTGTCATCGTGGGTGTGCACGTCGATAAAACCCGGCGCGAGCACCCGGCCGGCGGCGTCAATTTCATCCGTGGCGCGAGCGTCGTGCAGGTCGCCGATAAACGCGATGCGGCCGTTCAAAATGGCCACGTCAGCGGAATAACCGGGCGCGTTGCTGCCGTCGATGACCAGGGCGTTGCGAATCAGCGTGTCGTACAACATGTCAGTCTCCAGGCCTCAGCTCCTGCCCTTGATCAAATGGTGATCGAACCCTTGCTCCACCAGGTAACGCCAGGCGACCTGGACCTCGTCGGGAATCAGCTGTTCCGCCTGGAAGCCCAGCGCAGGGTAAACCATGATGCGGTGCACATCCCCGACCATCTCGTCGATCAGCCCCAGGACCCCGATCAGGTTGCTGATCCCTCCCGGAAAAGCGAACGACGGCGCATCCACACACGCCTCCAATTCGGGCCACTGCACGGGCAAGGTCAAGGCCACACGGCGGATGGAGTTCGGTTTGGTCAGGAACGTCGCTCGATGCACCTGTGGGAACAGCGCCTTGGCAAACGCGATGTTCTCGGCAAAGTTGGTGGCGCGCGGTTCCAGGGTGAATTGATCCGCCGTCACCCCCAGCGCCAGGGCTCGTTGCGCAAAAATATCGGCTTCGGTGCGTTCCCACAAATGCTTCGTCCAGTTGCCGGTATTGCCGGTGAACAGCAGGTGCGGGGCGACGCCTTTTTTCAGCAGTTCGCAGGCGTAATCGCAGACCCGCAAATCGTAGGAACCACAGACCACGATCAGCTCGCAAGCCTGGTGCTGGCGCCCTGCTCCGAGGAAGTCCCACAGGACGGTGGCGTGTTGCAGGGTCGGCGTCATGAGCGGGCGAACCTCTGGGCAACCCGCCCACTGATGAACAGACCGCTATTGCCAAAGACGTGAGGCCCCAGATCGGTCAGCGAGACCGGCAGCGCGGTGAAATCCGCATACACCCGCGTCGCGCCGTGATCGGTCAACGTCGAGTCTTCGCCGATGCCCACACACAGCGCGCCGCTGCTGATCGCCGACTGCACGCCGCTGACCGAGTCCTCGAACACCAGGCATTCATCGCTCTGGCGCTCCAGTTGCGCCGCCGCCAGGCGATAGGCATCCGGCGCCGGTTTGCCACTGCGCACGTCGTCGCGGCAAATGATGCTGTCGAACACCGATGTCAGATTATGTTGCTGCAGGACATGTTCGACCCGCGCTCGCCAACTGCTGGTGACCAGCGCCATGGGCACCGCGCTCGCCTTGAGTTGCGCGATAAACGCGGCCACCCCCGGCACCAGCGCACAAGTCGAGACCTGCTCGACCGCATCGACTTGCTGCTTGATCGCCACGCGCTGCGGCTCGTCAAACTGACCGAACAGCGCCTGCATCGTATGACCGCCCGGGCGGCCGTGAATGTGTTCGGTGATAAAGGCCTGATCCACGGCCACGCCGTAGCGCCGGGCGACGCTGGTCCAGGCGAATTCGATGACGTCGCGGGACTGGATAAGCACGCCGTCCATATCAAAGCAGACGGCTGTAAACGTTCGTTGTGTCATGAGTTGAACTTCGCATCTTCTGATGAGCAATAAACGCCAGCACTGTGCCGATCAAGGCAAACAGCGCCATCACGTAGTAGGACCACTGCGGCTGCGTTTCGTACAAGTACCCGGCAAAAGGTGTGGCCAGGCCCATGGGCAGCGCAACCGCCAGGGAGTAATAGACGCCCTGAGTAAAGACCTGAATGTCTTGCGGCGCATGGTCGCGAATAAACCGCATGATCGCCGAGTGGTACGCGGCAAAACTCAGGGCATGCAGGCACTGCCCCAGCAGAATCACCGACACCGCATCACTGTTGGAAAACACCGCCCAGCGCAGCGCCGCACAGACGCTGGAAAAGATCACGATGGACAAGGGCGAACAGAACGACAGGACCTTATTGGAGAGCGCGAAGTAAGTGATTTCCGCCAACACCGCCACCGACCAGAACGCGCCGATATAGGCCGAAGAGTAGCCCTTCACGCCCCAGCCAATCGACGCCGTGGAAAAGTACAGGGTGTGGCTCAGCTGAATAAAACTGGCGGCGGCAATCGCGATCAACAGACTTTTGTGCGCACACAGCGCCTTCCAGTCCGGTCGTTTAATCGTGCGGCTGACCGGCTGCAAATGTGCCCGGGACACTTGGCGCTTCAAGCGCAGACAGGCCAGCGCGGTGAACAACATGCTCGCCGCAATCACGATCGGCACCCAGGATTGGCTGGAGTGCGCGAACAACAAACCGCCGAGGGTCGAGGTCAGGATAAACGCCGACGAGCCCACCGCCCGCACCCAGCCGTAGTTCTGCAACGCCTGTTTGTCACGCTTGAGCAGATAGGACTCGGACAGTGGCAACACCACCATCCACAGTCCGCCAAACAGCACGCTCAGGCACACGAAGATCCACAGGTGCGCCGGCATGAAGTAGAACAGCAACGTACAGAATGACGCCGAGAACCCGAGAAAAGCGGCGAGACGCAGTTGGTCCACGCGCCAGTCGGCCACGTACGTGATAAACACCCCGGTAAACACCTGGGGCCAATAAGCCGCTGCTATCAGCAGGCCTATCTGGCTGGCGCTGAACCCCAGCGAATCCAGCCAGGTCGGCCAGAACGGATAAATAATCCCCTCGGCCGCAAAGAACCCGAAAAAGATCAAATACATTCGTCAACCATACGCTCAATGCTCCAAAGCAGGGCTCCACGGGAGCCCTGAAAACGATCCCTTATTCGAAGCGTTGTTGGGTGAAGCTGTTCTTGCCCTTGCGCCAGACGATCAGCGATTCACCCATCACCACCAGATCGACCATGCCTTCTTTCAACGCATCCAGCGCGTCCTGGGACGAACAGACGATCGGCTCTTCATGCCGGTTGAACGAGGTGTTGATCAACGCTGCCTGGCCGGTCTTGTCGTGCCAGGCGTTCAACAGGCGATGCATGAACGGGTCGCCTTGCGGGCGGATGACCTGCGGCCGCGCGGTGCCGTCGATGTGCACCACCGCCGGGCTGGCCTCGCGAAACTGCGGGTGACAATCGTAGGTCATGGTCATGGTGTCTGCCGCGACCTGATCCTCATCCCAGCCGACGTAGCACGCGGCGGCCTGCTCAATGGCCGTGACCGGGCCGAACGGCATGAACTCGGTGCGGTGCATGCGCTTGTTGAGCCAGTCGTTCACCTCGGCATCCTGGGCGTGATAGACGATGCTGCGGTTGCACAGCGAACGCGGGCCGAATTCCATCTTGCCCTTGAACATGCCCAGCACCTGATTCTCCAGCAGCGCCTCGGTCAGGACGTCGATGATGTTCGACGGCGTGTGGTAACCGAGTTCGGGGTAGTCACGTGTGATCAGGTTGATGTTCTGCGACACGCTGCGCGCTTGCGGCCCGAGAGCCATCGCCGGGTTCTTGAAACGGGTGCCGTTTTCCAGGTACGCCGCCCCGACCGCCGCCGCCAAGGCCAGGCCACCATCGCCCATGCACGGCAACACGTAGACGTTTTTCACCCCTGGAATCTCGCGCAGGCGCTGATTGAGTTTCACGTTGCCGAACACGCCGCCAGCCAGGCACAGGTTGGTGCTGCCCCGTTGCGCCAGGTGATGCGTGACCGTCGCCACCAGCAGGTCTTCGGTGTGGCGTTGCACGGCGGCGGCGATGTCTTCGGGGGTTTGCCGGGCGAAGAGGGTTTCCAGCGGTTCGCTGTAGTGGTGGTAGGACGGCAGGAACAGATCACCGCAGCAGGCCTTGATGCGCCCGTCTTCGAAACGGATCATTTGCTGCATCACCCCCAGCAGCTTTTGTGGATCGCCAAACGCGGCCAGGCCAGTGACTTTGCCTTCATGTCGATTGGGTTTGTAACCGAGCAAGTGGGTGATCCGACCGTAGAAATAACCCAAGCTGTCGACGCTGGTTTCGCGCTGCAACACCGTGGTTTCGGTGGGGCTGTACCAGGTCACGGTCAAGGACTGGAAATCACCGCGGCCGTCGCAGGTCAGGGTCAATGCCTCGTCAAACGGTGAGCAGACATAGGCGCCGAGGGCATGGCACTCATGGTGGTCAATGTAATAAGCCTTGCCGGTCAACTCATTGGCCGTAATGAATGCTTCAAACTCGGTTCGTTTCTCTTTATCGTTTTTGACTTCATCCGTTATACGTTGTCGGAATTGTGTCAGCCCTTGCGGATTATTCCGGACTTCTTCAACGATGCGATCAAAGTACAACTCAAGGTGTTTATCGGCACTGAAACCAGCATTCCATCCATACGCAACATAATTGACATCTTCGAGTGATAACCCCGCTTGGTTCAGTACAAACTCAATGGACTGTTCCGGCCAGATCTTGTGATCTTTTATACGAGTAAAGCGCTCTTCGCTGACCGCTGAAAGAATCTGACCATCACGTACCAGGCAGGCACCCGACAAATCATTATTAGTAATGCCTAAAATGATCATAACTGCTCCTTGTTCTTGCCAATTCCAGTGATGACTGTGCCTACGCTTGATAAGCGCAGCGCTCTAGCCTGGGTTTATGAGCGAATTTGCGGCATCTATCGCCGAACGTCATAAAGGGTGAAGTGGCGGAGTCAAACGACTCGCCTGAGATATGCCTTACGGGAAGACATCAAGAGTGTGTATTGCCATCGCAAAGTCCTTTTGCAAAAAAAGTCCACGGGCATTTACCTGTGTGCCCGGCTTCATGCCGGGGTAACAAGTGGATGTCGATACTTCTTATTCTTGCCATCAGAGTTGGCTATGTCGGTGCAGGCAACAGCCTAGTAGCAAACTTGCGAAGAATCTCTTGCACCCTCCACTAAAAATTAAATACCACGCTGACCTCCCCTGTTTCCGGGGACTTCAGTGGGCAAAATAAACAGTTAGATTCACCCGGCATAAAAAAGGCCCGCCGAAGAGCATTTTGCTCGTCGGCAGGCCATTGCTTGTAACTTCAGACAGGATCAGTCGGCATTTGCCTCAGACCATTTCGTGCAGGATCCACTCGGTCACCGAAGTACGTTTCGGCGCCCAGCCCAGCTGTTCACGGGCATGTTTGCCGCGCACCCGGCTGTTCGAACCCAGGCCATAGTTGGCCATTTCATAACCCCACTCGGCTTCGGCGTCTTTCAGCGGCCAGTCTTGCGGCTCGCCGAGGTTCAGGGCCTTGGCCATGGCGGTGGTCATGTCGATAAACGACGACTCTCCGCTTTCGACAAAGTAGAACGTGCCCGGAACGTTTTTGGTCAGCGCCAGCAGGTACAGGGCGACGACGTCTTCGATGTGCACGTTGGACCAGATGTTCTGGCCAGTGCCGACGTGGCGCACCACACCACTTTTACGGGCCTGTTTGAGCAGGCGCGGCAACTGCACGCTGTCGCGCTTGACGCCCAGGCTGTGGCCGTAGATCAGGGTGTTGCAGATGACGGCCGAGTTCACCCCGTCCTTCGCGGCGGCGAGGATCAGGTCGTCGATGGCCACGCGGGCGGCTTTGTCGACGGTGGGTGCCGGCAGGTTGTCTTCGTAGTAGATGACGTCGCTGGATTTACCGCCCGACGCATCGCCGACGATGCTCGAACCGCTGGTGTGCAGGAACACTTTGTTGGAACCGCGCAACGCATCGAGCAAAGCTTCTACAGCGGCGCGATGGTCGCTGCTGGCGGCGTTGATCACAGCGTCGGCGGCGCGGGCCTGCTCGGCCAGCAATGCGCTGTCATCGAGGGTGCCGATCACCGGCGTGATGCCCAGAGCGGTCAGTTCATTGGCTTGTTCGGCGCTGCGCACCAGACCGGTGACGTGATGGCCGGCCTGGACCAGACCCGTGGCGATGGAACCGCCGATAAAACCGGCAGCGCCGGTAACGAATACGTTCATGGAGAAACTCCCTGCGTGAATAAGTGATGCAACGAGTATCAACGACCGATCCCTGTCGAAAAATCCCCGGTGGCCCAATTCACTCTTGCGCAGGGATCACGAATCAGCCCTTGAAATCGGAATTCGCGTACACCGCCAATTTGCCCTGGATGAAGTCCAGGAAGCACTGGATGCGCAGGGCCAGTTGCGAGTTGCGGTAGTACACCGCGTTGATCGGTTGGCGATAACCGCTGTTGAATGCCGACAACACCTCTTTCAGGCGTCCGGCGCGGATGTCGTCGTGGGTCATAAAATCCGACAGGCAGGCGATGCCCTGGTTTTCCAGCGCCAAGTGCCGCACCGTCTCGCCGCTGGAAGCGTTGATCGCCCCGTTGATCGGCCAGCGATCACCGTGCACATGACGCAACGGCCATTGGTTGAGGCCTTCGTTCTGGGTGAAGCCGATCAGCGTGTGATCGTTGAGGTCGGCGACGGCAGTGGGTGTGCCGTGTTGCTCAAGGTAAGCCGGGCTGGCGACGATGTGCAGCGGGCTGCAACCCAGGGAGCGCGCATGCAAGGTCGAGTCGGCCAGGGTGCCGATACGGATGGCGATGTCGGTGCTTTGTTCCAGCAGGTCAATGATCAGGTCGTTGCTGTTGAGCTCGAGCTGGATGTCCGGGTAGAGACCGCGGAACTCATCGATGTACGGCACGATGGCGTGCAGCATGAACGGTGATGCGGCATTGATGCGAAGGCGTCCGGACGGGGTTTGCTGGCGGGAGTTGAGGCGTTCTTCGAGTTCGTCCATCTGATCGAGGATCCGCTTGGCGTGTTCGAAGAAATACTTGCCTTCCTCGGTCAGGTCCATGCGCCGCGTGGTGCGGTTGATCAGCGTGGTATCGAGCTTGGCTTCCAGGCGCGACAACGTGCGGCTGACCGCCGACGGCGTTTGCCCGACTTGCTCGGCCGCAGCGGAAATCGACCCGCATTCAATCACGCAGACGAAAATCTGCAATTCATCGGATCTGGCTTTCACTGAATTCCTCTTATCGATATTGCTGCGGCAAATCCCTGCAGATGAGGGGTTTACTGTGGCTCTGGTCACAGATTCCGACTGTCGATAGTAGCTGACTGTCAGGCCTTGAGCCCAAACACCTCAGTCAAATGCTGCTCATAGCGCTTCACATCACCTTCAATGTCCGGGCGTTTCATCACGTCCACGCACAGGAAAGTCGGCAAACCGGTCATGCCGAGGAAGGTGTTGGCCTTGTGGAACGGGAAGTACACCGCGTCCACGCCTTTGGCTTCGAAGAAGTCGGTCGGATCGTCAAAGGCTTGCTGCGGCGCGTTCCAGGTCAGGGACAACATGTATTGCTTGCCCTGCAACAAACCACCACTGCCGTACTTTTGCGACGCATCGGAACGGGTGCGGCCGTCGCTGGCGTAGAGGCTGCCGTGACCTTCGGTGAAGACTTCGTCGATGTACTTTTTCACGGTCCACGGTGCGCCCATCCACCAGCCCGGCATCTGGTAAATGATCACGTCGGCCCAGACAAACTTGGCGACTTCTTCGGCGAGGTCATAGCCCTCGTCGATGAACGTGGTCTTCACGTCCAGGCCCCCACGATCCAGCACGCTGAGCGCGGTGTCATGCAGGGTGGTGTTGTAGCGGCCATCGGAGTGGGCGAACTTTTTGCCGCCGTTGAGCAAGAGGACTTTTTTCATGAAGGATCTCAGAAGGTTGGGAATTCGATGGCGGCAGAGTAGCGATGCGCCTCGCGTGGAATAAGCCACGAATTCACAAAATTCATTTGACCAAAACGCACGAATCGATAGGCGATTGTTGCCATAGACTTTCGCCGATTCTTATTTTCGAGGGATTTTTTCGATGAGTGATGTACAAGGCTTCATCCTGCACGCCAAGACCCGCCCGGAAAAAGCCGAGGCCTTTGAAGCGCTGTTTCGCGCCTATGTCGCGCCAAGCCGCGCCGAACCCGGTTGCATCGAGTACCACATGCTGCGCGACCAGCAGGACCCGACGCTGTTTATCTTTTACGAGATCTGGGAATCCCAGGCGCATCTGGATGTGCACTCGAACCTGCCGCACATGAAGCAGTTCCGCGAGCAGCGCATGAACTTCCTTGAGCGGGATTTCGACATTCGCGCCATCGAGATGCTCAGCCCGTCGTCTAGCCGCTGATCAGCAAGTGGCCGCCGAGTGCACCAAGGCCGATGAAGAACACCCGCTTGAACAGCACGGCGCTGATCCGCTGACGCAACCACTGCCCGAGCAACATGCCGAGCACCGCCGGGATCAGCGCCAACAGCGAGGCGCTCAACTCGCCACCGCCCAAGGCACCGCGCCAGAACAGGCCGGCGGCCAGGGCCAGGGTCGAGACGGTGAACGACAACCCCAGCGCCTGCACCAGTTCATCCTTGTTCAAGCCCAGTGCTTGCAGATAAGGCACTGCCGGAATCACGAACACGCCGGTGGCTGAAGTGATAACGCCGGTTAGCACACCGCAGACCGGGCCGAGCCAACGCTCGGTGCGACTGCTGACTCGCAACGCTGGCAGAAACAATCCGCTCAAGGCGTACACCAACAACGCCGCCCCCAATCCCCGCACCACCCAATGCCCGCCGGCCATGCCGATCCACAGCGTACCGGCGCCGGTGCCGATGAAGATCGCCAGCAGCATCGGCCACAAGCGTTTGATCAGCCCTTGCAGATGCCCGCCGAAGGCCAGTTGCCAGACGTTGGTCAGGGTCGCCGGGATGATCAACAACGCGGCAGCCTGCGACGGCGCCATAGCCAGGCCGAGCAGGCCCATGGCGATGGTGGGCAGGCCGAGGCCGATCACGCCCTTGATCATGCCGGCCAGCAGGAAGGTGGCGATGACCGATACAGACAGGGCCAGACCGAGGTTTTGGTAGAACGCGGCGAGTGTATTCATGGGGCTATCCTGCGCCCCGGCGGCCGGGTTGAAAATCTGCCATATACTGAGGGTGCCTCTTGATATGACAGAGGCACGATCGTTCCCACGCTCTGCGTGGGAATGCAGCCCGTGACGCTCAGCGTCACTTGCCGAAGCGGATGCGGAGCGTCCAATGAGGCATTCCCACGCAGAGCGTGGGAACGATCCTGTGGAAACTTATGCACTTCGACCTCACCGACCTGCGTCTCTACCTGAACATCCTCGACACCGGCAACATCACCGCCGGCGCCGGCCGCACGCATCTGTCCCTGGCCGCCGCCAGTGCACGCATCCGCGCCATGGAGGCGTCGCTGGGTATCGAGTTTCTACAAAGGAATCGCCGCGGCGTCACGCCCACGCCCGCCGGCAAGGCGCTCGCCCAGCACGCCCGGGTGCTGCTGCAACAGGCCGAGCGCATGCAGCAGGATCTCGCCGACTACGCCAAGGGGGTCAAAGGCCAGGTGCGGTTGTTGTGCAACACCACGGCGATCACGGAATACCTGCCGGAGCTACTTGCGGACTTCCTGCGCGAGCATCCCAACCTCGACATCGACCTGCAAGAACTGCCCAGCGCACGCATCACTCACGCCTTGCGCCAAGGGGCGGCGGACCTGGGTATCGTTTCCGACGCCATCGACACCGACGACCTGCAAACCCGGCCTTTCCGCGACGACCCGCTGGTCTTGATCCTGCCCCGCGATCACCCGTTGGCCGACGCCGGCGACGTCAGTTTCAGCGACACCTTGCACCATGACTACGTAGGACTGAGTGCCGATAGCGCACTGGCGGTGTACCTGGAAGAACAAGCCCTGCATATCGGTTCGAGGATGCAAATCCGCATCCGCGCCGACGGCTTCGATGGCGTGATGCGCATGGTCGCCCGGGGCGCCGGGCTGGCGATCGTGCCCTTGGCCGCCGTCGAACGCTGGCCAGGCGAAAAGCCTTTCCAGAGCCGCGCCCTGCAAGAGCCCTGGGCCCAACGCAAACTGCTGCTGTGCGCCCGGGACTTCGCCGCACTGCCCGGTTACGCCAACGCCTTGCTGCCCGCCTTGACTCTCCCCTGAGGGGCAGACTTTACCCTTGAGGTTTCATCCTCAAGGACGCAGACGATGGGCAAGAAAATCCTGGTGATTCTCGGTCATCCTTCCAGCAACAGTTTTTGCGGCGCGCTGGCCGAGCGGTATGCGCAATCGGCGTTACGCGCCGGGCACGAAGTGCGGCAGTTGTTTCTCGGCCAGCTGGATTTCGACCCGGTGCTGCGTGAAGGCTATCAACAGATCCAACCGCTGGAAGCCGATCTGCGCCAGGCTCAGGCCGACGTTCTGTGGGCCGAGCATCTGACACTGGTTTATCCGATCTGGTGGGGCGGGATTCCGGCGTTGCTCAAGGGCTTTTTCGACCGGGTGTTCCTGCCCGGATTTGCCTTCAAGTACCGCGAAGGCAAGGCGTTTCCCGACAAACTCCTGCATGGTCGCACCGCGCATTTGCTGGTGACCATGGACACACCGCCCTGGTACTACCGCTGGGTCTATCGCATGCCGGGGCTGCACCAGATCCGCAAAACCACCCTGGCGTTTTGTGGCATAGAACCCCGGCGCACCCTCACCTTCGGCCCGATCCTGGGCTCCAGCGCGGGTCAGCGCGAAGCCTGGCTGCTGCGAGCCCAGGCTATCGCCGGCCGATAAGTCTGCCGATAATGGGCCCGGTTTACCCACGGCAAAAAAGGACTTTCCATGTACATCGGCCAGGCTGCGCAGCGTTCAGGAACCACCGTCAAGAGCATCCGTCACTACGAGGCCATCGGCCTGTTGCCACCCGCCAGGCGCCAGGGCAACTACCGGGTTTATGACCAACAGAGCGTCGATCTGCTGAGCATCATCAAGTGCGCCCAGCAACTGGGTTTCAAGCTCAAGGAGTTGCAGGCGATTTTCGCCGGCCAAACCGGCCAGCCACTGGCATGGAGCGACGCGCAGCAGGCGATCACGGACAAGAAGCGCGAGGTCCACGACCAAATCGCTGCGCTGACCCAACGGCACGCGCAATTGGTCGAGTTTGAAGACAGCCTGCAAAACGCCTGGAAACACTGCCCTTTAGAGCGAACTTGAACGCCATTGTCCGTACGTTAATCAACGCAAAATAAGCCCAAGGAATAACTTGCAAGGTACGGCTACATACGTACTATAGCTCCGGAGCGAACGTGTTGTCCGAGAGCCGTTTTCGCACAGCGACAGCGGTCAAGGAAGAACGGATCAGCTCCAATAACCTACAAGGAATGAAGGGGACGCTATGGTTGATTCATCGGAGTTTCGTAACGCAATGGCGATGCTGGGCAGCGCCGTCACCATCGTCACAACGGATGGCCCCGCAGGCCGTTTCGGCTTCACCGCTTCTGCCGTGTGCAGCGTGACGGATTCACCGCCGACGCTGCTGGTGTGCGTCAATCGCGCCTCGGCCAACCACGAGCATTTCAAAACCAACGGCGTGCTCTGTGTGAACGTGCTGACCGGGGGCCACCAATCCACCTCCGGCGCCTTCGCCAATCGTCAGTTGACCATGCAGGAACGCTTCTCCAGCGTTAACTGCCAGACCCTGGTGACCGGCTCGCCGGCCATCGAAGAAGCGCTGGTCAATCTCGACTGCCGTGTCAGCAAGATTGACGAGGTCGGTACCCACAGCATTTTTTACTGTGAAATCCTTGAGCTCAAACACAGCGAAGCCAAGGAAGGCCTGGTCTATTTCAATCGCAATTACTACCGTCTCAATGACGAAATGCGCTTGGCCCCCGATCAGTAATCGATGCCCCGACCTGCGTGACCGCCGCCGGTTTTTGCTGACCGGCAGCTCGTGCGCAACGGGTCATGACAGGGATGAAACCATGTTATTCAATGAAGACAACTTCGCGGATCTGGACCTGAACCTGATCATCATTTTCCTGGTGTTATTTCGCGAGCGAAGTGTTTCGCGCACGGCCGAACGCCTGCACGTCAAACAGCCGGCAATCAGTGGTTCGTTGGCGCGCTTGCGCAAGAAGTTTGATGACCCGCTGTTCCTGCGCTCGTGCAACACGATGCGCCCGACGTCGAAAGCGGAAAAACTGGCCCTGGCCCTCACCCCGGCCATCAGCCAGATTGAAGCCGTGATCAACCTCTGAGACGCATCAGGCAGACAGCCCTTTGGCCGGCCAACGGCCAAGGGTTCGCCGCCCGATGATAGCGGCTGGGGAAATGATCTTTGGGGGATGATGTCTGGGTGTTTTTTCAAGCTCGATTGCCGAGCCTGATGTCGAACTAGACCCGCGCCCAGAACGCCGGTAGAAAGCACTCGCTGACCAACAAGGCCGAGCCGTTGCGCGTAAAGCGCGAGCGCCGGGCCAGCAGCCGTTTGGCGTGTGGCGCGTAACGATAGGACAGCGCCGCCAACGGCGCGCCGGGGCTCAGCAAGGCACACTGGAACGGTTCGCGCAGGGTCTGTTCCGAGCGGTAGAGAATCTCCGCCAGCGGTCGGCCACCGTACCCGTTCAACTCGGCCCAGTCGGCGCTCAGGGCCGGCACACTGGTCAGGCTGCGCGCCGTGACGCAGGCCTCGCCGTCGATCTTCATCACCACTTCGCGCACCCAGCCGGTGGATGCCGGCGGGACATCAAGCGCTTCGGCTTCGTCATGATTGAGCAGCGTATGCGACTGCTCGATGACTTCGATGGAATAGTCGCCCATGGCTTTCAGGCGCGGGGTCAACGCGCCGGGCAAAAACAGCCAATGGTGCTCGGGGGCGGTCAACTCCGACAACGGTCCGGATGACCAATAATGATTCGTTCCCATGCTCACACACCTCCCTGGTGATCGTGAATCGGTTGGTTGCCGTGAAGGGCACTGCCCTTCACCTGCGGTGGATCAACTGCATTCAAGCGTCGGCGTCTTCGGTGACTTCATGCTTGCTGATGACATCAACAGTCTGTTCATCGAACTTGACCGCGGTGAGCAGCGAATCGAGCAGCCCGGGAAACCGCAGGTCCATGTCCTCGCGGCGCAAGGACAAGAGGTTTTCCCGACCGTACGGCCGTTGCCAAATCAGGCCGCTGTCGCGCAAAACCCGCCAGTGATGGGTCATGGTCGACTTCGATGCGCCCTTGAGGATCCGGCCACAGGGGTGTTCCTGGCCATCGGCCAACACCTTCAACACGGTCAGGCGCAACGGGCTCCCCAGCGCGGACAGAACATTCTCTAACAAGATCTGATCCTGGTTGGGGTGATTCGGGACGTTCATAGGTAGGTACCTTTGAGGATATAGGCGGGAAAAGTCATGCGTGAATTCGTCTATACGAGAACAGTAAGACTATACACAAAGATCCCTTTTCCCGCGATCAACGCCCCGGGCGCTACTGCCCGCTGAACGCTACTGTTCGGTGTTCTTCGCTAACGGCGATTCAGGCTCCTGGAAGCCGCCGCCCAACGCCGCCATCAATGAAATCGAACTGTCGACGTGCTTGCTGTTGAGGTAAGCCAGGCGCATCTCGTCCTGAATCAATTGTTGCTCGATGTTTAGCGCGTCGAGGAACGTATCTTCCCCGGCCTTGTAGCGCGACTGCGAAAGCTCATAGGACGACTGGGCAATCGCACACGCATCCTGTTGCACCACGATCTGCTGTTCGAAGGAACGCAGCTGCGTCACCGAGATCGCGACTTCGTGCAGCGCCGACGTCAGCACCTGGTTGTAGTGCGCAATGGAAGCATCCAGCTCGGCATTCCCGGCCTTGAGGTCGGAGCCCAAGCGCCCGGCATCGAAAATCGGCAAGGAAATGGTCGGCGCGATGTTCCAGAACTTGCTGACGCTGGCGAAAATCGCGTCACCGGACAAGGCATGTGTGCCCGCCGCAGCGACCAGGTTGATGTTGGGATAAAACGTGGTTTTGACCGCGTCGACATTCCTGTTCTCGGCCTCCACCCGCCAACGCGCCGCGACGATGTCCGGCCGGCGCCCGAGCAGCTGCGCCGGCAGTTGTGCGGGCAGCGCCACCGCGCTGGCTTGCAAGGTCGAAGGCCGCTCGATGCCCTGCGCCCGATCAACGCCCTTGCCCACCAGCACAGACAATTGCAGCCGCGCAATTTCGATGTCGTCCAGCGCACCGATCAGGGTCGATTCCGAGCGGGCCTTGAGGCTTTGCACCTGCTTCAACTGCGACAGGTTGTCCAGCCCCGAGTTGTAGCGCGAGTCCGACAATTCCACCAGTTTGCTCAAGCGCTCCAGATCCCGGCGATTGAGCTCCGAGACCTGCCAGGCATACGCCAATTGGTTGTAAGCCTTGACCACGTTGACCGTGAGAATCAGCTTCGACGATTGCAGGTCGACTTCCGCTGCCATGGCGCTGTTGAGCGCCGATTCCCAGGCCGCGCGCTGGCCGCCCCACAGGTCAAAGGTGTAGTTGAAATTGACCGCCAGGTTGCGCGCCGTGAAGTACTTGTGGCCTTCGCCACTGTAGTCCTCGAACTTCGACAGACGCCCACGGCTGACCCCCGCCGAGGCGTCCATTTCCGGGTAACGCTCGGCATCGCGCAAGTCCAGAAAAGCATTGGCCTTGGCGACCCGCGCCGAGACTTCCTGCAAGTCCGGGTTGCTCGCATAAGCCTCTTCGATCAAGGCCCCCAGGCGTGGATCGCCGAGGGACGACCACCAATCGGCACGGGGCCAATTGGCCGGTGGCAGCGTGTCTTTCAAGCTGTTCGAGGACGCCTGGTCAATGCTCAGCAATTGGCCCTGATGATCGATCCCGGCGTAGTTCACACAGCCGGCCGTCAACAGGATCGAAGCGGCCAGCGGCGCCAGCATGAAGCGTGTAATCCGATACATACAACTTCCTCAGATGGGTTGCGGCGCACTGACCGAGTGAGTTTCAGCGGCGCGAGCCGGCTGCTTGATCGAGCTCAGCAAGGTGTAGACCGACGGCAGGATGAACAGCGTGAACAGCGTGCCGATCAGCATCCCCACCACAATCACCAGACCCAGACCGAAGCGGCTGTTGGCACCCGCGCCGCTGGCGAACAACAGCGGCGCCAGACCCACCACCATCGCGGCGGTGGTCATCAGAATCGGCCGCAGACGCACTTGCGCGGCATGTTGAATCGCTTGCACGCGGTCCATGCCTTGCTTGCGTTGCAGTTCATTGGCGAACGCGACCATCAGGATCCCGTGCTTACTGATCAATCCGATCAAGGTAATCAGGCCGATCTGGGTGTAGATGTTCAACGACGTCATGCCCAGCGCCAGCGGCACCAGGGCCCCGCAGATCGACAGCGGCACGCTGATCAGAATGATGAACGGGTCGCGGAAGCTCTCGTATTGCACGCTCAGCACCAGGTAAATGATCACCAGAGCCAGGCCGAAGGTGAACACCAGGCTGTTGCCTTCCTGCACGTACTGACGCGCATCGGACTGCCAGTCGAAACTGAAGCCGGCCGGGAAGTTTTCCGATTGTTTTTGCAGGAAGCCCACGGCATCGCCCAGGGTCACGCCCGGGGCCGGAATGGCCTGGAACGTGGCGGAGTTCTGCTGGTTGAACTGGGTCATGCGGTTAGGCTCGACCTTCATGCTCAGGGTGGCCAGCGTCGACAGCGGCACCGGGTTGCCCTTCTGGTCTTTCACGTAATACAGCTTGAGGGTTTCCGGGGTCAGGCGGTCGGCGGAAATCGACTGCGGAATCACGTCATAGGAACGCCCGTGGAAGGAGAACCGGTTGACGTACTTCTCGCCGATCAGGCTGTTGAGGGTCTCGCCGATGTCCTGCATGCGAATGCCCAGGGCGTTGGCCTTGGCGCGGTCGATCTGGATTTCGACCACCGGGTTGTTGAAGTCCAGGTCGCTGTCCACCACCGCAAACAAACCACTGGCCTGGGCCGCCTGCTTGAGTTGGTCCATCACGTTGAACAACGCCAGGTATTCCTGATCGCTGCGAATGACCATTTGCACCGGCAACCCGCCGGTCGAGCCCGGCAATGGCGGCATCTGGAACACAAAGATGCTGGTGCCTTCGATCTGGTTCACCTTCGCCTGCAAGTCGGGCTGGATGGTGTTGGCGTCGCGACCGCGTTTTTCCCAGTCCACCAGGTTGATCCCGCCGACGCTGTTGGACAGCCCGTCGGAACCGTTGGCCACCCAGTTGCTGTAACCCTCGGGAATCTCGTTGAACGTCTCGTAGAGCTTGTGGGCGTAGGCTTCCAGGTAGTTGAGGTTGGCATGCTGCGGCGCCTTGATGGCGGTCAGCAGGATGTTCTGGTCTTCCAGCGGCGCCAGTTCGGTCTGCGCCGAGCGGTACAGGAACGGCAGGCTGAAAAAGATCACCAGGGCCACGCTCAGGCTGATCCAGCGTCGAGCCAGGGAACCGCCGAGCAATGCGCCGTAGCGCCGGGCCAGGTACTGGAAGAAGCGGTCGGCCTTGACCGCCATGAAGCCTTCGCTGCTTTTGGCATCCAGCAGGCGGGTACTCATGATCGGCGACAACGTCAGCGCGACGATCCCGGAAATCACCACCGCACCGGCCAGGGTCAGCGCAAATTCCTTGAACAGCGTACCGGTGAGGCCGCCCATCAAGCCGATCGGCGCGTACACCGCCGCCAGGGTAAACGTCATCGCCACCACCGGCCCCGCCACTTCACGGGCACCGATCAACGCCGCATCGAACGGCGTCTTGCCCTCCTCGATGTGCCGGTGGACGTTCTCCACCACCACAATCGCATCGTCCACCACCAATCCGATGGCCAACACCATCGCCAGCAAGGTCAGCAGGTTGAGACTGAAGCCGAACATCTGCATCAACATCGCCGCGCCGAGCATCGACAGCGGAATGGTTACCAACGGAATCAGTACGGTGCGGAAGGTACCCAGGCACAGGTAAATCACCAGCACCACAATCACCAGCGCTTCGAGCAGCGTGTACGACACTTCGTCAATCGAGGACTGAATGAAGTGCGCCACTTCGAACGGGATTTGTACGGTCACACCCGGCGGCAGGGTTTCCTGGATCTGCGGGATCAGTTCCCGCACACGCTTGACGATCACCAGCGGGTTGCCGGTCGGTGCGGCATCGAGGCCGAGGAACAGCGCCGGGACATCGCTCATCGAACCACTGGTGTCGGTCGCGGCCGCATTCAGCTCGACCGTGCCCACGTCGCGCACTCGAATGATCCGACCGTTGTCGTTGCGCAGCACCATGTCGCGGAAGTCTTCGACGCTGTTGAGGTCGGTGTTGACCCGCAGGTTGCTGACCACGTACAGGCCTTTGACCTGACCCGGTGCGGCCTGGAAGTTATTGCCTTCGATGGCTTTCGACACGTCTTGCCCGGTCATGCCGTAACCGGCCAAGCGTTGCGGGTCCAGCCACAGGCGCATGGAGAGTTTCTGCTCGCCCATGATGTTGATTTTCGCCACACCTTCGATCCCGGCGAACATCGGCTCGACGACGCGGGAGATGTAATCGGACATCTCCGGGATGGTCAGGTTGGAACTGGCAAACGCCACGTAGGCCACGCTGGTGAAACCGCCCGAGGTGCGTTCCACCACCGGGTCATAGGCATCCTTGGGCAAGCGATACTTGATCTGGTTGACCTTGGCCATCACCTCGGTCAACGCCGAGATCGAGTCACTGTTGAGGGCCATGCGGATCGTGACCAGGCTGCGGCCCTGGGTCGAGGACGACGACAGGTAGTCGATGCCCTCGACCGAGGCCACGGCCTGGCTGATCGGCTGGGTGACAAAGCCTTGCATCAGTTCCGACGAGGCGCCGGGGTACTGGGTGGTGACCGTGATGGTCGACGTCTCCAGCATCGGGTACTGGCGGATCGGCAAGTTCAGCAACGCACGCACACCGAACAGCAGGATCAGCGTACTGACCACCACTGCCAGCACGGGGCGGCGTAGAAAGATGTCGGTAAATTTCATTGTTTCGACCCGGTTGCGAGGTTAAGACCAATCGTGTCCGGAACACCTTCCACCGCCACGCCGTCATGGAGTTTCAACTGCCCGGAAGTCACCACTTGCACGCCTTCGGTCAGGCCTTTGTTGACCACCGCCCAGCCATCGCGACGCTCACCGACCTTGATGCTTTCACGTTTGACTTTGGTCACGCCGGCCTCGTCGAGGTACACCGAGAACACGCTTTCGCCATAAGCGTTGTAGGTGATGGCGGTTTCCGGGATGAGCAGTTCCGCGGTTTGCGGCAGCGTCACCGAAACCCGCGCATACATGCCTGGGCGCAGCAGTTTTTTGGTATCGGTAATCACCGCCTGGACGTTAATGGTGTGGGACTGGTTGATCTGTGGATCGACCGCCACGATCTTTCCCAGAAACTTCACATCGGCCCAGGCATCGACCTTGGCCTGCACGGTCTGGCCCAGTTCCACGCGGGAACCATCGCGCTCGGCCAGAGTGAAGTTGACCCGCAGCACACCCGGATCGGTCAGCGTCGCGACAGCGCCGCCGGCTTCAAGGTATTGGCCCAGATGCGCCTGGCGAATGCCCAGGGTGCCGGCGAACGGTGCACGGATATGGCGCTGGGCAATTTGCGCCTGCATGCGTTCCATATCACCTTTGGCGGCATCCAGTTGAGCGCGGGCACTGTCGAAGGCGCGGCGGCTTTCGGCACCGGTCTTGGCCAGTTCCTGCACCCGAGCGAATTGCGCCCTGGCGGATTCGAACTCGCCCTTGAGGCGTACCAGCTCACCCTGTTCGGGCGCATCGTTAAGGGTCAGCAACACTTGCCCGGCCTTCACTTCATCGCCGGACTCGAAATCGATATCCACCACCTTGCCGCTGACTTCAGCCGAGACCAAGACCTGACGCTGCGCTTCGAGCTTGCCGATCGCTTCGAGGTAGTAGGTGTACGGTTGCTTCTTGACCTGGGCCAGACCGACCCGGGTGCTGGGGATTCGTTGTTCGGCAGCCGCCGGGGCCGGTGACCAGAAACGCCAGCCCAATGCGCTGGAAATGATCACGACGAAGATAATAAAGACCAGTGTTTTAACTATATTTCGAGCAAGCATGTGGCACTCCCTTGACTCTTTACTGCGAGCACAAAAGTTTAAGAATTAATAAAAAAGAGGCGACACAAACCCGGCGAGTTACTAATCCCTGTGATCAACCACTCATAACTCGCCGAACTTGTTTATTAGCGTATTACGCCGCAATCAGTACGTTGGTTTTATCCAAATACAGTTTGCCAATACCGTGCAAGTTCAAAGGCGACAAGGTGAAGTGCTTTGAACCGGTATGAATATCGCGGAAGCAACGTTCCAGGAAGCTGGTTTTGTAAACCGCCTTGGAACCGGCCAGTGCGTAGATCTGATTGACCGCATTCACCGAGTTTTCCGTGAGGACCGAAGCGGCCAGGCCGACCCGTGCGCTCACCGGTTCACCGATGGTTTCACCGCGGTTGATCACTTGGCAGATGGCGTCTTCGAGCAACAATTGCGCGGTGTGCACCGAAGAAATGGCGCGGCCGGTCTTCTCGAAAATCACCCCTTCCAGCCCCGGATCGGTATTCACCGCGCGGTCATTGCGAAAGTGATCGACCGCCGCCCGGGCCACGCCCAGCACGGTGGACATCGCCGCCAGCGTACCGAACTCGTAGTACCCCGTGGCATAAGCACGGGAGCTGCGAATTTCCGGGGATTTTTTCAGGGTTTCGACGTCCAGGGAGAACGCCTTGTTGACCAGCACCTGTGAACATTCAAAGTGGTTGCTGCCGGTGCCGCGCATGCCCAGGGTGTCCCAGGTGTGGTTGATCTTGCACTGGCTGGCCGGGACGAAAAACATCCGCACCTCAGGCGCCGAGCCGTTGGCCGGGCCTTTGACGGTAGCGGTGCACACCAGCCAGTCGGCGTGGGCCGAGCCGCTGGCGAAGGCCCATTTGCCGCTCAACAGGTAGTCGTCGCCCACGGGCAACGCTTCGCCGCCGGAGTGGATCGCCCCGATCACGAAACCGTTGCAGGTGCTGTAGATCGCTTCGGAAGTGTGCTCCGGCAAATAGTCGGAGAGGCGCCCCATCGCCACTTGTACGGCCAATTGCCAGGAGACGGAAGCGTCATGCCGGGCAAATTCCAGCAGCATGGCGGAGGTGGTCTGGATATCGACCTGGGAACCACCAAACGCCCTGGACACGGAGGTCCGGGCAAAGCCTTCCTTGAAAAGCTCAGACATCACATCCTTGTGAGTCGCATTCGTCTGCTCGCTGTAATCCCGGTGTTTAAGGATCAAAGGATTCAGTGCACGTACCTTCTCAAGCCATTCATTGGATTCGGTGGGAAGGTTATTCCATTGCATTAGATTTTTCATAACGGCTCCTAGCTATTATTTATTAACGTTCAGCAGACGAAAAACAGACAACGTTTTATTGTTATTAAACCCCGTGAAAAATGTACGTCTACAGTCGTACATTGGCAAGCGTTATTATCAGGAGCAATACTTATTTTTTAGAAGGCACTGATAATAATTAAAGGCGAAAAGAAACATCCGAACTTGCAACGAAGTTACGGCGTTTAAACACTAAGGAATTAACGTGCGCCGGCGCGTCGTGCGCTCACCTCCGACAGCGATGCCCAATCCTGATCGCCTTGGCCGTGGGCCATGCCATCCAGCAGGTTGTCCTTCAAGACACTGGCAAACGGCAACGGCACCTGCGCCGCTTCACCCGCCTCCAGCGCCAGGCGAATGTCTTTTAAGCCCAGGGATAATTTGAACCCGGCCGGCTCGAACTGTTTGTCGACCATCAGTTTTCCGTAGCCCTGATAGACCGGCACCGCAAACAGCGTCGAGGTGATCATATCGATGAAGGCTGCGCGGCTGATGCCGTAGCCGCTGGCCAGGGTCGAGGCCTCGGCCGTTGATTCGATCGCCGCGGCAATCATCAGATTGGCCGACAGCTTGGCGACGCACGCCAGTTCTGCACACTCGCCGAACGGCCAGGTCTTGCGCCCCAGCACATCGAACAATGGCTGGACCCGCGCCAACGCATCGGCCGGCCCGGACACCAGAATATTCAGATTGCCGGCCGCCGCGACATCCACCCGCCCCAGCACCGGTGCCGACACATAAGCCACCCCACGCTCGGCGTGCAGCGCCGCCATTTCCTTAGCCAGCGCCACCGACACCGTGGACATGTTCACATGCACGCTGCCCGGCGCCAGGCCGTGCAGCGCCTTGGCGTCGATGAACACGGAGCGGATCGCGGCATCGTCGCCCAGCATCGAGATCAACACTTCGGCGTTCGCCGCCAGTGCCGGGCTGTCGACCGCTTGAGCGCCGGCCTGCACCAATGCTTCCAGCGGCGCCGGCGAGCGATTCCACACGCGGACCTGATGACCGGCCTTCAGCAGGTTCAGCACCATCGGCGCGCCCATCGTGCCCAAACCAATAAAACCCAGTTCCATGTCTTGCTCCTGTCGGTGTCAGGTGCCCGGAATGTCCGTTGCACGGCGAATCAGAATTGCGATTGTACGTGTACAGGCGTACATTTCAAGTGCCTCGATTATTTAACCTTCGGAGCACCGGTTTCAAACATACCTATACGCAAGGCAAGGAGGCTTTATGCAATTCGGGATCTACACCGTTGGCGACGTCACGCAAGACCCGACCAACGCCAGTACCCCAAGTGAATCTCAGCGCATTCAGGCCACCCTGCAAATCGCGCAAAAAGCCGAGGACATCGGTCTTGATGTGTTCGCAACCGGCGAGCACCACAATCCGCCGTTCATTACCTCTTCCCCGACTACCCTGCTGGCGTACATCGCGGCGAAGACCCAACGCATCATCCTCTCGACCTCCACGACCCTCATCAGCACCAACGACCCGGTACGCCTGGCCGAAGAGTACTCGCTGCTGCAAAACCTCTGTGGCGGGCGCATGGACCTGATGCTGGGTCGCGGCAACACCGCGCCGGTCTACCCCTGGTTCGGCAAAAACATCACCGATGGCCTGCCGCTGGCGATGGAAAACTATCGGCTGCTGCACCAGTTGTGGCGCGAAGAAGACCTCAACTGGAGCGGTCGTTTTCGCACCCCGTTGCAGAACTTCACCTCGATTCCCCGCCCCCTGGACGACTTGCCGCCCTTCGTCTGGCACGGTTCGATCCGCACCCCGGAAATCGCCGAACAAGCGGCGTATTACGGCGACGGTTTTTTCGCCAGCCATATCCTCTGGCCCCGCGAACACTTCATTGCCCTGGTCGAGTTTTACCGGGAACGCTTTGCCTACTACGGCCATGGCACGCGTGAGCAAGCCATCGTCGGCCTGGGCGGGCATATCTTCATGCGCCGCAACTCCCAGGATGCGCGACGCGAGTTTCGCCCCTACTTCGACAATGCCCCGGTGTACGGCCATGGACCGTCACTCGAAGAGTTCATGGAGATGACCCCGTTGTCGGTGGGCAGCCCCCAGGAAATCATCGACAAGACCCTGACCTTTCGTGAGCATTTCGGCGACTACCAGCGCCAATTGTTCCTGTTCGACCATGGCGGCATTCCGTTGAAAACCGTGCTGGAACAACTCGACATGTTCGGCGCCGAAGTGCTGCCGGTGCTGCGCGAAGAAACCCGCAAACGCCGTTCGCCGCTGGCGGCCGAAGCCCCCACCCACGCCAATCGCCTGGCCCATTTGCATTCCACACAGATGCTTGAAATCGACCCGCGAACCGGTTTGAAAACCACGTCTCACGACACCGTCACCGGTCGATAAAACCACCCGGCAAGCGCCCTCGATCCATCGAGGGCCCTTGCCGAGGATCAGGCCGCGCCCCGCAATGACTGACGCGCATCCATGACCATCAACACATCATCGGTAATCAGCCGGGCGAGGTATTGACCGTAACCGGTCTTGCTCATGGCACCGGCCAGCACCAGCAACTGCGCATCGTCGATCCAGCCCTTGTTGTAGGCAATCTCTTCCAGGCAGGCGATTTTCAAGCCCTGGCGCTTCTCGATGGCGTGCACGAAATTGCCTGCTTCCAGCAACGCATCATGGGTGCCGGTGTCGAGCCAGGCCATGCCGCGCCCCATCACCGAGACATTCAATTTGCCCCGTTGCAGGTAGACGTTGTTGACGTCGGTGATTTCCAGCTCGCCCCGTGGCGACGGCTTGATATCAGCGGCGATCTGCAGCACTTCGTTGTCGTAGAAATACAGACCGGTGACGGCGAAATTGGATTTCGGATCGGTCGGTTTTTCGCAGATGCTCAAGGCCTTGCCGGTGGCATCGAACTCGACCACGCCAAAGCGCTCGGGGTCGGCCACGTAGTAGCCGAACACCGTCGCGCCCTCGTCGCGGCTGGCCGCTTGCAGCAGGGTTTCGCCGAAGCCGGCGCCGTAGAAAATGTTGTCGCCCAGCACCAGGCACACATTGTCTTCACCGACGAATTCGCGGCCGATGATGAAGGCCTGCGCCAGGCCGTCCGGGCTTGGCTGCACGGCATAGCTCAGGTTCAAACCCAACTGGCTGCCGTCGCCGAGCATGCGCTGGAAACCGGGCAAATCTTCCGGGGTGGAAATGATCAGGATTTCGCGAATGTCCGCCAGCATCAACACTGACAGCGGGTAGTAGATCATCGGTTTGTCATACACCGGCAGCGACTGTTTGGACACGCCCAGGGTGATCGGGTGCAGACGCGAACCGGCGCCGCCCGCCAACAGAATTCCTTTGTACTTGGCCATGCTTTTTTCCTTTTAAGCAGAGAGGTTTGAAGGGGGTAATATTCAGGCTTCAACCGATTCGGTGGCGTGTTCGCCGAGGCGTTCCAGGGCGTAGTCGCCCGACAGGACCCGCGCCCACCAAGGGCTGTTTTCCAGGTACCAGTCGACGGTTTTACGCATGCCGGTCTCGAAGGTTTCCTGCGGCGTCCAGCCCAGGTGGGCATGGATTTTCCCGGCGTCGACCGCGTAGCGTTTGTCGTGGCCCGGGCGATCCTTGACGAAGGTGATCAGGTCGCGAAAGTGCGCGACGCCCTCCGGTTTGACCGCGCCGCGCTCCTCCAGCAAATCGCACAAGGTGTGCACCACTTGCAGGTTGGTCTTCTCATTGTGACCGCCGATGTTGTAGGTCTGCCCGACCTCGCCACGACTGACCACGGCATAGAGGGCCCGGGCATGATCCTCGACAAACAGCCAGTCGCGAACCTGCGCGCCATCGCCGTACACCGGCAACGGCTGACCTTGCAGCGCATTGAGAATGACGTGGGGAATCAGTTTTTCCGGGAAATGGAACGGCCCGTAATTGTTCGAACAATTGCTCAGCACCACCGGCAAACCGAAGGTGCGGTGCCATGAACGCACCAGGTGATCGGAACTGGCCTTGCTCGCGGAATACGGCGAACTCGGCGCGTAAGCCGTGGTTTCGGTGAAGGCCGGGTCCTGGGGCTCTAGGTCGCCATACACTTCATCGGTGGAAATGTGGTGGAAGCGAAACGCGGCCTGGCGCGGCGCATCCAGCCGGTTCCAGTAGCTTCGTGCCGCTTCGAGCAAGGTGTAGGTGCCGACGATATTGGTTTCGATGAACGCCTGCGGGCCTTCGATCGAGCGGTCCACGTGGGACTCGGCGGCCAAGTGCATCACGGCATCGGGTTGCTGGGCAGCGAAGATCTCGTCCAGCGCATTCTTGCTGCGGATATCCACCTGGTAAAACGAGTAGCGCGGCGAGGCGGCGACGTCGGCCAACGAATCCAGGTTGCCGGCGTAGGTCAACTTGTCCACGTTGATGACTTCGCAGTCGGTTTCATTGATCAGATACCGCACGACGGCCGAGCCGATAAAACCCGCGCCCCCAGTCACTAAAATTTTCATCAGCGCCTCCCTTGGCCAATTGATGATTGAACAATCCTTGAACGTTCGCTCAGTTGAGCAAAGCCACCCAGTACTGGCTCAAGCCCTGCTCCAGAATCAGCAGCGTCTGGATGCAGACAAAGCTTTCATCGGTGGTGGCCGACGTCGAGTTGAGCGGGCCGAATCCGCCGTCCTGTTTTTGATGGGCGGCAATCCAGTCCTTCGATTCCTGCAGATAAACCGGTTGGGCATCAAGCAAGTACATCGCCGCAATGGCCATGTAAGTGCCCACCAGGCTCACGGCTTTACCCGGCCGGTAATGGAACGAACCATTGGCCAATTGCAGTTTTTGCAGCCAGGCCACGGTGTGCCCGGCGTCGACGATGCGCTTGTTGAGAATGAACAGCGTCGACACCACGCGGTACACCGAAAACGCGTCCGGCGGATAACCCGGTTTGTTGGCAAACCCGCCGTCTGCGGTGCGGCAGCGCAACGCGAACGCGAGGACCGCTTGCTCGTCCGGGGCCTTGGCGCCCAGCGCATGCAGCGATAGCACCGCCAGGTTGGTGTGCCAGATATCGGAGGCAAAACCCGGCACATCGCCGAAACCACCGTCCGGGTTCTGGCTTGCCTGCAAGTAACGCACGCAACCGTCGATATCGTTCGGCAGAGCGCCCAGCACCCGCAACGACAACACCGCGCAGTAACTGGCGAACACATCGCTCAGGTGCCCCGGCTGCTCGGCGAAGCCGCCGTCGGTGTTTTGCGAAGACTTGATGCAATCGATCAGGCTCGCCTTGTTTTCAATCTGGATGCCCAGCGCGTGCAGGTCCGAGATCACGTGCAAGCCGGAAAACACCTGCCAGGTCTTGTCCGCCCGAAAGCCCAGCGGCGCGGTTTCGGCGGTCAGCCCGTACGGCGTATCGCTTGAAGCGCGGGCCTTGGACAGCCAGGCCAGGTAGCGTTTCAGATCCACGTTGATGGCGGGCACGGCCGCAGGATGGATGTCTTGCACATCGCCGCTGCCATCGATCGCGATCAGTTCCTGCGCCACCAACGCCGCATCGTCGTGATGATGCACGGTGGCCGGTGGCGCCAGGTTCTGCAGGGCGTGGGCGGCGGCCAACTGGGTTTTCAGGCTCTTCAAGTGCAGCGGCAAGTAAGTCAGGTTGCCGATGCTGAAGATCCCCGGCTGACGCGGCGGCGCCCAAAACTGCCGGATAAACGGCACGGTCGGGTCGTCGGGGGTGGACCAGAAGTAGCCCTTGCCCAGGAACAGCCCGCCGTTGCTGCGGTCATGAAACTCCAGCAACGCGGCGGTCACCGAGGCTCGATCAGGCCCTTCGAAACCGCCCGGGAATGCCTGCATCGCCTGCAACAGTAACGCGACGTCGTAGGCGGTTTTGATCGGGAACGGCGACTCGTGTTTTTTGTACGAGGTGTGCCAGTCGACCCGCACTTTGCCGTTGATGCACACCCGGTCCCAATACCCGCCATAGGCCGGATCGCGAAACAGCGCCAGGGTTTGCAGCAGAAACGAGCGCGCCAGATTCGACAGCGCATTGTCGTCGCGAACATTCGCCAGTCGCGCCAGTGCAAGGCTGATGTGGGCGCGCACGGCGCAGCGGCTCAAGTCCACGTCGACGCACGAGTCACTGTCACCGCCGGCGATGCGTGCGATCAGGTTTTCGGTATGCACCTGCAGGTGCCCGACCAGTCCCTGGCCCAACGGATCGTTGCCGATCCGGGTGAGCAGGTTGGCCGCGCTGATATCCAGCTCAATGGACGTCGCCACTTCCAGGGGCGTCGACCAATCGCTGCTGTAGACGCCGGCGACGGTGGACCGGGCGTAGAGCGCTTCGATCTTTTCCAGCATCGCGCTGATGATCTCGCGGTTCGCCGCGCTGTGTGGCACCCGGCGCTGATAGGCCATCAAGGCATTCAGCGCATCCAGTTGCAGCGCCAGGGTCCGGCAGCGCCCCGAACCGTGGGGCGTCCAGAACTGATCGGCCAGTTCATGGAACCCCGCGTTCTGGGCATCGTACAGACCCATCAACCCGTCATGGGCGAAGCGCAATTGCGCTTCATCGCCATGCTCGGCCTGGTAGAGCGTCGCCTCAACCTGATCCTGCAACTGCTTGTCACTGGAAATGGCGACCTGCCCACTGGCATCGGTGATTGCAAAATAGCCACCGTGCTCGGGGTCGGCGAGGCCTTGATCAAAAAAGAACTGCGGATGAAGCGACATGGTGAATCCCTCTTCCTTGAGGTTAAGCGGCCTGGCTTTCAGCCAGCGGCATCACGACGCCCTGGCACAACTCGATGATGCGGGTGGCGGCGCGGGCGGCACCGTCGCCGTCCGGGGAGGCGACCTGTTGATGCGGCGCAAAATAGTTCAGGGCCTGGGTGTCTTTGTCGAGTTCGGCCTGGACCAATTCAACGATGCGGTGCTGGTCGTGGCCCAGGTGCGTTGCAAAACCGAGCAGTTCCAGGCGACGCAAGGCTTCCAGTTCGTGGTATTCCGATTTGGACGGCAACACGAACAAGGTCGGGATCTTCAACGCGGCAATTTCTGTCACGGTGATCCAGCCCGGCGCGGAAATCAGCAGGCTGGCTTCATGCAGCAAGCCCATCCAGTCCGGGTAGTACGGCACGCAGATCACGCCGTCCTGGGCCGCGATGTCCTGACGTCCCAGCAACACCATTTTCAGGTCGGGATTGCGTTCGCGCAGGGTCTTGAAACTGTCCAGGTAGGCGGCGAGCAGCGCATCCTTGTTTTGCGAGAACATCGTGGTGCCGCTGATGGACGCGACGATAAACGGCGAATCGCCGATGTTCAGTTCGGCGCGCACATCCAGACCGCTTTGCACGTATTCGCGAATCATCGGCCCGACAAAATGCGCCTTGCCGTTGCTCAGGGCTTCGGCGACCGGCGTGCCCTGATCAAGCGCTGCCACAAACGGCTTATCGGTCAAGACCAATTGGGTCTGGTTGATCATCCAGCTGAACTGGCTGTGCAATGCCGCTCGAGCACGGGCCATTTCCAGTGCATTGACCTCGAAGCCACCGTCGGCCAGGTCATGGTCTTCCAGTTGGCAGAGGGTGAAGTCATAGCGTTCGGTGACAAACACCAGCGGCGTGCCACTGAAAATGGCGGCCAGGCAAGCGGCCATGTTGTAGTCCGAGACCAGCACCGAAGGTTTGTACTCGGTGATCAGCGCCAGGTAAGACAGAATTCGCTCGCCGGACAAGAACGTATTGGCGATATAACCGCCAATGTAATTGGCCCAGTCCAGTTCTTTCGACAAGTTGCTCTTTTTCGAGTAGTCGACCAACCGCCCGGCAATATCCACGACCTCGACACCGGCCTTTTCAAACAACGGTGTAAACGTGGGTTGCAAGGACGCCAGCGCGACAGTCAGCGGCATGTCCGGCGTTTGCTTTTTAATCGCCTGGGCGATGGACAGCGCGCGCATGTTATGACCGGAACCGGTTGGATTAGGGGCAAATAAAATCATTCTTGAATCTCCATTAGTTGAACAACGCCATGAACCACAGTGTTTTCCAATACATCCCTTATAACCACGGAATAGGGCTTTATAACGGCACCTTCACCAATATTCAGTGGACCTACCAAGATGGCACCTTCGCCAATAACGCAACGACTTCCGATCCTTATCGGAGCTTCCTCCCAAGGCAGTGAACGAAACGAATAATCATGAGTTGAAGCCACAATCGTGACCCCGGCGCCGACCTCCGTGAAGTCGCCGATCGCGACACCACCGGCGGCCTCTATCACCACGCCTTCACCCAGCGTGGCGCCGGTGCCCAGTTCAATGCCGCCTTGCTGGGACAGGCCACCCTGGCGCTGACTGCGCCCGATCAGGATGCAGTCCCGGGCGATTTCCACCGACGCACCGCCACGCAATTCGGCATCAATCAACGCGTCTTCGCTGATGTCCCAGGTGATGGTGTCGGGGTTCAACTTCTTGAGCCGGGCCACGGACAGCGACGCTTTGTCGATCAGCGAAGGCAAGCCCTGGCGGGCTCTGTCCCGCACTTTGGCCAACACATGAGCCGGGCTCGGCGTACCATCCTCGATCACTTTGCGATAACTGATCACCCGAGCCGGGCGGCCCACGGCAATGGCGTCCGGCGCAATATCCGAGGTCACCAGGGCACCCGACGCAATCACGGCCCCCGCACCAATGGTGACGCCGGCACGCACCGTGACCTTGGCGCCGAGCCAGGCATTTTCGCCGACCCGAATCGGTGCCTCCGGGGTGCCCAGGCACTGCACTCCGGTCGCCAGCATGCTCGACTTGCCGAGGCTGACATGGCGCAAATCCGACTTGAAGCCGACAAAAATGTCATCGCCCAATTCCGCACTTTCCAGGCGACAGGCCGCCCGAATCCAGACATGTCGACCCAGGTCGCTGGCGGAATCAATCGTCGTTAAAACTTCGATCAGATTAATATCGTCCACAATAAAGCCTCATTCCATTGATGCCGGGAACATAATAAATTCAGCGCGCACAAAACTTCGCTGACTGAGTCAGCCGATGCGCAACTGTTAACTAATTAGTGATAAATCAAACTTCTCTAAGCACGCCTGACGTTGCGTCTGCGCCACTTAATTAACTGACTGTTCCATTATCTGATCGCCTTCCATAAATGACAGATAAATGTCCACGCTTGTGCCGGGGCCAAGTCAGATATTAACGAGAGAGCTTGCTGAATTAAGTCCGTCCGTGACTACGATGTAACTCCATTGAGGGGAATGTCCTTTAGTACGAATGTTATAGTACAGACGATTTTGTTTTGCAATAGGTGTCCGGCTGGTTATCTCGTTTAAGTCTAAAAAAATACTGAACTTTTATGGTGCATTACTGTAGTAGTTCCGTCATATCTGCACAAAATCGGTGCAACTCGTTATTCCTGCGCAGTGAATGTCCCCAGCGCTAACAGGTAACTGGATGTCGAAGCCAGACATCCGGCCACTGCCGCCGAACGATAGGGTGGCTGTTCAAACCTGTCATTCGCCTGGAGCTGTCATGTCCGCACCTATCACCGTCCTTCGCGATACCCACCCGTTGCCCGTCCTCGACGCCTGCAAATGGGAAAAGCTCGAAGGCGACCCGCACACCGTCAACCTTAACGCCTACACCAGCGAAGACGGCAGCAAGATCATGGGCACCTGGATCTGCACGCCGGGCAAGTGGTATGTGGAATACGTGAAGTGGGAATACTGCGATTTCCGCGAGGGCTACTGCATCATCACCCCCGAGGGCAAAGAGCCGATCCACCTGCGCGCCGGGGATATCTTCGTCATCGAGCCGGGGATGAAAGGCACGTGGGAAGTGGTGGAGACAGTACGTAAGTATTTTGTGTTTGCCTGACAAAGCAAAAGATCGCAGCCTTCGGCAGCGCCTACATGGGAATGTGTACATCCCGTAGTAGCTGCCGAAGGCTGCGATCTTTTCTTTTCCCCTGAATAAAAAACCGGGGATCTGCCCGACGCAGCCCCCGGGAAAACCTCTTATTGAGGTTTGCGATAGCTATTGATGATCGCCGAGAAGTCCTTGCCACCCTCTCCGCGCTGGCTCATCGCCTGATACAACTGCTGGGCCACCGCGCCAAGCACCACCGGTTGGTGCGCCTGACGGGCCGCTTCCGTGGCCAGCCCCAGATCCTTGAGCATCAGTTCGGCACCGAAACCGCCGGTATAACCGCGCGAGGCCGGCGCCGTTTCGACGATGCCCGGCCACGGGTTGTACATTTCCGAACTCCAGCAACGCCCGGTCGAGCTGTTGATGATCCCGGCCAACACACCGGTGTCGATCCCCAGAGCATCGCCCAACGCCATGGCTTCACTGACGCCGACCATCGAGATCGCCAACAACAGGTTGTTGCAGATCTTGGCGATTTGCCCGGTGCCGACTTCGCCGCAATGGACGATGTTGCGGCCCATTTGCGCCAGTACCGGTTGCAGCGTGGCGAACAGTTCTGGCGTTGCGCCGACCATAAAGGTCAACGTCCCCGCCGCTGCACCGCCAGTGCCACCGGACACCGGCGCATCGGCCATGGCCACGCCTTGTTTGGCAGCAGCGGCCGCCACATCGCGGGCCGTCTGCGGATCAATGGTGCTGCAATCCACCGCCGGCACACCCTTGCCGATACCGGCGAGCACGCCGTCCTCACCGAGCCAGACGCTGCGCACATGCACAGCGGCTGGGAGCATGGTGATCACCAGTTCTGCACCCAGAGCCGCTTCCCGCGCCGTAGCGCTGATGCTGCCGCCCAGTTGCTCCAGCTCCGCCAGTACCGTTTTGTTCAGATCGACCAGGTTCAGCGCATGGCCGGCCTTGATCAGGTTGCGCGCCATCGGCGCGCCCATGTTGCCGAGACCGATAAAAGCGATTTTCATGCCTGGCTCCTTAACGCAAGTTGATGGTGGTGTTCACACCGTCATTGACGCTGTCGTCATCGAACCAGCGGCTGGTGACCGTCTTGGTCTGAGTGTAGAACTGCACCACTTGCTTGCCATACGGACCGAGGTCGCCGAGTTTCGAACCACGGGAACCGGTGAAGCTGAAGAACGGGACCGGCACCGGGATCGGGATGTTGATGCCGACCTGGCCGACATCGATTTCGCTCTGGAACTTGCGCGCCGCCGCACCGCTCTGGGTGAACAGGCCCGTGCCGTTGCCGAACGGGTTGGCGTTGACCAGGGCAATCGCCTGATCGAGGGTGTCGACTTCCAGCACCACCAGCACCGGACCGAAGATTTCCTGGGTGTAGATCTGCATCTCGGTGGTTACGCCGGAGAACAGGGTCGGGCCGACAAAGTTACCCTTCTCGAAGCCCGGAACGCTGATCTCGCGACCATCCAGCTCCAGCTTGGCGCCTTCCTTGATGCCGCTTTCGATCAGATCGAGAATCCGCGCCTTGGCCTTTTTCGAAATCACCGGTCCAACGTCAGTGCCCGCCTCGCTGCCCGCGTTCACCTTGAGCTTCTGCGCCAGCGCTTTCAGGTCCGGCAGCCATTGCTTGGCCGCGCCCACCAGCACCACCACCGAAGTGGCCATGCAACGCTGACCCGCCGCACCGAAACCGGCACCGACCAAGGCGTTGAGGGTTTGTTCGCGATTGGCATCCGGTAGCACCACAGCGTGGTTCTTGGCGCCCATCATCGATTGCACGCGCTTGCCGTGTTTGCCAGCCAGATCGTAGACGTGGGTGCCGACGGCGGTCGAACCGACGAAGGAAACGGCCTTGATGTCTTTGTGGGTGCACAGCGCGTCGACCACGTCCTTGCCACCGTGAACGACGTTGAGCACGCCCGCCGGAACGCCGGCCTCGATCGCCAGTTCCACCAGCAGCATGGTTGACAGCGGATCCTGTTCGGACGGCTTGAGCACGAAGGTGTTACCGCAGGCGATCGCCATCGGGAACATCCACAGCGGAATCATCGCCGGGAAGTTGAACGGGGTGATGCCTGCGCAGACGCCGATGGGCTGGCGCAGGGTGTAAGTGTCAACGCCGCCGGCGACGTTCTCGGCGAACTCACCCATCTGCAGCGTGCCGATGGAGCACGCGTGCTCGACCACTTCCAGGCCACGGAAAATGTCGCCTTCAGCGTCGGCAATGGTTTTGCCCTGCTCGGCGCTCAAGACTACGGCGATGCGTTTGGAGTGTTCGCGAATCAACGCCTGGAGCTTGAGCATGATGCGCATCCGCGCGCCGATCGGCGTCAGCTTCCAGGTCTGGAAGGCGCGATGGGCAGCGCTGATGGCGGCGTCGACTTCTTGCGCGGTAGCGAAGGGAACCTTGGCCAGCACTTGCTGGGTCGCCGGGTTGACGATGTCGTGCCACTCGGTGGTCTGGGACTCGACCCACTCGCCGTTGATCAACAGCTTGACGGTCTGGACGGTGGTTTCGTTGGGCGTGAGCGATGCGTTCATGCTGGTCTCCAATACTTATTGTTATGCAGGGAGCCAAGGCGGGTAAGTCGCCTTGAGATGAGGCGTGTGTCGCGAATTGGTTGTCGGACTGTTTTTGGAGTATAGATGTGCAAACTTCTAATAAGAACGCACATAAAAGCCGGTCCAACATGCAAAAAAACATCACGTCTTTAGGTTCGCTGAACTGGGATGACCTCAAGTTTTTCCTCGAAGTCGCCCGCACCCGCAAGGCCAGCACCGCGGCCAAGCGCCTGTCTGTGGATTACACCACCGTGTCTAGGCGCATCAGTTCGCTGGAAGCGGCATTGGGCACATTGCTGTTCGAAAAGTCCCGGACCAGCGGTTTCGTGCTGACCGCCGAAGGCCAGCGCCTGCTGGGGTACGCGGAGTCGATTGAAAGCACGCTGCACATGGCCTGCGAACAGGTTTCCGGCTCCGGCGTGGCGCTGTCCGGGCATGTGCGCATGGGCTGCACCGAAGGTTTCGGCAGTTTTTTCATCACCCCGCAGCTGAGCCACTTCGTCGACGCCTACCCGGCCATCTCGGTAGACATCCTGCCGCTGCCGCACTTCATCAGCCTGTCCAAACGCGAAGCGGACATCGTCATCGCCCTGGAACGCCCGGAACACGGGCCGTACGTCTGCTGCAAACTCTGCGACTACAAATTGCAGCTCTACGCGACCCAGGACTATCTGGACAAACACCCACCGATCCGCCGCCCGGCCGACTTGGCCAAACATTCATTCATTAGTTATGTCGATGACCTGGCGTTCAGCTCGGAGCTGCTGTACCTGGCGAACGTACTGCCCGGCGCCAGCGCCAACCTGCGCAGCACCAGCGTGATCGCGCAGTTCGTGGCGGCGCAGCAAGGGCGGTCGCTGGCGATTCTGCCGTGCTTTCTGGCGGCGCAGGATCCGCGGTTGCTGCCGGTATTGCCGGCTGAGATCAACATCACCCGACAGTTCTGGATGTACTGCCGGGAGGACCTGCGCAAGCTCAAGCGGATCACCCTGTTGTGGGATTACATCCGCGAAGTCACCGAGCAGAATCAGCGTCTGTTGATGGGGGACAGCCGGGAGATGGTGTTTGCGGATTAGTCGGCGCTCACCACAATCGAGACTCGACGATTTTCGGTACGGCCAGCCGGTGTGTCGTTGGATGCCACCGGCTCTTTGCTGCCGAGCCCCTGCAACTTGATGTCCTGCTCTTTCATCCCGACCTCGCTCAGGACTTTGCCAACACTTTTCGCCCGCCGCAGGGACAGTTGCTGGTTGTAGGTTTCTTTACCCGAAGCGTCGGTGTGACCATCGACCCGCACCCGCTCAATCCCGACGCCCAGCAGGGCCTTGCCGATGCGCTGGACGATCTCGGTGCTTTGCGCATTCAGGCTTTCGACATCGCTGCCAAACAACACTTTGCCGGACAGGCCAAACGCCCAGCCCTCGTCGGTCAGTTCGAAGCCTTGTTGCTTGAGCACAGAGATTTGCGCCGGGGTCAGGCCTTTTTGCGGCGTGGTTTGGCATCCGGTCAATGCCAATAAAGCCATGAACAGGGTGATGGAGAACAATCGCAGGTAACGCTGGGGAATTGAGAACACAGAAATTAGCTCCTGGTTTGAATGTGGGCGACCGGGAGCTCCGACCCGGCCGTTTGCTGTGCGCCTCGGGACAAGCGTTTGGCCTGGTACATCGCCGCGTCGGCAGCGTTGAGCAGAGCGCCGGGCGTGGCGCCATGATCGGGATAGACGGCGATGCCGATGCTGAGGGAGGTCAACACCGTGGTGTTGCCCGGCAAGGTGATCGGCACTTCCATGCTGGCAATGATTTTGTCGGCGATCCGCTCGGCGTCTTCGGTCTTGTGCAGCGGCGTCAGCAGCACGGCAAACTCATCGCCGCCCAAACGCGCCACCAGATCCTCTTCGCGCAATTGCGCACGTACCCGCGTAGCCACCGCGACCAGCACCGCATCGCCGGCGGCATGGCCGAAGCTGTCGTTGATTTCCTTGAACCGGTCGCTGTCGAGGAACAGCACCGCCACCCGCTCGTTGAGCTTGTGGGCATTGCGCAGCGCACGAATCAGTCGACCTTCGAAAAACGCCCGGTTCGGCAGCCCGGTGAGGCTGTCATGGCTGGCTAGGTGGGCCAGGGTTTCGTTCTCGCTTTGCAGGTGGGTTTGCCAGGACTCGAGTTCATCAAGCAGGGCATTGAAGTCGTTGCCGAAGTCGTCCAGTTCGGCGATGTCGGCGGGCGGCACGCGCTGGTCGAAGGCTCGGTCGCTGCGCGCGGCGTGGGCTACGGCGGCCAGACTGCGCAGTGGCCCGGTGATTCCGCGAAGCTGGCGGCGCGCCAGATACAGCGCAACCCAGGCACTGATGGCGGTACACAACACAATGCCCATCAGACCGCTGAGCAAAAACCGCATCAGGCTGCCGCCATGTCCGGTGAGCTGGATGCTGCCGATTTCCAGGCCCTGGTGGACGATAGGCATGTTGATGGGTTTTTCGAGAAAGGCCTTGGCGATCTGCGCTTCCAGATCGGAAAACAATCCGGTTTCCGGTCGCTGCCAACGGGCGAGCAACACGCCCCGGGCGTTGAGCACCTGGGCATCCGCGACTTCTTCGGTGGAGGCGATCAACGCCAGCGCTTCGGTGGCCGCAGACTTGTCGTTGAACACCACCGCAGCTTCCACGGTGTAGTTGATCGAGCGTGCGATCAGGTGCAGGTTATGGTCGGCATAGACCCGCAACGCCAGGACCCCGAGCAGGGTCAGGGACACGCTGGCCATGGTCACGCCCACCAATGCGACGATCAGGTGGCCGCGACCGATGACCGAACGTAACGTAAGACGACTTTTCGATTTGAAGAGGCTCATGGCGCCGCCGGCTTACGGCGCGACAGTTGCAGCACGCTGGGGTGAATGCGCACGCCACTGCGGGCGACGGAGTCGAGATTGACCTCGAACGACACTTGATCGTCGCTGACCCGCAGGCAGAACAGGCTGCCGACGGTGCACTGATCGCTGCTTTCGCTGATGCTCAACACCGGTTGGCCAATCAACGAGGCGAACAGACGGCTGCGCTCATCGGCGGTCAACTTGCCGATGTACACCGCATCGCACTCACTGACAATCGCCGGGTTGTCGGCCAGCAGGCGTCGTACGGTGACCGGACGCCCGGTGGCCTGGGTCGAGCCCTTGACCAGATTGTCGGTGTATTCGGTCGGGCCGACCACGCACAGGCGCAACTGCGCAGGCTCCACCGGCCAGCGCGCATAACTGAGGATCCCGAGCACCACCTGGGTCACCGCTTTAGCCCGTTGATCGGCCATGCTGACGGCGGCTTCAGGTTGTGCGAACGCAATGCCGGTCAGCAAACAGAGCAGGCCAACAAGCAAAAATCGCTTGCAGCCAGTAACGCTCTCTGTCGCCCGGACAGCCAACTTCATGCAGGGATTCTCTTCGATTACAACGAAATGATGCCGCAACGATAGCACAGCACCGAAATGCCCGCGAGGCCGCAGAACACGGCGCTTCGGACAGATTTACGTCGTCAACCGATTGGCATATTAAGGGCTAAACTCAATGCCCTCCTCCAGCTCCAGCATCAACCCGCTCAGGCGTTTCACCTTGCGTTGCACCGCCTCTTCAAACACCCCGGCACGCGGTTCGATCAGGGTGAACCAGTCCTTGGCCCGGGTGATTCCGGTGTAGATCAATTCCTTGGTCAGGACCGGATTCAGGGCGTCCGGCAGGATCAACGCCGTGTGGGCAAATTCCGAGCCCTGGGACTTATGTACGGTCATCGCGTAGACCGTCTCGACATCATTGAGGCGACTCGGCAGCACAAATCGCACGCCGCCCTGACCGTCGTTACGCGGGAAGGCGACACGCAGCACCGGCTTGCCAGCCTCGGGCCCGTCGCGCTCCGGTAGCTTGAGCGCAATACCGATGTCGCCGTTCATCAAGCCCAGGCCGTAGTCGTTGCGGGTCATCAACACCGGTCGGCCTTCGTACCACTGCTGATCGCTGTCGATCAACCGGGCCTTGAGCAAGGCCTCGGTCACGCGCTGATTCAAACCCTCGACGCCCCAAGGCCCTTTGCGTACGGCGCACAATAACTGGAAGGTATCGAAAGCGTTCAGCACCTGCCGTGCCCACTCGGTCCAGCAAGGCTCATCGAGGCTGCTGCCGAGGGGTGGTCGCTGCGTGCGCAGCAGGCTCAGGTAATGTCGATAACCTTGTGGGCCGTCGTCGTGACCGTCGAGCAGTAAACGCTCCAGCGCTTTGTCCTGCTCACCTTTGAGGGACAAGGAAAATACGTCCTTAAAGCTGCGTTCGGCCAGCAGCTTGCGCGCTTCTTCGGGGTGTTGTTGATTGACCCATCGGGCCAACTGGCCAATGCCGCTGCCTTCGCCGAATCGACGCGAGTGACGCAGCATCACCACTTGCTGGGCCAACGGATGAGTGCCCTCGGTATCCTCGTGCAAACCGCTGGCTTCAAGGCTTTCGCCGCTGACGGCCTCCAGCCACTGGCGAGTCTGCGGACTGTACCAACCGGCCTCGGCATCGCGACACAAATCCCCCAGCACGGCCCCCGCTTCCACGGAGGCCAACTGGTCCTTGTCACCGAGCAGCACCAACCGCGCATGCGCGGGCAATGCGTCGAGCAGATTGGCCATCATCTCCAGGTCGATCATCGAGGCTTCGTCGACCACCAACACATCCAGCGGCAAGCGGTTACCGGCGTGGTGACGGAAATGTCGGGTGCCGGGGCGGCTGCCCAGCAGACGGTGCACGGTGGTGACGTCGGACGGAATTTTTGCCCGCACCGCTTCGGCAACGGTCAAGGTCTGGACTTGCTGGCTGATGGACTCTGTCAGCCTTGCCGCGGCCTTGCCGGTGGGCGCGGCCAGGCGAATACGTAGCGGTTTTCCCGCCTCCACGGCTGGCGCCTGAAGCAGTGCCAGCAAGCGCACGACCGTGGTGGTCTTGCCGGTCCCCGGCCCGCCAGTCACGATGCTGAACGCACTGCGGGTGGCGAGGGCACAGGCGAGTTTTTGCCAGTCGATCACCTCGCCAGGCCTGGCAGGGCCGAACAAACCGGTCAGGCGCTGGAACAAATCGCCGGGTGTTGCCTCGTGCTCCGACAGGCGTTGGCGCAACGCATTATCGATGCGGCGCTCGTAAGCCCAATAGCGGCGCAGATACAGGCGCTTTCCGGACAACACCAGTGGCCGATGCCGCGCGGCCTCACGACCATCGACCGCCAACGCCACCAGACTGCTGGAGGCCAGCACTTTGCACCAGTGAGCGCCGTCCAGCGCTTCAAGCAACTGCGACGGCAGCAACATCGCGCCACCTTGCACATCACCTTCTGGCGGCAGTGACAGGGCAAAGTCCGGCGCCTTGAGTGTCTCGAACAGATCCAGACACACATGACCGTGGCCGAGCTGGTGACTGGTCAACGCCGCCGCCAGCAAGACCAGCGGATCATCATCGGGGGCGAGTTCGTGGAGAAAGGCGACGAAGGCCTTGTCCAGGGCACGCAGCCAACCCCGTTCGACCCACCGGGTGAGTAGCAGCAAAAGATCATCAGCGCGGGTCAGCGGCGCCAGGTCCGTCAGGCTTTCATCCGCCAGTGGCGTGGGCAGCAAATCGGCAAAGGTGCGGCTCATAGCAGTACTCCCTGTTCCCAGGCGGGTTCGGCCTTGGGTTCCGGCTTGCCCTGGAACAGACGATCCAGACGCTCGATCAACTCCCGTGACGGACGGGCGAAATACACGCCCTGGCTGGCCGCTCGCGTACCGCGCAGGAACAGGTAAAGGGCGCCACCGATATGCCGGTCGTAATCGTAGTCAGGCAGTCGCGCCTTGAGCTGACGATGCAATGCCAGTAGGTACAACACGTATTGCAGGTCGTAGCGATTGTCGAGAATCGACTGCTCCATGGCTTGCTCGGTGTAGGCCGCGTCGTCGATGCCAAGCCAGTTGGATTTATAGTCGGCGACGTAATAGCGACCATCGTGTTCGAAGGTCAAGTCGATAAAACCCTTGAACATGCCATTGAGCATCACCGGCTCGGCGGCCACTCGGGCAACACCGTTGTGGGTGTATTGGCGCACCAGTTCATCGAGTTTGAGCACATCGACTTTATGGCTGGCGAACCAGAATTCCATCTCGACCCGGTATTGGACCAGTTGCTCGAACACGACCGGTGGCTGACCACCGCCAATGTGCAACGGGGATTTGAGCAGGTGCTGCAGCCAGTCGCTCAGCGTGACGATCCAGCCCTCCCAGCCACGACGATTGCAGCGACGGGCGACGGCGTCTTCCACCGCTTTTGGCGTTGCACTGAAGCCTTCGTCACCGGCCCATTCCAACAAACCATGGAGAAAGGTGCCGGGGTTCGGACCGCGAGGGAATCGGTGAATATCCGCGCCGCCGGTCATTACTTCCCGCGGGGCTTCGGGGTCGAGACGTTCATCGTCGAAGAGCTTTTGCGCTTGCGGGCTTTCCGGCGCCTCGTCAGTACCCACGCTCATGCTGTCGCCAATGCGCAGAGCGCTATAGGAGGCAATCCACCAGTTTTCACTGGCCTTGCGCTTGGGCACCAACGGTGCGAGCAACGTCGCTTCGTTACGCGGCGGATGGTAATGCTCGGTAGTCGCTTCGGGCATCTCTGCGTAGCTCAGCGCAGGACAATCCTGTTGCAGGTCTTCCAACCAACGCTTCAGACCGGCGGACTCGGGCAATATCGCACCGCCGCCCAACAGATAGCCCAAGGCCGACAAGTGCAGTACCGAGCTGTTGTTATTGCCGCGCTTGAGGTCGGTCACCCCGAGCCAGCAAGCATGTTGCGCGCGAGTCAGCGCAACATAGAGCAAGCGCAGATCCTCGGCCAGCCGCTCGTCGTCGGCCTGGGCGATCAACTCGGGCGTCGGCCTCAAAGTCACCTGCGCCTTGCCCGAGGCGTCGTGGTAGTGAAGCGGTAAGCGACTGCCATCCACCGGTTTCGCCGAGCAGATGAAAGGCAGAAACACCAGGGGATATTCCAGGCCCTTGGACTTGTGGATGGTCACAACTTTGACCAGTTGCTCGTCACTTTCCAGACGCAGGATCTGTTCTTCACCCGCCTGCCCGGACAACGCCAGGTGCTCGGATAAATGCCGGATCAGGGCTTGTTCGCCGTCGAGTTCGGCGGCGGCTTGTTGCAGCAGCTCGGACAGGTGCAGCAGGTTGGTCAATACACGCTCGCCGTCGCTACGGGTGATCAATGCCTGGGGCAACTGGAAGTCATGCAGCAAACGCCGGAGCATCGGCAGCACGCCCTGTTTGCGCCAGATCTCGCGATAACGACGGAACTGCATGACCCGCGCTTCCCAGGCCAGTTCGTCCTGGTTCAGTTGCTCGAGTTCAGTCAATGAGAGGTTCAGCGTGATGCAAGCCAGGGCGGCGCGCAGTGGACGCTCGACGTCCGGCTCGGCGCATGCCTTGAGCCAGGTCAGCAGGTCGTGGGCTTCCTGGGCGGCGAACACCGAGTCCTTGTCCGACAGATAAACGCTGCGCACACCGCGTGCAGAGAGTTCACCGCGCACGGCCTGGGCTTCTTTGCCGTCGCGCACCAGGATCGCGATGTCGGCCGGCAGCAGCCCCCGGAAATCTTTGCCGTCTTGTATAAACCCAGCGCGACCTTGTTGCCCACCGTTGAGCAACGCCGTGATTTCACTGGCGCAAGCAGCGGCCAGTTGTTGTCGGTACACCACACCGGACAGCGGCTGATCCGCGGACAGGTGCCAGATGTTCAGCGCCGGCACACCCTGGCCTTCAACCTGCAGAACCTCTTTACGACCTTGGGATTCGACGGGCAGGAACGGTACCGGATTGTCGCCGTTGCTCTCGCGAAAGAGGAATGCACCGCGCCCGGCTTCCCGCGACTCGGCACGCGCGAAAACATGGTTCACCGCATCGACCATGCCGTGACTGGAACGGAAGTTGGTGCCCAGCGTATGCAAGCGGCCGCTGGTGGCCTGACGGGCACGCAGGTAGGTGTAAATGTCGGCGCCGCGAAAGGCATAGATCGCTTGCTTCGGGTCGCCGATCAGGAACAACCCGCATTCGGGGTTGTTGTCTTCGATGCGATAAATGCTTTCGAAGATGCGGTATTGCACCGGGTCGGTGTCCTGGAATTCGTCGATCAACGCCACCGGGAACTGTTCGCGGATCAGGGTAGCCAGGCGTTCGCCGCCGTCGGACTGCAAGGCTGCATCGAGGCGCAGCAACATGTCATCGAAGCCCATTTCCGCGCGGCGACGCTTTTCCTCTTCGAACCGTGCGCCGACCCACTGGGCCGCGTGTTGCAGCACCGCAGCATCCGGCGTCGGCAAACCATCGAGACTGACCTTGAGGCCAGGCATCGCCTCCAAACCGGGATGACGCGGTGCTTCACCCTTCCAGGCTTCAGCCATGCCATCGGGAGTCAGGCGGGTGAAGCCGGTGCCGATGTCCAGTTGTTCAAGGGCCTCGTCTTCAGCCCAGGCTTTGATCTTTTCAAACCATGGTTCGAAGTAGCGTGCCTGCATCTTGCGCCCGTCGACGCTTTTGCTCGCCACGCCCTGGTGACAGATCGCCAGTAATTCGTCCGCCCATTGGCGCCAGGGCATCTTGAGTTCGAGCAGCGCTGTGCGTCGTTCGAGCAGGCACTCGGCAATCAGCTCAGCAGGCTCTTTTCCCTCGACACTGTCGCGCTCGCTGGCGAACAACCCTCGCACTCGCGGCAGCAACGCGGCGGGACCGCCCCAATTACCACGCACCCAGTTCAGCGCGTCGCCTTGCATCGGGTAACAGAACAGCCGCCAATAATCGCGCAGGACTTCGCCCAGCAGATCGCTGTGATCGGTTTCCAGGGTCTGGGTAAACAGGCTGCCACTGTCGAACGCGTGCTCACGCAACATGCGCTGGCACCAACTGTGGATGGTTGAGACTGCCGCTTCGTCCATCCATTGAGCGGCGATGTCCAGACGGTTTGCGCAGCCGGACCATTGCTCGGGAAGGAACTCGTCCCGCAACTCGGCTATCAGGCCATCGGGCGCCGGAATCTCATCCCGGAAGAACCTTGCCGCTTCGGCCAGGCGTGTGCGAATACGTTCGCGCAGTTCTTTGGTGGCGGCATCGGTAAAGGTCACGACGAGGATTTGCGGCGGCAACAACTCACGGCCAAACCCCGTCGACTCGCCACCGTGCCCAAGCACCAGACGCAAATAAAGTGCAGAGATGGTAAAGGTCTTGCCGGTCCCGGCGCTGGCTTCGATCAGTTGGCTGCCGCGCAGAGGAAAGGCCAGGGCCAGCGGTGTTTTGGTAGTCATGAGCGTGCGCCTTCGCTGGTCAGTGAACGCCAAGGCGCTTCTAGCAATGGCCGGTACAAAGCGTCGCACCAACCGGGGAAGGTTTCATCGGCAACCAGGCTGTCGTAGTCGGCGAATTGCCGGGCCAGTGCCGGACTTTCGCGTCGCTCGCCATCGGTGGTCTGGCCATCGCCTTCATAGGCTTTTCGCGCAGCGGCTTCGGCTTTGACCGGGTCGGTTTGACCGAGCCAGGCGAACGCGGTTTTCACTGCGATCGGCAGTGGTTGGCGCATGCCCGTTTGCCAGGCCAGCAGCAGGTTACCAAGGATCTGTAACGCGACCCCCTTCTCCAGAGGCTCAAGCAGCAGAGTGTCATCACTGGCTACCAGCGCTGTGGTCATCGCCAGACCGCTGGCGCACGCCACCAGGTGATTGACCCAGGGCCGCGTCAGTCGATGCCACTTGCGGGTCTTGATCGAGCCGATACTGTTGGGAATTGTGGTGACCGACAACATTCCCCCATCTGCGCGTTGATGCAGGCCACTGAGCCAACCTTCAAGGCGCAAGTCGTGTAATTCCAGATTCACCGGCAAAGCACTGGTCAGGGGCGTCGGCCACAGCGCCAGGAGCTGTTGATAACGTTGCAGCAAATCCGGCAGCGGCTCGATCAACTCTCGCTGCAGACATTCACCAAAACCGGCCATGGGCAGCAGGCCGCTGTTTTGCAGGCGTATGGCGTGAGCTTCCAACGCCTGATCAGAGTGATCCAGTTGACTCAGTGCCGCCTCAAGCAAACTGTCGCTGAGGCTGTAGCGTTGCAGTGCGTCGAGCACGAAAGGTTCTTCATCAGCCAAAGGGACTTCGGCCGCTTCAAAGAACACCTTGAGTCGCTGGCTGAAGAAATGTCGTACGGGATTGCGCAGGAAGTCCTGCAATTGTCCCAGTCCCAGTGGTTCATCCTGAATGTAGGGTTCCAGAATCTCGATATCAGCGGTTTGCTTGTTAGCTTGATGAAGCACCTGCCATTCGCTGGCGTAGCTGAACAATGCATCGCCTTCGTGGAAATAGCGGGCACTGAACGGTTGCAGGGGGTGTTCCTGGGTCATTTCTTCGAGCAGGTGTTCGTGTTCTTCATCGAGTCGCCAACCGCTGGCGAGGTGGTCGCGTAACTGCCCGATCAATACCGACGCCGGTCGCTCGCTGTTATCCCGAATGCTACGGCCTACCCAGCTGATATAGAGTTGATTGCGGGCGGACAGCAGCGCTTCCAGCAGCAGATAACGATCATCTTCACGCCGAGACCGATCACCGGGTCGGTAGTCACTGCCCATCAGGTCAAAATCCAGCGGCGGTTGTGCACGAGGGTAATCCCCGTCATTCATCCCGAGCAGGCAAACCAGTTTGAACGGGATCGCCCGCATCGGCATCAAGGTGCAGAAGTTGACTGCGCCGGCCAGAAAACGCTGGGACAAACGCCCCTGATCAAGACCGGCCAGCCACGCCTCGCGGACGACCGTCAGTGGCAACTCGTCCTGTAGCCCCACTGACTCGCAGGTATCGAGCCAGGTTTCGCGCAGCTCTTCGAGTTGAGCCAGCAAATAGTCGTCATGTTCGTTGCTGGCCTTGAAAAACAGCTGGACCAGCCCTTGCAAGCGTACTCCCCACTGTTTTGGCGGAGCCGGCTGCGTGAGTTCCTGATGCGCGATTTCCAGCGCGTCCAGCAGCGCAACCAAAGGACCGATGAGCGCGGCATCCAACCCGCCGATCTCATCATAGGGTTCGATGCCTTCGCAGGCACTGGCGCTGCCGACTGCATAACCGAGCAGCATCCGACGCAGGCCGAAACGCCAACTGTTTTGCTCCAGCTCTTGCGGCAGACCGAGGGCGGCTCGTTGTTCGGCATTCATTCCCCAGCGGATGCCGGCGCCTTCAATCCATCGGTGCAAGGTTGGCAGGTCGGGCTCTTCCACACCGAAGCGGGCACGCAGTGCGGGTACGTCCAGCAGATCGAGGATCTCGCTGACCGGGAAGCGACTGTCCGGCAGCTTGAGCAGGTGTTCGACAGCGATCAGCAGCGGGTCACGACCGCGCTGGCCCTGATCCGCCAGGGTGAAAGGAATAAAGCGCGGGTCGTTGCGTTCCAGTTGACCAAATACCGCGCGGATATGCGGAGCGTAACTGTCGATATCCGGGACCATCACGATCACGTCGCGAGGCCTCAGATCCGGACTGGCGCTGAAGCGTTCGAGCAGTTGGTCGTGAAGGATTTCCACTTCCCGCTGGGCGCTGTGGGCGATGTGAAAACGGATCGACTTGTCGGTCTGCAGATCAACAGCGGGCCAATGTTCACGGGTCTCGCTTAGGGGACGCAGCTCCAGGATGTCGTCCTGCAACTGATTAAGCATATTTTGTGGCTGGCTATCGCTGAACAGGTCGATGCGACCGTCGCGAAATGCCGAGCGATAGCTGCCGGGATCGTCGTAGCTGTCGAGCAGGTTGATGTAGTCCCGTCCCTGCTTGCCCCATGCAGCCAACAGGGGATGTGCATGCTGGTGAAGGGTTTGCGGATCGAGGACAACCGGCATACCGCTTTTGCGGGCTTGGCGCTTGTATTGATGCCGTAGAAGGTCTTTATCGGCGACGATGTCCGCCCAATGGTGACGACACGGGTTGTGAACACAAAGCAGCACCTGGCTGAATCGAGCCAGACCGGCGAGCGCTTCCAGTGCTTGAGCGGGCAGTGAAGAAATCCCGAAAACGATCACTCGGGAAGGTAATCCGGCAGGTGCCACGTCGAGACTGTTGATGCGTTCGATAAACCGTTGGTGAACACCGGCACGACTTTGCGCCATGCCTTGCTCCCCAACATCCAGTAGCAGCGCACGCCATAATTCTGCCTGCCAGCAATTGGCCGGGGTCAGGGCCTTGGCTTCGCCTCGACCATTGCGTAGTTGATGTCGGCCTTCAGCCCAGTCCTCAAGCCAATCGGCGCGGTACACCTGGTATTGGTCGAACAGATCCGCCAGACGCTCAGACAATTGATAGCGTTTGCGCAAATCGGCGTCGTGGGTCAGGAAGCGTTGCAAAGGTTCGAAATGGGGTTGGTCGATTAACTGCGGCAGCAGGCGCATCAGACGCCAGGTCAACGGCGCCTTATCGAGCAGGGATTTGACCGGAATTTCATCACGCCCCAGGACCATCCGATAGAGCTGCCACATGAAGCTACCCGGCAGTTGAACATCGATAGCAGCCGCGATGCCGCAGCCACCCATATCGTCGTCTTCAGGGTCTTCGGCCAGTGCAAGTTTCAGCCATTGAGCAATGCCGTTGCTCTGTACCAAGGCTATTTCATTTTCCAGGGGAGCCAGCGGGTAGTGCCGCATGACGCTGATCACCAGGCTACGCAGTTCATCCAGACTGTTGCTTTGAACCACCATAAAACCGGCATTGAGGGACGCGGCGTCCGACATAAAGGCTTCCTTGGGAAAATAGAAAAGCTAGGGCCGAACCTTAGCACTGTCGAGACACTGTGACAGCCGGGAGCCGTCCGAGAATGCTGTACGAACTTTCTTGCAGGCAAAAACAAAACCCCTACCTGCATACGCAGATAGGGGTTTCGGAATTTAATCTTGACGATGACCTACTCTCACATGGGGAAACCCCACACTACCATCGGCGATGCATCGTTTCACTGCTGAGTTCGGGATGGGATCAGGTGGTTCCAATGCTCTATGGTCGTCAAGAAATTCGGGTACTGAGTCGCGGCCAGCTGGCCTCGCTTCAGCAAATTGGGTATGTGATAGCTTTCGGTGTTTGTGAGTCTTTCGAACTTTCGGTTCGTTTCGTCTTCACACACCGCAATCTGCTCTTTCGACGCAAATTGCTTGGGTGTTATATGGTCAAGCCTCACGGGCAATTAGTATTGGTTAGCTCAACGCCTCACAGCGCTTACACACCCAACCTATCAACGTCGTAGTCTTCGACGGCCCTTCAGGGGACTCAAGGTCCCAGTGAGATCTCATCTTGAGGCTAGTTTCCCGCTTAGATGCTTTCAGCGGTTATCTATTCCGAACATAGCTACCCGGCAATGCCACTGGCGTGACAACCGGAACACCAGAGGTTCGTCCACTCCGGTCCTCTCGTACTAGGAGCAGCCCCTCTCAAATCTCAAACGTCCACGGCAGATAGGGACCGAACTGTCTCACGACGTTCTAAACCCAGCTCGCGTACCACTTTAAATGGCGAACAGCCATACCCTTGGGACCGGCTTCAGCCCCAGGATGTGATGAGCCGACATCGAGGTGCCAAACACCGCCGTCGATATGAACTCTTGGGCGGTATCAGCCTGTTATCCCCGGAGTACCTTTTATCCGTTGAGCGATGGCCCTTCCATACAGAACCACCGGATCACTAAGACCTACTTTCGTACCTGCTCGACGTGTCTGTCTCGCAGTCAAGCGCGCTTTTGCCTTTATACTCTACGACCGATTTCCGACCGGTCTGAGCGCACCTTCGTACTCCTCCGTTACTCTTTAGGAGGAGACCGCCCCAGTCAAACTACCCACCATACACTGTCCTCGATCCGGATAACGGACCTGAGTTAGAACC
>NZ_VOBN01000002.1 GCF_008370045.1 Pseudomonas sp. ANT_J12
AAGTTTCCTTTGCAACTTCAACCACTTGCGCTTCCGATCTCTCGTTAGCGGGAGGCGAATTTTACAGCGTTACTCGCTGCTGTCAACACCTCTTTTGTTCCGCTTTCGACCGAGAAGATCGAACCGTCAATCGAGCCAAACCACACCGCTCTATCAACTCCTTCTGGGCTTCGATGACCTGAAGCAACTCGCTGCCGAAAACTGCGTAACTCTTTGTTTACCAAGGAGTTTTCCGTTTCGACTGCGCCGGAAGTGGGGCGAATTATAGACTTCCAGAATCTGCCGTCAAGCACTGATTTGGCTTTTCTATCAATAACTTGCAGAAAGCCGAAAAACGCTCGTCTTTGCCTTCTATATAGAAAGAGAAACCGCGCCCTCTATATAGAAGAGAACCTTAAAACCCTCAACATCTCGGAAACAGGTGCAAAACGCATCCAGACTCAAGCCCCGCTTCAGGAAGCGATTGAGAGCCGGAAAGGGAATTCAGAGTAGAAGGAGCCGAGCTTGAAATGAAGGTGGTGTCCCAGGGCAGGTTCGAACTGCCAACCTTCCCCTTAGGAGGGGGATGCTCTATCCAATTGAGCTACTGAGACACAAATCGCTCGCGAGAACCGCAGCGCGATGGACGGCGAGCATGTTAACGGGCAGACCCACGTTTGTCATGTCGTCCTTAGGCTTTTTAAGTGTAGGCAAATGCCTCATACCCCAAAGGCATCGTCTGCCGTGCAAATTGCATCACCTCAAAACGCCATCATTGCAAATTGCACTGATACCTTTCTGCTATTGAGGACCAATCCATTGTTTTTAAAGGATTTAATAGCCGTTAGACTCTTGGCATGCTGACTGCTTTAGCTATTCTCCAAGAACAATGGAGGACAACCCCATGAACGGCGCCCTATTACTCTCGAATGCGATCGCCTTGGCCTTGCTGGCTGGCCTTCAATTGATCCCCGAGGGTAACGCTGAGGTGGTTGCCCAGCGCATGCCCCACTACCTCCAACTGCAGAAAGCGCCCCAACTGGCAGTCATGAGTGACCAGCACGTATTTGTAAATCAGGAAATGAGCCAAGAGAGCTCTGCTCCACAGAAGCCAGCTTCCGAACGATTGATCTTTTGACTTTCCCTACCAGGAGCACCGCATGTCCAAATCAGCCACTGGATTTTTTATCCTGGCCTTGTTGAGTGGCATCCTTCATCTATCCCTGGATCAGGACGCATTGCTCACCCCGCCCTTGATTGCCTGCGGCGTCTTTGGCTCATTGTTCGTGCTAGCGTTGATCGCTGGACGTCGAATCAAATTTGATCCGGTTTTACGCTGAGCCGCAGCATACTCAGAAGATTGGAAACCGTGTCAGCCAGGTCGCCGGAGTTATCGAGTCGAAAGATTTGCGTATCGCCGATCGAGTCCTCACCTGCGAATAACTGGTTACGCCGAAGCCTGGCGTCAATATCCTCCAGGCTCTCTCGCGCCCGGCGCACCAACCGCTCGCGCAACACACCATCCTTGACCGTCAACAACACCGGCAGCATTGTCGGATAACGCTCCAGCGCAATAGATAGATACCCTCGAGAGCCATTGACCAAAACGTGGCGCCCATTTTTGAGCCATTGATCGATTTCGACGGGAATACCGTAATCCAAGCCATTGGCGCGCCAGAAGAGCGAGAAGCCACCCTCCTCCTTGCGCCGCTCGAACTCCTCAGGAGTAACCCCTTCGGCATCCTCGCCCGCGGATTCGGCTGAACGCGTGATGACCCGCCGCACCACTTCGCAACCCAGCGCCTGCAACGGCCCTCGCGCCGCTTCGATGAGACTGTCTTTACCTGAACCTGATGGCCCCATCAGATAAATCAATCTGCCATCCATCCTGAAATCACCCCGCACTACAGGTTCGCCTCTAGTAAATCGGCCATTTGCCACTATCCTATACAAGGTAAGGAACGATGATCGAATCCGCATAGCATGCACCTTCAGGCGTCCGAGGACACCACCTGCCGGGCAACAGGACGCGGTGAGAGATACGGACCAGGGCAAACTTTTCAAACCAGTCCGCATTTCTGATAATTGGTGCTGGCATAACGCCTTTATCCAGTTCAATATTTGTCACAGAATTGACGCCAATGAACTGGCTACTTTGAGGCATGATGCGAGCCTCTATCAATTCAGGTTGAACATTTGGCCAGAGTGCTTGTCCTATCAGACATCCTGCGGCCAATCCCGAGAACCGCTCCCCTGAACTAACCGGTTAAATATATGCGCCCATTGAAACAGGCAATTTATTCCAGCCGTACGGCTGACAAGTTTGTCGTACGTCTGCCAGACGGAATGCGTGAGCGCATTGCCGAGGTGGCTCGCAATCATCATCGCAGCATGAACTCCGAAATCATTGCGCGCCTTGAGCAGAGTCTTATTCAAGAAGGTGCATTGGGCGAAGAGCTGAGCATGCGCCTGGACAGCCCGGAGCTGTCGTTGCACGAACGCGAACTGTTGCAACGCTTCCGCCAACTCTCCCACCGTCAGCAAAACGCTCTTGTTTCGCTGATCGCCCATGACGCTGAAATGGCCGCAGACGCGTCCTGATCCACCCAAAAAATTCAAGCCAGCATAATCGCTGGCTTTTTTTTGTCTGGAATTCGAGGCATTAAAAAGCCCGCCAATTTGGCGGGCTTCAGAGATGCGAATCAAAGCAGGAAGATTGTGGCCAACCCAAGGAAGATGAAGAACCCGCCACTATCGGTCATGGCAGTGATCATCACACTGGCCCCCATGGCCGGGTCGCGCCCCAGGCGCGCCAAGGTCATGGGAATCAATACCCCCATTAACGCCGCCAGCAACAGGTTAAGCGTCATCGCTGCAGTCATCACGACGCCAAGGGACCAGCTGCCATAGAGCAGATAGGCGACAACACCAATCACCCCGCCCCAGACCAGGCCATTGATCAAACCTACTGCAAGCTCTTTGCGCATCAAGCGGGACGTATTGCCGGTACTGACCTGATCCAGCGCCATAGCCCGAACGATCATGGTAATCGTCTGGTTACCCGAGTTACCCCCAATGCCTGCCACGATCGGCATCAATGCAGCGAGTGCTACCAGCTTTTCGATGGAGCCTTCGAACAGGCCAATTACCCGCGAGGCTACAAACGCAGTCACCAGGTTAACCGCCAACCATGACCAGCGGTTACGCAGGGATTTCCAGACTGACGCAAAGATGTCTTCCTCTTCGCGCAGACCCGCCATGTTGAGAACTTCGTTTTCGCTCTCTTCACGAATCAGGTCGACCATTTCATCGATGGTCAGACGGCCGATCAGCTTGCCGTTCTTGTCGACCACCGGCGCAGAGATCAAGTCGTAACGCTCAAACGCCTGAGCGGCATCGTAGGCGTCTTCGTCCGGATGGAAACTGACCGGATCACTGGCCATGACCTCGGAAACCTGTTTATCCGGATCATTCACCAGCAAGCGCTTGATGGGCAGCACACCCTTGAGCACGCCGTCGTAGTCGACCACGAACAACTTGTCGGTGTGCCCCGGCAACTCCTTGAGACGACGCAGATAACGCAGAACCACTTCGAGACTGACATCCTCACGGATAGTCACCATCTCGAAGTCCATCAGCGCACCGACCTGCTCCTCGTCATAGGACAATGCGGAGCGAACGCGCTCACGCTGTTGACCATCAAGGGTTTCCATCAGCTCATGGACGACGTCTCGCGGCAGCTCGGAAGCCAGGTCAGCAAGTTCGTCGGCATCCATGTCCTTGGCCGCCGCCAGGAGCTCGTGATCGTCCATGTCGGCGATCAGCGTTTCACGAACCGAATCGGATACTTCGAGAAGGATGTCGCCGTCACGATCAGCCTTGACCAATTGCCAGAGCGTCAGGCGATCGTCCAGCGGCAAGGCTTCAAGGATGTAGGCAACGTCAGCGGAGTGCAGATCATCGAGCTTGCGTTGCAGCTCAACGAGGTTTTGGCGGTGAACCAGGTTCTCGACCCGGTCGTGATGCGGACCTTCCTGGCGATGAGTCAGGTCTTCGACCACTCGCTGACGCTGCAACAGCTCAACGACTTGAGCGAGGCGGTCCTGCAAGCTTTCCTGCGTTTTCTTTACTTCAACTTCAGACATAGGCGAACTCCACTCCCAGCAGCGGGGCACGCCGGAAGGATCAATCAGTCAATTCATGATTGGAAAAACGGGGTACTGAGTAACTACTGGGTAAGTCCATGGAAGTTTTCCATAAGCCCCGGCGGGGCTGACGGGCGCAATGATACACCGCCTGACGGTTTAAAACGTTAAAAAATCGCGGCTGAAACAAGCGCTTGCAAGACAAACCTGAGCGCTGTCTTCAGACATCAATTGCGACGACTTATCCTGAAAAGAAAACACAAGGCATTCGAAAAAAGTAGCAGCTACCCTTCAGATGGAACGTCATGGAGGACGCCGAATGCCATCGAACACACACCTGCTCTTGCTGACTACCCTGCTCTGCCTGCCAATCAAACTGCTTGCTGCGACCGTTCACCGATGCGAGGCACCTGACGGAGGCATCACCTTTACTACGATGAGCTGCAAGACCAATGAGAGCCTTTCACTCCATACCGCTCACCCCTTCATGCCAGGCACCACCCACGCGATCATGCCCGAAGCCACCACCCAGCAACCTCCAGGTGCGAATGCAAAAAGAAGAGAACCGACCATCGTCGGCCAATTAGAGGACAAATGTGGAAACCTGATCAACGCCAAGCAACGTCGAGAAGCGATCATCAATCAACGGGTGATTGCCGGCATGACTCAGCAGGACGTCGAAAGCGCCCTCGGCAAGCCGGACAAGATCAGTATTCGCAACTCGGCCACGAGCTACCGCTATGACCTCAAGCGAGGTCGCAGCGCACATATCGAGTTCGACGAGAAAGGATGCGTCAAGGGAAAAGCCAAATCCCAGACGGCAAAAAGCCCGCGTTAAACGCAGGCTTTTTGGTGTTTGGTGCACTCGACAGGATTCGAACCTGTGACCGCTCGGTTCGTAGCCGAGTACTCTATCCAGCTGAGCTACGAGTGCATTTTGTGTTTTTAAACCAGACCACAACTGGCTGAAGCAAAGTTGCTAGCATTACTGCCAACAACTCTTAAATGGTGCACTCGACAGGATTCGAACCTGTGACCGCTCGGTTCGTAGCCGAGTACTCTATCCAGCTGAGCTACGAGTGCATTTGTTGCCGCGCATTATAGGCCGTCTAATCTCTATGTCAAACACTTTTTCTAGTAATTTCAACAACTTACCGAAGAAGCCAGATTACAACGTACTACGCAAATAATGGCGGAGAACGGGGGATTCGAACCCCCGACACCCTTTTGAGGTGTACTCCCTTAGCAGGGGAGCGCCTTCGGCCACTCGGCCAGCTCTCCGCAACACGGGGCGTATCTTAACCAACCTTTTCCCCGTTTGCAAACATAAAAAACGATAAAAATTAATGGCTTGGTTCGTCGTCCTTCTCTTTCTTGATCCGCAAGTAGATTTCCTCGCGGTGAACAGCAACCTCTTTAGGCGCGTTAACGCCAATACGCACTTGATTTCCTTTGACGCCGAGCACGGTCACAGTGATTTCGCCATCACCAATAATCAGGCTTTCTGCGCACCGACGAGTCAGAATCAGCATACCTTTCTCCTCACGCATTACAGTTCAGGGACAACAGTCTGCAAAAAAAAGGCACTCGACCTACAACCGGAACGATCGCAGCCCTACATGCCTGAGTATTGACCAGCGCGAGCAAAAGAACAGAGTCCTGGGTCGCGCTATTCAAAAAAGACGAAGGGCGCGGTCAGACCGCGCCCTTCGGTAAACGCATCACTCGCCCTGACGGGCAGGCGCGTCCAGTTCGAAAGCCGTGTGCAGAGCGCGCACAGCCAGTTCCAGGTACTTCTCTTCGATCACCACGGAGACTTTGATTTCCGAGGTCGAGATCATCTGGATGTTGATGCTTTCCTTGGCCAGGGATTCGAACATGCGGCTGGCCACGCCTGCGTGAGAACGCATGCCGACGCCGACGATCGAGACCTTGGCGATCTTGATGTCACCCACGACCTCACGGGCACCGATCTCGCGAGCGGTGTTTTCCAGCACGGTTTGCGCGGCCTGGAAGTCGTTGCGGTGCACGGTGAAGGTGAAGTCGGTGGTGTTATCGTGCGCAACGTTCTGCACAATCATGTCGACTTCGATGTTCGCGCCACTGATCGGCCCAAGAATCTTGAACGCAACACCCGGGGTGTCTGGCACGCCACGGATGGTCAGCTTGGCTTCATCGCGATTGAAAGCGATGCCGGAAATGATCGGCTGTTCCATGGTTTCCTCTTCATCAATAGTAATGAGGGTGCCCGGACCCTCCTTGAAGCTGTGCAGTACGCGCAGCGGAACGTTGTACTTGCCGGCGAATTCCACCGCACGGATCTGCAACACCTTGGAACCGAGGCTGGCCATTTCCAGCATCTCTTCGAAGGTAATCTTGTCCAGGCGCTGGGCCACGGAGACCACGCGTGGATCGGTGGTGTAAACACCATCCACATCGGTGTAGATCTGGCACTCATCAGCCTTCAAGGCCGCTGCCAGCGCCACGCCGGTGGTGTCGGAACCGCCACGACCGAGGGTGGTGATGTTGCCGTGTTCGTCGACGCCCTGGAAACCGGCGACAACCACCACGCGACCTGCCTTCAAGTCACCGCGAATCTTCTGATCGTCAATCTGCAAGATACGCGCTTTATTGTGCGCGCTGTCCGTCAGAATCCGTACCTGATTGCCGGTGTAGGACACCGCTGGCACGCCGCGCTTGATCAGCGCCATGGCCAACAGGGCAATCGTTACCTGCTCGCCGGTGGAGACAATCACATCCAGCTCACGGGGAACGGGTTGATTGTCGCCACTGATTTGCTTGGCCAGATCGATCAGACGGTTGGTCTCGCCGCTCATTGCAGACAGCACAACCACCAGGTCATCGCCGGCATCGCGGAATTTCTTAACCTTGTCGGCAACCTGCTCGATTCTCTCGACGGTGCCGACCGAGGTGCCTCCAAATTTCTGTACGATCAAAGCCATTTCAAAGCCGCCTCTGCCCATGAAGGGCGCCCAATAATCACTCAAACAGTTGCCGGACCCGCCACTAGACCGCGCGTCCGGCCAACCGCCTTATAAACCCTGCTCTACAAATGGAACGGTCAGGGCCAATGCCGCGTCCAGTGCGCCGGCGTCTACACCACCGCCTTGCGCCATGTCCGGACGACCACCGCCCTTCCCGCCCACTGCCGCAGCAGCTTGCTTCATCAAATCACCGGCTTTGAGTTGGCCAGTCAGGTCCTTGGTTACGCCTGCAACCAGAACGACCTTTTCCTCATGGACACTGCCGAGCAGGATCACTGCGCGGCCGAGTTTGTTTTTCAATTGATCGACCAGCGCCAGCAGCGCCTTGCCATCCTGACCGTCCAGACGCACGGCCAGCACTTTCACGCCTTTGACGTCCAGCGCGGAAGCCGACAGATCGTCGCCCGCCGCACTGGCAGCCTTGGCTTGCAACTGCTCGAGTTGCTTCTCCAGCAGACGGTTGCGCTCCAGCACAGCCGACAGCTTGTCGATCAGGTTGTCGCGGCTACCCTTGACCAGGTTGGCCGCTTCCTTGAGTTGTTCTTCGGCAGCGTTCAAGTATGCCAGCGCCGCGGCGCCGGTAACTGCTTCGATACGACGCACGCCGGAAGCCACACCACCTTCGCTGATGATTTTCAGCAGGCCGATGTCGCCGGTACGGTTGGCGTGGATACCGCCGCACAGCTCGACGGAGAAATCACCGCCCATGCTCAGCACGCGCACGTTGTCGCCGTACTTCTCGCCAAACAGCGCCATGGCGCCCTTTTTCTTGGCGGTTTCAATGTCGGTTTCTTCGGTTTCAACCGCAGAGTTCTTGCGAATCTCGGCGTTGACGATGTCTTCCAGCGCTTTCAACTGCTCAGGCTTGATGGCTTCGAAGTGGCTGAAGTCAAAACGCAGGCGCTGACTGTCGACCAACGAACCTTTCTGCTGAACGTGTTCGCCCAGCACCTGACGCAATGCCGCGTGCAGCAAGTGCGTCGCCGAGTGGTTCAGCGAAGTGGCGTGACGCACGTCGGCATCGACATGCGTCTCTACCGGCGCGCCGATGGTCAGGCTGCCCAACACAGCCACCCCGTGGTGCAGGAAAGCACCGCCGGTCTTGGTGGTGTCGCGCACGTCAAAACGGCTGCTGCCGACTTGCAGGTAACCGCAATCGCCAATCTGACCGCCGGATTCAGCGTAGAACGGCGTCTGATTGAGAACGATCACGCCCTCTTCGCCTTCACTCAAGACGTCGACCGACTGCCCATCTTTATAGATGGCGACAATTTTCGCCGAACCGCTGGTGGCCTTGTAGCCGGTGAACTCGGTCGCCACATCAACCTTGACCAAGGTGTTGTAGTCCAGACCGAACGAGCTGGCCGAACGCGCACGCACGCGCTGGGCTTCCATTTCGCGCTCGAAGCCGACTTCATCGACGGTCAGGTTGCGTTCGCGGGCGATGTCAGCGGTCAGGTCCATCGGGAAACCGTAGGTGTCGTACAGCTTGAACACCACGTCGCCCGGCACCACGGTGCCTTTGAGTTCCAGCAGATCCTGCTCGAGAATCTTCAGGCCGTGCTCCAGGGTCTTGGAGAACTGCTCTTCTTCAGCCTTGAGCACGCGCTCGATGTTGGATTGTTGCTGCTTGAGTTCCGGGAAGGCTTCGCCCATCTCGGCCACCAGTGCGGCAACGATCTTGTAGAAGAAGCTGCCGGTCGCGCCCAGCTTGTTACCGTGACGGCACGCGCGACGGATGATCCGGCGCAGTACATAGCCGCGACCTTCGTTGGACGGCAACACGCCGTCGGCAATCAGGAAACCGCAGGAACGGATGTGGTCGGACACCACTTTCAGCGACGACTGATCGTCATTGCTGCAACCGATCGCCTGGGCCGATGCGCTCAACAGGTTCTTGAACAGGTCGATTTCGTAGTTGGAGTGAACGTGCTGCATCACCGCACTGATCCGCTCCAGGCCCATGCCGGTGTCTACCGACGGCGCTGGCAACGGATGCAAAACGCCGTCGGCGGTGCGGTTGAACTGCATGAACACGTTGTTCCAGATCTCGATGTAACGGTCACCGTCTTCTTCTGGCGAGCCCGGTGGGCCGCCCCAGATGTGGTCGCCGTGATCGTAGAAAATCTCGGTGCAAGGACCGCACGGGCCGGTATCGCCCATGGTCCAGAAGTTGTCGGACGCGTACGGCGCGCCTTTGTTGTCGCCGATGCGGATCATGCGCTCGACAGGCACACCGATCTGTTTGGTCCAGATGTCATAGGCCTCGTCATCCGAGGCGTAGACCGTTACCCAGAGTTTCTCCTTGGGCAGCTTCAGGACGTCGGTCAGGAAGGTCCAGGCGTAGGTGATCGCGTCCTGCTTGAAGTAGTCACCGAAGCTGAAGTTACCCAGCATTTCGAAGAATGTGTGGTGACGAGCGGTATAACCGACGTTTTCCAGGTCACTGTTCTTGCCACCGGCGCGCACGCACTTCTGGCTGCTGGTCGCACGGGTGTACGCACGTTTTTCCTGGCCCAGGAAGCAGTCCTTGAACTGGTTCATCCCCGCGTTAGTGAACAGCAGGGTTGGGTCGTTGCCCGGAATCAAAGAGCTGGAGGCTACACGGGTGTGGCCTTGCTCTTCGAAGAAGCGAAGGAAGGCTTCACGGATTTCTGCGCTTTTCATTAGGTTCTTCCACGGAGGCTGCGGCCAAAGGCCTGTGCAAAACGTCAACAGACGAAGCGACGGCAAAGGGCCGCATTATATCGGCCCTGCGCGCGGGGTACAGCGTGTTTATACGATAGAAACGGTCAATTGGACGGCTAACGCTGTCAGTTGCGCGAAAACTCGACGAATGTAGCGATCACCTGCTCGATTTGCGCGCGGCTGACGTCCATGTGCGTGACCATCCGCAGACGCCCGGCAGCGCTCAGCTTGATCCCGCGTTCACCCGCGAATGCCTTGATCGCTTCAGCCTTGTCGCCCATGGCGACGTACACCATGTTGGTCTGCACCGGTTCTACCTCATAACCGGCCTCGCGCAGGCCTTCGGCCAGGAACTGCGCATTGGCGTGGTCGTCGGCCAGGCGTTGAACGTTATGGTCCAAAGCATACAGGCCTGCCGCCGCCAGAAGACCGGACTGACGCATGCCACCGCCGACCATTTTGCGCAGGCGACGGGCCTTGGCGATGAACTCGACCGAGCCGAGCAACACTGACCCAACGGGCGCGCCCAGCCCTTTGGACAGGCACACCGAAACCGAATCGAAGTGTTGCGTGATTTCCCGGGCATCCACACCCAGTTTGACTGCGGCGTTGTAGAGGCGCGCGCCGTCCAGGTGCAGGGCCAAACCGTGTTCACGGGTGAAGCTGCGCGCACGGGCCAGATACTCCAGCGGCAGGACCTTGCCCTGCATGGTGTTTTCCAGCGCCAGTAAACGAGTGCGAGCGAAATGGAAGTCGTCGGGTTTGATCGCCGCGGCAACCTGGGCCAGGTCCAGCGAACCATCGGCCTGCACTTCCAACGGCTGCGGCTGGATCGAGCCGAGTACCGCCGCACCGCCACCTTCGTACTTATAGGTGTGGGCCTGCTGGCCAACGATGTATTCCTCACCGCGCTCGCAATGGGCCATCAAACCCAGCAGGTTACTCATGGTGCCGGTGGGGACGAACAGCGCGGCGGCGAAACCCAGGCGTTTTGCCAGTTCGGCTTCCAGGCGATTGACCGTCGGATCTTCGCCATAAACGTCATCACCGGTGGCCGCGCTGGCCATGGCGTCGAGCATTCCCTGGGACGGCTGGGTGACGGTGTCGCTGCGAAGATCGATAACGCTCATGAATCTGGCCTCGGTAAGCAGGGGAAAGTCCCTTTCAAGATCGAAGTACTGCGGGCATGCCGACGATTAATCAACCCTTGGGCGTAGAAAAGGCGCTTTGTGCCTTCGAAAAACTCGATATCAATCATCAGAAAGCAGCAATGCGCACGTAGGAAATATGTGTTAAAAACGCTTCGCCGCCAAATATTCTGGCGGCAAAACGTTCTCAGGGCGGGGTGCAACTCCCCACCGGCGGTAATTGCGCGCAATGCGCATAGCCCGCGAGCGCTTGGCGACAGCACGGCTTCGGCGGTGAATGGCGACAAGGTCAGCAGACCCGGTGTGATCCCGGGGCCGACGGTCATAGTCCGGATGAAGAGAGAACGGGATTGGCGCCAAAGGGCCGCTTGCACGCATTGTTGCGAGCACGCGTACCCTTAAATCCCATTCGATTCATAAGCCCTGTTTTTCACACAAACAGGAACCAGAACATGCAACCCACCGCAATCGACAGCAAAAGCAAAAACCATCACGGCGAGCGCGTCGCGTTCATCCAGGCCTGCTGGCACAAGGAAATCGTCGACCAGAGCCGTAAAGGCTTCCTCGCCGAAATGATTGCCCAGGGCTATCAGGAATCGGACATCGATTTCTTCGAAGTCGGCGGCGCCTTTGAAATCCCGTTGCACGCCAAGCTGCTGGCCAAGTCCGGTCGTTATGCCGGCATCGTTGCCGCCGGCCTGGTGGTGGATGGCGGAATCTACCGTCACGAATTCGTCGCCCAATCGGTGATCAGCGGCCTGATGCAGGTGCAGCTGGAAACCGAAGTGCCGGTGTTCTCGGTAGTCCTGACCCCACACCACTTCCACTCCGGCGAAGAACATCAGAAGTTCTTCTTCGAGCATTTCGTGCATAAAGGCCAGGAAGCGGCGAAGACGTGTGCGGATACACTGCACAAGACGCGGGCGTTGCGTCGTAGCGAGCCACGAGCGGTAGCAGTCTAGTCAGCGTTGAATGATCGTTCCCACGCTCTGCGTGGGAACGCATCAATGGACGCTCTGCGTCCGCTTTGGGACGTGGAGCGTCCCAAGCGGAGCGTGGGAACGATCAGGGCGCAGGAATCAGGCGAGGTTTTCGTCGCTGGTCGGCACGATCAGGATGCCGGCACGCAGGCCGTTCTTCACCTTGGGGTTCGGGAAGATGATCCGGGCACCCTTCTCTTCGATGATCCAGCGGGTCTGGGCGATGTCTTCGGCCAGTACGTAACCCACTTCCAATTCCGAAAAGTTCTCGATGTCCGCTGGCAGGTTCAAGCGGAAGCTGTCGCTGTGCTTGATGATTTCCCGCGCCACGCTGAACAGTTGCAAACCGTCCAGGGTCGCTTCAGCCACGGGCGGCTCGTTGCCTTCGATGATCTGCTTGAGACGGGTTTCCAGCAGATCGACATTGACCCCGGCGTTCTGCCCAAATGGCCGGGCCTTGCCCAATTCGAGGGTGAATGCCTCGGCACCGAGCTTGTCGTAGGTGTAGGAACTGAACACGATGGATGGCTTGTTCTGCAACAGCACAGCGTCCATGCCGGCAGCGCGCAGGCGCGCCAGTTCCAGGCGCGAGTGCTGGCGACCTTCTTTCCACGGGTACAACGCGAATTGTTCGATCTTCGAACCACGAATCGCCGTGTGCAGGTCGTAGTGCAGACGGTCACGGTCCGGCAGGCTGAAGAAACTCGCCGCCAGCCGTTCCAGTTCACAGGCGCGCAGGGCTTCGGAACCGCTGCTTTGCTCGTGACGGCCGTTGAACAGCCGATTGACGTCCTGCTCGATGTAACGCTCGCCGCGGCGGATCGCCTCGGGATTGCCGAACAGGAACAGAATACGTGCGCGCGGTTTAAGGTCGCCGCGGGCGATGTCATGCAACAGCCGATCGAGCAACTCGATCGGCGCTGTTTCGTTGCCGTGGATACCGGCCGATAGCAGCAGGTCCAAGCCATTGTCGCGCGCTTCAGGTGGCCGGACTTCCAGCGCACCTTCGCTCAACCAGCGCATGCGCACGCCTTCGACAGTCAGTTGAGTCTTCTCCGCCGGTTCGCGGCCGGCGAGGGTCAGTTCAAGCAGTTTGCCGAGGGCGAGCATAGAGCGATTTCCTTAGTGGTCGTGTGCGCAATCCGGGCCGTGCACGTGGTCTTCGTCACCGACTTCGGCCGGTTCCATTTCCAGTTGCAGACTTACCAGATTAGTCGCCAATGGGCGCAGCAGCAGGTTTGCGTATTCGGCATCGCCCTCTTCGACGTCCACGCCAATCAGCAATTGGCCGCGGCCATCTTGCTGGATCCACAGCTCTTTGCCTTGCCACAGGACCGCGACGCGGGTGCAGGACGTTTCCAGTTGCGTGCCGTCGGTGTCTTCAAGGATCAGCTGCAGGGTATCGCTCATGTTTTTTTACGCTCTCGTTGGGAGATAAAAGCGGCGCGCCCCTTACAAGAGCCCGCCAGCCCTTAATTGATCTGGAATGGATAAACCGCGCCCAGTTTAAGGATTTGCGTCAATTCATCCAGTGCCGTCCGGCATTCAAGCAGCAATTGCGGGTCCGCCAGATCGTTTTCGGTCATGCGGTCGCGGTAGTGCTTGTCGACCCATTCGGTCAGCGTGCCGTACAACGGTGCCGTCATGATAACCCCTGGATTGACCGCCGCCAGTTCGGTTTCGTTGAGTGCGACGCGAAGTCTCAGGCAAGCCGGGCCACCGCCGTTCTGCATGCTCTGTTTCAGATCGAAGACTTTCACTTCGCGGATCAGCCCGCCGGAGCTGGTCAAACCTTGCAGGTACTGCCAGACGCGCTCGTTGCCACGGCATTCTTCCGGCACGATCAAGAGCATCGAGCCGTCAGGACGCGACAGAAGCTGGCTATTGAACAGGTAGGACCGAACCGCGTCTTCCACGGTAACCGCGGAACGCGGAACACACACAGACTGAAATTTCCCACCGACCTTGGCGAGTTTTCCGGAAAGCTCGGCCAGCATCTGTTCGGTGTCGAGGAACGCGTCCTCGTGATAGAACAAGACTTCGCCGTTGCCCACGGCAATCACGTCGTTGTGGAACACGCCCTGATCGATTACCGATGGGTTCTGCTGCGCGTAAACCACGCCGTCATCGCTCAAGCCGTGCAAACGCGCTACGGCCTGGGACGCTTCGAGGGTCTGGCGCGCCGGGTATTTCTGCGGTGCCGGGTAGCGGTTGTCGAAAGCGCTGCGACCGAACACGAAGAACTCGACGCCCGCCTCGCCGTACTCACGGCAGAAACGGGTGTGGTTGGCCGCGCCTTCGTCACCGAACTGCGCCACGGCCGGCAAGGCGGCGTGGTGCGCGAAGTGTTTCTGGTCAGCAAACATCGCGCCCAGCACGCGGCTGGTAGTCGGGTGTTCGATGCTGCGGTGGTATTTGCAATTGAGGTTGGCGGCGGTGAAATGCACCCGGCCATCAGCAGTGTCCGCACTCGGGCTGACCGTGGCGGCGTTGGCAACCCACATGCTCGACGCCGAGCAACTGGCGACCAGCAGCGGCATGGCTTCTTTGGCAGCCCGCTCGATCACTTGGGCGTCGGTGCCGCTGAAACCCAAACGGCGCAATGCAGCGACATCCGGGCGTTCTTGCGGTGCCAGTACGCCTTGTTGAAAGCCCATTTCCATCAGGGCTTTCATTTTTGCCAGGCCTTGCAACGCCGCTTCCTTCGGGTTCGAAGACTGCTGGCTGTTGCTCTGGGACGCGACGTTGCCGTAGGACAGGCCGCCGTAGTTATGGGTCGGCCCCACTAGACCGTCAAAATTGACTTCATAGGATTTCATCAGCGAGGCTCCACGAGAATCTGTTTTTATAGGCATCTGGTAACAATTCAGTAAGACCGCGTCGCGGCGTTCGCGGGCAAGCCTTGCTCCTACGGGATTTGTGGTGTGTGCCGATTATGCGGACGCCACAAAACCTGTAGGAGCGAGGCTTGCCCGCGAATGGGCGCTACGCCATCCGTACGCCAGGCGTCAGGGTCGCAGGCAACGTCAGGCTCGGCGTTTCCAGCGAAGCCACCGGGTACGCGCAGTAATCCGCCGCGTAGTAGGCGCTGGCGCGATGGTTGCCCGAGGCGCCGACGCCGCCGAATGGCGCGCTGCTCGCGGCACCGGTCAGCTGCTTGTTCCAGTTTACGATCCCGGCGCGGCTTTCCAGCCAGAACTGCTGATAACGCGCTTCGGAATCCGACAGCAAACCGGCCGCCAGGCCATAGTCGGTGTCGTTGGCTTCGGTGATCGCCGCTTCAAAATCAGCGTAGCGGATCACTTGCAGCAACGGGCCGAACAGCTCTTCGTCAGGACGATCGGCCACGGCGGTAACGTCGAGAATGCCTGGGGTCAGCAGCGCGGCTTGCGCCTGGGGCTGAGTCATTTCCAGCAGCGCCACCGCGCCGTTGCCCAGCAGATGTTCCTGGGCATCCATCAACGCTTTCGCCGCGCCAAGGGAAATCACCGAGCCCATGAACGGCGCCGGCGTCTGATCAAACGCACCAACATCAATCGTCGCGCTGACCGCCACCAGGCGCGCCAGCAATGCGTCACCCCAGGCACCTTGCGGCACCAGCAAGCGGCGGGCACAGGTGCAACGCTGACCGGCGGAAATGAAGGCAGACTGGATGATGGTGTAGACGGCGGCTTCAACATCCGCCACTTCGTCGACGATCAATGGGTTGTTACCGCCCATTTCCAGCGCCAGGATCTTGTCCGGGCGACCGGCGAATTGTTGATGCAGGTGATTGCCGGTGCGGCTCGAACCGGTGAAGAACAGACCGTCGATCCCCGGGTTCGCCGCCAGGGCGATCCCGGTTTCACGAGCGCCTTGCAGCAGGTTCAACACGCCCGCCGGCAGGCCGGCTTCGATCCAGCACTTGACCGTCAGCTCGGCGACTTTCGGCGTCAGCTCGCTGGGCTTGAACAGCACGCTGTTACCGGCCAGTAGCGCCGGCACGATGTGACCGTTGGGCAAGTGGCCCGGGAAGTTATAAGGACCGAACACCGCGACCACACCGTGGGGCTTGTGGCGCAACACGGCAGTGGCGTCGCCCAATGGGCCGCTCTTCTCGCCGGTGCGTTCGCGGTAGCTCTGAATCGAGATGGCAATCTTGTTGACCATGCTGGTGACTTCAGTCGCCGACTCCCACAGGGGTTTGCCGGTTTCTTCACCAATGCAGCGGGCCAGTTCGTCAGAATGATTTTTCAGCGCGGCGGCAAAGGCTTCCAGCACGCTGATGCGCTCGTCCAGGGTGCGACGGGCCCAGCCCGGGAACGCCTGACGCGCGGCTTGCACGGCGGATTCAACCTGAGCGGTGGTGGCGCCTTCGCCAGTCCACAACACTTGCTGGGTCACCGGGTTCAGCGATTGAAAAGCTTCACCCTGGCCAGCCAGCCATTCACCTGCGATGTATAGCGAATTCATTATTTCGACTCCCGAGCAGCGGACAACGGAACGGCGCGCACTTGATCGCCGGCGTTGAGTTGAAGACGTTTGGCGGTCAGCGGATCGACCACCAACGTACCGGCGGCGAAGCGTGCAGGTGCGGCAGTGATCCGGCAGTCTTCGCGCTTGCGGTTGTGAATCAGGAACGGTGTGGCGTCATCCCCCGGCGTACCGATGGCCAGCACCAGCGCCTGGCTGTCGCGCACGGCGCGGATCTTGCCGGTTTCGCATTCCACCGCCGGGCCAGCGTCGAAGATGTCGACGTAGCCCTGATAGCTGAAACCTTCGCTCTTGAGCATCGACAGGGCCGGCTCGGTGTCCGGGTGCACCTGGCCGATCACGTTGCGCGCATCTGGCGACAGGAAGCAGGTGTACAGCGGAAACTTCGGCATCAGTTCAGCGATGAACGCCTTGTTGCCCACGCCGGTCAGGTAATCAGCCTGGCTGAATTCCATCTTGAAGAAGTGCCGACCCAGGCTCTCCCAGAACGGCGAACGCCCGGCTTCATCGGACACACCGCGCATCTCGGCGATGATCTTGTTGCCGAACAGTTGCGGGAATTCAGCGATGAACAGCATCCGCGCCTTGGCCAACATGCGGCCATTGAGGCCACTGCGGTAATCGGCGTGCAGGAACAGCGAGCACAACTCGGAGTTACCGGTCAGGTCGTTGGCCAGGAATAGCGTCGGGATTTCGCGGTAGATGTTCAGCTCTTGCGAAGCGCTGACGGTCAGGCCGACCCGGAAGTTGTACCAGGGCTCACGCATGCCGACCGCGCCGGCGATGGCGGAAATCCCCACCACGCGACCGTTGTCGTCTTCGAGCACGAACAGGTAGTCCGCATCGCCCCGCCCGGCTTCGCCGCGAAAAGTTTTTTCGGCCCAGCCGACCCGATGGGCCAGACGTTCTTCGTTGGCAGGCAAGGTAGTCAGGCCGGTGCCGGTGCTGCGGGCCAGGTCGATCAGAGCGGGTAAATCGCTGCTGCGTACGGGACGAACGATCATGCTATCTCCTCAAACGGGCCGCTCGCGCCACCCGTGAAACTCTCAGCTTTTATAAGCAAGCTTAAACCGCGACCAGGCGCACGCTGGCACCTTCGCCGACGCCCAGGGCTTCGGCCGCTTCCAGATCCAGGGTCACGGGTTTGCCCGGCGCGTAATCGAGCTCGAGCAACACAGCGCGGTAATCCTGCAACTGAGCGTTGGCCACCAGGTATTGACGACCGGCGCCTTTGACCGGCTCACCGATTTTCACCGGGACCACACGGCTCTGGGCGATCGAGCGGATTCCCGAGACACGGGCGTGCAAGGTCGGGCCGCCGTCGAAAATATCGATGTAGTGATCAGTCTCGAAGCCTTCGCGCATCAGGATGTCGAACGTGATCTGCGCACGCGGATGCACCTGGCCCATGGCTTCTTGCGCGGAGTCCGGCAGCAGCGGCACGTAGATCGGGTAATGCGGCATCAGCTCGGCGAGGAAGGTCCGGCTCTTCAAGCCACACAGACGCTCGGCGGCGGCGTAGTTGAGGTCGAAGAAGTTGCGCCCGATGGCGTCCCAGAACGGCGAGTCGCCATTTTCATCGCTGTAACCGACGATCTCGGTCACCACGGAATCGGCGAAGCGCTCCGGGTGGCTGGCGACGAACAGCAGACGACCACGGGAGTTGAGTTCTGCCCACGGCGAACCCACCAGCTCCGGCTTCACGTAGAAACTGGTCAGCAAGCTGTTGCCGGTCAGGTCGTGGCACTGGGAGAGCACGTGGATCTTGTTATGAATCTTTAGCTCGCGGGAGGCGTGCACGAAGGTTTCATTACGGAAGCTGTAGAACGGCTCGGAATAACCGGCCGAGGCGACGATCGCCGAGCAGCCCGCCAGTTTGCCGGTGGCACTGTCTTCGAGGACGAAGAAATAGCTCTCTTCACCGTTGAAGCTGACTTCAGCGGAAAACGAGGCTTCGCTCGCCGCGATCTTGTCGCTCAGGCGTTCAACGTCATCCGGCAAGGAAGTGACACCAATCGGGCTGTCCGCAGCCAGACGCTGTACCTCGCCCAGATCAGCCATTTGCGCGGGGCGCATCACCAGCATGGTGTCACTCCTTTCTCGAAAAACTCTTATAGGAAAAATAGCCGGGTCAGTCCTGAAATCTCTCAGAGCCAACTGTGGGAGCCCTTGTGTGGCGAGGGGGCTTGCCCCCGTTGGGTCGCGAAGCGGCCCTAAATCAGTCACCACACTCTCGAATCAGAACGTGGAAACCGATTCACGATTGCTGCGCAATCGAACGGGGGCAAGCCCCCTCGCCACAACAAGCCCGCCCCCACATTGAAGCTAACCCGGCATAAAAATTTGGATCGACGCCTGAATTGTCAGGCGTCGAAGGGTGGATCAGGCTTGCGTCAGTTTTGCAGCAGCGCGCTCGAAACGATCCAGGCCGGCATCGATGTCGGCGTCTTCCACCACCAGGCTCGGGGCGAAGCGAATCACGTCCGGGCCGGCTTGCAGGATCATCAGGCCTTCACGCTCGGCGGCGTTGAAGATGTCCTTGGCCTTGCCTTTCCAGGCATCGCTCAGCACACAACCGATCAACAGGCCCAGGCCACGGACCTGGGTGAACAGGCCGTATTTCTCGCCGATCTGTTCCAGGCGCGCCTTGAACTTGTCGTGCTTGGCATTGACACCGGCCAGCACTTCAGGGGTGTTGATCACGTCGATCACGGCTTCCGCAACAGCGCACGCCAGCGGGTTGCCGCCGTAGGTGGTGCCGTGGGTGCCGACGACCAGGTGTTTGGCCAGTTCTTCGGTGGTCAGCATCGCCGCGATCGGGAAACCGCCGCCCAGGCTCTTGGCGCTGGTCAGGATGTCCGGGGTCACGCCGTAATGCTGGTAGGCGAACAGCTTGCCGCTGCGGCCCATGCCTGTTTGTACTTCGTCGAACACCAGCAGCGCGTTGTGCTCGGTGCACAGTTCGCGGGCACCTTGCAGGTAAGCCAGTTCGGCCGGCAGCACGCCGCCCTCGCCCTGGATCGGTTCCAGCACCACGGCGCAGGTCTTGTCCGAAACAGCCGCTTTCAAAGCCGCCAGATCGTTGTAAGGCACGTGGGTGATACCGGTGATTTTCGGACCGAAACCGTCGGAATACTTCGACTGGCCACCGACGTTCACGGTGAACAGGGTGCGGCCGTGGAAGCTGTTCAGCGCGGCGATAATTTCGTACTTCTCAGTACCGAAACGATCGAAGGCGACGCGACGGGCCAGCTTGAAAGCGGCCTCGTTGGCTTCGGCGCCGGAGTTGCAGAAGAACACGCGCTCGGCAAACGTGGCGTCGATCAGCTTATGCGCCAGGCGCAGGGCCGGCTCATTGGTGAACACATTGGACACGTGCCACAGCTTGTTCGCCTGCTCGGTCAATGCACTGACCAGCGCCGGGTGCGCATGGCCCAATACGTTAACGGCAATCCCGCCGGCGAAGTCGATCAGCTCGCGGCCAGACTGGTCCCAGACGCGGGAACCGGCACCACGCACAGGGATGAATGCGGCAGGCGCGTAGTTGGGAACCATTACCTGGTCGAAATCGGCGCGTTGTACCGCAGCGTGCTCAACGGACATCGGAGTCTCCTGAAGAGGAACACTCGCCTGAAACTGGCGAGCGATGAGGGGATTGTAAGGACAGTTTTCAGCCCGGCCTTGCCGCCAAGCGACAACTTCTTATAGCGCAAACCCCGGTTTCAGCCGGGTTTACGGCAATGCGACATATACCGTCGCAAAGGCGCAGTTTAAACCGATGCACGGGATGAGCGGCAGCGTGCGCGACATTAGATTTCAAGTGGTTGGCGAATGTGCGGTAACTATGTACCGCACCTGCGCGGTCGATTCGGTGTCTGCTGGCGTCCCCCAACCTGTTCAGGGACGAACCCGTGACTGATTCCAAAGCGCAGCCTCTATGGCCGCAGCATTTCGACAACCACTATGGCCACCTCGCCAACACCCTGCCCCGCTGGCTGATCGACGCCAGCCCTTCCCGCCGAGCCGCCCTGAGCGCCACGGCGCCGCAGATCCGCCAGGCCTTCAAAAACACCTCGCCTGCGCAACACCAGATTCTGAAGCGGCTGAACGCCAGCTACTGGACCGCCCAGAACAGCGTCGACCAGCGCCTGCAACAGCTGCAAGACCCGCGCGCCTTCGGCGAACCCTTGTTGCGCGACGCGTTGAAAAACCAATACGGCCTCGACCTGGACGTCAATCGCACGTTTTTGCGCCTGTACGTGCCCGCGTCGATTCCCTGGTTCCCGATCCAGTCCGGCGGTACCCGCGCCTGGACGGTGTCGCTGCTCGACGCCGCGCTGCACAACTTCGAGCCATCGGAGGCCGAAACCGATGCTTACGAGGCCAACTCCACCTACATCACCCAGCCCTCGGCGACCGGTCATTTCGAGGTGCTTGGGCACCTCAAGGATCGCCTGACGATTCCGGACTTTGTGCGCCTGTGCCGGGAACTGGATATCGGCCAGCAATATCAGGACTGGCTCGAAGACAACCTGGGGACGAGCAACCCGGTGACCCAGGCGGTGTTGCAACAGCAGGTCAAGGACAGCCACAAAGCAGCGCTGCGCCTGGCGCTGGAATTGGCGTTGATCGACGACCAGCCGTTAACACCGCACACCTATAACGCGATGCTTGGCGTGATCAATGAAGTGCCGGGCATGCTGCTCGACGGTAAACCGCTGCTGTGCCACGACCTGACGATCATGTCGGCCAGCGTGACCGGCATCCTGCTGTTCGCCCCCGACCTGGAACTCAACCGCAGTGCGGTGCCGGTGGTGGCGTACATCCCGGATGATCCCCAGGCGCCGCTCAAGCAATACCCGTCCACCGCGCACTTCATGGCCGACCTTAGCGGCAAACTGCGCTCGCCCGACTACCAGCGGTTTTTCAGTCGTTTCATTAATCACGCGGACCGCGGGTATTTTTTCGCCGGCCTCAACCAGCGCTTGTCCCGGATCACCTGGCACCCGCACAGCGTCGGCGACCCGCAACCGACCTGGCGCGAAAGCCCGGCACCGCACAGCAACCTGCAGTTTGCCTGCCACGCCATCAGCGGCAATCTGTGGCAACACCTGTATCAGCGCCAACTGGACAAGATCCTCAACGATGGCCGCACCCTGGCCGTCTCGACCGCCAGCAGTGACCAAAAGCAGCGCTGGGAACGCTGGGAATCCTTTACTCACATCGCGTCTACCCTGCTGCAGATTGCCGCGTTCGTTGCGGTGCCCTTCGTGCCCTTCCTCGGCGAGTTGATGCTGGCCTACACCGTTTACCAAGTGCTCGACGAAACCTTCGAGGGCATCATCGACTGGGCGCAAGGCCTGACCGACCAAGCCTTCGAACACACCATGAACGTGCTGGAAACCCTGGTGCAACTGGGGATCTTCGCCGCCGGCGCCACCGTGGCGACCCAGACGTTTCGCCAGGCGTTACCCAAGGCGTGGATTGATTTCATTGACCGCTTCACACCAGTCAAATCCACTGACGGTCAAACCCGCTACTGGAACGGCGACCTGGGGCCTTACCAACGGCAAACCCCGCTGCCGAGCGGCAGCCGCCCCAATGCACAAGGGTTGCACACCCTCGGCGAGCACACCTTGCTGCCCCTGGAAGACACGCACTATCAGGTTTCCCATGACGCCACTCGCGGCCAGTTTCGCATCGAGCATCCGACCCGACCCGAGGCCTACAAGCCGCGCCTGGAAACCAACGGCAATGGCACCTGGCACACCGAACTCGAACAGCCGCTGACCTGGGATCGCGCAACGCTGCTGCAACGCCTCGGACAGGTGGCCGACACACTCTCGGCCAGTGAACGCGAACAAGTGCTGCGAATCAGCGGCTATCACGAAAATGCCTTGCGCCGCATGCATGTCGACCATCAACCCCTGCCGCCGCTGCTGGCCGACACCCTCAAGCGCTTCAAGATCGACAAGGACCTGCAAACCTTTATCGAGCGCATCGCCAGCCAGGACCTGCGCACGTACCTCTCGGCCGACCCGCAAACCCAACTGCAATTGCTCACCGAGCAACTGCCATGGCCCCAGGGCAAAGGGCTGCGTTTGATCGACAGCAGCGGGCAAACAGCCTGGCGCAGTCACACCGGGTTGACCCAGGGCGCCCCGGTTTTTGACCTGCCGATGGGCCGTGGCGACGTGCTGGAAATGGCACTGAGTTTTCTGAACAAGGCAGAAATCAGAACCCTGTTCGAGGAGAGCTTCGGCGCCCCCGTTCTGGCGCTGGAGGCTCGCGCCGCGAACTTGCGTGCCCGCCTCGCGCGCATCGTGCAGGAACGGCGCGGCACCTTGTTCGAGTCCCGTTATCGCGCGCTGGAGCGCAACGTCGAGCCCCGGGCGCGGCGTCTGATGGACGAGGTTCGGGGCCTGCCGGCCAGTGTCGCCGAGGAACTGCTCAACAGCGCCAGCGGCAAAGACCTGCAACTACTGGAACAAGGCACGCTCAGCCGCGAGCTTCAAGAGCGGGCACGCTGGGCCCAGGAACACGTGCGAGCGGTGCGCGCCCGGGAAAGCCTGGAACTGTCCTCGCCGGACAACCCTGACACCGCTCGACTGGCCTTGCATTCATTGCCACGGCTGCCGGGTTGGTCGGGCCAGGTTCGCCTCGAGGTCACGCGCTACTCGTTCAGCGGCGAACGCCTCGACAGCATCGGCATGCCACAGGCCCCTGAGCGCAAAGTGCTGGTGCAACTGGAAGAAGGCGGTTACCAGGCCTACGACGAACGCGGCGAGGCACTGGCCAACCGCGAGGATTTCTACAGCAGCGTGCTGTGGGCGCTGCCGGACAGCGAACGCCAGCGACTGCAACTGCGCACCGGCCAGGGCCCACGGCTCAAGCAACTGGTGCGCGAACATGCGCTGGATCATGAGGCCTTGCAGAAAGTCTTATCCCCGCACCCGCTGCGCAAACCGCATTACGACCCGCACACCATGCGCCTGCCCGGCGGCATGGAGGGCTACCATCACCTGCAACCCGGAGCGCCTTCGCTGCAGGATCGGGTCCGCGAACTTTACCCGGCGTTTATTCCTGAAGAGGTCGACGCCTACGTGCAGGCCTTGCAGCAGCATCCCGATGGCGGCTGGATGGAACTGTCGCGGCGCTACCACGAATACAGGACGCTCCATGACGAACTGCACCTCTGGACCCTGGCCACCCCCTATTTCGACCAGCAAACCGGGGCCAGGCTCAGCATCGCCCAGCGCCTGGACGCCCTGCAAAACCGCAGGTTGCTGATGGAAGAATTGCAGCGTTGCTGGCGTCGGCAAACGGCCCTGAATGACGGCGACCTGGACGCAGGCGATCGCGGCTACATGTTCCGGTGCACCCGCCCGATCATCGGCGAACTGCCGGAGTTGCACGCCGACTTCAGCCACGTGTCGTTCCTGATTCTGGAGGGCCATCCGAACACCCGGGGCGGCGCAGCGTTTCTCAGTCACTTCACCGGCCTGGAACGCATCGAGGTTCGAAACCTGCCCCTGGCCACGTTCCCGGAATCCATCGCCCACCTGCCGAACCTGACCCAAATAGTGCTCAGCAACTGCGGCATCACCCTGACTGCCCAGACCCAAGCCACCCTCGGCTCGTTGAGTCGGCTCAAGGTGCTGGACCTGTCGAAAAACCCGCTGGGTCTGATCGTCAGCCCCCAGGCCATGACCTACCTGAGCTATTTCGACCTTGGCGACACTGGCCTGACCCAACTGCCGCCCGGTCTGCTGAGCCTGGAGCATCTCAATGGCGTCATCCTGCCGGACAACCAGATGACCGAACTGCCCCTTGAACTGTTCGACTTGCCCGCCAGCCAAGCCAGGGGCTTTGACCTCGGCGGCAACCCCTACGACGCCCAGACCCGGGATCGCGTGAAAGCCTATTTTCAAGCGAAGAACGAAGATTGGGGGATCTACGCCCCGCAAGCCGATCTGGAGCGCGCCGCCAACCTGTATCCGAAACTGGATCGCGAGATGGCCAGCGACTTCGTCTACCGACTGCCGGGCACGCTGGAGCAAGGACGTGTCGAACTCACACGCCTGGAAGCCGAGTACGACACGCTGACGACGGCGCTCGCCATCTGGACTGCCGACCTTCCCGCCGTCCACCCTGTCACTGGCCAACCCCTGACTGCGCAAGAAGAGCTGATCGAACACAGCACCCGTGACGACCTCAAGCGCATGATCGAGAAAGGCTGGCGCAAGGAGACGGAGCTGGATGATTTCAACGAAACCCTGGAAGCCTCCTATGAACTGGCCCTGGACTACGTGGTCATCGGCCAACTGCCGACACTGACCGCCGACTTCAGCCACGTGTCGCACCTCTACCTGCACAGCATGGATGGCGTGACCTCGGTCGGCGATGGTTTCCTGCGCTGCTTCCCCAATCTCGAAGGCTTGACCATTCGTGACTACCGATTGGGGGAGCTTCCGCAATCGGTGTTCCACATAGGCGCGCTCAAATCACTGGTCCTGCCGGATTGCGAAATCACTTTGACGGCCGACACGGTCCACGCGCTGGCGGGCATGGAGCACCTGGATTTCCTCGACCTGGGTGGCAACCCGCTGATGCTCGCCCCGGACGTCAGCCATATGCCTCAAATGGCCACGTTGATTCTCGATCACACGCAGATCACCGAATTACCCCCGGGCCTGCTGAACCTCACCGAGCTCGACATTGCCAACCTGAGCGACAACCGGATCGTCGAGCTACCCCACGCCATTCTGGAGACGCCGGTGGAGCTCGCTGAAAGAATCAACTTGCGCGGCAATCCGCTTTCCGAGCAGAGCCTGCAACTGCTGCTGGCTTACTTCAAGAACACCCACTGCGACTTCGGCGTGGAAGAGGTTATCCAACTGGCTGAATTGGAGGTGTCGGACTCGGAGGAATCGACGGTGGAAGACTGAATCGCGGCGCCAGCCCTGCTGGCGCACATCGACCGAATCAACCGCGCTCGGAAGGCACCGAGGACAATTCGAACGGACTGCTGCTGCGCCGCTGGTTGCGATCTTCCCGCGGCGTGGCGCCGAAGAAATTGCGGTAGGCGCTGGAGAAGTGCGGCCCCGAAGAGAAGCCACACGACAGGCCGATCTGGATGATCGACTTGCTGGTTTGCATCAACATCTGCCGGGCCTTGTTCAGGCGCAGTTCCAGGTAGTACTGGCTCGGCACGCGGTTGAGGTATTGCTTGAAGATCCGCTCCAACTGCCGGCGGGACACGCACACGTGCTGGGCGATTTCGTCGGTGGTCAGGGGCTCTTCGATGTTGGCTTCCATCAGCAACACCGCTTGGGTGAGCTTCGGATGGCTGGAGCCGAGACGGTTTTGCAGGGGAATGCGCTGGCGTTCGCCACCCTCGCGGATGCGTTCGACCACCAGTTCTTCCGACACCGCACCGGCCAGTTCGGCGCCATGGTCACGGGCCAGTACCGCCAGCAGCAAGTCGAGCACCGACAGGCCACCGCACGCGGTGAGGCGATCGCGATCCCAGTCGAACAAATGACTGGTGGCGATGACTTTCGGGAAGCGTTCGGCGAAATCGTCCTGCCAGCGCCAGTGCACGGCGGCGCGATAACCGTCGAGCAAACCGAGCTGCGCCAACGGGTAGACCCCGGCGGACAAACCACCGATCACACAACCGGCGCGCACCAGTTGTTTCAGCGAACTGCTGAGGGCTGGCGCGAGTGCGGTCGGCGGCTCATCGGCGAGCAAAAACAGTTTCTGGAAGTTTTCGAGCTTGCCGGCCCAGGGCTCACCGGGCAATTGCCAGGCACCTTCGGTCGGCGGTTCGGCCTGCAAGAACGACAGTTCGTAGACAACGTCCGGATGCACACGCTGGGCAACACGCAAGGCCTCCTCAGCCAGCGCAAGCGTCAGAGCTTTAGTGCTGGGCCAAATCAGGAAACCAATTCGATGGGCAGTCATGGCGGGCAATCCGAAACGAAAACAGTGATGAAGGCATGGGCCAATGCTAGCCCGTAAATGAACGCAAATCTCAAAACCAACAGCGATCCCTGTAGGAGCGAGGCTTGCCCGCGAAGGCGGTGTGTCATTCACAAATGATGTCGACTGACACGGCCTCTTCGCGGGCAAGCCTCGCTCCTACAGGGATCCAGGCCAGCCTTTAGGTCGCGAAGCATGCACTATCCCGGTGCACAACGGGAGCCCGGTTTACTTCAGGCTACCCGAGAGGAATTGTTGCAAGCGTTCGGACTGTGGATTGACCAGCACTTCACGCGGGTTGCCGCTCTCTTCAACCACACCTTTGTGCAGGAACACCAACTGGTTCGACACTTCACGGGCGAAGCCCATTTCGTGGGTCACCACCACCATGGTCCGGCCTTCCAGCGCCAGGGCCTGCATGACTTTGAGCACGTCGCCGACCAGTTCCGGGTCCAGAGCCGAAGTCGGTTCGTCGAACAGCATCACTTCAGGCTCCATCGCCAGTGCACGGGCAATTGCCACGCGCTGCTGCTCGCCGCCGGACATATGGCCCGGGTAAGCGTCTTTACGATGAGCCACGCCAACCTTATTCAGGTAGTGCTCGGCTTTCTCGCGCGCTTCGGCCTTGGTCATGCCGAGCACGTGGACCGGCGCTTCCATGATGTTTTCCAGCGCGGTCATGTGCGACCACAGGTTGAAATGCTGGAACACCATCGACAGGCGCGAACGCATGCGTTGCAGCTGTTTCGGGTCGGCGGCCTTCAGCGCGCCGTCCTTGTTCGAAACCAGTTTCAGCTCTTCGTTGTTGAGCAGGATCTTGCCCGCGTGCGGCTGCTCGAGCAGGTTGATGCAGCGCAGGAAAGTACTTTTGCCGGAGCCACTGGAGCCGATGATGCTGATCACATCGCCAGCCGCCGCTTTCAGGGACACGCCCTTGAGCACTTCGTGACTGCCATAGCGTTTATGCAGGTCTTGGACTTCAAGTTTGTACATGCGGTCGGTTCTCACAAAAACAGTCAGTCAGTCGTTGAGCAAGCGCCCGTGACGCAGCGCTTCGCGCCCCGCCACCTTGGCCAGCCAGAAACCGGGTTGGGCATAACGTAGCCGTTCAATGGCAAACAGCACCCCGGACGTACCAGCACACACCGTGCTGACCCGATCCGCCAACGGATCGATCACTTCGAAAATCTCATCGCCGGCTTCAATCCATTCACCGGGTTTACGCAGGAAACTCACCACACCGGGGTGCGGCGCGAACAGCAATTCAGTGCCTTCGAACGGCATGCCTTCGCAGGCTTCGTGCGCCGGTTTCGGCCATTCGCCGCTGATCAGGCCTTGCTCGGCGAGGAACGCCAAAATGCCTTCGGCGTGGAACTCGGCTTGCGGGCGACCGGTGTCAGCCTGCCCGCCCAGCTCGATGGTGGTCGCCAGGCACGCCAGAGGGATCTGCGCGTCCGGGAACAGCCGCGACAGACGCAGCCATGACAGCGAACAGGCTTCATCAAAGGAGCTGCCGCCGGAATCTTCCGCCAGCAAACCCACCTTCACGTCCAGATGCGCAGCCAGCGAACGCCATTGCGGCCAATGCTGCGGCAAGGCGTACATATGCAGCGCCGCTTCGGCATCGCAATGCAAATCCAGCACCACGTCGGCGGTGCAGGCATGGCTGAGCAAGATGCGCTGCATGCCTTGCAACTGGCTGGCGGCGGGTGGCAATGCGGCCAAGGTGTCGCTCATGGCCTGGCGGATCAAACGGATATTGGCGTGGGGATCATCCCCCAGGCGCCCGTCCACCGCAGCGGCCACGGGGGCGCTGAGTTCGACGAAATCGCGGTTGAAGTTCTTGCCGCTGCCCGCGTCGAAACGCCCTTGATGGTTGCCTTGCAACAGTTGACCGAGGCCCAGTGGGTTGGCCACCGGCACCAGTTCGATCACGCCGTTGAGCAAGCCTTGGGCTTCGAGCTCACCTAAACGCTTTTTCAGCTCCCACGCGGTGCGCATGCCCGGCAGTTCATCGGCATGCAGACTGGCCTGGATGTAGGCCTTGCGCTCGCCAGTGCCGAAACGGAACACCGAAATCTGGCGTTCGCTGCCCAGGTGACTCCACGGCAATGAATGATCGATGCGTTCCATATCAGTGCTTCCGCGGGGCCATGTAGCCCAGCCAGCGGCGCTCGGCCAGTTTGAAGATCTTCACCAGGATGAAGGTCAGGCACAGGTAGAACACGCCGGCGGTGATGTACGCCTCGAACGGCAAGTAGAACTGGGCGTTGACCGTGCGCGCGGCACCGGTGATGTCGATCAGGGTCACGATGGACGCCAGACTGGTGGTCTGCAGCATCATGATCACTTCGTTGCTGTACTGCGGCAGCGCCCGGCGCAAGGCCGACGGCAGCAGGATGCGCTTGTACATCTTGTAGCGGGACATGCCCATGGCCTTGGCCGCTTCGATCTCGCCGTTCGGCGTGGCCCGCAGGCTGCCGGCGATGATTTCCGCGGTGTAGGCGCTGGTGTTGATCGCAAAGGCCAGGCACGCACAGAACGTCGCGCTGGACAGCCACGGCCACATGAAGCTCTCACGTACGGCTTCGAACTGCGCCAGGCCGTAGTAGATCAGGAACAGTTGCACCAGCATCGGCGTGCCGCGGATCACGTAGGTGAACAGCCAGGCACTCATGTTGACGACGGAGTTCTTGGACACGCGCATCAGCCCCAGCGGCAACGCCGCCAACAGACCGAAAAACAGCGACAGCGCGAGCAACTTGAGGGTGGTCACCAGGCCGCCGAAGTACAGCGGCAGGGCCTCCCAAATGACGTTGTAGTCGAAGATCATAGATCAGCCGCCCTTACGCCTACCGAGTAGCGCTTCTCAAGGTGACGCAATGCCAGCAACGAGACACTGGTGATCACCAGGTACATCGCCGCCACTGCGAGGAAGAAGGTGAAAGGTTCGCGGGTGGCATCGGCCGCCTGCTTGGCCTTGAACATCATGTCTTGCAGACCGACCACCGAAATCAGCGCGGTGGCCTTGGTCAGTACCAGCCAGTTGTTGGTGAACCCCGGAATCGCCAGGCGAATCATCTGCGGCACCAACACCCGGAAGAACACCTGAAAACTGCTCATGCCGTAGGCCATGCCCGCTTCTGCCTGACCTTTCGGGATCGCCATGAAGGCGCCACGGAAGGTTTCCGACAGGTACGCACCGAAGATGAAGCCCAGGGTGCCGATACCGGCGGCCAATGGGTTCAGGTCGATGTAGTCGTCAAAGCCGAGCATCGGTGCGACGCGGTTGAGCAGGTCCTGACCACCGTAGAAAATCAGCAGGATCAGCACCAGATCGGGAATCCCGCGGATCACCGTGGAATACAGGTCGCCCAGCCAGGCCAGCCAGCGGATCGGGGACAGACGCAGCGAAACGCCGATCAAGCCCAGAACAATGGCCAGGACCATGGACGACAAGGCGAGCTGAAGCGTCAGCCATGCGCCATCGAGGATGACAGCCCCGTAGCCTTTCAACATGATTCAGGTCCTCGAAAGTTGGGATGAAAAAATGGCGCAAACCTCAGAGATCCTGTTGCTTGCGCCATTTCGGACTTGTCGCTCGGACGTGTTACTTGCCGTAGATATCGAAGGCGAAGTACTTGTCCTGGATTTGCTTGTATTTGCCGTTCTCGCGAATGGCGGTGATCGCGGTGTTGATCTTGTCTTTGAGCGCATCACCCTTGCGAACGGCAATACCCACGCCGTCGCCGAAGTATTTGACGTCGGTGAAGGCCGGACCGACGAAGGCGAAACCTTTGCCGGCGTCGGTTTTCAGGAAACCGTCATCCAGCAGCGTAGCGTCTGCCACGGTGCCGTCGAGGCGGCCGGCGGCCACGTCGAGGTAGATTTCGTTCTGCGAACCGTAAGGCTTGATCTCAGCACCCAGCGGGGCCAGGACTTCGCGGGCGAAACGCTCGTGGATCGAACCACGTTGCACGCCGATGTTCTTGCCCTTGAGCTCAGCCAGGCTTTCGCTGACTTGAGTGCCGGCCTTCATGACCAGGCGCGCCGGGGTGTTGTAGTACTTGTTGGTGAAGTCCACGGACTTCTTGCGGTCTTCAGTGATCGACATGGACGACAGGATCGCGTCGATCTTGCGCACTTTGAGTGCCGGGATCAGACCGTCGAACTCTTGCTCGACCCAGACGCACTTGACCTGCATCTGTTCGCACAGGGCGTTGCCGATGTCGTAGTCGAAACCGACGATGCTGCCGTCCGGGGCCTTGGAGGCAAACGGAGGGTACGCCGCTTCGATACCGATCTTCAGGGGCTTTTCATCGGCGAAGGTCGGCAGGGACAGCACGGACAGTGCCAGGGCGCCAAGCAGCACAAGTTTCTTCATCTTGGGACTCCATCGGTAAAGGGCAAAAACGGCAGAGTGAGCACAAGCCCAATATGCGAATGGGTTAAACGGGAAAGCGGTGCTGCGTCCTGAGAAACCCGCGCTGATTTCAACGCGAGCAACGACGAGCGAGTGATCGGCATTCTAACGACAGGCCCGAAGTCGATATTTCTTCAATGCGACAACTAATTACAGATGCACTGAGAATGCCGCTTGGGCACGTTGACAGCCTTGCAATTTCATGCAAGAGCAAAAGATTGTGAACCGATCTATGCTGCAAATTGCGGGCCTATTATTGGCAAAGCCTTCTAATCCGGCAAGCGCAGCGTTATGTCTTATTTTTCATGGGCGTTTCCGATGCCCTGAAACGGGACGTTGCGTTTCCCTACGCCCCGGATCGGCGGGGGCGGTTACACATTCAGACACACTCATGGGTGGAGGTAACAGTGGGAAATGGCCTACAGGTGATGCCGATAATTATTCGGCTCACCCGTTGATCGTTCCCACGCTCCGCGTGGGAATGCCGCCATGGACGCTCCGCCTCCGCCGTTGACGCTGTGACGCAGAGCGTCACGGGATGCATTCCCACGCGGAGCGTGGGAACGATCCTACCTCTGTAGGCGGGAGGCTTGCCCGCGAAGAGGCCGGACCTGCCACCCCAAAAACCCAGGCAATAAAAAACCCCACCAGACGTTTTGCCTGGCGGGGCTTGTGCGACTCAGAACCGCTGCTTACGCGACGTTCATCGTCTTGTGCGTATCAATCAAATGCTGCACCACACCCGGATCCGCCAGGGTGGAGATATCCCCCAACCCATCGTATTCAGCGGTGGCAATCTTGCGCAGGATCCGGCGCATGATCTTGCCCGAACGGGTTTTCGGCAGCCCCGGTGCCCACTGGATCACATCCGGCGAAGCAATCGGGCCGATCTCTTTACGCACCCAGTTTTTCAGCTCCAGGCGCAGTTGCTCGCTCGGCTCTTCGCCATTCTTGAGGGTGACGTAGACATAAATGCCCTGCCCCTTGATGTCGTGCGGCACGCCAACCACGGCAGCCTCGGCGACTTTCGGGTGCGCGACCATCGCGCTCTCGATCTCGGCCGTGCCCATGCGGTGCCCGGAAACGTTAAGCACGTCATCCACGCGACCGGTGATCCAGTAGTAACCGTCTTCGTCACGACGGGCGCCGTCACCGGTGAAGTACATGCCACGGAAGGTCTTGAAGTAGGTATCGACGAAACGGTCGTGATCGCCATACAACGTGCGCGCCTGGCCTGGCCACGAATCGAGAATCACCAGGTTGCCCTCGGCGACGCCTTCGATGATGTTGCCCAGGTTGTCGACCAACGCCGGCACCACACCGAAGAATGGACGTGCTGCGGAACCCGGCTTGAGGGCGTGAGCACCCGGCAGCGGGCTCATCATGTTGCCGCCGGTTTCGGTCTGCCACCAGGTATCGACGATCGGGCAACGGGACTTGCCCACATTCTTGTAATACCAGTCCCACGCTTCCGGGTTGATCGGCTCGCCGACCGAACCGAGCAGGCGCAAACTGCTGCCATCGGCGCCTTCAACAGCGGCTTGCCCCGACGCCATCATTGCGCGGATCGCGGTTGGCGCGGTGTAGAGGATGTTGACCTTGTGCTTGTCGATGATCTTCGCCACCCGGGTGATATCCGGATAGTTCGGCACGCCTTCGAACAGCAACGTGGTCGCGCCGTTGGCCAATGGGCCGTAGACGATATAGCTGTGGCCAGTGACCCAGCCGACGTCGGCGGTGCACCAGAAGATTTCGCCCGGACGATAATCGAACACGCGCTCGTGGGTCATCGCCGCGTACAACAGGTAACCGGCGGTGGTGTGCTGCACGCCCTTTGGCTTACCGGTCGAACCGGAGGTGTAAAGGATGAACAGCGCTTCTTCAGCGCCCATTTCTTTCGGCGCGCACACACTGCCCGCCACTTTCATCAGGTCTTCGTACCAGATGTCGCGATGCTGGTTCCACTTGATGTTGCCGCCGGTGCGCTTGCACACGATGACTTTCTGGATGCTGCTGGTTTCCGGGTTGGTCAGCGCATCGTCGACGTTGGTCTTGAGCGGGATCTTCTTGCCGGCACGAACACCTTCGTCAGCCGTGATCACTACTTTGGATTTGCAGTCGATGATGCGACCGGCCAAGGCTTCCGGCGAGAAACCGCCGAACACCACCGAGTGAATCGCGCCGATCCGGGTGCAGGCCAGCATGGCGACCACGGCTTCGGGGATCATCGGCATATAGATAGTCACCACGTCGCCGCGGTGCACATCCTGGCCGCGCAAGGCGTTGGCGAACTTGCAGACTTGTTCGTGCAGCTCGCGGTAGGTGATGTTGCGGCTCTCGGCCGGGTCATCCCCTTCCCAGATAATCGCGATTTGATCGCCGCGCTCGGCCAGATGACGGTCGAGGCAGTTGTAGGAAACGTTCAGGGTGCCGTCGGCGAACCATTTGATGTCGACATGGTGATCGTCGAAGGAAGTCTGCTTCACCGTGGTGAAAGGCTTGATCCAGTCGAGGCGCTTGGCTTGCTCGCGCCAGAAGCCGTCCGGGTTGACGACCGACTGCTGGTACATGGCCTTATAGGTGGCCTCGTCAGTCAGCGTATTGGCTGCTACCTCGGGACGAACGGGATACAAAGAAGCCGCACTCATCTTTCTTACCTCGGTGGAATAGTTGTTTTTGTATGGCTCTGTTGTAGCCGGGCCGGGCCTATAGAACCATTCGACGATGGTAGTAACAAGCCCCTACAAAACGTCGTGGTTACGCCCCTTTTTGGGTTAAACCCCCGCAATCCGGGCCTCCCCGCCCCCGTAGGCGCTGGCGAAGCCTGTGAACTTTCGCTCATTGCAGGGATTGTTACCAAATCCGCGAAAGGTGTTTATCAAAACCACGGCTATATGAATCCACCCCCCACGCCTAAAATCAGCCCCGCCAACAAGGCAACCCTGATTAACCAAGTTGCAGCCCCCACGAAGGCAGTTAATCAAAACACCAAGTACTGAAGTTCCACACGCAATCCCAAAAAGATTGCGTGCCCCCTCACGACTTTAGAAAGGTAAAACTGAAATGAAAGCTTTATTAGTTCTGGCCCTCAGCAGCTTGTGCTTAAACGCCATGGCAGACGAGGTCCCGACTGATGTCGCACAGCAACAACCCGTGGTAGAAGAGGAATACACCTACTCCACTCACTTGGACATCGCCAATGTAGTGTCCATGAGCGAAGTCCCGAACGTGTGCGAAGTGGTTCCGATGAAAATGGAATACGACGACTCTAAAGGCCAACGCCACATCCTGCGTTATAGCGTCATGGGTAACGGCTGCTCTAACGGCTGATCTTCCCGCACTTTCCCTTAACGGTTCGACCCACCTGCCCGCTGTTTAAGGCCGATGAAGCGCCGAACCGTATACATCGATAAATACGATTGTTTAGTGCGATTATTTGCGCTTTTTAATCAAATTCACCGGCGTAGTATGAATTCCACACCCAAGGCACAAAACGCCAACGAACCTGGAGCCACCACCATGAAAACCAAACTGATCCTCGCCCTGACCCTTTCCGTACTGGCCGGTAGCGCTTTCGCTGCTGATGGTTATGACCGTACGGGCTCCGCCGTCGCCGCTGACGGTTACGATCGCACCGGCTCTGCCGCGGTTGCTGCGGATGGCTACGATCGCACCGGTTCCGCCACCGTTGCAGAAGACGGCTACGACAAAACCGGTTCGGCGACCTTCGCTGCCGATGGTTTCGAACGCACCAACTCGGCGACTTTCAGCTGACATTTGGCTGAATCAGCATTGCCCGACTTCGGTCGGGCTCAGTTGTGTCTGGAGCCATCGAAAAGCGCCTCAAAACACAACATGTAGTGAAAAACCGGTTTTTTGGCTATTTTTTGAGCAAAAAAACCAACGCGCCAAAATTAATGAAAAAAAATCTGCCCCCGCGATACCCAGCCAAAGCCCTGTAAACCCTCGCTCCGACCAAAAAAACCTCCCCCACCGTCCGATCTCAGTGCCATTTCGTCGCACCACAGCCCTGTTTTTTTCCCTATAATGCGGCGTTAAACGGGCCTGCAATATTCCCTTACACGGATCAGCAGCCAGTCTGAAGCCCACGCAGAAGCGATTGCGTTTTTCTGCGCCCGTCAGCGGCTTCGGCCCCGTAAAAAATTCCTGTTTTTGCCTGCCTTAGCTGCAATTACATTTTCTTAGATCCAACGCGGCCAGTACGACCGTGTGACAAACCATCACATGGGCAATCTGGCCCTCACGCAGGAGACGACACGTCATGCTGAGCTGGGACGAATTCGACAAAGAAGACACGGGCGAAGTAGCCGTAAAAGGCGCCAACGCCGGCCACGCGACTGAAGCCAACATGGACCGCCTCGACACCGCCGGTGGCGTTGCCGCCCAAGAAGCGCGCGCCGTGACCGCCTCCGACTCCGCCGCCATCGCCCGTGCCAAGGCCGCCCTGGACAACCTCGACGTTGCCGAAGGCCTGGCCGAACTCGAAGGCGCCTCCGCCCGTGTTGCCGTCGACGAAAAGCGCATGATCAACTGCCGAGCCGACCTCAACCAACTCGTCCCGTTCAAGTACGACTGGGCCTGGCAGAAGTATCTGGACGGCTGCGCAAACCACTGGATGCCGCAAGAAGTCAACATGACCGCCGACATCGCCCTCTGGAAAGACCCGGAAGGCCTGACCGACGACGAACGCCGCATCGTCATGCGCAACCTCGGCTTCTTCTCCACCGCCGACTCCCTGGTTGCCAACAACCTGGTCCTGGCCGTGTACCGCCTGATCACCAACCCGGAATGCCGCCAGTACATCCTGCGCCAGGCGTTCGAAGAGGCGATCCACACCCACGCCTACCAGTACTGCATCGAATCGTTGGCCATGGATGAAGGCGAGATCTTCAACATGTACCACGAGATCCCATCGGTCGCGAAAAAAGCCACCTGGGGCCTCAAATACACCCGCTCGATCTCCGATCCGAAGTTCGAAACCGGCACCGTCGAAACCGACAAAGAGTTGCTGCGCAACCTGATCGCCTACTACTGCGTCCTGGAAGGCATCTTCTTCTACTGCGGCTTCACCCAAATCCTCTCCATGGGCCGCCGCAACAAAATGACCGGCGTCGCCGAGCAGTTCCAATACATCCTGCGCGACGAATCCATGCACCTGAACTTCGGCATCGACGTGATCAACCAGATCAAAATCGAAAACCCGCACCTGTGGGACGCTGAAATGAAGGAAGAAGCTTCGCAGATGATTCTGCAAGGCACTCAGCTGGAGATCGAATACGCGCGTGACACCATGCCTCGCGGCGTACTCGGCATGAACGCGGCGATGATGGAGGACTACCTGAAGTTCATCGCTAACCGTCGTTTGTCGCAGATTGGGTTGAAGGAAGAGTATCCAGGGACGACTAACCCGTTCCCTTGGATGAGCGAGATTATGGACTTGAAGAAAGAGAAGAATTTCTTTGAGACTCGGGTTATTGAATACCAAACCGGTGGTGCGCTTAGCTGGGATTAACTCCCGAGGCCGTAAATTTTCAACAAACTCTGAAATTTTTCACTGAGTACTGAAACGAACCCGCCAATACGGTTTAAAGCCATTGCCCTGGGGAGGACGATGGCTGCATCCCAAGCGGAGCGTTAGAAACACGGGCGACCGCCGTGTCTATGGCTATTGCTCATATGTCGTGGAGTCGCATCAAAAGCTGAAACCGTCTCATTAAAAAATGAAATGGCGCGCCAAGATGAGGCCTCTGCCACGTCAGAAATGGAAGGCAGAGGTCAGTTATAAAAACTGCTCAACTGGATGCTTCAACCAGACAATTTCTTCAACACAGGGTGACTGTGTATGAAACTGGTGGACAGGGTGGCCAAAAAAACACAGCCCCCCGCTCAAAATCATTAATCCGTGAAACGCTGTCATTGATCGTGAAACGGACGCACCAAAAAAGGGCTGCCAAATGGCAGCCCTTTTTTATTCTTCAGAGATTTATGTTCATTTCGTAGGAAGTGACCGATTACTCAGGGTCGTATTCCGGACGATGTCAAAGCCCGCTATTGAGAGGGCCCCGCCTGTCATTACCGGCCTCAGCATGTATCTTTGTTGATCAACTCAGGCGGTTTTTTCTACAACACTTCTAGGCACATCGGCTCCCAACCATGGCAGATCGCAAACATATACCCACAGAAACTAAACTGCGGCTGTTTTCTGAGGCCGCGGGTCACTGCCAACAGCCCGAATGCCTCCAGCCTCTATTCCCCGCTGAAATGGGCGGATAAGGGAGGCAACATCGAACTGGGTATGCCCGGCAATTTTATCGTTAAGTCGGCTAAGCACAGCTTTATCGCCCCAGCTCACGCGTCCACCACCTTCAATACGTGGGAACAAACTCCGTTTAACGAGCGTGTACGGGTAGTACGTAATGGAAAGCCCGTTCCTAATTACCGATACGCTCTCACGCGAAGTGATGGCGCCAAGGTGGAAGGTGTTACTGACGGCGATGGTTGGGCCCCCATGCAGCAAGGACTCTCAACAGAAGGTTATGAGTTCCATCTGCTTGGTCCAAGTGAGACATGACCGTCATGCAAATCCGCAGTATTAAAAAGCCAGGATCATTAGTGAAAATCAGGAAGCAATGGCAGGGAGAGCCTAAATGAGCGAGCCAACAAGGCCAGTACCCACCCAAATTGGCCCAGATGGGAACGTTACTGCACGTGTGACGATGAGCCGCACTTCCAACAATGTTCGCGCTGAAGTCCATGCGCCTCCGGACCAAGCAATTCCGATAGTCTTCGTGCCTGGCATCATGGGCAGTCCGTTGTTGGCAACTGGTTCTAACGCTCGCATCATGGGCAGTGACAACCGATGGGCATGGTTCCCCGATGATGCTAAAGGCTGGGTAGCGGGGATCACCAAATGGAAAAGCTACAACAGTTTGACGCCAGCCGAACGCAAGCAACTGCTCGATCCACAAAATACTCGCGCACTGTCGATGCCTGAGGATGCAGACCGCAAAACGGTGAGCAAATATGTAACTGCACTACCGGTTGAAGAGGCGCTGAATCGTGGCTGGGGGTCTGTGATGCTCGACTCCTATGGAAATATTCTCAATGCGTTGGAAGGGACGCTACGTTTCATCATGACGCCAGAAAACAAACCCTATCCGGGCATTCAGGGGGCGATGCCGTATGACCTTTCACATTGGGGTCAGCTCAAGGGGTATAACCGCCTGACACAGGATGATTTGCTGGTTGCTGCCGAGTTTCGCTACCCCGTGTATGCAGTAGGTTACAACTGGCTGAACTCCAACTCCCAGGCGGCTGATTACCTTGCTGATCGAATTCAGGCCGTTCTGGAACGATGCCGAAAAGACCTGGGTGTTAAGTGTCAGCATGGTGTGATTCTGGTCACCCACTCTATGGGCGGGTTGGTGGCGCGTATGTGCGCGAAACGCAATCCCAACTTGATCCAAGGGGTGGTACACGGTGTCCAACCGACCATCGGGGCCGCAACAGCTTACCGGCGAGTCCGTGCAGGTTGGGAAGATACTGTCGGCGCAATCGGGCTGGGCGGAACGGGTAAAAAAATTATCCCTATTTTTGCCAATGCTGCCGGACCATTAGAATTGTTACCTAACCAGCGATATGGCGCGGGCTGGTTGCGTGTCACTTGTGAAGGAAAGGAGTCGTTTCAGTTACCTACGGCTGGCTCTGGAGGCGCTGATCCGTACTCTCAGATTTATTTAGAAAGCCGAGCATGGTGGCGCCTAATGGACCCTGCATGGATTAGTCCGGCAACTGCTGCGGCACAAAACGAATCGGCATTAGTTAGAGCGTGGGGGAACTATCGCGATAGATTGCTAGAAGCTCAAAAATTTCATGGCAAGCTATCTAGTTACTATCATCCTAACAGCTATGTGCATTATGGCGCGGATGAGAGCCATCAAGCCTTCCATCGAGTTACTTGGAATATCACCATACCGCCCACTCTAAGCGGGCCTCGCTCGTTGGTTCCGCCCCCGTCACGCGAACATGCACTTGCTTTGCGATTGGGTGGTGACGGCCATGAGGGGCGTGTATGGATTGTTAATGACGTAAATGAACAGCAGTGGGTTAATCAGAATGGCAGCGGTGTCACCCGTAGCTCCTTTGGGGATAAGTACTTCGCCGATCTCCAGGGGCAGGACCAAGCAGGTGATGGTACTGTCCCGGCGCATGCCGCCGAAGATGCTGGGCCAAAGGCAGTGTTCGCCGCCCAGATGACAGGCTACGACCATCAGGGATCCTACAAAAACCTGAATGTACAGCACATCACCCTGTACTCGATTTTGCGTATTGCAGCAGCCGCCAAGGAGCTTTAAGCATGATCGTTCGACGTCATCTGCTGCGTACTTTTTTTGTTGTCTCGGCACTGGGTGCTTGCATTTACGGCTGGCACCACTGGCGCTTGACCCACCCTGATCGGAGCTATGCAATGAGTGAATTGACCAAAAATATGCAGACCCATTGTGTAGGTCGTTTACTGATCGACCTACCAGCAGGCACAAGCTGGACGCCGCAGGCTAGTGGTGCGCAATTGGGCGACGTGGCCCTCTCCGTAACCACAGGGGTCAGTCAGCGAGAGTTCCTTGAGCAGGTGGAACAACGTTGGAAAGAGGTCGAAGCGCGGCAAAGCAATAGCGAAGATATTAAGCGCCCAGCAGAAAGGTCCAGTCCGCTCGATAACAGTGCGGTATTTACCTATGGTTTTCGACACGCCGATGGTCCTGATTTTTATGGGGTTTGGCGCAATGATATCAACTATGACGCAGAGGGTTATTTTTGGCGTGACGGCACTTTGTTCAAAATTAAACCCCAGCTAAATGGCACGGACGAGATCGCTAAGCTTCTTCCACGTCTGCATGCTCGGGCAACCGACGAAATACCCAAGAGCCCAGGTTTATGCCTGAGTGGCGCCTTCGTAGAGGGCTACTACGATCTCGCTGATGGGGAGCAGGAGGACGTGAGCTGGGGGTTTGTGCTACCTCGCAAGCTCGGCGTAGTAGTACGGCATGCGCTGGTCTGGACGCCGGGACAGCCTATGCTTGAAAAACGTCGTGAGTCGGATATAGAGGTGGCAGGGCTCATAGCTCGTCTGCTGTCGGAGCCAGGCGTCGTTGCTGGGCGCAAGGAATATCGAGCATCGAAGCGTGTGGTTGGGGATCTGGCCGGTGAGGAATACGTCATGGGGGGAACGGAAGGTGAAGGGCCTCATGAGTTCAAGACCAATGCGGGTGGTGAGTGGGACTTTGTCGGGCGCGGAACTCCTACACCGTTGCCAAGTATTAATCTCGCGATGGATACGACTTATCTGACGTCACGAAAGCCGTCGTCACTGGGTGACTTTCCTAATGCTGAGGATGTGTCTGGAGGTCCCACCGAAGCGGAATTCTTCGAAATTTGGGATGCCATTATTAACAGCGTCCGCTTCCGCCCTGGAGCCTTGACACCACCGCCTGCCGGTAGAAAGCCCCCCAGCAGCCCGACAAGCCCCAACCCGGTGACATCCATCCATAACTCCAAGACTGGAACAGATGATTACTCTATGGAGGAATTTCTGGCCGGTCTCTCATCATCTGAGAACTGGATGGATAAATTGTAGGATCTGCTAATTCACTAAACTGATTAACTTTTCTTTGCGCTTATATGGATGGAAACGCAATGCACCAACCTGTATCTGACCCGATAAAGCGGGATTATTCTCCACTTATTGTAGGGTCCGCTCTCGTCGTATTCTTCGGCTTGCTGCTCATGTTGCTGCGAATTGCACAGGAGGAATACCTGATGGCCATTGGCGCAGTCTGGGTAGCGAACGGTCTGACGATGGTCCTGCATGTGATGTATTGGCGGCGCTATGGCTTGTCGAGCGGCTTGAAAGTTGCCGTCGTGACTCAAGGTCTGATTACGATCGCACCGCTACTGTTAGGCGAATTTGGAATGACGCTAATTTTCTTCATGTTCGGTGGAGAACTTCGATTTTGGTAGTGCGGATGCAATGACCCACTAATACCGGAGACCGCGATGGTTAACTTCAACACCATCTCCCGCTCACGATAGATAGACGAGCAATGCCCCTGCGGTCAGATACCCGTAGGGGCTCACCCAAATCGCAATCTTTAAACGTTTATAGTTCCGCACAGTGGGTGCAACTCAAAGGAAGACACATGGATATCATTCGACTCGGCGACTCCACCAGTCACGGCGGAACCGTAATTGAAGCTTTCAGCCAAACTGACTTATATGGCAAACCCATGTCTGGAGTGGGGCATAAGGTTGACTGTCCTAAATGCAAAGGAACATTTCCCATATCTGAGGGAAGCGCCACGCTGGATGTCGGTGGTGTGCCCGTAGCGCTCCACGGCATGAAAACCGCCTGCGGTGCCAGCCTGATCGCTAGCAATCCCAACGGCAACGCAGATAGTTGAGAATTGCAGAGGGCATTTTCGATGGGCGCTTAGCCTGTGCTGCATTTGAGTCTAATCAGCTAAACGAAGCTTTTATGTCAAAAAAACCACCGCTACATGTGGTCCTAGACCGTTCCATGCGATTGCGCCAGGCCACTCAACGCTTGGGTTTGTCGAGCGATGAAACTCTTTGGTCTGGTTGGCATGTGAAATACCAATTCACTTGCGCGGACGGACACCTCTTTAGCACGACTCCCGTCACGCTAATGAGTCCGACCGCCAAAGGCTGCCCAGAGTGCAGCGCGCAGCGCTCCATGCAAGTTTTGCTAGATGCGATCCAGTCACTGGGAGTGTCTTGCCTTTCTACGCAGTGGAAGGGCGAGAAAAGCCTGTACGATTTTTTCTGTGGATGCGGCCATCAATGGCAACGCAGTGGCAGGAATTCTTTGCGCCATCCAGGTTGTCCTGCATGCGTTAAACGAGCTCGCTACCAGAAGACTCGATTAAGTGATGGCCTGGAAAGGCTTCAAGAGGCGGCGGCGAAAAAGGGAGGTCGGTGCCTGAGTGAAGCCTATTTGGGAACTGGCCAGCGTCATCAGTTTATTTGCGCTCAAGAACATACCTGGTATGCCATCGGCAATGAGATCTTACGAGATTCATGGTGCCAGCGTTGCGCAATCGAACAGTTTTCTAAACAACGATTGCACCCGAAAGGATTCGAACGTCTTCGAGCTATTGCCGCCAGTCATGACGGGATTTGCTTGAGTGATGGGGAATATCTAGGTGTACGACAACGTGTGCTTTTTCGTTGCAAAGCGGGGCATGAATGGGAAACGCTTGGCCGCCGGGTGATCAGAGGCACATGGTGCCCGATATGCAGCATTGATAAGCGACGGTTAACGCTGGCTGATGCAAAGAGCGCGGCATCCGCGCACGGAGGTCAGTGCCTTTCCATGGCCTATGAGAATAACGCTGCGTACATGGAATGGTTGTGTCATCGAGGCCATCACTGGCGAGCGTCTTTGGCGGCGATACGGGCTGGTCATTGGTGTGCGCAATGTGCCGTTATTGCACGAATCAGTAACCGTAAATCTAAAGCTCTGATGCGCTATACATCCGTTTTTGGGGGATGAAGGCAGGTTTTTTGTTCGCGATTTTCGGCTGTCGAGTGGAATGCATAAGGTCCTTAGGCAGCTATTACACGGGTTAGCGGCAAGAGTTTCTCGTACGCTCGTAGTTGAATACAGAAAAAATGATGGTTTTTTGCTACTACAGCGCTGACAGTATCGTCACTCTTCTATAGATTCCTGTCGTATTGCACCTCCAAGGCAGGAACCGCTCATGAAGATAGGCATCGATTTTGGCACCAGTTACTCCAGCGCCGCGGTTTTTCGCAATGGCCAGATCGAACACATCATGTTCGATGGGCAGCCGCAATTTAGGACGGCGGTATTCTTTCCCGATCGCGCCGCCGACCTCTCCAGGTTCGAACTTACATCGCTTCACGAGCAAGAAGTCAGCGATGGAATTCGCTCAGCCAAAGCGGCTTATGCCAGACGATTGTCGGATTACAACAAGGATATCGTCGCGATAGAAATGCGGGCTCGAGCCGCAGCTCGCTTAAAAAAACCGATGTCCGCGCAGGACAAGGAAGAGCGCCGAGCCATGATTGCTAAGCCATTCCTGAGCAGCGATCAGGACCTTCGTGAATCTGCCATTAATTCGATCAAGCGTCGTTGGCTTAGCGATGAGACTGCGAAGGCAAAAGAGGCTGACATTCGCCTTGATGCTGCAATTTTTGGCGAGGAAGCCATTAATGCTCTGTTCATTTACGAGTCCGGTCGATTGATCCAGTCCCCGAAGTCGATGCTTGGTTTTCGCCTAGAGAAGGTTCAGCGTGGCTATATAACCAGCATTGTCACAAGAATTCTTAAACACATTCGGGAACAAGCCAGCTTGCAGCTCGGGGTGCAGGTCACGCAGGCGACTCTTGGTAGGCCGGTTAAGTTTCGGAGCTCTCTAGGCCCGGACGGAGGGTTGCAGGCCATTTCTATGCTAACTGAGGCCGCGACTGCTGCGGGATTTAGGAGGGTCGATTTTCTGCATGAACCGTCCGCCGCTGCCGTGGGTTATCACTCCAGTTCAACTATCGCTCACCAAGCATTGATAATAGATATAGGGGGGGGAACCACCGACATTGCATTGGCTGAAGTCGGCGCTGGGGGGCCGCAGCCTCATATTCTGAAAACGTGGGGTGAGCCCAAGGGCGGTACTGACGTTGATCTAGGTCTTTCGCTCCGCTCAGTAATGCCGCTATTCGGTAAAGGGGTATGCTCAGAGCTGTTGGCACCGGTATTCATGGACGCCGCATCGGTGAGTGATCTTAATCGTCAAAAGTCGTTTCGGAAGCACAGCTTCCCACGTACACCGCTTCCTTACGCTGCGCGATTGGCTGCGTTGCAGAACCCGGGCATCCCAGTTCGCTTGAACAGTGATGTTGAGAAACTGAAGATTGAACTGAGTCGAGCTGCATATAGCGAGCGCTCATTGGATTACATCGAAACGGGACTAGTGGCGCGGGCGAACGAAACCCACTTGGCATTGGGGGCAGAGAGTTTCATGCGCACATTTCAGCAACTTCTGGCACAAGTCAGCACAGAAATCAAGAGCCTTGCTCCCGTGCTGTTCTTGACCGGAGGTATGTCTCGAGCGCCATATGTGGTTGAAGCGGTAAGGCAAGCGTTCCCACAATGCGAAATGGTTCCCAGCGAAGCGTCACTGGGAGTTGTCGATGGGCTTTCGGTTTATGCATCGTTGACTCAGGATTCCTAGGATTTATCCGGTTTATAGAATGATCATATTTGGCCATTCGCGGTGCATCAGCAGCCATAGCTTCTTGCTGAGCGACAGCAGGTAATGGTAGTCATCATTGCCTGAAGCGACGTGCCAGCAAGGTGTGTGGACCGAACGGTCACGTTCGAGTGACTTTCAATTTTAGATTGAGCTGTATCACGCCGAAGAATTTCGACTGTAGCCCCCCATCCAAAAACTCAATTCAGTCTTTAGTGAAACCCACTACACAATTTTATTAACGCTGAAAAAGAAATTCAGTGATTTTGAAAAATAGATGTTGGAAGCCCTCTGAAATCAGAGATGAATTTTGGCGCAACATGAAATCTTACGGAGGCTAATCGAAAACCTAGAAGCCCCGATCTAATCGGGGCTTTTTAATGCCTAGAAGAAAACTTGGTCGTCCCTACATCACCTGGCTAAAACTCCTACAGCATATCCAGCCGTTTCCTGATTGATCCCACTTCAATGCACCTCTAAGCTCAATCCAGGTGCCTAAGAAACGCCCAACGTAGAAGCTGACTTATTCACACAGAAACGCGTTTTGTCTTGAAGACTTGCGCGTGAACTTGTGTGAAAGAGAATGCCTGTTGGGATTTCTTACCTCCTCTACGTTGGGTCTGGCTCTATCCAATTCATTCGTAGAGGTAATGGATATGCCCACACAACAAGCAATCCGCTCTCCTGGCATTTTGGAGATCGGTCATGTCTGATCCCTTCATCCCCACTGTCTTCACCCGCCAAAACTTATACCTTCACGCCCTCCTCCTGGAAAACCAGCCATGGTTCTGTGCCCGCGATCTGGGTCGCTTAATGGGTTTCCATTTGAATGATCGATTGGTCAGCAAGCTGGACGAGGATCAGCGGCATACGTTGCTGATCAATTATCACGGCCAGCCGGAGAAGCGCTTGATGCTCAGCGAGTCCGGCGTGTATGCGTTGCTGGTCTATCACTACGTGCCAGGGAATCGGTTGTTGCGCGAATGGTTGACTCATCAAGTGGTGCCGGCCTTACGTGATGCCCTGCCATCGAAGAACGCTGATCGACCGATGTTGAGTTTGTTGGATTGGCCGGAGATGTCGTTGAGTCTGTTGCATTGGCAGGATGAGGGCTGGATTCGGCTGCGGGATATGCCTTATCTGTTGCTCAATCGCACGCGGCGGCGCGTTCCAGCGGTTAAGCCTTGGTGGCGCAAGGTCTTGGAGGCGGTTTACTCTTCGAAGCACTCAATCGGCTAGACCTGGTTTCGCAGACGCCCCCCAGTCAGTATCGTCCGAGGGCTTTCAACCCTCGGCGATGTTATGAGCGCAAAGAGGAAAGAAAGCGCCTGGAGTGCCCTTGAGATTAAGGCCAATCGCCTTGGCGCATCGCTCAATCAGCGTTCAATTACCTCCAACCGCTGCTTCAACCTCTCATTCATCAGTGTTCCGTGCACGCCAGAATGAATTTCCCGATGACAACTTGGGCACACGGCCCCCACGTAGCGTGGATGATCTAACCCACCATCGGAGAGCCGGTTTACGTGATGCGGCTCTAAGTAGGGTGTGCCGTCCTTTTTCATAAAAGGAGCCGGCTTCTCACAGCTCTCACATTCACCCTCCGCGCGCATCAGTACATAGTGCGCGACCTTACGGCTGCGTTGATAGATCTTACGCGGAGCGGATTGCCCTAGATCATCGCTGCTAGGTTTACATGCAGCCAGAGCAGCCAACCGCGCTGCAGCCAGAGACCCAGAAAGGTCAGCCTCATCTTCATCCTGATCTTCAGCTTCAATTATTTCACTAGGAATGCCCACAGGGACTAACCGAAAAACAATCGCCGTCCGATCCTGGCCGTTCACATCAGGCTGGGTCCGCTCAAACATGTCGGCGCAAGAAAACTCACCCATGTATTCGTTGCCTTTACCTTTGCCGAGGGACTTAAACAAGTGCAGCGCTAGACCATACTCCGCATGATTAGCGATGGATCTGTTGCCTCGGATCAAAGTCATCGGCCCGCGTTGTCCTTCACCGGTATAAAGGTACGCGCCTTTGTCCCAACCGTCGGCATACCCGTATTGCTCACCACTATCGCCAGTGAACAAAAATATCGCTGGGTAGGTCGCGGACTTTGCGATGCCGCTTTGGAGGCTCCCACCGAACGGTCCATTGATCTCAGTTTTTCTGTCGTAAATAGCCCCCGGCGTGAACTGCAGCACCGGGTCGCCCTCCCCACGCGGTAACTCCACAATAGTGAAGCCTCGCTTTTCCAGGTAACTGTTGGTCGGGCGTCCTCCAGAGAATTCGCCTACGGCAATGCCGGTCGCCAAAGAGACGATTTTCTTCGCCGGATACAGTTCGCCGCCCGCATGAATGGCATAACGATGAGCTAGGTTATTTTCCCAGCCCTGCCACTCACGCCTACTCCGATACTTACGATCAAACTCCAGCATCGCTTTGTCTATTCGTTCCTTCGAAACCGCTTTGATCGCCACGAGTGCTGCCCTTCATCGACATTTGCCGTAGGAAAATTCCTACCGCCGTCAAAGTACCAAAGGGTTTCAATACGTAACAGAGCGAAAAGCCACTATTTCTCTGTGATGGCGGCCTTTTCAATCTTTTGATTGATTCAACACGTGCGTCATGACTCGCTACCCGCTATTAATACCTCCCCCACTCAAGGACCCGAGCCCACCATGAAATTCGACCTCGCCTACTGCCTCAGCCTCGACGACAAGCTGTCGATCTATGACGTGCGGGATTTGAATTTTGACGAGACGATGGAGTTCGATTCCGCCAAGGAACACTTCCAGTGTCCCAATGACGCCTGCCGGGCGGCGTTCGATGCGGCGAATGTGCTGACGACGTTCAACGCCAAAAACGTGAACTACGTTCGCACCCCGCACTTCAAGAACACGCCCAGCACGCGGCATGTGGCGGATTGTCCTTATGTCAGTCTCAAGGCATCGGCGTCAGGTGTGGACACGGACGGTGCGGAATCGGATGACAGTCGTGAGGAGCATTTTCCGTCGGAATTGTTACTGACTCGGCGTGAGTATGTGCGCAAGCCGTCGAACCCGGCGGTGGCGGCGGATGTGGTGCGGGATGATCCGAAACCCGCGTCGGTGGATAAGCACACGGAACACCCGAGCCGCGAGTCGGCGCCGGACAAGACCAGTGTCTTCGCCCACCCGGTGGAGTGTTTTGTGTCGAACTTCGAAGACAAGGAGTTGCTCAAGCGCATGCCGCTGAAGATTGGCGAGCACACGGCGCCTTATGGGTCGTTCTTCAAGAAGATCGAATACCTGACGGACAACAAGGGGCTGATTTACTGGGGCAAGATCAAGGAAATCAAGGATTACACCCAGAGTTTTCGTATCGATTTCGAGCAGAAGGTCTGGTTCAAGCAGGCGGATGAGGCGAAGAAGAAGCCGTATTCGGTGAATGTTTATTTGAGCAAGAAGTTGATCGACAACTACCGCAAGCGCAAGGCGTTTCTGGAAGAGATCAAGCACGCCATTGAAAGCGGGAAAGAGTTGTTTTGCTTTTTCTATGGGGTGACGCCGGAGTTGAAGCAGGTGCCGAGCAAGAAAAACCCCGAACAGACGTTCGGGGTGTTCAGTGCGAATATCGAGAACCTGGATCACTTCATTGTTCGTGAAGCGCCGGGGTTGGACGATAAGTAACGCGCGCGTCAGGGTAATTGCAGCGCGGCACTGCCGGGGTGTTGCTGGATGAGGTTGTAGGGCAGGACGCTGAACGCTGTGTCGCGGCACATGGAAGAGATGTGCGGGAACGATGGCACTAACTTGATGCCGCTTTTGGTGAAGTACCAGGACGGGTATGCCCATGGTTGTTCCTCGCCATAGATGCAGCCGTCTTCACGTTCTGTGGTGGTTTTCATTTCGTCGGGATAGAGCGCGCTGAGTTGCTGGACCAACCACGGCGCCAGGGTTTTGGTGCGGTAGTCGGAATAGGCGTCGTACGATTCGGAAGACGGCGTGGCGTCGTTGTACTCGCGCTCGTAGTGCAGCGGTTTGCCCTGGCCGAGCCACAGCACGTCTTCAAGGGTCAGGGTCTTGCCGGTTTTGACGTCCAGATTGAGTGGCATGTCGTTTTCATCGGTATAGGCGCCGCCGCAACTGTACTCGGTGGCAATGCTCACGCTGATGGTCGACGGCCCCATCCACAAGGGTTCTACCGTTTGTGCGTAGAACGTCTCGCCGGCACTGGCCTCACAGTCGAACTTCCCCGCCACTTCTTGCCACAGGCGCCCCATCAATTGTTGATTGATGCGCTGGCGCTCCGCGGCGGTGTACCCCGATACCACTTCAAACAGTGTCGTTTCGGATGTTGGTTCAATCCACCATTGCAGCGAGTAGCCCATGAAGGTTTCGGCCTTGCCCTTCTTCAGGTCCAGGCCTTGCAGACGCAGGTACTCGTAAGGTGACTGATCACGCAGGGTGGTGAGAAAGGGCACGGTTGCGGCGGGCGCGGGTGCAATGTTGGCTTGCTGTAGATCGACTTTCAGCACCTTGCCTTTGGGGCTGCGCCATTCACCGGACCAACCGTCGGGCTTGGGCTGTAGACGAATCGTCGGGTGGGGAGCGTCCTGATAACCCCGCAGCGGAGCCTCGTCGAGCACCAGCGTCTGCCCGTCCTTTTTGCCGCTGAGCATCAGGTCCTTGCGGTACTTTTGGTAGAAGTAGCGGCCCCCCACGTCGTCGCCGCCATCGGCGTTTACTTCCAGCACGATTGGCGTTTTGCCCAAGGTGCCGGTGTAGACCTGCTTGCCACTTTCGGCCCACAGCGCGGTAGAAAACGTTGAACACACCAACGCGGCAATGCTGGTTAGACGACACAATCCTTTGAACATCAAATCATCCTTGGGTAAATGGCTGGGCATTCTCAGGGTAATTGCAGCGCTACGCCGCCGGGGTGTTGTTTGACGAGGTTGTAAGGCAGAACGCCCCAGTCAATGTCTCGGCACACTGCCGCCGCGTGAACAAAAACGGGCTCCAACTTGAGGCCTTTTTCGGTGAAGTACCAGAGAGGGGAATTCCAAAGGTTATCGTCGTTGTAGACGCAATCGTTCTCCTCCACTTCGGGCTTTGGCGTCATTTCGCTGGGGTTGAGTTTGAGCAATTGCGCCACCAGCCACGGCGCCAGTTCTTTATTACGATATTCATAATGAGCTTTGAACGCCGGGGATGAGTAATCAAAGCCCTCTTCGAAATGCACGGGTTTGCCCTGCCCCACCCACAGCACATCATCAAGCGTTAGGACATTGCCGGTCCTGGTATCAAAGTTTAGCGATTCGTTGTCCAGATTCGGATGAAGACCACCGCAATAGAAGTCGGTGGCGGTAATGACGCTCATCACCGAAGGCGACATCCATACGGGATGACTTGTTTGAAAATAGGACCCCGGGGCACCATCGACAGTGCACTCCAAAGTTCCCCCGACGCCCTGCCACAAGCGCGCCATCAGTCGCTGATTGATGCGTTGAAGCACTTCAGCGGGATAACCCGAAACGACTTCGAACAGTTGCACTTCTGATTGCGGCTCGCTCCACCATTGCAACGTGTAGCCCATGAAATTTTCGGTCTGGCCTTGTTTGAGTTTCAGGCCTAGCAAGCGCAGGTATTCGTAGGGCCATTTGTCATGAAGTTCGACGAGATAGGGCAAGGTATCGGCGGGCGCTGGCGCAAGTCTGGCTTGCTGCAGCTCCATCTTCAGCACTTTGCCCTTGGCGCTGGTCCACTCGCCAGACCAGCCATCCGGCGTGGGTTTGAGGCGCATGGTCGGGTAAGGCTGACTTCCACCGCCCTCCTCCAGTACCAGTTTTTCCCCTTCTTTTGTAAGGCTCAGAACCAAGTCCTTACGGTACTTTTGGTAGAAGTAGCGACCGTCGCCAGAGTCAGGATTCATTTCCAGCACAATCGGCATTTTGCCCAAAGTCCCGGTATAGACCTGAGTACTGCCGTCAGCCCAAATCACAGGCGAAGCCGTTAAGCACGCCAGGACGACAACCCCGGCCAACCAGCGCAATCCGTTGAACATCAAATCTTCCTTGGATAAATGGCGGTATCCAGCCTCAGGGCAATTGCAGCGCGACGCCGCCAGCGTGCTGCTTGATAAGGCTATAGGGCAAAACACTCCATTCCACATGCCCACACGGCGCTTCGGCGTGAGAGAAGTACGGCTCTAACTTGATGCCTTCTTCAGTGAAATACCAAGTCGGGAGAATCCAACGGTCTGCTTCACCGTAATCGCAGTTCTCGTCACTGCCAGGTATCTGATCGGGGTGAAGCTTATGCAACTGTTCGACTAGCCAAGGTGCAAGTTTTTGGGTGCGGTACTCGGAATAAACTTCGCGCGCTTCCAGGGTTTGGTCATTCAGCTCTTCGTAATGCAGCGGTTTACCCTGCCCGACCCAAAGGACGTCTTCTAACGTCAGAGACTTACCGGTTTTGGCATCCAGGTTAATGGGCGCCTCGCTGTAATCCGGGTGCTGGCCGCCACAACGCCCCTCGGTTTCAACGTTCACGCTGATAACCGATGAGGTGATCAGCAGCGGTGTCATCGCTTGGATAAGCGACGTATCACTACCGCCAGCGAGACACCCGTAGTACCCCACCACTTGCCGCCACAATTGATTCATCAACTGCTGATTAATGCGATCGCGCGCTTCAGGGGTGTAGCCGGAAACCACTTCAAATATCGTCAACTTCGTCTGCGGCTCACTCCACCACTGCAACGAATAGCCATTAAACGTCTGTGTCTTGCCTTGCTTGAGTTTCAGACCTTGCAGGCGCAGATACTCATAAGGTTCCTGATCATGGAGCCTGGTTAGATAGGGCAACGTATTGGCCGGTAGTGGTGGACGTTTGGCTCGCTCCAACTCGATCTTCAGCACTTTACCTTCAGGGCTGATCCATTCGCCGGCCCAGCCTTCAGGCGTGGGCTGCAAGCGAATTGTCGGGCGCGGCGTGTCCTCGCCGTAAGGTTCTTCACCCTCTTTAAGAACAAGGGCTTTGCCTTCCTTTGTGCCGTTGAGCGCCAGATCCTTGCGGTACTTCTGGTAGAAGTAGCGGCCGGTCGCCGTTTCGGGGTCCATCTGCAGCACAATCGGCGTTTTGCCCAAGGTTCCGGTGTACACCTGAGCGCTGTTTTCCGCCCACAGCGGCATAGAAAACGTTGAGCACGCCAGCGCGATAACGCCAGTCAGACGACACAATCCGTTGAACATCAAATCATCCTTGAACGAAGCGAGCGTTTGCTCGGTAGTAATGGGCGCGGATTATGGCGAAGAGGCGTCAAACAATCGATGCCGCCATGTCGATCATTGCTGCGCCAGTTGCGACTGCAACTGCCCAATCTCGCGCTTCACTGCTTTACGCCGATCACGTGCAGCCTGAACACTTTGTTCATCCTGGCCGGAGTAAGTGCGTAACCAGTGCGCAATCATTTCTTCATCGGGCCAGTAATAGTCCTTATGGCCTTTACTCAGTCGCGGGGTGTCATTCCTCCGAGCGTCGAAGCGGCCAGCCTCGTATTCGTCAGCCGGTAGCGAACCCCATTCGGCGGCGTAATCCTGGAAAATCCAAGAGACTTCGTCGATGTGCTTTTGCGCACCGCGATGCCGGCGCTTATAGAAAACATACTCGCTACAGGCCTGCTCATAACGCTGCTCCATGAGATCGCCGTCGATCCATTGAAACAAGTCATTCTGCGTCGCATGGCGCATCAAGCCGTAGAGCCAGCGCTCAGAGAAGCGTTGAATAAATCCGGCAACGTCAGCCTTTTTCGCGTCCGCGAAAATCATGCAGTAACGGGTTTTGATGTGCATGACGAACAGCACGTGCTTGCGCTGTACGGTGATCACATGGACCAGCCACTGTTCTGTCAGATCAGCCGGTTCGTCCTCTTCCGGGGTGGGCGATGGTGGATTGAAGTCCACGGGCGTGATTGTTTTACCCTTTTGGACGCGACTGAAAAACTGGCTGGCTGCTTCGGTGCAGTTAAAGATCAACATCAATGGCCCTCAAGCGTTAGGTGTACTTAATTAACCCACATACCAAGCATCACTAAAAGCAGCAAACCGATGTAGACCCAAGCATGTATGCGATCAGGTATCCGCCCGATCCAAGGCGTAGCCAGCCTCATGCCGATAATCGATCCAGCCCCCAATATCGCAAACGCCAACACATCCACATACCCCACAAACCACGGCCCCAGATCAAACTCGGTGAACCCGGCCATCGCCATGTAAGTCAGCGTCCCGGCCAAGGCCACGGGCAAACTCAGTGGGTTGGCCATGGATGTGGCTTGGGTCATGCTCAGGCCGCATCGCCTCAACAATGGCACGGTCATGACGCTGCCGCCCACGCCGAGAAAGGTGGCGATAGCGCCGATTCCTACACCAGATACCTCCACCCTTCCCAATCGTCGTGGGATTGCGTTACCCGAGTGCGTGAGAAAACCGCGCCTGAACAGGCAGTCCAGAATCGTAATGCCCAAGTACACGATGAAGGCATAGCGAATCACCTCACCCTTGGCCCACATCGCTGCAACAGCGCCGACCATCGCGCCCAACCCGATGTACCCACCCAACGGCCACAGATAATGGCGAATCAGGCTACCGGCGCGCTGATGTTTTCCGGTGGCGATCAGCGCGTTGACGATCATTACGCAAGTCGAAGTGGCAACGGCGATGTGCATTGCCGATTGACCGATGGGGTCGTCGGCCCCATGGCTGGCCATGAGCATCCGATACAGCAACGGCACCACGACGAAGCCGCCGCCGAAGCCGAACAGCACGGCGGTGATGCCGGTCATGCAGCCGAACAGTGTCAGTAAGAGGTAGAACATCGCGCATCGTCCAATAGTAGGGAGCGGTCGACGATAAAGCGGTGCCGCTTGGCCTGCTTCAGCAAGTCAGCCAATAATGCTCGCGTTTACGCCAACTGCTGGATATCGCCCGATGCGCAATGTTTCGATCAATCTGCTGGACGACACCCCGCGACCGGTGGTGGCGATCGGTACGGATTATTCCCACGGTCATGTGTTGCCCCTTCATACACATCGACGGGCACAACTCCTGTATGGCGCCACTGGCGTGATGCAGGTCAGCACCCACGATGGCAACTGGGTGGTGCCGCCGCAACGGGCGGTTTGGATCCCGGCCGGGGTGGCCCATGAAGTGTTGATGCTCGGGGTGAGTACGCGGAGTTTGTACATCGAGCCGGCGGCGGTTGATCTGGGCAGTCGTTGCCAGGTGATCAGTGTGTCGCCGTTGATGCGGCATCTATTGATGGAGGCTGTAGAGGTGCCGTTGGCCTACGATGAGTCCGGGCGCGACGGTGTGCTGATCGACTTGTTGCTGCACGAACTGGCCCGTAGCGCTCATCTGCCGCTGCATATTCCGCTGCCCGTCGAAGGACGATTGCTCGGGTTGTGTCAGACGTTTCTCCAGCAGCCCAACATCCATCAAGCGCCGCAGCACTGGGCCGATCAGTTGCACATCAGCCTGCGCACCTTTAACCGCCTGTTTCGCCAACAGACCGGCCTGAGTTTCAGCCAATGGCGCCAGCAAGCGTGCGTGGTGCTGGCCCTGGCGCGGCTAGCGGTGGGGACGCCGGTGACGCGGATTGCCGTGGACTTCGGCTACGACAGCCCGGCGGCGTTCTCGACGATGTTTCGCCGGGTACTGGGGCAGGCACCGTCCGTCTGGATGGATGCGGCGAAATAGCACAAATCAAAAAATGCGTTTGATCCGGGATCAAAACAACTGTACAAAAACACAGTACATTTTGAATCAGCACTCTCGAGCCCGGAGAACACCATGGCCTCTCTTGCGATGAAAATCACCCTGGAACGTATCGCCCTCTTCCAATTCACCCCGGCCCACAGCGCCCAGGCCCGAGCGATGCTGGGTTGGAGCGTGGAAGAACTGTCTCGGGAATCCGGGGTGTCCGTGGACGCCATAGAACGATTCGAGGCCGAACGCGACGTGCTGGATGTCACCCGACTGGCGTTGGCGTATCGGTTTGAATCGGAAGGACTGGTGTTCTTCCCCGGGTTTGCGCCAGGCAGGGGGATGAATGTGAAGGGGGCGACACCCAATCCGGTGGCGCGGCCGGATTATGCGATGGTTGAGTGAGGTGTCCGCAGATGAGTGATATCGATGCAGGGGCCGTGCGAGCCAAAGCCGAATACGTGATGAAAATAGGCATGCTTCTGAAAGCCGGTGAACTAAGCAATGCCGAAGCGGCGCAAAAGCTTGGGCTGTCTCAGGCGGATCTCGATGAAGTGCTTCTAGGACAACGTCGAGATGTGACCATGGCAAAGATCTCGGGGCACCTGAATCAGCGACAGGATGAGCCTCGCTAACGGAATGATGAGACCCGGGCCGCCTCCATGGCAGGCGGCTCGGTCCCACATCATCAAGCGCTCTACGCCGTCACCTGATCGCCAACGCTTTCCAGTTCCGACCACCAAGGGCTGCCGCGCTGCGGATACATCACGTTGAACGCCTCGCCCATCTGCGGCGTGCTGATCGACACGTTCCGCTCCCAGGCCAGCGCCAGGATGCGATCGAAGGGTTCGTACCAGGCGTGCATCGACAGGTCGAAGGTGCCGTTGTGAATCGGCAGCAGCCAGCGCCCTTTGAGGTCGATGTGCGCTTGCAGGGTTTGTTCGGGTTGCATGTGCACGTGTGGCCATTCGACGTTGTAGGCACCGGTTTCCATCAGGGTCAGGTCGAACGGGCCGTACTGTTCGCCGATGCGTTTGAAGCCGTCGAAGTAGCCCGTGTCACCACTGAAGAAGATCCGGGTGTTGCCGTCGATCATCACCCACGAGGCCCACAGCGTGCTGTTGCCATCGAACAGGCCGCGACCGGAGAAGTGCTGCGACGGTGTGGCGATGAATTGAAGGCCATCGACTTCAGTGCCCTGCCACCAGTCCAGTTGGCGAACTTTGCTGGCATCGATGCCCCACTTGATCAGGGTATCGCCCACACCTAACGGCGTGAGGAAGTATTTGGTCTTGTCCGCCAGTTTGAGCACCGCGTTGTAATCAAGGTGGTCGTAGTGGTCATGGGACAGGATCACCGCTTCAATCGGCGGCAATTCTTCCAGGCTGATCGGCGGCTGGTGGAAACGCTTGGGGCCGGCCCATTGCACGGGGGAGGCGCGCTCGGCGAATACCGGGTCGGTGATCCAGAATTTGTCTCGCAGTTTGAGCAGTACCGTGGAGTGACCGAGGCGGTAGACGCTGTGGTTCGGAGCGGCGATCAACGCGGCCTGGGTCAGGGTGTGCACCGGGATGGCAGCACTCGGGCGGGTGCTGCGAGGTTTGTGGAAGATCATGTTCCACATGATGCGCAGCATTTTGCGAAAGCCTTCGCGCTGGACCGGTTGGTGATTTCGGAAATGCCCTTCTACCTGACGAGAGGCTTCAGGTCGGATGGCGATTTGTGCAGAGGAATTTGTATTGGCCATGAAGGAATGACTCCAGAAAAACCGCGCGATTCACGGGTTTCCGCTTTGGGACGTTAAATGGCCAAGGCACGCACGCATCAGCCGAAGATCTGTTTTTAGCCGTGCAGGATTAACAGCGGATTACACTGCACAGTGTAGTTTCTAGGTTGCATCAATCCTGATGACAAGTAAACTGCCGAGTGTAATTCCCACCTTTTCCTGCCGAAGCGTACTTATGACAGCTCCACAACGCCTGACCGACCGAAAACGCGAAGCCATCATCCAGGCGGCGATTGCCGAATTCCGTACCAACGGTTTCGAGATCACCAGCATGGACAGGATCGCCGCCACGGCAGGTGTGTCGAAGCGCACGGTGTACAACCATTTCCCGAGCAAAGAAGAGCTGTTTGCCGAAATTCTCAACCAGTTATGGGCGCGGGTTACGGAAGAACAGGACACCTCGTACCGCCCTGACCTGCCCCTGCGCGATCAGCTTCGGCAGCTCCTGTTGGCGAAAATGCAGATGATGGGTGATAACAATTTTCTCGACCTGGCGCGGGTCGCCATAGCCGCGACCATCCATTCCCCCGAACGTGCGCAGAACATGATCACCCGCATGGGCGAACGCGAAGAGGGCCTGACCCTGTGGATTCGCGCCGCCCAGGCCGATGGCCGACTGAAACCGGTCGCCCCGGAATTTGCTGCACAGCAGGTTCAGGGTTTGCTCAAATCCTTCGGGTTCTGGCCGCAGATTTCCATGGGCCAGACCGGCCTTTCGCCCGAGGTACAAAGCACGGTCGTCGAGTCGGCCATGGACATGTTCCTGGCCTGCTACCAGCTCTAGAACAAGTCCCGCCACGCCTGCGCCCGTGTTAAATGGCTCCCAAGGACACTGATTATTCCCGTTGGAATAAATGACAATGTCAGCCGCTTTACCGATGAACGGTAACTCTGAATAAAACACGGCAAAGTGTTTCAGAATGAATCTGGCGCAGGGAATTATGGAAAACCAACGCGGCAAGGGCCTTTCGTTTGCCCGACGCATCTACATGCCCAGAACGGTCGGTCTGGGCATCGGCTGTATCTGTGTGACCGCCGCGCTTTATCCATTGAACCTGCCCGGCTGGGTCTGGGTGCTGATGCTGCTCAATGGCTTCGTCTGGCCACATCTCGCCTACCAGATGGCCACCCGGTCACCGTTTCCCTATCGCGCCGAACGCCGCAACATCATTTGCGACTCGCTGTTCGGCGGCTTCTGGGCGGCTGCCGCTCAGTTCAACCCGATCGTGACCGTCACCATTCTGTCCATGATGACGATGAACAACGTCGCCGCCGGTGGCCCGAGGTTGTTTCTGCACGGCGCCCTGGCGCAAATAGTCGGCGTCATTGTTGCCTGGCTCCTGTTCGGCATCGGCTTTACCCCGAGGGCCACGCCGATTCAGGTGTGGGCTTGCCTGCCGTCGCTGACTCTTTACCCGTTGGCAGTGGGAATGGTGTGTTATCGACTGGCGTTCAAACTCGCCGAACACAAACGCACCTTGAGCGCGTTGAGCCGCACCGACAGCCTGACCGGCCTGCTCAACCACGGCGCCTGGAAGGACCTGTTGCACGTCAAGTTCGAGCAATGCCGGCAGAACCAGGTCGCGTCGGTGATTGCCCTGATCGACATCGATCATTTCAAGGCGATCAACGACACCTACGGGCATATCGTCGGCGATACGGTGCTGCGGCAATTGAGCGTGGAGCTCAAGCGCACCCTGCGTGACAGTGATCTGGCCGGCCGTTATGGCGGCGACGAATTCTGCGTGATCCTGACGAACATGTCATTGCAGCAAGCCAGGGAAGCGATGGAACGATTGCGCGAAGTGCTCAACGAATATCGCCACCCGCACGCGCCCGAACTGCGCATCAAGCTGAGCATTGGCCTGGCCGCGTACCAAACGCCTTTCGCCGACGCGATTGCCTGGCTCAACGACGCCGACAAAGCCCTCTACACCGCAAAAAACACCGGCCGTAACAAGATCAGCATGGCGTCGAGTCATTCAACATCGATTCAGCCAATCGACGCTTACGCAGGACTATAGTGATCCCTAGTCCCGATTCCCTGCCGAGCGCACCATGAATTCCACCAAGTCCGACACCCAACCAGCCGCCCCCGTAGATCACCTGCGCTTCCACCGCCCTCACGCTCATCTGGCGCCGACCTTCGGTAATGACAAATTCGCCCTGCGCGCCGAGGCGTTTGCACGGTTCTTCGGCACGCCGACGTTTCTCGGGGCGCAAACCCTGATCGTGGCTATCTGGATCGGCGTCAACCTGGCGGGCGTGACTCACTTCGATGTCTACCCGTTTATCCTGCTCAACCTGGCCTTCAGCCTGCAAGCAGCCTACGCCGCGCCGTTGATCCTGCTGGCCCAGACCCGTCAGGCCGCGCGAGACAAAGCCCAGTCTGACGCCGACGCGCAACACCGCGAAGCCTTGGCCGTCGCCAACAGCGAGCGCCAGACGCAGGCTGCGCAGAACACCGCGCAATTGCTGGAACTGCTGGAACAGAACACCCGCCTCACCGAAATGACCAAGGCCTTGACCGAACGCATCGAAAACCTGACGTCGGAAATGCATCAGCACTTTGTGCGCAAGGACGAACCCAAAACGCCGATCTAAGGCAAGCGCAGCGCTCGCCCCAGCTCGTCAAACAACGTCACCACCGAGCGCAAGGCGCGGCAGTCCGGACGCGTCAGCAACCATAGCGCCGTGTCGCAGCCCTGCAACGGCCCGGTCAACGGTTGCAAACCCTCGTCGATCAGAAAGTCCGGCAATGCCGCGACGCCAAGCCCCGCCCGCACCAACCCGGTCACCGACAACAGGCTGTTGCAGCGATAACCCGGCACCACGCCGGGCCATTGCTGGCGGCGCCAGGCGATGGTCGGGTGGTCCGGCAGGAAGTCGTCCGGGGCGATCCAGGTCAGCGCTGCCAGATCGGTGGGATCGACGGTGTTCAGATAGGCCGCACTGCCACAGACCCGGTACGACACCTGCGCCAGGCATCGACCGACCAAGTGTTCGGGCGGTGTGCGAGTCAGGCGCAGGGCGATGTCGGCATCCCGGCGGCTGAGGTTGGCGAAGTCGTTAGAGGTGCTGAGTTCGATGTTCAGCGCCGGGTAGGCCGGCATGAACTGCGCCAGCGCCGGCAGCAGCAACTCTTGAAGGACGGAGTCGGTACAGGTCAGGCGCACGGTGCCACTGATGATTTCACCACCCTGCTCCACGCCGACACGCGCCGCGTCCAGTGCCTGTTCGGCGCGTTCCGCCTGTTCGGCCAGGGTCTGGGCCAAGGTCGTCGGCAGATAACCGGCGCGGCTCTTTTCGAACAATTGTTGACCTAGCGCGGCTTCCAAGCGGCGCACGGCCCGGAACACCGTCGATACGTCGACCTTTAAGAGCTGGGAAGCCCGGGCCAGAGAGCCGCCGCGAACCAGGGCAAGGATCAGGGCCAGGTCCGGGTAGTCCAGCCGATAGTGCGTCGGTGCATTGATCAATTGGGATAACGCCAATATTGAGTGCGCGAACGCCAATCTATAGTGACTGCCAGAAACGAACAACCTCGCCACAGGTTTGGTCGCCATTTTGCAGATCTCAGCCGACAAGGAAAATCACATGGACTCTGTTTCTCCTGACCATCCCATCCGCATCGCCTTGATCGGCGATTACGACCCGCAAGTCACCGCCCATCAAGCCATCCCCATTGCCCTCGGCATGGCCGCCGAACACTCGGGCCGGGACGTGCAATTCCAATGGCTGGCCACCGACCGCATCCATGCCGGTACGCCGCTGGAACACTTCGATGGCTTCTGGTGTGTGCCTGCCAGCCCCTATCGCGACATGGACGGCGCATTACGCGCGATCCGTTTTGCCCGCGAACACCAACGCCCCTTCCTCGGCACCTGCGGTGGTTTTCAACACGCAGTGCTGGAATACGCGCGCAATGTGTTGGGCTGGGCCGATGCCGAGCACGGCGAGACATCCCCCGACGCCGCACGGGCGCTGCTCACGCCGCTGACCTGTTCGCTGGTGGAGGCCGTCGACAGCATTCACCTGGTTGAAGGTTCGTTGCTCGCCACGGCGTATGAAACGTCCGAGATTCACGAAGGCTATCGCTGCCGCTACGGTGTGAATCCGCAGTTCGAGCAGGCGCTGTTAAGCGGGCAACTCAACGCCGTGGGTCACGATTCGGATGGAGATTTGCGGGCGGTGGAACTGAGAGGTCATCCATTCTTTGTCGCGACCCTGTTCCAGCCGGAACGTGCTGCGCTCAAAGGAACGTTGCCGCCATTGGTGGGAGCCCTGATCGATGCCTGCGCGAGGCAGAAAACATGATCGCCCCGCCCCCCGTCATCTCGGTTTAACTGCGGAAAAGATCGCAGCCTTCGGGTGTACACATCCCCGGTAGGCGCTGCCGAACGCTGCGATCTTTTGACGTTACCCCCTCACCAAACTGCGCACCGCCGAAATCTCCGGCACTTCCAGCCGGTTCATATACACCCGCAACGGTTCGGTGATGTTGATCCGGTCATCGATATTCTGATCCAGCAACAGCTGAATCAGCTCACGCTTGAGGGTCATCGCCTGCTCGGGTCCCGGCGCCCAGACGAATTCGCTGGTGGGGATGATGCCGTCATCCGCCACGTCCATGCCGAAGGCGTCTTCGCTGAAACGCACGATGTACTGGCCGGTCTTGCGATTGAGGCCGACGAAGCCCTTGAGTTGGTCGGCGGCCTGGCAGATGAGCTGGGAAGTGATGCGCATATAAACCTCACAAAAGGTCGCAAAGGGACCGGTGATCGATGGTTTACACGCAAGGGCTGGGGAACGGGCTTCCCTCTGCCGGGGAAACTGCCGGGGCCAAGAGTACTGCAAAGAACCGCACAAAAGCGCTGAAAAAAATCGCTTTAAACACGTTTATGTCGGTCTGGCGATGGCGCTCCCGGCGCTCAGTTGTTAAAAGGTACGTCTTTGAAAACCTCTGCGAAAGGACCTCGACCATGCCTGCTACCTTCACCAAGAGCGCCTTGGTACTGAGCCTGTTGCTCGGCCTCGGCCAGGCACAGGCCGCCAACCAGCCCAGCCCCACCGCGCGTGCGACCACGCTGGGCATCCCGCATCCGGCCGTGATTGCCCACCGTGGCGCGTCCTTCGATGCCCCGGAATCCACCGCCGCGTCCTACAAACTGGCCCGCGACCTGGGCGCCGACTACCTGGAAATGGACCTGCAGCGCAGCAAGGACGGCGTGCTGTTTGCCCTGCACGACAACAACCTGCAGCGCACCACCGACGTCGCCACCAAGTTCCCCGAGCGCAAGGACGCCCCGGCCAATCAGTTCACCATCGCCGAGCTGAAAACCCTCGACGCTGGCAGCTGGTTCAACACCGCTTACCCGGATCGCGCGCGTCCTTCCTACGTCGGCCTGAAAATCCTGACCCTCGATGAAATCATCGACATCGCCCAGGGCAACCCGCTGCACAAACCCGGCCTGTACATCGAAACCAAAGAGCCGAAGCAATTCCCCGGCATCGAGCGCGACCTCAAGGAAAAACTCCAGGATCGCGGCTGGCTGAGCCCGGTCGGTTCGAAACTGGCGAAAAGCGAGATTGCGGTCGGCCAGGGCAAAGGCAAGGTCGTGCTGCAAACCTTCGAGAAGAGCAGCCTCGAACTGCTGCAAAAAGAAATGCCGAACGTGCCGAAGATCCTGTTGCTGTGGGTCGGTGACGGCAGCATCGAGCCGAAATCCAAAGTGACCTTCGCTGAGTCCGGCGACAAGGACAAAGCCACTTACTACGCCAAGCAAGAGCCGAAAAGCAAAGCCGAATTCCAGCAATGGGTCGAGTACGCCAAGGCCCAGGGCGCGATCGGCACCGGTCCTTCGGCGGCGTTGACCAAGGGCGGCGATCAGAGCTACTCGGACCTGGTCAAGCCATGGATGAACCAGTTCACCCACGATCAGGGCCTGCTGGTGCACGTCTACACCATCGACGATGCGGTGGATTATCAGAAAGTCATGGACGCCGGTGTCGACGGTATCTTCACCAACCGCGCCAGCGAATTGCTCAAGTTCTACAAACGCCCGGCGGCGGGCACCGTGGCGCAATTGCTGCAGAACAACGGCTACTGATCGGCGCACCGCATTAACGTCTTCGCGAGCTTGCTCGCGAAGGCCGTTTTTAAGGGTGAATTAAGTTGCGCCGGTTAACCTGAGCCCACTTAAACAGATCACCCCAAGGAAAGACTTTTATGAAAACCCTGACTGCCCTGTTCACCGCCGCTGCCCTGACCCTCACTGCCGGTATGGCCCAGGCTGACATCCGCGTCGACCAGATCCCTGAGCTGGTCAAAAGCGGCAAGATCAAGCCACTGGAAGAAATGAGCCAGGCAGCGCTGAAACTGCATCCGGGTGCGACCATCACCGACACCGATCTGGACAACCACTTCAACGGCTATGAATACGAAGTCGAATTGAAAGATGCCAAAGGCGTTGAATGGGACGTGGATTTCGATGCCGCCACCGGCAAAGTCCTGAGCAACAAACAAGACACATAATCCCCCAATCCCTGTGGATCACCGCCATCCCTGTAGGAGCGAAGCTTGCTCGCGAAGGCGGCAGCACATCCAGCATTGATGTGACTGACACACCCCAATCCCTGTAGGAGCAAAGCTTGCTCGCGATAGCGGTGAATCAGGCGACATCAATGTTGGCTGATCGTCCGCTTTCGCGAGCAAGCTTCGCTCCTACAGGGGTTATGCGAAATCCAAAAAAACGCACGATCATCCGGTCGTGCGTTTTTTTGTGCCTGCGCGCGCCAGGATCGCTAGAATCCGTCCACGGCGTTCAAGCAGAGAACAAGAAACATGCAAACAGCGGCAGCAGACATCACCACCATCGGCCGCATCAGCGCCGTGCCGGCGATTCTTCAGGTGATCCGGGAAATGACCGGCCTGCGCTTTGCCGCCGTGGCCCGTGTCACCGAGGATTCCTGGACGGCCTGCGCCGTGCTCGATCAACTGGACTTCGGCCTCAAGGTCGGCGGCGAACTGGATGTGGTCTCCACCCTGTGCCATGAAATTCGCCAGGCCCATGTGTCGGTAGTGATCGACAAGGCCAGTGAAGACCCGCTGTACCGCGATCATCACACCCCGCGCCTGTACCAGTTCGAAAGCTATATTTCGGTCCCGGTGTTCCGTACCGACGGGCGTTTCTTCGGCACCATCTGCGCCCTCGACCCTAACCCCGCCGAGCTCAAGAGCAGCGCGATCCAGACCACCATGGAGTCGTTCGCCAGGGTGCTGTCGCTGCAGATCGAAGCCGAAGAAAACCTGCAACAGACCGAAGCGGACTTGCAGCAGGAACGGCAAACCGCCGAACTGCGCGAACAGTTCATTGCCGTGCTCGGCCATGACTTGCGCAACCCGCTGTTCGCCATCAGCGCCGCCGCCGAAATGCTCCAGCGCAAATCCCCCAATCCGGCCAGCGACAAACTGGTGCAGCACATCCTCACCAGCGCCCGACGTGCCGCGCAATTGGTGGACGACGTGCTGGACTTCGCCCGTGGCCGCCTGGGCAATGGCATCCCGCTCGATATCGCGACCTGCCCGGACCTGGGCGATGCGCTACAGCATGTGATTTCAGAGATCCAGGGCGTGCACCCGCAACGGGTCATCCGCGCGTCGATCGGCGACCTGCGAGACGTCCAATGCGATCGCGAGCGTGTCGCGCAATTGCTCTCCAACCTGCTGGCCAATGCTATTGCCCATGGCGATGTCCGAGGTGACATCGAAGTCATTGCGCAGGTGGATCAGGGTGCCTTGATGCTGGCGGTGAAAAATCAGGGGACGATCCCCGAAGCCGTGCTGCCCCATCTGTTCCAGCCCTACTCGCGACCGACCCGCGACACGCCCCAGGCCGGCCTCGGGCTGGGCCTCTACATTGCCAGTCAGATTGCCCAGTCCCATGGCGGCCAACTGCACGTGGCGTCCACGGCGCAGAGCGGCACGCTGTTTACCTTCAGCCTGCCGGCCGCGAGTTAAGCCGACGTACTGACCATCGACCCGGACGTGCTGCTGCCCTCCTGCTGCAACGCCTGCAACAACGCCGCCGTAGCGGTCTGCAATGAACCCGAGGTGGTCGCGATCTGCGATTGCGCGGCGGCCACATCGGCGGCTTTGGCATCGGCGCTTTCCTGTTTGGCCTGAGCGGCTTGCAGTTGCTGTTGTTGTTCCTGCAATTGCTTTTGCAGCTCGGCGATCTGCTTGCGCAAGTCCTTCACCGCGTCGGATTCCGTGCTGCTGCTCGAACTGCCGCCACCCGCCGCCGGCGCGGCACCGCTCGCGGAAGTCTTGGAGGTATCGCTGGAGGTCGCCGCCGTCACGGAGGTCGCGTCGTCGGTGCTGTCGCTGATCGCGGTTTTGCTGGTCGGTGTGGAAAGGGTCTGGTTGATGGAAACCGAGGTGATGCTAACCATGGGATTGATCCTAGGTGGGTTCAGGTTAAACCCATCATCGACATCCACTGGCCGCACTTGAGATCGACTGTGTACCGGTTTGGTAAGCGAACCGGTACACAGTGTTTTTGCTTAAGCGCTCAGACGCGCCGTCACTTCATTCAACTGCCCCGACAAGCCGTGCAGGTTGTGGCTGGCGGCTTCGGTACGTTGCACGTTGTCCAGGTTGGTGCTGGCGATGGTGGTGATCTCGGTCAGGTTGCGCGAGATGTCTTCGGCCACCGAGGTCTGTTCTTCGGCAGCGGTGGCGATCTGGCGGTTCATGTCGCGGATGGCTTCCACGGCATGGGTGATGCGCTCCAGCATCGCGCCGGCCTCGGTCACTTGCGCGACACTTTCTTCGCTGCGCGACTGACCGCTTTCAATCGCCTGGGCTGCGTCCACCGCACCGGTTTGCACGGTCTGGATGATCTGGTTGATCTCGATGATCGACGCCGCCGTGCGCTGGGCCAGGCTGCGCACTTCGTCGGCCACTACCGCAAAGCCGCGTCCGGCTTCACCGGCACGGGCCGCTTCGATCGCCGCGTTGAGCGCCAGCAAATTGGTCTGCTCGGCGATGCCGCGAATCACTTCCAGCACTTTGCCAATGCGGCCGCTGTCGGTTTCCAGACGACGGATCACCGTGGCCGTATTGGCGATTTCGCCGCGCATTTGGGTGATGGTGTGGATGGTGCCTTGCATAACTTTTTCGCCTTGCTGGGCGGACTGGTCGGCATCGTCGGCGGCGCGTGCCGCATCGGCGGCGTGACGCGCCACTTCCTGAGCCGTGGCGGACATTTCGTTCATCGCCGTGGCCACTTGGTCGGTGCGGTTGAACTGTTCGTTGGTGCCGCTGGCCATCAGGCCGGCGATGGCGTTCAACTCGCCGCTGGCGCTGTCCAGGTCCTTGGCGCTGCGCTGCAAACGGTTGAAGGTTTCGGCGAGGAAGTCGCGCAGGGTGTTGGCGGCCATGGCCAGTTTGCCCAGCTCATCTTGACGGGTGCTGGCCACGCGGTCGGCGAACTTGCCCTGACTCAGTTGCGCCACGTAGTCGATCAGTTTGCGGATCGGGTCCACCAGGTTGCGGTTGATCAGCCACAGGCTCAACAGGCCAATCAACAGACCCGAGGCGAGCATCACGATAATCCCCAACATCACCGTGCGCTCGGCACCGGCGCTGATCAGTGCCGATTGCTCGGTGCCCTGCTTGCGCAGTTCGCCGACCAATTCGCTCATCTGATCGCTGGTGGCGCGGTCCACGCCTTTGACGGCGGTGTCGCCAGCGGTTGGGTCGGCACCGGCGGCGACGTAGGCATCGCGTCCTTTCTGGTAGGCGCTGCCCAACTGACGGTGTTCGTCACGCAGGCGTTCGATGCGGGTCTTGAGCTGGCCGTCCAGGCCTTTCTGGCTGGCCAGTTCGCCGAGGATGCCCTGCACGTCGCGCTGGCGGTCTTCGAATTGCTTCCAGTATTTATCCAGGTCCGCCGGCTGCTTGCCGCGCAGCAGGACGTTTTTCCACTCCTGTACCTGCACTTTGAATTGCAGGTTGGCCTCATCGATCAATTGCGAAGTGTGCAATGGCCCGTCGATCAGATTGGCGTAGCTTTGCACGCCGCTGGACAGGAAATGAAAGCAGGCCAAGGCGATCAGCAACATCGCCAACAGGCTGCCGCCGAGCAATGCGAGGATTTGGGCTCTCAGGGATTTTTGCAGCATCGAGTGATACTCATGACAGGAAATAGGCACGCCTGGTTGGGCGTGAAAGACGTCCAAACTTCCCTGTCTGCGGTCCCGGCTCGTGGCCGAAGCCGCGCAACCTAACACCTGCGTCATCGGCGTGCCAGAGCGGTTCTTGAATCAATTCCGATCATCGGTAGCGCACACGTTTGCGCGCCACGCAACTGTCACAAAACCGTCAAGAGACCTTGCGATGATGCGGCTCAAGTGAACCTGTGAAACCCGCGACAGGCACTTCCTCCCAGCGAGACCTCATGAACCACAGCATCGATCACACCCACCGCGACACTGACTTGTTCGGCTTGCTGTACGGCTTCCGTTTTCGTCCGGGTGAGCGCGGCCGGGAGATCGATTCGGCTGAGGCGCTACGCTGTTTGCAGCAACCGGATGACAGCGACGAATTCCTCTGGCTGCACCTGAACCTGGCCCACGCCGCGTGTGAGCGCTGGATGAAAAGTCATCTGGAATTGCCCGAGGAGTTTTTCGAGGCGCTGCACGAGGGCTCGCGTTCGACGCGGATCGAGCATGTGGATTCGGCATTGCTGGCGGTGGTCAACGATGTGGTGTTCAACCTCAGCAGCATGGTGTCCTCGGATGTCTCGACGCTGTGGGTCTGCGCCCGCAGCAAATTGATCATCAGCGCGCGCCTGCAACCGCTGCACTCGGTGGATAAGTTGCGTTCCTCGGTGAAGGCCGGCGAGTGCTTTCGTTCGCCGCTGGAATTGCTCGTGCACCTGCTGCGCGATCAGGGCGAAGTGCTGACGCAGATCGTGCGCAAGACCAGCCAGAGCGTCGATCAGATCGAAGACGAATTACTCTCCTCGCGACTGTCGACCAACCGTGCCGAACTGGGCGCCAATCGTCGGGTGCTGGTGCGTTTGCAACGGCTGCTGGCGCTGGAGCCAGGGTCGTTGCTGCGTTTGCTCAATCGGCCGCCGCAATGGCTGCAGAAGGAAGACGTGAAGGAGCTGCGCAAGTCCACCGAGGAGTTTGCGCTGATCATCAACGACCTCACGGCCCTGGGTGAACGGATCAAGCTGTTGCAGGAAGAAATCGCCGCCAACCTCAACGAACAGAGCAACCGCACGCTGTTTACCCTGACCGTGGTCACGGTGCTGGCGTTGCCGATCAACATCATTGCCGGTTTTTTCGGGATGAACGTGGGTGGCGTGCCGCTCTCCGGCGACCCGGAAGGTTTCTGGATTCTGGTGGCGCTGGTGGCGACCTTTACCTTGATTGCCGGGCGTTGGGCGTTTCGTAAGCGCCAGGATTATTAACGCACCCCATTCCTCTGTAGGAGCGAGGCTTGCCCGCGAATGGAACGCCTCGGTCTATCTGAATGACCGCGTTATCGTTCTTCGCGGGCAAGCCTCGCTCCTACAGGACGTTGATCGTTCCCACGCTGTTGATCGTTCCCACGCTCCGCGTGGGAATGCAGCCAGGGACGCTCCGCGTCCCAAAGCGGACGCAGAGCGTCCGGGGAGGCATTCCCACGCGGAGCGTGGGAACGATCATTACAGGACGGGTGGTTACACAAAAAACCCAAACACTGACCCACCGCAGTCTCTCTGTCACATTTTGAAACGATCATGGGCGACACTCCTTCCCTCATCAGGATTGTCCGTGATGGCTACTCCTTCCTATACCACTGCCCAGGCGCCCGCCAGCGGCAGCAGCGCCAGACCGCAGCTCAATAAAAAACCCGGCCTGTTCACCCTGGTGATTTTCTTCGGGGTACTGGCCAGCGGGTTGTTGTTCACCGCTTACAGCCTGATGCACGACATGCACGAACTCGGCACGGTGGTGACCACCTGGACCCCGTTTCTGCTGCTCGGCGTGGCGCTGCTGATCGCCCTGGGTTTTGAATTCGTCAACGGCTTCCACGACACCGCCAACGCCGTGGCCACGGTGATCTACACCAACTCGCTGCCACCGAACTTCGCGGTGGCCTGGTCCGGGTTCTTCAACTTCCTCGGCGTCCTGCTGTCCAGCGGCGCGGTGGCGTTCGGCATCATCGCGTTGCTGCCAGTGGAACTCATTCTGCAAGTCGGCTCCTCCGCCGGTTTCGCGATGATCTTCGCCCTGCTGATCGCCGCGATCCTGTGGAACCTCGGCACCTGGTGGCTGGGCTTGCCAGCCTCGTCGTCCCACACCCTGATCGGTTCGATCATCGGCGTCGGCGTGGCCAATGCCCTGATGCACGGCCGCGATGGCACCAGCGGCGTGGATTGGGCACAAGCGACCAAGATCGGTTACGCGCTGCTGCTCTCGCCCTTGGTCGGCTTCGGTTGTGCCGCGCTGTTGCTGCTGGCGTTGCGCGCCTTCGTCAAGAATCGCGCGCTGTACAAGGCACCGGAAGGCGACGCACCGCCGCCATTGTGGATTCGCGGCCTGTTGATCCTGACCTGCACCGGCGTGTCCTTCGCCCACGGTTCCAACGATGGCCAGAAAGGCATGGGCCTGATCATGTTGATCCTGGTCGGGACCCTGCCAATGGCCTACGCGCTGAACCGCACCATGCCCGCCGATCAGGCGTTGCAGTTCGCCGCCGTGGCCGAAGTCACCCAGCAAGCCTTGGTCAAAGCATCGCCGCAGCCGGCCCCGGCGGATCCGCGAGCGATCCTTTCCGACTACGTACGCAGCAAGGAAGCCACGCCACAATTGGTCCCCGCCCTCGCCGAACTGACCGGCCGTATCGGCGCCGAGGTCAAGGGCTACGGTTCGCTGTCGAAAGTCCCGGCCGAGGCCGTGGGCAACGTGCGTAACGACATGTACCTGACCAGCGAAACCATTCGCCTGATGGACAAGAACAAGGTCGGCAACTTCGACGCCGACACCAGCGGCAAGCTGCAACTGTTCAAGCAACAGATCGACAACTCCACGCGCTTCATTCCGCTGTGGGTGAAGATCGCCGTGGCCATCGCGCTGGGGTTGGGCACCATGGTGGGCTGGAAGCGCATCGTGGTGACGGTCGGTGAAAAGATCGGCAAGACCCACCTGACCTACGCCCAGGGTGCATCGGCGGAAACCGTGGCGATGCTGACCATCGGCGCCGCCGACATGTTCGGTTTGCCGGTGTCGACCACCCACGTGTTGTCCTCGGGGGTGGCCGGTTCGATGGTCGCCAACGGCGGCGGCTTGCAGATGAAGACCATCCGCAACCTGCTGATGGCCTGGGTCCTGACCTTGCCGGCGGCAATCCTGTTGTCGGGCAGTTTGTACTGGTTGTTCACCAAACTGTTCTGACCCGCCCGGCCCCGTGTACGAGCGAGGCTTGCCCGCGAAGGCTGCTTAACATTCAACGTAAATGTTGACTGATAGACCGCTTTCGCGAGCAAGCTTCGCTCCTACAGGGGTCAGTGGGTTGCCTGGATAACGTGTTCCAGCCACTCCATGAAGGCCCGCACCCGCAACGGCAAATGCCGCTGCCGCGCATACAGCAGTGATACGTCCATCGACGGGGCTCGCCATTGCGGCAGCACCTCAACCAGCTCCCCCGTGAGCAGATACGGCCGCATGCCATGCAACGGCGCCTGGATCAAACCGAAACCACCCAGGCACGCCGATTCGTAGCCATCGGAGTTGTTCACCGTGATGCTGCCGGCCATCGGCACGCGACGGGTTTGCCCCGCCGCCTCGTACACGAATCCTTCCGAACGTGAACCCAGCACACCGACGTAATGCACCAGCCGATGCCGGGCTAAATCATCGAGGTGTTCCGGCACGCCATAACGCTCCAGGTACGCCGGGCTGGCGCAGTTCACCATGGAAAACTCGCACACCCGGCGCGCCACCACCGATTGATCCGGTTGCGCCCCGACCCGCACCACGCAATCAAACCCCTCGCTGAGCAAATCGACCCGGCGGTCGGTGCTGCTGATCTCCAGTTCCAAGTGCGGATGCTTGGCCATGAACTCCGGCAGGCGCGGCATTACGAAGCGCCGCGCCATGATGCTCGGCATGTCGATGCGAATCCGCCCCGCCAGCGAGGCCTCGTCCTGCTTGAACAGGCCTTCGATTTCATCCATGTGCGACAGCAGATCCTTGCTGCGCTCGTACAACGCCAGGCCATCCTGGGTCGCCTGGACCTTGCGCGTGGTGCGTTGCAGCAGGCGTGTGCCGAGCAGGGTTTCCAGGGCCTGGATGTGCTCGGACACGGTTGAGCGAGGCAGGCCAAGGCTCTCGCCGGCGAGGGTAAAACTCGACATTTCGCTGACACGGACGAAGGTGCGCAGCAGTTCCAGCTTGTTCATGGGCCGACCTTTATTGTTCGGATTAACCGACCAGTGATTCCGATTGACTCCTGTTTATCACTGCCAGGCGGATAAATACACTTCCTCACATCGCTCACCCACCGCTTGAGGAAATCCCATGAACCGTAAAATCGCATTGATCACTGGCGCCAGCCGCGGCCTGGGCAAAAGCACCGCGCTGCACCTGGCCACCCAAGGCATCGACGTCATCGGCACCTACCACAGCCGCGCCGATGAGGCCCAGGCACTGGTCGCGGAAATCGAAAGCCTCGGTGGCCGCGCCGCCATGCTGCAACTCGACGTCGGCCAGAGTGAAAGCTTCGCCGCCTTCAGCAGCGAAGTCGCCAAGGTGCTGAAGAACCACTTCGATCGTCAGCACTTCGACTTCCTGGTCAATAACGCCGGGATCGGTGTACACGCCAATTTCGTCGACACCACCGTCGAGCAGTTCGACTTGCTGGTGAATATCCATTTCAAAGGCCCGTTTTTCCTGACCCAGAACTTGCTGCCGCTGATGAATGACGGCGGGCGCATCGTCAATATTTCCAGCGGTCTGGCGCGCTTCAGCCTGCCGGGTTACGGCGCTTATGCGGCGATGAAAGGCGCGATGGAAGTGCTGACCCGGTATCAGGCCAAGGAACTCGGCGAGCGCGGGATTGCGGTGAACATCCTGGCGCCGGGGGCCATCGAGACTGATTTTGGCGGCGGCGCAGTGCGAGATATCGCTGTGGTGAATCAGATGGTGGCGAGCAACACAGCGCTGGGTCGTGCCGGTCAGCCGGATGATATTGGAGCGGCGATTGCGCTGTTGCTGTCGCCGGGCGGCCAGTGGATCAACGGCCAGCGCATTGAAGCGTCGGGTGGGATGTTTTTGTAGGAGCGAGGCTTGCCCGCGAAGGCACTTGTTGACTGAATGACCGCCATCACCTGTAGGAGCGAGGCTTGCCCGCGAAGGCGTCGTCACAGCCACTATCAATGTCGGACGTGATGGCCTCTTCGCGGGCAAGCCTTGCTCCTACAGGTTTAACGCGCCAGCAGTTGTTTGAGCACGGTCAACAACTCGACCCGGCCTTTGCGCGGTTCGCCTTCAAACTCGATCCAGCCTTCATTGAAGCCATCGAGCATCTGCATCCGTGGCAATGGATGGCGCATCCCCTGACGTTCAAACAAGCCCTGCCAAGTCTGCCGTGGCACGACGTGCATGCGCACCGGTTTACCCAGCAATTCGCTGAACCCGGCGCCCAGTTGCAGCGGCGTGATCCGTTGCGGGCCTTCCAGTTCGACGACCCGTTGACCGTGCCAATCCTCTTGCAACAGCTCGGCGGCGACGCGACCGACATCGGCGGTGGCGATCATCGGCACGGGTTTATCCAGCGGTTGCAGGAAGCTCGGTATCCCACCCGAACCGACGGCGTGCTCGACATCCCATAACGCGTTTTCCATGAACCAGGCCGGCCGTAACAGGGTGACGGGCAAGGCCAGCTCGCTCAACGCCAGCTCCAGCAAGCGCAATTGATTAAGCAGGTTCGGTTGGGAAGCCTGAGCGCCGATGGTCGAGAGGCCCACGACTTTACCCGGCTTTGCAGCTTCCAGCGCCGAACGGATGTTCTCCACCACTTGCCGGGTTTCCGGGAAACCTGGAGACGGGTCGAAATTCGACGGCATCATCACGAACACGCCTTTTACGCCGGTAAACGCCTCGATCATGGCGTTGCGGTCATCGACATCCGCCACCGCCACCTCACAGCCCTGCCGGACCCACACCGCACCTTTCTCCAGACTGCGCACGACCGCGCGTACCGGATGCCCGGCGGCCAGCAACGTCCGGGCGACCGCGCCGCCCACTTTCCCGGTAATGCCCATGACTGCGTACATCAGTTGTTCTCCTGCGCGATGGCGACGGTTGTCGCGATGGACGCAATTATTGGGCGCAGGGCGGACATTCTCCGATAGCATGAATGTCATTGAACAAATGATCGGGGGTCATCAATGAGTTTTGATGCGAGCCTTGCCAGCGGCATGGGCGTGTTCAGCGCGGTAGTCGATGGCGGCAGTTTCGTGCGGGCGGCCGAGGCGCTGGAGCTGACGCCGTCGGGTGTCAGCCGCGCCATTGCCCGGTTGGAAAAACGCTTGGGCATCCGGCTGTTCGACCGCACCACGCGCACGGTCACGCTGACCGATGAAGGCCGGCGCTTGCATGGCGAAATCGCGCCGCTGCTGGCCAGTCTGGAAGAAGCCGCCAACTCGGCCTCAACCAGCGCCACCCAGGTGCGCGGACGGTTGCGGGTGAACATGGACCCGTATTTTTCACGGCTGATTCTGGGGCCGAAGCTGGGGCAGTTCATGGCGCGCTATCCCGAGCTGTACCTGGAGCTGCAAACCCGCGATCAGCTCGGGGACATGGTGGCGGAAGGGTTTGATCTGGCCGTGCGGTTCGGCCATCCACAGTCGTCATCGCTGGTGGCGCGCAAATTGTTGGAGGTGCGCGTGTTGACCCTGGCGTCGCCGGCGTATCTCAAGCGCCACGGCCGACCGCTGGCACCGCTGGACATGGAAGACGAGCGACACACCTGCGTGCAGTTCCGCGACCCGCAAACGGCGCGGCCGTTTGGCTGGGAATTCCATCGCCCGGGCCGCGCGGTGCTGCATGTGCAGCCGCATTGCCGGTTGCTGGTCAATGACGTCGGCACGTTGCACAGCGTGTGCGAAAGCGGCGAGGCGATTGCCCAGGTGCTGGATTTGGGGATCGCCCCGGCGTTGGCCGAAGGCCGCTTGGTGGAGTTGTTTCCCGATTGGCCGGACGAGCGATTTCCGTTGTATGCGCTGTACCCGTCGCGGCATTTGCCGGCGGCGAAGGTGCGGGCGTTTTTGGGGTTTGTGAGTGAGTTGTGTGCCGGATGATTCCTTTGTCGCCGCGATCCCTGTGGCGAGGGAGCTTGCTCCCGCCCGGCTGCGAAGCAGTCGTAAAACCATCAACGCGGTTCCTCCGATAAACCGCGTTTTGCCATTTTGGGACCGCTTCGCGCTCCAGCGGGAGCAAGCTCCCTCGCCACAAAAGCTACCCGGCGTCAGCGGATTGCCCGGCCCATCAACAACCGTTCCCGCACCACGTCATACCCCCAGTGGTAAACATAGGTGTACGGCAGGAAGAACAACAACACGCCAATGTCGAGCAAGAACGCCTGCCACAGGCTGATGCTCAGCCACCAGGCAATCAGCGGCACGCCCATCACGATCAGGCCGCCCTCGAACAGCAGCGCATGCACCACCCGCACCCAGGCGTTGCGCACGATGTCGTAGCGTTTGAGCAACCGGTCAAAGAACCCGTTGAACACCACGTTCCAGCCCAGGGCCAGGGCGGCGATGGCCACGGTGGCGACGCCCATTTCCAGCATCGGCTTATCCATGACCCAGGCCAGCAACGGGGTGCAGATCAGGACGGCCAGCAGTTCGAAACCGATGGCCTGGAAAATACGTTCAGTAATGGATTTGTTGGCATTCATGGCCAGACTCCCTGAGTGACTGTGGTTGCCATGTTCTGTCAGCACACCGATACTTCATAATCAATAACCATCGATCAAGGCGATAGTTCATGGCCTCTCACGAAGTGTTGCTGGCGTTTGTCCAGGCCGCGACCCAAGGCTCGTTTTCCGCGGCGGCACGCAAACTCGGGCGCAGCCAGTCGACCGTCAGCGCAGCAGTGGCGAGCCTGGAAATCGACCTCAACCTGACCCTCTTCGACCGTAGCAGTCGCAAACCGAGCCTGACCCCGGCCGGGCACGTGATGCTGCAACGGGCCGAAGAAATCCTCGCCGCCACCAGTCGCCTGGAAATGACCGCCAGCCAATTGTCCCAAGGGGTCGAGCCGAAGCTGACGGTGGCGATTTCCGACACCTATCAGTCGGATCGTTTCGAAGCGGCGCTCAGTGCCTTTGAACAGCGCTACCCGGACCTGGAGCTGGAATGCCTGATCGCCGAATGCGATGACCTGGTGGCACTGGTGCAACGGGGTCGAGCGCATGTTGCCTTCGCCGAAATGCAGGACAGCTATCCGCCGGACCTGGTCAGTTCGACCGTCGACGAACGCACGGAAATCGCCCTGTTCGTCGCGCAAACCCACCCGTTGGCAACGCAGCGCGGGATCGATCAGGACGTGCTGCAACAGCACCGGGAGTTGCGCCTGGCGACCATCGTCAACCCGTATGAAAGCCGGGCGAAGGGCCGGGTCTGGTCGGCGCCGAGTTACCTGATGCTGCTGGAAATGGCCCAGGGCGGCTTCGGCTGGGCGCCGCTGCCGCGCTGGCTGGTGGGACGGTTTGGCGCGGGGTCGCTGGTGGAGCTGGAGGTGCGCGGCTGGCCGAAACCGGTGTTTGTCGATGCGCTGTGGTCACGGCTGCATCCACCGGGACCGGCGGGGAGTTGGTTGCTTAGCAAGATGTTGGAATAGATCGCCCCCCTGTAGCCGCTGTCGAGCACCGCGAGGCAGCTGCTACAGGGGATTCTTAGGCCATGATCGTTCCCACGCTCCGCGTGGGAATGCCGCCAGGGACGCTCCGCGTTCCGCTTCTGGAGGTGACGCAGAGCGTCACGGGATGCATTCCCACGCGGAGCGTGGGAACGATCGGTCATTTCAATTCTTGCAGGCGCCCCTCGATAAACCGCCGCTCCGGCGCTTGCTGCGTCAATTCCAACGCCCGCTGATACGCCGCCCGCGCCTCTTCCACCCGCCCCAACTGCCGACAAAACTGCCCCCGCGCCGAATGCGCCAGGTGGTAATCCTGCAACTCGCCCCGGGCCAGAATCCCTTCCACCACCCTCAACCCCGCCAACGGCCCATCGCGCATGGCCAACGCGACCGCACGGTTGAGTTCGATCACTGGCGACGGCACTGCCCGCAGCAGCAAGTCATACAGGCCGACAATCTGCGGCCAATCCGTCTCCCCCGCCGTCACGGCTTCGGCATGCACCGCCGCAATCGCCGCTTGCAGGCAGTAAGGCCCGAAACGCCGCAGGGTCAGCGCGCGCTCCACCAGTGCACAGCCTTCGGCAATCATCTCGGTGTCCCACAACGAACGGTCCTGTTCATCCAGCAGGATCAACTCGCCGTTTTCAGTGCTCCGGGCCGGGCGCCGGGACTCGTGCAACAGCATCAACGCCAGCAACCCCATCACCTCAGGCTCGGGCAACAACTCCACCAACAAACGCCCGAGGCGAATTGCTTCGCGGGTCAAATCTTCCCGAGTCAGTTCCGCGCCGATGGACGCCGAGTAACCTTCGTTGAACACCAGGTAAATCACTCGCAACACGCTGTCGAGGCGCTCGGGCAATTCCGCCAGGGACGGCACTTGATAAGGGATTTTCGCGTCACGAATTTTCGCCTTCGCCCGCACGATGCGCTGGGCGATGGTGGCCGGCGCCGAGAGAAAGGCCCGGGCGATTTCTTCCGTGGTCAGGTCGCAGACTTCGCGCAAGGTCAGCGGCACTTGGGCGTCTGCCGCGAGGGCCGGGTGACAGCAGGTGAAGATCAGGCGCAGGCGATCGTCTTCCACGTCTTCGTCACTCCAATCGGCCTGTTCCAACTCTTCCAATTGAGCGATCAGCAGCGGCCGCGACGCCTTGAACCGTGCACGCCGGCGCAACACATCAATCGCTTTGAAGCGCCCGGTGGAGACCAGCCAGGTGCGCGGGTTGTCCGGCACACCGTCACGCTGCCAGCGCTCGACCGCGACGAAGAACGCCTCGTGCAAGGCCTCTTCGGCGAGGTCGAAATCGCCGAGCAAACGGATCAGTGTCGCGAGGATTCGCCGCGAGTCTTCGCGATAAACCTGCTCGACCCGCGCCTTGACCGACTCGGCGGACATCAGTCCGGCATGCCTTCGGTCACCAGTGTCACCAAGCGGTCGAGGCTCTGTCCCCAACCGTCATGGAAGCCCATGGCCTCGTGAGCCTGGCGATCCTCTTCGCTCCAGTGCATGGCGCGGGCGGTGTAGAGGGTTTTGCCGTCCCGGTCTTCGAGGGTCACTTCGGCGCTCATGAACGGTTTGCCCGACGGAATCCAGCCGGGAATAAACGCGTCGGTGAACACCAGCCGCTCCGGCGCGACGATCTCCAGGAACACGCCCATGGTCGGGTATTCGCTGCCGTCGGGGGCGCGCATCAGGGTGCGAAACTGGCCGCCGACCCACAGGTCCATTTCGCACTCTGGCGTGGTCATGCCGTGGGGTCCCCACCACTGCACCAGCAAGGCCGGCTCGGTCCAGGCGCGGAAAATCTTGCGGCGTGGCGCGTCGATCAGACGGCTGATGGACAGTTCGAATTCGGCAGGCTGTTTTTTAAAGGGTTGCGGGCTCATGCAGATCTCCTGTTTGTTTTGATTGTTCAGGGATTCAACTGGCGAACGGGACGCACCTCGACACAGCCGACCCGGGCCGCCGGGATGTCGCCGGCGACCTGGATGGCTTCGTTGAGGTCCTTGGCATCGATCAGGTAGAAGCCGGCCAACTGCTCCTTGGTTTCGGCGAACGGGCCGTCGGTGATCGACAATTTGCCGTTGCGCATGCGCACGGTGGTGGCGGTCTGCACCGACTCCAGCGCTTCGGCGGCGATCATCCGGCCACTGCCCTGGATCGACTCGGCATAGGCCATGCACTCGGCGTCTTCGGGGCTGTCGGGCAGCGAATGCAACGCCTGTTCGTTGCTGTAAACCAGGCATAGGTATTTCATGGGGCGCTCCGTGATCGGCTGATCAACTATGGCTGCTGTTGGGCGGGTTGGCCGGTTTTCCGACGAACAAGCCCGACGCTCAGGGTTCGAGGCCGAACAGGGCCGCGCCGCTGGCCATGTCGAACGGTGCCGACCAATGTTCATGGACGATCTGCCACAACCCCGCTTCTTGCCGGTAGCACTGGGTCACGCGCATCCAGCAGGCCTGGGTTTCGCCCTTGTCGTTGGTGCCGCCGCAATGGGCCAGCCAGTGGGCGAAGGCGATGTCCTGCGAAGACACAATGTCGATCTGCGGGAATTCGAAAATGTGCGGGCCGGGGCACATTTCCATGCATTCCTGCCAATGCGCGCGGTAGGCCGCCTTGCCTTTGAATTGCAGGGCCTTGACCGCGTCGAAGGAGACGATGTCGTCGGCATACAGGGCCATGACTTTTTCCACGTCCTTGGCAATGACGGCCTGGCGGTAGCTTTCGATCAGGTTATGGATTTGGGTGTGCGCGTTCATGGTGGTTCTCCGTGGTTTTTGTTGTGAAGACACCATTAGTCGTTCGGCGTAACGTTGAATCGACACCTGAAATAAAAATAATCCAGCCACGCAAACTCGCTAGAATCCGAAGCCCGTTTGCAGTGGAAAAAGGACACTCCAGTGACAGCCCTACTCGTGCCTTACGAAAGCCTGAACGCGCTCCAGCGCCTGCAGGTCGAGGCCATCGAAGTTCACAAAGAACAAATCAAGTTCTCCGGCGACATCCACGGTGCGTTGCACTCCCTGCTGTCCAAACCCGGTCCCGGCGTCAAAGGCTTTGCCTTGCTGGTCGAGGACATTCCCGTCGCCTTCCTGCTGCTCAAGCGCCCACCGGCATTACCGGCCTGGGCGGATGAACACAGCGCCACGTTGCACGCCTTGCAAGTCGATCAACGCGCCCAGGGCAAAGGGTATGGCAAGGCCTGCCTGCAAGCGTTGCCCGAAGCCGCGCGTCAGGCATTTCCGGAAATAAAGGGGCTGGAGTTGTCGGTCGATGCCGACAATGAATCAGCCATCGCGCTGTACACAAAATACGGCTTCGTCGACAGCGGCGAGGCGTACAAGGGCCGCATCGGTTACGAGCGGCGGATGGGTCTGGTTTTCTGAATCGTTGAGGGAATAACGATGGTCAATTCAATCGAAGCACTGGAAGCAATTTACGGCCAACCCCACGACCGTGCCGTGCGCAAGCAGATTCCGTTTCTGAACGAGGACTATCAGGCGATGGTTCGCGCCTCGCCGCTGATCATCATCAGCTCGGTCGGCCCGGACGGCATGGATGGCTCACCCCGGGGCAATGCGCCGGGGTTTGTGCGGATCATCGATGAACGCACCCTGGCGATCCCGGATCGTCCGGGCAACAACCGCATCGACACCCTGCGCAACGTGGTGCTCGATTCGCGGGTGTCGCTGCTGTTCATCATCCCGGGGATCGGCGAGACCTTGCGCGTCAACGGCACCGCGCAGATCAGCGCCGAACCTGCGTTGCTGGAGAGTTTCGCCGTGAACGGCAAACCGGCGCGCACGGTGCTGCTGGTGACGGTGGAGGCGGCGTATTTCCACTGTTCCAAAGCGATTGTGCGTTCGCAGCTGTGGAACCCGGAACGCTATCTGGACCGCTCTGCCCTGCCGACGGCGGGGGCGTTTCACAAGCGGCTGAACGATGGGCAATTTGATGCCGAGACATATGACCGGGAAGCGCCAGCGCGGGTGCGCGATAGTCTCTATTAGAGATTGAGATCTTCCGATCGCCTTCGCGGGCAAGCCTCGCTCCCACAGGTCCTGCGCGAATCCTGTAGGAGCGAGGCTTGCCGCGAAGGCAATTTCAGCCGCACCGAATCAATCAGAGCTCAAGCACCATCTCATGCCACGCCATCCCGCCATGGTCCGACGCCGATGGCTTGATGTAGGCGAACCCGAACCCCGCATACAGCGGAATATGCCGCTCCTTGCACATCAGATGAATGCTGGACTTGCCCATCCCGCGCATGCGCTCGATGAATTCGCCCATCAGGCGTTTCGCCAGACCCTGCCCCTGATAATCCGGGTGCACCACCACCGACATGATCACCACGTGCGGGCCTTTCGGGTCGTGGCCGATCAGTTCCTTGAACGCTTCGTCCGACATTTCCACTTCAAATGCTGCACCGGAATTGATGAAACCGGCTACAACGCCGTCGACGTCGGCCACGATGAACCCTTCGGGCCAGGTGGCGATGCGGGTGGCGATCTTTTCCCGGGTGGCGGCTTCGTCGCCTTCGTAGGCAACGGTTTCAATGGCGTAGCAGCGGTCCAGATCAGCAGGCGTGACGTGGCGGATGACGGTGTTCATGGCAGCTCGGATTCAGCGTTGGAAGGTGGCCGATGATAGAGGAATAAGGTGTTCATATCGATCACCACTGGCGCCGTAAAGCCTGCGTATAGACGCTGTCATTGCTCGTCCAAGCGGATTATTGATAGGCCCTGTCTCTGATCATCCATAGGGGAACACACCATGAGCAGCGTTCAGATCGGCCTTCTTATGCTGTTGGGCATCAGCGCGTTTGGCTTTATCACCTTGTCCATCGACCTGTTGCGGGCGCGACGGATGAAGCAGGGTAAATGACGAGTCGAGAGGCGGACCCGCGGTCCGCCTCTCGTTGCGATCATTCGGGTTTGAGTGGCAACCAGATTTCCAGCACACCGGTGTTGAGCTTCGGGTTGAAGTCCTCGCTGTAGCGTTCGAACTCCGGGGCGTCTGCCGCAGCGCGACCGGACTGTGGCAGCCAGGTTTTCCAGATGTATTGAAAGGTCTGGGGCAAGGTGTCCAGCGAGCCCTGGTGTTCGAACACCGCGTAATGCTGGGGTTGGACCTCGACCCAGCGGTACTTGTCGGGCAGATCGTCGAGCTTGCTGATTTCCACGCCGGCGATGTATTCGAACCCGCCCATGCCGTCGGGATTGCAGCAGATGCCGTAGGTCACTTCACTTTTCTGCCCGGGAATCTTGCCGATCTCGGGAATGAATTTATCCCAGAGGTCGGGGATCTGTTTCGACGTTTCCTGGGTAAATCGCCCGCCAAGCCCGGCAATGAGCAGGAAATGCCCGTTCTCAAAACGTGGTTCGGCCGGTTTGACGCCTGATTGCTCATCCATGACTCAACTCCTGATACAAAAAAGTGGGTTCGGCTGGGAGTATAGAGGCCCTGCCCGATTCTCCCAGTCACAGGCCCGGAACCTGCCCGACGGCAGCCGCGCCGATAAACTCGTTGTAGCCCGATAGGATCACGTAAACCGCGAAATAGCAGAAGATCGCCGCCGATGCCATGTAGGAGTAGCGCAACAGCTTGTCGCCCAGCAACTTGCCGCCATGGCTCGCGGCGAAGCACAACGCGACGCACCAGAGCACCCCGGCGCAGAGAAAACCGCCCAGGAACAACGCCGAACTGAGGGTGCCGCCGCCGGAACGCGCGATCAGGGTACCGCCGACGGCAGCAAACCAGAGAATCGCGCTGGGCGAGGACATGGCGAGGAAGATCCCACGAAAAAACTCACGCCGATGGGAGTTGTTTCCTACCTCCGCGCCTTGGGCCAGCACCGCTTCGTGGTGGATCGCCGAGTAAATCATCTTCGCCGCGAAGTACAGCAGCAACGCCGAACCGCCGATCCACAGCACCCAGCGCACGGTTTCGTATTGCAGCAAAACCGTCATCCCGGCCAGGGCCAGCACGGCGTAGATCAGGTCGCCGACGCAGGTCCCCAACCCCAGCGCAAAGCCTTGGAAATAGCCGCGTTGCATGGCCAAAGTGATCATCGCGATGTTGGCCACGCCAATGTCCAGGCACAGCGAAAGGCTCAGCAAGAAGCCACTGCTAAATTCCATCAACCCGTTTCCTTCGGAAAAATTTGTTTACAGAGTGGCTGGACAGTTTGCCACAACAGCCCTTACATTCCGCCACAGGCCACCGCAGTGGCCAGCGTCGCTCGGACGGTTCCGGGCGCTCACGTTATCCGAGGCACCAATGGCTAACCCAGGTTCGCCGCGCCGCTTTGCGCGCATAGATCGACTCCCCCCTTACGTTTTCAACATCACTGCCGAGCTGAAGATGGCCGCCCGTCGTCGTGGCGAAGACATCATCGACTTCAGCATGGGCAACCCTGATGGCCCGACCCCGCCGCACATCGTCGAAAAACTGGTGACCGTCGCCCAGCGCGAAGACACCCACGGTTATTCGACGTCCAAGGGCATTCCGCGCCTGCGCCGGGCGATTTCCAACTGGTACAAGGATCGCTACGCGGTCGACATCGACCCGGAAACCGAAGCCATTGTGACCATCGGTTCCAAGGAAGGCCTGGCGCATTTGATGCTGGCCACCCTCGACCAGGGCGACACCGTTTTGGTGCCGAACCCGAGCTACCCGATTCACATCTACGGTGCCGTGATTGCCGGCGCCCAGGTGCGCTCGGTGCCGCTGATTCCGGGCGTGGACTTCTTCGCCGAACTGGAAAGCGCGATTCGCGGCTCGATCCCGAAACCGAAGATGATGATCCTCGGCTTCCCGTCGAACCCGACTGCGCAATGCGTGGAGCTGGATTTCTTCGAGCGCGTGATCGCCCTCGCCAAGCAGTACGACGTCTTGGTGGTGCACGACCTGGCCTACGCCGACATCGTCTATGACGGCTGGAAAGCCCCGTCGATCATGCAAGTGCCCGGCGCCAAGGACATTGCGGTGGAGTTTTTCACCCTGTCCAAGAGCTACAACATGGCCGGCTGGCGCATTGGTTTCATGGTCGGCAACGCCGAACTGGTCAACGCCCTGGCGCGGATCAAGAGCTACCACGACTACGGCACCTTCACCCCGTTGCAGGTCGCAGCGATTGCGGCGCTGGAAGGCGATCAGCAGTGTGTGAAAGACATCGCCGAGCAGTATCGCCAGCGGCGCAACGTGCTGGTCAAAGGCCTGCATGAACTGGGCTGGATGGTCGAGAATCCGAAGGCGGCGATGTACGTCTGGGCGAAGATTCCCGAGGCGTATGCGCACCTGGGCTCGCTGGAGTTCGCCAAGAAAATGCTCGCAGAGGCGAAGGTTTGCGTCTCGCCGGGCGTAGGATTCGGGGAATACGGGGATGATCATGTGCGCTTCGCGCTGATCGAAAACCAGGACCGGATTCGTCAGGCCGTGCGCGGGATTCGCGGGATGTTCAGGGCGGATGGATTGGTCACCAAAACCAACGCCTGATACATCAAACACCCACAAAAAAACCGCATCGCTGCGGTTTTTTTGTGCCTGCTCGTTACCTGATCGTTCCCACGCTCCGCGTGGGGATGCATCCCGTGACGCTCCGCGTCACAGGGGACGCGGAGCGTCCATGGCGGCATTCCCACGCAGAGCGTGGGAACGATCAGGTAGGTTGGTGTAATCCCTGTAGGAGCGAGGCTTGCCCGCGAAGCTTTTAGACAACCAGCGACAGCAGCAGGATAAAGCCCAGCGCGACCACAGACAGGATGGTTTCCATCGCCGTCCAGGTTTTGAACGTCTCGACCACGGTCATGTTGAAGTACTGCTTCACCAGCCAGAAACCCGCGTCATTGACGTGGGACAGCACCAGCGAACCGGCACCGGTGGCCAGCACCAGCAGCTCACGGTTCACGCCCGGAATCATCCCGACGACCGGCACCACGATGCCCGCGCCAGTAATGGTCGCCACGGTGGCCGAACCGGTCGCCACGCGAATCACTGCGGCTACCAGCCACGCCAGCAGGATCGGCGAGATCTGGGCGTTCACCGCCATGTGGCCGATCACGTCACCCACACCGCTGGTCACCAGCATCTGCTTGAAGCCACCACCGGCACCGATGATCAGGATGATCGCAGCGGTCGGCGCCAGGCTCGAGTCCAGCAGTTTCAGGATTTGCTTGGAGCCGATGCCCTGACGATGGCCAAAGGTGTACAGCGACAACAGCAACGCCAGCAGCAGCGCCGAAATCGGGTGACCGATCAGGTCCATCCAGCTGCGGAAGAAGTGCCCGTCCGGCAGTGCGACGTCGGCAAAGGTTTTGAGCAACATCAGGAACACCGGCAGCAGCACGGTAACCAGCGTAATGGTGAAGCTCGGCAGGGTCGTGGCTTCTGGCTCACGGGCCAGTTGATCCACCAGTTCCTGATTGGCATGGCCGGGAATGTACTTGGCGATGAACGTACCGAAGATCGGACCGGCAATGATGGCGGTCGGCAGCGCAACGATCAGGCCGTACAGAATGGTTTTACCAATGTCGGCACCGAACACGCCGATCGCCAGCAACGGACCCGGGTGCGGTGGCACCAGGCCGTGTACCGCCGACAGACCGGCCAGCAGCGGGATACCGATCTTGATGATCGACACGCCGGTACGCCGGGCGACGATGAACACCAACGGGATCAACAGCACGAAGCCGATTTCGAAGAACAGCGGAATGCCGACCAGGAACGCCGCGAACATCATCGCCCACTGCACGCGCTCTTTGCCGAACGCGCGAATCAGGGTTTGGGCAATCTGATCCGCCCCGCCCGACTCGGCCATCATTTTGCCGAGCATGGTGCCCAGCGCGAGGATGATCCCGACAAAGCCGAGCACCCCGCCAAAGCCGTCCTGGAACGCTTTGAGAATGGTGCCCACCGGCATGCCGGAGGTCAGGCCGAGGAAGCCGGCGGCGATGATCAGGGCAATGAATGGATGCAGCTTGAACTTGGTGATCAGGACAATAAGTCCGATCACGGTAACCACCGCGTCTAGCAGCAGGAACGACTCGTGGGACATGCCAAACATTAGGGGTGTCTCCTGATTGTTGTTGTTATTAAAGCGGGTAATTCGCAAGGCATAAGGACAGCGCTATCTCTTGGAGGAAGACTCATACCGCGAGCTTCAAGCCGTGTTCAAGCCACCAGACATGTGCCTGTTTGGCCAATTGCTCGACGCTGTGGTTCGAAGCGTCCAGGGCCAGGGTCAGCGGCTCGCCAACGGGGGATTCAAGGGTCGCGAACTGGCTGTCGATCAAGGTCGACGGCATGAAGTGGCCCGGGCGGTGGGACACACGCTCGGCAGCGACTTCAGGGGTCAGTTCAAGGAACACGAAGCCCAGGCCCGGCAAGGCACTGCGCAATACTTCGCGGTAACTGTGTTTGAGGGCCGAGCAAGTCAACACCGGGCGCTCGCCCTTGGCGTCAACGCGGCGCAATTCATCGCACAGGCTGTCGAGCCAGCCGGCACGGTCTTCGTCGTTCAGGGGGATTCCCGCGCTCATCTTTTCGATATTGGCGGCAGGGTGGAAAGTGTCGCCTTCAATGGCAGTCGCGCCGCTGAGCTGGCACAAGGCTTCGCTGACGCAAGTCTTGCCACAACCGGCAACGCCCATGATAACCAGGGCGGTGATGGGATGATTCATGAAACACCTCAGCGCGCAGACAGCGCTACCTTTGCTACGTGAAACTCTAGTGCAAAAGTAGAAGTTGCCGACGCCTTCTTGTCATTTTTGTGGGTTGCAGCATGTTCGCTCACGAGGCCAAAAAGCGAGGTTCAGGCAAAACTCGCTTACGCATTTGCAGCTGCTTCGGGACAGCGCTACCTTAGTGCCTTGAATTTTGTTTGGCAAGCCGCCCCGATGACCACCCCTAAAAACGATAAAAATCCACGAACCACTGGCCGCCCTACCCTCAACGAAGTCGCACGCCTGGCCGGCGTCAGCCCGATCACCGCTTCCCGCGCCTTGCGCGGGGTCAGCACCGTGGCCACCGAACTGGTGGAAAAAGTCCAGAAAGCCGCGGCTGAACTGAATTACGTGGTCAACCCCGCCGCTCGCGCCCTGGCCTCGGCCCAGAGCCATTCGGTGGTGGTGCTGGTGCCGTCGCTGTCCAACCTGCTGTTCATCGACACCCTGGAAGCCATTCATCAGGTTCTTCGCCCCAAGGGCTTTGAAGTGCTGATCGGCAACTTCCATTACTCGCGTGATGAAGAAGAAAACCTGCTGCGCAACTACATGGCCTATCAGCCGCGTGGCTTGTTGCTGACCGGCTTCGACCGCACCGAAAGCTCGCGACGGATGATCGAGGCGAGCAACATCCCCTGCGTGTACATGATGGAACTGGACAGCGCCGCGGGCCTGAATTGCGTGGGGTTTTCGCAACTGGCCGCCGGGGAAACCGCCGCCGAGCATTTGTTGTCCCGTGGACGTAAACGCCTGGCGTACATCGGCGCGCAACTGGATCAACGCACGTTGCTGCGTGGCGAAGGCTTTCGCAAAGCCCTGCAAAAGGCCGGTTTGTACGACCCGGATCTGGAAGTGCTGACGCCCCGTGCGTCCTCCGTCGGTTTGGGTGGCGAGTTATTCTTGCAACTGCTGGCCACCCACCCCGAGGTCGATGCGATCTTCTTCGGCAACGACGACCTGGCCCAAGGCGCACTGCTGGAGGCCATGCGTTGCGGGATCAAGATCCCCGAGCAAGTGGCGATCCTCGGCTTCAACGACCTGCCGGCCTCGGCGCACATGGTCCCGCGCCTGAGCAGCATCAGCACCCCGCGCGAAGCCATCGGCCGGCGTGCGGCGGAACAGATGTTGACGTTGATGGCGGGTAATGCGGTGGCCAAACCCGTGCAGGACATGGGGTTTGAGTTGAAGGTGCGGGAAAGCACCTGAGCAAAACCGCAGCCATTGTGGCGAGGGAGCTTGCTCCCGCTGGGCGGCGAAGCGGCCCCAATTCTGACGCTGCGGTTATCAGAAAAAACCAGTCGTCTGATATAGGGCTGCTACGCAGCCCAACGCGAGCAAGCTCGCTCGCCACAGGTCAGTGGTCAGTCGTGTGGGTCGAGCTTATCCAGCGCTCGATTCACCGCCATTTCCGCCGACAGGATGATCTGTGCAATACCCAGCGCGGTGTTGCGATGAGGGTTGTCCAGTAAGGTCGCGAAGTCATTGATCATGACATTGGCCGAAGCCAGGGATTCGCAGGCGTGGGCCAGCAGGGTTTCGTTGTTGAGGTCAGTCGAGATGCTGAACATGGGACTGATTTTGCGCGGCGGGTTGGGAGTCGGTTTGAACATGGTGATGTTCCTAGAGTGATGGAGCTGCCACGATTCGCTGCTAGACGAATAAGGTGACAGCCGTGCGCGGGCTAGCAGACCAGGACTCTAGAACCCGGTAGATCCGAAGATCTTCCCACGCACAGCCGCCATAACGTGAACGGGCCACGAACGGTGAACGCATGCGTCTAAAGTACCCGGGCTGCTAGACCCGATCGCTGAATTGGCAGCGACACGGGAACAATAAAATCCGGGCACCAGACGCACAAGCCGGCGGATTCTGGCGTAGTTGTAGGCAATGGAGCAAGAAGCTGTAGCCTTTTGAAACCTGCCGAAACCGCTTTCCTACAACCCTTTCCTACGCCTCAAGGGCGACCGCCAATCATTGTGGCGAGGGGGCTTGCTCCCGCTGGGCTGCGAAGCGGCCCCAAAAAAGCAGAGGACTGCTGCGCAGTCCAGCGCGAGCAAGCTCGCTCGCCACAGGTTATGCGTCGGACATAAGGCCAACGAACGCCAACGCGCCTTTCTGCAATGGCTGGCTCTTGAGCCACACCGCGTGCACCGGCAGCACCAGGCCATTCTCGATGTTCCTGAATCGCAGACGCTTGAGCCGTCCAGCATCGAGCAACGGCTGCACCACCGATAACGGAAAATTCCCCCAGCCCAACCCCGCCTCGACCATTTCCAGCGCCGCCGCCAACGTGTCCGTACGCCAGTAGGATTCGGCCACCAGCGGCCGGGTTTCGCTGATCGGCAAATCGCGGCTGGCAACGACGATCTGCCGCACATGCACCAGGTCTTCCAGAAACAGATCCTGCCCCTTAACCAGCGGATTGTCCGCCGCCAGCGTGGCGATCATCCGTTCCGTGCCGACGAACTGGAAACGCTCCAGCACGTTCATGCTCAACCCGGCGAACGCGAGGCACACGCTGACCCGGCCGCTGTGCAGCAGCGCCAGCACATCATCCTGCGGCGCGCTGAGCACTTCGATTTCCAGGAGCGGATGGCGCTCGGCAATGACTTTGATCGCCGTCATTAAACGGGACTTGTCGATGTCCGCGACAACGCCGATCGACAGCTTGCTCTCCAGCCCCAACGACAACTCGACCGCATGCACCTGCAACTGCTTGAGCTGTTCAAAAATCAGCCGGGCATGGGGCACCAGCGCGCTGGCCATCGCCGTCGGCACCGGTTCGCGATGGCTGCGGTCGAACAGCGGATAACCCAGCTCGGCCTCAAGGTTGCCGATGCCCATGCTCACCGCCGACGGCACTTTGCCCAGCGCCCGGGCAGCGGCGGAAAACGAGCCGCGCTCGATCACCGCGAGAAACAATTCGATGCTGTCGCTGTTGAAATTCATCCGCTGTCCTATCAATAAAACTGAAAGCTTCTGACTTTTTCTGTCAGCCCTATTGAAGCTATCTTTCGCCGCCTTCGCCAGTGCTGCTGGCTCAAGTCCGCAAGAAAGAGGCAAACCCCATGCAAGGCGTTAAACGCAAACTGGTCTACGTGTCGCTGTATGAAGTGATCGGCATGACCTTCTCGGCCCTGGGCCTGGCGCTGTTGTCCGGTACGTCGCCAGGCAGCACCGGGCCGTTGGCGGTGATCATTACCACCATCGCCGTGACCTGGAATTTCATCTACACCTCGCTGTTCGAGCGCTGGGAAAGCCGCCAGCCTTCGCGCACCCGCACCGTCAGACGGCGCATCGCCCATGCCGTGGGTTTTCAACTAACCTTGATTGTGTTCCTCATTCCGTTGATCGCCTGGTGGATGAACATCAGCCTGGTGCAGGCATTTTTGCTCGACCTGGCGCTGATCATTTTCATCCCGTGTTACACCTTCGCCTTCAACTGGTTGTTTGATCGCACGTTTGGTTTGCCAGCGTCGGCGCTGCCGGATCCCGCTTAGTGGTAGATTCCCGAGGCGTCGATTCGCTAAAGGAGTAGCTCCATGGAACATGCACTGAAGATTCTCGGTAAGGCGTCGTCCATCAACGTCAGAAAAGTCCTGTGGACGTGTGAGGAACTGGGTGTTGCCTACGAGCGTGAGGATTGGGGCAGCGGTTTTGCCTCGACCCACAGCCCCGAGTTCACCCGCCTCAACCCCAACGCCCAGGTGCCGGTGATCATCGATGACGCCGGGGTGTTGTGGGAATCCAACACCATTTGCCGCTACCTGGCCGGCAAGCATCACCACCACGAATTGCTGCCCACCGAACCGGCTGCACGGGCACGGGTAGAGCAATGGATGGATTGGCAGGCCACCGAGCTCAATCGGTCGTGGAGTTATGCGTTCACCGCGCTGGTGCGCAAGGATCCGGAGTTCCAGGACCCGCATCAGATTGCCGTCGGCGTGAACGACTGGAACCACAAGATGAGCATCCTTGAGCATCAGCTCGCGGCCACCAAGGCCTATGTCGCCGGGCCACGGTTCACCCTGGCCGATATCGTTATCGGTCTGTCGGTCAATCGCTGGCTGATGACGCCGATGGAGCGGCCGGACTTTCCTGGCGTCGATGAGTATTTTCAGCGGTTGGCACAGCGTCCGGGGTTTCTGAAACATGGGTGCAATGGGTTGCCTTAAACCTGTGGCGAAGGCGGTTGTTTTTGGAGCTTTAGGGTCTCGTCACGCCATAAACCCTTAAAACCAGCGGTGTTTTGGCAATAAGCCAGCGGATATCGTCACAGCACCACAAAAATTAACAATCATTGATTTCCGATAGCAGGCTAAGCTTTCCCTTCAACAAGAATCGGATCAGCCCATGCCTGCTCACTCCCTCACCGCCGTTCAAGCAGACGGCATCGACCCCGTCCGCGCCGCTCAGATATCCGCTCGCATCGACCGTCTCCCAGCCGTTTCCACGATCTGGAAACTGGTGGCGTTGCTGTCGATTGGCGGTTTCTTCGAACTCTACGATTTGTTCCAGACCGCCTACATCAGCCCCGGCCTGATCCGCGACGGCATCTTCGCCACGGGCAGCCAAGGGGTGTTCGGCTTCTCCGATCAAGCGGCGTTTGCCTCGGCGACCTTTCTCGGATTGTTCCTCGGCGCGAGCCTGCTCAGTCCTTTGGCTGACCGCTTCGGTCGGCGGGCGATCTTCACCTTTGCGCTGATCTGGTACACCGTCGCCACCGTGGCCATGGGCGTACAGAGTTCGGCGCTGGGCATTATCTGCATGCGCTTTCTGGTCGGCATCGGCCTGGGTATCGAGCTGGTGACCATCGACGCCTACCTTTCGGAACTGGTGCCTAAACGCATGCGCAGTTCGGCGTTTGCTTTCGCGTTTTTCGTGCAGTTCCTGTCGGTGCCGGCGGTGGCGTTGATGTCCTGGTGGCTGGTGCCGCAGGACCCGTTCGGGGTGTCGGGCTGGCGCTGGGTGGTGCTGGCGAGCGCGGTGTTTGCGCTGTTTATCTGGTGGCTGCGCTCACGCTTGCCGGAGTCGCCGCGCTGGTTGGCGCAACATGGCCGTTTCGATGAGGCCAGCCGGATTCTCGACAGCATCGAAGCCCGTTGCGTGAAGGATCAGGGCAAGGCGCTGGACGAACCGGAACTGGCAGCGGTGGACATTCAGGGCACGGGCCGCTTCGCCGATATCTGGCAACCGCCCTATCGGCGCCGGGCGTTGATGCTGATCGTGTTCCATGTGTTCCAAGCCATTGGCTTCTTCGGTTTTGGCAACTGGTTGCCGGCGTTATTGTCCGGTCAGGGCGTGAGCGTGACCCACAGTTTGATGTACGCCTTCATCATCACCCTCGCCTATCCGCTGGGGCCGTTGCTGTTCGTCAAGTTCGCCAACCGTTTCGAGAACAAGTGGCAGATCGTCGGCTCGGCCCTCGGCGCCATGACCTTCGGCACGCTGTTCGCCCTGCAAACCAGCGCGGTCGGGTTGATTGTCTGCGGGGTGATGATCACGTTCTGCAACGCCTGGCTGAGTTTCGCCTATCACTCCTACCAGAGCGAACTGTTCCCCACCAACATCCGCGCCCGGGCGGTGGGCTTCTGCTATTCGTTCAGTCGTTTGTCGACGGTGTTCAGCAGTCTGCTGATCGGCATTTTCCTCGAACACTTCGGCACGCCGGGGGTACTGGCGTTTATTGTCAGCAGCATGTTGATCGTGATGATCACCATCGGCTACTTCGGGCCGCGCACCCGCAACCTGGCGCTGGAGAACATCGCCCACCGCTGAAGCGGTTGCCGTCTGCCGCCCAGCGGCAAGGATTGACCGCCGCCGCTGCCGAATCGCGCCAAAAACCGGGCGTTTCAGCAGCGGCACGCTAATTGCTCCGACAGACTCAACAGCAATTACCTACAGGTTTATCCATCATGTTGGTCAGTGCCCATCAAGCTTCCATCATTCAAAAAACCCAGCGCACGGACATGGACCCCACCACGGCCGCCGCGAGCGCGCTGTACAGTGGCTTGATCCAGAACGCGCAGAACACCGTGGCGCAAATCAAGCAGGACAGCACCAACGCGCAGTCCTCCGGACTGAACGCCGCCACCCAGCAAGTCAGCGCGGCGAGCACCATCAGCGACAATGTCGATGAAGCCTTCGCGAAAACCCGCGTGGGCCTGCAAGCGACCGTGCCGGATGACAACAAGGCCAAGTCCACCGACAGCACCGCCATGACCGACTTCAAGGACTACATGAGCAAAACGCCGGAACAGCGGCTGCGCGACAGTATCCTGAAAGACATGGGCATCACTGAAGAGCAGTTGCAAGCGATGCCGCCGGCGCAACAACTGGCCGTGAGCAAAGAGATCGCCGAGCGCCTCCAGGACAAAATGAAACTGGCCCAGGCTGACAAGGAAAACGGCAGCACCGAGAAGCAGGATGGGCCGCAGGTGGTCGATAAGTTCCTGGCTTCGCTGTAACGGCGTTCGCCTTAAAAAGGGTCCCTCAGCGGACCCTTTTTTTTTCTGGCGATATAACCGCCCATCGGCTTATAACGCCCACCTGTAAGTTCTGACAGTAGACAGCCTCCCCCACCTATCCAATGATGACTGCGCCGCGCAATCAGAAGATTCGCGCAACTATCAAGAGAATGGAGGCCGCCATGGCGACAAGCGCAACGGTATCAACCACATTGTCAGTTGACGATAACAGTTCCAGTCACTGTGAATCCGCCACTGTAACCTCCACAACAACATTGAGGAAAAACGAGTCAGCGCCTGTTAAAACGCGCAATGAATCAGGGAAAGGGACATTCACCGCAAAATTTGAACGCCCGCCCGGAGCCCCTTCATTGCCGGACTTTACAGGTCGCGACCTATACGCGGATCCGAATGCCCCCCCTCTTCCGACCACATCTATCGAAGCTACTTCCTATGAACATCATCTTAGTCGCTTCCTATTCACCTTCCCGGAAGGATTACCAAACGGCACTCACGACCTGACACTCAGTGCAACTAACGCCGTTATTCTCCATCAACTTATTAGCTACCCCGTCGATGGTGGCAAGTTAAACATTACCGTCGACAATGGTGCTTTCAAAGACAAAGGTGAATACGCCGGCACCTTTACCATACAGTCACACGATGGACCAGGAAGATTGGTGACTATCACCGGAGAGTTCAACTTCACCACTGTCCCAGAATGACAGGCATGGTCCATGTTCTAAAACTCAACACCACTCCCCGGCGGAGCGAGCACATCAAGGTCTGCCTGATTTAACCAACCCATAATGTTAGGTCGTGCTCAATAATGGGTTCAAACCCGTCAGTAATATCTAAGCCCCTCAACCTGTAGCAAGTGCCTGAGGGGCTGTTTTTCCTTTGCGCTAATTCAACTGCAACGTCGAATTAAACTGACTGATCGCATCCACCACATGCCGCGATCCCTGCTGAATCTCCAGAATCACCTCCCCCGCTTCGTTCGCCAGTTCCACACCCAGCCCGGTGCGACTCAGGCTCGACTGCATGCTCGACACCGCGCTCAACGACAAGTCATGGTTCCTGCGCACCACGTCGACGATCTCCAGCGTCGCCTGACTGGTGCGCGCCGCGAGGCTGCGCACTTCATCCGCCACCACGGCAAACCCGCGCCCATGCTCCCCGGCCCGGGCCGCTTCGATGGCGGCGTTGAGCGCCAGCAGGTTGGTCTGGTCGGCAATGCCGCGAATGGTCTGGACGATGGTGCCGATGATGTCCGACTGTTTGCTTACCGCGTCGATGCTCAGGGCCGCTTCGTTGAGGTCGCGGGAAATGTCCTGGATGATCTGCACCGTCTGCTGGACCACTTGGGATCCTTTTTGCGCGCAGACGTCGTTTTGTACCGAGGTGCTGTGGGCCGATTCCGCGGCGGCTCGCAGGGTGGTGACTTGCTGGGTGATGTCGCTGGCGAACTTCACCACTTTGTACAACCGGCCTTTGCTGTCGAACAGCGGGTTGTAGGAGGCTTCCAGAAACACCGTATGACCGTGCTTATCCTTGCGCTCGAAACGGTGCGAGTGATATTCGCCGCGATTGAGTGAGGCCCAGAACGCCTTGTACTGCGGCGACTCGGCTTCGGCGCGGTGACAGAACAGGCTGTGATGCTGGCCAATCACTTCGTTGAGCGAGTAATGCATGGTTTTCAGGAAATTGTCGTTGGCGGTGATGACCCGGCCGTCCGGGGTGAATTCGATCACCGCCATGGAGCGCCCGATGGCTGCGAGCATGCTTTCTTCTTCGTGCTCTTTATGGATACGAGCGGAGATGTCCGAGGCCACTTTGATCACGCTACGCACCTGGCGATCCGGCCCGAACACCGGCATGTAACTGGCTTCGAGCCACACCTCGCGACCCGCCTTGTTCAAACGCAGGAACGTACCGCTGACCGGTTCGCCACGGGCCAGGTCACGCCACAACTTGGCGTATTCCTCACTGCGATAAAACGCTTCTTCGCAGAAGATCCGGTGGTGTTTGCCGCGCACTTCTACGGCGCTATAGCCCATGACCGCGCAAAAGTTTTCATTGGCGTCGAGCACGATGCCCTCGGGGCTGAACTCGATCATCGCCATCGAGCGACTGACCGCCGCCAACTTGGCGTTGGCCTCGCTCAGCGCGCAGTTGAAGCGCTCGATCTCCAGCAGGTCAGCCTTGTGATGTAGGTTAAACATGGTTCTATCACCTTCAGCGCGATCTTTGATTGATGCAGGAGCAAAGCTTGCCCGCGATGCACGATGACGCGGTGTGTCAGGTCCGGCGCTATCGCGAGCAAGCGTTGCTCCTACAGGGGAAATGCCGGGAGAACGTTCTCGGTCATTTCAGATCCACCACTACGTTCCACGGAACAGGCACACGCATCCCGCCAAGGGCAGGATGTGTCAGGTGATAAATGATGTTCAATCGGAGTGTCCATGCAGCGACGCTCTTATCAAGACATCCTTCTCTTGATAGCCCGGTCGGGCCAACCCTAACGTTTTGGTAAGTAACTCCATTTACGGCACGGCTCCTGATTGTTGAGTGTCGGTGCTTTGGGTGCGCACTCTTCGGCTGATGTCACGGCGCTCACGCTTCCGGTCACGAACCATTCATTTTTGTGACTGAAGAAGTGAGCTATGGGTGAGCATAGCCAGTGAACTGACAGGCGCAATGCCATTAGTCGGCCAATAATCAGCACAAAATCGGTTCAGCGACACAGGCCGATCATTGGTCGGCGAGCATGCTCAGCAGCGCTTGCACCGGGGCAGAAGGGGTCTTGTGCGGTGCCACCACCAGGGCAAATTCGCGAACGATCCGTGGTAGCAGCGCAATGACCCGCAACCCTTGGCGATTGGCCGGCAGTGTCATTTCCGGCACCAGGGTCACGCCGATGTTTTCCCGCACCAGGGTGAAGGCGCTGCTCCACTCCCGGACCTCGGCCCGGACATCGCTCAGTTGCAAACCGGCGTCGGCCGCCAGGCTGCGGGCGTTGGTCGAACAGCCACCAGTGGCGAGCACAAAGGGGTGCGTCACCAATTGCGCCAGGCTGATGCCTTCTTCGTGTGCACCCCGTGGCAGGGGATGGCCGCCGGGCAGCACCGCCACCCAGGCATCGCGCCCCAACACCGCGGCATTGCGCTCGGGCGCGGGGTTCAGCACCACGCCGACATCCACCAGCCCGGCGTCGAGCAGGGTTTCCACTTCGTCGTCGCTGACTTCCAGGGCCACCACCTGAACGCCGGGATAGAGCCGATTGAACTGACGCAACAGCGGCGGCAGAAACGTCGCCAGCACCATGGGAAAACTGGCCAGGCGAATGCTGCCGCGCTGGATGTCTTTTGCAGCGTCGACGGTGCTGCGAATGGCCTCCAACGCGCCGAGCATGGTCCGCGCCTGCTCGATCACCGGCAGGCCGATGGCGGTCGGCAGGGTCTGGCGGTTTTCCCGGCTGAACAGTTGAACGCCCAGGGTTTCCTCGATCAGCGCCAACGCCTGGCTGGCACCGGACTGGGTCATGCCGACCCGCTCGGCCGCCCGGGTAATGTTGCCGGTATCGGCCACCGCCACCACCATTCGCCAGTGCATCAGATTCATCATGGCAGTAGCTGTCCTTATGGCAGTGTTCTGGAAGATTAATTTTACGAAGACCGGCGCGCACTATGACACTGGCGCAAATCCTCAACCAGAGCCCTGCCCATGAAGCTGTATTACGCCCCGCAAGCCTGCTCGATGGCGCCGCACATTGTGTTGCGCGAACTCGATCTGCCGTTCGAATTGATCCGTGTCGATAACCGCACCAAGCAAACCGCTGCGGGTGAGGATTTCCTCGCCATCAATCCCAAGGGCTACGTCGCGGCGCTGCAACTGGACAACGGCCAGGTGCTGACCGAAGGACCGGCGATCCTGCAATACCTGGCGGACCTGCGACCCGAGGCGAATCTGGCGCCGCAGAACGGGACGTTCGAACGGGTGCGGTTACAGGAATGGTTGAACTTCGTCTCGACCGAGATTCATGGCGGGCTTGGATGGCTGTTCAATGCGCAGTTTCCCGAGGAGGTGAAGCGGTTGATCAAGGAGAAATTGTTCAAGCGGTTTGCGGTGTTGGTTCGCACGCTGGAACAGCAGGACTATTTGATGCCGGAGGGGTTCAGCGTGGCGGATGCGTATTTGTTTACGGTGCTGCGTTGGGCGGCGGGGTTTGGGATTGAGTTGGAGCAGTGGCCGGCGTTGGTGCGGTTTCAGGCAAGGATTGATCAGCGCCCGGCGGTGAAGGCGACGTTGGCGGCGGAGTTGTTGTAGGGCTGGAGGCCGCCTTCGCGGGCAAGCCTCGCTCCTACAGGATTCAATAAATCACAAACTCCCACTCACCTTGCTCGCCACTTCCCCCGGCACCCAGCCCTTCCACACCTGCGGCTGATCGCGCAAAAACGCCTCGGCGACCTGACGCGGTGGCTGACGTTTTTCGCTCATCTGCGCCAGGGTCTGGTTCAGCAGATCTATCGGCAAATCGACCTTTTCAAAGAAGGCCACCAAGTCCGGGTACTGCGCCTTGAACGGTGCGGAGACGCCAATCGCCAAGCTCGCCGGCATCGAGCGAGTGCCCTTCGGATGCGGGTTATTGGCGTCGGCCAGGGTCTTCCAGGCTTCGGCATCGAACGCCGGCTCTTCGAGTTTCACCAGTTTGAACCGCCCCAACAACGGCGTTGGCGACCAGTAGTAGAACAGCACCGGTTTGCCGCGACGGATCGACGACGCGACCTCGGCATCCAGCGCCGCGCCAGAGCCGGTGCGGAAGTTGACGTAATCGGCGGTCAGGTCATAGGCCTTGAGTTTCTGGCTGTTGACGATCTCCGAGGTCCAGCCGGTGGGGCTGTTGAGGAAGCGGCCGCGGCTTGGGTCTTCCGGGTCGCGGAACACGTCTTTGTAGCGTGGCAGGTCAGCCACGGATTTCAGCTCCGGGGCCAGTGGCTTGATGCCGCGTTCCGGGTCGCCCTTGATCACGTATTCCGGCACCCACCAGCCTTCGGTGGCGCCTTTGACTGTGTCACCGAGGCCGAACACTTTGCCCTCGTTCGAAGCTTTGACCCACGCCGGACTGCGCCCGGCCCACTCTTCGCCGATCACTTGGATATCGTTCTTGGCCAGCGCCGCTTCAAGGCTGACGGTGCTGCCTGGCAAGGTATCGGTCGGGTAGCCGTAACCTTTCTCGACGATCAGGCGCAGGACTTCGGTGATGAAACTGCCGCTTTCCCAGGCGATGTCGCCGAAGTGGATCGGCGCGATTTTTTCGCTGGCGGGCGCCTGGGTGGCGACCAGGCTCAGGGCCAGCAGCGAACTGCCGAGCAGGGTTTTGATCGATCTCATGCGGACCTCTGGGTCGTTCTATTTAAGGGTTCATTGGCACTGTGCTGGGCGCACAAGGCTTGGGAGCGGGTCATGTAGACGCTGACCGAGCGCTGGGAAATGCCCAGCTCGGCGGCGATTTGCGGGTAGGTCAGGCCATCGATCCGCGACAACAGGAACGTCGCCCGGACCTTGCCCGGCAAGCGGTCGAGGGTGCTGTCGAGCCGATGCAGGGCCTGGGTCAATTGCAGCAGTGCTTCCGGCGATTGCGCTTGACCGGCATCGGCATGTTGCAATTGATCGAGGTGCTGGCGCTCCAGATCGCGACGACGCCAGAGTTGATAGATCAGGCGTTGGGCGATGGTGGTCAGCAAGGCGCGAGGTTCGCGGATCGGCGTCAACCCCGGGGATTCGAGCAATTGGGTGAAGGTTTCGGCGGCGATGTCTTCGACGCTGGCGCTGGCGCCCAACTGCCGGCGCAACCGGGTGCACAGCCAGGAGTAATGCGCGCGGAACAAGCCGCCCACGTGGTTGCGATGGGAAAGGTCGGCGCCGGACATAGGGGCTCCTGGGGTTAGGGGTCGCTGAATGTCCGGTGATCCGGTGGCGCGATTCTAGACGGGAGCCTTATTCTTTAATAATACTTAAAAGGTATTTTTATATTCGATTAAGAAATTTAGATGCATGGCGCCTGTGAGATTGCTTTCGCGGGCAAGCCTCGCTCCTACAGGAACGGTGGTCAACTCTGTAGGAGCGAGGCTTGCCCGCGAGAGCGTTCTGACAGGCAACGAAAATCCCCCACCGTTAACGCAACCGCCCATACCCCAACGCCTCGGCCTCCTGCTGGTAATCAAGCACCACCTGATAGTCGCTTTCCGTCGCGGGCAATACCTCTTGCAGACCGAGGATTTCGGCGACGTCCGGCAGCTCGCGCAATGTTTCGTTCATCACCCGCCGAAGTTGCTCGACCTGCTCATCACTGGCACTCGCCGCCGTGATGTACGGCAAGGTCGGGCTGAACGCGCTGCGGGCAACCACGCGCAAACCCGCCACTTCGGCTTCGGCGTGCCGCGCCAGGTAGGCGAAGGTCACGCTGTCGATGGCGGCCAGGTCGGCAAGGTTTTCACGCAGCCAGCGCAGGCTTTCACGGTGGCCGCCGCTGATGCCGACACGGGCGAAGAACTGACCGTCGCGGTGCAGTGGCGCCAGGCGATGGCGCAGCAGGTTCATGCCGCTGTTGGAGCCTTCGTCATTGATCACCCCGCGACAGTTGTAAAAGGCCGGCAAGTTGCGGCGAGGATCATCGGCGCGGCTGAGTAGCAGGCTGCAATGGTTGCCGCCGTTGCTGTCCGGCAATTCATAGCGAGGACGACCGACAACCCGGACCTGACCACGCAACAAGGTCATCAGCGGATAGCCGCAGGTTTGCGTCAGCAGCAATTGCGGGGAGAGCCAGAGGTCCGGCAGCGACAGGCCCTCGGCGCTTTTGCGGGAGGCGCCCAGGCGTTGCGCGATGCCAGTCAGCCAGCGTTCATTGGCGCGACGGATCGATTCCGGGGCGACGTACATCAGTAGTTCGGCGAGGTGCTGGGTCATCGAAATTCCTTCAGCCAATCAATGAAACGGATGTTGCGGGCTGTCGATCGCCCTGAGCCCATGCTGGCGCCACAACTGCCCATAACCCCGCACCAGAAACCCGCCGCTGCGTGCCTGCCATTGCTCACGACGGGTGCGATAAGCCTTGGGCAAGTCGTACCAGGGCAGGCTCGGTATGTCGTGATGCACCAGGTGCAGGTTGTTGTTCAGGAACAGCCAACTCCACGGCCACGCCGCTTCGTTGAGCACGGTGCGTTGCTCGGGTCGGGCGTTGGGGCGGTGTTCATAGTAGGAGCGAATCATCGCAATCGACAGCGCCGGCACGCTGATCAGCAACAGGTAATGCCACACCGGGAGCACGCTGAAACGCGCGATGAACGCCAGCATCAACCCGGTGAGCGCGCCATGGGTGAGCCACATCAACCAGGCCTGCCGCTCACCCGCTTGCAGACGTCGCAGCTCTTTGCGCGCCAGCGCCAGTAACGCCAGGGGGGCGCCGACCATGACGCGCCCCAGCACGGTTTTGTTCAAGCGGTGCAGGACCTGCTTGAACACGGAACTGCGCTGCCAGTGCTCGGCGGTGAGGTAACGGCTTTCCGGGTCGCGGCCGGGGATGGTCAGGTCTTCATCGTGGTGATGCAGCAAATGGCTGTCGCGATACAGGGTGTACGGGAACCACACCGCAAACGGTGCATAACCGAGGACTTTGTTCAGGGCCAGCCAACGCGTGGGATGGCCGTGGAGCAGTTCGTGCTGCACCGACAGCCAGAGCACCACCAGTGGAATCAACAGCACGGTGCTCCACCAAAGGCCCAATCGGTCGCTGGCCAGGATCAGGCCGAACCAGCCCGCGTAGACGCCGGTCAGCAGCAACCAGGTCGGCCACTCGGTGCGAGCGGTCAGGCGTTGGCGCAGGGTTTCGATTTCTTCTCGATGGGCGGCGTCGAAGTAATGGGACATGGCTTTGCTCAGAACGGGACGTGTCCCTCTCTGTGCAATGGGGTGGGGAAATCTTGCAGATTATTTTCTGGTTTAACGATCGTTCCCACGCTCCGCGTGGGAATGCAGCCCGTGACGCTCCGCGTCACTGGACGCGGAGCGTCCCCAGAGGCATTCCCACGCGGGAGCGTGGGAACGATCGGCACGGTGACTCAGGTTTTAGTGCCCGAACACATCCACCTTCTTGGCCTTCTTGTCCGCGCGCTTTTCATCGGCGGTTTTTGCCGGTTTTTTCTTCGCTGCTTTTTTTGAATCCATGCCTTTGGCCATGATACGTACTCCACTCATACGGGATGTGAAGTCAGGTATACACCTATCGCGCCGCTCGCGTTCTTTTATAATCGCCCACTTTGCCAACTGACAGCCAACGCCCATGCCAGACACTCAGTACGCCTTGCTCGACGAACCGTTATGGCCGTTGATGAACAAGTTTTACCGCGCCCACCAATCGCCGATGAAAGCCGTGCGCGAAGCTCAATTGTGGGTGGCCCGGCGCGGCGAAATTGTCGCGGCCTTGTGTTTACGGCCGGTGGCGGGCGGGTACTGGTTGACGGGTTTGTTCGTCGATCCAGCGTGTCGTGAACAAGGCATCGCCGCCGCGCTGATCGCCGAAGCGGTGAAGGGCCTCGACAGCCCGGTCTGGCTGTATTGCCACCCGGATTTGCGCGGCTTTTATGAGCGTCGGGGTTTTATCTTCGACCCGCAAATGCCCTACGCCATGGTCGAACGCCTGACCCGTTACGCCCGCAGCAAACCGATGATCGCCATGGGCTTAGAACCGTTGGTGAGGTCGTCCATCGATAATGTGTGATCAGCTCTTGATTGCTGCGTGCTAGCCTCGGGGTCGACTTCGAATCTGCCTGGATGCGCCATGAAACCTGCCCTGCTCGCCTTGACCCTGACCGCCCTGCTCACCCCTGTTCTGGCGCACGCCGCCGACACCCCGTCCATCTCCAGCGCGCAATACGCCGAGGTGCTCAAAGGCACCTGGCGCGCGCCGCAGAACGTGGTGCGCGACGTCTACCGCCATCCGCAGCAGAGCCTGCAATTCTTCGGCTTGCGCGCCAACCAGACCGTCATCGAAATCACCCCCGGCAGCGGTTGGTACAGCGAACTGCTGGCGCCGCTGCTCAAGGAGCACGGCCACTACATTGCCGCCGTGCAAGCGCCGACGGTCAGCGACTATGCGCGCAAGAACGAAGAAACCCTCAAGGCCAAATTCACCGCCGCCCCGACGCAATATGCCAAGGCCCAGGTGGTCGAGTTTGATCCCAAGGCCCCGGTGCTCGGCAAACCCGGTTCGGCAGACACGGTGCTGACCTTTCGCAACGTGCACAACTGGGTGCTGGCCGACACGGCGCCGCTGATGTTCGAGTCGTTCTTCAAGGTGCTGAAACCGGGCGGCGTGCTCGGCGTGGTGGATCACCGGGCCAAAGACGGGGCGTCGCTGGACGACATCAAGCACAGCGGCTACCTGACCACCGCGTATGTGGTGAAACTGGCGACCGATGCGGGGTTCAAGCTGGAGGAAAAAAGCGAGATCAATGCCAATCCGAAGGACACCAAGGATTATCCCGAAGGCGTCTGGACCTTGCCGCCGGCGTTGACGTTGGGGGAGAAGGACAAGGCGAAGTACGTGGCGATCGGGGAGTCGGACCGAATGACGTTGCGGTTTGTTAAACCGGGGAAATAAAAAGCAGAATCAAAAGATCGCAGCCTTCGGCGGCGCCCACAGGCGCGTAGGCGCTGCCGAAGGCTGCGATCTTTGCTTTTGTCTTACTCGTCAGCGTTCGGATCAAGGTCCGGAAACATCACTTCGATAAACCCGAACTTGGTGAAATCCGTGATCCGCGACGGGTACAACCGGCCGATCAAATGATCGCATTCGTGCTGCACCACCCGCGCATGAAAACCGGAGGCAATCCGCACAATCGGCTGGCCCTTCGGATCAAACCCTTCATAGCGTATGTCCTGATAACGATTCACCGCTCCACGCAATCCAGGCACCGACAGGCAACCTTCGAAGCCCTCTTCCAGGGTCGGGTTCAACGGTGTGATCAGCGGGTTGATCAGGATCGTCTGCGGCACGGCTTCGGCGTCAGGGTAGCGCTCGCTGTGCTCGAAACCGAAGATCACCAGTTGCAGGTCGACACCGATCTGCGGCGCGGCCAGGCCAACGCCGCCGACGCTTTCCATGGTCTGGAACATGTCATCGATCAGTTGCCACAACTCGGGGCTGTCGAACATCTCGGCCGGCACCGGTGGCGCGATACGCAGCAGGCGTTCATCGCCCATTTTCAGGATTTCACGGATCATGGTCAGGCTTCGTCAGTGTTCGGCTTGAGCGAGTGGTCTCGTCCCAGTCCCGATACGTGTTGTTTGGTTTCGTGGTCGTGCTCGCCGGGGACCTTTTCGCCAGGGTCCTTGCCTTCGGTCGACATGTGTTCGATCACCGCATTCATCTCCGCGCCGAGCAATAGCACCGCGGCGGAAATGTAGAAGTACAGCAACAGCACGATGATCGCGCCGATACTGCCATACATGGCGTTGTAGTTGGCGAAGGTCTTGACGTAAAACGCGAAACCCAACGAGGCGATGATCCACACCACCACCGCCAGCACCGAGCCGGGGGTGATGAAACGAAACTCCTGACGGACATCGGGCATAACGTAATAGATCAGCGCCACCGCGATCATCATCAGGATCACGATCACCGGCCAACGCGCAATGGTCCACACCGTGACGATGAAGTCTTCCAGCCCGACCTGCGCGGCAATCCAGCCCATCACCTGCGGCCCGAGCACCATCAGCGCGGCGGCGGCGAGCAGCATGCCGGCGATGCCAATGGTGTAGAAAATCGACAACGGAAAGCGCTTCCACACCGGGCGGCCTTCGACCACGTCGTAGGCAGCGTTCATCGCGCTCATCATCAGCCGCACGCCCGAAGAGGCGGTGTACAGGGCGATGACGATACCGATCGAGAGCAAGCCACCCTTGGACTGCTGCAACTGGTCGATCACCGGGTTCACCTGCTCCAGGGCTTGGGGCGGCAGCACCAGTTCCGATTGCAGGCGCAGCCAGGAGAAGAAGTCCGGCAGGTGCAGGAAACCGATCAGGGCGATCAGGAACAGAATGAAGGGGAACAGCGAGAACAGCATTTGATAAGCCAGCGCCGAGGCGTAGGTCGACATCTCATCGTCAATGAATTCTTTGACCGTGCGCACCATCACGCGGTGGATGGGCAGGCCTCTCATGTCCGGGAAAATCATTAGCGTCTCCTTTCGCCGCAAAAGGTTGAAGTCGTGGCGACTCAGGGGCCGTTTTCTACATCAAAGTAGCCTACTTGGCGACTTTGAAACAATTTCGTTATTTAACCGGTGGGGCTGACACAAAAACGGCCATCCTCGGATGGCCGTTTCTTTAATGTCTTGAAAGGCCGAATCAAGCCTTGTCGACACCTTTCTTGATGGCGTCCTTGGCTTTGCCCACCGCTTGCTGGGCTTCGCCTTTCTTCTCCTGGATTTTGCCTTCGACTTGCAGTTTGGTGTTGTCAGTGGCCTTGCCGACGCCTTGCTTGACGTTGCCGACCGCTTCGTTTGCCATACCTTTAACTTTATCGCCAGTGCTGCTCATGGTGTTTCTCCTGTGAACAATTCAAGGGTAATAGTCGTTACACAAAGATTGACCGAAGGCGTTTGCACGGAGTTTCATTTATTTTCACTGCATCATTTCATCGCCGATTAAAGGTTGGGCTTTATGTTTGCCGTGCAACCCCCGAGAATGCGCAACGTATTCAGGCCTTGGCGCTGAAGATCCAACCCCGTAGGAATGTTATGAAACTCGATAAAAAGCAGGCCATTGCCCGCAGAAACCAGGAACTCGGCGGTGCTGTGCTTGGCGTCAACAACTGCCATTTCACCGAATTGAACCGCAATCGCAACATCTGGTGGTTCGACATCCCGGTGGCACGCCTGGCCGTGGGTCAGTACGAGTGGGTGCACTTGTTGATGCACACCCCGGATACCGACGAACTGCTGCACCTGAAAGTGCCGACGGTGTTTCTGCGTGAAAAACTCGAAGGCCTGGTGGTGCGCAATGAAGGCAAGCGCAAAGCGGCGTTGAGCCTGGAACTGAGCGCCGACAAGGACTCGTACCTGCAGGACATGCGCCCGGCGGGTACCAACGTCAACTTCGCACCGTTTCGACTCTGACCGCTCGTTCCCACGCTGATTGATCGTTCCCACGCTCTGCGTGGGAATGCAGCCCGGGACGCTCCGCGTCCCAACAGCGGACGCAGAGCGTCCATTGAGGCATTCCCACGCAGAGCGTGGGAACGATCCGTCAGGCCAAAAAAAGCCCCGCATCTGCGGGGCTTTTGTTTAGGCGCCTACTTTCTTCACGCCCAGCTTCTTCAACTCTTCATCACGCAGTTCGCGACGCAGGATCTTACCGACGTTAGTGGTCGGCAGCGCATCGCGAAATTCCACCGAACGCGGAACCTTGTAGCCGGTGACGTTGGCGCGCATGTGCTCCATCACCTGTTCCTTGGTCAGGGTCACGCCCGGTTTGGCGACGATGAAGATCTTGATCGCCTCGCCCGACTTCTCGTCCGGGATGCCGATGGCCGCGCATTGCAGCACGCCCGGCAGGGTCGCAAGCACGTCTTCCAACTCGTTCGGGTACACGTTGAAACCGGAGACCAGGATCATGTCTTTCTTGCGATCGACAATGCGCATGTAGCCATCGGGCTGGATCAGCGCGATGTCACCGGTCTTCAGCCAGCCTTCGCTGTCGAGCATTTCATCGGTGGCGTCCTGGCGCTGCCAGTAGCCCTTCATGACCTGCGGACCTTTCACACACAGCTCGCCGATCGCGCCCAGCGGCTGTTCAACGCCGGCATCGTCGATGACTTTGCACAGGGTCGACGGCACCGGAATACCGATGGTGCCGACCTGGATGTGCTGGATCGGGTTGACCGTGGCGACCGGGCTGGTTTCGGTCATGCCGTAGCCTTCGCAAATCGGGCAATTGGTCACCGCTTTCCAGCGCTCGGCGGCGGCCAGTTGCAGGGCCATGCCGCCGGACAGGGTGACTTTCAGCGCCGAGAAATCGAGCTTGCGGAACGCTTCGTTGTTGCACAGGGCCACGAACAAGGTGTTCAGGCCAACGAAGCCGCTGAACTTCCACTTCGACAGTTCCTTGACCATCGCCGTCAAATCGCGCGGGTTGCTGATCAGGATGTTGTGGTTGCCGATCAGCATCATCGCCATGCAATGAAAGGTGAAGGCATAGATGTGGTACAGCGGCAGCGGCGTGATCAGGATCTCGCAACCTTCATTGAGGTTGGACCCCATCAGTGCCTTGCACTGCAGCATGTTGGCGACGAGGTTGCGGTGGGTCAGCATCGCGCCCTTGGCCACGCCGGTGGTGCCGCCGGTGTATTGCAGCACCGCGACATCGCCGCTGTCCGGGTTGGCTTCGGCCACGGGCTGGCCGTGGCCCTTGCTCAGCACGTCGTTGAACTTGACGGCCTTGGGCAAGTGATACGCCGGGACCATCTTCTTCACGTACTTGATGACGCTGTTGATCAGCAGGCGCTTGAGCGGCGGCAGCAGGTCGGCGACTTCGGTGACGATCACGTGCTTGACGCCGGTTTTCGGCACCACGGTCTGCGCCAGGTGAGCCATATTGGCCAGGCAGACCAGGGCTTTGGCACCGGAGTCGTTGAATTGGTGTTCCATCTCCCGCGCGGTGTACAGCGGGTTGGTGTTGACCACGATCAGCCCGGCGCGGATCGCACCGAACACGGCTACCGGGTACTGCAACACGTTAGGCAGTTGCACGGCGATTCGATCACCGGGCTGCAAGTCGGTATGCTGTTGCAGGTAAGCGGCAAAGGCACCGGACAATTCGTACAGTTCACCGTAGGTGATTGTCTTGCCCAGGTTGCTGAAAGCCGGTTTGTCGGCGAAGCGTTGGCAGGATTGCTTCAACACTGCCTGAATATTCGGATACTCGTCTGGATTGATGTCGGCAGCAATCCCGGCAGGGTACTTATCCTTCCAAAAGTCTTCGTTCATGGAAGCCCACTCCTCAGCAACGCGAATTCATCACCGCATTTGATGCGATTATTATTGGTGTGTGTTTTTTATTGGTGAGTCTGGCTTTTATATAGGCCGAGAAGTCACAAAAGCGCGCCGAGAGTAGCAGCTTTGCCAAGGGCCGACTAGAGCCAAAAGCAGCCTCTACAGTCACATAAATGACTCAAGAATAACCGGCAGTCATTTTAGAGCAAAAATTCTATACAGCCTCTAAAAGCCCTTAAATCGGGCTTTTCAGCCCTTAAAAGCTTCGCGGGCAAGCCTCGCTCCTACGGGTATCGCGTCAATGTGAATGACGGTGAACCTGTAGGAGCGAGGCTTGCCCGCGAACGCGCGAAGCGCGGCCATTCAACGCTTACGCGATATCCCGCAACTCCCGCCGCAAGATCTTGCCCACCGGTGTCATCGGCAACGACTCACGCAACACAATGTGCTTGGGCACTTTGTACGCGGTGAAGTTTTCCTTGCAGTAAGCCTTCAACTCTTCAAGGCTGACACCGGATTCCCGGGCCACCACAAACAACTTCACCGCCTCCCCCGAACGTTCGTCCGGCACGCCGATCACGGCGCAGTTGGCGACTTTCGGGTGGGCCATGACCACGTCTTCGATTTCATTCGGGTACACGTTGAAACCCGAGACGATGATCATGTCTTTCTTGCGATCGACAATGCGCACAAAACCGTCCGGGTCGATCACTGCGATATCACCGGACTTGAACCAGCCCTCGGCATCCAGCACTTCGGCGGTGGCTTCGGGTTTCTGCCAGTAGCCCTTCATGATCTGCGGGCCCTTGATGCACAACTCGCCCCGCTCGCCCAGCGGCTGCTCGACGCCGTCATCGTTGATGACCTTGAGCGTGGTGCCCGGCACCGGCAGGCCGACCGTGCCGATCCGCGACTTGTCGCCGTACGGGTTGGTGCAGGCCACCGGGGAGGTTTCGGTCAGGCCGTAACCCTCGGTGATCCGGCAACCGGTGAGCTGTTCCCAGCGCTCGGCGGTGGCCTTGACCAGCGCGGTGCCGCCGGAGTTGGTGAGCTTGAGGCTGGAGAAGTCCAGGGTCTTGAAGTCCGGGTGATCCATCAACGCCACGAACAGCGTGTTGAGCCCCAGCAACGCCGAGAATCGCCAGTTCTTCAGCTCCTTGATAAAGCCTTTGATGTCCCGCGGATTGCTGATCAGCACGTTGTGGTTGCCGGTCACCATCATGCACATGCAGTTCGCCGTGAAGGCATAGATATGGTAAAGCGGCAGTGGCGCGATCATCACTTCCTGGCCTTCGCGCAGCAGCGGCTGGCCGTCACTGCCGAACTGGCCCAGGCAGGCCCGCGCCTGCTGCATATTCGCCACGAGATTGCCGTGGGTGAGCATCGCGCCCTTGGCCAGGCCAGTGGTGCCGCCGGTGTATTGCAGCACCGCGATGTCGTCGAGGCCGACCTTCAGCGGCTTGATGCCCAGGCCCCGGCCTAGGCGTAGCGCGCTCTTGAAGGAAACCGCCTGGGGCAAAGAGTAGTCGGGGACCAGTTTCTTGACCTTGCTCACCATTGTGTTGACCAGCCAGCCCTTGGCGGCAGGCATCAGGTCGCCCATCTTCGCTTCGATCAAATACTGGATATCGGTGTCGGCCAGCACTTCCTGGACCTTGGCCCCGAACATGTTCAGGTACACCAGCGCCCGGGCCCCGGAATCCTTGAATTGATGACGCATCTCCCGCGGGGTGTACAGCGGGTTGGTGTTGACCACGATCAGCCCGGCGCGCAACGCTCCGAACACGGCAATCGGGTAATGCAGGACGTTGGGCATCTGCACCGCGATGCGATCCCCCGGCACCAGGTCGGTGTGCGCTTGCAGGTAACCGGCGAACGCCGCGCTGTAGCGTTCCAGTTCGGCGTAGGTCAGGGTCACGCCCATATTGCTGAAGGCCGGGCGGTCCGCGAATTTCTTGCAGGAACGCTCGAACACCTCGATCACCGACTTGTAGGCCCCAAGATCAATGTCCAGGGGTACGCCGGCCGGGCGTTTGTCATTCCAGAAATCAGGTTGCATTGTTCTTGTCCTCTTTACCTGAATCTATCCGGGGCCACTTCTCTGTCACTTCTGTAAAGGAACACGAAAAGCGGAGCTTCACGGACACTAGCAGTTATGGCCAATCAGGCAAATATGGCAAAAGCGTCATAGATCGTGTGAATCTTCCTAACGTGGTGTGGCCTGATCAGACGGCAAGCAAAGGATGCGCTATACAATGCAACCACATCGTGCAAAGGAATCGCCATGATCCACGACACTTTCTGGCTGACCGCGAGTGATCACAGCCGCCTCTTCGTCAACCAGTGGCTGCCCACCCCGCCGTTAAAAGCGGTGATCCTGCTGGCCCATGGCATGGCCGAGCACAGCGGTCGCTACGCCCGGCTCGCGGAAAAACTCTGCGCTCAGGGCTATGGCGTCTACGCCCCGGACCTGCGAGGACATGGCAAAACTTCCGAAAACGGCACGCTCGGCCATTTCGCCGATGACGATGGCTGGTGCAAAGTCGTCGGCGACCTCGCCAGCCTCAACCAGCACATCGGCCAGCACCACCCTGGCGTACCAATCGTATTGCTCGGCCACAGCATGGGCAGCTACATCGCCCAGGCCTACCTGCTGCACCACAGCGCCAGCCTGCACGGGGCGATTCTCAGTGGTTCGAACTTCCAGCCCGTGGCGCTTTATCGCGCGGCGCGGCAAATCGCCCGGCTCGAACGGCTGCGTCAGGGACCGAAGGGCCGCAGCGCGCTGATCGAGTTCCTGTCGTTCGGCTCGTTCAACAAGCAATTCAAACCCGCGCGTACCAAATTCGATTGGCTGAGCCGCGATCCGACAGAAGTCGATCTGTACGCCAACGACCCGTTCTGCGGCTTTCGCTGCACCAATCAACTGTGGATCGACTTGCTCGGCGGGTTGCAGCAAATCAGCAAAGCGTCCAATCTCGCCCAGGTCGATCCGGGCCTGCCCTTGCTGGTAATGGGCGGCGAATGTGATCCGGTGAGCGAAGGCAAGCGTCTGAAAGATCTGGCCCATGCGCTGCGCGCGGCCGGCAGCCAGAACCTGCAATTGAATATTTACCCGCAGGCGCGCCACGAACTGTTCAACGAGAGCAACCGCGATGAAGTGACCGCCGATGTACTGAACTGGATCGCCCAGGCGCTCAGCCACCGCCGTCCGGCCAGAACCGAATAGTTTTTCGAACAGTTTTTTTGTGGATTTTTTTATTCGTCACAGGAATTGAGACAGATGACCCAGGTTACCAACACCCCTTACGAAGCCCTTGAAGTCGGCCAGACCGCCAGCTATAGCAAGACCGTCGAAGAGCGCGACATTCAGTTGTTCGCCGCGATGTCGGGCGATCACAACCCGGTGCACCTGGACGCCGAATTCGCGGCCGGCACCATGTTCAAGGAACGCATCGCCCACGGCATGTTCAGCGGCGCGCTGATCAGTGCCGCCGTGGCCTGCGAGTTGCCCGGGCCGGGGACTATTTATATCGGTCAGCAGATGAGCTTCCAGAAACCGGTAAAAATCGGCGACACCCTGACCGTGCGTCTGGAAATCCTCGAGAAACTGCCGAAGTTTCGCGTGCGCATTGCCACTCGCGTGTTCAACCAGCGCGATGAGTTGGTGGTGGATGGCGAGGCCGAGATTCTGGCACCGCGCAAGCAGCAGACCGTGACGTTGCCAGTGTTGCCAGCGATCAGCATTGGCTGACTGTGGCGAGGGGGCTTGTCCCCGTTGGGGGGCGAAGCGCCCCCCCCAAAAAAACCGGCACCTCGTTTGGTCTGGTAATCCGCGAATACCGGTTTCACGACTGCTGCGCAGCCGAACGGGGGCAAGCCCCCTCGCCACAATGGTCGATGTGGCCGCACTAACTGCGAGCACAAAAAAAACGCCAGTCAGACTGGCGTTTTTTATTACCGCGACAAGTGCTTAAGAACGAGCACGCGCCTGGTTACGCAGGGCTTTGACCTGATCGTGATTACGTTGCACGCCGTGGTACTGACGTTCAACCAGGTCACGAATACCCACCAGGTTATGCTTGGTGATTTTTTCCAGCGCTTCTTTGTACGCCTTCAACGCATGGTCTTCACCGCGTTCGGCTTCGTTCAGCACGGCTTCTTCATCCTTGCCGGTGAATATTGCTTTCACGTCCACCCAGCGACGATGCAGATCACCGCTGACGCTGGTCGAGGTTTCCGGATCGCCGCCCAGCCTACGAACTTCCGCTTGCAGTTCGGCAGCTGCGGTGGCGCAATCGGCAGAACGGGTCACGAACAGCGTTTTGAGTTCTGGGTGCTTGATGTCTTCAGCGCAAGTCTTGAACCCTTCCTGACCGTCTTTGCTGGTTTCAATCAGGTCGTTGAGTACAGAGATGGCTTCTTTATTCACGTCGGTCATTTTCAATTCCTCGCGGTTTGATGAAAGATGCAATAGCTATTGCAGCCCGCATGCCAGCTTTGAATTGAACATTTATTCCTTATTTTTCAATAAGTTAATTTATAAGTAAAAATCTGTATCCGCTTTATTTGCATGATCTGTCATTTGGCCTGCATGCAGAATGCCTGTATTTTCGAAGCTGTTTGAATCAAGACGACTGATTGATGAATCCTCAAAAGCTCGAACTGCTGATTACCCGCGAAATGCCCTTCGGCAAATACAAGGGCCGCATCATCGCCGACCTGCCCGGCCAGTACCTGAACTGGTTCGCCCGCGAAGGATTTCCTCACGGCGAACTGGGCGGCTTATTGGCGCTGATGCAGGAAATCGACCACAACGGTTTATCGGAACTGCTCGACCCGCTGCGCGCCAAACATGGCAAGCCAGCCCCCCGCCACTGAACCGACTGAGTAGCCCATGCCCGATAACACCCGCCGTGCCCGTGATGAGTCCTTCTGGCAAACCTTTGCCGACCGTTACGCGGTCGAACCTGGCCCCATCAACCTGGAGAACGGTTACTTCGGGCGTATGTCGCGCACGGTGGTCGAGGAGTATCAGCGCAATATCGAGCTGATCAACCGCAGTAACTCGGTGCATGTGCGCCAGCATTTCGAGCAGACCGAAAGCCTGGACATCCGGGCGCAGCTGGCCGAGATGATGGGCGTGCGGGCGCATTCCATCGCCCTCACCCGCAACGCCTCGGACGGCCTGCAATCGCTGATCCGCAACTACAACCGCTTGCAACCCGGCGATCAGGTGCTGCTCTGCGATCTGGAGTACGACACGGTCAAAGGCGCCATGCGTTGGCTAGCCCGTCATCGCGGCGTGGAAGTGATCGAAATCGACCACCAGCACCCTGCCACTTTCGACAGTTTGCTCGCCACCTACCGCGAAGCGTTCGTGCGTTATCCGCGCCTCAAGCTGATGGCCCTGACCCACGTCACCCACCGCACCGGCCTGGTGATGCCGGTGGAGGCGATTGCCGCGCTCGCCAAGGAGCACGGCGTCGATGTGATCCTCGACGGCGCCCACGCCCTGGGCCAGATGGAATTCGATCTGGAATCCCTGGGCATCGCCTTCGCCGGCTACAACCTGCACAAATGGATCGGCGCCCCGCTGACCCTGGGCTTCATTTACATCGCGCCCCAGCGTCTGGCCGACATCGACCCGGACATGGGCGAGATGCATTTCCCGATCAACGACATCCGCGCCCGCACGCCGTACAGCACACCGAACATCCCGGCATTGATGACCCTGCCACTGGTGCTCGAAGAGCATCAGGCCATGGGAGGTTCCGCCGCCAAGGGCGCACGGCTCAACTACCTGCGTAATCGCTGGGTCAACGCCGTGCGCGACCTGCCGGGCATCGAAGTCATGACCCCGGACGATCCCCGGCTGTATTGCGGCATTACCTCGATGCGCTTTACCCGCCACGCCGATCAGCACCTCATGGCCGAACGGCTGCTCAATGAGTACAACCTGTTCACCGTGGCCCGCAGCGGCGCCGCCAGCGGACCGTGCATCCGCATCACCCCGGGACTGACCACCACCGCCGCCGACGTGGAGCGGCTGGCCCAGGCGCTGACCGAGCTGCGTTGAGGCCTACACCGTGTACTTGTCGAAGTCCTCGGGCCTGATCTGCGTCGACACTGCAAAGGTGTCGATGCCGATGGTCAGGTGCCCGAAGAAACCGTCTTCATGGGTATCACGGCCGATGCTGTGAACGGTCAGGGTCGAGGCTTCACCGCCCATGTTGGCGTAGATCTCATCCTGAGCGTTGGTTGGCGCCGTCACTGTCCGGCCGCTATACGCCTTGGCGTTCAGCACCGACCGTGAGGCGACCTCCGGAAAATAAAGCTGCCCGACCCAGGCAACGTGCCGCTCTTCCAGATAGTTGTTACCACCGGTGATTCGCACCGCCACATGAATATGCAGCGCACGGCCGGCATAGAAGCCCGGATAAACCGTGGTAAAGCGCACCACGCCCTTGTTGTCGCTGAACTGCCCGCCGCGCAGGTAAGTGTCGTCGTCGGTGCGTGGAATCGAACCGATGCTGTCAGCATCGACTTCCTGGTCCGGGTTGACCTTGCTCCAGCCCGAATACGCGCCCCTGGCATTGCAGTGCCAGATATCCACCAACGCCCCGGTTACCGGCTCGCCGGTCATGGCATCGACAATCACCAGCCGCAGCACCAGCGGAATGCCGTCCTGGCCTTCGCTGATGTTTCTTCGGATGAGCTTGGGGTTGCGAAAATACGGGCCGGCGATCTGTTCCGGGGTGAGCAGGCAAACCGGTTCGCGGGGAGTAGCTGAGGTGTAATCCATGAGGTTCTCTCTTCCATAAGATGCTGCCAAGGATAGAGAGAGAGGCCGTGCGGGAGGCGATAACTATGTATCGGAAAATGTTTTTTATGTCGGTGCGGAGGATCTTGTACGCAGACAACCGATGCCCTCGTCGTACAGGACGTACACAACAAAAGTGCCGGACTTTGCCGGCACTTCCTTTTGTGTTTTAAACGGTGTCTTTATAAAAGTCTTCTGGCGTAATGTGCGCGGAAAGAGCATCGGGGTCGACACCAATCACGACAGTTCCCAATAACCGCTCCTGCGCGGTGCCACGGTAGATCCATTCCATATCCATCAGTGTGCCGAAGCCGTGCATTTCGCTGTAGATTTCATCCTGTTCATTGGTCAGGCGAGTAATCTTTCGACCGGCGTAGCCTGGAAGTTCACTGATGTGCGAAGAGATGGATTCAGGCACATACAGTTGACCAACATAGGCTACATGCCGGTCATTATTGTGTTCATCCAACTTTCTGACGGCCACGTGAACATGGATGGACCGGCCCGCATAGAACCCGGGAAACACCGATCGAAAACTGCAATTACCGAGTACATTGGTAAAGCCACAACCTCTGAGATAACTGTCTTCGTCGGTACGGGGAATAGAGCCGATCTCACCGGACAGCGCTTCCTTATCAGGATCTACCTCGCTCCATCCCGAGTATCGGCCTTGGGCATTACAATGCCAGATGTCCACCAGCAGACCTTCAATCGGTTCACAGGTCTTCACATTGACGATACTCAGAATCAACTCCATCGGCACACCCTCGGCGCCCTCGGTAATATCATATCGATGAAGTCGGTCATTACGGAAATAAGGGCCCGCAATTTGCTCAGGCGAAAATACGCACATGGCAGCGCGGGTCTTTTCAAGTTCGTGAGAGCGTTCAGCGTCAATAACAGTTTCCATCAGAATATCCCTATTCATGTTTAATACCTGTTCAGTACAGGTGACCGACGCAGAATATACAAACACACTAACTAAAGGGACAACATTGTTGTTTAAAGTTATGACGTTCGCCCGAGCAATCAAATATCACGGGCAAAAAAAAAACGGTGCACCGACCAAGCGCACCGTAAAGCCGTAGAACACACAACGAAGTGTTTGGTAACTACTAATCAGTCCAGCAGCGCCAACGCCTCGGCGGTGCATTCCTGAATGCGGGCCCAGTCGCCGTTCTTGATCCATTCCGGATCAAGCATCCAGCTACCGCCCACGCACATCACGTTTTTCAACGCCATGTAGCTCTTGATGTTGGCCGGGCTCACGCCGCCAGTCGGGCAGAATTTCACTTCGCCGAACGGGCCACCCAAGGCCTTGATGGCCGCGACGCCGCCGCTGACTTCCGCCGGGAACAGCTTGAAGCGGCGATAACCCAGGCCATAGCCTTCCATGATGCCGGAGGCGTTGCTGATGCCGGGCAACAGCGGGATCGGGCTATCGACACTGGCTTCGAGCAGGTCACGGGTAATGCCTGGGGTGACGATGAATTGCGAACCGGCCCTTTCGGCGGCGGCGAGCATGGTGCGATCGAGCACGGTGCCGGCACCGGTCACCAGTTCCGGACGCTGCTCACGCAGAATCTGAATGGCTTTAAGGCCGAACTGCGAGCGCAGGGTCACTTCCAGGGCGGTCAGGCCACCGGCGGCCAGGGCGTCGGCCAGGGGCAGGACGTCCTGTTCGCGAGCGATGGTGATCACCGGCAAAATCCGCGCCTTGGCACAGAGGCTGTCGATCAGGGCAACTTTATCCGCCATGGAAACGGTCGGGGATGTCTTTGTCATAGCGGCTGATCCTTGGCTCATGGGCACCAGTAAATCTCTAACGTAGGTTGCAGAAACGCGCGAATCGGCATGGCAGCGACATCGTCACCGGCCAATGCGGCACTCAAAGTGGTCAGTTTGGACTGACCGGAAATCGATAGAACGGTGGTCTTGGCCGACGCCAGCAGCGCACGGCTCATGGTCAGGCGCTGATGGGGCACGGTGGGTGCCAGCATCGGATAGCAACGGCGCGTGCCGTCGACTTTCAAGGCCTCGGCCAGGTTCGGGCTGTTGGGGAACAGTGACGCGGTGTGACCGTCGTCGCCCATGCCCAAAATCAGCACGTCGATCGGCGGCAATTCCGCGAGCAAGCGATCCGCCTGCTCCGCTGCCAGCTCAAGGTTGGCGGTGGCGCTATAAAGGCTCAAAAACTGCGCCTTGGCCGCCGGGCCTTGCAGCAGGTAACGCTTGAGCAGGCCGGCATTGCTGTCGGCGTGTTCCACCGGCACCCAGCGCTCGTCGGCCAGGGTCACGACGACCTTGGACCAGTCCAGCTTTTGCTTGGCCAGGTTCTGGAAGAACGCCACCGGGCTACGGCCACCGGACACCACCAGCGTCGCGGCGCCGCGTGCGTCGATGGCATCGCTCAAATGCTTGGCGACATTCAGCGCCAAACCATCGGCCAGCAACACCGGGCTCTTGAACTCATGGGCGTTGACGCCCTGAGGCAGTTGCAAATTAGATATCGCCATACCACGACCTCCCATCCCGCGTGATCAGTGCAATGGAGCTCATCGGTCCCCAGGACCCGGCCGCGTACGGCTTGGGCGCATCACCGGATTTTTTCCACCCGGCGATCAACTGGTCACACCACTTCCACGCGGCTTCGATTTCATCTTTACGGACAAACAGGTTCTGATTGCCGCGCATTACTTCCAGCAACAACCGCTCGTAGGCATCGGGAATCCGTGCGCTGCGATAGGTGTCGGAAAAATTCAGCTGCAACGGACCGCTGCGCAGCTGCATGCCCTTGTCCAGGCCTTGTTCTTTGGTCATCACGCGCAAGGAAATGCCTTCGTCCGGTTGCAGGCGGATAATCAGCTTGTTGCTGATTTGCAGGCGCTGCTCGGGAGCGAAGATGTAGTGCGAAGGTTCCTTGAAGTGAATGACGATCTGCGACAGCTTCTGCGGCATGCGCTTGCCGGTTCGCAGGTAAAACGGCACGCCGGCCCAACGCCAGTTGCGGATGTCGGCGCGCAGGGCGACGAAGGTTTCGGTGTCGCTCTGGGTGTTGGAATTCGGTTCTTCGAGGTAGCCCGGTACCGGTTTGCCTTCGCTGTAGCCGGCGATGTACTGGCCGCGTACCACTTGGGTGGTCAGGCCTTCGGGGCTGATTGGCGCCAGGGCCTTGAGCACTTTGACTTTCTCGTCACGGATGCTATCGGCGGAGAGGTCGGCCGGCGGGTCCATGGCGATCAGGCAGAGCAGTTGCAGCAGGTGATTCTGGATCATGTCCCGCAGCTGGCCAGCCTTGTCGAAGTAACCCCAGCGGCCTTCGATCCCGACCTTTTCGGCCACGGTGATTTCCACGTGGGAAATGTAATTCTGGTTCCACTGGGTTTCGAACAGGCTGTTGGCGAAACGCAGGGCGATCAGGTTCTGGACGGTTTCCTTGCCCAGGTAGTGGTCGATGCGGTAGGTGCGGTTCTCCGGAAAGAACTGCGCCACGGCATCGTTGACCTTGCGCGAGGATTCCAGGTCCGAACCGATGGGTTTTTCCAGCACGACACGCGTGTTTTCGGTCAGGCCGACCTTCGACAGGTTCTCGCAGATCGCACCGTAAACGGCAGCGGGTGTCGCGAAGTAGGCAATCACCCGCTGGGCGCTGCCGGCCTGTTCGGCCAGGGCAACGTAGTCTTCGGATTTGAGGAAGTCGACGTGCAGGTAGGTCAGGCGGGCGAGGAAGCGTTCGAGTACGGCCTCGTCCAGCTCCTTGGCATCGACGTAGCGGCGCAGCTCCGAGGCGATGAACGCCAGATGCTGTTGCTCGCTGCCGGGTTCACGGGCCAGCGCGATGATGCGCGAGTCCTCGTGCAACAGGCCGGCGCCGTCCAGCTGATAAAGGGCAGGAAACAGCTTGCGCAGGGCCAGATCGCCAAGGGCGCCGAACAAGGCAAAGGTGCACGGTTCTACCGTAATCGAAGGCATGATGTTTGTTCTTTTATCAAGTTAAGCTACAAATACCTTTTTTCAAGGCATCACTCAAGGGAAAATGTAGTAATAACCACAACATTTTCGCAAAATACAGATTGCGAGTGGTGGTCGGTCGGAGCCATCAGTAGGATAGGCCACCGTGACGGGCCGCATCAAAGGCCCTTTTTGCATAGCAGAGCGCATCTTTGCGCTGCTGACTCAAGGAACATCTATGGACCGCGTGCGAAATCTACTGGAACAAATCCAGAATCGCCTTGAAGACCTGAACAAGGCCGAACGCAAAGTCGCCGAAGTGATCCTGCTCAATCCACAGCAGGCCACCCGGTTCAGCATCGCTGCCCTCGCCCAGGCCTCGAAAGTCAGCGAGCCGACGGTCAACCGTTTCTGCCGTTCGTTCGGTGTCAGCGGTTACCCGGAACTGAAACTGCAGCTGGCCCAGAGCCTGGCCAGTGGCGCGGCGTACGTCAGCCGTGCGGTCGAGGCCGATGACAATCCGGAAGCCTACACCCAGAAAATCTTCGGCAGTGCCATCGCCTCGCTGGACAGCGCTTGCCAGGCCCTGGACCCGAACCTGATCAGCCGCGCCGTCGATCTGTTGATCCAGGCCCGGCAGATCCACTTCTTCGGCCTCGGTGCTTCGGCCCCGGTGGCGCTGGATGCGCAGCACAAGTTCTTCCGCTTCAACCTGGCCGTCACCGCCCATGCCGATGTGCTGATGCAGCGCATGATTGCCTCGGTGGCGCACACCGGTGAGTTGTTCGTGATCATTTCCTACACCGGCCGCACCCGCGAACTGGTGGAGGTGGCGCGCATTGCCCGGGAGAACGGCGCGTCGGTGCTGGGCTTGACCGCTGAGAACTCACCGCTGGCCAAGGCCAGTACCTTGAGCCTGAACATTCCGTTGCCGGAAGACACCGACATCTATATGCCGATGACCTCGCGGATTATTCAGCTGACGGTGCTGGACGTGTTGGCGACCGGCATGACCTTGCGCCGCGGGGTGGATTTCCAGCCGCATTTGCGCAAGATCAAAGAGAGTTTGAACGCGAGCCGGTATCCGGTGGGTGACGAGTTTAATTAACCCGTAGCGATCGTTCCCACGCTCTGCGTGGGAACGATCAATATCTTCATCGGCTGTTCCGGCCTCTTCGCGGGCAAGCCTCGCTCCTACAGGGGGTGATGGTGGACGCGATATTGGCGACGAACCAAAAACCTGTAGGAGCGAGGCTTGCCCGCGAAGGCGTCAGCCGCAACACCGCAGGACTTGAGCTAAGCCCCCACCCACGCCTGCAAACTCAAATGCGCCCGCTCCCCCGGCGCCAGGCTCAGGCTGTCGGTGCCGCCACTCGCCGCTTCCACGCAGACAAACTCCAACACCTCATCCCAGCTCACCCCCAGCAACGGCCGCGACCCCGGATGCCAGACCACCGTGTCCGCCGCATCGCCGGTGTCAATGCACAACTCCCGCTGCCAGGCGTGGTCCTTGAGCTGCAATTCGCCGTCGTGCTGGAACACGCGCTGACAGCCGCCCTCGACCCGCAACTCCCCTTCTTGCTGACACGCCTGACGGTTCAACTGATCGTATCCTTGCGCCCCGTCGAGCCCAGACAGCGCTACCTCAGCCACGTCGCCAATACGCCAGTAGGCGTGCAACGCCTGACTCAATTGGCATGGCAGGGTGTCTTGGTGCTCGGTGCTCAGGCGCAAATCCATGCGTTCACCCAGATGGGCGTGCAGGTCCACCGTCCAGTCGCACAGTTGCAATTGCCAGTGCAAACGCACGCCATCGTCGTCGGTGCTGCTGTCGAGCAGCTTCCAGTCCAGCAGGCGTGCCCAACCGTGGGATGGCCAGGCATTCTCGCTTGGATGGCGGCCAAACCACGGCCAGCACACCGGTACGCCGCCACGGATGGCGCCCACGTGCGGCCACTTCGCCGCGCACCACAACCAGGGTTTCTGCCCTGCTGGCTGGAAGTGCAACAACTGCGCGCCCTGGCGACTGAACACCGCCTGGCACAGCGGATGATCGATCACCAGCACGTCGCGCATCTGATAGCGCTCCCACGCAAACACCGGTCGTTCGCGCAAGGATTTGAAGAAGCGTTGTAGCGGATGCTCATGCATGTGCCGCGGTCCTGGAAATCATGGGTGTACTCATACTTTTGCGCCCAGTGAACCACTGTGGCGAGGGGGCTTGCCCCCGTTCGGCTGCGAAGCAGTCGTAAACCTGGGGAATGCGGTTTGCCTGAAACACTGTGGTGGCTGGTGACTGGTTAAGGGCTGCTTCGCAGCCCGGCGGGAGCAAGCTCCCTCGCCACAGCAAGCCCCCTCGCCACAACAAGCGCCCTCGCCACAGGTCCTTCATTGACCCTGCACAAAAAAAAGCGGATAGCCTTGGCCATCCGCAAATATGCGCACTTGGAGAGGAGCTTATCGCAACAGCGTTAGAACACCGACTGAATTTTCAGACCGGCGACCAGCGCGTTGTCGACTTCATCAACACCGCCCGGGTGAGTGATGTATTGCAGGTTAGGACGCACGGTCAGCCAGTTGGTAACGTGGAAGCCGTAGTTGATTTCGTAGTTGTACTCGGTGCTGCGCAGGGGTGCGAACAGCGGATCCTGGTAGTCGCTGACACCATTGGAAGCGTTGACCAGTTCGGCGTTTTTCTTCACGTCGTCGTTGACATGGATACGGGCAGCGCCGATGCCGACGTCATCTTTGGGACGTGCATCAAACGGGCCTTTGTACACAAACATCAGCGACTGGTAGTTGTCGACGATGTTGGTGTCCTTGTCGTGGAACGTGGCGTTGGCGGCGATGTTCAGACCGCGGGACGCGTCACCGTTGTGGGTGGTGAGTTGTTGCTGCGCAACGAACCAGTAGCCGGACTTGCTGCTGTGGCTGCGATAGGCGTTACCGCTGGTGGCGGCATCATCACCGTTGACGTCTTCGCGAACGTCATCAGCCTTGGCGGTGCTTTTGTAGTAACCGACGCGGTATTCGCCCGGCAGGTTATTCGGGTTAGGCAACCAGACCAGTTCGACCGGGATAACGGTACCCGCTGTACCACTGCCGCTGAGCTTGAAGCCGTTACCGTGTTCCAACTGCGACGGGTTCTGGTTGTACGCGCCGATCTGCGCATAGAACTCAGGCGAGATGTTGTACTTCACGCGCAGGGCGGCCTGGCTGACTGGCCAGTTGTACCAGATGTTGGTGGCCCAGTTACCCACCTGGGAACCGCAGAACGCCAGGTTCTGGAACTCGCACGGGAAGGTGTTGAAGTCTTCGCCTTCGCCGAAGTAACCGGCCTTGACGTCCAGTTTGCCGTCGAGGAACTGGTGTTTGATCCACAACTGGGTCAGACGGACCATGTGGCCACGACCGTAAACTTCTTGCGAAGAACTCAAGGTGCCGGCACGCGGGTCACCAACACGGTCGTTGGAGATGTTTTCACCGTTACGGTTGGTGAACTGGATCTTCGCCTGGGTGTTATCCCAGCCCCAGAGCTTTTGCAGGTCCAACGCGACGCCCAGGCCAAACTGGTCGGCGTAACGCGCGGTCTTGTCGTTGTTGTAGCCACCGTGGAGGTTGCCGCCGACTTCGCCGACGTAGTCCATCTTGATGTCGATACCCTGCTCGATCAGCTTGGTCCGCTCACCACCCCAATCCCCGGTCATCCACTGGGAATCGGCGCTGAACGCGTCAGCCGCGTGAACGCTACCGACCAGGGTCATTGCCGCCGCAACAGCTGACAGTTGGCAGATAAGCTGAGCGTTGTTCTTCTTCTTCATCCCTACATCCTCGTTTTATTGTTATTAACTGTTTTTATCTAACGCGGTTTACATAGATTGCGGCGAATGTCCCCATTCGCCGCGTATCCCCTTTGATCTTTACCGGCCTTTGAATTGCGCGATGTTGCCAACCGATGCTTCGGTCTTCGCCACACCCGCAACCCCCAGGCGCTCCCCGGTCTTGGCATCGAACAGCAACACTTTCGATGGATCGAATTGCAGGGTCAGGGTCTCGCCCACGCCCGGCGCTACGTCTGGCGCCAAACGGCAGCAGACCTTGGTTTCGTTCAGGCTGACGAACACCAGGGTGTCCGGGCCGGTCGGTTCGGTGACCTGGACTTCGGCGCGAATGGTCGGCAAACCGTTCGGCTCGCCGTTGGCCAGTACGATCTGTTCCGGGCGCAGGCCGAGGATCACTTCGCGATCTTCGAGACCGGCGTCCTGCATGCCCATTGGCAATTCACAACGGGCCTGGCCGCTGTCGAGCAGCGCCACCAGACGACCGTCCTTGCGCTGCAAGCGCAGCGGGATGAAGTTCATCGGCGGCGAGCCGATGAAGCTCGCCACGAACAGGTTGGCCGGGTTGTTGTAGATGTCTTTCGGCGTGCCGAACTGCTGAATGATCCCGTCCTTCATCACCGCCACTTTGTCGCCCAGGGTCATCGCTTCGATCTGGTCGTGGGTCACGTAGACCGTGGTGGTTTTCAGGCGCTGGTGCATCAGTTTCATTTCGGTACGCATCTCGACCCGCAGCTTGGCGTCGAGGTTGGACAGCGGTTCGTCGAACAGGTAGATCTTCGGCCGACGCGCCAGGGCACGCCCCATGGCCACGCGCTGTTGCTGGCCACCGGAGAGCTGACCGGGCTTGCGGTTGAGCAGGTGTTCGATCTGCAGCAGCTTGGACACCCGCGCCACTTCCGTTTCGATGTCGGCAGCGGGCATTTTGCGGATCTTCAAGCCGAAGGCGATGTTCTCGCGCACGCTCATGGTCGGGTACAGCGCGTAGGACTGGAACACCATGGCGATGTCCCGGTCTTTCGGGCTCATGCCGCTGACGTCCTGGTCATCGATCATGATCGCGCCGCCGGTGATGGTTTCCAGGCCGGCGATGCAATTCATCAGGGTCGACTTGCCGCAACCCGAAGGTCCGACCAGGATCAGGAACTCACCGTCCTTGATCGACAGTTCGATGTTCTTCAGGGTGTCCGGCAGGCCGGGACCGTAAGTCTTGTTTACATTGCGAAGTTCGAGCGTAGCCATGATTACCCCTTGACTGCGCCGGCCGTCAGCCCGCGCACGAAATACTTGCCTGCGACCACATAGACCAGCAGGGTCGGCAGCCCGGCGATCATCGCCGCCGCCATATCAACGTTGTATTCCTTGGCCCCGGTACTGGTGTTGACCAAGTTGTTCAGCGCTACTGTGATGGGTTGCGAATCACCGCTGGAGAACACCACGCCGAACAGGAAGTCGTTCCAGATCTGAGTGAACTGCCAGATCAGGCAGACCATGATGATCGGGGTGGACATCGGCAGGATGATCAGCCGGAAGATGGTGAAGAAACCCGCGCCATCGAGCCGCGCGGCCTTCACCAGCGCATCGGGCACGCTGACGTAGTAGTTGCGGAAAAACAGCGTGGTGAACGCCAGGCCGTAAACCACGTGCACGAACACAAGGCCCGTGGTGGTACTCGCCAGGCCCATCTTGCCGAGGGTGAACGAGGCCGGCAGCAGCACGGTCTGGAACGGCAGGAAGCAACCGAACAACAGCAAACCGAAGAACAGTTGCGAGCCACGGAAGCGCCACATCGACAGCACGTAGCCGTTCAACGCACCGATCGCAGTGGAGATCAGTACCGCCGGAACGGTGATCTTGATCGAGTTCCAGAAGTACCCGTCAACCGTGCCCCAGGCCTTGACCCAGCCAATGCCGCTGACCACGGTCGGCCAGCTCAGCAGGTTGCCGGAGTTGATGTCTTCCGGGGTCTTGAAACTGGTCAACAGCATGACCACCAGCGGAATCAGGTACAGGAACACCGCGAGGATCAGCACGGCGTAGATCGCGATGCGACTCAGGCTGATGGAAGGTTTGGCGAAACTAGTCATGGCGCTTGGTCCTCAGCTCGGAGTACAGGTAAGGCACGATGATTGCGAGAATCGCACCGAGCATCAGGATTGCACTGGCCGAACCCATGCCCATCTGGCCGCGGCTGAAGGTGAAGGAATACATGAACATCGCTGGCAGGTCGGAGGAATACCCCGGGCCACCGGCGGTCATGGCCGCGACCAGGTCGAAGCTCTTGATCGCGATGTGAGCGAGGATCATCACGGCACTGAAGAACACCGGACGCAGGCTTGGCAACACCACTTTGAGGTAGATACGCGGCATGCTCGCGCCATCGATCTGGGCGGCACGGATGATCGATTGATCAACCCCACGCAGGCCGGCAAGGAACATCGCCATGATAAAACCCGAGGCTTGCCAGACAGCAGCGATCACCAGGCAATACACCACGCGATCCGGGTCGATCAGCCAGTCCAGGCGGAAGCCTTCCCAACCCCAGTCACGCAACAATTTGTCCAGGCCCATGCCCGGGTTGAGCAGCCATTTCCACGCGGTACCGGTCACGATCATCGAGAGCGCCATCGGGTACAGGTAAATGGTGCGAATGAAGCCTTCGCGACGAATGCGCTGGTCGAGGAACACCGCCAGCAGCACACCGATCACCAGCGTGATGCCGATAAACATGCCGCCGAATACCGCCAGGTTCTTGCTCGCTACCCACCAACGGTCGTTGTCGAACAGCCGCTGGTATTGCGCCAGGCCCGCCCACTTGTAAGTCGGCAGGAAGGTCGAAGTCGTGAACGACAGCACGAACGTCCAGAGGATATAGCCATAGAAGCCCACCAGGACGATGAACATGCTGGGCGCCAGCACCAGTTTAGGGAGCCAGCGCTGCAATGCATCGAACGGCGAGGCCTTGCTGAACACAGCAACAGAACTCATGGGAAGATCCAGTACGGGAAGAGAAGTTGAAGGCAGTTATGAGCGGCAAGCTGCAAGACAAGCAGACCTCACTTGCAGCTTGTAGCTCGCAGCTTGCCGCTGATACCTACTTGGCAGACTTGACCGCTGCGCCGAGTTTCTTGGCGGCATCGGCCGGATCGGCTTTCGGATCGTTGATGAAGTTGGTCACGACATCAAAGAACGCACCCTGTACCGCCAGCGTGGTCGCCATGTTGTGCGCCATGCTCGGTTGCAGGCCGCCGGACTTGGCGTCCGCCAGGAAGTCCTTGGCCGCTGTCTGGGCGCAGGAGTCGAAGCCGAGCTTGTCCATTTCGTGGAGCATGTCGTTTCGAACCGGGATCGAGCCTTTGTTGATGCTGAAGACTTTCTGGAAGTTCTCACCCAGCACGACCTTGGCAATGTCCTGCTGCGCGGCAGCCGTGCCCTTGTCTTTCTGCTTGAACACCGCCAGGGAGTCGATGTTGTAGGTGAAGGCCTTTTCGGTGCCCGGGAAGGCTACGCACTGGTAGTCCTTGCCGGCGACTTTCTTGGCTGCGGTCCATTCGCTCTTGGCCCAGTCACCCATGATCTGCATGCCGGCCTTGCCGTTGATGACCTTGGCCGCTTCCAGGTTCCAGTCCTGGCCTTTGCCGTCGACGTCCATGTAGGTCGCGACTTTCTTCAGCTCGGTCAGCGACTTGACCATTTCAGGTCCGGTCAGTGCCGCGTTGTCCAGGTCGACCAGGGCTTTCTTGTAACCGTCGGCGCCCATGACCGAAAGCACCACGGCTTCGAACACGGTGCTGTCCTGCCAAGGCTGGCCGCCGTGGGCCAGGGCGATGAAGCCTGCTTTCTTGAGTTTGTCGCCCGCGGCGTAGAATTCGTCGAGGGTGGTCGGGGCTTTTTCGATCCCGGCTTTCTGGAAGACTTCCGGGTTGATCCACAACCAGTTCACGCGGTGAATGTTCACCGGCACGGCTACGTAGTCACCGTCGTACTTCACGGTATCGGAGACTTTCTTGTCGAGCAGGCTGTCCCACTTTTCCGACTTGGCGGTGTCTTTCAACACGTCGGTGTCGAGCAGGCCGGTGGATGCCCATTCCTGGATGTCCGGACCCTTGATCTGCGCGACGCCTGGCGGGTTACCGGCCACGGCGCGGCTTTTCAGCACGGTCATGGCGGTCGCACCGCCACCACCGGCGACGGCGCCGTCTTTCCAGGTGAAGCCGTCTTTTTCGACTTGGGCCTTGAGCACATCAACGGCCGCTTTTTCGCCACCGGAGGTCCACCAGTGAACGACTTCTACCGAACCTTTGGATTCGGCGGCAAGCGCACTGATTGGGAATGCAGAGACAGGAAGCAATGAGGCAAGAGAAATGACAGTAGCGAGGCGAGAAATCGCATTCATCTAGAATTACCTTTCTTGTTGTTATGCATGCAAGTCTGGTGCTTGCGCTGCATGGGATTTTAAACAGGAGTTATCCCTTCGCAGGTAACGAAGGGACGCTTGAATGTCACCACATGGTTACACAGGAACGCTCTGGGACAACTGCCCCAAGGCCGTTGCCATGCTCGGCGCCAAGGGCAGGCGCGGGATCAATACAGCTTGCCAAGCGTGATACAGATCCGGTTTGCCGCCCCAGATATCGGCACTCGGGCGATTTTGCGGGTTGAGTTCATGGTGCCAACTGCCATCGCAACGGTCGATGAAATGGTTGTCACAAAATTCCCAGAACAGTCGGTACCAGGTTTCGTACTGCTCATCGCCGGTGCGTTTGAGTAGCGCACTGGCGGCGGCGCTGGCTTCGCAATGGGTCCAGTGCAAACGGTGGCGAACCACGGCGCGGTTGTCCCAATCCAGGGTGTAGACAATCCCCGGCAAGCCGTCGATGTTCCAGCCGTGGCGGCAGTTGTGATCGAAGAGTTTTTGCGCATCGGTTGCCAGCCAACCCGGCGTGAGCATCCCGGCCTGCACCCGCGCGGCTTCGAGGTGCAGCAACAGCCGCGCCCATTCGAAACCGTGTCCTGGCGTGGTGCCGTAAGGGCGGAAACCGTCGGCCGGGTTGTCGTGGTTGTACTCGCGCAGCGGTTGCCAGTCGCGATCGAAATGCTCGACCACCAGGTAATCGTTAGCGGCGGCGTGACCGTGGATGACGCGCTCAACGATGCGTTGCGCGCGAACCAGCCAGCGGTGGTCATCGGTGACATCCGCCAGCGCGAGAAAGGCTTCGGTGGCGTGCATGTTGCTGTTGGCGCCGCGGTAAGCCTCTTCCTCACTCCAGTCGCGATTGAAGGATTCGCGCATCGCGCCCTCCTCCTCGCTCCAGAAATGCGTGTCGATGATGTGGATGGCATCGTCGAGCAAGGCTTGGGCGCCGGGGCGTTGGGCGACCACCGCAGAACTGGCAGCCAGGGCGACGAAGGCGTGCAGGTACGCGGCTTTGCCGGTGTTGTCGTCGCGATGCTGGGCTGTGGCGAACCAGCCGCCGTGTTTAGCATCTTTCAACGGGCCGTTGAGGGCCTGGACGCCGTGATCCACCAACTCGGCAAACCCCGGAAGGCCCTGGATATGCGCCATGGCGAAGCTGTGGGTCATGCGCGCGGTGTTCATGGTTTCGGCTTGCGCACTGGCCGGGAGCTGGCCTCTTTCATCGAGATTGCCGAAGCCTTCGGGAAGCTTCGAAGCCTTGGCGAACGCCAGCAGGCGCAGGCCTTCGGCGGCGAGCCATTGCTGGTGGGCAGGCGCGTTCAGCCAACTGCTGAAGGCCGGTTGGAAGGTGTCCATGGGGTACCTTTTTTGTTGTTATGACTGGAGGGCAGTCTAAACAACGGTCAAGGTGCGGCAGGTAACGAAGGGGGCGGGTTTTGTCACCGGGTTGTGACATTCATCCAACTCTGCGGAGAGTGATGACTGTGGCGAGGGGGCTTGCCCCCGTTCGGCTGCGAAGCAGTCGTAATACTGCCACTTCATTTCTTCAGGTAAACCGCAGTGACTGTATTGGGAGCGCTTCGCACTCCAACGGGGGCAAGCCCCCTCGCCACAGGTTTAATCAATACTGCGCGGCAACTGCAACGTCACCCGCAACCCACCCTCACGAAGATTTTGCAGGCTGACCTCACCGCCATGGCTATGCGCAATATTGCGCGCAATCCCCAACCCCAACCCATACCCCTGCTGCTGGCCAGACAGGCGAAAATGCGGTTCAAACACCTGCTCCATCCGCTGCTCCGGCACGCCCGGCCCTTCATCGTCCACGTGCAGGATGAATGCACTCTGGTCATCGTCGATATGCAGGTGCGCGTTCTGCCCGTACTTCAAGGCGTTGTCGATCAGGTTGCCGATGCAGCGCTTGAGCGCCAGGGGTTTGCCCGGATACGCGGCAAATGCCCGCCCCTGTTGGGTCACGCGACCATTGCCGTTGGGCGCCAGGTACGGCTCCACCAGGCAGTCGAGCACGTGATTGAGGTCCACCAGCTCGATGTTTTCGTGGATGTCAGTGTCTTTCACGCATTGCAGCGCGCCTTTGACCAGCAGCTCCAGCTCATCCAGATCGCGGCCGAACTTGGCTTGCAGCTTTTCGTCTTCGAGCAATTCGACCCGCAGCCGCAGCCGGGTAATCGGCGTGCGCAGGTCGTGGGAGATGGCGCTGAACAACTGGCTGCGCTCGGTCAGGTAGCGGCTGATCCGTTCGCGCATCGCGTTGAAGGCGCGACCCACTTCGACAACCTCGCTGCCGCCGCCCTCAGGCACCGGCTCGACTTCGGCACCAAGGGACATGTCCCGCGCCGCCCGGGCCAAACGCTTGAGCGGACGACTTTGCCAGTGCACCAGCAAGCCGATAAACAACAGCAAAAAGCCGCTGGTGAGCACGATAAACCACACCTGTTGCGCAGGCAGGCCCTGCTCTTCAAGGCTGGTGTAGGGCTCGGGCAGCAGCGAGGCGATGTACAGCCATTCCCCCGGCGCCATCTGGATTTGCGTGACCAGCACCGGCGGGTTCACCGGCTCCAGGGTCAACGCGTAATGCGCCCAGGAGCGCGGCAATTCATCGAGTTTCAACCCGCTGTTGAAGATCCGCAGGTCTTCGGGGCTGACGAAGGTCACCGAGATATCCGCGTCATGGCCCAGGGATTCGCGCAGCACTTCGTCCACCGCTTTGAGCACCGCCGCTTTGCGTGGGGTGATCGGCAGCACTTCCATCCCTAAGGGTTTGTCGTTGAGGGTCACCACGAACCGGGTGCCGCCCATGCTGCGCAATTGGTCGAGCACCAAGGGCCGAAAGGCGACGGGCAACGAGCGGAAATAGCTGACGCTGGCGGTCATTGAATGGGCCAGGCTGCGGGCGCTGGTGACCAGGCCTTCGAGCTGGGTCGCGCGCAGTTGCGAAACCCAGATCACGCTCGACAGCGCCTGGGCAAACAGCACCACCAACAGGGTCAGCAGCAACATCCGCCCGAGCAACGAGCGGGGCACCGGCACTTTGGCGGCAAGCCGACGCAGGAACTCAGTGGCCATTGCTGGCGACCACATTGGCGGCCAGTTGGTAGCCACTGCCCCGCACGGTACGAATCAATCGCGGCGGTTTTTCAGTGTCACGCAGGCGCTGACGCAAACGGCTGACGGCCATGTCGACGATGCGATCCAGCGGCATCAAGTCGCGGCCACGGGTGGCGTTGCCGATGGTGTCGCGGTCGAGGATTTCCTGGGGATGATCGAGGAACAGTTTCAGCAGCGCGAAGTCGGCACCGGAGAGAATCACTTCTTCGCCATCGATGTGGAACAGCCGATGACTCACCATGTCCAGGCGCCAGTCATCGAAGGCCAGCACTTCACTGCCGGAACGTTCCTGACCGAACTGGGCGCGGCGCAACAAGGCCTTGATCCGCGCCTGCAATTCGCGGGGGCTGAAGGGTTTGCCCAGGTAGTCGTCAGCACCGAGTTCCAGGCCGATCACGCGGTCGGCTTCGTCGGAGCTGGCGGTGAGCATGATGATCGGCACCTGGGCCTGGCGCGGGTGCTGGCGAATCCAGCGGCAGAGGCTGAAGCCGTCTTCGTCCGGCAGCATCACATCAAGGATCACCAGATCGCTCGGCGCGTCGTTCATCGCCTGGCGAAAGCCTGCGCCGTCCGGCGTGGTGCGCACCTGAAAACCTGCGCGGGTCAGGTAGGTGTCCAGCAACTCGCGTATCTCTTGATCGTCATCGACCAACAAAATCGACTTGTTGACTGAGCTCACAGGGGCGGCATCCTTGTTGTTTGAATTGGGCGGATTATGCCTGATCGTTCGATCGTTCCCACGCTCTGCGTGGGAATGCCTCTAGGGACGCTCCGCGTCCAGTGACGCGGAGCGTCACGGGCTGCATTCCCACGCAGAGCGTGGGAACGATGATTACTGTGCCTGGTCCAGCGCCACACCCGCGCCCATCAGCCCGGAATACGGCGCCGTCACCAACCACACCGGGATGCCTTTGAAGTAATCGCTCATGCAACCCTTGTCGGCGAAGCACCGGGCGAAACCGCTTTCAACAAAGAAATCGGCAAACCGAGGAATCACGCCGCCGACGATGTACACGCCGCCGCGCCCACCGGTGGTCAGCACGTTGTTGCCGGCTACGCGACCGAGCCAGCAGCAGAACTGCTCCAGCACTTCCAACGCCACCGGGTCACCGGCCAAGCCTGCCGCCGTAATGGCTTCGGGGGTGTGGTACTGCGGCTCATGGCCATCCACCGCACAAATCGCCCGATAGACCCGCGGCAAGCCGCTGCCACTCAACGCGGTTTCAGCGCTGACATGCCCGATCTCGTTGAAGATGTGTTGCCACAATTGCGTCTCGCGCGGGCTGCTCAGCGGCAGATCGACGTGACCGCCCTCCCCCGGCAACGCGGCAAACCGGCCTTCGCCCAGATCGAGCAAAGTGCCGACGCCCAGGCCTGTGCCAGGGCCGATCACCACCGCCGGGCGCAACGGTTCCGGCGTGCCTGCGCAGACCACCCGAAACTCGTCCGGCTGCAAACGGGTCATGCCCAGGGCCATGGCCGAGAAATCGTTGACCAGCAGCAGTCGATCCACTTGCAAGGTCTGGCAGAACGCCTGGCGGCTCAGGCGCCAATGGTTGTTGGTGAACTTGAATTCGTCGCCGCTCACGGGACCGGCCACCGACAGGCACACCGAACCGATGTCGCCCGGCTTCAGCCCCAAGCCGCTGAGGTAGACGCCAATGGCCTCCTCCGGGCTGGCGTGATCCGCTGTCGCCAGCACCTGGATCGACTCCAGCTGCTGGTTTTTCCACAACGCGAAACGTGCGTTGGTCCCACCGATGTCACCGACCAAAGCCAGTTTCAATTAAGCGTCTCCAGGGCAGAAGTGAAGGCGCTGGCGCCCTGCTCTGCGGAGCTGAAGGCCATGCGCATGAAACCAAACAGCTCGCGCCCGCTGCCGATGTTGTTACCCAACAAACCCTTGGCCGGGGTGCGCGCTGCGAATTCTTCGGCGTCCACCTTGAGCTCCAGGGTGCCTTTGACGCCATCGACGCGGATGATATCGCCCTCTTGCACCCGCGCCAAAGCGCCGCCCACAAATGCTTCGGGGCTGACGTGGATCGCTGCCGGGATTTTTCCCGAGGCGCCGGACATCCGCCCGTCGGTCACCAGCGCGACTTTGAAGCCGCGATCCTGCAGCACGCCGAGGAACGGCGTCATCTTGTGCAGTTCCGGCATGCCGTTGGAACGCGGGCCCTGGAAGCGCATCACCGCGACAAAATCCTTCTCCAGCAGACCAGCCTTGAACGCATCAGCCAGGTCCTGCTGATCCTGGAACACCATGGCCGGTGCTTCGACGATCTGGTTTTCCAACGCCACAGCGGAGACTTTCATCACGCCGCGCCCGAGGTTGCCTTCCATCACCCGCAAACCGCCCTCTTGGGAGAACGCACGGGCCACCGGACGCAGGATGGTTTCATCGAGGCTCTCGATCGGGCCTTCGCGCCAGACCAGTTCGCCGTTATCGAGAAACGGTTCCACGGTGTAGCGGCTCAGGCCATGGCCGAGCACGGTGTTGACGTTTTCGTGGAGCAGCCCGGCTTCCAGCAGTTCGCGGATCAGGAACGACATGCCGCCGGCCGCCTGGAAGTGGTTGATGTCGGCCTTGCCGTTCGGGTAGACGTGGCTCAGGGTCGGCACGACTTCGGAGAGGTCGGCCATGTCCTGCCAGGTCAGTTGAATGCCCGCCGCCATGGCGATGGCCGGCATGTGCAAGGTGTGGTTGGTCGAGCCGCCGGTGGCGTGCAGCGCCACGATGGAGTTGACCAGCGAACGCTCGTCGACGATTTCGCCGATCGGCATGAAGTCGCCGTTCTGCTTGGTCAGGCGCGTGACCTGATGCGCGGCTTCGCGGGTCAGAGCCTCGCGCAACGGGGTGTTCGGGTTGACGAAAGACGCGCCCGGCAAGTGCAAGCCCATGACTTCCATCAGCAGCTGGTTGGTGTTGGCGGTGCCGTAGAAGGTGCAGGTGCCAGGGCTGTGGTAGGAATTCATTTCCGATTCCAGCAGCTCTTCGCGGCTGGCCTTGCCTTCGGCGTAGCGCTGGCGCACATCGGCTTTCTGCTTGTTGGAAATGCCCGAGACCATCGGCCCGCCCGGCACAAAGATCGTCGGCAGATGACCGAAACGCAGCGCGCCCATCATCAGGCCCGGCACGATCTTGTCGCAGATGCCGAGCATCAGCGCGCCGTCGAACATGTTATGGGACAGCGCCACGGCGGTGGACATCGCGATCACTTCACGGCTCGGCAGGCTCAGTTCCATGCCGGGCTCGCCTTGGGTCACGCCATCGCACATGGCCGGCGTGCCGCCAGCGAACTGGCCGACCGAGCCAATTTCACGCAGGGCTTTTTTGATTTGTTCAGGGAAGACTTCGTACGGCTGATGCGCCGAGAGCATGTCGTTATATGAAGAAACAATTGCGATGTTCGCGGAGTTCATCATCCGCAGGCTGTTCTTGTCGTCGGTGCCGCAACCGGCCACTCCATGGGCGAAGTTGGCGCATTGCAGCTTGCCGCGCATCGGACCGTCAGTGGCGGCGCCGCGAATCAGCGCAAGGTAAGCCTCACGAGTAGCTCGGCTACGGGCGATAAGTCGTTCGGTGACCTCAAGGACGCGGGGATGCATGTGTAGAACTCCAGGCTAACGGATGTGGCGACCTGATTGTCTATGCTGATCAAGGGCCGTTGTCGATGGGGTGACGGGCGGCTTTCTTGATCGATCGGACCAGTTGATTCAGGTCACTCGTTGTAGATTGAACAAAATATTGCCATTAAAAAGGCTTGTTTTCTATTTTTATGCGAATAATCTTGTAATTCCAACAACAAATCGACGGCGGCCCAGTTAAATGACTCTTCGAATCGCAATCAATGGTTTTGGCCGTATTGGCCGTAATGTCCTGCGCGCACTGTATACCCAAGGCTACCGCCAGGATTTGCAGATCGTCGCGATCAATGACCTGGGTGACAGCTCGATCAACGCTCATCTGCTCAAGTACGACACCGTTCACGGCACTTTCGACGCCGATGTCCAGCACGATAACGAAAGCCTGACCGTCAACGGCGACCGCATTTCGGTCAGCGCGATTCGCAACCCGGCCGAACTGCCATGGGCGGCCGAAAAAATCGACGTGGTCTTCGAATGCACCGGTCTGTTCACCGACCGGGCCAAAGCCGCCGCGCATATTACGGCCGGCGCACGCAAAGTGATCATCTCGGCCCCGGCCAAAGGCGCCGACGCCACCGTCGTTTATGGTGTTAACCACGACATTCTGCGCCAGTCGCACCAGATTATTTCCAACGCCTCGTGCACCACCAACTGCCTGGCCCCGGTGGCCCAGGTGCTGCACCGCGAGTTGGGCATCGAAAGCGGTCTGATGACCACGATCCATGCCTACACCAACGACCAGAACCTGACCGACGTCTACCACACCGACCCATACCGCGCCCGTTCGGCCACCCAGAACATGATCCCGAGCAAGACCGGTGCAGCTGAAGCGGTCGGTCTGGTGCTGCCGGAACTGGCGGGCAAGCTGACTGGCATGGCGGTGCGGGTTCCGGTGATCAACGTGTCGCTGGTGGACCTGACCGTGCAGCTCAAGCGCGAAGCGTCGGCCGATGAAGTGAATGCGCTGCTCAAAGAAGCCGCGCAGCACTCCAAGATCCTCGGCTACAACACCCTGCCGCTGGTCTCTAGCGACTTCAACCACAACCCGCTGTCGTCGATCTTTGACGCCAACCACACCAAGTCCAGCGGCAAGCTGCTCAAGGTTCTGGCCTGGTACGACAACGAATGGGGCTTCTCCAACCGCATGCTGGATAACTGCCTGGCGCTCTGCAACGCCGAGTAACCCCGCAATACCTGTAGGCGCGAGGCTTGCCCGCGAAGGCGGTGTGTCAGTGATCAACGTGCCTGACACACCGCTTTCGCGGGCAAACCTCGCGCCTACAGTTTCTCTACGCCTACAAATCAACACTTGACCACCCAGGCGGATGATAAGCATTATCATTCGCTCGAAATGGATCAGGTCCTCCCGTGAGTCAATCGCGTTTCAATCACGTCTTCATCGCCCAGCGGGTTTCCCTGCTGCGCACGCTGGAGCGGATGGTCAACAATCACAGCACCGCCGAAGACCTGCTGCAGGAAACCTACCTGCGCGTGACCCGGGCGCTCAGTGAGCGGGCCATCGATCACCTCGAACCCTTCGTCTTCCAGACCGCCCGCAACCTGGCGCTGGATCATTTGCGTGCGCGGCGCATCCAGTCGCGGACCATGCTCGATGACGTTCCGCTGGACGTGGTGGAAAGCATCGCCGCCCCCGCCAGCAGCGCCGAGGACGCCGCCCATGCCGAACAATTGCTGGAGCGTTTGAACGTGAGCCTCGGTGAACTCAGCAACCGTCAGCAACAGATCTTTATCCTCAGCCGCTTGCATGGGCACAGCTACCTGGAGATTTCCGAGAAGCTCGGCGTGTCGTTGAGCACCGTGCAAAAGGAGCTGAAACTGATCATGGCGATCTGCATCGGTGTTGCAGAAAGGCACAGCAACAGCAGCAAGCTATAAGCTGCAAGCGACAAGCTAAACTCCAAACCGAGCTTGCAGCTTGCGGCTTGAAGCTTGAAGCTTGAAACTTCTCCACCCGCTGTTTCCGAGGAAACCCCGTGACGGACACCCACCGCTCCTCAGCGCCTTCCCCGGCGCGAGCCCCTGCAAACGCGATGGACCAGGCCCTGGACTGGTTGATCGTGCTGGGCAGTCCGAGCGCGGAACAAACCCGCCAGTTCCACGATTGGCTCGCAGCCGATCCGTTGCATGCCGAAGCGTTCGCCAAGGCCCAAGCGATCTGGGACGGGCCGTTAGTCACCCAATGCGCGCAAAGCCTCGCCGCTCAACCACCGAAAATCACCGTGCTGTCGCGCCTGCGTCCGCACTGGAAACCCCTGGCCACGGCGGCGGTGTTGATTCTTGGTCTGTTCAGTTTCAGCAACCTGCCGATGCGCCTGCAGGCCGATCACCTGACCGTGGTCGGTGAGCGCCAGCGCCTTCAACTGGAGGACGGCTCGAAAGTCCTGCTCAATACCAACTCGGCCTTCTCCAGCACCATCAACGATCAGCAGCGAGTGGCCCGCTTGTATCAGGGCGAGGCGTTTTTCGAGGTGCCGGCCAATCGCGGCCAGGCCCTGGAAATCGACGTCGGCCCGGTCAAGGCCAGCGTGCGCGATACCGCGTTTGCCGTGCGTTACCTCGACGGCGTGGCGCAGGTTCGGGTGCAGCGCGGCGATGTGGATTTGCGCGCCACCCGTGACGATGCACGGGTGCGGCTCACCGCCGGTGAAAGCATCCGCATCGGTCCCAACGGTTTCGACCGCCCGGCCAAACTCGATGCCGCCACGGATTTGGCCTGGGTCCAGGGCCGCCTGGTGTTCGAGAACTGCCCGATGAGCCAGGTGCTGGCGGAGCTGCGCCGCTACTACCCGGGCTGGATCATCAACAACAACGAGCAGTTGGCCGACGTTGCCGTCACTGGCAATTACCGGCTCGACCAGCCGCTGGACGTGGTGCGTTCCCTTGCTCACATCACCTCGGCCCGGCTTCAGGAATTTCCCGCGCTGGTGATCTTGAACTAGGGGGCGTTCTCAATTAGTTTCCCCGCGGTGGGGAAACTAATTGAGAACGCCCCCTAGATGAGAATTATTTTTACTCGATAGCTGAAGCTCGTTCGTCTCGTTATAGCCAATGCAATTGATTCGCATCTAAAAATGCCAATCTGCACCTATAAAGATTCGTGCGACACGGAGCGCTATCGATGTCCTCTCGCCATACCCGCCAGTCCTCTTCACCTTCCCGCGTGCTGTCGCTGTTGACCGCCGCCATCCTCATGGCCGGCGCCGCGCCGCTGATGGCAGCCACTGCCGCCGAGCAGCCAAGCCGCAATATGGGTGATTATTCGTTCGCCATTGCACAGCAGTCGCTGGTCTCGGCCCTGAATGCCTTTACCAGCGTGACCGGCTGGCAGGTCGGTTTGCCGGCCGAACTGGCTGAAGGTGTGTCTTCGCCGGGTGTGCGCGGCTCCTTGCCGCCGGAGAAAGCCCTGGATCGCCTGTTGGTGGGGACCAACCTGGGCTATCGCAAACTGGGCAATAACAACATCGTGCTGGAAAAACGCAGCAGCAGCGGCGCCCTCAACCTGCAACAGGTGACCATCAGCGCCACCCGCCAGGAACAAAGCATCGACAGCGTGCCAGCCACCGTCACCGTGCAGACCCGCGAAGAACTGGACCGCAACAACGTCAACACCATCAAGGATCTGGTGCGCTACGAACCGGGTGTTTCCGTGGGCGGTGCCGGCCAGCGCGCCGGGCTGACCGGCTACAACATCCGTGGCATCGACGGCGACCGCGTGCTGACGCAAGTCGACGGCGTGCAAGTGCCCGACAGTTTCTTCAACGGCCCGTACGCCCAGACCAACCGCAACTACGTCGACCCGGAAATCGTCAAACGCGTCGAAATCCTCCGTGGCCCGGCGTCTGTGCTCTACGGCAGCAACGCCATCGGCGGCGCCGTCAGCTACTACACCCTCGACCCGGACGACATCATCAAGCCCGGCAAGGATGTCGGTGCCCGTTTGAAAACCGGCTACAGCTCGGCCGATGACAGTTGGCTGACCTCCGGCACCGTCGCCGGCCGCACCGGCGACTTCGACGGCTTGCTGCACCTGAGCCAGCGCAATGGCCATGAAACCGAGTCCTACGGCGAACACGGCGGCACCGGCCTGAACCGCACCGAGGCCAACCCCGAAGACGTGCGCACCACCAACGTGCTGGTCAAGCTCGGTTGGAACTACGCCGACGACGCACGCCTGGGCCTGACCTACGAGAAATACAAAGATGACCGCGACACCAATCAGCTGAGCGCCGTCGGTGGTCCGTTCAACGCTGGACGCGGTTTTGGTTTCTACAAATCCCGCACCGGCAACGACACGGTCAGCCGCGAACGCTTCGGCATTGAGCACAGCTTTGGCCTGGACAGCGCTTTGGCTGACAACATCAAGTGGTCGCTGAACTACCAGATCGCCAAGACCGACCAGAGCACCGAAGAAATCTACGCGCCATCGCGCACCGTGCTGCGTGAACGCAACACCAACTACAAGGATCGCCAATGGGTGTTCGATGCCCAGGCTGACAAGTCCTTCGCCATTGCCGACACCGATCACACCGTCACTTACGGCACCACCATCAAGCAGGACAAAGTCACCGGCCTGCGTACCGGCACCGGCACCTGCCTGACCGTGGCCGGCGCTTGCCGGGTGATCGGTGCGCCAAGCGCCGCCGATACCCTGAAACCGGCCAGCGACTTCCCGGACCCGACCATCAACAGCTACAGCCTGTTCGCCCAGGATCAGATCAGCTGGGGCAACTGGACCTTCCTGCCGGGCGCGCGTTACGACTACACGCAACTCAAACCGCACATCACCGACGAGTTCCTGGCCACCGCCGACCAGAGCGGCAACGGCGTGGTCAGCGACAAGACCAAAACCTGGCATCGCCTGTCGCCGAAATTCGGCACCACCTACAGCTTTAACGATAACTACACCTGGTACGGCCAGTACGCTGAAGGCTTCCGCACGCCAACTGCCAAGGCTCTCTATGGTCGCTTCGAAAACCTGGCCGGTGGTTATCAGGTTGCGCCGAATCCGGACCTCGACCCGGAAAAGAGCAAGAGTTATGAAACCGGCCTGCGTGGCCAGTTCGAAGCGGGCAGCTTCGATGTGGCGATGTTCTACAACAAATACCGCGACTTCATCGACGAGAATGCGATCACTCCGGGCTACACCGAGACCACGTTCCAGAGCAACAACATCAAGCACGCCACCATCAAGGGCCTGGAGCTCAAGGGTCGCCTGAACCTCGACACCTTCGGCGCCCCGACCGGCCTCTACAGCCAAGGCTCGGCGTCATACCTGTATGGCCGCAACGATGACAACGGCCAGCCGCTGAACAGCATCAACCCGCTCACCGGCGTATTCGGCCTCGGTTACGACCAGGACAACTACGGCGCGCTGTTGAGCTGGACCCTGGTCAAGCGCAAGGACCGCGTCGACAGCACCAGTTTCAAGACCCCGGACGGCACCAGCACCCAGTTCAAGACCCCGGGTTATGGCGTGCTCGACCTGGCCGGTTTCTACAAGGTCACGGACGACGTGACGGTCAACGCCGGCCTGTACAACCTGACCGACAAGAAATACTGGCAGTGGGATGACGTGCGCGGCTACGACAGCGTCGGCGAAGCCTCGGTCACGCAACCGGCCAACCTCGACCGCCTGACCCAGCCGGGTCGCAACTTCGCGATCAACCTGGTCTGGGATATCTGACCCTGAACACCTCGCTGTGACACATTTTTTAATGCGTCGCGGTGAGGTTTTTTTACGCTCGGGCATCTTCTTGTTCGTCTCGTTACCAAGCGCCTCTTTTTTCTCAAGGACTCCTCATGACCTCCCCGGACACTGCTCAACGCCCCGCCCTGCGTTCGCAACGTTTGAACCAGATCACCCACGAGCCGCACACCAAGCTCGATGCCTTGGTCAAGGCCCACGCGCCGTTCGAAACCCAGGCCAACTTCGCCCGGTTCGTGGTGGCGCAGTATTTGTTCCAGTCGGAACTGGTGTCGCTATACAACGACGCCGAGCTGACCGCCATCGTCCCGGACCTGCCGGCACGCTGCCGTGCTGACGCAGCCAAGGCTGACCTGACGGATCTGGACACTGAAGTTCCGGCGCCGGTGGCTGGCGCGGTGAAAAACCCAAGCAAAGCTGCAGCCCTGGGTTGGTTGTTCGTTTCTGAAGGCTCGAAACTGGGCGCAGCGTTTTTGATCAAGCGCGCCGTTGGCCTGGGCTTGAGCGAAACCTTCGGCGCCCGTCACCTGGGTGAGCCGGCCGGTGGTCGCGCGGAAGGCTGGAAGAGCTTTGTCAAAACCCTCGACTCGCTGGAATTCAGTGCGCAGGAAGAAGTTGAAATCGAGCAAGCGGCGGTCGATGCGTTCAACCGCTTCACCGTGCTGCTGGAACAGGCCTACACCCCGGAACTCGCCTGATAACACACCCCTTGTAGGAGCGAGCGGTGCGGCGATCCGACTTGCCCGCGAAGGCGGTGTGTCAGTCGACATCAATAGCGCCTGATACACCGCTTTCGCGGGCAAGCCTCGCTCCTACAGGGTATAAACGTCGACCTTATGACCCGCAATCACCCCGCCTCCTCCAAACTCGCCCGATTCCTGTTCGGCCTGCTGGCCTACGTCAGCCTGGGCATCGGCCTGATCGCGATTGTCGTGCCGGGCCTGCCGACCACCGAGTTCATCCTCCTCGCCGCCTGGGCCGCGACCAAAAGTTCGCCGCGCCTGAGTGCCTGGCTGGAAAACCATCGGCTGTTCGGGCCGATCCTGTGCAACTGGCGCAACGGCAAAATCATCGCCCGCCGGGCCAAGGTCAGCGCCACGGTCAGCATGTTGCTGTGCGCGGTGTTGATGCTGGTGATGCTGGAGCATGGCTGGCCGATTTACCTGGCGATTGCCGGTATGGGACTGGGCAATCTGTGGATCTGGTCGCGACCGGAATCCACACCGCAACCTTCCTGACCCACACCAAGCCCCTGTTGTGACACTTATTGTGGCGAGGGGGCTTGCCCCCGTTGGACTGCGAAGCGGCCCCAAAACCCGCCAGCTCATTATTTCTGTTGTACCGAGTTGCCGGATTGGCGACTGCTTCGCAGTCGAGCGGGAGCAAGCTCCCTCGCCACAGTTAGCGCCCTTACCACCAAGCTCCCTCACCATAAATCACCGGAAATCTCCTGAATCCCAGCCCATTTCAGGGGATTGTCCTGCGCAAACGTTCACCTGATACCGTTCGTCTGCTTGTCCCTCATGCAAGCCCGGCCCACGCCGATGTGCATTAAATGGCGCTGAATGGACTTGGCAAGCGGGACCACTCCCGTCTCTTGGCCAACACCTCATCCATTTGCGAGTTCGCCCTATGTTCGACTCTCTGTCCATCCGCCTGAAAATCGTCCTGTTATCCGGTCTGTGCCTGCTCGGCGTCGTCGCGCTGATCGTCGGTATGAACTTCTACCAGACCAACCAGAACGACGAGCTGGTCAACGCCTCCAGCAGCAAAATGCTCACCGGCAGTGTGCAGAACTTGCTGCAGGCCAAAGCCGCCGAGCAAGCGGCGCGGGTACAGAAGACCTTCGGTGAAAGTCTGACGGTGGTCACGGCCCTGGCCGATCAGATCAAGGACATGCGCACCATGGCTGCCAAGCGTTCCCTGGACGCCGGCGCCCTACGCGAAGAGTTGAACCAGAGCCTGAAAACCGCTTTCGAGCGCAACAGCAAGGTGCTGGGGATCTGGCTGGCGTTCGAGCCTAATGGCCTGGACGGCAAGGACAGCGAGTTCGCCAATGACGCGGCGCGCCAGTCCAACGAATCCGGGCGTTTCGCCAGTTACTGGAGCCGCGCGGGCGGGGCCGGGCTCAATACGATCATGGTCGAAGACGACATGACCAAAACCACCCTGAGCCTCAGCGGCACGCCGTACAACAGCTGGTACACCTGCCCTCGCGACAACAAGCGCACGTGCTTGCTGGACCCGTATGCCGACACCGTCGGTGGCAAGGAAATGCTGATGACCACCATTTCCGTGCCGCTGCTGGTGGACGGCAAGGCCATCGGCGTAGTCGGCGTGGACATTGCCCTCGACGCGCTGCAAGCAGCAGCCGTGGATTCCCAGCGTGACCTGTTCAACGGCGCCGGCCATATGCTGATCGTCTCCGGCAGCGGTGTGCTCGCCGGTTACAGCGTCGACGCCGGCAAAGTCGGTAAAAGCATCGGCGACACCCTGGGCGCCGACGGCAAGGAAGTCCTGCAATTGCTCGGCAGCGGCACGCCGAAGATTCTCGAACAAGGTGAGCTGATCCGCGCGGTGTACCCGGTCAGCCCGATCAGCGATTCGAAAGCCTGGGGCGTGGTGATCGACTTGCCCAAACAAGTGCTGCTGGCCGACTCGGTGAAGCTGCAAGCGGTGCTCGATGACGCGCAACAAAGCGGCACCATCAAGGCATTGCTGGTGGCCATCGCGGCCGGCCTGGTCGGTTTGCTGCTGATCTGGCTCACCGCGTCCGGCGTGACCCGGCCGATCAACAGCGTGGCCGAAATGCTCAAGGCCATTGCCAGCGGCGACGGCGACCTGACCCAACGCCTGCACTACAGCAAGAAAGACGAACTCGGTGAACTGGTGAGCTGGTTCAACCGTTTCCTCGACAAACTGCAACCGACCATCGCCCAGATCAAACAAAGCATTACCGACGCCCGTGGCACCGCCGACCAGTCTTCGGAAATCGCCCGCCAGACCAGCGAAGGCATGCAGGTGCAGTTCCGCGAAATCGACCAGGTCGCCACCGCGTCCAACGAAATGAGCGCCACCGCCCACGACGTGGCCAACAGCGCGTCGAACGCCGCGAACGCGGCCAAGGGTGCCGACCAGTCGGCGCGCGATGGCATGCAGATCATCGAGCGCAGTACCCGCGACATCAATCTGCTGGCCGACGAAGTCAGCAAGGCAGTGACCGAAGTCGAAGCCCTCGCGGTGAACAGCGAGCAGATCGGTTCGGTGCTGGAAGTGATCCGCAGCATCGCCGAACAGACCAACCTGCTGGCCCTCAACGCCGCGATTGAAGCGGCCCGCGCCGGGGAAAGCGGCCGTGGTTTTGCGGTGGTGGCCGATGAGGTGCGCAACCTCGCCAAGCGCACTCAGGATTCGGTGGAAGAAATCCGCCTCGTCATTGAACGCATCCAGACCGCGACTCGCGGTGTGGTCGCGACCATGCATTCGAGCCAGACCCAGGCCCACAGCAACGCCGGGCAGATCCAGCAAGCCGTCCAGGCCCTGGGCAAGATCAGCGACGCGGTCACGGTGATCAGCGACATGAACCTGCAAATCGCCAGCGCCGCCGAACAGCAAAGCGCCGTGGCCGAAGAGGTCAACCGCAACGTCTCGGCGATTCGTACCGTCACTGAAACCCTGACCGGGCAGGCTACTGAATCGGCGCAGATCAGCAGCCAGCTCAATGCCCTGGCGACTCACCAGATGAAATTGATGGATCAGTTCCGGGTTTAAAGCCCCCGCCCCCCTGCTTGATCGTTCCCACGCTCCGCGTGGGAATGCAGCCCGGGACGCTCCGCGCCCCAGAAGCGGACGCAGAGCGTCCATAGATGCATTCCCACGCAGAGCGTGGGAACGATCATCCTCTGGCCTGTCATCTGATTTGATCTATGATCGATCCCTCGTTCCGGAGGGCCTTCGATGACTGATTTACTCACGTCCATTCAAGCCGCACTCGGCTTGCCGCACACCCCGATCCCATTCACGTCGAGCGGCGCCCTGCCCTCGGCGTTTGCCGTCACCGACCTGGCTTGCGCCAGCATTGCCGCTGCCGGCCAGGCAGTCAGCGAATGGCTGCAGCAACACACCGGTCGCTTGCCCGGCCTTGAAGTCGACCGGCGTCTCGCCTCGTTCTGGTTCGCCACCTCGATCCGCCCCGTGGGCTGGAGCGTGCCGCCGCTGTGGGACCCGGTCGCCGGTGACTACGCGACGAAGGACGGCTGGATCCGCCTGCACACCAATGCCCCGCATCACCGCGCCGCCGCTGAAAACGTGCTCGGTACCTGTGCCGACCGCGCAGCGATGGCAAGTCAGGTAGCGAAGTGGGCCAAGACTGATCTGGAGCAGGCCGTGGTCGAGGCCGGTGGCTGCGCCGCCGAGATGCGCAGTTGGGCGCAATGGCAGGCTCATCCTCAGGGGATTGCGGTAAACGCCGAGCCGTTGATTCAGTTCAACGCCAAGGGCAACGCCAAACCGTGGCAAGGCTCGGTGGCGCGACCGCTGGCCGGGATCAAGGTGCTGGATTTGACCCGAGTCCTCGCCGGCCCCGTCGCCAGTCGCTTCCTCGCCGGCCTCGGCGCCGACGTCTTGCGTATCGATCCGCCGACCTGGAATGAACCGGGCGTGGTGCCGGAAGTCACCCTCGGCAAACGCTGCGCGCGCCTGGATCTGCACGACAAGGCTGATCGCGCGGTGTTCGAAAGCCTGCTCAAGGACGCCGACATCCTGCTCCACGGCTACCGCGCCGATGCCCTGGAACGCCTGGGGTACGGGGTTGCCGAACGTCAACGCCTGGCCCCCGGCCTGATCGATGTCAGCCTCAACGCCTACGGCTGGAGCGGCCCGTGGCAGAACCGCCGGGGTTTCGACAGCCTGGTGCAGATGAGCAGCGGGATTGCCGAAGCCGGGATGCAGTGGAAGAAAGCGGACAAGCCGACGCCGTTACCGGTGCAGGCGCTGGATCACGCGACCGGGTATTTGATGGCGGCAGCAGCGATCAAGTTGTTGGGACAGGGCGGATCGGCGCGGTTGTCGTTGGCGCGGACGGCGAAGTTGTTGATTGAGCAGGGCGCCGGGACGGATGAAGCGTTGCGGGCCGAGGATGAGCATGACCAGGGGTTGTTGATCGAGCAGACACCTTGGGGACCGGCGCATCGATTGCATGTGCCACTGAAAATCACCGGGACGCCGTTGCAATGGGCCATTGCGGCCTCGGAATTGGGTTCCCATCGGGCGCAGTGGTGGTGACCTGATCGTTCCCACGCTCTGCGTGGGCATGCATCCCGGGACGCTCCGCATCCCATTCGAACGCGGAGCGTCCCTTGAGGCATTCCCACGCAGGAGCGTGGGAACGATCATCACGCCGATCGCCTGTAGGAGCAAAGCTTGCTCGCGATGAGGCCCTTCCAGTCGCCACACCCCCTCAGTCAACCCGACTCAGCGATGTCCAAAGCACCTGCGCCGCATACCCCCGAAACGGCCGCCACACCTGCGCCCGCTGCAACAACTCCCGCGCCGTCACCGGCCCGCCTTCCAGCGCTGCCAACGCATTGATCAACCCCACATCGCCGCTTGGAAACCCATCCATATCCCGCAACTGCCGCAACGCAATGTACTGCGCCGTCCAGTCGCCAATCCCGTGCAACGCCAGTAACCGCGCCACGCCACCTTCGCGCCCCGGCTCAAACAACAACGGATCATCGAGCAACGCCTGGGCCACGCCAGACAGCGTCCGCCCACGGCTTTTCGGCAGGCCCAATCTCGCCAGGTCCGCCGCCGCCAACACCCCGGCCTCAGGAAACACATGGGTCAGCCCCGACAGCGGGGAACGCAACGGCGCGCCATAGTGCGCCACCAGTTTCCCCGCCAACTTGATCGCTGCCACCACCGTAATCTGCTGCCCCAACACCGCGCGAATCGCCAACTCCAAGCCATCCCACGCCCCCGGCACCCGCAGCCCTGGACGCTCGGCCATCAAGCGCGCCATCAACGGATCTGTCGCCAAGTGCCGGTGAATCGAAGGCAGATCCGCATCCAGATCAAACATCCGCCGCAACCGCGCCACGATTTCGGGCACGGCGGTCGGGTCAGGAAAATCCAGCGTCACCTCCAGCGCATCGGCGCCCGCCGGTTTGATCGAAATCGTGCCGTGCACACCGTTCAAACCGATGCTGCGCGAGTACACGCCATTGACCACCGTCTCCATCCCGGTAATCGCCCGCGCCGACAAAAACCCGAGCATCGCCGCCCAGTCATAGGGTGGCTGATACGCCAGCAACACCCTCACAACGCCAGCAACCCGCTGTACAACCCATACGCCGCCAGCCCCGCCACGCCGACAACACAGGTGAAGATCCCCTTCTCGACATGCGTAAACAAGGGCTGCCCCTGCTCACGTTTGGCCTTGGCAAACAGAATCACCCCTGGGGCATACAGCAGCGCTGACAACAGCAAATACTTGACCCCGCTGGCATACAACAACCACACCGCATAACTCAGGGCGATACCGCCGATCAGCAGGTCTTTGGTGCGCTCGGCCGAGGCGTGTTCGTAGGTTTCGCCGCGCCCGCTCAACAGCACCGCGTAGGCCGCCGACCACAGGTACGGCACCAGGATCATCGACGAGGCGAGGTAGATCAGGCTGGTGTAAGTCCCGGCAGAGACCAGCGTGATCAACAGGAAAATCTGGATCATCACGTTGGTCAGCCACAACGCATTGATCGGCACATGGTTGGCGTTTTCCTTGGTCAGGAACGCCGGCATGGTCTTGTCTTTCGCCGTGGCGAAGAGGATTTCGGCGCAGAGCAACGCCCACGACAACAAGGCCCCGAGCAGCGAAACCGCGAGGCCGATGCTGATCAGCAACGCGCCCCAGGGGCCGACGATATGTTCCAGCACCGCCGCCAGCGACGGGTTCTGCAGGGTGGCCAATTCGGGTTGGCTCATGATTCCCAGCGACAACACATTCACCAGCACCAGCAGCGCCAGCACCCCGAGGAAGCCGATCACCGTGGCCCGGCCGACATCCGCACGCTTCTCGGCCCGGGCCGAGTAAACACTGGCGCCTTCGATGCCGATAAACACGAACACCGTCACCAGCATCATGTTGCGCACCTGGTCCATCACCCCGCCGAAGCTCGGGTTGCTCTGCCCCCAGATGTCCCGGGTGAAAATATCAGCCTTGAACGCTACGGCAGCAATGACGATGAACATAATCAGCGGCACGATTTTGGCCACGGCAGTCAGTTGATTGATGAACGCCGCCTCTTTGATACCGCGCATCACCAGAAAATGCACCGACCACAGCAACACCGAGGCGCAGCCAATGGCGATCGGCGTGTTGCCTTGGCCAAAGATCGGGAAAAAATAACCGAGGGTGCTGAACAGCAACACGAAGTAACCGACGCTGCCCATCCAGGCGCTGATCCAGTACCCCCACGCCGAGGAAAACCCCATGTAGTCGCCGAACCCGGCCTTGGCGTAGGCGTACACCCCGGAATCCAGTTCCGGTTTGCGATTGGCCAGGGTCTGGAACACGAACGCCAGGGTCAGCATGCCCACGGCGGTGATCGCCCAACCGATCAGGATCGCCCCGGCATCGGCCCGGGCTGCCATGTTTTGCGGCAGGGAAAAAATCCCGCCACCGATCATCGACCCCACCACCAGGGCGATCAACGCGCTCAGACGCAGCTTTTGTGTCGGTTGCGACATTCCTGAAACTCCGCTGGTCTCGATGTTTTAACTAAATAGATAAAGCGCAATAACGTTTAATAATTAACGCCCCTTGACGTCTTTTATTTATAACCGATCAATCTATGACATCGGCGTATAGCAGTTTTGTGCGTCAGTCGTAATAAATCAATTCTGTGCTGAAAACAGACGTCAAAAGTTGCTAATTCGTAAAAACGAACTAACTTCAAAAACTCAACGCGATACGCGTTATGCCTGCCCCGTCTCCGGAAGCCTCTGAACCGGGCTTTTCCAGCAATACAGTTATGCACGCGAAAAGTTCATAAGTCTTTCATTAACAATGGAATGTGCCCATGCACTGATCTATGTCAGCTGATTGAACAGTTAACAGATTTAATCTGTTGTCTCTCTTCTCCTGCATTGGAGTCATGCAATGTCTGCAACCCCCGGAAAACTAAGACTCGGTGCACTGGTCGCGCTGGTTGTCGGCTCAATGATTGGTGGCGGGATCTTCTCTTTGCCGCAAAACATGGCCGCCAGTGCCGACGTCGGCGCGGTGTTGATCGGTTGGGCGATTACGGCGGTGGGCATGCTGACCCTCGCGTTCGTCTTTCAAACCCTGGCCAACCGCAAGCCGAACCTGGATGGCGGGGTCTACGCCTACGCCAAGGCCGGTTTCGGCGACTACATGGGGTTCTCGTCGGCCTGGGGTTACTGGATCAGCGCCTGGCTGGGCAACGTCGGTTACTTCGTGTTGCTGTTCAGCACCCTCGGTTACTTCTTCCCGATTTTCGGCGAAGGCAACACCGTCGCTGCAGTGATCGGTGCTTCGGTACTGCTCTGGGCCGTGCACTTCCTGGTATTGCGCGGGATCAAAGAAGCGGCGTTCATCAACCTGGTGACCACCGTCGCCAAGGTCGTGCCGCTGCTGCTGTTTGTGCTGATTGCGGTCTTCGCCTTCAAACTGGACATCTTCACCGCTGACATCTGGGGCACAAAAAACACCAGCCTGGGCAGTGTGATGAACCAGGTGCGCAACATGATGCTGGTCACCGTCTGGGTGTTCATCGGCATCGAAGGCGCGAGCATCTTCTCGGCCCGGGCGGAAAAACGCAGCGACGTCGGCAAAGCCACCGTGATCGGCTTCATCACCGTGCTGTTGTTTCTGGTGCTGGTGAACGTGTTGTCGCTGGGGATCATGACCCAACCGGAACTGGCCAAGTTGCAGAACCCGTCGATGGCGGCGGTGCTGGAACACGTGGTCGGCCATTGGGGCGCGGTGCTGATCAGCGTCGGCCTGATTATCTCGTTGCTCGGTGCGCTGCTGTCGTGGGTGCTGCTGTGTGCGGAGATCATGTTCGCCGCCGCCAAAGACCACACCATGCCGGCGTTCCTGCGCAAGGAAAACGCCAACCACGTGCCGGTCAACGCGCTGTGGCTGACCAACGCGATGGTGCAGATATTCCTGATCATCACGCTGTTTTCGGCCAGCACTTACCTGTCGCTGATCTACCTCGCCACTTCGATGATCCTGGTGCCGTACCTGTGGTCGGCAGCCTATGCGCTGCTGCTGGCGGTGCGTGGCGAAACCTATGAAAAAGCCCTGGCCGAACGCAAGAAAGACCTGCTCATCGCGGGCATCGCGGTGATCTACGCGGTCTGGTTGCTGTACGCCGGCGGCATCAAATACCTGCTGCTCTCCGCGTTGCTCTACGCCCCCGGCGCGATCCTGTTCGCCAAGGCCAAGATCGAAGTGGGCAAACCGGTTTTCACCAACGTCGAGAAGCTGATTTTCGCCGCCGTCGTCGTGGGCGCCCTGGTGGCGGCCTACGGGCTGTATGACGGCTTCCTGACTCTGTAAGAGCTGATTGTTTCAATCTGGAGGATCACTGTAATGACCACGGAAAAAGTGAAGTACGGCGTACATTCCGAAGCCGGCAAACTGCGCAAAGTCATGGTTTGCTCCCCAGGCCTGGCCCACCAGCGGCTGACCCCGAACAACTGCGACGAACTGCTGTTCGACGACGTGCTGTGGGTCGCCCAGGCCAAGCGTGACCATTTCGATTTCGTCACCAAGATGCGTGAACGCAATGTCGACGTGCTGGAAATGCACAACCTGCTGACCGACATCGTCGCGATCCCGGAAGCGCTGGACTGGATTCTGGAACGCAAGATCACCGCCAACTCGGTCGGCCTCGGTCTGGTCAATGAAGTGGGTTCGTGGCTGCGTAGCCTGGAGCCGCGCAAGATCGCCGAGTTCCTGATCGGCGGCGTGTCCGCCGATGATCTGCCGAACAGTTTCGGTGGCAAGACCATCGAGATGTTCCGCGACTTCCTCGGCCACTCCAGCTTCATTCTGCCGCCGCTGCCCAACACCCAGTTCACCCGCGACACCACCTGCTGGATCTTCGGTGGCGTGACCCTGAACCCGATGTACTGGCCGGCGCGCCGCCAGGAAACCCTGCTGGCCAGCGCCATCTACAAATTCCACCCCGAGTTCACCAACGCCGACTTCCAGGTCTGGTACGGCGACCCGGATCAGGAACACGGCAACGCCACGCTCGAAGGCGGCGACGTGATGCCGCTCGGCAACGGCGTGGTCTTGATCGGCATGGGCGAACGCTCGTCCCGCCAGGCCATCGGCCAACTGGCGCTGAACCTGTTCAAGCACAACGCCGTGGAGCGGGTGATCGTTGCCGGCCTGCCGAAGTCCCGCGCAGCGATGCACCTGGACACCGTGTTCAGCTTCTGCGACCGCGACCTCGTGACCATCTTCCCGGAAGTGGTCAACCAGATCGTCGCCTTCACCCTGCGCCCTGACGACAGCAAACCGGGCGGCATCGACATCCGCCGCGAAGAAACCAACTTCCTCGACACCGTGGCCGCTGCCCTCAATCTCAAGACCCTGCGCGTGGTGGAAACCGGCGGCAACAGCTTCGCCGCCGAGCGCGAGCAATGGGATGACGGCAACAACGTGGTGGCCCTGGAGCCCGGCGTGGTGATCGGTTACGACCGCAACACCTACACCAACACCTTGCTGCGCAAGGCTGGCGTGGAAGTCATCACCATCAGCGCCGGCGAACTCGGACGCGGCCGTGGCGGCGGCCACTGCATGACCTGCCCGATCATTCGCGACCCTATCGACTATTAATTCGTATGGCCTGCTTCGCGCTTATAAAGCGTGGAGCCGGCGGATAACCGAAACCCAAGGAGATCCAAGTCATGGCTTTTAACATGCGCAACCGCAGCCTGCTGAGCTTGATGCACCACACCACTCGCGAACTCAACTACCTGATCGACCTGTCCCGTGACCTCAAACGCGCCAAGTACACCGGCACCGAACGAGCGCACCTCAAAGGCAAGAACATCGCGCTGATCTTCGAAAAAACCTCGACCCGCACCCGTTGCGCGTTCGAAGTCGCGGCCCATGACCAAGGCGCCCACGTCACCTACATCGACCCGGTGTCGTCGCAGATCGGCCATAAAGAAAGCATGAAAGACACCGCCCGCGTGCTGGGGCGGATGTTCGACGCCATCGAGTACCGTGGTTTCGAACAGGAAATCGTCGAAGAGCTGGCCAAGTTTGCCGGCGTGCCGGTGTTCAACGGCCTGACCGCTGAATTCCACCCGACGCAAATGATCGCCGACACCCTGACCATGCGCGAGCACAGCGACAAGCCGCTGCATGAAATCAGCTACGCCTACCTTGGCGATGCGCGCTACAACATGGGCAACTCGTTGCTGATGATCGGCGCCAAACTCGGCATGGACGTGCGCATCGGCGCGCCGAAAGCGCTGTGGCCGCATCAGGATTTCATCGACCAGTGCCAAGCCTTCGCTATCGAGAGCGGCGCACGCATCACCATCACCGAAGACCCGAAAGAAGCGGTCAAGGGCGTGGACTTCATCCACACCGACATCTGGGTGTCGATGGGTGAACCGGTGGAAGCGTGGGACGAGCGCATCGAGCAACTGCTGCCGTACCAGGTCAACACCGCGATGATGAAAGCCTCGGGCAACCCGCGCGTGAAGTTCATGCACTGCCTGCCGGCGTTCCACAACAGTGAAACCAAGGTCGGCAAGGACATCGCCGCACGTTATCCGCACCTGGCCAATGGCGTTGAGGTGACTGAAGAAGTCTTCGAATCGCCAGCCAACATCGCCTTCGAGCAAGCGGAAAACCGCATGCACACGATCAAGGCGATATTGGTGTCGGCGTTGGCGGATATCTAAAAGGCTGAACACCTGTTCACGATGATCGTTCCCACGCTCTGCGTGGGAATGCATTCAGTGACGCTCTGCGTCACAGGGGACGCGGAGCGTCCCGGGCGGCATTCCCACGGGGACCGTGGGAACGATCAGCGAGAGAAAGATCATCGTGTTGCTCGTACCCTTTTCTGAAAGGACTGCATTATGCGTATCGTCGTTGCCCTGGGCGGTAACGCCCTGCTCCGCCGTGGTGAACCCATGACCGCGGACAATCAACGCGCCAACATCCGCGTCGCCACCGAACAGATCGCCAGGATCTACCCCGGCAACCAACTGGTCATCGCCCACGGCAATGGCCCGCAAGTCGGCCTGCTGTCGTTGCAAGCGGCGGCCTACACCTCGGTTTCGCCTTACCCGCTGGACGTGCTCGGTGCCGAAACCGAAGGCATGATCGGCTACATCATCGAACAGGAACTGGGCAACCTGCTGGACTTCGAAGTGCCGTTCGCCACCCTGCTGACCCAGGTTGAAGTCGACGCCAAGGACCCTGCGTTCCAGAACCCGACCAAACCCATCGGCCCGGTCTACGCGAAAGCCGAAGCGGAAAAACTCGCCGCCGAGAAAGGCTGGGCAATCGCCCCGGACGGCGACAAATATCGCCGTGTGGTGGCCAGCCCACGGCCGAAACGCATCTTCGAAATCCGCCCGATCAAGTGGTTGCTGGACAAGGGCAGCATCGTGATCTGCGCTGGCGGTGGCGGCATTCCAACGATGTACGGCGCAAGCGGCAAGCTTGAAGGCGTGGAAGCGGTGATCGACAAGGACCTGTGCTCGGCGCTGCTGGCCGAACAGCTGGAAAGTGATTTATTGGTGATCGCCACCGACGTCAACGCCGCGTTCATCGACTTCGGCAAACCGACCCAGAAAGCCATCGCCCAGGCCCACCCCGACGCCATGGAAAAACTCGGCTTCGCCGCCGGCTCCATGGGACCGAAGGTCCAGGCTGCCTGCGAGTTCGCCCGCCATACTGGCAAAGTCGCGGTCATCGGTTCACTCTCGGACATCGAAGCGATCGTCCAGGGCACAGCCGGCACCCGCATCAGCACGGCGACGCCCGGCATTACTTACCGCTGAAAAGAAACTCCGCGGCAGGCCCGGGGTCTGCCGTTCTCCAATGCCTTCGAAGGAGAGATGTTTATGGCTACGTTCGAACCCGGTCACTTGCATATCGAGCGCCACGCGCTGAATGACGACGATGTCAGCTACAACCTGTGCATTGACTATGAAGTCACCCAGGATCCGGAAAAAGGCATGCAGTTCACCATGCACGGCAACATCCTGGGCAAGGACATGGAAGAGTCATTTTTCCTGCCCAAGGATCAGGCCTATAACTTTGCCAGCAACGTGACGAAAATCGCCGAGAAATACGGGGTTCCCAAGACCCACAGCGGCATTGGCTCGGTGCACAAGCATTACGATGCGATGTTTGAAGACGTGCGGGTGCAACTGGATATGAAATCCGGTGATCCGGTGAACCCCGAACACCTCGAATAACCCCCGAACCCTGTCGCTGATCGTTCCCACGCTCTGCGTGGGAATGCCGCAACGGACGCTCCGCGTTCGGCTCTGAAGGGACGCGGAGCGTCCCGGGCTGCATTCCCACGCGGAGCGTGGGAACGATCATCCGCCCGGGATTTCACCTAACCCCCTCCTCCAAGGCATACTTGCCACCCTCCGCACGTCAGAACCAAAAACCGCCCCATGCGTATCCACGTCAGCTTCATCGACCGCGTCGGCATTACCCAGGAAGTCCTGGCCTTGCTCGGTGGGCGCAATCTCAATCTGGATGCGGTGGAAATGGTCCCGCCCAACGTCTACATCGACGCCCCGACCCTGAGTCCGGAAGTCCTTGAAGAGCTGCGCGATGCGTTGCTCAGCGTGCGCGGCGTGCAGGCGATGACGGTGGTCGACATCCTGCCCGGCCAACGCCGGCACTTGCAGCTCGACGCCTTGCTCGCGGCCATGACCGACCCGGTGCTGGCCCTCGACAGCGCCGGCAAGGTGCTGCTGGCCAACCCTGCGTTGATCGCCCTGTACGGTCGCGAACCGGCAGGAGAAAGCATCGCCGACTTGTTTGCCGATCCAGCCTTGCTCGATACCTTGCTGGAAAACGGCTTCCGCCTGCCGCTGCGGGAAATCACCGTCAACGGCCAGACCTTGCTGCTGGACGCCACGCCGATCACCGACGCCGGCGCCTTGCTGACCCTGTACCAACCGAACCGTATCGGCGAACGCCTGTCGGCCCTGCACCACGACCACGCCGAAGGTTTCGATGCGTTGCTCGGCGAATCCCCGGCCATCCGCACGCTCAAGGCTCGCGCTCAACGTGTCGCGGCTCTCGATGCGCCGCTGTTGATCCAGGGCGAAACCGGCACCGGCAAAGAACTGGTGGCCCGGGCCTGCCATGCCATCAGTGCGCGGCACAGTGCGCCGTTCCTGGCGTTGAACTGCGCGGCATTGCCGGAGAACCTCGCCGAAAGCGAACTGTTCGGCTACGCCCCCGGCGCTTTCACAGGCGCGCAACGGGGCGGTAAACCGGGGCTGATGGAACTGGCGAACCAGGGCACGGTGTTTCTCGATGAGATTGGCGAGATGTCGCCGTACTTGCAGGCGAAGTTGCTGCGATTCTTGAACGACGGCAGCTTCCGTCGGGTCGGCGGTGATCGCGAGGTGAAGGTCAACGTGCGCATCCTCAGCGCCACCCACCGCGACCTGGAAAAAATGGTCAGCGAAGGCACCTTCCGCGAAGACCTGTTCTACCGCCTCAATGTCCTCAACGTCGAAGTCCCGCCCCTGCGCGAACGCGGCCAGGACATTCTGCTGCTGGCCCGCTACTTCATGCAGCAGGCCTGCGCGCAGATCCAGCGCCCGGTCTGTCGCCTGGCGCCGGGCACCTATCCGGCGCTGCTGGGCAACCGCTGGCCGGGCAACGTGCGGCAATTGCAGAACGTGATCTTCCGCGCCGCGGCGATTTGCGAGAGCAGCCTGGTGGACATCGGCGACCTCGACATCGCCGGCACCTCGGTGGCGCGCCAAAGCGACAGCGAAGTGGATAGCCTCGAACAGGCCATGGAAGAGTTCGAGAAAACCCTGCTGGAAAAACTCTACGTCAGCTACCCCTCGACCCGGCAACTGGCGAGCAGACTGCAAACCTCCCACACCGCGATCGCCCACCGGTTGCGCAAGTACGGCATTCCCAACAAGCCCTGAGACTTGATCGTTCCCACGCTCTGCGTGGGAATGCAGCCCGGGACGCTCTGCGTCCCAAAGCGGACGCGGTGCGTCCATTGAGGCATTCCCACGCGGAGCATGGGAACGATCCAAGCTTCTAACCTGTTTAAAAGCGACCTTCATCTGTACTGAAAGCGCTACAGCGGAACGATATCGATACACCCTCCTTAGATCACCGCTGTGCAAGGCTTTGATCCCATTACGCTTTTTTCTTTGCTTTGAGCTGTAGCGATTTCGCTACAGACATTTCAATCACCCGTTCGCCAAAAACTCCCAACCCGTTGATATTTAAAGACTTAATAACCTTGGCCGCGTTCTTGCTTAGTAACCATCTATAAAGAAGGGCTTTAGCCCAAGCATTCAATCGCGTCCACCAGACGAGTCTGGCCCCCTTAGGAGTTTCCATGAGCGAGTTGCGTTTTACTGAAGATCACGAATGGCTGCGCACTGAAGCTGACGGCAGCGTCACAGTCGGCATCACCGCTTTCGCGCAGAACGCCTTGGGCGACGTGGTTTTCGTACAACTGCCTGAGCTGCAGTCCTACGACAAAGGCGCTGAAGCCGCCACCGTGGAATCGGTTAAAGCCGCCAGCGGCGTGTACATGCCCCTCGACGGTGAAGTGCTGGAAGTGAACCCGGCGCTCGACAGCAGCCCTGAACTGGTCAACGAAGATCCGCTGGGCGAAGGCTGGTTCTTCCGCTTCCAGCCAACCGACGCCTCGGCCGTTGCCAAATTGCTCGATCAGGACGCCTACGACCGTCTGATCAAAGCCAACGCCGAAGCCTGAGGAATCGACATGTCTCAAGTAAATCTCAGCACCGCCAACGAATTCATCGCCCGCCACATCGGCCCGCGTGCCGGCGATGAGCAAGCCATGCTCAACAGCCTCGGTTTCGACTCCCTGGAAGCCCTGAGCGCCAGCGTCATCCCCGAAAGCATCAAAGGCACCAGCGTCCTCGGCCTGGACGATGGCCTGAGCGAAGCCGACGCCCTGGCGTTGATCAAAGGCATCGCCGCCAAGAACCAGCTGTTCAAGACCTACATCGGCCAGGGCTACTACGGCACCCACACGCCGTCGCCGATCCTGCGCAACCTGCTGGAAAACCCGGCCTGGTACACCGCTTACACCCCGTACCAACCGGAGATTTCCCAGGGCCGCCTCGAAGCGCTGCTGAACTTCCAGACCCTGATCAGCGACCTCACCGGCCTGCCGATCGCCAACGCTTCCCTGCTTGACGAAGCCACCGCCGCTGCCGAAGCCATGACCTTCTGCAAACGCCTGAGCAAGAACAAGGGCAGCCACGCGTTCTTCGCTTCCGTGCATTGCCACCCGCAAACCCTCGACGTGCTGCGCACCCGTGCCGAGCCGTTGGGCATCGACGTGGTGGTCGGCGACGAACTGGAACTGACCGACGTAGCGCCGTTCTTCGGCGCGCTACTGCAATACCCGGCCAGCAACGGTGACGTCTTCGACTACCGCGACCTGACCGAACGCTTCCACGCCGCCAACGCGTTGGTCGCCGTCGCGGCTGACCTGCTGGCCCTGACCGTAATGACGCCACCGGGCGAATTCGGTGCCGACGTGGCCATCGGCAGCGCCCAACGCTTCGGCGTGCCGCTGGGTTTTGGTGGCCCGCACGCGGCTTACTTCTCGACGAAAGATGCGTTCAAACGTGACATGCCGGGCCGTCTGGTCGGCGTCTCCGTGGACCGTTTCGGCAAGCCGGCCCTGCGCCTGGCCATGCAGACCCGCGAGCAACATATTCGTCGCGAGAAGGCTACGTCGAACATCTGCACCGCCCAGGTGCTGTTGGCCAACATCGCCAGCATGTACGCCGTTTACCACGGCCCCAAAGGCCTGACCCAGATTGCCAACCGCATTCATCACCTGACGGCGATTCTGGCCAAAGGCTTGAGCGCAATCGGTCTGACGGTTGAGCAAGCAAACTTCTTCGACACGCTGACTCTGAACACTGGCGCTAACACTGCCGCATTGCACGACAAGGCTCGCGCCCAGCAGATCAACCTGCGCGTCGTCGATGCTCAACGCCTGGGCCTGTCCCTCGACGAAACCACCTCGCAAGCCGACGTGGAAACCCTGTGGGCCCTGCTGTCCGACGGCAAAACCCTGCCGGACTTCGCCGCCCTCGCCGCCTCCGTTCAAAGCACCATCCCGGCCGCGCTGGTTCGCCAATCGCCGATCCTCAGCCACCCGGTGTTCAACCGTTACCACTCGGAAACCGAGCTGATGCGCTACCTGCGCAAACTCGCCGACAAGGACCTGGCCCTGGATCGCACCATGATCCCGCTGGGTTCGTGCACCATGAAACTCAACGCCGCCAGCGAAATGATCCCGGTGACCTGGGCTGAATTCGGGGCCCTGCACCCGTTCGCCCCAGCCGAACAAAGCGCCGGTTATCAGCAACTGACCGATGAACTGGAAGCGATGCTCTGCGCCGCCACCGGTTACGACTCGATCTCGCTGCAACCGAACGCCGGTTCCCAAGGTGAATACGCTGGCCTGTTGGCGATCCGTGCCTATCACCAGAGCCGTGGCGAAGACCGTCGCGACATCTGCCTGATCCCGTCGTCCGCCCACGGCACCAACCCGGCCACCGCCAACATGGCCGGCATGCGCGTGGTTGTGACCGCGTGCGATGCCCGTGGCAACGTCGACATCGAAGACCTGCGCGCCAAGGCCATCGAGCACCGTGAACACCTCGCGGCATTGATGATCACCTACCCGTCGACCCACGGCGTGTTCGAAGAAGGCATCCGCGCAATCTGCGGCATCATTCATGACCACGGCGGCCAGGTGTACATCGACGGCGCGAACATGAATGCAATGGTCGGCCTCTGCGCGCCGGGCAAGTTCGGCGGCGACGTGTCGCACCTGAACCTGCACAAAACCTTCTGCATTCCCCACGGCGGTGGCGGCCCGGGTGTTGGTCCGATTGGCGTGAAATCGCACCTGACGCCGTTCCTGCCGGGTCACGGCACCATGGAGCGCAAGGAAGGCGCGGTCTGCGCGGCACCGTTCGGCAGCGCGAGCATTTTGCCGATCACCTGGATGTACATTCGGATGATGGGTGGCGCGGGTCTCAAGCGCGCTTCGCAACTGGCGATCCTGAATGCCAACTACATTTCCCGTCGCCTGGAAGAGCATTACCCAGTGCTGTACACCGGCAGCAACGGCCTGGTGGCGCACGAATGCATCCTCGACCTGCGTCCGCTGAAAGACAGCAGCGGCATCAGCGTCGATGACGTGGCCAAGCGCCTGATCGACTTCGGTTTCCACGCGCCGACCATGTCGTTCCCGGTGGCTGGCACGTTGATGATCGAACCGACCGAAAGCGAATCCAAGGAAGAGCTGGACCGCTTCTGCGACGCCATGATCCGCATCCGCGAAGAAATCCGCGCGGTGGAAAACGGCACGCTGGACAAGGAAGACAACCCGCTGAAAAACGCCCCGCATACGGCGGCGGAGATTGTTGGCGAGTGGACGCATCCGTACAGCCGTGAGCAAGCGGTGTACCCGGTTGCATCGTTGATCGACGGCAAATACTGGCCACCGGTCGGTCGCGTCGACAACGTGTTTGGCGATCGCAACCTGGTGTGCGCCTGCCCGTCGATCGAAAGCTACGCTTAAGAAAAGCAGCTTCAAGTCGCAAGCTTCAAGCTGCAAGAAAGAGCTGATCAGCTTCTAACTTGCCGCTTGTAGCTTGCTGCTTGCCGCTACTCCACTGGAGTTCACCATGTCATTAAGCGTGTTCGACCTGTTCAAGATTGGCATCGGCCCCTCCAGCTCCCACACCGTCGGCCCGATGCGTGCCGCTGCGCGTTTCGCCGAAGGTCTGCGCCGTGAAGGGCTGCTGGCCGCGACCACCTGCGTCAAAGTCGAGCTCTACGGCTCGCTCGGCGCCACGGGTAAAGGACACGGCAGCGACAAAGCCGTTTTGCTCGGCCTGGAAGGCGAACACCCGGACACCGTGAACACCGAAACCGTCGCTGCCCGCCTGCAAGAAATTCGCGGCAACGGTCGTTTGAACCTGCTCGGCGAACACAGCATTGCGTTCAACGAGAAAGAACACCTGGCGATGATCCGCAAACCATTGCCCTATCACCCCAATGGCATGATCTTTCGTGCCTTTGACGCCGCAGGCCTGCAAGTGCGCAGCCGCGAGTACTACTCGGTGGGCGGCGGGTTTGTCGTCGATGAAGACGCCGCCGGCGCCGACCGTATCGTCGAAGACGCCACGCCCCTGACCTTCCCGTTCAAAAGCGCCAAGGATCTGCTCAGTCACTGCACCACCTACGGCTTGTCGATCAGCCAGGTGATGCTGACCAACGAAAGCGCCTGGCGCCCGGAAGCGGAAACCCGCGCCGGCCTGCTGAATATCTGGCAAGTGATGCAGGACTGCGTCGCTGCCGGTTGCCGCAACGAAGGCATCCTGCCCGGCGGCTTGAAGGTCAAGCGCCGGGCGGCGGCGTTGCATCGGCAATTGTGCAAGAACCCGGAATCGGCGCTGCGCGATCCGCTGTCGGTGCTGGACTGGGTCAACCTCTATGCGCTGGCGGTCAACGAAGAAAACGCCAATGGCGGGCGCGTGGTGACGGCGCCCACTAACGGTGCAGCGGGGATCGTCCCGGCGGTGTTGCATTACTACATGCGCTTCATCCCCGGCGCCAACGAAGACGGCGTGGTGCGGTTTCTGCTGACGGCTGCGGCCATTGGCATTCTCTATAAGGAAAACGCCTCGATCTCCGGCGCCGAAGTCGGCTGTCAGGGTGAAGTCGGCGTCGCTTGCTCGATGGCGGCCGGGGCGTTGTGCGAAGTCCTCGGCGGCAGCGTGCAACAAGTGGAAAACGCCGCGGAAATCGGCATGGAACACAACCTCGGCCTGACCTGCGACCCGATTGGCGGCCTCGTTCAGGTGCCGTGCATCGAGCGCAACGCCATGGGCTCGGTGAAAGCCATCAACGCGGTGCGCATGGCTTTGCGCGGTGACGGGCAACACTTCGTCTCGCTGGATAAGGTCATCCGCACCATGCGCCAGACCGGCGCCGACATGAAAAGCAAATACAAGGAAACCGCCCGTGGCGGTTTGGCGGTCAACATCATCGAGTGCTGATGCAGGCATCCGCACTATTTTCAGGAGCTGAATATGTCCACCGAACAATTGCTGAAAACCCCGCTGCACGCTTTGCACATCGAACTCGGCGCGCGCATGGTGCCGTTCGCCGGCTACGACATGCCGGTGCAATACCCGCTGGGCGTGATGAAAGAACACCAACACACCCGTGATCAGGCCGGGCTGTTCGATGTGTCGCACATGGGCCAGATCCGCCTGACCGGCGCCAATGCCGCCAAGGCCCTGGAAACCCTGGTGCCGGTGGACATCATCGACTTGCCGGTGGGCATGCAGCGTTACGCGATGTTCACCAACGAGACGGGCGGTATTCTTGACGACCTGATGGTTGCCAACCTGGGTAACGATGAACTGTTCCTGGTGGTCAACGCCGCTTGCAAGGATCAGGACCTGGCGCACTTGCGCAAGCATATTGGTGATCAGTGCACCATTGAGCCGTTGTTCGAAGAGCGCGCGTTGCTGGCCTTGCAAGGTCCGGCCGCCGTGACCGTACTTGCACGCTTGGCCCCTGAAGTGGCGAAGATGACCTTCATGCAGTTCGCCCGCGTGAAACTGCTGGGTGTGGATTGCTTTGTCAGCCGTTCGGGCTACACCGGCGAAGACGGTTTCGAAATCTCCGTGCCGGCCGCCAATGCCGAAGCCCTGGCTCGCGCCCTGCTCGCAGAACCAGAAGTCGCCGCCATCGGCCTCGGCGCGCGCGACTCGCTGCGCCTGGAAGCCGGCCTGTGCCTCTACGGCCATGACATGAACACCGAGACCACGCCGATCGAAGCCAGCCTGCTGTGGGCCATCTCCAAGCCACGGCGTGCCGATGGTGCGCGGGCTGGCGGCTTCCCGGGCGCTGAAACTGTATTCGCTCAACAGCAAGGCGGGGTCAGCCGCAAGCGCGTTGGTCTGCTGCCGCAGGAACGTACGCCAGTGCGCGAAGGCGCAGAGATCGTCAACGAAGCCGGCGAGATCATCGGCAGCGTCTGCAGCGGCGGCTTCGGACCGACCCTGGGTGGACCGCTGGCCATGGGTTACGTCGACAGCGCTTACATCGCGCTGGAAACACCGGTTTGGGCAATTGTTCGTGGGAAAAAGGTGCCTTTGCTTGTAAGCAAAATGCCATTTGTTCCACAACGCTACTACCGCGGTTGATTGACTGTTTCTATAAGTAACGCGGTTGCGTTAACAGTGCACTAATCTGTAACGCAACCGCCATAAAACAGTGCATGCTTTCGCTTATGAACTTGGCTTATAACGATCGAAAACAATTGAACACCTGTTTCGAATAAGCCGCACTAGTGGACCGACTAACAGCCACCAACCTGAGCAAAACCGGGCCCCTCACAGGGGCTTGTTTTTTATTGGCTAGTTGGCGTAGAGTTTGTTCACTGTGTTTGCATGGGTCGCTTGGAATCGTGACCTGGGCAGTAGCCTACAAGTTAGCTACATCCCGTTCGACGTCTTCTTACTCTCCTGCAACCAGCCCCAGTACTCTTTCATGAGAAAGAGACTGTCATTAATTTTTGCGTCAAAGGAAATAAGAAATGTCCCAACGTCAGAGCGGTACCGTCAAGTGGTTTAACGACGAGAAAGGTTTTGGTTTTATCACTCCTGAAAGCGGTCCGGATCTGTTCGTGCATTTCCGCGCCATCCAGGGCAACGGCTTCAAGAGCCTCAAAGAAGGCCAGAAAGTGACTTTCGTCGCTGTGCAAGGCCAGAAAGGCATGCAGGCTGACGAAGTACAAGCAGAAGCCTAACCTTCTGTAACGAAAAAGCCCCTGATGCTGACATCAGGGGCTTTTTTGTGCGCGTAAATCCGTAAAATGGCTTTCTTTTTTCACCCAGAGGCTGCCATGTCGAAACACCTGCTCAAACCCCAGGGCGACTTCCTCGCCGCCACGTTGGGTCGTCGCCTGGCAGCGATGTTCTATGACTTCCTGTTGTGCACCGCCCTGTTGATCGTCACCAGCGGCCTCTACAAGATGATCCAGATGGCGATCATCGGCGAAGACAAAATGCGCACCCTGACCGAAGCCGGCGCCCTGGACGGTGATCCCTTACTGTCGACGGTGCTGTTGTTCGTGCTGTTCGGCTTCTTTGCCAAGTTCTGGACCTGGTCCGGCCAGACCCTGGGCATGCAGGTGTGGTGCATCCGTGTGCAGAACGCCGATGGTTCATCCATCAGCTTGTGGCAGGCGTTGTTGCGGTTTGTGGTGTCGATTGCATCGTGGCTGTGTGTGGGCCTGGGGTTTCTCTGGCCGCTGTTTGATAAGCAGAAGCGCAGTTGGCATGACATGTATTCCGATACGCAGCTTGTACGCATTCCAAAGAAACAGAAGTAGCGCCCACAAAAAAGATCGCAGCCTTCGGCAACCCCTGTAGGAGCCGAAGGCTGCGATCTTTTGATCTTGCCCTTAGATATGACGCTTAAGCGTTCCCAGCCAACTTCATCCGCGCCGCCTGGGTAAAGTCCAGCATCCGCTTCAACGGCCGAATCGCCTGCGGAATCAACGCCGGATCGACAAAGATCTCGTTCGTCCCTTCCTTCAAGCTCTTGAGCGTGCGCTCAAGGGTGTTCATCGCCATCCACGGGCAATGCGCGCAACTGCGGCACGCGGCACCGTTACCGGCCGTTGGGGCCTCGATGAAGACCTTGTCCGGGCACAGCTGCTGCATCTTGTAGAAAATGCCGCGGTCGGTGGCGACGATGAAGGTCTTGTTCGGCAGGCTCTGCGCCGCAGCGATCAGCTGACTGGTAGAACCGACCGCATCCGCCAGTTCGATTACCGCTGTCGGCGACTCTGGATGCACCAGAATGGCCGCGTCCGGGTACAGCGCTTTCATGTCTTCGAGCTGCTTGGACTTGAACTCCTCGTGAACGATGCAGGCACCGTCCCACAGCAACATGTCCGCGCCGGTCTTACGCTGGATATAAGTGCCCAGGTGCTTGTCCGGACCCCAGATGATGGTCTCGCCGTTATCCATCAGGCTTTCGACGATCTCCAGCGCGCAGCTTGAAGTCACCACCCAGTCCGCCCGGGCTTTGACCGCCGCCGAAGTGTTGGCATACACCACCACCGTGCGTTCCGGGTGCTGATCGCAGAACGCCGAGAACTCGTCCACCGGGCATCCAAGGTCCAGCGAGCAGGTCGCGTCCAGGGTCGGCATCAGCACGCGTTTTTCAGGGTTGAGGATCTTCGCGGTCTCGCCCATGAACTTCACCCCGGCGACCACCACGGTCTTGGCCGGGTGGGCATTGCCGAAGCGTGCCATTTCCAGGGAGTCGGAGACGCAGCCACCGGTTTCTTCGGCCAAGGCCTGAATCACCGGATCGCAATAGAAGTGAGCCACCAGCACCGCGTCCTGAGCCTTGAGCTCGGCAGCGATGGCAGAACGGTAATAGGCCTCTTCCTCGGCGGTCAGCGGCTTGGGCTGCTTGGCGTCGAGGTGAGCTTGAACCAGTAGGCGTTCGGAAATTTGCGTCATGATCGCAAGACCTGCGGGCGCTTTCGCGCGAAAGTCGAGTATACACCCGGCTCCGGACCCCTTACGGGTACCGCCGGGAGAGTGAGTATTCATCAGGCACAGCGTTGGAGCCGGGCAAGGCTACAGAATATCCCGTGGATGCAAAAGATGATTCTGACCTGCGTCACGCGGTGTAGCACCGCGTGGAGTCGAACTCAAATCGCAGGCAAAAAAAAATCCGGAAATCCTCACTTGCGTGGGCCTTCCAGACTTTTAAAACTGCTACAAAAAATGGTGGGTCGTGTGGGATTCGAACCTACGACCAATTGGTTAAAAGCCAACTGCTCTACCAACTGAGCTAACGACCCGCTGTGTGGTGGCGCGTATAATACTGATTTTTAAGGACTATTCAACACCTAATTTGAAATAAATCAAAAATAAGGTGTTGGGTCGCTGATTCCGGCTGCTGCGAAGCCTTCTGCACGCAGGCGGCAGCTGTCGCATTTGCCGCAGGCATAGCCTTTATCGTCGGCCTGATAGCAGGAAACCGTCAGCCCGTAATCGACGCCCAGCTTCACGCCGGCCTGGACGATCTGCGCCTTACTCAGGTTTTGCAGCGGGGCCTGGATACGGAAACCGTTGCCTTCCACACCGGCCTTGGTCGCCAGATTGGCCATGCGCTCGAAGGACTCGATGAACTCGGGACGGCAGTCCGGGTAACCCGAATAGTCCACGGCGTTCACACCAATAAAGATGTCGCGCGCCCCGAGCACTTCAGCCCAGCCCAACGCCAGCGACAGAAAAACCGTGTTGCGCGCAGGCACGTACGTTACTGGGATACCTTCACCTGGCGTTTCTGGAATATCGATGCTGCTGTCGGTCAGTGCCGAGCCGCCCATACCGTTCAGGTTCAGACCGATCACCTTGTGCTCGATCACACCCAGGTCGCGAGCAACACGGGCAGCGGCGTGCAACTCAGCGTGGGAGCGTTGGCCGTAGTCGAAGCTCATGGTGTAGCAGGCGTAGCCTTCAGCCCGGGCCATGGCCACGACTGTTGCCGAGTCCAGGCCGCCGGACAGCAGGATCACCGCACGTTTCTCGGTAGTGTTCAGTTGTTCAGTCATATCAGCGCCCCGGCTCGTCATTCCAAAGATATTTATGCAGCTGCAATTGCAAACGCACTGGCAGATTGTCCGCCACCACCCAGTCAGCCAGGTCCCGCGCATTGAGGTCATGGTGACTTGGCGAGAACAGCACTTCGCCGGCTCGTCGGTCCAGACCGTACTGGATCAGCTTGGACACAGCCCAGTCGTAGTCCTCCCGCGAGCAGATGACAAACTTCACCTGGTCGTTGGGCGTCAGCAGTTCGATGTTCTCATAGCGGTTGCGGTGCGCTTCTTTCGAACCCGGAGTTTTCAGATCGACGACGCGACTGACCCGGGAATCTACCGCCGAGATGTCGAGCGCACCACTGGTTTCCAGAGACACTTCGTAACCGGCGTCGCACAACTGCTTGAGCAATGGGATGGCGTTGGGTTGCGCCAACGGCTCGCCGCCGGTGACACACACGTAACGCGGACGAAAACCGGCCACTTGCGCGAGGATGTCGTCGAGGGGGCGAATGGTCCCGCCGGTGAATGCGTAGGCGCTGTCGCAGTATTGGCAACGCAATGGGCAACCGGTCAGGCGCACAAAAACAGTGGGCAGCCCGGCAGTCCGCGTTTCACCCTGCAACGAGTAAAAAACTTCGGTAATTCTCAATGTGTCTTGCATAGTCGCCACGGGCGTAACAGCTAAACAGGCTGTCCGCCTCCGTCAGGCTCTTCAAGGAACCCCGCCAACGCGCGAATCCCAAAAAGCGTGTTTCAGAAAAAGGGCGTGAATTCTAACGAAAAAACCCGCAACGAGTGCGGGTTTCTTCAAAACGGCTCAAACAGGCTTACATGCGCTGCAGATCGCGTTGAGCCAGCTGTGCGGCGGAAGTGCCCGGATATTGCGACACCACCTGTTGCAGAATGCCTTTAACCTTGTCGGTATGACCCAGGCGGCGTTCTACATCAGCGAGCTTGTACAGCGAGTCAGGCACTTTGGCGTGCTTGGGGTACAGCTGCGAAACCTTGGCAAACGCCTGACCTGCACCTTGCAGATCGCCTTTGGCCAAATTGACTTCGCCCAACCAGTACTGGGCATTGCCCGCGTATTGGCTGTTCGGGTATTTGCGCAGGAAAGCGGCGAAAGCCTGGCTGGCCTTGTCGAAATCCTTGGCTTTGATCAGGTCGAAGGCCGCATCGTAATACAGTTTTTCCTTCGCCGGATCACCCGGTTCACTGCTGGCGGCAGGGGCTTGAGCGGCGGCCGCTCCTGCACCTGCGCCTGCAGCGGCTGCTGCGCCGGGGGCATTCAGAGTGCCACCGGTGGAAGAATTATCAGGAGTCGCGGCCGGTGCAGCGCCGGTTCCTATGCGCCGATCAAGATCCTGGTATCGCTCCAGGCTTTCTTGCTTCATGCGCGATACATCATTTTGCAGAACTTCGATCACACCCTGTTGGCGTGAGATCTGCTCCTGCATGGATTGCAGTTGGTTGAACAGCTCGCCCTGTGCCGAGACAGGGGCCGAAACCCCTCCCCCGGCATAGGCGCCGTTCGTACCGTAACCCGCAGGCGGATAACTGCTCCCGCTGTTAGAACCGGAGTTGTTATCGACCACAGGAACCGCAGCCCACACCGCAAGCGGTGCGAGACTGAGAGCCAAAACAGTTACAGCACGACGGCACGTTCGCATGACGAATTACTTACGCAGTTCGACGCGACGGTTTTGAGCCCAGGACTGCTCGTCGTTGCCGGTAGCAACTGGACGCTCTTCGCCGTAGGAAACCAGTTCCAGCTGAGCTGGGGAAACACCTTGCAGTACCAGGTAGCGCTGAACGGCTTTCGCACGACGCTCGCCCAGTGCCATGTTGTACTCACGAGTACCACGTTCGTCGGTGTTGCCTTCCAGAACAACGCGAGCGCCGTTTGCTTTCAGGTCTTTAGCGTGAACATCCAGAGCGCGCATGGCTTCTGGCTTCAGGTCCGAGCTGTCGTATTCGAAGTAGAAAGTGGTGATTGCGCGCAGAGCAGCTTCTTCGCTCAGGGAGCCGTCAACTGCACCAGTGTTAGCGCCGTAACCAGCGTTTGGATCAACAGCGCCTTCACCGGCATTGTCGCCGCCTTTGGACGAGCAACCTACAGCTACAGCCATGGCCAGAGCCAGCGCAGCAAATTTACCAAACTTCAGCATTTCCATCGTGAAACTCCTAATGAACCCCAGTGTGTTAAGTAAAACGTGTAGCGCCGCGTCAGTTCAGGTAAGGGGACCAGGAAGGTTCTCTGACTTCGCCTTGTGCGGTAGGAAGCGGGAGCCTTACGCGTCCATTAATGGACACGAGCATCAAGACTCCCCGGCCCTGCTGGCGGGTGGCGTAGATTACCATGGTGCCGTTGGGCGCAACAGTAGGCGACTCGTCCAGAGTGCTATCAGTGAGGATTTTTACGCTTCCGCGCTGCAAATCCTGGGCCGCCACCTTGAAATTAGTGAAGCCGTCCTGGCGGTGAATCATCACCAGGGTCTTTTCATCGGCCGAAAGTTTCGGGTTTGCGTTGTAGTTACCGATGAAAGTCACGCGTTCCGCACCGCCGCCACCAACGCTGGTCTTGTAGATTTGCGGCTTGCCGCCACGGTCGGAGGTGAAGTAGATGGTCGAACCATCCTTGCCCCAGAACGGTTCGGTGTTGATGCCGGGACCGTTGGTAACACGAGTGATCTGACGCGAACCCAGGTTCATCACGTAGATGTCCGGGTTACCGTCTTTCGACAACACGAATGCCAGGCGATTGCCATCCGGCGACCAGGCTGGCGCGCCATTCAGGCCTTCGAAGTTGGTGATCTGCTCACGGCGGCCGGTGTCGATGTTCTGCATGAAGATGCGCGGACGCTTCTGCTCGAACGATACATAGGCGATGCGCTTGCCATCCGGCGCGAAACGCGGCGACAGGATTGGCTCGCGCGATTGCAGCAGGGTCACGGCGCGAGCACCGTCGTAGTCCGAACGTTGCAGCGTGTAGCGCGTGTTCTTCTCGGAGAAGCGCTCGGCGGTCACGTACAGCAGGCGAGTCGAGAACGCACCTTTAATACCGGTGAGCTTTTCGAACGACTGGTCAGCGATGTAGTGCGCCATGTCGCGCAGCTGATCAACCGTACCGGAGACACTGCCTTCCGATACTTTTTGCTCGGTCGCAACGTTGAACAGCGAGTATTGGACCTGCAAGCGACCGCCCGCCGGAACAATATTGCCGACCATGATGAACTGGGCGTTTACCGCTTTCCAGTCACGGAAAATGATTTCGCTCGGCTGGGTCGGCTGGCTGATCATGTTCTGCTTTGGAATCGGCGAGTAGTAGCCCGAGTTGCGCAAGTCATTGCCGATGATTTCGGCCATGTCATCCGGCAGCACGGTGCCGCCCTGGAAACCAAATGGCACTACGGCAATTGGAGTTGCCTGGGAGCTACCACTGCTGACCAGAATGTTTTTTTCATCTGCGCTCGCCAATCCTGCAAAGCAGAACATGACTACAAGCAGTCCTCGAAGAAGGTTTCTCACAAGGCTAGATCCTCAGGTGTGAATGTCATCTTGAATGAACGATAGGGTGCGAAATCACTTGCCTTCAGACCCTGCATTTCGGTCAAACGACCAATATTTTTTACTGCCGCTACCGCTGAACTGTCGAACGGCACATCACCACTGGAATGAGCTACCGAGACGCCGGAGATCGTTCCGTCAGGCAACATGTTGATCTGCAGGATCACCTTCATACCCTTGCGGGCCGACGGCGGCTGCGCCCAACCTTCAGAAGCGCGTGAACGAATCAGGTCATCGAAGTTGCCGGCGACTTCGTCACCCTGCTCATCGGCCAACGCCTGCTGACGCTCCGGCTTGTCGGAAAGCAAATCTGCCAAGGCCTGAGCCTTTTTGTCTTCGACCGATTTACGTGCCGCATCCTGCGATTTCTTCTTCGCAGCATCGGCAGCAGCTTTCTTCTTGGCTTCGTCGGCGACTTTCTTCTTCGCCTCTTCAGCGTCAGCTTTCTTCTTGGCGTCGTCCGCGGCTTTCTTTTTCGCGTCTTCGACGATCTTTTTCTTCGCTTCTTCAGCGGCCGCTTTCTTGGCCTCTTCTTCCGCAGCCTTCTTGGCTTCTTCTTCAGATTTCTTCTTGGCTATATCAGCCAATTGTTTCTCTTCGGCCTTTTTGGCTTCGGCGGTCTTCTTGGCTTCGTCGGCTTTCTTGGCTTCATCAGCCTTTTTGGCTTCCTCAGACTTCTTGGACTCGTCGGCCTTCTTGGCTTCCTCGGCTTTTTGAGCCGCTTCTTCTTTCTTTTGTTCCGCAGCCTTCACCGCTTCCTGCTCGACCTTCTTCTGTTCCATCTGTTCGACTTCAGTCTGGCGCGCAGCAGATTTCTGCGCTTCACCCGCAATCTTCTGATTGGTCTGGGTGACAGCCCGACTTTTCGATTTCAGCTGGTACAAGGTCGCCTGGACAATCGGCTTGGCCGGCGGCAACTCAGGCGTCAGGGCAAAACTGACGAACAGCATGCCGAAAACCAGCACGTGCAAGCCAATCGCCCAGACACTAGGCCAGAAGTAGCTTTCCGAGGCTGTTGGCTCTCGTTGTTGCTGCATCAGGGCGCCTCGGTAATCAAGCCAACATTACCGACCCCGGCTTTCTGCAACCCGCCCATGGCACCCATGACGGATCCGTAGTCGACGGTCTTGTCACCACGGATGAACACCTGGGTACGCTTACCGCCTTCAGTGCCTACGCGAATGATCTTGGTCACGGCATCGGTCATCTGCGGCAAGGTCATCGCCTTGTCCTGCTGCTTTTCGGTGTCGACTTCGCTGCCAAGGTTCCAGTAGTAGGTCTTGTCAGCCTTGATCGAAATGGTCAGGACCTGGGTGTTGTTGTCCTGCGGCAAGGCTTCGCTGGAAACCTTGGGCAGATCAACTTTCACGCCCTGATTGAGCATCGGCGCGGTCACCATGAAGATGACCAGCAGTACCAGCATCACGTCGATGTAAGGCACCACGTTCATCTCGGCGACCGGCTTGCGCTTTTTGCGAGCTCGAGCGATTAAAGCCATTGGAAATTACCTGCTTATTCTTCGCTGGTGTGCACTTTGCGGTGCAGGATCGCCTGGAATTCGTCGGCGAAGGTGTAGTAACGGCTCAGCAGGGTTTCGCTGCGGGCAGCAAAACGGTTGTAAGCGATAACGGCCGGGATGGCTGCGAACAGGCCGATGGCGGTAGCCACCAGTGCTTCGGCAATACCCGGGGCCACGGTGGCCAGGGTCGCTTGCTGGGCAGTTGCCAGGCCGCGGAAGGAGTTCATGATGCCCCAGACCGTACCAAACAGACCGATGTACGGGCTGACGGAACCGACAGTGGCGAGGAACGGCAAGCTCTGCTCGAGCTTTTCTTCTTCGCGGGAAATGGCGACGCGCATGGCACGGGCCACGCCTTCCATGACCGCTTCCGGGTCAACCCCTGGCTGCTGGCGCAGACGGGAGAATTCCTTGAAACCGGCACGGAAGATCTGCTCGACGCCCGAATCCGGGTCAGGGTTGCTGCCGGCCTGACGGTAGAGTTTGGACAGGTCGATACCCGACCAGAAGCGCTCTTCAAAGCTCTCCAGGGCACGTCGACCGGCGCGCAGCAAATTGCTGCGCTGAAAGATCATGATCCATGAGGTCACCGATGCGGCTACCAGAATCAGCATTACCAACTGCACCACGACGCTGGCATTGCTGACCAGGCTCCACATGGAGGAATGGTCGACGACGTTAGCTTCCACGCTTTATCTCCTGCTTTGAGTGTGTACCCGCGCCGCTCACGTCGGCAAAGGCCGCACGTAGAGCTTCGGGAATGGCCCGGGGTTTCAAACTGTTAGTGCGCACACAGGCCACCAAAAACTGCCCTTCGCAGAGCAGCACATTATCCGTAGCCCGCCTGACCTGCTGTTTAAAGCGCAGGCTGACACGGTTCAATTCGATTACTTCAGCGCTTACCAGCAGCTCGTCGTCCAGTCGCGCCGGCGCGTGGTAACGCGCTTCGCTGGAATGCACGACGAACAACAGGTCCTCCCCTGCCAGCTGGGATTGGGCAAAGCCCAGTTCCCGGAGCCGCTCGGTTCGAGCCCGTTCCATAAACTTGAGGTAATTAACGTAATACACGATGCCGCCCGCGTCGGTGTCCTCGTAATAAACGCGACAACGATGTGCGAACGGCTCAAGCCCGTTTTGCGCGCGCATACTCTAGTGCTTACTCCTCAGGTTGCCAATCCGGCGAGGCAACTGTTTTTGATTGTTTCTGCGGCTTTCCAGTGAAAGATTCGTCATGTGAGCCCCTAGGACCACACAAACCGTCAATCGATCAGCCCGCAAAGGTGATTAATCGTCTACTGCATCAAGGAACTCGTCTACCACGGGCATCTCGCCCAATCGTGACGGAATGTTTAAACCGAAGTGCAGGTACGCGTGCCGGGTGACTACCCGCCCCCGCGGGGTACGCATGATATAGCCCTGCTGAATCAGGTACGGCTCCAGCACGTCTTCAATGGTGTGGCGCTCTTCGCTGATAGCGGCGGCCAGGCTGTCCACCCCCACCGGGCCACCGTCGAACTTCTCGATCATGGTCAACAGCAAGCGTCGGTCCTGGTGATCGAAGCCACGCTCGTCGACATCCAGCAGGTTCAGGGCCAGGTCGGCGATCGGTTTGGTGATGTGGCCCTTGGCGCGGACTTCGGCGAAATCCCGCACCCGGCGCAACAGGCGGTTGGCGATCCGTGGCGTGCCACGGGCGCGGCGAGCGATTTCGAAGGCGCCCTCCGGGTCCAGCGGCAAGCCGAGGATGTTCGCCGAGCGCATGACAATCGTCGCCAAGTCGGCGGTGCTGTAGAACTCCAGGCGCTGCACAATCCCGAAACGGTCGCGCAACGGGTTGGTCAACATGCCGGCCCGGGTGGTGGCACCGACCAGGGTGAACGGCGGCAGATCCAGCTTGATCGACCGCGCAGCCGGGCCTTCGCCGATCATGATGTCGAGCTGGAAATCTTCCATGGCCGGGTACAGCACTTCTTCGACGATCGGCGACAGCCGATGGATTTCGTCGATGAACAGCACATCGTGCGGCTCAAGGTTGGTCAGCAATGCCGCCAAATCACCCGGACGCTCAAGGACCGGGCCCGAGGTGCTTTTGATCGACACGCCCATTTCCTGGGCGATGATGTTGGCCAGTGTGGTTTTACCCAGGCCCGGCGGACCGAAGATCAGCGTGTGATCCAGGGATTCGTTACGGCCACGGGCAGCCTGGATAAACAACTCCATTTGCTCGCGAACGGTCGGCTGGCCAATGTACTCGGCCAGGCTGAGGGGACGAATCGCGCGGTCCTGGACTTCCTCGCGGTCGCGAGGGCCAGGTGTGGCGGCAATCAGACGATCAGCTTCAATCACTTAAATCATTCCCTTCAGGGCACGGCGAATCAGGTCTTCACTGCTCAAGCCTTTCTCCTTGATCGAGGTAATCGCCTTGCTGGCTTCCTGCGGCTTGTAGCCCAGGGAGACCAGCGCGCTGATCGCATCACTCTCGGCGGTGACCGTCGAAGCTGGCGCATCCGGCCCACCCGGCTGGTTCGGCACCAGGGCGAACATCGCCGGCACGGTTTCCCAGGCCTTGAAGCGGTCCTTGAGTTCCACCAGCAGGCGTTCGGCAGTCTTCTTGCCCACGCCCGGCACCTTGGTCAGCGCCGAGGTGTCCTGGGACTGCACGCAACGCACCAGCTCATCGACTTCCAGGCTCGACATCAGGGCCAGGGCCAATTTCGGCCCGACACCATTGAGACGGATCAACTCGCGAAAAAAGTCTCGCTCACGCTTACTGGCGAAACCATAGAGTAACTGCGCGTCTTCGCGTACGACTAAATGGGTGTGCAAGGTCAGCGGTTCACCGACCGACGGCAAGCGATACAGCGTGGTCATGGGCACTTCCAGCTCATACCCCAGGCCGTTTACATCCAGAATCAGGTGCGGCGGCTGCTTTTCAGCCAGGGTGCCGCGCAAGCGTCCAATCACGTTTCGAATCCTTGAGCGTTGGCCAGGCAGGTGCTGGCGACTGACAGGACAAGGGTTTTGCGCCGACGACACAGGCGCAAAACCCTCATCCCGTAAAAATGATTGCTGATGCTATCAGAGACGCAGGCGCCCGCCACGACTGCGTGCAGTTCCCAGGCCATGAGGCAGCAGGCTGGAACGGGTGTGCGCATGACAAATGGCGATGGCCAGGGCGTCCGAGGCATCGATTTGCGGCTTGCTGGTCAGTTTCAGCATGTGCATGACCATCATTTGCACCTGCTCTTTATTCGCCGCGCCGGTGCCAGTGACCGCTTGTTTGACCTGGGTCGCGGTGTACTCGGCGATTTCCAGGCTTTCTTCGGCGCCGGCGACAATGGCCGCGCCGCGAGCCTGGCCCAGCTTCAGCGCCGAGTCGGCGTTGCGGGCCATGAAGACTTTTTCGATGCCCATGGTGACAGGGCCGTAGGTCTGGATGACTTCGCGCACGCCGCGATAGACGATCTGCAGGCGTTCGTGCAACTCGCCGGAGCCGGTGCGGATGCACCCCGACGCCACGTACACGCAGCCGCGTCCGGTATCACGTACCACGCCATAACCGGTGATGCGCGAACCGGGGTCGATACCAAGAATTAAAGTCATAACGCCTGCGCAATGTGGTGCGATCGCTGAGGGGAACCGTAGGAGCTGCCGAAGGCTGCGATCTTTTGGCTCTTGACAATCAAAAGATCGCAGCCTTCGGCAGCGCCTACAGTGTAGAGCGGGTGAAGGCCGCGATCTTGATAGATGCATCAACCCAGCTGTGCGGCAACCGACTCCGGAATGTCCGCGTTGGAGTAGACGTTCTGTACGTCATCCAGGTCTTCGAGCATGTCGATCAGCTTGAGGACCTTCTCGGCACCCTCCAGGTCCAGTTCGGCACTGGTGGTCGGCAGCATAACGATTTCCGCGTCATCCCCTTTGAAACCAGCCGCTTCCAACGCGTTACGCACGGAGTAGAACCCGGCAAACGAAGTGAACACGTCAATCGAACCGTCTTCGTGGGCAACCACGTCATCGGCGTCGGCTTCCATGGCCGCTTCCATCAGCGCGTCTTCGTCAACGCCCGGCGCGAAGGAAATCTGGCCCTTGCGCTCGAACAAATACGCCACCGAACCGTCAGTACCGAGGTTGCCGCCGCATTTGCTGAACGCGTGGCGCACAGCGGCTGCGGTGCGGTTACGGTTGTCGGTCATGCACTCGACCATTACCGCCACGCCGCCCGGGCCGTAGCCTTCGTAGGTCAGTTCGACCATGTCGTCGGTGTCGGCAGCGCCAGCACCGCGAGCCACCGCGCGATCAATGATGTCGCGACTCATGTTCGCGCCAAGGGCCTTGTCCAGCGCCAGGCGCAGACGCGGGTTGGAACCTGGATCGCCACCACCCTGACGGGCCGCAACGGTCAGCTCACGAATCCACTTGGTGAAAATCTTGCCCTTCTTGGCATCCTGACGTTCTTTGCGGTGCTTGATGTTCGCCCACTTGGAATGACCCGCCATATCTCGCTCCGAATTCTCTTTGAAACATTGCCCGCTGCGCACGTTCGCGCCAGCCAGCAAGAAAAAATCTCGACCTATGAAAAAGGCGCATCCCATAAGGATGCGCCTTCAGGGTCAGCCTTACTCAGCCTTTGGCGTTTCGCGCAAACGAATGTGCAATTCGCGCAATGCCTTGGCATCTACAGCACCCGGAGCCTGCGTCATGACGTCAGCCGCGCTCTGGGTTTTCGGGAAAGCGATCACTTCACGGATCGACTGGGCGCCAGTCATCAGCATCACCAGACGGTCCAGGCCGAAGGCCAGACCACCGTGCGGCGGCGCGCCGTATTTCAGGGCGTCGAGCAGGAAGCCGAATTTCTCTTCCTGTTCCGCTTCATTGATACCCAGCAGGCGGAAAACGGTCTGCTGCATTTCCTTGCGGTGGATACGGATCGAACCGCCACCCAGTTCGGTGCCGTTCAGGACCATGTCGTAGGCACGGGACAGCGCGGTCGCCGGGTTGGCTTCCAGTTCTTCCGGGGTGCACTTCGGCGCGGTGAACGGGTGGTGCAAGGCGGTGAAGCTGCCGTCGTCGTTCTCTTCGAACATCGGGAAGTCGACGACCCACATTGGCGCCCACTTGCAGGTCAGCAGGTTCAGGTCGTTACCGACCTTGATCCGCAGCGCGCCCAGGGCTTCGCTGACGATCTTGGCTTTGTCGGCGCCGAAGAACACGATGTCGCCGTCAACCGCGCCAACGCGATCGAGGATCACATTGAGGTTGGCTTCAGGGATGTTCTTGACGATTGGCGACTGCAGGCCTTCAACACCTTTGGCGCGCTCGTTGACCTTGATGTACGCCAGGCCCTTGGCACCGTAGATGCCGACGAACTTGGTGTAGTCGTCGATCTGCTTGCGCGGCATGCTCGCAGCGCCTGGAACGCGCAGGGCGGCAATGCGGCATTTCGGGTCGTTGGCCGGGCCGCTGAACACCTTGAAGTCGACGTCTTTGAGTTGATCTTCAACGTCAACCAGTTCCAGCGGGTTACGCAGGTCCGGCTTGTCGGAACCGTAACGGCGCATGGCTTCTTCGAAGGTCATGTGCGGGAAGTCGCCGAATTCCAGATCCAGCACTTCCTTGAACAGGTTGCGGATCATTTGTTCGGTGATGGCCATGATCTCTTTTTCATCGAGGAAACTGGTCTCGATGTCGATCTGGGTGAATTCCGGCTGGCGGTCAGCCCGCAGGTCTTCGTCACGGAAGCACTTGGCGATCTGGTAGTAGCGGTCGAAGCCGGCAACCATCAGCAGTTGCTTGAACAGCTGTGGCGATTGCGGCAAGGCGAAGAAGGAACCGGCGTGGGTGCGGCTTGGCACCAGGTAGTCACGCGCGCCTTCCGGGGTGGCACGAGTCAGGATCGGCGTCTCGACGTCGAGGAAGCCGTTCTCGTCCAGGAAGCGACGGATGCTGGTGGTCATGCGCGAACGCAGGCGCAGCTTCTCGAGCATTTCCGGGCGACGCAGGTCGAGGAAGCGATAACGCAGGCGGGTTTCTTCGCCAACGTCGGAGAACTCGTTGAGCGGGAACGGCGGGGTTTCCGATTCGTTCAGCACTTCCAGCTCGTAGCCCAGCACTTCGATCATGCCCGACGCCATGTTGGCGTTGGTGGCACCGGCCGGACGCAGACGCACCTTGCCGGTGATCTTCACGACGTATTCACTGCGCACGCGATCGGCGGCAGCGAAGCTCTCGGCGCGGTCCGGATCGAATACCACCTGGGCCAGACCGTCACGATCACGGATATCGAGGAAAATCACCCCACCGTGGTCACGGCGACGGTGAACCCATCCGCAAAGGGTAATTTCCTGGCCTTCCAGGGCTTCGTTCAGTTGGCCGCAATAATGGCTGCGCATCATGGTAGTGGTTTCACTTCTCGTAATCGAAATTCGGTTGGAGGCCTTGCAGATGGTGCAAGAGCTCGCGCGTGTCGTTCAACTCAGGTCCAAGACCCTAGTCAGCTTTGTCGCCGCCGGCCAGATTCTTCTTGGAACCGGTCTTGAAGTCGGTTTCATACCAGCCGGTGCCACTGAGGCGGAAACCCGGCATGGACAGCATCTTCTTGAGCTCTGGCGCCTGGCACGCAGGGCAGTCGACCAGCGGTGCTGCGCTGATCTTTTGAATGGCTTCCAACTGATGACCACAGGAAGCACATTGATAGTCGTACATCGGCATGGGGGTTGTCTCGGCGATCAGATTGCTACCGCTTACACTGGGTTTTGCGGCAAAGAGCGGGATTATATCCATTAAATGCAGCCTGTGCAGCCGTAAGACTGCACAGGCCGACATACCACCCGCTGCGGCGTGAGCCACGGGAGGAACGTGCGTTACTTCAAGCTGTGTACAACGCAGACAACGCGCACCAGCCCGGTGAAATTCTTCACCCCGCCATGACGCAAATGCACCTCGCGATCCACGTGGGACAACAGTGCACTGACGGAGCAACCATTGAGCGTGGCCATCTCGCCCAGAATTTCCCAATAGACCTGCTCCAGCCGCAGGCAAGTCGCAAAACCGTTCAAGCGCACCGATCGGGATAACGGCCTGGCCAGCCCCATATCGAATTCCCTGACGAACGGATCAACCTTTATAGCCGGTTGCGCACCGGGCCTCCACTCGCTTCGACTTCCTCCATAAACCATACCGCTGACACTCCTTTGCCATCCTGGTTTCGATAAGAGCAACCTCCTGTGCCCTTATCAAAACGCAGGCGCAAAGTTATATCCAGATGACTTTTTGACCATCCACGTAGGATAAGCCAACAGCTGGGAGAGGATCATGGACACGGTCCTAGGCTGGACTGTTTCCTACAAAGCCCGGGGTATTTTCTTTGGCTGAAAGGGTATTTGGCTGAGAGAAAAAGCCGTGCACGAACAACGCTCCCCGGCGCCATCCACGCACCTCGCGGTTACTGATCGAGCAATGAGCGCAACATCCACGCGGTTTTTTCGTGAACCTGCATGCGCTGGGTCAGCAGATCCGCGGTGGGTTCATCGCTGACCTTGTCCAGCAACGGGAAGATCCCGCGGGCTGTGCGGGTCACGGCTTCCTGGCCGTCGACCAATTGCCTGATCATGTCTTCGGCACTCGGCACACCCTCTTCTTCTTTAATAGAAGAAAGACGTGCATACACCGAATAGGCACCGGGTGCCGGGAAACCCAACGCACGAATGCGCTCGGCGATCAAATCGACCGCCAGGGCCAATTCGTTGTATTGCTCCTCGAACATCAAGTGCAGGGTGCGAAACATCGGCCCCGTGACGTTCCAGTGGAAGTTATGGGTTTTCAAATAAAGCACATAAGTGTCCGACAACAGACGCGACAGCCCGTCGACGATGGACTTGCGATCCTCTTCACTGATACCGATATCAATTGCCATGCTTATCCCCTAAAGGTGATGAAATTCATCCGACAAGTGCAGGACCACTGTAGCAAGGCTGTCCACACCCTGCAGTCCCGGATGGCCAGCCGAGCTGCGACAAATCGCCCACGGGGGCACCGCTGGCCTGCCTGATTTGAGTAGCCGCAGGCTTTGCTGTTAAATAGGCAGCGTGTCGCCACTCCCCTATTTTTCCGGGTGCGGCGCATAGGCTGGTAGCGGGTACGTGTCCACCGCCTCTTATTGTTCTGAAGCGGACCGTGCTCAATCAGCTCTTCCTTGTGATCCGTCTTAACGTGAGTCAATCAAAATGTTGAAAATCGTCCACCTGCTAATGGGCGCAGCTGCTTTGCTGCTGTCCTTCATCCCTAGCCTGCGATCCGAAGCGGTACCTTACCTGCAACAACCCGATGCGCTGTACCTGGCCTTTTTCGGCCTGCTCAACCTGACCCTCGCTCCGGTTATCCCTTACTGGAACAAAGGTCCTCGTCACCAACTGCAAAACCTGGTCAGCGCCCTGCTGGTCCTGGCTGTCGTGCTGCAAACCCTGACGCTGATCGCGCCGATGCCGGTGATTGCCGGTCAACCCGCGGTTCTGTTCAGTCTCGTTGTTACCCTGGTCGCCGTGCTCCTGCACCTGGCCATCAGCTTCTACAAATCGTCACCGGCCGCCGCCTCGCCAAGCTATGACATGAGCAACCGCGATACCGGCACCGTCAAGTGGTTCAACACGTCCAAAGGCTTCGGCTTTATCTCCCGGGATTCCGGCGATGATATTTTCGTGCACTTCCGGGCCATTCGTGGCGAAGGCCACCGCGTTCTGGTCGAAGGCCAGCGCGTGGAGTTCTCCGTGATGAATCGCGATAAAGGCCTGCAAGCCGAAGACGTGATTGCCGCACTGCCCCGTCGCTGATTCCGAGCGATAAAAAAACCGCGAACAGCCTGGCTGTTCGCGGTTTTTTATTGCCCGGCGTTTAGCCGCTCTACTTAATAATGCGGCGGTGGCGCCTCTTCTTCGGAGGACTCGAACTGGCCAGCCATTTCTTCCTGGCGCCGCAGCAGCGCGGCCATTTGCAGTTGCAGGCGTTCGACCACCCGCTGTTGCGTCACGAGAATATCGTTCAATGACTGAATGGTGTCGTCCTGGAACGCCAGTTGGCTTTCCAGATCGTTGACGCGCTCTTCCAGGCCCATGGCTCAGCCCTCCAGAAACGTGAAGTGATCGGTCAAGACCAGGCGCAGCCGTTCGCGGATCACCGCGACCTGCTCGGCGCTGTAGGGCTTGGCCGGGTGCTTGCCCCAGACCGGGGCGGGCCAGGCGGCATCCTCGCGTTTGCGCACAATCACATGCATATGCAACTGACTGACAACGTTACCCAGCGCCGCAACATTCAACTTGTCGGCGTCGAACGAGTCCTTGAGCATTTCTGCCAGGGCGGTGGTTTCCTGCCAGAGCTGCTGCTGATCGGCGACATCTAACTGAAACAACTCGCTGATATCTTCGCGGCGCGGTACCAGGATGAACCAGGGGTAGTTCGAATCGTTGGACAAGAGCAACCGGCAGAGAGGGAAATCGCCGATGGGTAAGGTGTCTTGTTGAAGTCGTGGATCTAAAGCGAACACTGTGCGCACTCCCGCCTGTTTCATCATTTTCAGCTTAGCGCCGCCCACCGGAGGCTGCGCGCCAAGCGACAGAACCGCAGCATACCTGCGAATGCCCCGGGCTTCACGACGAACCCGGCCCGCAGGGTCAACTCAGCCATGCGGTCCCGCGCCCCGAGATGAGACATTTTTGTCCGGCGCGCACCATTACAGCACCGATGCCGCAGCGAAAACCGCCGAAATGACCGACAAACACTCCTCCGTTCGCGCCCTGCCACTGGCCACGCTGTATGAATACAGCACAGCGAATAAAATTTTTTGCACCAAAACCGCACATCGCATCTACGCTGAGTCCGTCGGGGATCCGCCAATTACTCACTCACGGGGTGAACCGGTAACGTTTTTTGTGGTCGCGCAATTGTCATCAGCGTGCAACACACTGGAAAGGATGGGGTCAAGCGCAAACAAAACGCGCTTGAAACCCCCGGTTTTATGAGGTTTTTACAGGAACGAGCGTGCCGATAGAAAAAAACGGCAACAGAATTCAGGTTTGAGCACGCTTGTTGCATTCACACCCATATCGTCTACAAGTGCCCTGCTGGAAGTGGGAGCCTTGAGGCCAATAAAAACAGCGGCAGGGTTGCCCAATGGAGATTCAAACGTTTCACCAGGGACTCTTTTTATCGACGCTAAAGCTTTGGAAAACAGCGCCTAAGTTGTTAATCCGCTTGCATCGAGGTTGTAAATTTGCGACATCTATCAAGCTGTTTGCGACAGTGTCGTAAAGAAGCTGAAAGGTTAGATGCGCAAGTATCGCCAATATTGTCGGCGTGATATAAGTTTGCGCCGACACAAAAAGAAAGAGCCGCCCAGATAATAAAACAGGTGGGACGGCAGTACTCTTCTAAAAACCAAAGGAGCAAATCACGATGCGCGTGATGAAGTGGAGCATGATCGCACTGGCTGTTTCAGCAGGCACCTCGCAGTTCGCAATCGCGTCCTCCCAGGACGAGTCCAAGGGCTTTTTCGAAGACCAAAGTCTGAAAGCCAAAACCCGTATGGAGTACATGAACCGCGACTTCAAGAACGGCGGCGGTAACATCTCCAACGGTGATGGCACCTTTAAAAGCGGCTATCGCCAGGACACCGGTATCAGCGAACTGCTGACCTACGAGTCCGGCTTCACTCAAGGCACCATCGGCGTGGGCGTCGATGCCATGGCAATGGGCTCGGCCAAGCTGGACGGCGGTTCGGGCCGTCGCGGTAACGGTCTGTTCGCTAACGACAGCGACGGCAACCCGGAAAAAACCCAGTCCAAGATCGGCGGCGCAGTTAAATTCCGCCTGTCCGACACCACTCTGAAATACGGTCAGCAATTCGTTGCCAGCCCAGTATTCGCTACCGATGACAGCCGTCTGCTGCCAGAAGTCGCGACCGGTACCCTGATCACTTCCAAAGAGATCAAGGGCCTGGAACTGAGCGCAGGTCGCTTCACTTCCCTGAGCAAGCAAACCGGCATGGGTCGGGACAGCATCGGCGGCCTGCCTGATGAAAATGGTTTTGGCGGCAAAGGCCTGACCAACATCAACATCTTCGGCGCCAGCTACGCGTTCACCGACAACTTCACCGGTGCAGTGGCTGCTTCCGACGCAGATGACTACTTCAAGAAGCAGTACATCAACCTGAACTACACCCTGCCGATCAACGAAGATCAGTCCCTGAACTTCGACTTCAACGGCTATAAAACCGAAGGCGAGAAGCGCGGCGACCTGGTTGACGCAATCGGCGACGGCACCGCCGGCGTGGACAACAAACTGTGGTCCCTGGCAGCTGCCTACAGCATCGGTGCTCACAAGTTCACCGTTGCTCACCAGCGCTCCAGCGGCGACAACGCTTACTACTACGGCGTTGACGGTAACAGCACCATCTTCGTAGCCAACTCCATTCAGATCTCCGACTTCGTGGGCCGCGAAGAGCGCTCCTGGCAGGCTCGCTACGACCTGAACATGAAAACCTACGGCGTTCCAGGCCTGAGCTTCATGACCCGTTACGTAATGGGTGACAACATCAAGACCAACGGTCTGGGTGAAGGCAAGGAAAACGAGTGGAACCTGGAGTCCAAGTACGTTCTGCAAGAAGGTCCAGCAAAAGACCTGTCTTTCCGCGTGCGTTTCGCCAACTACCGCTCGAACGGCGCGTACAGTGGTTATGCGGGTGACAACTACGACACTCGTGTAATCGTTGAGTACCCGCTGACCATCCTGTAATCAGGATGTAAACCGGTCGTACTGTAGAGCTCTGCTCTAACAAAAACCGCTCACCTGTTTCAGGTGGGCGGTTTTTTTATGTCTGTTGCGCTGTAACTTCGCAAGCAAGCTAATTAACTCCAACCAATAACATTAGGAAGCTATCTTTTCTAAACGATAGCCATAAAAAAACCCAAGAGCCTTATCGACTCTTGGGTTGACGGTTTTAACTTGACCGAACAGCCAAGTTAAAAAACTCCGTTACTGTGGTGTTGCTTCCTGAACCACGCGAATAACCCGTTGCGGAAACGGGATATCGATACCGGCCGCTTTCAAACGATCACGGGATTGCTCATTGAACATAAACATCACATCCCAGTAATCGGCGGTCTTGACCCACACCCGCAGGGACACAGTGATCGAACTGTCACCCAGGGTCGAAATCACCGCCTGAGGCGCCGGCTCGGCCATGACGCGTTCATCCTTGGCCAGTTCCAGCAACACTTCACGGGCCTTCTGCAAGTCCGCTTCGTAGTCCACGCCTACATCGAACACGACTTTACGGGTCGGCTGACGGTTAGTGTTGGTGATGATGCCATTCGACAGGTTGCCGTTAGGGACGATGATGGTTTTGTTGTCACCGGTGCGCAGCACGGTGTGGAAGATCTGGATGCTGTCGACCGTACCGGCCACGCCCTGTGCTTCGATCCAGTCACCAATGCGGAACGGACGGAACAGCAGAATCAGCACGCCGCCGGCGAAGTTCGCCAGGCTGCCCTGCAATGCCAGGCCGATGGCCAGGCCGGCCGCACCGATGGCCGCGACAAACGAAGTGGTTTCCACACCGATCATCGACGCGACGCTGACAATCAGCAGTACCTTGAGAATGATGTTGGCCAGGCTGCTGATAAAACCTTGCAGCGCCAGGTCAGCGTTACGCAGGGCCAGCAAACCGCCGAGCTTGTTCGTGACCTTGTTGATCAACCACCAGCCGATGGCCAGGGTAATCACCGCCAGCAAGACGCGGCTGCCGTATTCCATGATCATCGGAATCCAGGCTTGCGATGCCTTGACCAGATTGTCCACTTCGCTATTCAAATCCATCTACTTTCTCCTGATTTCCGGCCATCCGGCACGCGAAAAGTAAGCGGCAGAAAAGACCAACCCCACCGGGATTTGATCGTTTCTGCCATTGCTGGGGCCTCGGACGCCGAAAACGCCAGGAGGTTCCCGCCTTGAAGGTCAGTCGCGGAAGTTGTTGAACTGCAGCGGCATGTCGAACGTCTTGGCGCGCAGGGCCGCAATGGCTTCCTGCAAATCGTCGCGCTTCTTGCCGGTGATTCGCACCTGCTCGCCCTGAATCGAGGCCTGGACCTTGAGTTTGGCGTCCTTGACGTGAGCAACGATTTTCTTCGCCAGCTCTTTGTCGATGCCTTCCTTGAGCACGGCTTCCTGCTTCATCAGCTTGCCCGACGCATAAGCGTCTTTGACTTCAAGGCACTGCACGTCGATTTTGCGCTTGACCAGGGACAGCTTGAGGATTTCGATCATCGCTTCGAGCTGGAAGTCGGCTTCAGCGGTCAGGTTGACGGTCAGGTCCTTTTCCTTGAACTCAAAGCTGCCCTTGCCTTTCAGGTCATAACGGCGATCGAGTTCCTTGACGGCGTTCTCGACCGCGTTGGTGACTTCGTGTTTGTCCAGTTCGGATACCACGTCGAACGACGGCATGTAGTTTCTCCAATAAAAAGGCGCGCTCGATCATGATGGAGCGCGCTTGGCTTGCGGTTAAAATCGGGCTCATTATAACGGGTCTTTTCCAACCGATACCGCGAGCCGCACATGCCTGCCTCAAACCGAGCAAAAAACTGATGTCCACCACCTGGCATGTTCTGGGCGCCGGCAGTCTCGGCACCTTGTGGGCCACCCGTCTGGCGCGGGCCGGCGTTCCGGTGCGGTTGATTGTGCGCGATGAGCAACGCCTGCAGGCGTACCAGTGCGCCGGCGGCCTGACCCTGGTGGAGCACGGCGAGGCAAAAACCTATGCGGTGCCCGGTGAAACACTTGACAACGAAGAGCCGATCAATCGCCTGCTGGTGGCTTGCAAGGCCTACGACGCCGAGAACGCCGTGGCCAGACTGGCGTCGCGCCTGGCCCCGGGCGCTGAGCTGATTCTTTTGCAGAATGGCCTCGGCAGTCAGGATGCGGTCGCGGCCAAGGTGCCCCAGGCCCGTTGCATCAGCGCGTCGAGCACCGAAGGTGCGTTTCGCGATGGCGACTGGCGCGTGGTCTTCGCCGGCCACGGTTACACCTGGCTCGGGGATGCCGGCCATCCGGTGGCGCCGATCTGGCTGGACGACCTGACGGCCGCCGGGATTCCCCATGAGTGGAGCACCGACATCCTCACCCGCCTGTGGCGAAAACTCGCACTCAACTGCGCAATCAATCCCCTGACCGTGCTGCACGATTGTCGCAACGGCGGTTTGCAGCAGCACCATTGCGAGGTGGCCACGCTCTGCGCCGAACTCACCGAGCTGCTGGAGCAATGTGGCCAGCCGGCCGCCGCTGAGGATCTTCAGCAGGAAGTGGAGCGAGTGATCCACGCCACCGCCGCCAATTACTCCTCGATGTACCAGGATGTTGCCAATCAACGCCGCACCGAAATCAGCTATCTATTGGGCCATGTCTGCAAAGTCGCGGCGCGACACCAGCTGCACCTGCCCCATCTGCATCAATTGCAGCAACGGCTGATCGCTCATCTGCACAGCCTTGGATTGCCCAGCGACTGAGCAGCGGCTACGCTGGCCACTTGTTCCTTTGCAGCGATAAACCTGATGCCACTGCGCCAGCGCCTCGAAAACCTTCCCGTCGGCCAGAAACTGCTGGCCGCCCTGCTGGTGCTGTTGATCACTGTCCTGCTGGTCGCCAACCTGACGTTCATCAGCGCCGCCTACTACATATCCCAGGAAAGCATGGCGCCCCAGGCCTTGCAGACCATCGGCCGACTGGTGTCCAACCCGAGCCTGGTGGCCGAGGCGTTGAAGTCGCCGCAAAGCGCCGAGCGCCTGCTCAATGAACTCAACAGCTACTCACCGTTGCGCGCGGCAGCGCTGTATGACGGTGACGGCGTGCGTCTGGCGCAGTTGCAGCACGGCGAAAAGCTCAAGCTGCCGGAGCACTACCGGCATATCGAAGCCTGGCAAGCCACGGAATTTCGCAGCAACCAAATCATCACCCTGCCCCGCCCCGGCACCGAACCGGGCCATCTGCTGCTGGTGGCGAGCAGCGAACTGCCCGTGGCGTTCTATACCGGCACCCTGACCGCGAGTCTGGGGATCCTGATCTTCAGTGTGCTGCTGTGGCTGGTGATCGCCCGGCAGATCAAACGCCTGATCACCCGACCGATCCATCAGCTCGAAGAACTGTCCCGACAAGTGACCCGTGAAGAGAACTACGCCCTGCGCGCCTCTCGCGGCAACCACGATGAAATCGGCAGCCTGGCCGAGGCGTTCAACACCATGCTTTCGCGCATTGAAGCCCGGGAGCAGCAACTCAAGCGCGCCCGGGACGATTCCCAGGCCGCTTACGATCAGGCCCAGGGGCTGGCGGAAGAAACCCGTCACACCAACCGCAAGCTGGAACTGGAAGTCCAGGTGCGGAGCAAGATCGAAAAGAAACTCACCGGTTTCCAGAACTACCTCAACAGCATCATCGACTCCATGCCGTCGGCGTTGATCGCCCTCGATGAGCAGCTCTACGTCACTCAGTGGAATCAGGAGGCCAGTGCCCTGTCCGGCACGCGCCTGGATGAAGCGCTGAACCAGCCGATCTTCCTCGCCTTCGAACCGCTCAAGCCATTCCTGCCGCAACTCAAGCAAACCGTCGAGCAGCACACTGTGGCCAAGATCGAACGGGTGACCTGGATCAAGGACGATGAAGCCAAACACTACGCCCTGACGTTCTACCCGCTGATGGGCGGCGCCGGGCGTGGGGTGGTGATCCGTATCGACGACATCACCCAGCGCCTGTCCCTGGAAGAAATGATGGTGCAGTCGGAAAAAATGCTCTCGGTGGGCGGCCTCGCTGCCGGTATGGCCCACGAAATCAACAACCCGCTGGGGGCGATCCTGCACAACGTGCAAAACATCCGCCGACGGCTGTCCCCGGACCTGCCGAAGAACCTCGAACAGGCCGAACACGTCGGCATCGAGCTGGAAACGGTCAATCAATACCTGCAAGCGCGGGAAGTCCCGCAGTTGCTCGATGGCATCCAGCAAGCCGGGGCACGGGCGGCGAAGATCGTCACGCACATGCTCAGCTTCAGCCGGCGCAGCACCCGGCAAATGGCCCCGTGCGACCTGCCGGCGCTGATCGATCAAGCGGTGGAAATTGCCGGCAATGACTTCGACCTGGCCATCGGCTTCGACTTCAAGGGCCAGGCGATCATTCGTCAGTTCGACCCGGCGCTGGGCCCGGTGCCGGGCACGGCCAACGAGCTGGAGCAGGTGCTGCTCAATTTGCTGAAAAACGCCGCCCAGGCGATTCACCAACGGGAAGACGACCGCGAACCAGGGCGGATCATCCTGCGTACCAAACTCAACCCGCCGTGGGCGGAAATCCAGGTCGAAGACAACGGCATCGGCATGAGCGAGAACGTGCGCAAACGCACCTTCGAGCCGTTCTTCACCACCAAGGAAATCGGCCAGGGCACTGGCCTGGGGCTGTCGGTGTCGTATTTCATCATCACCAACAACCACAAGGGCCAGATGGAAGTGCAATCGACCCTCGGCCAAGGCACCTGCTTCACCTTGCGCCTGCCGTTGGCGGGCACCCCGCTCGTCTCCCAAGAACTCAATCAGCTACCGAGGTAACCCATGGGCTTTCGCTTGTCGAAGATTTACACCCGCACCGGCGACAAAGGCGAAACCGGCCTGGGCGATGGTCGCCGCGTGCCCAAGGATCACCCGCGGATCGAGGCCATTGGTGAAGTCGATACGCTGAACAGTCAGGTCGGTGTGTTACTCGCCGGATTGGCGGCAGAAAGCGCGACTTATCCAGGCTTGAAGGAAGTGATCGACGTGTTGGCCCCGTGTCAGCATCGACTGTTCGACCTCGGCGGTGAACTGGCGATGCCGGTGTATCAGGCCTTGAATGAAGCGGAAATCGAACGGCTGGAAGCGGCCATCGATGTGTGGAATGAAGAGTTGGGGCCGCTGGAGAATTTCATTCTGCCGGGCGGTTCGGCGTTGATTGCCCAGGCCCATGTGTGCCGCAGCCTGGCCCGCAGTGCGGAGCGCCGGTGTCAGCATTTGAACGCGGTTGAGCCGTTGGCCGGGGTGGGCCTGGCGTACATCAATCGGTTGTCGGATTTGTTGTTTGTGGTGGCGCGAGTGATTGCCAAGCGTCAGGGGATTGCCGAGATTTTGTGGCAGGCGGCGGCGAAGCCTCAGGCGTAATGATCATTCCCACGCCGAGCGTGGGAATGATCAGGTGTTACGCCTCAGGCCAAAACGCCCGAATCCCCGCCACACCCTGCGCCCCGGCTTCCCAAGCCTTCTGCCGATCCGACGGGCCAACGCCACCCAACAAGAACACCGGTTTGCTGAAGCCTTCGATCAGGGCCGCGGCCTGTTCCCAACCCAACGGCTGGCCATCCGGGTGGGTCTGGGTCAGCTGCACTGGCGACAGGGTGACGAAGTCCACGTCCATCTGCTCGGCCAACGCCAATTCTTCCGCGTTATGGCAGGACGCCGCCAACCAGCGCGATGCCGGCAGCGGCCGGCCCTTCTCCGCATACTTGCGCAGTTGCGCGGCGGTGATGTGCCAACCGGCGGACGGGAAGTCGCCCAGCCATTCGAATGGGCCCTTGATCATCAACTGCGCCTTGCCGGCACACAGCCCCGCCGCGTCCACCGCCAGGTCGCGGTATTTCGGGTCGTAACCGTTGGGTGCGCGCAACACAATCAACTTGATGCCACCGGCAATGGCTTTCTGGATACCACGCAGCAGGGCCGGGGTTTCCAGATCTTCCGGGGTAATCAGGTACTCCGCCGGCAGCCGTGCGGCCGCGACAATTGGCTGGTTGGCCGCCGGGAATTCATAGTTCAGCAGATCCCGGGGCGCGACCCATTCCAGCGGCTGGCCTTCGGCACCGTGGGGTTCGCCGGTAAATGCCGAGACTTCCCAGACATCCAGCAACACTTGCTTGTCCGGGTAGTCGTGGCGAACCTTGATCAGCGGGCGCGCAGCACCGACGACAATCCCCAACTCTTCATGAAGTTCGCGGGCCAGGGCCGTCTCGACCGACTCGTCAGCCTCGACCTTGCCACCGGGAAACTCCCACAGGCCGCCCTGATGCTGGGTATCGGCACGACGGGCAATCAGAATCCTGCCTGCGTTGTCACGGATAACCGCGGCGGCGACGTGTACTCGTTTCACTGTGTTACCTCCTCCAGACCAGCCTTCTGCCAGGCCTTGAAAAACGGCCATTGGTAAATTGTTTCAACGTAAGCCTCATCGGCCGCCGGCAACTTCACCCGGTAAGTGCGCAGACGCACGGCAATCGGCGCGAAGAACGCATCGGCCAGCGTTGCAGCGCCGAACAGGAACGGGCCGGTTTCGGTCGCTACCGCGCGGCATTCTGCCCACAGCGCCAGCATGCGCTCTATGTCCGCCTGAACCTCAGGTGGTGTCGAGGGCAGCGCTTCGTCGCGGCTCAGGTCAAAGGGCATGTTGCTGCGCATCGCGACAAAGCCGCTGTGCATCTGCGCGCAGGCCGAACGCGCCTGGGCGCGAGCGACGGTGTCTTTGGGCCAGAGCTGGGCGTCGGGAAACTGCTCGGCCAGGTATTCGGCAATCGCCAACGAGTCGGCGATGACACCGTGCTCGGTCTTCAGCAACGGGACTTTGCCGGTGGGCGAATGCTTGAGCAGGCGTTCTCGGGTGTCGGGCTGGCCGAGTTTGATCAGCTCTTCGGTGTAGGGCGCGCCGGTCAGGTCGAGGGCCAGGGCACCGCGCAGGGACCAGGAGGAAAGCAGCTTGTCGCCGATGATCAGGTGGAGGCTCATGTTCGGGACCTTTTGGTGAAGGGGTACAGGCCAGAATCTCTAGCGTCTGGTCGGCCGTCTTCGCGGGCAAGCCTCGTTCCTACAGATCACATCATCCGTAGGCGCGAGGCTTGCCCGCGAAGGGCGCGACTCGGTCTTACGTCCGGTATTCGGCGTTGATCTTCACGTATTCGTGGGACAGGTCGGTGGTCCAGATGGTTTCGCTGCAATCGCCGCGACCCAGTTCGATACGGATGGTGATTTCTTCCTGCGCCATCACCGCCGAACCTTGGGCTTCGGTGTAGGTCTCGGCGCGGGCGCCACGGCTGGCGATGCACACGTCACCGAGGAACACGTCGATCTTGCTCACGTCCAGGTTCGGCACGCCGGCACGGCCGACGGCGGCGAGGATGCGGCCCCAGTTCGGGTCCGAGGCGAACAGCGCGGTCTTGATCAGCGGCGAGTGGGCCACGGTGTAGCCGACGTCCAGGCATTCCTGATGATTGCCGCCGCCGTTGACTTCAACGGTGACGAACTTGGTCGCGCCTTCGCCGTCACGGACGATGGCCTGGGCCACGTCCATGCACACTTCGAACACAGCCTGTTTCAGCTTGGCGAACAATTCGCCACTGGCGGACGTGATTTCCGGCAGCGAAGCCTGACCGGTAGCAATCAGCATGCAGCAATCGTTGGTCGAGGTGTCGCCGTCAATGGTGATGCGGTTGAACGACTTGTTGGCGCCGTCCAGCAGCAGGTTTTGCAGCACGTCACGGGCAACTTTGGCGTCGGTGGCGATGTAGCCAAGCATGGTTGCCATGTTCGGGCGAATCATGCCCGCGCCTTTGCTGATGCCGGTGACGGTGATGGTCACGCCGTCATGCTGGAACTGGCGGCTCGCACCTTTGGGCAAGGTGTCGGTGGTCATGATGCCGGTGGCGGCGGCTTCCCAATTATTCACCGAGAGGTCGTCGAGGGCCGCTTGCAACGCGCCTTCGATTTTCTCGACCGGCAGGGGCTCGCCGATGACACCGGTGGAGTACGGCAGCACCAGGCTGGCATCGACACCGGTCAGTTCAGCCAGTTTCGCGCAGGTGCGCGCGGCGGCAGCCAGGCCTGGTTCGCCGGTGCCAGCATTGGCATTACCGGTGTTGGTCAGCAGGTAACGCACCGGGCCTTGCACACGTTGCTTGGCCAGGATCACGGGAGCCGCGCAAAACGCGTTCAGGGTGAACACGCCCGCGACCGTGGAACCTTCGGCACAGCGCATGACCACGACATCCTTGCGCCCGGGGCGCTTGATGCCGGCCGAGGCGATACCGAGTTCAAAACCGGCAACCGGGTGCAACGTTGGCAAAGGACCAAGACCAACAGCCATGAATGCGCTCCTTAATAAATGATGTCAGCACCGGCGTCGCAGCATCGGTGGTTTAAATGGCAAAACGCCGCGACGGCTGATGCCGGTCGCGGCGCGGGTATTTCAGCGATTGAAACGGGTTTTACTGGATCTGCCCGTGGCAATGCTTGAATTTCTTGCCCGAACCGCAGTAGCACAGTTCGTTGCGGCCCAGCTTCTGATCGTTGCGTACCGGCGCGGCGGCAAGGGCCACATCGACCTCTTCACCGAGCAGTTCCGGTTGCTCAAGACCCGGTGCTTCGTCGTGCTGGAACTGCAGGCGCGCCGCCAGTGCCTCGGCTTCCTGACGCAGGCGTTGCTCTTCTACTTCCGGATCTTCGCGGCGCACCTGAACGTGGGACAGCACACGGATCGAGTCGCGCTTGATCGAATCCAGCAGCTCGGAGAACAGCGTGTACGACTCGCGCTTGTACTCTTGCTTCGGGTTCTTCTGCGCATAACCACGCAAGTGGATGCCGTGACGCAGGTGATCCATGGTCGACAGGTGGTCTTTCCACAGGTCGTCGAGTACGCGCAGGACGATTTGTTTCTCGAAACTGCGCAGCGCTTCGGCGCTTGCCGCTTCTTCTTTCTCGTTGTACGCCGCCAGCAGCTCGGTCATGAGCTTCTCGCGCAGGGTTTCTTCGTACAGGTGATCGTCTTCGTCGAGCCATTGCTGGATCGGCAGCGCCACACCGAAGTCGCTCTGCAAGGCAGCTTCCAGACCGGCCACGTCCCACTGCTCAGGCAGCGATTGCGGTGGAATGTGCGCGCTGACAGTGGCGTTGAGCACGTCCTGACGGAAATCGGCGATGGTTTCGCCAATGTTGTCGGCGGCCAACAAACTGTTACGCATGTGATAGATCACTTTACGTTGTTCGTTGTTGACGTCATCGAACTCGAGCAGTTGCTTACGAATATCGAAGTTGCGGCCTTCAACCTTGCGCTGAGCCTTTTCGATGGCGTTGGTCACCATGCGGTGCTCGATCGCCTCGCCGGACTGCATGCCCAGGGCCTTCATGAAGTTCTTCACCCGGTCAGAGGCGAAGATGCGCATCAGGCTGTCTTCCAGCGACAGGTAGAAGCGGCTGGAACCGGCGTCACCCTGGCGACCGGCACGACCACGCAACTGGTTGTCGATACGGCGCGATTCGTGACGCTCGGAAGCGATCACTTGCAGGCCACCGGACTCCAGCACTTGCTGGTGACGCTTCTGCCAGTCGGCCTTGATCTGGGCGATCTGCTCGGGGCTCGGGTTTTCCAGCGCCGCGACTTCAACTTCCCAGTTACCGCCCAACAGGATGTCCGTACCACGACCAGCCATGTTGGTGGCGATGGTCAGTGCACCCGGACGACCGGCTTGCGCGATGATCTCGGCTTCTTTTTCGTGGAACTTGGCGTTCAGAACCTTGTGTTCGATGCCTTCCTTCTCCAGCAGGCTGGACATGTGCTCGGACGTTTCAATGGTCGCAGTACCCACCAGCACCGGACGGCCCTGGGTCATGCATTCCTTGATGTCGGCAACGATGGCCGCGTACTTCTCGTCCGCGGTGAGGAACACCAGGTCGTTGTAGTCTTTACGCGCCAGCGGTTTGTTCGGCGGGATAACCATCACCGACAGACCGTAGATCTGGTGGAATTCGAACGCTTCGGTGTCCGCGGTACCGGTCATGCCGGACAGCTTGTTGTACAGACGGAAGTAGTTCTGGAACGTGGTCGAGGCCAGGGTCTGGCTTTCGGCCTGGATGTTCAGGTTTTCCTTGGCTTCGATGGCCTGGTGCAGGCCTTCGGACAAACGACGACCCGGCATGGTACGACCGGTGTGTTCGTCGACCAGCACAACCTGACCGTCCTGCACGATGTATTCGATGTTGCGATGGAACAGCTTGTGCGCACGCAGGCCGGCATACACGTGGGTCAGCAGGCCCAGGTTATGCGCGGAATACAGGCTCTCGCCTTCCGCCAGCAGACCGACGCGGGTCAGCATGTCTTCGATGAACTGGTGACCGGCTTCGTTGAGCTCGACCTGACGGGTCTTCTCGTCAACGGTGTAGTGGCCAGCCTTGGTGACTTCGCCTTCGACTTCTTCGACGTGCAGTTCCAGTTGCGGGATCAGTTTATTGATCTCGACATACATTTTGGAGCTGTCTTCGGCCTGACCGGAAATGATCAGCGGCGTACGGGCTTCGTCGATGAGGATGGAGTCGACTTCGTCGATCACGGCAAAATTGAGTTCGCGCTGGAATTTTTCTTCCATGCTGAACGCCATGTTGTCGCGCAGGTAGTCGAAACCGAATTCGTTGTTGGTGCCGTAGGTAATGTCGGCAGCGTAAGCCTGGCGTTTCTCTTCCGGCGGCTGGAACGGCGTGACCACGCCGACCGTCAGGCCGAGGAATTCGTAGAGCGGACGCATCCAGTTGGCGTCGCGACGGGCCAGGTAGTCGTTCACGGTGACAACGTGCACGCCTTTGCCGGACAGCGCGTTCAGGTAAACGCCCAGTGTGGCCACCAGGGTCTTGCCTTCACCGGTACGCATTTCCGCGATCTGGCCTTCATGCAAGGTCATGCCGCCGATCAACTGGACGTCGAAGTGACGCATGCCCATGACGCGCTTGCCGGCTTCGCGGGCGACCGCAAAGGCTTCTGGCAACAGCTTGTCGAGGGTTTCCCCTTTGGCGATGCGGGCCTTGAACTCGTCCGTCTTGGCACGCAACTGATCGTCCGAAAGGGCCACCATTTGCTCTTCGAAGGCATTGACGAATTGCACCGTCTTGAGCATGCGTTTGACTTCACGCTCGTTCTTGCTTCCAAAAAGTTTCTTTAACAAAGGCGCAAACATATCGGCAGGATCTTCCACACTAAAGGGATGGAGGGCGGCCCCGTGAGTCGCCCGAGCAGCCCTCATGGCCGCATGCGAACGAGCATTCTACCCGGAAACGATGGTGAGGAAAGTGGCGTTATTCCACGATGCATGCACTGCGCTGTTACGGGGCTCACTTAAAATAAGGGCTTTTTACTGAACTTCAAGCCATTCACGGCAGAAGTTACTTGTTGATTTAATGGGTAAAGCGCTCGCAAAGCAATGGGTCAGGCTCATCGAGTGCTTTCTGCTACCATGGCCGCTCTGTTACTTCAGGTGTCTGATCATGGCATTTCGCCCTCTCACGGCCAGAGCACCCGCCGTTCTGCTTCGCGAAGCCAAACCGCTGAAAGCCATCTTCGGCCAGGCTCAACGCCTGGGTCATCTGCAACGCCTGGTGGAAAGCCAGTTGCAACCCGCTGCGCGCGAGCACTGCCATGTGGCGTCGTGGCGCGAGGGCAGTTTGTTGCTGATTGTCACCGACGGTCATTGGGCCACCCGCCTGCGTTACCAGCAGAAGCGCTTGCAACGGCAGCTGCAGTTGTTTGATGAGTTCGCCAGCCTGACGCGGATTCTGTTCAAGGTCCAGCCGCCGACCGTCCAGCAGGGCGCGGCGGGGCATACCATCAGTTTGTCCAGCGATGCGGGTGCGACCATTCAGGCGACAGCCGACGGGATCAGCGATCCGAATTTGCGGGCGGCGCTGGAGCGCCTTGCGGCGCACGCCAAACCAAAAGACTGATGAAAATCCTGTAGGAGCGAGGCTTGCCCGCGAAGCTTTTGGCGCCCTCAAGGGCCTCTTCGCGGGCAAGCCTCGCTCCTACATTGATTGTGGCCAGCCAGGAATTCAGCGGCGTTTGCTGCCGCCCAATAGAGAGCCCATCAACCCACGCACCAACTGTCGGCCCAACTGGTTCGCCGCCTGTCGCATCGCCGATTTCAGCGCCTGCCCCGCCGCCGTGCCAAGAAACTCCCCAGCCTTGTCGGTAAAACTCGGCTCCTCAGCAGCCGGCTTACCCGGTTCAGCCTCCGGCGCCAGGCCCTTGCGCCCCATCAACACTTCATACGCCGATTCGCGATCAACCGGCTTGTCGTAACGCCCCTTGAACGGCGACCCGGCGATCAGCATCGTGCGCTCGGTGTCGGTCAACGGCCCGATCCGCGACTGCGGCGGTGCGACCAACACCCGCTGGACCATCTCCGGCGTGCCCTTGTCCGCCAAGGTGCCAACCAGCGCCTCGCCGATCCCCAGTTCAGTCAAGACCGACAAGGCATCAAACGCCGGGTTCGGCCGGAAGCCATCCGCCACGGCGCGCAGGGACTTCTGTTCTTTGGCGGTGAACGCGCGCAAGCCGTGCTGCACTCTCAAACCGAGTTGGGCCAGCACGTCGTCCGGCAAGTCCCCCGGCGACTGGGTGACGAAATACACGCCCACGCCTTTGGAACGAATCAGGCGCACCACTTGCTCCAGACGCTCCTGCAACGCCTTCGGGGTGTCGGCGAACAACAAGTGCGCTTCGTCGAAAAACAGCGCCAGCAGCGGTTTGTCGGCATCGCCGCGCTCCGGCAGTTGTTCGAACAGCTCGGCCAGCAGCCACAGCAGGAAGGTCGCGTAGACCTTCGGCGCTTCATGCACCAGACGACTGGCATCGAGCAGATGAATGCGCCCACGACCATCGGCCGCCGGTTGCAGGATGTCTTCGAGTTGCAGCGCCGGCTCGCCGAACAAGGCTTCGGCGCCCTGTTGCTCCAGGGTCGCCAGCCGCCGCAATAGCGCCTGACTGGAACCGGTGGTCATCAATGCCGCGTCTTCGCCGAGCAATTGCGGGTTGTCCCGCAGGTGATTGAGCAGCGCTTTCAAATCCTTGAGGTCCAGCAGCAACAGGCCTTCGCGGTCCGCGACCTTGAACGCGGCGTACAGCGCCGACTGCTGACTGTCGGTCAGCTCCAGCAACGCGCCGATCAACAGCGGGCCCATTTCGCTCAGGGTGGTGCGCAAGGGATGACCGGACTCACCGTGAATGTCCCACAAGGTCACCGGATACGCCTGAGGCTTGTAGTTCAGCCACGGCATCCCGGCGATGCGCTCGGCGACCTTGCCTTGCGGGTTGCCGGCGGCGCCGAGGCCACACAGATCGCCCTTGATGTCCGCGGCGAACACCGCCACACCGGCATCGCTGAAGGCTTCGGCCAGGCGTTGCAACGTGACGGTCTTGCCAGTCCCGGTCGCGCCCGCGACCAGACCGTGACGGTTCGCCAGGCGCATGGCCTGGGCGATCGGCTGCCCCGCGAGGTCGGCGCCGATAACGAGTTGCGATGAGTCAGGCATTTTGTCACCCATGGTTAATCTTTGATCCTGCACGGCCGATAAAAAGAGGCGAGAGACCAGACTGAAAAGAGCGTCGGTAATTCCCTAAGGAGAGACGGAATATCAGCTTACTTTCAACACCGCCCAATTTGCGTGCCTTTATAAAAGCACGCCCTGGACATTAAGACCTTAGCGGACACCCCAAGCCATGAACAAAAATCTGCGTTTCAGCCATAAGATACTGCTTGCCGCCGCCCTGATCGTCATTGCTGCCTTTGCCTCGTTCACGCTGTACAACGACTATTTGCAACGCAACGCGATTCGCGAGGACCTGGACAATTACCTCAACGAGATGGGCGAGGTCACCGCCAGCAACATTCAAACCTGGCTGACCGGTCGCATTCTGCTGATCGACAACCTCGCGCAGAACATCGCAATCAACCCTGAACAGTCCACCGTGGCCAGCCTGCTTGAACAGAAAGCCCTGACGTCGACGTTCATGGCGTCCTACCTCGGTGACGCCACCGGCCACTTCAGCATTCGCCCGGATGTGAAAATGCCTGACGGCTTCGACCCTCGGGTTCGCCCCTGGTACAAAGGCGCCGAAAGCAGCAGCACGGCAACGCTGACGGAACCGTATATCGACGCGGCCACCGGCCAGACCATTATTTCCATCGCCACCGCCTCGAAAAAGGCCGGACAAAGCGTGGGCGTAGTGGGCGGCGACCTGAGTTTGCAAACCTTGATCGACACCCTCAGCGCCCGAGACTTCGACGGCATGGGTTATGCCTTCCTGGTCAGCGCCGACGGCAAGATCCTCGTGCACCCGGACAAAGCCCTGGTGATGAAATCCCTGAACGAGGCCTACCCGAAAAACACCCCGCGCATCAGCAGCGATTTCAGTGAAGTCGAAGTTGACGGCAAGACCCGCATCGTTACCTTCACCCCAATCAAAGGCCTGCCATCGGTCAGCTGGTACATCGGCCTGTCGGTGGACAAGGACAAAGCCTTCGCCATGCTCAGCGAGTTCCGCGCCTCGGCGGTGGTCGCGACGGTGATCGCCGTGGCTATCATCATCGCCCTGCTCGGCATGCTGATCCGAATCCTGATCCAGCCGTTGCACGTCATGACCCGCGCCATGGAAGACATCGCCGACGGTGAAGGCGACCTGACCAAACGCCTGACCATCCAGAACAATGACGAATTCGGCATCCTCGGTACCGCGTTCAACCGCTTTGTGGAGCGAATTCATACCTCGATCCGCGAAGTGTCCTCGGCCACCGGCCAGGTCAACGAAGTGGCGTTGCGTGTGGTCGCGGCCTCGAACTCGTCGATGTTCAACTCTGACCAGCAAGCCTCGCGCACCAACAGCGTGGCCGCCGCGATCAACCAGCTCGGCGCCGCCGCCCAGGAAATCGCGCGTAACGCCGCGCAAGCCTCGAACCAGGCCAGCGACGCCCGCAGCCTGGCCGAAGACGGCCAGCAAGTGGTGGACCGCAGCATCAAGGCGATGAATCAACTGTCGAGCATGCTCAGCGCGTCGAGCACCAACATTGAGTCGCTGAACAGCAAAACCGTGAACATCGGCCAGATCCTCGAAGTGATCACCAGCATTTCCCAGCAAACCAACCTGCTGGCGCTCAACGCAGCGATTGAAGCGGCGCGCGCCGGTGAAGCCGGTCGTGGCTTTGCGGTGGTGGCCGACGAAGTGCGCAACCTGGCGCACCGCACCCAGGAATCGGCGCAACAGGTGCAGACCATGATCGAGGAGCTGCAAGTCGGCGCCCGGGAATCCGTCAGCACCATGAGCGAAAGCCAGCGCCACAGCCAGGACAGTGTGGAAATCGCCAACCTGGCCGGCGAACGCCTGAACAGCGTGACCCAGCGCATCGGCGAGATCGACGGGATGAACCAGTCGGTGGCCACGGCGACCGAGGAACAGACTGCGGTGGTGGAGTCGATCAACGTCGACATTACCGAGATCAATACGCTGAACCAGGAAGGCGTGGAAAACCTGCAATCGACGTTGCGCGCGTGCTCGGACCTTGAGCAGCAGGCGGCGCGGTTGAAGCAGTTGGTGGGCAGTTTCCGTATCTGAGGCGTCCTTTAGGGCCTCTTCGCGGGCAAGCCTCGCTCCTACAACGGATCGCACATCCGCGTAGGAGCGAGGCTTGCCCGCGAAAGCGGTCTATCAAACACCACATCCCCCGCTGACACCCCCGCCGCAAAACTCCAGCCGAACATCTATCCTTCATATAGGTCAACCTAGGGAGAGCAATAGCCCGGAGGGATGTTCATCGTGCATATCGCTGACATAACCATGTTCTACGCCCCTGCCAGCGGTGGCGTGCGCACTTATCTGGACGCCAAGCACCGTCGCCTGAGCGTCAAACCGGGAATTCGCCACAGCCTGCTGATACCCGGTTCACACCTGAGCGAACAGGACGGTGTGTACACGGTTCCCGCTCCCGCCCTGCCCTTCGGCAAGGGTTATCGCTTCCCCCTTCGTCTCGCGCCTTGGCGCAATGTTCTGCAGGATTTGCAGCCCGATCTGATTGAAGTCGGCGACCCCTACCTCACCGCCTGGGCGGCGCTGGATGCCCGGCGGCAACTGGATGTGCCGGTGATCGGCTTTTATCACTCGGACCTGCCGCTGCTGGTCAGCAATCGCATGGGCAATTGGGTGACCACCAATGTCGAGGCTTATGTCAGCAAGCTTTATGGCAACTTCGACCGGGTGCTGGCGCCGAGCCAGGTCATGGCGGACAAACTGTCCGGCCTGGGGGTGCGCAATGTGTTCGTGCAGCCCTTGGGCGTCGACCTGCAAACCTTCAACCCGAGTGCCCGTGACCCGGAACTGCGGGCCGAACTGGGGATTGCTGAGGACACCCGGCTGCTGATCTTCGCAGGACGTGGCTCCAAGGAGAAAAACCTGCCGGTACTGCTCAATTGCATGAAACGCCTGGGGCCGCGCTATCACCTGCTGCTGGTGGGTTCATCGATGCCGGCCCAAGTGCCGGACAACGTCACGGTTGTGGATGAGTTCTGCCCGGCCACCCAGGTCGCGCGTTTGATGGCCAGCGCCGACGCGCTGCTGCACGCAGGGGACCAGGAAACCTTCGGCCTGGTCATCCTCGAAGCCATGGCCAGCGGCATTCCGGTGGTCGCCGTGGCAGCCGGGGCCTTCAAGGAAATTGTCACCGAGCAATGCGGCCTGCTCTGCGCGCCCAACAATCCCCTGGCCATGGCCAACGCAGTGCGCGAATTGTTCAGCCGGGGCAGCGTCACCCTGGGCGAACAGGCCCGGCAACATGTGGAACGGCATTACGCCTGGGACGCGGTGGTCAACAGCTTGCTGGGCCATTATCACGCCGTGCTTGGCGATCCCTGGCCGCTGACTGCCAATGGCTGAGCACACGCCCCCCGCACTGTTGCTGGTGCTGCACGACGTGGCACCGCAGACCTGGGCCGATTACCAGCCTTTCGTCGACACCGTCGATGCGTTGGGCGGCGTGCCGATGACCTGGCTGGTGGTCCCCGATTTTCACAAACACAACGACCTGGAGGCGCACCCGGGATTTCGCCGGATGTTGAGCAGTCGCCTCGACCGGGGTGACGAACTGGCCTTGCACGGCTACTTTCACTGCGACGACAGCCCGACAGCGACGACACCCCGAGACTGGTTCATGCGCCGTGTCTACACCCACGAAGGCGAGTTCTACAGTTTGTCTCAAGCCGCCGCCCTTGCTCGCCTGCGCGCTGGCATCGAAGTGTTTCATCGTTACAATTGGCCGCTTAAAGGCTTTGTCGCGCCTGCCTGGCTGATGAGCGAAGGAACACGCCAGGCCTTGCAACAATTGCCATTGAGTTACACCAGCGACCCGCAACATCTGTATCGTCTGCCGGAATTCACCGCGATCGATGCCCCCGGGCTGGTCTGGAGTGCGCGCAGTGCCTGGCGCCGCGGTCTATCGAAAATCGTCAGCGACCAACGGCAACAACGCTGGCGGCATGCGCCGGTGATTCGCCTCGGCCTGCACCCGGTGGACATGCGTCACCGGTTTTCCCGTGATTACTGGCTGAAAACACTTGAACACTTACTCGACGAGGGCCGTGTGCCAATGACCAAGGCCGACTGGCTGACGCTGCACCAAGACCGTTTCGGCCGCACAGCATGAGTCGCGGGATTCTGCTGTTCCTCGCCCTGCTGGCGGCGGTGCTGATTCCATTGGTATTGGGCGGCAACGAAACCTGGTCGCGCCTGCAAAGCTTTCCGGTGAGCGGTTTGCTGATCATGTTCGGCATGGTTCTGCTGTGCTGGGTGGTCAATACGATGCGCTTGCGCCTGTTGCTGGGCGATCAGCGCGACAAGGTCAGCCGCGTCAAAAGCCTTGGCGTGGTCATGGCTGCCGAGTTCGCCTACTGCGCCACCCCCGGCGGCAGTGGCGGACCGCTGACCATCATGGCCCTGCTGGCGCGTAACGGCGTGCGCCCGGCCAGGGGCAGCGCGGTGTTTGCCATGGACCAATTGAGCGACCTGCTGTTTTTCCTCTGCGCTCTGAGCGGGATTCTGATTTATGCGCTGTTCCAGCACCTGAGCCAGCGCATGGAATGGCTGCTGATGGTCAGCGCTGTCTCGTTGTTCGGCGGCTTGGTCACTTGCCTGATGGTGGCGCGTTTCCATCGGCTGCTGATTCGTCTGAGCGGCCGGTTACTTGCGCGCCTGAATGTCAAAGCCAGCACACGCCTGCGTTGGGCGCGAAAACTCCTGCATTTCCTGGCGGCGTTCACGGACACGCTGAAGTTGCCCGTCCAGACACTGGCCAAGGTCTTCGCCCTGACCTGCGTGCATTGGCTGCTGCGCTACAGCGTGCTGTACCTGGCGTTACGCGGATTGGGGGCGGATTTGCAGTGGGCCTGGAGCTTTCTGATCCAGATGCTCTCATTGGGTGCGGGGCAATTCAGCTTGTTGCCGGGCGGTGCCGGTGCGGCGGAATTGACCTCGGCGGCGTTGTTGGCGCCGATGGTGGGGAAATCCACCGCGGCGGCGGCGATTCTGATCTGGCGGGCGGTGACGTATTACTTTTACCTGGTGGTCGGTGGGCCGGTGTTTTTGCTGATGCTGGGACGGCCGTTGCTCAAGAAGTTGATGAAATTCAAGCAGGCCTGATCCCGTGTAGGAGCGAGGCTTGCCCGTGAAAACGGCGGGATATCCAATATTGATGCTGGCTGACACACCGTTTTCGCGGGCAAGCCTCGCTCCTACAGGGATCAGGCGTCCCCGGATTTTTCGCCAGGTGTTTCCTGCAACTGCTCCCACAACTCGGCGGCGCCGGGGAATTCGGTGCCGTCTTCAGGGCTCATGTCATCCGGGTCATAACGACTCAAACAGCCCTCGCCCAAGGTGGCAGGCGCCTTGGAAGTGGCTTTGTCCAGTGGATCGGCCATGGTCAATTTCCTCTCTCTACACTGATCGTTCCCACGCTCTGCGTGGGAACGATCAGGTGTGGAGTTTAGAACACGACGGTTTTATTGCCGTGGACCAGCACCCGGTCTTCCAGGTGATAACGCAGGCCACGGGCCAACACCATCTTCTCGACGTCACGGCCGAAGCGCACCATGTCTTCGATGCTGTCGCTGTGGCTGACACGGACCACGTCCTGCTCGATGATCGGACCGGCGTCCAGTTCTTCGGTGACATAGTGGCAAGTAGCGCCGATCAGCTTCACGCCACGCAGGGAAGCCTGATGGTACGGCTTGGCCCCGACGAACGACGGCAGGAAGCTGTGGTGAATGTTGATGACCTTGTGGGCATATTCGCTGCACAACGCCGGCGGCAGAATCTGCATGTAACGGGCAAGTACCACCACTTCGGCATCGTGCTGTTTGACCAGGCGCGAGACCTCGGCAAACGCAGGCTCTTTGTCCTGTGGATTGACCGGTACGTGGTAATAAGGAATGCCGTGCCACTCGACCATGCTGCGCAAGTCGTCATGGTTGGAAATCACGCAGGAAATTTCGCAGTCCAGTTCATCGCTGTGCCAGCGGTGCAGCAAGTCCGCCAGGCAATGAGACTCGCGGCTGGCCATCAATACCACGCGTTTTTTCTGCGCGGTATCGGTAATACGCCAGTTCATCGAGAACTCTTCGGCAATCGGCGCAAACGCTTCGCGGAAAGCTTCGATACCAAAAGGCAGCGAATCGGCACGAATTTCGTGACGCATGAAGAACCAGCCACTGAGATTATCCGAGTGATGGCTCGCTTCAGTGATCCAGCCGTTATGTGACGCCAGAAAGTTACTGACTTTAGCAACGATACCGACGCGGTCCGGGCAAGCAATCACCAGCCGAAAAGTGCGCATTAGGGTCAAACTCCAGAACTTCGCAAAGGCCGCCATTCTAGCGATTGCGCAGCAAAACTGCAGTATTGATGACGCCTGCCCCTGCACATCGGCCAACGGCCCGGGTTCGAGCCGCGTCACGCGCCAACGCGATGGGGCTGTAGCAGAGCATGTTCAAGCACTCATTTGTGAATATCTGTGTTGACTGCATCACACTATTTAACTGCACAACGAGTTCATGCCCTATTCACCGCAACTCATTTAAATAAAACTTCGGTTAAATGTTTACTTGATGAAACACCCTGACTATTATTGCCGCACTGTCCCTGCCATCCTGCGTCCTACATAAGGTAGTCCTCAATGTCCTTGATCAACGAATACCGCGCCACCGAAGAAGCTATCAAAGAGCTGCAAGCCCGTTTGAAGAATCTGTCCCAAGACGACAAACTGCAAACCGAGCTGGAATTCGAAGGCAAATTGCGCACCCTGATGGGCGAGTACTCCAAATCCCTGCGTGACATCATCGCGCTGCTGGATCCAGAGTCCAAAACCAAAGCACCACGTGGCGGCGCAGTAAAAACTACTGGCACCAAGCGTGCTCGCAAAGTTAAACAATACAAAAACCCGCACAACGGCGAAGTCATCGAAACCAAAGGTGGCAACCACAAGACTCTGAAAGAGTGGAAAGCCAAGTGGGGCGGCGACGTGGTTGAAGGCTGGGCTACCCTGCTGGGCTAAGCCGCAAGCCTGTTGCAGATTAATTCTGCGACAAAAAATAACGCCAGCAGATGCTGGCGTTTTTTTATGCCCGGGATTCAGGCTTCAATCATTGCACTTCAAAGACTCAAACGTTTGCGTAATCCCTGGACATAATTTGCCCATTCATTGAGCACCTCTTGCTGAAACGTTGTAGCGCTATTGGCCAATTGTGCCGAGGCCTGCGCAAAAGATTCCAGGGTATTGGGCGCCCCCCACTCCGGAGCACTCAAACGTTGCTGACAAAATAGCCGCCAGCGTTCTTGCTCTTCGAAATTCAACGTATCCGGGAAGTTGCGTGCGCGATATCGAAACAATAATTCAGGTAAACGCTCATCATCGAACGGCCATTGTTGTTGCGCTAATTGCACCGGGTCCGCCGCCCGGACTTGATCACATAGACGCCGATCCCGATCACCGATAAAGCCGTCGTATAACTGTTGCTCCGGATCCTGGCTCGCGGCGAAAGCTTCGCTGGCATAAATCGCCATGACCTTATCGCGCCAAACTTGTTGTGCGTCACTTAGCCGCAGCGCCCGTTGCTGATATAGCGCCATCTCCAGCCCCAGGCGTTGCTGATCTTCGGCACGCAGTACCGACAGCGGCGCCACCACCGGGCATTTATTGATATGAATGAGTTTGAGCGGCACCGGCAACTCGCCTTCAGCCAGCTCATCGCGACGGGTATACAGGCGCTGGCGCAACGTCTCGGCATCCAGGTCGAGCAAGCCCTGGGGGTCCAGGTGCAAGTCGCAGACAATCAGCGCGTTCTTGTTGCGCGGATGCCAGGCCAGGGGCAATACCACGCCGACATAACTGCGCGCCGCCGAAAAACGCCCGGAGATGTGCACCATCGGCTGCAATAACCGAATCTGATCCATCACCTTCTGTTTGCTGCGCAACTGGAACAGCCAGTCATACAACTTCGGTTGTTTCTCGCGAATCAAACGGGCCAGGGCGATGGTGGCGCGCACATCGGACAAGGCTTCGTGGGCATTGCCGTGATCGATGTTATTGGCCACCGTCAGGCGATCGAGCTTGAGCGTCACCCGCCCTTCGTCGTCCGTGGGCCAGTTCAGGCCATCGGGGCGCAGGGCATACGCGGCGCGCACCACATCGATCAGGTCCCAACGACTGTTGCCACCCTGCCATTCCCGAGCATACGGGTCGAAAAAGTTTCGATAGAGGCTGTAGCGGGTCATCTCGTCGTCGAAGCGCAAGGTGTTGTAACCGGCACCACAGGTGCCGGGGGCCGCGAGTTGGGCATGCACCCGGGTCATGAAGTCGGCTTCACTCAGCCCTTGTTCGGCCAGACGGCTTGGCGTGATGCCGGTGATCGCACACGCCGCCGGATGCGGCAGGATGTCGTCGCTGGGCTGGCAATACAGATTGACCGGCTCGTCTATTTCATTGAGTTCGAAGTCGGTGCGAATCCCCGCCACTTGCAGCGGCCGGTCGCAACGGGGGTTGATGCCAGTGGTTTCATAGTCGTACCAGAAGATGGAGGTCACGGGCTGTTCCTGAACTGAAGACCGGCGAAGTCTAGGCGCAGATAAGTCGCTGCGGCCAGTCCTCTTGTCATTCAATCACTTCCGGCTTTGCATCGTGCAATACATAGTTATGTCGTTTCCCCCCAAGAGGCTGCTAGCATCTGCGCATTATTGAATCCCGATCCGGCCCGATCATTCAGGTTGCCCATGCTCGTGACCACAGCACTGCCAAGGAATGCGACGCTGTCCCCGCCACTGGACACGCGGTATCAAGTCGAAACGCCCGAAGGCATCGACTTGCCACTGCGCCCGGCCGGGTTGATGGTCCGTGCGCTGGCGTTCTCCATTGACCTCGGCCTGCGCGGGTTGCTCCTCGGCGTGCTGTTCACCGTGCTGGCGTTTCTGGGCAAACTCGGCGCCGGGCTGGGCTCGATCCTGCTGTTCGGGGTCAGTTGGTGGTACATGGTGCTGTTCGAGGTGCTGAATCAGGGCCGCTCGCCGGGCAAGCAATGGATGGGGTTGCGCGTGGTGCAGGACGATGGCACGCCGGTCGGCTGGTCGGCCTCGTTGCTGCGCAACCTGCTGCGGTTTGTCGACCTGCTGCCGTTTGGTTACGTCCTCGGGGCCATCAGTTGCCTGCAACACCCGACCTTCAAGCGCCTCGGCGACCTCGCCGCCGGGACGCTGGTGATCTACCGCGAACAGCCGCTCACCCGCCCCGAAATACCCGACGCCGAACCACGTCGCACCACCTTTGCCCTGACGCTGACCGAACAGCGCGCCATCCTCGGTTTTGCCGAACGCCAGGGCGAACTCTCCCCGGCGCGGGTCAATGAACTGGCGAGCATCCTCGCCGAACCGTTGCGGGTTGCGCCGCCCCGCGCCGTGGCCGAACTCAATGGCATCGCCCGCGGCTTGTTGGGCCCCACATGAAGCAAAGCCTTTTCGAAAGTCGCCACAAGGCCGAATGGGAGCAATTCGCCCTGGTCCTCGACCGACTGGAACGAGGCAAGGACGCCTCACGCATCGCCAGCTTTTCCAAGGATTATCGCCGGCTCTGCCATCACCTGGCCCTGGCCCGGGAGCGCGGGTACAGCAGTTTTCTCGTGGATTCGCTGCAGCATCAGGTGTTGCGTGGGCATCAACAGTTTTACCGGCATCGCAGTCGGTTGGGGGCCAATGCGCTGGCGTTCATCCTCGCCGACTTCCCGCGACTGGTGCGCCAGCAGTGGCGCTTTGTGCTCGCCGCCGGCCTGATGTTTTTCGGCAGCCTGATTGGCATGGGCCTGCTGGTGTATCTGTTCCCGGGCCTGATCTACAACCTCATCCCGGCCGACCAGGTCAGCGAAATGCAAAGCATGTACGACCCGGTCGCCGGGCACCTCGGCCGTTCGGCGGAACGGGCGGCCAGCGAAGACTGGGTGATGTTCGGCTACTACATCATGCACAACATCGGCATCGCCTTTCAGACCTTCGCCAGCGGTGCGCTGCTTGGCGTGGGCAGCGCGTTTTTCCTGGTGTTCAACGGGTTGATGATCGGCGCGGTGGCCGGGCACCTGACCGACATCGGCTATGGGCAAACCTTCTGGCCCTTCGTGATCGGCCACGGTGCTTTCGAACTGACCGGCATCGTCCTGTCCGGCGCCGCAGGCCTGCAATTGGGCTGGGCCTTGATCGCACCGGGACGCCTGCCCCGGGCCGAAGCCTTGCGCCTGGCTGCGCGCCAAAGCGTGTTGCTGATTTGCGGGGTCATGCTGTTTCTGCTGCTGGCGGCGTTCGTCGAAGCCTACTGGTCCTCCATGACCGCCCCCACGCCCATGACCAAATACCTGGTCGGCGCGGCGCTGTGGCTGGTGGTGGCGCTGTATTTGCTGTTGGCCGGACGGACTCGTCATGCGCCTGAGTGACGCCACGGTGGTGATTCGCCCGCGCAATACCTGGGAAGCCATGGACCTGGGCGTGCTGCTGAGTCAACGGCATCGCGGGTTGTTGATGAGCAGTTGGGCCATCGTGACGTTGCCGATCTTCGCCCTGCTCACCCTGCTGCTGTGGGATTCGCCGTCGCTGGTGGTGATGATTTTCTGGTGGCTCAAACCGGCGTTCGATCGCCTGCCGTTGTTCATCCTGTCGAAAACCCTGTTCGGTGAAACGCCCACGCTCAAAGAGGCGTTGCGCCAATGGCCGCGACTGCTCAAGCCGCAACTAGTGGCCAGCCTGACCTGGCGCCGACTGAGCCTGAGCCGCAGCTTCCTCATGCCGGTGGTGCAACTCGAAGGCCTGAGCGGTACGGCACGCCAACAACGTTTGCACGTCCTGTTGCAACGCAATGCCGGGGCCGCGCAGTGGTTGACGATCATCGGCTCGTTCCTGGAAAGCGCGTTGTGGATCGGCTTGATGGTGCTGTTCTACCTGCTGCTGCCGCAACAGGTCGAGCTGGACTGGAACTGGCAGACCCTGATCGACGCCGCCAATCAGGACTGGCTGTGGCTGGCGCACCTGATCAACGCCTTTTACGCACTGATATTGGTGGTGTGGGAACCGATTTATGTCGCCTGCGGTTTCAGCCTCTATCTGAACCGCCGCACCGTGCTGGAGGCCTGGGACATCGAACTGGTGTTCCGCCGCATGCGTCAGCGCCTGAGCAGCGCAGCCGTCGTCCTGTTGCTGATAGTGATTGCAGGGATGCCGAGCGCGCAAAGCGTCTGGGCCACCGAGCCGGTCATTTCACCGGACACGCCGCGCCTGCTGGACCAGCCCCTGACCAGCCAGGCGTCCCGGGACAGCATCAAGGCGATCCTCGACCAGCCACCGTTCAAGAACCGGGAATCCGTCACCCGTTATCGGTTTGGCGAGGACAAACCCGACGCGAAAACCAAGGACGATGGCACCACCCCGCAATGGCTGAAGGCGCTGACCCGGCTGCTCGACGACTCGCGATTCGGCGCCCTGGCGTCGCTGATTGAAGTGGTGCTGTGGGGCATCGTGCTTGCCGGCATCGCGTTGCTGATCTGGCGCTACCGCGACTGGTTGCAGGCGTTTGTCAGCCGTCGGCCCGTGCGACGGAGCAAGGTTGAGCGCGCCGTGCCCAAGCAACTGTTCGGCCTGGACGTGCATCACGAAACCCTGCCCGCCGACGTCGCCGCCGCTGCCGAAACCCTATGGCAAACCAACCCTCGCGAAGCCCTCGGCCTGCTGTATCGCGCACTGCTCAGCCGCTTGTTGCATGACTACAAGCTGCCATTGAAAGACGCCGACACCGAAGGTCAGGTGCTGGCGCGCATCGATCAATTGCAGCAGCCGGCACTATTGGCCTTCAGCCGAACCCTGACCGGGCACTGGCAGAACATGGCCTATGGGCATCGCTTGCCGCCAGCGCCGTTGCAACAGGAACTCTGCGATGGCTGGCGTGCGCTGTTCAATCCGGGAGCCTCCCGATGAGCCGGCGCGGATGGCTGGCGCTGGGCGCGGTGTTCGCGCTGCTGTTCGGCGCGTTGTGTTTTTATCTGTACCTGAAAGCCACGCCGTATCAGGAGATCGTCGATCACGGCGCATCTCCCGAAGCGCGGGCCAATCCGTATCTGGCGGCGGAGCAGTTTCTGCGCAAACAGGGCGTCGCCGTCAGTCATGCCAACAGCCTCGACGTGCTGCCCGGCATCGACCCGCGCCAACACAGTTTGTTGCTGTTCGGCGACCGCTCGAACATGACACCGCGCCAGATCGATCAGGTGCTGAACTGGACCCGAGCTGGCGGGCGTCTGGTGTTCGTCGCCGAATCCCTGTGGGATGAAAAGACCGGCCAGAGCAACGACCTGCTGCTCGACCGGGTGCAGTTGCATCAGTCCTTGAGCAAAGACCTCAAGGACCTGCCGCCCGATCCCATCGACGACCCGTACCCGAACCTGACCAAGCTCTACCTGGAAGACGAGGACGCCCCGGCCTACTTCAGCTTCGATACGGATTTCCACCTCGATGATCCGAAAAACCTCGCCCAGGCCTGGGCCAACAGCGGCAAGGCCACCCACATGATGCAACTGGCCCACGGGCTCGGTTCGATCACCGTGGTCACCGACGCCGAGCTGTGGAAAGCCCCGGCCATCGAGCAATACGACAATGCCTGGCTGCTCTGGTATTTGAACGCCGATACCAGCGTGACCCTGCTGTACAACACCGATCACGATTCGCTGCTGACCTTGCTGCTGCGCTATTTCCCCCAGGCCCTGGGCGCCCTCGCAGCGTTGATCGGCCTCGCCTGCTGGCACTTCGGCGTGCGCCACGGGCCGCTGCTCGCACCTGTTCCACGGGCGCGCCGACAACTCCAGGAACACCTGCGCGCCAGCGCCGATTTCATGCTGCGTCATCACGGCCAGGACACCCTGCTGCAGGCCTTGCAGCAGGACGTCTTGCGCCGCGCCCGACGCCGTCATCCCGGTTTCGAACAACTGGCGGTTGCCGAACAATGGCTGGTGCTTGCGCGCCTGACCCGGCAACCCACCCGCGCCATCAGCCAGGCCCTGAGCCCGCGCCCGAAACAGCGGCTGTCCAGCGCTGAATTCAGCCGTCAGGTCGCCCACCTGCAAACCTTGAGGAATGCCCTATGAGTGACATCGAGCCCGGCACCGCCCACCACGCCGCCCAGCAACGCCAGCGCGCCAGTCAACTGGCCCAGGCCGTGCGCGGCGAATTGCAGAAAGCCGTGATCGGCCAGAACACTGTGATCGATGACGTGCTCACCGCGCTGATCGCCGGCGGCCATGTGCTGCTCGAAGGCGTGCCGGGTCTGGGCAAGACTCTGCTGGTGCGCGCCCTCGCCCGCTGCTTTGGCGGCGAATTTGCGCGCATCCAGTTCACCCCGGACCTGATGCCCAGCGACGTCACCGGGCACGCGGTGTACGACCTGCAAACCGAGCAATTCAAACTGCGCAAAGGCCCGTTGTTCACCAACCTGCTGCTGGCCGACGAGATCAACCGCGCCCCGGCCAAGACCCAGGCGGCGTTGCTTGAAGCGATGCAGGAACGCCAGGTCACCCTCGAAGGCCGGGCGTTGCCGATTGCGCAGCCATTCATGGTTCTGGCCACGCAAAACCCGATCGAACAGGAAGGCACCTACCCGCTGCCGGAAGCCGAACTCGACCGTTTCATGCTCAAGGTGCGCATGGACTACCCCGATGCCGACCAAGAGCTGGACATGGTGCGCCAGGTCAGCCGCTCGACCCGGGCCGACATGCTCGACGTGCAGCCATTGCGCACCGTGCTGCAAGCCAAGGACGTCATGGCGCTGCAACGGATCGCCAGCGATTTGCCCCTCGACGAGCAAGTGCTCGACTACGCCATCCGCCTGGCCCGCGCCACCCGCACCTGGCCTGGCCTGACCCTCGGCGCCGGCCCCCGGGCGTCCATCGCCCTGGTGCGTTGCGCGCGGGCGCGGGCGTTGTTGCGCGGCGGTGAGTTCGTGATTCCGGATGACATCAAGGGCTGTGCCCTGGCGGTGTTGCGTCATCGGGTGCGGATTGCGCCGGAGCTGGACATTGAAGGCCTGGATGTCGATCAGGTGTTGCAGCAACTGCTTGATCAGATCCCGGCGCCGCGCCTGTGAAACCCTCGCGCCTGCTGCTGATCTGGCTCTCGGTGCTGCTGGGCCTGAACATCATTCTGGGCGCACTGCGGGCGCTCGAAATCAACATTCCCGACAACCTGCCATCGATCAGTTGGGCGCTGTTGTTGGCACTGCTGACCCTGGCCGTGCTCGATATCGTGCGCCTCAAACGCCTGCCCTCGCCACGCCTGACACGACAGATGCCCGGCAGCCTCGCGCTGGGACGTTGGGGAGAGGTGCAGCTGGTGGTCGAGCATGACTTTGCCCAGCCGTTGGACGTACAGATTTTCGATCATGCCCCCGAAGGATTGCTCTTCGAACACTTGCCACAATCCCTTGAGTTGCAGCCCGGTCAACACAGCCAGCTCACCTATCGCCTGCGCCCGCTGCAACGGGGCCACTTCAGGTTCGAACAGTGCGAAATCAACCTGCCCAGCCCCTTGGGCCTGTGGTCCGACAAACGCCTGCTCAATGTGAGCGACAGCACCCGCGTCTACCCGGACTTCGCCCGTCTCTACGGCGGCGAACTGTTGGCGGTGGACAACTGGCTCAGCCAGCTCGGCGTACGTCAGCATCAACGACGGGGCCAGGGCCTTGAGTTTCATCAACTACGCGAATACCGCGAAGGCGACAGCCTGCGCCAGATCGACTGGAAAGCCACGGCCCGGCAACGCACGCCGATTGCCCGGGAATACCAGGACGAGCGCGACCAGCAGATCATCTTCATGCTCGACTGCGGCCGGCGGATGCGCAGCCACGATGGCGAACTCAGCCATTTCGACCATGCACTGAACGCCTGCCTGTTGCTCAGTTATGTGGCGTTGCGACAGGGTGATTCGGTGGGGCTGTGCACCTTTGCCGGCGAGACGCCGCTGTACCTCGCCCCGGTCAAAGGCGCGGGTCAGCTCAAGACCGTGCTCAACGCGACCTACGACCTCAACACCACCCAACGTCCCGCCGACTACCAGGCGGCCGTCAGCCAGTTAATGGCCCGGCAGAAACGCCGGGCGCTGGTGGTGCTGGTCACTAACCTGCGGGATGAAGACGACGAAGACCTGCTCAACGCCGTGAAACGCCTGGGCCAGCACCACCGGGTGCTGGTCGCCAGCCTGCGCGAAGAAGTCCTCGATCAGTTGCGCCACACGCCCGTGCAAACCCTGCCCGAAGCCTTGTTGTATTGCGGAACCGTGGATTACCTCAACGCACAGGCCGAACGCCATGAGCAACTGAGTACCCATGGCGTGCCGGTGCTGGAAGCGCTGCCCCGGGAACTCGGCAACGGTTTGGTGACGCGTTATCTGAGCTGGAAAAAGGCCGGGGCGTTTTAACGTTCATTCCCCGTCACCGTTGACTCGCGCCCCTAAATGACTGGCACAACAATCCCGCTCCGTTTCGCAGGTTCGCCGGGGTTTCTGACTTCCACGTTGAGTGATACCAAATCACCCACCATCAAAGGTCGCCAGTGCTCTATCACTTCTCCTTTTGCATCCGTCAGTGTTGACCGGTAGGCACCTCCACTCACAGACACAAACACCTCTCGCCCCGCCAACGGCTGGCCTGTGTCTGTGGCCACAATCACCGCGGTCATCCTGACAAAAACCTGAGGCGCCGCCGGATTCGGTGATGCATTCACCTCTCGGATACTGGCGTGCACCGGCAGCACCTCGACGATCACCGACGCCATCTCCCACCCATACAAGCCACCGCTCACAAAAGCCGTCACCAAGCCCTCGCCGGCTTGCTCCAGGGTGAACTCAACCGTCGCCACCCCATCCGCTCCGGTCAGGGTCGGCGCCAGCCTGACGCCCGAGTAATCCCACATCACCTCGACCCCAGCCAATGGCTCACCCGTGAACGCCGACACCACCGTCGCCATGCCCGACGCCACTTGACCCGGATAACCCGCCGGTTCTGCGCAGACCAGCGATTGAATGCTGGAGGGTTGATTGACGACATACGCCAGCGATACCGACTGCGAATATGTCTGGTCCCCGACCGTCGCCGTGAGCACTGAGGCCCCGGCGGTGGTCGGTGTGAAACGAACGCTCGCCACCCCGTAAAAATCCGTCACCGACGTCACTTCCCCCAGGTCCGGGCTACGCCAGGTCACGGTCAAACCCTTCATCGGTTTGCCACTGACTGACGACACCACTGTCACCTGTTCAACCAGCGCTTGCCCCCAGTCCAATGTCTGGGCGACACGACTGTCGATCCGCAGCTTGACCACCTGGACCCCTGACCCGAGCGACATGGCATTGGCGGGCGACAATGCCGCCAAGCGGCTGGCGGCCAGGCGCAGGGCGAACGCGCCATCCTGTACATCGCCCACCGTAAAGGACAATTGCACGCCGGCAGGGGATATCGGCAACGGGGTCCCGAGCACGTTCGTCGGGTCGAAGCGGATACCCAGCGCCGCCGGCCCGGTGCCGGTCAGCCCCAGCGTCAGTTGCTGATCAAGCAAAGGGCTGTCGTGACTGGCCATGATTTGCAGCGTGTGGTTGCCGCTGCGCCGCGGAAAGTAGGTTTTGGCGCCCCAGGGTTGCGGCGGCTGACCGTCAAAACTCACCGTTACGCCGCTCCACGGGTCGCTGGCCAGTGGCGACACCGTCGTCGCGCGCGACTCTTCGTAGCCGTCATAGGGGCTGGTCAGGACCGCCCGCACCTCTTGCGGCCCGGTACCGCTGGGCGCAAAGGCAAACCCGGACCAACCGTCGGCGTCGGTTTGCACGTCGATGGGCACAGCACCCGCCAGCCATTTCAGCGGAACATGTTCCACCGCGCGCCCGGTGTACCGGGAAAACACTTGCGCCCACAGCCAGGCCGGCTCCTGGCCCACGACCGGGTCCACCGCCGCTTCCTGCCACGTCCCAATCCGGACTCGGTTGTGCGCCAGCAGCATGTCGTTGGCTGTCGCCGTCCAGTTCATTTGCGGCAACGCCAGGGCCAGGAAAAACCGGCCCGGCGCCGGGCTGGCGGTGAAATCCAGGGACCAGCGCGCGCCGCCGTCGTCGATCACCTGGGGTTGCGCCAAGGGCGGCGTGACGCTGGCGCCCAGATCCTCGGGGGTCGCGCCCGTCCAGGACAAGGTTGCCGATAGCCCTGCCAGCGGACTCAAGGCATTGGGCAACACGCTGAAACGGTGCACGGCCCCCAGGCACGGATAGAGCGCCTGGGCGCCGGGTATCGCGGCGACCTGATCCAGCGCCAGGCTCGCCTCCTCGGCCAGGTCAGGGGCGATCAACCGTCCGAACAATTCCCGATCCGCAGTCAACCGCGGGGTGCTGAGTTTCAGCTCGAACAGACTGCTGACGCTGGTGGCCTGCACCGACGATAACGTCCACTCCAACCCCGCAGCGGTCAGCGTTCTCGGCGCTCCGATATCACTCGCCACCAACCCGATGGCCGGTGCCGCTCCGCGCCAGTTCAGCGCAATGGCCTGACCGATCAAAGTGCTACCGGCCAACGGCTCGACTTTCAGCGTGTGCGAACGCCCCCGCCAACACAGCACGCCCAACACCACCCGATCGACTTCGACGTTATCCAGCAGGATTCTGACTTCGCTCTTCCACGGACTGGTGGCCAGGGCTTTGACATTGAAGGGGTGTTCATACGCCACCGCCTCTTCATGGGCCCGCACCCGGGCGCTGACCTGCTGATCCCCGGCGTTGCGCGGCGTGTAGAAAAAACTGGCCCAACCACCGCTGCCCGTGGGGACGGTGGGCAACGTGCCCTCAGGGGTGACCCAGTCCACCAGCGCATTGACCACCGGATCGCCGTCGCCGCCGTCCCGCACATGCACCACCTGCACCCGCAACAACACGTTTTCGTTTTCATCCACCACTGGAAACTTGTTGGCCTCGCGCACCTCGCCGATGCGCACCAGATTGCGCGCCAGCGACATGGTTTTTTTCGGCGACGGCAGCAACAGTTTCGAGCACACCAGCGACAGTTCGAATCGACCGTCGAGGCGATCCTCGCTGGTCAGGGTCCATTCCAGATTGCGGCCCGTGACCGGCACCGAAGTTTCCAGCGCCGGGCTGACGGCAACGCCCAGTTGCTCGGCGGCATCACCGCTCCAGCGCAGCTGCATCTCGCTATCCAACAGCATGTGATCCGTCGGCAACCTCACTTGCAAGGCATACCCGGATCCCCGATTGGGGTAACCGGTCTTTTCCTGCCAGGGTGTCTCGGCGCCTTCGACCACCGACTGCAACGTCTTCCACGGATCGCTCGCCAATACCCGCACCGTCTGGGTGTGGGAAACCACGCCGCTGGCGTAATACAAACTCTCGACCGTCGCTTCGATGTCGAAGTCACCCGCCACCGTGGGCACATAGTCGAAGTAGGCCCAGCCATTGGCGTCGGTCAGGGCGGCACCTTTGACGCCCTGACCGGCCACGGTCCAGTTCACCGTGCGCCCGTCGAGAAACTGACCGGTGTAGTACGACGCCACCTGCACCCCCAGGCGTACGGATTGCCCATATTCCAGCACCGGGTAATACGCCGCTTCCAGCACCTCGCGAAACACCACGCGGTGGTGCCCCAGGGACACGGGAATCGAATACGGTTCGGCGGTGTACTGGTTGACCCATTGCAGCGTGAACAGGTGCGGGCCTTCGTCATCCAGCAGCGGACAGTCAAGGAGCCACGGTTCATCCAGCGGCTGATCGGCCCCCCAATCCGGTTCCGCGCGGATCGCGCCTTGCGGATTGTCTGCCAGGGTCAAGGCCGCCTGGGTACCCAGCCACGGGTGCCCCGCCACCGGCACACACTCCAGACGATGGCGCCAATTGCCGGTGGTCCCCAGGCATAACGGCAACAGGCGGCCGGCGGGCACGACTTGCTCATCCAGCTTCAGGGTTTGCAGTTGCACCGCTGGCAAATGCAGGGCCAGGTTGATGCGGGTGATACACACCTCTGCATTGCCATCTCCACCGGTCGGGCTGTGCACCGTCAAGCGAATCCGATCCTGGCTTTGCAACGGCAGGTCCAGTTCGACTTCGTACTCGATCGGAAGAAATTCCTGTGCCTGCGCACCCGCCAGACGTTCCCTATCTTGCTCCTCGTTCCGCGCAGGGCCGGGCAGCAGTTCAATCTCCATTTTTTTCTCGGGCTGATCAACCATCGCAACCACCACCCGACCCGCACCGTCGTAACGCACCTGGCACAGAAAGCTCAGTACATAGCGGTTCTCGGCGTCCGAGGCCTTGGGCACCACGATCACCTGGCTGACCGAGGCATCCAGGCTGATCCTGAGAAAACGCGTCATTTCGCCGTTGTACATTTCACTGCCAATGGCGACACCCCGCGAATTGGGGGGCTGCTTGAGCCAGCCATTGGCATAGGGCAGCAGGAAGTCACCGTTGAGTACCAGGTTCTGATTGGCCTGAATGACAGGGTTACCCATGGCTGCGCGCTCCCTTGAGGCCGGGCATTTCGTCTATGTTCACCAGGTTTTCCACCGCCAGCCGAAAGCTCGGCTCGCCGCCCTTGGCGGTGTAGCGGATGCGCACAACGACATCGGTCAAAGAGCCCAGCATCGCGCGCTGCACCTCTTTTTTCGGCCAGGGGAAATTCAATTGCCAACGGGAAACGGCACCGGTGTTTTCGAACGGATTGAGCAAGCCTTCATCGGGCCGGATCGCCATCATGCCGTTATCGGCTACCCCCGCCGACAGCGCGATCTGCTGCCCGCTGCGCAGGTTGAACTGCACATCCGCCGGGGCCACCTTGCCATCCGGGTCGTGCAGATACTCGACCGACTGGACCGTTGCCTTGGTGGCGGTCGTGCTGCCAATCTGCTGCAAGGTCCCCCGCACATCCTCGTAAGGTCCGACCAGCACCGGCAGGTCGACCTCCACCGCGTTGATCAGGCGGCAGTAGTCGCCGGGGTGTTCGCGATCGAACAGCAACTGCGTGAGCCTGAACTCCAGCACGCCGGTGTCCTGCAACCTGGCCAGCGCCTCGCTCCAGCTTTTGTGCACTGGTTGCGGGTCTTTGTCGTCGTCGAACAGCCGCCGCAGGGACACCGTCTTGACCCGCTCCAGGCGCCGCTCGAAGGTTCGCAGGTGCCGACGCTCCATGCGCAACAGGTACTCGCGCAACTGTTCACCGGCCGTCAGGCCACAACGGTTGTCGAGCCACACCTGAGGCAAGGCCGGGGTCGAATCGTAATCGCCGGTTTCAGCACTCAGTGACGACTGGGCACTCTGGCACAGGCTGACCACCGCATCGTAGGCCTGGTAGTGCAAAGCCTTGAGCTGGCCCAGCAGCCAGCCGAACAACTCGGCATTGCTCGCGCGTTTTTTCAGGAAGTTGTACACCGTCAGCGCTTGGGCATTGGCGCGCAATGTCTGGTCGAGACTGGACCGGGCCGCGTCCACCGCCAGTTGCTGCGCGGTGATCTGTTCGTCGATGGCCAGCACCTCGGCCTGGGCCTGGTTGCGTTGCAGCTCCCATTCTCGCCGGCGCAGGCGATAGGTTTCGGTGACCGCTTGTTTGTCGGCGTCTGCTTGCACCGCCGCCGAGGCGACTTCCAGGCCATAGGCCACGGCATAGAGAACGGAGCCCGGACGATGGCCGCCGTTGGCCACGCCAAAGATGTTCGGCAATGCGTCTATCGCCGCCCCCCCGGCTTGCAGCGCCGTCGACCCCACGTGCAGTTGCTTGGCCAATTGCAGGCTTTCCATCACCTGATATTCCACATCACTGACGTTTTGCTCATACCAGCGGGCATAGGTATCGGCGCGTTCCTGCACAGTGATACGACTTTGGCGCAGCGCGGCCACTGTCGCCTCCAATTGGGCGATGCTCTGCTCCTGGGCGACCTGGGCGTAGTTGCCCAATTCCACCAGATGGTTTTGCTGCAACTCTTCCTGCTCGGCCCGATCCCGTTGCTCCAGCAGGCGCAGCACCTGGCTGCCGTAGTCTTGCAGCGTCTGCACGGCCCGCAGTGCGACTTCGTACGCCACCCGCCAACGGAAGGCGCCCACGACCAGGCGTCCGCCCATCGGCCGCGGACCGCCCCCCCCGCCGGCGGCCAGGTCGCGCAGCAATTGGTTCGGATCGGTCGGCGGGCTGAACAGCGGAATATCCAGCGGTTTACCGTCCAGCGTCAGGTTACTGCGCAGGTTGAAAAGACGCCGGCCCGGCAGGTCGAACAGGTCGAGCAATTGCCCGTTGATCGGCACCTTGAACGGCCCGTTGGCCAACAAGCCGAGCAAGGGCGGCGCTTCGGCCGCTGGCGGGATGTCACCCAGGGAAACATTGAGGGTTTTCTCAAACTGTTCCAGCGCCGGGCGCGAACGGCTGTCGTCCAGCAGTTGTCCCAGCGTCCGGGTTTTCCATTGCGTCACCGTCCGCGCCACCGGCGGCTTGCCCATCAGGAACTCGGCTTGCACATAACACAGCTTGGCCGCCACCAGGCTGTCGCGGGTGAGCTGGCGGTAATACCAGTCCCCCCAGGCGATCAGGTTGTTCACGTACTCGGTGAACACCAGAATCTGAAAACGCTGGGGTGCCGAGTAACCGATGGCATCCGGGTCGACGGGCCGTTGGGTTTCACACCCCAGGTTGCCTTCGCCGTCCAGTGGACGGCAGCGCCAGTAGGGCGGTTTGTCGGTGGCTTCCGGGGGGTCGGACACCTCGGCCGGGGCACGGGGGTCGAACAGATAATGCAGCCAGTTCTGCGCTTCCTGAAAGCGATCCTCGGCCCGCAGGCGCACCGCGATCAGATGCGGAAGGTGAAAAAACAGCTCCCAGAACGACAGACCGTTGGCACCGTTGAAGGCCCCGTTGGGCTCGTCGAGGGCGGCGGAATCGGGGGGTGGCTCCACCAGGAACTGGGTATCCCAATCGAGCACGGCGTCCACCGACGCGTTGGCGCGCTGCACCAGTTCCGGGCCGAACAGCGAGTTCAGGCGTGCATGGGCCAGGGTGTCCGGCTGTTTGAAGGCAATGAATTGCGCGGCGTTGGCGGTGTTTTTTTCCAGGGCCGGGGGCACGAACCGGGGCAGGTTGGCCATCTTCAGGGTGAATTGGCTCGTGCCGTAAGACGTGGTTGTTCCCCCCAACGTGAACTGCACAGTGGCGCCAAAGCCACCCGAATTGCGCTGGATCGTTAACCAACCCGTCGCCCAGCCGCCGGCGGCGTTTCCATCCACCTGGGTCTTGAACGGATCATCACCGGCAGCGGGGTTAAGCAACTCCAACGTAAACTTGGCAGGCGCCGTAGGCAACGAAGTGGGCTTGCACACCCCTCTGACCACCAATCGGTCCTTGCCATCGCCGTTATCGCTGAGAAACAACACCTGCAAGCCGTAATAGTTGGTCAATGAACCAGGAGCAGTGACTTTGGCGGTGACCTCCGGTTGATTGTCTGCAAACAGCGGATGCTGCACGGTCAAGGTATTGGTGAAGCGATAAAGCGCCAGATGAGTCAGCCAACGGCCGTCATCCTCCGGAACGGGGCGCATCAACACATCACGGGTCACGAACACGTCAAAGTCGATGTAGTCACATACCAACATGACGCCCAATACGCCTTTGGGATGATTTTCATCGGCGGAGATCGTAGCGATTAGCCGCGCATTAATGCTCAAGTCCTGATCAGGCTCAGTGGTATACAGATTCAACGGTGCCGACCATTGGCCGTTCTGCATCATGAACGCCAGGTTGATCTCGAGTCTGTACGGCAAAAGCACCTCGATCTCCCTGTCGACTATTTTGCAAACCCTGTCACGCCACTGCGCCCACACCACACACAACCGCCCGTTCCAGAACACCGGGCGAATATCCAGCACCCGATCCCCCGTACCGATCTCCACGGGCAACCATTCCCCCCACGCCACCGGGTTGATGGCCTTGCAGCCGGGCACCAATTCAATCTCGGCCTTGCGCCAGAAATACTGGAACGGCGGCACCCGCTGACGGCCGATAAAGTAATAGTCGGCGCGGGTGGGCTCAGCACCGTCCATGTAGCTGCTGATCACATCCAGGTTGCAGGTCTGTTCGAACCCTTGCAGGTAGTTCTGCAAGGCCCGCTGCACCGAATCGCTGTTGAGTCGGGTCTGGTTCAGATCGTTTTCCAGGGTCTTGAACAACCCGGTCTTGCGCTGGCGCACAAAGGGGTTGATGAAGTTCTCCGGGTAAATCCCGATCTGGGTCACCGCCGCCCAGTCCGGGTAGTTGTTGTACAACTCCCAGAGCTTGAGATCCTGCGAATTGAAGGTCGCTTTTTTATAACCCGGTTCCAGCTTGCGGTAGGCCGCATGGATGAACTGTTGGGCGCAACTGGTCGCCTCGGCCACCCAGGAACTCTGCACCGGATAGCTGTCGAGCGGGTCCAGGCGCAGCAGTTCGAACAGGTCCTCCGGGGTCCTCAGAAAGTTGAATTTGCCGGTGCCGGTCTTGCCCACTTGCCCGATGCAGTACTCGACCAGGGCCAAACGACGTTCTTCAAGCAGACCACCAATATTGTGCTGTGCCATGCTTCTTGCTCCTAAGCCCGTTGGGGCCAAACCGTTATGCGGCCGTCGTCATTCGGCGCCATTGCCGGCAAATTCGATGGGCTCGAACACCACCTTGGTATTGGCGCTTTGGATAATGACGCTGACCTCGAAGCTTCCACCTTCATCACTGGAAAGAAAGGTCCGCACCAGGCCCTCCTGATTGCTGAACCCCTGACCCGGCCGGACAGTCGCAGAGTCTGTATCACTCAGCGACACCCAGACCCAGTCCACCAACTGGTTTTGGCCAAGGTTGCCGTAACGATCCTTGAGCGTGCCGTAAACCTCGACTTGCTGGCCCAACGGCACCGCCCCTATCGGTGGCTGGGACCTCTCCGCCGGCCTTATCGTCAACGACTTCACATCCGCTATGACGTGAACGGTCTCGGCGTACTTGGGGTCTATCAGATCCAGCCAGTACAACGGCGCCTCGCTCCCCAGAACCTTGCCCAAGTACTGCGCGGTGGCGATGCCGTTCTCGTCGGTCCTGGCCTTCGCGATCGTGCCCAGGCTGGCCTGAAAGTACACATCGACATGGGGAATAGCCTTGTCGTCGGGGTCCTTGACCGTCACGGTGAAGGTGATCTTGTCCTCCGGGTTGTTCGCCACCACGTCGACCTTGTCCAGGACACAGTTGATCTTGACGATCTGTTCGGGCGCCTCGTCCCGGTAGGACGTCATCGCCGCACGGGACTCCGTGAGGCTCAGCAAGGCACTTTCCGCAGCAGCCCGATACGCCTCTTTGTCGATTGCCTCCGGTAAACAGCCGACGCGCAACACCGTCGAGGCGTCCATACCGGTGTGCCGCGCCAATACGCGGATGCGCATCAGCAGGTCCAGTTGGGACAGGTTCTTCACCAGGCGTTTGTCGGGATCGATATACGCGACACAGGCCCGCACCTCCTCCACGCTCCAGTCGAAAAACGCGGCCAGACGAATCGAGGCGGCTTTTTGCGCCAGGTCCAGCGCTTCATTGGAGATCTGATCAGGCAGCGCGTTGACCTCGCGCAGGTAATCCAGCAGCTTCCCGGCCGGTTGCTCACTCAGCTCGAAGGCGCGGGTCAGTGCCGAGAAGTAATACAGAGCGCGCAGCGAAAAATCGTAAGGGTCGTTCTGACCCAGCCAGGCCTTGTAGCCGTACTGCAAATAGTCCTGCAGCAACGTGGCGCTCAGGTCGAGTTGCAATGCCACGTTGCTGCGCTGCCGCACTTCGGCCAGCAGCATGAGCAAGGGGTCGGTTTCGTCGTCATTAAACGCGCCTTCCAGCGCGCGCTCGGCCCGTTCCTGCACCTGGCGCAACAGTTGATAAACCGTGCTGTTGGCCCAGACCAGCACACTGGTCACGCGCTCGGCATCCAGGCCGGTGTACACCGCCAGGCTTTCCCGGGCCACCGAGGCCTGGGCGTCACGCGCCTGCAGCAGCACCGCGAGCATGCGCTCGACCAGAACGGCATCCTCCTCGCCGAGGCCATCGTCCACCGCCTTACCCAGTTTTTCCCGGGCGCGCTCCAGATAATCGGCTTCACTGCCGTCAGGGTTGAGCACCAACCCCGAGGCATCCACCAGCGAGCCCAGCAAGTCCAGCCAGTCGGCGCTGGGCAGCGGTGGTACGCCCGCCATCAGCACGGAGGCGTTGCTGAACAGCGCGGCAGGCAGCAGGTTGCGGCACTGTTCGATGAACTGGCGTTCCTGTGCGGAGGCCACGGCCAGCGCCGCCGGTGGCGACACCTGCTGCAACATCCACAGCACTGGCAAGTCGCGATCCCGGCACCAGCCCACGCAAGAATGCAGGGCATAGATCAGGTTCAGCACATCGGGCGCCTCTTCGCCGCTGGCGGTGGCCTTGATCTGTGGGACACCCGCCAGCACATCGACCCAGCTGTTGCCGCCCAGAGCGGTCAGCATCAGCACGCCCTCCACCGGGGTGATGCCCAACAGGCGCGGCAACTTCACCAAGCGGAAGAACGCCGAGATGATCGACCGGCTGCGCTTCAATGTGCTGCTCAGGCCATGGGCCCGGGCAATCGCCAGTGCCAGGTAGTGGTAGGTCTTCAGATCGATGCCCAGGCCACTGCACAAGCGGTTGACCGTCAGGTCCATGCCTCCCGGCACCGGGATGATCGGGAAGTCCCCGTTATCCAGGAGCAAGGGAGACTGAAAGGCGCCTTGGTTGTTGAACACCAGGTCGAATTGCGACAGCGCATCGCCCCGGCCGTAGATCGCCATCTCGTCGATAAACACCGCGAAGTCCGGCGCGGTGCAGCCATAGCGCTCGCGCAGTGACTGAAACAAGCCAATGGCTTGCACCGTAGCCTCGCTGATCCACCAAGGGTTGGCGACGTCGCGCTTCTCAGCCTGCATCGCCGCCACCAGCAGCGCGTCCACCTGATCGCAGGGCAATTCCAGCCATTGGTCCAGGCGCACCTTGCGGTTCAACCGGTCGAAAAGTCCAAAATCGGCCCCAGGGATGGCACTCAAACGGTGGAACTTCTGGCCCGCTTCGCTGTAATTGATCGTGACCGCCGGGCTCTTGGCGGCATTGAGATAGACCGAGCCCGAACGCTCGCTTTCGGCCTCCCCATTCTCGGGTGCAGTCGCATACACCAAGACATTTGCCGAGCGTGTCGGGGCGAAATCCCGCGCCGACAACAGCGCCTCGACGCCCCGGGCATCGAGCTTGGTGCGCTCACCGAAAAAGGGCACCTGACTGAGGTTTTGCCAGGAGACATCGGCGGCACCGAAACTGGCCAAGTAAAACTCGTCCCGCCCGTCCTCGGGCACCGCTGATTCCGTCAACAACAGCCGCTGATAAGGCCCCAGTCGCGAGGCGTGGATCAGGGCCCGTTTGGCGTCGCCATTCCAGGCCTTGGGCAGGAGGAAATACGGGAAGGATTCGTCCACCATGTGCACAAAATTCCCCACCGACATCCCGTGATGGCGGGCAACCGCATCCAGGGTGACCCAGTGCTGGTAGTACGGCAGCCCATTGGGGTAGCGCGCGTCGATCAAGGCCTGTTCCAGATCGGCCGCCCCTCCTTCGCCCTTGATAAAGGTCTCGAGCACGGAAACGATGATATCCACCGCCGACACCGACTGATGCACTGCATTGAAATCCACCGCCAAGGCTTTCAGATCCTTGCGCCGATCATGCAGGGGCAGTTTCTTGTCCCCGCCGTCCCCGTCGTCCTTGCCGCAGGGCTCGACGCGGTCGCGGATCCAGCGCAACAGCTCAATGCAGTACGCCACCGGAGAGGTCACGGACTCCAGGGCATCGGGCGGGCACAATGTGTCGAAATCGGTCTGGAACAGTTGCTCGAAACTCGGTCCCTGCACCAGCGACAGCAGCCCGCTCGACGGTGTGCCGGCGAGCGCTCCGGACCCCGTCAGGCTCTGCTCGATAAAACGGCGGCGGACATACGCCGCCAGGCTATTGGCCCGGCGCAGGAACTGCTGCGCGTCATCACGACTGATCCCGTAATCGCGCACCAGCCCTTGCACACCCTGCTCCACCAAGGGAAACACCGAGCCGCCCTGCTCGATGTACGTGCTCAGGTCGGTGTAAGCCGCACGTTGGTTCTCGCCAAACACCTGCTCGAACAATTGCTGGATGGGACGTTGACCGGAATCTGCCATGGCCAGGCTCCTCGAATGGATGCAAGTACCCGAACGGCGGCTCGCCGCGCGGAAAAGTAGGTCTGTATAGTGCGAATCTGCGCCTGGAGAGCAGAAGCGTCTACTGTCAGAAGTGACAGTAGACACGAGCGCTTTTACGGCGCTGGCCGTTAACGCGGCGGTGGCCCGGGGACTTCAAAGCGCCGGCTTTGCACCCAATCGGAAATCGTTGAGCCATCCGCGCCATCGACGATGGTTTGCTTGAAACGGCACCAATTGCCGCCCGCCGACAATCGTCGGACCGACCAGCCTTGCCAGCCTTGGGCGCTGACAGCCAGCGCCGGTGCCCACACGTACTCGGGGTTGTACCAGCTCGTTACCTCGCCGGTGCCCCGCCGGCCCTGGCCGCTGAAGTTCACGGGCTCCGCGACCCAGCGCCCCGCCTGCGGCGTATCGATCACCGGCGAGTAGCTGCCCAATACAACCGGTTGCCGAGCGCAGCGATCGGATTCAAACCCGTCCAACGAAGCCACCGCCACCAACACCTGAGCACCAGCGGGTTGCGTGAGCGTCACGGCCACCGACCAGGTGCGATCCTCCAGCACCGGCGTACTGCCGAGCACGGTGTGTGCGGCATCGTCCAGGCTGATCGTGATCGTGTCCCCCGGCTCGCCGAAACCGGACACCACCGTGACGCGCCCGATCTCCCCGTCCTTGACCGGGGTTTCAATCCAGGGCGCGTCGGGCACCACGTCGCAGGTCACCGGCGAGCTTTCTCCGGACGCCTCCTTCTGCGCCTCCATGGTTTGCCGGGCCTGTAGCGTGATCACTCCCACCGGCAGGTTCACCGCACCTTCCCAACAGCCATCGAAGCCGACCGGCACTTCCATGAGCAACAAGTCCTCGCGCCCCTCCTCCCACACCTGGACCTTCGCGCCGGGCGTTCCCTTACCGGCAATCGTCGCCGCGCGCGGTACCTTGCCGCCCGGCAGCGGCACCGTGAACACCGGGGGCATCAGCACCACCATCACCGCGACCGGGTCGCTGAGTTCGGAGGGCCGACCGTCCAGGGTCTGTTGCGCATCGAAGATGCGGCGGCCGAAGGCCAGGCCCGTGAGGGCGATGGACCACTCGCCATCCGTTATCAACTGCTGGGGAGGGGCCGCATTGATGCCGTCAACGCGCAACTGCATGGACGCACCGGCCACGCCTAGCTGACCGCGCACCGTCAGGTCACGCGCGACTTCTGCCTCGCGCACGGGAGAGGTGATCACGGGTTTGTGCAGCGCTCTACTGACCTGGAAATTCCGCGACGCGGGCAGTGAGGTTTGTTGCCCGGCGGTCTGGGTGACGGTCACCGTATGCGTCACATTGGGGGTGAACGGGGTGGCGCGACGATGGGTCCAGTTGCCGTTGGTCATGGTGACGGGATGCACGATGGTCGGAGCATCGCTGTAGACCAGATTCACCACCGCCTCGATCCAGCAGGTGCCTTTGATGGTCGGCGACAGCTGGCTGTCATCGCCCCCCGTGATCTCGGTAATGACTGGCGGCAGAGGCGCAATGGTCACCTCCAGCTCCTCCCAACCGGAGACATGCCCGTTCAACTCCTGTCGCAGGTCAACCTTGCGCTTAAAGGTCGGGCCCCACTCTGCAGACGCCGTACTGGACCAGCGCCCGCCACTCACTTGCGCATCCGGCGCGACTTTGTTTCCGCCAGCGGGGCCGTACAGCACCACAGCGGCACCGGTGTAGCCCGTGCCAGAGAACACCGGTGTGTAATCGCCGGTGTAATCCACCGTGGGTCGCGGCAACTCGATGGTGTAGCTGAAGGTGTACTCCGAGGAAACAATCCAGCCACCGATGTTATCGGGCACTTTTTGCGTGGCCTTAAAGCTGTATCGGCCCAGCGGCCAATTGGCGGAGTCCACGCTCCAGGTGCCGTTATTGCTGACCGTGACCGGCGGTATCGTCTGCGAGCCCGGCCCGCTGAGTTTAATCACATCGACAGTGGCGTTTTTATGACCCGCGCCCGAGAACCTCAGGCCGCTATCGGCCAGCGCAGTGACCGACACCGAGGTCAGTCTGGATGGCCGAACCTTGAAGGTGACCGGCGTACCGCGCAAGGAAGAAACCCCTTGTATGGTTTGCTGCGCCACCAGGGTCACAACCCCCGGATCAACCGTGATGAAGCGGCTCCAGCCGGGCGCGGTGACCACCCCCGCTTGCCCGTGGTGGGTATTGCTCAAGTCAGTGTAGATATCGACCACGGCACCCTGAAAGCCGTTGGTGCCGGCCACGCTGAAGGTTGTATCGACCACGCCGGTGGGCCGGGTGATGGTGGGGGTACCGAGGATCTTGCAGGTCAAGGGCTCCGAATAGACGACCTGAGAGAGATTCGCTAGCGAGTACTTGGCCTTGACGGCAACAGTACGGGTGGGCAACGTTAAAATGACGGGACACGCCCAGCGTCTAGTGCCGTCAACGACGACAACACTGCCAAGCGTTTCGGCAAGATTAGCGGCATCGACCACCTCCACCGTCCATCCTGGTTCAGCGCTGCCCCTGAAGAAACTCCCGCTGCCCGTTGGGAGAAATGCATTCGGTAGCGGAGACGAAATGGTCGGCAGGGTGACAGTCCACACGTGCCCCGGGTCACCCCAATCCGATGCAAAGCCGTGTAGCGTCTGCCTGCAAGCGACTCTGAAACTGCCGCCAGGCAATGCTTTCACAAGTTGAACACGCCAATTGCCCGAAGTATCGACCACGCCTTCGCCGTACACCGTGTTGCCGTCACCGCTGCGGTGAATGGTCACCTGTGCATAGGGTGCCCCGGTATCCCCAGTCACAACAGGTAAGGGGAAGACACCCACATTAGCCCCGTTGGATGGAGACCGAACGACAGGCTTGGGCACCACCGAGACGTAAAACTCCGGAGTACGCTGGATGCTTTCCCGATCACTCAGCCATTGCAGAACCTGTAGGTGGTGATGGCCGGGCGCGAGCGGGGTTCTCAATCGCAACCTGAACTGCCCGTCGCCGCCCATTTGCATTTCATCGCTGCGGTAATCTTCTTTACCCGGGGTGACCACTCGCACATTGCGCCGCGCATGGCCGCCCCCCACGACCGTCACATCTCCGTTTTTGACGCTAGTGTCGCGGGGAGAAATAACGTAGGGCGGGCTGTCGGCCAGTGGTTCGCCGGCGTCGGGTTCGCCTGTTTCAGGAAGGTCGGTTTCATCAGTCATGGGGAGAGCCCTCGGCCTCGGACAACAACGGTTCATGCTTTTGTAAGCCATGCCCTTGCCCCTGCCTACCTGTAATAACTGACAGTTCAGACGAACGGCCCTACGGACTTTTCCCACATTTTTTGAGACCTACGTAGCCTTGCGCCTTTGCCTACAAGCCCCTCGGAATCGGCCGGCTTGTGGACTTTTGGCCTGCCCCGTAATTTGATCCATGTCGCTGATTGGCAGCGGCCGGGTTTAGTCGCCGGGAGGTCCATGAAAATTGCACAAGATCCATCAGACGGTCGGGATGTCCCTATCCCCCTTCCTGAACGTTATGTTGGCTGTGCGCAGGGCGCCTTCGGACGCGCCAGTTTTCATGGTCCTTCCGGTCGACTAACCAGTGTGCAGCCGCCACCCCTAGATGGGGTTGTTGCTGGTGGAGAAGTCACTGGAGAATGAGCCGGCGATCTGCGCGACCCAAGTTTCAGCGCTGCCCTTGCAGGAGCAAGGCCCGCCCGCGATGGCGATTTCGAGGCTGCCATCGCGGCCAAGCCTTGCACCTACAGGAGACCGATAGACACCGCCGACATCAGGCCGAAGCAGGCAACGGCTGAAAACTGAAGTACTGCCTCAACGCACTCACCAATTGCCCATACTCCGGCGGAGCCCGTTGCAGGCTGAACCCGGCGTCATAGTGGTGGGGCGTGGCGTCTTCATGGCACCACAAACAACTGCCGCACACATCAATGATCTGCGTGCAGCCGTCGCTGGCGGGAATCTTCAGGCGCAAGTCAAAATCAGCGCCAATCATCATCGGCAACTGACTGATCAGCATCAGGCCATCTTCGGACACATTGCCGAGAAAGCCGATGGGTTTGTCGGTGACGCTGTTGAACACTTTCAGAAAATACGGCAGTTGATGCCGCTCGATCCGGCGGTCAGTAAACATGCTGAATTCGCTACGCAAGGCTCTTAAGCAGAGCCGCACTAATGCTTCGGAACGGGCCTTCTGCTTTATAGATGCAGGATGGGCACGCTCTCCCCGCTTCCGGTGTGACAGTCCATCCAGACCGCTGCCACTTTTACCGCTGCCAGTCGCAGGTGTTGCGTCGGTTCAGAGGAAAAGGCTCTGAAGCCGATTTATTCGACTATAGCTGAACCTGTACACCCGGCCAGCCTTTGTATGAGATCTGTCATCAGAAGCGGGTTGGTCGCACAACCGGCGCGCTGCGGGTCGGATAGTGGCCAAGGGATTCCAGGGTTTCCAGGCGCGCACGAGCGCGGTAGGCGTATTCGCTTTGCGGGTACGACGCGATGATGTACTGGTACGTCTGGGCCGCGTCGATAAACAGCTTCTGCCGTTCCAGGCACTGGCCGCGCATCATCGACACTTCCGGCTGTACATAACGGCGCGCACGGCTGGCGCGGTCGACCTTGGACAATTCGAGCATCACCTGCTCACAATTGCCCCGGTCATAGGCGCTGTAGGCGTTATTCAAATGATGGTTCATCGACCAACGGGTGCAGCCCGTGACGCTGAGGGCAATGACGGCTATGAGCGCAAATCGCATGAGGGTTCTCCTGTCTTGAGCTCTGTATCGACCCGTCGGCGGAAATCTTCAGGCTGCCTGTAACCAAAAGTATTCGTTTCAAGAAACAAACGAATAAGTAGTGCATCCGAACAATGACTACATCCAAAGACCATAGTAGCCTCACTCAGCGCTTGAACTCAGGAGTCTATGCATGTCCGTCCGTCGCACCAAAATCGTCGCTACCCTTGGCCCGGCCAGTAACTCGCCGGAAGTTCTCGAACAGCTGATTCTGGCTGGCCTGGACGTCGCCCGCCTGAACTTCTCCCACGGCACCCCCGACGAGCACAAGGCTCGCGCGAAGCTGGTGCGTGACCTCGCCGCCAAGCACGGCCGCTTCGTCGCCCTGCTGGGTGACCTGCAAGGCCCGAAAATCCGTATCGCCAAATTCGCCGGCAAGAAGATCGAGCTGAAGATCGGTGATCAATTCACCTTCTCCACCAGCCATCCGCTGACCGAAGGCAACCAGCAAGTGGTCGGCATCGACTACCCGGACCTGGTCAAGGATTGCGGCGTGGGCGACGAGCTGCTGCTCGACGACGGCCGCGTGGTGATGCGCGTCGATACCGCCACCGCCACCGAACTGAACTGCACCGTGCTGATCGGCGGTCCGCTGTCGGACCACAAAGGCATCAACCGTCGCGGCGGTGGCCTGACTGCCCCGGCCCTGACTGAAAAAGACAAGGCCGACATCAAGCTCGCCGCCGAAATGGAAGTCGACTACCTCGCCGTGTCCTTCCCGCGCGACGCTGCCGACATGGAATACGCCCGTCAACTGCGCGACGAGGCCGGCGGTACGGCCTGGCTGGTGGCGAAGATCGAACGCGCCGAAGCCGTGGCCGACGACGACACCCTCGATGCCCTGATCAAAGCCTCCGACGCTGTCATGGTTGCCCGTGGTGACCTGGGCGTGGAAATCGGCGATGCCGAGCTGGTGGGCATTCAGAAGAAAATCATTCTGCATGCACGCCGCCACAACAAGGCGGTAATCGTCGCGACCCAGATGATGGAGTCGATGATCCAGAACCCGATGCCGACCCGCGCCGAAGTGTCCGACGTGGCCAACGCCGTGCTCGACTACACCGACGCCGTGATGCTCTCGGCTGAAAGTGCTGCCGGTCTGTACCCGCTGGAAGCCGTGCAAGCGATGGCGCGCATCTGCGTCGGCGCTGAAAAGCACCCGACCAGCAAGACCTCCAGCCACCGCATCGGCAAGGTCTTCGAAAGCTGCGACCAGTCCATCGCCCTCGCGGCCATGTACACCGCCAACCACTTCCCGGGCGTAAAGGCGATCATCGCCCTGACCGAAAGTGGCTATACGCCGCTGATCATGTCGCGCATCCGTTCCTCGGTGCCGATCTACGCGTTCTCCCCGCACCGCGAAACCCAGGCCCGCGCCGCCATGTTCCGTGGCGTCTACACCGTGCCATTCGACCCGGCGTCCTTGCCACCTGAGCAAGTCAGCCAGGCCGCGATCGACGAGTTGCTCAAGCGCGGCGTCGTGGAAAAAGGCGACTGGGTCATCCTGACCAAGGGCGACAGCTACCACACCATCGGCGGCACCAACGGCATGAAAATCCTGCACGTTGGCGATCCGATGGTCTGAGTGACCGGTTGCTGAAAATCAAAAGCCCCGCCCTGTGAATGGCGGGGCTTTTTGGTTTCTGATCTGGGGGATGTGGTGCCTGGGCCGGCGCCTTCGCGGGCAAGCCTCGCTCCTACAGGGGGGGACGCATTCCAAATATTGATGATCGTTCCCACGCTCCGCGTGGGAATGCAGCCCGGGACGCTCCGCGTCCCACAGAGCCGAACGTAGAGCGTCCGTTGAGGCATTCCCATGCAGAGCGTGGGAACGATCACTCAGCGCCGGTTGATAAACCCCGACAACGCCGCCAGCGCTTCCGGCGAGCGCAGCCGCTGGGTAAACAACGCGCCCTCCTCCTCGATCACTTGGCGAATCAATGCCCGGTCCGGCGCTTTCATCAATTGCTTGCTGATGCGTACGGCTTCAACAGGCAATGCTTCAAACTTCAACGCCATCTCCCGCGCCTTGGCCAGCGCCGCTTCGCCACTGCCCAGCGCTTCGGTGGCAACGCCCCACGCCGCCGCTTGTTCACCGCTGAAGCCTTCGCCCAGCAGCAACAATTCCGCCGCTTTGGCGTGGCCGAGCAAACGCGGCAGGATCAGGCTGGAGCCGAATTCCGGGCACAACCCGAGATTCACGAACGGCATGCGCAAACGTGCGTCGCGGCTGATGTAGACCAGATCGCAGTGCAGCAACAACGTAGTGCCAATCCCCACCGCCGCCCCGGCCACGGCGGCGATCACCGGTTTGCGGCAGTCGAGCAGGTTGAGCATGAAGTGGAACACCGGGCTGTCGAGACTGCTCGGCGGTTGCTGGAGGAAGTCGGAGATGTCGTTGCCGGCGGTGAAACACTCGGCGCTGCCGGTGATCAGCACGGCGTTGATTTGCGGGTCGCTGTCGGCGTGTTTCAGAGCTTCGGCCATGTGGCTGTACATGGCGCGGGTCAGGGCGTTTTTCTTGTCGGGGCGGTTCAGACGCAGGGTCAGCAGACCGCGTTCGCGTTCAATCTGGATGGCATCGGGCATGGCGGGTCTCGCGTCGTTAAACGATCAGCGCTCAACCACGGGGCAGGAACACGTCGGCCAGCAGTTGATTGCGCGGCAGTCCCGCCAGGTACAGGCGCCGGGCAAAGGCGTCGACGCTGTCGGGGCCACCGCAGAGTAAGGCCAGGGTTTGCCGGGAAACAAGCCGCAGTTGCGCCAACGCCTGGGGCAACTCGGCCGGGGTCCAGAGTTCGACCGTGAGGTTTTCGCGGCCGGCGGCCATGGCTTGCAGGGGTTTGGCCAGATAGTGCTCGTCGGCGTCATGGGCCAGGTGAATGACGCGGATGGCGCCCTGGTGATCCTGACGCAGCGCTTCGCGCAGCACACCGAACAACGGCCCCAGCCCAGTGCCGGCGGCCAGCAGCCACAGGGGCCGGGTGTGCCAGTCGGCGTCGTAATGCAAGGCGCCGCCGCGCAGTTCGCCCAGGCGCAGGGTGTCGCCAATCTGCAACTGACGCGCGGCGTCGCTGAATTCGCCGGGCTGGCGGCAATCGAGGTGGAATTCCAGGAATCGGTCTTCATCCGGCAGGCTCGCCAGGGAATACGGGCGCGCCACGTGACCGGCCCACAACACCAGATGCTGGCCGGCGCTGTAGCGCAATGGCCGCTGAGTGGTCAGGCGCAAGCGCAGCACATGGGCGCTGAGCCAATCGACGGCTGCGACCTCGGCCGGACGAGCATCCTGTTGCGGATCAAACGTGTGCACCTGCAAGTCTTCGATCACCGAACACTGACAGGCCAGACGCCAACCTTGCTGGCGTTGCTCCGCGCTCAAGGCATCGGGGCGGCTGTCGGCGGGCAGGCCTTGCACGCATTGCACCAGGCACGCATGACAACTGCCGGCGCGGCAACTGTAAGGCACGGAGACGCCGTTCTGATTCAGGGCATCGAGCAGGTTGCTGCCCGCCGCCACCGACCATTGGCGTTCGCCGACCCGGACCTCAGGCATCGATGTTCTCCCACGCCGCCGCGCAACGATTGCGGCCGTCGCGCTTGGCCCGGTACAGCGCCTGGTCGGCCCGTTGCAGGGCGTCGTCGAGGTCGTCGCCCAGTTCCAGCAGGGTCATACCGGCGCTCAGGCTGAGGTTGCTGACGCTCAGGCCGAACAACTCGACATCGGTGAAAGCAATGCGCAGGCGTTCGCAACAAGAGGTCAGGCGCTCGGCATCGCAGTCGGGCAGCAACACCACGAATTCTTCGCCGCCGTAACGGGCCAGTACATCGCCGTCGCGCAGGCAGGCCGTGGCCACCCCGGCGAAGGCTTGCAACACCTGGTCGCCGGCGGCATGGCCGTGTACGTCGTTGATGCGTTTGAAGTGGTCGAGGTCGATCAGCGCCAAACCGTGGACCACGCCAGCGTCCATCGCATTCAGCTCCCGGGAAGCCAGGCGCAGAAAGTGGCGGCGGTTGAACAGGCCGGTGAGTTCATCGGTGGCGACGAGGTCTTCGAGCTGGCGCATCATCCCGCGCAGGGTGTCCTGGTGCGCTTGCAAGGCGAAGCGGCGCTGGCGCATCAGTTGGCGCGAGGCCTGGACGTATCGGGCGTAAAGCACCAGCCACACCAGCACGATAAACAGCACGCACACCTGCAACAGCGCCAGGGCCGGGTCGGCCAACTGGAAGTGGTAGCCCTCCCACAGCGTGATGGCGCTGAAACTGAAGAACACCAGCAACGCACAACGGACAAAGGCCCGACGCGAGAGGTGGAACAGGCCGAACAGCAAAATCAGGATATAGAAGACCAGGAACGCGCCGCGGGCTTCGTCCAGGTGAGAGATGAGCCAGGTTTGCCAGCCCAGGCCCAGCAATACCTGGACTTCGGTCAGGCTGGGGTCGGCGAAGCGCAGATTGCAGCCGCTGTAGAACACCGCGAACAGCGCCGCCTGCGTGATGACCACCATTGCGCTGCCAATCGCGACACTGGCCAGGGGCGCATCGAAGTGCCCGGTGAAAAACGCCAGCCACAGCAGCAGTAATGCCAGGGCATAGGTGCCGGCCGCGAGGGCAAAACGTTTGAGCAACAGGCGCTGGATGGCGTTATGGGTCAATCGTTGACTCACCAAAGGAAAAGAGGCTGAAAGAGTGTCCTACTCTACAGGCCGATGGCCACTTTAGTGGCGCGACCGATAAATGACCATTCAATTTTGGAAGCGGAAAACTGGCGTCAAAAGCATGGCCCGCTTGACTCCTGTTTATGGGCATAAACGCCTCTGTGGCGAGGGAGCTTGCTCCCGCCGGGCTGCGAAGCGGCCCCTCTCCTTACCTGAAAAGAGGGGGAGCGCTTCGCACTCCAGCGCAAGCAAGCTCCTTCGCCACAGGTCAACTCCGACCAAAAGCCAATGTGTACCCGCCAGCGAGCCGCGTTATACTGCCGCGCCTTTTTAGCGTCGCGCCAGCAGCCCCGGTGTGACAGAGGATCAGCTACAAGTCTCAAGTTTCAAGCCGCAAGCTGAAGCCGTTCGCGTACTGCTTGGAACTTGCAGCTTGAAACTTAAGGCTTGTAGCTGCCCCATAGAATGTTCCCGTCTTTTAGAGGAGCGCGACTCATGACCGTGATCAAGCAAGACGACCTGATTCAGAGCGTTGCCGACGCCCTGCAGTTCATTTCTTATTACCACCCCGTTGATTTTATCCAGGCGATGCACGAAGCCTACCTGCGCGAAGAATCGCCAGCGGCCCGTGATTCGATGGCGCAAATCCTGATCAACTCGCGCATGTGCGCCACCGGCCACCGTCCGATCTGCCAGGACACCGGCATCGTGACCGTGTTTGTCCGTGTGGGCATGGACGTGCGTTGGGATGGCGCCACCATGAGCCTGGACGACATGATCAACCAAGGCGTGCGCCAAGCGTACAACCTGCCGGAAAACGTCCTGCGTGCCTCGATCCTCGCCGACCCGGCGGGCGCTCGCAGGAACACCAAGGACAACACCCCGGCCGTGATCCACTACTCCATCGTTCCGGGTAATACCGTGGAAGTGGACGTAGCGGCCAAGGGCGGCGGTTCCGAGAACAAGTCGAAAATGGCCATGCTCAACCCGTCCGACTCGATCGTCGACTGGGTTCTGAAGACCGTTCCGACCATGGGCGCCGGCTGGTGCCCACCGGGCATGCTTGGCATCGGCATCGGCGGCACCGCCGAGAAAGCCGCCGTCATGGCCAAGGAAGTGTTGATGGAATCCATCGACATCCACGAGCTGAAGATGCGCGGCCCGTCCAACCGTATCGAAGAGATGCGCCTGGAGCTGTTCGAGAAGGTCAACCAACTGGGCATCGGCGCCCAGGGCCTGGGCGGCCTGACCACCGTGCTCGACGTGAAGATCATGGATTACCCGACCCACGCCGCGTCCCTGCCGGTGTGCATGATCCCGAACTGCGCCGCCACCCGTCACGCGCACTTCGTGCTCGACGGTTCCGGCCCGGCCTCGCTGGAAGCGCCACCGCTGGACGCCTACCCGGAAATCGTCTGGGAAGCCGGCCCGTCGGCCCGTCGCGTCAACCTCGACACCCTGACCCCGGAAGACGTGCAGAGCTGGAAGCCGGGCGAAACCGTCCTGCTCAACGGCAAGATGCTCACCGGTCGCGACGCCGCGCACAAGCGCATGGTCGAGATGCTGAACAAAGGTGAAGCCCTGCCGGTGGACCTGAAAGGTCGCTTCATCTACTACGTCGGCCCGGTTGATCCGGTGCGCGAAGAAGTGGTTGGGCCTGCCGGTCCGACCACCGCGACGCGGATGGACAAGTTCACCCGTCAGATCCTCGAGCAAACCGGCCTGCTGGGCATGATCGGCAAATCCGAGCGCGGCCCGACTGCGATCGAAGCGATCAAGGACCACAAAGCCGTGTACCTGATGGCAGTGGGCGGCGCGGCTTACCTGGTGGCGCAAGCCATCAAGAAATCCCGCGTCGTGGCTTTCGCCGAGCTGGGGATGGAAGCCATCTACGAGTTCGACGTCAAAGACATGCCGGTGACCGTTGCGGTGGATAGCAAAGGTGAATCGGTGCACATCACCGGTCCTGCCATCTGGCAGAAAAAGATCAGTGAAAGCCTGGCGGTAGAAGTGCAGTAAGCACTAACACCTCCAAAAACGGCCGGGTCATCTCCCCAGATGACCCGGCCGTTTTTTTTTGCCCATCCCCCACCTGTGGGAGATCGGTATAAACAGTCATCCCCTGCAACCCAATCAATCTAAAAATCCCGCCCCCACCTGTCAGATCTGACAGGTTACGCCGCCCCGGCAACTTGATAGCGTTGACCCACACCGAAACCCTTTGCCGAACACCGGGATCCGCCCCATGGACGATCACGCTTCGCTGAGCATCACCACGCCCTCCATTGCCCGCACTGCGTCCATTGCCATGGTCGGCAAAAGCGGCTCGGTCGGTTTCACCGGCAGCGCGTCATTCGAATTGCCGCTGCCCCTGTCGGCCGGGCGCGGTTTCGATCCCAACCTGTCGCTGGGCTATGACAGCCAGGCCGGCAACGGACCGTTCGGGATTGGCTGGGGGTTGAACAGCGGTGCCATTTCCCGACAGACCAACAAGGGCGTGCCGCGCTACCAGGACGACGATGTGATGATCGGCCACGACGGCCAGCAGTGGCGCCCGGAACGGGATGCCCAGGGGCAGATCACGTCCAGGAGCGAAACCCATTACCGGGGCGTGCCCGTGGGGTCACACACGGTGGTGCGTTATTTCCCCCGCATTGAAACCACCTTCGCGCTGATCGAGTTCTGGCGCTCCAGTGCCAACCCGCAGGGTTTCTGGCTGATACACGACACCGACGGCAGCCTGCACCTGTTCGGCAAAGCCGATACCGCGCGGGTGGCCGATCCGAACGACCTGCAACGCGTTACGTCCTGGCTCATACAGGAAAGCCTGAGTGCCCACGGCGAGCACATCGCCTACGAGTACAAAGCCGAGGAAGCCTCACCGGCGCCCCATGACTACCGGGCCCAGCGTTACTTGCAACGGGTGCTCTACGGCAACGCCGCAGCCAGCAGCCACTTGTATGGCTGGACCGAGCCACCGCCCTCGCCGGCGTGGCATTTCCATCTGCTGTTCGACTACGGCGAACGCACCCTGGACCGGGAACAGAAACCCACCTACGAACCCAAGACCCCGTGGCCAGTGCGCAGCGATCCGTTCCACACCTACGGCAACGGCTTTGAAGTCGGCACCCGGCGCTTGTGTCATCAGGTGCTGATGTTCCATCACTTCCCCCGGGAACTGGGGGCGAACCCGGTGCTGGTGCGACGGCTGCTGCTGGAGTACCGCGCCACGTCCCTGGGCTACAACCAGTTGGCGGCCGCGCACTATCAGGCCTGGGACGCCAGTGGCGCGGTGGAAAACCGCCCGCCCCTGGAGTTCGACTACTCGGCGTTCGCCCCCAATACCCAACCGGCGCCCTTGTTGCCCTTCGATAACATGCCCGGCCTTGAGGATGGGCAACGCTATCAATCCGTCGATCTGTTTGGCGAGGGCTTGCCGGGTTTTCTGTGCCGCTACGACCAGGCCTGGTTCTACCGCGAGCCGTTGCGCGATGAGTCCGGCGATGATGACATCACCTACGGCCCATGGACCGAACTCAGCCAGATCCCCCGCGCCGACAGCCGTAAACCGGTGCAGCAAACCCTCACCGACCTGACCGGTGACGGGCGCCTGGACTGGGTCATCGCTCAACCGGGCCTGAGCGGTTTCCACACCCTGAACCCGGACCGCAGCTGGTCAGGCTTCATCCCGTTCAGCGCGTTTCCGGCGGAGTATTTCCACACCCTGGCGCAACTGGGCGACTTGAGCGGCGACGGCCTCAGCTCCCTCGCGCTGATCGGCCCCAGGAGCGTGCGCTTGTACGCCAACCGTCGCACCGACGGTTTCGCCAAGGCTGAGGAGGTGCCCCATCTGCCGGACGACGACCGCTTGCCGTTGTTCAGCGATGCGCCGTCAGAATTGGTGTTCCTGGGCAACATGCTGGGCAGCGACATGAGCGAGTTGTGTCGCATCCGCCACAACGAAATCAAATGCTGGCCGAACCTGGGTCACGGGCGTTTCGGCCAGGGTTTCGTGATGAGCGCCCTGCCCTTCAGCTACCACGAATTCGATGCCGCCCGCGTGCGCATTGCCGACCTCGACGGCTCCGGGGCACCGGCGCTGATTTACCTGAAGTCCGACGGTTTCGACATCTACTTCAACCGGGGTGGTAATGGTCTGGAGCAGACACCAGTCCAAGTCTCCTGGCCCGAAGGTGTGCGCTACGACAACCATTGCCAAGTGACCCTCGCCGACCTGCAAGGCCTGGGCTGCGCCAGTCTGATCCTGACAGTGCCGCACATGAAACCCCGGCACTGGCGCTATGACTTTGTCAGTGCCCGGCCGTACCTGCTGAGTGCCAGCAACAACAACATGGGGTGCGGCACGCACGTGAAGTACCGCAGCTCGGCGCAGGAGTGGCTGGATGAAAAACGGCAATTGCATAACCGCAAAATGCTAGCGATGTCGTACCTGCCATTCCCGATTCAAGTGGTCAGCAAACAGCAGCAAAAGGACGAGATCACCGGCAACGTGCTCACCCAATCCCTCAGCTACAGCCAGGGTTACTACGATGGTATCGAGCGCGAGTTCCGGGGTTTCGGCCTGGTGCGCCAGACCGACAGCGAAGCCGTGCAGACTGAGGACGACATCGGCTTCACCGCCCCGGCGCTGGCCTGCACCTGGTTCCATACGGGCCGCAGCGTGGACATGCCGCGAGACGGTTATTTCGCCCAGGACCCGGACGCCCAACCCTTGGGCGATACGCTGTTCTGTCGCTACCACGCCAGCGACGCCTTCGATGAACCGGTGACCCCGGACGCAGCCACCGCCCGTGCAATCGCCCGGGCCCTCGCCGGCGCAGTGTTGCGCACGGAAACCTATGCGCTGGACGACACCCTGCCCTACCAGGTTGAGGAGTACCGCTACAAAGTCCGTGAATTGCGGGGCATCGACGCTCACCCGCCCCACGGCAGCCTGTTCGCTGCGCCGCTGGAACAAATCAGTTACCAGTACGAACGCTTTATCGACGACCCGCTGTGCCGCCACGACATCACCCTGAGCCAGGATGCGTTCGGCCAGCCGACCCATGCCCTCACCGTCCACTACGCCCGGCGCAAGACCGAACTCGACGCACCGCCCTTCGATGACCCGGACGAACAAGCCTGGTGGCGCGACGCCCACGACCCGCAGCAACAGTCTTATTACCTGAGCGAAACCCGCGCCGAATTCATTCACCTGACCGACCCGCAAGGCTGGCGCGTGGGGCTGCCCTATCGCCAGCGCGGCAACGCCTTGAAGTTGCCCAAAGGCGCGTTGCCCACGGGGCTCAATCCCGGGCAAATCAGCTACGAATTGCTGCTTGAGCATCACGCCAGCCCGGCGTGGAACAGCGCGCGGGAATTGACCAGGCAAGCGCTGCAGCGTTACCTCAACACCGCAGACCGCTCCGTGCGGCCCGATGGCAGCGCCGACTTCGAAGCCCTGGCCGCGCCCCAGGAAATCGCGCAATTGGACAAGACCGCGCTGGACGCCTACAACACCCTGCCCCCGCCCTTCGATATCCGGGTCGAGCTGGTGAAGATCGGCTATGTGCACATGCCGTTGTTCCTTGAGCCGGACGTCGATGAAGACCAGCGCAAAAACCTTTGGTCGGCCCGCTACGGGTTTGCCGAATACGCCGACCTGGCCGGCTTCTACAAGGTGCGCAAGTACAACGAGACCTTGAGCCACGGCGTCACCCAGGCCAGCTATGACTCCTACCACCTGGCGATCACCGAGGTCACGTTGCCGGACGGCTGCACCACCCGCGCCGAATACGATTACCACGCGCTGCAACCGCTGCGCCTCATCGATGCCAACGACAACATTGAGGAAGCGCTGTACGAACCGTCCGGCCAGCCGCTGGCCGTCAGCTTCTACGGTACGGAAAACGGGGTGCCCGTCGGGTTCAAGCCGCTGAGCGAGTACGTTCGGCCCGCATCGTCGCTGCCGGACCCGGCCATCGATAACCCCGAGGCAGCCCTGCAAAAAGCCGCCAGCGTCCTGCGCAAGGACTTGTTCAGCTGGATGGGCCAACTCCCCGGCGCCACCCACCAGACCGCCGCCTGGCTCGCCGGCTGGATCGCCGACGGTTACGTGCTGCCCAGCCTGCACATCCGCGCCAGCGCCCGCACGCGACTGGCCCGGCTCAAATCGCGCACCGCCGCCGAACAAACGCTCAAGGAACTGATCGCAGCGACACCCCGTGAACCGGTGCACAGCGTGATCCTCAGCGCCGACCGCTACCCCGATGACCCGTTGCAGCAGATCCAGATCAGCAAGGCCTGCGTGGACGGTTTCGGCCGGGCGCTGCAAACCCAGCAAAAGGTCGAGCCCGGCCTGGCCTACAGCGCCAATGCCAACCTCGAATTGGAGGTGGTGGACGGCCAACCGCTGGAGAAACCGGCCGACCCGCGCTGGCGCATCAGCGAACGGGTGGAATACAACAACAAGGGCGCCGTGACCCGTGTCTTCCGCCCCTACTTCTGTAACACCCATGGCTATATCCGCGACCAGTCCTTTCGCCTGTTCGGCTACCACGACCAGCAGTTCTACGACCCGCTGGGCCGTCCGATCAAGGTCATCAGCGCCAAAGGCTATGAGTCGTTTGACAGCCTGCATCCGTGGTATCGCGCCAGTCACGACTTCAACGACACCGAGGGCTCGTGAGCCATGATGACGACCGTGCATGGGCGCACACCCTCGCTGGTGGTGAATGACAGTCGTGGCCTGCCGCTTCGCCAAGTGGCGTACCTGCGCACGGAGGTGGTTGGCACGGCGGATGCGCTCATTACCCGGCAGCTCCACGACGTCCGTGGCCGACTGATCGGGCAATGGGACCCGAGGCTTTACGGGGTTGCGCCCAAACCCAACCTGGCTACGATTTATCAGCTGTCCGGCGAGGCCGTAAGGGTGGACAGCGTCGATGCCGGCTGGCGCCTGAACCTGCCCGGCGTGTCGGGTGAAGTGCTGCAACGCTGGGACCCGCGTGGCACGCACTGGCAAACCACCTACGACAATCAGTTGCGCGTGATCGCCCTCCAGGAAAACGCCCAGCCGAACGTCGAGCGCTTCACCTATGCCAACGCCACGGCGGCAGCCAGCCACAACCTGCGCGGGAAACTGATCGGGCAAGTCGACCCTTCGGGCACGGTGAGCTTCGACAGCTACAGCCTGGGCGGCGAGGCCTTGGGTGAGGCCCGGACCTTTGCCGACGGGACGCCTTATACCAGCCGCCGCACCGTCAGCCCCCTCGGCGCCGTGCTGGACCAGACCGATGCCAAGGCGCATCAGCAACAGTTCGGCTACGACCTCGCCGGGCAACTCAAACGGGTGGAATTAAAAATCGACCCGACGGCCTCGGCTCAAGCGGTGCTCGCCGATGCTCACTACAACGCCGCCGGCCAGTTGATCGAACAGCACGCAAATAATGGCGTGGTCAGCCGCTGGACCTACGATCCGGCCAATGGCCGGCTTACCCAACAACAAGCCGGTTTACCCGGCCAATCAGCGTTGCAAAACCTCGGCTACACCTACGACCGGGTTGGCAATGTGCTGGCCATCGACGACCTGGCCTTTACCCCGGTGTTCTTCGCCAACCAGCGGGTCGACGGCCGTCGCGAGTTCAGTTACGACTCGCTGTACCAATTGCGCAGCGCCACGGGTTTTGAAACCGATACGCCGAATCTGCGTCCCGGTTTGCCAACCCCCATCACACCCGTCGACACCGGCCGGCTCTATAACTACGCCCAGCACTATGAATACGATGCGGGCGGCAACCTGACGACCCTGCGCCATGTGCGCACCGGCAATAACCACACGCAAACCACGCACATCGCCCCCGACAGCAACCGTGGCGTGCGCTGGGCCGAGGGCGACCCGGCGCCGGTGTTCGATGACCTGTTCGACGCCCACGGTAACTTGCTGCTACTGGAACAAGGCCAGCCACTGACCTGGAACAGCCGCGATCAACTGGCCGTAGCCCGGCTGGTGGAACGCAGCGGCGGGCCGAACGATGAAGAAACCTATGTCTACAGCCAGGGCCAGCGCGTCAGCAAACGCCTGGTGACCCAGGCGCAATCGGTCAGCCATGTGCGCCAGGTCCTGTACTTGCCGGGGCTGGAAATCCGCACCCTGGACGATGCCGAAGAACTGCACGTCATCACCCTGGGCAACGTGCGCTGCCTGCACTGGGTCAAGGGCAAACCGGCGGCCATCGAGCAAAATCAGTTGCGCTACAGCCTCGACGATCACCTGGGCTCCAGCACCCTGGAACTGGACCGCAACGGCGCGTTGATCAGCCAGGAAATCTACTACCCCTTCGGCGGCACGGCGTGGTGGGCGGCGCGCTCGGCGGTGGAGGTGGACTACAAGACGATCCGGTATTCGGGCAAAGAGATGGATGTCAGCGGGCTCTATTACTACGGTGCCCGGTATTACGCGCCGTGGTTACAGCGTTGGGTGAGTGCCGATCCGGGGGGGGATGTGGATGGGCTGAATCTGTATGCGATGGTGGGCAACAATCCATTGAATTATTTCGACGGCAATGGCGAGAGCAAAACCCGCAGTCAATTGAAAAGCGAAATCGTCGGCGGGTTTCAGTTTCTTTCCAGCGTCCACCATGAAATGAAAACGTTGACCCGACAGCTTGATGACCTTTCCTACCCCGCGTCATTTCGTCTGAACATCCTGAAAAACGTGGTCTATCAAATCGGCAGCATCCCGGTCGGCTGGTTTACGTCCTTCCATGCGGCGGGCGCCGTCGGGAGTGAGGGTTTTCCTGGATTCAGCGAGGCTTTCCCGCATTCGTCGGGCGCCGTGTTCGGGATTGGGCTGGGTAACGCGGTCGCAGACTCCAGCACCGGCTTGTATGCAACCATCATGAGCCCATTGAAGCTCAATACGCCCGTCGTTCCCGATCCCTCCCATTTCAGCAACGACACCCTTCGAGAGCGGGCCGGGATAGCCCCGCCAAACACCGACAACCCGTGGCTTCGTCCGCCCACAGGGGATGAAATGGTGAGTGGCTCGATCACCTTGGTCTCCAAGACCGTCGGGGCTTACATACCGGGAGTCGGGGAAGCATTCGAATTAGCCAAAGTCGCCGAAGCAGGCACGAGTGCCGAAGAAGGCCTGCTTGCCTATGACCTGAACGAAATCACGTCGACACTGGATCAATTACGCGCCGCGACAATCGATGTGGCCGCCGAGATCAACGCCAACTTTACCGCGCTGGGGATTACCGAGTTTTACGACAAACGCAGTCACGGCTGGGATTTCCTGGTCGATCTTGGACTTGGTCGGGTCGGCACCGCAAAAGCCAGGACAGTCAGACAGGCACGTGTGGAGCCATTTAAAGAGCGTGCCCTGGATGATATTGCTGTCTCGAAACTCACTGCGCAGCGATACGGTGCTCATGTCGCGCGAAAATCGCAAAAAAGAGCAGCGTGACGCCATGAACTCGACAAGTGTATCCGTGCATGCGAAGACGCCAGCGCTGGCTGTCAACGACGGACGAGGGCTCGTCGTTCGGCAGGTCGCGTACCTGCGCAAGGAGGCCGATGGAGCAGTACAAACACTGATCACCCGCCAGCACTACAACGTGGCCGGACTATTGACAGAACAATGGGATCCGCGCCTGTTCGACTACGCCGCCCAACCCAACCTCGCCAGCCTCTACAGCCTGACCGGCGAACCGCTCACAGTGGACAGCGTCGATGCTGGCTGGCGCGTGAGCCTGGTGGGGTTGGCCGGGGAAACGTTGCAGCTGTGGGACGCGCGGGGCAATCACTGGCGCAGTACTTACGATGAGCAGCTACGCGTGGTCAGCGTCGAGGAAAACGCCCAACCCGTCGACCGCTTCACCTATGCCGATCACTCGGCGTCACCCGGCTACAACCTGCGCGGTCAGTTGCTTGATCAGCTTGATCCCGCCGGCACCCTGGCCGTCAGCAGTTACAGCCTGCACGGGCAGCCGCTGAGCGAAACGCGGACCTTTGCCGATGGCACGCCTTACCTCAGCCGCAAGACCTCGTCGCCTCTGGGCGTCGTACTCCAACAAACCGATGCTGGCGAACATCGCCAAGACCTGCGCTACGACATGGCCGGACAGCTCAGGCAAGTGTTTGTGCAACTCAAGACCGACAGCCAGCCGCAATTGATCCTGCGTGATGCGCAATACAACGCCGCCGGGCAGATCGAAAAACAGACCGCGGGTAACGAGGTGATCAGCACCTGGACGTATGACCCGGCCGACGGTCGGCTGTGTACCCTCACGTCCGGCAAACCCGGTCAGGCTTTGCAGCAACACTTCAACTACCGCTACGACCCCATGGGCAATGTGTTGCGGATCGAAGACCCGACCGTGGACACGGTGTACTTCGCCAATCAACGGGTGGACAGCGACCGGGCATTTACCTATGACTCCCTCTACCGCCTGACCAGTGCGAGTGGTTTCGAAGCCGAGGTGCCCAATCTTCGTCCAGGCTTGCCGGATCTGATCAGCCCCATCGACCCGGGCCGCCGCTACAACTACGTCGAGCATTACCAATACGATGCGGGCAACAACCTTTATGAGTTGCGTCATGTGCGCAGCAACAATACCTACACCAGCCACATGAGTATCGATGGGGCCAGCAACCGGGGGGTGCGCTGGCAGGAAGGCGAGCCTGAGCCGGACTTCAGCCAATTGTTCGACCGCCACGGCAATCTGCTGGCACTTCAACCGGGTCAGCCCCTGACCTGGAATGCCCGGGACCAGTTGAGCAAAGTCACCCTGCTCAGACACAGCAATGACCTGCCCGACGATGACGAAACCTATCTCTACAGCCAAGGCGAACGCGTTCTCAAGTGCCACACCACCCACACCCCCTCAATGACCCACCGCCATGAAGTGCGTTACTTGCCGGGGCTGGAGATCATCAGCAAAAGCACGGGCGAGCAATTGCACGTCGTGACGGTGCCCCTGGCCTCTGGCACCGCGCGTTGCCTGCATTGGATCGCCCGCCCGCCGGCCGATGTCGAGCCTGATCAGTTGCGGTACAGCTACGACGATCATCTGGGGACCAGCAGCCTTGAACTGGATCGCCAGGGCCTGAAGATCAGCCAGGAAGTTTTCTATCCTTACGGTGGCACGGCCTGGTGGGCGGCACGCACGAAGGTTGAAGCTGACTACAAGACCCTGCGCTACTCGGGTCGGGAGATGGACCTGAGCGGCCTGTATTTTTACGGCGCCCGTTACTACTCGCCGTGGACACAGCGCTGGATCAGTGCGGATCCGGGGGGGGACGTGGACGGGCTCAACCTGTATGCGATGGTGGGGAACAATCCGGTCAATTTCACCGATATTGATGGCGAAGAAAGACGACCGAAAATGTCTTTTCGGGACATGTTGATCGCCTCGGATAAAGCCAGCTATGCCAAACGCCAGCAAAGAAACGCGCCTGGCCGAACAAAACTGCAACTGGACAAGCAAGTCACTCGCCAGATAGCAATACTGGCGATCACCAAACACCGGGTACGGGATGCCAGCGCGCAACTGAACAGAATGGGCTCGGGATCAGATATCGCGCTAGCAACGACACGCAGGGCCACGGTGCTGGTGGCGGGTAAAGCCATCAGTTACGGCGTCGGGATTGGCGTCGGCATCGGCGCCCAGGCGCTGGGTGTGGCGGCCCCGGGAATCGGTAACGTGGTGGGGGCGGCGATAGGATTTGCTGCAAAAGTCGCCGTCAGTGGCCTGGTGGACTACGTGGCCGAAAGAACCGGCCTGAGTGCCTCGGTCAACTTGAAAACCAAAATGTTGACGGCGGAAAAAATCATACGAAAAGCTGAATACAAGCAAATGGAGCCGGCTGAATATATCAAAGCCAAATATCGGAACATGAACCTGAATTCGCGCAACTCGCGGTTGAAACTGGGCAAAGAAGCCACTGCCATTGCCTCCAGTGAAGTATTGAAGGCGACGTTGACTGGAATGCCCTCGGAAGCGGTGAGCGCAATCAGCAGCGGTGGCGGCGTGCTACTGGGCGTACCGGAAATCATTGACGAAACCATCGGCGCCAGCAGGGAAAAATCCAGCGAAAAAATGGACCTGCACGAAAATGAAATTCTTGGCCTTGTGAAGTCCATCGAATCGGGCATGGAGAAGATCCACGATTTTGCCAAGGTCTTTTCCGTCACCCGCTCCGGTGGAATCGAGATCCAGGACCTGCAGGAGGAAACCAACAAAATCACCGACATGCTGCACGGATACTTGAACACTGTTCGCAACCATCGCAACAGCCGTAAAGCCGCGGCTTGAGCCTGCGAGTTTTACGCGGGCAGCACGGTTCGCCCACGACGGCATGTTATGGTGCGCGCCCGTATTACTGACTGTTTGCGCCGCCATGCCCGCGACTTCCCGAACCCTGCGCCTGACGCTTTACACCCTGCTGATCGTGGCTGGCGCCGTGCTGGCCGCCGCCCTGGCCATGCGCCACGCCGAACGCCAGGCCCTGGAGGAAGACGCGGCCCGGGCCAATCAGCAACTGGCGTTGTACGCCAACTCCCTGCACACCCTGATTGATCGCTATCGCGCCCTGCCCGCCGTGTTGGCGCTGGACCCGCAATTGCGTTCGGCCCTCGATGGCCGGGTGAATCCTGAACAGCAGGACCTGCTGAACCGCAAACTGGAAAAGATCAACGGCGCCGCCCAGTCCTCGACCCTGGAATTGCTCGACCACACCGGCCTGGCCGTGGCCGCCAGCAATTGGCGTCTGCCCAGCAGTTACGTCGGTCACAACTACGGCTTCCGCCCTTACTTCAGCCAGACCCGCACCCAAGGCACCGGGCGCTTTTACGCGGTGGGCGTGACCAGCGGCATTCCCGGTTATTTCCTGTCCAGTGCGGTGACCCGGGACAACGGCGAGTTCCTCGGTGCCATGGTGGTCAAGCTTGAGTTTCCCGAACTTGAGCGCGAATGGCGCCAGGGCAGCGACACGCTGTTAGTCAGCGATGCCCGCGGGATTATCTTCATCGCCAACCAGCCGGGCTGGCGTTATCGCACATTGAAACCGCTGAACGACAGCGATCACACCGAACTGAAAGTCACCCGCCAATACGACAAGCAACCGCTGACACCGCTGGTGTATCAATCGAAACGCCGCTTCGACGACAACAGCGATCTGGCCCGGGTCGAAGGCCCCGACGGCACGGCGGATTACCTGTGGGAATCCCTGCCGCTGCCCGCCGAAGGCTGGACCTTGCACCTGTTGCGCCGCCCGCAAGTTGCGTTCGAAGACAGCCGCAATGCCGCCCTCGCCGCCGCCGGATCGTGGCTGGCGCTGGTGTTTTTGCTGCTGTTCCTCAACCAGCGCTGGCGCCTGGCGAAAATGCGCCAGCGCAGCCGCGAAGAGCTGGAACAACTGGTGGAAGAACGCACCCGCGACTTGCGCACCGCCCAGGATGGTTTGGTGCAATCGGCCAAGCTCGCGGCGCTGGGGCAGATGTCGGCGGCCCTGGCCCATGAAATCAATCAGCCGCTGACCGCCCAGCGCATGCAGTTGGCGACCTTGCGTTTACTGCTCGATCACGGCCGGGTCGATGACGCCTACAAGGCGTTGAAACCGGTGGACGACATGCTCACCCGCATGGCCGCGTTGACCGGCCACCTGAAAACCTTCGCCCGCAAAAGCCCCAGCGGCTTGCGCGAACGCCTGGATCTGGCGGCGGTGGTCGATCAGTCCTTGCATCTGCTCGACGCGCGGCTGCGGGATGAAAACGTCAGCACCGTGCTGCACCTGACCCGCCCGGCGTGGGTGCGCGGCGATGCGATTCGCCTTGAACAGGTGCTGATCAACCTGCTGCGCAACGCCCTCGACGCGGTGCAGGACAAACCGTGCAAACGCCTGGAAATCCGCCTCGAAGCCGACGAACAACTGTGGCGCCTGACCGTCGCCGATAACGGCGGCGGGATTGCCGAAGAACACCTGCCGAATGTGTTCGATCCGTTCTTCACCACCAAACCGGTGGGTGATGGTCTGGGCCTGGGGCTGGCGGTCTCGTTTGCCATCGTGCATGAATCCGGCGGACGCCTGAGTGCCGCCAATCATGAGAACGGCGCGGTGTTTACCGTGACCTTGCCGATCGATCTGGAGGAACCTGTTCCATGCTGAATTCGGTGATCGTGGTCGACGACGAAAGCAGCATCCGCAGCGCCGTCGAACAATGGCTGAGCCTGTCGGGGTTCGAGGTGCAGCTGTTCAGCCGCGCCGATGAATGCCTGGCGCAACTGCCGGCGCATTTTCCCGGGGTGATCCTCAGCGATGTGCGCATGCCCGGCATGACCGGCCTGGAACTGCTGGCCGAAGTGCAGCGCCGGGATGCCGATTTGCCGGTGATTTTGCTGACCGGTCACGGCGATGTGCCGATGGCCGTCGAAGCCATGCGCGATGGCGCCTACGACTTCCTCGAAAAACCCTTCAGCCCGGAAACCTTGCTCGGCAGTTTGCGGCGGGCCCTGGAGAAACGCCGGTTGGTCCTGGAGAACCGAGCCTTGCACGTCCAGGCCGACAACCGCGCCAAACTCGATGCGACGTTGCTCGGTGTGTCCCGTGGTTTGCAAACCTTGCGCCGACAGGTGCTGGACTTGGCGACGCTGCCAGTCAACGTGTTGATCCGGGGCGAAACCGGCAGCGGCAAAGAGTTGGTCGCCCGTTGCCTGCACGACTTCGGCCCGCGTGCGGACAAGCCGTTCGTGGCGCTGAACTGTGCGGCGATCCCTGAGCAATTGTTCGAGGCCGAGCTGTTCGGGCACGAGAGCGGCGCGTTCACCGGTGCTTCGGGCAAGCGCATCGGCAAGCTTGAATACGCCGACGGCGGCACGCTGTTTCTCGATGAGATTGAAAGCATGCCGTTGGCGCAGCAGGTCAAGTTGTTGCGGGTGTTGCAGGAACAGAAGCTGGAACGCCTGGGTTCGAACCAGAGCATTCGCGTGGACTTGCGGATCATCGCCGCGACCAAACCCGACCTGCTGGACGAAGCCCGGGCCGGGCGCTTTCGCGAGGATTTGGCCTATCGCCTGAACGTCGCCGAGTTGCGCCTGCCACCGTTGCGCGAGCGGCGCGAAGACATTCCGTTGTTATTCGAAACCTTCGCCCAGCACGCCGCCGAACGCCTGGGCCGGACTTTCCCACCCTTGAGCGGCCCGCAACTGAGCCACCTGCTGAGCCACGACTGGCCGGGCAATGTGCGGGAACTGGCGAACGTGGCTGAGCGACAGGTGTTGGGGCTGGGTGAGCCGGAGCCGGTGGGGATTGATCCTGGCCAGTCGCTGGCAGCGCAACAGGAAGCGTTTGAAGCCCATTGCTTGCGTGCGGCGTTGACCCGGCATAAGGGCGATGTGAAAGCGGTGCTTGAGGAGCTGCAACTGCCGAGGCGGACCTTCAATGAAAAGCTGCAGCGGCATGGACTGACCCGCGAGATGTTTATCCCCGAATGATCGTTTGATGATCGTTCCCACGCTCCGCGTGGGAATGCATCAAGGGACGCTGCGCGTCCCCTCGCGATAGTGACGCGGAGCGTCACGGGCGGCATTCCCACGCGGAGCGTGGGAACGATCGGTAGGCGGAAATCCGCTCACTCTCTTGCGCGCATTGAGCGACTATCCGCTCAACAAAACTGCCCACCCCCTCTAAACCGGCCCTCCTCCCTTTGGCACACCTCCTGCTATAGCCCTTGCAGGCTGCGTTTACACGCGCTCCACAAAAACAATTAAACGAAGGATCCTTCAATGGATAACTCCAACGCCCTGCCGCTTGGGTCGGCCGCCGTGCCTGCCAAAGAAAGAACCACCGCCAGCCGGATCAAATCGATCTTCAGCGGCTCGGTCGGCAACATGGTCGAGTGGTATGACTGGTACGTCTACGCCGCGTTTTCCCTGTACTTCGCCAAGTCCTTCTTCCCCGCCGGTTCCTCCACCGCACAGCTGATGAACACCGCTGCGATCTTCGCCGTGGGCTTCCTGATGCGCCCGATCGGTGGCTGGTTGATGGGCCTCTACGCCGACCGCGCCGGTCGTAAACGTGCGCTGATGGCCTCGGTGTACCTGATGTGCTTCGGCTCGCTGCTGATCGCCCTGAGCCCCAACTATGAAACCATCGGCATCGGCGCGCCGATCCTGCTGGTGTTCGCGCGCTTGCTGCAGGGCCTGTCGGTCGGTGGCGAGTACGGCACCTCGGCCACCTACCTCAGCGAGATGGCGACCAAGGAACGTCGCGGCTTCTATTCCAGCTTCCAGTACGTGACCCTGATCTCCGGCCAGCTCATCGCGTTGGCCGTGCTGATCGTGCTGCAACAGACCCTGACCACCGAACAGCTGTACGCCTGGGGCTGGCGCATTCCGTTCGCCATCGGCGCGCTGTGTGCGGTCGTGGCGCTCTACCTGCGTCGTGGCATGGAAGAGACCGAGTCGTTCAACAAGGTCAAGAAAGAGAAAAAAGAAAGCGCCATGCGCACGCTGATGCGCCATCCCAAAGAGCTGATGACCGTGGTCGGCCTGACCATGGGCGGCACCCTGGCGTTCTACACCTACACCACCTACATGCAGAAATACCTGGTGAACACCGTCGGCATGAGCATCACCGACTCCACCAGCATTTCGGCCGCCACACTGTTCCTGTTCATGTGCCTGCAACCGATCATCGGCGGCTTGTCGGATAAGGTCGGTCGTCGGCCGATCCTGATCGCCTTCGGTGTACTGGGCACGCTGTTCACCGTACCGATCCTGACCACCCTGCACACCATCCAGACCTGGTGGGGCGCGTTCTTCCTGATCATGGCGGCGCTGATCATCGTCAGCGGCTACACCTCGATCAACGCGGTGGTCAAAGCCGAACTGTTCCCGACCGAAATCCGTGCCCTGGGCGTTGGCCTGCCGTACGCGCTGACCGTGTCGATCTTCGGCGGCACTGCCGAATACATCGCGCTGTGGTTCAAGAGCATCGGTATGGAAACCGGTTACTACTGGTATGTCACCGCGTGCATCGCCGTGTCGCTGCTGGTGTACGTGACCATGAAAGACACCCGCAAGCATTCGCGGATCGAGACCGACTGACCGTTACATAGAGGTCGTTTGTATCGGCCCCATCGCGGGCAAGCCTTGCTCCTACGGAGATGAGTCGTTCATATATTTCGCGAACGGCTTAAAAATGCAGGAGCAAGGCTTGCCCGCGATGGGCGCACCTCGATATCAGGACAACTCGGCCACCGCGCGCTTGCCATATTTGTTCTGCGCGTAAGCCGCCCCCGCAATCATCACCACCAGAATCCCCGCCAACACCAGCGACGAGCCGATGGTGCCGAAGTCCAGACCGCCCTTTTCATGGGGTTTGGTCAGGAAGTCGCCCAGGGTTGCGCCGAACGGCCGTGTCAGCACGAATGCCACCCAGAACAGCAGCACCGACGAAAGCCTGGTGAAGTATTTAAGCAACACAACCACCGCGATGGCCGAGCCGATCACCAGCGCACCACCGGCAAAGCCCAGGCCCGAATCGTCGGCCAGGTAATCGCCCAACGCAGTGCCCAGGGTGTTGGAAAACAGAATCGCCATCCAGTAGAACATCTCGCCGCGAAAGGTCTGGACCTTGCTCACGTTCAGCGAGTCGCCGCTCAAGCGCCACGCCGCGAAAATCCCCAGCAGAATCGCAATCAGGATCATCGAACCGGTGGCGTAGCCCAACCCGAGGGTGCGGTCCATGAAGTCGGACATGGTAGTGCCCGCCGTGCTGGTGGACAGAATCACGATCCAGTACAGCACCGGTTTGTAGGTTTTCGACATCAACTGCGTGATCAGGGTCAGCACGAACACGCTGATCAAAATCAGCGAGCTGATGGCATAGCCGACATTAAGGGTCATCGACAGCAAATCACCGGCGGTTTCCCCCAGGGTCGTCGCGCAGATTTTCATCACCCAGAACGCCAGGGTGATTTGAGGCAGCTTATTCATTACGGGTTGAACTCCAGTGGTCGTGGCAGCCGTTTCTCAGGGTGATGGCCGACGCGCAGACTGGCGGCGAAGCGGTGAAAAATAGGTAAGTGCTGTATGAAAAATCTGTCACGCAAGCCAACGAAACGATTAATCACCGGTTAATGCCCGGAATGCATCCTGCCCTTGTCTGATCGATTCATTGCGATGTGCTCACTCAAACCTTGAAAGCGAGTACGCCTCACGGCCTTAACATCAATTTAATCGATAGTTACTAGCATTAATTTGCGCTTTTTAATCAATTTATCGAGCGTAAACTCAAACCCATACCCAAGGCACACCACGCCAACGAACCCGGAGTAACCGCCATGAAAACCCCACTGATCCTCGCCCTGACCCTTTCCGTACTGGCCGGTGGCGCCTTCGCCGCCGATGGTTATGACCGCACCGGCTCTGCCGTAGCTGCCGACGGTTACGACCGTACTGGCTCGGCCACTGTTGCTGCGGATGGCTACGACAAAACCGGTTCCGCTACTTTCGCCGCCGACGGCTACGACAAAACCGGTTCCGCTACTTTCGCGGCTGACGGCTACGATCGCACTGGCTCGGCCACCATCAGCTAACCCCCAAACGCGGCATCACAGCCCGGCTTCGGCCGGGCTTAGTCGTTTCTGGGAGACGCACATTCCCTGTAGGAGCGAGGCTTGCCCGCGAAGGCGGCCGGTCTGACACCTCATCGCTGAATGTGCCGCCGCATTCGCGGGCAAGCCTCGCTCCTACAAAAGGCGGCCGGCCTGTTACCTCATCGCTGAATGTGCCGCCGCATTCGCGGGCAAGCCTTGCTCCTACAAAAGGCGGCCGGCCTGTTACCTCATCGTTGAATGTGCCGCCGTCATTGCGGGCAAGCCTTGCTCCTACAGGGTCGCGCTTGCACTATGCGTTTATCCCGAACATCGCCCCAGGAACCCCAAGCATGCGCGACGACATCCACTACTACGAACCCGCCAACGGCCACGGCCTGCCCCATGACCCGTTCAACGCCATCGTCGGCCCGCGCCCCATCGGCTGGATTTCCTCGCAGGATGCCGACGGCCACCTCAACCTGGCGCCCTACAGCTTCTTCAACGCGTTCAACTACATTCCGCCGATCATTGGTTTTTCCAGCGTCGGGCGCAAAGACAGCCTGAACAACATCGAACAGACCGGCGAATTCGCCTGGAACCTGGCCACCCGACCACTCGCCGAGCAGATGAACCAGAGCTGCGCCATGGTTGCGCCCGACACCAATGAATTCGAACTGGCCGGACTCACGCCCGCCGCCTCCAAAATCATTCAGGTGCCACGGGTCGCCGAAAGCCCGGTGTCCTTCGAATGCAAGGTCACGCAGATCATTCAGTTGCAGCGTGCAGACGGGAATGTGGTGCCGAGCTGGCTGATTCTGGGCGAAGTGGTCGCCGTGCATATCGCCAAGTGGCTGTTGAAGGATGGGGTGTACGACACCGCCGCGGCAGAACCGATTCTGCGCGGCGGCGGGCCGGCGGATTACTTTCAGCTGGGGCCAGAGGCCTTGTTCAAGATGTATCGCCCGGGGGCGAAGAAATAACTACCAGATCAAATCGCTGTCTTCGCTGACGCCTTTGAGCTTGGTCAACTCCAACGCCGCTGCTTCATCGGCTTCGCGCGCGGTGGTGAAGGTTTGTTCTTCAAGCAGCTTGTGAAAACGTGGAGCACCGCTGCCACCGATGGCTTTGACGGCGATTGCCGCGTAATAGCCGCCTTCGCGGGGTACTACGGCTGATACGGCTTCGAATGTTTCAAAGGCTTTGCGTGCCATGGTCGCGCATCCTGGCTAAGTTGAGATTGCCGCCATTAAACCCTCAACCGACCAGTTTGTGCACCTGTGCTTTGGTCTGACCGAGCGCTTGAGCTGCCGAGACGTCCTTGAACGTATGAAAATCGAGGCTGTTGACCACCAGGTCCTGCACCAGCTCGGCAAAAATCTGCATGGCGGGAGTGCTGAAGTACGCGGTCATGGCCTGTTGATGGGTCCAGAAACCGGACACCAGCCACAGGTCGGGATCGCATTGCGAGTGTTGCAAGGCAAAGTTCAGGCAACCGCTGGCCGAACGGGATGGCTCGATCAACGCGCTCAGGCGCGCACCGAGTTCCGCCGAGCGCCCGGCGCGGGCACGAACAAAGGCCATATGACTGACGGGAATCTGCGTAGACATGTTCAACCCTCCCAGGAGTTGCGTGGCAGCCAGGGACGGGCTGCGACAGGATCCAAGGTTAGGCGGCGCGCCTTCGTTGCCGTTAGTCGATTCCTGCCGGCTTGTTGCACAATCCTGCGAGGATGGCCAAATCGCACTGAATCAACGACTTCGACGTGTCCGGACGATGACACAGCGGTTTCAAGCAAGTTTCAGTCCGGCGGCACTGCTCTGGCAGCACCGTGAAATAACCCAATGCAGAATCAGGCAAGCATCAGGCAGGATGTGTCTACCGCTTTGCCTTGCACAAACTTAAGCTCTGCCCATCAACAACGCCTCACCGAGGATGTCCTGCATGTCGTCGTTCGATCACTTTGAAGCCCCGCTGGATGCCGACATGGAGAAACAGCGCGAGGAACTGGCTGCGATCATCCGCCGCAACACCACGGAGGATGGCAATTACGCCACTGCCGTCGATTCGCTGATCATGTCGCGTCACAGCCAGACCCATCAATTTGCCCCGGTACTGGCGCAACCGGCGCTGTGCATCATGGCCCAGGGGCGCAAGGAAGTGCGGCTGGCCGATGAGGTGTTCAATTACGACCCGCTCAATTACCTGGTGGTCTCGGTCTCGATGCCCGTGAGCGGGCGCGTGGTGACTGTCACCTCCGAGGAACCGATCCTCTCCGTGCGGCTGGACATCGACCCGGCGGAAATCACTGCGCTGATCGCCGACGCCGGCCCCATGGGCGTGCCGACCCGGCCGACCGGGCGCGGGTTGTATGTCGAACGGCTGGACGCGGCCATGCTCGACGCGGTGCTGCGCCTGACCCGTTTGATCGACACGCCCAAAGACATCGCCATGCTCGCGCCGCTGATTCGCCGGGAGATTCTGTATCGCCTGTTGCGCAGCCAGCAGGGCCACCGCCTGTATGAAATCGCCATCGCCAACAGCCAGAGCCATCGCATCAGCCAGGCGATCAAATGGCTCAACGGCCACTATGAACAGCCGTTGCGCATCGATGACCTGGCCAAGGAAGTGAACCTGAGCGTGTCGACCCTGCATCACCGCTTCAAGGCGATGACGGCGATGAGTCCGTTGCAGTATCAGAAGCAACTGCGCTTGCAGGAAGCCCGGCGCCTGATGCTGGCCGAAGGGCTGGAAGCGTCGGCGGCGGGGTATCGCGTCGGGTATGAAAGCCCGTCGCAGTTCAGCCGGGAGTACAGCCGGTTGTTTGGCGCACCGCCGCTGCGGGATTTGGCGCGGATGCGGTTGACGGTATAACCGCCCCCTGTAGGAGCGAGGCTTGCCCGCGAAGGCGTCGTGTCAGCCAGCATTAATGTCGACTGACACGACGCCTTCGCGGGCAAGCCTCGCTCCTACAGGTTTTGGGGTGTTTTCAGGCGCTGAGTACGCGGCAAGCCTCGGCCGGTAACGTCACCGACACCGGATTGCCCACACTCAACCCAAACCCCTGACACGGCGTGCTCAGCGCGGTAAACGACACCCCGGAACACTCCACCGTCGTCTCGATCGTCGCGCCGATGTCCCGCACAAACGTCACCTTGCCCAGCAACCGATTCCCCGCCGTGGCCTGGGGCTGCGACAGTTGCAGGTCCTCAGGGCGAATCAGCATCTTGATCTTCTCCCCCACCACGATGCTGCTGCAAATCGGCACTTCCAGGGCATCGCCACCCGGCAATCCAACCTTGCCATTGCCCAGTGCGGTGGCCGGAAAGATGTTGCCCGAACCGATAAAGTCCGCGACAAATTCATTGGCCGGGTGCCGGTAAATCTCAATCGGCGTACCCACCTGCTGCACCTTGTGCTCGCCCAATACCACGACGATATCGGCCATGGTCATCGCTTCACGCTGATCGTGGGTCACCAAGATGGTGGTGATGTTCAAGCGTTGTTGCAGCTGACGGATTTCCACCTGCATCGACTCTCGCAACTTGGCGTCCAGCGCCGACAGCGGCTCATCGAGCAGGAGGATTTTCGGCCGCGAGGCAATCGCCCGGGCAATCGCTACGCGCTGGCGTTGCCCGCCGGACAGTTTCGCCACCGGTCGATCAATCATTTCCTTGAGTTGAATCAGCTCCAGCAACTCCACTACCCGCGCCTGCTGATCAGCCTTGCTCACCCCGCGCAGTTTCAACGGATAGGCGATGTTCTCCCCCACGGTCATGTGTGGAAACAGCGCCAACGATTGGAAGACCATACCGAAGTTGCGCAGGTGCGCCGGGGTATGGCCGATGTCTTCGCCATCCAGGCGGATCTCACCGCCGCTCAGGGTTTCGAGCCCGGCGATCATCCGCAGCAACGTGGTTTTGCCGCAGCCCGACGGGCCGAGGAAACACACCAGTTTGCCCTCGGGCAAATGCAGGTTTACATCCTTTACCGCGCAGGCCGAGCCGTAGTGTTTCTCGACGTTTTCCAGAATCAGACCAGTCATGTTGCACCTCAAGAATCAGAACGAAACGCCACCTTCACCGACCAGCTTCTCCAGCGCCCAGATCAGGACGAAGTCGATCAGCACGATCAGCACGGCAAACGAGAAAACGGTTGGGTCCAGCGATGACACGGTGCGGCTGTACATCCAGATCGGCACGGTCATGACGTCGATGGTGTAGAGGAAATAGGTCACGGTGAATTCGTTGAACGAGACGATGAACGCCAGCAGCATCCCCGCCAGAATCCCCGATTTCATCAGCGGCACTACCACATCGATGATCGCCCGGGTCGGCGAGGCACCGAGCATCTGCGCCGCCTCTTCGACTTCGCTGCCGATGGAGAGCATCGCTGCCGTGCAGTTTTTCACCACGAATGGCAGTGCGAGGATCACGTGGGCGATTACCAGCCGCGAGGTGGTGATCTGGAATGGCAGGCTGTCGAACACCAGCAGCAACGCCAGGCCCAACACCACCATCGGGAACACCAACGGCAACGACATCAATTGCAGGGCCACGGCTTTGCCACGGAACTCGCAACGGGTCAGCGCGTAGGCCGCCGGCACCGCGATGATCGTCGCGAAGACCATGGTCAGGCACGCGACCATCAGGCTGGTGGTCATGGCTTTGCCCAGGCTCAGTACATCGCTGGCGTCCGGCGAAACAAAGGTGTGCCAGGCCGCGCGATACCATTGCAGGCTGTAGCTGCTGGGCGGGAAGTCGAGGTTCGACGCGCCGCTGAACGACATCACGATCATCGTCAGGATCGGCAACACCGCCAGCAGCAGGATGAAGCCCGAGAGGATGCCGGCGAACTTGCCGGTTTCCCCCGGCAGCAGCCCATAACGTTTCTTGCTCAGGGTGCTCATTGCGAAGCCTCCAGCATGCGCCGACGACGGCCGGTGATGTATTCGGACAAGGTCATGATCGCCAGGGTGGTGACAATCAGCACCACACCGGCAGCGGACGCGGCGGGCCAGTTCATCAGCGGGGCGATCTGGTCATGCACCATGACCGCCAGCATCGGCACCCGCCGACCACCGAGCAGCAGCGGCACCACGAAGCTGCTGGCGTTGTAGGCGAACACCAACGTCGCGCCAGTGATGATCCCCGGCAGACTCATCGGCAACACCACTTGGCGGAACACCTGGAAGCGACTGGCGCCCAGTGTCGCGGCGGCTTCTTCATAAGTGCGAGCGACGCCGCGCATGGCGCTGGCAATCGGCAGCACCGCCAGCGGGAACGCGGTTTGCACCAGGCCCATCAACACGCCGTTCTGGTTGTAGAGCAGCATGATCGGGCGCTTGATCAAACCGATGCCCATCAGCGCCTGATTGAGCATCCCCGCCGGGCCGAGAATCACCAACCAGCCGTAGCTTTGCAGCAGCAGGTTGACCAGCAACGGCAGCAGCACCGCCGCGAGGAAAATCCGTCGGATAAACGGCGAGGTCAGGCGCGACATGGTGTACGCCACCGGAATTGCCAGCAGCACCGCGATCACCGCGCTGAACAGCGCCAGACGCAGGGTCAGCATCAGGGATTTGAGGTAATAGGGTTCCAGTAACTGCGCGTAACTGGCGAGGCTGAACCCGCTCCATTCCGCGCCTTTGGTGCCGACGCTCATGCGCAGCACCAAGAGGCTGGCAGCAATCAGCACGCCGAGAAACAGCATCGACGGCGACAGGAAAAGCCAGGCGCGAGTAGTCGGCGACACGCCCCGGCGTGGACGCGCTGGCGCGGCGGCGAGCGGATGAGTCAGAGGTGGTTGGTGTTCCATAGCAAGGGTCTCGTCAATGGAAAGCAGCTGACAAACACACGTCTCGAAACCACCTCTTATCCCTTGTGGGAGCGGGCTTTGTGGCGAGGGGGCTTGCCCCCGTTCGGCTGCGAAGCAGTCGTAAACCATCCCGTGTGGTGTAACTGATACACCGCGACGGCAGGTTTTAGGGCCGCTTCGCAGCCCTACGGGGGCAAGCCCCCTCGCCACAAAAGCCCGCTCCCACAGTAGATTTGTGGTGTTTTCAGAACGGGTGCTTGCCACTCAATCAGGAAGAAAAGATTTCCGTATAACGACGAATCCATTGGTCATGCACAGTGGCCAGGAAGGCGTTGTCGTGCATGATCGCCTTGTCGGCAATCTGCTCTGGCGTGAGGATGAACGGGCTCTTGCGCGCTTCGGCGGAGATGATCGCCTTGGCGTTGACCGGGCCGTTGTAGATGTCTTCGGCCATCTTGCCCTGCACCAGTGGGTCCAGGGAGTGGTTGATGAAGGCGTAGGCCAGGTCGGTGTCGCCGGGGCGATTCTTTGGCATCACCGACAGCATCAGGTCGGTGTAGAACCCTTCCTTCATGCCGAACGTGGCGCCGAGGCCGTAGTTCGGGTCGCGAATCTGTTTCGGGAAAAACGCCGGAGCGTACAGGCCGCCCATGTCCAGGGAACCGGTGCGGAACAGCTCGGCGATCTGGTTCGGGTTTTCACCCAGCGTAACCACGCGGTCCTTCAACTCCGCGAGTTTCTTGAAGCCCGGCTCGATGTTGTGTTCGTCACCCCCGGCCAGTTTGGCGGCGATGATGATCAGGTCCATCGCTTCGGTCCAGTTCGGCGGCGGCAGGAAGATGTTCGGCGCCAACTCGGCATCCCACAGTGCGGCGTAGCTGGTCGGCGCTTCGGTCTGGGTGCGGGTGCTGTAGACCAGGCTGTTGCACCACAGCAGGTAACCGATGCCATGACCGTTGGCGCCGGTGCGGTATTTCTCCGGCACGTCCACCAGGTTGGGGATGCGGTTGAGGTCGGGTTTTTCCAGCAAATCGGCGGCGGCCAGGCCTTCGGCGCCGACGCCGGCCAAGGTGATGATGTCGTACTGCGGACGATCACCGCCGGCCTTGAGTTTGGCGACCATTTCCGAGGTGCTGCCGGTGCGGTCGGCGATGACCTTGCAGCCGTACTTAGCTTCGAAAGTCGCCGCGATGTTGCGCAGTGCCGCCAACCCGGTGTCATCGGACCAGGTCAGCAGGCGCAGGGTCTTGCCCTGAAAACGGGTGTCGCTGGCATTGGCACGGATGAAGGGCATGCTCATGGCCGCCGCTGCAACCGAAGCCACGCCCACGGTTTTGATGAATTGCCGTCTGTTCAGATCATGCTGGCCCATGAAGGACTCCCTTTGTTTTTGTAAGTATGAGGTTGGTCGCAACCGTTGCATCCGCGTGCTCGGATCAGCTCGAAGCCCCCGGTTTCAAAGGACTTGAGCTGAGCCGACGGGTTTATCCTGAGGTCGTGCAAAACACCTGACTATCGATAAAAACTCATTGAAGCCATGACGCCAGCGCATGCCTCAGAACGAGGCATGCGCTCACCGTTTTCGAGCGCTTAGACGGCTCGAATCACGTGTTTGATTTCCTGGAAAGCCTGCAACCCCCACGGCCCCAACTCGCGGCCGAGGCTGCTCTGCTTGTAGCCGCCCCAAGCGGTCTGCGGGAAGATCACTTGCGGCGCGTTGATCCACACCAGCCCCGCTTGCAGGGCGTTGGCGACCCGATCCGCCGCTTCGGTATCGCGGCTGACCACGCTGGCGACCAGGCCGAACTGGCTGTCGTTGGCCAGGGCAATCGCCTCGGCTTCAGAGGCAAAACTGCGTACGCAAATCACTGGACCAAAGATCTCTTCACACCACAGCGCACTGTCGAGGGGCACTTCGGTGAAGATCGTCGGCTGCAAAAAATAACCGCGCGGCAGATCCGCCGGACGATTGCCGCCGCAAATCAGCTTGGCGCCGGCACTCAAACCGCGATCGATGTGACCGAGCACGCGCTGGTATTGCGCCTGATTGACCAGTGCGCCCATTTCCACCTTCGGGTCGAACGGGTCGGCCACGCGAATCGCTTCGGCGCGGGCCTGCAAACGAATCAGGAATTCATCCGCCACTTCATCGGCGACCAGCACGCGACTGGTGGCCGAACACATCTGCCCGGCGTTGAAGAAACCGCCGCCGCAGGCCAGTTCCACGGCCAGGGCGATGTCGGCGTCTTTCAATACCAGCAGCGAAGATTTGCCGCCCAGTTCCAGGCTTACGCCCTTCACGGTTTCAGCGGCGCGCTGCATCACCTGCACGCCCACCGCGTTACTGCCGGTGAAGGAAATCTTGGCGATGCGCGGATCCGCCGACAGCGGCGCACCGACCGCCAGACCGGTGCCGCAGACGAGGTTGAACACGCCTTTGGGCAGGCCCGCCTCGGCGATGATCGCGGCCAGTTCCAGCTCCGGCAGCGGCGTGACTTCGGACGGCTTGAGCACCACACAGCAGCCGGCGGCCAGGGCCGGGGCGAGTTTCCACGCGGTGGTGACCATCGGGAAATTCCACGGCACGATCAGGCCGACGACGCCGCAGGGTTCACGGCGCAGGCGTGCGCTGAAATCGTCGGTGGGCAGCTCGACGGTGCTGTCTTGCTTGGCATCGAGCCCTTCGGCTAAACCTGCGTAGTACTCGAAGGTGGCGATCACGTCGTCCACATCGATGGCGGCTTCGAACAGCGGCTTGCCGTTGTTGCTCGACTGCAAATGCATCAGTTGTTCGCGACCGGCCGCCACACCGGCGGCGATGCGGCGCAGGATCGCCCCGCGTTCGGTGCCGGTGGTTTTCGACCAGTCCTTGAAGGCGTTGGTCGCAGCGGCTACGGCGTGCTCGACAGCTTTTTCATCGCCGCCGTTTACGGTGGTCAACAGGGCTTCAGTGGCAGGGTTGATCACACGCAGGTGTTCTTTGCCAGCGGACCATTGGCCATTGATGTACAGGCCATCCAGCGTGGTTGGGAAGCTCATTTCGACACCGCCTTCATCCACTGGGTCTGATCGATTTCAATCAGGGTCGGGCCCTGACGGTCCGTGGCGGCGCGCAAGGCGCTGCGCAGTTGCTCGACACCGTTGACCGCTTCAGCCGCACAGCCCAGTGCCTTGGCGACACCGATAAAGTCCGGGGTGTAGATGTCCACGCCCACCGGCTCGATGGCGCGGTTGACCATGTACTTTTTGATTTCTTCGTAGCCCTGGTTATTCCACAGCAACACGATCACTGGCGTGCGCGCTTCCACGGCACTGGCCAGTTCCGGCAGGGTGAATTGCAGGCCGCCGTCGCCGATCAGGCACACAACAGGAGGACGCGAACCGCCCTCGACGCTGCCGCCAAGCCACGCACCAATCGCCGCCGGCAAGGCGTAACCCAAGGTGCCGTAACCGGTGGACGAGTTGAACCAGCGACGCGGACGCTCCGGGTTGAAGGTCAGGTTGCCGGTGTACACCGGTTGGGTCGAATCGCCGACGAACACCGCGTCCGGCAGTTCGTGCAGCACAGTTTCGAGGAAACGGGTTTGAGCCAGGGTCGGCGCATCCCAGGTCGCGGCGAGTTCTTCACGCAAACGCGCAGCGCGTACCTGGCCCCAATCGTTGCGGCGCTCGGCCAACGACTTGTGTGACAGGGCGCTGAGCAGGGCTTGGGCGGCGTTGCGCGAGTCGGACACCAGCGCCACGTGCGGCGGGTAGTTGCGCACGGTCTGGTCCGGGTCGATGTCGACGCGCAGCAGTTTGCCGGGGATTTCGAAGCCGCCGGCGAAGGTCACGTCGTAGTCGGTTTCGGCCAGTTCGGTGCCGATGGCCAACACCACATCAGCTTCCGCGACCAGGGCGCGGGTGGCGACCAGGCTTTGGGTCGAGCCGATCAGCAGCGGGTGATTGGATTCGAGCATGCCTTTGGCGTTGATGGTCAACGCAACCGGGGCGTCGAGCAGTTCGGCCAGTTCAGTCAGCTCGGCGGCAGCGTCGATGGCGCCGCCACCGGCCAGGATCAGCGGGCGTTTGGCACCGGCCAGCAGTTCGGTCATGCGCGACACGGCGGTCGGCGCAGCACCGGCGCGGTCGATGTTGACCGGGACGCTGGCAAGCAGATCGTCGGCCTCTTCCACCAGCACGTCTAACGGAATTTCGATGTGCACCGGACGCGGACGCCCGGCCTGGAACAGCGCAAATGCCCGAGCCAATACGCCCGGCAATTCCGACGCCGACATCAGGGTGTGGGAGAACGCCGCCACGCCGCCGACCAAGGCACTCTGGTTTGGCAGCTCGTGGAGCTTGCCGCGACCGCCGCCCAACTGGTTGCGGGTCTGCACGCTGGAGATCACCAGCATCGGGATCGAATCGGCATACGCCTGGCCCATCGCCGTGGTGATGTTGGTCATGCCAGGGCCGGTGATGATGAAGCACACACCCGGCTTGCCACTGGTGCGCGCGTAGCCGTCGGCCATGAAACCGGCGCCCTGTTCGTGACGCGGCGTGACGTGGTTGATGCTCGAACGGGCCAGCCCGCGATACAGCTCAACGGTATGCACCCCGGGAATGCCGAACACCTGCTCGACCCCGTAGTCTTCGAGTAACTTGACCAATACTTCGCCGCACGTCGCCATGTCTTTGCCCTTTTTGTTCGTTTGAGACGCCGGGCCTGCGCAATGTTTATGATGCGAAGGCAAGCCCAGGGATGGCCTCATTGGAACGGGCGACACGTAGCCGCAACAATGGATAAAAAGTCATACTAGCCATGTCCTCACGTCATACCTTGGGTCCTCATGAAACGATTGCCTCCCCTGCCCGCCCTGCACACTTTTCTGATCACGGCACAGTGCTGCAACTTCACCCGGGCCGCCGAGCAGTTGCACATCACCCAGGGCGCGGTCAGTCGGCAGATCGCCGGGCTGGAAGATCACCTCGGTTATGAGCTGTTCATCCGCCAGGCCCGCGGCCTCGATCTGACGGCGCAAGGACGGGAATGGCTGCCACGGGTGCAGCAGATTTTCGGCTTGATCGGCGAGGCGGTGGAGCAGATCGGCGCCAACCGCGAAACCCTGCAACTCAAGGCCCCGACCTGTGTCATGCGTTGGTTGTTGCCGCGTTTGATGCAATGGCAAAGGGAACGCCCGGACGTGCCGGTGGAGCTGACGACAACGGTTCGGCATGGCGTGGATTTTCATCGTGAGCAGTTCGATGCGGCGGTGATCTACGGCGTACCGCCAGACACATCACTGGCCTCCCATCGGTTGTTCGATGAGCAACTGACGCCGGTGTGTTCCAAGCCGTACCTCGAAGGGCCGGTGCCGTTGCAGGTGCCGGAGGATCTGGAACAACACATGTTGCTGCACCCGACTCGCGATGAACGGGATTGGAAAGCGTGGCTGGCCTCGGCGGATGTTCAGTTGAGCAATGTCGGCAAGGGCCAGCATTTCGAAACGCTGGACCTTGCGATGTCGATGGCGTCCCAGGGGACAGGCGTGGCGATTGGCGATTGGTCGCTGATTGGTGACGATTTGCAGGCCGGTCGATTGGTCATGCCATTTGAATTGAAAGTACGCACGGGGTTGGCGTACTACCTTGTCCACCCACTGAGACCGACCCCGAGCGCACCGCTGGCTGAATTGCTGGACTGGCTGCAAGCCCAGGCCCACGACCTGTCATGAACCTGGGCGCCATTGCACCCTGTGGCGATCAGCGCCAGGTAATGCTCTTGAGGTAATCGAGCATCGTTTTATGGCGTCCGGCCAGGTTCTGGATCGATGACGCGTCTTGAATCTGTTGCGGATGGCTTGACAGAATAAAACGCTCAAACGCAGATTGGATCTTTTCCGCCTCTTGCAACCAGTTGCGAGTGATCTGATCGAGGCCGCGAATAGCTTCAAGTTTTTCCAGCTTACTGTTCTGCTCGCCGATCTGCGCCTCAATGGTAGCCAGTTCCTGGCGCACACCTTCGAGTCGGCCGCGCACACCCTCTCTTGCCTGGGTGAGGTTGGCGTAAAGGCGCCCTTCTTCGATGCCTTGCAAGTTACCTTTGAGTCGCTTGAGCACCAGTTCGAGGAACTCGCGATCAGGCTTGCGGGTAGCCACCAATTTAAGCGCAGCTTCTATCTCTTCTGCGCTGGGGATCTGTTTATTGAAGATCTCCAGCCAGCCCGGAGCATTGAACTGCGAGATCTGCAGATCAATGTCGCTTTTCTCCTGCTCAAGCTTTGTGCGGTCATCAGTGAGCACACTCTGAGTCTGGCGCAAGCGGGCGAGGTGCGCCGATTCGATTCGATCAAGATCGATTCCAACGTCGGCGAAACGGACCCCGGCCAGGTTGGGCAATGCCCGGCGCAGGTATTCGGTCGCGGTGTTCAAAGGCAGCAGCGCCGCTTCGACCCGACGCACGCAATACTTCACCAGTTCCTCAATTTTCTCTGCCCGTACCGCGGCCGCTACCGTGGTATTGCCCAGGATCTCGTCAACGCGCACCAGAATATTGTTGAACCCGACATTGGTCAGGGCAGCGATTGCTCGCTTGATATCTTCGCCCAAGTGCTGATCGTCGGCGTTGAGTTGGTCCCGAAGATAAAGGCTCTTCTCCTGGACGGCCGGTAAGTGCACAAAGGTTTTATCCGCCACTATCAAGTTGAAATGGCTTTGCGCGGCCTTCATCACCACCCTGTTCGGTAGTGCATAGCCATTCCTATCGTCAAGCGTATTAGCAGTCATAATATTTTTCATCCTTGAAGTATTTAACCAACCATTCAACCAACAACTTCGTTAAAAACCCTGGACAACGCATTGGCATGCCCTTGAATGACACCCCAGGGTTCAATCACTGAATGTAAATCCAGCACCAGCATGCCCAGATCAAGCTCATTATCGAGTTGCAACAATCGATCGGAGGATTCTTCAATACTCACCCAAATAATGGCCCATACATCTTCCAGATTTTTAGCACCGCGCTCAGCGTCACTCATCAGGATTTTCATATCGCTTAGCCGCCCTCCCACTTGATTCAAAAGTTGTGAAAAGCGCGTCTTGCCCATTCTACCCAGCAGTTCGTCCCGATTGGCCAACAGGGTATTTTTCTGTGACCTGACCTTTTCGGCCTGGGATCCGAAGATCCCCCCGGTAATGGCAACCCCGATAGGACCAAACACCAGGCCTGCAAAGGAATAACCGACCAGGTTGTTGTACTCGGCGATTTTTTCCGCGATGTGTGCATCCAGTTCTTTCAGTTGAGCCCTGAGCGCTTCCTCCTGGGCTGGCGCTTCGATACCTGCCTGTTCAACATAGCCCAGCGTGGCCACGACTGCAGGTAGGAGATCTTCTGTTATTTTGCGTGAAAATTCTGAAGCTAACGCTTTGACCGCACTGACACGCTGATAAAAACTCTCGATATCGTTTTTCATTCGCGTGAAATACTTGGCCAGGTTTTGCACCCTTTCGCTGTCGGAGTTGCCCAGGGGAACGGCTGCCAGCGCCGCCCGCTCGGCATCATTGAGCGTATGGATCGTACCGCTCAGATCCTTGTAGCCGGCGAAGCTCTTCAAATGCTCGACCACCTGGATTCCGCTGTTTATAAACCCTTTGGAGAAGAGATCCAGACGGCTTCCGAGGTCCTTGGTGTCGCGTTCCAGCGTTCCCCAGGAAAGCGCATGTTGATGAATGCGCTGGTGCAGTAACTGGATGTCTCGCGGCTCCAGGCCCTTGACCGTGGATTCGGTGTAACCCAGCAGTTTCTCGACTGCGCCAAGGTCCACCGGCAGGCGCAGACTTGCGCTGACATAACGCTTGATATCAATAATGTTGTGTTTCTGAACAATGAAAGTTCCGTCTTTGTAAGTCGACGCTTCAGCACCGGCCATGACGCCAAAGTATTGCACGGGCACATACTTTGCCGCTTCGGCCATAGTGTCCACGCCCTCCAACTCGGCCACGGCTTGATGTGCCACACGCCTTAATTAATTTTGCAACGCTTGCTTTTTATCGATCAGCATAAAAGACCCAATTAAAAAACCACAACACAATTAATAGATACGCTTGCAGAGCGACTTGTTATTCAGCGTCTACAATATATAACGCGAGATCACACTAACCTGCTGAAGTGGACTATTCAACTACGCCCGAGGAGGCAAACACTGTAGGAAAGCAAACCCCTTTCATGAATGATTTTTAACCCCACGAAAGACTGCGCGCTTAATAACGATTGCAAACCGACAGCACCCAATGCATTGCCCCCAATGAATATTGGCAGGTACGACGCCGATACCAATACCGTTTATTTTCAACCCACAAAAAAAAGCACACGTCACTTGCGTGACGTGTGCCTGATGTTGCTCTATGTATCAGTAACCAACTGTAAATCGCTGACGTGCAAAAACATGTTTTTCAACTTCATCAATGATCGCAATGGCGTAATCGGCAAATGTAATCCAACTGCGACCGTCGGCACTGACCAGCAAATCATCCTTGCCGAGACGAAACTTGCCGGTGCGCTCACCTTCAACAAACTCCGCCGATGGCGACACGAAGGTCCAGTCCAGTTCCTGTTCCTTGCGCAGATTCTCCAGGAACAACGCCCCGGCACTCGCTTCAGCCTTGTACTCCTCGGGGAAACCTTCGCTGTCGATCACGCGACCGCCATTGGGCAGCAACAACGAACCGGCCCCTCCCACCACCAACAGCCGTTTAACCCCGGCCTTCTTCACCGGCCCGATCACGGCGCTGGCCGGCAGGGTCGCGAAGTGTGCGGCGCTGATCACCACGTCATGTCCGGCGACCGCCGCTTGCAAGGCGTCGGCATCCAGCGCATCGACGTTCTTGCTGACCACACCGTCGCGCTGGCCGATCTTCGAGGTATCACGGGCGATGGCGGTAACGCGGTGACCGCGACGCAGGGCTTCTTCCAACAGTTGGCTACCGGCACGACCGGTGGCACCGATGATTGCGATTTTGCTCATGACGTTCTCCAGTTGGCTTGAATATGTCTGTATAGATCGTTCCCACGCGGAGCGTGGGAACGATCAGTCACTAAATCCGGTTACCACTTCATCTCGCCCTTGGCGACTTTGGCGCTCAGCTCCAGCGAGCTTTCCTCGCCCAGTGTCGGGTAGCGTTTTTTCATCGCTGCAATCAGCGCGGCAGAATCCTTGGCCTTGGCCGTTTCTTCGTCGAACGCCTTGATGTACTCGGCAGTGAATTGCACGGCCGCCAGGGACCGCGCGCTCTCACCCAGGTAGTGACCCGGCACGATGGTTTTCGGTTTCAGGGTTTCAATCGAATGCAGCGTAGTCAACCAATCGGCATGGGACTGCGCGGTCTGTGTATCCGCCATCCATACGTGGATGTTTTCCGCGACCACCACACCACCGACCACAGCCTTGATCGACGGGATCCACACGAAGCTGCGATCCGGTTGCTTGCCGTCCAGGCCCACCACCTGCAATTTCTGCCCTTCGAGCATCAGGCTGTCGCCCTTGAGCACACCCGGCACGATGGTTTTGGCGGGCACGTCAGCGCCCATTTTCGGGCCCCAGAAGGCGAGTTTGCCGTCGACGGTTTGCTTGATGTGGTCCACGGTCGGTTGCGAGGCCAGCACTTTGGCGTTCGGGAACGCGGCGGTCAGGGTGTCGAGGCCGAAGTAGTAATCCGGGTCGCCGTGGCTGATGTAGATGGTGGTCAGTTGTTTGCCGCTGGCGCGGATCTTCTGCACCACTTGCTCGGCCTGGGATTTGCCGAACTGCGCGTCCACCAGGATTGCGTCTTTCTCGCCGCTGACCAGCACCGAGGTCACCGGGAAAATCGCCTTGTCGCCCGGGTTGTAAACATCCAGGGTCAGGGTCGACGCGGCTGCCGCGTGAGCAGCAAAGCCGAGGGTGGCGGTTGCCAGGAGAATGCGCTTGATTGCGGTGAAACCGATCATCTGTTGCTCCGTTGTCCAAATGCCGTGCGGCGATGGGGGCAGAGCTTAGTTGCCAATCTCAGTACAAAAAATGCGATGCTGGAACATAGTTTGTTTCTAAAAGTGGGCAAATCATGGATCGTCTTCAAGCAATGCAGGTGTTTGTCTCGGTAGTGGACCTGGGCAGCCAGTCGGCGGCGGCCGATCACCTGGACCTGTCGCGGCCGGTGGTGTCACGTTATCTGGCGGAGCTGGAAGATTGGGTCGGCGCCCGGCTGATGCACCGCACCACGCGCAAGTTGAGCCTGACCGCGGCCGGTAGCGAGATCCTGCCGCGCTGTCGGCAGATGCTCGACCTGACCACCGACATGCAAGCCGCCATCAGCGAACCGGACGAAGCACCCCGTGGCCTGCTGCGGATCAGCGTCAGCACCTCGTTCGGCCAGGCGCAACTGGCGGACGCCATGGCCGCGTACGTCAAGCGCTACCCCGGCGTCAGCATCGACATGCAGATGATCGACCGCACGGTGAACCTGGTGGACGAACGCATCGACCTGGCGATCCGCACCAGCAACGACCTCGACCCGAACCTGATCGCCCGGCGCCTGACCGTGTGCCGCTCGGTGATCTGCGCCTCCCCGGCGTATCTGGAAGAACATCCTGCACCGCAACGGGTCGAGGACTTGAGCCAGCATAGTTGCCTGACCCACTCCTACTTCGGCAAAAGCCTGTGGCATTTCGAGCAGGACGGCGAACAGGTCTCGGTGCCGGTGCAGGGCAACATCAGCGCCAACGAGGCCAGCACCCTGCTGCGCGCCACCATGGCCGGCGCCGGCATCGCGATGCTGCCGAGCTACCAGGCCGGCGTGCACATCCACAGCGGCGAACTGATCCGCTTGCTGGCGCATGCCGAGCCGCGGCAGATGAACATGTACGCGGTGTATGCCTCACGCAAACACATGCCGTCGACGATGCGCAGCATGCTCGACTTCCTGGTGCTCAGATTTCCCGAAGAGCCTGAATGGGATAGAGGCAGCTACTAGCTTTGAGCTGCAAGCTGCAAGTTGGAAGCGCGTTGCTTGTAGCTTGTAGCTTGCGGCTGCCCCTGTCTGACCTATGCTGAATGTAAGTACCCAAGGGTATTCGTTCAGAGGTCAACGCCATGAACATCAGAACAAGAAGATACCTCGCCATTTTCATCACCTGCGCGGCGACGCTGGCGCTGTATGGCACTGCGGCCTGGCGGGTCGAGCAGTTGCGCAACCTGCCCCGTGAGTTCGCCAGCTGCAACTACGAGCGCTGTATCCCCCACAACGCGACCCTCAACGCCCTTCGCTAGTGAAGAACGTCAGGCCTCGTTGTCCTGATCGGCCTTCAAACGGTCGCGGAAGGCCTTGGGTGAGATCCCCACGCGACGCCTGAAAAGACGCGTGAAATTGGTCGGATCGGAAAACCCCAACACGTCAGACATTTCATAAATAGTCATGCTGGTGTAGGTCAGCAGGCGCTTGGCTTCCAGCAATTGGCGCTCGTGCATGATCTGCAATGCCGGTTGCCCCGCCAGCTCACGGCAGGTGCCGTTGAGGTGCGACACGGAAATCCCCAGCCGATGGGCCAAGTCCTCGACTTTGACGTGCTGGCGGTACGTCTCTTCCACCAGTTGAATAAAGCCGTTGAGGTATTCCCGGGCGCGCTGCGGGCGCTGGCTGGCGTTGCGGCGCTGGATCACCTGGCGGCTGACCCAGACCATGATCACACTGACCAGCGAATGCATGAGCATTTCCCGGGCCGGTTGATGGCCGGTGTATTCGCTTTGCAACGCCGAAAACAGACTGTTGAGATATTCGCTGTCCTTGCCCGCCGGATAGCTTTCGGCCTGGGCCAGAGCGTTCTCCGAATTACCCAGTTGTGACTGCAAATGCGCCACCAAGGGTGCGGCCAAGGTCACGACAAACCCTTCGACATCCTCGGAAAAACGATAACCGTGCACCGACAGCGGCGGCAGAATCAGCATCGCCGGGTCGGTCAATTGCGTGCGTTTACCTTCGATTTCAAGCTCTGCCTGACCTTTGAAAACGAAGAGTAACTGGCACAGATCAGCGTGGCGGTGGGGTTTGATTTCCCATTGATGTTCGCGACTGCGTTTGGAAATGGTTTCACAGTGCAGCAAGTCGGGGGTCGGCCAGTCCAGGCTTTCACCGTAGAGCTTGAACACCGGAATCGAAGGCAGGTCAGGCTTGTTCATCACTTCAATCCAGGCCTCGGAGTAGACGGGGCGATAATCGCACCGATTGGCAGAATGTACAGGTATCGGCTCAGTTTTCACCTTCAATTGACAGACTCGCAAGGGAAAAATGCAAGCACTCGATCCATAAAAATTATTCACCGGCTCTGGTCGCGTGACACTTGCGAGTCATAAAAACAATGAAAACGCTGAAGACCCAAATCGCCATCATTGGTGCCGGCCCCTCCGGTTTATTGCTCGGCCAATTGCTGCACAACGCCGGCATCGACACCCTCATTCTTGAACGCCAGACACCGGATTATGTACTCGGTCGAATCCGCGCCGGGGTCCTTGAACAAGGCATGGTAGAGCTGTTGCGCCAGGCCGGCGTAGGTCAGCGTATGGACGCCGAAGGACTGGTGCATGGCGGCTTCGACCTCGCCCTCGACGGCCGCCAGGTTCACATCGACCTGCACGCCCTGACCGGTGGCAAAACCGTGATGATCTACGGCCAGACCGAAGTCACCCGCGACCTGATGGCCGCCCGTCGGGACGCTGGCGCACAGACGATTTATCAAGCGAGCAATGTCGTTCCCCATGGCATGAAAAGCGACGAAGCCTTTGTCACGTTTGAAAAAGATGGCGAGACGTATCGCCTCGATTGCGACTACATCGCCGGTTGCGACGGTTTCCATGGCGTGGCCCGGCAATCGATTCCCGCCGAGTGCCTGAAAGTCTTCGAACGGGTCTATCCGTTCGGCTGGCTGGGGATTTTGGCCGACACGCCGCCGGTCCACGAAGAACTGGTCTACGCCCGCCACGAACGCGGGTTCGCGCTGTGCAGCATGCGTTCGGCGACTCGCACCCGTTATTACCTGCAAGTGCCGGTCGAGGAGAGCGTCGAGGATTGGTCCGATCAACGCTTCTGGGACGAGCTCAAATCCCGTCTGCCCCGGGCGCTGGCGGACAAACTGGTCACCGGGCCGTCCATCGAGAAAAGCATCGCGCCGCTGCGCAGTTTTGTCGTGGAACCGATGCAATACGGGCGGATGTTCCTGGTCGGTGATGCGGCGCACATCGTCCCGCCCACCGGCGCCAAGGGCCTGAACCTGGCCGCCAGCGACGTCAGCACGCTGTTCAATATTCTGCTGAAGGTGTACCGCGACGGGCGTGTGGATTTGCTGGAAAAGTATTCGCAAATCTGCCTGCGCCGGGTCTGGAAAGCCGAGCGGTTTTCCTGGTGGATGACCTCGATGCTGCACCATTTCGAGGAGCACGATGCCTTCAGCCAGCGCATCAGCGCCTCGGAGCTGGACTACTTTGTGAACTCCGAGGCGGGTCGAAAAACTATTGCAGAAAATTACGTCGGGCTTCCATACGAGGCTATCGAATAGCCTGCTATCGACTTACACTGGCGAGCATTCACCCGCTCGCCGTGCCCGCAGGTTTACCGTGACCAATCTGAACCAGCCTGAAACGCCCAAACCGGCCATTCGCAGTGTCTTGATCGCCCTGATGCTGGCGATCTTTCTCGGCGCGCTGGACCAGACCATCGTCGCGGTGTCGATGCCGGCCATTTCCGCGCAGTTCAAGGATGTCAGCCTGCTGGCCTGGGTGATTGCCGGCTACATGGTGGCGATGACCGTGGCAGTGCCGATTTACGGCAAACTTGGCGATCTGTATGGGCGGCGCAAGTTGATGCTGTTCGGCATGGGTCTGTTCACGGTGGCCTCGTTCTTTTGCGGCATGGCCCAGAGCATGGAGCAACTGGTGCTGGCGCGGATCCTTCAGGGCATCGGCGCCGGCGGGATGATTTCGGTCAGCCAGGCGATCATCGGCGACATCGTCCCGCCCCGGGAGCGCGGTCGTTATCAGGGTTACTTCAGCAGCATGTACGCGGTGGCCAGTGTCGCCGGGCCGGTGCTCGGCGGGTACATGACCGAATACCTGTCCTGGCGCTGGGTGTTCCTGATCAACCTGCCGCTGGGCCTCGGCGCCTGGCTGGTGGCCAATCGCACGCTGGTGGGGCTGCCGGTGCCGCAACGCAAACCGGTCATCGATTACCTCGGCACCTTGCTGATGATTGTCGGGTTGACTGCGTTGTTGCTCGGCATCACTCAGGTCGGCCAAGGGCATTCATGGCGCAGCGCCGAAGTGCTCGGCCTGCTCGGTTGCGCGGTGGCGGTACTGGCGCTGTTTGTCTGGCATGAGCGCCGTGCGCGGGAGCCGTTGCTGCCGATGCATTTGTTCGCCAACCGCGACGCGATCTTTTGCTGGTGCACGATTTTCTTCACCAGTTTCCAGGCCATTTCCCTGATCGTGCTGATGCCGTTGCGCTTCCAGAGCGTCACCGGCGCCGGGGCCGACAGCGCCGCGCTGCACCTGTTGCCGCTGGCGATTGGCTTGCCGATTGGCGCCTATTTCGCCGGGCGCCGCACGTCGGTGACCGGACGCTACAAGCCGATGATTCTGACCGGCGCGCTGCTGATGCCGCTCTCGATTCTGGGCATGGCGTTCAGTGCACCCCAGGCCTTGTTGATGAGCAGCCTGTTTATGTTGCTCAGCGGAATCGCCAGCGGCATGCAGTTCCCGACGTCATTGGTCGGCACGCAGAATTCGGTGGCGCAACGGGATATCGGCGTCGCCACCAGCACCACCAACCTGTTCCGCTCGCTGGGTGGCGCGGTGGGCGTGGCGTTGATGTCGGCGCTGTTGCTGGCGTTGTTGCAGGATTCGAGTTTCGCCCACCTGGCCGGCTCGACGCTGATTGCCGAGGGGCGTTCGGGGAATGTCTTGCTCGACGGTTTGAACGCCGCGCCGGGGGAGGCGCAGAACGCCTTGCGCGCGGAGTTGCTGCTGACGTTCCGGCATTTGCTGATGGTCAGTGCGGCGGTCTCGTTGTTGGGGTTGGCGGCGGCAGTGGCCATGCCGAACAGGGTGTTGCGGGGGCGGGAAGATAAGGTTCGTTAGCGGATCGTTCCCACGCTCCGCGTGGGAATGCCTCAACGGACGCTCCGCGTTCGGCTTTGGATGGGACGCGCAGCGCCCCGGGCTGCATTCCCACGCAGAGCGTGGGAACGATCATTGCTCAAGGGCTGTAATACCCGACAGCCACCAGAAAATGCCCAACCTTCTTCAGATAAGCATGCTTGTCCTCAACCTTCCCGGTCACCGGGTTCTTCCAGCGATACTCGTACTCGCCCTGATCCTGCTTGGCGATCAACGCCAGAATCGGTTCGCCCACCGGTTTGCCTTCCGGGTCGTTGACCTTGCCGAAGTCGGTATTGATCAGCCTTAGATTGGTGCCATGGGCGACGTAGCGCTGGTTATTCAGATCGACCACGAACACATACAAGTCGTCCTGCAAGTAGCCGCCCTTGAGCGAGTTGATCGCCGTCAGCGTGCCCTTCTCATCTTTGGAGAGGTCGGCGGCGGCTTTATCGAGCAAGGCCTGGGCTTGCTGCGCCGATGCGCGGGGCACGTAGTAACCGACCGCCAGGATCCGCTGGCCAATGCGCTGATAGAACACGTGCTTGCGCTCGACCTTGCCGTCTGCCCAGTTCTGCCAGCGGTATTCGGCCTGCTGGATGCCGTTGCCTTCCGGCACTTTCAGGGCGTCCTTGAAGGCTTTCTGCAAATCCGGCGGCAGGGTCTCGGACACGTCGCGCCCGATCAACGCCGAGGACGGCCCACCGCTGGCGAGCATCACGCCTTGGGTGTCGACCACGAAGACGTAACGGTCCTTGTCGACAAACTCGCCCTGTCGGCTGAACGCCGCGAAGGCCTTGTCGCCATTGTCGTGGTAATACGCCAGGGCTTTTTCCAGCAAGGCCCGGGCCGCCTGGCCGTCATCCTTGGCTGCCGTGGCCGCCTGAACCTGGCCCAGGCTCAGCAACAACATCCCCCCCAACCACGCCAACTTGTGCACAAACCCCATAGCGCATCCCTCGTTCTTGTTGATGTTTCAAGAGCGTAGACGGGGTTGGGGATATGGATGGATATTCAGCGAATCGCGGTGCGCGAGGCGAAAGAGCACTTTGAGGTGAGAGCGCTTTTGTGGCGAGGGAGCTTGCTCCCGCTCGGCTGCGCAGCAGTCGTAAACCCTGAGCATGCGGTGTGCCTGACACACTGCGGGGGAGCGCTTCGCACTCCAGCGGGAGCAAGCTCCCTCGCCACAGGCAAGCCCCTCGCCACAAAAGCGCCTTTGCTACAGCGTTGGCGCGGCGGGCTATTTCGCCCGGGCGTTGATCTGCTGCTGCAAATTCTGGATCTGCGCTTGCAGGGTGTTGAGGTTGCGGGTGGTCTGGGCGCGGAAGGCGTCGAACTCGGCGGTGTTGGTCGGGTTTGGCGCGACGGCGGCCGGGCGGTTGTCCTGCTCGCTTTTGAGCACGACGATTTCCTGTTCCAGACGATCGATCGCCGCTGTCGGGTTGCCCTGTTTCTTCAGCGCTGCGATGTCGGCGTTGAGGCTTTTCAGCTCGGCGTCGACTTTGCTGGTGTCGGCCGGCGTGCTTTTCAGGGTCGCCAGGTCCGTGCTCAAGGTTTTCACCTGGGCCTGCAACTGCGCGTTGGCCGCCGTTTGCGCCGTGGTTTGCGCCGTCATCTGCGCCAGACGTTTGTCCAGATCGCTGGTCTGGCCGACCACACCCAGTTGGGCCTGGCTCTGGTCCTGGAGTTTGCTTTCCAGTTGTTTGATTTGCAGTTTCAGCGCTTCGCTGTCGCTGGAGACATTCGACTGGCTGGCCACCACCTTGCCGGAAATGTCCTGCAGGCGCCCCGCCGCTTCCTCACTGATCCGCGCGAAACTTTCCTGGGTCGCTACCAGTTGCTGCTCCATCAGCGAAATCTGCTGGAAACTCCACCAGGCCAGGCCCGCGAACGCGAAGAACAACGCGCCGACCAAGGCCCACAACGGCCCGGTGCTGGCGCTTTTGACTTTGGTCACCGGCACCGGGCGCGAGTGCACGGTGGTGCGTTCACGGGCGGCCGGTGTGGTTGGGAAATCGTCGTCATCGAGGGGGTCGGCACGCAGGCTCGGTACATCGTCGAAGTCGTCGTTGGCATCGTTACGCATGGACATTGAGGCAACCTTTGTGGAACGCGGTGATGGCTGGGTGCGGCGAAGTATAACCCCCACTGCCGCATGGGTTGACCCTCAACCCCGCACTCGGTTCAGTGTCGGGACAGGTCCTACACCCATCAGCGAATATCCTGAGCCTTCCACCAGACGCAGAATTCATCGAGGGCGGCCCAGAGGCTGACTTTCGGATCGTAGTCCAGATAATGCCGGGCGCGGCTGATGTCCAAGGTGAAATTTTTGTTCATCACCTGCATACCCAAGCGCGACAGGGTCGGCTCGGGGCGCCCCGGCCAGAGTTTGCACACGCCTTCATTGAGCGCCGCGACGCTGTAGGCCAGGCCGTAGGAACGGTAGCGAGTGACCTGTGGGACGTCCATTTTGCGCATCACATAATTCACCACATCCCACAACGGCACCGGCGCACCGTTGCTGATGTTGTAGGCCTTGCCCAATGCCGAGCCGCTGGCCAGCAAACTGCTGAGCAACGCTTCGTTGAGGTTTTGCATGCTGGTGAAATCGACCTTGTTCAGGCCGTTGCCGACAATCGCCAAGCGCCCCTTGCGCTGCATCTTCAGCAGACGCGGGAAGATGCTCATGTCGCCGGCACCGGTGACGAACCGCGGGCGCAGGGCAATGGTTTCGAGGCCGAATTCCTGGGCGCCGAAGACCTTTTGCTCGGCGAGGTACTTGGTGGCGGCATAGTGATGCTTGAAACGCTTGGGCACTTGCTCTTCGGTCAGGCCCAGATGATCGCGGCCATCGAAGTAGATCGACGGCGACGACAGGTGCACCAGGCGCCGGACCCGCTGTTTCAGGCAGGCCTCGACCACGTTTTCGGTGACTTGGACGTTGCCCTGGTGAAACTCCTGATAGCGGCCCCACAAACCGACGGCGCCGGCGCAGTGCACCACGGCTTCGACGTCGGCGCACAGGTCGCGCACCAGTTCCGGGTCGCTCAAGTCACCCTGGATAAATTCGGCGCCACGGCGCACCAGGTGCTCGACGCCCTCGGCCCGGCGACCGTTGACCCGCACGTCCAGGCCCTGCTCCAGGGCGAAACGCGCAAAGCGTCCGCCAATGAAGCCGCTTGCGCCGGTGACCAGAATTTTCATGTAAAGCTCCAACAAAGCAGCAGCGAGCTTCAAGCTTCAAGCCGCAAGTTAAAAACACACCGCAAGCACTTCACTTGCAGCTTGCAGCTTGACGCTCATGGCTGCTCTCGGGGCACCAGCCATTGCTTCGACGAACGTACCAATTGGTCAGTGAGTAAACCCAGCAGCTGACCGCCATTGCGCCAATGATGCCAGTACAGCGGCACATCGATGGGCTTATCTGGCAAAAGCTCCACTAAAACACCTCGTTGCAGCTGCTCGCGCACCTGCAATTCCGGCACCAGGCCCCAGCCCAGCCCGGCTTCCGTGAGGCGGATAAAACCTTCGGACGATGGGCACAGATGGTGTTCGAAACCGCCGTCCACGCCGAGAGATGCAAGGTAGCGATGCTGTAGGAAATCATCCGGGCCAAACACCAGCGCCGGGGTGCGCGGCAGCAACTCGGCGCGCACACCGTCGGGGAAATGCCGGGCAATGAACGCCGGGCTGGCCAACGCCCGGTAACGCATGGCGCCCAACAATACGCTGCGAGCCCCGGCCACCGGGCGTTCGCTGGCACAGAGACACGCCGCCACTTCCCCGGCGCGCATGCGTTTGAGGCCCACGGTCTGGTCTTCAACGACCAAGTCCATCAACAAATGTTGCTCGGCGCAAAAATCCCCCACCGCATCGGCCCACCAGGTGGCGAGGCTGTCAGCGTTGAGGGCGATACGCAGGCGTTCCGGCAGGCCTGCTTCATCCAGCGCCGGCACCAGGGTCAGCAAATCCCGCTCAAGCAAGCGCACCTGCTGCACATGGTTGAGCAAACGCCGACCGATTTCAGTCGGCGCTGGCGGCGTCGCCCGCACCAACACCGGTTGGCCAATCCGCGCTTCCAGCAGTTTGATCCGCTGGGAGATCGCCGATTGCGACAACCCCAGCACCTGGGCGGCGCGTTCGAATCCGGCCTGCTCGACCACGGCGGCCAAGGCAGAAAGCAATTTATAGTCGAACATCAGTTTTCCTAATGAGCGATCAGCACTATTGGTTTTTCTTATACAGCGTAGCGCCGGAGAATGGCCAGCAAGAACTCTTGAACAAGGAATACCGACATGGCTGGCGAAACCTCATTGGCAACCCTGCTGCGCAGCATGAGCCCGCAACTCAACGCCGGCGAGTATGTGTTTTGTACGTTGCGCGACGGCACGCTGCCGGCGGGCCTGGAGATTGTCGGCAGCTTTCGCGAGCAGGAAGGTCTGACCGTAATTTTGGAAAAATCCCACGCCGAAAAGGCCGGCTTCAGCTTCGACTACGTCGCCGCGTGGATCACCTTGAACGTGCACTCGGCCCTGGAAGCCGTCGGCCTCACCGCCGCCTTCGCCACCGCACTGGGCAAGGCCGGCATCAGTTGCAACGTGATCGCCGGTTATTACCATGACCATTTATTCGTCGGCCAGGCCGATGCCGAACGCGCCCTGCAGGTGTTGCGGGATCTCGCGGCCAACGGGGAGTAGAAAACCATGTGGCAAAGCTATGTAAATGGCCTGTTGGTCGCGGCGGGGCTGATCATGGCGATCGGCACCCAGAACGCCTTTGTGCTGGCCCAGAGCCTGCGCCGCGAACATCACCTGCCGGTCGCGGCGCTGTGCGTCGTTTGTGATGCGCTGCTGGTGGCTGCGGGCGTATTCGGTCTGGCGACCGTGCTGGCGCATAACCCGACCTTGCTGGCGGTGGCCCGTTGGGGCGGCGCGGCGTTTCTGATTTGGTACGGTAGCCAGGCATTGCGCCGGGCCTGCGCGAAACAAAGCCTGGAACAGGGCGAAAACCAGACCGTGCGTTCGCTGCGGGCGGTGATGCTCAGTGCGTTGGCGGTGACCCTGCTCAATCCGCACGTTTATCTGGATACGGTTTTGCTGATCGGCTCCCTCGGCGCCCAACAGACCGAGCCCGGCGCCTATGTCGTCGGCGCGGCGAGCGCTTCTTTATTGTGGTTCTTTACGTTGGCGCTGGGCGCGGCATGGTTGGCGCCGTGGCTGGCACGGCCGAGTACCTGGCGGATTCTTGATCTGTTGGTGGCGGTGATGATGTTCACCGTAGCGTTCCAATTAATCACCACGCGCTGATTTATTCCAAAAGGCTAAGGGGATGCCCTCACTAAATGACGGTCGCGCCGCCACCCCGCAAAGCGCAAGACTAGGCGTGAGGAGCGAGGTATGGTGGTTCAAATGAGCGACGAACAACGACGGATTGCGCTTTGCGGGGTGGCGGCCCTTCGGGTTGGAGCTGTGATCGTGCCATGCGGCGTTGCGGGACTCGAAGAGGCAAAAAGCATCCTCTTCGTCCCGCGCCTTGCCTGGCACGATCACAGCTCCAACGCGATCCGTCATTTAGTGAGGGCATCCCCTTGAACCTCTATCCCACACAGTTGTTGCGTGGTTATGCCGCACCCCCGGTGCTATGATCCGGTTCGATGCGCCGCAAAGAGTACAAACTCCCCGGCGCTTGTCTGGCCGCCCGTGATCGGCCTTGCGCTCACCGCAACTGACCTGATTAGGAGAATCATCATGGCTTTCGAATTGCCGCCGCTGCCCTACGCACACGATGCCCTGCAGCCGCACATTTCCAAGGAAACTCTGGAATACCACCACGACAAGCACCACAACACCTACGTCGTGAACCTGAACAACCTGGTGCCAGGCACCGAGTTCGAAGGCAAGACCCTGGAAGAAATCGTCAAATCTTCTTCGGGCGGCATCTTCAACAACGCCGCTCAGGTCTGGAACCACACCTTCTACTGGAACTGCCTGGCGCCAAACGCCGGCGGTCAACCGACCGGCGCGCTGGCTGAAGCCATCAACGCTTCGTTCGGTTCGTTCGACAAGTTCAAAGAAGAATTCAGCAAAACCTCCATCGGCACCTTCGGTTCCGGCTGGGGCTGGCTGGTGAAAAAAGCTGACGGTTCCCTGGCCCTGGCCAGCACCATCGGCGCAGGCAACCCGCTGACCAACGGCGACACCCCGCTGCTGACCTGCGACGTCTGGGAACACGCTTACTACATCGACTACCGCAACGTTCGTCCGAAGTACGTCGAAGCGTTCTGGAACCTGGTCAACTGGAAATTCGTGGCTGAGCAGTTCGAAGGCAAAACCTTCACCGCTTAAGATCGAAACCAGTCAAAAAAACCCGGCTTAGGTCGGGTTTAATGAGATGGTCAGCCTGACCGAGAAGCCCTGCAGGTTTACGCTTGCAGGGCTTTTCTCGTTTTCGGCGGCTACTCATCGAGGGCCGAGCGTTGTTACAGCAACGCTCACAACGAGCCCGGATACATTAGCGCAAGCCAGCTTTACCGAAAACAGCCCATGAGGTTGCAGGAGATGGGCTGACCATACATTTTTATGGGCGCTGGAAAGGTGTTGCCTGTTCTGACGCCTTCGCGGGCAAGCCTTGCTCCTACAGGTTTGGGGTTGAATCGCGGTAATGCGCACGACACAAAACCTGTAGGAGCAAGGCTTGCCCGCGAAGAACGATAACGCGGTCAACCTGACGGAATGCCTACCCCTGCGGGTCGACGATGTCCAACGCCCGATTCACAGCAAGGTCCGCCAGCATGACGACCTGCGCAATGGCCAGTGCCGTGCTGCGCTGGGAACCGCTCAGGTAGGTGGCGAAATCGCTGGCCAGGACACTTGCCGAAGCCAATGACTCACAGGCGTGGGCCAGGAGGGTTTCGATGTTCATGTCCGGGGAAATCTGGAACATGGGGTTGGGGGTGTAGGGTGGGTCTGGGATTAATTTATCCAAGGGAATGCCTATGACGTTGGGTGCCAATCCCTTGCCGTTCTCACGCGACAAAGAGGTGGCAGCTATGTGCGGGGTGAGAAACCGGTCATAGACACCCGGCCGGACCGAAGTCCGCCCGCACACAGCCGCCGTAACGCATTGCAGCAAATCGGCGGCAATTATGCGGATACTGGCGCTGGATGACTATGACTTGCTGGGTTCTCACACCCGATCGCTGAGGTTTCAGCGACACCCAAAAGGTTATTGAACCCGCTTCCTACGGGCAACCTGAAAACCTCGTGGGAAACGTCCGGTATTTTCGCAACCCATTAAACAAAAAACGGAACGCGGAGCGTCCCTGGCGGCATTCCCACGCGGAGCGTGGGAACGATCAAATGGGTCGGCTGCCAGGCCGCCTTCGCGGGCAAGCCTCGCTCCTACAAAAGCAGAAGCAGAGCGGCGAACACCCGCCCGCCCCTCACCACTCATTAGGCCGAGCGTTAGCTCGCCTGCTTTTGATCTTGCTCTACCGCCCCTTCGGGAGGCCGAGTGGAGGTTCTGCGCAGTGGGCAGCCCGGCATGGATGCCGGGCTAGCCGCCCCCGGCCATGGATGGCCGATGGCGGCGGGCCCACGGAGCAGGACCGGAGCGAGGGAACACCGAGCCTAAGCGAGGGGCCGGACGCCGGGGCGAGACCTTTTGGTTCCTTTTGGGGCGTTTGCCAAAAGGGACTCGCTGTAAGAGCGAAACCGCCAGCAGCCATCACCACAAAAACGGATATACACCCAATCACCAAGAGCATGGTCGGCCCAGAGGCCGCCAAGCCCCACAAGCCCAGTCGAAATTTCCGACGATGAAACAAGCCGCAAGCCCCTTGCCCCAACGCCACAGCGGACTAACATCAACCCAAAGGAAAAATAGTCCCGATCCCCCTCAAGTTGAAGACCAAAACTACCGACACAGTACAAATAGGACAAACACTCAAAACAACAGCATATTGGCCAAGCTACAGGCAAAATCCCCAGGGCTGAATTGTCCCTTTGACTGCCATCACGGGATTGCCAATACTCATGGCAACTTGATGCTACCCGCACGGAACAAGGAATAACCCTTTGAAGCTGGAACTCAAGAACAGCTTGTCGGTGAAGTTGCTCCGGGTCGTGCTCCTGTCGGCATTGATCGTCGGCGTGGTCTTGAGCTGCGCGCAGATCGTTTTCGATGCCTATAAAACACGCCAGGCCGTGGCCGGTGATGCCCAGCGCATCCTCGACATGTTCCGCGACCCCTCCACCCAGGCCGTCTACAGCCTGGACCGGGAGATGGGCATGCAAGTCATCGAGGGCCTGTTCCAGGACGACGCCGTGCGCCAGGCCTCCATCGGCCATCCCAACGAAGCCATGCTCGCGCAAAAGTCCCGCGAACTGCAGCATTCCAACAGCCGCTGGCTGACCGACCTGATCCTCGGCCAGGAACGCACGTTCACCACCCAACTGGTGGGTCGTGGGCCCTACAGCGAATATTACGGCGACCTGAGCATCACCCTCGACACCGCCACCTATGGCCAGGGTTTCATCGTCAGCTCGGTGATCATCTTCATTTCCGGTGTCTTGCGCGCCCTCGCCATGGGCCTGGTGCTGTACCTGGTGTACCACTGGCTGCTGACCAAGCCGCTGTCGCGGATCATCGAGCACCTGACCGAGATCAACCCCGACCGCCCCAGCGAACACAAGATTCCGCAGATCAAGGGCCACGAAAAGAACGAACTGGGGATCTGGATCAACACCGCCAACCAGTTGCTCGAATCCATCGAACGCAATACCCATCTGCGCCACGAAGCCGAAAACAGCCTGTTGCGCATGGCCCAGTACGATTTCCTCACCGGCCTGCCGAACCGCCAGCAATTGCAGCAGCAACTGGACAAGATCCTCGTCGATGCCGGCAAGCTGCAACGCCGGGTCGCGGTGCTGGTCGTGGGCCTGGATGACTTCAAGGGCATCAACGAACAATTCAGCTACCAGACCGGCGACCAACTGCTGCTGGCCCTGGCCGATCGCCTGCGCGCCCACAGCGGCCGCCTCGGCGCCCTCGCCCGTCTGGGCGGCGACCAGTTTGCGCTGGTCCAGGCCGACATCGAACAACCTTACGAAGCGGCCGAACTGGCGCAAAGCATCCTCGATGACCTGGAAGCGGCGTTTGCCCTCGATCATCAAGAGATTCGCCTGCGCGCCACCATCGGCATCACCCTGTTCCCCGAGGACGGTGACAGCACCGAGAAGTTGCTGCAAAAAGCCGAGCAGACCATGACCCTGGCCAAGACCCGCTCGCGCAACCGTTATCAGTTCTATATCGCCAGCGTCGACAGCGAGATGCGCCGACGCCGCGAACTGGAAAAAGACCTGCGCGATGCCCTGACCCGCGATCAGTTCTACCTCGTCTACCAACCGCAGATCAGCTACCGCGATCACCGGGTGGTGGGCGTCGAAGCGTTGATTCGCTGGCAGCATCCCGAACACGGGTTGGTACCGCCGGACCTGTTCATCCCGCTGGCCGAACAGAACGGCACCATCATCGCCATTGGCGAATGGGTGCTGGATCAAGCCTGCAAGCAATTGCGCGAGTGGCATGACCAGGGTTTCGCCGACTTGCGCATGGCGGTGAACCTGTCCACCGTGCAACTGCACCACGCCGAGCTGCCACGGGTGGTCAACAACCTGTTGCAGATCTACCGCCTGCCGCCGCGCAGCCTGGAACTGGAAGTCACCGAAACCGGCCTGATGGAAGACATCAGCACCGCCGCCCAACACTTGCTGAGCCTGCGCCGCTCCGGTGCGTTGATTGCGATTGACGACTTCGGCACCGGTTATTCATCGCTCAGCTATTTGAAAAGCCTGCCGCTGGACAAGATCAAGATCGACAAGAGCTTTGTGCAGGACCTGCTCGATGACGACGACGATGCCACCATCGTTCGCGCGATCATCCAGTTGGGCAAGAGCCTGGGCATGCAGGTGATTGCCGAAGGCGTGGAAACCGCCGAGCAAGAGGCCTACATCATTTCCGAAGGTTGCCACGAAGGTCAGGGTTACCACTACAGCAAACCACTGCCTGCGCGGGAGTTGAGTGCCTACTTGAAGCAGGCCCAGCGCAGTAACGCGGCTATTTTGTAAAAATCAAAAGATCGCAGCCTTCGGCAGCTCCATGAATCGCATCCCCGCGGAGCTGGCGAAGGCTGCGATCTTTTGATCTACCGCACCAAATTCCTGAATAAGAAATATTTCCAACCACAACCCTTTACACATAATGCGAAAGATTTGCATTATGTCGCAGCTTTGCGCGCCCATAGCGCCATTCCACCCCCAATCGAAGCAGGATGTTCGCCATGATTCGTATGCCTCTGGCTACCGCCAGTCTGTTGGCCATCGCTATTTCCCTCGCCGGTTGCGGCGAAGGCAAAGATAAGGCTGCCGCTCCACAAGCGCCAACGCCGGCCGCCAGCACCGCCGCTGCTCCTGCCGTAGCGCCAGCCGCCGCCGGTAAAGTCGACGAAGCCGCCGCCAAAGCTGTGGTCGCGCATTATGCCGACATGGTCTTCGCCGTTTACAGCGATGCCGAATCTACCGCGAAAACCCTGCAAACCGCCGTCGACGCCTTCCTCGCCAAGCCGAACGCCGACACCCTCAAAGCCGCCAAGGCTGCCTGGGTCGCCGCACGCGTTCCTTACCTGCAGAGCGAAGTGTTCCGCTTCGGCAACACCATCATCGACGACTGGGAAGGTCAGGTGAACGCCTGGCCTCTGGACGAAGGCCTGATCGACTACGTCGACAAGACCTACGAACACGCACTGGGTAACCCGGGCGCCACCGCCAACATCATCGCCAACACCGAAGTCCAGGTCGGCGAAGACAAGGTCGACGTCAAAGACATCACCCCGAAAAAACTTGCCAGCCTGAACGAGCTGGGCGGTTCCGAAGCCAACGTCGCCACCGGCTATCACGCCATCGAATTTCTGCTCTGGGGTCAGGACCTGAACGGCACCGGCCCTGGCGCCGGTAACCGTCCGGCTTCGGACTACCTGGAAGGCAAAGGCGCAACTGGCGGTCACAACGATCGTCGCCGCGCCTACCTGAAATCCGTGACCCAACTGCTGGTCAGCGACCTGCAAGAAATGGTCGGTAACTGGAAGCCGAACGTGGCCGACAACTACCGCGCTACCCTGGAAGCCGAGCCAGCCGAAACCGGCCTGCGCAAAATGCTGTTCGGCATGGGCAGCCTGTCCCTGGGCGAACTGGCGGGCGAGCGCATGAAGGTTTCCCTGGAAGCCAACTCCCCGGAAGACGAACAGGATTGCTTCAGCGACAACACCCACAACTCGCACTTCTACGATGCCAAAGGCGTGCGTAACGTGTACCTGGGCGAATACACCCGCGTCGACGGCACCAAAATGACCGGCGCCAGCCTGTCGTCCCTGGTGGCCAAGGCCGACCCGGCTGCCGACACCGCACTGAAAGCCGACCTGGCCGCCACCGAAGCCAAGATCCAGGTCATGGTCGATCACGCCGCCAAGGGTGAGCACTACGACCAGTTGATCGCTGCCGGCAACACTGCAGGCAACCAGATCGTCCGCGACGCCATCGCATCCCTGGTCAAGCAGACCGGTTCGATCGAAGCCGCCGCTGGCAAACTGGGCATCAGCGACCTGAACCCGGACAACGCTGATCACGAGTTCTGATCAACGCTGGCTGAATAAAAAGGCGACCTTCGGGTCGCCTTTTTCATTCCCACCAGAACACAACCCCTTGTAGGAGCGAGGCTTGCCCGCGAAGACGGCTTCACATCCAACATCTTTGGTGACTGACATGCCGCTTTCGCGAGCAAGCTTCGCTCCTACATTGGATCGCAGTGACCGCGGTATCCGGGGAAACCTGTCCCACATCAACCAAACGATAATTCCTCTTATTCAAACTCCGCCGTCCTGTTAGACTTTGCGCCCTTATTTTGCTCGCCCGTCAGGAAGTCTGATGCCGTCGTTGCCTCTTCGCTGGTGCACCCTGTTCATGGCCCTGGGCCTGAGTGCCTGCGATGACGCCCCGCGTTTTACAACGGCCGAACCCGGTGAAGCCCGGTCCGGTGGCGCCGCGACGGTGCGCAAGACCGATCAGAATTCGTTTTCCCTGCCCTCGGCCAATCTGCCGCCGTCACGACGGGTGGATTTCAGCGTCGGCAACAGTTTTTTCCGTAGCCCCTGGGTGATCGCCCCGTCGACCACCACCGCCCGGGATGGCCTCGGGCCGTTGTTCAACACCAACGCCTGCCAGAACTGCCACATCAAGGACGGTCGCGGTCACCCGCCGACGCCTGATGCCACCAATGCGGTGTCGATGCTGGTGCGCCTGTCGATCCCGGATGCGCCGGCCTACGCCAAGGTCATCGAGCACCTGGGCGTGGTCCCGGAGCCGGTCTATGGCGGCCAACTCCAAGACATGTCGGTACCCGGCGTCGCCCCGGAAGGCAAAGTCCGCGTCGATTACACGCCCGTGCCGATTCGCTTCAAGGACGGCACCGAAGTCGAACTGCGCAAACCGGTCCTGCAAATCACCCAACTGGGCTACGGCCCGATGCACCCCGACACCCGGTTCTCGGCCCGCGTCGCGCCGCCAATGATCGGCCTGGGCCTGCTCGAAGCGATCCCCGACGAGGCGATCCTGGCCAATGCCGAGGCCCAGGCCAAAGACAAAAACGGCATCGCCGGGCGCCCGAACCAGGTCTGGGACGACGCCCAGCAAAAAACCGTCCTCGGCCGCTTCGGCTGGAAAGCCGGGCAACCGAACCTCAATCAACAAAACGTTCACGCGTTCTCTGGTGATATGGGCCTGACCACCAGCCTGCGACCTTTCGATGACTGCACCGACGCGCAAACCGCCTGCAAACAGGCGCCCAACGGCAATGGCCCGAACGGCGAGCCGGAAGTCAGCGACAACATCCTGCGCCTGGTGCTGTTCTACAGCCGCAACCTCGCCGTGCCCGCTCGCCGCGACATCAATGCGCCGCAAGTGCTGGCCGGCAAGAATCTGTTTTTCCAGGCCGGCTGCCAGTCCTGTCACACGCCGAAATACACCACCGCCGCCAACGCCGCCGAACCTGAACTGGCCAATCAAGTGATTCGCCCCTACAGCGATCTGCTGCTGCATGACATGGGCGACGGCCTGGCCGACAACCGCAGCGAATTTAAAGCCAGTGGCCGCGACTGGCGCACGCCGCCGTTGTGGGGCATTGGCCTGACCCAAGCGGTCAGTGGCCACACCCAGTTCTTGCACGACGGCCGCGCGCGCAATCTGCTTGAAGCCGTGCTCTGGCATGGCGGCGAAGCGAGCGCGGCGCAGCAACAGGTTTTGTCTTTCAATGCCGAGCAGCGCGCTGCGTTGTTGGCGTTTTTGAATTCTCTCTAAAGCACTTAAAAGAATCGGGAGCCCGACATGTTCCGTCCCAAATTGTTGTTCACCAGCCTTGCAGCGCTCGCCCTCGGCGCCTGTTCGCCGCAGGATCCGCAAGCCGTCACTTCGGCAGCCATCGCCAAGCAAGTGATCCTGCCGACCTACAGCCGTTGGGTTGATGCCGACCGTCAACTGGCTGTCAGCGCCCTCGCCTACTGCGAAGGCAAGGCCGACCTGGAAACCGCTCGCAAAGATTTCCTGCACGCGCAGAAAGCCTGGGCCGAGCTGCAACCGTTGCTGATCGGGCCGCTGGCCGAGGGCAATCGTGCGTGGCAGGTGCAGTTCTGGCCGGATAAGAAGAACCTGGTCGGCCGTCAGGTCGAGCAACTGGTCACCGCCCAGCCGCAGATCGATGCCGCCGCCCTGGCCAAGTCGAGCGTGGTGGTTCAGGGCCTGTCGGCCTACGAATACATCCTGTTCGACAGCAAGCCTGACGTGGCCAACGACGCGCAGAAAGCCAAGTATTGCCCGCTGCTCAAAGCCATTGGCGAACGCCAGAAACTGCTAGCCGAAGAGATTCTGCAAAGCTGGAACAACACCGACGGTATGCTCGCGCAGATGAGCAAATTTCCGAACCAGCGTTACGCCGATTCCCATGAAGCGATCGCCGATCTGCTGCGGGTACAAGTCACCGCCCTCGACACCTTGAAGAAAAAACTCGGCACGCCGATGGGCCGCCAGACCAAGGGTGTGCCGCAACCGTTCCAGGCCGATGCGTGGCGCAGCCAGTCGTCCCTGACGGGCCTGGAAGCCAGCCTCGCCGCCGCCAAGACCGTGTGGGAAGGTGTCGACAACAAAGGCCTGCGCGGTCTGTTGCCGAGCGAGCAGAAGCCGTTGGCCGACAAGATCGATGCCGCCTACGCCGCTTCGCTCAAACTGTTCGCCAGCAACCAGCGCTCGCTGACCGAAATGCTCAACGACGATGCTGGCCGCCAACAGCTCAACGATCTCTACGACAGCCTCAACGTCGTCCATCGCCTGCACGAAGGCGAACTGGCCAAGGCGCTGGGCATCCAACTGGGCTTCAACGCCAACGACGGTGACTGATGAGGGCGAGTGCCATGCTGCGACGTCAGGCTCTGACTTTAGGTAGTTTGCTGCTGGGAGCAGTGACGCTGGGCGGCTGGACGCTGTTCAAGCACAAGGACAAGAGCCCGCTGCTGCTCTCGGCGCGGGACGATACCGACGGCAAGCATTACGCCGTCGGTTATCGGCTGGATGGCACCCGGGTGTTCGCCACCGAGGTCGGCCAGCGCTGTCACGACATCATCAATCACCCGACCCTGGCGATAGCGCTGTTTGTCGCCCGGCGTCCGGGGACCGAGAGTTACCTGATCGACCTGCGCGACGGCACGTTGCTGCAAACCGTGACCTCACAGCCGAACCGGCATTTCTACGGGCACGCGGTGATCCACAAGGATGGCGAGTTCTTGTACGCCACTGAGAACGACACCTCCGATCCGGGTCGTGGCTTGCTGGGTGTGTATAAGTTCGAAGGTGAGCGACTTATCCACAGCGGTGAGATGCCTACTCACGGCGTCGGCCCGCATCAGGTGTCATGGATGCCCGACGGCGAAACCCTGGTGGTGGCCAACGGCGGGATTCGCACCGAGGCCGAAAGCCGGGTCGAAATGAACCTCAACGCCATGGAACCGAGCCTGGTTTTGATGCAGCGCGACGGCACGCTGTTGAGCAAGGAAACCCTCGCCCAGCAGATGAACAGCGTGCGCCACCTGGGGATTGCCAGCGACGGCACGATCCTCGCCAGCCAGCAATTCATGGGCCCCTCCCATGAGTCGTCGGAGTTGCTGGCGATCAAGCGTCCAGGCCAGCCGTTCGTGGCGTTCCCGGTGCCTGAGCATCAGTTGCAGGCCATGGGGCATTACACCGCCAGCGTCGCGGTGCACAGCGAACTGCGCCTGGTCGCGCTGACCGCGCCACGGGGCAATCGCTTCTTCATCTGGGACCTGGACAGCGGCGAAGTGCGCCTGGATGCGCCGCTGCCGGACTGCGCCGGAGTCGGCGCGGTGGCGGACGGTTTTGTCGTGACCTCGGGTCAGGGCCGTTGCCGGTACTACGATTGCCGTCAGACAGATCTGGTTGCAAAACCGTTGGAGTTGCCGGCGGGGCTCTGGGATAACCACCTTCACCTCATCTGAGCGCCCTCCTCCCCAGTGGGTGAATTTACCCTGTGGCGAGGGGGCTTGGCCCGGTTCGGCTGCGAAGCCGTCGTAAAACCTGTAAATGCGGGATGACTGGAGAAATGTAAGGGAGCGCTTCGCGCTCCAACGGGGGCAAGCCCCCTCGCCACAGGCAAGCCCTCTCGCCACAGGCAAGCCCTCTTGCCACAGGCAAGCCCCTTCGCCACAAGTTTTGTGTTCGCCCCATTACAGACTGTAATAAGTGCCAGTTGGATTACCCCCCGCACTCGGAGTAATGTTCCGCCTGTCTCACCTGATTTTCTCCAAGGAAGTGGAAATATGCTGCGTCGCCGCATGCTGATCATGTTGGGGGTTGTCCTGCTTATTGTGCTGGCCCTGGGCGGGTACAAGGCCTTTTCGATCTACACGATGGTCCAGGGTTTCGCCAAGCCGAAACCGCCCATCAGCGTCGCCGTGGCCACGGCCGCCGAACAGCCGTGGCAGATGCGCTTGCCCACTGTCGGCACGCTCAAGGCGTTGCAGGGAGTGAACCTGAGCCTGGAGATCGCCGGCACCGTCAAGGAGCTGATGTTCGAGTCCGGGCAGAAGGTCAAGGCCGGGCAACCGCTGCTGCAACTGGACAGCGCCGTGGAGAGTGCCCTGCTGGAAACCGCCCAGGCTGACCTCGGGTTGGCACAGCTGGATTTCGGGCGTGGCAGTCAGTTGGTCGATAGCCGCGCCATCTCCAAAGGCGAGTACGACCGGCTCTCGGCGCAGTTGCAAAAGAACAAGGCCACGGTCAATCAGCTCAAGGCCTCCCTGGCGAAGAAACGCATCCTCGCCCCTTTCAGCGGCACCATCGGCATTCGTCAGGTGGACGTCGGCGACTACCTCCCCAGCGGCACCATGGTTGCCACCCTGCAAGACCTCAGCAGCCTCTATGTCGACTTCTTCCTGCCCGAACAATCGGTGCCGAAAATCGCCCTCGGCCAACCGATCCAGGTCATCGTCGCGGCTTACCCGACGCAGAGCTTCCCCGGCACCATCAGTGCGATCAACCCGAAGGTCGAGAACAGCACCCGCAATATTCTGGTGCGTGCGACGCTGGCCAACCCGGACGGCAAGTTGCTGCCGGGCATGTTCGCCAGCCTGCAAGTGATGCTGCCGGATCCGCAAAAGCACATCGTGGTCCCGGAAAGCGCGATCACCTACACCCTCTACGGCAACTCGCTGTACGTGGTCGCGCAGAAAAAAGCCGAGGACGGCACGGTGGAAAAAGACGACAAGGGCCAACCGATCCTGATCGCCGAACGCCGCTTCATCGAAACCGGCGACCGCCGCGATGGCCTGGTGATGATCAACAAAGGCGTGCAGAGCGGCGAACAAGTGGTCACGGCCGGCCAGATCAAACTGGACAACGGCGCACACATTGCCATCAGCGACGACAAGACCCTGACCGATAAGAACAGTCAGCCACGCACTGACTGATCAAGGAATCCTCATGGCTTTTACCGATCCGTTCATCCGCCGCCCGGTGCTCGCCACGGTGGTCAGCCTGTTGATTGTGCTGCTGGGCTTCCAGGCCTGGAGCAAGCTGCCGCTGCGCCAATACCCGCAAATGGAAAACGCCCTGATCACGGTAACCACCGCCTACCCCGGGGCCAACGCCGAAACCATTCAGGGCTACATCACCCAGCCGATGCAGCAGAGCCTGGCGAGCGCCGAGGGCATCGACTACATGACCTCGGTCAGTCGCCAGAACTTCTCGGTGATCTCCGTCTACGCACGTATCGGTTCCAACAGCGACCGCTTGTTCACCGAGTTGCTGGCCAAGGCCAACGAGGTGAAGAACAAGCTGCCCCAGGACGCCGAAGACCCGGTGCTGAGCAAGGAAGCCGCCGACGCCTCGGCGCTGATGTACATCAGTTATTTCAGCAAGGAGCTGAGCAACCCACAGATCACCGATTACCTGTCCCGGGTCATCCAGCCCAAACTGGCGACACTGCCCGGCATGGCCGAAGCCGAGATTCTTGGCAACCAGGTGTTCGCCATGCGCTTGTGGCTGGACCCGGTGAAACTGGCCGGGTTCGGCTTGAGCGCCAGCGATGTGACCAACGCGGTGCGCCAGTACAACTTCCTCTCCGCCGCCGGCGAAGTGAAAGGCGAGTACGTGGTCACCAGCATCAACGCCAACACCGAACTCAAGTCCGCCGAGGCCTTCGCCGCGATTCCGCTCAAGGTCGATGGCGACAGCCGGGTGCTGCTCAGCGATGTCGCGCGGGTCGAAATGGGCGCCGAGAACTACAACGCCATCAGCTCCTTCGGCGGTACACCCTCGGTGTACATCGGCATCAAGGCCACCCCGGGCGCCAACCCGCTGGACGTGATCAAGGAAGTGCGCAAGATCATGCCGGAGCTGGAAGCCCAGTTGCCGCCCAACCTGAAAAGCGAAATCGCCTACGACGCCACGCTGTTTATCCAGGCCTCGATCAACGAGGTGATCAAGACCCTGTTTGAAGCAGTGCTGATCGTCATAGTCGTCGTATTCCTGTTCCTCGGCGCCCTGCGTTCGGTGGTGATCCCGGTGGTGACCATCCCGCTGTCGATGATCGGTGTGATGTTCTTCATGCAGATGATGGGCTACTCGATCAACCTGCTGACGCTGCTGGCGATGGTGTTGGCCATCGGGCTGGTGGTGGACGATGCGATTGTGGTGGTGGAGAACATTCACCGGCACATCGAGGAAGGCAAGACACCGCTGGACGCTGCCATTGAAGGCGCCCGGGAAATCGCCATGCCGGTGGTGTCCATGACCATCACCCTGGCCGCGGTCTATGCGCCGATCGGCTTTCTGACGGGCCTCACGGGGGCGCTGTTCAAGGAATTCGCCCTGACGCTGGCCGGGGCGGTGGTGATTTCCGGCATCGTCGCCCTGACCCTGTCGCCGATGATGTGCGCCTATTTGCTGCGCCATGACACCAATCCCAGCGGCCTGGCCCATCGCCTCGACCTGATTTTCGAAGGCCTCAAGCGCCGCTATCAGAGCATGCTGCACGGCACGCTCAATACCCGGCCGGTGGTGCTGGTGTTCGCGGTGATCGTGCTGTGCCTGATCCCGGTATTTTTAAAGTTCGCCAAAACGGAACTGGCACCGGACGAGGACCAGGGCATCATTTTCATGATTGCCAACGCCCCGCAGCCGACCAACCTCGACTACCTGAACACTTACACCGACGAGTTCATCACGATCTTCAAGGAGTTTCCCGAGTACTACTCCTCGTTCCAGATCAATGGCTTCAACGGCGTGCAATCGGGTATCGGCGGCTTCCTGCTCAAACCGTGGAACGAGCGCGGCCGCACGCAAATGCAGATCCTGCCCGAAGTTCAGAAAAAGCTGGGGAGCATTCCCGGCTTGCAGATTTTCGGTTTCAACCTGCCGTCCCTGCCGGGCACCGGTGAAGGCTTGCCGTTCCAGTTCATCATCAACACCGCCAACGACTACGCCTCGCTGCTGGACGTGGCGGACCGGGTAAAAAAACGCGCGCTGGAGTCCGGCAAGTTTGCCTTCGTCGACATCGACCTGGCGTTCGACAAGCCGGAAGTGGTGGTGGATATCGACCGCGCCAAGGCCGCGCAGATGGGCGTGTCGATGCAGGACCTCGGTGGCACCCTGGCGACGTTGCTGGGTGAGGCGGAAATCAATCGGTTCACCATCGAAGGGCGCAGCTACAAGGTCATCGCCCAGGTCGAACGGGCCTACCGGGATAACCCTGACTGGCTGAACAATTACTACGTCAAGAACACCAAGGGCGAACTGCTGCCACTGTCGACCCTGATCACCGTGACCGACCGGGCGCGGCCACGGCAGTTGAACCAGTTCCAGCAGCTCAACGCGGCGGCGGTGACCGGGTTCCCGCTGGTCAGCATGGGCGAGGCCATCGACACCGTGCGCCAGATCGCCCAGGAAGAAGCGCCAGTGGGTTTTGCCTTTGACTATGGCGGCACGTCGCGGCAATTCGTTCAGGAAGGCAGCGCGCTGTGGGTCACGTTCGCCCTGGCCCTGGCGATCATTTTCCTGGTGCTGGCGGCGCAGTTCGAAAGCTTCCGTGATCCGCTGGTGATTCTGGTCACCGTGCCGCTGTCGATTTGCGGGGCGTTGATCCCGCTGTTCCTCGGCTGGTCGAGCATGAACATCTATACCCAGGTCGGGTTGGTGACGTTGATCGGGCTGATCAGCAAACACGGGATCCTGATCGTGGAGTTCGCCAACAAGCTGCGCAAGGAGAAAGGTCTGACCCCGCGCGAAGCGGTGGAGGAAGCGGCGGCCATTCGTCTGCGGCCGGTGTTGATGACCACGGCGGCGATGGTGTTCGGCATGGTGCCGTTGATTCTGGCCACCGGTGCGGGGGCCGTCAGCCGCTTCGATATTGGCACGGTGATCGCCACGGGGATGTCGATCGGGACGTTGTTTACCTTGTTCGTGCTGCCGTGTGTGTACACGTTGCTGGCCAAGCCCGATAAACCCTCCGTCCGATGATCGTTCCCACGCTCCGCGTGGGAATGCATCCCGGGACGCTCCGCGTCCCAAAGCGTGACGCAGAGCGTCACAAGAGGCATTCCCACGCGGAGCGTGGGAACGATCAACGATCAGCCAAAAAAAAGACCCCGCATCTGCGAGGCCTTTTATTTTGGCTTCAATCTGTTCAACTCTGCGGCCTCAATCCCTGTGAAAGTCCGAACATGAACAGTAACAAGTCATGATCAGGTTGTGTGGCCACGGCTGCTTTGGCAACCCGTGGCAACGGACAGTGAGCGCCATCGTTCACTGCACTGAGGACTTGCGTGCGGGGCTGCTCCCAAGCCGCCACCGCCAATGAAGCAACTGCCAAGGCTCCTAGAAGAAACACACCTCGTGCAATTTCGAGTTTCATCGCTATAAACCCTTGATAGCGCTGCCAAACGCCGTCTCATAAAAGTAGACCAGATTCTTCCAGTCTGTATCGCTGAACGACGAGTGGCGACGCAGCTGCTTCATGTCATGGGCGGCGGCACGCTGGGCGGTCAAACGCTGGCGGCACTTTTCAAGATCGATCAACGCCACTTCCACCGTGGCCGCATCCCCTTCGCCAGTCACCCGCACGAATACGTGTTTGATGTAGATGCAGCTGTGCTGCCAGCGCCCCTTGTGCATGCGGGCCAGGTTCTCGGCCAGTTCCTTGAGGACGCGCTCGTGTACCACTTCGCCATGACGCTCGCGACCGCCACCGGCATACCAGTGTTCGATTTCCTCAAAGCCATCCAGAGACTTGGTAACCAGCAACGCGCGCCATTTGTGCACCGGGTCCCGTTGGGCACCACAGAACACCATTTCCGGCACGCGCACGCCGAGCGCCGTCAAACCGATCAGCGCATCCTGCTCGCGCAATACGGTCGGTCGGCCGAACGGGTGCAACCAACTGCGGTAGATATGCCCGGTCTGACGCTTGGCATACAGCAGTTGCCCGTCGCTGCCCCTGACGCGCTGCACGCCACTTTCCCCACCGCGACGGACGTTGGGTTCTTCCACCCATTCACCGCGCTGATTCCAGAAATAGTCGAAGCGGTCCTGGGAAGCGACTTCCGTTTCTGCTGCACATTGCACTGCCATCCTGTTACCTCTTGCGTAATACGTAAACTCGCCACATGGCATAGAGCGGTAAAAAGTCCAGTTGTTCCTGGATACGAAAACCCGCCTGTTCGAACTCCTTTTCAACCGTGGTGGCCGGTAACACAAAGCGATTTTGGTAACCTTCCTGCCCGCGCTTTTTCTCGGCGCGCTTGCGCTTCCAGGCCTTGAAATTGCCATCCACCCACAACGAAATGATCACGCTGTCACGGGTGACACGCTCGAATTCGCGCAGGATAGCCAGTCGGTGCTCGGCTTCCCCGATGTGATGGAGCAAACGCATGCAAAAAATGCTGTCGACGGCGTTATCAGGCAAAGCAATGTCGAATGCAGAAGTGTGCAAGGGTTGTACCCGTTTCACCACTTCAGCCGGCTGCGACTGGGTCGCAATTTTCAACATTGATTCGGAGTTATCGGCTCCGATGATCACCCGATTGGGTTTTTCTGCCAGTAACGGCCAGAAACGCCCGGCACCACTGGGTAAATCGAGGACCAAACCAGGCTCGCCGGCCAGGGTCAGCGCCTTGCGTGCCAGTTGTTCGTCACGCCAATGGGACAATCGACGACCGAGACCGTCCTGGTGCTTGCGCAAATATTTTTGCGCGTGTTGATCGTCGTACTTTTCCGAAAAATCCAGCTTGATCGGGCCCGTCATATCAAATGCTCCTGAATTGCTGATGGCAACCACCTTAGGTAGCGTCATGTCAGCGTCAGGTCATCACTTTGTGAAAACTTCGTTGTGTACAATCACCAAGTATTTCAGGGTTTTACAAGGATTAGATAGTGGCGCGGGGCCACCGCCTTTCAATCAGGCCCGAGGCTTACCCAATTCCACTTCAAAACGGCAGCCGTTCGGTTCCATGGTGGTCAGGCTGACGGTCCAGCCCTGGCTCTCACAGATCCGCTGTACCAGCGACAAGCCCAGCCCCAGGCCTTCGCCACGTTTTTCGGAGCCCCGCACAAAGGGTTCGAACATCGCCTCGCGCTTTTCTTCCGGAATACCGACACCGCTGTCCTCGACGACGAACCCGGTACCTCTCAGGGTGAGGCGAATGAACCCGGTTTCGGTGTAGTGCAGAGCATTGCGCAACAGGTTGCCCATGACCGCATGCAACAGCGTCGCGTTGTAGCCCTGATTCGCAGGACTTCCCCGCTCGAAGTCCAGCGTCAAGCCCTTGGACTCGATCGGCTCACGCCAGAGATTGAGCAGCCCGTCAGCCACCTGGCTGACCGTCTGCTGCGGGGACATGCTGGCGTCTTCATGCTGGGCACGGGCAAGCATCAGGAAGGTTTGCACCAGTTCGCGCATTTCCTCACAGGCCCTGGCGATGCGCTCGACCTGGGCGCGACCGCGCTGGTCGATGCCAGGGTTTTCCAGCAGCAATTCGCAGGAACTGGCCAAGACCATCAGCGGGGTGCGCAACTCATGACTGACGTCACTGGTGAACAGGCGCTCACGGGTCAAGGCCTGACGCAGACGCCCGAGCGTGGCGTCGAAGGCCACCGCCAGTTCGCCCACTTCGTCCGCGGCGTAGTCGGGCGCCAAGGGCGGCGCCAAACCCAATAACTGATCGCGATGCCGTACTTGCCGAGCCAGCCGCACCACGGGCGCCATGACTTTGCGCGCCAGGATCCAGCCGAGAAAAACCGCCAGTGCCAGGCTCAGGACGAAGCCCACCAGCACCACGGCAAACAGCACCCGCTCACGCTCCTCGAAATCACTCTGATCCTGCAACAGCACGTACCGCCGGCCGTCGACGACTTCGACCATCGCGTGATACGAGAGCTGTTCGCGAAACACTTCGTGAAAACCCGGTTCCAGGTGACGCAGGTCCTTGGGCAACTCGAAGTCCCCTGGCCCGCCACTGAAATAGAACAGCTGGTCGGGCTCTGGGCGGTGGCTCCAGTCCGAGACGCTGTCCATCAGCAATAGCCGTTGCAAGTCGCCGCCCAGGCCTGCCGAAATCAGTTTCTCTTCCACCAGGTGCACGGTCGCCACGATGCCCATGGCGAAGGCCCCGGCCACCAGCGCGCTCATCAGCGCAAAGGCAATGATGATCCGTTGAGCAAGGCTCTGCTTAAACTCCATCACGGCCCTCGGCCAAGCGATAACCCACACCGTGCACGGTTTGCAGCAAAGGCTTGGCAAAAGGCTTGTCGATCACCTGGCGCAGTTGATGAACGTGGCTGCGCAGGCTGTCGCTGTCCGGGCAATCATCGCCCCACAGGGCTTCTTCAAGGATTTCGCGGCGCAGCACGTGGGGGCTTTTCTGCATCAGCACCGCCAGCAACTTGAGGCCGACCGGGTTGAGTTTCAGCAGACGGCCATCGCGGGTCACTTCCAGGGTGTCGAGGTCGTAGTTCAGGTCGCCGACCTGCAGGGTACGCCGCCCGCCGCCCTGGGCCCGACGCATGACCGCTTCGATGCGTGCCGCCAGTTCGGACAGCGCGAACGGCTTGATCAGGTAGTCATCGGCGCCGGACTTGAAGCCCTGCAAGCGGTCATCCAATTGATCCCGGGCGGTGAGCATGATCACCGGCGTATCGCGGCGGGCGTCTTCACGCAGGCGTTTGCACAAGGTGTAGCCGTCAATGCCGGGCAGCATGATGTCGAGCACGATCAAGTCGTAATGCTCGGTGGCCGCCAGGTGCAGTCCCGACAAACCATCCTGCGCGCAATCCACGGTGTAGCCCTTGAGCCCCAGGTAGTCCGCCAGATTGGCGAGGATATCGCGGTTGTCTTCAACCAATAGAATTCGCATGGGCACTCCTCCGTACACAGTAACGGCCATCTTCGGCTCGCGCAGCTTACGGCCAAGCGCAGCGCAGGGCTAGGGCCGAAGACCGGATCCATCCATTCGTCCAACAAAATGAAAGACTTAACAAGTTTTTCACTATCGGTTCACAACCTGACTACAGTGGTCCGGTGAAACTCCCGCGCCATTGATAAAAGGAATGTAGCCAATGGACTTTTTCAAGACAGCGCCTATGCGCTTTCTGCTGCTCGTCACCAGCGCCTGGCTGGTGATTTTCTCTTTGACCCGGACCGTTCTGCTGCTCACTCACCTGGATGAGGCCGGTAGCGGTTTTGTGTCGGTTTTTGCCATCGGATTTCTTTACGACCTCGGGTTCATTGCCTATGCGGCTTTGCCGATGGGCCTCTACCTGCTGCTCTGCCCGCCCGCCTTGTGGCGTCGCCGGGGCCATCGCTGGTTACTGCAAGGGCTGTTGACCGTCAGCCTGTTTGCCATGCTGTTCACGTCCGTGGCCGAATGGTTGTTCTGGGACGAGTTCGGCGTGCGTTTCAACTTCATCGCCGTGGATTACCTGGTGTATTCCGATGAAGTCTTGAACAACCTGCTGGAGTCGTACCCGATCGGCACGTTGCTGAGTATCCTCGCCGTGCTGGCCGTGGCCCTGAGCTTCGCGTTGCGCAGGGCCTTCAATGCGGCACTGGACGCACCGCTGCCGCCGCTGCGTCGACGCCTGGTCAATGCCTTGGGCTTGTTGATCGTCACCGGCCTGAGCCTGCAACTGCTCAGCCAGGACGCACCGCGCGCCCAGGGTGGCAACGCCTATCAAAATGAATTGGCAAGCAATGGCCCATACCAGTTCTTCGCCGCGTTTCGCAACAATGAGCTGGACTACCCGCAGTTCTACAAAAGTCTGCCGCCCGACGTCGTGGCCCAGCAGATTCGCGCCGAACTGAGCGAACCTAACGCACAGTTCGTTGGCCAGGACCCACAAGACATCCGCCGCAACATCGATAACCCGGGCACCCCGCGCAAACCCAACATCGTGCTGGTGACCATCGAAAGTTTCAGCGCCAAGTACATGGGCAGCAACGGCGACGAGCGCAACCTGACGCCCAACCTGGATGCCCTGCGCAAACAGAGCCTGTACTTCAATAATTTCTACGCCACCGGCACCCGCACCGATCGCGGCCTGGAAGCCATTACCCTGGCCATCCCGCCGACGCCGGGCCGTTCGATCGTCAAGCGCGTGGGCCGTGAAAGCGGTTTCGCCAGCCTCGGCCAGCAGCTCGGTGCCGTGGGTTACGACAGCGTGTTCTTGTATGGCGGGCGTGGTTACTTCGACAATATGAACGCGTTTTTCAGCGGTAACGGTTATCGCGTGGTTGACCAGAGCAGCGTCGATGAAGCGCAAATTCACTTCAAGAACGCCTGGGGTATGGCTGACGAAGATCTCTACACCCAGACCCTGAAACTGGCCGACGCCGACTACGCCAAACAGCAGCCCTTTCTGCTGCAACTGATGACCACCTCCAATCATCGGCCTTACACCTATCCGGACAATCGCATCGACATCAAGTCCGGCAACGGTCGAGACGGCGCTGTGAAGTACACCGACTATGCCATCGGCCAGTTTCTGGAACAGGCGCGGCAAAAGCCGTGGTTCGACAATACGATTTTCGTGTTCGTCGCCGACCACACCGCAGGCAGCGCCGGTAAGGAAGACTTGCCGATCAGCAACTATCAGATTCCGTTGTTCATCTACGCGCCGAAGCTGATCGAGGCCCGGGAAACCGCACAACTGGCGAGCCAGATTGATCTGGCGCCGACGTTGCTGGGCTTGCTGAACCTGGATTACCAATCGACATTTTTCGGACGCAATCTGTTGCAGGACAATCCCCTGCCACCCCGCGTCGTGGTCGGCAACTATCAGCATCTGGGGTTGTTCGACGGCAAGGATCTGGCGATCCTGAGTCCGCGCCAGGGCCTGCGCCGGCATGACGACGCACTGACCGAAAGCCGCGAATCGAAGGCCGAGGCCAGCGATCCGTTGATCACCCGCGCCATCACGTACTACCAAAGCGCCAGTTATGGCTTCAAGCAACAGCTGCTTGGCTGGAAAGCGCCCAAGGAGGGCACGCCCCAGGTCAGCGTACGTTAACCGAATGACCCCGGGCTGATGCCCCGGGGCTTTTTCCTACGTTCAGGATCCACCATGTCATCAACTGCTGTTCGCCCCGTGTCCAGGCCGCTCAATTTCTGGGTGTGCCTCGGGGTTCCCGCCATCGCGGCCATCGTGCTGCTGCTGCTCGAACTGACCGATCTGGACATGAATCTGGCCAGGTACTTTTATGATCCGGCGGCCGGGGACTTCATTGGCCGCCACAGCTACTTCCTCGAAGACATCCTGCATGACCGGGCCAAACAGGTGGTCATCGCTTTCTCGGTGTTTGCGGTGATCGGTTTCATCTGCGCGTTTTTTGTCGACAAGCTCAAACCGTTCAAACGGGAGCTGGGTTGCCTGGTGCTGTCGTTGGGCCTGGCCACGTCCTTTGTCACCCCGGTCAAAGTGGTGACGGCGGTGCAATGCCCATGGAGCCTGGAACAGTTCGGCGGCCATGAAACCTACAGCGAACTGCTGAGCCCGCGCCCACACACCGACAAGCCGGGCCGCTGCTGGCCGGGTGGTCATGCGGCGACTGGTTTTACGCTGTTTGCGCTGTTCTTTGTGCTGCGCGACCGCCGTCCACGGCTGGCGCGCAAGGCGTTTATCTTTGCCGCGGCGCTGGGCACGGTGTTTTCCATCAGCCGGATGATGCAGGGCGCGCACTTCTTCTCGCACAACGTGTGGACGGCGATTTTCTGCTGGTTGATTTGTCTGGGGTCGTATTACTACATCCTGTATCGACCGGCGGGCAAGGCTGAACGGGTTACCAAGACGCAATCGGTCAGCGTCTGAGCTGACGTCTTCGCGGGCAAGCCTCGCTCCTACAGGATCGTGGTTGTCATCGCGATTGATGACACAACACCTCCCCCTGTAGGAGCGAGGCTTGCCCGCGAAGAGGCCGTAAGAAACAACATACCTTTTGACCAATAATAAAAAACCCCGCCTGCTTTCGCAGGCGGGGTTTTTTTACAGGGGTAAGGCTGGCTTACATCATGCCGCCCATGCCACCCATACCACCCATGTCTGGCATACCGCCGCCAGCACCGCCTTCTTCCTTGATCTCGGCGATCATGGCTTCGGTGGTGATCATCAGGCTGGCGATGGAAGCCGCTGCCTGAAGCGCCGAACGCGTCACTTTAGCCGGGTCCAGGATGCCCATTTCGATCATGTCGCCGTATTCGCCGGTAGCAGCGTTGTAACCGTAGTTACCCGAACCCTGCTTGACCTTGTCGACTACAACGCTTGGCTCGTCGCCGGAGTTGGCAACGATCTGGCGCAGTGGCGCTTCAACAGCGCGACGCAGCAACTGGATACCAACGTCTTGATCAGCGTTGTCGCCTTTCAGTTCGGAGATAGCCTGCAGAGCGCGAACCAGTGCCACGCCGCCGCCAGGTACCACGCCTTCTTCAACGGCTGCACGGGTAGCGTGCAGGGCGTCTTCAACGCGGGCTTTCTTCTCTTTCATTTCGACTTCGGAACCAGCGCCAACCTTGATCACTGCAACGCCGCCGGACAGCTTGGCCAGACGCTCTTGCAGTTTTTCACGGTCGTAGTCGGACGAAGTGTCAGCCACTTGCTGACGGATTTGCAGAACGCGAGCCTGGATATCAGTCTCAACGCCAGCGCCGTCGATCACGGTGGTGTTTTCTTTGGACAGGATCACGCGCTTGGCATTACCCAGGTGTTCCAGGGTAGTGCTTTCCAGGCTCAGACCGATCTCTTCGGAGATAACGGTACCGCCAGTCAGGACAGCGATGTCCTGCAGCATGGCCTTGCGACGGTCGCCGAAGCCCGGAGCCTTGACGGCTGCGACTTTAACGATGCCACGCATGTTGTTCACAACCAGAGTCGCCAAGGCTTCGCCTTCAACGTCTTCGGCCACGATCAGCAGTGGACGGCCGGCTTTGGCAACGGCTTCCAGTACTGGCAACATTTCGCGGATGTTCGAGATCTTTTTGTCGACCAGCAGGATCAGCGGACCGTCGAGCTCGGCGGTCATGGTCTCTGGCTTGTTGACGAAGTACGGGGACAGGTAGCCACGGTCGAACTGCATGCCTTCAACAACCGACAGTTCGTTTTCCAGGCCCGAGCCTTCTTCAACGGTGATCACGCCTTCTTTACCGACTTTTTCCATGGCTTCGGCAATGATGTCGCCGATGGAGTTGTCGGAGTTGGCCGAGATGGTGCCGACCTGAGCGATGGCCTTGGTGTCAGCGCAAGGCTTGGACAGGGCTTTGAGCTCTTTGACGATAGCGATGGTCGCTTTGTCGATGCCGCGCTTCAGGTCCATCGGGTTCATGCCGGCAGCGACGGCTTTCAGGCCTTCGTTGACGATCGATTGAGCCAGAACGGTAGCGGTGGTGGTGCCGTCGCCTGCGTCATCGTTGGCACGGGAGGCAACGTCTTTGACCAGCTGCGCGCCCATGTTTTCGAAACGGTCTTTCAGTTCGATTTCTTTGGCTACGGAAACGCCGTCCTTGGTGATGGTCGGAGCGCCGAAGCTCTTCTCGATGATCACGTTACGGCCTTTAGGGCCCAGGGTCGCTTTTACTGCGTCAGCCAGGACGTTGACACCGGCGAGCATTTTCTTGCGGGCGGAATCGCCGAATTTAACTTCTTTAGCAGCCATGATCGATATTCCTTAAATACTTTGTAGTAGCGGGAAAATGAGCGGGGAATCAGCCTTCGATAACAGCGAGAATCTCGTTCTCAGCCATTACCAGCAGGTCTTCGCCGTCGACTTTCACTGTGTTGCTGCCGGAGTACGGACCGAACACAACCTTGTCACCCACTTTAACGGCCAGTGCACGCACTTCACCGTTGTCCAGCACGCGGCCGGTACCGACAGCGAGGATCTCGCCGCTGTTAGCTTTTTCAGCAGCCGAACCTGGCAGGACGATACCGCCAGCGGTTTTCTTTTCTTCTTCGCTGCGACGGATGACGACGCGGTCATGCAGAGGACGAAGCTTCATTGTCGATCTCTCCTAATTGTGGTTTTCATCGGCCGGTGTATTCCCGGCGGGTTTAACAAATCCGGCGGTGCCGGGTGCGGTTCGTCGAGCGAACCGCGGAAGTCTGTCTGGCATGATCGCCAGAAACCTTGCGGTGACCGTTACATAAGGGCGCATAAGCTTATTACAAGGGCGGGCCAGCAAATTTTTTCATGTTGTTGCCCGCAAATGAACACGGCACCCGAAGGTGCCGTGCAGCTGAAACGCTTTACTTGGGATCGTGGTGTTCGAACTCGCCTTCGATCACGTCGGGCTCGCGGCCCAACGGCTGACGAGGGGCGGGACCGCCCCGCGGTTGCAGGTCATCGGCGAAGGCACGCTGGCGGATGGCAGCCTCTTCAGCGCGCTGGCGCATCTTGTTCGCCAGCAAACGACGCGACAGCGGCAGCAGCATGATCAGGCCCAGCACGTCGGTGACGAAGCCCGGCAGGATCAACAGACCGCCGGCCAAAGCCAGCATCAAACCTTCAAGCATGGTCTGGGCCGGCAGCTCGCCGCGGTTCAGGCTTTCACGGGCACGCAGCGCAGTGGCCAGACCGGCGATCCGCAGCACGAACACGCCGAGCATCGAGCCGAGAATGATCAACAGCAGGGCCGGAAAAAACCCGATGGCCCCGCTGACCTTGACGAATACGAACAGCTCCAACACCGGAAACAGTACAAAGAGCAATAAAAAAGGGCGCATCAAATGGTTCCTCAACGCAAGAATGCCTTGCCAGTGTTCCCTAGATGACGTCGCCACTTCGTGAATTCAAGCGTCGGCCACTTCATTTTTCGGCCAATGCTCGGCGTGAGCCAGGAAAACCAAGGCTTCCCGGACTTGTGTCGGCGTATTACACGGTGTTTGAAACGGCAACCAGTAAAGGCCCTGGCCGATGCGCAGGTGCATGCCTTCGGTGTCGATGCCGGCCAGTTGCGCTGGGGCTGTCGTCGGCAGACCGGCCAGTTCGACGTAGTGGGCGATTGCCTTGGCGTGGTCGGCATTCATGTGCTCGACCATGCTCACTTCCGCCTTGCCGGCGAACGGGTTGGCCAGGGTCAGTTGATCGACCCAATGTATCGCGCCGAAACCGCCGATGTAGCGATGACGCACCGGTTTGAGCACCCAGAAATCGAAATCGTGGGCCTTGTGGTAACTCTGGGAATCCGGGAAATAACGGTAGTAACGCTCGGCCGCCGCGTCGATGGCCGCCTCATCCTCAAGCTTTTCGGCCTCGGCCAGGTACGTCAGGCGACCGACGGCTTGTGCGTCTTCCGCCCCGCGCTCGCCCACAAACAGTGAGCATTTCGGGTCTTTCTGCAAATTGTGGGTGTGCTGGGCGATGCGGCTGATCAGGATCAGCGGTCGGCCCTGCTCGTCCAGGCAGTACGGAACCACCGAGCCAAAGGGGAAACCGGGCATGGCTTTGGAGTGTGTCGAAAGCACTCCGCGGTATTCCTTGAGAAGCAATTCTCGGGCATTCTTGGCCGCTTCAACGCTCAATTTATGACTCCTTATATAGAATCCGTCGAAAAAACGGACAGGCGCCTGGGGATAAGTATCCAGCACGCCATCGGGGCAGTTCTCATGTGCAGCCAGGCCACATCAGGTGCAGATCGAGAGGCCCTCTACAAGGAAATCACTTTCTGACCTGCTATTAGGGCATGCGAATGCAACTCACTGACAAAGTAATCATTATCACTGGCGGTTGCCAGGGTTTAGGCCGTTCGATGGCCGAGTATTTCGCAGGCTTAGGCGCGAAGCTGGCACTGGTCGATCTGAACCAGGAAAAGCTCGACGACACCGTCGCCGCATGCAAAGCCAAGGGCGTCGAGGCTCGCGCTTATCTGTGCAACGTCGCCAATGAAGAGCAAGTGACGCACATGGTTGCCCAGGTGGCCGAAGATTTCGGCGCGATCCATGGCCTGATCAACAACGCCGGGATCCTGCGCGATGGCCTGCTGATCAAGGTCAAGGACGGCGAAATGACCAAAATGAGCCTGGCCCAGTGGCAGGCCGTGATCGACGTCAACCTCACCGGCGTGTTCCTGTGCACCCGTGAAGTGGCGGCGAAAATGGTCGAGCTGAAAAACAGCGGCGCAATCATCAATATCTCGTCGATTTCCCGGGCCGGCAATGTGGGCCAGACCAACTACTCCGCCGCCAAGGCCGGTGTCGCCGCAGCGACCGTGACCTGGGCCAAGGAACTGGCGCGCTACGGTATTCGCGTGGCAGGCATTGCGCCGGGCTTTATCGAAACCGAGATGACGTTGGGGATGAAGCCGGAAGCGCTGGAGAAGATGACCGCCGGGATTCCGCTCAAGCGCATGGGCAAGCCGGACGAGATCGCCCATTCGGCGGCGTACATTTTCGAGAACGACTATTACACCGGCCGGATTCTGGAGATGGATGGCGGGTTGCGCATCTAACCGCCGTTGCAGGAGCCAGGCTTGCCGGCGAAGGCGTCATCAAGTCCGCTTTCGTCGGCAAGCCTGGCTCCTGCAAAAGATCATCAATCGTCGCTGATGGTGATATTCGGCATCGCCGGTGTCGCCGCTTCCTGCAACACGATCCGCGCGCCGACATGCCGCGCCAGTTCCTGATACACCATCGCAATCGGGCTGTCCGGCTCAGCGATCACCGTTGGCTTGCCGCCATCGGCCTGCTCGCGGATGGCCATCGCCAGTGGCAACGAGGCCAGCAGTTCGACGCCGTATTGGGTGGCCAGTTTTACCCCACCGCCCTCACCGAACAGATGCTCGGCATGGCCGCAGTTGGAGCAGATGTGCACGGCCATGTTTTCCACCACGCCCAGCACCGGAATGTTGACCTTGCGGAACATTTCCACGCCCTTGCGCGCGTCCAGCAGGGCCAGGTCTTGGGGCGTCGTCACGATGACAGCACCGGCCACCGGGACTTTCTGCGCCAGGGTCAACTGGATGTCACCGGTGCCTGGCGGCATGTCGATGACCAGGTAATCCAGGTCGCCCCACGCGGTCTGGGTCACCAGTTGCAACAGCGCACCGGAAACCATCGGCCCACGCCAGACCATCGGCGTGTTGTCGTCGGTCAGGAAGGCCATGGACATCACTTCGACGCCATGGGACTCGATCGGCACGAACCACTTCTGATCCTTGACCTTCGGTCGGGTGCCTTCGGGGATGCCAAACATGATGCCCTGGCTCGGACCGTAGATGTCCGCATCGAGAATCCCGACCTTGGCGCCTTCGCGGGCCAGGGCCAGGGCGAGGTTGGCGGCGGTGGTGGACTTGCCTACGCCACCCTTGCCGGAGGCCACGGCGACGACGTTCTTGACGTTGGCCAGGCCAGGGATCTGGGCCTGGGCCTTGTGCGCGGCGATCACGCTGGTGATCTCGACACGCGCGGTGACCACGCCGTCCAGCCCTTCAATCGCCATTTGCAGCAACTGTGCCCAGCCACTCTTGAACAGACCGGCGGCATAACCCAGTTCCAGCTGGACGCTGACGCGATCGCCCTGGATGTCGATGTTGCGCACGCACCCGGCGCTGACCGGATCCTGGTTCAGGTAAGGGTCGGTGTATTGACGAAGGACGGCTTCCACCGCCGCGCGATTGAGGGCGCTCATGGGCAACTCCGATAACAAGACTGGAAAATCAGGCGGGTATCCTACGCCGGACACGGATTTGTGGCGAACAGATTACTGTGGCTGGAGAGCTTCATGTGGCGAGGGGCTTGCCCCCGTTGGGTGGCGGAGCCGCCCCAGCTTTTTTTCTGACCGGGACACCTTCGCTTGCAGATTTTACGACTGCTTCGCAGGCGAACGGGGGCAAGCCCCTCGCCACAAAAGCACGTTTGTAACAATAAGCCCTTGGGGCTCGGGGGTGAAAAATATGCGCCAGCGCTTTATAGTGGCCGACCTCCGTTTCATCAAGTAGCCGAGCCCCATGTCCGAGCCACGCAAGATCCTCGTCACCAGCGCCCTGCCCTATGCCAATGGTTCGATCCATCTTGGCCACATGCTGGAATACATCCAGACCGACATGTGGGTGCGCTTCCAGAAGCACCGCGGCAATCAATGCATCTATGTCTGCGCCGACGACGCCCACGGTTCGGCCATCATGCTGCGCGCGGAAAAGGAAGGCATCACCCCGGAACAACTGATCGCCAACGTCCAGGCTGAACACAGCGCCGACTTTGCCGAGTTCCTGGTGGACTTCGACAACTTCCACTCCACTCACTCTGAAGAAAACCGTGAGCTGTCGAGCCAGATCTACCTGAAACTGCGCGACGCCGGGCACATCGCCCAGCGCTCGATCACGCAGTACTTCGACCCGGAAAAGAAAATGTTCCTGGCCGACCGCTTCATCAAGGGCACCTGCCCGAAATGCGGCACCGAAGACCAGTACGGCGACAACTGCGAAAAATGCGGTGCGACCTACGCCCCCACCGACCTGAAGGATCCGAAGTCGGCGATCTCTGGCGCCACCCCGGTGCTCAAGGATTCCCAGCACTTCTTCTTCAAGCTGCCGGACTTCCAGGAAATGCTGCAAGCCTGGACCCGTAGCGGCACCCTGCAAGACGCGGTCGCCAACAAGATCGCCGAATGGCTGGATGCCGGCCTGCAACAGTGGGACATCTCCCGCGATGCGCCGTACTTCGGTTTCGAGATTCCGGGCGAGCCGGGCAAGTATTTCTACGTGTGGCTGGACGCGCCAATCGGCTACATGGCCAGCTTCAAGAACCTGTGCGCCCGTCGTCCGGACCTGGACTTCGACGCGTTCTGGGCCAAGGATTCCACCGCCGAGCTCTACCACTTCATCGGCAAGGACATCGTCAATTTCCACGCCTTGTTCTGGCCAGCCATGCTCGAAGGCGCGGGTTTGCGCAAGCCGACCGGTATCAACGTGCACGGCTACCTGACCGTCAACGGTCAGAAAATGTCCAAGTCCCGGGGCACCTTCGTCAAGGCCCGGACCTACCTGGATCACCTGTCGCCGGAATACCTGCGCTACTACTACGCGGCCAAGCTGGGCCGTGGCGTCGACGACCTGGACCTGAACCTCGAAGACTTCGTGCAGAAGGTCAACTCCGACCTGGTGGGCAAAGTCGTCAACATCGCCAGCCGTTGCGCCGGTTTCATCCAGAAAGGCAATGCCGGGGTGCTGGTCGCGGGTAACGCCGCGCCGGAACTGACCGACGCCTTCCTGGCTGCCGCGCCAAGCATCGCCGATGCCTACGAGGCTCGCGACTTCGCCCGCGCCATGCGCGAAATCATGGGCCTGGCCGACCGTGCCAACGCCTGGATCGCCGACAAAGCACCGTGGTCGCTGAACAAACAGGAAGGCAAGCACGACGAAGTCCAGGCCATCTGCGCCCTGGGCATCAACCTGTTCCGCCAACTGGTGATCTTCCTCAAGCCCGTGCTGCCGCTGCTGGCCGCCGACGCCGAGGCGTTCCTCAACGTCGCGCCGCTGACCTGGAACGACCACGCCACGCTGCTGAGCAATCATCAGCTCAACGAGTTCAAACCGTTGATGACCCGCATCGACCCGGTAAAAGTGCAAGCCATGACCGACGCCTCGAAAGAAGACCTGACCGCCAGCGCCACCGATACCGGCGAAACTGCACCGGCCGGCAACGGCGAACTGGTCAAGGAACCGCTGTCGCCGGAGATCGAGTTCGACGCCTTTGCCGCCGTCGACCTGCGCGTGGCACTGATCCTCAAGGCCGAACACGTGGAAGGGGCCGACAAACTGCTGCGCCTGACCCTGGACATCGGTGACGAGCAACGCAACGTGTTCTCCGGGATCAAGAGTGCTTACCCGGATCCGTCCAAGCTCAATGGTCGCCTGACCATGATGATCGCCAACCTCAAGCCACGGAAAATGAAGTTCGGGATTTCCGAAGGCATGGTGATGGCGGCCGGCCCTGGCGGTGAAGAAATCTACCTGCTGAGCCCCGACAGCGGCGCCAAGCCGGGTCAGCGCATCAAGTAAGCGTCGATCTGCAAAACCGATCCCACAGTCGTGCCCGGCATGACTGTGGGATTTTCATGTCTGGCCCATACTGTTTCTCATGGCCGGCCTGATCTTGTAATTATCAGCCCAACGATATGTGGATACGGACGCTTAGGTAACCAGGTCATGACCGAACTGCTCCTTACGCTTATCAGCGCCGCCCTGATCAACAACCTCGTGTTGCAGTGGCCGCTGGGCGTCGATCCGCTGTTGGGTGCCGAACAGCGGCAGGTCCATGCGCTGGGCATGGCCACGGCGAGCCTGATGCTGATCGTCGGGATGCTCGGTTATGCGCTCTACCACTGGCTATTGGTGCCGTTGGAGCTGACGGCCCTGCGTCTGTTCGTGTTCCTGCCGCTGAGCGTTCTGCTGATCGCCCCGCTGCTGATGTTGCTGTCCCGATCATGTCCAAAACTGTCGTTCGAAGGCCTCTGGCCCTTGTTGCTCGGCAACGCTGGCGTACTCGGGCTGACCTTGCTCAACGCCCAGGATGACAAGGGATTTTTCCACGCCGCCGCCCTGAGCCTCGGCGCCGGTCTGGGCTTCTGGCTGGTACTGATTCTGTTCAGCGACTTGTGCCAGCGCACGCGTGACAACGATGTTCCCCTGCCCTTTCGTGGCTTGCCGATCCAGTTGATCGGCGCCGGACTGATCGCAGTGGCCTTTCTCGGATTCAGTGGACTGATCAAAACATGAGTCTGATTCAACGCATCGACGCCCTCTTGCCGCAAACCCAATGCGGCAAGTGCGGCCACCCCGGATGCAAGCCCTACGCCGAAGGCATCGCCAGTGGCGAGTCGATCAACAAGTGCCCGCCGGGCGGCAGCGAAACCATCGCCGCCCTGGCCGACTTGCTGAAAGTCCCGGTGCTGGAACTGGACACCAGTCGCGGCTCGGCCCCGGCGCAGATTGCCTACATCCGCGAAGCCGAATGCATCGGCTGCACCAAGTGCATCCAGGCCTGCCCGGTGGACGCCATCGTTGGTGCGGCGAAACTGATGCACACGGTGATCGTCGATGAATGCACCGGTTGCGACCTGTGCGTGGCGCCGTGCCCGGTGGACTGCATCGAGATGCGCCCGCTGCCGTTGGCCTCGGTGCTGCCGATTGTCGGCGGCCTGGCGTTCAGCCTTGAAGAACAACGGGCCCGGGCCACCAAGCGCAACCGTGCACGGCGGCGTTTCGAACAGCGCAATGCTCGGTTGCAACGTGAAGAACAACAGAAAGTCACCGAGCGCCAGGCCCGCGCCCAACGTGCCGCACAACCCAGCGAAGTGACGGTCAATCCGGTACAGGCCGCCCTTGAGCGGGTCCGTGCGCAGAAAACCGCGACGGCTGACGCGGCGTTGAAAAAGGCCAAGATCGATCTGGCGATGAGTCGGGCGCAATTGAACAAATCGCTCAAGGCCTTCGGCCATCCACCGACCTTCGAGCAACAATCGCAACTGATCGTGCTGCAACAACAGTTCGAAGCCGCCGAGCAGGCGCTGGCCCAACTGGAAAGCACCGCGCCACCCGCCCCGGCACCGGGTGCCCCGGCGAAAGATGCGGACCTGAAACGGGCGAAAATCCAGCTGGCCATGCGCCGCGCAGAGCTGAAAAAAGCGCAAACCAGCGAAACCCCGGCGCAGCAGATTGAAGCGTTGGAGAAGGCGTTGAAGAGTGCCGAACAAGCCTTGCACGAGGCCGAAGCGGTCAGCGATCAACCGTTGCCGGACCTGGTGCGCGTCGAAAAACGCCCGATCGACAGCCAGCTTCGACAGCTGAAAACCGAATTGGCCTATGCCCGCGCCGACGTCAGCAAACTTGAACGTCGGGGCGATACGCCTGCCGAGTTGTTGGACAAGGCACGCACCCGACTCTTGGAAGCCGAACGTCTGATGGAGGCCTATGTCGCCCCTTGAATCGGTGGACGAACGCCTTCAGCAGGCCATGAAGCGGGTATTGCTGGCCACCCTTCCGGGGGTGCTGGCGCTGTTTTGGCTGTATGGCTGGGGCGTATTGATCAACCTGATTCTGACGGCCGTGACGGCGCTGGCGGTCGAGGCCGCCGTGCTGAAGTTGCGCCAGCGCCCGCTCAAGCCGACCTTGAGCGACGGCAGTGCCTTGGTCACGGCGACGCTGCTGGCGCTGGCCTTGCCGCCCTATTGCCCGTGGTGGCTGACGGTCAGTGCGGCGGCCGCCGCGCTGCTGTTCGGTAAACATGTGTATGGCGGTGTCGGCAAGAACCCTTTCAACCCGGCCATGCTCGGTTTCGCCCTGATGCTGGTGACCTTTCCCCAACTGATGACGCATTGGCCATCGTCCCATGGCATGGACCTGCTCGGCGGTCTGTCCCAGGTGTTCGGCTTCAGTTTCAGTCAGACCCCGGATGCGTGGGTGCAGGCCACGGCGCTGGACAGCCTGCGCATCAACAAAAGCCTGACCATGGATGAGCTGTTCGCCGGCAACCCGGCGTTCGGGCATTTCGGCGGTCGCGGTGTGGAATGGGTGAACCTGGCGTTTCTGGCCGGTGGTGCGTTTCTGCTGCAGCAACGGGTATTCAGCTGGCATGCGCCGGTGGGCATGCTCGCCAGCCTGTTCGTCATCAGCCTGGTGTGCTGGAACGGCTCGGGCTCCGACTCCCATGGTTCGCCACTGTTTCATCTGCTCACCGGCGCGAGCATGCTCGGTGCGTTCTTTATCGTCACGGAACCGGTGTCCGGCGCCAAAAGCCCCACGGCCCGACTGTTGTTCGGCGTAGGAGTGGGACTACTGACCTACCTGATTCGAACCTGGGGCGGCTATCCGGACGGCGTGGCTTTTGCCGTGCTGCTGATGAACCTCTGCGTGCCGGCACTGGAGCGATGTGTCGCCGCCCGGCAGGAGCGAACCGCACCATGAACCGGGCGACCAGCGTTGTGATCCTGGTGTTATTGGCCGGTCTTGGAACCGGCGCGACCTACCTGGTGCAACACACCAGCGCGACGCGCATTGCCGCTGAACAGCGCCTGATCGACAGTCGCACGCTGCTGGATATGTTGCCGCCCGACAGCTACGACAACCAACCCCTGGAACAACCACTCGCCGTTGAAAACATCCCGCTGGGCAACAGCACGTTGCTGGGGGGTTACCGGGCGACCAAGTCCGGCCAGCCCAGCGCCGTGTTGCTGCGCAGCCAGACCCTGGGTTACACCAGCGCCATCGAATTGCTGATCGCCATCGACGCCAATGGCAAGCTGCTGGGGGTCAAAACCCTCAAGCAGGCAGAGACACCGGGCCTCGGCGGTCGTCTCGCCGATTGGCCGAATGTCTGGCTGCACCTCTTTACCGGCAAGTCACGCACCGAACCCGCGGACAATGGCTGGGCGTTGAAAAAGGATCAGGGGCAATTCGATCAAATGGCCGGGGCGACCACGACGTCAAGAGCCGTGATCAATGCGATTCATGATGCGTTGCGCTACTTCGATGAACATCGGCAACCGCTGCTGGGGAGTGGCTCCCATGAATAAGGCGTCTGTGCAGAACTCACTGATGCTGGCGCCACTGATCGGCGCCAGCGGCTCCTTGATGACTGCGCTGGGACTGTGGCTGATGTTCGTGGTGGTGATTGCGGCCTATGGCGTCGCAATGGGCCCGTTGCGCGCCCGACTTGCCCCATGGGCACGCCTGCCCGCCGGCGTCCTGCTGGCGGCCACGCTGACCAGTTGCACCGAACTCGCCGGGCAAGCCTGGTCGTTGCAATGGCAGCAACATCTGGGGTTGTATGCGGCGCTTATCGCATTGCAATGTGTGGTGCTGGACAACAATGACTTTTTCCAGAGTCCCTGGCGTGATCGTCTACGCCTGTGTGGCCTGTTCGGCGCGCTGATGGTGGGCCTGGGCCTGCTGCGCGAACTCATCGGCAACGGCACCCTCGGCGCTCATCTGACCTGGCTGACCGGCGGGTTGGATTGGCCCGGCATCGTTCTGACCGCCGACGGCGGCCTGCGCCTGGCCACCTTGGCGCCTGGCGGATTTATTCTGCTGGGGCTATTGATCGCCGGGTGGCAAGCCTGGCCGCGTCCAACGCCCTCAAACTGACCGCTTTCGAGGAAACGCATCACCCATGAATGCCGCAAAACGTTACGAAATCTTCCGCAGGCTGCACGAAGACAACCCGGAGCCGAAGACCGAGCTGGCCTATTCCTCTGCGTTCGAACTGCTGATCGCGGTGATTCTGTCGGCGCAATCCACCGATGTCGGCGTCAACAAGGCCACGGCAAAACTCTATCCGGTAGCCAATACTCCGGCGGCAATTTATGCCCTGGGCGTCGAAGGGCTGACGGAGTACATCAAGACCATCGGCCTGTTCAACAGCAAGGCCAAGAACGTGATTGAAACCTGCCGCTTGCTGGTGGAGCGCCACGGCGGGGAAGTCCCGCAGACCCGCGAGGCGCTGGAAGCGCTACCCGGCGTTGGCCGCAAGACCGCCAACGTGGTGCTCAATACGGCATTCCGCCAGCTGACCATGGCGGTGGACACCCATATTTTCCGGGTCAGCAACCGTACCGGCATTGCCCCTGGCAAAAATGTGGTGGAGGTGGAGAACAAGCTGATGAAGTTCGTGCCCAAGGTGTTTCTACTCGACTCCCACCACTGGCTGATCCTCCACGGGCGCTACGTGTGCCTGGCCCGCAAGCCCCGCTGCGGCAGTTGCCGGATCGAAGACTTGTGCGAATACAAGCAAAAGACCTCGGACGATTGAGGCGCTATTAGAATTATTGATTCACCGATTGAAAAAATCTTTTTTACCCGCCGGGAGAATGTCGATATAAGGAGCGCCAAAGGCAGTCTTAGCCTGGAGTAACAAAATGAGCACTGGCAAAGAGCAATTGGACGTAGAAGACGACTTCGCCCCCGTTGAAGCCGATGACGCTGAACCGGTGGTTGAGGTAGCAAAAACCAACCTGAGCAAGCGCCGCACCATCGACAATCTGCTGGAGGAGCGCCGACTGCAAAAGCAATTGGCCGACTACGATTTTGATTTATGACACCTAAAAGCCTCCCGAAACGGAGGCTTTTTACTTTAAGTCGTCACACCAGGCCATTACGCTGGGCCAGTTCGATCAAGTCCACCAGCGACCGCGCATTAAGCTTCAACAACAACCGGGTCTTGTAAGTACTGACGGTCTTGTTGCTGAGGAACATCCCATCGGCAATCTCCTTGTTTGTCTTCCCTCGGGCCAGTTGTTGCAACACCATCATTTCCCGTCCCGACAAACGATCCACCATATCGGCTTCACTGGCATTGCCCAGACTGGACCGTACCGTATGCAATGCTTGATTGGGAAAGTAACTGTAGCCTGACAATACCGCCTTGATAGCACTCAGTAATTCGGTGAGGTCTTGTTGTTTGCAAACATAGCCGGCGGCACCCGACTGCATGCACCGCATCGAAAAATGCCCCGGTGCCTGGGAGGTCAGCACTAACACTTTCAACGGCAACGCTACGGAGGTCAGGCGGGCAATCACTTCCAACCCATCCAGTTTCGGTATTCCAATATCCAGAATGACAATATCCGGCATATGTTCACGCGCAAGTTGCAATGCATCCACACCATTATCTGTTTCTGCGATGACTTCGTAGCCATGACGCTCCATTAGCAAACGCACCGCAAGTCGAATGACGGGGTGATCATCCACGATCAGCACTTTATTCATGGGCAAGTCCAATTTTCGCTGTTCGAATTTTTAGAGCCCGCACAATAGCCTAGTCGTTTCACCCATGGCATGCCGCCACCCCCAAGCATCCGCACCGAGAGACATCCCCTACAAGCAACGCGGATTATTCCTACAAAAAAACCTTGAATTTAAGGCACATGAAACCGTGAAATCCTTAAGTACGCTCAACATCGGGTGTCTTTTTTGTTTCGCCTTACAACCAATACCGCGCATTACCGACAACCGCACAACCCACCCCGCCTTTATTGCCTTCGGCGCCAGTCCTGATAGTAACTAACATTGTGAATATCAATCCCTGTCACACAACGCCAATCGCCAACGATCTACCCACGCTTGAAGAAATGAACACACCCCCTCTAAAACTTTTGAAACAAGAACGCCCAACATCCAAAAACCATGAGCACTACAGTTACTCTATATGACCACAACCTATTATTCGGAACGGACTCTCATTAAAATCAAATACCTTAAAAAGCCAACAACCTTACTCCCGACAAACACGTTTATCCACACGAGAAAAAGACATTACCTTATGAGCAAAAAACATGAAAAAACTCCAAAAGAAAATCACGAACCCAATGACCATCATTGCTATTTTTGCAGCGATCTCAGAAACCTCTGCCGCGATCTCCCTACCCTTTCTAGATAGCGACGAAAGAGAAATTTATGTCTGGTTCCTGATCAGTTTTCCGTTCTATTTACTCTTTCTTTTTTTTCTCACACTCAACTTCAACTATCGATCGCTGTACGCGCCTTCCGATTTTGGAAAAGACAAGTACTTCGTCAAAGTCATCGATAACGCCGGGCGTTCTGAAAACAGAAAAAGTCCACGCCCGAACGACGCTCCAGCGAAACCGAAAGGCGCCGTGATCACGTCGACCTATGAACGTCCCCTGCCCGGCTTTTCGAACCGGCGCCGAGGGTTTCACTGGTTCCGGACTGCGCAGGATCCGCCGGCCCGCATCCATCTGCAAACAAGCATCCGGGTTCTACACAGCCTCTATTTGCCGGGAGAGCTGAAGGATTTGAGCATCATTGATACGCGCGGTATGCACACACAGGTGGATGTCACTGCCCTGATGGAAAAAATCCGTCAACCACGCAACCACGCCACGAAAGTGATCGTGTTTCTGGCTTGCAGCCAATCGGAGCAGTTACTGAAGGAAGACACCACACACAGAAGCAAAGGCGCTTGCGAGACCTTATGCGTTGTTTACAACTTGAACTCACAGGACGTGACAGTGCTGGATCAAACGCTTGATGCGTGACCAGAAGAAGTTAATAACTTGAGTAGAAACGAGATAAGCGATGGCAACGAAATGCCAGGCGTAACCACCATTGAAGCTGTGGCCCCGTCGACGACAGGGCCACAGCTTCAATTACTGCGGCAAAGGTCTCAGAACAGCTTGCGACCCTTGTTGGCTGCAATGCGCATGCGCAAGGCATTGAGCTTGATGAAGCCCGCCGCGTCAGCCTGGTTGTAGGCGCCGCCATCTTCTTCGAAGGTGGCAATGTTGGCGTCGAACAACGATTCATCGGATTTGCGACCGGTGACGATCACGTTGCCTTTGTACAGTTTCAGGCGCACGACGCCATTCACATGGACTTGGGACGCATCGATCATCTGTTGCAGCATCAGACGCTCAGGGCTCCACCAGTAACCGGTGTAGATCAGGCTGGCGTATTTCGGCATCAGCTCGTCTTTGAGGTGAGCCACTTCGCGGTCCAGGGTGATCGATTCGATCGCACGGTGCGCGCGCAGCATGATGGTGCCGCCCGGGGTTTCGTAGCAGCCACGGGACTTCATGCCCACGTAGCGGTTTTCAACGATGTCCAGACGGCCGATGCCGTGTTCGCCACCGATTTTGTTCAGCGTCGCCAGCACGGTGGCCGGGGTCATTTCGACGCCGTCCAGCGCGACGATGTCGCCGTTGCGGTAGGTCAGTTCCAGGTACTGCGCTTTATCAGGAGCGTTCTCCGGGGAGACGGTCCATTTCCACATGTCTTCTTCGTGCTCGGTCCAGGTGTCTTCCAGCACGCCGCCTTCATAGGAGATGTGCAGCAGGTTGGCATCCATCGAGTACGGGGATTTTTTCTTGCCGTGGCGCTCGATCGGGATGTTGTGCTTTTCAGCATAATCCATCAGCTTTTCACGGGAGAGCAGGTCCCACTCGCGCCAAGGGGCGATCACTTTCACGCCTGGCTTGAGTGCGTAGGCGCCGAGCTCGAAACGCACCTGGTCGTTGCCCTTGCCGGTGGCGCCGTGGGAAATGGCGTCAGCGCCGGTTTCGTTGGCGATTTCGATCAGGCGTTTGGCGATCAACGGACGAGCGATGGAAGTACCCAGCAGGTACTCGCCTTCGTAAACGGTGTTGGCACGGAACATCGGGAACACGAAATCACGCACGAATTCTTCGCGCAGATCGTCGATGTAGATTTCTTTTACGCCCATGGCCTGAGCCTTGGCGCGGGCCGGTTCGACCTCTTCGCCCTGACCCAGGTCAGCGGTGAAGGTCACCACTTCACAGTTATAAGTATCCTGCAGCCACTTGAGGATCACCGAAGTGTCCAGGCCGCCGGAATACGCCAGAACGACCTTGTTTACGTCCGCCATGCCATCACTCCACGGGGTTTACGGAAAGCCGTGAAGTCTACCGCTCATACGAAATAATTTACAGTACCGCGACAGCTTATGACGACGAAGCGACAGATTCTTACGAGGGCGCGACGATGACCCGCGAGTCAGGATGTGTGCGCGGCACTCGCGGCAGAGGCTGATTGCGGGGCCGGCTTGTCGGTCGGCGCGACGCGCTCCAGGCGAACCGCGACCCGGCGATTCTTTGCCCGGTTGGCGGCATTGGTGTTCGGCACCAATGGGTAGCGCTCACCGTGGAAACGCATGGTGATCTGCGATTCCTGAAAGCCATTGGCCTTGAAGAAGTCCATCACCGCCAGCGCCCGGCGGCGTGACAGTTCGCGATTGGTCAGGCGATTGCCGCTGTTGTCGGAGTGCCCGTCGAGCTCGATGTGATTGACCGTCGGATCGGCTTTCATAAACTCCAGCATCACCTGCAACCTGGCCTTGGCTTGCGGATCAAGGTCAAAGCCTTCGCCGGGAAAACCGATCTCGGACTGTTTCACCTGTTCGAAATTCTGCGGCAACAGCTTGGCTACACAACCCTGATAGTCACTGAACGCCTTGTTGAACTTGACCGGCAGCAAACGCACTTCAGACACTCGACCATCGCCGGAAGCGCGGCGAATGACCGGGCTGCGGCCGTCCATCAAGCCATTGATCAAACGCCCGGCCTGCACCTGAGAACTGTTGAACAGCACATTGCCGCTGCCAATGTTGACCGACCCCAGGTTGATGTCGCCACGCCCCGGTTGCCAAGGCGCAGCGGCCGCGAGCAAGGTCGCGGAACCGCCGCCGATCACCGAGTTGTAGGCCTTGAGGCGAAAGATCGCTTGCTCGCCGGCACGACGCACGAATTCACCGGAACCGAAATCGGTCACCGGCTGGGTCAGGCGGCATTCGAATTTGTCACCTTCGACCGTCCACTCGATGCTCTCCAGACGGGTCTGGAAAGTGAGCGCCATCGCGGGAAGGCTGGCAAACACACTGAGCAAGGCTAAATAACGCTGGCGCACGGGAGGCTCCACTGGCTTCTACAACAAAAAGACCGACACACACATGTTTACGGCATACCTAGTTCATATCGGTACGTTCCTGCAAAACTTGATAGCGAGTGCCTGAGAGAGTCTTTTCCGGTAGCATTCCCCTCAGTTTGACCCGCCTGGAATCCCCTCATGTCCGACCGCCTGACCCTGCTGCGTCCCGACGACTGGCATATTCATCTTCGCGATGGTGCTGTTTTGTCCAATACCGTTGCGGATGTCGCGCGCACCTTTGGTCGCGCCATCATCATGCCCAACCTGGTACCTCCGGTGCGTAACGCCGCTGAAGCCGACGGCTATCGCCAGCGGATTCTCGCTGCACGCCCGGCCGGCAGTCGTTTCGAACCGTTGATGGTGCTGTACCTGACCGACCGCACCCAGCCCGAAGAAATTCGTGAGGCCAAGGCCAGCGGTTTCGTTCACGCCGCCAAGCTGTACCCGGCCGGCGCCACCACTAACTCGGATTCTGGCGTCACCAGCATCGACAAGATTTTCCCGGCGATCGAGGCCATGGCCGAAGTCGGGATGCCGTTGTTGATCCACGGTGAAGTCACCCGTGGCGATGTCGACGTGTTCGACCGCGAAAAAATCTTCATCGATGAGCACATGCGGCGTGTGGTCGAGCGTTTCCCAACGCTCAAAGTGGTGTTCGAACACATCACCACTGCCGACGCCGTGCAGTTCGTCAACGCGGCTGCGGCCAACGTCGGCGCGACCATCACCGCTCACCATCTTCTGTACAACCGCAACCACATGTTGGTGGGCGGGATTCGGCCGCACTTCTACTGCCTGCCGATCCTCAAGCGCAACACCCACCAGGAAGCCCTGCTCGACGCCGCCACCAGCGGCAGCGAGAAGTTCTTTCTCGGCACCGACTCGGCGCCGCATGCCCAGCACGCCAAGGAAGCCGCTTGCGGCTGTGCCGGTTGCTACACCGCTTATGCGGCGATCGAGATGTACGCCGAAGCCTTCGAACAGCGCAACGCGCTGGACAAGCTCGAAGCGTTCGCCAGCCTCAACGGCCCGCGCTTCTATGGCCTGCCGGTGAACACCGATCGCATTACCCTGGTCCGCGAAGAGTGGACCGCCCCAACCAGCCTGCCATTTGGCGAGCTGACCGTAATCCCGCTGCGCGCCGGTGAAAAACTGCGCTGGCGCCTGCTGGAGGAACACGCGTGAGTGAAGACCATTTCGACGATGAACAGGACGGTCAAGGCGGCGGAGGCGGTGCTCGTCATCCAATGGCAGCCCGATTCCGTGGTTACCTGCCGGTTGTCGTCGACGTAGAAACCGGTGGTTTCAACTCGGCCACCGACGCCCTGCTGGAGATCGCGGCGACCACCATCGCCATGGACGAAAAAGGCTTCGTGTATCCCGATCACACCTACTTCTTCCGCGTCGAGCCGTTTGAAGGCGCCAACATCGAAGCAGCTGCCCTGGAGTTCACCGGGATCAAGCTCGATCACCCGCTGCGCATGGCCGTGAGTGAAGAAGCGGCGCTGACCGATATCTTCCGCGGCATCCGCAAGGCCCTCAAAGCCAACGGCTGCAAACGGGCGATCCTGGTCGGGCATAACAGTAGCTTCGATTTGGGCTTCCTCAACGCCGCTGTCGCGCGCCTGGACATGAAACGTAACCCGTTTCATCCGTTCTCCAGCTTCGACACCGCCACCCTCGCTGGCCTGGCTTACGGCCAGACTGTCTTGGCCAAGGCCTGCCAGGCAGCCGACATCGACTTCGACGGTCGCGAGGCCCACTCGGCTCGCTACGACACCGAGAAGACGGCTGAGCTGTTCTGCGGCATCGTCAATCGCTGGAAACAAATGGGCGGCTGGGAAGACTTCAACGACTGATCCGGTCGCTGGGTTTATCCCGCCCATAAAAAAACCGGCCTCACGGCCGGTTTTTTTGTGCCTGACGCTTGGGCTTACAGGGCCGCAGCGTGCTCGGTCAGGTAAGCCGCAACACCTTCGGTGGAAGCGGTCATGCCTTTGTCGCCTTTTTTCCAGTTGGCAGGGCAGACTTCGCCGTGCTCTTCGTGGAATTGCAGCGCGTCAACCAGACGGATCAGCTCTTCCATGTTACGGCCCAGCGGCAGGTCGTTGATGATCTGCGAGCGGACAACGCCTTTGTCGTCGATCAGGAACGCACCACGGAATGCAACGCCGTCAGCGGACTGAACGTCGTAGGCCTTCATGATGTCCTGCTTGATGTCGGCAGCCATGGTGTAGCGAACCTGGCCGATACCGCCATTGTTCACTGGGGTGTTGCGCCATGCGTTGTGAGTGAAATGCGAGTCGATCGACACGGCAACCACTTCAACGTTGCGGGCCTTGAAGTCAGCCATGCGGTTGTCCAGAGCGATCAGCTCGGACGGGCAAACGAAGGTGAAGTCCAGTGGGTAGAAGAACACCAGGCCGTATTTGCCTTTGATGGCCGAGGACAGGGTGAAGCTGTCTACGATCTCGCCGTTGCCGAGGACAGCCGGTACGGTAAAGTCTGGGGCTTGTTTGCCTACGAGTACGCTCATTGGATATCTCCTGGTCTAAATAACGTGAAGGAATGGGTTCGCGTCAGCCTGCCACCCGCAAGCGACATCCCTGTGACACGAACCGCCTTCGCAACGACCGACCATCATACACGGCGTTTTTGAGCTGTCCTCAACGGTTTTTCAGCGGGCTGATAAATTTGGACTCGCTGCGGTTACTGTCGCAATGCCATGTCGGGAACCGTTCGTCAGCCATGGACACTTATAACGCAAAGCTTTCAGAAACCACTTTGACAATCATTCTCGTTAACATTAAGATCCATCGCAATTGAGTCACAACCAGCGACGGTTCTCACTTATGTATGTCTGCCTCTGCACTGGCGTTACCGACGGTCAAATCCGCGATGCAATCTATGAAGGTTGCTGCAGCTATAAGGAAGTCCGTCAGGCCACCGGCGTAGCGAGTCAATGCGGTAAATGTGCCTGCCTTGCCAAGGAAGTGGTGCGCGAAACCCTGACCAAGCTGCAAACTGCCCAAGCCGCGATTCCATTTCCTGTTGAATTTACTGCCGCCTAATTACCGTATTTCAAAGAACCGGACTGATGTCCGGTTTTTTTATGCCCGTAAATCAACCGCTTAGGTTCCAGACGCGGAACACAAACATTCTTATTCCGATTAATTTTCATATAAGTTTCAATAACTTAGGTTTGACACTCTTAATTACGCAGCTCAAACTCTGCCTCATAGACAGTTAATAAAGGGCAGGACCCCATCATGAAAGGCGACATTACAGTCATCCAGCATCTCAACAAGATCCTTGCCAATGAGCTGGTCGCGATCAATCAATATTTTCTGCATGCGCGCATGTATGAAGATTGGGGTCTGAATAAGCTCGGCAAGCATGAATACAAAGAATCCATCGACGAGATGAAGCACGCGGACAAGCTGATCAAGCGCATCCTGTTCCTTGAAGGCCTGCCGAACGTCCAGGACCTGGGCAAGCTGCACATCGGCGAGCACACCAAGGAAATGCTTGAGTGCGACCTGCGTATCGAACGCACCGGTCATGCCGATCTCAAGGTCGCGATTGCACATTGTGAAACCGTCGGCGACTTCGGTAGCCGTGAACTGCTCGAAGACATTCTTGAGTCCGAAGAAGAACATATCGACTGGCTGGAAACCCAACTGGGCCTGATCGATAAAGTCGGTCTTGAGAACTATCTGCAATCGCAGATGGGCGAAGAGTAAGTTAGCTTTCGCTGAATTCGAGACACTAAAAAGCCCCGCTCTCTTGTGAGATGCGGGGCTTTTTATTGCCTGCTCTTGTAGGAGCAAGACATGCCCGCGAAGGCGGCGGACCAGTCAACAAATCTGTTGAATGTTAAGCCGCCTTCGCGAGCAAGCTTTGCTTCTACAGGAAGCGGATCAGGCTTCGGTCTTGGCAGCAGCGGCTTTTTCCGCAGCGGCTTTGATCGTGGCCTGCAACGAACCGTCAGCAGCCATTTCAGTCATGATGTCGCTACCGCCGACCAGCTCACCGCCAACCCACAGTTGCGGGAAGGTTGGCCAGTTGGCGTACTTTGGCAGGTTGGCGCGGATTTCCGGGTTCTGCAGGATGTCCACGTAAGCAAACTTCTCACCACACGCCATCACGGCCTGCGCAGCCTTCGCGGAGAAGCCACACTGCGGGGCATTCGGCGAGCCTTTCATGTAAAGCAGAATGGTGTTGTTAGCAATCTGCTCTTTAATCGTTTCGATGATATCCATGGAGCACCTCGGCTGAACTTTCCGACTCAAGGGTCGGCACGGTGGCGCATTGTAACGGAAACCCGAGCGCCATGCTCGGTCTCCCCGACAGACATGCTCAAGCCGCGGCCACGGTCACCGGCACGCCGTTCAACGCCGCATTGCCCGACAACTCATCAAGTTGACATTCATCCGTCAGGTCATTGGCGCTGGCCCCCGGCTGACTGCTGGCGATCGTCATCTGCACACCCGGCCGCGCATGGCCCCAACCGTGCGGAAGGCTGACCACGCCTTTCATCATATCCAGGCTGCCCACGACTTCAACTTCGATCATCCCGACCCGCGAACTGACCCGCACCCGCTGCCCGTCGCTGAGACCGCGGCTGGCCAGGTCTTCCGGGTGCATCAGCAGTTGATGGCGCGGCTTGCCTTTCACCAGACGGTGATAGTTGTGCATCCACGAGTTGTTGCTGCGCACATGCCGGCGGCCAATCATCAACAGTTCATCGGCGGCCGGGGCTTGTAAGGCGGCGAAGCGCTCCAGGTCGGCAAGGATCGCGGGCGGCGCGGCCTGGAGACGCTGGTTGGGGGTCTTGAGCCGTGGTGTCAGATTCGGTTTAAGCGCGCCCAAATCAACGCCATGGGGATGATCGAACAACGTCGCCAGGGACAACTTGTGCTCCGAAGCATCGCCATACAGCCCCATGCGCAAGCCACGGTCGATCATCTGCGCCGGGGCGATGGTCGGCTTGAGTTCCTTGCCGGTCTTGGCCGCAAACGCCTTGGCCAGCCCCACGAAAATCTCCCAGTCATGCAGCGCGCCTTCAGGCTTGGCCAGGATCGCCCGGTTGAAGCGCGTGACGTTACGCACGGCAAACATGTTGAACGTGGTGTCGTAGTGATCGTTTTCCAGAGCCGAGGTGGACGGCAGGATCAGGTCGGCGTAGCGCGTGGTTTCATTGATGTAGAGGTCGATGCTGACCATGAACTCCAGCCCGTCCAGCGCCTGCTCCAGTTGGCGGCCGTTGGGCGTGGACAACACCGGGTTGCCCGCCACGGTGATCAGCGCCCGGACCTGCCCTTCCCCGCCGGTGAGCATTTCTTCGGCCAGGGCCGACACCGGCAACTCGCCGCTGTACTCCGGTCGCCCCGACACCCGACTCTGCCACAAGTTGAAATGCCCGCCCGAGGTGCTCGCCACCAGATCTACCGCCGGCTCGGTGCACAACGCACCGCCCACACGGTCGAGGTTGCCAGTGACCAGGTTGATCAACTGCACCACCCAATGGCACAACGTGCCGAACGCCTGGGTCGAGACGCCCATGCGCCCGTAGCACACCGCTGACGGCGCGGCGGCAAAGTCCCGGGCCAGTTGGCGAATCTGCTCGGCTGGCACGGCGCACAGCGGACTCATGACCTCGGCAGTGAATCCCGCGACCGCCTCACGCACCTCATCCAGGCCATCCACCGGCAGATGACTGTCGCGGGTCAGGCCTTCGGCGAACAAGGTATTGAGCAGCCCGAATAGCAACGCCGCATCGCCACCGGGGCGCACGAACAGATGCTGATCGGCCATCGCCGCCGTTTCGCTGCGGCGCGGATCGACCACCACCACTTTGCCGCCCCGGGCCTGAATCGCCTTCAGCCGTTTTTCCACATCGGGCACCGTCATGATGCTGCCGTTGGACGCCAGGGGATTACCGCCCAGAATCAGCATGAAATCGGTGTGATCAATGTCCGGGATCGGCAACAGCAAACCGTGGCCATACATCAAATGGCTGGTCAGGTGATGGGGCAACTGATCGACCGAGGTCGCGGAAAAGCGGTTACGGGTTTTCAGCAGGCCTAGAAAGTAATTGCTGTGGGTCATCAACCCATAGTTGTGCACGCTGGGATTGCCCTGGTAGACCGCCACCGCATTCTGCCCGTGACGCTCCTGAATGCCTGCCAGGCGTTCGGCTACAAGGTTGAAGGCGTCTTCCCACCCGATGGGCTGCCATTCGCTGCCCACGCGCTGCATCGGCTGGTGCAGGCGGTCCGGATCGTTCTGGATGTCTTGCAGGGCCACAGCCTTGGGGCAGATGTGCCCACGACTGAACGTATCCTGGGGGTCACCCTTGATCGAAGTGATCTGCACCCGGCCTTCGGCTTCTGTGGTTTCGATGGTCAGGCCGCAAATGGCTTCGCACAGGTGGCAGGCACGGTGATGGAGAGTCTTGGTCATGGCCAGTCTCTGTCTTGTTCTGGGCGGCGTTTTCAGCCACGGGAACAAAACTATGGCGCGCGAACCCTCGCTGCGCCAGCAACGTTCGTCTTGTGAATCGGCGGCCATCAGGCCAGCCGATGGCCGTCGCAGATCAGTTCGGCGGCAACCGGGGCGGCGTCTGCAACTGGATTTCCTGGATGGTTTCGATCTGCTCGTGGGCGACATGCACGCCGGTAAGTTCGCCAATCAGGCGCCAGTGTTCGTCGAGCCCGCTGCTGATGGTGGCCATGCGATCGATCATGCGACGACCGGCGGCCTTGGTCACTTCGTCTTCACTGCGCATCAACTCGAAGGACATTGAGGTCATGGACGCAGTGAGATGGGTCAGGGAGCGGGCCGTGAGGCCGAGTAATTCCATTAGTTGCTGTTCTTTCGATTCCATTCCGGAGGCTTCCTGCGTCGCTCGAGACTTAGTTATAACCCAGCACTTTGCTTTAGCAAATGTTTCAGACGAGACACATTGCCACCACGCGACGAGAATCACAGGTCAGAAACCGACTATCGTTGTGCCGTCCCCGCCCCGCTTGATTGCAATGCCCGGCGGGCCCGGTGTACAAATGACGGGCTGCTATCCGGAAACAGGCTTCAAATGCGCTACTGCGGTCATCCCGTAGCCCCTCTGAATTTCCCTAAAAACCGTAGCCCTATTGGTAAGACGCGACATTTAATTATAAGATCGCGCCTTCCCCTATTTCGTCGCCCCGTGCGGCTTACGCCGCAGGTCTCGCCCGTTTTTCAGTTAAACAAGGCTTTGAGTATCTGCGGTCTGTTGCAAAAAGGTAGTCAATGATGAGCGCAAGGCACTTTCTCTCCCTGATGGATTGCACGCCCGAAGAGCTGGTCAGCGTGATCCGTCGAGGCGTTGAGCTCAAGGACCTGCGTAACCGCGGCGTACTGTTCGAGCCTCTGAAAAACCGCGTCCTGGGGATGATTTTCGAGAAGTCCTCGACCCGCACCCGCATCTCGTTCGAAGCCGGCATGATCCAGCTCGGCGGCCAGGCGATCTTCCTCTCGCCCCGCGATACCCAACTGGGTCGTGGCGAGCCGATCGGCGACTGCGCCATTGTCATGTCGAGCATGCTCGATGCGGTGATGATCCGTACCTTTGCCCACAGCACCCTCACCGAATTTGCCGCCAACTCCCGCGTACCGGTGATTAACGGCCTGTCCGATGACCTGCACCCGTGTCAGTTGCTGGCCGACATGCAAGCCTTCCTGGAACACCGTGGTTCGATCCAGGGCAAGACCGTGGCCTGGATCGGCGACGGCAACAACATGTGCAACAGCTATATAGAAGCGGCGATCCAGTTCGACTTCCAGTTGCGCATTGCCTGCCCGGAAGGTTACGAGCCAAACCCTGAGTTCGTGGCCAAGGCCGGCGATCGTGTGACCATCGTCCGCGATCCTCAGGATGCCGTGCGAGGCGCGCACCTGGTGAGCACCGACGTCTGGACCTCCATGGGCCAGGAAGAAGAAACCGCCAAGCGCCTGAAGCTGTTCGCGCCGTTTCAGGTTAATCGCGCCCTGCTCGACCAGGCTGCGCCGGACGTGCTGTTCATGCACTGCCTGCCGGCCCACCGTGGCGAAGAAATCAGTCTCGACCTGCTGGACGACCCGCGCTCCGTGGCGTGGGACCAGGCGGAAAACCGTCTGCACGCGCAGAAAGCCCTGCTGGAGTTTCTGGTCACCCCGGCGTACCACCACGCATGAGCCAGCCATTACTGCTCAATCTGCGCAACCTCGCCTGCGGTTATCAGGACCAGCGGGTCGTGCAAAACCTCAACCTGCATTTGAATGCCGGCGACATCGGTTGCCTGCTGGGCTCTTCGGGCTGCGGCAAGACCACCACCCTGCGGGCCATCGCCGGGTTCGAACCGGTGCACGAAGGTGAAATCCAGCTCGGCGGCGAAACCATTTCCAGCGCCGGATTCACCCTCGCGCCGGAGAAGCGCCGGATCGGCATGGTGTTTCAGGATTACGCTCTGTTTCCGCATCTGAGCGTGGCCGAGAACATCGCCTTCGGGATCCGCAAGCATCCACAAAAGGATCGGATTACCGAAGAGCTGCTGGAACTGGTCAACCTGAAAAACCTCGGCAAGCGCTTTCCCCATGAGTTGTCCGGCGGCCAGCAGCAACGGGTCGCACTGGCCCGCGCCCTGGCGCCGGAACCGCAACTGTTGCTGCTCGACGAACCGTTCTCCAACCTCGATGGCGAACTGCGACGCAAGCTCAGCCATGAAGTGCGCGACATTCTCAAGGCCCGTGGCACCAGTGCGATTCTGGTGACCCACGACCAGGAGGAAGCCTTCGCCGTGAGCGATCATGTCGGGGTGTTCAAGGAAGGTCGGCTGGAGCAGTGGGATACGCCCTACAACCTGTATCACGAACCCCTGACACCGTTCGTGGCCAGTTTCATTGGCCAGGGTTACTTCATTCGCGGTCAGTTGAGCAGCCCGGAGTCGGTGCAGACCGAGCTCGGTGAGTTGCGCGGCAATCGGGCCTACACCTGGCCGGTGGGCGGCGCCGTCGATGTGTTATTGCGCCCGGACGATATCGTTTATGCGCCGGACAGCGGGTTGAAGGCTCGTATCGTGGGCAAGACGTTCCTCGGCGCTTCGACCTTGTATCGCTTGCAGATGCCGACGGGTGCTCAGCTGGAATCGATCTTCCCGAGCCATGCGGATCATCAGGTGGGTGCAGAGGTCGGGATCCGCGTGGCGGCCGAACATCTGGTGCTGTTCCAGGCATCCGGCAGCACGGCGGCGCAGATTCCAGCGATCGAATCCGGTGTCCGCCGCTACAGCACCGCCAGCTGACACCGAGACCTGTTCCTGTAGGAGCGAGGCTTGCCCGCGAAGGTGTCGTATCAATCGACACCATCATTGGCCGGCCCGACGCCTTCGCGGGCAAGCCTCGCTCCTACAAGGGTCAACCCAGCATCAGCGTTCCGCTCGCCACAAGTATCGCATTCCCGCCAATCTTCACCCGCTCCCCCTCCAGCCGGCAGAACAACTCCCCGCCCCGGGCCGAGCACTGATAGGCCGTCAGACTCGACTTGCCCAAGCGCTTCGACCAGTACGGAATCAAGCTGCAATGGGTTGAGCCGGTCACCGGGTCTTCATTGATGCCAATCGCCGGCGCGAAGTACCGCGAAACAAAATCATGTTTGCCGCCCTTGGCCGTGACGATGGCTCCCGGCCACGGCAGTTTCGCCAGCGCCGCCATGTCGGGCTTGCAATCGAGCACCGCCTGCTCGGATTCCAGCACCACCAACAACTCATTCGAGCCCAACACATCCACGGCTTCCACACCCAGGGCGCGCTCGACATCCAGGGTTACGCCGACTTCCGACGGGACGATTGCCGGAAAATCCAGCCACAGTCGCCCGCCCTCACGGCTGACGCTCAACAGGCCGGATTTGCAGATGAAATCCAGGCGTTCGGCCGGTTCTTTATAGACTTCAAACAGGACGAACGCGCTGGCCAGGGTCGCATGCCCGCACAGCGGCACTTCAGTGGTCGGGGTGAACCAGCGGATATGCCACGCCAAGCCTTCGCGCACCACAAAGGCGGTTTCGGCCAGGTTGTGTTCGGCGGCGATCTTCTGCATCAACTCATCGGCGAGCCAGGCATCGAGCCGATACACCATCGCCGGATTGCCACTGAACGGCCGATCACTGAACGCATCGACCTGATGAAACTCAAGCTGCATAACCTTCTCCCTGATTCAGGCGCGACCGATATCGGCGAACTTCGCCTGAGTATGTTCGGCCAGTACCGCAGGCGCCAACTCCACTTCCAGACCACGCCGCCCGGCACTGACAAAAATGCTGGCAAAGGGCTGCGCCGATTGATCGATAAAGGTGCGCAGACGCTTCTTCTGCCCCAGCGGGCTGATGCCGCCCAACAGGTAACCGGTCGCTCGCTGTGCCGCTGCCGGATCAGCCATTTCGACTTTTTTCACCCCGGCCGCCTGCGCCAGGTGCTTTAAATCCAGACTTCCGACGACCGGCACCACCGCCACCAGCAATTCGCCTTTCTCACTGGCCGCCAGCAAGGTCTTGAACACTTGCGCCGGGTCCAACCCCAGTTTTTCCGCCGCCTCCAGACCATAGGACGCCGCCTTCGGATCATGTTCGTAACTGTGCACACGATGTTCGGCGCGAACTTTTTTCAACAAATCCAATGCGGGCGTCATGGCAGCTCCAGGCTGGGCGGCAGAAGAAAAACACTGGGCCAGATTCTAGGACATTGATCAGCAAAAGGCTCTATTGCGGCACTATTTCAAAGGCTTGGCGCAGCCCTGCCTGGCGGGTTTCGGACTGGGTCGAAAGGACATCAACACGATCATTCACGAAGCGAATAGTTTAAATATGACTGATGGTTCACTTTCGACCTTTGACAGCAGCGTTTCTTGTCTATATTTTTTCGAATGCGAATACTGCAGGAATGATCGCGAAGCAGTACCCGGCAGTAAACCAAGATCAGGATGGGGATCCTGACTCGGTGAAAATCGCGCTTTGTCCATGATGACCAGGCGCCAGACAACAACAAAAAGAGGTTTTCGATGACAACTGCTTTGAAACAACCGCCACTCTCGAGCCAATGCATGGCTGAATTCCTGGGCACTGCGCTGTTGATCTTTTTCGGGACGGGGTGTGTTGCTGCGCTCAAGGTCGCGGGTGCCAGCTTTGGCCTTTGGGAAATCAGCATTATCTGGGGCGTTGGCGTCAGCATGGCGATCTACCTGACCGCTGGGGTTTCCGGGGCTCACCTCAATCCTGCCGTGAGTATCGCGCGGAGCATTTTCACTGACTTCGAAAAGCGCAAACTGCCTTTCTACATCATCGCCCAGGTAGCCGGCGCGTTCTGCGGCGCCTTGTTGGTTTACACGCTTTACAGCAACCTCTTCTTCGATTACGAACAAACTCACCATATGGTTCGTGGCACCCAGGCCAGCCTTGAATTGGCGTCGGTGTTCTCCACCTTCCCGCACCCGGCGCTGTCCACAGCCCAGGCGTTCCTGGTTGAAGTGGTCATCACCGCGATCCTGATGGGCGTGATCATGTCCCTGACCGACGACAACAACGGCCTGCCCAAGGGTCCGCTGGCGCCGCTTCTGATCGGCCTGCTGATTGCGGTGATTGGCAGTTCGATGGGGCCGCTGACCGGTTTCGCAATGAACCCTGCGCGTGATTTCGGTCCTAAGCTGATGACTTTCTTTACTGGCTGGGGTGAAATTTCCTTCACCGGCGGGCGCGATATCCCGTATTTCCTGATTCCGATCTTTGCACCGATTGTCGGTGCCTGCCTCGGCGCTGCTGCTTATCGCGGGCTGATTGCCCGTCATCTGCCGAGCACCGAACCTGCTACAAAGGACGCAACACCGGCCATTGACGGCAAACCAAGAACTTCTTGATACCGTTGGCGCGTGATCCTGCCCTTTGATCCCGCGCCTGACCTCACTTTCTTTTTTCGTCCAAGGCAATCGACATGACCGATATTCAGAATAAGAACTACATCATTGCCCTTGATCAGGGTACGACCAGCTCCCGCGCGATCATTTTCGACCGTGACGCGAACGTGGTCTGCACCGCCCAGCGCGAATTCGTGCAGCATTACCCGCAAGCCGGCTGGGTCGAACATGACCCGATGGAAATCTTCGCGACCCAAAGCGCCGTGATGGTCGAGGCCCTGGCACAAGCCGGCCTGCATCACGACCAGGTCGCCGCCATCGGCATCACCAACCAGCGCGAAACCACCGTGGTCTGGGACAAGACCACCGGCCGCCCGATCTACAACGCGATCGTCTGGCAGTGCCGCCGCAGCACCGAGATCTGCCAGCAGCTCAAACGCGATGGCCACGAGCAATACATCAGCGACACCACCGGCCTTGTGACAGACCCGTACTTCTCCGGCACCAAGCTCAAGTGGATCCTCGACAACGTCGAAGGCAGCCGTGAACGTGCGCGCAACGGCGAGCTGCTGTTCGGCACCATCGACAGCTGGCTGATCTGGAAATTTACCGGCGGCAAAGTCCACGTCACCGACTACACCAACGCCTCGCGCACCATGCTCTTCAACATCCACTCGCTGGAGTGGGACGCGAAGATGCTGGAGATCCTCGACATCCCACGCGAAATGCTGCCGGAAGTTAAATCGTCGTCGGAAATCTACGGCCACACCAAAAGCGGCATCGCCATCGGCGGTATCGCCGGCGACCAGCAGGCCGCCCTGTTCGGCCAGATGTGCGTCGAGCCAGGCCAAGCGAAAAACACCTACGGCACTGGCTGCTTCCTGCTGATGAACACCGGCGACAAAGCCGTGAAGTCCAAACACGGCATGCTGACCACCATCGCTTGCGGCCCGAAAGGCGAAGTGGCTTATGCGCTGGAAGGCGCGGTGTTCAATGGCGGTTCCACTGTGCAGTGGCTGCGTGATGAACTGAAGATCATCGCCGATGCCACCGACACCGAATACTTCGCCGGCAAGGTCAAGGACAGCAACGGCGTGTACCTGGTGCCGGCGTTCACTGGCCTGGGCGCTCCATACTGGGACCCGTATGCCCGTGGCGCGCTGTTCGGCCTGACTCGCGGCGTGCGCGTGGATCACATCATCCGTGCCGCGCTTGAGTCGATTGCCTATCAGACCCGCGACGTACTCGACGCCATGCAACAGGACTCCGGCGAACGCCTCAAGTCCCTGCGTGTGGACGGCGGTGCGGTAGCGAACAACTTCCTGATGCAATTCCAGGCCGACATCCTCGGCACGCAGGTTGAGCGTCCGCAAATGCGCGAGACCACCGCACTGGGCGCCGCTTACCTGGCTGGTCTGGCGTGCGGCTTCTGGGGCAGCCTGGATGAGTTGCGCGGCAAGGCCGTGATCGAACGCGAATTCGAACCGGCTCTGGAAGAATCGGCGAAAGAAAAACTCTACGCTGGGTGGCTCAAAGCGGTCAGCCGCACCCGCGATTGGGAACCGCATGAAGGCGCTGAATAAGCCAAGCGCGGGACTCTTATAGGGTTGTAACTGGTCGGGAGCGGATTCCTGCGGCATCATGGGCAAATTTTGCGGCAGCCCAAAGGAAGCCCCATGAATCTGCCTCCCCGTCAGCAGCAAATCCTCGAACTGGTCCGCGAACGCGGCTATGTCAGCATCGAGGAAATGGCTACGCTGTTCGTCGTTACACCGCAAACCATCCGCCGCGATATCAATCAGCTCGCGGAAGCCAATTTGTTGCGTCGCTACCATGGCGGCGCGGCCTACGATTCCAGTGTCGAAAACACTGCCTACGCCATGCGTGCCGACCAGATGCGCGATGAAAAGCAGCGTATCGGCGAAGCCATTGCGGCCCAGATCCCCGATCACGCCTCGCTCTTCATCAATATCGGCACCACCACCGAATCGATTGCCCGGGCGTTGCTCAATCACAATCACCTGAAGATCATCACCAACAACCTGCACGTGGCCTCGATGCTCAGCGCCAAGGACGATTTCGATGTCCTGCTGACGGGCGGAAACGTGCGGCGCGACGGTGGCGTGGTCGGTCAGGCGAGTGTCGATTTCATCAACCAGTTCAAGGTGGATTTCGCCTTGGTGGGCATCAGCGGCATCGATGAAGACGGCAGCCTGCTGGACTTCGATTATCAGGAAGTGCGGGTGTCCCAGGCGATCATCGCCAACGCCCGGCAAGTGATCCTGGCGGCGGACTCCAGCAAATTCGGGCGCAACGCCATGATTCGCCTGGGGCCGATCAGCCTGATCGATTGCCTGGTGACCGATCAGCAGCCGGTGCCGGCGTTGGCGCAGTTGTTGAGTCAGCACAAGATTCGGCTCGAGGTTGTTTAACCGCCGAAAGCGATTAAACAACCTGTAGGAGCATGGCTTGCCCGAGAGGGCGGCCTTGGGTGCGCCATCGCGTGCAAGCCTTGCTCCTGCAAAAGTCGCGGCAACTCCCCCTCTTGTATAGATCGTTCCCACGCTCCGCGCGGGAATGCCGCCCGGGACGCTCCGCGTCCCACCTCAAGTGCCGACGCAGAGCGTCTATTGATGCATTCCCACGCAGAGAGTGGGAATGATCTGCGCGCGAATGTTCGTAAATTTTCCTTTCCCGGCCCTTCGATCAGTATTTTCAATCGAAGTTGACTGGCTGTGCGCGGCTTTATGGGCTACCATTTTCGCAAATGAACATTAATGTTCGAATTCAAATATCGAAAATCATAAAAGCCCGAGGCCAGCCGATGCCCACTTCTACCTTGCCTACGCCCCCTCTCGCCGAGGTCTACGATATCGCCGTCATCGGTGGTGGGATCAATGGCGTGGGGATCGCAGCGGATGCCGCCGGTCGCGGCCTCTCGGTGTTCCTTTGTGAAAAGGACGACCTGGCCAGCCACACCTCGTCGGCCAGCAGCAAGCTGATCCACGGCGGCCTGCGCTACCTCGAACATTACGAATTCCGCCTGGTGCGCGAAGCCCTGGCCGAGCGCGAAGTGCTGCTGGCCAAGGCCCCGCACATCGTCAAGCAGATGCGCTTCGTGTTGCCGCACCGCCCGCATTTGCGCCCCGCGTGGATGATCCGCGCCGGTTTGTTCCTTTATGACCACCTGGGCAAGCGGGAAAAACTGGAAGGTTCGAAAAGCCTGAAGTTCGGCCCGGACAGCCCGCTGAAAAGCGAAATCACCAAAGGCTTCGAATATTCCGATTGCTGGGTCGACGATGCCCGCCTCGTGGTACTGAACGCCATGGCTGCGCGCGAGAAAGGCGCTCACGTGCACACCCAGACCCGTTGCGTCAGCGCCCGTCGCGCCAAAGGCCTGTGGCACCTGCACCTGGAGCGCGCCGATGGCAGTCTGTTCTCGATCCGCGCCAAGGCGCTGGTGAATGCCGCCGGCCCGTGGGTGGCCAAGTTCATTCGTGACGACCTGAAGATGGATTCGCCGTACGGCATCCGCCTGATCCAGGGCAGCCACCTGATCGTGCCGAAACTCTACGAAGGCGAACACGCGCACATTCTGCAAAACGAAGATCAGCGCATCGTCTTCACCATTCCGTACCTGAACCACTTCACCCTGATCGGCACCACCGACCGCGAGTACACCGGCGATCCGGCCAAAGTGGCGATCACCGAAGGCGAAACCGATTACCTGCTCAAAGTGGTCAATGCCCACTTCAAGAAGCAAGTCAGCCGCGATGACATCCTGCACAGCTATTCCGGTGTGCGTCCGCTGTGCAACGACGAATCCGACAACCCGTCGGCCGTAACCCGCGACTACACCCTGGCGTTGTCCGGCAGTGGCGAAGAAGCCCCGTTGCTGTCGGTGTTCGGCGGCAAGCTGACCACCTACCGCAAACTGGCCGAGTCGGCGCTGGCGCAACTGGCCCCGTACTTCACCCAGATCAAACCAAGCTGGACCGCGACCGCGACCCTGCCCGGCGGCGAAGACATGACCACCCCACAAGCCCTGTGCGCGAAGATCCGCGATCAGTTCGACTGGGTACCAACCGAGATCGCCCGCCGCTGGGCCACCACCTACGGCAGCCGCACCTGGCGCATGCTCGAAGGCGTACAGAGCCTCAGCGACCTGGGCGAACACATCGGCGGCGGTCTCTACACCCGCGAAGTCGACTACCTGTGCAGCGAAGAGTGGGCCACCACCGCCCACGACATCCTGTGGCGTCGCAGCAAGCTCGGCTTGTTCACCACCCCGGATGAACAACAGAAGCTGGCGGATTACCTGAGCAAGGTCGAGCAGAGCCGCAGCAAGATCGAAGCCGCCTGATCGGGCATCCAGTTAAACGAAAGCCCCTGAATCGTGAGATTCAGGGGCTTTTTCGTACCTGTCTGCAGGAGCGAGGCTTGCCCGCGAAAGCGGTGTGTCAGCTACATGAATGTTGGCTACACCCCTCTTCGCGGGCAAGCCTCGCTCCTACAGGGGTTTCGCGCATTCGGTTTTCCGAACACGACTCGCCGGTCGATTCGGTTTACCGGATAGCCAAAGCGTAAATTCAACGCCACAAAAACTTAATAACCTTTTAAATCAATAACTTGATTCATATCACCTGGCCTGGCACGAGTCATGCTCTACACTCTTGGACGAATGTTCTGTCGTGCCCACCGTTCAGGTGCCGCCACGCATTCGAAGCACAAAAGGGCCGACGAACTGGCTCCATAAAAAAAACAATGTCGAGGAAAATTTGATGCGCATCGTTCCCCATATCCTGGGCGCAGCCATTGCTGCCGCTCTGATTAGCACTCCAGTTTTCGCTGCCGAGCTCACCGGCACACTGAAGAAGATCAAAGAGTCCGGTGTGATCACCCTCGGGCATCGCGATGCTTCCATTCCGTTTTCCTACATCGCTGATGCTTCCGGCAAGCCGATGGGCTACTCCCATGACATCCAGCTGAAAATCGTCGAAGCCATCAAGAAAGACCTCGATTTGCCAAACCTCCAGGTCAAATACAACCTGGTCACCTCGCAAACCCGTATCCCGCTGGTGCAGAACGGCACCGTGGACGTCGAGTGCGGCTCCACCACCAACAACGTCGAGCGTCAGCAGCAAGTTGACTTCTCCGTCGGCATCTTCGAAATCGGTACTCGCCTGCTGTCCAAGAAAGGCTCTGCCTACAAGGACTTCGACGACCTGAAAGGCAAGAACGTCGTGACCACCGCCGGCACCACGTCCGAGCGCATCCTCAAGTCGATGAACGCCGACAAGCAGATGGGCATGAACGTTATCTCCGCCAAAGACCACGGCGAGTCCTTCCAGATGCTGGAATCGGGCCGCGCTGTTGCCTTCATGATGGACGACGCCCTGCTGGCCGGTGAAGCCGCCAAGGCCAAGAAGGCCGATGACTGGGCCGTTACCGGCACGCCACAGTCCTACGAAATCTACGGCTGCATGGTCCGCAAGGGCGACGAGCCGTTCAAGAAAGCTGTCGACGACGCCATCGTCGCCACCTACAAATCGGGCGAGATCAACAAGATCTACGACAAATGGTTCATGCAACCAATCCCGCCTAAAGGCCTGAACCTGAACTTCCCGATGAGCGACGAGCTCAAGGCCCTGATCGCCAATCCGACCGATAAAGCGGCTGACGACAAGAAGTCCTGATTTCTGACTAACCTTATCTCCTGAGAGGGCCGCTGCCCTTTCAGGAGGTTGTCACTCCCTGCTGGCATATTTTGGAAACACTCGAACCGGTGGCTGTCGAGCCGATCGCGTGTGCCTGACTTTCAAAGTCGGGCGGGAACGGAGCTTCCCCAGGCGGGCACTTGTACATTGATCGATCCGAGGGGAGACCCTAATGAATTACAACTGGGACTGGGGCGTGTTCTTCAAGTCCACCGGCGTGGGCAGCGAGACGTATCTCGACTGGTACATCTCCGGGCTGGGCTGGACCATCGCCATCGCCGTCGTGGCCTGGATTATCGCGCTGTCGCTGGGCTCGATCCTGGGTGTCATGCGTACCGTGCCGAACCGCATCGTATCGGGCATCGCGACCTGCTACGTCGAACTCTTCCGTAACGTGCCGCTGCTGGTTCAGCTGTTCATCTGGTACTTCCTGGTGCCCGACCTGCTGCCGCAAAACCTGCAGGACTGGTACAAGCAGGACCTGAACCCGACCACCTCGGCCTACCTGAGCGTTGTCGTGTGCCTGGGCCTGTTCACCGCCGCCCGGGTTTGCGAACAAGTGCGCACCGGCATCCAGGCCTTGCCGAAGGGCCAGGAATCCGCGGCTCGCGCCATGGGTTTCAAGCTGCCGCAGATCTACTGGAACGTGCTGCTGCCCCAGGCCTACCGGATCATCATTCCACCGCTCACCTCGGAATTCCTGAACGTGTTCAAGAACTCGTCGGTGGCCTCGCTGATCGGCCTGATGGAGCTGCTCGCGCAGACCAAGCAGACCGCCGAGTTCTCCGCCAACCTGTTCGAAGCGTTCACCCTCGCCACGCTGATCTACTTCACCCTGAACATGAGCCTGATGCTGCTCATGCGCCTGGTCGAGAAGAAAGTCGCCGTACCGGGCCTGATCTCCCTAGGGGGTAAATGATGGAATTCGATTTCTCGGGCATCGTCCCGTCCCTGCCGGGTTTGTGGAACGGCATGGTCATGACCCTGCAACTGATGGCGCTGGGCGTCAGCGGCGGGATCATCCTCGGCACGATCCTGGCGCTGATGCGCCTGTCTCACAACAAACTGCTGTCGAACCTCGCCGGCGCGTACGTTAACTATTTCCGTTCGATCCCGTTGCTGCTGGTCATCACCTGGTTCTACCTGGCGGTGCCGTTCGTGCTGCGCTGGATCACCGGCGAAGACACGCCAATCGGCGCCTTCGCGTCCTGCATCGTGGCGTTCATGATGTTTGAAGCGGCGTACTTCTGCGAAATCGTCCGGGCGGGCGTACAGTCGATTTCCAAGGGCCAGATGGGCGCAGCCCAGGCCCTGGGCATGACGTACGGCCAGATGATGCGGTTGATCATCCTGCCGCAAGCGTTCCGCAAGATGACCCCGCTGTTGCTGCAACAGAGCATCATCCTGTTCCAGGACACCTCGCTGGTATACGCGGTCGGCCTGGTGGACTTCCTCAATGCCTCCCGTGCCAGTGGCGACATCATCGGTCGCTCCAACGAGTTCCTGATCTTCGCAGGGCTTACGTACTTCACAATCAGCTTTGCCGCCTCGCTGCTGGTCAAGCGTCTGCAAAAAAGGTTTGCCGTATGATCTCTATCAAGAACATCAACAAGTGGTATGGCGACTTCCAGGTACTGACTGATTGCAGCACCGAGGTCAAAAAAGGCGAAGTGATCGTGGTGTGCGGGCCGTCCGGTTCGGGCAAGTCGACCCTGATCAAATGCGTCAACGCCCTGGAACCGTTCCAGAAAGGCGACGTGGTGGTCGATGGCACGTCCATCGCCGACCCGAAGACCGACCTGCCGAAACTGCGTTCGCGCGTTGGCATGGTGTTTCAGCATTTCGAACTGTTCCCGCACCTGTCCATCACCGAAAACCTGACCATCGCGCAGATCAAGGTGCTGGGCCGCAGCAAGGAAGAGGCCACCAAGAAAGGCCTGCAATTGCTGGAGCGCGTCGGCTTGTCGGCTCACGCCCACAAGCATCCCGGCCAACTCTCCGGTGGCCAGCAACAGCGTGTGGCGATTGCCCGTGCGCTGGCGATGGACCCGATCGTCATGCTGTTCGACGAACCGACCTCGGCGCTCGACCCGGAAATGGTCAACGAAGTGCTCGACGTGATGGTGCAACTGGCCCATGAAGGCATGACCATGATGTGCGTAACCCACGAAATGGGCTTCGCCCGCAAAGTGGCCGACCGCGTGATCTTCATGGACCAGGGCAAGATCATCGAAGACTGCAAGAAAGAGGAATTCTTCGGCGACATCAGCCACCGCGCCGAGCGTACGCAGCACTTCCTCAACAAGATTCTGCAGCACTAAAAGCAATACACCGAACTCTGTGGCGAGGGAGCTTGCTCCCGCTGGGTCGCGCAGCGGCCCCAAACCTGCCAATGCCGGCTGTCTGACACACCGCATTGGCCGGTGTAACGACTGCTTCGCAGCCGAGCGGGAGCAAGCTCCCTCGCCACAGGTCCGCGTTCGACTGGAAACCAGAGCAAGCCTGTTGCCACGCTGGTTGACCCAAGGCATCTGTGATGAAATGCGACCCCACTCTCTATCGCGCCGCGCCGCCATCACTCGCCGTGAAACCCCGTCTGATTCGCCATCTGTTCCTGCCGCCGCTGATCATCGCCCTGATGATCGGATTGGGTTACATCGGCTTCTGGGTCAGTGAGCACTACGGGATTCGCAGCCTCAGCGAGAATGGCCAGCGTCAACTTGAGCTGCACGCCCGCGCCGTCGAGAGCGAGATCAGCAAGTACACCTACCTGCCCAGCCTGCTGGAACTCGAATCCAGCGTTTCAAAACTGCTGGATGAGCCGTCGTCGGAAACCCGGCAAACGGTCAATGAATACCTTGAAGGCCTGAACCGACGCAGCCGCAGCCGGGCCATCTACGTCATGGACACCACCGGCCGTGTGCTGGCCACCAGCAACTGGCGCGATGTCGACAGTTACCTCGGTGAAGACCTGTCCTTTCGCGCCTATTTCCAGAACGCCGTGCGCGGTCAGCCGGGGCGCTTCTATGGCATCGGCAGCACCAACGGCGAACCCGGTTATTACCTGGCCCACGGCCTGGAAGAACACGGCAAGATCATCGGCGTCGCCGTGGTCAAGGTCCGGCTCGAAGCCATGGAAGAACGCTGGCAGCGGGCGCGTCTGGAAGCCTTCGTCAGCGATGAAAACGGCATCATCATTCTCTCCAGCGACCCGGCGCGACGCCTCAAATCCGTGGTGCCGCTGAGCGACGAGACCAAGGAAAAACTCGCCCGCAGCTTGCAGTACTACTGGTTCCCGCTGAACGAACTGCAACCCTTGGCCCGGGAAACCCTGGCTGAAGGCGTGGAGAAACTGACCTTCCCCGCCAACAGCGAACTGGCCTCCGACGAACAGGACATCACCTACCTCGCCCAGACCCGACCGCTGAGCGACACCCCGTGGAATTTCACCCTGCTCACGCCCCTGGCGGATTTGCGCCGTGAGGCGATCAACCAGGGGATTCTGGTGGCGGTGGCGTTTGCCCTGGTGGCGTTCCTGCTGATCGCCTGGAACGAGCGACGCAAGGTCATCGCTACGCGTCTCGCAGCCCGGGAAGCCTTGCAGGAAGCCAACAATCAGCTGGAGCGTCGGATTACCGAACGCACCACCGATTTGCGTGCCAGTAACGAACGGCTCAAGGGCCAGATCCGCGAACGGCGTCAGGCCGAAGAGACGTTGCGCCGGGCCCAGGATGAACTGGTCCAGGCCGGCAAACTGGCGGCCATCGGCCAGATGTCCACCAGCATTGCCCATGAATTGAACCAGCCGTTGGCGGCGCTGCGGACCTTGTCCGGCAACACCGTGCGCTTCCTCGAGCGCGGGCAACTCGATGTCGCCAGCACCAATCTCAAGACCATTAACGAACTGATCGACCGCATGGGCCGGATCACCGCCAGCCTGCGCTCCTTCGCCCGGCGTGGTGACGACAAAGGCCAGGCCAGCCTCGGCAAAGCGGTGGACGCGGCCCTGCAACTGCTCGGCAGCCGCATGGAAAGCGCGCATCTGGACCTGCACCGCGACTTCAACGACGTGCAGGTGCAAATCGACCAGACCCGTCTGGAGCAGATCCTGGTCAACCTGATCGGCAACGCCCTTGACGCCATGCAGTCGCAACCGCTCCCCGCGCTGTGGCTGGAAGGCGAAGAGTACGACGGCAAATATCGCCTGCGGGTGCGCGACAACGGCCACGGCATCGACGCCGAAGCGCGCAAGCATTTGTTCGAACCCTTCTTCACCACCAAACCCGGCGAACAGGGCCTGGGCCTCGGCCTGACCCTCTCCGCCAGCCTGGCCGCGGCCACCGGCGGCCATTTGGGCGTCGAGCACCCGGCCAGCGGTGGTACCACTTTCGTCCTCAGTTTACCGTTGGTAAGCCCCACTCCCGCCGAGCCAATATGAACAACGACCTTAGTGTGCTGATCGTCGAAGACGACCCCCATGTGCTGCTCGGCTGCCAGCAGGCGCTGACCCTGGAAGACATTCCCTGCGTGGGCGTGGGCAGCGCCGAAGAAGCCCTGGAGCGGGTCGGCGACAACTTTGCCGGGATCGTCATCAGCGACATCCGCTTGCCGGGCATCGATGGCCTGGAATTGCTGACCCGGCTCAAGGCCCGGGACCGCAGCCTGCCGGTGGTGTTGATCACCGGTCACGGCGACATCTCCATGGCGGTCGGCGCGATGCAAAAAGGCGCCTACGATTTCATGGAGAAACCCTTCTCCCCGGAACGCCTGGTGGACGTGGCCCGCCGCGCGCTTGAGCAACGCAGCCTCGCTCGCGAAGTCTCGTCGCTGCGTCGACAACTGGCGGAACGGGATTCCCTCGAAGGCCGGATCATCGGCCGCTCGCCAGCCATGCAGAATCTGCGTGAGCTGATCGCCAACGTCGCCGACACCTCGGCCAACGTGCTGATCGAAGGCGAAACCGGCACCGGCAAGGAATTGGTCGCCCGGTGCCTGCATGACTTCAGTCGCCGCCACACCAAACAATTCGTCGCGCTGAACTGCGGCGGTCTGCCGGAGAACCTGTTCGAAAGCGAAATCTTCGGCCACGAAGCCAACGCCTTCACCGGCGCCGGCAAGCGGCGGATCGGCAAGATCGAACACGCCGACGGCGGCACGCTGTTCCTCGATGAAGTGGAAAGCATGCCGCTGCCATTGCAGATCAAACTGCTGCGGGTGTTGCAGGAACGCACCCTCGAACGCCTCGGTTCGAACCAGAGCGTAGCGGTGGATTGCCGGGTGATCGCGGCGACCAAATCCGACCTCGACGAGTCGAGCAAAAAGGGCGAATTCCGTAGCGACCTGTATTACCGCCTCAACGTGGTGACCCTGGAACTGCCGCCGCTGCGCGAGCGCCGCGAAGACATCCTGCAACTGTTCGAACACTTCCTGCAGCAGTCGTCCCTGCGCTTCGACCGCGCGGTGCCGGAGCTGGACAACCAGACCCTGTCCAACCTGATGAGCCACGACTGGCCGGGCAACGTGCGAGAGCTGCGCAACGTCGCCGAGCGTTACGCCCTCGGTTTGCCCGCGTTCAAGAAGTCCGGCGCCAGCGGCAGCAATCAGGGCCTGGCCTTCGCCGAAGCGGTGGAAGCTTTCGAGCGCAACCTGCTCAACGACGCCTTGCAGCGCAGCGGCGGCAACCTGACCCAGGCCAGCCTGGAACTGGGGATGGCCAAGACCACGCTGTTCGACAAGGTTAAAAAGTACGGGCTGAGCCACTGATGGACCTGATTCTCAAAGCGGCGCTGGGCGCGGGCGTGGTGCTAATCCTCGCGGCCCTGGCCAAAACCAGAAACTATTACATCGCCGGCCTGGTGCCGCTGTTTCCGACCTTTGCGTTGATTGCGCACTACATCGTCGGCAAGGGCCGTTCAGTGGAGGATCTGAAAACCACCATCGTGTTTGGCATGTGGTCGATCATTCCGTATTTCGTCTATTTGGCGACGTTGTACGTGATGGTCGATCGGATGCGGTTGGAGGCTTCGCTGGCGGTGGCGGCGGTAGGCTGGTTGATTGCCGCGACAGTGCTCGTGTCAGTCTGGGTTCGCCTGCACGCCTGACACCCTTGTAGGAGCGAGGCTTGCCCGCGAAAACGGTGTGTCAGGCAACATTGATGTCGGCTGACAGTCCGTCTTCGCGGGCAAGCCTCGCTCCTACAGGTTTGATTGATCGTTCCCACGCTCTGCGTGGGAATGCCTCTAGGGACGCTCCGCGTCCAGTGACGCGGAGCGTCACGGGCTGCATTCCCACGCAGAGCGTGGAAATGATCATCAGGTGCTGGCCCGCCCCTTGCATTTACCCCCACAGCCCTCCCGGCCGGCCTTCATGTTCGATGACGTCGGTGTCCGGGGGCGTCTGCCAAAGGGTGAATCCTGACCGTGAACTTCCTAGATCCCGACCTGACCCTCACCGTGGTCCTGCTGGTCGCCTTTTCCATCGTGCTGGACGTTATCGGTCAGCTCTGTTTCAAGCTCGGCCTCGACCGTTTGCCCGAACTCGAAGGCGGGTTTCGGCTGAACGCTTTCTGGGGCCAGGTGTTCAACGCGCCGTTGCTGTGGTGCGGGATCGGCGCCTACACGCTTGAGTTTTTCGTCTGGCTGGAGGCCCTGTCCCGGGCGCCCCTGAGCCTGTTGTTCCCGGCCGGGGCCCTGGCCTATTGCGGCGTGGTGCTGGCGGGCAAAGTCGTGCTCGGCGAAACCGTCAGCCGTCGGCGCTGGCTCGCCACCCTGGTGATTACGTTGGGCGTGATGCTCGTGTGTGCCGGCCATGCGTGATTCGAAATCGATGGATTGGCTGCACGGGCGCCTCGGCACGATCGTGCTCTGGGCGCTGCTGATTATTCTGGAAAGCGCCGGGCAGATTGCGACCAAGGTCGGCGGTGATCAGCTCGGGCAGATGACCTTTACCCTGCACTGGCTGCAAGCCGTGATCGTGGACCCGGGCGTGTTGTTTGCGGTGGGCTGCGGCATCGGCGCGTTTTTCGTATGGATGCTGATTTTGCGGCGCAGCAGCTTGTCCCTGGCGTTTCCCCTGAGTTCATTGGTGTTTGTCGGGGTGTTGCTGGGGTCATGGCTGGGATTGGGTGAGCAGATCAGCGTGCTGCACTGGGTGGGCGTGGTGGTGATCATCGGCGGGATTGCGTTGCTGGCCGAGGGCGAACAAACCTGAAGCCAACACAATCTACTGTGGCGAGGGGGCTTGCCCCCGTTGGGTGGCGAAGCCGCCCCCTATGCAGCTAATGCGGTCCCTCAGGTAAACCGCAACTACCGGGTTTACGACTGCTTCGCAGCCGAACGGGGGCAAGCCCCCTCGCCACAAAAGCTCGCTCGCCACAGAGGCACCAGTGTGCTCGGGTCAATCGAACTTATAGGCCACCGCCGCCTGCACTTCCCCCTGATCGGCCTGCCCCACCTGTTTGACGATGCTGCTGTCCGCCGCTGAACCCGTCAGATGAATCCAACTGGCACTGGTCAGCAACGACCAATGCGTCGCCAGGGGAAACTCGAAGCTCTGGGTCAACGCCACGTTCTGCCACCCGCCCCCGGCGTTGTACCGGGCGATGCCCGAAGCCTGAGACTCAGCGCCACCCACCCCAAAAAACGCCTGATTTTGCCGCCCATCGGCGAAGTGCGCGGTCAGGTTGCTGCTGCCAATCACCCCGCCGCCCAGCGGATAACCGATCTCGCCCCCCACTCGTCCAACCACACCGTCAGGCCCGCCAACCGCCTCGCCTACCGAAGCAAACACCCGCCAGAAATCGGCCGGGGCGTACTGCACGAATCCACCGACAACGCCCATGTCCGGCACATCGTGCAAGCCCTGCAAGCTGCCATTGGCGGTGCGCCCCGGCAGGTAATTGGCGAACGGTCCGGCGCTGAAACCGTTGCTCTTCAACGCACTCCAGGTCAGCCCGTCGTCGGTGCTGAGGCTGACATCGCCCCAGTCCAGATCGACATACGGCACCGGCCGGACTTCATGGCGGCTGCCGGTCGGATCATGCGGCTGATAGCTCAACCCCGCCCCCGCCTCCCCGGTGATGCCATCGGCCAAAACACTGGCTGACACGCAAGCCAGCGCCGCAAACAGAGCAACTGTAATCCTCGACATGAGGCCCTTCCTTAACAAGACATGCGCGCATCAATCCTCTTTTCACCCGCCTCGCGCAAGCACTCATGTTGTTTGTAGCGACCTACAAAAATTGTAGCTTCGCCGACACATCATCCCGCCAGAACCCCGTAGATACGGGGCCAAACCCGATTGGCACAGTCCCTGCTCTACCCCTTTGGCAAGCGCAAACAGCGCGCCCTGCCCAATAGGTAAACAGATGAACGATTGGCATATCGTGTGTGATTTCGACGGGACCATCACCCGCACCGACGTGATCGACAGCATCCTCCAGCGCTTCGCCGACCCGAGTTGGGAAGCGATCGAAGACGAGTGGCTGCAAGGCGACATTGGTTCGCGTGAATGCCTCAGCCGCCAGCTCTCGCTGGTCAAGGCCACGCCGACCGAACTGCTCGCCTTTTTCGACACGATCGAAATCGACCCGGACTTCCCCGACTTCGTCGACCACGTGATCGGCCTCGGCGCGTCCCTGGAAGTGGTCAGCGACGGCATCGAGCAAGGCATCGCGCGGATCCTCGCGCGCAATTACGTCAGCCTGCTGCCGATCCTCGCCAACCGCTTGCGCCAACTCGGCCACGACAGCTGGCGCATCGACTTTCCGTACGCCAGCGACGCCTGCCGTGCCGCCTCCGGCAACTGCAAATGCAAGTCCACGCCCAAGGGCAAACGCGTGCTGGTGATCGGTGACGGTCAGTCGGACATGTGCGTGGCCGCCACCGCCGATTTCGTGTTCGCCAAGGATCGCCTGGCCGAACACTGCGAGCGTAACGGCATTGCCTACGCGCGCTTCGACAGCTTCGCCGAACTCCCGGCCCTGCTGGCCAAACTGCCAGCCGCGAGCGCCGCCAACACCACCCCTTTCAACGTCGAAACACAGGAACTCTTCCATCATGTCTGATATTCGAATCGCGACCGCCGAAGACCAGATCCTTCTGGATAAAGAAGCCAAGTACTGCTCCTACGGCGACACCGTGCACTACATCGACCCGCCGCGCATTTTCAGCCGCTGTGAAGGTTCGTACGTGTGGGACACCGAAGACCAGGCCTACCTCGACCTGCAAATGTGGTACTCGGCGGTCAACTTCGGCTACGCCAACCCGCGCCTGAACAATGCGCTGAAACAACAGATCGACACCCTGCCGCAGATCGCCAGCCAGTACCTGCACAAAGGCAAGATCGAGCTCTCGGAAATGATCGCCGTCGATGCGAAGAAGAAATTCGGCCTCGACGGTCGCGTGCACTTCAACGTCGGCGGTTCGCAGTCCATCGAGGACTCGCTGAAAGTCGTGCGTAACGCCACCAACGGCAAAAGCCTGATGTTCGCCTTCGAGGGCGGCTACCACGGCCGTACCCTCGGCGCGTCATCGATCACCTCCAGCTACCGCTATCGCCGCCGCTACGGCCACTTCGGCGAGCGCGCCAATTTCATCCCGTTCCCGTACCACTTCCGTGGCCCGAAAGGCATGACCAAGGAAGAATACGGCAGCCATTGCGTGCAGCAATTCGCCCGACTGTTCGAGACCGAATACAACGGCGTCTGGGACCCTAAAGTCGGCCAGAGCGAATATGCAGCGTTTTATGTCGAGCCGATCCAGGGCACCGGCGGCTACGTGATCCCGCCGATGAACTTCTACAGCGAACTCAAGCATGTGCTGGATCAGCACGGCATCTTGATGGTGGTCGATGAAATCCAGATGGGCTTCTGGCGCACCGGCAAGCTGTGGTCGATTGAACACTTCGACGTCAAACCCGACGTGATCGTCTTTGGCAAAGCCCTGACCAACGGCCTCAACCCGTTGGGCGGGATCTGGGCCAAGGAAGAACTGATCAACCCGAAAATCTTCCCGCCGGGCTCGACTCACTCCACGTTCGCCTCCAACCCGTTGGGTACGGCGGTGGGCCTGGAAATGTTCAAGATGACCAGCGAAGTCGATTACGGCGCGATGGTCATGGCCAAGGGCAAATACTTCCTTGAAGGCCTGAAAGACCTGCAGAAACGCTACCCGATCATCGGCGACGTCGATGGCCTGGGCCTGGCCCTGCGCTGCGAAATCTGCGGCCCGGACGGTTTCACCCCGGACAAGGCCACCCTGGATTTCATAGTCGACGAAGGCATGAAGGGCGACATTGAAATCGACGGTAAACGCCTGGGCCTGATCCTCGACGTGGGCGGCTACTACAAGAACGTGATCACGTTGGCCCCGTCGCTGGAAATCAGCTACCCGGAAATTGATCTCGGCCTGGCGCTGCTTGACCGTTTGCTGCACCGGGCGATGAAAAGATGATGCACGATGAGATCGACATGGGCGAAGGCAACGCCGGTTTCGTTCTCGGCTCGGGCGAGGTCGCGGTGGTGTTGATCCACGGCCTCACCGGCACCCCGACGGAGTTGCGTCGGGTGGCCATGGGCCTGGCGAAAGCCGGGCACACGGTTTACGTGCCGACCCTGGCCGGGCACTGCGGGGGCAACGCCGAGTTGCAAGCCACTGGCTGGCGTGACTGGTACGAAAGCGCGCGCAACACCTTCGTCGGCGTACGCCGCAAACACGAGCGGGTGTTCGTCGGCGGCTTGTCCATGGGCGCGGTGTTGTCGATGTACCTGGCCGCCGAACACCCAGGGCAGATCGAAGGCTTGCTGCTGTACTCCACGACCTTGCGTTACGACGGCTGGAGCATCAACAAACTGGCGTTCCTCACGCCGTTGCTGATGCGCATCCCGTTCGGCGTGCACCTGTGCAGCTTCGAAGAAAAACCGCCCTACGGCATCAAGAATGAACGCCTGCGCAGCATCGTCGAGCGTCAGATGAAAGCCGGCGAAAGCAGCCAGGCCGGGTTGCTGACCATGGAAGGCGTAACCGTGCGCGAACTGCACCGGCTCAACGCCGTGGTGAAGAAACGCATGCCCGAAATCACCACGCCGACGCTGGTCCTGCATTCGCTCGAAGACGACATCACCAGCCGCTGGAACGCCGATTATGTCGAGCGCAAGCTTGGCGGGCCGGTGGTCAAGGTGCTGCTGGACGACTGCTATCACATGATCACCGTCGACCTGCAATACCACCGGGTGATTGACCTGAGCGTGGACTTTATCCATCAACGTTTCATTCAACAGCGGGCCGCGCCGCAACCGCTGCGCCGGGAGTATCGGCAGCTGGCCTGAGCCGATGGCGACCCCGGTTGCAGACGGGTCGCCACTGGCGGGGCAATGTCGGCTACTGTATTGAACCAGGCAACACCCTTGATCCTGCCATGGCTTTCGACAAGCGAAACCCGATGACCAAACGACCCGCCAACGCCCGACCCTTCGCCCTCTCCGGCTGGAGCCTGCAACGCAAACTGGTGCTGGCCTTCTGGCTGGTCAGCGTGATCCCGACCATGATTGCCGCCGAGCTGGCAGCCACCACGCTGTCGCAGATCTTCGACAGCAACGTGCGCATCTGGCTGCAGGAATCGACCAAGATCGTCGAAGACGAGATCAGCGAAATCCTGCGGGACAACGCCCGGGCCGCGCAGTTGTTTTTGCGCTATACGCGGCCACCGGTTGATCGGTTATCGGTGCGCCACGACCGACTGACCACGGACATCGCCGATTCCATGGGCATCGACGTGGTGGCCCTGGTGCGCAACAGCGATCACAAAGTGGTGTTCAGCACCGCCGCCGATGACATCGTGCGGCAGATCAGCACCGCGCCCAAAGCCGTGTTGCAAACCTTGCAGATCGGCGGCGTGGCGACCGGCACGGTGGTCTCGACCTTTGAGACCGAGCAGGACGGCGTCGATTACAAACTGGTGATTGCCACCTACCTCGACAACAGCTTCCTGACCAGCGTCTCCGACGTGCACTCGCTGGACCTGCGCCTGTACCTGGCCAAGGGCGATGACTTCTCGGAGATCTTTTCCAGCCAGCGTTTCGAGGATCACCCGGCGGCCGTGCCGGAGAACATCGAACGGATCCTGCGCACCACCAAGCTGCCGACCGAACAGTTCACCAGTCGCTACAGCGGCATCTACCGGCCGATCCTCAACGAAAACGGCGACCTGCAAGGCGTGATTTTCAGCGGCCTGCTGCGCCATACCAGCCTGGTGGGACTGGTCAATCAGAGCAACCTGTTCATCCTGATTTTCCTGCTCAGTTCGGCGGCGTCCCTGGCGGTGGGCTGGCTCGTATCCCAGCGTTTGACCAAGCCATTGCGCGGGCTGTCCAACGGCGTGCAAGCGGTGATTGCCGGGGATTATCGCCAGCGCTTGCCGGTGACCGGCGGCGATGAACTGGCGGAGCTGAGCAGCACCTTCAACCACATGAGCGAACGCCTCGGCGAGTTGCAACACCTGGAATCGCAACTGCGCCGCCGCGACCGCTTGCATGCGCTGGGCGAAGTCGCCATGGGCCTGGCCCATGAAATCCGCAACCCGCTGGGCATCATCAAGACCGCCACGCAACTGCTGCACCGGCGCGCCGATTTGCCCGAGACCGACAAGCGTCACCTGGAATACGTGGTCAGCGAAGTCAGCCGCATCAATGACCTGATCACCGATTTTCTCGACTTCGCCAAACCCAGCGCGCCGCTGCGCACCACCCAGGCCGCGCGACCGTTGGTGGATGAACTGGTGGGATTCTGCGCCCCGGAACTGGCCAGCCACCACATCGAGGTGTTGATCGACGATCAGGCCCCGGGCGCCACCCTGTATGCCGATGCGCGCCAGCTCAAGCAGGCCGGCCTGAACCTGATCGTCAACGCCATCGACGCCATGCCCGACGGCGGACGCCTGACGATCAGCATCAGCCGTGACGCCAGCCACACCATCCTGCGCGTGGCGGACACTGGCCAGGGCATCGAACCGGACATGCTCGAACGGATCTTTACGCCGTTCGTGACCACCAAGGCTTCGGGCACTGGCCTGGGCCTGGCCAAGGTGTTTTCGATCATGGAAAACCATGGCGGGCACATCGAATGCACCAGTGAAAAAGATGCCGGGGCGACCTTCAGCCTGTACATTCCGGCCCATGGCGACGACTTCGACGAGGCGAGCGATGACACATAACGTACTGGTGGTGGACGACGAGCCCAAGCTCTGCGACCTGCTGGCCTCGGCCCTGAGCCAGAACGAAATCACCGTGTTCACCGCCGGCAATGGCCTGCATGCGCTCAAGGTGCTGGAGTGCGAGGACATCGACCTGGTGATCAGCGACTGGCGCATGCCCGGCATGGACGGCCCGCAATTGCTGGCGGAAATCAAAACCCGCTTTCCGCAGCTGCCGGTGATCGTGATGACCGCCTATAGCACGGTGAAAAACGCCGTGCAGTCGATGCGCAACGGCGCCTTCGACTACATCGCCAAGCCCTTCGACATCGACGAACTGGACATCACCGTCAGCAAAGCCCTGCAATTTCGCGACATCCTCAAAGACAACCAGCGCATGCGCGCCGAACTCGACGAACACCAGCAGATCGACAGCCTGGTGGGCGACAGCCCGAGCTTTCGCCGGGTGTTGCAAGCGATCGATTCGGTGCGCGAAAGCAACGCCACCATCCTGCTGACCGGCGAAAGCGGGACCGGCAAGGAAATGGTCGCCCGGGCCATCCACAAACATGGCAACCGCGCCGACAAACCGTTCGTGGCGGTCAACTGCGCGGCGATCCCCGAGGGCTTGCTGGAAAGCGAAATGTTCGGCCATCGCAAAGGCGCGTTTACCGGCGCCGTGGCGGATCGGGTCGGGTCGGGCGTTTCCAGCAGGCGGACAAGGGCACGCTGTTTCTCGATGAAATCGGTGAAATGCCGCTGGCCTTGCAGGCCAAGATTTTGCGCGCCTTGCAGGAACGGGTGATCGAGCCCGTGGGCGATCCGCGCGAGCGCAAGGTCGATGTGCGGGTGATCGCCGCGACCAACAAGAACCTGCTGGACGCGGTGGCCAACAAGGAATTTCGCGAAGACCTGTATTACCGCCTCAACGTGTTCCCGATTCCCCTGCCGGCCCTGCGCGAACGGGTCGAAGACATCGCCCCGCTGGCCCGGCACTTCGCCAATACCCTGGGGGCGGCGGCGGGTAAACGCTTTAGCGGGTTCAGCGCCGAAGCGTTGCAGGCGATGGCCAACTATTCGTGGCCGGGGAATATTCGCGAACTGCAGAACTGCGTGGAGCGCGCGACCATTGTCGCCAGCGGCTCGGTGATTGAAGAGGATGATTTGCCGGCGTATCTGTTTGCCTCACGGCCCGCCGACGCGGGTGTGCTGATCGAAAACAACGGCGTGCCGGCGGACCTGGAAGCGGCGCTGGCGCAAGTCGAGCGCAGCTACATCCTCGCCGCCCTGCAGCAGAGCAACGGTGTGCAGGCTGCGGCGGCGCAACTGATCGGGATTTCCGAGCGCAGCTTCTGGTATCGGCTGAAGAAACTGGGGATTCATGTGGACAAGATCGTCCGCTGATCACACCGCCGCCCTTGTGGAGACGGTGCTGCCTGTGGCGAGGGGGCTTGCCCCCGTTGGGCTGCGAATCGGACCTAAAAAAGCGGGGGAGTGCTGCGCACTCCAACGGGGGCAAGCCCCCTCGCCACAGGGTTATGCAGCGCCCTTTGATCGGCGTGCTACTGCCCATACACCTTGCGCAACTGCGTCGGGCTCATCGCCTCTTCAAACGGCACCGGCACTGACTTCACCGCCCCGTACAGATTGCGATAACGCCAATAATTGCCGTTGTTGGCCAGCTGATAACCCCGCTCGACCACGCGCTGGCCATCGAGGACATAGCGCAAGGTTTCCTGGGCGGCTGGCGGTGGGGTCGGCTGCATCAGGTCGGTGGCCAGCACGCGCATGGACTCGTCGATGCATTCATCGAGCGCCGCCGTGACCTTGCTCAAATCCAGCGTGCCGTCATCGATGCACTGACTGCCGCAACGCCGGATCGGTTGGCTGGCCACTTCGATGCGCATGCGATACAGCGCCGAGCCGGCAATGTCCTGGACCTGCACCTGGTTGATCAGCACAAAACTGCCGCGATCCGGGCCGAGCATCAGTTTCGGTTCGATCACTAAACGCGCGGTGACCTGCCCTTCGCCCTGCTTGAGCCCGGCCACTTGCGACGCCTGTTGATAGCGCTGCTGCAAACGTTCCTGCAATGGCACGCCGCCGAGCAAGTCGGCCATCGGCCGCGCCTCGTTGAGGGCGGTTTTTTCCGCATCGCGCTGCAACGTGCCGCTGCCCATTTGCGTATTGATCACACTGGCCACCAGCAAGCCGGCCAGCCCGGCCGTGTTGCCCGAACTCGCCACCAGGTTGTAACTCGACGACGCCGCTTGTTGGGCAGCCTTGGCATCGATCACCGTGCTGGCGCCGACAAACGCTGGCAGCAGTTGCACATCGACCTTGAGCCCGTGGGCCTGGACGTAAGACAACGCGCCCTGATCCTTGAAACCGGGCTCGGGGCCCGGTTTCTGCGCACAACCGGCCAGCGTCAGCAACGCCAGCGCGGCAGCGGCCACGCCCGAACGTTTCATTGGGCGAACGGGGTGATCATTTGTTGACGGCTATTGTCCATCGCCTGGTAGAAGGCATTGGACAGGTTGCTGTAGGTCGGCTCATCCCACTCGCCCTGGGCGGCTTGCACCGCGGCGAAAGGCTGGAACCACAGCAGTTTGTTGTCGGCCAGATCGACCACCATGCCCTGCCCGCTCACTTGGGCCATCGGTACGCTGGTCGGCACGATGCTGTAGTAGCTGCGGGTGGCGCCGGTGGTGAAGACGTTGACCAACAGCAGGCGATCGACACCGTAAGCCGCTTTGATCGGCGTCAGATCGCGCACGGTATAGCCTTCGCGGAAACTGGCTTCCTTGTATTTCTGCAGATCGACCGGCTCGTCGATGCGCTTGGCCTTGTAACCCTTGGCCTGCAGCTTGGCGACGATGACATCCGGCAGCGTATTGAGGTCGCGGGTTTGCCATTTTTCAACGGTGTCGCTGAGCTTGCTGTTGACGCCCCGGTTGATGGCGTAATCAAGGATCCCCTGATTACCGGTCAACGCCAGCATCGGCTCCGGCAGCACGGTGATGGCCACGCCGATAGTCGGCTCCTTGGCATCCCAGAATTGGTGGTCCAGCGGTACGGGAGGTTGAACGTGGGCGCAGCCGGTGAGGGTCAGGCAGGCCAATAAGGTGATGGCGGCCCAGGTACGTAGAGCGTGAACGGTCATGGATCAAGTCCCTATGATTGATAACGATGCTGCCTATGTCGGCAGCGATCGCAGCAACTGTAGTGGCACATTGATATTTTTTTGTCACATATCGCTGCCGAGGCTGGAGTCAGCTGACCGTTCCGCCTTTGGCCTCATTCATGATCTGCCGGATCGCCCCGACAAACGTCTCCACCGGTTGCCCGCCCGTGACCGCGTACTGGCCGTTGAACACCACCGTCGGCACCGAACTCACGCCGCGCGACAGCCACAACTGCTCTTCTTCTTTAACCTCTCGGGTGTATTCATCCGACGCCAGAATCCCCTCGGCCCGCTGCCGATCCAGCCCCACACTTTCAGCGATCTGCGCCAGTTGTTGATGATTGGAAGGATTGCCGCCATCGGTGAAGTACGCCTTGAACAACGCCTCTTTCAGATTGAATTGCAGCCCTTCCAGCCCGGCCCAGTAGAGCAAGCGGTGGGCGTCGAAGGTGTTGTAGATGCGGCTGTTGCCGTCGGTGCGAAAAGCAAACCCGACCTCGGCGCCACGGGCGCGGATCATCTCGCGATTTTTCTGCGATTGCTCGGGGGTCGAGCCGTACTTTTCGCTGATGTGTTCGGTGATGTTCTGGCCATCGGGGCCCATGTTCGGGTTCAGCTCGAAGGGCTGGAAGCGGATCTCGGCCTGCACTTCGTCACCCAGCAAATCCAGCGCCTTGGTCAAGCCATACAACCCGACCACGCACCAAGGGCAGGACACGTCGCTGACAAAATCGATTTTCAGGGAATTACTCATCGCAGACCTCGCAGGCTGTTTTGCGCCGCAAAGCTCGAACAATACACCTGACGGGGCCAGGACTGCAGCCCTCCCCTTGTAGGAGCAAAGCTTGCTCGCGAAGACGCCATCACATTCACCATGGATGTTGGCTGACACACCGCCTCCCTGTAGGAGCAGAGCTTGCTCGCGAAGAGGCCAGCACATTCACCATGGATGTTGGCTGACACACCGCCTCCCTGTAGGAGCAAAGCTTGCTCGCGAAGAGGCCAGCATATTCACCATGGATGTTGGCTGACACACCGCCTCCCTGTAGGAGCAAAGCTTGCTCGCGAAGAGGCCAGCACATTCAACATGGATGTTGGCTGACACACCGCCTCCCTGTAGGAGCAGAGCTTGCTCGCGAAGAGGCCAGAACATTCAACATGGATGTTGGCTGACACACCGCCTCCCTGTAGGAGCAAAGCTTGCTCGCGAAGAGGCCAGCACATTCACCATGGATGTTGGCTGACACACCGCTTTCGCGAGCAAGCTCCTACAGGGGATTGGCGGGTTACAGGAGATTGGGGGTGGCCACCGGCTCGATCTGCGCCCAGTGCGAGGTGTCTTCGCGGTGGGTTTGCAGGTACGGCAACACCGCCGCCAGCAGCGGTTCCTTGAAAGCTTCCTGGAAACGATGGGCCATGCCCGGAATCAGTTTCAACTGACTGCCGCGAATATGCGCCGCCAGGTGCACGCCGTGCATCACCGGCAACAGCGGATCCGCCGTGCCGTGCACCACCAGGGTCGGCACACGCAACTGATTGAGCAACGCCACGCGGCTCGGTTCGGCGAGGATCGCCATGATCTGGCGTTTCACACCCTCAGGGTTGAACGCCCGGTCATACGAGGCCGCCGCTTGCTGCAACAACACCTGTCGATCATCACTCACCGACGGGCTGCTCAGGGCCGCGAGCAAATCGGCTTGTTGCTCCAGCGCCACCTCGCGGTTCGGCGCGCCCCGACGCGACAGCAACTGCACCAGCGCCGCGCTCGGCGCCGGCAAGCCTTCGGCCCCGGAACTGGTCATGATCAGCGTCAGGCTCTCGACCCGTTGTGGCGCCATGGCCGCCATGTGCTGGGCGATCATCCCGCCCATGCTCGCGCCCAGCACGTGGAATTGCTCGACGTGCAGCGCATCCATCAGCCCCAGCGCGTCCTCGGCCATGTCCGTCAACGTGTACGGCGCCGCCACCGGCAAACCGAGTTTGTAGCGCAGCACTTCGAAGGTCAGGTTGGCGTCGGCCGGGGCCTGGCGCCAGGTCGACAACCCGACATCGCGGTTGTCGTAGCGAATCACCCGAAAGCCCTGCTGACACAAGGCAACCACCACCTCGTCGGGCCAGTGGATCAATTGTCCGCCCAGGCCCATCACCAGCAGCAACGCGGGGTCGGAGGCACGGCCGATGCTCTGGTACGCCAGGCTGACCTGGTCCAGGTCGACATGTTCAGTCGGGACATTGACGTCGCAACGCGAGGCCGCAAAGGACGGCAGGCTGAAAAGCAGCGCCGCCAGGAATAGAAATACACGCATTGAAAAACACCGAAACGCAGAACCCCAGTAGAGCGCGAGTCTGATGAAGTTTGTTCAAGCGCGCTGCCACAGTTGCGTGACAGTTTGATGAAGATTGCCCAGCGGTCATGAGCGCTGATTGCGCCCCCCCTGCGCCAAGGCAATGACCATTTATCGGAAACCACCCGCTACCTGTTATTTCTGACAGTAGCCACGTCCCGCCTGGAAGCATCCAATCAGCCCTGTACCCATTGCAACTTATGCGCCCGCCACCGGAGCCCGGATCATGAGCACTGATAACCGTAACCAAGAGCCTGCGTTCCCCAGTCCCAACGTCCGCCAGCGCCCGCCGATTGATATTCCGGCAGCGCTGCCCGTTGTCGATGAAGCGATCCCGGGCGTCAATCAGGCCATGGTCAAAGCGCCTGGATTGCAGGTCAGCATCAATTCGGACTCGATCAAACCCGGCGACAATGTGTTGGTGTATATCGACGAGCGCCTGGTCCTGGTGCTGCCGGTCAAGGAAGATTACGCGGGCGCGCCGATCATCCAGTACATCCCGGCCAAGCTGATCCCCGAAGGGGAGATCAGCGTGACTTACCGAGTGAATATCGAGTGGTCCGTGCCGTTGAAGGTGCTGGTCAAAACCCGTTTGCCCGGCGGCATCGATCCAGACCCGGACGCGCCGGGGCATCAACTGTTGGCGGCTCCGGAGCTCAGCTCGACCCTGCTGAGCGGCCTGGAGGATGTACCGGTCACGATTGCCCCCTACGAAAACATGTGCCGTGGCGATGTGGTGACGCTGGTGTGCGGCGTGTTCGCCACAACCCATAACGTGAAAGCCGATGAGGTTGGAAAGGCCCTGACCCTTATCCTGCCTAAAGACACTCTGGCCGAGAACGGTGCTGGCGATGGCGTGCTGTACTACAGGATTGTCGATGCCGTCGGTAACAGCGCCACGGATCACTCACTGGGCCGATCAATCACGATTCAGGGCGAAGCCAACGAGTCTGCACCGCCAAGCGTGGCGGGCGTTGACGAGCAGGACACCCTATACCTGAGCCAACTGGGGAGCCAGGGGCTCGATATCAGTCTCGATACGCAAGACTTTGCCCCAGGCGATACGCTGACGCTTTTCTGGTTAGGGCTGGACCGTACAGGCGTGTCACACGTGCTCACCGAAACACAAACCCTCAAGACCCCATCGGCGCTGGTTTTCAAGATTGCCAACGCCGATGTCCAGGTCCTGGCCGGCGGCAGCGCCCGGCTTTCCTTTACCCGCACTGACAGCAACGGCGACACGCACTCATTACCTTCGCGGGAAATACTCATCGTGGGTAACACCCGCAGGATCCGTGAGGCGCAGCCTCAGCCGGAAGCCGACACCTTCGCCAGCGCACTCAGCGCACCCGAAAACGGTGTCTTGAGGATCGATGTGCCGATTGTCCAGGGAAGTACAGAGCCTGTGGTCGGGGCGCACTGCGGGGTCTCGATCAGGATTTACGATGACCGGGACCCGAATGGCGCCCTGGTCATCATCGACCCCCTGGTCGACGGGGCGGAACTGGATGTCATCGACCTGATTCTCAACGGCAGCATTTGCGACACCCTCATCGTTGGAACAGGCCAAGAGAATGCCCGGCACCTGATGAAAATCCCCAATCATCTGCTCAACCCGCAGGCCGTCAACTTCCTGGTCGCCATGGTCAGCCGGGTCAGCGGAAACCCTGCCCGTTCCGATCCGCCATTAAGCATCCTGTACAACGAAATCCGCCCCGGTAACAAAGACCTCGACACCGAGCCAGGACACTCGGAACTGCAACTGAAATTGCCCCAGGACATCATCGACAATGGCCTGGATGCCGCTCGGGCGGTGCAGGATGTCGAAGTAAGCTTTTGTTACCCGTACTGCCGGGCTCATGACGACATCGAGCTGCTAATGGGGACCTCGACGCTGCATTTCAAGGTCTTGCCGAGCGAGGCCAGGGAGTTCGGTGTCAGCGCGCCCATCTGCATCAAGCGCCTGTTGACGGCGCAAGACTTCAAGAATGCCGGCGACAGTCCGGATTTTTTGCTCCAGTACACCGTACACGACCAGATCACCAACGGCCCGGATCCGACCGATCCGTACTCGGCACATATCGTTATTGATGTCGATATCGCTGGGGCGCGGCGTCCGGCTCCGGTGTTTTTCGACAACTTGGACGACATGGACTACACCCTTATCGACCTGGAGTCGATGGCCGGCAAGAATCTGATCATGCTGATCAGAGCCGCCGCCCCGCAGTTTGCGATTGGCGACAAGATCGAAGCCGCCTACAGCAGCCCTCCCGATCGTGACTACACATTTTCGGAGACCGTGCGCGGCCAGTTGGGCACCCCCTCGCCGCTGATACTGGAGGTGCCCAATCACCTGGTCATCAGCGGACGAAGGGTGACCGGTCGTTATGTGCAATCCAGAAACGGCGCACACGTTGCCGACTCGAAAATTGCCAACGCGCGGGTCATTGGCGTCGGCATACCGGACTTGCCTCCCCCCGTGGTGATCGTCGCACCGGGCGGCGTGCTTGAGCCCAAAGACAACCCGCAAGGGTCCAGGGGGCGGGTCGTCGTTCCGGGGTTCCGTCCGGGCGATGAGGTCCAATTGATTGTTCGCGGCGCCCCCGGGGCCGGTTCCCCGACGTTCGCCCCGGTGGAATTGGACGACAACGGTCTGGCCGATTTTCCACTGGACACAGCGTTTATCCGGGCCAACAGAGGCCGGGTGGTGATCGTGAGTTACCTGTTTATCCGGGGCACCCGGCAGCTGCCATCACGGGAGTTGACGCTCACCGTGAATGACGCGAATGAAACACCGGAAATCACCAGCGTCACGGCTGGCGACGCGGTGGTTGCTGATCGAGCAACGACGTATTACCGCGCCCTGAGTATCAGCGGCACGGCCGATGCAGGGTCAGAGGTAGAGGTGATGGATAACAACATTTCCCTGGGTCGGTTCAGGGTCAATGACAGCGGGGTCTGGACCATTACGGAGCGCACCTTCAGCGTAGCCACCCATAACCTCATCGCAAGAACCACGGATGGTAGCGACCTGGTCTCCGGGACACGCGCGTTCACAGTGCAGGAAGGGCTGGTGCTCGACATTACAAACTTCTACCACCCGAACTACAACTACTGGCAGAAGGGGCCAGCGGTTGGGCCTAATGACCTTAGCTTCTTCGTCCACAAACCGGTCAGCCAATACGTGCTGTTCAACAACACCAACACCCATACCTCGAAGGGGGTCGTCCTTTACAAGGATTACGACAATCTGACGCCGGGCAAGACTTACACGTTCACGGTCAACGTCGCGCGATACCCGGAACTGTACACAGTCCCCGTCTTGAAATGGAACACCGATGAACGCGCCACTGCAAACCTGACCATCAACCATGCCGAAATGCGCCACTACACCTTGGACTTCATCCCGCGCACCCCAAACGACCGACTGTGCATTTCCAACGAGCTGGCCACCGGCACCGGCAATGACTACATCATTGCGTGGATCCAGATTCTGCGGATGAACTAAGGCCAAAAACCCGCTGACCGGCCTGCGGTCAGCGGGTTTCCAGGCGGAGCGTGGGAACAATCAGCTCAGGCCAACTGACTGCGCAACTGCCTTGCGGCCGCGACCATGTTCACCAGCGCCGCTTCGGTCTCCGGCCAGGCCCGGGTCTTCAAGCCGCAATCCGGGTTGACCCACAAGCGCTCCGCCGGAATGCGCTTCACCGCTTTGCTCATCAATTTGACCATCTGCGCCGTGTCCGGCACCCGTGGCGAGTGGATGTCGTAGACGCCCGGGCCGATGTCATTCGGGTAGTCGAAGGCTTCGAAGGCTTCCAGCAATTCCATGTCCGAGCGCGAGGTTTCAATGGTGATCACGTCGGCGTCCATGTCGGCAATCGCCTTGATCACGTCGTTGAATTCGCTGTAGCACATGTGGGTGTGGATCTGGGTTTCGTCGCGCACACCGCTGGCCGTCAGACGGAACGCTTCCACCGCCCAGTCGAGGTATTCCTGCCATTGCGCCCGACGTAGCGGCAAGCCTTCGCGGAACGCGGCTTCGTCGATCTGCACGATCTTGATCCCGGCTTTTTCCAGGTCCGTCACTTCGTCGCGCAGGGCCAGGGCCAGTTGTTGCGCCTGGACTTTGCGCGACACGTCTTCGCGCGGGAACGACCACATCAGCATGGTCACAGGACCGGTGAGCATGCCTTTCATGACCTTGTCGGTCAGGCTCTGGGCGTAGGTGATCCAGTCGACGGTCATGGCGTTCGGGCGGCTGAGGTCGCCGTAGATGATCGCCGGTTTCACGCAGCGCGAACCATAGCTCTGGACCCAGCCGAACCGGGTAAACAGGTAGCCGTCCAGTTGCTCGGCGAAGTACTCGACCATGTCGTTGCGCTCGGCTTCACCGTGCACCAGCACGTCCAGGCCCAGGCGTTCCTGGACTTGCACCGCGTGGCGGATTTCGCTGTGCATGGCGTCGGTGTAATCGTTGGCCGACAACTTGCCTTGCTTGAACGCCTGGCGCGCGAGACGGATGGAACCGGTCTGCGGGAACGAGCCGATGGTGGTGGTCGGGAACGCCGGCAGTTGCAGGCGTGCCCGTTGCTGTTCAATGCGTTTTGCGAACGGCGAATGCCGTTGGCTGTCCTGGGCGCCGACCGCGGCGATGCGCGCCTGGACTTCGGCTTTATGGATGCGTGGCGATTGCGCGCGGCTGGCCTGGATCGCGCGGCTCTCGGCCAAAGCGGCTTGCACTTTGGGCGATTGCGGGCTGTTCAAGGCATCACGCAGCACGGCGATTTCACCGCACTTTTGCACGGCGAAGGCCAGCCAGGATTTGAGCTCAGGATCGAGTTTGTCTTCACGCGCCAGATCCACCGGGCTGTGCAGCAACGAGCAGGAACTGCTGACCCACAGGTTGTCGCCAAAACGCTCTTGGGCCGGTTGCAGTTGCGCCAGCACTTGCTCCAGTTCGCAGCGCCAGACGTTGCGCCCGTTGACCAGGCCCACCGAAAGAATCTTGTAGGTCGGCAGGCGATCCAGCACCTGGCCCAGTTGCTCCGGCGCCCGCACCGTATCGATGTGCAGGCCTTGCACCGGCAGGCTGACGGCCAGGCCGAGGTTGTCTTCCAGACCGCTGAAGTAGGTCGCGACCAGTTTTTTCAGCGGCGAGTATTGAAGGATGTGATAGGCGCGTTCGAAGGCACTTTTCCAGGCTTGGGGCAGGTCGAGGGTCAGGATCGGTTCGTCGATCTGCACCCATTCCACGCCTTGTTCGGCGAGGCGACCGAGGATTTCGTTGTAGACCGGCAGCAGGCGTTCCAGCAGGTCGAGTTTGTCGAAGTCGTTGCCTTTGGCCTTGCCCAGCCACAGGTAAGTCAGCGGGCCGATGATCACCGGTTTGACGTTGTGGCCCAGGGCCTTGGCTTCGGCGACTTCGTCGAACAGCTGCTCCCAGCTCAGCTTGAATGGTTGGTCAGCACTGAATTCCGGGACCAGATAGTGGTAGTTGGTGTCGAACCACTTGGTCAGCTCTTGGGCGTATTGCGCTGTGCGGTGTTCGCCGCCGCAGCAGGCGGTGGTCGCGCCACGGGCCATGGCGAACAGGGTGTCGAGGCTCGGCTGGCCGCCGGCGTCCAGGGTGCTGTCGAAACGCTCGGGCACCACGCCGAAGGCCAGGGAATGGCTCAGCACCTGGTCGTACCAGGCGAAATCACCGACCGGCAGCAGGTCGATGCCGGCGTCTTTCTGCAACTGCCAGTGGGTGGCGCGCAATTGGCGGCCGACGGCTTTCAACGCGTCCTGATCGAGATCGCCCTTCCAGTAGGATTCGAGGGCTTTTTTCAGTTCGCGGTCAGCGCCGATGCGCGGGAAACCAAGTGTGTGGGCCAGAGCCATGGTGAAGTTCTCCTTGTAAAAGATGGCCCTATTGTCGACACCCAGGCCAACATGAGACAAACTCAACCTTTTCGTGTTGATCACAAGTTTTCCTCATGGAGCCCACGGTGCTTGAAATCCGTCACCTGAAGACCCTGCACGCCTTGCGCGAAGCCGATAGCCTGGTGGATGCGGCCGACCGCCTGCACCTGACCCAGTCCGCCCTGTCCCACCAGTTCAAGGAATTGGAGGAGCGCATGGGCATGCCGCTGTTCGTGCGCAAGACCAAACCAGTGCGCTTCACCAGCGCCGGTCTGCGCCTGCTGCAACTGGCCGATGCCACCCTGCCGCTGCTGCGTGGCGCCGAACGGGATATCGCGCGGCTGGCCGGCGGCACTGCCGGACGTTTGCACATGGCCATCGAATGCCACAGTTGCTTCCAGTGGCTGATGCCGACCATCGACCAGTTCCGCGACGCCTGGCCGGAAGTCGAACTCGATCTGGCTTCGGGTTTCTCCTTCGCCCCGCTGCCGGCCCTGGCTCGCGGCGATCTGGATCTGGTGGTGACCTCCGATCCGCTGGAACTGGCCGGGATCACTTACGTGCCGCTGTTCACCTATGAAGCGATGCTTGCGGTGGCCAATCAGCACCGCTTGGCCAACAAGGCCTACATCGTCCCGGAAGATTTGCTCACCGAGACCTTGATCACCTACCCGGTGGAGCGCGATCGCCTGGACATCTTCACCCGTTTCCTGGAGCCGGCCGACGTCGAACCGGCCCAGGTCCGCACCTCGGAACTGACGGTGATGATGATGCAATTGGTAGCCAGCGGTCGCGGCGTGTGCGGCATGCCCCATTGGGCGCTGCATGAATACAGCTCACGGGGTTACGTGAAGGCCAAGCGCCTGGGCGAGAAAGGTTTGTTTGCGACGCTGTACGCGGGGATTCGCGCGGACATGCTGGATGCGCCGTACATGCGCGATTTTTTGCTGACGGCGAAGGACACGTCGTTCTCGACCCTCGACGGCGTCAGCGCCGTTCGCTGAACCATCACACAACACTACCCTTGTGGCGAGGGGGCTTGCCCCCGTAAGAGTGCGCAGCACTCCCATGCTTTTTGGGGCCGCTTCGCGGCCCAACGGGGGCAAGCCCCCTCGCCACAACAGCCCGCCCGCCGGAGATCAGGGGGTGATCTCGCGCCACATGTGGATTTTGTCGAAGTAGTCCTCGCCGACCCGCACCGCCAGTGGCTCCAGCCCGTACTGGATGAAGCCGCAACGCTGGTACAGCTTGAACGCCGCTTCATTACCCGCCGTCACGGTCAATTGAATCAACCTCAATCCGGGATGGTTCTGCGCCTCGGCCAACGCCGCCTGCACCAGTTCAAACCCCACGCCACGCTGGCGGACCTTGCCGGACACGTACATGCCGAACAACGTTGCCTTGTGCCGGGCCTTTTCCCGGGGTTCGAAGGCCAGGCCGACGATGCCTGCCAACTGGCCGTCCTCGAAGGCGCCGAACACCACGTCCAGCTTGCCGGTCAGCCTTGATTCCCACCAACTCAGCGGCATGACGGCGCGTTCGCGCACGCTGGAGGTGAAGGCTTGCGGGTGCAGGTCGTAGGCTTCGAGCATCAGCGCCCGATAGTCCAGGGCATGGCTGGCATCCAGTCGTTCAATCCACATGGTCATGCCGTCCTGCGTTGCTCAAGCATCAGCCGCACTGCCAGCGCCGCCAACACGAAACCCATGAAATAGCGCTGCACCGCCAGCCAGGTCGGGTTGTTGACGAACCACGCGGCGATGCCCGCCGCGAACACGGCAATCAGCAGGTTGACGCAGAAACTCACGCTGATCTGAGTCAGCCCGAGGATGATGCTCTGGGTAAACACCGAGCCGTGTTCCGGGCTGATGAATTGCGGGAATACCGAGAGGTAGAACACCGCGATCTTCGGGTTCAGGGCACTGGTCAGAAAGCCCATGGTGATCAGTTTGCGCGACGAATCCGGCGGCAGTTGCTGGGCCTCGAACGGTGAGCGCGCGCCGGGTTTGACTGCCTGCCAGGCCAGCCACACCAGGTACAGGGCGCCGGCCCATTTCAGCACTTCATACGCCATCGGCACCGCCAGGAACACCGCCGTCAAACCGGCCGCCGCCGCGAACAGATGCACAAAGAACCCCGCCACCACACCGAGCAACGAGGTCACTCCGGCCTTGCGCCCCTGACAGATCGAACGGGAGATCAGGTAAATCATGTTCGGCCCCGGCGTCAGTACCATCAGCAACGCGGCGGCGGCGAAGATCAGCCAGTCTTGAAGCGGGATCATGGGGCAGTCCTTGGTCTTGTCTTGATCAGGCGATCGCGGTCAACGAGGCTCGATAAAACGGCAGGATCACGTCCCGTGTCAATGGCGCCAGCGTGAGTTGGCCGTCGGTGGCCGGGTCGATCCAGCGCACCTCTTCGATTTCGGCCGCCGGGCGGACGTCTGCGTCGATGGTCAGCAGAAAGAGTTCGGCCTGGACGACAAAGCCCGGTTCGTTGGCGGCCGGCGCCGAGAACTGGCCCAGAAAAGCGGCGTGCGCCGGGTCGATGACCAGGCCCAGTTCTTCTTCCAGCTCCCGGGCCAAGGCGTGGGCCGGTCGCTCATGGGGCTCGATCTTGCCGCCGGGTTGCATGAAGGCTTCGGTGCCACGTTTGCGGACCAGCAAGGTACGGCCGTCGGGACCGATCAGCAGGGCGGCGGCGATGTGGATGATGCGGGGGGACGTGGACATGGATTGGCCTCGGTAAAAAGGCCAAAAGCATAACCTGTAGGAGCAAGGCTTGCCTGTGGCGAGGGAGCTTGCTCCCGCTGGGCTGCGAAGCGGCCCCAAAAAGCAGGGGGACTGCTTCGCAGTCCAGCGGGAGCAAGCTCCCTCGCCACAGGCAAGCCCCCTCGCCACAGGTTTTATGTCAGGCAGACGCCTACGAGGTTTCACGCTCCAACAACGCTTCCACTTCCTCAGGGATTTTCACGAATACGCTGTACTTGGCGCCTTCCATGGTTTCAAAGGCAATCAATTTATCCACCAGCGGCCCGTTCAGCACTTTGCCGGCATTGAGCAACAACATGCCGTTGTCGGCGTTGAGGTTGCGCGCCAGGATCATGCCCGGCGCCAAGTCGCGGGTGGTCAGCACTTTGACCGATGGGTCGGCCAGCGTCACGTCACTGAGGTACGCGGAACAGACCTGAATGAAATCCTCGACCAATTCGGGATCGTAGAGCCGCCCGGCATAGCTGCGGATATACACCAGCGCTTCGTCGCTGTTCATCTGCCGCTCAAGGATCAACCCGCGCTGCAATTCGATGAAATCCACTGCCAGTTTCAGCAACCGCGAACCCAGCGGAATCGCCTCACCCTTGAGCCGGTCCGGAAAGCCGCTGCCGTCCCAGCGTTCCTGGTGGTGCAGGATCAGACGGGCGGCGTCCTTCATCGGGTCGAGGGTCATCAGCAGCGACTCGCTCTGCTTCGGATACTCGCGATAACGGTCGCGATCAAGGTGATGCAGCATGTCCGACGGCGTGATCATCATGCTGTCAGTCCAGCTCAGCTTGCCGATGTTGTAGAGCGCAGCGGCCATGGTCAGGTCGCGGCTGGTGCCTTCGTCCAGGCCGTGGAGTTTGCAGTACACCCGCACCAGTTCGATGATCTGGCGGTTGGTCTGCTTGGCCGGCGGCAGGCGCAGGTTGGCCAGCAACGAGAACACCTCGGTGCCGGTGACATAGCTGTGTTTGAGCTCTTCATAGGCCAGGTCGAGCATGTCGGCGGTCTGTTGCAGCTCGGAAGTACGCGCGGCGACGTGTTTTTCCAGGGTGGAATTGAGGCTTTTCAGTTGATCGTTCTGCTGCCGGGTCAATTGCACCAGGCGCCGGCGTTCGCTTTCGGAATGATGGTGCTCCAGGGCCTGGCGCAAGGTCAGTTGCAGTTCCTCGTCATTCCACGGCTTGCTGATGTAACGGTGGATCTGCCCGTCGTTGATGGCCTTGATGATCGTCGGCAGGTCGGCGTAGCCGGTGAGCAGGATGCGCGTGGTCGCCGGGTACAGCTGATGGATGTGCGCCAGCAACGTGGCGCCATCCATATTGGGCATGCGCGCGTCGCTCATCACCAGGTCAATGGGCTGTTGCGCCATGATTTCCAGGGCCTGGGCGCCACTGGTGGCCAGCAATACGTCATAGGGCTGGCCGCGTAACAGCCGGCGCAGGCTGCTGAGGATTGATTCCTCGTCGTCGACCAGCAACACCTTGGGTTTATCGGTCAAAGTCGTAGGGAGTTGCTCTTCCATGGCGTCACCTCGAGTGAAACGGGCCTATCGCGTGTCAGCCCCCGGCAAACATCCACTCTTGCCGGAGCCTGAGCTACAGGCTAGATGATTTTCAGACACTGCCCGCAACTCATTCATTCCATTCCCCCAAGCGAACTCCGGACAAAGGACTATGCTCAGGTCACTCGGATCCACAATCTGCAACCGTTCGGCCAGGTGATCAGGGAAAGGATGCCCCTATGAACAGACCGTTTCGAACTGCTGTCGCCCAGGGCTCATGCCTATGAATGCGCTCCTGGCACGGACTAACCGGCGAATCCTCATCGTCGACGATACCGCTTCTATCCATCAGGATTTCGCGAAGATCCTCAGCCCGCAGTCGATTGAAGACGACGACCTGGACAACACTGAACGGGCGCTTTTCGGATCAACGGCGGCCATCACGCTGCAAAGCTTTACCCTCGAATCGGCCTTTCAGGGCCTCGAAGCCCTGGACATGGTCGAAACGGCGTTGGCCAACGACATGCCCTACGCCATGGCCTTCATCGACATGCGCATGCCACCGGGCTGGGACGGCCTGGAAACCATCCAACGGCTGTGGCAGGTCGACCCCAAGCTGCAAGTGGCGCTGTGCACCGCGTATTCCGACTATTCCTGGGAAGACATCGACGAACGCCTGGAGCTGGGCGATCGCCTGTTGATCCTGAAAAAACCCTTCGATGCCATTGAAATCCGCCAGATGGCCAGTGCGCTGACCGCCAAATGGCAGATGACCGAAGACGCGGCGCTGAAAATGTCGCTGCTCGAACAAGCCGTCGAAGAACGCACCCTGGAGCTGTCCGATGCCAACATCATTGTGCAAAACAGCCCGACCATCCTCTATCGACTGCGCGGCGAGCCGTCGTTCCCGCTGATGTACATCTCCCACAACATCACCAAGTACGGGCACACCGCGGCCAAACTGGTGGCGTCGGCCAATTGGTCCAAGGAGCTGATTCACCCGGACGACCTGTCCAAGGTCGACATCGCCATGGAGCGGGTGCTGGACCGGCATGCCGAGGGCGCGTCCATTGAGTTCCGCATGCGCACCGGCGACGGTGCCTGGCGCTGGGTCGAGAACCGCTACATCCCGGTGCGTGACGCCGAAGGTCGCTTGCTGGAAGTCGAAGGCATCATCCTCGACATCACCGAACGCCGGCTCGCCGAAGAGAAAATCGCCCTGCTCGCCCGCACCGACGGGCTGACCGGGCTGGCCAACCGCGCGACCCTGATCGAACGCCTGCACCAGGCGTTCGCCGCCAATCGTCGGGGCGCCACCGCGTTTGCGATTTTTTACCTGGACCTGGACCACTTCAAGCGCATCAACGACACCCTCGGCCACCCGGTGGGCGACCTGTTGCTGCAAGAAGTCGCCCGGCGGATCAAGGCCTGCGTGCGCGAGAACGACGTAGTCGCGCGCCTGGGCGGTGACGAGTTCGCGATCCTGCAACTCGATGTCAGCGACCCTACCCAGTCTGCGGCACTTGCGGTGAAGGTCCGCGATGCGCTGGTGCAGCCCTACTCCCTGGGCGGCAACGATGTGCGGGCGTCGGTCAGCATCGGCATCAGCAGCTGCACCCCGGACATGCTCAGTGCGGACAGCCTGCTGACCCAGGCCGACATGGCGCTCTATCGTTCCAAGGAGCAGGGCCGCAATCAGTACCACTTCCATTCCGAGGAGATCAATCAGGAAGTGGTCGAGCGCATGACCATCGCCAGCGACCTGAAAACCGCCATCGACAACGAAGAATTGGAGCTGCATTACTGGCCCGAAGTCGACCTGAGCACCGGCAAGATCCTCGGCATGGAAGCCCAGGTCAGCTGGAACCACCCCACCCGCGGCTTGCTCGAAGGCCCGGCGTTCCTGCCGGCGGCGGAAAAAACCGGGACCATCGTCGCCCTCGGCCATTGGGTGCTGGACCACGCCTGCCAGCAGATGCGCCAGTGGCGCGACGAAGGCATGGCGCCGCCGGTGATTGCGATCAAGCTGTCCCTGGCCCAGCTCAAGAGCGGCCCCGAACTGATCTACGACGTGCTGCGCACCACCGCGCGTTGGGAACTGTGCCCCTGGGACCTGCGCTTCGACGTCACCGAAGCGACCCTGGCCCAGACCAAATGGACCCACAACGATGTGCTGCCGCGCCTGCGGGAGCTGGGGGTGAAGATCGCCATTGACGACTTCGGCACTGAATATTCTTCGTTCGATTACCTCAAGACTTACCAGGTCAACCACCTGAAACTGGCCCAGGCCTTTATTGACACCGCCGCCCAGGACCCGGCGAGCGCGAACACGTTGCGGGCGATTATCAATTTCGCCCGTGACGTAGGGATCGGAATCATTGCCGAAGGTGTCGAAACCCAGGAGCAACGCAGTTCGCTGATGGCCACAGGTTCGCCGATGAACGCCCAAGGGTATTTCTTCAGCAAAGCGGTCAGCAGCCAACAAGCCGCCGAACTGCTGAAAGCCGGGAGCATCATGCCCTCGGGCAGCGAAACCGGCCCGACCTCGGGCAACTTGCCGCGGTCCACGGAGGACAACGGATGAAGACACCCTTCGTGCGGACCAACCGGCGCATCCTGATCATTGATGACACACCGTCGATCCATCTGGATTTCCGCAAGATCCTCGACCCCGACGCGGAAGAAGAACAGATCCTGGCCGGCACCGAGGAAGCGTTGTTCGGCACGCTGCAACCGGACCGCCTGACCTTTCAGCTCGATTCCGCCTACCAGGGCCAGGAAGCCCTGGAACTGGTCAAGCGAGCCCGGGCCGAAGGTCGCCCGTATGCCCTGGCGTTCACCGACATGCGCATGCCGCCGGGTTGGGACGGGCTGGAAACCATCGAAGAGTTGTGGAAGGCCGATCCCAGCCTGCAAATCGCCCTGTGCACCGCGTATTCGGATTACAGCTGGGAAGCCATGGCCGAACGGCTCGAATTCGGCGATCAGCTACTGGTGCTGAAAAAACCCTTCGACAGCCTGGAAATCCGCCAGATGGCCAGCGCCCTGACCTGGAAATGGCAGATGGCCCAGGACGCGGCGATGAAAGTCCTGAGCCTGGAGCAGACCATCGAGGCCCGGGTGCATGAGCTGCTCAAGGTCTCGCACCTGTTGCAATACGACATCCTCACCGAGTTGCCCAACAGCACCTTGCTCGGCGATCGGCTGAACCAGTCCCTGGCCCTGTCCCGGCGCCATGACAAACAACTGGCGGTGATGTTTCTCGGCCTCGACCGCTTCAAGCGCATCAACAATGCCCTGGGGCACCCGGCCGGCGACGAGATGCTCAAACGCGTCGGCCAGAGCCTGGTGGCCACGGTGCGTGAATCCGATTCGGTGTTTCGCTACGGCTCCGACGAGTTCGTGGTGATCCTGGCCGATATCCGCCACCCGCAGCAGACCAAGGGCATCGCGGAAAAACTGCTGAACGCGATCCGCGCGCCGCAACACATTGCCGGCCACGACCTGAGTGTGACCGCCAGCCTGGGGATCAGCATCTACCCCGAGGACGGCCTCGATGCCATCGTGCTGATCAAGAAAGCCGAAACCGCGATGCGCAACGTCAAGGAAAACGGCCCGAACGATTTCAGCTTTTTCATCGACGAAATGAACCAGCGTGCCCGGGAGCAGCAGAGCATTGAGTCGGGGATTCGGCTGGCCCTGGAGCGCAACGAATTTGTCCTGCACTACCAACCGAAAATGGACCTGGGCAGTGGCCAGGTGGTGGGCGCCGAAGCGCTGATCCGCTGGAAAAAACCGGGACAAGGCTGGGTCTATCCCTCGGACTTTATCGCGGTGGCCGAAGACAGCGGTTTGATTGTGCCGCTGACCAAATGGGTGATGGCCCAGGCCTGTCGCCAGGCGTGTATCTGGAAGACCGCCGGGCTGCCGAAAATCTGCATTTCGGTGAACGTGTCAGCCATCGATTTCCGCCAGCGCGACTTTGTCGAGAGCATCGAGCTGATCCTCAAGCAGACCGGGATGGACCCGACCTTGCTCGAACTGGAGATCACCGAAGGCGTGTTGATGCAGAACGTCGACGCCACCGTGACCGCTCTGAACCGGATCAAGGCCCTGGGCGTGCGCCTGGCCATCGATGACTTCGGCACCGGTTATTCCAGCCTCAGTTATCTGCGCCGGTTTCCCATTGATGTGCTGAAAATCGACCAGTCATTCATCCGCGGCCTGAGCCGGGACAGCAGCGACGCCGCCCTGGTCAGCGCCATCATCAGTTTGGGCAAGAGCCTCAAGCTGACGGTGATCGCCGAAGGCATCGAAACCCTCGAACAACTGGATTTCCTCAAGGCCCACCACTGCGAGGAAGGCCAGGGTTACTACTTCAGCAAAGCCGTGGCGCCGGATGCTTTTGCGCATTATTTGATGTTGGTGAAGCCGCTGCCTTCAGCCCAGACATGAGCGACGCACGACCACACCCAGGCCAACCGCCAAGGAATTATTCGATGTCGTCCAACCCTGCCTTTGCCGTTGCGGTGTTTGCGTTGGCGATCTGCCTGAGCGCCAGCGGCGCACCGCTGAACGAACCGCTCAAACCGTTACCTCCCGTGCCGCAGCAGAATCCCTTGCGGGTCGAACTCGGTCGCCAGTTATTCAATGAGCCGCGCCTGTCGGTCAACAACAGCGTGTCCTGCGCCGGGTGTCATCGCCTGGAAAGTGGTGGCGCCGATAACAAACAGTTCTCCATCGGCTTCAACGGCCAACCGGTGGCCATCAACACCCCGAGCGTGCTCAACGCCTCCCTCAACTTCCGCCAGTTCTGGAATGGCCGTGCCGCCACCCTGGAAGCCCAGGTCCACGAAGTGGTGCAGAGCCCCAGCGAAATGGGCAGCAACTGGGAGCACGTGGTGCAAACCCTGAGCGCCGACCCGACCTACCACGCCGCGTTCGCCAGCGCCTACCCGGACGGCGTGACCATGGGCAATGTGCAAAACGCCCTGGCCAGCTACGAGCGCACGCTGGTCAGCGCCAATTCGCGCTTCGATCAATACCTGCAAGGCAATACCGACATCCTCACCCTCGAAGAAAAGTACGGCTATCAGCGCTTCAAGGAGTACGGCTGCATTTCCTGCCATCAAGGGGTGAATATCGGCGGCAACATGTTCCAGAAATTCGGGGTCATGGGCGATTACTTCCAGGCCCGGGGCAACCCCACCGAAACCGACCTGGGACGCTACCTGGTGACCAAGGATGAGGAGGACCGCAATGTGTTCAAGGTCCCGAGCCTGCGCAACGTCGCCGTGACCGCGCCGTACTTCCACGACGGCTCGGCGAAAACCCTCGAAGAGGCGGTGGATGTGATGTTCAAGTACCAGCTCGGCCGCGTGCCCTCGAATGACGACAAGGCCCTGATCATCCTGTTCCTCAAGACCCTGACCGGTGAATGGGAGGGCAAGCCATTATGAAAATGTCCCGCCGTCGCAGCCTGGCGCTGCTCAGCCTGGTGGCCCTGGCCCTGGCCTCGATTCTGTTGTTCCTGTACCTCAAATCGAGTTCCGACCAGACCTCGGCCTACACCGACTCCCGGGACTTGATCGGGCGGATGAAACAACTCAACGCGCAATGGGAAACCGAGATTCTCAAGGCGCGGATCACCCTCAATCACAACTACGATCCACTGGTCACACCCCTGACCGAGATGACGCAGTTGTGGGAGCGGTTCGAAAACATGGAATCGAGCCATGGGCGCAAGGACTCGCCCGCGTGGAAGGACAGCCACGATGCCTACCTGGCCGCCATCCAGGAAAAAACCCGACTGGTGGAGCAGTTCAAGTCCCACAACGCGGTACTGCGCAACTCGTTGGCGTTTTTGCCCACAGCCGAGGACGACATTCAGCAACCCTTGGCCCAAGTAGTGGATGGCGACCAACTGCAACTGCAGAACATCGCCACCGACACCTATGACTTGCTGCTCAGCGCACTCGAATTCGCGCAAGTGACCTCGGACGACAAGGCCGCTGACATCCTGGTCGGCCTGAACAAACTGGGGGTGAACAAACTGCGGTTGCCAGAACCGTTCCACAGCCCCATCGACATTTTGAGCAATCACATCGCGCTGATCCTGCGGGAGCAACCGATCGTCAACCGCCTGCTGGAAAACATCGAAGCCATCCCCGTGGCCGAACGGCTGGACGACATCACCGGTTTGCTCAACGACGACCAGCAGCAGTCCGATGCGGTGTATCAGCGCTATCACTTCTACATGCTGGTGTTTTCCGTGCTGTTGGTGCTGGTGCTGGTGTACCTGGCGATTCGGCTGATGCGCAGCTACACCGAAATCAGCCGCGTTAACAAAGCGCTGCAAACCGCTAACGACGACCTGGAACTGCGGGTCGAAGAACGCACCCGGGAACTGCGCGATACCCAGAGCGAACTGCTCGACACCGCGCGCCAGGCCGGCATGGCCGAGATCGCCACCAACGTGTTGCACAACGTCGGCAACGTGCTCAACAGCGTGAACATCTCCGCCGACCTGGTCACCCGCAGACTGCGCGGCAGCAAGGCCCTGGGGCTGGGCAAGGCGATGCAACTGATCAACGAACACGCTGCGGACCTGGGCAGCTTTCTGACCGAGGATGCCAAAGGCAAATTGCTCCCCGGCTACCTCAATCAACTGGTGGACGCCATTGCCCTCGAACAACAGGGCATGACCGACGAACTGGCGCAGCTGACCAAAAGCGTGGACCACATCAAGGACATCGTCGCCACGCAGCAGTCCTACGCCGGCGCCAACAGCCTGATGGAGCCGGTGCACATCAGCGAATTGCTGGAGGACGCCCTGCGCATGAACTCCGGCGCCCTGACCCGACACCACGTCACGGTGGTCAAGGAATACGGCGAAGTCCCCCGGGTCATGGGTGACAAACACCGCTTGCTGCTGATCCTGATCAACCTGATCAGCAACGCCAAATACGCGATGTCTGACCTCAGCGACCGTCCACGACAGATGACCCTTGGGGTGAAAATCGTCGACGACAGCGTTCTTCAAGTCAGCGTCAAGGATGATGGTGAAGGCATCCCCAAGGAAAACATGACGCGAATCTTTGCCCACGGCTTTACCACCCGCAAGGAAGGCCATGGTTTCGGCCTGCACAGTTGTGCCCTGGCCGCCATCGAGATGAACGGCCACCTCACCGCCCATAGCGACGGACCGGGCAAAGGCGCACAGTTCACGCTGCAGATCCCTTTGAAAACCGTAGCAGGTGACGCATGAGCGAACTCTCGAATCGACGCATTTTGTTGATCGATGACACACCGTCCATTCATGTCGACTTTCGCAAGATCCTCACCCCGAACCCGGTGCAACACGTGGAACTGGATGAGATGGAAGTGGCGCTGTTCGGCGCCGAAGTCAAATCCGCCAGCGCCCTGTTCGAACTGGACTCGGCCTTCGGCGGCCAGGAAGGCCTGGGCAAACTCAAGTTCGCCATGAAGGAAAACCGTCCCTACGCCATGGCCTTCGTCGACATGCGCATGCCCGATGGCTGGGACGGCGCGCAGACCATCGAACACTTGTGGCAGCAAGACCCGCGCCTGCAAGTGGTGGTGTGCACCGCTTATTCCGATTACTCGTGGGATGAACTGCTCGACCGTCTGCAGGCCCATGACCGGCTGCTGATCCTGAAAAAACCGTTCGACAATATTGAAGTGCAGCAGATGGCCAATACCCTGTTGACCAAGTGGGACATGACCGAACGGGCCTCGGTACAAATGCACCACCTGGAGCACCTGGTGGACCAGCGCACGACGGAGTTCAAACAGGCCAGCGGAGCCTTGCAGCGGGAAATCGACGAGCGCAAACAGCTTGAGTCGCAACTGGTGCAATCGGAAAAACTCGCCTCGCTGGGGCAACTGGCCGCCGGCGTCGCCCATGAAATCAACAACCCCATCGGCTTCATTTCCTCCAACCTCGGATGCCTGGAAGGCTACTTCAAGCAACTGCAGGAAATGCTCGACGCCTATCGCAGTGCCGAACAGGCGATTACTTCAACCGAGGTGATGGAGCGATTGGGCGTGCTGCGCGAACGCATCGAGCTGGAGTTCCTGCGCGAGGACATTCCGCTGCTGATCAAGGAGTCCAAGGACGGCATCAGCCGCGTCGGGCAGATCGTCAAGGACCTGAAGGACTTTTCCCGGGTGGACTCGAACCAGGAATGGCAGTGGGCCAACCTGCATCAGGGCATCGACTCGACCCTGAACATCGTCGCCAACGAACTCAAGTACAAGGCCGACGTGGTAAAGGCCTATCAGGTGCTGCCGGAAATCGAGTGCCTGCCGTCGCAAATCAACCAGGTGATCATGAACCTGATCGTCAACGCCTCCCAGGCCATCGGGGCGGAACGCGGCACTATCACCCTGAGCACCGGGATGGCGGGTGAAACCGTGTGGATCGAAGTCGCCGACACCGGCTCGGGCATCGAGCCGCAGACCTTGCAGAAAATCTTCGACCCGTTCTTCACCACCAAACCGATTGGCCAGGGCACCGGGCTCGGGCTGTCGCTGTCGTACGGGATCGTGAAAAAACATCACGGGGATATTTCCGTGCGCAGCATCGTCGGGACGGGCACAACCTTCCGCGTCGAACTGCCGGTGCGCCAGACCAAACTGGCAAGCTGAACACCCCCCCCCTGTAGGAGCGAGGCTTGCCCGCGAAGACGGCTGCACATTCAACATCAATGTTGACTGACATACCGCCGTCACCGTAGGAGCAAAGCTTGCTCGCGAAGAACGATGACGCGGTGTGTCAGACCCGACGCCTTCGCGAGCAAGCTTCGCTCCTACGGGTACGGGATCGTGAAAAAACATCATGGGGATATTTCCGTGCGCAGCGTCGTCGGGACGGGCACAACCTTCCGCGTCGAACTGCCGGTGCGCCAGACCAAACTGGCAAGCTGAACACCAGCCCCCCGTAGGAGCGAGGCTTGCCCGCGAAGACGGCTGCACATTCAACATCAATGTTGACTGACATACCGCCGTCACCGTAGGAGCAACGCTTGCTCGCGAAGAACGATGACGCGGTGTGTCAGACCCGACGCCTTCGCGAGCAAGCTTTGCTCCTACGGGTACGGGATCGTGAAAAAGCACCACGGGGATATTTCCGTGCGCAGCATCGTCGGGACGGGCACAACCTTCCGCGTCGAACTGCCGGTGCGCCAGACCAAACTGGCAAGCTGAACACCAGCCCCTGTAGGAGCGAGGCTTGCCCGCGAAGACGGCTGCACATTCAACATCAATGTTGACTGACATACCGCCGTCACCGTAGGAGCAAAGCTTGCTCGCGAAGAACGATGACGCGGTGTGTCAGACCCGATGCCATCGCGAGCAAGCTTTGCTCCTACAGGGTGGTGTGTCGTTACGTGGCTTCCTGGAAATCCATCTCCGGCGGCTGGCGACGGAACCCGCCCGTCAGCACCGCCAGGTACACCACGCCAATCGCCAGCCAGCTCAGGCCCAGGTAAATCGCCAGGTGATCGAGGCTGACCATCAGCCACAAGTCCGCCACCAGGCCAACAAACGGGAACACCAGGAACAGCACCAGCTCACGCGGGCCTTTTTTCTCGCCGCCGATCCAGTAATGGAAGATCACCGACAGGTTCACCAGGCTGAAGGCCAGGAAGGCGCCGAAGTTGATGAACGAGGTCGAGGTGGTCACGTCCAGTTTCAGCGCGAGCAACGCCACCACGGCGCAGAGCAGGATGCTGTTGACCGGCGTGCCGAAGCGTTCATGCAACGTGCCGAAAAACGACTTGGGCAGCACGCCGTCGCGGCCCATGGCAAAGAGCAACCGCGAACCACTGGCCTGGGCTGACAGGCCCGACGCGAACTGGCCGACGATCAGGCCGATGAGGAAGATCGAGACGAACAGGTCGCCGCCGATGTTGCGGGCAATTTCGTAAGCCGCCGAGTCGACGCTGTCGAACTGGAACGACGGATGGGCGATCTGCACGAAGTACGACACGCCGACGAAAATCAAACCGCCGATCAGGGTGATCAGCATGATCGCCCGGGGAATGGTGCGGCGTGGGTCGCGGGTTTCTTCGGTCAGGGTGCTGACCGCGTCAAAACCGAGAAACGAGTAACAGGCAATGGCCGCGCCGCTCATGATCAACGGCATTTGCATGTCGCCGTTGAAGAACGGTTTGATCGTCCACAACGGTGTGTTCGCGTCGCCGCCGATGTAATGCACGCACAGGGCGACGAAAGCGATCAGTACCAGAAATTGCACCAGCATCAGCAAGGCATTGATGCCGTTGGCCAGTTTCAGGCCGACGATGTTGATCGCGCTGGTGATGCCGATGAACGCCAACACCCAGATCCACTGCGGCACCGCCGGGAAGGCGGAGTTGAGGTAAGCCGCACCGATCAGCCAGATCGCCATCGGCAGGAACAGGTAATCGAGCAGCACTGCCCAACCGGCGATAAAGCCGAGTTTCGGGCTGATGGCTTTGCGCACATAGCTGTAGGCTGAACCGGCCACCGGGAACGCGGCGGCCATGCGCCCGTAGCTCATGGCAGTGAAGAACATCGCCACCAGCGCCGCCAGGTAAGCGGCCGGGACCATGCCGGCGGTGGATTGAGCGAGGATGCCGAAGGTGCCGAGCACAATGATCGGCGTCATGTAGGCGATGCCGAACAGCACCACCGAACCCAATGACAGGGTGCGTTGCAAACGAGCCATGAGCGACTACTCCGAATTTATTAGATTTATGGCAGAGCCGAGTTCGGCGCAAGGTACGGGGTGTTGCGTGATCGTTCCCACGCTCTGCGTGGGAATGCCTCAATGGACGCTCTGCGTCCGCTCTTGGGACGCGGAACGTCCCGGGCTGCATTCCCACGTAGAGCGTGGGAACGATCGGTACAGCGGAATCGCGTTCGGCGGAGCTGCCGAAGGCTGCGATCTTTTGATCTTCAGTTTTTAGGGATCAGTAACTCCCGCCGTCCATTGGCATGCTCGACAATCTCCCCCGGCAACTTCAGCCGCTGATCATCCAGGTACCGATAATCCTGTCGCGCCGCCGCCAATTGGTTCAGGTCCAGCTCAACCGCAAACTGACCCTCCTCGCGCCCGGCTTCGAACAGCAACGTGCCCAGCGGATCCACCAGCGCACTGCCGCCGGCAAACAACAAACCGCCATCGCCGGTTTCCACGCGGTTGACCATCAGCGCAAACGCCTGGTTTTCCTGGGCGCGGGCCATGATCGCGGTGCGGTGGGTCGGGCCGTAGGGGTCCATGTTGCCGTTGGTGACCAGCAGCACTTCGGCGCCCAGTTGCGCCAAGGCACGGGCGGTTTCGGGGAATTCGATGTCGTAGCAAATCAGCAGGCCGACCCGCACCCCGTTCCACAGGCACGTGGCGTAACGGTCGCCGGCCTCGTAGACGCCGCGATCCGACGCCCACAAATGCGTCTTGCGATAGCGCAGAGCAATGCCTTCGGGGGTGATCAGCAGCGTGGTGTTGTAGAAACGGCCGTTGTCGTTCTCGGCAATGCCCACCACCACGGCGATCTGGCGTTCACGGGCCGCTGCGAGCACAGCGCTGACGGTCGGGCCGTCCAGCGGCTCGGCGACCTGGGCCACGGTCTCCTCCGACGCGAAGCCCATCAAGTGGCCTTCCGGAAACATGATCAGTTGGGTATCGCTGGCGCAGCCGGCAATCGCAGCCAGGGCGCGTTCGAGGTTGTAAGCCGTGTCATTGTCACGGCCCGCCAATTGGGCGAGTTCGACCTTCATGGGTATTCCTTGTTATGGGCGCCGGGGTTGCAGAAAGATTGCCCGGTCGGTGTCTGTGCGCCAGTATGCGCAGCAAGCAACCGGCCAGGGAATCACGCGGCCGGGGTAACCCGATAGGGGTAGACGCATGACACTCTCGCTGGATGACATCGCCTGGCACCGTTCGGTGGGGCAACTGATCGACGCCCTGGACAAGCCGAACTTCTGGACGCAATTGGTCCGGTTGCTGGACCAATACGTGGATTTCGACAGCTGGGTGGTGCTGCTTTTCAGCGCCGACCAGCACCCGCTGGTGTTCGCCGAATGCCCCGGCGAGGACGGCAGCCCCGATCAGCTGTTCCAGGATTACCTGCGCGGCCTGTACCTGCTGGACCCGTTCTACATCGCCTGCCGCGAACAGTCGCGCACCGGGCTGTATCGCCTGTCGGAAGTCGCGCCAGAGCACTTCGAGCTGACCGAGTATTACCAGCGCTACTTTCGTCTGAATGTGGTGGCCGACGAAATCCAGTTCAATTGCCAGCTCGAAGGCGACCGCACGCTGTGCCTGTCCTTGGGCAGCAAGCAGCGTTTCAGCGGCCAGCAGATAGCCTTGCTGTCGCTGATCCAGCCGTGGGTGCTGGGCCTGTTGCGCCAGCGCTTGCCCTATGAAATCAACGAAGTCGTGGCCCTGGCTCCCTCCCCGATCCAGGCTGACTGGCGCGTGCAACTGGAAGCCTCGGTGCAGCAACTCAAAGGCGCGCAACTGACCGCCCGGGAGCTGGACGTCGGAAGGTTGATGCTCAGCGGTTGCTCCAGTAAAGAAATCGCCCGTAAGCTGGAAATCTCCGTAGAAACCGTGAAAGTCCATAAGAAACACATGTACAGCAAGCTGGGGATCAAGTCCCAGTCGGAGCTGTTTTCGATATTCCTGCAAGCGCAAAATGCCTGAAACACCACGGCCCTGTAGGAGCAAAGCTTGCTCGCGATGGCGGTGTGTCAGTCGACATTAACCGTGACTGACACACCGCTTTCGCGAGCAAGCTTCGCTCCTACAGGGATCGCGTGTTGAACGTAACCGAGTCCGAACCCAGGGAACCCGTATGAGCCTGTCACTCCTGAGCCGCTACGCCTTCTTTGCCGCGTGTGTGATCTTTACCCTCGCCAGCCTGCCCTTCCTGCAACACGACTGGCTCTGGCCGATCACCGCCGTTACCGGCGTGCTGAGCCTCGTCGGCCTGTTCGACTTGCTGCAAAGCCCCCACGCCGTGCGGCGCAACTACCCGATCCTGGGCAATATCCGTTACTTGGTCGAGGGCATTCGCCCGGAAATCCGCCAATACCTGCTCGAATCCGACAGCGACGCCCTGCCCTTCTCCCGGGCCCAGCGTTCGCTGGTGTATTCCCGGGCCAAGAACGAAAGCGCCGACAAACCCTTCGGCACGCTGATCGACGTGTACCAGTCGGGCTTCGAGTTCATCGGCCACTCCATGCGCCCGGCGCCGTTGAGTGACCCGAGCGGTTTCCGCGTGATGGTCGGTGGCCCGCAGTGCACTCAGCCGTACTCGGCGTCGGTGTTCAATATCTCGGCCATGAGCTTCGGCTCCCTCAGCGCCAACGCCATCCGCGCGTTGAACCAGGGCGCCAAGCTCGGCAACTTCGCCCACGACACCGGCGAAGGCAGCATCAGCGCCTATCACCGGGAAAACGGCGGTGACCTGACCTGGGAACTGGGCAGCGGCTACTTCGGCTGCCGCACCGCCGACGGCCGTTTCGACCCGGAACGCTTCGCCGCCCAGGCCCAGACGCCGCAAGTGCGCATGATTGAAATCAAGATGAGCCAGGGCGCCAAACCCGGCCACGGCGGGATCCTGCCCAAGCACAAAGTCACCAAGGAAATCGCTGAAACCCGCGGCATCCTGATGGGCGAAGACTGCATTTCGCCGTCGCGGCACAGCGCGTTTTCCACGCCCATCGAACTGATGCACTTCATCCAGCAACTGCGTGAACTGTCCGGCGGCAAACCGGTGGGCTTCAAGTTCTGCCTCGGCCATCCATGGGAATTCATGGGCATCGCCAAGGCCATGCTCGAAACCGGCATCCTCCCGGACTTCATCGTCGTCGACGGCAAGGAAGGCGGCACCGGCGCGGCACCGGTGGAATTCACCGACCACATCGGCGTACCGATGCGCGAAGGCTTGCTGTTCGTCCACAACACCCTGGTGGGCTTGAACCTGCGAGACAAAATCAAACTCGGCGCCAGCGGCAAAATCGTCAGCGCCTTCGACATCGCCAGCGTCCTGGCCATCGGCGCCGACTGGGCCAACTCCGCGCGCGGCTTCATGTTCGCCATCGGCTGCATCCAGTCGCAAAGCTGCCACACCAACAAATGCCCGACCGGCGTGGCGACTCAAGACACTCTGCGTCAGCGCGCATTGGTAGTGCCGGACAAGGCGCAGCGGGTGTTCAACTTCCATCGCAATACCTTGAAGGCGTTGGCTGAAATGCTGGCGGCGGCAGGGCTGGAACATCCTTCGCAACTGTCGGCAAAGCATTTGGTACGACGCATGTCGGCGACCGAGATTAAATTGTTCTCGCAGTTGCATGTGTTCTTGAAGCCGGGGGAATTGTTGACCGGGGAAGTGAACGGCGAGTTTTATTCGCGGATGTGGCAGATGGCGCGGGCGGATAGTTTTGAGCCGGGGGAAGTGGCGGCGGCGTAAGCACTGATCAAGGCGCCAGCCTCAAGGTAGGTTGGCGCTATCGGGAACGTACATGCCAGATTCAATTGTCTGAACGGTCGAAGAATTTGGCTGTGCATCGGATGACCCCAACTCGAATAGCTGGAGTTGTGTATCCTCCACAATAAAGGTGCTAATCAAACGCCAACTCTGCGGAACTACAATTTCCTGTGCCCCGCCTATATAGTTCCCTAACATCCAAATCCTTCCAGATCTTGACTTCAGGCCATCCAGATTATCAATAAATATTTCGCTTGCTTTATTCTGAACCAAAGTCCATATCAAGGTGCCATTAGGGCGCGACAGCGTCCCGTCTGCATTCGGTGGAGCGTAAAACTTTGGCGTCACTCCAGTTGTATTGTAATAAACAAATGGAAAGTATAAAAACCCATATGTAATTAATACTTCATCCTTCGTAGCAACTTGCGCATTTAATTGTGCAGAAACAGCATCCATGCTATTTATCTCTTGATGGACAACATGACCCACTCGATGTACGTTATAGATACCAGCACTCTCCATAGAGATTATCAGCACCATGGATATGCAACAGTACAATCTCCAGCGAACCCAATATGTATCCAACGCCAAGGCCATAATCATCGGTAGTCCCAGCGCGGCAAACATAAAATACCGAACGACAAACAGCGGACGAAAAAAAGAAACCAACGCAATGAGAACTAATGGAAACCACGTATAAGTCACAATCAGATAACTATACTTCCTCGGAGTCGAATCGTGCATCATCGCAACTAAAGCAATTACAAACAACGCCACCGGCAAGCTATAAAACAACAAAACATGGAAATCCAGCCCATCCGTGTAACTTACAAACATCCACATCGCTGAAACCACTGCATCGAAATCAGATCGTTCGATCCAGTTAAACCCCGAAAACTCCAACTGATGCAAAAGATTGGGAACCCAAGGCGTAAAAAACAGAGCTATTAATATATTAGCCAGCCACCAGTCCTTTGCGAAGAGATACTTATACGACACCTCACGCCGGCACATCAGAACCAAAAGATAAGCCCAATACGAAACCAGCCCGACTGCAGCAAAATAGTGGGTATAAAGTCCGGCCATCGCCAGCACCACATACATCGCGAGCGCGAAATTAACACGAGGATTCTTGAGCCAGTATACGAAAGCGATGGTCGCGCCCAGCATTAACAGCCCTAACAAGGCATACATGCGTACTTCTTGGCTATAACGAACAGCAATAGGAAGCAGCGCTAATATCACACCACCCAAAACAGCCGCACGTCGAGTACAGATCAAAGACAGTAACCACATACCCAGCAACACACTCAGACTTCCAGCCATTACGCTAAGGCTCCGCGTAGCAAAAAGTCCATTACCAAAAATAGACATCCAACAATGTAAAACCAGATAATAAAGAGGGGGATGCACGTCTTGGGTCGTATGAAATACAATTTGAGAAGGCGAGTAAGAACTTAAAATCAATGTAAATGCTTCATCCGACCAGACTGGTATTTTGCCCACACCATAGAGCCGCACCACCACTGAAATAAGTAAAATTGAAGTCACTGATAAAATTATTAAGCAAGGCCGTTGTAAACGCACATTCTCCTTGCCCCCTACGCCGTCCACTATTCAGCGCCCTCTTCGTCTAACCCCTTCCGTTCGTCTAGTACCCGAAGCAGCACAAACTTCGAAAAGAAGAACCCGCACACAAGGCATAATAACGAAAACAAACTCACCGTCACCAGACCGTGAAGCTGCCATACATCGCCGAGATGCCCGACGCCATAACTCATGACGCCCATAAAACCAATGAACAGCAAATACGCCAATACCGACGCTTTGTTATCCAGGGTATAGAGCGTATTGACATAGAAGGAAAAGGTCGCCGCGACGCAATAGGCCGCTAAATTACTCGCCGCCTGGCTAAGTTCAGCGGCAGTGGAGAGGACATAAAACAGCTGCCAATGAATAAACGTATTGGCCAATCCAATGAATGCGTAGGTGGAGAATCCTTCCCATAAGGCTTTCATGCCGGCTCCTTGCCGCGTTGCCGTTGCAGGTGCCTTCAAACTAAATTTGTCACCGGGTACCGTCTACTGTCAGAAATTACAGGTCTCACGCTGTTCCGGACCAACGGTCACCAATGCAGTTCAGTGATCGGCTTCGGTTCCTTCATCACGATAAAACCGTAATCCCCGAGCAAATAAATGCGGTAGTACTGGCTATCCACCAGCGGTACAAACCCCTGATACCCGACCCGCGTCGCATTGCGCCGCTCCCGCTCGGCCACCACATTGGTGATGCCGGCCTTGGGCAAGTTCTCGGCGAGCATGTAGTAGTCGGTGTTCAGCAAATAACGCAGCACCGGCAAGTGCTTGAAGGAACCGGCCGCACCGATCAGCCAGTGATCGGAGTAAGTCACCGACAGGTAAATACGTTTTGCATCGCGCAGGGCCGGGCGGGAGGCGATGTCGTAGCTCAGGGCGTTGAGCGCGGTGTTGGCGAAGGTCTTCTGCACTACCAGCACCCGGCCATAGGCGAAGGACAGCGAGAGCATGGCCAGCAGCGGGATCAGCAACAGCAGCGGCAGTCGTGGGTGCAAGACCGTCAACGCCAGGTGACTGAAGTAGAACAGCAACAGCAGCACCACGGAGAACCCCATCAGGGTCCGGGCGCCTTCGTTGAAGTCGCGGAAAAACAGCGCGGCGCCGGGTACCAGAAACACCACGACCGGAATAATTAATAAACAAACAAACCCCAACACGGTTTTCCTCGGCCCCGTTTCCTGCCGTCCGATGAGCAGGACAGCGCCGGCCACCGCACACAGCAGCAGCCCCGCGAACACCCAGCCGAAGCCGCCGTGAAACAGCAACATGACCTTTTCCAACACCCGGGCCGTGTTGGTTTCGATTTGCAGCAGTGGCGCCACCTCCCCGTTCAACAGTTGGGTGCGGTGCTGATTCATATAGGCGCCCGCCGTGGCGAAGTAGATCAACCAGGCCAGCGCCACTTGCGCGGCGTTCCAGCCGAACAACCGCCACCACTCGGGCCAGGGCAGTTTGGCGTTGGCGCCGCGCAGCAGCTCCAGGGCGCACAAGCCGAGAAACACATTGATGCTGACCTGATACAGCCCCAATGCCAGGGCAATCAGCAGCGCCGGCACCACCAGTTGCCGGACCCGCGAGGCGCTGCGAAAGGTGATCGCAAAAATCACCGCCACCAGGCTCAGGGCCATGGCTGGGCCGTCATATTGATACGACAGGTTTTGCAGGAAGAACGGGTTGTACCAGAACCCGAGTACCACCAGGCAATGGGCCAGGGTCGGTTCGGCGAAGTAGTGGAAGGTCAGGCGGGTCAATGCCCAGGCCATCGCCAGGGTGGCGATCAGCAAAGGTAAGGGAAAGAGGTTGGGCGCCGCGCCGCTGAAGGTCAGCCCGTTGTAGAACAGCTGGGTAAATAAACGCCCCTCTTGCGACCACCCCATGCCAGCGGCCAGTGAGCGCCAGCTGTCATCGATGTAGGGATAATCGGCGAGGATCAACGGCAGGACGTAGGCAAAGGTCGCCAATAGAAAACACAGCCAGACCCGTCGGCCGCCGAGTTCTCTGTCGAGCCAATCGCCCATCCGCATGTCGATGCCCCTTCGGATGACTGCATTCAATCCGTGAAGCTTTGATCGCGGCGCCAGGCATTCATCACCGCGTTTAAGACGGACGGTGAGCGCGGGCAATATCCCGTAATATCCCGACTTTGCAATTACTCGCCAATCACGCCACCCTGCGCGCCGCCCATTCGCGGCGCGCAACCTTTTGTGCCGCGTAGTACTCCTTTTCAACACCCGTTCAAGAGCCCTCAGTCATGACGTCTGAACGCGATCACCGCATCGACTTTTTTCGAGGCCTGGCCCTGATCTTCATTTTCTGGGATCACGTGCCGCACAACCCCCTCGGCCAAATCACCCCGCGTAACTTCGGTTTCAGCGATGCCGCGGAGATTTTCGTGTTTCTCGCCGGGTACGCGGCGGTGCTGGCCTACGGCAAGATTCTCCAGCGTGACGGTTATCTGGTCGCCTGCCTGAAAATCCTGCGCCGCACCTGGGTGCTGTACGTGGTGCATATCTTTTTGCTGGCGATGCTGATGGGCATCGTGTTCTTCGCCAACAGCCACGTGGAAACCCGTGACCTGGTGGAAGAAATGGGCATGCATCACTTCATCACCAACCCCCAGCAGGCGCTGACGGATGAGTTGCTGTTGCGCTTCAAACCCAACCTTATGGACCCGTTGCCGCTGTACATCGTGCTGCTGGCGGGTCTGCCGTTGGTGCTGCCCCTGCTGCTGCGCAAGGCATGGGCGGTGGTGGCGGTGTCGTTGACGGTGTACCTGCTGGCGCCGTGGTTCGGCTGGAACCTGGCCGCCATCAAGGATGGCGTGTGGTACTTCAACCCGGTGGTCTGGCAACTGTTGTTTGTGCTCGGTGGCGCCGCCGCTGTGCATGGGCAGCGCCCGCGACAGCCCGATACTCGACCGCTGCTGCGCCAGCCGTTGTTTGTCAGCGCAGCGGTGTACGCGGTGCTCGCCGGGGTGATTACGATCGCCTGGCGCTGGCCGGAAATTCACGACGCCGTGATGCCGGCGTGGCTGAGCAACCTGCTGTACCCGATCAGCAAGACCGACCTGTCGCCGGTGCGATTGCTGCATTTCCTGGCCCTGGCCTACGTCACCGCCAAGCTGTGGCCCGACAACGGCTGGACCCGAAACTGGCTGGCGCAGCAGAGTTGCCGCATGGGTCGTTACTCGCTGGAAATCTTCTGCCTGGGCGTGCTGTTGGCGCCCTTGGCGGACATGGTCAATGCCATGACCGACGATGCGTTTGCCATGCAAATCTTCACCGCACTGGTGGGGGCCGGGTTGATGGCGTTGTTGGGGGCCTGGCTGGATTTCAACAAGCGCCTGACCCGGCCGGTGCAAACCGTCATCGCTTGATATCGGCAAGGCACACTTTGTGGCGAGGGGGTGTGGATGAAGGAATGCAGAGGAGTGCTTCGCACTCCAACGGGGGCAAGCCCCGTCGCCACGAAAGCTCGCTCACCACAGTTCAGCGTTTCATAACAAAAAGCCCCGATCATCACGACCGGGGCTTTTGCATTTCAGGCGTTACCACTCAAGAAGCCGAACGCACCGCACCTTGCGTCGCATTGGTCGGTTGCAGCTTGAACACGTAGAACAACACCGTCAGCAGCACCAAGAACGCCGGCCCCACGTACAGCGCCACCCGAGTGTCCGGGAAGTACGCCATCAGCCCCACCACCAGCACCAGGAACGCCAGCGCCAGGTACGAGCTGACCGGGTACAGCCACATTTTGTATTTCAGCCCGGCCCGTTCGCTGGCGCTCAGGCCTTTGCGGAATTTGAGCTGGGCCAGCAGGATCATCACCCAGGTCCAGATCGCGCCGAAGGTGGCAATTGCCGTCACCCAGACAAAGACTTTTTCCGGAACCATGTAGTTGAGCAGCACGCCCAGCAACAGCACGAAGATCGACAACAGCAACGCGCGACGGGGCACGCCGTTGCTGGATGTGGTGGCGAAACCGGCCGGGGCCTGGCCGTTCTGCGCCAGGCTGTAGAGCATGCGCCCGGTGCTGAAGATGCCGCCGTTGCACGACGACAGCGCCGCCGTGATTACCACGAAGTTGATGATGCCGGCGGCGGTCTTGATGCCCAGACGCTCGAAGGTCATCACGAACGGACTGCCCTGGGTGCCGATTTCATTCCACGGGTAGATCGACAGAATCACGAACAACGCGCCGACGTAGAACAACAGGATCCGCCAGAACACCGAGCCGATCGCGTTGGGAATGGTCTTCTGCGGGTTCTTCGCTTCGCCGGCGGTCAGGCCGATCATCTCGACGCCGAGGTAGGCGAACATCACCATTTGCAGGGACATCAACACGCCTTGCACGCCATTGGGCATGAAGCCGCCATGGGCCCACAGATTGGAAATCCCCAGGGCCACGCCGTCGTTGCCGAAGCCGAACGCGATCACGCCGATACCGCCGATCACCATTGCAATGATGGTGACGATCTTGATCAGGGCGAACCAGAATTCGAATTCACCGAAGGCTTTGACCGCGATCAGATTGATGGTGCCCATGCTGATCAACGCCGACAGCGCCCAGATCCAGCGCGGCACGTCGGGGAACCAGACGCCCATGTACACCGCCACCGCCGTGATTTCCGCGACGCAGGTCACCAGCCACAGGAACCAGTAATTCCATCCGGTCAGGAAACCGGCCAAGGGGCCGAGGTAGTCTTGGGCATAGCGGCTGAAGGAGCCGGCGACCGGGTTGTGCACGGCCATCTCGCCGAGGGCACGCATGATCACCAGGATCGCCAGACCGCCAATGATGTAGGACAGCATGATCGCCGGGCCGGCCATTTCGATGGCCTTGGCCGAACCGAGGAACAGGCCGACACCGATACAGGCGCCGAGCGCCATCAGGCGAATATGCCGTTCGCCCAGTTCGCGTTTAAGCGGGCCGCCCTGAGCGGTCTCGCCTTGGGGCAGATGATTGCCTGCTGGCATAGGGGTACAACCTCGTCTTGTTATTGGATATGACCACCGAGCATCGAAGCGCCGACCGATAAGCCGTTGCTTGCCTGAAACCGGGCCTGCCTTTTGGGCAAACCCGTCTTGTAGGACAAAACCTGCAAGATCAGCGGGGCGTGCAGTATAAAAAGCTTCCGACAGGGCTTTTCACTCTATAAACCACAACATTCAGCCAGAACTCTCGCTAAAAGCCCGGTTTACGGAGGGGCATTAACTGGCTTTTGCCGCAATAGCCATCGTGAAAAACGGCGGTGAGTATTGCACAGCATTGGTGCATCGTCATGCTTGGACCTAAGTCGGATTTACCCCTCCAAAGGCTCTAACTCAGATCTCTCAGACGTAGACACCCTGTGGCGAGGGGGCTTGCCCCCGTTCGGCTGCGCAGCAGTCGTAAAACCGGTGAATGCGGTTCTCCTGTTGGAATGCTGGGGAGTGCTTCGCACTCCAACGGGGGCAAGCCCCCTCGCCACAAAAACCCCTTGCCACAGGTAAGCCCCATTTGTCCTTCAGAGAGATCAGAATTTTCACTCAGCAATTGCAGCGTCAAAGCCGAACACCAGCCGCTAGCCTGAAAGCGTCAATTACCACACAAAGGAGGCAATGGATTGCCAACCCAACCCAACTCTCATCGTCTGCGTCGAGGTCGATACTCCGAAACCGGTCGCGCTTATCTCATCACCGCAGTTATTCATAATCGCCAACCCGTTTTTTCCGATTGGAGACTGGGACGTTTGCTCGTCCAGGAACGGCGCCGCGCTCACGAATCGGGCCATGTGGACTCAATTGCCTGGGTTGTAATGCCCGATCACTTCCATTGGCTGATGCAATTGCACGATAAAGACTTGGGGAATGTCATTGGTGCTATCAAATCGCGTTGTACTCAGTCAGTTAACAAAGCCACGGGCCGTCGCGGCCCGCTGTGGCAATCCGGTTATCACGACCGCGCTATCCGCGATGGTGAGGATCTTCTGCCCTTCGCTCGCTACATCATTGCCAACCCGTTGCGTGCCGGGTTGGTAGAAAAATACGGTGACTACCCGCTCTGGGATGCTTGTTGGCTATAAACCGAGTACAGGGTCGACCCCTGCAGGGAAGGGTTTACCTGTGGTGAACGGGGTTGATCTGTGGGTAAAGGGCTTTTGTGGCGAGGGGGCTTGCCCCCGTTCGGCTGCGCAGCAGTCGTAAAACCGGTGAATGCGGTTCTCCTGTTGGAATGCTGGGGGAGTGCTTCGCACTCCAACGGGGGCAAGCCCCCTCGCCACAGGCAAGCTCGCTCGCCACAGGGTAGTGTTCGACTTAATAACTTCGTTCCCCGTGACAACAACCACCCATACGATTTCGAAATTTCTCTATTCACAATTTTTTCACCATCGCCAACCACCGTCTAAGCTTCAGACAAGTCCGATCAATCTGCGTGAATGGATCAGTCGACTATGGGCGCGTTATGGCAAAGCGATTCGAGTAAAACCGTGGTTCCGACTGAACGTGTGGATGATGCGCCTTTACCTGAAAAACCCCGTCGCTCCAAGCACGGCTGGAAGGCGTTCTGGTTGTTGTTGCTGATTATCCTGGTGGTGCTGGGCCTGGCCGCTGCCAAGGAAATGCGCACGTCGAAGTTTCAGGCCCGGGAGGTCAGCAAATTTGCCGCGTCCCTGAGTTATGAGGTGCAACCCGGTCCGAGCGATGCGATTCGCTACCCCGGTGCCGGTCCGTTCGACTTGCGTCTGGGCTACAGCGCCATGGGGGATTTTCTGCCTCGGCTGCTCAAGCGCAACTATGTGATAGCCGCGCAAGCCCGTTTTTCCCCGGCGTTGATGAACTACACCGACAAGGGCTTTTTCGTGCCCTATTCGGAGAAGATCCAGGCCGGGCTGACGATCACCGATTGCCGCGCGGCGCCGTTGTATCAGTTCAATTACCCGCAGCAGCTCTACTCCAGTTTCGAGTCGATTCCACCGGTGGTGGTCAACAGCTTGCTGTTCATCGAGAACCGTTTCCTGCTCGATCCCAAACAGCCCCTGGCCAACCCCGCCGTGGACTGGCCGCGCTTCGGCATGGCCGCATGGTCCCAGGTGGCCAAGTTGATGCATCTGCCGGGGCAGTCGGCCGGCGGCAGTACCCTGGCGACGCAGCTGGAGAAGTACCGCCATTCCCCCGATGGCTTGACCGTGTCCGGCGCGGAGAAGATCCGGCAGATGATTTCCGCCAGCGTGCGGGCTTATCAGCCAGGGCCGCAAACCCTGGAAGTGCGGCAGAACGTGGTGCGTGATTACCTCAACAGCGTGCCGCTGTCGGCCGTCCCCGGCCACGGTGAAGTGCATGGCATGGCCGAAGGCCTGCGAGTCTGGTACGGCGCCGATTTCAACAAGGCCAATGAAACCCTGGCCAGCACCGCCACGGATCCAAAAACCATGGCCGCCAAAGGCCTGGCCCTGCGGGAAATGCTGTCGCTGATGATCGCCCAGCGTCGTCCTTCCCACTACCTGACCAAGGGTCACGAAGAACTGGCCGACCTCACTGACAGCCACATTCGCCTGCTCGCCCTGAACAATGTCATCGATGCACCACTGGCCGCCTCGGCGCTGGCCAGTCAAGTGACGTACCGCGACTGGCAGACCCAGCCGACCCTCCAGCCGATCGAAACCAACAAAGGCATCAGCACCGCCCGCAGCCGCTTGGCGTCGATGCTCAACCGTCCACTGTATGACCTCGACCGCCTCGACCTGTCGGCCACCAGCACCTTGCAAAGTGACTTGCAGGCCCAGGCCACCGAATACCTCAAGCACCTGGCCGACCCGGTGTTCGCCGGGCAGATCGGCCTGATCGGCGAACGCTTGCTGACCCCCACGAGCACCCAGGCGGTGCGCTACAGCTTTACCCTGTTCGAGCTGACCCCGGACGGCTCCCGCGTGCGGGTGCAGACCGACAGCACCGACCAACCGTTCGACATCAACGAAGGCAGCAAACTGGAACTGGGCTCCACCGCCAAGATGCGGGTGCTGACCACCTACTTGCAGATCATCTCCGAGCTGCACGACAAGTACGGCGACAAGACCGTGGCCGAGCTGAAGAAAACCGACGTGCCGGATCAGGATCGCCTGACCCGCTGGGTGGTCGATTACCTGATCCAGAACACCGACCGCAGCCTGCCGAAAATGCTCGGCGCCGCCCTTGACCGCAAATACTCGGCCAGCCCCGGCGAGGCGTTTTTCACCGGTGGCGGGTTGCACGTGTTCCACAACTTCCGCAACGAAGACAACGGCCGCATGCCGACCCTGCGCGATGCCATCCGCGAGTCGATCAACCTGCCGTTCATTCGGCTGATGCGCGACATCGTGCGCTACACCACCTATTCCGGGCCCAACAGCAGCGCCGAACTGCTCAAGGACGACCGCGACCCACGCCGTCAGGAATACCTGGCTTCGTTTGCCGACAAGGAAGGCACGTCGTTCCTGCTCAAGTTCTGGAAAAAGTACAAAAACAAGGACACTGACGCGCGCCTGGAAACCTTCCTCGACAGCATGCGCCCGACCCCGATTCGCATGGCCGCCGTGCACCGTTACCTCTACCCGGACGCCGAGCAAGCCGCCTTCAACACCTTCGTGCGCGCACACCTCAAAGGCGCCAAAGTCACCGAAAAACTCACCGACGAACGTCTGGAGCGCCTGTACCTGAGCTACGGCCCCGGCTCGTATGACCTGCCGGACCAGGGTTTCATCGCCAAGGTCCACCCGCTGGACCTGTGGCTGATCGGTTACCTGCTGGGCCACCCCGACGCCAAGTGGAGCGAGATCGTCAAGGCCAGCCAGTTCGAACGCCAGGAAGTTTATAGCTGGCTGTTCAAGAGCAAACACAAAGGCGCCCGGGACAGCCGCATCCGCACCATGCTCGAGATCGAGGCGTTCCTCGACATTCACCAGCGCTGGCAGAAAGTCGGCTACCCGTTCGATCACCTGGTGCCGTCACTGGCCACCGCCATCGGCAGCTCCGGCGACCGCCCCGCCGCGTTGGCCGAGTTGATCGGCACCATCCTCAACGACGGCATCCGCATGCCGACCCTGCGCATCGACAGTCTGCATTTTGCGGCCAACACACCGTATGAAACCCAGGTGATCAACGACCCCAACGTCGGCAAACGCGTGATGCCTTCAGAAGTCGCTGCGGCCATGCGCGAGGCCTTGTCCCACGTGGTGGATGCCGGTACTGCAAAACGGGTCTCTGGCAGTTTCAAAACCCCGGACGGCACACCGCTGGCCATGGGCGGAAAGACTGGCACCGGGGATAACCGTATCGAAGCGATTGGCTCTGGCGGCAGGATTCTGAGTTCGAAGTCGATCAACCGCACCGCGACCTTCGTCTTCTATATCGGCGAGCATCACTTCGGCACTTTGACCGCGTTCGTGCCGGGTCGCTCGGCGGAACAATTCAAGTTCACCTCGGCGTTGCCCGTGCAAGTGCTCAAGGGCATGGCGCCGATCCTGACCCCGTATTTGCAGCCGGGTCGCAACACGGAGTGCGCGGCGCCGACGATGGCACAACGCTAATGCCGGAGGTCGCCGTGGCGTTTTCCTACGGCGATCACGGCATTGGTTACAAAGGTGGTAATTAATTATTTTCGGCAATCCAATTCCTGATCGTTAACTCGACATTCTTCAACTTCAGGAACAGACATTTAGACTTTTATTCTTCACGCCAGCGGATAGTTTTAGGGCTTCTCCTAACGTGAAGATCATTCAATATGTTTCAGTCACAAACAGTAAACAACTTGGTTGAATCGGACAACTCCGATAACAATAAAGGTCGTCATTACCCCTTCATCAAAGAAACACTCAACAGCGCTTTTACCCAGGCGTCCATTGAAAGAGTGCGGACGTTGGGCAAGGTCCGCCCCGTCCGCGAGTCCTGGTTCAACAGCGCCGACGAAGACCTGGCCAATGCCAACGTGGAATCCTGGACCCGCCAGAATGCGGTGGATCGCCTGCTCACTGTGCTTCAGGACATCCATGCCTTTGCCGAACCTTTGCTCAGGGCTGCACTGCAACGCCAATATGGGCTGAACCTTGATGTACGAGCCACTTGGTTAAATCTGTATATCCCCAAGGAACATCCCTGGTATGTGATTGATACGTCCAAGGGTGTCACCACCCGCAAAGTGTCTTTACTGGATGCGGCACTGCATAACTTCGCAAGTTCCGACACCTTTGAACCTCAATCGGACTTTATTACCCAGCCCGATGAACACGGGCACTTCGAAGTGGTGCCAATCAAACAACAAATGTCGCTCAAACAGTTCCAGACACTGTGCCGCGAGTTGAATATCGGCCGCCGTTACCGGCGTCATCTTCAACAGGTCCTGTTGCCGTCCAGCCCGGTGGCCGCAGGGGCCTTGCAACACTTTGTCATCCTCAACCAGAAGGCCGCGTTCAAGGCCGCCTTGCACCTGGCGCTGCAGACCCGTGACATCAGCCCCCAGGCACACCGCGGGTTGCTGGCCGTGCTCCACGGCTTCCCGAACCTGACCCTGGATGGCAATCTCCTGCAAGCCTGCGACCTGCGCCTGATGGACACCACCCTGACCGGCATCCTGATGTTTACCCCGACGCCATCCCCGCACAATCGCGCGTCCAACCGCATGCTGGCGTACGTCCCCCACGACCCGGAGCACCCCCTCAAGGAATACCCGTCGGCGACCGCTTGCATCGTCGAACTCGGTCGCCAACTGCGGGAGAACAAAAGCCTGCCGTCGACCGGGCAGACCTATCGGCAGTTCTTCAGCCAGTTTGTCGACCAGCAACAGCGCGGGCATTTTTTTGCCGGCCTGGAGCAACGCCTGAGCCAGGTCAAATGGCACGAGTTGGCGCCGACCGATCCCGGCCCGAGCTGGCGTGATACACCGGTGCCCCGGCCCAAACTCGAGGCCAGCGCCGTGCCGATCACCGGTGCGCTGTGGGAGCATCGGTACCAGCAGGCACTGAACAAGATCCTCAATGATGGCCGTGAGATCGCGGTCTCCACCGGCGATGCCGACAGCCGCTCGCGCTGGGCCTGGTGGGACAATTTCAAGAAAATGCTCTCGGACATTTTCAACGTCGCGCTGATGGTGGTGGCCCCGTTCGTGCCGGGCCTGGGGGAATTGATGCTGGCCTACACCGCCTATCAACTGACCACGAATGTGATCGAGGGCGTGGTCGATCTGGCTGAAGGCCAATGGACGGAAGCCGCCGAGCATGTGATTGGCGTGGTCACCGACGTCGTTCAACTGGCCGCGTTGGGTGTCGGTGGCACGGTCGGCGAAGTGTTCAAACTCAAACTGTCGCCGCTGATCGAAGGCATGACCCCGGTGCAACTGCCCGGCGGTAAAACCAGGCTGTGGAACCCTGACCTCAGCCCGTATGAACAACAGATCCGCCTGGAGCAGGACTCCAAGCCCAATGACCTGGGCCTGCGCAACATCGAAGGCCAGGACATCCTGCTCCTCGACCAAGGGACCTACCACGTCAAAAAAAACCCCGACACCGGCGAGCATCGCATCCAGCACCCCACTCGTCCCGAGGCCTACGCACCGAAAATCAGCCATAACGGCCACGGCGCCTGGCTGCTCGAAGGGGAAAACCCGCGCACCTGGGACGCCTACACCCTGATGAAACGCCTCGGCCATCGCACCGATGGCTTCAACGCCGACCAACTGGAGAACATCCGCCGGGTCAGTGGCACGGACGAAGGGGTGCTGCGCCGCATGCATGTCGAGCAGACCCCGCCACCGTTGCTGCTGGACGACACCCTCAAGCGCTACCAGGCCATCAAGGATATCGCCGTGGTCCGCGAGCAAATTCGCTCGGGGTCGGCCATGGAACCCTCGTCCTACTGGTTCGAACAATTGGTCACTGAACTGCCCGGCTGGCCGGCGGACTACGCGCTGAACGTCTACGAACGCTCCAACCTGACCGGCATGTACCGCGCCTATGGCAGCGCCCCGGCAACCGCGCGCCGAACGCTGAACCTCAGCCTCGCCGAGGTGATGGCCGGCAGGCTCCCGGAGCGGGTCGCGGGCTTTCTGGACGAGGCGCAACTGGCCCGTTTGCTCGGTGCACACTTGCCCGCCGATGCGCGGGTACAAGCATTGCGTGATCGCTTGATTGCGCGGGTGAATGAGCGCAAGGCCGACCTCGCGGACTACCTGTACCGCGCCAGGGCCATCAGCCAGAACGCCAAGGTCTTGCGCTTGCAACAGCAATACCCGGACTTGCCGACGGACGTCGCCGAAACCCTGTTGGCCGGCGCCGGCAGCAGCGAACTGGCGACACTCGCCGAACCGCAGCGCATCCCCCTGCGCCTCCGGGGCCTGGCGCGTGAATGCGCGTTTGAAACCCGCACGGCGCGGGCCTTTGAAGGTTTCTACCAGCGCGACCGCGTGACCATCGACACCGAACGCCTGGCCCTGAACGTGCTGCGGCTCAACAGCGACACCTTCAACGGATTGCGCATCGAGGTGCGTGACGGCACCTTCGACGGCCCGTTGCGCTGCCGGGTCGGCGCCGATGAGGCCGCGAGCGTCACAGTGCTGGTGCGTGATGAACACGGACGCTACGAGGTGCGTGACCACGAAAACCGCCCGTTGCATCCTGCCTTCAATCTGTACGAGGCGATTCTGCGCGCCATGCCTGAAACGTCGCGCCTGGAACTCGGCTACCGCCCCGGCGAGGGCGCCTGGTTCAAGGAATGGCTGATGGTCAAGGCCGAGCCACCGGCCGCACGGCGCACCGCGTTGCTGGAGCCGCCGATCCGGCCGGTGGCCCAGCGCGAGACCCTGCTGCTGTTGCGCGGCCCTGCACTGTCCCGGGAAGCCAGGACGGTTGGGCAACGGGTGCTGGATCTGTATCCGCATTTCAGCGAACAGGACGTGGAAGTCTTTCTCCACTCGTTGCCCCGTGATGCCGACCCCGTCCAGGTGCTCAAGGCCCTGGAGTAGGAATTGAACAAGTTGCGCAACGTGCTCAGCACCTGGCAGGAACAGGTGGCGGTGTCCCTGCCCGACGAGGCCGCCATTGCGCCCGATGCCGTCAGGCATGTGGCCGACCGCCTGGTGGAATGCTTCGAGCGAAAACCCCGGGTGTTCGATGAACGCAGTACGTCGCTGAGCGGCGGTTATGCGCTGGACCTGTCCAGCGATTTGCGGCGCTACAACCTGGAACGCTGGTGGAAAAAACTGCCGGACATCAGGCCCTGGCTCGAGCAGATCACCACGCTGAATCTCGATGGCATGGATTTCTCGCTGCGCTCGGACGGGATGTTGCGCAATTTCACCCAACTGCGCCAGTTCAGCGCGCGCCGCTGCGGCCTGACGGGCCTGCCGGCCGGAGTCGGAAAGATGTCCGGCCTCGAAACCCTGCGCCTGAGCGACAACCGCATCCGCCTGACCGAGGAGGCCGTGGCGCAACTGGCCAACCTGACCCGCCTGCAAACCCTGCGCCTGGAATACAACGTGCTGGGCCTGCCACCGAACGTCCAGCGCATGCCGCGCCTGAAGGTCCTCAACCTCGCCTACACGGGCCTCGCCACCTGGCCCGAGGGCTTGCTGAGCCGGCCGCGTCCCCGGGGCTTTTTCCTCGACCTGTCGGGTAACCCGATCAACACCGTTCCCCGGGCCATACGCGGCTCGAGCAATGCGTGGACGGTCGCCCGGACGCGACTGGACGCCCGCCAATTGCTCGACGCCCATCGTCAGACGTTGTATTCGTACCGCCGCTCGGTGGGCCTGCACCGGGAGAACATCTACGAACCGCTGGCGCAACGGGCGCGGGACAAATGGCCGCTCAATGACGACACCTCACTGTGGGGCAATCGCTCTCCTGGCCTGGGCACCTGGCGCGCCGAAGCCTGGGACCACTTGATGAACGAAGCCAACAGCGAAGGGTTTTTCCGGCTCATCGACAGCCTGACCACCTCCGCCGATTACCGGGCCGGCGGCTGGGTGCGGGAACAACTGTCGCGCCGGGTCTGGGAACTGATCGATGCCATGGACCTGGACACGCCCTTGCGCGAAAAGCTGTTCCGCACCGCTGAAAACCCGGAAAACTGCGCGGATGCCCGCTCCGAGCTGTTCAACAGCATGGGGGTGCAGGCGCTGGTGTCCCAGGCTTACGCCTATTCGACGTCGGCGATTGAACTGGAGCCGCGGCTGGTGAAATTGGCCAAAGGTGCGACGCGCCTGGACCGGGTCAACGACATCGCCCGGGCCGATTCCCTGTCGCGCCCCAGCCGGGCCGAAGAGGTGGAAATCTACCTGGCGTATCAAACATCACTGGCGCGACGCCTGGACCTGCCCTGGCAGTCCGACTCCATGCTCTACCGAACTGTCGCGGCGGTGCCGGACGAGGCCATCGACCGGGCCTATGCCACCGTGATGGAACTGGAAAGCGGCGACGGGCTGGTCAATGGCATGCTCGAACAACCGTTCTGGGAAAACTATTTGCGAGAGACCTACCCCGAGCAATGGCTGGCCAACGACCAGGATTTTGATCAGCAGCTGGACGCCCTGGAAGAACAGCGCAACGCCACCGGCAGCCAGCCAGCGATGAGTGATCAGGCCTACACGACCCGGCTCAATGAGTTGACTTACAACCGACTGACACTGGGCCGCCACCTGACCCGCGAGCTGCTGAAAAAGCAGGGGCTGGAGGCATAAAGCCGATCAGCCAAGCCTGACACCGAACTTGTGGCCAGGGGGCTGCTGTGGCGGGGGGGCTTGCTGTGGCGAGGGGGCTTGCCCCCGCTGGGCTGCGAAGCGGCCCCTCTCTTTTGCCGGAGAAAGGAGAGGACTGCTGTGCAGTTCAACGGGGGCAAGCCCCCTCGCCACAAGTGCGGTGTCGCGCCTACAGGCTCACACCTCCGAATCCCAAATCACAGTGATGTTGCCCTTGTAGGGCCGCCCCTTGCTGTTGCGGATGAAAAACGCGGTATCACGTTCCGGCACTTCGAAATGCAGGGTTCCCGGCTTTCGATCCACATAGACGCCAGGCTGGAACGTCACCGATTCCTCACGGTTCAACAACAATCGATTGACCGGTTTGCCGCTGCTGTCGGTCAGCCCGTGGGGCAGGCTGACGCTGACGGTGACCAGCCCGGCATAACCCGACTCCCGATCAATGATCCCGCAGCCCTCGCTCAGGTCAAGCTCGCACTCCAATTGCATCTTGAACCGCGATGACGCCGAGATGAGGAAGGTCTGGTCACGCAACAGGCGCGTGGGTGGCCGTGCCTGATCGAGCCAACTGCTCCACCCGCCCTTGGGTTCCAGGAGGATTTGAGTACCGCCGGGTGGAAGGTCGACTTTGAGGGTGTGTTGCACATCGAGGACGAAGTCCAGGGTCAGGTTGCTGTCAGTGGGTTGCATGTTGCCGATGTTGAAATCCCCGCCGGGACCGATCTGGTAGTTGATCGACCCGGTATAGAGCCCGCTGGACATGCCCAACGGGTTGGGCGTGCGCAGTTCGTAGGCGAAATCCAGGGTGTCGAAATACATGGCGGGAATCCGGAACGCCGCCACTTTTGTGCAGTTGGCTTCTACGGGGGTTTTCCAGAAAAAACGATAGGTGGTATCGCTGTAAGCACCTACACCACTGTACGTACAGGGCGGCGATGCATAAACTCAACTGCTCATCTGCCCGCCCCAGAGTTGCTGGTGCCCTGCGACCGCGGTCGCGGCTCCCGTGAGGTTCATTGCCGTGTCACTCAGCACGTAATCGGAACCTATACCGCTGATGCGTACTTCAACGGTTTCTGTTTCCTGAGTGTCCCGGTTGGTCACCGTCAATCGGCGCCAGCCAGCCGGCACCTTGATCGGTACCTCCGACCCCGGGGCAATGTCAGTACGCGGGTGGAAGCGCTCCGGCAGCCGGATACTGAACATGTCCTGTTGTGTGCACTCCTGCGGGTAACTGGCGCAGTAACCGCTGTTCGGTGTCTGGTTGATAAACACGTTTTTTTGCGGCTGCGACGAATCCGGCGTGAACAGCGCCCGGATCTCCTGATTGACCGCCAGCGCCGAAGGCGCAACCAGCATCAGTGCCAGTCCGTAGATAGACATTTTCATGGGTTTCAACCTGCCTTCAGATCAGTCGATGTGACATCAGCCAAAAGCCGCAGCACCGCCCCTTGCGGGTCTACCCGCCCGGTGCCTTGGCGTTGAACAACAGCAACACATTGCCGTAGTAATCGCCGGGGCGATAACCACCCGCCGGCAACTGCGGCTCGATTTCCAGCAAGACCCGCGAGCCCACCGCCGCATCGGCGGCGGACACCACTAGCCGGGGTTCGACGGCGTGACTCAGTTCGACGCCATTGAAGCTGACCCGCAATTGGATATCGTCCGCCGGGTGGCCGTTGCTGAGGTAGGGCTGCAACTCCAGGCGCGCTTCGATCGCGCTGGTGTCGTGGCGCACATCAAAATATTTGCGCAGGCTGCCCAGCCGGGAAGTCTCCCTGAGCCAGGGCAGGATCTGCTCGCGGTGAATCCAGTCCGATTGCGCCGGCGTCACATAAAACGAACGCGTCGGCACTGTCAGGCTGACTTAGAACGTGTGCTCCTCGCGCGCCGCCAGTGCCGAAAGACTCATCAGCCCCGTGGCCGCCATCAACGCCGCAACCGTGCATTGCTTGATCATGTTTTGTTACCCACAAAGATTTAACACTGCAGCCCGCGACCACATGAACCGAGTTTCACCGACTGACATCAGCCTTACCGACTGGCAATTTTCAGCGACTTCTTGCTGTCGCCTTCGATCACCATGAAGCGGTATTCACGTCCCTTCTCTTTATCGAAACCAAAGGACCTGCCCGCCAACACGTGGTGCTTGGTGGTCGGCCCGCAGTCGTTTTCCTTGCTCAGCGAGCAGCTCTTGAACTCGTCGACCACCAGCACGGTATTGCCGTTGTTGCGCAGTTCATAACGGCTGGCGGTGTCATTGACGGCCGTGTCGTAGCGGGCATTTTGCGGGCGCACGAAAAAGATCGTGCCGAACCCGGTCATCACGTTGACCCCCGCCGACAGGCTCTTTTTATAGTCGTCGCGCTCCTCGCTGCTGATCACGAAATCGTCTTCTTTCTCCGGCACCACGGGGATGAAACGCACACGGAAGTAACGCTCGACGTCACGCTCGCCCATGTACAGCAAACGCGTGCCCTGCATGCCTTGGGCTGGCACGATCAAGCGCGCCGGGCTGGCCATGATGCCCTTGCGGGAGGTGCCGTCCGCCGAGCTTTCGACCGGGATTTCGCGGGACGTACCGTCGGCGTCGTAGACGATTTCCAGGACATTGATCTTGACGAATGCGGTGCTGTCGCCGCTGTTGAACACCCGTTTCAGGTAGGTGCTTTTATCGCCATCCAGGTAGTCGTAGACCGTGCCGACATTGATCTGCGGGCCGGCCTGCACCGCCAGGGAAAATGTACCGAGCAACCCCATCAACAACAGAAATCTCATTGCTTTGCGCCTCTTGAAAAATACCTGCGGGCTGACCCGGACGGTCAGACTTCCGAATCCCAGATCACGGTGATGTTGCCCTTGTAGGGCCGCCCCTTGCTGTTGCGCACAAAAAACGCGGTTTCGCGTTCCGCCACGTCGAAATGCAGGGTTCCCGGTTTTCGATCCACGTAGACACCGGGCTGGAACGTGGCCGAGTCCTCGCGGTTCAACGGCACGCGCATGGCCGGTTTGCCGCCGCTGTCGGTCAACCCGTGGGGCAGGCTGACGCTGACGTTGACCAGCCCGGCGTAACCCGACTCACGATCGATGATCCCGCAGCCGTCGGTCAGGTCGAGCTCGCATTCCAGTGACATCTTGAAGCGCGATGACGCCGAGATAAGGAAGGTCTGGTCACGCAACAGGCGGGTCGGCGGACGACCCTGATCGAGCCAGCTGCTCCACCCGCCCTGGGGTTCCAGGACGATGTGATTGCCGCCGGGCGGAATATCGACTTTCAGGGTGTGTTGCACATCAAGCACGAAGTCCAGCGTCAGGTTGCTGTCATTGGCGACCATGTCGCCAATGTTGAAATCCCTGGCCGCGCCGTTGAGCAGGTAATTGATCGACCCGGTGTAGAGCCCGCTGGACATGCCCAGCGGGTTGGGCGTGCGCAGTTCGTAGGCAAAATCCAGGGTGTCGAATGACATGAACGGGATTCGAAACGACGTGACTTTGGTGCAGTCGCCTTCGCTCGGGGTTTTCCAGAAAAACCGATAGGTATTGGGGCCGTAGGCACCGACACCGCTGTAGAGGCAATTGGCCGGTGCATAAACCCAACTCAGTCCACCCCAGAGCTTTCGGTGCCCTTCAAGGATGTCGGTTTCCCCCGTCAGACTGGCGGCGGTATTGCTCAGGACGTAATTGGAACCAATGCCGCTGATGCGCACTTCAACGATTTCCGTTTCCAGGGTGTCGCTGTTGGTCACCGTGATTTGGCGCCAGTAGGCCGGTACGCGGATCGAAACACCCGCCATGGGCAGCATGGGGCCTTTGGGGCCGAAATTGATCGGCGCGCGGATGCTGAATGTTTCGTTCATCCTGCACTCGTCCGGGTAGGTGGCGCAGTAACCGCTGTTCGGTGTCTGGTTGATAAAGACATTTTTCTGCGGCTGCGACGGGTCCGGCGTGAACCGCGCCCGGATCTCCTGATTGAACCCCAGCGCAGAAGGCGCGACCAGCGCGAGCGCCAGCCCGTACATACTCATTTTCATAGGTTTCAACCTGCCTTCTGATCGGTCGGCGTGACGTCGGCCAGGGTGTCCGGCGTGCAGCGCAGGTCCCCGATCATCAACACGTTGTTTTCACTGCGATGACGATTGGCATCGAGGCGGAACTGACACAGCAACTGATTGCCCTGGCGCACTTCCAGGGTCGGTGAAGCGGCGTGCATTTCCATGGAGAAGAAGCCGTCGACCTCGGTCACCCCGCGACTGGCGTGGTTGATCACGTGATGGCCCTTGAGCGGCCGGCCCTGGGCATCCACCAGGCGACCGAGCACGGTGAGGGTTTTCATCACCCGCACCTTGCGGTAATCCACGCCGCCCTTGTTCAGGTGATAACGGGTCCGTTGCGGCTCGATGTTGGCGGCCGGCACGTGATTGCCTTCGAAATCGAAACTCACCGAGCTGTTCTGGTACGCCGTGATCGGGATGAAGTTGCGTCCCGGACGCAAGGCCACGCTGCCGCCGCTGAAGTCGTCGGCGCGCAAGGCGATGCCGTCGATGTCCGATTCCACATCGACAATCAACCCGGCGCCGCGCACATCGCTTTGGCTGGTCAGGGCCATTTGCTGGCTGCCGATGGCCAGGGTGCTGTCCAGGTTCAAGCCGCCGGTGAAGTTGTTGTTGTAGGAGGAACGCTGGACAAAACCGTCGCCCCGGACTGCCTCGGTGCGGAACGCGGCCAGGCTCGACAAGCCGACGCCGTACGTGTCCGTGAGTGCAGTGACCGAGACGTTTTGCAGCACGTGGTCCTTCAGGTCCTTGCGCCAGCCCAGGGACGCATTGTTATCGCGCCCGCCTTCACGGGCGGTGCGCGAACCGATGCTGCCGGTGATCTGTTGCCCGGGCGCACCCAGCGCCAGGTTGAGGCTCAGATCGACTCCGCGATTGCGATCATCGCCGCTGCTGAAACTGCCGGGGCGATCGAACAGCGACAAGCGCCAACTGGCATCGCTGCCCCAGAGCACAGTGCGTTGGGTCCAGCCCAGGTCCAGGCCAATCCCCTCGACATTGCCCTCACTGTGGGACACCCGGGCATTGATCGAGCTTTTGCTGCTCAGGCGATGATTGAGCGCCAGGGACGAGTTGCTGGTTTCGCCGATGAACACGTTGCGCTGGCGCACCCGGGTGCCGTCGGGCAGCACATCGTAGATATCCGTGGTGTCGAGCCAGCTGCGGTTATGGCTGATCACCACACTGCCGGAGCCGTAGCTGTACAGGCTTTGCAGATCGACGCCGGTGCCGTGGTCCTCGGTCTGGTAGACGTTGGCATACAGGCTCAGTTGATTGGCCAGGGTCCAGTCGATGGACGTGCCGTACTGCATTTTTTCCCGGATCTGGCGCGCCGACAGCCCCAGAATCACCCGCGGATGCAGCAGGTAATTGACCGAGGCACCGGCCGTGGCGCTGCCGCTGGCCTGCTGGTCCCAGTTGCTCAGCAACTTGGTTTCTTCCCCGGCAAACAGGTTATAGCGCCAGCGCTCGTCGAGGTTGCGCCAGTTGTTGGGTTTGTAGACCAGCTCCTGGGTGGTGGAGGTCGTCTGGCCGTCTTCGATCAGCCGCACTTCCACTTCGTAGATGCCACCGGGCAACGGCCGGGTGTCGAGGGTCTGCAAACCGGCGGGCACCGATTGGGTATTGATCAGCAAACCCTCGCGATAAATTTCCACCGACGCCTGGCGGTTGGCCGTGACGTAGATCGGATAGATGCTGGGCGCCGGGTTGTTGATCGCCAGGCTGTCGGAGCTGCCATACATGACGCCGACGGTGGTGTCGGGGCTGTTGCCAAACGTGCGCGGTTGGCGGGTCAGCCCTTCGGAATTGGGGGTGAAATAGCCCAGGCGCAGGAACGTGCCCTGCAATTCGCGCTGGGTATAAAGCTCGTGTACCGCGTGGTAAAGCTGATTGTCCGGGCCGCCGAGACGGGCCAGTTGCATATTGAACGTCTGGCTCCAGTTGCCGAGGCTGCCACTGGCTTCCAGGCCGAAGCGTCCGCCCAGGTCCTGGTCCTGACCACCGTTGAGGTTGAGCTGATTGCGCAGCATCAAGCCACTGCTGCCGCCCTCCGGTTGTTCGAAGTACCGCTTGACCTCGGTGTCGCGCTCGGCGTTTTCGGTGAGGATCGACAGCAGCGAGTTTTCCAGGTTGTAGTGCACCGCCAGCAGTTGTTCCGGGCATTGCCGGGTGCAACTGCCCAGGGGCACGCCGGGTTTGAGATAGCTCGCCCAGGTTTCACGCTCGGCGGCGTTGAAGCGGCTGTCGCGGGTGTCGGTGAATTCGAGCAGGGTGATTCGGTCATCCCGGGACAGCACGACCATCGCTTCCCCCAGGGGTTGTTGATCGAGTTCCACACGAACCGCCAGCGGCACATCAAAAAAGTGCTCCTCGAATTCCGCCGGCAAGCCCTTGGCCTGTGCCAGCAGACTTCGCGGTGTAGTACCGGAGGAAACCGGAGCCGCCACCGCGCTGGCACAAAACAACAGCGCAAGCGCAGCCGCGATGGGGGTCATCGGGAACATGAACTCATACTCAGATTGCAAACCAATGGAAATCCGACGGGCAGGACACATTGCCCGCCCGCCGGTTGATGCCAAGTAAGGGTAAGTTAGCGAACACCGCCAACTGGAGGGACGGCATCAAAGACCATGGCCACCGAGCCGGTGTAGTCACCCGGTGCGAAAGTTGTACCTTTGGCGCTGATGAGCAGCGGCGCACGGAAGTTCACATCGGACTCGGATTCACCGGCGACCATTTGCGGCGTGGTGGTCAGTTCCTTGCCACTGATTTGAACTTGCAAGTCGATGGTGTTAGCACCGGAATACAGTTTTGGCGCGGTCACGACACTGGCGTGGACCGAACCGTTGTTGTTGCGCATATCAAAGAAACCTTCGATGTTTGCCGGTTTGCCGGTGGTCGGCTGCATGTCCATGCGCTGGTCCTTGTTGACCAGGTCTGGATCGACAGGCACCACGTAGAAACCGTTGGTCGGTACATGGGCGACAATGCTGATCGAGTGACGCGCTTCACCGGCGGCGAATGCCATGGAAGAGGTCAGCGCCAGCAAAGCCAGTGGTGCAGCAACAGTCATTTTCTTGAACATCTTTAAGTACCTGTCTTGTCAATTAAGTGGCTTATTAAAAGTTCAAACCCTGCCATGCCTGCCGGTAGGGGCCTGAACTTTCAACGCCAGCAAATGATCCGCTACCGCCCTCGGAATGTAAGCAAGTAACTTCCGACGGACATGTAGTTAGATGCCCTCGCAACAGGTCGGACAAAAGAACAAAAAAGGCAATTATCGATGGATAACTGTCAGCACTTTCCTACCGACAGTTTTATTAAAAAAACCATACAGCGATATAACGAGTAAATACGGGGCCAACGGCACTTGCGGACTATAAACCGATGAATTAATAGAGTGATAACTTTAACTTTAAAGTTACGCGGCCTTGAGCCACCGAAAAATCGATTTGACGATGCCAGGGCTGACTCGCCAGCCAGGCACCGTTCGTCGGCGTGCGGAAAGGTCTTTCGGAAAAGGTCTTGCGCCGGTCTTAAGATATATCTTAAGTTGTATCTAAATACGACGAGAGCACTGAAAAAATGAGAGACCATCATTCCCACCGCGAACACGGTGACGGCCGCGACGGCTTCGAGAAACGCCCTGGCCGCGAACGCGGCGGACGCGGCCCACGGGTGTTCGCCCCCGGCGATTTGAAATTGCTGCTGCTGGCGCTGATCGCCGAACAGCCGTGCCACGGCTATGACCTGATCCGCCAGATCGAAGGCATGTTCGACGGCGCCTACAGCCCCAGCCCCGGGGTGATCTACCCGACCCTGACCTTCCTCGAAGAAAGCGAAATGATCACCGGCGACGCCGAGGGTGGAAAAAAACGCTACAGCGTGACCGACGCCGGCCGCCAATCTCTGGGCGACCAGGCAATTGCCCTGGAAGGCGTGCGGATGCGCATCGACGTGAGCAAACGTTCCCTGCGCGGCCATGATCGCCCGGCGGAAATCCACGAGGCGGTGCATAACTTGCGTCATGCCCTGCAACTGCATCACGGGCGCTGGAGTGCCGAAGAAATCGTCCGCGTCGCCGCCCTGCTCAACAACACCGCCAAAGCCATCGTCGACGGCCCTGCCGTTCAAGCCGCCCAGGAGAACGCCGAATGAATGTCGTTTTTGAAAACCAGACCATCCATCGCGTGATGCACGAAATCAAACGCCGTCGGCTGGAGGTGTTGCGAGTGGTCGACCTGACCCCGCGCATGCGCCGCATTACCTTGGGCGGGCCGGAGCTGGCGGGCTTCGTCAGCCTCGGCACCGACGATCACGTCAAACTGCTGTTCCCGCAGAACGCAGCGGAAGCGGCGGCACTGGAAACCCTGGTGCTCGGCGCCGGCAAGACCGATCAACCGCTGCCGGCCATGCGCGACTACACGCCCCGGCGCTATGACCTGGACACCCTGGAACTGGACATCGATTTCGTCCTGCACGGCGACGGCCCTGCCTCGACCTGGGCCGAGCAGGCGCAGCCCGGGCAATTCCTGCACATTGGCGGGCCACGGGGCTCGATGATCGTGCCGGACATCTTCGACAGCTACCTGCTGATCGGCGACGAAACCGCCCTGCCCGCCATCGCCCGCCGCCTGGAAGGCCTGGCGCCCAACCGCCGGGCGCTGGTGATCATCGAGGTGGAAAACGGCGGTGAGCAACAGACGCTGGAAAGCCCGGCGCAGGTGAATGTCATTTGGGTGTTGCGCGATAACGGCCAGAACAGCCTGCTGAACGCGGTGAAAGAGTTGCAGGTGCCGAGCGGTAATCTGTATGCGTGGGTGGCGACCGAGACCAAGGTTTCACGGCAGATTCGCCGGGTGCTGCTCGATGAGCATGGGCTGGATGAGCAGTTGGTCAAAGCGGTGGGTTACTGGCGGGCGGATGGCACCCTCGAAGAGTGATTGATGTTTGTGGCGAGGGGGCTTGCCCCCGTTCGACTGCGAAGCAGTCGCAAAATCAACAAACGCGATATGCCAGATAAAATTCGTATACAGGTTTTGGCGCCGCTTCGCGGTGCAACGGGGGCAAGCCCCCTCGCCACAGTGGGTGCTCACCTTAACGTTGAGCGCCAGCGATCCAAGCCCACGATCAATAACGCAATCACGACAAACCCCACCAATATCCCCCCGGCATTGAGAAACACCTGTGGATAACCCAGGGCGCTCACATCAATGAACGGATACGGGTAAGCACTCAGCACATGCCCGCGCAGCAGCACATAAGCGAAATACACCAGTGGATAAATCACCCACAGGCCGATATGCGCCAGGCGCAACGTGCCTTTGGGCACGCAGCACCACCAATAGAACAGAAACAGCAGCGGCAGGATGTCGTGCAGCAACTCATCGGCGAGCAGTTGCCAGCCTTCGGGGTGCCAGAGATGGCGCAGCAACAGGCTGTACGCGAGGCCGACCACGGCGATGCTCACGGCGATCCCGCTACTCACCGACGGCTGCAAAAACCAGCGCCGCGCCGCCGACTCCCGCGAGGTCAGTTCGCAGGTCAGCACCACCGCCACCAGGGTATTGGTCAGCACGGTAAAGAAGCTGAAGAAACTCATCAGCCCACCCAACAGACTGGCACCGATTTCCCAGCGGGTGCCGAGTATCAGGTACAGCTGAACGCTCAGGCCAAACCAGCCCAGCACCGCCGCCACGGCAACAAAACGACGCCTCGGGGCAGCTGAAATAAGCATGTTCAGAGCGGACGCTTGGTACGCATCAACTTCACGTACAGGCGTTCGACCTTCTCCCGCGCCCACGGGGTTTTGCGCAGGAAGGTCAGGCTCGACTTGATGCTCGGATCGCTCTTGAAACAGCGAATATCAATGCGCTCGGCCAGCCCCGACCATTCGTAATGTTCAACCAGGGCGTTGAGGATCTGTTCCAGGGTCACGCCGTGCAGCGGGTTGTTGTTCTGTTCGGTCATGCCGGGCCTTTGCGCGAAGAAAGAATAAAGAAGCCGCGCACCTTAGCCGAGGGCTTCGTTGGGTGGAAGGACTGCGTTAACTGTAGGTCAACCACCGTGCTTTTGTAGGAGCCAAGCTTGCTGGCGAAGGCGATCTCAAGGACGCCTTCGCCGGCAAGCCGTGCTCCTACAGTTTTAGCGGGAGACGGCGCGGTTCAGTAAAACCGTCGCGGGTCGGTATCGATCAGGCTTGCCAGTTTGGTCAGGGCAAAGCGCAGTTCGTCCTGGCTGGTGGGCGACATCAGCACCAGCCGCACACTGCGGGTCATCCCCGAACGCTCGGCCTGGAACTGCGTACCGCTGAGCACCAGCACACCATTGGCCCGGGCGAGCATCGTGAATTCGTCGCTGGTCCACGGCTCGGGCAAGGTCAGCCAGACGTGGTAGGCATATGGCTGGGTCTTGAGTTCGAAACCGGCAAAGATTTCCCGGGCAATGGCTTGCCGCGCAGCCGCTTCGTTGCGCTGGATGCGGATCAGTTTCTTGTCCAGGCCTTCGGTGATCACGTTGCTGGCCAGTTGCGCGGTCAGCGGCGATGGCATCCACACGCTGCTGCGCACCATCGAAGTCAGGCGCGACAGCAGTTTCGGCGGGCTATACAGATAGCCGATGCGCAACGCCGGCATGACCGACTTCGACAAGCTGGTCAGGTACACCGAACGCTCCGGGGCAAACGCCGACAAAGGCTTGATCGACGGGTCGGTGGCGAGGAAGCCATAGATGTCATCGTCAAGGATGATGAAGTCGAACTCCTCGGCCAGTGCCGCGATCTGCGCCCGGCGCTGTTGCGACATGATCGCCGCCGTCGGGTTCTGACAGGTCGCCACGCAGACCAGCATCGCCGGTTTCTCCCGCAGGCACAGTTCGCGCAGCGCCTCGGGGATGATCCCTTCGTCGTCCATCGCCACGCCACCCAGGCGTCGCTCCAGACCATGGGCCAGGGAAATGATGCCGGGGTAGCAAAGTTCTTCGCAGAGCACCAGGTCGCCGGCGTTGGTCAGGGCGCTCATCGCGACCATCAAGCCATGCTGCGCGCCTGCGGTGATCACCACTTGCTGCCATTGCGCATCGGGCAACCACTGGCGCAGAAACTGTGCACCCGCCTCGCGATGCGCCGGGTGACCGCCGTCCGGCGCGTAGTCGAGGGCCCGGGCGAAATCAGTGCTCTTGGCCAGGCCGATCAGGGCATCGCGCAGCCAGTATTCCAGGGTTTCGCTGTAGGGCTTGATGATGGACAGGTCGAGTAATTGCGACTGTCCCAGGTTCAGCGTCGTCGGGACGGGGCTGACCGGCAATTCGCTCGGCGCCTGGCTCTGCACATAAGTGCCGCGCCCCACTTCCCCATGGACCAACCCACGCCGATGGGCCTCGCTGTAGGCGCGACTGATGGTGCCCGGCGTGACCTTCAGCGTGGTGGCCAACTCGCGCAGGGTTGGCAGGCGATCGCCCTGGCTCAACACGCCATTGCTGATATCGCGCGCCAACGCATCGGCAATCGACAAATACATCGGCTGGCTGAACTCGCTTAGCTGGGGAACCCACATGAATGATCGCTGCCCATCGTCGTGAAAAAAATCGGAGCATATCACATCGATGTTCGAGCACTTGTGCAGGGATCAATGGTGAACATTGAGTCGATCTTTAAATGAAACAGGCGCAGATAATAAAAAATATTCACAAGTTAAAAACATTACAAATCAATCAGTTAAATCCAAATGATTCGATATTTTTCTCTGACTTGATTTTTCATTATTGAATCAACTCAATTCATTCAAATACACTCATCGCAAATCGAATCAATCAACTCAATCCCACCCTGATCACTGCGCGCCTCTGCCGCGCCAAGTCGAGACATCATGCACACACTCAGAAAGGATCTATCCCTGTCAGCGGTCATTGCAGGCTTCATCGCGGTGATCATTTCCTACGCTGGCCCGTTGATCATCGTGTTTCAGGCCGCCAAGGAAGCGCACCTGCCCAACGACATGGTGTCGTCGTGGATCTGGGCGATTTCCATCGGCAGCGGCATCACCGGCCTGTTCCTGAGCTGGCGCCTGCGCATTCCCGTGATCACCGCGTGGTCGACGCCGGGCGCGGCGTTGCTGGTGTCGATGCTGCCCAGCGTCACCCTGCCCCAGGCCATTGGCGCGTATGTGGTGGCTTCGGTGATCATCGCCGTGGTCGGATTGTCCGGGGCGTTCGACAAACTGATGAGTCGCCTGCCCAAAGCCATCGCCGCCGCCATGCTCGCCGGGATTCTGTTTCGCTTCGGCGCCGAGCTGTTCACCTCGATCAAGCTGCAACCGGCGCTGGTGCTGTCGATGATCGCGGCCTACCTGATCTGCAAACGCTTGTCGCCGCGCTACGCGATTCTGTCGGTGCTAATTGTCGGTTGCGCCGTGGCGGCGTCGTTCGGTGAACTCAACAGCGCTTCGATCACCATCGCGGTGGCGCATCCGGTCTTCACGGCGCCTGAGTGGAGCTGGCACGCGATCATCAACATTGGCCTGCCACTGGCACTGGTGACCCTGACCGGACAGTACGTGCCGGGCATGGCAGTGTTGCGCACCTCGGGCTACAACACCCCGGCGCGCTCGATTATTTCGGTGACCGCAATGGGCTCGATCCTGATGGCGCCGTTCGGCTCCCATGGCTTTAACCTGGCCGCGATTACCGCCGCGATCTGCACCGGTCGCGAAGCCCACGAGGACCGGGACAAGCGCTACATCGCCGGGATTGCCTGCGGGGTGTTCTACATTCTGATGGGCACGTTTGGCGCGACCCTGGCCTCGGTGTTTTCCGCCCTGCCCAAAGAGTTGATCGCCTCCCTCGCCGGACTGGCCTTGTTCGGCGCGATCAGTGCCGGGCTGACCGGGGCGATGGCGGATGAGAAGCAGCGGGAGGCGGCGTTGATTACCTTTCTGGTGACCGCTTCGGGCATGAGTTTCCTCGGGTTGGCTGCGGCGTTCTGGGGTTTGATCTTCGGCCTCGTCGCCCACTTCGTGCTGACCTGGACGCGAGCACGCAAAGTCGCTGCTGTCACCGCGGGCAACTAACCAATACCTGCACACCACAATCCCTGTAGGAGCGAAGCTTGCTCGCGAAAGCGCCGGTTCATTCAACATCAATGTTGAATGCCAGGACGCCTTCGCGAGCAAGCTTCGCTCCTACAAAGGGTATTTTCAGCCTGCGGCGCCCTGTCGCAGACGACTGTTACCAAATCCGAAACGCTGCATGTCAGTAAAAGCGCTTTCTCTCTTTGTCACAGATCATTATCCTGCCGCCCTTAAGCTGAAACGCTTCACTGCCCGCTCCACCTCGTTGCGTTCAGTTCACCCCCCAGAAAAAGATCAAGAATTTCTACTTTATGCCCGACTTTCCATCTCCGCGAGACAGCGCTGTCTGCACCCCTGTGGCCCAGCGAAAAGCCCTGAACCTGATCGGCGGCCTCAGCGCCTTCGGCCTCGCCACCTGCGTTCACGCGGCCCCGGCTTTCGATAGCGAATCGCCGTGGATGCTCGGCGACTGGAACGGCACGCGCACAGAACTTTCGGAAAAAGGCTACGACTTCAAAGTCGATTACACCGGCGAAATGGGCAGCAACCTGCACGGCGGCTATGACCACGACCGCACGGCGCGCTACAGCGACCAGTTCGGCCTCGGCACGCACCTGGATCTGCAGAAGATCCTCAGTTGGGACGACGCCGAATTCCAGCTGACCATCACCGAACGTAACGGCAACAACATCAGCAACGACCGGATCAACGACCCACGGGTTGGCGGCTTCACCTCGGCCCAGGAAGTCTGGGGCCGTGGCCAGACCTGGCGCCTGACCCAGATGTGGTACCAGCAGAAATTCTTCGACCAGAAGCTCGACATCAAGGTCGGCCGCTTTGGCGAAGGCGAAGACTTCAACAGCTTCCCCTGCGACTTCCAGAACCTGGCGTTCTGCGGCTCGCAAGTCGGCAACTGGGTCGGAGGCATCTGGTACAACTGGCCAGTCAGCCAGTGGGCGATGCGGGTCAAATATCACCTGACACCGGAGTTGTACGCGCAGGTCGGCGCCTACGAGCAGAACCCGTCGAACCTCGATCGCGGCAATGGCTTCAAGCTCAGCGGCAGTGGCACCCAGGGCGCGATCCTGCCGATTGAACTGGTGTGGACGCCCAAGCTCAACGGCCTGCCCGGCGAGTACCGCGCCGGTTATTACTACAGCAACGCCAAGGCCACTGACGCCTACAAGGACAGCAATGGCCAGCCCGCTGCGCTCAGCGGCGAAGCCTATCGCAGCGCGTCGAGCAAGCATGGCGTGTGGCTCGGTGTGCAACAGCAGATCACCAGCCGCGCCAGCGACAACTCCCGAGGCTTGAGCGTGTTCGCCAACGGCACGATGCACGACAAGAAGACCAACGCCATCGACAACTATGTCCAGGCTGGCGTCGTCTACAAAGGTCTGTTCGATGCACGCGCCAAGGACGACATCGGTTTCGCCCTGGCCCGCGTCCACGTCAACCCGGCCTATCGCAAGAACGCCGAGGCGACCAACCAGGCCCGCGCCGTTTATGACTACGACGATCCGTCGTTCCTGCCGCCGCAAGACACCGAATACAGCGCCGAGCTTTATTACGGCGTGCACGTCACGAATTGGCTGACCGTGCGCCCGAACCTGCAATACATCCGCCACCCCGGTGGCGTGGACAAGGTCGATGACGCGCTGATTGGCGGGATCAAGATCCAGTCCTCGTTCTAACCACACCGCAACCCTTGTAGGAGCAAGGCTCGCCCGCGAAGAGGCCATCACATTCAACATTGATGTTGGCTGACACGCCGCCTTCGCGGGCAAGCCTCGCTCCTACAGATTTAACTGAACCATGCCCACGCCAGATCGTCATCTACAGTGAACTTGCGCGGGACTACTTAAACGTCACGGAGAACCACACTATGAGCACTGATGGTGCTTTGAGTCGAAGCCGTCTGCTACCGAGCCTGCTCGGTATCCTGCTTCTGCTAATGGGCCTGGCCATGCTGGCCGGCGGTATCAAGCTGAGCATGCTCGGCGGCTCGCTGTATTACCTGCTGGCCGGTATCGGCATCGCACTGACCGGCGTGCTGTTGATCGCCGCCCGGCGCGCCGCACTGGGCCTGTACGCACTGGTGCTGTTCGCCAGTACCGTGTGGGCGTTGTGGGAAATCGGCCTCGATTGGTGGCAACTGGTGCCGCGTCTGTCGCTGTGGTTTGCGCTGGGTGTGGTCCTGCTGTTGCCGTGGTTCCGCCGACCGTTGCTGCGCAATGGCGCCGCACCGCTGGGCACCGCTGCGTTGAGCGTGGCCGTAGTGCTGGCCGGTGCCACAGCCGTGGCCAGTCAATTCACCCATCCGAATGAAATCTTCGGCGAGTTGGGCCGCGATACCACGGACCTGACCAGCACCGCCCCGGCGATGCCCGACGGCGATTGGCAGGCCTATGGCCGCACCGAATTCGGTGACCGCTACTCGCCGCTGAAGCAGATCACCCCGGCCAACGTCGGTAAGTTGCAGGAAGCCTGGCGCATCCAGACCGGCGACCTGCCGACCGCCGATGACCCGGTGGAGCTGACCAACGAAAACACCCCGCTGAAGGTCAACGGCATGCTCTATGCCTGCACCGCCCACAGCAAAGTGTTGGCGCTGGACCCGGACACCGGCAAGGAACTGTGGCGCTTCGACCCGCAGATCAAGAGCCCGGTGGGCTTCAAGGGCTTCGCCCACATGACGTGCCGTGGCGTCTCTTACTACGACGAGAATGCCTACGCCCAAGCAGGCACTGCCTCGGCCGCCGTCATCTCCGAAGCCGGCAAAGCCGTTGCGCAGGCTTGCCCGCGTCGTCTGTACTTGCCGACCGCCGATGCACGCCTGATCGCACTCAATGCCGACACCGGCAAGGTCTGCGAAGGCTTCGGCACCAACGGCGTGGTTGACCTGACCCAAGGCATCGGCCCGTTCACCGCTGGCGGCTACTACGCCACCTCCCCGGCCGCGATTACCCGCGACCTGGTGATCATGGGCGGTCACGTCACCGACAACGAATCGACCAACGAGCCGTCCGGCGTGATTCGCGCGTTCGATGTGCATGACGGTCACCTGGTCTGGAACTGGGACAGCGGCAACCCGGAGGCCACCGAGCCTTTGGCGCCGGGCAAAACCTACACCCGCAACTCGCCGAACATGTGGTCCCTGGCCAGCGTCGACGAGAAACTGGGCATGGTCTACCTGCCTCTGGGCAACCAGATGCCTGACCAGTACGGTGGCGACCGCATGCCAGGTGCCGAGAAATTCAGCGCCGGCCTCGTTGCTCTCGATTTGGCCACCGGCAAGGTGCGCTGGAATTACCAGTTCACTCACCATGACCTGTGGGACATGGACGTGGGCAGCCAGCCGACCCTGCTGGACCTGAAAACTGCCGACGGCGTGAAGCCGGCGCTGATCGCGCCGACCAAGCAAGGCAGCCTGTATGTGCTCGACCGTCGCGATGGCACGCCGATTGTGCCGATTCGTGAGATCCCGGTGCCACAAGGCGCGGTCAAGGGCGACCATACCGCCCCGACCCAGGCCCGTTCGGACCTCAACCTGCTGGCCCCGGAACTGACCGAAAAAGCCATGTGGGGCGCCAGCCCGTTCGACCAGATGCTGTGCCGCATCCAGTTCAAGGAACTGCGTTACGAAGGCCAGTACACCCCGCCGTCGTTGCAGGGCAGCCTGGTCTATCCGGGTAACGTCGGTGTGTTCAACTGGGGCAGCGTGTCGGTCGACCCGGTCCGCCAACTGCTGTTCACCAGCCCGAACTACATGGCGTTCGTCTCGAAAATGATCCCCCGCGCCGAAGTCGCGGCGGACAGCAAGCGCGAAAGCGAAACGGCTGGCATCCAGCCTAACGCTGGCGCGCCGTACGCCGTGACCATGCACCCGTTCATGTCGCCGTTCGGTGTACCGTGCCAGGCCCCGGCCTGGGGCTATGTCACCGGTATCGACCTGACCACCAACAAAGTGGTGTGGAAGCGCAAAAACGGCACCAGCCGTGACAGTTCGCCAGTGCCTATCGGCCTGCCGATCGGCGTGCCAAGCATGGGCGGCTCGATCGTCACCGCGGGCGGCGTCGGCTTCCTCAGCGGTACCCTCGATCAGTACCTGCGCGCCTATGACGTCAATAGCGGCAAGGAACTGTGGAAGTCGCGCCTGCCGGCCGGCGGCCAAGCCACCCCAATGACCTACACCGGCAAGGACGGCAAACAATACGTATTGCTCGTCGTTGGCGGTCACGGTTCGCTGGGCACCAAGATGGGTGACTATGTGATTGCTTACAAACTGCCGGAATAAGCGTTAGCGGCAGTTGAAAACAGGGCGGTTACCTTCGGTAGCCGCCCTTTTTTGTGCCTGCGGATCCGCTGGTCGGGGCTGGGATGCCGGGGTCAAATCAGGCAAGATCGGGCGTCATGACCGGGACAATGTCCTGTTGAATTGCTGCGTACCCAAGGAGAAATTCCAGGCATGAACCGGCCTCCCCCCTCGCTCGACCTGAGCCTGCTCACCGGCAAAATAACTTTCGACGACCTGTCGATCTTGTCCGACCAGCCCCTCGCCAGCCAGATCGACTCACTCAAGGAAGACCTGCTGCAAGTCGAATACGGCGAGCACCTGCTGCTGGATGTCGGCTGGTATCCCGAGTTCGATAAGGGTGGAGCCTTTCAGGTGGTGGTGATCAAGGATCGGGATTGGGGTCAGCCGCAGTGGACGGGACGGGCGAAAACCCTGGCAGAACTCACCACACGCCTGATCGAAGCGCAACGCGAGTTGTACGCATGGCTCAACCGGGAAGACCGCCATGGATAGCCCAACGAAGCAAATTGTCGTCCCGTTAAGTCTGGCAGCCTTGCGGCGCCTGGACTTTGATCAAAGCCTGTCGGGTGACCTCGAAACGTGGACGTTGAGCGCCGAGCACTACCAGCATCTGTGGGATTCAGGCCTGATCCAGCGCCTCAACAAGGTTCTGGGCTGCTTGATCGATGACCATGAAGACGCCAGCATCCAGGGCGTCACCGCGCTTGAAAGGGTTCAGACCCTGTTGGAGCAGTCAGCCCTGCCGGCAGACCTCAAGGCACGCCTCCAGCAGTTGACCAGCCTGGCTCGCCGCAAAGCCACCGGCCTGTTTTTCTACTTTTGATCGCTCGGCCGAAATATTCAGGGACCCATCACCTGTCAAAACCCTGAACACACCCCCTGAAATATCCACTGCCATTGAAACCACCCCCCACCTGCCCCATCTAAGACCCATACCCCATTGCGCAGGTGCCCCATGAGCGACCAGCAAGAATTTCCTGAAGACCCGAGCGACTACGCCGAAACCGACCACATCGAACACCATTCCACCGGCAAAGGCCTTGCCCTGCCTGGCCAGAACCTGCCGGACAAGGTCTACATCATCCCGATCCACAACCGCCCGTTCTTCCCGGCCCAAGTGTTGCCGGTGATCGTCAATGAAGAACCGTGGGCCGAAACACTGGACCTGGTGAGCAAATCCGATCATCACTCCCTGGCCCTGTTCTACATGGACACGCCCCAGGAAGATCCGCGTCATTTCGATACCGGCGCGCTGCCGGAGTACGGCACCCTGGTCAAGGTGCACCACGCCAGTCGTGAAAACGGCAAATTACAGTTCGTCGCCCAGGGCCTGACCCGGGTGCGCATCAAGACCTGGCTCAAGCACCATCGACCGCCGTACCTGGTGGAAGTCGAATACCCGCACCAGCCCACCGAGCCGACCGACGAGGTCAAGGCTTACGGCATGGCGCTGATCAATGCGATCAAGGAACTGCTGCCGCTCAACCCGCTGTACAGCGAAGAGCTGAAGAATTATCTCAATCGCTTCAGCCCCAACGATCCATCACCCCTGACCGACTTCGCCGCCGCCCTCACCTCCGCCACCGGTGGCGAGTTGCAGGAAGTGCTCGACTGCGTGCCGATGCTCAAGCGCATGGAAAAAGTCCTGCCGATGCTGCGCAAGGAAGTCGAAGTTGCGCGCCTGCAAAAAGAAATCTCCGCCGAAGTGAACCGCAAGATCGGCGAGCATCAGCGCGAGTTCTTCCTCAAGGAACAGCTCAAGGTCATCCAGCAAGAGCTGGGTCTGACCAAGGATGATCGCAGCGCCGACATCGAGCAGTTCGAGCAACGCCTGGAAGGCAAGGTCCTGCCGCCCCAGGCGCAAAAACGCATCGAAGAGGAAATGAACAAGCTGTCGATCCTCGAGACCGGTTCGCCGGAGTACGCAGTCACCCGCAACTACCTCGACTGGGCGACCTCGGTGCCGTGGGGCGTGTATGGCGAGGACAAACTCGACCTCAAGCACGCACGCAAGGTACTGGATAAACACCACGCCGGCCTGGACGACATCAAGGACCGCATCCTCGAATTCCTCGCGGTCGGTGCCTATAAAGGCGAGATCAGCGGTTCCATCGTGCTGCTGGTGGGTCCGCCGGGCGTGGGCAAGACCAGCGTCGGCAAGTCCATCGCCGAATCCCTCGGCCGACCGTTCTACCGCTTCAGCCTCGGCGGCATGCGTGACGAGGCCGAGATCAAGGGCCATCGCCGCACCTACATCGGCGCGCAACCGGGCAAACTCGTGCAGGCGTTGAAAGACGTCGAAGTGATGAACCCGGTGATCATGCTCGACGAGATCGACAAGATGGGCCAGAGCTACCAGGGCGACCCGGCCTCGGCGCTGCTGGAAACCCTCGACCCGGAACAGAACGTCGAATTCCTCGACCACTACCTGGACCTGCGCCTGGACCTGTCGAAAGTGCTGTTCGTCTGCACCGCCAACACCCTGGACTCGATCCCCGGCCCGTTGCTCGACCGGATGGAAGTGATTCGCCTGTCGGGCTACATCACCGAAGAAAAAATCGCCATCGCCAAACGTCACCTGTGGCCGAAGCAACTGCAGAAGGCTGGCGTTTCCAAAGGCAGCCTGAGCATCAGCGACAGCGCGTTGAAAGCCTTGATCGACGGATATGCCCGCGAAGCCGGGGTGCGCCACTTGGAAAAAGAACTGGGCAAACTGGTGCGCAAAGCCGTGGTCAAGTTGATCGACGAGCCGAAAGCGGTGATCAAGATCGGCCCCAAAGACCTGGAAGCCTCGCTCGGCCATCCGGTGTTCCGCAACGAGCAAGTCTTGTCCGGCACCGGCGTGATTACCGGGCTGGCCTGGACCAGCATGGGCGGCGCGACCCTGCCGATTGAAGCCACGCGGATTCACACGCTCAACCGGGGCTTCAAACTCACCGGGCAACTGGGCGATGTAATGAAAGAGTCGGCGGAGATTGCCTATAGCTACGTCAGCTCCAACCTGAAGTCGTTTGGCGGCGATCCGAAGTTCTTCGACGAAGCCTTCGTCCACCTCCACGTGCCGGAAGGCGCCACCCCGAAAGACGGCCCGAGCGCCGGCGTGACCATGGCCAGCGCCCTGCTCTCCCTCGCCCGTAACCAGGCACCGAAAAAAGGCATCGCCATGACCGGCGAGCTGACGTTGACCGGGCATGTACTGCCGATTGGCGGGGTGCGCGAGAAGGTGATTGCGGCGCGGCGGCAGAAGATCTTTGAATTGATTTTGCCGGAGCCGAATCGCGGCAGTTTCGAGGAGTTGCCGGATTATTTGAAGGAAGGGATTACGGTGCACTTTGCCAAGCGGTTTGCGGATGTGGCGAAGATATTGTTTTAAACGGTTCAAATGCGCCACTGCCTGACGGGCTTGGGCAGTGAGCGCTTTGATTATAAGAAAGAACCCCCCCTCAACAAATCAGCCTTAAAAACTGTCATACCTGACAGTTACCTCTCCATGATTTTCTCAGCACACTTCCTGCTCGGCTTTCCACCTATTGAAGGAAGTTACTGATGGCGAAGACCAAAGCAACTCAAGGGGTTTTAGTTGACGGCCAACTAACCATTGAAACAAAAGATATTACAAACCCCACCTCACCGTTACCAATGACAACATTTACCATGACCGCCATGGAATACAAATCCGATAGATTCGAGCCAGGGTTTTATATTACTTGCTATAAAGACAAAGGCCTTTCCAGCGAAAGAAATCTGACTATTAGTTTTCAAACCGGCCACCAGCCCAGCATTGTTGGTTACTCGGAAACTTTCACCTCAGGAACAAATAACCTCCCCTATAGTTTCCAAACAATCAACTACACCGGCAACATCGAAACAATGGTAATAACGCCGGAAAAACGTAGGTATAACGTGATCGATTTCAAAGTTCTGGCAAAAAATATTGATAATAATGAAACCCGTGAACTGACTGGCAGAGGACATATTTCTATCACCGACCTGACGACACCTTAGACTTCAGCGCCCGCCTGCGCGCACTAATGTGACCCGTAAAATGCCTCGAGCCCGTGTAGAGGAATACAGCACGATTGTCCGCGCAGGCAGCGTCACACTTTGTCTCATCTTCAGTTATGCTCGCCGTTCGTCGTGAATGCCGGAGCCACTGACCTTATGTCCCCCACCCGCCTGTTAGTCCCCCTCGCCCTCTCCCTGCTGGCCGGTTGCGCCTCGCAGCAGAGCCAGAACGTGACCGTGGAAAAACAAAGCGAATGCCCGGCCAGGTTGAGCAATGGGCAAAACCTGATCGTGACCCTGCCAAGCAACCCGACCACGGGTTATCGCTGGGCGATCCAGGATTCCGCCGGCGGCGTGTTGCGTGCCCTCAGCCCCGAGGTCTACAGCAACCCCGAAGACGCCGGGATCGTCGGCAGTGCCGGGCTTTCGACCTGGCGCTTTCAGTCTTTCGCCACCGGCACTGGCCGTTTGCGCCTGACCTACTCGCAACCCTGGGCGCCGGAAGTGCCGGCGGTGCAAACCTTCGATTGCGCGATTTCGGTTAACTGATCGTGGGCTGGCTGATTCTGGCGCTGATGGGCGCGGTGACCTTTCTGTATGGGTTGAGCGTACATGCCGCGTTGCTGTGCCTGTTGGTCAAGCCGTTGCCGGTGTTGGCCCTGCTCGGCTGGTTGCACGATGCGCCGCCTACCGAGTATCGACGCTGGATCAGCCTGGGCCTGATTTTCTCCCTGCTCGGCGACGTGCTGCTGGCGTGGCCGGGGGATTTGTTTGTGTTTGGGCTGGGGGCGTTTTTGGTGGCGCATCTGGCGTACCTGAAAGCGTACTTGAGTGATTGCCGACGCTTGGCGTTGTTGCCGTTGGTGTTGGCCGTCGTCGTGGGCGCGGTGCTGTTGGGGATTCTGATTTCCCATGGTTTGGGGCCGTTGCTGGTGCCGGTGATTGTCTATGGCGTGGCGATCAGCGCGATGCTTTGGCGAGCGCTGGCGCGGCTTGGCAGCGATGTGCCCAAGCGCTCGGCGCTGCTGGCGGCGGCGGGCGCGGTGGCGTTTGTGTTTTCCGATAGCGTGATCGGGATCAGCCGGTTTGTGATGCCGTTCGAGGCGGCGCCCTATGTGATCATCCTCAGTTACTGGGTGGGGCAATGGGGGATAACGGCGTCGGCGTTTACTCAAAAACACCGCTGAATCCCTGTGGCGAGGGAGCTTGCTCCCGTTGGGCTGCGCAGCAGACCCAAATCTGGCGAGCGCTGCGCACTCGAACGGGAGCAAGCTCCCTCGCCACAATGGATCGCACTGTCCGCTGCGGTTTATCAGACAACCCGCGCATCCCCCGGTCAATTTGGCTAAAATGCCGGCCTTTTCCACCTACGCCGCTGGAACCGCCGTGAGCAAAGAACCCGATCGCCTTTTCGCCCAGCCTTTGGCCCAGGTGCCTGACTTCGCCTTTAACGAGGACGTGGTGCGGGTGTTCCCGGACATGATCAAGCGCTCGGTGCCGGGTTATCCGACCATCGTCGAAAACCTCGGCGTGCTCGCCGCGCAGTTTGCCCAGCCCAACAGCGTGCTCTACGACCTCGGCTCGTCCCTTGGCGCCGTGACCCAGGCCCTGCGCCGTCATGTGCGCACCGACGGTTGCCGGGTGATCGCTGTGGATAACTCGGCGGCGATGGTCGAGCGCTGCCGCGAATACCTCAACGGCCAGGACTCGATGTTCCAGGAGCTGCTGCCGGTGGAAGTGATCGAAGGCGACATCCTCGCGCTGCAATTCCAGCCGGCCTCGGTGGTGGCGCTGAACTTCACCCTGCAATTCATCGCCCCGGACCAGCGCACCGCGTTGCTCTCGCGCATCCACCAGTCGTTGTTGCCGGGCGGTGCGTTGATCCTGTCGGAGAAGCTGCGCTTCAACGATCCGGAAGAACACGCGTTGCTCACCGACTTGCACGTCGCGTTCAAACGCGCCAACGGCTACAGCGAACTGGAAATCGCCCAGAAGCGCAGCGCTATCGAAAACGTCATGAAGCCCGACAGCCTCGAAGAACACCGCGAACGCCTGTTGGCCGCCGGGTTCTCGAAAGTCGTGCCGTGGTTCCAGTGTCTTAACTTTGCCTCGTTGATTGCCTTGCCATGATTGATCTGTCCCCCCTCGCCCGCCGTCTGGCCGGCACGCCGCTGGCCGATTGGGCCAACACCCTGCAAGCACAACTCGACAAGAAAATGGAGAAGGGCCACGGCGACCTGGAGCGCTGGCAAAGTGCGCTGGACGCCTTGCCGAAGATCCAGCCGAGTGAAGTCGACCTGCTCAATGGCCTGACCCTGGACACCGATTGCGACGACGAAACCCGCGCGCAGATGCGTACGGCGTTGATGGGTTTGTCGCCGTGGCGCAAGGGCCCGTTCGACCTGTTCGGCGTGCACGTCGACACCGAATGGCGCTCGGACTGGAAGTGGTCGCGGGTTGCACCGCACCTGGATTTGAAGGGCAAACGCATCCTCGACGTCGGCTGCGGCAACGGTTACTACATGTGGCGCATGCTCGGCGCCGGGGCCGACAGCGTGATTGGTGTTGACCCGAACTGGTTGTTCTTCTGCCAGTTCCAGGCCGTGCAGCGCTACTTGTCCGAACCCAACGCCTGGCACCTGCCGTTTCCCTTCGAAGACCTGCCGCCAAACATGGAAGGCTTCGACACCGTGTTTTCCATGGGCGTGTTCTACCATCGTCGTTCGCCGATCGAGCACTTGCTGGCGCTGAAGGATTGCCTGGTCAAGGGCGGCGAACTGGTGCTGGAGACGCTGGTGATCGAAGGTGATCAGCAGCAGGTTTTGGTGCCGGAAGATCGTTATGCGCAGATGCGCAACGTGTGGTTCCTGCCGTCGGTGCCGGCGCTGGAGTTGTGGCTGCGGCGTGCCGGGTTTACCGAGGTTCGTTGCGTGGATGTCAGCGTGACCACCGTCGAGGAACAGCGTGGGACGGAGTGGATGAAGTATCAGTCGTTGAGCGATTTCCTTGATCCCGAGGATCACAGCAAGACGATCGAAGGCTTGCCGGCGCCGATGCGCGCGGTGATTGTCGCTCGCAAGCCAATCTAATTCCCCCCGCCCCTGATCGTTCCCACGCTCTGCGTGGGAATGCATCCTGTGACGCTCTGCGTCACGCCCGCGAAGGGACGCGGAGCGTCCCGGGCGGCATTCCCACGCAGAGCGTGGGAACGATCAGTCCCTGCTGGCTCTTCGGGCCTTGAAAAACTCGCTAAGCACCGCGCCACACTCCTGCGCCAACACCCCGCCTTCAAACAACACCCGGTGATTCAAGAAACCCTGGGTAAAAAACTGCCCCTGGCTCTGCACAATCCCGGCCTTGGGCTCCAGGGCGCCGTACACCACCCGCGCGATCCGCGAATGCACGATCAGGCCGGCGCACATGCTGCACGGCTCCAGGGTCACGTAGAGGGTGCTGCCGGGCAGGCGATAGTTGCTGGCGGCCAGGGCGGCGGCGCGGATCGCGACCATTTCCGCGTGGGCGCTGGGGTCGTGGCCGCTGATCGGGCAGTTGAAGCCGCGACCGATGATTTCCCCGTCCTGCACCAGCACCGCGCCCACCGGCACTTCGCCAAGGGCCGCGCCCTGGGCGGCGAGGGCCAGGGCTTCGCGCATGAAATCCTGATCGCGGCTGCGGTCGATGATTGCCGCAGGACGAATCTGGCGCATCACGCCACCTCGATGGCGGCCATCAGGCCGGTTTCCATGTGGTCGATCACATGGCAGTGAAACATCCAGACGCCCGGGTTATCCGCCACCAGCGCCACTTGCGCGCGCTCGTTCTTGCCCAGCAGGTAGGTGTCGGTGAAGTACGGGATGACCTTGTGCCGGTTCGAGGCAATCACCTTGAAGCTCATGCCGTGCAGGTGAATCGGGTGCTGGTATTGGGTCATGTTCTTCAATTCGAAAATGTAGCTCTTGCCCTTCTCAAGCTTGGCAATCGGGCGGTCGGCGCAGGTCTTGTCGGTAATGTCCCAGGCCTTGCCGTTGATCTGCCACAGGCTTGGCGGCTTGCCGTTGTCGACGTTGACCGACACCGAGCCCACCCATTCGAAATTGAAGTTGAGTTTCTCGGCATTGGCCAGGTCCGGCTCGGCCACCGGGTTGGCGGGCAGCGCGGGCGGCCATTGGGTCGGGGTGTCGCTGTTGGCCACCGAACGCAACGTGCCCAGACGCACCGGCCCGTTGCGCAAGGATAGCTCTTCACCGGCCGGCGGCGCCTTGATCGCCAGGCAGATGCGCATGCCGGGGCCGAGCCAGTATTCCTTGCCCAGCGGGCGCGGTTCGATGGGGTTGCCGTCCAGCGCATAGATCTGCGCTTCGACGCCGGGAATATTGAGGCGATAGGTCAGGGTGTTGTCGAGGTTGAGGAGGCGCACGCGGGTGATTTGCCCGGCGGGCAGGTCGATCACCGCTTGAGGCACGCCATTGATCGTCGACAGCCGCCCCGCCGTGCCGCCACGAGCCGCTTCGCGAGGAATGCTGAAGGCGACGAACGCTCCTTCTTCATCGACGTGCCAGCTCTTCAGGCTCAAGGTTTTTTCATACTTGAAACCGGTGGGCTCGCGCTCTTCGATGATCAACGGACCAACCAGGCCACGGCCGAGTTCTTCGCTGCTGTTCACGTGCGGGTGATACCAGTAGCTGCCGGCGTCCGGCACGCGGAATTTGTAGTCGAAGTATTCCCCCGGCAGCACCGGAAGCTGCGAGACGTAGGGCACGCCGTCCATTTCCAGCGGCAGGCGGATGCCGTGCCAGTGAATGGTGGTGGCGACCGGCAGGTGATTGATGAAGCGCACCCGCAGCCATTCGCCCTGACGCACGCGCAACTCGGTGCCCGGCGCCGACGGGCCGAACGCCCAGGCTTGGGTCTTGTGCCCGGCCACCAACTCGACGTCCAGCGGCGCGGCGATCAGTTCGTAGTCGTGGCCCGCCTCGGCGTCGGCCATCTTGCCCAGCCAGTAACGCGACGCGCCACCGGCCCCCACGCCAACCACCACAAGACCGGCCAGACCACCGAGTATTTGTCGACGGGTAAAGGACATGAACTCAACTACCTCACGTATCAGCGACAGGCCAGAGGCCCGCAAAAGGCGAATACGATACACCTGCGGTTGAGAAACAGTAAGGGTGGGGCGGCAATGGGACACAGGGACATCATGGCTGGCAAAGCCTCTGTGGCGAGGGCGCTTGCTCCCGCTGGGACGCGAAGCGGCCCTAAAACCTGCAATCGAGTTTTATTAGACACTCCTCGTCTGATGGTTTTGCGACTGCTTCGCAGCCGAGCGGGAGCAAGCTCCCTCGCCACAGGTGATCGGTTATGGTTTAAGGCCGGTGATCAGGTGCATCACGCCGCCATCCAGCAGCATGACGCCGGGCACCCCCGCCCGATTCAACGCCTGCCGATCCACTTGCCCCACATCCCGCAACTCCACCCGCACCCGGGTCAGCGCCACAGGCTGCTGCGACTTGAGGTTATCCACCCCGCCCAACGCGGCCACGATATCCCCGGCCAAACCTGCAACCGGTTTAACCACCTGCTTGGGCTCATCGGCCACCAGATCCGGGGTTAACGCTTTCCAGAACGCCCGCTGCATTTTCTCGAACATGCTCAGTTCTCCAGAACCAGTGAAGTATCGACCGTGGCCTCGTGGTACAGGCGCAACGCCTCGCGCACTTGCTCGGCGCTTTCCAGCCCCAGCACTTGCTGGGCGATGGCCTGGCAATCCGCCAGATCCACTTCGCGCACCGCCGCTTTGACGGCTGGAATCAGCGGCACGCTCACCGACAGCTCATCCACCCCCAACCCCAGCAGCAGCGGGGTCGCCAGGGTTTCCGACGCCAGCGCCCCGCACACGCCCACCCATTTGCCGTGGGCATGGGCCGCTTTGACGGTGCCGGCTATCAGGCGCAGGACCGACGGGTGAAAGCTGTCGGCCTGACTGGCCAGGCGCGGGTGATCGCGGTCCATGGCCAGGGTGTATTGGGTCAGGTCGTTGGTACCGATGGAGAAGAAATCCACCTCGGGCGCAAACAGGTCCGCCATCAATGCCGCTGCGGGCACTTCGATCATGATCCCCAACTTCGGCAGTTCCGTGAGCCCCAGCGCCAGCGCCTCCTCTTCCAGCAGTTGCCGGGCCAGACGCAATTCCGAGAGCTGCGCGACCATTGGCAACATGATGTGCAAACGGGCCAGTCCGGCGCTGCTCAGGATCGCCTTGAACTGATCCCGCAGCAGTTGCGGACGCTCCAGGCACAGGCGAATCCCGCGCATGCCGAGGAACGGGTTGGTTTCGCTGTCCATCGGTACATAGGCCAGCGGTTTGTCGCCGCCGACATCCAAAGTGCGCACCACCAGATTGCGATTCGGCCCCAAGGCGCGGGCGATGGCGCTGTAGGTGGACGCCTGTTCGTCGTGGCTTGGTGCGTGGTTGCGGTCCAGATAGAGGAACTCCGAACGCAACAGCCCAACGCCTTCGCCGCCCAACGTCATGGCTTGCTCGGTTTCCGCCAGCGAGGCGACGTTGGCCGTGACCTCGATGTGATGCCCGTCGCGGGTACACGCGGGGAGCGCGGCGTGGGCCAGTTCATGTTGATGGCGTTTCTGCCGTTGCTGGCGGTTGGCTTGCAGTTGCTCGATGGCGGCCAGGTCCGGGTCGAGGTGCAGTTCGCCCTTGTCGGCGTCGAGCAGCACCTGGGTGCCATTGGCCAGCGTCAGCACTTGCACCGGTAACCCGCAAATCGCCGGCAGGCCAGCGGCCCGGGCCAGAATCGCGACGTGGCTGGTGGCGCCACCGCCCACCGTGGCGAAGCCCAGCACCTTGCGGGTGTCGAGCCCGGCGGTCTGGGAGGGGGTCAGTTGTTCGGCGATCAGGATGGCGCCGTCCGGCAATTCCAGAGCGCTGTCCTCCACGCCGAGGATCCGTTTGAGCACCCGTTGCCCGACATCCGCCAGATCCGCCGCCCGCTCCGCCAGCAGGGCGTTGCCCATGCCCTTGAACAAAGTGGCCGTCGCCTCGGTGGCCGCGCGCCAGGCGAACGCCGCGCTTTTGCCTTCGTCGATCAGCCCCTGCGCCACTCCCAGCAAAGTCGGGTCTTCGAGCAGTTCCTGATGCGCCTTGAAGATGTCTGCTTGCGCGTTGCCCTTGGCGTTGTCGCGTAACTGTTGCAGGGACGCCTGCGCTTCGGCCAGGCCCCGGGCCAGGTGATCGTGTTCCTCCAGCGGTGTGGTGCCGAGCTCAATGACTTGCAGTGTTTGCTCGGCGATCTGCACCACTTGGCCAAACGCCGATCCGGCGGAGGCACACACGCCGCGCAACACGGTCAGCGTCGGAGTCTCGGTTTCCTTCGCGTCAACCTGGGTCGAGGCCGCGCCGGCTTCACCACAGCCATTGATCAACAGCTCGGTCAATGTCGTGATCGCCGCTTCAGCATCCGGGCCCGCCGCGCTGACTTGCACCACATCGCCGTGGGCGGTCTGCAACGTCATGATCGCCACCAGGGATTTGGCGTTCACGCTGTCCTGCTGCTTGTGCAGGAAAATGCTCGCTGAAAACTGTTTGGCAGCCTGGGCGAACACTGCTGCCGGGCGGGCGTGCAAGCCGTTCGGGTTGGCTAGCGTCACCGGTTTGGAGAACAGCGCCAGGCCTTCCTCCGGCAACCCTTCATCCATCGTTTGCCCGGTGCTGTGCACGCCCAACAATGGCTGGCCACTGTCGACCACGCCCGTTTCGGGCACCAGCCAGGTGAACGGCTCACCGCTGACCACCAGCATCAAGGTCAACAGACTGCGTGCATGCAAGGCGATGTAATCGGCATCGAACTCGATCAGCGACTGCCCGATATCGACCTGCTCGCCCTCTTCGACCAACCGGGTAAACCCCTTCCCCGCCAGGTTCACCGTGTCGAGGCCGATATGCATCAACACCTGCACGCCGTTTTCATCGGTGATGCTGACGGCATGGCCGCTGGCCTGCACATTGCTGATGATCCCGGCCAGTGGTGCACACAAGGTATTGGACGTCGGATCGATGCACAGGCCATCGCCGATCACGCGACTGGAGAACACCGGATCGGGCACCTGATCCAGCGGCATCAATACGCCAGATAGCGGCGCATGCAGTTGCAAATGTTGGGGTGTGGCCATGACGTCACCTGCTGTTTTGTTCTTTTAAAAGACGCTGCGATACCCGTAGGAGCGGCTGAAGGCTGCGATCTTTTCTCCTGGACTCGCTTGAGTCTGGAGCGAAAGATCAAAAGATCGCAGCCTTCGGCAGTTCCTACGAGGTTATGCGTTTATTTCCACCAGTACTCGACCTGCATTCCGACATTCGAACCGTGGCGCGCCGTGCCGAAGGCGCCGCTGTCGGACAACGCCGAGCCCGCCGCCAGTTCATTGGCCGCCCGCTTGGCCGCCTCGTTCCAGCTCGCATAGGTGTAATACAGGCGCACTTCGGGGCGCGCCCAGAATTCCGGGCCCTTGGGCGACCAGGTCGGGGCGAAGGTGAACTTGCTCAACTTGCGCGTCCCGCCGGGAGCCTCGACCTGATCGTGACCCAGTTCGGTCACCAATTTGAACTGCTCGGTGATCGCATAGGCCGGGCGCACCCCGAGGGACAACCAGTTCTGGTCGGCGCCGTCCGGGCGTATGTCTTTCTGATACACCGCCTCGATCTGCCCGCCGAAGCGTGGCGTCACCTGCCAGTCGAAAAACTCGACCACCCGATAGCTTTTATTGCGGTCGTCGAGCTTCACGTCACCGGTATAACCCAACCCGGTGCCGGGGCCTTCGCCGTATTGGAAGGCCAGTTTGTTCTTGCCGCCGAGAAAGCCTTTCTGCACATGCTGGGCGGTAACGGCCCAGCCACGGTGCGCGTCGCGGCTGTCGGGTTTGTCGATGTAGCTCAGGCCCAGTTCCAGCTCGCCGCCGGGGTTGGTGTCGAACCCGGCGACGTTGAAGTCATGCCGGTTGATGTAGTCCTTCTGGTACAGGTTGTCCTTACGCGAATAGGCATAGCTGTATTTCAGATCGCCGATCAACACGTCCTCGATACCGCCACCGGTGGCGCTCTGATTCCAATAGTAGAAGTCGGAAATGTGGATATCGTTGCGCTTGTAATAACGCCGGCCGGCCCACAGCGAACCGCCGTTGAGGCTCGGCATGTTCGACCATTGCGCGTACAGCTGCGGCATGCGCACCGAACCGTTGTCGCCATTGAACGTCAGGTCCTTGTCGTACTGGTTATACAGCGATGCCATGCCATCGACGCTGACCACCGAGCCGTCATCCAGGGTGTACAAATCCTGGCGTAATTCCAGTTCGGCGTACTGTTCGCATTCGTTGCCCAAACGGTATTTGGTCTGTGCGCCCGGCAGTTGAAAACATTGTTGTTTGCCACTGTTCGTCGAGGTCCCGACGCCGCTACGCACGTATCCGCCGAACTCCAGCGCCTGGGCCGAAAGTGGTAAAGCCAGGCACACGCCTGCTGCTACAAGGCTGCGATTTATTGTTGTTTTCATGTGCTACCCCATTATTTTTATTGTGTGCTGCAGCAAAAACGGCGCGCAAAACTCCCCCGCGCAGTGTTCTGCGTGTTTTTAAAATCGGTGTTTTTTTAGTGGTTAGTCAGGTGCAGCACGAACGACTCAAAGGGCCGTAGAAACACCTGCCGATTGCGCGGCGGACAGTCCGGGTAATTGCTGATCACCAGCCGTTGCGACATCCCTTCGCTGAGCACTTCATCCGGCAATTCAACTTCACAGGTTGTGCCGTAGAAGTTGTTCAACACCAGCAATCGCTCATCCTGGCCCTCCCTTGTGTAGGCCCAGACTTGCGTGTGTTCAGGCAGCAATTGCCGGTACACACCGTCGGACATCAGCGCTTCGTTGCGACGCAACGCGATCAACCGGCGGTAGTGATGCAGCACCGATTCCGGGTCGTCGAACTGGCTGGCGACGTTGATCTGCGCGGCGTTGGCCGGCACGCTGATCCACGGTTCGGCGACGCTGAAACCGGCGTTTGGCTCGGCGTTCCAGTGCATCGGCGTGCGGCCGTTGTCCCGGGACTTTTGCATGATCGCCGCCATGTTGTCGGCATCGCTGACCCCGGCATCGCGCTGGAGGCGATGGATGTTCAGGGTCTCGACATCGCGGTACTGATCGATGTGATCGAAGCCCGGATTGGTCATCCCCAGCTCTTCGCCCTGGTACACAAACGGCGTGCCCTGGAGGAAGTGCAACGCGGTGCCGAGCATCTTCGCCGACACCACCCGATGCTCGCCGTCGTGACCAAAACGCGACACCACGCGCGGCTGATCGTGGTTACACCAGAACAACGCATTCCAGCCACCGCCGGCCTGCATGCCGGTCTGCCAATCAGAGAGGATGCGCTTGAGTTGCAGGAAGTCGAAGTCGGCGCGAATCCACTTTTGCAGGTTCGGGTAATCGACCTTCAAGTGATGGAAATTGAAGGTCATCGACAGTTCTTTCGACTCCGGTCGCGAGTAGCGAATGCAGTGCTCAAGGCTGGTGGAAGACATCTCGCCGACGTTGATCAGGTCGTGGCCTTCAAACACTTCGCGGTGCATCTGCTGCAAGTACTCGTGGACGTTCGGGCCGTCGGTGTAGAAGCGGCGACCGTCGCTGTTGTCCTCGGGGAAGTCCGCGGGTTTGGAGATCAGGTTGATCACGTCCAGACGGAAACCGCCCACGCCTTTGTCGCGCCAGAACCGCATCATCTTGAACACTTCGGCGCGCACCTTGGGGTTGTCCCAATTGAGGTCGGCCTGGGTGTGGTCGAACAGGTGCAGGAAGTACTGGCCGGTCTGGGCCTCGTACTCCCAGGCCGAACCACCGAACTTGGATTCCCAGTTGTTCGGCTGGTCGCGCCAGATATAGAAGTCGCGGTACGGGTTGTCGAGACTGCTGCGGGCCTGCTGGAACCATTCGTGCTCGACCGAGGTGTGGTTGACCACGATGTCGAGCATCAACTTGATCCCGCGTTTGCCGGCCTCGGCAATCAGCAATTCGCAATCGGCCATGGTCCCGTAACTCGGGTCGATGGCGTAGTAATCGCTGATGTCGTAGCCGTTGTCGCGCTGGGGCGAACGCAGGAACGGTGTGATCCACAGGCAATCGACACCCAGCCAGTGCAGGTAGTCGAGCTTGGCCACGACGCCAAGCAAATCCCCGGTCGGGTTGCCGGCGTGGCTGTGAAAGCTTTTCGGGTAGATCTGGTAGATCACCGAACGTTGCCAGTCTTGCATGGCGGAATTCCTTCAATTGGTTGTGTATTGGCCTTGAGGGCCTCTTCGCGGGCAAGCCTCGCTCCTACATTGGAATGCGTAACCCTGTAGGAGCGAGGCTTGCCCGCGAAGGCGATCTGTCAGGCAACCCGAAACCCCGGCCGGACAATCTTCATGCTCAACCCACAGGTCAAAACAAACGGCACAACCATCGCGATGATCATCCCGATGACAAACATCGGGATGAACTGCGGAATGATCGAGATAAAACCGGGCAAGCCGCCGACGCCAATCGCCGACGCCTGGACCTTGTTCATCGACAGGAAGATGCAGCCCAGGGCCGAGCCGATCAGCGCCGAATAAAACGGGAATTTGTAGCGCAGGTTGACGCCGAACATCGCCGGTTCGGTGATGCCGAAGTAAGCGGAAATCGCCGAGGTCGAGGCCATGCTTTTGTCCCGCACGTTGCGGGTCATGTAGAACACCGCCAGTGCCGCGCTGCCCTGGGCGAGGTTGGACATGACGATCATCGGCCAGATGAAGGTGCCGCCCTGGGTGGAAATAAGCTGCAAGTCCACGGCGAGGAACATGTGGTGCATGCCGGTGATCACCAGTGGCGCATAGAGCAGACCAAAGATCGCCCCGCCCACCATCGGCGCCAGGTCAAACAGAGTGACCACGCCTTCGGTGATCAGGATGCCGAGGTGCCGGGTTACCGGACCAATCACCGCCAGCGCCAACACGCCGGTGACAACGATGGTGGTGATCGGCACCACCAGCAATTGCACGGCATTCGGCACCCGCGCCCGCAGCCATTTCTCGATGACGCTCATCACGTAGGCCGCCAGCAGGATCGGCAGGATCTGCCCCTGGTAGCCAACCTTCTCGATCTTGAACCAGCCGAAAATATCGAAGTACGGCAGGCTCTGACCGTCGAGCCCGGCCACCGCTTTACCGTAGTTCCAGGCGTTGAGCAGGTCCGGGTGTACCAGCATCAGGCCGAGCACGATGCCGAGGATTTCGCTGCCGCCAAAGCGCTTGGCCGCCGACCAGCCCACCAGCGCCGGCAAGAATACAAACGAGGTGTTGGCCATCAGGTTGATCAGGCTCCAGATGCCATCCAGGCTTGGATACGCATCCAGCAAGGTCTTGCCCTCGATGAACATGCCCTTGGCGCCGATCAGGTTGTTGATGCCCATCAGCAGGCCGGCAATGATCAGCGCCGGCAGGATCGGCATGAACACATCGGAAAACACCCGCACCAGACGCTGCATGGCATTGATCTTATCCGCGCTCTTTTGTTTAACGTCGGCGATGGTCGACGCGGCAAGACCGGTTTGCCGGCGCAATTCGGCGTAGACCTTTTCCACTTCGCCGGGGCCGATCACCACCTGGAACAGGCCACCGGTGAAGAACGAGCCTTTGACCAGATCAATCTGGTTCAGCGTGGCGCTGTTGACCAGGCTCGGGTCCTTGAGGGCCAGGCGCAAACGCGTCACGCAGTGCGCCGCCTGCTCAAGGTTGTCGCTGCCACCGAGGCTGACAAGCAGCTCGCTGGCGATATTCGGATAGTCGTGGCTCATGCTTAATCTTCCGCTGTAGTTTTTTGTTATTGGCAGCACGCCGAAACGAAAAGTACTCGTCTGTACGAGTTAAAGCAACAACTCGTACAGACGAGTTTGATTTTGTTTATCCCGGCGCCGACCGGCGGCGAAATTTCCTACCCCTCAAGTCAAAGAAACCTATTGCCGCATGGACAATTGCCTACCCTGCCCTTAAGGTTCAAAACCTTGAGCACAGCGCGGCATAGAGCCATCCCATGAGTAAATACAACCAGATCTACACCGATCTGCTTGCCAGCATCACCACCGAACGTCTGGAACGTGGCGCGCGGTTGCCCTCCGAAACCGAACTGATGGACAGCTACCAGGCGAGTCGCGGCACCGTGCGCAAGGCCATCGAGCAGTTACAGGAGCGTGGCTTCGCGCAGAAAGTCCACGGTAAAGGCACCTTTGTGCTGTCGACCAACCCGATCGAGTTTCAATTGGGAGGCATCGTCAGCTTCCAGGAAACCTATCCACGCCTGGGCAACGACGTCAGCACCGAAGTGGTCGAGTTTGATCAGATACCGCTTGAGGGCCCGCTGCTGGAGCACATCAAGGCCGAGGCAGGCAGCCTGATCACGCGGATCAAACGCGTGCGGCGGATCGACGGCAAGCGGGTGATCCTCGACATCAACCATTTCGTCAGCGACGTGATTCCCGGCCTGTCCCGCGAAATCGCCGAACACTCGATCTACGCCTTCATCGAACAGACCCTGCAACTGCAAATCGCCTATGCCCAGCGCACCATCGAAGCGGTGCCCCGGGGCAAGGACGATCAGTTGCTATTGGATCTGGATGGCCAGAGCCATGTGATCGTGGTCAGTAACCAGACGTTTTTGCAGGATGGGCGGCAGTTCGAATACACCGAATCGCGGCATACGCTGGATAAGTTCTACTTTTCGGACGTGGCGCGGCGCTGATTCGTACAAGGTCAACGGTTGTATTCCCTGCTTCAGGTCGACCGGAGCCTGCAATAAACAGCGCCGGATCCGACAGCTTTATTGCCTCTTCCTTGGGATAGTGAGGGTGAAAAACACCTGTCAAGGAAGATAGACATGCTTGCAACGCCCCCCGTTTCTCACGCCCCCGAGTTGCCCGGCTCCGCCGATGCGAAGGCACTCAAGGCGCTGGTCCCGGCGCTGATCGACGCCTGCCCCGACCTGTATGACATGGCGACCACCTTCGCCACGCGCATCCTCAATGACCATGGCATCACCACGCTGAAACCCGATCAGGTCTACTGGCACCGCTTTCACGGCTCCCAAAGCAACGACAAGACATTCACCGGCTGGGAGCACCTGGAACACCCCTACGACTCCATGACCCTGACGCAACTGGTGATCACCCGCTTCACCGTGCACGATCAGGACAACGCCGACCTGCTCGACAACGACTGCGGCTTCTACACCGCAGGGCCCGATGTCGGGGTCTACGACCAGACCAATGAGGTCAAGCTGTTCGGCAGCCAGGTGATGAAAGCGTTCTGGGCGTTCAACTTCCTCGATCATTTCCGGACCAGCGCCGAGACATTCTGGAGCCAGCAGGGCGACACGTTCAGGACCCTGGCCAAATGCACCTTCCTGGCCAAAGCCATCGAGGACCGCGAGGGCGGTCGATTGTCGGATGACAACTTCGCTACGGTGATCAAGGCCTGCGCCAGCAATGTCAGTTGGCCGGTGACCCGGACAATGCTCGATGCCTCCATCCAGCCAGGCACCGGCTTACGGCTGCGACGCTTGAAAGTCGGCAACTATGTCGCCAGCGATATCCTGTGCATCGTCGACCAGCAGGGCCGGCAGATCCTCTATGTGCCCGGCGAGGTCTGGGGCTTTCATGTACTCGACAGCACCGAGGACCTGCACTGGTGGGTGATGTCCCAGGTCGAACAGCCCGAGAACCGCAAGCGTTTCATGGCGCATTTCCAGGTGGCCGACCACGACATCATGGAAGACACCGCCAGCCTCACCACTGCGCGGAAGTGGTTGCTGGCGGCCTTCCCGGTGGCGAATCTGCTCAGCACGGTTTTCCACGAACCCCATATCGAAAACGTCGGCCTCAACCACGTGCTGGACCTGCTGTTCAGCGCCTGGAGAAACCACGACCACTCCCTGCTCAGCGTGCAGGATGCGTGGATCAGCAACGACCCGTTCACCCACCTGCGTGACGCGACCCACGCGCGCATGCTCAGCGACGCCGGCTACATGATGCATTCCAACGGCGAGCTGCGAAAAAAACTGTGGATCGGTTACCTGAATGCCTTCGGACGGATGTTCGGTCCGCTGGCGGCGGTGGGCTGGCCGGTGGCCCTGGCAGCGGTAGGGGCAGGCGTTGCGAATATCGGGCTGAATATCGACCAGGCGGTCAACGGCAAGACACCCACCGAGCGCAAGTCCGGGGTGACCGGCGCTGTATTCGCCGTGATCGACACACTCTTCAACGCGATGTTCCTCAAGACCGGCGAGCGCCTGCCCGAGATCGCCCAGGCCAATGACAGCGTGGCCGGCGAAGAACGGCTGGGAGCCGAGATCGCTGATGAAGAGGAGCCGCCCCTGCTGCACAGCATTGCCCCGGAACGAGTGGCGGCGCTGGGCGAGGAAGACAGCTTCCTGGAATCGCTGCGCGCCGAGATCACCGAGAACACCCGCGAAGGCACGGGGGAGCGCCAGGGCATCATCGAGACCCAGAGCGGCAAGACCTACATCTACCTGCGCCAAGGCCTCACGTCTGCCCACTTCCAGGTGCGTTACGTCAAGGAAGCCAAGGGCTGGCTGATCGTTGACCCGAAGAATCCCTGGTCGTTCTACCGCAATGTGCCGGTGCACCTGAACGAATACAAACGCTGGGAAACTGTCGCCAGCCCAGGCCTCAAGGGCGGCAAGCCGATGTTTGGGTTCAAGCCCTGGGGACGCTCGCCATCGCCCCTGCCGACGGTCGAGACCCCGGCTACCGCCTATGACGTCCCCGAAGCCGAGCGGCCCGACCTGCAACGCATCGCCAACCAGGGCGGTGACTTCAAAGAGCTGGACGAACGTTACTCAGGCGGCCATGACCTGGACGACTTCAACGCGTTACGGCACAGGCTGCATGACGATGCCCGGGCGTTTTTCGCCGATCCGCCGCTGCCGGCCCGTCCTGAAATACCGACGTTCGCCGCCGACGCGCCGCCCAAGGTCATTCTCCAGCGCCTGCTCGGGGATAACCCCGGCCTGGTGATCGGCGAAAACCATGCGAGTGACGCCAGTAAACGTTTCCTGATCGAAAACATGCCGCTACTGGCCAAGCAGAAGGTCAAGACGCTGTACCTGGAGCATGTGCTGACGGATTTCCATCAAGCCGACCTGGACCTGTTCAATCGCACCGGCAAGCTGTCTGAGAACCTGGAGAAATACCTGCGGCGGCTAGACAAGGGCCACCACACTGACCCCACCGGCCGGTACACCTTCCTGGAAGTGGTCAGGAGTGCACAAAAAAATCACTTGCGGGTGCAAGCCATCGATTGCGCGGCCAGTTATCGCAGCAAAGGGTTGCTCGGTGTGGAACTGAACTATCGGCAAACAATGATGAATTTCTTCGCGCGCGGGGTCATTGAGGCCGATCAGGCAGCGCGTGGCGTCCACAAATGGGTGGCGTTGGTAGGTAACAGCCATGCCAATACCTACAAGGGCGTGCCAGGTTTGAGCGAACTGGAAGGCACGGTAGGCCTGCGCATCGAAGATGCGCAGATTGGCGAGGCTCGTGGAATAGAGCCGGATCCCGGGCGCACCACCCTGCAGATGGGCGCTGCGCCTACTACCGTCACGAGCGACCTGCGCCTGCAGTTGGAAACGCCCGTCGAAGTCAGTGCGGCGCGCAAACTCGATGCCAGCATGCCTGTGCCCGGCATGTACCGACTCGCTGAAGAACAGGGACAAACGCTGATCGTCAGCCGGGCTCGCGACGGTTGGATCAAGTGCACACTGCTGCAACAGGATAAGGCCGGTTATTTCTTCAATCGGTCCGAATGGACGGGCCTGAACGGCAAGCACTTCAAGACCCTTGAGAAACTGCACGAAGCCCTTCAGGCCCGGGGCATGATCGAGTCCCAGGCTCCGCTCACGCCGGGCGCATCGGGCACAACCGCCCCTACACCCTCGCAGCCATTCAGCGCCTACGATGTGCCGGCGCAGGACCTCGACGAGACGCACATCAAACTCGCCCGGGACGCTGACGGCCAACTGCAACCCATCAGCCGCGGGCAAAGCCAGATCAACCGCGCACGCCAACGCTTGCTCAACGATGCACAGGCGTTTTTCCGCGCGCCTCGGACACTGCCGCCCCGCCCTCAACTGCCCACTCTGACCCCGAACCTCGACGGCGACACCTTCATCGAACAGGTCCTGGAGCATGCGCCGGGCCTGGTCGTGGGCGAGGCTTCGGGAGGTATCGGCAGCAAGCAGTTTCTGATCGAACACATGCCAGCCTTCAGTAGGGCACAGGCCAAAACCCTGTTTGTCAGGGGCCTGGTCACCGAAACCGACCAGGCCGAGCTCGATGCCTTTCATCGCAGCGGCCACCTGTCCACCGAACTGCGCCAGTCCCTGGAAGCGGCGGACCGCGTGGCGGGCAATGACCCCTCCGGGCGCTTCAATCTGTTGCAACTGGTGCGCACCGCCCAGCGCAACAACCTGCGGGTACAAGCCCTGGACTGCATGGCCAGTTCCCCGCTGAACGGTGACGTGCCGAACGACAGCTATAGCCGTCGCTGGATCAATAACTACCTGACTCACCAGCAGATCCAACGCTATGTGCCCAGCGCCAGCACCGAGCGCTGGGTCGCCCTGGTGGACCCGATGAGCACCAATACCTACCGTGAATTGCCGGGCATCAGTGAACTGGAAGGCGCCATCAGTCTGCGTATCGAAGACGTGCCCCAAGGCGAAGGTTCAAGCTTCATGGTCGATCCGGGCACCGAGGCGCCTGAAGAACATGTCGCCAACTTTGTCCTGCCTGATCAACAACTGACGACCCAGCTCGGCCCGGTCACCGTCGGCAGCGACATACGCCTGCAACTGGAAACGCCCTGGCTGCATGCCGGCCAGAAGTCGCTCGGTGAGCAGTTGTACGCCGATGGGCTCTACACCCTCAGCAACGCCTCCGGTGAACTCAAACTGATTCACCGCAGCCGCACCCGCGGGCTGGTCTACACGCCGATTCAGACCAACGCGCAAAACAAGCTGTTCATCGACGCTCCAACCTGGCCCGACATCCATCGCAAGCCGTTCGACACACCGTTGGACCTGATGGACGCCCTGAACGCCAACCACATGACCCTGGCCAACTGGTCAAAACCGCTGCGGGTCGTGCCTGCAGTTTCCTGAGATGCAAAAAGGCCGGGTGAACGTCGTTCACCCGGCCTTTGCATGACAGCGTCAGACCCTCAGGGCCTGTTCGCGATCACTCCCACTCAATCGTCGCCGGCGGCTTGCTCGACACGTCATAAGTGACGCGGGAGATGCCTTCGATTTCATTGATGATGCGGCCGGAAACGGTTTCCAGCAGTTCGTAAGGCAGGTGCGCCCAACGCGCGGTCATGAAGTCGATGGTTTCCACGGCACGCAGGGCCACGACCCAGGCGTAACGACGGCCATCGCCTACAACGCCAACCGATTTCACTGGCTGGAACACCACGAACGCCTGGCTGACTTTGTGGTACCAGTCGGCCTTGCGCAGTTCTTCGATGAAGATGTGGTCAGCGCGACGCAGCAGGTCGGCGTATTCCTTCTTCACTTCACCAAGGATCCGCACGCCCAGGCCCGGGCCCGGGAACGGGTGACGGTAGACCATGTCGTACGGCAGGCCGAGTTCCAGGCCCAGGCGACGGACTTCGTCCTTGAACAGTTCGCGCAGCGGCTCGACCAGTTTCAGATTCATCTCTTCCGGCAAGCCACCCACGTTGTGGTGCGACTTGATCACGTGGGCCTTGCCGCTCTTGGCGCCAGCCGACTCGATCACGTCCGGGTAGATGGTGCCCTGGGCGAGGTACTTGATGTTGTCCAGTTTGTTGGACTGGGCATCGAAGACGTCGATGAAGGTACGGCCGATGATCTTGCGCTTCTTCTCTGGGTCGCTTTCGCCAGCCAGGTTGTTGAGGAACTGGTCTTCAGCGTTGGCGCGGATCACCTTGACGCCCATGTTCTCGGCGAACATGGCCATCACTTGCTCGCCTTCGTGCAGACGCAGCAGGCCGTTGTCGACGAAGACGCAGGTCAGCTGGTCGCCAATGGCTTTGTGCAGCAGCGCGGCAACCACCGAGGAATCCACACCGCCGGACAGGCCGAGCAGTACGTTGTCGGTGCCGACCTGGGCGCGGATGTTAGCGATGGCGTCTTCGGCGATTTTCGACGGAGTCCACAAGGCTTCGCAGCCGCAGATGTCGAGGATGAAGCGCGACAGGATGCGACCGCCCTGCTTGGTGTGGGTCACTTCCGGGTGGAACTGCACACCGTAGTAGCCGCGAGCGTCGTCGAACATGCCGGCAATCGGGCAGCTCGGGGTGCTGGCCAGGATGTGGAAGTCCTGCGGCATCTTGGTGACTTTGTCACCGTGGCTCATCCACACGTCGAGGCCGAACAGGCCATCGGCGTCGATGTGGTCTTCGATGCCGTCGAGCAGGCGGCTTTTGCCGACCACGTCTACGCGGGCATAACCGAACTCACGCAGCTCGGAACCTTCGACCTTGCCACCCAGCTGTTCAGCCATGGTTTGCATGCCGTAGCAGATACCGAAGACCGGTACGCCCAGGTCAAACACCGCTTGCGGGCAGCGCGGGCTGTCGGCGACGTGCACGGACTCGGGGCCGCCGGCGAGAATGACGCCTTTTGGAGCGAATTCGCGAATCGCTTCGTCGTCCATGTCGAACGGATGCAGTTCGCAGTACACGCCGATTTCACGCACGCGGCGGGCAATCAGCTGGGTGTACTGGGAACCGAAGTCGAGGATCAGGATGCGGTGGGCGTGAATGTCGAGGGCCATGGGAAAAAACTCAAAAAGCAGTTGCTAGCTTCAAGCTGCAAGCTGCAAGTAGTCGGAAGCTGCGCGGTAGCTGCGTAAACGCAGTACCGCTTGCAGCTCTTAGCTTGTGGCTTATAGCTGTCGGCTTCAGCCGACCCGATAGTTTGGCGCTTCTTTGGTGATTTGTACGTCGTGCACGTGGGACTCGGCCATGCCAGCGCCGGTGATCCGCACGAACTCAGGCTTGGTGCGCATTTCTTCGATGTCGGCACTGCCGGTGTAGCCCATCGAGGAACGCAGGCCGCCCATCAGTTGATGGATGATGGCGCTCAGGGTGCCCTTGTACGGCACACGCCCTTCGATGCCTTCCGGAACGAGTTTCTCGGCGCCTGCCGAGGAGTCCTGGAAGTAACGATCGGAGGAACCTTGAGCCTGGGACATGGCGCCCAGCGAACCCATGCCACGGTAAGCCTTGTACGAACGACCCTGGAACAGTTCGATCTCGCCCGGTGCTTCTTCAGTACCGGCGAACATCGAGCCCATCATCACGCAGGAAGCACCGGCTACGATGGCCTTGGACAGGTCACCGGAGAAACGGATGCCGCCGTCGGCGATCAACGGCACGCCTGAGCCTTCAAGGGCGGCGGCGACGTTGGCGATGGCACTGATTTGCGGGACGCCGACACCGGCGACGATGCGGGTGGTGCAGATCGAGCCAGGGCCGATACCGACCTTGACTGCGTCGGCGCCAGCTTCGACCAGGGCCTTGGCGGCAGCGCCGGTGGCAATGTTGCCGCCGATGACCTGCACGTCAGGGAAATTCTGTTTGACCCAGCGAACGCGGTCGATCACGCCTTTGGAGTGACCGTGGGCGGTGTCGACCACCACCACGTCAACGCCGGCAGCAACCAGTGCCGAAACACGTTCGCCAGTGTCTTTACCGGTGCCGACCGCCGCGCCGACGCGCAGACGACCTTGATCGTCCTTGCTGGCCAGCGGGTAAGCCTTGGCTTTTTCGATGTCGTTGACGGTCATCATGCCTTTGAGGGCAAATTTGTCGTCGACGATCAGGACGCGTTCGATGCGGTTTTTGTGCAACAACTCGCGAACGTCGTTCTTGTCGGCGCCTTCCTTGACCGTGACCAGACGCTCTTTAGGCGTCATCACTTCACGGACGGTGGCGTCCAGACGGTTCTCGAAACGTACGTCGCGGGAAGTAACGATGCCGACCAGGTCGCCATCGTGCAGGACCGGAACGCCGGAGATGTTGTGCAGGCGGGTCAGTTCGAACAGTTCACGCACCGTGGCGTCAGCCTCGATGGTGATCGGGTCCTTGACCACGCCGGCTTCGTAACGCTTGACCTTGCGCACTTCGGCAGCTTGCTGCTCGATGGTCATGTTCTTGTGGATGATGCCGATGCCACCTTCCTGAGCCATGGCAATTGCCAGACGGGCTTCAGTGACGGTGTCCATGGCGGCAGAAACCAGAGGAATATTCAGCTCGATGCCACGGGTTAGGCGGGTCTTGAGACTGACTTCGTTAGGAAGCACCTCGGAATAACCGGGCACGAGGAGAATGTCGTCGAATGTCAGAGCTTCTTGGCTGATACGCAGCATCGCGGGGGCTCCCGAGCGGGAAAATGGAAGCGCGCCATTATAGTCAGACACCCCCTCGGGTTCAATGTAAAACTCTGTCTATTATCGATGCAGTGATCGACGGGGCATTTACCACACAATCCCGTAGGAGCGAGGCTTGCCCGCGAAGGCGTCATCACTGGCGCTAAAAGCTTCGCGGGCAAGCCTCGCTCCTACAGGTTCAGGTTCGATTACAGCTCGACTTTCACCAGGCTCACGGGCTGGTCCAGCCAATCGGCAAATTCATCGATAAAGCTCTGCTTGAAACCCGCCTCGGCCCAGTTGTTGAAGATGAACCCCAGGTTGGAAAAGCCGCATTCCTGCAGGAACAGAAACCCGTTGATGTCATCTTCATGCCCGCATTCAGGGCAGGTGAAGTTGTCGGTGCGCCCCGGCATCCACTCTTCCAGGCTTTCGAACAGCGCCTCGCCGATTTCCTTGCGGCACTCGGCGCACCCCGCTTCGCCCAGAAACCCCTTGGCCGGCGTGTAGATGCAGCGTTTGGTGATGATTTCCAGGCCATTGACCGGTTCGCCGAACGGCAGCGCTTCCGGGTGCAGCACCACTGCGCGAGCGCCATCGGCCAGCGCGTAGCCCATGCGATTACCGGTACGCCCGCAGGTGGTCAGTTCTTCCTTGACGATGTTCTTGCGCACCAGCCACCGCACGACCGCCCGGGCCCGGGGTTCGTGTACCGGCAATGTGGAAATTTTCGGGACGATGATGCTTTGGGAATTCATGGTGCAAGCCTACTGCGTCAAATGGGAAGTGCTGCGGCGTGGCGGATGGCGCCTTCGCGGGCAAGCCTCGCTCCTACAAGGATCTGCGCGAAACCTGTAGGAGCGAGGCTTGCCCGCGAAAGCGACAGAACGGCCGGCAGCTTAATCCCTGACACACTCAGGTCAAGTACTCAAATACCGCCCGATCAAGGCAATCCCGCTGGCCAGCACCAACCAGGTCACCAGCCGCACGAACGCTTCCCGAGACAGCTTCATCGTCAACCGTCGGCCGATCCACAACCCCAGCGCCATGGCCGGCAACAAGCACACGGCCAATACCAATAAGGGTAGCTCGGCGTACACCCCCGCGACGGCAAACAGGCTCAAACGCACCACGGTGCTGCAACTGATCAGCGCACTCTGGGTCGCCCGGGCCGCGTCCTTGGGCAAGCGACTGTTCAGATAGATCGCATATAAAAAGCCACCACTGCCAAACAACGCCCCGAACATCCCGCCCACCGTGCCCATCGGCACTGCCCAACCGGCGGACAATTGCGTGGGCCGGGTTTTGACCCACAGGCTGTAAACCGCATAGGCGCTGATAAACAGCCCCATCAACAGCAGCAACAGATCGGATTTCAGATTCAGCAGGAAGATCACCCCCAACGTGCAACCCACCGCCATGCAGGGCAGCAATCGCAGCAGCTCGGGCCTGGCCACGTCCCGCCGCGACGGCAGCAGATTGCCGAACGCCGCGACGAAATCCAGCAGCACCAGCAACGGCACGATTTTCGACAGCGGCATGAACAGGATCAGGATCGGCCCCGCCACCAGCGCGGTGCCAAACCCGGCGATGCCAAACACGATGTACGCCAGGGCAATGCCCAGCCCGATCACCAGCCAATCCGTCGCGCCGAACGGCCATTGGCTCAACAACTCAAGCACATTCATTGGCAGGTTTTTCCTTGAAGACCTGTGGATGACTTTAGCCAGCGCCGAGCCTTGCGACTAATATCTTCAAAGTCGCCCACCCATCTCGAAAAGGCATGCCTTGTGCTTTCTACCCGTCAATTGCGTTATTTCGTGGAAATCGCCGAGTGCGGCAGTTTCAGCGCTGCGGCCGAACGCCTGTTTATTGCGCAGTCGGCCCTGAGCCGGCAGATCAAGGACATGGAAACCCGCCTGCAAACACCGCTGTTCGAACGCACCGCGCGCCAACCTCGTTTGACGGCGGCGGGTGAAGCGTTTTTGCCCCGGGCCAGGAATCTGTTGAATGAGCTGACCAAGGCCAGCGAAATGGCGACCCAGGTCGGCAACGGTCAACTTGGCATTCTGCGCCTGAGCCATTCCAGCACCGTGCCAATGAGCGGGCGGCTACTGCGCGGCATCAGCGTTTATCTCGATCAACATCCCGGCGTGTCCATGGACATCGTCAAACTGTCCTCCGAAGCGCAACTGGAAGAGTTGGCCGAGGGTCGCCTGGACGTCGGTCTGCTGCGCTTGCCGGTGCTGCGCCAGCGCGAAGGCGTGCAGATTGTGCCTCTATATAGCGAACGCTTGCTGCTGGCGGTGCCACCGAATCATCGGCTGGCTGTGGATAACTCAGGGCAAGGTATCGATCTGGCGCAGTTGAAGGATGAAGCGTTTATCTCCATTCCCCATCCGCAGCGCGGTGGCCTGAGCTATCTGTCTGCGGAGTTGTGCATGCGCCAGGGCTTCTTTCCCAAGGCCGCGCGGGTGGTGTCGCGCAAAACCACGCAACTGCAATTGATCCAGGCCGGGTTCGGCATTGCCTTGTTGCCGGAATCGATGCAAGACATCGCCCCGCCGGACATCCATTTCCTGCCGCTGGCGGACCCGGATTGCCTCAGCACCGTCGCCCTCGCCTGCCGGCAAAATCCCACAGCATTGGTCCAACAATTCACACAATCCCTGTAGGCGCTGCCTGCGGGTGATCGTGCATTCCCCTGAAGAATGCCTTTATCATGCGCCCCATGATTAAAGATCCCTTTGCAAGACTCGGCCTGGACCGTGAAGTCCTGACTGTCAGCCAGCTCAACGGCCGCGCGCGGGTGTTGTTGGAAGACGTGTTCAGCAATATCTGGGTCGAAGGCGAAATCTCCAACCTCGCCCGCCCAGCGTCCGGCCACGTGTATTTCACCCTCAAGGACAGCGGCGCCCAGGTGCGTTGCGCACTGTTCCGGCAGAACGCCGCCAAGGTACGGCAGGCGCTGAAGGATGGCCTGGCGGTCAAGGTGCGGGGCAAAGTCTCGCTGTTCGAGGGCCGTGGCGACTATCAACTGATCCTCGACACCGTGGAACCGGCCGGTGACGGTGCCCTGCGCCTGGCCTTCGATGCACTGAAAGAAAAGCTCAGCGCCGAAGGCCTGTTCAGTGCCGAGCGCAAAGTGCCGTTGCCGGCCCATCCGCAACGCATCGGCATCATCAGCTCGCCCACCGGCGCGGTGATCCGCGACATCATCAGCGTGTTCCGCCGCCGGGCGCCGCAGGTGCAACTGACGCTGATCCCCACCGCTGTACAGGGCCGCGAAGCCACCGCACAGATTGTCCGCGCCTTGAAACTGGCGGACGCCCGAGGCTTCGATGCGTTGATCCTGGCCCGTGGCGGCGGTTCGCTGGAAGACCTCTGGTGTTTCAACGAAGAAGCCGTGGCCCGCGCCGTGGATGCCTGTGTGACGCCGATTGTCAGCGCCGTCGGCCATGAAACCGACGTGTCGATCAGCGACTTCGTGGCGGACGTTCGCGCCCCGACGCCTTCTGCTGCTGCCGAATTGTTGGCTCCGGATTCCAGCGACCTGGTGCGTCGGGTCGAAAGCCTGCATCGGCGCCTGGTGATGCGCATCCGCGACCGCTTGATGCGTGATCGCCTGCGCCTGGAAGGCATGTCCCGGCGCCTGCGTCATCCCGGCGAACGCCTGCGTCAGCAAGCGCAACGCCTGGACGATCTGGACATGCGCCTGCGTCGCGCCTTCGAACGCAGCCTCAATACCCGCCGCGAACGCTTGATCCGTCTGGAAACCCGCCTCGCCGGGCAACATCCGGGACGGCAACTGGCGATGCTGCGCCAACGCCTCGACAGCCTCGCCGAACGCCTGCCCCGCTCAATGCGCGAAGGCCTCAAGGCCCGGCGCCTGCAACTGCAAAGCCAGATGCAGACGCTGCATGTGGTCAGCCCGCTGGCGACCCTTGGCCGTGGCTACAGCATTTTGCTGGACGAGCGCGGCAACGCGATTCGCAATGCCGCCCAGACCCACCCCGGCCAGCGTCTGAACGCCCGGCTCGGCGAGGGCGAGTTGCAAGTGCGCGTCGAAGACAATCACCTGACGCCTGTCACCCTTTCTCTACTGGATTGATCCATGCCCCGTTTCCTGGCTCCATTGTTGTTGCTGTGCCTGACCTTCAACGCCCACGCCGACAGCTACATCACCCGCCTGCTGAACAAACCGGTGCCGGGGGGCGTGGCGGTCGTGGACTTGGGCGCTGCCGCCCAAGCACCGAAAGCCACGTATCAGGGCAAACCGGTGCTGGTGGTCAAGGAACAAAGCAACTGGCTGGCCATCGTCGGTGTGCCGCTGACCGTCAAACCGGGCACCCAGCAAGTGAGCAGCGGCGGCCGTAACTTGAGCTTCACCGTCGGCAACAAAAAGTACCCGGAACAGCGCATCACGCTGAAGAACACCCAGCAGGTCAACCCGAACCCGGAGAACCTAAAGCGCATCGAAGGCGAACTGGCCGAGCAGATCCAGGCCTATCGCAGCTTCAGCCCCGTCACCCCGAGCAACCTGTTGCTGGACAAACCGGTCAACGGGCCGCTGTCGAGCAAGTTCGGTGTGCGTCGATTCTTTAATGGTGAAGAGCGCAACCCTCATGCGGGCCTGGACTTCGCAGTGCCGGCGGGCACACCGATCAAGACCCCGGCGGCGGGCAAGGTGATTTTGATTGGTAACTACTTCTTCAATGGCAACACGGTGTTTGTCGACCATGGCCAGGGCTTTATCAGCATGTTCTGCCACATGTCGAAGATTGATGTGAAGGTTGGCCAGCAATTGGCGCGGGGCGGTGTGGTGGGCAAGGTCGGTTCGACGGGTCGGGCGACCGGGCCGCATATGCACTGGAACGTCAGCCTGAATGATGCGCGGGTGGACCCGGCGATTTTTATTGGGGCGTTTCAGCCTTAAAAAGTCGTTGGGGCTGCCGGCCTCTTCGCGGGCAAGCCTCGCTCCTACAGGACGACGATCACCGCAAACCTGTAGGAGCGAGGCTTGCCCGCGAAGGCGGAATCCCAGGCAACACATCACCAACCTTCAATTGCGCATCCCACAAGCCCCGCGCAAACATCAAAACAATCACTCCACATCCCAGCAATAAAATCTCGCCAATCCCGCCTTTTCGAGTATTCCTCTCAATTTTTTTCGACTGCTTGCCAACCTCAACCCCGGCGGTTAGGGTTGAAGGCATGAAAACCTCTCACACCCTCATTCAGCTTCGCCAGCACCGCAGCCTGTGCCTCGTCAGTGCACGACTGCCAGGCTGAATCGCGGTGCCTCGCCTTACACGTTTTCCCAAACACTTTTGATCCACCGGCAGGCCGCCTTTTTTCGGCCCACACAATAAGGATTTCCCGATGAGCATGCTCAAAGACCCGTCTTCGAAATACCGCGCGTTCCCGACGATCGATATCCCGGACCGCACCTGGCCGTCGAAGACCATCACCGCCGCGCCGATCTGGTGCAGCTCGGACCTTCGCGACGGCAACCAGTCGCTGATCGAGCCAATGGACGCGGCGAAGAAGCTGCGTTTCTGGAAAACCCTGGTGCAGGTCGGCGTGAAAGAAATCGAAGCCTCGTTCCCGGCGGCTTCGCAAACCGACTTCGACTTCGTGCGCACCCTGATCGAAGACGGCCACATCCCGGACGACACCACCATTCAGGTGCTGACCCAGGGCCGTGAAGACTTGATCGAGCGCACTTTCGAATCCCTGCGCGGGGCGAAAAAAGCCATCGTTCACCTGTACAACGCGACCTCCCCTTCCTTCCGCCGCATTGTCTTCAACCAGGACAAGGACGGGATCAAGGCCATCGCCGTGAACGCTGCCAAGCTGTTCGTCAAATACGCCGCCCAGCAGCCGGACACCGAGTGGACCTTCGAATACTCGCCGGAAACCTTCAGCGCCACCGAACTCGAGTTCGCCAAGGAAGTGTGCGACGCGGTGATCGAAGTCTGGAACCCGACGCCTGAGCACAAGGTGATCCTCAACCTGCCGGCCACCGTCGAATGCGCGACCCCGAACATCTACGCCGACCAGATCGAATGGTTCGGCCGTCACATCAACCGTCGTGACAGCGTGATCATCAGCCTGCACACCCACAACGACCGTGGCACCGGCGTGGCCGCCACCGAGTTGGGCCTGATGGCCGGCGCCGACCGTGTCGAAGGCTGCCTGTTCGGCAACGGCGAGCGCACCGGTAACGTCGATCTGGTGACCGTGGCACTGAACCTCTACACCCAGGGCATCCACCCTGAGCTGGACTTCTCCGACATCGACGGCGTGCGCAAAGTCGTCGAAGAGTGCAACCAGATCCAGGTGCACCCGCGTCATCCGTACGTCGGCGACCTGGTGCACACCGCGTTCTCCGGCTCGCACCAGGACGCGATCCGCAAGGGCTTCGCCCAGCAGCAACCGGACACCCTGTGGGAAGTGCCGTACTTGCCGATCGACCCGGCCGACATCGGCCGCAGCTACGAGGCGGTGATTCGCGTCAACAGCCAGTCGGGCAAGGGCGGTATCGCTTACCTGCTGGAACAGGAATACGGCATCAGCTTGCCGCGTCGCATGCAGATCGAGTTCAGCCAGGTCGTACAGCGTGAAACCGATCGCCTCGGCCTGGAAATGACTGCCCAGCAAATCCACGCGCTGCTGCACAGCGAATACTTGCAGGCCAACACCCCGTACGCGCTGGTCAGCCATCGCTTGCAGGAAGAAAACGGCAACAGCTCGGTGGAAGTGGAAGTCTCGGGCAAGGGCCAGGGCGAAACCAACCTGCACTGGCGCGGCAAGGGCAACGGCGCCCTGGAAGCGTTGGTGGCCGGTCTGCCGATCCCGGTGGAAATCATGGACTACAACGAACACGCCATTGGCGCGGGCACCAACGCCAAGGCAGCCGCTTATATCGAACTGCGGGTTGAAGGCCAGCGTGCGGTGCACGGCGTAGGGATTGATGAAAACATCACCACGGCGAGCTTCAAGGCGCTGTTCAGCGCGCTGAACCGCTCGTTGAGCCAGCCGCAAGCGAAAGAAGCGGCGTAAGCGTTCGCTGCAATGCAAAAGGCCCCAAGGTGCGAACCTTGGGGCCTTTTTGTTGATCGTTCCTACGCTGATCGTTCCCACGCTCCGCGTGGGAATGCCTCAAGGGACGCTCCGCGTTCCAGCTCCCGAATGGGACGCGGAGCGTCCCGGGCTGCATTCCCACGCAGAGCGTGGGAACGATCGGTTACGATCGGTTAGGTGAACTCGAACGTGTCGGCATCCAGATTCGCCGGAAACCGCGTGCGGTAAGCCGCCAGTTCTGCCGCATCCAGTACCACCTGAAACACCCCATCAGCCTCCCCAGCACTGAGCAAGGTTTCACCCTGGAAATCCAGCACCTGACTATCACCGGTATACGCAAAGCCCTTGCCGTCGGTGCCAATCCGGTTCACCGCCGCGACATAGCACAGGTTCTCGATGGCTCGGGCCGGCAGTAAGCGGTTCCAATGCTGACGTCGCGCACCCGGCCAATTGGCGGTGTACAGCAGCAGGTCGGTGTCCTGGGCATCACGGCTCCAGACCGGGAAGCGCAGGTCGTAGCAAATCAGCGGCCGAATCCGCCAACCCTTGAGCTCGAACTGCACCTGGCGCTCGCCGGGGGTGTAGTGGTTGTGCTCGCCGGCCATGCGGAACAGGTGACGCTTGTCGTAATGCGACACCTCGCCGTCCGGCCGCGCCCAGAGCAGGCGATTGCGATGACTGCCATCAGCGGCCTGGACGATGACACTGCCGGTGATCACCGCCTCAAGCTTCGCAGCCTGAACCCGCAGCCATTTGCTGGTCGGACCGTTTTCCGCCTCGGCGAGGGTCTCGGACTGCATGGAAAAGCCAGTGGTGAACATCTCCGGCAGGATAATCAGGTCCGCGCCGCGGGCCTGTTCCAGCAATTGCTCGAAATGCTCCAGGTTGGCCTGGCGGTCGTGCCAGGCCAGGGTGGTCTGGATCAGCGCGATGTTCAGGTTGGGCAGTGCACTCAGATCACGCATAGTTTTGCCGCTGCTTCACGCAGGGTCTCCTCGCGTTTGGCGAAGCACAGGCGCACCAGGCGCTGGCCTTCGGGTGGGTTCTGGTAGAACACCGAGATCGGGATGCTCGCCACGCCGTGTTCGCGGGTCATCCACAGCGCCATCTCGACGTCGTTGAGGTCCGGGCGGATCTGCGAATAATCGACCAATTGGAAATAGGTACCGGTGACACGGGTCAAGCTGAAGCGAGACGGCGCCAGCAGATCGCAGAACAGATCGCGCTTGGCCTGGTAGAAACCTGGCAGTTCTTCGACGTGTTCCGGATGCTCAGCCATGAAGTCGGCCAAGGCAAATTGCAGCGGGGTCACGCCGCAGAAACTGACGTACTGGTGCACCTTGCGCAATTCCGCCGTGAGGGCTGGCGGTGCGACCACGTAGCCGGTTTTCCAGCCTGTGACGTGGTAAGTCTTGCCGAAGGAACTGACCACGAAGGCGCGTTGATACAGCTCTTCGTGATTCAGAACGCTAACGTGAGGTACGCCGTCGAACACCAGGTGCTCATAGACTTCGTCACTGACGAGGTAGATGTCGCGGTCACGAATCAAATCCGCCAACTGATCCAGCTCGGCGCGGCTGATCAGCGCACCGCTCGGGTTGTGCGGCGAATTGATCACGATCATCCGCGTACGCGGCGTTATCGCCTCAGCGAGCTTCTGGAAGTCGATGGCGAAATCATCCAGCCCGAGCTGCACGTGCACGCAGCGGCCTCCGGCCAGCTGCACCGAGGGCTCGTAGCTGTCGTAGCACGGGTCGAAGACGATCACTTCGTCGCCGCTGTGGATAACCGCCTGAATCGCACAGAAGATCGCCTGGGTGGCGCCGGGGGTGACCGTCACTTCATGATCGGCATCCACGCTGACGCCGTAGCTGCGCGCGATCTTCGCTGAAATCTGCTGGCGCAACGCCGGCAGGCCGGTCATCGGCGAATACTGGTTGTGGCCTTGGGCAATATGCCGGCCCACCGCATCGCACAACGCCTGGGGCGCATCAAAATCGGGAAAACCCTGGGACAGGTTGATCGCCCCGGTTTGCGCCGCGAGCTGAGACATCTGAGTGAAGATAGTGATGCCGACATTCGGCAGCTTACTGGTGATCATCGGTAGGCCCCTGCAGGTGAGCTGCAAGTTTCAAGCGACAAGCTGCAAGTGGTCAAGCAGCAAACCATCAGACACAAAAAAGGGTCCCCGGACAGGACCCTTTCTGGCTTTTTCTTAAAGCTTGCAGCTTAAAGCTTGACGCTGCTCCTATTTCTTATCGCGGCGCTTCTTATCGGCTTTCTTGTGGTGCGACATCATGCGGCGCTTCTTGTTGACCTGACGGTCGGTGAGCGAGGTCTTGTTGCCTTCGTACGGGTTCTCGCCGCCCTTGAACTCGATGCGGATCGGCGTACCGACCAGCTTCAAGACACGACGGTAAGTGTTTTCCAGATAACGTACGTAAGACTTCGGCACCTTCTCGATCTGGTTACCGTGAATCACGATGATCGGCGGGTTCGCGCCACCCAAGTGGGCATAACGCAGCTTGATCCGGCGGTTGTTGACCATCGGCGGCGCGTGCTCACCGACTGCATCTTCCAGAATCGTGGTCAGGCGGTTGGTTGGCCAGCGGGTAACCGCAGACTTGAACGAGTTCTGTACGGAGGCGTAGAGGTTGCCCACGCCCGTGCCGTGCAGGGCCGAGATGAAGTGGATGTCGGCGTAGTCAACGAAGAACAGACGACGTTGCAGCTCGACTTTCACGAAATCGCGCTCGCTCGGCGTCATGCCGTCCCACTTGTTGATCGCGATGACCAGCGCACGACCCGACTCAATGGCAAAGCCCAGCAGGTTGAGGTCGTGGTCAACCACACCTTCGCGGGCGTCCATCACAAAGATCACCACGTTGGCGTCTTTGATCGCTTGCAGGGTTTTGACCACGGAGAATTTTTCGACTTCTTCGTGGATCTTGCCGCGCTTGCGCACACCGGCGGTGTCGATCAGCGTGTACTTCTCGTCGTTACGCTCGAACGGGATGTAAATGCTGTCGCGGGTAGTGCCGGGCTCGTCATACACGATGACCCGGTCTTCACCGAGCATGCGGTTGACCAAGGTCGACTTGCCGACGTTCGGGCGGCCGATGATGGCGATCTTGATCCCGTCTTTTTCGCTTGGGCCAGGAATGCGCTTGGCTTCCTCGCCTTCGGCAACGATCTCTTCCTCGCCTTCTTCCAGCTCGTCATCGTCTTTCGGGAAGTCGCTGAGGGCGATTTCCAGCATCTGGGTGATGCCACGACCGTGGGCGCCGGCGATCGGAATCGCGTGGCCCATGCCCAACGGGGCGAACTCGGCGCGGGCCATTTCCGGGTCGATGTTGTCGACCTTGTTGGCAACCACGTAGGAACGCTTGTTACGTTTGCGCAAATGCTCGGCGATCATCTGGTCGGCGGCGGTGAAACCGGCCTTGGCATCTACCAGGAACAGAACGACATCCGCTTCTTCAATGGCCAGCAGCGACTGCTCGGCCATTTTTTCGTCCATACCGTGCTCGTCACCGGAGATACCGCCGGTGTCGACCAGAATGTAGGAACGCCCTTGCCACTTGGCCTCACCGTATTGGCGATCACGGGTCAGACCGGACAAGTCGCCGACGATGGCGTCGCGAGTCCTGGTCAGGCGGTTGAACAAGGTGGACTTGCCGACGTTCGGTCGGCCCACCAGGGCGATTACGGGAACCATGCGGCTCTCCACTTCGTTAATTCAGAAAATACAAAAGCCGCTGCGAGGCAGCGGCTGGTGCTCGGGGCAGCGCTTGAAGGCGCCGCAAGCCTTGCAGAACAAGGCCGCCTGGGGGTTAAACCCCAAGCATAGTCAAATCTTTACTTAATGGTCAGGGCTTCCAGTTTGCCACTGTTGCCATACACATAAATCGTGTCACCCACCACCAGCGGACGGGCGCGCAGGCCGTCGCTGTCGATGCGCTCGCGGCCGACGAAACGACCGTCCACCTGGCTCAGCAGGTGCAGGTAGCCTTCCATGTCGCCGACTGCAACGTAGCTGGAGAACACTTCCGGAGCCGACAGTTGACGGCGAGCCAGCGAATCGTTGCTCCACAAGGCTGTGGTGGAACGTTCGTCGACGCCTTCAACGGTGCCCGAGGACAGGCTCACGTAGACGCTGCCAAAACCCTGGGCGACACCGGCATAGCTGGAAGCATCACGCTGCCAGAGCTGACGACCGCTTTGCAGGTCCAGTGCCGCAACGCGACCCTGGTAGCTGGCGACGTACAGGGTTTCGCCGGATAGCAGCAGACCGCCGTCGATATCGACCACGCGCTCCAGCTCCGAACGACCCTGTGGAATCGCAACCCGTTGTTCCCACACCGGCACGCCGTTGGAAATATCGAGAGCAACCACTTTACCGGTCGACAGGCCAGCCACCGCGAGGCGGTTGGTGACCACTGGCGCACTGGTGCCGCGCAGGGTAAGGACCGCTGGCGTGCTGTCATACAACCAGCGCTGGGTGCCGGTCGCCGCGTCCAGGCCGATCAGACGATCGTCCTGGGTCTGAACCACCACAACGTCGCCGTTGTTGGCTGGCGGCGCGAGGACTTCGCTGGTCACGCGAGCGCGCCATTTCTCTTCGCCGTTGGTCGCGTCCAGGGCAACGATTTCACCCTTGAGCGTACCGATCGTGAGCAGACCGTAACCCACGCCAACAGCGCCGGAAACAGGCAGGTCGAGATCTTTCTTCCATTTGACGTCGCCATTGCTGCGATCCATCGCCACGACTTCACCCGTGACGTCGGCGGCATAGATGGTATCGCCTTCGATGGCCGGCACCAGCATGTTGTAGGTTTCGCCCTGACCGTCACCGATCGAACGACTCCACTGCTTGTGCAGAACCACTTCTTCTTTGAAGTCGGTCAACTCGGCCGGCGGCAATTCTTTTTTGCTGTTGCTGCTGCAACCCGCGGCCAGAACGGCCAGAGCCAGCAATGCTGCATGTTTCCAACGGATCACGTCACGCATCCCCTTTGGCCAGGTCGTCCAGCTTGATTTGGAGGCCGCCGACTGCCGCTTCATCGGACAGTGCTGCCTTGGCTTTTTGATACGCCGTGTTCGCTTCGTCAGTACGACCCAACTGCACCAGCAGGTCGCCCTTGAGTTCTTCGCGAGTGGCCAGGAACGACTTGTCGGCATCGCCTTCAAGCAGTTTCAGAGCGTCTTCGACCTTGTTCTGTGCGGCCAGAACCTGGGCCAGACGCTGACGGGCGATTTCGCCCAGCGCCGGGTTGGCCGGTTTGTCGGTGATGGCTTTCAGCTCAGTGGCCGCATCGTCCAGCTTGCCGCTGTCGACCGCGACTTTCGCCACGAACAGGCTGCCGTATTGCGCGTAGGCCGAACCGCCGAACTCACTGTTGAGCTTGCCGGCCAGGTCCGCAACGCGGGCTGCGTCAGGCTTGCCGTCAGGCGTCAGCGTGGTTTCCAGCAGTTGCTGATAGAGAATCGAGGCGCCTTGCGACTGATTGCTCTGATACTTGTGAAAAGCCTGCCAGCCGAACACGATGACCAGCGCCAACAGGCCGCCAGTGACCAGGGGCTTGCCGTTACGTGTCCACCAGTCTTTCAAATCCGCCAGTTGTTCGTCTTCGGTACTCGACACCCCAATACTCCTTAATCGCTAAATCGGCTGTTTGACAGCTTCAACCCTGCACGACGCAGGTGGCCAGGTGTGCAGCGAGCGCATCCCAGGCAATGCTTTGTTGTTCGCCCTGGCCACGCAGGGGTTTGAAACCTACCACTTGCTGGGCCATCTCGTCGTCACCGAGGATCAGCGCATACAACGCACCGCTCTTGTCGGCTTTCTTGAACTGACTTTTGAAACTGCCGGCACCGGCATTGACTTGCAGGCGCAGGTTGGGCAATTGGTCACGCACACGTTCGCTCAAGGCCAGACCGGCCAGCTCGGCGGCTTCACCGAAGGCGCAGAGGTAGACGTCGACCTGACGGGAGATCTCTTGCGGGATCTGTTCCAGGGTTTCCAGCAGCAGCACCAGGCGCTCGATCCCCATGGCGAAACCAACGCCCGGGGTCGGCTTGCCGCCCATCTGCTCCACCAGACCGTCGTAACGACCACCGGCACACACGGTGCCCTGGGCGCCCAACTTGTCGGTGACCCATTCGAAAACGGTCTTGCTGTAGTAATCCAGCCCGCGAACCAGCTTCGGGTTGATCACATAAGGAATGCCGGCCGCATCGAGGCGCGCCTTGAGGCCCTCGAAGTGCACGCGGGATTCGTCATCGAGGTAGTCGGCCATTTTCGGCGCGTCGACCAGGACCGCTTGTGTGTCGGCGTTCTTGGTGTCCAGGACCCGCAACGGGTTGGTCTTCAGACGACGCTGGCTGTCTTCATCGAGCTTGTCCAGGCGCGCCGACAGGAACTCGACCAGGGCTTCGCGATAGCGACCACGGGACTCAGCGGTGCCCAGGCTGTTGAGCTCGAGCTTGACCGCATCACGGATGCCCAGCTCGCCCCACAGGCGCCAGGTCAGGATGATCAGCTCGGCGTCGATGTCCGGACCGTCGAGGTTGAACACTTCGACACCGATCTGGTGGAACTGGCGATAACGACCTTTCTGCGGACGTTCGTGACGGAACATCGGGCCGATGTACCAGAGTTTCTGCACCTGGCCGCCGCCGGTGATGCCGTGCTCGAGCACCGCACGCACGCAGGCCGCCGTGCCTTCAGGGCGCAGGGTCAGGGAATCGCCGTTGCGGTCTTCGAAGGTGTACATCTCTTTTTCGACGATGTCGGTCACTTCACCGATGGAGCGCTTGAACAGCTCGGTGAACTCGACGATCGGCATGCGGATCTGCTTGTAACCGTAGTTATCCAGCAAACGCGAGACGGTGCCCTCGAAATGACGCCACAGGGGCGTCTGCTCGGGCAGGATGTCGTTCATGCCACGTATGGCTTGCAGAGACTTGCTCACAAAAAATCCTTAAATTCGTTTGATCAGCCGCGGGCGATTACAGCCGCGTCGGCTTCGACCTTTTCGGCCGCTTTCTGGCGGATCAAGCGTTCAAGCTCATCCACCAGATTGTCATTCGTCAGTTTCTGCGCCGGCTTGCCGTCGATGTAAATCAGGTTGGGCGTGCCGCCGGTCAAGCCGATATGGGCTTCCTTGGCTTCGCCCGGCCCGTTGACCACGCAACCGATGACCGCGACATCCAGCGGCACCAGCAAATCTTCGAGGCGCCCTTCCAGCTCGTTCATGGTCTTGACCACATCGAAGTTCTGCCGCGAGCAGCTCGGGCAGGCGATGAAGTTGATGCCACGGGAACGCAGGTGCAGGGATTTGAGAATGTCGTAGCCGACTTTCACTTCCTCGACCGGGTCAGCCGCCAACGAGATGCGAATAGTATCGCCAATCCCTTCGGCGAGCAGCATACCGAGGCCCACGGCGGATTTCACCGTGCCTGAACGCAAACCACCGGCTTCGGTGATGCCCAGGTGCAGCGGCTGGACGATTTCCTTGGCCAGCAAGCGGTAGGCGGCGACGGCCATGAACACGTCGGATGCCTTCACACTGACCTTGAAGTCCTTGAAATTCAGGCGTTCCAGGTGCTCGACGTGACGCAGGGCCGATTCGACCAGCGCGGCCGGGGTCGGCTCGCCGTATTTCTTTTGCAGGTCTTTTTCCAGGGAACCGGCGTTCACGCCGATGCGGATCGGGATCCCGCGGTCACGGGCGGCATCGACCACCGCACGCACGCGGTCTTCACGACCGATGTTGCCCGGGTTGATGCGCAGGCAATCAACGCCCAGTTCGGCGACGCGCAACGCGATCTTGTAGTCGAAGTGGATGTCGGCAACCAGCGGCACCTTGACCAATTGCTTGATCTTGCCGAAAGCCTCGGCGGCATCCATATCCGGCACCGAAATGCGCACGATATCGACGCCTGCGGCTTCCAGGCGATTGATCTGGGCCACGGTGGCGGCCACGTCATTGGTATCGCTGTTGGTCATGCTCTGCACAGCGATGGGCGCATCGCCGCCAACAGGCACGTTACCGACCCAGATCTTGCGGGATTCGCGACGTTTGATTGGAGATTCGCCGTGCATGACTTATTGACCCAACTTCAGGCGAGCAGTCTCGCCACTGGTGAACGGAGCGACATCAACCACCTGGCCGTTGTAGCTGACCTGCGCGCCACGGGCAAAGCCCAGGCGCACGGCAAACGGCGGCTTGCCACTGACAGAAACGTTTTCGCCTTTGCGCTTGAGACCGCTCAACAGCACTTTGCCGGAGCCATCGGTCACTTGCGTCCAGCAATCAGCGGTGAACAGCAGTTGAACCTGGCCTTGACCGGCGACTGGCGCGGCGGCGGCAGTAGCGGTGGGAGCAACGGCAGCAGGTGCAACCGGCGCAGCGACGGTCGGTGCCGGAGCGGCTGGCGCTGGAGCAACGGGCGCAGCGACTACCGGGGCGGCGTTGTGAACCGGTGCCGCAGGGGTTGCAGCCGGGGCTACAGGCGCTGGAGCAGGTGCTGCGGCTTCAGCTTCGGCCGGTGCTTCAGTCGATGTCTCGGACTGTGGCAATGCAAGCGTGGTTCCAGCTTCAGTCTGACCTTCCGCGACAGCCTGGTCTTCCGGCTCGTCCAGCGGATGGATCTGGGTGGTGCCGTCGGCGCCTTCGACTTCTACGTGTTCCGGAGCCAGGGTCGCCAGGTCCTTGGTGCGCAAGGACGTTTGATCCTGCCACCAGACAAAACCGCCGCCAATCACCGCGATCAGCAACAACAGGCTGACAATGCGCAAAATCGTGTGGGAAACCCGAACCGGCTCTTCGATACGACCCAGGCTGTGGACGTTGCTGCCCTGGGAGTCGGTGCCGGTGGATTGGTCGAACTGCTGGACCAGAACGGTCTGGTCCATGCCGAGCAATTTGGCGTACGCGCGAATGTAACCACGGGCAAAGGTATGCCCCGGCAGCTTGTCGAAAGCGCCGGCTTCCAGATTCCCTAAGGAATTGACGGTGAGGTTGAGCTTGAGGGCCACTTCGGCCAGCGACCAGCCATTGCTTTCGCGGGCCTGGCGCAATGTCTCACCGGGGTTAACGCGATTCGCTGCTACAACTTCGGGATGCGCCGCTTTCATCATTGCTCCGACAGGTATTGCTGATATTCCGGCGTACCGGGATAGAGTCGTTTTAATTGCAGGCCAAAACTGGCGGCCTTGTCGCGATCTTCAAACACTTTTGCCAGCCGAACGCCGAGCAATAGACTACGTGCATTTTGTTCGGTGAGCAGGCTAAAACGGTCGTAATAGTCACGCGCGGGCACATAATGCCTGTCTTCGTAAGACAACTCAGCCATTTCCAGCAATGCGCGTGGTTGTTGGCGGTTCAAACGCAGGGCTTTTTCCAGTTGCTGCTGGGCCAGGTCACGCTGGCCAAGCTTCGAAGCGGTCATGCCAAGATTTTCGAACACCCGCGAACGCTCAGGATACAGGGTATCGGCGGCGGCCTGCTCAAAGCGCTCGTAGGCTTCCTTGTAACGTTTCTCTTCGTACAGAAAACTGCCGTAGTTGTTCAGGATGCGAGCATCGCCAGGACGGGAGGACAGCGCCTTGCGAAAATGCTGGTCGGCCAGCTCCGGTTCCATCTCGGCCTGGAACACCAGGCCCAACGCCGCGTTGGCGTCAGGGTCGGAATCGTCCAGGTCCAGGGCCTTTTTCAACGGCACCTTGGCCCGCTCGGTCATCCCTTGCTGCAAGTACCCCAGCCCCAGTTGCACGTAGGCGACACGCGCTTCATCGCGGCCCTTGCTGGTCTTCATCGGATTGAAATCGCCCGACAGGACACAACCAGCACAGAGGCTGGCCAACAGCACAAGCAGCGCAAAGCGCAGGGACATAGAGATCCTCTCTTAGTTGTTGTTCGCTGCGTTTTGCGCCATATCGTTTTCGGCGCTCAATTCACGCACCGCGATATAACGCTCGCTGCGACGGGTGCGATCCAGCACCTGTCCTACCAATTGGCCACACGCGGCATCGATGTCTTCGCCGCGCGTGGTGCGCACGGTGACGTTGTAGCCGGCATGGTGAAGCTGATCCTGGAAACGGCGGATGGCGTTATTGCTCGGACGCTCATAGCCGGAATGCGGGAACGGGTTGAACGGAATCAGGTTGATCTTGCACGGTACATTCTTGAGCAACTCGATCATCTCGACCGCGTGCTCAACTTTGTCGTTGATGTCCTTGAGCATGGTGTACTCAATGGTCAGCACGCGTTTTTCGCCCAGGGTCGCCATGTAGCGCTGGCACGACTCGAGCAGCATCTTAAGCGGATACTTTTTGTTGATCGGCACCAATTGGTTACGCAATGCGTCATTCGGTGCGTGCAGCGACAACGCCAGGGACACGTCGATGTGCTTGGCCAGCTCATCGATCATCGGCACCACGCCCGAAGTGGACAGGGTTACGCGGCGTTTGGAGATCCCGTAGCCCAGGTCATCCATCATCAGATGCATGGCGGCCACGACGTTGTCGAAGTTCAGCAGCGGCTCGCCCATGCCCATCATCACCACGTTGGTGATGGCACGGTCGGCGGTCGCCGGGATGCTGCCGAACGATTTATTGGCAATCCACACCTGGCCGATGACTTCGGCGGCGGTGAGGTTGCTATTGAAACCTTGCTTGCCGGTGGAGCAGAAACTGCAATCCAGGGCACAGCCTGCCTGGGACGAAACGCACAGAGTGCCGCGTTTGCCCTGGGGAATGTACACGGTCTCGACGCAGCTGCCGGACGCCACGCGCACCACCCACTTACGGGTGCCATCGGTGGAAATGTCCTCGCTGACGACTTCAGGACCGCGAACCTCAGCAATCACCTTGAGCTTGTCGCGCAAGGCTTTGCTGACGTTCGTCATGGCGTCGAAATCATCGACGCCAAGGTGGTGAATCCATTTCATTACCTGACCGGCACGGAAACGCTTCTCCCCGATTGAGTCGAAGAATTTTTCCATTTCCAGCTGAGTCAGACCCAGCAGGTTAGTTTTTACAGTCGATGTAGTCATGGATTCACCTTCACTCATAAGCCAATGCTTAGCGAGTGGTTACTTCAGTAGCTGCGAAGAAGTACGAGATTTCGCGAGCAGCAGCGGCTTCGGAGTCCGAACCGTGTACAGCGTTGGCGTCGATCGAATCAGCGAAGTCAGCGCGGATGGTGCCGGCAGCAGCTTCTTTAGGGTTGGTAGCGCCCATCAGCTCACGGTTCAGAGCGATAGCGTTTTCGCCTTCCAGAACCTGAACGACAACCGGACCGGAGATCATGAAGGAAACCAGATCGCCGAAGAAACCACGAGCGCTGTGCTCAGCGTAGAAGCCTTCAGCTTCGGCTTTGGACAGTTGCTTCAGTTTCGAAGCTACAACGCGCAGGCCAGCTTTTTCAAAACGAGTGGTGATCTCGCCGATAACGTTTTTTGCAACAGCGTCAGGCTTGATGATGGAGAAAGTACGTTGAACAGCCATGGTGTAACTCCAGAAACGGTAATTTGTGAAAAATTAAACCCGCGAATTATACGCGGGTTCTTGGGTATTGCCTAACCTGCAGCGTGGCTCAGTCGCGTTCTTCGATCCAGTTGGCCTGAATGGCCTCCAGGATCTTTTCGCCACAATGCTCAGGCTTGTCGTCGAACTCGGGCAATTCCATCACCCATTTGCGCAGATCGACGAAGTTGACCGACATAGGGTCAACGTCGGGCTTGCTTTCAGCCAGCTGGATTGAGATCTCCAGCACATCAGTCCACTTCAGACTCATGACAATTCCTTGAATCAGTGCGGCGCTTCGGCTGCGTGGTTAAGCGAGTATTTCGGAATTTCGACGGTCAGGTCTTCAGTCCCGACAATCGCCTGACAGCCTAGACGAGATTGCGGCTCCAGCCCCCAGGCGCGATCAAGAAAGTCTTCTTCCAGCTCATCAGCTTCTTCGAGCGAGTTGAAACCTTCACGAATGATGCAGTGACAGGTGGTGCAGGCACAAACGCCGCCACAGGCACTTTCCATCTCGATATGGTTGTCATGGGCCACTTCGAGAATGGACTTACCGGTTTCAGCCTCGACAACCATTCCGTCCGGGCAATGCTCGGAGTGAGGCAGAAAAATGATCTGCGGCATCAGTTATTCCTCGATTTCATTCAGGTTGCGCCCCGCCAGCGCGGCTTTCACCGTCGAGTCCAGGCGGCGGGCAGCAAAGGCGTCGGTCACTTGCGACAGACGCTTGGTCTGCTGCTCGATGGCGAAACCATCGGTGCCTTTCATCAATTCGGTCAGTTCCTGCATCTGCAACTCGATGACCATGCGCTCTTCGGCGTCGAGCAGGCGCTCGCCGTCAACATCGAGGGCGCCCTGCACTGCTTCGATCAGGCGCTGGGCATCGACTTGCTGCTCACGCAGTACACGAGCGACTTTGTCGTCGTTGGCGTATTCGAACGAGTCCTTGAGCATCTTGGTGATTTCACCGTCGGTCAGGCCGTAGGACGGCTTGACCTGGATGCTGGCTTCAACGCCCGAACCCAGTTCGCGGGCCGCAACGCTGAGCAAGCCATCGGCATCGACCTGGAAGGTCACGCGAATCTTCGCCGCACCGGCCACCATCGCCGGAATGCCGCGCAATTCGAAGCGGGCCAGGGAGCGGCAGTCGCTGATCAGCTCGCGCTCACCCTGCAGGACGTGAATCGCCATGGCCGACTGGCCATCTTTATAGGTGGTGAAATCCTGGGCGCGAGCGACGGGGATGGTGGTGTTGCGTGGGATCACCTTCTCCATCAGGCCGCCCATGGTTTCCAGCCCCAGGGACAACGGAATCACATCGAGCAGCAGCAGTTCGCCGCCATCGCGCTTGTTGCCCGCCAGGGTATCGGCCTGGATCGCGGCACCGATGGCCACCACTTGATCCGGATCGATTTCAGTCAGCGGCTGGCGACCGAAGGCTTCGGCAACAGCGTCGCGAACGCGAGGGACGCGGGTCGAACCGCCGACCATGACCACGGCGTGCACGTCATCCAGCTCGATGCCGGAATCACGCACGGCGCGACGGCAAGCTTTCAGGCTGCGGGCAACCATCGGTTCGATCAGCGCATCGAAGGCTTCGCGGGTCAGTTGCGCTTTCCAGTCGCCGTAAGCCACTTCAACGCTGGCGACGGTGGTCAGGGCTTCTTTGGCCGCACAGGCCGCTTGCAGCAGATGACGCTGCGCGCCCGGATCGAGGTCGGCGGACAAACCGGCGCTCTCAATGATCCAGCCAGCAATGGCATGGTCGAAGTCATCGCCGCCCAGGGCGCTATCGCCGCCGGTGGCCAGCACTTCGAACACACCACCGGTCAGGCGCAGAATCGAAATATCGAAGGTACCGCCGCCCAGGTCATAAATGGCGACCAGGCCTTCGGCGTGTTGATCCAGACCGTAAGCCACAGCGGCAGCGGTCGGCTCATTGAGCAAACGCAGCACGTTCAGGCCAGCCAGTTTGGCCGCATCCTTGGTGGCTTGGCGCTGGGCATCGTCGAAATAGGCCGGAACGGTGATCACCGCACCGACCAATTCGCCACCCAACGTCGCCTCGGCGCGCTGACGCAGCACCTTGAGGATTTCGGCGGAGACTTCGACCGGGCTTTTCGGGCCTTGCACAGTGTCGATGAACGGCATGTGCGACTCGCCGCCGACAAAGCGGTACGGCAATTGGTCGCCCAATTGCTTGACGTCGGACAGACCACGACCCATCAAGCGCTTGACCGACAGCACGGTGTTCAAGGGATCGGTAGCGGCGGACAGCTTGGCGGATTCGCCCACTTCGACGCGGTCGGCGTGGTAGCGCACGGCGGACGGCAGGATGACCTGCCCGTCAGCGTCGGCCAGAGGTTCGGAAAGACCACTGCGCAACGCAGCGACCAGCGAATTGGTAGTGCCCAAGTCGATCCCCACGGCCAGACGACGCTGGTGTGGTTGAGGACTTTGGCCGGGTTCGGCGATCTGCAGTAGGGCCATCGTAATCAGGACTTATCTGTATATCAGGCGTGCGACCGGAGCGGCACTGGGTTAATCGTCGAGGCGCTCTTCTAACTGGCGCACTTCGTAGGTGAGCTTGTCGAGGAACTGCATGCGCCGCATCAGGCGTTCGGCCTGTTCACGTTGCGCTGCATCATCCCAACAGGCTGCGAAGCTTTCGTTCAGTTCATCCTGCGCCACCTTCAAGCGACGCTTGAACACGGCAATGCCGGCCAGGTCGGCGCTGTCTTGCAGGTCTTCGAGTTCTTCGCGCCATTGCATCTGCTGCAGAAGAAACTCCGGATCATGCACCGTGACCTCCAGCGGCAACTCGCGACCACCCATGGCGAGCAAGTAACGCGCGCGTTTCGGGGGGGTCTTGAGCGTCTGGTAGGCCTCGTTGAGGTTCGCGGATTGCTCGAGCGCCAGGCGCTGCTCGCGCTCGGAAGCGTCGGCAAAGCGGTCCGGATGAACACCGCGCGCCAACTCACGATAGCGCGTGGCCAACTGCTCGAGATCCAGACGGAAGCTCGGCTGCAGTTCAAATAAAGCGAAATGACAAGGAGTACCCACGCGCAGCCTCAGATGTTGAAGCTTTCGCCGCAGCCACATTCACCGCGTACGTTGGGATTGTTGAACTTGAAGCCTTCGTTCAACCCTTCCTTGACGAAATCGAGCTCGGTGCCGTCCAGGTATGAGAGGCTTTTCGGGTCGATGATCACTTTCTCGCCGTGACTTTCGAACACCTGGTCCTCTGCAACCACCTCGTCGACGAACTCCAGCACGTAGGCAAGGCCGGAACAGCCTGTGGTGCGAACACCCAGACGAATCCCTTCACCTTTGCCGCGCCCGTTGAGGGAGCGTCGCACGTGTTGAGCTGCCGCTTCTGTCATGCTGATAGCCATCGGTGACTCCTTACTCGTCGCCAAATCTTGAAAGTCAGATCAAGCCTTTCTTCTGCTTGTAGTCGCGAACGGCCGCTTTGATAGCGTCTTCAGCAAGTACGGAGCAGTGAATTTTCACTGGCGGCAAGGCCAGTTCTTCGGCCAGCTGAGTGTTCTTGATGGTCTCTGCTTCATCCAGAGTCTTGCCTTTCATCCACTCGGTCGCCAGGGAGCTGGAGGCGATAGCCGAACCGCAACCGTAGGTCTTGAACTTGGCGTCTTCGATGATGCCTTGCTCGTTAACCTTGATCTGCAGACGCATCACGTCGCCGCACGCCGGAGCGCCGACCATGCCAGTGCCGACATCCGGGTCTTCCGCGTCCATCTTGCCGACGTTGCGCGGGTTTTCGTAGTGGTCGATGACCTTTTCGCTGTAAGCCATGATTCTTAATCCTCACTCATCAGAGAGTCGCTCTTGAGCCCCATAAACCTGGGTTCACAGGGCCGGTTTGCGGCGACTTGAAATCAGTGTGCCGCCCACTCGATTTTCGAAATGTCGACACCGTCTTTGTACATATCCCACAGCGGCGACAAGGTGCGCAGCTTGGTAACGGCCTCGCAGACTTTCTGCGCGGCGTAGTCGATTTCTTCTTCGGTGGTGAAACGGCCGAAGGTGAAGCGAATCGAGCTGTGCGCCAGTTCGTCGTTGCGGCCCAGGGCGCGCAGTACGTACGAAGGCTCAAGGGAAGCCGAGGTGCAGGCCGAACCGGACGAAACCGCCAGGTCCTTGAGGGCCATGATCAGCGACTCGCCTTCAACGTAGTTGAAGCTCAGGTTCAGGTTGTGCGGTACGCGGGCGGTCATGCTGCCGTTGATGTACAGCTCTTCCAGGCCTTCGACCTGTTTGAAGAAGCGGTCGCTCAGGGCTTTGATGCGCACGTTCTCGGCAGCCATGTCTTCCTTGGCTACGCGGAAAGCTTCGCCCATGCCGACGATCTGGTGGGTCGCCAGGGTGCCGGAGCGCATGCCACGTTCATGACCGCCGCCGTGCATGGTCGCTTCGATGCGAACACGCGGCTTGCGGCTAACGTACAGCGCGCCGATGCCTTTAGGACCGTAGGTTTTGTGGGCAGAGAACGACATCATGTCGACTTTCAGCTTCGACAGGTCGATTTCGACCTTGCCGGTGGACTGAGCCGCGTCAACGTGGAACAGAATGCCCTTGGAGCGGGTCAGTTCGCCGATGGCTTCGATGTCATTGATGGTGCCGATTTCGTTGTTCACGTGCATGACCGAAACCAGGATGGTGTCGTCACGCAGTGCAGCTTCGATCATGGCCGGGGTGACCAGGCCATCGGTCTGAGGCTCGAGGTAGGTCACTTCGAAACCTTCACGCTCCAGTTGGCGCATGGTGTCGAGGACAGCCTTGTGCTCAATCTTGGTGGTGATCAGGTGTTTGCCCTTGGTCGCATAGAAATGCGCCGCACCCTTGATTGCCAGGTTGTCGGACTCGGTGGCACCGGAGGTCCATACGATTTCACGCGGGTCGGCGTTGACCAGGTCGGCGACCTGACGACGGGCGTTTTCGACGGATTCTTCAGCTTTCCAGCCGAACACGTGGGAACGGGACGCCGGGTTACCGAAGTTTCCGTCGACCAGCAGGCATTCACTCATCTTTTGCGCGACACGCGGATCAACCGGGGTGGTCGCAGAGTAATCAAGGTAAATCGGCAATTTCATGGACTATCTCCTAAATCAGGCTGGCTGGCGTGCCGCTAGCTCTTTGGCTGTCATTCGACGGCGGACGCTTCAATCTTGTCCAGGCGTGGCGCCTTGCCATTGCAACGGCGCTGGTCCTGACGCTGGGCTACTTCTTGCACCTCACGGCGAGTCACAAGGTCAGCCAAGCTGATACCGCTCAGAAATTCGTGAATCTGCAGGCTCAGATCGCACCACAAGTGGTGGGTCAGACAGGTGTCGCCTTGATGGCAATCGCCCTGGCCCTGGCATTTGGTTGCATCGACCGATTCGTTTACCGCATCGATCACCTGGGCGACCTGGATGCCCTGCATTTCGCGGGACAACTGGTAGCCACCGCCCGGCCCACGAACGCTGGAAACCAGATTGCTGCGGCGCAATTTGGCGAAAAGCTGTTCGAGGTAGGACAGGGAGATGCCTTGGCGCTCGGAGATATCGGCCAGGGACACCGGCCCGTGCTGCGCGTGCAACGCCAGGTCAAGCATGGCGGTCACGGCGTATCGGCCTTTTGTAGTCAGTCGCATGGACAATTACCACGGAGTTCGGAATGGGGGCGAGTATGCTATTCCCGAGTATTTAAGTCAACTATAAGACCTAGTGCTTTAGTCAGGTTTACCCGCAAAAGAGCGCGCGCATCATAGCAAAGGCTGGCGGCGTATCACCAGCAAATGCGCGTTATCGTTGTTCCCGGGCGAGCCTCGCTCGTACACCTTCCTGTAGGAGCAAGGCTTGCCCGCGAAGAATCCAACTCGGTCTAGCCAGCCTTGGTTTCGTCCTTGCCTTTGACGCAGGCGAAGTCTTCTTCGCGCAGCTCAGGCAAATCCTTGGCGCAGTAATTACTACCCAGATCCTTCAGCGCGCCGCACATGCCTTCCAGCCGACCATCAACCGCTTGCAGATGATCGAGCAGTTGACCAATGGCTCGCGCCACCGGGTCCGGCATGTCTTCACCGACACCGTAGGCATCAAAACCGATCTTCTCGGCCATGGCCTTGCGCTTGGCGTCTTGCTCCTCGTCAGACTTGACGATGATCCGCCCCGGAATCCCGACCACCGTCGCACCCGGCGGCACAGCCTTGGTCACTACCGCATTGGAACCGACCTTGGCCCCGGCGCCGACCGTGAACGGCCCAAGCACCTTGGCGCCCGCCCCCACCACAACCCCGTCTTCAAGGGTCGGGTGACGCTTGCCTTTATTCCAACTTGTGCCGCCCAGGGTCACACCTTGGTAAAGGGTGACGTCATTACCGATTTCAGCAGTTTCACCGATGACGATGCCCATGCCATGGTCAATAAAGAAGCGACGCCCCACCTTGGCCCCCGGATGGATCTCGATCCCGGTCAACCAGCGACCAAAGTTCGACACCAGCCGCGCCAGCCACTTCCAGCCCATGCCCCACAGGGCCGAGGACAGGCGATGGATCCAGATGGCATGCATGCCCGGGTAGCAAGTCAGGACTTCAAAAGCGTTACGCGCAGCCGGATCACGGTGGAAAACACTCTGGATATCTTCACGCAAACGCTCGAACATTTTTAATCCTTCCGCTTAAGAAGCTCGCCACGGGCCGCTTTCTGGGTTTCCGTGAGGATGCCACGCAATATATTCATTTCCGCCCGGCTGACCGAGCTTCGTCCGTACAACCGACGCAGGCGCGCCATCAAGTGCCGCGGCTTTTCAGGGTCGAGGAATTCGATGGCCACCAGGGTTTGCTCCAGGTGTTCATAGAATCGCTCCAGCTCATCCATGGTCGCCAGTTCGCCACTTTTGGTGGACGCCACTTCATCCTTCTCGACCTTGCTCGGCTGGCCTTGGGCCGCGAGCCAGGACATGCGCACTTCATAACTCAACACCTGCACCGCTGCCCCAAGGTTCAGCGAGCTGAACTCAGGGTCTGATGGGATGTGCACGTGATAATGACATCGTTGCAGCTCTTCATTGGTCAGGCCGGAATCCTCACGACCGAAGACCAAAGCGATCTCTGCACCTTGCGCCGCTTCCTCGACCACTTTCGTACCGCATTCGCGGGGATCGAGCAGCGGCCAGGGAATGCGCCGGTCGCGGGCGCTGGTGCCCAGGACCAGGTTGCAGCCGACCAAGGCATCTTCCAAGGTGGCGACGACTTGCGCGTTTTCAAGGATGTCGCCGGCACCGGAGGCGCGGGCATCGGCCTCGTGGTGCGGGAACAACCGCGGTTCGACCAGCACCAGCCGCGACAGGCCCATGTTCTTCATGGCACGCGCAGCCCCGCCGATGTTGCCGGGATGGCTGGTATTAACCAGGACGACACGAATGTTATGCAGCACGGGAGGCGTTCTCGAACACAAAATGGGGAGCAGAATCTTACAGTTCATCCTACCGTTAAGCTATGAAAGCGAACACCGACCTTCACCTGTAGAAAAGTTCTGATAGAATGCCCGGCTTTCTTTAACAACCTTAGGTGACACATCCATGCAGCCCATGCTGAATATCGCGCTGCGCGCCGCCCGCAGCGCCAGTGAATTGATCTTCCGCTCCATCGAGCGCCTGGATACCATCAAGGTCGACGAAAAAGACGCCAAGGATTACGTATCCGAGGTGGATCGCGCCGCTGAGCAGAAAATCATCGACGCGCTGCGCAAGGCTTACCCAAACCACTCGATCCTCGGTGAAGAAACCGGCATGCACGCCGGCAACGGCATCGAAGGTGAAGAGTACCTGTGGATCATCGATCCGCTGGACGGCACCACCAACTTCCTGCGCGGCATTCCTCACTTCGCCGTGAGCATCGCCTGCAAATACCGCGGTCGCCTGGAACACGCTGTTGTTCTGGACCCTGTTCGCCAGGAAGAATTCACCGCCAGCCGTGGTCGCGGCGCTCAACTGAACGGTCGTCGCCTGCGCGTCAGCGGTCGCACCAGCCTCGACGGCGCCCTGCTGGGTACCGGCTTCCCGTTCCGTGATGACCAGATGGACAACCTCGACAACTACCTGGGCATGTTCCGCGCCCTGGTTGGCCAGACCGCCGGTATCCGCCGCGCCGGTTCGGCGAGCCTGGACCTGGCCTATGTGGCTGCCGGTCGTTTCGACGCGTTCTGGGAGTCGGGCCTGTCCGAGTGGGACATGGCTGCAGGCGCCCTGCTGATCCAGGAAGCTGGTGGCTTGGTGAGCGACTTCACCGGCGGTCACGACTTCCTTGAAAAAGGTCACGTTGTTGCTGGCAACACCAAGTGCTTCAAAGCAGTTCTGACGGCGATCCAGCCGCACCTGCCGGCTTCGCTGAAACGCTAAGCGAACGCCCACAAAAAAAGCACCCTTCGGGGTGCTTTTTTTATGCCTGGGATTTGCCCGGACCTGCTGCAGGGCAAAGCTTGCTCGCGATGGCGGTCTAATAGTCACCGCCATTGTCGACAGGTATGACGCCTTCGCGAGCAAGCTTCGCTCCTACGGGGGCGGCGGCGACTTCTAAATAGCGGGCACAAAAAAAGCACCCTCACGGGTGCTTCCTTTTGAATGGGGCAATCAGCTCATCACTGACCCGGTTCGTTCTGCGACAGAACCAGCTTGCCTTCTTTATCGACCGGAATCTGATTGCCCGGATCACGATCCATCCGCACTTTGCCTTCCTTGCCGTCCAGCGAATAACGGACGTCGTAGCCGACCACCTTGTCGCTGATGTCATTCACGGTGTTACAGCGAGTCTGGGTCGTGGTGTATGTATCACGATTCTGCATACCTTCCTGGACCTTGTTCCCCGCGTAGCCACCGCCGACAGCACCGGCAACGGTCGCGATCTTCTTGCCATTACCGCCGCCAATCTGGTTGCCGAGCAAACCACCGCCCACTGCACCCAGGACCGTACCGAGGATCTGGTGTTGATCCTTGACCGGCGCCTGACGGGTTACTGCAACGTCCTTGCACACTTCACGTGGAGTCTTGATCTGTGTTTTAACCGGTTCAACGGCCAATACTTGCGCATACTCAGGGCCGCTTTTAACCAGGCTGTAGGTGGCAACAGCGCCCCCGGCAGTCACACCGACAGCACCCAGTACCGCACCAACCAGCAACGACTTGTTCACATGAACCTCCTGACCATCACATGCGGATCGTTGTCCGCGCTTCTCCCAGCCTTGGAGCACAAAAAAAGGCGCGAGTTCAACTCGCGCCTTTTTGGGCAGACAGCGTAGAAGCGATGGCCGTTATGGACGGTCGTCGACTTCCTTATCGGTCGCCGCAGGAGGGATCAGATCCTCGCTGCTCAGGTTCAGCCAGATCAGCACCACGTTCGCGATGTAGATCGACGAGTAAGTACCCGCCAATACACCGATAAACAGGGCGATGGAGAAGCCGAACAGGTTGTCGCCCCCGAAGAACAGCAGCGCCGCGATCGCCAGCAAGGTGGAGATCGACGTCGCCATGGTCCGCAGCAGGGTTTGCGTGGTCGAGATGTTGATGTTCTCGATCAGGCTGGCCTTGCGCAGGACACGGAAGTTCTCACGAACCCGGTCGAATACCACGATGGTGTCGTTGAGCGAGTAACCGATGATCGCCAGTACCGCCGCCAGTACCGTCAGATCGAAGGTGATCTGGAAGAACGACAGGATACCGATGGTCACGATCACGTCGTGAATCAGCGAAACAATGGCGCCGACCGCGAACTTCCACTGAAAGCGGAAAGCCAGGTAGATCAGGATGCCGCCCAGCGCCATCAGCATGCCGAGGCCGCCCTGGTCGCGCAGCTCTTCACCGACTTGCGGGCCGACGAACTCAACGCGCTTGACCGTCGCCGGGTTATCGCCGCCAACCTTCAGCAGCGCTTCAGCAACCTGGTGACCCAGTTGCGGGTCTTCGCCAGGCATACGCACCAGCAGGTCAGTCGTCGCGCCAAAGCTCTGCACGATGGCTTCGTGGTAACCCGACTCAGCGAGCTGGGTACGCACCTTGGACACATCGGCCGGACGCTCGTAGGTCAGCTCAATGAGCGTACCGCCGGTGAAGTCCAGGCCCCAGTTCATGCCCTTGTGGAAGACGCTGAAAATGGCCAGCGCCGTAAGGAACAATGTGACGCCGAACGCAAAGTTGCGAACGCCCATGAAGTTGATTGTACGTAACATGGCAGCCCCTTAAATCCACAACTTCTTGAAGTCACGACCGCCGAAGATCAGGTTGACCATCGCGCGGGTCACCATGATGGCCGTGAACATCGAGGTAAAGATCCCGAGGGACATGGTCACTGCGAAGCCCTTGACGGGACCGGTGCCCATCGCAAACAGAATCCCGCCGACCAACAGTGTTGTCAGGTTGGCGTCGAGAATCGCGGTGAATGCCCGGCCGAAGCCTTCGTTGATTGCCCGTTGTACCGTCATGCCCGCCGCGATCTCTTCACGAATCCGCGAGAAGATCAGTACGTTGGCATCGACCGCCATACCCATGGTCAGCACGATACCGGCGATACCCGGCAGGGTCAGTGTTGCACCCAGCAGCGACATCAGGGCCAGCAGCAGCACCATGTTCACGCCCAGCGCGACGGTGGCGATGATGCCGAAGAAGCGGTAGATGGCGATGATGAACAGCGAGACAAACAGCATGCCCCACAGCGATGCATCGATACCCTTGGTGATGTTGTCGGCACCCAGGCTCGGGCCAATGGTGCGCTCTTCAGCGAAGTACATCGGTGCAGCCAGACCACCGGCACGCAGCAGCAGCGCCAGTTCGGACGACTCGCCCTGGCCGTTCAGGCCCGTGATGCGGAACTGAGCACCCAGCGGCGACTGGATGGTCGCCAGGCTGATGATCTTCTTCTCTTCTTTGAACGTTTGCACTGCGACGTCTTTCTCGACGCCATCAACCACTTGCTTGGTGTAAGTGGTGACAGGACGTTGCTCGATGAAGATCACCGCCATGCTGCGACCGACGTTGCTGCGGGTTGCGCGGCTCATCAGTTCGCCACCGTGGCCATCCAGACGGATGTTCACTTCTGGCGTGCCGTGCTCGCCGAAGCCAGCCTTGGCGTCAGTCACCTGGTCACCGGTGATGATCAGGCCACGCTCGATCTGTGCCGGCGGACGCTTGCCTTCACGGAACTCGAAGGTTTCGGAAGTGGCTTTCGAAGCACCTGGCTCTGCAGCCAGACGGAACTCAAGGTTGGCCGTCTTGCCGAGGATACGTTTGGCTTCTGCGGTGTCCTGCACGCCCGGCAGCTCAACCACGATGCGGTTGGCGCCCTGACGCTGGACAATCGGCTCGGCAACACCCAGCTCGTTGACGCGGTTACGTACCGTGGTCAAGTTCTGCTTGATGGAGTATTCACGGATTTCCGCCAGCTTGGCCGGGGTCATCGCCAGACGCAGTACCGGTTGGCCATTGAGGTCGGCCGGAACAATGTCGAAATCGTTGAAGTTCTTGCGGACCAGCGCACGGGCCTGTTCGCGGGATGCTTCGTCAGTGAAGCCCAACTGAATGGCGCCGCCCAGTTGTGGCAGGCTGCGATAGCGCAGTTTCTCTTTACGCAACAGACTCTTGACGTCGCCTTCGTAGACTTTCAAGCGTGCGTCGAGGGCTTTGTCCATGTCCACTTCCAGCAGGAAGTGCACACCACCGGACAAGTCCAGACCCAGCTTCATCGGGTGCGCGCCGAGGCTGCGCAGCCATTGCGGGGTGGTTTGTGCCAGGTTCAGTGCAACGACGTAGTCATCACCCAATGCCTTGCGCACAACGTCTTTGGCCGGCAACTGGTCTTCAGCCTTGGTCAGGCGAATCAGCCCGCCCTTGCCGTTGGCCGACAGCGTGGCTGCCTTGACGTTGATCCCGGATTCCTTGAGCGCCATGCTCACACGATCCAGATCAGCCTGATTGACCAACAGCGCAGTGCTTGCACCGCTGACCTGAATGGCCGGGTCATCAGGGTAAAGATTGGGAGCGGAATAAATCAGACCGACCGCCAGCACCGCCAGGATCAGAATGTATTTCCACAGAGGGTATTTGTTCAGCATCACGCCGCCCGCTTATGACGCGGGGCGCCTTGCGCGCCCCGTCGATTGAGTAGAAGTTGAAACTTAGATCGCTTTGAGCGTGCCTTTTGGCAGCGTGGCGGCGATGGCGCCTTTCTGGAACTTCATTTCCACGGTGTCGGAAACTTCCAGAACCACGAAATCGTCTGCCACTTTAGTGATCTTGCCGGCGATACCACCGGTGGTCACAACTTCGTCGCCTTTTTGCAGGCTGCCGAGCAGGTTCTTCTGTTCTTTGGCGCGCTTGGCCTGTGGACGCCAGATCATCAGGTAGAAGATGACCAGGAAACCGACCAGGAAAATCCACTCGAAGCCGCCACCCATCGGGCCTGCAGCTGCCGGTGCAGCAGCGTCGGCCATGGCATTAGAGATAAAAAAGCTCATTTAGCACTCCAGTTGCAAATGTTGAATCTTGGGGTCAGAAAACTCAGTCCAAAGGCGGAACAGGTAGCCCGCGTTTGGCGTAGAAGGCATCGACAAAGGCGGCCAATGTACCCTGTTGAATAGCCTCGCGCAAACCAGCCATAAGCACCTGGTAATGGCGCAAATTGTGGATGGTATTCAACATGCTACCCAGCATTTCGCCGCACTTGTCCAGATGGTGCAGATAAGCACGGGAGAAGTTCTGGCAGGTGTAGCAATCGCAGGTCGGATCCAGCGGCGAATCATCATGGCGATGGAACGCGTTACGGATCTTCAGCACGCCTGTATCAATGAACAGATGCCCATTGCGGGCATTACGGGTTGGCATCACGCAATCGAACATGTCCACACCGCGGCGCACACCCTCAACCAGATCTTCCGGTTTGCCAACGCCCATAAGGTAACGAGGTTTGTCAGCCGGCATCAGGCCCGGCAGGTAATCCAGCACCTTGATCATCTCGTGCTTGGGCTCGCCCACCGACAGACCGCCAATGGCCAGGCCATCGAAGCCGATCTTGTCGAGGCCTTCCAGGGAGCGCATGCGCAGGTCCTGGTGCATGCCGCCCTGGACGATGCCGAACAGCGCCGCCGTGTTGTCGCCATGGGCGTTTTTCGAACGCTGGGCCCAACGCAACGACAGCTCCATCGACACACGAGCGACGTCTTCGTCGGCCGGGTACGGGGTGCATTCGTCGAAAATCATCACGATGTCGGAGCCCAGGTCACGCTGGACCTGCATCGACTCTTCCGGGCCCATGAACACTTTGGCGCCGTCAACCGGGGAGGCGAAGGTCACGCCCTCCTCCTTGATCTTGCGCATCGCGCCCAGGCTGAATACCTGAAAACCGCCGGAGTCGGTCAGAATCGGGCCTTTCCACTGCATGAAATCGTGCAGGTCGCCGTGCTTCTTGATCACTTCAGTGCCAGGACGCAGCCACAAGTGGAAGGTGTTGCCCAGAATGATTTCCGCGCCGGTGGCGGTGATATCCCGTGGCAACATGCCCTTGACGGTGCCATACGTGCCCACCGGCATAAAGGCCGGGGTCTCGACGGTGCCGCGCGGGAAAGTCAGACGACCGCGACGAGCCTTGCCGTCAGTGGCCAGCAATTCAAACGACATACGACTCATACAGTGTCCTCAGGGCCCGATTCTTTAGGGGCAGTCGGCGCAGGATTACGCGTGATGAACATCGCATCACCGTAGCTGAAAAAGCGGTAACCATGCTCCACCGCTGCTTTATAGGCAGCCATGGTTTCGGGATAACCGGCGAACGCCGAAACCAGCATCAACAGCGTGGATTCGGGCAAATGGAAGTTGGTGACCAGGGCATCGACCACATGAAACGGCCGGCCCGGGAAGATAAAGATGTCGGTGTCGCCACTGAACGGCTTGAGCACGCCATCGCGAGCGGCGCTTTCCAGGGAACGCACGCTGGTGGTCCCCACCGCCACCACCCGACCGCCGCGCGCACGGCAAGCGGCAACGGCATCGACCACGTCCTGACCGACTTCCAGCCATTCGCTGTGCATGTGGTGGTCTTCAAGCTTCTCGACCCGCACCGGCTGGAACGTGCCCGCACCGACGTGCAAGGTCACGAACGCGGTCTCGACGCCCTTGGCCGCAATCGCTTCCATCAGCGGCTGATCGAAATGCAGCCCCGCCGTCGGCGCCGCCACCGCGCCCAGGCGCTCGGCGTACACGGTCTGATAACGCTCGCGGTCCGAACCTTCGTCCGGGCGATCTATATAGGGAGGCAACGGCATGTGCCCGACGCGATCCAGCAGCGGCAACACCTCTTCGGCAAAGCCCAGCTCGAACAACGCATCGTGCCGCGCCAGCATTTCTGCCTCGCCGCCGCCGTCGATCAGGATCTTCGAACCGGGCTTGGGCGACTTGCTGGACCGCACATGCGCCAGCACGCGATGACTGTCGAGCACCCGCTCCACCAGAATTTCCAGCTTGCCGCCGGAAGCCTTCTGGCCAAACAGCCGCGCCGGAATCACCCGGGTATTGTTGAACACCATCAAATCGCCCGGACGCAAATGCTCGAGCAAATCAGTGAATTGACGGTGTGCCAGGGCGCCGCTGACCCCATCCAGGGTCAACAGGCGACTACCGCGACGCTCGGCCAAAGGGTGGCGAGCAATCAGCGAATCAGGGAGTTCGAAAGTAAAGTCAGCAACGCGCATGATGGGGTTCGTCTAGCAGGGGCCGGAAGTCTAGCCGAAATAGTGAAAATTCTCTATGTACCTGATTGACCGACGGTAATCTCATCTCTATACTTCGCCGCCATTGAGCCCTGATGGCGGAATTGGTAGACGCGGCGGATTCAAAATCCGTTTTCGCAAGAAGTGGGAGTTCGAGTCTCCCTCGGGGCACCATTTGCAGTACATAGACGACTACCAGCGTCTACGCAACACCCCTAGAGCCCGCTAACTGCGGGCTTTTTGGTCTCTGGGGTTCCACCCCCATCTCTTGCAAGCCAGCCTCTTTTTGGTACATTTTCTGTACAGATTCCAGTTCGAGAACCGGAGGTGTACAGCCATGCCACTCACTGCCTTGCAAGTCAAAGCCTCCAAGCCTGCCGACAAGCAATACACGATGAGTGATAGTTCGGGTCTTGCCCTTCTAGTCCAGCCGAACGGCCACAAGTACTGGCATTTCCGCTATTCGTATCATGGTCGCGCGGCGCGCATGTCATTGGGCGTCTACCCGAGCATCTCCTTGCAGGAGGCTCGCGAACGGGCTGCCGAATGCCGCAAGCTGCTCAAGGACGATATCAACCCTGGCGCCAAGCGGCGGGATGACAAGCAGCAGCAACGGGAGGCCGGGCTCAACACCTTCAGGCGAGCTACGGAGTACTGGTATCAGTTCAAGGCCGACTCCGGCCGCAGCGATGCGACGCTAAAGAAGATTCGCGACTACCTCGACAAGGATCTGCTACCGGCACTCGGCGAGATGCAGCTGGAGCACATCACTCGCGCCGACTGCGCGAAGTTGCAAGCCAGCATCGAAAAGCGCGGGGCGTTCAATGTGGCAGACAAGGCTCGGACCTGGCTCAAGCAGATTTTCAGTCAGGCGATTGCGCGGGGATTGTGCGAACACAATCCGGCTTCAGAACTTCATGCCATCGCGTTGGCGCCGCCTCCCCCTGAGCACTATCCGCATTTGCGTGAAAGCGAGCTGCCGGAATTTCTTCAGGCGCTGAGCAAGACCACCAGCCGGTTGCCGTCAAGGATTGCTTCGTGGATGGCAATACTGACGGCGAGCCGACCCGGCATGGTTCGGTATGCGACGTGGGATGAAATCGATTTTGAAGAAGGGACGTGGACCATACCGGCTGAACGCATGAAGATGCGCCGGGACTATGTCAGTCCCCTGCCCCACCAACTGATCGCAATGCTGATCAAGCTGCACCAATGCACTGGACGCAGCAGCTACCTGTTTCCGGGGAGTGGTGAGAAACGGCCCGTCATCAGCGAGAACACGATCAATCTGGTGTTTGCCAAGATTGGCTATAAAGGGCGGATGGTCAGTCATGGCGTTCGTCACACCGCGAGCACCTTGCTGCGAGAGCATGGGTGGTTGAAAGACCATGTGGAAAGCCAACTGGCGCATGTCGAGGGCGGCATTGCTGGCGAGTACAACCAAGCGCTGTATATGACCCAACGGCGGATAATGATGCAATGGTATGCCGACTATCTCGATGCGCTCAGGGACGGGATTACGGCGAGCCTGCGGGATCAGTTTGATACGCGGGTTAACCAGTTTCTGTCGCGTAAGTCTTCGGAGCTTCTCGAGTTCAACGCGGTCGGTGGCGATATCAGTGCTTTGGAAAATGAGCGTGGTCCATTCTAGCGCTAACAGGTCAGTGAGATCTCCGTGGTTTGCTTTCCTCGCGGGTCCATCCAAACAGGGCTGCAAAGCCGCCCTGTTTGGATGGACCTCACTTAAAAAATCTAAAGCCCGCGCAACTGTGGAAAACCACTGATTTCCACCGGTGGATAATTTCATCCACAGCCGCAGAACGCCCGAAAATTCGAGCCTTGACCCTACCCACCCGCAGGCGTAGAAAAGATCGTGCAAGCGCTGTCGTTGACAGCAACCCAGGTAGCCAGAACCTTTAAGGCTACGCCACACCATGGTGGTTATCCCAAAGTGCGATTAGCGTCCGGCGGCTCGCACGCTCACAGCGATGTGATGGATGCCTACTTTTAGCAGTGTGCCCACTGCGGCAACTTCCCCTTTCATAGCTGCCCTGTAGCAACCTATCCGCTTGGCCATTCCCGTGCGCCAACCTGCGCCCGTCTCTTTCTCCCGGAAAGAGACGGGCGCTCCTACCACTGCTGCAGCCCACCTCGTACAAGGCTTTGCGGCATTCCCCCTCGTGACAATTGGCGTGACAAACACCGAAGTCACCAGCAACAGCGATGCAGATGATGGTGCCGCAGCCCACGGAATGGACTGCACCTGACTGACAGTCAGACATGCCCCAGTCATCGCTTCACTGCCTTCACCTGACTCAGGATCTCGCGGCGCTGGCGTCGTCAGCCAGTGCAGCCTCCACCCGCCCACTTCCTCGGAAGTGCTCAGGAGGCCAGATCATGAGATGCCCAAGCTCCCGGTCGTAAAGAGCCGCCAGTCCCGCGTTAGTGGACAACCCTCACAGGTCGCAGGGGCCTCGATCCCTGATAACACTCAACATTCTTGGCGGGATGACGTGGGGAAAAGCTTCAAATGTTTGGCTTGAAGAGGAGTTTGATAATGCCATTGTTGGGTAGATGGGATCGGGTCGGCTGCTGATTTGTGCCGGGTCTCAGGCATTGCGGGATATGTTTGGTGGCGGGCACTACGGTACGGTCAAAGCGCACAGTGATCGCTGGAAAGCGTTCGTGCAGTGGTGCCATCAGAGGATGGGTCGGGCTTCAATGATGCACGGTAGATTGATCGGCAGACTTTCCTGGACTACGCCGGGCATCTGCGGCAGCAAGTCGAACATGGCGAGCTTACCATCACCACCGCGCAAAACCGGTTGTCCAGTGTGAACCGAACCATGGCCACGCTTCGCGGTGATCAATATGTGAAAGTGCCGAGGCCAAGTGAAGCGTTAGGACTGAACCGGACCACCATCCGCACAAAAATTCCCCAAGGCCAAGATCGTGACCAAGTGATTCGCATCGCTGAAGCCCTTCGCGAAGAGCATCCTCGGGCTGCCGTCATCGCCGAGTTGGCACGCGCCACCGGGATGCGTTTGCGTAAGGCCAGCTTGGCCGACCTTCCGCGCCTAATCAACGCGCTACTGATACGTGCTAACCATAGGTTTGATCACTCTACGCACAGGGAAGACTTGGCATGTCTCACGCTTGCTAGGCGATGGCGCCCCGACCCAGCGCACGCCAGTGGCTGCGCAGGATCTGCGTATCGCCGAACCAAAAACTTAGACACAGATTTTTCGAAGACGGTATGGATCCATTCCGAGCAATCCAATACTATCAAAGCGCCACCGTCCTACTGGAGCGAGCTTCATTCACCACCATTGCCTTCAGTGACTACCGTAACGCGATGGCCTGAAAAGCCAATTATTTATTGGGCTTATACCTACACGCCTGAAAGGTCTTCAAAACCTAACTACAAGTGATAACGCAGTTAATTTTCACTTAAACCACATTTCACCTATAAGAGGTTTCATATGAACCTAGGCAAGAACGAAGCTTACAACCATGAGAAAGGTAACGATTTTAGAATGTCGTCGCGGGCCGATATAAAAACAGAGATTGCAGAAACCAATTATGTAAGCCAGACAGCGATAGACACGATTTTGGACCGGATCAATCGTGTAGACTTTACTCCGCTTTGCTTCAAACTAGAAAAGGAATACGACTGGCGTGAAGATAAAATCAACGGTGCTCTGACCCTATACAAGCAGTGGTTGACGCTTCAGACCCTCTATGAAGATCTTTCTTTTGCGCCAAGCGAACTAATTGACGAGTTCTGGCATATCCATATTCTGGATACAAGAAAATACATGAATGACTGTAACTTCATTAAGGGTGAGTACATCCACCATTACCCTTATTTCGGCCTTACAGAACAAGAGAATGAAACAGTTCTCGAAAAAGGTTTTGATTTAACGAAAAAACTGTTCCAAATGCATTTTGGGCATTCGGAGCTTGGTTTCCAAGCAGATCATGCAGCGTCGTGTGGCTGCCGTTCCGGCAACGGTAGCAGCTGTCGCTGATGCCTACGCTTATACTTTCCAGCGAGCTTCGAGCCCTCATAAAAAAGGGCTTGGAGGTCCACGAGGGTACCAATGTAACCCATCCCCCCTTGAACGATCAGCCTGGGCTTTTTAATTTCTTCGATGCCGTGAAAAAAATTCTTCACCAAGAAAAATACGTTCATATAAGGGGGATTCCCGTATTAAGCAATGAAGGCTGGAGGGCTTTTACCAGCTGTTTCGGATTATTTTATGGAGTTGTCGAACGAACGGATATAAAAATCGATTGCCATTACTCAGCCTGCTCCATTAATCCTCTTACCCTTCATAACGATGAAGCCATAGATGAAGTCAGGCAACCAAAGTATGGATTTATTCAAGTCACCAATGAAGATCCATTGCACCCTGTTGCAAATGGAATCGTAGTAGTCCGAGAGCTAGTCCAACAGCTTAGATATGAAGCCCCAGAACTTCTGAAAATGCTGCTCAGCCATCCAGTACCTATGTTTTCTCATGGAGTTAACTATGAGGAAAAGGATGGCGAATCTATAATTATCAATTCCCCGATACTCTACAAATCGTCTAGCGGCGAGTATCAAATAAGATTTGATCATGACAGGATCAGACGATATTACCAAGAAATGAAGAAAAAGCAGCCATTTGAAGAGGGAAAAATGATATATGACTTTCTTCAGGCTGCTCAGAAAATAAAGCAAAAAATCACACTGTCGTATTCCGATCTATTAGTCCATGATAATTTGTGCACACTCCACGACAGAGATGCATGCAATATAGAGCTTTACTCCGACGGCACAAGAAATACTCGTCATATTTCGGTCAGTTTCGCGAGAGCACAAGATGGAAATCCATAAAATCCCTCGCCACTTAAAGCAATGCGGAAACTTCCCTTTTTGGCACTCGCTCATCAAAGAGTCGATTGAAATAATTCCACCTGATAAATATTTAAACGTGCTGGACTTTGGGACTGGGGAAGGTGGATTTTTGCAGCTTTTCGACTTCTTAGTACCGGAAAAACAACTTATAGGCGTGGAAAAAGATGAAAACCTGCTAGCGACATGCAAGAAGAGGCACTCAGCCCCAAATATATCCTTTACTGCTTCGTGCGACCTTGGGAACGGTAAGAATGAAACAATTGATATAGCTTACTCTCAAGAAGTAATTTATACACTTCCCCGACTCGATGAGCATGCCAGGGAAATGTATTATCTTTTAAGGCCAGGAGGGTACTACCTAGCTACGATCGGCTGCCATGTGGACAACCCAACATACACGAGGCGTAAAGAGAGAATTAGAGCTACTGAAAACTATCCAGCATTCGATTATTCATTGGATGAGGTTGGCAGATCGTTCTATGATGCTGGTTTTAGAGTTTCAGTGAAACGATTACCTGTCACAGCCCCCTTGAAATACTCATTTGAGGCGGATCCTGAGTTTTTATCTATTTCTGACTTACTACTATCTTCAGAACAGTACAAAACTTTGTTTGTATTTATGAAGCCAAAGCACCCAAGGTAGAATAAATGTCAAAATCCGATGCTGATATTGCAATTATAGATGCCAATGAAAACAACCTAAAAAATCTTAGTTGCAAGATACCGCTAAATTCAATCATCTGTATAAACGGCGTCAGCGGTTCGGGAAAAACAACTTTAGCGAAAAAACTTATTGTTCAGGAAGCTGAGCGACAGCATAAAATACAATCAGGCACCGGCAAACGTTACCACCATTTGGTGAGAGGAAATTTCTTATCGATAAAAAACCTACCTAAAGTTTTATCTATCGATCAAAAACCTTTACTGCAATCCGAAAAATCCACCGTAGCCACGGCGTCGGGACTTAACGACTGCATTAGAACCTCATTTGTTAAATATGGCGTTATCCAATGTTCCTGCGGGACGACTGTCGAAGAAACCCCAAGCTACGAAACCATTAAAAAAATTATAGTCACCGCAATACCCGATGGAAACTATAGTATTTATTTTTATGTATCCAGCAAAATATCCTCTCGCGTAGAAAAACTGATCGAATTCATGACATCTAACGGATTTAGATATTTTGAAGTAGATGGCAGCAAAAAAAAATACAGAACTAAGGATATGGAAACCCTTAATCTTGATAGCAATTCAAAAATAAAGGTTGAGGCTGACTCTCTGGATCAACTGGAGAGTTTAAAAATACCACAGGAAAGTATTTTTATATTGCGCAATAGCGAAAGCACATTTGATTTTTCTTATCAGACTTTTTGTCAGCACTGCATGACAGAATACCAAAAAAAGTCACTATCTTTATTTACCAGATCAAAACTAAGCGATCGAAATGGATGCTGCAATTTGTGCGGTGGTAGTGGATCCACTGTAAGATTGAACGAGAAAGATTTATTCTATCCTAAAAATAACCTTGCCGAAGGGTTCCTGAATCTGCAGTTTGACGGACAAAAATATACCCCCATCAACCTTTACAAATCTAAATTAAAAAGAATAATTCAGGACGGCGGAGGAAAAGTCTCGACGACATATGAGAGTTTCCCGCCTTCGGTCAAACTTGAGATTCAAAAAACTTTAATTAACAAGCTCTCCAGTTTGGAAAATACGGCGACAGATCCTGAGCTTATAATCACTTCTCTTTGTGATGAATGCGGCGGATCAGGTTTTAGTCAAAAGGCTCGAGCCGTAAAGCTAAATGGTAGGAGCGTCGCAGATATTCTTTCGCTAACAATTGACGAAGCATTTTCGTCAATACGAGACCCTGAATCTTCCGTTATTTTAAGCGCAGCGCAAGATCTCTCGCTTGGACACTTAGTGTTGAACAGAAGCACTACCACACTAAGCGGAGGAGAAATGCAAAGGATCAAGCTAATTGAAGCGATAACGGCGAAGGTGTCCGACCTACTGATAGTCATTGATGAGCCGTCAGCAAGCTTAAGCTCGAACGACATAAAAAAATTATTTGTTTTACTCAAAAGACTACAATCCTTGGGCAATACACTTCTACTAGTAGATCATTCGGATCAGGTAATTTCTCAATCAGATTTCAGTATTCACCTAGGGCCTGGGTCCGGCTTGGATGGTGGTTATATTTTGGAAACGGTTGATAGTGTTCTGCCCCCTTTAGAACCAAGAAAAAAATGCTCACAGGAACCTCAAGAGTATATTTCTCTTCGTCGAATTAGCTTCAACAACGTTGTTAATCAGGACGTCTGCTTCCCTGCAGCCGCGATCACAGCGATTGTAGGAGATTCCGGGAGCGGTAAGAGCAGCCTCGTGCAAGGAATTACATCACGAATAACTTCGAGCCCCAGAGACGCAAAGACTAATAACATAGCAACCGCGATACTATTGGATCAGAAGCATATTAGAGGTAGTAGGCGCTCAAATGTATCTACGTTTCTAGATATATCTGAAATTCTTAGAAAGCTGTACTCGGAAACGGTTGTCGCGCAGGCGTTAAATCTCGACTCTAGCTTTTTTACCTACAATGGCGCAAATGGGGCTTGTAGTGAGTGCCAAGGTTCTGGCGAACTGGCTGGTGAGACCTGTAAATCATGCGGGGGTACTAGGTTTAATAGCCTCGCGTTGTCCGCCATGGTTCATAATCTCAATATTGCTGAGCTATTGGACTTCCCCGCAACTGGTGTACTTCCCCTTGACCTACACCCGGCAATCAATAGGGTATGCACATTATTAATAGAACTGGGCTTAGGACACCTTAACCTCGGGCGTAATTTGACTGAGTTGAGTGGCGGCGAATCTCAACGACTCAAACTTGCGAGATTTCTTGGGGCAAGTGAAAAGTCCATATCGAATAATCAACACCACTTATTGATAATCCTTGACGAACCGTGTAAGGGTTTAAGCAAAAATGATTGCCAGTTTGTATTAGAGGTTCTACAAGGACTTTCCAGGAAAGGGCATAGCGTTCTTGTCATTGAGCACAACGACGCTTTAATACAGCAAGCGGATTATATAATAAAGATGGGTCCAGGGGTTGGCGATGAGGGAGGGCTAATTGTGTTCGAGGGGCCTACTAGCGATTATCCTACAGACGGCTCTATTTTGAACGGTATGAAGGTGAAACCTATCACCTACTCTAAAGATAAATCCACGCATCTGACCTCCGAGGATCGTTACTTTCAGAAGCTTTCTATCTATCAAAAGGGGGCTTTAATTTCTCAGCGCGACGGAAAGTTCTTTAACACCAAGGCTAAGCTGTTCGAATACCTCGATGATTCCGCCTGCAAACCGCCGTATTACTTCAATCCATTTTGCGCTGAACTACATACATCCGCGACAATATCTAAAACCCAGATAAAACAAAGGTTTGAGTCGCTCGCTAAACTAGGACTACAAAAAGCACTAGTTAACAATGCGCTTATTAAGCTCACTAATGCGGCTAAACTTGTTGATTATGATACCGCTTGGAAAACCTATATCGAAACTGACAACCCAGAACTGGCCTATAATTTAGGCAATGGCTGGATCGCAGTATGGAAAGATGACAAAACGGAAATACTTTCGACACGTCTGATCGATGTAGATACGCGAGTTGTTGGGGCACGCACATTAACGAGACGTACATTCAATGCATTTTATAATGATTGCAAACTATGTAACGGGAGTGGCAAGCTAACATACTACGATTCGTTTATCAGTGATGAAGCTAAAGCATGTACCGATCTTGAATTTTATTCACCCTCCATTAGACCTTATGTCAAAACAAAACTTCTATTCAAGATCCGAGAGTCTGTTAGTTTTTTTAAAGCTGAGAACCTTGCTGATTTTTCAACCCCATACCGTTCCCTGAGTAGTCGCGAGAGGATGGCGTTACTCCATGGCATTCCCAATTTATCATTCACAAAAAGAGATGGTCGGAAAGATGCATTGCGTGATCAAATTGAATGGCGTGGATTAATTAAGCTCCTTGAGTCCAGCTCATCACTGATGCCGGAGTTTCTCAAATCCTCAATCGAAACCCCTAGGGTTTCGGTGAATTGCTATTGCTGCAATGGCACAGGGTATGCCAAGGAGGTAGATCACTACCTAGTAAATGGTGCCCCCATATACCAATGCGACCCTACTGAAGTATAGGATGTTCATTAATTCACAATAGTTATACTTTCGAATCTCTCCCCATCGGATGGCGGAGAGATTCGCGCGTATAACATCTCTACCATTTCATCAGAAACCACGCGTTCAGTCGCCCTCATTTTATTTCGTTCCAAACAATCGCTCAGCGAGGTAGCGATGTATATGGCATGTACTTTAACACTACCTCCAAAACCAAAAAGAAAAGACCGAGCCTCTAGCTCATTAAAGTAAGTTGTATCAAGTACAACATCTTGTCTCAATGCTACTTTCCCTGAAACAATATTTTTTATCTCCTGCAAAACTTTTTGTCTAATCTCATAAGAGCGTATCGAACCAAACATAGACTCTCGAATCACATCACACGACACAACTTGAACATTTGTAAAATTCCTTGAGCAGTAATGGCTTTTCCCTGCCCCAGGCGAACCTAACAAAAGATATATATTCACTTGACCAACCTCCTTCTTTGCAAAATCTACAGGGTTACGCCAAGACAAAATTCATTACAAGTAAACTCTCAGAACAATATACCTCCTTCCCAAGTGCTTGAAACATGACTTTCTTTAATAGCACGCACGTAACCACTTAAAAGAATAGTAATGCGGTTCGTTAGCTTCTTAAATAAACAGCCATACCAATCGCCGATCCCAGCCATTTTTTTAAACTTAATAAGCTAGCCCATCTAAAAATAAAAACCTATGAATATGACTGGCGATATACGCACCACCATGATACATGCCTTGCCTCAGGGTGCTCCGTATAAAACATCTATCTCTTCATACTTTTATAGATATCACTACCTGGCATATCTTCCGTCGAAAAGTTTCCAAACTCACTGGATTTTTCGATTCGACTACGACTTGAGGCTTTGTTACTAAAAACAACCATCAAACTTACACCAGAGCCTAGACCAACTAAGAAGGTTAGGATATGCGTCAAATATTCCATTTTATATCACCAATATTTTTCGGTATCTCCTGAGGCTCTAAGCGTATCAGAGCACCACAATTAGGTCTAGTTAACATGTAACGATATGGTACTAACACTCGCTAGGGTTCTAAGGGTACCGTTCCTCCAATCCGCGAGGTGGCGCCTTTGGGAAAGGTCCGTCTAAAGCAGCGGAAAGCCATTGTAGTATGCATGGCAAAAAAAATGCACTTCGTCGGAAATACAGCAGCCAAAACGATAGTCTCCGACGACCTTACTGAGAAAATCTATAAACGTGCAAAGTATGGATATACGTACACAAAAACATGTACAGCGAAATTAATATTTTACAATCAAACAGTTAAATAATATATTGAGTCCCCCTCGGGGCACCAAAATTAAGAAAGGCCTTGCTTAGCAAGGCCTTTTTTTTTCGCCTGCAATAAAGTGGCTGACACCCCACCGACCTGTAGGAGCTGCCGAAGGCTGCGATCTTTTGATCCTGCCTTTAAGGCGCCACACCCAAACTCGCCCAGCCAACGAATCAAGGATTCACACAATGGAATTGCCACTGGAAACCGTTGCCCTATTCGCCCTCAAGCTGGCTTATGAGCGAGAGGGTGAAAGCCCGATCCTGCGCGATGATCCGATCATGAGTGATTATGAGCGGGAGGTTTTTGGGTTGTTGGTGCGGCAGGGGGATGTTGAGGGGATTCAGTTTCGGGTGGGGCATTGTGTGGGGTTGGCGTTGGAGGCTATTGGTGGTGTTGAGATGCCGCTTGGGCGGGAGTTGCATCGGTTGGCTGCTGATTTCAGCGATGCGCGGACGATGGAGCAGCTTGAAGCGCCGGTCAATGCGCTTAGGGAATATTTGAAAGACATTCAGTGAATGACGAGCCCGCGTGCACACCAGGCGTTTCCGTCTTGTCTTGAACAAGAGGCGAAGGCTCTCGACCAGGTTGTGGGCCAACTCAGCCAGGCGCGTGTGGCAATGGATCGATTCATAGAGGTTAGGGGCGGTGAGGAGGAAATGGTCATTCCCTACCGGGTTTATGACCAAGGTTATGAGGAAGTATTTGCTCACCTGACTGAAACCCAGAGCATTTTGTTTTCGTGTCTTCTAACACGGCACCACGATGGTCGTGTGCGACAGCGTCATCTGGAACGGATTCTCTCGGTGCGTGAACCGTGGGTTGTGCCGTTCGTGGTTCAGTTGATGGGCGAGTACGTCATCGAAATTCTGGAAACCGTTGAAGCGCATCTGCCCACGCTCGATCCGGAGCTCTACGGTCGTTTCATTCGAGACAATCAAGCGTACTTTCAGACGACGCAAGCGCGCATGATCAGTTACTGGGATTGTTACTACCGAGGACGGCACCCAAGCCAGTCCGACTATGCTGGATTCCGGCTATTTTCCAAATTCCGCGAGTTTAGGAACAGTACTCATTAATATTCGGCCAAGGAACCGCAATAAGCGGCTCCTGTTCTTGAGATGAAAAGAATTTTTACATTTCAAAATTTCACATTAGGCATAACGACTCATGAGTAAAAGACGGGATACAACCCAACCGCAAGAATCGATGCACATGCGTGCATGACCATCGGCACTAACAGTCCGCCCGTGAATACTCGCGCATAGGCAAGCATCAGCGCCAAAACAAACAAAGACACCAACGTAGTCACGAATGAATATTGCAAATGAATCGCTGTAAACACGAGCGCGGTTACAACAATCGCCACGGACTTCCAGACAGCGTTATTGAAAGGAAACACATTCATTAAAAAATGTCGAAATGCCAACTCCTCACCAAATGGCGCGAGTACGGCAATTAGCACAAGTAGAGATACGCTCTCTACCGCCTGTCCACCTCTGATCGCTACCATGAAGTCAGCCATGAACGGTTCAGCAGGCTGTCCAATCAGGCTCACAAATCCATAGCTCAAGACATAAAGAATGACGACACCCGCAACGCCGACAGCAAGCGCCCTGAATGAGAAGTTCTCACCTCTAAAACTGTTGCTGGTCTGATCATTGCGCCGCAGAATCAAGTAAAGCCCACCCATTACAACACAAGCCAAAAGATGAGCACCGAACAAGGCAAACGCGGGGTCCATATACTTGAAAAATATATAACTTCCACACGCCTGCGCCACAAAATACAATACAAAGCCACCTAATGCGACAATCACTCTTGCAACGCCTTTCGTGGAGATATACGGGGATCGTTTAAAATCCATACTTACCAACTCACTCACAACATGACTCCCAAACACTGATAAATGTAGAGGGCGATACTAAAAAACGTCACCCAATCACCACTCGCTTTCACTGGAGAACTATTTCTTACTCTTCTGAGCAGTAACGGCTGCACCTTCGGTGAGCCAATTCCCCAAAAAGCGACTACCCAAGGCGCCAAACACGATGATGCCAAGCAACGAAGAAATCTGACCTGATGGATTCAATCCGGTACTGTACATCACTAAGGTATTACCCACGGCAATAATCAACAACACAATGCCCGTGCACCCCCAACCCACTGTGGTATGCCATTTCCAACGCACCATAATAATTAATAACACACCAATCACATCAAATACCACGCACAGGCTTTTCGCTAATTCGACGATAACATCCATCTAACGCTCCTTCCCTTTTAATAAACACCGACTTATTAGCCACATCACTTAAGAGCCAATTTTAATTAGCTGTCATTGCTGCTCACCGCCTCGATTGGATAGATATTGGTCACCATGAGCGCGGTTTTAACATCCTCAATCTCAAACATATCTGTCCCGGCAAAAACCATCCCTTTCTGGGGCAGGCGCCGAAGCGTGAAAGCTGTGTCGGAAGGAGTAATAGACGGGCGCAGAGCCGTGAGGGCGTCTGGCATGGTGTAGTCCTTTACGAGGCTGGAACAATGGCGCAAAGCTACTATTTTGCTATCTTGCCGTCTACTGAATGTGGCAACCAGTAAAGGAATGGCCTGACTGAAGATCAAAACAGGCTCTGACCACGTTCCGCCTCTGAGGTTGTTTGAGTCCGAAAAACGGGTGCAAATTGCCTGTGATGACGGCAGTAGGTCAGCATTGGCGTTGGCTGAGCTGGCGCATTCGCGAGCAAGCTTCGCTCCTACATTGGATGGTATTTAGGCAGTTTAAGCCCCAAGTTTTCGGGGCTTTTTCGTGTTTGGGTCAGAGGACGTGTTGGGAGATCAGTTTTGAGATTTCGACCATCGATGTCCGGCCGGTGAATTCGAATTTCACTTTGCCCAGTGACGAGAAGTAGATCTCCAGTTCTGAATCCAGGTCGAAGGTGCCGGAGGTTTCCACGGAGTACGCGACGATGTTTTTGTAGGGCAGTGAGGTGAAGTCTTTTTTGCTGCCGGTGATGCCCTGGACGTTGACGGCGATGATGCGTTTGTTGGTGAAGACGACGCCGTCGCGCATGGATTTGTAGGCGTCGATGACGTGTTCGCCGTCGAGCAAAAGGTCGGTAACGCGTTGGGCGTATTCTTCGTTTTGTTTGAGTTTGAAGAAGCCCTTGTTGTTGAAATCAATCATTTGTCGCTCCTGTTATTCGATTTGAATCGGTCCTTTAGTCCCGGCGTCGCTGTCCATCCAATAATCCTGATTCTGCAAGCGCCGATCCCCCTGAATGGTGAAGGTGATCTTGCCCTGGCGGAACTGGAGCGTGCCGTCGGTGCGTTTGGCGTTGACCCGTTTGCCGTTGACCCAGACTTGTTCTTTGGCGTCGATGCGGATGGTGGCGACGGTCGCGCCGGCTTCGCTCTTGGCCACCCATTGCCCGACGTAGGGGGTTGGGGTGCTGGGGGTGTCGGTGGCGGGGTTGGTGAAACCGGCCTTGGCGTTTTCTGCCTTGGATTTGTGGATATCGCAGCCTTGGGTTTCGCTGACTTGGGTGCAGCCGGATTGCTCCAGTTGTTTGCGGTATTTGTCGTTGATGGCGTAGGCCGGGGATTGGGCGGCGATCAGGATGACCAGCGCCGGCAGGATGGCTTTCTTCATGTTGACTCCTTGGCGATCAGTTCGCGCCGAACGGCATCGTACGTTCACTGTAGTGGATGGGTGTGCAGTGCTTGTGCCACAAAAGATTTCAGACAGTGCGCGCCTTGGTCAGTGCTCTTCTAGACTTAACGGGTGGTCGTGGAAAGAACCGAGCACGTCGCTTTTGTGCAGTTGAACCGATGCCAGCGTGGCAAGCTGCAATTTATGCCCTGAAGAGGTGCGGCGAAGACCGTACCGGGCCCAACAAGATGCCCGCTCAGGGTGCCTGGCCACCGGCCTGAAAATGCCACGATACCGTGACGTGGTGTGAACGCCGCAGCCGACACTTTCGGACAACCGACGACCTTCTGGTGTGTCCGTGACCGTGAGGAATGCTGTATGCCTGATGAGATGTTGTTGCACCTGCCGCTGGTCAACAGCCTGTTGGAGCGCCATAAAGGCTCTGCGGGTGCGCTGTTGCCGATTCTTCATGATATTCAGGCTGGCCTCGGTTACATCCCCGATGCCGCCATTCCCGAGATTGCCCGCGCCCTGAACCAGAGTCAGGCCGAGATTCGTGGGGTGATCAGTTTTTACCATGACTTCCGTACCGCGCCGCCGGCCCGACATATCTTGCGTCTGTGCCGCGCCGAGTCGTGCAAGAGTCGCGGCGCCGAGCAACTTGCCGCGCAGTTGCGTGAACGTCTGCAACTGGATGATCACGGCAGCAGCGCCGACGGCCGTATCAGTTTGCGTCCGGTGTATTGCCTCGGCGCGTGTGCCTGTTCGCCGGCCCTGGAGCTGGATGGTCAGGTGCATGCGCGGTTGAGCGCCGAGCGTCTGGATGCATTGCTTGATGCTTGCCGGGAGGACGCATGAGCCTCTATCTGCCCTGTGATTCCCTGGCCCGCGCCGTCGGTGCCGATGAGGTGGCGCTGGCCCTTGCCAGTCCGGACCTGCAACGCACCAGTTCTCGCGGCCTGTATTGGCTGGAGCCGCTGCTGGAAGTGGACACGCCGCAAGGTCGGATCGGCTTCGGTCCGCTGACGGCGGCTGATGTGCCGTCCGTGCTTGATGCGCTGCAAGGGGAGCCTTCCGCCCATCCGCTGGCCTTGGGCCTGGTGGAAGAATTGCCTTATCTGAAGACTCAACAACGCCTGCTGTTCGCCCGCGCCGGCATCACCCGACCATTGTCGCTGGACGATTACCGAGCCCACGGTGGTTTCGAGGGTTTGAACAGGGCCGTCACGATTGGCGGCGATGAAACCGCGACGGCAGTGTTCGATTCAGGCCTGCGTGGCCGTGGCGGCGCGGCGTTCCCCGCCGGGATCAAATGGCGCACGGTTCGCGCGACCCAGGCTGCGCAGAAATACATCGTGTGCAACGCCGACGAAGGCGACTCCGGCACCTTCGCCGATCGCATGTTGATGGAAGGCGATCCTTTCCTGCTGATCGAAGGCATGGCGATTGCCGGCATCACCGTCGGCGCCAGTTACGGCTACATCTATGTGCGCTCGGAATATCCACAGGCGGTTGCGACCTTGCGCGAGGCGCTGGATATCGCCCGGGCCAACGGTTACCTCGGCGCCAATGTCGGCGGCAGCGGTCTGGCCTTTGATATGGAAGTGCGGGTCGGTGCCGGCGCTTATATCTGCGGTGAAGAAACTGCGTTGTTGGATTCGCTTGAAGGCAAGCGCGGGATCGTTCGCGCCAAGCCACCGATTCCGGCATTGAAGGGATTGTTCGGCCTGCCAACCCTCGTACACAACGTGCTGACCCTGGCCTCGGTGCCGCTGATTCTGGCCAAGGGCGCGCAGTTCTATCGCGACTACGGCATGGGCCGTTCCCTCGGCACGATGCCTTTCCAACTGGCGGGCAACATCCGTCACGGCGGCTTGGTGGAACGGGCCTTCGGCCTGACCCTGCGCGAACTGGTGGAAGGCTACGGCGGCGGCACCGCCAGTGGCCGGCCGCTGAAAGCCGCGCAGGTGGGTGGCCCGCTCGGCGCGTGGGTGCCGCCCGCGGATTTCGATACACCGCTGGATTACGAAGCCTTCGCCGGCATCGGCGCGATGCTCGGTCACGGTGGTGTGGTGGTGGCAGACGACAGCCTGGACATGGCGCACATGGCGCGTTTCGCCCTGCAATTCTGCGCCGAGGAATCCTGCGGCAAATGCACGCCGTGCCGCATCGGTTCGACTCGCGGCGTTGAGGTCATCGACCGCATGCTGGCCGCGCCGGACCAAAGCGGTCGCGATGAACAGGCGATCATCCTCAAGGACCTGTGCGACACGATGCAATACGGTTCGCTCTGCGCCTTGGGCGGCATGGCGCCGTTCCCGGTCGTCAGCGCCCTCAAGCACTTCCCCGCCGACTTCGGTCTGCAATCTTCGGAGGCCGACCAATGATCACCCTCTTCGACCCGAACACCGATATCGACCTGGGCACCCCGGCTCGCGAAAGCCAGGTGCAAGTCACCCTGAACATCGACGGCCGCAGCATCAGCGTGCCCGAAGGTACGTCGGTGATGCGCGCCGCGGCGCTGCTGGGCACGACCATTCCGAAACTGTGCGCCACCGACAGCCTCGAAGCGTTCGGCTCGTGCCGGATGTGTCTGGTGGAAATCGACGGCATGCGCGGCTACCCGGCGTCCTGCACCACGCCGGTCACTGAAGGCATGAGCGTGCACACGCAGACGCCGAAGCTTGCGACGCTGCGCCGCAATGTCATGGAGTTGTACATCTCCGACCACCCGCTGGATTGCCTGACGTGCTCGGCCAACGGCAATTGCGAGCTGCAAACCGTCGCCGGTCAGGTCGGCCTGCGGGAGGTGCGTTACGGCTATGAAGGCGAGAATCATCTGGCGGATGTGAAAGACACGTCCAACCCGTATTTCGACTACGACCCAAGCAAGTGCATCGTCTGCAACCGCTGCGTGCGCGCCTGCGAAGAAACCCAAGGTACCTTTGCCTTGACCATCACCGGGCGCGGGTTTGAGTCTCGCGTTTCCGCTGCGGGTGGCGAGAACTTCCTCGATTCGGAATGCGTGTCCTGCGGTGCCTGTGTGCAAGCCTGCCCGACCGCGACCCTGATGGAAAAATCGGTGGTCGAATTCGGCCAGCCTGAACGCAGCGTGATCACCACGTGCGCCTATTGCGGCGTGGGCTGCTCGTTCCGCGCCGAGATGAAAGGCGACAAACTGGTGCGCATGGTCCCGGACAAAAACGGTCAGGCCAACCACGGTCACTCTTGCGTCAAAGGACGTTTTGCCTGGGGCTACGCGACTCACCCGGATCGCATCACCAAACCGATGATCCGCAACCACATCAACGACCCGTGGCAGGAAGTCAGTTGGGAGGAAGCGGTGACCTACGCCGCCAGTGAATTCCGCCGCTTGCAGCAAAAGTACGGCCGCGACTCGATTGGCGGCATCACGTCCAGCCGCTGCACCAACGAAGAAACCTATCTGGTGCAAAAACTGGTGCGCGCCGCGTTCGGCAATAACAACGTCGACACTTGCGCGCGGGTCTGCCACTCGCCGACCGGTTATGGCTTGAAACAAACCCTGGGCGAGTCCGCCGGGACCCAGAGTTTCGACTCGGTGATGCAGGCCGACGTGATCCTGGTGATGGGCGCCAACCCCAGCGACGCCCACCCGGTGTTCGCTTCCCAACTCAAACGCCGCTTGCGTGAAGGCGCGCGGCTGATCGTCATCGATCCACGGCGCATTGACCTGGTGGACTCGGTGCATGCCCGCGCCGAACTGCACTTGGCGCTGCGTCCGGGCACTAACGTCGCCATGCTCAACGCCTTGGCCCATGTCATCGTCACCGAAGGTTTGCTCGATCAGGCCTTTATCGACGCCCGTTGCGAGGGCAGCGATTTCGCCCGTTGGAGCGAGCAGGTCAGCCGTGCGGAAAACTCGCCGGAAGTCCTTGGCGAGATCTGCGGTGTGGCCCCGGCCGACATTCGCGCCGCCGCCCGCCTCTACGCCAGCGCCGATAACGCAGCGATTTATTACGGCCTCGGCGTTACCGAGCACAGCCAGGGCAGCACGGCGGTGATGGGCATCGCCAACCTGGCCATGGCCACCGGCAACATCGGCCGCGAAGGTGTGGGCGTGAACCCATTGCGGGGCCAGAACAACGTTCAGGGCTCTTGCGACATGGGCTCCTTCCCCCACGAGTTGCCAGGCTACCGTCACATTTCCAACGAGGTGGTGCGGGCGCAGTTTGAGCAGGCGTGGAACGTCACCCTGCAACCGGATCCGGGCCTGCGTATTCCGAACATGTTCGAGGCTGCTCTGAGCGGTAGCTTCAAAGGTTTGTATTGCCAGGGCGAAGACATCGCCCAGAGCGATCCGAATACCCAGCACGTGACTGCGGCGCTGTCGGCCATGGAATGCATTGTGGTGCAGGACATTTTCCTCAACGAAACCGCCCGGTTCGCCCACGTGTTCCTGCCGGGCAGCTCGTTCCTGGAAAAGGACGGCACATTCACCAACGCCGAACGCCGCATTTCGCGCGTGCGTAAAGTCATGGAGCCGCTCGGCGGCAAGGCCGACTGGGAAGGCACCGTGGCCCTGGCCAATGCGCTGGGCTACCCGATGAACTACAAACATCCGTCAGAGATCATGGATGAAATCGCCAGCCTGACGCCGACCTTCACCAACGTCAGCTACGCCGAACTGGACCGCCACGGCAGCCTGCAATGGCCGTGCAACGCCGCTGCGCCGGACGGCACGCCAACCATGCACATCGAGGAGTTCGTGCGCGGCAAGGGACGTTTCATGCTCACTGGCTACGTGCCCACCGAGGAGAAGGTTAACAATCGTTATCCGCTGCTGCTCACCACCGGGCGCATCCTCAGTCAGTACAACGTCGGCGCGCAGACTCGGCGCACCGAGAACGTGGCCTGGCACGACGAAGATCGTCTGGAAATCCACCCGACCGACGCCGAGAGCCGTGGCATTAACGAAGGCGATTGGGTCGGCATCGGCAGCCGCGCCGGCCAGACCGTGCTGCGTGCGCGGGTCACCGAACGGGTCGCCCCGGGCGTGGTGTACACCACGTTCCACTTCCCGGAATCCGGGGCCAACGTCATCACCACCGACAACTCCGACTGGGCCACCAACTGTCCGGAGTACAAGGTCACCGCCGTGGAAGTCAGCCGCGTCTACCACCCTTCCGAGTGGCAAAAACGCTATCAGGCCTTCAGTGACGAGCAGGACCGCTTGCTCAAGGATCGCCGCCAGGCACGTGGCGCTAAAGCGGAGGTGCGTCGATGAGCACGGCCAACCTGATCAAAATGGTCAACCAGATTGCCCAGTACTTTGCCACTGAACCGGATCAGCAACAGGCCGTGCTCGGCGTGCGCAATCACCTGCAACTGTACTGGACGCCCGGCATGCGCAAGGAATTGCTGGCCTGGCAGACGGAGCATCATGGGGAAGACTTGCACCCACTGGCGCAGGCAGCGGTCAGTGGAGCGGGTTGGGAAGCTTAGGATTTAACAGCCTTTGGATCAGCCCCGAGCTTTTCGGGGCTTTTCCTCTTTGCAACTACAGCTCGACCCGCTGATAAGTGCCGTCAGCCCCCACGTTATGGCCAAAACCGCAGGACTCACCCGCCGTGCGCGTGACCGTGAGCACATCCTTTTTAATGTCGAAGTCGTACTCACAATCGCCTTCGTCTTCCCCACTCATGGCGTAATGCGCCTTGCCGTTATCAAACGCTACTACCGTTGAAAACTCACCGAGATTGGGACCGTAATACATCGCCATCATGCCGGCGTAATAACCCTGGAAATCAACCTGGTACTGCTTGCCTTGTGGCTTGATCGTCATCGAGTTCCATAACGCAGCCCCGGCGTATTGCCAATACCGCCCTTCTGGTTTACTCGACAACTTCCCCAGCGAGTTGTTGATATCGCCACTGATCTTGCCCAGGTTGAAGATCGACTTTTTGTCGTTGGGCAGAATGCTCAGCCACGCCCGGGCTTTCAGGTAGTTGCCTTCATGGATGTAAGTCAGCGCAACGTTGTTGTAGGCCGTCGCCAGTTTTTCTTCGTCCAACTGACAACTCTCGGACCAGCCGGCCTGCTGCTCATACTGCGCCCGGGCCTTGGCGTATTGCTTGAGCTTGTAATACTTGCCGCCCTCGGCGGAATACTCGCTGATCTTGAGGCAATTGGCGGTCACCTCCTCGTCGGTAATCTCCGCATGGGCAAAAAACGGCGCAGTCAGAAGCAGGAGGATCGCATTCACCTGTATCAAGCGACGCACTGACGGATAGAAGTGCTTAATGTCCATATTGTTTTTCTCTGTTTAAAAGTCGGCATGCCCAGCGGTGCGGAGGGTAGCGTGGCCAAGTCACCGAGACAATCAGGGGCCCCCGTACATCCTCCGCCAGCGTCGATAAACTTCCCCCCAATTCGCGCGGCTACTCCCGCATAATCCCCGCACTTCCCATGACGGCCTTCACCCGGCGCACCCACTACAAGGACGCAACATGCAAATCAGCCAAGGACAACGCCTACCCTTGTCCAGCCTTATGCAGGGCTCGCAACTTATCCTCTCGATCAACGTTCAGTCGCCCCATGTGTTGGACTTCGTGTGCTTCGGCATCGATGCACAGGGCAAACTTTCCGATGATCGCTACATGGTGTTTTTCAACCAGCCGACGACACCGTGCAACAGCGTGAGCATGGCCAACGGCGGTGACTTCACCCTCAACCTGTCGAAACTGCCCACCAGCATCGATCGCCTGGTGTTCACCACCTCGATCGACGGTGCCGGCGCGATGCGCGACATCCAGGCCAGCAGTTTCAGCATCAAAAGCCTGTCCGGCGAAGTCTTGGCGCAATGCCCGTTCTCGGGCGCCACCTTCGCCGACGAAAAAGCCATCATGGTCGTCGAGCTCTATCGCAAGTCGGGCGAATGGCGCCTGTCGTCCAACCTGCAAGGCTTTAACGCGGGCCTGGATGCGCTGGTGAAACATTTCGGCGGGGATGTCGCTGACGAACCGGCGCCTGCTCCCGTGCCGACACCGGCTCCCGCGTCCAAAGCAATCTCCCTTGAAAAGAAGATCGGCGACGCCGCTCCGCACTTGGTCAGCCTGGCAAAGAAAGCCCAGATCAGCCTGGAGAAAGCCAAGCTCACCGACGTCAAAGCGCGGGTCGGCCTGGTGCTGGATGCGTCCGGGTCCATGAACAACCAGTACCAGACCGGCCGCGTCCAGGAAGTGGTCAATCGACTGCTGCCGCTGGCGCTGCACTTCGACGACGACGGCACCCTCGACTGCTGGGCGTTTGGCGCCGAGACACAGCAGTTGTCCGCCGTGTCACTGGCCAATCACAAAGACTTCATCAAAACCGACCGCGGCGGCTGGCAGGATTGGGCGTTGGGCGCCCGCTACAACGACGAGCCCAAAGCCATCAAGAAGGTCATCGACTTCTACAAGAATTCCCGGGACACCACGCCGATCTACATCCTGTTCATCAGCGATGGCGGCGTGTCGGCCAGTGGCGCGATCAAGAAGCTGATGATCGAAGCGGCCAAGCTGCCGATCTTCTGGCAGTTCGTCGGCATCGGCGGCCACAACTACGGCATCCTGGAAAAGCTCGACACCATGACCGGCCGAGTCGTCGACAACTGCGGTTTCTTCGCCCTGGACGACCTGCACGACATCAGCGAAGAGCAGCTGTACGACAAGCTGATGGAAGAATTCCCGCAGTGGCTGAAGGACGCGAAGGCTAAAGGCATTATTTTTTAAGCCTGACCCCGCCCTCTCCCGCAGTGCATTGCATCGCACTGCGGGAGCGGCATTTCAGTCCAGGTCCGACAGTTCGAACGGGCTGATCTCGCGGAACCGGGCGGAACGGTCCAGGCTGACCCGCGCGCCAGCTGCAATGAATGTCGCCGCGGGATCCAGCTCGGCGAGTCGTTGGAAGTCGATACCGCCCCACTGCTCCCGCGTGACCATCGCCGACATCACGTACTGATCCTCGACCAATGCAGTGGCCGGGTTCGTGCGCTGGATGTACCCCGACACCAGGCATGTCTGTATCGCCGGCAACAACGCAAACACCTCGCCCACCACCCTGAACAACGAACCATGGCACAGCGCTACGAAATCCCGGCGGACCTGGGCGTCCGTGCGATTTTTGAATGACAGCTTGCCGTTGCCCCGCGCTTCAGCCGTGCGACGCGGCACTTCGTTCTCATCGGGCAGATCGACGTCCAGCGCGATCCCGGTGACATCCTGAGTGAACGCGTAAGCAACCTGCGTTGCCTTCGGCCAGGCAATGCCGCTCAGCACGTAGTCCAACGCCGCTTCCATCTGCGCACTGAAGCCTTTGGCGGCCAGACGAAAGGCCTTCTCGATGTCCGCCCGGTCCTTTTCGTGCGTGTCGCGGGCCGCCGTCCAGTCGAGCAGATCGCTTTGATACTGCGCCTCAGCGGCTTGCGTCAGTGCCTCCATCCGCGCCGAGCGCAAGAGCAACCGATCCACCAGCGAAGGGTCCTGTATCACCGGGGGCGAAGGTGGGTCGATGGGAAACGGTGCCGGAATGGCGGGCGGTGTGTTCGGCGCCGGGGTCGGCAAGTGAACCCCGAGGCATTGCTCCAGCTCAGTGTTGATCTTTTGCGCCGCCCGCTCCAGCAAATCCTGGATCGCGTACGCCTGCTCGACCTTGACCCGCTTGATCACGGCTGTGGGAAGCTCGTTACCGTCAAGATCGGTGAGTAACAGCGTGCCGTCATCCTCCACCGATAGCTTGACCGAGCCACTGTAATCACCGGGCCCGGACGCCGTAGAGCCGGAGCTGCGCGGCCGGTCGATGCGCTCACGATAGGAAAGCCCCGTGCCCGGTAACCCGGCGTTGAGGTAGGTGCCATGCTTGCCCATCGTCATGCTCAAGCCTCGCGGCCCGATGGAAGTACTCAAACCCGAGGGGCTGATGCTGAGCCGAACGCCGGGAATGATCGTGATCCGTTTGCTGAATCTGAAGCCCATGATTGCTCCCCGTCCGAACGCGCAAGCGCTGGGCGAATCCCGGCGCCTTCCTTGTATGGCTTCGGCGATGAACTAGACGCGCCCGGCCATGTAGTCGTTGATCGATGAAAAATGCCGATGACGGCAAATCCAGCCCGAGAAGAATACGAAGATTGATGTGCACGCAATCATCCAGCCGCGCTTGCGGCGGGCTTCACGCTGGTTGCGAGAACCACCTGCCAATAGCAGCGCCATCATCACGAAGTAAATCGAGAGCAAGCCGATTTTGGCGAACAGCGCGAGCAGGAAATACAGCGACACACCATTGCTGCGGTACGTTTGAACGATCACTTGCAGGGCCATCAGTCCGGCAATGACCAGCGCACCAATGACCGCGTAGTTCTTAGGCACTTCAAAAAAGATCAGCGCAAAGTACGAGCCAATGCCGATGGCCGGGGTGAGACTTGTCCACAGGGCGTCGGTGTAATCCTGGTAAATGGTCATCGATCCGCGGTGATGCAACCATACCGCGACCGCGAGCAATAACAGCACAGCAAGGCCGGCCAGTTTCAATGGCAACAGCGCGTGGGGATCTTTTGCGCTCGTGGGACTTGTGGTCGCAACGCCCGCAGGCGCTGTCGTCGAGTTTGAAACCGCCGGGGTCGGCAAAAGGCTCGCTGTTGGCACGCCTCGATCCACGACGTTTTTGGGTGGCGGCACAGGCGCAGTCACAACGGGCTTTTTAGCAGGCGTGACCCTTGGCAACCCGGCGGCCATCTGCGCTTCGACGCGAGCCGACATCACGCCAGCAAGGCAATCCGTCGTCGTGCAGCTGTTTCGCTGCGTCAACCAGTCCCGTTGCTCCTGGCGCAGGGCGGTCTTGTCCGTCACCCGATCGAGCGCCTGGACATAAAGACTGTTGATCTGCTCATCCAGGCGCGAGAGTTGCGGGCTTTCACAAATCCGCTGTTCTACAGGCTTTGTGGCCTTGGCGCAGTCAAAACTGGTTGCTTGCGCTGTCCCCAGCAGCAGGCCACAGACCGCAATGGCCATTCGGATTCCAATATCCAGTTTCATTGAGTTCCCTTCATCTGGTTAGCCGCACCCCACCACATCGGGCAAGGCGCGCCCTGAGTGATTCAACCTTGTTTAAGCGGCGCTTCGCGCAGTTCTTCGAGGCGGTTGCCGTCCCAACGGTATGTTTGTTTCGACTCCAGTGTCGGGCAGCAACGGGCGTCCTCCGGTCCCACTTCAAGTGAGCTGACGCTGATGGTTTTGTCATCGAGCACCTGCAGGTCGGTGACTGCGCCGTTGACCACAGTGCTGCCCTTGAAATCGAAGGCGCCGTTGTTCGAATAGAAGATGCCCAGGGACGAAAACGAACCATTGCCCCCACCCTGCCCTTCGATGGTGTAGATCACCAAGGCATCGTCCTGGCCGTCGCCATTGAGGTCGGCACGAAGGATTTTGCGGCCTTCCTGATATTCGTCGCCGCCCTCTTCACGGGTCGCAACGTTTATGGCGTTGGAAATAGCGGCGTCCAGCGACCCGGCGATTGGCGCGGGTACTGCCTGTGGAGGTGCAGCCGGAGTCGGCACGGGCGCCGGGGCCTGGACGACTGGCGCGGGTGCAGGGGCCGCAAGCCGTGGCGCTATCCCTTTGGATTTGGCCTCGGCGACAAATTTCTTGAGAACGGCATCGCGAATCGCTTGAGCATCTTCATAGCCGATCAACATGTTTCTGGAACCGGAGAATGGCTGGCCATCGCCCAGGAACCAGCGTGCAAACCAGCCGGGGCGCATGTTTTCCTGCTGCTCGATGGCGCGATCGAGGACCTTCTCGCTGACGTCCACGTACAGCGCGTACCCCTCATCGCCGAACGCCTTCAACATCTCGTCTTTCTGGGCCCCGACCTTTGTCTTCATGACTTCCAGCATGATGATGTTGGTATCGACCAATTTGCTTTCGCACTCATTGGTGTAGTTGCCAAAGCAGGTTTCTTTGTATTCCTGAACCGCATTGTTGAGCTTGAAGTCGTTATACGCCCCACAACCTGCCAATAACATAAGGGCTGCGGTTGCCAAAAAGGCCCGATTTCTCATATCCCTGAATCCTTTTTCCATTAACCCGAACGCGATGCTCGGGGTTTGAACAAGATCGACACCCCAAAAAAAGCCCCGCTCGAAAGCGGGGCTTCTTCAACCCGAATGGGTTAGCCGATGCTGACGCCGTGGGCTTCAGCCAGTGGCTTCAGGCCGCCGGCGAAACCTTGGCCGATCGCCTTGAACTTGAACTCTTCACCGCTGCGGTACAGCTCGCCAAAGATCATGGCGGTTTCGGTGGAAGCGTCTTCGCTCAGGTCGAAACGTGCCAGTTCTTTACCGTCAGCCTTGTTCACAACGCGGATGTAGCCGTTGGACACCTGGCCGAAGTTCTGTTTGCGTGCATCGGAGTCGTGGATGGTGACCGCGAATACCAGCTTCTTCACCAGCGGAGCCAGGGAGGTCAGTTTGACCGTCACTTGCTCGTCGTCGCCTTCGCCGGCACCGGAGCGGTTGTCGCCCATGTGTTCGACGGAGCCGTCAGCCGACTTCTTGTTGTTGTAGAAAATGAAGCTGTTGTCGTCGAGCACTTTGCCGTTTTCGCCTACGACGAAAATCGACGCATCGAGGTCGAACTCGGTGCCGTCAGTGACGCGAGGATCCCAGCCCAGGCCCACGAGCACTTCGGTCAGACCCGGTGCTTCTTTGGACAGGGATACGTTGCCGCCTTTGGAAAGACTTACAGCCATGGTTAGTTTCCTTATTCAATGGACCGAGGGGTTTAGAAGTTCATACCGTACGAGTTGGCCAGCGCCTTCAGGCCACCGGCAAAGCCCGAACCAACGGCACGGAATTTCCATTCGCCGTTGTTGCGATACAGCTCGGCGAAGATCATCGCGGTTTCGGTGGAAGCGTCTTCTGCGAGGTCGTAACGCACGATCTCGGCACCGCTGATTTCGTTGACAACACGAATGAACGAGCCGCCGACCTGACCGAAGTTCTGCTTGCGTGCATCAGCGTCGTGGATGGTGACGGTGAATGCGATCTTGTCGATGTCGGCCGGAACGCGGCTCAAGTCGATTTTCAGTACTTCGTCGTCGCCATCGCCAGCACCGGTGCGGTTGTCACCGGTGTGCTCGATGGAACCGTCAGCGCTTTTGAGCTGGTTGTAGAAAATGAAGTCGGCGTCACCACGCACTTTGCCGTTGGCACCCAGCAGGAACGCACTTGCGTCCAGGTCAAACTCCGTGCCGTCAGTTGCGCGTGGATCCCAACCCAGACCGACCAGAATCTTGGTCAGCGAAGGATCGGTCTTCGATAGGGACAGGTTGCCGCCTTTTTGAAGAGTCAGTGCCATGAGTACAGCTCCTTGTGGTTAATGCGTTTTGAATTACTGATTGTCAGCCGGGGCAACTTCCTTTTCGGGGAAGATCACGCTGGCGAAAATACCGATGGCCAGCACTACGACAACGATGATCAGGCTGGTGTTCGGATCGATGTTGTAGCCGTGGTGGAACAGGTGGTCAGTCGCATTCAGGCCCAGCTTTACCGCGATGAAGAAGAGCAGCGCGATAACGGCTTTTTCCAGGTGCACCAGGTAGCGTTTCAGCGCTTCCAGCACAAAGTACATGGTCCGCAGGCCGAGGATGGCGAAGAGCATGGCCGAGAACACGATCAGCGGTTCGCGGCTGACGGCGATGACGGCCGGGACGGAGTCGAACGCAAACAGCACGTCGGACACTTCCATGACCACCAGGCACAGGAACAGCGGCGTGGCGAACAGACCGCCCTTGGCCGCCAGCGACATGCCTTTGTTTTCCGGCTTGGTCAGCTCGGCTTCCAGCGTCTTGCGACGCACGAAGAAGTCATGGCCATGCAGTTTCGGCCACACCGGGAACAGCTTCTTGGCGAAGCGGTACGCCATGTGCGTGGAGTAATCTTCTTCCTCTTCGTCGTCACCGCCGCTGCGCAGCATCATCACCGCAGTCCAGGCCACGATCAGTGCAAACACCACTTCGACCCAAGGACCCAGCGCCAGCAGGCCGGTACCGATGGCCACGAAGATCAGGCGGAACACGATCGCGCCGATGATGCCCCAGTACAGGACACGGTGGCGCAGGCCGTTCGGCACTTTGAACCAGGCGAAGATCGCCATGAACACGAACAGGTTGTCCACGCTCAGGACTTTTTCCAGCGCATAGCCGGTGATGAACAGGGTCGCGACATCCGGGCCATGTTCGTAGTACAGGAACCCTGCGAAGCCGAACGAGATGAGAATCCAGAACACCGACCAGGCTGATGCTTTGGCGAGGCTGATCGGCTGGTCACCGCGATGGGTGAACATGTCGAGGATCATCGCGCCGAGCGCCAGCGCCACGAATACAGCGATGGTCAGCGGGGGGAAACCCAGGTGAGAAACTTCCACAGTTATTGTTCCTTAGAGTTCAAAGTCAGCCGGGGGTAAGCCCAGCTCGAGGCAGATCAGGCGGCAAACGGCTTTTTCCTTGTCGTCGAAATTACCGTCCGACGCGCCGATGGCGCAGGCAACACGGACCAGCAGGCGACCTGCGCCGTCCTTGCCCTTGATCTTGCTGATGTTTTTCAGGGCTTCGGCCTGACCGATCTGGAAGTCGAATTCGAACTTGCCGCACGCGTCGTTGAAGACCTTGATGACGTCAGTCAGGTTGAACACTTTCAACTCGGGCGAGTTGTTGATGAACCCGGTCATTTTCATTTTTTCAGCCGAGCTGACTTCACCGTCCGCCGCCGCAACCATGGCGCAGCTGTTGGCAACCGCTTCCATGAACTCTCTGTTCTTGAACTTGGCCACTTCGGTGGTCAGCTTCTCGCGGGCAAGCGCCGCGTTTGTTTTCAACCATGACAACATGTTGTTCACCTCTAGGGCGGACCGGACCGGCCCGCCGTTTTCAAATAGTTACTTGGAACCTGCCGACCAGCGCATGCCCCAACCGTAAGCCTTGTCCATGACCGAATGACCTTTGTGGAAATCGACCCGGCGGCTGACCTTGACGCCGCCGCCCTCGTTCTCCAGCAGGGCGATGGCACACATGCCCAGGCGCCCGCCTTCTTCATTCAGGCGAACTTCGATCGGTGGCTGGCCCGGGACATAAATGGTCACGACGCCATCGGTCTCACGCCAGTTCGGCGCACCTTCGTAGATGAACGCGAACACCAGCACCCGGCGGATTTCACTCCAATGCCGGCCGTTGATGTGCAGCCATTCGCCATCGCTGACGGCGCCGGTACGGTCATCGCCCATCAACCGGATGTAAGGGTCGTAGTCGAAATCGCCGAAGCTGTTGCCCAGTGCCTGGACCACCCCTTTGGAGCCATCCTGCAACTCGTAAAGGCAACCCACGTCGAGGTCGATGGCGTTGTTGCGCGAGAAGAAACCGCCGCCCTTGCCTTTGTTCCAGTTGAGGTTGACCTTGATCTCGCCGAAGCCTTCAGCGGTTTTCTCCAGGCTGATCGAGGAGCGGGTCTTGTCGAGGGTGATTTTGCTCAGGCTGATCGACGACTTCGGTGGCGCGGCCGGCACGGGTGCGGCAGGCGCCGCCACGGGTGCAGGAGCGGCCACTGGTGCCGGGGCAGGCGCGGCAATTTCGACACCGAAGTACTTGGCCAAAGGCTCAAGGCCACCGGCAAAACCCTGGGCGACGCAACGGAATTTCCACTCGCCCTGGCGGCGATAAAACTCGCCGAGGATCAGGGCGGTTTCTTTCATTCCGCTGGTGGGTATCTGCGCCTCGATACCGCCGGTGACGGTCAGCGCGAGATGGGATACACGGTCGAAGCTGGCTTTGTTCTCGTAGATCGTCGCCGTCAGCGCCACCTTCTCGACCACCGCGTCCAGGCGCGACAAATCAAGGGTGAAGACCGCACGACCGGCAGACGACTCGGTCATTTGTACCGTTCCGCCCAGCACATTGGTCTGGCCGTAGAAGCACATATCAGTGTCGCCGCGGACTTTTCCCGCGGCATTCAGGACGAATGCAGACACGTCGATATCGGCACCCGGGATGGCCGAGTAGCTGATATCGATCCGCACCTGGCCGGTGGTTACCGGCGCGTTCCCGCCAGGAACCAGGGTGGTCATGCACGCACCGCCTGAACCGCCAGGTTGACCAGGTCGTCAGCCGTGCGGCCGTTGGTCACCTGACCGATGGCCTTGAAGTCCCAACCGCCGTTCTCGCGCACCAGGCTGGCCATGACCACGCCGGTGTGACGGCCCTTCTCGGACAGATTGAAACGCGCCAGTTCGGTCTTGTTGCTCGCGTTGAGGATGCGGCAATACGCGTTGGCGATCTTCTCGAAGTTCTGGCCCGTGAAGCTGTTCACGGTGAATACCAGCGATTTGACGGTGGCCGGCAGGCGCTGCAGATCAACGGTGATGGTTTCGTCGTCGCCATCGCCTTCACCGGTGCGGTTGTCGCCCGAGTGCTGGATCGAACCGTCGCGGGAGGTCAGTTGACGGAACCACACCAGGTCCACTGGCTTGAAGTCGGCATCGAACAGAATGCAGGAGGCATCCAGGTCGACGTCACCACCGTTACCCATCAATCGGCCCATGAACCCGGCTTTCTCCGGATCCCAGCCGAGGCCAAGCGTGATCGCCGTGAGGCCACCGCCAGCGGTTTTTTCCAGGGAGATTGATTGGTTTTTAGTCAGAGTTAGGGCCATCGGTACGCTCCTTGTTGGTCGTCAATTGCGAGGGTGTAGCGTTGCTGTCCTCAACCGGACGAGTTGCCATCGGCGCAACGCCGGCATCTCGGGCCAAGGTCTTGGAGACCCGCAGACGCCCACGGCGCCATGCAGGGTGGAAATGTCGCCAGTGCGCATCTTGCGCAGCAGCCAGAAGTTCGTGGTCACCGCGGGTGTCGCCCCAGGCGCGCAGGCGGTATTGCGTCAGGTCGCCGTACACCGCTTCAAGGCGCTGCACCTTCGCTTCACAGCGGCAGTTGTTGCCCGAGATCCGCCCGGTCAGGCGCCCATCGACGACTTCCAGTTCGGTGGCGATCAATTTGATATTGAGGCGATCGGCAAACGGTTTCAGGACCAGCGCCGGAGAGGCGGAACACAGGGTGACTTCACTGCCGGCCTGTCTTTCAGCGGCCACCGAGGTCAAGCCGGCGGGACGCATCAGGCGGGTCCAGTACAGGCCGCAGAATTCCGCGGCCTTGTGCCGCACCCATTCTTCCTTGGCATCGGTGAGGAATGCGGCGATCAGCCGGGCCTTGAGTTCGTCGCGCGACAGGCGACGCGTCAGGTAACGCACCCCCGGACCGGCGAGCAGGCGCAAGCGCTTGGCAAATTCGATTTTGCCAAACGCAAATTTCAGAAAGGGAACGAAGCTGTCGTGCCGGGTCAAGGTGCCGTCGAAGTCAAAGACCGACAGGACCTTGGCCCCGGCCGGGCCCATCTCAAGCATTTCCTGGGTCATCGGCCGGCCTCTGCAAGACGGATTGACTGATCACTGTGGCTCGGCTCCGCATGCCTGACCCCATGCCACTTGGCACGCTCAAGGATATTTGTGGCCCATTTGAAGTGAGTTGCTGGTTCGCACATCGTGTCATTGTGATTGAAGACCGCTGGCGCGACTTCATTCAGCATCAATTTGGCACAATTTAGATCTTCGAGACTGACCCGCAGGCTGTCCTGAATGCTGCTGATCTGGCTTGGATGAATCGCCGTTTTGCCCACCAGGCCATGGGCAATGTCCAGGCTCAGTTCTTCCAGCAGCAAATGCGGCGTCGCCAAACGCTCAAACACCGGGGCGGTCAAAGCGAACCCTTGCGACCCCATGACCCCGGCCAGCATTGGAATCACGTAACCCATGGGCGTGCTGTACAGCGTGGTCGCCGGATTGCGCCGAAGGCCCAGGCAGCCCAGCAGATCATTGCCACCGATGCGCAGGGCAATGATGCGGTGGTCCAGGGTCTGCTTGAGCGCTGCGCCCAGCTCGACCATCGCCACCGGGTTGAAGACCTCGCGGGTCTCCAGGGTCGGCATCAGGAAGATGTCGGGGTTGGTCACCGCCAATTCCCACGCGCGCAGATTGGACAGGCTCAGCTTGGGCAGGACAAACCCGTCCACATGCACCATCAACGGCCAGTCGTTGAGCACGGCCGCCATCTGCGAATCCCGCGGTCGCACGAACAGCATGGGGCCATCGACCGTGCGGCCGCCCTGTTGGTCAATCGAGAGCAGTAACTTGTGCAGATTGGCCAGCGCCGTTTCGACGTCGATCTCCGCGACCGCATCCTCGAGGCACACCACCATCGAACGCAGTTCGGGCAGTTTTTTGTGCAAGACCACATCGAGGATGTCCTCGCGGGTGGCCGGCATGTAGAGCGTTGCACCGAGGGCGTAGGGCGAGAGTATTTTCATCAGCTCAAACTCCGGATAACGGTCACGGCACGATAAGGACCGAGGGCGGCCCCCATCTCCTCAACCGTCACGTTCGCGCGCTCAGTCAGGTGCATCAGCAATTGCACGTCCGGATCGCTGCGATCGCGCACCAGCACCTGATCCGGCACCCGGCGCAGAACGGCACGCGTGGCCTCGGCAATGCCGGGTTTGACCCGATTCAGATTGGTAATGCCCCATTGCGCGGCAATCGCGTCGATGACACCCAGTGCCGAAGCCTGCAGCTGATTGCGTTGCGCTTCAGTCCAGGGAGCGGCAGCTTCGACCGCCGGCAGCGCCTGGCGCTCGGCTTCGATCTGGTCGATGAATTCACGCGTGACGTCGTGTTCGTGCAAGTGGTCGTAGACCACGCACCCATGCAGGCCGCCATTGGCCGGCCAGATGGAGCGCGAAACCAGGCCAGACACCGTGGCCCCGAGGATGCCGGACGGAATCACCCAGTCTTCGGCCGACGCCGCCAGCCAGGCGCGCCCGCAAGGGTCGGCCAACACCACAAGGCGTGGCTGCTCGGGAAAGCGCGTGTCGCCCTTGAGGCTGCGCTGGATCTCGCCGGAGATGGCGCCCTTGCCGGTCCAGCCATCGACAAACACGATGTTTTCCGCGCCGTGGGCCTGGATCACCGCGTCCAGGGCAATCATGTCGATGCCCCGGTCACGCACGATGCTGATCCCGTAATGGTGGGCGTCACGCCCCAAGTCCAACAGCGCGCGGCGCAGCAGGACGCCCAGAGGCAGCCCCGCGCGCACGAACGAAACCAGCGCGATCGAAGGGCCGTCACAGGCCTGGTCGAGCGCCAGTGCCAGGGCCTGGACATCCCGGGCCATCCTGACCGAGTTCTGCGCCATGGCACGCTGGTACAGCCCTTTGTGGACCTCGGTCGGCGCCGATTCCTGGCTGATCATCTCGGAGTAATGCTTCTGCCGCGTCTGGATCAGGCGCTCTTTCTCTTCAACGTCCGTCACTTCGATGTCGACGGGTTGCAGCAAAAAGTGCACGTCATCGGGCGCGTAACTGCCACTGCCAACCGTGGTCAGATGGGCAAAGGCATTAACCATGGATCATCGCCTCCACAACTTTAGCCAATTGGCTGTTGGCAGGCGTCGCCCAGAAGTTGCATTCGTTCATAAAGCCCAGGTCGGTGACGCTGTCACCAAAGCCCAGCACCGGACGTTCGCCATGGGTGGCTCGATCGCGGCGCAGCAGTTCTTGGACCGCCAGACGCTTGGACAAGCCGTGCGGCAGGAACGCGAGGTTGTTGCCGTTGCCGTGGATATGCATATCGTCCAGCAGGCCACGGGCCTGAACCTCGGCCAACACCTTTTGCAGCACCGAATCGTCCGACTCGTTGTGCTTGGTCACCACGTAATTCAACAGGCCTTGCTCTTCCACTACCCATCCGCGCAGGGAAAAACCCATTTCCTCGCCGATGGCCAGGGTCGCCGCACTCAGGGTCGCAAGACGCTCCTGATACGCCGCCAGCGCCTCAGTCATCTGCCCGTGCCAATCGCGATCCAGCGAGCCATCGGGTTGCAGGATCACGCCACCATGGGAACACACGGCCCCCGCGACGAAGGGCAATTGCACGCGGCTGTAAGCTTCGACGCTGCGCGCCGTGACCGGCACGACATCGGCCGATGCCAGCAACCATTCGACAAAGTTTTTCTGCACGGCGCTCATGTAGCCGTTGGGCTGGCCGTCGACATCCAGCGTCGCGGTATGGCGTTCAGCGCCTTGCGGCATCTTGCGCGCGGTCTGGAACAAGGTGTCATCAAGATCGATGAGTATCAGGGGACGCTTATTGCTCATCGACAATGACCTCCGCATTCAGCGCCTCAATCAGCGATTGGGGAACTGCTTGCGCCGGCGTTTCGGTACAGATCAACACACGGTCGAACTGCCCCGGACGCACGTTATAGAGAAAGTTCGGAATGCCCAGGCCGTAGTTATCGGAGAACGACAAGGCGTACCCGATCTCATGGCCCAGGGCAATCGGCGAGCGGCTGGTGGAGCTGAAATGCACATCAGCCCCGGCGCGTTCAAGACGTTCGGCCAGCAGAAACGGACGCCACACGAATTCGCTGGTGCCCACGACCATCACGCGCTCGCCCGGCTTGACCTGAATATGCGGGGCCAATGTGTCTTCGACATGACGCACACCCAGGCGTCCCCAATCGTTACGCGGGTCGAGGGGCCATTCGCCCACGGCCACCGCGCCCACATCGGGCATTTCCGGCAGCGGCGCGTCTTGATCCTCGCAGAAGCGATAAGCACCCTGCAGCAGCGACACCTGGGTGGCGGATTCGCCCAGAAGGTTGCGCACCGCGCCACGGGACCAATCGGTGAGCACGCAGGTCACGACCCGCTCCACGTTGCTCAGGCCGGCATCCACGAGGGCGCGATGCAGATTGATGAAGGTCTTGCCGGTGGAGGCTTCATCGTCGACCAACACCAGGGAACGCGCGTTCAGCATCATTTCCCGCACATCGAGATCGGTGGGCTGGTGAATCAGGTGTGCGCTGGCGTGGCTGTGTTCTTCTTCAAAACGGGTGAACAGCTCGGTGCCGACCGGATGGCGCGTGCTGACCATGTAGACGGTGTCCGGGCGGGTCTTGCTGTAGGCGCGGTGTACACCGGCACCCAGGCCGACGGCCGTTTCGGCCATGCCGATCACCAGGACCGGGCCGGGCAAGTCAGCGGGAATCTTGGCCGCCAGGGTTTCGTAGCTGGCCTGCATGATCGATGGACGCACCGGAATATGGCGGCCCAGCACGCGGGACACAAACAGGAACGCCCGTTTAGGATTACGGCGCTCGGCGAACCCGAATAACGAATGGGGTTCGATGGAGGATTCATCGACATCGACTTCCATCAGCCCGCGCTTCAATTGAGCGCTGAGTGTGGTGGTCGTGGATTTTTCTACTGCGGATTCCATGTGCAACATTCCTAAAAGAGGCGAATTAGTGAACTGACAACCCTTCACTATTTTTAAAGCAGGGTGCCTCTACGGATTTCGGGCTTCGATCCGCCAGAGTGACGACTGGGCTTCACGAGCCATTTCGGCGGTCGAGAAAACCCGACCGGTTGGTGATTTAGGCGGCGAAACATGACAGGCATCCAGAAAGGCCAACAACAACCCGGCCTTGACCGCGAAGTTCATGTTTTGCGCATCCGGCAGCGACGACGTCACCATCCCGATGACCGCCCCGCTGCTATCGAATAATGGGCTACCGCTGGACCCAGGCTGGATGGCCGCGGTGAACTGCAGCAGGCTTGCATCGTTGTGCAACCCGAACAGACCGGACACTCCGCCCTGCGTCACGTGCACGCCACCGCCCGCCAGGCCGGCCATCGGAAAGCCCAGGGCAATCACCGACTCCCCCAGCGCACAACCGACCCCTTCCTTGAAGACCACGGGCGACAGTGGCGGGCAATCCTGAATACGCAGCAACGCCATGTCGTTGCGCTGATCGACCACCACCACTTCGGCGCGGTAGCGACCGGCAAACGAGGCAATGTGCAGTTCCTCCATCCCCTCGATCACGTGGGCGCAGGTCATGACCTGGTTGGGCGAAACGGCGAACCCGGTGCCCGTGGCCGAAGCACGGCTCCTGCCTGAATCACCTGAATACGGACGGCGATTGGGGTGCGCATCATCAATCGTGATGCCCATGCGCCGCCCCATCGCGGCCAGGCCATAGGCCGAGCCTTCGGCCAGCGCGCGGAATTTCCATTGATCGTTGCGGTTGTAGAACTCGCCAATGACAATGGCTGATTCACCGTTGCTTTTCAGGTCCAGGGACAGTTCGACCTGATTGTCGACTTGCAGGCGCAGGTCCTTGAGTTCGCTGACAGGACCGGCGGCGGAAAAGGTATACACCACCAGCAGCAGACGTTCGCTGCCGCTGGGAAGACGGGACAAGTCCAGGGAACAACCGATAGACGACGGCGTACCGCTCCATTCCATCCACTGTTGAGTGACTTGAAACAGAGCCGGGTCACCTGTCGGAAGACGCTTCTCAGTGACGGGCAGCAGCGCTACGGCTGCGTATTCCCCAAAGGCGGTGGAGTGGCTGCACTCCAGCGTCCATGCACATTTAACGCCTGAAATAGCGGCGTTGGCTCCAGGCGTAAGCGCCTTCATCCTGTCGTTCCTTGATCGGTAGCTGGCAATTATGCCAAGACAGCAACAATCATTCACTGCCTATGTGGCGTTGTAATATCAGGAAGGCGCTATAACGGCAACTGTGATTGGCTTCACCCGAACGTTGTCCACCCACTGGCCCGCAGGTTCTGGCAGACCGAGCCGACGAACGGCGAAGATTCCGGCCAGGTTTATCCCGGTTGCCCTCGTGTAGCCAATGCCGCCGGAGTAACGCGGGTTGATTTCCAGCAGATGGGGAACACCGTTGTGGTCATCCCGGGTCTGGACATTGACCAGCCCATCGCACTTGAAATGCGCGGCGGCCTTGAGTGCCAGCTCAACGGCGGCGGACTCGCGCTCGAACGTCTGGTGAACACCCTGCTTTCTTCTGCCGACGAACGCAACCGGCTGGCCCGCTTCGCACACCATGTCGACGGAACACTCGCTGCCCGGCAAATACGGCATGACCAGCATCGGCTTCCGCTCGGGACTGGCCTTATAGAGGCTGAGGTAGGTATCGAAATCGACTTCCCGCGCGTCCGGGTTTTCCAGGCAGCGGAACGGCTCGACATCGGCCTTGAACCGCCAGAAACCTTGCCCGTAAATACCGACGACCGGTTTGATGCACACCTCGCCTTGCGCGGACAGCAACTCATAAGCCGCCGCCAGTTCCTGGGCAGTGTTGACCGTCACGGCGGGAATGCACGCCAGCCCGGCGCGCTCGGCCTCTGCGGTGAAACGACTCTTGTCGTCGACGTTATCGAAGGTGTCCATGGACATCCCGCCCGTCACCAGCTGCAAACCGGCGGCTTCGAAGCGATCTCGCGCCACTTCGTAGAAGCTGCCGATACGCCCGGCCAGGATCACCTTGATGCCGTGCTCAAGCGCCGTGGCGATCACCCAGTCGATGCGTTCCTCGTTATCCAGAGGCTCTTGAAAGCTGACATCGGCCTGCCCCGTGATTTCAGGTCGATCCTGACGATGAGAGGCAAAAATCCGGACGTTCGCCGGCAGTGCCTCGCGCGCGCCTATAAGAATGTCGCGCTGGCTGGATTGACCTTCGAGAAACCAGATCACGTTTACGCTCCTGAATGAATATCGACCGGGATGGTGACTCGCGTTGAGTCACCAGATCCCTGCGGCAGCTGAATTTCCCGTCACGATAACGGACATGCAACAAAAGGCTACTTAATTCCCCGCAGACGCTTCCTACAGCGCACCGGGACAGTGGCGCAAACCTCTGTTTTTGATATCGTGCCGCCCATCGTCAATGCTCAGCGACAGTCGAGCATGGGTTTTATTGTTACTGCGCGTAAGGAAGGGAGCGAATGGAGTTTCTACGCTTTGTGATATTTGCCGCAGCCTGGGGGTTCATGTGGCGCTGGGTGGTGCTCAATCGCGGCAGCTGGGGCCTGCTTTTCGGCAACATGGCCGGGGCGGTGTCCGGTTTTATCGTCGGGCTGGTGCTGCTGTCTATCACGCTGTCCCTGGTGCCGATGCGCTAGGCACCTGAGCGCCCTGCTTAAAGGCAAAGGAAGGCCGCTGCGTTATCATCGCCGGCCTGTGTGCCCAGAGCCTTGACCCGGATGTCCGTAACCCTGCCATTTCCCGACGATCACGCCTCACTGCCTGCGGTCCTTGCCGGGCCGCTATTGCGGCGCCTTGAGCCCACGCGGCTGGTGCTGTGGCTGGCAGGTTCCCGGGCGTTGTCCCTGACTTTGCGTTTGCAAGGTGTAAACGACATCCGCCTGGATGACTCGACCTGCACCGTCATTCCCGTTGGCACCCATGCCTTTATTCACTTGATCGATGTGCCGCTGGACACCGCCCTGCCCTGCGACACGTTGATCGAGTACGACCTGCTGATTGACGACGCAGGCATCGCCGACTGGGCCCCACACTTGCTGTACGGCGACGCCCGTTGCCCGAACTTTGTCCTGCGCTCACGCATCGATCAGTTGCTGCACGGCTCCTGCCGTAAACCCCACCACCCGGCGGCGGACGGTTTGCTGTGTGTGGATCGTCTGCTGGCGACTGAACAGGCAGCCATTGAGCGCCCGGCCCTGTTGATGATGAGCGGCGACCAGGTCTACGCCGACGACGTGGCCGGGCCGATGCTGCGGGCCATCCATGCGTTGATCCAGCGGCTGGGCTTGTTCGACGAGCACCTCGAAGGGGCGGTGGTCAGCGACAGCGCCACCCTCTACGAACACGCGGCCAGCTACTACCATCGTGCGGATTTGTTACCGGCGCTTGAGAGCAACGAAACCCTGCGCGAGCGATTTTTCGGCGGTGCGCGTAAGCCGATTTTCACCAGCAGCAGCGCCGACAATCACCTGGTAACGTTTGCCGAAGTCATGGCGATGTACCTGTTGGTCTGGTCGCCCACTGCCTGGACGCTGATCGATCCGCAGCCACCCGTTCTGCCCCCCGAAAGGCTTCAGCGCTATGTCCTCGAACAGTCCCGCATCGATGCCTTCAAGGCCGGTTTGGGTGGCGTTGGCCGGGCGATGGCGCATCTGCCGTGCCTGATGATTTTTGATGACCACGACGTGACCGATGACTGGAACCTGTCCGCGCAATGGGAGGAAACCGCCTACGGCCATCCGTTCTCCAAGCGCATCATCGGCAATGCGTTGCTCGCTTACATGCTGTGTCAGGGCTGGGGCAATAACCCGGATGCGTTCGCCGATGTGCTGGAGAAAACCCGTGCGTTAAGCAACACCGAGCGCTATCTCGATAGCACGGCTCAAGACCACTTGATCGACGACTTGCTGGGCTTCCAGAACTGGCACTACGTGTTGCCGACCACCCCGGCCCTTGTGGTGCTCGACACCCGCACCCGGCGCTGGCGCAGCGAGATGAACCTCAAGCAACCCTCGGGCCTGCTGGACTGGGAAGCCCTCAGCGAGTTGCAACAGGAACTGCTGGATCACCCGTCGGCGATCATCGTTTCGCCGGCGCCGATCTTCGGCGTCAAATTGATCGAGACCGTACAACGAGTCTTCAGTTGGTGCGGCTTTCCCCTGCTGGTGGACGCCGAAAACTGGATGGCCCATCGCGGCGCGGCCCAGGTGATCCTGAACATTTTCCGACACTCGCGTACACCCGGGAACTACGTGGTGCTGTCGGGTGATGTGCATTATTCCTTCGTCTATGAAGTATTGATCCGACACCGCAAGGCCGGTCCGCGGATCTGGCAGATCACCAGCAGCGGGATCAAGAACGAATTCCCGCCGGCCCTGCTCGAATGGTTTGACCGCCTCAACCGCTGGCTCTACTCGCCCCGTTCGCCGCTGAACTGGTTTACCAAACGCCGGCTGATGCGCATCGTTCCGCACACCCCCGAACATGCCGAAGCGGGTGAACGGTTGTGGAACTCGGCAGGGATCGGGCAGGTGCTGTTTAATGAAAAGGGTCAGCCGCGGGAGATCTATCAGCACAATGCCGATGGCTCGCCGCGTACCCGAATGGTTGCGCCTGAGTAGTCGTCCTTATGAATGTGAACAACCTGAACCTCACCCGGACGTTGATCATCGGCAACTCCGGCGCAGGCAAGAGTTGGCTGGCCAAGCGCCTGGCCAAACGGCAGCAAGTGCCGTGGATCGATCTTGACCGGGTTCACTGGATTTCGGATGAACACAGCATCGCCCGGCCTCGAAACGAAGCCCTGGAAATAGCCCGGGTCGCGGCCAGTGAAGAACAGTGGGTGATCGAAGGCGTCTACGGCTGGATCATCCGCGAACTCCTGCCCCGGGCGACGGCGCTGATCTGGTTGAGCCTGGACGATGACGATTGCGTCGCCCAAATCCGTCAGCGAGAAGCCCGGCGCGACGCCGACGATGAGTTATTGATCGCGCTGCTGGACTGGGCCGGCAGCTATCGCCGTCGCGAAGGGTCCAGCGGATTCAGGGTTCATCAGCGTCTGTTCCAGGGCTTCAGCGGTTCCAAGCTGCAACTGACGAACCGGGCTGAAACCACAACGTTCATCAACGCGTTACCACCCCGCTAACCAAGGATGCATCATGTTTGCACGGAGCAACTCAGTCCCTGAATTGATGGTCACCGACCTCACTGAAAGTCTGCATTTCTGGACCTCGCTGATCGGTTTCGACATCGCCTATGAACGCCCCGGTTTTGCCTACCTCGATCGACAGGGCGTGCAGTTCATGCTTGAGCAATACGACCCGGACGAAGGCCAATGGCTGGCCGCGCCGCTGGAAACGCCACTGGGGCGCGGCATTAACTTTCAGATCACCGTAGATTCAGTTGAACCCCTCCTCCAACGACTGGCCGAAGTTCAATGGCCGCTGTTTCGTCCCTGCGCCGATACCTGGTATCGCGCGGGCACAGTGGACGTCGGCCAGCGTGAGTTTCTGGTGCAGGATCCGGACGGTTACCTGCTCCGGCTGGTGGAAAGTCTGGGGGAGCGACCGTGTTTGAACACATAGACCTGCATTACCTGCTCGGCACCTATGGCTATTGGGCGGTGTTCTTCGGCTGTTTGCTGGAGGGTGAAACCATCCTGATCCTCGGCGGAATGGCCGCCCACCAGCACCTGTTGCACCTGTGGCCAGTGATTGGCTGGGCGAGCCTGGGCGGGATGCTGGGGGATCAGTTGCTGTTCTGGAGCGGGCGCTATTTTGGCGGGCGCCTGCTGCCGCGCCTGCATCGGCAACAAGCGGCGATCGATCGGGTTACGGGGCTGATCGGGCGCTACCCATCGACCTCGGTGTTTGCCGTACGTTTTCTGTATGGCATGCGCCTGGTGGGGCCGATGGTCATCGGCGCCAGCGGTTTATCGCCGTTGCGGTTCGCATTGTTGAATGCCTTGGGCGCGGTGGTCTGGGCCACGGTGTTTGCCAGCGCCGGGTATTGGGCGGGCGAAGCGCTGGAAACGATGCTGGGGAATTTGAAACCTTATCGTTTGCCGATTGCGTTGGCGGTTGTGGTATTGGCGGTGGTGGTTGGGTTGGTTCGGTATTGGCGGGTTAGCATAAGGCGCGGCATGTTGAGTGAGTTATTTCGGGGTGACGCTCGGGCTGATCACATACTTATCGGAATGGGATTACAGGGGTTGCGGAAACGTCTTGAAGAAGCTTAGGCGATACTCAATGCAGATGCGGATACATCGTCTGCGTAACGACCACTCGGAGGTATCGCCTTGCCATCCTGTACTCATTTCTGTACGTTCTTTGCATTGAGCGAGGACTACATCATGCAAACCATCAACTACACCACCGCGCGTGCACATCTGGCTGAAACCATGGATCGGGTCAATGAAGACCGTGCCCCCCTCCTGGTAACTCGTCAGAAAGGCGAACCCGTGGTGATGATGTCTCTGGCGGAGTACAACGCTCTAGAGGAGACCGCGTACTTGCTACGTTCCCCGGCCAATGCTGAACGTTTGATCAAATCGATCGGCAACCTGCGAGCAGGGAAAGCCAAAGCCAGGCAACTCATTGAAGAATGAATATCGAGTTCACTACTGAAGGTTGGAACGACTACCTGTGGTTCCAGCAAAACGATAAGGCCGGGCTCAAACGGATCAACCTGTTGATCAAGGCAATTCAGCGCGAACCTTTTAGCTGCCCCGGCAAGCCTGAACCGCTGAAACACAATCTGAGCGGTTTCTGGTCTCGCCGGATTACAACGGAGCATCGCTTGGTCTACGCGATCGAAGAGGGTGCGATACAGATCGTGATGTGCAGATATCACTACTAAGTATTCTCAGGCTGCGTTCAGCACCCGGCATATCCCTCTGACAATCATCTCCACTTCCCGCTCATCAATCGTCAGCGGCGGCAGCAAGCGAATGGTTTTGCCCCGGGTCACGTTGATCAGCAGGCCATGATCCCGTGCGGTGATCAGGGTCAGGTCGCGGATCGGTTGCTTGAGTTCGATGCCGATCATCAGGCCCTGGCCGCGGATCGCCAGGACGTTCGGATTGTCGGCCAGTTCAATGCGCAATCGGGCGAGCAGGCGTTCGCCTTGCAGCTTGGCGTTTTCCCGCAGGCCTTGTGCTTCGATGATCTCCAGCACGGTGCAACCGACCCGGCACGCCAGCGGGTTACCACCGAAGGTGCTGCCATGGCTGCCGGGGGTGAACAGCTCGGCAGCGCGACCCCGGGCCAGACAGGTGCCAATGGGCACGCCGTTGCCCAAGCCTTTGGCCAGGGTCATGACGTCCGAGACGATGCCTTCGTGCTGGAATGCGAACCACTGGCCGGTGCGGCCGATGCCGGTCTGGATTTCGTCGAGCATCAGCAACCACGAACGCTGATTGCAGAGTTCACGTACGGCCTTGAGGTAACCGGGCGGCGCCAGCTGCACACCGCTTTCGCCCTGGATCGGCTCCATCAGGATGGCCACGATTCTGGGGCCGTGAGCTTGCTGCACCTTGTGCAGGGCTTCGAGATCGCCAAATGGCACTTTGACGAAATCCCCCGGCAATTCACTGAAACCCAGGCGTACCGCCGGGCCATCACTGGCGGACAAGGTGCCAAGGGTCCGTCCGTGAAACGCGTTCTCCATGACCACCACCAGCGGTTGTTCGATGCCCTTGTGCCAGCCGTAAAGCCGCGCGAGTTTCAGCGCCGTCTCGTTGGCCTCGGCGCCGGAGTTATTGAAAAATGCCCGGTCCATGCCCGATAGCTGCGTCAGTTTCTGCGCCAGCTGTTGTTGCCAGTCGATGCTATAGAGGTTCGACGTATGCAGCAGCAAACCCGCCTGTTCGCTGATGGCCGAGACGATTTTCGGATGAGAGTGGCCGACATTGGTGACCGCCACGCCCGCCACCGCATCCAGGTACTCGCGACCGGCCTGATCCCACAATCGCGTGCCCAGGCCTTTGGTAAAACTCAGGGCCAACGGTTGGTAGGTGGTCATCAGGCAGGCGGCGGTCATGACATCAAGCTCCATCAATGGTCGGTGTTTTTGCAGTATGGTTAGCCACCTGAGCTGGATAAACGCTGCAATACTTCAATCATTTAGAAGTCGGGCTTGATAATGGATCTGTTCCAGGCAATGACCGTTTATGTCCGGGTGGTGGAAACCGGCAGCATGACCGCCGCCGCGCTCCAGTGCGAAATGTCCACGACCATGGTCGGCAACCACCTGCGCGCCCTGGAGCAACGTCTCGGCGTGCGCTTGCTCAACCGTACGACCCGGCGCCAGCGCCTGACGGAATTTGGCACCGCGTATTACCAGCGTTGCCTCGAAGTGCTGGGGCTGGTGGCCGACTCCGAACGCCTGGCCGAGCAGGCCCTCGATGAACCGAGCGGCACCTTGCGCATCACCGCGCCACTGACGTTTGGCACCGAACGACTGGCGCCGGCACTTAGCGAATTCTCCTTGCGCTGTCCACAGGTCAAGCTTGACGTGGTGCTCACCAACGGCCGCCCGGACCTGCTGGAAAACGGATTTGATGCGGCGATTCGCCTGGGCGCAATCGAGCCGTCCAACATGATTGCCCGCCCACTCATCGATTACACCCTGACCATGTGCGCCTCGAAGGCGTACCTGGCGCGCCGGGGCACTCCGCACAAGCCCGAAGACCTGCAACATCACGACTGCCTGGCCTTCGCCTATCCGGCCGGAGACGATTGGCACTCGGTGGAAAAACAATGGCGCCTGACCGGCCCCGAAGGCGAAGTCCTGGTTTCCGTCAGTGGGCCGATGCTGATCAACAGTTCGGCGGGTCTGCATCAAGCGGCGCGCACCGGCATGGGCATCGTGATGGTCCCCGACGCGCTGGTGGAGCAGGACCTCAAGGATGGAAAACTGGTGGGCTTGCTGCCGGATTACCGGCTGCCGAGCCGGCCCATGCATTTGGTCTACGCCCAGGATCGCTACCGTTTGCCGAAACTGCGTAGCTTCGTCGACTTCGCCGTGCAGAAGTGGGGCAAGCACTAGCGGCGTCGAGGTGCCATGGACTAATCTGCTCGACGGGCGAATGACTTCGATATCAGGACGGCAAGGAGAGCGGTGATGGGCGACGCGTCGAGTATCGAGCCGGTGAAATTCAATCTGTCGGACTTCAACGAAGACTTGCTGCACACCATTATGGAACTGGTCAGCGACGGTATTTGGGACTGGAATGCCAATACCGGTTTCGTCTACCGCAACCCCGGCTGGTACCAGATGCTCGGCTACCCGCCGCACTCACTGGAAAACACAGTGTTGACCTGGGAAACCGTGATGCATCCCGACGATTATCCGCGGGTCATGGCGTTGTTCGATGACTACCTGAGTCAACGCGCGTCCGGCTATAAGGCCGAATATCGATGCCGCAGACAGGATGGCACCTACACCTGGATCGAAGACCACGGCTACATCCTGGCACGCAATGCCGATGGTTCGGTGGCGCGGATGGTCGGGGCGCACCGCAGCATCGAAGACAAGAAACGCCTGCTCGAACAACTGGAGCGGCGCAATCACTCCCTTGAAGCCCTCGTCGAAGAACGCACCCGGGAGCTGTCCCGGGTCAATCAGCAACTGCAAATCCAGCTCGAAGAAAACCGCAAACTGGCGGAAACCGATGCCCTGACCGCCGTCGCCAATCGCTATCGCCTGGAAAAAGTCCTGCCCCAGGAATGCGACCGCGCCCAGCGCTTCCGCCAGCCGCTGTCGCTGATCGCCATGGACATCGACGACTTCAAAATCATCAACGATCACTACGGCCATGCACTGGGCGATGCAGCGTTGGTGCAAGTGGTCGACTGCCTGAAACGCTGTGTACGCGACGGTGATTTGCTGGCCCGCTGGGGCGGCGACGAATTCATCATGATTCTGCCCAACACCTCACTGGCCGGTGCCCGCGGGATCGCGGAAACCATCCGCCAGGGCCTGACGGGCTTGCTACCCGTGGGGGACTTTCAAGTCACCCTGAGTTTTGGCGTGGTCCAGCGCTTTGAAGAGGAACAACAGACCGGGCTGCTGGCCCGGGCCGATCAGGCGCTGTATCGGTCGAAGGTGATGGGCAAGAACGTGATTTCGGGATGAGCGCCGATCTGCTTGTTCGCGATGTGCAGCCTTCGGACGTCGAATCCGTGAGGCTTTTTCTTGAGCACAATGGCTGGGCCCACCGTATCGGTTCGGCCGAGCATTTCGCGCAACTGCTCGCCAACTCCCAGCGCACGGCGCTCGCGGTAAAGGACTCGCGGATCATCGGGTTTGCCCGAGGCATTACCGACGGACTGTCCAACGGTTATCTGTCGATGGTGGTCGTGTGTGGGCAGCATCGACGTGAAGGTGTAGGTCGTGCGCTGGTCGAACATGTGATGGGTGAAAATCCGCACATCACCTGGGTTTTACGCGCCGGCCGGGAAGGTGCTCCCGCGTTTTTCTCCAGCCTGGGTTTTGAGGCATCGACCATTGCCATGGAGCGTCCGCGTAGCAAGTGACCGGCCGTATACTCGCTGAAATCAATCAACGCTAAGGATAGCCAATGACGCCCCCTCCCCTGTATCGCCGGGCCAAGCCGGACGATCTTCTGGCCATTTGCGAATTGGGCCAGCAACTCAACAGCCTTCATCACCGTGAACGACCCGACATCTATGCACCGGCCACTGAGGATTTCGCGCGGGACAGCGCTCACTGGCAGCCGCACCTCGACAGCGAACATCAAGTGACCTTTCTTGCCGAACAGGCTGGCAAGGCGATTGGCTTCATCACTGTGCAAGTCACTGCATTCAACAGCCCACTGATTCAGCACCAACAGGTGGGTCGGGTGGGCTCGGTCAGTGTTGACGACAATGCTCGTGGCCAAGGTGTTGGGCGTGCACTGATGGAGCGCGCTCAGGCCTGGGCCATCGAACAGGGCGCCACGGACCTTCGGTTGACCGTTTGGGCGTTCAACGCACCGGCCCTTCGTCTGTATGAGGAGCTGGGTTATGAAATGCGCGCCTTTGAAATGGGCAAGCGCTTATAACCCGGCCTTCACCAACACCGCTTTCTCCTGATACCGATCCGGATACAGCTGCTTCAACTGCGCCACCTTCGGCATGTCGTTGATCACGATGTACGGATACGTCGGGTGCTCGGTCAGGAAATCCTGGTGGTAATCCTCCGCCGGGTAGAAGCCGTTATAGGTTTCCAGTTTGGTGACGATGGGCTTGTTAAAGGAGTGCGCGGCGTCCAGCTGGGCGATATAGGCCTGGGCGACCCGTTGCTGTTCGGGGTTCTCCGGGAAAATCGCTGAACGATACTGGGTGCCGGTATCAGGACCCTGGCGATTCAGTTCCGTGGGATTGTGGGCCACCGAGAAATAGATTTGCAGCAAGGTGCCGTAGCTGACCTGGGTCGGATCGAAGGTGACTTCAACGGACTCGGCATGTCCGGTATCACCCTCGCTGACCTTCTCGTAGTCAGCGGTGGTGGCGGCGCCCCCTGCGTAACCGGACACGGCTTTCGTCACGCCTTTGACATGCTGGAACACCCCCTGGACGCCCCAGAAACAACCGCCGGCGAAGACCGCGGTTTCGCTGTGAGCCTGGGTGGTTTCGTCAACGGTCGGTGCCGGGATGACCACGGCGTCTTCGGAAGCACCGAGAGAGAACGCCGAGCATTGGCCGATAACGCTGGCGGCTGCCAGGCCCAGCAGGGTACGACGCCAGGTGAATGGGGTTTTCATAGGGCTGACTCCTTGGAAAATGGGATCGTTATCAACCAAACGTAAAGGCATACGCCGAGACACCCGGGTCGAGAAACTCAATGCTGAAGGTGCGGTCCGAGACATCGCCGGACTGACGCACCAATTGATACAAGCGTTGTTCGGACACGCTGCCGCTACCATCGGGCGCCACGTCGGTACCGTGGGCATCGCCCGGGGCCTTGCCGTCGATCAGGACTTTGAAGCGCACCGGTTTGCCGTCAGCGCCAGGGCCCAGCACCAGATGCAGGTCACGCGCATGGAAGCGGTAGACGATGCGGCTGGCGGGAACGCTGGAGGTGGCACGCTCCGGGCCGACATTCCATTGCCCACCAAGGCTCCAGTCATTGAGGGCCAATTGTGCCGGTGGGTTGTAGGTCGCGACCTTGTCGGCCGTGAAGCCTTTTTCAGGTACGAAGTTCTCCGCACGCTGGTAGCCGACATAGGTTTCCGGAGACAGCGCTTCCTTCTTGTCCGGGGCGAGCTGCACGCCCTCGGCGCTGGCATTGATCAGGCCGTCCGCCACCTTCGTCGCCCCGGCCTCACGCAGCAGTTGCTGGATCACCCGCTCCGACTCGGCGTACTCGCCTTCGCCAAAGTGGTGATAACGGATGCGCCCCTGGGCGTCGGCAAAGTAGTGCGCCGGCCAATACTCGTTGTTGAAGGCGCGCCAGATCTTGTAGTCGTTATCGATGGCTACCGGGTAGTTGATGCCCAGGTCCTTCATGGCCTTGGTGACGTTGCCGACATTGCGTTCGAAGGCAAACTCCGGTGCATGCACGCCGATCACCACCAGCCCCTGGTCGCGGTACTTCTCGGCCCAGGCTTTCACATAGGGCAACGTGCGCAGGCAGTTGATGCAGGAATAAGTCCAGAAATCCACCAGCACCACTTTGCCCTTCAACGCCTCGGCGGTGAGGGGTGGCGAGTTGAGCCATTGCACGGCGCCGTCCAGCGGCGGGAGGTTGCCCTCGACAGGCAGTGTGCCGGGTGTTTTGTCCGCCACTTGCAGGGCACTGCCCGACGTCGGGCTGCTCGGTGATTTACCGGCCAGTCGCCCGACCAAGGCCTGTTCGATGCCGCCCGTGGACGCCGTTGAAACCCGCGCCAGAATCCCGGTATCCAGTCCCAGGGCGATGGCCGCCACACCGGCCAGCATCAGCGCACCCAGCCCACGTCGCACCCACTCGCCAGCGCCAATCGAGCGTTTCATCGCCGCGAATACCTTGCCGCCCAGCAGCAATGCCACGGCCAATGACGTTGCCGCACCGGCGGCGTACGCCAGCAGCAACAAGGTGGTGCCGATGCTCGCCCCTTGCAGCGCCGCCCCCGTCAGTACCAACCCCAGAATCGGCCCGGCGCACGGCGCCCAGAGCAGGCCCGTGGCGACGCCGATCAGGAACGACGCACCGGGACGTGGCCGGGCATCGGCGCCCGCCACTTCCGACAATCGACTGCCGGCCGCTACCAGCGGGCGTGTGAGGCGATCCGCCAACCGGGGCAACAACAGCGTCAGCCCGAACAGCGCCACGAACACCAACGCGAGCCAGCGACCGTACTGATTGAGTTGCACCACCCAACCGCCGCCCACTGCCGCCAACGTGGCGACGAGCGCGAACGTCATGGCCATCCCCACCAGCAGCGGCAGGCCACTTTTCACAAAGGGCTGCCCGGTGCGTGCAAAGACAAACGGCAGGACCGGGAGAATGCACGGGCTGACAATCGTCAGCACACCACCGAGGTAAGAGAGAACCAGAAGCCACATAGCGTCGACCTGCATCAGGAGAAAGAAAGGAGGCGCCCGCGAATCAAGCCGCCTGTGGCTCGAAGGTCATGGCCAGGCCATTCATGCAGTAGCGTAGCCCCGTCGGTTTTGGCCCATCGTCGAAGACATGACCCAGGTGACCGCCGCAACGCCGACAGTGAACCTCTTCACGCAACACACCAAACGAGCGGTCCTGACGCGTGGCAACGGCCTTGTCCAGCGGCGCCCAGAAGCTTGGCCAACCGGTACGGCTGTCGAACTTGGTATCGGATGAAAACAACGACAGATCACACCCGGCACAGGCGAACGTGCCCGCCCGATGCTCGTTGTTCAAAGGGCTGCTATAGGCCCGCTCGGTGCCTTCTTCACGCAGGATTTCGTACTGTTCGGCACTGAGGAGGGAGCGCCATTCGCGGTCGGTGTGAGTCACCTCGAACACCTCCGCCGCATCGGCCTCGCTGATCAGCGCCGAACTCGCCGCAAATTTTGGCAATACACCGATCACCAGGGCTGCAGCCCCCAGCCCGCCGCTGGTTAAAAGAAATTGTCTGCGTGAAAACATGGCCGTCTCCAAAAATCCCAGGTACCTGTCATGGAACACAGCCTAGGCTTGGGTTGATCGCCAAATCCTCACGGGGAGTTAAACAATTCGTGATAACTGAACCCGAGGAAAACCCGCACAATGTGCCCATTCGCAGCAAAGGATTGAGCTTCATGGAACAGACCAAACGCGTCCTGGTGGTCGAGGACGACCTGCATATCGCCGACCTTATCTGCCTGCATCTGCGCGATGAGCAGTTCGAGGTGGTGCATTGCGCCGACGGGGACGAAGGCATGCGCCTGTTGCAGCAAGGAAGCTGGGACGCGCTGATCCTCGACCTGATGCTGCCCGGTGTCGACGGCCTGGAAATCTGCCGCCGCGCCCGGGCCATGGCCCGTTACACACCGATCATCATCACCAGCGCCCGCTCCAGCGAATTGCACCGCATCCTCGGTCTGGAGCTGGGCGCTGACGATTACCTGGCCAAACCGTTTTCCATGCTGGAGCTGGTGGCCCGGGTCAAGGCGCTGCTGCGACGGGTCGATGCCATGGCCCGCAACCTGAAAATGGACGCCGGCAGCCTGACCGTCGACGGCTTGTCCATCGACCCGATCACCCGCGATGTCGCCCTCGATGGCCGACGCCTGGACCTCACGCCACGGGAGTTCGACCTGCTGTATTTCTTCGCCCGCCAACCGGGCAAGGTGTTTTCGCGCATGGACCTGCTCAACGCGGTGTGGGGCTACACCCATGAAGGCTACGAGCACACGGTCAACACGCACATCAATCGCCTGCGGGCCAAGATCGAGAAAGACCCCGCACAACCGGCACGCATTCTCACGGTGTGGAGACGCGGTTACAAATTCGCCGCACCGGAGGACCAGCCATGAGATTGACCCTGACGCAGCGCCTGTCCCTGGTGTTCGCCGTGTTGCTGTTGGTGTGTTGCGGCACTTCGGCCTGGATGCAGGTGCGCGCCAACCAGATGCATGAGTTGGAAGTGGTGCAAGGGTTGTCCCGGGACCTGGCCCAGCACATCGCCCACGATACTGTGCTGATGGACGCCAAAGGCCTGATGCCCAACGCCGTGCGCGACCTGTTCAGCCAACTGATGCTGGTCAACCCGAGTGTCGAGGTCTATCTGCTCGACAGCCAGGGGCGGATTGTCGGCAGTGCCGCCCCTGAAGGGCGGATACGCCGCAATAAAGTCGATCTGCAGCCGATCCAGCATTTGCTCAAGGGCGATGCCCTGCCGATTCTTGGCGACGACCCGCGCAGCGTCGATGGCCGCAAGGTGTTCAGCGCCGCGCCGTTGCAGGTCGATGGCAAGCCGGCCGGCTATCTGTATGTGGTGTTGCTCAGTGAAGAACACGACCGCTTTGCCGAACGCGGTGCCACCAGCGCCGCGCTGAATACCGCGCTGTTGTCCATCGGCCTGGTGGCGTTGTTGTGCCTGATTGCCGGCCTCACGGCTTTTGCCCTGATCACCCGGCCGTTGCGGCGCCTGACCGAGACCGTCAGCCAGTTCGACATCGACGGCATCCCGGTCACGCCACCCACGGCAATCCCGGTGGAAAAAGCCGCCAGCCACGATGAAATTGCCGTCCTCGACGCCGCCTTCCGGCAGATGCAAACCCGCCTCAGCGAACAATGGCGCTCGCTGACCCGCCAGGACCAGGAACGCCGCGAACTGGTGGCGAACATCTCCCACGACCTGCGCACACCGCTCGCTTCGCTGCACGGTTATCTGGAAACCCTGTCGCTCAAGGACGCCACGCTGTCCTCCGCCGACCGGCGGCGCTACCTGGGCATCGCGCTTGATCAAAGCCGCAAGGTCGGTGGCCTGGCGCAATCGCTGCTGGAACTGGTGCGACTGGAACACGGTTTTGTGCAACCGGTGCTTGAGCGTTTCTCCGTAACCGATCTGGTGCAGGACATCTTCCAGAAATTCGAACTCACCGCCGAGGCGCGCCAGGTGGAACTAAAGGCCACTTTCGCCCCGAATGTTTCCGCCGCCTGCGCCGACCTCGGACTGATCGAACGGGTCCTGACCAATCTGTTCGACAACGCCCTGCGCCATACACCGCAAGGCGGAGAAATCGAACTCAGCCTGCGTCCGCAAGGTACTTTTGTCGAAATCACCATCAGCGACACCGGCCCCGGCATCGCCGCCGAACTGCGCGAAGGCCTATTCCTGCGTCCATTCAATATTGGCGGCGCACGGCGTGATGGCGGGCTTGGGCTGCGAATCGTGCATCGGATCCTGCAACTGCATGGCCGTGACATCCAGTTGGTCGATGTTCCGGGACGCGGTGCAACCTTCCGCTTCACATTGCCCGTGGACCCGCAAATGGCTGAGCAAATGGTGGTTCGCTCGATGAATCTGAATTCGCCGGGGTAATAACCGGGCGCTAGCGCTATGATCCCGGCACTCAATTTCGGCAAGGATGCTGCGTCATGTTGAACACCCTGCAAAACACCCCGTTATGGGTTTACGTGGTATTTCTGCTGCTGTGCTACGACGGCATCAAAACCCTGTCCCCCACTCGGGAAGGCAAAACTTCATGGCTGATCACGCCGACGATTCTGCTCGCCTGGTCGCTGTATTCGCTGAATCTGACGCTCAATCCACCGTTGACGCTGACTTGCTGGTTGATCGCAGTCTTGGTCGGTAGCCTCGCTGCGCTGTTGATTTTCACGCGCAAGGGCATCGAGCTGGATGATCCGCAAACCGGACTGATCCTGCCGGGCTCGCCCAAGGCACTGACGCTCTATCTCATGCTTTTTTCCGTGAACTATTACTTCGGCTATCAGGCCGAGGTGTATCCAGAACTGTCGGCGACGCTGCAGATGGTCTTGTTCAAGGCGTGTGCTTCAGGCTTTGCCACCGGGTTGTTCTGCGGCCGTACGCTCAAGTTTTACCGGGTTTTCCAATCCCTGAAGTCCGCGCCTACAGGGTGATCCGCGCACCCGGCATACTGCCCGCCCGCCTGTTGGGTCGTGACAACGCGGCTCAGGTCCAATAGATTAGGCGGCCTGAAAAGGCCCAGCGCTTTCTCGCCTCAACTCAAGTTAAAAGAAGTAGTGAAATTTCAATGTCCGATTCCAACACCGCTGAATCCGTAGTCACCTTGTCGTCCAAAGCGGAATACGAAAACTCCATCAATCTTTCACAGCATGTGCCCCAGGCCAAGACCATCAGCGAAATGGTGCTGGATGCTTTCCAGTCCACTCGCGAAAGCGACCAGATCCGCGAGCTGCGCGCTGCGATCCGCCACGCTCACGACAGCTTCGACGACGATAAAGCCTACGAACTGATGGGCGAACTCAAGCAACTCAAGGACGCCGAGGCTTCCGACATTGCCGCCCTGGAAGACCTGAGCAGCAAATTCCCGATCAGCCGCATTCTGTCCAGCTTCAAGGACGACCCGGCGTTTCAGGAAATCGTCTATGGCCTGGCGCTGAAGGTGCTGAATCAGACCCATCAAGCCATCAGCAACCCGAGCAGCGGCAAGAGCAAGACCGCCAGGGCGAAGAAGGAAGTCGAAGTGTTCACCATCAGCAAGGATGGCGTGAACGTCACCCTGCCGTTGCGCACACCGCGCTCACGCCTGAATGTTGACCGTGAAGCCCTGGAGTTCCTCGGTTTCACCTTTGTCGGCGAAGGTGAGGAAGCGGAACTGGAAAGCGAGACTTTCCTGGACAATGCCGGGACTGAACAAGCGGTCAACCGCAAGAACATCATCACCGCGCTGCAACAGCAAACCGCGTTCGAGGGTTACAGCATCTCCGCGCAGTAATACACCCTGGCGGTACTGCAAAACTTAAAGCCCCGCGCTGAGGCTCAGCGCGGGGCTTTTTGTTGTCCGAAACGCTGTCACAGCGCTGGAGGACGCAAGGCAACAATCATGTCCAGCTCCACTGCCGCGTTTTTCGACAATTGATAAACACCGATCGTCACTCGTGTATGTTTTCCGGCATCACCCAATACATGCCTGAATACATCCGACGCGCCGTTGGCCACTTCGCTCAGGTCAGCAAAGTCCGCCGTCGACTTTATGTACACCGTGATGCGCAACAGCGACTTGATTTTATCCAGTGAGCCGATAGTTTCGACAACCAATGCCAGGCCACGCATCGCACAAATGCTCGCGGCAACTTGAGCATCGGCCAGGGTCAACTCTAGGCCCACTCTGCCCGGGTACTGAACCTTGCCATGCTTAAGCGGTATCAGCCCGCTGACATACAGTTCATTGTTGTGCCGAACCAGTGGCTCGAAATGCCAGCCGGTGGTGCTTTCGCCATAGATGTCGTAGCCAAGCTCAGCAGCCAGGGCGATGAAGCGTTCATCGCACGTCATGTGGTCAGTCATTTCCCCCCACCTACCCCTTTGTATCAATCCATTAACAATCCAACTTCTGACAGATTAGCCCAAGGCAGGTCTTTACCACGCCATTGAATGAAAAAGCCCCGCGCTTCTTGCAAAGGCGGGGCGTTTTAACGGCTGATTTCATTCACAACGTAGGTTGCAACGCGACGATCATGTCCACTTCTACCGGGGCATTTTTCGGCAACTGATAAACGCCGACCGTGGTTCGGGTATGTTTGCCGGCATCGCCCAGCACGTGGGTAAAGACATCCGAGGCACCGTTGGCCACTTCACTCAGATCAACGAAATCAAACGTGGATTTGACATAGACAGTGACGCGAATCAGTGACTTGAGCTTATCCAGTGAACCGACGGCATCCATGATCAGTGCCAGTGCGCGGATGGCACTGATGCTGGCGGCGGCCTGGGCATCCGCGAGGTTGAGTTCCAGCCCAACCCGGCCGGGGTACTGGATTTTGCCGTTCATTCGCGGCACCAGGCCACTGACGTACAGTTCATCACCATGGCGGATCAGCGGGGAGTAATGGCCGCCGACGGTGTTCTCGTCGTAGAGGTCGAAGCCGTGCTCCCTGGCCAGCTCGATAAAGCGTTCATCACGGGTGGTTGGCTTGTTCATCGCGGCACCTTCTTGATCATTCAGGCAAAACACGCCGTCGAGGGTAAGCACAGACGCTTGCCTTGAGCAGGGCAAGTTCGGATAGAATCCAGCGAACTTTACTGCCAGGGAGACCAGTAAAATGCAGGCTCAACGCGCCGTGATTGCGGCCATCGAGTTCCAGCCGGGCGTGCCGCTGGTGCAGCAGATCGTCGATCAATTGTCGATCGCCATTAGCCAGGGAGGGCTGCCCCACGGCGCCAAGTTGCCGCCGATCCGCGAACTGGCCGAGCTGTTGAACGTCGGAAAATCCACGGTGGTCGACGCCCTCGATCACCTGCGCGCCAAAGGCCTGGTGGTGTCGCGCCAGGGTTCGGGGCATTACGTACACCGTTCCAGCACAACCATCCCGAGCGAAGCCGGCCCGGACCTGCTGCCCCAGGACACCCTCAGCGTGGTACGCCGCGCCGTGCTGGTGGATAACGGCGCCCTGCGCCCCGGTTGCGGATTCCTGCCCTCCTCCTGGCTACCCGCCGAAGAATTGCTCAAAGCCGTACGCGGCACCCTGCGCGCCACCGCCCTGCGCATGGGCGAATACGGCGTAGTGGGCGGTTACCTGCCGCTGCGCCAGGCGTTGCGGGTCAAACTGTCGTCCTTCGGCATCGAAGTGCCGGTGGAACAGATCATCACCACCTCCAACACCATGCAAGCCATCGACCTGCTGATGCGCCTGTTGCTCAAACCCGGTGACACGGTACTGCTCGACGATCCGTGCTACTTCAACCTGCACACCAACCTCGCGCTGCATGGCGCCCACGTCATCACCGTCCCCCGCCATTGTGACGGCCTGGACCTCGACGCCTTCGAGCAACAGGTGATCGCCCACAAGCCCGTGCTCTACATGACCAACAGCACGCTGCATAACCCGACCGGGCACTCGTTCTCCCCGGCTCAGGCTTATCGTTTGCTGGAGTTGAGTCATCGGCATGGTTTCCACATTGTCGAAGACGATTTGTATGGCGACCTGCAACAACGCCGGACACCGCGCCTGGCGGCGAGCGGGCTGGAGAATGTGAGTTATGTGTCAGGGTTCTCCAACACCCTGACCGCCAATAGTCGGGTCAGTTATGCCGTGCTGTCACCGCCCCTGGCGGCGCGACTGATCGCGCTGAAAATGGCCTGCGGTGGCGTGACCTCGGAGTTCGCGGAGCAGATTACCTGCACGATGCTCAGCAATGGCAGCTATGCAAAGCATGTGCGGCGCACGGTGGATCGATTGTATGAGTCAAGCAGTCGGGTGGCGCGCTGGTTGGTCGAGGCCGGGTGTTCGGTGTCATCCCTGCCCGGTGAAGGCTTGTTTATCTGGACGCGATTGCCCGAAGGGCTGCACGCCGAAACACTGGCGCGCAAAGGTCTGGAAACCGACCTCGTCTTGGCACCTGGCACCTTGCTCAGCAAAGCGCCTGATGCCAGCCGATTCCTGCGATTTAACGTGGCACACAGCGATCAACCTCAAGTGCGTGAGCGATTCTTCCGCCTGCTCGACACACCTCACGAATAATCGATCGCACTCACCATAGGGACTGCGCCTGACTGGCATTTGCTGATCACATCAAGTCCCGTCCTGAACGAAAAGTCCCGCTCTTCTCTCGAAGGCAGGGCTCTTGTCATGCAGCCGACTTTCAGGAAATCGTTGAACGCTGCTCAGCCTCATAATGCCGTGTCTGAAACGGCATGAGGGTTTGAGCCTTTAAGCCAAGGCCTTCACTTAACCCCCAGGAATCGGCAAGTTCATCACGACGCAGGCGAAGTGGAGTGACTGCTTGAAGCTTCACATCTTGCTTGGAAGTCGTGAACGCAAAAAGCTCCAGCACGTTGAAGGTTTCCAGCACGCGGCTATCAGACACACACGCAAAACGGGTGAAACGCTCGAGCAGGTAGCCTGCACGACGAACCTCGATCTCAGCAGAATGACGACTCAAAAATGCTGTGACTTCACTTTCAAGGTTCGCGTTCGTGTACCAAACAGCCTTGGCCGCACTGACAAGCGCAGCATCATCTGCCTGATTCAAAGGGCTTTTGACCAGCGTGTCCAAAGCGGCTGAGAGGACGTGGCCGTTACGGGGCTTCGTCATCTGTATTCTCCAGATAATCTTGCAAAATACTGTCGAGGACAGAGCTTGGTGGCTCTTTATTGCCAACATATACATCAATCGCCTGCAATGCCAGTCGACGGAGTTCGGTGGTCAGTATGAAACCACTCCTGAGAAGCGCCCTGATATCGTCAATGTCCTGATCCGTAGCCCTGCCCAATTTTGAAATGGCAATGTCGATAGGCGCTGCAATATGAACATGCAGAGGAGACTCAATCGAAAACTCGGCAAGCGGCAGACTCCGCTCCCAATAGTCCTCGTGAATTGGACCAAAACTTGTGTTGTATTGAAGGTCGTAGTTCAGTTCCATCAATCGACCGGATCGTTCATCGACGAATGGCTCGGGCATCTCTGCCAGCATTGATTGAAGGTGCAGGCCTTTGGGGACATTAGCCTCGTAAACCTCGGCATCGACATCCGTGGAAACACGGTGACTTGTATAGAGATGAACGGCGCATCCACCGAACACGATAAATTTGACAGCTCCCGCCTCTGCGTCCTCAAGGACCAGTTCCGCTTCGACAGATTTGAACATGGAAACCAACGCCTGCCCCAACGTTGTGTTCGTATTCACGCGGGGAATGATTACATCCGGCAACTCCATGTTCGAACCTCTAACCTGCTGTGAAATAGCAACGCCTGTGATGACGTAACGGCGAAGCGCCTGGCAGCAATTGCAGCTGGATTGGCGACATCCCGAAGGTTAGGCAGACGACTTCCGACCGACAACCTGAAAGCTTTGTAGGAGGTTTCCGCTGTGTGAGTGGGCAATGGTCTATGGGCTTGCCCCCGTTTGAGTGCGAAGCACTCCCCTGTATGTCATCAGGCACACCTCATGCACAGGTTTTACGACTGCTGCGCAGCCGGACGGGAGCAAGCTCCCTCGCCACAGAGGCGGAGTCGATCAATAAAATTGGGCAACGAATCCCCAATAAAAAACCCCGCTCTCCTCTCGAAGGGCGGGGCTTTTCGTACAGCGTCTAAACCTTACGGCGCATAAGTCAGCAACAGCTCACTCGGCACTTTGAAGTCCAGCGACATCATGACGCTCAACGCGGTAATGGTGAAGATCGAGAACACGAACAGCTTGCGTGCCCAGACCGTGTCATCCACTGCCTTGTAGCCGGTCCAGGCCATGTACAACCAGTACATGCCCATGGCCGCGGCGACGGCGAGGTAGCTCATGCCGGCGTAGCCGCTGAAGGTCAGCATCAAGGTCGCGATCAGGAAGGCCAGGATGTAGAGCAGGATGTGCTTCTTCGCTACTTGAATCCCGCGCTTCACTGGCAACACCGGAATCGATGCGGCCAGGTAATCGTTGAAGCGGAAGATCGCGATGGCGTAGGAATGCGGCATCTGCCACAGGCTGAACATCACCAGCAACGTCAGCGCGGCCATGTCGAAGCTGTTGGTCACGGCAACGTAACCAATCACCGGCGGCATGGCGCCCGACAGACTGCCCACCAGCGTGCCGTGAACCGACTTGCGCTTGAGGTACAGGCTGTAGAAGCCGACGTAGATGACAAAACCGATCACCGCGAACAGCGCGGCCAACGGGTTGGCCACCTTGTACAACAGTGCAACGCCGGCGATGCCGAGGACGGTCGCGTAGATCAGGGCCAGTTTCAGGGAGATCAAGCCCTGGACCAGCACCCGGTTCTTGGTGCGTTCCATCTTCAGGTCGATGTCGCGGTCGATGCAGTTGTTGAACACGCAACCGGAAGCCACCACCAGGGACGTGCCGATCATGGCGGCCAGGAAGATGGCCAGATCGACATGCCCTTTCGAGGCCAGGAAAAATCCGCCCGCCACAGAAAGCACGTTACCGAAAATGATCCCCGGTTTGGTGATTTGGATAAAGTGCTTAAAGGACATCCGGACTTTCCTCAGTGCGCCATCATGACGGTGTGGATGCTGAACATGATCCACAGCGACAAGCCAACCAGCAGGACGATCACCATCGCAGCGAACACAAACGCGATCACGTTATTGCGCTGGGCGGCGGAGCGGTCCAGGTGGAGAAAGTACACCAGGTGAACAAGTACCTGGATCACGGCGAAGGCCAGTACGATCCACAACGTCCAGACTTTCGGCAGCGATGGGTACATCACCAGGCCGAACGGAATGATCGTCAGGATCACCGACAGGATGAAGCCGATGGCGTAGGACTTTACGCTGCCATGACCGGCGTCGTGGCTATCGTGGGAATGTGCATTAGCCATTACAGGGTCCCCATCAGGTAAACAACGGTGAATACGCAGATCCAGACCACGTCCAGGAAGTGCCAGAACAGGCTCAGGCAGCTCAGGCGGGTCTTGTTGGTCGACGTCAGGCCGTGCTTGTTGACCTGATACATCATGATCGCCATCCAGATCAGACCGCTGGTCACGTGCAGACCGTGGGTGCCGACCAGGGTGAAGAACCCGGACAGGAAGCCGCTGCGGTTAGGACCGTAGCCTTCGGAGATCAGCATGTGGAACTCGTTGATCTCCATGCCGATGAAGCCCAGGCCGAACAGGAAGGTGATGGCCAACCAGCCCAACACTGCCTTCTTGTTGCCCTTGAACAACGCCAGCATGGCGAAGCCGTAGGTGATCGAGCTGAGCAACAGGCAGGCGGTTTCGCCCAGCACGTATGGCAGCTCGAAGATGTCGTGGCCCGACGGGCCACCCGCTACGTTGTTAACCAGTACCGCGTACACCGCGAAGATCGACGCAAACAAAATGCAGTCGGTCATCAGGTAGAGCCAGAAACCGAATACGGTCATCTCGCCCGAGTCGTGGTGATGGTCATCGTGCCCATGTCCATCGACATGGACGTGTCCAGCATTGGTCACTAAGTTCGACATGGTTTAAGCCTGTTCCAACGAGGTTTCAACACGGGTGGCGCCAGCCGGGATTTTCCCTGCTGCTACCAGACGCTTGTGCTGCTCGGCTTCGATGCGCTCGATCACGTCGACCGGCACCATATAGCCCTGGTCATCACGGGCAGCATGGATTACGAAGTAGATCACGGTACCGGCGAGGCCGAAGATGGCCATCCACCAGATGTGCCAGATCATCGCGAAACCGAACACGGTTAACAGAGCACCCATGACCAGGCCGGTCGCGGTGTTGTTTGGCATGTGGATCGGCTCGTACTTGGCCGGAGCCTGGTACGCAGTACCGTTTTCCTTGGCTTCAGTGAACGGGTCGATGCCAGGAGCCTTCGGCAGTACGGCGAAGTTGTAGAACGGCGGTGGCGACGAGGTCGACCATTCCAGGGTATGGGCATTCCACGGGTCGCCGTGTTCGCACATGTTCTCTGGCTTCTTGCGGTCACGCACACTGACGTACAGCTGGATCAACTGGCAGGCAATACCGACGGCGATCATGACCGCGCCGAACATTGCAACGTGCAGGTAAGGCACCCACTCAGGGTTGGTGGTGGCGTTCAGACGACGGGTCATGCCCATGAAGCCCAGTGCATAGAGCGGCATGAACGCGACGAAGAAGCCCGAGATCCAGAACCAGAACGCTGCCTTGCCCCAACCTTCGTGCAGCTTGAAGCCGAACGCTTTAGGGAAGAAGAAGGCGAAACCAGCGATGTAGCCAAATACTGCGCCGCCGATGATCACGTTGTGGAAGTGAGCGATCACGAACAGGCTGTTGTGCAACACGAAGTCAGCACCCGGGATGGCCAGCAGTACGCCGGTCATGCCGCCGATGGCGAAGGTCACCATGAAGCCCAGGGTCCAGAGCACCTGGCTGGTGAACTGCAAGCGACCGCGATAGATGGTGAACAGCCAGTTGAATAGCTTCACCCCCGTCGGAATCGAGATCAGCATCGTCGCCAGCCCGAAGAAGGCGTTGACGCTCGCACCCGAGCCCATGGTGAAGAAGTGGTGCAGCCAGACCATGAAGCCCAGGATCGAGATCGCGCCCGAGGCGTAGATCATCGAGTGGTGGCCGAACAGACGCTTGCCGGAGAAGGTCGAGATGACTTCGGAGAAGACCCCGAACGCCGGCAGAATCAGGATGTAAACCTCGGGGTGACCCCAGGCCCAGAACAGGTTGACGTACATCATTGGATTGCCACCAAGTTCATTGGTGAAAATGTGGAAATCCATGTAACGGTCAAGCGTCAGCAAAGCCAGGGTAGCGGTCAGGATCGGGAACGACGCCACGATCAGCACGTTGGCCCAGGTGCAGGTCCAGGTGAAGATCGGCATGTCCATCATCTTCATGCCCGGGGTACGCATTTTCAGCACGGTGGCCAGGAAGTTAACCCCGGTCAGCGTCGTACCTAGACCCGATAGCTGCAGTGCCCAGATGTAGTAGTCCACACCCACGCCCGGGCTGTAGCCCAGTTCCGACAGCGGTGGATACGCAACCCAACCGGTACGGGCGAACTCGCCGACACCCAGGGACACGTTCACCAGCACGACGCCGGAGACCAGCAGCCAGAAGCTCAGGGAGTTCAGGAACGGGTAGGCAACGTCACGGGCGCCGATCTGCAGCGGCACTGCAAGGTTCATCAGGCCGGTGAAGAATGGCATCGCCATGAAGATGATCATGATCACACCGTGAGCGGTGAAGATCTGGTCATAGTGTTCAGGCGGCAGGTAGCCAGGCGAACCCTCGGTGGCCATGGCCAACTGGGAACGCATCATGATGGCGTCGGCAAAACCGCGCAGCAGCATGATCATGGCGACGATGATGTACATCACGCCGATTTTCTTGTGGTCGACCGACGTCAGCCACTCGGTCCACAGGTAGGTCCACTTCTTGAAGTAGGTGATCAACCCGAACACAGCCAGACCACCGAGCGCGATCATGGCGATGGTAATCATCACAATCGGTTCGTGGAACGGGACCGCTTCCCAACTTAATTTACCAAACATCGTTTACTCCTCTGCCCCGGCAGCTGAATGCGAACTCATGTCCATCCCTTCCATGGCGGCCATTTCGTGCTCTTTTTTCTCGTGATGCATTGGCTGGCCCGGTTTCATGCCTTCGTACTTGTCGACGATGATCTGGAACAGGTTTGGCGTGAACGAGGAGTAGAGCTCGACTGGGTTGTTCTGGCTTGGTTTGGAAAGGGCTTCGTATTCAGCTTTTTCCAGCTGTTTAGGTGCCTTCTTGACATCACTGACCCAGGCATCGAAATCCGCCTGGGAAGTGGCGATAGCTTTGAACTTCATGCCGGTGAAACCCGCGCCGCTGTAGTTGGCGGAGATACCGTCGAATTCAGCGTTCTGGTTGGCAATCAGGTGCAGCTTGGTTTCCATGCCCGCCATCGCGTAGATCTGGCCACCCAGGCCCGGGATGAAGAACGAGTTCATCACGGTGTCGGAGGTGATTTTGAAATTGATAGGCGTGTTGGCCGGGAACACCAGTTTGTTAACAGTGGCGATGCCTTGTTCCGGGTAGATGAACAGCCACTTCCAGTCCATGGAGACCACTTCAACGGTGATCGGCTTGACGTCGGATTCCAGCGGCTTGTACGGGTCCAGGGCGTGGGTCGAAATGTAGGTCACGTAACCCAGGGCAATGATGATCAGGACCGGAACAGCCCACACTGCGATTTCGATCTTGGTGGAGTGCGACCATTTAGGCGCGTACACCGCGTTCGGGTTGGAAGCGCGATATTTCCAGGCGAACAGGAACGTCATGACGATGACCGGCACAACGACCAACAGCATCAGCAGCGTTGCGGTGATGATCAGGTTTCGCTCATCCAGGCCGACCTGGCCCTTGGGGTCGAGCAAGGTCATGTTGCAGCCTGACAGCAACAACGTGCCGAGCAGCGGCAATAAGCCTAGTAGTCTGGGGTACCTGTTTTTACTCATCTCACGACCTCTAAAGCAGCTTGCGCAATGCAGTTGGGTTTTGATCGCCAACACTTCACCCTGCCAAGGGTTGGCATTTTTCTTGGATTGAATAAGGGCTGCCCGTCGCGCGTCAGACGCTGTTCGACAAATCCTGGGCTAGCGGTGAGTTCTTATTCGAATTCGTGGTCAAAGGCCTTGTTACAGACCAATTCCATTTGGTGCGGATAGTCGGAAAGGCACCGACACCTGGGAGTCGCATAAAGCCGTCAGGCCTTTCGACGCCCTATCTGCTCAGTCGAGAGCAGCGCCGGGAATTCAGTGCGGGCGATTGTAGATACGTCGCGACGCATAAACCATGTCTCATCCCGAAATAATTTTTATCCATTCCAGCAACAATCATTAACGGATTTTGCAAAAGTTCAGCATGGTATCGAAATTAATTCTCAACAAAAACACCAAAATTTGTGGGGCTACCACCCTCGGTTCAGACAGCCTTCATGGCGCCTTGCCATCCGCCACCCCCGGCAAAGCCCCGATAGGCAAGGGGTGTGGCGATTCACCAAGGCTTGTTAAAACTGCCTGTTACACCCTGAAGATGAACAATTGGCTAGCGTCGCCAATCGACTCAAATCGTTGCGTAGCTATGCACCGATTCCGCCCCTTGAAATGAGTTGCGACACTCCGGCTGTGACAACATGTCGCACACGTTGCGCACCCTTTGCTGTCGCACATCACGATCTGCTGACTCGCGCTCTGAAATGCAAAACGCCCCGGCCCTCTCAACGAGGACCGGGGCGTTTTTTGTTTGCTGCCGCGGGTTAGCGCAGCGCCTTGCGGTTACGCGAGACCAGCAGCGGCACCAGCACCACCACGAGTACAAACGACACCAGCGCCCACTGCGCCAGTGACAGGCCGAGGATCGGCGGGTACGGCGTGTCGCAGAAGCCGTCGACCTGGAAGCCCAGCGGAAAGATCTTCGCCAGCGGCAGGCCATCGACAATCGGTTGCAGCACATCAACACCGCAGCTGACCGCCGGGTAGAACTGCGTATAGACGTGATGCCCGGCCGCCGCCACACCGCCGAGCGCGGCGATGACCACCAGCACCTCGAACACCGTGAGGCTGCGACGGGTGCGCATGGCCGCGCCGATAAAGGCAAAAATGGCGATCAGCAGCAACGCATAACGTTGCAGGATGCACAGCGGGCACGGTGCTTCTTCCAGCACCACCTGCATGTACAGCGCACCGCCGATCAGCGCCAGGCAGATGATGCCCAGCAACACCAGATATCGCCGCTCACGGCCCAATCGCATGGTTTCGTCACTCATCGCGTTTCCCTTCTAGATATCGATTGCCGGAAGTCTACACGCAGACCATGACCGTGGAGAGCCTGGCGCGCGCCGGTAGATGTCGGGGAATAGACGATAGGCTGGTTAAGGAGGGATTAACTTTTAAACAGAAGGTGAGAATTCACCGTTCAAGACCGAGGTGTGGCTATCGCGGGCAAGCCTTGCTCCTACAGATTTGTGGCGTGACGTCTGTAGGAGCAAGGCTTGCCCGCGATTGAAACGACGCGGTGAGACGGGCTCACCTCGCCCCTCGCTTACTCCAGCGCAGAAGCCGGCCCGAAGAACTCATAACGACTCTGCTTCTCCGGCACACCCAACGCTTTCAAGTGACGCTTGATCGCCGCCATAAAGCCCTTCGGCCCCAGGAAGTAAGCGTCCAGATCGCGCTGCTGCGGCAACCAGGCGACCAGTTGTTCCTGGCTCAACAACCCAACCTTGTCCGCCGCCGGGCTCACGCCATCATCTTCGGCGTAGCAATAGAAGCGCTTGAGCTGCGGGTGACGCTCGGCCAAGCCATCGATCCAGTCACGGAACGCATGGACGCTGCCGTTACGCGCACAGTGGATAAAGTGCACCGGCCGCTCGGTGGCCAGCGCCGCTTCGAGCATGGCCAGGGTCGGGGTGATGCCGACGCCGCCGCTGATCAGCACCAAGGGTTTGTCGCTGGCGGTCAGGGTGAACTCGCCCGACGGCGGGAACAGTTGGATGCTCGCGCCGACATGCAGTTGATCGTGCAAATGGTTGGAGGCGCGGCCACCGGCTTCGCGCTTGACGCTGATGCGGTACTGGCCGTTGTCGGACAGGGACGACAGCGAGTAGTTACGGCGAATCTCTTCGCCATCGAGGATCAGCTTCATGCCGATGTACTGGCCCGGCTCGGCGGCGAGGATCGGGCCTTTGTCGGCAGGTTCGAAGTAGAACGAGATGATTTCCGCGCTTTCTTCAACCTTGGCCGCGACGATGAACTCCCGAGCCCCGCGCCAGCCGCCCGGAGCCTGCTCCTTCTGGTCGTAGATGCTGGTTTCGGCGCCGATCAGGATGTCGGCCAATTGGTTGTAGGCTGCGCCCCAGGCGCCGATCACTTCCGGGGTGGCGATCTCTTCGCCCAGCACTTCGGCGATGGCGCGCAGCAGGCAAATGCCGACAATCGGGTAATGTTCCGGCAGGATTTGCAGGGCCACGTGCTTATTAATGATCTTGGCCACCAGGTCGCCCAACTGGTCGAGCTGATCGATATGCCGCGCATACATCAAGACGCCGTTGGCCAGGGCGCGGGGCTGATCGCCGCTGGCCTGATGGGCCTGGTTGAACAACGGGCGGACTTCCGGGTATTCGGAGAGCATCATGCGATAGAAGTGAGTGATCAGCGCTTCGCCACCGCTTTCCAGCAGCGGCACGGTGGATTTGACGATGGCACGGTCTTGAACGCTAAGCATTAGGGCAACTCCTGAACTTCGATGTGAATGCCTTAGGCTTATCAGTTTCCATGCCAACAATTAAAACCCTATAAATCAACGACTTAAATACAACGTAGTCATATCGACACAGACTGCCTTATAGTCATCGCGACTACACGGAGTCACTATGACTGCAAAATCCCTGCTCACCGCCCTGCTCCCCCTGGTCTCCGACCTGTCCCGCGAACTGCCCGAAGGCGAGCGCTATCGGCGGTTGCTTGAAGCCATGCGCGCCCTGCTGCCCTGCGATGCCGCCGCCCTGCTGCGCCTCGACGGCGAATGGCTAGTGCCGCTGGCTGTGGACGGTTTGAGCACCGACACCCTCGGCCGGCGCTTCAAAGTCAGCGAACACCCACGTTTCGAGGCGCTGCTCAGCAGCCCCGGCCCGACCCGCTTCGCCGCCGACAGCGACTTGCCGGATCCTTATGACGGCTTGGTCGATGGCCTCGACGAACACCTGGAAGTCCATGACTGTATGGGCTGCCCGCTGTTTATCGATGAGCGCCCGTGGGGCCTGTTGACCCTCGATGCCCTGGACCCGGAACGCTTCGAACCGATCGAACTCGACGCCCTGCAAGCCTTCGCCAGCCTCGCCGCCGCCACCGTCAACGCCGCCGAGCGCATCCAGCGCCTGGCCAATCGCGCCGAAGACGAACACCAGCGCGCCGAGGTTTACCGTCAGGCCAGCGGCCAGCAGAACCGCGAGATGATCGGCCAGAGCAAGGCCCATAAACGTTTGGTGGAAGAGATCAGCCTGGTGGGCGGCAGCGACCTGACCGTGCTGATCACCGGGGAAACCGGGGTCGGCAAGGAGCTGGTGGCCCAGGCGATCCATGCCGCGTCCTCCCGCGCCGACAAACCGATCATCAGCCTCAACTGCGCCGCCCTGCCGGACACCTTGGTGGAGAGCGAATTGTTCGGCCATGTTCGTGGCGCCTTCACCGGGGCAACCAGCGACCGTCGCGGCAAGTTCGAACTGGCCAATGGCGGCACGCTGTTTCTCGATGAGGTCGGCGAACTGTCCCTGACCGTGCAGGCCAAGCTGCTGCGGGTGCTACAAAGCGGCCAGTTGCAGCGTTTGGGCTCGGATAAAGAACATCAAGTGGACGTGCGGCTGATCGCGGCGACCAACCGTGACCTGGCCGAAGAGGTCCGCAGCGGCCGCTACCGCGCCGACTTCTATCATCGCCTGAGTGTTTATCCATTGCTGGTCCCGGCGCTGCGGGATCGCGGGCGCGATGTGTTGCTGCTCAGCGGCTTTTTCCTGGAACAGAACCGTTCGCGCATGGGCCTTAATAGCCTGCGCCTGAACAGCGATGCCCAGGCGGCGCTGCTCGCGTATCAGTGGCCGGGGAACGTGCGGGAACTGGAACACTTGATTGGCCGCAGCGCATTGAAGGCGCTGGGCAACTGCAAGGAACGGCCGAAGATTCTCAGCTTGAGCGCCGCGGACCTGGATTTGCCTCATGGCAGTGTTGAAGCGCCCGCGGAACAACCGGCTGTCGCCCCTGTGGCTTTAGTCTCGGGTGACTTGCGAGTCGCGACCGAGGATTATCAGCGGCAACTGATCAACGCCTGTCTGGAACGCCACCACAACAACTGGGCAAGCGCGGCCCGTGAGCTAGGCTTGGATCGGGCGAATCTGGGGCGCATGGCCAAGCGGTTGGGGATGAAATAACCCCACTCTTGAGTTCAGTGAAACCCTGTGGCGAGGGGGCTTGCCCCCGTTGGAGTGCGAAGCGCTCCCCCGCTTTACAGAGAGAACTTCACCGTTTTTTTAAGACCGCTTCGCGGCCGAACGGGGGCAAGCCCCCTCGCCACCAGCAAGCGCCCTCGCCACAGGGGTTCGCCGTTTGGCCGGTGGTGGGGATTTAACCTAAAGCCTGCCCCCAACAAGTCGATAACCCGGCATCAATAGTTTTTGGCGACTCTTCACTCGCCCATCACCTTTCGCCAAAGAAGGTTTTTTATGTCCACCACCAAAGCCCGCGCAGATTCACTTTCGCTTCTTCTGTTTACCTTGCGCAGCGGCAAGCTGATGGCGATCAACCTGCTGAAAGTCAGTGAAATCATCCCCTGCCCGCCGCTGACCAAGCTGCCGGAGTCGCATCCCCACGTCAAAGGCATCGCCACCCTGCGCGGCGCCTCGTTGTCGGTGATCGACCTGAGCCGCGCCATCGGCGAGCGGCCGCTGGAAGATCCCAACGGTGGCTGCCTGATCGTCACCGACGTCAGCCGCTCCAAGCAGGGCCTGCACGTGCAGGCCGTGAGCAAGATTGTGCACTGCCTGACCACCGACATCCGTCCGCCGCCCTTCGGTTCCGGCGGCGTGCGCTCGTACATCACCGGCGTGACGTCGGTCGACGGCGTGCTGGTGCAGGTGCTGGACATCGAGAAAGTCATCCACGGTATCGCCCCGGCGCAGATTGAAATGGCCCCGACCGAACTGAGCATGGAAGACGCCGAAGTGCTGGGCAACGCCCGCATCCTGGTGGTCGATGACAGCCAGACCGCGTTGCAGCAATCGGTACACACCTTGCGCAACCTCGGCCTGCAATGCCACACCGCCCGCAGCGCCAAGGAAGCCATCGACTGCCTGCTGGACCTGCAAGGCACCGCGCAGCAGATCAACCTGATCGTCTCGGACATCGAAATGTCGGAGATGGACGGCTACGCCTTCACCCGTACCCTGCGCGAAACCCCGGACTTCTCGCACCTCTACGTGCTGCTGCACACCTCGCTGGACAGCGCGATGAACAGCGAAAAAGCACGTCTGGCCGGGGCCAACGGGGTACTGACCAAGTTCTCCTCGCCGGAATTGACCAAGTGCCTGATCGAAGCCGCCAAGGCTGTCGCCGAACAGGGTTACTGAGATTGGCCGAGGACTTTTGCTTTCTGATGCGGCGCAACCTTACGCAGGCGGTGCCGGACATCGCTTGGCCCACCGGTATTGAGCTGACTCAATACCGCCCCGAACTCGCCGCAGCCGTACATCACTTGATGGAACTGGGTTATCGCGAAGGCGGCGGCCGCGTGCCGACGCTGGAGGTCTGGCAACAGCGCTTTGAAACCGATCCCGAATACGATCCGAGCCTGTGCTTTATCGCGCTGGATGGCGAAGGGATTGTTGGCGTGTGCCAATGCTGGACCAGCGCCTACATCAAGAATCTGGTGGTGCACCCGCGTGCCCAAGGCCTCGGACTGGGCCGCGCCTTGCTGCTAAATGCTTTCAAGGCGTTTCAGCAGCGCCGCGAAGGATTTGTCGATCTGAAAGTGCTGGAAGACAACCGGCGGGCGCAGCGGTTGTATGAAAGTGCCGGAATGCGGGTGGTTCGGCGGGAGCCGGTGCCGGTTTGATACATCACCTTCGCGCGCAATCAGAAGATCGATCCCTGCAGGAGCGAGACTTGCCCGCGAAGAGGCCCGCACAAACACCCCACAACCATCAGGCATACTCCAACCTTGGCCAACATACCCAAGGATGCCCAACCCATGAAAACCAGCACCCTGCTCTTCCTCAGCCTCACCGCCCTCGCCACTCAGGTTCACGCCTCCAGCCCCGACGCCTGGGCCGCCTATGACAAAGCCGTACTCACCAGTTGCACCAAGGCCAGCAGCCTGAAGGACGCCAAACCCGTCGGCACCGCCGCACAATTCGACGACCGCGTGGGTTACACCGCCCTCCTGCTGCAAGGCCAATACCCGCAAAAGCACATGAAGGGCCAACAAGGCACCGAGCTGTGCCTCTACAACAAACAAAGTAAAACCGCCTACGTGACCGAGTGGGACTCCATCCGTTCGCCCGCCAAAAAGCCGTGAATGGCGCATAACTTGCTTCGAGACACGCCTGTGCGGTGGATTTCCGTCGCGCTTTCATGACCTCACCGGCGACTGATCGACCCATGAATACGACGTTTTCCTGCGTAGGCTGCGGCAAATGCTGCAACGATCACCACGTCCCCCTGACCCTGGCGGAAGCCCGCATGTGGGCGAACGATGGCGGTCAGGTGATCGTGCTGGTGGAAGGTTTCCTGGGCAATGGCCTGGGCCTGCCGTTGCAGCAACGCGAACATGCCGAACGCCGGTCGGTGAGGGTTCGAAGCGGCGCCAGCGATGTCTACGTGGCCATCACCTTCGCCGCCTACAACGTCGGGCCCTGCCGGAATCTTGACGAAGACAACCTCTGCCGCATCTACGAACGCCGGCCGCTGGTGTGCCGCATCTATCCGATGGAAATCAATCCGCACATCCCGCTGAACCCGGCGGTGAAAGACTGCCCGCCCGAGTCGTGGGAACAGGGTCCGGACTTGATTGTGGGTGGGAAATTGGTGGATCAGGAACTGGGGGCGTTGATCCAGCGCTCGCGTCAGTCAGATCGCGACGATGTTCAGGCCAAGGATGCGATCTGCCAGTTGTTGGGAATCCGCATCACAGCGCTGAAAGGTGATGGGTTTACCGCTTATCTGCCGCAGATGGACGCTTTTGCCTCAGTCATCGATCAGGTTGTGGCGCAGCCACTGGCCGCACCCGACAGTGAATGGCTGTTTCATGTCTCGGGCGAGGACATTGCCGGGCAAGTGTTGGCGGCCGGGGCTGACGTAGCGATTGAAGCACCGCTCAACTATGCGTTTATCTCGTTGCGGGCGGCTTGAGCCCGGACCGCTGGTATCTGTCGGGCCTTATCGCGAGCAAGCTTTGCTCCTACAGGTTGATGACACCTCTGTAGGAGCAAAGCTTGCTCGCGATGACGCCAGACCAGCCCCCGCCATCCCTCAGCGGGCGGCGACCGCCAGGCATTCAACTTCAACCCGCGCATCCAGCACCAACGCCTTGGCGGCGAATGTCGTGCGGGCCGGCAAACGATCTGCCGGGAAATAGCGCTGGTATACCTCGTTCATTGCCCTGAAATCCTTGATGTCGGCAAGGATAACCGTGCATTTCGCCACGTGGGCCATGGACGAACCACTGCGTTGCAGTGCGCTGCGCAGGTTCTCCATGGTCTGGGTCATCTGCGGGACGATGCCGCCCTTCACCAGTTCGCCATCCGCCCCGATACCAAGTACCCCTGACAGATAAACAGTCTCACCAACCTGAACGGCATCGGAGAATGGCAGGCCTTCGTCGTTCGGCAAGTAGCTGGGCGAATCCGCCGTCGCCGACGGCAGGTAGCGTTGGGTAATCGCCTGATACTGACCGTTTTGCTTGAGACGCTCGAGTGCCGCGTTCAGGTTGTCGCGCAAGGCGCTATCGCTTTTGCGCAGGGCCATCGCCACGCCACTGCCCAGCATCGGGTCCTTGAGGGCGGCCCCGGCGAAGGCGAAATCCCGGCCTTGTGGATGGTTCAGCAAGGCATGGGTGATTTCGATGGCGTCTTGCAGGGTGGCGTCGATTTCCCCGGCCTGCAGGGCGGCAATCAATTGATCGTTGAATTGGAAACTGCGCACCGTCACGCCCGCGTCAGCCCAGCGCGCCTTGGCGAACGCCTCGCGGCTGGTGCCTGCCAGGACGCCGACACGCTTGCCCTTGAGCGAGGCTGCCGTCGGTTGCAGGCCAGAACCCTCACGCGCGACCAGTCGACTGCTCAACGGGTAAAGGTTGTCGGTGAAATCGATCCGCTCACGACGCGCCGGGGTGGCGGTCATCGGCATGATCACGTCGAAACGATTGGCTTCGAGGGCTTCGATGTTGGTGGCGTAGTCCTGGTCGATCCAGACACAGCGGGATTGGAGCTCGGCACACAGCGCATTGCCCAACTCGATGTTCAGCCCGACCAGCTCACCGCTGTCGTTGCGGCTCTCGAATGGCGGGACCAGGGCTTCGACCCCGAAGCGGATCTGTGGCTCGACCACAGACGACACACAACCGCTGGTCAGAACCGCCAGCGACAGGACAGAGAGGATTTTCAGCAGGGGCATTTCGGTGGCCTTCGTCGAAGAATTCACGGACCTGAATCTTCGACGAGTGTCCACCGACTTTCCCAGAGGACGAATCGCTCATCCTTGTGGGAATTGTCTCGATGACGGGGAGACTTTTTTCCAGCCGAGCAGCGGCTGGCGGTCAGCGTTTACCCATCGAACGACGCGTACCCGGTGGCGCGGCGCCTGGGGTTTTGGTGTGGCCGTTTTTGGCGCCGTTCTTGTACCACGGCTGGCTGGCGTTCTTGGCGGCGGCCAGTTCGCCCGGTTTGAACGGAAACTTGAACGCCGGGATCGCGGCTTTGGTTTCGCTGTCTGCGCTGGAGTCGACGCTGTCTGGCAGGTCTGCCGGGTCGTCGCTCAAGGCGTCGGCGACCGGCGGTTGTGTCGGGGAAGTCATGAAAGCTCCGGGTGGTGCATAAAGAGTCGGGCCCGGTGGGTGGGCCGCGAAAGGCGCGAGTATAACTGGATGGAGCGCTGCAAGCTGCAAGCATCAAGCGGCATGTCGTCGGTCAGTGGGTTTTGGCGGTGTCACCGCTGACGCCTTCGCGGGCAAGCCTCGCTCCTACAGGGGAATGCATTCCAAATGTAGGAGCGAGGCTTGCCCGCGAACAACGATAACGCGGTCCATCTGCATGACTACGGAGCCCAAACTGACAGCCCCGTCAGTTAGCGGTCACCTTCCTGACCGGGTAACAGGACTATAAGGGGAGGTATAAAATCTGACCCTATTCCTGTCCCTCTAGCCCGGCGCCTCACTCGCATGCGAATTCAGAAAAAAACCGCCTTGATCGCAGCCCCTCTGATTGTCCTGGCAGCGCTGGGCCTGTGGTACGCGACCAAACCGGCCACCGCCAAACTGGCGGTCCCGACGGCAATCCCGGTGCGGGTCGTGGCGGTGACGGCAAAAGACGTGCCGCGCTACGTCAGCGGCATCGGCTCGGTGCTGTCCTTGCACAGTGTGGTGGTGCGGCCGCAGATTGACGGCATCCTCACCAAGTTGCTGGTCAAGGAAGGTCAACTGGTCAAGGCCGGAGATTTGCTCGCGACCATCGACGACCGCTCGATCCGCGCCAGCCTGGACCAGGCCCGCGCGCAATTGGGTGAAAGCCAGGCGCAACTGCAAGTAGCCCAGGTCAACCTCAAGCGCTACAAGCTGCTGAGTGTCGACGACGGCGTGTCCAAGCAGACGTACGACCAGCAACAAGCCCTGGTCAACCAACTCAAAGCCACCGCCCAAGGCAATCAAGCCTCCATTGATGCCGCCCAAGTGCAGCTTTCCTACACCCAGATTCGCTCCCCGGTCACCGGTCGTGTCGGGATTCGTACGGTGGACGAAGGCAACTTCCTGCGCATGACCGACGCCCAAGGGCTGTTTACCGTGACGCAGATCGACCCGATTGCCGTGGAGTTTTCCCTGCCGCAGCAAATGCTGCCGACCCTGCAAGGCCTGATCGGCGACCCGCAACGCGCTCAGGTCAAGGCTTACATCGGCGCCGACACCGATGGCGAAACCGGCAACCTGCTGGGCGAAGGCCACCTGACCCTGATCGACAACCAGATCAACGCCAACACCGGGACCATCCGCGCCAAGGCTGAATTCAACAACCCCGGCCAGAAGCTCTGGCCCGGCCTGCTGGTCACGGTAAAGATTCAGACAGCGCTGGATAAGGATGCGCTGGTGGTACCGCCAACGGTCGTACAACGCGGCCTCGATCAACATTTTGTGTATCGGGTCAAAGGCGACAAGGTCGAGACCGTACAGGTGCAGATGGTCTACCAAGGCAGCGGCCAGGACATCATCAGCGGCGTCAAACCCGGCGACGTGCTGGTCAGCGACGGCCAGTCGCGACTCAAGCCCGGTTCGACGGTGCAGGTGCTGACCGACCCGCCGCAAGTGGTGCAAGCGGAGCCTAAACAATGAGAGGCCCGTCCGCGTGGTGCATCGATCACCCGGTCGCCACCATTCTGCTGACCTTTGCCCTGGTGCTGCTGGGCGTCATCGCCTTCCCGCGCCTGCCCATCGCGCCATTGCCGGAAGCCGAATTCCCGACCATTCAGGTCAACGCGCAACTGCCCGGTGCCAGCCCCGACACCATGGCCTCGTCCGTGGCCACGCCGCTGGAGGTGCAATTCAGCGCCATCCCCGGCATGACCCAGATGACGTCCAGCAGCGCCCTCGGCTCCAGCCTGCTGACCCTGCAATTCACCCTCGATAAAAGCATCGACACCGCCGCCCAGGAAGTCCAGGCCGCGATCAACACCGCCGCCGGCAAGTTGCCCAAGGACATGCCGACCCTGCCGACCTGGAAGAAGGTCAACCCGGCCGACAGCCCGGTGCTGATCCTCAGTGTCAGCTCCACGCAAATGCCCGGCACCGAACTCAGCGACCTGGTGGAAACCCTGCTCTCGCGTCAGATCAGTCAGATCGACGGCGTAGGCCAAATCAACATCACCGGCCAGCAACGTCCGGCGATCCGCGTCCAGGCCTCGGCGGACAAACTGGCCGCCATAGGCCTGACCCTGGCCGATATTCGCCTCGCGATCCAGCAGACCAGCCTCAACATGGCCAAAGGCGCGTTGTACGGGGAATCGAGCATTTCGACCCTGTCCACCAACGACCAGTTGTTCCACCCCGACGAATACAGCCAACTCATCGTTTCCTACAAGGACGGCGCGCCGGTTCACCTCAAAGATGTCGCCAAAGTCGTCAACGGTTCGGAAGATGCCTACGTTCAGGCCTGGGCCGGCGATCAACCCGGGGTGAACCTGGTGATCTCCCGGCAACCGGGGGCGAACATCGTCGAAACCGTGGATCGCATTCAAGCCGCCCTGCCGGGCCTGGAAGCGATGTTGCCGGCCTCGGTGCAGGTCAAGGTGTTGATCGACCGCACCCAGACCATTCGCGCGTCGTTGCACGAAGTGGAAATCACCCTGCTGATCGCGATCCTGCTGGTGGTGGCAGTGATGGCGCTGTTCCTGCGCCAGTGGTCGGCGACCATGATTGTGTCGGCGGTGCTTGGTGTGTCGCTGACCGCCAGTTTCGCCTTGATGTACATCATGGGTTTCAGCCTGAACAACCTGACCCTGGTGGCGATCGTGGTGGCCGTGGGGTTTGTGGTGGACGATGCGATTGTGGTGGTGGAGAACATTCACCGTCACCTGGAGGCCGGCGACGGCATGCGCGAGGCGGCGATCAAGGGCTCCGGCGAGATTGGCTTCACCGTGGTTTCGATCAGCTTCTCGCTGGTGGCGGCGTTTATTCCGCTGCTGTTCATGGGCGGCGTGGTCGGGCGGCTGTTTAAGGAATTCGCCCTGACCGCGACCTCGACCATCATGATTTCGGTGGTGGTGTCCCTGACCCTGGCCCCAACCCTGGCCGCGCTGTTCATGCGCGCCCCCGTGCATCACGCCCACAGCAAAAAGACCTTCGGCGACCGCTTGCTGGCCGGCTATGAAAAATACCTGCGCCGCGCCCTCGCCCATCAGAAAACCATGATCGGCGTGTTCTGCCTGTCGTTGTGCCTGGCCATCGCCGGTTACATCTTTATCCCCAAGGGCTTCTTCCCGGTCCAGGACACCGGTTTCGTGCTCGGCACCACCGAAGCGGCTGCCGATATCTCCTACGGCGACATGGTGAAAAAACACCTGGCGATGGCGGAAATCGTCGCGGCAGACCCGGCGGTGCAGGCGTTTTCCCACTCGGTCGGCGTCTCGGGCAGCAACCAGACCATCGCCAACGGCCGGTTCTGGATCGCCCTGAAAAAACGCGGCGACCGCGATGTCAGCGCCAGCCAGTTCATCGACCGGATTCGCCCGCAACTGATGAAGGTCCCCGGCATCGTGCTGTATCTGCGCGCCGGCCAGGACATCAACCTCAGTTCCGGCCCGAGCCGCGCCCAGTACCAATACGTGCTCAAGAGCAACGACGGCCCGACGCTCAGCACCTGGACCCAGCGTCTGACGGACAAACTGCGGACCCTCCCGGAGTTCCGCGACATTTCCAACGACCTGCAACTGGGCGGCAGCATCACCCACATCAGCATCGACCGCAGCGCCGCCGCGCGTTTCGGCCTGACCGCCAGTGACGTCGACGAAGCGCTGTACGACGCCTTCGGCCAGCGCCAGATCAATGAGTTCCAGACCCAGATCAACCAGTACAACGTGATCCTGGAACTGGACACCAAGCAGCGCGGCAAGGCCGAGAGCCTGAACTACTTTTATCTGCGCTCGCCGTTGAGCGGCGAGATGGTGCCGTTGTCGGCCCTGGCGAAATTCGACGCGCCGACCATTGGCCCGTTGTCCATTGCCCACGACGGCATGTTCCCGGCGGCCAACCTCTCGTTCAACCTGGCGCCCGGCGTCGCGTTGGGCGATGCGGTGATTCTGTTGAACCAGGCCAAGGCCGAAATCGGCATGCCGGCGGCCATCAGCGGCAACTTCCAGGGCGCGGCCCAGGCGTTCCAGAGTTCCCTGGCCAGCCAACCGTGGCTGATTCTCGCGGCGCTGGTGGCGGTGTACATCATTCTTGGCGTGCTCTATGAGAGCTTCGTCCATCCGCTGACCATCATCTCGACCCTGCCGTCGGCAGGGCTTGGGGCGGTGATCATGCTGTGGATCTGGGGCCAGGACTTTTCGATCATGGCGTTGATCGGCCTGGTGCTGCTGATCGGTATCGTGAAGAAAAACGGCATCCTGATGATCGACTTCGCCCTCGAAGCCCAGCGTAAGGGTGGTTTGCCACCGGAAGAGGCGATTTTCCAGGCCTGTATCACCCGGTTCCGCCCCATCATCATGACCACCCTCGCCGCCCTGCTCGGCGCCTTGCCGTTGATGCTCGGCTACGGAACCGGCGCCGAACTGCGCCAGCCATTGGGGATTGCGGTGGTCGGCGGCTTGCTGGTGAGCCAGGCGCTGACGCTGTTTACCACGCCGGTCATATACTTGTGGCTTGAGCGTCTTTTCCATAGACCCAAACCCGCGCCACTGCCGGCGCTGGCGACCACAGACTGAGGCGGGGTCATGCGCGTTCTGAATATCGAAGATGAAGAAAAAACCGCGGATTATCTGCACCGCGGCCTGACGGAACAGGGTTACACCGTGGACCAGGCGCGGGACGGCGTCGAAGGCCTGCACCTGGCGCTGGAAAGCGACTACGCGGTGATCATCCTCGACGTCATGTTGCCGGGCCTCGACGGCTTCGGCGTACTGCGAGCCTTGCGCGCCCGCAAGCAAACCCCGGTGATCATGCTCACCGCTCGCGAGCGGGTCGAAGACCGGATCAAGGGCCTGCGCGATGGCGCCGACGATTACCTCGGCAAACCGTTTTCCTTCCTCGAACTGGTGGCGCGCCTGCAAGCCCTGACCCGGCGCAGTGGCGGGCATGAACCGGTGCAAGTGAGCATCGCCGACCTGTGGATCGATTTGATCAGCCGCAAGGCTACTCGCGCCGGCGCTCGGCTGGACCTGACGGCCAAGGAGTTCTCGCTGCTCAGCGTGTTGGCCCGTCGTCAGGGTGAAATCCTGTCGAAAACAGCGATTGCCGAGTTGGTGTGGGACATCAATTTCGACAGCGACGCCAACGTCGTCGAAGTCGCGATCAAACGCCTGCGGGCCAAGCTCGACGGGCCGTTCGACGAAAAACTGCTGCACACCATCCGCGGCATGGGTTATGTGCTGGAGAGCCGTGGTGTCCAGTAATTCGATTGCGCTGCGTTTGAGCGGGATGTTCACGCTGGTGGCGCTGCTGGTGTTTCTGTTGATCGGCTGGGCGTTGTATCAGCAGGTCGACAAAGGCCTGGGCCTGTTGCCCGAAGCCGAATTGGATGCGCGCTACAGCGTGCTCGAATCCACGGTCGGCCGTTACGGCACGCCCGAGCATTGGGTGAAGATCAACAACAAGCTCAAGTTGCTCGGCGAAGAAGACAAACGCATCAGCTTCTGGATCGTCAGCGGCGATTCCCAGTACGAATACGGCAACATCACGCCGCAGATCCGCGCCTTCGCCGAAGGGCCGTTGGGTCGACGCGACTTGCTGCTGCCGGAGCATTCCTATCCGCTGAAAGTGCTGGTCAGCCAGTTCCCGGCCAAGGACCAGCGCCCGGCGTTGCGCTTTATGATCGGCATCGACACCGAGACGTTTCTGCAGACGCAGCATCATTTGCTGATCGCCTTGATCAGCCTGGCGATTATCGGCGTGCTGCTGGCCTCGGCCCTGGGTTATTGGGTGGCGCGGATCGGGCTCAAGCCGTTGATCAAGTTGTCCCAGGAAGCCCAGCGCCTGGCGACGCCGTTGCGTGCAGGGCGTTTGCGCCTGTCGCCGTTGCCACCGGAGCTGGATCAGTTTGTCAGCTCGTTCAACTCGACCCTGGAACGGGTCGAACAGGCCTATTCGCGGCTGGAGTCGTTCAACGCCGACGTCGCCCATGAACTGCGCTCGCCGCTGACCAACCTGATTGGCCAGACCCAAGTCGCCCTGACTCGAGGGCGTTCCGCCGAACACTATTTTGAAGTGCTGCAATCGAACCTCGAAGAACTGGAACGGCTGCGCTCGATCATCAATGACATGCTGTTCCTCGCCAGCGCCGATCAGGGCAGCAAGGCCACCAAACTGACCTCCACCTCCCTGGCCGATGAAGTAGCGACGACCCTGGAGTATCTGGATTTCATTCTGGAAGATGCGCAGGTTCAGGTGCAGGTCAGCGGCGATGCGCAGGTGCGGATCGAAATTGCGCATCTGCGTCGGGCATTGATCAATTTGCTGAGCAACGCGGTGCAGCACACCGAGCCTGGGCAGGTGATTGAAGTGCACATTGGGGTCGAGGAGCATCAGGTGAGCATTGGCGTCGCCAATCCGGGGTCGCCGATTGCCAGCGAGCATTTGCCACGGTTGTTCGAGCGGTTTTATCGGGTGGATGCGTCGCGCAGCAACAGTGGCAATAACCATGGGTTGGGCTTGGCGATTGTGAAAGCGATTGCGCTGATGCATGGCGGGGATGTGTTTGTGCGCAGTGATCATGGGATGAATACCTTCGGTATCCATCTCCCGGTTTGAATGATCGTTCCCACGCTCTGCGTGGGAATGCAGCCCGGGACGCTCCGCGTCCCATTGGAACGCGGAGCGTCCCTTGAGGCATTCCCACGCAGAGCGTGGGAACGATCAACACAGGGTTTCGCTGCGGCCCCCACTATTGCTCCCCACGCAACAGTCCTTTCTGAAATCCGCTCTGTTTCCCATCGTTCTCGAACCTTAACCTTGGCGCACCAAACAGCACTTGCCAAGCAAGAAGGTTTTAAAGATGTCCAACACTATGGGTATTGCCAGCGCTTTCGTTTTGTCGACTTTGTTCCTGTCCCCGTTCGCCATGGCTGAAGAGTCGCAAGCCTTCGTCGCGCAGAATGCAGCACGCGCCAATGCGTTCGAACAGTCCCAGGCCGAGATGACCGCCAAAGCCCACGACGCTGCGCAAACCCCTCAAGCGTCCACTTCTGCAGCCCTGCCACAGGTTGAGAAAGACAGCTGATCTACCGTATCGCTCTCTGTTTCCCTCGACACTTTTCATCGGCTCTTCCCTTTGAAAAGTTGTCTTCAAAGCCGCTGCTATCAGCGGCTTTTTTTATTGTGCAGAAAACACGCCTCGCTTCGTCTCCCTAAACAAGAAATAAAAAAACGTCGATACATGAACTGACGTTAATGACCCAAAAGGAGCTGTACCGCACGTGTCTTTTTCTCTAAAGCTCAGCCCGTTGTTCATTGCAATCGCTGCAACGATGGCCGCCAATGCCCAGGCCGACGATGACTCCAGCCGCGAAGGTTTTGTCGAAGGGTCGAGCCTCAACCTCAACGCCCGCAACTACTACATGAACCGCAATCGCCACCAGCACACCGATGACAACATCGAATGGGGCCAGGGCTTTCTCGGCAAGTTCGAATCCGGTTTCACCCAGGGCACGGTCGGTTTCGGTATCGACGCCCACGCCATGCTCGGGTTGAAACTCGACGGCGGTGGCGGCACTGACGGTTCGAGCATCCTGCCGATCAGCGATGGCAACGGCAAAGCGCCGGGCTCGTTTTCCACGGCCGGCGGTACGTTGAAAATGCGTGCCTTTGATACCGAATTGAAGGCTGGTGACCTGTTTCTCACCAACCCGGTAATCGCCGGTGGCGACAGCCGCATGTTGCCGCAGACGTTTCGCGGCGTCAGCCTGAGCAACCATAGCTTTGACGGGTTCCTGATCGAAGGCGGTCAGGCCAGTTTCACCAAGCCTTACAACCAGAGCGGCCACACGCGGATCGGCACGTCTTATGGCACCCTCGCCGATGGCGACGACAGCCAGCATCTGAACTGGGCCGGTGTGGCCTGGAGCGGTCTGCCGGGCCTGACCAGCAGCCTGTACGCGTCTGAGCTCAAGGACATCTGGAACCAGTACTACTACGATCTGGATTACACCTACCAGCTCAATGACTTGGTCAGCCTCAACCCGGGCCTGCACTTTTATCACACGCAAGACACCGGCGAAGCGCTGCTGGGCAACATCGACAACAACACCTACAGCCTGCATTTCACCGTGGGCGTGGGCAATCACAGCGTCACGGCCGCGTACCAGCGGGTCAACGGCAACACGCCGTTCGACTACATCAGCCAGGGCGACAGCATCTACCTCGACAACTCCCAGCAGTACTCGGACTTCAACGGCCCGAACGAACGCTCATGGAAGCTCAAGTACGCCTACGATTTCGTGGGGCTCGGCCTGCCTGGCCTGACCTCGGCGGTGTCCTACTCACGGGGTGAAACCGACCTGACCAAAGTCGACCCGGACAGCAAGGGCTATGCTTCGTGGTACAGCGCCGACGGTAAGCACGCCAAGCACTGGGAACGCGACATTGATCTGAAGTACGTGTTCCAGGAAGGCAAAGCCAAGGACCTGGCGTTGCGCCTGCAATGGGCGACCAACCGTGGGGGCAATGGCTACGGCGCACTGGATCAGGACACTGATGAATACCGCGTGATCGTCGACTACCCGATCAATGTCTTCTAAGCTTGGATAAACAAAAGGCCAGCACGTTTTGCTGGCCTTTTTATTGCCTGCCATTTATACAGGCGCCTTGGACGCAACCGGTTTCTGCGATTCTGCCCGACGCTCGCCACCTACTTTCCAAACGCCCCATTAGCAGAAGTCAGAACCATGAGTGTGAGCAGTGCACTACCTGAGCATTCGATCCGGTCAACGCGATCGGAACGGATTCTGGTGCTCACCAGTTTATTGCTGGTGATTGCGATCTTGAGCATCGTGGCGTTCCTGCTGGTTCGCGAACGCGCCAACGCCCAACTATCGGCCACTCGTGCCGCCACCAATATCGTGCAACTGATCGAAGCAGACGTGCTGCGCAACGTCGAACTCTATGACCTGTCCTTACAAGGCTTGATTGCCGCCTCACGCCGCGACGACCTCAAGACCGTGTCTCCCATCATTCGCCATTTAGCCTTATTCGACCGCGCCACCGCCGCACCGTACAAGGGCGACATTTTATTGCTCGACCCCCATGGTGATGTGATCGCCGACTCGGCTTCGGTGGAACCGCGCAAAGGCAATTTTGCGGACCGTGAATACTTCCAGGTCCATATCAATAACCCGGATCCTGCCATGTTCATCAGTCGCCCTTTTCGAACGCGGCTGGCCGAGCATGAATGGCGTATCAGTTTCAGCCGTCGGGTCAGCGGAACACAGGGCGAATTCCTCGGCGTCGCTGAAGCGGCGATGCGCCTGAGCTACTTCGATCAGTTGTTCAGCAGCTTGACCATTGGACCGAACAGCTCGGTTAACTTGATCAGCAAGGACGGGATTCTCCTGGCACAAGAACCGCGTCTGGCCGAAGAGTTGGTCGGCAAGGATTTCAGCAGCCGCCCCAACTTCCAGCGCATAGTCAAAGAAGGCGACGGCAGCTTTACCGGCATCTCAAGCCTCACCCAGGATAAACGCCTGTACACGTTCTCCAAGGTGGGCAACTTGCCGTTGATCGTCATTGTGGCGCTGTCCAGCGATGAAGTGTTCGCGTCGTGGAAACGTACGGCGCTAGTGGTTAGCCTGGCCACCCTTGCGCTGTGCATCAGCCTGCTCTGGCTGACGTGGTTACTCTGCCGGGAATTGCGCCTGCGCCACAGCGCCGAGCGGGAACTGGCGCAACTGGCGGCCACCGATGCCCTCACTGGCGTAGCCAACCGTCGAACCCTGGATCAAACCCTGCGCCATGAATGGTTTCGTGCCCAACGATCGGGCCTGCCCTTGTCCTTGCTGATGATCGATGCCGATCACTTCAAGGCGTTCAATGACCGGCACGGTCATCTGGCCGGTGACGACGCGCTGTGCTCGCTGACCAAGGTCATCAGCACCAGTGTGCGACGGCCGGGAGACCTGGTCGCCCGTTACGGCGGTGAGGAGTTCTCGGTGATCCTGCCGGAAACCGACAGCGCCGGTGCCCGGCAGATTGCCGAAGCCATCCGTGTCGCCGTGGAGCAATTGCCTTTGGTGCCAGGGGCCGAGATGCCGATGACTGTCAGTATCGGGATCAGTACCTGGACCAGTGCGAGCGAGACGAATCTGGAGCGGTTGTTGTTTGCGGCGGACAAGGCGTTGTATCAGGCCAAGGAAGGGGGGCGCAATCGGGTGGTGGCTGCGAGCTGAGTCTTGCGCTATGCCTACTGGCCTCTTCGCGGGCAAGCCTCGCTCCTACAGGGTTATGCAGATTCCGTGTAGGAGCGAGGCTTGCCCGCGAAGGGGCCATCACGGCAGACACAAAATCCGGGTGTCTAGTCCTGAAATAGGTTTACACCTATTTCACCCTAACGCCCGATGCACCGCATCGGGCGTTTTGTATTTCAAGGACAGGTGTGGGCGTTCCTGGTTGTAGATCAGGATTGCCTCCCGCACCAT
>NZ_VOBN01000003.1 GCF_008370045.1 Pseudomonas sp. ANT_J12
TGTCAGTCAGAGAAGATGTTGACTGACGCACCGCCTTCGCGGGCAAGCCTCGCTCCTACGGGATTCGCGTCAAACGTCTATGCTTGCCTGACACACCAACATGACGAGGGATTTATGGACGATCCAGTCGACAACAAGCCGCCGACCTTATGGCAGATGCTGCACAGCGTCGTGGCCGCCGCGTTCGGGGTGCAGAGCGGGAAGAACCGTGCCCGGGACTTCAGCCACGGCAAGCCGAGTCATTTCGTGATTCTGGGGATTTTGTTCACGGCGGTGTTTGCGCTGTCGCTGTTTGGCATCGTGAAACTGGTTTTGCTGCTGGCGGGGGTTTAACGCCGCGTCAGCGCATCAACGTTTGCAGACTGAACGGATAGCGATAGGAGGTCGGCCGCCCCTTGGCCGATAACTGCCGGAAGCTCACCCCGAAATCCGGCGCATCGCCCATGGCCAGCAAACGCTTGGCCTGGGCCTTGTCGATCAGTTGCAACAACGGAATCTGCCGGTCACGGCCACCGTACTGGTCCAGCTCCACGCCCTGATCGATATCGTGCAACTCCACCATCGCCCAACCGCCCAGGGTGAAATGCCCGCCGAGCAACACGCTCAAGCGTCCATCAACAATGGCTTTCAATGCCTGCGGTGAGGTATTGAAGGCGCTGAACCATCCATCCTGGCCCGGCGTGCCGCCCGTCTCCGCAAAGGCCTGCATGGCGCCGAACGCCATCTCATCATTGGCCGACCACACCAGCGTCACGTTCGGGTAGCGCCGGAACAGCAGTCGTGCCTGCTCATACGCGCGTTCACGGGTCCAGCCGCTGTAGACCAGTTGGCGCAAGCGTACTTCCGGGTGCTCGGCCAGGGCGCGCAGCATGCCTTTTTCCCGCAGTTGCGCCGACGGGGTGATCTTCAGCCCGGAAAACGCCAGCAGCTCGATGGATTGCCCCGGTTGCACGGGCGGATGCTGGCGAATCAGCGCCTGAAGCATCAGGTAGCCGCCCTCCTCGTCGTTGGGCACCAGGCTGCCCACGCGGTCCGGGCGATTGCCCAGCAGGCTCAGTTGATTGTCGGTCAGGGGCGCATTGACCATGAACAGCTTCACCCCGCTGCCTTGGGCCAGGCGCAGGATTTGCGGGGCGACGTATTGTTCGTTGGCGAAGACCAGGTAGTCCGGCCGATCAGGCCCTTGCAACGCGGTGCGGGCCTGGGCAATCGTCAGTTCGGGCATGCGTTGGGAATAGAGAATCTGCAAGTCCATGCCCAGATCCTTGGCCGCCGCCTGCATGAATTGCGAATAGCTGATCCAGAACGCTTCCGTGGTGCTGCCAGGATTGAGAAACAGCACCGAGGCCGCCTGGGCACTGGATCCGAGGACCGAGCCAAGCGTCAGCAATACAGCAAACAGAAACTTCAACATTAATGGTCCGAGCCCCGGAAATTCGCCGCGCATTATAGCCAGCGAACGCCCGCAAAACGGGGGATTATTCCGGTTTTGTCTGACAATCCGTCGCAACCGGGCCCGGACGGTGCCGCTATTGGTGACTGACCCAGAACACTGCTGTTCCTACAACCAGAATGATCAGGAACAAAATCGCCCACGCATCGACGGTACTGTCGGTTTTCCTTGCTTTGGTCGGGTTGCTCATTGCATCGCCTCTTGTCGGTTTTATCGGTGATTGCATAAAGACTCGACCACAGTAAAGACGACGATTGCCCACACCACAAATACGGGTTTAGTAATAACGGTTCTCGTTAGTCGTTTTGGTTCTTTACATATACTCAAACATCACTTTTGCGCATAACTGCAAACTGGTATCTTGCCCCGGCTCCGTAGGGAGTGCGCGGCCGTGCGCGCAGAATTGCCGAGGCAGTATCGGAAACTTCAGCAAGCGAAAAACGCAACTGGAACCGACCGGCCCAAGCCTGAGAACAGGACTTATATGTACGTATACGACGAGTACGATCAGCGGATCATCGAGGACCGCGTCAAGCAGTTCCGTGATCAGACCCGACGCTATCTGGCAGGCGAGCTGAGCGAAGAAGAATTCCGCCCCCTGCGCCTGCAAAATGGCCTTTATATCCAGCGTTTCGCCCCGATGTTGCGGGTGGCGGTGCCTTACGGCCAACTGACTTCGCGCCAGACGCGAATGATGGCCAAGATTGCCCGCGACTTCGACAAGGGCTACGCCCACATCAGTACCCGGCAGAACGTGCAGTTCAACTGGCCGGCGCTGGAAGACATCCCGGACATCCTCGCTGAGCTGGCCACCGTGCAGATGCACGCGATCCAGACCAGCGGCAACTGCCTGCGCAACGTCACCACCGACCAGTTCGCCGGTGTCGCCGCCGACGAGTTGATCGACCCGCGTCCGTGGTGCGAAATCGTCCGTCAGTGGACGACGTTCCACCCGGAATTCGCCTACCTGCCGCGCAAGTTCAAGATCGCCATCAACGGTTCGACCTCGGACCGTGCGGCCATCGAAGTGCATGACATTGGCCTGGAGCCGGTGCACAACGCTGCGGGCGAACTGGGTTTCCGCGTGCTGGTCGGTGGCGGCCTCGGTCGTACCCCGGTGGTCGGCGCGTTCATCAATGAGTTCCTGCCATGGCAAGACCTGTTGAGCTACCTCGACGCCATCCTGCGGGTCTACAACCGCTACGGCCGTCGCGATAACAAGTACAAGGCGCGGATCAAGATCCTCGTCAAAGCGCTGACCCCTGAAGTCTTCGCACAAAAAGTCGACGCGGAAATGGAGCACCTTCGCGGTGGCCAGACCACGCTGACCGAAGCCGAAGTGCATCGCGTGGCCAAGCACTTCGTCGATCCGGACTACAAGGTGCTGGAGAACCAGACCGCCGAACTGGCCGCGCTCGACAAGGAACACCCGGGTTTCGCCCGCTGGCGCACCCGCAACACCCTGGCCCACAAGAAGCCGGGCTACGTGGCCGTGACCCTGTCCCTGAAGCCAACCGGCGTTGCGCCGGGCGACATCACCGACAAGCAGCTCGACGCTGTGGCCGATCTGGCTGAGCGTTACAGCTTCGGTCAACTGCGCACCTCCCACGAGCAGAACATCATTCTGGCCGACGTTGAACAGTCGCAACTGTTCGCGATGTGGGGCGAGTTGCGCGAGCAAGGTTTCGCCACGCCGAACATCGGCTTGCTGACCGACATCATCTGCTGCCCTGGCGGTGATTTCTGCTCCCTGGCCAACGCCAAGTCGATCCCGATTGCCGAATCGATCCAGCGTCGTTTCGACAACCTGGACTACCTGTTCGACATCGGCGAACTGGACCTGAACATCTCCGGTTGCATGAACGCCTGTGGTCACCACCACGTCGGCCACATCGGCATCCTCGGGGTGGACAAGAAAGGCGAAGAGTTCTACCAGGTGTCCCTCGGTGGCAGCGCCAGCCGCGATGCGAGCCTGGGCAAGATCCTCGGCCCGTCCTTCGCCCAGGAAGCCATGCCTGATGTGATCGAGAAGCTGATCAACGTGTACATCGAACAACGTCACGAAGATGAGCGCTTCATCGACACCTATCAGCGCATTGGCATCGACCTCTTCAAGGAGCGCGTCTATGCAGCGAATCATTAAGAACAACGAAGTCGTCGACGAAACCTGGCACTTGCTGCCCAAGGATTTCAACATCGACGAGATCAGCAACTGCGACGACCTGATCGTGCCGCTGGCGCTGTGGCGCGAACACGGGCGCATGCTCAAGGCCCGCGATGGCGGCCTGGGTGTGTGGCTGGACGCCGATGAAGAAGCCGAGGAAATCGGTGACGACGTGGACAACTTCCAGGTCATTGCCCTGAACTTCCCGGCCTTCACCGATGGTCGTAACTACTCCAACGCCCGTCTGCTGCGTGACCGTTATGGTTTCAAAGGCGAACTGCGGGCGATTGGCGATGTGCTGCGCGACCAGTTGTTCTACCTGCACCGCTGCGGTTTCGACGCGTTTGCCATTCGCGCCGATAAAGACCCGTACGAAGCCCTTGAAGGCCTCAAGGACTTCTCGGTGACGTACCAGGCCGCGACTGACGAACCGTTGCCGTTGTTCCGGCGCCGCTAAGTCGCCGTCACAGAAAACCTTGAGCCATGACCGTGGCTCAAGGTTTTTTTTCGCCTGCGTTAACGTTCGGGCAACGGCGTGTTGAAGGCAGCAACCCGAGCTTCCAGATGCTCGAAACTGGCGAAAGGATTGTCGCCATCGGTGGCGGTCCACTGCACATCTTGCAGGACATGCTGACGCAGCGGCGGTGACGTATCGAGGGCATCGAGCAGATGCCAGATGCGCTGTTGCAGCGACGGGTAATTCACCCGGAAGTCTGCGCTGCGTCGGATCATGTCCAGCGTGCCAAACAACCGTTCACTGCCGGGCAGGGTCGCCAGGTGTTGCCAATGCTGGATCGCCCTCGCCTGCTGTTGGGCTGAAAACCCCGTCAGCCACGCGTCAGGCTGGGCGAAATCGGCGTTTGGCGCGGCCATCCACACGTTGATCCCGGTCTGTTGCCGGTGCTGAACGATCCAGCGCAGGCTGTCTTCATCGGTGATCGGGTTGCCTGCCAGCAAGAGCCTGCTCCCCGCCACCGACTGCTGGCGCACGGCGGGCGGTATTCGCGCAATCTGGTTCTCGCGCAAGTCCAGAAGCTCCAGATAGGGGCGGTCCAGGACGCCCACCGGGCACACGCGGATCCCCGTGGCCCGCAAGTTCAGACGACGCAGCGCGGTCAAGTGCACCACCACCGGCGGCCTGCCCAATGGATTGACGCGCATGTCGAGGGCCACCAGGCGCGACAACCCGCTCAGCGCCCCGGCGGTTGCCTCGGTCAACACCAGGCCGGTTTGACTGAGGTCCAGGTGCGTCAGCTCGGTCAATTCCCCGATGGCCTCGGGCCAATGGCCCACCCACTGCATCCCCGGGCCGGGCTGGTGCAGGTCGGTGCCGCCCAGGTCCAACACGCGCAAGCGTGGAAAGGCGCGCAGAAACGGCGACAGGCTCGCCGATTCGGTCAACGAGAAGCTGGTCATGCTCAGCTCCACCACCTCCGGCAGCGTGACGTTCAAGGCGGGCAGGCTGTGGAAATGCTCGAAGTCCATTTCCAGGCGAAACCCGACAAACTCACCGTTGTGGTAGACCCGACTGGCCGCCTCGCCCTGCCCCCGCCACAACCCCTCCAGCTCGGTGGCCAACTCCAGGCGGCTGCGGCGCTCGAACTGGATGGCATCGGCGATCCGCGCATCGTTTTCCGCGTCGATCTGCTCTTCGTCCATGCCTTCGGCCTCAGGCTCTTCGGGATCCAGCAGATCGACGTCCATGTTTTCCACATCAACGTCGACCTGGCCGATCCACGCCGCCAGGTCGACCCGCAATTGCCGCAATTGCTGATTGAGCCGGGCCAGTTGCGTCTGGGCGTGCTCGCCCCATTGGTCCAACAGCGTGCCCAGTTCTTCGTCGCTCAGGCTGGGGTAGATTTCGCGGATTTGCAGCTTGGTGATGGTTCTGGAAAAGGCTTCGCCCTGGGCCGTGGACGGAAATCCGCCGCCGCGCAGGCCATGACTGTCGAAGGTCAGGCCCGAGTCCATGCGCTGCAAACCCAGCTCCAGCTCGGCGCGCGGGCGCAACTCAGCACGGATGCGCGTGCGCAGATCCTGCAATGCCTGATCGGCGCGCAGCCCCAACGCAGCACGCTGTTCCTGGGACAAGGCATTGAGCAATGCCTGGTGAAAATCCACCGACTGTCCCGCCGCCAGGCCCTGGTAGCGCGTGCCCTGCCTGATCAATTGACGGGAATATGGCGCGCCCTGCGGGCCGATGCTGTCCAGCGCTCGCCCCACTGCGGACTCTTCACAGACCTCAAGCCGAATCCCGATCGACCAACCCGCCAACCGTTCCAGGGAATGCAGGGCCAGCACATCGCTGTCGGGGTTTTCCACCGACGCCAGGTACAGGCCTTCATAGGCGCGGGCCACGCGGACATGAAATTCGTACTGCCGGGCCTTGCCACTCAATTCGCCCAGCACCCGCTTGGCCTCGGCCAGGGTGTGCGGTGCGCGGATATCGATGCCGGCGCGCTCAAGCATCTGCTCGATCGCACACTTGGGCAAACCGGGGTATTGCGACTGGAACAGGCGCACCCATTCATCTGCGGACTGTTGCAGCGATGCATAACGCTCACTGAACTGCCCGACACGGGCGTTCCGAGCTTGCTCGGCCTCGACCGACCCGCCGGGCAAGCGTTCGAGGGCCTGTTGCAGGTCCTGATCGATGCGAAAACGATTCAGGGTATCCACCAGGATCGGCGAAGGTGGCTGCCCCGCCTGCAACAGCCCCAGCGCATCCGGATCCAGCCCGCAGACCCGACCAATCTGTTGCAGCACCTCATTGCTGAAGGCCGAGGCTTCGGGAATAAACGCCCGCAGACGGGCCGGCACAGCGCTGACGTGGGCTTCGACCGGGTTGGCGACGTGCTCAACTGTCAGCAGCCGCTCCTCGTCCTTGAGCACCGCGCCGGCCTTGATCACCGGTAAAGCGTTGAGCAACCCGAACACCGTGCGCCCGACACCCGCCCAGCGCTCGTCCGTGGTCTTGCCGTGCACCGCCTCGTCGAGGCCATAACCGGCATCGATCAGGCCCGCCAGCGCCAGCAAACCCTCGCCTCCCGGAACAAACAAAGCCAGGGGGGCGAAGCGTTCGATCCACTGCACCACAGGCTCGACCACCGCGCTCAGGTTGTCGCGATTGACCTGGGCGTCGTCGCGGATGGTGTCGACGCTGGCCTGGGCAGCGGCCTTCATGACCTTCACCCACTGGGCAAACGGGTCCTCGGTGGTGGGTCGCACATCAACGCCGATATAGTCCTCGGGTGGCCAAAATCCATCGTTGTTGAAAAAGCCGTGGCCTTTCTTCAAGCGATATTGCCGGGGCCAGGTGACCATGCCGGCCAGCGCTGTGCGCACGCCGGCATGGAAGGTGCCGTCCTGTTGATCGTCCTCGGCAAAATGGGCCACGAACGCCGTTTTGCGCTTGGCATCGCGGCCGATCTCGATCACCCATTGGCACAGCGTCCGGTGATCGGCGAATTCATGGAATGGCGAGGCATTCCCCGGAATGTAGAGCAGCCGTCGGCCACTGTTCTTGTCGCGGAAACAACCTATATCGCTGGCGCTGTACCGGTAGATCGACAGGCGCCCGGCCTCCACCGATGACGGCATCGGCGTTTGCGCTTGCACCTGCGCGAGCGTCAGTTGGCCCCAGGTCTGTCCGGGATCGAGTCCGGCAACGCGTAACGCCAGGCCGAGACCCTCGCGGCTCAGGCTGCGTTCCTGATATTGCAGCCACGCCGCCATGATGAACGCCAGTTTCACCGAGGTCCGCAATGGATAAGGTGCGGCCGCCAACAGGGTCCGGTCATCTGGCCAGGCATTGGCCACGTACGCGGCATATTGGTCCTTGAATGCCAGGGTCCAGACCCACTGTTTGAACGCCGCCGGTTGCAGCGCCAGTTGGGTGTCGGGCCCATAGACCTGCGGTTCGGTGATGCGGTAGATCCCTTCGTAATCGTCATAGCTGCCGCCGGGGTTGATCGACGCGTCGATCTCGACAATGCGCACCTGCGGCCCCACGGTTGGCGGCGTGTACAGGCCGAACGCGGTTTCACCGAAACGCCCGGCCCCCACTGTCTGGTAATTGTTCAACAAGGCCTGGACCAGGCTTTGCGACAGGCGCACCCGGCCCTGATGCACAGAACCTTGCGCCGGATAGCCTGAAAAATCGTAGTTGAGGTCCACCAGCACCGCGTCCAGGGCTTCGTCACCCCAGCGTTGCTTGATCAGGTTGGCCGCGTATTGCGCCGCCGTCAGCGGCAGGACCTGGTCCGGCGCCAGGCCAGCCCATAAGGGCTGGCCGGCGCTATTGATGGGTTGTTCGATCGTATTCATCAGCATTCCTTGCTCGATCAAATCTCAGGGGTGCCGGCCAGCTCCGGCACGGCCGCCACCAGGGACAATCCCGGGCTGTGCACCAGAGCCTCGGCGGTCAGGCGACGGATCAGCGCGGTACGCTCATTACTGAAGTTACTGACGATGGCGTCCATGCTTTGGTTGAACTCGACACGGGTGTAGTGCAATCGACTGTCCAAATGCTGGAACGCCAGCGAAGCGCGAATAACCGTGTCGTCGAACTCGGCCCGATGAGCCATTTCCAGGTACTCGACCCAGAAATCCTGCTCCGCCATCCAGCCCAGCAACTGTGGGGTGTGCTCCAGTTTCACCACTTCGGCGTACACCCAGTCGAGGGTTTGCGGAATCACCTCCACCCCCAGGCTGAAGTTCACCCCTTGCGGCTGCCCCGGCAGACTCAAGCGCTCGGCCAGCCCCACCCGGAAGGCCAGGCTGACCTCCATGGCTTGTTCGAAGGTCACCGGCTCGGTACGGTTGCGCGCAATGATATTGCTCAGGGCCAGGCGCTCGACCTCCTGCAAGCGGAACAAACCGCGGACCAGTTGCGTCATCTCAATCTCCTGGGTGGGCCCGTAGAGCCTGGCGACCTCTAACGCGCGGTAACACAGCACACGAGTGTGCAGGTTGCTGAACAACAGGGAATAACCATCGGCACTGACCCGCCCGATATTGGCCAGGCGGAACAGCGTCCGGCGCAGCGCGCTGTCTTCCGCGGCCGCCTCCACCACCTCCCACACCCGCTGGCTCAATGAGCCGTAGACCATGCGGAAATCAGCGGTGTAGCGCAATCGGGCCAGCAACAGGAAAAACGGCTGGGAGTCCGGGTAAGCGTAAACCGCACTCCACAACGCTTGCTTGAGCACCCTGTCGACTTCCGTCGCCCCGGTCAGCCAGGTCGAACTCATGGAGACGTCCATGAGGATGTGTTGCAGTTGCTCCAGATGCCCCTGGGCGATGAGTCCCAGGCTGATGTCAGTGATCTGTTGAAATTCGGTCAGCCGCTTCACCGTATCGGGCGTCAACGGATTGCCGGCGATATCGGTGCCCATATTCAAGGTGCCCGGTGCAGAGTAGACGTCCTCCGGGATCACGCTGATGCGGTTATCGCGCAGGTCCAAGCCCCGCAGTTTCGGCAGGCCGCTGGCGCCCTTGGGCCATTGACTGATGCCGGTGCCGCGCAGCTCCAGGCGTTCCAGCAGTTGCATGCGCGAGACATCGGGCGCGCGGGTCAACGTAGGGTTGGCGCACAGGTTCAAATGCTTGAGGCGCGTCAGGCTGGCCAGTTCGGTGACCGAGGCTTCGGTCAGCTGGATGCGGTTTTCACTCAGGTTCAGGATTTCCAGGTGCGCCATGCCGCCAATGGCCTGCTGCAGCCGGGTCAGGCCGTTACCGACCATGGACAGGCGTCGCACGGATTTGAAGTTATGCAGGAAGCTGTTCAACCCGGCGCTGGCGCCCACGCGATCCATCACCAGCGTGCCCACATGGCTGAAATCACCGGTGATCAGCGGCAGCTCGCCGATTTGCAGGGGTGGCAACGACAATTCATAGAGCCGGCCGTCCAGGGTCAGCATGCTGGGGGTTTCCCGACGCCAGCAGCGAATGATTTCTTCCGCCGCCCGGGTCTTGGCCAGGGTCGTGACTTTCAACCTTGGACCGTCGGCGCCCTGGTACCAGGTGTCGCGACTGATCCAGTTCTGCAGGACCTGTCGGATGGAGGCGAACTCCAGCCTCAGGCCTTCGAGTTTTCTCAAGGCCAGCACGTTGATCGGGTCCAGGCCGGCGAGGAACAGATCAATCTGCTCGAGGGAATGGGTGGGATACAGCTCCTGCGCACGACGGACCAGCGCGGCGGGTCGACTCATCGGTGCCGAGGGTTGCGACGGCATGCTGCTCGACGCGGTGCTCTGCAAGGTATCGGCCAGGCGCATCGGCGAGCGGTAGCCCAAACGCATGGCCTCAATGCCCAGGACATGCGCCGCGCCCCCTCGACGTGCCAGCGCTTGTTCGGTGATCTTGTGCCGCAGCGCCACGCCACGGTCCGCCGTCTGCACGCCCAACGCCGTGCGGCGCGTCATCGACATCCCCTCCCAGAGCGCCTGGAAATAATGCTCGCGGGTTCGCCCCGGCAGGTAGCCGAGCAAATTCGACTCCCCGTCCCGGACCTCATAACGGTCAGCGTGGGCATTCATCCGTATCTGTTGCACGGCGGTGTCCACGCCGAGGGTGGCCATGTCTTCGGTGTAGAACGACCACTCCAGCACTTGCAGGTAAATATCCGCATCCCAGCCTGGCAGGTGCTTGAGCGCGTCAAACACCAGCCGATCAGTGTCGATGCCCCCCACGGCATCCAGATACAACCCCTCATACGCGCGGTTGACACGCACCACGTCCCGGAAACGCCGGGCCTCTTCCGCCAGGCGCAGCGGGACCTTGTCGGCGTCAAGTTGATTCAATTCACTGGTATCGGCATAGCGCACCAGTTCATCCAGCACGCTGAGTGGCAGATCGGGATAGCGCTTGCGCAAGGGCATGACCCGCGCATCCGGCGCCGGCACGCCCCGTTGGTAGACCCAGTCAAACAGCGACGCACGCCGCAGATCCGCCTGCTCGGCCAGTTTGCCAAGCAGTGCCGCGACTTGGTCACTGGCCACGGTCGAGGCCGAACCCAGCAGGCGCTCCCGCTCGGCAGCGCTCAGGCCCGACAACAGCTCTGGATAGAATTGCCCCGCGCGCACTTTGTCCAGGCTCAGTTTGAGCGGCTTGAGCACGCCGTCGGCATCGGCGGATGCATAACGATTGACCGTCTGTCCCAGGTCGTCGAGAACATGGATCTCGGTCTGCGCCGGCCAGTTCCTGAGGCGGGTCAGTAGCTGCAATTGCAGTTGCGGGTCTGCCTTGGCGCCCAATGACGCGTCGTTCAATTGCTCGATGAACTGGATCACCACCTGGTCCGCCGCAAAGCGTCGAACGGTGTCGATCAACAAGGCCGGAGGTGGTGTGCGATCAATCAGCACCCGGCTCAACACCCGGTTTTCGATGGCGCAGACCGACAGGATTTGCAACGCCCTGGCGTCGGGAATGTCCTGCTCCGAATACCCCAGGCGGCGGAACAGGGTTAACCGATCCCACTGCGCGGGCAGCTCGGAATCATGTCGCCAGGCCCCTGCGTCATTGGTCTCCAGTCGAGGGGAGTAGCGTTCGCTCACCCCCGTCCCTTCGATTTTCCACAGCCCCGAATCCGCCTCGGGACGGACGGCATAAAGGTCCTCGCCCAATGCCAGGTAAGCCTTGTCTTCGAACCAGCGCAGGCCTCGTTCATCGGGCTTGAGCCAGGCTGGCAGCTGCATGTTGAGCCGATACGGGGCCAGGTCCGGTTTCCACAGGCGCATCTGGCCTTTGGGGGTTTTCACCTGCCACAGGTTTTCGACAAACTCGGCACTGCGGACCTTCTTGAACGTCATCCGGGTCGCCCCGGCGCCAGTGGAAAACGCCGCCATCACCACCAGGTTTTCCACGGTGTCGAAGAAGTAGTCGCTGGCCTGCTCCTGCTCCCCCGCCGCCCAGCTTTCCAGGCCGTGGTACACGCCGTTCAGCAACTCAAGCGCGGAAACCGCCATCAATACCTCGCCCAACACCGGGATAAACAAGGCGCCAAACATCACGATATCCAGGCCAATGGTCTTGTAGGTGTCCAGCCGCGCGAGGCGGGTTTTCTCGTCTTCATCGTCGGTGGGCACCACCAGCAATCGCGCATCGGCCATCACATGCTCGGCGCGCTGGCGGTAGAGGTCGGCAAACAGGTCTGCGGAGCCGGCAAGGGTGGTGACCGGCACGGACTCGCGCTGGTAAGGTCGCATCCATTGGCTGGCGGGTCGCAGCGTTCGACTCGACAGTGCCGCTTGCAGGCCGGCCCGGTCGCCCAGCGCGACGAACCGCAGCAGGAAGGGTTCGAACGTCTGTTTTTTGAGGCGCTCGCCGAGTTCGACCTCCAGCGCCCGGACATTCGGGTACTCCTTGAGCGGTTGCTCGGTATCACCGGGCATAAACAGCACGCATGGATTGTCGATATACGTGCCATCCCCCACCGCAACGATCAACATCACGCCCTGAAGCTTGTAGCCGAGCAATTCCAGGCCCTTATAGGCAATGGAATAGTCGTCAAGCTTGATCGACGGTTGGTTAGTCACCACCTCGCCGAGCACCTTGAACATCTTGGCACTGATGTGTTTTTTCATCAGGGCAATGTGCCGGTCCACATCGAAGCAGCGCCGGGAATGCGCCATGCACGCGGTACGCACAGGGCCGGTTGCAACCGTGGGTTCAAATACACGGTTGAGGTGCGCCTGGTATTGCTTGCCCAGGTCCAGGTTACGACACAGTTGAGCGAACTCATGGGGCTCGATCCCCAGTACTTTATTGGCGGTACCGTTAATACGTTCCGGCTGATAGATCAGTGACTTCACATTGTAATTATCGTCCAGGGTTTCACTGACCTCGAAGTTCTCGCACGCAGCCGTCAACAAGTCCCGATCGATGGGCAAAATCAGTTTCTTGCGCAGCCCGAAGAAACTGGTAGTTGAACGAATATGCTGAAACACCACGCCCCTGATATCCACGGCCTCACCGATTTTATCGGCCATGGCCTTGGCCAGTAACGGCGTGCAGAACTGTTGCGGATTCTTCAGGACGGCCATCGCCTTGACGGCGTTGGCCCGGGAACGCTGGCTGGCAACGATGCTGGCATGCAGCCCCGTGCGCGCCTCGCTGCTGGCCTGAGCCAGCCAGACAGGAATGGGACTGCCTTTGAACAGTTCGTAAAAGACACCTTGTTGTTCAGGTGTCATTTCTATTGGAGCGTGAGTCGTTGTGGTGGACGACGATGATGTTAAATCCGAAGACATGAACTTATTACTCTTTTGACGATAAGAGCATTCAGTCTAAAGACGTCACTTTCAATTAATAGCTTCAATATCCGATCAGAACTAACACCAACGAATCAACAATATGAACGCAAACAATATCTATATACCGCCCTGCACTTTTTTGATTATGCAGTGACTGAAAAAACGGCAATAAAAAACCCGATCACACAAGATGACCGGGTTTTCGACAAGGCGTTACCAGAAGCGCTGTTGGGTCAAACGACTCCACCAACTCAACAACACGCGGTCCACCGAACCGCTGGCCGCCATGCCGATACGCTCTTGCAGGCTTTTGCGTTCGGCGTAGTGCAGGTGATACAGATCGGCACTCTTGGCGCGCTCGGACAGGTATTCGTCGCTGGTCTTGAGTTCGTCCACCAGTTGCTTGTCCAGCGCAGCGATACCGAGCCAGATTTCACCGGTGGCCACTTCATCAATGGCCAGCTGCGGGCGATAGCGGGCGACAAAGTTCTTGAACAGCTCGTGGGTGATATCCAGGTCTTCCTGGAACTTCTCCCGGCCCTTCTCGGTGTTTTCGCCAAACACGGTGAGGGTGCGCTTGTATTCGCCGGCGGTCAGCACTTCAAAGTCGATGTCGTGCTTCTTCAGCAGGCGATTGACGTTGGGCAACTGCGCGACCACGCCGATGGAGCCGAGGATGGCGAACGGCGCGCTGATAATTTTCTCGCCAATGCACGCCATCATGTAGCCACCACTGGCAGCGACCTTGTCGATGCACACGGTCAGCGGCACGCCGGCCTGGCGGATCCGCGCCAGTTGCGACGAGGCCAGGCCATAGCTGTGGACCATGCCGCCGCCGCTTTCCAGGCGCAGCACCACTTCGTCTTTCGGCGTGGCCAGGGTCAGCAGCGCGGTGATCTCATGGCGCAGGCTCTCAGTGGCCGAGGCCTTGATGTCGCCGTCAAAATCCAGCACGAAGACCCGGCCCTTGGCTTCGGGTTTCTTCTTCTGTTTTTTCTCGGTTTTGCTCTGGGATTTGCGCAAGGCCTTGAGCTGATCCTTGTCGAGCAGGCTTTGCTCCAGGCGTTCACGCAGGCCTTTGTAGAAATCATTGAGTTTGCTGACCTGCAACTGACCGGCCGACTTGCGCCGACCTTTGCTGCGCAATGCCGCGAAACTGGCCAGGACCACCAGAATGGCGATCACCAGGGTCACGGTCTTGGCCAGGAAACTGGCGTACTCGGCAAAAAACTCCACACAGGACTCCTTCAATACAATGCGCCGCTCAAAAACGCGCGCGGAATGCCGCCAGCATACCCATGCCCCGGCTTTGGGGCCAGCCATGAAACCTTTGGCAACAGGCCTGTAACGGGCATTTCAAACAAGCGTATGTTTTTTCATTGACAGCCCGCGGCCATCCTCATAACCTCGCCGAACCTTCAACGTACCGGGATGACGCGGACGTGGGCAGCATCTACTTGATTCGACATGGCCAGGCCTCCTTTGGTGCAGACGACTATGACGTCCTCTCGCCGACCGGTGTGCGCCAGGCAGAAATCCTCGGCCAGCACCTCGCTGAGCTGGGTATCAGCTTCGATCGCTGCCTCGCCGGGGATTTGCGTCGCCAGCAACACACCGCCACCACCGCGCTGGAGCAATTCGCCGTCGTGGGCCTGCCGGTGCCAACCCTGGAAACCGATTCCGCCTTCAACGAATTCGACGCCGACGCGGTGATCCGCGCCCTGCTCCCGGCCATGCTCAAAGACGAACCGCAAGCGCTGGACGTGCTGCGCAATGCCGCGCAAAACCGTGCCGAGTTCCAGCGCATCTTCGCCCTGATCATCGAGCGCTGGCTGGCCGGCACCTACGACACGCCGGGGCTGGAAAGCTGGCTGGGGTTTGTCGAACGGGTCCAGGCCGGGCTGAACCGCATCCTTGAACTGGCGGATAACACGCAGAAAATCGCCGTGTTCACCTCCGGTGGCACCATTACCGCCCTGCTCCACCTCATTACCCAAATGCCTGCTCGCCAGGCGTTTGAACTCAACTGGCAAATCGTCAACACCTCGCTCAACCAACTGAAGTTTCGTGGTCGCGAGGTGGCCCTGGCTTCCTTCAACAGTCATGCGCATCTGCAACTGCTGAAGGCCCCGGAACTCATCACGTTTCGCTGAGTCCGGATTACTGTGACCCTGGCTGTATTACCCAGCTGTAATTCTCAACAAAAGGATCAAACCATGACCTCCGTAGCTGATGCCGTACAAGCAATGAAAGCCAAGTTCAACCCAGCCGCCGCTGCCGGTCTGGACCTGGTCTTCGGTTTCCGCATCGACGAATCCAAGCACTTCTCTCTGATCGTCAAGGACAGCACCTGCGAACTGAAAGAAGGCGAAAACCCGGACGCCCAGGTCACGCTGGTGATGGACGCCGAGACCCTGGAAGGCATCGTCGACGGCTCGACCGACGGCATGCAGGCGTTCATGGGCGGCAAACTGCGCGCTGAAGGCGACATGATGCTGGCGATGAAACTGTCCGAACTGTTCCCGTCGTAAGATGACGGCTCCCCGCACCGGGGAGCCTCTCTGGCTGCACACGAATCCCGCTTATATGGCGGGATTCGTCGTTTCAGGGTTCAACGCGTACCGGCGTCGTCCATTTCTTCGAAGACTTTGGTGTGTTCTTCTTCCAACGCGTCGACGCTGTTGACCTCGGTCACTTCACCGTCAAACTTGAGCTCACCCTCATCGCCTTCGAGCCTGAGGGGAATGACAAACCGGCGATAGCTCACTTGCAGATACAGGTTATAAAGATCTGCCGGCTTATCCGGGGCCAGGAAAAAGCTGGATTCGTAACGCACGCGCCGGGTCAGCACCGGCCATGTATCCCAGACGAGTTGGGTATTCACTTCGGGCTGAACGTCTTGCAGCGCCTCAAGGGCTTCCTGTACCAGGAATACGTTGTCCTTGGCTTTGAAAACAAACGGCTCGCTGCGGGTCATGATGTACGGATTGATCTTGCCGTCGAGCTCCTGCGGTACGTACATGCCGCTTCGAAACCATTTCGTCGCATCGAACCTCGGCCCAATAGGGCCTGCATCGCGAGACGTCATCATCACCGTGTCGGGAATGGGGATGGTGCTGCCCTGGCCGGCATACAGATAAGTCCCGACCAGCCCGACCGCGATCAGCGCCGCCATCAAGATACCTTTCGGGTTACCGAGTTTAATCATCGTCTACATCCTTGTTTAGGCGGGCGGGGAATCTAACCGATTGGCCCCGGAGTTAAAACAGGCTGCCCATGGATTTGCGGTCTATATTCCTTCTGGCCGCATGCGTCAGACATCGGCTGTTCAATCCCGGCTTTTTGATGAAGAACTGAGCGCAGAACACTGCCATGAGCCCACCTGACGAGCACAACGGATTCAACCGCCGCCATGTACTGCAAGGCCTTACAGCAGGCGCCGTCGGTGCCTGGGTCAGCCCACTTTTCGCAGGGAGTAAAACCATGCCCGACGCCCCGGCCGATCTGATTCTGTACAACGGTCGCTTGCACACCGTCGACCGCAAGAAACCCCAGGCCAGTGCCGTGGCGATCAAGGACGGACGCTTCGTGGTGGTCGGCAGCGATGCCCAGGCCATGGCCCTGCAAGGCCCCGGCACGCAGATCATCGACCTGCACGGGCGCACGGTGATTCCCGGCCTCAACGACTCGCACCTGCACCTGATTCGCGGCGGCCTGAACTACAACCTGGAACTGCGCTGGGAAGGCGTGCCGTCGCTGGTCGACGCATTGCGCCTGCTCAAGGACCAGGCCGACCGCACGCCGACGCCACAATGGGTGCGCGTGGTCGGTGGCTGGAACGAATTCCAGTTCGCCGAGAAACGCCTGCCCACCATTGAAGAACTGAACAAAGCCGCGCCGGACACCCCGGTGTTCGTCCTGCACCTCTACGACCGCGCCCTGCTCAATCGCGCCGCGCTGAAAGTGGTCGGCTACACCCGCGACACGCCGAACCCGCCCGGCGGCGAAATCGTCCGCGACGCCAATGGCGACCCCACCGGCATGCTGATCGCCCGGCCCAACGCGATGATTCTCTACTCGACCCTGGCCAAGGGGCCGAAACTGCCGCTGGAACATCAGGTCAACTCGACCCGGCAGTTCATGCGCGAACTCAATCGCCTGGGCGTGACCAGCGCTATCGATGCCGGTGGCGGCTATCAGAATTACCCGGACGACTATCAGGTCATCCAGCAACTGGCGGACGACAAGCAACTCACGGTGCGCATCGCCTACAACCTGTTCACCCAGAAACCCAAGGAAGAACTGACCGACTTCAAGAACTGGACCAGCACCTCCCATTACGGCCAGGGCGACGACTTCCTGCGACACAACGGCGCCGGGGAAATGCTGGTGTTCTCGGCGGCGGATTTCGAGGACTTCCTGGAGCCGCGCCCGGACCTGCCGCAAACCATGGAGCAAGAGCTGGAACCGGTGGTGCGTCACCTCGTCGAGCAGCGCTGGCCGTTCCGTTTGCACGCCACCTACAACGAATCCATCAGCCGCATGCTCGACGTGTTCGAGAAGGTCAATCGCGACATTCCGTTCGATGGTTTGCCATGGTTCTTTGATCACGCCGAAACCATCACCCCGCAGAACATCGAGCGGGTCAAAGCCCTGGGCGGTGGCATTGCGATTCAGGATCGCATGGCGTTCCAGGGCGAATACTTCGTTGACCGCTATGGCGCCAAAGCCGCCGAACACACGCCGCCGATTGCGCGGATGTTGGCCGAAGGCATTCCCGTCGGCGCCGGCACCGATGCGACGCGGGTGTCGAGCTACAACCCGTGGACCTCAATGTATTGGCTGGTCAGCGGCCGCACCGTCGGCGGTCTGGAGTTGTACCCCCAAGGCCTGAGCCGCGACACGGCGCTGGAGCTGTTCACCCATGGCAGCGCCTGGTTCTCGTCCGAGCAAGGGCAGAAAGGCCAGATCAAGGCCGGGCAATTGGCGGATTTGATTGCGCTGTCGGCGGACTACTTCCACATCGAGGACGAAGGGATCAAGTGGATCGAATCGGTGCTGACCATTGTCGACGGCAAGATTGTCTACGGCAGTGTCGAGTTTGAAAAACTCTCGCCACCGCCGATCCCGGTGGTGCCCGAGTGGTCGCCGGTCACCAAAGTGCCGGGCCACTGGAAGCCGTTGGCCGCGCAGGTTCATCAATGTGTCGGCGCGTGTGCGGTGCATGCCCACAGTCACCAGCGGGCGCGGTTGTCGTCGGCGCCGGTCAGTGACTTCCAGGGGTTCTGGGGGGCGTTTGGCTGTTCCTGTTTCGCCTTCTAAACACGAACCCTGTAGGAGCAAAGCTTGCTCGCGATGGCGTCGTTGAAATCGCCTTCGCGGGCAAGCCTTGCTCCTACAGATGCGTGCAAAACCTGTAGAAGCTTGCTCCTACAAGGGCTTTGCGTGAATGAAGAAAAAAGATTGATCCCGGTCAGGTGGGTGTGCCCGGGCACTCTCTACTATCGCCCTTCCATCGAAAGCCAAGGACGGCTCATTGCGAGCGCTGTGGCTGAACATTCTCAAGGAAGAGGCAATCATGCGTTCACTGAAGATCATCCTGCTGTCATCAGCCTTCAATGGCCTGACCCAACGGGCCTGGCTGGAATTGCGCCAGGCCGGGCATAGTCCCAGCGTCGTCCTGTTTACCGACGAAAACGCGGTGTGCGAACAGATCGAACAGTCCGGCGCCGACCTGGTGATCTGCCCGTTCCTCAAGGACCGGGTGCCGCAACAACTGTGGAGCAATCCCAAGCGTCCACTGGTAATCATCCATCCCGGCATCGTCGGCGACCGTGGCGCCAGCGCGCTGGACTGGGCCATCACCCATGAGCGGGATCGCTGGGGTGTCACCGCGTTGCAAGCGGTGGAAGAAATGGATGCCGGGCCGGTCTGGGCCACGAGTGAATTCAACCTGCCCCAGGGCCTGCGTAAATCCGAGCTGTACAACGGGCGGGTCAGTGACGCGGCGATCCGTTGCATCCGCGAAGTCGTAGAAAAATTCATCGTCGGGTTTGTCCCGGTGCCGGTGGATTACCGCCAGCATCAGGTGCTGGGCCGCTTGCAGCCGAACATGAAACAGGTCGATCGCACGTTCAGCTGGCACGACTGCTCGCAGTTCATCAAACGCAGCATCGACGCGGCCGATGGTCAGCCCGGTGTGCTGGCCAGTCTGGCCGGCGGTCAGTACTACCTGTATGACGCGCATCTGGATTCACGCACGGGCACGCCGGGGCAGATTCTGGCGGTGCATGACGATGCGGTGCTGGTGGCGACCGGTGATCACAGCCTGTGGATCGGCTCCTTGCGGCGCAAACCGCTGCCCGGCGAAGAAACCTTCAAGCGTCCGGCCCGGCATGTGCTCGGTCGGCAGTTGAGTGAAGTGCCGACTCTGGACTGGTCGATTGCGTCGAACCCTTTCAACCTTGAGGCCTATCAACCGGTCAGCTATCGCGAGTCCGGGCAGGTCGGCGAATTGACGTTCGAGTTCTACAACGGCGCCATGAGCACCGAGCAGTGCCAACGGCTGGTCGAGGCGCTGCGCTGGGCCAAGGCCCGGGACACCCAGGTGTTGCTGATCAAGGGCGGGCGCGGCAGTTTTTCCAATGGCGTGCACTTGAACGTGATCCAGGCCGCCGAGGTGCCGGGGCTGGAAGCCTGGGCGAATATTCAGGCGATTGACGACGTCTGCGAGGAACTGCTGACGGCCCGGCAACTGGTGATCAGCGGCGTGACCGGCAGTGCCGGGGCTGGCGGCGTGATGCTGGCACTGGCCGCCGACATCGTGTTCGCCCGTGCCGAGATCGTGCTCAATCCGCACTACAAAACCATGGGCCTGTACGGCTCCGAATACTGGACCTACAGCCTGCCCCGCGCGGTCGGCCAGGCCATGGCGGAACAACTGACCGAACAATGCCTGCCGGTAAGCGCAGCCCAGGCCCTGCAATTGGGCATGGTCCAGGAAATCGGCCCGCGTTGCCCCAACGAGTTTGGCTTGTGGTTGCTGCAACGGGCCAATGGCGCGCTGAACGATCCGGCGTACGCCGCCATCCGTGAGCGCAAGGGGCGCAACGACACCCAACTGATGCAGCATTGCCGAAATGCCGAGCTGGAAGAGATGCACCTGGACATGGTGCAGAACCGCAAACAGTTCGCCGAGAAGTGCAGCCACTTCGTGTTCAAGCGCAAGGCGTGTGGCACGCCGCAGCGGTTGGTCGCGGATTGGGCGCGGCAGGTCGAGTTAACCGACTGATCGTTAATGATCGTTCCCACGCTCTGCGTGGGAATGCCTCAAGGGACGCTCCGCGTTCCAAGGGGACGCAGAGCGTCCCGGGCTGCATTCCCACGCGGAGCGTGGGAACGATCATCTTCCAGGCTGTAAAAGAAGCGCCACCAATGCCGTCCATCCCGTCTGGTGGCTGGCCCCCAACCCGCGCCCGGTCTCGCCATGAAAATATTCATGGAACAACACCAGGTCGCGGCTGGCCGGGTCAGCCTGCAACTGCGCATAACCGGCCATCGACGGCCGATTACCCTCTTCATCCCGCAGAAACAGCTTGGTCAGCCGCTGGCTCAAGCTGTCCGCCACCTCCTCCAATGACGCCAGAAACCCCGACCCCGTCGGGTATTCCACCGAAAAATTCTGGTCGTAGTACCGGTGAAACTCGCGCAACGACTCAATCAGCATGTAGTTGATCGGCATCCACACCGGCCCGCGCCAGTTGGAGTTGCCGCCGTACAGCCGCGATTCGGATTCCGCCGGCTCATAGTGTGCGCACAAACTGTCGCCATCGATCCGAATGCCGAAGGGTTGTTCGGCGAACGCCTTGGACAGGGAACGGATACCGAACGCCGATAAAAACTCACTTTCATCGAGCATGCGCTTGAGCAAGTCCTTGGTCCGTTCGCCCCGCAACAGCGCGAGCAACATGCGATTGCCTTCGCCGGGTTCGGTCCAGCGCGACACCAGGCTGGCCAGGTCCGGGCGATGGCGCATGAACCCGAGCAAGCGTTCGCGCAAACCGGGCAAACCTTCATGTTCGTGTTGCTCCAGGACCTGCACGGCGAACAGCGGCATCAGGCCGACAATCGAGCGCAAGCGCAGCGGCTCGTTCACCCCATCCGGGCGGTGCAGCACGTCGTAGAAAAACTGATCCTGCTCATCCCACAAGCCTTCGGCCTCGGAGTCGATCTTGTTGATTGCCCCGGCGATGTACAGAAAGTGCTCGAAGAACTTCACCGCGATATCGACGTACACACTGTTGCGCTTGGCCAGCTCCAGGGCGATGCGCATCTGGTCCAGCGCATAGGCCGCGACCCACGCCGTGCCGTCGGCCTGATCCAGTTGGTAACCGGGGGGCAGAATCGCCGAGCGGTCAAACAGTGCGATGTTGTCCAGTCCCAGGAATCCGCCCTGGAACAGGTTGCGGCCCTCGGCGTCCTTGCGGTTGACCCACCAGGAAAAATTCAGCAGCAGTTTGTGGAAGATCCGCTCGAGAAAATCCATGTCTCCGGTGCCGGTCAACGCCTTGTCCTGCTGATACACGCGCCAGCAGGCCCAGGCATGCACCGGCGGGTTGGCGTCGTCGAAACGCCACTCGTAGGCCGGCAACTGACCGTTGGGGTGCATGAAGCGATCTTTGACCAGCAGCAACAATTGATGCTTGGCGAACCCCGGATCGATCAATGCAAAGGCCACTGCTTGGAAGCCCAGGTCCCACGAGGCGTACCACGGGTATTCCCAGGTATCGGGCATCGAGACGATGTCGACATTCGACAGGTGTCGCCAATGGGTGTTGCGAATGTGCGTGCGCTCGGGGGGCGGCGCCGGTTGGGTCGGGTCGCCGTCGAGCCACTGGTTGACGTCGAAATAGTAGAGCTGTTTCGACCAGAGCAAACCGGCCAGTGCCTGGCGCTGCACATTGCGCGCATCGGCGTCCTTGATCTCGGCTTGCAGCGCGGCGTAGAAACCATCGGCCTCGGCGCGGCGCCGTTCGAACAGGGTCCGGGCGTTGATCTGCGGGGAACCGGCCGGGGCAAAGCGCAGGAACACGCTGCGAGTCTGGCCGGCGTCGAAGTTCAGGGTGAAATGCGCCGCGACCTTGGTGCCGCTGTCACGGCGCACTGCATCGGTGGTGCCATCGACAATGAAATCATTGATGCCGTCCTTGAACGGGCCTTGCGCCGACACGCCATCGAGCGCGGGGAAGTTGCTCTGGTTTTCGCAGAACAGCCACTCGCAATCGGCCTCGCCCCACGCGGTAGCTTGGCGGTCCGGCATGTGCGGATGTTGCGCCAGGACCCGATCACCACTGAGGCTCAGGTTGGGTTTCTGCCCATCGGCCACCCAGCTCCAGGTGTTGCGCGCCCACAGGTGCGGCAACACGCGCAGGCGCGCCGGCTGCTCGGCGCGGTTATGCACGGTGACGCGCATGAAGATGTCGTCGGCAGTGTGCTTGGCGTACTCCACCGTCACGTCGAAATAGCGGTTGTCGTCGAACACCCCGGTGTCGAGGATTTCATATTCGGTATCGGTCAGGCCCCGGCGGGCGTTTTCAGCCACCAAGTCAGCGTAAGGAAATTCGGCATGGGGGTATTTGTAGAGCATGCGCATGTAGGCATGGCTCGGCACGCCGTCGACGAAGAAATACAGTTCCTTGACGTCTTCACCGTGATTGCCTTCGCTGTTGTTCAGGCCGAACAGGCGTTCCTTGATGATCGGGTCGCGCTCGTTCCACAAGCCCAGGCCCAGGCACCAGTGCTGGGCCTTGTCGCTGAATCCGGCCAGGCCGTCCTCGCCCCAGCGATAGGCGCGGCTGCGCGCATGTTCGTGGGGAAAATAACGCCAGGCGTCACCGTCACGGCTGTAATCCTCACGCACCGTGCCCCACTGGCGTTCGCTCAAGTACGGCCCCCACTCGCGCCAGTCCGGGGCCTCGCTGCCGGCCAGGCGCTGGCCTTCCGGGGTGTCGAGGATCGTGGCGGTGGGTTTTGCCGGCATGAGGTCGTCCGTTGGGTCGGGAGATGGATGCAGTGTAGTGCGCGGGGGTTAGAGGGAATATGAAAACTCTGACACCTTGGAATCCGCGGAATCTGTGGGCGGCGTTGAACCTGTGGCGAGGGAGCTTGCTCCCGCTGGGTCGCGCAGCGGCCCCAAAATCTTGTGAGCGCTGCGCACTCAAGCGGGAGCAAGCTCCCTCGCCACAGGCAAGCTCCCTCGCCACAGGGTATCGATGGCTCTTACAATGCGGACACCTTCAGCACCGGCCACCCCATGGACATCGACCTCGCCCGCACCTTCCTGGAAATCGTCCGCCACGGCAGCCTCGCCGCCGCCGCGCAGAAGCTCCACGTGACCCAGACCGCCATCACCGCGCGGGTGCAGAAACTCGAAAGCCAGTTGGGCAGCACCCTGTTCGTGCGCAACCGCGCCGGCGCTCGCCTGACCCCGAACGGCGAAGCCTTTGTGGTCTATGCCAATCAACTGGTGCAAACCTGGGAAGCTGCGCGCCGGGACCTGCCGTTGCCCGAAGGCTATCGCGACGTGTTGCACATCGGCGGCGAAGTCAGCCTGTGCAATCCGCTGATGCTCAGTTGGGCCGCCGAGTTGCGGGAGAAGATCCCCAGCCACGCCCTGCGCATGGAAATCCGCGACGGTGAAAACCTGCTGCGCCAACTGGAGCTGGGGGTGCTCGACGCGGCGCTGGTCTACCAGCCCGAATACTGGCCACGCCTGCAAGTGGAACAGGTGCTGGAAGAAAAACTGATCCTCGTGCGCCTGGCTGGCCAACCCGATCCCTACGTGTACATCGACTGGGGCCCGGATTTCCGCCGCCAACACGACGCCGCCCTGCCGGAAAAAGCCAAGGCCGCCCTGAGTTTCAACCTCGGCCCATTGGCCTTGCAGTACCTGCTGGAGCACGGTGGCAGTGGTTATTTCCGCACCCGGGTGGTGCAGAGTTATCTGGAAAGCGGCGTGCTGGAAGCCGTGGCCAAAGCCCCGGAATTCAGTTACCCGACGTACCTGGTTTACTCCCGGGACCGGGATTCGGCGACCCTGCAACAAGCCTTCGATCTGCTGCGCGATGTGATCAAGACCGACGATGACTGGTCCCAGCGCTGGAACCCGTTGGGCTGAGTCCATCAAGTGGCGTTTGTGCCCTCAACGTTCGCCAGGCCTGCGCGGCGGGATCGGCTAATCTGCTGTGATAACAACAATCACAGGTGAGCGCAGTGAGGCAGACCACCCAGGCTTTTCGCAGCCGTTACCGGGCCGACATTCATCGGCTCTACAACCCGTGGCTGCACGGCACCTTCGTGCTGCTGTTCGGCCTCCTCGCCATCGCCGGGTTCTGGCGCACGGTGCAACAGGTGCAGGCACTGGAATGGCTGACGGTGCCGCTGACGCTGTTGTTCTTCAACTTTGGCGTGTACATGGTGCATCGCCACCTTGGGCATCACAAAAAGAGCTTCGCGCGGATGTTCTATGCCAGGCATGCCGGTGATCATCACAGCTTTTTTACCCCCGGCCACATGACCTACGACAGCGCCAGGGACTGGCGGGTGATTCTGTTCCCGGCGTGGCTGATCGTGCTGCACACGCTGGTCATCACCCTGCCCCTGTGGTGGCTGTTTTCCCGGGTCAACGCCAATGTCGCCGGGTTGTTTGGCGGCTGTATGGTCCTGGGTTACCTGACCTATGAAGTGTTCCATGCCTGCGAGCATTTGCCGCCGCGCAACCCGATCACACGGCTGCCGTGGATCCGCCAGATGCGCCGCCTGCATGAACTGCATCACCGCCGCGAAGTGATGCAGGAGCGCAATTTCAATATCGTGTTTCCGCTGATGGACTACCTGTTCGGCACCCTGTACTGGGAGCCGGAGCACACCCACCCGAACCCGACGAGAACGCCCATGACCCGCATGCAGCACCCGATCGACATCGCCGGCAACCCGATTGCCGTGCTCGCCTACGCCAGCACCGTGACCCGTTGGCCGGAGTGGCATCCCTCGTCGCTCAAGGTCGATGGCCAGGCCGGGCCGCTGCATGCGGGGTCGCGTTTTGAAGAGGACATCCGCGCCGGCGGGCGTGACGGGCACTTGAGCTGGGAGGTCGAGGAGTACCTGCCTGGGCGACGCTGGCGTGCCCGGGCCCAAGGCGATCATGGGTTATCGCTGGTGGTGACCTACGAGTGCGAGGCAATCGGCGACGGCACACGGTTTGTCCGGACCCTGGATTATCGGTTCAGCGGTTTGGGCATGCGCATCGCCAATCGGTTGCTGCTCAAGCGGCGCATCGAGCATGAGTCGGCGGCGTCGATGCTGGCGCTGCGCAACATGGCGCAAAAGCACCTGGCACCCGCAGGCGTGAGCGCATGAGGGCCCTCTTCAGGTGTGTGTTGTTGCTGATCGTCGTATTTGTCGCGTTTTTACTGCTGATGCCAAGCAAAGTCGAACCGGTGGCCTGGACACCGGCAGCGGCGCCGTCATTGGCCAGCGGGGTGTACGCCGACAATCAGCGACTCAAGGACGTGGAGCGTATTGGTTCTTCGGACATCGACGGTCCCGAGGCGTTATTGCTGGAAAACGACCTGCTGATCACCGGTTTGCACGACGGCCGGGTGATTCGCAGCAGCCTCGACGGCAACGTCAGGACCGTGCTGACCGACACGGGTGGCCGGCCGTTGGGACTGGCCCGGCATCCCAATGGTTTGCTGGTGATCGCTGACGGGGTCAAGGGCTTGCTGTCCCTTGATGCCCAGGGTCGGGTGATCCCATTGACCACAGAAGCGAATGGCGTGCCGTTCGGTTTTACCGATGACGTGGTGATCGACAAGCCCGGGCACTACGCCTACTTCAGTGATGCGTCGAGTCGCTGGGGCTATGGCAAGGATGGCGAGGCGATTATGGAGCACGGCGGAGACGGTCGTTTGCTGCGCTATGACTTCCAGACCGGCAAGACCACCCTGCTGCTGGACAAGCTGGAATTCGCCAACGGCGTCACCCTCGGGCCCGACGATGCGTTTGTGCTGGTCAACGAAACCGGCGCCTACCGCATCACTCGCTATTGGCTGAGCGGGCCGAAAGCCGGGACCCATGATGTGTTTATCGACAACCTGCCGGGGCTGCCGGACAACCTGGCGTTCAACGGGCGGGATCGCTTCTGGGTGGCGCTCTATGCCCCGCGCAACAAACTGCTGGACGCCACAGCGCCGCACCCGTTCGTGCGCAAGATGATCGTGCGGGCGATGATGGTGTTGCCCAAACCGGTGGAGAAACGGGCGTTCGCGTTGGGGCTGGACCTGGACGGCAAGGTGATTGCCAATTTGCAAGATGCGGGCAGCGGCAATTATTCGCCGATCACCACGGTGCGCGAGTATGGAGACTGGTTGTATTTTGGGTCGTTGACAGCGCGGCACATGGTGCGGTTGCCGCTTAGCAAAGCCTTGAACTGATCGTCAATCAAACACCAAACCTGTACGAGCAAAGCTTGCTCGCGAACGCGGCGTGTCAGTCAACATGGATGTTGAATTTGATGACGCCTTCGCGAGCAAGCTTCGCTCCTACAGGGGGGCGGCATCTGAAGAGGGTCAGGCCAATCAACGCGGATCCCTCTCGCCATCGCGCTCGGCGTTGTCGGTTTCTTCGCGCACCCGTTCAGGGTCGAGGTCGGTGCCGTCGCGCTGTTCAATCGGCTTGGCGCCTTCGTTGTTCGGCAGCTCGTCGATGCCCGGTTCGTCCTCGGGGTGGACGGTCGTGCGCCCTGGGCTCAGCGGTTCGGGATGGGTCGGGATCGGGTCGTACCCGCCCTGTTCTTCACTGGGGAATTTTGGCTCTGTCATAAGGGCACCTCTGAGAAGCGAGTCATGAATGGAGAGACTCTGTACTTTCGAGGTGCCGGGCTTTATCGCCGTTCCAACTATTCAGTCACCGGTCGTCGGTGGCTCAGGACGACGCCTGGAGTTGCTGGACGATCTTGTCCTTGACCTGCAATCGCTGTTCCTTGAGCTTTTTCAGTGCGTCGTCGCTGGGGGCATCAGACTGGGCCGTTTCGGCCTTGACCACCTCATTGTCCGCCTGCACATATTTATTGATCAGTGAATCCAGTAACGGATCCGTGGTGCGTTTTTGCTGGATAACTTCCTTGGGAATGTTCAGGTCCTGATAAAGGTTGTGTGGCACCGGCATGGAACACCTCCGTTTGTTGATCGGTAGCAAACGCGATCAATTGCGTTCACCAACCATCAGAATGGCCTCGGTTACCCGGTTCTGTCGACCTCCTGTCAGACCAGCGGTGGCCGTTCGTCGTCGTTTGGCGTTTGCGATCAAACCTTTCGTCGAGTCCCGACCTCCATTGAATAACGATCACCTCGATCGCTCATAAAACCCGTGTGGAGAAGAACCAATGGACGGATTTACCCTGCGCCACCTCGCCCTGGCCGTTGCCCTGAGCACCAGCATGGGCACCGCGTTCGCGGCCACTTCCAATGATTTCGTCGACAACGCCGCGGCCGGCGGCATCGCTGAAGTTGAAACCAGCAAACTGGCCCTGGAAAAAAGCGCATCGGCGGACATCAAATCGTTCGCCAATATGATGATCACCGACCACACCAAGGCCAATGATGAACTGGCGGCGCTGGCGAAAAAGCATGACATCGAGGTGCCGGACAGCACGACACTGGTCAATCAGGCCAAGGCGAAAATCCTCGACCTGCGCGATGAATCCTTCGATGCGGCCTACGCCAACAATCAGGTGAAGGCCCACGAAGAAACCATCGCACTGTTCAAGAAAGAAGCCGACACGGTGACCGACGACAAAAAACCGGGCGCCACCGACCTCAAAGGCTTCGCGCAGAAGATGTTACCGGCGCTGGAGAAGCATCTGGACGCGGCCAAAGCCTTGCAAGCGAAGCATCCAAGCAAATAACCCGGACAAAGAACCGCATCCAGAAGATTAGCGCCAGTCAGACAAGCGATGAGTAACCTGTGGCGAGGGAGCTTGCTCCCGTTGGACTGCGCAGCAGCCCCCTTCTTTAGTCAGGTAAAGAGAGGGGCCGCTGCGCAGCCCAGCGGGAGCAAGCTCCCTCGCCACAGATTCAGTGTCAGGTTTGACTGATTGGCATAAATCCGGTCGATGCGGTTTTTTTTCGTCTGCGGTTAGCCGCCATCAGTATCGATATCGGCATCGGTGTCCTCACCAGGTTTTGGCCGGTCGGGATGCGGTTTGAAGCCGGGACTGAACTCGTTGTCGTTGTCGGTGTGGCGGTTCTTCTGGTCGACCGCGGGGTCGGCGCTGTCCGGCTTGGAGGTCTGTTCGCCCTGGCCGCAATTACCTTCACCCGGGACCTGCGGGTCAATCGCCGGGTCATTGCAATCAACCGGCGCCCCGGATTGATCCTGTTGCTGGGATTGCTCTTTCATAGCTACCTCGTTCGTCACTGCACTTGCGCGGCTGGAAACAGTCGGCCATGAAGATTCGAAGCCATCTCCGGCGCAGGGTTCAATCTCATGAAACCCGGTCTCCCTGTAGGAGCGAGGCTTGCCCGCGAAGGCGTCTTCCAAATCGCCATCGCGGGCAAGCCTTGCGCCTACAAACGGCGTCGGTTGTATTAGTGAAGATCAAAGGCAAGATCAAAAGATCGCAGCCTTCGGCAGCGCCTACTAGAGTGAAGGATGAAAAAATCCTGCCGTGCGCGAACAACTATTTCGCACGGCAAATGTCACTGATTCGCGCCGATCATTTTTAGGGGCATCGGCCATCATTCCCAAGGAGTCAAGACACATGGCGGCACTGCACAGCAACACACTCGAAGCGATGAAGAAAACCCAGGCGCAATTGCTCGCCGAATGGACGAACAGCCTCGAGGCCAGTGGTGCCACGCGCAACATCAAGGAACAAGACCTCAAGCAACAGACCTCGGAGTTCCTGCACCTGGTCATTACCGGGCTGGAACGCGGCAACGGGCAGAACATCGCCGCTGCGGGCTGGGACGAGATCCGCCAATTCCTCGAAAAACTCTCCCATAGCCGCGCCATGCTCGGCCAGGACTCGCAGCAGACCGCCAGTTTCATCTTTTCCCTCAAGGGACCGATGTTTAGCCTGCTGCAAACCGAATACAAACAGGACCCGGCGCAATTGGCCGAACAACTCTGGGAAGTCTCCGAGCTGCTCGATGCCCTGGGCATGCACACCATCCGCACCTTCCAGAAGTCTCGCGAGGCGGTGATCAAGCGTCAGCAAGAAGAACTGCTGGAACTGTCGACCCCGGTGGTCAAGCTTTGGGACGGCGTGCTGGCACTGCCGATGATCGGCACCCTCGACTCGCAACGCACCCAGGTGGTGATGGAATCGCTGCTGCAACGGATCGTCGACACCGGCTCGGAAATCGCCATCATCGACATCACCGGCGTGCCCACCGTTGACACCTTGGTGGCGCAGCACCTGCTCAAGACCGTCACCGCGATTCGCCTGATGGGCGCCGATTGCATCATCAGCGGCGTGCGTCCGCAGATCGCGCAAACCATCGTGCACCTGGGCCTGGACCTGCAAGGCGTGGTGACCAAAGCCAACCTGGCCGACGCCCTGAAACTGGCCCTGACCCGACTGGGAATCACCGTCAGCAAGGCGGTATGAGCCGATGGAGCGCATCCCGATTCTGCAAATGGGCGACTTCCTGCTGGTGACCATCCAGGTCGACATGCATGACCAGCTCGCCCTCACTCTTCAGGACGATCTCTCCGAGCGCATCAGCCGCACCTCGGCCCGGGGCGTGCTGATCGATATCTCGGCGCTGGACATGGTCGACTCGTTTATCGGCCGGATGATCGGCACCATCTCCGGCCTGTCGAAAATCATGGATGCCCAGACCGTACTGGTGGGCATGCAACCGGCCGTGGCCATTACCCTCGTGGAGTTGGGCCTGACCCTGCCCGGCGTCAGCACCGCGCTGAACGTCGAGCGGGGGATGAAACTGCTACAGGCTCGAGTACGCGAACAATGACCGTGCGCAGCAGCGGCAGTCAGCCCATCCAAATCGAGCAAGACGTGGTCCTGGCCCGCCAGACCGCGCGCAAACTCGCCCAGGAATGCGGCATGCGCCTGATCGACCTGACCAAACTGGTGACCGCCGTCAGCGAGCTGGCGCGCAACACCATGGTGTATGGCGGTGGCGGCGACATGGACTGGCAGATCCTCGACGAAAACGCGCGCACCGGGTTGCGCCTGGTCTTTCGTGACGAAGGCCCGGGCATCCCCGACATCAAGTTGGCCATGACCGACGGCTGGACCTCCGGCAGTGGGCTTGGGCTTGGGCTTGGGCTGACCGGGGCCAAACGGCTGGTGGAAGAGTTCGAACTGGAAACCGAGCCTGGCAAAGGCACTCGCATAACGATTACCCGATGGACATGAACATTGGCGGTACCCTCACGCTCGTGTTGCCGATCGAAGACAGCAGTCAGATCGGTCATGCCCGGCGCACCGCGCAAAAACTCGCAGAATTAAACGGCTTCGACGCCACCGACGCCGGACGTGTGGCGCTGGTGGCCACGGAACTGGCGAGCAACATCCTCAAGCACGCCGCAAGAGGCGAATTGCATCTCAGGACCCTGCCCCGCCCGACCGGCGCCGGGATCGAAATCCTCGCCGTGGACCGGGCCGGCGGCTTTGATTTGCAAGCGTGCCTGACCGATGGATTTTCCACCGGCGGCACCCAGGGCATTGGGCTCGGGGCGGTGTCGCGCCAGACCGAAGTGTTTGATGTTTATGCGGATTCACGGGGCGCAGTGCTGTTGGCGCGTCTGTACCCGCGAACTGACAAGGCGCCGGACCGACGCATCGGCGTCAGCCAGCATTCATTGCATAACGATCCGGCGTGTGGCGATGTCTGGCACCTGGCGTTCGACGGGCCGCGCATCAGTGTGCTGGTGATCGATGGCCTGGGCCACGGCGAAGACGCCGAACGCGCCGCCCGGGCCGGTGAAAAAGCCTTCGCCCTGGCGCCGTTCGCCTCGCCGATGCTGTTGCTCGAAGACATGCATCACGCCATGATCGGCACCCGTGGCGGCGCGGCAGCCTTCGCCCAGTTCGATGGCGATGCCTTGAAATATGTCGGCATCGGCAATATCGGCGGCTGCCTGATTACCCCGGACAAATCCCGTGGCCTGGCCTCCCACCCCGGCATCGTCGGCGGCCAATACCGGAAGGCTCAACCCTTTGACTATGCTCAAGTGAACGGACACCTATTGATCATGTACAGCGACGGCCTGCAGTCCCGATGGAACCTGCAAGATTACCCCGGCCTGGTGCACCGCCACCCCGCCGTGATTGCCGCTGTCCTGCACCGCGATTTCTGTCGCGGCCGGGACGATGTAACGGTAGTGGTCGTTGCCCTGGAGGCCGCGCATGGCTGAGTCACCCAACCTGACGCCGGACGAACAAGCGTCGCTGATCGCCCAATTGCAGGGCGAAGCCACGGCGCTGCGCAACGAACTCGAAGAAACCAACCAGGGGGTGCTGGCGCTCTACGCCGAGCTGGATGAACAGGCCGAACAACTGCGCCAGGCCTCGGACCTGAAAAGCCGCTTTCTGTCGTACATGAGCCATGAATTCCGCACGCCGCTGGGCTCGATCCTGAGCATCACCGGCCTGCTGACCGATGAACTCGACGGCCCGTTGAGCCCCGAGCAGCACAAGCAGGTGGCGTTTGTCAGCGGTGCCGCGCGGGAGTTGAGCGACATGGTCGACGACCTGCTCGACCTGGCGAAGATCGAGGCCGGGCGCATCAGCATTTCCCCGGCCTGGTTCGACATGCTCGACCTGTTCGCCGCCCTGCGCGGCATGTTCCGGCCGATTGTCGATGGCAGCGCCGTGGACCTGATCTTCGAAGAGCCGGTGGGTCTGCCACGGCTGTTCACCGACGACAAGAAACTCGCGCAGATCCTGCGCAAGTTCATTTCCAACTCGCTGAAGTTCACCACCCGTGGTGAAGTCCGGGTCTCGGCGCGCCTGGAAAACAGTGATCACGTGCGCTTCGCCGTCAGCGATACCGGAATAGGTATCGCCCCGGAGCTGCATGGCGCATTGTTCGAGGACTTTTCTCAAGTTGACTCGCCATTGCAGAAACGCTTGCGCGGCACCGGACTGGGTCTGTCACTGTGCAAACGCTTTGCCGAGTTGCTGGGCGGCGAAGTCGGGGTACAAAGTACGCCGGGTGCCGGTTCGACCTTTTTCGTGATCATCCCGCTGGCCATCGCCGTGGAGCCTGCCGATGAAACGTGACATCTGCCTGTTGATCGTCGACGACAACGTCGCCACCCGCTACGCCCTGCGTCGGCGCCTGGAACGGCATGGCTACGCTATTCTCGAAGCCGGCACCGGTGGCGAGGGCCTGGCGCTGATCGACAGCGAGCGGATTGACGCGCTGATCCTCGACGTCAACCTGCCAGACATGAGCGGCTTCGACATCGTGCGCAAACTGCGCGCCGATGCGGCGACCGCGCTGCTCCCAGTCATCCATGTGTCAGCAGCCTCGATCCAGACCGGCGACATCATCACCGGCCTGGACGCCGGTGCCGATGCCTACCTGATTCACCCCGTGGACCCGGACGTGTTGCTGGCCACCCTGCGCACGCTGCTGCGGGTGCGCGACACCGAGAATGCCTTGCGCGAAAGCGAGGCGCGCTTTCGCGAGATTTTCACCAACGTCTCGGCGCCCATCGCGGTGATGGACGCGGCGCTGAAAGTCCACGAATGCAATCACGCCTTCGCCCAACTGATCCAGGACAACCTTGACCCGGACACCTTGCGCGAATGCTTTGCCGACGATCAAGGCGCGGTGATTGATGAACTGCGCCTGCGCCTGGCCTATGGCGAGCGCTGGAAAGGCACGCTGAACATGCGGGTCGAAGGTCAGGCGCGGGAAACCGAGTGGCAGATTTCACCGTATCGCACGCCTGAATTGAGCCTGGTGTTCGTCGAAGACGTCACCGAACACCGGCACCGCGAACGCTCGCACCTGGCCCGGCTCGACGACGCCACCACGCAACTGGCCAAGGAAGTCGCCGAACGGGTGCGCACCGAAGCACAACTGCTGCAAGTGCAGAAAATGGATGCCCTGGGCAAGCTCACTGGCGGCATCGCCCATGACTTCAACAATTTGCTCACCGGCATCATCACCAGCCTGGAACTGATCCAGAAACGCATGGCCGATGGGCGCACCGAAAAGGTTCAGTTCTACGCCGAGGCGGCGCTGAACTCGGCCATGAGCGCTGCGTCCCTGACCCATCGCCTGCTGGCCTTTGCTCGTCAGCAGCCGCTGGATACCCGGCCGGTGGACATCAACGAGAACATCCGTTCCCTGGAAGAACTGCTGATTCGCACCATCGGCGAGCGCATTACCCTGAGGCTGGAACTGACCTCCAAGGCGGCCATCGCGCTGGTCGATCCGATCCAGCTGGAAAGTGCCGTGCTCAACCTGGTAATCAACGCCCGGGATGCCCTGCCCCAGGGCGGCAATATCTGGGTCAGCACCTACGCCGCCTATTCCCACGGCGACCCGAATCTGGCGGACGGCGCGTATGTGGCACTGGCGGTTCGTGATGACGGGTTCGGCGTGTGGCGCACATCCGGCGCATTGGCGTGGCCACTGGCGCCGTGGGCGATGCGCTGCTCGCGGGCCTCGCGGGTCTGGTCGTGGGTCAGGACTTCGCCGGGCTCGTCGGCCTGTTCCAGATAACTGTGCGCCGCCACCGGTTTCAGCACCTCGGCCACTTGCAGCAACGGCATCTGCGACAACTCGCCGATGTCGTAACCGGCAAAGGTCACCGACAGCGCCTCGCGCTTGAGGCGCTTGCCGTCGCACAACGGGCACGGGCTGCCGAGCATGAATTGCGAGACGCGCTTCTTCATCAACGCGCTTTGGGAATGGCTGAAGGTGTGGAGGATGTAGCGTCGGGCGCCGGTGAAAGTGCCCTGGTAACTCGGTTCCATCTTGCGCTGGAGCGCGACTCTGGTTTCGTCCGGGGTCAGCCCGGCGTACACCGGCACGGTGGGGGTTTCTTCGGTGAACAGAATCCAGTCGCGCTGCTTTTTCGGCAGCTTGCGCCAGGGAATGTCGACGTCGATGCCCATGGTCACGAGGATGTCCCGCAGGTTCTGGCCTTGCCAGGCCAGCGGCCAGGACGCAATCGCCCGTTGGCGGATGGTCAGGCCCGGGTCCGGGACCATCAGCGCTTCGGTGACTTCGTAGACGCGCCCCAGACCATGGCATTCAGGGCAGGCACCTTGGGGTGTGTTGGGCGAAAAGTCCTCGGCATAAAGCATCGTTTGCCCCGCCGGGTAACTGCCGGCGCGGGAATAGAGCATGCGGATCAGGCTCGACAACGTGGTTACGCTGCCCACCGAAGAGCGCGTGCTCGGCGTGCCCCGCTGCTGTTGCAGGGCTACGGCGGGCGGCAGGCCTTCGATGGAGTCGACATCCGGCACCCCGACCTGATCGATCAGGCGCCGGGCATAGGGCGCCACGGACTCGAAATAGCGCCGTTGCGCTTCAGCGTAGAGGGTCGAGAACGCCAGTGACGATTTGCCCGAACCGGACACGCCGGTGAACACCACCAGCGCGTCACGGGGAATATCCACGTCGACGTTCTTGAGGTTGTGTTCCCGGGCGCCGCGCACCCTGACCATGCCGGAAGGAGGGGTTGGGGTGCGCTTTGAAGTCATGAAATTACCTTGATTAGATCACTGAAAAAACGCAAATCCCTGTAGGAGCGAGGCTTGCCCGCGAAGGCGGTGTGTCAGTCAACATCATATCGACTGGACGGACGCCTTCGCGGGCAAGCCTCGCTCCTACAGGTTTGCGCGTGTTAGCCATTGAGGACGGTGCGCACCATTTGCGCCAGCGCCTGCGGCCCATACGGCTTGCTGAGCAGGTGTGTATCGGGGCTCAACTGGTGATTGCGCGAGATGATGTCGCGGGTGTGTCCCGAGGTAAACAGCACCGCCACCGGCGGCTCCTGGACTTTGGCCCACGCCGCCAGGTCCGAGCTTTTTATCAGGCCCGGCATGACCACGTCGGTGAAGATGATGTCCACGGCCACGCCCTCCAGCAACATCTGCATGGCCATGTCGCCATTGTTGGCGGTCAGCACCTCGTAGCCCTCCTCGCGCAGCAACTCCACCGCCGCAATGCGCACCGCGTCGTTGTCCTCGACCACCAGAATGGTTTCATGCCCACCGCGCTGCGGCACTGCCGGGGTCGCTGGTTCGTTGGGCAACGGTCGCAGGCTGCGCGGGAAGTACAGTTGCACCCGCGTGCCTTCGCCGATCACGCTGGAGATCTCGATATGCCCGCCGCTCTGCTTGACGAAGCCGAACACCATGCTCAAGCCCAGGCCGGTTCCCTGGCCATCAGCCTTGGTGGTAAAAAACGGTTCGAACGCCTGGGCCAGCACCTCGGGCGGCATGCCGGCACCGGCATCGGTCACGGTCACGCGCAGGTAGTCGCCGGCGACGATGCCCTTGCCCGCGCAGAACCGCCGGTCCAGGACGATGTTCTCGGCACTCAGGCCGATGATGCCCTCGCCCTTCATCGCATCGCGGGCGTTGATCGCCAGGTTGAGGACGGCGTTTTCCAGTTGATTGCGGTCGACGTGGACGCGCCAGGCATCGTCGGCCAGCGCCACATTGATCTGAATGGTTTCGCCCAGCGCCCGTTGCAGCAACTCGCCCAGGCCTTCGAAGATCTGCCGGGGGTCGCACACCGCCGGCGACAGCGGTTGACGGCGGGCAAACGCGAGCAGTTGCGACGACAGTTTGGCCCCGCGCTCCACCGCCGCAATCGAGGCACTGACCCGGCGCTGCACGTTGGCGTTGTCCGGTTCGTGGCGGGCCAGTAAATGCAGGTTGCCGGCAATCACTTGCAGCAGGTTGTTGAAGTCATGGGCCACGCCGCCGGTGAGGCCGCCGATGGCTTCCAGCTTCTGGGCCTGGCGCAATTGCTCCTCCGCCGCCAGCCGTGCACCGACTTCATCGGCCACCCGCTGTTCCAGGTTACGGGTGAACCTGAGCAAGGATTCTTCAGCGGTCTTGCGTTCGTGAATGTCGATCAACACCCCGGGAAAGCGAAACGCCTTGCCCTGTTGGTTGAACTCGCAACAGCCGCTGGCCAGCACCCACAGGTAGCTGCCGTCGGGGCGCAGCACCCGGTATTCGGCGTTGTAAGGCGCGCCGGTTCGCACGGCTTGATCGACCTGTTCCTGAACCCAGGCACGGTCGTCGGGATGAATGCGCGATTCGGCGATGCGCGAGGGCAGATCGGCGAGGTTGCAGTCCGGGGGATAGGAAAAGGTGCGGGCGAAACGCTCGTCCCCGGACAATACGTTGGCCTCGATGTCCCAGACGAACGAACCGATCAAGGCCCCGGCATTAAGCGCCAGGCGCACCCGTTCGTTATCGGCGCGATAGGCGTCCTCCGCTTCCTGGCGCCGGCGCTCGGAAATCACATGGGCGGTGGTCTCGACCACCATCGCCATGACCCCGGCGGGACGCCCTGCATCATCGGCGACCGGGCTGTAATAGAGATCGAGCCAGACGTCCTCGGGAACGCCATTACGCAACAGCACCAGGACTTTATTGTGATAGGTCAAGGTGCCGCCGGCCAGGCAGGTATCGACCACGTGGCGGTTGAACTCGGCGACTTCCGGCCACCCGAGTTCCACCGGCGCACCCAGCAGATAGGGATGGCGGCCACCGGCGAATGCCGAGTAGGCGTCGTTGTAAATCATGTAGCCCGCCCGTCCCCAGAGCATCACCATCGGCAAGGGCGACGCGAGCATCAGTTGCACGGCACTGCTCAGGCTGCGCGGCCAGCTATCGATCGTGCCCAGTTCGGTCAGGCTCCAGTCGAACGCGCGAATGCGTCCGGCCATTTCGCCATTCCAGCCGGCACATCCGTGACTATCCGATAGAAACTGCATTGACTGACTCTGCGTCCTGTAATGGCGACCGTTTGTTTCGAGCACGCTGGGCGCCAATGGTTTCATAGAGGTTAGCTGATTCACACATGCCAGGCTTTTGTGGCGAGGGGGCTTGCTCCCGCTCGGCTGCGAAGCAGTCGCAAACCAGCCAACTCGGTGGTGGCCGGTTTGGGAGTGCTGCGCACTCCAGCGGGAGCAAGCTCCCTCGCCACAGGTGAAGAGGCAGCCTCAAGCCCAGCGCTGTCGGCTACACCTCAATCAAATGCTTGAGCGGATGGTAGTCAGTTTTCAAGGTGGCGGCGACGTCGAGGATCGCCTTCTCGATGCCGTTCAGGTGCATGCAGGTCAGCTCGATCGCCGCGCTCTGGTTACCGGCCTCGATGTACTCGATCAAGCGCAAATGCTCGTCGTCGCGGCAGGCTTCGTGGCTGTCATCGTCCAGCGCGGCGGCGTACAGCGAGGCGCGGGAGATCAGTTTCTGGAACCAGTCCAGCAACACCGGATTATTCAGGCTGCGGGCGAGTTTGATGTGGAACTCGCCGAGCAGATGAATCAGCCGCTCATGGTCGCCGCTGCGGTGCGCTTCGTCTTCGAGCAGCAAATGATCGCGCAAATCCTGGGTCACCGCCGTGTCACGACGCCGGCACAATTCGCTGACGATACCGATCTCGATCAGGCGCCTCGTTTCGAACAGCGAACGAATCTCTTCGTCACTGGGCAATGACACCGACGCCCCTTTATTGGGCTCGGTCGTCACCAGTCCATCCGCTTCCAATTGCTTGAGCGCGGCACGAACCGACGTTCGGCTGACATTAAACAGCTCGGCCAACGACGCCTCGCCCAGCTTCATCCCCGGACGCAACGAGCGCTTGCTGATCGCCTGGTAAACCCCTTGGTAGACGCGGTCGACCGTGGTCTCCAGTTTTTTCTCCGCCATTCCCACACTCCTTTGGCCCTGCGTAATCGACCCCTGGCGCTGATCAGCCTTTGAAAAAGGGGGTTGCACGGGCAGATTAATCCGGTTATTTCTAGATTGCATCCAAACATTGCATACAATAATTAGAGGATTGCACCATTATGGGTCAACCGATAGCCATTGCAGTGCGCAACGTGTCCAAGCGGTACTCCGACGATCCGGGCCTGGCGCCAGCCCTCGATAACGTGTCCGTGGACATCGCCGACAACGAATTCTTCACCCTGCTCGGCCCTTCCGGCTGCGGCAAAACCACCTTGCTGCGCACCATCGCCGGTTTCGAGCACGTCAGCGACGGCGAGATCCGCCTGGCGGGCGAACCGGTCAATGACTTGCCGCCGTTCAAGCGCCGGGTCAACACGGTGTTCCAGAGCTACGCGCTGTTTCCGCACATGAGTGTCGCGCAGAATATCGCCTTCGGCCTTGAGATGCAGGGTCTTGATCGCAAGTCGATCCCGAAACGGGTCGATGAAATGCTCGCGCTGGTGCAAATGCAACACCTGGCCAAGCGTAAACCGGCGGAGTTGTCCGGTGGTCAACAGCAGCGGGTCGCTCTGGCTCGGGCCTTGGCGCCGAAACCCAAGGTGCTGCTGCTCGACGAACCCCTGTCGGCCCTGGACCTGAAGTTGCGCAAGGAAATGCAGGTCGAACTCAAGCGCGTGCAGAAAGAAGCCGGGATCACGTTCATTTTCGTCACCCACGATCAGGAAGAAGCCCTGACCTTGTCCGATCGCATCGCCGTGATGTCTGCCGGCAAGATCCTGCAGATCGGCACGCCGAACGATATCTACGAACGCCCCAAGCATCAGTTCGTCGCCCAGTTCATCGGCGACATCAACTTCCTCCCCGGCCACCTCAAGCGTGGCCAGCAGAATGAAAAACTCTTCGTGCCCAGCGGCATGCCAGTGGAGATCCCCTGCCCGGCCCAGGGTTTCGACGGCGCCGCCGTGCAACTGGCGTTCCGTCCGGAGCGTTCGCAACTGGTCGATCCTTCGCAACCGCATCATCTGCGCGGCGTGATTGAAGCCGTCCTGTACGTCGGCACCGCCACGCTCTACCAGTGCCGCTTGAACAACGACATCAAGGTCATGCTGCGCGAGAACAACGAAGGCCTGAACCGTGGCCGGGTGGTCGGGGATCGCGTCGCGGTCAATCTGCCGCCCCACGCCTGCCTGTTGATGGAGGCCTGAGATGAGCGTCAGCAGCACTTCTCCCGCCCTCAACCGCGCGCTGTTGCTCAGCCCGGTGGTTCTGACGTTATTGGCCCTGATCGCGATTCCCTTAGGGATCATGGGCTACATCAGCCTGTTGCCGCGCAACCTGTATGGCGGCGTCGACTGGCAGGCCGACTGGCAATTGCAAAGCTACATCCAGCTGTTTTTCCAGGAAGGTTTCGACGGCGAACTGGAGCTGAACTGGGTCTACGCCCAGGCGCTGTTGCGCTCGGTGTTCCAGGCCGGTGGCACCACGGGGTTGTGTTTCCTGTTCGGCTTACCGGTGGCGTTGTGGATGTCGAGCCTGAGCCCGCGCAGACGCAACCTCATGGTGTTGCTGATCACCATTCCGTTCTGGACCAACCTGCTGATCCGCAACTACGCCTGGCTGATCATCCTGCGCGAACAGGGCTGGGTCGCCCAGAGCCTCAACGCGCTATTCCCGAGCGCCGGTGGCATCACCCTGCTGTACAACGACTTCGCGGTCAGCGTCGGGCTGGTCTACAGCTTCCTGCCGTTCATGATTCTGCCGATCTACTCAACCCTGGAAAAACTCGACTGGCGCCTGGTGGAAGCCGCCTACGACCTGGGCGCCAACCGCTGGCATGCGTTGCGCCGGATCATCCTGCCGCTGTCGATGCCCGGGGTGATTGCCGGGGCGTTGCTGGTGTTTGTGCCGAGCCTCGGCGCGTTCATCACCCCGGCGATTCTCGGCGGCGGCAAGACGCTGATGATCGGCAACCTGATCCAGCAGCAATTCGGCACCGCGCGCAACTGGCCCCTGGGCAGCTCGCTGTCGTTCCTGTTGCTGGGGATTTTGCTGTTGTCGCTGGTGCTCTACGCCCTCTATAGCCGCAATGCCGCGAAAACCCTTCGTCGGGGAGCCACCGCATGATTGCCCTGCACCTGAAAAAACTGCCCATGACCCGGGAAATCAGCCTGCTGATCCTGGCCTACCTGTACGTGCCGATCTTTGTGCTGATCGCCTACAGCTTCAACGCCAACCGCTCGGCAACGGTGTGGACCGAGTTCTCCTTCGCCTGGTACGGGCGGATCCTGGCCAACCCGTCGATCCAGACGGCGGCGCTGAACTCGATCATCGTCGCCAGCATCGCCACGGTGTGCGCCACGGCCATTGCCTTGCTCGCGGCGCTGGCGACCTACCGGCCTTTCTATGGCCAGAAAATGGTCGAGGGCGGGATCAACCTGCCGTTGATCCTGCCGGAGATCGTCACCGCCGTGGCCACGTTGCTGCTGTTCATGGCGCTGGGGATCAAGCTCGGGTTGCTGACCGTGATCGTTGCGCACATCGGCTTCTGCATTCCCTTCGCTTATCTGCCGATCCGCGCGCGGCTCAACGATCTGGACAAGAGTCTGCTGGAAGCGGCGAACGATCTGTACGCCAACCCGTGGCAGGTGTTTCGCCGGGTGACGTTGCCGCTGCTGTGGCCGGCGGTGTTGTCCGGTTCGGTGCTGGCGTTCGTGGTCAGCCTCGACGATTTCATCATGACCTTCTTCGTCGCCGGCCCCGGTTCCACGACCTTGCCGGTGTACATCTTCTCGGCGATCAAGGCCGGCGTAACGCCGGAGATCAACGCGATCTCGACCCTGATGCTGGTGATTTCCATCGTGCTGGTGGTGCTGGCCTTCTGGCTGGGGCAGCGCGGCAAAAACCAATAAAAATCTGGAGCTTTTCTGATGAAAGTGAAAACCCTGCGTTTGGCTGTTTCTGGTCTGGCCCTGAGTTGCTTCGCAGCCTTTAGCGTCCAGGCTGCCGAACCCAAAGAACTGTTCTTCTACAACTGGACCGACTATTACCCGGTGGACCTGCTGGCCAAATTCGAAAAGGAAACCGGGATCAAAGTCACCATGGACGGCTACGACAGCAACGAAACCCTGCTCGCCAAGTTGCAAGCCGGCGGCGCGGCGTATGACGTGATTGTGCCGTCGCAATCGATCATGCAAACCCTGATCAAGCAGGACCTGTTGCTGGAAATTGACACACCGACCCTGGCCAACTTCCAGTACGTCAAAGGTCCGTTCCGTGATCCGAGTTTCGATCCGGGACGCAAATTTTCCGCACCGTACCTGTGGGGCACCACCGGGTTTTCCTATGACAGTGCCCGCGTGCCTGGCGGTAAGCTCGACGACTCGTGGAAAGAGTTCTTCGAGCCGCGCAAGGAACTGCAAGGTCAACTCGCCGCCCTCGACACCTCCAGCAGCGTGATCAATGCCGCCAGCCATTACCTGAACGTCGACGAGTGCACGGAAAATCCCCAGGACGCCAAGCGCATCCTGGAGCTGCTGCAAAAGCAGAAACCGTTCTTAAAGATGTACAGCTCGGACAACACCGTGGACCGCATGGCCTCCGGTGAAGTGATCATGATGCAGAACTGGAACGGCTCCACCGCCCGCGCGACGTTGCAGAAGAGCAGCATCAAGTACGTGTATCCCCGCGAAGGCCTGGCGATGTTCCAGGACAACTTCGCTGTACCGAAAAGTGCGCCGCACCCCGGCAACGCGAAGATGTTCATCGACTGGATGATGAAACCGGAAAACGCCGCCGCCGTGTCGAACGCCATCGCCTACGCCAACGGCATCCAGAGCGACCAGTTGCTCGACGCCAAATGGAAAGTCATGGACGCCATCAACATGCCCGACGAATACGCCTCGCGCCTGCGGCCGGAAAAGGAATGCAGCAACAAGGCGCGGGAGCTGCAGGATCGGATTTGGTCGAAGCTCAAGGGTTGATTGTCTCGTTTCAGACCGAGGCGCGGCCATCGCGAGCACGCTTTGCTCCTACGGCGATGGCGCCCGCCCAAACACCAACGATTACGAGGTAAACAATGACCTGGCTAAGAAACGTGCGCCCCTACGGCGCAACCGCTGAAGACCTGCAAATCGAAAACGGCCTGTTCAAGGCCCGCCGCCCCGCGTCCAACACCCCATTGGCCGCCACCGACATCGACGGCCAACACCAACTCCTTACCCCAGCCCTGGTGGAAAGCCACGTCCACCTCGACAAAACCCTCTGGGGCCAACCCTGGCGCCCGAACAGCGCCGGGCCGACGCTCAAGGACTACATCGCCAACGAGCGTGCCGTGCTGCGGGACGTCGAAACACCGATTGCCCAACGTGCCGGTGCGCTGCTGGAAAACTGCATCGCCCGGGGCTCGCTGACGATGCGCTGCCACGTCGACATCGACCCGGAATTCGGTCTGCGGCATGTCACGGCCATGCAACAGCTGCGCGAACGCTACCGCGACCTGATTGACCTGCAACTGGTGGTGTTCCCGCAAACCGGCCTGATCAGCCGCCCCGGCACCGCCGAACTGATGCGCGAGGCCATGGTCCTGGGCGTGGAGAACGTCGGCGGGCTCGACCCCTGTGGCATCGACAACGACCCCATCGCTCAACTCGACTTCGTGTTCATGCTGGCCAGTGAATTCGGGCGCGGCGTGGACATTCACCTGCATGACAAGGGTGAACTGGGGCTGTGGCAGATCAAGTTGATCGCCGATTACACCGAGCGTTTTGGGCTCGAGGGTCGGGTGATGATCAGCCACGCGTACTGCCTGGGGATGTTGCCGTGGAGTCAGGTCAAACCGCTGGCGCAGCGGCTGGCGGCGTTGCGAATTTCGCTGATGAGTTCGGCCCCGGCGGATTGCGCGGTACCGCCGTACCTCGCCTTGCGCGAGGCCGGGGTGAACGTGTGCCTGGGTTCGGACGGCATTCGCGATGCCTGGTCGCCCATGGGCAATGGCGACATGCTGGAACGGGCGATGTTGCTTGCGTTTCGCTTTGATTTGAACAAGGACGAGGAACTGGCGGCGGCGTTTAACGCGGCGACGGTGAATGGCGCTCGGGCGTTGGGCCTTGAAGGTTATGGGTTGGAGATCGGCAGCCCGGCGGATTTTTTACTGATGCCGGTGCAGACCTTGGGTGAAGCGGTGGTGTCGCGGCCGCTGCGCCAGGTTTATCGCGGCGGGCGGTTGATCGCGGCCGAGGGTCGCTTGTTGGAAAGTCGCCTGTGATCGGTTTGAAAGCCAGTTGCGTGGTCGGGTTCGATGGCAAGCAGCATGTGCTGTGGCGCGACGGTGAAGTGGTATTCGACGGTTCGCGCATTGTGTTTGTCGGGCGCGGGTATCCGGGGCCGGTGGAGCAGTGGGTCGATTACGGCAATGCGTTGATCGGTCCCGGTTTTATCGATCTGGATGCCCTAGGCGACCTCGATTCCACGGTGCTGACCCTCGATAACGGCGATGAGCGAGCCATGGGGCGGATGTGGTCCGAGGACTATTTGAAGGCGGGTCCGCGGGAGAGCTATACGCCGGATGAAGAGGTGTTCAAGTATCGCTATGCCTTCACCCAGTTGATCCGCAACGGCATTACTACCGCGATGCCGATCACTTCGATGTACTACCGCGAGTGGGCTGAAACCTACGACGAGTTCGCGGCGGTGGCCGGCGTGGCTGGCGAGTTGGGGCTGCGGACTTATCTTGGGCCGTGCTACATGAGTGGCATGAGTTACTGGCGGGCTGACGGATCGTTGGGTCACCACTGGGATGAAACTCGGGGCATGGCCGGGCTGGAGGCGGCTGTCCGGTTTTTTAATGATTTCGATGGCGCGCATGACGGATTGATTCGTGGCGCCCTGCTCCCCGACCGGATCCAGACCTGCACCCCGGCGCTGCTGCAACGCACGGCGGCGTTGAGCCGGGAATTGAACGCGCCGATGCGGTTGCATTGCTGCCAGGGGCTTGGCGAAGTGGCGATGGTCGAGCAACTGCGTGGGGTTTCGCCGTTGGCGTGGCTGGAGCAACTTGACCTGCTGACCCCGCGCAGTCTGCTGCCCCATGGCATCTACGCCAGCGACGACGATTCGCAACGGCTGGTTGATGGCGGAACCAGCCTGGTGCATTGCCCCGTGGTGTTTGCCCGGGATGGTGAAGCGTTGAACTCGTTCGGTCGCTACCGGGCCAAGGGCATCAACTTCGCCCTGGGCACCGACACCTGGCCGGCGGACTTGCTGGAGAACATGCGCCAGGGCTTGAACATCGCCCGGTTGATGGAGGGCGGCAACACGTTAACCAGCACGCTGGATATGTACAACGCCGCCACCCTCGGCGGCGCCAAGGCCTTGGGCCGCGATGACCTCGGGCGCCTGGCACCGGGGGCCAAGGCCGATATCACCGTGTTCAGCCTGCGCGGCCAGCATCTGGGGCCGCTGTTCGATCCCCTGAAAAACCTGGTACTGGCCGGGCGCGGCGACGATTGCATCGCCAGTTACATCGACGGCCGCTGCGTGATGCAGGACGGCCAGGTGCAGGGTGTCGATTACCCCGCACTGCAACGCCAGGCCCAACGCCAATTCGAAAAACTGATGCGCAGCCACAGCGACCGGGCCTTTGGCCAACCGGACTGGCGAGGCCTGTTCAAACCGGCCATTCCGTTCGCCGATGACTACAGCGCACACGCGCCGCTGAGCGCGATGGATCCCCTTCTTTAGAGATTTCTGCCATGCAAAGCTTCGATTTCAGCCAACTGAGCCCCCGGGACAAATACAAGATCCTGATCGGCAGCGTGGTGCCCCGGCCGATTGCCCTGGTCACCACCATCGACGGCGAAGGCCGGATCAATGCCGCGCCCTTCAGCTTCTTCAATGCCCTGTCGGCCGACCCGCCGATCCTCGCCCTGGGCGTGGAGAACTACGGCGATCAGAGCCCCAAAGACACCACGCGCAATATCCAGCTCAATCAGGAATTCACCGTCAACATCGTCAACGATGCGCTGGTGGAAGCCATGAACATCTGCGCCGTGCCCTTCGCCCCCGGCTTCGACGAACTCACCGCCGCCGGCCTCACCGCCATCCCCGGCACCACCGTCAAATGCCCCCGGATCGGCGAAGCGCCGGTGGCGCTGGAGTGTCGGCGCATGATGGCGCTGTCCATCGGGCAATCCCGGGAGATTATCTTTGGCGAGGTGCTGATGGCCCACGTCAGGGATGAACTGATCGACCCGAAAACCCTGTACATCGATCAACTGGGGCTGGACGCGATCGGGCGCATGGGCGGGCATGGCTATGCGCGCACGCGGGATTATTTCGATTTGCCGACCCGGTCGTTGCAGGCGTGGACGGAGGCGCCGGGGGGTGGGGAGCGGTTTTGGCCTGTTGGTAAATAATCGTCCCCACACGGCCCGCGATGATCGTTCTTACGCTCCGCGTGGGAATGCCTCAAGGGACGCTCCGCGTTCCATTGGGACGTGGAGCGTCCCGGGCTGCATTCCCACGCAGAGCCTGGGAACGATCGGCGTCCCGGATCAGCGGAAATCCCGGCTGCGCACGTTGATGCCGTCGAGCAAGGGGCTCAGGTCGCTCAACCGCCCGGCAATCAGGTGCCGCACTTCGCCTTCCTTTTCCCAGCGCCCATCAACCTTGAGCAACTGCGAGCCGACCAACACCTGGCGCTGGCGTTCGGCCAAATCACGCCAGACCACCACGTTGACGTTGCCGAACTCATCTTCAAGGGTGACGAAGGTCACGCCGCTGGCGGTGCCCGGTCGTTGGCGGCCGGTGACTAGCCCCGCCACGCTAACGGGGCGGCCATGTTCGACGTCGAGCAATTCCTTCGAACTGCGACAGCGTCGGGCCTTCAATTCCGGGCGTAACAATGCCAATGGGTGCGGGCCAAGGGTGGTGCCAACTGAGGCGTAATCGGCCTGCAAGTCTTCGCCCACCGTGGGTTTTGGCAAACACACCTCAGGTTCTTCCTGACGCGGCAACCCGGCGAACAACCCGAGCTGCTTCTGCACCCCCGCCACTTCCCAGCGCGCCCGATGGCGGTCGCCGGCCAGTCCGCGCAAGGCCCCGGCATCGGCCAGTTGCTCCTGGGCGCGGGCATCGAGTTGCGCCCGTTCGCCGAGGTCGGCGATGTCGGCAAACGCGCCCCGGGACCGGGCGGCTTCGATGCGCCGGGCATCGTCCTCGCGAAAGCCCTTGATCATGCGCAACCCCATGCGGATCGCCGGTTGCGCGCCGCTGATCGGTTCCAGGCTGCAATCCCAGTCGCTGGCGCGCACGTCCACCGGGCGAATCTGTAAATGATGCCGGCGGGCGTCCTGCAGAATCTGGTCCGGGCTGTAGAAACCCATGGGCCAGCTGTTGATCAGCGCACAGGCGAACGCTGCCGGTTCGTGGCATTTGAGCCAGCAACTGGCGTAGGTCAGTAGGGCGAAACTGGCGGCGTGGGACTCGGGGAAACCGTAGCTGCCGAAGCCCTTGATCTGCTCGAAGATCTGCGCGGCGAACTCTGCCGTGTAGCCGTTTTTCTTCATTCCGGCGGCGAGGCGATCCTTGTGCGGCTCCAGCCCGCCGTGGCGTTTCCAGGCGGCCATGGAACGGCGCAGTTGATCGGCCTCGCCGGGGCTGTAATCCGCAGCGACAATCGCGATCTGCATCACCTGTTCCTGGAACAGCGGCACGCCCAGGGTGCGCTTGAGCACGGTTTCCAGTGCCGGGGACGGATAAACCTCAGGCTCTTGCTTGTTTCGCCGGCGCAGGTACGGATGCACCATGCCGCCCTGGATCGGCCCCGGTCGGACGATGGCCACCTCGATGACCAAGTCGTAGAAATTCACCGGTTTGAGCCGGGGCAGCATCGACATCTGTGCCCGGGACTCGATCTGGAACACGCCGATGGTGTCGGCACGACCGATCATTTCGTAGGTGGGTTTGTCTTCGGACGGAATGGTCGCCAGACTCAGGTCCAGATTTCGGTGACGGCGCAGCAGATCGAAACAGCGGCGAATCGCGCTGAGCATGCCCAAGGCCAGAATATCGACCTTGAGCAACCCGACCGCGTCGAGGTCGTCCTTGTCCCACTGGATGATGGTGCGCTCGGCCATGGCCGCGTTTTCCACCGGCACCAGGCTGTCCAGCGGCTGCTCGGAAATCACGAAACCGCCGGGGTGCTGGGACAGGTGCCGGGGAAAGCCGATCAGTTGCCCGGTCAGGCTCAAGACCCGGTGCAGCACCGGGCTCTCGGGGTCGAAGCCACCTTCCAGCAGGCGTTCGACGGGCGGGGTCTTGTCGCTCCAGTGACCACAACAATCAGCCAGGGCGTTGACCTGATCCGGCGGCAGGCCCAAGGCCTTGGCCACATCACGCACCGCGCCGGCCGCGTGATAGGTGCTGACCACCGCCGTCAGCGCGGCGCGGCTGCGGCCATAACGCTGGAACACGTACTGCAAGACTTCTTCACGGCGTTCATGCTCGAAATCCACGTCGATGTCCGGTGGCTCGTTGCGCTCCTTCGACAGAAACCGTTCGAACAGCAGCGTGGTGCGATCCGGGTCGATTTCGGTGATGCCCAAGGCAAAACACACCGCCGAGTTGGCCGCCGAGCCCCGGCCCTGGCAGAGGATTTTTTGCTCGCGGGCGAAGCGCACGATGTCGTGAACCGTGAGGAAATAGCTTTCGTAGCCCAGCTCGGCGATCAGCTCCAGTTCTTTGTCGATCTGCTTCAACACCTTGGCCTGCGGCGGCACCGGCCAGCGCCACTGGACGCCCTCTTCGGTCAAATGCCGCAACCAGGACGTGGCCGTATGACCTTCCGGCACCAGTTCCCGGGGATATTGATAGCGCAACTGGCCAAGGTCGAAGGTGCAACGCCGGGCGATGACCAGGGTTTCATCGAGCAAGGCTCGTGGATAGAGTTCACCCACGACGTCGAGGCCGCGCAAATGCCGCTCGCCATTGGGATGCAGGCGCAACCCGGCCGCCGCCACCGGCAGGTGATGGCGGATCGCGGTCATGGTGTCCTGCAAGGCACGCCGGCCACGGGCGTGCATGTGCACGTCACCACTGGCCACCGCCGGAATGCGCAGTTCCCTGGCCAGCATCAACAGGTCGTTCAGCCGTCGGCTATCGTCCTGCCCGCGATGCAACTGGACCGCCAGCCACAGGCGTTCGGCAAAGGCCTGTTTGAGCCAGTGACCTTGGGCAAAATCATCCACCGCGTCCGGCACCCACAACGCCAACAATCCCGGCAACGGTTCGCTGAAGTCCTCCCTTAGGACTTGATACTGACCTTTCTGTGTGCGGCGTCGGGCGCGGGTGATCAGCCGACACAGCGCCTGATAGCCCTCAAGATTTTCCACCAGCAACACCAGTTTCGGCCCGTCCTCGATACGGATTTCGCTGCCGATGATCAGCGGTAACTCAACCGACTTCGCCGCTTGCCACGCCCGGACAATGCCGGCCAGGGTGCATTCATCGGTGATCGCCAGGGCCCGGTAACCCTGCTGTCTGGCCCGTTGAAACAACTCCAGCGCGCTGGAGGCCCCGCGCTGGAAACTGAAATTCGACAGGCAATGCAGTTCGGCATATTCGACGCTCATGCAAACCAGCCTTGCAGCCACAACGGGCCGCCCTCACCCACCACACGATAGGCCCAGCCTTGCTGGCCGGCGCGGGTCTGGATCAGGTAATAATCCCGGCGCACATCGGCGCCATCCCACCAACCGGACTCGATGCGTTCCGGCCCCATGAGAATCCGCGCCGAACCTTCGTGCACCGCCAGCGGTTCGGTCAGCAGCCATCCCGGCCGATGGACTCCCGGCAATCCGCCGCAGAACTGGTTATCGACGCGGGTCTGCCACGCACACTCGGGGCGGTGATCGGCCTGAAAACGCAAACCCTGCACCGCCTCATCCCCCAGCCGTGCCCGCAGGCGTTCGCGCAACTGCTCCCAGGGCAAGGACTGCTGCGGGCGGTCGTCGAACAGTTCCTGGCGCTGGGGCACGAAGCTCGGCAAGTCTTCGGCGCGCAGGCGAAAACCGCGCACCGGGGCCTCGACCTGTACTTGCTCCAAGCGGCCCCGGGCCAGTTCGAAGAGCATCGCCGGATCACGCTCGGCGCTGAGCAGCCCGACCTTGATCACGCTGTCCGGCAACCCGGCGTGTTCCAGGTGCAGGTCGAAACGCTGCACACCGCTGTCCCGGCCGCAAAGGAATGCCGACAGATCCCCGGTCAACCGGCGCAATGGAAACAGCAGCGCCTGATGGGATTGCACGTCGAAGTTGAGCTCGATGCGCACATCGAAGCGATCTGGCGGCAGGTAGAACGCCAGGGCCAGGTGCCGCAGACCGAGCAAGGCGTCCAGATGCTTGAGCACCGGGGCCTCGAAACGCCGGGCCAGGGTATGTCGCGGCAGCGCTTGCACCTGGCTCAGGGTGCGCAGGCCCATGCGCGACAACGCCGTGGCCACCGTGGGTTCCAGGGCGATGCGGTCGACCGGCAGTTGTCCCAGGTGATAACGCAAGGCTTGATCGTCCGGCACCACCAGCCCGTCATACACGTTGGCCAGCACCCGCGCCGCCACCGGGTTGGGCGCGGCGACGATGCGGTGACGAAAACCCAGTTCGCTGAGTTCGCTGCGCAGCCGTGCCTCAAACGTAGTCCAGGGCCCGAACAGGCCCAGGCTCGACTCGATTTCAAACACCACCGCGCGCGGGTAATGCACGCTGACCTGGGAACTGAAGCGATAAGCCCAGGCCGCGAGGAACTGCTGCCAGTGTTCGATCTCGGCGGCGTCGTACTCGGCAGTGACAAAGCCTTTGCTCAGGGCCTGGGCCGCGGTCATCGACTGGCCCGGGCGCAAGCCCAGCGCCCGCGCCGCGCCGTTGACCGCTTGCAGCACCCGGCGCTGGGCCGGGCCGGTCAGCAGCGCCAACGGCTCATCGGGATCAGGGCGCTGGCGCAGTACCGCGTCCAGCGCCAATTGTGGGAACAGAATGCACACCCAGCGCATGGCAACCTCAATGTCCCATGGCAAAGGCAATCGGCGCCGTACGGGCCAATCCACCCCGGCACTTCAAGACCCGCAACTGCGCAGGTTTCGCGTCGATGGCTATGCGCAGGGCTGCCGGCGAAGGGTTGACCGCTTCGGCCAGCGAGCGATAGGCAAATGCCAGGGTCGAGCCGGTTTCCGCCGCCACCTGCAAGCGTCGCAAGGCGCGGTCATCGGCCTTGTGCGGCCAACACAGCACTGCGCCGCAACTGCCCGAGCGCAGGCATTGTTCCGCCGCCCACAAGGCATCCCGTTCGCTGGCCTGGATGATCGACAACTGACGCAGATCGACCCCGGCGTTCTGCCAGGCCTGGGGATACGGCACGTACGGCGGCGCGATCAGCACGATGCGCTCGCCCGCCGCCGACAGCCGTGCCAGCGCCGGCCACACCAGTTGCAACTCGCCCACGCCCTGCCCGGCCAAGAGGATTTCGGTCAGCGCCGCTTCCGGCCAGCCGCCGGTAGGCAATGCCGCATCCAGCGCGGCATGCCCGGTGGGTTGCGGGCTGACGGCCGGGGGCGCAGGCCGGCCCTTCCAGACCTGGCCGCCATTGAACAGCGTATCCAACGCAACGACGGCGCCCATCACCCTTGCCTCACCAGACCGCAGAACACCCCTTCGATGGCCAGGTCCTGATCGGCTTCGACGATGATCGGTTGATAGGCCGGGTTGCGCGGCAGCAGTCGCACCGTATCGCCAACCCGTTCGAAACGCTTGATGGTGACTTCGCCGTCGAGCCGCGCCACCACGATCTGGCCATTGAGCGCCTCGGGGTTGCGGTGCACGCCCACCAGGTCGCCGTCGAGAATGCCGTCCTCGATCATCGAATCGCCCTGGACCCGCAGCAAGTAGTCCGGCACCCGGGAAAACATCGACGGATCGAACAGCAAGCGGCTGTGCACTTCGGCATCGGCGCCAATCGGCGCACCCGCCGCCACCCGGCCGAGCACCGGGATGTCCAGCCACTCCGGGCGCGCCGGTTGCCCGAGCAGACGAATGCCCCGGGCCTGATTGGGGTTGACCTCGATAAACCCGGCTTCGGTCAGCGCCAGCACATGCTTGCGCGCCACGCTGCGGGAGGCGAAACCAAAGGCCTCGCTGATTTCAGCGAGGCTCGGGGACTGGCCGTGCTCCGCGATTCGATCACGGATAAAGGTCAGGATGGCGGTACGGCGGGGAGTGAGAGTCGTCATGGAGTACATTTGTACTCTTTTGGCGTTTTTCTGGCAACGACCACTAATCGGTAGACGCTGACTGTAGGAGCCAGGCTTGTCTGCGATGGCGTGCATGAGATCGCTATCGCGGGCAAGCCTGGCTCCTACAGTCGGTGTGTACAGGGCGCGAGGCCATCCAGGAAATCGGCGATGTAATCGATAAACGCCACCACCTTCGCCGTCGCCCGCCGATGGCTCGGGTACACCGCCAGAATGTGCGCGCCGAAGCTGTCCGGGTCGATGGCGTAATCCGCCATCAGCCGCACCAGCCGCCCATCAGCGATGTACGGCGCGGCGCTCCACAACGGTGTGTGCAGCAAGCCGCGCCCGGCCAGGGCATTGGCCAGCAGCAAGTCGTAATTGTCGCTGCGCAGCCGGGGCGACTGGGGCTGCGGCAGGCTCAAACGCTGGCCGTCGCGTTCTGCCCACCAGAATTCGCGGCTGAGCAACGGATGGCGATACAGCAGCCATTCGTGCTGATCGAGGGTTTGCGGCGTCACCGGCACGCCCTTGCGCGCCAGATAGGCCGGGCTGGCGCACAACGCCAGGCGATTGCTGCCGACGACCCGGGCGATCAGCCCCGGCAAGTCGTCATGGCCCTCACGCAGGGCCAGGTCGTAGCCGCTTTCCAGCAGATTGACGAACTCGTCGCACAAATCCACTTGCAGGTTGATCTGCGGGTATTGCTCCAGAAAACCGCCACACACCTGATCCAGAAACGCCTGCCCATACGCCAGCGGCGCGGTGATTTTCAGGCTGCCGCGCAGGCCATGCTGCATTTGCTCGACTTCCTCGCCGACCTCCTCCAGCCGCTGCAACACCTGGCGCGCGGTTTCCAGATACAGCCGCCCCACTTCCGTCAGCAGAATCCGCCGGGTGCTGCGCTCGAACAATCGCGCACCCAGCTCGGCTTCGAGGTGATTGACCGCTTTGGTCAGGGCCGACGGGGTCTTGCCCAGTTGCTCGGCGGCGCGGCTGAAACTGCCGAGCTGCGCGGTGACCACGAACATTTTCAATGCGCCCAACTTGTCCATGCTTTTTCCATTCAGGCAAAAACGTTTTTCGTGAGGCAGGCGTTCTGCTGAGCGCGGGCAGCCACTAATCTGGCCATCAGACGCAATAACAAGGAAACATTCAATGAAAAGATTCATCCCGAATCTGTTGATGGCCGCTGTTAGTTTTGCCTCGATGGAAGCCATGGCCGCCACCGATCTGGTGCTGCTCAATGGCAAGATTTTCACCGCCGACCGCACCCAACCGAAGGTGCAGGCCCTGGCGGTAGAGAACGGCAAGGTGCTGAAAGTCGGCACTGACGCACAGATCAAAGCCCTGATCGACGCCAATACCCAAGTCATCGACCTCGGTGGCAAGACCCTGATGCCCGGGCTGATCGACAGCCATTCCCACGCGGTGTTCGGCGGCCTGGAAATGGTCTCGGCGAATATGCAAGACGAGGTGGTCAGCCTCGACGAACTGGAAAAACGCCTGCGCGGCTGGCGTGACGATGGCAAGGCCAAACACGGCGATGTGTTGAGCGTGGCCGGCATGAGTTCGGCGTATTGGGCGCAGGCCGAACCCTTCGGCAAAAAATTCAACAGCGGCGAATGGGCCAACGTGCCCGTGGTCTTCACCGGCAGCGACCACCACACCGCGTGGGCCAATAACGTAATGCTCGAACGCGCCGGCATCGATGCCGCGCTGCTGAAAACCCTGCCGGACGCCGAGAAAGACACGATCGGCAAACGCGCCGATGGCAGCCCCAACGGGTTCCTGGTAGACGCCGGTTGGGACCGGGTCGCCTCGAAAATGCCGGTGCCGAGCGCCGCCGACATGCTCAAGGCCGCGCAATCGGCGATGCGCTACAACAACAGCCTCGGCATCACGGCGTGGATGGACCCCGCCGCCAACGCCGCGCCGGGCGAGCCGGTGTTCGCGCTCAAGCCCACGGAGAAGACCGTCGGTGTGCTGCCGGCCTATAAAGCGCTGTCGGAAACCGGCGACATGAGCGTCCACGTCGCCGCGCTGCTGGTGGCCAATCCGAAAAGCGTGCCGGCCGATCTCGACGTGCTGGACAAGGTCCGCCAGCAGTTCCAGGGCATTCCCAACCTGACGCTGCCGGGGATCAAGATCTTCGCCGACGGCGTGATCGAATACCCGGCGCAGAGCGCGGCGATGATCGATCCGTACAGCAACTCGCACAAACAGGGCGAGTTGCTGATCGATCCCAAGCATTTCGGCGAACTGGTCAGCGCCATCGACCAGCGTGGCTGGCTGGTGCACATCCACGCCATCGGCGACCGCGCGGTGCGTGAATCCCTGAACGGCATCGCCCAGGCGCGCAAGGATCGCCAGAGCGGCGTGACCCACTCGATCACCCACCTGCAAATGGTCAACCCGAAGGAGTTTGCGCGGTTCAAGCCGCTGAACGTGATCGCCTCGATGCAACTGCTGTGGGCCACGGCCGACGATTACACCCTGGACATGATCAAACCCTACGTCAGCGCCCTGGCCTTCCGTTATCAATACCCGGCGCACTCGCTGCTCAAACAGGGCGCGACCATTGCCGGGGCCAGCGACTGGCCGGTGTCCACGCCCAATCCGTTTAATGCCATGGCCCAGGCGATCACCCGCAAAGGTCCGCTGGGTGTGCTGAATGCCGATGAACGCCTGGACCGCGAAACCCTGTTCTACGCCTACACCCTCAACGCGGCGCGGACCATCGGGCTGGAGAAGCAGATCGGTTCGCTGACCGCCGGCAAACAGGCCGATTTCATCGTGCTGGATCGCGATGTGTTCACGGTCGATAACAAAGCTCTGAACGACACCAAAGTCTTGCAAACCTGGTTTGCCGGACGCGAAGTCTACGCACCGACCCTATAAGAAACCCTCTTGCTGCCCTGCCCCTGCGACCGTCGCCGGGGTGTGGCGCAGCCTTGCCCGAAAACTGCCCAGAACAATCACAACAAAGGCACCGTCCCATGAAAGCTTTCACCCTGTTCGCCCTCCGCTCTTTAACTTTGTTGCCGTTAAGCCTGCTGCCCTTGAGCAGCCAGGCCATCCCCTTGAATGACGATTTCAACCTGCTGGTGGACCTGACCCTGGCCAGCGATTACCGCACCCGCGGCATCTCGCAAACCCAGAACGATCCCGCCATGCAGGCCGGAGTCACTCTGGCTCACAGCAGTGGTTTGTATGCGGGTGTATGGAGTTCGAATGTCGATTTCGGCGGCGGCCTGAAAACCCGCCAGGAAATCGATTACTACGCCGGTTGGCTGTGGCAGGCGACCGATGCCGTGAGCCTGGACCTCGGCTATTTGAAGTACGCCTACCCCAAGGAAGGCCAGTTCAATCAGAGCGAAACCTACGGCATTCTCAGCGTGTATGGGGTGAAGCTCGCCGCCTATTATTCGGCGGATGCGCCGGGCATCGACAGCCAGCAGAGTTCGCTCTACAGCTACATCGGCTACGAAACCGAATTGCCCTACGACTTGGGTTTGAAACTGCGCTACGGCGAAATGGACTTCAAGGACCCGCACCTGTACGCCTCGAACGGCCACGCCGAAGACGCGTACCACGAATGGGAAGTGAAGCTGACCCATGAACTGGCCGGGGTGTTGCTGGGGGTCAGCTACATCGACACCGACCTGTCGCAAAGCCAATGCGCCAGCAATTGGGGGTTTGGTGATGTGTGCACGGCGACGGTGGTGGCGAGCGTCAGTAAATCGTTCTGAACCGCCGACACCTGCGGAACTGATCCGGTGAACCGTAGGAGCGAGGCTTGCCCGCGAAGGCGGTGTGTCAGGGGCATCGCCTTCGCGGGCAAGCCTCGCTCCTACAGGGTTCCGGTCAGACAGCCGCGTTTCGGGCAGGGATCAGGTCAATTCTGCGAGATAGGGCCACGGATAGATGCCGCGTTCGTGGCCGTCGCTGAACACCAGTTGCAGGCCGTAGCCCTGGCTATTCAACTCGACCACGCGAATCCGCGAATCGACCTTCACGGTCAGCCCTTGCAGCCGAAACGCCCGGCATTGCGAGCACGGGCACTGGCGGCGCAGGTCGGCGTGATCGAGCAATTGCTCGCGCCCATCCGGCCAGTTCAGCCGCAATTGCTGTCTGCTCTGGGAATTACCCACCGCCAGCGGGTTCATTGCAGTTGACTCAAGGCGATGCGCACGGCTTTGCGCACTTCCGGGTCGCCGTCATCTTGCGCGGCTTGCAGGGCGGAAACCGCGCCTCGATCGTTCAATTCACCGAGGGCCAGCGCTGCTTCCTTGCGCAAATTACTGATGCGATGGCCTAACGTTTCGATCAGCGCGTCGAGGGCCGGGGCGTAACGCAAGCGGCCGAGGCTGCGGGTGGCGCGCAGGCGTACTTGCCAGTAATCGTCACTCAAGGCTTCGACCAATGCCGGGCCTGCATCCACGTGGCCGACCTTGCCCAGGGTGGTGGCAGCTTCTTCGCGCACTTGCCAGGCGTGGTCCTGCAAGGCCTGGCGCAGGGCCGGCAGGACTTGAATGTCGGAGGCCAATCCGAGGGCACCGGTGGCGGCGCGGCGGACTTCGGTGTCCGGGTCGTCACTGGCCAGTCGGGCCAGGGCTGGCAAGGCGTCCAGCTGCTTGAGCCAGCCGAGTACGCCAACGGCCTCGCGGCGCACGCTGGCGTCTTGATCGTTCAACGCGTTTAAAGCAGCGCCGGCAGCCTCGGGGAATCGTAATTCGCGCAAAGCCCTGAACGCCGCCACCCGCACGCTGATATCGGCATGCCCGGTCCACGGCAAAATCACCCGGCCCGCCGCTTCGCTCTTAAGCAGGCTTAAACTCTGCGCGGCGGCGGCTTGTACGGCCGATGACGGATCGGTCAGCGCCTGGCACAGCGCCTCAACGACCGGTTCGTCCTCCCAGGCTTCCAGCAATCGCGCGGCTTCCGCGCGAACCTCTTCAGTCGGGTCTTCGGCCAGGCGATCGACCAACCACAGCAAGCCCTCCGGCTCTTCCAGATCAGCCAGTTCAATCAGCGCAATGCGGCGCACGCCGGGATCGGCATCAGTCAGGCGCGGTTGCAGGGCGAGGATGTCGTCGTTTTCGGTTGCATCAAATAATGAGGTCATAGGGCAAATCGCGGCAGTTTGTTTTCTGGGGGAAGTCCGAGGGGGTTCAGGCGTGGCAGCTGCCGACCGTCCTCGTAACGCAGGAGCTCAAGGCAGTGACGCTTCAAGCGGGAAAAGTCGTGGCTGGTCACCAATTCGGTGGTGCGTGGCCGGGGGAAATCGAGGCGCAGGTCTTCGATGATGCGACCGGGGCGCGAACTCATCACCAGCAAGCGATCGGCGAGGAACAGCGCCTCGTCGATGTCATGGGTGACGAACACCACGGTGGTGCGAATCCGTGTCCAGATGTCCAGCAGCAGTTCCTGCATGTTCAGTCGGGTCAGCGCATCGAGGGCGCCGAACGGTTCATCCATCAGCAACAGCCGTGGGCGATTGATCAGCACCCGGGCGATTTCGACCCGCTGCTGCATGCCGCCGGAGAGCTGGTCCGGCCAGCGTTCGGCAAAGCCTTCCAACCCCACCAAAGCGAGGATTTCATCGGCGGCTTTGTGGCGTTCGGTCTTGCCGATGCCGCGCATTTTCAGGCCGAAGGCGACGTTGTCGCGCACAGTGCGCCAAGGGAACAGCGTGTGATGCTGGAACACCATGCCGCGCTGCGGCGACGGGCCACAGATCGGCGCGCCATCGACATTCAAGGTGCCGATGCGCGGTTGCAGATGCCCGGCCAATGCGCCGAGCAAGGTGGATTTGCCGCAACCGGACGGCCCGAGAATGCACACAAACTGGCCCGGTTCGATCTGGCAATCCAGGCCCTGGACCGCTTCGAACGCCGTACTGCCCTCGCCCAGGCTGATCGACAAATCACGAATATCGATGCGCCCTTCGGGGTGTTGAAAAACGCTCATCAGGCTTTTCCTCGTGGTCGATGCCAAGGCGTGAACAGCCCGCCCAGGCGTTTGATCAGCAGGCTGCTGCCCATCCCGAGCACGCCGATCAGCAACATGCCGACGACGATGTCGGCGTAGTTCTGGATGGTGTAGGACTCCCAGGTGTAATAGCCGATGCCGAACTGACCGGAGATCATCTCGGCGGTCACCAGACAGAACCACGACGTGCCCATGCCGATGGCCAGGCCGGTGATGATGCTCGGCGCGGCGCCGGGCAGGATCACCTCCAGCAAAATCGCGCGGCGCCCTGCCCCGAGGCTGCGGGCCGAGGCGATCAGGCGTGGGTCGACGCCTTCGACGCCGTGGATGGTGTTGAGCAGGATCGGAAACAGTGCGCCGGTGAAGGTGATGAAGACCATCGACAGTTCCGAGGACGGGAACATCAGGATGGCCAACGGGATCCACGCGACGGCGGGGATTGGTCTTAAGACTTCAAGAGGCGGCAGCAGCAAGTCTTCGGCCCATTTCGAGCGGCCGATAGCCAGGCCCAGGGCGATGCCGATGACCAGCGCCGCGAGGTAACCGGCGAAGACCCGGCTGAGGCTGGCGCTCAGGTGTTGGCCGAGTTTGCCGGAGTCGCCCAGGCCCAACGCGGCGTGGATCACCGACAGGGGCGTCGGCACATTGGCGAAGGTCACCAGGCCGAGGTTCCAGTGACCGCTCGCAGCGAGTTGCCAGAACAGCAGGCACAGCAGCAGTGAGGCGGCTCGGGGGAGCCAGCGTGAATTCATATGTCACCTCTGATCGTTCCCACGCTCTGCGTGGGAATGCATCCCGTGACGCTCTGCGTCACATACAAGAGTGGAACGCGGAGCGTCCCTGGCGGCATTCCCACGCAGAGCGTGGGAACGATCTGACTCAGCGGCTGGCCACGGCCTGGGTGGTGGCGTCGGCAAAATCGAACACCTTGCCGCCCTGAGCCGTGGCGAATTGCTGGGCCTGGCCCTTGAGCAGGAACGCACTGAGCCGGCCCTTGGCATCGCTGGCAAACCACGCCTGATCCGCCAGTAACTTGATCCCGCTGTCACTTGCCTGGGCATACACCGCGCGGATGTTCTTGCCTTCTGCCTTCAATCCGGCCAACGCGCTGAACGCTGCTTCCGCCGAGGCGTACTGCCGGACTTTCGGCTCGCCGCGCACCCAGATTTCCGCCACGTGGCTGACATCGGTGATGGCTTTGCCGCTGAGCGCATCCACCGCGTTGAGCGGCGTTTGCGCGTAGTTGGCCAGTTGCGCGGTGTAGTCCAGGTTCGATGCCTTGAACGCGGCGCGGATGTATTGGTCATCGATGAAGGTATTCAGGTCGAGGCCCCGATCAGCCTTCTTCAACAACTTGAGGGTATCGATGGCGGTGCCGACCGCCTGGCGATATTCCGGTTTCCAGCTCAGGTCGCGGGTCTGCACGCCCAGCGGGCCGTGGAACAGGTAGTTGACCTCAGCGTCCACGCCCGTGACCTTGGCGATCAGCTCGCTGTACTTCTCGGGTTCCGCCGCCAGCCGTTGATTGGCTTCGATGCTCGCCCGCAGGTAGGCGACGACAATTTCCGGGTACTTCTTCGCGTAGGCCTGATCCACCAACGCGCCATGGAAGGTCGGCGCGTTGGCCTGGGCGCCGTCATAAATCTTGCGCGCGAAACCACGGCTCGGGAACAGTTCGGCAAACGGCACGAAATCAGCGTGGGCGTCGATCTTCCCGGCCTGCAACGCCGAGCCAGCGACTTCCGGTGGCTGGGCGATGATGTTCACGTCTCTGAGCGGGTCCCAGCCCTGGGCGGCCACGGCGCGCAGCAACATGCCGTGGGCAGTGGAGGCGAACGGCACGGAAATGGTCTTGCCCTTGAGTTCGGCCAGGGACTGCACACCGGACGCGCTCGGCACCACGATGCCGTTGCCGCTGCCCTTGATGCTGCCCGACAGCACGCTGATAAACAGGCTGTGCTTGCCGGCCGTTTCGAACGCCACACCGTTGAACGCGCCGGGGAAATCGGCCATGGCACCGAAGTCGAGTTTGCCGGCAACCATCTCATTGGTCAGGGGCGCGCCGCTGGTGAAGTTCTTCCACTCCACCTCGTATTTGGCGTCTTTGTATTGGCCGTCGTGGGGCAGGTATTTGTCGAGCAAACCGAGTTCACGGATCAGCAGGCCGCCAGCGGCGCAGTTGATGGTGGTGTCCTGGGTGCCGATGGCGATGCGGATGGTTTCAGCCGACGCGGACAAGGTAAATGAGGCCAGTACCAGACCGGCTAATGCTGCACGCAATAACATACGTATTTCCCCTCGAATCATTAATTGGGTGTTCGTCTCCGCCACGATCAGGGCGCGGTGGGAAACGAGGGGTGTTCGGATCAGGCGTCCGGTGTTGCCGGATGGCTTTGACGCAAGCGGGGTTCAACGCAACAGATATGGAATCTCGACCTTCACCGCCCCGGTCGGGCAATCCTTTTCACAGGGCATGCAGTACCAGCATTCGTCGAACGCCATGTAGGCCTTTTGCGTGGCCGGGTTGATCGCCAGCAGGTCCATCGGGCAGACATCGACGCACACGGTGCAGCCTTTGTGGGCGATGCAAAGGTCCTCGTCGACCGTGACCGGCGCGTTGGAGCGGAAGAAGATTTCCTGGGGTTGATAGGCCATTTCTCGGTCTCTCTTATAGTCAGGCTCAGGCCGCAAACGCGCCGACCCGCAGCCGGTCGTAGGCCTGCATTTCTTCGGCATCAAGCGGGATGATGTAAGGCTCGACGGCTTTCTTGAAACTGGTCATCCGGCCGTCGTCGCCCTTCTTCAGGTGGCAATGGCAGAACCAGTCGCTGTCGTTGCGTTGCGGGTGGTCAACCCGATAGTGGTAAAGCCCCCAGCGACTTTCGGCGCGGAACAACGAGGCGCGGGCGGCCATTTCGGCGCAGTCGCGGATCATGCTGACTTCCATGGCACGCATCAGTTCGTGGGGGTTGTGGGCCTTGATCTGATCGAGGTCGCGCTGGATATCGCTGAAGCGTTGCAGGCCGATTTGCATCTTCTTGGTCACTTTCGGCGGTTGCAGGTAGTCGTTCACGAAACGGCGCAGCTTGTATTCGACTTGCGCGGGCGGCAGGCCGTGTTCGCGGTCCAGCGGTGCGTAGACCCTCTGCTTTTCCGTCTCGATCTGCTGGGCATCGACCGCTGAAAACTCCCGTCCGGCGACAAAATCTGCGGCGTTGGTGCCAGCAAACCAGCCATAGGTGAACGCGCCGAGCATGTAGTTATGCGGCACTGCCGCCATGTCGCCGGCCGAGTACAAACCCTTGACCGAGGTTTCAGCCCTCTCGTTGACCCACACCCCGGACGCCGAATGCCCACTGCAAAAACCGATCTCGGAGATGTGCATTTCAACCATCTGCGTGCGGTAGTCCGTGCCGCGATTGGCGTGGAACTGGCCGCGACTCGGGCGTTCGTTGCTGTGCAGGATCTCCTCGATGTTCTGGATGGTTTCCTCGGCCAGGTGATCGAGTTTGAGGAACACCGGGCCGTTGCCGCTTTCGAGTTCCTGGTGGAACTCCCACATCATTTGGCCGCTCCAGTAGTCGCACTCGATAAAACGCTCGCCCTTGTTATTCGCGGTGTAGCCACCCAACGGACCGGTGACGTAGGCGCAGGCCGGGCCGTTGTAATCCTTGATCAGCGGGTTGATCTGGAAGCATTCGAGGTTCGCCAGTTCGGCCCCGGCGTGATAGGCCATGGCGTAACCGTCGCCGGCGTTGGTCGGGTTTTCGTAGGTGCCCATCAGGTAGCCCGAGGACGGCAGGCCCAAACGCCCGGCGGCACCGCAGGCGAGAATCACAGCCTTGGCCTTGATCACATGGAAGTCGGCGGTGCGGCAATCGAAGCCCATCAGGCCGTTGACCGTGCCCTCTTCGTCCGTGAGCAAACGGGTGCAGACCACGCGATTGGTGATGCTGACCCGCGCGCGTTTCAACTGGCGATAGAGGACTTTCTTGATGTCGTGGCCTTCCGGCATCGGCAGCACGTAGGCGCCCATGTGGTGGACCTTTTTCACCGCGTAGTCGCCGGTTTCGTCCTTCTCGAACTTCACGCCCCAGCGGTCCAGTTGCTCGATGGTTTCGAAGCTGTGGGTCGCGTAGGCGTACACCGCCGCCTGATTGACGATGCCGTCGTTGGCGATGGTGATTTCCTTGGTGTACTGCTCCGGCGTCGAGTGGCCGGGGATGATCGCGTTGTTCAGGCCGTCCATGCCCATGCTGATCGCGCCGCTGCGCTTGACGTTCGCCTTGTCGATCAGCAACACGCGCAAGTCGCGGTTGCGCTCCTTGGCCTTGATCGCCGCCATCGGGCCGGCGGTGCCACCGCCGATCACGACGATGTCGTATTCCTGTTCCAGAGTCGTTCGGGTCATGCCTGATCCCCTTTTTGCCGGTCGATCCGCAAGCGGTACTGGAAGGCATCGCCACGGTAGTAAAGGTGTTCGAAGTCCACCGGAACGCCAGCGGCATCGTGGGTCAGGCGCTCGATGCGCATGATCGGCGAGCCGGGTTCGACGTTCAGGGCCTGGGTCAGGTCGCTGTCGGCCAGCACCGCGTCGATGGCCAGGTCGGCGTGGCCGAGAGCGAGGCCGCAGTCGTTTTCCAGGATCAGGAAGATGTCGCGGGTGACCAGGTCAGCCTTCTCCAACCGCTCGCCGATGGCTTTGGGCAGGTAGGTGATTTCCAGGGAGATCGGCTCGCGGTTGATCAGGCGAACCCGTTTGATCTGCGCCACGGTTTCGCCTTCAGCGACCTGTAAACGCTCGGCGACCAGTTTGTCGGCGGCGATGAATTTGAAACTGCGCAGGCGGTTGATCACCTCGTAGCCGCGACCGGTCATGGACTCGGCCAGACCTTGCAGGGTGCTGACGTTCTGGAAAGTCTTGGGCTTGGCGACGAAAGTGCCTTTGCCGTGGATCTTGAAGATCAGGCCTTCTTTCTGCAGATCACCAAGTGCCTGGCGCACGGTGATGCGGCTGACTTTGAACAGGGCGCCGAGTTCGCTTTCGGATGGCATCTGGCTGTCTTGCGGGTATTCGCCGTCGAGGATGCGGCTGCGCAGCACGTCGCGCAGTTGGGTGTGCAAAGGCACGCTGCTGAGGGATAGAACGTTATCGGTCATCTGAGATCACTTGTTATAACGAGTCATGACGTGATCTTAGAGAGGTCGTGCGGGGGTTGAGAAATATTGTTTATGCATAAGGTTAGAGCTGAGTGCCATCTGTCCTTGTGGCGAGGGAGCTTGCTCCCGCTCGGCTGCGCAGCAGTCGTAAAACCTGAGCACGCGGTATGTCTGATGGATTGGGGTTGTTGGGTTTGGGGCTGCTTCGCAGCCCAACGGGAGCAAGCTCCCTCGCCACAGGAAATCAACTGCCACAAAAGCCTGCGATCTTTTGATCTTGATCAGCCGCGCTTGAGAATCCGGTCCATCACCCAATCAGTCTTCAGCGCCTCTTCAGCCACCGCCGGGTGCCGCGCCTCACCCCGGATATGCGCGTTCATGCCCAGCACGTGATGCCACTGGATATGCTCGTGATGGGCAATGTCCAGGCTCAGGGTTTCATCGGCTTCGAGCACCACCGGATGCTCATCGAACACCGCAAAACTGATCCGCCCCTTACTGCCAATCACCTCGACCCGATCCTCACGCCGGTCCGCGACAAAATTCCAGCAGCCCATGCCCAGTGCCCCGCTGGCAAAGCGCCAACTGGCGCTGACCGCATCTTCCGCCGCGTACAACCCGGCCTGTTGTGCGGTAAACCCGGCGACGTCGACGATGTCGCCGAGCAGGTACTGGAACAGATCAAAGCCATGGCTGGCCAGGTCGGCAAAGTAACCGCCGCCGGCAATCACCGGGTCGGTGCGCCAGTTGTTGGTGCCGCCCAGATCCGCCGGAGAAGGGGCCTTGGTCAGGGTCCAACTCAGGTGCCGGACCTCGCCGATCCGCCCCGCCGCCAGCCATTGCCGCACCTGCTGGAAACGCGGCAACGAGCGACGGTAGTAGGAGACGAACAGGTGCAGCCCGGCATCGGCGAAGACCTTTTGCATCTCACGGCTTTGCCTGGCATTCAGCGACATCGGCTTTTCGACGCAGCAATGTTTGCCGGCGGCCGCCACCATCAGTGCGTAAGCGCGGTGACTGTCCGGTGGCGTGGCGATGTACACCGCGTCCACCTCGGGGTCGTTGATCAGCGACTGAGCATCGGTGTAGACCCGGGCGATGCCGTGGCGCGCGGCGTAGTCGGTCACCGCCTCCTGCCGTCGCCCCATCACCGCCACCAGCGCCGAACCGGGTGCCTTGTAGAAGGCCGGCCCGCTCTTGCGTTCGGTGACATTCCCACAACCAATCATGCCCCAGCGCACCACGTTCATAGTCACTCCTTGATGGTTTAGCCCATGCGCAATGCGCGCAGGTCCAGATGGCCGTCCTTGATCGGCGGACACCAATAATAGCCGCCCGTGATCGGCCGGCTGATGCGATACAAACCGTCGGTAATGCCGTCTTCCAGACCGCTCATGCGCCGCAGTTGCGCTTCGAAGGCATCGAGGGAAAAGCCGAACGCGAGGAACATCAGACCGGCGCGGTCGCCTTCGATCCACGGCATCGAGCGGCGCACCACGAAGGCTTCGGGGGCGAAGCTTTCCTGGGCGGTGCGTTTGACGTGGGCGGAGATCGGCGCGTCGTCGAGTTCTTCGTTGTCGCTCAGGCGACGGCCCATGATGTTGTCCGTCTCGTGGGACGGCAGCGCGCGGAAACCCTTGAGGTCGTGCTGCCACTGTTGGATCGCGGCGAAGCTGCCACCGACCGTGCCATCGGCGCCGTTGCTGACCAGCGCGGCGGCCACGGCGGCTTCGTCGTGGGGGTTTTCGGTGCCGTCTTCGTAACCGGTCAGGTCGTGGCCGGTGAGATGGCGGAAGGTTTCGTTCATCTGCACCAGGCGAAACGCCGGGGCCAGCGCGGCTTCGATGGCGGTGCTGCGGTTGAGCAATTCACCGCGGTCGACGCCGTGCAGCCAGCACCACAGCGCGTGCTGGGTCGATGGGTTATCGACGCCGACGCCGGTCATGGCCGGGAACGCGCGCAGGCCTTCGATCTGGCCGTGCAGGGCCTTGACCAGGGATTCACCGAAACCGACCACCGCCGATTGGCCGTCCACCAGGTGCATCAACTTTTCGAGCGCGGCCGGCAGCGCGGCGGCGGATTCGAGGGCGAAGAACATATGACGGGCTTGAGGCGGAACAGGGGTGGCGAGAATGCCCGGCTGGTAGTAACTCATATGAACTCCTTGGGAAAGAAGCGCGGAGTTTAACCGGGGCAAAGGCTGTTGTGTGCTTTCAGGTCAAAAGTTCACCCGTAGGAGCAAAGCTTGCTCGCGATGGCGCCCTTGAAATCGCCATCGCGGGCAAGCCTTGCTCCTACAGGGTTGGGCGGCGCCCGATTTATGAGCTGATCCGAAACGCCGTCGGACTCATCCCCGTCCAGCGCTTGAACGCCCGGCGAAAGCTGCGCACGTCGCTATACCCGACTTCTTCGGTAATTCGCTCGATCGACATCTCCGGGTTGGCCAGCAGACTCAAGGTCCTCGCCTGGCGCACCTGCTCCAGCAATGTCTCGAACGTCAACGCATGTTCAGTCAGGCGCCGCCGCAACGTCCGGCTGCTCATGTTCAAATCGCCGGCAATCTTTTCGATATGGCTGCCCCGCGTCAGGTCCCGGGCAATCGCCCGTTCCACCGCCTGGATCAGGTCGATTTTCTGATGCACCTGCGCCGCTTCCAGTTCCAGCAACTTGACGGCCTGACGCAGCGCCAACGAATGGTGATTGGGCAGGCGCACATCCAGCCAATGCGCGGCAATCACCATGCGGTTTTGCAGGCAACCGAAACGCACATCCGGCCCGAGCAAGCGCTGGTATTCCGCGAGGTAATCCGGTGCGGCATGCACAAACTCCACCGCCATCGGTTTGAAATCGGCACCGACCAAGGCCCGCCCGTACACCAACAGGCTGGCGAAGAACTCTTCCACCGCAAACAACTGCACATCGGTAAACGGCAGGCGGCATTCGATGTCGACAAACACCCGGTCGCCCGACTCCTCCACGCTCGACACCACGATGCCGCCAGAGGTGTGCTGGTGGCGGATGCCCAGTTCAAAGGCGTCGCGCAAGGTCTTGCACAGCGACAGCACATGGCCCAGCAAACCGAGGGTGCCCAGCACGTTCTGCGCGCCAACCCACAAGCCGAGCCCGCGATTGGGCAGCACTTTGAGCGCGCGCTGGATCATCGCCACGGCTTGTCGGTAGGAAATGCGTTGGGCCGGATCCTGGAGGTCTTCCAGGGTGAAGCCCAAACCTCGGCAGAGACTCTCGGGATTAACCTGGTTGAGCTCGGCCACTTCGGCCAGGGTTTGCAACAGGAATGGCGAAACCAGCGCCAGTTCGTAGGTAGGGTCGACGACTTTCATTTGCATGGCGCAAGACATCCCGGAGCAGGCTGAATTCTTATTTTTGTTACCGGTTATGTCGAAAGAACTTAGCACAGGGTTTTACGGCTGTCCGCAGAAGTCCCCCTACGTGGCCGCCAATACCCTGCCCGGCAAGGCCTGAACCGCTTATTTCTATGCAACGGCCCGCGCGGCCGGCGGTGCGTCCCTAACAATAATAATGAGTACACCCATGAACCCGACCCGCACGACATTCTGCTTGCGCCTGGCCGTCAGCCTGGCCGGTGTGTTTGCCATCCACTTGCCGGCGCTCGCCACCGAGGCGGGCGTGGACAACATTGGCCCCGGCACCGATGGCTTCTTCATGCTGCCGCTGGAGGTGGACAGCCTCCCGGACAACATGGTGGCCTTCAACGTTTACTACAACCATTACAAATCCACGAAGCTGAACATCAGCTCCCTCGGCGGCAAAGTGCCGAAGGTCGATATCGAATCCACCGCCGTGATCCCGCGCCTGGATTATTTGAGCCCCGTGCGCATTTTCGGCGGACGGTTGGCCGGTTACATCGCCCAGCCCTGGCTGAAGCAGGAAGTCTCGGTGTTCGGCTTGCAGGACACCCGCGAAGGCATGGGCGACACCACCGTCGCACCGATCATCCTGTGGGACATGGGCAAAAACCTGACCCTCGGCGCCGCCGTGGAAATCACCGTGCCGACCGGCGAATACAGCGCCGATCGCCTGGCCAACACCAGCAACAACTTCTACACCTACAAACCGCTGTTCTCCTTCACCTGGCTGCCGACGGAGCGCACCGAGCTGTCGATGAAGACCACTTACAGCTTCAACGAAAAGAACAAGGACACCGACTACAAGTCGGGGCAGATTTTCCACTTCGATTATTCCGCCAGCTACAAGATCACCGACAACCTGATGCTTGGCTTGAACGGCTACTACCTCAAGCAAACCACCGACGACAAACAGTTCGGCCGCACCGTGCAGTTCAACGGCGAAGACGTCAACGACGGCGTGCGCGGCCAGGTGTTCGCCATCGGCCCGGCGCTGCACCTGACCTTCCTCAAATACGCCAGCGCGGAGATTCGCTGGGCCAAGGAATTCGACGTGGAGAACCGGCCGGAAGGCGAAATGCTGTGGGCGAAGATCAGCATTCCGTATGCGTTTTGACGGGCAACCACCTCATCCCCCTGTAGGAGCAAAGCTTGCTCGCGATAACGGTTTCGCAGTCAGCATTGATGTTGGCTGACACGACGCCTTCGCGGGCAAGCCTCGCTCCTACACGGGGTCGGCGGTTTATACGAATGCTGTGTTCGACGCGATCCCTGTAGGAGCGAGGCTTGCCCGCGAAGAGGCCCTCACAGCCACAGCGCCATCTACAAGGTCAATTGCCCCCGCTCCTCCTCCGTCAATTGCTGCCGCGCCTGTTCATCCAGCGCCCCGGCGCCCAGGACTTGCACCGGGCTGTCGGGGTTGTACCCCTTGGTCGGTGCCAGACTCGCGCCATCGCGCGAGGGGGCCAGTTGTTCCGAGCCAAAGCTCAAGACCTGCACGGTGAACACCGACGCCTGGTTCTGTCGCGCCGCTGCCTGCTGCTGACGCGCCACGTCTTCTGCCGCCTGGGTGGCCGATGACGCCGCCGAACTGGCCGACGTAATGGCCCCGGTATTGACCGAAGCACTGACCGGCACCCCGGATGACTTGCCCTGGGTCTGAATGTTCGCCGCGTTGACCACAGTCAGCGCGGCGATGTTGACGTTGCCCGATACCCGGATCCCCGCCTCGCCGGCATCGATGGTGCCCAGCGGCGCAATGAGGTCGATGTCCCCCGGCGCCACTTCCGGAATCGGATTCAACGTCGCGATCCCCGCGCCAGTGCTCGGCACAGACGGCGACAGGGTCACGTTGCCCCAGGTGTCGTAGACGCGTTTCGGTGGGGTGTACACCACGGTGGTTTTCGAGCCGCGCCCGGCGTTGATGTCGCCCTGGGCCGACCAGCCGAAAATCGAACCCCCGAACGTGGTCATGATCCGGCTCTGGCCCAGCAGAATACTGTCCTGGGCATACAACTGAATGTCACCGGAACCCTGGGTGATCACCCCCGCCGTGGACGGCGGCGCCGCGCCTTCGATGCCGTAGATCTGCCGTCCGCCCGGCGTCAGCACCTGGATGTCGCCACCGAAATCGGTGTGAATGCCCGCTCCGCCATAGAGCGTGACGTCGCCGTCGTAATTGATCGTATTGCCGGCCACGTCCTTGGTCGGGAACAGGGCGGCAATCGCCTCGCGACCTCGCGCATAACTGCCACTGCGAGTGGCGCCGACGGTGTTGTATTCGCGCCCGCCGGCCTTGAGTTCGGCGAAGTAGATCTGGCGAGCGAAGACCCGTTGCTGCTCGGCCGGCAGGGCCGCGAAATAAGCGGCCACCTGTTTGTCATCCCCGATAAAACCAAAGCGTTCGGTCAACCACTGCGCCAATTCGGCGCTGTAGTTTTTGATCGCACCCTGCCCCAGGTACCGACTCAGCAAGCCTTGGTAGTTCGGCCCTTGAGTCCCGGCGCCGACGGTCAGCGAAATCGATGCACCCCCCTCGTTGACCGAGGAACGGGCATCAACATGGCCGATGCTGTTAAAGCCACCCTCCTGATACACCTGGCCCACACCCGAGCCGGCGCCATACAGATTGCGGCCGGCGGTCACTTCCAGCAAACCGGGGCCGGCGATGTTGAACGTGCTCAGGCGAATATCGCGCCCGGCTGAAACGATGGAAATATCATCGGCCCGGCTATGGACGATCAGGTTGCCGGTGGATCGGCCACCCGCGTGGCGGACGGTAGCCGGTACAAGCGTGTATTGATCCAGGGGCACACCGGAATTGACAATGTCCCGGCCGGCCATGATCCGGACCGGACCACTGCCCTCATAGCGGACTTGGTTATCTGTCTCCGTAAAACGCAGGATTTCCCCCGTACGCAAACCGATGATGTCGCCATTGATGGCATAGAAACGCACAGGCTTGCGGTCCGGCCAGGCCATGTTGGTGTAGGTGTTGGCGCCAAAGGTGAACAGCGGGAACCTGTTGAATTCGGAGTCGTAAACATCTGCACTGAAGTTGTTATAGCCGACACCCCCGAACGAATTGGTCCCTACGAACACCGGGTTGAACGGTGTGGGGATCCGCGCCGGATCGGCCCCTGATTGTGTCACCGCATAACCGCCGGCGTAGATCGAGTCGCTGGCAATCAATTGCAGTTCGGCATTGGCCGAAGGCGCCGTCATCAATGAATATGTCGATGAATCGCCATCGCCGCTGAGGCCGAATGCCGAAGATCCATAGTAAAGACTGCCATTGGCCGCCACCGCACGCAGGATCGATGGATAGAACATACGTCCGCCAGCGCCGGGTGTATTGAGGCTCGGGTTGATTTCAGTCTTCAGGAACGGCGTCAGGTTGCCGCCCGCGCTGAACAGATCGATCGCGGTGTTCGGCGTCCACAATGAGAAACCGCTGTAACCGCCTCCGTCATGAGGAGCACCGGATGCGTCGGTGTAACCCGTCGAGTTTTTCATCTCCAGGCGTCCGGCGTCACCCACGCCATCGAGTACCAGATCGCCACGGCTATTCAACTGGACGCCAGCATCTGCGGCCACCACCGTCAGACCGCCTTGTGCAGTGGCCAAGGTTGCGGTGTAGGCGTCATAGGCCCTGGATTCTTTGGAGTTTTGAACCGCACTGCCACTGCCATATTTCAGTTGCAGTGCCCCTACCGCGCCGGCCTGCAATTGCACTGCGCCCCGCAGGTTGACCAGCGTGCCCTTCAGGTCGGCGGTCGAGCCGTTGGCGGCGGCAAGCGCCGACGCCGACGGATTAAGTCGACCACCAATGCGCACCTGCATGTCACCACCGCCGGTCAAGACCAGGCTGCCATCATCGCTAACTCGGCCGGTGCTGCCCACGGCCAGCGTAATGCCCTGGCTGCGCTGCACTTCGGAAGCGACTGTCGTACCACTGTAGCCCAGTAGACCGGCGTCACCCGCGGCGCTGATGTCGAGGTTACCGCCGCCCAGCGTACCGATGCCGGTAAAGCCTGCCAGTGCCGGATCACCACTGGATTGCGCGACAAAGGTGCCAAAGTTGATCCACCAGGCCGTCGGGATGTCCGAACCATTGCCCATGCCCTGGCGCCACAACCAGTTGCCGACCGCCGCCGATGCCAGCTGTGGGCGCAGCGTGTCTCGACCTCCGTTCATGTGCCCCAGCGTATCGCCTTGCAATTGCCCCCCCGCGTTCAACCGCAGGTTACCGCCCTGCTCCGGATACCAGGCTTGATACGCCGCGCCTTGGGTCAAGGGTTCATAAACGTTGGCATCGACGCCCAGCACCGTGCCATCGGACCCGCGACCACGGGCCTGCTGATACGGGTCACTCGCGCCGCTGGCCAGCGTGGCCGATGGGGTGCCCGCCGTGTACACGCCGAACAGCGATTGCATGTTGAAGTCGCCGGCGCTCAGCAGGTCCAGATCACCGGTACCGGTGCGCAATACGCTGAATAGCTGCGTGCTCGGGGTGGCGACAGTGCGCGCAGGCTCCTCAGGCACCGGCACCTGGACGCACCAGTCTGGAATGTCGGTGCAGAAAGCGAGGTCCTGATCGCCGACCGGTGTGCCCGGCTCCGCATACGGATTGTCCGGTGCCCACACCCAGACCATTTTCGGAGGTGCGGGTACGCACCAGCCGGGAACGGCGTCGCACAGGTACAGGTCTTCCTCGGAAACGGGCGTGCCCGGGTCGGCATAGCCGTTGTCATCGCTCCAGACCATGCCGGTGCCGGTGTGGCCACCGGTGGTCACTCGCTTGGCCATGTAGTGTGCGTCGGCCAGGCGCAAATGCCCTTCGCTGCCGTTCACCTGTGTGATGCGAGTGTCCGCGGCGTCGGTATCGGCCCCGGCCACCAGGCGCATCGACCACGACAACGAACCGTCCGGCAGCATCGTCGCCACCGCCCAGTTGCGGCCCTGTTGCCCGTTGACGCCGGGGCGCAACTCGATCAGGTCGGTGCCCTCGGCCAACTTGACGTTGGTTTCGGCGGGAATCAAGCCACCGATGGGCAAGGTATTGGCGCCTGATTGCACCAAACCGGTGTCCGGCAACTTCACGCCTTTGGGCCAGACCCCGGACTTCACCGCAACGGCCACCGTGAAGCGGCTGCCGGCGTCCAGGCGCGTGTCGGCCGGCAAGGTCACGGCATCTTTGAGTAACGTCCCGGCGGCGTACAACACGTTGCCATTACTGTCGCGCACGGCGGCGCTGAGCAAGGTGCCGGCCGCCAGGTTCAGCGGAGCCTCCAACACCAAAGCGTTGGGCAACAGGGTGCCAGCCGTGAGGGTCATGGCCTTGAACGGCAGGTCATAGTTGAGCACGCTGCCTGCCGGGTACTGGGTGCCATCGGCCAGTTCGACGCCGCTGAGCGGTACCACCAGGTCACCACCGAAAGGCTGTTTGCCGGGAATTAACAGCCAGCCGTTACCGTCTGTGCGCTCGGCAGCAACCGTCGGATCAGGCGGCATGAAGCCATCGGTGACGCTGCCAAACACATCAAGATTGCCCCCGGCGCGAATCACCAGGCTGCCCGGTTCGCCGGAACCATAGACGCCAGTTTGCTGGCTGTGCGGATTGAGGCTGGCATAGCGGTAACCGGACAGGTCGACATCACCGGAAATCACCATGTCGCCATCCGCTGTCGCACTGACAATCTGCACACCGGGACGCAGGTGGAAGGCATCGGCGTAGGTGGCGTTGTTCAGCCCGGCGAGCTTGCCGTTGAGCAACGCCGGGTTGGCCAGCGCCGCGTCGATGAAGGTCGTGCTCTCAGTGTGCTTTGCATTGAGATAAGTCTGGTCGATCACCTGATACGGTTTGCCGTCAGCCCCCACACCCACGCCCAGCGGGGCATCGCTGTAACGTTGCACCGCATTGAGCACAATCGAACGCGCACCTTGAACGGTCAATGGACCTCGGGCGTCGATGTCGATGTCGCCCGCAGTCGCCGCCCCCAGGCGTCGAGCGTTGAGTTCGAGGGTGCCGCGCATCCGACCGTCATGTTGACCCGGCCCATTGCCGAGGGCGGCATCGGTACCGTGACGCAAGTCGATTCGTGCACCGCTGGCCAATACCAGCGGACCGTCCTGGGCGGTCAGCTCGACGATGGCGCGGTTCGGCGAGTCGATGATTTTGCCGGAGCTGTCCACCCGCAATTGCGTGCCATGGGCGTCCAGCACCGCGCTACCGGCCAGGGTCAGCCCGGTTTTGCCCGCCAGACGGATGCTGCCCACCTGCCGGCCGCTGGCGTCGATCGAGCCGAGCACCGTCAGGCTACCGTTGTCCACCGACACGTTGATTTCGTTAGCCTTGAGTTCATTACCGATCACCAGATCGCCACGCTTGATCTGGAAGCTGCGTGAGCCGAATACCTGGTCGCGGTTCAAGCGCTGGTTGAGCGTGGCGAAATCACCAACGCGCTGCGCACGGATATCCACCCCGCCCGCCGCGTATGGCACCCGTGTGCCGCCGGCGTTGTAGTCACCGCTGGCGCTGCCGAGGATCTGCCCTTGCAAGTCCACCAGACCTGCCGCGTCATTCAGGGCATAGGCGCTCAAGGTACCCGCGTAATTGTTACGCGCGCTCAGGTCAATGACCGACCCAGCGGCCTGGCGGATATTACCGGCCTGGCTCTTGAGGAGGACGTCACCGCCCCAGCTGTAGCGCACGACATCATTAAAAGTCAGCTCGCGGCCAGCCAGATCAAGCCGCGCCGCATCACCCAGGGTCAAGTCGCCGCGGCTGTCCAGGGTCAGCTTGCCGCTGGGCAGTCGCAAGGTGCTGTCGATGTACAGATTCTGGCCTTCAAGCGCCAGTTCCGCCCCCAGTGCCGACGCGTCGACGACCCCGGCATTCAGGCCAGCAATGCCCGAAACGGTAATCGCGCCCCCGGCCTTGATGCGGTTGACCGAACCGGCTTCGCCCGTCCACAACGGCGTGCTGACCCGCAGATCGCCGCCGCTGTAGGTGAAACCGCTGCCCGCGACGTAATCACCCTGTTTCTGATAGACGCGCAAGCCACCGGTATGGTTGGCGGTGATGCGCTGGGTCGCAGTGAGATTGACCTGATTGAAACCCAGGGTCAGACGCTGGCCGTCGTCGTTGTTAGCCTGGCTACTCGGCCCGTAACCGAACTCCAGGGTATCGACCAGGATATCCAGCAGACCGCTGCCGGTACCCGCGCCATTAGCAATCGGGGCGGCTGGCGACGTCGTGGTGCCGTTCCATACCAGGGTGCCGGTACGAATCGTCGCCCGGTCACCCGCCGCGCCATAACCGTAGATAGCCGGGGTGCCGAGCACCAGGCGCTGCAAGCGCGACTGGCCGTTCTGGTCGAGGGTACTGAGGTCGACGCTGTCGTAGAAATTCACCGAATCCCGGGCATTGAGCACCAGGTTTTCCAGGGCCGGCGCGCCTTTGCTGGTGTCACCCAGCAGCAACCGGTCGAGCACTTGCTGATTCAGCGTCAGGCCCTGGGGCAAGGCGTTGCGTTGTTGCGCGGCGGCCAACGCCTGGGCCGAACCGATGTTGACCCCGCCCACCGCCAGGATCAGGTTGCGCGTGCCGAAGCGCACCGAGTCATCCAGGCTGAAAGTGTTGTCGGTGGCAACGGTGATCGAACCCTCGGAGTACAGCTGCGTGGTGCCGGTGCAGGCCAGTGACGTGCACAGGCCGATCCGGACCGGACTGGGGCCCGTAAAGGAACCCGGTGCCGCGGTGGGCGGGAGCATATCAAGCCAGCCGTTCGACACCGCCAACAGGCCATTAGTACCCGGGTCATAAATGAAACCACTGCGTGAATCGTACGCAGCCTTGCCCTGCCCCAAGGTGTTAATGCCCGCGCCCTGCTCGATGACAATGCCGTCACCGGTTTTAGCATTCGCCACCAGGAACACTTCCCCTGCTTTTAAAGTCGCCCCTTGTCGCAGGTAAACATTCTGCAACTTGGCATCGAACGTCACCAGATTGCCGCCCTGGCCGTATCTCACACCCGGCACCGCACCGACGGCCAGTCGCGGCGCCTTGAGCGCATTCAATTCACTGTCGTAGATCGAAACCCCGGTGAAGTCCTGCGTTGCCGCTTGCCCCGCAGCCAACACTTCAAGCGAACCGCTGCCACCGCTGATGATTGCGACGCTACCTCCCAACCCATCCTTGCCCGGCGTAAAGTCGGCGCGCCCCTTGAAACTCAAGGTCTGCGCAGGGCCAGCGTTGGCGGCGTCATAGCTGAGCAACAAGGTCTTGCCGTCAGCCTCGATCGTTGGCCGTGGCACCCCCTTGAGCGCGGCATCGGCCTTGGCAAACGCGGCGTAGCCCGTTTCGTTGTACTGCGAGTAACGACGCAGCACATCGCCCGAGGTGACAATCACCTGGCCGGATATTGGATCGGCAATCCCGGTATTGGCGATCGACAAGCGGCCCGAAGTGGCCCATGAACCGTTGCGCATGGCCAGGCTCTTGCTCAAGGTACCGGCGCTGGCCAGACCATTGAGTTCGACACGGAACGCGCCGGGTAACAGCGCATAACTGGCTGGCATCAAGGTGTAGGTACCGGCCGGCAACCCCGGCACCCCGGCATCGAGGGTAATGCGCTGGCCGACGACCGGGTCGCGCACCCCGCGCTCACCCGCCAGCGGCGCATAGGCCGACGCATTACCCGGCACGATGGCGTACACCGGGTTGCTCGACAGCCCCGGCAACGTAAAGCGGCCATCAGCGCCGTTTTGCACCAACGGGTTGTAACGGGCATCCGTGGAACCGCCCCGGCCGGAAATGAACCCGGCGCCGGTCAATTCACCGCCACCGGACAGATCCAGCACCGCCCCCTCCTGCACATCGACCTGTGGGCTTTTCACTGAAATGCCCATGGTCAATATGCTGTTCCCAGCGCTGCCACCCACCCCGGTCAACTCGACGGTTTTGCCGTTGTATTGGTAGGTCAGGCCGTCGATCGTGCCGCCATACGGCATCAACAAGCCATTGCCGCTGACTGAAGTGAGGCTGCCGGGCAGGAACGACAAGGATTGCAGTACGTTGGTCTCGGCCCCCAGGGTCAACAGGCCGAACGGCGCCCTGATCACCCCGCCTTGTTGAATGTCGCCGCCGTCGAAACTTAACTGGCCAAATGCCGAATACGGCACGGCGGGTGCCGTGTCGGTGGTCCGGCCGATGGTCAGGGTCGATCGGTTGGTGGTCTGGGCTTTTGCCCTGGCACCAGTGACCGGGTAAAGCTGCGCGGCCAGCAAGTTGAGGTCGGCGTTGCTTTGCAGCACGGTCACCCCCCCGGCGTTGAGTGCCGAGGCACCGAGGAAGCGCAAGTCCCCGGCGCTGCGCAAGGTGGTTTGCGCGAAGCCGCGACGATCCACCAGGACACTTGGCCCCGAGTTTTGCTTCAGCTCACCATGGGCGCCGAACGTCACCTCATCGCGCACATCCAGCAGGTCAGCACTTAACAGCAATTGCGCCTGACTCTCGCGGGTAGACAATCCACCTTTCACGGTCGGCCGAGTGGCGACGTCCGTACCGATGGCCGCTGCCCCCGCCAGGCGCAAGTACGGCGCGTCCAACGACACGCGACTGTTGCTGGCGGCGTTTTCTGCCAGCGCCAACGAGCCGGCATACAGACTCAAGCTTTGTTTGAGGTTGAGGTTCACATCGCCGTCAAACGAAAGGATGCCGTTACTCAACAGCGACAGGTTGTCGAAACCGCTATCGACAACGCGCTGCACGTCCAGACGCCCCTGCCCATAGGGTAACGGCGCCGAAGGATCGGCGGCAGCACCAGGCCCTTGGGACAGGATCAGTTCCCGTGGAGCGCGTACGCCGTTGTCGATCGTTTTATTGAGGTACAACCCGGTTTCCAGCGCCACCGACAGACTGCCGCCCGCCACGCCGGCACCACCCGCCGCCGCGCTGAGCTGGCCGTCGATGATCAGGCCGTTGTTGGAGCTCAAGGCGATCTTGCCCCCGGCACCCGCGATTGACTGTGGTCCCTGGCCTCGAATATCCAGTTGCGCCTGCGCACCGTTGGCCAACAATCGTGAGCCCTGTTCCAGCACCACGAACAAATCCGGCGCCTTGGCGGTGCCCCCGTCGGCGTTGATTTCACTGCCGATGACAATGCTGCCGCCCGCCCCCACGCGGCCGTAACGTCGGCCCTGGGAATCGGTCGCCGTGACTGCCCGCGCCGACACGTCGATCAGGCCGCTGCTGCCCACGCGGATCGAACGCTGGTGCGCCGCCTCGTCCAGACCCGCATCAATGATGACCGGGTTAATCTGGCTCAGGCTTACCGAGCCGCCCCAAGCCTTGAGCTGACCGTTGACAGTCAACTGGCCGATACTGGCGAGGTTGATCGCCTGGCCCGGATCGACGCTCAGTACCGCGCCCTCTTCCACCATCAGACCGACGTTGGGCCGGTCAGCCAGGGGCGACAGCAGCGTACCGGCGTTCAAACCCAAGCCTGCACCACCGCGTTGAGTCAACACGCCCTTGACCGGATCTTCCTGATACAACGCTGGCGTCCAGACTTGCAGAAACTGCGCCACCGACGAACCGCCGGTGCCTTGCGCGTCCGGGCGCAGGTGATACACCGGGCGACTCACATCGACCTCGGCACCCGCCAGCACCGTCATGCCCTGGCTGCCGGTCACCTTGTACTGGGCGAAACCCTTGTTGAAGAAGTCCGCCGCCAGCACCAGGGTGCCATCCTCCACCGAACCGGCCGGGTGGCCGATTTGCACCTTGCTGGTCAGGATGTCCAGGAGGCCGGCACCGTCGACGCCATAGCCCGCCAGTTCCGCGCCGAGCAGCAATTGCCCAATGGCGTCGGCGTTGTCCAGCGCGCTCGCGGCGGTCGCATTCGCCGCCAGGGTAATGTCGCCGCCGCGACCACCGAGCAATGTGTTGTTGCTGAGCAAGGTCGCGCCCGACGACGCATCAATCCGACTGCCCTGCTCCAGGGTCAAGTCATCACTGCTGCGCAATGACACCAGGCCGCCCGAGCGCCAGGCCACCCCTTCACTTTCCACAGCACTCTGAGATTGATTACGCCACACGCCGCTGGCATCCAGCGTGACGCCCTTGGCCACCACCACGGACGCACGGCCGCCGGCGGGTGCAGCGAGCAAGGTGTCCTGGATCACACTGTCGCTCAGTTGCGTCAGCACGTTACCTACGCGAATGCTGCCACTGTGCGCGGTCAGGTCGGCGTTGACGTCAATGCGCGGGCCGTACAGGGTAATGTCGCCACCGGGGGTCACTTGCACGGCGCCGTCGACCACGATCCGGTCCTTGGCAGCGACTTTTATCGCGCCCAGCTCGAAGTCATTGAGCACGTTGCTGTTCAGCGACAGGCTGCCTTTACGGCCCTCGGCTACCCCATCGTTGAGACCGATGGCTTGACTGTCCGGGCCTTGTTCGTCGCCGAGGGTGACCTTGTCCAGCACCGCGCCCAATTGATAGTTCAGGGTGCCGGCGGTTTTCAGGTAACGCGGCACATAGCTGCCGATGACCAATTGTGCGCCACGGGCGGTACTGTTCTGGGATTGCTGATAACCGTCGAGCCCGGCCACCGGCGCCTGGGACTGGTGGTCGCCCTGAAAGGTCTTGCCCAGCAGTTCGCCGTCGAGCACGGCGTTTTTCGTCGCGACGATCAGTTGCCCGGCATCGCGGCCCACGGTGTAGCCGCTTTCGTAACGCTGGCGCGGAGCAATCAGCGGATTGTAGTAATAATCGGTCTGGCCCCAGCGTTCGCTATGGTCCTCAAACCCTTTGTAGACGCCGGTGTAGAGCAGATCTCCGGGAGCCTTGGACACCTCATGCAAACGCCCGTCGGCACCGCGTAGCCAGCTCTGCTTGATGTAACCGCTCTGCACATCGAAGGTGCCGCCCGACACGTTAATCAGCGAGCCTTTTTGCGTCACCAGGTCGTTGCCGGTAAACGCCAGGGTCCCGCCCTGGGCCATCCACTCACCGATGTCGTGACCCCGAGTGCCGAGGTAGCCGCCGACTTCCAGCAAGCCGCCGGCGGTGTACCAGCGGTCGTTGGCGTAGCCATTGACCCCGGCCGCCACATGCACCAGGTCGCGCACGTCGACCCAGACATCGGTGCTATTGAGCGCCCCACCCTCGCGATTGCCTGACGCATCGCGCTGTTCGTTGCCCTGAATGTTGACCTTGATGCTGTTGGATTCCATCGCCACTTTGACGCCGATACCACCGGACACATCGATGATCGCGCCATCGCGGACCAGGCTGCGCTGACCGGCGCTGACCGCGACCTGACCGCCGTTGGCCAGCACCATCGAACCGCCCTGGAAGTCCACGGTGCCACCGCTGACGATCTCTACACGCGACTGGTCGGTGCGGTCGGCAATTTTGCTCAGGTTGTCGAAACGCCCGGTGGCGTTGTTCGGCAGTAGACCGTTGAGGTTGTCGAGCGCCGCTTGACGCTGGCTGTCCAGCGCCGAGGAACCTTGCTCCAGCAAAATGGTGCTGACACTGCCCTGACCCAGGGTCACGCTGCCGGTGATGTCGCTGGCAGCATTGAGCAAATGAACAGTGCCGCGAGTGTCCGCCGAGGTGCTGGCCAGCAGCACGCCGTTTTGCCGGATCTGATGCCCGGTGAGGGTGATGTCACCGGTCGCCGCCTGGATGATCCCGCTGTTGATCACCGTACCGGCCAGGCTACCGGTCTTGAGGCTGGTGGCCACTTCATTACCGCGCGTGGTCGATTGCTGGTTGCCTGCGGTGCCCGTGCCACGGCGAATGTAAAAACTGTCGCCCGCCGCCAGGGTCGTTTGGCCTTTTGCGGTAACGAGGGTGCCATCGTTGTGCACGTCGCTGCCGAGCAACAGGGCGTAACCACCGGAATCCGTCGACGAACCGGCCGGCAGGGTTTGCAGCACGGCGCCGCGCTGCACCTCGACCTTGCCGAACGCATCGCGAAAGGTTGGCTGGGTGCCGTTGGTGTCCACGTACAGGCCATTTTTGCTGAACTGGTCATCGCTGATGGTCGCGGCGGCGGCCACCAGATTGCGCACGTTGACCTGGCTGCTGCCGCTGAACACGATGCCGTTGCGGTTGACCAGCATCACCGTGCCCGGTGCATTGATCTGACCGGCTATCACACTGGCGCGGGCGTTCGGGTCGTTGACCCGGTTGAGCACCGCCCAGTTCGCCTGTTGGCCGAACTCGACCGTGGTATCGCGCCCGACGTTGAAGGTTTCCCAGTTGAGGATCGCCTTGTCGGCGGTCTGCTCGATGCGCACGGTGGTCTTGCCGTCGGCCTGAGTCTGTCGCGGCCCGGTGGCGTTGGTCCAGCCACGGGTCAGCGGATTCTCGTCGACCTTCAGGCCACCCTCGCCCAGGCCGTTGGGCACACTCTGCGGCTGACCCAGGGCAAATTGACGCCCGGCTGCCTGTGCCGCTTGTTGCGCGGCAATCGCGGCCACGGTGTTGTTCAAGTTGTCGATCGAGCGCTTCAGCTGCTGATTGACCCGTTGCTGTTGCGCCAGCGGTGGCGGCCCGCCGGGCACCAGGCCACCGGGCCGTGCAGCACCACTGGCCTGGGCAGCGCCCTTGGCGGCGAACCAACTGGAACTGAACGCCGTGGCCGCGTCGGCACTGCCGGCGATCATCAGCAACGCAATGGCCTGGGCCAAGGGTTTCAAGCGCAACAGCGGGTGCTCCATCGAGCGCACAGGGACATTCAGATCAGGCGTGGTTTTACCGCGAGGCATCACTACTCTTCCTTTTGCAATTCTCGAAACAGGCTGCTGCAACGGCGGGCGTTGCTGATATGGGATAAGGCAGTTGGCGCGGCTCAGGACCGAACGCTTGTCATGCAAAGTTCACATAGGTGGGATAAGGCAGGGCCACACCACGCAAAAATCGGCAGCGCCGTACAGGCCGCTGCCGATTGTTATTGCCATCGCCGATCCTTGGCGACGTCACTTCAGGCGCTTGGGTTATGGACGACCAACACCGTTGCAGACGCTGACGTTGGCGATGTTCAGGCCTTCGGCGTAGGTGTCGTCCAGGAAGGTTTTCTTGACTTCGGCAGCGAACGCGGTTGGCAGGCTGACGAAGGAGTGCTGGGCAATCACAGAGGCCTTGGTGCCGGTGTACAGGTCATTGAGGAAATTGCGCACGGCGGTGGCATCGGCGGCAGTGGCGTAGCACTGGCCAACGAGCAAGTTGGTGTAGCCCACGATTGGGTAGCCCGTGGTTGGAACAGCGGTATCAGTGGCAGCGCTACCGAAAGTAGGTACCCACTTCAACGGGTTGGCGCGATCGGCCTTGGTGGACGGCGCGAGTGCCGTGCCCAAAGCGGTGCGGGTGTTGGTTGCGTTCGGCAGTGGTGCGGCAACGCCGGCAGCCAGTGGCAGCTTGCTGACGCGAGCGACCACGGCAGGGCTGTTGGCGTTGACATAGTCAGGGCTGACATAACCGATTGCGCCATCGTTGGCGTTTACAGCGGCTACGACGTCAGCACTGGTGGCCACGGCTTGCCAGTTGGCAGGCTCGGCACCGATGTTGGCGGTAGTGAACGTGCCGCTGACGCCGAACTTGAGTGGGCACGAATCGTTGAGGAAGCGCGACAACAGTTCAGTGGTACCGCTGGAACCGGAACGGTAGATCACTTTGATCGCGGTGGTGTCAGCCGTGCCCAGCAACTCGCCCCAGGTCGTGGTGGTGCCGGAGAACACGTTGCACAACTGAGCGCCGGTCAATTGCAGGGACGTCACGCCGGTACGTTTGTATGGAATGGTCACCGAAGTGCCCACGGACGGCACCTGGATCAGTTTGCCGAACGCGGCGCCATTGGCGTTGTTGTAGTTGGTCAGTTCAGTGGCGCTGAGCACCGAGTCGCTACCGGCGAAATCCACCGGGGTGCCGGCAGGCTGGTTGATCGAAGCCGGGGCGTTGGTCAGGAAAGCGGTCTTGCCGGCGCCACTGCCGACACCGGTGTAGCTGAAGTCAGTCGGCAGCAGGCGTGGCAGGGTCGAGGTGCCGTTGTAGAGGTTTTCCGGCAGGGTTGCACCGCCACCGACAACAGCGGCCATGGATTGGGCAGAAGCCAGTGCGGCAACAGCCAACGAGGCTGCGATCATAGTGCGCTTAAACATGAAGAAGCTCCTTTCGTCGTGTTCATACGTGGGTGTGATGTGCTCGTTAATGACGCCATGGCGCTCAAATCTTCGCCTTGCTCTGAAGGTCGTCCGGGGTGAGGCCATGGGTTAGAAGTTCGCAGCTTCCAGTGACAGATAGAGGAAAAAACCTCGGGTGCCGGGCGTGGATTTTTTGCAGAATTTCTCGGGTGTTTGCGCAGGGTATGGCGGGCGTTTCAGCGATGGTTTTCGACCGGGTTCCGTCAGCTCGGCTGGAGCCCACGGTCAGTCGTTGATGGACGGTTTCGTATGACAGAACAGCGAACCCGAGGATGGCTCAGCCAGCGCTCGGGTGCTGATAAAAGCGGGGGAAACAATTTTTGCCCGCGGGTTACGCCAATGCGGGATAGTCGATGTAGCCCTTGGCATCACCGCCAAAGAAGCTCGCACCGTCCGCCGGGTTGAGCTCGGTGCGGTCCCGCAGACGCGCCGGCAGATCCGGGTTGGCAATGAACGGGCGACCGAACGCAATCAGGTCGGCGCGACCCTCGGCGATGGCCTGCTCGGCGGTGTCGCCGTTGTAACCGCCCGCCAGCATCAGCACGCCGCTGAACGCCTGGCGCAGTTGCTTGATGATCGCGTCCCAGCGTGGGTCAGTGTCTTCATCCAGCACGGTACCAACCATCATCGGTTCTACCAGGTGCAGGTACGCCAGGTTCCACTCATTGAGCCGGGACACGATGTAGCCAAAGGTCTGCTCCGGGGTGTCGTCGCCCATGCCCATGAAGCGGCCCATCGGCGTGAGGCGCACCGCCACGCGGTCGGCCCCGACTTCCTCGATCACCGCCGCCACGACTTCAAGCAACAGCCGCGCGCGGTTTTCGATACTGCCGCCATAGCCGTCACTGCGCTGGTTGCTGGCGCTGTTGATGAACTGATCGAGCAGGTAGCCATTGCCCGCATGGATTTCCACGCCGTCCATGCCCGCCAGCAAGGCGTTGCGCGCAGCCTGGCGGTAATCGGCGATGATCGCTTCGATACCCGCAACATCCAGCTCCTGCGGCACCGGCACATCGCCCCAGACCCCTTCGCCCCGCTCATTGAGGATGAAGGTCTTGCCGGGGACCGGTTGCGCGGTCGGCGCCACAGGCAGGCCACCGTCAGGCTGAAACACCGGGTGCGACACTCGCCCCACATGCCACAGCTGCAGGAACATGCGCCCGCCTTCGCCGTGGACCGCATCGCTGACCGCTTTCCAGCCACGGATCTGCGCGTCGGTGTGGATACCCGGCGTCCAGGCATAGCCCTGGCCCTGCTGGGAAATTTGCGTCGCCTCGCTGATGATCAACGCGGCGCTGGCCCGTTGACGGTAATACTCGACGTTCATCGGCGTCGGTACATTGCCGGGCTGGCCGGCCCGGGAACGGGTCAGGGGCGCCATGGCGACGCGGTGGTCGAGGCTCAGTTGGCCGAGTTTGAGTGGGCTAAACAAGTGGGCACGCTGGGAGGTCTTGGGGTTCATGGCGGTCTCTGGGGTGGAAGGTCTGTGGCGCCCAAGGTAGTCACCCTGGGCTTTTCAGAGAATCCACCGCCCGCGCAATGTCCCGTTGCGCAAAACGCAACGCAGGGTCATTCACCCTCGCGCCGCAGCAACTCGATGAGGAAATCAATAAACGCGTTGATCCGTTTCGAGCCCCGGTGATTGGGCAGGTACAGCGCGCAAATGGCCGAACTGGCGCTATTGGGATTGACCACGAACTCATCGAACAGGGACGTCAGACGCCCGCAACGAATGTCCTCGTCAACCAGCCAGTCCGGCAACAGCGCCACCCCGCCGCCACCCAGCACCACTTCGCGCAAGACCTCGGCATTGTTGCTCTTGAACGGGCCTTCCACCGGGACGCGAACCTCCTGCCCCGCCTCCAAAAAGGTCCAGTACTGTGGTTGCAGGCCATAACTGAAGCACAGGCATTTATGGCGCAATAGGTCCATGGGCTGGTCGGGAAAACCGGCGGCATCAAGGTAACCGACACTGGCCACCACCCGACGCCGAAAGGCCCCCACGGGACGGCTGATCAGCGCGTCCATCGGTGCTGCCGAGCCCAGGCGGATCGACAGGTCGATGCGCTCCCCCAGCAGGTCGACGATTTCATCCGACAGGATCATCTCCAGCACCAGTTTCGGGTAGCGCTCCAGCAGCGTGGCGATGTGCGGCGCGATCAGGCATCGGCCGAAAGCCACCGGCACTGAGATGCGCAATTGTCCGGCGGGCTCCTCACCCCGGTCCGAGATCGCCGCGTCAGCATCGGCCACGGCGTTCAAGATATCCCGCGCGTTGCGATAGTAAGCGCTGCCCGCGTCGGTCAAGGTCACTTGGCGGGTGGAGCGGTTAAGCAACACCGTGCCCAATTCTGCCTCCAGCCCATCCACCATCCGCGTCACGGACGACGTCGCCAGGCCCAGTTGTCGGGCGGCGGACGAGAAGCCCCTGGCGTCTACGGCCTGGACGAACATCTTCATTGCGAGCAGCTTGTCCATGACATTCCTTAATGGGTTCACCGCAACCCTCTTGCAGGGGGTTATGCGCGCAGTACTTCGTGCCAACCCTTGCGGGCCAAAGGCAAGTGCAGCAACCGCTGGCCCGTGGCGTCGGCCATGGCGTTGCCGAGCGCCGCCGCCATCGGTCCTTGCACAATTTCCGCCGCCCCGAGAAAGGCCTCACCCGGCTGATCGAGCAAATGCACATCGACCTGACGCGGCAGCGCCGGGAAACGGATGATCGGGTAACCGCTCCAGTCGTAGCTGCGCACACCTTGCGGATCGTATTCCACCTGCTCATACAGGGTCCAACTGGCCGACTGGATGATCCCGCCTTCGACCTGATTGCGCAGGCCATCCGGGCTGACGATTTGCCCCACATCCACCGCCGTCACCACCCGGTCGATCACCACTTCACCGGTCTGGCGCTGCACGTGCAACTGCACGGCAATGGCGCAGTAACCCATGATGTTCTTGTAGCGGGCGAAGGCGAAGCCGATGCCACTCCCCGGTCCGGGTGCCTTGTGGGGCCAGGCGAATGCCTGTGCCACTCGCTTGATCACAGCCTGGGCCCGGGGATCGGTCAAATGCTGCAAGCGAAATTGCAGCGGATCCTGCCCCGATCGCGCCGCCAGTTCATCCATCGCCGCTTCGATGGCAAACACATTGATGTGCGCGCCCAGGGAGCGCATGGCCGATGTTCTGAAGGGCATCTGCAGCAGGAAGTTCATGTTGATCTGGCTGTTGGGGATGTCGTAGAGCGGCACTGCGTTGCGATCGCCATCGCCTTCCGGTTGGGCGATGGGCACCGAGGGTGCCGGGGCAAAGGGTTTGGCCAACAGCCACGCCGGCAGCAGTCGCCCGGCGTTGACGATGCGTTCGTTGTGGGGCGTGGTCCAGAGTTCGTAGCTCCAGTTCTGCAACTTGCCGCTGGCGTCCAGCCCGGCTTCAAGTTCGGTCAGCATCGCCGAGCTGTAGGGTTCCCAGAGGTTTTCCTGCTCGCGCATCCATTGCACCCGCACCGGTTTACCCGGCACGGCCATGGCGATCAACGCGGCGTCGGCAGCGGCATCGTCGGCGCCGTTATGCCCGTAGCAACCGGCGCCCTCGACATGGATGCAGCGAACCTTTTCCGGGGCCAGGCCCAGCAGTTGCGCAATACCGGCGCGCAACGGGTAAACGCCCTGAGTGTGAGTCCAGACCGTCAACCCGCCGGCCTCGAACAGCGCCACCGCACAGGACGGACCAATAGAGCCGTGCATCAGGTATTGCTTGGTCACCCGCGCCTTGTACACCGGCCCGGACGCCTGAGTGACCGCGCCTTTGTTGCTCACCGGATAACGCCGTGACGGCAACTGGGTCAGCAACTCGTGGATGTGTTGCGAGTCCGGCAGCGGATTGCCCTCGGTCCAGCGTGCACTGGCGTAGCCGGAACGCATGGCCTTGATCGCCTGCCATTCATCCTGGGCGACCACTGCGAGGTAGCTGCCATTGCGCAGCAGTTTCACCACTCCCGGCATCTGCTCGATGGCGCCCTGATCGATGTCCAGTAACTGGCTGCCCCGACGCGGCGGGCGAATCACCCGTGCGTGCAACATGCCGGGCAGGCGCATGTCCTGCACGTAACTGGCACCGCCGCTGACCTTGCCCGGAATATCGAGACGCGGCAGCGAATGGCCGATCTGGGTGAACTGATCCGCAGCCTTGAGCGGCGAATTGGCCATCGCGTAACGGTGTAATTGCACGCCCGCAACGGCCTGCACATAGCTCATCGACTGCCCGCCAGCACCGTGGATCACGGCATCGCGGGTGCGCAGGGTGCTCACCTCCTGCTGCCACTGTCGCGCCGCCGACTCCAGCAGCAATTGACGCACCTGAGCCGCCGCGTTGAACAGCGCCGTGCCACTGTCGAAGATCGAGTGGCTGCCCGCCGTATACCCTTCGTTCGGCGTCAGCGCCGTGTCCGCGGTGAGAAAGCGAATCGACGCCGGCACAACCTCCAGCCGTTCGGCCGCAATCTGCAACAGCGCGGTCTTGACCCCGGTACCCAGTTCGACCTTGCCGGTGTAGACCGTGATGCCGTCCTGGGCATCGATACGAATCCAGGCATCCAGATACGGATTGGTCCTGAGACTGCCCGGCAGATCCGGCGCCAGCACGGTGGTGCCCAGGGTATCGACCTCGGTGTCGGCAAAGGCGTGGCGAGCCCCCGGCACCAGGGCAAAACCCACCACCAGCGCCCCGTTGATGAGGAAGGAACGGCGACTCGGATCAAAAGCATCCGCCGGGTTTTTCATGGTTTCACCTCACTGGCGACGACGGCTTTGATCGCCGCGAGAATCCGCACATGGGTGCCGCAACGGCACAGGTTGGGCGCCATGTGCTCGCGAATCTGCTGCTCGTCCGGTGTGGGGTTTACTTCCAGCAAAGCCTGGGCGCGCATGATCATCCCGGCGATGCAGTAACCGCACTGTGCCGCTTGCTGATCGATAAAGGCTTTTTGCAGCGGGCCGGGTTCATCGGCACTGCCCAGGCTTTCGACCGTGCGCACCGGTTTCCCCGTCGCGACAATCGCTGGCACCAGACACGAGAACACCGGTTTATCACCGAGCATCACCGTGCAGGCGCCGCACTGCCCGAGGCCGCAGCCATATTTGGCGCCATTGAGTTGCAGATGATTGCGCAGCGCGTAGAGCAGCGGCATGTCCGGGTCGATGTCCAGATGATGATCGGCACCGTTGACGTTCAGGGTAATCATTTCGGTTGGCCTTCGCTGCGAATGGTGGTGACGGTTTTGCCCAGATCGGCCCAAGGCCGGTTCGCACAGCTTTGCCCGCGCAAGTACTGCGCGAGGGCCACCAGATGAGCATCGTCCAGGCTGTCGGCGAATGCGGGCATGTAATGGCTGGTGGTGCCCGTGGACAAGGGAATGCCTTCGAACACGGTCTTGATCAGGTTGCGCGGATCGTCCGCCTGCAACGCCGAGGTCATCGCCAGGCCGGGCCGGCCATCGACCGCGCGCATCGGTGCGCCAGCACCGTGGCAACTGGCACAGGCGCCGGCAAAGATTGCGGCGCCTGCACTGGCCTGTGGCGCTTCTGGCTTCAGGGTTTGGCACGGCTGCGGCGCCTCGGCAGTGCGTTGCACACTCAACAGGTAATCGGCGATGGCCTTGACGTCGTCGACCGGGACTTGCGCCAGGCTCAAACTCACCGGCAGCATCGGCCCCGCCGCACCACCATGTTCGCTGGCGACCTCGCCACGCAGGTAGGCGACCAGTTGTGTCTGGTTCCAGGGGTTCGCGGCCGTCGCCATGCCATTGAGGGGCGGTGCATGCCAGCCATCGACGAGGCCGCCGTTGAGCAGCTCGCTGCCCTTCTCGCCACCTATCAAATTGAGCGGCGAATGGCAGGAGGAGCAATGCCCGGCGCCGTCCACCAGGTAACGTCCACGGTTCCATGCAGGTGATTGCGCCGGATCATCCCGGGGCGGGTCGCCGTGCAGGAACAGCAGATTCCAGAACGACACCAGGGGCCGGAAATTCATCGGGAACATCATGTGATTGTCCGGCGCCACCGCGTGCACCGGATCGACGCTCATGAGAAAGGCATAGGCATCGGCGATGTCTTGATCGGTCATCTTGCGGTAATGCACGTAGGGGAATGCCGGGTAGAGAAAATGCCCATCCCGGGCAATGCCTTTGCGCATCGCCCGGGTGAAAGCGGATTCGGACCACAGGCCAATGCCGGTGTCACGATCCGGGGTGATGTTGGTGGTGTACAACGTGCCGAACGGCGTTACCAGCGGCAACCCGCCAGCCATGTACGCGCCGCCGGGGCGCGTGTGGCAGACGGCACAATCGCCCTGCTCCACCACCCGCGCGCCTCGGCTGGCACTGAGCTTGTCGCTGACGGCGGGTTGCGTCAGCGGGGCAATGGCGGGCCGCCACATCATCACGCCACAAAACACCAGCCCGGCGACCACCACCAACAGTCCTGCGCCATAAAGCGTCTTGCGCTCCATCGTCTTCCCCTTGCGTCGTGTGCTTGTGCGATACGGCCTGGCGAGCACGTTACGCAACGCTCGCCCATGGCGAAATCGGGCCGCGGCGCAACACAGCATTGCGCCGTGCGCAACAGGCCTATTTCAAAGCAGGCAGGCAAAGGGTGAATCTAGGGAGTGAAGCGAGGGTTGTCTTGTACAGCCGTGCTCATCGAGCGCGTTACTGCACCAGTTGGTTGATCTCGATGATCGGCAACAACACCGCCATCACGATCACCAGCACCACCGCGCCCATGACCACGATCATCAAGGGTTCGAGCAACGCGGTCATGCCCATGGCCCGGCGCTCGATGTCCCGGGACAGGGTTTGCGCGGCGCGTTCGAGCATCGGTGGCAGCGAGCCGGTTTTCTCGCCGCTGGCGATCAGGTGGATCAGCACCGGCGGGAAGACTTTCTCGACGCGCAACGCCGCCGCCAGGTTGACCCCTTCGCGAACCTTGGCCGTGGCATCGTTGACACTCAGGCTCAAGCGGTCGTTGGACAGGGTCTGGCGCGCCGCTTCCAGCGCCCGCAACAATGGCACCCCGGCACCGCCGAGAATCGCCAGGGTCGAGGCGAACCGCGCGGTGTTCAACCCCAACACAAAACGCCCGAACAATGGCAAGCGCAGGATGCGGCTGTGCCAGTTCAACCGCGCCTGCGGGTTGCGCAAATACAAGCGCCAGCCCCAGAAGCCACCGGCCATGACGCTGAAACACAACCAGCCCCAACCCCGAATAAAGTCACTGGCATTGAGCATCGCCAGGGTCAGCCCCGGCAGGTCCTGGCGGGCCTGGGAAAACGCGCTGACCACCTGCGGCACCACGTAGCTGAGGAGGAAGATCACGATGGCGATCGACACCAGCCCGACCACCCCCGGGTAGATGAATGCGGTGAGGATCTTGCCCCGCAGGTTGTTGCGTTCTTCGATGTAGTCGGCCAACCGTTCCATGACCTGGGCCAGGTCGCCGGACTCTTCACCCGCCGCAATCAATGCGCGGTAGATTTCCGGAAAGTCCCGGGGCCGCGCGGCCAACGCCTCGGCCAGGCGCATGCCGCTGCGCACATCGGCACGCACCGCGCTCAGGGTCTGGGCGATGTGTGTTTTTTCCGCTTGCTCCACCGTGGCGCTCAACGCCGCCTCCAGCGGCAGGCTGGCGCCGAGCAGGCTTGCCAGTTGCCGGGTGGCCCAGGCCAGGTCGTTGTCCGAGAGCTTGGCGCTGAACATTCCACCGCCCGACCCGGCCGGCGTGTTGTTTTCGATTTGCACCAGCAACGCGGTCAGGCCGCGACTGCGCAACACACCGAACGCCGCGCTCTGGCTGTCGGCTTCCAGGTGCCCGATCTCAATCTTGCCCGTGGCGTCGGCGGCTTCAAAACGGTAGCGATTCATCAGGCGTCCCGTGTAACACGAAGGATTTCTTCCGGCGCGGTGGCGCCGCTGCTCACCCAGCGTTCGCCGTCTTCGCGCATGCTGAACATGCCCGCCTCACGGGCCGCCGCCCGCAGCGTCTGTTCACCCGCGCCCTGGTGGATCAGCGTGCGGATGTCGTCGTCGATGCAGAACAACTCATGAATGCCGGTACGGCCGCTGTAGCCGGTGTGGTTGCAGGCTGCGCAACCTACAGGGCGCCGGGTGCCGGGTGTGGCGGGGTCTTCCTGTTTGCAGTGATTGCACAGGCGCCGGACCAAACGTTGCGCCAACACCCCAAGCATCGACGACGCCAGCAGAAACGGCTCGACCCCCATGTCGATCAAACGGTTGACCGCCGACACCGCGTCGTTGGTGTGCAGCGTCGCCAGCACCAGGTGCCCGGTGAGCGAGGCCTGCACCGCGATTTGCGCGGTTTCGAGGTCGCGGATTTCACCGATCATGATGATGTCCGGGTCCTGGCGCAGGATGGCGCGCAAGGCCAAGGCGAAGGTCATGTCGATCTTGGCGTTGACCTGGATCTGGCTGATGCCCGGCAAGTCGTATTCCACCGGGTCTTCGACAGTGAGAATGTTGCTGGTGCTGGCGTCCAGCCGTGCCAGCGCCGCATAGAGGCTGGTGGTTTTGCCGCTGCCGGTGGGGCCGGTCACCAGCACGATGCCGTGGGGCTGGCGAATCAAGGTGTCGAGTTTGGCCAGTACCTTGGGGTCCATGCCGAGGGTTTCCAGTTGCAGGCGCCCGGCCTGTTTGTCGAGCAGGCGCATGACCACGCGCTCGCCGTGACCGGTGGGCACCGTGGACACGCGAATATCAATCGGCCGCCCGGCCACGCGCAAGGCGATACGGCCGTCCTGGGGCAGGCGTTTTTCGGCGATGTCGAGTTGCGCCATGATCTTGATCCGTGACACCAGCGCCCCGTGCAACGCCTTGCGCGGCGACACCACGTCGCGCAGGGTGCCGTCGACCCGGTAGCGCACCACCGAATGGCTTTCGTAGGGTTCGATGTGAATGTCGCTGGCCTCGTCCCGCGCCGCCTGGGTGAGCAAGGCGTTGATCATGCGGATCACCGGCGCGCCGTCCTGGGTGTCCAGCAGGTCGGTAATTTCCGGGATGTCCTGCATCAGCCGATCCAGATCGACCTCATTCTCCGCCGCCCCGACCACCGCCGCCGCGCTGCCGGTGTCGGCGTAGGCACTGGCGAGCAAGCCGTCGAGCTCTTCATCGCGCACCCGCTCCAACCGCGCCGGGCCGAACTGCCGATGCACTTCGCTGATCGACCAGCCTGGCGTCGAAGGGCACACCGTCAACACCGCGCCGTCGTCGGCATTGCGCAGCAGGATGCGTTGGGCCTTGGCCCAGGCGTAAGGCAAGGCACTCATGGTGAATGCCCCTCTATCCTTGTGGCGAGGGGGCTTGCCCCCGTTGGGCTGCGAAGCGGCCCCAAATCCCGCCCCCCCAATTCTCCTGATACACCGCAGGCATGGGTATTGCGGCTGCTGCGCAGCCGAACGGGGGCAAGCCCCCTCGCCACATAAAGTCCCTTCACCACGGGGATCATTGCACTGTCCCTGCGCCAGTCGGCACCGCCCGAATCGTCGCCCTTGGTTGTGTACTCACCGCCGGCACGCCTTGGGCCGCCGCTGGTAATTGCGGCGCTTGCATGTCCGGCATCGCCCAGCTGCGTTCCGGTTGCAGCCCGCCCTGGGCGCGGCGCATGAAGTCGTAGCGGTTGAGGGTGATGGCGCGCCCGGCGCCGCTGTCGCGAATGATGTACGGGCGCAGGAACACCATCAGGTTGGTCTTGGTGGTCGCCCGGCGTTCGTTGCGAAACAGCGCGCCCAGCCCCGGGATGCTCGATAGCCACGGCACCGCGTCATTGCTCTGGCTGTAACCGTCTTGCAGCAAGCCGCCGAGGACCATGATCTGCCCGTCATCGAGCAGGATGCTGGTGTCGATCGCCCGTTTGTTGGTGACGATGCCCGCGGCGGTCACGCTGTTGGAGGCGCGCTCGTCGATGCTGCTGACTTCCTGATAGATATCGAGCTTGACCGTGCCGCCCTCGGAAATTTGCGGGCGCACGTTGAGCTTCAAGCCGACCTCTTCCCGGGTCACGGTCTGGAACGGGTTGTTGCTGGTGCCGCCGCCACCGGTCACGTAACTGCCGCTGACAAACGGAATGGTCTGGCCGACGAAAATGCTCGCCGCTTCGTTGTCCAGGGTCAGCAGGTTCGGCGTCGACAGCACATTGGTGCCGCCCTTGCTCTTGAGCGCATGGGCCAGCACTTTCAAGTCCATGACCTTGCCGATGCCGGGGATGTCGACGGTGCCATTGAGGAAGCCGACGCTCAAGCCCGCGGGCAACACGTCGACGCTGGTCTTGCCGCCGGCCTTGAAGCCGCTGCCCCCCAGGTTCGCCCCGCCAATCACCCCGTTGCCGGCCAGGTTGCCGGTCTGCCACTGCACGCCAAATTCATTGGCATCGTCTTCGCCGACTTCGACGATCAGGCTTTCGATCACCACTTGGGCGCGGCGCTGGTCGAGCATGTCGATGACTTCCCGCAGGTTGCGGTACAGCGGGTCCGGCGCGGAAATCAGCAAGGTGTTGGTGGTCGCGTCCGCCTGGATGGTCACGCCGCCAGCACTGAAAGCGACGCTCTGGTCGGCCTGCTGAGCACCGCTTTGAGTGCCCGAACTGCTGGCGCCCTGGGCGTAACCGTTGCCCCCGCTAGTGCTGGTGCCGGAGGTCGAGGTCTGGCTGGTGTTGCTCTGGCTCTGGCCGTTCTGCCCGCCACTGGCATTGCCGCCGCCCATGGCACTGAGCACCGAACGCGCGGAGTCGCTGCCGCCGCTGTCGCTTTCCCCGGTGAGCAAACCGCGCAGGGCCTGGGCCAGTTTCGCCGCCTGGGCATTGCGCAGGTACACCACGTGCAGGTTGCTCGGGTTGCTTTGGGCGTTGTCGAGTTTGTAGATCAGGTTGCGCGCCAGCTCCGTGCGCTCCGGGCTGCCGGCGCGAATGATGATCGCGTTGGAGCGCGGGTCGCCGATCACCGAGATCTTCTGGGTCGGGTCGTTGCCCGGTTGCTCCAACAGTTCCGAGACCATGCCGGCGATGTCCACCGCGATGCCGTTCTGGATCTGCACCACATCGGTGTCGATGGCGCTCGGGGTGTCGATGCCTTCGATGATCTGCGCTACCCGCGTCAGGTTCTCGGCGTAGTCGGTGATCACGATGGTGTTGTTGCCGGGGTAGGCGTTGATCGGGTTGTTCGGCGAGACGATCGGGCGCAGCACCGGGATCAGGTTCACCGCGTTTTCATATTGCAGGCGAAAGGTGCGGGTGAGCATGCCGTTGCCGGCCGGTTTGTCGGCTCTGTAGATCGGCCCGCCGAGTAATTTGGCATCGGGCTCCGGCACCACCTGGGCGACGCCGCCGACATCGACCACGCTGAAGCCCTGCATGCGCAAGGCCGCCAGCAGCATGTCATAGGCCTGACGGGCCGGGACCTGGCCTTCGGACACGAGGGTCAGGTTGCCCTTGACCCGAGGGTCGACCAGAAACTGCTGCCCGGTGGAACGGGACAATGCCCGCACCACGGCTTGAATGTCGGCCTCGACGAAGTTCAGGGTGACCGGCTGATCCCCCAGCGGATTGCCCGGCAGCGTACTCCCGCGACTGGCCGCGCCGCTGCGGCCAGGATTGGAGATTTTGTGCTGTGGGCGCGGTTGCTGTTCGATCTGCGTCTGGGCCCGTTGCCGATCCACCAGCGCATCACCGCTGCGCTGGGTGTTGGCCAGGGGTCGGCCGAGCTCACTGTCCACCAGCAAGGGCGGCGGATTCGGTCCGGTATTGCTGCACGCTCCCAACGCCAGCAACAGAAACGGCGCGGCGCTGCGGGCCGACTTGCGTACATAGTTGGAACCTGACCACTTCATGAAGCTTCCTTAGCGCCCAGCGCCTGATCCATGCGAACGGTTCCCGACAGAGTGCCTGCCGTGTCATCGGTCGTGGCCTCGCCTCCACGCTGCAAACGAGCCTCGACCACTTCAAGAGAAAACTGCCTCGGGTTGCCCACCAGCCAACCGATCACCGCATCGGCCGGGGCGTCTTCGAACGTCAACTGCCAGCCCGCGTCCAGTGCCTGCAACTGGTAGCGCCCGGCCAGGCCCCCGGCATCGAGCGCCTGGTGCAGAGACTGTTCCAGGCTCTGCCCGGCCGGCGCCGTGGCGACTTCGCGCAGCAACAGCTCCAGCGCTTCGTTCTGCGAGCGCAGCTTGGGGGTCTCGACCTGCCAGGCCTCGATTTTTTTCAGCGGCGGCTGGATCAGCAGCAGCCAGGTCAACAGGCCGCCGAGTACCAGCGCCGTGCCCGCGACCATGCGTTTTTCCCGCAGGGCCAGGGCTTGCCAAAACACCTGTGAACGAGCACGGAACAGCCTCAGCGATTGCTTATTCATCGTCGGCTCCAGTGCGGGTGTCATCTTCACTGGCGGTTGATTCGGTGGCCGGACTCAACGTCCAACCCTGATCGGTCGCGTTGACCGCAATGCCAGCTTGGGTCAGTGCGGTTTGCCAGGTCTTGTCGGACGTGTTGCGCCGCGCATCCTCCAGCAGCGTCAGTTGCAGCTCGCCGTTTTCGAACACCAGGCTTTGTACGCTGCCGGTCATGAACGGCATGCCGCTGCCCGCTTGCAGGACCAGGCTGGCGAAACGCTGGGTGGCGTCGGTCGCCGCATTGGCCTGGCGCGCGGTCAGTTGCTGGCGAGCCTGTTGCAGCGGGTTGAGAATCACCGGCAACTCGGGAAACGCCTGTTTCACCCGCTGCGTCATCTGCGCCTTCAGCTGTTGCCCCTGCGCCGCTTCACGGGCGGCGTACAGGTTCAGACCCAGAACCCAGACCGCCAGCGCCACCGCGCAAAACGCCGCCGCCCTGCCCCAACCTGCTTGACTGGTGCTGCGTTGCTGCACACCGCCGTGCAGGCCCCAACCGGGCAACGGGCCGGTCCAGCGTTGCGTCTCGGGCAAACGGTTGGCCATTCCTTCAGGTGCTGCGCCCCCAAGCCACTGCAAACCGCTGCCGGCTTCCAGCAACAGATCGCTCAGGGCGTCGTCGAAATGCGGATGCACCACGGCATGCTCCAGGCTATGGCGCACCAGCAAATGCTCCTCGTAGAGCCCCGCGCTGTTGACCGGCAACCCATAGGCGGCCGGGTACACCCCGCGCAGGGTCAAGCGCGCCAGGCGCAGCAACTGGCCGAATTCGCTCAACCATTGCCGCGACAACCAGGCGATATGCACCCGGCCCTGGGCATCACGCGGGCTGTGGGCGATGTGCATCTGCTCGCAGGCACCAAGGATCAGCGACTGCGCCGCGCACTGCACCGCCGCCGCGGTTTTCGCCGGAGGCAGCAGCGGCAGCTCGATACTCGCCAGCAGGCTGTCCCGGGGATGCAGGAAAAACGCGATGGCCGGGGTTTTACCGTTGCCGCCCAGTTGCAGCAACGTGCTCTGCCCCTCGGCCGTGACCTGACCCTGGCGATCCATCCGGGTGAAGGTCACGACGCTGTCGAGGGTCAATTGCGCCAAGGGCGGCAAGGCAACGCGCAACTGGCTCATACGCCCACCCGCGACCAGATCACCTGGGGCAAACGGTCTTCGGTTCGGCGCAACAACGCGTCGAGGCTGACCCGCTGACGGTCGCTGCGCGCCTGGCCACGCAGCCGGAACCAGTCGCTGGTGATGCCGACCTTGATCGTCGTCAACTCCAGTTCAGGCATGCGCAGGCGATTGACGAAGTCCCCGCGATTGATAAACCACTGCCCGCCATCGCGCTCGGCGACCAGGGCCTGGGCCCGTTCGATCGACAGCCCCGGCACATACGCCGCCAACACCTGGGCGCTGGCGGTGTTGCCGTTGAGCCAGGTGTTGGCCGGCAGAATGGTGATAAAGGGGCTGATCTTGGCCAGCAGCGTCTCGGTAACGCCCTCGACACCGCGCAAATCCTCGACGCTGCGCAACATCGGGCGCTTGGCGGCTTCGGGTTTGCGCACGGCATTCGGTGAGGTGGCGCGACCGCTGTTGAGGCCGCTGCTGGCCGGGGCTTTGTCGGCCAATCCGGGATTGAGTAGTCGCGGATACGCCGCGATGACCCGTTGGCTGATGCGCTGGCTCAAGGTCGTGTTGACCCCGATCAATTCGCACAAACGCTGGAAGTTGCGCAGTTGCTCGTCATCGATCCGTTCGTTGGCGATCAGGTTGCGCAGGTTGAACTTGCCCTGCTCGTCTTCCAGGTGGCCGTCGAAGGTGCGGGTCGCCAAGCGCGTGATGATCGGTTGGGCCCAGGGCTGATCCCGTCGGGTCAGCGGATCACGCTGGCGCGCGTCCCGCAGCAACTGGCGGCTGATTTCGATCCCGCCATTGAGCACCCAGGCGCCCTGGACCCGCGCCTGCTGGGCTTCCAGGCTGCGGGTGAATACGGTCTGACGGGTGAGCATGCCCCCGGCGATCACCGCCACCACCGCCGCGATCAGCAAGGCGCTGATGATCGCCATGCCGCGCTGCTTCGCTGCTGTCAGCGAATAGGCTTTCATGCCGGCCTTACAGCTGCCAGGAGCCGATATCGGCATTCACGCCGTCGCCATCAGGCTGGCCGTCGGCGCCGAGGGAAAAGATGTCGACTTCACCGTTGGCGCCCGGATTCAAGTAGTTGTAAGGCCGGCCCCACGGGTCATTCGGCAGGCGTTCCAGGTACGAGCGCCAATTGCTGTTTTTCGCGTCCGCCGGGCGCTCCACCAGCACCTTCAGGCCCTGGGTCATGTTCGGGTAAGTGCCATGATCGAGGCGATACAGCTTGAGCGCCTGCATCAAGCCGCCAATGTCCTGTTTGGCGGCGGTGGCCCGAGCCTGATCCGGACGGTCCAGAACCTTGGGCACCACCATGGCGGCGAGAATCCCGAGGATGACCACCACGACCATGATCTCGATCAAGGTGAAACCGCCCTGCCCATGATGTCGACGGCGGCTGGTTCTGGAGGCTTTGCAGTGCGCGATATCCATCTCGTCATTCCCTGGCTTGATTCGATTCGACGCGCAGTGTTGCAAGAAGATATGTCAGTGACGTTGAAATTCCTCGGGAGCTTTGGTCGTCAAGCAGTCAAGCCCGGGGGCTTAGCCTCGACGCTCTCCCATCTGCCCGAGTGCCCGATGCGCCGCCCTCCCCGACAAGCCGGTTTTACCCTGATCGAAGTGCTGGTAGCCCTGGCGATCATTGCCGTGGCGATGTCCGCCGCCGTGCGCGTGGCCGGGCTGATGACCCAGAGCAACGGCCTGCTGCGCGACCGCTCGATTGCCTTGCTGGCGGCGCAGAGTCGCCTCGCCGAGCTACGCCTTGAGGGGCGCTTGCCTTCGGGAATGCGGGCGGTTGAGTGTGATCAAGGGCGATTGTTGCTGCGCTGCGAACAGGTTATCGGCAGTGCGCAGAATGGGCGATTGTTGCAGGTCGGGTTGCAGGTGTTCGATCGCAGCCGCGAAGCGCCGCCGTTGGCGCGGCTCGATACCTTGTTGAGCCGGCCAGGGGGGAAATGATCTATCGCTTCAACAAATCCGGCAAAAACGGCGAATCGGGCAATTTGCTGAGTTCTATGCGGCTTTTCTCTGCGCCCCGCTCGATCACCACCGCATCCCCTTCGATGGCGACGACTTTGACCCCATGACTGAGGCTTTCCCCGACCAGAAAACTGCGCGGTGCGCCGCCATTGAGGGTCAGGATCGCCACCGCCCCGCGACGGCCGGCCATCACGCCGCTGACCTTGATCTCGACCGCTGCCGGCTGGTTGGAAAACCACTGCAACGCCGGGTTGTCGCTGCGGGCCGCGAGCTGTTGCGGGGCGATGTCCGGGGTCCGCGACTCGGCGGAGGTCAGCAGCAACGATGACCAGGTGACGACGCCAGCCAACGCAGCGAGCAAGGCGATCGATTGAACCAGTTGCGGCGCGCTGAACCGTTCAGTGAATGACATGGGCTGAATCTCCTTTTAGTCCCTGCCCCGAGCCTACAGCGCAATGTTCACGTTTTTATTTCACACACTCATCATCTTCACCGTGCACGATGAAAATCGACGCAAAGGAGCGCGCAGCGGATGAATGGCTTCAAACAACACGGCTTTACCCTGATCGAGTTGATGGTGGTGCTGGTGATCATCGGCATCGCCAGCGCGGCGATCAGCCTGAGCATCAAGCCCGACCCACTGCACCTGTTGCGCAAGGATGCCGCGCGCGTGGCGCAGTTGCTGCAAGTGGCCCAGGCCGAAGCCCGGGCCGATGGGCGGCCGATTACCTGGCGCGCGGATGCCAAGGGTTTTCGCTTCAGTCGGCGCAATGACAGCGGCCAGGGGGTTGATCACTTCAGCAATGATCCGCAGCTAAAGCCCCGGCCTTGGGAGACGCCAGGAATGCAGGTGCGGCAAAAAATCGTGCTGAACGCCGAGTGGATCAACCCGCCGTTGCAACTGACCTTGTCTGATGGCCTCAACAGCATCGCCGTGCAACGCAGCGCCACCGGCCAGGTGAGCGTGCAATGAAAGCCCAACAAGGTTTTACCCTGATCGAAGTGATGGTCGCGATCATGCTGATGGCGGTGGTCAGCCTGATTGCCTGGCGCGGGCTCGACAGCGTGACCCGCGCCGATGCGCACTTGCAGGCCAGCACCGAGCAGACGCAGGTGCTGCTGCGGGCGCTGAACCAGATGGAGCGGGACGTCGCATTGCGCGCCGGCATCGAGCTGGCGGAACCGGTGCGGCCGGGCAACGAAGATGAACCGGTCAACGCCCCGCCCGTGCTGACCGTGCGCAGCTCTGAAGGCAAAGGCTTTCGCCTGGATGTGATTCGTGCGCCAGCCGATGGCAACGGTGAGGTGCAACGGGTGCGCTGGTGGCTCAAGGGCGACGTGCTGTACCGGGCGATTGCCCCGGCGCGCAGCCAATACCCGTTGCCTGCACCGACGGATGGGGTGGCGGTGCTGAATGACGTCAGCGACGCCACGTTGCGCGTCTGGGAGGCGGACAAGGGCTGGCGCAAGTTGAGCGGCAATCGCAAGGAAAACCCCTTGGGCCTGGAGATCAGCCTGACCCGCAAGACACCGCAAGGGGTGGAGAAATATCGGCAGGTGATGGGGCCGCTGGATTGACATGCCCCCTGTAGGAGCAAGGCTTGCCCGCGATAGCGATCTCACGGACGCCATCGCGGGCAAGCCTTGCTCCTACGGGTCGATGCGCGACGGGATGGATTTACGTCTCAAACCACTCCCGCCGCTCGGCGAAGGTGTTGCGGATCAGTTGCGCCAGCATCTGCACTTCGGTCACGTGCGCGGACTCGGCATTCACCGCCAGCCACACCTGATGTTGCATCGGCTCGCTGAACAACCCCGGCAACGCGACGAGGCTGCGATCGTAGCGGCTCATGTAACCGGGCAGCAGGCCGATGCAGGCGCTGCAGCGGATCATGTCCAGCATCAGCTCGTAGGATTGCAACTTCACCACCCCGGCCAGGCGTTGTTCCACCAGCTCGTTCCAGGGCCGGAAGCTGTCGATCTGCAGATCGTGCTGACGTTGCACCAACATGAAGTCCGCCAGGTCATCGACGCTGGCCGGCCGGGCCGTGACCCGGGAATAACGCTTGGCGATGTGCGGCAGGTAGGTCAGTTGGGCGAGGTGCTGCGGCTCATGGGTCACGAACGTCGGCCCCGGTTCCGGCGACACCCCGGCGGCCAGCCACAGCACCACATCGGCGCTGATGGTTTGCAGGGCGAGTTCGCTGTCCAGGGAGATGATTTCCAGGCGGATGCTGGCGTTGCGACGCAGCAGCGACACCAGGTCGCGGCCGAGGATGTCATGCAGCAGCGACTCGGCCACGGCGAGGCGGATGGAGCGCTGTTCGACCACGGGTAACTTGCGTTCGTGCGCCAGCGCGGCCAATTGCGCGTGCAACTGCTGGCCTTCGCGGCTGAGGGTCAGGGCACTGCCCTGGAAGCTGAACAGTGACCGCTGCAAGCGCTCCTCCAGTTGCGCCAGTTGCTTGCGCAGCAGGGTCGCCCGCACATTGAGGCTGCGCGCCGCCTGCATGAAACAGCCGCACCGGGCACTGACCATGAAGTATTGCGCCACCTCATCCTCGATCCCGGCGGCCAGTGCCAGCCAGGATTCAGTTTGATGCGTCGGCGCGCGGTAATCGTTAGCGCCCTGGCGTGCTGCGGTTTCTGTGAATGACATCGATGACTCCCTGTCGATCTTTGTGTGATTGCGTTTCCACTGTAGGAGCGAGGCTTGCCCGCGAAGGCGTCGGTTCAGCCAACATCTCCACCGAATGTGATGGCCTCTTCGCGGGCAAGCCTCGCTCCTACATTGGATCGGTGTGTTCACCCTTTCTGTGTCCTTCCCCGATCCCTGTAGGAGCGAGGCTTGCCCGCGATGGCGTCGGTTCAGCCAACATCTCCACCGAATGTGATGGCCTCTTCGCGGGCAAGCCTCGCTCCTACATTGGATCGGTGTGTTCACCCTTTCTGTGACCCTCCACGAACCCTGTAGGAGCGAGGCTTGCGCGCGAAAGCGTCGGTCCGGCCAGCATCTCTACTGAATGTGATGGCCTCTTCGCGGGCAAGCCTTGCTCCTACATTGGATTGGTGTGTTCACCCTTTCTATGACCCTCCACGAACCCTGTAGGAGCGAGGCTTGCCCGCGAAGGCGTCGGTTCAGCCAACATCTCTACTGAATGTGATGGCCTCTTCGCGGGCAAGCCTCGCTCCTACATTGGATTGGTGTGTTCACCCTTTCTATGACCCTCCACGATCCCTGTAGGAGCGAGGCTTGCCCGCGAAAGCGTCGGTTCAGCCAACATCTCCACCGAATGTGATGGCCTCTTCGCGGGCAAGCCTCGCTCCTACATTGGATTGGTATTGTTCACCCTTTCTATACGCGATCCCTGTAGGAGCGAGGCTTGCCCGCGAAGGCGTCGGTCCGGCCAGCATCTCTACTGAATGTGATGGCCTCTTCGCGGGCAAGCCTTGCTCCTACATTGGATTGGTGTGTTCACCCTTTCTGTGTCCCTCCACGATCCCTGTAGGAGCGAGGCTTGCCCGCGATGGCGGCCCGGCCAGCACCGCGTATCTAAAGCTTCTCCTCCAGCACTGTGTTCAGCACCGCACCATCGATGCTCAGCGTAGCGGTGTTGAGCATGCCTTCCAGGTAGGCCTTGGCGATCTGTTCCTGACGCTGGGCGCGCAGGGCCTGGGTCAAACGCTCACGCAGTTCGTCCAGGGTCGCAACGCGGGCCGGTTGTTGTTCGGTGAGTTTGATCACATGGAAACCCGCCGCACTTTGCACCGGGTCGGACACGGCGCCGACCTTGAGTCGCGACACCGCGCCGCGCACCTCGGGCACCAATTGCTGCAAGGGTTGCAGCCCGGTATCACTGACGCCGCCCGGCCCCGCCAACGCCGCAAATTCCACCGGTGCGGCCTGGGCTTTTTTGCTCAGGTCCAGCGCCTGTTTGCGCACGCTTTCAAGGTTCTGCGGATCCTTCACCGCCAGGAAAATCTGACTGATCCGATACATTACCGGCATCACCCACTCCGACTTGCCCGCCTCGTACGCCTGCTGCAACTCGGCGGCACTCGGGTAATCCGCCGGCACCTGGCTGACCGACTGCAAATAGTCACGAAAGACAATCTGCTCGGTGGCCGCGCGCGTCTGTTGTTCCACCTCCGGGCGCTGCCGCCAGCCCTGGGCGTCGGCCTGTTCGAGCACCGCTTTTTCCGCCAACCGCGAGCGAATCCAGCTTTCCAATGCCCCGCGATTCCCGCGCAGTTGCTCGCGAACCTCAGGCGCCACGGTGGCGAGCAACGCCTTCAACTCGTCGGGGCTGACCCGTTGATTGCCCAGCCGCGCCACGGCGGCCCCCTCCCCACTCACCGATGGTGCCGGCTGAGGAGCCGCCACCGGGTCATTCCCCGGTCGCAGCCCCAACGCAACAGCCACCACCAGCACAGTCAGCGCACCGACGCCGACCACTGCCGTTCGTTTTTTCACAGGGCTGGAACCTCTTGCGCCGGGGTCTCGGTGGTTTCAGCCTGGGCCTGCAATTGCGCAGCGTTCTGGCTGTATTCACGCAGGTAAACGATAAATTCCTGCAACAGGCGATCCCACAATTCCAGGTTGCCCTTCAGGTGATCGGCGCTGACACCGGCGGCCACCACCACGTCCATTTCCATCACCAGGAACTCGCCCTGCACCGACAACCGGGCAAACCGGCGCGACGCGTTCCACAGTTCCGCCAACCCGGCCGGCAACTCACCCTGCACGCGCAAGGCGCAGCTGAAGGTGAAATCGACGTAGTTGCCCGCCTCCGGTGCCACGTTGCCGAACCGCACGGCGTAGCCGATGCCCTGGCTGGCGCTGAGCAGTTGCACGATGCCGTTCTGTTCGGTCTGGTTGACCCGGTAACCGGCGGCTTGCAGCACGTCAGTCAGGGATTGCGGCGAGACGTGGCTGATCAATTGAGTCATGTGGTTCATCCTTGGGTTTAGTGAGCGAGCGCCGCTTGGGGCGCGTCGTATTGCGTCTTGTAGAGTTCGTCGCCGAAGCCCTGGGCCAGTTCTTCGAACTTGACCCGGGCGCTGCCGGCGAACGGTTGGCGAATCTTCATCACCTCGGCGACGTCGATTTTTTCGTAGGCCGCAAGCATCTCCTTGGCCACGCCGTACATCTGCTGATTCTTGACTGAACATTGCTGCACTTGTGTGTCACGTTCAGCCAATTGCGTCTGGAGCTTGGACCGTTCTGCCTCTTTAGCCCGGGCCATCACCAGCAACTCCTCATACGCTTTCTTGAACTTTCCGGTCTGCTCGCTGCTGGCCGCCACTTGCGCCTGGGCCTGGCTTTGCAGGCTGCTTTGCTGGCCGGCCAATTGTTCGGCGAGACCTTTGGCCTTGGCCAGTTCGGCGGTGAGTTGCTTGATCTGCGCCTGGGCCGCTTTCGCCTCGCCCTGGGCCGCCAGTTGCGCGGCGCTGGCCTGGGCCTGTTGGCTCTGCAGGGTTTGCAGTTGCTGGGTGGTGCTGCGCAACTGAGTGCGCAAGCGCTCTTCCATACCTTCGGCGCTCGCGCCCTGGGCGATCAGCAACCCCAGGGTCAGCAGCGCAAATAGTGATTTCATGAAGCTCTCCCGGCGCCCTAGAAGCGCGTGTTGATTTCAAGCTGCAAGACATCGATATCGAACGGCGCGCCGTACACCGCTTCGGAACTCAACCAGCGACCGGTGGCGTAGACGTTCTTGGCCAGGCCATAGTTGCCACCGAGGAAGTAGCCCTTGGCATTGGTCCCACCCAGGTGGAACGACGAATCGTTGAAGCCGTCGGGCAAGGCGTCCGGTTCGATGTATTTGTAGCCGGCAAAGAAATTCCAGTCGCCCTGCTTCTTCAACTCCAACGCGTTGCCGAGGGTGAATTGCACCAGCCACGCATCGGCGCCGCTTTCGATGTTGCCGCTGCTGTCGAGGTTGTTGACGATCTGCCCGGCCGAACGCTTGCGCATCTCGCCTTCGTCGTAGCCGAGGTTGTGGATGTAGTTGCCCTGGCTGCGCAACTTGAAGTCCTGTGGCAGGTCGGCGTCCCACACCAGGTTCAGGTCCAGCAGGTTGAACTCCGAGGCCAGGCCGACGAATTGTGGCTGTGGCGTGGCGACCGGGTTGAGCGGGTTCGGGGTGATGTCGCGCAGCAGGAACACGCTGTTGCCCTTCTGCATGAAGGCCGAGCGGCTGCCATCGGTGTCGCAACCCGGCGCACCGGCCCAGGGTTCGCACGGGCTGGAGCGTTGGCCTTCGATGTCGTCGAAGCGGTAATAAGCCAGGGCACCCTTGAGCCGGTTGTCGCTATTGATCGCCCACTTGGCGCCGATCTGCGCGCCGTACAGCCACTTGTTGTCGCTGTCTTCCTTGTCCAGGCCATTGCTGCTGCTGGTGTCGTTGGTGTACTCCACCGGGAACGCGCCGACGGTGCCGAACACGCCCCAGTCGCGGCTGAGCTTGTGGTCGAAAATCGCCGCAATGCCGTCGAAGTTCAGGTCGTTGGAATACAGCATGTCGGTGGAGAAAAACGGGTTGGCGATGCGTCCGCCGGTCAACGTCACGTCCTGCGTCGCCTGCCAGGTCAGGTAACCCTGATCGAGCCAGATGTCCTTCTTGCCGAAGCCGCCGCCCAGGGTTTGCGTGGTCGACACCGGGTTGTTGTCCGAGCCGGTAGCGATGCGGATGCCGGCGGTCCAGTCCGGCGCCAGCACCGCTTTCATGCCCAGCCGTGCGCGCAGGCGGAACAGGTTCTCGCGGTCTTCGCGGGTGTTGAGCAACGGCGGCAGGTTGCTGCTGCTGTTGGGGTTCACGTCATACGGACCGTTGTTGTTGAGCTTGGCGAAGTCGACGATTTCGTTGCTGTTGGTGCCGGAGTAGTAACGTGATTCGTCCCGCAGGCGAATGTCGCCGTCGAAGCTGATGCGCGAGACCCAGTCCGGGAAGGTGTTGGGCTGGGCCCAGTTTTCCTGCTTGGCGGTGGCCATGACCTCGGCCTTGACCTGGTCGCGGATCTGATCCCGCACGGCGGCCGGCACATATTGCACCCGCACATCCCCCGGCGCCGCGACGGGACCAGCCGCCACCACCGCCGGCGCACTTGCCGCCTGCCGGGCCTGGGCCGCTTCATTCTGGGCCTGGGCGATCAGCGCGTCGGCCTTGTCCTGCTTCAAAATGCCCTGCTCCACCAGCAAGCGGATCAGATTGATCGTGGCGTTTTCCGAGGGCGCAGGGGCTGCCGCCGCGTGCCCGACCAGGGTCGCAATGACCATGCCGACCGCCAGGGACAATCGATTCACGTTGGAAATCATCTGCACACAACTCCTTTTGGCAAACTTTCAAGTAAGGGGGTTAACCCGGACGCCGCCCTTGCAGGGACAGACGCACAGGTAAAGTCATGGAGGCCGGTGGCCGTTCGCTCAGGTGCGGCGCGTTGCGCAGGGCCGCGAGTACTTGGGTGTCGATCTCGGGTTTGCCGCTGGACTTGACCAGCTCGACCCGGGTGATTTCGCCGACGCTGCTCAGCCACACATCGGCCTGCAGCGAAAACGCCAGGTTGCGCAGGTCCGGGTTCTCCCGCAGCAAGCGCTGGAAGGTGAAGGCCAGAAACTGGCTGTAGGTGCCATTGCCCACGCGGCCGCCACCGGCCCCGGCCATGCCGCCGCCCTTTCCCGCGCCGATGTTGAAGGCGTCGTTGCCGGACTGCGCATCGCCGTCCATTTGCATCGGGTTGGCCAAATCATCCGCCGGGGATGGCGGCGCCTCTTCTTCCGGCTTGACCTCTTCGGGCTCGGGTGTCGGTTCGGGCTCGACCATTTTTTCTTCGACCGGCGTCTGCGGCTCTGGGGGTTTTTCCGGTGGCGGAGGTGGCGGTGGCGGCAACGGAATGATCGTCGGCACCTTCGGCGCTTCCCGGCGGATGCCGCTCATGTCGTTGGCCCACTGCCACAGGAACCACGCCGCGACGGCGCCGAGCAGCAGCCCGGCGCCCCACTTGATGAAACGCACGGCCGACGGCTTCACCGGCAACGGTTTGAAGGACTGTTGTGCGGTCATGGTCAGCCCTGGCTCGGTTTGCCGGTGACGAGACCGACCTGGGACAGTTCCAGGCGCCGCAACAGGTCCAGCACCTCGATGACTTTCTGGTACTGCACCTGGGCGTCGCCGCGCACGATCACCGGGAAGTCCGGGCTCTGAGCCTTCTCGATGCGCAGGCGATCTTCCAGCTCAGCCAAGGTCACCGGGTAGGCATCGAGAAACACCTGGCCGCCATCGTTGACCGATATCGCCTTGGTCTTGGCTTCGGACAACGACACCGAGGCGCTGGCCTTGGGCAGGTTGATCTGGATACCCGAGACCTGGGCGGTGGCGGTGAGGATGAACATCACCAGCACCACCATCAGCACGTCCACCAGCGGCGTGATGTTGATCGTGTCCACCGCTGCATCGTCTTCGTCGTCGTGGGAGGCATTTACGGAAGCCATTTTTTTGCTCCTCAGGCCGGGACGGACGCGTTGGTGTGGTTGCCACGGCGATGGGCCGCTTCACTGAACTGGCTCTCGCCGTGCATCTCCGCCAGGCGGGTGATGAACTCATCGACGAACACGCGCATGTCGGCGCTGACTTCCTTGTTGCGGGTGATCAGGCGGTTGTAGCCAAACAGCGCCGGAATCGCGACGAACAGGCCCATGGCCGTGGCGAGCAACGCGGCGGCCATGCCGGGGGCGATGGCGTTGATATTCACGTCACCGGCCATCGCCGTGCCGAGGAACACCACCATGATCCCCAGCACGGTGCCGAGCAGGCCGATGTAAGGGCCGCCGGCAATGGCATTGGACAGGGTCGAGAGTTTCGAGCTGAGGGCCTGGTTCTCGCGGGTGCGCACGCCGTCCATGGAGCAGCGGATCGCTTCGATGGTCGCGGCGGACACCGACGAGGTATCGGCGCCCTGCTCGCGGCGGGTGCGGATTTCCTTCACCGCGACCAGGTACAAACGCCACAGCGAGGAATGCTGCAAGCGCTGAGCGAGTTCCTGGTCGTCGGCGAACATTTCCAGGCGTGTGCCGACCTTGGCGAACTGCTCGCGAAAGCCTTCGTTGGCGGCGCTGACGCGGCTGACCATGCGGTTCTTGCGGATCATGATCACCCACGACTGGAACATCATCAGCACCAGCACGGCGATGATTACCCAAGCGTCCAGCGGCACGGCGTTAAACAGGAAACCGAGGCTGCCGAAGCCGTACCCGGACTGTTCTTCATCGACGCCGTAGGCCACCAGTTTCGACTCGGCGCCTTGAGAGTTGGCGTCGGCCAGCAGCAGTGCGGCTGGACGGGCGACCTTGGACAAGCGCAGTTCATCCATCGCGCCAGCGAACGGCAAGTAGGCGCTGGCAGACAGGTCGGCGCCGATGGCCATGACCGAGTTGAACGCCGGCATCGCCACCGGGAGGCTCGCGGTTTCGCGACCGTTGACGTACAGCGCGATTTTGCTGCCTTCAGCGCTCAGTGCCAGGTGCTGCCATTGGCCGGGATTCAGCGGTTGCGTCGATACCGCACGTTGACCGTCGACTTCTACAAACGGCATGCCCTGGTTCAACCCCAGCAGCAGGCTGTTGGCGCCCTCACGTCGGGCGAGAACCAGTTGCTCGCCATTGGCCTGATCCAGTCTCAACCAGGCACTGAAGGTGAACGCGCTGCCGGCGTTGTGTTGCAGCGATGGACTGCCCGGCAGCAGCAGCGGTTGGCCGCTGAACTGCAAGGCGCGGCCGATCACGCCGTCGATGCTCGCGCCGGTGGCGCTCTGCGCCGTGTTGCCGTAGGCCGTGGTGTCCCTGGCCGGCAAGCCGTTGGCGCCGTCGAAGTGGTAGAGCGCGGTGTAATTCGGGTCGAACGTCAGTTGGCCGTTGCCGGTGGCCGGGGCTTTCTGGTTGCCGTAGTACATCCAGATGTCCTGGCGCTGCCCGCCCTCGACTTTCGGCACATCGACCCAGATCAGCGCCATGCCCATCAGCGGGTCGAAGCTTTCGATCTGGTGGTTGAGCACGGTCTTGTCATCGGCGGCGACGAAGCGCAGGTCCGAGCCGTCCTCCTTGACCCCGTCAAAAGTGAAATTGCCGGTGTGCAGGCGCACCAGCAGCGCCGTGCGGCCCAGGGTTTCGTTGATCGCCGCGCCTTGCGGCGTGGTGTCCACGGCAATCTGCTTGCGGTAATGCCAGTCGTCCTGCCACCAGGCCTGGGCGGTGGCCGGGAGCACGAAGCCCAGGCAGATCAGGAAAGCGATGAATAAGCGCTGCATGAAAATGCTCCTTTTAGAATGTGGCCTGAAGGTTGAAATGCAGGCGCGAATCGTGTTTTTGCGTGTTCGGCCCTTCGAGCAGCGGATAGCCCCAATCCAGGCTGCCGGACAGCCATTTGCTCAAGCTCGCGCGGGTGCCCAGGCCGACGCTGGCCAGGGCGTAATCGGCGTCCTGATCGGGCAACTCGTCACGCAGGGATAACTGGGCGCCTTCGGCAAAGGCGTAGAAACGCCACTCCTGAACGTAAGAGCCCAGGTACTTGGCCAGTGACGGCGTGCGCAGCTCCTGACTGAGCAACACGCCGTCGTCAGCGGTGCGCTCGGCGGCCAGATAGCCACGCACAGAAGTCGCGCCGCCGGCGGAGAATTGTTCGTTGGAAACTAATGGCCCGGACGCCAACTGGAACGCGGCTTTGCTCGCGGTCTGCCAGTCGCTGGCGAAGGTGTAGGTGAAATTCGTGTCGCTCTTGAGCACGGCGAAACTGGGGCTGGCGCGGTAGCGTTTGTAGTCGAAATCTTCGTCGGAACTGCCGTAACCAAACAGGCTGCGGGTGCCAGCCACCAGGCTCAGGCCCAAGCCCAGCTGGCTATTCTCGGTGTAGCGAAAGCCGTTGTAGGCGAAGGTGAACGGTGCGTACTTGAGCGGCACCTTGTCGCTTTCACCGCCGAGGGTCAGTTGCTCGTCGAAGTCCTTGAAATCGACACCGGCGGACAGCGAGTTGGACCAGTTGCCGCTGGACGGCAATGTGTAGATCGCCGACACGCCATAGGAATGCCCTTTGCCCAATACGTTGCTGCCGCCGATGGTGGCGACGTTGCTGTCGGACTGGTAACCGGAGAACTGCACGCTCCAGCGCTCGTTCAACGGCGCGGTGTAGGAACCGGACCAGACCTTGGCGTTGTCCGTGTCTTGCGGCGCGGTGAAGAAGGTCAGCGAAATGCTGTGCCCCAGTTGCCAGAGGTTGTTGTAGCCCAGGCTGGTGACGGTGCGCAGTTTTTCGGTGTCGGCGCTGTAGTCGTTGTTCAGGCCGATGCTGGCCTGCCACGGGTTCTGGTCCTCGACCTGCAAATCCACGTCCATGGTCCCCGGGCGCTGGCCTTCGCGCACCAGCGGCATCACCTGGCGACCAGGGGTCTTGTTCAGTTGCGCCAGTTCGCCCTGGACCTTGCTGAAGTCCGGCACCTCGCCTTCCTTCAGCGCCGGGACGTCTTCGCGGATATCCACTGGCGAATAGTGCTTGGCGCCGACCACGCGCACGCGGCCGACCTTGGTTTCGCTGACTTGCAGGTAGACGATGCCGTCCTCGACTTTCTGCTCCGGCAACTCGACGAACACCGACTGATAGCCGCGCGCCTGATAAGCCTTCTGCAACGCGTCGCGGGCACCTTCGATATCGGTCAGGGCTTTCTGCGGGCCGAGAAACGGGTACACCGCTTCTTCAATGGCCCGGGCATCGAGCACGGTGTTGCCGCGCACGAAGTACTCGTTCACATCGACCAATTTGGCCGGCACGGCGTCCTCGGCCATGGCCGATTGGGCGCCCGCCACCAACAGCCAGCCCCACAGCGCCAGCCGCGTCTTGAAAAGATGCTCCACACCACCCCCTGAATTCGAAATGACCGTCGCCGTTTGCCCGGCGTTTAGCCCACTCAATTGCTTGCTGTCGATGTCGCGGCGTGTTTGCCCAGCCAGGTGTGCAGCAGCGCGAAGTTCAAGGAGAACTCGGGCATTTGCAGCAAGGCACCGCAGAACACTTCGCCAATGATTTTCTGGATCAATTGCACCGCCCGCGGGTTGTTCAGCAGGGTGGCGATGTCGCGGCTCAGGACGTTGAAGCTCCAGACCTTTTGATTCAGGTCCAGGCCAACGAACCAGCGGAACAGCAGGTTGTAATTGAGCTGCTCGTAGAGTTGCTGCTCGCTGGGCACCGAATACAGCAGCTGCAACAGCAGGATGTGCATGACCGTTTGCGGGGCGATGAGCATGCCGGGCTCGGCGTTGAGGCCGGCCAGCACGTCGCGATGGTCATCGAGCAGGTCATCAATTTGTGGACGCAGCAGCACCAGGGAATGGCCCGGCGGAATGTAGCTCGACACCTCTTTCAGCGCGCCCTGCCAGTCATCCTGCGACACGATCCAGACCCACGGCGCGCCGTAGCGATACACCGAAACCGGCTTCTTGCGCGCGGCTTCGACGATCTTCGACAAGCGTTGATCGAGCTCTTGCATGCCCACTTTCGAGTAGCGTTCCATAGTCCCCATTGCCTCACTCCCGGCGTCCCGCCTCGGGTTAAAAAAGTGGCCCGAAGGCCCCCTCAAGCGCGTCACATAGGCATGACCGGACTGGCGATGTGCTACCGAACTTTTGTCATGAAAGCTTCATGTCGCCGTTGAACTGCGCACGTCCCTGTAGGAGCAAAGCTTGCTCGCGATGGCGGTTTCACGGTCAGCATGGATGTTGGCTGACACGACGCTTTCGCGAGCAAGCTTTGCTCCTACAGAGTTGGTGGGTATTCGGTCGGGGAGTTGCTGCTGATCGGAACGCGGAGCGTCCCTTGAGGCATTCCCACGCGGAGCGTGGGAACGATCATCAACACAACAGCTGTATTCACCGCAGATCCCTGTAGGAGCAAAGCTTGCTCGCGATGGCGGCTTCACGGTCAGCATGGAGGGTGGCTGACACGACGCTTTCGCGAGCAAGCTTTGCTCCTACAGAGTTGGTGGGTATTCAGCCGGGGAGTTGATGCTGATCGGAACGCGGAGCGTCCCTTGAGGCATTCCCACGCGGAGCGTGGGAACGATCATCAACGCAACAGCTGTATTCACCGCAGATCCCTGTAGGAGCAAAGCTTGCTCGCGAATACGGTTTCACATTCAACTTGGAGGTGGCTGACACGACGCTTTCGCGAGCAAGCTTCGCTCCTACAGAGTTGGTGGTGGGTATTCGGTCGGGGAGTTGCTGCTGATCGGAACGCGGAGCGTCCCTTGAGGCATTCCCACGCGGAGCGTGGGAACGATCATCAACACAACAGCTGTATTCACCGCAAATCCCTGTAGGAGCAAAGCTTGCTCGCGATGGCGGTTTCACGGGCAGCATGGATGTTGGCTGACGCAACACTCAACTGAGGACGACAACCCCACCCGGCAACTCGGTACAGGTCGCGCCATAGGCATCGCGAATCAACAACGCCACCCCGGCCAACTGGTCCAGGCTGAACCGCGCCTGGACCTTGCGTTTGCCCAGTTCAGCGTTGAGCAGCAGCAACATCCCCGGTCGATAGCGATTGATCTCGTCAATCACCTGGCTCAGCGTCGCGTCGTTGAACACCAGTACTTGCTGACGCCAGGCGATCACTGCCGAGGTGTCGACGGTTTTCGGGGGGCTGACTTGTTGGGCGCTGTAGGTCAGTTGCTGGCCGGATTCAAGATGAATGCGCTGGCCTTGCACGTCCACTAGCAAGGCGCCGTCGAGGCAGGTCACGCACACGCTCTGGTCGGTGTTGCGCAGGTTGAAACGCGCCTGGCTGGCGCTCAACCACCCTGCTCCGGCCTGGACTTTCAGGGGTGTGGTCTGGCGCGCCAGCACTTCGACTTCGCCGCTCAACAGCTCGATGCCTTGTGCGCCGTCGGCCATCGTCCGGCGGCTGACGCGGGTCTGGGTGTTGAGTTCCAGGCTGACGCCGTCGCCCAGATCAAATCGCCGTTGCTCACCGACTTCCGTGATGTAGTCCGCGCCGATCCCCGAGAAGCCGCCCGGCACGCTGTAGCGCACCAGCAAAAACGCCGCCGACGCCGCTACCGCACCGCCAAGAAACGCCCGACGGCCGAAATACCGCGGCGTCTGCAAGGCCTCGGCCGCCGGTTTCAAGCCATGCCACAACGCCTTGGTCCGTTCAAACGCCAGGGCATGTTCGGCGCTCTGCGCACACCACTGGCGCAAGGCCCGGGCGTCGGCGGCGGTGGCTTGGCCGGAGGTCAGCAGGATCAGCCAGTCCCGGGCTTCGCTGTGCAAGCGATCCTCGGGTGCAGGCTCGGGCGATGGGAAACGAAAGATGTTCAAGCGCGGGGATACTCACGGATTAGTTCGTTCTCTTCTTTCAAGACGGTTTTCCTGCCCCGGGACCGAACCGCTGAATCACTTTTCTTTCCAAACGGGCGGCGCAGTGTCCCAGGGCCGCCTTGATTTCCTTTTCGACCATGCGCGTGGAAATGCCGAAGCGCTGGGAGATTTCCAGGTGCGGCGCCTCTTCCAGGCGCGCGGCGATAAAGATTTGGCGACGCCGCGCGGGCAGTTCGTAGAGGGCCTTGAGCAAGGTCTGGATCTCTTTCTGCCCGCCCACCACCCGCGCCGGGTCCTGGGCGTCGTCGGACATCTGCAACAGTTCTTCCACCTCAGTGCCCGTGAGCAAACGCGCGTCGGCCTGACGCCGGTCGGCGGCAATGTTCAGGGCCATGCGATAGAGGTAGGCATTGGGCTGGACGATGTTCGGCGGCGCTTCCATGCGGTCGACCCGCAGATAGGTTTCGTGCAGCACGTCGTTGGCCAGGTCCTCGGAGCCGAGACGGCGGCGCAGGCGCACCTTGAAATCGTCGTAGGACGTCAGGAACAGCCTGACCATCGAACTGTGTCCGCTGTCTTTCATGCCCCGAAGGCTCCTTCCTGCTGTGTGCATTCCATGCGTTTTCCTGATGAGTCCGGTACGAGAAGCAGGGTCACCGGTTGGCGCAATGAGCTGGGCGGCGACCGTTCAATCCTGAGGTGTTGCACGCTGTCCACCAGCGCCGCATCGCGCTGGCTATCGCCGCTGGAAGTGACCAGGCGACTGTGTTGTACCGCGCCATCGCGGCCGATCCACACTTGCAGCAACGCCCGGTAACCACCGGGTCGCGTCAAGGGCGACGCGCACAAGCGGCGTTCGATGGCCGATTGAATCGCCAGCGCGTAACTGCTGCCCACCTGACTCCCGGTGCCCGTCGCGCCGGGTGGCAACGGCACGGGCGCCACTTGCGCGATCTGCAACGTGAACGCGTCCGCGCGGGTGTAACGCGCCATCAATCCGGTGCCGACGAGCAAGGTGTTCAAGGCTTGCGTGGCGGTCAGCCGTCCCTGGACGCCAATCGAGCGCCGTCCGCGAGTCAGTTGGCGATCGACCAGCACCGCCATGCCGCTGCTGCGGCTGAACGCTTCGAGCGCGCGACTCAGTTCCTGGGCCGAAATATCGTAGGTGTTCCAGGCCTGCGGCTGTTCGCCATCGGCCCGCGCGGGCAGCAGCCAGATCAACAGCCACAGGCACACAACGCCGCGCAACAGGCCCCGAGCCCTCAATTCCGACCCCCGACGCCCTTCCTGGCGCTGCCTCGCTGCACGGCTGACGTACCCCTGAAAACCGTCATCCTGAGGGCTGTATATGACTCTGGTGTGACGGCCGGTGCAAAAAAACCATCACGCAGCGGCCAAGGGCTTTGCACTAGACTCAAACCCAGAGCGGCCCGGCCGGGCCGGCCAGGAGGCCAGTGATGAAACACCGATTGATGATCGCGGCGGGCATGCTGCTGATGGGCGGCATCAGCGTCGCCCAGGCTCAAGAACCGCTGGGCTGTGTCGAGGTCAGCGTCGGCGGCTATAAGGCGCCGGACTATGGCTGCCTGAGCCGGCAGATGGGTAACAACCCCGAGGGCGCGGCGGCGGCGCGCAAGAATCAGGAAGCGATAAATGACCCAGTGAGCAAGCGGCCGCCGAATCAGGTGGGGTTGGCGACGCCGGCGGCGACCGGTACGCGGATGGGCAATACGTTTGGGACGTCGGTGAAACCGCAGCGGCCGGCGGCGACTGGTGCGGGTTCGCCGCTGATGATTGGCAGATAACACCACCCTGTGGCCAAGTGGCTTGATAGCGCTTTTGTGGCGAGGGGGCTTGCCCCGTTCGGCTGCGAAGCAGTCGCAAAACCTGCTTGCACCGTTTCACAGGAAAAATGCAGGGGGCCGCTTCGCGACCCAACGGGGGCAAGCCCCCTCGCCACAAAAGCTCCCTAGCCCAGGTTTCGCTTGATCAGTCGCTGGGGGTTTGGCGGAAGCTTACGGCCAGCCGATTCCAGCTATTGATGGTGGTCACGGCGAGGGTCAGATCCACCAGTTCGCCTTCGCTGAACTGCTCCCGCGCCAACGCGTAGACATCGTCCGGCACGTGACTTTCAGCAAGCAGCGTCACCGCCTCCGTCCAGGCAAACGCCGCGCGTTCCCGAGGGTTGAAGAAGTTGCTGTCGCGCCAGACCACGATCGAATACAGGCGTCGATCCGTCTCGCCCAGACGCCGGGCATCCACCGAGTGCATGTCGGTACAGAACGCGCAGCCGTTGAGTTGCGAAGCGCGGATTTTGATCAGGTGCAGCAAGCCGGCTTCGATGCTCAGGTTGCCGGTCAGCGCCTCCATGGCAATCATCGCTTTCATCGCTTTGGGCGACGCGCTGTAGTAGTCCAGGCGGGGGTTCATGGCGGGACCTCTTGGCGCGAAATTGGGTATTCCCACGTTAGGCGCTGATGCAGCAGCGTTACAGCTCCAATTCAACGAAAAAGCCATGGACCACCCGGCAGCAGACCAATCCGGCGCTTTTCGCCTGCGCAACTTCTATCCGGCGGCGCAATAAGGGTAATCTGGCGCGACCCACAGTCGCCCCACCGCCCCAGGAGCCCCGCCGGTATGGAACTTCACGTTGTCATCAACGGCCGCAAGGACCTGGCAGGCCAGTTGTATCAACAACTGCGCAGTGCCATCGAAACCGGGCGCCTGGCCGCCGGCACGCAGTTGCCGCCCAGCCGTTTGCTGGCCGAGCAGTTGGGGATTTCGCGCAAGACCATTTCCGACACTTACTCGCAACTGACCTACGAAAACTTCCTCACCGGCGTGACCGGCAAAGGCACTTACGTCAACGCGCGGCCGGCAAAAATCCAGCGCAAGCAGAGCCATTCCGAACTGGCCAGCAGCGAGGTCATCGAGTCCTGGCGCAATTTGCCGGTGTTTCTGCGTCACCCCACGCTCGAAGGTTCGCTGCGTTACGACTTTATCGGCGGCGCCACCAGCAAGGGCCAGTTTCCCCAGGACGACTGGCGACGCTGCACCTCCCACGCGTTGCGGCAGATGGCCGGGGCCAAAGGCTTTTACAGCCTGCCCGAAGGCCTGCCCGCGCTGCGGAATGCGATTGCCCGGCACATCGCCTTTTCACGCGGGGTCAATTGCCAGGACGAAGACGTGGTGGTGTGCAACGGCGCCCAGCAAGCCCTGGACCTGATTGCCCGGGTGCTGATCCAGGCCGGCAGCCTGGTGGCGATGGAAGATCCGGGTTATCCGCCGGCGCGCCTGTTGTTCGGCAGCCACGGCGCCACGGTGGTCGGCGTGCCGGTGGACGCCGAAGGGATTCAGGTCGAGCTGATTCCCGATGGCACGCGGCTGATTTACGTCACGCCGTCCCATCAGTTCCCGCTGGGCATGCCCATGAGCCAGGCACGGCGGGAAGCTCTGCTGGAGCGGGCTTACGCGCTGGGCGCGATCATTATCGAGGACGATTACGACAGTGAATTCCGCTACGAAGGCCGGCCCACCGATTCGCTGCAAAGCATGGACGAGCGCGGGATCGTCGCCTACGTCGGCACCTTTTCCAAGACCCTGCTGCCGGAGCTGCGGCTGGGCTACACGATCCTGCCGCCAGCGATTCTCGAAGCGGTGATCCGCGCCAAGCAATTGACCGACCTGCACACCTCGACGTTGCCGCAATGGGCGCTGGCCAAGTTCATCGCCGAGGGTTGCCTGCTCAAGCACATCCGGCGCTGCCACACCATCTACGCCGGGCGCCGCGAGCGGATTCTGGCGCGCATGGCGGGCGATCTTTCACCGTGGTTCGAGGCCGTGCCGACCGTTGCCGGGTTTCACATGGTGGTGCTGTGCAAGGTGCCGATCGACCTTGCGCTGATCATCGAATTGGCCCGAAAGGTTGAAATCGGCCTGTATTCCATTGAGGGCTTTTTCTATCAGCGAGCACCGCAAGCCGGGCTGCTCATGGGCTTTGGTGCGATCGAAACCCTGGACATCGACACCGCGCTGGACCGTCTGCGCGACATTTTGCAGCAGGTGGCGTGAGGATTGGTCTGTGGGTTTATCCGGCGATTGGCTATTGGCGGTCCCACGGTGCAGGACTATTGTGCAGGGGCGTTATCCCTCAATGAGCAGGATTCGTCCGGCCTGATTCAGGAGTGTGAGCAATGTCCAACGAAGTGATCAATACCGTACAGGTGCAGGCGGCTGCGGGCCGCTCGGAAGAACTGGGCAAGCAACTGCAAAAGATTGTCGACACCCTGCGCGAACTTCCAGGCTGCGATTCCTATATGGTCGACCGCTGCCCTGAGGACGACAACCGCTGGACGGTCAGCGCACGCTGGCAATCGGAAGCGGCCATGCAATCGCATTTCAACTGCCCCGAAGTGCAGGGCTTTATCGGTTTGATCGATAGCCGATTGGCGAATGCCGTGGATTTCAATAGCTTCCCGATTGTTTAAAAACAACACCTCTGCCTGATGATGATCGTTCCCACGCTCTGCGTGGGAATGCATCCCGGGACGCTGCGCGTCACATCCAAAGCCGAACGCGGAGCGTCCGATGCGGTATTCCCACGCGGAGCATGGGAACGATCAGTCAGGGGAGGATTGGCCCCCTCACCTTCCCGAAAATTGGCCGTTTTGTTACCCCGCCCCGCGGCTTACTGTGATCCCTGACGACTAACCACCCCCAGGTGATCAACCATGAAAGCTCTGCATGTACTGGCCGCCCTGGCCCTGACCGTTTCCGCCTCGGCCTTCGCCCACGACCCGTCGGAAAAGGTCACGGTGCTGCAAGATGAACTGCTGCAAAACGTGCCCGGCAAAAAGGCCATGATGATCGAGGTCGACTACAAACCCGGCCAATCGTCCATCGCCCATAAACATGAAGGCACGGCCATGGCTTATGTGCTGCAAGGCCAGGTCATTTCCCAGGTCAAGGGCCAGAAAGCGATCACCTACAAGACGGGCCAGTTCTGGTACGAGCCGGCGGGTTCCGAGCATTTGATCTCGAAAAATGCCAGTGCGACCAAACCGGCGAAGTTGCTGGTGTTCATGGTGTTGTCGCCGGATGAGAAAGTGTTGATCCCCTTGGAAAACTGATCGCTGTTGCATCAGCCATAAATAAACAGGCCCGAATCGTTGATTCGGGCCTTTTTATTACCCCGGGCAATTAGATCAAACCGTTTACAGCAAACAAAACTATGGATCAGTCAATAAGTGTGTTCATGGACGGTTTCATTCAGTGAAGACAGGTTTAGTCTGAGTTCATCGCCGGTATTACCGGTCACTCAACTTCCGTTGTTTCACTGGAGATACACCATGAAACGTGTGCTTATCGGTACATTGACTGTTGCCGCACTGTTAGCCGGTTGCTCGGTGCCCACCGCGCCCAAAGCGGTTTCGTCGCTGGACACGCTGTTCAGCGCGCCGGTCGGTCGCTCCAGCGCCACCCATATCGCCAATGGCAGCAATGTGTCTCTGGGCATCCTCTACAGCCCAAGTACCCAGGCCAACCGCGACTATCTGCGCCACTACCAGGCCAACGCCGGCACCGGTTTTGGCCAGAGCCTGCTGGTGCAGTCGATCCACAACGCCTACGTGGCCACGTCCAACCCGGACTTTGCCGTGGAGGGGGTCAAAGCGTTGTTACAACGCCAGTTCGGTTCGGTGACGGTCTATCCGGACATGCAAAGCCTCAAGGCCGCCCGGCCGGATGTGGTGGCCATTGTCGATACCCACAGCCAACTGATGACCTCCCGCAGTTCGGATATCAAGGCCGAAGTCAGTGCGGATTTTTATGATGCGAAGTTCAACTACATTGGCACCGCACAGGGGCATGATGCCAAGTCATTGCGTCCTGTATGGGCGGACTTTAAACGCAGTGAAGAGATTGTCGCGGATATTAACCAGCAACAGGATGTGCAAGTTCGGGCGCTGCAGAAGTTTGACCAGTCGCTCAGTAATTTATTGACCAGGTCGACAACTAATGTATCGATGATTGATAGTCAAACGGGTCAGAAGTTGTATTGAAGCTAATGGCCTTTTCGCGGGCAAGCCTCGCTCCTACAGGATTGGGTTGAACCCGTTATTTGCGAACAACACTAACCCCTGTAGGAGCGAGGCTTGCCCGCGAAGAGGCCCGCCCAATCACCCCAAAACCCTCCAGGCAAGCGCAAGGTTCATCAGCCACAAATAGCCGGGACAGTCCACTGTCAAGTCTGACAGTAGACACGCTCCGCGCCTCTCGCGCGTAATCGCAGCTCAGGGTATTGACCCGAGCAATGGCCAATACCTTCCGAAAAACTCGAGGGTTTGCCCATGAGCACTGCACATACAGATTCAACATCGGCTGCGCGCCTTGACCCCTCCTTCGGAGAGGCCGGGAGAGTCGTGATTCACATTCCGGACACCTCCACTTCAGTGTCGAGAATTTCGGGTTTAGTCACCGACCTCGACTCCAGGGTGCTGTTCACCAGCTCCTCCCCCCCGCGTTTCCTATTGGGCCGCCTGTTGGAGGACGGCACCGTAGATAGACAATTCGGCAATAACGGCGTGATTCACGATGTGTTCGCAGAGGGAGATGGATTGTCCCTAAGTACCGGCGTTTCGATTCTCAATAACGGGACAATACTGCTGACCGGCGTTTACGACCCACCCGGTCCCCAAAGACTGCCCGCCCTCGCCCTCTTCAATGCTTCAGGCCATTACGTCACAGAATTCGGTCAGTACGGAAAATCGGTCATCCCGGTTCCCAACGCCGCCGAGGGTTCCTCCGGCCTGTCCGGGGCCGACCCGTTCGCCACTAATGGTTCATCCCAAACCCCCGTGATCCTGGCCGACGGGAAAATGCTGTTGGTCTTCCAAGGCTGGCTCATTCGATTACTGGAGAACGGTCGTCCTGACGACAGCTTCGACAACGGCAGACACTACCGACCTGCAAGGCACCCTAAGTACTCATCCACTACCACGCGCATCGTTCAAGCCAGCGCAAATACCGTTGTATTGGGGGGAACCGCCGAAGTGGATGGCGAAATATTCGCAATGTTTGCCCGCTACTTCATCGATGGGGAACTCGACAAGAGTTTCGGACGTGACGGTTTTTTTGTGCTGGACGACTTGCCATTGGAAACGAATGTCGTTGCCCTCGCCATGAAGGACGAGGATAAGGTGGTCGGGATTGGCCAGAAGCTTGCCACTCCAGCCAAGGGACTGATTGTCTGCCTCAATGCAAAAGGCCATGTCGATCCGGGTTTCAATCATGGCAACCCAGTGCTGGTGCCGACCGATGCAAACAGACAATTCAACTGGCATGCGGGGACGATTGATCACGCAGGACGGATCGTCGCTACCGGCGGCTCGCTTGAAGGCCCTGACAGCACACCCTACATCGCTACCGGACGATTCATGCCAGATGGTTCACCCGACCTCACGTTCAGCACGAATGAAGGATGGGTTAGCGCAGAGGGTCAATTAGCCCAGGCCCTCGCCATTGATCGTAAAGACCGAATCGTGATTTCCGGTCTGACGTCGCCACCCGAAAACGTGACCCCGGCCATACTTCGCTACCTGGCTTGAGTGACCGCGAAGCGTAAAAAAAACCCCGTATCTCTCGATACGGGGTTTTTTATTCGGCGACTGACTGAATCAGGCCGCCGGTTCCAGCTCCAGTGCAGCAACGACAGGCACTACCGCCTGACCGCTCAACGCCAGGTCGAGCAACTCACGGTTGGCCACCGCGTACATGGCGTAGTCCGTGCCGCTGGCGGCACGGATTTCCACCAGCATGGCGCGCCAGCGTTCGATCATGCCTTCGTGCTCTTCCATCCACAGCGCCAGACGTGTTTCCACGTCCTGGGTGCCGTCGCCCTGTTGCAGGACGGAGATGGTGATCGCACGTTGCTGCCAGTCCACATCATCGCGGAACGCTTCACGGGCCAGGGCTTGCCAGTTGTTTTCAACCGGCAGCGCGCTGATCTGTTGCAGGTACCAGGTGATGTCCAGCGCGCTGCCGACGGCGAAGTAAGCCTTCGCGACGTCTGCTGCGTTCTGGCCGGTCACGTCGGCCGCTTCGATGATCGGCAGCAAGGTGTACAGGTGCGAAGTGCCAGCCACCATACGCGCGAGCAACTCCGGCACTCCAGCTTCGACATACGCTTCGTAACGGGTCTGCCAGTTTTCGTGGATTTCGCCACTCAGCAGCTCGTCGAGCTTGAGACCCAGCTCCTTCAGGTGCGGACCGAAGTGCGCAACGTCACGGGCAGCGTTCTGCTCGTTGCGGCGGGCACGCAGGAACCAGCGTGTAGCGCGGCGACCCAGACGCATCAGCTCGTCCATCAGCTCCAATTGCACGTCGGCGGAAACCTGGTAATCCAGGGCTTCAATCTGACGGAACCAGTGCGGGAGATGAAAGATGTCACGCACGATCACGTAGGCACCGGCCACGTTCGCCGGGCTCATGCCGGTCGACTCTTTGAGTCGTTGAACGAAGGTGATGCCCATGTGGTTCACCAGATCGTTGGCGATCTGGGTGCTGACGATTTCGCGCTTCAGACGGTGACGGCGCATGGCTTCGGAGAACTTGCTCACCAGGCTCGGCGGGAAAGCGGTTTCCATGTCGCGGGTCAGGTAATCGTCATCCGGCACTTGCGAGTTGAGCAGTGCTTCTTTGAGGTCGATCTTGCTGTAGGAAATCAGCACCGACAGCTCGGCACGGGTCAGGCCATGGCCTGCCGCAACGCGCTCGTTGATGGCTTCTTCCGTCGGCAGGAACTCGATGGCGCGATCCAGCTTGCCGCGGCCTTCCAGATCGTTCATCAGACGCTTGTATTCGGCAATCCGCACGTAGGCACGGCGGGCCGCCAGGGACAGGGCCTGGGTCTGCTTGTAGTTGTTGCCCAGCACCAGGTTGCCGACTTCGTCGGTCATGCTCGCCAGCAACTGATTGCGTTGCTTGTCGGTCATGTCACCGGCCTGAACCACTTCGTTCAGCAGGATCTTGATGTTCACTTCGTGGTCGGAGCAGTCCACGCCACCGGCGTTGTCGATGAAGTCGGTGTTGGAGCCGCCGCCATTGAGGCCGAATTCGACACGACCCAGCTGGGTCATCCCGAGGTTACCGCCCTCGCCCACGACTTTGCAGCGCAGTTCGTTGCCGTTCACGCGCAGTGCATCGTTGGCCTTGTCGCCGACATCGGCGTGGCTTTCGCTGCTGGCCTTGACGTAGGTGCCGATACCGCCGTTCCACAACAGGTCTACCGGCGCCTTGAGCAAGGCATTCAGCAGTTCGGTTGGGGTCAGCTTGTCAGCCTGAATGTCAAAGCGCTCTTTCATCTGCGGGGAAATCGCGATGCTTTTCGCACTGCGGGAGAAGATCCCGCCGCCTTCGGACATGATGCTGGTGTCGTAATCGGTCCAGGCCGAACGCGGCAGGTCGAACAGGCGCTGACGCTCGACGAAGCTGTTGGCCGGTTGCGGATTCGGATCGATGAAGATGTGCAGGTGGTTGAAGGCGGCGACCAGTTGCAGCTTGTCGGACATCAACAAACCGTTACCGAACACGTCACCGGCCATGTCGCCGACGCCGACTACCGTGATGCTGTCTTCCTGGACATTGATGCCGCGCTCGCGGAAGTGGCGTTGTACGCCGACCCACGCGCCTTTGGCAGTGATGCCCATTTTCTTGTGGTCGTAACCGGCAGAACCACCGGAAGCGAACGCGTCACCCAGCCAGAAGCCGTAGTCGATGGCGATGCCGTTGGCGATGTCGGAGAAGGTTGCAGTGCCCTTGTCCGCTGCCACCACCAGGTACGGGTCATCGTCGTCATGACGCACGACGTTGGCCGGCGGCACCAGCGCGCCGTCTTTCAGGTTGTCGGTGATGTCCAACAGGCCCGAAATGAAGATGCGGTAGCAGGCGATGCCCTCGGCCGCGATTTCGTCCCGACCGCCGCCCAATGGCAGGCGACGCGGCAGGAAGCCGCCCTTGGCGCCAACCGGCACGATGACCGAGTTCTTCACTTGCTGGGCTTTTACCAGGCCCAGCACTTCGGTGCGGTAGTCTTCTTCACGGTCGGACCAGCGCAGACCGCCACGAGCGACGTTGCCGAAGCGCAGGTGCACGCCTTCGACGCGCGGCGAGTAGACGAAGATTTCGAACTTCGGTACTGGCTTCGGCAGCTCTGGGATCTGGTGCGGGTTGAACTTGAAGCTGAAGTAGGACTTGTTATGGCCCTGCGCATCGGTCTGGTAGAAGTTGGTGCGCAGCGTGGCCTTGATCAGGTCCAGGTAGCGACGCAGGATGCGGTCTTCGTTCAACACCTGGACGTCGTCCAGTGCGGTGACGATGGCCTGTTCCAGACGTTGCTGCTTGTCTTCCAGGTCGTCGCTGGTCAGCTTGCGCGCCAGGTAGAAACGGGTCTTGAACAACCGGGTCAACTCGCGAGCGATGTCGGTGTGGTTGTTCAGGGTGCTGGCGATGTAGCCCAGGTCGAAGCCCAGACGAATCTGCTTCATGTAGCGGGCGTAGGCACGCAGCAGTGCCACGTCGCGCCATGGCAGGCCGGCGGTCAGCACCAGGCGGTTGAACGCATCGTTCTCGGCATCGCCACGCACGATGTGGACGAAGGCGTCCTGCAGCGTGTCGTTGAGTTGCTGGATGTCGAGTTCCAGGCCGTCAGCGGCGGTGAAGGCGAAATCGTGAATCCAGAACTCGCGGCCGCTGTTGTGACGCAAGCGATACGGGAACTCGCCCAGCACGCGCAGGCCGAGGTTTTCCAGGATCGGCAACACGTCGGACAGCGCCAGCGGCGTATCGGCGTGGTACAGCTTGCAATGCAGCTCGCGTTGACCGGAGACCTGGCCCAGCGGCTGATAGAAGCTCATGACCAGCGGGTTTTTCTCGGTCAGGCTCAGCAGGTGCTGCATGTCGACCACGGCCGAATGCGCGGCGAAACGCTCGCGGTAACCGGCCGGGAAGCCTTTCGGGAAGTCGGCCAGCACGTTGGTGCCGTGGGCTTCGCCGAAGTTTTCCACGACCAGGCTGGCGTAGTCGTCCTGCCAGCTGCGGCAGGCCTGGACCACTTCTTTTTCCAGCAGGACCGGGTCGATATCCAGGCGATTCTTCGGTTCAACCCGCAGAATCAGCTGTACGCGAGCCAGTACGGACTCGGAGAAGAAGGTCCAGAACTCGCAATCCGAGGCTTTCAGGCGATCCATCAGCACTTGCTGGATCTTCTGGCGCACTTCGGTGGAGTAGATGTCACGCGGCACATAGGCCAGGCAGTAGCAGAAGCGGCCGTACGGGTCTTTGCGCAGGAACACGCGGATCTTGTTGCGTTCCTGAATCTGCACGATCGACATCACGGTGCTGAACAGCTCGTCCACCGGAGTCTGGAACAGATCGTCGCGGGGCAGCACTTCGACCACCTGCGCCAGTTCCTTGCCCAGGTGAGCCTTGGCCTGGAAGCCGGAACGGCGTTCGATTTCTTCGACCTTGCGACGGATGTACGGGATGACCCGCACGCTCTCGCCATACACCGAGGAGGTGTAGAGGCCCATGAAGCGGCATTCCTTGATGACTTTGCCGTCGGCATCGATTTCACGGATCGACACGTAGTCCGGGTACGCCGGACGGTGCACGCGGCTCGGGTGTGCAGCCTTGGCGAACGACAGCAGGGTCGGTTCGCGCAGGTAGTTCACCGCGTAATCTTCGATGCGCAGGTCTTCGTAGGTCAGGCCGGTGCGCAGCAGTTTGGTAAGGCCGAGGAAGGACTGCTCGTCGTACTCGATGTGACCGCCGTCGGCCTGGTCGCTGACCACGAATTCTTCGTAGCCCAGGAAGGTGAAGTGGTTGCCCACCAGCCATTCCAGGAAGCTTTTGATTTCGGCTTTTTCTTCTGGATCAACCTTGAACTGGCTGTTGTCCAGGCCCGTGAGGATTTCCTGGACCTTGGCTTTCATCGGCTCGAAATCGGCGACCGCAACGCGGACTTCGCCGAGAACCTGTTCCAGTTCCTTGCTCAGGACATTCAGTTCGGCCGCGTTGGCGCAACGGTCGATTTCCAGGTACATCAGCGATTCTTGCAGGATGCCTTCGCCCTGGGTGCCCTTCGGCAGGATTTCCAGCAGCTCGCCCTTGCTGCCGCGACGCACGCTCAGCACAGTGGTTTGCAAGGTGTGGATGCTATAGCCGCGACGGTTCAGCTCGGTACGCACCGAGTCCACGAGGAATGGCAGGTCGTGGTGCAGCACTTCGACCGCGGTGTGGGTCGACTGCCAGCCGTGGCGTTCGTAATCGGGGTTGTAGACGCGAACCTGGGGTTGCGCGTGATCAAAGCGCTCAAGCAGGCGCCATGCAGAAAGGGTGCAGCCGGCGAGGTCGGACAACCGACGCTGGGTCAGCTCGTCGAGGGAAATGATGCCGAAAAATTGTTCAGCAAACAGCGCCACTTGTGGCAGTGCCTGTTCACTGATGTGCTGCGCCAGTGCCGCTTGCAGTTGGTGCTGGAAGTCGGCTTTGCTGGCTGCGGTGAAGAACGCCATCTGTGGTACTCCGCTTGGGCTTGTTATTGATGGAAGCGTCGCGTGCAAAACCCCTTTCGGGGCGATCCGTCACCCTGTTCCTGATTCTCGGGCAGAGGAAACAGGGTGACAGGTGGGTGAAGCTGGACGAGACACTCAGGTCACATTCACCTTCCAAGAATGGGTATCGGCAAAAGCGACTGTACGATGAATTGCACAATGCCTTTACGGGTATCCATTCGATGCGCAGCTTAACGAGTGCGACAACGTGCCTGCTTGCGGTGCTGCGACATATTCGGTCATCGGCACGCAGCTTGCGCCTTGTGCATCGAACAACACTAGCAGCCGCACGGAAAAACGGGGGGGGGTAAAGCCCGGTTTTGCGGCACATCCGTACCCGAAATGACCAGCAACACCCCGGATGTTCACGACACATCTTCTGACACTCAGACGAGCAGAAATTCCCGGCGGCTGGCAGAATCGCGCTTTGTTCGTCTTCACCATGCTCCCCGAGCCAGGAATTCCCCATGCAAATGACCACCGCCCTCTTGATCGTCAACCCGTGCGATGACGAAGAAGACAACATGGCCATGCTCTGCTGCCACAGCGACCAGGGCGACATGTTCCTGATGACCCGCTACCCGGACGAGGACGCGCTGGACATCAGCCTCGGCGACGAGCCATCGACCCTGGACGGGGTGAAAGTCACCCTCAGCCCTACCCGCCTGCTGATTGAAATCGCGGCCGGGGGCGCGGATGCGCTCAATGGCGACGATTCGCTGGAAATCACCCACAGCACCGATGCCGGTGACCTGGCAGAAGTGGAAGAAACCTTGCAGAACATTCTCAAGGGGACGGGCACCTATATAAGCGAGCTGTGATTTTCGGCGCCTGTGCCGGCCCCTTCGCGGGCAAGCCTCGCTCCTACAGGTCCAGCACGGATGATCGTTCCTACGCTCTGCGTGGGAACGATCACCATTTCCCGTACTTTGCGCAAAATGCCGTTAGTCGCCACCCCCCGCGATGCATTAAAGTAACGCCCCCAGCCCTGGCGTTATTCGAACGTCTTCGGTCACCCTTTCCAGGAACAGTCATCGATGGAACATCGTGAAGCGCTGCTTGCGCTGCGAACCTTTCTTTCAACGCAGATTCTCGGCCAGGAAAAACTCATCGAGCGCTTGCTCATCGCCTTGCTCGCCGACGGCCACATGCTGGTCGAGGGCGCTCCGGGGCTGGCCAAGACCAAGGCCATCAAAGAGCTCGCCGAAGGCATCGAAGCGCAGTTCCATCGCATCCAGTTCACCCCCGACCTGTTGCCCGCCGACATCACCGGCACCGAGATCTATCGCCCGGAAACCGGCAGTTTCGTGTTCCAGCAAGGCCCGATCTTCCACAACCTGGTGCTGGCGGACGAAATCAACCGCGCCCCGGCCAAGGTGCAATCGGCCCTGCTCGAAGCCATGGCCGAGCGTCAGGTCAGCGTCGGGCGCAGCACTTACGAGTTATCGCCGCTGTTCCTGGTGATGGCCACGCAAAACCCGATCGAGCAGGAAGGCACCTATCCGCTGCCCGAAGCCCAGCTCGACCGGTTCCTGATGCACGTGAAAATCGGTTTCCCGGACGCCGCCGTCGAACGGCGCATCCTGCAACAGGCCCGTGGCGAAGCGCTCAACGGCGAAACCAAGCCCGAGCGCCGGGTCAGCCAGCAGGCGATCTTCGCCGCACGCAAGGAAATCCTCGGGTTGTACATGGCCGATGCCGTGGAGGAATACCTGGTGCAACTGGTCATGGCGACCCGCACCCCGGCCAAGTTCGACCCGGAGATGGCCGAGTGGATCGCCTATGGCGCCAGCCCGCGCGGTTCCATCGCCCTCGACCGTTGCGCCCGCGCTCACGCGTGGCTGGCCGGTCGCGACTTCGTCAGCCCGGAAGACATCCAGGCCGTGCTGTTCGATGTGTTGCGCCACCGCATCATCCTGTCCTTTGAAGCCGAGGCGGCTGGCATCGACCAGGACCGGGTGGTCCAGCGGATTCTCGACGTCGTAGCCGTCGCTTGACCCCGATGAACGCCATCCTGCCGCCCGAGCCGGGCATCCGTGTCAGCCTCGCCGAGCTGATCGAGATGCGCCATCGGGTGCGCGAAGTGCAGTTGTTCTCCACGCCGAGCCAGCGCAGCCCGCTGATCGGCTTGCACCATTCCAAGCTGCGCGGGCGTGGCGTCGACTTCGATCAGGTGCGGGTCTATCAGGCCGGTGACGACGTGCGCACCATCGACTGGCGCGTCACCGCCCGCACGCAAGAGCCGCACACCAAACTGTTCCACGAAGAACGCGAGCGCCCGATTTTCATCATGGTCGAGCAAAGCCGTCGGCTGTTCTTCGGCTCGGGGCTGATGTTCAAATCGGTGCTCGCCGCCCAAGCCGCGAGCCTGATCGGCTGGGCGGCGCTGGGGCATAACGACCGGGTCGGCGGGCTGGTGTTCGGCGACAACGAGCACTACGAAATCAAACCCCGGCGCAGCAAGCAAAGCCTGCTGCAATTGCTCAACCGCCTGGTGCGAGTCAACCAGTCGCTGCACACCGAAAGCGAGCAGAACCGCGACTCCCTGAACCTGGCCCTGCGCCGTGCCCGGGAAGTGCTGCGCCCCGGCAGCCTGGTGATCGTGATCTGCGACGAGCGTGCGTTGACCGAAGGCTCCGAGCAACAACTGAGCCTGTTGTCACGGCATTGCGACCTGTTGCTGCTGCCGCTGTCCGACCCCCTGGACCACGCCCTGCCCGCCGCCGGGCTTTTGCGCTTTGCCGAACGCGGCGCGCAACTGGAACTCGACACCCTGAATTTCGACCTGCGCCAGACCTACCGCGCCCAGGCCGAAGCGCGCATCGCCCACTGGGAATTGCTCGCGCAGAAGCTGCGGGTGTTGTTGATGCCGTTGAGCACCCAAAGCGAGATGGTCGAGCAACTGCGCGAATACCTGAACCCACAGAAACCGGGGAAAGGTCGATGAACAGTATTGAGCAACTGCAACCGCTGATGACCCCGCCGCCGATTGGTTTCTGGCCGCCGGCACCAGGCTGGTGGCTCTTGCTTTTATTGCTGCCGCTGCTCGGTTTCGGTCTGTGGCAGTTGCGGCGTTTCATTCCAAACAAGCGCCCTATCGTCCGTGCTGAACAACCCCTGGACCCGGTGCGGGTCGCCGCCCTCGCCGAACTGGCGCTGATGCCCAAGCCCTACGACGGCGCGCCGGCCGGTGCCTGGTTGCAGCAACTCAACGGTTTGCTCAAACGCCTGTGTCGCAACCACTACCCCTACAGCCAGAGCCACACCCTCAACGGCCGCAAATGGCTGGCGTTCCTCGACAACCGCTGCCCGGCCGCCGGCCTGACGCGCTGGATGGTGCTGGTCGAAGGCGCCTACAAACCCGAATGCAAACTCGACGACAAGGCCATCGCCGGCCTGACCCAAGCCGTCGACACCTGGATTCGCAAACATGTTTGAGTTCGCCTGGCCGTGGATTTTCGCCTTGCTACCGCTGCCGTGGCTGATGCGCGTGTTGCTGCCGGTGGCCGACAGCGGCGAACCGGCGCTCAAGGTCAGTTTCTTGAGCGACCTCGAAGGCCTGACCCGCCGCCGTGCCCGGGCCAACCTGCCAGCGTGGCGTCAACAAGCACCGTTCATTCTGCTGTGGCTGTTGCTGCTGATCGCCGCCGCCCGTCCGCAATGGCTCGGCGAGCCGCTGCCGATTGCTGCCAGCGGTCGCGATTTGCTGGTGGCGGTGGACGTCTCCGGCTCCATGGACTTCCCCGACATGCAATGGCAGGACGAAGACGTCAGCCGCCTGTCGCTGGTCCAGCATTTGCTCGGTGATTTCCTGGAAAGCCGCGAAGGCGACCGGGTCGGCCTGATCCTGTTCGGCAGCCAGGCTTACCTGCAAGCGCCGCTGACCTTCGACCGCCGCACCGTTCGCGTGTGGCTGGATGAAGCGCGGATCGGCATCGCCGGCAAGAACACCGCCATCGGCGATGCGATCGGTCTGGCGCTGAAACGTTTGCGCCTGCGTCCGGCGCAAAGCCGCGTGCTGATTCTGGTGACTGACGGCGCCAATAATGGCGGCGAAATCGATCCGTTGACTGCCGCGCGCCTGGCCGCCAGCGAAGGGGTGAAAATCTACCCGATCGGCATCGGCGCCGACCCGGAGCAAAGCGGCACCTTGGGTTTTCTCGGCGTCAACCCGAGCCTGGACCTCGACGAACCGGCGCTCAAAGCCATCGCTCAAGCGACTGGCGGCCAATACTTCCGCGCCCGGGACGGCAAAGAGTTGGAGGCGATCAAGGCCACCCTCGACAAACTTGAACCGGTGACCCAACAACCGACTCAAGCCCGCCCCGCCCAGGCGTTGTATCACTGGCCCTTGGCCTTGGCGTTGCTGCTGAGCATGTTGCTGGTGATGCGCGAGCGCTGGCCGGACAACCCGCTGCAACGCTTGCTGACCAAGGACCTGTTTTTGCAAAGCCAACTGCCGGACTGGCGCCAACGGCTTAAACGCCTGCGTCTGCGGAGGCGTCGATGAGCGCGCTCTGGCCTTACTGGTTCCGGCCCTGGTGGCTGCTGCTGTTGCCGTTGCTGGGCTGGTTGCTCTGGCAACTGTGGCACCGGCAGAAACGCGCCGGGCGCTGGCAGATGATCCTGCCGCCAGCCTTCCACGCCGCGTTGCTCAGCGGTGGCAAAGGTCACGACAGCAAGTTGCCGTGGGTGGTGCTGGGCCTGGCCTGGGTGCTGACCATTGGCGCGCTGCTCGGGCCGAGTTGGCAGCGGGTCGAACAAACCAGCCAGAAGCCCGCCGATCCGCTGGTGGTGCTGCTGGAATTGACCCCGGAAATGCTCGCCACCGACAGCCCGCCGACCCGCCTGGAACAGGCCCGGCGCAAGCTGTTCGACCTGTTGCAAAGCCGCAGCGATGCGCAGACCGCGATCGTCGTCTACGCCGGCAGCGCCCACACGCTGGTGCCGCTGTCGGATGACCTGTCCACCAGCCGCAATCTGCTGGACGCACTCAAGCCGTCGTTGATGCCCGAGGCCGGTCATCGCGCCGATCTGGCGGTGATCAAAGCCTTGACCCTGCTGGATCAGGGCGCCCTCGGCCAGGGCCGGATCCTGCTGATCGGTTCGTCCCTGACCGAACAGGAACGCTTCGGCATTGAGCGGGCGCTGAACGGCAAGTCCACGGAGTTTCTGATGCTCGGCGTCGGCACGCCCGAAGGCGCGCCAATCGCGCAAGAGGACGGCAGTTTCCTCAAGGATGAACAGGGCGCGATTCTGGTTCCGCACCTGGACAACCCGGGGCTGAAAGCCTTCACCAGTGATTTGGGCGGGCGCTACCACGCGGCGCGGCTGGACGATGCGGACCTCGGCGCCCTCGGCCTGCTCGATGGCCCGCGCAACCTGCGCAACGATGGCCAGACCCTGCGCCTGGACACGTGGGCCGATCAGGGTTATTGGTTGTTGCTGCCCCTGCTGCTGCTCGCCTCCTTTGCCGGGCGCCGGGGTTGGTTGTTCTGCCTGCCGCTGCTGTTTCTGCTGCCGCAACCGAGCTACGCCTTCGACTTTGAAGACTTGTGGCTGCGCCCCGATCAACGGGGTCTGCATTTGCTCAGGCAGGACCATCCGGCCGAAGCCGCGCAACATTTCGCAGACCCGCAGTGGCAAGGCGTGGCGCTGTACGAGGCCGGCGACTATGCCGGCGCCGCCCAGCGCTTCGCCCAAGGCAACGACGCACGGGCGCACTACAATCGGGGGAACGCCCTGGCCAAGGGCGGCGAACTGGAAGCGGCGCTGGATGCCTACGAACAAGCCCTGGAACGCCAGCCGGATTTGCGTCCGGCGCTGACCAACAAGGCGCTGGTGGAAAGCCTGATCAAACAGAAAGCCACACCACCGGCGGTTGAAGCGGACAAGTCCGAAGGCGAAGAGCCTGGCAGCGCCAGCGACAGCCCGGCGCCCGGCGGCACCAACCAGCCGTCCAGCAGCGGCGAACCGCAAACCGAGGCCCAGCCCAACACGCCGGACACCGAACAGCCGCCCAAGACGCCGCCGCAACCCGGGGCCAATGAGGTGCCGGGCAGCGAGCTGGAGGACGAGCAAAGCACCACGCCACCGCGCCGCCCGGCCAATGACAGCCTTGAAGGCGAACAGGCCCAGGCGCTGGAGCAATGGCTGCGCAAGATCCCGGATGACCCGGGCGAACTGCTACGGCGCAAATTCTGGTACGAACAGCAACAACATCAGGATCAGGGAAAAACTCGATGACCCGCTTCACCGCTTTCTTGCTCGCCCTGCTCTTCTGGACGTTTCAGGCCCAGGCTGAAGGGCTGGTCGCCAGTGTCGATCGCAGTCGCCTGAACTCCGGCGAGACGGTCGAACTGACCCTGGAATCCAATGACGTGACGCTGTTCGGCAAGCCCGACCTGACGCCGCTGGAGCCGGCCTTCGAAGTGCGCGGCACGCGCCAGGTCAACCAGTTGACCACGATCAACGGCGACAACCGCGCCACCACGCGCTGGATCATCACCCTGCTGCCCAAGCAGAACGGCAGCGTGGAAATCCCGTCGCTGCAACTCGGTGAGGTGCGCAGCCAGCCGATCTCTATCCAAGTGGTCGAGAGCGAAACCCAGGACACCGAGAACACCCTGGCGCCGGTCTTCATCGAAGCCAGCCTCGACCAGAGCAGCGTGTACGTGCAGGCCCAGGCGATCCTGACCTTGCGCATCTACCATTCGGTGTCGCTGTACGACGACAGCAGCCTGACCCCGTTGCAGATTCCCGATGCGCGCATCGAGCAATTGGGGGATTCACGCACCTATGAGAAGGTCATCAATGGCCTGCGCCATGGCGTGATCGAAATGCGCTACGCGATCTTTCCCCAGCACAGCGGCGTGCTGAGCATTCCGACGCAAGTGTTCAGCGCCACCCTGGTGCAACCGGCTCAGGACGCTACGTCCCAAGGGCCGAAACCGGGCAAGCTGATGCGCGTCAGCTCCGCCGAGATTCCGCTGACGGTCAAGGCCAAACCCGCCACCTACCCGGCCGATGCACCGTGGCTACCCGCACGCAGCCTGAGCCTGAGCGAAAGCTGGAGCCCGGAACCGGATCACGCCCAGGTCGGCGATTCCCTGACCCGCAGCCTGACCTTGAAGGCCGAAGGCCTGGCCAGTTCGCAGCTGCCACCGTTGCCCGCCACCGACATCAACGGCTTGCGCCGCTACCCGGACCAACCGGTGCTGGGCAATCAGCACAACGAACGTGGCCTGGTCGGCAGTCGTGAAGACCGCGAAGCGCTGGTGCCGTCCCACAGCGGCGCCATCGACTTGCCGACGGTGGACGTGGTCTGGTGGAACACCTTCGAAGATCACCTCGAACACAGCAGCCTGCCGGCCCGGACCCTGCAAGTGAGCAACAATCCAAACCTGATGGTCGACACCCCGGCGGGCACCGCCCCGGTGAATTACGCCGCCGACAGCGAAGCGCTGTGGTGGTGGAAACTCAGCACGCTGATCCTGGCCTGCACCACGCTGCTGGGCTTTGGCCTGTGGTGGCGCGCCCGCTGGCAACCGGCGATCCTGCGGGCCGCGCAATCGGGCCCGAGCCCACGCACCGTGCTCGACGAGCTCAAGCGCGCCTGCCAGGCCAACGACCCCCACGCCACCCGCCAGGCCCTCGACGCCTGGGCCCGGCAACAACCGGAAACCCTGGCGGACATGGCGGCGCGGTTTGTGCCGCTATCGGATGCCCTGGACGGCTTGAACGGCGCGCTGTACAGCGAAACCGGCCAGCACTGGCAAGGCGAAGACCTGTGGCGCGCGACCCGGGCGATCCCGCTGGCGGAGCGGGTTCAGGATCCGGTGAGTGATAGCGGGTTGCCGCCGCTTTATCCGAAATAGCTGTCAGAAAAGTTCACTCTACCCGCTCCGATTTCGATTCACGGACAAGTCCTACAGCAGATATCGAATCGACTGACTTCGCCAACACGTAGCTTCACGCAAAGTCCCGTGCCTTAAACAGACACAGGGATTTGCGGATGTTTAGTACGGCCAACGACGTCGAGTTCAGGCTCGACATTGCAGGTTTTTCCGACGACCTTCAGGTGCTCGAATTCCGGGCCAGGGAAGCGCTGAACCAGCCTTACGAGGTCAAGCTCGACCTGATCAGCGAGCGCCCCGCGCTGGACCTGGAGTCGCTGCTGCATCGCCCGGCGTTTCTGGCGTTTGGCCCCGACAATAGCGGCCTTCATGGCCAGGTCTATCGAGTCGCGCAAGGCGACTCGGGCAAACGCCTGACCCACTACCAGATCACCCTGGTTCCCCGCCTCGCCTATCTCGCACACCGCCACAACCAACGGATTTTCCAGCACCTGAGCGTGCCGAAAATCATCGAACGCGTGCTGATTGACCATGGCCTGCACGCTGACACATGGCGCTTCCAGCTCGGCGCCACGTACCGGCCACGACTCTACTGTGTGCAATACAACGAGTCAGACCTGTATTTCATTCAACGACTGTGTGAGGAAGAAGGCCTGCACTTTCATTTCCAGCACAGCGCCACCGGGCATGTGCTGGTGTTTGGCGACGACCAGACGGTATTCCCGAAACCCTCGGGCCCGACCGCTTATGTCCCGGGCAGCGGCATGCTCGCCGACACCCCTGTCATCGATCGCTTCCAGATCAGCGTGGAAACCCGCACCACCCACGTCAGTCGGCGTGATTACAACTTCGAAAAGCCCCGCGCCCCCCTCGAAAGCGAGAGCAAGAGCCCACTGTTGCCGCACCTGGAGGACTACGCCTTCCCAGGGCAATTCACCGAGCGTGAACGGGGCAAGCAGTTGGCCAGGCGCGCACTGGAACGCCATCGCGCCGATTACCGGCAAGCCCGGGGGCGCAGTGATCAACACGCCCTGCGCAGCGGACATTTCGTTGACATGGCCGAACACTCACGCGATGACTGGAATGGTTTGTGGTTATTGACTGAGGTCCAGCACGCCGGGAAACAACCCCAGGTCCTGGAAGAATCAATGACAGACGCTGATCCCGAGGATGGCTTCAGCCAGGGCTACCGCAATCAGTTCGTCGCAACGCCATGGGACGTGATCTTCCGCCCTCCCCTTGAACACCCAAAACCCCGGATAAACGGCAACCAACACGCCGTCGTCACCGGACCGCCCGGTGAAGAAATCTATTGCGATGAGTACGGCCGGGTAAAAGTCCGACTGCTCTGGGACCGCGACGGCCAGAACAGCGAGCACTCAAGTTGCTGGCTGCGCGTCGCCACGGGCTGGGCCAATGATCGCCATGGCAGCGTGCTGATCCCGCGCGTCGGCATGGAAGTGCTGGTGGGCTTCAGCGACGGCGATCCCGATAAACCCTTCGTACTCGGCTGTTTGCCCAATGCGGCGACACCGGTGCCGCTGGACTTGCCCGCCGAGCAGACGAAAAGCATTTTGCGCAGCCACAGCAGTCCCGGCGGTGGCGGTTACAACGAGTTGCGCATCGAGGACCGGGCCGGCGCGGAGGAAATCGCCCTGCGCGCCCAGCGCGATTTCGTCCAGCTCGTGCTCAACGACGAGCGCATTCAAGTCGATCACCAGCGCACGGTCGTGGTCGGCGGCACCGCCAGCCACGACCTGCGCGGCGAAGAACACCACCTCACCCACGGCAATCGCCTCACCGAACTCAAGCAGGACGATCACTTGCTGGTGCTGGGTGAGCAACACATCCGCGTCACCAGTCAGCGACTCAATGCCTCGCAGCACATTCACCTCAGTGCCGGGCAGCAAGTCGTCGTTGAAGGTGGATTGCACCTCACGCTCAAGGCCGGCGGGCAATGGCTGACGCTGGGGCCGGACGGCATTTTCAGCAGCGTACCGATTGCGCAGGGTGGTGCCCCGGCCGCTGGCTTGCCGGCAGAGCCGTTGATGCCGGGTGCATTGCCGCTGCTGCAGGTCACTTTCGACGTCGCCCAGCAGCGACAGGCCCTGGTTTCCACGCGCAGCTCTCGCTGCCTGATTTGCGAGGCAGCCCAGGCATGAAACTCTCGACCGCTTTACCTGCCGACCTGCCCTGGAACGAGCACCAGGCTTTTGTGTTGCTCGACGGCGCGACCCTGAGTGATTTGCCGCAGCGTCTGAAACGACTGAGTCCCGGCGCAAACGTCGTCGCGCTGTATGACTGTCCGTCCTTCATCGCGCTGCGGGATATTTCACCGCTGTTAGTGACCGTTCAACAGCCCGACGAGCCGCTTGTTCAGTTCTATCGGGAGCACGCACACGAGGAATGGGGTGTGCTGTTGTTCAGTCTGGCGTCTGCGCATGAGGTCGCTGAACACCTGCGCAAATTGCTGACGGTTGAATTGCCAGAGGGGCTGCCGGTCATCCTGCGTCTGGCCGATGCCGGCGTGGTACGCACACTGTTCGGCAGCGGCGATCAGCGATTGTATGGGCCTCTGTCGTGCGTGGTGACAGCCGACAGCGTCGAGGCGGATTGGCAGCGCCATCAACCACGGCAGGCCGAGCGCCCTGACCTGCCGACGCCCTATCGTCTGAGTCCGGAACAGAACACCGCGCTGGACCACGCCGATCAGCGCCGCGCACTGCTCGAACTCGATGCACACCTGCTCACGTACTTTCCCGAACAACATCGCGGCGACACCGTGGCCCTGCGTTGGCCAACGCTCGAGCAGCTATTCGAAGAGGCCCACGCCCTCGGCTTGAGCAGCCAGTCCGAACTGTTTTATTACGCCAACGTCATGACCTGGCTGGACGGCTCACCGCTCGATCAGCACCCGCACATCAAGCGCTTGCTGCACACGCCGTCGCTGCAATCGCCCGGCGAGCGCGTTGCGCTGGCCGCTGACCTCGCCCATCAGTGGGCCATCCAACGGGGCCGCCCATGACTTCACCCGCCAACCTCGCCGCGGCTGCGGCGCCCAAGACCGCCATCGGCTCACCCGGGGCCTGCCCGTTGCGCCAAACCCACGTGCAGCTTCTGCCTGTACGTTATGGCCTGGTGGAAAAACCCCTCGATCCGGACCCCGACTTGAAACGGCCCTACGCTCTGCAAACCCGGCCACTGGGCATCCGTCTGCTGCGCGATGGCTGGCTGTACGTGATCGACAGCGTCACCGGCCACTTGCACGAATACCGCGTACTCGATGGGATGATCAGCGCCTTGCTGCACAAGGGCGCCAAGGTCAATGGCGATCAGCGTATGCCTATCGAAGAGCGGCCGGCGCTGGTGTTTTCACGGCGTAGCCTTTTGCACGTGTGCTTCGCCGAGGTGCAGTGGACCGCTGCCAAATGCGCGCAAGTGACTGACAGCCGCGAGGAGCGCGACCACTTCATGCAAGCCGTCGACCTCGGCCCGGTGAATTGCGAAACCGGTGGCGAGCACCTGTTGACGGTCGAGCAAACCCGTCAGTGGCTGGCAGAAATTGCGACGGTGCCGACCCAGCAGGCGCAAGCCGAAAAAGACCGCGCCGAGCATGGGGAAGCATCGCCACCGGACGCCGTTCTACTGCCTACTGTGCAGGTCAGCGACGTTCCCGCCCACGAGCGCGAACCCTATTTGTGGGAACAACCCCGGCGCTTTCGCGAGGCGCACATCGGCGAGTTTCTCGGGCGGGTGCGCCCGGCTTATCAGGACGACACGCTGTTTCTCGTGGTGCAGGATGACCTCGGCGTGCTGCGCGACCTCGCTGACTATCAAGACACCGTGGTCGGCTGGGTCGATGATTGGAGCAATGCCGGCCACAACGAGCGCAATTACCTGCTGGCCTGCTACATCGAGTCCTTGAGCCTGCTCAGTCCGGCGGATGTCGACACATTGGCCGAGGCCAGCAACGACCCCAGGGTCAAGGTCCTGCTGGACGATCTGGAACAGTTACCCGAACCGGATCGAGAGCAGACGCGCAAGGCCTTGCTCGACTACCTGAACAAGGGCGGCAACGTCGAACCGCCGGATGCCCCGGTGACACCGGAGCTGGCGCAGTTGCGCAAGCAGGCCCACGCCGAAGCGTTCGAAATGGCCAAGTACCAGGGCGCCAGCCCCGATTTCACCGGGCACAGCCGCGCCAGTGATGATGCCGATCGCCGTTACTACGCCCGTCGGCACTTTGCGGTGGCCCCGGCGGACTTCGTCGAACGCCACCTCGACACACTGGTCATGCTCGGCAGGGAGCAGAACAAACGCATCCAGGAGGTGGTTGAAGGCTCCCGTTTCAGCGGCAAACGCGGGATCAACGACTTCATCGACCGCCCGGCCATGGACGACGAACTGTTTCAGCACCGGGTCGACCTCGGCCGCTGGAATCGCTTGCTTGAGCGCATCACTGCCGACCGCACGATGCTGGTGTGCGCCGGTCGCTACCACCGTTCGGCCTGGTACTACGACGCGCACGAACCGGCGCAACTGGGCCAAGTGTTCAGCGCCGAATACGCCTGCCTCAAAGACATCTGCCGCAGCGACCACGCCAGCGAAAAAATCCTCGGTTTTCTGGAAGAACATCCGGAACTGACGCGGCCCTTGTTCTACACCTTGCCGCTGCGCCTGCAGCCGGAACAGGCCGTGCAATACACCCTGTTCTTCAATGCCGGCATGGGCGTGTTCAACAACTTGCCACGCTGGCTCGGCGAGCTGAAGAACATCGAACAACCGCACCTGCCGGCCCTCGACGACTTGCCCGAGCACACCCGCGCCGTGGCCGACGCGGCCCAGCATAGTCTCAGCCCGGCGCTGAACCTGGGCCTGAGCCGGGCGCTGGAAGGCTTCGACCTGACGGCAGAAAAAATCCCCGACCTCGACGAACTGTTCCGGCGCCTGCCCAAAGCGCTGCACATGCGGCTACTCGATGCGGCGAAAACCACTGGCGTGACCTTCACCGTCGCCAGCCCGGCGGAACACGCGGCGCTGCAATCCAACCTCAAGGAAATAATCCGGGAGCGCGACTACCTCAAGACCTTGACCCGTGAACGCAACCAGATCACCCACAACAAAAACCGCCAGGGGCACAAGACACCACGGGCGGTGGAATTGCAGGGCGAGATTGCCCGGGTGCGTGGGCAGTTGACGCAGCTTGAAGGACGGTTGGCGGCGGCGCTGAGTCCGATTGCGGAGTTGCCGGATCAGTCGGCGCGGCTCTACGGTGCAACGCCGGCTCGAGCGGGGGTGACGGTGGTGTTTCCACCGGCGCAGCAGCAGGAGGTGCGAGGGTTGTTGAGGAATATTCGGTTGGGCGTGGCGGCGGTGCCGAATGCGGGGTTGATTAGAAGCGAGGGGATGGGGTTGTTGGTGTTTTTGGTGCAGGGGGTGAATTTGGTTTCGGTTTATCGAGAGATGCAGAGTCAGACTGGTAACAGGCGAGTTTGGATGCCATTTGCGAGTGCGGCGGCGGCAACAGGGGCTGCCGGATTCGCTGCGGCTCAGAGCCTCACTGATACGGCCCTGAAAGCACGAAGTGTCGAGCTTGTCGCTGGTCTTCAGCGACATGCGTTGCAGAGTGTTCATGTGCAGATGGGGAAAATGCATGTTGGCTTAGGTGGCTTCACCTACTTTTTTGGGTTTATTGCTTCGTTGCTCAGTTTGAATACCCAACACCAGAATTGGCAGCAGGCTACACGTAGCGGAAATATCGCAGCACAGAACAGTGCAGCGCTTGCCACATTGGGTGCTGGAGGCATGACAACCGTTAATGCCTATGGCCTGAGCCATACCGCCCACGCTACGGCTAAAGTCCTGACTGCTCGAAGCGCCGAAGCACGAACAGCGGCCTGGGCCGCCGCGGGTACACGTCTGTCGACCGTGTTCTTCCGGTTCAACCTGGCCGGGGCGTTATTCACCGTACTGGAGTTGGGTGGCACCTGGCTCTTCAACCGCTACAACATCAGCGCCCACGACAAATGGCTCAAAACCACACCATGGAGTCTGGATGCGGAGGCGCGCGGCGACCACACGCTGCATGAATACAAAAGTTATCTAGAATTTTTACTTCATGCGCCTTATGTCCAACTGGGTCCGAACGAGCATGACTCGTGGCTGAAAAACCTGCTCTTAAAGGCCAAACCCAAGGACATTCATCTGGTGCTGCCAGGCCTCAAGCTCAATGATTTTCAGCCGCCCTTGAACGGTCAACCGGCCCGTCGCCTGGGGATCGGTGCCCATCGTATTTCCCTCCCCCTTCACAGTCGCGGTACGCCGCGAGAACGCAAGGACGTCATCAGTACTGAAGTGGCGAACAGTCTGCGTATTGTAGAAACAGGCCCCGATCGATTGGTGCTGTGCCTGCAATACCCACTGGATATTGATGCGGAATTTACGCCAGCTTCCGAAACACTAGAATTGACGCTCTGCCTACAGACCTTAGCCAACAACGGCGAATGGGTTTCTCGCAATCGCGTCATTCGCCTTAACCCCCGCGGCGAAGGCCATTTCCCTGTATCACCCTCTCAAACTGTTACCGAGCGTCCACCAATGTTGCTGGTTGAAACCCATTTGCTGGAGATGGCAGACCATGCCAACCAAGATTGAAAACCTACTGCGGCCCCCGCACCTTGAGCAATCCCGCAACGCAGGTGATGTCGAATCGTTCCCCGGCGGAAGAATCACTTATCTGGCGCCATTGCCATTACCAACACCATTACCTCCATATGGCCCCCACATTGGGGAGCTAAATGAGGTGTGCATGGACTTCGGTTTGGGGTGGCCGCAGATATTTACATGGCAGGTAATACTAGGGCTGCCATTCAGCGGCACAGCTATGGTTGTATTTTTATTTCCGTTAATTGCGGGCTTCCTAGGACTCGTACTGGGATATAGCTGGGAAGATATTAGGGACTCTATTGAAGGGGTCTTTCATGCGTCCTATGGGATAGGCTTGCAAGCAGGCTTTTTCACGCTGTTCATCGGCCTCGTCACCTGGCACCACAACCACAAAAAACGCCTCCAAATCATCCCCACCCGCTTCAACCGCCAACGCCGCGAAGTCTGTTTCATGCCCGAAGACGCCACCGCACCGGTCTTCGTCCCCTGGGAGTCCCTCTCCGCCTGGGTCATCGAGTCCCAAAGCGCCACCCAGTACGGTATCCAGCGCCAATACGGCATGGGCATCGGTTTCCAGCATGGCGAAACCCTGACCAGCGTCGAATTCCCCTGCTTCGGCCTGCCCATCGCCATCAGCCACTGGGAAGCGATTCGCGGCTACATGGAATACGAAATCCACGATCTCAAGAGCATTCAGGACCTTGAAGACCTGCAACTCCCCAACGACCCGCCCCACGAAGGCCTGCACACTTTCCTCAACGCCCGGGCGCGCATGCATCAGGAGATTCGCGACGGCGAACGCAACCGGCTCTCGGGGTTTTTCTGGTACCTGTACCACGTGATGACCCTATGGACGATTCCCAACTACCTGACCGAATGGGAAGTCCGCCGCCTCCAAAGGTTGGGTCCGCAGGCGATGCCTGAAGTGATGCAGCAATGGTCAGAGCCGTTGCCGAAGGAGCAATGGGCCAAGCCCAACCCGGAGCTGCTGCGCATGAGCGAACAAGTACGAGCGCTGCACAAGCGACAGCCGAGGCGAGCCATTACCGAGATTTTTGCTGAGGTGCGGCGGTTGAATTCCGGCTGCAAGCTAAGCGGATAGCGAGGTTTTTTGCGGCGAGGGCGCTTGCTCCCGCGCCATGCCTCTGGTTTACCAGTAAACTCCCTCCCCTTTAGCCGCCATCATTTCCCACGCGGCCACTACCTTATTTCCTACGGAGTACGCCTTGCGTCTGTTCCACACCTCCGACTGGCACCTTGGGCAGAACCTGCACGGCCAGGACCGCGATTTCGAGCACGGTTGTTTTCTTGAGTGGTTGTTGCGCCAGTTGAAGCTGGACCAGCCCGACGTGCTGCTGATCGCCGGCGATATCTTTGACACGGTCAACCCGCCGGTCAAAGCCCAGGAACGCCTCTACGATTTCATCGTCAGCGCCCACGAGCAGCAGCCGTTGCTGACCATCGTGATGATCGCCGGCAACCATGACTCCGGCTCGCGGATCGAATTGCCCGCGCCTTTGATGCGGCGCCTGCGCACTCACGCGTTGGGCCGGGTGCTGTGGCTCGATGACGGTCAACTCGACGCCGAACGCCTGCTGTTGCCGCTGCCCGACGCCAAAGGCGAGATTGCCGGGTGGTGCCTGGCGTTGCCGTTCCTGCGTCCTGCCGAAGTCACGGGTGCACATCTGGGCGACAACTACTTGCGCGGCATCGGTCAGGTCCACGAATGGCTGATCGAAGCGGCGAATGCCAAACGCACGCCGGGCCAGGCGTTGATCGCCATCAGCCACGCGCACATGGCCGGCGGTTCGGTGTCGGAAGATTCCGAGCGCAGCCTGATCATCGGTAACGCCGAAGCCCTGCCCGCCAGCCTGTTCGGGCCGAGCATCAGCTACGTGGCCCTCGGTCACTTGCACAAGCCGCAGAAGGTCAACGGTGAAGAGCGCATCCGTTACAGCGGCTCGCCGATTCCGTTGTCGTTTTCCGAGATCAACTATCAGCATCAGATTCTCGATGTCACCCTCGATGGCGAAACCCTGGTCAGCGTCGAACCAAAACTGATCCCTCGCGCCGTCAACCTGCAACGCATCGGCCCGGCCCCGCTGGCCGAGATCCTGCTGCAGCTGGCAGATCTGCCCAATACTGACTTGCTCGAAGATCTGCAGCGCCAACCCTGGCTGGAAGTGCGGGTGCGCCTCGACGAGCCGCAACCGGACCTGCGTTTTCAAGTGGAAACCGCCCTGCAAGGCAAAGCCGTGCGACTGGTGCGAATCGCCGCCGAGTACGCTGGCAGCGGCGGCAAGGACGGGGCCGATGACGGCGCCACCCTGATCGAACTGGATCAACTCTCGCCCCAGGAACTGTTCAGCCGCGCCTGGCAGGACAACTACGGCAGCGAGGTCGATGAGCAAACCCTCAAGGACTTTGCCGAACTGCTGCAGGACGTGCAGATGGAGAGCGAACAGCCATGAAGATCCTCGCGATCCGCCTGAAAAACCTCGCCTCCCTGGCCGGACCATTTGAGATCGACTTCACCGCTGAGCCCCTGGCCAGCGCGGGCCTGTTCGCCATCACCGGGCCGACCGGCGCCGGTAAAAGCACCTTGCTCGACGCGTTGTGCCTGGCCTTGTTCGGCGCCGTGCCGCGCCTGAACAACACCGGGCGCGACGCCAAAGTCCCGGACGCCGACGGCGAAATCGGCACTGGCGACCCGCGCACTTTGCTGCGTCGCGGCACCGGCGAAGGCTATGCCGAAGTGGATTTTGTCGGCATCGACGGCCGCCGCTACCGTGCGCGCTGGGAAGCCAATCGCGCCCGGGAAAAGGCTGGTGGCAAGCTGCAAGCCAGCCGCCAGAGTCTGCGCGATATCGATCAGGATCAATTGCTGGCCAGTCAGAAAGGCGAGTACAAGACCCAGCTCGAAGCTGCGCTGGGCCTGAACTTCGAACAGTTCACCCGCGCCGTGTTGCTGGCCCAGAGTGAGTTCAGCGCGTTCCTCAAGGCCGACGACAACGACCGCAGCGAACTGCTGGAAAAACTCACCGACACCGCGCTCTACACGCGTTTGGGACGGCGGGCGTACGACAAGACCAAAGAGGCCCGCGAAGCCCACAAACTGCTGCAGGACCAGGCCACTGGCGTCACGCCGCTATCGCCCGAAGCGCGCGCCGAGCTGGATGAGCGCTTCAACGAAGCCCAGCAGCAACTCAAGCTGCAACAGGCACAACTCAAGCAGCTTGAAGAGCAACACACTTGGCTCAGACAACTGCGCCAATTGCAGGACGAGCAGCAGAGCGCCACCGAGCAATTGCAATCCGCCCAACAACATTGGGAAAGCCTGGCCGGTGAGCGGCTGAAGCTCACGCGCCTGGAGCAACTGGCGCCGCAGCGGCATCAGTTTGCGCGCAAGACTGAACTCACCCACCAGCTCACGCCGCTGACCGCGCAGATTCAACAACACACGCAGCAGCAACTCGAACTGACCGAGCGCCAGACGCAACTGGAACAGAGCCTGACCAGCGCCCACACCGCGTTGACCGAGGCGCAAAACCAGCACAGCGCCAGCGCGCCGTTGCTGCGTCAGGCATTTGAAGAGCAAAGCACCCTCGCCCGTCTGGCCAAGGATGCAAGCCTGAGTGCCGAAGCCAAGCAGCACGCGGAACAGGCCTGCACCCAGGGCCAAAGCACGATCCAGGGTTTGCTTGATCAGCAGAAACAAGTCGCTGCACGTCTGGAGCGCATCGCCGCAGAGCTTGAGCAAAGCACCCATCTGGCGCCGTTGAGCGATGCCTGGAACGCCTACCGTGATCGCCTGCAACAACTGATGCTGATCGGCAATCGCCTGAACAAGGGCCAGGACGAACTGGCGGCTTTGGAACAAAGCGCCACCCGCGCCGCTGAAGAACTGGCCGCGCAAAAGCAGAACCTGGAAGTGCTCTATAAAGAGGCCGGCGCCGAACCCGAAGCGGTGGCCGAGCAGATCCAGTTGCTGAGCACGCTGTTGCAGGACAACCGCAAGCAACTGCGCGCGTTCGAAGAACTGTCGCGGCTGTGGGCCAGTCAGCAGGAACTGGACAAGCGCGGCGCCGAACTTCAGCAACGCCAGCTCGCGGCCCAACAGGAACGCGAGCGCCTGACGCAGGATGGGGTGAAAACCAAGGCTGAACTGACCGTCGCCGAGCAGACCCTGACCGTTACCCGTCAGCTGCTGGAACGCCAGCGCCTGGCCCGTAGCGAAAGCGTCGAGGAACTGCGCGGGCAGTTGCAGGACGACCAGCCCTGCCCAGTGTGTGGCAGCCCGGAACATCCTTATCATCAGCCCGAAGCGCTGCTGCAAAGCCTCGGTCGCCATGATGAAAGCGAACTGACCAACGCGCAGAAAGCCGTGGATCTGCTGAAGGAAAAACTCACCGACCTGCGCACCGAAGTCGGTGGTTTGATTGCGCAGCAAAAGGAACTGCTGCAACAACAGGAACAGCTTGCCACTCAGCAACAAAGCCTGACCCCAAACCTCGAAGCGCATCCGCTGTCCGCGACATTGCTGAATCAGGACGCCGCCAAACGTGACGCCTGGCTGACCCAACAAAACAGCCAGTTGAACCAGAGCATCACCCAGGACGAACAACGCCAGACCGCCCTGCTCACCCTGCAACAGGACGCCGCACGACTGGCGCAACAGCTGCGTAGCGCCGAAACCGCGAGCCAGCAAGCGACCCAGCACCTGAGCAATCAGCAACAGGCCTTGAGCAATGATCGCCAGCGTCTGGACGAAGAGCTGACGGCGTTCAGCAGCCTGCTCCCGGCCGATACCTTGCAAGCCTTGCGCAACGAACCGGCCGCGACCTTCTTGCAGCTCGACCGGCAGATCGCCCAGCGTCTGGAGCAACTCGAGCAGCAGCGCGATGAACTCGGCGAACAGCAACAACGCCAGCAGACGCTGGAGAAAGAACAGGATCGCCAGCTGACCCGCGCCCAGCAACTGGAAGCCGCGCAACAGCAGTTCACGGTACTGGCCGAGCAGCAACAGGCCTGTCAGCAAAAACTCGCGCAACTGCTTGGCCAACACAGCAGCGCCGAGCAATGGCAGCAACAACTCGACCACGCCGTCGAACAGGCGCGCCATGCCGAGGCCGTCGCCAATCAGGAACTGCAAACCGTGCGCACGCGGCTGGTGCAACTGGCCGCTGAACTCAAGGCGCAACAGGAACGTTCACAGGCGCTGGAAGCCGAAGATCGCGAGTTGAGCGCCAAGATTGCCGACTGGCGCGCGCAGCATCCGGAACTGGATGACGGCGGTCTGGAAGCGCTGTTGAGCGTCGATGATCAGCAGGTCAGCGAGTTGCGCCAACAATTGCAGCACAGCGAAAAAGCCATCGAACAAGCCAAGGTGTTGGTGCAGGAGCGAGACAAGCGCCTGCTCGCGCATCAAGCCCAACACAATGGCAACCTCGACGCCGAGCAACTGGCCAGCGCGCTGACCGAACTGCAAAACCTGTTTGCCGCCAGCGAACACCGCTGCGCTGAATTTCGCGCCGAACAGGCCGAAGATCAACGTCGGCAGAACGCCAATCAGGCCCTCGCCCAGCAGATCGCCGACGCCTACACCGAGTATCAGCGCTGGGCGCGCTTGAATGCCTTGATCGGCTCGGCCACCGGCGACACCTTCCGCAAGATCGCCCAGGCCTACAACCTCGACCTGTTGGTGCATCACGCCAACGTGCAGTTGCGCCAACTGGTGCGGCGCTATCGCCTGAAACGCGGCGGCAGCATGCTTGGCTTGCTGGTGATGGACACGGAGATGGGCGACGAACTGCGTTCGGTGCATTCGCTGTCCGGCGGCGAGACGTTCCTGGTGTCGCTGGCGTTGGCACTTGGCCTGGCGTCGATGGCGTCGAGCACGTTGAAGATCGAATCGCTGTTTATCGACGAAGGTTTCGGCAGCCTCGACCCGGAATCCCTGCAACTGGCCATGGACGCCCTCGACGGCTTGCAGGCGCAGGGGCGCAAGGTCGCGGTGATTTCCCACGTGCAGGAAATGCATGAACGGATTCCGGTGCAGATCCAGGTCCGCCGCCAGGGCAATGGCCTGAGCACTCTGGAGGTGAAATGACCACGCTGTATTCCTTCCGCCGCTGCCCCTACGCCATGCGCGCACGGATGGCTCTGCGTTATTCAGGGATTGAGGTGCGGATTGTCGAAGTCAGCCTGAAAGCCAAACCCGCCGAAATGCTCGCGCTGTCGAGCAAAGGCACGGTGCCGGTGCTGGAGGTGGATGGTCGGGTGATTGATGAAAGCCTGGACATCATGCGCTGGGCGTTGGCGCAGAATGATCCTGAGGATTGGTTGCTCAAGGATGATTCATTCGGTTCGTTATGGATGGAAAAACTGATCGTGGGCTGTGATGGGTTTTTCAAGGCCTCACTCAATCGCTACAAGTACGCCGAGCGCTACCCCGAGCAACCCATGGAGGTTTACCGCGCCGAGGGCGAGAAATTCCTGGGCAAACTCGATGAGATGTTAGGGCGTAACGAGTATTTGCTGGCCGACCATCCGTGCCTGGCGGACGTGGCGTTGATGCCTTTCGTGCGGCAGTTTGCCCAGGTGGATCGGGAATGGTTCGGGCAGACGCCGTATGTTCGGTTGCAGGCCTGGCTGCAGCGCTTCCTCGATTCAGACCTGTTCACTGCGGTAATGCGCAAATAAGAACACCTAAACCTTGTGGCGAGGGGGCTTGCCCCCGTTCGGCTGCGCAGCAGTCGTAAACCAGACGATTCGGAGTATCTGCAGGAAAAAAGGGGCCGCTTCGCGCCCCAACGGGGGCAAGCCCCCTCGCCACATTGGATCTTCAGCGTGGCGCATTCTCAGGTCAGAACGGAACACATCCCCAACGCCGAGCAATCCACCTGGAACGGCCCAAGAAATCCGGCCCGTTCCTTCAACGGTGGATTCCCCACCAACAAGCCCAACGCCGTGGCCGTCTGAATGTTGTGCGCAATGCTGTGGTTGCATTCGATAGACCGCGCCACGGACCCTGCCGAGCCCTGCCCGATCCCCAACAAAGAAGAGCCATTGGTCATGACGGCCAGGAAGGCGATGACCCCGAGTCTGCTGCCTTTCATGCGCCGACAGCCTCCACGATAGCTTCATGATCAACCAGCGCATTTTGCGTACGGTGTTCGAACTGGATACCGGGATAGGCGACCTCGATCGGTGCTTGACGGTGATGTTGCGACTGAGCCGTAACGCTCACCACGAGCACGATGGCCACGTAAAGACCGATGGCCAGGTAGGCGCCGCGTTTGACAGAAGTGAGGATTGCGCTGGCCATGGTGTTCTCCGTGGGCATGTTTCAGTGCCCACAGGATCGATCAAAAAAACCGGTGCAACCACTCAGGGTTTTCCATAGTGACCATCAGCCTGGTTGATCATAAAAGCCGTCTATGTCAGCGCTGAATAAAACCTATGACCCGGAGAAACACACACGCGTAGGCGCTGCCGAAGGCGGCGATCTTTTGATTTTGAAAGTCAAAAGATCGCAGTCTTCGGCAGCGTCTACGGGGAGCAGCGGAGTTCGTGGATTTCAGGCTTGGGTTTTGTGGTCCAGGGCGGCGTAGAAGTTGGCGCTTTGTTGCAGGTATTTCTGGGTGTAACTCTGGGTGTGGGATTTTTTGCTGTTGATTTCAACGTTGGCACTGGCTGGCAGGGCAACGGTGGCGGAGATAGCGGATGCGGCGATGATGGAGAAGATATTGAAGTTCATGGCGGTGTTCCTCGGAGTCAGTTGGCTTGCTTGCCTGGTTAGGCCGTGAAGCAAACTTACTCTCCGAGGGTCCGCGCCTTGAAATGCTTTGTAGCATTAGCCGATATCAGTCTCATTAATAGAAGGTTGCAGGCCCCATCAACCGGGGCCTGCGGCCTATTGACGCACCAGGAACTTGAGGTCGCTCGGGGCATCCATCGGCAATTTCTGCACGGTTTTGCCCAGCAGGCCGGTCTTGGCGTCGCGCTCGACGACGACAATCTCGTTGCTTTTCTGGTTGGCGATCAACAGGAACTTGCCACTCGGGTCGAGGCTGAATTCGCGCGGGTGATCGCCTTCGACGGAACGGCGTTGCAGTTCCTTGAGCTGACCGGTGGCCGGGTCGATGGCGAACACCAGCACCTGATTGGCCGTGCCACGGTTGCTGACGTAGAGAAACTTGCCATCCTTGGACGCGTGCAACGCCGCGCCGGCCTTGTCGGACGTCGGTTGCCCCGCTGCCAGATCGACCATCTGGGTTTGCTTGAGCGTGCCGTCCTGGTAATCGAACACCGCGACTTGCGCACTCATTTCCATGCTCAGCCAGGCATGTTTGCCATCGGCGCTGAACAACAGATGACGCGGCCCGCTGCCCGGCGGCAACGACACAGACGCCGGGGTCGCGGGGGTCAATGGCAGTTCGGGATTGGCCTTGGGATTGAAGCGGTAGACAAAAATCTTGTCCGCCCCCAGGTCATTGGAGAACACGTACTTGCCGTCCGGCGAGGAGATCGTCGAATGCACATGCGCCGACGCCTGCCGCTCGGGATTGACCCGGCTCGACGGGTGGCTGCTCAGTTGCACCACTGACTTGAGCTTGCCGTCAGCGCCCACTGGCAACACCGCGAGGGTGCCGCCCGGGTCTTCGACGACCGAGTAATTGCTGACGAACAAGTGGCTGGCATCGCCGCTGAGGCTCGAGTGGGTCGGCTCGTTGCCCAGGCTCTGGACCTGATTGATCAGCTTCAGCTCAAAGGTCTTGGGGTTGATCGCATAGCTGCTGACCTTGCCGACCGGATCAGCCTGGCCCGGACCGTTTTCGTTGACCACGAACAGGTGCTGCTGATCTTTGGAAATCGTCAGCCAGGACGGGTTTTCGCTCTTGACCACTTGCAGCGGCTTGGTGGCAATCTGCCCGGTGGCGCTGTCGAAGTTCAGGCGATAAATGCCCTGGCTCTGGCCAGCCGTGTAGGAACCGACCAGCAGTTGATAATCATCGACGGTGGCCGCCTGCACGCCCATGGCGCCGACGCTGCCGGCCATCAACAGTGGCCAGAAATTACGCATCTTCATGCTCTTCTTCCTCGTCGTCATGCCCGCCAATGGCAGCCATGCACACCAGCCGGTGCTCGCCGGAATCCCCGGTGATGAGCCAGCTTTGCAGGGTTGGATCGAAAGTCGCTGCCAGGATCTGCGCCATGCTGAACTCCCAATGTTTCAGTGCTCGACCGTCCATGCATTCGATGTTCAGACTGTCGTCTTCTTCAGCGAGGTAAAAATCGGAGGCGTGCAAGCCATCGATTTCCAGCATGTCGCTGGTTTCGAGGGCGTTGAGCAAGGTGTCGGTTACGGCAGTCATGGCAATCAATCATTCAAGTGGAAAGGCGCAATGATAGCTCATCACACCGCCCTCACCTTGTGATCGTTCCCACGCACAGTTTCAGATCGTTCCCACGCTCTGCGTGGGAATGCCTCATCGGACGCTCTGCGTTCGGCTCTGGTGGGAACGCGGAGCGTCCCGGGCTGCATTCCCACGCGGAGCGTGGGAACGATCGGTTGCAGGGGAGTTAGAGCGCGTCGCGGGACGGCTTGCCGTCCACCAGGCGCTGAATGCGCAGCGGGTTGCCGTTCTTCAAGGGCTCCGGCAGCAAGCTGTCGGGGTAGTTCTGGAAGCACACCGGGCGCAGGAAACGGTCGATGGCCAGGGTGCCCACCGAGGTGCCGCGGGCATCGGACGTTGCCGGATACGGGCCGCCATGAACCATCGAATCACAGACTTCCACGCCAGTCGGATAACCGTTGAGCAGGATCCGCCCGACTTTCTGCTCCAGCAACGCCGTCAGCTCGCCGAACTGTTCGAAGTCCGCCGACTCGCCAATGATCGTCGCCGTCAGTTGCCCATGCAGGCCATTCAACGCCGCGCTGAGCTGTGCCTGATCCGCCACTTCGACGAACACCGTGGTCGGGCCGAACACTTCCTCCTGCAACACTTCATCGCCTTCGATCAGCAGACTCACATCGGCTTTGAACAGCTGCGGCTGGGCTTGATTGCCTTGCTGCGCGCTGCCGGCCAAATGCTCGATGCCAGGATGCGCGAGCAGTTTTTGCAGGCCCTTGCCATAGCTGGCCAACGTTCCGGCATTGAGCATGGTTTGCGCTGGCTGATCAGCGATCAACGCGGCGACCTGCTGCACGAAAGCACTGAACTGCGGCGAACGAATACCGATCACCAACCCCGGATTGGTACAGAACTGACCACAGCCCTGCACCACCGAGGCCGTCAGGTCACGGGCGACGGTTTGAGCGCGAGCCGCCAGGGCCTGCGGCAAGACGATCACCGGGTTGATGCTCGACATCTCGGCGAACACCGGGATCGGCTGCGGCCGTGCAGCGGCCATGTCGCACAACGCGCGACCGCCCTTGAGCGAACCGGTAAAGCCCACGGCCTGAATCGCCGGGTGCTTGACCAGCGCTTCGCCGACCCCGCCGCCAAAGATCATGTTGAACACACCGGCCGGCATCGCGGTTTTTTCCGCCGCGCGGATGATCGCGTCGGCGACAAGTTCAGCGGTCGCCATATGGCCGCTGTGAGCCTTGAACACCACCGGACAACCGGCGGCCAATGCCGAAGCGGTATCGCCGCCCGCCGTGGAGAACGCCAGCGGAAAGTTGCTCGCGCCGAACACCGCCACCGGACCGAGGCCGATGCGGTATTGACGCAAATCGGGGCGTGGCAACGGTTGGCGTTCAGGCAAAGCCTGATCGATGCGCGCGCCATAGAAATCGCCGCGACGCAGGACCTTGGCGAACAAACGCATCTGGCCGCTGGTGCGACCGCGCTCGCCCTGGATGCGGCCGGCCGGTAAGGCGGTTTCGCGGCAGACCACGGCGACGAAGTCATCGCCGAGGGCATCGAGTTCATCAGCGATGGTGTCGAGAAACTGCGCACGGCGCTCGGCACTCAGGCTGCGGTAAGCCGGGTAAGCGGACGCAGCAGCCTGGGCGGCAGCGTCGACTTCTTCTGGAGTGGCCTGATAAAAATCATGGGGCAGCGCCTCGCCAGTGCTGGCGTCGACGCTCTGCAGTTTGACCGCGCCGGCCGCGCTGCGCTGGCCGCCGATGTAGTTGTGACCAAGAATCTGGGTCATGCAATTCTCCTTAAAGGGTGCCGACAGTGCCGGGTTCGAACGCCGATTCAGCCGGTGCAATGCCGTTAATCAACGGCGCGCCGAATTCAGCCTGGCTGATTTCAAACACGTCACCCGGTTGGGTGCGGATGCCGTCGGCGAAGGACAGGGTCGCGGTGCCGAAGAAGTGAATGTGCACATCCCCCGGGCGCAGGAACTGGCTGTACTTGAAATGGTGGTATTCGAGATTCGCCAGGCTGTGGCACATGTTGGCCTCGCCGCTGAGGAACTCGTTTTGCCATAACACTTCGCCGTCACGCAGGATGCGACTGGTACCTGCCAAGTGTTGGGGTAGTTCACCGACACGAAGTTCCGGGCCATAGCTGCAACTGCGCAATTTCGAGTGCGCGAGGTAAAGGTAATTCTTGCGCTCCATTACGTGGTCGGAGAACTCATTACCCACCGCATAACCGAGGCGATAGGGCTTGCCGTCATTGCCTATTACGTAGAGGCCGCTGAGTTCCGGCTCTTCCCCGGCGTCTTCGGCGAACGGCGGCAGTGGGAACGGCTGGCCCGGTCGCACGACAATGCTGCCGTCGCCCTTGTAGAACCATTCCGGTTGCACACCCGCCTGACCGACGGCGGGTTTACCGCCCTCCACGCCCCACTTGAAGATGTGCATGGTGTCGGTCATCGCCGCTTCGTCGCCGACCTGCTGATGCATTTTGTCCCGGGCCGAGGCGCTGCCCAGGTGGGTCAGGCCGGTGCCGCTGACCAGCATGTGCGCCGGGTCCGGGTGATCCAGGGGTGGCAGGATGCGCAGGTCGGTCAGCAGTTGCGCGTAATCGTGACTGATGCCCAGGCCGAGGGCCTCGACTTGCTGTTGCAGGCCGATCCCCGCCTCGATTGCCGCCAGTGCCAGGTCACGCACCGTGCGCGCTTCCTGGACTTCCCGGACCACGTCGTCCTCGACCACGCCGATGCGGCGTTCGCCGTTAACCAATTCGAACTGAACTAAACGCATGATTTTCTCCTGTGACACAAAACGATCGTTGTAGGCGCAAAGCTTGCTCGCGATGGCGGATTAACATTCAACCTCTGCGTGGGCTGACACACCGCCGTCGCGAGCAAGCTTTGCTCCTACAGGTTTGGGGTCAGGTGCGGGCGCTGGCAGCGAACTGATCCGTGGGCAACACGTGTTTGCGCTCCAGCAAGCGATAGACCACACCGGTCAGCACCAACCCGAACACCATCACCCCGGACAGGAAATACAGCCCGGACGCGAGGTTGCCGGTGTATTCCTTTAACGCACCAATCACGAACGGCCCGATATAGCCGCCGAGGTTGCCCACCGAGTTGATCAAGGCAATCCCCGCCGCCGCACTGGCCCCGGCAAAGAACCGCCCCGGCAAGGTCCAGAACACCGCCGTGCAGGAAAACAGCGCGAACGCCACCAGGCACAACGCCGCCAATTGCGCCACCGGCAACGTCAGCCAGGCGCTAAGGAACAGGCCGATGGCGCCCAACACGTAGAGCACCGCCAAGTGGCCGTAGCGATCATTCAAGCGGTCGGAACTGCGCGGGATGATCAGCAAACCGATGATCCCGAAGATGTACGGCACCGATGACACGAAACCGGTCACCAGATCGGTGCCGCCGAACTGTTTGATCAGCGTCGGCAACCACAGGCCCAGGCCATAGATGCTCAACGTCACTGGCAGATAGAACAGCGCCAGCAGCAGGACCCGTTTGTCCTTCAGTGCATGCAGCGGATTGCCGTGGCGGGTCTGGCCATATTCTTCGAGGTCTTTTTTCAGCTCGCCGGTCAGCCAGTCCTTCTCGGCCTGGTCCATCCATTTCACTTGTTGCGGACCGTCCGGCAACCAGCGCAGCACCGGCCAGGTCAGCAGGATCGCCGGGGTGCCGATGACGATGAACAACCATTGCCAGCCATGCAGGCCGAGGGTGCCGTCCATGCCGAGCAAACCGCCGGACACCGGGCCGGTGATCATCATCGCAATGGGTTGGGACAGGATGAACAACCCGAGGATCTTGCCGCGATGGCGCACCGGGAACCATTGGGTGATGTAGTACAGAACGCCCGGAAAGAACCCGGCTTCGGCAGCACCGAGCAGGAAGCGCATCACATAGAAGCTGTGCGGGCCCTGGACGAACGCCATACCGATGGTGATCGCGCCCCAGGTGATCATGATCCGCGCAAACCAGCGCCGGGCGCCGAAGCGTTCGAGCATCAGGTTGCTGGGGATTTCCAGCAGGAAGTAGCCGATGAAGAACAGCCCGGCGCCGAGGCCGTAGGCCGCATCACCAATGCCGATATCGGCGCCCATGTGCAGCTTGGCAAAGCCGACGGCGGAGCGATCCACATAGGCGATCAGGTACAGCAGGATCAGGAAGGGAATCAGTTTCAGCGTGATGCGACGAATAAGCCGCAGTTCCTGGCTCATGGAATCGGTCTCCGATTGTTGTTGTTATAGAACCTCGGGGGACGCCTCTCACGGAAAACCGCCAGGGCCAATCCCTCCATCGAAAACGACTATATAGTAATACTAATTAACCAACAACGCTTCCAAAGCGTCGATTTTGCGCTTATGTTACTCATCAGATAGAACAATATAGTCATACAATAAGAGAATCGATCATGTCTGATAAGAAACCCACCCTGCGCTCCGCCCAATGGTTTGGCACCGCCGACAAGAACGGCTTCATGTACCGCAGCTGGATGAAGAATCAGGGCATCGCCGACCATCAGTTCCACGGCAAGCCGATCATCGGCATCTGCAACACCTGGTCGGAACTGACCCCGTGCAACGCGCACTTCCGGCAGATTGCCGAGCACGTCAAACGCGGAGTGATCGAGGCGGGCGGCTGGCCGGTGGAATTCCCGGTGTTCTCCAACGGCGAATCGAACCTGCGCCCCACCGCCATGTTCACCCGCAACCTGACGAGCATGGACGTTGAAGAAGCGATTCGCGGCAACCCGATCGATGGCGTGGTGCTGCTGACCGGTTGCGACAAAACCACCCCGGCACTGCTGATGGGCGCGGCCAGTTGCGACGTGCCGGCCATCGTTGTCACCGGCGGGCCGATGCTCAATGGCAAGCACAAGGGCCAGGACATTGGTTCGGGCACCGTGGTCTGGCAGCTCAGCGAACAAGTGAAAGCCGGCACCATCACCCTCGACGATTTCCTCGCGGCCGAGGGCGGCATGTCCCGCTCGGCCGGCACCTGCAACACCATGGGCACCGCCTCGACCATGGCTTGCATGGCCGAAGCACTGGGCACTTCCCTGCCCCACAACGCGGCGATTCCGGCGGTGGATTCGCGCCGTTATGTGTTGGCGCATATGTCCGGCATGCGTGCGGTGGAGATGGTGCGCGAAGATCTGCGGCTGTCGAAAATCCTGACGAAAGAAGCCTTTGAAAATGCGATTCGGGTCAACGCCGCCATCGGCGGTTCGACCAACGCGGTGATCCACTTGAAAGCCATCGCCGGGCGCATCGGCGTTGAGCTGGAGCTCGACGACTGGACCCGCATGGGGCGCGGCATGCCAACCATCGTCGACCTGCAACCGTCCGGGCGTTTCCTGATGGAAGAGTTCTACTACGCCGGGGGGTTGCCCGCCGTGCTGCGTCGTCTGGGCGAAGCCAACCTGATCCCGCACCCGAACGCCTTGACCGTCAATGGCAAGACCCTCGGCGAGAACACCAAGGACGCACCGATCTACGGCCAGGACGAAGTGATCCGCACCCTCGACAACCCGATCCGCGCCGACGGCGGCATCTGCGTCCTGCGCGGCAACCTCGCGCCACTCGGCGCGGTATTGAAACCCTCCGCCGCCAGTGCCGAACTGATGCAGCATCGCGGCCGCGCCGTGGTGTTCGAGAACTTCGACATGTACAAGGCGCGGATCAACGATCCGGAACTGGACGTGGATGCGAACTCGATCCTGGTCATGAAAAACTGCGGACCGAAGGGTTATCCGGGCATGGCGGAAGTCGGCAACATGGGCTTGCCGGCCAAGCTGCTGGCCCAGGGTGTGACCGACATGGTGCGGATTTCCGATGCGCGCATGAGCGGCACGGCGTATGGCACCGTCGTGTTGCACGTCGCGCCGGAAGCCGCGGCCGGCGGGCCGTTGGCGGTGGTGCAGGAAGGTGACTTCATTGAGCTGGATTGCGCCAGCGGGCGTTTGCACCTGGACATTCCGGATGCGGAACTGGCGGCGCGGATGGCGGATTTGCGGCCGCCGGAGAATTTGATCGTCGGCGGTTATCGTCAGCTGTACATCGACCATGTGCTACAGGCGGATCAGGGTTGCGATTTTGACTTCCTGGTTGGTTGCCGCGGCTCCGAAGTCCCGCGCCACTCCCACTAATCCCCCTCCCCCTGATCGTTCCCACGCTCTGCGTGGGAATGCAGCCCGGGATGCTCCGCGTCCCATTGGAACGCGGAGCGTCCCTTGAGGCATTCCCGCGCAGAGCGTGGGAACGATCTCTGCGCGCCTGCTATCATGCGCAACACCCCCACTCGCCCAGGATCGCGCCGTTCCCCATGGATTACCGCAAACCTTCCGACCGCAAAAGCATGCACTCGCGCATCGTCCAGGAACTGGGCATGCAGATCGTCTCCGGACGCTTCAAGCCCGACGACAAGCTGCCCGCCGAAGCCCTGTTGTGCGAAGAGTACGCGGTCAGCCGGCCGGTATTGCGCGAAGCCACCCGGGTGCTGGTCGCCAAGGGCCTGGTGTATTCCCGCCCGCGAGTCGGCACGGTGGTCAAGGCGCGCAAGGAATGGCACATGCTCGACCCGGACGTGCTGCACTGGCTGATGCAAAGCAGCCCGCAGAATGAGTTCTTCGGCTTGTTGACCAGCGTGCGCAGCATTATCGAACCGGCCGCCGCCGCCCTCGCCGCGCAGTACGCCACCGACGCCGACATCGCCTCCATCGGCGAAGCCTATCAACGCATGGAAGCCGCACCGACCCCGGAAGCCCTGCTGCAACCGGACCTGGATTTCCACAGCCGCATCGCAGATGCGACCCACAACGACCTGCTGGCCAACCTGTGCAACATGCTCTCGGTGGCGATTGCCGAGGCGTTGAAGCATTCCAACCAGCGGCCGAACCTGCATGAACTGGCGCTGCCACGGCACAAGGCGATCCTCACCGCCATCGAGAATCGCGATGCCCTCGGCGCGCGGCACGCCACCCTCGTGCAGCTCGACGATGCGCGCAGTGCGTTGAATGTGGTGCTGGGCAGCGATTCAACCAACAACCACTAACCCCGCGCGGATCAAAAAATGTGCGGTAACGGGATACCGCACAGCCCACTCTCCCAGGCGTTATGGTCCAGGCATCCACTGTGCAAAGGACTGCATCATGCCAACCGCTTCATCCCCGACCGGGTACACCGACGTCATTGCGCACGCCATCAACGCCCGGTTCAACACCCGCCCCACCCTGCGTTCGGTCACCGCCAGCCGGCTCAAGGATGACGTGCTGGAACACTACCCGGCGCTGGACTTCGATCCGTACCGCACCCAGATAGCCCAAGCGTTGCCCGAAGGTGGCTGGCGCTTCACCTTGCTGCTTGATCAGGTGCTCGCCTACCTGGCCAGCGGCACGCCGCCGCAGTTGAGGGAACAGTTTGGGCGCCGGTGCTTCCTGACCAATAACGCCCCCGTGCCCCTGACATTCGACAACACGACGCCACGCGAGCCTGACCTGCAGGTCATCACCGACGTCATCCGTGGGTTACCGGGGAGTGTGTCCGTGGCGTTTCAGGAAGCCCTGGCCCTCTACTGGAATGAAGGGGCCGACGCAGGTGGCAGCCGCTGGCAGTGGCTGGGGGACTTGCTGGGCGGCGTGCTGAAAACCTCGGCCGTGCGTCAGTCCGCCAGCCACCCGCTGCACGTCGAGATTCTCAGTGAACTCGGGCGCCATCCCGATCACCAGCAGCGCCTTGAAGCACCCTGGGCAAAGGGCGTTATCCAGGCCTGCGTGCTGGAAACGACGCTGACCATCGGCGCGCAATCCTTCAGCGTGCAGAGTCCGGACATCCTGGTGATCTGCGGCGAAACGGTGCTGCTCTGTAGCGTCAGCGGCACCGTCGAATCCTTCCCTTCACTGGACACTTTTGGCCAGGCGTGGGGCGCGCGGTTTGAGCAGGCCTACATGGCCGACTCGATCACCTGGAAACGCTTCGAGCCGCACGGCAATATTTTCGACACCCAGGCCGCCCTGCTGCTGAACCAGCAACTGGACAACCTTGCCGCGCTCAAATTGCCTGCCGGCCAGCGCCTGGACGTACTGGAAAAACGCTACGAGGCAATCACCGATGTGGCGGCGTTGTTCATCGGCCATCAGCCTTCCAATCCGGCGACTCTACCGCGCCTCAAAGACACCCTTCCCGACTGGCTGCAACGCGCCGACGCGACCCATCGCATGGCTTACCGCAAACACGTGCTGGCGCTGGCGAGCATCAAGCAGCAAACCGCTGGCCGCACGTTCCTCGATGGCATCGACGACCTGCACGCCTTCGCCAAAAAGGCGCTGCGCAAGCAGATGCTCGCGGACCAGCCACTGGCCCCCGGTTATGACCCCGACCAACTGGAACTGACCTTCCACGTCCCCGTCGGCGACCTCGGCAGCGGCTACCTTGAACCGATCAAAATGACCCTGACCGAACTGGCGATCAAGAACCTGGCCAGCAAACCCAAAGGCCGGATGACCCTTCGCCACACCACCGGTCAATTGATCCAGGACTGGACCACCGACGCCTATCTGCTGGACCTGGTTAGCCGGGTGAACGTCGGTCAACACTATCCGGAACTGATCCGCATCGAGCTGCTCGCCGACACCACCCAGGCGCGTGAGCGTGGGCGTCTGTTTGGCCTGGAATTGTCCGTGCACTTGCCGCTGCTCGCGCTCGAACAGGCGATCAAGGCCGAGCACGGCTTCACCCGCCAAGGCTATCGTTGTGTCGCCGCGCTGATGCACTCGACACGCGCAGAACGCTTCGTCGATGAACAGGAGATGGTCATCCGCCCACTGGCGTTCCAGCGCAAAACCGGCGCTGACTGCGATGTGGCCAGCAATATGTTCATCATCGAACCCCGGGATGTGCAGGCCGATGGCCCGCGCATTCTCTACCGCCCGATGTACGTGCCCGCGCTGCAGCAATACCCCGACCGCCAGGCCCTGTTGAACGCCATTGCCCAGCCGGGGCCGTTGCAAAGCAGCGTGCTCACCTGGTTGCCGGATCGCGCGCAACCGATCTACGCCAACAACGGCTTCCACGAACCGCACATCGTTCATCTGCATCTGGGTGACGAGTACAGCCCGCCGAGCCAGCCCGCCCCCGCGCTCCTGGCAGGCGACGAAGCGGCGACCGACTGGCTCGCGGCGCTGGAAAAAGGCCAGTTGCTGGCCCGGCTGTTCGACAGCAATGCCCGGACGCTGGTCGAACTGGCGGACCGCCAATCGGTGTCCAACCTCGAAAGTTGCTGGGCGATCATCCTCGAAGGCAGCTGGCTGGTGTTCAACAACCTGGTGCTGCCGCTGCTGCGCGGCCCCGCCATGCTGATGGGCTGGATGCTGCAATTGACCCACAGCCTGCTCCAGGACCTGCCCGCCCTGGACAGTCAGGACGTCACAGCCCGGGAACAGGCCTGGGTCGATGTGCTGCTCAACCTGGGCCTGGTCCTGCTGCATGTGGCGCAGATCCCGGGCGCCATTGACGGGCAACAGGTCAAGGCGCCGACGCTCAGCCTCGAACCGTTGCGCAGGCCCCGGCCGCACCTCCACACCCCGGCCGACATGGCCGTGACCCAGGCCCCGCCGGGGCTGCCTGCCGAACCACCGGGCAGTGGCCATACCCTGCTGGATTTCAACCTGTCGACGGCCCGCGACTCGACCTCGGCACGCCTGTTCGCGAAACTGCACGCGGTGCGAGTGCCCTGGCCAGCCTCACTGCCGCAACCGGCCGCCATCGGCCCTTTTCAGGGCCTGTACCGGATCGACGGCCACTGGCACGCCACCCTCGCCGGACTGCTGTTCCGGGTGCAGATCGTGCCCGGCCTCGGCGAAGTGTTTATCGTGCATCCCGAACACCCCGACCACCCGGGCATCAAGCTCAAGACCGACGGACACGGCAAATGGTCGCTGGATCAGGGCCTGAAACTGGTGGGTGGCGGCCCGAAGAAGCGCATTGCCGCGATGCGGGAAGAGCGGCAACAACGCATCGCGGAACTGGACCTGCAAGATGATGAATTCCAGGAGCAGCAGGAGCGCATTCAAAAACGCGTCGACATTGCGGAAAACGTGATGGTGCTCAAAGACAAGGCCAGTTCCAGCACCGAACCGGATCGCGCACTGTTCCGGCAGCGTTTCGTGGTTGAACTGGACAAGCAGACCGAGACGTACGTGACGTTGATTGCCGGGATGAAGGAAAAGAGCGCATTGACCGACACCCCGGTGGATCACCAACGGCTCGCTGTCCTGCTGGAGAACATCATTAATAATGTTCGCAAACGGCTCGTCATCGCCGATGTGGAACGTTCCTCGCTCATGGTTCGTTACGCCGAATACCAAAGTGGCATGGAGCATCTCTTTGATGCGATGCAAATCGAAGGCGATGTGGCGGTGACCAATCGGTACATGGAGTTCCTGCGCCAGACCAGCGACGTCAACGAGGTCATGATCCAGTGTTTCGAGGAGATCGACGCACGCCTGCAACAACTCAGGGAAATCCCGTTGCTGGGCCCCCGGGCCATCAAACGCTTGACCAGCGACAGACCCGAGCGCGAACTGACGACCCTGCGGCTCAAGTCCTACCAATTGGTGATCTTGAAGATCCTCAGCGTCAAATCGCTGGGAACAGACGCCCTGCATACCCTGGAATCAGTCATCGATCCGTTATTGCTGTTGTCCCGAACCCATGCAGAGCTACAGACCGGCCACGTCTACGAAAGCAACGATCGCCTCGTGATGCTGGACAACCTGGCCACCCGGTACAACAAGGCCCAGGACGCGTTGGGCAGTATCGGGATTTTCTTCGCCGATGAGCTGCAAATGCCTGTGTTCAATCGCCTGCGGGTAATCATTGATCAGTTGCAGACGGATGCCGAGCAGCGGCTGGCGCAAGAACTTCAGCGCAGCGAACAGGTGCAACCCTGGGCGCCATTGCCTGGGGCCTCGAAGCAGGCTGGTGCGAGCAAGAAACTACCCAAGTCCCCGCCCGCAACCGGAGCCCGGAAGAAGGTCATCAAGACCTCCAAAGGTACGTTTATCGGCGACATTCGCCCACGGATCGCCGAACAGGGCGGTGACATCGTCGACATCAACGGGCCGATGGAAGACAAGCCCCTGGCCTCGTTCCATGAACACGCACCCGATGTCTGGGTGGAAATCGTCGAAGCCAGGCCCCCCGCGCCCAAAGCCGCGACAACCCCTTACCCATTGCTCAAGGGCGAAGCGCGTAAAGCGTTGGCCAAGGTGGATGGGCAGGTGCAGAAGATCGAGGGCTATGTACAACGCGCCAGTTCGCCCAAGGAAATCGAGGAACAATTGCAGCGTGAAGCACGCAAGCTCACCCGCTACGCCGACGACCTGGAGCAACACCCCAGCCCCCCGCCGGCCAATGAACGGGACAACGCCCTGATCACCGGTTTGCGGGACAAGGCTGTGGCGCTGGAACACACCGCCACCCAGTTGCGCATCCGCATGACCCTGGAACAGGCGCCGACCAATGAGGGCGTGCAGTACCTGCTGCAACACAATCGACTGTCCGTCAGCCCCGTCGGCCGTCGGGTGCAATTGAAGACCGGGCGCCGGGACTTCATGCAGGACTACGTGCTGCTCAACGCTGACAATGAGCCCTGGTGGTACGCCCATTTCCACTATGCGCAAATGGCGGATGCAAAAGCCGACTACACAACGGCGCACCTCAAGACCCGAGAGCAACACTTCGAGACCTACGAGTCGGCCCAGGCCAAGGCGCAGGACTCGAAACAACAGATCGAGATCTACCGCGCCGCGATCAGCAAAGCGCTGGCCGAGCAGTATTTCCTGCCGTTGGAACCCCGCTGAGTGCCGAGCAAGCACCCATAAAAAAGCCGCAACCCGGGGTTGCGGCTTTTGTGGTACTGCCAGGTGTCAGTGAGCGAACAGCGAATTGCCCTTCTGCCCCGCCAGTTTCTCCGGTTTGATCAGGAACCGCGCCAGCGCTGGCAGCAGCCACAGTGCGCCGAACATGTTCCACAGCAGCATGAAGGTCAGCATCAGGCCCATGTCGGCCTGGAACTTGATCGCCGAGAAGATCCAGGTGCACACCCCAATGGCCAGGCACAGACCGGTGAACAGCACGGCTTTACCGGTGGACTTCAGCGTCTGGTAATACGCCTCTTGCAACGGCAAACCGGCACGCAGGAAGCTTTCCAGTCGGCTGTAGATGTAGATGCCGTAGTCCACGCCAATCCCCACGCCCAGCGCCACCACCGGCAGGGTCGCGACTTTCACGCCGATGCCCATGAATGCCATTAGCGCGTTGCCAAGCACCGAGGTCAGCACCAGTGGCAGCACGATGCACAGGGTCGCCGCCCAGGAACGGAAGGTGATCATGCACATGGTCGCGACGCAGATGTACACCAGGATCAGAATCGTCAGCTCCGATTCCTTGATCACTTCGTTAGTCGCCGCTTCAATCCCGGCGTTACCGGCGGCGAGGATGAATTCCAGGCCGTCCTTGTTGTTGTCCTTGGCAAAGTCCTGCACCGCATGCACCGCACGGTCGAGAGTCGCGGCCTTGTGATCGTTGAGGAACACCAGCACCGGCGCCAGGGAACAGCTGTTGTTGTACAGGCCATCAGCCCGGGCGATGGAGTTGTTCAGCACGTCCGGGTTGCGCGACAGGGTTTCCCATTTCAGGTTGCCCTCGTTCATGCCCTTGATCATTTGCTTGGACACGGTCACCAACGAGATCGCCGACTGCACGCCCTCGGTGTTCTGCATCTTCCACATCAGCTCATCGATCGGCGCCATGGCTTCATAGCGCGAGCAGCCTTCGGGCTTGGTCTTGACCATCACCACCAACACGTCGGAACTGGTGGAGTAGTTGCTGATGATGAAGTTGTTGTCCTTGTTGTAGCGCGAGTCCGGGCGCAATTCCGGCGCGCCCTGGTCGAGGTCGCCGATTTTCAGGTTCTGGCTGTACCAGAGGCCGCCGCCAAAGGCGATCAGGGCCAGAGCGATGGAGATCGGTGCAACTTTCGGGCTGGCGAAGTTCGACAGCAGGCGCCAGAACGGGTGTTCGCGGTGTGCGTCTTTCTTGCTGCGCTCGACCGCTCGCTTGCTGATGCCGACGTAGGAAATCGCCACCGGCAGCAGGATCAGGTTGGTGAACACGATCACCGCCACGCCGATGGACGCGCCGATGGCCAGTTCGCGAATCACGCCGATGTCGATAATCAGCAGCGTGATGAAGCCCACCGCATCCGCGAGAATCGCGATCATCCCCGGCAGGAACAGTTGACGGAAGGTGCGTCGGGCGGCGGTCAGGGCGTTGTCCGCCTCGCTGGACTGCAAGGCGATGCCGTTGATTTTCTGCACGCCGTGGGAAATGCCGATGGCGAAGATCAGGAACGGCACCAGCATCGAATACGGATCGAGCCCGAAGCCGAAGAAGTGCATCAGACCGAGTTGCCAGACCACCGCCACCAGCGTCGTACTCAACACCGCCACGGTGCTGCGCATGCAGTTGGTGAACCAGTACAGCAGGATCAGGGTGATGACGAAGGCAATGCCGAAGAACATCACCACCATGACCAGCCCATCGATCAGATCGCCGACTTTCTTGGCGAAACCGACGATGTGGATCTGCACGTTGGGGTTCTGTTTTTCAAACTTGTCGCGAATCTTGTCTTCCAGCTCGTGGGAGAACTTGCGGTAGTCCAGGGCCAGCAACTTGCCTTGGTCCTGCGGGTCCGGGTAGGACTCCAGCAGCGGGATGTCGACGATGCTCGACTTGAAATCGTTGGACACCAGGCGCCCGACCTGGCCGGACTTGAGCACGTTGTTGCGCAGCAGGTCGAGGCTTTGCTGGGAGCCGTTGTAGCTCTGCGGAATCACTTCACCACCGGCGAAGCCCTCCTCCGTCACCTCGGTCCAGCGTACGCTCGGGCTCCACAGCGACTTGAGACCGGAGCGGTCGACGCCGGAGATGTAAAACACCTCGTCGTTGATTTGGCGCAGGGTCTCCATGTAATCCTTGGAGAAGATGTCGCCGTCGGTGGCTTCCACCGAGATCCGCACGGTGTTGCCCAGGTTCGCCAGATCGTTGCGGTGCTCCATCATCTTTTGAATGAAGGGGTGTTCCAGCGGGATCATCTTTTCGAAACTGGTGGACGGCCGGATCAGCGTCGCTTGCCAGAACAGGAAAATGCTCACCAGCAGGCAGATGACGATCACTGCCGGGCGATTGTTGAAAATCAGGCGTTCGAGAAACGTCGCCTTGTCTTGGTGATGACTTGTCATGGATGTCATAGCTCCGCCCTTCTTATTATGTGGCCCGGCTTATTTGCCCAGCTCGGCGCCGGTTGGCGAAGTGGCGCGAACGCCGCCCTGTCCTGCCAGAATCAGATTGCCGTTACCTGCCGCCGTCACCGCTGACACGGAAATCCGGTCCGGGCGGTTGAACACGGTGAAGGTTTCGCCGTTGTCGCTGCTGCTGATCACCGAACCGCCGTTGCCGACAATGACGATGGAGCCGTCATCCAGCAGCGTAGCGCCGGACAGGCCGAACTCCAGGCTGCCGCGCGCGGCTTGGAGCTCAACCTGCTCCCAGGTGCTGCCGAAATCCGTGGAGCGGTAGAGATTGCCGCGCAGCCCGTAGGCCAGCAGCGTGTTGGGCTGGGCGGTGCCGATCACGCCGAACAGCGAACCTTCATACGGGCCTTCGAGCTTTTCCCAGGTCTGGCCCCAATCGGCGGAGCGGAACATGCTGCCCTGCTCGCCGACGATGAACAGCCCGGCATCCTTGACCGCCGCGATGGCGTTGAGGTGGAACTGGTCTTCGTTGTCGAGGCGGTCGCTGGCGTCTTCCCAGTTTTTGCCGCCGTCGGTGGTTTCCAGCAAGGCGCCATACGCACCCACGGCAAAGCCGCTGTTGACGTCCTTGAACCAGACGTCGAGCAGCGGCGATTCGCGTTTGAGGTCTTCGAATTGTTTGGTCCAGGTGACGCCGCCGTCTTCGCTGGCGAGGATCTGCGCGTCATGCCCGACGGCCCAGCCGTGTTTGTCGTCGACAAAGAATACGGCGGTGAGCAGTTGCCGGGTCGGCACCTTGGCTTGGGTCCAGGTCGAACCCTGGTCATCGGAATACAGAATGTGCCCACGATCCCCGACCGCCACCAGGCGCTTGCCGGCGTGGACCACATCGAGCATCAGGCTTTTCGCGGCTTTGGCGGATTCAACGGAATACGCCGTATCGGCGGCCGGCGCGTCGGCGGCCAGCACCGGTGCCGATAGCGCGGCACAGCCCAACAGCGAGAGCGCTGTAGCCAGCAACGCGAATTTGCGTAACGCCGGCGGGCGGCAGATACCCACACCCATGACAGGCTCACTCATAGACCTTCCCCCATTATTATTGTTAGGTCGTTCAACCTTTCAGGGCGCCGTAAGGGTGCTCTGGGTGATTGGCTGGTTGGAGCATAGTCCTGAAACCTGCAATCTAGAGCCCCTTCGGAAGCTGGCTTATCCTATCGGGCTTTGGAAAGGTCTGACAATCGACGCCACGTTATGTTTTGTTAACCTGAGGGGGTATGGGGTGTTGGTGAATGGTTGGGTATTAGGTGGGGTGATTTGGGTTTGCTGCTTTGGGGTTTCGGGTTTCGGGTTTCGGGTTTGGTGTACATATCCGTTTCTTCGGTTGCGGCGGATTTTGGTTCCGCTCTTACAGCGGGTCACTTTCGAAAAGCGCGAAAGTAACCAAAGCGCTTTTGCCCCTTTCGTTCGGTGCCTCGCCTGGGCTCGGCATGCCCTCGCTCCGGTCCTGCTCCGTGGGCCCGCCGCCATCGGCCATCCATGGCCGGGGGCGGCTAACCCGGCATCCATGCCGGGTTGCCCACTGCGCAGAACCTCCACTCGGCCTCTCGAGGGGGCGTGCATCGCTCGGCGAGGCGGCCTACCGGCCGGCCTGGCTCGGGGATTGTGCGCGTACGCCAGTTACTGATCGTTCCCACGCTCCGCGTGGGAATGCATCCCGTGACGCTCCGCGTCACCACTGCGCAGGACTCAAGCCTCGCGTCGACAGCGAAACGCAGAGCGTCCCCGGCGGCATTCCCACGCAGAGCGTGGGAGAGATCACAGGCGGCCTACCGGCCGGCCTGGTTCGGGGATTGTGCGCGTACGCCAGTTACTGATCGTTCCCACGCTCCGCGTAGGAATGCATCCCGTGACGCTCCGCGTCACCACTGCGCAGGACTCAAGTCTTGTGTCGACAGCGGAACGCAGAGCGTCCCCGGCGGCATTCCCACGCAGAGCGTGGGAGAGATCACAGGCGGCCTACCGGCCGGCCTGGTTCGGGGATTGTGCGCGTACGCCAGTTACTGATCGTTCCCACGCTCCGCGTGGGAATGCATCCCGTGACGCTCCGCGTCACCACTGCGCAGGACTCAAGCCTTACGTCGACAGCGGGACGCAGAGCGTCCCCGGCGGCATTCCCACGCGGAGCGTGGGAACGATCACAGAAACACATCCCTGTAGGAGCGAGGCTTGCCCGCGAAGCTTTTGATCTTGTTTTGGCTTTTGATCTTGATCTGCCCCGTCGGAAGGCCGAACGCAGGTTCTGCGCAGTGGGCACCGCGGCAGGGATGCCGCGGTAGCCACCCCCGGCCATGGATGGCCGATGGCGGCGGGCCCACGGAGCAGGACCGGAGTGAGGGCACGCCGAGCCGCAGCGAGGCACCGTACGTCAGGGGTGAAAGCGTTTGGTTACTTTGCGCTTTTCAAAGTAACCCGCTGTAAGAACGGAACCATAAGCGGCCGTTACCGCAGCAATGGATATGTACACCATAAAAAAATCCCGGTAGGGAATGAGGCCGCCTTCGCGGGCAAGCCTCGCACCTACAGGGATTCGGGTGGACCGCCAGTCTCAAGCCAGGCTTTTGCTAACCACCTCAAACACATCGCTGGACAGCTGCCCCGAAGCGCGAATCCGCTCCAGTTCCCCTTTCATCAACGCCTGACGAGCATCGTCATATTTGCGCCACCGAGTCAGAGGCGCCAACTGCCGGGAAGCGATCTGCGGGTTGAACCCGTTCAACTCGATCACCAGATCCGCCAGGAAGCGATACCCGCTGCCATCCGCCGCATGGAAGTTGATCAGGTTCTGCCCGGCAAATGCGCCGGCCAACGCCCGCACCTTGTTCGGGTTCTTCATATTGAACGCCGGATGCTCCATCAACGCCTTCACCCGCGCCAGACCGCCCGGCAAGGTGCTGCCGGCCTGGACGCTGAACCACTGATCCATGACCAGCGGATTGTCCTTGAAGTGCTCGGCAAAACTGGCCAGGGCCGTGGCTTTCTCGTCTTCGAACGACGAATTGACCAACACCGCCAACGCGGTCAAGCGCTCGGTCATGTTGTCGGCGGTTTCGAACTGTTCCAGCGTCGCCGCCAACACTTCCGGCTTGCCGCTGAGCATCAGGTACGACAGCGCGATGTTCTGCAAGGCGCGACGAGCGAAGTGCTCGGCCTCGGCCACGTACGGGGTTTTCTTCGACAGGTCGCGGTTGGCCTGGTAACGCAGCCACAGCGCTTCGAACAAACCCTGCGCCAATTGATTGCGGGCAAATTCCCGGGCGATGTGAATGGCGTCAACGTCAGCCACTTCAGTGATTTCAGTCAGGTACGCTTCACCCGGCAGCGACAGCATTTCCGCGACCATCGCCTGATCCAGCGTCTCATCGGACAGCACGGTACGCAGGGCCGAGATCAAACGCTGATCCAGCACCAGCGCTTCACCCTTCTGCTGCTGGGCAATCAACTCTTGCAGCACCTGCACCGACAATTGCTGACCGGCATCCCAGCGGTTGAAGCCATCACTGTCGTGCTGCATCAGGAACATCAGTTGATCGCGGTTGTACGGGAAGCTCAATTTCACGGGTGCCGAAAAACCGCGCAGCAGCGAAGGCAACGGTTGTTCAGCGATGTCGAGGAAGGTGAAGGTCTGCTCAGCCTCAGTCACCGAGATGACCCGCGAAGTCCCCTGCGCCGACGCTTCGCCCGACAAACGCAGCGCAATTGCCGCGCCCTTGGAATCCAGCAGGCCCAGTTCCACCGGGATCACGAACGGCAGTTTTTCAACCTTGTCCGGGGTGGCCGGGCAGCTCTGGCGGAAGGTCAGGCTGTAGGTTTTCGCCGCGGCATCGTAAGACTCGCTCACCGCCAAGCGCGGGGTACCGGCCTGGCTGTACCAGCGTTTGAACTGGGTCAGGTCAACGTCATTGGCGTCTTCCATGGCTTTGATGAAGTCGTCACAGGTCACGGCCTGGCCGTCGTGGCGGTCGAAGTACAGGTCGCTGCCCTTACGGAAGCCTTTGGCGCCGAGCAAGGTGTGGATCATGCCGACCACTTCCGAGCCCTTTTCGTACACGGTCAGGGTGTAGAAGTTGGAAATCTCGATAAAGCTGTCCGGGCGCACGGCGTGAGCCATCGGGCCCGCGTCTTCGGCGAACTGGTGGGTGCGCAGGTAGGCGACGTCCTGGATGCGCTTGACCGTGGCCGAGTTCATGTCGGCGGAGAAGCCGGAATCGCGGAATACGGTGAAGCCTTCCTTGAGCGACAACTGGAACCAGTCGCGGCAGGTCACGCGGTTGCCCGACCAGTTGTGGAAGTATTCGTGGGCGACAATCGCTTCAACGCGCTGGTGCGCGGCGTCGGTGGCGGTTTCGGCCCGGGCCAGCACGGCGCTGGAGTTGAAGATGTTGAGGCCCTTGTTCTCCATGGCGCCCATGTTGAAGTCGTTGACCGCCACGATCATGAAGATGTCCAGATCGTACTCGCGACCGTAGACCTCTTCGTCCCAGCGCATCGACTTCTTCAGGCTGTTCATGGCGTGCTGGCACTTGTCGATGTTTTCCGGTTCGACGTAGATGCGCAGCGCCACGGAGCGCTCGGTCATGGTGATGAACGTGTCTTCGACGCACCACAAGTCACCGGCCACCAAGGCAAACAGGTACGCCGGCTTCATGAACGGGTCTTCCCAGGTCGCCCAGTGCCGGCCGTCTTCGCCAGGGCCGCTGGCAACCGGGTTGCCGTTGGACAGCAGCACCGGATAGCTATGCTGCTCGGCGACCACGGTGGTGGTGAACTTGCTCATCACGTCCGGGCGGTCGAGGTAATAGGTGATCTTGCGAAAGCCTTCGGCCTCGCACTGGGTGCAGAACATGCCGCTGGATTTGTACAAGCCTTCCAGGGCGGTGTTGGTTTCAGGGTGGATGCGCACGCTGGTGTCGACCGTGAAGCGTTCGCTCTTGGGGTGCAGGGTCAGGTGGTTCTCGGTCAACACGTAGTCGGCAGCGGTCAGTTCGATGTCGGCCAGGTTCACCGACAACAACTCCAGTTGCTGGCCATCGAGCACCAGCGGCGGCAGGCCCGGGCCACGCTCGGGATTGCGGCGCACCACCAGTTGCGCATGGACCAGGCTGTGGTCCTCGAACAACTCGAAGGTCAGGTGCGTCTCGTCGATCAGGTATTCAGGCGCCTGATAGTCCTTCAGGTAGATCATCTTCGGTTGTTCGGTGCGCATGCTGGAGTCCTTAACTATGCACGGCGAGCTGATAAGCCGTGTATTTACGAATATTGATCACGCCGGTGTCGAAAATCAGGTATTGGCCCTTGATCCCCAGCAGCGTGCCTTCGGCAATCGGGTTCTTGTCCAGGTTGAAGCTGACGATTTTGTCCGGGTATTGCTCGATCGGATAGCGGATTTCGAGGACGTCGACATCAGCAATAGTCTGGATCGCCTGTAGGCCGAATCGTTCCTGCAAACCTTGCAAACCTTCCGCGCAGCTATCGAACAGTTGATCGCGAACCGCGGCCAGGTCCACCGACACCGCGTCGCCCTTGAGTAAAGCACGCCAATTGGTCTTGTCTGCCACTTGGCTGCGCAACAGGTCTTCGACGAAACCCGACTGCTGACGGGTCGAGACACGCATGATCGGCAGCGCCTGGCGGGCGCCCTGGTCGATCCAGCGGGTCGGCATCTGGTTGGCGCGGGTAATCCCGACTTTCACCCCCGACGAGTTGGACAGGTAGACGATGTGATCGGTCATGCAGAACGTCTGGCCCCACTCCGGTTCACGGCAGGTGCCGGCGTCGAAGTGGCAGCGCTCCGGGCTCATGATGCAGATGTCGCACTGGGCCAGTTTGGTCATGCACGGGTAGCAATAACCCTGGCTGAAACTGGTTTTGGTCTTGCGTCCGCAATGGGAGCAGAAAATCGCCCCCAGGTATTCCAGGCGCACCGTGCTGCCGATCAAGGGATTGACCGGCACCTCGGTGTCGCCCAGACGAAAAGCGTACTGCACGTTCGGCCCGTCCAGGCGCGCCGACATTTTGCTGATTGCACCGCGGCCAATCTCGATCAATGGATGGCATCCGACTTGAACAGGATATTCGGCACGCTGATCGACTTGGAGCTGCACTCCTGCGGGCCCATGTAGCCGGTCCGCTGTTCTTCGGGCAGGTTCTGGATTTCCCAGGCGATCATCGCCTGCAGGGACAGCTCGCGCTGCTCGGCAGTGAGTTTGCCACCGTCGGACCATTTGCCGATTTCCACCGCCAGTTTCAGGCTCTGGTAGATGTCGGGGGTGATGTTTTTGATCATTTCGTTAAAAGAGGACATCAGGGTCTCCGTGCTCTTTATTCAGTAACTGTTTTAGACGGCGAGTTTACGGCGGTTGTACAAACCACCCAACAAACCGGTGAAGCATCCGATGAGCAACCCGCCGACGTGGGCCGCGTTGGCAATTTCGCCGAAACCGATCATCGAGATCAGCCCGGACATGCACAGCACCAGCCAGACCAGCATCATCACCAATACGCCGCGTGGCAGGCGATAGGCCGGGTTCGGCGACAGCAACTGGAAGATCCAGCAATGCCCGAGCAGGCCGTAGAGCACACCGGACAAGCCGCCAAACAAGGTCGCGCCGCTGAACCAATACTGGGCGTAGTTGGACACCAGGCTGAACAGCAAGGTCAGGCCAATCAGGTTGATGCTGCCCTGGCGTGCCTCGATGCGCCGCCCCAGTTCCCAGTACCACATGCCGTTCATGGCCAGGTGCAGGAAGCCGAAGTGGATCAGCATCGGCGTCACCAGACGCCACCACTGCCCCGCCGCCAGACCTTCGTCCAGGGGCGTGAATTCGATGTAGTCGCCGATCACGCGGAAATCGAGGAAGGTGAACCAGTGCATGGTGTTGAGGTTTTCCCCCAACACCGTCACCGCGCCGACGATCAGGCACAGCAACAGAATGCCGGCGGTGGCCTTGCTGTAGCGCAATTGTTCGACGAAACCGGGACGGCGCGGGGGCTGCGCCACCGGGATGTCCAGTTGCTGGTCGGGATCACCCGCCGGAAAACGCTCGTACAGCGAACGCACGTCCTCGCTGATGTTGGCCGGCACCCACAGCACCTGCTCGCCCGCCTCTTCGCTGACGCGATGGGGCACCTGCATGCGTTGCAGCAATTTGACGAAACCACTCAAGTCCACCGCCAACGGCAGACGCAATACCGCAACCGCACTCATTGCAAGGCCTCCGGCCGTTCGACATCGACCCAGACAAATTTATGCGGGTCGAGACGGGTTTCCTGATCCAGGCGATAGGCCACCAGTTTGCCGTACAGCACCGCACTGTAGTCGAGGCAGGCCAGGTTCGGCCGGATCGGCGTCGGCTTGCCGCTGCGCCAGTAGTGGCCAACAAACAACAACGGTTCATCGACGCCATAGCGCAGCAAGGTATTTTTCTCGATGGACGACAACGGCGTGCGCGCCACTGGCTCGGGCAAAGCGTCGGGCTGGAACACAATGTCGCCGTAGGTTTGCGGGTCGTCTTCCCAGAATTTGGTGCGGAAAAACGAGCGGGTCAGGCCGTCGCCGCTGGTCATGGTCTGGCCATCGGGCAGGCGCATGTCGGTGCCGCGCAGCAGGCGATCGAACACGGTGCAAGCAAAGCTGCCGGGCACGGCCGAGGCCTGGAGAAAGTGTTCATCGACGCAACCGTCGGGGAACAGCGCACGCAACGGCTCGATCAGGCCCGAATCCCAGCAGGCGTGCACCACGCGGAAACGTCCGGCATCGACGAACAATGGCAGCTCGTAGAACCATTGCTGGAAGTCATGCCAGTCGCCCGGATGATCTTCAAACTGGGTCAGGGTTTCCCCCAGCAGCCGGGCGTGCCGCGGCGTGTGTTCGCGCACGAACTGCTTGCCGCTGCCGGGCGGTGCCGGGGTGCTCCAGCCGAGGGCGTTGAATTCATGGTTGCCCATGATGCACAGGGCCTGGCCGGCCTCGACCATGTCGTGGACGATGTGCAGCGCCTCGCGAATCCGCGGGCCGCGGTCGATGATGTCACCGACGAACACCGCCATACGCGACGGATGCCGCCAGACGCCAGCGTGTTTGTGGTAACCGAGCCGGTCGAGCAAGTGCTCAAGGGTCAGAGCGCAACCGTGCACGTCACCGATCAGGTCGTAGCTACGCGCGGGATCGAGCATCAGTCGCCTCCACCACCCAACCGACTGCCCCAGCCGAGCTTGGTCCGGCACACTTCGTAGTAGTTGTGGTCGAGGGGGTGGATCAGCCGCAACTTCTGGGCTTTTTTGCTGATGGTGATGGTGTCGCCGGGCGCGCAGGTGAAATGGTTCTGCCCATCACAGGAGACTTGCGGGTAGATCTGCATATCCTTGGACACGACGATTTTCAGCTCACTGTTGCCATCGACCACAATTGGCCGGCCTGACAAGGTATGGGGGTACATCGGCACAATCACAATAGCGTCGAGCTTGGGATGCATGATCGGGCCGCCGGCAGAGAGCGCATACGCAGTCGAACCGGTCGGCGTGGCGACGATCAGGCCGTCGGCCTTCTGGCTGCAGACGAACTGGCCGTCGATGTACAGCTCGAATTCGATCATTCGTGTGGATTTGCCGGGGTGCAGCACCACGTCGTTCAGCGCATCGCCCTGGCCGATGGCCTCGGCGTGGCGGCGGACTTCGGCTTGCAGCAGGAAGCGGTTTTCCACCAGGTAGTGGCCGTCGAGCACTTCGGCGACTTTGACTTCCAGCTCATCGGGGCGGATATCGGTCAGGAACCCCAGGCTGCCCCGGTTGATGCCGAGCACCGGGATATTGTGCCGGGCCAGCGCGCGGGCAGCGCCGAGCAGGCTGCCGTCACCGCCGACCACAATCACCATGTCACAGACTTCGCCGAGCATCTTGCGCGACGAGGTTTGCAGGCCATGCCCCGGCAGGACTTCGGCGATGGTGTCTTCGAGGATCACGTGCAGGTGACGATCGAGCAGAAACCGTTTCAGTCGGCGGACGGTATCCAGCACCTGCGAACTGCCCAGGCGACCGATGATGCCGATATTACGAAATTGCTCCATGGGGCTCCTGCGAGGTTCTGCGTCGGGCTAAAGCGACGATTATGGGCGAAAGCGCGGGATAGACAAAATCCTTTAAGCCATGACGTAAGAGGCTATGCTCGCAGAATGATCTTATTCCCGGATTTGCTCCAGCTACCCCACCAGTTGCGCCACCCGGAAGTGCGCGACCTGGCGTGGGTCATCCTTGCGCCGCCGATGCTCGGCGAGCCGCCGTGGCCGCAGCGTCATCCCCTGGCAGGGAGCGACTGGGTACAGGCGCCGGAAGGCCTGGAACGCTGGTTGCGGCAACTGGATCACGACAGTTATGACTTGCTGCACTGGCTCGCGCAGTCGCGGACCCGGCGCCTGGGCCTGTATTACGAACGCTTGTGGCAATACGCCGTGCGGCATGCACCGGGTATCGAGCTGATTGCCGCCAACCTGCCGATCCGCCGCGAAGGTCACACCCTCGGAGAGCTGGACATGCTGCTGCGCGATCGCGACGGCGTGCATCACCTGGAACTGGCAATCAAGCTCTACCTCGGCCCGCAAAATGGCGATGGCCACGACACGGCGACCTGGCTCGGGCCCGGTTGCCATGATCGGCTGGACCGCAAACTGGCGCATTTGAGCCAGCATCAATTGCCGATTTCCGCCCGACCGGAAAGTCGCGAAGTGCTGGCAGCCCTGGATATCCAGCAGTTCAGTGCGCATTTGTGGCTGGGCGGCTATCTGCTGTACCCGTGGCCGGGGCAGTCGGCGTCGCCGAGCGGCGCGCATCCGCAGCATTTGCGCGGCAGCTGGCTGCATCAGAAGGACTGGGCGGATTTTGTCGTGCAGCGGCCGTTCGGGCGCTGGCAACCCCTGCCCCGCCATGCCTGGCTGGCGCCGGCGCATTATCCGGCGGAGCAGACCTGGACCACCGGACAACTGGATGCGTGGATCAGTGAGCTGGAGCCGTTGGCACCGGCGCAGTTGATGGTGCGGTTGACCGAGAATGCCAACGGGGATTGGGAAGAAGCCGAGCGGTTGTTTCTGGTAGCGGATCTTTGGCCGAATGTGCCGGGCAGTGGTTGAGATTTGTGGTGCCTGGGCGGGCCTCTTCGCGGGCAAGCCTCGCTCCTACAAGGACGCGCGGACAATCTGTAGGAGCAAGGCTTGCCCGCGATGAGGCCACCTCGGTTTAAAGGGACAACCGCAAAGCCAACGCCGCCAACGTCACCAACAACACCGGCACCGTCAGCACAATCCCGACCTTGAAGTAATAGCCCCAGCCAATCTTGATGCTCTTGCGCTCCAGCACATGCAGCCACAACAACGTCGCCAGGCTGCCGATCGGGGTGATTTTCGGCCCCAGATCGCTGCCGATGACGTTGGCGTAGATCATCGCTTCCTTGACCACGCCCGTGGCCTGGCTCGCGTCAATCGAGAGCAGGCCGATCAGCACCGTCGGCAAATTGTTCATGATCGATGACAACAGCGCCGTCAGCACCCCGGTGCCCATCGCCGCGCCCCAGACGCCGTAACCGGCAAAGCCGTTCAGCCAACCGGCCAGGTAATCGGTAAGCCCGGCGTTGCGCAGGCCGTAGACCACCAGGTACATGCCGAGGGAGAAAATCACGATCTGCCATGGCGCTTCTTTCATCACCTTGCGCGTGGAAATCTTGTGACCGCGGGCGGCGATGGCCAACAGCAAGGCCGCGCACACCGCTGAAATCGCGCTGATTGGAATGCCCAGCGGTTCCAGGGCGAAGCAGCCCACCAACAGAATCACCAACACCGCCCAACCGGCGTAGAACGTGGCTTTGTCGTGAATCGCCGTGGTCGGGTCTTCCAGCTGTTCGGGGTCGTAGGCCTTGGGAATGTCCTTGCGAAAGAACCACATCAACATGCCCAACGTCGCCGCGACGCTGACGAAGTTGACCGGAATCATCACCGCCGCATAGCGGTTGAAGCCGATGTGGAAGAAGTCGGCGGAGACGATGTTCACCAGGTTCGACACCACCAGCGGCAGGCTCGCGGTGTCGGCGATAAACCCGGCGCCCATCACGAACGCCAGGGTCGCGGCAGGTGAAAAGCGCAGGGCCAGCAACATCGAAATGACAATCGGCGTAAGAATCAGCGCCGCGCCGTCATTGGCAAACAACGCCGACACCAGCGCGCCGAGCAGCACCATAAAGGCAAACAACTTGCGCCCGCTGCCCTTGCCCCAACGCGCCACGTGCAACGCCGCCCAGGCAAAAAAACCGGCTTCGTCCAGCAGCAGGCTGATGATAATCAGTGCGACAAAGGTGCCAGTGGCGTTCCAGATGATCTGCCACACCAGCGGGATGTCACTGAGGTGCACCACCCCGAAAAGCAGCGCCAACACCGCGCCGAACACCGCACTCCAGCCGACGCCGAGGCCTTTGGGTTGCCAGATCACCAGGGTAATGGTCAGCAGGAATATCAATGAAGCGATGAGCATGCGAAAGCAGCCTTGAACAGACAATCGGGATGGGGGGACGTGCAACAGAGTAAATGACCGGAGTGATAATTCCGTGAAGGAGCACAAAAATCCCCGACACATCAATACCCCTGTAGGAGCAAAGCTTGCTCGCGAAGGCGTCGTCACGTTCAACATCAATGTTGACTGACACACCGCTTTCGCGAGCAAGCTTCGCTCCTACAGGTCATTGGTCAGACTTTTTTGTGTTGTTCCACCCATTGCCCGTAGGCATTGATGAAGCTTTGTAAAAATGGCTTCACTGATTCGGACAACTTGCCCGCCTCATCAAACGCCGTCCCGGCCCCGCCAAGATAGGCTTCCGGCTGCTGCATGCAGGGCACATTGAGAAACACCATGGACTGGCGCAGGTGATGGTTGGCACCAAAACCGCCAATCGCACCCGGTGAAACGCTGATCACACCCCCCGGCTTGCCGCTCCAGGCACTCTTGCCATAAGGACGCGAACCGACGTCAATTGCGTTCTTCAACGGTGCCGGCACCGAGCGGTTGTATTCCGGGGTCACGAACAGCACTGCGTCGGATGAACTCACTTGTTGTCGGAAAGTGCTGTAGGCTGCCGGCGGTGAAGCGCCATCGATGTCTTCGTTGTAGAGTGGCAAGTCGCCAATTTCGACGATGTTCAATTTCAGATTGGCAGGCGCCAGATCAGCCAGGGCCAATGCGACCTTGCGGTTGATCGACTCTTTTCTCAAGCTGCCGACCACAACGGCGATCGTATAGACGTTGCTCATGGAAGATTCTCGACTGTCCGATGGAAAGAGCCTGTAGTTATAGATGACGATTCAATCAGCGGGCGAGCGAAAATCGCTGCCCCTGACTATTTTTTTCTTGTAGGAAAACTTACTTCGCCCAACCACGGTCTATTGAGCCGCAAATTGAGTGATTTATCTCCAGAGGTTCTAAGCAGATGGCAGCAGTACTCGTCGGTCAGTTCCATGCAAGAGACGCGGAAGGCCGTGTTTATTCCGTACATGAGTTTCAGGAATCCACCCCGTCGGCAGACGGCGTCGAAGGCTCGGAGCCTGTCACCAGCTACAAACTGGCCATCGGCGATCGCATGAAAAAGCTCAATGACAACCAGTTCCAGTTGATCCAGTCGGATATCACCCTGACGCGCGAACCGGACACTTACATCGGTAGCCTGCCGGAAACCACCGTCGCTTCATAACCCTGTGTTATGAGCAGAAGTCATATGCACGCACTTGAGTTAGGATTCAGCCACTGACTCCCTCACCTGCTGAACATGGACTTCACGCATGCGTTTACGTCATATCGAAGTGATCCAGGCGCTCTTGCAGACCGGTCACCTGGGCACCGCCGCCGAATGGCTGCAGTTGCCGGTGGCCGAGGTCGAAGGGATTTTGCGTGACGCCGAGGGTCAGTTGGGCTTCATGCTGTTTTCCAGCGTGCGCGGCCGCTTGCAGGCCACGCGCGAGGCGCGGGAGTTGCAGGTCGAGATCGCTCACGTCTATGAAGCCCTCGAACCGGTGCAGCGCCTGGCGAACAGTCTCAAGCAATACCTCGCGCCACCGTTGCGCGTCATCGGCACCCCGCCGCTCGCCCAACTATTATTGCCCCACAGCATCGCGGCCCTGCGCCGACGGTTCCCCGATGCGCCGTGCACCCTCCTCAGCCAACCCACCCGCGAGATCGTCCGCAGCCTGTTGCTGCGCGAAAGCGACCTGGGCCTGAGCCTGCATGATCCCGACCATACCGACATCGATTGCCAGGTGATCGCCCAGGGCAAGCTCCAGCTACTCGCGCCCCACGGCTGGCTGCAACCCAAGCAGAAATATGTGTCGGTGCAGGATCTGGCGGGCCAGTCGATGGTCGGCCTCGAGGGTCACGACCCGCTGAGCCCGGCGCTGGAAACCAAATTGCAGGCGCTGCGCCCTGCGCTGGTGATCCAGACCCGCGTCCAGACTCATCAAATGATGCGCAGCATGGTCGAGGCCGGTGAAGGCCTGGCCATCGTCGACCCCTTCACCGCCCTCGGCGCCAAGTCGTCCGGCCTCGACGCCTGCCCACTGGCACCGGCCGTGCCGATCAGCCTCTACGCCCTGACCTTGAAGAACGCCGAGCCCTCGCCCGCCGTCGACGCGTTGCTGGCGATCATTACGGAACAAGCCGTGGCGATGCTGGCGAGCTGACCGGGTTTTCCAGCGGATTATCGAACAAGCGATACCAGAACAATGCGACTTCGGCGGTGTTCGGGTCGATGCCGCGATAGCGCAGATGATCGATCCCGCCAATCACATAACCACAGCGCTCATAGAGCCGGCAGGCGCCGAGGTTGTTGTTCTGGGTTTCGAGCATGATGCCCGGCAGTTTCTTCTTGCGACTCCAGAACTGTGCGACGTCCAGCAACGACTTGGCCACACCATGGCGTCGCGCCGGGGCATGCACCGCCAGTTCGTCGATATGCGCGAAGCCGTTCCAGTTGGTGCTGATCACCAGATGGCCCACCGGTTCGTCATCCAGGTACGCCATGAAAATCGCACTGTCGGCGGCATCGCGGAAACTGCTGAACTCTTCCGGATCGATGCCATAGCACTTTCGATACGGCGTGATCGGCGTCACCGGCCACTGCGCCACCGGCTTGCCAATGTGTGCGGCACCGTAGGCGACGACTTCAAAACTGAAATCGCTGCCCCAGATGTAGGCCGCAAAACCATCGTCGGCAACGCGCACCGACAGCCCTGGGTATTTCGGATTCATGACCGGTTGCATACTGGGGAAGGTCCTCATTCCTTGATGCAATCGACGGTGTAATGCCGCCCATTGCCCTCGTCTTCGTGTTGCAATCCGTGCACATCGGCGACAAATCCCGGGAAGCTGCTGTCGAAGGTACGGGCGAATGCCAGGTAGTCGATGATCGATCGGGTCGACTCGGTGAAGCGCTCACCGGGCATGATCAAGGGAATCCCCGGCGGGTACGGCACCAGCATCACGGCGGCGATGCGCCCCTCCAGGGCATCGATCGATACCGCCTCCACCTCACCGCGCACCAGATGATCATAGGCGTCGGCAGGCTTCATGGCGATTTCCGGCAGTACGGTGTACATGCGTTTGAGGTGCTTGGCCGTGGCATTGCTGCGGTAGCAGGCGTGCAGCTGATCACACAAATCGCGCAGGCCCATACCTTGATAACGCGCCGGATTTTCCTGGGCGACACACGGCAGGCAGGTGTTCAGGCTGACATTGGCGTCGTAACTGCGCTTGAACTCCAGCAACTCGGTGAGCAACGTGCTCCATTTACCCTTGGTGATGCCCATGGAGAACAGCACCAGGAACGAATACAGCCCGGTCTTCTCGACCACCAGCCCGCGCTCCCAGAGGAACTTGCTGACGACCGCGGCCGGAATCCCGCGCTCGCTCAAGGCGCCGCCAGCGGTCAGGCCCGGCATCACCAGGGTGACCTTGATCGGATCGAGCAGCACGTAGTCATCGGTCACGCCACCAAAGCCGTGCCAGTCGGCGTCAGGCTGCAGCAGCCAGTCTTCAGTGATGACTTGCGTAATGCCTTCCACCGACGGCGGTTGCCAGATGGAAAACCACCAGTCATCCGCCGCGATGTGCTGCCGCAGATTGGCCAGGGCCCGGCGGAAGCTCAGGGCTTCGTCGAACATTTCCTGCAACAGCGAACGCCCGGCCGGGCCTTCCATCATCGCCGAGGCCACGTCCAGCGAGGCGATGATGCTGTACTGCGGCGAGGTGGAGATGTGCATCATGAACGCTTCGTTGAAACGGTCGCGGTCCAGTTGCCGCGCCCCGCCGTCCTGTACGTGGATCATCGACGCCTGGCTGAACGCCGCGAGCAATTTGTGCGTGGAGTGGGTGGTGAACACCAGCGGGCTGTCTTCGCTGCGCGAGGTGCCCATGCCGTAACGCCCGGCAAAGAACTCGTGAAACGCCGCGTAGGCGTACCAGGCCTCATCAAAGTGCAAGACCTCGACGCTGTTGCCCAGTTGCTGCTTGATCAGTTCGGCGTTGTAGCAGAGGCCGTCGTAGGTCGAATTGGTCACCACCGCCAGCTTGACCTTCGGCGCGCGGCCCTTGGTCAACGGGCTCGCATCGATCTTGGCCTGGATCGACTCGCGGCTGAATTCGCTGAGCGGGATGGGGCCGATGATTCCCAATTCATTGCGCTCCGGGCACAGGTACAGCGGGATAGCGCCGGTCATGATGATCGAGTGCAATACCGACTTGTGGCAGTTGCGATCCACCAGCACCAAATCATCCCGGGCGACCATGGAATGCCAGACAATCTTGTTCGCCGTGGAGGTGCCATTGATCACGAAAAAGGTGTGATCCGCGCCAAAATTGCGCGCAGCCCTGGCTTCGGCTGCGGCCAGAGGGCCGGTGTGATCAAGCAGCGAACCGAGTTCCGGCACTGACACCGACAAATCCGAGCGCAGGGTGTTTTCCCCGAAAAACTGGTGGAACGCCTGCCCCACCGGGCTCTTGTGATAGGCCACGCCACCGCCATGACCGGGGGTGTGCCAGGAATAGTTGGAATCGGCGGTGTGCTGCACCAGGGCCTTGAAGAATGGCGGCAACAGACCGTCCAGGTACTTGCGCGCCGCCCGGGCCACCTGACGGGCGAGGAATGGCACGGTGTCTTCGAACAGGTACAGAATGCCGCGCAGTTGATTGAGCTCGGCCATAGCGTCAGCCGGGGCGTTCTCCAGGGTAACCTGCTCGCCCAGGGCGAAAATCGGCAAGTCCGGCGCGCGCACTCGGGCCAGGCCGATCAGTTCGGCCATATTGTGTAACAAATGAGCGTTCGTGTTGGCGTCTTCGGCGGCGATCAACATGCACGACAGGCCGTGATGAGTCGAGGCCACCAAGCGCCCTTCGGAGTAATCCACCGCACTGAGAATGCTGAAGCCTTCCTGCTCCAGCTCCCGGGCGATGCCACGCACGCGATCACCGGCAACCGTGTCGGCCTTGATGTCGCGATGGACGATCAGGACCGGGAATTTCAAATCTTTATACATGGGGCTCAGTGTCCTGAGGCGGCAGACCGTGGCCTGCCAATTCCCTCAGGGTAGAGGGTTGAGGCGGATGTGGCGAGTGCCGATGCCCTGAAGCGGGTCAGTGGGCGCACCATCATGTGGCCAGCAATCTCAGTCTGAAATGATGAGTTGTGGCTTGATGATGACCTGTGGCGAGGGAGCTTGCTCCCGCTGGGGCGCGAAGCGGCCCCCTGTATCTCTTCCAGATACACCGCGTTCGCTGGTCTGACGACTGCTGCGCAGCCGAGCGGGAACAAGCTCCCTCGCCACAAAAGCCCCGCAAGCCTCAGGCTTGGGCTTTTGCTTCCATCAACTGCTGCCACAACGACGGCGCCCCGGCGGATTTGGCCACCGCTTCCAGGCGCGCGATGTGCTGCGCCAGGTCATCTTCACTGGCGCGGATGATCCGGGTCGGCTGGCGATCGGCCGGCAGGCGGCGAATCTCGGTGGCCGAGTTGTCCGCACCCTCGCCCGAACCGTTGCCGTCAGACGCGTTACCCGCCAGGGACAGGCTGGTCTGCCCGCCAGTCATGGTCAGGTAAACGTCGGCGAGAATCTCGGAGTCGAGCAAGGCGCCGTGCAGTTCACGGCCGGAGTTGTCGACGCCATAGCGTTTGCACAAGGCATCGAGGCTGTTGCGCTGCCCCGGGTGACGTTCCCGGGCCATCATCAGGGTGTCGAGGATCGAGCAATGCTGCGTGATGTCAGCCCGATCGTGCTGGCCCATCAGCGCGAATTCGTTGTTGATGAAGCCAACGTCGAACGCCGCGTTATGGATGATCAGCTGCGCGCCCTTGATGAACTCGAAAAACTCATCGGCCACTTCGGTGAAGCGCGGTTTGCCCACCAGGAATTCGTTGGTGATCCCGTGGACGCCGATGGCGCCTTCATCACTCTCGCGGTCCGGTTGCAGGTAGACGTGGAAATGCCGGCCGGTGAGGCGCCGACCAATCAACTCGACACAACCGATTTCGATAATCCGGTGGCCGTCGGTCACCGGCATGCCGGTGGTTTCGGTATCGAGTACAACGGATCTGGTGGCCATCAGTGCTCAGCTCTCAACGGGTCAATCGTGCAAAAGCGGCGATCTTAACATGCTCGCACGTCGACTCGCCCACCCCGAAATTGATCGTTCCCACGCTCTGCGTGGGAATGCCGCCACGGACGCTCCGCGTCCGGCTCCTGATGTGACGCGGAGCGTCACGGGATGCATTCCCACGCGGGTGCGTGGGAACGATCAGTGTGAGATCAATCCTGTTTGTAGCCGCGCACTTCATCGACGCCACGATTGGCCAACTGGTCAGCCCGTTCGTTGCCATGATGGCCAATGTGCCCACGTACCCATTTCCAGGTCACGGTGTGGCGGTTGACCTGTTCGTCCAGCAACTTCCACAGGTCGGCATTTTTAACCGGTTCTTTCGCCGCGGTTTTCCAGCCGCGCTTCTTCCAGTTGGCCATCCACTCATTGATGCCTTTCATCACGTACTGGGAGTCAGTCACCAGCAGCACGTCGCAGGAACGCTTGAGTTCTTCCAGGCCCTTGATCGCGCCCATCAGCTCCATGCGGTTGTTGGTGGTGTTGGCTTCGCCGCCCCACAGTTCCTTCTCGACGCCCTTGCACACCAGCAGTGCGCCCCAGCCGCCGGGGCCGGGGTTGCCTTTGCAGGCGCCATCAGTGAACAGTTCTACGCTATCGCTCATGCCAATCTATCCAGAAAAATGCGGTGGCTCGCCGATCCGGGATCGACGATGCCCGAGGCCGGGATGACCCGGCCGGGAAAATAAAGAGTGTTTACGGCTCGATATGGCGACGATTGACCTTGGCCATCGGCAGCGGAATCAGCTTGCCCATCGGCTCGCGTCGCTCCTGACGCACGGGACGCAGGCCCACCACGATCTTGCGCGCGACCAATAAATAGAAGCCACCGCCCGACAGTTGCCAGTCACCGGCCTTGCGCTCCCAACCGGCCAGACGGGCCTGCCATTTGGGCGACGCAAGCGGCGGACGATAGCACCCGAAGCGGCGTTTCTCCAGCGCGAAACCCAGCAAATTCAGCCAGTCACCGACCCGTGACGGCGAAATGCAGCGGGCCTTGCGCAAGGCGTCGTGGGCGAACACATGGCGCAGGCCCCACGTGCTCCAGGGGTTGATGCCGATGATCAGCAGATGCCCGCCGGGCCGCACGCTGCTCGCCGCTTCGCGCAGCAAACCGTGGGGCGACAGGCAGAAATCCAGCCCATGCTGCAACACCACCACGTCGGCAGCGTGCTCGCTCAGGGGCCAGGCCTGCTCTTCGCAGACGATCTCGACGCCGGGCAAGGGCGCGCCGAGCCGCACGTTGCGCTGCACTTGCGGCGCCGACGGCGGAGTTTCGGCCGATGGACCGTAGTGCACCAGGTAGCCGCCGAAGAACCGGCCCAACTCGTCTTCGAGCATGCGCCGTTCTTCGTCCAGCAGGAATTGCCCGATCGGGCCGGACAACCATTCTCGGGCGGCGCTGATCAATGTCAGCCACTCAGGATCGGCCTGAGCGAACGCTTTATCGGTCATTGCATTCTCCAAAGCGCCAGGAAGTTCTAAGATGCGCCATTGTTTTCCGCTTGGCGAATTCGACGATGATACAGATCAGTGCCCTGCCCGCCTTCACCGACAACTACATCTGGTTGTTACAGGATCACCGAACCCAGCGCTGCGCCGTGGTCGACCCGGGGGACGCCGCGCCCGTCCAGGCCTGGCTGGCGGCGCATCCGGGCTGGGTGCTCAGCGATATTCTGATCACTCACCATCATCATGACCACGTCGGCGGCGTCGAGCAGCTGAAAAATGCGACAGACGCGAAAGTCTATGGCCCGGCCAGTGAAACCATCCCCGCACGGGACGTCGCGCTCAAGGACAACGACCGCATCAGCGTGCTCGGCTGGGACTTCGAGGTGTACGCCGTGCCCGGTCACACCCTGGGCCATATCGCCTTTTATCACCACGGCCTGCTGTTTTGCGGCGACACCCTGTTCGCCGCCGGTTGCGGCCGCTTGTTCGAAGGCACCCCGGAGCAGATGCACACCTCGCTGTCGCGCCTGGCTTCGTTGCCTGAGGACACGCTGGTGTACTGCACCCACGAGTACACCTTGAGCAATCTGAAGTTCGCCATTGCGGTGGAACCGGGCAATCCGGACACGGCCGCGCGTCTGGAAAAAGTCACCGCGCAGCGGGCAGCCGGAATCATGACGCTGCCCTCTACGCTGGCGCTTGAAAAGCTGACCAACCCGTTTTTGAGGGTTGACGAAACATCCGTTAAAGAAAAAGTGGACGAACGGAGCGGAACCCAAAACCGGGGTCCGAGTGCGGTCTTTGCTGCCTTGCGGGCTTGGAAAGATAAGTTCTAAGCTGGCTACCTGTTGGTACAAAAATTCTGAATGGTTGACCGCAAGGGGTACGCTTTCTAGAATCGCCCGACATTTTTGCCCGGAACTCACTTCCAGCCAATGTCGTCATCTATTCGTAAAGCCATCAATTCAGACGCATTGACCCGCCTGGCTCAAGCCATCGCGGTGGCTGTGTCCGCCACATTGGCGGGCTGTTCAAGCCATGTCCCGCAAACCGAAGCCACACATACTCCGAATATTGCCGCGCGAGCCAAGCAGAAACCGATCTGGCTCAGCGAGAAACCAACACCGCAAGTCCCACAGGATGTCTGGGAGCGCATGCGCCAGGGCTTCCAGTTGCAGGACGGCCTGGGCGTCAACCCGCGTATCGAGCAACAACGACTGTGGTTCGCCAGCAACCCGTCCTTCCTCGAAAACGCCGGCGAACGCGGCAGCCTGTACATCCACTACATCATCGAACGCCTCGAAGAACGCAACATGCCGCTGGAACTGGCGCTGCTGCCAGTGATTGAAAGCGCCTACAACCCGATGGCCTATTCCCGGGCCGACGCGGTGGGTCTCTGGCAATTCATCCCTTCCACCGGGCGTTACTACAACCTGCGCCAGACCCGTTTCTACGATGGCCGTCGCGACATCACCGCCTCGACCACCGCTGCCATGGACTACCTGACACGTCTACACGACATGTTCAACGGTGACTGGTTGCTGGCACTGGCGGCGTATAACGCCGGTGAAGGCACGGTCAGCCGGGCCATCGAGCGTAACGAGAAGCTCGGTCTGCCGACCGACTACTGGAACCTGCCGCTGCCGGCCGAAACCCAGGCGTACGTGCCGAAGTTGCTGGCCCTGTCGCAAGTGGTGCTGGCGCCGGAAGCCTACGGCGTGAACCTCAACCCGATCGCCAACGAACCGTATTTCCAGGTCGTCGAAATCAACCAGCGCATGGACCTGTCCAAGGTTGCCGCGGTGGCCAACATCGACGAAGACGAACTGTTCCAGCTCAATCCGGCCTTCAAGCAGCGCACCACCATCGACGGTCCCCAGCATTTGCTGGTGCCGACGTCCAAGGCGCAGTTGCTGACCGCCAGCCTGTCGACCATGCGCCCCGAGGAGTTGATCAGCACACGCCAGCTCAAGCCTGTGTTCGAAGGCGCCGACGACAACGAAATTGCCCGACTCAAGCGTGCCTATCGCGTCAAACGTGGCGATAACCTGGGCACCATCGCCAAGGCGAACAAGGTTGACGTGAAAGACCTGCAACGCTGGAACAAACTGACCGGCAAGGACCTCAAGGTCGGCCAGACCCTGGTCATGCAGGACAACACCAAGCGCAGCGGTGGCCGGATCAACACGGTCGTGGCCGCCAGCGGCAAGTCGAAGGGCAAGGACACCGGCAAGACGCAACAGACCCAGTACAAGGTCAAGCAAGGCGACTCGCTGTATATGGTTGCCAAACGTTTCAACGTTGAAATGCAACACCTCAAGCGCTGGAACCCGCGGGTTGGCCAGGCGCTGAAGCCGGGTCAGATGCTGACGGTGTCTTCGCCACGCTAAGCAAAGAGCCCCTGAAATCCAGGGGCTTTTTTTTGCCTGCGGTTTGAGGGCTGTTGTGGTTGCTACAGCAATGCTGCTCTTGTGGCGAGGGGGCTTGCCCCCGTTGGGTCGCGAAGCGGCCACCTGGTTATTTTCAGATAAATCGTATCCGCGGTGTTTGCGACTGCTTCGCAGCCGAACGGGGGCAAGCCCCCTCGCCACGAGCAAGCTCCCTCGCCACAAGTCATGCATCTTTGCGTACGATCGTGCCAGCAATTAACGGCGCATTAACCCCCTGTCTTTTTCCTGTCGATACAAGCTGTTACTGTACGGCCCACAAAGCCCAAGCCGCCTGGATCGGATCCCTGACTTGAAGCGTACCCTCCTCCTTCTCCTGATCAGCCTGGCCTTGAGCTCCCCCGCAAGCGCGACGATCAGCGAAAGCCATGGTTATGCGCAGTTCGGCACGCTCAAGTACCCGGCCAGATTTACCCACTTCGACTGGGTCAACCCGCAAGCGCCCAAGGGCGGTACGTTGCGGGTGATGGCGTTTGGCACCTTCGATACGCTCAACCCCTACACCTTCAAGGGCTCAAGCCCGGTTTCCACGCCGAATTTCCTGCAATACGGCATTAACGAGCTGAACGAACCGCTGATGGTCGGCACCGGCCAGTACGCGCCGTCCGGCGACGAGCCGACCTCCAGCTATGGCCTGATCGCCCAATCGGTGGAATACAGCGAGGACCGCAGTTGGGTGGTGTTCAACCTGCGCCCCGAAGCGCGGTTCCACGATGGCACACCGATCACCGCCTATGACGTGGCGTTTTCCTACCGCTTGCTGCTCAAGGAAGGCCATCCGCAGTACCGCACCAACCTCCAGGAAGTGCTGCGGGTCGACATCCTCAACCCACAACGCATCCGCTTCGTGTTCAAGCGCGCCGGCAATCCGTTGCTGATCCTGCGCCTCGGCGAATTGCCGGTGCTGCCCCAGCACTACTGGAAAGGTCGCGATTTCAAAGCCACCACGTTCGAACCGCCGCTGGGCAGCGGGCCGTATCGCATCACCTCGGTACAACCGGGACGGCAGATTGTGTTTGAGCGGGTCAAGGATTACTGGGGCAAGGACCTGGCGGTCAATCGCGGCAAGTACAACTTCGATCGCATGGAAGTCGAGTTCTACCGCGACAGCGACGTGGCCTTCGAAGCGTTCAAGGCCGGTGAGTTCGACATTTACATCGAGCACCAGGCCAAGAACTGGGACAACGGCTACAACTTCCCGGCCGTGCGCCGTGGCGATGTGATCAAGGCGCAGATCCCGCACCAGATCCCGACCCAGAGCCAGGGCCTGTTCATGAACACCCGGCGCCCGACCTTCGCCGAGGTCAAGGTGCGTGAAGCGCTGGGGCTGATGTTCGATTTCGAGTGGACCAACCGCACGTTGTTCAGCGGTGCGTACAAACGCGCCGTGAGTTACTACCCCAACAGCGAGTTCTCCGCCACGGGGCTGCCGGTCGGTCACGAATGGCTGATGCTCAAGCCCTACCGCGATCAGTTGCCCGCCAAGCTCCTCACCGAGCCCTTCAGCCTGTCGCAGACCGAAGGGCGCGGCATTCCCCGGGAAACCCTGCGCAAGGCCCTGGGACTGCTGGGCGAGGCTGGCTGGAAGCTCAATGGCCAGCGCGTGCAGAACGCCGCCGGCCAGCCGCTCAGGTTCGAGATCCTGCTGGTCAACCCGAACCTGGAGCGCATCCTCCAGCCCTACGTCGAGAACCTCGCCAGCATCGGCATTGACGCGCGGCTGCGCACGGTGGATCGCGCCCAGTACAAACAACGCCTGGATCAGTTCGATTTCGACATGATCCTGATGACGCTCAACCAGACCCTCAGTCCGGGCCTGGAGCAATGGCAGTACTTCCATTCCAGCCAGGTCGGGGTCAAGGGCAGTAAAAACTACGCCGGCATCGCCAACCCGGTGGTCGATCATCTGCTGGAACAACTGCTCGGCGCCCAGACCCGCGACGAACAGGTCGCCGCCGGCAAGGCCCTCGACCGGGTGCTGCTGTGGCAGCACTACAGCATTCCCAACTGGTACCTCAATTATCATCGCCTGGCCTACCGCAACCGGTTGGCCTTCGTCACCACGCCGCCCTACACCCTGGGCTTGAGCGCGTGGTGGCTGAAGTCTTCGGAGAAAGATCAATGAAACCCGTACGCGCCCTGCTCCTGCAGGCCAGCGGTCTGTTGTTCGCCGGGCTGGCCTGCGCCGCCCCGCAACATGCCCTGACTTTGTACAACGAGCCGCCGAAATACCCGGCCGACTTCAAGCACTTCGATTACGTCAACCCGGACGCCCCCAAGGGCGGGATCTTCCGCCAGGCCGGTTTCGGCGGCTTCGACAGCCTCAACCCGTTCATCAGCAAAGGGGTGGCGGCGGACAACATCGACATGATCTACGACACCCTGGCCAAACAGGGCCTGGATGAACCGTTCAGCGAATACGGCCTGATCGCCGGCAAGATCGAGAAGGCCCCGGACAACAGCTGGGTGCGTTTCTACCTGCGCCCCGAAGCTCGCTTCCACGACGGCCACCCGGTGCGCGCCGAAGACGTGGTGTTCAGCTTCCAGACCCTGACCAAGGACGGGGCACCGATGTATCGCGGTTACTACAGCGATGTCGCCGACGTGGTCGCCGAAGACCCGCTGACGGTGCTGTTCAAGTTCAAGCACAGCAACAACCGCGAACTGCCGCTGATCCTCGGCCAGTTGCCGGTGCTGCCGAAACACTGGTGGGCCACCCGCGACTTCAACAAAGGCAACCTGGAAATGCCGCTCGGCAGCGGCCCCTACAAGGTCAGCGAAGTCAAAGCCGGGCGCTCGGTGCGTTATGAGCGGGTCAAGGATTACTGGGGCAAGGACCTGCCGGTGAACCGCGGGTTCTACAACTTCGACGTGATGACCACTGATTATTACCGCGACAACACCGTGGCCCTCGAAGCACTCAAGGCCGGGCAGTTCGATTACTGGCTGGAAATGACCGCAAAGAACTGGGCCAACGCCTACAACATCCCGGCAGTGACCGAGGGGCGGTTGATCAAGGAACAGATTCCCAACGGCAACCCGACCGGTATGCAGGGTTTCGTGTTCAACCTGCGACGCGCGGCGTTCCAGGACATCCGCGTGCGTCAGGCCCTGACGCTGCTGCTGGATTTCGAATGGACCAACAAGCAACTGTTCAACAGCGCCTACGCCCGTACTCGCAGTTACTTCGAAAACTCGGAAATGGCCGCCACCGGCCTGCCGGACGCCGATCAACTGGCGATCCTCGACCCGTTCCGCAGCCAGCTCCCGGCCCAGGTGTTCAGCGAAGCGTTCCAGAACCCGGTGACCGACGCCAGCGGCATGATCCGCACCCAGCAACGCCAGGCCTATCAACTGCTGCAAGAGGCCGGCTGGAAGATCGTCGACGACAAAATGGTCGACGCCAACGGCAAACCGGTGACCATCGAGTTCCTGCTGGCCCAGACCGAATTCGAGCGGGTGCTGTTGCCGTTCAAGCGCAACCTCAGCGACCTGGGTATCGACCTGGTGATTCGCCGGGTCGACGTCTCGCAATACATCAACCGCGTGCGCTCCCGGGACTTCGACATGATTGTCGGCAGCTTCCCGCAGTCCAATTCGCCGGGCAACGAACAGCGCGAGTTCTGGATGTCCGCCGCCGCCGACAAGCCCGGCAGCCGCAATTCCATGGGCTTGAAAGATCCGGTGGTGGACCAATTGGTCGAAGGCCTGATCAACGCCGATTCGCGCAAAAGCCTGGTGGCCCACGCCCGTGCGCTGGACCGCGTGCTGCAATGGGGTTATTACGTGATCCCCAACTGGCACATCAAGACCTGGCGCGTGGCGTACTGGAACCACATCGGCCATCCGAAGGTTTCACCCAAGTACGACATCGGCATCAATACCTGGTGGGTCAAGCCCGATGCAAAACCGGCGATAGAAGTCGAAACCAAACTGCAAGCCGACCCTGCGGGCACGGAGTAATCAGATGCTGGCGTATATTTTTCGGCGACTGCTGCTGATCATCCCGACCTTGTTCGGCATTTTGCTGATCAACTTCGTGATCATCCAGGCCGCCCCCGGTGGCCCGGTGGAACAGATGATCGCCAAGCTCGAAGGCTTCGAAGGCGCCACCAGCCGCATCGCCGGTGGCGGTGCCGAGGTCTCAGTGGCCGGCTCGGCCTATCGCGGCGCCCAGGGCCTGGACCCGGCGCTGGTCAAGGAAATCGAGCACATGTACGGCTTCGACAAATCGGCGCCGGAACGCTTGTGGATCATGGTCAAGAACTACGCGACCCTGGATTTCGGCGACAGCTTCTTTCGCGACGCCAAGGTCATCGACCTGATCAAGGAAAAGATGCCGGTGTCGATCTCCCTCGGGCTGTGGAGCACGCTGATCATGTACCTGGTGTCGATCCCGCTGGGGATCGCCAAGGCCACGCGCCACGGCAGCCATTTCGACGTCTGGACCAGTTCGCTGATCATCGTCGGCTACGCGATCCCGGCGTTCCTGTTCGCCATTTTGCTGATCGTGCTGTTTGCCGGCGGTAGCTATTTCGACTGGTTCCCGCTACGGGGGCTGACCTCGAACAACTTCGCCGAGCTGAGCATGGGCGGCAAGGTTCTCGATTATTTCTGGCACCTGGCCTTGCCCGTCACGGCGCTGGTGATCGGCAACTTCGCGACCATGACCCTGCTGACCAAAAACAGCTTCCTCGATGAAATCAACAAGCAGTACGTGGTCACCGCCAAAGCCAAAGGCCTGACCAACCACAAAGTGCTCTACGGCCATGTGTTCCGTAACGCGATGCTGCTGGTGATTGCCGGGTTCCCCTCGGCATTTATCGGGATCTTCTTTACCGGCTCATTGCTGGTGGAAGTGATTTTCTCCCTCGATGGCCTGGGCCTGATGAGTTTCGAAGCGGCGATCAACCGCGATTACCCGGTGGTGTTCGGCACGCTGTTTATCTTCACGTTATTGGGGTTGGTGGTGAAACTGATCGGCGACCTCACCTACACCCTGGTCGATCCGCGCATCGACTTCGAACACCGGGAGCATTGAGATGAGCCTGTCCCCCCTCAATCGCCGACGATTCGAACTGTTCAAGGCCAACAAGCGTGGCTGGTGGTCGCTGTGGCTGTTTTTGATCCTGTTCGGCCTGAGCCTCGGCGCCGAGCTGATCGCCAACGACAAACCGCTGGCCGTGCATTACGACGATGGCTGGTATTTCCCGGCGCTCAAGCGCTACCCGGAAACCACCTTCGGCGGCGAATTCCCGCTGGAAGCCAACTACAAGAGCCCGTACATCCGCGAACTGCTCAAGGCCAAGGATGCGTGGATTCTGTGGGCGCCAATCCCCTACAGCTACCAGAGCATCAACTACGACCTGAAAGTCCCGGCCCCCGCCCCGCCCTCGGCGGACAACCTGCTGGGCACCGATGATCAGGGCCGCGACGTGTTGGCCCGGGTGATCTACGGTTTCCGGATTTCGGTATTGTTCGCCCTGACGTTGACCATTCTCAGCTCGATCATCGGCGTGATCGCCGGGGCGTTGCAGGGGTTCTATGGCGGCTGGGTCGATCTGGCCGGGCAGCGTTTCCTCGAAATCTGGTCCGGGCTGCCGGTGCTGTACCTGCTGATCATCCTCGCCAGTTTCGTGCAGCCGAACTTCTGGTGGCTGCTGGGGATCATGCTGCTGTTTTCGTGGATGAGTCTTGTGGACGTGGTGCGCGCCGAGTTCCTGCGTGGGCGTAACCTTGAATATGTACGCGCGGCGCGGGCGCTGGGAATGCAGAATGGCGCGATCATGTTCCGCCACATTTTGCCCAACGCCATGGTCTCGACCATGACCTTTATGCCGTTCATCCTCACTGGCGCCATCGGTACGCTGACGGCGCTGGATTTCCTGGGGTTTGGCCTGCCGGCGGGCAGTCCGTCCCTGGGAGAGCTGGTGGCCCAGGGCAAGTCCAACTTGCAGGCACCGTGGCTGGGCATGAGCGCGTTTGCGGTGCTGGCGTTGATGTTGAGTTTGCTGGTGTTTATCGGCGAGTCCGCTCGCGATGCCTTCGACCCGAGGAAGTGAAATGAATCAGGACAATCTGATCGAAGTGCGCGACCTCGCCGTCGAATTTGTCGTCGGCGAGCGCATGCAGAGGGTGGTCGAAGGCGTGAGCTTCGATATCAAACGCGGCGAAACCCTGGCCCTGGTGGGTGAAAGTGGCTCCGGTAAATCGGTGACCGCCCACTCGATTCTGCGCCTGCTGCCCTACCCGCTGGCCCGACACCCGTCCGGCACCATCGAATATTCCGGGCAAGACCTGCTGAGCCTGAAAGAGAAAACCATCCGCCACATTCGGGGCAACCGGATCGCGATGATCTTCCAGGAGCCGATGACCTCGCTCAATCCTCTGCACTCGATCGAGAAGCAGATCAACGAGGTGCTGGGCATCCACAAGGGCCTGAGCGGCAAAGTGGCGACCAAGCGCACCCTGGAGCTGCTGGAGATGGTCGGCATTCCCGAGCCGCACAAGCGCCTGAAAGCGCTGCCTCATGAACTGTCCGGCGGCCAGCGCCAGCGGGTAATGATCGCCATGGCCCTGGCCAACGAGCCGGAGCTGTTGATTGCCGATGAACCGACCACTGCGCTGGACGTGACCGTTCAGCTGAAAATCCTCGAATTGCTCAAGGAATTACAGGCCCGACTGGGCATGGCGTTGTTACTGATCAGTCACGATTTGAACCTTGTTCGAAGAATTGCGCATCGCGTATGTGTCATGCAGCGCGGTTGCATCGTCGAACAGGCATCGTGCGAAGAGTTGTTCCGCGCGCCGCAGCATCCGTACACTCGGGAACTGCTGGCAGCGGAGCCCAGCGGGACGCCGGCGACCAACGTTATTGGCCCGCCATTGCTGCAAGTCGAGGACCTGAAAGTCTGGTTCCCGATCAAGAAAGGCTTTCTGAAAAAGACCGTTGACCACATCAAAGCGGTGGACGGCATCAATTTCAGCCTGCCCCAGGGACAGACTTTGGGGATTGTGGGAGAAAGCGGTTCCGGCAAGTCGACACTGGGCTTGGCGATTTTGCGGCTGATCGGCAGCAAAGGCGGCATCCGTTTTGAAGGCAAGCAGCTAGACTGCCTGACGCAGGGCGAGGTTCGACCGTTGCGCCGGGAGTTGCAGGTGGTGTTCCAGGACCCGTTCGGCAGCCTGAGCCCGCGGATGTGCGTGAGCCAGATCGTCGGCGAAGGCCTGCGGATCCACAAGATGGGCACCGAAGCGGAACAGGAACAAGCGATTATTGCGGCATTGAAGGAGGTAGGCCTGGACCCGGAAACCCGGAACCGCTACCCCCACGAATTTTCCGGCGGGCAACGGCAGAGAATCGCCATTGCCCGGGCATTAGTGCTAAAACCGGCGCTGATCCTGCTGGACGAGCCGACTTCGGCCCTCGACCGGACAGTGCAGCGCCAAGTGGTGGAGCTTTTGCGGTCACTGCAAACCAAGTACAACCTGACGTATCTGTTTATCAGCCATGACCTGGCTGTCGTCAAAGCGCTGAGCCACCAGTTGATGGTGGTCAAGCATGGCCAAGTGGTCGAACAGGGAGACGCGCAAAGTATCTTTGCCGCCCCCCAACATCCGTATACACAGCAGTTGCTGGAAGCCGCTTTCCTGGCACCAGCCACTGCGCAATAACCTGAAAGAGAGGAGCAACACATGGGTTTTCTCGCCGGTAAGCGCGTACTGATCGTCGGTGTCGCCAGCAAGCTGTCCATCGCATCCGGCATCGCTGCCGCCATGCATCGCGAGGGCGCTGAGCTTGCCTTCACTTATCAGAACGACAAACTGAAAGGTCGTGTTGAAGAATTTGCACAAGGCTGGGGCTCGAGCCCTGAGCTGTGCTTCCCGTGCGACGTGGCCAGCGATGAAGAAATCGCCAAGGTCTTCGAAGCGCTGAGCAAGAAGTGGGATGGCCTGGACGTGATCGTTCACTCCGTCGGCTTCGCCCCGGGCGACCAACTGGACGGCGACTTCACCGAAGCCACCACCCGTGAAGGTTTCCGCATTGCTCACGACATCAGCGCCTACAGCTTCGTGGCCCTGGCCAAGGCTGGCCGCGAAATGATGAAAGGCCGCAATGGCAGCCTGCTGACCCTGTCGTACCTGGGCGCCGAGCGCACCATGCCGAACTACAACGTGATGGGCATGGCCAAGGCTTCGCTGGAAGCTGGCGTTCGTTACCTGGCCGGTTCCCTGGGCCCGGAAGGCACCCGCGTCAACGCCGTATCGGCTGGCCCGATCCGCACCCTCGCCGCTTCCGGCATCAAGAACTTCCGCAAAATGCTGGCCGCCAACGAAGCGCAAACCCCGCTGCGTCGTAACGTCACCATCGACGAAGTCGGCAACGCCGGCGCCTTCCTGTGCTCGGACCTGGCGTCCGGCATCAGCGGCGAAATCATGTACGTAGACGGTGGTTTCAACACTACCGCCATGGGCAATATCGAAGAGTGATTTTCGGTTAGCGCATAAAAAACCCGCCGGTTATGGCGGGTTTTTTATGGGTTTCTTCAAACCAAACACCGCGCAAACAACTGCTGAATCGGCTGCATCCGCTGGCTATAACGCTGTAGCAACACGATCTCGCGATAGAACGTCAGCTCACCCAACCGAATCACCCGCACCTTCGCCCCATGCTCCACCCACAACCCCGCCTCCGGCAGCAACGAAACGCCTAACCCGCACTCCACCATTTTCACAATGGCTTCCAGCTCATCCAGTTCCAACCCGACCTTGACCTCAATCTGCTGCTCCCGCAGGAACCGCGTCACCAAACGCCCACCGAACGAATTACGGTCGTAGCGCACATGGGGATGCTCGGCGAGCAACTGCAACGGATCATCCCCCTCAAGCTCCGCCGGCACGATCAGCACAAACGGCTCCTTGCGGATGACCTGTGCCGACAATTCCTTGGGCAGTTCGAAGGGCGGCTTGATCAGGATCGCCAAATCCACTTCGCCGGTGTCCACCTGACTCAACAGGTTCAGCGACACACCCGGCACCAGTTTCGGCTCCAGCAAGGGCGCTTGTTGCCTGAGCCGCAACAACGCCTGGGGCAGCAAACCGGTTTGCACCGTGGCCACGGCGCCAATCTTCAGTTCGCCGCGATACTCGCTGACGTCATCACTGACCGCCATCCGCGCAAAGGTTTCGAGCATCTCCCGGGCCATCGGCAATGCCCGTTGCCCCGCCGCGTTGAGCAGCGCCTGGCGTCCGGTACGGTCGAACAGGCGAATGCCCAAGGCCTGTTCCAGGTTACGCATCTGCGCACTGACTGCCGACTGCGTGAGGCCGATGTGCATGCCCGCTGCCGCGAAAGTGCCGTAGCGAGTCACCGCTATAAAGGTTTTCAGTTCCCGCAGCATCAGCGTCACCATTGATCGAAATAATTTGAGCTCGACGCAAAAATTATCGTCTTTTAATCAAAAATCACAGGACTAAACTCAGCCTCAACTTCCAACCGTTGAGGATTAACCCCATGCAGCTCTCCCCTTTCCACCTGGCGATTCCGGTGTACGACCTGGCCGCTGCGCGCAGCTTTTATGGCGAAGTGTTTGGTCTGGAAGAAGGTCGCTCCAGCGAGCATTGGGTGGATTTCAATTTTTTTGGCCATCAATTGGTGATTCACCTGGCACCGAAAAATGCTTCCCAGGAAGCCGCCCACACCAACGCCGTGGACGGCCACAACGTGCCGGTGCCGCATTTCGGTGTGGTGCTGGGGATGAAGGAATGGGAAGCCCTGGCCGAGCGTCTGCAAAGCCTTGGTACGCAATTCGTGATTGAACCGGGGATTCGTTTCCAGGGATTGGTAGGCGAGCAAGCGACGATGTTTCTCTTCGACCCGTGCGGCAATGCCCTGGAGTTCAAGGCATTCAAGGACATCAGCCAGTTGTTTGCCAAGTGAGCCGCGCTGTTCTGGACGCCACCGCCCTCAGCGAGGCGGTGCGTAACGGCGAGACAACGGTCGCGGAGATCGCCGAAGGTTTACTTGAGCGCATTGAAGCGCTGGAACCGAAAGTCCACGCCTTTGCCTCGTTCAAACCGCTGCAAGTGCGCCTGCACGCCGCGCTGAACGAGGGTCGGGGCCTGTTGGCCGGCGTGCCGGTGGGCATCAAGGACATGTTCGATTCCGCCGACCATCCCACCGAGTTCTTTTCGCCGATCTACGCCGACCATCAGCCATCCCGGGATGCCCACGTGGTAACCCTGCTGCGCCAGGCCGGCGCGCTGATCATGGGCAAGACCCACACCACCGAATTTGCCTACATGCGCACCGGTCCGACCCGCAACCCCCATGACCTGACACGCACGCCGGGCAGTTCCAGCGCCGGTTCAGCGGCGGGCATGGCGGCGGATTTCTTTGCGGTGGCATTGGGCACACAAACCGCTGGCTCGCTGCTCAAACCCGCGGCTTACTGCGGCTTGTTGGCGTTCAAGCCATCGTTCGGACTGGTCTCGCTGGAAGGCGTGAAGCCGCTGGCGCCGAGTTTCGACACCGTGGGTTGGTATGGCCGCTCGGTACGGGATTTGACCCTCGTGGCGCGGGTGTTGATTCCGGGTTTCGAACTGCCTGAAGCACCACTACGCCCACTGCACCTGGGCTTCTGCCGTACGCCGCGCTGGGATCAGGTACAACCCAAGGTGGCCGAAGCGCTGGAACAGTCCGTTGAACACCTGCGCCGCGCCGGACATCAGGTCAGTGAACTCAAACTGCCGGATGAGTTCGCCGGGGTGTTCGACGATCACCTGACCATCAACGATTGCGAAGGCGCCCGCTCGCTGGCGAAGGAGTTTGAGCAACACCGCAAGCTGTTGAGCCCTTCGATACTGGCGATGTTCGCCCGCGCCGCCGCCACCACCTGGGATCAGGAAACCGCCGCCAAGGCCCGATTGGCAGCACTCGCACCGCGCCTGAACGAGCTGTGCCAACCCTTCGACGCCCTCCTCTCACCCAACTGCGGCATGCTCGCGCCTCTGGCCGTGGACAGCGCGGAAAACACCGGGCCATCGGACTTCATCAAGTTCTGGGGTGCGTTTGGCTGGCCGCAGGTGAATATCCCGCTGCCACGGGCCGAAGGATTGTTGCCGATTGGTTTGCAGTTGATCGGCCGGTTCCGCAATGACGGCTCGCTGTTACGAGTGGCCGAACGGGTGGCCGCCGAACTGCTCGCCGATCGCGGCCAATAAGCCCTCAGCGGTTTGGTGCTGCGCGGGGTGAAATTCGAGTTGGGTGACACTGAAACGAATGTCATACCCGCGATGCACCGTGGCGTTGCGCTCGTCGAGCATTTCTTCGAGCCGCGCCCGGATCGCCGGGATTTCCACGCCATTGGCACCGGTCAGCAACGCGGCGAACTCATCGCTGCCCATGCGCCCGATCACGTCGCTTTCGCGAAAGGCGATCCGCAGCACATCGGCAAAGGTCTTCAAGGCATCGTCGCCTTCGGCGCGGCCGTACAGGTAGTTGATGTGTTTGAAGTTATCGAGGTCGAAAAACAGCAAGGTCGCTGGTTTGCCCATCTGCAAACAGGCATCCAGGCCCCTTTGGGCCAAGGCTTCAAAGCCGTGGCGATTGGGTAGCAGCGTCAGTTCGTCCATGCTCGCCACCTGCACGGCCGTCAGCTCCTGCTCGGCCTGACGCGCCAGGTCACGCAACAATTCGCGCTCCTGCAGTGCAGTGTCCGGGCCGTGCAAGGTGTCTGCGCAAGTGCCCGGTTTGATCGGTTTGCCTGGAACCAGCATGGTTCACTCCTGTGGGGGTATGTCCGTTAGAGCCGCACTTACCCGGTTTGACTCCTAATTAACTCGCCGTTGGTCAGATGCCCGCCACCGGGCACGGTCCTCCGGCATCGGCCCAGAGTTTGAATTGCGTGACAAAGATGTCGTGGGGCACCGGCACCGGCGCCCGATTGCCGCCCGGATTCCAGCCCCAGAGCACCAGTTTGTCGTCGCTGACGTGCTTGATCAGCGCGGCGAAATCCCGGTCGCCGTTGCTGGAGCGGTCCTTGATCAACGCGCAGAGTTTGTCCGGCGGCAGGCCGATCCAGGCCATTTTGTGCGCCGCCGGTGGCAGGCTCCAATGGGGCGCGCCCGGTGGTGCGTGGGGGCCGTAGCTGGCCGGTGGGTTGCTTTCCCCATGGCAGGTGGCGCAGGGCAAACCGGCGGCGCCCTTGCCGTCCATGCCGCGCACCACGTTCATCATGTGCGGCGTACCGGCGTCGAACTGCAACGGCGAATCGCCGGGGATATGGCAGTTCTGGCAGCGCGGGCTCTGGAACACCTTCTGCACGGTGCCGAAGGCTTCCAGTGCAGCCTGATTGTCCGCCGCGAACAGGTCCGAGGCGTAGCCGGTCAGACCGACCAACACCACTGCGCCCAATATCAAATGTCGTCTCATCTCACACCCCCGACAGTTGCAGCGGCAGTTCGCGCAGGCGTTGCCCGGTCAGGGCGAACACCGCGTTGGCCACCGCCGGCGCCACGGGCGGCACACCGGCCTCGCCGATCCCGCCGGGTTTGTCGGTGCTGGGCACGATGTGCACTTCCACCACCGGCATTTCGTTGAGCCGCAGCACCTGATAGTCGTGATAGTTGGACTGCACCACCTGGCCGTCCTTGAACGTCAGTTTGCTGCGCAGGGCAAAACCGAGGCCGAAGGTGACGCAGGACTCCATCTGCGCCGCGATGCTTTGCGGGTTGACCGCAACGCCGCAGTCCACCGCGCACACCACCCGGTGCACGCGAATCTTCAGGTTGTCTTGGGACACTTCGGCGACATGCGCGACGTAACTGCCGAACGACTCATGCACCGCCACACCCAAGGCGTGGCCATCCGGCAGCGGCGCGGTCCAGTTGGCTTTTTCCACCGCCAGGTTCAGCACACCCAAGTGTCGCGGATGCTCCTTGAGCAGGGTTCGTCGGTATTCCACCGGGTCCTTGCCCGCCGCCTCGGCCAGCTCGTCGATCAACGATTCCATGACAAACGCGTTGTGGCTGTGCCCCACCGAACGCAGCCACAGCACACTGATGCCGGTCTTCGGTGAATGCAGCTCGACCTGATGATTGGCGAGTTTCTCGATGTAGGGACTGTCGGCCACCCCTTCGACCGAGGTCTTGTCGATACCGTCCTTGACCATGGTCGCGGCGAACGCGGTGCCATCCATGATCGACTGGCCGACCATCACGTGCTTCCAGGCCAGGGGCATACCGTCGGCGTCCAGGCCAATATTCGCCTGATGCAGGAACATCGAGCGGTAGTAACCGCCACGAATATCGTCCTCCCGGGACCACACGGTTTTCACCGGCATACCCGCCGCCTTGGCCACTTGCACCGCTTCGGCGACAAAGTCCGAAGTCGGGTTGGCCCGCCGACCGAAGCCGCCGCCGAGGAATTCGGTGTGGATCTCCACCTGTTCGGGTTTGAGCCCGGTGATCTTGCCCGCGACCATTTGATCGAGGGTCTGGAACTGGGTGCCGGTCCAGATTTCGCACTTGTCCGTGGTGATTTTCACCGTGCAATTGAGCGGTTCCATCGGCGCATGGGCCAGGTACGGCACGCTGTATTCGACGTCGATGGTTTTCGCGGCTTTCTTCAGCGTGGCGGCGGTGTCCCCGGCCTGGCTGGCCGGCATGCCCGGGGTGGCGGCGAGTTGGCGGAAGCTCTCCAGCAACTTCACGCTGTCGAGCCCGGTGTTCGGCCCCAGGTCCCAGTCGATTTTCAGCGCATCGCGCCCCAGCTTCGCCGCCCAGTAATGATCGGCAATCACCGCCACGCCCGTGGGCACTTGCACTACTTTGTGTACGCCCGGCACCGCCAGCGCCTCGGCGCCTTCGAAGGATTTGACGCTGCCGCCGAATACCGGCGGCCGGGCGACCATGGCGGTCATCAGGCCCTCGAACTGCACGTCCATGCCGAACTTGGCGCGGCCGGTGATTTTCTCCGGGGTGTCGAGGCGCGGGGTCGGTTTGCCGATGATTTTCCAGTCCTTGGCCTCCTTGAACTTGATCGACGCCGGATCCGGCACCGGCAGCTTGCCGGCGTCATCCGCCAGTTCGCCGTAGGTGGCGCGTTTGTCGCCGGCGATGACCACGCCCGGCTCAGTGCGAATCTCGGACGGCGCGACGTTGAAGCGCTTGGCCGCGGCGTCGATCAGCATCAGGCGCGCGGCGGCGCCGGCCTGGCGATAGCGGTCGAACTCCATCCAGGTCGAGGTCGAGCCGCCAGTGATCTGCATGCCGCCGAACCCGGCCAAGCCGTAATCCTTGGCTGATGCGGGAGAATGTTCGACGCGTATTTTCGACCAGTCGGCGTCCAGTTCCTCGGCGATCAGCATGGTCAGGCCGGTCCAGATGCCTTGGCCCATTTCCGAATGGCCGAGCAGCATGGTGACGCTGTTGTCGCTGGCGATGCGCAGGAAGGCATTGGGCGCGAAGACATTGCCCTGGTTCTCGGCGCCCATGGCAAAGCGATGAGCACCGGGGATGACAAACGCCACCACCAGACCACCGCCGAGCACCGCGCTGCCCTTGAGAAAACCGCGACGTGATACGGGATTGTTGATGCTGTTCATGACATGGCCTCAACCGATCTCGGCGGCGCGTTTGACCGCTGCGCGAATCCTTGGATACGTGCCGCAGCGGCAGATATTGCCGGACAGCGCCTGGTCGATGTCGCTGTCGGTGGGCTTGGGAATCTTCGCCAGCAACGCGGCGGCAGACATGATCTGCCCCGACTGGCAGTAACCGCACTGCACCACGTCGAGTTCGGCCCAGGCCTGTTGCACCGGGTGCGAACCGTCGGTGGACAGGCCTTCGATGGTGAGGATTTTTTGCCCATGGGCCACGGCGGTGGCCGGGGTGATGCAGGCACGCAGCGGCGCGCCATCGACGTGCACGGTGCAAGCACCGCACTGCGCCATGCCGCAACCGAACTTGGTCCCGGTCAGGTGCGCGACATCGCGCAGGACCCACAGCAGCGGCATGTCCGCGGGGACATCCAGCGCCTGGTCCTTGCCATTGATATTCAGGGTCAGCATGGCGGATCTTCCTCAGACTCACGGTGTTCTGAAGGGGGCGCATTACTGAGACCACACACCCGTAGGAGCACAGCTTGCTCGCGATGGCGTCGTGTCAGGCAGTGATGTGCTGATTGACACGACGCCATCGCGAGCAAGCTGTGCTCTTACGGAGCGACGGATCTACGCGCGCCTCGGGTTATCCATACAGCTAAGCGCAGATTGACCGGCGGGCCAGCTTCTGCGACCGCCGGTCACATATCCCTGGCCGCTGAAGCACCCTGTAGGAGCGAAGCTTGCCACAGGCAAGCTTTACCGCTTCACCACCGTGACCTTGACGCCCAGCGGGGTCAGTTCGCCGTGCAAGGCTTCGCTCAGGGCTTCGACGGCAAATTTGGTCGAGCAATACACGCCATGGCCCGGCGCCGACTGAAAACCGCCCCCCGACGAGAGATTGATCACCTGCCCGCTGCGGGCGGCACGCATGAGCCTTGGCGCTAAACCCTCGGTTTGAGCAGGATGCCGGTGTAGCGCGTCAAAAACAGCCCGAACGCCGTACACCAGAGTAGCGCCGACAGCCCGAGCCCTGCTCCCGAGAACGGGACGAGCAACACCCGACACAGACCGGCGAACACCATCAAGACAAAACCCAGCACCACCGCTTTCGAGGGCTGCAGCAATCGCCCGGTATGCCCCAGGCTGCCCCGGGCAATCATCGCGAGGATCAGTCCGCCAATCCCGCCGACCGCCAGCGCATGGGTGGCCAGGCTCTGTTGCGGCATCCACCCGGCATGCCAAAGCGCCATGGCCAGCGTTGCAACCACCAGCCAGGCGTAAGCCAGGTACAGCGACCACAACAGCGGCACTCGCCAAATACCCCGGTCGTGCCAGCGCCACAACCGCAGCAGATGCACCGCGCCGAGCACCAGGTACAACAGCGCCAGCCACCGTTTGGGCGTGTCATTCAAACCGACAGTAAAAGACAACGCGGCGAGCAAGCCGCCCATCAGCAACACTTTGGTGGGCAGTGGGCTAGCCGGTGTAACAGCGGGGCGATTCAGACCGCGCTGAATGAAGAATGGAATCACCCGTCCGCCAATCATGCTCATCATCGCAGCCACCAGCCACAACGCCGCCAATACGCAATGTCGTTGCAATGCGGTGTCGTCGGTCGCGATGCCCCACAGCGTCATCATCTGGCAGCCGGCCAGCAGCGTGATCATCAGCAGGATCGGATAGTTGTCGCGTTTAACCGCTCCCACCAGATCCCGGCCCAGGCACCAGGCCAGCAAGGGCAGAAACGGGAGTTGCAGAGCGATCAGCAGCGTCGGATTAATCGGCAGCAACCACGCCAGTCGAGCCAGCAGCCACACCAGCACCAGGCCGATCAGCGGCCAGCCGCTGAGGCCAGGGCGTCCGGTCCAGTTTGGTACCGCCGTCAGCAGAAATCCGGCGATGATCGCCATGGCGAAACCGAAGGGCATTTCGTGCCGATGCCAGGCCAGCATCCCGCCAATTGGCTGCGCGCCGGGTAATCGGCCGTATAACCACAATGCCCAGATCGCCACGGCCAACACGGCAAACCCGGCGCCGGCGAGGAAGAACGCTCGAAAACCGAGGCTGAAAACCGGTGCCGCAGCGATAGCAAACTTTGTGAGGGCAGGCTTGCGCATCAGGCCACCGCGCAGAAGTGATGGGTCGCCAACCGATGCTGGGCCAGTAGACGCATCACATAGCCAATTTTGAGCAACGTCGGGCCAATGATAGTCATGGCGTGCATCGATACCAGCGCCACAATGGGCAGATGACCGTTGTAAAGGTAAGCGCCATAGATGCCGATCAAAAGCAGTGTCAGGCCCAGGCCCAGCACTCTGCTCGACAGGTGCAGAACGTTGTGAGGATTACTGAAGAAATTGAACATTTTTCGTACTCCTGAAACAGACCAGTTGTACGTGGATTAATCCAAGATGCGCGCCATGTTTTAAAGGCTTGTAAATCAATGTGTTGGCCACAACGCAGTCAATATGACTCAACTCTGAAATGGTCTTATTGACTCAGTACCGAGTCGTAGTGACTACATCGTCCGCTCACCCGCCTAGAAGCAATCCAATATCAGTTGCGCAGCACGGGACTATCTAGCTTATTCGCGACCACTTCTTATTTGCACCGAAGGCGCACGTCGCCCATGGACATGCGCTTACGATGACGGTCACCGATTCCAACTGCCGACCAAATGGGACTTCTAACGCCGCGCCTCAGCGTTTTTTTACGTAGCTGCCGCCGTATTTCCGGAACTCGCCGTAACCCGTCACGACCGCTGCTCCATTGAGCAACTGCAGGCGCAAGGCCGGCCCACCCTGGGCGTCCAGCACGATGGCCAGATTGCCCGCCAGCAACGCCGACTGGTAATGGATTTCGCTCGGTGGATCCTTGAGCTGGGCGTAGTCGATAGTGATATCGACAGTCTCCGGCCCATCATCGATGCCCGGCAGTATCTTCACCGACAGCTGGCTGATTATTCGCTCTACGAAATGGGTCATCCGGTAGTCACCTTCACGCTGATTGCTGACCACCCCTTCAAGTTTCTGCGGCGCAATCTTGAATTCGGCAAGACGCATGTTGGTGTTGAATGTGCGCTTGGGGCTGCGCCAGGTGCCGGTGTAGTTGCCCTGTTCGTCCGGTTCGTCTTTCAGGGTCCAGTCGCCGGTGCTCTGCCCGTCATCGTCCAGTTCATGCAGCAACACACCGCGCCCCTCGACGGATTCGCCAACCAGCCGGATCGGTTTGCCGCTGCCGGTTTTGCCGTAACGCACTTCACCGATGTATACCTCGCCCTGGATTTGCCACCAGAGTTCGAACGCGATCTTGTCGTTAAGGGTGCCGCGAAACTTCAGTGGCGGCTCGGCGTAAGGACCCTCGACTGAGCGGTGTTCGATCCACTGGCCATCCTTGAGTTCGCGTTCAGTCACGTCCAGGTAGCCCATCGGCATGTAGGGCTTTGCTGGCGTCGGCATCTGCATCGCTTCGATCTTTTCGCTGACCATCACCGGCTCATTGTTCTCGATCTGCCACGTCGCGCTTTGATGCCAGCAGCAGCCTTGTTTCGAACGGGTGTCCAAGCGCTTGGCCACCGGATCAACGCCGAACATGCCCAATTGCTCATCGCGGGTCAGGGAGGAGAACGCCGGGCTGAAGACCAGCGTCGGGCTCGCTGGATCAGACAGATAAATGTCATAGGACGGGCCGCCATAACCGCCCTCGCTCCCATTGCGTACGGCCAGATCCTGCTGCCCGTCGAAATTGAAGTCAGCGAAAAACAACAGGCTCTGATCGCCGTAGGCCGGGGCCTGGTTGAGATCCAGTTCCAGGCTGTCAGGTTTGTAGACGGCAAACGCCGCCGGTGAGTCGATGCGCTGCAACACCTGGCCACTGGTCTTGTCGCGCAAGGTGATCTGCGCCGGCGCGCCCTCGTAGCTCTGGGCGGGAGGCTGCGGGAACAGCACGTCAATGGCGTATTTCTGCGCCGGATCGGTGAGGTGGTAAGTCAGCGGCGCGGCACTCGCACCAGCGCTGGCGAGCAGGCAGGCGACGGCCACTAAACGAGGGGCAACCATGATGCTGAGCGTCCTTGCGGCAAATCGGGGCGGCCAGTCTAGCGACAAACGGTACGGACAGACATCTGTTAAAAAGATCGACATCGCCGAACGGCAACGGGCCTTTCATGACGAGAGCTAATACACTCGAGCACTGACCTGCCGAGGACGCCGACGATGAAACACACCGTTGCCAAAGATGCCGACAAGTCCCCGCGCTTCTGGCGCGACGACGCCCTGCCCTTCATCGAGGCCCGGGCCATCGCCGATGGCCGCGAGGTCTGCTACGCCCGGCATTCCCACGAACATTTTTCCATCGGCGCGATCACCGCCGGGCGCAGTACGTATGTGCATGAGCAATCGGCATTCGAGGTCAGTGCCGGCACCGTGGTGCTGATGAACCCCGGCGATGTCCACGCCTGCAACCCCATCGACGACCAGCCCTGGTCGTACCTGATGCTGTACGTCGAGACGCCGTGGCTCACCGACTTGCAGCATCAACTGGGGTTTGCTCAGGACCAGGCGTTCCGGCGGTTTACCGTCACCCACCTGCACGACGCCAGCCTGTTTGCGGGGCTCAAGGGTTTGTATGAGGTGTTGGTCGATGATCAGCAGGACGTATTGCACAAACACAGCGCTGCGGTGGAGTTTTTCACCGACGTGCAACAACGCCTCAATCCGGCTGATCAACCGTTGCGCGAACCCAATTTCAAACTGGAACGGGCCGCCGACTACATCCGTGACAACTGCACACAGATGCTCAAGCTGGAAGATATCTGCGAAGCGGCGCAGTTGTCGCCTTCCTACCTGATCCGCGCGTTCAAGCAGCATTACGGTATGACGCCCCATGCATTTTTACTCAACCGACGTATCCAGTTTGCCCGTGATCGCTTGCGCAGTGGCCAGTTGATTGCCGATGTAGCGCTGGAGGCAGGATTTGCCGATCAGGCGCACTTTCAACGGGTGTTCAAACAGCATCTGGCGGCGACGCCGGGGCAGTATCGCGGATAAATAAACAACGATATAAACCCAGCCCAACTAACTCTTCTTACTCTTAAAAATTACAACCTTCCAAGTAAGCGCCTCACAAGCGACCAAATACCGACACACTTTGAATCCACATCCATACTGACAAATCCCTTTCTGCCTCATATTCTTTCCGCTTCGCACACTGAGTGCCGAACGCTTTCAAACAGCATTACGCCGCCTGCTTGGCATTTAGTTATAAAAGAGGGATCTTTAACTATGCAGCAAGAAAACAGCCACATTGAAACCACCCCTGACAAACTTCAAAGAGAAGCCGTAGCGGCTGCACTCCTGAATTTTATTCGCAACACATTCGCCAGAGAGTCCATCAACTGGGACTGGAACAGACTGGCAGTCAAGTATGAAAAAGGCACGCGCTTCGACACGGCACACCGCTCGGCGGCCACTTATCTTTCGCAACTTATCAACCGCCCCGAGTTCTTGAAGATGCTTTCCTCCCGGAACATCTCCAGGCACCAGGTGTTTCAAGTAGATGAAAACGCCCGAATCTATTACACCTACACCAACATTTCCAGTGTAGGCGACTCCATTAGCAATCAGTACTTCTCCCCCAAGGACATCACTTCTCATGTCACCGGCATTGCAGACATCAATAATGATCTGCGCCTGATAGCAAACATCGCCAAACTGACTGGCGGCCTTGTGACCTCCGGTGAAAATATAGCGGCTGGTCAATGGTTGCGGTTCCACGAATTGCCGACACCGACCAATGAAGAGGATACCAAAGCGCTGATTGACCTGATCAACGCTGCCTTCCTGCCCGTCCCCCTCCCGTTTGGAAACTTCTGGCAACTGCTGGACGCCCCTGAGGATTCCCCCTACAAACTCACCCCGCAACGCCGTGAAACCATTCGGGAGGTTACAAGGACCCGATTTACCGGCGATGAAATGCCGCTGGTCGAACTTTTTGGCAATGGCGTTCGTCTTTTAAGCGGCTCGGCGGACAAACTGCCCGCCAGCACGGGTTATCGGTTAGAGACACTGATCAGCAGCGCCACGATTGATACCAGCTTGTATCTTGAGGCGCTTGATTGGTTCAGCGCAGAAACAGACCCCGTGCCCACCAAGGCATTCCAGGCGCAGTTGATGATTGCGGCGATGCTGATCGACCTTGACGCGGATGTGGACATCGACGGTACGAAGTTTGCGGGCTTTGACCTCTATTCGGCAGATCATGTGCTGCGTCGACCTGCCGATGTACGCCAGGACTTTGAAAAACATCTTCAGAAAAACGCCAACGTCAGCGACATCATTGCCCCCTTGGTGGCAGAGATGGCACTGGGCGGCATGGCACCGGAGTATCTGGTTCGCGATCTGCCTGCCGATCTGAAGCTCGCCACGCCGGGCTGGGTGGTCTTCTGCCAGGCGGTGCAATTTGTAGAGACCCTCGCACCCGGTGCATCTCGAAACATGAGTTACCAACATGTACTCCGGTTTAGCCAAGTGGCCGAATTAACCCCCGATCTAAAGCGCCTGCGCGCGCAAAATGCATTCGATCCGGTGGTCACATGGGCACTCATGAATAAACTGATCAACAGGGATTCCGACGGCAGTTTGAGCCAGGATGTAATAACCCGAGGTATCGATGAATACCAACGCTACGTCGACCAGATAACCAACGCGGCCAACAAACTTGTAAAACCATTCCCCGATCGCCGGACGCTGGCGCTCAAGGAACTGAAAAAAGTAGCTCCGGATTGCAATCCGGAAGAATTGCTGGTCAATCGTTTTACCCCCTCGACTAAAGTCTCGATCATAGATCTTTATTTGGGCGACGAACTTCATACCGAGCACTGGGGCCGAACCCACCGCGCCAGCATTCACGAATCCATTCCGCAATTACGTCGCCTGTACCCGGTGCCAAACTTGTTCGACGAAGCGACCCACGATCATTACACCGGCATGGTCGAGGCGACGGCTTCCAATATCAATATTGCGCTGTCACAACTAACAATCAAGGATCGGGAATTTATCGAGAACGGTCACCTGGCCCTTTACGCTGTCCAGGTTTATAACCGCGAAACAACACGCCCATCCGGTTATCCAGGTGTTAATTCCACGATCGGCGTCCATGCGGGAGAGACCTATCGTTTCGGCATGGTGATAGGCGCAAGTCTTAACTCGACGGTTCGTTGCTACGAACTGTTTCCACTAAGAGCGCAGTGTCGTTTCAACGAAAGACTCACGACCATTCTTAGTCCCTTGGTACTGCCTGACGGCGTGAGATATGTCGAAACGGCTAGCACCCAGAATGCCCCTATCGATCTAAAAGCGTACTCGGCAAACGAAGCGCCTGAAGAGGGCAAGACGGGCCGTTTCTTCATCAAGAAAATCGGCGATTTCGAACCATCGTCGCTTCAGACAGACGACAGCGGCACACCGAACCGCTACTTCCGCTCCAGTCGCAAGGAAGCGATCAGCGCACTGATCGCAAAAGAAATTCCGGTGATCACCCAGGAAGAAATAATGGCGGTGGGTCGTCAACAAACAGAACGGGAAAAGGCCATTGAAAAATCCAGCGCCATTTTCAACACCATTCTCAATATCATCATTCCCTTCAAGGAATGCGTAGAAGCACTCGCTTCTGGAGATGCAGGCAGACAAGCCCGAGCGGTACCCGGTTGTCTCGTGGATGCGTTGGCGTTTGCCGGGGCGTTTGTCGCAGTACCTGGAAAAATTGCAGCCTCGGTAGCCAAGACGGCGACCCTCGGCACAAAACTGCTGTCCGCCTCCCGAATCGTCGGTCGCTCCGCCATTTCGTTTCTGAACCCGCTGGATGGTGTGCCGACCTTGCTCAAGGGCGGGGCGAAGCTGATTGGCAGAAGTGCAACGAAACTGGGTTCCCAAGCCGCCTCTGCAGCCCACGTCGCCAAATCTCAACTGTTGCACCTGACCGGCGCGAATTCCTATGACCTGCTTCGGGCCGTCGACCATACGGGTTCGGCTACCCGGATTCGCATGTCGCTGGATACCGTGTCTCACGCTCGCGCGCTGTTCAAGGATGACAGCATTACCAGCATCGAACAGGTAATGACCCGTCTGAATGACAGGAAAATCCCTAAGGGTGCATCCGCCGAAGAATTGCAGCACCTGTTCGATAACTCCATCAAGGACGCGGCACTCCAAAGCAAAGAAGCACAAATGCTAGGGGCACTGATCGGCGAGACAGCGGTACATGATGTACTCGCCTCGTACTCGGCCAATAAATCAATCAGGTTCACCGATGAACGTCAAACCGCACAACGGCTTGCAGAAACCCTGGCAATCGTCGCTGAGCTTGAAGCTAAAAAAGTCGTCTACCTGACGACCCATCAACAGAACCTGCTGAAACTGGACTTGGGCCAAGCGCCTTATCACGCGGTACTACCGGAGTCAGTCTTCAATCCCAACGGTTTCACCGACCCTGCTCAAAGAGCCGCGGCCTGGATGGCGAACGGGGCTTTTTTCCAAGTCAACGACGTCGACCAATTCACCGCGATACTGCGCGAGTATGCGGGCAACAACAAATTGCTGACCGACCCGACCGTTATCACGGAGTTGAACAGCCGTCTTGCCCCTTCCCCCGCTGGCCAAGTACGTCAAGCTGGCCAAGACGGGAAATATGGCGGCAGCATTACCGGTTTTGCCTTGTTGGAACAGCATTTGAAAACGCTGGATACCGCCCACCAGCACATTGACAAACACCTGCTTGCTTCCGTCATCGGTTTCCAGAGCTTTGCCGATGGTAACGGTCGAACCGCCAGTGCGTTGTACGCCATCACCCAATTGCGCTCTGGTCAATTTACGCCACTGACAAGACAGGCGGTCGACGCTCTGAGCGGTATACGTTGACACCCTGATTCAATCATCCGTGCCCCGTTTACGGGGCACGGATGGGTTGTATGCCGCTAGGGGTACAACAAATACGCAGCACTCCCCGCCAGCAGCAACGCCATGCTCCGATTGAACAGACGCATCCCCGCCGGGTTATTCAGATAGCCGCGCATGAACGTCCCGGCATACACCCAGCAGCCGACGGACAGGTAACAGATCACCAGATACACCGCCGCAAACTGCCAGACCAGCCGCGCCTCGCCATCCGCGACAAACGCCCCCATCCCTGCGACACAGGCCAGCCAGGCTTTTGGATTGAGCCACTGCATCACCGCGCCATAGAGCATCGACGGCGCCTGCCCCGACTCGCCGATATGCAGCGACCCGTCGTCTATGGCCAGTTTCCAGGCCATGAACAACAGAAACCCGACCCCGGCCAGTTGCACGACCCGCGTCATCCACGGCCACTGCTGCAACAGTTCATGCAGCCCAAGGCCCATCAGCACCAGCAGCAACACAAACCCCAGGGTCGCTCCGGCCACATGCCGTTGACTGGCACGAAACCCGTACCGCGCCCCGGAACCCAACGCCACAATATTCACCGGCCCCGGCGTGATCGAAGCGACCAGCGCAAACGCCGCCATGGACATCATCAGACTCATCACAGACCTTCTTCAATTCAGTGGGAACAGCGCTCACGGTAAAGAGCGCCCTGCCCCACGTATTGAAGAAAACTGCCTAATCGTCCTCGTGCAATTTCATGCCACCAGCACCAGCAGGGTCATGACCAGGAACGCGGCCGAGATCGGCTGGGGCCGTCGGCAAACGTAGGTCATGGATCGGATTTTGACGTGTGGCCAAGTGTACGGCGACTTGCGCGCGTCACTGTATGGGCAAAACCATCGGTTATCCGTGATAAAAAAGCGGCTCCCGGATCAGGAGCCCCCACCATGGACCTCGCCACCCTCACCCTGTTTGTCCCGGCCTGTTTTGCCCTGAACATGGCCCCCGGCCCGAACAATCTGCTGTCGGTCAGCAACGCCACCCGCTATGGCTATCGTCGCGCCTGTATGGCGGGGATCGGGCGTTTGCTGGCGTTTGCCGGGATGATCGCCCTCGCCTCGGCCGGGCTGGCGGTGGTGCTGCAAACGTCGGAGCTGTTGTTCTACGGGATCAAGATTCTGGGCGCGGCGTATTTGTTCTACCTCGCCTGGCAATTGTGGCGGGCCGATCCCGGCGTGCAAAACGCGGTAGCCGGCGCGCCGGTGGGGATGCTGGCGTTGGCGCGCCAGGAGTTTCTGGTGGCGGCGGGTAATCCGAAGGCGATCCTGATCTTCACCGCGTTTCTCCCGCAATTCGTCGACCCGACCCGGGCGATCACACCACAATTCGCGGTGCTGGGCGTGCTGTTTCTGATGCTGGAGTGGATCGCCATCAGTGCCTACGCCTACATGGGCCTGCACATGCGCCGCTGGTTCGCGGAACCCCGGGGCAAGCGGATCTTCAATCGTTGCTGCGCGGGGTTGTTGTCGGCGGCGGCTTCGGTGTTGTTGATGGCGCGCAGGGCCTGAACCCCCGCGATGCATGTGGGTCATGAATGGAATTGCGAATCAACGTGCACTACTTTGTAGGTGTAGCACCTTCGTTTCGCCATCCTGTTCTGGTTCAGAGGTGACATTCATGAACAACATCATCTACATCGTCGGGGTCGTTGTGATTGTCGTGGTTGTCCTGTCGTTCCTCGGGTTTGCATAGCGTTCCGGTGCCCGCAAACGCAGCTCCAAAACTCGTTACCGGCAGGTCGCCCGAGGCGTGCTGCGATGCCCCTCGGGAGTGCGCGCCTGCGCCTGCTTAATTCCCTGTCGATTTTCCGGTGGAGGCCACTCACAGCCCGCCTTATGCTCACCCCATGAACCTACAAAACGCTGTGCTGCCCCCCCACGCCGAGATGGTTCGCGCCATGCTCGAACGAGACACCGCCTACGAGGGGGTGTTCTTTACTGCGGTCAAGACCACCGGGATTTTCTGCCGCCCCAGTTGCACGGCGCGCAAACCCAAACCCGAGAATGTCGAGTTCTTCGCCCACGCCGATGAATGCATGTCCGCCGGTTATCGCGCTTGCCTGCGCTGCAAACCGCTGGATGCGGCGGCCATTGCGCCGGATTGGGTGCAGCGTTTGCTCACATCGGTGGACGCCAACCCGGACCAGCGCTGGACCGACACGCAGCTGCAAGCCGAGGGCATCGAGCCGTTGAAACTGCGGCGCTGGTTCAAGCAGCATTTCGGCATGACCTTCCATGCGTGGCTGCGTACCCGGCGCCTGGGCATGGCGTTGGGCGGGATCAAACAGGGCGAGTCCATCGACAATGTGGCATTCGATTCCGGCTACGAATCCCTGAGCGGTTTTCGCGATGCCTTTCAAAAATCCTTCCACATCACCCCGGGCCGCGCCGCCAATAGCGAACCGCTGCTGTTCACCCGACTGACCACGCCGCTGGGGCCGATGATTGCCATGGCCGAGCGCCGCGGCTTGGTGTTGCTGGAGTTCCTGGATCGCCCGGCACTGACCAGGGAAGTCGAAGCATTGCAAAACCGTTACGGCTACGTCGTGGCCCCGGGGCACAACGGGCACCTGAAGCAAATCGAGAGCGAACTGGCGCAGTATTTCGCCGGGCAACTGACCGAGTTCACGGTGCCACTGCACCTGCCGGGCAGCGAGTTCGCCCGGCAAGTCTGGGCTGAACTGGCGCAGATTCCCTACGGCCACACCAGCACCTATGGCGCCATCGCCGCGCTGCTGGGCAAACCCGGGGCCAGCCGCGCCGTGGGCCTGGCCAATGGGCATAATCGCCTGGCGATTGTGCTGCCGTGCCATCGGGTGATCGGCGCGGACGGCTCGCTGACCGGCTATGGTGGTGGGCAACAGCGCAAGGCGTTTCTGCTGCGGCTGGAAAAGGCAGCGGTGCAGATCACTCAACAATTGGCATTCTGATCATTTCATAGGGAAGGACATTCGATGGAAGCGCTCGACCAACAGTTCCACAGGCTGCATCAGGACGGCCTGCTGATCCTCACCAACGTCGCCGATGCCACCGGCGCGCGACTGGTGGAACAACTGGGCAGCCAAGCCGTGGCCACCAGCAGCGCGGCGGTGGCCTGGGCCCATGGTTACCCGGACGGCAACACCCTGCCCCTCGAACGTTTGGTGGCGACAGTCGAATCCATCATCCGGGTGATCAATGTGCCGCTGACCGTGGACATCGAGGCCGGTTATTCCGATGACCTGGCACGGGTCGCTGAAGTGATTGATGCAGTGATCGCCGCCGGTGCGGTCGGGATCAACATCGAGGACGGCGCATCGCCTCCGGAGCTGCTGGCGCGCAAGATCGAAGTCGCCCGGCAAGTCGCCGAGCGTCGGGGCGTGAAGCTGTTTATCAATGCCCGCACCGATGTGTACCTCAAGAGCCTGGTGCCTGCCGAAGATCGCGTCGCCGAAACCCTCAAACGCGCGGCGCTGTATCAGGCAGCCGGGGCCGATGGGTTGTTCGCCGCTGGCGTAACGGCGGAATACGAGATCGAGGCGATCTGCCGTGGCACGCCCCTGCCGGTGAACGTGCTGGGCAATGCCAGCCTGCCGTCGCCCGAGGAGCAGAAAACCCTCGGGGTGCGGCGGTTGAGCGCCGGTTCCGGGATTGCCGAATTCCTCTATGGCGCCATGGGTTCGCTGGCGAAAAGTTTCCTGGAAACCGGCAAGCTCAACACCCACGATTTGAAGGCGCTCACCTACGGTGAAGTCAACGCATTGCTGAAAAAATCCTGACTTGCATGCCCGACCTCTACCAGCCTGCCAGTACCTTTCTAGCGTCCATCGACGAGGACTGGCAGCGCCATATCGCCGCTGTCGGCCCCTGCCTGCATCAACCGCATCCGGCGCGGGATCCCTATGAGTCGCTGGTGCGGGCAATTGCCTATCAGCAACTGCATGCCAAGGCCGGGGACGCGATTGTCGGGCGGCTATTGGGTTTGTTCGATTCGGGGGCATTCCCCAGGCCGAAGCAGATTCTGGCGGCAAGCTTCGAGCAGATGCGCAGTTGCGGGTTTTCCGCGAGCAAGATCGCGACCATTCAAGGCATCGCCCAGGCAACGCTGGACGGTGTGGTGCCGGATTACGCCACGGCGCTGGCCATGGACGATGAAGCGTTGATCGAGCGCTTGATCACCTTGCGCGGGGTTGGCCGCTGGACCGTGGAAATGCTGCTGATCTACAGCCTGGAGCGGCCGGATATTTTGCCGGCGGATGACTTTGGTGTACGTGAAGGGTATCGGCGGATGAAGGGGCTGGAGGTGCAGCCCACTCGCAGGCAGATGATTGAGATTGGCCGTGCGTGGAGTCCGTTTCGGACGGTGGCGGCGTGGTATTTGTGGCGGGTGCCGAGCAGGTAGACCGCGTTATCGTTCTTCGCGGGCAAGCCTTGCTCCTACAGGACGTGACGCCCGCCCATTCGATACACCTCCAAAAGCCCATCACAACCCCGACTTCAACCGACTGAACGCCCGAATCAACGCGCGGTTGAACGCCTTGCCATTGTCATTCTTGCTGTACAGCGAAGCCCGCACCTGTTCCGACGGATAGGTCCCCGGATCATTACGAATCGCCGGATCGATCAACCCATCCGCCGCCGTGATCGCATTGGCGTAGTGAATGGTGTCGGTGATCGGCGCAATTACCTGCGGCGTCATCAGGTAGTCCATCAACGCCAGCCCTGCTTGCGGATGCGGCGCGTCCTTGGGGATGACCATGGCGTCGAACCAGATCAACGTCCCCTCTTTGGGTATCCGGTAACTCAACTTGAACGGTTTGTTTGCCGCCTCGGCCTGGCCGGCGGCGATGCCGACGTTGCCGTTCCAGGACATCGCCACGCAGGTGTTGCCGTTGGCCAGATCGCTGATGTTCAGGTCGTTGTCGAAGTAGCGGATGTAGGGCCGGATCTTCGCCAGTTGTTGTTCGGCGAGTTTCAGGTCATCGAGGTTCTGGCGGTTGATGTCCAGGCCCATGTACTTCATCACCGCCGCAAACACTTCGTTGGGATCGTTGAGCAGGCTGACCCCGCAATCGGCGAATTTCGCCACCACCGCCGGGTCGAACAGCATCGCCCAACTGTCCCGTGGCGCGTCGGGCAGACGCTGCTTGACTGCCTCCTCCTGATAGCCGACGCCGGTGGTGCCCCAGGCATAGATCCCGGCGTAGCGATTGCCCGGATCGAACACCGCCATGTGCTGGCGAAACTCCTCGCCGACGCCGGCAAAGTGCGGCAGTTGCTGCTTGTCCACGGTCTGGATCGCCCCGCTCTGGATCGCCCGGGACAAGTGCTGCCCCGCCGTCAGCACCAGGTCGTAGCCACTGCGGCCGGTGAGCAGTTTGGTCTCGACGGTTTCCAGGGAGTCGAAGTGATCGGCCACCACATGAATGCCGGTCTGTTTCTCGAAATTGCTCAGGGTGTCCGGCGCCAGGTACTCGCCCCAGATGTACAGGTTGACCACCGGTTGGGCGGTATCGGCGGCCTGCACACACAGGGGTGCAAGCACCAGCAATAACGCTTGAGTCAGTTTGTGCAGGCCCACGATTACACTCCTTTGCCGGCGTACTGCGGCATGGTGATGCAGGCGACGTTGCCGCCACCGAGAAGGATTTCCCGAGAGTTTTCGATGCCGACAATCCTGTGCCGGGGGAACAGTTCGGCGAGGGTCGCCAACGCCACTTGATCCTGACGGTCGCCGAACAACGGCACCACGATCGAGGTGTTGCCGGCGTAATAGTTGATGTACGACGCACAGATCTTCGTCCCGGCCTGACGGGTATGGGTGCTGTCCTGCTGATCCAGTCCTTCGGCTTCTTCAGCGGTCCATTCCAGCACATCCGGTTGCGGCAACTTGTGCACGATCAACTCGCGACCACGACTGTCGCGGGTGCTGCGCAGGATGTCGTAGGCCTCCTGGTAGATTTCCCATTGCGGGTCATCGCGGTTGTCGGTCCATTGCAGCACCACTTCGCCGGGGCGCACGAAGCACGCGAGGTCATCGACGTGGCCATCGGTTTCGTCGAACTTGCAGCCCCGTGGCAGCCAGATGACTTGCTCGGCGCCAAGGTAATCGGTCAGTCGGCGGGTGACTTCATCCTTGCCCAAATGCTGGTTGCGATTGCGGTTGAGCAGGCACTGCTCGGTGGTGAGAATGCTGCCCTGACCGTCGCTCTGGATGCCGCCCAGTTCGGCAATCAGCGGCGCGCGGTAGCGGTCGAAGCGTTCTATTTCGAGAATCTTGCTGGCGATCTGATCGTCCTTGTCCCACGGGTAGTACAAGCCGCCGTCGAGGCCGCCATAGGCGTTGAATTCGAAATCCACGCCGCGCACTTCGCCGCTGGCATCGTTGACCACAAAGCACGGGCCGCTGTCGCGAAACCAGGTGTCGTTGCAGGTCATCTCGACGACTCGCACCTGTGGCGGCAACTGACGGCGCGCGGTGGCGAACTGCGTGGCAGAGGCACACACGGTGACCGGTTCGCTCTGGGAGATCGCGGTGACGATTTGCACCCAGACTTTCTGCGCGGGCTTGGCGCCGTTGCGCCACACGTCGGTACGCTCCGGCCAGCCGAGCCAGCAGCCGGACTTGGTTTCAAACTCGCCGGGCAGGCGGAAGCCGTCTTGTTTTGGAGTCGAATCGAGCAAACGTGCCATGGGCAAACCTCATCAGCGGGGATTGGAATGACCCCAGACTAAGGTCGCCGGCAGACGCCTCGCCAACGATGATTATTTCGGAACAGTTGAATTCAACTCATCAATCAATCAGTTGATCGTTGAACCATTCGAGCATCTGCGCCACGGCCGGACGCTCCAGGCGCACCCGCTCGCACACCAGCGCGTATTGGCCCAACGCGGTGATGTTGGCCGCGAACGGCCGTACCAGCCGACCGCTCTGCAAATCTTCCTGCGCCGTCAGGTTATCGCCCATGGCCACGCCCTGCCCCTGGGCGGCGGCTTCCAGCGCCAACCCGGCGTGGGCGAAATACAGCTGTCGTTCCGGGCGCTGGTCGCCGGCATGGCTGGTGAGCCAGGCGGTCCAGGTCTTGCCGTCCTGATCGTCGTGCAACAGGCAATGGCGCGCCAGGTCCTTCGGGGTTTTCAGCAGGCCCTGGTTGAACAGCCCGGGGCTGCACACCGGGAAAAACTGCAACGCCGGCAATGGCCGCACGAAAAACGCACTGCTGTCCACCGGACCGGTGCCGTAGGTGATTGCCAGGTCGATGTCTTCCCCCGGCGCGGTGGCGTCGATCGGTTGTTCGTAGAGGTGCAAGGTGATGTGCGGGTAGCGCGCGTAAAAATCCGTGAGGCGACTCATCAACCACTTTTGCGCCAGCTCGGCGGTGACCGCCAAACGCAGCACGGCCAGCGACGACGGATCACGCAGTTCATCGCAGGCCTCGCCGATCAGTTCGAAGGCTTGCTGCAAACTCTGCATCAGGCGCCCGGCGGCCATGGTCGGGCGAATCTGCCGACCTTCGCGGATAAACAGCGACACACCCAGTTGCTCTTCGAGCTGGCGGATTTGATGGCTGACGGCGCTGTCGGTCACGCACAACTCCGCCGCCGCCCGGCCGAAATGCGCGTGGCGGGCGGCGCATTCGAAGGTTTTGAGTGCTGCCAGGGAAGGTAGACGTCGCATGAGGAGAGCCCCGATTTCGAGGGGCTCATGCTGCCCCGGTCGGTCGCGGGCGTCTAGTGGGGCTGAGTTCTGCCTGCCACACAACATCAGCAATACGCATTTCAACTTCATACTTAATGACTGTTTTTTATAATTAACTTATAACTAATCGGACTTTTACAGCGCCGTATTATACAAATACTGTTACAACCATCACCGACCCCTGACCAGGTGGAGGCTCTCGGAACTGCATGTTTTTCCGGCCGACACCACTCCACGGTCAACTGCCACACCAAAACCTGAAATCGGCAAAAGCCCCCGCCGCCATGGCTTTCAAACCATGGCCCCGGCAACGCTTTGCCCCAAAAAAAACAGACAACGCCAACGACACACCTGGGGCTCACCATGCACAACACCTTCGCTGCAAACCGACTGACGCTGGCCGTGTCGCTCGCCCTGTTCGGCTTGTCGGCCCACGCCGACGAAAACACCAAGGATGGTGCCCTCCCCGTTGTCACCGTCACCGCCGAGCACCACAGCGAAGACCTGCAAAAAACCCCGCTGGCGATCTCGGCGTTCGACGAAAAAACCCTCGAAGACAAGCAGATCAAAAGCATCCGCGACCTCTCCGGGCAAGTGCCGAACCTGACCCTCAGCCGTCAGTCGATCTCCTACAGTGCCCAGACCTACGGCATTCGCGGCATCGGCGAGACCGACCCGATCCAGGAATCCGCCGTGGCGGTGTACGCCGATGACCTGTACATCCCACGGGCCATTTCGTCGATGCTCGACTTCAACGACGTCGAGCGCGTCGAAGTGCTGCGCGGCCCGCAAGGCACGCTGTACGGACGCAACAGCAGCGCCGGTGCGATCCGCGTGATCACCCGCGATCCGACCCAGGAAACCCGAGGCTTCTTTGAGCTGGGCGCCGGTAATTACAACGCGCAGAACGGCCGTTTCCTGATCAGCGGCCCGCTCGTGGACAACGCGCTGTTCGGCAGTTTTTCGGCGATTCGCCTGACCCGCGACGGTACCGTTTCCGATCCGACGCGCGGCAAGGATGTGAACAACGTCGACATCCAGTCCTATCGCGGCAAGCTGCGCTTGAACCCCATCGATTCGCCGTGGGATGTGCAGTTGACCCTGGCCGGCACCTTCGACCGGGGCGACACCACCAGCTACACGCCATTCGATGCCAACGGCCACTTCGACAAATTCAAGAGCTACAGCAGCCTCGACCCGAAAAACCGCCTCGACCAGGGCAGCGCGGTGTTGCGCGCGATCTACACGATCAACGACAACCTGAACGTCAAGTCGGTGACCGCCTATTCCGGGTTCAATCAACCGGTGGACTACGACAACTCGGGGCAAGCAGCGCTGATCCAGCAAAACCTGATCACCTACAAGCAGGACTACGCCACCCAGGAATGGCAGCTCAACGGCGACTACGACAAATTCAGCTTCAGCACCGGCCTGTACCTGTACCGCGAGAAGTTCGAAGCCGACCGCGACAACCTGACCTATTCCGTGGCACGCAACCGGGTGATTGGCCAGGGCCAATACAGCACGACCAACACCGAAAGCTACGCGTTGTATGGCCAGGGCAGCTACAAGATCACCCCGCAACTGTCGCTGATCGCCGGGCTGCGCTTTACCCGCGAGCACAAGAATTTCGATTACACCAACTACGCGATCAACACCAACCGGCAGATTACCGGGACCAATTTCACGGCTGATTCGAGCAAATCGTGGCAGTCCACCAGCCCGAAAATCGGTTTCGAATACGCCTGGACCCCGCATCTGAACCAGTACGCCTACGTCGCCAAAGGCTTCAAGGCCGGTGGCTACGATAACCGCGCGCCGACCCGCGCGGCGGCCGAACAAGCGTTCTCGCCGGAAGACGTGACCACCTGGGAAACCGGCTTCAAAGGTGATTTCTTCGACCAGCGCCTGCGGGCCAACGTCGCGGTGTTCTACAACGACTACAAGGACCTGCAAACCAACGCCTACGACCCGGCGCTGGGCGTGAGCCTGCGGACCAACGTCGGTCAGGCCCACACCTATGGCGTCGAGCTGGAAACCCTCACCGCCCTGACCCGCGACCTGCAACTGACCGCCAACGTCGGCTACCTGCAAAGCCAGTACGACGATTTCGAAAACGCCAGCGGCGCCGGGGTCGATGCCAACGGCAAACAACTGGTGTTCTCGCCCCGCTGGAACGCCAGCGTTGGCCTGAATTACACGATCCCGGCGGGCCTGCCCGGCACCTGGCTGGCGGGCACCGATGCGCAGTTCCAGACCAAGTCCTACGCCAACGCGTTGAACGACGACGTGCAGGAAATCCCCCAGCAGACCTTCTGGAACGCCAACACCCGCTACCTCTCCAGCGACGGCCACTGGACCACCACCCTGGCGGTGAAAAATCTGCTCGACCGCGCCTACCCGCAATCGGTCGGCTACGTGCCGTCCAGTGGCGCTCGCTACTACTCGATCAACGACCCGCGAACCCTGTTGTTGTCGCTGCGTTACGACCTTTAACCCTCACGTGATCCCCCTGTAGGCGCTGACGAAGGCTGCGCCTACGGGGGATCCAGCCGCTCTTCAATGCCAAGGAGCAACACGATGGCTTTTACCCGCAGAGAAATGATTACCCGAATCGCCGCCGTCGGCGGCTATGGTGCCGCCGTGAGCGCCCTCGGCGCGCTGGGGCTCACGCCGCAAGCCGTGGCGGCGACGTTCACCCCGCTGCAACTGGGCAGCAGTGGCAAAGGCAAAAACGTGGTGGTGGTCGGTGCCGGGATCTCCGGGCTGGTCAGTGCCTATGAGCTGCGCAAGGCCGGTTTCAGCGTGACGATTCTGGAGGCTCGGGAGCGCGTCGGCGGACGCAACTGGACCCTGCGCCGTGGCACCAAAGTCGATTTCGACGACGGCGTCAGCCAGACCGTCGACTTCGATGACGGGCAGTTTTTCAACGCCGGGCCGGCGCGAATTCCCAGCCATCACCAGACCATCCTCGGCTACTGCCGCGAGTTGGGCGTCGAGCTGCAAGTGCTGGTCAACAGCAGCCGCAACGCCCTGGCTCTGCCGGACCCGAGCAAACCGGCGTTCCAGTTGCGCCAGGCGGTCAACGACACCCGTGGCCAGCTCTCCGAACTGCTGGCGCGCACCGTCAGCCGCCAAGCCCTGGACCAGGATCTGAGCGTCGACGACCGCAAGGCCTTGCTGAATTTCCTCAAGGTCTATGGCGACCTGAATGCCGACTTCCAATACAAAGGCTCCGTGCGCTCCGGCTACACCCGCGTGCCCGGTGCCGGCGATCAAACCGGGGTGACCCGGGCCCCGCTGGAACTGCAAACCCTGCTCAATCCCAAGCTCTGGGGCGCGTTGGTGTTTGACGAAATCCCCGAGTTTTCTTCGACCATGTTCCAGCCGGTGGGCGGCATGGACCGGATTCCCTACGCGTTCTACGACAAGCTCAAGGACGCCGTGCGTTTTAACGCCGAAGTCAGCGATATCCAGACGTCCGAAAGCGGCAGCCGCATCACCTATCGTGATCGCAAGACTGGCAAGACCCAGACCCTGAACGCCGATTACGCGGTGGTCACCGTGCCGCTGCCATTGCTGGCGAAACTGCCGAGCAACTTCAGCCAGCCGTTCAAGCAAGCGATCCTCAGCGCGCAAAGCGATCAAGCGAACAAAGTGGCCTGGCAGTCGCCGCGTTTCTGGGAAACCGACTTCAACATCTATGGCGGCCTCTCTTACCTGGACCATGAAGTCAAAGGCCTGTGGTATCCAAGCGACCGGCTCAACAGCGCCCAGGGGATCCTGGTCGCCGCCTACAACACCAGCGAACCGGCCCAGGCCTTCAGCAAGAAATCCCTCGCCGAACAGTTCGCCTCCTCGCGGCAAGCCGTCGAACTGCTGCACCCCGGCCACAGCGCCAAGCTGCAAAAACCGGTGGCGATCAACTGGGCCAAGGTGCCCTTCAGCAAAGGCCCGTGGATCGTCAACGACGAGGTTGGCGAGAGCGCTTACGCGATTCTCAACCAACCCCAGGGCCGCACCTATCTGGCCAGCGACGCCCTCGCCCACGGCGGCGTCGGCATCTGGCAGAACAGCGCCGCCGACTCGGCCCGACGCATCGTCGCGCTGATTGGCCGACATGCCGAACGCACTCAATCGGGCGTTGCCGCCTGACTCTTTTCGCTTAAAGGACTGAACGATGAAAGCCATTACCTTGCTCACAGGATTGCTCATGACCGCCACCGCCCTCACCAGCCAGGCCGACGACATCAAACGCATCGCCCTGCCCAACTCGAATTTCCCGATCTCGTTGGCGGTGTCGGTGCCGGCGCAAACCGATCTGCTGTTTGTCAGCGGATTGCTCGCCGATCTGCATGATCCGAAAGCGCCCAAGGATTCCTTCGCCGCGTATGGCGATACCGCAACCCAGACCACCTCGATCCTGAACAAGCTCAAAGGCGTGCTGCAAAGCCAGGGCCTGGACCTCGGCGATGTGGTGCAGCTGCGGGTGTTCCTGGTGGGCGATCCGGCCAAGGGCAACACGCTTGATTTCGCCGGGTTGCAGGAAGGCTACACGCCGTTCTTTGGCAGCACCGCGCAGCCGAACAAACCGGCGCGCACGGCGATTCAGGTCGTCGCGCTGCCGCTGCCCGGCGGCCTGGTGGAAATCGAAGCCATCGCCGCGCGCAAGAAATGACACGCATAACACTAGAAATTCAGGAGCTTCACCCTTATGCGCAACTGCCCAGTCCCTGCTTATCGTCCTTTGTTATTGCCGCTATCCTTCGCGTGCAGCCTGACCTCGTTCAGCCTTGAAGCCGCTGAAACCGGCGCGCCAACCCTCGACACCGTGGTGGTCACCGGCAACCGTGGTGCCGAGCAACGCACCGTCACTACCAGCCCGACGCCGATTGATGTGGTGACCGGCGAACAACTGCGCTCGGTCGGCAAACCGAGCCTGCTGGAAGCCCTGAGCAAATTCATTCCCTCGTTTAACCTGCCGGACCGCGCCGGGTGGGATGCCAGCGGCGTGGTGCGCTCGGCGACCCTGCGCGGGTTGACCGCGTCCCATGTGTTGGTGCTGGTCAACGGCAAACGCCGCCACACCAGCGCCACGCTGAACATCAATGGGATCAACAGCGGTGCGGCACCGAGCGATCTGGACCTGATCCCGGTGGCGTCCATCGACCATATCGAAGTGCTGCGCGACGGGGCGGCGGCGCAATATGGTTCGGATGCGATTTCCGGGGTGATCAACATCATCCTCAAGCAGACCACGGGCGGCAGTTCTGATACGACGCTGGGCCAGGGTTACGACGGCAAGCGCGGCACCGGGCAGGAAGCGCTCAATTATGGGTTTCAGGTCGGTGAGGCCGGAGTACTTAACGTGTCCCTCGACACCCGGTATCAGGAGCGCGACAACAAGGCCGGCAGCAACGGCTACAGCGCTCATTACTACCCGCAGGCCGATGGCTCGCCCGATCCGCGCGAAGCCGATGCCAGCCATCACACCTACAAAGGCTATGGCTTGCCCCGCAGTCAGTTGGCCGATGCCGGCTACAACCTCGATCTGCCACTCAATGATGCGCTGACGTTGTATTCGTTCTCGACCGTGGCCACCCGCGAGAACAACGACGGCCAGAACTTCCGCCTGCCCAGCGGGCGCAACACCATCACCACCGGACCCAATGGCTATCCCGATGGCTACAGCCCTTATTGGCTGGTCAACGAAACCGATTTCCAGTCGGCTTTCGGTGCCAAGGGCGACAACCTCGGCGGATGGGCCTGGGACCTGAGCAGCACCTACGGGCGCAACTACGCCAAGCAGCGGACCTACGACAACCAGAACCCGTCCCTGGGCGAAAACACCCCGAACACATTCACCTCCGGCATTTACATCGCCGACCAGTTGACCAGCAACCTGGACCTGAAAAAAAGCTACGAAATCGGCCTGGCCAAGCCGATGGATGTGGCCTTTGGTTTCGAGCATCGGCGGGAAAGCTACGAGACCCGCGCCGGGTCCGAAGCTTCGTATATCGATGGCGGTTACGTGTTCCCGGTCGGCCATCCACGGGCCGGGCAACGTCCGGATCCGGGGGCGCAAGTCACCAATGGGATTACCCCGGAAGATGCGCAGAAAGTCAGCCGCAACAGCGTCGCCAGCTACATCGATCTGGGCTTCTACCCGGTTGAACAGTGGTACGTCGGCGTCGCCGGCCGTTACGAACACTACAACGAAGGCATCGGCGGCACCCGCAGCGGCAAGCTCAGCACCCGCTATGAGTTCAACCCGGTGTTCTCGGTGCGCGGCAGCGTCAGCAATGGCTTTCGCGCGCCTTCTTTGGCCAACCAGATTTTTACCGCGCGCTCGACCGGGTTCGACACCATCAATGGTGTCTACCAGTCTTACAACTACGTGATCCTGCCGGTGGACTCGGCAGGCGCCCAGGCCCTCGGCGCCGAGGCGTTGAAACCTGAACGCTCGACCAACTTCAGCCTCGGCTTCGCCCTGACTCCAAGCGAGGATTTGAGCCTGACGGTCGACGGTTACGTGATCAACCTGCGTGATCGCCTGGTGCTCAGCGAACGCTTCCAGGGCCCGGGCATCGCCGCCCTGCTCGACGGCATCGGCGTACCGGCCACGGCGGGCGCGCAGTACTTCACCAACGGCGCCAGCACCCGCACGTCCGGGGTCGATGTGGTGGGCAACTACCGGCAGAACCTCAATCGCTACGGCACGGTGAAATGGACCGCAGCGCTGAACTACAACCACACCCAGATCCTCAGCGTGAACGACACCCCGGAACAACTGACCGCACTGGGCGGCAATTTCCAGCTGATGGGTCGCCAGTCCCGGGCGCTGATCACCAAGACCTCGCCGAGCAGCAAGATGATTTTCGCCGCCGACTGGGGCATCAGCGACTTCGACGTCAACCTGCGGCTGACCCGTTATGGCACGTACACCGAGGTCAACAGTTCGAGCGATCCGAGCCTGGATCGCGAGTACTCGGCCAAATGGATTACCGACCTGGATGTGGCCTATGCGCTGAGCAAACAACTGACCGTGGCCGTGGGCGCGCAGAACCTGTTCGACAAATACCCCGACCATATCGGTGTGCCCAACTCGTCGTTCGGCGAAAACTGGGGCAGCTATTCACCGTTCGGTTTCACCGGGGGTTACTACTACACCCGATTGCAGTACGCGTTCTGATGTCAAATCGCGGGCAAAAAAAATCCCAGGCAGCTGATGGACGCCTGGGACTTAAAAATGCATAAACCGTGGTGGTGAACGCGGGGCGATATTAACCTACTAAAATACTTTGAAACAATATAATTCTGCGCACTGTTCGGTTAATTAACGTCGTAAGCCCTTATATATCAACACTATTTGTGCGGACTTGCGGACCTCACGCAATTGGAATCAACGGATCGGCGGCAGCCCAAGCGGTCTCGCGATTGGCGGCTGGCGGGTAAATCCACACGGTATTGATCTGCGTCTTGAGCGCCTTGCCTTCCTGTTTCACCAGTTTGACCTGGCGATCCCAACCTTCGGTGTAGACCGCGCCCCAGGCGCCCAGGTCCAGGCACGTCACGTACTTGGGCTGGCTGTACGGCGTCGGGTCCACACCCAACATCTGCGCGGCCACGTTGTTACCGGCATGACGGCCGAGGACGATCGCGTGCTGGCAGGTCATCAGCGCGTGGTTGCCGATGTCGTCGCTTGCGGCGTAGGCCACGTCGCCCGTGGCGAAGATATCGTCCTGACCGATGACTTGCAGGTGGGCGTCCACGTGCAGGCGGCCAAGGTGATCGCGTTCAGCCGGGATTTGCTCGGTCAGGGAGCTGGCGCGCACGCCGGTGGTCCAGATCACGGTGTTGGCTTCGATGCGTTGACCGTCGGCCAGGGTCACACCGTTTTGATCGACTGATACCACCGACGACTTCAGCTGCCATTTAACGCCCAACACAGTGCTCGCCTCGGCGATGGACTGGCTGATTTCAGCGCCCATGGACGCGCCGACCTTCTCACCGCGATCAACGATGATCACGTTGATGTTGGCGTTATCGCCCAGGATGGCTCTCAGGCGAGCGGGCATTTCGGTCGCAGTTTCAATTCCGGTGAAGCCGCCGCCGGCGACAACGACGGTGTTGCGGGCTTTGCTTTCTGGCTGATTGGCCAGGGATTTGAGGTGGTTTTCCAGGCGTACGGCTTGTTCGATCTGGTCCACGTCGAACGCGTACTCGATCACACCGGGGGTGTTCGGTGAAGCGAGACGGCTGCCAGTGGCCAGAACGAGTTTGTCGTAGCTGATTACCTGTCTGGCACCCGACGCATCGAGATAACCGACACGTTTTTGCTCGACATCGATGGTGTCAGCAGCGCCCTGGACGAACTTCACACCCACCGCATCGAACAGCTCGCCAATCGGCGCGGCCAGTTGATGGGCATTCGGTTCGTAGAAGCGCGGACGCACCCGCAGCTCGGCCTGAGGCGCCAGGACAGTGACTTCAACGCGGTCGTGCCCATGGATATCGAACAAACGCGTGGCGCTCAACGCCGTCCACATGCCGCCAAAACCTGCGCCAATGACCAGAATCTGTTGTTTCATTTTTTAGCTCCGAGTGGAAAACCAGATGATGAATGTTTTCAGGGGTCATGACGGCTGCCCGACCGAATAACTACGACTCTATTGGTCGCCTTTAATCCAAACAAGTCAACATTACTGATCATTCCAATCGGTTTATCAGATTGGTTTTAAAAACCCGTCTGGGCCGAGCCTTACTGATCAGCCCATCCCTAACCCAATAAATAAAGAAGCCGCGACGCGCGTTGCCGCCCTCCTGAACCGCTGCTAATATTTGCGACAATATTAGTCGGAGATCACTATGTCTCTTTACAGCGCAGGCGTTGAGTACGGCATTCATTGCCTGCTTTTTCTGGTGGGTAATGGCGGCGACTCCCGCGAGGCGAGCGTGCGCGACCTCGCGGAGCTGCAAGGCGTGCCGCTGGATTATCTGGCGAAAATCTTCACCAAACTGGCCAAGGCCAAACTGGTGGTGGCCACTGAAGGCGTGCGCGGTGGTTTCAAACTGGCCCGGCCTTCCGATGAAATCACCCTGTTGGACATCGTCAACGCCATCGACGGCCAGAAGCTGATCTTCGATTGCCGTGAGATTCGTGGCCGTTGCGCTTTGTTCGAAGGCGCGCCGCCGGCCTGGGCGCTGGACGGCGGCTGTGCGGTGCATGGGGCGATGATGACCGCGCAGAAACGCATGGAAGACGCCCTCGCCCAGACCGCCCTGATTGATTTGGCGAGAAAGGTCGGACGCAAGGCCCCGCCGGAGTTTTCCGGTCAGGTGGATGAATGGCTGACAGATCGTCGCGAGAAGAAAAGCGGTGCAGGCTCAGAGCAAAGCATTGCGGTGACCGACATCACCGACTAGCCAGCACCACAAAAAAGCCGAAGCCGGAATAATCCGGCTTCGGCTTTCTTCAAAATCGATACCCAGTCTTACAGACAGTCACGCACCGCTTGGCGCATCGCCGCCGATTTCGCCCACGGCGGCCCTTGGTACAGCGACACCCGGCTGCCGTCCTTCGATTTCACGATATCCAGAATCTCGTCCGCCGTGATGATGCTTGGCGCGGTCAGGCGATAGCCGTTGGAAATGGCCATTTGTTTGGTCTTGGGAATCTGCACTTGCCACAACGGCAGCACGCACGCGACGTAGTCTTTCGGCGGCTTGGCGCTGTATTTGCTGACATTGGGCTCGCCCGGCACCAGGGATGCGGGTAATGAACAGCCCGCCAACATCGCCACCGCGACCCCCGCCATCAACATCCGCATACCGCTTCCTCATCCCGAAAAACGGCGAATGTAGCGCGTAGCCGCCCAGACTTCCAGCGAACGATTGGCGAAAGCGACAGAACCGACGTGCGCCCTTACGAACGGAACGCCCCACCGGGTAAACGCGACTAATCTTTCGGAGTGGGATTTTGCAGGAGGTCATCATTTTGCTAAACGAACTCGAGAAAGCATTGCATCGCGACTTGCAAAGTGTGGAGTCGAATCTGCGCTGGTCGGCGGTCGAACTTTTGCGCCTGGCTGAACAGTTTCGCCAGGCTGGCAATGAAGTGGATGCCCAGGTAGCCCTGAGGCTGCGGGAGGTGCTCCAGGGGGATGAAGAACGGCTGAAGAGCTACGCCGAGGAAGTGAAGGCGCGGCATATCCGCCGACCGTAAGCTCACTCACCGGAGCACTGCCATGAACAAGCCCCTGTTCGCCTTGGTCGCCGTACTGGCGGCATCGGGCGGTTGCAGCACCGATTCACACGTCTATCGCAATCAGCCGCTGGTGGCCAAAGTCGAAAGCGGCATGAGCAAGGATCAAGTCGAGCAGATCGGCGGCAAGCCCCTGGCCGTCACCGATCGCACGGTGGAGCCCGGCAGCTGTTATGACTACAAGCTGGTTCAGGAAGGCCGCCAGCAACCCTACAACGTCAGTTTCAATGGCGCGGGCAAGGTGGATCACACCAGTTTCATGAGCTGCGCGGAATGGAGTAACGCCCAACGCAGAGCCCGGGAACCCTCTCACTCCTCAAGCGGAATGGGGGGCATGGGCGGCAGCGGCTACTAGCCGAGCGCCAATAAAAAGCCCCGGGGGCAGGCCGGGGCTACACACACGTCGACTACTGGTCAGGCGCCGGCCGTCTCGTCCGCGCCTTATAGGTTGGCAGAGACGCCGCGAAAGCCAGTGCCTCTTCACGGCTGGCGAAGGCGGCCAAACGGTCACCTTTGGTGCAGACCCGCCATGGGCCATGATTGACGCTGAGGACGTCGTAACCGTTCATGTGCATCTTGGTCAGCATCTCAATGCTCATAGTCACCTCCTTATTGGGCAGTGAACATCCACGATTGACGTGCCTACCCTACACCCGCTCCCTGCCCAGGTGCCGACCAGACGTCGCGACGTTTGGTGGCACTTTCCCCTTGCATGACCACTCCAACCCTTCAAGCCGCCGGAATACCGGGCCTCGGCTCGAATATTGCATTTTTGTGACTGTTTTATGACAAACGGGCAATCAGGTAACACATGAAAGTACGCGCCACCGTGATATGCGAACAAGACCGACACGTCCTCCTGGTACGCAAGCCCCGGTGTCGCTGGATTTTGCCCGGCGGCAAGGTCGAGCCGGGCGAAACCAGAGCCGACGCGGCCATCCGCGAACTGGCGGAAGAAACCGGGCTGAGGGTCGACGGCATGCTGTACCTGATGGAGGTGGAAGATGGCGGCACCCGACACCACGTCTATGAAGCATCAGTGGTCAACCTCGACAACGCCCGGCCACAAAACGAGATCATCGATTGCATGTGGCATCCGCTGGACGCCATCCACAACCTGAAAATCAGCGACGCCACGCTGCGGATCGTCAAGGCGTTTCAGCGGCGCTTATAAGGCTGGCCTCAGCCCTGATCGCCACCGCCCACCGGCATAATCATGCCGGTGATATAGGAAGCCTCGTCGCTGGCCAGGAACAAGATAGCGCTGGCCTGCTCATCCAGCGTGCCGTAGCGCTTCATCCAACTGCTGTCGAGGGTTTGCTCGACAATCTGCTGATACCAGACCTTTTCCTGCGCGCTTTGCCCGGCATTGTTACGCGGGATCACCCGTGGCGGTGCCTCAGTGCCGCCCGGTGCCGTGGCATTGACCCGGACCCCGCGACCGGCGGTTTCGAATGCCAGGCACGCCGTCAGCGCATTGACCCCGCCTTTCGCTGCGCCATACGGCACTCGATTGACGCTGCGGGTAGCAATGGACGAAACATTGACGATGGCCCCACGGCCTTGCTCCAGCATGAACGGCAGCGCGGCATGGCAACACCACAGCGTCGGGAACAGCGAGCGACGCACTTCAGCTTCGATCTGTTGCACTTCGTAATGTTCGAAGGGCTTGGTCCAGATCGTCCCGCCGACGTTATTGACCAGCACATCCAGACGGCCAAAGCGCTCGACGGCGGTTTTCATCACTCGGCTGCATTCGCTGTAATCCTCAAGGTCGGCGGTCAGCGCAAGTACCTGGCTGCCTTGCCCCAGTTGCAGTTGTAACTCGAAAACCAGCTCGGAGCGATCAACCAGAATCAACCGCGCGCCCTCCGCCGCCATACGCTCAGCGACACGCCGTCCAATGCCTTGGGCAGCCCCGGTAATCAACACGATTTTTTCGTGAAATCTGTTCATACACACCTCATGACAACCCCCTCTCCCGCAGGAGCTGCCGAAGGCTGCGATCTTTTGACATTGCTTTTTAAGATCAGGACCAAAAGATCACAGACTTCGGCGACTCCTACGGGGGGGGGGCGGCGCCGTAGAAAATTTTATGCCGCGCTGGCAGCAAACTTCTCGTAGTAGAAATTCGCCGGGGCGATCCCTCGTTCGCGAATGTAGTGGCTGACCGCCTCGACCATCGGCGGCGGGCCGCACAGGTAAACGTCGACATCGCCGTCGTTCAGATGCCGCGGCTCGATGTGCTGGGTCACATAGCCCTTGAGCGGATGCTGGCTGTCGGGGTTGGCCACGCAGGCGCTGAAGCTGAAATTCGGGATGCGCGCGGCGAAGGCTTCCAGCCGATCGAGCTCCACCAGGTCGAAGTCGTTGGTCACGCCGTAGATCAGATGCAGCGGTTGCTCGCTACCCTGCTCGGCGATTTTTTCCAGCATCGCGGTGAACGGTGCCAAACCGGTGCCACCGGCCAGCAACAACAGCGGACGGCGGATATCCCTTAGGTAGAAACTGCCCAGCGGTCCAGCCAGGGTCATGCTGTCGCCGGCCTTGGCCATGCCGGTGAGGAAGCTGCTCATCAGGCCGCCGGGCACGTTGCGAATCAGGAAACTGACCTCGCCATCGCGCTGCAACGAGCTGAAGGAATACGCACGGGTCTGCTCGCTGCCGGGAACCCCAAGGTTCACGTATTGCCCTGGCAGGAAAGCGAGTTTGCTGAGGGCCTCACCTTTGATCGACAGCGCAATGGTGCTGTCGGACAACTGCCGAACAGCGCTGATGGTCGCTTCAAAACTGGCCTGGCGGGTACGGCACACGTCCGAGGAAACCGGGACCCGCACCACGCAATCGCTCTGGGCGCGCATCTGGCAGGTCAGGACAAAACCTTGTTCGGCTTCGTCCGCGCTGAGGGCGTCTTCGATGTACTCCTCGCCCAGGTCGTAACGCCCGGCCTCGGCAAAACATTTGCAGGTGCCGCAGGCGCCGTCGCGGCAGTCCAGCGGAATATTGATGCCCTGGCGGTACGCGGCATCGGCCACGGTTTCGCCAGGGTTGGCGTCGATGAAACGGGTGACGCCGTCTTCGAAATTGAATGCAATGGAATGCGTCATGACGGTCGCCTCACAAGTGATAGATATCAATGACCTGACGAACGTAGTCGTTCTTCAGGATCACTTTCTTGGCCTTGATCAGGGGGTTTTCACCGCGCACGTCCAAGGTGTAGAAACTGCTGCCGAAATAGCTGTCGACGGTCTTGTAGCGAAAGCTCAGGGTGTGCCAGTTGAAACGCACCTTGCACAGGCCGTCGGCGTGTTCCAGCAGCTCGATGTTGCTGAGGTTGTGGGAGGTGCGGGTGTCCGGAATGCTGGCGCTGGAGCGCTCGGTCTTGATGCGGAATATGCGGTCCTCCAGGCCGGTACGGCTGCCGTACCAGATCAGCGAGATCTCCCGCTGCGGGTCTTCGGTCAGTTCGTCGTTGTCATCCCAGGATGGCATCCAGAAGGAAGCGTCGGCGGCGTACAGTTCCAGCCAGTCGTCCCATTGCTTGTCATCGAGGTAACGGGCTTCGCGGTAGAGAAAATCGCGCACGGCTTCGTAGGTGATGGTCATTGCACGGACTCCACTGCAATCAATTCGGACTGTTCAGCGGCCAGGGCCTTGAGCATGGTTTGCTGCCAGTACTTGTGTTGCAGCACGAACAGGCCTTCGTCCTCGGTGCGCACGCCGCTGAGCAACGGATGCAGATCGATTTCCCGAGCCGCGTCATCGGCGCCTTCGATCCAGTGTTCGGCGCCGCGGGACATGTCGTTCCAGGTGGTGACACTGCCCTGATAACCGGTCTGGCAGGAGCGAAACTCCTCCAGATCGTCCGGCGTCGCCATGCCGCTGACGTTGAAGAAATCCTCGTATTGGCGAATCCGGCTCGACCGCGCGCTATCGCTTTCACCTTTGGGGGCGATGCAGTAAATGGTGATTTCTGTGCGGTTGACCGAGATTGGCCGGGCGATGCGGATTTGCGAGCTGAACTGATCCATCAGGTACACGTTCGGGTACAGGCACAGGTTGCGCGAGTTCTCGATCATCCAGTCGGCACGAGCCTGGCCGAAGTCCTGGGCCAACTCGTCGCGGCGTTCGTACAGCGGACGGTCCTCGGGGTTGGACCAGCGGGTCCAGAGCAGCATGTGGCCCTTGTCGAACGAGTAAAAACCACCGCCCTGCTTGGCCCAGGTACCCGCGCTCATGGTCGGATTGCTGTCACCGGCCTCGCGCTGTTTGCGTTGATTCTGGGTCGCCGCGTAGTTCCAGTGCACCGAACTGACGTGGTAGCCGTCGGCACCGTTTTCGGCGGTGAGTTTCCAGTTGCCTTCGTAGATGTAGCTGGAAGAACCACGCAGCACTTGCAGGCCATCAGCGGACTGGTCGACGATCATGTCGATGATCTTTGCCGACTCGCCCAAGTGTTCCACCAGTGGCACCACATCGGCCTTGAGGCTGCCGAACAGGAAGCCGCGATAGGACTCGAACCGCGCGACTTTGGTCAGGTCGTGGGAGCCGTCGCAGTTGAAACTCGCCGGATAACCCGCTTCGGCCGGGTCCTTGACCTTGAGCAGCTTGCCGGAGTTGTTGAAGGTCCAGCCGTGGAACGGACAGGTGTAAGAGCTTTTGTTGCCGGTCTTGTGCCGGCAGAGCATGGCGCCGCGATGGCTGCAGGCATTGATGAAGGCGTTGAGTTCACCGGCCTTGTTGCGCGCAATAAAGATCGACTGGCGGCCCATGGTGGTGGTGTAGAAATCGTTGAGGTTGGGGATCTGGCTTTCGTGGGCCAGATACAGCCAGTTGCCTTCGAAGATGTGTTTCATCTCCAGATCAAACAACCGCGGATCGGTGAACATCTCGCGCTTGCAGCGATAGATGCCCTGTTCTTTGTCGTCTTCCAGCAGGGAGTGAAGGTATTCGGGTCGCAGGGACATGGCCGCCGCCTCCATTGTTTTTATTCAGGCAGGGCCATGCTAGGACGGGGGGTTGAAGCGGACTATCCGATGGGTGCAGACCTTTGTCCGTTTAGCGCAGCCCCTGACCCTGATCGTTCCCACGCTCTGCGTGGGAATGCCTCAACGGACGCTCCGCGTTCGGCCTTTTGGGATGCGGAGCGTACCGGGCTGCATTCCCACGCAGAGCGTGGGAACGATCATTCGGCGCTCGGTTTAGTGCCGGCGCTTGAGGGTGTCGGACGGCAGTTCACCGAACTGTTTGCGGTAGCTGTCGGAGAACCGTCCCAAGTGCAGGAAGCCATAATCCATCGCCACTTCGGTGATGTTGCGCACGTTGCAGGTCGGGTCGCTCAGGCAGGCGTTGATGCGCTCCAGGCGTTTCTGGCGGATGTAGTTTTTCGGCGTGGCCCCGGCGTTGCGTTCGAACAAACCATAGAGCGAACGCACACTCATCCGCGCCTGACGCGCCAGTTGTTCGCTGTCGATCTCCTGCTTGAGATTGCGCGCGATGTAATCGGCGATCACCTCGAACGTGGCCGACGGCGAACCAGGACTGACCCGACTGACGTTGGTGCTCATCAGGCTGAGCATCTTGCTGACGATGATCTGCGCATAGTGCTCCTGCACCTTGGGTATCTGCTCGGTGGCTTCGGCCTCCTGGCAAATCATCGCCAGCAGGTTGACGAAACCTTCCAGTTGATCGAGCTGATAGCGGTTCTCCAGAAACCGCACGCCCTGCCCCGGATAACGCCAGCGTTGCTCATCGCACACCGATTCCAGCAAACGGGTCGGGACTTTGAGGATGAATTTTTCGCAATCGGCGGAATAGGTCAGGTCCACCGGATCGTCCGGATTGATCAGCAGCAACTCGCCGGGTTCGAAGTCGTGTTCCTGGCCATGGCCGCGCCACAGGCAGTGGCCGCGCAGCAGCACTTGCAGGTGATAAATGCTTTCCAGCGCGCCGGAGGTGACCCGCACGCTGGCGCCGTAGCTGATGCGACACAGGTCGAGGCTAGCGAACTTGCGGTGATCGAGGCTGGCCAGCGGTCGGCCGACACGGGGCATCAAGATGCAATGGTTGCCAACGTGCTGATTGACGTAGCCCGACACCGCGTAAGGGTCGGCGTGGTCGAAAATTCTGCTGCGCTGACTCAACAGTTGCGCGTGCATCATCGGGTCACTCTCATTGTTGTTATCGGTTGCGTCGGGCGATTCTAAGGCACCGGTCGCAACGCAGAAGGCCACGAGATAAACGGTCGGTTATCTCGTGGCCCGGGCCGGCTAAGTGATGCACTCAGTCTTCAAGTGCGCGAACTCGCTCATGGCGCTGTTGCTCCTCGGGCTGGGCGGACGACTGCAAGGTGAAATCGAAGTCGATTTCGGCAAACCGGCCGCTGACACCGTGGGCCGCCGCCCTTTTTTGATCGTCGCTGAAGGTGATGTGGGCGATCAATTCATCGCGAGTGGCGTAGGCGAAGTCGTCGTGCAGGTATTGATCGCCATCCAGGTTGATCTGGGTCGTCAGGTGACGATGATCCGGCGCCGAGATGAAGAAGTGGATATGCGCCGGGCGCTGGCCATGGCGGCCCAGTTGATCGAGCAAGTGCTGGGTCGGACCGTCCGGCGGGCAGCCATAACCCGACGGCACGATGCTGCGAAAACGATAACGACCCTCGGCGTCAGTGACGATGCGCCGACGCAGATTGAACTCCGATTGTGTGGTATCGAAATACGAATACGTGCCGCCGGTATTGGCGTGCCAGACATCCACCACGGCCCCGGCGAGCGGTTCGCCAGCGGTATTGCGCACCTGGCCCTGCATGAACAGCACCACGCCCGGATCGACACCGTCATCAAGTCGTGCCTCGCCTTCAGACAGCGGCGCGCCGGCCACATACAGCGGCCCTTCGATGGTCCGTGGCGTGCCACCGGCCTTGCCGGCCTGCTCGTCTTCGGCATCCATCAACAGGTCGAGGTAATGCTCCAGACCGAGCCCGGCCACCAGCAAACCCGCCTCCTGACGCGCACCCAGCACGTTCAGATAATTGACCGCTTTCCAGAACTCTTCCGGGGTTACGGACAGGTCTTCAATGATGTTCACCGAATCGCGCAGGATGCGATACACCAGCGCCTTGACCCGCGGATCACCAGCCTCGTTGAGCAGACCGCTGGCCTCTTCGAGAAACTTCTGGGCGCTGGCCGTGTGGGAAATCTTGACGTTCATGGGGGTTCCTCATCTTGTAGTTATTAGCGTAGCGAACTGAGCTGGCGGGGCTCAGCGGTCATCCTCGCGAATCGAAGAAGGATGCCGGCACATCGGGTCTATCTCGATGGCCATGTAGGGAAACAGCGGCAGTTGCATCAGCAGGTCGTGCAGTTCCTGAACGCTGTCGACATCGAACACGCTGTAGTTGGCGTAGTGCCCGGCGATTCGCCACAGGTGGCGCCATTTGCCCTGCTCTTGCAGGCGCTGGGCCAGGGCCTTTTCGTCGGCCTTGAGTCGAGTGGCGAGTTCGGGGGTCATGTCGAGTGGCAGGTTCACGGTCATTTTTACGTGGAACAGCATGATGCGCTCCTCAGGCTTGATAAATGGCGGTGGACGTCTTGTCGCGACGGAAGAACGCCAGGCGTTCTTCATCCAGGCACAAGCCCAGGCCCGGTGTATTCGGCACGTGCAGTTCAAAATCGCGATAGACCAGCGGTTCGCTGAGAATGTCTTCGGTCAGCAGCAGCGGGCCGAACAACTCGGTGTCCCAGGCCAGTTTGTTCAGGGTGATAAAGGCATGGGCCGAAGCCAGCGTGCCAATGGCGCCTTCGAGCATGGTGCCGCCGTAGAGGCCGATGCCGGCCGCTTCGGCAATCGCGGCGGTTCTCAGCACGGCGCGGGGGCCGCCGTTCTTGGCGATCTTCAGGGCGAACACCGAAGCGGCGCCCTCCCGCGCCAGGTTGAAGGCGTCTTCCACGCATTCGATGGATTCGTCGGCCATGATCGGCGCCGGGCTTATCGCATTCAGACGTGCCATGCCGGCGCGGTTGTTGCGCGAGATCGGCTGTTCGATCAGGTCGATGCCGTTGCTGCCGAGAATCCGGCAAGCGCGCAGTGCAACCGCTTCATCCCAGGCCTGATTGACATCGACCCGCACACTGGCGCGATCGCCCAGGGCTTTCTTGATCGCGATGACATGGGCCAGGTCGCGGTTGACCTCACCGGCACCGATTTTCAGTTTGAAGATCCGGTGGCGGCGCAGGTCGAGCATTTTCTGCGCTTCGGCGATGTCTTGCTCGGTGTCACCACTGGCCAACGTCCAGGCCACCGGCAGCGCATCGCGAACCCGGCCGCCCAACAACTCGCTGACCGGCAGGCCGAGGCGTTTGCCCTGGGCGTCAAGCAAGGCGGTTTCGATACCTGATTTGGCAAACGTATTGCCGCGAATACTGCGCTCCAGGCGCAACATCGCCGCATTCACATTGGCGCTGTCCTGGCCCAGCAGCAACGGCGCGAAGTGTTGATCGATGTTGGTCTTGATGCTGTCGGGGCTTTCATTGCCATACGCCAGGCCACCGATGGTGGTGGATTCGCCGACACCTTCGATGCCATCGGCGCAGCGCACACGGATGATCACCAGCGTCTGGTTCTGCATGGTGTGCATGGCGAGCTTGTGCGGGCGGATGGTCGGCAGATCGACGATGATCGTCTCGATCGATTCAATGGCTGTTGCACGCATGTCGATACCCGTCAGGTTCTTTAAATTCTGGGCTGAATTCTCATACGGCTTTAAAGTGACGGCCAATATAGAATTGGTCTGGCTTGATACCTTAAAGGTATTCAACCCATGCGCATCTGGAGGCTCCATGGAACTGCGTCACCTGCGTTACTTTCAGGTCGTGGCTCGCACGCTCAACTTCACCCGCGCCGCCGAGCAGTTGCACATCGCCCAGCCGCCCCTGAGCCGGCAGATCCAGCAACTGGAAGATGAGCTTGGGGTGCAACTGCTGGAACGCGGTCGGCCGCTGAAGCTCACCGACGCCGGACGGTTTTTCCATGAGCATTCAAGTGCGTTACTGGAGCAACTGGGCAAGGTCTGCGACAACACACGGCGGATCGGCCTCGGCGAAAAGACCTGGCTGGGCATCGGGTTTGCGCCGTCGACGCTCTATGGCGTGTTACCGGAACTGATTCGCCGCTTGCGCAACCATGAGCGTCTGGAACTGGAACTGGGGCTGTCAGAGATGACCACCCTGCAACAGGTGCAGGCGCTCAAGGCCGGGCGCATTGACGTGGGCTTCGGCCGTATTCGCATCGACGACCCGGCGATCATCCAGACCGTGTTGACCGAAGATCGCCTGGTCGCCGCCCTGCCCGCCGGCCACCCGCTGCTGGCCGGTCCGATCAGCCTGCGCGATCTGGCGAAGGAACCGTTCGTGCTCTACCCCGGCAACCCGCGGCCGAGCTACGCCGACCACGTGATCGCACTGTTCGAGTCCTATGGTGTGAGCATCCATGTGGCGCAATGGACCAACGAGTTGCAAACGGCAATTGGACTGGTCGGTGCTGGCATCGGCGTCACCCTGGTACCGGCCTCGGTGCAGTTGCTGCACCGCGACGACATCGGCTTCACCCCACTGCTGGAAGACAACGCCACTTCGCCGATCATCTTGAGCCGACGGGTGGGCGATGTGTCACCGGGGTTGAATCATTGTTTGCAGATGATTGATGAATTGTTGCCGAGAGATTAGTGCCGCAACACAACTGTAGGGGTTGTGTACGTCTGCAAATGTCGTGTTGTACGCGTTTACAGGTTTCAGCCAGCAAACGCCCGCCGCCCCGCGAGCATTTCGGTGCGAAGTTCGCCAATCAAGTTGGAAATATCGCGAATCGAGGTCAGGCGCGATGGCGAGACATAGGGCAACAACAGGTCGATCCGACCGGTCGCGGGGTCGAAGACCTTGATCCGCAATGAGCCGTCGGGGTTCACCGTGCAGTTGCACGAGAGCGGATCAAAACCTGACTCGACAATGCGGCAAATATCAAGAATCGAAACCATGACGGGGGCCTCCATGGCGATTGATCGGATTCAACCCGATCAGCATAGATCTGCTTTCACCAATCTGCGCCCGCAAACACCCACAATTAATGCGATCAGCTTCGCATTCTGGCGAGCATTCAGTGGGAATCTCCGTCCCAGAGCCAGTTCCAGATCCCCGGCAATTGCACCGGTTCCGCGCTTTCACTGACGGTGCGGGCCATGGCCGCGCGCTGCAATTGCCCTTGATCGTCGTAAAACGGCTTCGGCGCGGTGTTCACCCCGGTGGCCTGGGCGCTGTCGAGCAGGATTTGCAGGTATTCGCGGGCGTGCCGGGCGGAGTAGCGATTGAGGTCGTGGAAGGTCACCACCACCGGAATCACCCCATCGACCGTAGGCAATTCACCGTTGGCGATGCGCTCGCGCACTTCCGACAACTGGCGCAGCATGTTCGCGCGGCGTCGGGGGCTGGCGTTGAAGCCCCAGATCTTGCCGTCATTGGCGCTCAGGTCGGTCAGCAGCACGTGCATGCCGTGGCGCTGATAGGCGGCGAAGGTGCGTTTGTCGTAATTCCAGAACGGCGGACGCACCAGGGTCGGCGGCGCGCCGGTGATCGCGGCGATGTCGGCACTGCCTTTGCTCAGGGACTGCTCCAACTCTTCAGGGTCCAGCGAACGATGATTGGTGTGCGAGTGGGTGGCGGTGTGAAAGCCCAGGATCTGCCCTTCGGCGTGCTCGCGCTGCATGACCCGGCGCCCGATGTCGCTGTCGCCGGCCCGTGGCGCGCCGGTCTGGACGAAGAACACCGCTTTGATATTCGGCTGTATGTCGTTGTGCGCGAGGCTGTCGAGCACGGTGTCGGTCGGGTTCCAGAAGCTCGACGCGCTGGGGCCGTCATCGAAGGTCAGTAGGAAACGGATCGGTGCCTGGGTTTGCAGGCGTTGTTGCGTCTGCGGCGTCATCTCGATAGGCGCCGCAATGCAACCCGCCAACCCGATAACCAGGGCCAGCGTCGAGATCACCTTGAACAGTTGCGTCATGTTTTGCCTTGGGCCAGACCGTTGCGGTCATCACGTTAATGGCAAAAACCCCTCGCCAGGTGATCCTCCAATGGGCCCGCAGGTGGCCGCGGGCTCAGGTTGGATAAGGTTACACACTGTTTGGTTCACGCGCTTACGGATTAGTGCGTCAGTGCCTGCTGAAAGGAGTGATCGATGATCGGCGCCGTGGCCAAGGCTGTCGGCAATGCCTTGACCTTGAACAGGAAGTCCGCGGTGCTCTGCACATCCGCGGCAGCTTGCTGATCCCCCGGGCCGACCGTCATGTGCGCCTGGCGCAACCAATGGCGCGTGCCCGGTACAGCGCAGTGTTTGCCCAGCAACAGTGGCGCAACAGAGTGTTTCGTCGGGTACATCGATTGATCCCTCCAAGTCCCGCAAAGCCCCGGAAACCGGTGAAATCCGCCACATGGCACAGAGCCTGCAATATTCCTTTTATGCAGGAAGCATTCATAAAAACCATTAATCAGGACATAAGAATCCCGTTGCCTTGCCGGAGTTTCATCCATGAGTTCTCTCTTCCGTTTCCCCAACGCCAGGCACTTGATCAGCGCCGTCGCCATCGCCCTGAGTTTGCAACCCCTGGCCCAGGCCGCCGAAACCACCCCGGCCGAAGTGCATCTGGATTACGCCTATTACTCACCGGTCAGCCTGGTGCTCAAGCACTTCGGCTTCGTGGAAAAAGCCCTGCCCCAGACCAAGGTCGGCTGGGTGCTGAGTCAGGGCAGTAACCGCTCGCTGGAATACCTCAACAGCGGCGGCGTCGATTTCGCCTCCTCCGCCAGCCTCGCGGCGGTGTTGAGTCGCGCCAACGGCAGCCCGATCAAGTCGGTGTACGTTTACAGCCGCGCCGAATGGACCGCGCTGGTGGTGCGCAAGGATTCGCCCTACAAGACCGTGGCCGACCTCAAAGGCAAGAAAATCGCCGCCACCAAAGGCACTGACCCGTACCTGTTCACCCTGCGCAGTCTGCAACAGGCCGGGCTGAGCAATGACGATGTGGAGCTGGTGCATTTGCAGCACCCGGACGGCCGCACCGCGTTAGAAAAAGGTGATGTCGACGCTTGGGCCGGGCTCGATCCGCACATGGCGGCGAGCCAGGTCCAGGCCGGTTCTCGGTTGCTCTATCGCAACACCAACTTCAACAGTTACGGGGTGGTCAGCGTCACCGACCGCTACGCCAAGGAACACCCGAAAACCATCGAAAGCGTGCTCAACGCCTATGAACAGGCACGGGAATGGGCGGTTAAAAACCCGGAAGAACTGGCGAAGTTGCTTGCCGCTGAATCGGGCTTGCCGCTGGAAGTGGCGAAGCTGCAATTGTCGCGTACTGATTTGAGCAGTCCGCAATTGACGGCCAAGGATGTGATTGCGTCCAAGGCTGCGGCGCCGATTCTGGTGTCGGAAGAGTTGGTGCGCAAAGGGGTTAACGTCGATCAAGTCATTGATCAACTGATCGACACCGGTTTCAAAGAGACCGTGGCCCGTCAATAAAGAACGCTGCCCCCTGTAGGAGCGAGGCTTGCCCGCGAAGCTTTTGGCGATTTCAAAGGCCCCTTCGCGGGCAAGCCTCGCTCCTACAAGGGGCTGTGATCTGTCTGGAGAACCCCATGACCAGCAAAAGCAAAGACCTCCCCGCGCACTTGGCGCTACCTGAACCACAACGCCTGAACAACGCCTGGAAACTGCGCCTCAAAGGTCTGGCCCTGCCGATTGCGATCATCCTCATCCTGGAACTGGTCGTGCGCATCGGCTGGCTCCCCTCCTACCAAATGCCCGCCCCCAGCGAAGTCGCCCTGACCCTGCGCGACTTGGTCGAAGGCGCGCTGTGGAAGCACATTAGCGCCAGTCTGTTGCGGGTGTTGCTGGGTTTCGCCATCGGCGCCAGCCTGGCCCTGGTGTTTGCCGCGTGGGTCGGTTTGAGCCGCGAAGCCGAAGCTTATCTGGAGCCGACCTTCGCCGGCCTGCGTTCAATTCCGAGCCTGGCCTGGGTGCCGTTGTTGCTGCTATGGCTGGGCATCGACGAGACCTCGAAGATTGTCCTGATCGCCATCGGCGCCTTCTTCCCGGTGTACCTCAACGGCGTCGCCGCGATCCGCGACATCGACCGCAAACTGGTGGAAGTCGGGCAAATGTACGGCTTCAGCCGGGCGCGGCTGGTACGGCGGATTTTGCTGCCCGCCGCCCTGCCCGGCCTGTTCACCGGGTTGCGCAGCGGCATGAGCCTGGCCTGGATGTTCCTGGTGGCCGCCGAACTGATCGCCGCGACCAAAGGCCTCGGTTATTTGCTCAGCGACGGCCGCGAAACCTCGCGCCCGGACATCGTGCTCGCCGCGATCATCGTGTTGGCGGTGCTGGGCAAACTCAGCGACGGCATCCTCGCCAGCCTGGAGACACGTTTCCTGGCCTGGCGCGACACCTTCAACGGCCAAAGCGCGGAGGATTGAGGCATGACCGAACACCTGCTGGACATCCGCGTGGAGCGTAAAACCTTCGCCAGCACCACCGTGCTGAAGAACATCCACCTGCAATTGAAAGCCCGGGAAACCGTCAGCCTGCTCGGCCCCAGCGGTTGCGGCAAAAGCACCTTGCTGCGGATCGTCGCCGGGCTGGAAAAGGACTTTCAGGGCGAGTTGAAAAACAACGCCGGTGAAGTGGCGTTCGTGTTTCAGGAACCGCGCCTGATGCCGTGGCTGACGGTGGAACAGAACATCGGTTTCAGCGCCGACAGCCATTACGACAAGGCCTGGGTCGCGCAACTGATCGAAGAAGTCGGCCTCGGCGGTTTCGCCCAGGCGCTGCCCAAGGCCTTGTCTGGCGGCATGGCGCAACGGGTGGCCATCGCGCGCGGGCTGTATTCGCGCCCGCACGTGTTGTTGCTGGACGAGCCGTTCAGCGCGGTGGACGCCTTCACCCGGATGAAACTCCAGGACCTGATGTTGCAACTGGCCGAGCGCCACGCCATCGCCCTGCTGCTGGTGACTCACGATGTCGATGAAGCGTTGTACCTGAGCGACCGGGTGTTGGTGATGGACAATCGGCCGAGCAGCATTCGTCAGGAACTGGCCGTGGACCTGGCCCATCCCCGCGATCGTCGCGATCCGCTGCTGGCGCAGCTCAAAGCCTTGTCGCTGACCGAGTTGCAGCGCGCCCATGTCATCTAAGCTGAAATCTCCACTGGGAGGTTCAGTCGATGTGCGGACGCCTGTCGCAGTACCGGGGCATTCACGATTTCGTGGCGGTGTTGAGCATCCCCGACGCGTTGATCAACCACGTCGGCGATGAACCGCTGGCCCGTTATAACGCCGCGCCCACCACCCAACTGGCGCTGTTTCACCTGCAAAACGACGGGTTGCATGCCGACAACGTGCGCTGGGGTTGGCGGCCGCACTGGGCGAAGGATCGCGCGGCGCCGATTAACGCCCGGGTCGAGAAAGTCGCCCACGGCCCGTTCTTCCGGGCGATCTGGCCGCACCGCGCCATTTGCCCGATCGACAACTGGTTTGAATGGGTCGATGCCGGGGATTCGACGCGCCAGCCGTGGCTGATTCGCCACCGCGACCACACGCCGATTTACTGCGCGGCGATCGGCCAGTTCCCGGCCGCCGGTGCCGAGCCTCGGGGCGACGACGGTTTTGTGATCATTACCGCCGACGCTGAGGGCGGCCTGCTCGACGTCCACGACCGGCGACCGGTGGTGTTGTCAGCGGAGCTGGCGCGGGAATGGCTCGACCCGGCGACGCCCAGGGAGCGCGCCGAGCAGATGGTGTTGTGGCAAGGTGAAACCAGCGACCGTTTCCAATGGCACAGGGTCGGCAAAGCGGTGGGTAATGTTCGAAACCAGGGCGCCACGTTGATTGACGAGGTGCCTTGAGGGTTATCCAGCGTCTTTTAATTCCCTTACTAAAAAGTTGCCTATATAACCCAGACGTTCAAACGTTACATTCAGTGTTTCAAGCGCGAGACACTTATATATTCGCGGCCAATTGACGCACAACCGCCGGTCTGACATTCCAACCGTCATACATACATTTAACAGGACTACAGATAGCATGCGCGCCGCATTTCCATAAGCATGCCCGGTTGACCGAAGAGTCAACAACCTCAGGAAATCCCTACAACTTTTACACACTTTGCAGAGAAATAAGTTGCGCGACGATTTTGCAATCAAACAAGTCGATGGGCTGGACTGTGTCTATCTGTCAATGACAGAACACTTGCAACTCAACTGCTTTATCGGCAATTACATAAAGACTCGAAACCTGCACGCGGTCGTCAATATCGAACGCATTCTGCGCGCCACGCTGCAAAGCTATCCGGGCAAGCCGCCGGTGATGGTCAATGAAGTCAACGCCTGGATCGACAAGACCCTCGGTTATCGCGCCGCCCACCCCGACTTCCCTCATTTGGAAGACGCCTGAAGCCTCGCTGGCGGGTCATACGGCAGAAGAACTGAACGAACCCGCCCTGCAAACACTCTGAACAATGAGGCCGACCTGGCCTCTTGTTTTTCAGGCGCCCCTATTTCTGCATGACGCTGGCACCGCAGATCTCTCTGAATTCCCGCTCAACGACTAAGCCGATGGCCTGGCTGGCTCCAAAAAGGAATACATGAGCGAACTTGTCCCTTATGCCGTGCATTACCTGCTTGACGGTGTGCGACAACACTTTTTCAAATTGGCGGTGGGGTTTTCCGATGTGGAAGCCATCCATTCGGCTTCTGCTCATGCTTATCCCGAATCAGAACGCAAGATTGCCTCCCACGCGAGCCTCGAAACGGCGCGCGATAAAGCTCAGCAATTGGGTATTACGCAGATTCGCTGGAATGAGGCGATTTAAAGCATCGGTGCAAAAAAGATCGCAGCCTTCGTCGGCCCCCACCATTGCGTAGGAGCTGGCGAAGGCTGCGATCTTTTGAGCTTTCTTAAGGTTTCAGCGGCCTCTCCACATCCCGATCAGACAATTCCTTGCCATCATCCGGATGCTTCCAGTCCGGCGTTGAACGCCGTTGCCGCTTGATCTCTTCTTCGCTCGGTTCGTCCGCGTCTTCATCCATGTCCGGCTGCTTGGGTTCGGTTGTCATGTCCACCTCTCTTCCTGAAGGGAAATCAACTTCAAGCGTAGAACACTTCCGCCCGCCCGGCTCACAGCCACCAGCGCAGCAAAAAGAAGAAGCCCATGCTCAACAGCATGCTGAGCAACGTACTGCGCGTGTAGATCACCAGCCCCACCGCCACTAGCGAGCTGAGCAGGTACGGGTTGTCCCATTGCAGGTTCAATTGTTTGTCGGGCATGAACACAATCGGCCCGCAGATCGCCGTGAGCATGCCCGGCACCGCGAACCCGAGAAATTGCCGCGCATTGCTGCTCAACCGCACCGGCAAGCGCGGTTCGAGGAACACATAGCGGTTCAAAAACACCAACACGCCCATGCCGATAATCACTGCCCAAACGATCATGTGTGCTCCCGATACAGCTTGTTGCAGATAAACCCGGCGGTCATGCCCGCCAGCCCCGACAGCACCAGGGCCGAGCCCCATTGCCAATAGCTGAACAGCACCGAACAGAACAGCGACACCGCCACGCACACCACCGTCGGCACATTGCGCACCACCGGGGTGATCAGGGCGATGAAGGTCGCGGCGATGGAGAAGTCCAGGCCCAGATGCTCCAGCCCCGGAATGCTGCTGCCCAGGACGATGCCGGCCAGGGTGAACAGGTTCCAGGCGATATAGAACGTCAACCCCACGCCCAGGGCGTACCAGCGATTGAACTGTTGCTTGTCGTGCTGGCTGGTCAGGGCGAACAGCTCATCGGTGAGCAGAAAGCCCAAGCCCACCCGCCAGCGACCCGGCAACGGTGAAATCACCGAACGCATGCTCATCCCGTACAGCAAGTGCTGGGAGGTCAGCAGCAACGTGGTCAGCAGAATCGAAAAGACCCCGGCACCGCCCTTGAGCATGCCGATGGCCACCAGTTGCGCGGCACCGGCAAACACGATGCTCGACAAGCCCTGGCCTTGCAGCGGCGTGAGGTTGGCCTCGATGGCCATGGAGCCGGCCAGCAGCCCCCACGGCGCGGTGGCCAGGGACAACGGCATGATCGCCGCCGCGCCACGCAAAAAGGCGCTGCGCGGCATGAGTGAGTTCGACATAACGCTCTACAACCTGGGGAAAGACCGCCGACTGTGCCAGCAGACGCGGCCGAAGGCTTGAACAATCTTGCGCACTTGTGGCGCCCACTCTGAATTGATGGAGCGCAGGCCACCGCCCCGAGTAACATGGCGCCATTCACTTGAAGAGTCAGGGAGTCGACATGCTTTACCGAATCGCCGCCGACGGGCTGGTGCTGTTTCACTTGTTGTTCATTCTGTTCGTGCTGTTCGGCGGGCTGTTGGTGCTCAAATGGCGCCCGCTGATCTGGTGGCACGTACCCGCCGCTACGTGGGGCGTGATCGTGGAAGTCTTTCACCTGACCTGCCCGCTGACCTATTGGGAAAACCTGATGCGCGAGGCGGCTGGGCAAACGGTTTATGGTGGCGGTTTCATCGAGCATTACGTGTTGCCGGTCATCTATCCGGCCGGGCTGACACCGACGATTCAACTGGCGTTGGGCAGCGTGGTTTTGGCGATTAACGTGGTGGTGTATGTGCGGTTGATACGCTTGTGGAGATTGCGTCGAACGGCCTGACCGCCCCTTGTAGGAGCAAGGCTTGCCCGCGATAGCGCCGGCACGGTCAACATGGCCCCCCAGGCAGACCGCAGTGGCCGCATCGCGAGCAAGGTTTGCTCCTACGGTTCTGCCGTCACTGCTTTGCCCGATCTCAGTTGGCAATCACGCTCATATTCCGACCACTGGCCTTGGCCACGTATAACGCCTTGTCCGCCGCACCGACCAGGTCGTCAGGCGTGGCTTGCGAGGCCGGGTCGTAGGCGCAGACACCCAGGCTGACCGTCACCATGCCTTCGGCACTTTCACTGTGCTCGATGCCCGCCAGCTGTACCGCACGGCGGATTTTTTCCGCCACCAGGAAGGCACCGACATAGTCAGTGCCGGGCAACACCACGGCAAACTCTTCGCCGCCATAACGCACCGCGAGGTCGCCGGGGCGGTTGATGTTTTCGGTGATGATCGCGCTGATCTTGCGCAAGCACACATCGCCCGCCACATGCCCGTAGTGATCATTGAACAGTTTGAAGTGATCGACATCGATCATCAGCAACGCCAACCCATTCTGGCTGCGCCGGGCGCGGCCCATCTCCGCCACCATGAAAATATCGAACTGACGTCGATTGGCCAGCCCGGTCAGCGCATCTTCCAGGGCCAGCAGCTCCAGGCTGCGATTGACCTCCAGGAGTTTTTCCTGGGCGCCGAGCAACTCGCTTTGAATGTGATTCTGCTGGCGCATCACGCGAATCAGCCGGTAACCGAGCGCGCCGAGAAAGCTCAACAGCAACGCGACAATTGCCGCCGTGTTCAACGACTCCTGGCGCCAGGCGCCCAGCACCTCTTGCTTGTTCAGGGCGGCGGAAACCACCATCGGATAGCCGCTGACCCGGCGGAAACCCAAGACCCGTTCGACACCATCGACCACCGACTTGATGGTCGCCGTGCCGAAACTGGCATGGGGCAGCAGTTGGGTAAACAACGGCCCACTGGCGACACTGGTGCCGATGTCGGTTTCCCGGAAGGGGCGACGCACGATGATCGTGCCGTTGTCGGCCATCAGGTTGATGGCACCGTTTTGGCCCATGTCGATGCTGTCGTACAGCGACAGGAAGTGCGTGAGATAAATCGTCGCCACCGCCACGCCGGCGAAACGGCCGTCGGGATGATTGAGCCTGCGCGACACGGTCATGATCCATTCATCGGTCGAGCGGCTCTTGATCGACGGGCCGATATGCGGGCCACGGTCGGGATGGTCGCGATGGAAGATGAAGTATTCGCGGTCAGAGTTATTGGCGTCCGGCACATTGGCGCCATTGGAGTTGGCCAGCCAGTGGCCGTTTTCATCGAAGATGAACAAGCCATGCAGTTGCGTCAATTCCTGGCGCTGGGCACTGAGCAAACGTTGCAGTCGCGGCAGTTGCGCCGGCCCCACACCGTCATTTTCGAGACGGTCCACCAGGGAAAAGAGCAACGTGTCGGCCTGCTTGACCGTCGACTGCGCCTCGGCCGCCAGGGTCTGCGCCAGGTTGGACATCGCCACTTCTTTGTCATGCAAGTGGTACTGCCGCGAGTTCCAGGCCTCCCAGATCGCAATCGCCGCCATGGACAGGCACACCGCCACCAGCAGCACCACGGCATAACGCACCTTGAGCTTCGCCTCGACCTGCTCGGCCGATATCGACGGCGTGGGCTGAAGGGCTTCGATACGAACTTTTACGGACGGTTGTCCCATGACGTTCCTTGCATTCTTATAAAAAGGCGATGCTTCCTGATCGCTGACGACACTATAGCCATTACCGCCGGGTCTGCTTCAGCGCCTCCAGCCAGGCCGGATCCAGTCGGGTCTGGTCAGTGTCGAGGCCCAGGGCTTCCATTCGCTCCTTGTGCCGGTCCATCTCGCGAACCAACTGGCTGTGGTCGCTGGAGTTGGCGTCCAGCTCATGCATCTGGTGCAGCCCCAGGTGATAGAAACGCAGCAGCTTCATGGCGTCCGGATCATCCTTCTCCACCGCCGCCGTCACCTGATGCATGACATTGGTCACGCTCATCAGGCTGCGCTTGAGCCGCCAGCCGTATACGGCCGGCGCCATCCACGCCTCGTGCCAGAACCGGCCACGCATCAGCGCCGCCATCAGCAGCACCGCGACAAACACGCCGCCGACGTTAAAGCGCAGGTTGTCGCCGCCCGGCTCACCGAACAGCGCCACCGCCGCCGTCGACAGCACCATCGCCAGCGCCAGGAAAATCAGGGCGATGATCACCGTGCTGCGCCGGGTCTGGCGACGAAAGGTTTCGGCATTCATCGGCTGGATTTCGAACATAGTGGCTAGCGTCCTTGAATCAGTGAGCGAAAAGAGTGCGGGGCATTATCGCCTCTGCGGGGGATTTAGCTATGCTGGGGCTCCTTTTCATCTTTCCATCGTCAAACGGGGAACATGGCGAGACTGCGCAGTTCGTGCCATCTTCTTTCATGGATACATATTATTCGGATGCCAATCGCTCCTCCTGTATGAATGGCATCGTTTTAAGGATCATTGAATGTCCCAACGTCAAGTAATCAATGCCTCGGTCAGCCCTAAAGGCAGCCTGGAAACCCTGTCCCAACGTGAAGTTCAGCAATTGAGCGAAGCCGGTTCCGGCAGCACCTACACCCTGTTCCGCCAATGCGCCCTGGCCATCCTCAACACCGGCGCCCACGTTGATAACGCCAAGACCATCCTCGAAGCCTACAAGGACTTCGAAATCCGCATTCACCAACAGGACCGTGGCGTACGCCTGGAACTGCTGAACGCCCCGGCCGACGCCTTCGTCGACGGCGAAATGATCGCCAGCACCCGGGAAATGCTGTTCAGCGCCCTGCGCGACATCGTCTACACCGAAAACGAACTCGACGCCCAGCGCATCGACTTGAGCACCTCGCAAGGCATCAGCGACTACGTCTTCCACCTGTTGCGCAACGCCCGCACCCTGCGCCCTGGCGTGGAGCCGAAGATCGTGGTGTGCTGGGGCGGCCACTCGATCAACACCGAAGAATACAAATACACCAAGAAAGTCGGCCACGAACTGGGCCTGCGTAGCCTGGACATCTGCACCGGTTGCGGCCCCGGCGTGATGAAAGGCCCGATGAAAGGCGCGACCATCGCCCACGCCAAGCAGCGCATCCACGGCGGCCGTTACCTGGGTCTGACCGAGCCGGGGATCATCGCGGCCGAAGCGCCGAACCCGATCGTCAACGAACTGGTGATCCTGCCGGACATCGAAAAACGCCTGGAAGCCTTCGTCCGCGTCGGCCACGGCATCATCATCTTCCCGGGCGGCGCCGGTACCGCCGAAGAGTTCCTGTACCTGCTGGGCATCCTGATGCACCCGGACAACAAAGGCCTGCCCTTCCCGGTGGTCCTGACCGGGCCGAAACATGCGGCGCGGTATCTGGAGCAACTGGACGCCTTCGTCGGCGCCACCCTGGGCGACGCGGCGAAACAGCACTACACCATCATCATCGACGACCCGGCGGAAGTGGCGCGGCACATGACGGCCGGGCTCAAAGAGGTCAAGCAGTTCCGCCGCGAGCGCAACGATGCGTTCCACTTCAACTGGCTGTTGAAGATCGACGAAGGTTTCCAGCGCCCGTTCGACCCGACCCACGAAAACATGGCCAGCCTGCAACTGAGCCGCAGCCTGCCAGCCCACGAACTGGCGGCCAACCTGCGCCGCGCGTTCTCCGGCATCGTCGCCGGCAACGTCAAGGACAAGGGCATCCGCCTGATCGAAGAACACGGGCCATACCAGATCCGTGGCGACGCAGCGGTGATGCAACCGCTGGATCAACTGCTCAAGGCCTTCGTCGCCCAGCACCGGATGAAACTGCCGGGCGGCGCGGCCTATGTGCCGTGTTATCAAGTAGTTGCGTGATTAACCTGATGTAAGCCGTAACGTTGATCGTTCCCACGCTCTGCGTGGGAATGCAGCCCGGGACGCTCCGCGTCCCAGAAGCGGACGCAGAGCGCCCGTTGAAGCATTCCCACGCAAAGCGTGGGAACGATTAATGCGTCACAGGTGATCCGCATCAATCACCGCTTTGGCAAAGGCCTGCGGATCTTCCTGCGGCAAATTGTGGCCGATACCGCCATTGATCAACCGGTACTCATACTTGCCGGTAAAACGCTTGGCGTAATCTTCGGCTGCCGGGTGCGGTGCGCCGTTGGCGTCGCCCTCCAGGGTGATGGTCGGCACGCTGATGTTGGGCGCCTTGGCCAGTCGCTGTTCCAGCGCTTCATATTGCGGCTCGCCCTGGACGATACCCAGGCGCCAGCGGTAGTTGAATACCGTGATCGCCACATGATCCGGGTTGTCCAGCGCCGCCGCGCTGCGGTCGAAGGTGGCGTCGTCGAAGGTCCATTTTGGCGAGGCGGTTTGCCAGATCAGCTTGGCGAAGTCGTGGCGGTTCCTCGCGTAACCGGCCTCGCCGCGCTCGGTGGCGAAGTAGAACTGATACCACCATTGCAATTCGGCCTTGGGCGGCAATGGATTTTTGCCTGCGGCCTGGTTACCGATCAGGTAGCCACTCACCGCCACCAACGCCTCAACCCGCTCCGGCCACAGCGCCGCGACGATGTCCGCCGAGCGCGCACCCCAGTCGTAGCCACCCAGCACGGCTTTTTTGATCTGCAGCGCATCCATGAAATCGATGACATCACTGGCCAACGCAGCGGGCTGGCCGTTGCGCGGGGTCTTGTTCGACAGGAAATGCGTATCGCCGTAGCCACGCGCATAGGGGATCAACACCCGGTAACCCTTGGCCGCCAGCAACGGCGCCACGGCGCTGTAGCTGTGAATGTCGTAGGGCCAGCCGTGCAGCAGAATCACCACCGGACCGTCGGCCGGGCCAACCTCGGCGTACGCCACGTTCAGCAACCCGGCATTGACGTGCTTCAACGCGCCGAACGGGTCAGATTTGAGGGTGCTGGCGCTGGCCGCCACGGGCTCAGTGGTTTTAACATCGGCATGGGCCGAAAAAGCTGCAACGTTCAGGACCGCGAAGAGGCTGGCTGTAGCGAGTGTGTTCCAGGTCATGGTGATTTCCTCAGGGTTGCCAGTGAAGAGCATTGCGAGGTCAGTCGCCTTGGCTCGATGGATCCCATTGAACCGCCCCGAGGTATCTGCCATGTGTCGTAAAAGCCCGTTTATTACGGCGTAAGGTGTCAAACAGGGCCCTGGATACAACGCGATACAAAGCCCATGGGCAAGCCGACCGTCGCTCCCTAGAATGCCAACGTGCGAATAACAAGAGGGTTGGGCAATGGAACATGTGAACCACATCCTGATTGTCGACGACGATCGCGAGATCCGTGAACTGGTCGGCAATTACCTGAAGAAAAACGGCCTGCGCACCACCGTGGTCGCCGACGGCCGGCAGATGCGGCATTTCCTGGAAACCAATCAGGTCGACCTGATCGTGCTCGACCTCATGATGCCCGGCGAAGACGGCCTGGTGCTGTGCCGCGAATTGCGCTCGGGTAAGCACAAAGCCACGCCGATCCTGATGCTCACCGCCCGCAATGATGAAACCGACCGCATCCTCGGCCTGGAAATGGGCGCCGACGATTACCTGACCAAACCCTTCGCCGCCCGAGAACTGCTGGCGCGGATCAACGCCGTGCTGCGCCGCACCCGCATGCTGCCACCGAACCTGCTGATCACCGAAACCGGCCGCCTCCTGGGTTTTGGCCGCTGGCGCCTGGACACCAGCGCCCGCCACTTGCTCGACGAAGACGACACCATGGTCGCCCTCAGCGGCGCGGAATACCGCCTGCTGCGGGTGTTCCTCGACCACCCGCAACGGGTGCTCAGCCGTGACCAGTTGCTCAACCTGACCCAGGGCCGCGATGCCGACCTGTTCGACCGCTCCATCGATTTGCTGGTGAGCCGGCTGCGCCAGCGGCTGCTGGATGACTCCCGGGAACCGACCTACATCAAGACCGTGCGCAGCGAAGGCTACGTGTTCTCCTATCCGGTGGAATTGCTCGGCGAGCCGTCATGAAGGGCGTTTTGTATCCGTCTGTATAAGCACCCGCGCCAGATACGAATCCACCGATTTCGCGGCATTGCGGCACACATCACCGATACACCCCGGCGTTTAACTGTGACCACCCGATAGCACTGACCCTCTCGGCGCTACTGACTCACTCAACTTAAACCCACGGAGAATCATCCATGTTCAATTTCTCGAAAGTCTCGTCCCTGGCACTCGGTCTGGCACTGGTTGGCGGCCTCGGTCTGTCGAACCTGGCTTCGGCCAACACCCCAACCGTGCCCCAAACCCCGACTCAGCCACTGCTGGCGGAAGGCGGTTCGGATCGGCTGCAACAGAATCGCGTAGCCGAAGGTGGTGCCGATCGTTTGCAGGAACTGCGCGAAAGGGTTGCGCTGATCAGCCCGAGCAACGCAGTGCGCGGCGGTTTGGTGGTGGCGCAAAACCGTCCGGAGTTCGGTTCGAAATATCAGCGCTACTGATCGGTGGGACCAGGCCTGCTCCCACGGGGGTGACACGCGGGATCAACGCTCTCGATATCGACTATGCCTAATGGTGTTTTTTCATCGCCACGCTCCAGCACTAGAGTGGCGACAACTTCTTCCCACTCTCTGGAGCAACATCATGAAAAGCCTCATCGGTCTTACCTTCGCCCTTACCGTCCTTGGCGCCACGTCGGCTTACGCAGCACCACAAGCCGTTGCCGCCGTGAAAGTCGGCCATCCAGCCAGCCAGAACGTCAACACCGTCGGCATCGACACTGAACGCAAAGGCAGCGTCAACCTGCAACAGAACGCCGAGCAAGCCAAACTCTACGTCGCGGAAAACCGTCCTGAGTTCGGTTCGAAGTATCAGCGGATTGATGCTTGAGTCTCGTATAACAGGGGGCTTTTGTGGCGAGGGGGCTTGCCCCCGTTGGGTCGCGCAGCGGCCCCCTGCTTTTTTTCATGTGACACCGAGTTGCGTGGGTCTGCGACTGCTTCGCAGCCGAACGGGGTTAACCCCCCCCTCGCCACAAGTACTCATTTATTTCAGAACTCTCTTATGAGAGTTTTTTTGTGTCTTCCGCCAGCCGCATTGCCAACGCCTTCGCCTGGCTCGCCACATCCGTCACCGCCGTGCTCTCCCACCACATGCCCCGCAACGGCGGGCCCATGGCAAACAGCCGTTGGGCGACTTGCCCGTCGGCATCGAGCACCGCACCATCCACCGCCGCCGCAATCCCCAGCGCCAACGGTCCCGGTTTGATCAGCCCACGCGCCAGCAACTGCTGCGGTAACGGACGCGCGACTCGCCGCCAGTCGTATTCGATGCCACTGGAGTTGATCAGCGCCGCGCCGCTGACCACCACGGTTTCCGCTTCGCCACGGCGCCGAATGCGAATCCTCACTTCAGTGTTCAGCGAAGGTTCCAGCCCCTTGAACGAGGCCGCCTGAATCCGCAACCGCCCTTCCCCGTGCAGCCGTTCCACCAGTTCCGCGCTCAACGGCGGCGAGCGATGGTGATGACTTTCCCACCACGGCCGCACATGCCGCACAAACTGCCGACGTTGCGCGTCCGTCGCCTGATTCCATAACCGGCCGATATGCGCCCGCACCGTGTCGAGCGGCGATTGCCAGTCGATGCCTTGGGCGATAGCGTCCCGGCAATGCCGGCGCAACTCGCGCACCAACTGGCGCGGGGTTCGAATGCTGTGATCCTCGGCCAGAAAATCCACCCACGCCGGCGGCTGACGCCGGACATGCGGCAGCAGCCCATGCCGGGAAAACACTTCGATCGGCCCGCGATGCCCGGCCTGTTCCAGGGACACCACCGCATCGACCATGGTCAGGCCCGAGCCGATGATCAGCACCGTGGATTGCGGATCGAGTTGCCGCATAGCCGCCACATCCCATGGGTCCAGCGCTGCCGCGTTCAAACCGCTGGATTCGGTCTGCGGCGTGCGTGCCGCAGGGAACATCCCCGTGGCCAGCACCGCAAACGCGCCCTGCAAGCGTTGACCGTCGCTCAAGGTCAGTCGCACGGAATCATCGATGGTTTGCAGATCCACCACCTCCGCCCGTACATGCTCAACCGAAGAACCGTTCACCGCCCCCACCGCTTGTGCTTCCGCCAACCGCTGCTGCACGTACAAGCCGAAAAGCCCTCGCGGCGGGAACAACTCGCTGATCGGCACATGCTGCTGGTCCGACTCCGGCCAGCCACCGGCGGCGATGTAGTCGGTCAGCCATTGGGTCAGATCTTCGGCGTTGTCCGGGTCGACGCTCATCCGCGCCGCGTTACCGTTCAACGTGTGGCCCAACTCGACCGCGCTGTACGCCTCGCCCCGGCCCAGTTCCGCGCGGGGTTCGATCACCAGCAACGACCGCTGGCCGGGCAAACGCAATAACTGCGCCGCCAACATTGCGCCGCTGAGCCCGCCGCCAATGATCAGGATGTCTGCATGGCGGATGGCGTCGGTCGCCTGTCCGCTGGGGGTTTGGTTCATCGCATTCTCACGGTCAGTGTTTGCCTAAATAGAAATCGTGCAAATCGCCCCGAGCCAGCAGCTCTTCAGCGCTGCCGGACAACACCACCCGCCCCGTGTCGAGCACATAAGCCTGGGACGCGTACTTGAGCGCCACATTAATGTTTTGCTCGGCAATCAGGAAGCTCACCTGCTCGTCGCGATTGAGCTGGGCGACGATCTCGAAAATCTCCTGGACGATAATAGGCGCCAAACCCATGGAAGGTTCATCAAGCAGTACCAAAGTAGGACGCGTCATCAGCGCCCGACCGATGGCGACCATCTGCTGCTCGCCACCGGAGGTCAACCCGGCCTGGGTCTTGCGCTTGGTTTTCAGGCGCGGAAACCAGGCGTAGATGCGCTCCAGGTCCCGGGCCATGTCCTGGCGGCTCAAACGCCGGACAAACCCTCCGCTGCGCAGGTTGTCCTCCACCGTCAGTTGCGCGAACACGTGCCGGCCCTCCAACACATGGACCATGCCCTGGCGCACCCGGACGCTCGGATCAACCCCGTCCAGATCGCGCCCGAAAAACGCGATGCTGCCGCGACTGACTTGCGCCCGCTCGGCCCGCACCAGCCCGGAAATCGCCTTGAGCGTGGTGCTTTTACCGGCGCCGTTGGCCCCGAGCAACGCGACGATGCCGCCCTTGGGCACCGCCAGCGAGACCCCGGCCACCGCCAGGATCGTGCCGTCGTAGATCACTTCGATGTCTTTGACCTGCAACAGGTCATGGGCGGCGATGTCGCTGGCGGCGTGGCTCATGGCTTATTCATCCCCGGTGCAGGTGCGTGGCGTCAGGCCTTTTTCCTTGGCGAACGCTGCGGATTTTTCATCGATCAACGGCCGCAACAACGCGCGATCAGCCGCAATCCAGTCGCTGATCAGCGTCCAGTTGGCGCCATCCCACTGCTGCACCCGCGCCGAACCGCCGCCCTCGTGATCCTTGCAGGACAACTTGAGGTTCTGCATCAGCCCGAAGTAGCCCATGTCCTTGAGCCGCGCATCGTCGATGTTCAAGTGCTCGAGGCCCCAGCGCCCTTCCTCGCCATTCAGCGGGCGCTTGCCGAATTTGCCTTGGGCGGTGCGGATCGCTTCGACCATCACCGCCGCGTTCACCAGCCCGGAGTTGTAGTAGACGCTGCCGAAATTCTTCAGGTCCTTGAGGTCGCTCTTGCCCTTGTCGAGGATGTATTGCTTGAGCCGTTTGTGGATCTCGAAATCGGTGCCGGCCGGGTATGGCGTCAGCGCCAGATAACCTTTGGCGGCGGCGCCTGCGGGCAATACGTCTTCGCTGGAACTGGCCCAGATGTCGCCGACGATATGGTCCACCGGGAAGCCGAAACGGGCAGCGGTCTTGACCGCCACTGGCGTGGAAACGCCCCAGGTGCGCAGGAACACCCAATCCGGGTTGACCTGGCGAATCTGCCGCCATTGCGACGACTGTTCGTTGCCCGGGTCCGCGACCGGAATCTGGATGTTCTCGAAGCCGTACTTCTCGGCCAACAGTTTCAGCGGCCCCAGGGTTTCGCGCCCGTAAGCCGAGTCGTGGTAGACCGTGGCAATCTTCTTGCCCTTGAGTTTGTCGAAGCCGCCCTCGCGCTGGGCGATGTAGTTGATCAGGCTGGAGGCCTCGCTGTAGAAGGTCAGCATCACCGGGAAGTTGTAGGGGAACACCGTGCCGTCGGTGGCTTCGGTGCGACCGTAGCCGAGGGTGATCAGCGGGATCTTGTCGACCTCGGCCCGCTCGCTCAGGGCATACGCCGCCGGGGCGCCGTTGGGGGAATAGATCGCCACCGGCGCGCCGTCCAGGCCGTTCTTGAAGCGCTCATAGCACTCGATGCCCTTCTCCGCCGTCCACTCGGTCTCGCATTCCTGCCAGACCAGTTTCACGCCATTGATCCCGCCTTCCACCTCGTTGATGTAGTTCAGGTAATCGAGCATCCCGGCCCACACCTGCACGCCGCTGGAGGCGTAGGCGCCGACGCGGTAGGTGGCCAACGGGAAGAATTGCTGGTCCGGCGAGGCCTGGGCCAGCGGCACCGTACTGCTGAACACCGCCAGTGTCAGGGCCGCGCCGAGCAAGGAACGTTTCAAGGATGTACGCATGTTGTCTCTCTAATCAGTCAGGAATTCAGAAGCGCAGCGGCCAGTGGCGCAGCCGTTCACGAAGGTTACCCAGCAGGCGGATCAAGCCCTCCGGTTCCTTGATCAGGAACAGAATGATCAGCACGCCGAAGATGATTTTTTGCAGGTTCTGCAGTTGCCCGGCATCCACCGAACCACCAAACAACGCTTGCCCGGCGTGACTGAGCAGGATCGGCAGCAGGCTGATAAACGCCGCGCCGACGAAGTTGCCGGCGATGCTGCCCATGCCGCCGATAATGATGATGAACAGGATCTGGAACGAGCGATTGATATCGAAGCTGCTGGCGCTGGCGGTGCCCAGATACGCGAAGGCCCACAGCGCCCCGGCGATGCCGAGGTAGAACGAGCTGACGGCGAACGCCAGGTGTTTGTAGCGCACCACCGGGATGCCGATTACCGCAGCGGCGGTGTCCATGTCGCGGATCGCCATCCAGTTGCGGCCGATCTGGCTTTTCACCAGGTTCACCGCGACCCAGGTCAACAGCAGCACGGTGGTCAGGGTCAGCCAGTAACGGCCGACCGGCGTGTTCAGGTCATGGCCGAACAGCGCCAGTTTCGGCGCGGAAATCGTCCCGGATGAGCCGTAGTTGTAGAACCAGGGGAATTTGACGAACAGCCATTCGAGGAAGAACTGCGCGGCCAACGTGGTGACCATCAGGTAAAAACCTTTGATCCGCGAACTCGGCAAACCAAAGACAAACCCCACCACAGCGCTGATCAAGCCGCCGCCGAGCAGCGCCACCGGCAAACCCAATTCAGGCAAGCGCAGCAAAAATCCATAGGTGGCAAACGCGCCGACCGCCATAAACCCGGCCGCGCCGACCGAGGTCTGGCCGGTATAACCGGTGAGCAAATTGAGACCGAGCCCGGCCAGGGACAGCACCAGGAAAGGGATCAGGATTGCGTTCAGCCAATAGTCGTTACCGGTCAGTGGCACGATGACAAACGCGATCAATAACAGGCCGAGCAAGCCGAATGGCACACGACGCTGGACCAGCACCGACGGCGCGGTTTCACGGGCAAGGGATATCGACATGGGTTCAGACTCGCTCGATGGCGCGCTCGCCGAACAGGCCGGCGGGACGGATGTAGAGGAAGGCCAGGGCCAGGACGTAAGCGAACCACGGGGTGATGCCGCCGCCAATCAAGGGGCCGATGTAGACCTCGGCGAGGTTCTCCGCCGCACCGACGATCAACCCGCCGACAATCGCCCCGCCAATCGAGGTGAAGCCGCCGATGATCAGCACCGGCAAGGCCTTGAGCACCACCAGCGACAGGGAAAACTGCACCCCTTGCCGCGCGCCCCAGAGCAGCCCGGCGACGAGCCCGACCACCCCGGCCACGGCCCAGACGATCTGCCAGATACGGTTGAGGTTGATGCCGATCGACAACGCGGCGGTGGTGTCATCCGCCACGGCGCGCAGTGACACGCCGATCCGGGTCTTGTTGAACAGCAGCGCCAGCACCGTCACCAGCACGATGGCCGCAGCGGCGGCGATCAGGTCGAACTGGCTGACCATCATCCCGCCGATGAAAATCGGTACGTCGTCGATGCCCAGGTCCAGCGCCCGCACCTGCGAGCCCATCAAGCCCTGGGCCAGGCCTTCGATGATGAACGACAGCCCCAGCGTGGCCATGAACAAGGTGATTTGCGAACGGTTGACCAAGGGCCGCAGCACCAGCCGTTCGATCAACAGCGCGCCGATGATCATCACCAGCACCGTCAACAACAGCGCCAACGCAAATGGCACCCCTTGGTCATGCAGGCTGACAAAGGTCAGCGCGGCGAACAGCAGCATCGAGCCCTGGGCAAAATTGAACACGCCGCTGGCCTTGTAGATCAGCACAAAACCAATGGCGACCAGGGAATACATGGTGCCGGCGAGCAAGCCGCCGAGCAGGGTTTCGAAGAAGAACGTCATCAGTGCACCACCCCCAGATACGCCGCGATCACGTCGGGATCGGCCTGCACTTGCGCGGGCGTGCCGTCGCCGACCTTGCGTCCGTAATCCAGCACCACGACATGGTCGGACAGGCCCATGACCACACTCATGTCGTGCTCGATCAACACCACCGTGGTGCCGAGGTCGCGGTTGATGTCGGCGATGAAACGGGACATTTCCTGCTTCTCTTCGGCGTTCATACCGGCCATGGGTTCGTCGAGCAGCAACAGGCGCGGGCCGGCAATCAAGGCGCGGCCCAGTTCCACACGCTTTTGCAGGCCATAGGACAGATTGCCCACCGGCACATCGCGGTGGGCCTGCAGTTCCAGAAATTCGAGAATGCCCTGGGCTTGTTGGCGGAAGTCCTGCGCCTCTCGCCGGGCGCGGGGCAAGTTCAGGGCTTGTTCGATGAAGCTGCTGCGCAGGTGCCGGGACAGGCCGGTGAGGATGTTGTCGATCACGCTCATTTTCTTGAACAGCGCGTTGTTCTGGAACGTGCGCCCGATGCCCCGGCGGGCGGCGGTCAGCGGGGCGATTCGTTTGAAGGGCTGTTGCTCGAAAACAATCGAACCGGCATCGAACGGGTACACGCCGTTCAATACGTTCAGCAACGAGCTCTTGCCGGCGCCGTTGGGGCCGATCAGCGCGCAGATCTCGCCCCGGCGTACGTCGAAGGACAACTCGTTGATCGCCTTCACGCCTTTGAACGACAGGGAAATACCGCTGACTTGCAGGATGGAATCGGTCGAGCTCATGCGATATCCCGTTTGAATTCGGCGAGCCAGGTCGGCGCGGATGGGGCGTCGGGGCTGCGGGTGGCTTGCCAGATGAAATGCAGGTTGTGAAAGCCCAGCAGCCGGCGAACGCGGTTTTTGATCAGGCGTTGCAGCGGTTTTTCCGGGTGGGCGATGGCCCAGTCGCAGAGGCGTCGGCGCCAGGTGTTTGGTGGGGCCAGACGGCTTTCGATTTCATCGGCCAGGCGTTGCAGGCGTTCGGCGGACAGCAGCAACCCGGACGGCGCCACTTCCCGTCGATCGCGGCTGGCGCTGCCGGGGCTTTCCGGGAAGGCCAGGGCTTGGCCGCTGGCCAGCCATTGATCCAGCACCACCGTCAGGCCGTCTTGCCATTCGGTGCCCTCTTCACTCCAGAGCTGGGCGCCGGAGAGGCTGAGGCGCAGGCGTTGCGGCGGTTCCACCGGGCCGAGCAGTTCGGCGAAATTCAACAGGGATTGGCCGTGGTTGAGCCACAGTTGTCGGGTTTGTCGTCCTTGAATAAAGGCGTGGGTGGGACGGCTGCGCCACAGCGCTTTGTGCAGTGACTCGGGGTCGAGGGTGTCGGGCAGCGTCAGCACTTCGCCGCCGACATGCCGGGCAGCCAGCGCCAGCAGCAACAGATCCGGCTCGAAAGCACCGCTCAGGGCCAGTCGCGAGTCCTCGGTAAAGCCTTGCTGGCGCAAGCCATCGGCCAGGCGCTCGACATCGCGCAACGCATCGATCCAGCGCCAGACAAACCACTGGCCGTGGCGCTTGTGGCGCAACGCGGTTTGCAACGGACTGACCTGGCCCCAGTGGCGCAACTGCTCCAGGGCCTGGGGCGCCTTGACCTGCCATTCGGCGCTGTCCGCGGTGGGCGGACGCTTGAGTTCGTGCACGCTCATGGGGTGACCTCCTGTTCATGGGCAAAAGCGTGCGGTGATCCGCTGGGCTGGCTCTTCATTTGATCGTTCCCACGCTCTGCGTGGGAATGCCGCCATGGACGCTCTGCGTCCGTTGTTGGAGCTGGGGACGCGGAGCGTCCCGGGATGCATGCCCACGGGTCGCGTGGGAACGATCATCACGCCGACACCACTTTCTTCCCCTGCTGCCGCAACCCCGCCAAATCCCGATACCCCGCCCCCGGATGGATGTCCGGCAAGCGCGGCCCTTCGCCAAACAACTTCTCGCGCAAGGTCCCCGGCGCGTATTCGGTCTTGTACGCCCCGCGCTTCTGCAACTCCGGCACCAGTAATTCCACGGCGTCGATGAAGGTTTCGTGGGTCAGCGCGTAAGCCAGGTTGAAGCCGTCCACGTCGGTTTCCTCGACCCACTCCTGCAACAGATCGGCGACCGTCTCGGGGCTGCCGACAAACAACGGGCCAAACCCGCCGATTCCCACCCAATCGGCCAATTCATTCGGGGTCCAGACCTTGTTCGGGTCCGCCGTGGAGAACGCTTCCACCGCCGACTGAATCGCATTGGTGTGCACATGCTTGAGCGGTTCGTCCGGTTTGAACTGGCTGAAATCAATCCCGGTCCAGCCGGAAATCAGCGCCATCGCGCCTTCGTAGCTGACCCAGGTTTTGTATTCCTCGAACTTGGCTTTGGCCTTGGCATCGGTCTCGCCGAGGATCACCGTTTGCAGGTTGAAGATCAGGATCTTCTTCGGATCGCGCCCGGCCTGCGCCGCACGCCGACGGATATCGGCCACGGTTTTCTTCAGCAGTACTTTCGACGGTGCCGCAACAAACACGCACTCGGCATGCTCCGCCGCGAACTGCTTGCCACGATTCGACGCCCCGGCCTGATACAGCACCGGCGTGCGCTGGGGCGACGGCTCACACAGGTGAATCCCCGGCACCTGGAAGTGTTTGCCGACGTGCTGGATCTCATGAATCTTGCTCGGGTCACTGAAGATCCGCCGCTCACGATCGCGCAGGATCGCGCCCTCCTCCCAGCTGCCTTCCCAGAGCTTGTAGCAAACCTCCAGGTACTCCTCGGCGAAGTCGTAACGGGCGTCGTGCTCGGTCTGGTTTTTCTGCCCGAGGTTCTTTGCGCCACTCTCCAGATACGAGGTGACGATGTTCCAGCCGGCGCGGCCCTTGGTCAGGTGATCGAGGGTCGAGAGGCGGCGGGCGAATGGATACGGATGCTCGAAGGACAGCGACGCGGTGAGTCCGAAGCCCAAATGTTCGGTGACCAGCGCCATCGGCGGAATCAGTTGCAGCGGATCATTGACCGGCACCTGCGCCGCCTGGCGGATCGCCGCGTCGCCGTTGCCGTTATAGACGTCGTAGATGCCGAGCACGTCGGCGATGAACAAGCCGTCGAACTTGCCGCGCTCAAGAATCTTCGCCAGATCGGTCCAGTATTCGAGGTCCTTGTACTGCCAGGAACGATCCCGGGGATGCGCCCACAATCCCGGCGACTGATGGCCGACGCAGTTCATGTCGAACGCATTTAAACGAATTTCACGGGCCATCAAACGACGCTCCTGAAGCTTGGAGGATGGATGCCGTTAAGGCGGAAATTGCCGATGAGATGGAGTTTCCAGCGCAGCGGATCATGCAGCGAGCCATGCAGCGCGGTGCGTTGGCCGGTGAGTTCGAATTCGGCGTTGCTCACGGCATTCAGAGCATCGGCGCTGGCCAGGTGCGACTCGGCGATGGCGATGCTGATTTCCGTGTCGTCCTCGGCGCTGCTCAGAAAATCTTCAGCGCGTTCCAACAGTGCGGCAGCGACTTCGATGCGAATGTGCAAATCGCCGAAGCGGCTGATGACGTAGGGATCATCCGTGGCCTCGGTCTGCTGGCGCACGAAACGCAGGGTTGCATCAAGCAGGCTGCGGGCGTTGTGCAAGTCGTGCTGACTTTTGGCCAGGGGCTCGGTGGCAGCAATCGGTTGGGTCAAGGCATTCATGGGAGGCTCCTCAGTTCCAGGCGTGGCGCGCGGGCTTCACGCCGTTGAGCAGGTAGTTGCCGATCAGGTGGTATTTCCATCGCGCCGGGTCGTGCAAGGTGTGAGTCCGGGCGTTGCGCCAGTGGCGGTCGAGGTTGTATTTGCCGAGCACCGAACGGGTGCCGGCCAGTTCGAAGAGCTTGCTGCTGGCGAGCAAGGCGATTTCCGCCGACAGGACTTTGGCCTGGGCCACCACCACCGAGGCGTGGGCGACCGTGTCTTCGTTGGGGTTGAGCAATGCGGCGTCGATGGCTTGGCCGGCCTTTTTCAGGATCGCTTCGGTGCCGTGGACGCGCCATTCCAGATCGCCAATCGCGGCAATGCTGAACGGGTCTTGCCAGCCGTGATCGTGACCGCTGTCGATCCACGGGCGGGATTCGCGGGCGTAACGCTTGGTTTCTTCCAGCGCGCCGACAGCGATGCCGGTGTCCACGGCAGCCTGGATGATTTGCGAGATCGGGCCGTCGGCGGTGGGTTCGTCGAAGGCTTTGTGCGCGGGGATGACCGCGCTGCGCGGGACTTTCACCGCGTTCAAGGTGACGCCACCACTGGCGGTGGTGCGCTGGCCGAAACCGTCCCAGCTGTCGATCACGGTCAGGCCCGGGTTGTCGCGCTCGATGAAGGCGATGAACGCCTTGTTGTCGTCATCCACCGCCACCGCCGGCACGATGTGCGCAAACAACGCGCCGGTGCAGTAGAACTTCTCGCCGTCGATCTGCGCAGTGTCCTCGTCAAAGCGAATGCGGGTCTCAAAGGCCCCGGCGTTTTTGCTTTTGGATTCGGAGAAGGCGTTGCCGAAACGGACGCCCTGCAGGACTTTGCCGAAGTAATAGCGTTTCTGCTCCTCGGTAGCGGTTTGCAGCAGGATGTCGAGCACGCCAAGGTGGTTTTGCGGGATCTGGCCGAGGGAAGAGTCGGCGGCGGAAATGATCTTGATCACTTCGGCGACAGTCACGTAGGACACACCGGCGCCACCGTATGCCTTGGGAACGGTGATGCCCCACAGGCCGCTGGCGGAGAATTCGTCGAGTTCTGCCACCGGCAGGCGTCGCTCGCGATCACGGACGCTGGCCTCGACGGCAAAACGCGCCGCAAGTTTGTGCGCGACGGCGATGGCCTCGGCGTCCGAGCGGATGAGATGGGCGGTGCTGGGGGAAGTTGTCATGGGGCCGACTCCGTGGTTCCGGGTGAATACCCAAGACCTTTTGCAGGAGTCGTGCCTGAAACTAAAAACGTTTTATTTCAGTGGCTTGCTGAGTTTTCAAAGAAACCGTCGCAGCTTAAAAACAGCAAAGTGTTCATCCACTGTTGGCCTGTAAACAGTCAGATCACCACATTACGCACAAACCGCGCCGCCACTTCCCCATCATTGCGATAGGTATGGGGCTGGTTGCTGGCGAACATATAAAACTCGCCGGCGGCAATGTCGTGGGGCGTATCGCCGAGCATCAGGGTCAGGCAGCCTTCGAACACGTAGATCTGTTCGCTCCAGCCATCGGCATCCGGTTGCGAGGGGTAGATTTCCCCCGGTTGCAGGCACCATTCCCACTGTTCCACTTCGCGGGTGGCGGTGGCTTTGGACAGCAGGACGGCTTTACTGCCAGGGATCGTGCCGGCCCAGGCCAGTTCGTTGATGCGGCTCGGGTCCCGCGCATCCGGCGCCTGGATCAAGTCGCTGAACGCCACTTCCAGCGCTTCGGCCACACGGTCGAGGGTGGTCAGGCTGACGTTTTTCTCGCCAGCCTCGATGGCCACCAGCATGCGACGGCTGACCCCGGACTTTTCGGCCAGGGTGGTCTGGCTCATGTCGGCGGCGTGGCGCAGGCGTTTGACGTTCTGGCTGACATGCTGGAGGACCGAAGCCCGCGGGGGAGAATCTTTGTGCACTATATTGCTCACTCGGTGGGGTTGGGCAGTATACTGCGCAACATTCGGGCGCATTGTGCGTCCGCCTCAGGTAGCGCGCAAGGTCATGACGTCGGCGAACACTCCCCACACCTCCTCCCGTTTCTCGCGATTCAGCAAGGCTGAGTGCGTGCTGGTGCTGATTACCATGGTCTGGGGCGGCACCTTTTTGCTGGTGCAGCATGCGATGACGGTCAGTGGACCGATGTTCTTCGTCGGCCTGCGTTTTGCCGCGGCGGCGTGCATTGTCTCGCTGTTTTCCTGGCGCAGCCTGCGGGCGCTGACCCTGCTGGAACTCAAGGCCGGGGCCTTTATCGGCGTGGCGATCATGCTCGGTTACGGCTTGCAGACCGTGGGTTTGCAGACGATTCCCAGCAGCCAGTCGGCGTTTATTACGGCGTTGTATGTTCCGTTTGTGCCGTTGCTGCAATGGATGGTCTTCGGCAAGCGGCCGGGGTTGATGCCGAGCATTGGCATCATGCTGGCCTTTACCGGATTGATGATGTTGTCCGGGCCATCGGGAGCTTCGCTGGATTTCAGTCCTGGCGAAATTGCCACGCTGATCAGCACCGTTGCGATTGCGGCTGAAATCATCTTGATCAGCACCTATGCCGGCCAGGTCGATGTGCGCCGGGTCACGGTGGTGCAACTGGCGGTCACGTCGATGCTGGCGTTTTTGATGGTGGTGCCTACGCAGGAAGTGATTCCGCATTTCTCCTGGCTGCTGTTGGGCAGTGCCCTGGGCTTGGGCGCGGCCAGTGCGGCGATCCAGGTGGCGATGAACTGGGCGCAGAAAAGCGTTTCGCCGACCCGGGCGACGTTGATCTATGCCGGTGAGCCGGTATGGGCCGGGATTGTCGGGCGGATTGCCGGAGAGCGGTTGCCGGCGATTGCGTTGCTGGGGGCGGGGTTGATTGTGGCGGCGGTGATCGTCAGTGAATTGAAGACGCGGGGCAAACCGGACACCGAGGAGGTATTGCAACGGGAAAGCCAGGGCTGAAAACCTGCCCGTCGCTGGAACTTGTCAACTGTCAGGCGACAATGGTGTAGACGTGACTTTTCGACTGAGTTTTCGAGCCATCCGGATGTTTGACAACGAAGTAAAGCTCGACTCTTTCATTTGGGATTGGGGCCAGAAAACCGCCCCGTCTGAATTGCAGTGTAGCCTTCAGGTTTCCCTCGGTAATGACTGCGCTTAAACCAAAAAAAGTACCATGCGTCACATAGTGGACATAAGGGCGCACTTCCTGCCCGACGGCGCGTTCTGAAGGCTCAATAGAATATACATAACCCTCTTTGACGTACTTGATCGGGAGATTGCCCCCTAGAAGATATTTCTTATCAATAGACGGAGGGATAAGTTTTTCATCGATAGGTATCACCTCTAATGGTTCTACCGGTTCTACCGACGATTCTCTGAATTTTTCCTCATTCGACATGTTGATTCTCCTGTCATAAGCCCGTCTGGATACACAGGCAGTCAACCCATTCAACTAGCGCAAGCCACAGCCTGTCTACTGTCAGACTTGACAGGTCAGGGCTCATAAATTCGTAGCCAAAAGGTTTGCAGTGAACCTGTGCGGGGAATCGAACCTGGTTCCTGAATGCTGTAAAACCGGCCGTTCCGGCCTACCTTGTAGGATCCTGCCACAGGTTGCCGTTTGGTGATCCGGTTTCCGGCACGTATGATGCATCACAAACTTCCGCAGATTAGAAGCCTATGTCCCTGATAGTTCTACTGCTTCTGCCTTTTATCGGCAGCTGTGTCGCGGCTTTGCTGCCACATAACGCGCGTAACACCGAATCGCTGTTGGCTGGTTTGGTTGCCTTGGTCGGCACCATCCAGGTCGCCCTCCTTTACCCGCAAATCGCCCATGGCGGCGTGATCCGCGAGGAGTTTTTCTGGCTGCCGAGCCTGGGCTTGAACTTCGTCCTGCGCATGGACGGGTTTGCCTGGCTGTTCTCGCTGCTGGTGCTAGGCATCGGCACGCTGGTGTCGCTGTATGCCCGCTACTACATGTCGCCGGACGATCCGGTGCCGCGGTTTTTCGCGTTTTTCCTGGCGTTCATGGGCGCCATGCTTGGGCTGGTGATCTCCGGCAACCTGATCCAGATCGTGTTTTTCTGGGAGCTGACCAGCCTCTTTTCGTTCCTGTTGATCGGCTATTGGCACCACCGCGCCGATGCCCGACGCGGCGCCTATATGGCGCTGATGGTCACCGGTGCCGGGGGGTTGTGCCTGCTGGCGGGGGTCATGCTGCTCGGCCATGTGGTCGGCAGCTATGACCTGGATAAGGTCCTGGCCGCCGGCGATCTGATTCGCGCACATGCCCTCTACCCTATCCTGCTGCCCCTGATCCTGATCGGCGCCTTGAGCAAAAGCGCGCAATTCCCCTTCCACTTCTGGCTGCCCCACGCGATGGCGGCGCCGACTCCGGTTTCGGCTTACTTGCACTCGGCGACCATGGTCAAGGCCGGGGTGTTCCTGCTGGCACGGCTGTGGCCGTCGCTGTCCGGCAGTGAAGAATGGTTCTACATCGTCGGCGGGGCTGGGGCCTGCACCTTGCTGCTTGGCGCGTATTGCGCGATGTTCCAGAACGACCTCAAGGGCCTGCTGGCCTACTCGACCATCAGCCATCTGGGCCTGATCACCTTGCTGCTGGGCCTGAACAGTCCGCTGGCCGCCGTGGCCGCGGTGTTCCACATTCTCAACCACGCCACCTTCAAGGCCTCGCTGTTCATGGCCGCCGGGATCATCGACCACGAAAGTGGCACCCGGGACATCCGCAAGCTCAGCGGCCTGATCAAGCTGATCCCGTTCACTGCCACCCTGGCGATGGTCGCCAGCGCCTCGATGGCCGGTGTGCCGTTGCTCAACGGTTTCCTTTCCAAAGAGATGTTCTTCGCCGAAACCGTCTTCATCAACGCCACGGCCTGGGTCGAGATGGCCTTGCCGATCGTGGCGACCATCGCCGGTACGTTCAGCGTTGCCTACTCCCTGCGTTTCACCGTCGACGTGTTCTTCGGCCCGCCCGCCACCGACCTGCCGCACACCCCGCACGAACCGCCACGCTGGATGCGCGCGCCAGTGGAACTGCTGGTGTTCACCTGCCTGATCGTCGGGATTTTCCCGGCACAAGTGGTCGGTCCGCTGCTCGCGGCGGCGGCTCTGCCCGTGGTCGGCGGTACGCTGCCGGAATACAGCCTGGCGATCTGGCACGGCTTGAACGCACCGATGATCATGAGCCTGATCGCCATGTCCGGCGGCATCGTGCTCTACCTGCTGCTGCGCAATCAGCTCAAGCGCGGCCGCTTCAAATACCCGCCGCTGATTGGTCGCTTCAACGGCAAGCGTCTGTTCGAGCGCTGCCTGGTGGTGATGATGCGCCTGGCCCGACGCCTGGAACGGCGGATCAGCACCCAGCGCCTGCAAACCCAGTTGTTCCTGATGGTATTCGCCGCCGTGCTGGCCGGGCTGATCCCGATGCTCCACAGCAGCCTGAGCTGGGGCGACCGGCCGAAGATTCCGGGGTCGATCGTGTTCGTGATCCTCTGGCTGCTGGCGATCGCCTGTGCCCTCGGCGCCGCGTGGCAGGCCAAGTATCACCGTCTCGCCGCCCTGACCATGGTCAGCGTGTGCGGGCTGATGACCTGCGTGACCTTCGTCTGGTTCTCCGCGCCGGACCTGGCGCTGACGCAACTGGTGGTCGAAGTGGTGACCACGGTCCTGATCCTGCTGGGCCTGCGCTGGTTGCCACGGCGGATCGAAGAGGTCTCGCCGTTGCCGAGTACGCTACGCAAGGCACGCATCCGGCGTATCCGTGACTTGCTGCTGTCGAGCGTGGTCGGCGGCGGCATGGCGTTGCTGGCCTACGCGATGCTCACGCGCCAGACGCCCAACGACATCTCCTCGTTCTACCTCAGCCGCGCCTTGCCCGAGGGCGGCGGCAGCAACGTGGTCAACGTCATGCTCGTGGACTTCCGCGGCTTCGACACCCTCGGTGAAATCACCGTGCTGGTGGCGGTGGCGCTGACCGTGTTCGCCCTGCTCCGGCGTTTCCGTCCACCGAAAGAAAGCCTGCAATTGCCGGCCCAGCAGCGTTTGCTCGCGCCGGACGTGGTCACCGATCTGGTCAACCCGCGCCAGGCCAGCGACACCGCCCTCGGTTTCATGATGGTGCCGGCGGTGCTGGTGCGCCTGTTGCTGCCGATTGCCGTGGTGGTGTCGTTCTACCTGTTCATGCGCGGCCACAACCAGCCGGGCGGCGGGTTTGTTGCCGGGCTGGTGATGTCGGTGGCGTTCATCCTGCAATACATGGTCGCCGGCACGCAGTGGGTCGAGGCGCAAATGAGCCTGCGACCGCTGCGCTGGATGGGCACCGGGCTGCTGTTCGCCACGGTAACCGGGCTGGGAGCGATGGCAGCCGGGTATCCGTTCCTGACCACGCACACCTGGCATTTTGAACTGCCAGTGCTGGGCGACATTCACATCGCCAGTGCGCTGTTCTTCGACATCGGCGTCTACGCCGTGGTGGTCGGTTCGACCCTGTTGATGCTCACCGCCATCGCCCACCAATCGGTACGGGGCCACAAGACTGCAGCGCAGCCAAAAGCCGCTGGCCTGCCGAGATCCGTTGCCGCCAAAGGAGCCGTCTGATGGAAGAAGTCATCGCAATCGCCATCGGCGTCCTCGCGGCATCCGGCGTCTGGCTGATCCTGCGGCCACGGACGTTCCAGGTGGTCATGGGCCTGTGCCTGCTGTCCTACGGCGTCAACCTGTTCATCTTCAGCATGGGCAGCCTGTTTATCGGCAAGGAGCCGATCATCAAGGACGGCGTGCCCCAGGATTTGCTGCACTACACCGACCCGCTGCCCCAAGCCCTGGTGTTGACCGCCATCGTCATCAGCTTCGCCATGACCGCGTTGTTCCTGGTGGTGCTGCTGGCCTCCCGGGGCTTGACCGGCACCGACCATGTGGATGGCCGGGAGCCTAAAGAATGAATGCGATGACGCACCTGATCGCCGCGCCGATTCTGCTGCCGCTGCTGACCGCCGCGATCATGTTGATGCTTGGCGAGAAACACCGCCCGCTGAAAGCCAAGATCAACCTGTGCTCCAGCCTGATCGGCCTGGGCATTTCCGTGATGCTGCTGCAATGGACGCAAAGCACCGGCGTGCCCGGTTCCATTGGCGTGTACTTGCCGGGCAACTGGCAGGCGCCGTTCGGCATCGTGCTGGTGGTGGATCGCCTGTCGGCCATGATGCTGGTGCTGACCGGCATCATCGGTGTCAGCGCTCTGCTGTTTGCCATGGCCCGTTGGGACGGCGCCGGTTCAAGCTTCCACGCGTTGTTCCAGATTCAGATGATGGGCCTCTACGGCGCCTTCCTCACCGCAGACCTGTTCAACCTGTTCGTGTTCTTCGAAGTGCTGCTGGCCGCGTCTTACGGCCTGATGTTGCACGGCTCGGGTCGGGCGCGGGTGTCTTCGGGTTTGCATTACATCTCGATCAACCTGCTGGCCTCGTCGCTGTTCCTGATTGGCGCGGCGCTGATTTATGGCGTCACTGGCACCCTGAACATGGCCGACCTGGCGCTGAAAATCCCGCTGGTACCGGAAGCCGATCGCGGCCTGCTGCATGCCGGCGCGGCGATTCTGGCGGTGGCGTTCCTGGCGAAGGCCGGGATGTGGCCGCTGAACTTCTGGCTGGTACCGGCCTATTCCGCGGCCAGTGCGCCGGTGGCGGCGATGTTCGCGATCATGACCAAGGTCGGCGTCTACACCTTGCTGCGGCTATGGACGCTGCTGTTCTCCGGCCAGGCCGGGGCGTCCGCGTACTTTGGCGGCGACTGGCTGATCTACGGCGGCATGGCGACCATCGTCTGCGCAGCCGTGGCGATCCTGGCGGCGCAACGCCTGGAGCGCATGGCCAGCCTGAGCATTCTGGTGTCGGCGGGGATTCTGCTGTCGGCCATCGGTTTCGCCCAGCCGAACCTGATTGGCGCGGCGTTGTTCTATCTGGTCAGCTCGACGCTGGCGCTGAGTGCGCTGTTCCTGTTGGCCGAGTTGATCGAGCGTTCCCGTTCGGTCAATGAGATGCCGCTGTACGACGACGGCGACCTGCTGCCACGGCCAATGGAATCCCTGCAACCACCCAAAGGCATCAACCTCGACGACGAACAGAAAGCCGTGGTCGGCCAGGTGATCCCCTGGACCATGGCCTTCCTCGGTTTGAGTTTCATCGCCTGCTCGCTGCTGATCATCGGCATGCCGCCGCTCTCCGGGTTTATCGGCAAGCTGGGCTTGCTCAGCGCGCTGCTCAATCCGTTGGGCATCGGCCACAGCGGCGACGTGCCGATCTCGAACGCGGCGTGGGGCTTGCTGGCGCTGCTGATCCTGTCCGGGCTGGCCTCGCTGATTGCCTTCTCGCGCCTGGGCATCCAGCGTTTCTGGACCCCGGAAGAACGGCCATCGCCGCTGCTGCGACGTTTTGAATGCGTGCCGATCATCGCCCTGCTGGGGCTGAGCATTGCCCTGACCTTCAAGGCCGAACCGCTGCTGCGCTACACCCAGGCGGCGGCGGACGCCTTGAACAACCCGCAGCAGTACGTGATGGCGGTGCTCGCCACCCGCGCGGTCCCCAGCCCTGAAGCCAAGGCTGCGATGGCGGAGGTCCAACCATGAAGCGCCTGTTTCCGGCACCGTGGTTGTCCCTGGCACTGTGGCTGTTGTGGCTGCTGCTGAACCTGTCGCTGAGCCCCGGCAACCTGCTGTTGGGCGCGATGCTCGGGTTCTGTGCGCCGTTGATGATGCGCAAGCTGCGACCATTACCGATTCGTATTCGGCGGCCTGGGGTGATTGTGCGGCTGTTCTTCCTGGTCGGCCGCGATGTGGTGGTGTCCAATCTTGCGGTGGCCTGGGGTGTGCTCAACGCTGGTCGTCGGCCACCACGCTCGGCGTTCATCAAGGTGCCGATGGACTTGCGCGACGCCAATGGCCTGGCCGCGCTGTCGATGATCTGCACGGTGGTGCCGGGCACGGTATGGTCGGAACTGGCACTGGACCGCAGCATTTTGTTGCTGCACGTGTTCGATCTGGATGACCAAGCGTCGTTTATCGAGCACTTCAAGACGACCTACGAGCGACCCTTGATGGAGATCTTCGAATGAGCGCCCTGCTGTCGAACGCGATCCTGCTGAGCCTGTTCATCTTTTCCCTGGCGATGGTGCTGACCCTGATCCGCCTGTTCAAAGGCCCATCGGCCCAGGATCGGGTGCTCGCGCTGGATTATCTGTACATCATCGCCATGCTGATGATGCTGACCCTGGGCATTCGCTATGCCAGTGACACTTACTTTGAGGCAGCGCTGCTGATCGCCCTGTTCGGCTTCGTCGGCTCGTTTGCCCTGGCCAAATTCCTGCTGCGTGGCGAGGTGATCGAATGACCGGCGAACTGTCATTGTGGATCGAGATTCCGGTGGCGATCCTGTTGCTGCTCAGCAGTCTGTTTGCGCTGATCGGTGCGGTCGGGTTGATGCGAATGAAGGATTACTTCCAGCGCATGCACCCGCCGGCCCTGGCCTCCACGCTGGGCGCGTGGTGCGTGGCGTTGGCGTCGATCATCTACTTTTCGGCGCTCAAGTCCGCGCCGGTGTTGCATGCCTGGCTGATACCGATTCTGTTGGCGATCACAGTGCCGGTGACCACGCTGCTGCTGGCGCGGGCGGCGTTGTTTCGCAAGCGCATGGCCGGGGATGATGTGCCGGCGGAGGTGAGTAGTCGGCGGACCGAAAGTCAGGGTTAGATCAAATCTTTTTTTTTGGTGTCTGGGCGGGCCTCTTCGCGGGCAAGCCTCGCTCCTACAGGTCTTGTGTTGAATTACCAACCCCAACCTGTAGGAGCTCGGCTTGCCCGCGAAGCCTTTAAATCCAGGCCACGGCGAGCAACCCCGCCCCCAACACCACACACAACGGCGAATACGCCCAGGTATCGAGCCGGGCAAACGTGGAACCCTTGACCTGCTTGAAGAACCCCATCAGGTTCGAATCACCAATCGCCCGGGCAAACATCAGCATCGCAACCGCGCTGATCACCCATTGCAGCGACCAATGCTGCACCGTCGGCAAATACAGGCCGACCCGCAAACACACCAGCATCGCAATCAGCAGCAAACCCACCGCCACCAGCAACGTGGTAAAGCCCGAAGGCTTGAACGCGGGCGTTGATTCCCCTCCGCCCTCCCCGGGCACGCGCGGCACCGCCGCCTCGCTTCCCAACTTGCCACCTGCCGCCCAGTACAGATGAATCAGACTGATCAACAGGAAGATTGCAGCAATCCATTGCGCGACCATTAGGCTCATATTCAGACATCCAGCGTGAAATGTCGCAGCAGGATGAACTTCATCGAGCATTTTTGTAAGGGTAAATTTCATCGGTGGTGGTAAAGTGCCGCTCCATGAAATTCGCCCGAACCGATCGCACGTTGATAGCCTGGATGCTTTATTGCTGCGTCCTGTTCAACGTGTTCGCCTGCAGTATCGGTCACGGGCAGATGGTCGGGATGCAGCTCAATGGCCTCGGCGGCCAGTTCTGCGCCGTCGATCCGGCCACCCGGGCCCCGGTCTCATCGAACACTTCCGAAGACAAGCTGCCGACCCTGTCCAAGGCGTTTGGCTGCCCTCTGTGTTCCACCGGCGGCATGGGCCCGGCGCTCAATTCCAGCCTGACCCTGGCGATCCTGCCGCAACAGCACAGTCCGCCGCTGGCCGTGGTTGCCAGCCTTGACCTCCCCGCCCGCTACACCTGGCCTTCGGCCAATCCCCGCGCCCCGCCTTTCGCCTGAGTTTTTTGCCTTTACCGATCAGCCCACTGCGCTAACGCGTGGCGTTTGCCTGTGCGCTGTTTCCTAGTCAAGCATTCGGGATTCATCGATGAAACATCTTCCTCTTTTGGCAAGCCTGTTCGGCTGCCTGTCCGCTAACACCTGGGCGCAATCCACCATCGACCTGGCGCCGATCACCATTGACGGTGAAGCCGGCAACGAACCGGGCCTGAGCCTCGATCAATCCAGCGGCATGGCCTCCCGCCTGGGCTTGAGTGTGCGGGACACGCCGGCCTCGGTGGCCATCGCCAACCGCAATGACATCGAGCGCCACGGCGCGCAGAACTTCCAGGACGCCGCCAACACCTTGCCCGGTGTCAACGCCAGCGCACCGCCGGGGTTCGGCGGATTCGTGTCCTATCGCGGTTTCACCAGCAGCCAGATCACCCAGATGTTCAATGGCATCAACGTATCGGGTGGCCTGGCGCGCCCGGTGGACGCGTGGATTTATGATCGGGTCGAACTGATCGGCGGCCCATCGTCATTGATCAATGGCGCCGGCTCCGTGGGCGGTTCGCTGAACTACGTGACCAAACTGGCGACTCGCGAGGAGCAAGCCGTCGAAGGCCGGGTCAGCTACGGCAGTTACGACACCACCGAGACCGCATTCGGCCTCAACCACGCCCTCAGCGAGGCCGGGGCGGACGTGCAGCACTATGCGCGACTCGACGTCAGCCACAACACCAGCAACGGCTACATCGACCGTCAGGAGCGCGATGCCTGGAGCGTGGCGTTCTCGTTGCTCAGCGATTTGACGCCCAATCTGTCCCACATCTTGGCCCTGGAGTACCAGGACGAACACGAGGACAGTCCTTATTGGGGCACGCCTGTGCTCAACCCCAAGGCTGGCGAGTTGAAGATCGACAAACACAACCGCTTCAATAACTACAACGTCGAGGATGGCCGCTATGAGCAACGCACAATCTGGGTGCGCTCAATCATCGACTACCGGATCAACGACAGCACCACCCTGCGCAACACCCTGTACCACCTCGACAGCCAGCGCGATTACCGCAACCTGGAAACCTATCAGTACAACGCCGACAACAGCGCGGTGAACCGCTCCACGGCCTATCAGGTGCGGCATCAGGGCGAGCAGAACGGCAACCAGTTCGAGTTGCGCCACGACAACACATTGCTGGGGCTGGACACCACCTGGTCTGGCGGTTTCGAGTACAAGGTCAACCAGACCACCAACTCGCCGCTGAACGTCAAAGGCCCCAGCAGCGTCGATCCGAACAACTTCCAGCCGGGGCATTTCTACGACATCCCTGGCACCAATCCGAAGTTGATCAGCGATAAGACCAACGAGGTCACCACCAAGGCGCTGTTCGTCGAGAACCGTTTGGCGCTGACGGACAAACTGGCGCTGCTGACCGGCCTGCGTTACGACGACATCGACCTCGACGTGACCAACCACCGGGCGGTAACCGCCGCCAATCCTCGGCACCTCAAGCAAAGGTGGGAGCCGGTCACCGGGCGGGTTGGCCTGACCTACCAGTTCATACCTTCAGCCAACGTCTACGTGCAATACAGCACCGCCGCCGAACAACCCAATGGCACCCAGGACTTTGATGTGTCCACCGGCAAGCAATGGGAAGTCGGCAGCAAGTTCGATTACCTGGACGGTCGCGGCTCGGCGACGCTGGCGGCGTACACCATCGAGCGCAAGGATTTCGCGGTGACCGATCCGCTGGATCCGACGTTGAGCATTCCGGTGGGTCAACAGACGTCGAAAGGCATCGAACTGGCGACGTCTTTCAGGATCACCGACAAGTTACTGGCCGAAGGCAACTTCGCCTGGGTCGATGCACAATACGACGAGTTCACCGAGAAGAATGCGGCGGGCGTGGTGGTTTCGCGCAAGGGCAACACGCCGACCAACGTGCCGGACCGGGTCGGCAACCTGTGGCTGACCTATGACTTTGCGCCGCAATGGCAGGGAGGCGTCGATGCGCGGTACGTGGCGTCGGTGTTTGCCGACAACGCCAACACCATGACGGTGCCGTCATACACGTTGTTTGGCAGTTTCTTGAGCTACAAGGTTGACCAACACACCACCGTCACCGGCCGGGTGCGCAACCTGACCAACGAGGTGTATGCCGAGTTTGCGCATGTTTCGCCGGCGTATTACCTGGGCACGCCGCGTACCTTTGAGTTGGCCGTACAAACAAGGTTCTAAACACATCTGCTGTAGGAGCAAGGCTTGCCCGCGATGACGTCCGTGAGATCGCCATCGCGGGCAAGCCATGCGCCTACAGGGTATGCGCTCAATTCAGCGAGGCGCTGACCTTATCCGCCACATCCTTCGGCACCCACGCCTGCCACACGTCCGGGTGCGCCTTCATGAAAGCCTCGGCCGCCTGGCGCGGCGCCGTGTGCTTCTCACTCATTTCCGCCAGGGCCTTGTTCAACGGCTCGATCGGCAAATCGACCTTGGTGAAGAACGCCGCGATCTGCGGATATTGCTTCTGGAACGGCGTGGACACGCCAATCGAGAGCTTGGACGCCAGGGAGCGGGTCGGTTTCGGATTCGGGTTGTCGGCGTCGGTCAGGGTTTTCCAGGCCTCGGCGTCGAACGGCGGCTCTTCCAGCTGGATCAGCTTGAACTTCCCGAGCAACGGTGTCGGTGACCAGTAGTAGAACAGCACCGGTTTGCCACGGCGGATCGACGAAGCAATCTCCGCATCCAGCGCCGCGCCGGAGCCGCTACGGAAGTTCACATAACTTTCGTTCAAACCATAGGCCGTGAGTTTCTGCTTGTTGACCACTTCCGAAGTCCAGCCGATGGGGCTGTTGAGGAAGCGGCCTTTACCCGGACTTTCCGGGTCGCTGAAGACGTCCTTGTAGCGCGGCAGGTCGCTGACACTGCGCAAGTCCGGCGCCAGGGGCTTGATGCCTTTGGCGGGGTCGCCCTTGATCACGTATTCCGGCACCCACCAGCCTTCGGTGGCGCCCTTGACCGTATCGCCCAGGCTCACGACCTTGCCTTCGGCCTCGGCCTTGACCCACACCGGACTGCGCCCGGCCCACTCTTCGCCAATGACCTGGATGTCATTGTTGGCCAGCGCGGTCTCCAGGGTGATGGTAGTCCCTGGCAACGTGTCGGTCGGCAGGCCATAGCCTTTCTCGACAATGATCCGCAGGATATCGGTGATCAGACTGCCGCTTTCCCAGTTCAGGTCGGCAAAGTGAATCGGCGCCTGGGCGGCGAATACCGGGGTCGGCCCGGCCAACAAGCCAAACGTGGCCAGGGTAGCGGCCAACAACCGTCGAAGTCCTTTCATGCTTTTGCACCTCGTGCTTTCACAGCAATAGCAGGATGGCCTGACAGACAAGACCGCAAGCCTCTGAATACTCAGTCCACTGACTGTAGTAGAGGTTCCTGCTTTTTAGAGGCTGCAAGGTACAGGGATTACTTTTCAGAAGGTTGCTGCAAGCGCGCAAGCTCCCTTCGCACCATGCTGGCGTACTCCGCCGGGCGCAAGGTGTAGATCTGTGACGCCACCCAGGTCAGCCAACCGCCTTGCAGAATCGCCTTCTGGTCGAACAGGCGCTGGGCCTCGACCTGTGCACTGGCGAGGTTCTGCACATGGAAATCGGCGCGGGTCAGGGGCATTACTCGCTGGCCTTGAAGGTGATCAGTTCACCTTTGCGCCACTTCGCGGCCTTGGCGGTGACTGCCTTGAGGGTTTTGGTCAGGCCTTCCTGCAACTGCTGGTGGGCGGCGAACACCATCACCACGCTATGCCCTTCCTTGAACACGATGCCGTGGCCGTCGGCGGTGGTGACAAACGCATAATCGCCCAGGCCGTAGACCGTCAGTTTGATTTCGCGGAACTTGATGTCCAGCTTGCCGCCTTCGCGACTGGGCAATACTGACGCGCTGAAATGATCGCCGACCTTGAGTTTCAGGCCGGGCTTGTCGTCCACAACAAGCGAGGCTTCGGTATCGATTTCGGCAATGTAGATGCCTTCGGCATTCTGTTCGGTGACATAGACAAAACGGGACTGAAACTGCTTAACCAACTTTGCCCGCAAATCACCCAGAACGAACAATGCGTGCATATCAAGATTACTTACTGCCAAGGAAACATCCCCACATCTGAAAATGATGCTGTACGCAGGAAAAACGCACAGCAGAAAAAATGGCCATGGCGAAGGGTTGCCGAATGAGCCGGGTTGAAATCCTGAGCTGAGCTGAGCGCTCATCCATCGCGAGGTAAGTGAGATTACTGGATTGTCACCCGCGCCGTCCCCCCAGACGTTCGCCAAACGTTGAAGGAAAAAGCCCTTCTCGCGGCCAGAAAAAGCGGACTACTGACTTTAGGGAAAATTCTCACTAAGAAAAGCACTTTTCCGACATATCGCCGGTAAAAAATTGCTTTAGATGGATGCCAATCGCCAACCAGTGATGGCGATTCTAGAGCAGCGATGCTCGTCGAGACTACTCAAAACAACGGACACACGTCGGTTAACACTCGAAAAGGACTTCTTATGTGCACGATGACCCACTTTACAAATCACTCCACACTTCACGCAAACAGCCCTTCCTCCCTGCATTCGACGGTGTTTCAAGCCTATGCCCTGCCCGATCAGGCGCTTGCCCTGCCGCGCTTTCAGGTTGTACCGGCCGGCAAGTCTTTCTTCCATATCAAGGAAACTTCCACCGGTCGTGTAAGAGGTTTCCGCACTGACCATAACGACGCCTGCGCCCTCGCCCGCGCACTGGCGGCGCACACCTGACGTCGATCATTGTATTTATCGCCAATGACGTTTCGTCACGCCGACGACTTAACTCAGCCGTCGGCCGACAACTACTGCCATACTGCACGCCCCATGAATTCCGGCCCCTCGGCGGACGGCGTTCAATACACCAGAACATTTCCAAGGGAAGGCAGCTACGTGACGGAATTTGATATCGGCGAATTTTTTATCCGGGGCGAAGCCAGAGAGGTCGAAGGCGAATTCCAGGCTGTCATTGTCATGCGCGCCAAACCACCCTTGACCACCGTGACCTACCACCAGGTCGAGAAGGATCGCTGGTTCAAAACCTCCGATGTCGCGGCCATCGCCGCCCAGGACGCCGCCAAGGCCCTGAAGCTGGCGGTCGATGACGGCGCCCTGAAAGCCTGATCCCGCATTGCCGTCTATGCTCTCCCCTGCTTTGAACCATCGCAATCGAACTCCTGACGCGCGGCCCCCTCAGATGCAGTGAAGCCGCCCCTCAGATCCCGCACTCGACGCGACCCGCAAGGAGATGAACATGGATTCACCGACCCACGACTTGAAAGGTTTGTTCGACCAGCTCGGCCTGGACTCCAGCGAAAAGGCCATCGACGACTTCATCGCCAGCCACTCACCGCTTCCCGACGACAAGAAACTGATTGACGCCGAGTTCTGGACCCCGCAACAAGCCGGGTTCCTGAAAGAACAACTGCGTGAAGACGCGGATTGGGCGCGGGTGGTGGATGATTTGAACTTGCGCATGCACCAGTTTCACTAGCCCGCAAGTCTCGAGTTGCTTTCCTGTGGCAAGAGGGCTTGCCTGTGGCGAGGGGGTTTGCCCCCGTTGGGTCGCGAAGCGCCCCCCCTGCAATCTGTCAGTTAAACCGAGTTACCTGGATTAACGACTGCTTCGCAGCCGAACGGGGTGATGCGGCATTCCGACAAGCCCCCTCGCCACAAACGTCCTCCAGGCCACCACTATGAGTTAGCGCGGTTGTTCCGGTTTATAGCCCAACCGCAATCCACCCCAATGCCGGCCCTTGACCGTGATCGGCACCGACAAATCGTGCATCAACTCGCCGGTGTCGCGGGTGTAGGTCTGCAACAACACCGGTTGCTGATGGCTACCGCAACGAATACCCGTGCGATCGGCAAACTTGCGCTTGGTGCGGTTCTGCATGGCGTCAACCTGCGCATCCCCGGTCAATGGCTGGCTGAACACGGTGTTATGAGTCGGCACATAGCCCTGCTGCGTACAGGCGATGGCAAACACCAAGCCCTCATGCCGCGGTAGCAATGGCTCCTGGATCGGCGGCAGCACCTGATCGGTGTAACGGTCGAAACGGGTCTGGAACTTGGACGGGCTGGTGTTGGGAATCGCCTGGTAATTGCGATCGAACAGGTCGTCGAGGCTGACGCGGCCCTGATCGATATCCGCTTCGAAGCGCGCAGCAATCTGGCTCGCCCCTTCACGGGCCAGGTCATAAATCCGTTGGTGGTAGTCGTCCAGCCCGACTTCGGCCAGGCGTTCGCTAATGGTTTCGGCCTGGCCTTCCATCTGCACGGCAGCCTGGGCCAGACGTTGGGTTTGCTGGTCACTGATCGCCAGGTCGCTGCGCATCTGCTCGATGGCATGGAACAGACTGTCCAGTTGCTCGCGGTTGGTTTCCGCGCCCCGGGCGATTTCTCCGACCTGATTTTCCACGCCGGCCGCCAGGCGGGCGATGTTTTCCAGATGCTGGCCGGTGTGTTCCACCTGTGCGACGCCAATGTCCAGGTCACTGGAAAGCTGGCGGATCTGTTCTACCACTTGCGCGGTGCGCTGGTGGATGTCGGCGACCATCTCCCCGACTTCACCCGTCGCCGTCGCCGTGCGCGCGGCCAGGCCACGAACTTCATCGGCCACCACCGCAAACCCGCGACCGTGTTCCCCGGCCCGGGCGGCTTCGATGGCGGCATTGAGTGCCAACAGGTTGGTCTGGCTGGCGATGGATTGAATCACCATCGTGACCCGCTGAATATCGTCACTGCGCAAGCTCAAGGCTTCGATCAGCTCACGGCTGTTACTGGCGCGCTGACTGAGCTGGTGCATGCGCGCAATCGACTCGATCAGTTCGGTGCGCCCGGCGGCACTGCTTTGATGGGCCTCGCTGGCCGCGCTCAAGGCTTCGCGGCTGAGGGTCGACGTTGCCTGCTCGGTGCTGATCATCACTTCGGCGTTGCTGACGATCCGCTTGGCCGCGTCGAGTTGCGATTGCACCTTCTCTGCCAGTTGCTTGACCGAAAAGGCCACGCCCGCTGCAGACAGCGCGTTGTGACTGGTGGTGTAGGAAAGGTCGCGGGTCAGCTCGGCGATGGCGCTGGCGTTGTCCGCAGGGGTTGAATCGGGAATCGCGCGCGAGCGCAAGCGCGGCAACCAGACAATCAGCACGGCCACGGGCAGGCCGATATAAAGCGAGGCGCCGCCCAGGGACATGCCGCAGAGCAACAGCACCAGGGCGATGCTTTGCAAGGTCGGCGTCAACCAAAGGTTTTTTACCGCTGGCACGGGCGCAGGTATTGCCCCAACCAGAGATCCGTCTCTCGTCATCTTCGTCACCCCATGCGTCTTCTATTTGTTGTGACTGCATTAAACGCCACTAATGAGCCATTATCTATGGTCCGTTAGTCGTGGATCTTGCAGCAGGTCAATAGAAGTGCAGGGGTTTTGCGGACGGCAAAAAGCATCGCGGGCAAGCCTTGCTCCTACAGGAGCGAGGCTTGCCCGCGATGGGGGCGCTACGGAATCAGGCCTGACGCTGGTGCTTGTCGATCTGTTCGTGACGCTCTTGAGCTTCGATGCAGTACTTGGTGGTCGGGCTGATCAGCAGGCGTTTGAGGCCGATGGCCTCGCCGCTGTCATCGCACCAGCCGAAGCTGTCTTCTTTGATGCGTTCCAGAGCTTGTTCCAACTGAGGCAGCATGCGCTGGTCGCGATCGATCGCATTGACCAGCCAGGTGCGCTCTTCTTCAACGGAAGCCGCGTCGGCCGGGTCAGCCGGGGTGTCCAGGCTTTCGATGGCGATGCGGTTCTGCTCGATGCGCTCGTGGGTTTCGACTTTCATGTTCTGCAACAGCTCGGAGAAAAAAGCATGTTGCTCGGCATTCATGTAGTCATCCGCCGGCATGGCCAGCAACTTGTCCTTTGTCATTGATATCTCTATAAAAAAACGTGCATTAAGGCGAATTAGGGAGCGTTGCGCCGAACCTCGTTCGTCCGTCGCAAAGGCGCCATTTATTCCAAGCGCCACCCGGCACTCAATTTACGAGGGGCGGCAGTCTAAGGCCGACTTGAGGCCTCAGCAACTGAAAAGACAGCGAATTTGTCCGACAACACCCGGAAAGTGCTCTATGGCAGTCGTTGTGGTGGTCATCGGAGTGCGTTTATAGCAAGAAATTCAGTCCAGCGGCTGTATATAGAAGACAAACGGCTGCGCCACGCGGGTCAGGCGTGGCGCATTTTGCGAGTTGTTTCGACTTCAGCGCTTGAGTTTGCGCTTGTTGCGGTACTGGTCGATGACCACCGCCACCACAATAATCAAGCCCTTGATGATGTCCTGGATATACGCATCGACCCCGACAAAGGTAAAGCCGCTGGCCATGACGCCGAGGATCAGCGCGCCGATCACAGTGCCGGTAATGCGCCCGACGCCACCGGCCAGGCTGGTGCCGCCGATCACGGCGGCGGCAATCGCATCCAGTTCATAGGACATGCCCATCCCGGCCTGCCCGGTCGCGGCACGGGCCGAGGCCACCACGCCGGCCAGGCCTGCGAGCAACCCGGCGATGCTGTAGACGATCACAAGATGCCGTTTGACGTTGATCCCGGAGGTGCGCGCCGCCTGCATGTTGCCGCCGATGGCGTAGGTGTATTTGCCGTACTTGGTGTAGCGCAGGGCGATGTGGAAGATCACCGCCACCACCAGGAAGATGATCACCGGCATCGCGCCGTGGCCGATGGCGGTGTAGGAATCGGACAGCATGCTCACCGGTTGGCCTTCGGTGTAGTAGCGCGCCAGACCACGGGCCGAGACCATCATGCCGAGGGTGGCAATGAACGGCGGGATCCCGGTAACCGCAATGATGCTGCCGTTGATCGCCCCCGCCAGCAGCCCGACCCCGAGCCCGGCAATCACCGGGATCCACACGGGCAAGTCAGTCAGGGATGGAAACACCGCCCGGGCGAAATCCGAAGTCTGGGCCAGGCTGGCGGCAATCATCGCCGACAGCGCCAGTACTGAACCCGAGGACAGGTCGATACCGGTGGTGATGATCACCTGGGTCACGCCGATGGCCAGCAAGCCAATGATCGACACTTGCAGGATCATCAGCACCAGGCGCTGGGAGTTCATCAGGAAGCTCTGGTCGCGCACGATCCAGCCAAACACCTCAAACACCAGGCCGATGCCGATCAGCACCAGGAAGATGCTCAACTCGGTCGGAAAGCGCCGACGACTCTTGGTCGGTGCCGTTGCTGGCTTGTTTTCCAGTATCGCGTTCATAACCACTCACCCTTCTATCGCGTCGCCCGCGCTGACCGCAGCCAGCGCCGGCATCAATTAGTGAACCGCGGACATACCCGAGGCCAATTGCATCACCCGTTCCTGGGTCGCTTCGCTGCGGTCGAGGGTGCCCATCAGGTCGCCCTCGTGCATGACCATCACCCGGTCGCTCATGCCGAGCACTTCCGGCAGCTCCGAGGAAATCATGATCACCGCCATGCCTTCGCTGGCGAGGTAGGAGATCAGCCGATAGATTTCGGCCTTGGCGCCGACATCGATGCCACGGGTCGGCTCGTCGAGAATCAGGATCCGTGGATTGGTCATCAGCCAGCGCGCGAGCAGGGCTTTCTGCTGGTTGCCGCCGGACAAGGTGTCGATGCACTGCTCAAGCGACGGGGTCTTGACCCGCAGCTTCTTGCACATGTCTTCGCACAGCACCCGCAGGGCTTTTTGCTGGATGAAACCGTGGCTGGCGTAATGCGGCAGCACGGCCATTTCCATGTTTTCCAGCACCGACAGGCACGGGAACAGGCCACTGAGCTTGCGATCCTCGGTCAATAGCGCAAAGCCCTTCTCGATGGCCATGTGCGGATCGGTGATGCGCACCACCTGGCCATCGAGGCGAATCTCGCCGCCGTCGCTGGGCGTGATGCCGAAAATCGCTTCGGCAACGTTGGTCCGCCCGGAGCCCATCAACCCGGCGAGCCCAAGGATCTCCCCGGCATGCAGGTCGAAGGACACGCCTTTGAAAATGCCGTCCAGTTTCAGGTCGCGCACCGACAGCAGCAGATCGCCAATCGGCTTCTCGCGCACTGGGAACAACTGGCTCAACTCGCGCCCGACCATCATCGAAATCAGGCTGTCGCCGTCCATGCTGTCGGCCCGTTGCAGGCCGATGTAGGCGCCGTCGCGGAACACCGCCACTTCATCGGCGATGGCGAACACTTCGTTCATTTTATGGGTGATGTAGATGATGCCTTTGCCCTGGCTTTTCAGGTCGGCAATGATCGAGAACAGGTGCGCGACTTCCTTGTCGGTGATGGCCGAGGTCGGTTCGTCCATGATCAGGATGTCGGAGTCGTAGGACACGGCTTTGGCGATCTCGACCATCTGCCGTTCGGCGATGCTCAGGTTGCCGACCTGCTCTTCCGGATCGAGGTTGATGCGCAGACGTTCCAGCAGCGCGGCGGTGCAGCGGTGCATTTCCCGGTGATCGACCATGTGCAGGCCATTGAGCTGCTCGCGGCCGATCCAGATGTTCTCGGCGATGCTCATGTGCGGCATCAGGTTGAGTTCCTGGTGGATCATCGCGATCCCGGCCTGGAGTGCCGCCAGCGGTGTTTCGAACACCACTTTCTGCCCGCGAAGGCGCAGTTCGCCGGCGTCCGGCTGGTAGATGCCGGCGATGATTTTCATCAGGGTCGATTTGCCCGCGCCGTTCTCGCCCATCAGGGCCAGTACCGAGCCGGGGCGCACCCGCAGCTGCACATCGGACAAGGCAATCACACCGGGAAAACCCTTGCTGACGTTGATGATCTCCAGCAGGTACGGCTCATCGACAGGTGTTGCGGTTGGCTGGATCCCCGCCAACGGGGTGGCGCTCGAAGCAGTCGCTGAAGCGAACATGATCAGGTACTCCATCAGCAAGGTCGCGGTGGCCACCTTGCGTGCTTATTGTTGTTATTGAGCGGACGAGCTATTTGAAGGTGTCGACGTTTTGCGGGGTGATCAGGCGGTACGGCACCCAGACGTTCTGTTCCACGGGTTCGTTCTTGGCCATTTTCACGGCGGTGTCGATGGAACCGTCGGCTTGCCCCTTGGCGTCCTGGAACACCGAGACCGTCATGTTGCCTTTCTTGATCGCGTTCAGCCCGTCCGGCGTACCGTCGACCCCGGCGATCAGCACCGTGCCTTTGTCGACCCCGGCCTGATTCAGGGCCATCGCGGCGCCAATCGCCATTTCGTCGTTGTTGGCCACCACCGCGTCAAACTTGCGGCCCTGGGTCAGCCAGTCGTTAACCAGGGTCATGCCCTTGTCACGCAGCCAGATACCGGTTTGCTCTTGCTCGACCTTGATGTTCGGGTACTTGGCCAGCACCTCTTTGACGCCTTTGGTGCGGTTGGTGGTGGAATTGTTGGCCAGGTCGCCGAGCAGAATCACGATGTCACCCTTGCCGCCCATTTTGTCGGCCAGGTATTGCATCTGCATCTCGCCGGCCTCCATGTCATTGGACGCCACGGTGACCACGCCTTTGGGCAGTTTCAGGTCATCCGGGCGGCGGTTGACGTAGACCAGCGGAATGCCAGCCTTGACGGCGGCTTCGGTGATTTTTCGGGTGGCGGCGGTGTCCACCGGGTTGACCACGATGGCATCGACTTTCTGGCTGATGAAGCTTTCGACCTGGCTGAGCTGCTTGACCACGTCGCTGCGGGCATCTTCGAATTGCAGCTGCACGCCGTCGGGGTAGGACTTGGCTTTCTTGTCCATGGATTCGCGCAGGTAGGTCAGCCAGGTGTCGTCGAACTGAGACATGCTCACGCCGATCTTCATATCGGCCAAAGCAGCGCCGCTGGTGAACATCAGGGAGAGAGCAAGGGCGGTGAAACGGATCTGGGTCTTCATGAAAAGTCTTTCTCCACATTCTTGTTGGTTTTATGGATATGGCGTGACGATTTCAGTGAGCAGATAACAGTGAAACGTGGCGCGAGGCAGGTCGCTGGAAATGACTCTATTGGAATATAATTTCTATATCAACTCATTTTAGAATTTTATTCTGATTTTATTCCACGGTGGTCGAACGGGCTCAAATCCACCACTTGCTGGCGCTCGGCACTCAAGCGTGCAGCGTCCAGAACACGGGTGGTCGCCAGTGCATCACGGGCCTCGACCGGCAGTGGGCCACCGCTCTGTAACGCGGTTTGTAGCTGTAAATAGAACTGGTTCCAGCAGCCACGTTCGGAGGGAACGCGCTCGCGCACCTCGCCTTGTTCGAACCAGCCCCAGTTCCGGTGTTCCTCGACGCCCCAGCGATCACCTTCGGATTTTGGTGAGAGCCCGGCCAGCGCCAGGGCCTCCTGCCCGTCCAGCCCATCGACGCTGTAGCAGCCCTGGGTGCCGGTGACTCGAAAGCGAGGGCCGGGGGTGTTTTGCAGGCAACTGCCGCCCAAGTGTGAAATCACACCGCTGGCGTGGGTCAGGGACATAAAGAAGCCGTTGTCGAAGGCCTGGCCTTTTTCCAGGTATTCCAATTCGGCGTAGACCTTGGTGACCGGGCCGAACAGCAACAACGCCTGATCCACCAAGTGGCTGCCGAGGTCGCGCAGGAAACCGCCGCCGCTGCCGTTGTTCACCGCGTGCGGCGAGTAGCGTTCGATCCGCGATTCGAAGCGAGTGACCTGCCCCAGCGCGCCGGACTCGATGAGTTTGCGCACCGTGAGGAAGTCCGAATCCCAACGCCGGTTCTGGTAGACGCTGAGCCGCACGCCCTGACGCTCGGCCATGGTGATCAGGGTTTGTGCCTGTTGCGCATCGGCGGCGAACGGTTTGTCGCTGACCACCGCCACGCCGTGCTCGATGCCATCGAGCACCAGCGCCGGGCGACCCTTGAGCGGCGTGGACACCACCAGCACGTCGATCCCGGCTTCCACCAGTTGGCCGATGCTGTCGAAGGCCGGCACGTTGGGGTGTTCGGTGGCCAGCAACTGGCGGCGCTCCGGGGAACGGGTGACCACGCCCACGAACGTCGCGCCCGGCAGGCTGCTGAGCAGCGGAGCATGGAAAAACCGGCCGCCATGGCCGTAACCGACAAGTCCGATACGCATGATTCAACTCCTTCTTGATCGTTCCCACGCTCTGCGTGGGAATGCATCAATGGACGCTCTGCGTCCGCTTTGGGACGCGGAGCGTCCCGGGCTGCATTCCCACGCGGAGCGTGGGAACGATCGGTTACAGGGTAATGCGGTGGTCGTTAGCGGCAGAGTTCGCTTTCTTATCGACCATCTTGCCCAGGGACAGGCTGCGGTACATGTAGGGGTCTAATGCGATGCGCATATGCTTGTTCTCCTTCACCTGACGCTGATCGTTCCCACGCTCTGCGTGGGAACGATCAGCGGTTAGCCGTAGAAGTGTGGGCGCTCCGGCAGGCTGACTTTGACGATCTGGCCGTTGTTCTGGGCTTCGATGCACGCGTCTGCCGCGACGGCGGCGGCGAAGCCGTCCCATGCTGATGGACCGCCCACCTGGCCTGCGCGAACACCATCAATGAAGGCCTGAAGTTCAACGTCATACGCGGCAATAAACCGATCCTTCCAGTCCATCAGAATCGCATTCGACAATTTCGCGCCACTGCGCAATTGCACCTGTTGCGGCTCCGGCAACTTGGCAATGCCGGTCTCCCCCACCACTTCGCACTGGATGTCGTAGCCGTACTGGCAATTGACGAAAACCTCCACGTCGATCCGCGTGCCCTTGGCCGTTTCCAGCAGGACGATTTGCGGGTCTTTCAAATGCGCGAGGGCTTTGCTGGATTTGCGTGGAAACACCACTTGCACCGAAACGTAGTCGTCGTCGAGCAACCAGCGCAGCACGTCCAGTTCATGGATCAGGGTGTCGGTGATGGCCATGTCGGTCTTGTAGTTTTCGCCCACGGTCGGGTTGCGGTGGGCGCAGTGCAGCATCAGCGGTTCGCCGATCTGGCCGCTGTCGATCACTGCTTTGAGGGCGCGATAACCTTCGTCGTACGGGCGCATGAAACCGACCTGCACCAGGCGTTTGCCGTGGGCCACTTCGGCCTCGACGATCTTGCGGCAGCCTTCAGCAGTGACCGCCAGGGGCTTTTCGCAGAACACCGGTTTGCCCGCGGCAATGGCGGCCAGCACAAACTCTTCGTGGCTCGGCCCCCAGGAGGTGACGAGGATGGCCTCGACTTCCGGCGCTTTGATCAGCGCGTGACCATCGGGGTAGACCTCGGCGGTCAGCTTCAAATCAGCAACAACCTTGGCCGCTTGCTGCAAGTTGATATCAGTCACCGCGACAACCTGGCTATTGAGCAAGGTCTGGCTGCAACGACGGATATGGTCCTGGCCGATGGCCCCGGTGCCAATCACTCCAAGCTTCAAAGACATAAAAATCTCCTGCGAAAAATTGTTGTTGGTTTCAGGGGCAATCAGTACTGACGAGCCTTCGCCAGTCGTTCATTCAGGGTCTTGGCCACGGCATCGGTACGCGCACTGGTGGAAACCTGCGCCACGCCGACTCGCCACCACGACAGGTATTTGTGAATCATGGTCTTGGGCAAAACCTTGATATCGATCAGCGTCGAGACCGTCTGCAACCGCGCATCCGCCAACGCTGCTTGCAGCTCTGCAACGGTGTTCACTTTGTAAGTCTTGCAGCCATAAGCCGCCGCGCTCATGGCGAAATCCACCGGCACGAAGCCGCCATCGAGCTTGCCGGTTTCCGGATTACGGAAGCGGAACTCGGTGCCGAAGCTGTCCATGCCGTGTTCCATTTGCAGGTTGTTGATGCAGCCGAAGGTCATGTTGTCCAGCAGCACCACGTTGATCTTGCGCCGCTCCTGAATCGAGGTCGCCAGTTCCGAGTGGAGCATCATGTAGGAGCCATCGCCGACCAGCGCATAGACCTCGCGATCCGGCTCGGCGAGTTTCACACCCAGTGCAGCGTTCACTTCGTAGCCCATGCAGGAATAGCCGTACTCGACGTGGTAAGTGTTCACGCCCTTGCTGCGCCAACTGCGCTGCAAGTCGCCGGGCAGGCTGCCGGCGGCGGCGACGATCACTGCGTCGTCGGCCAGCGTCTCATTGAGCACGCCGAGCACGCGGCTCTGGGTCAGGCAGGAACCGGTCAGTTCGATGAATTCGCGCAGCACGGCCGGGTCCATGTGGTCGTTGATTTCCGGGACGAAATCCTTGGCCTGGTAGTCGACCTGATAGATCCGATCAACTTCCTCATCCAGTTGCGCCTTGGCCTGGCGCGGTTGATCGCCCCAGCTCGAGCGGTAATCGCCCAGTGCATCGGCCAGTGCCAGCAAACCGGTTTTGGCGTCGGCCAGCAGTTGCACGCCGTCGAGTTTCAGCGCATCGCAGGGACTGATGTTGAGGTTGAGAAATTGCACGTCCGGATGCTGGAACAAGGATTTCGACGCGGTGGTGAAGTCGCTGTAGCGGGTGCCGATGCCAATGATCAAATCAGCGTCCCTGGCCAGCAGATTCGCCGCCAGGCAACCGGTTTCGCCAATGCCGCCGACGTTCAGCGGATGGCTGGACACCACCGCACTCTTGCCGGCCTGGGTTTCCGCGAACGGAATGTCGAAGCGCTCGGCAAACGCCTGCAACGCCGCATTGGCCCCGGAGTAACGCACTCCGCCGCCACAAATAATCAGCGGTTTTCGCTTGCCTTTGACCAGCGCCAGCGCATCGCCGATCATCGCTTCAGTAGCCGGACGGCGCTCGATACGGTGCACGCGTTTTTGCAGGAAGTAATCCGGGTAGTCGTAGGCCTCGGCTTGCACGTCTTGCGGCAAGGCCAGGGTCACGGCGCCGGTTTCGGCGGGGTCGGTGAGCACGCGCATGGCGTGGATCGCCGCGGTCATCAGTTGCTCGGGACGGTTGATGCGGTCCCAGTATTTGCTCACGGCTTTGAAGGCATCGTTGGTGCTGATGCTCAGGTCGTGGAACTGTTCGATCTGTTGCAGCACCGGGTCCGGTTGGCGGCAGGCGTAGACATCGCCGGGAAGCAGCAACAAGGGGATGCGATTGGCCGTGGCGGTGGCCGCAGCGGTGATCATGTTCGCGGCGCCGGGGCCGACCGAGGAGGAACAGGCGTATATCTTGCGCCGCAGGTGTTGCTTGGCGAACCCGATGGCGGCGTGGGCCATGCCTTGTTCGTTGCGGCCCTGATGCACGATCAGGTCGCCGCTGTCCTGCTCCAGGGCCTGGCCCAGACCGAGTACGTTGCCGTGGCCGAAAATGGTGAAGACCCCGGCGACGAATTTGCTCTGGACCCCATCGACCTCGATGTACTGGTTATCGAGGAATTTCACCAGGGCCTGGGCCATGGTCAGTCTTGTAGTGGTCATGTGCGCCCCTTTCAGGCCAAAGATTTTTGCAGGTGGCTCATGCTCGCGCCGATCGCCTGTTCGATATCCGCCAGGCCATGCACGCTGTCGGCAAAGGGTTCGAACGACAGGTAGCCCTCGTAACCGCTGGCGAGCAACGTCTCGATCTGCGCCGCATTGCCGAGGATGTCGCCCTCGCCCACCAGCACCCGATGGCCGTCGCGGATGCTGTTGAGCGGCGCTTCGGCATCCTCGACCCCGGAGATATGCACCAGCCCGGTCAGTTCAGGGAAAAACGCCTGCTCGCTGGCGAGGTGATGGTGAAAGGTGTCGTGCACCAGCCGGAACACATCCAGCCCACCGATGGCCTTGATCGCGTCCACCGCCGGACGTTTACGTCGCAGCGAGCACTCTTCAAACCCCAGCGGTTCAATGAACCCGAGAATGCCGTGATCGCGCAGGATCGGCGCCAGTTCAGTCAACGCCGTACGCAAACCCGAAACCCGTTCGGCTTCATTGCGCGGATCGGCGCGATCATTCAACGGGCACATCACCAGCCCCTGGGCACCGCAATCCCGGGCATACGCGGCAAGCTTCAAGGCCTGCACACGGCGTTCCTCATTCCACACATCAAACGGATACAACGCGTTGATCGACAGCACGGTGATGCCTTTGGCCGTGCACAACTCACGCACCGTTTCAGGCGCGGTGCCGTCTTCGATTTCGACGCCTTTGAGGTCGTTGCGGATCTCGATGGCGTCGGCCTTGAGGGTCACCGCCAAGTCGATGAACGCCGGCAGGGACAAACGGGGGGGCGACCATACGGTTCAGGGCGAAACGCAGGGGCTTGCTCATTATTGTTGTTCTCCGCAGGTGAATTATTTGGCGGTTGGCATGCTGAATTCAGGCCCCTTGGCGATGCTGTCGGGCCAGCGCTGCATCACGCTTTTGTAGCGGCTGTAGAAACGAATGCCTTCTTCGCCGTAGGCATGGTGGTCGCCAAACAGCGAGCGCTTCCAGCCGCCGAACGAGTGCCAGGCCATCGGCACCGGGATCGGCACGTTGATGCCGACCATGCCGACCTTGATGGTGCGGGCAAATGCGCGGGCGATGCCGCCGTCACTGGTGAAGCACGACACGCCGTTGCCGAACTCGTGGGCGTTGATCAAGGCCACGGCGCTGGCGAAATCCGGGACGCGAACGATGCCCAGCACCGGCCCGAAGATTTCTTGCTGGTAGATGCTCATCTCGGTCGTGACGTTATCGAACAGCGTCGCGCCGACGAAGAAACCGTTCTCGGCCCCCGGCACCTTGAAGTTGCGGCCATCAACGATCAGTTGCGCGCCCTGGGCCACGCCTTCGCCGATAAAGCCTTCGACCTTGGCCCTGTGCTCGGCAGTCACCAGCGGCCCCATGTCGCTGTCGCCCTGCAGGCCGTTACCGACTTTCAGTTGGTCGATACGCGGCAGCAACTTGGCAATCAATTGATCGCCGACATCCCCCACCGCCACGGCAATCGAAATCGCCATGCAGCGCTCGCCGGCCGAGCCGTAAGCGGCGCCGATCAGCGCGTCGGCGGCTTGATCCAGATCGGCATCGGGCATGACGATCATGTGGTTCTTCGCCCCGCCCAGCGCCTGCACTCGCTTGCCGCGAGCGGTGCCCTGCTGGTGGATGTACTCGGCAATCGGCGTCGAACCGACAAAGGAAATCGCCTCGATGTCCGGGTGTTGCAGCAACGCGTCCACCGCCACTTTGTCGCCCTGGACCACGTTGAACACACCGTCCGGCAACCCGGCTTCGGTGAGCAAACGGGCCATGAGCAAACTGGCCGATGGATCGCGCTCGGAGGGCTTGAGGATGAAGCAGTTACCGGTGACCAGTGCCAGCGGGATCATCCACAGCGGCACCATCACCGGGAAGTTGAACGGCGTGACCCCGGCACACACGCCCAGAGGCTGACGCAGGTTCCAGTTGTCGATGCCGCCGCCGATGTTGTCGCTGAATTTGGTTTTTAGCAGGTTCGGCGCGCCACAGGCGTACTCGACGATCTCGATGCCGCGAGTCACTTCACCCTTGGCGTCGGAGAACACTTTGCCGTGTTCGCGGCTGATGATTTCGGCCAGCTCATCGTGGTGGCGGTCGAGCAGTTCCTTGAACTTGAACATCACCCGGGAGCGACGCAGGGACGATTGCTCGGACCACGCCGGGAAGGCTTTCAGGGCCGAGGCCACGGCTTCGTCGACGGTCTTCTCGCTGGCCAATCCGACCCGCGCCTGCACCGCACCGGTGGCTGGGTTGAACACGTTGCTGAAGCGTTCGCTGCCGCTGTCCTGCACTTGGCCGCTGATGTAATGGCCGATGACCGGGGCGTTGCTCATTGTTCTTGTTCTCCGTGCAAGTGTTGGAATTAGAGATCCAGGAGCCAGCTATGCTGCGGATCGTTGTGGAACTGCCAGACGCGTTTCGGCCCAGCCATCACGTTCAGGTAATACGACTCGTAGCCGTAAGGCACGCTGACCGGGTGGTACCCCTTGGGCACCACCACCAAGTCGCTGTTTTCCACGGCCATGGCCTGATCGATGCTGCGGTCATCGGTGTAGACCCGCTGGAACACGAAGCCCTGGGGCGGGTTGATCTGGTGGTAATAGGTTTCTTCGAGAAAGCTTTGGTGCGGCAGGTCGTCGGTGTCGTGCTTGTGCGGCGGGTAGCTCGACGAATGCCCGGACGGCGTGCGCACCTCCACCACCAATAGCGAATGGGCGGGCTCGGTGTCCGGCAGGATGTCGCAGACGTAGCGCGTGTTGGCGCCCTTGCCGCGCACACTGCGCTTCATTGACTCGGGTTTGATCAGGCGTGGGCCGAGGTTGTTGGCGGCCGAACCGGGCGCAGCGCACACGGCGATTTGCACGTCGCTGAGGGCGGTGACTTGGGCCTGGCTGCCGGGCGGCAGGTACGCGGCGAACGGAGATTTGTCTTCGAACACCGATTGGCGCTCGCCAATGTTGTCCCAATCGAACGCCCCCTGCCCCGGCGCTTCGCCCTTGAGGCTGACGCGACCGCTGAGCAGCACCAGGCACAGCTCCTTATCGCCCGCCGCCACCGGCAAGGTTTCGCCGAGGCTCAAGCGATACGCGGCGAAACCGACGTATTCCAACTCCCCTTTGCGCAACTCGACCATGGTCCGGCCACGGGCATTGCTTTTGACCAGCAGGCTCATAATCCAATCCTCTCGTCGAGCAAGGTACGCAAGGTGTCGAAGCCTTTCTTGGCGTAGATGTAGCTCGGTGCGACCGCCGGGTCCTGCTCGGCTTCAACCACCAACCAGCCGTGGTAATCGGCGGCCAACAGCACGTCGAGCAAGGCGCCAAAATCGATATCGCCATCCCCCGGCACGGTGAAGGTGCCGTTGATGATGCAGTCCGGGAAGCTCCACAGGTTGTTGCGCGCCAGTTGCACCACCGGTTTGCGCACGTCCTTGAAATGTACGTGGCAGATCCGCTCGATGTGTTTGCGCAGCACCTGCAACGGTTCGCCGCCACCCATGTAGCAGTGGCCCGAATCGAACAACAGGCCGACTTCGCTGCCGGTCAGCGCCATCAACTTGTCGATGTCCGCCGGGGATTCGACGTAGGCGCCCATGTGGTGGTGATACGCCAGGCGTACGCCTTGGGACAGGGTAAAACGCGCCAGTTCGGTGAGTTTGTCGGCGTATTCCTGCCACGCTTGCTCGGTGTGGAAACGCGGGCGTTCCACCAGTGGAATGCGCTGGCCTTGAATCGAGTCCGCGACTTCGCCGTACACCAGCACTTTGGCGCCGTTCTTCGCCAGCAGCTCGACATGGCTGCCGATGGCGTCGATTTCCTCGGCCACGGAGCGGCGGGCCAGACGGCTGGAGTACCAGCCGGAGACCAGCGCCAGGTCGTAAGGCCGCAGCACGTCACCGACGCCTTTGGCATCCTTGGGAAATTTGCCGTTGAGTTCGAAACCTTCGTAGCCGATTTCCTTGCCTTCGCTCAACGCGGTGCTCAGCGGCGTCTCGCCACCGAGGGACGGCAGGTCATCGTTGCTCCAGGAGATCGGGTTGATGCCAATTCGAATAGCGGGCATGGCTGCACCTTTTATTGTTTTTTCTAAAATGTTCAACCGATTACTTGTGACTGGCTGAGCTTTTGTGGCGAGGGGGCTTGCCCCCGTTCGAGTGCGGAGCACTCGCTATTTTGGGACCGCTTCGCGCTCCAACGGGGGCAAGCCCCCTCGCCACAACGGGCCCGGCCGGCCTCATGATTGTGTTCAGGCCCGGGCCGTGCGCCAGGCGTCAATCAACTCGACAAACGTGCCCTGCACCTGGCGGATCAGCGTTTCATCGTCAATCTCCCCGGCCATCCACGCCCGGCTCGGTTCCTGGAAGATCGTGCGGCCCACGGCAAACCCGCGGCAGGTCTGGCTCTGGCTGGCCTGTTGAAAGCCTTCGGCCAACGCCGCCGCCGGGGCATTCAGGCCCAACAGAACGACGCCACGGCAGTACGGATCACGCGCCTGAATCAACTCATCCAGCTGTTTCCATTCCTCGGCACTCTGCGCTTCGATCTTCCACCACGCCGGGTAGATGCCCAGGTTGTAGAGGCGTTTCAGCGCGCGATACAGCACGTCCGGGTGCGCCGACGGGTGATCCTTCGGCGGGATGATTTCCAGCAGCAATTCGTGGCCGCTGACCTGGGATGCCTGGTACAAACCCTTGATCTGCGCTTCCTGTTCCAGGCGCAACAGCGGTTCGTCATCCGGGTGAAATTGCACCAGGCACTTGATGATTTGTTCTTGCGGCCAGGCAATCAGGTTGCTGCCAATCGAGCGTCCGTGTTCGAAGGCCAAGGGCCGCGAACCCTGCACTTCTACTGGCCGCGCCACCCACCAGCCACGACCGGTGGCGGCGTTCAGCGAGTCCTGGCCGAAGCGTTGATCGGCCAGCAGCCCGACATCCGCCTCAATGCCTTGAGTGCGCAAATCCGCTTCGACCCGTTCCACTGCCTTTATAAAGAGTTGCTTGAGTTCGCAGATCGCGCTCAGGTCGCGCGCGCCCTTGTGCGCCAGTTCCACCAGTTGCCCGCGATGGTCGAAGGCGAAGATGAACAGTTGCTTCCACTGTTTGCGCGGCACGCTGACTTGATGCAGGCGTTGCAGCGTGACGTCCTGATCCGGCCGGGTGATCGGCACCGGGCTGTTGAACAGATAGTCGAGTTCGGCGCGGGTCGGCATCGCCGGGGCGCAGGCGTGGCGCGACACCACCAGCCCGCCGCAGGCATTGGCCAACTGGCAGCAACGCTCGTCGCTGGCGTCCTCCAGCCAACCGGCGAGGAAACCCGACATAAAGGCATCGCCAGCGCCCAAGACGTTAAGTACTTCAACCCGCACGCCGGGGTAAATCGCGCCGTCTTCAAGGCGTACCGGAATCACCCCGTGAATCACCGTGCAACCCTGCGGGCCGAGCTTGACCACCAACGTCGCGTCACTCAAACGTCGAACGTTACGCAGTGCAGTGAGCAAATCCTCAGAGCCGCCGGCAATCAAAAACTCTTCTTCAGTGCCGACGATCAGGTCAAAACGCGGGAGGATTTTCTGCACGTGCTGGCTGACGTTCTGGTCGGCGACGAAACGGGTTTCACCGTCCGCCTTACCCGCCAGGCCCCACAGTACCGGGCGGTAGTCGATGTCCAGAATGCGTTTGACGTTGTGCTTCTCGGCATAGTCCAGGGCCTGGATGCTCGCCTTGTACACGCCGTCGGTGGAGAAATGGGTGCCGGTGATCAGCAAGGCTTTGCTGGAGGCGATAAAGGCTTCGTTGATGTCTTCGGCCCGCAGCGCCATGTCGGCGCAATTCTCGCGGTAGAAGACCAAGGGAAAGGTTTCGCGGTCCTTGAGGCCCAGCAGGACCATGGCGGTCAAGCGTTCCGCATCGACCTTGATGCCGCTGACGTCACAGCCTTCGCGGGCCAGGGATTCGAGCAGGAAACGGCCCATGTGGTCGTCCCCTACCCGGCTCAGCATCGCCGACTTGAGGCCCAGGCGTGCGGTGCCGAACGCGATGTTGGCGGAGGATCCACCGAGGTATTTGGCGAAGCTTGAAACATCTTCCAACCGCGCCCCGACTTGCTGCGCATAGAGGTCGACGCCAAGGCGCCCCAGGCAAATCAGATCCAATTGACGCCCACTGGCAAAACGAGTCTGGCCCATGCTGGCTCCTGTTATTTTTATCAGCCTGCGTTCGGGACGATGGCCGTGCCGAACACTCTTGGTGGATGCAGACTAAAACGACCGGGACCGAATAATCAATATTTATTCTATATATTTTTTACGTGGAATATTTTTTCCAATAAACTCCGGTACAAGCGTTCCAGAGCGCAGTGCATCGTTTCAGCAGCGTGTATGTCGACGGCATGCTCAAGATTTTATTCCGGCCTACCCTGTAGACTGCGCACAGCCAACCTATTGTCAGGGGATGACCGATTCGTCATTCCTATAAGAACAAGCCAGAAGGATCCTTTATGTCCCGCACCGATCAGCCGGCCACGACCGAGAGCCCGCCCGAGAGCGATCTCCAGAGCCCACCGATCAATGCCGAGCGTTTGCTGCAGCTGATCACCAACGAATACGAAAGCCTGCCGCGCCAGCTCAAACGCATCGCCAGCTACATGAGCCAGCAGAGCGACCGGATCATGGTCGACCGCATCAGCGACATCGCCCGGGAATGCGAAGTGCACCCGTCGGCCATCGTGCGGTTTTCCCAGCGCTTTGGGTTCAGCGGTTTTAGCGAAATGCAAGCGTTGTTCCGCGAGGCGTATACGCACAAAACCACGCCGGTGCAGAACTACCAGCAGCGCATCCGCAGCATGATCGCCAACAAATCGCAGAAGGCCAGCGGCGGCGACCTCGCGCGGGAATGCATCGACGCCACGCTGTCGGGCATCGAACGCCTGGGCATGGAGCTCGACGATGTGGCCTTCGATAAGGCCGTGGATCTGGTGGTGAATGCCGACAACATCTACGTGGTCGGCGTGCGCCGCTCGTTCGCGGTGGCCGACTATCTGGTCTACAACCTGCAACACACCAATAAGCGCATTCACTTGGTGTCCGGGCTCGGCGGCAGCTACCGCGAACAGATGCGCAGCGTGCGCGCCAATGATTTGGTGATTGCCATCAGCTTCACGCCGTATGGCAAGGAAACCCAGCATTGCCTGCGCATCGCACAGAATCATCAGGCGAAAACGTTGATCATCACTGACAGCAACCTCTCGCCGCTGGCCAAGCGGGCGAGCACGGTGTTGCTGGTCAATGAAGGCAGTTCGTTTGCGTTCCGGTCGTTGAGTGCGACGTTGTGCTTGTGTCAGGCGTTGTTTATTGCGGTGGCGTATCGGTTGGAATTGAAGGTGGATGAGATTCATGAGCAGGTGGGGTTTGAGGATTAGCGCGAGAGCGTTTGCAGGTCGCTGAACCTCTGACTAAGGTTGTCCGCATCGCGAGCAAGCTTTGCTCCTACAGTGGAACGCAGATGAAACTGATCGGCATGCTGGATTCGCCCTACGTGCGTCGGGCGGCTATTTCCGCCCGGTTGTTGGGCATCGACCTGGAACATGAATCGGTGTCGGTGTTCCGGCATTTCGAGCAATTCCAGCAGATCAACCCGGTGGTCAAGGCGCCGACGCTGGTGCTGGATGATGGCGAAGTGTTGATGGATTCGACGCTGATCATTGATTATCTCGAAGCGCTGGCCGGGCCTTCGAAGAGTTTGATGCCGAGTGATCTGAAGCAGCGCTTGCGCTCGTTGCGGGTGATTGGGCTGGCACTGGCGGCGTGCGAGAAGTCGGTACAGCTTTACTACGAACGTAATTTGCGGCCGGCGGATATTCAGTATCAGCCGTGGGTTGAGCGGGTTGAAGGGCAACTCGCTGCGGCCTATTCGGTGCTGGAGCGGGAGCTTTCGAAGCAACCATTGCTGGGAGGTTCCGCGATTGCGCAGGACGGGATTACCGTGGCGGTCGCGTGGAGCTTCACCAACCTCGTGGTACCAGATCAAGTCGATGCTGAGCGCTTCCCGCAGATCGCCGAGTTCACCGCCCAGGCGGAAAAGCTTGAGGCGTTCATCGCTACCCCGATAACCTGAGCCGCCCTCCGCCACGGATTCACCCATGACCGCCGCTGAAACCTCTAACCCGGCGCTGAAAGAAATCTTCAACGCCGAGCGCCTCAAGCACATCGCGACCGAAATGACGGCGGTCTACCCGGCATTCAACGCCAACGCCTTCCTGAAGATGGCCAATGAGGGCCTCGCTGAACTGTCGATCATGCAGCGCATGGCGCGGGTCAGTGAGTGCCTGCATGCAGTGTTGCCGCTGGGGTATGAAGAATCCCTCGACGTACTGCGCGCCCTCGCCCCTCGACTGAACAGCGGGTTTGTCAGCATCTCGTTGCCGAATTATGTGGCGATGTATGGTGCGCATGACTTTGAACAGTCGATGGAAGCGCTCAAGTTTTTCACCTCATTCGGCTCTTCTGAATTCGCGATCCGGCATTTTCTGCGCAGTGATCTTGAGCGCTCGCTGGCGCTGATGCAGGTGTGGTCGCGGGATGAAAACGAACATGTGCGCAGGCTGGCCAGTGAAGGCAGTCGGCCGCGATTGCCGTGGTCGTTTCGCCTGGAACCGATTCAGGCTGACCCGAGGTTGGCGGCGGCGATTCTCGATAATCTCAAGGCGGATGAAAGCCTGTACGTGCGCAAATCCGTGGCCAACCACCTCAATGACATCACCAAGGACCACCCCGACTGGGTGCTGGACTTGATCGAGGGTTGGTCGCTGGAGAACAAGCACACGGCGTGGATTGCCAAGCATGCGTTGCGCAGTTTGATCAAACAGGGGAATCAGCGGGCGTTGGCGGTGATTGGGGCGGGTGGGAAGCCTGAGGTTGAGATGATCGATGTGAAAGTGGAACCGAAGGTTATTCGGCTGGGGGAGAAAATCAGCCTGTCGTTTACGGTGAAATCCACAGTCCCGGACAGTCAGCGATTGGTGATCGACTATGCGATCGATTACGTTAAAGCCAACGGCAGCACTGCGGCAAAGGTGTTCAAGCTCAAGGCCCTGACCCTGCCCGGCCACGCCAGCGAATTGGTCAGTCGTGGGCAGCAAATCAAGGAACTCACCACGCGCCGGCACTACGCGGGCGCACACGCCGTGCACATCATGGTCAACGGCGAACGCCTGGCCAGCACCTCATTCGAAATCCTCCCCTGAAACACGATCCCCGTAGGAGCGAGGCTTGCCCGCGAAGAACGATAACGCGGTGCACCAGACCTGACGCCATCACCGTAGGAGCAAAGCTTGCTCGCGATGAACGATAACGCGGTGTGTCAGGCACGACGCCTTCGCGAGCAAGCTTCGCTCCTACAAGAGATCCAGATCTGGCAGGTGAAACCCTCGGAGCCGGACGATCAGCGCTGACGCTCTGTACCGCGCCCCGGCAACATGCGCACCAAGGTGTTATCCCGCACCCAATAGTGATGAAACAACCCCGCCGCCGCGTGCAAGCCGATCAACCAGTAACCGGTGCTGCCCAGCAGTTCATGCCAATACTTGATCTGCTTGGCCAGGTCCGGATCAATCACCACCGGCGAGAACAACGCAAAACCGAAATACGGCATCGGTTTGCCGGCGACGGCCAGGGTCAACCAGCCCAACACTGGCGTGACAATCATCAAGACATAGAGCGCAAGGTGCATCAGGTGCGAAACGCCGGCCTGCCAGATGGGCAACGCCGGGGTAATCGGTGGACGCGGGGTCAGGCGCCCGAGCAATCGAACCCAGACCAACACGAAAATGCTGGCGCCGAACAGCCCATGCAACCCCAGGAACAGGCTTTTCGCCGAGCTCCCACGGGGCAGCAGCCCCTTGATTTCGATGCAGGCGTAAACGCCGACAAACAGCGCCAGCATCAGCCAATGCAGGGTGATCGACAGTTTTCCATAGCGATGAGCGATTGAATCGCGGGTCATAACGGGCCTCATGAATTCAGAATGGCCGGCGATTCATTCGCGCAGCCTGGTTCGACCGGCGTCACCCTGCCCGCCCAGCCTTAAGGCAATCTGAAGGTGCCCGGGTGACATCCTTTCGCCACCTTCAGACTTCGTTAAGAAATGCCTCTGATACTCCTCCCAAACTAATCCCGGGAGGCGCCATTCAATGCCTGACTTCGACTGGAACATCCCTTTGCCACTGCGTTTCGGCCAAGCCGAAACCCCGCCGATGAGTCTGGCCAGAGCGTTGCCGGATGAGCCTCAGCGCGCTGTTTTCGAGGCCTATATCCAGCAGCGTTTTCGCAAGGCCCACGGAGCCGATATCCGCCATTTCATGCCGGAGCTGTTCGGCATGAGTAAAGCGGACGGGGAGCTCTGCGCGGTGGCCGGAGTGCGACGGGCAGATGACGAGCCGCTGTTTCTGGAACGTTACCTGGACGAGTCCATCGATCCATTGATCAGCGCCGCTGCGGACCGCCCGGTGGACCGCGCCGGCATCGTCGAGGTGGGCAACCTGGCCGCCAGCGATACCGGCAGCGCACGCCTGAGCATCATCGCCATCACCTACCTGCTGGCCATGGGTGGCCTGGAATGGGTGGCCTTCACCGGCAATATCGGCCTGGTGAACAGCTTTCATCGCCTCGGGCTGAAACCGGTCACCCTCTGCGCCGCCGACCCAGCGCGGCTGGGTGACGACAGCAACAACTGGGGCAGCTACTACGAAAGCAAACCCTGGGTCCATGTCGGCAACATCCGCGCCGGGTTCATTCATTTGCGCAACATCGGGATGTTCAATCGCCTGGGTTTGCCGTCGTCCATCGAGGATTCCAGCCATGTCGCTTGAAGTCGAGCGCTTCAAACAAACCTTGCGCAGCCATGCCGAACGCAAGGGACACGCCATCGCCTTGTGGGGCGATCAACTGAAAGTGGACTACGCCACGCTCTACGCTGAAGTGGTCTATCGCCAGCAGCGCCTGCGTGACCAACACGTCAAGGTCGTCGCGCTGGCACTGGACAATGGCACCGAAGCGATGCTCTGGGACCTGGCCGCGCTGTTCGAAGGCTTGACCTGCCTGACGCTGCCGCCGTTTTTCAGCCCCGCGCAACGCAAGCATTGCCTGGAGCAAAGCCAGGCCGAACGGGTGATTGCCGAACCGGAACTGGAAGCCGAGCTGCAGGCCGCCGGGTATGAGCAAAACGGGGAGTTCTGGCGCCGGACCTTCAGCCGCCCAAGCCCGATGCACGCAGGCACCGCCAAGCTGACCTTCACATCAGGCACCACCGGCACCCCCAAAGGCGTGTGCCTCAGTGCCGAGAGCATCATTAAGGTCGCCCGCGAACTGGATCAGGCCAGTAAACCGACCGACCCGCAGCACCATCTGGCGCTCTTGCCCCTGGCGATCCTGCTGGAAAACATCGGCTGTTACGCCGCGTTGTATGCCGGTGCGACGTTGAGTGTGCCGAGCCAAAAGACCCTGGGCATCCAGGGCGCCAGCGGCGTCGAGGTGCCGAAGCTGCTCGGTTGCCTGGCCAGCCGTGTGCCCGAAAGCGTGATTCTGGTGCCGCAACTGCTGCTGATGCTGGTCAGCGCCGCCGAGCAAAAAGCCTTCAACCCGCACACCCTGCGCTTTGCAGCGGTCGGCGGTGCGCGGGTGTCCGAAGAGCTGTTGCACCGCGCGCAACGCGCAGGCTTGCCAGTCTACGAAGGCTACGGGTTGTCGGAGTGTGCGTCGGTGGTGTGCCTCAATCGTCCCGGTGCACGCCGCCCCGGCAGTGTCGGCCGGCCCCTGCCCCACGTGAAAATACGCCTGGCGGACGACGGCGAAGTGTTGATTAAAGGCTCGCCCCTGCTCGGCTATCTGGGCGAGGCGCCACACGTTGATGAATGGTGGCCCAGCGGCGATCTCGGTGAGTTCGACCCCGAGGGTTTCCTCTACCTCAACGGGCGCAAGAAGCATCAGTTCGTCACCAGTTTCGGACGCAACGTCAATCCCGAATGGGTCGAGGCCGAACTCACGCAACGACGGCATATCGCCCAGGCCTTCGTCTACGGCGAAGCGATGCCAACCAATCACGCCCTGCTCTGGCCCCATCGCCCGGACGCTACCGACGCCGAACTGGCGGCTGCCGTGGCCGAAGCCAACGAAGCCTTGCCCGATTACGCCCAGGTCCATCACTGGACTCGCCTGGATCAACCCTTCACACCCACCAACGGCTTGCTCACCGCCAATGGCCGACCGCGCCGGGACGCCATCGTTGAGCGTTACCGGGCGCCACTGACTGAATCGGCACTTTCCAAGGAATCCGCGTCATGAACTTTTTCGACACGCTGCAAGAAGCCACCCAGCAAGAACGCCATGAACTGTTCAACCTGCCGATCATTCGTGATGCCCTTGAAGGCAAGGTCAGCCTGGAGAGCTACCGCGCCTTCCTCGCCCAGGCCTATTACCACGTACGCCATACCGTGCCGTTGATGATGGCCTGTGGTGCCCGTCTGCCGTCGCGCCTGGAATGGCTGCGCAAAGCGGTCTGCGAATACATCGAAGACGAATACGGCCACGAACAGTGGGTGCTCGATGACATCGCGGCCTGCGGCGGTGACAAGGAGGCGGTGCGCGACGGGCGTCCGACATTGCCAATTGAACTGATGGTGAGTTTCCTCTACGACCTGATTGCCCGGGACAACCCCGTGGGCCTGTTCGGCATGGTCAACGTGCTGGAAGGCACCAGCATTGCCCTGGCCACGCACGCGGCGGGCAGCATTCGCCAGCGTCTGGACCTGCCGGAAAGCGCCTTCAGCTACCTCAGCTCACACGGTGCTCTGGATGTGGAGCACATGCAGACCTATCGCCGGCTGATGAACACCCTCGATGACCCGGCCGACCAGGCTGCCGTGATCCATGCCTCGAAAGTGGTCTACCGGCTTTACGCCGATATGTTCCGCGGCTTGCCGCGTGATGGGGAGAACCTGCATGCGCCTGTCTGAGGCTCGAGTGGTATTGACCGGTGCCAGTGGCGGCATCGGCCTGGCCATCGCCGACGCCCTGTGCGCCAGCGGTGCACGGGTATTGGCAGTGTCCCGGCACCGGGAAGTGTTGGAGCCGTTGCTGGAACGTTATCCGCAGCATCTGGCCTGGGTCGCGGCCGACCTGACGTTCCTCGCCGACCGCCGCAAGGTCCTGACCGCCGCCGAGGCCATCGGTGGCATCAACCTGTTGATCAACGCCGCCGGGATCAATCACTTCGCCATGCTCGAACAGCTCGACGACAGTGAGATCAACGCGATGCTGGCGGTGAACGTCAGCGCGCCGATCTGCCTGACCAAACTGATGTTGCCGCTGCTCAAGCAAGCGGACAGCGCGATGGTGGTGAATGTCGGTTCGACCTATGGCTCCATCGGCTATGCCGGTTATGCCAGTTATTGCGCGACCAAGTTTGCCCTGCGCGGCTTTTCCGAAGCGCTGCGCCGGGAACTGGCCGACACCCGGGTCGGCGTGCTCTACGTCGCGCCCCGCGCTACCCGCACGACGATGAACAGCCCGGCGGCCCAGGCCCTCAACGATGCGCTGAAGGCTAACGTCGATGATCCGATAACCGTCGCATCGGCGGTGATCCACGCGATTGCCGGTGACCGTCGTGACCTGTACCTGGGCTGGCCGGAACGCTTTTTCGTACGCCTCAATAGCTTGCTGCCCAACCTGGTGGATAAAGGTTTGCGCAAGCAATTGCCGCTGATCCGTCGCCTGAGCCATAAGCCTGATAACGAGAACCTCAAACCATGAAAAAACTCATCGCGTGCCTTTTACTGGGAGCCTTGAGCCCCACCGTCTGGGCGCTGGACGCTGCCGATCAGCAACGCCTGGCCAGCATCCAGCAAAACTGGGGGCACATTCAGTACGAAGTGGCCGCCGAGCAACGCACGGCGGCCTTCGAGCAACTCGCGGCCCAAGCGTCGGCGTTCACCCAGCAACGACCAACGGCGGCCGAAGCCTGGATCTGGTCCGGGATTGTCACCAGCAGTTGGGCCGGCGCCCAGGGTGGTCTCGGCGCGTTGAGCAAGGCAAAAGCGGCAAAGGCTGATCTGGAAAAAGCGTTGACCCTGGACCCCAAGGCCCTGCAAGGCTCGGCCTACACCAGCCTCGCGGCGCTGTATGACCGCGTGCCGGGCTGGCCCATCGGTTTCGGCGATTCGGACAAAGCCGAGCAACTCCTAAAACAAGCCTTGCAACTGAACCCGAACGGCATCGATAGTCTGTACTTCTGGGGCGATCACCTCTACCGTCAAAAGCGCTACAGCGAAGCTCGGGTCGCCCTGCAAAAAGCCCTGCAAGCCGATCCGAGGCCTGGCCGGGAAGTCGCTGACGCGGGACGGCGCAAAGAGATCGAAACGTTGCTGGTGGACGTGAACAAGAAACTCGACTGACAGGAGTCCGTGTGCGCTTATTACTGATCGAGGATGACGTGGCCCTTGGCGAAGGTATTCATCAGGCGTTGGGGCGCGAGGGCTACACCGTCGACTGGTTGCAGGACGGCAGCAGCGCCTTGCATGCGCTGCTGAGTGAAACCTTCGACCTGGCCGTGCTCGATCTCGGCCTGCCGCGCATGGACGGCCTGGAGGTGCTGCGGCGTCTGCGCGACAGTGGCTCCAACCTGCCGGTGCTGATCCTTACCGCCCGGGACGCCACCGAAGACCGGATCGCCGGGCTGGATGCCGGGGCCGACGATTACCTGATCAAACCCTTCGACCTGGCCGAGTTGAAGGCCCGGCTGCGCGCCTTGCTGCGACGCAGCGCCGGGCGCGCGCAGATGCTGATCGAGCATGCCGGCATCAGTCTGAACCCCGGCACCCAGCAAGTCAGTTATCAGGGTGAACCGGTGGCCCTGACGCCCAAGGAATATCAACTGCTCCATGAATTGCTCTCGCCGCCGGGCCGGGTCATGACCCGTGATCACCTGATGCAGTTGCTCTACGGCTGGAACGAAGAAGCCGAAAGCAACACCCTGGAAGTGCATATCCACCATCTGCGCAAGAAATTCTCCAGTGATCTGATCCGCACCATCCGCGGTATCGGCTACCTGGTGGAGGAGCGTCGATGACCTCGATCCGGCGTCGTACCCTGACGCTGATCATTGGCTTGCTGCTGACCGGTCTGGCGATCATCAGTGTGTTCAACCTGCATGACAGCAACCACGAAATCGCCGAGGTCTACGACGCCCAACTGGCCCAGAACGCCCGACTGCTGCAGGGTGTGATGCGCATGCCGCTGGCCAGCAAGGAACACGCCGAGCTGTATCAGGCGTTCAATCAGGCCCTGAGCGAAGCGATGCCGCGGGTGGATGGCCATCCGTATGAAAGCAAGATTGCCTTTCAGGTCTGGAATCCCAAGGGCGAAGTACTGGTGCATACCGCGAGCGCGCCGACCTTCAGCACGCCACCGGGCACACCGGGGTTCAGTGATGTGGTGGATCTGAAAAACCGCCACTGGCGCGCGTTCATGCTCGAAGACAAACAGAACAACCTGCGCATCTGGGTGGGCGAACGGGACGACGTGCGTTCCGACCTGGTGGACCGGATCGTGCGCCATACCTTGTGGCCCAATATTCTGGGCAGTCTGATTCTGGCGGCGATGGTTTGGCTGGCGATTGGCTGGGGGCTCAAGCCGCTGGCGAATATGGCGGCGACTTTGCGGGCGCGGCACAGTGGCTCGCTGGAACCCCTGCAACTGGCGCCCTTGCCCAGCGAGCTGGAACCGATGCAAGCGGCGCTCAACCGCATGCTCGCGCAGATTCAGGAGGTACTCGGTCGGGAACGCCGCTTTATCGCCGACGCGGCCCATGAAATGCGCACGCCCCTGGCGGTGCTGCGGGTGCATGCGCAAAACCTGCTGGAGGCCGGCACCGAACAGGAGCGCCGCGAGTCCCTGGAGTTCCTGATTTCGGGGGTGGACCGCACCACACGGCTGGTCAATCAACTGCTGACCATGGCTCGCCTTGAACCCAAAGCCGTAGCGCCGGTGCTGCATCGCATCGACTTGGCCGAAACCGTACGCGACAGCCTGGTTCAACTGACGCCGTGGCTGCTGAGCAAGAATCTGGAGCTGGCGTTCGACGTCGACAACCAGCCTTTCAAAGTCGTCGCTGATGCCGCAGTGATCGACATTGCCCTGAACAACCTGATCAGCAACGCGGCCAACTTCTCCCCTGAACACGGCGTGATCACCGTGCAGTTAAGTCAGGCTGACGGGTTCTATTCGCTGAGTGTCGAAGACCAGGGACCGGGCATCGATGAAGCGGATCGCGGGCGCTTGTTCGAACGCTTCTACAGTCGCGGAAATGCGCAAGGCGCCGGGCTGGGGCTGACGATCGTCAACACCATTGCGACGCGCCTGGGTGGGCGGATTACCTTGGTCAACCGGCCGGAAGGCGGGCTGCGCGCGACACTGTCAATTCCCGACGGCCAGCCACATGACCCGTTACAGCGAACCACCCGTGCTCTCGAAGAACGATAACGCGGTGCACCAGACCTGACGCCATCACCGTAGGAGCAAAGCTTGCTCGCGAAGAACGATAACGCGGTATGCCAGACCTGACGCCATCACCGTAGGAGCAAAGCTTGCTCGCGAAGAACGATAACGCGGTGTACCAGACCTGACGCCATCACCGTAGGAGCAAAGCTTGCTCGCGAAGAACGATAACGCGGTGTACCAGATCTGACGCCATCACCGTAGGAGCAAAGCTTGCTCGCGAAGAACGATAACGCGGTGCACCAGACCTGACGCCATCACCGTAGGAGCAAAGCTTGCTCGCGAAGAACGATAACGCGGTGCACCAGATCTGACGCCATCACCGTAGGAGCAAAGCTTGCTCGCGAAGAACGATAACGCGGTGTGTCAGGTATGACGCCTTCGCGAGCAAGCTTCGCTCCTGCAGGGGGTAGTTCCTGGGTTGATTAATCCGTCTTCTTAATGACGCCCCGGTAAACCACTCTCACTGAGGTGCCAGTGTGTAATGGTAGTGAACGGCTCCCGTCTGCGGATCTACCAGCCAGTAGTCATCCTTGTCTTTCTTGAGTCGATAACATTCATGGGGAATCTTGACCGAGGTGAAACAAATCACCCCATCTTTGACCGACCAATGTTCAGTCTCGGGGTCATTGCCAGACATTTTGAATATTTCGGTCCCGTCGGCATTGAAACTCAAAGAATAGGGCAAACCTGAAGGGCCTATATTTTTGAGTTTATTCCCAATCAAGGTGCTGCGGACTTGTTCATCATCAAGCGCGACGGCTGAAGCTGAAACTGGCTTCACCGTATGTCCACCAGACGGAGCGCACCCATATAAGACAAGTGCCAAGCCTATGCAACTCCAGCGTTTAATATTCATATCGCACCTCTACTGATCGCCACGCCAATAGAACTTACTTAAGGGTAAATTTGTTATTGGTTTTATTACTCATACTGTCCACAAACCAGAGGGTAGTCCCGTCACTGAGTACCTTATTGCATTCCTTGCCATATTTCTGATAGGTCACGCAGATGACGTCCTCCACGATAACCCATCGACCGTTTTGCATCGACTCGCTGGAGATCTGGATCACCGCAGTCCCGTCAGGGTTTAATGTTTCAGAGAAGGGATAACCGGTAGACGTCACACTCGAATGTTTGCGACCTATCACCGTCGAGTTAATCTCGCTCGCATTGAGTTGTTTTGCGTTGGCGGGCGCATCGGCGTGAGCATCAACCGCAGCTTGATGACCGGAAGATGAACAGCCCGCCATGAACAGCATAACTAACGAGTAGACAACTATCTTATTCATAACCTGACCCTTTGTTATGAGCGCAACGGATCCAACGCTTTAATAGTAGCCATACAAACATCCGTGAATATATTAATTCACGATAAATTTAATAGCGCGAAACCACCAAAGTTGAATCATTTCTGAAACAACGTTTACTCTACGAAACATTAGTGGGATCGCGCTTCGGCGCCTGCTCACTCACTTTTTAGCGCTCGCCAAATAATGCGCTACCAACGCATTCGCATGACCATGCCCCATGCCATGCTCGGTTTTCAGCCACGCCACCAATTCCATATGCTTCTTGTCGCTCACTGTTTCGAGCAGGCTCAGCCAGTGGTCGATGGGTTGGCCATACTTTTTTTCAATGGAGGGGAAGTACGACGCCGGGCCTTTGGTTTTTGTATCGTCGGTCATGGTGCAAACTCCTTTTTTGCTTAACTTCTCTTTTTATTCCCTGAAATTCAATCCCCCGCAGGAACGAGCGGTGCGGCGTTCCGACTTGCCCGCGAATAACAATAACGCGGTGAGCCAGACCTGACGCCATCGCGAGCAAGCTTCGCTCCTACAGAGGATCGGGGCCTAGCAGCAGGTTTTGTTCGCGCTCACACAACTCCACCACGTAATCCCACAACACCCGCAGCCTTACCGACTTGTGCAACTCCCGCCGGGTGCTGATCCAGTAGCTGCGCTGAATGCTCTCATCCGGCAACAGCGGCACCAGTTCCGGATCGGCACTCGCCATATAACAAGGCAGCACCGCAATCCCGAGCCCTGAGCGTGCGGCCTGTTGCTGGGCGATGACGCTGGTGCTGTGGAACACGACTTGGGGGTTGCGGCAGAAGCTGTTGAGGAACATCAGTTCCTGGCTGAACAGCAGGTCGTCGACGTAGCCGATCCAGGCGTGGCGGCCGAGGTCTTCGCGGCTGTTGAGCGGTGGCGCTTTGTCGAGGTAGGCCTGGCTGGCGTAGAGCGCCAGGCGATAGTCGGTGAGTTTGCGCGTGACCAGCATGTCGGCGGCCGGGCGTTCGAGATGGATGCTGATTTCGGCCTCGCGGTTGAGAATGCTGACGAAGCGCGGCACGGCGACCAGTTCCACTTCGAGGCCGGGGTAGCGTTCGAACAGGCCGTTCATGCGGCTGGCGAGGAACATGATGCCCAGGCCTTCGGTGACGCCGACGCGGATTTTGCCGAGCGGCGCGGTGGATTGGGTGATTTCTTCCTGGGCCAGCAACGCGACGTTTTCCATGGCTTCGGCGTGCTTGAGCAGCGCTTCGCCGGCCGGGGTCAACTGGTAGCCCTGGGCGTGCTGGACGAACAGCGCGGTGCCGAGGCTCTTTTCAATCGCCTCGATGTGCCGGGCCACGGTGGCGTGGGTGGTGTTCAAGCGGCGGGCGGCGGTGAGCAAGCGGCCGCTGCGCTGTAATTCGAGAAAAAACCGCAGGTCGTTCCAATCGAACATCAGGCTTCCTTAGGGCTACGCTGTCTGAAAACGCACAGCGGCTGCGCAAAAACTAACATTCTTTATACGAAAGCTAACAACTAGGATGAAGTCCAACAACAAAAACAATACGAGGTAAGGGATGCAGACCTCTCAGGATGAATTCGATTACATCGTGGTCGGCGCCGGGCCGGCCGGGTGTTTGCTGGCCAATCGATTGTCCGCCAACCCGCAACACCGGGTGCTGCTACTCGAAGCCGGCGGGCGCGATAACTATCCGTGGATTCATATTCCCGTGGGTTACCTGTTCTGCATCGGTAATCCACGCACTGACTGGTGCTTCAAAACAGAAGCACAACCGGGTCTGCAAGGCCGGACGCTGAGCTATCCACGGGGCAAAGTGCTCGGTGGCTGTTCCTCGATCAACGGCATGATCTACATGCGTGGCCAGGCCGGCGACTACGACGGTTGGGCGGCTGATGGCAATCCCGGTTGGGCGTGGAAAGACGTGCTGCCGCTGTTCAAGCAGAGCGAAAACCATTTTGCCGGCGACTCGGAATTTCACGGCGCCGCCGGGCAATGGCGGGTCGAGCGTCAGCGGCTGTCATGGCCGATTCTGGATGCTTTCCGCCGCGCCGCCGAGCAAAGCGGCATCGCCAGCATCGATGACTTCAACCAGGGTGATAACGAAGGTTGCGGTTACTTTCAGGTCAACCAGAAGGCCGGGATTCGCTGGAACGCGGCCAAGGCGTTTCTCAAACCGATTAGAAATCGCACCAATCTCACTGTGCTAACCGACGTTGAAGTCGATCGCGTGTTGCTGGAAAACGGTCGCGCCTCTGCCGTCCTCACTCGCTACCAAGGCCAGGCCAAAACCTTCAAGGCGCGCAAGGAAATCGTCCTGTGCGCCGGCTCCGTCGGTTCGCCGAGCATTCTGCAACGCTCCGGGATCGGCCCGCGTCCATTGCTGCAACGCTTGGGGATCGGCGTGGTGCATGAACTGCCGGGGGTGGGCGGCAATTTGCAGGATCACCTGCAATTGCGGCTGATCTACAAACTGGAAAACGCCCGCACCCTCAATCAAATCGCCGGCAGTGTGTGGGGCAAGATGGGGATGGGCCTGCGTTATCTGTATGACCGCAGCGGGCCGTTGTCCATGGCGCCGAGTCAGTTGGGTGCGTTTGCCCGCTCGGGGCCGGAGCAGGCTTCGGCGAATCTTGAATACCATGTTCAACCATTGTCGCTGGAGCGATTTGGTGAGCCGTTGCATGCGTTTCCTGCGTTCACGGCGTCGGTGTGTGATCTGCGACCGCAAAGCCGTGGGCGGATCGAGATTCGCAGTGCTGATCCGCAGGAGGCGCCGCTGATTCAGCCTAACTATTTGAGTCATCCCGAGGATTTGCGGGTGGCGGCGGATGCGATTCGACTGACCCGGCGCATCGTGGCGGCACCGGCGCTGGCGGCGTTCAAACCGGTCGAGTATTTGCCGGGCGATAGCTTGCAGAGTGAAGAAGAATTGCACGAAGCGGCGGCGCGGATCGGTACGACGATTTTCCATCCGGTGGGCACTTGCCGAATGGGTAACGATGCGGAGGCGGTGGTGGATGCGCAACTGAATGTTCATGGCATCCCTGGTTTGCGCATTGCCGATGCCTCGATCATGCCGCGTATTACCTCAGGCAATACCTGTTCGCCTACGCTGATGATTGCCGAGAAGGCGGCGCAGTTGATCCTCAACCCTGACACCAGGAGCTTCGCCCCGGAGAAGGAACTGTTAAGTAACGCCTGAATCACACACCTGTAGGAGCATGGCTTGCCCGCGATGGCGATTTCATGGACGCCTTCGCGAGCAAGCTTCGCGCCTACAAAGAGCAGGGTTCGATGGTGATTTTGAGGACGCCTTCGCGGGCAAGCCTTGCTCCTACAAGGAATGGGTACACACGAAGATTTGCGGTACGTACACCCCGCTTTATGGATAAACGCGGCGCCCGCCCACAAGGCCGGCGCCGACAGTGGAACAACAAAAACAATCACTGTGAGGGATACCGATATGTCAGAACACGTTCAGCCTCTGGAAGCCATGCGCAGCGCGGGCGTCAGCAGCGGCACCAAGAAAGTCATCTTCGCTTCGTCACTCGGCACGGTGTTCGAGTGGTATGACTTTTTCCTCTACGGCGCCCTCGCGGCGGTGATCAGCAAGCAGTTCTTTGCCGGGGTCAACGACACCACCGCGTTTATCTTCGCGCTGATGGCGTTCGCCGCGGGCTTCATCGTGCGGCCGTTCGGGGCGCTGGTGTTCGGTCGGTTGGGGGACATGATCGGGCGTAAATACACCTTCCTCGCCACCATCGTCCTCATGGGTCTGGCAACGTTCTGCGTCGGGCTGCTGCCGACCTACGCCAGCATCGGCATTGCCGCGCCGATCATCCTTGTGGTGTTGCGCATGCTCCAGGGCCTGGCCCTCGGCGGCGAGTACGGCGGTGCCGCGACCTACGTGGCGGAACATGCGCCGATGGGCAAACGTGGCTTCCACACCAGCTGGATTCAGTCCACCGCCACCCTCGGCCTGCTGCTGTCGTTGCTGGTGGTGCTCGGTTGCCGCTACTTCACCGGCGATCAGTTTGAAGTCTGGGGCTGGCGCATTCCGTTCCTGTTTTCCATCGTGCTGCTGGGCATCTCCACCTGGATTCGCATGAGCCTGCACGAGTCACCGGCCTTCGTGAAAATGAAAGAAGAAGGCAAGCTCTGCAAACAGCCGCTGCGGGATTCCTTCGGCAAATGGGAAAACCTCAAAGTCGTGTTGATCGCCCTGTTCAGCATCAACGCCGGGCAAGCGGTGACCTTCTACGCCGCGCAGTTCTACGTGCTGTTCTTCCTCACCCAGTTCCTGAAAATGGACCCGGCGCTGGCCAACAGTCTGCTGATTGTCAGCGTGATTATCGGCGCACCTTTCTTTATCTTTTTCGGCTGGCTGTCGGACAAGGTCGGGCGCAAACCGGTGCTGATGATCGGCCTGTTGCTGGCGACCGCGCTGTACTTTCCGATCTTCAAATCCATCGCCCACTACGCCAACCCGGCGGTCGACCAGGCTCGCCAACAGGCACCGATTACCGTGCTGGCCGACCCGGCTACTTGCACCTTCCAGTTCGACCCGGTGGGCAAGGCGAAATTTGACAGCCCGTGCGACAAGGTCAAGACCTTCCTGGTCAAACAAGGCCTGCCTTACTCCAGCATCGCCGCCCCGGCCGGCAGCGACGTGCAAGTCAGCGTCGGTGACGTGAAAATCGATGGCTACGATGAAGCCGCCCTGCGTGGCGCGGTGACCCTGGCGGGCTATCCGTCGCAAGCCGACACCCAGCAGGTCAACAAAACCATGATCGTGGCGCTGATGGTCGCGCTGATCATCATCTCCGCCATGTGCTACGGCCCGCTGGCCGCGCTGATGGTCGAACTGTTCCCGACACGCATCCGCTACACCTCGATGTCCCTGCCCTACCACATCGGCAATGGCTGGTTTGGCGGATTCCTGCCGACGGTGTCGTTTGCGTTGGTGGTGTACACCGGGGACATCTTCTACGGGCTGTGGTACCCGGTGGTGATTACCGGAGTGAGTTTGATTGTGGGGCTGATTTGTTTGCGGGAGACGAAGAACGTGGATCTGGATACCAATTGATACCGAGAAATGCGCGGGCTCTGTAGCAACTGCCGAGCCCGCAAGCGTTCGGCTTATAGCAGCTGCCGAGGTACGAGGCAGCTGCTACAAGTCACTCGCCACAGGTTAAGCTCAATGAACATTTCAGCCCCGCCATTCCAAAAAACGAGGCCCCATGATCATTTCATCCGCATCCGACTACCGCGAGGCAGCACGCCGTAAACTTCCCCGATTCCTGTTCGATTACATCGATGGCGGTGCTTACGCCGAGCATACGTTGCGGGCCAACAGTGCCGACCTGACGGGCATCAGCCTGCGTCAGCGCATTCTGAAGAACGTCGAAACCCTGAGCCTGGAAACCACCCTCTTCAACCAACCCCTGGCCATGCCGATCATCCTCGCGCCGGTGGGCCTGACGGGCATGTTTGCCCGGCGTGGTGAGGTGCAGGCGGTGCGTGCGGCGGAGAACAAAGGTATTCCGCTGTGCCTGTCCACGGTGTCGGTGTGTTCGATTGAGGAAGTCTCGGCGCAGAGTCAACAGCCCATCTGGTTCCAGCTGTATGTGTTGAAAGACCGCGGTTTCATGAAAAATGCCCTGGAGCGGGCGAAGGCGGCCGGGGTGAAGAACCTGGTGTTTACCGTGGATATGCCCACGCCCGGCGCGCGATATCGGGATGCGCACTCGGGGATGTCCGGTCCATTTGCTTCGTCGCGGCGCATGCTTCAAGCGATGACCCGACCCGATTGGGCGTTCAATGTTGGCCTGATGGGGCGGCCGCATGACCTGGGCAATATTTCGGCCTATCTGGGCCAAGCCGTCACGCTCGAAGACTACATGGGCTGGCTGGCGAAGAATTTCGACCCGTCGATCAGTTGGGCCGATCTGCAATGGATTCGTGATTTCTGGGAAGGCCCGATGATCATCAAGGGCATTCTCGATCCGCAGGATGCCAAGGACGCGGTGAGCTTTGGTGCGGACGGCATCGTGGTGTCGAACCACGGTGGGCGGCAGCTGGATGGCGTGCTGTCGACCACCAAGGCCTTGCCGGCGATCATGCAAGCCGTCGGCGACGATTTGACCGTGCTGGTCGACTCGGGGATTCGCTCGGGGCTGGATGTGGTGCGGATGTTGGCGCTGGGGGCCAAAGGCGTGTTGCTCGGGCGTTCCATGGCTTATGCGCTGGCGGCGGATGGGCAGCGCGGGGTGGAAAACATGCTGGATATTTTTGCCAAGGAAATGCGCGTGGCCATGACGTTGACCGGGGTGACGTCGATTGGGCAGATTGATGAATCGACGCTGGTGAGCGCTGTCCGGCAGTGAAGATCGTTCCCACGCTCCGCGTGGGAATGCAGCCCGGGACGCTCTGCGTCCCTTCCCGGAGCTGGAACGCGGAGCGCGTCCCTTGAGGCATTCCCACGCGGAACGTGGGAACGATCAACGACCTCTGCCGCTCATTGCGCGGTGGCCTGTCGGTACTGACGCGGAGTGAAACCGGTCAGCGCCTTGAACTGGCGGGTGAACGCGCTGTGGTCGGTATAGCCGCACTGCAGGGCGACTTCGGTGATGGGGATGTCGGTGTGCAACAGACGATGCGCATGTTCCAGGCGCACCTTTTGGATCATCTGCCGAGGCGTCAGGTGGAACACCCGCTTGCAGTACCGTTCCAGTTGCGCCACGGAAATACCGGCGATGCGCGTCAGTTCGCCCAAGGTGACCCGGCGATTGAAATGCGCGCGAATGTGTTCATCGACCGCCGCCAGACGCTGGTAAGCCGGATGCGTGTCGCTGGCCGATTGCAGATCAACCGAGATTCCGGCCAGGCCGATGATTTCACCGTTGCGGTTGTACAACGGGCGTTTGTGCGTCAGGCACCAACCGGGCTCCCGGCTGCCGTACAAGTGCAATTCCAGTTGATCTTCCAGCACCAAACCCTGTTCCAGGACCCGTCGATCCTGCTCGGTGTAGCCCGGCCCCAACTGCGCTGGAAACACCTCGGCGCTGGTTTTGCCCAGCAGCGGTTTCATGCCACAGCGCTGGACCAGGGCGAGGTTGGCCATGACGTAGCGCGCCTGGACGTCCTTGATAAAGATCGCCGCATTCGGGATCACATCCAGCATCGGCAACAGCGGTGCCACGCCGGCCAATAATGCTTCGATGGTTTCCGGACGATCCGCGTCGTTCTCCCCGCACAACATCGCCAACGCGCTCTGCGCCATCACTCTCACCCTCTCACTCTTGAGGCATTTTCCGCTCACCTTGCCCCGTCCCGCGTGCGCTGTCGAGCACCGCTGCATTGTGCTGATTTCGTCATCCATACCCACGCAAAACATCAATCGCCCGTGCGCCGTCGCGTTCACTCTATGGCCATTGCATGCACCCCTGCCTATCCAATAACTCACAAAAAGGCGCGACGCTATGTCAGGCAAAGGCAAGTTCAAAAGGCAACTTTCGTTGATGGACCTTACGTTCATCGGGCTGGGCGCCATCTTCGGCTCCGGCTGGTTATTCGCCGCCAGTCACGTGTCGGCAATCGCAGGTCCAGCGGGGATTTTTTCCTGGTTGCTAGGCGGTTTTGCCGTGTTGCTACTGGGCATTGTTTACTGTGAATTGGGCGCGGCGCTGCCCCGGGCCGGTGGTGTGGTTCGCTACCCGGTGTACTCCCACGGCCCGCTGCTCGGTTACTTGATGGGCTTTATCACCTTGATCGCTTTCACCAGCCTGGTGGCGATCGAAGTGGTGGCCTCCCGGCAATATGCGGCGGCGTGGTTTCCCGAGTTGACCAAGGCCGGTTCCAGCGATCCGACGATGATTGGCTGGCTGATGCAATTCGCCCTGCTCTGCCTGTTCTTCGTGCTCAACTACCGCAGCGTGAAGACGTTTGCCATGGCGAATAACCTGGTCAGCGTATTCAAGTTCATCGTGCCGCTGCTGGTCATCGGCGTGCTGTTCACCTTCTTCAAACCGGCCAACTTCCAGGCTCAGGGCTTTGCCCCATTCGGTCTATCCGGGGTTGAGATGGCGGTGTCCGCGGGCGGTGTGATCTTCGCTTACCTGGGGTTGACGCCGATCATTTCGGTGGCCAGCGAAGTGAAGAATCCGCAACGGACCATTCCGATTGCGCTGATCCTGTCCGTGCTGCTTTCCACCTTGATTTATGTGCTGTTGCAGGTCGCCTTCCTTGGCGGCGTGCCCACCGAAATGCTGGTCAACGGCTGGGCCGGCGTGGCCAAGGAACTGGCGCTGCCTTATCGCGATATCGCCCTGGCATTGGGCGTGGGTTGGCTGGCTTATCTGGTGGTCGCCGACGCGGTGATCTCCCCCAGCGGTTGCGGCAACATCTACATGAACGCCACGCCGCGAGTGATCTACGGCTGGGCGCAAACCGGTACGTTCTTCAAGGTCTTCACCCGCATCGATGAAAAGTCCGGCATCCCGCGCCCGGCGCTGTGGCTGACCTTTGCCCTGTCGGTGTTCTGGACCCTGCCGTTTCCTTCCTGGGAAGCGCTGATCAACGTGGTCTCCGCCGCGCTGGTGTTGAGCTACGCCGTGGCGCCGGTCTCCGTCGCCGCCCTGCGCCGCAATGCGCCAGACATGCCGCGCCCGTTCCGGGTCAAGTGGATGGGCGTGCTCGGTCCGCTGTCGTTCATCATCGCCGCGCTGATCGTCTACTGGTCGGGTTGGGCCACCGTGTCCTGGCTGCTCGGCCTGCAAATCCTGATGTTCGTCGTGTACCTGTTGTGCGGTCGTTTTGTTCCGACCAATCACCTGAGCCTGGCCCAGCAAGTGCGCTCATCGGCGTGGCTGATCGGCTTCTACGCCGTGACCATCGTCCTGTCCAAGCTCGGCAGTTTTGGTGGCCTGGGGGTGCTCAGCCATCCCTTCGACACCGTGGTCGTGGCGGTCTGCGCCATGGGCATCTATTGCTGGGGCGCGGCGACTGGCGTACCGGCGCACTTGGTCCGTCTGGAATCCGAGGACGATGAAAGCGAAGCCGATTCGACCCTCGCCGGCACTGCGACAGGCCGCCCTGCGCCTGCACACTTCTAAAGGATAGGTATATGAAACGGGTTCACGTGATTGACTCCCATACCGGCGGCGAACCGACGCGCCTGGTGATGAAAGGCTTCCCGCAATTGGCCGGCCAGACCATGGCCGAGCAGCGCGATACCCTACGCGATCAACATGACCAGTGGCGCCGCGCCTGCCTGCTGGAGCCCCGGGGTAACGATGTGCTGGTCGGCGCCCTGTATTGCGAACCGGTGTCGCCGGATGCCACGTGCGGCGTGATCTTCTTCAACAACGCCGGCTACCTCGGCATGTGCGGCCACGGCACCATCGGCCTGGTCAATTCGCTGCATTACCTGGGGCACATCGCCCCCGGCGTGCACAAGATCGACACCCCCGTCGGCCCGGTCAGCGCCACGCTGCACGACGACGGCACGGTGACCCTGGGCAACGTGCCCGCCTACCGTTATCGCAAACAAGTGCCGGTCGAAGTGCCGGGGCATGGCACCGTGCATGGCGATATCGCCTGGGGCGGCAATTGGTTTTTCCTGGTGTCCGATCACGGCCACGCGTTGCAAATGTACAACGTCGAAGCCCTCACCGATTACACCTGGGCGATGCTCAAGGCCCTGGAAGACCAGGGCATCCACGGCGAAGACGGCGCGCTGATCGACCATGTCGAACTGTTTGCCGACGACGCTCACGCCGACAGCCGCAACTTCGTCATGTGCCCCGGCAAAGCCTACGACCGCTCGCCCTGCGGCACGGGCACCAGCGCCAAACTGGCGTGCCTGGCGGCCGATGGAAAACTGGCCGCCGGTGAGCCCTGGGTCCAGGCGAGCATCACCGGCAGCCAGTTCATCGGCAGCTTCGAATGGGAAGGCGAACGCGTGCGCCCGTTCATTACCGGCCAGGCCTTCATGACCGCCGACGTCACGCTACTGATCGACGAACAGGATCCCTTCGCGTGGGGCATTTGAGCTGCCCCGTGCCACTTCACCTTCAATTAAACGTTTCGAGGAGTTAGAACCATGAGCGAGAACATTTTCACTGGCTGCATCCCTGCGCTGATGACCCCGTGCACCCCTGAGCGCAAGCCGGACTTTGAGAAATTGGTGGCCAAGGGGCGCGAGCTGATCGATATCGGCATGAGCGCCGTCGTGTATTGCGGCTCCATGGGCGACTGGCCGTTGCTGACCGAAGCCGAACGCCAGGAAGGCGTGGCGCGTCTGGTCGCCGCCGGCGTTCCGACCATCGTCGGCACTGGCGCGGTGAACAGCCGCGAAGCGATCTCCCACGCGGCCCATGCAGCCAAAGTCGGCGCCCATGGCTTGATGGTGATCCCGCGCGTCCTGTCCCGTGGCGCCTCTCCCGCCGCGCAAAAAGCCCACTTCGCCGCCATTCTCAAAGCGGCGCCAAACCTGCCGTCGGTGATCTACAACAGCCCTTACTACGGTTTCGCCACCCGCGCCGACCTGTTCTTCGAACTGCGTCGTGAGCACCCGAACCTGATCGGTTTCAAGGAATTCGGCGGGGCTGCCGACCTGCGCTACGCCGCCGAAAACATCACGTCCAAGGACGATGACGTCACCCTGATGGTCGGGGTCGATACCCAAGTGGTGCATGGCTTCGTCAACTGCAACGCCACCGGCGCGATTACCGGCATCGGCAACGCACTGCCCCGGGAAGTGCTGCAACTGGTGGCCCTGAGCAAGCAAGCGGCCAAGGGCGATGCCAAGGCCCGACGCTTGGCCCGGGAGCTGGAATCGGCGCTGGCGGTGTTGTCGTCGTTCGATGAGGGCTGCGACCTGGTGCTCTATTACAAGCACTTGATGGTGCTCAACGGCGACACGGAATACACCCTGCATTTCAACGACACCGATGTGCTCAGCGATGCCCAACGGCATTACGCCGAGAACCAGTACACGTTGTTCCGCCAGTGGTACAAAAACTGGTCGGCCGAGCAGAACGTCGCCTGATCCCACCCCGTGTTCGTGCCCGTTGCGAGACAGCCGTGTTTCGCAGTCGGGCCCCCTCCTCTTTTCCAGGAAAGCGCCATGACTCTGACAGGCCAAATGCTGATCGGTCGGCACGCCATCACCGGTAGCCGCGAAGCGATCCGGGCGATCGATCCGGCCACCGACAAACCCCTTGAACCGGCTTATCCCGGTGGCACCGAGGCACATGTCGAACAGGCGTGCGCGTTGGCGTCGGCAGCCTTCGACAGCTATCGCGAAACACCACTGGCGGCACGCGCCCAATTCCTCGATGCCATTGCCGATGAGATCGAAGCCTTAGGCGATGAGTTGATCGAGCGCGTGATCGCCGAAACCGGTCTGCCGCGCCCGCGTATCCAGGGTGAACGTGGCCGCACCTGCCAGCAACTGCGCACCTTTGCCCGCACCGTGCGCGCTGGAGAATGGCTGGATGTACGGGTCGATAACGCGCTGCCGGAACGTCAGCCCCTGCCACGTCCGGACTTGCGTCAGCGTCAGGTGCCGTTGGGGCCGGTGGCGGTGTTTGGTGCGAGCAATTTTCCGCTGGCCTTTTCGGTCGCTGGTGGCGATACCGCTTCGGCATTGGCCGCCGGCTGCCCGGTGATCGTCAAGGCCCATGGCGCGCATCCCGGCACCAGCGAACTGGTGGGCCGAGCGGTGGCTCGGGCGGTGAAATCATGCGGCCTGCCTGAAGGCGTGTTTTCGCTGTTGTTCGGCTCGGGCCGCGAAGTGGGCATCGCGCTAGTGAGCGATCCGCGGGTCAAAGCCGTGGGTTTCACCGGTTCGCGCAGTGGCGGCATGGCGTTGTGCAAAGCGGCCCAGGCGCGGCCCGAGCCGATTCCGGTGTATGCGGAAATGAGTTCGATCAATCCGGTTCTGCTGTTCCCGGCAGCCCTGCAAGCGCGCGGTGAAACGCTGGCACAAGGTTTCGTCGCGTCACTCACTCAGGGGGCTGGCCAGTTCTGCACCAACCCTGGATTGGTGATTGCCCATCAAGGCGCTGCGTTGGACCGTTTCGTCCGCGCAGCGGCTGATCTCGTTCAACGCAGCCCGGCGCAGACCATGCTCACGCCCGGCATCTCCACGGCCTATAAGACTGGCGTGGGTTTGATGCATGCAGAAACCGCCGCCACGGGCCTGAAGGGTGAAACACCGAACCAATGCCAGGCGCATTTGTTCGTGACCCGGGCGCAGGATTTTCTGCGCGACCCAACGTTGCAGGCCGAGATGTTCGGCGCCGCGTCGCTGGTCGTGCAATGTGCCGACGACAACGAAATTCGTCAGGTTATCGAGCACCTGGAAGGTCAACTGACCGCCACCCTGCACCTGGATGACGCCGATCTGGAGAGCGCCAGGGCGTTGCTGCCCCTGTTGGAACGTAAGGCCGGCCGCCTGCTGGTCAACGGCTGGCCCACCGGGGTCGAGGTGTGCGACGCCATGGTCCATGGCGGACCTTTCCCGGCCACGTCCGACCCGCGCTCGACCTCGGTCGGCACCGCCGCCATCCTGCGATTCCTGCGCCCGGTCTGCTACCAGGACTTCCCGGACAACTTGTTGCCGGCCGCGCTCAAGCACGGCAATCCGCTGCAACTGCGGCGCCTGCTCGATGGCCAGAGAGAAGCTCAGGCCCATGTCTAATCAGTCCGCTTCGAACGATATTACCGTGGTCGGCGCCGGCATCATCGGCGTCGCTTGCGCCCTGCGCCTTGCCCGCCTGGGTTTGCGGGTGGTGGTGATCGACCAGCAGGAGCCCGGTCATGGCGCCTCGTTCGGCAATGCCGGGCACCTGGCCACCGAGCAAGTATTTCCGATTGCCGACTTGTCGATCCTCAAGCGCCTGCCCGCCATGCTCATGGACCCGATGGGCCCGCTGCGCCTGGACTGGAAATACCTGCCACGCGCCCTGCCCTGGTTTTTGCGCCTGTTGTTGAACCTGCGCCCGGCGCCGTTCCAACGCACCGTGGCCGGCATCCGCGCGCTCAATGAAAGCAGCCTGGGCGCGTGGCAGCGGCTGCTGGCGGACATTGCACGCCCGGATTTGCTCAGGGAAGACGGCTCGTTGCTGGTGTTTGAGCGGGCCGAGTCGCGTCAGGCGATTGAAGCGTTGCAGGCGCGGATGCGTCAGCAGCAGGTGCCGGTGGATTTCTGGCAGGCCGAGGCGATACGCGAGGTTGCTCCGCAGCTTAGTGAACGGATTCAGGGCGGCTTGTTCTTTCCGCGCACCGGGCACTTTCTTGATCCGTACCGGGTTGTCTGCGAACTGGTCGACGCGGCCAAGGCCAGCGGCGTGCAGTTCCTGAAACAGCAGGTTCGGGGCGGACACTTGCGGGAGAACGGCGTCGCGCTGATCACCGACCAGGGCAGTCTCAACGCCCGCCAAGTCCTGATCGCGTGCGGTGCCCACTCGGCGAAGCTCACCGCAGCGCTAACCGGCAAAAAGGTCCCGCTGGATACCGAGCGCGGTTATCACCTGATGTTGCCCCACGAGCAGGATCGGTTGCCGTTCGCCGTCACCTCGCTGGAGCGCAAATTCATCATGACGCCCATGGCCGCCGGGCTGAGGCTGGCCGGCACCGTCGAGTTCGCCGGCCTCGACCGCCCGCCGAGCATGGAGCGTGCGTGGCAGTTGCACCGGCTGAGCAAAGGCCTGTTCCGCCGGGATTTGAACGCTGACGATGCCACGCCGTGGATGGGGTTTCGCCCGTCCTTGCCGGACTCGCTGCCGATCATCGACCGGGTGTGCGATGGCAAGGTATTACTCGCCTTTGGCCACCAGCATTTGGGGTTGACTCAGGCAGCCGTCACGGCCGAGCTGATCGCCCACATGGCGGCGGCCACTGCGTCTCATGGACTACCGGCCATCGAACCGTACCAGCTCGATCGCTTCTGATAAAAAAGTCATTCAACTTCATTGAGGATCTCGAATTTCACCTGATCAGGATAGAACGCCACGTAGTTGCGAATCTGCTCGACCGACACCTTGGGGTTCTCATAGGTCCACACCGCGTTGGCGCCTTCATGCCCCGGGATCTGCAAGCTGAAGTAACTGGCATCGCCCTTGTAGGGGCAATAGCTGGTGTGGTCGGTGCGGGCGTAATATTTTTCGTCGATGTCTTCGCGCGGGACGTAATACACCGGAGGGTAATTGGCCTCCAGCAGCACCAGCGCCCGGGCGGATGCGGCCACCTGAATACCGTGGAACTTCACCAACAGACAGCCGGGTTGCTCGGCGATGGTGATGACAGGACTGGGACCGGAGCTTTTCATGGAATACGTTCCTCATGACGGTGATGAACCTGTAGGAGCAAAGCTTGCTCGCGATGAACGAAAACGCGGTTTACCCGACGTAACGCCATCGCGAGCAAGCTTTGCTCCTACGGGCTGGGCGGGGAAGCAGACCCAAAACCTTGGACCACGACTGTCAGGTATAACCCATGTTTCGCCATCGCGACGGCTTCGCAGCCGAACGGGATCACAAAATCAAAAGATCGCAGCCTGCAGCAGCGCCCACAGGCGCGTAGGCGCTGCCGAAGGCTGCGATCTCTTGATCTTGCCTCACATCAAGCGACGATATCGTTCGCCACTGCCTGCCCCACCATCCCCACCGCGAAATCCACCGCGCCATGGCCGGTCAAATCGACCATCAAACTGGTCTGATTAGTCTCGGCAAACCAGGTCAGGATCGCGTCGCCCGCGTGCCCGGTGAAACCGCTGACGAAATTCAACATCGCATTACCCGAGGCAAATTCGGCGATGCCCGACAGGTCGATCTTGTCCTGGCCGCTGGTGAAATCCATGATCCAGTCCGGCGCGGTCATGGTCGAATCGCTGGCGGCGCCGAACACAAAGGTGTCCGCCCCGGCGCCGCCCCACAACGAATCACCGCCACCGGCACCGTAAAGGATATCGTTGCCCGCCCCGCCTTCCAGACCGTTCGCTGCAGCGTTGCCGATCAGCAGGTCATTGCCCGAACCACCGATGGCATTTTCCAGGGTCACGCCATGCGCGATGGAAACGTTGCCGACCAGACCGCCCACGTCAGAGAACGCGCCTTCGTTGAGGTTGATCTTCTGGTTCTGGCTGAAACCGGAGAAGTCCAGGGTGTCGTTACCGCCGCCATCCCACACCGAAAACACCACTTTCGAGGCGGCCGAGGTGGCGCTGTAGAAGTCGCGTTCGGCGTTGGAATTGAAGCCGTAGACCGTGTCGCTGGCGCGGGTTTCAAGGTTGGCGCCGTAGAGTTTCTGCACCGCCACGATGTCGTCGAGCAACGGGGCCGAGGCATAGGCGCCGCTGCCGTCCTTGCTGAAGTTCTGGTGGGTGTTGCTTTCACTCCAGTAGCTCATGAGGCTGTAGCCACGGGTGTCCTGGGCATAGGTCACGTCGTTGTAGGTCGGGTTGCCGTTGCCGGCGTTGTAGACGCCCGGGTGCGACAGGCCCAGGGTGTGGCCGATTTCGTGGGTCAGGGTCTGGCGCCCGTAGTTGTTGGTGTCCGGGGTTTTGTTGACCTGGTATTGGTCGTTGATCATGTACCAGGACTGGCCGTCGTACTGGCTGCCCTGGGGCAGATAGGCGAACGCCGCGCCGCCGGTGTTGTTGCTGTAGTTGCCGAAGGTCATGTGACCATCACCACCGGCGCCTTCGCGGAAAGTGACATTGGCCACGTCCGACCAGGATTGCATCGCCAGCACCGCCTGGGCCTTTTGCTGGGCGCTGAATTCGCCGAACGTGCCGAGGGCCGGGTTGTAGTTGCCCGGTTTCGAGGTCAGGAAGGTGTAGCTGAGGTCGATCTTGCCGTCGGCATTCTGATCGTGCCAGGACGCGCCTTTGCGCAGGATCTGGTCCGCCGCCTGGTCGGCAGTGAACGACGGCTTGCCGTTGATCAGTGCGCTGCCGCCACGGTCGTACAAGTGGCTGAACGTATCGACGGTCGAGTAGGCGTCACTGGTCCGGGCTTTTGCTTGAGACATGGTTTACGTCCTTGTTCAAAGTAGTCAGTTTCGACAGACCACGGCGATCCCTTGGCGAGATCGTCCTGTCACTCGCCCCATTGCAGGCGCGGTGAAACTGACACAGCTTGATACGTGGCGCTAATCAATTTCTCGATAGCCCTGGGGTTCAACCGTCCGTGGAGCGAGTCAACGCCTCCCACGCGTCAATCTCCCGGGTCATGCTTGCCAGGCGTTCGCGCACCCGTTGCAGCGCATCGCTGCCGAGCAACAAATGCGCTGGCGGTGCGTCGCTGGCAATCAAGGTCAACATGGCCTGGGCGGCTTTGACCGGGTCGCCCAACTGCTTGCCGCTCTTGGCCTGGCGCGCCATGCGGATCGGGTCGAAGGTCGCGTCATAGTCGGCGATGCTGCGCTCGGAGCGGCGCATCGAGCGTCCGGCCCAATCGGTGCGAAACGAGCCCGGCGCCACCGCCGTGACCGCGATGCCGAACGGTTTGAGTTCTTTGCTCAAGGTGTCTGATACCCCTTCCAGGGCAAACTTGCTGCCGCAGTAATAGGCAATGCCGGGCATGGTGATAAAGCCGCCCATGGAAGTGATGTTGATGATGTGCCCGGCCCGACGCTGACGGAAGAACGGCACGAACGCCTTGGTCACGGCCACGGCGCCGAACACGTTGACATCGAACTGTTGGCGCATCTCTTCCAGCGCCGATTCCTCGAAAATCCCTTCATCGCCGTAACCGGCGTTGTTGACCAGCACGTCCACCGGACCGAGGGTGTTTTCGACTTCAGCGACGACCGCGTCGATGGCGCTGAAGTCGGTGACATCCAGGCAGCGGCCGAAAGCGTTTTTCGACGGGTGCTGTTCAAACTCGATGCGCGCCGTTTCGCTGCGCACGGTGCCGATCACCCGGTGGCCTGCGGCCAGAGCTTCGTTAGCCAGCGCCTGGCCGAAGCCACTGCTGACGCCGGTGATGAAGAGGGTTTTGGTGGTCGTCATGGTCGCGTTCTCCTGTGATGTGTTGGCCATGATAGGGCGGCCACGGCGACGGCTGAACGCCGATTACTGTGGGGCTTTTGCCTAATCCTATGAGGCGATTGATTTGCGGCTCGCAGCGGTTCACATTCGAGCCTTGTGTTATCGAGCGGAAAGGTCTTTTGAGCGACTCAGGTATAGATCAAAACGATTGCCAGATACAGACGATTGCGCTGCTGGCGAAACTCGCCCCGGATGAGGGTTACAACCTCACGGCCCTGGCCGATGTGCGTTTGCTGCGCTCCAACCGGGCGCTGGAACGCACGCCGGTGCTCTATGATCCGGGTATCGTCATCGTCTGTCAGGGCCGCAAACGCGGGTACTGGGGCGATGCGACGTACCTCTACGACGCCCAACACTATCTGGCGGTTGCGGTGCCGGTGCCGTTCACCATGGAAACCGACGCCAGTGCCGAGGAGCCGCTGCTGGCGATCTATTTTCATCTGGATTTCAACCTCGCCGCCGACCTGATGCTGCAACTCGACGACCAACCCGTCGCCGCCCCCAAAGGCATGTATGCCTCGCCGATGGAACCGCGCCTGAGCCAATCGGTGCTGCGCCTGCTGGAAGCCCTCGACTCGCCACTGGACGGTCGCCTGCTTGGGCCGGCGCTGGTGCGGGAAATCTACTATCGAATCCTCACCGGCGCCCAGGGCGGGTCAATGCGCGCAGCCCTCGCCGCGCGCGGGCAATTCGGACGCATCTCCCGGGCCCTGCGCAAAATCCACGGCAGCCTCGGCGAGCGGCTCGACGTCGAACACCTGGCCGCGCAAGCGAACATGAGCGTGCCGACCTTCCACGCGCACTTCAAAGCCGTCACCCACACCTCGCCCATGCAGTACCTGAAATCCACACGCCTGCACCAGGCGCGGCTGTTGATGGTGCGCAACGGCTACAGCGTGGCGCGGGCGGCTGCGGACGTCGGGTATGAAAGCGGCTCGCAGTTCAGTCGCGAATTCAAAAGGCTGTTTGGCCGCACGCCTACCGAGGAAGTGGCGCGGATGAAAGGTGCGTTTGCGCTGCCGCCGCCGGTAGAAAATTCGGTGTTTGTGTCGTCGCATTGAGCGGTTAAAGTGCCGGGCCATCACAGCGAAATACCCCAACCTCTGGAGCGCAAAATGGACATTGCAAACATCCCCTTCGGCACCACCGACTGGTCGCAGATCCCACCTACCGAACACCCGGGAGAAACCGGCAGTGCGTTATGGCGCACCCAGCAGTTCGGGGCGATTCGGGTGCGCATCGTCGAGTACACGCCGGGCTACCTGGCCGATCACTGGTGCTCCAAGGGCCATGTGCTGTTTTGTCTTGAAGGCGAACTGCATACCGAGCTGGAGGATGGTCGCCAATTCGTCCTTACACCTGGCATGAGTTATCAGGTGGCGGACAACGCCGAGGCCCATCGATCCTCGACGGCCGTTGGTGCGCGATTGTTTATCGTCGACTGACAGCCAGCGCAACGGTCATCGCGTCAACGGCATGTTCGCGACAAAAAACTCAATAAACACCCGCAACTTCGGCGGCACCTGCCGCCCGGACGGCCAGAGCAGATTGAACTGGCCCTTCTCCCAGGTGAAGTCCTCCAGCACCTCCACCAACCGGCCATCGGCCAGGGCCTCGCACACCACAAAGTCGGCGGCATACGTCAGGCCGAGGCCTTGAATGGCGAGGTCCATGCGTCCTTCCACCGAATTGCAAATCATGGAGCGCGGCAGTTCCAGCTCAACGGGCTGATCGTCCCGATTGAACAGCCACGCCTGCAACTTGCCGGACTTGGGAAAGCGGAAATGGATGCAGGCATGCTGGTGCAGATCTTCCGGCTGCTGCGGCACACCGTGGCGAGCCAGGTAGGCGGGCGATCCGACCGTGAGCATCCGATAAGTGCCCAACGGCCGCGCGGATAGCCCGGAGTCCCTGGGCACGCCGCTGCGGATGACCGCGTCGAAGCCTTCGGTGATGACATCGGTCAGGCGATCCGTGAATTCAAGGTCGAGCTGAATCTGCGGATAGCGCGATTGAAACTCGCCGAAAATCGACACAAAGGGTTTGGCGATCATCGGCAGGCTGACGCGCAGCGGCGAGACGGTCGCTGGGCTTTCACCGAACGCCGGTTCGAGTTGCACTTCCTGACACCATTGGCCGGTTGGAAAGCCGTCGCCAGCACTGAAGCTTCGGCCTAGGCTTCGTCATCGTCAGCAACCTTTTATCTGTATATCCATACAGATAAAGGTTGCCCCAATCAAAATCCCTGCGCATTCTGTACGCCTTCTTCAAACCGACTTGAACGATGGTGGTTATGCAGCTGTACCTCTGTGAAAAACCTTCCCAGGCCAAAGACATCGCGGCTGTGCTCGGCGCCAAGCGCCGGGGCGACGGTTGCTGGCTGGGAACGAACGTCACGGTGACCTGGTGCATCGGCCATCTGCTGGAAACCGCTCCGCCGGATGCCTACGACGCGCGCTACAAGCGCTGGGTGCTGGCGGACCTGCCAATCATCCCCGAAAAGTGGAAGATGACCGTCAAACCGCGCACCGCCAGCCAGTACAAAGCGGTCAAACGCTTGCTCGGCGAAGCCACAGAGCTGGTAATCGCCACCGACGCCGACCGTGAGGGCGAGATGATCGCTCGGGAACTGGTGGAGCATTGCCGTTATCGCGGGCCGATCCAGCGGTTGTGGCTGTCGGCGTTGGACGATGCGTCGATCCGCAAGGCCTTGGCGGCGCTCAAGCCGGGGGCCGAAACCTTCAGTCTCTATCATTCGGCGCTGGGCCGTTCCCGGGCCGACTGGCTGATCGGCATGAACATGAGTCGGCTGTTCACCCTGCTGGGCCGGCAGTCCGGTTATCAAGGGGTGCTGCCGGTGGGTCGCGTGCAAACGCCGACCTTGCGCCTGGTGGTGGATCGGGATCGCAGCATTGCCGATTTCGTCCCCGTCGCCTATTGGGCCATCGACGTGCAACTGCTGCACGATGGCACCGCATTCACCGCCCAGTGGCGTGCAGCTTCCGATGTGTGTGACGATCAGGATCGCTGTCTGAATCAGGCCCTGGCGCAGCAAGCGGCAGCGGCGATGAGCGGCGCGGCGAGCGCCCGGGTGATCAAGCTGCGCACCGAGCGCATGCGAGAAATCGCGCCGTTGCCGTTCGATCTGGGCACCTTGCAGGAAGTCTGCTCGAAGAAACTTGGCCTCGGCGCCCAGGAAACCCTCGATATCGCCCAGGCGCTCTACGAAACCCACAAAGTCATCACTTACCCGCGCAGCGATTGCGGGTTCCTGCCCGTCAGCCAGCACAGCGAAGCTCCCGGTATTCTCGCGGCGCTGCGCCAGGCCGATCCGAGCCTGAACGCGTTGAACGAGCATCTGCAGCCTCAACGCTGCTCACGGGCCTGGAACGATGCCAAGGTCAGCGCGCACCACGGCATCATCCCCACCGCCGCCGCGAAAAACCTCGAACGGCTGGTTGGCAAGCAGCGGGCGGTCTACACCTTGATCCGCGCACGTTATCTGGCGCAGTTCCTGCCCAACCATGAATATGACCGCACCCAGGCCGACTTCGACTGTGCCGGTGAAGCCTTGCGCGCCGTGGGCAAGCAGATCGTCGAACCGGGCTGGAAACGTGCCCTGCCCGAAGCCCTCGCCCCGGCCAAGGGCCGTGAGGCGCCAGCGCCGCAAACCTTGCCGACACTGGCTGAAGGAAGGGATTGCGCGGTGGACGAGGTCAAACTCAAGGATCTCTGGACTCAACCACCCAAGCCATTCACCGAGGGCGACCTGATCAAGGCGATGAAGAACGTCGCCAAACTGGTGGAAGACCCGCTGCTCAAGCAGAAACTCAAGGACACCACCGGGATCGGCACCGAAGCGACCCGCGCCTCGATCATCCAGGGCCTGCTCGACCGGGGCTACCTGGTGAAGAATGGCAAGGCCCTGGCCGCAACGCCGGCAGCGTTCAGCCTGATTGACGCCGTACCGCGGGCCATCGCCGATCCGGGCACCACCGCGATCTGGGAACAGGCCCTGGACATGGTGCAAAGCGGTGAAATGAGCCTGGAGGAATTCGTCACCAAACAGGCCGCGTGGATGAGCAAGCAAGTCGCCCGTTGCGCCGGCCTGAGCATGACCATCAGCGGCCCGGCGAGCCCGGCCGGTCGCGGCGCCACGCCGTGGAAGAAAAAACGCAAGGCCACGGCGCGCAAACCGGCGACCGGCGCCAAGCGCGCCGCCAAACCAGCGAGCAAAGCGTAATGGGTGCGCAGCCAGGCAACAACGGGGCGTTTTAGATTGACGCAAGCTCTTGATTCAACACTTGCCTTTAAGACTCAGCAAAAGGGCGCCTTAACCGGGCGCCATTGAAGATGAGCAGACCCTTCCCCGGCCAGCGCTCTTCGCTTCGTAGAGTTGCTTGTCTGCTGCTTCTATCAAGGCCTGGAAATCAAGATCACCCGAGGGTGTCAATGTGGCGACGCCTAGTGAAATAGTCACCACACGATCAACATCAGACGCAGAGTGCTCGATATCCAATGCCCTGACACACGCTTGCATTCGTGTCGCAATCTCGACCGCTCCAGAAAGATCAGTATTGGGCAAAACGCAGGCAAACTCTTCGCCGCCATATCGAGCCAGCAGATCGTAGGGGCGTCTAACCGTTTCAGCTAATGCCTGGGCAACGGCTCTCAGACAGCCGTCTCCAGCCTGGTGCCCATATCGATCGTTGTAGCGTTTAAAAAAATCGACATCCGCCAGGATCAGCGACAGCGGCTTTTGCTCTCGAAAGCACTGGCGCCAATCGGCGGAAAGGTCCTCATCGAATTTGCGCCGATTGGCCACCCCGGTAAGGCCATCCATCAGCGCCATGGTCCGTAGCAGATCGCTCTGTAACTTCAGGGTCAGATGTGTTCGCACCCGAGCTTTAACAATAACTGGATTGATGGGTTTGCTGATGAAATCCACCGCACCCAGCTCCAGGCCCAGCAGCTCCTCTGACTCCTGTTGCTGTGCGGTAATGAAGATGATGGGAATGCCTTGGGTGGCCGGGTCAGCCTTGAGTCGACGGCATACTTCATACCCGTCCATGCCCTCCATGACCACATCCAGCAGTATCAAATCAGGCTGTTGAGCCTGGCATACGGTGATCGCCTGTTCACCACTGGTGGCCATAAAGACATCAGAGTCCTCACGAAACAGCTCATGCAGTACCCGGATATTCGTCGGCTGATCATCGACAATGAGCAATTTTGGACGGCTGTGGGGATGCGGCAACCAGGTTTCCATCGATTGTTTCATCAGGCAGATCTCAGCAGGTCACGACCGATCGGCATCGCGGCCGAAAAGTCCAGCGACTGGACCCTGGTCACCAATTCGTCGAACCGGGGTCGCAGTGATGGCGGGGTTTTTGCCACCAATGCTTCGGTCAATTCCAGGGCTTGAAGATTACCCGCCTCCAGCAATAGCAAAATCTCTTCAAGGGATTGCTTCCACTGTGTCGGTTTCATGATTTCGTTGCCAGTACTGATCTTTGCTGGAGGGCTCTGACCAAAGTCGACAGTCATCTGCTCAAGACTGAGTTGCAGTAACCTGCTTAATTCGTCAAACCAGGCGACGTCAGCAAAGATGTCCGCCGCAGACGCTGGATCTTTTAATCTGTGCTCCAGATTACCAGCCAGCATTGACAGCGCCTTGGCCCCCATGGTGCCGCTGCTGCCTTTAATGGTATGGAGCACGAAAGCGGCCCCCGCTGCGTCTTGTTGCTGGATCTGTTCGTGCAACCGGATCAGCTGTTTTTCCAGCTCCGGGCCGAAGTTTTTCAGCACGATGCGGATCAAATCGAGGTCGCCACCAAAACGATCAACGATTGACGCCCGGGAATCCATAATGCCTTCGCCCATCATGGTTTGCCCCAGGCCTGAAACTGCCTGGATGCCCTCACGGCCCACCTGCAAGAGCAGCGTTGCGACAAGTTGTTCCAGGTCGATGGGCTTGCCAACATGCTCATTCATCCCTGCGGCAAAACACGCCTCACGGTCGCTATTGGAGGCATTGGCGGTCATCGCCACGATCGGAAGCGTTGCAAAACGCGGGTTTGATCGAATGCGACGGGTCGCCTCCAAGCCATCAATATCCGGCATCTGGATATCCATCAATACGACGTCGAAGCGCTCACTCATCACCTTGCTAACACCTTCCAGTCCGCCTTCCGCCAGCCTCACCTCCGCGCCTTCCCTTGTCAGTAACTCATCGGCAACCTGGCGATTGAGCATATTGTCCTCCACCACCAACAGCCGCAGCCCGGCCAGACGCCGGGGCCGGTCAACCGTTGACCGGGAAAGGGGGGAATGCAGCAGGTCTTTGCCGTTGAGTGCAAGCTCAACAGCATCGGCCAGCTGCTTGGGAGTGACAGGTTTAGTGAGAAAACCCACAAAGGAAGCTTCTCCCGCCTGGTGGGCGTCGGCCAATACTTCGCGGCCGTAAGCAGTGATCATAATGACTACCGGCGGTGGCACACCGTTACCCTGCTGATGGATCAATTGCGCAGCGCTCAGCCCATCCATATCGGACATCCGCCAGTCCATCAGCACCACGTCGTAGGCATTACCTGACGCCTGGGCTTTCTTCACCCATTCCACCGCTTGCGTGCCACCACTCACGCGGTCAGCTTTCCATCCCAAGGCATGAACGGTTCGCAACAGCAATTCACCCGCCATGGCGTTGTCGTCGACGACCAGAATCCGTATGGACGCATCGGCTTCAGGGTGGGTGGATTTCGGCAGAGACGCTGGCGCTACATCCAGAGTGATATCGAACCAGAAACGACTCCCCACACCTTGCTGGCTTTGCACCTGAAGTTCACCGCCCATTAACGCGACCAACCGCTTGCAGATCACCAGGCCCAGGCCTGTACCACCAAAGCGCCGGGAAGTTGAAGCCTCGGCCTGAGTGAATCCTTCAAAAATACGCTGAAGTTGTTCCGGGCTGATACCGATACCCGTATCAGAAACGGCGATGCGCAAGCTCACAGTGTTTTCCGTGCGCAGCCGTTGTTCAACGCTGACCACGATCTGGCCTTCCAAAGTGAACTTGAGGGCATTACCCGCCAGGTTGATCAGCACCTGTTGCAGTCGCAGGCTATCGCCAATCAGATCGTTGGGTAAATTGGAGTCCAGGTCGAACATGACCTCGACTTCTTTCTGGCCCTGGTTGCCTGCCAGCACGACGGCGAGGTCACGCATGAGCGTTTCGAGCTCGAAGGGATGCACATCGAGTTGCAGTTTGCCCGCCTCAATCTTGGAGTAATCGAGGATGTCATTGAGCAAACCCAACAGTGATCTCGCTGCGGACTGCGCTTTGCTCACATAATCGAGTTGGCGACCATCCAGGTCGGTGTTCTGCACCAACTGCAACATACCCAGCACGGCGTTCATCGGTGTGCGTATCTCATGACTCATGTTGGCCAGGAAGGCAGACTTGGCCGCACTTCCTGCATCGGCCTGTTCCTTGGCGTGAAGCAGATGGGACTCGAGTTCGCGCTGGGCAGTGATGTCCCGATTGATACCGGTCACGCGCAAAGCTTCACCGCCCGGACCGCGTTCTATCTGCGCGCCGGCCTGTATGAAACGGGTCTGGCCGTCGGGGCGAACGACACGGAAAATGGTGTCATACACATCCGTGCCCTCGACAGCACCCTTCAACTTTGCAGCCGCGGCCACAACATCATCTGGGTGAACACGCGAGTACCAGTGCTCATAACCCAGGCCGGTATTGCGCAACGACAAAGGCTGCCCGTAGAACTCAAACATGCGGTCATTCCACTTCAAGGCATTGTCAGTCAAGGTCCAGGACCAGACGCCCAGTTCGGCCACTTCAGCCGCCATCAGCAACTGATCGTGCACCGCCATCAGTTCGCTGCGTTGTTCCAGTGTTGTCTTCAGGCTCGCAGCCAGTTCCTTTTCTGCCGCTTTACGTTCGGTAATGTCTACGGCGATACCCAGGTAACCGCTCAACCCCCCCTCGGCGTCGCGCATGGAAGTGACCACCAGCGTGACAGGAACCCGCAAACCATCCTTGCGTATGTAAGTCCACTCTCGGGTTTCTGCGCCTTCAAGCTCAGGTTTATGGGTAAGCACACGAAAACCGATGATGGGCTGAGCGTACTCCTCGCTCAGCTCTACACCACGGGCAGCCACGTCTTCGGGTACATGGAAGAGCGCCGGGGTGTCTTTGCCTACTAACTCCTCGGCGTCATAACCCAACAAATGCTCGGCACCTTTGTTGAACACTCTGATAACGCCATCGAGATCCGTCGCAATGATCGAAACCTCGGTAGCCGAGCGTAGCACCGTGCCCAACAGCAGATTGAGATGCCGCAACTCGGACGTTCGCTGCGCAACCTGCTCCTCAAGGTTGGAATTGAGTTCCAGAATCTGGGCCTCAGCTGCTTTTTTCTCCGAGATATCCCTTAAGGTCTTGGAGGCCCCAACGACGCGACCACCCTCGCCATAAATGGGTGAAATGCTGGCGGAGACATCGATCAGTCGCTGGTCTTTGTGATGGCGTTGGGTGTCAAAGCTACCGATACGCTCTCCCGCCCTGATGCGCGCAAGGATATGAGCTTCCTCGGTGACAAGTGCTGCCGGAACAATCAAATCGGCGAGCGTCTGCCCCACCGCTTCCTCGGCGGTGTACCCAAATAGGTACTCGGCACCTTTGTTCCAGTTGGTGACGACGCCATCGAGTGTCTTTCCGATAATGCCATCTGCCGAACTTTCAACGATGGAAGCCAGCCTTGCCTGCTCGGCAAATATCTGCCGCCGACGTTGACGGCTGACGCTCACGACACTCGCCAGGGTCGCCAGAAGCAGCGTGAGCAAACCACCGAAAAACAGCACAACTTTTGGTGAGACCTGGTGTAGGCGCTGAATGAACAGCGCGTTTGCGTCGAGTTCGATTTTCCACCGTCTCCCGTAGACCTCGAACTCCATCTGATGGGTCATCAGTGTTTCACGGCGAGCCGAGTCGTCGGTGCTTTCATAAAACAGCGTCTCTTGTCCTGGGACGGTGATATCCCTTAATCGTAGATGTACCGTCTCATTTTCTATGCGCAGGCCTCTGAGTACCTCCTCCGTGCGCAACACGACATAGCTCCAGCCAAAAGCGGCGGCCTCGCGTTCAGCAGCAGTTGCCGGAGTCACTGCGCCACGAAAGATGGGTAACAACACCAGGAAGGACTGCTGCGGTTTCCCCTGGGCCTGTATAAGCGTTATGGGCCCAGTGATCCGTGCCGCACCGCTTTGTATCGAGGATTGTGCAGCCTCTCGCCGCGATGTTTCCGAAGCGATGTCCAAGCCAATTGCGGGCTGGTTACCCTCAACAGGGTCGACATACTGGACAACGTAACGCTCGCCTGAATGGGGTGAGAATTGGCGAATGGAGAAATCCGCTTTTCCGTCGGCCCGGGCATGCTTGAGAAAGTCGCTTTCATCCTGCTCCAGGACACGCCTGATAAAGCCCAAGGCACTTGCGCCGGGGAACTCGACAGCGAGGTCGCGCGTTTGATTATATTGATCAAAAATCTCACGACTGACGCCATGCTCACCCGCCGTCAGCACCGCTCCACGAGCGCCCCGCAATCCGTATTGGTAAAGATTAAGGCGAGTTAAAACCAAATCTGCGGCTTCGTCGGTGGCCGCTACGATCGCTTCTTGAGCCTGCTGTTGGTTAACGCGGTCAAGGATCCAGCCGCCTAGAATGCTTGCCCCCGCCCCCACCGCCAGAGTGATGACCACTCCCCAGCTCAATGCAAAAAACTTATGCTTTCTCACCCGCATTGCCCCGTTGCAGAAGACCTGAAAGCCTTCAAATTTTAAGGTTCTAACCCAGTTGGGGGGGCGTCAGCAGCTTAGTTCGTATGCGCAACATCAACGTTAAGCCCGGACGATAAAAATGAAGATATCTGAGTAAAAGGAATCGGACGGCAATACAAATAACCTTGCATGATCTGGCAGCCCTGCCTCAGAAGCGTATCGGCCTGTTCCTGGGTTTCTACACCTTCGGCCACCAATTCAAGTCCTAGCGCCTGGCCCAGCTTGATGATCGCTTCAATGATTGCCGAATCGCTTTTGTCGGTGAGCATATCTCGCACAAAGCTCTGGTCTATTTTCAGCACATCAATGGGAAATCGCTTGAGATAAGCCAGGCTCGAATAACCGGTGCCGAAATCGTCGATCGAAATGCGAACCCCGAGGTTCTTGAGAAGAAAGAGGGTCTCTCGAGCGTTATCAATTTCCCTGGCCAGCACCCCTTCGGTAATCTCCAGTTCCAGGAATCTTGCTTCCAGTCCGGATTCGACCAGGATGCTTTTCACCATGTCCAGAAAGGAGGCTTCGCGAAACTGCACGGCAGAGATGTTCACGCTAATAGAAATGTCATGACCCTGCTCACGAAGCACCCTCGTGTCCTTGCAGGCCTGGAGCAGAACGTATTTTCCAATGGGAATGATCAGCCCGGTTTCCTCTGCCAGAGGAATGAAATCGGCTGGTGAAATCAAGACACCGTCATGATTGCGCCAGCGGATCAGCGCCTCCATCCCGATGATCCGGTGATACCGGGCATCAATTTTCGCCTGGTAAAAAACCTCGAAAACACCTTCTTCCAGGGCGCTACGCATATGGCGCTCAAGTAGGTGCCTGGCACGCAGGCTGCTCTCGATATGTGAAGAGAAAAAACAATAGCGATTACGGCCTGAAAGCTTCGCCTGGTACATGGCGGCATCGGCGTGCCGGTAAAGCGATTCCACATCGCAGCTGTCTTCAGGGAACACACTGATGCCGATGCTCGCGCAAAGGTCGTATCGGTTTGCCTGGATTGAAAAAGGACTGGAGATTGTGGCGAGCACCCTTTCAGCGAAGTCGCCAACGGCATCGAAACTGACTACCTCTGGCAGGAGGAGGATGAACTCGTCCCCTCCTTGTCTGCTGACGGTATCCTCCAAGCGCAGGGATCTCGACAATCGCGATGCAACCTCTTGCAACACCAAATCGCCGACCGAGTGGCCCATCGAATCGTTGATGACTTTGAAGTTATCCAGATCCAGCAGCAGCATCGCCACACGGCCATGGTTGCGACGAGCCTTTTGTAGCGCCTGCTCGGTACGATCCTGCAACAGTATTCTGTTGGGCAGCCCGGTCAATGCATCGTGATTGGCAAGCCTCTTCGCCTCCTTGCGCAAGGCGATATGAGCTTTGATGCGGGCTCTGGCAACCGGGACATTCAGCGGCTTTTGAATGAAGTCCACGCCGCCGCACTCCAGAGCGAGCAGCTCATCGGCTGTCTGCGTATGAGCGCTGACAAAAATGACCGCTGCATCCAACAGTTCGGGATCAGACTTTAGCGCCCGACACACCTCGAAGCCGCTCATGCCTGGCATTTCTATGTCGAGCAAAACCACATCGGGCCTGAATTGGCGCGCAATCTCAAGCGCCTGCTGACCATTTTGGGCGATATAGACCTCAGCTAAATCTTTCACTGCCGTGCTCAGGACTCTTAGATCGGTGACTTGGTCATCGACGATCAGGAGGATGGGTTTGAGACTGAACGTCTTGTCGTGCATTCCGTTACTCCTGCCAAATCCCTTTCATTGAGTGACAAGCCATCCTGAACAGCTTCTATCTGCACCGGAACATCCAGCCGGCCTGGCTCAGGCCAGGCCGGCCAATCGTTGCAGTCTTTCGACGTCAGCTTCGGATTCACCGTTGTTCATGGCGGCGGCAAGGCGCATCACCACTTGTTCGCGCCGAACTTGCATGGGAGGCAGCGCATAAATAGCGCCTATCAACTCACGTAGAACCATAGGCAGTCCCCAGCGTGCTTTCAAGCGAACGGCAAAAGGCGCTGCAAAATCGCGGACAGCGTGCGAGAGCGTTTCTTCGTCCACGCTATTGCCCTGGTTCTCCCATTTCCGGGTCTGGTAAAGCACACAGAGCTCGCCCATGCGGTGCAACAGGGCTGCACACTGCAAGGGTGCAGGGTCCAAACCGCATTGTTGAGCCAATAGAACAACCTTCTCAGCCAACTGCTCAGCATCATCCAAATGAGCCTGGACGAGCGTCATCAACATGCCGTCAAGTTGAGTATTAGTCTGTCGCAGGGCCTGGCTAATCGCCAGGTTCACGCTGGTAAGCCCTCCTAACCGTGTCAGGGCACCGTTCAAATTCGTGCAGCGCTGGCCGAGCCCGAGATACGCGGCACCGTTGGCTGCCGCGATCAAATGGGCGCACAGCGCCGGGTCGTGCTGCCAGTCATTGGCGTGTTCGCGCAAATCCATCGACGCCCCGCCATAGCCTAGTTGAAGCTTGTCCTTTACCGAGGCCAGCAAAGGCAAGTCCAACTCATCGGCAGACAAACCACTGAGATAGCTGATCAGGTCTTCAGTATTGAGCGTGACGGTCTGGGGGGGCTCATCAAGCGGAAGGAGTGCGTCGAGAAACTGTACGACGCGCGAAACCTGGAATGGCTTGGTGAAAAAAGCGCTGATCCGCAGCGATTTTACCGCCAGCACGCTGTCTCGATCAGCGCGACCGGTGATCATGATCAGCGGCGTATCCTGGTCTTTTTCGCGAATTTTCTGCAGCAGGTTGACGCCGGGAGCATCCGGCAGATTCCAGTCGGCCATAACCAACTGGTACGTGTTCGGCTGCCAAGCGTCTAACGCACTGGCGACATCGATAAAGCAATCGATTTGCGCAACCGGGCGGATGCTCAACACGAGCTGTTTTAAAAGATCTGATATCCAGGGGTCATCATCCAGAATCATCACTCGCATTCGGTAATCCTCACTGGATTGACACGCAACTTCACAACGCCTTAGGAACCAGGATTATCGGCCACCTGCAAAAAATTGATGTCGTTGAGATCAATGGATGAGGTTGTAACCAAGCGAATTTGAGTCAGTCACGGCAATTTCCCTTTGGCTGATGGCAAGATGGCATCCTTGAGGCTCGAATCTATTCCTCACCAGCAAACTATACAAGCGCTCAACAAGGCACAGGCTCGCGAGGCATTTGGCGGAAGTTGAAGATGACCGCAACGCCTGAGGGCACTTCGGCAAGCCCCGAATGGTCTAGTGTTGCTCAAGCCAGGCGTTAGCCCCACTTTCTGAAAAGGCACCGACCATGATCATCGTTCACCACCTGAACAACTCCCGTTCCCAGCGCATTCTCTGGCTGCTCGAAGAACTGGCCATCCCCTACGAACTGAAGCTCTATCAGCGCGATCCGAAGACCAACCTCGCGCCACCGGAGCTGAAAGCCATCGATGCCCTGGGCAAGTCCCCGGTAATCGAGGATGGCGCGCAGAAGCTGATCGAGTCCGCCGCGATCATCGACTACCTGATCCGCCGTCATGGCCAGGGTCGTTTGCAACCTGATCCGTCCACCGCCGCCTACGATCAATACGTGCAATGGCTGCACTTCGCCGAAGGCTCGGCCATGCTGCCACTGATGCTCAATCTGTATGTCGGCAAGTTGGGTGAAGCCGGTGCGCCGCTGCATCCACGGATCAATTCGGAAGTGGCCAACTACCTGAGCTACCTCGACACCGCACTGAGCGGCTCCGATTACCTGCTCGGCGATGAGTTCAGCGCTGCGGATATCCAGATGAGCTTTATCGGCGAGATCGCCCGGGCCCAGGGCAAGTTGCGTGACTATCCGCACATCGCTGCGTGGGTTGAACGTTTCCAGGCCCGCCCGGCCTATGCCGCGGCGTTGAAAACAGGCGGAAAATATGACTTCGCGCCCAACTGAGCCTTAAAGATTCGCCATGTCTCGAATAGAACTTCACGCCGCCCAGCGCGATGAGCTGCAGACGATTGAAAACCTGATGCAGTTCTACGTGTATGACTTCAGCGAGTGGCTGCCGCTGAAGCTTGGCGAGCATGGTTTATTCAATATCCAGCCCAAGCCGGGTTACTGGCGCAATCCGGCGACGCAGCCATTCCTGATCTGGGTTGACGGCGAATTGGCCGGGTTCGTGACCGTCGATGACGATACACACGTGGCCGGGGCCGAATTCAACATCGGCTACTTTTTTGTCTGTCGACGCTTTCGTGGCCAAGGCGTCGCGAAGTTTGTCGTCTCTGCCCTCTTGAGCCGATTGCCCGGTCAATGGCAAATTTTCCACATCGACGCGAACCCGCCTGCACGGCGGTTTTGGGCCCGAGAGATGCCTGCGCTCACCTCGGGAGAATTCACAACGCATCAACTGGCAGTGGACGGTTATCCCTGCACGCTCTACCGCTTTGAAACCGCGCCCCACAGCCCTTCAGCCGCCCTTTCCTAATTCCAAAACCACTTTGTCCGACAATATGTAGTGACTAAAAATAATCACTACATAATCGTTGACGCCGTCGATTTGCCCTTGCATGATGCAGGCAACTCCCCGATCGGGAGTACAGGCAACACGTTTGAGCAAGCTCGTCTGACCGCCGAGCTGTTTTTCCCGGATACACGCTGCCCACAAGGCAGATTGAAGAAGCTGACCTGGCCCGAACGTCCAGTACAAGGACGAGAAGCGCTGGCGAAACGTACTCATGAAGCTTGTGGCCGACCCTGAAAACGTCGGCAGTGGCCTTAAGGTTTTCGCCGCTTCTCTTCGTTGTGACGCTATTGCGTAGCAGTTATTCAACACGACTACATGCAACAGACGCGAGACCCCGTCAATTTGGCGGCTGACCGCTGACGTCCTGGTTTCGGTGCCAGGGATCAACTAACCGATGGGCTACCGGTATTAGCGAATCAACTTTGAAAGATCACCAAATGGTCAAGGGGCTTAATGATGAATCTGAACAATCAACCGACTATCGATGAACTGGCTCGTATGTTCGCTGCGCAAAAAGACAGCCACGACAGCCATATCCTGTGGATCAGCAAGTCGGGCCAGGTGCACATGGACTGCCTGTCGCCCCATGCTCACGAAGCAGAGTTCGACCAGAACAACCAGAACTTGCTGGCCCGATTGAAGATGTACCGTCGCGGCCAGGGTTATGTCGGCAAGAAAGCCGCGGCCGATAAGGACTTCATCGGTAATGTTCTGCAAACTCTGAAACAGGCGTGGGCATCGATGCAGAACCAGAACGAAGTTCGGGTGATTGATCGGTTCTATTAATCAAGATTGAAAAAGGGCCTGCTCCCCTCAAGGAGCAGGCCCTTTTTTATGCGCGACGTTTACCGCCACTAAACAGGCTTCATTTCCAACACCAACTCCACAAACGCCAACGCCGCCGCACTGTGGTAATTGTTCTTCCTGCGCAACAACGCCGCGCCCCGCTGCGGCGCTTCACCCTGCAACGCAATCTTGCGCAACGCCCGATCCTCGGTGGCAATCGCCTCCGGCAAAATGGTCGCGACCGCCGTATGCCGAATCACCTCCAGCAACGTACTCACCGAATTCACCTCGATCACCACTTTGGGGGTGATGGCCTGTTGGCGAAAGTAGTCATCGATGGATGATCGAGTGATGAACTCCGGCGCCAGCAACGCAAACTCCAGTTGCGCCACCTCGCTCGGCGCCAGCGTCCCTTGGCTTTCATACAACGGATGATCACGCCCGACCATCAGTCCCAGCGTCTCGACAAACGCCGGGATGCATTCGATCTCGGGATTACGCACCGGCGTAAAGGCAATGGCGATGTCCAGTGAGTCGTCCGCCAGCCCGGCCTCGATGTCGTCCATGGACAGTTCGAAAATCTCCAGATGGATGTTCGGGAAGCGTGCCGAGTAATCGCGCACCAGCGGCCCCACCAAATACGCCATGAAGGTCGGCGTCATCGCCAGACGCAAGGTGCCACGGGACAAATCCTTCACGTCATGCAACGCGCGCTTTCCCGCCTCCAGCTCCACCAGCACCCGCCGGGCGCATTCGATGTAGGCCACGCCGGCGTCGGTGGGTTTGACCGTGCGCGAAGTGCGGTCGAACAGACTGACGCCCAGGGTTTCTTCCAATTGCCGGATCTGTTGCGACAGGGTCGGCTGAGAGACGTGCAGCGCTTCGGCGGCGCGGGTGAAGCCGCCGTGGTCGGCGACGGCGATCAGGTAACGCAGATGTCGGAGCAGCATGGGCAAATCCATCTATAGGCTGTGCTTATGCTGCGCATTGTATATCGGTCTTGGACGCTATGGATCAATCGGCAGAAGATTGCTCCACACACAGCAACAACCCCATCCGATAAAGGAGTCACACCATGCAACAGTCCCACGCTTACAACGACCAGAGTCTGGCCCTGACCACTTCGATCCTCGACGCCAAGGCGCGCAAAAACCTGTCCTGGCAGGACCTGACCGACGGCACCGGCCTGGGCCTGGCGTACGTCACCGCCGCCCTGCTCGGCCAGCACCCACTGCCGGAAGCCGCCGCCAAAGTGGTTGGCGAGAAGCTAGACCTGGACGCTGACAGCATTGCCCGTCTGCAGATCATCCCGCTGCGCGGCAGCCTTTCGGGTGTGCCGACCGACCCGACCATCTACCGCTTCCACGAAATGATCCAGATCTACGGCACCACCTTGAAAGCCCTGGTGCATGAGCAATTCGGCGACGGCATCATCAGCGCCATCAACTTCAAGCTCGACATGAAGAAAGTCGAAGACCCGGAAGGCGGCTCCCGCGCCGTGATCACCCTGGACGGCAAGTTCCTGCCACTGCGTCCTTTCTAACTCAGTACCGGCCCGCACTTAACGTGCGGGCCAACCACCCCGACCTCTTCCACTCACCACGTTCATCTGGAGGCTGCCCCATGCACAAATTTCTGCTCGCACTCTCGCTGATCGCCGGCCTGGCAACCCAGGCTCAGGCCCAGGACAGCGCCGTCGCCTACCAGTACGGCATGGACCTGGATATCGCCCAAGTCGTCAGCATCACCCCGGTCGCCGATGTCTGCGGCCCGGCACCGGTGGAGATGACGTATCTCGATTCCAAAGGCTTGACCCACATTCTGCAATACAGCGAATTCGGCACCGGCTGCTCGAACTGAGCCGCCCCCGTTCAGCACTTATGAGGAAGCACACATGAAAGCGCTCATCGACGGTTTTTTGAAGTTCCAGAACGAAGCCTTTCCACAACGCACCGACCTGTTCAAACACCTGGCCACCACCCAGCACCCCGGCACGTTGTTCATCACCTGTTCCGACAGTCGCGTGGTCCCGGAACTGCTGACCCAGCAAGAACCCGGTGAGCTGTTTGTGATCCGCAACGCCGGCAACATCGTGCCGTCCTACAGCCCCCACCCCGGTGGTGTCTCGGCCACGGTCGAATACGCGGTCGCCGTGCTCGGCGTGACGGACATCGTGATCTGCGGCCATTCCGACTGCGGCGCCATGACCGCCGTGGCCAAGTGCAAATGCATGGATCACCTGCCCGCCGTCAGCGGCTGGTTGCAACACGCCGAGTCGGCCAAGGTCATCAATGAATCCCGCACCCACGCCAATGAAGCGGCCAAGGTCAGTTCGATGGTGCGCGAGAACGTCATCGCGCAACTGGCAAATATCCAGACCCACCCGAGCGTACGCCTGGCCCAGGAAAAAGGCCTGTTGAACCTGCACGGTTGGGTGTACGACATCGAGACCGGTTCGATTGACGCGCTGGACGCTGACAGCCGCCGCTTTGTGTCCTTGGCCGAGCATCCGGTGACGTGCGCGATTCAAGCGCGCTCCGTAGACGCCGCCGCTTGAGAGATGAACATCGATACCCGACGCAGCGCCCCCGGTTAACGGGAGCGCTGCGTTCTCACGCCGACGCTCAGTGGTTTCTTCCGCATTGGGCGGTGTTGACGTGCTGCCTGGCTTGAACACATGCGTGCGCAAACCGCTGGCCTCGACATCGACCACGCCATTGATCGTGCGGGCCAGGTCCATCGCCTGTTCGCACTGTCTATGGGTGTCGACGAGGCCACTCAACGCCACCGTACCGGCGTGAGTCTTGACGTGGATATGCAGGCCAAGACCGGAATCGGCCTTGGTCAGGGCCGATTTGACCCTGGCGGTAATCCACGCATCGCGAGCGACCGTCGCCAGGCCATGGGAGTACTGATCAAAGGAATGAAGTTTCATGGTGAAAACCTCCATGACGCAAACACAGACACCCTTTGAGTATAGTTCGGCCGTTACAGGGCTCAGCGTTTGACCGACAAATCGGTCTGGGTCATGCGGCTGCGAATGGTGAACACCCCATCGCCGGACAGAATCGCGCTACGAGCGAACAGCCGACCGCTTTCCCAGTTCGAAAGGCCCAGTTCCGGCTTGTTCAGCGCGTATTGGCCGTCGACCCAGCGAGTGATGCCGTTGCCGACAAACGGGGCATTCACGGCGTTGTAGAAACGCTCGTGGGCCTCGGCGGTTTCACTGATCAGCGACACGGTGAATTGCGGGCTGTAGCGGTTGAACAAGGTGATGGCCTGATCGAGGTCGTCGACGATTTTCAAGCTGACTTCCGGGGTTTCTTCCCACTCCCACTCGCGACCCAATTGATCTTCCGCCAGCGGCTCGGCCATCGCTTCGGTGACATAGCCTTCGGCGCGGTAGACCTCGACGCTAGCGGTTTGCCAATCGCTCGGCAGGAATGATTCGCTGCCCTCGACGATGTGCAATTTGCAGCCCTGGCCGCGAGCCGTGCCGGCCTGTTGCAAGGCGTCGAGAAACAGCGGCACCAGTTCAGCGGCGCGGTCGCGCTGGATCAGGCAGACGTTGAGGGTGTTGCAGACTTTGCGGTCCAGGGAGTTGCGCACCACGGCGGCAAATCGCGTGGCATCCGCGCCTTGATCGGCGATCAGCCAGGCACCGCCAGTGCCATGCAGGCTGACGGCGGTGCCGGCCTGTTGGGCGATGCTGCCCAGTTGACTGACCGCTCGACCCGACCCACGGGCCACGGCCAGCGACAGACGTCGATCTGCAAACATCGCCCAACCGGCCGCGTGATTGACGCTCTCCACCAGCGACACCGCGCCGGCCGGCAACCCGGCATCGGCCAGCGCCGGATTCAACGCGTGCGCGACGATGGCTTGCGCGGTGCCCAGCGCGTCGCTGCCAATGCGCAGCACGGCGGTGTTGCCGGTACGCAGTACGCCAGCGGCGTCGGCAAACACATTCGGCCGCCCTTCGAAGACGAAGGCGACGATGCCCAGCGGCGACACCACTTGCTCGACTTTCCAGCCGTCATGCTCAACACAACTGATGACTTTGCCGCGCGTGGCCGACGCATCGCGCCAGGCCCGCAGGCCGGCGATCATGTCGCGACGCATGCGCTCATCGGCCAGCAACCGCGTGGTGGAACGCCCGCGAGCCTTGGCGCGCTCGATGTCAGCCAGGTTCGCGGCTTCGATCAAGGCCCAGGTTTCGGCGGTTTCCAGGCGTTGGGCGAACAGGTCAAAGAACTTGCTGATGGCCGCGTCCGACACCGCCGACATCGCCGTGAACGCCGATTGCGCGCGCTCGATCGCCACTGTCGCTGCTTGCTGGTCCACTACCGGGATCAACAACAATTCGCCGCTGACCTGTTCCACCAGCAAATGGTCACCGGGCTGAAAACGTGCCGCGAGTTCGGGGCTGACCACGGAGACACGATTACCGGCAAAAGGGATTGGCGTGCCAGCGACGAGACGTTCGAGCATCAGGGACATGAAGCGGTTTCACCATGCAGGGGGCGGCCGGAAAATGTATAGGAAATTCGCCGAAGCGTCATTACCGGCGCAGGACCTTAGAACACCGACCAGCCAATCCGCTGGCTCAACAACTCCAGCGCCGCCATCCCCGCCAGCGAATTACCCGCCGCGTTCAGCTCCGGCGACCACACGCACACCGTGAATTGCCCCGGCACCACCGCGACAATCCCGCCACCGACGCCGCTCTTGCCGGGCAGGCCGACGCGGTAGGCAAAGTTGCCCGCTTCGTCGTAAAGGCCGCTGGTGGCCATGATCGAGTTGACTTGCTGGGTCTGCCGGGCGGTGAGGATCTGTTCGCCGCTGTGTTTGCAGAAGCCGTCATTGGCCAGGAAGCAGAACGCTCGCGCCAAATCGACGCAACTCATGCGCAGCGCGCAGTGGCTGAAGTAGCTGCGCAGTACTGCTTCGACGTCGTTGTGGAAATTGCCGAAGGATTGCATCAGGTAAGCCATCGCCGCGTTGCGCGCGCGGTGCTGGTATTCGGATTCGGCGACCTTGCCGTCCACCATCACTTGCGGGTTGCCGGACAAGCGCCGCACGAAATCACGCATCGACAGGGCCGGTGCGGCGAAGCGCGACTGGTTGATGTCGCAGATCACCAGCGCCCCGGCGTTGATGAACGGATTGCGCGGGCGGCCGCGCTCGAATTCCAGCTGCACCAGGGAGTTGAACGGCTGGCCAGACGGCTCGTGGCCCAGGCGTTCCCAGATCGCTTCGCCGGAATGATCGATGGCCTGCACCAGGCTGAACACCTTGGAAATACTCTGCACCGAGAACAGCGTCTCGGCGTCCCCGGCGCAGTACAGTTCGCCGTCGTTACCGTACACGGCAATGCCCAATTGGTTGGCCGGCACCGTGCCGAGGGCGGGAATGTAGTCAGCCACCTTGCCCTGGCCGATCAGGGGACGAACTGCGTCAAGGATCTCGTTCAACAGCGCTTGCATGCCGGGTTCCGAAGTCTCGCCCCATGGGTTTGCGGGGACACAGTCGCTAGACGCCACTGGCGCGTGACGGATCACAGTTTTGTAGGGGAATGTATCTGGCGCACATGCTGATACATGAAGAGGCTTTCAGGACATATCGCCCACACACCGCACTGGAACACTCCGGTTGTCTGCTGACCTCGGTCGGCCCTTGCTCCGGAGTAGCTGTCATGAATACCTCAATCCCGCGTTATCACGGCTGGTCGCTGTTCGGCCTGCTGTCCTTGCTGGTACTGCTGATGACCGGCCTGATCCTGGTCCTCAACCCGGATCTGGTGGAAGCCACCCGCAGCGCGATTCGCGCCACGGCACGGACCTCGTTTGCGTTGTTTCTGGCGGCGTTCCTGGCGTCCGCTTTTGCCGTGCTGGTGCCCTCGCCCTTTACTAAATCCCTGGTGCGCGAGCGGCGCTTTATCGGTTTGGCGTTTGCCTTTTCGCATCTGGTACATGCGGTGTTGATCTATAGCTATGGGCAGTTGAATCCGGAGTTCTGGCCGGGGCGTACCACGGTGGGCAATATCCCCGGCTCGGTCGGCTATCTGTTCATTGTGTTGATGGCGATCACTTCATTCAAAACCACCACAAAAATGATCGGTCCCAAAGCCTGGAAAGCCCTGCATGTGACGGGGATGTGGGTGATTGCGGCGGTGTTTACCTATTCCAATTTCAAACGGATTCCGATGAGCGTCTGGTATGTGCTGCCGTTCGGGATCATGTGCGCGGCGATTGCCGTGCGGTGGGTGGGCAAACTCGCGTTGAAAAACAAGCGCAGTCAGCGCCACGCCTACCCCTGACTGAAATACGCAGCTCCTGCGGGGGGATTTCGTTGTTATCGGATGCTGCATCCGGCCGTGTATCCGAGTGTGTACAGCTGCCCTTTCGATACACCCCTCGCCTAAAACCCCATCCCGACGACATACCGCAGATACACCCGCTTGATGAAATGTGCGGGTCGATTGGCCAAGCCGATCAAAGCCCTCAACGGAGATCAAGCCCATGAACACTTCACTGTCTTCGGCCGTCAAAGGCCTGCACCTGAACCTCGACCGCGCCGGCAGCTGGATTGCGCCGCTGACCCTGCGCATTTTCCTTGCCTGGGAGTTTTTCGAGTCGGGCCTGGAGAAATGGAACGGCGAGAACTGGTTCGCCGACATCCAGGACGCCTTCCCCTTTCCGTTCAACCATGTTTCCGCCAATTTGAACTGGGAGTTGTCGATGTGGGCCGAGCTGATCTGCGCCCTCGCCCTGCTGGTGGGCCTGGGTACGCGGGTGTCGGCGATGATCCTGATCGTGGTCACGGTGGTGGCGACCGCAGCCGTTCACTGGCCGGCCGATTGGTCTACATTGAGTGAACTTGCCCAGGGCTACGCCATCACTAATAAGGGGCACGGTAACTTCAAGCTGCCACTGATCTACCTCGTCGCCCTGATGCCGCTGTTGCTGTCCGGCGCCGGCAAGCTCAGTCTGGATGCCCTGCTGGCTCGATTCTTCTGGCGTCGCGCTAACCGCTGAAACGTCAGTGTCTCGATAACGTCCCATACTCAAAAAAATGGAGCCATGGTCATGAGCCTCACACTTTACGGTTTCGACGGCAGCACCTACGTGCGCACGGTGAAGATGCTGCTGGTCGAGAAAGGCGCGGATTTCACTCAGGTGCAGGTCAACGTCTTAAAAGGCGAACCGCACCTGCCGGAACACCTGGCGCGCCACCCTTTCGGCAAGGTGCCAGTGATTGATCACGACGGTTTCCGGGTACTCGAAACCGCGGCGATCATGGCCTATCTGGATGAAGTGCTGCCCGGCCCGTCGCTGACCCCGGACAACGCCCATGACCGCGCGCGTAATCACATGGCCATGGGGCTCTACGATTCTTACGGCTACGGCGCGCTGGTCTCGGTGTTCGGTTTTCACTTGTTTCCGGATTTCATCGGTGGGCAGAATGAAGCGTCGCGGCGCAAAGGCATCGAAAATTCCAAGCGTGTGATCCGCGAATTAATGAAGATCAAGGGTGATGATCCGTTCATCGCCGGGCTTGCCCCCAGTTTCAGCGACTTCTACCTGGCCCCGGCCTGCGCCTACATCGCGATGACACCCGATGCAGCGCAAGTGTTTGCCGTGGACGGTTTCGCCGAGTGATGGAAACGTCTACAGGCCTTGCCGAGTTTCCAGGCGACCCTACCGCAATAAATCCAACTTTCACTGACGAAGACAGGAGCCACCATGAGCGTGACCACCCAATGGATCGAAATCGACAGCCCCGAAGGCAAATTCGGTGCTTACCTGGCGATTCCCCACACCCAGAAAGGGCCAGGGATTGTGTTGATTCAGGAGATCTTCGGCGTCAACGAACACATCCGCTCGGTTGCCGAGCAGTACGCCGCCGACGGCTATCTGGTGATTGCACCGGACCTGTTCTGGCGCAGCGGCCCGCGCATCGAGCTGGGCTACGACGAGGCCGGCTGGAAACGCGCGGTCGAGCTGATGAATGCCACCGATGTGAACGCGGCACAGGCTGACATCAAACTGGCCATCGATGCCCTGCAAGCCCAACCGGGCCTGGATGGCGGTATCGCCTCCATCGGTTACTGCTTCGGCGGCTTGCTGTCGTACCACACTGCCGCCAACGGCTTCGTCGACGTGGCCATCGCCTATTACGGCGGCGGCATCCAGAACCAATTGGACCGTGCCGATGAAATCCAGGTGCCGATCCTGATGCACTTCGGCGAAGCGGACAGCCACATTCCACTGGAAGCCGTGGAGAAAATCGCTGAGCGTTTCGACACCAACGACAACGTGGAGATTGTGGTGTACCCGGAGGCCGAGCATGGTTTCAACTGCTCACACCGCGACAGCTACAACCAGCGTGCAGCGGTCGAGGCCCATGGCAATACCCTGATCTTCCTGGGTATGGAACTCTAAGACTCAACCCGCCCCCTGTAGGAGCAAGGCTTGCCCGCGAAAGCGTCATTCCAGAAAACCATTTCTGTCGCCTGGAATGACGCCTCAAAACCCAACGCAAAGCCCCTGTAGGAGCGAGGCTTGCCCGCGAAAGCGTCATTCCAGAAAACCATTTCTGTCGCCTGGAATGACGCCTCAAAACCCCAACGCAAAACCCTTGTAGGAGCAAGGCTTGCCCGCGAAGGCGTCATTTCAGACAACCATTTTTTTCGCCTGGAATGACGCCTTCGCGGGCAAGCCTCGCTCCTACAGATTGGTGGCGAGGGCGCTGGCTCGCCACAGGTGCGTGCTGGCCCTGCCCGCCTACGTGACAAAAATTTCATTTTCTGTGCACCCAATCTTTTGCCGATACGACGTCCAATTCATCAGCAACATCCACTTTCGGATGCAAGCCCTGAGGAGTTGTCATGAAAGCTGTGCACCCCTTGATCAAGTTGCGGCATGTCTTGCTCGTTCCCCTGGCGCTCGCGGCGCTGGCGAGCACGCCGGTATTTGCCCAGCCCGAGATCATCATTCGCCAGGCGCCACCGCCACCGCGCATGGAGCAGGCGCCCATGGCCCGCCCCGGTTATGCCTGGGACAACGGCCACTGGCGCTGGGACGGTCGGGGTTATGTGTGGGCGCCGGGGCATTGGCAACGGATGCACCACGCAGGGCGCTGGATGCCCGGTCATTGGGAGGCGCGCGGACCGAACTGGTACTGGATCGAAGGGCGCTGGGTCCGTTGAGTCGTGAACGCAAGACCTGCCGGTTCGCCATCCTGGCGCCGGTTCGACTGAATCAAGGAATCTGGCTATGTCCCGACTATTCAAGACCACCGTTATCGCCGGCCTCATGGCGATCACCCTGTCCGGCTGCGTCATCGAACCGGCCCGCCCGCACCGCCCGCCACCACGGGTGGAAATGGTCCCGGTGATGCCCGCGCCGGGGTATCACTGGGTGGCCGGGCACTATCGATGGGCTCACAACGAGTGGGTGTGGGTGCCGGGGCATTGGAAGGGGTATTGAAGCGGGCCTAGTCTGCTGACACTGAACCTGTGGCGAGGGAGCTTGCTCCCGCCGGGTCGCGAAGCGGCCCTCTCTACCTAAAAAGAAGGGGGACTGCTTCGCTGTCCAGCGGGAGCAAGCTCCCTCGCCACAAGGTGTTCGTCAGCCCTATAAAGCTGTGACTTTTGATCCCATCATTTCTTTCGATCATTCACATCACGAAAGCGAATTTTTCATTTCCCCCCGACCTGTTCACGATGGCACCACCTAAAACAGCTCGGATGTGCCTCTCATGAATATCAACACAGCGCTTGCCTGCCTGATCGTGGTGTCCTTTGCCATTGCGCTGGGCCACGCCTGACAGCGCTATTTCGCGTCGCCGTCATGGGGTTTGTAAAACGTGAACAACCCGATCTGGGCCGTCTTGATGTACTCATGCGCCCAATCCGGCTTCACGGTCCGGTCATGAAAATACATCGCGCCATGGGTGCGATCCGGTAGTTGCTTGTTCAGCGCCTTGCGCGCGATTTCCTTGGCCATCGCATAGGGCACGTCTTCCTGGGCCGTGTCCGGCTTGCCGTCGCACCACCAGGAAAACTGGCATGCGTGCTTTTCCGAGCCTTGCTTGACGATCCCGCACACCGTGTCCGGAAAGCCCGCATGACCGAGCCGGTTCATCACCACGTTAGCGACCGCTTCCATGTCGGCGGAGTCCTTGCCCTTGGCTTCCCAGTAAATACTGCGGGCCATGCAGGTGATGGCTTCGTCCAGCGGCGCAGTGCCTGCCGGGTCGACAGCCTGGACTTCGGATTGGGTGATGGTCTCGGCCTTTTTCGGCGCCGGTGCCGTGCTGCCTTTGTCGGCGGCTTTCTCTTCCAGTACCTGGGCCTTGTCCACGGCCACTTCTTTTTTTTGCTCCTGGTCGTCAGCGAAAACCTGGCCTGCAAGCAGGGTGGCGGCAAGGCAGGCGGCAATCCACGGGAGGCGCATGATGGGCAGGCTCTTCAGGGCGTCGGCGGGCGACTTCGCTTCATTGTAGTCGGCAAATCATTGGAAAAGGCAGTGCCCTGAACGGGGCGAAATCGCGCATCATGGGCGCAGTCCGTTCAAGGGGGATTTTCATGCGCGTCCTATCATCTGTTTTGTGTGTTGCGGCGTTGTCGTCAGGCCTGGTGTTCGCTACCAGTGCCTTGGCCACTGACGAGACGCAACTGGTTCAGTCGATCAATACCTATCGCAGCCAAGTGCAGCGTTGTGGCGGTCAGGCATCGCCGGAGTTGCCGCCGCTGGCGGCCGATCCGCGCCTGGTGCTGTCCGCCACGCAGAACATCGACCTGCAACAGGCGATGGCGCAGGCGAAGTATCCGATGGTCAACGTGCAGGCGATCACCCTGTCCGGCCCGCGCGATGCGACGTCGGCCATGAAGGCCGTGCAGGAAAGCTTCTGTCAGGTGGTGTTGAACCCGCAATTTATCGATGTTGGCGTCAGCCGCGAAGGCAGCCAGTGGCGCATCGTCCTTGCGCGTCCGCTGTTGAGCGGGCGCCTGGGCGATGCTTCCGCTGAAGGTCAGAAGCTGCTGGAATTGCTTAACGCCGCGCGCGCCCAGCCGCGTCAGTGCGGCGGCCAGCCGTTCGCCGCCACCACGCCGCTGGCCTGGAACGCCACCTTGGGGGCGGTCGCCGAAGTCCACAGTCGGGACATGGCCAACAATAACTACTTCGATCACAAGGGCCGCGACGGCAGTACCCCAGGTGACCGCGCGGAACTGGGCGGCTACATCGCGCAGCAGATCGGCGAAAACATCGCCGCCGGCCAAGACACTACCCGCAAAGTCGTCGATGGCTGGCTCGGCAGCCCGGGGCACTGCGCCAACCTGATGAACCCGCAGTTCCACGAACTGGGCGCGGCGTATGCGGTGGACCCGAAAAGTGATGGCGGGATCTACTGGACGGCGATGTTCGGGACACAGTAAGTCTCAAGCACACCCGTCCCCGTAGGAGCAAAGCTTGCTCGCGATAGCGGTGTGTCAGTCACATCATTGCCGGATGTGATGCCGTCTTCGCGAGCAAGCTTTGCTCCTACGGAAGCGGTGCTTGATCGTTCCCACGCAGAGGGTGGGAACGATCAAACGCGCGCACCTATTCCCCGCTACTGTAAGCAAACCGTCGGTCTATGAAAAAGGCTCACCTCTTGAGCGATACATTCGCAAAACCCCAAGCCGTACCCCTACGCGAAGCCTTCCTCTTCTGGCTCAAGCTCGGCTTCATCAGTTTTGGCGGCCCGGCCGGGCAGATTTCGATCATGCATCAGGAATTGGTCGAGCGTCGGCGCTGGATGTCGGAGCGGCGTTTTCTACATGCGCTCAACTACTGCATGTTGTTGCCCGGGCCGGAGGCGCAACAGTTGGCGACGTACATCGGCTGGCTGATGCACCGGACCCTGGGCGGCGTGATGGCCGGCGTGCTGTTTGTGTTGCCGTCGCTGTTTATCCTGATTGGCTTGTCCTGGGTGTACATCGCCTTCGGGGATGTGCCGGTGGTAGCCGGATTGTTTTATGGGATCAAGCCGGCGGTGACCGCGATTGTGCTGCAGGCGGCCCATCGAATCGGCTCGCGGGCGCTAAAGAACGGCTGTTTGTGGGGGATCGCAGCAGCCTCATTCGTGGTCATTTTTGCGTTCAATGTGCCGTTCCCGCTGATTGTGCTGGGGGCGGCCGTGATCGGTTATTTCGGCGGACGGCTTGTCCCTGAGAAATTCAGCAACGGCGGCCACCGCGCAGCGAACGCCTCCTACGGCCCGGCACTGATCGATGACGACACCCCGACACCTGAACATGCCCGTTTCAGCGCGATGAAACTGCTGCGCCTGGCACTGATCGGCGCCGTCCTGTGGGCATTGCCGATGGGCGTGCTCACCGCGTTGTTCGGGTGGGACGGCACCTTGACCCAGATGGGCTGGTTCTTCACCAAAGCGGCGTTGCTGACCTTCGGTGGTGCCTACGCGGTGCTGCCGTATGTGTATCAGGGCGCGGTCGGTCACTATGGCTGGTTGACGCCGACGCAGATGATCGATGGTCTGGCGCTGGGCGAAACCACGCCCGGGCCGCTGATCATGGTGGTGGCTTTCGTCGCTTTTGTCGGCGGCTATGTGCAGCAGGTGTTCGGCGCCGAGCACCTGTTCCTCGCTGGCGCCCTCGCCGCCACACTGGTCACCTGGTTCACCTTCCTGCCGTCATTCCTGTTCATCCTCGCCGGCGGGCCACTGGTGGAGTCGACGCACAACGAACTGAAATTCACCGCGCCGCTGACGGCCATTACCGCCGCCGTGGTCGGGGTAATTCTCAACCTGGCAGGTTTCTTCGGCTACCACGTGCTCTGGCCCAACGGCTTCAGCGGCCACCTCGACTGGCCTTCGGCGCTGATCGCGATGGCAGCGGCGGTCGCGTTGTTTCGCTTCAAGCGCGGAGTGATCGAGGTGTTGATCGGCTGTGGGTTGATCGGCCTGGCCGTGCATTTGTTGCACTAGCGCTTAAACCGCCATATCGGCTTGCACCACTTCGATGCCCAGCCGCTGATAGTCCTCGACATTGCCCGACGCCAGATGACGCTCGGTGATCAGCGTCTGGATACGTCGGCAAGGCGCAACCACAAAGGGCTCCACCGCGCCCAGTTTGTCCGCCGTGGTCACCGCCACCACATGGGCCGCGCTGTCGAGCATCGCCTGCTTCACCGGTACTTCATCGAAGTGCAGCGAGCTGATGCCGACCTCGGGATGAATCGCGCACACCCCGGTGAACAGCAAATCCGCCTTGATCCCTTGAAACAGCCGCAACGTGTCATGCCCGCTCGCCGACATCGTCGCCGGATTGAGCTGACCGCCGGCCAGGATCACCTTGATGCCTTTGAATTCCGCCAGGGTGATCGCGATCATCGGCGAGGCCGTAACGGCAGTAATGGTGATATCCGCCGGCAACGACCGGGCAATCTGCAGCGTGGTCGAGCCGGAATCGAAAATCACGATCTGGCCAGCCTGCACGTACCGCGCGGCCAGTTGCGCCAGGTGGGTTTTCACTTCATCGGTTTCGCTGACACGGGTGAAGTAGTCCTTGCCGCTGTCCTTGGGCCGCGGCAATGCCCCGCCGTGCACCCGCTGCACCAGGCCGGCGCTGTCCAGTTCCGCCAGATCACGGCGGATGGTGTCTTCGGACACGGCGAAATGCTGGCTGAGCTCGGAGGCCATGACCTTGCCGTCACGTTCCAGGATCAAGAGGATTTTTTGTCGGCGCAGGGAAGGAAGTTCGATGACTGGATGCATGTTTATGCCTGATCTTGCGGGTTTGTGCAAGGTTAGCCAAAGCGCGGCATAAAAACAATCGAAGCGGTGGTGGATTTGTTTTCTGGCAACCTGCGGGACGCCGTAGCGTCGTGACCCTTTCCCCTGAGCCATCAGCCATGCTTTTTCCCCTCGTGTCGAACGGATCCCCAGTCGCGCCCAAACCGCCCGACAGCACCGCGAACGGGCACACGGCGCCCTGCGCGGTGTTCTGCGCTGATGGCGACGAAGGCACTTTTGAAGCGCAGGTCGTGGATCACTTATCAGCGGTCTTGGGAAACAGGCGGAAAGACTGAGGCAGCAATCGCCTCAGTTAGTCGCCACCCGCGCCACATTGCCCGAGGTCACCAACGCCTTCAGCGATGCATCGAACTGTTTCAACGCATTCACCTGCAACTCGGTTTGCTGATCGATTTGCGCCGCGATCTCCGGCGCCGCTTTGCCATGGACCCAGACCGAAGGCATTTGCTGTTCGCGGGAGCCTTCGGCCTTGCCGATGTATTGCAGGTTCGCGTCGTAGAACTTGGCGAGGAATCGCGCTTCGACCTGGTTGTTGCGCTTCGAAACCAAGCGACTGTAAGTGTCCAGCATCACCACCACATCCGGGTGCGCAGCCACCAGCGCATCGAGGTTGTCGTAGACGGTGACCGAGGCGAATTGTTTCTGCAGCGAACCCATCAGCCAGTTGATCGCCAGCGTCGGATCGGAGCTTTGGATGAAGGCATTGCTGATGCGCGAATCGAGGGCGGCGTTCTTGCTGCCGTTGACCGCGACCGAATGGTAGTTCTCAAGGTATTGGAGGGTGTTGACGGTGTTTTCGCTGTAGAGCACGCCCACCGATTGAGAATGTTGCAGGTTGGCGCTGCTATCCCCCATCGGCACGAAATGACAAGCCTGCAGGTCAGCGGCGTAGGCCGGGGCGGTGGCGGCGAAAGCGCCGGTCAGTACGGCGACAAGGGCGAAAGCAGTTGAGAGTCTCATCGCGCAGGTTCCTTCAGAAGCGAGATCGGTATGACGCTATCCTCCTCCGATGCTGAAAAAACAGAACTCGCATTTTCTGATGATGACTATCGATTGAACGAATGGTCAGGAAAGCCCGGCGTTAAGGCCTGCCAGAGATCTCCACCGCCTCCGCCATCCTCGTAGGAGCGAGGCTTGCCCGCGAAGGCGTCCGCGAGCGCACCGCCTAAACATGTTTAACGACGACTGTTTAAAGACACTCAGTGTTACGTCATAAACGGCTACAACGCCTTGCGCCGTTACCTACGCGTACGCCAGAATCCGCCGGCTTGTGCGTCTAGTGCCTGAGCTTTATCGTTTCCCCGTCGCTGAAAAACAGCGATCGGGTTTGGTAGCCCGGTGTACTGGCGCATAGCCGAATGCAGACGCTTTCTTAGGTCGATGCTTTTTGGTGGCCATGCGCAGGGTCCCTTCGGGGCGCCGGTTCCAGTACTCCGGTCTACCAACCTGTGTATGGCCACCACCTCCTCGTTTGGTAGCGAAAGTGATGGCTCCTATTAGCTAGTACTGGAGTTTCATCTATGTTCAAAGTTACACCCAATCCCCCGAATGCCGGTCCAGTCCCCTGAGACGCCTCTTTCGAGATTGACCCCAAGAAAATGAAAGAGGCCGCCGACCGCGCGCTCAGCCATTACCTCAACCCCGGGGCGACGAAAACGCAGATACCGCCCCGCAGTTCCGGCACCTTCTTCACCATCGACGCAGCGGTGGATGACGAAACGTTGCTGGTCGAGGTCTACGAATCGTTATCAACGGCCCGCAAGATGGTCAACGATCTCGTCGAGCTGACGGACGGCCCGCGACGCCACACGATGCTGGTGTTGCATCGGTCGCTCCTGATGGGTGAGATGGCGGCCAATCGGATGCTGGATAACCACAAGCCCGGCTAATCGCCCGGCCCTGTAGGAGCAAAGCTTGCTCGCGATGGCGTCCATAAGATCGCTATCGCGGGCAAGCCATGCTCCTACATTCGTTTGAGGGTGTTCACAGAATTCGTGGCCGACACCGCTCGCTCCTACACAGATGTGCAGCGGACGCAGCAGTTGCCTATCGGGCTAAAAAGCAGCTTGCCCAATACATATGGATATCCGTATATTCGGACTTCCACACCTCTAAGACGCCCCCATGCTCAGCCCTCCTGCCCTCTACAAATGCCTGTCCGACGAAACCCGCGCCCGGGCCACTCTGCTGATCACCCGTGAGGGCGAGTTGTGCGTCTGCGAGTTGGTCTGTGCGCTGGACGACAGCCAGCCGAAGATCTCGCGCCATCTGGCGCAGCTGCGGGCATGCGGCCTGCTGCTTGATCGACGCCAGGGGCAATGGGTGTATTACCGGCTCAATCCCGAACTGCCCGCCTGGGTTCGCGCGGTGCTTGAAACCACATTGCACGCCAACGCCGACTGGCTTGAGGAAAACACCGCCCGCCTCAATCAGATGAGCGACCGCCCACTCAATACCGCAGCGTGCTGCTGACCTGACCCATTGGAGTTTCCATGCGCGTTCTATTCATGTGCACCGCCAACAGCTGCCGCAGCATCCTTAGCGAAGCGATGTTCAATCATCTGGCGCCGCAGGGCTTCGAAGCGGTCAGCGCCGGCAGCTTTCCCAAGGGCCAGGTCCTGCCGCGCAGCCTGATCACCTTGCAAGAAGCCGGGATTGCCATCGAAGGCTTGAGCAGCAAAGGCAACGACGCCTTCGAAGCCAACCCGCCGGACATCGTCATCACGGTCTGCGACAAGGCGGCCGGTGAGGCTTGCCCCGTCTACTTCGGCCCGGCGCTGAAAGCCCATTGGGGACTGGAAGATCCATCGGAGGTGACGGGCGACGAAGCCGCGGTATCCGCCGCCTTCCAATCAACCCTGGTACGTATCGAAACCCGCTGCCGAGCCTTCCTCGCCCTGCCCTTCGCCGAACTTGATCGCGATGCCTTGAAGCGGGAACTCGACCGCATCAGCACCTTGTAACTGGAGCCTTTCATGACTCACCCGCTGCCCAATCTCGACACCTCACTGATTCAAACTCCTGATCAAACCGGTCCGCACAAACCACGGATTTTGCTGCTGTACGGCTCGACCCGCGCCCGCTCCTTCAGTCGCCTGATGGTCGAAGAAGCCGCGCGTTTGCTCGAACACTTCGGCGCCGAGACGCGGATCTTCAACCCCTCCGGTTTGCCACTGCCGGACGATGCGCCGAACGATCACCCGAAAGTCCAGGAACTGCTTGAGCTGATGCAATGGTCCGAAGGCCAGGTCTGGTGTTCGCCGGAGCGTCACGGCTCGATGTCGGCGGTGTTCAAGGCCCAAATAGACTGGGTGCCGCTGGCCATCGGCGCGATTCGCCCGACCCAGGGCAAGACCCTGGCGGTGATGCAGGTGTGTGGCGGCTCGCAATCTTTCAACGTGGTCAATCAACTGCGCGTGTTGGGGCGCTGGATGCGCATGTTCACCATCCCCAATCAATCCTCGGTGCCCAAAGCCTATCTGGAGTTTGACGAGGGCAACCGCATGAAACCCTCGGCGCTCTACGACCGGGTGGTGGATGTAATGGAGGAACTGGTCAAGTTCACGTTGCTGCTGCGCGATCGCCCCGACCTGGTTGATCGCTATTCGGAGCGCAAGGAGTCCGCCGAGGAACTGACCCGGCGGGTGAATCAGCGCTCGATTTGAACCAGGCGTCGTAAACCCGCGCCCCCATCAATGACCGACCACCGCCGCACCGCCCTGCCGTTGCCCCTGCGGAAAACCATGCACCCGCGCGCCAACGGCAATCCATAACCCCGCCAGCAGCAGCACCAGCAATACCCACGGAAACGACACGACACCGACCTGATCGAGCAGCACACCACCGAACAGACCGGCGATGGCGATCGCGCCGTTCCAGGCCACGACGTTCATGGACAAGGCAACGTCCGCGCCCTCACCCGCCGTATCAGCCAGTGCGGTCTGCAGCAGTGTCGCGGCGCCGCCGAAGGTCAGGCCCCAGACAAAGGTGCCGACATAGATGACGATCACGGATTGGGAAAAGAACCCGAAAACGCAGGCTGTCGCGGCGAACGTGGCGAGGCTGAGCAACACGGCGTTGCGCAGATACCGGTCCACCAACCGCCCAGTGATCCAGATACTGAGCAACGCGGCGATGCCGAACACCAGCAGCACCAGATCGATATCGCTGGCCAGCCCGGCCGGGGTCACGAAGGGCGCGACATAGGTATAAAGAATGTTGTGCGCCAGCATCCAGGTCATCACCACCCCGAGGACCGGGCGCACGCCTGGGGTGAAAAAAACCTGCTCGGCACAGCCCACCGCCGTTTCTGCGCCACTGGCCGAGGCCCGGGCTCGCAACCGGGCGGGCATTATCGCCTGCATCGAACGCGCGATTGCTCAGGGCGAACTGCCGGTCACTACCGACACCAAAGCCCTGGCCGCCATGTTTGACAGCTTTCTTCTGGGTCTGACGGCGCTGGCCAGAGACGAGATTCCCCATGCGGTGATGGATGCGTCGGTGACTCAGGTCATGGCGGTGTGGGATGCCTTGAGTGCGACCACGGCGCGGTGATAAACCCTCTCTGCACACATTGATCTGGCGTGTTACGACCGCAACACGCCAATCGCCCGCCGATACTTCTCAACCCGCTCCAGATCGTCCCATGACGGCTGCGCAATCCGCGACAAGTCGCTGTTTTCTTCCAGGTCCGCGAGTTTGACCACTCGGCCTATCGGGTTCAGCGCTGCGCGTTCGACGAACGCCTCATAGGATTCACCCTCGACTTTGGTGACCGATGCGATCGCCTCTAACACCGCTTCGCTGAAACCTTCCTGGCGCAGCGCTTCGAGGCTGATGCCGGTGTCTTCGACCACGTCGTGCAGCACGGCGACGATCCGCTCTTCCAGGGTCGTCACCCGCAACATGACTTTCAGTGGATGCAGGATGTAAGGCGATCCACCCTTGTCGACCTGCCCTTCGTGGGCGGCTGCGGCGATTGCAATCGCCCGTTCCAGGGTCTGGCTCATCGGGTTGCTCCTCAATTAAATGCCGTAGCGGCCGGTGATGGAAAAGTTGCGTTTGAACCAGCCGGCGGTTGAACCCCACAGGCTCGGTGGCTTGGCGTGCTGTTTGAGGATCATGGCGACGATAGTCGACTGATCAGCAGCGTGATGGGCATCCACCAGTGCGGCCACCCAGCCACAGCCGGATTTTTCCAGGTGCTGGCGCCAGTCACCGGGCCAGGCCTCAAGCTGCGCAACCGCTAGCCATATCGCCCCGCCCTGCTCGCAATGCCCGCCGCCAATCGACTGTTCGAAACACAACGGTTTGTCGGGCCGGGACGGGTCGATGTGAAAAACATAAACATCGTGATGCTGATGTTGCGGCGTCGGGGCGTTGTTCTGACTACCGATTGTGATCATGGCCACTTTCCATCCTTGGTCATCGGGGAAAGCCGCCAGCTTAAAGGCCTAAAGCTTATAAGTCACATACCGCCCACGCCCGGTTTTCTTCGCTTGGTACATCACGCGGTCAGCGGCCAGCAGCAGCGTGTCGGCGGAACTTTGCCCGTCGCCCAAGGCGATGCCGATCGACACACCGACAATGCACACCGTGCCGGAAATAAAAAACGGTGCGCTCAAGGCCTCGATGCATTGGGTCGCCACGCGGCTGAGGGTCTGTTCGGCGTCGACGCCCAGGTCGCTCAGCAGCACGACAAACTCATCGCCACCAATGCGCGCGAGGGTGTCGCTCTCGCGCACCACGGACGAAAAGCGCCGCGCCACCTGGCGCAATACCTCATCGCCCGCCTCGTGGCCCAACGTGTCGTTGATGTGTTTGAAACCATCGAGGTCCATGAACAACAGGCCAACCTGGGTACCGGTGCGTCGCGCCAGGGACAACACCTGCCGAAGGCGACCGGAGAGGTGATGGCGGTTGCACAGACCCGTCAGGGTGTCGTGATGGGCGATTTTCTTTAGTTCATCCTGTTTGTCATTCAACTTGAGCAACAGCCGATTGAACGCCGAAATCAGGTGCCCGACTTCATCATCACGCACCACCGCCAACGGCGCGTGGGGCAGTTCATCGCGGGTCATGCGATCGGCCTGCTCGGCAGCACGGAACAGGTGGCGGAACACAAAATACAGACCAATGGAGGCGAACGTGGCGAAAAACAGAATCGAGAACACCGCGCCCTTCATCAGGAAATGCTGGGTGCGCGTCACGGTGGCAAACGCCTCGCTGGCGGGCAAACGGGCGACGATGAACCAATTGGCGCTCGGAACGGCGGCGATGGCGGCGACTTCCTCGACCCCTTTTGAATTGAGGGTCAGCCCAGTGCCGCGGAACCCCGCCATCGCCCGGTCATGCAAGGCATTGACGCCGGGGACCGACGTTGGATTGAGTCGCACATCACGGCTGGAAGACTCGATATACAAGCGGCTTTCGGGGAACACCAGCAGGAAATCCCCGGTGGCATCGCCGACGCGACTCTGCAGCAACGAATCCAGGAGCCCCGTGGCGCCCAGTACGCTGACGCCGACCAAAACCGCCTGGACTTCACCGGCGGCATTCTTGATGGGCGCGGACATGGGCAGAATCGGCGTCTGAGTCGCCTTGTCGAGCGCCGGTTGACCGATCAACGAGCGCCCCGCCAGCCCTGCCCGGATGTAATCACGCTCGGCGAAGTCGGTATCCACCGGTTCCGGGAAATTCGCCAGTAAACGCCCTTTGCCGCTGACGATGAACAAATCTGCGGTGAACAGTGTTTGGAACTCGTAATGCGCTTTCAGCCACGTTTGCAGCTGCTGCGGCTGCGTCAGGAGATCGGTCGGAACCGAATCGGCCAGGCGATCCAGCATCAATTGACGCTGGACGAGTTTGTAGTCGATGTCCTTGGCAACATAGGTGGCGAGGGTCAATTGCTGGCCTTCAACCACACTGCTCAGGTCTTCACGCAGGAAATTGGTCAAGACGTAATAACGCACCACGGCACCAAAAATGACCATGCACAGCGCTAGCAACAGCAATCGGGTGACGATGCTGTGAGCGATACGGGTGAAACGCAACGGCGCGTGATGATGTTTTGGCATCATCGAAGTGTATCTGAATATGATTGCGCTTTTTGCAATACTCCAAACCCGGTGCAAGATGGCGAAAATCGTCGAGGACAACGTGTGACCCAACACCGAATCAGCCTGATCATGCCCGCCAGCGCAGCCGACGCCTTCGAAGCCTTCCACAATCACACGGTGCGCATGCAGTGGGACACCCTGTTGGCCCGCGCCGGGGTCGAAGGTGGCGGCATCCGCCCGTATATCGGCGCAATCACGTTCAATGAAGGACGAGGCTGGAAACGCTACTTTTCCATGCGCACCCGTTTCGTCAACTTCCAGCCGGGACAGGTCGCCGCAGCCTTGTTGGTCGAGCCTGAGGGCGTGTTTGCGTGGTGGGCCGCGTCGATGCGTCATCGTGATCTGGGTGACAACCGGTCGGAGTTGATCTACACCTTCAGCGTCCGCCTACGACCGCGTTGGCTCGGCGGGTTGCTGGACCCGCTGGTCAATCGTATTTTCGAGCATGAAACACGTCAGCGCTTCGCCGCGATGGCCGCGTTTCTACAGACCAAAAAACAACAATAAGGAGTTGAAAATGCCTGAACTGAACCTGCACCCCAAAGCCGCCGAGTCCTTGAAGCAATGGCACGCGATGATCCGCCAGGGCGACTTGCAGGCCTTGCCCGAGTTGCTGGACCCAAAAGCCGTGTTCCGCTCGCCCATGGCGCACACGCCATACCCGGGAGCAGCCGTGGTGGCGATGATTCTGAACACCGTGGTCGACGTTTTTGAAAACTTTGAATATCACCGCGAATTGGCGACAGCGGACGGGTTGAATGTCGTACTCGAGTTCAGCGCGCAGGTCGGCGGCAAGGAGCTAAAAGGGATCGACATGATCCGGTTCAATGAGGAAGGCAAAATCGTTGAATTTGAAGTGATGGTCCGGCCATTGAGTGGCTTGCAAGCCTTGGGCGCCGAAATGGGCAGCCGACTGGGCGCTTACCTGGCGGCCAGCAAAGCCTGATCGGTGCTTTTGACTGAACATCGTCCCTGTGGCGAGGGGGCTTGCCCCCGTTGGGGTGCGAAGCGCCCCCAGTTTTCAGGGCTGCTGCGCAGCCCAACGAGGGCTTGCCCCCTCACCACAGGTATTGGTCCCCTTTTAAAGGATCTGCGCCGCGACCGCGGCCTTGTCGATGACCGACCAGACGTTCCAGATCTTCCCGTGTTTGAACTCATAAAACACATTCTCGCTAAACACCACCCGCCGCCCGTTCACCGGCAAACCGAACAGTTCTCCCACTGGCGTGCAGTCGAAACACAGCCTGGCGGCGATGTGTGGCGGGTCGGCGATGAGGCGTTCGATGACGAAGCGCAGATCCGGGATCGAACGGAAATCGCGCTCCAGCATCGCCCGGTAGCCGGATAACCCGATGCGCTGGCCATTGTAATGCGCGTCTTCATCCACCAATTGGCCCAGGGCGGGCCAGTCCTGGCGGTTGAGGCAGTCGATGTAAGCGCGGTAGGTGTCGCTGAGTGTTTGTCTGTTCATGGCTCAATCTCTCCCTTTTAACCTGTGCAAGCCAGGGCTGAACGCTCTGCATCCGTTATTTATGCTCAGTTCCCAACTTAATAATATTTTACCGATACCGGGGTGAACCCTAGTCTTGAGCCCAAGAGATGGCAGGCCATAACCGACCTGACTCCCACTTCGAAGGGTAAAGAGATGACCACTGAAACAATAAAAATAGACACGCTGATCGTTGGCGCCGGTCAAGCTGGCGTGGCCATGAGTGAACACTTGAGCAAACTCGGTGTGCCGCACCTGGTGCTGGAGCGCAATCGTATTGCCGAACGCTGGCGCACCAGCCGCTGGGATTCGTTGGTGGCCAATGGTCCGGCCTGGCACGATCGCTTTCCGGGCATGGAGTTCGACGATCTGAGCCCCGACGGCTTTGCCCCGAAAGAGCGGGTGGCCGATTATTTCGAAGCCTACGCCAAGAAATTCAACGCACCGGTCCGCACTGGCGTGGACGTGTTGAAGGTCGAGCGCAATGTCGGTCGCCCGGGTTTCACCGTTGAAACCTCCGAAGGCGTGATCGAAGCCAACCGTGTGGTGGCCGCCACCGGGCCGTTCCAGCGCCCGGTGATCCCGCCGATTGCACCGAAAGACGCGCCGTTCACCCAAATCCATTCCGCTGAATACCGCAACCCGCAGCAACTGCCCGAAGGCGCGGTGCTGGTGGTGGGTGCCGGGTCGTCGGGGGTGCAGATCGCCGATGAATTGCAGGCTGCCGGCAAGAAGGTGTACCTCTCGGTCGGCGCTCACGACCGCCCGCCTCGCGCCTACCGCAACCGTGATTTCTGCTGGTGGCTGGGTGTGCTTGGTGAGTGGGATCAAGCGGCGATGAAGCCGGGGCGCGAGCACGTGACCATCGCCGTCAGCGGCGCCCATGGCGGTCGCACCGTGGACTTCCGAGGCCTGGCCCATCGCGGCATGACCCTGGTCGGCCTGACCCAATCGTTCAATGGCACCGTGGCGACCTTCCAGCCCAACCTGGCGGAAAACCTGGCCCGTGGCGATGAGAACTACAAGGCACTGCTCGATGCCGCCGACGCCTACATCGAGCGTAATGGCCTGGACCTGCCGGAAGAGCCGGAAGCCCGGCACACCTTCCCGGACCCGGACTGCGTGACGAACCCGATTCTTGAGCTCGACCTGGTCAAGGCCGGCGTCACGTCGATCATCTGGGCCACCGGTTTTGCCACGGATTACAGCTGGCTGAAGGTCAACGCGTTCGACGACAACGGCAAGCCGCAACATCAGCGTGGCGTGTCGAGCGAGCCTGGCGTGTATTTCCTCGGCCTGCCGTGGCAGTCACGGCGTGGTTCGTCGTTTATCTGGGGCGTCTGGCATGACGCCAAGTACGTGGCCGACCACATCGCCATCCAGCGTTCATACCTCGACTACCGCGATGCCGACCAGCGTGCCGCCGACACCGCCCCGCTCGCCCACAAAACCATCGTCAGCGCTTAATTCTTTTGCAGGAGCTTCACATGGCCACGCCAACCCACACTCGCATCCGCATGTTCAACACCAAGGAAACCTACCCGAACCAGAGCCTGGACAATGACCTGTGCCAAGCCGTCCGCGCTGGCAACACCGTGTATGTTCGCGGCCAGGTCGGGACCGATTTCGAGGGCAACCTGGTGGGCCTCGGCGACCCGCGTGCGCAGGCCGAGCAAGCCATGCGCAACGTCAAACAGCTGCTGGAAGAAGCCGGCAGCGACCTGAGCCACATTGTGAAAACCACCACGTACCTGATCGACCCGCGCTATCGCGAGCCGGTGTATCAGGAAGTCGGCAAGTGGCTCAAAGGTGTGTTTCCGATTTCGACCGGGTTGGTGGTGTCGGCGCTGGGGCAACCGCAGTGGTTGATGGAGATTGATGTGATTGCGGTGATTCCGGAGTAAGTACCGGTAGACCGAGGCGCGGCGTTCGCGGGCAAGCCTCGCTCCTACAGGGGAACGCATTCCAAATGTAGGAGCGAGGCTTGCCCGCGAAGGCCCCCGCCCAGACAACACTTTCTCCAAGGCCAGACAAGGAGCAAAACCCATGACCTTCTCCATCACCGCCCGCTGCCCCGACACCGGCCAGCTCGGTATCGCCATCAGTTCTTCCAGCATCGCCGTCGGCGCCCGCTGCCCGTGGCTGCTGCCCGGCGTCGGCGCGGTTTCGACGCAAAACATCACGTTGCCGTCCCTCGGCCCGGAAACCCTCGCCCTCATGGAGCAAGGCCTCGCGCCCGCCGATGCACTGGACAAGGTCCTGACCCGCAACGGCTACAGCCAATATCGCCAGGTCACCGCGATTGATCACCTCGGTCGCACCGCGCATTTCAGCGGCTCGGAAACCCTCGGCACCCACAACGCGGTGTCGGGCGAGCAATGCGTGGCGGCCGGCAACATGCTGGCGGACCGGTCGGTGATCGAGGCCATGGTCCGCGCCTTCGAGCAAGGCGAAGGTCAACTGGCTGATCGCTTGCTGGCAGCGATGCAAGCGGCCATCGCGGCCGGTGGTGAAGCCGGGCCGGTGCATTCGGCGGCCATGGTCGTGGTCGGCGAACTGACTTGGCCGATCATCAACCTGCGGGTGGATTGGGCGGATGAAGACCCGATTGGCCAGTTGGGACAATTGTGGGACGCCTATCGCCCGCAGCTTCAGGACTACATCGACCGCGCCCTGGCGCCGGACAGGTCCCCAGGCTACGGCGTCGCCGGAGACGACCGATGAGCGCCAGCCGCGATTTGCTGGAAACGCTGGTGGCGTTCGACACCACCAGCCGCGAATCCAACCTGCACCTGATCGAGTTTGTCCGCGACTACCTCGCCCGCTTCGAAGTGCCGTGCGAACTGGTCTACAACGACGAGCGCAGCAAGGCCAACCTCTTCGCGACCATCGGCCCGGCGGATGTGCCGGGCATCGTGCTGTCGGGGCACACCGATGTGGTGCCCGTCGACGGCCAGCCGTGGACCGTGGCGCCCTTCGCACTCAGCGAGCGCGACGGCAAGCTGTACGGGCGCGGCACGGCGGACATGAAAGGCTACATCGCTTGCGTACTCGCCCTGGTGCCGGCGCTGGTGAAGGCCACGCTGCGGCGGCCGGTGCATATCGCGCTTTCGTACGATGAAGAAGTCGGCTGCCTGGGCGTGCGCTCGCTGCTCAAAGTGCTGGAACAGCGCCCGGTCAAACCGATGCTGTGCATCATTGGCGAGCCGACCGAGCTCAAACCGGTGTTGGGTCATAAGGGCAAACTGGCGATGCGCTGCGACATTCATGGCCAAGCCTGCCATTCGGCGTACGCGCCGCTGGGGGTCAATGCGATTGAATACGCCGCCGAACTGATCGGTGAACTGGGGCGAATTGGCCAGCGGCTCAAGGCGCCGGAGCATCACGACGGGCGTTTTGATCCGCCGTTCAGCACGGTGCAAACCGGGGTGATCTCCGGTGGCAAGGCGTTGAACATCGTGCCCGCTGATTGCCGTTTTGATTTTGAGGTCCGCGCCCTGCCCTCGTTTGATCCAAACGATGTGGCGCAGGAGCTGAAGACTTACGCCGAGCAGCAGGTCCTGCCACGCATGCGCGCCGTGAGTGAGCAGAGCGATATCCGCTTCAGCGAGTTGTCGGCGTATCCCGGTTTGGTGACTGATGAGCGCAGCGAAGCGGCTGAATGGATCGCAGCCTTCTCGGGTTCCCGGGAGTTCGGGACAGTGGCGTTCGGCACTGAAGGCGGACTGTTTGATGCGGTAGGCATTCCAACGGTAGTGTGTGGTCCAGGCAGCATGGATCAGGGCCACAAGCCGGACGAGTTCGTCAGCGTCGAGCAGTTGAACGGCTGCGATGCCCTGCTGCAACGGATGTTGGCATCGATCAGTTAAGGATCAGGCCCGACGCTCAGGTATAGAGTCGGGCCAATTCTTCCTGGCAGTAATCCACGAACAACTGCACCGGTTTGGTCAGTTGCGACCGTCTGAGCCACGCCGCCGACAATCCCGAACCGGTCACCGTTTCGGCGAGCGGGATGCACACCAGTTGTTGCCCGTCATAGGTGTACGGCGAGAACGGTTTGGTCACCAGAATCGAAAAGCCAAAACCGCGCCCGACCATGCCGCGCACCATCTCGATCGACGGCGAGCTGAAGACGATGTGCGGGGTCAGCCCGCGCTCTTCGAAAATGCTCACGAAGTAGGTTCGGCTCGGCACCACGTCGAGCAAAATCATCGGCTCCAGCACCAGGTCGTCCAGCGACACTTTTGCTTGTTGCGCGAAGCGATGGTCCGCTGGCAGCAGAGCATAGGGCTGCTGCGGCGGCATCAGGGGAACGGTCTCGATCGTGCTGTCCAGGTCGTGTTCGAACAGCATCGCCAGGTCGATGCTGCCGGCGGTCAGGGCCTGCACCAGTTCCTGCTGTTCGCCGTCGCGAATGCGGATTTCCACCCCCGGCCAGCGCTCCTTGAACCCGGCGATCAAGCGCGGCAGGTACAGCGGCGCCACGGTCTCAAAGCAGCCGATATCGATCTGCCCGGCCACCACGTCGTTGTCCGCCAGGGCGTTCTGCTCAAACTCGTGGGCGACCCGCAACAGCTCCAGCGCCTTGCGGTAAAACCGCGAGCCGCTGGGCGTCAGCGAAACACCCTGGGCGTGATGGCGGATAAACAGCTGCACGCCAAAGCTTTCTTCCAGGTGTTTGATCGCCGTCGACACCGACGGCTGGGCGATATACAGCTTGCGCGAAGCTTGCGCCACGCTGCCGCATTCGGCGGTGGTGACGAAATAGCGCAGCTGTCGCAGGTTGTAAGCGGCCATGCGGACCCTCCAGAAAACACACACCACACCCATATCCTGTAGGAGCAAGGCTTGCCCGCGATAGCGATCTCACGGACGCCATCGCGGGCAAGCCTTGCTCCTACAGAGGGCGGTGTTGGCTGGTTAACCGCGCGAACACCGCACCCAGAACATACCGGACCCACCCAAACCACGGGCATATATTTTTTAAGGTTTAAGGCAACAAACTTACTAATTTATCTATCCCGGTGCATTGCACATCATCACTCCAACAAGAAAAGCGTCGCCCATGCGGCGCTCACCGAAGTACGTCCACGTACTCACTTTGCCTTGGAGTTCGTCATGGTCACCTCTGCAACAACCTCCGCCCCGCTGATCGAGAAACACACGATCGGCTACGTTCCCCCGGAAGATCGCCATGGAAAGGTCCGGGACCTGTTCACCCTCTGGTTTGGCGGCAACATCGCGCCGCTGCCCATCGTCACCGGCGCCCTCGGTGTGCAACTGTTCCACCTGAACCTGGTGTGGGGCATCGTCGCCATTCTGGTCGGGCATCTGGTCGGCGGCGTGCTGATGGCGCGGCACTCGGCGCAAGGCCCGCAGATGGGCATCCCGCAGATGATCCAGAGCCGCGCCCAGTTCGGCTCCCTCGGTGCGCTACTGGTGGTGCTGATCGCCGGAGTCATGTACATCGGCTTCTTCGCCTCCAACATCGTCCTCGCCGGCAAGTCCTTGCATGGCGTGGTCGACAGCGTGCCGGTGCCGGTGGGCATCGTTATCGGCGCCCTCGGTTCCGGCATCATCGGCATCATCGGCTACCGCTTCATCCACGTGCTCAACCGCATCGGTACCTGGGTGCTCGGCGCCGGCATCGTGCTCGGCTTCGGCTACATCTTCACCCACGTGCAGACCGCCGACTTTCTCACCCGTGGCAGCTTCAACATCTCCGGCTGGCTCGCCACCGTGTCGTTGGCGGCGCTGTGGCAGATCGCGTTCGCGCCGTACGTCTCCGACTACTCGCGCTACCTGCCGGCCGACGTGCCCGTGGCCTCGACCTTCTGGACCACCTACCTGGGCACCGTGCTCGGCTCCAGCCTCTCGTTCATCTTCGGCGCCGTCGCCGTCCTCGCCACACCGGTCGGCATGGACACCATGGACGCGGTCAAACTCGCCACCGGCTCCATCGGCCCCTTGATGCTGGTGCTGTTCCTGCTCAGCGTCATCAGCCACAACGCCCTCAACCTCTACGGCGCCGTGCTGTCGCTGATCACCCTGATCCAAACCTTCGCCTACCGCTGGATCCCCACCGCCAAGAGCCGCGCCGTGCTCTCGATCATCGTCCTCGGTGCCTGCTGCTTCGCCGCTGTCGGCGCCTCGGCCGACTTCATCGGCCACTTCGTCGACATGGTGCTGGTACTGCTCGTCGTGCTGGTGCCATGGACCGCGATCAACCTGATCGACTTCTACGCGATCCACAAAGGTCAGTACGACATCGACTCGATCTTCCACGTCGATGGCGGGATCTATGGCCGCTACAACCCACAGGCGCTGTTGGCCTATGCGATCGGGATCATCGCGCAGATTCCATTCATGAACACGCCGCTGTACGTCGGGCCGATTTCCGAGCACATCAACGGCGCGGATCTGTCCTGGGTGGTGGGGCTACTGATTACGTCGCCGCTGTATTTCTGGTTGGCGAGTCGGGACAGTGCTTATAAGCGTCGGTTGTCCACCGGGAAACTGGCGAGCGCCGGGTAAGCGCTAATGCAGATTTTTCAAGCGTAAAAAAAACCCGCACTGAGTTGCGGGTTTTTTCTATTCTTGCCTTCAGCCCCCCAAACCGGACATCCATATGCCCAGCCCCGAATCCACCCTGCTCCAGAGCTGGCACCACAACGCCCAATCCTGGATCGAAGCCATCCGCAACGGCACGCTCGAAAGCCGTGTCCAGGTTACCGACCAGGCCATCCTGTTGGCGATATTGGGCCGGCAGCCCGAGCGCGTGCTCGATCTGGGCTGCGGCGAAGGCTGGTTGTTGCGGGCGCTGGCTAAACGGGGCATTGAGGCGGTCGGGGTCGATGGTGACAGGACGCTGGTCGAGGCGGCGCGGGCGGCGGGGTCTTCGTCGGTGCATGTGGCGAGCTATGAACAGTTGGTCGAGGCGCAGGTGGATATTGGCAGTGGCTTTGATTTGATCTGCGCCAACTTCGCTTTATTGCATCAGGACATCATTCCGCTGCTCGCCGCCATGAACGCCCTGCTCGCCCCCGGCGGTGCGCTGGTGATCCAGACGTTGCACCCCTGGACCGTGGCGGCGGGCGATTATCAGGATGGCTGGCGGGAAGAGACCTTTGCCGGGTTCAAGGGCCAATGGCAACCCATGCCGTGGTACTTTCGCACGTTGTCCAGTTGGCTCAATGCGCTGGACATGGCCGGGTTTCGGCTGGCCGGCCTGCAGGAGCCGCAGCACCCGCAAAGCCCTGTGCCGCAGTCGTTGCTGTTGGTGGCCGAACAACGGGGGTGATCTGTCCCTACGAACTGTCCATCCGCGGTCCATGTGATCACGGCAAGCACACTAGATAAGGTCCGTCTCATGAGCAAAGCGTCCTACGTTCCGCCCAAGGTCTGGAAAAATAACGCACCGTCCGGGGGCCAATTCGCCAGCATCAATCGCCCGATTGCCGGGCCGACCCATGACAAGGCGTTACCCCTGGGCAAGCATCCGTTGCAGCTGTATTCGCTGGCCACGCCCAATGGCGTGAAGGTGACCATCCTGCTTGAGGAACTGCTGGCGCTGGGGCATACCGGCGCCGAGTACGACGCCTGGCTGATCCGCATCGGCGAAGGTGATCAGTTCTCCAGCGGCTTTGTCGAGATCAACCCGAACTCGAAGATCCCGGCGTTGCTGGACCGCAGCGTTGAACCTGCGATTCGCGTGTTCGAGTCCGGTTCGATCCTGCTGTACCTGGCGGAAAAGTTCGGCGCCTTCCTGCCGACTGATCTGGCTGGACGCACCGAAACCCTGAACTGGCTGTTCTGGCAAATGGGCGCGGCGCCGTACCTGGGCGGCGGTTTCGGGCATTTCTACGCCTACGCGCCGGAGAAGCTTGAGTACCCGATCAATCGCTTCACCATGGAAGCCAAGCGTCAGCTGGATGTCCTCGATCGTCGTCTTGGTGAAAGCCCTTACCTGGCCGGTGACAGCTACACCATCGCCGATATTGCGGTCTGGCCCTGGTACGGCCAACTGGTGCGCAACAACGTGTACTCGGCGGCCGAGTTTCTCTCAGCCCAGGAATACACCCATGTGCAGCGCTGGGCCGAGGAGATTGCCAAGCGGCCGGCGGTCATCCGTGGGCAACGCGTCAACCGCACATGGGGCGACGAGGCGAGCCAGGTGCCTGAACGGCACCAGGCCGATGATCTGGCTTAGCTGATCACGTCGGCGGCTGGATCGGGCTCACTCGATCCGGCCGCCGGCGCCATGATTTCGCGCAACGACATGGATTTGAAGGCCTCGACCAGGCCGCGCCCCTCCTCCGGGGTACAGGAAACGGCCAAGCGCATGGTCGCTTCCCCGAGATGCCAGATCAGAAACGCCGACTCCCGAACCTGTCGCGCATCACTGCCCGGAAACACCCGCAGCATCGCATCGCTCAGCAACCCGCCTGCCACACGACTCTCCTGCAACTCCAGCGCCATCAGCTGTTTGTCCGCCTGCATCCCGGACCAGATATCCCGCATGGCCGGTGTCGCCAGAACGATTTCGTAATACAGATCGAGCAGCTCGGAATACGCCGTTCTCAGTCCTTGCGCGTCCTCAACGGCGCCCAGCGCCTCTTCGATACAACGACGGCTTTCAGCGTTATAGCGCTCGGCCAGCGTGCGAATCACCGAGCTTTTGTCCGGAAAGTACTGATACAGCGAGCCGATCGAGATCTCTGAACGCTCGGCAATCTCACTCATCTTGACCTGGTCACTGCCCTTGCTCGCGATCAAATCAGTGGCGACGGCGAGAATCCGTTCCTGGCGGTCGCGGCTGCGTTGCTGTGTGGGATTGCGCCGCGTCGGCTCTGCAACAGACGGTTCGACGGTATCGAGGGTTTTCTTGGGCACTGGCGTAAATCTCCCGGACGAGAACATGACATAGGCTCACTTTAGCATCGGACCGATACCGGGCCACCACGGGTATTTGCCGTACGTCGGGCTCGGCAATTCTGCTCGTTGACAGTAAAACATGAGGGACTATCATCTTTTAAACGTGAGCATTACTCACATTAACCCGAAGGAGATGAAACGATGAAAACCGAACAAGAAACCATCCTGATTCTCGGCGCCACCGGCAAAACCGGACGGCGAATTGCCCAACGCCTGCAAGCTGCCGGCCGGCCCGTTCGCCTGGGTTCTCGCGCGGCGAGCCCCGCTTTCGACTGGGAAGATCGAACCACCTGGGCCGCGGCGCTGGAGGGCATTTACGCGATGTACCTTTCCTTTCAACCCGACCTCGCCGTCCCGGGCGCGCTCGAAACGGTTAAAGCGTTCACCGATCAAGCGGTCAACAGCGGCGTCCGCAAACTGGTGTTGCTGTCCGGGCGCGGTGAGGTCGAAGCCGAACAGGCCGAACAGGTCATACAGGCCAGCGGCGTCGACTGGACGATCCTGCGCGCCAGTTGGTTTTTCCAGAATTTCAGCGAAGCGCACTTCCTCGAGCCCATCCAGCAAGGGGAACTTGTCCTGCCCGTGGGCACTATCGCCGAGCCTTTCATCGATGCCGAAGACATTGCCGAAATCGCCGTCGCGGCGCTGACCCAACCCGGACACTCACGCCAACTCTATGAACTGACCGGCCCACGCGCGCTGACCTTTGCCGAAGCGGTGAAGGAAATCGCCCGTGAGACCCAGCGCGATATCCAGTTCGCCTCAGTCCCGGCGGACGATTATCGCCAAGCATTGGAACAGGCAGAACTTCCAGCCGAAGTGATCGACCTGGTGCTGTACCTGTTCACCACCGTGCTCGATGGCCGCAATACGTCGGTAGCCGATGGCGTGCAGCGTGCGTTAGGGCGGCCGGCGCGGGACTTTAGCGATTATGTCCGGCGCACGGCGGCGACCGGGGTGTGGGCCAGCGAAGGATAACGTCCCATTATTCAGTCCGACTTCAATAGCTGAGGGAATGAAGTGCTGAGCAATCATCGTTTGTCCCCCTACGCGATGATGCTCAGAATCGGGCGCAGACGTTACCCGCTGTTTTTCCCTCTGAACGCGTCAGAACCGCCAGAAAGTGAGCCCTTTTCCTTCTTCACCATTCGCCTCAGGAGATCACAATGAATAAAACCATTTCTCGTCGTAGCGGAGGTCAGATATTGGTGGATGCCTTGCGCATCCATGGCGTCAAAAGGGCTTTTTGTGTGCCGGGAGAAAGCTACCTGGCGGTTCTCGACGCATTGCATGACGTGCAAGAAGACATCGATCTGATTGTTTGCCGTCAGGAAGGCGGTGCCGCCTATATGGCAGAAGCCTACGGCAAGCTCACCGGAGCGCCGGGCATCTGCTTCGTGACTCGCGGCCCAGGTGCAACCAACGCCGCGGTTGGCGTCCACACCGCCTTCCAGGACTCGACGCCGATGATCCTCTTCATTGGCCAGGTCGCTCGCGATCAGCAGTATCGCGAAGCATTCCAGGAGGTCGACTTTCGCCAGATGTTTGGCCCCTTGGCGAAGTGGGTCGTACAAATCGACGACACCCGAAGAATTCCCGAACTGGTGAGCCAGGCGTTTCACCGAGCAGTCAATGGCAGGCCGGGGCCGGTCGTGGTCGCCCTGCCAGAAGACGTGCTGACCGAAATGGCCGAGGTCAGTGATGCCGGCGCGTTCAAACGGGTGTTGATGACGCCGGCAGTCGAGCAAATGGCGGCCATGCAGCAACTGCTTGAGCAATCGGAACGGCCATTGATGGTGTTGGGCGGCAGCGGCTGGGATCCCGAGTCCGTGCAGGACATTCGCCTTTTTGCAGAACAGCAGCATCTCCCGGTGGCCGCCTCCTTTCGTTGTCAGGACCTGTTCGACAATCGGCACCCCAACTATGTCGGCGATCTTGGGTTCGCGGCCTCCGCACAGTTGTCGTTAGCCGTGAAAGAGGCTGACCTGCTGCTGGTCGTCGGCTCGCGAATGGGGGAAGTGTCGACAGGCGGATACGTGGCCCTGGATATTCCCGTCCCCAAGCAAACCCTGATTCACATTCACCAAGGTATCGAGGAGCTGGGACGGGTCTATCAACCGGCGTTGGCGATCAACAGCAGTATGTCGAGTTTCGCGAAAGCAGCCGCAGGACTGCCACCCACAAACCCGCAAAAAACCAGTGAGTGGACGCGCACGCTGAATCAGCATTACCTGCAAAACCTGGAACGCACATCCTCCCCCGGCCCAGTGCAAATGGCCGACATCATTGAGTGGTTGAATCACAGGCTTCCAGATGACGCGATCCTGACCAATGGCGCCGGCAACTATGCCGTCTGGCTTCAACGCTTCTATCAGTTCCGCCATTACCGCACCCAGTTAGGTCCCACCAACGGCTCCATGGGTTACGGCGTGCCGGCTGCCGTGGCCGCCAAACTGACCTGTCCGGATCGCGTGGTGGTTTCGTTCTCCGGGGATGGCTGCTTCTTGATGAATGGTCAGGAGCTCGCCACCGCCGCGCAATACGGGGCCAATGTGATTTTCGTGGTGGTCAACAACGGCATGTACGGAACCATCAGAATGCACCAGGAGCGCAATTACCCTGGGCGCGTGTCCGGTACGCAATTGCACAACCCGGATTTCGCCGCACTGGCCCAAGCCTATGGACTGCATGGCGAGGTGGTCGCCGAGACCTGCGACTTTGCGCCCGCCTTCGAGCGCTGCCTGACCATGTCCCGGCCATCGTTGATTGAGGTCAGAGTCGACCCGGAAGCCTTGACCCCTCGTCTCAGCCTGACGCAGATCAGGGAGCAATCAAGCAAACAGTGAGCGGCCATTTCCAGAGTCGGTCGTCAAACAGTCGATTGCACCACCGCTTGCCGCCCCTTGAAGGCCAGTGAACGACGGTGGTTAATAAACGCTAAGACAATGCACATAATGCCTGCCATCGGCTCGGTGGCTGCTGACGTTTGCAGGGCCTAACCAACATCCAGCACGGAACGCACATGAATTTTTTCAAGAAGCTTCTCGGTTCACTGAAAGGTCCAGCAACCCCGGACGCCCAGCCACCTCACGCATTTTCCGAGCCGGTAGCTGCCGACAACCCGACAGCATTCGAAGTGGCCAATGAGGCCGCTCGACAAGCCAGCGAGGCGTGCCTGGATCGTCATTGGCGCGCGGTCGGCACCGTCGAGCAGGATGTCCTTGCCTACTTCATCAGTCCGAGCCTGTCAGGTGGACCTTACTGGCCCTCGACCCGCCAGGCCTACCGGGTGGTCCGCCGTGGCGATTCGATCATCCTCGCCACCGAAGGCCTGTCCGACCCGTTCGATGATGCTGAAGGGATGGGCAATGGTTTCGAAATGGAGTTATTCATCGAAACCGCCGATATCCCCGTGCACGCCCGCGGCCCTGTGGGTGAGGTCAATCCTTTCCAGCGCAGTTGGGCCTTCGAGCTGCTGGAACACGTGGCCAAGACCGTGGCCGACGCGGGAGGAATCACCCATCAGCTTGAACAATACGGCGCGCTCTCCCTCGAATGTCCCGGGGTCAGCCAGTCGCACCACATGAAAGATCAACTTCCCCAACATTTCATCACCGCTGACGACTCGACCGGCGTCTTGCTGGGCGCCCCGGAAGCGGATTTCCCGACCCGCCTGGACGACATGCCCTTATCGCCGGTCAGCCTGGTTCCGGTGGTATTGATCACGGCGTCGGAGCTTGAATACGTCCGTGCCGGTGGGCGCGCGGCGCGCGAGGATCTGGTGATCCGCCTGAAAGCTGCGGGCGTCGGGCATATGAGCAGCCTGCAGCGTGCCAGCGTTGTGTGACCGGGCGGTTCAAATGAAAATTTACCGTCCAAGGTTCTGGTCGCTGGATTCGGGCATTGATTACAGCGCCCCGGTCATCCACCTCAACGATATCGTGCCGGCCGTGGGTAAAAAGACATTCGCGTTCTTTGATCGCGACGACCGCCTGGAAGCCGGCGCAACCATTCTGCTGATCTGGTGCCCGCCCGTGTCCGACTTGAATGGCTGGAGTGAACAACCTTCCGAAATTGCGCAAAGCCATCTCTTGAAAGCACACGTCATCGGCGTGGCCCAAGCGTGCGCGCATCCAGCTCCCCATGGCGAGCGCAAGTACGAACTTGAGATCCTCTCGTGCGAACGATTACTGCCAGCCCTGCAAGCACTTCCAGAGGAGTCGACATCCTGGAATCTGCAAGGCATTGGCAGCGAGCAAGGGAATTTTCTGGCATGGGATGAGCTGCACTGGTGTGGTCGCGCGCTCGTTGAAGGATTTACCTATTTAACGGCGAATACCTCAAACGAGGCGCACCTGGAATTGATCCTCGAGGAATCCGGCGACGAGCTGTTCGGGCTTTTTTCAGTGCACATCGATCCCGGTGGCACCTTTCATGAGATGGGCAGGAAGCAGCTCACGGGCGAGGAACGACGAGTCGTCGAACGGGCCATTAAGCTGGCGCACCCGCTGCAAGATTCACAGGCGCTCTACTTGGTGCAGTGACGCGTCGGCATCCGTCACTCTTCAAACCGCCCCGTGCCTTCACGATCACCCGCGTACCGTCGCGTCAGCGGAAACGCCGGCAACCAGGCCTCGCGACGCACGGTCCAGCTTTCATAGGTGGGCGTCAGTTGGTCGGGTGCGTCCAGGCAGCCGAGGTTGACTTCGATCTCGTCGGCGCTGCGGTTGAACACCGACGAGCCGCAGCGGGGACAGAAACACCGCCCGGCGTAGTCGCGGGTTTCGCCTTCGATCGTCACCGCCTCCTGGGGGAAAATCGCCGAAGCGTGAAATAACGCTCCGTGATGTTTGCGGCAGTCGAGGCAGTGACACAGGCCGACGCGATAGGGTCGGCCCGAGGCCTCGATCCGGACATTGCCGCACAGGCAACCGCCAGTGAATCGGTCCATGCTGTGTCTCCTCTGAAATCATGCGAAAGGCCTGTTAAAAATAGTCCAAGCAACCCCCGTAACAAACCTGTCACGCCCCGCCTGCTATCTTCCCCGCCCTGCCCCCATTGCCCTGCCCAAGGTGCACCTCAAGGTGTTCTCAACCTCGACACGCCAGTCAATCATCCTCAGGTCCAACGACATGCGCTGCGACGACTTCGGCGCGCTGTTCTCGAAGCTGTTCGGCAACCGCTACGCCGACACGCCGCCCCCGCCGGGGCACATCATCATCGGCGGGGTCTACGGCCGGCACGAAGGCGTGAGTTTTCGCCGTATGCACTATCGAGGCGACTTCACGGTGGCCTTTCCCGATCCCGTGGATGAAATCACCTTCGTCATTCCCACCGCTGGCACGATTGTCTTCAACCACGGCACCGAGTCGGTAGGCGTTGCCCACGTTGGGCTGGCGATCGACAAGGCGGATATTCGCTCGATGCGGTTTATCGACAACCATGCGCAGCACGGGATTTCGATCCGGCGCGGGCTGATCACCGAACGTCTGTCGATGCTGCTGGGCAAGCCGATCTTGAACCCGCTGATTTTCGAGCCGCAGGTGGATCTGGATTCCCCGGCGTTCCAGGGCATCAAGGCTTTGATCGATCTGGCCACAGGCACCGAGTTCGACCTGCTGATCAACGCCGGTACGCTGATACCCTCGCGCCTTCGGGAAATGCTGGTGGACGCGGTGCTGGAGGCCTGGCCGCACAACTTCAGCCAAGCCCTTCGCCGCCCTGAGCCGCTGATTGCGCCACGGCATGTGAAGCGGGCGGTCGAGTACATTCAGGCACATCCCGACAACCTGGTCAGCGGCACGGAGCTGGCGCGGCTGAGCAACGTCAGCCAGCGTGCTTTGCAGGAGGGGTTTCGGCGGTTTGTGGGGATGTCGATCGTGGCCTATCAGCGGCAGGTGCGTCTGGAGCGCGCCTACGCTGCACTGGCGGACGGTGCGTTCACGTCCGTGACCGAGGTGGCCGTGCGATACGGGTTCAGCAATGTCGGCAGGTTTTGCCAGTACTTTCAGAACGCCTACGGTATCAGCCCGGCGGAGGCGAAAAACGGCCTGAAAAACCGACGCTGAACACGACGAGCAACCTGTGGCGAGGGAGCTTGCTCCCGCTGGGTCGCGAAGCGGCCCCCTGCTCTATCTGAAAAGCAGGGGACTGTTGCGCAGTCCAGCGGGAGCAAGCTCCCTCGCCACAGTTTGGGTGTTGATCAGAACAGATAGCTGGCCTTGAGACCGCCGCTGAAGCCGTGGCTGTCACCTCCACCGCTGGCGCCGACTTCGGCACCCAGGCTCAATGCGCCAAGGTTGGCCATGAGATTGACGCCGCCGCTGAACTGATCGCGGTTGTCGAAGGCGGCACGCTGTTCGATGTCCAGGCCCAGCAAGTGGCCTTCGCTGTCGACGGTGTGATCGCCCAGCACATGCTCGTAACCCACTTCAACACCCGGCACCAGGTTCCACGCGCCCATGCCCATCGGTGCGAACGAGGCCTTGAGGTTGGCCACGGCACTGCGGCGGGTGGCCTGGAGGCCATCGACATCGAGGGCCAGTTCGCTGCCCTTCTCCTGAAAGCCCGACACGTCCAGATGACTGACGCGCACACCGAGACTCGGTTCGAGGATCATGCCGCTCACCGGCAAACGGTAGCCCAGCGCCAGGCTCGCTCCACTGAGGTTGCCATGGCTGTCGCCCTTGGCCGAACCGAGCCCACCGCCGAGGTCGCGCTTGCTGTCGTAGTCGAGCCAACCGGCATTGACGTCGGCGTCGACAAATAGTCCGCGTTCCAGACCGCCCGGCGCATAACGCGCACCCACGCTGAAAAAGGTCAGGTCGGTATCCGCCTCGCCGCCCGCCCCGCCGACATTGCCGCGACTGTAGCCGAAGCCGGCATGGGCGCTAAGTTGTTCGGATAAGCGTTGCGTCAGGCCGACCATCAACCCTTGGCTGTGCTCGTTGCTGCTGGCGGTGTGGGCCGAGCCGTCAGTGCCCAGATAGCCCGTCAGCGCAGTGCTCCATAACCGGTATTGGCCGACCTTGAGGTCCGTGCCGCTGCTGAACGGCGCCGACGCCTGTTCAATCATCGCGCCTTGACGCAGCAGATAACTGGCAGCGTCCGCATGCACCTGGCCGCCGACGGTGGATTCGACCCCACCGAGGCTGCCGGCATCGATGGCCGATTGCAGGTAGTTGTTGTAGGCGCTGTAGGTGCCGGAGAGGTGGCTGTTCTGCAACTGTTGCAACAACTGCGCGCCGGCAGCGGCATTGCCGATCAGGCCGGCCTGGCCCGGCAGGCTGTTGTATTCGACCATTTTGCCGCGCAACACATAGAGGGTTTCCTGGGACAGACCCAGGCCTTGCTTGAGGTAATTGTCCATGCTGCCGTATTGCGCGATCACCTGATCCAGACCTGCCTGCAAGTAGCTGGCCTCGACCCCGAGCAGCGGCGCATAGACCGCCGCCATGCCCGCCGGCATCGCCTTCAGGGTCGCGGCCACCCGCGCGGCGGTGTAGTCGTTGGTCGCCAGGTAGTTGCTCATGATCGTGGCACTGTCGACGCCTGCGATGCTCTGCAACACAGCCGCAGTCCAACCGGTGCGGTCCTTGCCGGCGGTGCAGTGGAACAGCGCGGCGCCGTCGACACTCGCCAGTTCATTGAACAACCGGGTGAACTGGCTGCGCATCCCCGCATCACTGACGAACGCGCGGTTGGTCTGCTGCATCATGGCGATGGCATCGGCGGCGCTTTTGAACGAGACCGTGGTGATGTTCGCGCCGGACGTGGTGCTGCCGATGATGTCGATGTTCTCGTAGGTCGCCCCGGTGAGTAGTGTGTCGGGCGTGGCGGCGATCTCACTCGGCGTGCGCAGGTCGTAGATCGCCTTGATGCCGAGGCCATTCAACGTGGCCAGATCCGCCGCCGACGGCGTCAGCGCGTTGGAGCGATAGAACACGCCGCTGCGCATCGTGCCATCGTGGGCCGTGGAGTAGGCGGTGGTAATGCCGGCGATATCGCGGAAATTGTCGATGCTGCGCAGGTGCGGAGTATCGAGGGCAGTGCTCTCGGCAGCCTGGGCGGCGGCAATGGACAGGCTCAAAACGGACAGCGAACACAGAAGACGTTGAAACACGGGGCAGCCTCATTGGAAACGCGTTGGGCTGGCCACTATCTGCAATGAAGTGAGACTGAATGTGACAAATGGCCGAGGGTTGAAAATGCCGGCGCGATGGGGCCGTGGTGTGCGTTTTCTGTCCATGTTCGTGCGACTTGTGCCGCTCGTCAGTGGCTTAGCACCTTTTCCCGTCCTGTTCTTCCAACGTTTTGTACCCCTCGCTGGAGGATAAAACGATGAACAGAACAATCGCCGCGCTCACCTTCGCGAGCCTGCTGATGCCCTGCAGCCTTGTCGCGTTGGCCGCCGAGAAGACCGCCGCAGAATCCGCCACCCCGGCCACCGCTGAATCCAACGACGAAAAGGCCAACAAAAAGGGCGAGGAAGCGTCAGGTTCAAGCTCCGGCGCCGACTCCCAATCCATGGAAAAAGAAGCCGACTCCTCGACCGAAACGACGGACAAGCCACAACCGCCGAAACAGTGACGGTGTTGCCCCAAGTTGTGCGCGACATCCGTAATGCGTACCGCCACATGCGTGATTCCCGGCACCGGGTTTGCGTTGAGCGTCAGGGCACAAAATAAAACCCTCTATTACAGTCGCTGCCCCCCTTATCTTTTATTCATATGAGATTTCAAACGGCAAGCTCGAATTCGCCACCCCGGCCTTGATCGCTTGGCCATTGAGCACATACGCCGCGCCGACTTCGACCGTTCCATAACCCGCACCGCCGCCGACGGATTTCAAGTTACCGACGATGGTGTTATCGAAGGTGCTCCCCAGGTTGATAATCCGATTGCCTTCATTCACCGCAACGATCGCAATGGCACCACCCTTGGCTGCGTTGCCGCCCCCGGTACCGGTCACCTTGAGTAACCGACGATCATTCGGATCGACGCCCGTGCCGCCCGTCGTCGCTTTAAAGGTCATCACAATGGTCCGGAAGGAACCTCTTGAGGCGCAAAAGACTTCCAGTGTGATTTTCCTGACGCCCTGGGTCACGAAAGACGCACCGCTGACACTCGGCATATTGGTAAAGGCCACATCCCCCATGTTGATCTTCTGTTTGAGGTCACCGGTCTCGACACTGCAGCTTTTATCCACATAAGTACCGGTAAAACGGACGGTGCCTGTCGCTGCAAACGTCATGCTCGGGAGCAGGACGGAGACTACAAAAGCGCTTATTGAACTTGAAACGTTCTTCATTGACTTGATCACCCCCGCAATTGGCACTGCTCAATCTGTTTCTTTAATCACCGAACGATTGTGAACAATGCCCGAAGCTGTCCAGACTAGAGACTGGCGTGGAAGATCGTTGTAGGAGCACTCCGATGAAAATGTAGGACCACAACGATCGATCATGAATGATGGGGACTACAAAAAAGGTGTCTCGATTCTGCTGGCGTGGCACGTAAACTGATCCACACTCAATCCCAATCGAAAAAATCATGAGGCCCGCAGTGCGAACATTTGATCTGATCCGCGATGCCGTTTTGCCTGAGTTCCGCGACCGGGTGTCCGAATACCTGGTCGAGTACGAAATCGTGCTGCGCGAGCAGGCGCCCGATTCGGAGTCGGTGCGCGCGGTCGCCAACCAGTTGCGCGGGTATTTGCGCGGCCTCAACACCACGCGAGTGCTGGGCATGGCCGACTGGGAAGAGCTGGATCGGCGGATTGTGGAGTCGTGGCTTTAGCGCCGGCCTCTGCGAAAAACAGGGCCAAACGCATACAATCGCCGTCTCTCTCCAAAAACCAGCCAGGCCCGTCAGGAAATGCCGCTCGACCCGCTCACGATGTTGACACTCTCGGTCGCGCTTGCCGCGGCCGCCGCGCTGTACCTGGCGATCGAATGGCGCAGTATTCGTGAGCCTTCGCTGCTGTTCTGGAGCGCCGGGTTTGCCACGATCAGCGTGGGCTCCACCCTCGCCCTGCTACGCAGCAGCGGTTTTCTGCTGATCGGCATCTGGTTCGCCAACGGCCTGCTGGTGACCGCCCACTTCCTGTTCCTGCTCGGCGTTGCGCGCTTCACGCAAACGCGCCTGTCCCGCGGCTGGTGGCTGATCTTCCTCGTTTGGCTGGCCATGCTGTTGTTACCGGACGGGCCCATCTGGTCGAAAGTCATGCTGCTGGCCAACTCGCTGCTGGTCGCGCTATCGACGTTGCGGGCCAGTTTACTCTTGCGCCCGCACGGCAAGTCGTTGAGCGTGGGCGCGGTGCAGTTGCGTTATGTGCTGCTGATCCACGGCAGCTTCTATGTGGCCAAGGCACTGACCGCCGTGATTCCCGGCACGCTGATCGATCTGGCCGCGTTGCGGGGCGAGATCATTCAGATTTCCCTGGTCGAAGGCGCGATGGCAATCATGCTGATCGCGTTGTCGATGACCGGCACCGAACGCTACCGGCGGGAGAAACAGATCGCCCGGCTGGCGGCACGCGATCCGTTGACCGCCCTGTACAACCGCCGCGCCCTCGAAGTACGGGCACCGCGCCTGTTCGAGGACGTCTGCGCAACTCGCCCTGGCGCCTTGCTGCTGATCGATATCGACCACTTCAAACCGGTCAACGACCTGCACGGCCACACCGCCGGCGACCGCTTGCTCGTGGCCCTGAGCGAGCTGATTCGCGCGCACCTGCCCGAAGCGGCACTGGCGGCGCGACTTGGCGGTGACGAGTTCATCATCTTGCTCAATAACACCTCGACCGAGCGGGTCATCAGCCTGGGCAACGCTCTGCGCGAACAATTTCAGCAAACCGCCGCACAAACATTCACCACGCCCGAAACGGTGACGCTGAGCATCGGCGCCACCCTCTTCGATCAACCGCCCGTCAGCCTGGCAGCATTGATCGAGCAAGGCGACGCCGCGCTCTACGCGTCCAAGCGTGGCGGACGCGACAGCATTCGTCTGGTTGATCGGACAGTCGCCGGAAGCGAATCCATGCCCGACCGCGTTCAGCGTTAAACTCCGCCAACGTCTGGCTCTAATCGTTCAGAAGGACCGCGCCATGCCTCATTTCGAAACGTCCCTGCAAGACATCGCCGCGCCCGAAGGCGTCTGCTACGGCTGCGGCGGCAGCAACCCGCATGGGCTGCACATCAAGAGCGCCTGGGATGAAGACGGCGTGCACGTGATCGCCGAGCACATTCCCGATACCAAATACTGCGGCTGGCCGGATCTGGTCTACGGCGGCTTGATCGCGATGCTGGTCGACTGCCACTCCAACTGGACGGCGATGGCCTATCACTACCGCGTGGAGCAGCGTGAACCGGGAAGCCTGCCGCGCATCGATTGCGTCACCGGCAACCTTGGGATCAAGTTCATCAAACCGACGCCCATGGGCGTGCCGCTGACCCTGCGAGCGAAAGTCGAGGGCGATGTCGGGCGCAAAACCCGCGTCATCTGCGAGGTCTACGCCGGCGATGTGCTTACCGCGATCGGCGACTCGATCTTCGTGCGGGTGGACACCGGGCAATTGGCGAACACGGCGCACGGCCGATGAAAACCGGGGTCATTTCCGACACCCACGGCCTGCTCCGCCCCGAAGCCATCGCGGCCCTGCAAGGCTGTGAGCACATCATTCACGCAGGCGATATCGGCAGCCCGGAGGTCCTCGCGCAGTTGGCAGCGATTGCGCCGGTGCAGGTGGTGCGCGGCAACAATGACCTGGACGCGCCCTGGGCGCGCGAATTGGCCGATTGTCTGCGTTTTGACCTCAACGGCTGGCAGGTGCTGCTGGTACACGACATCGCCGACGTGGCGGCCAATCTGGATGACAGTATCCAATTGGTGATCACCGGCCATTCGCACAAACCGAGCATCGAATGGCGCGGCCAGGTGCTTTACCTGAACCCGGGCAGCGCCGGGCGTCGGCGCTTCAAACTGCCGGTCACGCTGGCGCTGCTTGAGGTGCTCGCCGATTCCATCGAACCGCGCCTGGTGCCGCTGCTTGAATGATGGGTCGCCCTGCGCCGTGCTTAAATAGCGCCCATTGAAAGCCCAGACACTGCGCGCAATACCGTACAACGAGAACAACCATGAACAGCCATTTTGAGAGAACAGCATGATCGAGGTCACCGAGGTTTCCATTGCCGAGCTGCGTGCGGCGCTCGAATCGGGCCAGACCACGTCAGTTGAGTTGGTCCAGGCTTATCTCGCCCGCATCGACGCCTATGACGGCCCCGACACCGCCACCGCCCTCAACGCCGTGGTAGTGCGCAACCCCGAGGCGCTGAACGAAGCCCAAGCCTCCGACGCCCGCCGGGCCAAAGGCCAGACGCTGGGCCCGCTCGATGGCATCCCCTACACGGCCAAGGACAGTTACCTGGTGAAAGGTTTGACCGCTGCGTCCGGCAGTCCGGCCTTCGCCAACCTCGTCGCGCATCGCGATGCGTTCACTATCGAACGGCTGCGCGGCGCCGGGGCGATTTGCCTGGGCAAGACCAACATGCCGCCGATGGCCAACGGCGGGATGCAGCGCGGGGTCTATGGCCGGGCTGAGAGTCCGTACAACGCGGACTACCTCACGGCGCCTTTTGCTTCCGGCTCGTCGAACGGCGCCGGCACGGCCACCGCCGCCAGTTTCGCGGCATTCGGTTTGGCGGAAGAAACCTGGTCGAGCGGTCGCGGCCCGGCGTCGAACAATGGCCTGTGCGCCTACACGCCGTCGCGCGGGATCATCTCGGTGCGCGGCAACTGGCCGCTGACCCCGACCATGGACGTGGTCGTGCCGTTCGCCCGGACCATGGCTGACTTGCTTGAAGTGCTCGACGTCGTGGTCGCGGAAGATCCCGATACACGCGGCGACCTGTGGCGGCTGCAACCGTGGGTGCCGATTCCGAGCGTTGCTTCGGTGCGCCCTGCGTCCTATGCCGAGCTGGCCGCCAACCCCGAGGCACTTGCTGGTAAGCGTCTTGGTATTCCTCGCATGTACATCAATGCCGATCCTGAAGCGGGTACGTCAGAAGCGCCGGGGATTGGTGGCCCAACCGGGCAACGCATCAACACCCGCGACTCGGTGATCGAGCTTTGGAAACAGGCGCGCCAGGTACTCGAAGCGGCGGGCGCTGAAGTGATCGAAGTTGATTTCCCGCTGGTGTCCAATTGCGAAGGCGATCGCCCCGGCGCGCCGACGGTGTTCAATCGCGGCATCGTATCCAAGGAGTTCCTGCACCATGAGTTGTGGGACCTGACGGCGTGGGCGTTTGATGATTTCCTGCGGGCCAATGGCGATCCGAAATTGAATCGCCTGGCGGATGTGGATGGACCGCTGATCTTCCCCCATGACCCGGGGACGTTGCCTAATCGCGAGGGCGATCTGGCGGCGGGCATGGATGAATATGTGCGCATGGCTGAGCGCGGGATTACGCCGTGGGACCAGATCAGCACCGTGCCCGACGGACTTCGAGGGCTGGAACAAACCCGCCGACTTGATCTTGAACACTGGATGGATCGGCTTGGGCTGGATGCGGTGCTGTTCCCGACCGTTGCTGATGTCGGGCCGGCGGATGCGGATGTGAATCCTGCGTCGGCGGACATTGCCTGGAGTAATGGGGTTTGGGTAGCCAATGGCAACCTCGCCATCCGCCATTTGGGCGTTCCCACCGTCACCGTGCCGATGGGTGTGATGCCGGACATTGGGATGCCGGTCGGGCTGACGTTTGCCGGGCGTGCCTATGATGATTCGACGTTGCTGCGGTTGGCGGCGGCGTTTGAAGCAACGGGCAGCAAGCGGATGATTCCCCCGCGCACCCCGGCACTGTCTGACTGACATAGATCTGAAGCAACACAAACACCTTGTGGCGAGGGGGCTTGCCCCCGTTCGGCTGCGAAGCAGTCGCAAAACCATTGCACGCTGTGTGCCTGATGCACCGTGGTGATAGGTTTTGGGGCCGCTGCGCGACCCAACGGGGGCAAGCCCCCTCGCCACAGATTAGTGTTGTGCCCAACTACACATTTAATGAACCCTGCCCGCCACCACCCACCTAAAGAAATGACTTTCAGGAGGTGGCTAATGCAAATCGAATACGTCTGGATCGCACTCGCGGCAATACTGGTGGTGATTGAACTGTGGGCGATCAACAAAGTGATCAAAAGCGGCAGCAAGGTCGACAACAAAGGCGTGTGGATCGTCGTCATCGTCTTCGTGCCCTTGATCGGCCTCATCGCTTGGGCACTGGCCGGCCCGAAACACAGCACCCACAGCGCGCAATAACCAAGCCGCCGCACACTCGCTTTTTTTGTGGCGAGGGGGCTTGCCCCCGTTGGGCTGCGAAGCAGCCCCCCAGCACTTCAAAAAGCCCCGAAGACTCGGGGCTTTATCATTTCTGAGCATCCCGCACCCGCGGAGCTGCCGGAGGCTGCGATCTTTTGATCTTCACGTCCGAAAACCATGTAGGAAAACACCCTTTGTGGTGAGGGAGCTTGCTCCCGCTGGGCTGCGAAGCAGCCCCAATCCCTTGCCCCCGATTTCCTAAGACATTTCCGAACGCCCAGCCCGCAAGGGTTTCGTGGCCAATCGCAGCAAATCTCCTTCACCAAAACAGCCTAAAAGGCGTCCTACCCCCCGGTTGCGGGCCATAAAGTGCCCACCTATATTCGAGCCGTCGCTAACAGAAATTGGCGATAGGGTTTCGCAGCCCTGTAGAAGTGGATACACACCGTCAAATGACAACTGTGGCAAAATTCGCCACCGTTACGTTTTATGGCGGCTGTGTGTGGGAGACCTTCGGGTCTGCCGGTTTTAGTCTCTTCTCCGGTCTGCGAACCCGCACATAGCTGCCACCCATTTGTTTCGCAGCAGAAAGGTGGCACTTCTAATCAATTGAAGAGCTGATCCTATGACTACGAACAATCCGCCACGCCGCTTCACCCCCATGTCCCAATTCGCCACCGACTACCCCGTCCTCCTAATCGACAACGACGCCCCCATCCGCGAACTCCACAACTGCGTCAGCGAACGCCTCAACGCCGTCCTCAAATACCTCAACCTCATGGCCTGCACCAGCCTGCCGGACTACGCCGAAAACGACATCAACACCGTCACCCACATCGCCTGGATCCTGATCCGGGATGTGCATGATGTGTTTCGGGTGATTGAGCGGCGTGGGTTTGATACGCCACCGAATCAGTAACCCGAATCAAGTCGCAAAAAAAACCGCATGTCTGCGGTTTTTTTACGTCGTCCTGAAGCTGGTCCAACAACCCACCCTGCCAATCCAGCCATGCAACCCGCGCCCCTTCCACCAATATCAACTTAGTGGCACTCTGCCGCCTATTTGGCCTATCTCTGCGGGATTCATTTTGCTCGAACCAGTAATCCCGCCCATTTCTCAAACCGCTACGGACAGAAACGCCCATGAAACCGCTGTACTTAAGCTCGCTACTGCTGCTAATCGCAGGTTGCTCGCCGATCCCGCAATACGAAGCCCCCGCCAACGCCCCACAAGCGCAGATCCGCAGCGAAATGGACGCAATGATCAATCGTCGCAACTACCTGACCCTTAGCGCAGCGCCGACCATGGCCTGCAAATACGGCCGATCGGTGCCCGTGACACCCGCTCGGCAACTGTTCTCGGTCTGGGGTGGCTACCCATCGACACCCTCGAGACCCGAAGGTTTTCGAGCCATCGAAGCGGGCAAGCCGATCCATCTTTTGCTGGAAGGCGGGGCCAGCGGCAACCGCAGATGCACGGTCGATTTTGTCACCGAGTTCATGCCGGGCGCTCGCTATGTGATCAAGGGCGGCATCACCGACGGCCCTCATGTCATGAGCGGCTGCCAGATCAACATCGTCGATCTGGATTCCGGGGTTCGACTGTTTCAGGCCGAGCAGTCAGCGGCCAACGGCTGTGCGCTGGATCGGTTGTCGTTGCCGATACGTTGAGCGCGCGGGCTGATTGAGCACGGGGTCGTTAAATGTGTAATTGGGTGAAATGACGCTGGAAATAAGGTGATAGATCTTTGTTTAAATAGAACTGTCACCATTTTTGGGATCAAGCAGCGCCAGGCTGATTCCTGGTAAATCAGGGAAGTGCGTAATGAGAGTAATCATTGCTGTGTTGTTGATGCTTAGCGGGTACGCCCATGCCAGTTGTGGGCAGATATCCAACAGTGATCAGCGCAACTATTGTTACGCCAAGGAGAGTGGCGGCAGCTGTGGGCAGATCAATGATTCGAATTTGCGCAATGCGTGCAACGCAGAGAAAGGAGGCTCCGGCTGCGGACAGATCAGCGACAGCGATATGCGCAACTATTGCTATGCAAAACAGAGCGGCAGTGGCTGCGGGCAGATCAACAACTCGGATATGCGCAATGCCTGCTATGCGGAAACCAATAATGGCAGCTGTGGCCAGATCTCGGACAGTGACCAGCGCAATCTTTGCTATGCCAAGAAAGGCAATGGCAGTTGCGGGCAGATTTCCAATAGCGATCTGCGGAACCAGTGCGAAGCCATGAAACGCTGACAACTGAAAAGCCCCCGTACATTGTTGGCGAGGCTTTGAGTCGCTACGGTTACTGCAATGCTGAAAAAGGTGGCTGATCTTATTCAAATAGATCTGCCACCTCTTTAAACTGCGACAACTACTATCTATTAAACTCAACCAATGTTATCGCTCTACCCATTCTCTTCAAGTCACCAAAAATTAAATATGCCCCCATGGACTCCAAAATTGCGAGAGCAATAAATATTTGGCCTGCATACGGACCAGAATTTAACAACCCCGGATTATAAAGCTCCAGCGCACCTAAGAGCAAACAAAGAGCAATATGAACCGGAAACAACATCCAAATTAAAAATCCGATGTTATAGCGAATCTTGAACCATTTATCGCGCAGACGAAACCAAGGCGCTTGATAGATAACATTCATATAACCAAACTGAAAAAGAGCGATAGCGCCATTGACGTTGGTTGGATGTCCAAGAATCGTTCGAATGGCTTGCGCGTCAGCGTTTTTTATTCCGTACAGCCTCTCACATTCGTCTTGCAGTTGCGGAACACTCATTTGCAAATAAGTTTGCTTGAAAAGCAACCTATCTGCTTGTAGGTTTTTCCTAGAACTAATAAGCCAATGATAAAGCGGTATTAAAAGACCAATAGCAAATACCAACAACCCTAAACCTTCCATCCAACCGATGCTGTTTCCGGGCGGCTGGGCATCATTTTTTTTGAGTATTACCGTCTGAATAGCATAAACCAAAACATCTTTTAAATTGTAGGACATGAGCCCTATTCCGACTAGCATCAAACGGCTAGACACAGTCCCGAATATAAAATTCAGGACACGATCCAGCACTTTCCCCAAATCTATATTCCACGAAACACTACCTGCCATAACTACTCCGACGAACGAACAAGCCAATGAATGATTAATCGACGACAACAGATTTTTTAGCGGTGACTTGTCAGAAACAGCCTGACGCTAATTGCTACACAGTCATTGAGTCGCGAGCGTCAACCTATCAATTCGACTTTTCCAAGCAAATCGTAAAGCCCATCAGGCACCAACGGCGAATCGTCAGTAAAGCTTGCGCATGAATGCCACTTCGCTGTGAACGCAGCCCCATCGCTCTCTTGGGCGTTCAAGTACGGCAATTCGTAAACAGCTGAATCCACAAACTTCGCATCGTAAACCTGCACGATTTCGTGTCCTGGCTTACCGGCATACGTAAAGAGGCTTTCAAGCGTACCGATCAATCGGACATCGGTGATCGGCAAACCGAGTTCTTCCTGGATCTCTCGTTCAATGGCTTCGGCGCTGGTTTCGCCAAAGTCGATACCTCCGCCGAGCGGGCGGAAGAAGGTCTGTTTGGTGATGGGATCGCAAAATTCATTAACCAGTATCTTTCCATCGTGATGGAAGACACACAGTGCAAGTGCACGGATGCGTTGGGTAGTCATGCAGGTAAGTCCATTTACTTTGAAGAATGCCTGTAGCAACGGACGAAGGTTGCTACAGGTCAGTGTCCATTTGCGATATCAGAAGTTAGCCGGGGTGTTGGCACTTATGATTTCTGCCTCATCCGCCCCAATATTGCGAAACCGATGCGGCAACGTCGTCGGAAAGTAATACCCATCCCCGGCATTCAGCACACTAATCTGCCCATCAACGGTGAGTTCAACCGTCCCCCGCGTCACCAGCCCACACTCCTCGCCTTCCGAGTGGACGATAGGCTCTTCCCCCGAACTAGCCCCAGGCGCGTACTGCTCGCGCAATAAGCGCATCTGCCGGCTCGGTACGGACGCGCCAATAAGCAACAATCGCAGCCCGTGCCGCCCAAGATCCGGCTGTTCGTTGGCGCGGAATACGTATTGATGCTCGCGCGGTGGCTGGTCGAAGGTGAAGAAGTCCGCCAGGGACATGGGGATGCCTTCGAGCAGTTTCTTGAGGGAGCTGACGGAGGGGCTGACGCGATTTTGTTCGATCAGGGAGATGGTGGCATTGGTGACGCCGCTACGGCGGGCCAGCTCGCGCTGGGACAGTTTGTAGCTTTCGCGTACTAATTTGAGTCGTGAGCCCGTGTCCATGACAGCCTTATGTGTGTGCACTACTTAAGGGGGTTATGGGGGTGGATGGCGGGCGACTTTTGGCCGCGAGGAGCACCACTTCCCTGTCCCGGAAAAGTGAAAGGCGGGTATTAAATCACGTTTGTTCGTGTTGCTCAGCAGGTTCGATGGGTGGTGGGTGAAAAGCCCAAAACGGGGACGCTTCGCGACCCAGCGGGAGCAAGCTCCCTCGCCACAAAGATGGTGTTGGTTTGGACGTTGTGGCGAGGGGGCTTGCCCCCGTTCGGCTGCGAAGCGGTCGTAAAACCATTGCGCCCGGTGTAACCGTTACACCGCGGTGGCCGGGTTTGGGGTCGCTTCGCGGCCCAACGGGGGCAAGCCCCCTCGCCACAGGGGCCCGTTCACACAGGGACTTTAGATGCCGAACCGGTCGCGCAGTGCGTAGTACGCGGCGCCCATGGCAGTGAGGGGCGCCTGGAAGGTGCGGCCACCAAGCATCGGCATGTGCGGCAAGGAGGCAAAGGCATCGAAACGTTCGGCGTCGCCGCGGATCATTTCGCTGATCAGTTTGCCGGCCAGGTGTGAGCAGGTAACGCCGTGGCCGCTGTAGCCTTGCATGTAGTAGGCGTTTTTCTCGATGCGGCCGAATTGCGGCATGCGCGACATGGTCAGCAGGAAGTTGCCGGTCCAGCGGTAGTCGATTTTCACGTCCTTCAACTGCGGGAAGGTCTTGAGGATTTTTGGCTTGATCAGTTGTTCGATGTCGTCCGGTTCCCGGGCGCCGTAGACCACTCCGCCGCCGTACAGCAGGCGGTTGTCGGCGGTGAGGCGGTAGTAGTCGAGCAGGTAGTTGCAGTCTTCGACGCAGTAGTTGTTTTTGATCAGGCTGCGTGCGACTTGCTCTGACAACGGTTCGGTGACGACGATTTGCGAGCCGCAGGGCATGCTTTTGCTGGTCACGCGATTGTCGAGGCCTTGCGGCAGGTAGGCGTTGCCGGCGATCAGCAGGTACTTGGCGCGGACCACGCCTTTGGCGGTGCGCACGGTGATCGGTTCGCCGTAGGTGATTTCCACCGCCGCCGATTGTTCGTAGATTTTGCCGCCCAGGCCGATGATCGCCGAGGCTTCGCCGAGGGCCAGGTTCAGCGGATGGATATGGCCGCCCTGCATGTCCAGCAGGCCGCCGACGTAGTTGTCGCAACCGACTTCGCGCTTGATGTCGGCGGCGTCGAGCATTTTCAGGTTCTTGTTGCCGTAGCGTTCCCAGCTGCTTTTCTGCTCGGCCAGGCCTTTGAGTTGCTTTTTGTTCAGCGCGGCGAAGATGCCGCCGGGCTTGTAGTCGCACTGGATGTCGTAGTGCTGGATGCGCTGACGGATGATGTCGGCACCTTCAAAGATCATGCTGCCGAGGATTTCGGCGGTCTTGTCGCCGTAGCGTTCTTCGATGACATCGACGTCGCGGCTGTAGGAGTTGACCAGTTGACCGCCGTTGCGACCGCTGGCGCCGAAGCCGACTTTGGCGGCTTCGAGCACGGTCACGCTGTAGCCCGCTTCGGCGAGGAACAGCGCCGAGGACAAACCGGTGTAGCCGGCGCCGATCACGCAGACGTCGCATTCCACCAGTTCTTCAAGCACCGGGAATTCGCCGGTGAAGTTGCGGGTGGCGGCGTAGTAGCTGTTGACATGTGTTGTTGGTTTCATACGTTTCTCCGATGGCCGCCAGCACGCGCTGGCGACCGCCGCTGTAAAGGTGTTAGAGCTTGATCCAGGTCGCTTTGAGTTCGGTGTATTTGTCGAACGCGTGCAGCGATTTGTCCCGACCGTTACCCGACTGCTTGAACCCGCCGAACGGTGCGGTCATGTCGCCGCCGTCGTACTGGTTGACCCAGACGCTGCCGGCGCGCAAACCACGGGCGAAGGTGTGGGCCTTGCTCAGGTTGCTGGTCCAGACGCCGGCGGCCAGGCCGAAGATGCTGTCGTTGGCGATGGCCAGCGCTTCATCGAAGGTGTCGAAGGTGATCAGCGACAGTACCGGACCGAAAATTTCTTCCTGGGCGATGGTCATGGCGTTGGTCACACCGTCGAAAATCGCCGGTTCCACGTACAGGCCGCCGGTGCTTTCGAGGGTGCGGCTGCCACCCGCGATCAGTTGCGCACCCTGGTCTTTGCCGACCTGGATGTAGCGCAGCACGTTGTCCAGTTGCCGTTGATCGACGACTGCGCCGACGGTGGTTTCCGGATCGAGGGCGTGCCCCGGTTTCCAGGCTTGCAGCGCTTCCACCAGCAGCGGAATGAACTGCTCGCGAATCGAGCGCTCCACCAGCAAGCGCGAACCGGCGGTGCAGACTTCGCCCTGGTTGAAGGCAATCGCCCCCGCCGCCGCTTGTGCTGCCGCGCGCAAATCCGGCGCGTCGGCGAACACCACGTTTGGACTCTTCCCCCCTGCTTCGAGCCAAACGCGTTTCATGTTGCTTTGCCCGGCGTAGATCAGCAGTTGCTTGGCAATCGCGGTGGAGCCGGTGAACGCCAGCACGTCGACGTCCATGTGCAACGCCAGCGCCTTGCCGACGGTGTGACCGTAGCCTGGCAGGACGTTGAACACGCCTTTCGGGATCCCGGCATCCAGCGCTAATTGCGCAATGCGGATCGCGGTCAGTGGCGATTTTTCCGAAGGCTTGAGGATGAACGAGTTGCCCGCCGCGAGTGCCGGGGCGAACTTCCAGCTGGCCATGATCAACGGGAAGTTCCACGGCACGATGGCGGCGACTACACCGGCGGGTTCACGGGTGATGAGGCCGAGTTGATCGTGGGGTGTGGCGGCGACTTCGTCGTAGATCTTGTCGATGGCTTCGGCGCTCCAGCGGATCGCGTTGGCGGTCGCTGGAATGTCGATGTTCATCGAATCGCTGATTGGCTTGCCCATGTCGAGGGTTTCGAGCAGGGCCAGTTCTTCCTGGTTCGCCAGGATGAGATCGGCGAAGCGGATCAGGATTTTTTTACGTTCGGCAGGTGCAAGACGCGCCCAGATGCCGGACTCGAACGTCTGCCGTGCGACGGCGACGGCTGCGTTGGCATCGGCTTCGTCGGTGCTGGCGACATTGGCCAGGAAACGGCCGTCGACCGGGCTGATGCATTCGAAGGTGTCACCGCTCAGTGCTGCGCGGTATTGACCGTCGATAAAGGCCCGGCCTTCGATGGATAAGGACTGGAAGCGTTGTTCCCAGTCGCTGCGAGTGTTTGTCATTGTTGTGACTCGACGCAGAGGAATAAGTGATTGTTGTGGCGGCGTATCAGGGGATTGCAGGGGTGATTGGGCGGCCGTCTTCGCGGGCAAGCCTCGCTCCTGCAGGTCTGCGGCGTGCACATTTTTTGTGCCCGACACATATCCTGTGTAGGCGCGAGGCTTGCCCGCGAAGAGGCCCTCACATTCAACATCAACCCCAACAGCCCAAACCCATCAGACCGTGTGCAGATACCAGTTGTACTCAAGGTCCGAGATGGAGTTTTCGAACTCGGCCAACTCGCTTTCCTTGCACGCCACGAACACGTCGATGTAGAGCGGGTCGATGTATTTGGCCATGACTTCGCTGTCGTCCAGCTCGCGCAGTGCATCGCGCAGGTTGTTCGGCAGGCTCTGTTCGTTCTGCTCGTAGCTGTTGCCTTCCACCGGAGCGCCCGGCTCGATTTTGTTGGTCAAACCGTGGTGAATACCGGCCAGGACCGAGGCCATCAGCAGGTACGGGTTGGCGTCGGCACCGGCTACGCGGTGTTCGATGCGCACCGAATCGGCAGAACCGGTCGGCACACGTACCGCAACGGTACGGTTGTCGATGCCCCAGCTCGGCGAGTTCGGTACGTAGAACTGCGCGCCGAAACGGCGGTACGAGTTGACGTTCGGGCACAGGAAGGCCATCTGCGCCGGCAGGGTCTCGAGCACACCGCCGATCGCGTGACGCAGTGCGGCGTTCTGCTCGGGATCCTCGCTGGCAAAGATGTTGTTGCCTTCTTTGTCGAGAATCGAAATGTGTACGTGCAGACCATTGCCTGCCTGGCCCGGATACGGCTTGGCCATGAAGGTGGTGTCCATCTCGTGGTCATAGGCGATGTTCTTCACCAGACGCTTGAGCAACACCGCGTAGTCGCAGGCTTTGATCGGGTCGTTGACGTGATGCAGGTTGACTTCGAACTGCGCCGGGGCGCTTTCCTTGACGATGGCGTCGGCCGGGATGCCCTGCTCTTTCGCGCCTTCAAGGATGTCTTGCAGGCAATCGACGTATTCGTCGAGGTCGTCGATCAAATACACCTGGGTCGACACCGGACGCTTGCCCGATACCGGCGAACGCGGCGATTGCGGACGACCGTTCACGTTGTCCTGATCGATCAGGTAGAACTCGAGTTCAAACGCCGCGCAGATGGTCAGGCCCATGTCGTCGAATTTACGCACCACATTCGCCAGCACTTCCCGTGGGTCAGCGAAGAACGGCTGGCCTTCGAGTTCGTGCATGGTCATCAGCAATTGCGCGGTTGGGCGTTTCTGCCACGGCTCAATGCTCAGGGTGCCCGGGATGGGGTAGCAGATTCGGTCGGAGTCGCCGATGTCCAGACCCAGGCCGGTGCTTTCCACCGTCGAGCCGTTGATGTCCAGGGCAAAGAGTGACGCCGGGAGGTTGATGCCTTTTTCGTAAACCTTATGAAGACTGGTGCGTTCGATGCGCTTGCCGCGCACCACACCGTTCATATCCGCAATCAGAAGGTCGACGTACAAAACCTCAGGATATTTCTTAAGGAATGCGTTTGCTTCGTTGAGTTGAACGGTACGCAGAGGGACCGACATGATGCACCTATTAGCTGTTAATTATTATGTTCACTACGGTGTTGCGAGCCCAGTCAACCCGAACGGCAAAGTGAAGTCAATAGCGAACACTTAGCCTTTCAACCTTTATTTTCGGGCCTTTTATGGGGACGAGAGTGCCAGATAAGCCGCCAGAGCCGCGCAGATCCTCAGCATCGGACGACCGGCGTTTAGAATTTTTTACATGAGAGTTGTTAATTAAAATCAACAAGGCTAAGCTCCGGAAAAGCTCGTTCAAGTGTGAAACTTCGAGGTGATAAAAATGGCATTCAAGCCATTGATCGGCGTTACAGCGTGCGTCAAACAGATTGGCCTGCACCCCTACCACGTCAGCGGCGACAAGTACTTGCGCGCTGTCAGCGTCGCGGCTCTGGGGTTGCCCGTGGTCATTCCTTCCCTGGGTGAACTGACTGAAATCGAGGACCTGCTCGCGCAGCTCGACGGTCTGTTGCTCACCGGCTCGCCCTCAAACGTGGAACCCTTCCACTATCAAGGCCCCGCCAGCGCTCCCGGCACGGATCACGATCCGGCCCGGGACGCCACGACCCTTCCTTTATTGCGTGCAGCGATTGCCGCCGGTGTTCCGGTGCTGGGCATCTGTCGCGGTTTTCAGGAAATGAACGTCGCGTTCGGCGGCAGCCTGCATCAGAAGGTGCATGAACTGCCGGGCATGCTCGATCACCGTGAAGCGGACAGTCCCGAGTTGGCGGTGCAATACGCGCCGGCTCATGCCGTGACAGTGCAGCCTGGCGGCGTGTTCGAAGCGTTGGAGTTGCCGACCGAGTTCAGGGTCAATTCGATTCACAGCCAGGGCGTTGATCGACTGGCACCGGGCCTGCGCGCAGAAGCGATTGCACCGGACGGTTTGATCGAGGCGATCTCGGTGGAACACAGCCCGACCTTCGCCGTCGGCGTGCAATGGCACCCGGAATGGCAGGTGCTTTCCAATCCTCAGTATTTAAGTATTTTCCAGGCGTTTGGCGACGCGTGCCGGCAACGGGCGGCGCTACGTAAAAAACGCTGACGACTTAAACCCTCACCCAACGATTTAACTGCCCTCGTGAACGGGCGGGTGCGCCGACGCGCGCTGCCTCTTCACGCGTAAAAAACGAAACAAGACAACAACAAGCACCACCAGGCAGCCAGGACGGCGGCGCCGAATAAGCCCGAGCGGTATGGGCCAGCGAACCAAACGCAATACCCCTGTAGGAGCGAGGCTTGCCCGCGAAAGCGGTGTATCAGGCAACGATGATGGCGACTGACACGCCGTCTTCGCGGGCAAGCCTCGCTCCTACAATGGACCGCGTTTGAATGGATTGGCACCGTACGACACGGGCTTGCAATCAACTATTAAGTCAGGCCGCGTTGGCCCGACGACTGAAACCTGTTGGGAGTTTCACATGGCAAATGCCTCCAGCACTTACAGGAAGGCTCTTGAAGGTCACCAGGCACCGAAAAAGGTGTTGGTGAAAATCGATCGCGTGACCAAGAAGTTCGACGAAACCACTGCAGTGGACGATGTGTCCCTGGAGATCCATCAAGGCGAAATCTTCGCCCTGCTCGGTGGTTCCGGCTCGGGCAAATCGACCCTGCTGCGCATGCTCGCCGGTTTCGAGCGCCCGACCGAAGGGCGGATCTTGCTCGACGGTGTCGACATCACCGACATGCCGCCCTACGAGCGGCCGATCAACATGATGTTCCAGTCCTACGCGCTGTTCCCGCACATGACGGTGGCGCAGAACATCGCCTTCGGCTTGAAGCAGGATCGGTTGTCCGCCAGCGAAATCGACGCCCGTGTGGAAGAGATGCTGCGCCTGGTACACATGACCCAATACGCCAAGCGCAAACCCCATCAGTTGTCCGGCGGCCAGCGTCAGCGCGTCGCCCTCGCCCGCTCCCTGGCCAAACGTCCGAAGCTGTTGCTGCTCGACGAACCCATGGGCGCGCTGGATAAAAAGCTGCGCTCGCAGATGCAACTGGAACTGGTGCAGATCATCGAACGGGTCGGCGTGACCTGCGTGATGGTGACCCATGACCAGGAAGAAGCCATGACCATGGCCGAACGTATCGCGATCATGCACCTGGGCTGGATCGCCCAGATCGGCAGCCCGGTGGACATCTACGAAGCACCGGTCAGCCGCATGGTCTGCGAGTTCATCGGCAACGTGAACGCCTTCGACGGCACCGTTGTGGAAGACCTTGAAGGTCACGCGATCATCCACAGCCCGGACCTGGAGCAGAAGATTTACGTCGGTCACGGCGTCAGCACCTCGGTGCAGGACAAGTCGATCACCTACGCTATTCGCCCGGAAAAAATGCTCGTCAGCACCCTCAAGCCCGAGCAGCGCTACAACTGGTCCAAAGGCAAGGTGCATGACATCGCCTACCTCGGCGGCCACTCGGTGTTCTACGTCGAACTGCCGGGCGGCAAAGTCGTGCAGTCGTTCATGGCCAACGCCGAACGCCGGGGCGCGCGTCCGACCTGGGACGATCAGGTCTACGTGTGGTGGGAAGACGACAGCGGCGTGGTACTGCGCTCATGAAAACCTTCAATCAGCAATTCCTGAGACTGGTCCCCAGCGGGCGCAAAGTGGTGATCGGCATTCCGTTCATCTGGCTGTTCCTGTTCTTCATGCTGCCGTTCTTTCTGGTGATGAAGATCAGCTTCTCCGAAGCGGCGCTGGCGATTCCGCCCTACTCGGAGATTTACACCTTCGCCGAGCAGAAATTCCAGCTGCTGCTCAACCTCGGCAACTACAGCCTGCTGACCCAGGATGAGTTGTACATCTCGGCGTACCTCGGCTCGCTGAAAGTGGCGCTGCTCAGCACGGTGATGTGCCTGGTGATCGGTTTCCCGATGGCCTACGCGATCACCAAGGCGAAAAAGGAAACGCAAAACGTCCTGATGCTGCTGATCATGATGCCGACCTGGACCGCGATCCTGATCCGCGTCTATGCGTGGATGGGCATCCTCAGCAACAACGGCTTGCTCAACGCGTTCCTGATGTGGACCGGGCTGACCTCGGCGCCGATCGAGATCCTCAACACCAACACGGCGGTCTACATCGGGGTGGTTTACGCCTACCTGCCGTTCATGGTGTTGCCGCTGTACGCCAACCTGGTCAAGCACGATGAAAGCCTGTTGGAAGCCGCGTCGGACCTGGGTTCGAGCAACTTCAACAACTTCTGGAAAATCACCGTGCCGCTGGCCAAGAACGGCATCATCGCCGGCTGCATGCTGGTGTTCATTCCGGTGGTCGGTGAGTTCGTGATTCCGGAGCTGTTGGGTGGCCCGGAGACCCTGATGATCGGTCGCGTGCTGTGGCAAGAGTTCTTCAATAACCGCGACTGGCCGGTGGCGTCTGCCCTGGCGGTGGTGATGCTGTTGATCCTGATTGTGCCGATTCTGCTGTTCAACCGCAGCCAGGCCAAAGAGATGGAGGCACGGGGATGAAACGCTTCGGATTTTCAAAGTTCATGCTGATTTTCGGCCTGTCGTTCATCTACCTGCCGATGCTGATCCTGGTGATCTACTCGTTCAACGCCTCGAAACTGGTGACGGTGTGGGGCGGCTGGTCGGTGAAGTGGTACGTCGGCTTGCTCGACAACACGCAACTGATGGGCTCGGTGGTGCGTTCGCTGGAGATTGCCTGCTACACGGCGATTGCAGCGGTGGCGCTGGGGACCTTGGCGGCGTTTGTGCTGACGCGCGTGACTCGCTTCAAAGGTCGCACGCTGTTTGGTGGGCTGGTGACGGCGCCGTTGGTGATGCCGGAAGTGATCACCGGTCTGTCGCTGTTGCTGCTGTTCGTGGCCATGGCGCAGTTGCTCGGTTGGCCGAAGGAACGCGGCCTGGTGACGATCTGGATTGCGCACACGACGTTCTGCGCCGCGTATGTGGCGGTGGTAGTTTCGGCACGTTTACGTGAGCTGGACCTGTCGATTGAAGAAGCGGCGATGGACCTGGGTGCGCGGCCGTTGAAGGTGTTCTTCCTGATCACCATTCCGATGATCGCGCCCTCGTTGGCGGCGGGCGGGATGATGTCGTTTGCCTTGTCGCTGGATGACTTGGTGTTAGCGAGTTTCGTGTCGGGTCCGGGGTCGACGACCTTGCCGATGGAAGTGTTCTCGGCGGTGCGTCTGGGGGTTAAACCTGAGATCAACGCGGTGGCCAGTTTGATTCTGTTGGCGGTTTCGATTGTGACATTCATGGTCTGGTACTTCAGCCGCCGCGCCGAAGCCACCCGTAAACGAGCGATCCAGGAAGCGATGGACCAGACGGCCAGCGAGTCGTGGCAGCCGCAGAACAATCAACGAGTCGAAGCGACGGCTCTCAGTTAAGTGAACGCATGCCCTGTCAGGTGAACACTTTCCCTGTGGCGAGGGGGCTTCTTGCCCCCGTTCGGCTGCGAAGCAGTCGTAAAACCAGTGAACGCGGTGTACCTGATACACCTCGGTTGCAGGTTTTGGGGCCGCTTCGCGACCCAACGGGGGCAAGCCCCCTCGCCACAAAAGCTCACTCGCCACACGTTTTGTGTTTTGAATAAGAAGAATGGAGTTGTACCGATGAAAATGTTTGGCAGGACTCTGCTGACACTGTCCTTAGTGGGCGCGATCACCACCGGCGCCCAGGCCAACGACAAGGTGCTGCGCGTCTATAACTGGTCGGATTACATCGCCGCGGACACGGTCAAGAAGTTCGAAGACGAGACCGGCATCCGCGTGACCTACGATGTGTTCGACAGCAACGAAACCCTTGAGGCACGCCTGCTCGCGGGTAAATCCGGCTACGACATCGTGGTGCCGTCCAACAGTTTCCTGGCCAAGCAGATCAAGGCCGGCGTCTATCAGACGCTGGACAAATCGAAGCTGCCGAACTGGAAAAACCTCAACCCGGTGCTGCTGAAAAACGCCTCGGCCAGCGACCCGGACAACGGTCACGCCTTCCCGTACATGTGGGGCTCGATCGGCATCGGTTTCAACCCGGCCAAGGTCAAGGAAGTGCTCGGGGACAATGCGCCGACCAACTCCTGGGACCTGCTGTTCAAACCGGAAAACGCGGAAAAACTCAAAGCCTGCGGCATCAGTTTCCTTGATTCGCCGACCGAAATGCTCCCGGCCGCCCTGCACTACCTGGGCTACCCGGTGAACTCCCAGGACAAGAACCAAATCGCCGAAGCCGAAGCGCTGTTCATGAAGATTCGGCCGTCGGTGGCGTACTTCCATTCCTCGAAATACATCTCCGACCTGGCCAACGGCAATATTTGCGTGGCCGTCGGTTACTCCGGCGACGTGTTGCAGGCCAAGGCCCGCGCCAAAGAGGCCGGCGATCTGGTGAAGATCGACTACAGCATCCCGAAAGAAGGCGCCGGCAGTTTCTACGACATGGTCGCCATCCCCCGGGACGCGGCCAACGTCGAGAATGCCTACCTGTTCATGAACTTCCTGATGCGCCCGGACATCATCGCCGAGATCACCAACAACATCGGCTACAGCAATGCCAACGCGGCAGCGACGCCGTTGGTGGATGAGGCGATTCGCAATGATCCGGGGTCGTATCCGTCCCTGGCAGTCATGGCGACGTTGTACGCGATTCCCGACATGCCGATCGGCGTTCAGCGCGTGATGACCCGGGGCTGGACCCGCGTGAAACTCGGTAAATAACCCACACCCCGATCGTTCCCACGCTCTGCGTGGGAATGCCTCCGCGGACGCTCCGCGTTCGGCTCTGGATGGGACGCGGAGCGTCCCGGGCTGCATTCCCACGCAGAGCGTGGGAACGATCATGTGGTAGCTGTTTTCCCCTCTTCCGTTCACGCAGCGCCTTACCACCGCTGCACCTCCTGCGAACGGCCTCACCTGGCTCCTCGGTTAAGGTGAATTTCAGGCGCCCTCGGGCGCCTTTTTTTGGTCCTGAGACACCAGAGGCCATTCGGCCAGCGCTCGGTAATGACCCTTGTGGGATTCGAACAGTGTGAAATGCTCGGCCCGCAACACAAATTCTGGTGGCGTCGAGGACTCAGGCACTGGCAATCGATAGTCGCGCATCAAGGTCAGATGCGGCCTGAATTCCTTCGGCGAATCCTCAAACCCGAACGGCAACATCGCCTGTTCCAACGCGTAAACCAGCCGCAACAACTCCACTGGCGCCTGCTGCGGCACAAGCACCAGAACCCCATGCTTGCGCCAGACATCCACTCGATCCAGCACCACCCGCAACGGCGCGCCCGGCGCCCGCACATTCGCCGCCGCCGTGCAGAGCTCGGCAATCTGCGCCACGCCCACCGCGCCCAGAAACATCAAGGTCAGGTGAAAGTTTTCCGCCGGCACCGGCCGTCCGCTGCGCAGTTGCAGCGCGCTGCGCCACTGGGCAATCTTCCGGCGCGGCTCGGGGGCGCAGCTCAAGGCGAAAAACAGCCGCTTGAGCGGTTCATGGGATTCGTCGCTCACGCCTGGCACCTCCTGACATGCACGTTATAGTTGAACCAACCGAATCAACCGGAGGGCGCCATGCGAGAGATCATCAGCAAAGAGCCATGGTGGGCGATGCCGCCGCAACCCGGTCAGGACGAGGCCGAGCTGGAATGGGGCTGGCTGGTTCACTATAGCGAAGGTGAGCCGCGTTTCGAGTTCGTGCGGGAGCGACCGTCGGACAACGAGATCCGCAACCGCAAGAGTTGCAGGATCACCCCGGCGCACGAGTGATCCCGCAGTGGTGGTTACGCTTGCAGCACAACGTTGAAGCCGCCAAAGACCATGCGCTGGCCGTCGAACGGCATCGGGTTGACGTCCTGTTGCATGCGCGGATCGACCATGACTTTCTGCATCCCGGCATCGCGGGTGGCTTTGTCGGGCCAGACGATCCAGGAAAAGATCACGGTTTCGTCTTCCTTGAGTTTCACCGCCATCGGAAACGAGGTCACCTTGCCGTCGGGCACGTCATCGCCCCAGCATTCAGTGATGCTCAGGGCGCCGGCCTCTTTGAAGATCTTGGCGGCGACCTCGGCGTGCTTGATGAATTTTTCGCGGTTAGCGGTGGGAACTGCGGCGATCAGGCCGTCGATGTAGGACATGGTCGTTCTCCTGCTGGGTTAGGGCGTTGTGAACACTGCCTCTGTGGCGAGGGGGCTCGCCCCCGTTCGGCTGCGAAGCAGTCGTAAAACCAGCCAACGCGGTGTACCTGAAGAACTGCGATGACTGATTTTTGGGCCGCTTCGCGACCCAACGGGGGCAAGCCCCCTCGCCACAGGTTATATGGCCACCTCAGGGACTGTGTTCAGCCCTTGCGGCACTGGTCAGGGGTTGACCTGCTGAGTAGTCGATTCTGTCGGGCTCCAATCGACAGCACCACCGCTCGAGCTGACCGACGGTACTTCAGCGCTCCCCGCCAGGTTGCCCTCGATTTGCGCGGCCAGGTACAGCGTGCCCGCCATGACGCCGGTCGTCGGGTTCTGCACCAGCTTGGTCCAGGCCTTGTCGAAGGTGTTGCCCAAACTGCTGCGAATCAGCGCCTCGCTGTCCGGCCGGTCATTGGCCCGGATAATCGCGCGAATCCCGGCGACCCCAATGGTGATCAACCCGCCGGCCAGTTTGCCCGCCGCCGCCGCCACCGCACTGGCGGCCCCGCGCGAGGGCAGCTCGGCCTCCATCCGCTGGCTGGCGCGCTTGGCCACCGGCGCCATGGCGGTGTCGGTCGAATCCACGCCCTTGTCCCCTCCCGCCTTGTGGATCTTGTCGATCAGCGCCGCATAGGCTGGCAACGTGTTCAGCGGCTGCGTGTGCACGACCTGATAGAGCGAGGCGTCCCGGGCCGAAGGGGGGCCGAGGGCGATGGCGGGGATTTTCTGCAGGCGGCCGTTGAGCTGCGCCATCGGTATGCCGTGACGTTGGGAAATCTTCTGCAATTCTTCCTGGAGTATGTCGACGTAGAAGGCCGTGGCCAGGCCGAGAATCGCGTCGGGATCGATTTCCACGGCAACCGGCGCCAGCACGCGCTGCTGGTATTGCTCCAGCAGGTAGTCCGCCAAACGCTTGGCTGAGGCGTCCTGCTCGCCCGCGGCGCTGAGCGTGTACCAGCTGACCTTCATCGACAGCCATTCCTGGGTCCAGTAACTGCTGAACCAGGGAATGAAGTTTTCTTCGGTCAGTTGATAGACCCGCGTGCGCCAATAATCCATGGCGCCACGCGCATAGATCTTGGTCTGCTCGGTGGCCGATTGCGACGCCGCGACGATCTCCCGGTCCACCTGCTGCCAGGTGCTCGGCGACACCACCACGACCGGCGCCACCTCCGGGGCACGCGTCGACGTGGCGCACCCTGCCAATACCAGCATTACGGCGACGATCAGCGAACGCAGGTTCAAGATCGCGGTGTCCTAAAGGCGCTCCCGAACGAAATGTCCGGTGCTTATAAGACTATTGAGTTGAGTATAGGTTGAGGGTTTTGGCCGTTCGTCTGGAGATCGTTGGTGTTGTTGCGGGCCTCTTCGCGGGCAAGCCTCGCTCCTACAGATTTGGCACCGTCATCTATGAAAAAACCTTCACCATCATTCCTGTTGATATGCACCATCGTAACGAACGCCTTCCGCAAAAAAACCGTCCGGCGCAGGATCAGCCCATACCCAACGCAAACCCCGCATCGGAGGGGCACATCATGTTGATCCATCTCCTGACCTGCCTGGCCCTGACCGCCGTCACGCTGACCCTGTTTTCGCGCTTTTTCCTGGACATCGGCACCACTGAGGAGCACCCGTCATGATCCGCATCGTTACCCTGGCCGTGAGTTTCCCGGTGTTCGGCAGCAACTACTACTCGCAACACGTGGTCTCGCGCAAAGAGATCGCGCTGGTGTTCGACCCACAGTTCGAAGACTTGCTGATGCCGGCCGCCGCCAACCACTTCAGTAACGAAGTGGTCGGGCTGAATGATCAGTTCCGCTTCTTGAATGATGTGCTGGTCGAGCATCTGCTTGACGTCGAGTTGGCGCAGCACGCACCCCGCTCGTCTCGCAGCTTCACGTTTTAGTGCACATTCCATTTCCAGCACGACATTGAACGCAGGCAAACACCGTATTGGTCGTCCAGCTCCGCCATGGGCGTAACCAAACGACGGAACGCCTGATGCGCCAGCCGGGTGTCAGTGCTGAGGTAAAACTCGCGCATCGCCTGGGTCAGTTGCTCAGCGACTGGCCCCCGCCACGTGTCGAGCGTCTGATCATCGTACTGTCGCAAGCGCAACCCAAACTCCTCCCGATAACGCGCCAATGCCTGCGCGTTGACCTGGCTCATCTCATGATCGAAGGTCCTGAAGTTGCGTCGGTATTGAGCCCAGTATTCCTCCGGAAAAGTGAACCATAGCTGCGACTTGCGCGCGCTGATCTGCTGCTCCAGTTTATCGGGCGGCCTACGCAGACGCGTCACCTCGGCGGAGTCGACTTTCATGTCCGCCGTCACGCTGGCATTGATGATGCGATCAATCATCACCACGCGCTGCGGCGTATCGGGTAATGGCACCACCGGGAAGATCGGCGATGTCCCCGTGCAGGCGGCCAGGCCCTTGTGCTCCAGCGGCAGCGAGGTGCGCAGCGTCTTGCCGTCCACCCGCTCGACCTGCTGCAAGGACGCCACGCATCGGGATTTCACGGAATCGACCTTCAGCTCATATTCAGCGCCGGGCGCAGGCGTGAGGTTGAACGCCGGCGAACCGCACACCATCAGAAAGGCCGGTTGTTCGGGCTTGAGCTTGATTTCCAGGTAGCCCCGAGCATCGGCCGGCGGCGCAAAGCTCATGCCCACCCGCCGCGAAGTGTCGCGGGCAAACACATTATTGAGCACACCCGTGGTGTAGCCCTGGCAGCGTTCAGCGGTGAACAGCATGAGGCTGGCATTGGCGACGTTGGCGACAAAACGCAGTTTGGCGGGATTGGGGTCAACGACCTCGGGATAGGAACCGTTGAGGCTGCAACCGCTGAGTAATGCGCATAGGGCGGTGATTGGCCACATGCGCGGTGGGAAAGCTGACATGGATCATCCTTGATGCGCCTGAACGCTGAGAATGGCCGATGCTACTAAAGGGCTACTAATGCGTCCATCCACAGCGCCATGTGCGTTACAGCGTCCGCTGGCTGTTCCCGATCCCCCGCGCCTGCTCAATCCCCCAGTCGAACGCAGCTTCCATATCCAAAAGATGCGGCTTCGGCGCATGGTCTTCCACAATCACCGCGCCGTTCGGCTGGTAGACGCCGATAAACATCTCCAGCGAACCGTCCCTCAATATCCTGGCCTTGACCTCGATCTTGCAGCTATTGGACAGGGTTTCCGTGTGGACCATATGGCGCTCGGTCATTACTGCATTCCTCTTCTTATGGATGAACGAATCACGCTTGAGTGATGTTAGCTCAGCGAAAACGGTCGCCAAGACAGCGGCCAAATGCCACCTATACTCCACGCAACCAACCCGCAAAGGATCTGCGCCTCCAACAATAAAAAGCAGAGGTGGAACATGGTCTGGCAGCAAATCTACGACCCGTTCGGCAACCCGGTGTTATCAACCATCATGGCCGCAGTGCCGGTGGTGGTGATGCTGGCCTCCCTGGCGTTTTTCCATGTCAAGGCGCACCTGGCGGCGCTGCTGGCCCTGGCCTCAGCACTGCTGATCGCGATCTTCGCCTTCGGCATGCCGGCGAACATGGCCGGTACGGCGGCGCTGTTCGGCGCGGCCAACGGGCTGCTGCCGATTGGCTGGATCGTGCTCAACATCATCTTCCTGCACCGACTGACCACCGAGAACGGCTCGTTCAAAGTGCTGCAGGATTCCCTCGCACGCATCACCGACGACCGGCGTCTGCAATTGCTGCTGATCGCCTTCTGCTTCGGCGCATTCTTCGAAGGCGCGGCCGGATTCGGCACGCCGGTGGCGGTGACCGGGGCGATTCTGATTGGCCTGGGCTTCTCGCCGCTGGCCGCCTCTGGCCTGGCGCTGATCGCCAACACTGCGCCTGTGGCCTTCGGCGCCCTCGGCACCCCAATCATCACCCTGGCCAAAGTCACTGGGCTGGATGAAATGGAGCTGTCGATGATGGTCGGGCGGCAGTTGCCGTTCTTCTCGGTGCTGGTGCCGTTCTGGTTGATCTGGGCCTTCGCCGGTTGGCGCAAGATGCTGGAAATCTGGCCGGCGATTCTGGTGGCCGGGGTCAGTTTTGCCGTGCCGCAGTTCCTCGTCTCCAATTACCACGGGCCGATGCTGGTGGACGTGATCGCCGCGCTGATTTCCATGGCGTGCCTGACCGGGTTCCTCAAGGTGTGGAAACCGGCCACCGTGCACACTTCGGCGGCGCTGTCGGGGCGCGTCGACAACTCGAAAATCGACCCGGAGCATGAGCAAAAACCCGAAACCAGTGCGACGTTTTCCGGCGATGCCAAACCGGCGGTCATGCGCGCGTGGATGCCGTGGATCATCCTCACAGTGTTCGTGTTCGCCTGGGGCACCCAGGGCTTCAAAAACATGTTCGACACCCGCGCCGTGATCGACCCACAAACCCACTCCGCCACCCTCGATCCGCAGGGTAAACCGTTGCGTGAGGCCAATCCGATCTTCTCCCCGGCCCTGACCTTCACCACCCTGCACCAGCAAGTCGAGAAAGTACCGCCGGTCGTACCGACGCCGAAAACCGAGGACGCGATCTACAAGTTCACCTGGTTCACCGCCACCGGCAGCGGCATTTTCTTCGCGGCGATCCTCGGTGGGTTGCTGATGGGTTATTCGATTCCGCAATTGGCGCGCCAGTACCTGCGCACCCTGTGGGTGGTGCGGTATTCGTTGATCACCATTGCGGCGATGCTTGCCCTAGGCTACCTCACGCGCTACTCGGGACTGGACGCCACCATGGGCCTGGCCTTCGCCGCCACAGGGATTTTCTACCCGATGTTCGGCACCCTGCTCGGCTGGCTCGGCGTGGCGCTGACCGGTTCGGACACGGCTTCCAACGTGCTGTTCGGCGGCTTGCAACGGGTGACTTCCGAGCAACTGGGGATCAGTCCGGTGTTGATGGCCGCGGCGAACAGTTCCGGCGGGGTCATGGGCAAGATGGTCGATGCCCAGTCCATCGTGGTCGCCTCCACGGCGACCCGCTGGTATGGGCATGAAGGGGAGATTCTGCGTTACGTGTTCTTCCACTCCATCGTGCTGGCGATCCTGGTCGGCGGGCTGGTGACGTTGCAGGCGTATGTGGCGCCGTTCAGCCATATGGTGGTGGGCGGGCACTGAGACAACCCGATCCCCTGTGGTGAGGGAGCAAACGCCCTCTCCACAGGCACTGGCTCGCCATTGAGCACCTTGGTTCCAAGCGACAGGGAACCTTCTCACTCGCAGCTTATCCCTTGATAATCGGCTAAGCTTAAAAGGCTGAGCTCGCGCGCCCGGAGGGTATTGATTGGCCGACTCAGTCCTCCACAAAACGTCCAACCGAATTGCGAATAGAATGCTAAATTTCCCGGCCGCCCGATTTGCGTTATTGGCCTGCATGTCACTGATCCCGACTGCTGAATAGAAATAGCCCTGCCGATGATTCCCAAGGCAGGAGCCGCCTCACCATTTTGCCGCGGCGCCTGGACGTCGCCTTTTCAAGGCACCTATCCATGACGAATTCACCCGACTCGACAACCCAAGTTGCCCAGTCCGAGCAACACCCGCTGCACCCACTCGATTTTGGTGTCGTCGGCATTGGTGCGTCCGCCGGGGGCCTGCAAGCGATCAAATTGTTTTTCGAAAACATGCCCCAGGACAACGGCATGGCGTTCGTGATCATCCTGCACCTGTCGCCGGATCACGAAAGTAGTGCCGACAAGATCATCCAGGAATCGACCCAGATGCCGGTCCTGCAGGTCACCGAAAAGGTGGCTATCGAACGTAACCACGTGTACGTAATTTCTCCCGCCCATCGACTGTCGATGAACGACGGTTACCTTGAGGTCAGCCCCTCCGACCCGCGCCTCGGGCGGACTTGCGCCATCGATCTGTTCTTCCGCGACCTCGCCGATGTGCACCGTGAACGGGCGTTTTGCCTGGTGTTGTCCGGCACCGGTTCGGATGGCGCGGTCGGTTTGTCGCGGATCAAGGAACAAGGCGGCGTGACCCTGGCCCAGGCGCCGGAAGACGCCGAGTTCGACGGCATGCCTCAGGCGGCCATCGACACCCAGATGGTCGACCTGGTACTGCCCGTCGTGGAAATGCCGCAAAAGTTGCTGGAGTTGTGGCGCAACGCCAAGGCGATTTCCCTGCCCACGGCCAACGACCCCGATCTGCAAACCATCGCTTCGGTCGCCGAGCGCGACGCGGTGGCGGCCGAACAGTTGTTGCGTGACGTGCTGATCCAGTTGCGCGCCGGCACCGGCCACGATTTCAAGCACTACAAGCGCGCCACCGTGTTACGGCGCATCGAGCGGCGGATGCAGGTCACCGCGCAACCGGACCTGGCCGCCTACTATCGCTATTTGGTGAGCAGCCCCGAAGAAACCAAGGCGTTGCTGGCCGACATGCTGATCGGCGTGACCAATTTCTTCCGCGACCGCGAGGCCTTCGAAGCGCTGGAACGCGACGTAGTGCCGCAACTGGTCAGCGCAGCCATCTCGGCCCACCCGGAAAAAGAAGAAATCCGCATCTGGTCGGCGGGCTGCTCCACCGGCGAAGAGGTTTACAGCCTGGCGATGCTGGTCAACGATCAGATGCAGCTGGATATCAGCCAGGCGTCGTTGCAGTTGTTTGCCACTGATATCGACGAGCGTGCCATCAGCATCGGGCGCAGCGGGCTGTACCCGCAAGCGATCATCACCGATGTGCCGCCCACGCGATTGCGTCACTATTTCGCCAAAGAAAACCAGCACTACCGGATTCGTAAAGAGCTGCGCGAAAAGGTCTTGTTTGCCAAGCACAGCCTGTTGTCCGATCCGCCGTTTTCGCACATGGACCTGATCGTCTGTCGCAATCTGCTGATCTACCTGGACCGCGAGGTCCAACGGGAAATCCTGCAGATGTTCCACTTTGCCCTGCGCCCGGGCGGCTTCCTGTTCCTGGGCACGTCCGAGAGCGCGGATGCCTGCCATGACCTGTTTGCCCCGGTCGACAAACGCAACCGGATCTTCCGGGCCAAGACCGGCACCGGCAGTAGCCGACGCGCCCCGACCATGCCCCGTGGAGGCTATGTGCGAACCGACATTACCCGTCAGCCCCCAACCCACCAGAAGCCGCGCAAACTGTCGTTTGCCGACATTCACCAACGCGCCCTGGAAAACTCGGCGCCGCCGAGCATGATCGTCGACGCCAATGCCGACATCCTGCACATGAGCGATAGCGCGGGGCGTTTCCTGCGGCATGTCGGCGGCGAGCTGTCGCGCAATCTGTTGACGCTGATCCTTCCGGAATTGCGCCTGGAAGTGCGCACCACACTGTTCCAGGCGCAGCAAGGCAGCCAGATGGTCAAGTCGCGCACGGTGGCGATCAAGCGTGAGGATCGCAGCTACCGCGTCGACCTGGCGGCCCACCCCTACCGTGACGAAGAGTCGGAGAGCGAGTGCGTGCTGCTGATGTTCGAAGAGGTCGAAGTCGACCCGTCGGAAGTCTCGAATTCCACGGTGCTGCAAACCGAAAACCAGGTGCTGTCCAACCTTGAACGGGAACTGCAACGCACCAAATTGCAGTTGCAGGACACCATCGAACAATCGGAAGTCTCCAGCGAAGAGCTCAAGGCTTCCAACGAAGAAATGCAGGCGATCAACGAAGAACTGCGCTCGGCCACCGAAGAGCTGGAAACCAGCAAGGAGGAGTTGCAGTCGATCAACGAAGAGCTGCTGACGGTCAACTTCGAGCTGAAAACAAAAGTCGAAGAAACCGACAAGATCAATGACTACCTGACCAACCTGATCGCCTCCACCGACATTGCCACGGTGTTTGTCGACAGCAGCATGCGCATCAAATGGTTCACGCCACGGGCCACCGATATCTTCAGCATGTTGCCCGTGGACACCGGGCGCTCGTTGCTCGACATCACCCATCGCCTGGATTACGAAGACCTGGCAGGCGACGCGGCGCTGGTGTTCGAATCCTTGAACATGATCGAGCGTGAAGTCAGCAGCACCGACAATCGCTGGTACATCGCCCGCCTCCTGCCTTACCGCTCCAGCGCCGATCACATCGACGGCACCGTGCTGACGTTTATCGACATCACCAAGCGCCATGCCGCCGAAGAAGAACTGCGCCTGGGTGAAGAGCGCATGCGCCTGGTCGCCGAAAGCACCCGCGACTACGCGATCATCACCCTCGATGAACTGGGCATCATCACCACTTGGAACAAAGGCGCGGAATTGATCTTCGGCTACAAAAAATTCGAGGCCGAAGGCGCCTATTACGACTTCATTTTCTCCGAAGAAGATCGTGCTGCCGGCGTACCTGAAACCGAGCTGTCGACGGTGCGCATCAATGGCCGCAACGAAGACGAACGCTGGCACCTGCGCAAGGACGGCAGCCGCTTCTTCTGCAGCGGCGAAGTCACCCTGCTGCGCGGCGACAACCTCCAGGGCTACGTGAAAATTGCCCGGGACCTGACCGGGCACAAGCGCCTGCATGAAGAACAGAACCAGCAACTGGCGGAAACCCAGAGCAGCAGCCATTTGAAGGATGAGTTCTTTGCGGTGATGTCCCACGAACTCAAGCACCCGCTGAACCTGATTCAGCTCAACGCCGAACTGCTGCGGCGCCTGCCGCTGATCAAGTCGACGGCGCCGGCGGAAAAAGCGGTCAATACCATTTGCGACGCGGTGAGCAGCCAGGCCCGGATCATCGATGATCTGCTCGATGTGGCCCGGGTACGCACCGGCAAGCTGCGGCTCAAGCGCAGCGTCGTGGATTTGAACCGGATGCTGCGCGATGTGTATCAGGTGGTGACCAATGCCCATCCTGGTGTCGATATGACGCTGCAATTGCCTGAAGCGTTGGTGATCAATGCCGACCCGACCCGGGTCGAACAAATCATCTGGAACCTGGTGAACAACGCCCTGAAATTCACCCCGGGAAGTGGCCAGATTCGCTTGATCGCCACCCGCGAAGCGGGCATGGCCCGGCTCGATGTGCAGGACAGCGGAGTAGGTTTGAGCACCGAAAGTCTGGATGAAGTATTCGACCTGTTCGGTCAAGCGGCCAATCAGCACGCGACCCATCACCGTAACGGGTTGGGGATCGGCCTGTCGCTGGTGCGGCAATTGACCGAGGCCCATGGTGGCAGTGTCGAGGTCTCCTCTCCAGGGCTGGGCCTGGGTTGCACCTTTACCGTCCGCCTGCCCTTGAGCCAGCCCCATGACAAAGTGACGCCATCGACCAAGCCCGGCGAACAGTCCGGACGTCTGGCCGGCCTCACCGTGTTGCTGGTGGACGACTCGCGGGACGTGCTGGACACGATGAAGATGCTGCTGGAAATGGAAGATGCGCAGGTCATCGCCTTCGCCGAACCACACCGGGCACTGGAAGCCGCCCAGACCGGGCAATACGACCTGGTGGTCTCCGACGTGGGCATGCCTGGCATGAACGGCTATGAGCTGATGCGCGCCCTGCGTGAACTGCCACATATCAAGCCGGTGCCAGCGATTGCCTTGACCGGTTATGGCGCGCAAAGCGACGTCGAAAAAACCCGCAAATCCGGTTTCGACCGGCACTTGGGCAAACCGGTGTCCTATGACGCGCTGATCGAGACGATTGAAGAGCTGAGGCAGACGCGATTGGATTGATTTAAATAGATCAGTCCCCTTTTTGAAGATGCCCCCCAAACCTGTGGCGAGGGAGCTTGCTCCCGCTGGGTCGCGAAGCGGCCCCAAAACCAGTCACCGCTATGTACCAGGTACACCGCGTTCACCGGTTTTACGACTGCTTCGCAGCCGAGCGGGAGCAAGCTCCCTCGCCACAGAATCGCTTAGGCCTCTAGACGGCGCGGCTCAAGCACATGAACCATCCAGCACGCATACACCGTCACCCCGATAAACAACCCCATGCGCACCGCAAACGCGGTGTAGACGTCCTTGCCGGCGGCGCTGTCCTGCACCGACTGGCCCAGCAAAATGATCAGCGTGATCAGCGTATTGAGCCAGAACCCCGGGCTGAACCGGGTCGGGCTCAGGGCATAGAGTTTGCGCGCCAGCACCAGGCCGAACAGCAGCATCCACAGGAAGAACATCCACAGGTGCACGAACAGGCTCAGGGCGCACCAGAACAAGATCGCCAGCACACCGCCCAGTAGCGTCGAACCAAGCAACTCGCGCCCGGCGTTGCGCGCGGTGGTGGTGGAGCTTTGCTGACCGAGGCTGACCGCTTTGAGGATGATCGGCAGGTAGCTGGCCGGGTCAATCAGCGCCAGCAGGAACGCCGGCAATACGATCAGCGTGGCGCGCAACGCCACCCGGTCAATGTCTTCGGCGGCGAGTACCGGCGCGGCGGGTGACGGCGGCGCATTGGCTGGCTCGGGAAACAGCCCATGACTCAACGTCACCACCAGCACCGCTAGTAGCAAGCCCTTGACCAACGCGCCGATCACCATCGCCGCCAGTTCGAAACTGGCGGTGCCGGCCGCGGAAATCATGGTCAGGCCGATCACCAGAAAGGTCACGATCAGGTTATTGCCACCGCGCAGGCCAAAGCGAAACACCCCAAACAACCCGACACCAATCAGCAGCAATCCACTGGCCGGGTAATAGCGCAGCAACGGCAGCAACAACAGGCCGACGCCGGTGGTCAGCATCGCCACCACTGCCAGCACCACCCCGGCCTTGAACGGCAGCGGCTGATTGAGCGTGGCCAGGAACAGCAGCGCCAGCACGGGCGCGAGAAACGGAATCGGCAAGGCCAAGCCGAAACTGGCTGCGAGGCACAGCGCCGTGCCCGTGGCCAGACGCAGAGCACGCTGATCGCGAACCGTGCGCTTAGTAGGCATACGACAGCCAACTCATCACACTCAAGAACACCCGGCCGAGCGGGTTCAACGGATTGCCCGATGCCGGGAACGCCATGACTTCGGCCTGCCCGCCCGCGCGGATCGAACGGCTGTCGCGCAGGGCGTTCAAGGCGTCCTCATCGAACTCGATCACCACCGGAAAGCGCTGCGCCGGACGCAGCCAGTCGCGGCTGTTCTGCACGCTCGGCAAAGTGCCGGGCGTGGTCCCCGGGCCGACACTGACACCGTACCCGACACTGCGCACCCGGCCGCCGAACACTTCGCCGGGCAAGGCATCCAGCACAATGGCCACCCGCGTATCGGGTTTGACCAGGCCGAGGTTGTTCTCGGTCATGTCGGCACTGATCCACACGTCGTGGATCGCGATCAGGGTCATCACCGGGCTGCCGGCGGCGGCGAACTGGCCGACATCGGTGCGCAGGTCGGTGATCAGCCCGGCCGATCGCGCGCCGATGCGGGTGTTGGCCAAATCCAGTTCTGCTTTCGACAACGCGGTCGCGGCGCTACGCAGCACGGCGTTATCCGCCTCGCTGCCGCCCTCCTGCTCTTTGGCCCGCTGCACATCGGCTTCGGCGGCAGCGACCTGGCTGGAGGCCTGTTCGAGATTGGCCCGCGACACTTCCAGCAGGCGCACCGACACCGTGCCTTTATCGGCGCGGTACAAGCCTTCGAGCCGCTGATTATCCTGGCGTGTCTTGAGTTCATTGGCCTGGGCCGCGCGCAACGAGGCTTGCGCCGCAGCGATGCCGGCGGTGCTGGCGCCGATTTGGCGCCGGGTCGATTCGAGGTCGGCGCGGGCGCGGTCAACGGCGATCTGGTACGGCTGTGGATCGACCTCGAACAGAATGTCCCCGGCCCGCACGTCCTGGTTGTTGCGCACATTCACCCGGACCACCCGCCCCGCCACCTCCGAGGCCACCGGAATGACAAACGCCCCGACCCGCGCCTGCTGCGTGTAAGGCGTGAAGCGGTCCGCCAGCACGTACCAGGCGAGGCTGAGCAGGATCAGCAGCAACACCCACTTGATGCCTTTCCTGGCCGGATCGGCGGCCGGCGCTGACGCCTTTGCAACAGGCGCTTCGGTAGAGGGCGGCGCGACTTCACTCATGGTTGTTCACCTTGTCGGACGGGGTAAGACTGGATTCGTCGAGCAGGTCGCCCCAGTCCGTGCGTTTTTCCATTTGCTTTTGCGTGGTGCGATCGAGGATGGGCTGGGCGGCGTACCAGCCACCGCCGAGAGCCTTGTACAGGGCGATCAGATTACTGACGGCATTGCTGCGGCTGACCAGGTAATTGTCCTGTTGTTCAAGCAGCGCCCGTTGCGCATCCAGCACTCGCTGGAAGTCTGAAAAACCTTCGCTGTATTGCGCGCGGGCCAGCACCAGCGAGCGCTTAGCCGCCACCTCGGCCTGGCGCAGGATGCGTTCGCGCTCCAGGGATTGGCTCAAACCGCTGGCGGCATCGTCGGCTTCACGGGCGGCCTGGCGCACGGTGTCGCGATAGGACTCGATCAACTGCTGCAAACGCGCATCCTGGACCCGCACGTTGTTGCTGATCTGGCCGTGATCGAACAGGTTCCAGCGCAGGCTCGGGCCGCCGACAACGTCCAGGTTGTTCGGCGTGCCGCCCACGGAACTGGCGGTCCAGACGATGCTGCCGAGCAAGGTCAGCGACGGATAAAAATCACTCACGGCCACGCCGATCAGCGCCGATTGCGCGGCGACGTTCAGCTCAGCGGCGCGCACATCCGGGCGACGCAACAGCAGATTGGCCGGCACGTCCTGCAGCACGGCGCGGTCGAGCAGCGGGATCAGTTCTTCATTGGCCGTCACTTGCGGCAACTCACCCGGCGCCTGCCCGGTCAGCACCGACAGGGCATTGCGGGTGCGATGCAGTTGGTCTTCGAGGCTGGGGATGCTGGCCAGGGTGCCAAGGTATTGGGTCTTGGCCTGTTGCAGGTCGAGTTCGGCGGTCTGGCCGCTGGCGAACAGCTTGCGCGTAATCTCCAGGCTGCGCTTTTGCTGGTGGGTGTTGTCCCGGGCGACCCGCAGTCGTGCTTCGGTGGTGCGCAGGGAAAAGTAGGTGTCGGCCACCTGGGCGCGCAGCAGCACCAGCACGTCTTCGTAGTTGGCCTGGGCGGCGAAGTAGCTGGCATCCGAGGACTCGATGGCCCGACTGAAACGTCCCCAGAAGTCCAGCTCCCAACCGACATCGAAGCCTTCACTGAATTGCCAGAACCGGCTGTTCTTCGGGTTGCTGCCGCTGTACTGCCGGCGCTGCGCGTAAAGCAGATCGACACTGGCTTGCTGGAATTGCGGGTAACGCCCGGCCTGGGCAATGCCCAATTGTGCCCGGGCTTCCATGACCCGCAGGCCGGCGATTTTCAGGCTGGAATTGTGTGCATCCGCGTCGGTGATCAACTGGTCGAGCACCGGGTCATTGAACACTTGCCACCACTGGCGCAAGTCCGGGCTCGCGCCCCGCTCGCTGGATTGCTCCAGTGCCGGTGTGCTCCAGTGCTTGACCCATTCCTCGCCGGGCGGCTGAAAGTCGGGCCCCACGCGCGCGCAGCCGCCGAGGCCGAGCAGCAGCAGGAGCGGTCCCGACCGGATCAGCATGGCGGCACGTGAAGGCATGGATGGTTTCCCGGCCAAGGAAGATGACTGGAGCATAGTCGCCCGAAAGAAAATCGAGCGGCCGCAAACACGCTGCCGACTTGCTCACGTCTGCGAGTCAGCTGCTACGCTTTCCAAGGGCCCTTAAAACCACGGCGATCTGTCAAAAAGGTGCAACGCTCATGACCACCCAACCCCACTCCGCCGGCTGGCGCTTCAAACTGGGCATCGTGATTTTGTGTTTGATGCTGGGGTCATGGCTGATGGTGCCGCTCGCGGCGGCCGTCGGAGTGCCGGGCTCCAAGGTCGCGGCACTGACTGGCGTGCTGTTTATCAGTAACAAGGTCTTGCTGATCCTGGTCATCGCGGTCATGGGCAAGGCCGGGTTCCAGCAATTGAAGCGCAGCGTGTTCGGCTACGTGACGTCGCTGGCGCCTAGCGCGGAAACCGAAGTGGGCCCGGTTCGGCATCGTATCGGCCTGGTGATGTTCTGCCTGCCGCTGATTTCGGCGTTTCTCGAACCCTACGTCGACAGCATTTGGCCGGGGTTGCGGCCGAACCTGTGGCAACTTCAGTTACTGGGCGACCTGATGTTGATCGGCAGTTTTTTTGTATTGGGGGGCAACTTCTGGGACAAGGTACGCGCGCTGTTCATCCGCACTGCCAAAGTGGCCAATGCCTAGCAAGCATCGACAGGAAGCACGCCAATGAGCCGTCTGACCGCCAAAGACTTCGCCCCCGAGTTGCTGGAACTCTACGACTACTACGTGCATGGTCAGATCAACCGCCGCGAGTTCCTCGACCGCGCGGCGTTGTTCGCCCTGGGCGGCTTGACCGCGTCCGCCCTGCTCGCCGCCCTGAGCCCAAATTACGCCCTGGCCGAGCAAGTGGAATTCACCGACCCGGACATCCTCGCCGAGTACATCACCTACCCGTCACCCAAGGGCCACGGCCAGGTTCGTGGTTACCTGGTGCGCCCGGCGAAAGCCACGGGCAAGGTGCCGGCGGTGGTGGTTGTGCACGAGAACCGTGGGCTCAACCCGTACATCGAGGACGTCGCCCGACGCGTGGCCAAGGCCGGGTTCATCGCCCTCGCCCCGGATGGCCTGACCTCGGTCGGTGGCTACCCCGGCAACGACGACAAGGGCCGGGAGCTGCAACAGACCGTCGACCCGGAAAAACTCATGAACGATTTCTTCGCCGCCATCGAGTGGCTGATGAATCACGCGGCGGGCACCGGCAAAGTCGGCATCACCGGGTTCTGTTACGGCGGCGGTGTCGTCAATGCGGCGGCCGTGGCCTATCCAGAATTGGGCGCGGCGGTCTCTTTTTATGGTCGTCAGCCCGAGTCCAAAGACGTGCCACGAATCAAGGCACCACTGATGCTGCACTACGGCGAACTGGATACCCGCATCAACGAAGGCTGGCCGGCGTTCGAGCAAGCGCTGAAAGCCGCGGGAAAAACCTATGAAGCCTACCTTTACCCTGGGGTGAATCATGGATTTCATAACGACTCCACGCCTCGCTACGATGAGGCCGCCGCCAAGCTTGCGTGGGGCCGGACGCTGGAGTGGTTCAAGCGGTATTTACAGGGGACATAGACCCACGTAGGAGCCGCCGAAAGCTGCGATCTTTTGATCTGGCGTTGGACTAGACTGCGGTTGTCTCCCAGAAAAGTCAGCCTCATGTCACGAATCCTGGTGTACGTCCTCGTAGCGATTGCAGCCCTCTACCTGCTGCTCTGCGTGGCGTTGTTCGTGTTTCAGCGCGCGCTTATCTACTTCCCGCAACCCAGCGCCTACGCCACACCCGACAATGTGCTCACGCTGCCGGTAGCAGACGCGAACTTGCAGGTGTCGGTCCGCCCCCACGATGGCCCCAAGGCGTTGCTCTACTTCGGCGGCAATGCCGAGGATGTCTCGCAAAACCTGCCTTCGTTTTCCGCAGCCTTCCCGGATCAGGCGATCTACCTGTTGCACTACCGGGGCTTCGGCGGCAGTTCCGGGTCGCCCTCCGAGGAGGCCATTGCCCGTGATGCCCTGGATTTGTTTGACCGGGTTTACGCCGAACACCCGCAGGTGGCCGTGGTCGGTCGCAGCCTCGGCACTGGCGTTGCCATTCGCCTGGCCAGCCAACGCCCGGCGGCGCGGCTGATCCTGGTTACGCCCTACAACAGCCTGCTGGAACTCGGCATCCGCCAGTACCCGATGTTTCCGGTGAAGTGGTTGTTGAAGGACACGTTTGATTCGGCGAAATACGCGGCGCACATCAGCGTGCCGACCCTGTTGATCGCGGCGGAACATGACGAAGTGATCCCCCGTTCAAGCACGGTGCGGCTCTATGGCCAATTCATCCAGGGTGTGGCGTCGATGAAGGTGATTGCGGGGGTGGGGCACAATTCCATTTCTGAAAGCCCCGAGTACCTCAAGTTGATCGGCGCCGGGTTATGAACGGCGTCGCGCCAGGCGTTGCAGCCAATTTCCGCCGTTGACGCGCTGACATTGTTCTTCTGAGTCGAACTGCACATGAGCCGCTACAGGGCTGACGAGCACCTGCGCTTCATCGAGTGCGGTGGCCGTCAGCGCGACCATGCGCTCGCCCTGCCCGCTGGCCAGCGCCTGGTCCTTCTGCGCCTCGGTATCGAACACCCCGATCACCCGCAAACTGGAAGGGAACACGCTGTAATCGACCTCATGGGTCAGCCAGCAGAAACCGACGATTTCTGCTTTGGCCGTCTCGCACGCGTCAGTCAAAGTGGCGACCAGGCGACGTTCGATGTGGGTTTGGTCGCGTTTGCTTAAAGCCATGGGTGGATCCTTGTGACTGGCGAGAGGAAGCGCCAATCATACGAAATTTCACCCACATGAAATCGTCAAAGATCGCAGCCTTCGGTTGGAATGCATTTCCCCTGTAGGCGCTGCCGAAGGCTGCGATCTTTTGATCTTAAAACAGCGCACGACTCACTTCGGCCGACGCACCGCCCGCACCTTGCCGCTGCCTCCGCCGCCGCAGAAAAACTGATCAGCGCCATCGGACTCAAGCCCGGAAACACCGACGCCCGCCGGCATCGTCACGCTTTCCAGCACGTCCCCGGTGGCCGGGTCGACCCGGCGCAACTCGCTCTCGTCGCCTTCCCAGGTGCCATGCCACAGCGCGCCTTCGACCCAGGTCACCCCGGTAACAAACCGGTTGGATTCGAGGGTGCGCAGAATCTTCCCGGTCTCGGGGTCGATCTGATGGATCTTGCGGTCTCGGTATTCCCCGACCCACAGCGTGCCTTCCGCCCAGGTCAGGCCCGAGTCGCTGCTGCCGGGGGCGGGGATGGTGTGGAGCACGCGGCCGGTCTTGGGGTCGATTTTCTGGATGCGGTCGGCGGCGATCTGGAACAGGTGCTCGCCATCGAACGCGGTGCCGGCGTCGGCGCTGACATCGATCGAGCGCACGGTCTCGCCGCTGGCCGGGTCGAGGGCGTTGAGTTTTTCGCCGCTGGCGAACCACACATGCTGGCCGTCCCAGCTCACGCCATGCACGGCGTCGACACCGGCAAAGGGTCCATATTCACGGATGATTTCGGCTGCTGAGTGTTTCATGAGGTGTTCCTCGTCACGGGGTTGGTGAGGTGATCCTAAGCACTGGGCAACGGCGCCGTGAGTAACAAAGTCGTCGCGAAACCCGGCACTGGCGGTGTCATCCAGCGCCGCGCCCGTCCGCGCCCGAACGACTGCACCTTGCCGTCCGCCGCCAGGGTATCGAGGATTCGCTGCACTGTGCGCTGGCTGGTGCCGAGGGCCAACGCCAGGGCCGAGCTGGACCAGGATTCACCGTCGGCGAGGAAGGCGAACACCGTGGCGTATTTTTCTTCGACAGGTTGTGCCAGCAGCACCACATCCTGCGCCACCAACTCAAAGCCGCGCGGTGTGGCGATCACGCTGGCCAAAGGTTCAAGGGCCGCGCGCAAACGCCCGACTTCAACGCGCAATCGGGCGCGATGGGACTCGTCACTGAGTTTCAGGCGAAAGGCATGGGCAATCAGGGCTTCTCTCGACACGTCGGCAGGCCAGGCTTCGGCCAGGGCCCGGGCGATGGCGAACAACACCGGGCGCGTGCCCAGCGCCATCGACATGCCGGCGCCGCACACGCTGTAACGGCACGCGTCCACCACCAGCGCGGTTGAAGCGAGCAAGGCTTCAACCTCGTCCAGCAACAAGGGGCGCTCCTGGCCATGGGCAATCAACCGGGCGACCGGGGTGTTCAACAGGTTGATCGCGTGTTCGACTTCGGCGGATAACGCGGGGATCGCGGCATGCCGTGCGGCCTCTTGCGCCCGGGTCAGCGCCGCCCGCGCCGACTGTGATTGCACGCGACGCATGGCGATCCCGGCCACCACCAATTCATGCACCGTGCGCAAGGCCGGCGGCAGTGGCGCGGGGTCGATTACGCTGAGTTGTTGCTGAGCGTCATCCAATTGCCCAATCAACAGCAGGCGCCGGATCGCCAGATAGCGCGCATGGGCGGCGTTGACGCCGTCGCCGTGGGCCTCAAGCGTCACCCGCGCCATGTCGAGTTGCTTGACGGGCCAACCGAGGTCCCGCGAGGCCAGCGCGATCTCGGCCTCGGCGACCACACAGCGCGCTCGCGCCAGGCTTTCCTTCGGCCCGAAGGCCCGCGCCGCCCGTTGCACCAGCGTCCTGGCCAACACCAGGTCACCGATCTGCGCCATCGCAATGCCGCGCAGTGCCAGCGCTGCCGCATCGTCGCGCAAGGCCACGCGGTTCAGGGCGCCGAGGGGATCACCCGCCGCCAGCGCCCGCGCCGCCGCCGTGATCAGCGCATCCATCTGAATCGCGCCACATTTGTCACTCCCATCGTCCGAAGTCCCGAATTTAGTCTATCTCACGATGACTGACCGCGATGGGAGGCAAGCATGATGAACAAGCACACGATCGGTACACGAGAACAATGGCTGGCTGCGCGCCTGGATTTGCTCAAGGCCGAGAAGGCCCTGACCCGCCGCAGCGATGAACTCGCCCGACAACGTCAGGCGCTGCCCTGGGTGCGGGTCGACAAGGCGTACCGTTTCGACACTGAGCACGGTCCGGCTATGCTGGACGCGCTGTTCGACGGTCGCTCGCAACTATTGGTCTATCACTTCATGTTCGGCCCCGATTACACGGCGGGCTGCCCGTCCTGCTCGGCGATTGCCGATGGGTTTGACGGCATCGTCACGCACCTGGCGCACCACGACGTGACGCTGATGGCCGTGTCCCGCGCACCGTTGGCGAAACTGCTGGCGTACCGGCAGCGGATGGGCTGGACGTTTCCCTGGGCGTCGGCGCCTGACAGCGATTTCACGGCTGATTTCAATGTGTCGTTCACCGAGGCGCAGCAGCGTGAAGGAACGATCGAATACAACTATCAACGCGGTGGGCATGCGATGGATGAATCGCAGGTGCCGGAACCTGTCGCGCAGTTCGCGGCGACCTGTGGCACCGATGCGCCCACCTATTCGCGGGACCGGCCGGGGTTGAGTGCGTTTGTGCGTGAGGACGGCGTGATTTATCACACCTATTCCACCTATGCCCGTGGGCTGGACGGGTTGTGGGGGATGTATCAGTGGCTGGATCGGGCGCCGTTGGGCAGGCATGAACAAGGGCCTTGGTGGCGGCGGCATGATGAGTACAGTTGATCAGGGATTTTTGGTGTCTGGGCTGACGTCTTCGCGGGCAAGCCTCGCTCCTACAGGGTTTTGCGGTGTTCGAAAATTTCGCGGCCACCACAAAACCTGTAGGAGCGAGGCTTGCCCGCGAAGAGGCCCTCAAACACACACAAAAACCCACGGCTTATCACCGCCCATCCGCCCAACCCGGCTGGCGCCCAAACCCGTCGAACAATTCAAAAATGGTCGCCTTGACCTTCTGCACCGCATTGCTCTGCACTGCCGTGTCATGCCAGCACAACGACAACTCCCGGGTGAACAGTCGATGGTCGATCCTGGCCAGTTTCAACTTGTGCTGTTCCAGCTCGGCATGCGCCGCCGCCCACGGCAGGATGGTCACGCCGAGCCGGGCCTTGACCGCCGCGAACAGCAGGTCGGTGGAGTTGGCTTCAAACTCTACCTCACAGTGCAGGCCAGCCTCCTGAAACGCTGACTCGACCCGACTGCGAATCGTATTCGGCGCACAGGGCAGCACCAGCGGCATCTTCGCCAAGGCCTCAATCGATACCGGGCCATCAGGCAATGAAAATTCCGGCCACGCCACCAGGTACAGCGTTTCAGTCAGCAGCCGCTGCGACACCACGCCCCGGCTTTCGGCCACATCGACGTTCACCGCCAACGCCACGCGCCCTAAGGTGATCAGGCCGCCGAGTTCGGCGCTGGGCGCATCGATCAACTCCAGTTTGATCCCCGGATATCGACTGCGAATGGTCCGCGCCAGTGGGATTGCCAACATCCGCGCGGTACTCGACGGCATGCCCACCGAGACCTTGCCTTGGGGAAATTCGGCGTCCTGGCGCAGCAGTTCCTGAGTGCCGTCGGCCTGACGCAGCAGTTCGACGGCATGCCGATAGAGCGTGCGCCCCGCCGCCGTCGGCACCACGCCGTGGACACTGCGGTCGAGCAATTGCATGCCCATGTCCTGCTCCAGATTGCGCATCTGCTGGCTGATCGCAGGCTGGGCGATGTGCAGGGCTTCACTGGCGCGGGTGATGTTGCCGCACTCGACCACCTTAATGAAATAACGCAGTTGGCGCAGGTCCATGAGCCTCTCCAAAGCCATCGGATTTTCCGTTGGGACCAGAGGAATATCATATTTTAAGTTTATGAGATACCGCGCCTAGACTCGTCTCACAACAAACGAAGCGCCACCGGCCGCCACTGCCGCGTCGCGCTTCCATAGGCCTGAAAAAGGCCACTGGGAGATCGCCATGTCTAGCGCAATGACTGCATCTGCAACACGGGAAAAACCGATCAAGACGCCGCTAAGCCGCGAGCAGATTCGCGGCTTCTGGACGGTCTACCTGGGCTGGGTCCTGGATGGCGTCGACTCCGTGATCTTCGCCCTCGTGCTGATCCCGGCCATGACCGAGTTGCTGCCCAACTCCGGCATCACCGCCACCCCCGCCAATATCGCCATGTACGGGTCCTTGCTGTTCGGGTTGTTCCTGATCGGCTGGGGCCTCTCGTTCATCTGGGGACCGTTGGCCGACCGCTTTGGGCGGGTGAAGATGCTGGCCGCGAGCATCCTGGTGTACTCGCTGTTTACCGGCGCGGCGGCATTCTCCGAGAACATCTGGCAACTGGCGGCGTTTCGGCTGATTGCCGGGATCGGCGTTGGCGGCGAGTGGGCACTGGCGGGCACCTACGTCGCCGAGTGCTGGCCGGAAGACCGACGCAAGATGGGCGCGGGCTACCTGCAAACCGGCTACTACCTGGGCTTCTTTATTGCTGCGTTGCTCAACTATACGGTCGGCGCCACGTATGGCTGGCGGGTGATGTTCCTGTGCGGGCTGTTCCCGGCGTTCGTGGCGATTTATACCGCGCTCAAAGTCAAAGAGCCGCGCAAAGTGATCATCGAAGCCACAGGGCCGAAAGTGCATAGCTCCTGGCTGGAGATCTTCGCTCCGGCGTTTCGTCGTCGCACGCTCACCAGCTCAGCCTTGGTCGGTGTCGCCATCGTCGGGTTGTGGGCCGGTTCGGTGTACGAAGCCACCGCCGTAGTCACCCTGGCGACCCGCGCCGGCATCGACCACGTCGGCGCCGTGCACCTGGCCTCCATCGGGGCGGCGATCCTGTCCCTGAGCACCATCCTCGGCTGCCTGATCGCGCCATGGCTGGCGGAGCGCGTCGGACGGCGCAAGGCGCTGGGCATCTACTTCGCCGGGATGGCCGCCTCGATCGTCGTCGCGTTCGGCTGGGTGTTCTACATGGACGATGGCCTGCACCTGTTCATGGTGTCGCTGGTGTTCCTCGGTTTCTTCGGCGGCAACTTCGCGATCTTCTCTCTGTGGCTGCCCGAGCAATACCCGACCCGCATTCGCGCCACCGCATTCGCCTTCAACGCCTCGGTCGGGCGCTTTATCGGCGCCGGGGTCAACTTCCTGCTGGCGGCCGCGATCCACTGGCACGGTTCCCTCGGTGCGCCCATCGCCTGGACAGCCGCCGCGTTTGTCGCCGGCATCCTGATCCTGCCGTTTGCCGTGGAAACCCGCGACCAGACCTTGCCGCAATAGATTTCATTCACCGGAGAATCCCATGCAAGCTTTGCAAGGCATCAAGATTGTCGACCTGAGCCGCGCACTCTCGGGGCCGTTTTGCACCATGGTGCTGGCCGACCTCGGCGCCGACGTGATCAAGATCGAGCCCGGCCCGAGCGGCGACATGAGCCGCACCTGGGGCCCGTTCGACCGTGGCGTCAGCACTTATTACCTCTCGTGCAACCGCAACAAACGCGGGATGTGCATCGACTTCCGCCACCCCGAAGGCCTGGCCACGATCCAGCGCCTGATCGACGATGCCGACGTGGTGATCGAGAACTTCAAACCCGGCACGCTGGAGAGCATGGGCCTCGGTTACGACGTGCTCAGTGCGCGCAATCCACGGCTGATTCTCGGCAGCATCAACGCGTTCGGTGCCGACGGGCCGATGAGCCGTTGGCCGGGTTTCGACCAGATCGCCCAAGGCTATTCGGGACTGATGAGCCTGACCGGTTTTGTCGACGGCGACCCGACCCGCACCGGCACCGCGATTGGCGATCTGACCTCGGGCATGTGGCTGGTGACGGCGGTGTTGGCCGCCCTGCTGGAGCGCTCGACGACCGGGCGCGGCCAGCATGTCAGCACCTCGTTGCTGGCCAGTCTGGTCGGGTTATTGAGTGTGCACGGCCAGCGTTATCTCAGCCTCGGCGACGTGCCGCGCCGCACCGGCAATGCGCATTCAGTGATCGCGCCGTATGGCGTGTTCCAGACGCTGGACGGCCCGCTGAATCTGGCACCCATCACCTCGGCCATGTGGGGCCGCTTGTGCGTGTTGCTCGACTTGCCGTCGCTGCCGGACGATCCGCGTTTCGCCAGCAATGAGGCGCGGGTCGAGCGTCGGGAAGAATTGAAAGCGATCCTCGAAAGCCGTCTGAAAACCCGCAGCAAACACGCGTGGACTGAGCTGTTTATCGAAGCCGGCCTGCCCGCTGGCCCGATCAACACCCTCGACGAAGTATTCGACGACCCGCAAGTGCTGCACAGCCAACTGACCGAAACCGTTACGCATCCGACCCTCGGCGCCGTGCGCCAAGTGGTGACGCCGGTGTTCAGCGCCACCGACAGCGCCGCCAGCCGCCCACCGCCGCTGCTCGGCGAACACACCCTTGAAGTGCTGCGCGAGGCGGGTTTCGATAACGCTTCGATCAACGCACTGCTCGCCGCCAACGTGGTGTTCCAGGACACCAACGATTCACCCACACACGCCACAGGAACTGCCCAATGAATTCGACCGTTACCGTCAACCAGATCGATGAGCGCATCGCCCGACTGGTCTTCAGCAACCCCACTCACCGCAACGCCCTCAGCGCGCAACTGCTGAACGCCCTCGACGAAAACCTCGTCGCCCTCGCCGCCCGACGCATCCCCGTGGTGATTCTCGGCGGCGAAGTCGGGCAACCGGTGTGGAGCGCCGGCCACGATATTCGCGAACTGCAACATGACCGCGACCCCATTGCCTACGGCAAGCCCCTCGAACAAGTGCTGCGCCGAATTCGCGCCTACCACGGCGTGGTCATTGCGCTGATCTCAGGTTCCGTGTGGGGCGGCGCGGTGGATCTGGCCATGAGTTGCGACCTGGTGGTAGCCGATCACAGCGCCAGTTTCGCCATGACCCCGGTGAACATCGGCTTGCCGTACACCACCAGCGGCTTGCTGCGGTTCTTCAATAATTTACCGGTTCATGTGCTCAAGGAAATGTTCTTCACCGCGCAGAAACTCGATGCCCAGCGGGCCGAACGCTTCGGCGTGATTAATCGACTGGTCGATAGCGCTGAACTGGAAGCGACGGCGCTGGACATGGCCCAAGGCATCGCCGCCAAGGCACCGCTGGCGGTGGCCGCGGTGAAGGAGCAATTGCGGATTCTGGAAGACCTGCAACCGCTGCCGGTGCAGGCGATGGAGCAGATTGCCGAGTTGCGACGACAGGCGTGTGAGAGTGCCGATTTTGGCGAAGGGCTGGCGGCGTTTGCCGAGCGCAGGGGGGCGGTGTTTAGCGGGCAATAAATCAGGCGTCGGGTTTCGCGGTGTCCGAAAATTTCGCGGCCACCACAAAACCCGTAGGAGCAAGGCTTGCCCGCGAAGACGCCCGCCCAAACACCACCCACCCCAAGGACGTTCCCGACGTTCTGCCCCACGCTGCCTATACTCACGCCCATAGATTCATCACCGACCGTCGCGGATGACTGGATCGCTGACCAGCCTGAGCCGTGCAACCGTCCTGGCTAGCCAGACGCCGTGACATGGATCAAGGACGAGTCAATGGACGTTTCAGCCTATACAGCCTCGGTCCCCTCCCGGCAGAGCTCGGTGACCCGGCGCCTGGCGTTTGCCATGGGCATTCTGTTTATCGTCGGCGTCTGCATGGTGGTGATCGCGCTGTTCAGCATCGCCACCGGCCTCGACAACGAAGACATCAACGACACCCGGTTCTACACCGCCCGCGCCCTGGAAAACCGCATCACCGCGTCAAAAAACTACATCACCAGCTATGCCTACTGGACGTCGGCTTACGATCATTTGAACGGTGAAGTCGACACCGACTGGGCGTACGTCGAGCAGAACATAGGCAAAACGCTGTTCGGCAACGATGGCTACGAAGGCGTGTTCGTACTTGATCGGGCGCACACCAAATACGCCGTGATTCGGGGGCAGATGCTCCAGGCGGATTTTTCCGGTTACGTGACGGCGTCAGCCGCGACGCTGATCGATCAGGTTCAGAGCCAGGAAGATCTGACCAAACCGGTGAGCCTGTACACGATGTTCGAAGGTTCGCCCGCGTTGTTGACGGCCGAGGCGATCATGCCGAATGACGCACGGCCGATTGAGGATCCGAAAACCACCTCCGTACTGGTGTTCGTCGACCAACTGACCACCGCCAAACTTCACACCTTGGGCACCAGTTATGGCCTGGCGGATTTGACCCTCGCCCCCGATGCCACCTTCACCAAAGACCAGCCGCAAGTCTCGCTTGAAGGCACCGGCTACAGCCTGACTGCCCAGCTCGATGAGCCCGGAAAGCACTTGTTATGGTCGTTGCTGCCAACCCTGGGCGGGACGTTGGTGGTGCTGATGCTGCTCACCGCTTATTTCTTTCGGTATGCGTTGCGTTCATCGCGCTACGTCGACAGCAGCTATGAGGTGTTGCAAGCCTCCAACCAGGCACTGGAAAGCGCCAACCACGCGTTGGAGGCCAGCGAAGAACGGTTTCGCGCGGTGGCCGAAGCCGCGTCCGACTGGATCTGGGAAATCGATCAACACCAATACATCACCTACCTGTCCGGACGCTTCAGCGCCGTGACCGGGTTCTCCGATCAGCAGTGGCTGGGGCAAAACATCGAACAATTGCTATATTGCGACACCACGCCGCTGGCTCTCTGGCTGAATAAACTGACCGAGGAAACCAGTGTCAGCGACTTGCGATGCACCTATCGCGATGAAACCGGGCAACAGCGTTACTGCCGGGTGTCCGCCCGGCCAATCTTCGACAACCAGCGGGTCATCGGCTACCGGGGCACGGCCAGCGACATCACCGACGAAGTCGCCGCCCACGCGCAAATCCAGCATCTGTCGATGCATGACGCCCTGACCGGGTTGCCCAACCGCAACAAACTCGCGCGCTACCTGGAAGAGGCGTTGCTGCTCAAGGAACACTCGGCGCCGCTGACGTTGTTGATGCTCGACCTGGACAACTTCAAGCCGATCAACGATTCACTCGGCCATCCCGCCGGCGACGCGGTGTTGCAGGAAGTCGGCGTGCGCTTGCGCGAGTGCACCCGCGACCATGACATCGTCGCCCGGCTGGGCGGTGATGAGTTTGTCGTGGTGGTGCACGGCATGAACAGCCACAGCGAGATCGACAAGTTCTGCACCCGCCTGATCGAAAGCCTGCACCGGCCCATCCCCTATGAACACCATGCGCTGCACATCGGCGCCAGCCTGGGCATTGCCCTCAGTCGGCGCCAGGGTTACGTGCCCAGCGAATTGATCCGCTGTGCCGATATTGCCCTGTACAAGGCCAAGTCCGAGGGTAAAAACACCTGGTGCTATTTCGAAGCGCACATGAGCGACCAGATCCAGCAACGGCGCCAATTGGAAGATGACCTGCGGCAGGCGGTCCTGAACAATCAGTTTGTGTTGCACTACCAGCCGCGCTACAAGGTCGATGGCAAGCACATCGTCTCGGTGGAAGCGCTGGTCCGCTGGCAGCATCCGACCCAAGGCCTGCTCGGCCCGGACCTGTTCATCCCGTTGGCCGAGCAAACCGACCTGATCGTGCCACTGGGCCGTTGGGTGCTGCGCGAAGCCTGTGAAACCGCCCTGACCTGGCCGGAGGACATCCTGCTGTCGGTCAACTTGTCTCCCGCACAATTCGCCCGCAGCGACGTGGTGGAGGACGTGCGCGAAGTGCTGGTCGAGACCCGCTTCCCGGCCAGTCGCCTGGAACTGGAAATCACTGAAAACGTGATGCTCAACGACATCGACGGCGCCCTCACCACCATGAACGCCCTCAAGGAACTGGGCGTGCGCTTGAACATGGACGACTTCGGCACCGGCTATTCCTCGCTGGGCTACCTGCGCGCCTACCCGTTCGACGGCATCAAGATCGATAAACGCTTTATCGCCTCCATGGGCAGCGGCGGCAACGACCGCGCGGTGGTCCAGGCCATCATCAGCCTGGGCAAAGCCATGGGCCTGACCGTGACCGCCGAAGGGGTCGAAACCGCTGAACAACTGGACATCCTCGGCGCCGACCAATGCCACGAGGTGCAAGGCTTCTACATGAGCCGCCCGGTCGATAAGGTGGCGTTCAGCAAATTGCTGAGCCAGTCCCGCTCCTGAAAAGGATTAGCACAAGGTGCCTCTCACATCGTGATGGTCTCCCACCCGAAAACCGTTGCCGACCTGATCGAGGCTGCAGCGAAGGCTCAATGATTGGGATCGTGAAGTTGAATGTTCAGGCGGTGTTTGAGCGCGGAACGTGTGTGTTTTTGCTGGCCTCTTCGCGGGCAAGCCTCGCTCCTACAGAGAATATGTGTCGATCATCCATCCCTGTAGGAGCGAGGCTTGCCCGCGAAGAGGCCCTGAACATCACCAAAAAACCTCTGCAAGCCTCAAGACAGCAACCTCCAGCACAAAAATGACATTTCGTCGGACAATCGAATTGTAAAAAAGAATTTCAAGAATCAGCCGCAGTCCATGGATGACCGTGCTTGACGCTGCACGCGGTAAATGGGAGAACGTACATGGTTTGAAACATTGGGTAACAACTAGACTCAAGGACGACTCATGAAAACCCTCCTGTGTTTGCTGATCGCCACGGGCGTCGGCGCGGCGCTGCAATATGCCGGCGTTCCCCATGGCCTGCTGCTCGGCTCGATACTCGCAACAGCGTTGATCGTCAGCAACCTGAACGTTGCGCCCATCCTGCCCTTGGGCCTCGGTTACGTCCAAGTGGTACTGGGAATCGCCACTGGCCTGATGTTCAAGGCTTGGGACAGTCACACCGCTGCGGCCCTGTTGCCGAGCCTGGGATTTTTGTTTCTGTGCCTGGCCGTGCAAATCAGCGTGGCCGGTTTCTGGCTGCTCAAGGTGTCGGGCTGGAACCTCAAGGACTCACTGCTGGCCGTCTACCCCGGTGCCCTCGCTGCGGTGTTCGACTTGCTGGAGTCCGAGCGGGCGTCCAGCAAAGTGATCGTCGTGCACCTGGTACGCCTGCTGTCGATCACCGTGCTGGTCAGTTTCCTCATCCCGGCGCAAACCAGCCTGGTCCTCGCCGAAGACACCCCGCTGGTCGCGAGCACCCTGCTGACCGTGCTGTCGCTGATCGCCGTGTGCATCGGGGTCGGTCGCCTGCTGCTACGCATTGGCGTCCCGGCACCGTTCATGCTGACCGCCATTGTCGCCACGGGTGCCTACGTCAAGCTGGGTTGGCTGGCTGAATTCCAGATGCCGGCGTGGAGCGTCAATTTCGCCACGGTCATCCTCGGCGTGCTGATCGGCTCGAAATTCAAGGACATTTCCCTGGCAGACCTTGTACGCCATGGCCGGTCCGGGGTGATGTCCGTCGCCCTGATGATCCTCATCGCCGCCGCCTTTGCCGTGGTGGCCTCGCGGGTATTGGGCAGCGATCCGTTGTCGCTGTGGATGGCCTACATGCCCGGCGCCATCGAAACCATCGCCATCGTCGCGTTTAGTGGCGGGCTGAATGTGGTGTTTATCCTGACCCATCATCTGGTGCGCATGGTGATGCTGCACTTTGCCCCGGCGGTGCTCGTCCAGGCGCGACGCTGGCGCGAGAGTGAACTGTAGAAATCTCGAACTCCGGCGATATCAGCACCTCCAATGATTAGGTCAATGGAGGTATGCGAAATGAGCGATGAATCGAAAGCAATGCCCACCGATACGTCGGGCAAACCGGTCAATGTGGTTGAACGGGATCTTGAGGACGGGGATAGCGACACCCGAGGCGTGGACGAAACCCTTACGCCCTCCTCCACCCGGGTTAAAGAACAGGATGCCGAGGAGCTGCAGCGCAAAATTGACGAGATTGAGCGCAAAGTGGCGGACGGCAACTAGATAGAACGCCCGCCTGTGGCGAGGGAGCAAGCTCCCTCGCCACAGGTTTACTCAGCCGCCACAGCGAAAATTAGAAGGATCGAAGGTAAGCAGTGAGTTTTTTCAGTCGTTTCAAAGCCCTCGCAAGGCCAGCCCCCAAAGAACAGGTCGTCGGGTATTCCCGGGACGAATTGAAGGTGGTTTTTAGCGAGCCACTGGCACGCCTTACGGCTGACTCTCCGCCAGCGGTATCGCTGGAGAACATCGATGTCCCGGCCTACTACTGTTCGTTTTTAATCGACAAGGAAGACGCCCACCATTTCTGGGCGCTTGTGGAGTCTGCCTTCAGCTACGAGACGCAGAAGCCGTTCAACGATGCCCTCGTCAAGCAATACGCGAGCACCGAAAAAAACCATCGCCTGCTCTGTCTCACCTCCGACGAAGCCTTCAACTCCACCACCGTGCGGCTGGTGACAAATAGCCTCGATTTCCTCGACAGCATTCGTCGTGAACGTTTCGCCGTGCCTCCGCCATGGGTCGCGTTCGAGGGGTACAACCCTGCGTGGTGGGGCGGCGCGATGCAAGGGATGAACGGGTACTACAACGACAGCTACTTCCTGCCGTTTTTCACTGGTTTGAGCACAGCAGAAAAGCACGACTATTTCGCCAGGTACGCGGCGACTGACGAGTGGATTAGCCAGCTAGAGTTGATGTACGGCGACGAATAACCCGAAATCCACCCACAAAAATGCCCGCTCACCGTCACCGGTTCAGCGGGCTTTTTTGTTCTCACACTGGAGAGATCGTGGCCAAGGCACCAATCAAGACAGTCAGCACCAGAAACCCACCCAGGAAAAACGCCATCTTAGCCATAAGGCCTCCTACTACTTGAGTTTGCGGCGCAACAGGCGCAGTGAGATGTGTTGATCACAGGCGGCCGGGCCGGTGAGGCATTGTGGGACTGTGGCTGATCTCGTTATAGATGCAGATGGCGCGAGAAAATACGGATCAGATCACCGCGCCCTGTGTAGGAGCGAAGCTTGCTCGCGAAAGCGGTGTGTCCGTCGAAATCGATGTCGGATGTGCCGCCGCTTTCGCGAGCAAGCTTTGCTCCTACAGGTTGGGGTAAATCCCGGGCAAAGAAAACCCGCTGACCATCGCTGATTCAGCGGGCTCTCTCGCCGTTTACATCACTTCACGTCGAACCGATCCAGGTTCATCATCTTGGCGGGCCCACTTGCAGCCCTTGAAGTACGCGGTTTACAGGGCGCTTAGAAAACCCAGTTGGGGCCTGATAGGCTCCAATGGGTTCTGCAATGCCAGCTTTATGACAGCATTTAAACCACCCCTCCTCCGGCGTCCTGCCGACCGTATACCCCACCAAAACCTACAGCTCGTCGCATCACAATCGCTCACCGGCTGCACCTCGATTACTGTATATGCAAACAGCACTCAGCAAGGCATGCCCGTGGAACCCCTTTATATAGAAGATACCGACGACTGGCTCGGTACCCCGACTTCTCTCGAAACCTGCCGGCACCAACTCAGGATGTACGAAAACGAATTCGAAATGCTCACCCTCAAGCTCGATCGGGCACTTGAAAATATAGAGGGCTTGGTTCGTGACAATGACGCGCTCACCCAGGAGAGAAACTCTCTCAGGGCAAGGCTTCAGTACGCCGAGGGGGATTTACTGAGCGAAAGGCGCAGTTTTGCAGACGTGGCACACCAGAGAGACCATCTCTTCCAAGAAAATCAGCGCCTTCTCAGGGGTGCGCGGGATCGTGAGAGCTGACCGCTTTCACATACGCCTGGCACGCCCGCAGAGCGATCACGGCGTTATCCCCGTCGTCGGTGATGGCGATAATTCGTTGAGCATGCGCTGGGTCAAGTCGGGCACGCGCTCTTCCATGAACCACGCCGCCGGCTTCGGCACCGGCTGGCACTGCACCGCCACCGGTTGAATCCGCAGCGTCGAGGAGGACTGACAGCCGCAAATCAGAAGTAGCAAGGCGATCGCGCAGGCGAGCCTGATTGGTTTGTGCATCGGTCAGTTCCTGGTGGTGGGTTTGGTCGCTGGCTGAGAGCCGCTGCTCCAGCGCCAGGCGCTTGTCCTGATCGGCGCGCACCTGGCCTGCGGCCGCGTTGCTGATGGCAGTCAGATCGTCCTGATGCAAGCCAGCCTGTTCGGCGAGCTGCTTGCCGTAGCGCCAGTCCTGCACCTTCCAGGTGCCGCCTGCGGTGATCAGCAGCAGCGCCAGCATCCCGGCCAGCGCCACCTTCAGCCCAAACGGGCTCATGGCACACCCTTGAAAAAGACATGGCCACCGATAGCCACCGTCTGCTTGGCTTTGGCCGCCCAGGCCGGGGCCTTCTTCATCGCGGTCGCGTAGTAGTGAGTCGCGCCGCCGGTTGGATCAGGGACCTTGCCGTCGATCACCTGGTCTGCGGCGATCCGTGCCTGGGCCAACTCGCGGAACGGGATCTGCTTCGCGCCTGACAGGTACGCGAAGTTCGGATCGTTCTTGTTCCAGCAACTGAACTGGTACGGCGCCTGGCACACGCCAGCGTAACCCTCACCCCACCATGATTTGTCCTTGCCATCGTTGACGCGGTTGCGGATGGTGCAAGCCACGGCGACCTGGCCGGCCAAGCTCTCGCCTCGGGCCTCGCCCCACAATGTGCGGGCGAGGATGTCGCGGTCTTTTTCGGTTACAGGCATGACTTTTCTCCAGGCAAAAAAACACCCGCTCGATGGCGGGTGCTCGAAATATTGTGGTTTCAGCTGAGTTCGGAGGATCGCCCAGCGGGCGCTGCGTCGATATCAGGTACTGCAGGCGTCGCCGGCCAGACCGGGGCCGCGTGCCAAGTGGGCTGCGCGGTGACCTTGCCGAGCGAAAACTTGTAGGACTTCCAGGCCTTGAGGCTGATCAGCAGCCCATCCTGTTCGGCCATGTCGTCGTCGGTGGCTTCCCCGGCATCGATACCGTAACCGATGGTTTCGATACGGTCCTGGATGCGCAGGATCTGAACGGCGGCGGCAGAGTTTCGAGCGGCAAGTTCCGCCTTCATCTTCGACAAATGATCAGCCAGAGCTGTGGCGTCCTTCATTTCCTGAGTGACCAGCTTTGACCAGTCGATAATCCCCGGCACGGTGTGGGCCGGAATTTCGAACTCTGGTGGTTCGACCCCTTCCAAGGGCAATGGCCGGGGGAACGCAACAACACCGTCAGGGACATTGACCAGGTCGACCGGGAATGCCTGCTCCTGGCTGTAGTTGTCGGGGATCGGCAGCGTCAACATCAGGACCAGTTCATTGTTGAGCACCTGAACGCTATCGCTGCGTGGATCGATTGCGAACCATTCCGAGTCGATGGCGGATCGAGGCAGGATGTCGCCTTCTTTCATCAGCGAAAAATCGAAAACCACACCGTTAAGGATCAGCTTCTGCCCATCCTTCACGGCCACCAGCACCTTGTCGATCAGCAGCGGCGAAAGTTTGATGCGCATTAGAACCACCTTCCGATAGCGAGATATTCCAGGGTGCCGGTAACCGAAATTGAAGACGTGGCCATGACGTAAATCGAATAGGAGTTCGCCGGAGGGTCGGCGTTGAGATTCGACCACATCAGCCGGCCTGCTGCCGTGAAATTAGCGAGGACCACGGGCGTTGTCCCGGCAAGGAACGGTACGGGGAACGCTCCTGATAGGGACGTGAAGAACATGACGCCGGACGCCGTTGTGATGTTTGCCGTCACCGAGCCCGTGACGCCGTAGCAAATCATCTCGCCGCTTGCGAACTTGATGTACTTGCCGTTCGACGTAGATCCGCTTTGGAAGATGTCACCGGTAGGGAGGCCACCCGATTGGCTGACGGTGCCGAGAATCCCTGCAATGGCCGCAGCGCCAAGACCGAGCCCGCTGCGGGCCGCGACTTGTGTATTCCCACCGGTGCCGCCCTGGGCAATGGTCAGTGTTTTGGTCAGCCCATTGAGTTCAGTGATGTCCGCGTTAACGCCGCTCTTGGCCGCTACGAGTGCAGTCCGCGCCCCTGGGGCATCTGTCGCCCCGGTGCCGCCGCGGGCCACCGTCTGGATATCCAGAATGCCGAGATTGCTCTTCGCATCCGCAAGGGTCGCGCCGCCCGTACCGCCCTTTGCGATGGGCAAAACATCATAGTTGCCGGTGGTACCCAGCGCGGCCAGCTTGGCGCCGTAGGTGTTGACCAGTGCGCGCAGAGCGTCGGCCGAGTCCTTCACGTACCCCTGAAGAGGTGCCAGCGCATAGGCGCCGGCAGCGTTGGTAGCGCCCTGATACGGCGGCGAGATGGACAAGGCCGTGTCGCTGGCAAAGTTAACTATCTCGTACCAACCACCATCAGGGCCACGAAAACCATCACCGACGCGGCCGTTGGCAATAAATGCGGTACCTGTGCCAAGCACCGTGCTGGAATTTTGGGTAACCGAAACCGTCCCGGCTTTATACCAAGGCATAGAGCTTTCCTTTTAACTTTAATTGGAGTGCCGAAATAGGCCGTATTAATGAAAATTCTGAGCTAGTTGAAAGGGAACGGCATATTTGCAGTTGTTATCACAAGAGCTACGGGGTATCGATCAGTCGGGATATTCTCGAAGGAACAAGGGGTGGCCTGGCCAGATACTGTTGGATATGCCTGAGTTGTGCCGCCTGCTGCACCAAACATAAACGAAATACCGCCCGTTCTCCCATATGCACCCTCGGCGCCGCTGTACTGCGTAAACGCAAAAACGTTCCCGGGGAACAAATCATTGATACGGCATGACCTCGACCACGGGAGAAACGCGGCATACTCGACCCCAGAACCTATTGCAATGTCTACGTGAGAATCCGTTTTTGTTACCTCGCCACCCGTTGATGTTTGTCGGTGAACGTTATAACCCCCGGCATATGTTGTTATGTATCTACCATAAATATCAACTGACCCAGGACCCGGAGCCTGAATAGCTGCGCTGACATTTAATGGGGGCTGCAAAGAGTTAAACGTTATGCGTCCATTGACATCGTAGGTTTTCAAGAACGTCGTTCCTGCCATGTTGTCAGCCATAAGATCAAAACAATAGAACTTCGTATTCGCGTCGGCATTTGCATAGAAGAATGTCATCGTGCTGCCGGATATCGAAGTCCCTTGCAAGCAACCAGTACCTACTATGAAAACAATGGGGGACAATGCATTTTGCACAGAAAACCCAAACATTGAATCGGCGCTGGGAGTCCCTGACTGAGAAGTAGTCGTGGTCCAGTTCGCCCCTTCATTTGGGTCGAGCTGGGCAGAGCGAAGAACCTTACGCGTCCATGAGTTTAGATAGGTCATGTAGCCGCTTTTCACTAGCCCGTAACATATAAGGCTTGTATCAAAAAGAATCTGCCCGTTGTCTTTAAATGCCTGAAAGGTAGACATCAGAAATACCCGTAATAAATCCGGCAATTCGCCGAGAAGTATCCCCAGCCATTAGTTGCGTAGGAGTAGGCCCAAGACAGGACATTTCCCGAGAGGGTAACGCCCGGCTTTTTCCCCCTTTCCAACTGGAGATCCACCAGCGGTACGACGATAAAGAACTGCGTCTTGCCCGCTGGCGGCGCGGGGATGTTGATTGCGCCATTGGCTCCGCCGGTATCGTACGAGCCCTGCACCTGACTGATGTTCATGGTCATATCGACCAACAGACGCCCGAAGGCGTCGTAAGTGGTTAAACCCGTCATGTCAGACGCTCATGTTGATGGCCAGCACGCCATTTGGGTGATAGAGCTTTACGCTGTTGTTGTTGATCGCGATCCTTGCTTGCCCCGCACCCTGCCCGTTCATTTCGAAACCGCCGTTCTTGAAAATGGCCCAGCCGGTTTGGTTGACCACATAGTTCGTTGAGGCGATGTAGTCGCCGATCTTGGCGTTGGTGATCGTGCCGTCCTGAATGAATGCCGAACGGATGAACACCTGGCCGCCGGTCACGGCAAACGGCGACGACAGCGTGCCGTTGACGCCATTCACCACTGCGAAAGTATCTGCGCTGACCAGAAAGGTGCTTTGCAGGCCGCCCGGGCCGTTCTCAATACCGAGACCGATCCCTGCCGCCACGTACTGCCCCTGAGCATTCACCTGCATCTTCACAGACCACATGGTGGTCAGCTTGCCAGCGGTGTCGGCGTAGGCCGTCGAGGTTTGCTGAATGGCGGCCGTGTTCTGCCCAACCGACACGTTTAGCTGATCGATCTTCGTCGCCGTGGCTGACGCGTTGGTGGCCACCACCTGCTCCAGCTCGGTGATGTTGGCCGCGTTTTTACCGATCGCTACGTCGAACGTTGTGAGCCGCTGCGCCGTTGCCTCGTTTTCAGAGGTGCGCACCTTTGATTCGGAAGCGATCGCCGCGGTGCTGGTCCAGCCTTTCAGGGCATCGGCTAAATCCCCTTCCCCGTTGTCATCACGGTAAGAAGCTTTTAGCGCCTGGAACGCAGTCGCCTGGGCGGTGGTTACACCGTCCAATTCGGTGATATCGGCGGTGTTGGTTGCGACCTGCTGGGCCAGGCCGTTGGCTGTCTCGATCGACTGTCCCACGTCCAGCCAGTAGGTGGCGTTCGGCGGTGGCGTGTTGATCGGCACCTGGCTTTTAGCCTGGTAAATTCGCCCGCCTTCCACGACCATCTGGTCTTTCTCGTAAACGTCCGCCGGCTTGTAACCAGTCAAGCCATCGAGTGCGTCAATCTGACCCTGCAGGCCAGGGATCTTGTTGATCTCGTCCAACAGGTCTTGGCCGAGCTCCGTCTCGGAAATCTTTCCGGCAAGCATATCGAGGATATCTGAGGCGTTCGAACTCGATTGCCCCATGACACCCATCCCCACCGGGTACCAAGGACCGATGTTGCCGATCCGATCCACCAGGCGAGCCCAGAAAAAGAAGGTCACGCCCGCGGCGAGCCCCAGCATCGAGAAATCGCTTTGCGGGTACGACAGATCCGTCAGCTTGGTCGCAGCCTCCAGACTATTCGTCGGCCCGTACCAGATTTCCGTGCGCTGGGTGTCCTCGGCGTCGGCAGGAAAACCCCACTTGAGGTAGATACCGAACAGCAGCGGCGTGGCCGTCAGGAACGACACCGCCGGCGGATTTCCGGTTTTCCCAAAGAGTTCGGTTGGCTGGGAGAAGGCCCAGAGGGAGCAGTTTTCATTCGGACCTATAGCAGCCACTCGCGCCGTGTAGGTGCCGGTGTAGATGCCCGGCACCTCCATTGAGGCGGTGTAAACGCGCCCGCCAAAAATCCAGTCACTCGAGCCTCTCCGCCACCACACGTTGTAGCTGGCAGCACCTTTGGGTGCCGTCCAGGTAATGCGCATCGTCGCAACGTTCACTCCCTGCCGAACGGTGTCAAAGGTGGACAAGGCCACGTTTGTCGGTATTGCTTGAACAGCCGATGGAAGAACTGTAGTTGGCAGCGTAACAATCTGTGCCCCGCTATCGATTGCTGCGAATTTGCTCGCATTGTGCTGCACTGCGACGATGTCGTACTGCAGCTTGTCGTCGCCGAAATTCTCGACGACCGACAAAATCCTGAATGTCTCTGCCTTCAGTTCAGCCGATTCAATCGTGTAGACCGACTGTGTGGTCGGTGTTGAGGAGAAGGCCTCAGTCACTGTCACGACACGCCCGGACACCCCTTGAATGATTCTGGACTCGGCGGTTCCAGTGGGGCGGATGACAATCAGCGTATCGCCTACTTCCGCCTCGATATCAGCATCGAGCGTTACACTGCCCGCAGTTGCGGACTTGATCCGACCGGACATTGGCTTGCCGCTGTAGTTTTCGTCAGCAACCCGAATCAGCTGCCCTGGGCGAGCAATGGTGCCGTCCATGCCCACGGAGAAACTCACGGTGTCAGTTTCGTAGTGGTTGGTCAGCAGGATGTACTGGCCAAGCCGCTGGGCCTGGCCCTGCGATACACAGCCGAAGGCCGTGGTTTCGGTTTCGCGGATCTGGTACCGGGCGATCGCCTTCTGACTCTGGACAAACTCAACCTTGGCGGCGCCGAAGTTGGTCCGGTCGGACCAAGAGACCTTGCACACGCTATAGCGGGTTGAGCCGCTCGATGCGGAGCGGCTGAACTTGCCGTCGATCACGTTGGTGTTCGTGTAGGTGTAGACCGGGTCGCTCGGCATGTCCGCCGATACCATCACTTCGCTGCCGGCGTAATAGCTCATGCCGCGGAAGATGCTGGCCATGTCCTGCAGCACGGTCAGCGCATTGGCACGGCTTTGCAGGTAGAGATTGCAAGTGAAGCGTGGTTCTTGACCGCCCTTCCCGTCATCCACCAGTTCGTCGCAGTAGCCGGCGATTTGATACAGCCCCCACTTGTCCACCTGGCTGTCGCTGATCACAGCCCCAAGACCGTAACGGTCATTGAGGATCAGATCGCGATAGATCCAGGCCGGGTTATCGGTCCAGGCCAACTTAAACGTACCATCCCAGGCGCCGGTGTAGCTGCGGGTGGACGGCTCATAGTTGCTTGGCACTTGAATGATGCGGCCCTTGATGTGAAAGGCGCGCTCCGGAATGGCATTGAATTGTGAGGCGTCAATCTTGGTGCCGACCAGCGCGGTATACGGATACTGAAGCTTTGCGTCGATCACCTCGGTGTAGCTGACTATCGAGGTGTTGGCCTGGATGCTGGAGTTTGGAGCGTCCGGGGTCAGGCGGCGGATACGAATCTGCCAGCCGCCATCGGTCGGTGGCAACTCAATGCGGTGACTCCGTTGGTAGCCATTGGTTGTCTTACCGTCGAATGCTTGAGTCAGGACGGTGACGTAATCGCCGTTGTTGGTGGAGAGGTCGATGGCGTAATTCACCACGTAGCCGACGGTATCGCCGTCCGACTCGGTCCTGTACATCGTCGACACGCCAAGGCGGACACGGACAGCCGACAACTCGCTATTGCTGATTGCCTGCGTCCACGACTGGGAGAACTTCAGTTCAACGCCAACCGCAGTCTCGGACTCAACCGCCGGGAAGCCGCGGATGTATTCCTGCTCTGCTTCGCCCGTGCGCTGCTCCCAGGTCACGCCCGTGAAATTCAGGCTGCCATCAGAGTTGGCCAGCGGGGTCTCATTATAGAAAATCGACTGGGCGCCATTCACCAGGCCAACGATCGGCCCCTCGCTGACAGCGTCGAGGATATTGGCGTAGCTGGTGTTGATCAGGCTGTCCGGGCTCTCTACTGGCGAATGCGGCTTTTCGCTGCCGCCTTTCGAGCCGCCAGCGCCGAATGTGTGTGCTGCGCCCATGCTTTTCTCCAGGCGAAAAAAAACCGCCGCAGCGGTCTTGGGGTTTCTGGGTGGTTGTAGTGGCGTGGCTGCTGACGACTTACTGCTGGTCTTCTGCGACGACGCCCAAGGAAACGCAGGCCGAACCCACCACCATCTCTCCGTAGCAGAGAGGGACCGGGTTTCCCTGAGTTACTGTATTTTTGATGCCGCTGAAGTTGTAGCTGGGCTGGTTATCGGCGGCTTCCGAACTGTCAATGCCCGGCGCTGTACCCGCGACCATCTGGGCGACGCCGCCGATAGCAAGGGATATGCCTACTGCGCCAACAACCCCCCAAACACCGCCTCCGAACATCGCACCCGACACGGCGGCACCAGATGCAGGCGTACCGAAAAAAGAAGCTGCGACGATCAAGGCGATACCCAATACAGTTTGAAGCCCGCCGCCATTCTTACTCCCTTTTACGATGGGGGAAATGCGTATGTCATTATGGCTTGGAGGGTCCCCTAGTTCATTTTTACTAATGTTTCGCTTGCCGTAAAAAACTGCAAAAGCCATCCCCTTGTCCTTGGATTCGGTCAGGAAGCGATTGAATCCTTTGTGGAGTACGCCAAGCGCCCTGACAGCTTCGCCAGCAGAGTTAACCGCCAAATGGTGAACATGACCAAAGCGCTTACCTAGGACACCATGAAGTCGCACTGTTCGAATTCTGTCACTGGCTGGTTGAGTGGGGGTGTTAGGCATAATTGGCTTTCTCCGGACAATAAAAAGCCCGCTAGGCAGCGGGCTTGATTAAGATTTCTGCTTGCTTCTAATGCTTTAAAACGTCGTTGGCATAATATTCATGCCTGCCATTCGGCGCTTGAGCAGCTCGCCTGGCTTGATGTCAATCTCTGACTCCGATATTCCTGAGCCGCCACACATCCCGACTGGCTTAGCGGCGAGAACATGCTTTCCGGCACCGACGTTGAATCGACCGGTTTCGCCAGAATTGAAGTCAGCCGCCTGCTTGCCGTCAATATAGAAACGAATGGTGCAACCGGCCCCCACAAACCCAGAATCGCGAGTCACCACCAGGAATGCTTCAGGTTTCGCTCCATACGAATACAACCTTGACGGCGGTATTGGATCGGCCTCTTCCGACGAAATCGGCATAGGCGCACAGCCCGAAAGCGCAGCCAAAACAGCCAGCGATAGAATAGCCTTGTAAATCATTCGGTCATCTCCAGAATGCGACTTTCTAAGGCCCCGGTCGCGTAACAGGTTACTTGCTCGCTGGAAAACCCTTGTTTTGTTGAAAAGTCGAAACTCAAATCTTCTCTGCCTCCGGGCTGGCCGTCAAATGAGGTAGCTACAAATGCAACATCAACCACGTACTTTGTGTTGACGGCTACGGATGTTCCGGTGGCGGCCGGTGCTACGTAGATATTCACACGCCCATTTAGCTTAGTGTTGCGGGTGGCGTTGAAAGCATTTCCCTGCTTATTAGTCAGCGAGAAAACCGATGAGTCGGCGGTTTTATACACATAGGAATTTTCTCCCCTGGCATTCTCAAATCGCCTGGATGTAACCCCGCAATCAACATATTCAGATGGCTTTTGAGTAGAGAACGAAAGATTTATAAGTCTTGAATTTTTATCAATATTATTTATGACGAAGAAGTCGCTGCTCAACTGCCTAACCAGGTCGTCCCAGACCTGATCAAATGGCTTGTTGACCACTTTAGTATTCGTAATTCGGCTCTGAGTTGGGGGCTTGTAATCAATGGATGATGTTGCACATCCCGAAGCCAGCAAGCAAAGCGCTGCAAGCGCCACCGTCTTATGCATGATTCCATTCCCGACAGACAAAAATGAAATCTAGCATCATGCGCGATCAAATCAAAACGCCAACACGAAAGCCCCGCATTGGCGGGGTTCTTCGGGCTCGTGGGAGGGTTACGCTACGTCGAGCTGCAGTGTCAGTTGAAGCTGCTCCAGCAGATGCTCGACACGGCGTTCAAGTACAGGCTTTTGCCAGCGCCATGTCGCCAGCCCTTTCCCTTGGGCGCTGGCGAGTTTTTCACGCTCATCCAATATCCGACATGCTCCTTCATACTCCTGGCGAATCCCGATATCCCCATGCAATAGCGTATCAATCTGAACATCACACCAAACGGCGAAGTCGGCGGAAAGCCAGCGCGCGAACGCAACGGCCAACTTTGGATGAATCCAAGTACCGCCGCCGCGATCCGCGCGAGCCCGGCTGGTTTTTACATACGGGATTTCCCCGCATGTACGAGCCATTGCCTTCAGATACTCAATCGTCTCTGGAAGCCGAAGCCATTCATTTGGCAGCTTGCCGAATTGCTTGGCCGCCTGTGTGGCATTAATCCAGCCGCCGCCATTAAAGGCGACAGCATGCCCGTGAAAGTCAAACGGAATGATGTTGCTCATGCTGTCTTCCTCAATTCAATAGATACCGCCGCGCCAGGATTGAAGCCGTCCAGCGGCATCAGGCTTTTTGCGCTCACCGAGTAGCGCTTGCCCTCGACCAGCATTAGCCAGTTTTCTTCGATCTTGCGGACGAGTTGCCCGGAACGACCGACCAGATTTGGCCGCTCCGGCATAAGGATCAAAGCGCGCCCGCCAGCTTTGAGTATGAAGTTCATGCTGCCACCTTCCGTGCCTGGCTCAGTGAGCGAATGCGGAGGTTCTCAGTTGCCAGCGCTACAAACTGGAACATCTCCGCTGTGGATACGGGCATATCCCTGTCCACAAGCATTGACTGCATGAACTCCTGCCGCGTCAGGACGAACGCACCCATTGGAACCGGCGTGATCTGCGTGTTGCCTTTTGGATCGGCGCTGATCAAATAGCGTTCGCATTCGCCAAGCTTTTCGGGGATCAGGCTCGACTGCCGAGGGATGTATTCACCCTCGATCGCGTAACTCGCGATGAAATTGCAGGCTGCATCCATCTTGTCGGCGGGTATCAGCTCCATGCGCGGAACATCGAAACGAGCGTGAAGTGCGGAAGCGAGCTTCGCGGTGGCACTACGCTGATGCTCGGCATCAAGCTTGGCTACTCGGCAGCGCATCACGTTGCTGAGCGTGCGCGCACCTTCTGCGCCCAGCGCCTCGGAAACAGCTTTGGCAACGAGGCTCTTGCTCGAAAGTCCCAGTTGGGCTGCCATCCAGTTGAAGGCAGCAATGTAACCTTCCTTGATAGCTGCGGCTTTCTTGCCGGTGAAGCTCATCACCAGGAACATGAAGCCGTCCTTGGTCATCTCGAAGGCTTCATAGGTGTTGCCGCGATGTTCAAATTGAACCGACGAAAAGTTGTCGGTTAAAAATTGAGCCGAACACTCGAGCGCTCTGACCTTGGCAATAACGTGGTTGTGGAGCTTTTCAAATGCTTCAGCGACCTGCCGCGTTGAGGTGAAGACCTCGCCGTTACGGGCCTCAACGAATTTACGCATGTCAACTACTGTGGTATTCTTGCTCATGACGTTTTTCCTGATAGTTAGACGTTCTGCTTTATGAGCCTCAAGCGTTGGCGCGCTTGGGGCTTTTTTATGCCTGTTCATTTTTAGTCTTTCCCCTCGCCTGTTGAATAATCTCAACGAGCTGGGCGTTCATTGACCGGTTTTGCTCTCGCGCCTGCTGCTTTATCCATTCCATCAGCTCGACCGGAAAGCGAACCTGTGTTCTCGATAGCTCGCTCATAAACCCTCCTTAGTGACACGCAGTCACTATACAGCGGATAATTGAGAGTGACAAGATAGTGACATGGAAGAAATTTATAGATCACAGTTTCGAATGCCGCACAGCCTTTATGAGAACTTAAAGACTGCCGCGGACAAAAATCATCGATCCGTTAACGCGGAGTTGGTTGCTCGCCTCGAAGAAAGCTTTGCGTTGCAGCCGGAACCAAAATTCCGAGGTGTCGACAAGAACGCCTTACTGGCGACGATAGGCGAGTCACATACCTACTCAGAGCAGGCAATAATTGAAGCAATGCTTTTGGCTCTGCGCGGAGTGCCACCAGACGCCGCGAAACCGGAGCCAAACAGCGGCCCTAAGGCAAAGAAGCGCTTCCCCAAAGAATAGATTCAAGCCCGGCCCCTCCGGGCTTCCCCTGCCTGTACGAATCCCCAGTAACGCGATAGCCCCGCCGAGTAGTAGCCTCCTGCCTTCACGCAACGGATACCCCCAGTCCCTTGCCTGCAAGCCCAAGGACTGGGATGCGCCAATTTCGGCGCTTTTATGACCTGGAGGTCTAAAATGGCAAAACAACCTGAAAATGCAGGAAAGGCTTGGACAGCGGCAGAAGTTGCCGAGCTTAAGAAACTGGCCAAGGAAAACACTCCGACCCGCGTGATTGGTCTGAAACTTGGCCGATCTGAAGACTCTATTTACTCGAAAGCCGCAGATGAGAATGTGAGCCTCAAACCAACTAACCAGTCGCCTTACAATCGCCAGAAGTAAGTTGAGCAACGCTTGATTCGTATGCCTGGCGCTGTTCATGGCTCCACTCATGATTGTGTTCCGCCAGTGAGAGCGCCATCGAGTCCAGGCATTCGAGCAAATCAATCTTTATTTGATCCATTTCAGTCTCCCGCGGCCGCGCCGCATCATGTGGTTGGTTGTGCATCTTTGTGCCTGAGGTACAGTCTCGCGGCATCTCGCCAGTACCCGCCGAAGATGTCGCGCTTTGAGTCTTTTCCGTAGAGGTGGTGCAGGATGGACCCGGGCACCGGATGGTGATTAGGCTCGGTCTTCAGCTTTCCATCGGCCAGATAGATGCCGGCGTGGTTCGCCTTTTCGGCCCGCACCTGCATAATGATCAGGTCGCCCTGACGGAGCTCGCTCGGGTCGATTTGATGGAAGCCGGTAGCCTCGTACTTCTCCATGTAGTGGTCTTCTACGCCATTCCACCAGCCGTCCTCTCGCTCGTAGTCCGCCAGCTCAATACCCAGTTCGCGTCGGTAGTAGTCACGGACCAGTGTGTAGCAGTCGAGCACGCCATGATGAAACGAGCGACCGAGCAGCGGAGCCTGGTAACCGGTTGGCAAGTGAATCAGGTGCGAGACAGGTTTTCCCTCGCGCACTTCTACTATCAGCCAAGGCAGCTCGGTAGCCTCAAGCGAAACTCGGTCGGCGCCACTCAGTCGAGCTGACTGCCCTGGGTGGCTGTGCACGACACACACCGGCTCGCCCTGGTCTTCGGCACCAGCCCAGCTTTCGGCGCTGATACGGAAATCCTTCTCGGGTGCCTCGGCAGAATTCGGCAGCGGCAGATAACGTTTCTTCCCGCCCGCCAGCACCACAATGCCGCAGCACTCCTTGGGGTTTTCGGCTTCGGCGTGAGCGTAGATGGCATCAATGATGGATTTATTGAGCTTCATGCGATGCCCTCAGTTGCCGGCGCTGGGGTACGACCCGTAGCGGAGTTGGTTGTTTTCGCCGAAGCGCAGCTTGCAGCCCTTCAGAGTGAATGAGCACATGTCCTTGGCGGGATCGTCGGTCGGCACATCCTTGTCGGTGAAGTAGTTCGATCCGGTCCAGGCGCAGTAGACGCCACGGTAACCACCAATCGATGACCACTGGCAGCAGTTCGCGACGATCTGCCGCCCGGGCAGCTTACGGTCAGTTGCAATCAGTGGTGATTTCAGGACAAAGACCACAGCCTCGCCGTCGGCCGATTGCTTTTGGTCGATGACGTAGCTGTCCGAAGCGAAGTACTCGTTCGGGTCAGCTTCCGGGTTGCCGCCGGGGAAGTTCGCCACATCCATATAGCGCCCCAACGTTCGGTGGCGGCGCAGCTTGGAGTCGACCAAATCCTGATAGGTCGCGCAGAGCGCCGTGATGAAGCCGGTTACGTTGCCGACAGTGAGCGAGGGGTTGGATTGCTGGCCTTCCCCCGTCATGCCCAAGCCTTCGATTTTGATTGGCCAGGGCGAATACTCGATGCCTTGCCAGTAGATGGGCCCGAGTTGTGTGTACCCATGAAAGCGGTAGATGTCGCCGCTCATGGGCGTCAGGTCGAGTTCAAACAACTCGACGTACAGACCAACTTCCAGCTTCTGGATGTCTTCGTAAATACTTTCGGCCATCACTGCACCTGGAATGTTTGTTCAAAGGTGGCGGTGAGCACCCAGGCGTTTCCGCCTTGCGGTGTAGCGCCGTAGGCATTGCAGGTGAAATACAACGGGCCGTCGAGAGGTGTTGGCCAGATGAAAGACTTGTAGCCCTGGTGAGCCCGCAGAAAGGTAAGGATGGCGACGATCCTTTCCTTCGAGCCGGTGAAGGTCTGCGCCCAGGTCTGGGTTTCTGTGTTGAGCCCGTCGCCTGCGGTTTGCTTGTAGCCGCCGAAAGTGGCCGATCGCGTCCGCTGGGCGAACGTGACCGGGACCGACTTATCCGGACGAAACGTAAAAATGTCGGCCATTACCCCCTCCCTTGAATTGCTTTGCGGATGTTGCCCTGAGGGCTCAAAGACTTGGCCTCGAGCTGCTTGAACTTCTGCTCAACGAATTTGCCGATTTCAGCGCCAAAGCTTTCGAGACCAGATTGATCACTCGACACGTCTGTCTTGCCGTCGCTGGAAATGTTGATGTAGACCTGAGGCGACCCGCCCCAACCGCCGGAAGCGGCCACTCCAGGCCCTCCTCCGGTGGTCAGCGGAGTAACGCTGCCGCCATTTGCGCCAGTCATCAGGAATGACTTGCCACCCTCGCTGTAAAGCTCAGGCCCCTTCTCGTTCACCTCGTAAAGGGTGTTAGGGTCAACGCCACCGCCGGTGGCCCGGCCGCCGCCGAACGCAACAGACGCAGAACTGGCATCAAACTGACTGCCGAATTCCTGGGCGCCAGCTTCTGCACCTCCAGCCGTAGCTCCTGCTGTAGCCCCACCCCCGGCGAAGTAGTTAGCGCCCGCCCCAACAATCGCTTTGAGAATCCCCGAGGAGGCTTGCCTGCTCGCAATCCGCGCCATGTCTGCCAAGATCGACTTGGTGAAGTCCGCAAACGACAACTTCCCGGTCATGGCGAAGTTAACGATCGCGTCCTCCATCGAGCTGAAGGCATTGGTGAACAGGCTTTTCGTCTGCCCGGCAACGTCGCGCGCCGATTCCATGTAGTTCTGGAAAGCCGACGTTGCGCCAGCGCGCCAGTCACCTTGAGCAGCAGAGATCTTTTCGTAATTCTCGATAACTGTGTCGCGGTATTTGTTCTCGGCGTTCTCCAGAATCGCGAGATCCTTCTCGTATTCGGCGTTGCTGTATTTGTCCGGAGCGGTTTTACGGCGATCAAGGAGCTTGGCTCGCTCGTCGTTGAACTTGTCCGTTACGCCGTCCAAGTTGCTTTGCAGTCCGGCTTGACGGTCGCCAAGGCCGAGCGCCTGAGCAGCGCGCGTACCCGAGTTATCAAGTGCTGCGCGCTGCCGCTCCAGTTGCGTGACATAAGCTTCGGAAGCAACCCTGAGCTGCTTAAGCCGACCCTCCTCAGCAGTTGCCAGCACCTCCTGCTGACTGTCAGCAGCCTTTTGCGCCCTTAGCATGTCCGATCTTGCGCCGGCAATTTTATTGTCGAGCTCAATGGACTGCTCGGCCGTCGTGCTCTTCTTGGCCTTGGCTGCCTCAAGGGCGTCGATCTCGGCCTGATAAGCCGCCGTGACCTCCTCCTTCTCTGCACTGATCAGCACTGAACGCTGCGAGGCATAACTCTCTTGCGAGATCAGCCCGGCCTTCTGCGCGGCATCCAGTTGTTTCTGGGTGTTCGAATAGTCGGACTGGATTTCCTTCAGAGCGTTTTGAGCGGCGTTGAAGGCAGTGAGATCGACGGCGCCAGCGGACGATGCCGCCTTCGGGTCCTTGTTCTTATCCTTGATGTTTTGAAGCGTCTTGGCGACATAGTCGGCCTGGACTTTGGGATCGTCAGGGTTCGCCTCCTTCAGCCTCTCGACGTCACGCAAATAGGCCTTGGTCAGCTTGTCGCGTTTCTCGGCATTCGTGAGGTTCGAGTCGCTGATTTGCTTAAGGCGCTGCTCAGCGGCGATACCCTCTTTCTGTATCCGAGTGCGATCGCCAAGATAATCATTCAGACTCTTTTCAGCATCCTGCTGCAGCTCGATGAATCTAATTTGCCCCTGGATATCCTCGCGCTCTTTCTTGCCGACGGCTCCGGCGTTCATCCTCAAACCGCCAACGTCATACGCATTCGAGCCTGTCAGCTTCGCCTTCAGATCCTCGATCTGCTCGCTGTAGGTTTTGGCCCGACCGACGTTGTTCAGCCCATCCAGAGCACCGCTTGCGGCGTCCTTTACGCCTTTCCAGGCTTTTTGCCACAAGCCCAGGTTGTCAGTTACCTGCTTGGAGCGATCCTGCACTGTGTCGGCATAAGCCTTGGTGAGCAGGTCAGCAGCACCAACGGTGTCGCCCTGCTCTTTCAGCGCAACAATCTGCGCGTAAGTGGATGCAGTGAGGAAGTTGTACTGGTCGTTCAGCTCTTTCGCCGCTGCGACCGGGTCCTTGGCGATTTTGACAAACTCGGCAATGGTCGCATCGACCGACTTACCGGTTGCATCCTCCATTGCTGCGGCGGCGTCCGCGATTTCCTTGAAGCTGCCGCCGGCAATCACTCCGCTTGCCGCCAGCTTCGTCAGCGATGCCGCTGCCTCACCAGTGGTGCCGTTGGTAGCGCTGACCTGTTGGGCCAAATTGGCCATCTGGTCTGCCGACGTACCGGCGTAGTTGCCGGTCAGGATCAAGGCTTTGTTGTACTCCTCGGCCTCTTTGCTACCTTGGCTGTAACCGTAAATCAGGACGCCAATAGCAGCAGCCGCTGCCAGTACCGCAACCGTCATGCCCACGACACTCATCGAGGCCCCGGTAACACTTGGAGGCAGCGCGCCGTATGCCTTTTTCGCGTTCTCCGCAGCTTCTGCGGCAGTATTCGTGCCTTCAGCCAAGCCGGACAGGCTTTCTCCCGCTTTCCCGGTGCTCTCGGCCACGTCCTTGGCGCTGACGGCTATGCCAGCCAGCGACTCGCCCAACACCGCAGCCCCGGCACCACCGGTGAAAAGGGACTTAATCTTTCCGCCAAGGGCATCGAATGTAGCGCCGACGCCGCCGAACGAATCCTTGATCTGGCCGCCCTGCTGGATCAGCACCATCAGCGGGTTTTGACCGCCCGCCAGGCTGGTGAAGATGTCAGAGAATTGCGCCGGGAGTTGACGCAATGCCGCTTCGGTCTGCCTCGAACTGACGCCAGTTTTCTTCAGACCATCATCGAAGTCGCCCAGCTTACTCCGGGTTTTCTCGATATCAGCCGAATACGCCTTGAACTGGTCGGAATCAATGTTCCCAGCCTTTAGGTGCTGCTTGAGAAGTTCTTGCTGCTGGTCGAGCTTTTCGTAGGCAGCAATTGTCGGGTTGATCTTGGCCAGCAGCGCTTGCAGCCCTTCGGCTTGAACGCCGGTGGCTGCCGCCGCCTTCTTCGCTGCATCAGCCTGACGATCTGTCGAGCCGACCAGGGCGTCCGACTCCGCCTGAAAGCGGCGCGCCATCGCAGCCACACTGCTTAATGCGGCCCCTGAGTTATCCAGCGCGGTAGCGTTGGTGTTGATGCTGGTGGTAGATCGTTGGTAATAGTCGCTTGAGTCCAGCGAGGCCTTGGCCATGGCCGTCAGACGCTTCATTGCGTCTTCGGTGGATTCGGACAGTTTGCCCTCGGCCGTGGCCAGGCCAGTCGACGCCGTCGCTGCCTTGTCGAAACCAGCAGCCACACCGTCAGCGGCTTTCTCAGCCTTGACGCCGGCCTGGGCCAGGCGCTCCAAATCCGTGGCAGCCTGGACAGCATCACCCGAATTTACCTCAATGCCCAACTGCGCGATTGTGCCCGACATGAGTGCTCCGTTACTTCGATTCGCTCATGACGAGCAGGGCTTCGGCCTCCATCACCTGGAGGTCGTGGAAAATCTCAGCGATTTGTTTTTTCTTGATGCCGAGGTATCCGGCTACGTCGCGAATGGACGTGTAATCGAGCCCGGTAGCGCCGCACGCCCCTGTCCGCCATTGCGTGGACAGAGCATTGAAGAGGCAGAAGGCCGGCCAGTTATCGGCCAGCACTTCACACTCCTTTTCAGGGATGTCTGCCAACGACAACCCGAACGCCGCAAGATCCGCCTCTGACGGACCCTGCTCGTACATGCGGCGGGCGACGCTGGTTAGTTTCCCAGGCGGGCCGAGGAAAACGCCTTTTGATAGGCATCAACGATGGCGTCACCGGCACCGGCAGAGGTTTCCACCAAGGCACGGATGGACTCAGGGCTCAACTTGTCGTCAAAGCCCCAGCCGGCCACCAACTGCGTGACCTGCTCCACCTGGCGCTCGATGTGGGAGTCGGTAATTTCAATCAGGGTGAGTTCGTCACCTTTGGCCTTGAAGCGCTCCTGATCTTCCTTGGCGCTCTCCTGCCAGCCCGCGAACAGCGCCGCCAGTTCCTTACGGTCGCGATACTTGAACTCGAACGGCACCTTGATCGTGGTGCCGCCGACGCGCGGGATATCCACGTCGGCTTTGAAGGTGGGATTCTGAGCAATCTTGAACTTGGCCATGGGTTACACCGCCGCCGCGTAACGGGCTGGGCGACCGGTCAGCGCAATGCTGATGACGCGGGTCATCAGGTTGTTGCGCGACATGGTCGGGGTCGAAGTGATCGAGACGAAGCCGTTGTAAACGATGCTGCTGCCGCCCGGCAGGTTCAGGCGCAGGACTCGGGCCTGTTTGTCATCGTCCGCTGCTTCGCAGACATCGACATAGGGCTTGGACGGGTCGTCGGCAACCGTGATGCTCAGGGTGATCGGGTTCTTGGTGGTCGGCATCTGGCGATCATCGTCGTCAGCCAGGAAGCCGAAGGTCAGGAACTGCTGATCACCGCCGGTAGAGTTCAGCTCGGTAATCTGCGAGATCTCGGTGAACGAGGTCACCTCACGTGCCGAGCCGATGCCGGAGCCCGCCGGGTACTGCTGAACGTTGGTGGTGTTGACGCCGCCCAGCGCAAAGGTGCCGCTGGCGATATCGGCAACCCGAACGGCACGGCCGTCGAGGCGCGTCCAACCGGAGTTCACGGCGATGATGTCGCCCTCGGCCAGGCCATGCGCCAAAGCTGCGGCCACCGCCGGGTTCGCGTTGCTCAGGGTGGTGAATGGGATTGCCGTGCCGTAGGCGGAAGCAATTTCGAAAGTTGCGCCGTTGGGCATTTGAATGCCAGCCATTGGTGTTTCCTCTTCTCAGAAATGACAAAACCCGCTCAATGGCGGGTTCTGGGTTTGCCCAATGGGCGGATTAGTTGGTGTCGGACCGGTATTGAAACGACACGGGCACGGTGAAGGTGGTGTCGTCGGCAATACCGGGGCCGGGGTCGACCGGCGTCATGGTCACCACCGTAAGCACGCCCTTGGTGTTTCGCTCATACAGCGGGAACAACGCGGCGATCTGGTCTGCTATTGCGCCGGCCGCGCCGCGGTACTTGCCCGACGGCGTCACGATGCTGACCTGAAACATCCCGGTGTACAGCTTGTGGTCGCCGCCGAGCGTGTTGCTCGCGGTGTCGGCCGGGAGCGTAAACGCCTTCAAGTAGGTGACGCCGTCGCCGGGCGTATAGGCCTCGTTCTCGACGACAACCTTCAGCGGTACCGGCAACGCTTTCGCCCAAGCAATCAGCCTGGCTTCGAATATCGAAGCGATGATGTTGTGGCTCATACTTGGTTGTTCCTGATGGCCTCCAGCACGATCTGCTGGAAGCGGGCCACGGTGATGCGGACCATGCCGCCCGGTGCCTGGGTCGAATGCCCGAACTCCAGCGGGATCGCATATCCAAGGCTGTTAGTGATGTAGCAGGTGTCGCCTGCCTTGAACTCGATCGCACCAGCAACGATTCGCGCCGTTGATTTGGCTCCGCTCGGGTCAACCTCTTCGGTCGTCGTGCTGTCCGGGGCGCCGATGCTGAACATCCAGTTGCCGCGGAACCGGCCGCCGACATAGCCGCTCGGCGCGGAGATATCCATGCCGTCGTTCAGCTTGCGCCCTGGCTTCAACCGCCCCGCCTTTGTCAGGTTGGCCGGATCGCTGCGCAATCCGCTGTTGTGATCGTCCACGGCCTTGTTGTACTGGCTCGCGACGGCGTTCTGCGCCCAGATCTCAGGGTTGCCCACCGGGGACATGCGGATAACGCTGTTGCCGACCTCGATGATGATCTCGCGCAGGCTGGCATCAATGGCTTCCGTTGCCTGGGATGCGAACTCGGCGAGGCTCAGCGCGAAGCTGCCGGACTGGCCGGCGTATTTGGATGCCATCTTCAAACCCTCAGCTGAATTGTCCAGGTGGCGCCCACCGGGTCCTGACTGACGTTCAGGGCGCGCTTTCCGGCGACGATATCGCCGATCTTCGGTTCGGCAACAATCTCCGTCGACACCACTCCAACCGTTACAAACAACTCGTTCTGCAAGATCAGCAGCTTTTCATCGGTGGTCTGGATCAACGACCCGTCGATTTCCTTGGCCAAGTAGCTGCCGAACACTCCCCGGCCGCCGTAGGTGACAACCACTTCTGGCGCGGTACCTGTGTCAGGGTCGTATTCGCCCGCCACCTTCCGCACGCCGAGCACCGGCTTCACGGCATCAGCCAGGCCGTCGGGATCATCGAACGCCTCGGCCATCTCAGCCTGAATTTCTTCGCGCATGCCCATGATCAGACCCTCTTGAGCATCATCACGCCGGAACGTTTGGTCCACGGCACCAGCAGAGCCAAGGCAAAGTTCTCGCCGGCGGAAAAGTCGGTAGAGCCCGCCACGTAGGTCTTGCTCACCGACGTTCCGGACTGAGCAGAAACCGTCTTGCTCTCCACTTCCTTCTGCGTGGCGGTGTACAGCTTTCCCGCCGCCGCTTCTTTGGCGACCTGGGCGCCGGCCGTCTTGATCTCGGCCGGAACCGGGTCGGGGACAGCCCGCTTAATCTTGGCCGTGAGCCAGGCGTTGGCCATGGCCACAGCAAGGACCGGATCACCGGTGCCGGCCCAGCCAGGACTCAGCGCGGCATCAACATCGGCAACAGTGATGAAGTCGGTCATGTGCTTGTCCTTATTCCGCTGGCACCAGGGCCTGCAGGTCTTCTTTCTTGGCGGTCGCGTCGAAGGCAATGCCTTTGGCGGTGAGCCACTCTTTCAGCTCGGGGACCTTCATTTTTAGCGGGTCAGTTTCAACATTGCCGTCTTTCAGCAAGCTTTGAGCAGCCACCGCAGCGTCGATCTCTTCCTGGGCGCTGCGAGAGACATAGCCAGCAGGCGGATATGCGCTTGCCTGATAGCCAGCCTCAACGAACTCAGCAACCGTCGGACCATCTTCACGCAAAGCCGGGGCCTTGCCGTCCGTGACGATGATCCCTGCCCGCTTGTAGGCTTCGATGATGTTCGGCTTGTCGCCATCCACCACCACTTCCTTTGCCGAACTGATCACACCGAAGAACTCATCCAGCAGTCGATAGCAAACCCCAGCCTCACTGCCCGGAGTGTCGGAATAAATAACCTTCATGATTCTCTCCGTGTCGGCCGGGGCGCCGTTGAGCGCCCCGCCGAAGTTGGATTACGGGGTGACGGTGCCGCTGATGACGGCAGCGAAAGGAACCTGCTTGCGGTCGAACACCCGCTCCCAGTTGGCTGCTGCCGCGTACTGGGTTGCAGTCGGACTCAGGTTGCGGTTCTCGCCACCCTTCCAGCTGAAGCCAGCAGGCTGCAAGATCATCGTCTTACGTTCCCACAGGACCTCGGCACCACCGCCGTTACCGCCGGAAGGCTTGCGCTCCAGCTCTACCGGGTTCGCCGGGTTGCCTTCGCCGTAACCGAACGCGCCCTGACCGAAGAACACGGACAGGAAGCGACCGGCGCCGTACACCAGGCTGTCATCCATGAATACTGGCTTGCCCAGGTAGGTAGCCAGGATGATCTTGCCGTCGGAGTCGCGCAGGTACTCGATGAGGTCCTGCTTGACCATCTGATTCATCACTACCGAGTGCACGCCGATAGCGGAGAACACATCGGCAGCATCACCAGAAGTGAACGCCGCGTCCTGGAACGCACCAGCACTGATGGTTGCGCCAGCATCGACAACCATGTCGCCCGCATCATTGGCGATGTTCGAAGCGATGATGCCGCGAGCCGCGCCAAGCAAATAACGCTGCCAGCGACGAGTCCAGTAGGTGCCGAAGCGGTTACGAATGTGCTGCATTGGCTCGGTACGGGCCAACTCCGTGGTGAGGTCGGCTACGCCGTAGGCTTTGTTGAGGTACAGAGTGCGCGCACGCATGCTGCCCATTTCTGCCTTGCCGACCAGACCCAAATCATCAGGGTCATCGTTGGAGATGTTCGGCTCTTCGTCTGCATCCAGATCTTGCCAGTAGGCAATCTCAGCAGTGCCCTGACCGTTGGAGGCGATGGCATCCAGCTCAGGGGATTTGACGATGATGCCGGATTCGAAAACGGCGGTTTTTTCCGGCGAGTTAACCGGCGCCAGATCGGCGTAGTAGTCGCTGACGAAGATGTCTGCGAGTTGCGTGGTGGCCATGGATTAGGTTCCTTGAGTGGCTTTGAGTCGCTTGTATGCTTCGGGGTTGTCTCGAGCCAGCGTCGCGCGCTCCTGCTCGGTGTGCTCCCCCCACTTTTTGGTAGCCTTGCCACCGTTGTCGCCGGTCTGTCCGGCACCCTGAGCCCTTGGCCACAGGTGTGTTGCTGTTTCACGCAGTGATTCCGCCCATTCGAGCGGGGACAGCGGGGTTTTCCCGTCCTTCCCGTAAACGACTTCGCCGTCACGGTCGGTAGCGATCGCCTCGCCGTCTTCACTGAGTTTGAAAGTGCCCCGGGCGCGCAGGATGATGTCCTCGGCAGCCTCGGGGAGCGCGCCGGCCTTGATGGCAGCAGCGCGGATGGAATCAGCCAGCACCTTGTCGCTGTATTTCGCTGCGAAGGCCTCGGCCTTGTCGGCGCGCGTCTTCTCGGCGGCCAGCTTGGTGTCATAGTCCGTGCGCAGGCGCTCGGTACGTTTGGTGATGACCTCGTCGAGCTTTCCCTCGGCCAGCAGCCGAGTTTCCTCGTCCTGCCCGACCTTAGTGAGCAAGGCCTTCACCGCGTTGATGTCCAGACCTTCGAACTGGGTTTTGAAGCCATCCAGTTCCGTCTTCGTGGTTTTGAGCGAGCCAAGCAGCTCGGTGTTTTTGTTCTTGAGGCCCAGTGTCGCAGCCTCAACAGCTGCTGCAATGGCGGTTTGAACAGCCGGGTCTTCAAGATCAATCTGGTTTTCGTCTGCCACTTGGTGCACCCCTTGGGTTTGGTCTGACTGCTTTGCAGCCAATAAAAAACCGCCCTTAAGGCGGCTTGGTATGAATTCTGTGTTTTATCGGACTATCGAAAGCCCGCGCATTACCAGGTAATCGGCGAATTGCGTCCTGCTGGATACCCATAGCGGCGGGTCTAGTCTGTACTCCGCGCTGCTGCGGGACAGCGGGATAAGCCTTCCTTTGTCATGAGCGTATTTTGGCTCGACCATCTCAAGACCTTGATCGTCGGCGTACATTTCAATAGCCAGCATGACTTGGCCGTGGCGAATTCCATAAGGAACCAAGCGATCATCTACCCAGGCGCCATTGAAAACGATCCCCGATCGAGGCCATGCAAGCGGTTGCACCGACAGCGTGCGCTCGCCCTTCCATCGCATTCCGTCCATCGCAGCCACCGCCCTCATCAAGTATTCAATCTGCTCGCTTTCACCAGAAGGGATTGGGAAGCGGAAATAACGAGCATGAAATCGAAGTGATTCAAGGTCTGTGTAGCTGTTTGCGGCCGAGTCAGTGCCTTTCCCGTGCTCAACAATGATCATGAGTCGCCCCAAGTTAGGAGCGCTCAGTTTACACCGGCTCTCTCGAACATTTTCGGCTCAAGTTCTCTGAGTTGGACCAGTGTCAACGGCTTGAACTTGCTATCAAGCTGCAGCTTGGCGAATTTATCCGGAGGGAGCCCGCCTTCGCGGAACAACTTACCGCGCACAGGGCCAAGCGCCGCATCCTGGAATCCTGCCGGCTGTGTCGCGAGCCACTCGTAGTAATTCTGGCTGGCATCTACTTGAGCACCGCCGTTATCGCCTACCGAGGCGCGTGTAGCGCCTTTCGAGAAGGTTTCCGACAAGCGCGTGGTTGGAACCGTAGTAGATCGACAGTTGTGGGTTACAATTCCTCCTGCAAAATACCAGCCTTCCACCGTTTCGAGGTTATAGACATGGCCGCTAAAATCTTGCTTGCTGATCCTGACAACATCGTCAAGGAATACCAGTCCGGAATCTCCGCTAAGGATCTTGCGAGCAAGTACCTCGTAAGCCGAAACACCATCTACCGACTGATCAAGGATCGCGGAATTACTCTCGTACAATCCGGCAGTCGACGAGTTAGCATTCCTGTGGAAGAGGCTCTCACCCTGTTCAACTCCGGCATCGGAGTGCAAGGAGTGGCAGACCATTTCGGATGTTCCGCGAACGTCATCAAACGGCATTTTCGCGACGCCGGAATTCCGACCAGAAGCCGCAGTGAGCAACAGTTTGCAAGAATGGCCGTCACTCCCAAGGAGGAACGATCCCGGCTTGCGGAGAAGGCGCACGAAGCCGTGCGCGGCAGAAAGCACTCTGCTTCCGAGAAGGCTCAACGCGCTATCACAAACCAGACCAAGCGAACCAATGCCTCCAGGTACGAGAAGGATCTCTTCGCGATGCTTCTCAAACGCGGCGTATATCCCACTGCTCAGCTCCCGATCGGCCCCTACAATTGCGATATCGCTGCCTTCCCCGTCGCCGTGGAAGTCTGGGGCGGACAATGGCACTGGTACGGAAACCACATTGCTGGAACCGAAGAACGATTCCGTTACCTCATGAATGCTGGCTGGCATGTCATCGTTATCGCCGTTAACCGGCAGAGCCCACTGACGGAGGCCGTCGCAGACTACCTTGCTACCCACATTGAGCGACTGCGCAGCGACCCATCCCTTGTCCGAGAGTATCGGGTGGTTTGGGGTGCTGGTGAGGCTACGACCGGAGGCTGTGTGGATGATGACCACTTCTCCGTCGAACCACCTTTTACTGGCGCCCGCAATCCGGCTACTGGACAGTACATGCGTATCCCCCGGTAAGCAGTTGATGTGCGCCGGCGGCAACGGCCCTTTGCCCAGGTCGAAGCGCATGCCGTCTAGGCCTTTACACTGCTGAGAGGTCTTGCGATCCAGCGTCGACAACCAGTAATAACCCAGCACCACGTCGCTGTTGGCCTTCAGCGTTTCCATGCGCGCAGTGGTCGCAACGTGCTGGATGGCCGTTTGCACGACTGACGCGGCGTTCCGGTTGCTCACGGCGAGAATGCCGTCGGTGAAGTTCTGCGCCGCGGTGCCGCGCACTGCCTGAATGATCTGGGCGTTCGTCTGGCCCTGGCCGAAGCCGAGCCGGATCGTGTTCGTCACCCGCATGGTTTCGGTTCTGGTCCAGCCGCTCAGAAAGCTCTTGAGCAGCTTTCCACCATCAAGTCCTTTGACCTGAAGCGGATAGGAGAATACGGCTGCGCGGATCACGGCATTGGCCGGAACCACCGCATCAATCGACATCGCATGACTGAGGCTGTTGGCCTCGAAGGTGGACTCGTACAGAGCGATGTCCACCAGATCGACCTGCAGCACGTCGCCGAAGGCCTTGTAGATCTCCAGCAACTTACCGTCAACCCGGGCGAGGAACTGCTCAAGGCGATCGCGACTGTAGGTCGTCAACTCCTTGCGGGTCAGTTGCTCTCGCACCAGAGCATCGATCTGGCGGAGGTACTTCTCGAACTTCTTGACCTCACCGGCCTTAAGTCTCTCCAGCATCACCGAGTGGCGCGCCGTCTGCTCCAGTAGCTGGCTGTCGGCCTGTTCCCGGCTGGCTGTCGGCATTTTCTTTGTCCAGGTTTAGGCCGGCTGATTCGCGCTCGTCGCTGATCAGCTCGGCTTCTTCGTCGTAGAGGCGTTCCGGCAACTTCCCGGTCGTGAGGTACTGCCAGTAGGTGTCGGCGCTGACCGTGCCGGCCATGACGCTCTTTTGAAGCTCAGCCAGCACCTGAGGATCGACCTGTGGAACAACGAACTCAGGGTTGACCTTGAACGTCACCTGTTTCGGGTCGTACCCCTTCCACTCGGCGGCGTATCGCAACGCCTGCTCTACTGCCTCAGCCACGGTTATGACGATGCTGTGCAGTGTGGCGTGCTGATCGTTCTGGCGTGTTTTGCGCGCCTCTCCCGACTCAGTGCCGCCTACGTCCATTACCTTGGCACCAGCCTCAACAGCGGCGTTGCGCTGATCGTCCATAGCCTTGCGGACTGCCTCGATACCGGCGCCTTGAAACTCCAGATAGCCACACTTGCCATTAAGGCCGAGATCCCACGCAGCCGATGGCCCGGTAACGCTCAGCTCTACCGTTTCCTCCAGACCGGATACCCATGGCTGCGGATGGCTGGTCTGGTGCAGAGCAGTGAAGTAGTCAGCGCTGAGCTGGTAGGACTTCAGCGCGGCCCGGGCCATTGTCAGCAGCGGCACCTCATCCACGTCTGGCGAGTTGTCCGTTGAGCCGCAGTAAATCACCGGCAGAAACTCCAGACCTCGCACAAGGCGATTGTCGGTGCCGGTCGTGCCGAGCGGCTTCAGCTCTTCGATGACCTCCCCGTTTTCACCCAGCACCTCGCTGTAGCAAACGTCGCCGATCATTTTGAAGACGCGATAGACCATCTTGCAGTCGTGGTCGAACTCGTCTTCCTTGTCGTCACGGAACTCGATGAACACCCCGAGCACCAGATCCTGCCGGCCGCCTTGGCTGCCCACCTTCCAATTGATCGCGTTGCGGGTGGCATAGGTCGAGAAGTACGGCTCGCCGGCATCGTCGATGTTCACCACCAGCGGCACCCGGCCATGGGAAATGGCCTGACGCACCATGCGGAAGAACAACTGCTTCAGGCCGAAGCCATCGGAGGTGGCATTGTCTTCCAACCCTTTCAAGCCAGACGGCAATGCAATCTCAGGAATCAGCCGGGTGACCAGCCCCATCATCGACCGCAGCGAGTCGCGCACCCAGTGCTCGTACTGAGCCCGGTTTGTATAGTTCTGATACAGGTATTTGTTGCCAGCGGCGTCGAGCTTTTCAGCCTCAACCATGCCGCTGGGCTTCGGTAGGTTCCGATCGTTGCGCTTGATGGCGCCCTCACCTTCGAGCGCGTCGTCCATCATTTCCCACTCGGCGATGTGTGCGTCGAAGTCGGGGTTTGTCGATTGCACTGGCATCAGGCCAATCCTCCAATACGGCGGACACCGCCTGTGCGTTTGCGCCTGCCCATCGAAACAGCGAAGTAGCGGAATGCATCCGCGCCGTGTGATGACCAGTCGTGTAAGGGTTTGTCTTTCCAGCAGCCGCGTTTGTCGTCCCACTCTTTGCGGTAGTTCTCCAGGCAGGAAATGCCCAGTTCACACCTCGACTCATCAAAGGCGCAGGCCGGCAGAATCTCCCGAACCTGCTCAATGCCCTCGTCGATTCCCAGCTTTGGGACCACGCTGAACTTGAGGCTGTATTTCTGCCCGTCTATCTCGTAGCCCTCGCGTGCCAGCTCGCGGCGAGTCTTCCCGTCGCTGCCGAACTCCCGGTTATCGATGTCGTGGGGCCCCCAGTGATCGCCATACGTGTATTTGCGGTCCTTGAGCACCTTCATGTAGTGCCGAAGACCTTCACCGCTGTTCTCGTAGAAGTCGATGACGTGGTATTCCTCGCCGACGATCCGGACAAACCAGATAGCCGTGGAGTCGCCCACGCCGATGTCCCAGATCGTGTGCACCGGCAGATGGCTGTTGTCGGGTAGCGCGCCGATGCGCTGAGCGGCGTAAAGCTTGGTGAACTGCTTGGCGTAATAAGCGCCCTCGATCGACTGCTGGAAGGCTTCAGCCGGCAATGACGGGTATTCCCGCTTCATGTCGTCGCCGAGCGTCTTCTCTTTGGCCGCGTACCAGGTGCGCTGACCGTCATTGGTGACGATCCCGTGTTTGGCGTGCAGCTCGTCAAAGTAATCGGTCAGGCGCTGCGGGATGACCACGTCAGTCGGGTCAAGCCAATAGGCCTTGTTCTTCCACCAGGAGAAGAAGAAAAACTTCCAATCCAGCAGGCCCAGAGGCACGCCGGCCAGCTGCTGCCGCTCGGCACTCTGCGAGTAATCGAAGAAGTAGCCGGCCCGGCCTTCCGCCGTCGATTCAATCGTGACGAAACAGTCAGTGGCCACAGCCTCAAAGGCACCTGTGACGATCTCGCGAGCCTTGTGTGGAAACTTGGCGCAGATCTTCCCGAACTCGGACACATGCAAGTAACGCAGCGTGCCGCCCCGGAACGAGGTGGATACATAGAGCGAACCGCCCTTGCTGAACACCAGCTCACCAGCAGCATCGTTGCTGGCCGGGTTCGCCGCCCTGACTTCCTTGGGCAGATTGTCGTAGGCGTACTTCACCTTCTCCCGGAAAAGGCGCTTGGCGTCGTTCAGGGTATGAGCGATCAGCGCGCACTTGGCCGACTCGAACAGCGCCGCGTCCAGTTGGATGATGCAGCACTCAGTGGTGAAGCCGAGCTGTCGAGCCTTCAGGATTATGTTCCGTGTGTGCATCCCATCGAAGTACTCGATCTGCTCGTCCGTCATCCGGAAGCGGACCTTCTTGCCCTGCTTGTCCGTGATGAAGTAAAGGTTGTTCAGGCGCCATCGCTTGTCCCGGAGCAGCTTCATGTGCTCGGGCTTCATGTCAGGCGTCCTTCGATAGTTCGTCCATCAGGCTTGAGAGTTCGTCGGCATCGGCAGATTTCTCTTTCTCGTCCAGGCCGAATGCCTGGCGCTCCAGGACCTGGAGATTTTTCATCGCCGAGGACAGCTGGAACAGTGTTTTGGAGTTGCTCGGCAGCGCCACAGCGGCGAGCATCGAGGCCCGGCGCATGCCGTTGTTGTCCTCGCCTGTCTCGTCGATGATCGCGTCTTCGATCTCTTCGCGCCGTTGGATGGTGCTGAGCAGGTCATCCATCAGCAGGTTCGCAAGGTTCGTGGCTTTGCGAATGTCACGGCGGTGGCTGCGAACCACCTGGGCGCCTTCCTCTGCGGCCTCTTCGATGATCTCTGCATCAAGTTCGCAGTTCGCGCCTTGGTCGTTGCGAACCTCACCGCGAACCAGCTTACTGCGAACCTCTTTCCGCACTTGGTCAGATAGGTCTCTCACCCATCCTTGGACCTTTGCTTTCTTCCTGATCGCCGTGTCACTCACGCCTTGGCGCTCAGCGATAGTTCTGATGGAGAGCGAACCAGCCCGGTAGGCGCGTTCGATTGCCTCCCAGTCGGGTTGCTTGGCTGTCATGGGACATCCTTACTCGTCTTGGCGCACTATCAATGTGCGGATCTTGCCGCCAGTGCAGCTATCACGCTTCATGGCCATCTCTACGGCTTGATAGGCAGTCGCGCCCATGTCCATTGCGGTAAAGGCGTGATCGCCACCACTTCCAATGGCATAAGGCCCGGCGCCCACGATTGGGCTTTTCCAGAAGCCATCTTCGTTGTTGCGCCCGGCATACCACAGCCCTTCCGCATCGACGATGACTGCCGAAGCTTGGAGGTCGCCAGATACTGCCCCGCCAAAATAAGCATCGATCAGCTTGGTGTAATCGGACGTCTTGCCAGACAGGACGAACTTGACCCCCTTCACCTCATGGCACTTTTCGTAGTCGTCATTCGTGATGGTGGTGTTGGCGGTGATTCGGGAGTCATAGGCGATCACGCCGTCTTTGTAGGCAATGGTCGTCATTGGCTCACCATGATGTTGGTCTGCACCTGGGCATGCCCGTGCAGGAGTGATACGACCAAGCCCTGTGGAAGGCCGGCGGACTTGGCGACGTCTACCGCTTTGGCGATGGCGCTATCCAGATCGTTGACGGCCTTGTTGATTTCCGGGCTCATCGGCAGTACGTGGCGCAGGCGGGTGACGTTGCTCATTAGCTGAATGAATCAGCAGGCTTGGCGATCGAACGCACGAACCACATGAAGCCCTGCTGCAAGTTGGTCTTGGCCAGGGCCAGCAGGCGCGGATCGACGCCTTCAATCTGGCCGATCTGCTTGAACAACTCACCGGCGTCGGCCTCCAGCGCCTTGATGGAGTTCATCCCGTCGATTTCAGACTGGGTGAGGTCGCGGTAGCCGGTGATTTTCTTGTGCTGGTTGTCCATGGGTGATTCCTCATGATTTCGCGCCACGATTTGGCGCATTCGAAAACGTGGCGCGGATTACTTGCTCTGGCTGCGTAGGATCTGGGCGTCAACCTGGTCTGCGCATGTGTCGAGCAGGTTGATTGCCCTGTCCTTGAGCTCCCACACGTCACCGTTGAGGCGAAGGTCTTCATCGCTGTCGTCTACGCGCTCGCATGGGATCAGCTCAGGCGCTTCAATTCTTACGGCCTGGGTCTTTGTCACCACCGCCGGCTTTGCCGCGCAGGCCGTCAGGCAGAGGCTGAGCAGCCCAGTCACGAACAGGCTTGCTGTTGCGTTTGAGGTTTTCAAAGTTCTTCTCCGCCTTCTTGGCTTTGTCCTGGCTGGCCTTGAGGCGCTTTGCCAGGTCTGCCTGGTATTCAGCATTGCGCTTTGCTTCAGCGCGCAGCGTAGTGATGGTCGCCTGGCTTTCGAGGTTGGCGTCGACCGCCTTCTTCTTCTCGCCAGCTTCGAAGGCCACCTCCCCGCGTAGGGCGACGACACGGGATTGCTGAATGCCAACGAGCAGCAGGCCGACCAGGGCAATGATGATTGCGGCAGCAAAGGCCCTCATGCTGCATCCGCCTTGCGACCGAGGAAGCGGGTCACCATCTCGCGAATAGCAGTTACGCCGAGGAACCCAATAGTCCCTCCAGCAGCAACCGATAGACTGGAAGGCCAGGCCATCCACTCGATAATGCTGGACGCGACCAAGCTCAGCGATCCACAGATCAGCGCCTCGAACACAATCCGGCGCTTACTGGTTTCCTTCGCGTCGTACATGACTCGAAGCAACGATACGGTGATGGACATGATCACGCCCTGCCAGAGCGGATTGCTCAACGCCAGCCAGATCTTGGCCCATGTGTCTGGCTTATCAGGCATGTTTGGCATCCGGGTTACTCCCTCTCGGGGAGATTGATAAATCCGGCTCCAGCAGCACTCCCAGCTCGGGGCTATGGGCGTGGTGGAGCCGAAAACGAAAAAGCCCCGATCAAATGTCGAGGCTTTGAAAAGGCACCGAGGCACCTCCCCTCAGTTGCTCAAGTTGTTTCGGCTCCCTGAAAACATCTCAGATCTACGCCGCAGAGGCTTGAGGCCCCGTGCATGGTCGGCCCGTAGGGGCTTGAACCCTCTTCCCCCGGTTATGAGCCGGGCGCATCAACCGTCAATGCTTCGGGCCAGATTTGGAGCGGATACAGGGAATCGAACCCTGATCGAAAGCTTGGAAGGCTGTCTAGCGACCTGCGCTACCCGCAATTGCGTGTCTTCCCACGCTGCCAGCCAAAGACCATCCCAGCGTCGACGCCCCAATGCATCGATCGCGCCCTTCCTGTCTCGCGCCACTCCACAAGCATGTGAGGTCAGAGTGCGCGGGCTGCCGGTGTTGATTCCGTACGTCGCACTATCCGGCTATCGACGTCCAGGCCTTCCCGAAGGCTGCCCTGGCTGCAGTGGTGTTTTCTTTGGACAATAAAAAACCCGGCTCGATGGCCGGGTTTTCTTTGTATCATCAGTGCAAGTTGCCGAAGGCAAAATGCTAACTATGGCGAAATGATGCCTCCAGCCGTGCGGGAAGTCAATAAGATCTTTTCAGACCTTATTTGGCCAAATCAAGCAGCCTCTTTCATCTTGTAAATCACCCCGCCAATTGGGCTCAAAGCGCGAGCGTCAATGTCATAGCAGGCGTCGAAGCAGAACTGCACGAAAGGCTCCCAATCCCGGCCCCAGGCAGCAGACGGAAGCTCGACGTCGTACTCCCCTTTCATCCAGGCGCGGAACACCTCAGGCTTGATCAGCGGGTCAGGATTGGAAGACTGGCCACCCTGATGCATGTAGCGGTAACGACGGAACACGCCTTTGGCGACATACTCGGCTCGCTCCCGCTTGCTGGCGGTCATGCGCTCTACTCGCGAGCAGGCCAGGTTGAAAACCGCTGCTTCAGCCTCCTCCCGATCATCATCTGTCGGCTCGGCCGCATACATGGCATTGCCGAAAGCCCGCAGTTGAAAGTGAAGTCGTGCGATAGCCGATTGAATGTGACCAGCCAGCGCTCCGTGCATCGCAGGGTTCGCCGTCGGGCCTCGCTCCGTGCTCTGCACCACCACGCCCAGCTCAGCAGCGTCAGAAGTCTGGCCGGGGGCCGGGTTGTAGTTGCAGTCGTGCCAAGCCTGGCGCGCGGAATGGATTTTCATGCTGCTCTCCCCTTCAGCTCTCTTGTTTTTGCCCGGTAGCCGGCGGTCATCGCCTTGAGTTCTTCCATGTTTCTAGGCCCTCAAGTGCGGCAGGTCGTGAGTTGCCAAGTAATCGTTCCTGGCTTTGATCGCATCCTCGATCTTTTCGAATCGACCAAGATGGACCTGTTTTTTCTTCCACTGAACCTTTGAGCACCACTTGCCCCGATCCCACCAAACCCCCACATGGCCGCTTTTGTTTTTGTCCGTGATCCGGCGATTCGCCGCCTGCACGTTGTAATCGGCGTAGCGACAGTTGCCTGGCTCGTAACCCTTGGAAGATTCGATGCGGTCCAGCGTCAACTTATCCGTGTAGCCATTGGCGAGCGACCACTCCATGAACGGCTCGAAGCTCATCCACTCATCACACAGCGTCACGCCTTCGTACTTTTGAACTTCAGTGCCGCGAGGCTTCAGGCATCTGCGCTTCATGTTTGCCCAGGTGACGTGCAGTCTGCTGTTTGCGTTGTTGAATCCATGCGTTGAGCGTGTTTTGCCGCCACGCTTATTCGCGCACGGATTGCAAAGCCCAGTCATAACCTTTGCTCGCTCCATCCGCGTTTCGAACTCTGCCAGGCATTCCGGGCACCGAAATACGCCGATGGACCTTCTAGACCCTGATATCTCGGCCAGAGACTGCCGAAGAAGAATCACATTACTGCCCATGAAATAGCCCCCTCAGTGCGCCGCTCAAGTCGCTTAGCTTTTTTGGTGAAAACCGCTTTAAGCCGTTTCAGGCATGGGATGTCATGCCGAGCTATCGCTTGGTTGCACTCCAGCCAGTCGACGCGCTCCTGGCCTATTTTTTCGATCAGGCCCGGTCTGTACCCAGCAAGATTCCCGCTGAGGTGCGAATTACACTGAGAGCAGGATTTGTTCATGTTCCACAGATTGAAGCGGATGTGCGGGGCGGCGCCGACACTGCGAAAGTGCGAGCAGTGCCACTGTCCGCCCCAGGTCGCTGGCTTTGAGCAACTGATGCAACCCAGGTGAGCGTCACGCAGACGGACGTAACGGTTGATGACGGCTTGCGCCTCCTTCGCGTACTCCGCCCGGCTCTTCAGCTTCTCCTTGCGCACCTTGATCTCGCGGCGCTCAACCTGAGCCAGCGACTTTCGGGCCTTGTCCTGGTTCACGTCCTTGATGGCCAGGCCGCAGGTGTAGTTGCACACCGCCTGCCCCAGGCGCTGCGGGATGAAGGAGGCCCTGCATGCTGGGTTCTTGCAGGTCTTGGGCTTTGGCTGTTTGGCTGCGATCACCATTTCATCCCCTTGATCGACCCGAAGTCGAAGTCAGGGAGGGTGCTGCTGCCGTTGAGGTAATCAGCCATGATCTGCACATCGGCCTGAGTGCAAGACCCTGGGCCCGACTGCCACAGACTCATTGGATCAGTGCTGTACATCGCGCCTCGGCATGAAACACCGTAGCGGCAGTACATGCCGTCCTCGACAACGCCGACGCGAGCCTTTCCCTTGTCGAAGTAGACGATGTGGTGCTTGCCACTTTCAGTGCGAATCAGCTTCGCTGCCTTGCGATTGCTGCGTTTGATCCATTTCTGGATGTCTTCGTTGTAGGCGCTCACTCGACCATCTCCCGCGACTTCTGCTGCTCTGGGGTGAAGTCGCCGCGAAGGGGCATCAGGTTCTTTTCATGCTTGACTGCGTGCATGCATCTGAATTTGCAAAGCCATCCGCCAACCCCGGCCGTCGGCCTGAATTCGTAGACCTTGCCCGTCGTTGGCGACACGATCAGGTCGCCAGGCATTACAAATCGCACCACCTCTGCGGTCTCGCCCAGATACCCGCCTGAAATCACCAGCGCCAGGTCGCCCGGCTTGAAGTTATGGCGCATCAGTACCGCCCTCCCCACTTGTCCTGCTCGGTCCACTTCACGCCGTGCTCGGCGCCGAAGGCATGCATCAACTCGAACAGATCGCTGAACCACTTCTGGGATTGTTTGCGGGTCGAAACGGCCATCACCACAAAGCCGCCGTCGATACCGGGCTCCGCGCGCTGCTTCTCCAGCGAGGCACTGAAAAGGCACTTCCAGTCCTCACTGGTCAGTTTCTTGCCGTGCCAGATCACTTGCTCGGAAACGTCCTTGAGCATTGCCCACATCTTCCGATTGCAGACGTCCGGACGCTTCTCGTCTTTGATCACGACCATCTTAGGTTTGGTGAAGTCGGATGCGTGGAGGTAGCCCATCAGGCGGGTGACGTCGCGCTGATCGCGGATTGCGAACTCTGTGCTCATGACTGCTCTCCCTGGCCCATGACGGCGTCTATGTTGGCGTCCAGGTCGTCGCCGTTCAGCACCACATTGCTAGGTGTCTGGCCAGCAAATACCCCACCATGGCGAATGGTTTCAAGATCGCGCGCACGCAGCCAGCGATAGCGCTCGGCATCCTTGCGCAGCTCCTGCGCCAAGCCTTCCAGCTCGCTGGCGTCATCATCCATTTCACCGCCGAGAGCCGCTCCAACCGCACCAAAAGATATGGCAGCGTTGAGAAGCATCCGTTTATGCGACTCAAGATCTTTGAGCAACGCCGCGTTCTGCGCCTCATACGCCTCGTAGCCGGTCTTGAGGCCGGCGTTCTCGGTGCGGAGCTGGTCGCGCTCACCCATGATTTCGCCAATAGCCCAGCTCAGGCCAAGCTTCGCGTCTTTCACCTCCCGCAGATCACCCTTCAACTTTTCGTTCTCGGTGATCAGGGCCAGGATCCCTGCCTTAGCCTCGCAGATGAATTTCGCCTGATCACGGGTAGTTACCTCGACCAGCGTGTTGCCGTCGTAATGGTCGCCATCGATCTCGAAATCAGGCCCGTATACGCAGTAGAAGCCAGTCGAGCCGCCGCCCAGAGATTCACCCGATGGCCCATTGAAGAATGGCTCGGTATTGCTGTCGTAGTCGTAATCCGGGAATGCCTCAGCCAGCCGCTTCAATTCGCCGTGGTCGCTCATAGCTCGCCCTCATCATCAAAGTCTTGCGGGGTGCCGGCCTTCGCCAACAGAAGAACCTTCTCGGCCTTCTCCATCAGCTCTGGGTACTGATCATTCCAGTTTTGCTTGTAGGCCTTGGCCATCAGCTCTTCGAGCATTGCGAGCATTTGCGGAGCGGTGCGGATTAGGTAGGCGTTGGCCCACGACTCATCACCGATCACGAACTTGATACCGTTGTGGTCCATAGCGCCAATCGTGGCGATCTCAAGCGGCTCACCATCTCGCTCTATGCTGACGCAATAGTCCTGGCGATCTACCAGCCATTCTTCTTTGGTGTGATTGCTCATCACACGCCCTCCCCGTTGCCGCGCTGCGACTCCCAATTGAACAAAATCAACTTGCCGCCGTTCTCGCGCAGACGATCCACGACGCGGTCGCCCATGTACGTCGGCAGGTCTTCCCGGCCACGGTTGGAGATAACGATCGTCGGCTTCATGGCCTCGTAGCGGGAGTTGATCAGCTCGAACATCACCGTCCGCTCGAACTCCGTTGCGTTCTGCACGCCAACTTCGTCGAGGATCAGCAGGTCAGGTGCAGCGAAGAGCTGGTAGGCCTGCACCTCGTTGTGCGCGGTGTCCCGGTCGAACGATGCCTTGACGTGGCGAATCACGGCGCCGGCGGTGACATAGAGCGCTGTCAGGCCGAACTCGCGCATGACGTGGTTGCCGATGGCGGCGGCCAGGTGCGTCTTGCCGGTGCCGACATTGCCCAAGAGCATCAGGCTGCGGCCGCGCTGGGCGTGCACCGGGAAGCCTTCGGCGTACTCGATGCAGATGGCCAGAGCGCTCTTCTGCCCAGGGTTTTCGGCGCGGAAGTTGGTGAAGCTGCGTTCAGCGAAGCGTGGCGGGATGCAGGACCGGCCCACCCGGGATTCGATGGCGCGCCGAGCGTTCTCGCGAGTCAACGCTTCCTGCTCGACACGATCAGCTTCAACCCGTTTCTCGTCGGCACAGCGCTGGCAGCCAGACCACACCGCCGAGCGAGCCTTACCCAGGCCGGTCAGGAAGTCGGTGAATTCGCCGTGCGTTGGGCACTGGCGCTTCTGAGATTCCAGGATCTGGCCGAACACGCCGATCACGCTCACGATGTTAGATGCGATACGAGCCATCGGCATTCACCTCGAGGTTTGCGGCGTGGTCAATCTGGTCCAGCTCGGTGTGGCGGGACTTGCCGGGGAACTGGTGCACGTTGCTGGCGACCTTGACCTCGTCTTCCCAGCGCTTGCCGTTGAGCCAGGTGGTTGGCAGCGGGATGTACTTGCCGCTGTCCTTGAGCCAGTCAGCGGAAACAACTTGCACAGACAGGCCTTTGGCAATCAGAGCGAACAAGTCTTCAGTGACCTTCAGCTTCACCCAAGCCTTCTGCGCTTTTGCTTTGTCCTGCTTGCGCGGGTACAGCGCCCAGAACTTCGGGAACAGGTCGCCCGTCGTCGCTTGCGACGTAGGCTTTTGATCTATTGGTTCTTGGTTAATGGTTAGTGGTTCTTGGTTAGGTGCCGATTCGTTCACGCTTGGTGCACGCTTCGTGCGCTTGGCTGCTTCGCGATTTGCGGCAATCTCTTTGTTTTTCAGTGATATGGCGTGATAAGCGTCGATCTCATCCTGAATACGGAGCTGCACGTAACGACCATCAATGAGATCGAAGAACTTGCGCAAAACAAGCTCAACTGCGCCGATTTCTTCCTTGCTTCTGGCCCAGCACCAGTCGATTGCTTCTTCCATCGTGGGGAAGCGTTCACGGTCGTAGCACGCATCGAGCAAGAGCGTGTACGCACCGTGCTCAAGCATGGTCAGGCGGCCAGCCTTCTTGTGGTAGTCGCCAATGTTTCGCTTGAAGTAATGCATCATGCGACCCCCTGGGTGCATTCGGCTGCGTCGTGACGCTCGACTGCACGAACGGACAGCTTGAGCTTGCGCTTCGCTGTGTTGGCGGCTTGGCGGGCGTTGCAGCGGGAGATATATAGGTGGCGAGTCGCATCGATGACCGGTAGGAATTCTTCAACTTCCGGATTGATCGGACGGCGATCGCCAAATGGGCGGCCATGCTCTTCGAAGAAGTCGGCATAGCCTTGATCCAGGCGGCGCTGGGCTTCGGCCAGGTCGTCGATGGCGCGCTGGTGATCCAGTGCGCGGTCGGCAACGCGAAGGACGAGCTGAAGACGTTCGGTGGTAATCACAGCAAACCTCCGAGCAGATCGGCATCACGGCGCGCCCAGATGGCTTGAAGCTTGGTCAGGCCTTTGCCGGTCACCCGTGGCGTGGATACAGTGGTCTTGCCGTTCTCGGGATGCTCAAAGGTGCTGAGCTTCGCTGTCAGGTAGCCGGATTCGATCGGACCTTGCATCGGTTCGTTTTTGCGGAGGGTGACCCAGCGGCGCTGACGCAGGAATGCCATCAACCGGTTCTGGCCGGTGCCGATCAGCTTTGCGGCCTCGGCCACCGAGTAGGTTTCGTGTGTGACAGTGACGGCGTCGAAAAAGGCTGTCTTCGGCGCGTCGGCAGCGACCTTCTGCTCAAGCATCAGGTTTTCATTCGAAAGCTCCGTGTTGTCAGCTTCCAGGGCGACGACCTTCTTCACGTTGTCGGTGAGCAAGGCCAGCAATGTGCGTGGGTCGCTTAGGGCGGCGGTGTAATCAAAGTTCGGCTTGGCGTGAACCAGGCGCCAGAAGTCTTTAACGAGGCGCTTTTTGAACTCGCGAACAATCGAGCTATTGCGCATGTAGGTGAGGATGAGCGTCGACTGCTGCTCATTGAGGACGGCGTACTCAGTCGGCGATCCACCGCCTTGTGCCCTTTTTGCCACATGGATTTCAAATCCGAGTGGCCCGAACTCCTGAAGATCGGACTGGTAAGTGCGGGCCAACTTGATGACGCTGGCATGATCCACTTCACACCCTGCTGCGATGGCAAGAGTGGTTGTAACCGCCTCGCCATCTACAAGGCTGACGATTTCAGTCCGCGACACGTTTTCCGAATTAACAAAACGTGTCGCGACATTGGTCTGGGTATTTACAGAAGCGCTTGAAATCTGCATGATTCACCTCACAGATGCTTTACAGTTGTATGCAGTTGGAAAAACCGCCGGGCCTGGCGGTTTTTTTTCGCCTGCGATTTGTGCAAATTCGATGTTCATCAGGCTGCCTTCAGCGATTCACGAAGAACGTGCAGCGCGTCGATGGCTTCCTGAATGGCTTTGTCGCCCTGGGCTTTTTCGTGCTGGCTGATGTGGTTGTCAGAAGCGGCGTCGAAGATCAGGCGACCCACGTCGCCGCACTCGGCAGTCAGATGACACAGCGCGGCCATGAGCGGTTTCGGCTCTGGGCGCTTGCGCAGCATCACGTCACATTCGAACTGGTTGGCAAGTGCGCCCAGCACACTCAGGCGCCCTTCCAGCGGCAAGTGAGTCAGAACCATCCCCAGCATCTGGATATTCATCTTGTGATTCGCCCGGTTTGGGTTCGCACAATCCAGCAGAGTGGTTTCGTTCACCCCCATCCGCTTAGCCAGCGCAGTGCCGCCGTCAGCCTTAACTTCCCGATGCAGCGTTCTCTCAAATTCTTCCATTGCGAAATCCTCTCTTCTTCTCGCGTGGCACCGAGCCACTACATCCGCGATCATTCGTTCATCAACTGATCAAGGAAGATTCCATGACCTACTTTTCTTCTTGGACCCTAATGAGGTGCCAGCCCCGCCTGCCGCAATCGTTGCTGCGCTGGCCCCTAATAAGGGGCCGGGGTGTTACCTCACAGGAAAAATTGAAACCACGTTTCCTGTCCGAGCTTCTTGCGCGTAGTGATCAGCGAGGCGTCTTCGCGGGGTTGTTTTATCCGTTGCGAGGCGAGCAGCGCTGCGCCGTTCAACCGCCTGTTCTGTCATCTGCAAAATCCGGTCAGCGAGTTGATCCATGCCGATACCAACCTCATCAGCCCAGCGCTCAAGCTCGTCCTTCTCGTCCTGCGTGTACTGCCCTACTTCAGGTGTTGCGGACATTGGTGCCTCCTCCATGGCCTGATCAGGCGCTGAGCTTCTTGTCGTTGATCTGTGGATTGGCGTCCTGCTCTCGCTTGGCTTGCAGGGCTGACCGGATGAGTTCGCGCACCAGCGCACCAGGTTGAATCTTCAGCTCGCGGGCCAGTTCGCCCAGCGCTGGAAAGCCGTCCAGTTCGGACGACTCGCCGTCATCTACCAATGGGAAGTACCCGTAATCCTCCTTGAACCGCAGGGCGGCCAAGGTGAGGTCGCGAACCAAGGCGCCCGGCTGAAGCTCGCGAGCCAATGCTTCCACTTGGAGAGCGGCATAAGCGTCGTCATTGAGGCGCGACTTCAACTGGTGAGTGTTGCGATGCGTCTTGTTTTTGTAGGCCATGGGTTCACTTCCGCTTTCGGTCTTGTTACGGGAGGTTCAGGCAGCGGCTTTCTTTGGGTGGGCTTCTGCGAGCAACCAAGACGGCTCGAATGGCTTTCCATTGGCGGCGGCCAGAGCGGCAATCCGTTCGGCATAGCGCGTCTCGCCGGTGTACTCGGTGCGTGGCAGGCAGTCAGCGGTAAGCCACTTGTAAACAGCCCGAGGGGATTTTCCGCAGGCCAGTGCAACCACTGGAACGCCGCCTGCGTCATCTATCGATTTCTTGAGCGGCCGCATAAGGCCTCCGAGTCAATTATGAACTTGCAGTACATATTATGTCGGAACTGAAAGTACATGCAAGCGCATGCGATATTGAACCTATGGTTCAGATAGAAGATATTCGCGCTGCATTTGTCGCCCGGCTGAAAAAAGCCTTATCAGCCCACGGCATAGATCAGTGGGGCGCAGGCGCACGCCTGGCTGAAATTGCCAAGGTCACCCCTAAAGCCTCCAGCAAGTGGCTAAACGGTGAGTCGTTGCCTGGGCCGGCCAAGATGAGCGCTATTGCTGGCGCGCTCGGAGTGAAAATCGAATGGCTGCAACATGGCGCCGGTGATGATCCAGGCTTTTTAAAGCTTGGGGATTCCGAGAATATCGGTAGCGAACACTCGTCAAGCTCAGCGGCAGATATCGTCCGGGGTATGATCGCAAAGCAAGGGAAAGGATTGTCTGAGGATGCTCGCAGGCGATTACTTGCAGCCGCTGAAGCCGACGATAGCGGCGCCATTGAAATCGACTACTACCGCCCTGGCGCAGTCGGTGACGAAGTTTGGATTGCGCATTACGACGTCCGCGCCGCGATGGGCGGCGGGCAGATCCCTCACGATTACCCTGAGATGTTTCAGGACGTGCGCGTCAGCCCCCAGCATTTGCGCGAGATGGGCGTTGAATTCAAGGAGCACTTTCACCTGAAGATGGTGACGGGCTGGGGACAGTCGATGGCGCCCACAATCAAGCACCGCGACCCGCTCTTGGTCGACGTGAGTGTTCGCGAGTTCTCAGGGGATGGAATCTACATGTTCTCTTGGGAAGGTCATCTCTACATCAAGCGCCTCCAGTGGATTGGCGACGACCAGATCAAGATGCTTTCCGATAACGAAAGGCATCCGCCGCAGACGATCAGGGCTGACGAGACCTTCATCCAGGCGCGAGTGCTGCTGGTTTGGAATGCTCATCTGGTATGACTTCATGACTCTCGCCAAACCCAACCAAGACCTCAAGCGCGACCTGCAAGGCACCGCCTCTGACCTCAAGTGGTCGGCGGTGGAGCTTATGCGCATTGCCGAACGATTGAGCCTGGCCGGCAACGAGGCTGATGCCCAGGCAGTGATCAGAATCTGCATAGTGATGCAGGCTGGAGAAGATCGGCTGGCGGGGTATGCGGAAGAGGTGAAGGCAGGAGTCATCAGCCGAACCAAAGCGCTGTAGCGAGCATGGTAGTTGCACCGATTTAGAAGGAGCTAAGAAATGCCGAGAGTCTATGGCAAGGTCGTTAAAAAGATCGAACGTCCATCCCTAAAGGCAGGTGACTGGATCACTGTTGAGGCTCAACGCTGCCTGGTGGTTCAGGCGCGGGAAACTGGTGGCCTGCAAGTGCTACTGAACTCGACCAATCCCGAGACTCGAGGAGTTGCTTGGAGCGTCAGTGAATGGGTATTTATTGGGGACAGACGCCCCAACGTCCTGGCTGACCCTCGGCTCGCGCCATTCGTTGAGATACTGAGGAAAGGTTGATTTTCAACGGCTTGGACGGGCAGCACGGCTGATGATCACAAGCGTGCACCACGACCTCAAGGATTGGAAAGTAGATGGCAGATCTAATCACAGGGCTCGATGGCCCCAGAACAGCCCAGCAGGAGCTGTTCTACGACCTTGAGGATGCCGCTGCAATCATCAACTGGTCAGTGATCGAGTTATCAGATATGGCTAGCCGGGCGACAGATGCTGGCCAGGCCGCTTTCCTTAAAAAAATGTGCTTGATGCTCGCCGCTGAGCAGGAAAAGCTGCGCAGCTACGCAGAGGAGGCGAAGGCTGGCAGGATTGTACGGGGGGAAGGACGAGGCGCCCACCAATAAGAAAGGTTTAAAAAAATACCAATTTGCATTTAGCTCAGGGATATTGAGGCAATGCCGGACCTAGTAACCGCCGTGGAAATTGTTCGCCAAAGCCACCAAGGGATATCAATAAAACCTTTCATCATTCGTGCAGACGATGGTGAAACATACTTTGTCAAAGGGCTTTCTAAGTCAGGTGGTCCGGCCTTGATATCGGAGGTACTGGGTGCGGAACTGGGAAAAATTCTAGGCCTGCCGATTCCTCCTTGGAAAAAAATGGTAGTGCCTCAAGACCTGATCGATTTCAGTGTGATTCCAAACGTCTCTGACTTGGAGGGCGGACTGGCCTTTGCGTCTCAGGCGGTCGAAAACGCCGTTGACTTCAACATTTCCAATTTAAAATCGACCCCTAGAGATCTGATGAGGAAGGTTCTTCTTTTTGATTGGTGGGTTCAAAACGGAGATCGAATCCTTGGTGCAATGGGAGGAAACGTTAACCTCATATTGGATAGTCGCGGAGATCTAGCCGTTATTGATCACAATCTGGCCTTTCATAACTGTTTCAATCCAAGCGAATTTCTTGAAGAGCATGTGTTTCGTGAGTGCCGTAAAGATTTTAGGGATTACCTCGTTCGTCAGGAATACACTGATATCTTAAGCAAGGCACTGTCGAATTGGGATAGGATCACAGCCATTTTGACCGAAGATTGGCTCTATAGGGATTCAGACCACATCGACCTGACAGAGCCAACGCTAGCAAGCCGGCTAGAAATTCTGCAGATGTTCAAGGAAGAGCGATTCTGGGGGGCCCTATGAGAATCATATGTAATTACTCAATTTTGAGGTTTCTCCCTTACCCAGAGACGGGTGAGTTTGTGAATATTGGCATTGTGCTTTTCGCCAACAATGGTGACTTTCGCTTCGCCGTTGAGGCAAAGCGTCAGCGGGTAACAACATTTTTTCCAAGCCTTGATGCAAAGATTTTTATCAGGGCTCGCAAGGAGATGAATGCAGAGCTAGCCAGGGTAAGCGGCTTTTTCACAAGCCGTCGAGACGAGCGACAAACCCTGTCGGCGACGTTCAGTCATTTGATCCATCCACGTGAAACGATGATGCGCTTTAGCGATCCTGGATCGATAGTCGCAGCCAGTTCTGACCAAGCGCTGAAAGTACTCTTCGATCACTACGTTAATCACAGCTTTGCTACCAAGGAATACCAGGAGGCAGCCCTTGAAAAGCAATTGGGCAGGCTTTTGGCTGATGTTAATCTAAAGCAGCACTACGTGGATCGAAAACTGGGCACATCTGATTATCCTGTGAAATTCCCATTTGTGCTGATCCAGGGCGGCAGGGCTGCACAAGCAATAAAGCCATTGCACCTTGGTCATGATGAGCCTGCGAAAATTTATGAGCATGGAGATGCTTGGATCTCGCGTGTTCGGCGCCTGAGCACTGCGGGCCAGCTACCACCCGACACACTGTTCGTGGCAGGCCCACCTATTGCTGGAAAGCAAAAGCTCTTTAAGGCATACAAGGAAGTTTCAATGGAGCTGAGCACCTTTCCAGAGGTTCGTGTAATCAGTGCAGACGAAGATCGTGCCAGCATGGTAAGCCTTATTAAGGAAGGCATCCCGGCATCTGCTGAGATAGCGTAAAAGGAGCCGGCCCAGCGCCGGGCTTTTCGTATCTGCCTGACGCCACGTCATTGCTTTCATAACGCAGAACTGGGCACAATCTTCGTGCTGATGGATCAGCATCCCGTTTACAGAGAGCCCGCCCCGTGCGGGCTTTTTGTTGCCTACCTTGACCCTCGCAACTCTATCGCTTAATTCGGTGCGACCATTTGATGGACCCATTTAAGCGCGCCCCAAGTGGTTTTTTTCATCTGCTCAAAATCTCAACTCTTGATAGCCTCCACTATCACTGTGAATTCTCACCGAGGCGCCAACCTTCGTAAGTATTCGCGAGGCAAGCTTCACCAGCTCTTCCTGGGACGCCGCTTCAAGCGTCGGTATATGTGAGCGATCTCTGAATAGCCCCCACCCTTTAGCTGTCCTTTTAATTCGGTAACTACGCATCCTTTCGCTCCCGGGAATCGATAGGCCAGCATAGCAAGAAAACACTTTTCTATTTTCCCCTACCCTGCTCCGCCCATGCATTCTGCCGTGCTGGCAAGTGATGCTCCTGCCTGCTGGACAAGCTTGCGCCACTCGTCGCTGGTGATGAGGTCCGCCCGCTCCATGGCGTCAGCCCGCCTCAACAACCCGAAATACTTTTCCTCTGCGTCTATTTGGAATTCAGCCAGGACGAATAGCTCGCGCCAGGCTGTCATGGCCATTCTTCGCTGTGCCTCTTTCATTGGAACCCCTATTGTTGGTCTATAGGGGTAGAGGTCAGGTTAGACGGACCGTTCAGTGCGATGGCACATCGCTCGACCAATGGTGGCAATTCGCCAAATCCCGATTGATCGACTAGTCTTATGGCGAATTAGAAAATCCCGCAAGCTCCAGGCTCCAGATATCGCCAAGCAAGGTTTTTTCGTGTCGGCCTTTGATCAAGTATTGGTAATGCTCTACTCTTCCAAATGATTCTCATGACTTTTTACAGCCCGCTCCCCTTGGCGGGCTTTTTTTCGCCTGCACTCCCATCAAGCCCCGCCTTCAAGCCCTTCAATTGATCGCACATGGAAAGCTGTCGCTTCCTCCACCAGGCCTTTCCATTCAGCTTCGTTAATCAACCCAATGCTCTTGTAACGGTCAGCCATCTTTAGCAGTTCGTCGTACAGTTCCTCGGCGTCCATGTGTGGCTCGGGGTTCGACATCAGCGTGTGCCATTCGGCCAGCGCTTCTTCCTTTCCGTTCTCGTTCATAGCGACTCACCAAGTTGTGTGTGTGTGCGTCAGTAGAAAGCGCGCAGGACTCCGGTGTTCAGATCAAACGACATACGGGAGGACCAATGGTGGCCGTGCGCCATGGATGGTAGAGTTCGGGCTAAATGATGGGAGGGATCCAATGAAAGGACTTGGCAAAGTTGTACTGTTTATAGGGGTTTGCTGGGCGATATACGCGCTCAACATGGATGTTTCGGTTTCGACGGATTCAGGCGGCAGAGTAAATAACCTGGGGCTTATGGCTGACCGCCAGGTTCACACCATTGCCGGCGGAATGATCGCGCTGGCAGGCCTGCTTATGATTCTCATTGGAGGCAGAGCGTCACCCGCTAAGCCTCAAGTGGAATCCGGCACGCGCCCCTGCCCTTTGTGCGCTGAGACCATCAAGAATGCAGCGGTCAAGTGCAAGCATTGTGGAGCTGATGTAGAACTAGTTGCTGCCCCGCGCCTTAAAAATGGATGGGTCGCCTCAACGGCTTGCCGAGATGAGATTGAGCAGCAGCGCACAATAGAGGCCATTGCAGCCACCGGACTTCCAGTTGTTTCAATGACAGGACTGGCCGTAGGTGCGGGGCCATTCGAGACGAAGGAAGAAGCCAAGAAAGCTCTAGCAGCGATGCGGGACGGTCCCAAGCTATTCAGCGAGATCATCTACAGGGATTCAGTGAGCGGTAAGTATCCACCGATTGCAGACTAGATAGACAGCGATATCAAGAGCCCGCCACTGAGCGGGCTTTTTTACGCCCGTCAGAATGGCGCCGGCTCCTCTACCGGCTCGTATACCTCAACCGGCCGATCTTCTTCGGCGCTCGCCTCCCACTTCAGCGTTACAGAATCATCGTCGTTGAAGATCATCTCTATGCCGTCCGTCTCCGACAGCAAGCCCATCACCTCCTCCCACTCTCGGTCCCCGTCCGTGTCTAGGCGATGAATAGTCACCCAGCGCTGAATCTGTGCGACAGGGTGATTGATCATCGACGATACGCGCAAACCAAGTCGCTCAATCCCGCTGATTTCCTGCCGTTCAGCCGACTTTTCTTGTTTCTTCGCCTTCGCCATCTCGCCCCCTAATATCTGTATATGCATCCAGTATGTGGCGACTATATCGAAGCGATACCCGGCGGTAAATCACTAAAACCTTCGTGTGGAAATTAAGCCATTTGGGCACTGGCAAGAAAAATATGTACTTTTGGTACTTTACAACTGTGAACCGTTGGTACATATTCAACCCATCGCAACCGGCACCCAATCAGGGGCCAGCTGCGAAGGGTCGAGAGATCCGCCGCTCTTTAACAGCTCAGGATCCTCGCCATCGACTACCCCGGGTTTCAGCCGGTAAGTGCGAGCAATAAATAGTCGATGCCACGCCAGCTCTGGAACTGGTCGTGCTCACCAGGTGTGAGTGCGCGAAACCACGCAAGCCGGTCGGCGAAGAACACCGTCCACGAAATGTGTGACTCCGGCCAGAGATATGAATCGGGCGATGCGCGTGGTGGAGAAGAAACAACAAATTCAAGAATTAGCGGGCCCGATAGCTTCGGCTGGGACCGCCGGACCTCATGCACCCTGCCCCACTCAATCAGGGCACTTAGAGCTGTAGCGTGCATGTTGTAAGGACCTGTGATCCACGGCGAACAGATGCTGTTTGACGCTGTGAGTAGGAAGCTCGAAGCCCACACCGAAGACGCCGGCCAGCCCTGCAATCAGCAGCGGGCAACTGGCCAACACCGATGACGCAATACCCCGGCCTGTCGCCAGTAGCGAGGCCGGGTTCCACAGATTTACTGATGCCGCTTCTATGAGGCGGCATCGGAAATCAACGGAGGAACACAGCATGACCACGATCATCAAGGACACCTTCACCAGCGGTGCACAGGTGAGCTTGGAAATGGATAAGGACGAAGGTGAGCTGTTCGTCTTCCACTGCCCGGCCGGCCAAGGCTGCAACGTCAGCAAATGGCCGCTGGACAGCTACCACATACCAATTGCGATGGCGCACTACGAACAATGTTGCGAACTGGAAAAAGCGGCCTGACGGCCTATTCACTGATGCACCTGGTGACGGGTGCATCGGGAAAATCACCGGAGATAGAGAAATGCCAGCACCTAAACGCCCTACCGCCGCACAACTGCAACGTCAGGTCGACAACTGGAACGCCAAGCACCCAGTCGGCACCGTGGTCAGCTTCGAAGAAATCGTCGGGCGCGGCGAAACGCTTCGGACGGCAACCCGGGATGAGGCCTCGGTCTTCGGCGGACACACCGCAGTGATCTTACTGGAAGGCAAAAGCGGCTTCGTCGATCTGGGTCACTGCAAAGCAGTTGCATGACGGACCTCATCACTGAGCAGCCTTCTTGCGAGGGCTGCTTGGGATGACAACCAAACGGAGCAAGGCGTGATGAATTCAGCAAAAGAAGTTGCCACCAAGCTCGCTTTTCAAACTCGCATGATCAATGCGATTGAGCGCAATGAAATGTTTTCGCTGCGCGACTGGACGCTGTTCGAGCTGCACGACCTTGAGTTTTCGGCCGAGCTGCAAAACGCCCCTATCGCACACGCCGCAATCCTCGAAGAACTTGATCGCCGCGATCTGGCGGCAGCATGACGGACCTTTTCCTGGTGCATCTGGTGACGGGTGCAGCGGGAAATCAACCGAGGACACCGAAATGCCGAAGTACATGCTCGACTACATCCGGCTTTGCCGGGAATGCAGCCTGGATCTGCGCACGATCGGCAACATGCTGAACATCGTGATTCCCACCCTGCAGCGTGAGGCTGCAAAGCTTCGCAACGCTGTAACTGAACTGGCGGGTGCCTTCCCTGAGCTTGAGCGGGACGTCGAGTTACTGGAGGCGGCCATTCGTGCCGGTATCCAGCGCTGCACCCCGCGGCCACACCAGCAAGAGCTGTTCGCAGCATGACGGACCTTTTCACTGATGCCCATCCAGAGTGGTGGGCATCGGGAAAACAACCGGAGGGACGCAATGTGTTCAGCATGATTGTCGGAAAAACCTACAACACCAAGAACGGATCAGTCGTAACCATCGAGCATGACAAGGGCGATTATCAGTATCCATTCTTCGGAACGATCATTGGCGCCGACGGAAAAACTGACCGCCTAGCCTATTACGCCATCAACGGAAGCTACGACTTGCACTCAGACTCTGGCTACAGCATCGCATCCGAGGCTTGAAAACCAGCGCCAAAGCCAGCCTGGCTATAACTGCCCGATCCTCTCTATGAGGGTGCATCGGAAATCCCCAGCGCAGCAGCGGCAGCCATCACGAAGTAGGCCGGGGCGCGTAAGTCGGGTGGGGATTTCCGATGCGGACGAAACTGCGGCCTATAACCGCCCACCTGCAAGCAACAAACCATCGAGAACGGTAGCCACTGCCTTCCCAGTGAGCGAACAACAAGAGATACGGCCATGAAGTAGATCAACGATTCACCCGCGTGGCGTAGCAAGCCTGAAGGCTTCGCCCAACACCCTAACAGGCAGCGGAAAGCAGGGCCGACGATGTCACCGCGCATCAGCCAGGGAGCTGGCAGGCCCAACCCAAACGAAGATGAACACCGCAGGCGAGTCCGAGGGCATAGCTGGCCAGACTCGATACATCCCGGGCAGTGCCGGGCGCCTGCATCCCCTTCCCCAGTCGACACCACCCGCATGCACTCCCCTCCGCGCCCAACGGCAACCAGCGGAATGGATGAGTGCAGCCGAGTTTTGTTGGATCAACCAAACACTGGAGGTCGCCATGAGCGACAACACCAATCCAAGGCCGCGCCGGGTTACCGCCAAGATCACCCGCCTTGTAACTGAGTGGGCGATCGTGACTCTCGATCGGAACGGCAATCTTGATGAGTTCGTCGAAACCGTCGAAGAGATTGAGCACGTCGATGTGATGGAGCTTCACAGCATCCGTTCCGTATTCAGCGTCCACTCGTAACTACCTCGCCACTCTGGAGGCGACCATGGCTACCAGCTATGCAGACAGTGCCCAGGCCCGAGAGTGGGACAGGCGCTACGACGCTTGGGGGCGAGAGAAGAGGCCGCAGGCGGACGAGTTCCACGACTACGAGGCCGAAGCGCTGAAGCGAACCCAGGCACTGGCAGATCAAGCGGCTCAAGAGCTGCTTGAGCGAAAGGCCAGCGCCAAACGTGTCGCCGTCGCCACTGATGCGATCGGTGAATTCTGGGGTTTAAAGGAGAAGACGCCGTGAACCTACAGCAGCGCGATCACCAAACAGCAATCGGCTGGATCGAGGGCGAGATCGACAACATGATCCGCGACCTCGGGAAGCCCAACGCCAGCTCGGCGGCAACTTCGGTCATCACCTTGGCCTACCTGCTGCGCGCCATCGACGACAACGAGCACCGCCACTACCGGGCGCGGGTCGACCAGATCTACGCCTCCTACAACGAATCGATCAAGCAAGGAGCTGCAGCATGACGACCCCACCGGTTAAATCCCTGATCGACGAGCAACTTGCCGAAATCGAGCGGAGTCTGGTTCTCCTCGGCGCCGGACTTCCTCGCGATCTGCCAGTCTCTGCGCTGCCGCCACAGCTTGCCGCAGCGATCAAAGGCGGCCGTATCGCCGTGAGGGTTCGGCCATGAAGCCAGTCTTCTGGCTGCTCGCCGCTGGTCTGCTCGTAGTGATGCTGGCCTACAACGTCAAGCGCGAAGCTTCTGGTGTATGCCAAGTGCCGCACTCGACGACCTACCGAGTGCTCCGGTGACCAGTCGCCAGCGCACCCGGCGCCTACTCATCTGGCGCGGCTCCTTCTCTGCCCTCTCCGTCTGCACCTTTCTAATGTTGCTCAGCGCCCTCGCTGATCGAATCACCTCCTAATCCAATCCACACACCGCCAGCATGGCGGAAGGAATCCCCATGTCCGCAAATCAACTTGCAATCACCATCGATGACATCAGCGAAGCCAATGCCCCGGCGATCTACGTGAAAGACGGCCTGAAGCCTTTCCTGCAAGCGGTGAAGGATGAAGTCAGCTCGCAAGTGCCAGACCTCACCACCGCCAAAGGCCGCGACCGTATTGCCTCGTTGGCTGCCAAGGTGAGCAAATCCAAGAAAGCTGTCGAGTTGCCCGGCCGTGACTATCTGCGCCGCCTTAAGGAAATGCCAAAGGTGGTCGAAGTCGAGCTGAAGGAGTTCGTCGATGCCATGGATGCGCTGCGGGACGAGACACGCAAGCCTCTGACTGACTGGGAAGCGGCTGATGCTGCCAAGAAGCGTGAGATCGAAGCATGGGTGGGCGAACTACGCCTTGACCCGCTGACCATCAGCACTGCCGACTCCGAATACCTGAAAATCAGCATCGGCGCCTTTGAAGGCATCGTGATTGACGGCGAGTGGCTTGGCGATCACGAGGCCGAGGCGCTGCGCTTGAAGGCGGACACCTTAGAAGCGCTGCGTGCCGCCCTGGTGAAGCGCGAACAATACGAGGCTGAGCAGGCCGAACTGGTCCGGTTGCGCGCCGAAGCTGAAGCACAGACCCAGCGCGACCGCGATGCGGAAATTGCCCGAGTCGCCGCCGAACAAGCACGGCTCCAGGCCGAGCAACAGGCCCAGGCCGAACGTGATGCCGCAGCGCGCCGCGAGCAGGAACTGCTGGACCAGGCCGCCGCCACTCAGCGCGCCGCAGCACAGGCAGCACTGGATGCCGAGGCCGCCGCCGAACGCCAGCGCCTGCAACTGGAACTACAGGCCGAGCAAGCCCGCACAGCAGCAGCACAGGCCGAGGCCAACCGCATAGCCGCCGAGCAGCGCGCCGAGCAAGAAAGGCTAGCGGCCATCCGCCGACAAGAGGAAGCCGTCGAGCAGGCGCGACTGGCTGAGGTTGTCCGGGCGAACGCAGCGGCAGACGAAATCCTGCGTCAGCAAAAGGAGCGTCAGGCTGACGTAGCGCACAAGTCGAAAATCCTGGGCGAAGCCAAGCAGGCCCTGATCGACATGAACATCAGCGAAGAGTTGGCCAAGGCCATCGTCCTGAAGATCGCCCGCGGCGAAGTGCCGAACGTCACCATTCAATTCTGAGGTCTCTATGAGCCAAGCCGTCGCAACAATCACTCAGGACATCTACGGTGCGCGCAATCAGTTCGCCAACGTCCTGACCGACCGCTCGCTTAATTTCGAGCGCGAGGCTGAATTCGCCATTCAGGTGATCACCTCCAGCGAGTACGCCACCAAGATCGCCGTACAGAACCGGCAATCGGTGGTCAACGCCATCACCAACATCGCGGCCATCGGCATCAGCCTGAACCCGGCGAAGAAGCAGGCCTACCTGGTGCCGAGAGACGGGAAGATTTGTCTCGACATCAGCTATATCGGCCTGATGGACCTGGCTATGGCCACTGGCGCGATTCGCTGGGCTCAGGCCGAACTGGTTTACACGGCCGATTCATTCGCCCTGAACGGCTTCGATAAGCCGCCGACTCACTCGTACAACCCATTCGCAAAGGATCGGGGCGAAGCGGTCGGCGTGTATGTGGTGGTCAAGACATCGGATGGCGACTACCTCACCGAGACGATGAGCATCGACGACGTGAACGCCATCCGCGACCGCTCCAGTGCTTGGAAGGCATGGATCAGCAAGAAGTCATCCTGCCCATGGGTTACCGATCCCGGCGAGATGGCAAAGAAGACTGTTGTGAAGCGCGGGTACAAGTACTGGCCTAAGACGGAGCGCCTGGAGCAGGCCATTCACCACCTGAACACAGATGGCGGCGAAGGCCTTGCATCAATCCAAGGATCCGCCCCAACCGATCCAGAGATGGTGAACGATTGGATTGACCTTGCGATGCGCGCCGGAAGTCTGGAAGCACTCGCCGAGGTTTACCACAACGCTACGGCCGCTATGAAACAAGCCAAAGATGCTGCCGGCCACGCCCGCTTCAAGGCGGAGGTGACCAAGCGCAGCGAAACCCTGAAAGCAGCAGTCGAGCCAATCGAAGGCGAAGCTGAGGAGGTGTTAGATGGAGCAGCGTAGTTCTGAATGGTTTGCGGCCAGACTGGGCAACGTCACGGCCAGCAGGGTCAAGGATGTGATGACCAGCGGGCGCGGCGGCGCGCCCTCTGCCACACGAAAAAACTACATGATGGAGTTGCTGTGCGAGCGCCTTACCGGCCAGCAAGGCGGCAGCGACCTTTCGCGTAATGCGGCGGTGCAGCGCGGCGTCGATCTTGAGCCGTTCGCTTGCATGGCGTACGAAGCTGATAAGGGCGTGATAGTGGCCGAAACCGGCCTGGTCATGCATCCGAAGATTCCAGGCTTTGGGGCGTCACCAGACGGGTTTTCTGGTGATGATGGAGTACTTGAGATCAAGTGCCCGAACACCGCCACTCACATCGCCACAATGCAATCAGGCAAGCATGACCCTCAGTACGAGTGGCAGATGCTAGCCCAGATGGCTTGCACCGGCCGCAAGTGGGCTGACTTTGTGAGCTACGACGATAGGCTGCCTGAAGAGCTTCAGTACGTGTGCTTCCGGTACGAGTTCGACTTCAAGCGAGCCCGCGAGATGGAAGCCGAAATCACGGTATTTCTGGAAGAGCTGGCCGACCTTGAGAGGGAAATGCGGGAGAGGATGAGGAGTGCAGCATGATCAGCAACCACCTCAGCATGGTCGAGGCCATGCGGCCGGCCTCCGATGAACTGGCGGCCAAGGTCGCCCAATATCTGGCGGCCGGCGGCCACATCGAAGAAGCGGCGCCCATCGGCTACAAGCCGAAGCCGATAATTTACAGCAACCAGATGCCGCCGGCGCCGAAGCCGTTTATTCGGCGCCGGGTAGAGGCTGCGCCCCTGCCCTTGGATCGAGACGATATCCGCGAGCAGGCGCGACTCAAGCTGCTCGAGAAAATGCGCCAGCTCAGCAAAACGCATACTCAGACACAAGCCGCTGAAGCCCTGAGCATGAGTCGACAAAACCTCTCCAAGATAGCGAGCGCGAACGGCATCGACTTCAAGAATACAGGTCGCGGCGGAGCGCGCGGGGCCGCTTACAAAGCTGGATTAGAAGCCAGAGACGCCAAGATCGCCGAGAGAATCCGGGCGTTTCTTGAGCTCGGTGTAACGCGCCGCCAATGCTGCGGCAGACTGGCAATTGGCAACAAAGCTTTCGAGCGGATAATCACTGCACACGGCATCGATTATCCCAAGGCGCGGCGCGGCACCACCTCATGCGCCGCATAGCTCGCATCCAGCAACGCAAACGACAAGCCTGGCTGGGAATCCCGGCCAGCGGAATTGAGGAGGCAGGCCATGGCCAAAGACAATGCACAGCTCCAGCGGGACAAGCGCGCCAAGGAGAAAGAGTTGCTGGAGCGGATCGGCGCCGAGAAGCGCGCGCTGATTGTATCCAAAGCGCTCGATGATGCGCTTCGGGTGCTTGGTGATCGTCACGCGATCGAGGAATGGCAAGATACAGTGTCGACGTTCATCATCAATATGGCCGCGGCGCCTGCTGAGGAGTCAGAACGCTTTTCTAACATGGCGCGACAGAAGATCGTGATTACAGAAAAGTGGTCGCGACAGCTTGATGAGTTTGCGAAAACAGGCACCGAGAATTTCCAGTGAATCCATTCGGTGCCGATCGAATGTATTACCGTGGGCCGGGCATCGAGCTTGGTTTGCTTTTCGAGTCAAGATCATCAGCTGCAGCAATGGCTGAATCAAGATCATAAATCCAAGTTGAGTCTGCACCAGGGCCAATCAATTGATAGCCCACAACCTCTCTCGTATTGTCGAGGTGAATCATCACCCTTTCGTAAACGGTGAATTTCCCTTTTGTGTAAACCGCAGCGCCTCGTTGCATTTCTTGCTCCTTGATCCGGCGCCCATGCCGGACATCAACAAATACCCCACTTCATCCCCAAGTACCACCATCCTTTAGGTGACAACATGCCTGATATGTATTCAGAGCAACGTACGAGGCTGCTCAGGGAAATGATTGCCTACGATCCGCTGACAGGTCTATTCACCTGGAAAGTGGATCATTGCCGTCGCCAAGCTGGCGACCCTGCTGGTTCAAAAAAGCCGGACGGTTACATTTACTTGAAGCTACTCGGTCAGACCTACGGCGCCCACCGTGTCGCTTGGATGTTGGTCACTGGAGACTGGCCGGTCGTAGCTGTTGATCATCGTGACGGGGTGCGAAGCAATAACGAATGGGAAAACCTCCGTCTCGCAACGAGAGCGCAGAACAGCGCTAATGTCCCACCGCGAGGCGCGTCCGGCCTGAAAGGCGCAACTTTCAACAAACGCGAGCAGCGATGGAAAGCGCAAATCTGCATCCGGGGCAAACAGACCTGCCTGGGCACTTTCCACACTGCTGAACAAGCACACGCAGCCTACATTGCAGCTGCAGACAGATATCAAGGCCAATTTGCGCATCACCACTCGCGCAGAGCCTAAAACCTTTCTCAACTATCAAATCACGCCACCCTGGCGAGGCCAAAGGCTGCACCACTCACCGCCCGGGCATGGCCCGGCAAGGAATCCCCATGCCTACAGAAAACATAACGCCCGAGCCCAGCTTTGACCTGGACACGCCAGATGGCGGGCGCGGATACATCGCCAACCTGTTCAAGACCGCGCTCAAGCGTCACGACTACCGCCAGTACATCGCCGAGCGACTGGCCGGCGACTTTGCGTGCACGATGGCGCAGCACCTCGAACGCATCACCGCCGAGCGTGACGCCCTGCAGCAGCGCCTGAACGCAGCGGATCAGCGGATTGATGAGCTGACCCCGCCTGTATCACCCGATCCGGTAACTTGGGGCGCGCCCAAGACAGTTCGTCAGTTGATCCAGCAACTCCAAACACTTGACCAGGACCTGCGGCCGTTGTCGATGTTGCGCGTGCCTGGCAATGTTTTTGACGACGGCAAAGAGCGAACTCGCGCCTTGCACCTATCAATCTCTCACGAGCGGGCTGATGGTCAGTGGCTGGCCCCATTTAAAAGCGAAGGCGAAAAGGTCTTGGCGTTTTGGTGCAGGATGGAACGGCCAGCGCCGGCGTTCGGCTTCCCGGTGACTATCGATCCGACTTTGGCACCTGATGAAATCCGGCTGGTGATTCCCACGCAGCGCCGCACGGAAGAGATTCAGTTCAAAGGCATGATCGAAACATGGGCCGGAAAGTTCGCCATCATGATCGACGAGGCCAACGCCCACTACGGCTGGACCTTCCAACGTCACCCGGACGGCATGTGGGTATCAGGGCGCAAGGCCACTGAAGCAGAGATGCACGCGGCGCGAACCCACGCACGCATCACCAATCAGCAGTAACTCCCTCCCCCTTCAAAGTCAGCCGCTATAGCGGCAAAGGAACAATCATGTCTGAAGAAAACCAAGCTAAAGCATTCGAACTCGATGGCAGTCAGCCGGCTCGCCCCGATCTGCGCTGCTACAGCGTCGGCGACCAAGACTGGGTTGCCGCCACCAGTGAAGACGAAGCGCGTCGCGTCCTTGCTGAAATGAACGGCGACGATCCGGCCGAATATGCGGATTGGGATGTGGAGCTGACCAGCGACAAGACGCTCGATATGCAGTGGACCGACGAAGATCCGCCGCACGCCGAATGCGGCTGCCTTCGCGACTGGCTGGCAGAAGCAACTGAGCCCACCTACCTGATGGGGACGGAGTGAAGTCATGAGCGCACCAAAGCCAATCATCATGTACGACGCTCCGGAAGCGGCCAGCCTCCAAACGGTAACCGGCTGGGTTTCCGCTGACGGTCGCTTTTTCGGTGGCGACGAGAACCTTGCCCGCTACTGCGGCGCGACTCATCGCCGCTGCGACGTGAACCCTGAACATCCAATCTATGAGGTGAACAGTTCTTGCGATGAGTGTCGCTATGCGCGCCGCCAAGCAAAATTCGCAGCGATGCCGGTCAAGGACTGGGCCGGCGATCCGCTGGTTATCTTCGATGGCGACCAATACTTCTTCGATGAAGACAGCCTGCGCGACTACCTGATCGACAGCGATATTGATCTGGCCGACCTGCAACTCTGCATTTGCGAGCCGAACTATCCCAGTCAAATCGATCCGGCAGACCACTTCTGCGACGACTTGCCGGAAGACGGCGAGATTCGCGACGACCAGTTGCTTGCGGCATTCGAGCTGCTGAACGAGATGATCCGCCAGTCCGAGCCCCTGTCGTGGTCGGAGGGAGAATTCGCCGCACGGCTCCCGCAATCGCTCATCGACGAAATAACTGTCGCGAGGGCTGCAGCATGATCGCCCTCTCCTGGTTCGCCTACGTGTACTGCTACAAGGGGCCGAAGTGATGGACCGACAGGTAACTGAGCGCGACTTCCGAAAGCCTGAATTCAGAGACGCCAAGCCCGAAGACTACGAGTTTCGCGACGACGGCGTGCTGGTTCGGAAAGACAGGTGGGAAACAGGTATCCACCAGATCAAGTCTGCCGTCGGTATTCGTGGGGGGTTCGAGGTTAGCGAAGTGGTCGAGGCTGTAGAGAGGCTGGTCGGCTGGTGGCAAGACGCCGAACCTGATGAAGACCCCGAGCACCAGACGATAGACCTTCGCCTTTCCTGCGGAACTATCCTCGCGCGATGCGAGCGCGGTCCCGGTCCCCTCCCGTTTACGTACCATTGGCAGTTCGGCGCTATCGACTTCACCCGCGCAGACTTCGGCGCCGATGTCGTTGAGTGGCGGAAATCGCCAGAAACTCCCGAAGCAACAGCCTAACCCCTACCCCACACAAGAGCCTGCCGGTGTACGTCGGGCGAGGATAACTATCACCATGAACACGGATAGGAATCAACGGCGCCTGCTCGAAAAGCAAAACGCCAAGCTGCCGCCGTACCTGCAGCGAGTGCCGCGGGATCAGTGGCCCGGGTTCAAGCCGCCCGACTTGGTCGAGGTTTGGCGATCGCGCAGCTTCCTCGTTCAGATTTATACCGAGCCAGCGGGGTACCAGCGCATGAGCATCTGCCGATCGGTGCACAACGGTGATAGCTGGGTTGACCAGGTCACTTGGGACGAACTGATGCGCCTCAAGCGCGAATGCGGCCGCGGCGATGTGGATGCGGTCGAAGTGTTCCCCGCAGATCGGGACATCGTGAACGTTGCCAACATGCGGCACCTCTTTTTCCCGCCGGAGCCTCTGACCTTCAAGTGGTCGGCTCCGCGATAACCAATAACCACCTTCTGCCGCCACACGCGGCATGGAGCACGCAAATGGTCCGATACAAGACCGTAGAGCAGTTCTCGCGGGAGTCGGGGTATACACCCGACGCCATCAGAACCAAAATCCGCGACGGCAAATGGCCGAAGCATCTCGTCTGGCGGAAGGCGCCGGACGGAAGAATATTGATCGATGTTGAGGGGTATTACTCATGGGTAGAGATGGGGGAGGCATTCGCGCCGCGTCTGCAAGTAGTATCGAAATCACTTTCCAATACCAGGGCGTCCGCTGCCGGGAGCGGATCGCGCTCAAGCCCACCGCCGCTAACCTGAAAAAAGCCGAGCAACACAAGGCTGCAATCGAATACTCGATAGCGAACGGGACGTTCGACTATGCGGCGACGTTCCCGAAGTCAAAGCGTATTGGCACCTTCAAGTCGGTGGACGCCAGGCAGAACCTCGGCGATTACCTTCTGGAATGGCTGGAGCGTAAATCCCAGACGCTCAAGTCCAGCACGATCTCTTTCTACGGCACAACGATCCGGTCAACCCTGATACCGATGTTCGGCAACCTCGCCATGGCCGAGCTATCGAAAAAGATCATCCGGGAAAAACTATCCAGCCATCATGTGGCGAACAAAACGCTTACCAACGTTCAGAGCTGTTTGCGCTCGGCATTGAACGACGCTGTAGAGGATGAAATTCTCGAAAGCAATCCTCTGTCTGGATGGGCCTACAAGAATCGGGAACAGCTTAAAGAGGAGGATGACGTCGACCCGTTCACCAGGGAGGAGCAGTCGGCGATATTGGCGGCCGCACGCGGGGATACCTGGCCGCAGTTGCAGTTCTCGTTTTGGACGGGGCTGCGGCCAAGCGAGTTGATTGCTTTGGAGTGGGGGGATATCGATTGGATCGCGGGGGAGGTAAGGATAGTTCGGGCAAAAACCCGAGCAGCAAAAGAGCCTGAGTCGACAAAGACCCTGGCAGGCAGACGCACCGTGAAGTTGCTGGCCCCGGCGCGAGAGGCTTTGATCAAGCAGAAGGAGCTGACATTTTTGGCGGGTGGCAGGATTTTCCTCAACCCGATCACACTTGAGCCGTGGAAGCATGCCGGATACATCTACCGGGTGATCTGGACGCCAGCCATGAAGAAGTCAGGCGTGAGGTATCGTCGGCCCTACCAAAGCCGCCATACTTATGCCTCAATGATGCTGTCCGCTGGGGAGAATCCCATGTGGGTAGCAAAGCAACTCGGCCATAAAGACTGGACGATGATCGCCAAGGTTTATGGGCGCTGGATGCCCTCCGCTGATGTCGGAGCCGGAGGGCGCGCCGAGGCACTTTTTTCCAGTAATGCCAGCGTTATGACAACATCTGCTCTAGACGCCGCGATTTAGCTCGAACCGGTCCAGGTTCATCACCTTGACCCACGCGGCAACAAAGTCCTTCACAAACCGCTCCTTCGCATCACTGCTGGCATACACCTCCGCCAGCGCCCGCAGCTGCGCATTCGAGCCGAAGACCAGATCAACCCGGGTCGCGGTCCATTTCACCGCGCCGGTCTTGCGGTCGCGTCCTTCGAACTCTTCCTGGGCCTCCGACGTCGGCTTCCACTCCACGCCCATGTCCAGCAGGTTGGTGAAGAAGTCGTTGGTCAACGCTTCTGGCCGCTGGGTGAAGACGCCGTGTTTGGTCTGGCCGACGTTGGTGTTGAGCACCCGCAGGCCGCCGATCAGCGCGGTCATTTCGGGTGCGGTGAGGGTCAGCAGTTGCGCCTTGTCGATCAGCAACGCCTCGGCCGGTACGCGGTAGCGGGTTTTGAGGTAGTTGCGGAAGCCGTCGGCGATGGGTTCGAGGAAGCCGAACGATTCCACATCCGTCTGCTCTTGCGAGGCGTCCATCCGCCCTGGCGTGAATGGCACGGTCACGCTGTGGCCGGCATTTTTCGCCGCTTGCTCAACGCCCACGCTGCCGGCCAGCACGATCAGGTCGGCCAGGGAGATTTTCTTGCCGCCGCTGTTGAACTCGCGCTGGATGCTTTCGAGTTTCGCCAGCACGCTCGCCAACTGCCCAGGCTGGTTGGCTTGCCAGGACTTCTGTGGTTCCAGGCGCAGGCGTCCACCGTTGGCGCCGCCGCGTTTGTCGGAGCCCCGGAAGGTCGAAGCCGCCGCCCAAGCCGTCGACACCAGTTGCGAGACGCTCAGCCCCGAGGCCTGGAGTTTGCCCTTGAGTGCCGCGATGTCGCTGTCGTTGACCACTTCATGGTCGAGCGCCGGGATCGGGTCTTGCCACAGCAATTCTTCGGCGGGCATTTCCGGGCCGAGGTAGCGCGAGAGCGGCCCCATGTCACGGTGGATCAATTTGTACCAGGCACGGGCGAACGCGTCGGCGAGCTGGTCGGGATTGGCCAGGAAGCGCCGGGAAATCGGTTCATAGATCGGGTCGAAACGCAGCGCCAGGTCCGAAGTCAGCATGGTTGGATTGCGGCGTTTCGCCGGATCGAACGCGTCCGGAATAATCCCCGCGCCCGCCCCGTTTTTCGGCGTCCACTGATGCGCACCGGCCGGGCTTTTGGTCAGCTCCCACTCGAAGCCGAACAGGTTTTCCAGGTAGTTGTTGCTCCACCGGGTCGGCGTGGTGGTCCAGGTCACTTCCAGGCCGCTGGTGATGGTGTCGGGGCCTTTACCGGTGCCGAAGCTGTTCTTCCAGCCCAGGCCTTGTTGTTCGAGGCCCGCCGCTTCCGGCTCGGCCCCGACGTTGTCGGCAGGCCCGGCGCCGTGGGTTTTACCGAAGGCGTGGCCACCGGCGATCAGCGCCACGGTTTCTTCGTCATTCATGGCCATGCGGCCAAAGGTTTCGCGGATGTCGATGGCGGATCTGACCGGGTCTGGCTCGCCTTCCGGGCCTTCAGGGTTGACGTAGATGAGGCCCATTTGCACAGCGGCCAACGGGTTTTCCAGATTGCGTCCGTGATCGGTACGGCTGTCCTCGTTTCTTCCGGGCTCGGCCACGAGTGGCACATCGCCGGGCGCTTGCACCGGTTTCTGCCCTTTGTCATAGCGGGTGTCGCCGCCCAGCCACTTGTTTTCGGAGCCCCAGTACACGTCTTCGTCCGGCTCCCAGACATCAGCGCGTCCACCGGAATAACCAAAGGTCTTGAAGCCCATGGATTCGAGTGCGACGTTGCCGGTGAGGACAATCAGGTCGGCCCAGGAAATGTTTTGCCCATATTTTTGCTTGATCGGCCACAGCAGCCGGCGCGCCTTGTCGAGGCTGACGTTGTCCGGCCAACTGTTGAGCGGCGCAAAACGCTGTTGCCCGGAACCGGCCCCGCCCCGCCCGTCACCGGTGCGATAGGTGCCGGCGGCATGCCAGGCCATGCGGATGAAAAACGGCCCGTAGTGACCGAAGTCCGCCGGCCACCAGTCTTGCGAGTCGGTCATCAGCGCATTCAGGTCCGCCTTCACTGCGGCAAAATCGAGTTTTTTAAAGGCATCGGCGTAATTGAAGCCCTCATCCAGGGGATCGGACAGGGTCGAGTGCTGGTGCAGGATCTTCAGGTTCAGTTGGTTCGGCCACCAGTCGCGGTTCGTCGTGCCACCGCCAGCGGCGTGATTGAACGGGCATTTCGATTCAGTTGCCATGTAATAGCTACCTTTGGTCGTGTTCATCCAGCTACCCGGCCCGGCTGGGCCTGCAATAGCAATGAGCGAAATCGAAGACATAGGCTGCTGGGCCAGGCAGTTCGATCAACTGCTCTATGTGGCCACACGGGAACTCAGGGGTTTGGCGAACGATCCGCCAGCACACGGGCCCACGGCAAACCTGTGACTCTTTCTTATCTCGTTATCAGGTATTAATCGGCCAGCGTACGCCAGCGCAACGGTAAGACTAGACCGTCTGGGGAGGACTGCTAATAGCGGCAGTGTTAGGGCGTGATAGGGAGAATCTTTTGCGGGGAGGCTGAAAGGCCCCTCGGGTCAAACCCGAGGGGCGATCCATCAAGCAGCGTTGGCTTCTTTCTTCAGGCTGTCCATATCAATCACAAAGCGATATTTCACATCGCCCTTGAGCATGCGCTCATAGGCTTGGTTGATGTCCTGGATGTTGATCATCTCGATGTCCGAGACAATCCCGTGTTTGGCACAGAAATCCAGCATGTCCTGGGTTTCCTGAATCCCGCCAATCAACGAACCGGCCAGGCTGCGGCGCTTGAAGATCAGGTTGAACACCGACGGCGACGGATGCGGACTGTCCGGGGCGCCGACCAGCGTCATCGTGCCATCGCGTTTGAGCAGATTGAGGAACGCGTCCAGATCATGGGGTGCAGCGACGGTGTTGAGGATGAAGTCCAGGGTGTTGGCGAACTTGGCCATTTCATCCGGGTTCTTCGACACCACCACTTCATCGGCGCCCAGGCGCAAACCGTCTTCACGCTTGTTCGGCGACGTGGTGAACAGCACCACATGCGCGCCCATGGCATGGGCGATCTTCACCGCCATGTGCCCGAGGCCACCGAGGCCGACCACGCCGACTTTCTGGCCTGGCCCGACCTTCCAGTGGTGCAGCGGCGAATAGGTGGTGATGCCGGCACACAGCAGCGGCGCGACGGCGGCCAGGTTGGTGTCGTCATGGGAAATGCGCAGGACGAACTTCTCCTTGACCACGATATTGTCCGAGTAGCCACCGAAGGTGTTCTCGCCGCCAAACACCGGGCCGTTGTACGTGCCAGTGAAGCCGCTCTCGCAGTATTGCTCTTCGCCTTCGGCGCACGACGCACAGTGCTGGCAGCTGTCGACCATGCAGCCGACGCCCGCCAGATCACCCACCTTGAACTTGCTGACATTCGCGCCAACGGCGATCACCCGACCGACAATTTCATGGCCCGGTACGGAGGGATACAACGTGTTGTGCCACTCGTTCTTCACGGTGTGAAGGTCCGAATGGCACACGCCGCAATAGAGGATATCGATCTGCACATCATCGGCGCCTGGGGCGCGACGTTCGAAGGTGAAAGGTTTGAGCGAATCCTTGGGGTCTTTCGCGGCGTAGCTGTAAGTCTTGGTCATTGCGATCGCCTTTTGAGTCGGATGTTGAATATCAGAGGAGTAGCGTAGGTGCTGAATCGTTCAAGTGGATGACAGTGGCAATCCATTGATCACCGACCGTTCAGCAATCCTGGCGGTTGCGTTGCACCGCGTTGCCCACAGGATAAGACCGGGGCCGTCATGGCCGATGACCCCATCCTGCTGATTTATTGCCTAATCCCGCCGAACTCGACAAAAGTAATGGCGAATTAGTAGCATGCACGTCCAACGGAACAACACCCGGGTTGCTTCCCGATCACGGACGAACATCGATGAACAAAAGTGCTTACCTTTGCCTGGCCTTCATGATGGTGGTGGGCGGCCTGAGTTTTTTTCTCCCGCGTGAAGCCGCGTTGGGCTCCCTCGCGTTAATCGCGCTGTTTTCCTTCGGCTACTTCGTCTTCTACCTGATCAGGCACAACCTGCACCACGGCATCATCAAAAGCCTGCTGCTCTCAATACTCGTCATGGCCATCGGCATCATTCCCGTGCTCGGCTGGATCGTGATCATCGGCTTCGTGATCTACAACATCTCCAAAGCCCTGGAAGGTCTGAAAAGCCTGCTCCCGGATGTGCTTGCCAGCCTGGTGATCTACGGCCTGCTGTGCGCACGCCTGGCCTTCGACCTCCGCGACCCCATGGCCATCGCGGCGCTGGCCGGCGCCTACCTGATCGCGTCGGTGCTCTACTGCCGCAGCCTCAACGGCTACTCCACCGAACATGCGCTGTTCAAGATGAGCGTCATGTGGCTGTCCATCCCCTTCGCCGCCCTCACCATCATCTCGATCGTATCGGCCCTGGGTAACCTGTTCCGCACCGTCAGCTCCACCATCACCCGCAGCGTCATCTCGCCGCAAATGGTCTCGGCGCATATGCGCGGTGGCGTGGCGATTGATGCGTATACGCGCAACATCACCACCAGCGTGACGAGCACCGTCACTCACCTGGCTCCGGGCGCAGGGGTGATCACGGCGGGAGTGACAGGGGATTTGGCGCAGAAAGTGAAGACGGAGAAGGCGTGAACAGATTAATTCGCGGACTGCTTTTACTCGCCCTGTGCACGCTGTCGAGCTGGGCAAGCGCGGCAACCGGCTGCGAGGATTTTCTGGCGAAGATGAGTGACAAACCTGCCTTTGTAGAATTTCTACAATGCACTCAAGCCACGGACCGACAAGGAAAACCCTTCGTTGCCCAGTACCGCGTAACCGGTGCTGACGCGCTCAAGGCCGAGCGGTACATGAGCCAACGCTTTGGCCTGCCCCCACTCAAGTTTTACTGCTGCGTCTGGGACTCCATGCCCTATTTTTATCGCGATAAAAAAACAGATCTCGGGTATAGCTTCGTCATCGCTTCTGAGGAAACGCCCATCAACCAGCGCGAATTGTGGCTCGATATAAAGTTCTTCTACATCAACGTGTCGCTCGACACCGAAGAGATTTAATCGCCCGATGATTCGATGCGTCCAAGGCAGGCAAACGCAATCATGAAAAACCGTGTCACGCCCTCGGTGCTGTTTGCCTTAACGCTCTTAGTAATGTGCGACTCCGTGCACGCCGCCGCATGGAAAATTTGCAGCCTGGAACTGCTGGTTACCGATGTCTTGAAACAACCCTCTCCCCAGTTACAGGCCCGAATCCTGAAAGTCAGCCCGGTATCAAACACCGTGGAATGCCCTGAAGTTGGGGCGACTGTCACGTTCATTCCGGAAAAACCTGATTATCAAAACCCGCTGCCACGGCGACAGTGGCCTAAAAAGGGTCAGTCGGTGCGGGTTGACTATCGGTATCTGGATGGGGTGTGTAAGGGCGATGGGAATAGTTATGCGTGTCGGATTGAGCATTACCCAATGGCTGGGCGATGAAGATCAGGCGTAAACGCCATAGCCTGCCGCGATGATCAGCGGAGAAACCAAAAGCGTTGCCCAGAACCCCGATTTTGGAACAGCAATCACGCAAATGATCGAGATCATCAACACATAGATGCCCACCATTTTAAGCAACGCGAGATCGTCAACGGCGACAGCGTGAACCGCCGTCTGCCCTGCGAGCATAAAAAGCGGCCCGAGCATGGTAAACCAGAGGGCTGCACGCCGATCTTCGTGCGCCCTGAACTGGTCTACAAAGCCAGAATCTACAGCGGCGGCAAAGGCTGCTTTGAACTTGAAAAGACCGAATGGAATATGGAGCAGACCCAGGGAGAACAGGGTCCATGCGGCGATGTTTGGCATGTCTTATATGCTCCGTAACGGTAAGGGGGGCTTGGGGGTGGTTACGGCGGATGTGGCATGGTTGAAGGCAAGGACTGCTGGCCTTTGATGAAGCTACGCATTTGCCGTTAGTGTGTCTACTGGCCACTTTTTGGTCGGTAGTGGCCAGTTGCGAAGGATGCTTTCGGCCAATAGCTGCCTTTCAGGGTAAGCGACCCATAAACCACACATGGCAAAAAACCGATGTGTGCATTTAGCGCGAGATAGTCGGGGAACAGTTCCACGGCAGCAAGGCTTCGAAGTCTTCTACCGAAGTAGCTTGTGGCAGGCGTTC
>NZ_VOBN01000004.1 GCF_008370045.1 Pseudomonas sp. ANT_J12
GCGGCGTGTCAGGCAACATCTTCGTCGACTGACACACCGCCTTCGCGGGCAAGCCTCGCTCCTACAAGGGCTATTGATGATCGTTCCCACGCTCCGCGTGGGAACGATCAGGCTAATACACCTTCAACCTGCATCTGCCGCAACAACGCCAAGCCGTTTTCCATGAACTCGCTCGACCCGCCAGCCCCCGCCTCCACCGCCAGTCCTTCCAGCTGCGCACGCCCGTCCAGCTCGGGAAACTCGCCGATCCGCTGCAACAACCGCCACGCCAGAGGACTCAACTCAGAGAACTTGACGCTCCAGTCTTCTGTCCGCCGAACCAGCAGCAACGTCGGCTGATCCGGCGCCGCATCAGGCTGATAATCCGGCCCCAGCAGCTGCACCGGCCAGGCATACGCCAACGGCCAGGCCAGTGGCGAGACCTGCAATGGCCGCTCCAGCAACAACCCCGCGTCGCTCATCGGCAACGGCGCGTCGTCAGACTGTTGCAGCGCCATCTCGACCCACTCGTAATGCGCGAGTTCGACCATGAACGGCGGCCAATCCCCGTCGCTCAACCCTGGCGGCTCAGACGCCAGAAACGCGACAAACTCCTGGGCGATCTCGCCAAATTTAGGCGTCTGTGCGCGGTAGTCCCGCAGGAAGATCCGCACCAGCGCGCGCCACTCTTCATTCCCCAGAATCTTCACCAGCACCGGGAAGGTCCCGCTGAGCAACAACGACAGATTGTTGAACACCAGATCCCGATAAACCTGGACCCGAGCGGCATCCATCCCGGCTGGCGGCGTGCAGTGCTCGGGATCGCGCAGGTATCGGGTCAAGGCATCCTGTTGCTGATGCAGCGAAGATTTATCCACGCTTCACCTCCACACCTTGCAAGCGGCGAATGGTCTGCAACTCGACCACCAGTTCCGAAAACACCGGGATGTTGAAGTCCCGTTCCAGCAGCGTCGGTTGTGCGCCGAAGCGGGCGTAAGCCTCGGCCAGCAACGACCACACCACCGGTTTGACCGAGGCACCGTGGGTGTCGATTTTCAAGGTATCGGACTCATCGAAATGCCCGGCGACGTGCATCGCCACCACGCGCCCGGAATCGATCCCTGCCAGAAACGCCTGCGGATCAACGCCGTGGTTGATCGAGTTCACATACACATTGTTGACGTCCAGCAACAGGTCGCAGTCGGCCTCGCGCAACACGGCGTTGGTGAAGGTCAATTCGTCCATGTCCTGCCGGGGCGCGGCGTAATAGGAGACGTTTTCCACCGCCAGCCGCCGACCAAGAATGTCCTGGGACTGACGGATCCGCGTGGCGACGTGCTTCACCGCTTCTTCGGTAAACGGCAGCGGCAGCAGGTCATAAAGATGCCCGTCATCGCTGCAATAACTCAGGTGTTCGCTGTACAGCGGCACCTTGTAGTGATCGAGAAAAACCCGCACTTCCTGCAAAAACCCGACATCCAGCGGCGCCGCCCCGCCCAACGACAGGGACAAACCGTGACAGGACAACGGATAACGCTCGGCCAATGCCCGCAACGCCGCGCCATGGGCACCGCCGATGCCGATCCAGTTTTCCGGAGCGACTTCCAGAAAGTCGAAATTGCCGGCCGGGGCAGCCTGGAGGTCTTTCATCAGGCCGCGACGCAGGCCGAGGCCGACGCTGGCCTTCGTTGGTAAATCAGAGGTCCGCATGATGTCGATCTCATTCTGTGTGGATAAATGAGAGTCGAGTTAATCGAAGCGGTGTATCGGGGCTGTGTTCGGTTTTTGCAGAAATCGACAGCGTCTGTATCAGCCGGCGCACCGTACACACTGCGATACACAACACCCACCCACACAAAAACCGTGTAGGAGCGAGGCTTGCCCGCGAAGACGGTGTACCAGGCAATATCCTTGTCGGCTGACACACCGCCTTCGCGGGCAAGCCTCGCTCCTACATAGGTTGGCCATGTGGCTTTCGTCGCCCCAAACCTCAGTGCCCGGGGGCGGGACTAGACTTAACCCACGCAGGACGTGGTCAGCGTCCTGTTCATTCCCACGACCACCGCCCAGCGGCGCACGCCTCGACCCACATTGCCTCTGGACCGTGATCCTGCCACAGGAGCACACGTGATGGACGAGGCCAGACTTAACGAATTCATGGGCCAACTGGTCAACGACATGGGCGGCGCGGCGATGCTGGCCAATGTCATTCTCGGCGAAGAGCTTGGCTTGTACCGGGCCATGGCCGACAGCCAGCCGATCAGCCCCGACACCCTCGCCGAAAAGACCGGTTGCCACCCTCGCCTGCTGCGCGAATGGCTCAGCGCCCACGCCGCCTCCGGGTACATGGAGCACCAGGACGGCCAGTTCCGCCTGCCCGAAGAGCAAGCCCTGGCCTTGGCCATTGAAGACTCGCCGGTGTACATCGCCGGCGGCATCGGCGTGGTCGCGTCGTTTTTCCATGACAAGGACAAGTTGATCAGCGCTTTTCGCGGCAATGGCGCCCTGCCTTGGGGCGATCACCACCCGTGCATGTTCAGCGGCACCGAACGCTTCTTTCGCCCCGGTTACAAGGCGCATCTGGTGGCCGAATGGTTGCCGGCGCTGGAAGGCGTGGTGGCCAAACTGGAGAGCGGCGCCAAAGTGGCGGACATCGGCTGTGGCCATGGCGCCTCCACGGTGATCATGGCCCAGGCGTTCCCGGATTCGCGCTTTGTGGGCTTCGACTACCACGCGCCCTCCGTCACCGTGGCCACCCAGCGCGCCGAGGCCGGCGGGGTGTCCGGGCGTGCGCGGTTCTTCCAGGGCACGGCGAAAAGCTACCCCGGCACCGACTATGACCTGGTGTGCTATTTCGACTGCCTGCACGACATGGGCGACCCGGTGGGGGCAGCACGGCACGCCTACGATTCGCTGAAACCGGACGGCACGGTGCTGCTGGTGGAGCCTTACGCCAACGATTCCCTCGACGACAATGTCACCCCGGTGGGACGCCTGTTCTATGCCGCTTCGACGTTCATCTGCACGCCCAACTCCCTTTCCCAGGAAGTCGGCCTCGGGCTCGGGGCCCAGGCCGGTGAAGCGCGGCTGCGCAAGGTGTTTACCGAGGCCGGGTTCAAGCATTTCCGCCGGGCGACGGAAACGCCGTTCAACCTGATTCTTGAAGCGCGGAAATAATTGTGGGAGCAAGGCTTGCCCGCGATGGCGTTCTTGATATCGCCATCGCGGGCAAGCCTTGCTCCTACAGGGTGATCGGCAAATGCTACCCTGCAAACACTCAAGGCCCTCCCGGAGTGTTGAACATGCTCGACAGCCCCATCCGCGAACAACTCGACCGTCTTCAGCAGTTAATGGCCGACCAGCCGTTCGCGGTCCTGACGGGCGCGGGCATCAGCACCCCGTCAGGCATTCCCGACTACCGCGACAACCAGGGCGTGCGCCGGGGCCGGCAACCGATGATGTATCAGGAATTCCTCGCCGCCCCCGAATCCCGCCGCCGCTACTGGGCCCGGGCGATGCTCGGTTGGCCGCGGGTGCGCCTGGCCAGCCCGAACCCGGCCCATGAAGCATTGGCCAGCTTGCAGAGTGCGCAGCAGATCGGCGGGCTGATCACGCAGAACGTCGACACTCTGCACGACCAGGCCGGCAGCCATGACGTGATCGAACTCCACGGCAGCCTGCACCGGGTGCTGTGCCTGGATTGCGGCCTGCGCAGTGAACGCGATGCCATTCAACAGCTGATGGAAGCGCAAAACCCCTACCTCGCGGGCGTCGATGCGGTGCAGGCGCCGGATGGCGATACCCTGCTGGATCCGGCGTTTGAAGCGCGGTTTCAGGTGCCGCATTGCCCGCATTGTGGCGAGCAGCGGATGAAACCGGACGTGGTGTTTTTTGGCGAAAACGTCGCGCAGGCGACGGCGGCCAAAGCCATGGCGGCGGTTGAGCAAGCGGCGGGGTTGTTGGCGGTGGGGTCGTCGTTGATGGCGTATTCGGCGTTTCGGTTGTGTCGGGCGGTGGTGGATCAGGGGAAACCGTTGATTGCGATCAATCTGGGCAAGACCCGGGCGGATGACATTCTGGATATGAAGATTGAGGGGTCCTGCGAACAACTATTACCCCTGCTGACACAACGCCTAACCCAATGATCGTTCCCACGCTCCGCGTGGGAATGCCGCCGGGGACGCTCCGCGTTCCGCTTCCGGATGTGACGCAGAGCGTCACGGGATGCATTCCCACGCGGAGCGTGGGAACGATCACGTGGAGGGCGTGTTCCGCGCTCAGGGCATGAGGCGCTGTGCGAGGTTGGCTTCCTTGAAAATATCAAACAACGCCTGCGCCGCCGCCGACAGTTCATGCCCCGGTTTGGTCAGCACACCAATCGCCCGTTCCACTATCGGGTCGCGCAAGGTGATGCAGTGCGCACCCGACTCCTGCATTTGCTGCTTGCACAACGCTGGCACCGCACTCACGCCCAAGCCACTGGCGACCATCCGCCCGACCGTCGCCAGTTGATGGCTTTCAAACTCTACCGGTAATTTCATGCCCCGGGCCTGCAAGTGTTCTTCGAGCATCACCCGCACCGTGGACGGTCGTTGCAAGGTGATAAACGGTTCCTGCAACAAGGTCTGCCAGTCGATCTCATCCCGTTTCGCCAGCGCCGAGTCATGGGGCACCACCGCGACAAAGCGGTCGATGTACAACGGCGTGAACTCCAGAGACGTGCTATGCGCCGGCTCAAACGAAACCCCAAGCTCGACTTGCCGATCCCGGACCATTTCCAGCACCTGCTCGTTGATCACGTCATTCACCGTGACGTTGACTTTCGGGTAACGCGCGCGGAAGGTCTTGAGGATCGGCGGCAGCAGGTTGCCGGCAAACGATGGCATCGCCGCCACGGTCACGCGCCCGCGTTGCAGGGTGAAACGCTGGCGCAGTTCGTCTTCGGCGTTGTCCCAATCGGCGATCAACCGGCGGGCCAGCGGCACCAGGGATTCACCTTCCGGGGTCAGCGCGACGTTGCGCGTGTTGCGGCTGAACAGGCGCCCGCCCAGGCCTTCTTCCAGGGCCTTGATGGTCAGGCTCAGTGCCGATTGCGACAGGTGCAACCGCTCGCAGGCCACGGCAAAGCTCAGGCTCTGGGCCACGGCCAGGAAGGCGCGGATTTGTTTGACGGTCATGCTCGCTTCGCTCCAGTTGTAAGCTGCAGGCTTTAAGCTGCAAGAAGGCTGTAGGAGCATGGCTTGCCCGCGATGGCGTCCTCAAGAATGTCATCGCGAGCAAGCTTTGCTCCTACAAGTGTGATTGGTGAGTTTTATCTATCAATCAACCTTAAAAATCAACTTAACAAATGAATCGCCCGGCGCGACACTCATTCCCACTACGGCTAGCCAGCCGCCCATAAAGAATAAAAGAGGTGCATATGGCAGGTTTCGACAAGCGCGTGAGTTCCTACGAGGAAGCCCTTGCAGGTCTTGAAGACGGCATGACCGTGATCGCCGGCGGCTTCGGCCTGTGCGGCATCCCGGAAAACCTCATCGCCGAGATCAAGCGCAAAGGCACCCGCGAACTCACCGTGGTTTCCAACAACTGCGGCGTCGACGGTTTCGGCCTCGGCGTGCTGCTGGAGGACCGGCAGATTCGCAAGGTTGTCGCTTCGTACGTGGGCGAGAACAAGATGTTCGAAGAGCAGCTGCTCAGCGGCGCCATCGAAGTCGACCTGACCCCGCAAGGCACCCTCGCCGAAAAAATGCGCGCAGGCGGTGCCGGCATCCCCGCTTTCTTTACCGCCACTGGCGTCGGCACCCCGGTCGCCGAAGGCAAGGAAGTGCGCGAATTCCACGGTCGCAAGTACCTGATGGAAGAGTCCATCACTGGTGACTTCGCCATCGTCAAAGGCTGGAAAGCCGACCACTTCGGCAACGTCATCTATCGCCACACCGCCCAGAACTTCAATCCGCTGGCCGCCACCGCCGGCAAGATCACCGTGGTCGAAGTCGAAGAAATCGTTGAACCCGGCGAGCTGGACCCGTCGCAGATCCACACCCCTGGCATCTACGTCGACCGGATCATTTGCGGCACGTTCGAGAAGCGCATCGAACAGCGCACCGTGCGTAAGTGATCCCCTGCCCCCGGACCGAATGAAGGAATAACAACAATGGCACTTTCCCGCGAACAAATGGCTCAACGCGTCGCCCGCGAAATGCAGGACGGCTACTACGTGAACCTGGGCATCGGCATCCCGACCCTGGTCGCCAACTACATCCCCGAAGGCATGGAAGTCATGCTGCAGTCGGAAAACGGCCTGCTGGGCATGGGACCGTTTCCTACGGAAGACACCATCGATGCCGACATGATCAACGCCGGCAAGCAAACCGTGACCGCGCGGATCGGCGCGTCGATTTTTTCCTCGGCCGAATCCTTCGCGATGATCCGTGGCGGTCACGTCGACCTGACCGTGCTCGGCGCCTTTGAAGTGGACGTCGAGGGCAACATCGCCTCGTGGATGATCCCCGGAAAACTGGTCAAGGGCATGGGCGGCGCCATGGACCTCGTGGCAGGCGCAGACAACATCATCGTGATCATGACCCACGCGTCCAAGGACGGTGAGTCCAAGCTTCTGTCCAAATGCAGCCTGCCGCTGACCGGCGCCGGGTGCATCAAGCGTGTGCTGACCGACCTCGCCTACCTCGAAATCAAGGACGGCGCGTTCATTCTCAAAGAACGCGCGCCGGGAGTGAGCGTCGAAGAAATTGTCGCCAAGACCGCCGGCAAGCTGATCGTGCCGGACCATGTGCCGGAAATGCAGTTCGCTGCCCAGTGAGGAATCATTCCATGCAAGACGTCGTTATTGTTGCCGCCACCCGTACCGCCATTGGCAGTTTCCAGGGTGCGTTGGCCGGTGTGTCCGCCGTTGACCTGGGCGCTGCGGTGATCCGTCAGTTGTTGGCGCAAACCGGGCTCGACCCGGCGCAGGTCGATGAAGTGATCATGGGCCAGGTGCTCACCGCCGGCGCCGGGCAGAACCCTGCGCGCCAGTCGGCGATCAAGGCAGGCCTGCCGTTCAGCGTGCCGGCCATGACCCTGAACAAAGTCTGCGGTTCGGGCCTCAAAGCCCTGCACCTGGCGACCCAGGCGATTCGCTGCGGCGATGCCGACGTGATCATTGCCGGCGGCCAGGAAAACATGAGCCTGTCCAACTACGTGATGCCCGGCGCGCGCACCGGTTTGCGCATGGGTCACGCACAAATCGTCGACACCATGATCAGCGATGGCCTGTGGGATGCGTTCAACGATTACCACATGGGCATCACCGCCGAGAACCTGGCCGAGAAGTACAGCCTGACGCGCGAGCAGCAAGATGCGTTCGCCGCCGCCTCGCAGCAGAAAGCCACCGCCGCCATCGAAGCCGGGCGTTTTGTCGATGAGATCACGCCGATCCTGATTCCCCAGCGCAAAGGCGATCCACTGTCCTTCGCCACCGACGAACAACCACGGGCCGGCACCACCGCCGAGTCCTTGGGCAAACTGAAACCGGCCTTCAAGAAGGACGGTTCGGTGACTGCCGGTAACGCTTCGTCGCTGAACGACGGCGCGGCTGCGGTGATCCTGATGAGCGCCGAAAAAGCCAAGGCCCTGGGCCTGCCGGTTTTGGCGAAAATCGCCGCTTACGCCAATGCGGGCGTCGACCCGGCGATCATGGGCATCGGCCCGGTATCCGCCACTCGCCGCTGCCTGAGCAAGGCCGGCTGGTCCATCGACCAACTGGACCTGATCGAAGCCAACGAAGCCTTCGCCGCGCAATCCCTAGCAGTGGCCAAGGACCTGGAATGGGACCTGGACAAAGTCAACGTCAACGGTGGCGCCATTGCCCTGGGCCATCCGATCGGTGCCTCGGGTTGCCGGGTGCTGGTGACCTTGCTGCATGAAATGATCAAGCGCGACGCCAAGAAAGGCCTCGCCACCCTGTGCATCGGTGGTGGTCAAGGCGTGGCACTGGCGATCGAACGGGCTTAACCCCACACGATCGTTCCCACGCGCAGCAAAGGAATGCAGCCCGGGACGCTCCGCGTCCCAAAGCGGACGTAGAGCGTCCGTTGAGGCATTCCCACGCAGAGCGTGGGAACGATCATTGCGTGGTCCGTTAGCCAAACTTCACCAGGTTCAACGTCGGCAACGGCCCGCCCGGGAACTGCGCCAACCGCGCGCCAACACTCAACGCGCCAAGATCAACGGCAAAAAATCCCAACTGCTCGATCAGCGCGCTGACCTGCCCTTTCGCCTCGGCATCATCACCCGAAAGAAACAGCACGCGCTTGCCCCCCTCCGCCGCCGGATCACTCTCCAGCAACCGCGCCGCCAGGTGATTGAACGCCTTCACCACCCGCGCGCCCGGCACCCATTCGGCGAAGACTTCGCTGGAGGTACGGCCCTGCAAATCCACCGCTTTGAACGCGGGGGCCTCAATCGAATTGTTGGCATCAAGGACGATCCGCCCGGCGAAATCCGGCAGCCCCGCCAACGCCGTGGGCAATTTCGACCAGTTGACCGCCACCAGCACAATGTCCTGCGCCGCGGCTTCTTCACGGGTGCCGGCACGGGCGGTCGGCCCGAGTTCGTCCACCAGCGCCGTCAGGGTTTGCGGCCCACGGCTGTTGGCGATGACCAATTCAATCCCTTGACGGGAAAGGGCCCGGGCGAAGGCTGAGCCGATGGCGCCGGCGCCGATGATTCCGATAGTGCTCATGGTTATTCACTCCAAGTGGGTTGTGGTTGGAGTGAATACTGCGCTTGCCATTAGGTCCTGATTAGCCGGTAATGATTTGAATGATCTTCAAGCATTGCTATCAGGTACCCGCCATGGAAACCCTCGCCAATCTCGAATCCTTTGTCCGCAGCGCCGAAACCGGCAGCTTTTCCGCCGCCGCGCGGTTACTGGCGCTGACGCCGGCTGCGGTCAGTCGCAACGTGGCAATGCTGGAGCGCAACCTCGGTGTGCGGCTGTTCCAGCGCTCGACGCGCAAGCTGTCCCTGACCGAGGCAGGGGAAGGATTTCTGGCGAGTATCAGCAGCAATTTGCAGGGCTTGCAGGCGGCGATCAGTGCCGTGAGCAGTGATCGCGGCGAGCCGGCAGGTGCGCTCAAGGTCAGCCTGGCGCCGACGTTTGGCATCGGTCATGTGCTCCCGTTGCTGCCGGCGTTCCTGGCGCGTTATCCGTTGATCCGGCCGGAGTGGCACTTCGAAAATCGCCAGGTGGATTTGATTGCAGAAGGGTATGACGCGGCCATCGGTGGTGGTTTTGAATTGACGCCGGGGATCATCGCCCGGACGTTGGCGGCGGCCGATATCGTCGCCGTCGCGTCACCGGCCTATCTGGCCGGACGCGCCCTGCCCGCCAGCCCGGCGGACTTGCTGGAACACACCGGCATCGTGATGCGCGGCATGCGTACCGGGCGGGTTCGTCAGTGGGTCATGCGCGATGGTGCGGGGCATGAGGCGAGCGCCACGTTGCACGAAAACATCGTGCTCAATGACCCGGCGGCCATGCGCGAGGCGGCCCTGCTCGGCCTGGGCGTGACGCTGCTGGTGCTGCCCGATGTGGTCACGCAGATCCAGCGCGGTGAGCTGGTGCGCCTGCTGCCGGACTGGAAAGCGGATGCGGGGCCGATCTCGCTGTACTACCCGAGCCGCACATTGATGCCGGCCAAGACCCGGGTGTTTATTGATTTTGTGATGGATGCGTTCGGTGGCTGACCGATCATTCCCACGCTCCGCGTGGGAACGATCTGGGTCAAACCACCAACTGCAAAATCAACCACGCATTCGCCGCACTGATTACCGTAAACAACCCCCACGCCAATACCCGCGTCGGCAACCGGTTCACAAACGGCCCCATCAACTTCCGGTCATTGGTCATGCTGATCAACGGGTACAGCGCAAACGGCAATTGCAGGCTCAGCACCACCTGACTCATCACCAACAACTTGCCAATCGCATTGTCGCCCATCAGCCATACGCCGATGAACGCCGGGATCAGCGCCAGCCCACGGGTGATCAAGCGCCGTTGATAGCAAGGAATCCGCAGGTTCAGGTAACCCTCCATGATCACCTGGCCGGCGATGGTGCCGGTAAAGGTCGAACTCTGCCCCGAGGCCAGCAGCGCGACACCAAACAGCACGCTGGCCAAGGCCCCGCCCACCAGCGGATCAAGCAGGTGATAGGCGTCCTGGATGTCCACCACATCGCTGTGCCCGGTGCTGTGGAACGCGGCCGCCGCCAGGATCAGGATCGCCGCGTTGACCAGCAATGCCAGGGCCAGGGAGCCAATGGTGTCGATGCGCGCCAGTTTGACCGCGTCCTGCTTGCTGGCCAGGTCCTTGCCGATCAGCCGGGTTTGTACAATCGAGGTGTGCAGGTACAAGTTATGCGGCATCACCGTGGCCCCGAGAATGCCGATGGCGATGTACAGCGGCGCGGCGTCACCAATGGCCGCCAGCGATGGGGTGAAACCACGGGCGACGTCCGGCCAATAAGGTTTGATCAGCAGCAGTTCGACAAAAAAACACGCGCCGATGGTGCCGACCAGCACCAGCATGATCGCTTCCAGGCGGCGGAAGCCACGGTTCTGCAAGGCCAGCACCAACAGCGTTTCGAAGGCAGTCAGGGCGATGCCGAAGGTCAGCGAGCAGCCCAGCAGCAAATGGAACGCCAGGGCGCAGCCGAGCACTTCGGCCAGATCGGTGGCGATGATCGAGATTTCCGCCAGCACCCATTGGGTGCGCGCGGTGCGGGTGCTGTAACGCTCCCGGGACAATTGCGCCAGGTCACGCCCGGTGGCGATGCCCAGCCGCGAACACAGACACTGCACCACCATCCCGGCCAGGCTCGCCAGCAGCACAACAAACAGCAAGCTGTAGCCAAACCGCGACCCGGCCTCGATGGCGGTGGCCCAGTTGCCGGGGTCCATGTAGCCGATCGACACCAGCAAACCGGGGCCGGCAAAACGCAGCAGGCGCTTGAAGAACGAAGCGCCCGGATCGACCGCAACACTGCCAGCCACTTCCGGCGGACAAAACGGCGCCGTGGCGAGTTTGGGCAAAAAACTGAAGTTCACGCAAACATCCAGAAACAATTGGAAAGGCGCAGCTTAGACGGTTCGCACCTTCACAGGCTATACACGCAGCGCCTACTCGGCGCCGTGGCGGCGGAAGAATAGGGTCACCTGACCCAGTTCAAAGCCGAATTTGGTCATCGCCGAACGGTTAGCCATGGTGTTTTCGTCGAGCAGGTACATCCAGTCATCGAAGTGCACCTGATAGACCTTTTCGTCCACCGGCAGACTGAGTATGTAGCGCCAGTGCAGCGCGTTGCCGGCCACTTCACCGCTGGATTCGCCGACCACATCGCCCGCCGTACCGCGCCAACGGCCGGGACCGTCCGGGTGCAGGGTCCAGACCCGCGTCTGTTTCGAACCGTCGCTGTAGGTGAAGGCCTCGTGCATGATCAGATTGGGCCCGTCCATGCGGCTGTCGATCAGCACATGAAAGCGCTTGACCACCTCCCCCGAACGCTTCTGGAACATCCCCCAACCGTCTACCCGACCGACAAAGAACCCCGGCAAATCGAGCTTGGGGTTTTGCTCGCTGTAGCGATGCACATCGACGCCGCCGCAACCGGCCAGACACACGAACAACACCAGCAACAACTTCTTCAGCATAACGACGTCCTCAAGGCTTGGCGGTACCCAATAATTGCTCGCGCAACTCGGGATTACGGGTGCGCGGGTCGAGCCAGATGTCGAAGAAAGCGCGGGCGAATTGCGGGTCTTTCACTTCGTGCTGCAGGTGCTGGCCGACAAAAAAACGCGCGCCCTGCCCCGGCAAATACACCCCGGTGATGCGGGTTCCGGCCTGGACATCGACGAACGACTGTTGCATCTGAGCCTGCCAGCCGGCCAGTTGCTCGGCGCTGACCGAGGCGCCGGACAAGCGCTTGATCTCATCGACGCTGGCCTTCACCAGATCGTCTCGGGAAATGCTGCGCTGGTAGATCAGCTCCAGGGCAAACGGCTGATCCGTCGCCATGGGCCGCACGGCACTCCAGAGTCGAGCGTTATAGACATCAAAACCGAACACCCGAAACTCCCCGGCGCCCACGATCTGCGCACCGGGCAGCGCATCTTGCCAATTGGCCACCGCGTGGCTGCCGAGCACAGCGAGTAGCCAGAGGCAGTGACGAAAGCGTGATCGTGATCTGTTCATGGCGGCTCGGTAAGCGCTGAAGACCTCCTTAAAACTTATACGCAAAAGTCTTTTCTGTACAATTTTTAAAGGCGATGGTTTTGTATACAAAATCTGGACATCCCTAGAGCAATCCGTCGTCTTCAATGCTAACGTGGCCGCCTCACACAGGTCGGAGGTGCGTGCGTGCTGCTGCTCAAGTTGCTGGTGATTCCCGGGTTTCTGCTGCTGATTTCCCTGGCGGGCAAACGTTGGGGGCCGAGCGTGGCCGGGTGGTTGTCGGGGCTGCCGGTGGTGGTCGGGCCGATTCTGTTTTTCCTCGCCATCGAGCAGGGCCAGGTATTCGCTGCTCAAGCCGCGACCGCTGCCTTGTCCGCGATGTTTGCCATGATCGCCTTCTGCGTGACGTACGCTCAGGTAGCGCAACGGGCCGCGTGGCCGTGGGCGCTGGCGATTTCCATGTTGGTATGGGCAACGGTGGCTGTCGTGCTCTCGCTGATCCCGCCGTCCCTGATCTTCTCGGTGATCGCCGCCGCCACCGCGCTGCTGGCCGCGCCTTACCTGTTTCCGTCGGTGCAGCCGATTGTTTCAGGCCCCAAGCCCAAGTCCGACAAGCTGCTGCTGCGCATGGTGGCCGGCGCGCTGCTGACCCTGGCCGTCACGCTGCTGGCCAGTACGGTGGGCGAGCGCTGGAGCGGCTTGCTGGCGGTGTTCCCGGTATTGGGCAGCGTGATGGCGGTGTTCTCCCAGCAAACCCGTGGCTCGGGGTTTACCGCCGCCCTGTTGCGCGCCACCGCCACCGGGATGTACTCGTTCGCTGCGTTCTGCCTGGTGCTGGCGCTGACGTTGCCAAGCCTGGGCCTGCCGGCGTTTGCCCTGGGTGTGGGGGTGTCCGTGGGTATGCTCGGGGTGACTCGGCGTTTGCTGGCGAAACCGGCAGTGACAAGCCGTTCGCGGGTTGCGAACGAGTAGGCCAGAAACTGCCTACCCGTCAGCGCAGGACGTACACCGGGCTGGATGCGACCCGAGTGCCATGGGATGATCGCCCCCTAGCGCGACCATCCCTGGAGAGTTTCTATGTCATTGTTCCGTAAAAAAGCCGTTGTCCTGTTGCTGACGGCGGCTGCCAGCCTGGGGGCCATGAATGTGTATGCCGCCAAGGCCACTGCCAGCGACACCGCGCCCATCAAAGTCTCGTTGCTCAGCGGCAAATTCAAATTCACCCTGCCCAAGGGCTTCGTCGCCAACCCGCTGCCGCCCGGCGCGACCGGTGCAACCGGCACCATGTACGCCAACGAGACCACCAAGACCGTGGTGATCGCGGCTGAAAACAACCTGGCACCGGGCGTCAACGTCAAGGACAACGACAGCGAGTTCCTCGACAGCACCGCCGCCGATTTCGACGCCGCTGAACACAAGGCCCTGCCGGACTTCACCAAGCTCAGCGAAAAAAGCCTGACGATGAAAGGCACCGGGTTGGGCGTGCGGCAGATCGACAGCACCGCCACCCAGGGTGGCGGCAAGACCCTCAACACCACGCTGATGGCCGGCTCCGGCAACCGGATGACGGTGATTCAGATCATCTCGCGCCCAACCGACAAGGCGGGTCACGACACGTTGGTCAAGCAGATCACCGGCAAGTAAATCCGCGGGATTCAGGGGTTGAGGCGCAGCAACCAGGCGTTCAAGTCCTGGATCTCGGCGGCGCTGATGCTGTGGCCCAGACCTGCGTAGGTATGAAATTCAGGCTTGAGTGACAGCTTCTGCAACAGGCTGTTGGCCGCCGTGCCGTCGACCAACGGCAAGCGTTTGTCCTCGGTGCCATGACCGATGAAAATCGCCAGTGACTGGCGTTTTTCATCCGGTTTCAGCTCAGCCTTGAGCACCGGCAATATCCGCCCGCTCAACGCCGCAATCCCGCCCACCGCCTCGGGATGACGCAACGCCACCTCATAGGACATGATCGCGCCCTGGCTGAACCCCACCAGGAACACCTTGTTGGCGTCGGTGTGGTATTTCTTCGCCGCCTGGGCGATGAAATCCAGCAACACCTTGCCGCTGGTCTTCAGATCATCGGTCTCACCGTTGTAGGCGCCTTCGCCTTTCTTGCGAAACCACTGATAACTATCGGCATCCAGGGCCACCGGCGCCTGCACCGACAGGTAGCTGTACTGCGCCGGCAATTCATCCTTGATCCCGAACAGATCTCGCTCGTTACTGCCATAGCCGTGGAGAAAAATCACCAGCGGTTGATCGCGGGACTCAGGGTTGGCCTGCTCCAGGTAGTTGAGCGGCAGGTCGGTGTGCAGCGGGGTTTGAGCGTGGACCGTGGCGGATGCCAGGCACATGAGCAGAGCGAAAAACTTCAGCATATTTCTTCCTTCACAGGGCGCAGGATTCGGGGGGTACCCTAACATTGCCGAGGTTTTGGGTGTGGCTGATGCCGCCTTCGCGGGCAAGCCTCGCTCCTAAAGGTACGGTGGTGCTTTTGTAGGAGCGAGGCTTGCCCGCGAAGAGGCCATCACAGGCAACAAATAATCCCGATCAATCGTTCGTCAACTTCCCAACCCGAAACGCCTCGCGCCCCGCGACTTTCGCCTGCCACGTCCCCGGCTGGGTGTAGCGCCCACGATCAATCGCAAATAACACGCCGCTGGTCCCGGCGCGCACGGTCGTGACACGGTCACTCAACGGATCGACCACTTCAAACAGCGCATCGCCCTGCTCCACCCATTCGCCCGCCTCGCGCAGAAAGCTGACCACGCCATGGTGCGGGGCGAACAGGTATTCGGTGCCGGCGAACGGCATGCCTTCGCAGCATTCGCTCGGTGCCGCTGGCCAGTCACCGTTGATGAAACCCTGTTCGGCGAGAAAGCCCAGAATCGCCTCGCAATTGGCCTGGGCCTGATCGACCCGGGTGTCGCCCATGCTGCCCAGCTCCACGGTGGTTGCCAGGTTCGCCAGCGGAATTGCCGCCTCGGGGAAGGCCTGCGCCAGACGCAACCACGGCGTCGAGCAGGACTCGTCGAACGAACTGCCCCCGGAGTCTTCACTCAACAATCCCACGCCCGCCTTCAAGCGTGCGGCCAGGGATTGCCACTGTGGCCACTGTTGCGGCAAGGCGTAAATGTGAATCGCCGCGTCGAAGTCGCAATGCAAATCCAGGGTGACGTCGGCATCACAGGCATGGCGCAACAGCACGCGGTGCATGGCTTCCAGTTGCGACGCCGGCGCCGGCAGAGCGTCGAATACCTGGCCCATGGCCTGGCGAATCAGCGTGATGTTGGCCTCGGCATCGTCGCCCAATTGAGCACCGATCAACGCGGCGACCGGCGCGCTCAGTTCGACGAACGAGCGGTTGAAGTTCTTGCCGCTGCCGAGTTCGAAACGGCCCATGTGCGCGCCTTGCAGGTGCTGGTCGAGGCCGATCGGGTTGGCCACCGGCACCAATTCGATAACACCTTGCAACTGGCCTTGGGCTTCGAGCTCGGTCAGGCGTTTTTTCAGTTCCCAGGCGGTGCGCATGCCCGGCAGTTCATCGGCGTGCAGGCTGGCCTGGATGTACACCTTGCGCGCGCCGTCGCCAAAACGAAACACGCTGAGGCTGCGTTCGGTGCCCAAATGGCTCCACGGCAGAGGGTGGTCGATGCGTTGCATATAAGGGTCCTGTCGATGCCGATGCGTAGGGAAATGTGTTCGCAGAGTAGATCATGAGACACAAAAAAAATGGCCACCGCGTTAACGGTAGCCACTTTTTTGAACGGCTGGATTATTCGCCGTAAACGTCAAAGGCGAAGTACTTGTCCTGCACTTGCTTGTACTTGCCGTTGGCGCGGATCTCGGTGATGGCGGTGTTGAATTGGTCCGCCAGCGCTTTGTCACCCTTGCGCACGGCGATGCCGGCGCCGCCGCCGAAGTACTTGGCGTCTTCGTAGGTCGGGCCTACGAATTCGAAGCCTTTGCCGGCGTCGGTTTTCAGGAAACCGTCGCTCAGGTTGACCGAGTCGGCCAGCATTGCGTCGATACGGCCGGAGACCATGTCCAGGTTGGCTTCCTGCTGCGAACCGTAACGCACCAGGTTGATGCCGGCCGGGACCAGCACTTCGGTGGCGTAGCGGTCGTGGGTACTGGCACGCAGCACGCCGACTTTTTTGCCCTTGAGTTCGGTCAGCGGGTCTTTGACGCCGGAGCCTTCCTTCATCACGAAGCGCGCCGGGGTGTGGTAGTACTTGATGGTGAAATCGACGTTTTTCTTGCGGTCGTCGGTGATGGTCATGGACGACAGGATCGCGTCGATTTTCTTCACTTTCAGGGCCGGGATCAGGCCGTCGAACTCTTGCTCGACCCACGTGCACTTCACTTTCATCTGCTCGCACAGCGCGTCGCCGATGTCCACGTCGAAACCGGTGAGTTTGCCGTCAGGGGTTTTCATCGAGAATGGCGGGTAACCGGCTTCGATACCGATGCGGATCGGCTTGGCGTCATCGGCCACGGCGGTCAGGGACAACATCGACAGTGCCAGGGCACCGAACATCACTAGCTTCTTCATTTATAACTCCATGTGTGCGGAGGCTTTTATTGGCAGCTTTCGATTGGCAGTTTCGGCAGGTGAAAGCCGAAGTGGCCGGCAGTCTAGAGTGGCTTTCGGCCAGCCAATTGTGTGGATGCGACAAATACTTATAGAAAAGTGGCCGGGCCAATCGACGGTTTAGAGGTGTGCGCCACGGCAGTGCAAAAACTGTAGGACACGTCCTGCTTTCGGATAAAACCTACAGGGTTCAGGTACTTATCCGACTGAATAGTCGCCATGGAAACAGGCGCGATACCTGACTGGCGACGAAGGCTTTTTTGCGGCACATTGGCGCCACTCGCCTCCCGCCAGAGAAACCCGATGCCCGAGTTGAACCTGATCCAGCACCACCCCGCCGAAGGCCCCGGCGCCATTGCCGAATGGACCCGGTTGCGCGGGATCACACTGAACGTCTTTCGCGCCGACCTCGGACAATTGCCGCCGGTGAGTGCCGGGCCGGTGATCCTGTTGGGTGGGCCTTATGAGTCCAACGCCGGGCCGACATGGCTGGAGGATGAGCGTCAGTGGCTGGCAGCCAGTCTCGAACAAGGCGCGGCGGTGTTCGCCATTTGTTTGGGCGCGCAGTTATTGGCGTTGAGCCTCGGCGGGGAGGTGCGGCGCATGACCCGGCCTGAAACGGGCTGGACGGCGTTGAGCTTTGCCGATGGCCAGACGTTGAGCGTGCTGGAATGGCATGAAGACGCGATCGATCTGCCGCCAGGCGCGCAATTGTTGGCGAGTAGCGAGGCCTGTGAGCAGCAGATGTATCGGGTCGGGGCGACGCGGTTGGGGTTGCAGTTTCATCCGGAGTGGGATGCTGAATCAGTGATGCTGCTGAACGAGCATTTTGGCGATGAGTCGCCATTGCCACGGGGGCAGGATGACAGCGTGGCGCATGGGGCGGTGTTTGAGTGGTTGCAGCAGACGCTGGATGCTTGGTGGGCTGACGCATCGAACGGATGGTGAACCGGTTTTTTGTGGCGAGGGAGCTTGCTCCCGCTCGGCTGCGAAGCACTCGTAAACCTTGTGCACGCGGTGTCTCTGATGAACCGTGCTTGCAGGTTTTGGGGCCGCTTCGCGACCCAGCGGGAGCAAGCTCCCTCGCCACAGGTGATCAGCGGTGTCAGGGGATCAGCATTCGCAACCGATGGGTCCGAGCACGGCTTTAACACTCAACTCAAACCCCTCATCCAGCCACCCCGTCACCCCGCCGATCATCTCCTTGACCGGGTAACCCAGCGCCGCCAGTTTCACCGCGGCCTTGTTGGCGCCGTTGCAATGCGGCCCGGCGCAATAGACCACGAACACACTGGAGGTGGGATACGCCGACAAGGTCTCGGCGGTCATCAGTCGTCCAGGCATGTTGATCGCCCCCGGCACATGCCCACGCTCAAACGCCAACGGGCCGCGGGTATCGACCAGCACGAAATCCACTTCGCCGGCCTGTTGGCTGCCATACACGTCGGAACAATCGGTTTCGAACGTCAGGCGATTGCTGAAGTGCATCAGGGCAATGGCGGAGGGCGCTGCGGGAATTTGACGAACCAGGCTGGTCATGGGGTGTAGTCCTTAGTCTTGGTGGGTGTAGGCAGACTTTATCTGCCCGCCGCTTGCCGCTACAGTGGCGCACAAGACACCTACCGGGAACTTTCCGCCAAATGCAGCCTAACCCTGGATTAGTCGCGATTCTGGCCTACGACGGCCTCTGCACCTTCGAGTTTGGCATCGCCGTGGAGATCTTCGGCCTGGCCCGGCCGGAGTTCGATTTCCCGTGGTACACCCATCGGATTGTCGCCGTGGATGAAGGCCCGATGCGCGCCATGGGCGGCATTCAGGTACTGGCGGATGGCGGCATGGCGCTGCTGGAACAGGCCCGGACCATCCTCATCCCCGGTTGGCGCGATCGCCAGGCGCCGGTGCCCGAAGCCTTGCTCAACGCGTTGCGCCAGGCCCATGCCCGGGGCGCGCGATTGCTGTCGATCTGTTCCGGGGTGTTTGTGCTGGCGGCCACCGGTTTGCTGGATGGTCATCGCGCCACCACCCATTGGCGCTATGCCACGGAGCTGGCCGAGCGTTTCCCGAATATCCAGGTGGACCCGGACGTGCTGTATGTCGATTCGGGTCAGCTGATCACCTCAGCCGGCAGCGCGGCCGGCATTGACGCCTGTCTGCATCTGGTGGCGCGGGACTTTGGCACGCAGGTGGCCAACTCGGTGGCGCGGCGGCTGGTGATGTCGCCGCAACGCACGGGCGGTCAGGCGCAGTTTATTCCTACGCCGGTCAGCCCAACGCCTCGCAGCGATTTGTCACGGGTCATGCAGTGGGCGCGGGAGCGTTTGCACGAACCGCTGGAAGTGCGTGACCTGGCCAGCGAGGCGGCGATGAGTGAACGCACCTTCCTGCGTCGCTTCACCGAGGCCAGTGGTCAGTCACCCAAGACCTGGCTGCAGCATCAACGCCTGGCCCGGGCCCGGGAGTTGCTGGAGAGCACGGTCGACAACACCGAGCAGATTGCCGAGCGCTGTGGTTATCGTTCGGTGGAGAGTTTCCGGGTGGCGTTTCGCAGCGTGGTCGGGGTGCCGCCGTCGGTGTATCGGGAGCGGTTTGGGCGGGAGGCGATTTTTTGAGGTGTCCTTGAGGACGCCTTCGCGGGCAAGCCTCGCTCCTACAGGATCACCGCCACCCCGTACGAATGCGTCAACCCAAACACCGCGAACCTGTAGGAGCGAGGCTTGCCCGCGAAGAGGCCCGCCCAGTCACTATTTATCTAAAGGCTTACGCAACAAATAGGTATCCATAATCCACCCATTCGCCAGCCGTGCCGCCTTGCGTACCCGCTCAATCTCATCCGCCACATCCCTGAGCTTGCCGCTGATCAGGATTTCATCCGGCGTGCCCAGGTAGGCACCCCAGTAAATCTCTGTCTCCTGATCGGCCACCTGCTGGTAGGAATCTTCGGCGTCGAGCATCACCACCAGACTGTCGGCATCACTCACCTGCCCCGCCGCCAGCCGCCGGCCCGTGGTGATTTCTATCGAGCGGCCGATGCGGTTCAGCGGCACCTTATGTTGTGCTGCCAAGGCCTGGACGCTGGTGATGCCGGGGATCACCTCGAACTCAAACTCACAGCGACCCGAAGCCAGGATCGCCTGCAAGATGCGCACGGTGCTGTCGTACAGCGCCGGGTCGCCCCACACCAGGAATCCGCCGCACTGGCCGTCGGACATTTCCTCGTTGATCAGGCGTTCGAAGGTGCGCTGCTTGGCCAGGTTCAGCTCATCGACACTGGCCTTGTAGTCCACATCGCCCCGTTCCCGTTCCGGGCTGTGGGCTTCGACAAAACGGTAAGCGTGATCAGTGATGTAGCGCTCGCAGATGTCCCGCCGCAGGTCGATCAGTTTGTCTTTGCTCTGGCCCTTGTCCATGAGGAAAAACACGTCCGCCCGATTCAGCGCCTTCACCGCCTGCATCGTGATGTAGTCCGGGTTACCGGCACCGATACCGATGACCAACAACGTTTTCATCAAAAGCCTCCGTCAACATCTGTGCTCATCAAGCGTAACCGCCAGCGTCCGGTGAACCGCAGTTCGATGGCCGACAACGGTTCGACGTCGATCAGGTTGAACGCCGTGCTTTGCAGGACATGGGTCAGTACGGCGCGAACCACATAGGGATGGGTAATGGCGATGATGTCGCCCGGCGTCGTCTCCAGCGTCGCCAGCCAGGCGGCCGCGCGCTCACCGAGTTGCACCACGGACTCGCCGCCGTGGGGCGCGGAGTGCGGGTCGTCGAGCCAGGCCTGGAGCGCCTCGGGCTCGGTTTTTTGCAGCTCACTGATTCGCTGACCTTGCCAGCGACCAAAATCGCAATCCCTCAACGCTTCGACAATGTGTGCATCACTGCCGAACAGTTCGGCGGTTTCGCGTGTGCGAGCTTCGGGACCACACAGCAGGCGCGGCGCGACCTTGGAAGATCCACGGCGCGAACACTTCGCCGATTGCCAGACCATTTCCACCGACTCATCCGCAGGAAAACGCGCCAGTTTTTGTGCGACGGTTCGGGCGTGGCAAATCAGGGTCAAACGGGTCGCCTGCACGGGCATCACTCTTTTATTGGAAACGCGAAACGGCAACATGCCGCAAACAATTGCCTGATTGTGCCGCAAGACAGAGCTTTGGGGTAAAGCGATCAGTCAAAGGTGCCCGAACCTGTGGCGAGGGAGCTTGCTCGCGCCCGGTTGCACAGCAACCGCCGTCGGAGGCCGCTGCGCAGCCCAGCGGGAGCAAACTCCTCGCCACAAAAAGCAGCCTTACCGCCCGTTATTCCCAGCCTGTCGCGAACAACTTACCCATGGAAAACGGCGATCTCCGACACCGCCATGGACAATGTCCTACACCCTCAGTCGACATCCACGTAAGCCTTATGCCACGGGCGTTTCGCCCCATTTCAGCGCCTGGCACGCACGCTCAAAAATTCACTAGACATGTAGCGTGCGTTACATAAATACTGTTTTAGCGAAATGTGAAGCAAAACCGACACACCCATCCAGCAGGAGCCCGGATGCCCCCCTTAGAGACCTGATCACCGATCCCGGCCTGGACCTCACGCCGTCGGAACGTAAAGTCATCCGCGCCTTGCTGGACCAGTACCCGCGTAACGGACTGGGCCCGATGTCGCGTTTGGCCGAGCATGCCGGTGTCAGCGATCCGACCATTGTGCGGCTGGTGAAAAAACTCGGCTTCGGCGGTTACGCCGAATTCCAGGACGCCCTGCTCAGTGACATGGACCACCGCCTGCGTTCCCCCAGTGCCCTGTTGCAACCCCGCGCCCACCTGCAAAAAGACGATCCGTGGAGTCATTACCTGGCTGAAACCCATCGCTCGCTGGTGGAAACCCAGGCCCTGACCCAACCCGAAGACATACGGATCCTGGTGGAATGGCTGCTCGACGTGCGCCATCAGGTGCATTGCTTCGGCGGACGCTTCAGCAGTTTCCTCGCCAACTATTTACTCAACCATTTGCGCTTGCTGCGTCCCGGCTGCTTTGCCCTGGAGGACAACGCCCAACTGCCGGACCGCTTGTTCGACGTGCAGCGCCAGGACGTGGTGCTGGTGTTCGATTATCGGCGTTACCAGTGCCAGGCCCGACGCGTGGCCAGTGCGGCGAAAAACCGCTATGCGCGGGTGGTGTTGTTCACCGACATCTATGCTTCGCCGCTGCGGGAAATGGCCGATTTGATCATCAGTGCACCGGTGGAATCGGTGTCGGCATTCGACAGCATGGTCCCGGCACTGGCGCAGATTGAAGCACTGATCGCCTGCCTGACCCTGCGCAGCCCCGATCTGGCCGATCGCCTGGAAGGCATCGACAACCTGCGCTCCGACTTCGACACCCACCTGCTGGAGGAAAAATAAGGATGTTTACGCTCCCCCACCGCTCGCCCCGCGACCTGCCGTTTGTCACCGACCACACCGCGCTGTTGCTGGTCGACATGCAACGTGCCTGGCTCGAACCGCAGTTCGACCCGCACCTCAACGGGCCGGACGCCGAGTATTTTCTGACCCGCACCCACATGCAGGTGGTGCCCAACCAGCGGCGGTTGCTCAGCGCCTTTCGCAGCGCCCGACAGAACGTGCTGCACACCCTGATCGCAAGCCTCACCGCCGATGGCCGCGACCGCTCCCTGGACCACAAACTCTCGGACATGCACCTGCCCAAGGGCAGCCCGCAGGCGCGGATCATCGACGACCTGACGCCGACGGAAAACGAAGTCGTGCTGCCCAAGACCTCCTCCGGGGTCTTCAACTCCACCAATATCGACTATGTGCTGCGCAACCTCGGGACGCGGCATCTGATCATCGCCGGCATCGTCACCGACCAGTGCGTGGACATGGCCGTGCGCGACGCCGCCGACCGTGGCTATCTGGTGACGATGGTGGAAGACGCCTGCGCCACCTACACCCCGGAACGCCATCAGGCCTGCCTCAACGCGATCAAGGGTTACTGCTGGATTACCGATACCCAGACGGTGCTCGCCCGCTTGCAGGAGATGCAGCCATGAGCGCACGCCTGTTGCCGGTGCCGATGACCACGATCGTCACCACCGACCTGATCGGCGTGACCCGTGGCCGTTCCTTTCCCACCGATGAGCTGGAGCATTACCAGGCTGCCGGTTGTGGCTGGGTGCCGGCCAACAGCGCGCTGACCCCGCAAGACGTGATTGCCTCGACCAATCCGTGGGGCGCCTATGGTGACTTGCGCTTGATTCCCGAGCTGAGCAGCCGGGTTACGGTCAACAACGGCCCGGACGCCAACGCCCCGGCGCTGGATTTCATCCACGGTGACATCCGCGAAACCGATGGCCGTCCCTGGAGCGCTTGCCCGCGCACATTGCTGCGCAACGAAGTGGAACGCTATCGGGCCGAATTGGGTATGCAGGTCAACGCGGCGTTCGAACATGAATTCAATCTGGATTGCGGGGCGCCGAACACCTGGCGTTCACCCTTGAAGCCCAGCGCCAGGGTGCCGAGTTTGGCGGCTGGCTGCTCAGTGCCTTGCGTGCCGGGGGCGTCGAGCCGGAGATGTTTCTGCCGGAATACGGCAAGCACCAATACGAAATCACCTGCCGCCCGGCCCTGGGTGTCGCGGCGGCGGATCGTGCGGTCAACGTGCGCGAGATCACCCGGGAAATCGCCCGGCAAATGGGCCTGGGCCTGAGTTTCGCACCGAAGACCGCCGAGCACGCGGTGTGCAACGGCGTGCATCTGCACGTCAGCCTGCAAGACCTGGCCGGGCAACCGCTGTTGTACGACGCCGGCACCACCAATGGCCTGTCGACCCTCGGCCAGCACTGGGCCGCCGGCGTGCTGCATTATTTGCCGGCCCTGTGCGCCTTTACCGCGCCGACGCCGGTGTCCTACGAGCGTTTGCAGCCCCATCACTGGAGCGCCTCCTACGCCTGCCTCGGCCAGCGCAACCGCGAAGCGGCGCTGCGGATTTGCCCGACGGTGAGCCTGGGGGGCAAATCCGTGGCGGCGCAATACAACCTCGAATTCCGCGCCATGGACGCCACTGCCTCACCGCATTTGGCCATGGCCGCACTGCTGATTGCCGGGCGCCTGGGCATTGAACAACGCCTGGCCCTGAACGCCATCACCGATGAAATCCCCGATGCCTTGAACGAAGAACAACGCCAGGCCCGGGGCATCGTCGCCCTGCCCGCCTCGCTGGCCCAGGCCCTGGACTGCCTGCGCAACAGCGCGGCGCTGATCGAAGCTTTGCCCCAGGCCTTGCTCGACACCTATTTCGCCCTGAAAACCGAGGAATTGACGCTGACGGAACAGCTCTCGCCCGCCGACCTTTGTGAGCACTATGCCCGTCTGTACTAAATCCGTTGAAGCGGGGCTCTACACCGAGCCCCCGTACACCCTGAGCCGGGAAGCCAGCGAGCACCCGTTGATTCTGGTGTGCGAACACGCCAGCCGTTTTATCCCGTCGGCGTTGAATGACCTGGGCTTGAGCCATGAGGCCGCCCGCGAACACATTGCCTGGGACATCGGCGCCCTGGCCTTGGCCCAGTGCTTGTCCGACACCCTCGGCGTGATCTTGCTGGCGGCCAATTATTCGCGGCTGTTGATCGACCTCAACCGCCCACGCCATGCCCCGGACAGCATTCCGGGGCAGAGCGAGATCTATCAGGTGCCGGGCAACCAGCAACTGGATGAAGCGGCCCGGGACTATCGTCGGCAGGCGCTGTTCTCGCCGTTTCACACCCGGCTGCAAAGCCTGATCGACGAGCGCCTGGCGCAAGGGCGAGCGGTGCGTGTGGTGGGGATTCACAGTTTCACCCCGGTTTATTACGGTCAGCCCCGAGTGCTGGAGGCCGGCGTACTGTTCGGCGAAGCCCGGCAATACGCCCAACGGATTATTGACGGATTGAGCCGGCATCCGCTTAAAGTGGCCGGCAATCAGCCGTACAAGATCGACCCGCAGGGGGACATGACCGTGCCGGTGCACGGCGATGCCCGCGGGCTGGAATCGGTGCTGATCGAGGTGCGCAACGACCTGCTGCGGACCCCCGAGGCGATTGATCGTTGGGCCGGCTACCTCGGCCCGCTGCTGTAGGAACACGCTCAACGCTGTGTGGTACCGGTATAAAAACTAAAAAAATGCCTGAATGACTGACAAGGAGAAACGCTTCATGGAAATAGAAGAATTCGGCTACAAGCAGGAGTTGAAACGCAGCCTGACGCTGACGGATCTGGTGGTGTACGGGATGATTTTCATGATCCCCATCGCTCCGTTCGGCGTGTATGGCTACGTCAACACCGAAGCGCCGGGCATGGTCCCCCTGGCGTACATCATCGGCATGGTGGCGATGCTGTTCACCGCCCTCAGCTACGGCAGCATGGCCCGGGCGTTTCCGATTGCCGGCTCGGTATATTCCTACGCCCAACGGGGCCTGAATCAACACGTCGGGTTTATCGCCGGTTGGTTGATGCTGCTTGATTACCTGCTGATTCCGCCGCTGCTGTACGTCTACGCGGCGATGGCGCTGAATCACCTGTACCCGGACATCCCGAAAGTCGGTTTCATCCTGGCGTTCCTGGTCAGCGCGACCTTCGTCAACCTGCGCGGCATCACCTTTACCGCGCGGATGAACATCGTCTTTCTGTTGGCGCAACTGGTGGTGCTGGGGATTTTCCTGTTCTACGCCTGGAACGCCCTGCACAGCGGCGGCGGTCACGGTGAACTGACCCTGGCGCCGCTGTACAACCCCGAAACCTTCAACTTCGCCCTGCTGATGCAAGCAGTGTCAATTGCGGTGCTGTCGTTCCTGGGCTTCGACGCGATTTCCACCCTCGCCGAAGAGATCAAGGGCGACCCCGGCCGCAGCGTCGGCAAGGCGGCGCTGATCACATTGGTGGTGATGGGCGTGATCTTCGTCGTGCAGACCTGGATTGCCACCGACCTCGCAGCGGGCATGGGCTTCAAGTCCGCCGATACCGCATTTTATGAAATCGCTGAAATCGCGGCTGGCAGCTGGCTCGCGACCCTCACCGGCGTGGCCACGGCCCTGGCCTGGGGCGTGGCGGTGGCGATTACCTCGCAAGCGGCGGTATCGCGACTGCTGTTCGGCATGGCGCGGGACGGCAAACTGCCGAAAGTGCTGGCCAAGGTCCACCCGAAACACAACACGCCCTACATCAGTATTTACCTGGTGGCGGTGCTGTCGCTGGTGATCTGCTACCTGTTCATCAACTCGGTGGACACCCTGACCTCCCTGGTCAACTTCGGCGCCTTGAGCGGGTTCATGCTGCTGCACCTGACCGTGATCAATTACTACTGGCGCCGGCAGAAATCCGGCCAGGTGATCCGTCACCTGCTGTGCCCGGTGATCGGCTTCATCATCGTCACGGCCATCATGTACAACATGGGCGTCGATGCACAAAAACTCGGGCTAATCTGGATTGCCCTGGGTCTGGTCTATCTGTTCTTTCTAAACAAGCTGGGCGCCAGCACGACGCTGCCCGACCCGAGCAACGTCTGACAAGAAAAAGGGCGGCGTCTGACAACAGATCAGGCGACCGCCGATTTAACGCGTGGACACCGACAGTGATAGTCAGGTTCGACGGCACCACCGCCGAACCCTTTGATACAGGATTACATCCATGCTGGTCTTTCGCCCAGTCGAGTTAACCGACCTGCCCCAGTTGCAACAACTGGCCCGTGACAGCCTGGTGGGCGTCACGTCCCTGCCGGATGACAGCGAGCGCCTGCGCGAGAAAATTCTCGACTCCTGCGCCTCGTTCAACAAAGACGTTGAAGGCAATGGCCCGGAAAACTACTTTTTTGTCCTCGAGGACCTGGTCAACCAGCGTCTGGCAGGCTGCTCGGAAATCCTCGCCACCGCCGGTTTCAACGAGCCGTTCTACAGCTTGCGCAACCGCCACTTCACCAGCGTCTCCCGGGAGCTGAATATCGAGCATGGCGTGCCGGCGCTGTCGTTGTGTCACGACCTCAGCGGCCACACCTTGCTGCGCGGCTTTCACATCGATGCCGATCGGGTGCGCACGCCGTTTTCCGAACTGCTGTCACGGGCGCGGCTGTTGTTTATCGCAGCGCATGCCGGGCGCTTCGCCGACGCGGTGATCACCGAAATCGTCGGCTACAGCGATGAGCAAGGCCAGTCGCCGTTCTGGGATGCCCTGGGCAAACACTTTTTCGATTTGCCTTATGCCGAGGCAGAACGACTGTGTGGCCTGGAGAGCCGGACCTTTCTCGCCGAACTGATGCCGCAATACCCGATCTACGTGCCGATGCTGCCCCAGTCGGCCCAGGCGTGTATCGGCCGCATCCACCCCGACGGCCAGGAAGCGTTCGACATCCTGGAACGCGAAGGCTTCGAAACCAACAGCTACATCGACCTGTTCGACGGCGGCCCGACGCTGTACGCACGTACGCCGGGTATTCGCTCCATCGCCAATAGCCACGTCGCTACCGCGCAGCCAGTCGAGGTCATCGACGCCCGTGGCAGCTATTTGGTCAGCAACGATTCGCTCAAGGATTACCGGGCCATCGTTGCCGAACTGGATTACACCGCCGGACAACCGGTGGGCCTGAGCGCCGAGATGTGCGCGACCCTGAACGTGACCGACGGCAGCCCGATCCGGCTGATCGCCCTGTGAGCATCACCCGGCCCCGTGCCCAACGACAGCGCCCGAGCACGCGCGCAATAGGAGCTGCATCATGATTGTTCGTCCGGTTCAAGTCACCGACCTGCCCGCCCTGGTGGCGCTGGTGCAACAGGCCGGCCCCGGGTTTACCACCCTGCCAGCCAGCGAGGAACGCCTGGGCCACCGTGTGCGCTGGGCGCAACGGACCTTCGCCGAACAGGTCGAGCGCGCCGACGCCGATTACCTGTTCGTGCTCGAAGACGACGATCAGCGCGTGGTCGGGGTCAGTGCCCTGACCGGTGCCGTCGGCATGCGCGAGCCCTGGTACAACTACCGGGTCGGGTTGACCGTCAGTTCATCGCCGGACCTGGGCATCCAGAAACAGATCCCGACCTTGTTCCTGAACAACGAAATGACCGGCCAATCGGAACTCTGTTCACTGTTCCTGCATCCCGATCAACGCCAGGGCAACAACGGGCGGTTGTTGTCCCTGGGGCGGCTTTTGTTCGTGGCCGAGTTCCAGCAGTTGTTCGGCGACAAACTGATTGCCGAACTGCGCGGCACTGCCGATGAACAAGGCCGCTCGCCGTTTTGGGACAGCCTCGGCCGGCACTTTTTCAAAACCGATTTCCGCCACGCCGATCACTTGTCGGGGCTGGGCAACAAATCGTTCATCGCCGAACTGATGCCGCGCCAACCCCTGTACACCTGCCTGCTCACCGAGCAGGCCCAGGCCGTGATCGGCAAGGCGCACCCGAACACCGAGCCGGCGCTGAAAATCCTCAATGCCGAAGGCTTTGCCCACCGGGACTACATCGACATTTTCGATGGCGGGCCGGTGATCGAAGCCCAGGTCGCGAAAATACGTACGGTACGCGACAGTCAGCCGCTGGTGCTGGGCATCGGCACCCCGGACGAACAGGCGCCGGTGTGGCTGATCCACAACCGGCGCATGGAAAACTGCCGCATCACCGCCGCCAAGGCGCGGCTGGTGGGCAACAGCCTGATCGTCGACCGCCTCACCGCCAAACGCCTGCAACTGCAACCGGGGAACTCGGTGCGGGCGGTGCGGTTGCTGGATCAGGCGCAGCAGGCGGTGGCGGCTTGAGCGGATCTTGAGACCTCCCCACACCCTGTGGCGAGGGGGCTCGCCCCCGTTGGGCTGCGTAGCGGCCCCAAAACCTGACACCTCGTACTTCAGTCATATCGCATTTACCGCTTGGCGACTGCTTCGCAGCCGAACGGGGGCAAGCCCCCTCGCCACAAGCAAGCCCCCTCGCCACAGGTTATTCATTTATTTCTTGATTGACTGCATCAGCCCACTGCCATTGGCTGCGGTATCGTTTCACCCGCCTGTAAATTCGTCATCATCCTTACCCCGCCCGCGTGATAGCCTTTTGTTCCTTCGGCGTTGACACTTTTGCTCAAGCCCTTCCATTCCAATGCAGTGGTGGAACTATATGTCCAGGCTTTCCCATCAAGATTTACGCCGTAACTTTCGCCAATTGCTGGCTTCCGACACGTGCTATCACACCGCTTCCGTCTTTGACCCGATGTCGGCGCGGATCGCGGCGGACCTGGGTTTTGAAGTCGGGATTCTCGGTGGCTCCGTCGCCTCGTTGCAGGTACTGGGCGCCCCCGATTTCGCCTTGATCACCCTCAGCGAATTCGCCGAGCAGGCCACCCGTATCGGCCGTGTGGCCCAGCTGCCGGTCATTGCCGACGCCGACCACGGCTACGGCAACGCGCTGAACGTGATGCGCACCATCGTCGAACTGGAACGCGCCGGCATCGCCGCGCTGACCATCGAAGACACCCTGCTGCCGGCGCAATTCGGCCGTAAATCCACGGATTTGATCGGGGTTGCCGAAGGCGTCGGCAAGATTCGCGCGGCACTGGAAGCCCGGGTCGACAAGGAAATGGCGATCATCGCCCGCACCAATGCGGGGATCCTGCCGATCCAGGAAATCATCAGCCGCACCCAGCAATACCAGAACGCCGGGGCCGACGGCATCTGCATGGTCGGCGTGCAGGACTTCGACCAACTGGAAAAAATCGCCGAACACCTGAGCGTGCCGCTGATGCTGGTTACTTACGGCAACCCGGCCCTGCGCGACGACAAACGTCTGGCGGAACTGGGTGTGCGCGTCACCATCGACGGCCACGGCGCGTACTTTGCCGCGATCAAGGCGACCTACGACAGCCTGCGCGAACAACGGCAGATCTTTACCCAGGCCTCGGACTTGAGCGCGACCGAACTGACGCATACCTATACGCAGCCCGAGGACTACATTCGTTGGGCGGAAGAGTTTATGCGCGTTAAGGAATGACCGTGTGAGCAGGCAGGATGCTATCGCGAGCCAGCTCGCGATAGCGCCAGCCGCAACTCCGCTAAACCGTGGCCTTATACCCCTCCTCCCGCTGCAACGCCCGCTTCTGGATCACATTCAGCACAGCGCAGCCTTCACGTGTCAGCAAATGCACCGCCCGGGTAATGCGGCTCAGGTCGCAATCGGTTCGCGGCCAAGCGAATTAAGGTGGCAGCTGTGTGCGGGTTGGCCGACCGGTACCCGAAAGACCCGGCACACCCGAAGATATCCCGCGCACAGCTGCCATAACATGCATGACGCTGTTGCGTTTCAGATAGTCGACCGGCCAAGGTCGTTCGCGGTGTTTTTCCGCGAGCCGAAACTATAGAGGTCGATGCCAAAACGCGGCAATAGGGTACGTTGTAGGAAACGTCTTGGTAAGTTGTGCGCCGCTGAATGATCGTTCCCACGCTCTGCGTGGGAATGCAGCCCGGGACGCTCTGCGTCCCATCCAAAGCCGAACGCGGAGCGTCCGTTGAGGCATTCCCACGCAGAGCGTGGGAACGATCAGTGGCGGCGTGGCTTACCGCTTGGCCAATTCCATAATCATCCGCGACAACAGATAAATCCGCGGCGCCACGCTTTCCACTTCCGCGTATGAATAATCGTTCCCACGCTCTGCGTGGGAATGCAGCCCGGGACGCTCTGCGTCCCATCCAAAGCCGAACGCGGAGCGTCCGTTGAGGCATTCCCACGCGGAGCGTGGGAACGATCAGTGGCGGCGTGGCTTACCGCTTGGCCAATTCCATAATCATCCGCGACAACAGGTAAATCCTAGGCGCCACGCTTTCCACTTCCGCGTATTCCTCCGGCGTATGGATGTTGCCGCCGACTATCCCGAACCCATCCAGCGTCGGCGTGCCGACACCGGCCGACAGACTCGCATCCGCCGCCCCGCCGCTGCCTTCTTCGGATAACTTGCGGCCAATTTCGCCGTAAATGCCTTGGGCCATGGCCATCAGGCGATCCGATTCCGGCGTCTGCGGCATCGGCGGCAGGCCCCGTTGCAGAGTGGTGGTGACTTGGGTGTCCGGGATCAGTTTGTCCTGAGAAACCCGCGCCAAGTCCTTCTCGATCCGGTCGAACTCTTCCGGCACCGCCGCGCGCACGTCGGCCTTGGCGGTGGCCTGGTCCGGGATCACGTTGGTGCGGTCGCCGGCCTTGAGCACGGTGAAGTTGATGGTGGTTTTCTTCGCGTCGTCGCCGAGTTTGCCCAGTTGCAGAATCTGGTGCGCCGCTTCCATCGCGGCGTTACGCCCGAGTTCCGGCGCGACGCCAGCGTGGGCTGCTTTACCCTTCACTTCGACCACGGCGGTGGCGCTGCCTTTGCGCCACACCACCAGGCCATCGGCCGGGCGGCCCGGTTCGAGGTTGAGGGTCACGTCGTGGGCCTTGGCGGTTTTCTTGATCAGGTCGGTGGCGACGTCCGAACCGGTTTCTTCGCTGGCATCGAGCAGGAAGGTGATCTGCGCATAGTCCTTGAAGTCGAGGTTTTTCAGGACTTTCAACGCGTAGATCCCGGCGACGATGCCGCCCTTGTCGTCCATCACGCCCGGCCCGTAGGCGCGGCCGTCCTTGATGTGGAAGGGGCGCTCGGCGGCCGAGCCTTCCTTGAACACGGTGTCCATGTGCGCCATCAGCAGGATTTTCGCCTTGCCGGTGCCTTTGAGGGTCGCGATCACGTGGCTGCTTTTGTCCGGGGTGTTCGGCACCAGTTCGATGCTGAAGCCGAGTTTTTTCAGCTCATCGACGGCAATATCACCCACTTGGGTCAGGCCGGGTTCGTAGCCGGAACCGGTGTCGATATTGACCAGTTTTTCCAGCAGCTTCAGGGCTTCGGCCTTGTATTGCTCGGCGTCGGCGAGCACTTGTTTATGCGGTTCGGCGAGGACGGCGGGGGCAAAAGCGCCGAGGGCGAAGGTCAAGGCGAGGCTGGTGGCCAGCGGGGAGCGAGGGAGTTTGAACGTCATGAATCGATCCTTGTTTCTTGTCGGGGGTAGTCGAACCCTACCGGACAACGGCGCAAGGCTCTATACCGGATGCGACACCTGCGAAACGGTTCACACCGAATCCAGCAACTCATGCCGAGGCTTGCCATCCCCGCAGCAGATCACCCGATTACGTCCGGTAGTCTTCGCCTCATACAGCGCCTGATCCGCATCGTTGAGCCACAACGTGGCATCGGTGTGCGCCGGGTTGAACGCAGCCAGACCGATGCTCAGGCTGACTTTCAGCGCTGGACTTTGCTCATAGCCGAGGGTGGCGAAGCGATCGCGCAAGGCGTCCATCGCGGCGGCCGCGCTGTTCAGGGGCAGGTCCGGGAGGATCACGCAGAACTCGTCACCGCCGTAGCGCCCGGCGACGTCCGCCGCGCGCAGGTTCTGCTTGAGCATTTTGCTCAGCTGGCGCAAGACGATGTCCCCGGCGACGTGGCCGTAGGTGTCGTTGATGGTTTTAAAGTGGTCGATGTCGATCAGCGCAATCGCCCCACCCGGGTTCTGTCGCCGGCAGCGCTGGAATTCGACTTCCAGTTGATCCTTCCAGGCGCCGTGGTTCAGCAGGCCGGTGAGGCTGTCGGTGCGGCTCAGGGCCAGCAATTCACGTTTTTGCCGGCCGAGGGTAATGGCCTGGCGGAAGCAGATCCAGCCCAGCGCCAGCGGGTACAGGCACAACAACGGCAAGCAGGCGTACAGCTGCAACGGACTGGTTTGCGGGATAAACAACGGGGTGAAAAGCACGAGTCCGACGCCGACCCCGAGGATCTGCGCCACGGTCCCGGCCAACAGAAAACGCATGCCGCCGATGGCGACGTTGTTCATCGCCATCATCGAGATGGTGGTAGCGCTGGGCAATGGATTGAACTGCATGGCCACGACCCAGAAGCCGCCGAGAAAGGCGTCCACCAGCAGGTTGCGGTGTTCGGCGTGGTAAGGAAGTGTGGCGCGGCGCGCCCATTGGTAAGCCAGGTGCGGCCAGAGAATGCCGTTGAACAGCATCAGCCCCCAGACCCAGGGCGCCGGGTCGAGCGGGTACATCGCCGCACTCACGCACAACAAACCTAAGGCCAAACCCAGGGTTCGTGACGTGTAGAGCCTCCTGGCCAGTGAAAGTCCCTTTCCTCCCGTTTTTGCCATAGAGGCCTCTACCACTGAACGGAATCTGATCACACCGGGGGTTGCGGGTGTGAACGGAGTCTATCAGGGCAACGGCGAATAGCCATCACCGGCTGGCGGTGAATACCCGGGGCTCTGTAGGAGCGAGGCTTGCCCGCGAAGAACGATAACGCGGTGTATCAGGTGTACCGTGTCATCGTTCTTCGCGAGCAAGCTTTGCTCCTACAGGCGAATGCGGATGACGCGGTGTATCAGATGCACCGCGTTATCGTTCTTCGCGGGCAAGCCTCGCTCCTACAAAAGCGGAAGCATCGACCTACAGATTGGCTATACATGAAGGAAGGGTTTAATAAACAACGACAAAGAGGAGGCCCATGCCAACCTTTCAGGTATTGATCATCGGCAGCGGATTTGGCGGGCAATGCGCGGCGATCAATTTGCTCAAGGCGGGAATCAGCGATTTTCGCTTGCTGGAACGGCGGGACTTTTTCGGCGGCACCTGGTGCCAGAACACCTACCCCGGCGCGGCCGTCGACGTGCCCTCGCCCCTGTATTCGCTGTCCTTCGCGCCTTATCAGTGGACGCAGATGTTCGCCGAACAGGCCGAATTGCATCGCTACACCCAGTACGTGGTGGAGCGTTTCGGCTTGCGCGAAAAAGTCGAGCTAGAGGCCAACGTCGAAGGCATCGAATGGGATGACGCCGGTAAACGCTGGGCGGTCCGCACCGGCAGCAAAGGCACGTTCTACGCGCAGTTCCTGATCAACGCCACCGGGCCGCTGAGCCAACCCGTGGTCCCACACTTCGAAGGCATGGAACGCTTCCAGGGCAAGACCTTTCACACCAACTATTGGGATCATTCCTACGACTACAGGGGTAAACGTGTCGCGGTGGTCGGCAGCGGCGCGAGTGCGGCCCAGGTCATTCCGGCGATTGCCCCGGACGTCGAACACCTGCACGTCTTCCAACGCACCGCCCACTGGGTGCTACCCCGCGCCGATCGCACCTTCGGCCGCTTCCAGCGCTGGCTGCTGGGGCTGAAACCGGCCTACAAACTGCTGCGCTGGACGATCTACTGGTTATTCGAAACCCGAGTGATCGCGTTCAAATACTCCAAACCGGCGATTCATCTGGTTCAGCGACAAGCCCTGCGTTTCCTCAAACGCCAGGTGCCCGACCCCGAGTTGCGGCGCAAATTGACCCCGGATTTCACCATCGGCTGCAAGCGGGTGCTGATCTCCAGCACCTTGTACCCGGCGCTCGCACGGCCCAACGTCACGTTGCACACCCGCGAACAAGGCATCGCCTCCCTCGACGAAACCGGGATCAACACCCTGGACGGCCAGCACATCGACGTCGACCTGATCGTCTGGTCCACCGGCTACGACGCCACCGACGGGGTGATTTCCTACCCGGTCACCGGCAAGAACGGCAAGCGCCTGAAAGACGTCTGGGCGCAATATCCACGGGCGTATCTGGGCACCAGCCTGCCGGACTTCCCCAATCTGTTTATCGTCACCGGCCCCAACACCGGCATCGGTCACACCTCGGCGCTGTTCATCATCGAATCCCAGATGAATTACATCCTCGGCTGCATTCGCGCACTAAAAGAACAGGGCCTGCGCAGCATTGAAGTACGCCCCGAGGCGGAACGTACCTACACTGAAATGATCCACAGGGAAATGGAACGCACGGTGTGGAAGTCCGGTGGCTGCCACAGTTGGTATCAAAGCAAGAGCGGTCATGTGATCGCCATGTTTCCGGGGTTCAGTTTCAGCTATTACCGTTTGACCAAGGCCCTGAAACCCGCCGATCACATACTGTCCTGATCACGTAAAAAGGAAGACGCCTGATGCTTTTGTTGGTTGTCGCAATCGCGGTGTTCGTGGCCTGGAGCTGGTTGAGCTACCCGGCCATCGGCCATTGGCTGTATGACCTGAGCATGGCCCTGGAGGCCAAGCTGTATCGGCTGCACAAGATCGTGGTACCGATCAGCGAAATGACCGTCTCGACCTGGCAAGGCGGGCCGTATGAAGCCTCCAGCGCGGTGTTGATGCTGCACGGCTACAGCGCCGACAAGAACCTCTGGCTGCGCTTTGCCCGGCACTTTGTCGGCGACTACCGGGTGATCATCCCCGACCTCGCCGGCCATGGCGAAACCGGCTTCAAGGCCGGTGGCGGCTACGACATCGGGGTTCAGGCCAAGCGCATGATCCAGCTGCTGGATGTGTGCGGCGTCGAGAAAGTGCATGTGATCGGCAACTCCATGGGCGGCTACATCGCGGCCTGGCTGGCGGCCACTTACCCCGAGCGGATTGCCTCGGTGGCGCTGATCGACCCGGCCGGCGTCACCGCTCCCGAAATCAGTGACCTGGAACGCCACCTGGCCAAGGGGCACAACCCGTTCCTGATCAATTCCAAGGAAGAATTCCAATACTTCTACGCCATGACCATGGCCAACCCGCCGTGGGTCCCGGGTGTGGTGCTGGACGCCGTCGCCCAGCGCTACGAACAAAGCCGCGACGAACTGGCGGAAATCTTCCAGGACTTGCGCGCCAGCCCGCCGATGGAGCCAAAACTCCCCGACATCAAATGCCCGGCGCTGTTGCTCTGGGGGCGCAAGGACCGGTTGATCGACGTCAGCAGCGTCGCGGTGTGGAGCAAAGGCATTGATAACTTGCGAGTGGATATCTGGGAAGGGATTGGCCACATGCCGATGGTCGAGCAACCGATGAGGACGGCGCGGTTGTATCGGGAGTTTCTGGGACCGCAGCGATGAATATTTCTGTGGTGATAAAACCTAATGAAGTGAGCACCGCTTTTGTGGCGAGGGAGCTTGCTCCCGCTGGGCTGCGCAGCAGTCCTCAAACCAGGCACCGCAGTCCTTCAATCAGTATGCGTGTGCCGGGTTGCGACTGCTGCGCAGCCGAGCGGGAGCAAGCTCCCTCGCCACAGGGACCTGTGAAATGAATATTCTGTACGACGAACGCATCGACGGCGCGTTGCCCGATGTCGACAAAGCCGCCCTGCTCAACCGCCTGCACCAGCAAATCCCCGACCTGGACGTGCTCTGGCGCGAGGAAGAACTCAAGCCCTACGAATGCGACGGGCTCTCCGCCTATCGCACCACGCCGATGCTGGTAGCCTTGCCCCGGCGTCTGGAGCACGTGCAAAAACTCCTCGAAATCTGTCACGCCCAACAAGTGCCGGTAGTCGCTCGCGGCGCAGGCACCGGATTGTCTGGCGGCGCCTTGCCCCTGGAAAAAGGCGTGCTGCTGGTGATGGCGCGGCTCAACCAAATTCTGCACATCGACCATGAAGCCCGCACCGCGCGGGTCCAACCCGGCGTGCGCAACCTGGCGATTTCCCAGGCTGCGGCGCCGTTCGGCTTGTATTACGCGCCGGATCCGTCCTCGCAAATCGCCTGCTCCATCGGCGGCAACGTCGCGGAAAATGCCGGCGGCGTGCATTGCCTCAAGTACGGCCTGACCGTGCACAACCTGCTGAAACTCGAAGTGCTGACCATCGAAGGCGAACGCCTGACCCTGGGCTCCGAAGCCCTGGATTCGCCGGGTTTCGATCTGCTGGCGCTGTTCACCGGTTCCGAAGGCTTGCTGGGGATCATCACCGAAGTCACGGTCAAGTTGCTGCCCAAACCCCAGGTCGCCAAGGTCTTGCTGGCCAGTTTCGATTCGGTGGAAAAGGCCGGTCGCGCTGTGGCCGATATCATCGGCGCCGGGATCATCCCCGGAGGCCTGGAAATGATGGACAACCTGGCGATTCGCGCCGCCGAGGACTTTATCCACGCCGGCTACCCGGTGGACGCCGAGGCAATCCTGCTCTGCGAACTGGACGGCGTCGAAGCCGATGTCCACGACGATTGCCAGCGCGTGCGCGAGGTCATGCAACAGGCCGGCGCCAGCGAAGTGCGCCAAGCTAAAGATGAAGCCGAACGCGTGCGCTTCTGGGCCGGGCGCAAAAATGCCTTCCCGGCCATTGGCCGCCTCTCGCCGGATTACTACTGCATGGACGGCACCATCCCCCGCCGCGAATTGCCTGGCGTGCTCGAAGGCATCGCCCGCCTCGGCGCCGAACATGGCTTGCGCGTGGCCAACGTGTTCCATGCTGGCGACGGCAATATGCACCCGTTGATTCTGTTCGACGCCAATCAGCCCGGCGAACTGGCCCGGGCCGAAGCGTTGGGCGGGCAGATTCTGGAGTTGTGCGTGAGGGTCGGCGGCAGCATCACCGGCGAGCACGGCGTGGGTCGGGAGAAAATCAATCAGATGTGCGCGCAGTTCAACAGCGACGAATTGACCCTGTTTCACGCGGTAAAAGCCGCGTTCGACCCGCAGGGCCTGCTCAACCCCGGCAAGAACATCCCAACCCTGCACCGCTGCGCGGAATTCGGTGCGATGCACATTCACGCCGGGCAACTGCCGTTTCCTGAGCTGGAGCGCTTCTGATGGCGGATTTCGATGCCAGCGAGGCGCTGCTGGAACAGGTCAACCAGGCGCGGGCGAACGCCACGCCGCTGCGGATTCAGGGCAGCAACAGCAAGGCGTTTCTCGGCCGCGAGGTGGCCGGGGAAGTGCTCGACACCCGTGTCCATCGCGGCATTGTCAGCTATGACCCGACGGAACTGGTGGTCAGTGTTCGCGCGGGCACTCCATTGACCGAACTGCTGGCGGCGCTCGACGCCAAGGGGCAAATGCTGCCCTGCGAGCCTCCGTCATTCGGTGAAGGCGCCACCGTCGGCGGAATGATCGCTGCGGGGTTGTCCGGGCCCCGGCGGCCATGGTCGGGTTCGGTGCGCGACTTTGTCCTCGGCACCCGCGTCATCACCGGCCTCGGCAAACACCTGCGCTTTGGCGGCGAAGTGATGAAAAACGTCGCCGGCTATGACCTGTCGCGCCTACTGGTGGGCAGTTACGGTTGCCTCGGCGTGCTGACCGAAGTCTCGCTCAAAGTGCTGCCCAAACCCCGGCAATGCCTGAGCATCAGCCTGGAACTCGACAGTGCTCGGGCATTGAGCAAACTCGCCGAATGGGGCCAACAACCTTTGCCGATCAGCGCGGCGAGCCATGATGGTCAGCGCCTGTTTCTGCGGCTGGAGGGTGGCGAAGGCTCGGTGACGGCGGCGCATCAACGGCTGGGCGGTGAGCCGTTGGATTCGGTGTATTGGACTGAACTGAACGAGCAACGACTGGATTTTTTCGATGAAGGCCTGCCGTTGTGGCGGCTGTCTTTGCCCAACAACCTCGGCCCGTTGTCGCTGCCCGGCGAGCAACTGATCGACTGGGCCGGCGCGCAACGCTGGCTAAAATCCGAGGCCGGCAACATCCAGTCACTGGCCCATGAACTGGGCGGTCACGCCACCTGTTTCAGTCACGGCGCCAGCGACACGCCCTTCCAGCCACTGGCCCCGGCGCTGTTGCGCTACCACCGGCAACTCAAGGCGCAACTGGACCCGCAAGGGCTGTTCAATCCTGGCCGGATTTACGCGGAGTTCTAGCATGCAAACCACCCTCAGCGAGCAGTCGCGCAAGCTGCCACGGGCCGCCGAAGCGGAAAAGATCCTGCGCACGTGCGTGCATTGCGGGTTCTGCAACGCCACCTGCCCGACCTATCAATTGCTGGGCGATGAACTGGACGGCCCGCGCGGGCGCATCTACCTGATCAAGCAAGTGCTCGAAGGCGCCCCCGCCACGGCGAAAACCCAATTGCACCTGGACCGTTGCCTGTCGTGCCGCAACTGCGAAACCACCTGCCCGTCCGGCGTGGATTATCACAACCTCTTCGACATTGGCCGGGCCGTGGTCGATCAAGCGGTGCCGCGCCCCGTGGGTCAGCGGTTGCTGCGCGAAGGGTTGCGGGCACTGGCGCCGAATCCGAACCTGTTCAAGTCATTGCTAAAGATCGGCGCGACGTTTCGGCCGTTATTGCCACGGGGTTTTGAAGCCAAGTTGCCCCACGACCTGCCCGCCACCGGCGAGCGCCCTGCCCCGCGGCATGCCCGGCGGGTGTTGATGCTCGAAGGCTGCGTGCAACCCGGTCTGTCGCCCAACACCAATGCCGCGACGGCGCGGGTGCTCGATCGGTTGGGGATCAGCGTGATCCCGGCGCCGGAGGCCGGTTGTTGCGGTGCGCTGGACTATCACCTCGACGCCCAGGCCAAAGGGTTGGACCGCGCCCGACATAACATCGACACCTGGTGGCCGCACATCGAAAACGGCGCCGAAGCGATTGTGCAGACGGCAAGTGGTTGCGGTGCGTTCATCAAGGATTATGGCCATCTGCTGGAACGTGATCCGGCGTATGCCGCCAAGGCTTTGCGGGTCAGTGCGCTGGCGCTGGATCTGGTGCAAGTGCTGGCCGATGAACCTTTGGAACGGGTCTGCGCCGCGACGGATCAGCGAATTGCCTTCCATTGCCCCTGCACCTTGCAGCACGCGCAGAAACTCGGCGGCGCGGTCGAGGCCGTGCTGAGCCGTTTGGGCTTCAACCTCACAACCGTGCCGGACAGTCATTTATGTTGCGGCTCGGCCGGGACTTATTCCCTGACCCAACCGGAACTGGCCCGGCAACTGCGGGACAACAAGCTCAATGCCCTGGAAAGTGGCCATCCGGCACTGATCGTCACCGCCAACGTCGGCTGCCAAAGCCACCTCGCCAGCGCTGGACGCACGCCGGTTCGGCACTGGATCGAATTGGTGGACCAGTCGCTGGGAGAATGAAGTTCGTAGGAATCTTCGTTTGTCGGCGTGGCAGAAGGCTGCGATCTTTTCTCGCATCCTCTCTGTTACCGCGCCAGGAATTTTTTTCATGAACCACCCCAGCTTCGTCAGCCCCGACCTGATCCGCCAGCGCTTCTCCAAAGCGATGTCCGACATGTACCGAGAAGAAGTGCCGCTGTACGGCGCGCTGATGGAACTGGTGGAGCAAACCAACCGCCAGGTGCTCGATAGCGATCCGCAGATCGCCCGGCAGCTCGAAAGCACTGGCGAAATTCAGCGCCTGGACCTGGAACGCCACGGCGCCATCCGCGTCGGCACCGCCGCTGAACTGGCCACCCTCGCCCGGTTGTTCGCCGTGATGGGCATGCAACCGGTGGGCTATTACGATTTGACCCCGGCCGGGGTGCCGGTGCATTCCACGGCGTTCCGCGCGGTGCATGAAGCGGCGCTGCAGGTCAGCCCGTTCCGGGTGTTTACCTCATTGCTGCGCCTGGAGCTGATCGAAAACCTGGAACTGCGCGCCTTTGCCCAATCGGTGCTGGATAAACGCCAGATCTTCACCGCGAAGGCGTTGGCGCTGATCGAACAGGCCGAAACCCACGGCGGGCTCACCGAGAAGCAATCCTGGGATTTCGTCGAACAAACTCTGGAAACCTTCCGCTGGCACCACAGCGCCACCGTCACCGCCGCGCAATACCAGCAACTCAGCGCCCAGCATCGACTGATCGCCGACGTGGTGGCGTTCAAAGGCCCGCACATCAACCACCTGACCCCGCGCACCCTGGACATCGACATCGTCCAGGCGCAGATGCCCGCCCACGGCATCACCCCCAAAGCCGTGATCGAAGGCCCGCCACGCCGGCAGTGCCCGATCCTGCTGCGTCAGACCAGCTTCAAAGCGCTGGACGAACCGATTGCGTTTACCGATCAGGACCAGACACGTGGCAGCCACAGCGCGCGTTTTGGCGAAATCGAACAACGTGGCGCGGCGCTCACGCCTAAAGGCCGGGCGCTTTACGATCGTCTGCTTAATGCCGCGCGTGATGAGCTGAAGGACTTCCCGAATGAAGCCAACGCCGCCCGCTACAACGAATTGATGACTCAACACTTTGGCGAATTCCCTGACACGCTGGAGGGCATGCGCCGACAGGAACTGGCGTACTTTCGCTACTTCGTGACGGAAAAGGGGTTGGTGGCGGATGGGCTGGACGGTGTTTCGCTGGACGAGTTGCTCAGCGCCGGGTATGTGCGGGTTGAACCCATGGTGTATGAGGACTTTTTGCCGGTGAGTGCGGCGGGGATTTTCCAGTCGAACCTGGGGGAAGCCGCGCAGACCCGCTATGACGTGCAGTCAAATCAGCAGGCGTTCGAGCAGGCGCTGGGGCGGTCGACCATTGATGAGTTGGGGTTGTATGCGCAAACGCAGCGGCGCTCGATTGAGGCGTGTTACGCCGCGCTCAAGCGCTGAGAAACCTGTAGGAGCACGGCTTGCCGACGATGGCGTCTTCAAAATCGCCATCGCGAGCAAGCTTTGCTCCTACCTTTGCAACGCTGCCAACAGGGCTTTGGCCGTCGCTTCCGAAGATGCCGGATTCTGCCCGCTCAACAACAACCCATCGGTGGTGATGTAGCTCGCCCAATCAGCGCCCTTCGAATAAATCCCGCCGTTGGCCTTCAACTCATCCTCGACCAAAAACGGCACCACGTCGGTCAACTGCACGGCCTCTTCTTCTGTGTTGCTGAACCCGGTCACCCGCTTGCCTTTGACCAACGGCTGACCGTCCGCATCCTTCACATGGCGCAACACACCCGGCGCATGGCAAACCGTCGCCACCGGCTTACCGGCCTTATAAAACGCCTCGATCAGCGCGATCGAGTCTTTATCTTCCGCCAAATCCCACAGCGGGCCATGGCCGCCCGGATAGAACACGGCATCGAAATCCTCAGCCTTCACGCTGCTCAACACCACAGTAGATGCCAGCGCGGATTGCGCAGCCGAATCCTTGCGAAAACGATCGGTGGCGGCGGTTTGCGCGTCCGGCTCGTCGCTTTTCGGGTCCAGCGGTGGCTGGCCGCCCTTGGGCGAGGCCAGGGTCAACTGAGCGCCGGCGTCCTTGAACGTGTAATACGGCGCGGCGAATTCTTCCAGCCAGAAGCCGGTTTTCTTACCGGTGTTGCCCAACTGATCGTGGGACGTTAGAACCATCAGGATATTCATATCGTTCTCACTTGAGTTCAGGAATAGTCGGACGCTCATTGGCGCTTGGGTACTGAGTCATTGACCACCCGGTTGGGCGGTTCGTTTCACCGAGTGGCCGGATCATACGGAAGCTTTTCAAATTTAGATATTGATATATCGCAATATCGTGATACTCCTATAAAGGCGTTCACAGCGCACCCTGCTCAGCCTCGGCTGACGGCGTACGAACGCACTCATTCCGCTTTACAGGACTTATCGATGACCGGTTCCACCCTCTTCACGCCCATCCGCCTCGGCCCGTTCACCCTGCAAAACCGCGTGGTGCTGCCGCCACTGACCCGTTCGCGCAGCACTCAGCCGGGCAACATTCCCAACGCCCTGATGGCCGAGTATTACCGTCAGCGCAGCAGCGCCGGTTTGCTGATCACCGAAGGTATTCAGATTGAACCGCGCGGCCAGGGTTACGCCTGGACACCGGGGATTCACAGCCAGGCACAGATCGACGGCTGGAAACAGGTCACTGCAACGGTGCACCTTGAAGGCAAGCCGATCTTTGCCCAGTTATGGCATGTCGGCCGGGTCTCACACACCTCACTGCAACCGGGTGGCGCCGCACCGATCGCACCTTCAGCCATCCCGGCGACGGCGGTCAGCGTGTTTATCGAAACCGGCCCGGGCACGGGTGCGTTGGCCGAACCATCGGTGCCGCAAGCGTTGAGCACCGAACAGGTCAAAGAACTCGTCCAGCTTTACGCTCAAGCGGCGCGCAATGCCGTGGAAGCCGGTTTCGATGGCGTCGAGTTGCACTGCGCCAATGGTTACCTGGTCAATCAGTTCATCTCTGAACACAGCAACCAGCGCACTGACGAATACGGCGGCTCGCTGAGCAATCGCCTGCGTTTCCTGCGGGAAATCACCGAAGCCGTGGCGGCGGTGGTGGGCAAGGATCGGGTCGGTGTGCGGTTTGCACCACTGTTCGCCAGCACTGATGAAGCACGGGTCTACCTCGGACTGGTAGAAGAGAACCCGCACGAAACTTACCTGGAAGCCGTCAGATTGATGGAACAGATCGGCATTGCCTACGTGTCCCTGGCCGAAGCCGATTGGGATAACGCCCCGGAACTGCCAATCACCTTCCGCCAAGCCGTCCGCGAGTCGTTTAGCGGGTTGCTGATGTACGCCGGCAAGTACTCGGGCGAACGCGCCGACAACGTGCTGAACGCTGATTGGGGGGATTTGATCGGCTTCGGCCGCTGGTTTATCGCCAACCCGGACCTGCCCGCGCGCCTGCTGAATCAATGGCCGCTCAATGAACTGGACGCCTCCAGCCTCTACGGTGGAACCGCCGTCGGGTACAGCGATTACCCGCGCTACCAGCCGAGCCTGTAAACTGCGCGGCCGATCGGTTCCTTGATACGCGGGACGATCTGCCGGCCTCAGGGTTTCGGCTTATTTCGACGCAGCACACAGGCTCCCAGGCTCGACCATGACCCTTGATCTGAACGACATCATCAAAGCCCTTTCCAACCCCACACGCTTGCAAATCATGCTGTGGCTGAAGGACCCGCGCGTGCACTTCCCGACCCAGGAACGCGACCCGGAGGCCTTCGGTGTGTGCGTCAGCATCATTCAGGAAAAGGTCGGTCTTTCGCAGTCCACGGTATCGCTGTACCTCACCGCCCTGCAACGAGCCAATCTGGTCACCTCGCAGCGGATCGGGCCGTGGACTTATTACCGGCGCAACGACACAACCATCGCTCAGTTTGTCGAGCAAATCGGTGTCAGCCTCTGAGTGATGGCGCATGGCCTTGATGCGCAAGAAGTTGCGCACTAATTTTTCAAAAACAACCTCCAATATCGCTAAGCGCCAACCCCGCTTTGGCCTGTAGCCGAGTGCGCAAGAAGTTGCGCAGTACTGCGCAACTTCTTGCGCACTTTATGAGGTGATTTCCCTCCAAACTCACCCAAGCGCTTGAAAAACCTCGACCATCCCCCCGGTTTATATAGCCCTCACCTTTTCTGGCACGGACCTTGATAACAGTTAGGCACCCACCGGGCGATTTCGCCTCCGGGCACTTTTATTTATCAAGCAAGGAGAGCATCCCATGGCAACACCTGCCTACATGTCCGTCACTGGCGAAAAACAAGGCCTGATCACTGCTGGCGCATTCACCGCTGACTCCGTTGGCAACACCTACCAGGAAGGTCACGAAGACCAGGTCATGGTTCAGGCGTTCAGCCACGACGTGATCATCCCGCGTGACCCACAGTCCGGCCAACCAACCGGTCAGCGCGTTCACAAGCCAGTCGTGATCACCAAGGTCTACGACAAAGCTTCGCCACTGCTGCAAGCCGCACTGACTTCCGGCGAGCGCATGAGCGAAATCGTTATCCAGTGGTACCGCACTTCGGCCCAAGGGACCCAAGAGCACTACTACACCACCAAGCTGGAAGACGCGATCATCGTCGCCATCAACAACAAAATGCACAACTGCCAGGATCCGTCGAACTCCCACTTCACGCACCTGGAAGAAGTACAGTTCACCTACCGTAAAATCACCTGGACCCACGAAGTATCCGGTACTTCGGGTTCCGATGACTGGCGTCAACCAGTCGCTTAATCGCGGCTGACCGCTTTACGCATCGGCCAGCTCTGCTGGTCGATGTTGTTTACGCCTTTCCAGAATTTCGCGTCTGCTGATCCTTTGATCGGGTATTGGTTTACGCCGCAGCACAGCACGAGGAACAAGGGATGTTCGCGCCGGCCAATCAGACTCACTTTGCCCTGACTATCGAAGGCCTTTCCAACGACTTACAGGTCCTTGCCCTGCAAGGCCGGGAAGCCATCAGCCAGCCCTTTGTGTTTGAGGTGGAGCTGGTCAGTGAACAGCCGTCCCTGGACCTCGAAACGCTGCTGCACAAACCGGCCTTTTTGCAGCTCTCGCCAGACGGCAGCGGCATCCATGGCCAGATCTATCGCGCCGCCCAGGGTGATTCCGGCAAACGCCTGACCCGCTACGCGGTGACCCTGCGCCCGCAACTGTCCTACCTGGCGCACCGCATCAACCAGCGCATCTTCCAGAACCTCACCGTACCGAAAATCGTCGGCATGGTCCTCGAAGAGCATGGCATCCAGAGCAACGCCTACGAATTCAAAGTCGGGGCGATTTATCCCGAGCGTATTTACTGCGTTCAGTACGATGAATCGGACCTGCACTTCATCCAGCGCCTGTGCGAGGAAGAAGGTATCCACTACCACTTCCAGCACAGCGCCACGGCCCACAAACTGGTGTTCGGCGATGACCAGACGGTGTTCCCGAAACTCAAGCCTGTGGCCTACCAGCAAGACTCCGGCATGGTCGCCAACGACCCGGTGATCAAGCGCTTCGACCTGCGCCTGGAAACCCGCACCAGCCGCACCACCCGCCGCGACTACGACTTCGAAAAACCACGCCTCACCCTCGAAAGCGAAAACCGTGGCGACGCCCTGCCCGACCTCGAAGACTACGACTACCCCGGTCGCTTCATCGACCGCGAACGCGGCAAGCACCTGGCCAAACGCGCCCTCGAACGCCACCGCAGCGACTTCCAGCTCGCCGAAGGCCGCAGCGATCAACCGCTGCTGGTCAGCGGCCACTTCCTGGCCCTGACCCAACACCCGAAAGCCAAATGGAACGACCTGTGGCTGCTCACCGAAGTCCTCCACGAAGGCAAACAGCCGCAAGTGCTGGAAGAGTCGGTCACCAGCAGCACCACTAACCTTAAAGACGACTTCCACCAGGGCTATCGCAACCGCTTCCAGGCCACCCCGTGGGACGTGCCGAACCGTCCACCGCTGAACCACCCAAAACCGCGAATCCTCGGCAGCCAGAGCGCCGTGGTCACCGGCCCCAAAGGTGAAGAAATCCACTGCGACCCATACGGCCGCGTCAAAGTGCAATTCCACTGGGATCGCGAAGGCCAGGCCGACGACAAAACCAGCTGCTGGCTACGCGTCTCCTCCGCCTGGGCCGGCGCCCACTACGGCGGCATCGCCATCCCGCGCATCGGCATGGAAGTGCTCGTGACCTTCCTTGAAGGCGACCCCGACCAACCACTGATCAGCGGCTGCCTGTACCACAAGGAAAACACCGTCCCGTACGAGCTACCGGCCAACAAAACCCGCACCACCTTCAAAACCCTCAGCTCTCCCGGCGGCGGCGGCTACAACGAACTGCGCATCGAAGACAAAAAAGGCCAGGAACAAATCTTCCTCCACGCCCAGCGCGATTGGGATGAAAACGTCGAACACGACCAGAAAATTCGCGTCGGCAATGAACGCCACGATACGGTTGAGAAGAACAGCTATACGGAGTTCAAGGCTGAAGAACACCACACGGTTTATGCAGACCGGAAGGTGGAGACACAGGAGAATGATCATTTGACGGTGGGGGTTAACCAGCACGTCAAGATTGGGACTGGGCAGTTTATTGAGGCAGGGCAAGAGATTCACCTGAGCAGCGGCATGAAAGTCGTGCTCGAAGCCGGCAGCGAGTTGACCCTGATTGGCGGGGGCAGCTTCATCAAGATCGACGCCGGCGGCGTGACGTTGAGTGGGCCGGTGATCAACATGAACTCGGGGGGCAGTCCGGGGAATGGGACTGGGGCAGCACCGTTGTTGCCGGGGCCGTTGAAGCAGGCGGATGCGGATAAGCCAGGCATGCTGCTTCAGCAACGCCTTGGCGAAAACAGACCACTCGTCGAACTGTGTCAAAAACCTCAAGGGGGTACACCAATGCAATGTCCCCTGACTGATTGCCCTTGCAGAAAAGCGTTATTGGCAGGAGCAGAGGGATGACTATTTCGATATTGCTAGAGCGCACAGACGACCTCTTGCAAAAACTTTATCAATGCTTACCGGATCCAAATCCAACGCTACTGTTCGAGTCCACCGAATTGGCTAATTGCGCCGAGCAGAGCCCTATCTGGGTAGATACGACGAACCAAACCTCAATGCTTGAGCTTATGCGAGGGAGTCCCGAAGCATGGCCCGGACTAATCATTGAAAGCCATGCCTCTCAGAATGCTATGTTGTCCCATTTACGACATATTTTAATTGTTCGTTTCGGCGGAGAACGCAAAGGGGCTCTTCGGTACTCGATCCCCACGACAGCTAGTTACTTTTTCACCGTCAACAATCTCCAGACATCCAGGACGTGGATGGGCCCAATTTCCCGTCTGAGTTGGTATGGTGGTACTTGGCGAGATCTAGCGCTGGGTACTCAGCAATGGTTCAACGTCGAAAATCCAGATGCACAGAAGTGGCAACATTCTACCGAGCGCCCTCCTCTTCACTTGGATCAGTTGCAAGAACAATCATTGCAACGGCAACAGAAAGATCACTTTGTTTATTTGTGGTGGAAAAAGCAGGCCGACGTCTCATTCAACGACGCCGTAGACTATCTGAATCAAGGCATTGCCAATGGTTTCGTTGAGGCACAAGAACTGGAGCAATACCTGACGCTCCGCTCACAACACCCAAGTCATACTGCGCCAGTCATCCCCCTGGATAACAACAGCGAAGATCGCCTGGAACTACTGCGGCAACAACTTGCACGCGACCACCAAGACAAGGAGTCTCTGACATGAGCGCACCCGTTGGAAGCCTGAGTTCTGGCCCCGCCTGCGAGGCCGGGAAACTGATAGTTCAAGTCATAGGCAAGGATCACCCTGCCAACCAGAAAATCGTGTTGTGCGACGACGCCAACAAAGAGTTGAAGGGTAAGCTTGAACCACAGGAAAAAGATCTGTGCAGCAGCGTCCTGCATGTATGGGATTGCACAGGACAAGCCAACCGCCAACTCTCGCTGGAGATCGCGTCACTCCAAGGCAAGCCGATTCGCCTCCCTCTGTTCAGCAGCATGCGCTCGACTCCGCGTCAAGTCGACGCGCAGTGGAACCAAGTGGTTCCAGTATTGCCCTTCGTCGCACTCTCCGGATCAAAAAGCGCATACGACCTTGGCGCGCCTGTGCTGGCTCGCGCGGGTTTCGTTTACGTGTTTTATCAAAAGAAGCTATGGCGTGAATTAGAAGTACGCATCGCTGATGGCAAAACCACCTATCACGATGTAGATGTCGCCCATTACCGTCAAGGCAAAGGATTCAAAGCAGGTGAGCGCAAATCCAGCGGTCAGCCTCTGGATGACATTTGGCTGCCTGCTCTATGGAACAACCAACGAGTACAGGATTTACAGCTCTGCTTCTCTGAAATACAACTCAACGCTCCGCGCCTGCAACGTCTTGAACAAGATGCCAAACTACGCGATCAGCGCTGCAAAGGTTTCGATCTCAGTTGCTCTAATGCACGCTTCAAAGAACTGTACAAAGACAAACCGGATGGCAAGGCCATGTTACAGGCCTTTACAAATTTCGATGTGCGCAATTATTCCAATCAGAGCGCAGCCACTCAAGCCACCGTCACTAGGCGCAACTTAGATTTAAACGTGTTTCCTGTCAGTGTAGCCGCACCTCAGCGCGCGCGCGTACCAGCCTTTGAGTGGCTGCTTGACCACCCAGCCCGTTACCTGAGCGATCTTTCAGGACAGTTTCCCGTTACAGCGAGCCAACAAGCCAAAGCGTTTCTCGCACAGTGTGCAAAAGGAATCTCGCCCGACCGAAACGAACTGTTGGAGCTGACCGCTGTCGCTGACGCACTGGAAAATTCACTGCCAACACCTGAACCCGAGCCTGGTAGCAAATCTGAGCCTACTGCAGAAAAAGCGGATCTTTGGCAAGCTCAGTCTAGCGCGATTGACGTGCTTGCCAAGGCAAGGCAACGGCAGATCTGCGGTATCTTGCTAGAAGATCCACGGTTTCGTCTTCGGCACTTGAAGCAGCGCGTAGAAATCCATCATGAACTATTAAAACTCTGCGCAACTCATGCGACGCAGCAGGTCAACCATGCCAGTGCGCTGCTCGTACAACAACTAGTGGTACCCCGTAATCTTCAGGGTCAACTCAATCCTCTGAACGCGAGCATGGATAAACTTAGTACTAAAGGAAAGCAGGACATCAACCGCTGTACCGCCACTGTCGAACGAGCGATGGTGTGGCAGCACATGAACAGCGCTCAGGACTTGCTGGCCGAAAGTTTACAACAAAGTATCACGCAACAGACGGTGGCCGACCACTTAAGCTTGGATGGCTTCGATTATTTATCGGCATTGTTCGTCATCAGCCATACGATCGCCGCAATCGCAGTCCCTGCGTCACGTTTAGATCCTTTGGCGCCTAGCGGGGACGTCGTCGATGCAATAAGCGGGACCAGCCTCTACACCCCCCAGACCAGTCAAGGACAGAAACTACTGCGCACTATTGTCCAAAATACCCAATCTCCATTGCATCTGATGCTTTGGCCGGAGAGTAATGCTGAAATTATCTGTGCGCCCTACAAGGTTCCCACTACAGTAGAAATTAATACTGGAGACGGAAAGTTCCGCGCCACAGAGTTGGCCAAATACGAAGACAAGGAAGCTCCTGCTCCTCAGAAGCAAATGACTCTGGATGCTGGAGTTGTCGATAGTGTTATCAGCGGAGGTTCGGACAAGACTTTTGCCATAACCACGTCAAAGAACATCAACGGCATACTCATGAGCGTCTACGATACCTTGCGAGGTGCGGTAGACATTGCGCTGAAGGAGTTGGAAGTTGCTGGCAAGGCAAATCGGTTCGCAGCTAATGAAGCGTCAGCTAGTCGCGATATAAGCGAAAAAGCCAATGACCGTTTGAATAAGATACGTGAGCAATTAGGAGCTCGTGCCCGACAGGTAAATGTGACACTGCATGGCCGGGGAGTCCAACAACTACGAAGTATGCTACCCAACACCTTTGGCCAGGCATACTTCATGCGACGAGGCAATGTCACACAAAACTATTACCTATTTGGATTAGAAGATCTTCCTGCACAGTCGGACAGCCCAAAAACCATCTACGGCGAATTCGTCGATAAAAATGGAAAGTTGTTGGCCAGTACCGATCGATCCCGCATACCCGGCAGTGGAGTAGAAAAAGGCGAACACTTGGTTCTTGTAATGCCGCGAAACCATAGTACCGCAAAATTAATAAGCCATATGAACAAGCAACTAATAAATGCTCAACATGTCGGAGTTGCTGCTAATACAGCAAACAGTCGCGCCACGGATACCGGCAACGCACTAAATAAGGCGCTCGACGAATATAACAAAAAAAGCAAGGGATTCGTATTCAAAGTATTAAATTCCAAAATATTCCCAATAGCTGTATTAATGATCGAAATGTGGAATGTAAATACTGAGGCAAATGCTTTCCAACAAACCGCCAGAGAAAAGAGCCTTAACCGTGCCTTGGGAGGAGGAACTGGCGCTGCACTTGACTTATTGATTGCCATGGAAGCTCTGGCCGTAAAATTGCTAGGAACTCAATCAGCACTTGAAGTTGTAAGAAAACCGTTATTTCGCATAAACCGCGATAAAGTTGGTTCTCTTTTTGGCGAACTAATAGGAAAGAGGCTGGAGGCCAAAATAACTGCGCGACTACTAACTCAAAGTGTCGCAGGTCTTGTTTTCGCAGTCCTAAACATCTATGACGCCTGGTATGCTTGGCAATGGAATGATCAAGCTATGTATGGATATTTACTTATGGCGGGAGGCGCATTGGCGGGAGTTACCGCCGGCCTGCTGACAGCGACTCCGTTATTAAATCTGCATCCATTAGGTTGGTTGTCTCTGCTTTTAATTGGGATAGGTGCAGGCTTGGTGCTATGGTTAAGTAGTACCCCCCTAGAAGACTGGCTGACTAACGGCCCATTTGGTGTTGGGGGAGGAACCGCATCTCAACATCTAAAAGATCCAAAAGAAGCCTTCTATCGCCTTATCGGTCTGCTAGCAGGAATTAACATCACAGTCAGTCGTAATCCTGCCTACCAACCAGGGGCAACTTTAGACGTGAACAACGAAGTACCATACGAGGTACGTAGCTCTGACACATTGGTCCGACTTGAGAGCCTTCTACCTGGGTTGATCGCTAGTACAGGTAGTATCAGTATTAAAGCTGAGTGTCGCCTCGCGGAACTTATAACCTACACTAGCATAAAAGGCAGCCCCTCTCGTATTGTTGCAAAGGTAGCCAGTAATTCTACAGAGGCAAGAGCACAACGGTTGTACAATGATGCTCTTGAGTTATACTTCTCAACTCCCCTTTCACCTTCTATTGCCTTGAGTTACAGTACGAGTCGATATAGCTGGGCGGTTCGAGCGCAATTTAGTCTTCAGGGAAAAGGTGAAACCCGTTATTTCCCAGCACCTGCCATTAAAGATCCAACCCAATATGATCCAACTTACTCCAAGGCGGATTTTAATAAAACTAATCGGCCCTTTTGGGCGGATCATGACCCACAAGGTGCCTCGTAATGAGCCACTCTATCGAAATCAAACCTTATTATGCACCTGAGGCCTATCGCCCAAATCGAATTCCAAACCAAGCTGATTCAGTAAAGCGAATTGGAATGAATGCTTTTTCGGGAATTCGCTTACCTTGGGGAGCGTCTCAGGATGTTGCCCCAGAAAGCATAATGGAAGATCCAACGCCAAGCGATTTACGTTTCAACGAACACCTAAAAAAAGAACAAGAAGAAAAACGAAGGAGAGGCTCTTATGTGCCCGCTCCCTTTGAAGGAGTAGAGCTTCACCAGAAATATGATCACGAATGCTTCCGATTCGCTCAGCTACCGTTTCGCTCTCAGTTCTGGTTATTCATGCAAGCCGGAGGAAAGTGGAGTTTCATAGTCCTGCTCCCTATCACCGTCCTCGTTTTTTTTATTGGAGCACTATCACTAGAACGCTCTTGGATGGAACTTTTCACAGAAGCCTTGAGTGGTTTTTTTTCTTGGACTCTAGGTATACCTCTTTTTTGCTGGGTTATTGGAAACACTGTGATCAGTTACTTTCCACACTTCTGGTTTCGCCCACCCAAAGGCCCACTTTGGGAACTAAATCGACGTACTGGAACAGTGACCGTATTTGAATACAAAAAGCTCAAAAACAACGAAACAGCCAAAATAAAAACTGCTCCGTTCCACGAATTTGATGCTTATATTTTCACTAGCCCTGACCGCCAGGGGCTACCTATGAATGGACTTTATTTATTACATCGCTATCGAGACATCCGCATAAACTTCAACAGCTTGATTATACCCGACAACACAACACAACGCCCCTGTGCCTTATGGGATTTCTTTCAAAACTTCATGGATGTTAATCGTCCACTTCCCGACCTTCCCCTTTATGAGTCTCACCGCCATTTAGATCCAACAACAGCTAGTCATGATCAGGTAATCGGTCGTGCGCCCCGATATTGGATTGATATGGATGACGAAACTTTTAAGATTAAAGTTAAGGAAATGCTAAAGCGAATTGATGCTATCGACACCTTCAGCCGCACCAACCTGATGGCAAATCATGTGAAGTACGTTGATTAAAAAGAGGGGCAGATCTATTGTTTTAGTATACTAAATTCACGCCATTTTTTCCGTCGGGGGTGTAGTTGATTGAGATTTGGAACGTGGATGTGGAATTTCAAAGTAAAGAGCAAAACATACGGGCGAAGGGTGAGTTGAGAACCATCGGTGGTGCAATTGGTGCTTACATTGAATTTATCATTGCGATTGAGGCTCTAACTGTAAAACTTGCTGGGACATAACCAGCCTTAACTGCAGCCCGGGAAATTCTTTTTTTCAGGTAACCGGGACAGATTTACTTTCTTATCTTGGGAAAGCCCCACTTCGCAGAGGCAAGACTGGGGAAAAATAATTCGAGTTTTCAGCGGACGTCTTATTGGACTTGGTGCATTTTCGTTGCTAGCGACAGGCTTTGAATATTGGGATATACAACACCATCTGGAAGGTACGAAAAATAGCGATGTGCGAGCGGCGCTTGTGGTAAAACAGGTGGCAGTTGCATCTATGGCTGTGATCAGCCTATTCCAGTTAATTGCAGGTATCTCTGGCTTGCTGGGAAGCGCGAAATTAATAGCAATCGCCATGAATCCGTGGTTTGCCGCGGCTGCGTTAATCGCTGGGTTTGTGTACCTATTAGCAACTGTTACACTAAATTATCTAAAACGAGATGCAATTGGAAATTGGCTGTACAAATCTACCTGGAGCAAAACACCAAATGAAAAAATATATGATAAAAATTAAGAAAATAGGTCTTTATTAGAAATTCAAATGAGCCCATCTTTATTTGTAAAGCCTACGTTTATCAAAGCATATCGGTATAGTCCATCCATTGGGCAAACGGAATATTACCTTCAAGACGGCGCCTGGGTACAGATATATTTCCCCGCACAACTAAGAGGATCTCTTTTTAGAATGAATTTAGTTTCCAGCCATAGACCTTTTTATATACTCCCAGTGGCGAAATTAAATGACGAATTAGAGTCACCGCTCTTGAATAATGGAGAAATTGTCCAAGCCGGCTCATTCGGAATAACACCGAGCACACGTCAAGAACCTAACATTCGCCATAATGCTGCGCCTTCTTTACCAACCGAAGATGAGCCTCTTATATGGCAGACTAGTGTCCTGAGCGGTTAGTTCGATTATCGAAAAACATGTCGATATACTGACCAGACTTCGACCTCACTGAGCAGTAGTGCACATGGCCAAGCCCGCCGCCCCATTCGTTTTAACGCCATCTGACCAAGCCACACTACAAGGCTGGTCGCGGATGGGCTCGCTGGCACAACGTCTCGGGCAGCGGGCCAGAATTCTGCTGTTATTGGCGGATGGATTAACGCCCAAAGACGTCAGCCATCCGCTCCAGGTCTCAGCGCCGGTGGTGTTCAAATGGCGAAAGCGCTATCTGGAGGCGGGTCTTGAGGGCTTGAACGACCTGCCTCGAAGTGGCCAGCCTCGCAAGCTCAGCACTCAAAAAATGAAGGAGATTCTTACCCTGACCACCCAGCGCGTGCCTCGTGAGGCGACGCATTGGAGTGTGCGCTTGATGGCCAAATATGCCGCCGTTACGGCTTGGCAAGTGCGACAAGTCTGGGCCGCTTCCGACCTTAAACCCCATCGTTTGAAAACGTTCAAGATCAGCAACGATCCGCATTTTGCCGATAAGGTCGTCGATGTCGTCGGGCTTTATCTGAACCCGCCGGATAACGCCATCGTGCTGTCGGTTGATGAGAAAACCCAGATCCAGGCACTGGATCGCACACAACCGATGTTGCCGCTACGCCCTGGCCAGATCGAGCGACGCACGCATGATTACAAACGCCATGGCACCGCCAGTCTGTATGCCGCTTTTGACATCCTGACCGGCCAGGTTATCGGGCGGATAACCCAACGCCATCGGGCCAAAGAGTTTCTGGCCTTCCTGCGACAGATCGACCGCGCGACGCCCGCAGAGCTTGACCTGCATGTGATTCTGGACAACAGCTCGACGCACAAAACACCGGCCATCAAGCAATGGTTGGAGAAGCACCCGCGTTTCAAACTGCACTTCACACCGACCAGTGCTTCGTGGCTGAACGCCGTGGAAGGCTGGTTCGCGCAGCTGGAAAGGCGAGCACTGTATCGGGGTGTTTTCACCAGCGTGGCCGAACTGAAAGCGGCTATTCGTCAATTTATCGAGGCCCACAATGACCTTTCGGCTAAGCCCTTCAAGTGGAACAAGACGGCTGAATCCATCATTAGCTCTGTAAACAAAGCAAAGCTGGGAGCGATAAAAAATAAGTTATTGAATTAACCGCTCAGGACACTAGGGTTCCTCTTACCAAGGAAGCTCAGAATATCGAAGTGCAAATCTGGTACCCTACCGAAACCCTAGCGACTGGCGAGGGCGACAGAGGTTACCGCTATCAGTTAGAGCTTTCAGAAGAAGGCGTGAAAGATCAAAAAGATACTCGAAATAGCGCATTGGACAAAAGTAGTTTAGTGGTGCAACAACTTGGTGGCCGTGAAAATGCAGCCGTACTTCCTATTCACGAATGACGTAAGCCGCAAAAACAATGAAAACTGATGACAATGTAACCCTCCATGAGTCCGTTGACTGGATTAATTGCGATTGCCAATGGCGTTTATGAAAACTATTTTTTACACTTGCTTGAAAATGAGCAGCCTGTATTTCTAAGTCTTCGCTTCGGCACCGTAATGACATTAATGTCTATCTACTTATGGACACTAGTGGTTCGACAAAAAACAATTTACCGCTACACCATCACAGACTCATTTGGCGTCGTGGAGTCGAAACTCCACTTCCCAAAAGCAGCTGGGACATTATTTAAAAGCATCTCTATATTATTTCTTGTTTTTATTATTGGCCTAGCTGTATTTGAACAATCTTTGATTTTATTGCTTGCCGGACCAACAGGCATGGCGGTAGTCGCGGCGAGATTTTTTATACAGTGGACTAACACACCGCAGATCGAGACATCAGCCGAATGGGGTAGTTATAAATTTGTAACAGTAGACAGAAAACGAAAAATCATCTTAGCGCAAGAGACTGAATTTATGGTTGGGTTCGAGGCTAAACTGCCCAACGAACTATTTGATAAATATCTAGACACCCTGCGCTCACTACTACCAGCAGGCGCGATATTTTCAGAAGCCGAGATGAAATGGTAAACAGAAGACTAAAGGGAGACTATAGAGGACATGTTTAGTTTTCTTAGCATTCTTTGGCAGGAAATCGCGTCAAATGAATCAGGCGCAAGGTAAACGAAGGCAAACGGGACAGATTTATTTTCTTCGTGGCTGTTCAAAGCACCAGTTCCAGCGGACAGCCTCAACAGAGAACACACTATATCCGTCTTGATCCAAGGGGAATTGGCGCCTTCCCTTCAGTTGATCGAGTCCCACCTCCCCCTCAAGCGCCTCTGCTCCAGGTAGAACCCCTGATGATGGAGTTTGCTTCGCATGTCTAAAAACCTTGATATCGATCCGATAGATCCAGCGGCAAGGCAATTGCACCGCGCGGGAGACATAGAGTGGTTTCCCTCTGGCAATACGATGTATTTGGCACCGTTGCCGCTGCCCACCGACGCATCGCCACACAGCCCATATGTAAGCGATCTCAATGATACGTATCTGGATTTCGGCGGCGGTAAACCCCAAGTTTTTTCATGGCAGATGATACTGGGAGGTCCTTTTACCGCCGCGCTCTTAATGATATTAGGCATTCCGCTGATTGTCGGACTAATCGTCGCTGCCAGCGGCTTTGGATTGGCTGAAGTTCTGGAGTTCAGTGCAGACCTTTTTATCGCTACTCGGGAACCAGCCATTTGTATGTACATAGGTGGACTTACTGTTGGATTAGCGGTGTGGTTTTACAATCATAAAAAGTACACAAATGTCATCCCCACACGCTTCAACCGTCAGCGCCGTGAAGTCTGCTTTATGCCCACTCGCGCAGAAACTCCAGTTTTCGTGCCTTGGGAATCGCTCTCCGCCTGGGTAGTTCAGGCGCAAGGCGCCACGCAATATGGTGTCCGGCGACAGTACGGGATGGGCATGGGATATCAACATGAGGGCCAAATGGTCAGCGTCGAATTCGTTTGTGGAGGCCTGCCGCCTGCGATTGCCCATTGGGAAGCCGTACGTGCCTACATGGAGTACGAAGTCCATGACCTCAAAAACATTCAAGACCCCATGGACCTGCAAGGTCCCAACGATCCGCCACATGAGGGGATGCACACGTTCCGAAATGCGCGAACACGTCTGCACCGCAGGATTCACGAAAAGGAAGTTGGTTGGGTCTATGCATTCTTTTGGTACCTTTCCCACGTCATGACGTTCTGGACGTTACCCAATCGAATCGTCGAATGGGAGATTCGCCGCATAGCGAAAGTCGGACGTAAGGCACTGCCGCAAGCCATGCGTGATTGGTCCGAGCCACTACCTGAAGAGCAATGGACAAAGCCAAGTGAAGTATTGGTAAGACTGAGTAAACGGGTCAAAGAACTAAAAAAGCAAAAACCCCTGCGCTCAATCACTGAAATTTTTGCAGAGGTTTATCAGGCAGAAAACGGCGGAAAGAAAAAGGCGTGATGTTTTACACAAACAAAGGTGCTTTTTCAGACCTAATCTGCTTGCATTAAAACAAGGTGAACGGGAACCCCATTAGCCGGTCTCCATTCAAGGCAAAAAGCCAACTCTCCCTGCAGTTTTTAACTGCAGGGTTGCCCTCTCTCTCAACCTGCCCGGTTGAACCCGTCGTACCCGTTTTCTCGTCGATGGCTACGGTCGAGTCCTGCCTGACACCCATGTGGATCAAGCGGTAAAGGTGTTGCATGCACCGCCCTGGCAGTGAACTGCCCCAGAGAAACGTTGGTGCCGCCAGTGGTCCAAACCCCTGTCGCCCGAACAATGGTCCCAGCGCTCTCCAGAGCTGGAACAGGCTATCCGCCAGCGACAGGCCGAGTTGAAAGCCGATAACCGCCAAGAATCAGCCACGACCTCAATCACGCCGGTAACCGCAAGGGATTGGCACACTAAAACACTGAGTTCCCTCTATGTCCGTACAAATGGATACCCCGTACGCTGCCAGTGCTTATCGCAGCAACAGTCATGAACCTTTGCCACCGCCAAAATGGGCGGAAGATGCCAATCGCTCAGGGAGCTTTGACACTCATCTCGCCTTTGGTCATTACGCCAATCTGGAACCGGCGATGGAGGTTACTACTCAGTTGCAAGGCGAAGAGCACACGATTTACAAGCGACAGCAGGGACAAGGAAAAAAGGAAGAGGTGTATTGCGATGCGCGGCGTTGGTACTTTCAAAACACGAGCAAAATCCCACATCTACTTTTCATACTAAAATTGATTAGCTTTCCTTTTGGCTGGATCGTCTGGACAGGGATATTGGGATCATTTATTCCAGGTCATGACGTAGCTAAATACTTGCAAGACTTGTCATTACTATTTTTTCTCGTTATTTCCACCGTTCTCATAGTTGGATCACTAACGCTTTACATGATGGGGAAAAAAATAGTCCATCACATGCACATCGTAGGTTTTTTTATTTGTGCAGGTATTGTGTATTGGCAAAAAGGATCTTTTTGGGGGAATGATGGGATACAAATCTCCCTATGGATCGGAGCCTTCCTCTACTTCATGGGTGCCATCGGTTTTGATTGCCTGCTCTGGCTCGACAGCAAAATCACCACCCACGACGGAAGCGAATTCAACCGCATCGACGGCATGCTCCGCTTCAAACGCCGTTTCCGCCGCCTCTTCGTTGCACCGTTCGAAGAGTTCGACCCAGTGCTGCAACTGCTTCCCAGCGGTTATGGCTCCCATGACTACGCCCTGTGGTTGCATCACCGCTATACCGATAACAAGATTTGTTTGGCTACCAAAGTCCACGCCTTGGGCCTCGACCAGGCGAATGCACTGGCCTTCTGGGATTGCCTGCAACGCTACATGGACGTCACGCAACCGCTGCCGGACCTGCCAGTGCTGGAGCAAAGTCGCCACCTCGATCCGGTAACTGCGGTCTACGACGCTAAAACGGGCCGTAATCCGAGACGCTGGCGCGACCAGTCGGAAAAGGGTTGGTTGGCGACAGGTCTCAAGCAGCTGACTCAACAGTTGCAGCAATACCCTTGGCAACAACAACCCTGCATCATCAAGGCTCGGATTGATCCGTCCCTGAGCATCGAAGCTTACTACCGCGCTCAAGAATCTAAAGGCATCCAGTCAACGCCGAAGGCCGATGACTTTGATGATGTTCATCGTGGTTGAACGTAAAGTTTAAAAGGGATAACTTATTTTCTTTGCATTCCTTGACTGGAGGTCGCGTAAAAATAAACCTATCCCATTTTTTTGTACTTCCGGAATAAAGAAGAAATGCACAAAGAAAAACCTGATAACGACATAAAACAAAATGAGGCATCAATAGAGCAAAGCGACTTCATCCACTCCATGGAAGGAAGCCAGTTGATGTCATGGACAAGTAAGGTCCTAAATCAACCTAGACGCGAAATAATCTTAGGTCCAATAATAATCCTAGGCCTAGCCATGACAATATGCCTGGCGATCACTTGGAAAATGTGGGGACAAATCGGAGAAAATCTAGATATTTGGTCTGGAATGTGCGTTATAGTCTTCACCATGTTAGGTGGTCTTCTATTAATAACAAGACAAAAAACCATATTTAATTACCGAGCTACTACAACCGGAATTGCAGTTGAGCACACTCTCTACTACCCTGAATTTGCTGGCCCTTTGTTCAAAGGCAGTGCAATATTCGTAGTTCTTTTATTCATCGGAATAGCGTTTTACACAAATTCATTGATATTTCTATTTGGTCCGGTAGCAATGTCCTTAGGCGCAGCGAAATTTTTACTCGGTTGGAAAAATGAAAAAAAATACGAAAAAAGCAGGCCATGGAACGAGTACAATTTTGTTACCGTTGATAGGCCCAGTTCTGTTGTAGTCATTCATCGGACCGACAAGACCGTAGGGTTTGAAACCCGCTTTGAAAACAAAAAAAATCTTGAGCAATATTTAAAGTTACTAAAAGAAACACTGCCTAAAACCGCAGTTTTCACAGAAGACACTTGGCCATATTGAAAAAGCATGAAGAAGAATATAAGAAACGGGACAGATTTATTGGCCAATAATCAGCCATGACTTCGTCCACGCCCGGCAACCGCTAGGGATTGGCACATCAAAACACTGAGTTCTCTGTATGACCGTACAAAAGGATACCCCGTACGTTGCCAGTGCTTATCGCAGCAACAGTCATGAGCCTTTACCACCGCCGAAATGGGCGGGAGATGCCAATCGCTCAGGGAACTTTGATACCCGTCTCGCCTTTGGTCATTACGCCAATTTTGAACCGGCGATGGAGATTACTACCCAATTGCAAGGTGAAGAGCACACGCGCTATCTACAGCAGCAGAAACTCGGAAAAAAAGAAGAAATTTACTGCGATGCTAAAAGTTGGCACTTTCAAAACTCAAGCAAGGTCCCACATCTATTATTCTTACTAAAACTGATGAGTTTTCCATTCATCTGGGTCGTTTGGGGAACTTGGATTTTGAGCTCGCTTCTACCCGGATTGGAGGTAGCGAAGTATCTGCGAGATTCGTCACTACTACTCTTGGTAGTGGTATTTCTTCTTTTATCATTAGGCTCATTAACTCTTTATATGACAGAAAAAAAAATAGTTCACCACGTACAGATTATTGGTTTTATTGTTTGCGCCGGAATCGTGCTTGGAATGACGGGTTCATTATGGGGCCATAATAAACTGCAAGTAGCCCTATGGACCGGAGCCTTCCTCTACTTCATGGGTGCCATCGGTTTTGATTGCCTGCTCTGGCTCCACAGCAAAATCACCACCCACGACGGAAGCGAATTCAACCGCATCGACGGCATGCTTCGCTTCAAACGCCGTTTCCGCCGCCTCTTCGTTGCACCGTTCGAAGAATTCGACCCAGTGCTACAACTGCTTCCCAGCGGTTATGGCTCCCACGACTATGCCCTATGGCTGCACCACCGCTACACCGACAACAAGGTTTGTCTGGCCATGGACATTGATGTGATGTTCAGATCAGGCGACGAAGCCCAAGCCGTTGAGCAAATGCACAAGTTGTTCGCGGCACTGAAATGGCAAAGCGCACCACCGCTGTTCCGCGAGCGCACGATGGCCGAACAGACCCAAGACATGGATTCAACCTGGGAGCTTCCGGGTGGCTGGTCGAAGGCTGCTGAGCTCGCGAAAAAGGCGCTGCCCGACGCCTTTTTCCCGGATGAAGTTGCGCGAGTGCAGACACTTATCGGTGTGTCGCAGTACCGGCACGGCGACCTCGATGCCGCTCGCAGCGCGCTGGGTTTGGCCGTACCTGCCTGGGAGAACGGCTCTATCAATGAAATCTTCTATCGCACTGCGCTGGATTACGCAGCGGACATCGCCTACCGCCAGGGCAGAACTCAGGAGGCCATCGCCCTGAACCGGAAGCTCATCGAATGGCAGCAAAGCGATGCGACGCTCGGCTGGGGAACACCGAAGGATGAAAATGCGCTAGTGAATAGCTGGAAAGGCATTCACCTGCCCTTGCGCGTGGGCGACTACCGTTTGAGAACGGACACGGAAAATCGTTTCTACTACGAAAACTTGCAAACAGGGGCACAGCTTGGCCTCACCGTGGATTCGGCTCAGACATCGGACGAAAATCTTGAGTCGTTGCTGCGTGCCTTCATGGTGAAAAAGCTGGGGCTACAAGCCGCAGATATGCGCAAGACGAAGTTCTCACCCAAATCGGCCGAACCAGGAAAGTCGCAAGCAACCGGGCAAATATGGGAGTTCGATGTGACGAAGCTGCCTGGCGAACAAGGCCCCGTGTCCGACGACTTCGTGGCTGGTATCCAGCGGAAAACGCCCACGAAAATGACGTTCTGGATTGTGGATCGCGAGGGGGTACGGTCGCTGCTACGGGCGCCAATCATGGAGGGTGGGCAATCCGGGAAAGAGGCGAATCAGATTGCGCAAGCGTTGCGCTGGTAGGATTGGACGATGTGTCGGTAGTCGTGAAGATTGGGGGGCGGCGAGCATCCTGCCCCCCCCAATAAAGAAAAAAGACGCTTAACCCGAGGCCTAATCCAAGTGAGCAGCAACCCGATCACCCCGAAAGACTTTGTCATTGGACTTAAAACGGCTGTCGTGGAGGAGAATATTTGTATTTACAGACAGCTTTTCGCCAACACGACCATTCACGATGCAACCGACGAATACTGGAAGCGAGCCTTAACCTTGTTCAACTCGCTACCTACCGAACAGCGAGAAGTTTTCTTTGAGGTCATCAGGCAGACAATGGTCGATACCACATCTAACCTTTTGGGAATCATGGATGGCGTCAGCACAATAGCGGGTGTAAACGATGCGTTTTCTCTGACTTACGGCATAGACAACGACACGCTGAAGGGTGACTTGCAGAGTCTGTTTTTGGCAGAAGAACAGCGCACATCGTAGAGAACAAAAAGCGTCGAGAAGGCTTAGATCGCCGACGAGCCTTCCGCTTGCCAGCCCGCCCCGTCGGCAGGCTGGGCAAGTCCGAATATCACATCTCCGGCTGGGTCAATAACCGCACCAAGGCGGGCTTCCCTAAAGAGGTTCAAAAATGGTCACAATCTCTTCCCACTGAACAACATGCTATGCCTGGTGAAGATCTGTTCAGGGAAAGCGCTGCAATACGGAAGGCTTTTGCCGACGGCCAAAACCTGTTGGATTACTTTAAGGTGACATTTGCCGAACCGACTCAATAACCCGAGACCTCTACTTGACGAGCCATACCCTTGAAAAATAGATATGACCGACTGCCTCAAGCAGGTGACATCGACAGAGAATCAGGCACTGAAACACTCTATTTATCACCAAAGCCAGTGCCAACCGGAGTGCAGCCTTTCAGTGCTCGCCAGCTACACCGCTATGCCGATGAAGTAGTCTTGGACTTTGCCGTTTCTAGAGGAAGCTTTGAGTTTATGACTCGAGCCGGAATCGGGGCGGTTATGTTCCTGTTGATTTTTCTGTTTTTCACAACGGGTTTCGGATCCTGGATAAGACGCGACATAGAACCTTTCTGGAGTAGCTGGCTGGATTTCTTTACAAGTATTGCCGTTTGGGGTTTTGTGGGAGCGCTGGCCACTCTCTACCTTTGCGTGTTTTTCTTTGCAATTCGTCGGGTTAGCAATCAACCTCCTGTACGCTTCAATCGTCAGCGTCGCGAGGTCGTCTTTGTTCCCAAAAAAGGCATGACCCCACGTTATGTACCGTGGGAGGAAGTCATTACGAGTGTCTCGATCAGCAAATTGATCACTCAATATGCTGTCATTCCTGAATTCAAATTAATGATTGGGCTACGTGAGACGAAAAACGGCGATGTGCTTTGGATCAGTGTTCCAAGTGGAAATTTGAATCAGGCGATCGCTGAGTGGGAGGCAATCCGTGTCTATATGGAAGATGGACCGCAAGCCTTGCCCGAGGGGCAATCGGATGAATTCGAAGCCGGCTCGGTCGCCTACTTCCATATGTGTAGAAAAGGTTATCGCTCCCATCATTCATTGCTTCGATATGTCTTCGGCTTCTTGATAGTTCAGTTTTTCAGTGGCTGGACGATTCCTTGTTACCTTGCCGCCTGGATCAATAACCGCCCTAAAGCAGGCTTCCCAAGGGAGGTTCTGGAGTGGTCGCTACCGCGCCCTATTAAAGAACATGCAGTACCTGGCGAGGAACTGATTAAGGAAAGTGCTGAGATCCGAAAGGCATTTTTAGAAGGAAAGAACTTGCTGGACTACTTCAAGATTAAGCTTGGCGAGTCGAACAAAATACCTACATAAAGCAGACAGATTTTTATCTGTGGCGGGGCTTCCCAGAGCCCCCTTCGACGCTAAACACACACGGCAAACCGGGAAGATTCCCCTGCAAGGAGCAGGACGCATGTTGAACATATCCGTCCGGCCAAGTCACCTAAATCCAACCCGCTACGCGGCAATAGCCCGTGGGTGTTGCCCGCTACCGTGAATCGGCGATTATTCAAACGCTCGCTGATGTGAGAACAGGGGATTTCAATGAATGTTGTGTCCTTTAGTCGACATATTCCATTCCAGCTTTCGCCTGATCTTAAGCTATTTTGTCGCGACTGAAGAAGGTGCTGTATCGGCTAGCTCTAAAGCTACCAACGACTAGATAAAACGCAAGATGGCCTCACTGTCCGCTTACTTCTGGATTAATATCGATACCGGACGGCCAAGGCGCACCGTTCACACCGCGCCGCGCCTAAAAGCGCGCATCTACTCAATGACAGGGACGCAAGCACTCATGCATTCAACCGACCTCCACGCTTCTTCCGCCACCGGCGAGCTGATCGCGACGTTCCGCCAGGGTAAGGCCTTTTTGATTTTCAACCTGATATTGGCCGCTGCGTTTTTGGGCCTCGCCGTGTTCGTCTTCTATCTGAGCACGATTTTGCCGATGGGCAATGACGGCCCGGTCAGTCTTCAGACGTCCCGAGGCATGACTCTCAATTTCGCCAGCACACACGTCATGTTTTATTTCACGACCGGTTTGTTGGCCATTGCGGGGCTGTGCATATTGGGTATCTACGTTTGGCAAAAGAAGCTGCGTAATACCCACTACGAAGTTTATGAACACGGCCTCGTGCGCATCACTAAAGAGCAGCGCGACTACATGCCGTTTGCTGAGATAGAAGACCTGTATCTGTTCAGCTCCGGGCAAACTGCATTGACCGGCCTGATCACAAACCTGGCCTATCGCCGTAATGCCGCGGAGCCGTTTCATCGGGTTCTCGAATCCCTCAAAGGCTTTCAGAAGTTTCAGGAACTGGTTCGTGAGTTGCACGTACGCGCGCGCCTGCCGTCTGTTGCACAAACGCTGGAGTCGGGCGGCTCCGTAACTTTCAACTGCATCAATTCAAAGCAGGTTTGGGGCAAGCGAGTGACCGGTAACTTCCTCAAAATAACTACCGCGCCAATTGTTGTGCGCCAGGATTTCCTCGAGTACCAAGGCAACAAAGTGCCGATGTCGTCGCTGCGTACGGTAGACCTCAACGCCTGGACCAAAAACGTGGTGATCAAGGACGAAAACGGCAAGCCCGTATTGTCGACCACCACCACCGGCATCCTGAGCCATGACCTGTGCCTCAATACGCTTGATGTCGTGTTGGCTGTTGAAGAGCAAGCACGCGAGTCAGCTGCAGATGTTTTCGAGATGAACAGCAAATGATGATCTATCGCGGCGCAGGCTGGATGACCTTGTTAACACCAATAGTCATGGTGCTGTTATTGATGTGGTTGTTGATGGATCCCAGCGTTAAGCCCGGCAATATATCGCTCATGCATTTTTTGATGGGGGTGGGTATCGGTTCAGCCATCAACGTTGTGCTGGGCTTTGTATTGAATCGCCAGGTTCACGCCGATGGCGTTCACCACCACTTCTTTTTCATGCCGATGCAGTGGCCGGCGCTGGCGATTGCGGTTGTCTGCGCAGTGATTGCCTTGCTGAAATAAGCTTACCGACCGCTCGGCAAGGGCGGTCGCGTTTCGACTTGTTCAAGGCTTACACGGTAGGTGGTGTAAGTATCGCCATCTTCCAGGTAAAGGTTGCTCTGGTAATCCGAGACTGCGCCTTTGAGCTTGATGTGCAGGCCGTTAGAGACTCGCTGGATGACCACGTCTTTCAAGTCAGTGTCCGAGACCAGGAAGGGCGGGGTCTTGCCGAGGCGCACCTTCATCGTCTCATTATTCCTACTGCCGCCGTTGTTGACGTAGAACCTCAGGCTTTTGGGCTCATCTGGATCCCTGGCATCCTGAACGATGTAGATCGACTGCCCCGGAATGAAGCCTTGCTTCAGGACTATCTCAGAAGGGAATTCCGGTTTGTGCAGGTATGCATAGATGAAAACGCCTACAAGGCAGAGAAAAAAGATAATCGAGAGATACTTTTTAACTCTGACTACAAGGGTTTGCAGTTCGGTCTTACTCATGGGATTCAGCTGTAATCGAAGGTGAATAGCACCAAGCCTTCAATCGGTTCGTAGAACATGACGATCAGGTCTGCGCCGGCCGTCCGGTAATGCCAGCCCGGAACGCTTGCCACGTGGAAAAACCGGTTACCCGCAGGGCTCAGGGGGTAGACATTCGAATCGCCGCGGTCGGGGTCCAGTTCAACGATGTGCATTGGAAATTCGACCGCCTCCACCCAGTTGGCGCAGCCATCGACTTCGCCGCCCAGTTGCGCGACAAATTCCACTGCATACAACGGTTCGCCATCCTCACGCGCCAGCACGCCGCTGGTTTTAAACCTTTCAACGGTGGCGGCAAACGCGCGGTGCTGATCGGCGTAGTGCCGCTCCAGATCCGCTCTCGCCTCCGGGTGAGGATCAGCCAGCTGTGCATTCCCCTCGTGCAGAAAGAAGTAGCGTGGATCGCCGCACAAGCGATACCGCCCTTGCTCGACCTTGAAGCCGATCCAGTTGGTTTTCAGCAGGTAGCCATGGTATCCGTCCCACTCGGTCAGCTCGCCGACAAAGCCCTCGTACGGCTCCAACGGGCTGAGCATGTGCAGCACGCCCGACCACTCGGGGTTTACGGTGCTGATATCGAGGCTGAACAAAGGGTGCAGATGGTTGGCCAGTTCCAGTTGATCGGCGACAAACATGTCTTCAACAGGCGGGAACGGCAGCATGCCGGTGGGGACTTTGGTGAAGTCGGGGGTGTGATCGTCGCTCATAAGAGGTTCTTCCTTGTGGGTCGCTACGGGTTGAGAACTTGGGTATCAATGGCTGTCTTGGTAAGCGCCCAGCGTGGCGCAGTGGCGACATTTGAACAGGTAGGCGGTAGGCCCATGATCCTTATCCAGGGCATTGAAGAACGCTTGCCACTGCGGACCGTTCTCCAACCCTGTTGAGTCCTGAACGGCGGCGATGGCTGCGGGGCCCAGTTCAAGCAACTCTGCATGGCCGACCTTACCGACAAACTCGGCTGCGTCGTCGCAGTGAGTGAACCAGCACTCTTGCTGCCAGCCGCTAAAACCAGGCGTGCGCTGGCTGACTTCGGCGATCTGCGCCTCGCTCAGCGTGTCTTCGCCGTCCAGGCCGATACTCTCGTCATCGACAAACGTCGCGCCCAGGCGCTGGTGCGCACTCCCGTCGGCAATGCACCAAGGGCAGATGCAGTTTTCGTATTCATCAATGGCGTATACCGGGCCCACATAAATGTAGCCTCGCGCCTGATTGCAGCTCACGCAAGTGGCGGAAGAGAGTTGCACCGAACCGCTACCGACGGGATCGGGATGGTAAATAAAGTGGGGCAGTGTCATGTACGCATCCTTGTTAAGTGCATGCCTTTCATTGCTCGACCTGCTCTAACCAAGTCTTGAATTCGAGGGCTTGCTCGGGGGAATTGAGTTGCGTAATCCAGGTGATTTCTTCCGGCACGCTTTGAAAGTCAGAGACTGTGAATACATAAATGGCGTTCTCAAACGCGCACGTCGTTAGCGGCTTCAAGGCCGCAACACAGTGTTCGAAGACGAGCGCGCGGTGACGTTCAAAATCTTCATCGGGAATCGAATCAGCCAAGTCCCACAACAGGTTCGACAGGGCGTTGAAGTGTTCGCCACCGAACGTTTCGTGGCTCCATTCAGCGGGTGACCATTTGAAGTACCGCTGCTCAGCAGGTTCTTCAGCCTGCATGCGCGTTAAGTGATCAGCCGTGTTGAACGACGGCACCAACGTCCGCGCATCGGCGTCTGAGTACAGCGCAAACCCACAGACATCGGCGGTGGGGTGCGCTTGGCGAAACTGCTCGATGGCCTTTTTGCACGCTACCTGAATATCTCGCTGAAAATGGTCGTTGATCTGGCCCGAGTCGCTCATTCAAAAAAGAACCTCATGAAACCATCCACATCCGTGCCCTCAACATCGCCGACCACTTCCCTGACCCTGGACAGAAAGGCAGGCGTATAGTCGTCGTCATCGTCACAAGTGGCATCATTAAACTCGTTCAATTGCACCGCGATACCCGCTTCCAGCGCGCGTATCAGCGCGAGAATATTCGCCGCTACCTTGAATGAGCGCTTTTGAATCGAGCCAAATATGGCGGAGTGTTCATCAAGGCGATCATAAACCAGCACATCGCCATGGCGATCAGCGAACACAGTGAAGCTGTCTTTCCAGCCCCACGCCGGATTTTCATCACCTGTTGCGTGCCATCCCTCCTGCGCTTTGGGCAAGTCGTCAGGACCATAGAGCGCGAGCATGAAATCCCCGCCGATCATGGGGCGATCAGGGAAGTCTATCCACTGGAAGTAGCTGCTCATGATTCCGGCTCTGGGGGCTTCGGCAATAGCCGTAAGGTCCGCTGGACTCTCGCGCAGGTGCAGTTGGCCGAGGGAGTCAGGCCACGTATTGAATAGCGTGACGAACTGCGTAAATGCTTGCGGTGCTTCATCAGGGGTCGTCATTAACAAATATCCTTATTTGATCAAAACAGCTGCGTTCGCCAACCCTCAATCGTCCAGCACTGTATTTAAGGTGCGGTGGGCTGGGGGCATTGGTCGGCCTAAATGGGGCATGGACACGTTCGTCCATCCACCTGTGCGGCAATAGCTGGTCAACCTCACTCGCCCGCTGCGTCGGCAGCGGCGTAAGTATATCCTTCAGATGGCTCCGTCATCGAGGTAGCGCGACAGCCCTCTGGCGCAGGCACCTGCATAAGCGAGTTTTTCTCGTTCTCCCCGTCATTCAAGGCTGGCACTATTGTTTGGCACACCAGAGTTGCCGGGCTGCCCACTGGATGGGTACCCATTGCCCGGGATGCGGGCGATTTTCTTATTTGTCGAATTTCAATACACACTCCACCCCTGTCGAGATGTTCGATCCAGAATCCGGCAGTACATGCTTTGTAGCTAACAGTTTTGATGATTTTGTTGGCTTATGGCGAGAGTAGGACAGGGATCAACATCAATGAAAACAACATTCGAAATAGCCATCGACAAACATGAAACTCCCGACTTCTTCAAAGGAAACGGCATTTACTAGAAATCCAACGATTAAAAACCTATGGCTGCAACCTCGACCTTGAAAGTCTTTAAATCATAAAAAACTTATAAACTCTGTTCCTCGCGCCTCAGTGAAGTGCATATATCAATTGAAAATCCCCACCGCATGGACGAATCCGATAACGCAACCCAAAGTTTAACCTGGCTTTTTGACGCCCACACAGGTTGAATACCCGCCATTTCGTCTGACGCATGCCGTCAGCCAATAAAACCGGATCACCACCCAGCAAAGGAATGACCCTTGTTTACCATCGCACGCCCCCTCGCCCTGCTTTTGGCGTTGTCCGTTTCTCTTGATGCCGCGGCATTGTCACTTCGTTCAGAAAAGCGCGCCGACGGTGCCACCGTGCTCGTGCTGTCCAACGCGCCCGCCGCTGCGCGGCCGCCTCAGCTCAATGAAGATCCGGCCGTACGCGCGGCATTGGTTGATTTCATCGGTTACGCCACCGGCAGCTACACCCTCGACGGCAGTTTGATCGTGTCGCAGATACTCGATGCCCTCGATTCGGAATTCACGATATTTGAGGAAGGCGTGCCGGCCGGGCGCACGATGCTGACCGCGATGGATGATGGTAACCACGGCGACGAGCGCGCCGCGTTGTTGTTGGACGAAAAGGGGCAGTTGATCGCTGTGGGGTTGGTCAATGGGCATTGCACCGTCAAATCCCGTACAGAGACGTTGTCCTGCAACCCGGGTCCCGAAACCGTGTTGACGATTTTCCAGGCCAAAGGCGCGAAAAAGAGCGACGCGGACCCGATGATTGTCTGGAGCAAACAGTTGCCTCCGCTGGTCGCGTATTGGGCTGAAAGCGAAGATCCGGAAACACGCGCCAAGGCGCAGAAGATCGGCTCGGTCGAGTACATCACCACGGACCCGAAAAAACCGTCCTGGACGACCTCGCAATTGCCGTCCGACCTTCCGAAGGCGATGCTCCCACTGCTGCCGACGAATTCCTTTCTCTCGGGCGTTGGCGCCGATGGGTTTTACATTTCGCCCGGAATCAAAGGCTCCCCGATGGAGGGTGAGTTCGACCAGATTGACGGCCGTCCCATGCATGAGTTCGAGGTCATGTTGCACACCTATATGCCGTTCGCCGACGTACTGAGGTTTTACAAACAGCACGCCAAGGGTGCCGAGTTACAGGCCAATGATGAAAAGGCACGGGTTGACGGCGTTGCGGGCGGCGGCACCTACAAAATCGACATCCGGGATAAAGAGGATGAAGGCACCGCCATCACGTTTACTGCCTGGAGAAAAGAGGTCTGATCTTTAACTGATAAAGATAAAAAAACGGGTGATCCTGAGATCGCCCGTTTTTTATATTACGACCGGTATATCAACTAACGCGTCATCCACCGCGTACTTGACCACCACCCTATTTCGATAAAGACATTCACTCTTCACCAACTGACTGTCCTGCCCTTTGGTGCGTACATCCCGCCATATTTCGTTCTCTCGAAACACCCGGCCACCGTCGCGCACAAACCGATGTTCCCGTTGATAAACGTGATACCGGTACTCCCGAATCTGGTCACACAACAACTCCCCTTCCAATTGTTGTTCGCCGACATTCAGTTTCAACTGAAAATGCCGATCCGTCGGGTTGTACAACACCAAATCAACATAGTTATAAAAAATCGCCGCCCCGGAGCCGAAGGGCAGTACCCGCCCTTCATCGGGAAAAGGATCAAAGCTGTGATTTGAGCGCTCAACCACCACCAGCGGCGAGTGAATCGCCATCCAGTGAATCAGGTTGCTCAATTGGCAGATCCCGCCACCGACGCCCGTGCGTGCCTCACCAAAGGATAATTCCATGCCTTCGACATACCCGCGCTGGCGAGTCGGTCGACCCACCAACCGGCAAAAAGAAAAATACTCACCAGGGGCAATGACGACGCCATTGACCGACGCCACGGCGAGTTTCAGGTTAATGACTTTGTTATGTTGCAGTGCAATATCGGAGTTGCCCAGTTTACGAATCAGTTTTGAGGTGTGTTTGAGGTAGCGATATGGCAAGCGGGTGCTGTCCAGCGACACGGTGTATGTCTTGCGGGAGAAGCGCCAGGCCAATTGGCGGAACAGTCGTTTTTGCCACACGCGCAGCCAATAGAGGGCCGGGTGGTAGAGGGAGAGTGGTTTCATCCGTGTCAGATCGGCGGCTGCCGTTTTCTTCCTTGAGTAAAAAGCCGCGCATCTTAACGTATTGCTGCAAGTGCGTGTCGCACTAAAAGAAGGTGTTCGCCCAGTGTAATGGCCTGGCAATCCATGCACCGGTAAAGAGCCCTGACACTGGGCGAACGAAAGGCATATTAATAGAAGTTGATGAAGATGTCCGCATACACATACATGAAATTTTATGTATACAACTTGGGTGGATATTTATCGGATATCAAACTTACAAACACTAAACTCACCAACTGGAACGTTACGCTGATTATTCTTATACAAGAGTCATACAAGAATAATCAGTTTATGTAGAGCTAATACTCAGCTCTGGTGCTGACGGTTCACTTTCAGTGAAATCGGCGTAAGTGACAACAACGACGACCATTGCTGCAGATCAGGGCGTGTTCGCCGTTTCTTGCGCGGTGGATTCGCCGCTGTCGGTGCCCTTGCTGTTTTCCTTGCGCTTGTTCGGGTCGGTGGGGCGCAGGGGGTCGTTGTCGCGCTCGGTTTCACCGGGTGGCCGGGGTTCGTCGGGGTGTTCGGATTCGGTAATGGGTTTCATGGGGGCTCCTCAGGCTTCAGGGTCGTCGACTTCCCGGGCGACGTTGACGGCAGGCGAATCCTTGTGGGATTGCTCGGCCTTGGCTTTCAGGGTTTGCCATTGTTCGAGGTCGATGGCGCCCTGCCCCAGCAAGTCGTCGGCCACCCGCAGCAGGTCGCTGTAGTGGGCGTCGGGGGATTGCTGCCAGTAGGCCTTGTCGTCGAACAGACGTTGCCAAGTGGCAAGATCCGGGGGTTTGAGGTCGTCGCTCATGGCGGACTCCAGGGAACGGGCTTCATAACGTAGGAGGACGTCGTTGCGGCGAGAGTTCCGATTCAATAACCGGTCATTTCCAGATACCCCTGCCCCGCATGACTGCCGCTCAAGCGCACCGGCCCTTCCCAATAAGGAATGCGCAAATCCATCCACGCATTCGGGTTCAATGCGCTGATGCTAATGTCGAGGTGTTTTCCGGGGATTTTTATCGACCAACGCACAGGCATGGATCGGCCGGCAACCTTGGCGGTGTCCCCGGGTGTGAGGCTGATGTCGTCGCCCTGCAACAACTGCGTTTTCCCTTGGGCATCGATCCAGGTGCCCGTCAAAAAAGGCGCGCCGTCCTTTTGCCGCATGCGGTAGAGCATTACCTGTTCGCCGCTGTCCAGGTGCAGGGAAAACCAGTCCCAGCCAGTTTGATTGGCCGTGAGGGGTTGGCTGCTCCATTCGCGATCGAGCCATGCGGGGCCGCTGACGGTGTAGGTTTTGCCGTCGATCTCCAGTGAACCATTGGCCTGGAAAAACGGCTGGCTGTAGTAATACGAGGCCTGGCCTTGCTCGGACTTTTGACTGAACCCCTGATCCCCTTGAAGCACCAGCGGACCGGTTGACGTCAGCCGCAGTTGATAGCTGAACCCCTTGTCCCGTGCGCTGAGTTGCAGATCGGTCATAGGACCGCTGAACTGCCAATCATCGATCCAGGCCTTGAACGGCGCCGCGTTCACACCCGCCTGGCCCACGCCGCCCCGCGCATAGCGTTCGGCAGCGTGATGCACCGTGGCCGAAGTGACCGCCGCGTGACCGAGCCAGATCGTCGGGTTGCTCCAGCCCGCCACTTCGGGCGTAGCGTTCAAGGCGCTGCGAAACAACGTCCATTGCACGCCAAACTCGTTGCCTTGCGCGTCCTTGAGATTGGCGGTGACGTACCACCACTCGATACGAAACCCATCATGCGGCCCATGATCCGCTGGAAAACTGAACACTCGTCCGGGCACCACCGGCGTAAACGCGGACGCCTCGCCGCCCATCCCGGCGAAGCCTTTTTCATCGGGTGCCGAGTTATCGCATCCGCTCAAGAGTGCCAAAACCAACCACAGCGCGGCCTTAATCCTCATGGGCAAACGTCCTCAGCAGGTCCGCCGGCCGGGTGCGGTACAAGGTGTACAACGGCCACGCCGACGCCAGCAGCGTGGCGAGCAACGCCAGCCCCATCAACTGCAACAGTTGCAGCGGGAATACCCGCAACGGCAGGCGCCAACCGAAGGCCTGGACGTTGATCACCGTGTCCAGGCACCAGGCCAGCGCAATGCCCAACGGCAGCGCCAGGACCAGCGTCAACAGCGCCAGCAGCCAGGTTTGCCCGAGGTTGAGCAGCATCAGTTGCCGTCGTGTGACGCCCAGCGCCCACAGCGGCGCGAGTTGGCCGAGACGGCTCTGGCTCTGGGTCAGCAGGCTGATGAACAGCGCGACGCCGGCCACGCCGAGGGTCAAGCTGTTGAGCGCGGCGGTGGCGGCGAAGGTGCGTTCGAACACTTGGGTCGACCAACCCTTGAGCCGCGCCTGATCGACGATGCGGTTGTCGTCCAGCGCGAAGCGGTTTTGCAGTGCAACAAGGAACGCCGGGGTCGCCGCCGGGTCGATGCGCAGGTTAAAACGGTTCGGCGTGAGTTGCGGCCAGCCGCGCAGCAGGTGATTGACGTTGACCAGCACATGGCCCTTGGGATTGCCATAGTCGGCGTAGATCCCGACCACCCGCGGCGCCCACGAACCATTCGGCGTCGGGATCGTCAGGTGATCGCCCAACTGCACCTTCAGGCGCCGTGCCAGTTGTTCGCTGAGCATCACCGTGTCGTCTTTGGTCAGGCGCTCCCACGGGTTGTCGCCCACCGCTTCCAGCAGCGGCCAGTGCTGGCGGTAGTTCGGGTGGTCGATCACGCCGTAGACGTCCGCCGGCCAACCTTGCAACTGGATCGACACTTGCCAGCTCGGCAACACGGCAGTGACTTGCGGTTGTTGTTTGAGCCAGGTGTGCAGCTCCCGGGCCTGGGCCGGGTTTTGCGGGTTGAGATAGAGCTCGGCGGTCAGGCGTTGTTCGAGCCAGTCACTGAAGGTCTGGCGGAACCCGGCGGTCATGCTGCCGGCACCGATGTTCGCCGCCAGCGCCAACAGCAGCGCCATCAGCGCCAGGCTCAGGGCCGGCAGTTGCTGGCGGCAATCGGCGAGAAACCATTGGCCGAGCACCGTACGACTGCGATGCAGCACCAGGTTGAGCACGGCGTTGAGCAACACCGGCAATGCCAGTGCTGCGCCGAGTAACAACACGGCCATCAGCACAAAACCGCTGGCCAGGCTGTCTCCCCAGATCAACGCCAGCAGCGCGATCACCGCCGCCAATGCGGCGACCCAACCCTGGCGCCGCAACCACCGCGCATGAGCCTGATGCCAAGCTTGCGGATTGGCCAGCGCCAGCAACGGCAAACGCGCCGCGCGCAACAGGCTGTTGGCGCCCGCCAGTAACGCGCCGAGCAAACTCAGGCCGACGCCGCTGAGCCACCACCACGGACTCAAGCTCAACTGCCCCGCCACCTCGGCGCCGTACAACCCGCGCAGGCTGGCGGCGACGTCCGGCAACAGCACACTCGCCAGCAGATAACCGCTGGCGACGCCGGCGATGCCACCGATCAGCGCCAACCCACCCAACTCGACAGCGAGGCAGCCGATCAACATCCGCGCACTGACCCCACAGGCGCGCAGGGTCCGGAGCAACCCCCGGCGTTGTTCCAGTGCCAGGCCGATCGCCGCATGCACGATAAACAGGCCGACCACGAAGGACAGAAAACCCAGGGCATCGAGGTTCAGGTGAAAGCTTTCGGTCAGGCGCGCGAGATTGTTTTCTTCGCCGCTGGTCTTGAGCTGGAGCTGGCCTTTGAATTGATCGGGTAAGGTCGCGGAAAAATCCTTGGGCAACAACAGGCGCGACAGTTGATCCGGCTGGCCGAGGATTCGCTGGGCGAAGCCGATGTCCACCAGCAACACACCCGGTGCCATGTCCGGCTGGGCATGCAGCGGCGGCAAGGTCTGCCCGCTTTCGGCAACCGGTGATTCACCTTCATGCAACCCCAAAGCCTGCAAGGTCTGCGGGGCAATCCAGGTACGGCCCGGCGGGCTGAAGAACTCGACAATGCGTTCCATCCCCAGCGCCTGCCCTGCCACCGCCGAACCGGCGGGCAACGACACCGGTTCGATGCCCATCAGTTGCAAGCGTTGATCATCGTGGCCCTTGAGTGTCAGCCGGCCTTGCAGCACCGGCGATACCGGCCAGCCCGCCCGCCGCAAGTCGACAAACAGTTGCTGAGAGAACACGCCGCCACTGGGCGCACTGAGGCTGGCCTGGGGTTCGCCGCCGATCAACTGACTGGCCTTGGCATAACTTTCCCGCGCCTGACTGTTCAGCGCCTGCACCCCCGTCAGCAAACTGGTGGCCAGCCACAACCCGGTCAGCACACTGAAAAACTGCACCGGATGCTGACGCCAATGGCTCAACAGCGCGCGCAAGGTTTCGCGAAAGACCCGCACCTCAGCGCACGTCCGCTTCAGCCAGACGACCATGATGCAGCACCACTTTCTCCGCCAGCCGCGCCGCCACCCGTGGACTGTGGGTGACCATCAATAACGTCGTGGGCGTGTCGTCGAGCAGCTCCAGCAACAAGTTCAACACCTCATCGCTGGTGGCTTCGTCGAGGCTGCCGGTGGGTTCATCCGCCAGCAGCAGTTTCGGTTGCGAAGCCAACGCCCGGCCGAGAGCAACCCGCTGCTGCTGGCCGCCGGACAACTGCTCCGGGTAACGCTTGAGCAAATCACTCAAGCCCAGGCGCCGCACCAGATGCGCCTGCCAACGCGCATCGTGGCGCCCGGCGAGGCGCGCCTGGAACGCCAGGTTGTCCTCCACCCGCAAGCTGCCGATCAGGTTGAACTGCTGGAACACCAGGCCGATTTCCGTGCGCCGCCAGTTTGCCAACTGCCCTTCGTTCATCTGCTCCAACCAGTGCTCGCCGCTGCGGATGCTGCCGTTGTCGACCTTGTCCAGCCCGGCGATCAGGTGCAGCAAGGTGCTTTTGCCACTGCCTGACTCGCCCATCAGCGCCAGGCTGCTGCCGGGTTTGAGGGTGAGGTCGATGCCTTGCAGCACCGGCAATGGACCTTGGGGGGTGGCGTAGCTTTTGAAAACACCGTGGACAGACAGCATGGGCAGACCCGATTGATAAGCGTGGAGCCAAGGATAGCGGACGGGCATCTGCCCATGGACGACCTGTTAGTTCTTACAGTAGCGGTCACTCAGGCGCAGGTATCTAATAACGTCACACAAGGAGCGTTTGATACCGGGATGTTAAACGCATTGCACGTTGGTGTTGCAGGATAGGTGCCTGGATCATGAAGACGTCTGTACACAGTCCGCAAAAGACCGACGCGAGAACGGTCGGCAAACACCGACGCAGGTCGACCATCCACGGGGTCATCGAAGTCGGTCGTGAACCCAACAGCCTGGCGCTGGCGCCCCTCGGTTCAGAGGCCTGGGTCTGTAACACCCAGGACTGCACGCTCTCGGTGATCGACACCGAAGCCTTGCGCGTGAGCGCCGTCTTACCGCTGCCCATCCGGCCCCAGGCCATCGCCTTCGACCCCACTGGCACCCGGGCCTATGTCACCGGGCTGGGCAAACCGTTGGTGGTGGTCGTTGACGTTCCGGCACGCAGGATCATCGGCCAAATCGCCGCCAGCGAAGGCCATGCAATCGCAATTGATGCCGAGGGCGAGCGCGTTTACATCAACGCCAACAGCCATGCCAGGGGCCAGATCTGTGTCATTGACGCCGTAGCCGGCAGATTGCTTGAGCGTATCGACACCGGTCCGTTTGCCAGCGCCGCCGTTCTCGGTCCTGACCGGCGCCTGTTCTTCTGCGACTACCTCCATCACGAGCTGAAGACAATGGATACGGCGACTGGCGAGATCACCACCGTCCTGTCATTGCCCGAGCCCTTCGAAGAGTTCGCCATCAGCCCGGCGGGTGACTTTGGGTACGCGCCCTATCGGACGGCCGACCGTGTCGTGGCGAAGATTGCTCTGTCGAGCTACGCCCTGGTGGACCTGTTGCCCGCCCCGCCCCTGCCCCACGGTTTCACCTTCAGCCCGGTCGGAGGCCTCGCGTGCTGTTGCAGCGCGGCTGTGCGCAGTGTCTCGATTATCGACACCCGGACCTGGCAGGTCGTCAGCCAGTTCCAGGCCGGTGAGTATCCACAGAGCCCGGTGTTCAGTGCCGATGCAAAACGCCTGTACCTCTGCGATTCAACCGGGAACGCCGTTTGCGTGATGGCGCTGGATTGAAGGGCGGGCGGGTCAACACCTCACTGCCCCACCGCCACACTCGTCGCCGCCTGCGCCGGCGTGACAATCGTCTTCAGATCGATATGTTTCCATTCCGGCTTGGCCCCCAACCGCGCGTTGAACCGGTAGTTGAAGGTGAACTCGTCCGCCGTCGCCACGCTCAGCGGCTTGCCATACTCCGCTTCAACCCCCGCCAGGTCATACCCCATCAACTGCAACAGCGTCGGGAAGATGTTGTAGTGACTCGACCGATCCTTGTTGCCGGCCAATTGCGCCGACCAGTCCAGGGTCTTCAACCCGCTGCCCTGAATCACCACCAACGGCACCAACCCTTCCTCCTCCACCGGGTCGCCGCCGCAGTGGGTATTGAGCCCCGGGTTGCCGCGTTCATGCAGATCCTGGCCATGGTCCGAGGTGTAGATCAGCGTGGCATGGCTCAAATCCGCCTGGGCGAACACCCGTGAGAAAAACTCCCCGACGTTCCACAGCAGCGTGTTCTTGTAGGCGTTGCGGTACAGCACCCAGTCGTCCGGCTGGCCATTGAAGCCATCGCGCTTGCCGGTGTCCGCCACTTCGACAAACTGCCCGCGGGGCAAGGTCGGGCGGTAGGCCATGAAGGCGTCGGGGTATTTGTCGTGCACCGGGAAATGCGCGCCGACCTTGTTGATCACCACCAGTTGCGGCTGGTCGTCATTGAGCAGCTCGATCAGCTTCGCCGCCGCCGCCATGTCGCGGTCGCGCACGCTGGTCTGGTCGAATTGCACGAACGCGTCGATGTCTTTTTTCTCGGCGTCGTTCATCAGGTTCTGCAGGTTGCCGCCGGTGCGCTGGGCGTCAATGTAGACGGTGCGCAGCCCGGCCTTTTTCGCGTACTGCCAGATCGACGGCAGCGTGGTGTTGATACGCATGTAGTCGGCGCGGGTGCCGCCGTAGCGCAGGGTGACGTTGGTGTCGGCGCTGCAATTGGCAATGGAGACGGCATAGCCATAGTTGAAGATGTCGACGCCGGGGCGGGTTTCCTTAAGGTTGCTGTGCACGCCGAACGGCGCGTTGATGTCCAGGTAGTTGCCGGAAATGCTCTCGTCGATGATCAATACGATGTCGTGGCCTACCGGTTGATCGTTGCGCCCCAGTTTCACCGGTTCCCGTGGGCCGACGGTGTTGTGCAGGGCTTCATAGGTGAACAGGTTCAGGTAGGCCAGCGGCGTGTACATGACCGGCAGGCCCCGGGCGCCCTCGCCGGCCCGCACAAACAGCACCGCACTGAGCAGCAACACCCCCAGCACCGGCGCCGCCGCCAGCAATGCCCCCGGCAGCGGCATCCGCCGACGGGGCTTGAGGCCGATGCCGAACAGCAGCAACAGGCCACTGAGCAGGCCGCTGATCAGCGGATCGCGGTACTGGTACGCCGCTTCCTGAATGAAACCGCCGGAATACACCAACGACACAAAACTGCTGTAAGTCAGGTAATCAGCGGTCACTTTCGTATAAACGTCAAAGAACACGGCCGACACAAACAGCGTTAAAGCGAATAGATGCCTGATGAGCGTCTGGCGGATGTACGCGGTCATGAACAGCGCCACCGTCAGCGCCACAAACATTGCGCAAAATAACAACAACGCAATACCGATGCCCATGGCGTTCAGGCGTTCAAGGTAATAGTCATAACTCTTGAATAAATAGAGAACTAACAGCAGTTCTTTTAAATATCGAATCATAGTATTTACGCTGCTCGTCGTAGGCATCTGGCCAATAGATTGTCGGCCATTTTTTGACACTAGCACCGGGCCATCAAACCGCAAGAAATGCCCGACTTTTTCGAAAAGCGTCAAAAAAACGTTGACTCAAATCTGACACACTCAAGGCGCTACAGCCCTTGTAATTCAAGCGTTTCGACCGTTTATCGTTTTCTTCGACATGTGAAAAACCCGTCAAAACCGCGGCAAATCCAGATACAGCAAGCACTTGATGGCCAATCGCCCCCAAAAATGGGGCTGTTCTAGCAAAGCAACATGTCATTTTGCTGACACGTTTTGCCGCGGCTGGGCTATACCCCTTTTGACAGTCTAATTCCTGATCTTTCCACCGTCTTACGAGGCACGCCAATATGGACGTGAGCGTATTTGGTACGGGCTACGTTGGCCTGATTCAAGCAGCCGCACTGGCCGATGTCGGACATCGCGTGCTGTGTGTCGATATCGATCCGAACAAGATCAAACAGTTGCAACAGGCAGTTCCACCAATCAGTGAACCGGGACTTTCCGGCACGCTGGAAGAAAACATCAAGGCCGGTCGTTTGCTGTTCACGACCCAGGCCAGTGATGCGGTCGAACATGCCGAATTGATCTTTATCGCGGTCGGTACGCCAGCCGATGAAGACGGCTCCGCCGACCTCAGCCATGTGCTGAACGTGGCCCGGCAGATTGCCAGTTTCATGGAAGCGGATCGCACCCTGATCATCAAATCCACCGTGCCGGTGGGCACTGCGGACAAGGTGGCCGAAGCCGCCAATGAAGAACTGCACCGCCGGGGCAAAGATGCGCTGTTCGTAAGGGTCGTGTCCAACCCCGAATTTCTCAAGGAAGGCAGTGCCCTCGCCGACTGCATGCGCCCGGACCGGATCATCGTCGGCACCAGCGATGACACCGCTCGCGAGCAGTTGAGCGAACTCTACGCACCGTTCTGCCGCAACCATGAAAAGCTCATGTTCATGGACAACCGCAGCGCCGAGCTGACCAAGTACGCGGCCAACGCGATGCTCGCCACCCGCATCAGTTTCATGAACGAGCTGGCCAACCTCACCGAACTGCTGGGCGCCGACATCGAAGCGGTGCGCAAGGGCATCGGCTCGGACCCACGCATCGGTTATCACTTTATCTACCCCGGTTGCGGCTTTGGCGGCTCGTGCTTTCCCAAGGACCTGCGTGCGCTGCTGCACACCGCCGAACACAACGGCATGCCGTTGCGTCTGCTGCGCAGCGTCACCGACGTCAACGACACGCAACGGCACATCCTGTTCAGCAAACTCAAAGCGCAGTTCCCCCAGGGCCTGGCCGGCAAGTCCATCGCCATCTGGGGCCTGGCGTTCAAGCCCAACACCGATGACATGCGCGAAGCCCCGAGCCGTTACCTGATGGAGGCACTGTGGGCCGAAGGCGCGAGTGTGCAGGCCTATGACCCGGAAGCCATGTCCGAATGCCGGCGCCTCTACGGCTACCGCAATGACCTGCACCTGTGCGCCACCCGCGACGACACCCTGGAAGACGCCGATGCGTTGGTGATCTGCACCGAGTGGAAGAATTTCCGGGTGGTGGAGTTCGACCTGCTGGCGAGCAAGTTGCGCTCCAAAGTGATCGTCGACGGGCGCAACCTCTACAACCCGGAACAGGTCGCCGCCGCCGGTTTGCACTACAGCGGCATCGGCCTGCGGCACATCGCGCCGGAGGGTCCGCGCCCATGAATATTCTGGTGACGGGAGCGGCGGGATTCATCGGGGCCCATTGTGTGTTGCGGTTGATGCGCGACGGGCATCGGGTCTGCGGGCTGGATAATTTCAACGACTACTACGACCCGCAACTCAAGCACGATCGCGTGCGCTGGGTGCAGGAGCACGTCGGCAATTTCCCCCTGGCGCAGATTGACCTGGCCGACGCCCCGGCCATCGAAGCCTTGTTTGCGCAAGAGCAACCGGAAGTGGTGCTTCACCTGGCTGCCCAGGCCGGGGTGCGCTACTCGCTGGATAATCCCAAGGCTTATCTGGACAGCAACCTCAGCGGGTTCCTGAACATTCTCGAAAGCTGCCGGCACCATCCGGTGAAACACCTGATCTACGCCTCGTCCAGTTCGGTGTACGGCGCCAATCAACACACGCCGTACTCGACCCATGACGGGGTCAATCACCCGCTGTCGTTGTACGCGGCCACCAAGAAAGCCAATGAGCTGATGGCCCACAGCTACAGCCACCTGTTCGGCATTCCCAGCACCGGGCTGCGCTTCTTCACCGTTTACGGCCCCTGGGGTCGGCCAGACATGTCGCCGATCCGTTTCGCCCAGGCGATTGTCAAGGGCAGCCCGTTGAAGCTGTTCAATTACGGCCAGCATCAACGGGACTTCACCTACATCGACGACATCGTCGAAAGCATCGCCCGCCTGGTCGATCAACCACCGAGCACCGCGCCGGATTGGGACCGTGAACAACCGGACGCCGCCAGCAGCATGGCGCCGTGGCGGATCTACAACATCGGTGGCGAACGCCCGGTGGAACTCAAGGATTACCTGGCCCTGATGGAAAAGCACCTGGGCCGTAAAGCCAATGTCGAGCTGTTGCCGCTGCAACCGGGCGATGTGCTCAACACCTGTGCCGATGTTCACGATCTGGAACGGGACACCGGTTTTCAACCGCGCATCGAACTCGACGAGGGCCTTCGCCGGTTCGTCGCCTGGTTCCGCGATTACTACCCATTGCACGCCCACGCGCCGCTTGCGGCTGAGCTACAGGGCTGAGAACTCCAAGCGGAGGAGTCTATGACTGGACATGAAAAAGGTGTGCCACTTCAGAATATGCGCCGTGACAAGCGCCTGGACCCCGAGCACCGAATGCGCCTCGACACCGCGATCCACATGCAGGGTCGCGGCTGGATGACCGGTCGCGACGGTGGCCGGCCCTGGACCTTGTCGCGCACCAACCGGGTTGTCGCCTGCTTCGGTGCCCTGCTGATCCTGATCCTGATTTCGCCGCTGTTGCTGGGCCTGGCCCTGGCGATCAAGTTCAGCAGCCCGGGCCCGATCATGTTCGTGCAAAAACGCACCGGCTATCGCGGTCGCGTGTTCGGCATGTACAAATTTCGCACCATGGTGGCCAACGCCGAGGAGCTTAAAGAGTCCCTGCGCCACCTGAACAAGCACGGGGCCGACGCCATCGATTTCAAGATCGACAAGGACCCGCGCATCACCCGCATCGGTGGGTTCCTGCGGCGCAGCAGCCTCGACGAGCTGCCCAACCTGATCAATGTCTTTACCGGCGACATGCGCCTGGTGGGCCCTCGGCCGACCTCGTTCAACGCCTACCGCTACAAGGATAACCACCTTGCACGCCTGAGCATCTACCCCGGCATGACCGGCCTGTGGCAGATCTCCGGACGCAGCAATATCGACTTCGACCAGCGCGTTGAGTTGGACCTCAGCTATATCGCCGAGCAGAGCCTCTTGCTTGATCTGAAGATCCTGTTGAAAACCCCCTTCAAAGTATTCAGCGGCCACGGAGCGAGTTAAATGGACGGTTCATCGAATAAAGCCCTAAGCATCGCCAACCCGAGCGAGTCCAACCTGACTTCGACCGTGCTCGATCAAGATCTGCGGATCCTATTCCTGACCGCCGCCAACCCCGGCGCAGGCACCACCACCAGCGCCCTGGTGCTGGCCAGCCAACTGGCGCAGATGAGCAGCGGTCAAGTGCTGCTGGTCGACGCCAGCCAGTCGGCGACCAACCTCACGGCCCAGCTCAGTCTGCAAAAGGAGCGCGGCTTCCGCGACCTGCTGTTCAGCACCGGCGCCCCGCCGTTGTTGCAGGATTGCCTGTTGCAGGTGTCGAGCCTGCCGTTCGATGTGCTGCCCAACGGCCGGCACCTGCGCGGCAACGAACACCTGACCGCCGAACGCCTGAGCCCGTTGCTCGACCAGCTCGGCAGCCGTTATCGCTTTGTGGTGATCGACGGCGACGCGGTGTATTCAGCCGCCGACACCCTGGTCATCAGCACCCAGGTGGACGGCGTGATCATGGTCGTGCGCTCTGAAGACACCCGCTGGGAAGTGGCCCAGGCCGCGGTCCAGCGCCTGACCCAGGCCGGGGCGAAACTGGTCGGCAGCGTGTTCAACCGACGCAAGTACTACATGCCCAAATGGCTCTACAAAAACCTGTAAGCAACCAGAAAAGGATGACGCCATGAACGCCAAAATGCTTGTCCTGCTGTTGCTGCCGCTTGCAGGTTGCTCCAGCAATTCCGACACCCAGAACATGCCGGTGAATATCCTCACGGCCTCGCCGGCCAATGCCCAGGCTACCGACATGCCCAGGGTCGAACAGACCTTGCGGCCCCAGGATGTGCTGGACGTGATCTTCCACATCAGCACCAGCGGCTCGGACGCCTACCGCGTGCAGTCCGGGGACCAGATCGGCCTGAACTTCACCGCGGCCAGCCAGCTCAACGGTAATCAACTGGTGCTGCCCGACGGCACCATCGAACTGCCGGGGGCCAACACGTCGGTGAAAATCGCCGGGCTGACCAGTGAAGAAGCGCGCACCGAGATCCAGCGTGCCTATCAGCGCAAACAACTGTTCCAGCCCAACCGTAATCAGCTGACCGTGCAGATCATCAGCCCGCTGAGCAACGAATCGAACCTCAAAAGTGCCCTGAACCACCCCGCTACCGGCATGAGCCGGGAGATCACCGTGGGCACCGACGGTTATGCGAGTTTCCCGGAAATCGGCGCGGTGCCGCTGCAAGGCATGACCGTCAATCAACTGGAAACCTTCCTCAACAAACGCTACGCCACCCTGCCGGGACGGATGACCGTCGACGTGCTACTCAAGTCCACGGCGGGCAACGAAATCTACGTGTTGGGTGAAGTCGGCCAGCCGGGTTCCTACCCGATTCGCCGGCCAGTCTCGGTGCTGGAAGCGTTGACCCTTGCCCGCGGCACCAACGTCAAAGCGCGGCTCGATTCGGTGGTGATCATGCGCCGCAACGGTAATCAGGTTCAGGCCCGGCGCTATGACGTGGAAAAAGCCTTGTCCGGCGATGCGTCGCAGATTGCCTATCTGCAACCGGACGACATGCTCTACGTGCCCAAGACGAAACTGGCCAGCGCCGGTGAGCTCGCACGGCAATTGGCGGATGTGGTGCTGTTCCAGGGCGTGGGCTTCAGCTTCGGCTACCGCGTCGACAACAAAGACAGCAATAACAACAACTGACTCCCAGGTGACCTGACATGAATCCAAAGGAAAACTACCTGCACGAGTTCTTCAGGATCTTCTTCGCCAATAAGCAGTTGGTGAAGCGCGTCTTCCTGGTCTTTGCAGTCATCGCGTTGATCTTGCCCCTGGTGCTCAAGCAAAGCTTCGACATCACCGCGCAAGTGATCGTCCAGTCGAAAAAACTCTCCCAGGGCGACGCGACCACGTCGCTGAATCAGGAAAACGCCAGTTTCATTCCGCCGTCACTGGCGGACATGGAAACTGAAAGCAACATCCTGCGTTCGCCGGCCCTGATTCGCCAGACCATCAGCGAACTGCGGGACAAGGGCGAGTACACACCCGCTCCCGGCATGTTCAACACAATGGTGTCCGAGCCGCTCAATCGCTATGTCACCACGCCGCTGCGCCAATACGTGATCAACCCGGCGAAATCCGCGTTGGGCATGGAGACCGATCCGGTGCGCGACACGGCGCTGGATACGCTGACCCAGGAGGCCATCGACAAGCTCAAGGTCGAAACGCTGCCGGGCTCCAACGTGATCTCCATCGTCTACAGCTTTGGCGATCCGAAACAGGGCACCCAGTTTGTCGCGACATTGCTGAAAAACTACCTGGTCAGCCGTCAGGAACTGCAGTCCATCGAGCTACCGCAAAGCTTCTATGAAACCAAGAAGCAGCAATACGAGGTGCGTCTCGACGGTCTGGAAGGCAACCGCCTGAAGTTGCTCGAAGCCATCGGCTCGTCTGATCCCAAGGAGGAAATCACCTTCCGCCTCAACGCCATCAACACCGAGGAGCAAGCACTCAATCTGTACCAGGACCGCCGTCTGCAAAGCCAACGCTGGCTCGAATACTTGAAAACCAGCCTGGCCGCGGCCAGTGCGTCGAAGCTCAACGACTACACGTTCCCTTACACCTTCACCACCACCGTGGACAACGTCGCCTTTGAAGATCGCGAGATCAAACAGATGGGCGAGGCACTGACCACCCAAGTCAGTCGCTACATGAACGACCTGGCGATCTTCCAGCCCGGCAGCGAACCGATGTTGCTGACCCGCGAGCAAATTGCCCGTACCCGCCAGCAGTTCCTGAAAGTGGTGAGCAACCGGATTCAGGAACGCACCAGTGACCTGGCGATTGTCGGCTCGGTGATCGATCAGAAAACCGCGCGCATCGCCGACTTCAAGAACCGCATCCACCAGTTGCAGGAAACCCAGAGCAAGCTGCGGCAGCTGGACACCGAGATCGACGCTCTGCATGCGGCGTTCGGCACCTACGCCCAACGCTTTGCCGAAAGCAGCTCGGCCCGCTCGCTGGACAACGACCTGTCCAACGCCCGGGTGCTCAGCCCACCGTATGAACCGACGGCCCCGGCGTTTCCCAAGCCGTTCCTGATCATTCCGTTCGGCTTGTTTACCGGTCTGTTACTGGCGATTGCCCTGGTCTACGTGCGTGAGTTCTTCGATCACCGCTTCAAGCATCCAGCGCAAATCACCCACGAACTGGGCCTGCCGGTACTGTTGGTGATCAACGATCAGAACACGCTGCCAAACAATCCGCACAAGAACTGGACCGTGCCGAGCTTCGTGCATTGGGTGCGCAATTGAACGCGCCGCTCACTCCCTCCAGCGCCCTGCCGATCATTCATTTGCTCAGCAGCGGCGGCTTCTATGGAGCTGAGCGGATGCTGTTGGATCACTGCCTGGCGACGCCGGGACAGCACCAGGTGCTGTTTCTCGATGCGCCGCCAGACCTGATCGAACGCTTCCGCGAAGCCGGGGTGGATTGCCAGGGCTGCACGGGGCTGGGGGCGTTGCTTGGGCATTTGCGTCAGCGTCGGGCGGAACAGCCGCTGATCAATACGCACAACTTCAAGGGCCTGCTGTTCGGCTGGGTCGGCGCAACGCTGTTGCGCTTGCCGCTGGTGATTACCCAGCACGGCTTCACGCCGCGCAGCCGCAAGCAGAAGTTCTACACCTGGTTGAGCCTGCAACTGTGCCGCACCGCCTCGGTCAATCGCGTGGTCTGCGTGGCCGAAAGCATCGCGACCCTGTGCCGTCAGGCCAGTGTCCGGGCGGAGAAATTGCAAGTGATCCCCAATGGCTTGCCGGCCACCAAGGGCTTGTTGCCGCACCGCGTCAATCGCCAGCGCTGGCTGGCCGGTTACGTCGGGCGGTTGAGCAGTGAAAAAGGCCCGGACCTGTTTCTCGATGCGCTGATTCCGCTGTGCCTGCAACACCCGCGACTGGACGCCGTGATGCTCGGCGACGGCCCGGAACGGGACACCCTGCTGGCACGGATCAGCGATGCGGGTTTGCAGGACCGCATCACCCTGCCGGGTTATCAGACCGACATGACGGTGTGGTGGCGCCGCCTCGATGCGCTGGTGATCAGCTCGCGCACCGAAGGCACGCCGATGATTTTGCTCGAAGCCATGCAGGCCGGTGTGCCGGTGGCGGCCTTTGGCGTCGGCGGTATTCCCGATGTCCTGGAAGACCGGCACAACGGCTTGCTCGCCACGCCGACCGACAGCGCCGCCCTCGCCCGGCAGATCGGCACCTTGCTGGCGGAACCGAAACTGGCCGGCGAATTGAGTAGCAACGCAAAACGTACACAACTGGATCGCTACGACCTCAAGGCCCTCGCCGAACGCTGGTCGCAGCTTTATATCCGTACTGCACGGGAGGCACGCGCGTGATCTTTCCGCTCTCGATCATCAGTCTGCTCGGCCTGGTCTGCCTCGGTTTGCTGGCCAGCCCTTATCCGTTCCTGGCCCCCGGCGCCGTACTCGGCCTGGTGGGTGTGGCGGTGCTCTATCGCAAGCCCGGCTGGGGTTTGCTGGGGATCGTCGCGCTGGTGCCGTTCGAGGGTTTCTTCAAGGACAGCGCGCTGTCGGGGACCAAATTCGTCGGCGCCTCGCTGGCGTTGATCCTGATGTTGCAACTGGCCCTGCACCAGATTCCGTCCGAACGCCTGCGCAGCAACATCTGGCGTTTCCTGATCTGGTTCATGGTGTTGTACCTGCTGAGCACGATCAATACCGATGACATGGGTGTATCGATGGGTCACCTGCGGGAACTGAGCGTTGGCCTGATTCTGTTTGTCATCACGCTGCTGGTGGGTCGCGAGCTGAACCTGGACCTGTTCGCCAAACTGGTCACCCTCAGTGTCACCGTGACCTGCGTATTAACGATGTTTTCCACCAAGTATCAGGACCAGGGCCGTGCCGCCGGCCTGCTGGAAGACGCGAACGCCTTTGCCATGCTGATCGCCTTCGCTGTCCCCCTGGGCCTGTTGCTGGTGATCCGCAGCCCGAACCTGTTGCACCGCATTTCCTGGGGCGTGTGCTGCCTGGCGCTGTTGGGCGGCATGACCAAGACCGAATCCCGTTCCGGGCTGGTGGTGCTGTTCCTCAGCCTGATGATCGGTGCCTGGCACTATCGCGCAGAATTGACGCGCATCCGGCCACGGCATTTAGGGTTTGCCATGCTCGGCCTGGCGATCGCGATTCCGCTGGCGCTCTACGCGATGCCCCCTGGTTATGTCGCCCGGATTCAGTCCTTGAGCATTCTGAGCGCGGGCGCCAAGAGCCAGGACGAATCCCTCGGCCGTCGCGCCTCCTACATCGTCGTCGGCGGCCAGATGATCCGCGAGAATCCGCTGCTGGGCAGCGGCCCCGGGACCTTTCCGCTGCACTACGCCACCACCGGTTACGCCAAGGCCTTTTCGGCCAACCGCAAAGTCGGCGACCTCTATCGCCGCGCCCACAACACCTACCTGGAAATCTTCAGCGAACTGGGGATTCCCGCCGGCCTGTTGTTCGTCGGCATGATGGCGCTGGGCGTATACAACCTGATTCGCGCCCGCCGCGCCTGGATGCTGCGCCGCAACTGGCCGGAGGCCGATTTCATGACCCACCTGGGCATGAGTTTCCTGTCGCTGACGCTGTTTTTGATGTTCCTCAGCGCCCCCAACCAAAAATACGTATGGATCATGCTGGCCCTGACCAGCGTCCTGCGCCTGAAGGCAGAACAAGCGCCACTGACAGAGGCCAAGGCATGAAACGAATCAGTATTGTGATCCCCATGTTCAACGAGGCCCGGCACATCGGCCGGACCTTGCTCGCCGCGCAAAAGGCCGCCGATGCGGCAGACGTGGAATGCGAGTTGATCGTGGTCGATAACGGCTCCGAGGATCACGGCCCGCAGGTTGCCCGGCAGTTCGGCGCGCAGGTGTTAGTGCTCCCCGGCTTGCTCATCGGAGCGCTGCGCAATCGCGGTGCTGCGCTGGCCACCGGGGAATGGCTGGCCTTCATCGATGCCGACGTCGAGATGCCGGAAAACTGGCTGAGCCTGCTGTTCGAACTTGAATCCCGCGCCCAGGCCGATGTCTTCGGCCTCGACCTGCACACCCCGGCGCAAGCGCCGTGGTACGCCGATGCCTGGCAACGTCGCACGCTACGTCCTGCCAGCCACACCCTGCACTCGGTGCAATGGCTGCCCACTTCCAACCTGCTGATGCGCCACACCTGGTTCGAGCAGATCGGCGGCTTCGACGAAACCCTGCGCACCGGCGAAGACAAGGACCTGACCATGCGCCTGCGAGCGGCTGGCGCGCGCTTGATGGCGGTCAATGAAAGCGTCGCCCTGCATTGGGGCTATGAAGCCAATTGGCGCGAATGGATGGGCAAGGAGATGTGGCGCCAGGGCAGTCACCTGCAACTGCTGCGCACCCACGGCTACAGCCTGCGGTTGTTACGGTTCCCAGTCCTGTCGCTATTGGTCTGGTTGCTCGACTTCCTGGCGGTTTCCGCGCTGCTGGACGGTTTCCCGCACCACGCGGCGGTGATGGTCATGATCACCTTACTGCCGGGGCTGCTCCTGAGCCTGCGCCAGAGCCTGAAACACCGTGACATTCTCCTGACCCTGCAACTGTGGGGCCTGCATTGGGTGCGCCTGCACCTGGCCGGCGCCGCGTTCATCCTCAGCCTGTGTCATTGGAATGCCAGGAGGCCCGCCCGTGGCTGAATTCATTTTCTGGTTGTGCCTGTTGCTGCCGGTTTACGCCTACGTTGGCTATCCGCTGTTGCTGACGCTGCTGGCGCCGTTGTTTGCGGTGCGGCGTCACGACCTCGCGCCGCCGCTGAACATCAGCATCGTAATCGCCGCGCACAACGAGGCGCGACACATCGAGCACAAGCTGCGCACCTTACTCGCCCAGGATTACCAGCCTTCGTCGCTGGAAATCATCCTGGTCAGCGATGGTTCCACCGATGACACCGTGGCTTGCGCGCACAAGGTCATCGACCCGCGCATTACCGTGCTCGACCTGCCGCGCCAGGGTAAGGCCGCAACTTTGAATGCCGGTGTGGCGCTGAGCACCGGCGCCATCCTGGTGTTCACTGATGCCGACAACCAATGGTCCCGCGACACCCTCGGCCACTTGCTCGCGCCACTGGCCGATCCTAAGGTCGGCGCCTGCGCCGGGCACATGGTGATCCCGGTCACCGGCGGTGGGCTGAGTGTCGGCGACAGCCTCTATCGTCACTACGAAGGCTGGTTGCGTCGGGTGGAAAACCGCACCGGGTGCATGGTCTCCGCCGATGGCGCCCTGCTCGCCTTGCGCCGCGAGTTGTTCGAGAACGTGCCGGCGGAGGTCAACGATGATTTCTTTATCAGCACCTGCGCGCCGGTGGCGTTCAAACGCATCGTCTATGTGCCCGAGGCCCAGGTGATCGACCACGGCGTCGATGAAGCCGACAAACAGTTCCGTCGTCGCCAGCGCGTCACCGTCGGTGGCCTGCAAAGCCTGGCGCAGCGCAGCGTGCTGCTCAATCCGCTGAAGTATGGGTTGTATTCGCTGGCGCTGATCAGTCACAAGCTGATCCGGCGTCTGGCACCGATCCTGTTGGTGCCGTTATTCCTGAGCAATTTCTGGCTGTGGAACGACCACGGTTTCTATCAAATGTGCCTGGTGGCGCAACTGCTCGGTTACGCGGTGGCCATTGCCGGTCTGCTGGATGTGCAACACCGTTTGCCCAAACCCTTTCGCCTCGCCGCGTTCCTTCTGGTGACCCTTGCCGGGATGAGTATCGGTCTGTGGCAGTTCCTGCGTGGCCAGCGGTATAGCCAGTGGAACCCCGAGCAAAATCGATGAGAGGCGCGTGCCATGGCGATCAAACAATTATTAAAACGCACCAGTGGCTGGCTCTACCTCAACTCCTCGGTGGGGCGCAATCAACTGCACGGCGCCGGGGTGATCCTGATGCTGCACCGGGTGCTGGCCAACGACCGCGCTGCCGAGTTGCCCCATCGCAATGAACTGTGCGTCGGGCCCAAAGCGTTCGAGCACTTGCTGGTCTGGCTGAAAAAACACTTCGACTGCGTGCCGCTGATGGACATCCTGCACCCCGGCACCTTGCGCTCGGAGCGGCCCAGGGTCTCACTGACGTTTGATGACGGCTGGCGCGACAACGCGGTGAATGCCTTCCCGCTGCTGCAAAAATATCAGGTGCCGGCAAGCATCTTCCTCTCCACCGATTTCATCGGCAGTCGCCAGCGCTTCTGGTGGGAAAGCCTGGGTGAAACCCTGTGGGGCAGCCATGGCGAACAAGCCCGGATGCACCTGATCGAATGCCTGCAACAGGTCGGCCGGCCCCTGCCGGTGTTGATGGATGACGTCGATGTGGACCGCCGCAGCCTGACCCTGTTGCACTACCTGCAAAGCCTGAAAACCCTGGCGCCGGACGACTTGAGCCGCCTGACCGACGAGTGCCCCGAAGAGTCGTTGCCCCAGGCGTTGGACTGGCAGCAAGTGCGTGCGCTGGAAGCCTCCGGGCTGGTGCGCTTCGGTCCCCACGGCGCCAGTCACGCGATCCTCACCGGCCTCGACGATCAACGTCTGGATGAAGAACTGAGCCGCAGCCGCGATGCGTTGTTGAACGGCTGCAACCGGCCGCTGCCGGTCTACTGCTACCCCAACGGCGATCACGATGCGCGCGTCCGGCAACAGGTCGCCGACCATGCCTTTCCCTATGCCCTGGGCACCGGCACCGGCATCTATCGCGGCGCCAGCGATCCATTGGCGTTGCCGCGCTTCGGTGTCAGCCAGCGCACGGCGCGTAATCCGGAGTTGCTGTCGTGGCGCATCTACCGCGGGGCACGGCCATGAGTCGCAGCCATTACCTCAAGCACCTGGCCCTGAGCATGGGCACCAAGCTGGCGATGATCGGCCTGCGCCTGCTGCGCAACGTGTTACTGGCGCGGATTCTCGGGCCGAGCGAGCGCGGCTTGTTTGCCCTGCTCAGCACCCTGCCCGACCTGATCAGCGCCGCCACCAGCGGCGGCTTGAATTCGGCGGTGGGTTATCAGGCGGCCAAGCAACGGCCGATGGGGTTGCTGCTGAGCCAGGTGCTGGTGTTTGGCTGCCTGCTGGCACTGCTGCTGACCTTGCTGGTGGTGGCGCTGACCCGGGAATTCGGCAGCGAACTGGACATTACCACCCAACTCGGTTTGCTCGCCTGGTTGCTGTTGCTGGCGGTGCCGCTGACCGTGCTCAAAAGTGGTTTGCTGACCTTGCACAACGCGTCCGGCGGCGTGGTGGCGTTCAACGCCTTGCGCCTGGTGGAGTCCCTGGCACCGTTGCTGCTGTTCCTGGCCCTGTTCTGGATGTGGAAAACCGCCGCCCTGGAAGCGGCGCTGATCAGTTGGCTGGCGGGCATCAGCCTGGTGGTGCTGGCGGGGTGGGTCTGGCTCAAGCGCAATCAACCGCTGACCCTGCAATGGGACCGCGCCAGTCAAAATGAGCTGCTGCGCTACAGCGCCCGCAGCCATCCCGATTTGCTGTTCCAGCAAGTGATCCTGCGTTCCGACTACCTGTTTATCGGCGCCTTGCTCGGCAGCACCGCGTTGGGGCATTACGCCATGGCCAGTGCGGCCGCCGAGTTGTTGCTGATCGTCCCGGAAGCAGTGACTACGCCGTTGATGAAACGCCTGCTGCAACAGGACGAAGGCATGGACAAAGTCACCCCGCTGGCCCTGCGCCTGACCGCCACGGTGATGCTCGGCGCCTGCCTGACCATGGCGGTGATCGGCGAATGGCTGATCGTCACGCTGTTCGGCGCCGCGTATCAGCCAGCGTATCCGGCCTTGCTCGCCCTGCTGCCGGGACTGTTGGGGCTGTGCTACGCCAGCATTCTGCGCCTGGACTTGCTGGGCAAAAATCGCCCCGGCACCGTGTCGCTGCTGATGGGGATCGGCGCGCTGCTTAACCTGGCCCTGAACCTGGTACTGATTCCGGCCTACGGCATCGTCGGCGCCGCCGCCGCTTCATCCATTGCCTATCTGGCGGTGACCGTCGCGCTGCTGGTGATGTATTGCCGCTTGAGTGGCGTGGCGGTCTGGCAAACCCTGATCATCCTGCCCAGCGACGTCGCGCCGATGCTGCTGATGCTGCAACGGAAGTCCGCATGAATCGCCTGGCGCTGTTGTTGAGTCTGGGCTTCGCACTCGACGCTCAAGCGGCATCGATGCGTTGGTCCGACATTCGTGACGGCAGCCTGTACCTGCAAGCGGATCGCCCCGACACCGTGACCGTGCGCTGGACGCCGGCGTGGCAGGCCGACGCCAACGAAGAACATATTTATCTGGTCGATGGCCAGGGCAAACTGGCGGGCGAACGCCTGATCGCCGCCAGTGAAGCCCGAGGGACCCAGAGCTGGCCATTGGCACCCGGCGCCGCCAGTTATCAGCTGGAGATTCCGGGCTACAGTTTCCGCCGCTACAAGGTCGAGCACGACGAACGCACAGTGGCCTTGTTCGCCCCGGCCAAGGTGCATTTCAGTGCCGAAGCCCGTGACGGCGACGAGTTGTACTTCAAGGTCGCACCGGGGGAACACGCGGTGCTGGCCGGCAAGTTCCACGGTGGCGTCGGCGCCCTGCAAGCCCAGCGCGTGGGCGACAACCAACCACTGTTGCTGGCGCTCAAACCCTATCGCGCCTATTGGCAGTTCGATCAAGTTGCACTGCCGGTCAGCAACAGCGAACAAACCTGGCGCCTGCGCCTGCGGGGCAGCGGCAAGGTGGCGTTCTGGCTCGACGGCACGGCCAATCTGTTCGCGCAGAACCCGCAGCAACTCAAACCGCTGCGTGAAGACAACGGTCAGACCCGGCTGACACTGCACAAAAAAGTGCTCGGGCCAACCCCGAACCTGGGCGTCGCCCTGCCCTACGTGATGCCGCCACCGTCGAGTTTTGCGGTGCTCGATGCGCTGGGTGCGAAGGCGGCCAGTTACTACAGTTTCGTCGATATCACCCAGCGCAAGCCGGATTACGAAGACGCGTTCCGCCGGGTCTATCAGGATCGCTTCGGCATCACCCAGGACATCACCTTGCTCGCCGGCAGCCAACGCCAAGCCGATTTGCGCGCCGACACCACGAGCAACAGCGGCCTCGACGCCTGGCTCGCCAGCACCCGCGCCCTCGGCGGCAAGGGCACCCACTACATCGGTTTCGCTGACGAGCCGAACCTCAACTACCCCGACTACGCCCATTACCAGAGCCTCTTCAACAGCATGGCCCGGCAGGTGCGCAGCAACCCCGGCAATGCCAAGGCCGGTATTCGCATCGCCATGCCGGCCAGTTCGCGGCTGGTCAACGGCCCCTTCGCCGACAACGCGGCGGACAAGCGTGGCATCGACTGGGCCCGGCGCCTGCTGGCGGAATCCGGCGAGCAGATCGACGCCCTGGCCTGGCACGAATGGATGATTCGCGACTTGCTCGCGACCCGGGTCTACCGCGACAGCGTGCGCCGCGCCGCCGACCTGGTGGGGCTGGACGCCAACGGGCGACCACGCAAGGCGCTGCTGCTGGACCAGACCAATATGTCCAGCGGCTCGAGCCTGAGCCCCTACGATCAGGAAACCCATTTCGCCTCGCTTTGGTGGGCTTCGGTGGCGATCAATTCGGCCCAGGACGGCTTGTTGGAGATGCTTAACTGGTTCCAGGCCGCCGATGAGCCGAACTACCCCAAGGGCATGTTCAAGGTCCTGGATGACGATCATTTCGAGATCAAACCAGTGGGCCTGGCCCAGCAGTTCATCCAGCAGCATTGGCTTCGCGATGTGATGCTCCTGGAGAACGACGCTTTCGAGGTCGACGTATTGGCCATGGCCACCGACCTGCAACGCGGCCTGTTGGGGGTCAACAAAGGCACGCGCTTGCAACGTATCGACCTGAGTGGGGCGAACTGTCCGCTGACCAAGGGTTCATTGCGCTACTTCGGCGCCGACAACCGCAGCCGCGACGCGCCCTTCCACTGCCAGGACGGTCGCGTCAGCTTCGACCTGCCGGGGCAAACCCTGTTCGCCCTGAGCTGGACTGCCTCATGACCGCCCTTCGAATGCATGGCCGCGCCGGCATGTCGCCGCGCGTTGTATTACTCCACTCACGGCCGATCCCGTCAGGAGTTAATAACATGAGAATTTTGAAGAAACTCAGCGAACACATTAAGCAAAAAGGACTGCGCCCCACGTTCAACAAAATATGGAAGCACTACGTCTTTTCTCACCAGGAATTGCTGTGGATGGAGCGCGATCTGGTCAGCCCGGTTCCGCCGCACAAACTCAGACCCTATCCGCCGCTGCGTGTCGTCAACATCACCCCTGACAACGCCAGCGCTTTCGCTCGTTACTTCGGCGACCGGGTGGGAACCATGGCTGAGCTGGCCCGCGAGGGTTACACCGGCCAAATGCACCTGGATGATCAAGGTGACGCGGTGGCCTTCATCTGGGGCGCCGCGCGCAACTACCACGACAAACACTATTACGGTTGCTGGTTCCCGGTGAAGCCTGGCGAATTCTTCGAATTTGGTGGCGAACTGACCCGTGCCTACTGGGGCACCACGCTTTCGGTGGACCTGCAACTGGACCTGTGGAAAGCCATGGCTGACCAGGGCTGCAACACCGTGGTGGATGTTTGTGAATTCCACAATATCCCGGCGCTCAAGCTGCACATTCGCATGGGGTACAAGGAGCAAGGACGAATCATGAACGTCTACGAGCTGTTTGGTCGCTGGCGTTTCTACCGTGAAACCCGCTACAGCGGCTCGCGTCTGGATGCCTTGCGCAAACCGACGCCGACCCCTGTTGCAGCAGAGGCGACCTGACCCGATGGCGACGCGATTCGAATGGCGCACTTCGCTGTGCGCCCCGGACTTTCCGGCAGTGGCTTATGAAGCCTTGCGCCTGCGAGTGACGGACCACACACCTTTCAACACCCTGGCCTGGCTGGTCGCTGCGGAACTGGCGCTCAAGGACGGCGAGCGCCTGCACGTGCTGCTCGGCTGGCGGGGTGATGAACTGGCGCTATGCCTGCCGTTGGTGGCGACTCGCGAACGGTTTGGCAGGTTACCGTTCCGGGTGTTGCATCACCTCGGCTACCCGCTGACCGATCGTCTGGCGCTCCTCGCTTGCCTGGATGCCGAGAGCATCCACAAGGCATTGATCGTGATTCGCCGTCGTTTGCCCCACGCGTTACTGCAACTCAACGAGTTGTCCGAACCCACGGGCGAAGAAAGTGCCCTGACGGTGTGGATGGCTCACTGTTCTACCGGTGAACGGCGCCTCAGTTGCAAGGTGCCGGTGCACCTGATCAGCGAAGCGGATCGCCAGGAAGTCTCGGGCGATCCGCGCTACAAACTGCGCCGCGCGCGCAAACGCATCGCCGCGTGTGGTGCCCAGGTGCGACGCATCACCCCGGACGCCGCGACCATGGGCCCGCTGCTGCAAGCCATCAGCGAAGTCGAAGCGGTGAGCTGGAAAGGCGATGAAGGCGTCGGCATTTTCGCCGACGAACGCCATCGACAATGGATGGATCGCGCCTTCACCGCCCTCGCCGCTCGTGGCCTGGTGCGAGTGGTGGTGCTGGAACTGGACGGGCGCTGCATCAGCTATCGCCTGGGCTTGCTGGAACAGGGCCGGCTGTACGATTACAACCTGGCGTTCCTGCCGCAATACGCCGACCTGGGCAGCGGCCGGGTCCTGCTCGAAGAGTGGATTCGCTGGGGCCTGGACGACAACTGGCGCTGGATCGATGCCTCGCGGGTCAGCCTGGAAAACTCCAGTCATCAACTCCACGAACGCATGACCGGGCAACTGGAGCACTGGCGCTGGAGCTTCTATTCCTGGCGCCCCAGCGGCCTCGCGTTGGGGCTGGCGTTGCGTGTGTGGCAACGGCTCAAACCGGCGTTGCAAACATGGCGGGCGAAACGGGCGGCGGCAGTTATATCGGCGCCCGCACCGGAGCCCAAAAGCCCTGCGCCCATTGAAAAAACCACGGAGGGCGAACATGCCGCACCAAGTCATAGTCAACGCTGACGATTTCGGCCTCAGCCCATGCGAAAACGCGGTGATCCTCGGCGCCTTCCAGGCCGGGGTCATCAGCTCCGCCACGGCCATGGCCAACATGCCGGCATTCGAAGCCGCGTGCCTGATGGCCCAGCATCCGCTGCTCAAGGGACGCATCGGCCTGCACTTCAACCTCACCTATGGCCGGCCGCTGAGCCAGGGCATTCTCGAACGCTCGACGTTCTGCGACAGCCAGGGCGAGTTTGACCTCAACCTGCCCCGCCACACCCTTTGGCTCAATCGCCTGGACCGGGAAGCGGTGATGGACGAGCTCCAGGCGCAATGGCAACACTGCGTGGATCACGACGTACGGCCCAGTCATATCGACTCCCACCAGCACGTGCACAACATCTGGCCCATCGGCGAGATCGTCGCGCGCTTTGCCGCACGACAAGGGGTGGCTGTGCGCCTGGCACGGAATCTGGGGCAAAACCTGAGCCTGCCCAAGCGCGCGTTCAAGGGGTTGCTCAATCGGCGCTTGCAGAACCTGGCCGGCGCGACGGCGGACTATGTCTGCACGCCCGTGGACCTTCGAAACGCCCCCGTGCCGACCGACGGCTTGCTGGAAATCGTCGCTCATCCCAACCAGCTCGGGGCGGATTTTGGCGATGCATACCTGAACCCCGGCGAGTCACTAACCCAAGTGCTAGAGCGGCGCCTTACGGGTGTCGAGCGGGTGTCCTACGCCGTTGTGAGCAGGGATTTGCCGGGCGGCACAGCTGCACTCGAATGAGTTACACAAGTTGCAACATATTCAAAGCTGGCGCTTTGACATGAAGTTACAGCGTTGATCTATACCCATCGAAAGCATCCCCCACATCACCTTGGCCTTGGCCATGGAGGGCTTTATGAACGTCATCGACAAGCTGCGCGAACGCATCAGGCAAAAAGGTCTGGGCAACCTGTTCAAAGCCTTCTGGAAGCGCTACGTGTACTTTCACTGGGAGCTGTTGTGGATGGAGCGTGACCTGGTCAGTCCGGTGCCGCCGCACAAGTTGCGGCCCTATGTCGGCTTGCGCCAAGTGACCATCACCCCGGACAACGCCATCGCCTTCACCAAGCACTTTGGTGACCGCGTCGGGACCATGGCCGAACTCGCCGCCGAAGGTCACACCGGGCACATGTACCTGGACGAGGAAAGCCACGCGGTCGCGTTCATCTGGGGCAGCACCCGCGACTACCACGACCGGCACTATTACGGTTGCTGGTTCCCGGTCAAGCCGGGTGAGTTCTTCGAATTCGGCGGTGAAATGACCCGGGCCTATTTCGGCACCAGCCTGTCGGTGGATGTTCAAGTCGCCCTCTGGGAAGCCATGGCCGCCCAGGGTTGCAACAAAGTGGTGGACGTCTGCGAAACCCACAACATCCCGGCGCTGAAACTGCACATCCGCATGGGCTACCACGAACAGGGCCGCGTGACCCACGTGTATGGCCTGTTCGGCGGCCGCTGGCGCCTCTACCGCGAAACCCGCTACACCGGCTCGCGCCTCGACACACTGCGCAAACCGGGCCGGCCCGTGGTGGCAGGGGCGCCGGCTGGGGCCTGAACACCATCAGCCAGTTTTAACACTCAACCTGTGCCTGGCGCCTTGCAGGAGCAAGGCTTGCCCGCGAAGGCGTCCCTGAGATTGCCTTCGCGAGCAAGCTTTGCTCCTACATTGGTTTTGTGCCGTTGATCGTTCCCACGCTCCGCGTGGGAATGCAGCCCGGGACGCTCCGCGTCCCTTTCCAGAGCTGGAACGCGGAGCGTCCCTTGAGGCGTTCCCACGCAGAGCGTGGGAACGATCGTGAGCAATGTAGGAGCAAGGCTTGCCCGCGACGGCGTCCTCGGGATTGCCTTCGCGGGCAAGCCTTGCTCCTACGGGGGATTGGGTACGCTGCAAACTCGGTTTAGGCAATCAGCGCTTCACCGCCACCCACGTAAAACACAACGGCAACTGCGCCACCTGCCGTTCATACCGGTCATACGCCTCTTCGCGGTTGGAATGCGGGTATTCCTTGAAGTGGCTGATCTGCAACCCGGCGTCGAGGGCGGCGGTGAAGATGGCGCTCAGGGTGTGGACGAACCAGTAGGACGCGGCCGCCGGTTGTTCGACTTTGCCTTCATAGACGATCGGCTGGTGCTGCACGAACGGCTCGCTACGAAAGTACGAGCTGTCCAGGCGATACGGGTCGGCGGCTTCGGGGTCGAGCATTTCCAGGAACGGGTGGGCTTCGTAGATCACCAGTGCCCCACCCGGTTTGAGGACTTGCGCGGCGTGGCAGAAGAACTCGGCGATGTCCGGCATCCAGTTCAAGACACCTATGGTGATCAGCGCCACATCGAAACGCCCCTCAAGCGCTGTCGGTAGATGATGGATGTCGGCTTCGATGAACTCGGCCTCATGGGGCGACCGGGCCCCCAGTTCCCGGGCCTGCTCAAGAAACGCGGCGGACTGATCCACCCCCACTACCCGCCGCGCGCCCAGGGCAAACAGTGAAAGACTTTCGCGACCGTTATTGCAGCCCAGTTGCACCACGTCCTGGCCCTCGACGCCCACCTGTTCCAGCACACCGCGCAGGGTGTCATCGATGCAGCAAAAATCAGCCTGGCTCACGGCATTGAGCACGCCCTGCCATTCGGGGCCGTCCTTGTGATGACTGGCGGAATCATTCCAGGCCTCGCGGTTACTGGCGACGGCTTGTTGTTTGGTCGGCATGTCCATTGCGCACTCCAGATCTCGTTTTTATTGACCGGCACGAGTCTAGATCAGCGTCCGGAAAAACCACATCGGGGCTTTGTTGCGATGTTGTAATCGGACCGTCGCGAACGCGTGGCCCTACGGCAGCTATAGTTAAAGGCCTTGGGGAAATGCGGGATAACCGATTGCACAGGTGCTGCCATGAAACACACGCTGTTCTTCTTAGCTGTCCTGACTGCCGCCAGCGCTGCATTCGCCGACGACAGCCCCCTGCAAACCGACAGTTCCAGCAGTGAAATGATCTACTACGGACCCAATCAGCCCTTCGCGCATCCAGCGCCGCCGACGTTGAACACGGTGCCGCCACGCGCGTACATCCCGACCGCGCCCCAGGACTTCATCCCCATCGCCAGCGAGCATGTGTTCTACGATTCCCGATTGCCCACTGTGGCGGATGCCAATGTGCGGGTGTTTATCCGTTCCTACGATCCGGAGCGCGGCATCTACGTGAATGACGAAGTGCTCGACCCGTCGTGCCTGCTGGCCTGCCTCACCCGTCAGGTCCAGGCGATGCCTTGAGCGTCAGTCACAGGGCCAGGTGTGGCGCAACGCCGCGCGGCGATCGATGGCCTCGCGCAGGCGGCGTTTCTGGCTTTCCCAGACTTCGCTGTCAACCTTGTCGGCGCGCATCATGTCCAGCACCGCTTGCTTGGCTTTGAGGTACTCGTCCCAGGCATCCTGACGCTTGAGCCGCAGGGCTTCATCGTCAGACATCTCCATGTGGCGCAGGGCCAGGGCGCAAGGATCGTCCAGCACCACCCCCAGCGTCAGTTGAATGCGATGGGGCGCACGGAATGCCGTCACCGTGTTGAGAATCGTCTGGGCGCAGGCGCAGCCCCATTCCAGCGCTTTCACCAGCGTTGGATGGCCCTCGCGGTCGTAAAACTCCTCTGCAATCGGCACGCCATCGGCGGCATACACCCCGACGAACACCTGGGTCACCTGCTCACGATTGAACCGGGCCTGTACGTCAATCTGCGTACCGTCCGGCAAGACCTCTTCGTGAATGCGGCCGTGTAATTGCCTGTTGCTCCAGAGCCAGTATTGCGTCCCTCTACGCCGCATAGCCCGCCTCTCCATCAAAGGGGAAAAATCAGTTAGGCACAGCCTCCGTGGATTTTCCACCGAGCGTCCCCACCTCTCGTCGTCCTCTGACAAACAACCGACCATCAGTCCATTTGCGCGCTTACCATTGGCGCTTGTCCGGGCGTGCCAGGCCCAGTTTTTCAATGCGGTAACGCAGCATGTCGCGACTCAAACCCAGCAGGCGCGCCGACTTGGTGACGTTCCAGTCAGTCTTGTCGAGCATCTTGCGCACCATGTCGCGCTCGACCTCCGGCAGGTTCATCGATTCGACGGGGTGGTGTGGCCGGGGTTCGATGAAGTGCGTTTCCGGCAAGACAAACGGTTCATCCACCAGGCTCTGGCACACATTCAATTGATGGGCGCCAATGGCGTCGCTCTGGGCCAGCAACACGGTTTGCTCCAGCATGTTGCGCAACTCGCGCACGTGCCCGGCCAGGTGTAGCTGAGCAGCAACTCTTCGGCCTGGTCACTGAAATACAAGTGCGGCTTGCCATAGCGTTTGCCGTGGATCGCCAGGAAGTGCCGGGCCAACAGCAGCACGTCGGCACCCCGGGCATGCAGGCGTGGGACCTTGATCGAGATGATGCGCAGGCGGAAGAACAGGTCGCGGCGGAACTTGCCCTGCTGGACCATTTGTTCGAGGTTGCAATTGGTGGCGCTGATCACCCGCAAATCGACTTTGCGCTCCTTCACCGAACCCACCCGGCGAATGGTCCGGTCTTCCAGCAGCTTCAGCAGTTTGGCCTGGAGCAACAGGTCCATCTCGCCGACTTCATCGAGAAACAGCGTCCCGCCGTCGGCGGCTTCCACCAGCCCGACCCGGCGGTCCTTGGCGTCAGTGAACGCGCCCTTCTCGTGGCCGAACAGCTCCGATTCCACCAGGTTGGACGGGATCGACGCGCAGTTGAATTCAATAAACGGTCCCTTGGCTCGCGGACCGTCGAAGTGCAGCGCCCGGGCCACCAATTCCTTGCCGGTGCCGGTTTCGCCTTCCACCAGCACCGGCGGCAGGTCGGTGTTGGCCATGCGGCGCTCGGCGTCGAGCAATTGGCCGATGGTGTCTTTGAGGTAGTGCATGGGTGCCGATTCACCAATCAACGCCTGCACCCCGGACTTCTGCGCCTCGCGTTCCTGATAGAACGACAGCGTGCGTTCCATGCGGTCGGTGGCCAGGGCCTTGTCCAGCAGCAACTTGAGCTCCGGCAGCGCCACCGGTTTGGTCACGTAGTGAAACGCGCCCTCCTTCATCGCCACCACGGCGTCTTCGACGTTGCCGTAACCGGTCATCATGATCACTTTCAGATCCGGCGCGCTGATGCGCAGCTTCTGGATCAGATCGTGACCACTCATGCCCGGCAGCGAATTGTCGGTCAGCACCACGTCCGGGACAAACGTGCCCAGCTGTTCCAGTGCGTCCTCGGCCGAGTGGCAAACCGTCACCTCGAAGTCTTTGCGCTCCAGGTAGGTCTGGATGTTCTCGGCGAGGAGTTCATCATCCTCGACCAGCAGTATGCTGTGCTCCATATTCCCCTCCCGTTGCCACTTTAAAGTTGAGACAAACGCGGGTTCCTTCCTGCTCCTGACTGGTCAGTTCGACCGAGCCCTGGAAGCGTTCCATTATTCGTTTGACCAAGGCCAGGCCGACGCCCAAACCGCCCTGCTTGGTGGTGAAAAACGGCTTGAACACCATCTCCATCTGTTGCTGCTGTTTGTTCATGCCCTTGCCGGTATCGGTCAGGGTCATGCACAACTGCCCTGGCTGCGTCGACTCGATATCAACGCTCAGCACACCGCCCTTGGGCATGGCTTCCAGGGCATTGGCGAACAGGCTGTTGAGAATCTGTGTGAGCAGCACTGGCTGGCTGACCACCGGCGGAAAACTTTGCGGGGTAAAACGCACCTCGACGTTCGAACGCCTGATCAGCGGGTCGAAGGCGCTCAGAGCGTCGTCGATGGCCAGCACCAGGTCCACCGATTCACTGTCGTCGCTCATCGGCCGCAACGACACCAGCAACTCCCGGACCCAGCGGGACATGCGATCGACCTGGTTGATGATGTCGCCGATGTTCTTCTGGGCGCCCTGGCTCGCGACTTCCTGAGCCAGTTCGGCGCTGGAGCGGATGGTGGCCAGCGGGTTGCGCAAGCTGTGCGCGACCGCCGAGGACATCTCCCCGAGGGCCACGAAGGTTTCGTTGCTGATCAGTTGTTTCTGCTGGCTCTGCAGCAGTGTCGCGGCGCGTCGCACGATCCAGAACAGCGCCAGGTAAATCGCCGCGCCGCCAAGCAGGGTCGCGATCCAGATCGACTTGAAGCCGCGCTCAATGCGCTCCACCAGGTCAGCAGGCTCTTTGTAGATCTCCACCATGGCGATCACTTTGCTTTTGTCGGCGTTGAACATCGGAATGTAGTTCTCGATAAACAATAGCTGCGGCTCGCGCAACAACATCTGCTCGGGGCGTTCGTCGTCGATCTTGTGGTAGCTGGAAGACACCGGCACCTTCATTTCGAAGGACTCGTCCAACTCCTCGTCGTCTTCGAAACGCATGCCAATCATCGCCGGGTTGGTCGACCAGATCACCGAGCGGTCGAGGGCAAAAACCGTGGCCAGCAAAATATCCGGCAGGTGCTCCACATGGTCGAGGAATTCGATACGGGCGGCGGCGCGGGCGCCCGGATCCACATCGGGATAAGCGTTGTCATGGCGCGGATCGAGCATTTCGCCCATGGTTCTGTTCGGATTAATCGAGGCATGGCGAATTTCGGCATCGCCGATGGCCTGAATAAACTGCGCCGTCAGCAAGGCGTCACGCTCAATACTTTCGGTGACCACAAAGCGCGTGGAGACATAGCCCAGGCCCAGCGCCACGGCGGCGATGATGAAAAAACTGGCCAGGGAAAACCAGCGCAGCAGATTGAACTGACCGCCCCAGCCCTTGCGCTCTGCTGCCGCCATAGGCGGCGCAGGTACTTTTTGTTGTTCTGATAGCTGCATGGGAATGTCCCTGGATGCTTGCCTCAAGCCTTTTTTAGCCGTGTCACGAACAGTGTAGGTGGCATTGATCGTGGTCGACGGGCCAATGATGTTATTTAGCCGCTAGTTCATCTGCGACACCTCTGGCGCCTGCTCTGCCAAGGGTTGCTGGCGGTCGGTTTCTTCCTGCAAAAAATCGATGATCGACTGCGCGGAGTGTTCATCCAGGCGCAGGTTGGGCATCGAAATCTTGTCGAAACGCTGATACAGCTCCAATGCAACCGGGTCTTTCTCCGCGAGCATGCGGTCCGGCTCACGAATCCAGCGGTTGAGCCAGGCCGGTTCGCGCAGGCGGGTCACGCCGATCAGGTCCGGGCCGATGCTGCGCATGCCGATGCCCTGCCCGTCTTGCGGCCCCAGGCTGTGGCACGAGGCGCAACGGGTGCGGAACAGTTCTTCGCCGTTGCTCGGCGGGCGAATCTCGGGCGCATTGGCGTAGCTTTCTTCAATGCTGGGCTGTTTCCAGTTCTGCAAAGTGTTGGCCAGTTGATCGGCGAGGATCCACGGGTTCTCGAAGGGTGAGGCCTTCATCCAGCGGCCCGTTTGCTGATTGCCGACGATCAGGCTCAGGTTGTGGTCCTTGCTGCGACCGTTGTCGACGCCTTCGATAAACAGCCCGAGCTTTTTGCGCAGGTCGGTGACGTCGGCAAATTCGCCGGTGAGGAACTTCCAGCCCGGCCCGACCTTGAAACGTTGCGCATACGCCTTCAGCACCTCGGGCGTGTCGCTGAGCGGGTCGATGCTGATGGAGTAGAAGAAAATGTCCTGACCGACCCGGTCGCCGAGCAATTTCTGTACTTGGCGCAGGCGTGCGGTTTCCAGCGGACAGGAATCGCTGCACGACGTGAAGATGAAATTGATCACCACCACTTTGCCTTTGATCAGGTCATCGAAAAAATGCACTTGCTGGCCGTCCTGGTCGGTCAGCAATGTGTTGGGGAAGTAGTCGCCACCCCACGGGGTGGCGGATTCCTGCGGTGCCAGTTCATGGGCGAGCAGCACCTGACTGGCCAGCAAACAAGTGACCAGAACCAGTATCAGGTGCATGCCCAGAGCGCGGGAGCGCGGCGTGTACAACGGCTTGTCGGCTCCCCGGCGCTTCATTTTTTCACCGCCACTTGTGGACCAAAGCCATCACCATTACGGAAGGTTGGCAGCGCGGCGGAGTTGACGTAGCGCACCCCGTCCCAGCTCGGCAGCGGGGTCGGCATCAACTGGAATTGCCCGGGTTTCTCAATGTCCCAACGCAGCAGCATCGAGTTGTCTTCGTGCTGGGTGTTGTGGCAGTGCTCCATGTAGGTCCCGGCGAATTCGCGGAAGTTGATCGCCATCTCGACGTTGTCCAGGCCATCGGCTTCCGAACCGATGCGGTACACGTCCTTGCGCGCCCATTTTTCCCATTCCGGTGGCGCCTTGCCGCCGCGACTGAGGATGATCCCCTCCTCGAAGTGCACGTGCACCGGGTGGCTCCAGCCCTTGCCGCCGGCCTTGATGTTCCACACTTCCAGGGTGCCGAAACCGCTGACACCGGCATCGGTCGGACCGGTTTTCAGCTGGGTGGCTGTGTTCAAGCGCCGTGGGTCCATGTGGAAGCCGAAGCCGCCGTCGGTCTTGACTGTCCACGGTGCTTCATCGGTGCCGTCGGAACGGCCGAAGGTGAAGGTACGGTGACGGGCCTGGGACAGCAGCACTTTGTCGGCGGCGTTGTCGCGATGGATTTTCAGCGGGATCATCACCATGCCTTCGGCTTTGCCCGGTTTGGCCGGTTCGTACGCTGCGGGGTCCATGGCCAGGTCTTGACCGGTGTAGGCCTTGACGTTGAGCTGCAAAACTTTGCCCACGCCCGGGTCGCCCTTGTCCCATTGCGGGCCTTTGCTCGATTGCTTGAGCACCGCCAGGTATTTCTCCGACAGCACATCCCCCAGGGCGATCGGCTCTTTCGGGCCTTTGCCATCGTCGTGGGCCATCAGGTTGACCACGAACAGTTTGTCGCCAGGCTTGATGCCGTTTTTCGCGAAGTTGACGATGATGTCGAAGCGCTCGGCGATGCCTTGGGTCGGCAGGATCGCGTTGTGGTTCTGTTTATCGCCGTCGGCGTCCAGGTCCATGGTGCCGTCGAACGGCACGCTGTGTTCCATGATGTTGCCGTCGTTGGCAATCATGTGGAACGGTACGCGGGCATAGGAAACACCCGAGTTTTTCGGCCCCTGGAACTCGCCGCTGGTACCTTTGATCTCACGCACCACCGCGAATTTGAAGTAGCGCGACACCGAACCATTGAGGATGCGGAACCGATAGCTGCGGGCGCGCACGTCCAGGGTCGGTTTCCACTGCCAGTTGACCAGCACCTGGTCACCAAGGAAGCCGTCGGTGTTGAACGGGTTGAACCACAACTGACCGTTTGCGTCCCAGGCCTTGTCGGCGAACACCAGGTTCACGTCGTAGTCGCGGTTACCCCATGGCAAGGCGCTGCCGCTGGGGAAACGCAGGTTGACGCCATCGTTGACCGACTCGTTGCCACGGTCCAGGGCGCTGTAGTAGTTCATCATCGCCGCGTTGCCCTTGTAGACGTTCTGCGCGGTGAAATCGAGCATGTGGTCGTGGAACCAGTGGGTGCTCATGGTTTCGCGCCAGTCGCCGCGGATCTTGATCGTGCCGTGGTCGCAGGTTTTGCGGCTGGGGCTGAGGTCGTTGGTCCACAGGGTTTCGCCGGGCGAGCACGGGAATGCCGCGCGGGGGTCATGGGCGTCGGTGTTAATGCTGTCGTAGCCGGCCAACTGGATCGGCCAGCGATAGTCGTAATACTGCCCCGGAAAGAAAAACGCGTTGGCATAGCCGTCGCTTTCCGCTGGCGCGTGGCCGTTGTGTTCGTGAGTGCTGATGGTGTGCAGGCCAAAACCCATGTTGGCCGACGGGTCGATCGGCAAACCGTTGTAGTGACGCATCATCACCGGTTGACCGTAACGCACCATCAACAGCTTGGGCGGCAAGGTGCCGTCGAAGGTCCACACTGAGTTGTGGTTCTGCACCGGCATGTTCGGGTGGAAACGCGGATCGACGCCTTTGGAGGTGCCATCGGTGGCCGGCACGCCCGCCACGTTGTGATACAGGCCACCGGGGCCGAATTCGCCCAGGGCATAGCCGTGCATCTGATGGCTGTCACGCCAGCCGCTGTTGAGCCTCGCCCCAGTCTGCACGGTCTTGTAGGCCACTTGCGGGTAGAACTCGTTCCAGCGCTGATGCGACCAACCCTTTCCAGGCGGACGACCTTCAGCGGAAGAACCGATATGCCGATTGAGGAACACCTCGATCTGCGCCTGCCACGGGTTGCGGTCCACCACGTTGGAGAACTGGCTGGGGAATGGTGTCAGCCCCGGTTGGCGCAAGAAAGCATCCAGCGCGGCACTCGGTGGCGCACTGCGGGCGGCATTGGTCGGGTCTTGTTGGGGCAACGGGCCAACGGCGGCCGGCGGGAAGCCCAATGGAGCCGCCGGGGTGGTGGGGTCGAGTTTTTCCGGGCCGAATTCTTCGAACAGCACCAGTTGCTGGGTGAACGGCTGGGCGCCGAACAACGGGCTCGGCTTGCCATTAGTGGGGTAGTTGAAACTGGTCTGTACCGTCGGCGGCAGGACGTTTTCCTTACGCGTGTCGTCGCGGCTGCCTTTGACCCCATCGGGCAGGTCGAAGGAATCTTCGTTGGCCTCCGGCATGGTCAGGATGGCGTTCAGGGCGGCGGGTTCATCAGCCGGTTCGTCGTAGTAAGCCGAGGGATCGGAAGGCTCGGGCTGGCGCTCATCGTCGATCGGGCTGGCGCGCAGCGGGCTCGCGCCCAGCGTCATCGTCAGGAGGATACTCAGTGGGGTCAACAGGCCAAACCACTTGCAGGGGTGCCGCGCTTTTGTGTCCATCACCAGCCGCCTCGAAGTCGTGAAGGGGGTGATAGGTGTTTTGCAATTACCTCGCCACACTTTGAAACAATTTACACAAAAGCATTAATACCTGAGTGAACAATGGCTTATGAACATCACCCTGCCACTATCGGTGCAATGACTGGGCCATGACACCCGCTAACGGGGAAAGTTCATCCCCGATTTCAGGGGATTAACTTGAACGACAGACGGACGCAAGTGCCCTCGCCTTCCCGGCTGCCGAGTGTCACCCCGCCACCGAAACGCTCCATGATGCGCTTGACCAGCACCAGCCCGACGCCAAGCCCGCCGGCCTTGGTGGTGAAGAACGGGCGGAAGGCCATGGTGCGCTGTTCTTCGTTCATGCCTTTGCCGGTATCGCTCAGCACCACGCACACGCCCTGGGCATCGGTCGGTTCCAGGGTGACGGTCAGCGTACCGCCCTTGTCCATGGCTTCCAGCGCATTGGCCATCAGACTGTTGAGGATCTGCGTCAGTTGTACTGGCTGGCTCAGCACCATGGGTGTCTGTCGTGGATTGAACACTACGCTGACTTTCGCCCGGGCAATCTGCTGCTCGAACGCCGTGAGGCTGTCGTGAATCGCCGCCACCAGGTTCACCGGTTCGGGGTCGTCGTTGAGCGGGCGCAAGGATTGCAGCAATTCGCGGACCCACTTCGACATGCGATCGACCTGGCCAATGATGTCGTTGATGTTCTTGTGCGCCGGGCCGCTGTCGAATTCCAGGGCCAGCTCGGCGCTGGAACGGATGGTCGCCAAGGGGTTGCGCAGGCTGTGGGCGACCGCCGAGGACATCTCGCCGAGGGCGACAAAGGTTTCGTTGGTGATCAGTTGTTTCTGTTGTTGCGCCAGCAGGATCGCGGCGCGGCGCACGATCCAGTACAAGCCCAGGTAAATCAGACCGCCGCCCAGCGCCGTGGCCAGCCAGATCAGCGCCAGGCCACGCTCGATGCGGCTGATCAGGTCCTTGGGTTCCTTGTAGATTTCGACCATGGCCGTGACGTTCTTGCCGTCGGCATCGAACAGCGGGATGTAGTTTTCGATAAAGATAAAGTCCGGGGGCACGACGAATTTCTGCTCCATCCGCGCCTCGTCAACGTCGTGATAGCTGGCCGAGACCGGGACCTTGAATTCGAAGGCATGGTCCAGGTCTTCGTCGGCGTGAATTTTTGTCCCCATCAGGGCCGGGTTGGTCGACCAGATCACCGTACGGTCGGGGGCATAGATGTTGGCCAGGATTACGTCCGGCAAGTTGGCGATGTGGTCGAGGAACTCGTCCCGGGCATTGGCCCGCGCTGCCGGATCGACGTCGGGAAAGTCCTTGTCCTGGCGCGGGTCGACCAGCTCGCCCATGGTCCGAATATGGGGGATCGCTACATGGCGCACCTCGGCCGAGGCAATCGCCTGAATGAATTGCGCGGTCAACAAGGCGTCGCGCTGCACGCTTTCGGTAATCACAAACTGCGTGGACACCGCCCCCAACGCCACCGCCACGGTGCCGATCACCGCCATGCTGATCAGCGAAAACCAGCGCAGCAGATTGAACGGCTGCTTGCGTGAGCTCAAGCGAATGTCGCCTTCCTCAGGCCGGTGCGTTGGTGCGTGCATGTTCATGGGCGATGATCCAGGCGATTCCCCTATAGAGGGGGTATAGCCCAGTGTTTGGGGTTTGACCCAATGCAAGCAAGCTAAGCAAATGCTGGGCGCTCGCGGAGCACCAGCCCGACGCCATCCCCGTAGGAGCGAGGCTTGCCCGCGAAGAACGATAACGCGGCGTGTCAGGCCAGACGCCATTCCCTGTAGGAGCGAGGCTTGCCCGCGAAGGGGCCGTGTCAGCCGACACGTGTATTGACTGACACACCGCTTTCGCGAGCAAGCTTCGCTCCTACAGGGTCCAGCGATTAGCCGGGCTTGTGGTTATCCAGCATCCGATTGGCCGCCATCTCACCCATCAGGAGCGACCGATGCAACACCAGCATCGTATGGCGTCGCGGGCCGTCCGTCAGCTCGACGAGATCGTTGACCATCTTGCGGGCCGTTGATAACGATTCGTAGACCTCGACCAGCAACGTTTCGTCATCCACCGCTGCGTCGATGGTGAAGAAGGTGCCGCAACTGCGGGGCGGTATCTGCGTTTTCGTCGCCCCGGGGTTGAGGTATTAGTCGAGTGCTCGATCGGCCGCCACTTTCATTTTTGTGGGGTCAAGATCGAAAGAGGCGTCGTAGGGTACTGGACCGATATTCGGGGGGTTGGGCGTTACTTTGAACATGGATGGAACCTTCACTTAGAGTATTAAAGGAGCCATCACCCTCGCTACCAAACGAAGAGTGGCGGCCATACGTGGGTTGGTAGACCGGTCTAAGTGAGAAACCCGGCGCTCACAAAGGAGCCCCACGCATGACCACCATTAAAGGTGACACCATGCGGCTCACATAGAGGCGGGCTACCAAACCCGATCACTGTTTTGCAGTGACCCGGAAACGATATAGCCCACCCCTCAGCCGCACAAGCCGGCGGATTCTGGCGTACGCGTAGGCAACGGCGCAAGGCGTTGTAGCCGTTTATGACGTAACACCGGGTGTCTTTAAACACACAGCAAAGAACGCGTTTAACCGCATTTAGAGTCGAGTCGTGTATTGAGTAAGTGACTGGATGCTTCGATTGCCATCCTTGAGGTGGCAGTGCACAAGGGCTCCGATGCACTGGATTGCAACCCCCAATTACCTGACCCAGGCTCGCGTGCCGGACCCGTGCCATTTATGCAGTGCAGCCCGATAGCAATGCAGCCCTGGGCCAATGTCTGGCCCAGGACTGTTAACCGGATCTAAAGCTTTTCGGATCGACCCGTGCCTTCGATAGCATTGAGCGATAGTGTTGCAAACCGTATTTAGTGTTGGTTATACATAACTCTCGCTTGTTAAATTTTACTAATCCAGCGTCCTGATTCGGTGTCCTCAATTCTTACTTTGTCACCGACAGAATATTTTTTTTCGTCTCCCTGCTGGCCATCTACCTCCACATTCGGGGACCCATCATCAGGTGTAACGGTGATGACGACCGATATAGGTCCACCCCGAATAATTGCTAGCGCACTGACGTTTTTTACAGTCCCAGTGAATCCTTCTTCAGACATATAGTTCTCCTTGCATTCAATAAAGTCAGGAATGTCACACTCAAAGTTGTGAGCGTCGACGTTATTATGAAACAGCAAGGCTTGGGGTATGACTACTGTCAGATTTGACAGGTGTAACGACCAAATCAGGTAAAAAACCTACCGTTTGTCATTTTTTCGGATCAGGCAGCTTCAAGGGAAACCCTGTAGAGGGGGTATGATGAAAAACTACCCTGAGTAAGTTCATGAACGATACCCCCCCTGCATGACTAAAAGTGACCTCACACATCATCATCCCCCACCTGCCCCACTCACCCCCAACTCTGGGGACACTCGCCCGCCCCAACCTCCCTTTCTCAATCCCCCTCCAACACCCCGCAGCGCCCAACCCCGGCCCTCTCCCGTCAATCCCCGCCGATTGGTATGCAATTTGCGCTAGCCCTCTCAACTGGCCCGTCTCCATGGGACAGGCACTCCGATAGAGGGATTAACTCATGCACCCTTTACTGTCCAAAACCGCGGCCGCGCTGGTCGTTTCCGCTCTGGCCCAAGGCGTTGCCCAAGCGGCGTTGTATGCGGTCGATCCAGGTCCTTACCTGCCCGCCAACGGCTCGTTCGCCGGCTGGTATCAAGACACCCACGGCCGAACCCTCGACCTGTGCCTGTCCAAAGCCGTCAGCTCTCGGGTGCCCAGTGCGCCGGGCGCGCCCACTTACATGTGCAACTTGCTGCCGGCACCGGGGATCTTCGACGACGCGCAACCGCTGGTCTTCCCGACCAACTTCCCTGACGAAGCCTTCTGGTTCACTGCCGACGGTGCAATCGTCGATGCGGCCAGGGGCATCGACCTGACCTATGTCAGCGCTGTCGAAGCCGCCTTCAGCGGCGGCGACCCGGTAGAGGGCGATCAGATCAGTTTCGCTCGTATCCGCATTCGCGTGGATGTGCCCACTGCCGGCACCTACATCATCACCCACCCCTATGGCGTCGAGGCGTTCACCGTCGATACCCCCGGCCGCAAAGCAATCAACATGACCCGGGACATCGGTATCGGCACCCCGAAAACCTACGATGGCGCCCTCAAGGGTGACATCGGACCGTTCCTGCGCAGCGTCAACGGCCCCTACACCGAAACCAACCCGGTGACCGGCCAGGCTGAGAAATTCATCGGCGACCCGAACCTCTCCGAAGCCGTGACCGGCAGCCCGTTCAATACCAACTTCATCCGCATCGAAGGCCCTAACGGTATCGACCTGCGCACCACGGTGTTTGCCATCTCCGGCAAGTTATCGACCGTGGTCCGGCCGACCCCGATGATCACCCAGCGCGGCACTTACTCGCGCAAATCCGGCGCCAGTGCGCCGGTGGCCCAGCAAGATGTGTTTGTCATGGCCCCGCCACCACCGGCCACCGTGACGCTGGACAGCAACAACCCGGCGCTGCACCTGACCGAAGCCGACACCACCGGCAACTGGTACGCGCAATCGTCGACCAACCCGAGCTTGCCCAGCACTTTGCAAGTGACCGCCGACAATCACCTGGCCATTCCCACTAGCACACCGACCACGCTGTCGATGCCGTTGACAGATCTGGTGGTGATTTCCCGCGCCGAATACAGCCTGAGCACCGGGCAACTGACCCTCGTGGCCTCGACCAGCGATGAAACTTCGCCGCCGGTGCTCACCGCTACATCCGGCAGTGGCGCCGCCATCGGCGCGCTAAGCGGTGACGGTGCGGTGAAAACCCTGGCCACCGGCATCTCGCCGATTCCGCCGGCCAAGGTGCGGGTGACGTCATCCAATGGCGGCAGCGATACCGAAGAAGTGGTCATCGTGCAATGAACGCTCTCATGCCCAGATCCGTATCAGGAGGCATCATGAACAATTGGCCACGCCTGGCGCTCAACGCCCTGGGACTGACTCTATCGCTGTCGGGAAGTGCTTTCGCGCAACTGGCGGCGGTCGATCCCGGCCCCTACACCTTCGCCACCGGGAAATTCCCGATGTGGTATCAGGACAACAATCTGCTGTCGATGGAACTGTGCCAGTCCCGGGCCGCGAGCTCGCGGGTACCGGCCAGTGTGCCACCGGCCTACATGTGCACCCTGCTGCCGACGCCGGGCATTTTCGACGACACCCTGCCGATGGTGTTCCCGGATAACTGGCCGGACGAAGCCTTCTGGTACCTGGCCGAAACCACCATCCCCAACAATGCCGCCGGTTACGGAATGGACGCCTACGTGGCCGGGATCGAAGCAGCCTTTGCCTCGGGCACCCCAGCAGATGGTGACCAGCAAAGTTTCGCGCGGATTCGCCTGCGGGTGAACATTCCCGTCGCGGGGACTTACACCATCACCCACCCGTATGGCGTGGAAACGGTCAACGTCACCGCCCCTGGCCGTCGGGCGATCAACATCACCAAGGATGTCGGCATTGGCGCCCCCGGTGATTTCAGCGGCGCATTGAATGGTGCCATCGGACCATTCCTGCGCAGCCTCAACGGCCCCTACACCGAAGTGAACCCGGACACCGGCGCCGTCGAAACCTTTGTCGGCGACCCGAACCTCACCGAAGCGGTGACCGGCAGCCCGTTCAACACCAACTTCGTGCGCATCCAGGGCCCGGCCGGGACCATCCAGACCAACCTGTTCACCGTCGCCGGCAAGGTCCTCGACAACCGTGCGCAAACCGCCGTGGAGATTGATCGCGCGACCTACCGCCGCACCACCTCCGGTACCGGTAACAGCGCCCGGGTGGAGGTCTTCGCCAAGTCGAACAACGGCTCTACTTTGTGCTTCCGGGATACCCTCGCTCTGGTGGTCGGCCCTCCGGCTTCGCCTTGCCAGACCAGCCTGATCGGCGACAACAACGGCTTGTTCTTCGGTCAACATCTGGCCACCGGCACCTTGCCGAAAACCGTGGTGGTCACCGCGACCAACCCGGCCGGCACCACACGGCCGACGGCGGTCTCAAGCAAACTCACGGACCTGGTGAAAATCCAGACCGCGCGCTACAGCTGGAGCAACCACAGTCTGCTGATCGAAGCCACCTCCACTGACGAAGTGGCCGTGCCTGAAATGGTTGCCCAAGGCTACGGACGCCTGTCCAAATCCGGGACCTTGCAACGCCTGACCGTGGCCGACCTGACCCAGCCACCGGCCAGCGTCACGGTCAAATCCGCCGCGGGCGGCAGCGACACCGAGGCCGTGGAGGTGGTCGGCACCGCACCGGACACCGGCGAAAACCAGGCGCCGCTCTCGGTGGCCGACACCGGCAGCACCAGCTTCGGCGTGCCGATCACCCTTAACCTGTTGGCCAACGACAGTGACCCGGACGGCAACGTGCCGCTGAGCATCACCGCCCTGACCCAACCCGCCGCCGGCCAAGGCACCGTCGCGTTGAGCGGCACCACGGCGGTGGTCTACACCCCGCCCGCCGTCGTCACCACGCCGTTGACCACGACCTTCACCTACAAGGCGCAGGACGTCAAAGGCCTGGCTTCGACCACCGCCGCGACCGTGACCATTACCGTGGCGCCGAACCGGCCACCGGTAGCGGTTAACGACAGCGTCGCGACCCTGGGCGTGGCAATCCCGATCAGCGTGTTGGCCAACGACACCGATCCGGAAGGCAACGTGCCGCTCGGCGTCGCCAGCCTGACCCAACCAGCGGCCGGTCGCGGCACCGTCAGTACTGACGGCACTGTGATCACTTACACGCCACCGGCCACGGTCACTACGGCGTTCACCACGACCTTCACCTACTTTGCCAAGGACAGCTTCGGCGCAGTGTCGACGGCACCGGCGACGGTCACCGTGCAAGTCTCGCCAAGACCTGCCGCGGAAACCTTCACCGTGACTACCGCCACGGTCCAGGCCCGCTCCAACAACCGCTTCAACTGGGACTTCGCCGGGACTTCATCGGTGACCACCGGCAACACCATCACCATCCAGGTGTCCACCCCGACCGGGCTGGTAACCCTGGGCACCACCACGGTGCCGGTGACCGGACGCTGGCGGTTAACGATCAACAACAGCACCACGGTGATTCCGTCGGCGAACCCGACAGCCACCATCCGCTCGTCCCAAGGCACCGTGCGTTCGGTGTCGGTGACCACGCTCTGAGCCTTCGCCCCGCCGACCTTTAACGTCGGCGGGGCCAGCCTCTTGACCAAGGACAACGCCATGCAAACGCCGACCGCCACCCTGCTCTGCCTGCTTCTGCTCTGCAGCAGCGCAGGCGTGCGCGCCGACGATTTGATGGACAACGACGATCTGGCCCCCAGCGCTGATCTCGGCGAGTTGCCAGCGCCGATTGGCCAGCAAGCGCTGATCAATCAGCTCGGCCAGGCCAACGTCGCGTTGTTGCAACAGAACGGTCAGGGGTTGCTCGGACGGATCGTCCAGTCGGGCAGCAATCAGGAAGCCTGGATCCTGCAACAGGGCAGCGACCTGATGGCCCAGATCACCCAGCAAGGTTATGGCAACGACGCCTCGATCACGCAGACCGGCAGCCACAACCGCGCGCAGATTTCCCAGAACGGCAATAACAACGACGCCAGCATCGACCAGGCCGGCACGGGGCTTTCCAGCGCCGTGACCCAGTCCGGGAACGGCATGAGCGTTTCGGTCAAACAATATCGCTAAGCACTGCAATAACCCTGGAGGTTTCATCATGTTCAAATTGACGCCCCTCACCGCTGCCATCCTGGTCATTGTCAGTGCCCAGGCTTTGGCGGACGACAGCGTGTCCACGCAGAATCAGGTCGGCACTGCGAACATTGCCGACGTGAAACAGACTGCGGCGCCGTTCAGCACCGCCACCCAACAGCAACTCGGCCAGGGCAACGACGCGGCCGCCGTACAAGACACCGCCACCAGCACCATCGACCAGAACCAGGTCGGTGATTACAACGCCGGTTACGCCGAGCAGTTGTTCGAAGACACCAGCACCATCCAGCAGCAACAGGTCGGCAGTTTCAACACCAGCCACGCCAGCCAGTCGATCGGCAGCGGCGAAAACCAGGTGCTGCAACAACAGCAAGGCAGCGGCAACTTCTCGTTCGTCTACCAGGATTCCCAGGAAGCCACCTCGGGCCAAACCTTCCAGTTCGGCGACAACAACGAAGCCAACATCGAACAGATCCAACCGGGCGTCGCCAACAACGCGGTGATCATCCAGTACGGCACCACCAACTACGCGACCGCCGAACAAGTCAGCCACATGGGCGGCCAGATCGGCATCAACCAGGCCGGTGGCGACAACTACGCCTACGGCGACCAGCGCAACGGCATCGGCGGCAACCTGAACATCAACCAGTTCGGCGACTTCAACGCCACGGAAGTCTGGCAAGACACTCAAACCGCCAGCCAGGCCACGGTCAACCAATACGGGCAGACCAACGAAACCGTGGTCGACCAGAGCTTCGGCGAAAACAACGTGGCGCAGGTGCTGCAAGTCGGCGACCTCAACGCGATCTACGCCGACCAGTTCGAGTCCATGGGCTCGACGCTCGCGCTGTATCAGCAAGGCAGCGGCAACGTGCACTTCACCTACCAGAGCGGCGACAGCCATGTGCTCAACGCCACTTCGCTGGGTAACGGCAACAAAGTCTACGCCAGCAACTGGAAAGGCCCGCAACTGGGCGGCCAGTTCGGCAGCAACCAACGCGCGACCCTCACCCAGAACGGCACCAACAACGTGGCCAGCTTCACCCAGAACGGCGCCGGCCACATCATGACCACGAACCAGACCGGCACCGGCAACAAAACCACGGTCAGCCAGGCCGATTCCTACAACGAGCTGTACTTCGACCAGAACGGCAGCGACAACATCCTCATCGCCGACCAGCGCGGCACCACCAACCTGGCCCAGGGCTCGTCCAACGGCTCGGGCAACAGCACCGAGTTCGACCAGTCCGGCACGGGTAACCAGGCGTACACCGCGCAGTTGTACGGCAGTGACAACCAGATCACCGTCAAACAGGCCGACAGCATGAACGTCGCGTACGTGACCCAGGGCGGCACCGGGAACATTGCCAATGTGGATCAAAGTGGCGTGACGCAAATGGCCACGGTGCAACAGTTCGGCTCGGCCAACCAGGCGACTGTGCTCCAGCAATAATCCCAAGGCATAAAAAAACCGCGACCCTTTATCGGGTCGCGGTTTTTTATGGCATGAACACAATCCCGTAGGAGCGAGGCTTGCCCGCGAAGGCGTCATCTGCCACACCATCAACACCGCGTCGCGCCCTTCGCGGGCAAGCCTCGCTCCTACAGGGATTGGTGGTGTACGCAGATTTTGCGTACAACGCCCCACCCTGTAGGAGCAAAGCTTGCTCGCGAAGAACGATAACGCGGTCCCTCTGACTGCACGCTTATTGTGGCGAGGGAGCTTGCTCCCATTGGCCTGCGCACCACCGCATTCTGATCGTTCCCACGCTCTGCGTGGGAACGCCGCCAGGGACGCTCCGCGTTCCGCCTCCAGAGGTGACGCGGAGCGTCACGGGATGCATTCCCACGCAGAGCGTGGGAACGATCGATCACCTACTCTCACGCCCCGCCACTTTTAGAACCGGTCAACACGATGGCTCACCATCTGGAACTCGAAAAAAGCGCCTACGAAGATTTCCAGGCCCTGTACAGCGCAGGACATTTCAGCGGGCAGCGATTGGGGCAGGCGTTCTACAACCATTTCAAACTGCACCGACTCGCTGATCAGCAGCCGTTGAAGGGGTTGTATGAAGCGGATGGACATTCAGCGATCAAGATTATTGAGCGAGTTTGTGTCTTCGGTTAGTGCTGGCGTACATCCGCAAGAGACTGATCGGCTGTCAGGCCGCCATCGCGGGCAAGCCTCGCTCCTACAGGGATTGGTGATGTACGCAGATTTTGCGTACAACGCCCCACCCTGTAGGAGCAAAGCTTGCTCGCGAAGAACGATAACGCGGTCCCTCTGACTGCACGCTTATTGTGGCGAGGGAGCTTGCTCCCACTGGCCTGCGCACCACCGCATTCTGATCGTTCCCACGCTCTGCGTGGAAACGCCGTCAGGGACGCTCCGCGTTCCGCCTCCAGAGGTGACGCGGAGCGTCACGGGATGCATTCCCACGCAGAGCGTGGGAACGATCGAATAAGAGCCGGTTTATTCGCTCTCCGGATCCACCTTGTTCTGGCTCAAATACCGCCCCAGCGTCTCATCCTGCACGGGCGTGGAGTTGTCCCCCGCCACCTGCCACAAATGCCGCTCGATCCCTTGGGCCAGGAGGTGCCCCACCGCCGATTCAATCGCCGACAGCACACACAACTGCGCCGGCTCATTGGTGGTGTAGCCCACTTCCGCCTCAAGCAATTTCTTGAACTCGATAAATTTGAACACCCCGGCACTGCGCCCGACGGAGTAGATGGTCTTGCTGGTCATGACGTTGGCCAGCACCTGCCCGCTGCGCACGTCTACAGCCCGCAGGTTGACCGAGACCTGGTCCACCCGATATTCCCGGGAGAGGTCGATCCCCAGGTACCGCGCCCCTTCCCCGCCGCTACGCACGTTTGTGTCGTAGGCAATGATCCCGCCCTCCAGCATCAGGTTCGCCGCTTGCAACGGCGGCAATTCGCCCTGGATATTCACCGGCGTATTCGGCTTTTTCTGCGAGGCGCGAATGATTTTGCGTTCGGTCAGCAGGTTCTGCAGCCCTTCACGTTCCAGCACCACGAACCAGCCGCTGGCCTGCAGCGCGTCCATCAACATGCTTGCCGCGCCCTGGGTCACGCTGGTGGAAAACGAGCTGGCCGGGGTCGGTTTGTATTGCCCGGTCTGGTCGCGGAAGCCGTACACCACCGCCATCAACCGGCCTTTGGGCCGTGGCATTTTCAGCAAGTCGTAGTAGGTCGACGCCCGTGGTGTGAGGGTCGGTGATTCGGTGTCCTGCTCGGCCGGCATGGTGTCGCGCAAGCTGCAACCCTGTAATGCCGCCAACATCAGCCCTAGCACAATTATATTTTTCATGTCCTTCTCTCCCCGGCAGCCGAATCCCTTCAAGGGTTGAGGCCGTTCACCTGGATTTCCGAAACTTCACCGGTCGCTCGGTCGGTCACTTCAATGCTCAGTGCGCCGGAGTCGTCGATGACGTTGACGATAAAACTGTCGGTGGACAGGCTCCCGGTGTTGCCCGTGGAGATGTTGTCCAGCAACTGCCCCAGCAACCGCGACTGCAATTGGCTGGTGAAGCGTTCAAGGGCCGAGGTGCCTGCCACCGCCGTGCGGTTTTTCAGGTCCGGGTCGTCGTAGTCGTTTTGCGCCTGGGCATTGTTGAGCAGCCAGGTGCCGTTCAACGGGTTGCCGCCGAACGAGGGATTGATTGGCGTGTAGACCAGCTCGGTGGCGTGGACCAGGCCGCAACTGCCCAACCCGAGGAGCCAAATGCCGGTGCGCTGTGAGAACGTTTTCTTGTTCATAATTCGTCCTTCTCCAGGTCGGTGGTGTCCTGCAATAACGTTTCCAGCTTGCGCTGGACGATTTGCCGGCGAACCCAGTCGGCGGCGTCGTACGCCTCGTCCTTGAGCTCCACGGTGTTCGGCGGCAGGAAGCGCCGGTAAACCAGGCGTTGCTGATATTCCACGGTCACCAGGCTGCCCCAGCGGGCCGAGGGTCGTTCGCGCACCACCAGGTTGAAATCCATCGGGCTGGTGGCGCGCAGGCGTTCACTGAACGAGTAATAAAAGTCGTGGCCGATGTGCGAGATCGTGTCGTCGACGATGAAGCCCATCATTTCGTCCTCTTCGCCGGCCGAGGCCAAAGGGGTCATCAAGATCAGCAGTAGCGCCAGGCAATATCGGTTCATGGCGCCAACGCCTGGGGGGTCGACGACTGGGGTTCGGGCCCGGACGCGCCATCGAGAAACGCCTTCTCGGCCACGAACTGCCAATCCTTGTAGCTGGCCATGCCGACGAAGTCCGACCATTGGCTGGGGAAATCGGTCTGTTTCAGCGGTGTGTCGGTCGAAGGGCTGTAGAGACCGGTGATGCGCCCGTCGAAGCCGCGCATCAGCGTCCATTCACCGCCGCCGATCGGGTCCGGGTAGAGCTGGCGCAGATGATGTTTGGGCGAAGGGAAACGCTCGTCCTGCAGCAGGTCGGCCAGGTCTTTGGGGTACTGCGCCAGCCCCGGCGAACTGCGGTAATAGCTGCGCAGCGCCTGGGCGTATTGCGTGCCGACCCACAGCAACTGGCGTTCGCGATCCCGCCGCGAGGCGGTGGACCACAACTCCCCGGCGCTGGCCAGGCCCATGCCCATCAGCACGATCAGGAACAGCACGCCCAGGTAAGTGAACCCACCCTCTCTGGCGGGCCTACCACTCGGAATAAAGGCTGCCATCACGCGCCCTCCCGGTAGCACCGCTCTTGATATCAGCCACCGCGCCCGGCACGCCGTCCGGTGGTGCGACCAGCACCCACAGGTCTTTGCGCTCGGCAATCGGGTCCACCGGCGGGTTGCGCAAATAACGCTGCTCCACCAACTGCTCGATGGAATCGGGATAGCGCCCGGTGTCGCCGTAGTAGTGATCCAGCGCTTCGCGCATCGCCGACAGGCTCTGGCGCAACGTGGTCTCCTTCGAGACTTCCAGGCTGGTGAAATAGCGGGGCAAGGCAATGGTCATCAGGGTCGCGATGATTGCCATGACCACCATCAATTCCAGCAGGGTAAAACCTTTTTCCCGGCGCATAGGTTCACCACTCGCGGTAGGCAATGCCGTTAAGGCCTTTGCCCCGGGCCTTGGAGTAGACGTCAAACACGTCTTCGCCTTCCCGGGGGTTTTGAGCCGTGCTGTCGTAGGAGCGCAGGCCCCAACCACCTTCGTCGTTACGCTTGACCGGCAGCAACGGGTCATGGGGCACCCGGCGCAGGAAGTAGAACTTGGCACCCTTGGCACTGCGCACATCGCGCACGCCGTCCACCAGCACTTGCAGGTTCGGCGGGTAGCCGCTGCTGTTCAGCGACTTCTCGATATAGCCGGCGTCGAAGGCGCGCTTGTAGGCGTCGATGGCGTCGCGAATCTGGTACAGCGCCGCGCGCATGTCCTGCTCCTTGCCCCGGCGCACCACGGTTTCGGTCAGGGGCGCGGCCATGCCGGCCAACAGGCCGATCAGGGCCAGCGTCACCACGACTTCAATCAAGGTAAAACCGCGTTGGGAGGCGTTCATGATCAAGGCTTCTCGACGACAACGTGGGCGGATGAGGCCACAGGGGTGGTCATGACGTCAGTGTGAATCGCCGTGTCCATGCCACGATCGGGTGCCTGGATGTGCATGCTGGTTTCGGTGCCGGTAGGGAATTCCATGTCCGACGGGCTCTGGTACGGCAGGTTGCGCACGATGCGCGGGGTGATCGACAGCACCAGTTCCGACTTGCCGACCGTGTCCTTGTTGCTGCCGAACAGACGGCCCAGTCCGGGGATGTCGCCCAGGCCCGGAATCTTGTTGCCGGTGGCGCCATGGTCGTTGCGCACCAGCCCGGCCAGGATCTGGGTTTCGCCATCGTGCAGGCGCAACGTGGTCTGGGCGTTGCGGGTGTCGACCTGCACCGGAATCGTGCCCTGGCGGGTCGGTTCCAGCGGCGTGGCGTTACTCACTTCCAGGGCAATCTTGATCGCCACTTCGTTGTTCAAATGCACGATCGGCTGCACTTCCAGCTTCAGACCGACATCCAGGTATGTGACGCTTTCAGTGATCACCGGCCCCTGGGTGGACGGCACCGACGTGGCGCTGATGATCGGCACACGCTGCCCGATATGGATCCGCGCCTGTTCGCGGTTGCTGACGCGAATCACCGGGCTGGCCAGGGTGTTGATGTCGTTGTCCTGGGCGTTGATCTTGGCTTGCGGCGACGGCGAGATTGAGATCCGGCTGGAGTTGATGCCCCGCAGTTGATCAAGAATTGTCACCCCCGAACCGTCGCTGTTGACCACGCCGAAGGTGTTCGGCCATTGCAGGCCCAGGTCAAGAATCCGCTGGGTGGCGACTTCCATCACTTCCACTTCGAGGATCACTTCCGGGTCGGACTGATCCTGGGATTGCAGGAGTTTCTCGGCCATGCGCACCGCGTCTTCGGTGTCGCGCATGGTCAAGGTGTTGAGGCGCTCATCGACGAACACGTCGCGGGTCTTGAGCATGGTTTTGATCATGTTCAGCGCGGTGTTGGCATCGACGCTGGTCAGGTAGAAGGTGCGCATCACCAGCTCCTGGTAATCCTTGACCTTCTGCGGCGAGTCCGGGTAGATCAGCAAGGTGTTTTCGTTCACCACCTTCTGGTGCAGCTGGTTCTGTTGCAGCAGCAGTTCCACGGCATCTTCGATGCGCACGTCACGCACGAAGATCGTGGCTTTCATGTCCGGGCGCAGGTCCTTGTCGAAGATGAAGTTCAGCCCGGCGACCTGGGACAGCACTTCGAAAATGGTCTTCAGGTTGGCGTCGCGAAACTCCAGGGTCACCGGCCGATCCAGCCGCGTGCGCAGTTGTGGATAGGGAATCACGTTGCGGCTCTGGACCAGGCGGATATTGCCTTGCAGCTCCAGGGCGCCTTCATTTTTCGGGTCGAGTTCGAGGATCTGTTTGACCTGGCGGTCGGCGCCGTAGATATCGCCCCGTCGCAGGTCGCCCCGGGCCAGTTCGAGTTTGTCGTCCTGGCTGCGCAGGTAGTCGAGTTGCTTCAGGGAATCCTGGGCCCGGCGGTTGCTCGGTTCGATGGTCAGCACCCGACCGTAGGCCAGGCGTGCCGCTGGAAAGTCCCGGCGCGCGCGGTCGGTATCGCCCGCGGTCAGCAGCGCGGTAATCGCCTTGGCCCGACCAGTGTTCAGCAGCAGGTGCAATTCGGTATCCCGAGGGTCTTCCCGCAAGCCTTCCTGGATGCGTGCCAATCCGGCTTCGTACTGACCTTGTTCGATCAGGTCGGACGCTTCTTTGTTAGCCACCTGCGCGGAACTGCACGCGGCCAGCGCTGTGGTCAGACACAGGCTCATCAGCAAACGGGATCTGTTCATTGCGTGCTCCCCACAGACAAAGTCTGGGCCAAATGCAGAGGCAGGTAGACCAGGCTCAATTCCACATCGGAAATGCCCTCGATCCGCCAGGTGTCGTCGATCACATCCCCTTTGCGTACGACGTATATTTTTTCGCCGTTCTGCAAAAACACTTGCAGATCGGCACGGTCATGGAGCTTGCCAACGAACTGGAACGGCATCGGCGGTGCGCTGGGGATTTGCACCACCGGGGTCAGGTTGACGGGTTGTTCGGTGACGCTGGCCAGTTGCGGTGCAGCCTTCCAGCTGCGGGCGGCGAACAGGTCGCCGGATGGGCTCAAGTCCTTGATCGGCGCGGCTTTGCCGCTGTCCACGGCGGCCGCTGTTTTGCTTTTGGCGGGTGTGGCCACGGTGGCGACGCTGAGCTCGCCGTCCTCCGGTGCTTTCAAGTAATCAGGCAACCAGGCCAGCGCCGCCGCCACGCCGAAGAACGCCACCCACCCTGCTACGCGCTTGGTATTCATCACGACCTCGACAGGTAAAGGGTCATGCGGATCCGTCCGGTGAGGTCGGTGTCGGCGATCTTCTTACGCTGGAACTCCACGTCCTCCACCACCACCGCCGGCAACTGCCCGAGCAAGGCATGCAGGAAACGCCGCAGTTGCGGATAGCTGCCCCGCACCGGCAGCAGAATCTGATAGCGGGCCAGATGGGTCTTGGGGTCGATGCCCAGCGAGTATTCACCCCGGGCCAACGTGATGTGTTCCAAAGCGGCCAGGGCGTAGATCTTGTCGATGGCCACCGTGGCCTGGGGCTGGGACGGCAGTTTGCTGCGGAAGTCATCGAGCTGGCGTTGCGGCACCACCGGTGGCGCAACGCTGCCGTCCTCGACCCTGGCCAGGTACTCGCCGGCTTCGCGGGTTTGCTGGCTGAGGCTTTGCAGTGACTGCCAGTCCGGCAGCAACCCGCCGAGGGCAAACACCAGCGCCAGCGCCACCAGCGCTATCCCGGCCAGGCCAGGAATGCCCAGGCCTTGCAGGTATTCATGAACGATCAGTCTAGGGATTTGCATCGCCAATCTCCCAGGTCGCCGACAGGTTGAATTGCACCGGGTGTTCCGGCACGTTGGCGACGATTTCGTGGCTGAGCAGGGACACGTCCGACAGCTCGTCGCTGGCTTCCAGACGTTGGTGAAATTCGAGCATCGCTTCCAGGTCCCGCGCCTCGGCGCTGATCCGCACCTGGCCCTTGCGTGCATCCGGGGTCAGGGTCAGCAAGGCAATGTCATCGCGGGGCATGGCTTCGAGCATGGCGAACAAGCGTTCCCAGGGCCGACGCAGTTGCTGGGAGACCTTGCGCATTTCGGCGAGGTTTTGCGCTTGCTCGCGGGTCTCGGCCGGGGTCAGGCCGACTTTGCCGCCCGTATCGCCGGTGAGTTCCCGTTGCGCGTGTTGCAAGTGACCTTGTTGTTGCGAGGACTGTTGGTCGAGGTGCTGCTGGGCAAAGAAGCAGGCCAGGGTCAGCGCCACGCCAGCGGTCAACAGGCTCCAGCCCAAGGGACCGGAGCGGCGGCGTGGCTGGAAGTCGAGGGTCAGGGCGCGCATGTCAGGCCACCGCCCGGGACATCACGTACAGGCAATCCCGTACCGATGTCCGGTCCTCTTCGAGGGTTCTGAGGTGCACACCCGGTACATCGGGCGGCGACTCGATGCGTGCCGGGGCGTGCAGATACACGTTCAATGGCCGTTCGCTGGCGGAGGCCTGCAACTGGTTTTCCCGGCCAATCAGCGCGGTGAGCGCGACATCACTGTCACTGCTGCCCACCGAACGCACCGAGGTCCAGCGCCCTTCCCTTGCCAGCAGCAACACGCTGCGCACCGGTTCGGCGACCACGAACAGGAAGTCCCCGGCATCGAAGCTTTTATCGAAGTGGTTGAACGCCGCCATCAGGTACGGTTGCACCGAACGCAGGCGCAAACCGCGACCGCTGACCAGTGTGCGCAGGCGTTCCAGCAAGTCCTGGGGCAAGGCCGCCGCGATGCGGTCGTAGCCCGCCGGTTCCGCCGACAGCACCAGGTTCCAGGGTTGGCTCGGCGCGCCATAAAGGTCTTCGAAACACAGTTGGGCGAAGCCGAGCAATTCGTCGGGGCTGCTGATCTGGTCGCTCCAGGGCACCAGGCAAAAGCGGCTGAAGTGCCCGGAAATCACCACGCTCAATTCGGCACCGGCGCGAGCATGTTCGCCGAGCAAACGGTCGAGGGTTTCCAGGGCGACGGTCCAGGCGTGGAAGCCTTCGTCGATAAACCCGACGCTGCCCAGCCAGCGGGTGTCGCTGCCCTGACGCTGACCGAGGCCGACGCCACTGGCGCCGAGCACGGCCACATAACGATCACGAGACAAAAGTGACACGATTGATCTCCTCGAGCGTGGTCCGCCCCGCTTGCACCAGTTCCAGCGCCGACTCACGCAACAAGCGCAAGCCACGTTTGCAGGCGTGGGCCTTGATTTTCGATATGGGTTGGCGCTCGACGATCATTTGCCGCAGTTCATCGTCGAGGTGCAGCAGTTCGGCAATCGCCGTACGCCCGCGATACCCGGTGCCCCGGCAATGGCCGCAGCCCTTGCCGTGGACGAAGTGGTAATGCGCAACGTGTTGCGGGTCGAGCCCGGACAGTTGCAGTTCTTCTTCGGTTGGCTGGTGCGGTGCGCTGCAACTGGCGCACACCAGGCGAATCAGGCGCTGGGCGAGCACAGCGTTGAGCGCCGAGACCAGGCTGTAGGGGTCGATTTCCATCTGGGTGAAACGGCCGATCACGTCGAACACGTTGTTGGCGTGAATGGTGGTGAACACCAGGTGCCCGGTGAGGGCCGATTGCACGGCGATTTGCGCGGTGTCGGGGTCACGGATTTCACCGACCATGATTTTGTCCGGGTCATGGCGCAGGATCGAGCGCAGGCCTCGGGCGAAGGTCAGGCCTTTTTTCTCGTTGACCGGGATTTGCAGCACACCAGGCAGTTGATATTCCACCGGGTCTTCGATGGTGATGATCTTGTCCACGCCGTGGTTGATCTCGGTGATCATCGCGTAGAGGGTGGTGGTCTTGCCGCTGCCGGTGGGGCCGGTCACCAGCACCATGCCGTAGGGTTCGGCGGCCAGGCGGCGCAGTTGCTTGAGGGTTTCTTCTTCAAAGCCCAGGGCCTGCAATTGCACGCCGCTGACCTTGTCCGCCAGGTCCTGTTTGTCCAGCACCCGCAGCACCGCGTCTTCGCCAAAAATGCTCGGCATGATCGACACCCGGAAGTCGATCTGCCGGCCGCTGATGCCGATTTTGAAGCGACCGTCCTGGGGCACGCGTTTTTCGCCGATGTCCAGTTCGGCCATGACCTTGACCCGGGAAATCACCTGTTCGGCGAACTCGCTGCCCTGGATCTTGCTGATGTTGTTCAACACGCCATCGATGCGGTACTTGATCACCAGGCCGCTGCCGGTGGTGCCCAAATGGATGTCGCTGGCGTGCATTTTCAGCGCGTCGTAGAGGGTCGAGTTGACCAGTTTGACCACCACGCTGGCGTCTTCGCTGATGCTGGTCAGGGACAGACTTTGCAGGTTGTCGATCTCGACGCCGGCCTCGGCCTGGGCGTTGAGCGACTCCACCGCGTGGAAGCTTTCTTCGTGGCGGGCCAGGTAGGCTTTCAGGTCGTCGGCGTGCACCAGATACAGCGGCGCGCCGTGCAGGCAGTCGTCGATCCAGGCCAGGCGCGCGGTGTCGAACGGGTCGGCAAACACGCCGATGACCGCGTCGTCGTGGCGCAGCAGGATGAATTCGCGCTTGAGGCATTGGGCCAGGGTGACCCGGTCGAACACCGGGGTGGCGCGGAACAGCGTGTCGGTGTCGAGCACCGGGTAATGCAGGGTGGCGCCGAGGCACTGAATGAAGGGCATGGGGGCCAGTTCGCACAACACCCCGAGGGCGTCCAGCACCCGTTCGCCGGAACTCGCGGCCCGCAGCCGCGCCTGGGTCAATTGCTCACTGGAAAAGCGTGAAGGTGCAGGGTCCAACGGTGCCGGTTCTACGGCCAGTGATAGACGTTCCATGGCTTGCTCTCCAACGCCGGGGGCTTAGAGCCCTGTCGGCGCGGCAGGCCATTGCGGCGGGAGCCGGAACGTCGTGTCGCGCCACTACTCCCCGGTGAGCAATTGTTCGTCGTCCGGTGCCAGCGAGGCCGATGTTCGTCGGCGGTCCGCCAGCACCCAACTGCCGTCGTACAACTGCAGCGGGAAACTCTCGGTCCTGCTCTGGCGTCGTTCGACGAAACCTTCGGAAGTGCTCGCGCCCGCTTTGCTTTCGCGTTCCATCCCCAGAAGGTCGCAGACTGCACGGGCCAATTCCGCCAATGGAAAGGGTTTGAACAGGATATGGCTGACACCTAACTGTCGGGCCCGCTCACAGACTTCAGCGGTGGGGTGCCCGGTGATCAGCACAAAATGACACTTCCTGTTCTGGCGGACGGCATCGAGCACCTCAAAGCCTTCCATATCCGGCAAGCGGTAATCGAACACCATCACATCGGGTGCAAAACGTTCGGCTTCGCCGATTGCCATGGCACCGTCGTGAGCTATCCGGACTTCCAACGCTTGCGCCTGAAGGTAATTCTTGAGGTTTTCGGCAAGCAGTTGTTCGTCTTCGACAACCAGTACTTTGTTTAACAAGGTCGACTCCTTGAAACCGCAGGTCCGAGTACCGAGCCTGGTGGAGTGTGTGCCTTACAAGGGCTAACGCACACTTCATGCCAGGCCAAGCGCCGGGATTAGTATCTCTTCATGTCCTTGAATTTGAAGACAATGCCATATCGTCCAGAATCCCCTCCCCCCAAAGCCGGGGAAGCGCATGGATTGGCATTGAAGCTTTTCCCCAGTATTGGGGGGAAGGTTCAATCATCGTCAATCCGCTCGATTCGATTGCTGGATCGCAGTTGCGCCAGAACGTCTCGACGAGCCTGGGCCTTTTGCTGTCGGGCAAGGTACACCCGGACTGTTGCAAGCCCCTGCTCCTCTGTGACATCGGTCGCCTCCTGGTGGTTCTGTAAATAGATCAAATGCCAGCCGACCGGTGTTCGCACCGGCTCACTGACCTGCCCCGGCTTCAGGGCGAACGCCGCCGCTTCGAATGCCGGCATCATGCGCCCACGTGCGAAATAGCCCAAGTCCCCGCCAGCGCTGGCCGAAGCGTCTTCGGAACCGCTGCGGGCGACGCGTGCGAAGTCTGCGCCTTGGGCGATTTGCACACGCATCTCCTCTAAGCGTAGTCGCGCGGCTTCGACTGTGGCGGCATCCGCGTCCTGGGGCACCTTGATCAGGATGTGCCGGGCCTGGATCTGCTCGGGGCTGCTCATCTCGGCGCGGTGCTGTTCAAAAAAGGCCCTGACTTGCTGTTCGTCCGGCTCCGCCACGCGGGTGAGGTCGGCGAATACCTCTTGGGCGGCCAGTTCGCGGCGGGTGTATTCGGCAAAACCGGCCTCGTCGAAACCGGCGTCTTGCAGTTTGCGGGCGAACACCTCGGCGCCACCGATGGCCTGACGGGTCAGCGCCACTTGGCTTTGCACCGTGACATCGCTGATCACCACCCCGCGCTTGACCGCTTCCTGCCACAGCAATTCCTTGTCGATCAGCGCATCGAGGGCGGCCTGGCGCAATTGCTTGTAGGCCTTGGGATTGCGAATGCTGGCCACGGCCCGGCCCTGGTCCTCCAGGAATTCGGCGAAATAGCGCTCCAGGCGAAACTCGGAAATCTCCGCGCCATTGACCCGCGCGGCGGCCGGCTCGTTATTGCTCAAGGCCACGGGCACCCAAAGCATCAGCAGCAACAGTAGCGTCTTCATGATCGAAGCCTCCCATCAGGGTGTGACGGCAATGGGTTTATAGGGCGCGACCAGATAAAAGCGTTGGTCGGTCAGGTCCACGGTGACGATATGCGCGCCGCTCAGGCCCAGTCGGCGGCCGGGGCCGAAGCTGATCCGCGGGGTCAGCCCGGTGTCGAAGTCGTGCAGGCCTTCGAGGGCGCTGATGAGTTTTTCGCGGCTGGCATCGCGCCCGGCCTGCTTCATGCCTTCGCTGAACAGCAGCATCGAACTGAACGCGCCCACTTGCAGCACCGCATGTTGAGCGCCGAGGCCCTGATGCTCGCGCAACATCGTCAGGGCCGTGCGCCCGGACTGAGTCCAGTCGCTGGGCACGAAGGGATAGGCGAGGAACACCCGCCGGGAAAATCCGCCGGGCACCTGCAGCAAATCCCCCGCCACCTGATTCGAGGCGGCGAACAGGTAAGGCACCTGCCCCGCCGTCTGCAAGCGCTCGGCCAGGTGCGTGAAGCCGCCGCTGCTGCCCAGGTAAAACACCGAGCGCGAGCCCAGCGGCAATTCGTCCTGGGCCGAGTCGTAGGCTTGCAGCCGCACCTCTTGCCAGTTGTGAGCCTGCAAATACTGGCCGAGGCTTTGCGCCGCCAGGCGTTGGCCCGGGTCCTGCGGGTAGACAATCAGCGTCGGCCCCGGCAGCACTCGCAGGCTGTCGGTGGCGTAGTCGGCCAGGGCGATCAGTTGCTCGCGCAAGCCTGGCAGCGGTTCGAAAATCTGCCGACTGGCCTGGGCCGTGCCCAGCAGCGACTGCGGGCCGATCAGCGGCACACCGGCGCGTTCCAGACGAGCGGCCAGTTCCGCGTCCAGCGCCGGGACCAACGGCGCAATCAGGGCGAACACCTGCTCTTGCTCGATCAACCGATCCAGGGCCTGCTCGGCGCTGGCGCGGTCCGGACCGGGATCAAGGATGGTCAGGCGCAACGTCCGGCCATGAATCCCCCCCGCCTCGTTGATCCGCGCCACGCTGCCCTGGAGCACCGCCGCCACCGTCGCGCCCTCCTCACTCAAGGGGCCCTGGCTCGGCAACAAGGTGCCCAGGTGCAGGCTGTCGGGGCTCAGGCCCGGATCGCGGTCTTCGCCCAGGCGCTTGAGGTAAGCGCTGAGATCCCGTTGATCCTTCATCGACAGCACGAACCGCGGCATGGCCGGGTCGAGCTGATTGTTGCCGGGGTCGCGCCCTTCCTGAATCGCCCGGGCCAGCGTGCCTTCGGTGTAGGCCGGATAATCGCGGCCGTTAATCTGCTGCTGACCATAGCGGCTGCTGAGCCGCGACCAGTTCAGGTCCGGCGGCCGCACTCCGCCCTCCGCTCGCCCCTGGCCGTCGGCGCCGTGGCAATTGGCGCACGGCAGGCTGCTGGCCGGCAGCACAATGTCCGCCGCGCCGACCCGCGCCATCACCGGTTCACCACTGCCCGATAACCCCTCGCGGTACAGGCGCTTGCCCGCACTTTCACTGGGGTTGAGCGGCAAGGCGCTGGAACTCAGGCTGAGGCTGGCGAGAACGATCAGGAGGGCAATGTTCATGGCCCGGACTCAGCGACCGACCACAGGCATTGTCAGCAACTGCAAGCGCTGGGCAATGGCGGCGGCCGGGGCATCGGGACGGATCTTGCTCCAGCGTTTGTTGGCCACGTCACCGACGATCAGTTGCGTGGAATGCTGCTCGGGGGTCGGCACGATCTGGCCGATGCGCCCCAATACCAGATCCATTTGCGCCTTGTCGCCGGTTAAAAAAAGCCAGTGCGGGTCATCGACGCCCTGCTTCAAGGTGTAAGCCTTGAGGACCGCCGGGGTGTCCCGCAGCGGATCACTGGTAAGGGAAATGAAGGTGATGCCGTCGGCCTTGTCGCCCAGTACCTCGCGCACTTCCTTGAGCTTGCGGGTGATCAGCGGGCAGGCATCGTTGCAACGGGTGAAAATCACGTTGAGCAGCACCACGCGGTTTTGCAGGGCATCGCTGTAGAAGCGCAGGGTGTTGCCGTTCTGGTCCTGCAATGGCGTGTCGGTGAACCAGGTTTTGGCATCGCGGGTGCCGGTGGCCGGTGCGGCGGCGGCCACGGTCGGCGTCGGTGCTTCGTGCTGTTCGTGGGAAAACGCCAGAAAGCTGATCACGCAAAAGCACATGGTCAGGAAGATCAGGATCAGGGCTTTCATGGCTGAGTCTCCATGGCGATCGCGGTGTGTTTGGCGTGGGCATTGCGTTGGCCGCTGAGTTTTTCCACTTCACGGGTCAACACCGTCGGGTCGGTGAAGCCGTAATAGCGGGTCCAGTGGCGGCTGTTGCCGTCGCCGACCATGATCAGCGGCGCGTGATTCTTGAAGTCACCGCTGAAGGTGCCGAGGCCCTTGAGGGTTTCGGTCACCGATTGCGGGGTGCCGGTGAGCCAGCTCCAGCCCGGGCCGTTCTGGAAACTGCGGGCGTATTCGTTCAAGCGTTTGGGGTCATCGCGCTGGGGATCGATGCTGATCGACACCAACTGCACCTCTTTGCCGACCCGGGCACCCAGTTGCTTTTGCACCTTGCCCATGATCGACGACACCACCGGACACACCGTGGTGCAACTGGTGTAGATGAAGCCCATCACCACAATCTTGTTGGTCACCAGGTCTTTTTCCAGGCGTACCGGTTTGCCGTACTGGTCCACCAGCGCGACGTCGGCGAATTTCACCTGGGCGCTTTCCTGGGTCTTGGCCGGCGGCGCATTGTGCCCGGCGTGTTCATCCGCCGAGTGCGCCAGGGCCTGGCCGATGCCGGTGGCCAACAGGCAGAACGTTAACAAGCCACGGTGTGCGAATCGGTTCATGTCAGTTTCCTCTTCGGTGAGCATCGCCGGGCAGGACCCGGACGCTGGCAAAGGTCTTGTCATCGAAACTCGCGCCCAGGGACGCCGCGCGGACATGCAGGTACCAGGCGCCGCTCTGGTCGAGGGTCACCGGCGCTTCATACACGCCGTCGCCGACATCCAGCGCCGCGACTTCCTGGGCCCGGGATGTCGGGGCGCGGAAGTAACGCACCTGCACGTCCTTGACCCCGCTGCGTTGGGTTTTCCCGGGGCCTTCAACGATGCGAAACCGCACGACATACGGGTCGCCCACTTTCGCGGTGTACTTATCGAGCAGGAATTCCACCTTCGGCACGCCCGGGTGTTGGGCCAGGTTTTTGTCCGGTTCTACCAATGCGGTGAAGCAATGAATGATGTTCGGTTGGTTGAGCAGGAACGCCACGTCGAAGCGCCCCGCCGCCGGCAGCTTGATCCGTGCGCTGTACAGCCCCGGCTCGACCTCGCGCAAACTGCGGTCGATGACCATCGCCGCCCGCGCCACTTGCCCGCGATTGGGGTAGCCGGACATCGGTGCGTTCATGCCTTCGGCGTAGAAGTAGGTGGTGTTGTCCACCGGGTTGACCACGAACACCGCGTTGTCGTCCCGAGACACCGCCAGGCTCGACGCCAGCGGTAAATCACCGGCCAGGCGTGGCACCTGGGGCCCGGCTTCGAAACCCTGGCTGATCGGCGTGCGACCTTCGCCCAGAGACGCGAGGTTGATCATCGTCACCTTGGCTGAGGCCAGTCCGCGCACGTAGGCATAGGCCTTGGTGAACACCACTTGGTAGGGTTCGGCGGAGACGTCGATGTTGTGGATCAGCGAATTGGTGGCGGCGTCGATGATTTCTGCACGGTTCTCCAAGGTGTTGAGCACCACGCCGAAACGGCCGTCGGCGCTGAAACCCATCGGGCCCAGGCCCTGGCTCAACTTGATCACCCGCCGCACCGCCAGGCTGCTGGTATCGACCACGGTCACGGTGCCGTCCTGGCCATCGGCGACGTACACCGCTTGAGACAGCGGCGAGTACGCCACCGACAACGGGTGCGCGCCGGTCTTGAGTTGTTGGACGATGGTCAGGCTGGCGATGTCGATGAGGCTCAGGGTGCCGTCGTCGCGGTTGGTGATGAAGGCATGGCGGCTGTCCTTGCTGAAAGCGATTTCGTGGTGGCCACGGCCGGTGGCGAGGTGTTTGAGGGTTTTGAGGCTGCGGCTGTCGATCACCGTGACCCCGGACTGTTCGGCCGTTTGGGCATTGTTGCCGACCCACAGCAGACGCTCGTCCGGTTGCAGCGCGACGCGCACCGGGTTGCTGCCAGCGGCGACCGAGTCGAACAACTTGAATTGTTCACTGTCGAGCACGGCCACTTCCCCGGCCGTCGGCATCGAGATGAACACGCGTTTGTTGTCTTTGGTGGTGACCCAGTCCATCGGCGGTTGCTTGAGATCGATCCGGGCCATGGTGCTGGTGATGCCGCCGACCGACACGGAAGGATCGACCACTGAAACGCTGGCATCGCGGCTCATCACCAGCAGGAAGTAGCTGTTCAGATCCAGCAGGGGCCGCGCGTTGATACTGGATTTAAGGAACACCCCGACCCGGGATTTGCAGCTCTGTTCACGGCCCTGGGCCTGGTCGGCAGCAACGGTTTCCGGGTCGAGCCAGGCGCCGGGGTTCACCCCCGACAGCGGCTGCCCCGAGCTGCTGTCGCTGACCCGGAACTGCACGTCGGCAAAACCGCCTTCGCGCAAGACGCCGTCCTCGGCCAGTGGTCGCACCTTGAAGTCCACCGCCACCCCGTCACGGGCCAGTGTCTGGCCGCTCCAGGTGTCGGGTAACGCGACCTCGCTGAGCAGCGTCGGCGGCGCCGTGCGCCAGATACCCAGCCACAGCAGCACCGCCGCGACAACCAGCGCACACCCGGCGATTTTTATTGTTCGGTTCATACCGCCTCTCCCTTACCCATCCACCACACCACACCCCTGTAGGAGCGAGGCTTGCCCGCGAAAGCGTCATCCGCCACACCGCCAAAACCACGTCGATCCCTTACCTGTAGGAGCGAGGCTTGCCCGCGAAGGCGTCATCCGCCACACCGCCAAACCACGTCGATCCCTTACCTGTAGGAGCGAGGCTTGCCCGCGAAAGCGTCATCCGCCACAACGCCAAAACCGAGTCGTCCCCCTCGCGGGCAAGCCTTGCTCCTACAGCGATGGCTTCATCCGCCACACCTACGGAGCCGGCGCCGGTTCAGGTTCATTGGTCACCCGCAACAATCCCCACAACCCGGCGGTGTTGCCGTAGGCGGCGTAGTCGCGGAACAGGTAGTCGCCCGGTATCGCATTGCTGCCCCCGGCGCTCGGGTGCATGAAGCTGAAGTGCGCCGCCGGCAGGATGCTTTCGTGGGCGCCGATGTACATCGACATCGGGTTGTAACCGAACCGCACCGAACCCACCCCGGGTGTGCTCATCGGATAGCCTCCGGTGTCGCTCTTCTCCGACTGGAACGGGTTGACCGACCACACATGCCCATCGAGCTGGAAGGTCGAGCCACGGCTGCCACCGGTCGGCATCAGGATGTGCGTGCGGAACGGTTGCCCCGGTTTGGCATACAGCACCGGTGTCTGTGGATCGCCCCCCACCAGCGCATTGCTATAGGCCATGTGCGCGTTGGGCACGTCGCCGTAGCCATTGCCATCGGCGTGCCCGAACGGTGCGTCCGGCGCCAGGCCGAAGCGGAACCACATCGGCTCGGTCTTGTAGTTGATCGCCATGCTCGAGTTGTCCTGGGGATCGGTCGGCACACCGTTGCCTTCTGCGGCGATGCCTTCCACCGGACGCCCATTGGCCCAGCGCATGTTCAACGCCTTTTGCCAGACCATCGCAAAGTCGCGATAGGTGGTTTGCCCTGGCGCAGTGACTGTCGCATTCACCTTGCGCGCGTCCTCAACCCAGGTCGCACCGATCGGCAGGATGCTCATCGCGCCACCGAGGCCTTTTTGTGGCTGCTTGATCACGTCCGCCGGGGTGAAATTCAAGCCGCCGAACTCCACCGCCGTGGCGTTGATGTTGTCGACGCTGCGCCCCAGTTGCGAGATCGGCTTGCCTTCGCGCTCCAGGTGCCCGGCGTAGTACTGATAGGTACGGGTCGGGTACGGACCGGTATTGCCAACGCGTGGCGGCACGGTCTGGATCGGGTTGGCGCCCACGTTGGTGCCGTCGGATTTGGTGATGTCATACGCCAGTAATTGCGCATGCAGACCCACCGTGCTGGATGGCCGCATCAGGTTGTTGCTGAAGGTCGTCGAGCCCTCGCCACCGTTGCGATCACGCTTGACCATCCCCATCATCGAGGCCGTCTGTGCCAGGTCCGGCATCACGCTGGGCAGACGGTTTTCCAGGGTGATGTTGATGCAGTCTCCGGCCGCCGCGCGCAGCACCAGCGGTTCGACAGGCACACCGGGTTTCAACTTACCGGTGACCGGATCGAGGTCAGCCTTGCGCACGTAGAGAATCGCCGTCGGATCATGCAACGGACCGCTTTGCCCGCCGATGGTGAAGGTCGTCCCGTCCTCAGGGTCGTTCACCGTGACTTGCGGAATGCTCACGGCCCGCGAGTTGTACACCAAGGTGCCACCCGCCGGATTCAACGGCCCGCCGACGTGTTGGCCGAGCCCCGCCGGGTCGGCCATGGACAGGTTCAGCGGGTTGCCGAGGATGTCGTTGGCCAGCGCCGCGACCACTTCATAGTTGCGCTGCACGGTGGGCCGGGTGCCGATGCCATTGGGGTTGGCGCCAATCCGTGGGCAAGTCCCGTCGAAGGCCACGGTGTTGCGCATGCCCGCCGGTTTCGGGTTGTTCGGCAGCGCAAACAGGTCGTTGCGCTGGGCCGTGTAGTTGCGCATCACGCCCCAGATCCCGCTCCAGTAACCTTCCAGGGACGCGTCCATCGAGTACAGATAATCCCCGGTGGTGGCCGCCGAACTGGAGAGCATCGACACTGGCGCAATAAAGCCCATCTGCTCGGAAATCCCGATCATCTGCGACGAGCGCCAGCCGGAGTTGGAGCTGTTACCGAAACCGGAACCGCTTTGCAGCCATTTCACGCCATGCAGGGTCACGTTGTGCTCCTCTTCGTGACCGCCGGCATGCACCCGCAGCCGCACGTTGTCACCGGTGTAGGTGCGCAGCATCGGGGTGAACGGGTCGCCTGGTTCGGCGCCGCCCTTGTTGATGTGCGGCGGGAACAGCGTGGTGCCGCCCGTTGGGCCGGTGGCTGCAGTGACCAGGTTCGGCGCCAGGTTCATTGCCGGAATCGCCCGATCAGTGCGGCTTTGCATGGCGTACGCAAGGTCGCCGCCGAGGCCGTCGGCCTGCATGCCGCGCTTGCCATCCGGGCCGACCTTGTTCGGGTCGTACACCCGCAGGGCGAGCGGTTCGTTGCGGTAATTGACCACGAACATCCCAGGATCATCCACCGAGATGGCTTGCGGGCAAGGTCGGCTTGGGCAACCGGGCGTCAGTCCACCGCGGGCTTCGACCACCTGCTCAAGCAGGGTCTCGGCTTCCTTGCGCACCGGAGGGTTGATCGCGTAGCGGAAGCTGTCCGCAGTGGCCGGGAACGCTTGTGGATTCGGCACACCATTGGGCCCGGCGCCCACGTACACGCCAGCTTCATAGGCGTGCTGGAAGTCGCTGTATTCGAGGAAGAACTCACGGAAGCTGTCGTTCTTGCCGTCGCCGTCCAGATCGCCCGTGGACACCACCGCTTGCCATGAAGTCGGCCCGCCATCCTGGCGCGCGCCGCTGTACAACGGCTCGCCGGTTTCGGCGTGGAACCAAGTGGAACCGGCCGGTTCGGCCAGCACGGTGGCGTACAAGCCAATCTGCTGGTGAGTCGATGGGCCGAGGTGGTCGTGGGTGAAAATCGTGCCCAGGCCACGGTCGACACCTTTGGCATTCACCACCGGGTCGACAAACCAGCGCTGCATCGCCGTGCGCGCGCCCATCCAGTCCGAGCGTCCATATTGGCCGAAGAACGGGTGCGCCTTGGCTTTCGGACAGGCCGGCGTGCCGTCCCGTGGGTCGGTGCCTTCGCACTGGTTGAACTCGCGAATGGCGTGGATGCGTTCTTGCACGGCGCCGGGGGAAAGCACGCCGTCTTCGTAGTTCCAGCCGTTGGCCGAACCGTCGGCGGCGGTCAGGTCCCATTTGGGCAGGTGGATGTGCTGGCCGATCACGTCGGTCGGCGTGCGCACCTGATAGTCGTCCATCTCATAGGTGGCCGGCACCAGGTTGGTTTGCTGGTACTGCACGCAGTCGAAGGTGTTCATGCGCATCACCAAAGGCTCTGGCGGACGCTGCTTGGTGATTACCGGCCAGGCGTCTTCCCACAGGGCGAGGATGCGCGCTTGCGGGAAGTGGTAGCCGACCTTGTTGTACACCGCGTCGAACTGGATATTCGCGGCTTTGTAGATGCGCGGACGGTCAGCGGTGAAGGTCGAGGAACCGGTGAAGGACAGGCCGTCGACCCGCTCGCCGCTGTTGAATTCGCCGGTACCGGCGCTGGCGGTCAGGCGTTTTTGCCGGTCGTCCATGCACGGTTCGTAGTACGGCGCACCGGCAATCGGCAACGCGCCGTTGGTGCGGAACGCCTTGGCCACGATTTGATTACCGGGCAGCAGCGCGAAGCTTGGGTGATCCTTTTTCGCGTGGAAGGCCATGGCCGCCTGCTCGACTTCGGTGCCCTCCTCCGGCATGTAGATCGGTTTGGCCCGGGTCACTTCCTTGGAGAAATCCAGGGACGTGGTCACGGTGTGCGCAGTGCCGCCAGAGGAAAAGCCATCCAGGGAATGCCGGCCCAAACCACCGTCCCAACCGCCGGACTGCGCCGGGTCGAGGTTGGCCCACAGGGCATTGCCACTGGTTTTCAAGGTTTGCGCCTTGGCGGCGTCGAGCATGTCCAGCGGTGGTGTTGGCGGACGTTGGCCGACCGAACTTTCCATGCCGCCGATCCAGAACGGATAGCCGGGGTTTTTCAGGCTGCCGTCGGCATTGCGATTGGCTTCGCTGCGATCCACCAGGGCCAGGGAGCCGATGGCTTGCGTGCCACCGCCCTGATGTTCGCCGTCATCATCGTCATCATCAGCCACCAGGGTTTCGCCGATTTTCGGCACCACGGCGACCTTGCCCGGCATCGGCGCCATGGCCTTGCCTGGCAACGGCACAACCGCAGGAATCGGCGTGCCGGCGACAATCTCGCCATCGGGCAAGGCCCGCGCGCCCGCCGCCGGTTTACCGCTGCGCAAGGCATAGGGTTCGCTGTGATAACCGTCGGCGCCCTGCTGCGACACTTCGAGTTTGGTGCCTTCTTCGAACACATCGTGGACCCGCCACATGCTCCACATGCCTTGGGCAAAATGCGGATAGAAGTGGCAGTGATAAATCGCATCGCCGGCCACGCGGTTGCGGTTGCCCGACCCGCCGTTGGCGATTTCGTAGGTGTAGCCGGCGCCCGGGCCGATGCCTTGGGCGTCCACGTAGTCAGAGTTATCGTCGTTCGGGTTGAACAGCCACTGATGGCCGTGCAGGTGAAAAATATGCTGTTCGTGGCCGTTATGGGTGTTGCGGAATTTGACGAAGTCACCGATATAGCTGTGGTTGACGTTGGCCGGCTCGGACGGATACAGCGCCATGGTCGCCTTGACCCCGACCTGATCGGCGCGCGGTGTTTCGCCGGGGCGAATGTTTTCCAGGCCGGCGTTGGCCGGCACATCCACCAGCATCGCTACATCGCCCACGGTGTGGGAACTGAGGAAGAATTCTTCATAGGCGCAGGACAGGCAATCGTGCATCGGCCCGACGCCCAAGCGGTTGGCCACCACCTCGGCGCCCATGCCGCCAGAGCCGTAGTTGATCATGAACGAGTCGCGGGTCGGTTCCAGCACGTGGGCCATCACCGGGTCCGCCCAATACGCGGGAAAGGCTTGAGTGGCGGCGGTTTCGTCCTGGAACTGCGAGGCGAAATCGCGGAACGGCTCCAGCCGATTCGGAATCGCCGGGTTGCGTTTGCCGATGGCTTCCAGCGGATAGGTCGAGGGCGGGAAGCTGCCGTCGGCGTTGCTGCCCATCACGATCGCGTCGCTCTCGCTGGAAATGATTTCATTGCCATCGACCATGCTGATGATCGGCGTGCCGGCCTTGCCTTCACGGATCCACGGTTCGCGCTGCGGGTAGCGCGCCTGGTAATCGACAATCGGCTGACCGGCGGGCGTGCGGCCGGTGCTGGCCAGGCGCATTTCTTCTTCGGTGACGGTATTGCGATAAGTGCGGCCGCCCTTGGGCACCACCACTACTTCGCCGAACAATCCGTTGGCGACGTTACCCGCATCGCCTTCGCCGCCGAAAGTCGCACCGCGACTGCTGGCGGCAAACGCGCCTTCGCGCTCGGCGTACAAGGTATAGGAACGGCTGGCGCCAGGGGCGATCAAGGTGTTGGCGTTGCGCCCGGTGTAGGACGCGATGTCGTCGATGCTGTTGACCGCTTGCAGGCCGTTGACCTGGAAGCCGACGTGGCGGTCAGTGACTTGCTCATCGACTTTGAAGTTGCCTTCGTTGCCAATGGCTACTTCACCCTCGATTTCACCCACCTCCCCGCTTTCGTGACTGCCAGGGTTGGCCTGATAGGCCAGCAGGTTTTGCAGGTTGACGGTCAGGCAGTCACCGGCAGCAACCCGCAACACCAGCGGCCGTGGACGCTTGTCGGGGCGCAGCGAGACTTTGCCCGGCACCGCCGAACCACCCAGCGCCAGGGAGCGGTCATGGTCATCGACCACATCGCGGCGCAAGGCGAACATCATGCCGTTGGCGTTCTGTGCGCCGAGGCGGTTGAACATCAGCGGCTGGTCGAGCGCCACGACGTTGGCCACCAGATTGCGCTCGCAACGGACGGCCGCTTCGGCCATCTCGATGCCCAGCACCGACGCTGCCAGCAGCAGCCAACTTAACAAGGACGGAATGTGGTGTATGCCGGTCATGATCACGGGCCTCGCTGTGGGTGCTCACAGGAATAATTCTCGACAAGTCCGGTTGAGCAATCTGCATGCCATAAATTATTTGTTTGTATATCAATCTGTTAGAGAAACGAGTTGATAAGCCGGGGGATATTCCCCACCCATTCCCCACATTCCGGGCGTACCCGGGTTGCCCCACATTTGGGGCAACCTGCCCCATCACCGTCGATCACAACGGCGCATCCACGGCCAGGCCCTGCAAACGCCGGTACTGGCGCAACACGCTGGGCACATAACGCTGGGTTTCGGCGAACGGCGGGATCACCCCGCCTCGGCTGAGCACCGCTTGAGGTCCTGCGTTGTAGGCCGCGACGGCGAGGCTGATGTCGTTGTCGAACAGGGTCATTAGGCGCTTGAGGTAACGGGCGCCGCCCTGGATGTTGGCCTTGGGGTCGTAGACGTCGGTCACCCCCAGCTCGCGGGCGGTGTCGGGCATCAATTGCATCAGCCCGCCGGCGCCTTTGGCCGATGTCGCGTCGGCGTTATAGCGCGACTCTTCCCGGATCACTGCGTGCAGCAGCGCGGCCGGTAATTGATTGGCCGTGGCCGCCGCCGACACCAGCGCGGCGTAGGGCTGATTGGCGATCATCTGCGGTTGCTGATCCATGCTCAGCTGGGCGGATTCGGGCTCGTGAATCACCCGTTCATAGTGCCGTCCGGGGCGGTGGACATTGGACAAAACGTAGCTGCCCTTGGCATCCATGGAAACGAAGACATCGGCCTGGGCGACGCCGCTCAGCAGCAGCGCGCCGAGCAGTCCTGCGGTGAGAGTTTTCATGTTTCATACCTCCCCTGGCCGGCCCCGAAAAACGGGGCTTATGCCCCAATGGCCGGTAGTCAACCAGCCATACGCAAGCACTGTGCCGTCGGCGCCAAGGCCCGGATCACAAGGGGTTCAGCGGTATCTCCAAGCGTGAGCATGGCAATTGCATACGCCTTGATAGCGACCCTGCTGCCCACTGGATTGAGGTCATCATGAATCAGCGTCCGTGTTCCGCCCCGCGCCTTCAACGCGGGTTCACCTTGCTCGAATTGTTGGTGGTGTTGGTGGTGCTGGGGTTGTTGGCCGGCATCGTCGCGCCGAAGTATTTCGCCCAACTCGGGCGCTCGGAAGTGAAGGTCGCCAAGGCGCAGATCGAAGGCCTGAGCAAGGCACTGGATCTGTACCGGTTGGAGGTCGGTCACTACCCGTCCACCGAGCAGGGTTTGCAGGCGCTGGTGACCGCGCCGAGCGATGAAACCCGCTGGACCGGCCCTTACTTGCAGAAAAAACTGCCGATGGACCCATGGGGTCGCGCCTACACCTACCGCTACCCCGGTGAAAACAGCGAGTACGACTTGCTGTCGATGGGCAAGGACGGGCAACCCGGCGGCGAAGGCGAAAACGCTGAAGTCACTAACTGGCAATAAGCGGAGCAACGCCCATGCGCTTTCATCTCAAGGCCGTCGGCAAGGCAGGGGTGGTGTCGATGACCGTCGAGGCCCCCGGCCACAGCGAGGCCCGACGCATCGTCGAAGACCAGGGCTTGCGCGTGGTCAGTCTGCAAGCCGAACGACACTGGCGGGCCCTGCGCCTGAGCCAGCGCGAGACGTTCAACCTGGTGCTGTTCAGCCAGGAGCTGACCACGCTGCTCAACGCCGGCCTGCCGCTGATCGATGCCCTGGAAAGCCTGGCGGAAAAAGAAACCGCGCCCCAGGCCCGCAAAACCCTGAGCGAACTGGTGCGCCTGCTGTACGAAGGCAAATCGTTTTCCCAGGCCCTGGGCCAGTTGTCGGCGGTGTTCCCGCCGCTGTACGTGGCGCTGGTGCAATCCAGCGAGAAGACCGGCGCGGTGGGCGAGGCTCTCGGGCGTTATGTCAGCTACCGCCAGCGCATGGACGAGGTGCGGCAGAAGATCGTCAGCGCCTCGATCTACCCGCTGCTGTTGTTGATCGTTGGTGGTGGCGTGGTGCTGTTTCTGATGGGCTACGTGGTGCCGCGCTTCAGCCTGGTGTTCGAAGGCCTGGGCTCGAACCTGCCGTGGATGTCGCAGATCCTGATGAGCAGCGGCATGTTCCTCCACACCCATCAGCTGGAATTTTTCGGCACGCTCACGGCGATCATCGTCGCCCTCGCCTTCCTGCAGCGGCAACCGGCCTTTCGTCGGGGCGTGGACCGGCTGATCGAAAAACTGCCGGCCGTTCATCAGCGAATCTTTATGTACGAACTGGCGCGCTTCTACCGTTCCCTGGGGATTCTGCTGCAAGGCGGCATCCCGCTCGTCACGGCAATGGGCATGGTCCGCGGCCTGCTCACCGTGGCCTCGCGCTCGCGCCTGGACCAGGCCTGCGAGCGGGTGCGCGAAGGGCAATCGTTGTCCACCGCGCTGGAACTCAACCACCTGGTGACCCCGGTGTCCCTGCGCCTGCTGCGCGCGGGCGAGCAGTCCGGCAACCTCGGGCAAATGATGGAACGCAGCGCCGACTTCTACGACGAAGAAATCAGCCGCTGGCTTGAGTGGTTCGTACGCTTGTTCGAACCGCTGCTGATGACCTTCATCGGCCTGCTGATCGGCGTCATCGTGATCCTGATGTACATGCCGATCTTCGAACTGGCTTCAAGCATTCACTAACCCCACTGAATAAATCCGCGCGTTGCAGTGTTCACCGATTGAATGAAGCAGCACGTTGCATTGTTCATCCACGTTCCAATCTGAAATAAGAAGACGGAGAACGACATGCACATCAACAAGCTTTTATTGGCAGTAGCGATAGGCGCGGTGTTGTCGGCGTCGACCATTTTGATTCCGGACAGCCTGTCCGGTGTATCGAGTGCACAGGCCAAGGAAGGCGGTAGCGGTGGTGGTGGTCATGGAGGCAGTGGCGGTGGTGGTGGTGGCGGAAGTGGGGGTGGCGGCGGTAATGGCGGCGGCCACGGAGGAAGTGGTGGTGGCGGTAATGGTGGTGGCGGCGGCGGTGGGAATGGCGGCGGTGGTGGCAGCGGCAATGGTGGCGGCAATGGTGGCGGTCACGGCGGCAGTGGCAGTGGCGGCAGTGGTGGCAGCAGCGGCAGCGGTCACAGCGGCAGCGACCACGGGTCAGGACACACCGGGGACGCGGCGTCCTCCGGGCGCAATGGCACACATGCCGAGACGGGGGATGATCATGGGGTACACCGGGCGGGCGAAGTGGGCGATGACCACGGCGTGCATCGCGCCGGTGAAGTCGGCGATGACCATGGCGTCCACCGCGCGGGTGAAGTCGGCGATGACCATGGTGTCCATCGCGCGGGTGAAGTCGGCGACGACCATGGTGTCCATCGCGCCGGTCAAGTGGGTGACGACAACGGTGTCCATCGCGCCGGTCAAGTAGCCGATGACCGTGGCGTCCACGTCGGCGGCGAGCCGGGGGACGACAAACGGGTCAACTGATCCCCCCGAATCCCTGTAGGAGCGAAGCTTGCTCGCGAAGGCGATTTCACATTCAACAGGGATGTTGGCTGACACACCGCTTTCGCGGGCAAGCCTCGCTCCTACAAGGTGGGGTAATGAGACAGATCTATTTGGTTTTTTGGGCCGCTGCGCCGCCCTACGGGATGGTGCGGCATTCCGACAAGCCCCCCTCGCCACAAAAATGAGTGAAGTCACGTCAGGAAGAGGCCTACAGACATGGCAGATGTTTCGGGCTTTTTGGCGGTTGACTGCCCTGACCTCTCTCCCTATCCTCGCGCCCGTCACGACTCATTCGTGATCGGGTTTGACGGCTCGGCTTTTATCCAGGACCTTGCGCGGCTTTATGGCAGCTGTGCGTGGGGCACTTTCGAGTGCGCCGGGTTCCTGGACCGGTCCGTCAACCTGCGTACAGTTGCCACCTATTCGTTTGACGGCGATGACGTGGCAACTCCATTTTTCAGGAGATGCACATGACCCACGCAACCACAAAATCCACCCCGTTCGCCCCCTGCGATCACACCGACCACCACCTCTTCGCCGTACAACCCGACATCCCCCTGCTCGATGCCCTGGAACACGCCTCAATCTTCCTCAGCGGCGCCGAAGCCCTCGCCCATCAAGCCCCCAACGCCACCCGCCCGGAACATATCGCAACCCTGCGCTGGGCCAGCAAGCACCTGCTCGACACCGCGCGTTCGCTGGTACAAGCCTCAATCGATGGTTTGCACGCCGCGCAAGCGGGAGGTGAGGCATGAATCCGCATATGCCGATGACCAGCAATGAATCCGACACCCCGGTGTTGCTGGTGGCCACGCAGGCGCCGTTGGACGTTTTGCACTGCCAGGCCGCCGCGCGGTTTCTGGCGGGGACGCAGATGATGGAGAGTCTGGCCAGCCTCGATATCAGTCAGGCCAAGGGCGCCGATGTGCAGCAATTGGCGCTGGCGGCGGCGCTGTTGTTGCGCGATGGGTGTGATGTGATGGATGTGTTGGGGCGGCGGATTCGGGCTCGGGGTTAAACGCCGGGTTTGAGGCCAGCCGTTAGGGCCTCTTCGCGGGCAAGCCTCGCTCCTACACGGGGGATCGTCGTACACAACATCTGTGTTCACCGCCGATCCCTGTAGGAGCGAGGCTTGCCCGCGAAGGCGGCGTGTCAGCCAATATCCTTGTTGAATGTGAAACCGCTTTCGCGAGCAAGCTTCGCTCCTACAGGGGCATGGGCCCGGCGTTATAACGCGCCCTCGCGCTGATCCAGCCGCTCGCGCAAAAACTCGATAAACGCCTGCACCGGCCGCGAGCTTTGGCGATGCTGCGGGTACACCGCCGACAACGTCAGCGGCTCCGGCCGGAAATCCTCCAGCACCGGCACCAACCGCCCGTCCTTCAGCGCCGCGCCGACAATGAACGTCGGCAGGTAGGTAATGCCCATCCCGGCAATCGCGGCGTCCTTGAGCAATTCCCCGTTGTTGACCCGCATCCGCCCGGTGACATTGACGGTCAGCGGTTTGCCTTGCCCTTCGAACCGCCATTGCACCTGGCGCCCGTGGCCATACGGCAGGCAGTCATGGCTCAGCAGGTCTTCCGGTTTAACCGGGGTGCCGCGTTCGGCGAGGTACGCCGGGCTGGCGCAGTACACCCGCTGGATCGAGGCGATGCGGCGGGCGATGAGGGTCGAGTCTTCCAGCACGCCGATGCGCAGCGCCAGGTCGTAGCCTTCGCCGAGCAGGTCCACCGGGCGGTCGCTGAGGTCGACTTCCACGGTGACGTCGCGGTAGCGCTGCAAAAATACCGGCAGCAAACAACCCAGGTGCGCCAATGCAAACGACAGCGGCGCGCTCAGGCGAATGGTGCCGCGGGGTTCGGTGGTCTGGCCGGCGATGCCCTGCTCCACTTGCTCGACTTCGCTGAGCAGGCGCAGGGCGGATTCGTAGTAGCTCTGGCCCAGGGGCGTGACGTCCAGGCGTCGGGTCGAGCGATTGAGCAGGCGCACGCCGAGGCGTTCCTCCAATTGCATCAAGCGGCGGCTGACGAATTGCTTGGACAGGCCCAGTTGATCGGCGGCGGCGGTGAAGCTGCCGGAGTCCATCACCTGGCAAAAAATACGCATATCTTCGAACGGGTTCATTGTCACGTCCTGGTTGACAGTCAAACACTTTATAGCCGCTTTTTCCGATTCTGGCACCCCATTAATCTGTGTCCACGGTGCAGCGACAGCCGCTGCTCCGGAACCCGAACCCGCATTCGAATACACAAATTAAAAAGGATTTACGCCATGAACCTCGTCAAAAAGACCCTGACCGCTTCCCTCCTCGCCCTCGCCGTTGGCAACGCTTTCGCCGCTGGCAGCCCTGGCGTTGAACACACCACCCAGGCCTTCCTCGAAGCCCTCGCCGCTGGCGGTGGCAAACCCCTTGAACAACTGAGCCCCAAAGACGCCCGGGCGGTGCTGACCGGTGCGCAGAACTCGGTAAAAGTGGACTTGTCGGGTGTGGACGTCAGCGAGCGCGCGATCAAGGTCGGCGAGCAAACCATCAACCTGAAGATCGTCCGCCCGGCCAAGGTCAAGGGTGAGTTGCCGGTGTTCATGTTCTTCCACGGTGGCGGCTGGGTGTTGGGCGATTACCCGACTCACCAACGCCTGATCCATGATCTGGTGGTGGGCTCCGGCGCGGTGGCGGTGTATGTCGATTACACGCCATCCCCGGAAGCGCAGTACCCGACCGCGATCAACCAGGCTTACGCCGCGACCCGTTGGGTGGCTGAGCATGGCAAGGACATCGGAGTCGACGGCAAGCGCCTGGCGGTGGCCGGCAACAGCGTCGGCGGCAACATGGCGGCGGTCGTGGCGTTGATGGCCAAGGAACAGAAAACCCCGGCGCTGCGCTTCCAGGTGCTGATGTGGCCGGTGACCAATGCGCAGTTTGATAGCGGCTCGTACCAGCAATTTGCCGAAGGGCATTTCCTGACCAAGGGCATGATGAATTGGTTCTGGGACAACTACACCCAGGACGCCGGCCAGCGCGCACAGATCCACGCCTCGCCGCTGCAGGCCAGCGCCGAACAGCTCAAAGGCTTGCCTGCTGCGCTGGTGCAAACCGCCGAGTTCGACGTGTTGCGTGATGAAGGCGAGGCCTATGCCCGTCACCTGGATGCGGCCGGTGTGCCAGTGACGGCGGTGCGCTACAACGGGATGATTCATGACTTCGGGCTGTTGAACCCGCTGAGCCAGATTCCGGAAGTGAAAGCAGCGGTGCGGCAGGCGGCGTTGGAATTGAAGACGCATTTGAACTGAGTTGTCCTGACTCGCCACACTGCAATGTGTGGCGAGTCTGCAATGTGTGGCGAATCTGCTTTTGTGGCGAGGGAGCTTGCTCCCGCTGGAGGGCGAAGCACTCCCAAAAATGGGTGCTGACCGTGAAGATTTGGGGTCTGCTGCGCAGCCCAGCGGGAGCAAGCTCCCTCGCCACAAGCAAGCTCCCTCGCCACAAAAGCAGACTCGCCACAAGCAAGCCCCCTCGCCACAGTTATCACTCGGCACAAAACCGCCCCAACCCGTCGTCCGGAGTTCTCCCATGTCCCTCATCTACGACCATCCCCTGTCCTGGAGTGCCCTGTTGCTGGTGATCGACGCCCTGCTCTGGCACCTCTCGCCACTGCAGCACCGTGTCACCCGCATCGGCCTGCGCCTTGGGCTGTTCCTGATCTTCAGCGCGGTGATCATCAACGCCGGCGTCAGCCCGTTGCAGGCGCCGATCTTTGCCGATGACCGCGTGGCGCAACTCGGGGCCACGGCGTTGGGGATCGTCTGGTGGCTGTACGCCGCGCGGGTGCTGACCGAGGTGATCGGCCTGGTGCTGATGCGCCGCATCGGTCACAGCGGGCGGTTGTTGCAGGATGTCATTGGCGCACTGGTGTTTCTGGTGGCCATCGTCGCGGCGGCGGGTTATGTGCTGGAACTGCCGGTCAAAGGCCTGCTGGCGACCTCCGGGGTGGTGGCGATCGTGGTCGGCCTGGCGCTGCAAAGCACCTTGAGCGATGTGTTTTCCGGGATAGTGTTGAACACCACCAAGCCGTATCAGGTGGACGATTTTGTGGTGATCGACGGGGTGGAGGGCAAGGTGCTGGACATCGACTGGCGCGCCACGCATCTGCTTACCAGCGCCGGAACCACGGCGGTGGTGCCGAATTCGGTGGCGGCCAAGGCGAAGATCGTCAACCTGAGCTGGCCGAACAACATGCACGGGGTGTCGATCAGCATCCAGGTGCCCAACCATATTCGCCCGCGTCGGGTGCTGGATGCGCTGGATCGCACGCTTCAGGGCAGCAGCACGCTGTTGCTGAATCCGGCGCCGAAAGCGGTGTTGAAAGAGGCTGGCGAAACCATGTCCGAGTACGTGGCCAGCGGTTTTATCGCCGAGTTGGGCAAGAAGGCTGAGGTGCGCAATCAACTGTTCGACCTGGCCCATCGGCACCTGGAAGCGGCGGGTATTTCCCGGCAGCTCGATGGCGTCATCGAACCTTCAACCCGGGCCAGGGCGTTGCTGGATGAAGTGAAAATCTTCCGCTCACTGAGCGAGGATGAACGCGATCGACTGGCCCAGGCGATGGTGCCGCAGCAGTACGCGGCGGGTCAGGTGGTGCTTGAACTCAATGAAGTGCCGGACAGCCTGTTCGTCATTGCCACCGGTGTGGTCAGCGCCACCGTACCCGATGGAACCGGGCACACCGAAGCCGGGCGCATGGGGCCGAGCGAAGTCATGGGTGAACAGAGCATCCTCACGGACACACCGTCCCAGGCCAGCTTCACGGCGTTGACTTCGTGCATCATTTACCGGATCGACAAATCCCTGACTCGCGATTGCATGGCGCAACGGGGTGAGGTTGGACGGGCGTTGAATAAATTGCAGACGGTGCGCCAGCAGAACAGTCGGTTGGCGTTGATGGCCGTGCCGGTGCCGGTCAAGAAGGGAGGATTTCTGGGGTGGCTGCAAAACCGCTGATCCACCCCGCTTTTGTGGGTGGAGTGGCTTTTGTGGCGAGGGGGCTTGCCCCCGTTGGAGCGCGAAGCGGTCCCCGCAATGGAGAGTGCTGCGCACGCTAACGGGGGCAAGCCCCCTCGCCACAGAGACCGCGCTCGCCTTAAACCGTAAGCAAGAAAATGCCCGCGCAATGGCGGGCATTTTTTACGGTGTGGCTTATTTGGCAGTCAACGCCGAATAGCTGTTCATCAAGTTGCGATAGTTCGGGATACGCGGCGACAGCAGGTTCGCCAGGCCTTCCATGTCGTTGCGCCAGTCGCCTTGCAGCTCGCAGGCTACCGAGAACCAGTTGACCAGTTGTGCACCGGCCGCCGTCATGCGCGCCCAGGCGGCTTGTTGCACGGTTTCGTTGAAGGTGCCGGACGCATCGGTGACCACGAACACTTCAAAACCTTCAGCCAGGGCCGACAAGGTTGGGAACGTCACGCAGACGTCCGTCACCACACCGGCAATGATCAACTGCTTGCGGCCAGTCGCTTTGACGGCTTTGACGAAGTCTTCGTTGTCCCAGGCGTTGATCTGGCCGGGGCGCGGAATGTACGGCGCGTCCGGGAACAGTTCTTTCAACTCCGGCACCATCGGGCCGTTCGGGCCGCTTTCGAAGCTGGTGGTGAGGATGGTCGGCAGTTTGAAGAACTTGGCCAGGTCCGCGAGGGCCAGCACGTTGTTCTTGAATTCGTTGGGCGAGAAATCCTGCACCAGCGAGATCAGGCCGGTCTGGTGGTCAACCAACAGTACAACGGCGTCGTCTTTGTTCAGGCGTTTGTACGGAACGTTGCTCATGTGAAACTCCTCGGTAGTGGGATGGTGCTGTGGGCGCCGGCACGTTGGGCCGGCGCTTTTTTATGTGCATTTAGAAAGCAAAACACGAGCAGCCAAAGGCGCCCCAGAAGCCGGCGAAATCGCTGACTGGCGCATTCGACAGACGCGCCTTTTCGTGGCTGTGGGCGTGCACGCCACACGGCCCGCTGCAATGGTGAACCTGGGCCTGCATCGGCGAGGTCGGCCGCCAGTGGCCCGGGACTTTCACCACCGGCGACCAGTCCGGCAACACCGGTACGCTGGCCGGCCCGAGTTTTTCGAAGTCACCGGCGGCGTACACCACTTTGCCGCCGACCACGGTCAACACGGACTCGATCCACTTGATCGCTTCCTCGTCCACGCTGAAGAAGTCAGCGCTCAGGGCCGCGACGTCCGCCAGTTGCCCGACCTTGATCTGGCCTTTCTTGCCCTGTTCGGAGGAGAACCAGGCGCTGCCATGGGTGAACAGTTCCAGCGCGGTCAGCCGCGACAGGCCTTCGGCGTGCAACTCCAGACCGCCCACGGTGCGGCCGCTGACCATCCAGTACAGCGAGGTCCAAGGATTGTAGCTGGACACCCGCGTGGCATCGGTGCCGGCGCCGACCGGTACGCCCTCGGCCAACATGCGTTTGATCGGCGGCGTGGCTTCGGCGGCTTTGGCGCCGTAGCGCTCGACGAAATACTCGCCCTGGAACGCCATGCGGTCCTGAATCGCAATGCCACCGCCCAGCGCCCTCACCCGCTCGATGTTCTGCGGGGTGATGGTTTCGGCGTGGTCGAAAAACCACGGCAAACCGTTGAACGGGATGTCGCGATTGACCTTCTCGAACACGTCGAGCATGCGGCTGATGGATTCGTTGTACGTGGCGTGCAGACGGAACGGCCAGCGCTGTTCCACCAAGTGGCGCACCACCGGTTCCAACTCGGCTTCCATGGTTTGTGGCAAGTCCGGGCGTGGTTCGAGGAAGTCCTCGAAATCCGCCGCCGAGAACACCAGCATCTCGCCGGCGCCGTTGTGCCGCAGGTAGTCGTCGCCCTGGTGCAGGGTCACGCTCGACGTCCAGTTCTTGAAGTCGCTGAGTTCTTCTTTCGGCTTCTGCGTAAACAGGTTGTAGGCAATGCGGATGGTCAGTTGCTGGTCCTTGGCCAACTGCTCGATCACTTGGTAATCGTCCGGGTAATTCTGGAAACCGCCGCCGGCATCGATGGCGCTGGTCAGGCCCAGGCGATTGAGTTCGCGCATGAACTGGCGGGTCGAATTGACCTGATATTCCAGCGGCAACTTCGGCCCCTTGGCCAGGGTCGAGTAAAGAATCATCGCGTTGGGACGCGCCACCAGCATGCCGGTCGGGTTGCCGTTCGAATCGCGGACGATTTCGCCACCCGGTGGGTTCGGGGTATCGCGGGTGTAACCGGCAACACGCAGGGCGGCGCGGTTGAGCAAGGCGCGGTCATACAGGTGCAGCACGAACACCGGGGTGTCCGGCGCGGCCTGGTTGAGTTCTTCCAGGGTCGGCATGCGTTTTTCGGCGAACTGGAATTCGTTCCAGCCACCGACGACGCGCACCCATTGCGGGGTGGGTGTGCGGTCGGCCTGGTCCTTGAGCATGCGCAACGCATCAACCAGCGACGGCACGCCTTCCCAACGCAGTTCGAGGTTGTAGTTCAGACCGCCACGGATCAGGTGCAAGTGCGAGTCGTTGAGGCCGGGGATGACGCAGCGGCCCTTGAGGTCGATGACTTGGGTGCCCGAGCCGCGCAAGGCCATGGCCTCGGCGTCGGTGCCGACCGCGACAAAGCGCCCGTCCTTGATCGCCACGGCGCTGGCCAGCGGGTTTTCGCGGTCAACGGTATGGAATTGGCCATTGAATAGAATCAGATCGGCGTTCATCACGTTTCCTTAGGCTGTGTGGAATGGGACAACCAAGGCGCGAACAATCGGGTCGCCCTGGGCATGAACAGGTACACCACCGACACCACGATGGTCACGGTGATCAGGAACGTGGCGACCACGTAATTGGACAGAATCGGGTGCAGCTTGAGCAGCGGCCCCCAGAGCATCGGCACCAGCAAGGTGTGCGGCAGAATCACCAGCAACGTGACCACCGCCTGCTTCCAGCGCGGCGGCGGTGGCGACGCGGCATCGACCGTGGGCGCGAACCAGAATTCGTTGACCGGGTTGACTTCGGTCTGGTCGCCGTCGGCCAGCATTGGCGTGGCCTGGTTGACCAGCTCAAGGCGTTGCGGCGAATCGAGCCAGTGTTGCATCGCCTCGGTGGAGCAAAAACGCAGCACGCAGGTGTACATGTCGAGGCCCGCGTTTTTGCCGCGCATCACGTCCACGCCAAGGTGCCCTTCCTGCTGCCCGGCAATCGTCACGATATTGCGCAACCAGGCTTCGTAGGGCACCTCGAAACCGGCCTTGACCCGGTGCTTGATGATCAGGGTCACGATCTCATCGAAACCCGGTTTTGCGGCGGCGGCGTGGTTGGCGTCAGGCATAACGTAGAACTCCGGCGAATCGATCATTGAGCGCCAGCCGTCCCGGCCCGGCGATAAGGATGCTGGTGAACACAATCATCAGCAGCCAGCCGAACTGCCCTTCAAACAGGCTCCATTGCGGATGCACGACCACCAACGCCACCAGCAGCAGAAACAGAATAGGCAAACACGCCAACCGCACCAGCACCCCGGCGACGATCAGCAGCGGGCACAACACTTCGGCGAAAATCGCCAGGATCAGGGTGAGATTGGCGCCGAGGTGAAACGGGTCTTCGATCTGTTGGAGTTGCGCGCTGTAGTCCAGCAACTTGGGCAGACCATGCACCCACAACAGAAACAAGCCGCCACTGACCCGCAGAAACAGCAACCCCCAGTCCCGAGCCCGTTCATCCCATGCCGATGCGTTCATGGCCTGTGCCCCCCCTTGAGAAATCACCGGCATGGCTTCGCCGGCACTTGGTCTGATAGTGCCGGGGTCAGGTTTTTGAAAATTGGATGTACGTGCTCTTTTTGCGCGCAGGCTCAAACACCGATCCTTGTAGGAGCAAAGCTTGCTCGCGAAAGCGGTATGTCAGTCAATATTGATGGCGACTGACACTCCGTCTTCGCTTCTTCAGAGATCTTCATTGGCACAAATATTTCAAGTCCTGCACATTCCTGTGTTGACGTAGGTTAAGACCGGAACTTAGGCAGGGTTTTAAATATTTAGCGCTTCCAGCAAATGCCTGGATAAAAGTTGCCGCGATAAGTAGTACCGATATCCCACCTGTTAAAGGTAGAAAACAACAATAAGCCCGCAGCGTTTTGAGCCGGATAATCATGACCATTAAAATAGACAGCATCGATAGACGCTGCTCCAAACATCAATCTTAAAAACTGAAATTGCGCAGTACTTTCATCGTCCATGTAACTCCCCCACGCGTTGCGAACCCATTGATCCACCTGAGCAGGCAACTGAGGCGTCGGGTTGTACAAGATCTTGGTCACATTCGCCGTATTTACCGTAAATGATTTCTCCTGCCCGATGCTGTCGCGCACCGTGACCACGGCCGTGCCATTGCCCTCACTGATCACTTCCCCGTTGTTGTTCACCGTTGCGATCTCCTCATTGGAGATGCGATAGGTGTAAGGCGGTACGCCCCCCGAGGCCGGGCGCCATCCGGAACTGTCGGCCGGTTGGTAAGGAAGGCGCGACCAGGGCAGCCCCGAACCTTTGATCGAGAGCGTGATACCGGTCAGGTTAAGTGGCGATGTATCTATCACCAGTCCAGCACGGTTGAGATGGACATCGATATAAGCAATGTCAGACTCCCAGAAATTACCGAGTTGGTCGAAGACGGTATAAGAAAACGGCGTTCTTGGGCGATCACCCACCTGCCTGAAAAAATCGCTGAAATGTGTCTCAGTCGGCAGTGCTTCGCCAGGCGCCACCAGGCGCACCGGTGCATCTGTCGCTTCTGCGGTCAAGTAGATCGTGTCATAGGGTCGCGTGTCGGAGTAGTTGAAGCCGAACGTCACTCCTTGCGCCGCCCGCTCGGCATCCACTCCGTTGGCCAGCACATCGGCGGGTATGTCCAGCCTGGCCCTCGGATCACGTTCGCCGGGACCAAACGCGTGATACAGAACTCTCAAAATGTCCGAGGTCTCTGGATTGCCACTAGGGCGGGTCACCCTGTAATAAATCTCGTTGACCCCCCACGCAGCAAGCCCTGGGGGACATACAGCCGCATCCGAATATTTTCCTCGCCCGGCTGGATAGTGTGGCCATCCACCGGCATTGGCCGATTGCCGAGGTGCAAATCCACCCGGTCATCGACGGCCAACACAATGGACCCTAGCGTGGTCAGCGGATCGATCAGGCACATCAAGCCGCGCGGATCATCGTGATAAAGCTTTTTGGAGATGCCGCCATCCGCCAGACCTGCCGGCTGAACCGGTGAAACCCAGCCTTGAATAATGACGGGGAACAGCCGAAGCGGGCCGACGTGAGTGTGTATGTGCATTGGGTGGTGCATGCTCTGCTCCTTCGAAAGGATGAAACATGTGGAACTGGGGGACTATCAAACCCCCGATGTGGGCAGGTGGCTACTGTCAAAAATTACAGGTTGACGGCTTTTCTGGACGGACGGTCGTGTGTAACGCGACGACGAATGCAGCGGTAGCGGGCTTGCTCGCGAAAGCGGTGGGTCAGTCAATATTGATGGCGACTGACACTCCGTCTTCGCGAGCAAGCTTCGCTCCTACAGGGGATCTCGTTTGATCGTTCCCACGCTCCGCGTGGGAATGCAGCCCGGGACGCTCCGCGTCCCATCCAGCGCCGAACGCGGAGCGTCTGTGGAGGCATTCCCACGCGGGAGCGTGGGAACGATCAGGTCTGCGGGGGTACGGTTACGGGGTCGGGATGTTGAGGGGTTCGGACATGAACTGGCTGATGCGTGAGCGCAGCCATTTCTCGGCCGGGTCGTTGTCGTGCACGCCGCTCCAGGCCATCGATAACTGTGCCGCCTCGATTTCAAACGGTGGGTCTTCGGCGCGCAGTGCGCAGCCTTCGACCAGGGCACACGCGGCGTAGTCCGGGACGGTGGCGATCATTTCGGTGCCGGCGAGCAGTGCGCGCAAGCCGCTGAATTGCGGCACCCCCAGGACCACGCGGCGACTGCGGCCGATTTTGGCCAGATCGAGATCGATGTTGCCGCTCAGGTCACCAGAGAACGACACCATCGCATGGGGCCGTTCGCAGTATTCGTCCAGCGTCAGCGGGCCGGGCCGTTTGTCGCCGCGCAGGACTTTGCAGGGAATGTCCCGCAGTTTCTTGCGCTTGGCATTGGCCGGCAGATCAGTGGTGTAGCTCACGCCCACGGAGATTTCCCCCGACGCCAGCAACGCCGGCATCAGCAGGTAATTGGCTCGGCGCACCACGACGATGATGCCCGGCGCCTCTTCTCGCAACTGGCTCAACAACGGTGGAAACAGACCGAATTCGGCGTCGTCCGACAGCCCGATGCGAAACACGTCGCAGCTGCTGGCCGGTTCGAATTCCTTGGCCCGGCTGACCGCGCCGGAGATGACGTCCATCGCCGGTTGCAGCTCCTTGAGAATCGCCAGCGCCCGCGCCGTCGGCTCCATGCCGCGGCCGTTGCGCAGCAGCAACGGGTCGTCGAACAGATCGCGCAAACGCCCCAGCGCGGCACTCACCGCCGGTTGGCCCATGAACAGTTTTTCAGCGACCCGGGTCAGGTTCTTTTCGAACATCAGGGCTTCGAAAATCACCAGCAGGTTCATGTCGACGCGGCGCAGATCGTTACGGTTCATCAGCATGTTTTCCTTGTGGTTACACCGAAGCTAAGTGGCCAATGCAAACCCCTGTGGCGAGGGGGCTTGCCTGTGGCGAGGGAGCTTGCTCCCGCTTGATGCGCAGCACTCACAAAATCCGCATCGCGATAAAGATTTGGGGGCCGCTTCGCAGCCCAGCGGGAGCAAGCTCCCTCGCCACCGGTTTTGTATTACCCCTGACATTAAGCGCAGCGCTGAAACTCTACTCGATCAACGGCACTTTCGCCGCTCGTTTATACGGACCGTATTCCACCGGCACCCATTCAAAATGCTTGCCCTCGGCGGCGATATGACCGATGCCCGGGAACGGCAAGTGTGCGGCCGTGACCCAGGTCTTGCTGGTGGCGGCGTCGGTAAAGACCTGGTTGCGGCTCTTGATCGCCTGCTGGCTGTTGACGTCAAAACCGATCGACACTTCAGGATGCAGGAATTGCACCGCCAGGTTATGCACCAGATCGCCCATGAACAGAATGCTCTGGCCCTGGGAGGTGAAGCGATACGTGGTGCTGCCCGGTGTGTGCCCGGCTTCCAGCGTGGCTTCGACACCCGGCACCGGTGACTGGCCGGCGTCGAAGGTCTTGAAGCGGCCCGCCGCGACGTATGGAGCGGTCGAATCCTGGGCGATTTTGAAGTACGGCTTGGCGCCTTCAGGGGCCTTGGCGAGGGCTTGCGGGTCGAGCCAGTACGCGGCTTCGGCCTTGGCGGCATAAACGGTGGCGTTGGCGAAGACCGGTTTTTGCTGGGCGTCGACCAGACCGCACACATGGTCCAGGTGCAGGTGGGTCAGCAGGATGGCGTCGACCTGATCCGGCTGATAACCGGCGGCTTTCATGTTGTCCGAGAGCATGCCGGCGGTGGCGCCGATGCACTGCCCTGCCCCGGTGTCCACCAGGATCAGTTGCTTGCCGGTGTTGACCAGAAACGCATTGAACGCGGTTTGCACCCCCGGCGTTTCAATCGAGCGACGGGCCAACAGTGCGCGGATCTGACTCTGGGTCAGGCCCTTGAGCAGTTTCGGCGACAGGTCGTTGTAGCCGTCGAACAACGCCGTCACTTCGTAATCCCCCACCGCCAAGCGAAAGTAGCCGGGCGCCTGGGTGCCGACCTGCGCCGGAGCCGCCGCCATCGAAATCCCGGACGCCAGCGCAACCGCCAGGCCCAGTGTGCCAACCACAGAATGCTTCATGCCTTCACCTTTGATGTCGCCAAAGAAAGCGGCCCGCCGAGGCCCGCCATACGTCACCCATCTTGCACCGCCCCACCCCCCGCGCACTTGCAGCGATGTGCTGAGTTAGCGCGGTTCTCGCAAAAAACCGGGCAAGGAATTAACAACGTTTAACTCGCCTGCCAACGCCCCGCGGCCAAGAATGAAGCCCACTGCACACACCTGCTTTCTGCAAAAGGGAAGGTGCTGATCCACCGTGCAGTGCGCCCGCGCATTCCCACCGACACGGAACTTTGTCATGGCCCATGTTCAGCATTACGCCGTCAGGGCGTCCGCCACGTCGCCGCAAAAAACCAGCACCGGCGGCCTCGCTCCCTGGCGCGAAAACCTGGTCAAGCAACTGATCCTCGAACGCCTGAGCGACAGCCTGGAAGTGACCGAACTGGCGAATGCCTGCGCGTTGTCGCGCAGTCATTTTTCCCGCGCGTTCAAGTGCAGCACGGGGTTGTCACCACAGGACTGGATTCGTTGCCAGCGCATCGCCAAAGCCAAGCAATTGATTCGCGACACCGACCTGACCCTGACGCAGATTAGTCTGGAATGCGGATTTTGCGATCAAGCGCATTTTTGCCACATCTTCACCCGCAGCGAAGGGATCAACCCGTTTGCGTGGCGGTGCAAGGTGGTGCGCGGCCCTGCCTTCAACGCTTTTTTGTAGAAGCAAAGCTTGCTCGCGATGGCGACCTCAGGAACGCCATCGCGGGCAAGCCATGCTCCTGCAAGAGCCCGAAATCAGGCTTTGAGGAACGCCAGCAGATCTTCGTTGAGCTGATCCTTATGGGTATCGGTCAGACCATGGGGCGCGCCCGGATACACCTTCAGCGTCGAGCCCTTCACCAACCGCGCCGAAGCAATCCCCGCCGCTTCAATCGGCACCACCTGATCCGCATCCCCATGCACCACCAGGGTCGGCACGTCGAACTTCTTCAAATCCTCGGTGAAGTCGGTTTCCGAGAACGCCTTGATGCAGTCGTAGGCGTTCTTGTGGCCGGAACTCATGCCCTGCAGCCAGAACCAGTCGATCATGCCCTGGGAAGGCTTGGCGTCCGGTTTGTTGAAGCCGAAGAACGGGCCGGCGGCGAGGTCTTTGTACAGCTGCGAGCGGTCGACCAATGAGGCCTGGCGAATCCCGTCAAACACCTCAAGCGGCAGGCCGCCAGGGTTGGCTTCGGTCTTGAGCATCAGCGGTGGCACCGAGGAAATCAGCCCCGCTTTTGCGACCCGGCCCGTGCCGTGGCGGCCGATGTAACGCGCCACTTCGCCACCGCCGGTGGAGAAGCCGAACAGCACCGCATCCTTCAGGTCCAGCAACTCGATCAGTTGCGCCAGGTCGTCCGCGTAGTGGTCCATGTCATTGCCGTCCCACGGCTGGCTCGAACGGCCATGACCCCGGCGATCATGGGCGATGACCCGATAACCCTTGGACGCCAGGAAGATCATCTGCGCTTCCCAGCTGTCGGCGTTCAGCGGCCAGCCGTGGCTGAAGACGACGGGCTGACCGGTGCCCCAGTCCTTGTAGTAGATCTCGGTGCCGTCGCGGGTAGTGAATGTGCTCATGTGGCGTGCTCCTTTTTTGGGTAGATGGATCAAAGCGGTGAGTGATGCAGGCGCTCGGCCAGGCGTGCGACTCGCTCGCCCAGGTGCGCGGCGGTGCTGCGATCTTCGGGCGGTGGCGCGTCGTCGGGGGATTGCTCGACATTCGACTGGGCCATGGCGCCGAGGGAGCTGCCGAGGCGATTGAGTTGCCCGTCGAACAGGCCGGTGCTGCTGCGTGCGGGCAACAAGTCGAGGCCGACCCAGATCATCGAATGCTGGGCGGCGAACACCGCCATCTGCAGCAAGGTGTTGAGCTTGTCGCCACACAGGCACCCGGAATTGGTGAACCCGGCGGCGAGCTTGTCGCGCCACGGCTGGGCCAGGTAAAACGCCGAGGTGGCTTCCATGAAGTGCTTGAAGGACGCCGAGGCGCTGCCCATGTAGGTCGGGGCGCCGAAGATGATCGCGTCGGCCCGGTGCAGACGCTCCCATTGGGTGTTCACGTCCTCCACCGAAATCAGCCGGCAGGTGCTGCCCACGTGCCGTTCCACGCCCAGGGCCACGGCTTCGGCCATGACCCGGGTGTGCCCGTAGCCACTGTGATAGACCACCACCACATCGCTCATGCCGGCATCCTCCAGAAGTGTCCATTCCTTTTACAACGCGAAGACGAAGGTCTTCGTTGGACTTGAAGCGCTAGAGTTTTGGGCGTAGACGTGACTTGCGACGAGTTAAACGTTGTTAATTTTCACCGCCGTACCCGGCGCGGCGCCGCCCTGTTTGTCACACTCGCGCCCAATAAATACGCAGCGCGCACCGACAGCGGCAACGCGTCAGTCACAGCGAACACCTGACAGTCAGTAGAACCCTCATTGCACTGCCGGACAATCCTGAGGAATATGCTCGGAAACCGCGTACTAGACGGATGCAAGCAGGAGTGACCCGTTGACCCTTTCCCCCGAACAGGCCGTGCAGTTCGGCCCTTACCGGATCTATCCCGGACAACGTCTGATCCTGGAAGGCGACCAGCCCCTGCGCCTGGGTCGGCGTGCCATGGACATTCTGTTGATCCTGCTGGAACACGCCGGGAACGTGGTCAGCAAGCAACAATTGATCGCCCGGGTCTGGCCCAAAAGCGTGGTCGAAGACATCAATTTGCGCGTGCACATGGCGGCGCTGCGCAAGGCGCTGGGGGACGGCCAGGCGGGGCAGCGCTACATCGTCACCGTGGCCCAGCGGGGTTACAGTTTTGTCGCGCCGTTTTCCCTGGAGTCCATCGCGCAAACTCCCGATGCGCTCGAACCACAACGGCACAACCTGCCGGTGCGCCGCACCCGCCTGATCGGCCGTCAGCCGCTGGTGGACAGTGTGGTCACGCACCTGGCTCGCCAGCGATTCATTACCCTGGTCGGCCCCGGCGGTATCGGCAAGACCACCGTGGCCCTGCGGGTGGCCGAGCAACTGATCGGACACTACCGCGACGGCATTCGCCTGCTGGACCTCGCCCCGCTGACTGACCCGGCGATGATCACCGCGCACCTGGCCACGCTGCTGAACCTGGCCCTGCACGACGGCGAGCCGATGCGCGATCTGGCGACCTGCCTGCGCGAGCGGCAGATGCTGCTGGTGATAGATAACTGTGAACACCTGATCGATGCGATTGCGCTGCTCTGTGAAAGCATTCTGCGCAGTGCGCCGCAGGTGCATATCCTGGCCACCAGTCGCGAGAGCCTGCGGGCCGAAGGTGAGTACGTGCAGCGTCTGGAATCCCTCGACTGCCCGCCGCCGATCGCGGTGCTGGATCGCGCCCAGGCCCTGAGTTTTTCTGCGCTGCAATTGTTCGTCGAGCGCGCGATGGCCAGCCACGACAGTTTCGAATTGAGCGATGCGGAACTGCCCCTGGCGATTGAGATTTGCCAGCGTCTGGACGGCATTCCGCTGGCCATCGAACTGGCGGCGGCGCAAGTCGCCCACCTCGGCATCAGTGGTTTGCACACGCAACTGCAAGGCAGTTTTCGCCTGCTGACCCAAGGCAGTCAGGCCACGTTGGGCCGACACCAGACCTTGCGCGCAACGCTGGACTGGAGCTTCGAACTGCTCAGTGCCTGCGAGCAAACCTGCCTGCGCCGCCTGGGGATTTTCAGGGACAGTTTCACCCTGGAGTCTGCGGCGGCGGTGATCATCGGTGAGCACATCGAGCCTGACGTAGTGTTTGCCTCGATCACCCAACTGGTGGCCAAGTCCTTGCTGAACGTGGAGGTCGGCGACGAAGAGGTGTTCTATCGCCTGCTCGACACCACCCGCAGCTACGCCCTGGAAAAACTGCATCTGGCCGGCGAACTGCCGGACACCCGGCAACGGCATGCCAAGCGCTGCCTGGCTTTGATGGACCAGGCCCAGGACGACTGGGAGAAAACCCCAACGCACCTGTGGATCGAGCGTTACGCCCGAAGCCTGGAAGACATTCGCGTCACCCTCGAATGGGGCTTGCACGCGAACGGGCCGCAGGCGCTGGCGATCCGTCTGACCGCCACGTCGATGCCGCTGTGGCAGGAACTGTCGCTGCTCAAGGAACACGGCGTTTACGTGCGCCGGGCCCTGGCCTTGCTCGAAGCCGCCGCCGAGCCCTGCCCTCACCTGACCATCGCCCTCAAGCTTGCCCTGGGCAGTTCCTGCTACCACGCCCAGGGCGGCACCGCCGAAACCGTCGACGCCTTCGTCAGCGCCCGGACCCTGGCCGAACGCTGCAACGATGTAGCCGGTCAGTTGCGGGCGGTGTCCGGGCACATGGCGGTCAATCTGTGTTGCGGCAACTACCAGATGGCCCTGGAGCAAAGCCGCCAGTTCGATCAATTGGGTGTACAGGGCGACCCGCTGTTGTCGCTCAGCACCCACCGTTTGCAGGTGCTGGCCCAGCACTTTTCCGGGGATCAGCCACGGGCGCGGGACAACGCCGAGCAGGTCATCCAGCGCATGACCCAGAGCGGCCACCTCAACCGCTTCACCCACGGTTTTGGCGTGCAGTACGACCAGAGCGTCGCCGCCCTGACCATTCTGGCGCGCATCCTCTGGCTGCAAGGCCACCCGGAACAAGCCTGGCGTACCGCGCGCCAGGCGCTGGACATTGCGCTGCAGATCAACCACGGCACGTCGATCTGCTACACCCTGGCGCTGGCCGGGTGCGTGATCGCCCAGTACAACGGCGACAGCGTTACCGCCCGCGACCTCCTGCGTCTGTTGCTGGAGCAGGCGCAGAAGCATTCGGTGCTGCTGTTTTACAACTGGGCGCGGCAATACGCGCAGGTGATCGAAGGTGTCGAGGGGCCGCTGCCCGCGCAGCCGAATGCCGGGTTGGTCAAAGAGATCATGCTGACGCTCAACGCAGGCGTTGCGGATGAGGCCCTGCTGGCGCGGGCGGAAAGTGGCGCGGCGGGTTGGAGCACGGCAGAGATTTTTCGGGCCCGAGGCGATGCGCTGCTCAGCGAAAAGCGCCCGGACGAGGCCGAGGCCGTGCTGCTCAAAGCCTTGGCGGTGGCGAAGGATCAAGGCGCGCTGGCCTGGGAGCTGCGCAGCGCGACGTCGCTGGCGCAGCTTTGGCAGCGTCAGGGGCATTGCCGGCGAGCCTATGAGCTGCTGGCGCCGATCTATGGGCGGTTCACTGAGGGTTTTGCCACGCCAGACCTGACGAAAGTCCGGCGCCTACTCGATGAGCTCGACGGGCAATTGCGCCCCTGAGATCCAGCGCGCCCGGCTGTTGTAGTGCGCATGACTGAGTTCCAGCGCGTGCAGGTGGCCACTGTTTTCGAGTTTCTCCAGGGCATAGGTGCGTGTGGTGTTGAGGAAGCGATAACGCGGTGTGCCGTTGACCTCCTCGACCGCCAGCAGCGATTTGCGCGCCAGTTGTTCGACCATGGCCAACAGGTGCATGGGCGGCAACACCGCACAACTGATCACGCCAATCGCCGCGTCGAGGGTGAAAGCCATTTTGAACACCGCCAGATGCTGCAACACCCTTTGCTCCAGCGGGCTCAGGCGCTCATAGCTCCAGTCCAGCGCAGCCTTGAGAGTCTGGTGGCGCGGCACGGCGGTGCGCCGGCCCTGGGTCAGCAACTGGAAGCAGTTGTCCAGTTGCGCTTGCAGGCCCACCAGCGCCAAGGCGTCGATTTGTGCAGCGGCCAGTTCGATGGCTAGCGGCAACCCGTCGAGTCGGCGGCAGATGTCGCGCACGGCTTTGAGATCTTGTTCGCGCAAGGTGAAACCCTGCTGCCGGGCGCGGGCGCGGCTGACAAACAGTTGCACCGCCGAATAGCCCATTGCCTCAGCCACGCTGTACAACGCCGACGCCGGCGGCACGGTCAGGGGTGGCAGGCGCAACACGGTTTCGTCCAGGGCTTGCAGGGGTTCGCGGCTGGTGACGAGGATCGACAGACGTGGCGCCGTGGCCAGCAAGTCCTCGACCAGCGTGCGACAACGTTCGAGTAGGTGCTCGCAGTTATCGAGCACCAGCAAGGCATGCCGGGAGCTCAAACCTGTGTCGAAGGCCAGGGTATGCGTCAGGTGATCGACCACCTGCGCCGGGTCGTCAATGCGCGTCAGGTCAATCAACCAGACCCCATCGCGATAGTGCTGCAACAGCAACTCGCCGACGCGCAACGCCACGGTGGTCTTGCCGACACCGGCCGGGCCGACCAGCGTCATGAAGCGGCGCACCGGCAACTGGCGCACGACGCTACCGACGATCGAGTCTCGACCGGTAACCGGCGTCAGCCGCGCCGGCAGGTTGTGCAGGGGTGGGTGCACGCTGTCGCTGAACACCAGCGTACCTTCCAGCGCCCGCAGCACCGGGGCGATGAAACTGTAGCCGCGCTGGGGAATGTTGACGATGTAGCGCTGGCCGTTCTGGCCATCGCCCAGCGCACGACGCAAAGCCGCAATGTGCACCCGCAGGTTGATCTCTTCGACCACCGACGTCGGCCAGACCCGGGCGATCAATTCGTCCTTGCTGACCACCTGCCCGGCACGCTCGACCAGCACCTGCAAAATGTCCAGCGCCCGCCCGCCCATGCGCAGCGGCCGATCCCCTTCCAGGATCAGCCGTTGGCTCAAGTGGAACGCGTAGGGGCCGAATCGCAGCACCGCATCGCTGTTTAGATCTGTAAGGCTGTTCATGCACGTTTACGTGCTGAAGACCGGGTTGGGCTCAAGGTACTGAAAGGTCCATCGCACACGTCCAACCAGGCTCCTGCATCTCCATCGCAAAGAGTTCACCGGTATCTTGGCAGGCCTCGATGAACGTACAACGACTGCACAGGGAGCGTTACGGACATCGCGGTGCGCAGAACGGACACAACAGCTCTAGCTGAACTGTTCGCGGTACTGCGCGGGGGTCAATCCGAGTTTCTCGCTGAATAGAAAGCGCATATGACGCACGCTGCCGAAGCCGCTTTTATAGGCCACGGTCTTGAGCGGCGCTTCGCTGGTTTCCAGCAGTTGCCGGGCGTGGTCGATGCGCGCGCTTTGCAGGAATTCCATGGGTGTCATGTTCACTTCCCGGGCAAACAGCCGGGCGAAGTGGCGTGAACTCATGTTCGCCAGGCTCGCCATGCGTTCGATGCTGAAGGCTTCATCGAGGTGTTCAAGCACGTAGTTCTGCACGCGGGTGATCGGCGTTTCGTGAGGTGCGACGGTGGCCATCAACGGACTGAACTGCGCCTGCCCGCCCTGGCGTTTCATCACCACCAGCAACACCTTGGCCACGTCCTGGGCAACTTTTTTGCCATGGTCCTGGGCGACGACCGCTAATGCCAGGTCGATGCCGGCGGTGACGCCGCCGGAGGTGATCAGGTTGCGGTCCTCGACGTAGATCTGATCGGTCTCGACCTTTGCCTTCGGAAAGCCCTTGATCAGGCGTTCGGTGTAGTGCCAGTGGGTGGTCACACGGAAACCGTCGAGCAACCCGGCATGCCCGAGCATGAAGGCCCCGGTACAGATCGAGCCATAACGCCCGGCGCGGGCCACGGCCCCCGGCAACCAGGCCAGCAAGGGTTGGGGTTTTTCGTTATAGGCGCCGGGGCCACCGGGGATCAGCAACAGGTCATAGCGTTCGCTGGCCTGATCGATGTGTACGTCGGCCTGGACGTTGACGCCGTTGGATGCGCGCAACGGACCGTGCTCGGTGCCGATGGTCGACAGCACGTAGTGATCGTCCGGTGGCAGATAACGGTTGGCGATGGAAAACACCTCCATCGGCCCGGCCATGTCGAGCAGCAGAAAGTTGGGGAACAGCACCATTGCCACGGTTTTCATGGGTTCAACATCATCGAAGTCATAAAAAGAGAATATTCCCGCTACCTGTTAACACCGCCTTCCCCTGTAGGAGCGAAGCTTGCTCGCGAAGGCGGTTTGATAGCCAACATCATTGGTGAATGTCAGGCCGCCTTCGCGAGCAAGCTTTGCTCCTACGCGGTTGTGTGGTTGGCATTATGGCCAAGTGTGGCGGTTGTGTCGGGGGAGATTACGTGAACGGCCCCACAAAACTGTCAACCTGAGAGGGACAGTATTTCAATTTTCATCTACTTATTGCGCCAGCCAGTAACTATTAACCTTCTCCTCACTCGGACGAATTCACGTCCTGACAGGAGATTTCATCATGCTGACCCTTCGCAAAGCCTCGGATCGCGGCGCGGTCAATCACGGTTGGTTGAAGTCGTTCCACACCTTTTCCTTCGCCAACTATCGCAACCCGAAAGAGCAGGGTTTTTCCGACCTGTTGGTGATCAACGATGACCGCGTGGCGGCGGGCAAAGGCTTTGGCCAGCACCCGCACCGGGACATGGAGATCTTCTCCTATGTGCTCGAAGGCGCGCTGGAACACAAGGACACCCTGGGCACCGGTTCGGTGATCCGCCCTGGCGATGTGCAATTGATGAGCGCCGGCAGCGGCGTGGCGCACAGCGAGTACAACCACTCGGCCACCCGTGGCGTGCACTTCCTGCAAATCTGGATCGTGCCTCAGGTCAGCGGCGCCAAACCGCGTTATCAGCAAGAGCACTTCAGCACCCAGAAAAAACGTGGGCGCCTGCAACTGATCATCTCCCCGGACGGGGCCAAGGGTTCGCTGACGGTGCGTCAGGATGCGCGGGTGTATGCCGGGCTGTTCGACGGCAAGGAAAGCGCGACGCTGGAACTGGCGGCCAATCGTTACGCTTATGTGCATGTGGCGCGCGGCAGCGTTGAACTCAATGGCATGCAACTGCAGGAAGGCGATGGCGTGCGGGTTCGGGATGAGCAGCTGTTGAGCTTGAGCAATGGCGTGGATGCCGAAGTGTTGGTGTTTGACTTGCGGCCGCAGGAACTGCCGCAAATGCCATGATCCTCAGATGAGGTAAAGTCGCGGCGACTACAACACCTGTGGCGAGGGGGCTTGCCCCCGTTGGACTGCGCAGCAGTCCCCTTCTTGGGGCCGCTTCGCGACCCAACGGGGGCAAGCCCTCTCGCCACAGGTTTTGTGTTTGCCAACGATTAATCACCCGTGCCGGAAAACCCGGCGACGATTTCATCAATCACCGCCCTCACCCGCGCCGTATGCCGCAGATCCGCATGGGTCACCAGCCACACGTCATAGGGCACCGGGCGCGTGCGCTCCGGCCATAACCGCACCAGCCCATCCCGCTCGCCCATGTACACCGGAATCTCGCCCACCCCGATCCCTGCTGCGATGGATCGACGCACCAGCAACCCAGACCCCAGACTTGAAACAATCCGCCCACGGGTCAGCGGTTCCGACACCAGAGTCATTTCTTTGTTGCCCGCCAGATACGGCTGGTACACCACCAGATCATGCCCTTCAAACGCCGAACCCGGCTCGGGCACGCCATGGGCGTCCACATAGCCTTGGGAGGCAAACAGCCCCACCGGCCAACGGGCGATGCGTCGGGCGATCAGGTCCGGGTTGTCCGGCCGGGCGTTGCGCACCGCGATGTCGGCTTCGCGCTTGGCCAGGCTGATCATTTGCGTGGACGCGTCCAGTTGCACCCGTACATCCGGGTGTTTGTCGTGCAACCGGGCAATCGCCGGGATCAGGAAATCGATCGCCAATGAATCGGTGGTACTGACGCGGACGGTCCCGGTCAGCCGGTCATCCAAACCCTGGATTTGCCGCTGCAACTCCAACGCCGACACCTCCATTTTTTCCACGGCCTGCAACGCCGCTTCGCCCACCGCCGTCAGCGCATAACCTTCGGAGGTCCGCAGGAACAACGTCGCGCTCAGGGACTTCTCCAGCGCCGTGACCCGCCGCCCGACCGTGGCCTGATCGACCCCCAGCACCCGCGCCGCGCCGCGCAATGTCGATTCGCGGCACACCGCCAGAAACACCCGCGCATCATCCCAATTCATAGCGTTCTCCTGCCGCTGCATATACGCATCACTGTAGCGCGAAATCGCTGCATTACTGCATCAATAAACCTCGATAGGCTGAAGGCCAGAGATAACCTCACAGGACCACTCTCATGCACAGCACATCAACCACCCGCCCCAGCGCGATCTGGCTGCCGATCTTCGCCGGCCTCTGCGCCAGCCTGGTCAGCATTGGCCTGGCGCGTTTTGCCTACACGCCGCTGATTCCAGCGTTGATCCAGGCGCAATGGTTTTCCGCCAATGACGTGGTGTACCTCGGTGCCGCCAACCTCGTCGGTTACCTGATCGGCGCGCTGATCGGTCATCCACTGGCGCGCCGCGTGGGCAACAGTAGCGCCCTGCGCCTGATGATGCTCGCGGTGACGCTGTCGTTTTTTGCCTGTGGCTTTGCGTTGTCGGTGAGCTGGTTCTTCGGTTGGCGCTTGCTGTCTGGGGTGGCCGGTGGCGCGATCATGGTGTTGGTGGCGGCGACCGTGCTGCCCCATGTGCCGGTGTCCCGTCGGGGCTTGGCCAGCGGTGCGATTTTTCTCGGCATCGGTCTGGGCATTGCCGGTTCGGGGACGATTGTGCCGCCGCTGTTGAGCCTGGGTTTGCAGAACACCTGGTTCGGCCTGGGTTTGCTGGCCCTGGTGCTGACCGCCGCGAGCTGGTTTGGCTGGCCGACCACCGCACCGCAACACGCGGCACCGGTGAACAGCGACAGCGTGAAGTCACCAACCCCGCCAGCCCTTTACCTGTTGTTCGCCCAGTACGCTTTCATGGCGGCCGGGCTGGTGCCGGCGATGGTGTTCCTGGTGGACTTCGTCGCTCGCGGCCTCGGCGCCGGGGCGCATGTAGGTGCGCTGATCTGGGTCATGTATGGCCTGGGGGCGATTGTCGGGCCGGTGAGCTATGGTTTTCTCGCCGACAAACTCGGCGCACGGTTGAGCATTCGGATTGTGCTGGTGGTGCAGGCGATTGCCCTTGCTTTGCTGGCAGCTTCCAGCTCATTCCTGGGCTTGGCGCTTCTGGCGGTGATCCTCGGTTCATTCCCGCCGGGCATCGTGCCGCTGGCGCTGGCTCGGGTGCATGAACTGGTGCCCAACCATCATCAACAGCAAATCGCCTGGAGCCGCGCCACGGTGTCGTTTGCCACGTTCCAGGCCCTGACCGGGTTTGCCTATTCGGCGATTTTCAACGCCAGTGGCGGGCATCACGCGTTGTTGTTTGTCATTGCCTGCGGGGCCATTGTGGTGGCATTGGTTTTGGAATTGGCGATGCGGTTAACCGCCAGGATCAAAGATCGCAGCCCTCCCCCTGTAGGCGCTGCCGAGAGCAACGAGGCTGCGATCTTTTGATCTTCGACCACAACTCACGGTCCCACCTGATAACCACCTTCCCCAACAGGAACCCAAAAATGACCCTGCCCCAAACCATGACCCTCATCGAAATCACCCAACCCGGTGGCCCTGAGGTCCTGCAACCGAAAGACGTGCCGATGCCCACGGTCGCCGCCGGTGAAGTGCTGATCCGCGTCCACGCCGCCGGGGTCAATCGCCCCGACGTGATCCAGCGCGCCGGCAAGTACCCGATGAAACCCGGCATGAGCCCGATTCCCGGCCTGGAAGTGGCGGGTGAAGTGGTCGCCATCGGCAAAGGGGTCAGTGAGTTTGTGTTGGGCGACAAGGTCTGCGCCCTGACCAACGGCGGCGGCTACGCGCAGTATTGCGTCGCCCCGGCCAGCCAGACCCTGCCGATTCCCGATGACATGGACTGGATTCAAGCCGCCGCCATCCCGGAAACCTTCTTCACGGTCTGGGCCAACCTGTTTGAAATGGGCGGCGCCAGCAAAGGCCAACGCGCGTTGATCCACGGCGGCACCAGCGGCATCGGCACCACGGCGTTGATGCTCTGCCGCGAGTTCGGTGTCGAGGCATTCGCCACCGCCGGCAGCGAGGAAAAGTGCGACGTGATCCGTAAGCTGGGGGCCAAGGCGATCAACTACCGCGATCAGGATTTCGCCCAGGTCATCGCCGAAAAAACCGCCGGCAAAGGGGTGAATGTAATCCTCGACATCATGGGCGGCTCGTACTTCAACAGCAACGTGGCAGCCCTGGCCATGGAAGGTCGGCTGGTGATGCTCGGCTTCCTCGGCGGCGCCCATGCCGACGGTGTCGACCTGCTGGCGATCATGGCCAAGCGCGCGATCATCACCGGCTCCCTGCTGCGCTCACGCACCCAGGAAGAAAAAGCCGCCATCGCCCAGGGCCTGTATGAATACGTTTGGCCGGTGCTGTCGGCCGGGCGTTGCCTGCCGATGATCGACAAGGTCTACCCGTTCACCGACGCCTCGCAAGCCCATGCGCGGATGGAGGCCGGCGATCACATCGGCAAGATCGTTTTGAAAATGGATCAGTAACCCTCGCCCGCCGACTGCGCGCCACCGATGATCGCGATGCCGGAGCTGCTGCCCAGACGGGTGGCGCCGGCCTCGATCATCGCCAGTGCAGTCGGGTAGTCGCGTACACCGCCCGAAGCCTTGACGCCGATGTCCGCGCCCACGGTGCGGCGCATCAGCGCGACATCTTCGACGGTGGCGCCGCTGCGGCTGAAACCGGTGGAGGTCTTGACGAACGCGACGTTCAGCTCGCGACAGATTTCGCAGGCCTTCACTTTCTCGGCGTCGGTGAGCAGGCAAGTTTCCAGGATCACTTTCAACGGCACACTGCCGCAGGTCTGTTTGACCTGGGCAATGTCGTCCTGCACCTCGGCGAACAAGCCGTCCTTCAGCCAGCCGATGTTCAACACCATGTCGATCTCGCCAGCGCCGGCGGCAATCGCCCGCTCGGCTTCGAAGGCCTTGGTATCACTCAAACCGGCGCCCAGCGGGAAGCCGATCACCGCGCAGACCTTAACGTTGTGGCCTGCCAGGCTCTGCGCGGCAAGAGGCACTTGCCCGGAATTCACGCACACCGAATAGAAACCATGCTCTGCGGCCTCTCGGCACAGGGTAGTGATTTGTTCGCGGCTGGCGTCCGGCGCCAGCAAGGTGTGATCGATGTACTGCGCCAGTGCCTGGGGTGGGAGATGGGCCATCGCAAAAAACTCCTGTTTGTATATTCAAATGCCCCTGCGCCACAATCGAGGATCATTTGCGCAAAAACGTTACAAAACTCACAATTAATGTTACTTAAATAACATCAACAATCAACCCCGGAATGCCTGTGGACAGTAAAAAAGCCGAGCGTCTCAAGCTGATTCAACAAGCCCTGCAAGACCAGAGCGCCATTCACCTGCGCGAAATGGCCGCGTTGCTGGACGTGTCGGAGATGACCCTGCGCCGCGACCTGACCAAGTACACCGACCACTTGCGCCTGCTCGGCGGCTACATCACCAAAATCCACGACGGCAACGAACCGGGCGATTACCGCGTGGCAGAACAGGACACCCGCCACGTCGAGGAAAAACGCCGCATCGGCAAACTCGCCGCACGGTTTATCCAGCCCGGCGACACGGTGTTTTTCGATTGCGGCACCACCACGCCATTCGTGGTGGACTTCATCCCTGATGAGCTCGAATTCACCGCCGTGTGCAACTCCCTGAACGTGCTGCTCAAACTCTCGCAAAAGCCCAACTGCCACATCGTGGTGTGCGGTGGCACGTTCCACCGCAAGAACCAGGTGTTCGAGAACCAGACCGAATTTGGCATCCTCGACAGCGTGCGCCTGACCTGGGCCTTCGTCTCCGCCGCCGGGGTCAGCCAGGACTTCGGCGTGACCTGCTTCAATTTCAATGAAGTGGAGGTCAAGCAGAAGGTCCTGCGCCAGGCGCAACAACGCTTGTTGCTGGCCGACCACAGCAAGTTCGACACCGTGCGCACCGCGCATTTCGCCGCCCTTGAGGATTTCCAGTACGTGGTCAGCGACAAGAAAATCCCCAAGGCTTACCGCGATGCCATCGAGGCCAGCGGCGCACAGTTGATTATCTGATCAAGGCTTGTTGCTCGGCCTGATTCAGATAACCGGTGGTGACCTTGAACGCCGCCGTCTCCCCCGACGCCAAGGCGCGCACATGGCCCTTGGCGGATTCGGCGCGATAGCCTTCCGGTTCGCAAGTGGCGGGCAAGATAAACGCCGCCACTTGCTGATCGGCGTTGTGCAGGATCCAGCGTGCAGCGTGGTCGAACTGGTCGGGCCGATAACGGGTGTAGAACGCGGCGCCGTCCGGGTGGCTCAGCAGGAAATGTGCATCGCCGTTGGCATCGGCCTTTACGCCGTCGAAGAAAAATACGATCTCCGGGTCGTAAAGCTCCGGCTGATCCAGGCAGCGGAACTGCTCCGGCTCCAAGGCCAACTGCTCCATGTAGCGGCTCCAGGCCGGTGTCGGCTTGACGTGGGCCGGCACGCTGCTGCGCAGGCGCACCTTGTCAAATCCCAACGGCTCGATAAACCGTGCGCCTTCGACGTAGGCGTAATTCATGTGGGCCATGTACATCAGGTCCATGGGTTTGCCGGCCAGGTTGGTCACGGTCATCGCGATATCGAACAGACCTGAATCAGCACGCAAAGTGACACTCGGGCTGGCGAGGTAGCGGTCGCCAAACCCCTGCGCATATTCGTATTCGCCGCCCAATCGCAGGAAGGGGCCGGCGCTGTCTTCACCGACGTCCAACCAGGCGCGATCCATTGCCGCACAGGGCATTTCGCCGTGCAGCGGATGGTCGTCCTCAGGCGTCGGACAACCGTTGCGCAGCAGGCCGCTGTGGAACATGAAACAGCCGTAGGTGCCAATTACCGTCGGGCTCGGTTTGGGCTGGCTGAACAGGTTGCTCATGGTCAGGTCGCAGCCGTCGAACACCGCATCCCAAATCATCTGGCCCTGATACGGCAGCACCACCAGTTTTCCACGGCTGTTGGTCAGTTCCAGCGCCAATACACCGCTGGGATAGATGCTGGCGCTGACGGTGAAACGCTCTGATTTCAACAGTACCTTTGGCGCCTCGCCAAACAGCGCCGGATAGAGATTGATCCGCGTGCTCATGAGGTCACCGCCGCACCCACCGGTGCCCGTTCGCTGGTGGAATGACGCAGACAACGCACGGCGTAGGCGACGATCACGATGAAGCACAGCAACGGTACGCTGTAGGCCAGTTGCATGTTGCCGCCGCTGTAATCGGAGAGCAGGCCCTGGAAGATCGGAATCACCCCGCCACCGACAATGCTCATCACCAGCAGCGAACCGCCGACGCCGGTGTCTTCACCGAGGCCATCGATGGTCAGGCCATAAATGGTCGGCCAGCACGGGCCGAGGAACACGCTCACGCCGACCGCTGCATACACCGCGGTGATGTTCGGCACCAGAATCGTGTAAGCCAGCAACACAATGCACAGCACGCCATACACCGCCAGCACCTTGGCCGGGTGCAGTTTGCGCATCAGCACGTTGGCGATCAGTTTGCCGATGAAGTACGCGGCGAAGGTCGTCAGCAAAAACCACGAGGCGCTGCGCTCGTTCATCCCGCCCAATTGCATGGCCAGGCGAATGGTGAAGCTCCACACCCCGACTTGCGCGCCGACGTAGAGAAACTGCGCCAACACACCGAAGGTGAAACGCTTGTTGCCCCACAGCCGCGACAGGCTCTGGCCGAGGCTGGCGGTTTTCTTGCTGGCGGTCTGCACGCCTTTACACGCCGGAAAACGGGTGATGGCGATCAGGATGAACATCAGCACCAGCACCGCGATCATCCATTTGTACGGCAGCAAGGTGGACTGGATCATTTGCAGCTGCTGCACCGCCGCGTCCGAGGCGCTCATTTGCGTGAGCTGCTCGCGGGTGGCGTCGGTGTCCTTGAACATCACGAAACTGCCGACATACACCCCAGCCATGGCGCCGAACGGGTGGAAGGTCTGGGAGATGTTCAGGCGCCGGGTGCCGGTTTCCCGTGGGCCCATCAGCGTTGAATAGGTGTTGCACGCGGTTTCGAGGAACGACAGCCCCGCCGCGATCACGAACAGCGCCAGCAGGAACATGCCGTACTTGGCCGTCGATGCTGCCGGGAAGAACAACAGGCAGCCCAACATGTACAGCATCAGGCCGATGAGGATGGTGGTCTTGTAGCTGAAGCGCCGAACCACCAACGCCGCCGGGATCGCCACGAAGAAGTAGCCCAGGTAAAACGCCGACTGCACGAAGGCAGTCTGGAAATCGCTGAGCAGGAAAGCTTTCTTGAAATGCGCGATGAGCACGTCGTTCATGCTCGCGGCCGCCGCCCACAGCGCGAAGATGCTGCACAGCAAGATGAAGGCGAACCATGGCGTGCGGTTCAGGTAGAAACCATCGGGCGTCTGTTGGAGCGGAGGCTTTGTCATTGTTGTTCTCCGGGTGGGGTTTTAAAGGGTGCCGAATGGGCGCTGGAATGCTGCGAACGCGCTGGCGTCCGGGTAGGAAGTCTGGGTGCCGAGACCGGTGACCGAGCACGCGGAATAGGCCACGGCCTGGGTCATGGCGGCGCGGATATCGCGGTCGCGGCTCCAGTGCTGGATGAAGCAACCGATGAAGGCATCGCCGGCGCCAGTGGTATCGCGGGCGTTGACGCGCAGGCCGGGAATCTGGAACTCGCCCTCCTCGCCGACGTACAGCGCGCCTTGTTGGCCGAGGGTCACGATCACGTGGCGAATGCCGCTGGCGACCAGGGTCTTGGCGGCTTTCAACGCGGACTCAGGCGAGTCGACGGTTTGGCCGCTGATCAGCGCCAGTTCGGACTCGTTGGGCACCAGGAAATCCAGTTGCGCCAGGTGTTCACGGCTCAGGCCCGCCAAGGCCGGTGCCGGGTTGAGCAGCACCGGGATGCTGTGTTCGCGACCGAATTCGATGGCGTGGTAGACGGTTTCCACATTGATTTCGAGCTGCAGCACGATCAGCGAACACTCGCGCAGGGCTGGCGCGGCGGCGTCGATATCCGCCGGGGCGAGATGGGCGTTGGCGCCTTTGACAATGAGGATGCTGTTGTGGGAATCGGCCTGGACAAAGATCGGCGCCACGCCGCTGGACACACCGGGCACACGCTGCACGTAACGGGTGTCGATGCCAAAGCGCTGGAAATTGGCCAGGGTGTTGTCGGCAAACATGTCGTCGCCGACCTTGGTCAGCATCAACACATCCGCCCCCAGCTTGGCCGCCGCCACCGCCTGATTGGCGCCCTTGCCACCGCAACCGAGGGCAAAACCCGGCGCTTCCAGCGTCTCACCCTGGGCCGGCATGCGGTCGATGTAGGTGATCAGATCCACCATATTGCTGCCGATGACTGCGATCTTGCTCATTGCTATCCCACCTTGATACGGCTTGCCTGACTGACGTCGGCGCTGTTGTTTTGTTATTTAAATAACATTTGGTGTGATTATTCAATCTTTTTTATTGAGCGAGTAGACAAGCAAAGACGAATGGCTTTGCGCCAATTCACTTGTAGGAGCGAGGCTTGCCCGCGAAGGCGGTGTGTCAGGCGACATCGATGCTGACTGTCCCGACGCCTTCGCGGGCAAGCCTCGCTCCTACAGGGGACTTGCGGCGAATGATCCTGCAACACACACGACCATCGAAATAATTCCCCTCCCCCACGCGCATCTGTTAAAACCCGTGCTTTCCCCTGATCGACTGGACTGCTGGATGCTTACTCCCCTCATGAGCCACTTGCGTCGGCGCTGGTTTTCATCGTTGTGCATGGCGCTGCTAATTGTCGGTTTGCCGGCGAGTTGCGGCGTGCTCAAGTACAAAGAGCGCGAGTTGCTGTTTCGGATCGAGCCGGGCACGGCCGGGTGGTATCGCGGCTTGCCGCAGGACGTTCAGGAATTCGACATCAAGCCTGCCAGCTTCAAGGGCAATCAAAACCTGCATGCCTGGTGGTGGCCGGCCGCGCGCCGTGATGCGCCGTCGATCCTCTATTTGCACGGTGTGCGCTGGAACCTCACCGGCCAGGCGTTTCGCATCGAGCAATTGCGGGCCATGGGCTATTCGGTGCTGGCCATCGACTACCGCGGGTTTGGCCAGAGCAAGGGCGATCTGCCGTCGGAAGCCAGCGTCTACGAAGACGCCCGGGTCGCCTGGGAGCGCTTCAAGGCGATGCAACCGGACCCGAACAAACGCCTGATCTACGGTCACTCGTTAGGTGGTGCGGTGGCCATTGACCTCGCGGCAGACCTGGCCACGCAGGCGAAAAAGGATCACGTCGCGGTGCCGGTGCGCGGGCTGGTGATCGAATCCACCTTCACCACGCTGGGGGATGCCGTCGCGCAAGTGGCCGACGAAAACCTGCCAGTGAAATCCCTGCCGGTGCGCTGGCTGCTGTCACAGAAATTCGATTCCATCGACAAGATCACCGACATCGACATGCCCTTGCTGGTGGTCCACGGTCTGGCCGATGCATTCATGCCGTCGCGCTTCAGCCAGCAGTTGTTCAACGCCGCCAACGAGCCGAAGCGCCTGTTGTTGATACCCGGCGGCACGCACAACAACAGCATGAGCCTGGGTGGCAGTCAGTATCGCCAGGCCATCGACAACCTGATGAAAGCCAAGCCGGCACAGGTCGCCGGGCCAACAGTTACTCAAGGTGCCCGCAAGGCCTAGCGATAACCCCGCGCCTGCAAATCGAACAGCTGCGCATAACGCCCGCCCGCCGCCACCAGGCTGTCGTGATCGCCACGCTCCAGGATCGCGCCCTGATCCAGCACGATGATGTGGTCGGCGTTGCGCACACTGGAAAAACGGTGGGAGATCAGCAGCGTCATGCGGCCCTGGGTGTGCTCGCTGAAATGCGCAAACACCGCCGCTTCCGCCGCCGGGTCGAGGGCCGAGGTCGGCTCGTCGAGGATCAGGATGTCGGCATCACGACGCATGTAGGCACGGGACAAGGCAATCTTCTGCCACTGCCCGCCAGACAGTTCCTGGCCCCCGGCAAACCAGCGTCCCAGTTGCGTGGCATAACCGCGATCCAACCCTTCGATAAACGGCGCGGCCATGCCTTCGGCCGCCGCTTCTTTCCAGCGTTGTTCATCGTCGAAGGCCAGGGTGTCGCCAACGCCGATGTTCTCCCCCACGGAGAACTGATAGCGAATGTAGTCCTGGAAAATCACCCCGATACGCCGCCGCAACGCGTCCTCTTCCCAGTCTTGCAGGTCGCTGCCGTCCAGCAGGATGCGCCCTTGATCGGGGCGATACAGCCGGGTCAGCAGTTTGATCAGCGTGGTCTTGCCCGAACCATTCTCACCCACCAGTGCCACGCTTCGGCCCGGCACCAGGTGCAAGTCGATGCCCTCCAGCGCCGCACGACTGGCCTCTGGATAACGAAAACCCACGTTCTCGAAACGCAGCCCATCGCCGGGCACCACACCCACGGTCAAATGGCCGGTATCGCTGACCACCGGTTCGGCCAGGTATTCGTAGAGGGCCGACAGGTAAAGGCCATCCTCGTACAGACCACTGATCGCGCTGAGGCTACTGCTGACGGCGGTTTGCCCCTGTTTGAACAGCACCAGGTACATGGTCATCTGCCCGAGAGTGATCTGGCCATGCACGGAGTCGACCACGACCCAGGCATACGCCAGGTAAAACGCCCCGGTGCCCAGCAGCCCAAGGACAAAACCCCAGCCATCGCGGCGCAAGGTCAGGCGTCTGTCTTCGGCGTAAAGCCGCTTGAACGTGTCGCGATAACGCTTCAACAGCAAGGGCGCAAAGCCGAACAGCTTGACCTCTTTGATGTAACTCTCATGGGACAGCAGCGTTTCGATGTAGCTCTGTTGCCGACTCTCCGGCGCGCGCCGGGTGAACAGCCGAAACGCATCCCCGGAAAAATGCGCCTCGGCAAAAAACACCGGCAACGCACCGACCACCAGCAACACCAGCGCCCACGGCGAAAAATGCACCAGCAGCACGCCGAAACTGATCAGCACAATCAGGTTCTGGATCAGCCCCAACGACTTCATCACCAACGCCAGCGGCCGGGTCGAAGCTTCGCGCCGCACCCGCACCAACTTGTCGTAGAACTCGGAGTTCTCGAACTGCACCAGCGATAACGTCTGGGCCTTCTCCAGAATCAGCGTGTTGACCTTCTGCCCCAACTGCACCCGCAACAGCGACTGCTGCACCGACAACGCCCGTTGCGTCCCGGACAACAACGCCAGCACACCCGCCTCAAACAACACATAACGCACCACCGGCCACAACGGCGCACTGCCCTGCTGCGCGTGTAACTGCATGGCGAACACCACCGCGTCGACTATGCGTTGGCCGAGCCAGGCGGCCAGTGCGGGGAGCACGCCAGCGATCAGGGTAGCCAGGACCAGGCCGAGGAATAATCCGCGGGAGGTGCCCCAGACCAATTGCAAGGCGCGTTTTGCCTGGTCGAGCAGAGCGGCGAAACGGTTAACTGCCGCGCTCATTCAGCACACTCCGCCGGGGGCTTGGAGGATTCGCCCTGAAACCGCGCCCGATACCGCCCCGGACTCTCCCCCGTCCACTTCTTGAACGCTCGGTGAAACGCACTCGCCTCCTGAAACCCCAGCTGCTCGGCAATATCCCCAATGCTCGCCCTGCTTTCACGCAACCGCTCAAACGCCACGCCGCGCCGTACTTCGTCCTTGATCTCCTGATACGAACAGCCCTCGCGCTCCAGTTTACGGCGGAAGGTGCTGGGGCTCAGGTGTTGTTCCAAAGCGAAGGCTTGCAGGGTCGGCCATTGGCTGTAATGGCTGTTGCGCAGGCGCTGATGAACTTGGGACGCGAGGCCGTGCTGGTTGCGGAAGCGGATCACCAGCCACTGCGGCGCGGTGCGTAGAAACACTTTCAAGGAGGCCAGGTCTTGAACCACAGGCAGACGCAGGTAGTGGCTGGCGAATTCGATTTCGGTGCGTTCGGCGCCGAAGGTCAGGTTGGGGCCCCAGAGCAAACGGTCGTCACTGAGGGAGACGCGGGCATGGCGAAAGTCGGCGCGGTCGATGGGGATGCGCCGTCCGCCGAGCCAGCACAGCAGGCTGATCATCAAGACCAGGAAGGTTTCTTCGCCCAGGCGGCTGACATCGCTGTCGGTCGAGCCGGTTTGCAGGCTGATCACCGCACGTTTGCCGCGCACGGTCAGCGTGCCGCGAAAGTCGCTGAGGAACAGGGCGAAGTTGGCCAGGCATTGGCGCAGGGCTTTGTGCAGGTCGGGTTCCTGAATCAACGCTCGGCAGATCAGGGCGAAACTGCCCGGCGGCATGCCGTGGCGGTCGAGACCGAAGAATTCGTCGTCGAGTTCGCGAATCTGGATCAGCCACAACGCGGCAAAGGCGCTGGCCGGCACCCGAGCGCTGGGCTGGTCGAGCAGCGCCGGGGCGATATTGGCCTGTTGCAACACCGCCGTCAGGCGCTGGGGGTTGTCCGCCAGCCGATGGATCATCGCCCGCACGAAGTAGGCCGCCACTGAATCCGTTTCCCGCATGTGAACGCTTTGCTCCCCATTGCCTGACTGGCAAAAAACACCAGTGCCGTTGAACAGTTGTGGCATAGGACAAGCGCCCTGCCCGCTCTAGACTCGCGGCCATAGTACGCCTTCGGCCGTTGTGGCGGCCAAGGTATCGACGGGTTTGATCGCAAGGACTTCCAGCATGAATCTGCAACACATCGGCGTGATTGGCGCGGGCACCATGGGCAACGGGATTGCGCAGGTCTGCGCGGTGGCGGGCTTCAGCGTGACCCTGATCGATATCAGCGAGAGCGCCCTGCAAAAGGCAGTGGCGACCGTCGGCAAGAACCTTGATCGACAGATCGCCAAGGCGACGTTGAGCGAAGAACAGAAACGCGCCGCCCTCGACAAGATCCGCACCAGCACCGATTACGCCAGCCTGAAGGACGTGCAACTGGTGATCGAAGCCGCCACTGAAAACCTCGACCTGAAACTGCGCGTCCTGCAACAGATTGCCGCGCAGGTCAGCGCCGAGTGCGTGATCGCGTCCAACACGTCCTCGTTATCGATTACCCAACTCGCCGCCAGCGTCAGCCAGCCCGAGCGCTTCATCGGCCTGCACTTCTTCAACCCGGTGCCGGTGATGGGGTTGATCGAGGTGATTCGCGGCCTGCAAACCAGCGACGCGACCCACGCCCTGGCGCTGGACATGGCCACGACGCTGGGCAAGACCGCGATCACCGCCGGCAACCGTCCGGGCTTCGTGGTGAACCGGATCCTGGTGCCAATGATCAACGAAGCGATCCTGGTGTTTCAGGAAGGCCTGGCCAGCGTCGACGACATCGATGCCGGCATGCGCCTGGGTTGCAACCAGCCAATCGGCCCGTTGGCCCTGGCGGATTTGATTGGCCTGGACACGGTGCTGGCGATTCTCGAAGCGTTCTACGACGGCTTCAATGACAGCAAATACCGCCCGGCGCCGCTGCTCAAGGAGATGGTCGCCGCCGGTTACCTGGGACGCAAAACGGGGCGCGGCTTCCATGCCTATGCCTGAGCGTTGTGAACGCTTTGCCGAATACCGGGACAAGGTGCTGGAGCTGTTCGCCAGCAAGGGTTTCGGCCAGGTCGGCATGCGTGAACTCGCCACCTGCCTGGGGCTCGCCCCGGGCTCGCTGTATCACCATTACCCGAGCAAGCAGCACTTGCTGGCGGACTTGATCGAAGAGTTCTACGAAGAGTTGTTGGCCACGCTTGGGCGCCTGGATAAAAAAGCCAAACGCGGCATGCTGCCCAGCCTGATTCAGGCGCACCTGAATCTGCATCGGGAAATGCCCTGGCACTTCCGGCTGGCGGAGCGGGACAGCGGTTGTCTGAATGAAGATCAGCAGCAACGGGTTCGGCAACTGCGCGAGCAATATGAACGTCGGTTGTTGCAGATGCTGGGCCCCAAGTTGCGGCTCAGCGAACAGGGCCAATTGGCGGCCGGGCACGCGATTGCGAATTTACTCAACAGCGCGCCCGGTTGGCTGACGCAGCATGCGCTGGGTGACGCGGAGCGAGATGAGCTGCTGGAAAACCTGGTGAGTGGCGCTGTCGAGCGTTTGCTGCGGCCTTCGGTGCCACGCGCAGTGGCTTGAGGCGATACAACGTGCCAGTACCCACGGCATACTGGCGCCCCCTCAAAACACAAAAAGGATTTCGTGTGTTCTCGCGCCGCAATACCCTCGTCTCAGGGCTCTTTCACGCCGTTTGCTGGCTCGTTGTACTCGTTTTGATTCTGCATGTGGCTTTCTTCAACTGGCAGTTGATGAAGCCTCTCAATGTCGGCGGCACCTTCATGGGCGGAGGCATGGCCACCGAGCTGTATTTAATGGGCTGGGGCGTGGCCACGCTGGGACTGATCGTCGCGATTTTGTTACGCCTGCCCGGCGCGATCTACGGCTGGATCGGCTCCGGCCTGCTGACGATGGGCATCGGCGCCTGGTGGCAACTGAACTACCCGGACAACGACACAGGAAATGCGATCTACAGCATCAGCGAACATGAGATTGGCTCCTTTATGATCATCGGCGTGATTGTGCTCAGCACCGGTTTCTACGCGCGTGAAAAACTCAAAAACCGCGTACCGGATCCAGAGCAAATGCCAGTGCAATTCATTGCCGCTGTCCTGCTGGGCGCCTTTTTTATCGGCGTGCCTCTCGCCAAGTACACAGAGAAGCCGCTCCCCTATTGCGCGTTCAACAAGGCCGGCCAGCAATTGTCCATCTGCATTGGCAAAGAACGCGTCATCGTCGATTGATCGAGCAATAAGCGGCGCCCGATCTATAGAAAAAACGTCTGAACAAACCCGGCAGAACCCGGCCTCTAACGCTTTGCTGTTTGAGGTCGAACCCTATTGAAGCTGGAGGCCGTCCTGGCCTCCAGCGCCACTCGGTTACCGGGAGCACACAATGAAAATCAATCCCTACCTGATCTTCAACGGCGACTGCAAAGCCGCCTTCACTTTCTACGCCAAAGCCCTGCCCGGCACCCTCGACGCCATGATGACTTTTGGCGAAACCCCAGCGAAGGAACACGTCCAGGCGGATTACCACAACCTGATCATTCATACCCGCCTGTCGGTGGGCGACCAGGTGATCATGGGCTCCGACACCACCCCCGACCGCCCCACTGACGACATGGCCGGTTTCTCGATCTCGCTGAACGTCGACAGCATCGCCGAAGCCGAGCGCGTCTTCGCCGCACTGGCGGAAGATGGCACGGTGCAAATGCCGCTGGAGGCGACCTTCTGGGCGGCCCGCTTCGGGATGCTGGTGGACCGGTTTGGCGTGGCGTGGATGGTCAATTGCGAGAAGGATCAGTAAATCGCTTATAGAAAAGCCCAACCTGAAAAGGTTGGGCTCGTTGAACCAGGCTCTGTGGCAAGTCCAAGACCATCTGCTACCGTCAACTCGCCGTCCCGCGTTGCGTCAACGGAGGTCGAATGAATCATTTGCTGATCGCACTGATCGTGTTCACCTGCCTGTTCGGCAGTGCCTTGGTGGGCTCGTACGTGCGGCAGCGATTGCCTTCGCATCATCTGAGCGACGATTCGGTCGCCGTCCTGAAACTCGCCACCGGCCTGATCGCCACCATGTCGGCGCTGGTGCTGGGCCTGCTCGTGTCTTCGGCCAAAGGCACGTTCGAAACCACCAATGCACAGCTGGAAGGCGCGGCGGCCAAAGTGGTCGAGTTCGACCGTTTGCTGGCACGTTATGGCCCGCAAACCCAACCCATCCGCACACAGCTCAAGCACAACTACGCGCAAATCGTGCAAGTCCTGCAATCGCGGGATTCCTCCCGACTGGCCATGCTCGACAGCCCCGAAGCGATCAGCCGTTCCGAAGCCCTGCAACAGCAAGTCGCCGCGCTCGCCCCCGACACCGACAGTCAACGCACCCTCAAGGCTTCGGCCTTGCAGATGATGGACGCCGTGTTCGCCGCCCGCTGGCTGACGATGCTACAAGCCAACCAGTCGATCCCGCCGGTCATGCTGGTGATTCTCATCACCTGGCTGTCGATCATCTTTGGCTCGTTCGGTTTGTTCGCCCCGCGCAATGGCACGATTGTGGTGGTGCTGATGATGTGCTCCGCATCCGCGGCGGCGACGATCCTGCTGGTTGAAGAGCTGAACCGGCCGCTGGACGGGTTGATCAGTGTGTCGCTGGAGCCGATGCTGCATACGATGGAGCGGTTGGGGCAGTAGCCTGTGGCGAGCGGTGTCACTGATTCACGCTTTTGCATTCAACCAACAGCCGGCTGTCCCCTTCCACGGTGCAATCGATAGTGACCGGCAGAAAACGCTCGATCACCGCGATATTGCTTTGCAGATGCTCGGTCATGCGCGGCGTGGTGAAGCTGCCGCCGCCCGCCATGGCCATGGGCAGCAGCAACTGATCGGCAAGGTGCTCGGCCACGGCGGTGGCGCTGTTCAGCCAATCCGCAGCCTGGTCGATGGCGCCATCGGCGACCTTCTCGGCACGCAGGGCCGCTTGGCCAAAACCACTGAACACTTCGGTGACGTGCTCAAACACGCATTCCACCAGCAGGACATTGCCCGGCCCCCGATCCTGATCGAGCGCGACGCAATGCAACACCTTCGGCGCCATTCCCAGTCGTTTGCCGACCCGCTCCAGTTCACGCTCAGCCACTTGCGGCGCAAGGCCCGCCACCAGGGCCGAAGCGCTCTGCGCCAGTAACGCGCCGCGCTCCAACAGATGCAGCGGTCGCAGCTGCGAAGGCTGGATGAAGACTTCGATCTCGCCACCACCGGCCGGCACAAACCCGTGGCGAATCAGTTGCAACTCAACCTTGGCCCCCATGCGCCGCAGCAGCGGCAGCCAGGCGCGCTCAAGGAAATCGCTGGGCGGCGCCAATGGATTATGCGTACCGCCCGAGATCCGTACACGACTGGCTTGCGGCGCCAGCAACAAGGCCGGCAACAGTGTCTGCAACACCAGTGTGCAACTGCCCGCCGTGCCAATGGCGAAGCTGAATTCGCCGCCACGAATCGGCCCCGGTTCAAAGGACAACACCTGCGAACCCAACTCCGCGCCCTGCACGGTGGCGCCACAGACCTCGGCCGCCGCCAGTACCGCCGTCAGGTGCTGGCGCAGCAAACCGGGACGGCTGCGCCGGGCCCGAATGTTCTTAATCTGCAGCGCCCGACCGGTCACCATCGACAGGCTCAAGCCACTGCGCAGTACCTGACCGCCGCCCATCGCGCCGTCCAGTTCAATCACTTCCTGTTTCATGTTCATCCTTAGGCGTAACGCTTTACCGTGTCTCTCAAATACTGATCCAACAGCCGGGAGTCTTCCTGGGTGCGCGGCAGTTTAGGCACTGCGCGCTCCAGTTCCGTAGCGATGAACTGGTGCAACGCGTGTCGACGTGGGCCGTAGGCACTTTCATCGGCGTTGCGCTTAAGCACCAGCAATTCGGCGACTTCATCCAGCAGAGCCGGGTCGTCGACGGTGCTGAGCAAGTCGGCGAAGGTCATCGGCGGGCGACCCCGGCCCTGGTCGATCCAGCGCACCGCCAGCAACGGACGCAGCACGTAGAAATACTTCTTGAACCGCACGCTCTCGCCTTGCAGGTAGCCGCGAAAGTTTTTCCGGGCCATCGACAGGTAATGATTGCGCGCGGCCGGCGGGCTGTAGAACGCCTCGGCCAGCTCACGCAGTTGCAGGGTCGCGGCCGTTTCGCTGCGATACACCAGGGGCGAATCGAGCCATTCCAGCAGCGTCGGATTGGACTTGCGCAACAGCCCGAGGGTCTTGCGCAGCTCCCAACCACTGACATCCAGTTCATCGTCCAGCGGCCGCTCGATCACATCCCGCGGCGTATCGACCTGGACGAACCACTCCGGTTTTTCCACGTAGACGAAGCGCACGTCATAGTCGCTGTCGGTCGAGGCAAAGCCCCAGGCGCGACTGCCGGACTCACAGGCGTAAAGCACGCTGACGTTACGCTCGCGCTCTATCCTTTCAAGCTCCTGTAACACCCGGGCGCGCATCTCGGGCGCCAGCGGGTGAGTTTCATAGTTGTCCATGTTCCCTATCCTTTTACGCACACCACCTGACGCAGGGTGTGCAGCACTTCAACCAGCTCGCGCTGGGCGTGCATGACTTTGTCGATGTCCTTGTAGGCCATCGGTATTTCATCGATGACGGCAGCGTCCTTGCGGCACTCCACGTGCGCGGTGGCGCGAATCTGATCTTCAAGGGTGAAGGTGTTCTTGGCCTTGGTCCGGCTCATGGTGCGGCCGGCGCCGTGGCTGCAGGAGCAGAACGATTGCTCGTTACCCAGGCCGCGAACGATGAAGCTTTTCGCCCCCATCGACCCCGGAATGATCCCCAACTGGCCCTTCTTCGCCGACACCGCGCCTTTGCGGGTCACCAGAATCTCTTCACCAAAATGCCGCTCTTTCTGCACGTAGTTGTGATGGCAGTTCACCGCCTCCAACGCCACCTCGAACGGCTTGCTGATCACTTGCCGTGTCGCCTGAATCACCGCTTGCATCATCAACGCACGGTTCTGCTTGGCGAAATCCTGGGCCCAACCCACCGCTTCGACGTAGTCATCGAAGTGCTGGCTGCCCTCTTCGAAGTACGCCAGGTCGCGGTCCGGCAAGTCGGCGATGTGCTGGCGCATATCCGCCTGGGCCAGTTGAATGAACAGGTTGCCAATGGCGTTGCCGACCCCACGGGAACCGCTGTGCAACATGAACCAGACCCGGTTGGCTTCATCCAGGCAGACCTCGATGAAATGGTTACCGCTGCCCAGCGTGCCCAGATGCCCACGGTTGTTGGTGTTAGCCAGCTTCGGATACTTGTCGGTGATCAACTTGAACCGTGGATCGAGCGCCGCCCAGGCGTGATCGGCCTGTCGGGGGATCTCGTCCCAGGCGCCTTTGTCCCGGCGCGAACGGGTCGAGCTGCGGCCGTGGGGCACCGCTTGCTCAATGGCGCTACGCAGGCCGTGCAGGTTGTCCGGCAAATCGGCGGCCATCAGCGAAGTACGCGCGGCGATCATGCCGCAACCGATGTCGACGCCGACCGCCGCCGGAATGATCGCACCCACCGTCGGAATCACACTGCCGATGGTCGAGCCCTTGCCCAGGTGCACGTCCGGCATCACGGCCAGGTGTTTGAAAATGAACGGCATCTTCGCCGTGTTCATCAACTGCTCGCGGGCTTCGCGTTCCACCGGGACGCCTTCGGTCCAGAGCTTGATCGGTTTGCCGTTGGCGACTTCCAGCAGTTGGTAGGTATGTTCTTGCATGATCTCTATTCTTTTCTTTTGGCCGATTATCCGGCGTTGTTCCAATACCCGGCAGCGACCAGGGGATACAGGCACATATGCTCTACCAACTGAGCTACCCGTTACCGGGGCGGGAGTCGAACCCGCGACACGATGTAGTACCTGTGGCATTCGCTGCCAAAATTTCAAATAGGTGGCACGACAAAAGTGAATGACTGTTGCGCGTTGCCGCGCACCGGACTGAACCGGTCGTTAGATGTACAGCCATTCGGCATTCGTGCCTTTCACCGACTCTGACAAGAATTTGATGAGACGCCTTCGATGTAGTCCCATTGGCATTCATTGCCGGTGAAAAAATCAATTCGTGTGGCGTGCGCCGTGTGACCGGCGCACGCGTTTGCTTACTCCATGGCCTCGATCACCTTCACCCAGTGCTGCGCACCGTAGTTGCCAGTGGCGAACTGCTCGATCACGTCGAACACCGCGTCGCTGAAACCGCCGACATTCAAGATGTCCTCACGGTCCGGCGCCTGGGTCGCCCAGCCCGGTTGCATGTCGATGCACACCAGCCGCGCGTGCGGGTTGATCTGCTTGATCCGCTCCCATTGCTGCATCGTTTCACTGCTGCCCCGGCGACGCGCGTCGAGCCAGGATTCATTGTCCGAGACCATGATCAGCGTATCGACCTTGGCCTTCTCGTCAGCCAGTTTCGCCAGTGGCGCCGAGCAGCTAGTCCCGCCACCACCGATGCCGGCGAGCTTCTCGGCGTTGCTCATCACGCTGTCACGCGGGTTGAGCTGGATATCCACCACCTTCATTTCAAACGGCATCACCCGGGCTTGCGGTTGTTTGCGCAAAACCGCCGCAGCAATCAGTGCAGCCACATCAATGCAGCGTACTGCGCTGGTCGCGCCCTGGCGATAACCGGTGACCGGGCTGTGCATCGAGCCCGACACGTCCGGGCACACCACGACATGCCCTTGCAGCGCCGGCACGTTGGCCAAGGACAGTTCCAATGCGTCCTGCAATGCCTCGCGCACTATGAGCGGCACGTCCTCCCCGGTCATGCGATACGCCGCCAATAACTGGTACGGATACACCCGCGCCTTCGCCACCGCCTCGGCGTCCGCCAGGCGTGCGGCCACATATTCAGCGCAACCCGGCACTTGAAACGCACCGTGGCGCGCCAGGGTGTTGAGGTTCATGCGCAGGGCTTGCCAGCCCATGTTCTGCGCCTGAGCCGCCCATTGTTCCTTGCTCAGGGCCTCGTTACCCAGCAGTTGGAACGGTACCGGCGGCACCTCCTGGCTCGCGCCGCTACGGAAGGCCAGCAACGAGCGGGTCAGTTCAGGCAAGGCCTGCACATCCACCGGTTTACCGATCAGCCAGGCGAAGAACGCTGCACGCCAGGCCTCGTTGGGCTTGGGGTGAACCATCTTCACCACATCCGCCAGCGACGGCTGGTTACCGATCGAGGCCTGGAGCAATTGGCGTTCGCTGGCGTTGTTCAACCAGTTCTGCACCAGGCGCTTGGGCTGCGAACCGAGGGACTTGCGCCCCGTGGCACCGCTGCGCAGGATCTGTACGAAGTTGCGCAACATCTTGCCGCTGTCCACCACCTGCTCGAACACCTCTGGCACCAGCGCCGAACGCTGTGCCGTGAGGGCGGCGAGCATCAAGGCCGGCATGTCTTTCATGTGACCCTTTTTACGAGCATACAAAGCGGCCTTCGCCACGTAGCGGCTGTCCAGCTCGGCGACCAATTGCAACACCTGATCCAGTTGGCTTTCGGCCGAAGCGTAGAACGTCGAGTTCAGGCACCCGGTCACGGCCAGTTGGGCCAACTTGTGTTTGGCGCTGTAGGCATAAGCCGGAGCTTGAGCGGCGTTCAGCGTGTCGCATGCCGGCAGGTTTGCCTGTTGGGTGTTGAACATTTTGAAGTTGGCCATCGTGGCGTCTCGCTTGTTGTCTCGTTCGTTGCCAGAGATATTGCAGCCGACGTGCCAGGTTTGTTTTTTTGTTCTGATTATTTTTTATCTTATTGATTTATATCGTTTTTTTTAATTTTTGTGATTTTTGAGAATTCTGAAGGCGACAAACGGCTCGCTATTTATCTATCCTTTGATATCGCTTTTTATCTTCAGGTATAAACATGTCAGCCAAGCGCACCGTCGCCATCGGTTTTATCGGCGCCACCCTCGATCGCGTCGGCAAGGGCGCCAATCGTTGGAGTCACTGGCGGCCGAGCGTAGGCCTGTGCCAGCAACCGGACGTGCTGATCCATCGGCTGGAACTGATTCACGGTGTCGACGCCCGGGACGTCAGCCTCGCCCAGCGGGTTCGCGAGGACATCCGCCAAGTCTCGCCGGACACCGAGGTGCGCCTGCATCCCATGTCACTGCGCAACCCCTGGGATTTCGAAGAGGTGTACGGCGCGCTGCACGACTTCACCACCGACTACACCTTCGACACCGAGCACGAGGATTACCTCGTACACATCACCACCGGCACCCACGTGGCGCAGATCTGCTGGTTCCTGCTGACCGAGGCGAGATTTTTACCGGCGCGGCTGATCCAGACCTCCCCGGCCCGGCGCCAGAGCGAAGCAGATAAAGCCATCGGCACCCACGCCCTGATCGACCTCGACCTGTCGCGCTACGACCGCATCGCCTCGCGCTTCGCCCATAAACGCCTCGAAGGCCTGGCGTTTCTGAAGTCCGGGATCGCCACCCGCAACGTCGCGTTCAACCGCTCCATCGAGCAAATCGAACGCGTAGCGGTGCGCTCCCAGGCACCGATGCTGTTGATCGGGCCGACCGGTGCGGGCAAGTCCTTCCTGGCCCGACGCATCTATGAACTCAAGCGCAGCCGGCACCAGATGCAGGGGCGCTTCGTGGAAGTGAATTGCGCGACCTTGCGCGGCGACGGCGCCATGTCTACGTTGTTCGGCCACATCAAAGGCGCATTCACCGGCGCACAGAATGCCCGCGACGGCCTGCTGCGCGCAGCCGATGGCGGCATGCTGTTTCTCGATGAGATCGGCGAGCTGGGCGCCGATGAACAAGCCATGCTGCTCAAAGCCGTGGAAGAGAAACGCTTCTTTCCCATGGGCTCGGACAAGGAAGTGGAAAGCGACTTCCTGATCATCGCCGGCACCCACCGCGACCTGCGCAGTCGCGTCGCCGAAGGCCTGTTTCGCGAAGACCTGTATGCACGGATCAACCTGTGGACGTTCGACCTGCCCGGCCTGGCGGGTCGGCGCGAAGACATCGAACCCAACATCGATTTCGAACTGGAACGCCATGCCCGCGACCAAGGCCATTTGGTGCGGTTCAACCTGGAGGCTCGACGCCGCTACCTGGCATTCGCCAGTTCCAGCGAAGCCGCTTGGCTGGGTAACTTCCGCGAGTTGTCGGCGTCCATCACGCGCATGGCAACGTTGGCCGACAGCGGGCGCATCGACGAGGCTCAGGTCGAGGAAGAAATTGATCGCCTGCGTTATGCCTGGGGCCTGACGCAACCCAGTGATGATTTGGATGGATTGCTCGGTGAGAACGTCGACATCGACCTGTTTGATCGCCTGCAACTGAAAGCTGTGCTCGACGTTTGCCGGCAGGCGGACAGCTTGTCTGATGCGGGACGACGTCTGTTTGGCGTGTCGCGCCAGGCCAAGGCGCAGCCGAACGATGCGGATCGCTTGCGTAAATACCTGGCGCGCTTCGGGATTGAGTGGAAGCAAATGGCTGATTTGCAGCGCAGGGCTTCAATTGAATGATGTGCAACTGGCTCAGGGGCGCATCGCAAAAAAGATTCGCCCCCGCTTACAACACGACAGCCTCTATCCTCCCCCGCGACATCCTGTCCATCTGCTGCCTGTGGTAGACGGCGACCCTCGACTGGTAACCTGCGCCCTGCTCTTTCAATGACGACGGTGACGCATTTGATCAGCAGTACCCCCACACTGGCCCGGGATATCGACGGTAAAGCCATTTCCGCCCAGGTGCTCGACGAGGTCCGCGAAGAAGTTCTGGCCCTGGCCGCGCAGCAGATTCATCCCGCCCTCGCGGTCGTGCTGGTCGGCGACGACCCGGCCAGCCACGTCTACGTGCGCAATAAACTGCTGCGAGCCAAGGAAGTCGGGATTCGCTCCCTCGAACATCGCTTGCCGGACGACGCCAGCCAGGCGCAAGTCCTGGAGCTGATCGCGCAACTCAACGCCGACGTCACGGTGAACGGCATTCTGGTGCAGTTGCCGTTGCCGGGGCATATCGATGAAGCCGCCGTGATTCATGCCGTCGACCCGATCAAGGACGTGGATGGGTTTCATCGCGAAAACGTCGGCGGTCTGGTGCAAGGCATGGACGTCTTGACCCCGTGTACGCCCAGCGGTTGCATGCGCCTGTTGCAGGAGACGTGCGGGGATATCAGCGGGCTGCACGCGGTGGTCATCGGCCGGTCGAACATTGTCGGCAAGCCGATGGCGACCTTGTTGTTGCAGGCTCACTGTTCGGTCAGCGTGGTGCACTCGCGCAGCGTCGATGCGCCGGCGCTGTGCCGGTTGGCGGATATTGTTGTGGCGGCGGTGGGTCGCCCTGGATTGATCGATGCCAGTTGGCTCAAGCCTGGAGCCGTGGTGATTGATGTCGGGATCAATCGTATTACCGACGCATCCGGCAGCCGTTTGGTGGGCGACGTCGATTACGCCAGCGCGCGTACCGTGGCCAGTGCGATTACGCCGGTGCCGGGTGGTGTCGGGCCGATGACGATTGCTTATCTGCTGAAGAACACGTTGATTGCGGCGCGATTGCAGCGTGCGGTGAAGGCGCGGGAGCCGGATCCGGATGGGTGTGATTCGGATATCAATTGAGCGACGTCAAACCTGTGGCGGGCGGTGAACCTGTGGCGAGGGGGCTTGCCCCCGTTCGGCTGCGAAGCAGTCGCCAAGCTGTGTGCACTGGGTGCAGGGGCCGCTGCGCGACCCAACGGGGGCAAGCCCCCTCACCACAAGGTTCAGTGTTAGCCACAGCGTTTCGCTTAGGGATCAAAACCGTGGCTTAACCGTCTTCCACTCCGGCTGATACTTCTGCATCTGTCTCACATCATCGCGCTGACGAATACCGCACGTCAGGTACTGATCATGCAGCTTGCCCAGCTGATCATGATCGAGCTCCAACCCCAGACCCGGCGCGCGGGTGATCTTCACGCAGCCATCGACAATCGGCAGCTTGCCGCCCTTGATCACCTCTTCGTCCGGCTCCTGCCACGGGTAATGGGTGTCGCAGGCGTAATCCAGATTCGGCACCGACGCCGCCACATGCGCCATGGCCATCAAGCTAATGCCCAAGTGCGAGTTGGAATGCATGGACACGCCAAGGCCAAAGGTCTGGCACATCTTCGCCAGCGCCTGGGTGTCGCGCAGGCCGCCCCAGTAGTGGTGATCGGCGAGCACGATCTGCACGCTGTTCAACGCCACGCTGCGGCGGAATTCATCGAAATCGGTGACCACCATGTTGGTCGCCAGCGGCAGGCCGGTGCGCTTATGCAGTTCGGACATGCCTTCCAGGCCCGGCGTCGGGTCTTCGTAATATTGCAGGTCATCGCCCAACAGTTCGGCCATGCGAATCGAGGTGTCCAGCGACCAGTTGGCGTTCGGATCGATGCGCAGCGGGACGCCGGGAAACGCCTTCTTCAGGGCCTTGATGCACGCCACTTCATGCTCCGGCTCTAACGCCCCGGCCTTGAGCTTGATGCTCTTGAAACCATAGGTTTCGATCATGCGCCGGGCCTGGGCGACAATCTGTTCTTCGTTCAGCGCCTCGCCCCAACTGTCCGGTTTATAGGGCGAATCAACATGCTGCGCGTACTTGAAAAACAGGTAGGCGCTGAACGGGATTTCATCACGAATCGCCCCACCCAGCAGATCCACCAGCGGCACGTTCAGCGAGTGCGCCTGCAGGTCGAGAAACGCCACTTCGAACGCCGAATAGGCGTTGCTGACGGCTTTGCTCGCATGGGAGCCCGGCGCCAGCTCCGCACCGGCGACGCTGGTGGTCTTGTTGGCCGCCACGGTGGCCTGGACGATGGCGCGCAACTGGTTGAGGTTGAACGGGTCGAGACCGATCAATTGATCCTTGAGTTGCATCTGGATCGCCAGCGCCGGGGCATCGCCGTAGCTCTCGCCGAGGCCGATGTAGCCGTTGTCGCTCTCGATTTCGATGATCGAGCGCAGCGCAAAGGGTTCGTGAATGCCGCTGGCATTGAGCAAAGGCGGATCGCGAAAGGCGATGGGGGTCACGGTTACGCGTTTGATTTTCAAAGGTCAGGCTCCGATTGATCTCTATCCAGGTCTTAACGTGTAGCGGCGTGGTTCGGCACCACCGCTTTGGTCGCGGTTTGCGTACTTGATTTCGGGGTAGTGCGAGCAAAGAAGATCACCACGGCGGCCACCAGCGACGTCGCCGCCAGGCCATACAGGCCGCCCTCGATGGAACCGGTGGATTGCTCGAGGAAACCGAACGCAGTCGGCGCAACGAAGCCGCCTAGATTGCCGATGGAATTGATCAGCGCGATGACTGCCGCCGCGATGCGCGCATCCAGATAACTTTGCGGAATCGGCCAGAACAGCGCAGAAGCTGCCTTGAAGCCGATGGCGGCAAAACAGATCGCGACAAAGGCAAAGATCGGGCCGCCCGTGGTGGACATGAACATGCCGAACGCAGCGATTACCAGAGTCAGCGCGACCCAGGCCTGTTGGAACTTCCACTTGCTGGCCAGGGCCGCGAAGCCGTACATCGCGACGATGGAAATGATCCACGGCACCGAATTGAACAGACCGACCTGGAAGTCGCCGAGGTTGCCCATCTTCTTGATCATGCTCGGCAACCAGAACGTGGCGCCATAAATGGTCAGGGCGATGGAGAAGTAGATGAAGCAGAACAACGCGATCTGCCGGTCGGCCAGCAGTTTGAACATCGACGGTTTGGGCCCTTTCGCCGCTTCGCGGGCCTGCTGTTCTTCGGCGATGGCCATGATCAATGCGCCCCGCTCCTCTTCAGTCAGCCATTTCGCCTCGCGCGGATGGGATTGCAGCCAGAACCAGACGAATCCGCAGAGCACAATGGAGGCAAAGCCTTCGATCAGGAACATCCACTGCCAGCCATGCAGGTTCAAGCCGTTGACGTTCAGCAGTGCCCCGGACACCGGGCCGGAAATCACCGAGGCAATCGCTGAACCGCTGAGGAACACCGCCATGGTCTTGCCGCGCTCAGACGCCGGCAGCCATTGGGTGAAGTAATAAATGATGCCCGGAAAAAAACCGGCCTCTGCCGCGCCGAGGATAAAGCGCAGCACGTAGAAACTGGTTTCGCCTTTGACGAAGGCCATCGCCATGGCGGCCGCGCCCCAGGTGAACATGATGCGGGTCAGCCAGACCCGGGCGCCGTAACGCTGCAGCAGCATGTTGGACGGTACTTCAAACAGCGCATAACCAACGAAAAACAAGCCGGCGCCCAGCCCATAAGCCGCGGCGCCAATGCCAAGGTCGGTTTCCATGTGGCTGCGCACGAAGCCGATATTGACCCGGTCGATGTAGTTGACGATGAACATGACCACGAACAGCGGCAGCACATGGCGTTTCACTTTGGCGGCGGCGCGGGCCAGCACCGTGGGCTCCGGCGAACTCTGGAGGGTTTTCAAGGGCGACTCCCGATCTTATTTTTTTGGGGACGAGCCGATCATGGACGCGGTAATTGATCCCGTCTAATCTAACTTGGCATTCGATTGATACCTGGATTAGATCAATGTTCGAACTCACCCAACTGCGCTGCTTTACCACGGTCGCCACCGAGCTCAACTTCCGTCGAGCGGCCGAACGCCTGAACATGACGCAACCTCCACTCAGTCGCCAGATTCAGCTGCTGGAGCACCACTTGGGCGTCGAGCTGTTCACCCGCACCACCCGCAGCGTCGCCCTGACGGCCGCCGGTCGCGCTTTTTTTATCGAAGCGCAGAACCTGCTGGAGCGCGCCCAGCAAGCGGCCGTCACTGCCCGGCGCTTCGCTGAAGGCGATATCGGCTCGGTCAATATCAGCTTCGTCGGCAGTGCGGTGTATGAATTCCTGCCCAAGGTGATTGCCGAAGCACGGTTGAAACAGCCTCACGTGAAAATCGATCTGTCGGAGATGAACACCTACCAGCAGCACGAAGCCCTGCGCGCCCGACGCATCGACCTCGGCATCGTCCGTGCGCCATTGCTGGAACCGGGCTACGCCACCGAATGCCTGGTGCGTGAGCCGTTTGTCCTGGCCGTGCCGAGTAATCATCGACTGGCCAGAGCCGAAAGCGTGTCGGTGCAGGACCTCGATGCCCAACCCTTTCTAATGTACTCCCACGCCGCCTACCCGCCGTTCAATGAACTGCTGACCGGCATGCTGCGCTCGGCTCGCGTGGCCCCGGAATACGTGCAATGGCTCGGCTCATCCCTGACCATCCTGGCGCTGGTCAACGCCGGCATGGGCCTGGCCCTGGTGCCGCGCTGCGCGACGAGTGTGGTGTTCAAGAATGTGGTATTCCGCGATATCGATCTGGGCGAAGGGGTGCAAAGCGAACTGCATCTGATCTGGCGCGAGAACAACGACAACCCGGCGTTTGCGATGCTGCTGGAGGGCATTCGACGGGCAGTTCGCGAGGGCTGGGGGGTATGAAAAAGCCCAACCTTTTCGGGGTTGGGCAAAGCACTAGTAGCGGTGGTATTCCTGACCTCCGTAGTAACGACCATGATCACGTCCATGCCCATGTCCATCATGCCAATACGGCCAGCAGCCACCGAGTAGCAGGGTGGCTGCAATTACCAACAGTAACGGGGTTGTACGTTTCATCTGATCATCTCCCGACAGGCGATGCCTGACGCTGTAAACATTTGAACGGCCTGGAAATGAGATGGTTCAACGTACCGGACATTGGGGAGATGAATTTTTTGGCATGAAAAAGCCCAACCTTCTCTACGCTGGCTGCGCCGTTGAAAAACAACGGCGGGAAGGCGTGCCGGAAAGGTTAACATTCACCAGAGCCCGCCGCTTTTTCGATACAAGGACAGCGATCAAACAACATGGAACGTAAGTGATGTCGATCTATTTAAGTATTAAATCCGTAGTCACCAAAACTATAAAAGTGCTGGGCTTGATCCTGCTTGAAATCATTAGAGCTGCGCTTAAATTGGTGCTTTTCGTGGCAGCCGTATTGGTTTTGATTGTTTTCTGTATGTGGCTTACCGCTGACTCTACCAGCCCCAAATTGAGCCCCTTGCTAACCGAACTGGTTAACACGGTAAATGAACATCGAATATCCCGTTACCACAATCAGGATTGGTGCAAAAGTATTGAATCCGAGACTGGCAACTACGCCGACAAGCCAAGCTCCACCTGTGGCAGCGATGATGAGAACAAACCTTTCGATGCGCACGGAGCGCAACTGTTCGCTCTGGTCAGTTACGCGGCTACAAAGGTGCACATAGCGCCTACCAGAATCGACATTCAATCAGAGCACGGCCGCGTAACGTTCGCGAGAATCGACCTTTCCTGCCTCTTCGGCTACGCGGCTTATGTCTATTCGCCGCAAAAAACCTATGTCACTCAAGAGAGAAAACCGACAGACGTCAGGGATATGACCGGGGGCTGGTATTACGAAAACAGGGGTATTTGAACGACCCCCTCCAGTTTCCTTGGCCGCCTAGCAGCCAGGCTGACAGAAACAAAAAAGCCCAGCGGGTGGGCCGGGCCTTATCGTTTCGGGAACAGATTCAATGGGGCTGGCGCTGTCTCTGTAACTCGGTCTTCAGCCACGTGCTCGTCGGCTGGACGCCTGCTGAACAATTCACTTCATAGGCTTTGCCATTCATGCTGCTTTTGGTGGCGGCCAGATCAATAAAGTCTTCGGCGCTGCTCACCATGTTTTTGCCTTCAAGATAATCCAGCTTCTTTTCGAGATGCGCTCGAGCCTGAGGTCCCGGGTATTCAGTGCCATTGCGCACAAACTTGCATTCACTGCGCTCCACAAAATCCAGCAAGCCCTTTATCTCCTGATCAGCCTTCGGCGTGGTTTGGGCCTGCGCACCGCCCGCCACTGCCAATAGACCGATAGAAACCGTGATCAACCATTGGCGAACAATGGTTCGGGTGGCCTCTGCTTTGATAATCCGCATGGTACTTCCTTGTTCTGAAAGTGGGCGACTTTAGCACCAGGGCGTCAGAAACGAAAAAGGGGATCAAGCTGCCAAACTTGATCCCCTTACGAAATAGGGTCGGGACGGAGTGATTCGAACACTCGCCCCCTAGCCCCCATCTCATTTTCCATACTAGTTCTTTGATGAGACCGGCAAGAAGACAGGCGTAACCCCTCAAATCATCATCTCGGATCACGCAGACAGACTGACCCTGAGCGAAGGATGCAAATTTCCAGACTACGTCCGGGACAACAGTCCGTGCCTGGATACCGCTAACAGTCCAATTTGGCGCCGGGCCTCGTTATCGCACATCACGACAAATCAGGTTACAACCCCGAGGGCCTGACTTCTCGGATGAACTCTATCTAATGGCGAAGGAAAAAAAAGGCTGCAGGAGCAGCCTCAAGGATGAGGGGGCAGAGATGACTAAGCATCACTCATGTTTTCTTATAGAGCGTAGCTTTGTCGGCCTGGCAACAAGATCAATCGTCTACATGGAACCTGGGTAGCATCCATTTCCAACGAATGGCGGCAATACGGCTGACAAAAACGAACGCAATGGCGATTGCAGACGCCACTTCAAGAGAAATCTGCAAATCCAACAGCGTGATATAGGCGACGGCACCCAAAATACTGATGGATGCATAAACCTCACGTTTAAACACCAACGGTATTTCGTTACACAACACATCACGCATCACACCCCCGGCGACTGCGGTAGCTACACCCATGATCACTGCGATGCTGGGAGGGAGGTTTTGCTGAAGAGCCATATCTGTTCCTCTGACCGTAAATACAGCCAATCCAAATGCATCGGCTACCAACAACACCCTCTCGTTGAAGGTTTTCAAGGTCCTCGCCCAAATCATGGTTCCTAGCGAAGCACTAACCCCTACCAAAAAGCCATTCTCATTGGAAACCCACTCGATCGGATAATGCGCCATCAGTACGTCACGCAAGGCACCGCCGCCTAAAGCGGTGACTAAACTGATGGTGATCACACCGAACCAGTCCAACGATTTTCGCCCTGCCATCAGGGTGCCAGTTACTGCGAAGGCTGCAACGCCTGACAACTCACAGTAATAAATCACCCAGCCAGCGTGGTAAGCCTTCATTTACGGAACCAGCCTGTACTGCAAATGGGAGAAGTTCTTGAAATGAAGCACCCTCAAAGACTCACATTGAGGTCTAATCACATTATCATAGTATGATAATAAAATCACAACTGAGGCGAGCGATGAATACGGGGCAAAAAACACAGCCGCGTATCGTTATGAGGGTTATCCACTCGGAAAAACCACTGTTGAATCAAGTGTGCGGGTCGAAACGATAGGTGACCTGACAATGGCGTACAGCCCAGGGGGGGGCGCGGCCCTGCTTGGCAATGGCCAAAAATCCGGACGACGTTTACCGCTTTACAGGTAATCAGCCGCAACGAGCGTACGGCGACCGAGTGTATGAGGCTGCTGCTGAACGTGGGTGCACACTCATCTCGTATGGACCCACGTAGTACTCGCCTGCAGCGGTGCTGAGGAGGGATTACATTATTCCCAAGCCGTTGGATGGGCGCCTGCATTCGGGGGGAGCTGGAGCAGTGGCTAGAGCGGCAATTGATTCGGGCGAGGCCATCTATCTCATTTACCCATTTCTGGTAGACGTACCGTCGCCATTTTCTGATCAAGGTCAATCTCGTTAACTGTAACAAACCTAATCGGTGACAAAAAAATCCCCGACCATTACAATTTGATTAACATCGACCGTTTTAGGGTATTGGCAACTCCATGGAAAACAAGACTGCACGACTAACTGTGCTCATTGATCCCGTCAAGAAAAAAGCGCTTGAAGAGCTGTGCGCGTCTCAGGATCTGACGCCCTCTCAGGTCGTTCGTCAGCTTATTCGGGACTATCTGGAGACGCATGGCGTGTCCTACGCCACAAAAAGCAAAACTGCGGCCAATGGCAAGTGATTCATCTGCGCATGAGCGGGCACGACGAATGCCTGCTCATCGCTCCTTCTACTCTCTTGCACCTGTCTCTAGCCCTGTGGCTTGTCGATCTCGGCGTAGCTGCCCAGTGCACCACTGAAGTCAGCATGATAATGCTGTGAGCCGAGTGCTTGAAGAACCCCTGCCTTGTCGAGCTTGCCAAGGACTTTTTCGTTGGCTTCACACAACTTCACGACAATGCTGCGTTTACGCAACTGCTCAATAACTTCGAGTAGCGTTTGTAAGCCCGTGATATCCATGAACGGCACCCGCTTCAGACGAATTATCAACTTCCGGGGATCGGTGTGCGTCTGAGCCAAAACGCGCTCAAAGGTTTCTACTGCGCCAAAGAAGAGAGGCCCCTCAATGGTGTAAACCAAAACACCAGGTGGAAGATGTACATGCCCATTCAAGCGCAACTCTGCCTCCAGCTCTTTTTCGACCATTAACTGCACCTCTACAGATGCAGCCATCCGACGCATAAACTGCAGCATGGCGAGAATGACCCCGATATTCACTGCAATCGCTAGATCGCTGAAAACGGTCAGGCTGAAAGTGATTAAAAGGATCGCAACGTCCGCTTTTGGGGCGCGTTTGACCATGCGTTTGAAGTGCTTCAGTTCGCTCATGTTGTAAGCGACCACGAATAAGATCGCAGCCAACGCACACAGTGGGATATCCGAAGCCAGAGGTGCCAGGAAGAAGATCAATAAAATCAACGTGACGGCGTGCGTAAAACCCGCAATGGGGCTGTTACCGCCGTTGCGGATGTTGGTCGCAGTTCGAGCGATCGCGCCTGTCGCAGCAAAACCACCAAACAGAGGTGTGACCAGGTTGGCAATGCCTTGTCCGATTAACTCCTGATTGGAGTCATGTTTTGTGCCGGCCATCCCGTCGGCGACAACAGCAGACAACAGCGACTCGATCGCCCCCAGCATCGCGATCGCGAACGCAGGACCAATCAATTCAATGATCTGCGGCAGCGTTATTTCAGGAAGGCCAATTTTGGGCAGTCCTTGAGGAATCCCCCCGAATGCACTCCCTATCGTTGCCACGCCATCGAATTTAAAACAGGAATGCAACGCCGTCACAACGACCATGGCAATCAGAGGACCAGGAACACGCCTGACGCCTGGAATTTTAGGCGCGAGAATCACCAGCAGCAGGCTCAAGATGGCTAACAGGGTCGTGGGCACATGGAGGCCAGGCAGCGCCTGAATGAGGTGCCAAAGCCGCTCATGAAAATGCTCGCCACTGATGTTCGGCAAGCCCAAAAAGTCTTTCCACTGCCCGACCCAAATGATCACACCAATACCGGCGGTGAACCCAACGATCACGGGATCGGGAATGAACTTGATGAGTGCGCCAAGCTTGGTGATGCCGAGCAGTAATAATATTGCGCCCGCCATCATTGTCGCGATCTGCAAGCCATCAACGCCGTACTTGGCCGTTACGCTGGCCAAAATGACGATGAACGCCCCGGTCGGGCCGGCAATCTGTAGTCGACTCCCGCCGAAAAGCGAAACCAATAAGCCACCCACAATTGCCGTGTAGATTCCTTGCTCCGGCTTGACGCCCGAGGCGATGGCAAATGCCATGGCCAAGGGTAACGCCACGACGCCGACGATGACCCCCGAGACGATATTTCGAAGCCAGTGCTTGCGCCCTAACAAGCCCGCTTTCCAAGCTTCTCGTATGGCAATCATGACTAGCCTCGCGCTGGTGGCATGTGCATACTATTCACACGTAGTGATAATAGTAAAGCAATTGGCCTAGCCTCGTACGACACCACCGACCCTGTAGTTACAGTGTCGAGAGCGCAGAAACATATGCCCGGAGCCCCCGAATGAAACGCGAAGACGTCAAAACCAAACACGGTGAAGGCATGCACTTCGACACGCATGTGATCGCCAACCCGGCCAATACACACGAGTGAATCATTCTTTTTAAAAAGGAAGCCGGGAGAAGCTATTTTCTGGTCAATGACAATGAGGAAATTGAGTCATTTGGACACCTTGATGAACTGATCCGCGAGCTTCGAGATCTGGGTATCAAGTCCGCCGAAGTACATTTCTGATTGTTCCACCCAAGGCGTTCGATCATGTCAGTAAAGGTTGATCATGGCCTCCTCCCCTTTCGCTCCCCGCTATTTTGATCCGCTACACCGCGCTCATCCGCGCCACTCGTTCACCCCATGACTTGAGTGTCTGACGCGCAGGACATTCGAGCGCGCAAAAAAATGGCCACACAAGGTGGCCTAAGACGGGTTCAAGCATAGGAGGATCTCTATTGGCCAACAGATACAGGCGCACCCTGAAGTCTTAGGGCCAATAGAGTAGGTCCGCTGGCTGATAAACCCCTTCATCAGCAGCGCGCAACTGGCAATTTGATCCTGGTCTGTGGGTCAGGACCTCGTTGCCTATCATTATAATAGTGTTAGCATGTGATTGTAATCAACATCTAATAAGGTGATCGCATGACTACCGACTTCAAGAAGGCTGCACTGGATTACCACGAATTCCCAACCCCAGGAAAAATCTGCATCGCGCTGACCAAGCCTGCCGACACAGCCGCCCAGCTCGCACTGGCCTACAGCCCAGGCGTAGCGGAGCCCGTACGCGAAATTGCGAAGAATCCAGAGAATGCTTACCGCTTCACCGGTAAAGGCAATCTGGTGGCCGTGATCACCAACGGCACGGCTATTCTGGGGCTCGGCAATCTAGGCCACTTGGCCAGCAAACCGGTTATGGAAGGCAAAGCATTGCTGTTCAAGCGGTTCGCCGGAATCGATTCGATCGATATCGAAGTCAATGCCGAGAGCTCCCAGGCCTTTATCGAGACCGTCGTGCGTATTGCCGACACCTTTGGTGGCATCAACCTGGAAGACATCAAAGCGCCTGAGTGTTTTGAAATCGAAGAAGCACTGATCGAACAGTGCAGCATCCCAGTCTTTCATGACGACCAACACGGTACGGCCATCGTCACTGCCGCCGGCATGCTCAATGCACTTGAGATTCAGGGCAAAACCCTGGGTAATGCGAGAATTGTCTGCCTCGGCGCCGGTGCAGCTGCCACTGCTTGCATGCGCCTGCTGCTTAGTCTCGGCGCTCAAAAAAGCAACCTATACATGGTCGATCGTGTCGGTGTTATCCACTCCGCTCGGGAAGGCCTCAATCAATACAAAGCACAGTTCGTTAACGACGGTGGCCCTCGTACGCTGATGGAAGCCATGACCGGTGCTGACGTGTTTGTCGGCCTGTCTGGAGCCAATCTGCTCCCCGCAGAAGCATTGGCAGCGATGGCACCTAACCCGATCGTGTTTGCCTGCTCGAACCCGGACCCTGAAATCAGCTACGAGCTGGCCATGGCCACACGTGATGACCTGATCATGGCGACCGGTCGCTCTGATTACCCTAACCAGGTCAATAACGTTCTGGGCTTTCCGTTCATTTTCCGCGGGACGCTGGATGTTCGCGCAACCCGGATCAACGAAGCGATGAAAATTGCGGCGGTGGAAGCACTGCGCCAATTGGCCAAAGAGCCGACGCCCGTGGAAGTGCTGAAAGCGTTCAACGTCGATAAGCTTGAGTTTGGGCGCGATTACATCCTCCCCAAAGCGCTCGATGCTCGCCTGCTCGGAGCAATAGCCGGTGCAGTGGCCAAGGCCGCTATCGACACCGGCGTTGCGAAGCTGCATTACCCGGCGCACTACCCGCTTTAAGCTGCTGCGCCAGCAGGCGATCCTCTGTTCACAGATCAGAAGAAACGGCAGCCATCGGCTTCAACACTCAACGAGCAGCCCCGTCTAAACCGCGGGTACCTGGTGATATCAGATATGCATAATCGGCTGGCTTCTTTGCTCCTCATACCCTTGAAACAAGGGTGAATAAATGCCGATCAAATATGTCAGGAGCCTCACCGGGCGAAGGCGCACCACCGCCGCAAACCGACATCTTGGGTTTGCCCTGGCTTTCGTCGCGGGAGCAATCAATGCTGGCGGTTTCCTGGCTGTGCATCAGTACACCTCACACATGACGGGCATCGTCTCTTCGATGGCAGACAACAGTGTGCTGGGAGCCTACGACCTGGTACTTAGTGGCGCCGGCGCATTGTTGTCTTTTCTGATGGGGGCTGCGTGCTCTGCGGTCATGGTCAATTACTCCCGACGCAGACGGATGCACAGTGAGTTTGCAGTGCCACTTTTGGTCGAGGCCTTTCTGCTTATCTGCTTTGGCTTTCTGGGCGCCCAACTATCCACCGTGGATGGTTTGTTCGTGTCAGTCACCGTGATGCTCCTGTGCTTCATCATGGGGCTACAAAACGCGGTGATCACCAAAATTTCAAAAGCCGAAATCCGAACGACGCACATCACCGGCATCATCACGGACATCGGAATTGAGCTGGGAAAACTCTTTTACTGGAATGCCACCAGCACATCGACACACCCAAAAGTTCTCGCCAATCGGACCCGGCTCAAAATACTGATACTGCTGGCGCTGAATTTTTTCTTTGGCGGCGTGATGGGGGCATTTGGGTTCAAGCACATTGGTTACATCTCAACGGTACCGCTCGCGATGGTTCTGGTGACACTGGCGATCGTGCCTGCCTTTGATGACGCCAGGCTTTTTGTGCGCCGCGCCATGCGAAAGTGAGCCAATGACTTTTGCTGAGCGCGCCTACCGCAAACATTACCATTGTATGTTAATGTTATGCACATATTCGGTGGAGCAGTGACAGCACGCTTGATCCGGTTGCTCGCCCCGTAACAGCAGCGTCCTCGAGCAGTTCTGTGCGGCGCGAGAGCTGACATCCGTCTCAGGACACCCGTCATTTGATCCGCGATGACCTGCGCAGTCACGGCGCGGAGGATGAAACACAGCACACTGGCGCGGCGAAAGCCGTCAGACAGTCAATGCCTATCAGCAGACTCGTGACACCAGTCTCAATGACCCAATCAATACAGCAGGCTGACAAAGCACTGTTAAGGAAGAGACCATGAGCAGAACAATCGCAATCATCAAGGGCGACGGCATCGGCCCCGAGATCATGCAAGCGACGCTACGCGTACTCGACGCCCTTGACTGCAATCTTCGCTACGACTTCGTTGAGGCCGGCCTGGAGGCGTTGCAGCAACATGGACAGCTGATGCCACCCGTCTCTATCGATACGATCGCCAAACATGGCATCGCACTTAAGGGCCCTCTGACGACACCGATTGGCCGTGGATTCTCATCGATCAACGTTCACCTTCGCCGCCATTTCGACCTCTACGCCAATGTCCGACCAGCGATCAGTTTCCCGGGAACCCGTTCGCGCTTCGAAGATATCGACATCATCACAGTGCGCGAAAATACCGAGGGGGCTTACTTACCCGAAGGACAGAGTATTTCAGAAGACGGCGAAGTCGCTTTGGCGAGCATCCGCGTAACACGCACCGCCTCCGAACGCATCGTGCGATACGCGTTCGAGCTGGCTCGTAGCAAAGGCCGCAAGAAAGTGACCGCGGTGCACAAGGCCAACATAATAAAGTCTTGCTCCGGTTTGTTTCTTGAGGTTGCGCGTGAGGTCGCTGCGGATTATCCGGAAATCGAATTCCACGAAATGATCGTCGATAACGCCTGCATGCAGTTGGTAATGAACCCCCATCAATTCGATGTCATTGTCACCACCAACCTGTTTGGTGACATCCTTTCAGACTTGTGCGCAGGCCTGGTGGGTGGATTGGGCTTGGCGCCCGGGTCTAACATCGGCGCCGATGCGGCCATCTTCGAAGCGGTCCACGGTTCGGCACCGGACATCGCGGGCAAGAACATCGCGAACCCTTGTGCATTATTGTTGGCTGCCGCGGACATGCTTGATTATCTGGGCATGGTGGACAAGGGGACACGCATTCGTACCGCTATCCGCGTTGTTTTGAAAACCGCCTGCGATCAGGTGACACCGGATATGGGGGGAACCGGAACGACTGAGTCCTTCGCTGACGCTTTGGTGGCCTACTTGCGTGACTAGATAGATGTAATCGCCAGCTCAGTCAGAGCTGGCGTTTTTATATCCTGCGCCACGCCTACCACCCCTCTTTGATTTAAGAGAAATTAAAATGCCTAAGGTGGGTAGATCGTTACTCATCAGCACCGACTACAGGCAAAATCGCCCAGGAATCACTGGCGCCCCTTCGCAACAGGAAGACAGGCCACCCGATTAAAAAATTTCCTGGTGCTCCTTTGATTGGGACTTATAACTCATCGAGTCTTGCATCACCCTCAAGCAGGGAATCTTGTTATTTTTGTTATGTTTCAATCTTTATAATAAAACAAGGGCAACATATTTAATTACTTACTGCAGTTTCTGTTGCCGGTTGCCGGCACTGCATACGGGTATATATGTGGAGCTTCGATACGCTCTTTCAGCTTTGCCGCATAGTCCTTCGCTCCCTGCTCATTGCGGAACTGAATTCGCCGGGCACCTACACACACGGACCATAGATCTTCACTCTGACTAGACAGATGTTCGACCCTGACAGACATGACGACACTCCAAGAAAAAAGAATTCAAAAATGAATTTCAGCCACCTTGATACCGATTTCACGCAGCTCATGAATCAAATCATCAAGGTGTCGGAAGGGTTCAATTTCTTCATTGTCATTGACCAGGAAAAAGCTTCTTCCTGCTTCCTTTTTAAAGAAGGCGATCCACTCCTGGGTGTTGGCCGGATTGGCAATTAAATGGGTGTCAAACTGAATGCCTTCAGCGTGTTTGATTTTTACGTCCTCACGTTTCATGCAGCTCTCCAAGCGCTCACATCTTTCTGTTCTCATGCGTGATTTTGCCTCCCTGCAGTTGAGCAAAAAACGTCGGTCCTGCCTGAGGCAAGGTCGAGCAGATTGCCTTTATATTATCACTGCATGATAATAGTATGCACATATGCCCCCTCGAAGGCTAGTCGTGAACAGAACCACCGTACTCTACGAGGTGCCCCGGTCTTAGCGCTCCCACCCAATGCTTTGACTCTGAAAGCCCACAACCTTGCGGGTAAGCGTCAAGTGATAACGCTCTGACGGCCAGATCGAGAACAAAACCGAACCCAAAAAGCACTCACGATCAGCAATGAGCTATCAGCTCCACACCCTGGAAGTAATTGCCTGTACGGGTTCAAAGTGACTTACTTCACCGTGATGATTGCACCTCGAAGTGCACATAGGACGTCATGTTCAAAGACATGAGATGAGTCCCACGCCGCAACGGATCGCCTTTACTTTTGATTTACCGCGTACGGTTTCTGAATTTTAAGGACGAAAGTCATCATGCGAAAAACAGAAATTAAGATGTGTGTCCCGCTCAATGTGCCGACACTCGAGCCTGGGCAGCGATTGTTGGTTTGCCTTGAGCAATGCGTCGTCGTCCAGCAGCGAGAAACAAAAATCTATCAGGTTGTTTTTGACTGCAAAGCACCTAAAACAACACGAATTCTTTGGACAGAGGACGAGTGGATTTTCATCGGCAGGCACAAGCAAAATGCTGAAAAAGATCCTTTGCTGGCTACCTTTGTATCAACACTAAAAACTGAATAGAGGGTTTCCTGTGAACGAGCCCCATGAAAGACAGGACACCGTTTCCCCCTTACGATAAGGGATAGGCAAACGGTTATGTTTATGACTAACAGCAACGATAAGAGTGGGGAGCTTTTGGGGCAGGAGCGGCGGCGCCGCTGGAGCCCAGAGCAAAAGCTGGCCATGGTTCGCGAGAGCCTTGAGCCAGGACAAAGTGTGTCGGGGGTCGCTCGACGCAACGGCATCAATGCCAACCAGTTATTCCTGTGGCGCAAGCTGTATCAGGACGGCGCCTGTCGGCGGTCAGTGCAGGCGAAGCCGTGGTGCCGGCCTCCGAGCTGAGCGATGCGCTCAAGCAGATCCGTGAACTGCAACGGATGCTGGGCAAGAAAACGATGGCAGCCGAAATCCTCAAAGAGGCCGTGGAGATCGCCCGGTCGCGAAAATGGATTGCGCACTCACCCTTGTTGCCGGGGGACGACCAGTGAAGCTGGTCAGTAAATGTCTCGGTGTAGCGCGCTCGCAATTAACGGTTCGAATCAAGCAATCGGTATCGCCCAAAGTACGGCGAAGCAGGCCTGTGGACGATACTGCGCTGGTGGTCGAAATCCAGCAACAGGTCAGCGAGCTGCCCAGCTATGGCTACCGTCGGGTCTGGGGATTGCTGCGTCGTGCACTTGAAAAGCGGTCGCTGCCCGCGATCAACGTGAAGCGGGTTTACCGGGTCATGCGTGATCACAATTTGCTGCTTGAACGCCGGATCAAACAGCCCGGCGTGCCGCGTCGGCACGAAGGCCGTATTGCCGTGGAAACCAGCGATACGCGTTGGTGCTCGGACGGCTTTGAGTTCCGCTGCGAGGACGGCGCCAAACTGAGCGTGACCTTCGCCCTGGACTGCTGTGATCGCGAAGCGATCGGCTGGGTCGCGAGCCCGACCGGGTACAGCGGCGATGACATCCGCGACTTGATGCTGGAAAGTGTGGAGAAGCGCTTCGGTGATCAACGGCCTGCAACGCCGGTGCAGTGGCTCAGCGATAACGGTTCGGCCTACACCGCCGAACAGACGCGCCTGTTTGCTCCACAGATCGGCTTGCAGCCGGTGACCACCCCGGTGCGTAGCCCACAGAGTAATGGCATGGCCGAGAGCTTCGTGAAGACGATCAAGCGTGATTACGTGGCGCACATGCCCAAGCCGGATCGAGAAACGGCGCTGCGTAACTTGGCAATTGCCTTCGAACATTACAACGAGCAGCATCCGCACAGCGCTTTGAACTATCGCTCGCCGAGGGAGTTCAGGCGCTTGGCCGCTGCCGTAATACAGGTGATTCAAATGCTGACCAGTCGGCAGGGTCAGCGTGGTCAGGTTGCTCAGCGGATCGTAGTCGTAGGACAGAGCGCCTTGCGGCGTGCGTCTCTTTGATCAGGCGGCCCAACAGGTCGTAGGAGAAATCGAGTGTCTCTTCGCTGACGCCGAGTTTCTTGCCGTTGGCGGTAGGCAGGCGCTCGATGGTGAGCAAGCGGTCTGCGTCGTCGTAGGTGTAGTCCTGGCGGGCATCGGCGTTGAGTTTAGCCAGCAGGCGGCCGATCGGGTCGCGCTCGAACTCGGTATGCCGTTGTGGCCGTTCGCCGCGTTCGCCGTAGCCGATTTCGTCGACACGCGTCAGGTGCCCGCCGAGGTTGTAGCTGAACTGGCGGGTCAGGTTGTCGATGCGTTTTTCTTCGATCAAACGATCGGACGCGTCGTAGGCAAACTGGTAAGCCGCGTTGTTCTCGTTGACCAGCGCGGTCAGGCGGATGGCCTGGTCGTATTCATAGCGGATGCGCTGGCCTTTGGCGTCCTGGCGGCTGCTCGGCAACCGCGAGCAGTGCGCAATAGACGCGTGGTCTGGCCCTTACCGTCGGTGTGCGTCAGGACCTGGCCGAGGGCGTTGTAGGTAAACGACTCGGCGCTGCCGTCCGGGTGCTGGATGCGCAGCACTTCGCCGTCGGGTTAGCGTTCCAGGGTGGTGGTCTGGTTCAGGGCATCGGTGATGGCGATCAAGTGATGGCGTTCGTCGAAACGGTAATGGGTGCTTTTGCCCGAGCAATCCTGGAAACGTTCGACTTGGGCCAGGGTATTCCACCACCGGTATTATTTAATTGTTCACATTATTAAAGAGCACATCAGACACCACTATAAAAAAATATTTATTGCTGGCAAAGATCAGAACACCCTACACTTCCAAGACTCAAATAACGACCAACTTACCCTTACAAAAGCCAACGGGCCAATGGCCTTTATAATACAGCTCCACTATCGTTCCCCACTTATCGTCCAAACCATAATACTCTTCAGACACATATTGCCTAAAGGCGAAACACACACCATTTCTTGCCGCATGGCTAAAATCATGCGGAGCACACGTAAATTTATTTTTATCAAGATTTTTGGTAGCAGCCATTACCGCCTTATTTACCTTCATTCGCATAGCGACAAGATCGGAAGGCGGCTTTGGCAAATTATAAAAAGGATCTGGCTGGGTTGGAGAGGTAGGCAGCCATTCGACATCATCATAGTACCCCTCGAACTCAGACATCGACGGTTCCACGAAAACCTTTCGGACGTCTCCTATATATATTAACGCGCTATCCGTTAAGCCGGCAGTTCCCATATTTGAGAAAAAATCACCTCTTTCGATTTTTATGAGCTCTTCATCAATATCAATCATACTAAAATCTCATATCAGTTATTGTTCCAGGTGGCAGAGCCTTTCTTCCTTGTTGAATCGTACTCCGAAGAACGCCGCCGGCCGCGTGTGGACCTGGGATTCCTGGCAAAGAATAATTAGGTAGCGCACCGTGTGTCGGCATCAGGTTCCACCACTTGTTCGCTCCACCACTTTCTAAAGAAATGATGTGGTGAGGAGTTGTACCCGATGGCCAAACTCTACCGGTACTTGCCTCCCATTGCTTCATCAAATAATTCTGACTCCCTACAAATTCTTTTCTCGCCATCTGGTTCTGAAATACAGTGCGTCGTTGAACGACAGGTAGATTACCTTTCAGTATCTGCGCCTGTTTGGCCGTTATTTCCCCCTCCCGTAGAGGCAATCTTGTTTGCATCATGAACTACCCGTTAATGGAGTGATGTACATCTAATCCTAATGGATCTATCCAACCTAACGGATTACTACCATATTGATAGAGGTTATCCCCTCCATTCAACCCAATCGGATCCTGCTTAACAAACCGCCCCACCTCCGGATCGTAATACCGAAACGTGTTGTAGTGCAGCCCCGTCTCGTCGTCGAAATACTGCCCCTGAAAGCGCAGATTCTGTTCGACTTCGTTGACGTCCAACCGCTCCAGCGAGCCCCACGCCTTGTACGTCGCCTGCCAGACGATCTGCCCTTCCCGGTCAGTCATCTCTAACGGCGTACCAATCTGGTCGGTATGAAAGTAGTAAAGCTTCTGTTCTTCTCCTTCGCTCTGATCGACTCTGGCTAAAGGTGCATAGCTCCCTGGCTCGTAAATGTACAGGCTGCTCTGCCCCGGCGTTTCCTCGCGCAGCATGCGCAAGCCTTGCCACAGAAAATGCTTCTGTTCGGTGACGCCGTTGACCGCTGACACCTTGGCCACACGACGCCCCAGGCTGTCATAGCGATAGTCGCCGCTGCTTTCCAGCTTCCCGCCCACCAACGTTTCAGCCTTGACCAGTCGATTCTCACTGTCATAGCTGAACGTCTGCAGCCGGCTCATCCCACTACGCTTTTCAATCAGGTTGCCCCACGCATCGTAGGCATATTCCTGATCCCGCCACTGCTTGAGCCGGTTGTCCTTCAAGTGATCAAACTGACTGGTGTTGAAGTTCAACCGGTTCGCCGCCGCGTCGTAGCGGAACTCTTCACTGTCCACCAACTTGCCGGTATCACGGCTGTGCAACTGGCCGTTGGCTTCGTACTCGTACTTGATCTCGCCGCGCAGTTTGTCGAGGGTGCGGATGAGTTCGCCGGCAGGATCGTATTGGTGACGGCGGTGAATCGGGTTGTAGGCGTGTTCTACCAACAGCTCAGGCTGGATGCCGGGATTGAGAATCTGCGAGAGTTTCTCTGCCGGCAACGTCGAGGCAAATTGCCCGGCTTTGCGGCCCATCGCGTCATAGCCAAAACAACTGGTGAGCGTGCCCTGGGTGCGTAACACCTCGCGGTGCAGGTCATCGCGTTCCATGTCGCTGATCAGTTGGCCGTCGAGGTTGAGTTGGTGCAGGTGGCCGCTGCCGTAATACAGGTGGTTCAGGTGTTGGCCGGTGGGCAGGGTCAGCGTGGTCAGGTTGCTCAGCGGATCGTAGTCGTAGGACAGAGCGCCTTGCGGCGTGGTTTCCTTGATCAGGCGGCCCAGCAGGTCGTAGGAGAAATCGAGTGTCTCTTCGCTGACGCCGAGCTTCTTGCCGTGGGCGGTGGGCAGGCGCTCGATGGTGAGCAAGCGGTCTGCGTCGTCGTAGGTGTAAGCCTGACGGGCATCGGCGTTGAGCTTGGCCAACAGTCGGCCGATGGCGTCGCGCTCAAATTCCGTGGTGCGCTGTGGGCGTTCGGCCCGTTCGCCGTAGCCGGTTTCCTCAACCTGAGTCAGATGCCCGCCCACGTTGTACGCGAAACGTCGAGTCAGGTTGTCGATGCGTTTTTCTTCAACCAACCGGTCGGACGCGTCATAGGCAAACTGGTAAGCCGCGTTGTTTTCGTTGACCAGCGCGGTCAGGCGGATGGCCTGGTCGTATTCGTAGCGGATGCGCTGGCCTTTGGCGTCCTGGCGGCTGCTCGGCAGGCCGCGAGCGGTGCGCAGTAGGCGCGTGGTCTGGCCTTTGCCGTCGGTGTGCGTCAGGACCTGGCCGAGGGTGTTGTAGGTAAACGACTCGGCGCTGCCCGACTTTTTTTACCAGCTTACACCACCAAGAAAGCTTGGAGCCGCTCCCTCGACTCAAACCAGACACGTATAGAAAAGTCGCACCCTATTCTGTAAGGCATGCTAAAAAACCATCAAGATTTCACACTGAGAAAATCATTCACCCTTAGAAAAGACAAAGAGTTTTTCCGCAACGCCACAAAAATCCATCACCTCTTCGACAGATCGATTTCTTATTAATTTATACTCATCTTTAGCGGGCGATAAGATTTCAATTACGTCGCCCTTATAGTTTGTTATTTCAACAAACCCACTTATTACGCCATTCAAATTTTCAACCTCAGCAACCAGCGTCTTAATTTTTAATAACGCACCGGCCTCGTAAGTTCCTGCTCCCGTCTTGGGATTATCAAAGTAGACTCTTAATTTTGGATACACATCCCTCTTCCATTTAAAAACTGGAAGCATACGCTGAGCCATATCCTTGAATTCTTTCTCGGTTTCACCCCCAGAAAACTCACACCTAAATATCGGAACACAAAGAAATAATTTATCCCGCTTTGAATCCAGATTGCCTTTTAAACTACCATGATAGTTATTAGGTACTGCAAATGCATGAGTGAAGCCATACACATTTTCTGATATCTTGAATAGCGTTGGTTTATCCTTAAAAAGCACTTCTGGTGACTGATCTAGCACAGCAGTCGCAAATTGACGATCATTTACATCTTCGGAAACGATTAAGACATCCTGATCGGCACTACTTTTTAGGCAATACCAGTACGTAGTTTTTGGTAAATTGTGCTGGAAGAAATAGTGCCCAGAATCATCTTCATCGACTACTGCAAAAGCCCCTAACAAATCTTGTTTAGAAAACATAATAAACCTCTCAGTCAAAGTCAGGACCCACATCCTGCCTGTATCTAACACCATCCGCAGCCATCTTTCCCCCATCCGAACTATTTGCGGAACGAAGACGAATGCTCATATTTTCCGAGTTATTGTAAAAGTCATTGCGCGCAGACCGTGAAGAATTATAACCCTGCTCATTCCAATGCTCAACAACCGGCTTATTATGCTCAATTGTTATTCGCGAATCCGTTCTTGGGACAACATCTAGGTCAGCTGTGATGATTTTACCCGCATCCGGTCCATCTTGAATAGTATGCGCATCTAAAACCTTATCCTTAACTCCGGCACGGTAACTACTTGGATATTGAGACTTTCGATTAAACTGGACAGGGTTTTCAGAACTCTTGAGAAACCGACCGTCAGGGCCACGTGTTGGCGGCTTTGGAGGCAAAGGCTCCGATACTGGAGTATTTTTTGGAATAATCTTCACATTCCCAAGATTCGACCCCAACCCCTGAACCTTAACCTCATACCGCGCATCAAACCACTTCCCGCCTTTCGCCCCCAGTCCGCCCCCAAGCAACGCACCACCAAACGCCATGAGCTTCTGGCCATTTGAACCTTGACCAAAAAGTTCACCGCCAGCCCAGTTCCCCGCCAACCCACCCGCGATCCCACCGACAAGGCCTGCGATTACGATTACCGGGCTTGCCAACACAAAAGCACTGGCCAAACCGACGATAAGAACTGCTCGTTCTAACCACTCAGGAACTTCTGGATCAATTGCATCCGTAGTCTCAGTCCCGCCACCAATAAAAACGTTCCCAGAACCAGCACTGATCTTGCCGTCACATACGGTTCTATCTCCAACACGCGCAGCAGGCTGGCCATTGATATAAACAGAGTCGCTACCCTGCGCCAGAATTTGAGGAGCGGGGCCATGCTGGTCACACACGGCGGTATCTACGTGAGCTCTAGCGGCGGCTTTACTATTGATAAAGACATTTCCAGAGCCCGTCTTGATTTGTCCTGCACCATGCCTGGCAAATGAGAGGCTACCGAACAATTGCCCTATTCCCGCACCGGTCGCGGCCCCGGCGCCGACCATCGCACACAGTGCGACTGCACCCAAGCCGCCTGTGCCGACAATGGCAATACCTACCAACACTGCACCAGCGCCAATCGCAAGCCCGGCTAACAGCCCACCTAACGCGCTCGAATGCTCAATCGGGTCGTCCAGGCGCGCCGCGGCTTCGCTCATGAAGGCAAAACCTCGTCGACGATCTCCTCCATGTCGATTTCAGGTGGGGAGCGCAACTCAAGCGTCTCAACCAATGCGTCAAACTGACGGCGCTCTTCGGAAGTCATGCCTTTCGGGTTGTTACTGGTCCCCGTTATTTGCATGAGCAATGGCTGTTGATGTTCATCTTGATGCAGAAAAATCAATTGCAGCTGATGAACTGGTTGCCCCTGTTGCCTCCAGCGAAATTCGACACGCCGCGCATCTACGCCCGCGACCTTTACAGGTGTGACCGGTTCGATCCTTTTGCCCGAGCAATCCTGGAAGCGTTCGACCTGCGCCTGGGTGTTCCACCACAGGTATTTGGACTTTTGGGTGGCGTCGATGAGGGTGTGCGGCAGGCCGTCATCGCTGTTGAGGTATTCGGTTTTGTTGCCCAACGCATCGACTTCGGCGATGAGGTTGCCCTTGGCGTCGTAGCGGGCTTTCCAGGTGCTGCCGTGGGGCTAATCGGCAAGGATGTTGAGAGTGGCAGAAAAATACTCACCGCCACTCCCGAACTCGAATTATTAAAGAACAAAATGGCGTAGCACGCACTTATGGAAAAAACAGTCCAGTACACAATACTTTAGGCTACAAACTCACACTCCTCATACTGCAATCAACTTATAAAATCATCAATTCGCACTCACTATGAGTCAAACCGAATTAGATGGTTGTACGCCATCACTATCGCTTCATATTTAACAATCTTAACATCCGATAGAATTATCTCATTTCTCTTCTCAAGCTTCTCCTTCAGATCTGTTATTGAAAAACTTAATCCCAGCCCTTTCTTGATAGCCAGCATTTCTTGTGGAGTTGGTTTGCCGCTCGCACTAGCCACTATATTAAACGTAGCCGACAGATCAGTTTCCTCGTCAGAAATATTATCAATCAGCTCGTCAATCGAATGAAATATCACGGCATCCTCTAAGAGTGGATCACCAGAATCGATTAGATAGAAAACATCTGAAATAGCTTTATCAATTAAAATAAGTCTGCCTCCAGAGTCATCGCCTATCAAAACCTGCTCTGGAAAATTGACGCCTATTTCATACGTTTGATTGCGTTCAACCATGTCATTTGTTGGGTACAACAAAACTTGATCATTAAGCAATGCACCGTCGTAGCGTGACCAAAATTTTACAATCCAGGCGCCTCTATCTACTCCGAGCGCTTGTATAATGTAAGCTAAGGATTTCGCTGATGCGGCGTGTTTTGTTTCTGTATATTTTATAGTCATTCAAACGCCCCCTAGCAAATCAAAATATTTGTATGACTTGCTTGCGACTTTTTAGCTGCATCAGAATTAACACCTGCATCAAGTAGTTCTTTGCATGCTGTTCCAAACTCCTCCTTGATAGTCCCATCAAATCCAGAAAGCCAACGCCTAGTTCGCTGAAGGGATGAGACAACAGCATGAGACTTACCTGAGGAATTTATCAGAAGAACAGCAGGTGCATCATTTCTCTTGTATCCAGTAACGTTTCTTTTTGCCCACTCATCTTGGATAAAGTGCTGCGACTGCACGAGTTTATCTTCCGAAATATTCTTTTGACCCGACGCTTTGTTAACGCCGGGTGACAAGTTACCGTGAGTATCAACATCACCAGCCTTATCGCCGCCCGGACGGTTGCAACTCCAGCCCCAAGGGTCAATCCAGCCGATAGAGTTTGGAGCATATTGGTATAGGTTATCCCCACCCACCAGTCCAATCGGATCCTGCGTAATAAACCGCCCCAGCTCCGGATCGTAATGCCGAAAAAGTATTGTAGCGCAGCCCCGTTTTGTCGTCGAAGTACTGCCCCTGAAACCTCAGATTCTGCTCAACCTCGTTCACCGCCAGCGTTTCGATGGAACCCACGCCTTGTACGTCGCTTGCCAGACAATGCTTCCGTCAGCGTCAGTCATTTCCAGCGGCGTGCCGATCTGCTCGGTGTGGAAGTAGTAAAGCTTCAGCTCTTCCCTTTCGCTTTGATCAACACGGCCAGCGGCGCGTAACCGCCAGCTCATAGACATACAGAATGCTCTGCCCAGGCGCCTCTTCACGCAGCATGCGCAGGCCTTGCCACAGGAATTCTTATGGGAGGGTTTCCGATCAGACAATCCATAGCATCGCAGGCGAAATAGATGAGCCGGCCGTTGGCACTCTGGCTCACACCATCGGAAGTCAGCAAACTACTTGGCAGGCACTTGATCTAATCAATTGTGAAATAACTTAAAAGATCAGAAAACACTGTAACTGAAAAGTCTTTTAGCAAATTTTCTGGATATTTAATCGAAGACCTTTTAACCCCGTTGACCGCTGACACCTTGGCCACACGCCGTCCCAGGCTGTCATAGCGATAGGCGCCCCTACTTTCCAGCTTGCCGTTGACCAACGTTTCAGCCTTGACCAGTCGATTCTCAGCGTCATAACTGAACGTCTGCAGCCGGTTCATTCCACTGCGCTTCTCAATCAGGTTGCCCCACGCATCGTAGGTATATTCCTGATCCCGCCACTGCTTGATCCGGTTGTCTTTGACGTGATCAAACTGACTGGTGTTGAAGTTCAGGCGATTCGCCGCCGCGTCGTACCTGAACTCTTCACTGTCCACCAGCTTGCCGGTATCACGGCTGTGCAGTTGACCGTTGGCTTCGTAGTCGTACTTGATCTCGCCGCGCAACTTGTCGAGGGTGCGGGTCAGTTCGCCGGCCGGGTCGTATTGGTGACGGCGGTGGATCGGGTTGTAGGCGTGCTCCACCAGCAGCTCGGGCTGGATGCCGGGGTTGTGCAGTTGCGAGAGTTTTTCCGCCGGCAGGCTCGAGGCGAATTGCCAGGCTTTGCGGCCCATGGCGTCGTAGCCGTAGCAGCTGGTGAGCTGGCCCTGGGTGCGCAGGACTTCGCGGTGCAGGTCGTCGCGTTCCATATCGCTGATGAGCTGGCCGTCGAGGTTGAGCTGGTGCAGGTGGCCGCTGCCGTAATACAGGTGGTTCAGGTGCTGACCAGTCGGCAGGGTCAGCGTGGTCAGGTTGCTCAGCGGATCGTAGTCGTAAGACAAGGCGCCTTGAGGCGTGATCTCTTTGATCAAGCGGCCCTGCAAGTCGTAGGAGAATTCAAGTGTCTCGTCGTCGCCCCCTAGCTTCTTGCCGCTGTCAGCATCGATATGCGTTAGAATCCGGCTAAGCCAATTACTCAAGGCGCGAACACTTCACCGTTACGACGTATCCCCCAACCGATAGATTAAGGTTCTTGGAGCCTGAAATGCAAATCAACCAACAACTCCCTGAACGAATCAAATATTATTTAAATATCAACGTCCGACTCATCTTTCAATCCTTCTATAAAATCCTGGAAAGAACTCGCGAGCCATCGATAAGCCTTGGCATGATTGGTGGAAAAACTACTGTTTGGATCAAATATATCATTGGCATAAAAGCAAATATTTCCATCAGTTAAATCTAAGCAAAAAAAGTTTCCTCCATCGTCAATAGCAAAAGGAAGCAGGGTTTGCGGAATAACATTTTTTAAGGTCATAGCCGCATAGCAACCACCCAGAAATTTTGTGTCTGCAGCGTCATCCGCACCGAATTTTGCGACTGATTTGAATTTCTTTACTCTTACAGGCTCGTATTCATCACCGCTGTCCCACCAATCTTTATCTGCGACCCCACCATTTTGTCCCAGATAAAATTTTCTAAAGGGCTCCGGCAACGAATACCCGATACTACTCTCTAGAAACTCCAAGTCAGATATATCAATAGCCGGCTCAGATTTAGACAGTTGAATTAAAACCATTTAAAACTCCTATTTAACAAGTCGATGAAGCAAGCTTAGGTGCGCGCCCTTTAAGCCATCCTTTAGATTGAGAAACGCCCACAGCATCAGTAGTACCGTACGCTCCGGAAGGTAAACCGAAGTGTTTTTCAAATTGCGCAACAGATCCACCATGTGGGAAGGTTGCTTCGTGTGCCGTTGTTTTCACCAATTGCATAGTGGTTTTACCAGTTTTCGGATCAAAATCATCAACATGGTGCCAAGTATAATCATCTGCCGCAGACGCTTTTATGCCTGCCTCTTTGTAGGCTTGGGTGAAATCTCGCCCCCTTGCACCTTGCATCGTGATGCTCACAATATTCTTCTGACTGCCCGAAACGGGGAACAAATCAGGTGACCCAGTAAAATCAACCCCTTTATATGCCCATCCCCAAGGGTCAATCCATGTATTAGCGTTTGGTGCGTACTGATAGAGGTTAATACCCCCGTCTAACCCAATCGGATCCTGCGTAACAAACCGCCCCACCTCCGGATCGTAATACCGAAACGTGTTGTAGTGCAGCCCCGTCTCATCATCAAAATACTGCCCTTGGAACCTCAGGTTCTGCTCTACCTCATTCACCGCCAGCGTTTCGAGGGCGCCCCAGGCTTTGTACGTCGCCTGCCAGACGATCTGCCCTTCCCGGTCCGTCATCTCCAACGGCGTACCAATCTGGTCGGTATGGAAGTAATAAAGCGTCTGCTCCCCACCCTCGGCCTGATCCACCCGCGCCAACGGCGCATAACTACCCGGCTCGTAAATGTAGAGGCTACTCTGCCCCGGCGTTTCCTCACGCAACATGCGCAAGCCCTGCCACAGAAAATGCTTCTGCTCGGTGACCCCGTTGACCTCCGACACCTTGGCAACACGTCGTCCGAGACTGTCGTAGCGATAAGCCCCGGTACTTTCCAGCTTGCCGCCCACCAAGGTCTCAGCTTTAACCAACCGATTTTCACAGTCGTAACTGAACGTCTGCAGCCGGCTCATCCCACTACGCTTTTCAATCAGGTTGCCCCACGCATCGTAGGTATATTCCTGATCCCGCCATTGCTTGATCCGGTTGTCTTTCACGTGATCAAACTGGCTGGTGTTGAAGTTCAACCGGTTCGCCGCCGCGTCGTAGCGGAACTCCTCGCTGTCCACCAACTTGCCGGTATCACGGCTGTGCAGTTGGCCGTTGGCTTCGTAGTCGTACTTGATTTCGCCGCGCAGTTTGTCGAGGGTGCGGGTCAGTTCGCCGGCCGGGTCGTATTGGTGACGGCGGTGGATCGGGTTGTAGGCGTGCTCCACCAGCAGGTCGGGCTGGATGCCGGGGTTGTGCAGTTGCGAGAGTTTTTCCGCCTGCAAGGTCGAGGCGAATTGCCAGGCCTTGCGGCCCATGGCGTCGTAGCCGAAGCAGCTAGTGAGCGTGCCCTGAGTGCGCAGCACTTCGCGGTGCAGGTCGTCGCGTTCCATGTCGCTGATCAGTTGGCCGTCGAGGTTGAGCTGGTGCAGGTGGCCGCTGCCGTAGTACAGGTGGTTCAGGTGTTGACCGGTGGGCAGGGTCAGCGTGGTCCGGTTGCTCAGCGGATCGTAGTCGTAGGACAGCGCGCCTTGTGGGGTGGTCTCCTTGACCATACGGCCCAGCAAGTCGTAGGAGAATTCCAGTGTTTCTTCGCTGACGCCGAGTTTCTTGCCGTTAGCGGTAGGCAGGCGCTCGATGGACAGCAAGCGGTCTGCGTCGTCGTAGGTGTAGTCCTGGCGGGCATCGGCATTGAGTTTGGCCAGTAGGCGGCCGATGGAATCGCGTTCGAATTCGGTCTGTCGTTGTGGGCGTTCAGCGCGCTCACCGTAGCCAATTTCGTTGACATGTGTCAGATGCCCGCCAAGGTTGTAGCTGAACTGGCGGGTCAGGTTGTCGATGCGTTTTTCTTCAACCAACCGGTCGGACGCGTCATAGGCAAACTGGTAAGCCGCGTTGTTTTCGTTGACCAGCGCGGTCAGGCGAATGGCCTGGTCGTATTCGTAGCGGATGCGCTGGCCCTTGGCGTCCTGGCGGCTGCTTGGCAAACCGCGAGCAGTGCGCAATAGACGCGTGGTCTGGCCTTTGCCGTCGGTGTGCGTCAGCACTTGGCCGAGGGCGTTGTAGGTGAAGGACTCGGCGCTGCCGTCCGGGTGCTGGATGCGCAGCACTTCGCCGTCGGGTTTGCGTTCCAGGGTGGTGGTCTGGTTCAGCGTGTCGGTGACGGCGATCAGGTGGTGGCGCTCGTCGAAGCGGTAATGGGTGTTTTTGCCCGAGCAATCCTGAAAACGTTCGACCTGGGCCAGGGTGTTCCACCACAGGTATTTTGACTTGTGCGTGGCGTCGATGATGGTGTGCGGCAGACCGTCGTCGCTGTTGAGGTATTCGGTTTTGTTGCCCAGCGCGTCGACTTCAGCGATGAGGTTGCCCTTGGCGTCGTAGCGGGCTTTCCAGGTGCTGCCGTCGAGGAAGGTGGTCTCGGTGACCAGCGTGGTGCTGAGGTGGTACTTGTATTTGATCTTGCGGCCCAGTGGGTCGGTTTCTTCGATCAAACGGGAAAAGTCATCGTACTTGAACGCCAGCTGATTGCCGTCGGGCAGCGTCAGGCCGGTCATGTTGCCAGCCTCATCGAGGTCGATGCCGTAGCGTTCACCGCCGACATCACGACTGGCGATGACGCGACGATCTTCGTTGTAGTGAATTTCCAGCTCACGTCCCAGCGCGTCAGTGGCCCAGGAAGTGCGCTGCTTGAAGTCGTAGCGCAAGTGATAGTGTTCGCCGTCGCTGGTCCAGTGCTCCACCACACGGGGTTGGTCATCAATGGTTTGCCAGCGGTAATGGCAGCTCAGACCCAGGGCATTGCTGTGGCTGGCCATGACGCCGTCGGCGTAGCTGAAGCGGCGGACCGAATCGTTATTGCGATTGATCACCTCGATGAGCTGGCCATTGTCGTCGTAGCGATATTGCACCAGGGTTTCGACGGCCTGGTTGTCGACGACGCGTTTGACATCGGTCAGGCGACCCAACGGGTTGTCGTAGTGCAGGTGAACACGTACGCCGCCGGTGGCGCTGATGTCGGTGAGCGTGCCTTCGACCGTATGGGTGAAATGCAGGAAATGGCCGAGGGCGTTTTCGATGCGTTGCAGCGGTACGGGGGCGTTGTCGTCCGGTACTTCGCCGAAGTAGAAGAAGATGTTGTCGAGGGTTTGCAGCAGGTAGTGACCGCCTTCGGTGCAAACCAGATAGACCTGCTCGTGAGGATTGTAGATGCGGCCCCCCGGCGGCACGTCCACAAACGGCACACTGCGCCCCTGGTTGTCGGTCAGGTAAACGAAGTTGCCACTGCGACGCAGGCTTTGTTCCCAGGGCAATACCCAGCCCCGGCCGAGCACGCTGTCGACGGTCAGGTCGCTGGCATAGAAGCGTGACCATTCGATGGGCATCAGGCCCGGGAGGCTGAAGTCGGTTTCGTCAGGAATGACCTTGCGCCCAGTGGTGGCGTCAACAGGGTTGCCCATCAGACCACCGACCGCACGCTCGATGGCCGGCCCGATCACGTAACGGCTGGCCACCTCACCGGCGACGAAGCCGGCGGTGAATTTCAACACGCAGGGCATGATGGCTTTCATGCCGGCCTGCGTCCCTGCCTTGATCAATTGAGCGATACCGCCCGCCGCACCGGCGACTGCCATTAGGATATCGACCGTGGTTCGTAGCCAGCCGGGAATTTCGTCGTCTACCGGCAGATAGCGGTGGGTGCCACCGCCAATGAATACGTTGCCAGAAGGGTCTCCGTTCATAGCGGGGTAAGTGGCTGCGCGAACCTCGCAACCACTTTTAATTAAATTATTAAAGAGCAAACCCAAAACGAATGCAGAAAGTACTCGAGCTGACACTCTCAACTTTCAGTAGTGCCAACACCTAAACTAATGTACAGCCAACAATACTACAAGCTGCTCAAAAGCCCCAAATCAAAATCTTTATTCTTAATTATCTTTTTATTTAACTTCACCTTCTCAAGATTTTCGCTGCTGATGATTTCTGAATTATAGGCAACAGCACAATGAATAAACAACGCGGGATATGCATAGTCAGTCGGAGATGCCAGCACATCATCAATAGTCCGGGCGCTTGGCAGTATGCACCCTGCCATGAGGGGGATATAGTGGCTTTCAAGCGCGCGCCGGATATGCGCACATATCGCACCAGCATCCTCTCGCTTAGGAGCACTTATGGTGCCATATATACTTGTGCCGAATTTTTTATCTTGCCTTCCTGATGTTGCAAATGAGAAACACGCAACACTACCCAAATTGCTTTTATAAGGAGGATTGACCTCAGAAGAACAGTCAAAAACAGGCCCCCCGAAGACCATGCCATTCAGGACATATGCATTCGAATTTACCAAATACTGAAAATCAAGCTCAGCTACTAATTTTTTTTCCCAGCGAAATTTAACCCCTCCCTTTACCGCCTTAATCGACAAGCCAGGCCATTCAAGATCCTTCAGATCTTTTAGCAGCTCACTCTCAAAATAAACCCTATCTTCTTTACTCATAAAATCACCCATATTTCAAAACATTGAACGTAGCATTATGAACGGCGCCTTTGCCGCCTAAGGATTTACCAGGTTTACCTTTAGTATCAACTTTGAATGTGCCTGCTGTGCCTTGCGATTGTTTTATGGTCCCACCACCCAGATGCTGCGTAGTGTTGGCAGGACTTGACATATCATAGACTCCAGCGGCTTTTTGATTCTTAGTGAGTCCACCAGAACCATGCTTAACCTCGAATACGTGATAATTCCCATGTGTATCTTGAGCGACTATATCGGCACGAACCCCACTGCCATTAACTTTCATCGTCACCTCTTCCGAAACCACCTTATATCCATTTCGTTCAAGATCATGCCGTACTTTATTTGTGCCTTTAACACCACTTGCAGAACTTTTGCATAGGCCAAACGGGTCAATCCAACCAGTGGTATTGGGTGCATATTGATAGAGATTACCCCCCCCCAACAAACCAATCGGATCCTGCGTAACAAACCGCCCCACCTCCGGATCGTAATACCGATACGTGTTGTAGTGCAGCCCCGTCTCGTCGTCGAAATACTGCCCCTGAAACCGCAGATTCTGTTCGACTTCGTTCACTTCCAGCTTTTCTACCGAGCCCCACGCATCGTAGGCATATTCCTGATCCCGCCACTGCTTGAGCCGGTTGTCCTTCACGTGATCAAACTGACTGGTGTTGAAGTTCAGCCGGTTCGCCGCCGCGTCGTACCTGAACTCCTCGCTGTCCACCAACTTGCCGGTGTCACGGCTGTGCAGTTGGCCGTTGGCCTCGTACTCGTACTTGATCTCGCCGCGCAATTTGTCGAGGGTGCGGGTCAGTTCACCGGCGGGGTCGTATTGGTGGCGGCGGTGGATCGGGTTGTAGGCGTGCTCCACCAGCAGTTCGGGCTGGATGCCGGGGTTGTGGAGTTGCGAGAGCTTTTCCGCTGGCGAGGTCGAGGCGAACTGCCAGGCTTTGCGACCCATGGCGTCGTAGCCGAAGCAACTGGTGAGCTGGCCTTGGGTGCGCAGGACTTCGCGGTGCAGGTCGTCTTACGGATGCTTGGTAGGCCACGGGAGGTGCGCAACAGACGCGTGTTCTGGCCTTTGCCGTCGGTTTGCGTCAGCACCTGACGAGAGCGGCAAGGTCACGGTGTATACGCAACACCTCGCGGTGCAGGTCATCGCGTTCCAGGTCGCTGATGAGTTGGCCGTCGAGGTTGAGCTGGTGCAGGTGGCCGCTGCCGTAGTACAGGTGGTTCAGGTGTTGACCGGTGGGCAGGGTCAGCGTGGTGAGGTTACTCAGCGGATCGTAGTCGTAGGACAGAGCGCCTTGTGGGGTGGTCTCTTTGATCAGGCGACCCAGCAGGTCGTAGGAGAAATCGAGTGTCTCTTCGCTGACGCCGAGCTTCTTGCCGTGGGCGGTGGGCAGGCGCTCGATGGTGAGCAAGCGGTCTGCGTCGTCGTAGGTGTAGTCCTGGCGGGCATCGGCGTTGAGTTTAGCCAACAGTCGGCCGATGGGGTCGCGCTCAAATTCCGTGGTGCGCTGTGGGCGTTCGGCGCGTTCGCCGTAGCCGATTTCGTCGACTCGCGTCAGGTGCCCGCCGATGTTGTAGCTGAACTGGCGGGTCAGGTTGTCGATGCGTTTTTCTTCGATCAGGCGATCGGACGCGTCGTAGGCAAACTGGTAAGCCGCGTTGTTCTCGTTGACCAGCGCCGTCAGGCGGATGGCCTGGTCGTATTCGTAGCGGATGCGTTGGCCCTTGGCGTCCTGGCGGCTGCTCGGCAGGCCGCGGGCGGTGCGCAGCAGGCGCGTGGTCTGGCCTTTGCCGTCGGTGTGCGTCAGCACCTGGCCGAGGGCGTTGTAGGTAAACGACTCGGCGCTGCCGTCCGGGTGCTGGATGCGCAGCACTTCGCCGTCGGGTTTGCGTTCCAGGGTGGTGGTCTGGTTCAGGGCATCGGTGACGTCGACTGGGGGCTGGCAGTCGTTGTAAACATAATAATTTCGTCGTACGAAGTCTAAATTTTTGTCAGCATCATACTTGGTTAAAAACCACAGTTCACGTCACCACCAACTAGCCCATCGATATAAGCAGCGCAGTGAACAAACTAAACGTACATAATCTCGTTAGAGTCAGAGTTCTCTAGAAAAATAGACATCCAAGCATCCATAACATCCCACATATTTATATTTTTATCTGGGAACTCTGGTTTTTCATGCCACCAAATATAAGCTTCATCAGCCGAGGATTTCAGTTCAACAGCTAAATAGTCACCAGCACCGCTTGAAAAAAAGCCTACTAAGGTCGGTAAGCTAGGTATGGCTTCATCGCACAGATCCTCTATCCACACAAAGTCTTCTGCGCGCGACGGCCCCATAGTGCAACCGATGTAAAAACCGAAGCCATCATGTAAAGTACGATAAAACTGCTTCAAATCGCCATTCAAATAGGCAAGCTTCCCACTCCAAACGCCATCACCCTCAATCGGAACACCTCCAATATAAAAATTAAGCTCATCATCTTCACAATAAACATACAACAAATAAGGCTTATCACTAACAGCCAAAAAAGTTCCTAAAACACACTTATCCAACCAAGAGGTTACCCACGGCAAGCGCTCTGCAAAGAGATCCCACGTATCGGGAATACGAGAGCTTTTACCGTCCACAAAGCCAAAATTTCTCCACGCAACTGGAAACTCAATACTTTCTGGAACGCTCTCAGGGGAAAAATAAATGTTGTAGCCTTGAAGTTCTTCAGCGATTCTTTTCTTAAGGTCATCAATATTTTTCATATAACGCACCCCACTAATACCCTGACAACAAATTGACAATATGCTGCTGGATCTCAGGTTCCAGCTTGGCAGCTTTGTCGATCATACTAGATCTAAACGCCGGATCAACATCAATTCCACCTTTTTTGTAACTCACCCACTCGCCGAAGGACTTAGCCCCTTTTGATGTGTTTGCTACCTCACTTAACCCTTGGAAGTTTTTTTCATAATTTAGAACTTTAATTTGATCAGTAAAGGTTAGCTTAGAGAAGCCATTCATCTCCGTTATGGTCTTCATTGGCACGATATGATCTGCGTGCAAAGATTTAGTCACTTGCAAACCTGGAAGAGCTGGATCCTTCATTGGAAGAACTACATCTTTGTTTACAGCTTTCCGTATTGCTGCGCTGGGAGTCTTAGCTCTTAGATCTTTATAAAGCTCAGGAGATACTTTATCAGTCTTCGCAGGTAAGATAGGTTTTTTAACAATCTTCACATTCCCAAGATTCGACCCCAACCCCTGAACCTTAACTTCATACCGCGCATCAAACCACTTCCCGCCTTTCGCCCCCAGCCCACCCCCAAGCAACGCACCACCAAACGCCATGAGCTTCTGGCCATTTGAACCTTGACCAAAAAGTTCACCACCAGCCCAGTTCCCCGCCAACCCACCCGCGATCCCACCGACAAGGCCTGCGATTACGATTACCGGGCTTGCCAACACAAAAGCACTGGCCAAACCGACGATAAGAACTGCTCGTTCTAACCACTCAGGAACTTCTGGATCAATTGCATCCGTAGTCTCAGTCCCGCCGCCAATAAAAACGTTCCCAGAACCAGCGCTGATCTTGCCGTCACATACGGTTCTATCTCCAACACGCGCAGCAGGCTGGCCATTGATATAAACAGAGTCGCTACCCTGCGCCAGAATTTGAGGAGCGGGGCCATGCTGGTCACACACGGCGGTATCTACGTGAGCTCTAGCGGCGGCTTTACTATTGATAAAGACATTTCCAGAGCCCGTCTTGATTTGTCCTGCACCATGCCTGGCAAATGAGAGGCTACCGAACAATTGCCCTATTCCCGCACCGGTCGCGGCCCCGGCGCCGACCATCGCACACAGTGCGACTGCACCCAAGCCGCCTGTGCCGACAATGGCAATACCTACCAACACTGCACCAGCGCCAATCGCAAGCCCGGCTAACAGCCCACCTAACGCGCTCGAATGCTCAATCGGGTCGTCCAGGCGCGCCGCGGCTTCGCTCATGAAGGCAAAACCTCGTCGACGATCTCCTCCATGTCGATTTCAGGTGGGGAGCGCAACTCAAGCGTCTCAACCAATGCGTCAAACTGACGGCGCTCTTCGGAAGTCATGCCTTTCGGGTTGTTGCTGGTCCCCGTTATTTGCATGAGCAATGGCTGTTGATGTTCATCTTGATGCAAAAAAATCAATTGCAGCTGATGAACTGGTTGCCCCTGTTGCCTCCAGCGAAATTCGACACGCCGCGCATCTACGCCCGCGACCTTTACTGGTGTAACCGGTTCGATCCATTCGACATGTGACAAGGACTTTTTCAGTTCACCCAGTAATTGTTGGGCCATGGTCTCAAGATCGGAGCCTAATTCAACTTGTGAACGCCCAACCACCAAGGAGAAAGGGCTTGGCCCTATGTCCGTCAGAGTGAATACGTGAAAAGTTTTGTCTTTGAGATTGGTCGGTCGAACAAAACTCAACTCATTGGTATGAAAACGCTCAGGAGGCGGTGGCACCGCATCAGCAATCTCCTGCTCGACACGCGCTTGCTCTTGCTCTCGAATACGCCGTTCAGAAAGGCGGTCGTAAATATTCCGGCGCATACGGGAATTCCTTGTCCGTCGGACTAATTAGTTAAGGTTGATTTTCGTGCTGCCAACAACGTCGATGTTCACGCCAGATAGCGTGATGGTGCCATCCGCTTTCATGACCAATTTGCTGGCACCCACTTCAAGCGTGATTGATGTCGCTGCCTTGATCTTCACTTCGCCGCTATCAACGGTGACGTAATAGGACCCTTCCTTAACCGCGATACTGGTTTCAAGCTTGATCGTCTCGGTGTGTTTCCCGTCGACTTTGATTTCGCGATTGCCACCGACCGTGTGGCTTTCGTCAGCCTCAATCTCGGTATCCAGGTTACGTTCGGCGTGAAGGCTAACTTGCTCGGCACCTGTCTTGTCTTCAAAGCGGAAAAAGTTAGCATTGGCGCCCTTCCCGTTAACCGACCGCGTCAAAAACCCGCTCTGCGTCTTGTTCGCCGGCAGTGACCACGGCGGTGTGTTCTGGCTGTTATAGAGGCTGCCCATGATCAACGGACGATCAGGGTTGCCGTCCAGAAAGACCACGACGACTTCATCGCCGACCCGCGGAATCAGAATGCTGCCGAAGCCGCCGCTGGCTCCGGATTGGGCCACGCGGACCCAGCACGAACTCTTGTCGTTGTGCTCGCCTTTGCGGTCCCAGTGGAATTGCACTTTCACGCGGCCGAGTTCGTCGGTGAAGATTTCCTCGCCCGGCGGGCCGACAACGATGGCGGTTTGCGGACCGGAAATGGTCGGGCGCGGTGTGGTCAGTTGGGGGCGGAACACGATCTTTTTGCGCACGCAGGAGAAGGTGTTGTAGTAACTCGCCGGGTACCCGTTGAGGTAGTTGTTGTGGCCTTCGCTTTCGACGCTCATCAGCAGAAACTGGCGATCGTCGGCCGAGCCTTGATCGTGGTCGTAATGCTGCAGCAGTTCGAAGGTGTAGCCGGGTTTCATCGCGCGGCAGTTACTCGCGCCTTGAAAGCTTTTGCCTTTCAGCTCCAGCGCTTCAACGCGCAACCGGACCAGCGTCTCACCTTCGTCGTACGTGCCGTGGGTGTACTGGCCGGGGAAATCGTAGATCTCGAAATCTTCGACATCGCCCTGCTTGTTCAGGCTCTTCATGGTGACCGGCAGGCGATTGGTTGGCTGGCGGTAATCGAAGGTCTGGACAGCGATCTTTCCGGACTGCAATTGGCGATTGCCGCTCCATTGGGTAATGGAGTCGGCAGTCTCGGTGACCGAAGCGGTGTGATAGCGAATCTGTGGCTGCTCAGGCAACGGCACCAGCGTGGTGGAGTCGTCGCAGATGATCATGACGTGGCCTTCGGCAGTGTGCTCGAAGTAGTAGAACATCCCCTCTTCTTCCAGCAGGCGCTGGACAAAGTTGAAATCGGTTTCGCGGTATTGGGTGATGTAGGTGTACTTTTTGAGCGGCTTGCTCAGGCGGAATTCATGCCGGGAAAACGCAGTGCATAAGGCGAACACCTGAGTCACTACGTCTTCGACGGTGCAGCCCTGGAAGATGCGGGTGTCGAAACGGTTTTTCAGCATCGAGAACCAGGGGTTCAGCGTCGCGGTGTAGCGGGCCATGCCGCCGTCACTGCCGATACTGGCGAAGCGTGTCAGGTAACCCGACAGATACCGTGGGCCCGCCTCGGCCAGCTCGATCTCCAGCACCACGTGCTGGCCCATCATCGACTTGAGCTCAACCTCCGAATCCTGGCACACCAGCAGCAATTCGAAGTTATAGGCACGTGACAGACCTTCAGTTCCCTTGAAGGACTCAAGCAATAATTGCTGGTCGGGATTGGCAAGGTTCGTGAATTTGAACAGGCGCCGATTCTGCGGCGAAAGCATCGCGGCAAGGTCCATCAACATGTGTATCTCCTTGAAAGCAGTGGAGAACGCTACCGTCCTCGCCAGCCACTGCGCATAACGAATCTGACAAGAGGGTCAAAACCCGATTGCAACATCATGGATCAGGGAAACAACCCGCCGCCTTGTGAGATGGCAGACCTAAATACCCGAAACTTTGTATGAAACTGCCTACAAGCTTTTACCCGTCATACTTTTGAGACCGTAGAAGATTTCTGAAAACGGGATTCAAAGTCTGGTACTGCGACCGTGGCGCAGTGCGAAAGTGCCACTAACCACGCAAAATTGAGAGAACGGTCACAGTCTGAGCAGCATAACGGCGCTTCGAAAGCAGCAAAGGAAACACCTTCGCCCTGCACCGTGTCAACCCGGAACCGGCCTTGCACAGCGATCTCCAGACGCGAACTCGTCCATCAGGAAAGTTTGAAAAATATTTATGAGCCCATTCAGCACCGTAGAAACGCCGATATATCAACGAGGAACGAGAATTAGGTGCTATTAAAAAGCGACTAGTGCCTCATTGACATCATTGCCGGGTGTAACGTGAATAATAAAAATGGGATCCACATTGAATTTTATTACCCGTAGTGCGGTCTAGACTGCGGCTAATGGCCAGTATCGCGGCTCACGCATAAGAGTCGAATATCCGACACTTAAAACGTAGCGACAGGGAAGCTTCTTCCACCCAAGGGCAGTGATGTGTAAATGGATCTTTTAGCGAATGTGCCCAACTGGGCCGACGTCGAACGAAATCTCGATCAGAAATTCAGCGAACTGAACCAGGGCGTCAATGAGGGCTTGCAAAGCGCTCACGACAACTGGAACGGTTTCACCCGACGCGTCGGCAACGGCGCGAGCCAAGCCTATGGCTACATGGGCGGGCACCGGATCGATGCGGTGACTCGCGCCATGACGCTCTCCTACCCGATCATCCAGATGGACCTCAAGCGCAAGTGGGCCTCGATCGAAATCGAGCAGATCCTCCCTGTGCTGCTGCAGCTGGTCAAAGAAGTCTCAATGATTCTGGGCGGTAGCGTTGCGGTCGGCACCATCGCCGGGGGCGCAGCGGGTGCCTTCGCATTTGGCGTCGGGGCTGGCCCTGGAGCCATAGTGGGCGGGGGAATTGGTTTACAAGTCGGTAACCTGATTCTTATGGGCCTGGGTTTGTCTGCCATCGCCGAATATTTTTACCAAGGCCTACCCGCCTGCCTATCTACATTGCAAGAAGGTATCGCCACGGCCTGGCACTCGGAAGAAGGCGTCAAACCTGCCGGCCTGGACCCTACTGGTGGTTCTGCCGCATTGGTGCAGGAACGTATCGAACGAGCGGCGCGACAACTGGCTCGCGGGCAAGAGCAATTGGTATTGCTGCTGCTCACTGCCATCGTCACCTACCTGACACGCGGCCAGGTGAAAGCCGGTGTCGTGGGCAGCATGGAAAGCATCGCGACGCGCAGCGCGAAGCTTCAGGCCGAGATATCGAACAAGCAATTGGCTGGGTGGCTCGCCAGGAATGAGCAGAAGTTGCTGGCGGAGCCGGCGTTAAGGGTGAATGAGCCGGTGCGGTTGACGAGACAGGAGCCCCCTCCGGCGCGCGAACGTTCTGACAGGCGGCCGGTAGACATTAATCCTCCTATGTTCAAACCTGGCTTCACTGCGGGTGATATTCTCGCAATACCAAAAGGCTCGAGGCCGGATCCGACGACATATCTAAATCCCGATTATATCGCTCAGCACCTTGCACAATTTCAGAAAGGCGCTTCACGTCTGATGCCAAAATCTAACTTTGAAAAATATGGAATAGCTCAAAAAGATGGTACTTCATTCATCATGGCCAACCATGAAGTAGACGAAATTTTGGCTAAGGCCGCTGGCGACAAAGGAGCCATGGAAAAGGCACTCGGTCTTCCAGAAGGCTTTTTGGAGAGAGAGACACTTGTGCGTATTGATATTCCTTCTCCTGACAAACTAGGGCTGCGCATCCCATCTGGCAATGAAGCGGGCGCCAACCAGTTTTGGCTTCCGGGCGGAAAATTGCCAGATGGTAACCTTGAAGCAGTAATTGACGCCGGGAAGATCTCCTCGGAGCTATTTAAGACAACTCCTTTAAAGTAGAGAACACGATGAAATTTCAAGACATTTATGTAAATCGCGAGGAACTTTTTTCGATAGGAATCGAGGAAACCTCCGGGAGGTTCTACGTTTCATTTCCAGTTAGCAACGGCATGGTTGACTATGAGGAATATTACGAAATAGATCGCGCAAGCTTCGAACTTTTTCAAAAAGACATTGATGCCGCAGTGGAATTCGTTATGAAATGCCGTCGTAGAGAACTGGACGAGTTGCTAATTGAGAAGCCTGGAACTAACAGAGGCTCGGCTATCTAAGACAACCCGGAGTTGTCCCTGGGGCCGGTATCGGCTGCAAGTCGGAAATCTGATTCTCATGGACCTGGGCTTGTCCGCCATTGCCAATTACCAAGGGCTACTCGCCTGCCTGTCTACATTTCAGGAAGACATGGCCACAGCCTGGCACTCGGAGGAAGGAATCAAACTTTCTGGCCTGAAGGGCCAGGGTAAAAGGAAGGCTTTAAGCTAATCAGTTCAGGTGAATGATGAAACCTTCGACCCCACTCGAATACGTCGACAAAGCCCTTGCGATCACCATCGATCGACGTGATGGCTGCCCACAGCTTCCTGTATATACGTCGCTGATAAACCAGCTTATGTACGTTAGGTCGGTATTTGATGGAACCGAACAGGACAAGTCCAGACTGCACGATCTGACACTGGGATTTATCGGTGCAAAAGAGTTCGAAGACACCGATGCCGAACTGGCAAGGGCGCTGATGGATGTCTACTACATAGCTGAGCAATCGGCAAATGGGCTAAAAATAGTATTACCGAAATGACTGGAGGCGAATCGCCAACCCTGTGCTGGCTCAAGGCACAGTTGGGCGATTGGTTCAGCAAGCAGATAAAATGAAAACTAATATTAATGAACTGAAAATAGCCGCACGCCTATTACGTGAAAAGCTCGAATCCTTTAAAGACAAAAATCAAACAGTGGCAATGCTATACAGTCAACTAGATTCACTACTATCAGCAGCTGAACGAGGCGCCTTATCGGAGAATATTGAACCCAGAGAAATCCCTGGCCACCGACTGTTCGATGAAACCAATCTCAGGGACTATAGCGACCTCAAAAGCGCTTACACCAACTTCTATATTGAATTAATAGGTGGCCGAGATTGGGGCGCCTATAAACTCATCAAAGAAAAAATCAGTAAAACATGAAGCAAAGTCGAGTACTCTTTGGGCGAAAAGAAAAATCATGACAAACTCACATTGCATAACACTGCTGATTGAGCTCAAAGAAATTTTTCACAAAGAACGCTGTAGAAATTTTGAATTGCTGAAATCACCTTGGCGCCGGGTGACTGCAACAGTTGACGTTATTATGAGTATAAAATTTTCCAACCTCCCATCAAAGGAATAGATCGAAGTGCACAAACGATTACGCACTTCTAAAAGCTCAATGCCTCTTCTGTTTTTCAGGCTGGGCGCTCTGGCTTCGTACTGTTAGCAATCAAGATCGGTTCGTTTTCGATGTATTAGCTCTTAAAATCGTACCTGTGGGTGAAAAAGGCATTTCCGACTACTCACCATTTTTCACTACCATGGAAGAATTGAAGGCGGCAGCCAAGTCCGATAAATCTCTAGCAGATGCCCTCGGCTTGCCGGTCATTAGTGAAAATTCCAGATATTCTATTTTTGAAGTTAAGCCACTTGAGCCTACTGAGGTTTTCGTTAGCAAGGTCGCGCCAACGGTAGAATTCGGGGGTAGAATCACGAGAACAGGAGAGACGGCTCAGTATCTAGTGCCTAATCGGCAAGAGCGGTCTGCAGTAAAGCTCATTGGCGAAATCGCAAACTAGGAATTAGCAATGGATATTCTAGCGTTAAAACAGACCGCAATGGAATTGCGAAAACAACTTGATTCGTATAAAGAAAAAGAACCGGCAGCGCTGACTTTGTACGAACAAATGGAATGTTTGATATCCGCAGCTGAGCGCGGTGAAATCAACACCCAAGTTGAAGCAAGGGATATACCAGGCCATCGCATCATGGATGAGTCAAACCTTCGGAAGTATCGGGAGCTTTCGGATGCTTACAGCAACTTTTATGTTGAACTTATCGACGGCCGCGGCTCGGGCACGCTTAAAATGATAGAAGAAATCATGAAGAAAGTCAGACCGTAAATAGCTGGCCTTGCAAAATGATCGGCAATCAGGAAGTGCGTATTCAGGTAGACGGCATGGGAAGCCTATAAACTCTTCAAAGAAAAAATGAGTACACATGAAGTGAAGTCAGCACTCTTTGGGCGAATAAAAAAATCATGACAAACTCACATTGCATAACACTGCTGATTGAGCTCAAAGAAATCTTTCACAAAGAACGCTGTAGAAATTTTGATTCTGGTATATATGCAATAATTCGAATTCTTTCTGAAGATCCTTTGTCGGACAGTAACGAGTGGAGCGAAGCAACATCCATATATAGAACAATGGCAGGAACCAAAGCAGGATTTTCTGACGTCTATATTGATAGAGATACCGTTGAGCAACGAGTCGCAGATAACGCACGGCTGGACACAATTCGAAAGGTGTTATGGGACACGTTTGATCGAAGCTAAATTCCTCATGACCACGCCCAAGTTGCCCAGAATGAAAGTATCTTTGAGAGCACACCAAACGGGAGAGAGCCCATGATCGATTTAAGAAGCTCAAACGAAGCGCTCTCCAAATACACTGAGCGCTACGACCATCTCCTCCCACCTCCATCCCCTCAACTGCGTCAACGCATGGATTTCATGTTGCAGCCGGACGCCCCCAAGTTGGCAAACGAGAAGCCTGGCTGGCTGTCTTCCAGACCTTGCACCCTCACTGAAGAACAGGCGCTGGACCGAGCAAAGGGTTGCCTGCTTGGGTTGGCGATCGGCGACGCAGTGGGTACAACGCTGGAGTTTCTGCCCCGTGATCGAGAGCATGTTAATGATATGGTCGGAGGTGGTCCCTTCAAGCTAAAACCGGGAGAGTGGACTGACGATACGAGCATGGCGCTGGCCCTCGCAGACACTTACGTAGCAAACAATAATTTCGATTTCCTCGATTACACACAACGGCTTTGTCGCTGGTATAAAAATGGCGAAAACAGCCATAACGGAAAATGTTTTGACATTGGCAATGCCACTCGTACCGCGCTGGAAGGACTACTGACCCATGGTGTTGACTGGTACGGCAACGATCACCCCTCCACAGCTGGCAATGGAACAATCATCAGACTGGCACCCACCGCCATCTTCCGCCGCCACTCTTTGTCCGGCACTTGGCGAGAAAGCTCGGCGCAAAGCCGTTGCACTCACCGGGCTGTAGAGGCGGTAAATAGCTGCGAACTGCTGGGCGCTCAACTGCACCTGGCCCTCAATGGGGCGGACAAAGAAGAAACCTTGTCGCCAATGGTTCGTGCTTTGTATCCCCGCCCCTTGATCATCAACGCTGGCGAATACAAACAAAAAAACCGCGATCAAATACGTTCCTCTGGTTACGTCATCGATACGCTGGAAGCAGCTCTGTGGGCAGTCTGGAACACGGACAACTTCAAGGATGCGATCCTGCTGGCTGCCAATCTGGCGGATGATGCCGACAGCGTGGCAGCTACGGCCGGCCAGATAGCCGGGGCGCTGTACGGAGTGACGGGCATCCCTGAAGAATGGGTCAAAACGATTGCTTGGTCAGAACATATACAACACCTGGCGCAACAGTTATTCGAAAACGCCCCACCCCATGACGACATGGACGAAGTGATTTATGGGAATTAAAGAAATGACCGAAACGTGGCATCGTGTTGAAAACGGAACCCTATGGATAGCAGGTCAACCCATTTACCTGCCTTACCCCGTCAAAGAGGCCTTTCAACACAACAACAGGCTGTTGATTCTGGTCGAGCCCGCGCCCGATGTGATTTTCAATAGAAACGTCTTCGCACTGTCGATGCACGGTGAACTGCTCTGGCAAATCGAAGAAAGCCCCCATGGCACGGAAGTCGACAAGCCCTACATGAACCTCTACTGCGACAAAGATGCGGCGGTGATTGCCGGTAACTGGAATGGCCTCAGCTACTTGGTCGACTTGCACAATGGCGCCGTCAGCGTTGCTGCTTTTGAAAAATAGGACACCGCTCACTCAATGGCTGACAACCTCAGCGGCTGCCAGCGCCCCCTCCGTTACGCCTGCTCATAGCGCTGCTGCAACAAATGCCGCGCCGTTCCTGCGTTCAGGTACGTACCAATCAGTTCCGCCAACTCCTTCTCCTTGAGTTTCTTGTCGTCACGACAAAACTGCATCAGCTGCAACTGGACCGAGCGTTTTTTCTTGTCGAGCCTCACATCAGGCGCATAGAACGGGCGCAAGGCCAGTTCTGGCATGGGCGCGTTCCTTGCGCATTTGCCGGCCCGTCGCGAAAGCTCCCTGGGACGTAATGGCACTGAACGCGCTATACAGCGATGCCAACCCTATGCAGCCCCGCAATGCCGTCCTACAAACAGAGCAACGAAATAAACTTTTTCCTTATTCCAAATACTCTGTATTGCCATCACTTCCAGGCGCAATAAATTCTCCCTTTTTCTCCGTTCACATTTTAGCTGGAACTCACCGAACCTGAATTTGGTGAACCGGTTCACCTTTTTTCAAATTAATTTCACTTGGAAATTGGATCCATAATCCTTCTCAAACCATTGAACTTGCTAGGTTTCAGAGTCTTCTGTCAGACAGATCCGTCAACTAATGGCAAGCGGACATCATTGCGGCATGTATCAAAAACGAGAAAAAATCCTTTTCTGTATGAACTTTTCTATTCGAGATGTTGCCATATACGACGTTGCTGGCCACTCGACATCCATATGCCAGCACCGTGTTCCTACAAATTCCTGCCAATGTGCATTTCCGATGTAGAAACGTCGGCCATCGCACTTTGTGAACAGGTGCTCAATTGAGAAATTCGTAGCTCTTCACGTTTTCCCTGAAGAATCGGGAAGCGGTCGTAAAGAGTTCAAGGAAGATACACCGATGACTCAGACGTTTGACGTTGAAGCACTGATCAAATTGCGAAGCCAGACCCGGGTCATTTCCGATGCGCTCAAGGCGCAGGCTTCGGATTATCTGTCGACCCTCGCATTGCTGATCCGTCCGCAGACGTTTTTCGGTGAATACCTGCAAGGCGCGCAGCGCAGCAGCGGCCGCGAAACCCAGCACCACTTCAAGGAGTTCAAGGAACTCTACGACCGCATCGGGTCGGCAACGCCCTTTCAGTTGGTCAATGAACTGGAAGTGCCTCTCAACCTGATCGGCACGACGCCGGAACTGTTTCCGCTGGAGTACGACAAGGTGCTCTCGCAAAGCGGCCAGACCATCCGCATCACCAGCCCTGTGCGCTGGGTCGTGGGCTTCAACTCGTTCGACCTGGCGCGCTTTCGCACCGTCATCAAAGACCCCAATCGCAGCAGCGCCGAGTTGTACCGCTTCGTCGTGCACTACCTGGTGTTGTTCTACTGCCTGAGCCAGTCACCTGGCCTGGGCCGTTTGTTTGGCGGCCTGCGCTTCCCCCTCAGTTTCGAGCGCCTCAAAGACTTTGGTGACCTGCCCTTCTGCGTCATCGGCTCACCGGTGCGCTCCCAATTGCCGGACGAATCGGTTATCCGCAGCAGCACGCAGATCGCCGGCAATACCAGCTTCGAAGAGTTGGTGGGGCACGAAAACATTATTGAAATGAACGATGAAATCCGTCAGCGCCTTCTGCTGACGATCGAAGGAATGTAACGCGCCCGGCCACCCGCTGGCCGGAACGCAAACGACTTGCAGCGAATTGGTTCGCACAGGAGATCACGATGGCGAAGAAGGAAAGTACCCAGCACAAACTCGACCGCGTTCGCGCGCCTCGGGTCCATATCACCTATGACGTGGATATCGGTGACGCTCAGGAAAAGAAAGAGCTGCCCTTTGTCGTCGGTGTGCTGGGCGATTTCTCCGGCAACCCGCTGGAGCCGCTGCCGAAGCTCAAAGAGCGCAAGTTCATTTTCATCGACCGCGACAACTTCAACGGCGTGCTCAAGGGCATCAAGCCGCGCCTGAGTTATCGGGTCGACAACACGCTGGTCAGGAACGGCACGCAGTTGGGCGTCGAGCTCAACTTCAACGCCCTCGAAGACTTCGAGCCGCAGAACGTGGTGAAGCAGGTCGAGCCGCTGCGCAAGCTGCTGGAAGTGCGCAACAAGCTGGCTGATCTGCGCAACAAAATGGGCGGCAACGACAAGCTCGAAGAGCTGCTCATGGACGTGTTGCAGAACACCGAAAAGTTGAAAACGCTGGGCAAGGAATTCGGCCGTGAAGCCGCTGTTCCAGCCACCGATGGCAAAGAGTAGGAGCCTGAAGATGAACGATAAGCAAACCGTGACTCAACAGGACGGCGATCTGGTTGAAGTGGAAAACTTCGCCCCGCAATCCTCGCTGCTCGACAGCATCATTTCGCAAAGCCGTGTGGCGCGCTCCGAGACTGAGCGCACCCGCACACGTGATTTGATCGGCGAACTGGTCAGCCAGGTGCTCGAAGGCGAAATGACGCCGAGCAAGGACCTGATTGCCGTGCTCGATGCGCGCATCGCCGAAATCGACGCGATGCTCTCCGAGCAGATGAACGAAATCATGCATGCTCGCGAATTCCAGCAACTGGAAGCGTCGTGGCGTGGCCTGAAGTATCAGGTGGACCAGACCGAAACCAGCACCACGCTGAAGATTCACCTGCTCAATGCGTCGAAGAAAGACTTGGTGCGCGACCTCAAGTCCGCCTCCGAATTCGACCAGAGCGCGCTGTTCAAAAAGATCTACGAAGAAGAGTACGGCACCTTCGGTGGTGCACCGTTCGGCATGTTGCTGGGTGATTACGAGTTCAATCGCAGCCCCGAAGACATGTACCTGCTCGAAGAGATTTCCCATGTCGCCGCCGCGGCCCATGCACCGTTTATCTCGGCGGCTTCGCCTGAGCTGTTCGGCTGGGATTCGTTTACCGACATGTCCGGCCCACGGGACCTGGCGAAGATTTTCGACACCGTCGAATACGCCAAGTGGAAGTCGTTCCGCGCCTCCGAAGACTCGCGTTATGTCGGTCTGACGTTGCCGCACGTGCTGGGTCGCCTGCCTTATGGCCCGGATACCACGCCAGTTGAAGAATTCAACTTCGTGGAAAGCGTCGATGGCCGCGACCACAACAAGTACCTGTGGATGAATGCCGCCTACGCGCTGGGCACTCGGGTCACCGACGCGTTCTCGCGTTACGGCTGGTGCGTGGCGATTCGCGGTGTCGAGGGTGGAGGTCTGGTGGAAGGCCTGCCGACGCACACGTTCAAAACCGATGACGGCGAAATCGCCCTCAAGTGCCCGACCGAAATCGCCATCACCGACCGTCGTGAAAAAGAGCTGTCGGACCTTGGCTTCATTCCGTTGGTGCACTGCAAAGGCACCGACTACGCCGCGTTCTTCGGCACTCAGTCGGCGCAGAAACAGAAGCACTACAACACCGACATCGCCAACGCCAACGCCCGGCTTTCCGCGCAGCTGCAATACATCTTCGCTACGTCGCGCATCGCGCACTACATGAAGGCGATCATGCGCGACAAGATCGGCAGCTTCGCGTCCCGCAAGGACGTCGAGATGTTCCTCAACAAGTGGCTGTCGAGCTATGTGCTGCTGGATGACACCGCCAGCCAGGAAGCCAAGGCCAAATTCCCGTTGCGCGAAGCGCGGGCTGAAGTGTTCGAGGTTCCCGGCAAACCAGGTGTGTACAAGGCCGTGACGTACCTGCGTCCACATTACCAACTGGACGAGCTGACCGCTTCGTTGCGCCTGGTCGCCGAATTGCCGCAATCGACTCGCGGCTGATCCACACCATTGCCAGGGAGGCTATATGAGTAGTCAACACAAGCTGTTGCCATCGTTGCTGGATCGATTGCTGGACGATCATCCGCATCAATCCATGGAAGCTTCATCGCAACGCTTGTGTTCGCTGGCCGATTACAAGGCCAGCATCGTTCGCGACCTGGAGGTGCTGGTCAACACGCGCCAGTCCCTGGTCGCCAACGAGCTGGAGGGTTTCGTCAATCTGGGCGGAACCATCCTCGACTACGGCATGCCGGATTTCACCAGTCGCAGCGTGCTTGATCCACAAGACCGCCTGTTGATTCAACGACAACTGGAGAAAGCGATCACCGTCGGCGATCGACGGTTTCGCAGCGTAAAAGTCCAACTGCTCGCCCAACAAACCGGCCAACGCATGCTGACCTTCCGCGTGGACGCAGTACTGCGCCTGCAGGACATCACCCGTCAGGTTTCCTTCGACGCGGTGCTGCAGGTCAACACCCAGGAATACAAAGTGCAGAACCTCAACTGATGCTCGACGATCTGCTGCCCTATTACGAAAAGGAACTGTCGCACCTGCGCTTTTTAGGGCAGGAGTTCGCGAGCCAGTACCCGAAGATTGCTTCGCGGTTGCTCATCGAGGGCGATAACTGCGAAGACCCGCATACCGAGCGCTTGATCGAAGCGTTCTCGTTCCTGTCGGCCCGCGTGCACAAAAAACTCGACGATGAGCTGCCGGAAATCGTCGAGTCGTTTCTCGAAGTGTTGTACCCGCATTACCTGCGCCCTACCCCGTCGATGTCGATCGTCGAGTTCAACATGGGCAAGCAGGAAAAGGTCACCGAAGCCTTCCGCGTCGCCCGCCACACCGAACTCAGCGCCAACCCGATTGATGGCGTGGTGTGCAAATTCCGCACTTGCTACCCGGTTGAACTGTGGCCGGTGGCAGTGCATCAAGCGTCGTTCATTGAAATGGAACGCTCAGCGTTCAACGGTCATCGCGCTGACTTGGTCGCGCGCCTGCGCATCGGCCTGACGGCGACCTCTGATGTGTTGTTCGGCAAGATGGAACTGGACAGCCTGCGTTTTTTCCTCGATGGCGAAAGCACCCTGATGCTGCAGCTCTATGAGCTGCTGTTCAACAACCTGGCCAAGGCTACGTTGTCGTTCGAGGATGAGGGGCGAACCCGCGAGATCTCGCTGCCAGCGAACGCGCTGAAAGCCGTCGGTTATGGTCGCGATGAAGGCCTGGTGGATTATTCGGAGCGCTCGTTCCTGGGTTATCGCTTGCTGCACGAGTACTTCACCTTCCCGGACAAGTTCATGTTCTTCGACCTGTCGGGTTTTGCGCGGTTGTTAGCGGGCCAGAACCTCGAGAAAATCGAGATCAACTTCTACTTTTCGGACTACGACCTGAGCGATCGCCTGGCGCGCCTGACGCAGAACATCGGGCGCAATAACTTCAAGCTCAACTGCACGCCGATCATCAATCTGTTCCGCCAACAGGCAGAGCCGATCAAGTTGACCCACGCCCAGCACGAGTATGCAGTAACGCCGGATGTGCGCCTGCAAGGCTCGGCGGAAGTGGTGTCGATCGATCGTGTGCGTCGGGTGCGCAAAGTCGGCGGTGTCGATCAGGTCAGCACCTGTCATCCGTTCTTCGAACCGCGTGGCGATCAAGGTCCCGGCCAGAGCTTCTGGATCGCACGACGTCGGCCGGTGCAGTCGCGCCAGCGTGATGGGTCGGATGTGTTTATCCGGGTGGTGGATCGCGAACTGGAGTTGATCAACTCCAGCAACGACACCTTGAGCTTGCGCCTGACCTGCAGCAATCGTGACCTGCCGTTGATGCTGCCGTTCGGCGGTGAGCGCGGAGACTTCAACATCCCCGGCAACTCGGTGATCCAGGACATCCGCTGCTTGCGCAAACCCACCGCAACCGCGCGCGTGCCGCTGGGTAACGGGGTGATCTGGCGGCTGATTTCGCACCTCTCGCTCAACCACATGTCGCTGGTGTCCCAGGGGCGCGAAGTGCTGCTGGAGCTGCTGTCGCTCTACAACTACCGCAATGTGTCGGCGCTGCGCAAACAGATCAACGGGATTGTCTCGGTCAGCAGCGAGCCGGTGGTGGCACGTATCGGCCATCCACGTCCGAACTTTGTCCGAGGCGTCGGTATCACCCTCAATTTCGATGAAAGCCAATACACCGGCAGCGGTGTGTTTTTGTTCGGCATGGTGCTCGACCACTTCTTTGGCCAGTACTGCACCATGAACAGTTTTACCCAATTAACCCTTCGCACCTTGCAGCGCGAAAAGAGAGTCGTCCAATGGCCACCGCGAACCGGCGATCAACCCCTGGTCTGATCGATCAGGCACGGGCTGAGCCGCACCGATTCGAGTTTTTCCAATTGGTGCGTTTGCTCCGTCTGCATTACAGCAGAACCGGGCGCATGGACCTGGACACTCGACCGCACGAAGACCCTTTGCGTTTTCGCTCGCAGCTGTCGCTGAACTTCCCTGCGAGTGAAGTCAGCGACTTGCAGTTTGAGCGTGAAGGCAAGGTGTCCGCGGCAGGTTTGCCCCTGTCTGAAGTGCAAGTCACGTTCATGGGACTGGTCGGGCCGTCCGGCGTGTTACCGCGTCCCTACACCGAGTTGTTGATCGAGCGGCATATCCAGCACCGAGATGATGCGGCCCACGCCTTCCTCGATATGTTCTCGCATCGCATGACCACGCTGTTCTACGAGGCCTGGCAGAAATACAAGTTCTACATCGAATACGAACGCAACGGCACCTCGGACTTCGATCGCTACCTGCTCAACCTGGTGGGCTTCGGGCCTGAGGCGCAGAAGCAGAAATTCGACAAGCAAGGCTCACCGCTGCGGCGCGAATTGTTCAGCTATTTCTCCGGCCTGTTTGCCCAGAAGCCGCGCAACTCACTGAACCTTGAAGTGATGCTGTCCTTCTATTTTTCGCTGCCATTCAAGGTCAAGCCATTTGCCGGACGCTGGCTGAAACTCGACGCCAGCCAATGCACGCAATTGGGCCGCAAAAACGCCGCGCTCGGGCAAAGCGCAGTCGCCGGTAACCGGGTCTGGGATTACCAATCGTGCGTGCGCATCGAGCTGGGTCCGCTGGACCTGGTCGACTATCAGCGCTTCCAGCCAGGCACCGTCGACTACCAGAAACTGGTGGAGCTGGTGCGGTTCTACGTCGGCGCCGAACTGGACTTCCAGTTGTCGCCCCGGCTCAAACCCGAAGCAGTCCCCGTGGCCCGCCTCGGTCGCCAGGGCAACGTTGCACTGGGCTGGCAAGGCTGGCTCAAACGTCCTGGTGTCGACGTGGAACCTTCCCGTTGTGCCCTCTTCCACATTCCTTTTGATGGGGTCTCCCTGTGAACCTGAAGTCCCTGTTTGCCAAACTGAACGACACCAGCCGCACCGCCACCGAAAGTGCCGCGGCCTTGTGCTTGTCGGAACAGCATTACGACGTCGAGATCGAGCACCTGTTATTGCAGTTGCTCGACAGCAACGACAACGACCTGCCGGCCATTCTGCGTCACTACGATGTGGTGCCGGATCGCCTGCAGGCTCAGTTGGTGACCGCGCTGGGGACCTTCAAAAAAGGCAACACTCGCACGCCTGCACTGTCGCCGCACATTACGCGAATGATCGAGCAAGCCTGGGTGCTGGCCTCTATCGAGTTCGGGCAAGGGCAGATTCGCACCGGTTATCTGTTGCAAGCATTGCTGGATGACAACGAGCTGCGCCGGGTAGTGATCGCGTCCGCCCCCGAGCTGGAAAAAATCAATGCCGACGACCTGCGGGTCAACCTCGGCGCGCTGGTCGAAGGCAGCGCCGAATCGCAGCAAGCCAAGCCGTTGGCGGGTGCGGACGTCGCTGCGCGCAGTACGGTTAAAGGCAACGGCAAGACCCCGGCTCTCGATCAATACACCATCAACCTGACGCAAAGTGCGCGCGAAGGCCGGATTGATCCAGTGCTGGGACGTGAGTTCGAGGTTCGGCAAATGGTCGACATCCTCACCCGTCGGCGCCAGAACAACCCGATCCTGACCGGTGAAGCCGGCGTCGGTAAAACCGCCGTGGTTGAAGGCCTGGCGCTGCGCATCATCCACGGAGATGTGCCGTCGGTGCTTAAAGACGTGGCCATCCACACCCTGGACCTGGGCTTGCTCCAGGCCGGTGCCGGGGTGAAAGGCGAGTTCGAAAGCCGCCTCAAGTCGGTCATCGAAGAAACCAAGCGTAGCCTGCACCCGATCATCCTGTTCATCGACGAAGCCCACACCCTGATCGGCTCCGGTGGCCAGGCCGGGCAAAACGACGCAGCCAACCTGCTCAAGCCAGCCTTGGCCCGAGGCGAATTGCGCACCATCGCGGCGACCACGTGGGCCGAGTACAAGAAGTACTTCGAGAAAGATGCCGCCCTGGCACGTCGCTTCCAGGTGGTGAAGGTCGAGGAGCCGGACGAAGACAAGGCGATCCACATGCTTCGCGGCCTGCTGGCCAAGATGCAGGATCACCACAAAGTTACGGTGATGGACGAAGCGCTGGTGCAAGCCGTGCGTTTGTCCAATCGCTACATCACCGGGCGCCAGTTGCCGGACAAGGCCGTCAGCGTATTGGACACTGCCTGTGCGCGGGTCGCCCTCGGCCAATCGTCGCAGCCGGGGCCGCTGGAAGACTGCAAAAGAACCATCGACAACCTTCAGGCTGAAATCTCGGTGCTGCAGCAAGAAGCCGCCAAAGGCAGCGACCATGCCCGGCGCCTGGCGATCCTCGACACCGAGTTACTGGCGCAACAGCAAACCCGCGATGCATTGGAGCAACAGTGGCAACGCGAACTGGAACTGGTGGAAAAACTCGGCGCGCTCAGCCATCCGGACAACCAGACACCCGATGCCCGCGAGATTGCAGCGGTACGCGCCGAGCTGACCAGCGTCCAGGGTGAACAACCGCTGGTGCACGCCCTGGTGGATGGCGGCACCATTGGCGAAGTGATCTCCGGCTGGACCGGCATCCCGTTGGGCAAAATGCTCCGCGACGAAATCGACACCGTCCAGCGCCTGCCCGCGCTGCTGGGCGAACGGGTACTGGGACAAGATCACGCCCTACAGGAAATCGGCAAGCGCATCAAGGTATCCCGCGCACGCATGGAAGACCCGAACAAGCCGATCGGGGTGTTCCTGCTGCTCGGCCCGAGCGGTGTCGGCAAGACCGAAACCGCGCTGGCCCTGGCCGACACCCTGTACGGTGGCGAACGTAACCTGATCACCATCAACATGTCCGAGTACCAGGAAGCCCACACGGTATCGAGCCTTAAGGGTTCGCCACCGGGTTACGTCGGTTATGGCGAAGGCGGCGTGCTGACCGAAGCCGTGCGGCGCAAGCCTTACAGCGTGGTGCTGCTGGATGAAGTGGAAAAAGCCCATCCGGACGTGCTCGAACTGTTTTTCCAGGTGTTCGATAAAGGTGTGCTGGATGACGGTGAAGGCCGGGAGATCAACTTCCGCAACACCGTGATCATCCTCACCTCCAACACCGGCACCGATCGCATCATGCAGTGGTGCCTGAATGCCGAGCAGCAACCGACGCCGGAAGACATCGTCGAAGGCCTGCGCGAGGAGTTGAACCAGGTGTTCAAACCGGCGTTCCTCGGCCGCCTGACCATCGTCCCGTACTACCCGGTCAAGGACGCCATTCTGGAGCGCATTGTCGCGCTCAAACTCGAACGCATCCGCAAGCGTTTCGAGCGCAACCATCAAGCCGTCCTGAACTACGACGAAGCACTGGTCAAAGCCATTGCCTCGCGTTGCACAGAAGTCGACAGCGGCGCCCGCAACATCGACAACATCCTGTCGAAAACCCTGATGCCGGAACTGGCGCAACGGGTCCTGGAGCGGATGGCGCAGGACAAGCCGATCCAGAGTTTGAACATCGCGTTGGGCAGCGACGGCGATTTCGCCTACAGCCTGTGCTGAATGAGTATTTAAAGGTAGCCATCGTGGATAACAGACATTCAAGGAAGCGCCCTGCGCAGCCGGCATTGGCAAAATGCCTGACCGCAGTGGCATTGATGATGGCGTTGACGGCCTGTGGCGTCACCGACCGTGTCAGCAAGCGGGTCGACGATACATGGGCCGGCGACATGCTGTTCGACGATAACGAGAAGGTCATCCTGACGTCGGATGGCGGTAATCAGCTCAATCCCGACGAGTCCGGCAAACCGCTGTCCGTAGTGATTCGCGTGTATCAGCTGACATCGCTGGAGCGCTTTTCGTCGATCGACGCCGACACGCTGTGGGACGACCCGCAAAAAGCCCTCGGCAATACGCTGCTCGAAAACCGTGAAATCACCTTGCTGCCGGGCATGGGCCAGGTCGACAAGTGGCCGTTGAACAAGGCCGCAGGCTACGTCGGCGTTGCCGCGTTTTTCCGCTCGGATGAAAACAGCCGCTGGAAGGTTGCGTTTGACGCCAACTCGCTGCGCAAGGATGGCATCTGGTTTTCCGCCGATGGCCTGCGGGTGTTGGTGGACAACAACACCGTTTCCGCCGTGAACGGTGTCGATGTCTTGAACAAACCCAAGACTCAGGAGCAGCTCGCCCAAGCCTCTGCCCTGCCCGACCCGTCAGCGAAGCCAACCCTCACCCAGCGTGTGCAGGACGCGGCCGTGCAACAGGCTGAAGACACGGCGACCAGCTCCGCGCAAAAAGCCACCGAGTCAAAATTAACCTCTCTATTGGAAGGCGTTCATGAGTAAGCAAAGCCGGGTGATGTGGTCGGAAGGCATGTTCCTTTTGCCACAACACTTCCAATATCAGGATGAGTTCCACCAGCATCAGTTGGCAGAGTCGACACTGCGCAACACGCCTTTCCATTGGGGTGTGCAAATGCTGCAGGTCGATGAAGAGGCGCTCGCAACCGGCTCTTTGCAGCTGAAACGGTTGAAACTGGTGTTTCCCGACGGCAGCCTGTACGACGCGCCGCAGCATGACCCGCTGCCGGCAGCGCGTGACTTGAAGGACTTGCTCAAGGGCAACGACCTGAAGGTCTACGCCGCGCTGAAACTGCCTGAGCCGTTCGGCATGAATTACGTCGAAGACGGCCAGGAACAAAAAAGCGCACGGCGGTTTCGCAAGCAGTTCGACACCTTGCCGGACCTCAACGAAGGCGACCTCGAGAACGAAATCACCAGCCTGCGCCTGAACGTGGTGATGCTGATCGACGGCGATAACCTGGATGGCTACAGCCACTGCCCGATCGCCCGGCTGTCGCGCAACAACATCGGCGGCTTCAACCTCGATGCACACTTCGTGCACCCGACCTTGCATGTCGGCACTCACGAAACCCTGACCGGTCTGGGCAAACGATTGCTCGGCGCGCTGCAATCCAAAAGCAAGGCGCTGTCGGGTCGTCGTCGCGAACGCGCGGACCAGATTGCCGAGTTCGGCTCCAGCGACGTGACCTTGTTCTGGCTGTTGAACACGGTGAACCGTGCGCACCCGGGCCTGGCGCACTTGCTCGCCCACCCGCGCCTGCACCCCGAGCGCTTGTATCTGTTTCTGGCGGAACTCGCGGGCGGCTTGCTGACGTTTTCGCTGGACACGCAACTCAACGACATCCCCGAGTATGACCATCACGACCCGGCGGCCTCACTGGTCAAGCTCGATGAAATGATTCGTGTACTGCTCGACAACGTCGTGCCTAACCAGTGCGTGATGATCAACCTGACCCAGACCAAGCCTTCGTACTGGCAGGGACAGCTGCTCGATCCGCGCCTGGCCGAGGCGGATTTCTATATTTCGGTGCACGCCGATATGCCCGGTTCCAGCCTGCTGGAACTGGTGCCGCGCGCGTTCAAGGTCGGCTCGCCGGAAGACATTGAAGTCGTGGTCAACAGCGCCATGCCCGGCGTCACGCTCAATCACTCGACCCGCTTACCGAACGCGATTCCAGTGCGACTGGACAATCACTACTTCTCCATCGAGCCCCATGGCCGGGTGTATGAACGCATGATGAGTGCCCAGGCCATCTCTTTTTACGCACCCAGCGCCTTTACCAATCTCAAGCTTGAACTGATGGCGGTACTCAAATGAACGAAGCCGTAATGCAAGGCGCCGTGGCGGCCGCAACTGAAAAACCGGTGTTGAAAGACCTGGTGCAAGACTTCATCAGCATGGCGCTGATCGTGCGCAAAGGCCGTCAAGTGACCTCGGTCATCGCTTTTGAGGCGAGCATCGATGCCTTCTTCTCGACACTGGAACGCGAAGCCCGTAACGCCAACTACAGCGTTGAACAGGTGAAGGATACGCAATACGCCCTGTGTGCGTTCCTCGACGAAAGCGTGTTGCGCTCCGGGGAAAACGACCTGCGTCGTCACTTCGAACTGCAGCCGTTGCAGTTCCGCTACTTCGGCGTGCACCTGGCGGGCGAAGGCTTTTTCGAGAAAATCGATTCGTTGCGCAGTGACGTCAAGCAAAACCTGGATGTGCTTGAGGTCTATCACCTGTGTCTGGCGCTGGGTTTCGAAGGCAAATTCAGCCTCGGTCAAAAAGACCAATTGCGCTATCTGGCCAACACCCTGGGCCAGGACATCGCGCGATACCGCAAGACGCCCAAGGCGCTCTCGCCGGATTGGGCATTGCCCGACCAGGTCTCGCAGATGCTGCGCCATGAAGTTCCCGTTTGGCTCTATCTGGCGCTCATTGCGCTGGTCTGCGTGGGTGTTTACCTGACGCTGGACTGGCTGTTGGCCAAGGACGTAGCCGCATTGTCCGAACAAATCAGCCAGCTGTTCAGTGCCTGAGCACACCTCAGGTAATCGAGTCAGGAAGACATGAAGACATTATTGCGTTTGTTGAAAAGCTTTTGGTTTGTCATCCCCGTGCTGTGGCTGGCGAGCCTGGTGGTTGGCTGGTTCGCGGCACCGCACGTGAGCTGGTTGCGTGGTTACACGCTGGAGGCGATGGCGATCATCAGCGCCTTCTATTTGCTGATCATTGTGCTGCGTCAGTACAAGCGGATCCGCGCTGAGCACAACCTTGAGAACCTGGTGCAGATCGAGGTCGATCGATCGCTTAAATCCACCGGTGAATTCCGCGACCAGCAAGTGCTGCGCGAACGGCTCAAGCACGCCATCGCGATGCTGCGCACCGACCGCTCGGCCGGTGGCGGCGGCTCGTCGGCGCTGTATGACTTGCCGTGGTACCTGGTCATCGGCATGTCCGGTGCCGGTAAAACCTCTTTGCTGACACGTTCCGGCCTGTCCGCGAGCATCGCCAACAGCGCCAATGACACACAAAGCGGTACGCAACATTGCGACTGGTACTTCAGCCCTGAGGCCGTGATGATCGACACGGCCGGTCGCTACCTGCGGGACGACCAGTCGGCCAGCGAATTCGCCGCGTTCCTGCGGATGCTGAAAAAGCAACGCAACAAAGCCGCCGTCAACGGCCTGGTGCTGGTGGTGAGCCTGCCTGAACTGCTGGCCGCCAGCGCCACCGAGCGCAACGAGCTCGCCGCGCAACTGGTGTCACGCATCGAGGAATACACCGACTGCCTGGACGCCAACCCGCCGATCTACCTGATGTTGAGCAAGACCGATCAACTGCCGGGTTTCAGCCAGGCTTTTGAAGGCCTGGACCTGAACGAACGTCAGCAACCGCTGGGCATGACCTTCGGTTTGTCGGAAATCCGCAACCAGGGTTTGCGCCCGGTGCTGGATGCCAAGCTGGCCAACCTGCACAGTCATATTCGCCGTCACGTCGACGCGCAGATGATTGCGTTGGGCGCCGATGCCAACAGCGCGCTGCTGAACTTCCCGAACTATTTTTCCGAACTGTCGGTGGTGCTCGAACAGTTTCTCCAGCACTTCGCCCAGACCGGTCATTCGGGTACGCAACTGTTGCTGCGTGGCCTGTATTTCACCAGTGCCCTGCAGACCGATCAGCAACTGAGCCAAGTGTATGAAGATGATCTCGCCGAGTCGTTTTCGCTGCTGCCGGAAGTCGAGCACGAAAAGCACACGCCAAGCAGCGGCAAAAAAATCAGTGACCGCAGCTATTTCATTACCGATACGTTCCGCCGTGTGATTTTCCCGGACCGCGACCTGACGCTTTACCAGTCGCGTTCCGGACACAATAAATCCTTCAGCCCGGCCTTGTTGGGCGTGGCCGTGCTCGCCGCACTGGTGTTCATTGGCTGGCAAACCCTGTCCTTCCAGAACAACCGTCAGTGGCTGGCCGCATTGCGCGAGCAACTCAACGAGCTGCAGCAATCACCGGAGCGCGCCGAGTTGCTGGCCTCGGGCCAAGGCCTGGAACTGCTCCGCGATCAACTCGCCGCCATCGAGAAGTACCGTGCCAAAGGTGTACCGCTGCAACTCAGCGCTGGCCTCTATCGGGGTGACGACATCTACCGCGTCGCACAGACTGCTTATTTGCAGCAGTTGCGTACTCAGGCGCTCGAACCGATCACCCTGCAACTTCAATTGCAGATGCGCGCCTTCAATGAGTTCGCAAAAACCATGGACCCGCAGAACAGCTTCGCGGCGGCGCCCGCCAAGGCCGGCAGTCCGTCAGCCAAGGCGCGCGCGCAAGGGCTGAAACTGCCAACCCGCTTGAGCAGCGTTCCGCGCAGCGCCGGGGATGTCACCAGTCGTTTGAGCGCTGCGGCCAAGGGTTCCGCGAACAAGGTGCGCGGGGATGCGTTGACCGCACTGCGTAATCCGGCCACGGCGAGCGACGCCGCAGAACTGTCGGCGACCACCGGCGGGCTCTCGTTGTCCGAGGAAATGCTCGGTCGACTGGATGAGCGCCAGGTCGCCTCCATCATCGAGTCCTATAACGCGCTGAAGCTCTACTTGATGCTGACGCAACCTGAAACCCATCCTGAGCCAGAGTTCGTCGGCGCGGCGTTGCCGGTTGCCTGGGCCAACACCGCCAATACCGACAACCCGGTCAGCACAGCAGTTATTCAGGACAACTCGCCGGTCTACGTGCAACTGCTGAAAAATGGCCAGGCGCCGTCCCTGCCACGTAACGAGCAATTGATCAGCGAAACCCGCAATAGCTTGAAGTCGTTCATGATTTCCAGCTCGCTGGTGGACCGTGAATATCTGCGCCTGCAACTGGAGTCCAGCCGCCAGTTCCCGGCCGTGGGCCTGAGCGATCTGGTGCCGCTGCCAGGGCGTCAGCTGTTGTACGGCAGCGAAGCGGTGCCGGCGATTTTCACCCGTCAAGGTTGGGAGCAGTTTGTGAAGCCTGAGCTGATCAAACTGCTGTCGGGCAACCTGCAAAACGAATCGGACTGGGTGCTCGATGGCGAAGGCGGCGACAGCCTTGTGCAGAAAGCCAACTTCATCCGTGAGTTCATGACGCGTTACAAACGCGACTACACCCAAGCCTGGTACACCCTGATCGACAGCGTCGGTGTTCGCCATTTCACTGACATGGCCAACGCGACCCAACAACTGTCGCTGCTAAGCGACGTGCAGAACTCGCCGGTGAAAAACCTGCTGGCAGCGGTCAACGACAACACCCAATGGGATGTGCCTGCACTGCGTGAAACGCAGCAACCGGGGATCAAGCACGATGACGGTTTCTGGGGCAAAGTCACGGGGATTTTCGATGGGCAGGACACCTCGCCCAATGCACTGATTTCGCCGTTGCCTGCGGTAGACGACGGCAGCCTGGCCAAGCGCTTCGAGCCGGTGTCGCGGGTCTTCGCCGTGCAAAACGCCGAGGGCGCCGACAGCACGATCATGGATCGCTACCTGGCGGCGTTGCGCAAACTCAAAGTGCGGATGAACAACATCCAGCGCTCTCAAGACGTCGGCAAAAGCAGCAAGCAACTGATCAGCGAAACGCTGGAAGGTCAGCCGAGCGAAGTCACCAGCGTGCGCAACTACGTGGAGACCACCGTCGACACCAGTCAGGGCGGCCTGTCGACTTCGCTACAAGGCCTGTTCAGTTTGCCGATTCAGTTCGCCTGGGAAACCCTGCGCGATCCGGCCGGCGAGCAGATCGCCAAGGCCTGGGCACAACAGATCGCCAAGCCTTGGGAACAAGTCATGGCGCACCGTTACCCGATCGCGGCAGAAAGTCGCAATGAAGCCTCGGTCAAGGACCTGCAGCGTTTCGTCGACCCGGAATCCGGCTTGCTGCCGAACTTCAAGCGCAACGAAATCGGCAATCTGTCCGGGGGCGAAGGCCTCGGCATGAGCAGCGCCAGCAAAGCAACGCCGTTGGTCAATCCGAACATGGTCAACAGCATCGACAAGGCCAGCTCACTGGGCCAGGTCATTGCCAGCCTGTCGGACCGGGAAAACGGTTTTGAGATCATGCTGGAGCCAGCGGCCTGGTTCACCGACATCATCTTCACCCTGGACGGGCAGGTGCAGCACTATCGCAACGGTAAGACCAGCTGGAGCCGCTTCTCCTGGCCGGGCACCACCACCGCACCGGGTGCGCGCATGGACGTGATCACGCTGAGCGGCGAACGCATCACTGTGTTCGATTACCCCGGTCGCTGGGGCCTGTTGCGCATGAATGACAGCGCCCGCGTCAGCGATCTGGATGGTATCCAGCAACGTTTCAGCTGGAACACCGCCAGTGGCCAGGTCAGCCTCGCCGTGCGCAACTACGGTGGCGTCAAGCTGACCGACCTGGCGAACGTCAAGGCACTGAGTGCACTCAACGCCAGCGGCGGACGGGTCCAGTGAGCACGCTCGCCTTGAATCAGGGACACGGCCAATGATTGGCTGTTTCGGAAAAGTGCCCGCGAGCCCGGACTTCGTCAGCCTGCACGGTGCAGCCGACGACGTCTGCGAGTTCGATGCCTGGCTGCAAGGCGCATTGGCCGCCCTGCAGCCTCTTGAGGACTGGCGAGCGTTGTTCGACGCGTTACCGGTGTGCTTTTTCAGCTACCGCGCACGCAGTGGCAACTGGTTGGTCGGCGGCTTGATCAGCTCGAGGGATTCCAGCCAGCGGCGTTATCCGTTTTTCATTTTTCAAACGGTCAAAGCCAGCGACTCCGGGACGTTGGTCAATCCTTTCACCCTGAGCGAACTGTTCAGCGGGCAGATCAGGCCGTTGCTGCACATGGCCACCCAGGGCGAAAGTACGTCCGTGCTGTTCGACCGCATCAAGGCCTTGCGCCCGTTGCAAGGTCAGGATTTCGAGTTGTTCCGGCGCGTGCATGACAAGTTCCTGGTGAACTTCAACCTGCGCGACATCGCCACCGCGCTGGAAGGCGCTTACCCGGAATTCGTCACCAATGCCGTACTGACCCGGCTGCTGGCGTTCAAAAGCCATCTGCATCAGCCAACGCCGATGGGGATTTCCCTGCCCTTGCCGGCGGAAAGAGGTTTGAAAAATCCGACCGCCGATTTGTGGATCACCTGGTTGGCGCGAATGACCGCAGGCAATGGCGTGCCGCAGGTCAGTCTGTTGGCAGACGACTTTATGCGCCCCCGGCTGATCTGCTTCCCGTCACGAAACAACAGCGATGCCTATCGTGTGCTGACCAGTAGCGCAAACCGCTTGCAGAGCCATGACGTGCTGGCGTCATTCGATGCATTTGATGAGCACCACCCAAAACACGCCTTTCCGGAAATCGACCGCCCTCTTGATGACGTTATCGACCGTTGTGTCGACGCGCTGGATTTGAAGTCCGTATGAACAAGATCAAGTATTACTTCTTGCGCTTCCAACCCTACATTCTGGGGGTTTGTTTTTTCCTCACCATTTTCGTGGTGTGGAGCATTGGTCGTGCGTTTGACTTCAGCTCGCTGAACAGCCTGCTGACCGGCATCGGCGTGTTCCTGCTGCTCTCGGCTGGTTACGTGCTGCTGCTTTATCGGGGCGTGTCGCGTCACCACAACCTTGAAGGGCTGCTGCGCGACGACGCCGATCAAGCGGTGCTCAACGCCAGCCCGGCGGACCGCGAAGAAGTCAGCCTGTTGCGCGAGCGCCTGTTGCAGAGCATCGAGCGGCTGCACAGCAACAAGCCGCGGGGGAGCAATCCCAAGGATGCGCTGTATGCCCTGCCCTGGTACCTGGTGATCGGCCAGCCGGCAGCCGGCAAAAGTACGATGCTCTATCAATCGGGCCTCAACTTCCCGTATGCGGAGCGTGAAGGTGCGCGTGTCGCCGGCCTGGGCGGCACCCGCAACTGCGACTGGTTTTTCAGTTCCGAAGCCGTCCTGCTGGATACCGCCGGTCGCTACATGAACAACCAGGAAGAGGCCGGCAAATGGCGGGCCTTTTTGCAACTGTTGCGTCAGCACCGCCAGCGTCGGCCGCTCAACGGCTTGATCGTTACCGTCAGCATTCACGACATTCTGCAAACGTCGCTCGAAGACCAGGAGCGTATTGCCAAGCGCCTGCGCGAACGCATCCAGGAAACCCATGCGCTGCTGGAAGTGCGCCTGCCGGTCTACCTGGTGTTCACCAAGTGTGACCTGGTGCCGGGTTTTACCCCGTTCTATCGCCAACTGGATGACGTTGCCCGCGGCGAAGTCATGGGCAAGACGTTTTCCCATAAAGGGTACGAACAGGCCGACTGGGGCCGTCAATTCGGCGTGGCGATGGACGAGTTGGTCAACTATTGGCAGCAGGTGGCGAGTCAACAACTGGTCATGCAGGACATTCAGATCACCCGCCAGGATTCAGCGGTGTATCGCTTTCCACTGGAACTGGCGGCGCTGAAGCCGAGACTGCAGTTGTTCGTCGATGCGCTGTTGCGCGCCAACCCGTACCAAAAGGCTGAACTGCTGCGCGGCTTCTATTTCACCAGTGCACTCGACGCCGACCAGCCGGAAATGGGTGGGCACACGCGCCAGGTCACCGAGCGTTTCTCACTGGACAGTGATCAAGAGATCGCCGGCGGCGATGCGCAACCGCGTCCGCTATTCATCAACAGCCTGTTCCGCAAAGTCATCATTCCCGACCAGCATCTGGTGGCGCTGTACACCACCAACCATCGCGAACGCCGGCGCAAGGCGGCGTGGATTGGTGGTGCCGGGCTGGTCGCGGTGCTGCTGTGCAGCTTGCTGGGCTGGTCCTATGTGAACAACAAAAACACCGTGCAGACTATGTCCACGGAACTGGCCCAGGCGGCCAAAGCCGACGCTTCGGCGACAGGGCAATACACCGACTGGCAAACGCTGGATCGCATGCGCTTCTGGACCGCCCATTACTACGCGCAGCACCACGATGAAGGTGTGCCGTTGCGAATGCGCCTGGGGCTTTACCAAGGCTACAAAGTCGAGCCGCTGGTGCGCAGTCAGTATTTCAGGCGGCTGGAAAGCGTGATGCTCAAGCCGACCGCCGACAACCTGACCCGCTCGCTGTACCTGTTGACCACCCTCAAGGTGTATCAGCGCAACAGCAAGGAACTGCTGCCCGTGACCGGCGTGGACAGTGTCGAACCCAAGGCGCTGCCTGACGACAACCGGGCGCAGTCCATCGCGGCGTTCGGCAAGACCACGCTGGACACCTACGTCATGCTCTCGCGTGCCCAACGCGAAAAGGCTGATCCGGCGATCCTGAAAGCGAAAATGCCAGATTACTGGTACCCGGCGATTGCCCGCCAGACCGGCAAAACCATCGGTGCTTCGAATGACGGTTCGGCCTCGAATCAGGATTACGAGTTTGCCAGCCGGCAGATCAATTTCTACAGCGACCAGATCCACGAGGAAGACGTGCCTCGGATCCTCGATAACGCGTTCCTGACCTCCAGTTCGCGTAACTACATCAACAGTTTGCTCACGCAATCGTTGCGCTCGATCGAGACCATCACCCTGGAATCGGACACCTTGTTCGCCTTTGGCCGTGCCGACTTCCAGAGCCTGAAAACCGAAGGTCAGGGCCAGTTGAGCGCCATCGCCGGCAAGCTGTTGAGCACGCCTGACATCGGCAAAATCATCATCTCCGGGCACGCCGATCAACTGGGCGAGCCACAGGGCAACCTGCAGGTTTCCCGGCAGCGCGCACAAACCATCAAGACCTACCTAGTGGGCAAAGGCGTGCCGGGTGAACTGGTAGAAGCCGTCGGCGAAGGCAGCACCAAGCCCTTGGTCAAATGCAACATGCAGCAACCAAGAGCCCAACTTATTCAGTGCCTGGAACCTAACCGGCGCGTGGAAATCGAAGTACGGGCGCTCAACTGAGACGGCCGCGCTTCTGAAAGGAAACCGCTGCCTGGGCCCGCTTGAAGTTCGGCCCAGGCCGGTAAGACACCTCTCTTGATCGTTCAAAGGGGTTAAAAACGAAGGGTTCGTGATCTGTCCGCAGGTTGTTACAGCCCTTTAAATGAAGGTAAGGAGAAATTAGAAATGGCATTTGACGCATACATTCAGATCGAAGGCATTCCAGGTGAAGTGCTCGACGACAAGCACAAGGACTGGATCGAAGTGCTGGGCTACGAGTACGGTGCAACTCAGGCGACTTCCGCAACAGCAAGCTCTTCGGGCGGTGCTTCGTCGGAGCGTGTGTCGTTGAGCGATTTCAGCATCCGCAAAGCCGTTGACAAGGCTTCTGCCAAGCTGTTCGAAGCCTGCTGCAAAGGCACTCACATCGCCAAGATCCAGCTGAACGTCAACCGCGCGGGCGGTGACAAGGTTACTTACCTGACCATCAACCTGGAAGAAGTCGTAGTCTCCTCCGTCAAGGCTGTCGCTGGCGGCAGTCAGGGCGGTGAAGACAAAGCGGTCAGCGATCTGCCGATTGAAGAAATCAGCTTCAACTTCGCGCGCATCAAGACTACCTACACCCAACAAAGCCGTGCCGATGGCCAGGGCGGCGGTAACGTCACCGGTGGTTGGGATCGCACGGCGAACAAAGTTTTCGCTTAAGCCCGTAGCGATAGCGGACCGCGCACGCAGTCCGCATTCAGCACCGTGCCTGCCAAACAGGCGCGGTGTTCTTTTATTTTGATCAGAGTTGCCTATGTCTGAATTTCTCAACGACCTTTCGCTGGCCGAACTGACAGCGCCCATCAATGAGGGGAGCGGTGAAGACTTGAGCTTTTCCACCTTGTTCGATCAGGTGAAGGAAGCTCGTCGAGCAGACCCCGATTACCTTACCCAAGGTGACTGGCAAACCGATCTCAAGGCTTCCGATTGGGATCTGACCATTGCCTTGGCGGCACAAGGCCTGGCTCGACAGAGCAAAGACTTGATGCTGGTCGCCTGGCTCAGTGAAGGCCTGGCGCACAAGTACCATTTTGTTGGTATTACCTTCGGCCTGACGCTGGCCGAGCGCATTCTGCAAACCTTCTGGGCGGATCTCTTTCCCTCCTTGGAGGACGGCGTCGATGAACGCGCCGCACGCCTGGCGTGGATGAAAACCTCGCTGGCGGACATCGTCGGCTCATTGCCGATCACCCAGGGGCAATATTACGGTCTGCTTCGCTATGACGAATCCAGGCACATCGAAAACCTGGCGCTGCAAAACCCTCAGGCGATGCGGGCCGCCCTCGACGAAGGCAAGATCAACGCGGAAGTCTTCCAGCGTTCGGTGGTGCTGACCGACTCGGATCATCTGCGCCTCAAGGCCGGCGAGATAGCCGCCTGCCTGAAAGCCTGCCAGCAGCTTCAGAGCACCGCAGACAGGCACTTTGGCCCTGAAGCACCGAGCTTTGCTGGGCTCAATGACATTCTGTTCCGCGCAGGACAACTGGCGGAAAAACTGCTCAAGGACCGGGGCATCGAACTGACCCCGGCCCCTGTCGCGCCGGCTCCGGCCATCCCTGAAAGCACTGGCGAACAACCCGCAGGTTCCGCAATGACCCAGCCTGAACAAAGTCTTTCAAGCACACCGCTTCGAACCACCCCGCAGACCCGCGATGAAGCGTTCACCCTGCTGGCGGGCATCGCCCAGTTCTTCAAACAGACCGAGCCCCAAAGCCCCGTCCCTTATCTGATCGAACGAGCGATCAAATGGGGCAACATGCCGCTCGAGGGTTGGCTGAACGATGTGATCAAAGACAGCAATGTGGTGGACAGCATCCGCGATGTGCTGGGGACCAAGGAAGCGAAGTCCTGACATACCGCCTTCAAGCCCTGAGGCCTTTCGTCAACACAATGGAAGGCGCTCAAGCTTCCCGACTCAAGCACCAGTTCTACCGCTACCAGCGAAGACCACGATCCGGGATGGTAAAGACGGCTGCTGACCCACTGGCCGACTCGCTCACAAGGCACGTAACCTTGGCTATCGCAGTTTCGCGTCAATGACTTCGGTGAAACCTGCGATCTGCATGGTGTCGGCGATTTTGTTGTTGCTTTGGTTCGGCGTGACCCGGGTGACACGAATCAGCCAACCGCTGGTTGCCACCGGCAGATCGATGCGCCGATTGCGTTCGTAGGTACTGGTGGTCTTACCGTCCACGGCCTCGCCCAGCACCTGCTGATAGGCGCCTCCGTCGGTGGCCAGTTCGACCTTGTACTCGATCCGGTAGCCATTCACGTTGCCGCTGGCATCGACCGACTGAAGAGCTGGCCAGGCGAAGCGCAGGCGCACCGCCGACAACTCCGTGTTGCTGATCGCTCGCACCCAGGGCATGCCACTGCGCAGCTCAATGCCCAAGGTGGTCTCATTCTCTACCGAGGGAATGCCCTGAATGTAACTTTGCTCGACGGAGCCGTTGCGGTACTCCCACTTCACGTTCGGGAAGTTCATGTTGCCCTGGCCGAGTGATGAAGCTGGGCGGCACCATTGCCGAGCCAGGTGAAGTCGTCCCGGTCCACCAGCAGTTCCTGGTGCCCGATCCGAAACGCCGTGGGCAGACCTGGGCAACGTTTGTTGCCGAGCTGCAGCACTTGGGCTATGTCGTCGATTGGCGCGTAATCAAAGCTTGCGACTTCGGCGCGCCGACCAGCCGGGAACGGCTGTTCATGATCGCCCGCTGTGATGGCGAGCCGGTTGTCTGGCCAGCGCCTACCCACGCAAAGCACCCCGTCAAAGGTCAGCAAAAGTGGCGCACCGCCGCCGAGTGCATCGACTGGACGATCCCGAGCAAAAGCATCTTCGACCGGCCCAAGCCGCTGGCACCCGCCACCCTGCGCCGAATCGCCAAGGGCATGAAGAAGTTCGTCATCGGTGCCGCCGACCCGTTCATTGTGCCAATTGCGAACTGGTCCGGCGAAAGTGTTCAGTCAGCGCACGACACGCTGCGCACCGTTACCTCTTGGCCGCGCGGCGGCTCGTTCGCCATGGCCAGCCCGATCATCGCCCCAGCCAGCAGGTGCACATGTGCGGGAACAGCGTCAGCCCGCCGCCAATGGCAGCATTGGCTCGCGCCAACGACCCGTGGAGAGCAATAGAAAGGCAGGCGGCCGCCGCTTAATCCCATACCCCAGAACCGCAAAACCCCCTCCATTGCTGGAAGGGGTTTTGTGGAGAGGATGGGATTCGAACCCATGGAACGGTTACCCATTCGCCGACTTATTAGGACGGTGCAATCGGCCACTCTGCCACCTCTGGAAAGCTTTTGCTTTCCGCAGGAGGCTGAGCGGCAGGAAATTTAACTCACCGTCAAGAAAATATCAATACGCCACTACCGGCGAGGACGCTCCATGCCCACAGAAAACAAACCGGCCGAGCCGCTGCCGACATTGGCGACCGGCGCCGCGCTTGATGCTTCGACCTGGACCGACTTCGTCGAACGCCTCCGTCATCACTGCAACGGCGCCGGCGTTAAATGGCACCACACTGCAGCCGCGATTTTCACGGTGCAGGCCAAGCGAATCGATTACGGCTACGAGATCGACTACTCGGAAGGTCGAATTGTCTGCCTTGAGGATCGCCGGTGGTTCAGCCCGAAAGAATACTGGGAAGACCTCGACGACGAGGAGCGCGCAGAAATCGACCAGGCCCTGATGGCTGATCGGGAATGCAGCTTTATGGATCTGGACGAGGACGACCAGTGGGAACATCTCGCCGAGTGCGATGACCACACCGTCACCGGCTGGAACAAGCGCTGGGAGATCGTGAATAGCCATTTCACCAAGGAAGCCGCCGAGGCTTTCATCCGGCGCAAGCAACACGTCTACGGCGAGATGCGCGTCAACGTTGAATCCCAGTATTACGCTTGGGAGTTCGAGGCCGTCAAGGGGGCGATTCTTGACGGCACTCTGACTTACAAAAATTGGAAACGCGACTAGTTCAGCAATCTTTTCATGGCTAGTAAGTCGCTAAGAAGGTATGAGCAGCCTATTACCATGACGGCCGCAATAAAAATGACAACCGCCCCTGAGAAACACCTATAAACAAAGCGTAGATCACCAAAATCGTTTTTTTTATCCCCCCAAAGCGCCACTTGAACGCAAGCAAAGACGCAGCCTATACCCACGAGCACAACAACCATAGTCGCTGCTATCGACCAAGCAATTTGTCTAACATTTAAATCATCGACCATTCCATTCGCGGTCAGCAAAGACATACCCGTAATCGAAGCCACAGAGCTAATTACGCTTAACACTTCAGACGACTTCATATCCGTTCCTTAGAAATTCGCGACGGATCTTCGCACAAACTATCTGAAAAGCCACCTTTCTGCCGCTATAGCGGCAAGGACGAAGTCATGCCTGAAGAAACTGTTTTGATCCAGCCGCTGCCGATTCATCGAGACGCCACTGGTTGCTGGACTCACCCGGCTTGGCCATCCACCGATGACGAACTGATCCTTTACGCATGGTTCACCGAGCGGGGCCTGGAGGTTCGTGAGCGAAATTTCGAGGGTGACGCCCCGGAGGAACTGCAAGCGGCCTGGTTCGCCAGCGGGATCGCAAATTGCTCGGCCTGGGAGCCAACTCCGCCCGCCGGCGAAGGCTGGTTCATCTTCTCGATCCACGACACTGATGATGGCCCGATCTGCGTTTGGGTCCGGTATGTGCCGAGCTTGCAGCGTGAAGTCGATGCAGTAGCCGCCGGCAAAGAGTTCTGCGGCGCCTGCGGTGATGGTTGCGGGTCGTGCAAGGTCGCAGAAGAAAGTCCGCAGGTGACGCGATGATCGCCCTCGCCTGGTTCGCCTACGTGTACTGCTACAAGGGGCCGCGATGATGACCTCAGTCTTGCTTCTTCCCCTTGGCCCATCCGCACACCATCAAAACCAAGCCTGGGATCCACAAGCCAGGCGCGGTGATAGCAAAGCCACAAACGGTCAGTGGTAGCCCTGTTAGAAACAACGGGTTTCGAAACGCGTTTTCCATAGCAACTTCTCCTTAATTTCTCTCATTAAACCACAAGGCCTGCCGGTGAAAAGGCGGGCGAGGCTCAATCATGTCCGAAATAGAACGAATGCTAGAAGCAATGGCTGCGCCTTCGCCACCAGCACCCGAAGTCGTCACCGTACCCCGCATCCTTGCAGAAGCAGCATTGACGGCGCTCGAGGATAAAGGCGCGACACCATCTGAAGTTCTGGCGCTCCAGGGCATTCTGGCCGAGCCAGTCTTGCAGCTCTGGGCAATCCACAGTGTTGGCCCGGGCGAAGAATATCCCTGCCTCAATAGGGAAGATGCCGAGCGCCGAGCAAAAGAGCTGCGAGCCATGGGCGACACGATGAAGGCTGAACGCATCGCACGCGGCGAAAGTGTTGAGCACTGGCCCGACTGGGTAACGAACGTCGTCCCATCCCCATGGGAGCCTGCCGAACACTTCGAAATAATGGCCGAGGAATGGATGGAAGACGCTGGCCAGCTCCGCAAGGAGGTGATCAAGCTGACGGATCAAAGCAAAGAACTGCTGGAAAGCCTCACCAATCTCGTCGGCCTGGCCAGGCTTGGCGCCGCACGACTCGACAAGTACCACGCCGCCCTCGCCCAAGCTGAAGCAGTAATCGCCAAAGCCGCCCAATAACCACCTTCTGCCGCCACGCGCGGCATGGAGCACTTATGTCTGCAGAACTGGCGCAGGCGCCCTCCCGGCCCCGGCGCGGAAGCATCCTCCCCCGCTTCATCCGTGCCGGCGCTGCGCCCATCTATTTGGGAATGTGCCGGGCCGAATTCGACAAAACAGTCCGCCCCTATGTCAGCGAGTTTCCTATCGGCGAGCGCGGTGTCGGTTTCGACCGGCAGGAGCTGGATGACTGGGCAACGGCGTACGTCGAGGCCAAAGCAATTGATAAAAAACGCGCCCCGGAGCAACAATTGCCCCGCAGCGAGCGCCAGAAAGGAGATAAATCATGGCGCGAAAATCGATCACAGGCCTCTCCGAGAGGAAAGGCATCTGGCATATCGACAAGAAAATCAACGGAGAAAGACTTTACGAAAGCACTGGAACTGGTGACCGGGAAGAAGCGGAACGCTACCTGATCTACCGGCTGGAGCAGATCCGACAACAAAAGGTGTACGGCGTAAAGAAGGTCAGAATATGGCGGGAGGCGGCAACTCGCTTCCTGCTGGAGTTCAAGGATCAGCCTTCGATCAAGCTTTCAGCTCACCACCTTTCTCAATTGGACCCGTTCATAGGCGACATGCGGCTGACCCACATTGATGACCAGGCCCTGGTGCCGTTCATCAAGGACAGGTTGGCGACCAAGAAGCTTGAAGGCGGCAAGGTAAAGAAAGGCGTCAGCAACAGGACGGTGAATATCTCGATTGAGCGTGTGATTCGGGTTTTATCGTTATGTGCCAGGAAGTGGCGAGATGATGAGCGCAGGCCGTGGCTGGACAGCGTGCCGATGCTCACGAAGCTGGAAGAGAAGAAGTCGAGCCGCAAGCCGTACCCGATGTCGTGGCCGGAGCAGTCGATTCTTTTCGGGGAGTTGCCGGCCCACCTGCAAACGATGGCGTTGTTCAAAGTGAACACAGGCACCCGGGAGCAGGAGGTTTGCAAATTGCGATGGGATTGGGAAATTTCGGTGCCAGAGCTCGTTACCAGCGTGTTTCTGATTCCGGCTGATTTTGGCGGCAGACACGAACGGTCTGGAGTGAAGAACGGTGATGAGCGACTGGTCGTGCTCAACAGCGTGGCCAAGTCGATCATCGAGCAACAGCGCGGCGTGAGTAAGGAGTGGATTTTCCCCTACAACGGCAACGCGATGCATCGAATGAATGACTCGGCTTGGAAAAAGGCGCGGGTGAGAGCGGCGAAACTCTGGCAGGAGGAAAACCTTCGCCCCGCTCACCCAGGTTATACATCCATTAGGATTCATGACCTCAAACACACATTTGGCCGCCGGCTGCGCGCAGCAGGTGTAACCGAGGAAGACCGCAAGGCACTTCTGGGCCACAAGAAAGGCAGCATCACCAGTCACTACTCTGGCGCTGAGCTTGGGCATCTGATTGAAGCTGCGAACATGGTATCAGCAACCGATTCGCGTGGGCCGGTCCTGACAATCTTGAAGAGGAAGCAGGCGTGAAAAATAGAGAATTCACGCAAAAATCACGCACATGAAAAAGCCCAACCTTTTCAGATTGGGCTAAGTCATTGAAAAATATGGTCGGGACGGAGTGATTCGAACACTCGACCCCTAGCACCCCATCTCCTTTTTCATACTTCTTGAAAGCTTCCAGAATTTTACTCTGGATTTTTCTAAGCTAGTATTTACTTGAGCTCCAGCGGTGTTCTGCTCTACGAGAGTCCAGTAACGTCCATCAAGAGCCGGCGTTTTTGTGGGGGTAAAAGTAGGGGGAGTCCGTTTCATGGCTAAAATCACTATCAAAGAACTCGAGTCGCTGACTCCCAACGATGCCGGCCGAATCCTCCGAGAGGATGGCAATCTAGCCGGTCGAATCTCAGTCCGTAAGGACGGCGTGTCGGTCAGCTTTTTCTATCGGTATCGCTGGGGCAACCAGAACAAAGAGTACGCCTGCGGAACCTGGCCGCGCAAATCCTTGACCGACATCCGCAAGGCCCGCAACCAGGCCCGAGCGCTCATTGATGAGCAAATCAATCCCAACGAACACAAGAAAACCGTTAAGGCACAAGCATACGCCGCTGCTAACGTAGAGGCTGAACAAGTAAAAACCACGAAGGTGCAAACACTGACCGTCCAGAATCTGGCCGACGCCTGGCTGCTGGATGGCGTGGCGCGTAAAGACGGCAATGCCGAGTTGCAACGACGCTTTAACAAGGACCTTTTGCCAGCACTCGGCAGGACAGCGGTGAACAATGTTTCCGAACACGACGTTCGGGCGCTGATCCGGGCCGTGGTCAACCGCGGCGCTCACCGGCAAGCCATCAGTTTCTTCGCCGACCTCACCCAGATGTTCAGCTGGGCTAGAAAGCGTCAACCTTGGCGGGCGTTACTGGTTGAGGGTGATCCGACGGAACTGGTCGACATCTCCCCATTGATCCCTGTCGACTACGAAGCTGAAAGAAGCCGCATCCTTTCGCCGACTGAGCTGTTGGAACTGCACAACCGCTTCCAGCAAATGACCGCCGACTACAACGCCCTCCCCGCGGGCCAAAAATACGATGGCATTCGGCCGTTAAAGAAGGAAACGCAGCTCGCGCTCTGGATCAGCCTGGGCACGCTGTGTCGGATTGGCGAGTTGCTCCAGGCCGAATGGAAAAATATCGATTTGGACCAGCAGACCTGGTTCCTCCCCAGCGAAAACGTCAAAGGCACCCGCGGCAAGAAACAGGACCACCATGTGTTCCTCTCGCCCTTTGCGCTGCATTTCTTTCAGGAGCTCAAGACCCTGACGGGAGACTCCCAGTGGTGCTTTCCAAACAAGCTGGATGATGGGCATGTGGACGTGAAAGTGGTGAGCAAGCAGGTCGGCGATCGCCAGGCCCGGTTCAAAAACCGCAAGGCCCTCTCCAGACGGTGCCATGACGACACGCTGGTCCTTGCCGACGGCCAAAACGGCGACTGGACGCCGCATGACCTGCGCCGTACGGGGGCGACCATGATGCAAGCCTTAGGCGTTAGCCTGGATGTCATCGATCGCTGCCAAAATCATGTGCTGGCCGGCTCTCGGGTGAGACGCCACTACTTGCATCACGACTATGCCGACGAGAAGAAAAACGCCTGGAACCTGCTGGGCGATCGACTCAGTGCGGTGCTGTCCTCGACCTACGAGCACACGCCAAACGAGTCGAAGTTGTCTTTTCCAGCGTACACGACGAAAGAGACCCGGACATCCTCATAGGGCTGTTTCACCCTGCGTTCACCGGAATTTAACGTCCCCATGCTGTGATCCATAATTCGCGATGAGCAAAGGTGGCAGATTGCATGTACACATTCGTGAGCTTTACCGTCGAGGAACTGTTCGAAAAAGTGTGGCAAACACCCATGGTCAAACTGGCCCACGACATTGGTGTTTCCGACGTCGCCGTCGCCAAAGCTTGTCGCAAAGCCGGCATCCCTCTCCCTGGGCGTGGCCACTGGGCCAAATCGGAAAAGCAGCGACAACGCAAACCCAAATCTCCTCAGGTCGAAGGTAATGTCCGATTCCAAGTGCTCGACCGTGACAACTCGCTCGCCAAGACTGGCACTGATTTGAACTCGCCTATACTCCGGAGGAATATTGAAGCCCCCTATCAATTAACGGAAACTCACGCGCTAGTGAGTCAATGGCTAAAGACCGCAAAAACGTCGAAGGTCAAGGACGGCTACCTCGATTACGCAGGCAAGCGTGTATTGAATGTGATGATTTCATCGACATTGATAGAACGCTGCGCAATCCTTTTTGATGCGCTGATTAAAGAGGGTGAAGCTGAAGGTTATTCATGGAAGATCAACGCTGAAGGAAAAACAATTGCCACTGTTAACGGCGAGACCATGGCCGTGCGACTCATAGAGCGATTAGACAAACACGCGTTACCAGCACCTCCTCCCCCAAAACGCCGCCCAGGTACTCCTTGGGAGCCTAATTTCATGTCCCTGCGAAGCCCACAGTTTGAATGGACCTCAACGGGTGAACTGACATTTCAGATCGAAGCGCGGATGGATTACGGAGAACGGAAAAACTGGAAGGACACCAAGACCGCGCCGCTCGAGAAAAAACTTTCTAGCATCCTGGCGGGCTTAAGTTCCGCATCAGTTTCTATCAAGGCCCTCAGAGAGAAAGAGGAGGCAAGAAATCATGAATGGGCTGAAGATGAAAGACGACGTCTTGAACGAGCCCGTGCAACAGAGACTCAACGTCGCCTCAGATTGAGCGTTGTTAAACATACAGAGCGATGGGAACGAGCCGAGCGCTTACGAGCCTTTATAAAAGCGGTAGAAGATCGGCTGAAAGTTGCCCCGATCGCAGATCAAGAAACGGCAAATCCTTGGATCGATTGGGCTCGCAAGCAGGCTGATCTCTTGGATCCTTTGCAGGGGAATCTGGCATTAATTACCACGTTGGACGTAGAGCTAGAAAGCTGGTTCAGTGGCTCACACTACGGACAGGCAGAGAAAGGTTGGTGGTCTGAGTAGTCGGCAACAATGTAGACCTCAGGAAACACGATTTTAATGGGCTCTAATCGCGACGTTTAGACAATTGGTCATCGCAAATTTTCCTACTGCTACGCTGTTCTCACACGGAGAATAACCAATGATCAATTCAGACCTGCTCCCTTCTTTGCTTTTCAAGATCAATCAAAACCAACTCGCCCTCGAAGCTGCCATCATGGAGCTAACACTTTGGGTAGAGCATCGCGGTTCTGCTGACGTCGCCGAGAATGTTCGCGGTGCGCTAGACACAATCAGCAATAACGAAGAGTTCATCAAAATGACACTCGCGGTGCTGATGACGCCGGAGTGACTTCGTCTAACGTCACAAGACGCGCGCCGCCTAACGCCTCTATCCTCGACTGCTTTCAGCTGTTGACAACAGGCAGCAATCGGCCAATTGCAGTCCTTCGCGACAGGCATTAACCGGCCAAAGCGGACGGTCGTACAAGCGCTGCGCCCACTGGCTTCTGTCTACAGGGCAATGGGTAAGACGCGTTCATGAGGAGACTCCATTCCATGGCAATCTAATTGCATTTGCAATCATATTAAGGCGTGCAGTATGGTGCAAGCATGACGGAACGCACGGAGATTTTTGGAATATGATCGGCTTTTCCAGCTTCAGCAAAACACCAGATACCCGCCTTGCCGCTCAGGCCTGCATCGATAAAATCCGAACCCCGGCACACCAATACACCGCTGGCTTCTCCTCTCCGCTCTACACCATGATCGATATCGCCAACCAACTGGAAAGGGATCCGGGAACGGCCAGGCATGTCTGGGTCATCCGGTCCGACAAGCAGTCTCAAGTCGAAAGCTGTCACACACGTATCAGCGCCTGGCCTCTGCGCTTTAGCCCTACTGCCTGCGCCAGCGAAAAACCGCTGTTGTACCTGACCAGTTCTGCGACATCAGCCGAACTTTGCGCACTTTCAAACGAGTCCGCCCGCCGGGGCATTCTGTGCAATGACATAGAAACCCTGCCCTCCCGCTGGCCTAAAGGCGCTCACCCCTGGGTTCCGCTTTGGCTGGCCGCCAACCCGCACTGCCTGCCCTTCGACCCCGCCAGCGGTGCCGAAGCGCACGCCATTGCGCTAGCTGCGTTGCAAAGTTTGTATGTGGAAGGCAATGCCGGCTTCTATTACATGGCGCTTCACGATGAACCCAATGATTTCGTCGCCCCCATCAGCCACCTTAGTGCGAGCCAGGCCTTCAAGGGCATGTACAAACTCAACGAGATTGATACAGATGCCGGGCAACCCCGGGTCCGCTTGTTGGGCGCGGGGCTGGCCTTGCAGTCGGTAGCCTCAGCGGCGCAGATGTTGCGTGATGACTGGGGCGTCGAAAGCGAACTCTGGAGCTGCCCCAGCTACACCCGCCTGGCCCGTGATGCAGACAAGGCACAACGCTGGAACCGGATGCATCCTGACATGCCGCGGCGGTCGTCGCATTTGGTCGACTGCCTGAGCGCCGATGATTGCCCGGTGGTGGCTGTGACCGGTTATGCCCAGCATGTCGCCGATCAGATCGGTGGGCATATCCAGTCACGGTTCGTGGCGCTCGGCGCGGACTCAATCGAAACATCTTCGAGCAAATCGGTGGATAAACGCTGGATCGTGGCACTCGCTCTGCGAGCCCTGGCCCAGGAAGGTGTTATCGCGCAGGCGTGCGTCGAACAGGCCATGGGGCGTTATCTGCTGCAATGACAGGACAACGCTCAGCCCGCTCGCCCACTGTTGCGCGCTGCCATTGCGGCCCGCTCAAGCGCGTCACTGAGGAATCGCTGTTGCTCGTCGTCGAATTGCGACAAAAACAGCTCGTCCACCGCCCCTTCATAGATTTTCCACATTTTTTTACGCAGCACTTTCCCGCTCTCGGTAATGGCGGCATACGCACCACGGCCGTCATCGCTGGCACGGCTGCGTGTGACCAGGCCTTCGGCCTCCAGACGGTCCACCAACCGGGTGAGGTTGTAGCGCTCGATCGCCATCACGTCAGCCAATTCGCTCATGCGTCTGGTGCCTTCAGGGCCGCTTTCCAGGCCCCATAACGCGTCGTACCACGCGTACGCCGGCAGCCCGGCAGCCGCCAGTCGACGCTCGATTTCCCGGATCAGGGAGTGGTGGGCCCTGACGAATCTGAACCAGGTATCCGGATCGCTTGAAGACATGCATCACCCTTTTCATGACATCGATTTAGTTGCAATTGTAGCGTGTGGCAGGCTAAGTTCTCGCATATAGTTGCAACTGCAATTATAAATATTCTTTTAGGTTGGCGTCGACCCACGCCCCTTAGCCAGACACCCAACGACTCGGTGCTGCTGCACTGTCCAGGAGACGACGATGGCACAACAACCCCTGTTTCTCGACGAGGATCCACAAGAAACTCGCGAATGGCTCGAATCCATCGAATCGGTGGCGAGCGTCGAAGGGCGTTCTCGCGCTCACTACCTGATCGATCAGATGCTGGATTTCGATGCCAGCCGCCATGGTGATTTTTACGGGCGCGTCACCACGCCCTACGTCAACACAATCCCGGTCGACCGTCAGCAGCCCTACCCCGGAGACCTGACAATAGAGCGCCGGATCAATGCTTATATCCGTTGGAACGCTTTGGCCATGGTGCTGCGCGCCGGAAAACATTCGAACGTGGGCGGGCACATCGCTTCCTATGCCTCGGCAGCCATTCTGTACGACGTCGGCTTCGAGCATTTCTTCCGTGGGCGCACCGAGCAGTTTGGTGGCGACATGGTGTATATCCAGGGCCACTCTTCACCGGGCATCTACGGGCGCGCCTATCTGGAAGGTCGCCTGAGCGAAGAACAGCTGGACAACTTCCGCCGCGAGACTGACCGCGACGGTGTCTCGTCATATCCGCATCCAAGGCTCATGCCGGACTTCTGGCAATTTCCGACGGTGTCCATGGGACTAGGACCGATCACCGCCGCGTATCAGGCCAGATTCATGCGCTACCTCGAAGACCGTGGCCTGAAAGAACATCAAGGGCGCAAAGTATGGGCGTTTCTCGGTGACGGAGAAATGGACCAGCCGGAATCCCTGGCGGCGATTTCCCTGGCGGGTCGGGAGAAGCTCGACAATATTATTTTTGTCGTCAACTGCAACCTCCAGCGTCTGGACGGACCGGTGCGCGGCAACAGCAAGGTCATTCAGGAGTTTGAAAGCCTGTATCGGGCGGCCGGCTGGAACGTTATCAAGGTAATCTGGGGCAGCGGTTGGGATGCCTTGCTGGAAAAGGACAAAAGCGGCCTGCTACGCCAGCGGATGATGGAATGCGTGGACGGCGACTATCAAAACTACAAATCCCAAAACGGCGCTTACGTCCGTGAGCATTTTTTTGGCAAATACGCCGAGTTGCTGGAACTGGTCAGCGACCTGAGCGACGAAGAAATCTGGAAGCTCTCTCGCGGCGGCCATGACCCGGAAAAAGTCTACAACGCCTACGCCGCCGCGATGCGCCACACCGGCGGGCCGACGGTCATTCTGGCAAAGACCGTGAAAGGCTTCGGCATGGGCGAAGCAGGCGAAGGCCAGAACATCAACCATCAGCTCAAGAAGATGGGCGAGGACGCTGTCAAAGCGTTCCGTGATCGTTTCGCGCTGGACCTCACCGACGATCAACTGGGCGACATGCCTTACCTCAAACCGGCAGCGGACAGTATCGAGGTCCTTTATCTGCAAGCCAGGCGTACCCAACTGGGCGGTTACGTGCCTGCACGCTTCAGTGCAGTCGAGCCGTTGCAGATCCCGCCATTGTCGGCCCTGGACACCCAGCTCAAAGGCACTGGCGAGCGCGGTATTTCCACCACCATGGCGTTTGTGCGCATCCTCGGCACGTTGCTCAAAGACCCGAATATCGGAAAGCTGATCGTGCCCATTGTCCCGGACGAATCACGCACCTTCGGTATGGAAAGCCTGTTTCGCCAGATCGGCATCCATTCCCACATCGGCCAGTTGTATACCCCTCAGGACGCCGGTCAACTGAGTTATTACAAGGAGGCGCGGGATGGGCAGATCATGCAGGAGGGACTGAACGAGTCCGGCGGGATTTCTTCGTGGATCGCAGCGAGTACTTCGTACAGTACGCACGGCGTGACGACAGTGCCCTTCTACATCTTTTATTCGATGTTTGGCTTCCAGCGCGTCGGCGATCTGGCCTGGGCGGCAGGCGATGCCCGTGCCCGAGGTTTTCTGCTGGGCGCCACGTCCGGCAGGACCACGCTGATGGGCGAAGGCCTCCAACACGACGATGGTCACAGCCATGTGCTGTCCTCAACCGTACCGTGCTGCGTGTCCTACGACCCGACGTTTGCCTATGAGCTGGCCGTGATCATCCAAGATGGCATGCGGCGTATGTATGTCGAAAACGAAGACATCTATTACTACATCACGTTGCTGAACGAAAACTACGCCCATCCGCCCATGTCCGAAGGTATCGAGCAGGACATTCTTAAAGGCATGTATCGGCTCTCAGCCCCGGCGCAGCCAATCGAAGGCAAGCATGTACAACTGATGGGTTGCGGTTCAATCCTGCAAGAAATCATCGCCGCCGCGCAGTTACTGGAGCAGGACTTCGACGTCAGCAGCGAAGTGTGGAGCGTTACCAGCCTGACCGAACTGCGTCGGGACGGCCAGGATGCCGAACGCTGGAATTTGCTGCACCCTGATGAGGCGCCACGTATCGGTCACGTTGAAAGTTGCCTGCAAGATAAGCAGGGTCCGGTGGTGGTAGCGACTGATTACATGAAGATATTCGCCGACCAGATCCGCCCGTTCGTGCCCATGCGGCGCTTCGTGGCATTAGGCACCGACGGTTTCGGCCAATCGGATACCCGAGAATCGCTGCGCAGGTTTTTCGAAGTGGATCGCCACTTCATCGCGCTGGCGGCCTTGAAAGCGCTGGCAGATGACGGAGGGGTGCCGAGGGAAAAAGTAGCTGAGGCGATTGCGCTTTATGGGATTGACCCGGAGAAACAGAACCCAGCGAAAGTTTGAGTCTTATCTGTTGTAACTGCCTCCCACTGTAAAACGGGAGACGGCTTCTGGCCGCTGTGTTTTGCAGCGGCCTTTTTATGGACTCTATTAACCTACCTGCTATTTCTTCGCGCAGATACGAAACTTCAAACCAGCCCCCCGCAGCCCGGCGATTTGACAGTTTGTTTGTGAGGAGACCTCGGCAAACTCAAGCCAACAGCTCGGTGATCCACCGGGGCCTACCGGGCGATATCCTGCACCTTCTCCTTGTTTGCGGCCCCTCACCACAGGCAGAAAACGGCCAAAAAGAGTCAACCGGATGTGTCTACGATTTTGAGGCCGATTCAGTACGGTCATTCTCTCGTCCACCTGAAGAGCTGAGAGCATGGCCGCACTCGAAAAGCGCTATCCCCTGAGTCGTTCACCAGAAAGCTGGAGCGGATCTGCCAGAGACTAGACGATGCATCCGTCCGCACCATCGCTCACAAAGACTTCTTGTTGGCGTTGATGGAGTTTTGAATCAGGCTACCGGAATTAATTGACCCACCCGAGCGTTCAAAAAATGATGACCTTGCGGGTGATCTCGGAGGCAGCATGTGGGTCAGTCGAAATCAGCAGCCTGGATCAAAATCCCATCAGCGCCAACACCCTGACGTATGGTTCATCAGACCTCGCTTTGGCAGGGTCTTTTTCTGAGCACCTTCAACAAGCGGTTGGCGGGCCAAGGGGTTGGTGCGGCACGCAGGAGCGAAGCGACGAGGACTCGGCCCCTTGACGCGGCAGAAGCGACCAACGCTCATGGCATGGGTGTAGGGGATCAAGGCCGGAGGCCTCCCCTGCACCCTTGACGACAGAAAGGGAGACTCGCTCCCTTCCCGCTTGCGGGAAGGGCAGCGGGATTGGCTATGGAAGAACGCTAACACTATGAATCTAATGAACCAATCGCAAAAACAAGACAATTTCAGCGTTCTTGTTTTGATGACTCATGCTTGCAATCCCATCCCGGAACGGGTGGTCACTTGGTCCAGTAAATCCGTCGAAACCCTGCCCTGCCGGTATAAAGCCGCTTACAGATCTTTATGGACAGAACGCCTACGAGTGCGAAGACAATCCGGAAACAACCCACAACACTGTCGAATTGGTAGTCAGGTAATCGTGAACGAGCTTCGCCGCATACCAGTCTGCTGCCACCGAAACGATAATGAAAACGACGATACTTGCCCGAGGGGTGCCATAGGAAATTTCAGCATGACAGCCTCATGAACCCGACCGGGTCAAGCGGCGACGATATCCGCGATTTGATCGCTGCATCGCATTCGACTTGCGACGCACTTCCGGAATCAACTAATAACGGCCCCCTTTGGACCACTTGCAATCAGACTCGCACCACAAGCGGTTTTCATACCGTGCAGTGCAATTGGGGTACCACCGACTGAATACGTACTGCTGCCATCTGAGATGGGAAAAATACCTTTGCAAAGTGGACAACTGACCTTGTGGCCGACACCCGAAATCGGTTTCCCATTGAGATCGGTCTGGGGAAACGCTTCGAGCACCACTCCACCATGGCTGGTGGAGTCGCCTAAGCGAATGATGTCTTTCACTTTGCATATCCTTGATCAGAAGTGATCGCCATAATATGAGATGCTCGCAGGAGATTATGTCAATTATAAACTGTGCTGTACCCGAGCCGGCACTACTCGAAGTGAAATAGCGAATGCCCGGTGTATTGCACACTTATCCTCCTTCGGTCTCAGCTCCAAAGCCGACAGCTAGCGGGACACAACTCTCGTATAGCCTCCAAGCAAATCTCAAGGACCAAATCACGTTTAAACAACAACCTGAAAAACATGACCTTTTCCCGGAAGAATTAAGAAAGTTCACTCATTCTGTCGGATCCAGCTCAGCCATCCAGACATCCTCGTAACCCTCTCTGTCGATAATGAATTTCGCACCTTCAGGTAGAAAAAGATATTTCACTACTTCCGGAAGCTCCTCCATTAAATGCCCAGTGTGAAGCGCTTGGTAAAAGCCACTAGCAGGCGAATGTTCTCCACAGTGAATAAACCAACTGATCGTGCCACCCTCAGGCAGTTTGACTCTAGTCCCGTATATTGGAGATTTATGCAGGGTTCCTAAGGCAATAGCGACCATATCCTCGGGAGCCTGTGAGGGTACTCCATACTTAGCACACACCTGCTTTTGAGATTCATCAGGAGTAATCAGATCGGCCTGCTTCATATCTAAATTCCTAGTTTACTTTTCATACATTTTGAAAATGCCGAAGCGTGTCCTCCCTGCTGACGAGAGCAGGTAGGACAATGGGGCTGTACTGCGTCTAATGATGTTTGAGCTGCAACATCATTAGTACCCGTTCGATAATATTCTACTACAAGCGCGTCTTTGTGATCCGCGACCATTTTAGGAGCTTTGCTTCCGCACCTGACACAGCCAAGGCCCTGCATCTCCGACGTTTGCCCTCTAGTGGGCCCACAATCCGGAGCTCTCTTATAAGCTGTGGTTATGTTGGGCTTCGGATCGAAAAGCTTCCCATCGGGAACTCCAAGATCACTAAGAGGTACGTTTTTCCCGGTTCCATCGGATGTACTTGTCAGTCCGAGGGGGTCAACCCAGCTGGTTGGGTTAGGGGCATAAGTATATCCATTTAAGCCACCTGCATAACCGATAGGATCTTTGCTGATATAGCGGCCAACCTCTGGATCATAATAACGATGACGATTGTAATGTAGCCCCGTCTCATGATCGTGATATTGCCCCTGGAACCTGATCGGGTTCATCACACCATGCTGCGTCGCCCATTCCGAGCGCTGCTCCATCACCCGCCCCCACGCCTTGTACTGCGCGGTCCAAGCCATGTGGCCTTGTAAATCGGTCAGTTCCTGCGGCGTACCCAAGTGATCGCATTGATACCAGGCCAACGCATCAAACGGTAATGATGTCGCCCTATGACTCCACAGCGGATCTTCACCAAGGCTGTATTCACCGCTGTAATCCGGTTGGCCCGTCAGGTTGATTGGTGCGTGACGCACGGCCTGCGCGACGGGAACGAAAGTGCCCGGTTCGAAGACGTAATGAACTGTACGACCCGGTTCGCCATCACTCTGCGCCGGGCTGCTTTCCCAAGCGAGGTTGTCGCCGTCCCAGCCGTACAAGGTGAATCCGCAGCCCAGTTCGCGCTGTTTTCTGGCGTGCTCGTTGCGATTCCAGAGAGAGCCCGCCTCAGGGCGCTGTTTGTAGTGTGCTCGGGAGTTTTTGTGCAGGCGCCTTCCCAGTGCGTCGTAAGCAAATTCAACGGACAGGCGCGGATTTTCGAAATGCACCAGTCGATCAAACAAGTCCCAACGCATATCGCTACGCTGACCGTTGTGCCAGCGCTGTATTTGATTGCCGCGCTCGTCGTAGTCGTAGTGGGTGCCGGCGTATTCGCGCAGCAGGTTGTCGACCAGTTTGCTGCGCGGCGGAGTTTGGTCCAGTGGGCGGCGGATTTCATTTGCCTTGTTGTCCAGCAGGTTGCTGGCCGGGTCGAAGGCGAAGGTTTCTACGCCTTGGCGGGTGGTGGCGCTGAGCAGGCGGCCGACCGGGTCGTAGCGATAGGCGAGCGGGCCGCGACGGCTGTCGTTGATGTCGGTCAGTTGGCCGGCGGCGTCGTATATGTACTCGCGCTTGAGCAGCGTGGACGGGTCGTCGCTGCGTCCCAGCAGTTGCTCTTGCAAGCGGCCGGCCGGGTCCCATTTTTGGGTTTGCAGCAGGTGGTTGCCCTGATGGCGGGCGACTTCGCGGTGCAGGTCGTCGCGTTCGTAGCCGATCAGTTCGTGATCGTCCAGACGCAGGCCCAGCAAGTGGCCGCTGCCGTAGGTCAGCCAACTGACGCGGTGACCGTCCGGGCGCACGGTGGCAACTCGCTGGTTGAGCACGTCGTACTCGTGTTGCCAGATCGCGACCGAGGGTTGTTCCAGACCGAGGTAGTGTTGGTGCTCGCGCAGCAGGTTGCCGGCCGGGTCGTGGAACCATTGCAGGCGGCTGTCGGCGTTGTCGGCCAGTACCATGTTGCCGTTGCCGTCGTAGGCGAAGGTCTCGCTTTGCAACTGTTCGCCCAAGCTCGCGCGACGCTCGGTCAGCAGTTGGTCAAGGGGCTCGACGGCGGGCGTGAATTCCAGAATCAATTCGAGCGTGCCTCCGCAAGGCAGGCCGAAACGGTGCGCCTCGTCGGCGCTTACGCCATAGCGAACCACCTCGGGCAACCGCTCCGGTAAGCCGACTGCGCCGTAAGCGGCGGTGTATTGGTGGATGAGGTCGTCTTCGATGCAGCCGCCGGAGACGCTACCCACTACACGCCCATCGTTGCGCAGCGCCATCATCGAACCAACCGGCCGTGGTGATGAGCCCTAGGTTCGCGCCACGCTTACCAGCAGCACGCGGTCGCCCGCAGCAAGCCAATCGCGGGCGGTGCGCAGTACTAGCAGATCAATGCTTTCCATCAAGCCTCCGCAGGGTCAGCGCATGTGCAAGATAATTGGCGTGGGGCTGGCCGGGTCGGTATGCGCGCGCAGTCGGGAGACCGCCTGCGCATCAACCTCGCCACCCCGATTACCCCAGGTAGCGCGGACAAAAGACAACACCTGCGCAATCTCTACGTCCGAGAGTTGTCCGCGAAAGGCAGGCATTCGGTACGCATCTGGAACCCCGGCCGTGACCACCCGCATTGATCCGTTGAGGCTGATATTGATGGCTGAGTCAGGTGTCGCCGTCAGTGCTGAAGTGGCCCCGGCCAGTGGCGGCATCCACGGTGCCTGTCCCTTCCCATCCAGACCATGACAGGAGGCACAGCGCGTCTCGTAAAGGTGTCCCCCGGCGCTGGCGAATGCCGAAGCAGCTGCCGCCTCGTATTTCCATGGCGCGCCATCGCGCTGTGGATCACCCGGCAAAGACTTGAGGTAATGAGCGATAGCCGCGAGGTCGGCGTCGGTCAAAAATTGCGTGGAGTTGTTGAACGCCTCGGTCATCGAACCAAACACCACCGCATGCTGATTGCGCCCGGTTTTCAGGAATTGCGCGATATCCGCTTCGCTCCAGCGCCCTAGCCCCGTGTTGGGGTCGTTACGCAAACTGGGAGCGTACCAGCCGTCCAGCAGGGCGCCGGCCAGGAATTGGTCGCTGGCATCACTCAACGCTTTTTCATTAAAAGCCGGGCCGCGTGGCGTATGGCAACTGCCACAGTGGCCTGCGCCCTGGACCAGGTAGGCGCCACGATTCCACTGGGCGTCTCTGGCGGGTTGTTCAATGAAAGTTGCAGCCTCAGTGAAAAGACTATTCCACAGCGAGATGGGCCAGCGGATGTTCAGCGGCCAGGGAATTTCGCTCGGTTTATTGGGTTTTGCAGCCGGGGTGACGCCCTGCATGAAGAAGGCATACAAGGCCCGCACATCTTCGTCTGTCAGCTTGGCGTACGAGGGGTAAGGCATCGCGGGGTAAAGCCGGCGCCCTTCAGGGGCCACGCCGTTGCGAACGGCACGATCAAAGTCAGCCAGGCTGTAGTGACCGATACCGGCCGCGCGGTCGGGGGTAATGTTGGTCGCGTAAATGGTCCCCAGTGGCGTAGCCATCGCCAGGCCGCCAGCGAATGGGGGACCCTCCGGCAAGCTGTGGCAGGCCACGCAGTCGCTGGACCGGGCCACATACTCGCCGCGCTGCACCAGTGCCGCGTCGCCCGCGGCAACGCTGCTAGCGGGGTCAAGCGCCGACGCCGGCACCCGGGTGCCATACCAAACCAGCAGGACCAACGCGACGAGGCCGACCAATGCCAGTGTGCCGGCAGCTTTTGCGTAATGCCGTTTGCTCATGGACAGATCTTCCCGTCAGGCTGGTTGGTTAAAAGGTGTAGTTGGAGAACGGCATGCTGCGAAGGCGCTGGCCGGTAAGCCTGGCCACGGCATTGGCCACTGCCGGCGCCACCGCCGGCAGCGGCGGCTCACCGATGCCGCCCATCTTGGCGCCGCTCTCAATCACTTTAACGTGCACCCTTGCCATGCGGGCGGGCGACAAGATCGGGTACAGATCGTAATTACGCGCGCGCGGTTTTCCGTCGACGTACACCGCTTCTTCCACCAACGCCTGGGACAAGCCCAAGGCCACCGCCCCATTGACCTGCGCTTCGACAATGGCAGGGTTGACGATGCTACCGGGGTCTATCGCCTGCCAAATGTCGTGAACCTTGACCTGGCCATTCTCAATCGACACCTCGGCGACCACCGCTGTTTCCGTACCAAAGGGCGAGGCCATAGCAACACCCCGCGCGCGTCGGGAACCATCTTCAGCGGTGAACGGCCCACGCCTCCAGCCGCCCGACATTTCAGCGACGGACTGGAGCAGATGGGTCAACCGCGCATTGCCTTGCAACAATCGCAAACGAAGCTCAAAGGGGTCATGGCCACCCTTGTCGGCCAGCTCGTCCAGAAACGCCTCGTAAAAGAAGTCATTGAGCGAATTGCCCACCGAGCGCCAGTAGCCAAGCATGACTGGGCCCTTGACGTAGATCTGGGCAATGCGCCGGTTGGGAATTGCATACGCCTTGTCGGTCAAGCCTTCAATGGCCGACGGGTCGAGCTTTGCACCTTGCTTGCCGGCAAGCCCCTCGGTCGGCCCCTCGGTGGCGCTCACCGCTTCGAGTGCGACGGGGAAACCCTTGTCATCCAGCCCGGCGCGAAACTTAACGACGGCCATAGGGCGCAGCACGTCGCGCAGAAACTCTTCCTCTCGGCTCCAAATCAGCTTGATCGGGCGCCCGACTGCCTTCGCCAATTCGATGGCCTGCGGGTAGGGGTTGGCGGTGTCGTATAGGAAGTGCCGCCCGAAAAAGCCGCCGAGCAACGGCGTATGCAGTGTGATCTTTGAAGGGGTCAAGCCGGTACGTTTCGCAATGTCCGCCAAGAAAAAGTCCTGCGCCTGATTGGGCAACCAGATTTCCAGCGAACCATCGGAATGAAAGCGGGCCAATGCTGAAGGGGGTTCGAGTTGCGCGTGATTGACGTACTGGTTGTGGTAGCTGGCTTCAACGTGCGTAGGCGACTTTGCTAACGCGCCGGAGAAATCCCCTTCTACCTCAGCATCACGCCCCGGCCCTGGCTCATTGGCAAGACGCTCACGGAACGCCACCGTGGAGAAATCGGCGGGCATCACCCGCAGAGGCGAATCAGCAGCGGGCTCCTGCCATTGTACCTGTATGGCTTCGACGGCACGTTTGGCGTGCCACCAGCGCTCGGCGACAACCGCCACGGCGCCGGGCAAACGGTGCACAGAGTGCACCCCCTTCATCGCCTTGACCTGCGCTTCGTTGCGCAGTTCGCCCACCGTCATGCCCAGGCGTGGGGCGTGTTGCACGGCGGCGTGGAGCATGCCGTCCACCTGCATGTCGATGGTGTACAGCGCTTTGCCGGTGGACTTGTCGTAGCTGTCCAGACGGCGTACCGGCTTACCAATCCAGCGAAACTGGCCGGGGTCACGCAGCGTGATGCTCTCGACAGCGGGAACTGCCAGGTCTAACGCAAGGCTGGCCAGCTCGCCGTAGCTCAGCGAACGTCCAGAAGCCACATGCAAAACGTGGCCAGGCTCGGTGGTCAGCTCAGCCACCGGCACGTTCAGACGTGCACTTGCGGCCTGTAGCAGCATCGCGCGGGCCAGGGCTCCCAGCCGACGCATGGTCGGGTAACTCATGCGCACCGACATACTGCCGCCGGTAATGCGCAGTCCATTTTCCATCACCACATACGCTCCGCCGGGCGGCGCGCTTTCGACCACAAAGTTCGTTGGATCGGCATCCAATTCCTCGCCAACTATTTGTGCCATGGCGGTATAGGTGCCCTGACCGCCCTCAATGAAGGGGCATAGCAATCGGATGGTGTTATCCGGGCGGATCTCAAGAAAAGCGCTAACTTGAGTTCCTGCCGCTTGGCGCTCGGCCGCCATCGCCTGCATACGTGCAGAACCCAGAGGCACGCCAAAACCGAGCACCAACGCGCCAACAGCAGTGCCAGCAGAGGCCACGAGAAAGCGGCGTCGGGATAGATTGATCGGCTCACCAAGAGCGGTATCACCATGCTTACTCATCAGACCTTCTCCCCGGCTGGCGCCGCAGCGGTTGCAACGTCTGTTGCCAGATCGTGGACGGCAGCATTGATGGCGTTGTAGGTGCCGCAGCGACACAGATTGACCATCGCCGCCGCGATCTGCACATCGCTGGGCTTGGGGTTGCGCTTGAGTAGGGCTGTCGCGGCCATAACCTGGCCAGACTGGCAATAGCCGCACTGGGCGACCTGATGCTCAACCCACGCAGCGACCACACGCTTTCCGACATCGTCTGCTTCTATCGCCTCAATCGTGGTGACCTCCCGGCCCACCACCCCGGCTATCAACTTGCCGTTGCTCTGGGCCGAGGCCAGGTTGCAGGGGTTCACCCAAGATCGTTGGCTGACCTTCAACCAGACCAAAAAAGCCGGCGGGCACATCCGTAAGGGTGAGCACAGTACCTTGGCGGTGCTCTACAAGCCGATGGAACGTGAAGAACAGACCGATACAGGCCAACCCATTTTCGATGAGAATGGTCAGCCCAAGGTCACTCACTTTGGCATTCTCAGGACGCATTTCCTGTTCAATATCGAGCAAACGGAGGGGCTCGAAGCGCTCGATGAAACGTTGCTTGAACCGGAACCGAGCGATCCCTTCCAGGCCAACAGCGTTGCGGAAAATCTGCTGTTAAGTTCAGGTGCACGCATCGTTCATCGGTCTGCCGACGAAGCCTTTTACCACCCGATCAGGGACCTCATCCAACTGCCGACAAAAGCGCAGTTTCAAGATGAAAGTGGATACTACTCCACGGCACTGCATGAGCTGACACATTGGACTGGACATCAGTCTCGGTTGCAGCGCGAGGGCGTGACGTCAGCCTGTCCGTTCGGCTCGCCAGGCTATGCATTCGAGGAGTTGATCGCCGAGATGGGCGCTGCGTTTTTATGTGCCTATGCCGGTATAAAGGGAGAGTTACGGCACGAGGGCTACATCGAGTCCTGGCTCAGTCTGCTAAAGGCAGACAAGCATGCGATCTTTCGTGCCAGTGGCCAAGCCAGAAGCGCATCGGAGTACTTGCGTAATTTGGAGCAGCAGGTGAAGCCAGCGCACTTGGATGACTTACCCTGCATGAACGACGAGGTTTAATCGTCCACTATGCAGAGACTCACTGCTACAGATGCTTCATTGAGCCCGACGCAAGTTGGGCCTTTTTTTGCCTCCAGAACCAACGACTTCCAGGAGCGGCACGTTGCCACATCTGATCATACGCCCAACAAAAGCGCTTTTCGATGTGCAGATCAAATGCCATCTAGCTGCGACGAGCAGTGCTGTTCAGTAAGTAATCAATCCGTTGCAACCAGCCTACTCCGTGACATGTAGAGATTTATCCACAGATATACACACGCCTTTCGTGGACAACTTTTAATCTGTCGCGACAGACTTCCGCCCCCGTTTGACTCTACCAAACGCTGGATCAGTCATCCGGGTGATCCGCTAGAAACCCGACCAGCTCAAGTGGGCTTTGGCTGTCGATCACCTTGTAGATCAGATCTCGCTTGCTGCGCGGTAACTTCTTGACCACGCTCTTCGCCGAAGCTCTGACAGCTTCGTCGGTCCCATGGATACGTGCCGCAAGGAGCAGCACCAGCGTGGCGTCAGTGAGGTTCATGGCAAGACCCTGGAAAATTCGCACCACAGTCTACCGACTCTTCCCTTTCTGTCCCAGCACGTGCCCAACAAACCGATGCAAAGTGGTATCGATATTCCCATTGCCACAAAAAAGGACACGAGCCAAAAAGGATCGGTAAGGGTTGGAAGGGAATAGGGAATCAAGGGTAAGAGCCCTATCCGAAAAGGCTAAAAGGCCACAGGTCCAACCGCCGCCCGGAGATCACGATGCTCTTCAACCTGTTTCACCGCAAAAGGCAAAAGCTCCCTCCCCTACTGACCGTGAGCGTCACTGAAGGTTACCTACCCATTGAGTCAGCCCATACCCTGTTAGCGGCCGAGCACCGCCGCCAGTTACTCGATCGCATCTGGCAGTACACCGCCCTCTCCCACGCCCAATTCACCCAACTCTATTTAAACCCTATCCATCGCTACGCCGAACAGGTCCAGCAACTCCCGGCCAGTGAGACGCACCATCATGCTTATCTCGGCGGCATGCTAGACCATGGCCTGGAACTGGTCGCCTGTAGCCTGAAATTGCGTCAGTCGTATTTGCTGCCCACCGGTGCCGCACCCGAAGACCAAGCCGCCCAAACCGATGCCTGGTCCGCCGGCATCGCCTATGGTGCACTGCTGCATGACATCGGCAAGATCGCCGTGGACCTGCTGGTCGAACGCCAGGATGGTCTTGTTTGGCATCCTTGGCAGGGCACCCTGGATCAGCCCTACCGCTTTCGTTACCTCAAGGGTCGGGACTACCACCTGCACGGTGCTGCCGCAGGCTTGCTCTACACCCGGATTCTCGACCGCCCGATCCTGGACTGGCTCAGTAGATTTCCGTCGTTGTGGGCCAGTCTGCTGTATGTCCTGGCCGGTCAGTACGAACGTGCCGGTGTACTCGGCGAGTTGGTCATTCAGGCGGACCGCGTTTCCACCGCACAGAACATTGGTGGCAACCCAAGCAAGGCACGCAGTTCTTCAGGGTTTAATTGATCGAGATTAGGATGCGAAGTCATGGCGCCGATTTTGCCAGAGAGGGCAAGTAGCGGCGATAGACTAATGGGCCAATTGCGCTGGCAAGCGCGCCATAGCAGACGAGTTAGAGCACCGTGATGGCTCCTCCGGAACCGACGCGTTGCCAAGGTAAACCGAGCACTAAAGCTTGAAGTTGCTCTGCATCCAACTCAACTTCAGAACCGTGCCGCACGCCTGGCCAAAAGAAACGACCTTGATTCAAGCGCCGGGCAGCCAACCAAATCCCCACACCGTCATGCACCAGCACTTTCACACGATTGGCGCGGCGGTTGGCGAACAGATAAGCACAGTGCGGCTTCGCCGCACCGAAGACCGCCACGACCCGCGCCAGAGCGGTTTCAGTGCCGGCGCGCATGTCCATGGGCTCGATGGCGAGCCAGATGGTGTCGATGCGGATCATCGCAGCAGGTCTCGCAGGAAAGCGGAACATGTCGCTGCATTTTCTGCTGGCCAGCTCACCACGACTACGCCTTTTGAATGAGGCAGTTCGATTCGAATCGTGGCCGGAAGAACTTGAGGGGCCGCTGTCGAAGACAAGGCCTTGACCGGAATAAAAGCAGTTTGCAGTGCCAGGTTTTTCTGCCCATGCACCCGAATCCATTTATGGACGAGGTTGGCATTGAGGTTGTGGGTCAAGGCGACATTGGCAATCGAGGTGTCAGCCTGCGCACACTCGGCGATGACCTGGGCCTTAAAGGACTTGGAATAGGAACGGCGTTCTTGTGGCATGGGCGTCCGCTTAAAAAGGCTAAAAATGGTGTCCACTTAATTTAGGTGGACACCATCGCCTTAAACGATGGCATCAGGAAGGTGTGTTGCCCGGACGGTTACAGCTCAACATCCATCTGCTGGCAAACTAGCTGATAAATAACGGGGACGGGCTTCATGACCCCCGCCTCATAACTGAAGGCGAAGCCATCCATGTGCGGGAAAATTTTCCGGACTTTAGGGCCATAGGGGCTGGAAAGATTCGAGCAAATCCCGGTTTTGACTCCTGCCTGTTTCAACAGTGATATGGCCTCGACAGCGTCCGGATAGAGCTCGATCGAAGAGATCATCTCCAACTTCAGTTGCGTAATTGCATTGCCTCTGACCACCCGTTTGCATTCAACTTGACCACCCAATTGCACTGCCACTGACCAATCATTTGCATTCGACTTGACCAGCAGGTTCGCTGCGCCTGTGGTGCACAATCGAGGGTCGATAGAAAAGACACTGAAGCGTTTTTCATAGGCCGCGAGCGCCGTAAGCAAATCAGTCTGCGTACTCTGGAACGCAGCCACGCAGCTTATCGTCAAGCCGAAGGGCAAGGTGACCAGATCCGGTTGGTCAGCGGCCACGGCCTGGAAATATCAGGCCACCCGCGCCAAGAGTGGAACGACCTGTAGCTATTGACTCAGGTCATCCATGAAGGCAAGCAACTACAGGTTTTCAACGAGAACATCAGCAGTGGCAACACTGACAACAAGGATGACTTTCATCAGAGCTACCGCAACCGCTTTATGGTTCTTCCGTGGGGCGCGTTCTAACGTCCGCCTCCTGTCCACAAGAAGCCTCGGGGCCAGGCAGCCCTACCGCTGTGGTCACCGCCCTGGCAGACGAAGAGATCCAGTGCAATCAGTTCGGTAGGGTGAGCTGATTGAGGCCTTCCTGGGCTAATTGCTAAAGATCTTCGACTCAAAGTAGCAGCCTAGAGGCCCTCCGACTCCAGGTCCTCAGCGGCTGCCGTCGCGTCATCGGCCCTACAATGACAATGCTTGCGCAATCAGATTCGCCTCAGCCTTGGTTTGACCACCGTCCATGATTGGTGCCCGTAGTAACGACCTCTGCCCCTTGCGATCCACGATCCAGAACGCCATCTTTATAGGTGTTTCCCGCAGGACACCAGTTGCAGGGGCCTCTTCGGAAGCGCCTTTGCCATCCGGCAGCTTTGTCACATCGAACTCCCATTTACGGCCGGTTGCCTGCGGCTCTCCATGCTCGGCTGGCTTGGGCGAAAACTTCGTTATGTGCATTTCTCCGGCTTGCAGCCCCAATTTTTTCGTCATGAAGGCGCGCAGCAACGATTCAAGCTCCTGATCAGATGATTGAGCCAAGCCTACTGTGAGACCAAGTTGTGCCCCCGTTTGCAAGTTTTCGTAGTAAAAATGATTGGCATCACCCAATCTCAGGCGGTAAGTGCCCACACGCAAGGGCAACCGCATGCCTGCCCAATGGTTAACAAAAGCATTTTCGCCCTTCGGTATTCCCCAGCCCATCGAAGCGTCGCTTTCCTGCCATTCGATGAACGTCCGGTTCAGGGCGACAGCCTCTGTGTCTCTTCTCTGACGGTAGGCGATATCCGCAGCATAATCTAACGCGGCCTTATAAAACTTCTCATTTTTGGCAGAGCCATCCCCCCAGGCAAGTACGGCCAGATCTAGCGTGCGTCGGGCCGCATCCAACGCGCCACGCCGGTACTGCGCCACGCCGATAAATGTTTGTAATCGTGCAATTTCCTCGGAAAAAAACGCATCGGGCTTAGCCTGCTCCGCCAGTTCAGCGGCCTTGGACCAGCCGCCAGGTGTATTCCAGTGCGAATCCATGTCTCGGTTCTGCTCGGCCATCGTGCGCTCACGAAACAGCTGTGGTGCGCTTTGCCATTTCAACGCCGCGAACAACTTTCGCACTTGCTCAACTGCTTGGGCCTCGTCTCGTGATCTGAAAATCACATCGATCTCCATACGCCAGTCGCCACGTAGCGCAGTCCAATAAACGTTGGTGCACGGCTCGCCGTCACAGGGTTCTGGCCTCTGTAGTTTGACGGCGGTTAGTCCGTCGAAGGGTAGATCGGGCATCGCCGATGCACGCGCTTTTTGCTCACCCAACTCGTCGTAGGATTTGAGCCATTCCTGCCGCTGTGACGATGTCTTCTTGCGTTGTAATTCGTCATAAGACAGCGAAATCTCGGCGCTCAAGTGGCTGTCTGCCGATTTCTGTGTGTAGAGGACGCGGGAGTCGAAATCCCGGCTATTAGCAGGTTCAAACTTCGTCAGTTTCCACTGCCCTAGTATCAACGGCAATGATAAACCGGCCAACTCGTAATGTAGACGTGGCTCATCCGGCGACAGGCGCCATAGTCCGGAATAGGGTTTGGCGACGGAGTAGAGTTTTTCCTGCAGGCGGACGACCGCTGCCCTGTCACCCGCCGCCATGCTTGCTTCGATAGCTAAGCCTAACAGCGCTGCGCCGTGAAGGTCTGGGGTAACCGTGCTACCGAAAGACGCTGTCTGCTGCTCTTCATACTCCACTTGCTCTTCGGCGGCAGCACGGGCCTCTGCGTACTTCCCCTGCTTGTACAGTAGATTCACCAGCAAGCTTCCCCCGTCCAACATCGCGACAATACCATTGACCCCTTCGCGACGGCCTGCCTCCATCGCCACCCGCGCCGCAGTCGTAGCCGCCGGCCAGGATTCCTCGCGATTCAGGTGCTGCGCCTCAAGCAACAGTATATGGGCGAGCTTCGGTTGCGGCTCCGCCGCCCAAGCTGCGGTACAGGCTGACAACAGAACTGCGGCCAGGAGGGATCCGTACCGGCTTGGTAGTAAACGCTTCATATTCGTCCCTCTGGCACGGGTCTAATGGGTGAGCTACACAAACTCAACAGCAAGGCACGGTGTGAACGAGGCGCGGATCTTGGGGATAGGCGCTGTAGCGATGGATGCATAAATACTTCCTTGTGGCTTTACATAAGCCCGTAGCCCGAAAACGGGGTTTTCGACAAACAGTTAAAGCCTTTATTACACGCTGCGCAGCGGTAAAAAGGCAGGCGCACATTTTGACTGGCATCCAGCCAAAAGCGTGGATGACCGCACACTGGGCACTCGACCGGTGATTTATTGGGTAGCTCGTGCAGATAGCGGATAAAGGCACCCGCTTGGCTGTGGAGCTCGGCGGGTAGGCATCTGTGGTAGTCGGGTGGAGCACGAGTATCGGGCATTGAACTTGAGTTTTTCATGGGGAATCTGGTGAGTTAACCGGCCAAGCTCGAGACTCGGGCTGACCGGAAGACACGCATCGCAATCGGGCAACTCCTCGTGACCGGGGATGGGGTCGAGCGAAGTTTTCCAGGAACGACCCACGTGTTAGCCATATCAAAGACGCTACCGGTTTGTGCGTATTCCATGCACAAACCGGTAGACACTCCCACTAAACAATGGAATCGATGTCCAACGTATGAGGCATGCCGCTGCGAGAGGCAAACATCAAACCGTCATCGACCTGCCGAGGAATCATTGCAATCTGCACCAGCCGCTTGTTCTCCCGTTGGTTTTTCCAACGAAGCAGAGCGTCTTCCAAGTTGGGAGATTGCGCTGCGCTTCCGTAGACATCGACCAGTGTCAGACGACGTGCTTTTTCCTTTTTAAGACGCTCCACCGAATCGAAAAGCTTTTGCGACTCTTGGTTCAAATCATCCGATGTTTGTATGTACTCAGGGTCATTGTTGATATAACGCTGAGTGTTCCTTGTTTGCTTACCTTGATCTTGTACTTTGGTGCGCATCGTCTCCAATGCCGCCGCCACCAGATCGTATTCACGCTTAGTGACCACCGTCCCGCCAGTTTCCTGAGTTTGCTGCCAACGTCGAAAGGTCGCCCAGGAGAACGGGATATAGGACCCCGGTATGCTGTGGTCACCTAAACTCATAGCTTGATCGATAAAACCACCACGAAATGGAAGATCGCCATCTTTGGCGAGCGCCCGAGTGCAAGCGGCCTCTTCTATGGAGGCACAGCCCGGATCCCAGAGAATCGCCGACTCTTCCTTCCCGGTAAAATCCACGGGCATGAAGTGATGCAGCTCGCCATGGTGTTGATAGGGCGCGCCACCGACACGAACCAGACCTGCGACGAAGATCAAGATGCCTAAAACAGGGTTGGTAATAAAAAGTGCCGCAAGCCCAGGAATCCAGATGGATCGCCGTGCGTTCATCCAGGGCGCGGGTACACCGGGAATCATGTCGTTGTTGTTCACCATCCGGTGGTGCGTCAGCGGCTTGGCAGCGGCGACGAACGTGGCATCACCCGCGCGTGGCGATCCATAGGTGTAGAGGAGAATGTCGTAATCGTTATCAGTGGAGTTGCGAAGAGCTTCAGCCAGCAGCAATGCAATCGCGCCCCCCAGACTATGACCGCTGATAATGATTTTTTGCCCGACGTGAAACCGATCCAAATAGTCCTGAACAAACTTCTTCAACGCCTGATAGGCATCGTAAAAGCCATTGTGGACCTTTCCTTTACCTTCTTTGAAGGGCACCTGTGCCGCATCCGCGTCACGCCACCAATCTGACAATTCCAGTGTTCCACGGATAGCAATCAGTATGACTTCATCATGGTGAGTGATGAACGCCTGCGTGCTCTTTTCGCTAACCCAACACTCATTGATGTCATCAAAAAAATGCAGATTGGCAGGGTGCTCCTGAGTGTCGCTAGGCTTATTCTGCTCATACACCGTTGGGTCGAACGGCAAAATTTCAAAGCGCTTTGAGTAAGGCACTTCTTCGTACAGTGGATAGTAACGGTGAACCGACGACTGCGAACTGTCTACCTTCCAACTTTCTCGATAGTTCGAAAGCGCGTCACCAAAAAAGTTACCGACGCTGGGATCCAGCGGAAAACTCACGAAGTCCACAGGATTTTTAACGGGGTTTTGACCGAAATTGGAGTAGCTCAAGTCCGACATGATCGCGAGCTGGTACAGGTTCAGTGCGCTGAAGGCATTATCCGTTGACAGCATCGGTCTAAACGCACGCAGTGGGCGCACTTGTAGCAGCGTGTGCCGGTTCGACAGTAGCCCAACACCTACTTGAGATAACGGTTCTGGACCAAAACTCAGCTCATCAAGCGCCCTAACCAAGATGTCATCTGGAGGGTATTTGCGGTCAACGCGCGGGGGTAAATGCGCGCTACGTTTGACCAGATCCCGCACCTCTACCTGGATGAATTTATCTCCGGCTTTTTGCGCAGGGTTGTGGTCGACAGGGAAACCATCTTTGTGAAAGAAATGAGTTTGCTCGGCGCGAACCTGGAGCTCGGTAATCGGAAGTGGATAAGATTTTCTATCCACGATCTTTTCATACCAAATATCAACGCCTCCTTGATACTCACTATCGACCGTTAATACGACAGGGCCTCGATAGCAGTCTTCAATCTTGGCAAACCCTTTGGCGTCCAGCACCCCCGTGTACTGTTGCTTCGCGCTGTCCTGAAGGATATAGGCAAGACCAGCATACGGTTTGCCATCACCGAACTCGTCTACCAACTGAAAACTAACCCAGTGCCCTTTGTTTGGGCAGGTAAACATCTTGCCGCTGAATGCCGGCTTATCCCCATCTTCCATGGGTTTATACGAACTCATCCTTTGATGTCCTTATTCGGTGCAGTTGGGGTAGACGGAGCAGTCACGTCCATCGGGCATTTTGAAATCGGTGAAAGTCGGCGGAGTTTGGCAGCGGAACGTTTCCTTCGTTTCGATACAGGGCTTCCAGCCCTTAGGTGTTTCTAGCCATGAACGCCCAAAATACGGCTGTTCCTCTTTCGCTACCGTCAGTACCAATTTCACAGTCTTGCCCGCTAACTGATCGCGCTGCAACGCTCCGCCCGCCAGGCTTTTCTGCACGACGCCATTCGCGTCGAGCGCCCGGCATTCTAGGATTTTCCTGATAAACCGTTTCGATCCCACCGTGCGAAATAACCACTGGCACTGGCCCTGAAAGACCAGAGGTCCCGACGTGGGGAAAGGACGGGCTGTTTCTGATGGCTCATCATGAATTGATAAACCGGCAGTCTGTAGACTCATGTCCAGCTCACGCTTGCCCCACTGTCCTTCGATATGCAGCACCACATTTGTCAAAACCATTGAACAACCCTTCGCGGTGTCCGTCAGTGGCAGCTTGAACTCAACCGGACGCACTCCCTTGGGCTGCTCGCTTTGGATAAGGTTATGCCCGGAACACGACTCGCCGGAGGCCGACTCGTAGTAAGCCATCGGACTAACGGTGAAGTTCTCTGGGATGTCGGCTTGAAAGGTAAAACTTTCTGTCTGTGCCATTGAGCAGCCCGAAGCGACCAAGGCCATTGCGCTCACAAATAAGACCCGCAGGAAATGGGGTGTAATGTGTCGTACGTGCATCATGCTGATTGCTCTCCTGACCAGAACTTCGCTTCATTAAAAAGGCGCTCGAAGTGAACCTGCGGCGCTTCACCGGCATGAGGTAACCAGCTTTTTATGATGGTCGGCTCAGTTTCATTGAGTTTGTTGATGATCAAGAAATGCACTTGCTCAGGGGCAGACCATCCCCATTTTTGAGCCTGCGAGAGTTGTTCTGAAAGCCAAGTGCTTGGGTCTTGGTGCTGGCTGAGTCTCATCAGATCGTCGCTGTGTTCTGCCCACAGATACCGGTAGATATTGGACTGAAGCATCTCCATCGACTGACTCGCTGGTGCAGGGATATTCAGCCATATTGGGTCAGCAGGAAGCGGGTATTCTCCGGGAGCAGAATTGTGGGCGACTTCCCAGCTTGCGCCTTGCCAGTAACACATACTGACCGTTGGCCCCAAATACTCAGGGCGCGCTTCTTCAGGAGTATGTCCCAAGGCACGGGTTAGGACGCGATTGTCGTGGAAGCGGTACAGCGCCTGATTGGGCCGCGTGCCGATAATCAGCCGTTCGCGCCAGTGTTGAGTCAGCGTAGGCAGATCACCTCTTCGAATACTGGCAAGCCAGCCCCAATTACGCTCAGGCGCCTTGAGTAGGGCTCTGATGTGTTCATTGTCAGGATCGTCGACGAGGAATATGAATGGCCCCGCATCAGCTAAATCGGAGACCTGAGTTTCGCTGTACACACTGATATGCTGATCAGGGCCACTGTTTTTCAGCAAGGCTTGGCGGACGTCGAGCTCGCCTTCCGAATCCAGAATCAGGCACAGAGCATGGTCGAGCTTTAGCTGATCGATCATCCATTGCCGAGGGGCGGCAGCTATCATGATGTCATTCCTTTGGGCAGGCAAAGACCGTTTTTACAAGCCTCGCAAAGCGGGCAGAAGTCAGCGCCTTTAACTTTACTGGCCACCATCAGCGCATTTTGTGTCGGGGCCATCATAGGCAGTGCGGGTGGGGTCGCCAGGGCCGCTAATACGCCCGGCAACAATGGATTGGCAGCCGTTCCTCCAGCAGGTGCACCGCCGATTTGAATCTCGGTGCTACTAAAAATACCACCGGCCCCAATTACTATGTGTTGACCACCAGCTTTCAAGGTGATGCTGGCCCCGGCATCAAGGATTAAATTAGCCCCGGCTTTGAGGTGTACTTCCTGGCCCGCTTCGACCACCAGCGTTTGACCGACACGGGTGTGGCTGCTGCTGGCTACCTGTAAGTAGTCATTGGCTTTGAGATCGACCTTACGGTCAGCGGTGACGGTACGCTGCTCTTCAGCCTCCAGCACAGCGATGCTGTTGCCCTTGATGGTTTCCCGGCGTTCGTTACCCACTTCCAGCCGACTGTCATGTTCGACCTTCTGCTCCATGTCACGCTGAGCGCGCAGGTAGATCAACTCCTGGCCGCTGCGGTCTTCAATCGACAGCTCGTTGTAGCCGCCACTGGCGGGTGAACTGTGGCTGCGCAGGACCGTTTTGGTTTTGTTCTCGGGCAAGGGGTACGGCACAGGCGTGACCTTATTAGGCACGCAACCGGTAATTAACGGATTGTCGGGGTTACCTTCCAGGTAGGTCACCACCACTTCCATGCCGATACGCGGGATGGTTACCGCACCGAAACTATCCCCGGCCCAGCTGGATGAAACCCGTAGCCAGCAACTGCTCTTATCGCTGCCCAGTTCGGCGCGATCCCAATGAAACTCGACCTTAACCCGCCCGTACTCATCGCAAAAGATTTCTTCCCCCGCTGGACCGGTGACACGGGCTGTCTGGCTGACCAGCATCGATTTTCGCGTGAGTAGCGGCGGACGGTAGAACACATCCCAGGGAATCGCGCTGAAGCTGTTGCGGTAACCTTGGGTAAAGCCGTCTTCAGGACTCACGTCGCTGGTGATCGCTTCTTCAAGGGCTTGGGGTTGTTTTCCAACGTGATTGACACTGAGCAACAACCACAACGCGTTGCACTGCTGACGCGGGTGCTCGGTCAGGTCGAAGAAGTGGCCGCTGCGCAGGATTAGCTGGTCGCTTTTACCCTCAGCCAACTGGTAGTCGCTTCGGTGCCGCTCCAGGGCCTGCCGGGCAAGCTGTTTGCCGAGCTTTTCATTTTCGTGCAGCACCGGGTAACGGTAGTCTTCGAGCGCAGGATTAAACTCGGCAGTGAATTGGCTTTCCAGCAACAGGCTTGGGCGTTTTAAATCATAGCTCCTGCACGTGGCCGTGCTGGTACGAGTACTAAAGCGCATGGAGAATTGGCTAACGACCGGGTGATCAGCCGCCAGGCCTGAGCCTTGCTGATACGGTGTGCCCCCCAGCTTGGGGAAATAGGTCTGATCATCGGTGAATACCAGCTGATGGCCATCCTGGCTGTGTTGATGGTGCCACGAAATCCCATCCTCACTGCACAACCTCTGGATGAACTCGAAGTCGTTTTCGCCGTATTGAGTGCAGTATTCGCGCTCAGTGCTTGTGCTGACATGAAAGGTATAGGCATCGGCCTGAATGCCATGACCGTTAAGGACCTGGGCGATGATTTGCGGCACCGTCAGGTGCTGGAAGATCCGCTGGTTATGGCTGAACTGCAAATAGTGCAGAGCGGGCACCAATGTCAGTTGATAACGGGTCAGGCGTTTACCGGCCTCCCCCACGAACACATCTTCGATTCGCCCATGGATACCTTCGCCATTCAGGCCGAACTGAAGGAAAGCAGGCTGACTTAGCAGACTTTGCAGATCGAAATCAGGCGACTCGCTGACCAGCTCAATCTGGATCGAATACAAGCTGCTGATGGCTTCGGTGCCGTGAAAGGCCAGCACCTTAAAATCGTTACGAACAGATGGGATCAGTAACGTGAAGTGCGCAGCATTAGCCGGCGCGAACATACGCTTATCCTTAAGCTGAGAGAGGAGACAAAACGCGAAGCCAAAGCCATACCTAGCCTGAGCAAGCTTAAATTTTCGAGCACGCTAACAAAACGGCAGAAGAATTGATGTAGGAAACGTCCTAAATCGCGTCAGAATTTTCGTTTGTTCAGAATGTTTCTTCGGTGAACGACAGAGACAGCGAAAATGATGCTGAGTTCATTTTTCACCTGTATGAGCGCACTCTTTGAAACAATTCGTCTGCGGCAAACTGTTTGGCAAGCACAAAATTGCTCCAAATCTGTCGCTACTAACAACCGCTGAAAGCTTTGTAGGCCGCATACTGCGAACTTCGCTAATCGACGGCGCATGCGCTCAACATCTGACAGTTGCCGGCCAACAATTAACCGCGACCAAGGCGTGAAGAGGACGTCTCGATTGTTCGGAGGGAATGAAATAGGATGGTCAAGCTGCCGGCCAAGCAAATTGGCAAGTGACATTCTGCAACAACATCTGTACCCCTTTCAGAAGCCTGAGCCTAGGGTTCAATACCTACTACCGGACAGCCACGCAGCTATTTGAAGACATAACATTGTCCTACGCGGACCACACGCTTCCGAAGCTGCGCTGGAAGTTGATCATCGACGATTTGGGAATCGGCGGTATTGATTCCCAGCTCGGTCCCTTCCTCCTAGATGTCATCGATCAGCAGTCACGCAATGGCTCCTTGCTGATCACCAGCCAGTACCCCAAGGAAAAATGGTACGACCTTTTCACCGATCCGACGATTGCCGATGCCGTGTTGGACCGAATCGCTCACAAGGCGCATGTGATTCCGCTCAAGGGCGAATCAATGCGCAAACTTAAGAGCAGGAAAAGCTGAAGACCCCGACCACTCCGCCAGCCGGTGGAGTGGTCAAGTCGAATGCAATTGAGTGGTCAGTGCGAATGCAAATGACTGGTCAGCAACAATGCAATTGGGTGGTCAGCGTAGATGCAAACGACTGGTCAGTGGCAATGCAATTACCTGGTCAAGTGAGATGCAATTTCGCATTCAGTCTGTGGTTCAGCTCTTCGCGCTTGAACGGCGTAAGCGATATACCCAGCAAAGACGCCATGCCGTCGCCTCTGACGCAGGCCGGCTTGGTAGCCCTGGTTCGATGGTTCTATTTTTGCTGCTTAGTCATGCCTTAACAGTATGGGCCGGGTATGGGCCTCAGTGAGCACCACGCATTTCAACAAACGCTTTTTCCCCTTCGGGAGGTAAATGAGCCGCTGAAACGGCAAGCCTTTAGCCTTGAGCTCGGGATAGCGGAGCCAACCAGGATTTCTTGCGTCAATCCCCAGGGGCAATTGTCCAATCCCTCCAATTCGCAAGCCCGTCGTCACCATCATATAACCGATATAGTCATAAACGGGATCAATAGTAGACAGAGTCGGAGATAGCTGTAGGTATTCGTCGTTACTCAAGACAACTGCGGCAATGGTGGGTACTAAAGACGTCGCTAAATTTGCCTCCCAAGGGGCTGATGTAAATAGCGTAGTTACCGATGGGGCACGATCATAGCGTTCAAGCCAGGGAAGATTTTCGACGTATGTGCCGGACAGGCGCTGCCCAAGCGGCCGCGAGGCGATCCTCAATCCGCACCAGGTTGATGGCCGGAGCAGTAGTCGCGGTGCGCCGAATGCCCGGTGACCGTGCCGTCGATGGCGATGGTGCTGCAGGTAGAAGGATCGGGCGGCGCTCAAGATGTCGATGAGGGTTTCGGGACCGGTCATCTTTTCTTACATACGCCATATCTCGCGAATCAGTGCCAAAGCTATCGCTGGCTCACTCGAAGCTAGAAAGATCCAAAATATCCGTGGGAGTAAATGTGGGAGTAATTTTCAAGCATGAAAAAGCCCAACTTTTCCAGATTGGGCTAACTCATTGAAAAATATGGTCGGGACGGAGTGATTCGAACACTCGACCCCTAGCACCCCATGCTAGTGCGCTACCGGACTGCGCTACGCCCCGACTAGGCGTGGAACCTGTTCTTCATCTCGAAGAACGCTCAAGAATATATCGCAAGCTTTTGAAAACTGGAAGTATTCAAACGCAGTAAATTATTTCTTGAGGACAATCAGCACGTCTTCCAACTCAGCAATCATCTGCCGAATCATCTGCTTGTACTGAGTGGTGTCGTCTTTGGCTTCATCGCCGGACAAACGCAGGCGCGCGCCGCCGATGGTGAAACCCTGATCGTAAAGGAGCGCGCGGATCTGCCGGATCATCAGCACGTCTTGTCGCTGATAATACCGGCGGTTTCCGCGGCGTTTGACGGGGTTGAGTTGAGGAAACTCCTGCTCCCAGTAGCGCAGCACGTGTGGTTTTACCGCACACAGCTCGCTGACTTCACCAATGGTGAAGTAGCGTTTGCCTGGGATGACGGGTAGCTCGTCGTTATGACTTGGTTCCAGCATAAGCCTCAACTCGGGCCTTCAACTTCTGCCCTGGACGAAAGGTGACCACACGGCGAGCCGTGATCGGGATTTCTTCACCCGTTTTCGGATTGCGGCCAGGCCGCTGGCGTTTGTCCCGAAGGTCGAAATTGCCGAAACCGGACAATTTGACTTGTTCGTTGTCTTCTAGAGCGTGCCTGATTTCTTCAAAGAACAGTTCGACCAATTCCTTGGCCTCCCGTTTATTCAGGCCCAACTCCTCATACAGACGTTCCGCCATCTCAGCTTTCGTCAGAGCCCCCATACGTCACTTCCTTAACGTGGCGTTCAACCTTTGTTCGAGCGAGGTGAGGATATTTTGCGTCGTGTTATTCACCTCATCGTCATTAAGAGTGCGCGATGGATGCTGCCAGGTCAAGCCAACTGCAAGGCTTTTTCTATCAGGATCAATGCCTTTACCCTGATACACGTCAAATAGCCTGAGGTCCGTCAGCCATTCCCCTGCATTTTCACGGATTACGTCCAGTACGGCGCTGGCGGCGACGTCTTTTTCGGCGATCAGTGCAAGGTCACGACGCACTTCAGGAAAGCGCGACAACTCCTGGAATTTAGGCATTTTACCCAACGCCACTTCGGCCAGAACCAGCTCGAAGACGAAGACCGGACGGTCGAGACCGAGGGTTTTCGACAATTCAGGGTGGATCGCACCGACGTAACCCACCAGACGACCTTCACGCTCGATGCGTGCGGTCTGACCCGGATGCAGCGCCGGGTGCTTGCCTGGCACGAACGTGAACGAATCCAGCGCACCAGCGAAGCCCAACACCGCTTCCACATCAGCCTTGACGTCGAAGAAGTCCACGACATCGCGACCTTGCGCCCAGCCTTCCGGCAGACGACTACCGCAAACCACACCGGCCAGCATCGACTCTTGCTTCAAGCCTTCCAGCTGACCCACGAAACGCAGGCCGCTTTCGAACAGGCGGACGCGATCCTGTTGACGGTTCAGGTTGTGCTGAAGCGCCTTGACCAGACCCGGCCACAGGGACGAACGCATGGCCGCCATGTCGTTGGAGATCGGGTTGGCCAGCAACAGCGGTTCAACACCCGGATTAAACAGTTCGAACTGTTTCGGATCGATGAAGCTGTAGGTGATCGCTTCCTGATAACCACGAGCCACCAGCAGGCGGCGCAGTTCAGGCAGGTCGCTACGGGCTTCAGCCTTGGCTTGCGGTGCCAGGCGGGCTTGCGGGTAACGAACCGGCAGACGGTTGTAACCGTACAAACGGGCCAGCTCTTCGATCAGATCGACTTCCAGGCTGATATCGAAGCGATGGCTTGGCACTTCTACGCGCCACTGCCCTGCCCCATCAGCAGAAACAGCCAGGCCCAAGCCATTGAGCAGACGCTCAACTTCGACCGGATCCATTTCCATACCCAGCATCTGGGTGATGCGTTGCGCGCGCAGGGTCACCGGCGCGATTTTCGGCAGGTGCTGCTCGCTCACGGTTTCGGTGATCGGGCCGGCTTCGCCGCCAGTGATTTCCAGCAGCAGGCCCGTGGCGCGCTCCATGGCTTCACGGGCTAACTGCCAATCCACGCCACGCTCGTAGCGATGCGAGGCGTCGGTGTGCAGGCCATAGGAACGGGCTTTGCCAGCGACAGCAATCTGATCGAAGAACGCGCTTTCGAGGAACACGTCGCGAGTGGTCGCGGTGTTGACGCCGCTGTGCTCGCCACCCATCACGCCAGCAATGGCCAACGCGCGGGTGTGGTCGGCGATCACCAGCGTATCGCTACGCAGGCTGACTTCCTGACCGTCGAGCAGCACCAGCTTCTCGCCTTCTTCGGCCATGCGCACGCGGATGCCGCCATTGATTTCGGCGAGGTCGAACGCGTGCAGCGGTTGACCCAGTTCCAGCATCACGTAGTTAGTGATGTCGACGGCAGCGTCGATGCTGCGCACGTCGCCACGACGCAAGCGCTCAACCATCCACAGCGGTGTCGGCTTGGACAGGTCGACGTTACGGATCACACGACCCAGGTAACGCGGACAAGCGGCTGGCGCCAGCACTTCAATCGAACGCACTTCATCGTGTACGGCTGGCACTACAGGCACCACTGGACGGGTGACTTCAGCGTTATACAGCGCGCCGACTTCACGAGCCAGACCGGCCAGGGACAGGCAATCGCCACGGTTCGGGGTCAGGTCGACCTCGATGCTGGCGTCGTCCAGGCCCAGGTATTCACGAATGTCCTGACCGACCGGCGCATCGGCCGGCAATTCCATCAAGCCATCGTTGCCTTCACCGACTTGCAGCTCGGCTTGCGAGCACAGCATGCCGTTGGATTCAACGCCACGCAGCTTGGCTTTCTTGATTTTGAAATCGCCAGGCAGTTCGGCACCGATCATGGCGAACGGGATCTTCAGGCCCGGGCGCACGTTAGGCGCTCCGCAAACGATCTGAAAAGTCTCCGAGCCATTGCTGACCTGACAAACTCGCAACTTGTCGGCGTCTGGGTGCTGCTCGGTGCTCAGCACCTCGCCCACCACAACACCGGTGAATTCACCGGCGGCCGGCGTAACGCTATCGACCTCAAGACCGGCCATCGACAGACGAGCAACCAGCTCGTCGCGACTTACCTGCGGGCTTACCCAGCCACGCAGCCATTGTTCACTGAATTTCATCCTGCTCTCCTAAGAATTCGTTACGACTAGCGAAATTGCGCGAGGAACCGCAAGTCGTTGTCGAAGAACAGACGCAAGTCGTTCACGCCGTAACGCAGCATGGCCAGACGCTCAACGCCCATGCCGAAGGCAAAGCCCGAGAACTCTTCCGGGTCGATCCCGGACATGCGCAGCACGTTCGGGTGAACCATGCCGCAGCCCATGACTTCCAGCCAGCCCGTCTGTTTGCAGACGCGGCAGCCTTTACCGCTGCACATCACGCATTCCATGTCGACTTCAGCGGATGGCTCGGTGAACGGGAAGTACGAAGGACGGAAACGCACGGCCAGTTCTTTCTCGAAGAACACCCGCAGGAATTCCTCGATGGTGCCTTTCAGGTCGGCGAAATTGATGTCGCGGTCAACCAGCAGGCCTTCGACCTGGTGGAACATCGGCGAGTGGGTGATATCCGAATCGCTGCGATACACACGGCCTGGGCAGACGATGCGGATCGGCGGTTGTTTCGATTCCATGGTGCGGACCTGTACCGGCGAGGTATGGGTGCGCAGCAACATGTTGGCATTGAAATAGAAGGTGTCATGCATCGACCGGGCCGGGTGATGGCCTGGGATGTTGAGCGCTTCGAAGTTGTGGTAGTCGTCTTCGACCTCAGGGCCTTCGGCGATGCCGTAGCCGATGTGGGTGAAGAACTGCTCGATACGTTCCAGAGTGCGAGTAACCGGGTGCAGACCACCGGAGGTCTGGCCACGGCCAGGCAGGGTCACATCAATCGACTCGGCGGACAATTTGGCGGCTAGATCAGCCTCGTCAAACAGTGCCTTTCGCGCATTGAGAACCTCTGTGACACGCTCCTTGGCAACGTTGATCAGGGCGCCGACTTGCGGACGCTCTTCTGCCGGCAAATTCCCCAGGGTCTTCATCACCTGAGTCAATTCGCCCTTTTTGCCAAGGTAGTGAACCCGGATTTGCTCCAGGGCATTGATATCTTCAGCGCTTTGCACAGCCTCTAGAGCTTGAGCGACCAGCGCGTCCAGGTTTTCCATGTACAGACTCCAGATACAAAATAGGGGAAGAGCTTGAAGGCTCTTCCCCTATTTATGACGTTTAACACCTGACCCCACAGAGGTGAGGCCGGGTGACTGTCGGGGGTACTTAAGCCAAGGTGGCTTTAGCTTTCTCGACAATCGCAGCAAACGCCGCTTTTTCGTTCACTGCCAGATCAGCCAGAACCTTACGGTCGATCTCGATGGACGCTTTTTTCAGGCCGGCGATGAAACGGCTGTAGGACAGACCGTTGATACGTGCACCAGCGTTGATACGAGCGATCCACAGAGCGCGGAACTGACGTTTTTTCTGACGACGGTCACGGTAGGCGTATTGGCCTGCCTTGATTACCGCTTGCTTGGCAACACGGAATACGCGCGAGCGAGCGCCGTAGTAGCCTTTAGCAAGTTTCAGAATTTTTTTGTGACGTTTACGGGCAATGACGCCACGCTTTACACGAGCCATGAGTTACTTCCTCTATTCTTGACTAAATTAACGAAGGCGCAGCATGCGCTCGACTTTTGCCACGTCACACGGTGCCAGCAAGCTGCTACCGCGCAGTTGACGCTTACGCTTGGTCGACATTTTAGTCAGGATGTGGCTCTTGAAAGCGTGCTTGTGCTTGATACCGTTAGCAGTTTTCAGAAACCGCTTAGCAGCACCACTTTTAGTTTTCATTTTTGGCATGTTCGGATACTCCGCATTCAGTTGATAAACATAATCAGAAGGCCTGCCGTGCCCTATTGATTACTTCTTCTTTTTCGGGGCGATGACCATGATCAGCTGGCGTCCTTCCATCTTAGGATGCTGTTCGACCGAACCGTACTCGAGCAAGTCACCTTCAACTCGCTTGAGGAGTTCCATCCCCAGCTCCTGGTGGGCCATCTCACGGCCGCGGAATCGCAAGGATACCTTGGCCCTGTCCCCATCACTCAGGAAACGTACCAGGTTGCGCAGTTTTACCTGGTAATCCCCTTCCTCCGTCCCTGGACGAAACTTGATTTCTTTAACCTGGATCTGCTTCTGGTTTTTCTTGGCAGCGGCAACCTGCTTCTTCTTTTCGAAGATCGATTTGCCGTAGTCCATCAGTTTGCAAACAGGGGGCACTGCATCGGCGGAAATTTCCACCAAATCCAGTTTGGCCTCTTCAGCCTTAAGAAGCGCGTCTTCAATTGACACAATCCCAAGCTGCTCACCCTCAGCCCCAATTAACCGAACCTCGCGTGCCGAGATATTCTCGTTGATCGGGGCTTTCGGTGCAGCTCGTTTATCTTGTCTCATTTCACGCTTAATAGTAATTACTCCGAATCTGGGCGACCACGCCGGGAAACCGCTTGAGCGAGGAACTCAGCGAATTGGGCGACGGGCATCGAGCCCAGGTCAGCACCTTCACGAGTACGCACAGCGACAGTCTGCATCTCGACTTCCCGATCTCCGATAACCAAGAGATAAGGAACCTTGAGCAAAGTATGCTCGCGGATTTTAAAGCCGATCTTTTCATTTCTCAAGTCAGACTTGGCACGAAATCCGCTTTCGTTGAGAGTTTTTTCAACCTCGGCGGCGAAATCAGCCTGTTTATCAGTGATGTTCATGATCACTGCCTGGGTCGGAGCCAGCCACGCAGGGAACGCGCCCTCGTAGTGCTCGATCAGGATTCCGACAAAACGTTCGAAGGATCCGAGGATCGCCCGGTGCAACATAACCGGGTGCTTGCGACTGTTGTCTTCGGAGACGTATTCGGCTCCCAGACGGACAGGCAGATTAAAATCGAGCTGAAGGGTACCACACTGCCAGACTCGGCCAAGGCAATCTTTCAGCGAGAATTCGATCTTCGGACCATAAAAAGCACCTTCGCCCGGCTGCAAATCGTACGGCAAGCCAGCGCTATCAAGGGCTGCAGCCAATGCAGCTTCGGCGCGATCCCACAATTCGTCGGAGCCGACGCGCTTTTCCGGACGAGTGGACAGCTTCATCTCGACGTCTTTAAAGCCGAAGTCGGCATAAACGTCCATGGTCAGCTTGATGAACGCAGCGGATTCGGCCTGCATCTGCTCTTCGGTGCAGAAGATGTGGGCGTCATCCTGGGTGAACGCACGTACACGCATGATGCCGTGCAATGCACCCGATGGCTCGTTACGGTGGCAAGCACCGAATTCGGCCAGGCGCATCGGCAGCTCGCGGTAGCTTTTCAGGCCCTGATTGAACACCTGCACGTGGCACGGGCAGTTCATCGGCTTGATGGCGTAGTCGCGGTTTTCCGACTGAGTGGTGAACATGTTGTCGGCGTAGTTGGCCCAGTGCCCGGATTTCTCCCACAGGCTGCGGTCAACGACCTGCGGAGTCTTGATCTCCAGGTAGCCGTTATCGCGCTGCACCTTGCGCATGTACTGCTCAAGCACCTGGTACAGGGTCCAGCCGTTCGGGTGCCAGAACACCATGCCCGGCGACTCTTCCTGGGTGTGGAACAGGCCCAGGCGTTTGCCGATCTTGCGGTGATCGCGCTTTTCAGCTTCTTCGATGCGCTGGATGTAAGCTGCCAGCTGCTTCTTGTCCGCCCAAGCTGTGCCGTAGACGCGCTGCAATTGCTCGTTCTTGGCATCGCCACGCCAGTAGGCGCCGGACAACTTGGTCAGCTTGAATGATTTCAGGAAGCGCGTGTTCGGCACGTGCGGACCGCGGCACATGTCGACGTATTCTTCGTGATAGTACAGGCCCATGGCCTGCTCGTTCGGCATGTCCTCGACCAGGCGCAACTTGTAGTCTTCGCCACGAGCCTTGAACACTTCGATCACTTCGGCGCGCGGAGTGACTTTCTTGATCACGTCGTAATCTTTTTCGATCAGCTGCTGCATGCGCTGTTCGATCGCGGCCAGGTCGTCCGGCGTAAAAGGACGCTCGAAGGCGATGTCGTAATAGAAGCCTTCGTCGATGACCGGGCCGATGACCATCTTGGCCGTCGGGTACAACTGCTTGACCGCATGGCCAACCAGGTGGGCGCAAGAGTGGCGAATGATCTCCAGCCCCTCTTCATCCTTTGGCGTAATGATTTGCAGCGTGGAATCGCTGTCGATGATGTCGCTGGCGTCGACCAGCTTGCCATTGACCTTGCCGGCCACGGTGGCTTTGGCCAGGCCAGCACCAATGGATGCGGCGACCTCGGCTACGGAAACCGGGTGGTCGAATGAACGTTGACTGCCGTCGGGAAGAGTAATAGTTGGCATGGCGCCTCCTCTCCTAGTGGTGACCCCTACCAAAGGTCACGTGGGTTGGGATGAGCCAGTACAAGATCCGATCCAGGCCATTCAATGACGAACGCCTGCCTTACAGCGGCAGGAGCCTTGCGGCCAACCGGAAAACCGAACCAGAGTGACTGGGATTCAAATCAGGGGTTATTCGTGCCTTTGCCGCTGCCGGGACTGAACGTCATCCGCAGCCCGCAAAGGCCCGAGCGAGGCATGCTAGCACAGATGAACGGTCGTCGCGGTAGCGCGGTTTTCTGCTGCGGCAAATCAGGCGCTTTTATGCCAGAGTGCTGAACTTGAACGCCGTTTCACCCCTCTGATATCAAGACATTGACCCACAAGGAGCATCCCAGCATGCGTCTGAATCGTTTGTTCGCTGTAGTCGCACCCATCGTCCTGTTGTTGCCGCTGGCCGCCCATGCCGATTGGCCGAAGGGTGAACGCGAGAAATACATGGATCAGTGCACTCAGGCCGCCACTCCTCAGATTGGTGCGGCCGCGGCTAAGGCTCACTGTGCCTGTGGCGCTGACGCGATTAAATCGTACCCAGCCAAGGACCTTCAGGCCTTGATGGATAACAAGGCTGATGAAGCGCTGCAACGTAAGGCATTGACCCAGATCGGAGCGTGCAAAGCCGATAACAAGGCAAAAAAATAAGCCTAAAAGGACGCTTTGAAGGCCCCAATAGCCGATGAAAAGCCTCCAAAAAGCGCCTTTTCGTACAATTTATGCAGGTTTTACAGCTTTTTTTATCGTCTTTACTTTTGGCTGAAAGCCTTTTAAAACGGGGCTTTCAGCCTGATCAAGCAGCAAACAAGGCACGGTTTCAGGGCAAACAATCCCTCCGGGGGGCTCCCAAACCGTACATTTCGACTATGATAGTCCCGTGTGCCCAGTTGGCCTGAGCAGCACAGTACTACTGAAAATATATGTTTCTTGGAGATACACCATGTCTAATCGCCAAACCGGCACCGTTAAATGGTTCAACGATGAAAAAGGCTTCGGCTTCATCACTCCTCAAGGTGGCGGTGACGACCTGTTCGTACACTTCAAAGCTATCGAAAGCGACGGTTTCAAAAGCCTGAAAGAAGGCCAGACCGTTTCCTTCGTGGCTGAGAAAGGCCAAAAGGGTATGCAAGCTGCACAAGTTCGCCCAGAGTAAGTTTCTGGCGCACTAAAAAAACCCCGTCCATGTGACGGGGTTTTTTATGTGCGAAACAAAAGCGGTACAGCGATCAGCCGCAGTTGACGCGCGTGATCACCAGGTTGTCATCGGTGTTCAGGTTCAGGCGATCGGAACGGTATTCCATGGTCACCATATCGTCGGGCTTGAGGATCCGGGCATTCTGCGCGCCTGCGCGAGTACGCGCCTGCTCCAGCAGTTCCGGCGAGGCCTTTTTACCGATGGTGAATTGCGCCGCTTCTGAATCACAACGGCTATGGCCGGTGTCGGTCACCACAGGGTCCTTTGCAGCCGACTCGGTGGAGGGAGTGCTGCAACCGGCCAGCATGGCAACGGCCAGCAAAGTACCCAATGACGCGAGCTTCCAAGGCATGAAGCCTCCTTTATTCAATAGTTAAGCTGAGTTCGTGCGACCGCCATTCCGGCGTTTGGTTTCACAGGCAGCGCTATCGCCCCGCCCTCGACCTGGACAATCGCCGAGTTTGCCTGAGCATCGCCGTGTCGTTCACCACTGAATCGTGACTGAATATGAACAATGCTCAATAAACGTCGATGTAGTCGTAAAGCGGATGCGGCCAGTTCTCTTTCAACGCGTTGAAGATCTGCATGACCCAGACCTCGTCACTGGCCGCGACATTTCCCACATACCCCGAGCCCTTGGCCCACGTCTCCAGACGAAACAGCAGCCCACCGATGTCGGTGCCGCCGACGACGCCTGACGAAATGTAAGCGATGCCGCCCTTTGTTACCCGCAGCTGGGTGTGCTCATCATCGCTGGCAGAGGCCAGCAGTTGGCGCACGGCCTCAAGGGTCAAGCCGTCAGGAGTGTTCAAATCGATCTGCACAGCGCGGTCCTTGAAATCCATCAAAAACCAAGTGTCGCATAGCCCTCCCCTCATGCCTAAGTCGGAGTGCCAAATGCCGCGCAAAATGGTTAACTCGACGTTCAGACTTTTCCGACTTCACGAGCGCCATCATGACCACCGTAAGTATCGACGCCGACATCAAAGCCAAGTGGGCACAGGGCCACAGCTCTTACAGCCCCGGCAGCCCGGAGGAGCTGGCAATCATTGGGATCGATCTTTTGGTCAAGGAATTGGGGACACAAGCCGCCCAGTTGTTCATCACCCAGGTATTCGAAAAATACCCGGCGGATTACCTCGGCGTTGTGGAGTCAGGCAGGGAATAAAACCCGCAGGCTGGCACCTGCGGGTGTAACGCTTACTTCAGACGAGCCAGACGCTGGGTCAGCAGGTCGAAGAAGCCCTGAGCATCGCCATTCTCGACCCAGAAGGCATTCTTCGGAGCTTTCAGGCCGTCATACCAGTCAACGACGGTCTGGCCAAAGGTAATGCCTTCGCGGCTGTCGATCGCTACGTTGACCGAGCGACCGGTGAACAGCTCCGGCTTCAGCAGGTAGGCAATGACGGTGGCGTCATGCACCGGGCCACCCGGGATGCCGTAGTGCTCCATATCGCCTTTGACATATTCATTGAGAATATCGCCCACGATCTTGCCGGCATTGTTGTTGAGCGCAGCGATCTGCTTCAGGCGCGCGTCGCTGGTGAGGATCTTGTGGGTCACGTCCAGCGGCAGGTAGGTCAGCTTCACGCCACTCTTGAGCACCACTTCCGCAGCCTGAGGGTCGGCGAACAGGTTGAACTCGGCCACCGGGGTGATGTTGCCGCCATTGAAATGCGCACCGCCCATGATCACCACTTCCTTGATGCCCTGAACGATTTCAGGTTCCTGGATCAGCGCCAGGGCCAGGTTGGTCTGTGGACCAAGCATGGCGATGGTGATGCTGTGGGGCTTGGCGGCTTTCAGGGTATCGATCAGGTAGTTGACCGCATTGCCCTCGGCCAGGCCTTTCTTCGGTTCGTGCACGGTGACACCCGACAGGCCTTCCTTGCCATGGATGTTCTCGGCGTAGATCGGCGTGCGCATCAGCGGTTTCGGCGCGCCCGCGTAGACCGGCACTTCTTCGCGCCCTGCCCACTCGCGAGCCAATCGCGCGTTACGCGAGGTCTTGTCCAGACGCACGTTGCCGGCCACGGTGGTCAGCGCGCGGATGTTCAGTTCTTCCGGCGACGCCAGGGCAAACAGCAAGGCGACCACGTCGTCGGCACCCGGGTCGGTGTCGATGATCAAGTCGATTTTTTCCGCCGCCTGGGCGCTTGTTGCGGTAATCAGGGACAAAAGCAGCAGACTCCGGAGCAGATGATGCAGTTTCTGAGCATAGCGGTGCATAGCGCACTCCTTGTGCGTGGGACAGCAGAAAGGGATACAGCGGGTTAGAACGTCACCCCGGACACCAGCACGATGTTGCAGTACGGCGAGCATTCGCCGGTACGAACAATCGCCCGCGCCTGTCGGCTGAGGACTTTGAATTGGTCATGGCTGAGCAGTTCGCGCTGGCCCAATTCGCCTTCGGCATTCAGTTGATCCAGGGTCGCCAGGGCCACCGGTTGCTTGTCGAGGATCTCCTGGGCGAGCACATGGCTCTCGACCTGCATTTCGCTGAGCACCACTTTCAAGGTGCTGACGAAATCCGGAATCCCGTGGGTCAGGGCCAGGTCGATCAGTTCGACGCCCGGCGGTACCGGCAGGCCGGCATCGCCAATCACCACCATGTCGCCATGGCCCAGGGAGGCGATCAGCCGCGACAGCGCGACATTTAGCAAAGGTGTCTTTTTCATGGTGTCTTGAAGGCCTGTACGTCGGACAAGGTTGGAATGGAGGGCTGGGCACCGGCACGGGTCACGGACAGCGCCGCCGCGACCTGGCCGAAACGGATCGCCTCGGCCTCGGTTTTGCCTGACGCCAGCGCCGCGGCGAAACCGCCGACAAAGGTGTCACCCGCCGCCGTCGTATCCACCGCTTGCACCTTTGGCGCAGGGAAATGCGTGAAGCCTGTGCCGTCGGCAAACAACGAGCCTTGGGCGCCGAGGGTGATGATCACCTTGCCTGCGCCCATGCCGATCAGCCGGGTGGCGGCGGTTTCGGCGGTTTCGAGGGAATCCACCGGCAACCCGCTCAGGGCCGACGCTTCGCTTTCGTTGGGGATCAGGTAGTCGATGGACGCATACCAATCCGCCGGCAGCGGACGACTGGCCGGCGCCGGGTTGAGAATCACGGTCTTGCCCAGTTCACGACCGCGCTTGAGCGCATGCCCGACCGTGGCATCCGGCACTTCCAGCTGACAGATGATCACGTCCGCCGCTTGCAATACCGCGTCGAAACGATCGATCACTTCAGGCGTCAGCGCGCCGTTGGCGCCGGCGACAATCACGATCGCGTTCTGGCTGTTGTCATCGACCACGATCAAGGCCACGCCGCTGGCGCCGTCGACGAGGCTGACGGCCTGACAATCGATCTGCTCGGCCAACAGCGCCCCGCGCAGTTCCTGGCCATAGGCATCAGTCCCGACACAGCCGACCATCGCCACTTGGGCACCCAGTCGCGCGGCGGCCACGGCCTGGTTCGCACCCTTGCCGCCGGAGACGGTAGAGAACGACTGGCCGATCAGCGTTTCACCGCCACGGGGCAGCCGTGGCGCCCGGGTCACCAGGTCCATGTTCAGGCTGCCTATTGCCACTACTTTTGCTGGCATACGTCACTACTCATTAATTCGGTTTCTGCGGTGCTTTCAGCGGAATTCGGAGAACACACCGGCCAGCGGCGCAGTCGATTCCCGCAAGACAATGCTCGGGGTCACGATCCGTTGATCGGTGGCCAGGTCCGGCGTGGCAATCCGGCGCAACAACACTTCGGCGGCCATCTCACCCAGTTGCAGGATCGACTGGCCGACAGTGGTCAGCGCCGGGTAGACATAACGACTCATTTGAATGTCATCGAAGCCGATCACCGACAACTCGCTGGGCACTCGAATATTGCGCTCGGCGGCCGCTCGCAACACACCGATACCGATCATGTCGTTACCGGCAAAAATCGCGCTGGGCGGATTCTTTTCCAGCAGGATCGCCGCCGCACTGTAGCCGCCGGTACTGGTGAAGTCGCTTTCCAGCATGCGCTCGCGAGGCACTTCGACGCCCGCCTCTTTCAACGCCCGGCAGTAACCGGCCAGACGCATCTGCGCCACGCTAGTATCCGCCGGCCCGCCGATGGTGGCGATGTCCCGGTGGCCCAGTTCCAGCAGGTGCCGGGTGGCCAGGTAGGCGCCGTATTCGTGGTCGATGCGCACCAGGTCGGCGTTCACCCCTTCCAGCCCACGGTCGACAATCACCATTGGCGTGCGCACGCCGGCCAGGCCTTCGGCGAGCCCGACATCGCCACCGGCCGAGGCCACGATCAAGCCGTCGATGCGTTTTTCCAGCAGCACCCTTAAATAGCTGCGCTGCTTGTCCGGGTTGTCGTCGGAGTTGCAGAGGATCACGCAGTAGCCATTACGCTCGCAATAATCCTCGATGCCCCGGGCCAATTCGGCGAAGTACGGGTTGAGGCTGTTGGGCACCAGCAAACCGATGGTCGCCGTGGTTTTGGCTTTCAACGACCGCGCGACGGCGCTAGGCACGTAGTCGAGGCTCTTGATCGCCGCCTCGACTTTCACCCGCACTTCTTCGCTGACTGGCCGCGTCTTGTTCACCACATGGGACACCGTGGTGTAGGAAATCCCGGCAAGTGCCGCCACATCCTTGATCGTTGCCATGAATCAGGTCCGCCGGCTTGCGCGCTGACTGCGATAAGTATCCAGGACCACCGCCACCACGATAACCGCACCGGTGATGATGCGTTTGGTCGGCTCGGTCGCGCCGATCTGCGCCAGGCCGGCTGCCAGTACGGAAATGATCAATACGCCGAAGAACGTGCTGATCACCGAGCCACGGCCGCCCATCAGGCTGGTGCCGCCGATCACCACGGCGGCGATCACTTGCAGCTCCAGGCCGGAACCGGCATTCGGGTCCGCGGCTTCCAGACGGGAAATCTGGAACAGCGCGGCAATACCGGCCAGCAGGCCCATCAGGCTGAATACCAGAATCTTGTAAGGCTTTGGATTGATCCCGGCCAGGCGCACCGCTTCTTCGTTAGTGCCGATGCCGATCAGGTAACGACCGAACACAGTGCGGGTCAACACGGCCTGGGCGACGATGATGATCACAAAGGCAATGATGAACGAGGGCGAAATACCGAAGGCAATCGGGTTGGACAGCCAGGCGAAAGCATCACCGATGTAAGCCGTGCGCGAGCCGGTCATCTGGTACGCCAGGCCGCGGGCCATTTCCAGCACGCCGAGGGACACGATGAACGACGGGATCCGCCAGGCCACGGTGATCGAACCGGTAATGGTCCCGGCCAATGCCGCCACCGCCATGCCGAGCAAAGCCGCCGGCAACACGCTCCAGCCCCAGCCGAGAATCGCCACGCTGACCGCCGACGCAGCAAGTGCCAGCACCGAACCGACCGACAGGTCGATGCCGCCGATGATCAGCACGAAGGTCATGCCAACCGCCAGCACCATCAAGTCGGGAATCTGGTTGGCCAGGGTACTGAAGGTGTCGTACGACAGAAAATGGCTGCTCAACACCGAGAACAGCGCGACCATCGCCAGCAAGGCACCGGCCAGGCCCAGGTAGGTGCCGAGGCCGTAAAAATTGCCACTACGTTTACCGGCAGACGTTGCAGTTTTCATGGAAGATCCCTAGGCGCTGCTTCGTTGAGCAACGCATCACGTTTTTGGTAGCCGGCAAAAGCGGCGGCAAGCAAATCATCCTGGGTCCAGCTGTCGCGCTCGAACGTGTCGATCAGACGCCCCGCCGACAACACGCCGATCCGGTCGCAAATCAGCATCAGTTCCCGCAGGTCACTGGACACCACCACCAGCGCTTTGCCCTGGCGCGTCAATTCGCCGAGCAAGGCATAGATGTCGAACTTGGCGCCGACGTCGATGCCGCGGGTCGGCTCGTCGAACAACATCACCGAACAATCGCGCTCCAGCCAACGGCCGATTACGACTTTCTGCTGGTTGCCGCCGGACAGCTCGGACACCAGTTGCGTCGGGCTGGAACTGCGGATACGCATGGCATCGATCTGCCGCTGGGCCAGCGCCATTTCATCACCGTTGTTGACGACGCCCGCACTGGAAATCACCGGCATGTTGCCCAGGGCGATGTTGGCGCTGATCGATTGGGTCAGCAGCAGGCCTTCGCCTTTGCGGTCTTCCGTGATCAGCGCGATGCCATGAGCGACCGCGTCAGCCGGGGAACGAATGCTCACGACCTTGGCCGGTGACCCCAGCGCAACCGTGCCGCTGTCCGCCGTATCGGCGCCGAAGATCAGGCGCAGCAACTCGGTACGCCCTGCCCCGATCAATCCGGAAATGCCGTAGATCTCGCCGGCACGGACTTCGAAAGACACGTCACGCACCTTGTCGGAACGGGTCAGCCCCTTGACCGTCAAGGCTGGCGCGCCGATCTTGCGCACGCCCATGTCCATGTGTTCGCCCAGCTCGCGACCGACCATCAAGGTGACCAGTTGCTCGCTGTTGTAGTTGGCCATCGGTTCGACGCAGACCAGGTTGCCGTCGCGCAGCACCGCAATGCGCTGGGCGACGCGCGCCAGTTCTTCGAGGCGGTGGGAAATGTAGATGATCGACACGCCACGGGCTTGCAGGCGCGTGATCTGTTCGAAAAGCATCTCGACCTCACGGGCCGTAAGCATCGCGGTCGGTTCGTCGAGGATCAGCACATGGCAGTCGCCGATCAGGTTGCGGGCGATCTCGACCATTTGCTGGTGCCCGATGCCCAGTTCGCCGACCAGGGTGTCCGGGTCAATCGCGTCGAGGCCGACCTGGGCCATCGCTTCGATCGCGGCTTTACGCAATTGCTTGCGGCTGATCCAGCCACCGTTGCTCGGCAGGTTATCGAGAAACAGGTTTTCCGCCACCGACAGGGTCGGCAACAGATTGAGTTCTTGCATGACCATGCGGATGCCCAGGTCTTCGGCCTGGGTGCGGCTGCCGGGGCGGTATTCCTGACCCTGGAATTGCATCTGGCCGGTGGTCGGCGTGACCAGCCCGCCAATGATCTTCGACAGGGTGCTTTTACCGGCGCCGTTCTCACCGGTCAGCGCCAGCACTTCGCCGCGCATCAGCGTCAGGTCGATGCCGGTCAGGACCGGTTGGGCATAGGTCTTACCGATACCGCTGACCGAGAGGACAGCGTTCGGGGCGGAAACTGACATAAAAACTCTCCATGCGCTCGCCCGGACGGGCGAGCGCCGTTGTGTCGCCAGAAGGACTACTTGGTGACCAGCTCAACCGGAGTTTCAATCACACCGTTGGTGCCGCTGTCGACTTTCTCGCCCTTGATGATTTTCAGCGCTGTCTCGATACCGAACACGGCTTGCTTGGCGGCAAACTGGTCAGCGGTGGCCAGGACACGGCCATCCTTGAGCATCGGCTTGATGGCATTGATGTTGTCGTAGCCGACCACTTGCACTTTGCCCGCCTTGCCCGCTGCGCGAACGGCGGAAACGGCGCCGACGGCCATGCTGTCGTTACCGGCCAGCAGGGCTTTGACTTCCGGGTATTCGCTGAGGATCGAGGCGGCAACCTTGTTGCCTTTATCGATCTCCCAGTCCCCGGACTGCAGGGATACGACCTTGATATTCGCCGCTTCCATCGCGTCTTTAAAGCCCGCGGTACGCTGCTGGGCATTAGTGGTGGTGGACACGCCTTCGATGATGCCGACTTCGTCACCGGCCTTCAGTTGCTTGGCCAGGTATTCGCCCACCAGACGCGCGCCTTTGCGGTTGTCCGGGCCTACGAAGGGAACGGTGATGTTCTTGCTCTTGACCACGGCCGGGTCGAGTTGGTTGTCGATGTTGATCACGGTGATACCGGCGTCGACGGCTTTCTTGATCACCGGCACCATGGCCTTGGAGTCAGCCGGCGCGATGACCAGCGCATTGACCTTGGCCAGGATCATTTGCTCGACGATGCGCGTTTGGCCGGCGGTATCGGTTTCGTCCTTGATCCCGTTGGAGATCAGGTCGAAATCAGCGGTATGGTCTTTCTGATAGGCCTTGGCGCCGTCTTCCATGGTCAGGAAGAATTCGTTGGCCAGGGATTTCATGACCAGCGCGACTTTAGGTTTTTCAGTGTCGGCGAAAGCCGAAGAGAGGGGCAACGCGGCGGATGCGGCAGCCAGCATAGCGACAGCGAGAAGACGTCCAGCGAATGGCAGCTTCATGGGTTCACTCCGATCTTATGATTATTGTGAGCAACGCTTGCGCTGGCGCAGGCGACAGGGCAGTCAGAGTGGATCGAGCCATCATGACTGCCGCGCAAACGTTTGCGTAGACCGAACTATGCGAACCCTGCCAGGATTTGTCAACGATCAGAAACGACCATTTTGTGCCCTGGCCGGCAAAAACGAACTATAGCTTAAGCGGTGGTATTGACTACCGATCCGGTGCTGGCACCCTTGGCCAGTTCCTTGACCAGACTGGCGGCCACTTCCAGCAAGGCGCCGTTGGTGTCGGCAATCTGCCCTTGAATCGACATGAGCACGGTGGCCTTGGCTTCCGGTGTCGGATAGGACGCCGCCTGGGCCGCAGCCAATTGCTGCTGTTGCTCGCGCAGTTGCTGTTGCAGCTCTTGCATGCGCTTGAGCAGCATTTTCACCGCCAGACTCTGGTTGCTTTTTTCTTCGGCCGCCGCCTCGGTGCCGGAGCTTTTATCCAACCCCACCGGGCCGGTCTTGACGACCTTGCTGTCTTCTTCTTTTTTAGTGCCGAGCGCTTTGTCTGCCTCGGCCTGCGCGGCCTCGTTCAGCGCACGGATCGTCGCAGCGGATTTGCCACCAATGGTGACGCCTGCGGGGTTGGGAAGACCAACTGATAACGACATGTCCACTCCTGAAAGAAAGATCCCTTTAGATAACCATCGACCAGCGCGGCATTTTCTTAAGCACGGATTCGACATTCAGCAAGGTAATCAAATCAGCAAAGATCGTAGGCCCTTTCGGACAACCGAACGTAAATACTCAACGTATTCGGAAACCCGGACAGCAGCTTGTTGGACTTCACTGCCGTCCGCGTAAATACTGATATAAATCATCAACTTAAAGTTTTCTCTCATTCACAGTAGCGCTGGTACAGATCCTGCTCCTTCTCGTGCACCCCAGGCGTTCAGATCCGCCGGGGGCGTATCTAGATGAACCTGCATCAGCACCGTCTCACTACTAGAGAGAAAATAATGAAATCTGCTTTCAACACCTTTATTCCGGGCGCTTTGGCCCTCCTGCTGCTCCTGCCCACCGCCCTTCAGGCAAAAGAAGCCGAAACCCAACAGAAACTGGCTAACGTCGTCGTCCTGGCCACCGGTGGCACCATTGCCGGCGCTGGCGCCAGCGCGGCCAACAGCGCCACCTACCAGGCGGCCAAGGTCGGTATCGAGCAACTGATCGCCGGCGTACCGGAACTCAGCCAACTGGCTAACGTGCGTGGCGAACAAGTCATGCAGATCGCCTCCGAAAGCATCACCAACGACAACCTGCTGCAACTGGGCCGCCGCGTGGCGGAACTGGCCGACAGCAAAGACGTCGATGGCATCGTCATCACCCACGGCACCGACACCCTGGAAGAAACCGCCTACTTCCTGAACCTGGTGGAAAAAACCGACAAGCCGATCATCGTGGTCGGCTCCATGCGTCCAGGCACCGCGATGTCGGCCGACGGCATGCTGAACCTGTACAACGCCGTGGCCGTGGCCAGCAGCAAAGAAGCACGCGGCAAAGGCGTACTGGTGACCATGAACGATGAAATCCAGTCCGGACGCGATGTCAGCAAAATGATCAACATCAAGACCGAGGCCTTCAAAAGTGCCTGGGGCCCGCTGGGCATGGTGGTCGAAGGCAAATCCTACTGGTTCCGCCTGCCGGCCAAGCGCCACACCATGGACTCGGAATTCGACATCAAGAACATCAAGAGCCTGCCTGACGTAGAAATCGCCTATTCCTACGGCAACGTCAGCGATACCGCCTACAAAGCCCTGGCCCAATCGGGCGCCAAAGCGATCATCCATGCCGGCACCGGCAACGGTTCGGTGTCTTCGCGCGTCGTTCCCACCTTGCAAGCCCTGCGCAAGGATGGCGTGCAAATCATCCGTTCGTCCCACGTCAACGCCGGCGGCTTCGTGCTGCGTAACGCTGAACAGCCTGACGACAAGTACGACTGGGTGGTGGCGCATGACTTGAACCCACAGAAAGCACGCATCCTGGCCATGGTCGCGCTGACCAAGACCAACGACAGCAAAGAGCTGCAACGGATGTTCTGGGAATACTGATCCACCCTCGCCCGACCGGTTCCGGTCGGGCACCGCTTGCGCCACTCGCCCAAATGGGTGAGTGGCTAGCGTCCAACAAAATAATCTCCAGCGTCCTACACCAAACGGAAAAAACTACTGTCAGAGGATTTTCTTGAAATTTAAGCAGTTGCGAAAATGCCTACAGTTAAATACTGTATGCACGTACAGCTTAATAAGGATAATTCCGTGGCCTCTCCCTCTGCCTCTCCTGACTCCTTTGAACGCATGGGTCTGCGCGTTCAAAAAATCATCAATTCCCAAAGTGCCCAGAAGGCCAAAGCGGCCTTGATCTTTCGCCTGCCCGACGAACCGGTGGACGAATGGGAACGCCTGCTCGAGGAAATCGACGAAAACGATAACGTCACCCTCGCCTATCGCGACGATGGCGGCGTGCAGATTTTCTGGGTTGTGCCGAAGGAAGATTGAGTCAATGAGTGTCCGTTGTTTAGCTTTGCTGCTTCTGTTCATCGCCACGGGCGCCCAGGCTGCCGCGCCCCGTACCTTCAACGAAGCCAAGAAGGTCGCCTGGAAACTTTACGCACCGCAATCCACCGAGTTTTATTGCGGCTGCAAATACACCGGCAACAAGGTGGACCTCGCCGCCTGCGGTTATGTGCCGCGCAAAAGTGCCAAGCGGGCCGCTCGCATTGAGTGGGAACACATTGTTCCGGCGTGGCAGATCGGCCATCAGCGTCAGTGCTGGCAGTCGGGCGGACGCAAGAACTGCACGCGTTACGATCCGGTTTATCAAAAGGCCGAGGCCGATTTGCACAACCTGGTGCCGAGCATCGGTGAGGTGAATGGCGACCGCAGCAACTTCAGCTTTGGCTGGCTGCCGGTGCAATCGGGTCAATACGGTTCGTGCCTGACCCAGGTCGACTTCAAGGCGAAGAAGGTCATGCCCCGCCCTTCGATTCGCGGGATGATCGCCCGGACGTATTTCTACATGAGCAAGCAGTACGGTTTGCGCTTGTCCAAACAGGATCGCCAATTGTATGAAGCCTGGAACAAGACCTACCCGGTGCAAACCTGGGAGCGTCAGCGCAATCAAAGCGTGGCGTGCGTGATGGGACGCGGCAACGAGTTTGTCGGCCCGGTGGACATGAAAGCCTGCAGTTGAACACATGCTGGAAACGCAAAGGCCTCGGGTTTTAAAACCCGAGGCCTTTGTTCGTTCTAACCGCCGACTTTGTTGTAGCGCCAGTAGCCCATCAGGTTGAGCGACTCACGGGGAATGCCGCGTTCCTTGATCAAGTACTTGCGCAGGCTCATCACCGCGACCGTCTCCCCGGCGATCCAGCCGTAGAAACCCTCACTGGCCGAGTCGGAGGTTTCCCAGAGGATGTCCCCGTCGACATCGACTGGCGCCAATTCCACTGTTTCGGATGCTTTGGAGGTCAATGTCGGCAGGTTTGCCCGCTGGACGGCCTCGACCATCAGCGACCCCGCGCCCGCGTGGCCCCGAATCAGCCATTCAACAGACAGCCCGGGCCAGTCCGGCACCGGCAAGGCATCTTCCCGGCTGTCGACTTCAAAGAAAGCCTGGGTCACCGGCGGCTCGGCCATGGCCGCCAGCTCATCGAGTATCCCGAGTGCTGCCGGCAACGCAGTTCCATCAGCGATCAGCAACACTTGCTTGAGTGCCTGAGGCGGCTTCCATTCGAAACCGCCCGCATCCTGCGCCGAAAAATGCCGATCCGGCGCGGTGATCTGGATCGAGGCGCCCGGCAGCGCACGGATGGCCCAACGGGACGCCGGGCCGGTTTCACCGTGCAACACGAAATCGATATCGACTTCGCCCTGCTCGGCACGTAAATGACGGATGGTGTAGGTGCGCATCGCCGGACGCTGGGCCACCGGCATTAAGCGGTAGCGGGCGTACCAACCATCGTCATGCGCCAGACTGGCGGGCGATCCGTCTTCTGCCGGAAAGAACAGCTTCACCCGTTGATCCGGTGCCCAAGTGGCCATTTCGGTGACCATCGGCCCGGCCAGGGTGACGCGCATCATGTGCGGGCTCAGGGTCTGTTTGCGGCGCAAGACCGCGTCGAACATTTTGTAAGGATGGGTGGAGGCCATAGGGGGAGCTCCTTCTGGGAATCGACAATGACTACGTATAGATACGAGTCACCGTGGACACCCTTTAGGATTCCCCGCTGAACGGCGCCTGAACAAATGCGCGGTTATTGCGCCGCCGGACGCTCGATGATCAGCGATTCGATGTTCATCTTTTTCGCCCGGGTCAGGGCCGCGTTCAAGTCGGCCTGGCGGGCCTCAGCTTCGGCTTTGGTAGCGAACGGACCGAGCAGGATCCGGTCCTTGCCGTTTTCCCGGACCACATTGGACACGAAGCTGTGCTCGATCAACCAGCCGCTCAGGTCGCTGACCGCCTGGGTTGTTTCGCCGCGCACTTCGAGATCCCATTGCGGACCCGCTGCAACGACGGGGGGCGTTACCGGTGCGGAAACCGTCGCGGATGGCGTTTTTTGAGCGCTCGCATCCTTGCCTTCACCACATCCTGCCAACGCCAATACTGCGATTACCAAGGCCATTTTGCGCACAACGCTTCCCTCTGAATGCCAAAAGCGCGGATTTTAGCATTCATGAATACTTCCCGAGTGCCGCAAAATGGGCATAAAACAACGAGAATCATGGTTGCGGCCTCTGTATAGTTACGCCTTGGGAATTAATGCAGCATCTGCGCGTCAGAAAGAGGCACCCAAACCGTGAGACTTCGCACTAATCTATAACTACACCGACCTCTGCACTGTCTGAATCAGGTGCCCTACAAAGCAATCAAGGAGAAGACCATGCTGATACTCACCCGCAAAGTCGGTGAAAGCATAAACATCGGTGATGACATCACTATCACCATTCTGGGCGTTAGCGGCCAGCAAGTCAGGATCGGCATCAACGCTCCGAAAGACGTTGCCGTGCATCGCGAAGAGATCTATCAACGCATTCAGGCTGGCCTGACCGCTCCAGACAAGCCGCAAACACCCTGAATCCTGTTGCAGTCAGCAGCCAGCCCGTTCGCTTCAGCGCAATGGCTGGCTAAAGATTCATGCTCGGTATTTTGTTGAACGCTCGTCCCTCAATTCTTCCCGCATTTCGTGAGGCCGATACTAACGGCTTCGGCTACGCCATGGCTGTCAGACTTTTCGCTTTAACCCCGACGAATCCGGCACTGCTACCCGAAGGTCACCGCCCGAGCCATGCCGGTGGCCGCAATCACCATCAGCATCAACAACAACGCTTCGACATGGCTGATGCGGGCGAACAGTTTCGCCCGCCCCAAATCAATTGCCGTGCCCCGCCCCAAGGCGATCCGCCACTTGATCAAGGTGATCATCGGCGCCAGCTCGAGCAGCAGGATGATCACGAACAGCGTCATCTTGAGGTGAAACAGCGGCTGATGCAGGTAATAGTCGGTGCCTTTTTCATACCCGCCAAACGCCCGCATCAAACCGGTGACCAGCAATATCCCCGCCGAAATCCCCCACACGTTATCGGCCACCAGCACGTTACGGACCGGCGCCGTGCCTGCGGCCAGGCGGCTTAAAGCCGTGCCTCGGGTCAGCACGCCCCAGAGGCCCATGGCAAATGCCAAGAGGTGGATCGCCGCAAGAAACCAATGAAACAACATAAGGAAGCTCCTGACAGGGAAATGGAAAAAGGCTTGTCAGTAGTAGCCCAAAACCTGGAGATCTGCCTGCCGGCGTCCCACAGAAAAAGAGGCCAATTCTGACCAGCATGCGCTGAGTCAAATGGGCCAGAATGGCGACTCGCCAAGGAAGGAACACATGGACCGATCAAACCTGCCGACGCTTGTCCTGCTGCCGGGAATGGATGGCACAGGTGAACTGTTCGAACCGTTCGTGTCAGCCCTCGGGCACGCCTGCGACGTCATTGTCGTGACCTACCCCAGCGACATCCCGCTGAGTTACGAGGAACTGCAAGCCCTTGCCAGGCAGTCGCTGCCCACCGATCGCCCGTTCGTATTACTCGGTGAATCCTTCTCGGGACCGATCGCCCTCGCCCTCACGGCTTTGCGCCTACCACAACAAGTCGGGCTGGTGCTCTGCTGCACGTTTGCCCGAAACCCGCGACCGCTGTTCAATCGTTTGAGCTGGCTGGTCAACCTCCTGCCGATTGGCGCCGTGCCTGCCGGGTGGTTCAGCCCACTGCTGCTCGGTCGATTCTCCACCCCTGCCTTGCGCATGGCCCTGAGCCGAGCGATCAATCAGGTCAGCCCCTCGGTAATGCGCGCACGACTGCGGTCGGTGCTCGGCGTCGATGTGTCGGCGCAGCTTGCCCACATCGAGGTGCCCACGGTGTATCTACGCGCCACCCGGGACCGCGTGGTGCCCGAGGCTGCCGCGCAGTGGATCGTGGAACAGAAGCCGCACGTGCAAGTGCTCGACGTCAACGCGCCGCACTGCCTGCTTCAGGCCGCACCCGATGAAGCGGCGAGCCTCGTCATCGGGTTTCTGCAAGCGCGGCAAACCGGTTGAAGTCCCCGGTGCTTGCACATCCGGGCGTTGCGTCAGGCCGGGTTACCATTGGGAGGATCCTGGCGTCGGCGCAACCCCGAACGCTCGGCCAGCTCGCCCACCCTGTCGGCCCCGGAACGCGCCACATTGCCAAGCGCTGTCGTGCCGGAGTCGTAGGCTTCCCCGATGGCCGTCGTGCCAGAGGTGTAGGCATCACCAATCGCTGTGCCGGCCTCGGCCAAGCCTGCCTTGGCCGAGTCATAGGTGTCGCCGGCAAACTTGCCGGTGGCCTTCGCCCCGGTCTCAATGCCTTTCTGGGCACCGTCCGCCAGTTTCTGCGCCTTGGGTGGAATGTCTTCCTGAATCACCTTGACGCCTTTGTCCGTCGCTTTTCCGGCCAGCACACCCGCGGCACCGTAGGCGGCGAAGGTCAATGCCGAACCCGCGACGTTGACCGCATGGTCCGCTGCGGCAACGGCCCCCGCCGGCAACCCGTGACTGAGCGCCGCGGTCTTGGCCGCGTTTCGCGCCATGCTCGTCAACGCGAAACCGCCTGCCAACGCACCGCCATTAGTCAGGAGGTTGCCGCCTTCAAAAACCTTGCGCACAGAACTCAAGGTATCGGTCGCAACGTCCAGGGGAAATTTGGCGGCGCGTTTGGCGCCGTTGATGTATTGCCGGGAGGGACTGCAATCTCTCAGTTCAATGATTTGCTTTTCCCAGTCTTTACGCCCGAACAACTGCGCCCCACCGACCAGACCTGCGGCTTTTTGATGTTTATGCATGAGCATGGCATAGCCAGAGCCGGCAGCCATGCCGCCCAACGAACCAATGGCCGTATCTGCCGCCGCCGCAGCCTTGGGCCCGACCGTGGCATTGAGCGATGCCGCGACAGCCAGGCGCGCGACGTTACGCACGGTAAAGGTCTGCAGTGCCGTGGCGCTTTGCCCGGCCTGCTTGAGCGGATTGGCCTCGGTCTTGGTCTTCTGCGAGGCGGCCATGATGTCCTCAAGCTTGTCGGCCGGCGCCTTGAGCCACATCGAATCTTCGGTCGCCTTGGTCAGCAGCCCCGCGCCCACCACATCGGCCGCCCCCGACATGGCCCCGGCAATGAAACCGGTATAGCCCGGATTCCCGACAGCATCGGCCGTCACCCCGGGCACTTTGTCGAGCACCACGGTCACCACGCCGAACGGCAAGCCGCCCACGGCGCCCTGGGTCGGAACCGTCACCCGGTCCATGCGTTCGGCCTTGTCCAGCAACAGATCGACCGCGTTCGAGTCAATCCCCATTTCATGCAGCTTGTTGGCCCGCCCCTGCACCAACGCATCCATCTGAGCACCGTTTTCTTCGGTGCGGTCCCCCCTGAACAACTCGGTCATTTTTGCTTTCAGGTCTGTCAGGGCCTGTGGCTCGCCGTTGGTTATCGCCGTGGCAGCGCTGGCGGAAGTGGAGGCGCCGAGCGCCTGCATTTCGTGTTGAAGCAAAGGCTGCGTGCGGCTGGGAGATATCGAGTCCATGGTCAATCCTCGTGTGTGTTTTCAATAATCGGGCATCAGAAAAGAAGTCGATCAGTGCGCCTTGGGAATACCAAACTGCTCCAGGGTGGGATCGACGTTGTGGTCGAAATGCTTTTGCGCGGTGTGTTTCTTCACCGCCTCGATGATCGCAGCGATGCCGAAACCAATGCTCATGGCCGCGTCGATCACCCAACCGACGGGCCCGGCCGCCGCGCCGATGGCCGACGCCGCCGCCAGCCCCGCCGCCTCGCCCGCCACGGCCCCGGCGATCCGTCCACCGATGGAGCCAGCCATGCGACCGAGTCCGGCCGACGCTTCACGGCCGGCCAGCTTGCGCACCGCATCGACGCCATCCTTGGCCGACGAGAGGCCCTGCTTGGTGTTGTCGTAGGCGTCCTTGACTTGTTGGGCCTTGTTTTTCGGGGCCACGGCATCGGAAACAGAACCGGACCGCCCTGTGCCGTCACCGGCGTTTTCCAGCAGCTCGCGACCTTTTTTCGATTGCTGCAACTGGCCGACGGTGGCGTCGACATAACTGGCCTGCTGCCCCTGGACGAAGCTCTGCGGCAGCACCGCGTCATACGCGGCTTTTTGTGCATCACTGGTTTGCAGGGACTGGCCGGCGTCGGCCTTTTTCTGCCCCAGCAATTGCTTGAGCGAGCCGCCTTCACTGAAGTTGTTGACGTAGGACTGTTGCAACTTGCCCTGGACGTCCGGCTGGTTGCCGACCACTTGCGCGGCCGTCGGCAGGTTGGCCCCGGGGCCGAGCAGGTCCTGCTGCATTTGCAGTTGCGCCGATAGCCCGCCAAGGGCGGTGCTGTAATCGGGATTGGCGTCTTTCTTTGCGCGCTTGTCGGCACTGTTCATGTCGTTGCGCAGGGCCTGGCCACTGACCACGTTTTGCAATTGGCTTTTCACCGCTTTTTCCAGGGACGGGTCGCTGGCCACCAGCGCGCGTTCCTGACTGGGAATGGCCTGGTTCATGTAGGCCTGCACGTCGGGATCGTCCTGCAACTGGCCAATCTTTTGCGCCAGGGCCTCTTCAGTCTTGCCGGTCTTGCGCAGATCAGAACCGGCCACCACGCTCTGCTGGGTCTGTTGCAACTTGACCATCACCGCGGCTTTCTGGGCGCCGGTGTAGTTCTCCGGTTGCTCGAACACCTCTTTCCCCAGTTTGCTGATGTCCGTGCCCGCGACGGCGTTCAGGGTCGCCGCGTCGCTGAGCATTCCGGCGAACTCGCCGCCATTGGTCGGGGCCTGGTTCTTGATCCAGTTGCTGATGTTCGCCGCGTCGAATTTCTGGTCCGGGCCATGGGTGGCCAGGTCCCGACCTTTGAGGCCGCCCTGGTCGAGCATGTTCAGCAGGCCCGGTTGCGACCAGGTTTTCGACGCTTGCTTGAGCGGCCCGGCGAGCCCGGGGTTGTTGTCCTGCAAGGCTTTCAAACCGTCGGCGTCCATGTACTGATCGACTTTGGTCTCGCCCTCCGCGCCCGCCGCATGCTTGGGGCTGGCGGCGTTGGCCAGCGGGCCGTTGGCTTGCAGCAACGAAGCCGAGCGCACCATCTGCAACGACTGGGGATCCGCATTGGGGTGGTCTTTCTGATAATTCGCCAGGCCTTTGTCGGCGTTATCCGCCGCGCCTTGCATCTTCTTGGCAAACGCCTTGAGGTCGCCGTCGGTGATTTTGCCGTCGGCCTTGCCACCGTGCTTGCCGGTATCCACGGCGGTTTTCAGCGCCGGATTGTCATTGATGAACTTCATCGCCTTGGCCGCGTCCGGGCCTTTTTCCGTGGCCATCAGGGCCGCGGCTATGGGTCGATTGAGTTCCTTGGCCGCCTGTTCCCGTTGCTCCGGCGGCAGGTCCGCCACCAGCGGAGCCCAGCGTTCGAGTTCCTTGGGTGAGGAGTATTTCGAGTCGTCGAGCAACTGCGCTTCGGGACTGGTCGTCGCCGCCGGGTCGGAAGCTGTGGCATCGCTTGTTGCCGTGGCGCTGGCCGTGCGGGTCGCGGGCGTGACATCAGTGAGCGGCCGTGCGGGCGTGGTGCGTTCATCGCCGCCGAGCAAACGCTTCATCACCAGCCCCAACAGGTTCGGCGATTGGGCGTCTTGGGCCGGGCTGGCCAGAGTCTGGGACCCGGCCTGTTGACCGAACTGCACACCGCCACCCGGCGCGGAAAAGGCACTGGGCCTGGCATTCTCCGCCGTGGGCCGCAACGGCCTGTCGCCGCCCAACGAGGGAGAGCCAGTGCCAGGTAACGGTGTGTTGGAAATGCGCATGAGGGGTCGCCATTTTCAGTCGGACAGTGCCGATGTGTGGCATGACCGGCGCAAACGGTTCCAATCTGCGCGCAATGAAATCCCCCGACGCTCAAAAAACACAGGGCACACTGCGCTTGAGTTGCTCCCGCGCCCGGGACAGCCGCGAGCGCACGGTGCCGATGGGCACGCCCAGGCTCGACGCGGTGTCTTGATAGTTGCCGTCCATTTCCAGGCTGACCCGCAGCACTTGTTGCATGGTCATCGGCAAGGTGCCAATCGCGCGGACCACCCGCGCCAGTTGCCGGTGATCATGCACCTGGGCGCCGATGTCGCTGCCATCGCTGACTTCCTGCTCCTCGCGGTCCTCCCAGCTTTCCTGGAACGGCTGTTTGTACAGTTTGCGAAAGTGGCTGCGGATCAGGTTCAAGGCGATGCCGCACAACCAGGTTTGCGGCTGGGAGTCGTAACGAAACTTATGCTCGTTGCGCAGTGCTTCGAGGAACGTGCCCTGGAGGATGTCCTCCACATCGTCGAGGTTCATCACCCGTTTCTTGATGAAGATTCTTAGCTTGTGCACCTGCTCGGTACTGAGCTGGCGGAGGCCGGAAACAGGTGCTGGACAGGTCATCGAATTGCTGGAAAGCATCGCTATAAACCATTTCAGGATATGTCCCAGAGCTATAGCGATATGTATGCCAATTGATACATCTTCGTAACCGCGTGATTTTTAACGGTTTTAAAAACTGTTGCGGATGATGTCTGTGCAAGTTCTTGCACAAGCCGATTGGATCCAATACCGCAACTGGCACACCGGCCCTGTTTGCCATGCCGATGGAACCGGATGGCCAGGACCGGCCACTCACTGCGCATATCCCTGACAGACATGCGCCATGAAGATCGCGGCTCCGAACATTCCACATGTCCAGCAACCGACCCCGGCGACGCCTGTCCGGTCGGCGGCGCTGCTTGCCCAGAGCACGCCGCCGACCAATCAAGGCACCGCCACGCAGCAGGTCACGCGATTCGCTTCGGCGCTGATTCAGCAAAGCCGCACGCTGAGCCAACGCGACCTGATGGCCAGTACCAACGCGCTGCAATCCAAGGCCGTGAAGCTGGGCGAGCTGTATCAGTTGTTGATGGGCAGCCAGGACAAGGGCCTCGACAGCGCCGCGCGGGAACTGCGCAAGCAGCTCAAAAACCAGACCCCGAGCCTTGCGCAAGTTTTGGCATTCAGTGGCGACGACGCGGCCAAGGCCCATGTGATGCTCCAGGCGGCCTCGCGCCAGGCCTATAACGAAGGGGCCAGCGGTGAACATGTCAGCCTCAATCAGCAACTCAAATTGCTGCGGCGCGAACACGGCAATAAGGCCCAGGCCGGGATCAACACCGCCCGGGCGTTTGCCAAGTCCAGCCTCAACCCGCGACGCCGGCAAACCCTGCGCGATTTGTACTATTCAGGGGTGGTCGGCCAGCAAAGCATCTCCGGATTGATCGACACCCTGCTCGGCCAGGACGAAGGCGAACGCCAATTCGCCCCGACCCTGCGCGACCTGCGCGGCGCCATCGCCGATGACCTGGCGGCCCTCAGCCCGTCGAGCACCCAGCAGCAGTTGCGCAATCTTATGCACGGCCTGAACACGGCCCGGCATGTCGCGACCCTGTTGCAAACCAGCGAACACTTGCTGGGCCGCATGCGCGGCAAGAACCCCGCGCTGCAATTGAATGCGCCGACGTTCCTCAAGCACCTGCTGACGCTCTCGGGCAAAGGCATGAACCTGCACGAAACCCTGCAACTGACGCAATTTGTCGGCGGCAAACACCTCAAGCACCAACTGGCCTTTCTCAACGGTCTGCGCCCGATGCTGCAGCAGTTGCCCATTCTGTTATGGCGCGACCTCAAGGCCCGCCAGACCGCCCTGGGCAACTTGCTGACGTTGATGGCGGAGCTCACCCGTCAAGAGCAAAACCCGACCCAGGGGAACACTGCCTGATGCAATGGATTATCAACGCGCTCAATCAGATCGCCCTGGCGGCCATGCGGCGCTCGGAGATCGTGGGCGCGTTTGTCGTGCTCGCCATCGTGTTCATGATGATTACCCCGCTGCCCACCTGGCTGGTGGACATTCTGATCGCCATCAACATCTGCATTTCCTGCCTGCTGATCATGCTGGCCATGCACTTGCCGCGCCCGCTGGCATTCTCGACCTTCCCCTCGGTGTTGCTGATCACCACGATGTTTCGCCTGGCGCTGTCGATTTCCACCACGCGCCTGATCCTGCTGGACCAGGACGCCGGGCACATCGTCGAGGCGTTCGGGCAGTTCGTGGTCGGCGGCAACCTGGCGGTGGGCATGGTGATTTTCATGATCCTCACCGTGGTCAACTTCCTGGTGATCACCAAGGGCTCGGAACGGGTGGCGGAAGTCGGCGCGCGGTTCACCCTCGACGCCATGCCCGGCAAGCAGATGTCCATCGACAGCGACTTGCGCGCCAACCTGATCAGCGTCCACGAAGCCCGGCGCCGACGCTCGGAACTGGGCAAGGAAAGCCAGTTGTTCGGGGCCATGGACGGGGCGATGAAATTCGTCAACGGCGATGCCATCGCCAGCCTGATCATCGTCGCGATCAACATGATCGGCGGGATCGCCATCGGCGTGATCCAGCACGGCATGACCGCAGGTGACGCGGTGCAGCTGTACACCGTGCTGACCATTGGCGACGGCTTGATCGCGCAGATTCCGGCGCTGCTGATTTCTGTGACCTCGGGGATGATCATCACCCGGGTGTCCAACGACAACCCAGGGGTGGAAGCCAACATCGGCCGCGAGATCGCCGAGCAGATCACCAGCCAGCCCAAGGCCTGGATCATTGCCTCGGTGGCGATGCTCGGTTTCGCCGCGATGCCGGGGATGCCGACGGCGGTGTTTATCGTCATCGCGATCATTTGCAGCCTGGGCGGCGTGTTGCAAATGCAACGGGCCAAACCCAAGTCGAGCCAGGACCAACCGGTCGCCGTGGCGCCGGAGGACAACGGCAACGAAGACCTGCGCACCTTTACCCCGAGCCGGCAGTTCTTGTTGCAATTCCACCCCCAGCAGAACCGGGCGCAGATCGAAGCGCTGGTCAGCGAAATCCGCCAGCGGCGCAATCGCCTGGTGGTGCATTACGGCCTGACCCTGCCCTCGTTCATCATCGAAACCGCCGAGCACCTGGCGCCGGACGAATTCCGTTTTTCGGTCTATGAAGTGCCGATGCTCAAGGCCACGTTCAATCAGACCCACGTCGCCATCGACGTCGATACCCTGGACGCCGGGCAGTACGAGCAAGCGGTGGCCGGCAGTCTCGACCGCCAGGAAAGCCAATGGCTGTGGTTGCCGGCCGACGCCGCGCAGTTGCAGGACAACCCGGTGGAAACCATCAGCGCCGGCACCCTGATTGTCGAGCGCATGGAGCGCGCCCTGCAGGCCTGCGGGCCGCAGTTCATCGGGTTGCAGGAAACCAAGGCGATCCTCGGCTGGCTCGAATCCGAGCAACCGGAACTCGCCCAGGAAATGCAACGGGTGCTGCCGCTGGCGCGCTTCTCCTCGGTGCTGCAACGCCTGGCGTCCGAATGCGTGCCGTTGCGGGCGATCCGGGTGATTGCCGAAACCCTGATCGAACACGGTCAGCACGAACGCGACATCACCGCCCTCACCGACTACGTGCGCATCGCCCTCAAATCGTTGATCTACAACCAGTACTGCGGCGCCAACGGTTTGCTGGTGTGGCTGCTGACCCCGGAAAGCGAAGGCATCCTGCGCGACAGCCTGCGCCAGACCCAGACCGAAACCTTCTTTGCCTTGAGCAACGGCTCGAGCCTGCAACTGGTGCAGCAATTGCGCATCGCCTTCCCCCTGCGCACCGCCGAACGCGCCGTGCTGCTGGTCGCCCAGGACTTGCGCAGCCCGTTGCGCACCTTGTTGCAGGATGAATTCCACCACGTGCCGGTGCTGTCCTTCGCCGAGATCAGCAACGTCGCCGAAGTGAAAGTGATGGGCCGTTTCGATCTCGACGATGACCAGCAAGCTTTGGAGGACGACTATGCGGCCTGATGCCTGGAGACTGTCGTGATGTTTGAGCTGCGGGTATTGAGTGGCCTGCACCAGGGCGCCGCGTTGCCGTTGATTGGCGAGCAGTGGCTGATCGGTGCCGATGCCGAGCACGATCTGGCGCTGTACGACCCCGGCGTCGCCGCCCTGCATTGTCGGCTGACACGCACCGAGGACGGCTGGCAGTTGAAGGCCGAAGACAGCCTGATCAACGACGAAGAAGGCCATGCGCGCACAGTGACCGAACTGGCTCCGAACCAGACCTTCGCCCTGGGCAATGTCTGGTTGTGCCTGTCGGCGGCCGAGCAGGATTGGCCGCTGGTGCCCGTGGTCGCACCGAGCGAAACCCCTCAGGACAGCGCCGAACAATCGCCGCCGCTGGTGAACGTTTCGGGACGCTCGACGCGGTTCGACCGCATCGGCGCGGTGATCGTCGGCGTGCTGGTGGGCATCATGGGCAGCGCCTGGGGCTTGAGCCGCAGCACCAGCCCACCGAGCGAGGCCATCGCCGCGCCCGTGGCCGCCATAGCCGCGCCCGCCCCGCCGAAAACCACCGCAGCGGCATCGCCGCCGAAAGTGAAACTGGCCAGTCGCGACGCGGTCCGGCGCCAGCTCAACGCACTGCTCAGCGACCGGCTGTTGACCGACGTCAGCGTCGAAGACAGCGGCGAAGGCCTGGCCCTCAAGGGTGGCCTCAAAGACGATGCGCTGCTGGTTTATCAACGCATGCTGCAACGCTTCAACGAACGCTACGAACTGCCGGTGCCGTTGCTCGACGAAGTCGCCACGGCGGGTGTAGGCCTGCCGTTCGTGATCGTGCAGATCATCAGCGGCACCAACGCCCACCTGGTCACCAGCGAGGGCCAGCGCCTGTACATCGGCGATGTGCTGAACGGTTTGCGCCTGAGCCGGATCGACGAGCAACGCATCGAATTCGATGGCGAGCGGCACGTCGAGGTGCGCTGGTGAGCACCGCCCTGGCGCAATGGACCCGCGAGCAAACCACGCGGCTGTCGAACTGTTCGGCGGTGCGCATCAGTGGCCGGGTGTCGGCGGTCAACGGCATTCTGCTCGAATGCCAGGTGCCCACCGCGAAGATCGGCGACTTGTGCGAAGTGAGCAAGGCCGACGGCAACAGCATGCTCGCCGAGATTGTCGGCTTCACCCCGCAATGCACCTTGCTCAGCGCCCTCGGCACGCCGGACGGGATCCAGGTCGGCGCACGCATTCGGCCGCTGGGCATGGCCCACCGTATTGGCGTCGATGACCGTTTGCTCGGCCGCGTGCTCGACGGTTTCGGCCGGCCACTGCTGGGGGATGGCGACGGCGCGTTTGCCGGGCCGTATGACCGGCGCACCACCACCCCGGTGATCGCCGACGCCTTGCCGCCGATGCAAAAACCGCGGATCAGCACGGCGCTGCCCACCGGCATACGTGCCATCGACAGCGCCATCCTGCTCGGCGAAGGGCAACGGGTGGGGCTGTTCGCCGGGGCCGGCTGCGGCAAGACCACGTTGCTGGCGGAGATGGCGCGCAACATGGATTGCGATGTGATCGTGTTCGGTTTGATCGGTGAGCGCGGGCGCGAGCTGCGCGAATTCCTCGACCATGAACTGGACGACACCCTGCGTCAGCGCTCGGTGCTGATCTGCGCCACGTCCGACCGCTCCAGCATGGAACGCGCCCGCGCGGCGTTCACCGCCACCGCCATCGCCGAGGCCTTCCGCAAACGCGGGATGAAGGTTTTGCTGCTGATCGACTCCTTGACGCGGTTTGCCAGGGCCCAGCGCGAAATCGGCCTCGCCGCCGGCGAACCGTTGGGCCGTGGGGGTTTGCCACCATCGGTGTACACCTTGCTGCCGCAACTGGTGGAGCGCGCCGGCATGAGCGAAAACGGCTCGATCACGGCGATCTACACGGTGCTGATCGAACAGGATTCGATGAACGATCCGGTGGCCGACGAAGTGCGCTCGTTGCTCGACGGCCATATCGTGCTGTCGCGCAAACTCGCCGAGCGCGGGCATTACCCGGCCATCGATGTGCCGGCCAGCATCAGCCGGATCCTCAGCAACGTCACCGGCCGCGAACACCAGCAAGCCAACAATCGCCTGCGTCGGTTGATGACGTCCTATCGGCAAGTGGAGATGCTGCTGCGCCTGGGGGAATACCAGCCCGGGTCCGACCCGGTGACCGATTGCGCGGTGCAACTCAACGACGCCATCAACGACTTTCTGCGCCAGGACCTGCGTGAACCGGTGCCGCTGGAAACCACCCTTGAGCAGCTCATGCACATCACCTCGCAGTTGCCGGGTTGAGCATGGACGACGAACTCGAAGTGGACCCGGACCGCGCCGCCCTGGAGCACGTGATCGGTGTGCTGACGCCCTTGCGCCAACACCGCCAGGCCCGTGCCGAGCGCGCCCAGCGTCTGTTGCAGGACGAGTTGCAGGCGATGCACGAACAGTTGCGGCTCACCGAACAGTCGTGGGTGCAGGAACGGGACAACCAGAAGGTCCGGCGTCAGCAGTTGTCCGCCGCGCACCTGGAAAAAACCATGGCGCTGGATGCCGTCGACCGCTGGCATGACAAAGAACGCCGCATGCTCGATCGCCTCGCCTACATCCGCCAGAACGCCAACCAATTGCGCTATGGCATCGAGCAGCAACACCTGCGCATCGAACAAGCGCGACTGGAAGCCAAGGCCCGCCAGCGCGCCGTGGAAAAACTCGCTTGCATGAGCGAGGCCCTGAATGAGGAATGAGCCGTTGAACGCACCGATCCAGCACCCGGCACCGCGTCCGCCACAGAAACCGGCACCGGCGGCGATCCAGCCCCGTACCGACACTCCAGCGGCGGCCAATTCGCAGCCTCGGCGCAACGAGCCGGAGCGCAGCCGTTTGGCGGACAGTCGACTGATTCCGGGCCGCGACAGCACCCGTCACCTGGATGCCGATGGTTTGTTCTTCGAGCAACTGTTGCTGCCGTCGGGCAGCGGCAAGGGCAATCAGTCCGGCGCCGGTGGCGGTAGCCATTTCAACATGTTCGCCCCCGCCGACGGTGTGCCGACGCAGTTGATCGATGAACTGGCGCTGCAACTGCCGGCCTACGGCAGCCGCCCGTTCAGCGCCACGTTGCTGATGCCCAACCTGGGCAAAGTTCAGGTGCGGGCGAACAAGCGTGACAGCCGTTGGACGATCGAACTGGGCTTTGAGCGCAGCGACGTGCTGACGCGTTTGAGCGCCCGCCATCAAGCCTGCGAAGACGCGTTTGCCGACGCGCTGGGGCAGGACGTCGACCTGTCGATGGGGGCCGCATGAAGTCGCTGACCCTGCGCCAGGTGACGTCGAGCGTCGCTGCGGCGAGTCGCTTGTTGGGCCGTGGTTGCTGGCTGGATTTTTCCAGCGCGGAGGATGACGGGCGTCTGACCCTGAGCCCGCTGCCGTCCTTCGATAACGCGGCCAGCGTGCCGTTCGGCAGCGCCCGTGGCCTGTTGCGCCTGGGCAATGCCGATGCGCTGCTGAGCCTGTTCGGCACCGCGCCGGTGGTGTGCGCCGGGCCGATGCAGCCCTGGTATTGGCAATACGTGAATCAACAACTGAGCCCGACTTTGGCCGGGCTGTTCGCGCCGCTCGAACCCCTCGACGGCGTGGATGAACCGCTGCCCGAACGCTTCGATTGCCGCCTCACCGTGCAACGGGCCGGCGAAACCGTCCACGGCGTGTTGAGCTGCGGCGCCGACACCCTGCTGCGGCTGTTAGACGCCGCCCCGTGGCAGGCCATCGAACACCCGCTGTCGGCGGATTGGCCGCTGCACTACCCGGTGGCGCTCGGCCGCCTCAGCCTGACGATTCAGCAATTGGGCTCGCTGCGGGTGGGCGATGTGGTGCTGCCCAACGCGCTGGGTTTCGACAGCGAAGGACACGGCCACCTGCGCCTCGGTGCCCGTGATTGGGTGGTCGATGCCCAGGCGCTCGACAGCAATTTGCAACTGCGGCTGATCCGCGAAAAGGACCTCCACGATGGACAATGACCCGCTGTACGAAGACGAGTTGCCGGAGATTGTCGGCGACATCGCCGAAGCCGAGATCGACGTGGCCGAGCCCGTCGACGAGCCAGCGCCGGACGAATCGACGGCGCTGGCCCCGGACCCGGTCCTGCCCTCCTCGCCCCTGGCCGGTCTCAGCCTCGAGCTGACAGTGCGCAGTGGCGGCGTCAACCTGAGCCTGGAAGCCCTGCAACGCCTGGCGCCGGGTTCGGTGCTGGACGTGGCCGGCGTGGCGCCCGGCGAAGCCACCCTGTGCCATGGCGAGCGCGTGGTCGCCCACGGCGAACTGGTGGACATCGACGGTCGCCTCGGCCTGCAAATTACTCGCGTGGTATTCGACCGATGATCATGGAGGGGATGAACCCGATCATGCTCGCGCTGCTGCTGGGCGCGTTGTCATTGGTCCCGCTGTTTTTGATCGTCTGCACGGCGTTCCTGAAAATCTCCATGGTGCTGCTGATCACCCGCAACGCCATCGGTGTGCAACAAGTGCCGCCGAACATGGCGATGTACGGCATCGCCCTGGCCGCGACGCTGTTCGTCATGGCCCCGGTGGCGCACGAAATCCAGCAGCGGGTGCAGGACAACCCACTGGAAATGGGCACCACGGCAAAACTCCAGGTCAGCGCCAACACGGTGATGGAGCCGATCCAGCGCTTCATGAGCCGCAACACCGACCCGGATGTGCAGGCGCATTTGCTGGAAAACACCCACCGCATGTGGCCGGCGGAAATGGCGGAAAAAGCCAGCAGCAACGACCTGCTGCTGGCGATCCCGGCGTTCGTGCTCTCGGAGTTGCAGGCCGGGTTCCAGATCGGCTTTCTGATCTACATCCCGTTCATCGTCATCGACCTGATCGTCTCCAACCTGCTGCTGGCGCTGGGCATGCAAATGGTCTCGCCCATGACCATTTCGCTGCCGCTCAAGCTGTTGCTGTTCGTATTGGTGCAGGGGTGGTCGCGGCTGCTCGACAGTCTGTTTTATTCCTATATGTGAGGCCCACCGTGGAAGCATTGGCACTGTTCAAGCAAGGCATGTTCCTGGTGGTGATCCTCACCGCACCGACCCTCGGCGTCGCGGTGCTGGTCGGCGTACTGACGTCGCTGTTGCAGGCGCTGATGCAGATCCAGGACCAGACCCTGCCCTTCGGGATCAAACTGGCCGCCGTGGGCCTGACACTCGCCGCGACCGGGCGCTGGATTGGCGTGGAGCTGATCCAGTTCATCAACCTCTCGTTCGACCTGATTGCCCGCTCCGGCGGCGCCCATTGATGCCGTTCAACGCCGAACACCTGTTCGAGTTGATGCTCGGCATGGGCCTGGCCATCGCGCGGATTCTGCCGTGCCTGATCCTGGTCCCGGCGTTCTGTTTCAAGCACATCAAAGGGCCGTTGCGCTACGGCGTGACCTGCGCAATTTCCCTGGTGCCGGCGCCGAGCATCGGCCGGGTCCTGGCCCTGGAAAACGACAACTGGTACACCATCGTCGGCCTGCTGCTCAAGGAGTCGGTGCTGGGGGTGTTGCTGGGATTATTGCTGTACGCGCCGTTCTGGATGTTCGCCACGGTCGGCGCGCTGCTCGACAGCCAGCGCGGCGCCCTGAGCGGTGGGCAGATGAACCCCTCGCTTGGACCGGACGCCACGCCGTTGGGCGAATTGTTCCAGGAAACGCTGATCATGCTGGTGATTCTGTCCGGCGGTCTGTCGCTGATTACCCAGGTGATTTGGGACAGCTATGAAGTGTGGCCGCCCACCGTGTGGTTGCCGGGGATGAATGCCCAGGGCCTGGATATTTTCCTCGGCCAATTGAACCTGACCCTGCAACACGCGCTGCTCTACGCCGCGCCGTTCATTGGCTTGCTGCTGTTGATCGAGGCCGCGTTCGCCATCGTCGGCTTGTACGCCCAGCAGCTGAATGTCTCGGTGCTGGCGATGCCGGCTAAAAGCATGGCCGGGCTGGCGTTCCTGCTGGTGTACATGCCAACCCTGCTGGAACTGGGTAACGGCCAATTGCAAAAGCTGCTGGATATCAAGTTTCTGCTCGGGCATCTGGTGCTGGTGCCATGAGCGAAAAAACCGAAAAGGCCACGCCCAAAAAACTGCGCGATGCCCGGGAGAAAGGCCAGGTCGGGCAAAGCCAGGACCTGAGCAAACTGCTGGTGCTGATGGTGGTCAGCGAGGTCTGCCTGGGCATGGCCGATCAAAGCGTGGAGAAGCTGGAATACCTGCTGACCCTGTCGTTGAAGCGCATGAACGAACCGTTCCTCAGCACCCTGACCGAGCTGATCGGCGAGGCCACCTGGGTGCTGATCACCTTCATTCTGCTGAGTGTCGGCGTGGCCATGCTGATGCGCATGGCCGGCAGTTGGCTGCAGATCGGTTTTCTGTTCGCGCCCAAGGCGTTGAAAATCGACCTCGGCAAACTCAACCCCATCGGCCACCTCAAGCAGATGTTTTCCGGGCAGAACCTGACGACCCTGTTGCTGAGCATCCTCAAGGCCATCGCCATCGGCGCGACGCTGTACGTGTCGATCAAACCGGTGCTGGGCAAATTGATCCTGCTGGCGGACTCGGACCTGACCACCTACTGGCATGCGCTGCTGACGCTGTTTCGCAGCATCCTGCGCACCACCCTTGGTCTGCTGCTGGTCCTGGCCCTGGTCGACTACGCCCTGCAAAAGTACTTCCACGCCAAGAAAATGCGCATGAGCCACGAGGACATCAAGAAGGAATACAAGGAGTCCGAGGGCGATCCCCACGTCAAGGGTCATCGTCGGCAACTGGCCCACGAACTGCTCAACGAAGAACCGACCACGCCGGCCAAACCGCTGGAAGACGCCGACCTGCTGCTGGTCAACCCGACGCACTTCGCGGTGGCGTTGTACTACCGGCCGGGCCAGACGCCGTTGCCGCTGATCCACTGCAAGGGCGAAGACGAAGACGCCTTGGCGCTGATCGAACGGGCGAAACGGGCGAAGATTCCGATCGTGCAGAGCGTGTGGCTGGCGCGCACCTTGTACAAGGTCCGGACCGGCCGCCATATCCCCCGCCCGACCCTGCTGGACGTGGCGCACATCTACCAGGTAATCCGCCAGCTCGACGAGATCACCGACGAAATCATTCAGCTCGAAGACCACTGATACAGAGCGGCGCGTTCACGAAACTGCAACGTTAAAAGGCTTCAATGGCCTTCAAAACTTTCGGCAGTGCAGCTCATGAATTCGTCGCCGCTTACGCCCATTCCCGATGCCGCCACACCCTGGTTATTGAACGCCGCCAAACACCTTGGCGTGGCGCCGCCACTGTCCCGGGATTTCGCCCGCAGCGGCGAGTTGCAACTGCCGGGACTGACGCTGCAATTGATCCTTTGGCAGACCGAACCCTTCGCGCAGTGGATCGTGTTGGCACAACTGCCGCGCCCCGAAACCCTGACCCCGTTGCAATGGAACGAATTGCTGCTGCGGGCCAACTGCGCGATCAGCGCCATGAGTGCTTGCACCGCCGCGCTGGACGAACGCGGGCATGGCTTGCTGGTCAAGCGCCTGGGGTATCAGGCGTACGCGGATCACGCGGGCCTGGCCGCCGAACTCGACCAGATGATCGCCGTGGCGGAAAGCCTGGTCGCAGGGGCCACCGCGCTGACTTCAGGGCCGGCCCGCGCCGAAACAACGCCAGGTCCGGCCCCCGCGTCGAACCCGGCCACGGCGCCAGCGGCCAGGGCAGCCATGGACCAGCATTGGCATAGCCCCCTGCTGATTCAGGCAATGCAGCAACTGGGCATCGCCGCCCCGCCCGAGGCCCAGATTCAGACCGTCGGGGTGCTCCAGCTCGGCGCCCGGTCGTTCGAAGTGATCGCCGATGGCGACCTGCGCCACCTGCTGGTCAGCACGATCATCGACGCCCCACTGCGCAATGCCGCTCAACGTGAACTAGCCTTACGCGCCAACCTGCAATTAATGCTGCTGAGCGGTTGCGCCGTGGCCCTCGCGCCCCACGGCAGTTGCCTGCAAGCCCGCTGGGATTGCAAAGGGCTGGACGGCGAGGCCTTCGCCGACTGGCTGCTGGATGTTGCCCGACTGGCCGACAGTTTCGTCGCGCCTTCGCCCGCCGCGCTACCCAAGAGGAATCCGGCATGGACATGAGACCCGCAGCACCCGGCATCGCCCCGGCCCCGCCCACGCGCCTCGAACTGCAACCCCTGGGCCGCGACCGTACCCCGGCGGATCTGGAGCGCGGGCAGACACCGCCCCCACCCGGTTTCACGGCCCGGGCGGCACAAGCGGCGATGAGCCTGGGCCAGACGTTCCACCGCAGTTACCTGTCGCCGGCCTATGCCAGCGTCAGCAGCGCCGGGGGCGCGGCGCGCGACCAACTCAAGAGCGGCGCGATCCAGGCCTGGAGTGACAGCGCGGCGAATTTGCCGTCCGGGCGCACCACGCTGGCGGCGGCCGGCCAGACCCTGCAACAGATGGCCACGTGCGGCTTGCCGACTTACGTGCGCGAAGTCGCGTTCATGCACGCCTACAGCGCGTTGGCCGATGGCCTGGCGGAAAAAAGCCCTGGCGGTGCCCTGGTGCTGCAAGCGGCGATTTCCCTGGCCTCGATTGCCACTCAGGTCTACGTGCGCCAACCGCGCCTGGAGCGTCTGGGCGCCGAATCGAACGTCGCCGTGCGCGGCCACTTCGCCCTGAGCGAAGCCAAATGGAATGGCCTGACGCCCGACAACCAAGGCGCCCTGCGCACGCAGATGCAGCGCGATTCACGCAACGTCACCCGCAATCAGGTGGCCGCCGAAGCCATCTACCTGGGCCTCGGCGCACTCGGTGCCGCGCGCGGTGACGGCGCCTTGAGCGCACGGATTCTCTCGACCCAGCTGCGCAACGTGATCTACGCCGTGTCGCGCGAAGCCATGCAGGCCAGCCTGAGCATGACCGGCAAGCACGACGACACCAAGACCCACGGGGTCAATCAGGACAACATGGCCCTGCTCGGCTGGGCCTATGGCGCGATGACCCTGACCATGGGCTTCGTCCAGGATTCGGTCAGCCCGCAGACCTTGCCGCCGGGGCAAACCCTGTCGAGCCCGGCATTGACCGGCGCTGATCAGTTGCCACTGCGGGGTGAAGCGCTGGCCCAATCGATCCAGACCCTGGCCGGCACCCGCGCGGCGTTCAACACCGTGATCGCGATCATGGACAACCACCTGCAAAAGCATTTCGACACGCGCCAGGCCGGCACCACGCAACAGTTCGAAGCGAGCCTGCCGCTCAAGGATTACGGGCGGATACTCGATCAGTCCCCGGCGCGCGTGGCCTGGACCAGCCTGGCCAGCGCGATCAACATGGCCATGGGTGAAGTCACCCGCGGCAATACCTCGACGGCCCTCGGCAGTTTCCTCGGCAACGCCGGCACCGCCGCAGCCATGGGCCTGGCTTATCGCACCATGAACCAAACGTTCCAGGCCCACGGCAGCGTGCGCAAGGCTATCGACAACCCGCCAGCGCAGACACCGGCCGTCGTCGCCCAACCGGGCCTCGAACCTCAGGGCAGTGTCGTGATCAATCGCCGGGCCAATGCCGTGCGTGCGCGCATAGAGAACGCGCAGGACGCTCAGTGAGGGCCATCACCCAAGTGATCGAGCCCCGCCAGCAGCAATTGATGCTGGCGGATATCGTCCAGGGACACGTGGCTGCCCGGCCCCATCGGCGTGGCGTGCCACACCACGAAGTCGCGCTGGGAATCGAGGAACAGAAAGTAATCGGGAAACAGGTGCGATTGGGTGAAGCGCCGCTCCAGCGCGGTGCGCAGTTGTTGGGGTTTCAACGAACGGCTTTCGATGTGCAAGGCGATGCCCCAATCCTGGTGTTCGCGGCGACTGACGAACGAAATGCCCGCCGCGACCGGCCAGACTGCGGCCCTTTCGGCGGCGACTTGGGCGTAGAACGCCGACTTCTCTGAAACTCGGATCATAGCCTTCAATCCCTTAATGGCACGACGGTGAAGTCGAGCGTGCGCTCACGCGCTTCGAGGCCCTGGCGCATGTCCGCCGGCCACCAGATCACCAGTTCACGATCGTTGGAGTCGGGCCGGTCGCACGCCTCGGCCATACACCCGGAACCCGAGCCCGCGCAGCCGGCCAACAGCGCGCACAACACCAGCAACGCCCCACATAAAACCTGGTTCATGGTGTCGTTCCCTTGAGTAGCGAGGCGCGCGCCTGGGCGTTGGCCGTGAGTGATTTGGGTTGGCGCACGGCAATGAACACCTCGCTTTCTTCCCCCGGTTGCAACCAGGCCTTGGGCCAGGCGCTGACCCCCAATACCCAGCGCCCACCGCAGGTGCTTTCGTCGATGCGCTGGGGTTTGTCGCTGGTGTTGCGCGCCACCACCACCGCCACGCCCCATTGCTTCTGCGTGTACCACTGGGCGCGTTCGCCATCGATGGCCACGCCCGAATTCGAGTCGCACAAAGTGTTGGGAATGAACGGCAATTGATCGCTGCTGGTGAACCCGGCCGGGGCGATGCCATCGAGCAATTGGGTGAAGGCTTTCTGCACGTCGATGCGCGTCGGTTGCGCGCCGTCACGTCGACTATTGATGCGTTTGGACGCCGCATCCACGTCGTCCGGGTTGCCGTTTTCAACGTAGCGCGACGGGTCGACCTGATCACCGATCAGCCGTGGTGTGAGGATAAACAGCCGCTCGCGTTTGCTGGTGCGGTGGCTGCTGGAGGTGAACAACAATTTGCCGATCAGCGGAATGGCGCTGAGGTAAGGAATCTTGCGCACCTTGTCGTCGGACTCCAGCACATGGAAACCGCCGACCACCAGCGAACCATGCTCGGCGATCACGGCTTGGGTGCTGACATTGCCTTTGCGCACGCTCGGTTGCGAGGGGTTGAGTTCCGAGGCGTCGATCTGCCCGTCTTCGATGTCGAGGATCAACTGCACCTGGGATTTGCCTTCGTGGGTCAGCGAGCGCGGAATCACCTGCAAACTGGTGCCGGCGGTGATCGGCTGGATATCAGCGACCCGTTCGCCGGTGGCGGTCAGGTATTCGGTGCGACTGAAGTCGATCACCGCCGGTTGGTTTTCCAGGGTCAGGATCGACGGGTTGCCCACCACCGTCGCCGAGCCCTTGCCTTCCAGCGCATGAATGGCCAGGGCAAATCGACCGGAGTTCTCCACCGACAAGGTCGAGCTGGAACCGGAATCGAGTAGCGAAGCACTGACGTTGGTGCCGCCGGCCCAGATGTTCCAGCTGCTGGACAGTTCAGCCAGGTCTTCGCGGTTGATGTCGAGAATCACCGCATCGATCTCGATCAGGTTGCGCGGTTGATCGAGCTGTTTGACCAGCTTCTGATACAGCGCCTTGCGCTTGGGCAAGTCATAGATCAGCACCGCGTTGTTGCGCACATCGGCGCTGACGCGGATCCGCGACTTGCTGCCCCCGGCGCCTTTGCCTTTCTTCGAACCGGTGTTGGCCAGCACCTGGTCCAGGCCTTTTTGCAGGTTGTCGGTGTCGAGCCCGCCGAGCAGCGTCGAACCGCCGCCGTAGGGACTGCCACCGGCGCCCAACCCGGCGCCCTGGAGCAGGTTGACGCCGTTGATCGAATCCCCCCGGGAGCGGGTTTCGAGCAAGTCTTGAAGAATGCTCGCGACCCCGGCCACCGTCAGTTGCTGGTCGCGATAGCGAATGGTGCGGTCGGCGGCATTGGCGTACTTCAACGGCAGCACGACGATGTCTTGCTTCTCGTCCGGGGTGTCGACTTTCTTGCTGTAGTCGCGGACAAAATTGACGTACTTCGCCGGCCCGCGCACCAGCACCACGCCTTCGTCGGGCAAGGCGCCCCAGCCGAATCGCGAATCCAGCAGACCGACGTCGGTCAGGGCGCTCTTGAGGTCATCCACGGCATCCGGGGACACCTCGATGCGCGCCGAGGTCTGCTCGCTGGTCGGGCTGATGTAGAGCGTCTCGTTGTAGACGAACCACTGGAAGTGATGTTCCTGGCTCAATCGCTCCAGAAACGCCTGGGGGTTTGGCGCCTTGATGCGGCCGTCGACGATGCCGTCCACCGGTTCCATTTCAAAGCCCAGGCCAAACTCCTTGGCGAAGTCGGCCAGCGCCGTCGCCAGGTCTGCCTGACTCGCATCATAGGCGTACGCCGTGTGTTTCCAGGCCGGCGGCACGGCGGCGAAGGCCGAGGCACTCATCCAGATCAATAGCCAAGGCAACCACTTAAAGGCCTTCATTTCACGCTCCGGGTTGCCAGGTGTTGAGGGTCGAACGGGGCAGCGCGGCATTCGCCAGGCTGCCCAAAGAATGCTGTAACAGGCTGAGCATCGCGGCGCGCTGATTGGCCAGGTGTTCCAGGCGTTGCAGCAACACCAGGGCGGCACAGGGCGGCGCCTGCCAACAGACCAGCACCAGGCAGTGACTGTCGGGGTCCATCGCCAGCGCGCCTTCGCAGTGGCAAGCCACACCGGCGCTGCTCTGGATCAGCAGCGCGGTCAGGCGATCGGGGTCGGCGGCGTCGTACGGGTCCAGCACGTCGATGCTGCAACGCACGCCGTCTTCGCAGCGGGCGAGTCGGGCGTTGGGCTCGTCGATCCAACAGTCCAGCGGTGCGCCAGAACCTTGCTCGCACCACTGGCTGATCACCGCAACGAAGTCATTGAATTCCATCGATGATCGCTTTCGTCAAACCGTGCTGGGCGCGCAGGCCTTCGCTCAACACCGAGGTCGCGGTGGCCATTTTCTGCGACGCGTCGCTGAACGCCATCATGTCTTCGGGTGAGCCACTGTCCGCGGCGTCGAGGGCTGCTTCGTCAGTGTTGGTCTGGCTGTTGCTGAACGAATGGTCGAGGCGATGCTGCAAGGCTTTGAAACTGATCATGAAGAGTGCTCCACGGAAAGGGTCGCCAGTGAGTGGAGCAAAACCGTCAGCCGGTTCCACTTTTTGCAGCAGAGGGAGAAATGAGGCTGGCGCCGGGTCAGTCGCCCTGCCCCAACAGGCAACGGACCAACCCGGCCCAATCGAGGTCGAATTCCCCGACGTCGCTGCTCAGGCGCAGGGTCTGGGGCGGCATCGAGGCGTCTTCGCGCAACTGCCACAGCGCGGCGAAGCGACCTCCCGCGAGCCAGGTCTGTACGTCGGCGAATAACGCAGGGGGACAACTGAGGGTCGCGGTGCAGGCCTCGCTCTGGCTGGTCGCCAGATGCTTGAGCAGCGCGTGTCCGCGCTCGATGACACTGGCGTCATCGAACAACCGGGTCAGCGTCAGCGTAAGCAGGGCCTCGGCGGACTCCACCGCCGAACGTTGCAAGGCCTGGCGTTGGTCTTCCAGGGTTTGCAGAAAGGCATTGGCCTGATCCCAGAACTGTCCCGTCGCCTGATCGAGAGAACGCTGGCACTGGCCTTGAGCCTCGGCGATCAACGCCTCGGCCTCGGCCTGTGCGCCGAGCAGCAAGTCACTGGCCCGTTGCGCATCCGCGAGGTCTTCGCGGCGCAGGATCGGTTCGCGCAGCAAGGCCTCGGTGCCCAGGGACAAGCGTCGTCGAACCAGCATCAGCGCGGTACTCGGTGGAGGTTCATGGCGTCGAGACGCGCCACAACACGGCGCGCCACAGGGTATCGAGTTTGTTCGGCGGCAGGTCCGTGGCGAGTTCCCCGACCTCCCCCGGGGCCCATCCCAGGCGCAAGCGCGGCCAGATCGCCGGGCCCAGCCAGGCGCCGAGCAACGGGCGCATGTCGGTCTGTTGCGGGTCGGCCCAAAGCCCCGGTCGCAGGGCCTTAGCCAGGCTGCGGCACCACGCATCGTGCCGCGCGGCCACGGTGATTTCGGCGAGCAGCGGCGCGCAACAGATCGTTCGCGCAAGGGCCAGCGCTTGTTGACGTTGCTCCGGGCTCAGCGCCAGCCACGACAGCACATCGACGTCCGGTTCGGGTGGTTGGCTGGGGCGCACGCCGAGGCTGGCGAGTAAATCCGCCTGCCGGCTGCGATTCACAGCGGTGCACGCCTCGGGCTCCAGGCCCTGCAACGCGAGCACCTGCGCGTGCCAGCCCGGATGCGCCCAACGCCAGGTGCAACACCACCAGTTCACCCAGTCGCTCGCGGTCATAGGTTTGCCGGTAACGTCGAATCGCTGCGCCGGCCGGGCCACACACGGGCGAACAAGGCCACGCGCCAGTCACGACGCAACGCCAGGGTCAGCGCGGCCAGTAGCAACAACAAGCTGATCGGAATCACCATGGCCATGACGTGCCAGAAGCCGACGTCCGGGCTGTCGATCAGGAACGGGCCGAAACGCACGAGGTTTTCCTTGTCCTGAAACTCCACGGAGGGCACGAAGACAATCGCGAATTTTTTCGAGTTGGCCGCTTCCTGGGACATCCCCGGAATGCTGCTCGCGACCATTTGCTGGATGCGTCCGCGCACGCTGTCCGGATCCAGCGCCGCCGTGTGCTTGATGAACACCGCCGCTGACGCCGGTTGCACCGGTTCGCCCGGCGCAATGCGTTCCGGCAACACCACGTGGACCCGCGCGACAATCACGCCGTCGATCTGCGACAGGGTCGATTCCAGCTCCTGGGACAAGGCGTAGATGTAGCGCGCCCGTTCCTCCAGCGGTGTGGAAATCACCCCTTCCTTCTTGAAGATTTCACCGAGGCTGGTGCGCGACCGTCGAGGCAGGCCGGCGGCTTCAAGCACGCGCACGGCGCGATTGATGTCGCGGGCGGCGACGATGATGGTCACGCCGGTTTTCTGCATCTGCTTGCGGGCGTCGATGTGCTGGTCGGCGAGCTTGGCGATGACGTCGTTGGAGTCCGGCTCCGAGAGGCCGCCGAACAGTTCCGTGTCATCGCTGCAACCGCTGAGCAACAGCAGGCACAGCAACACAATCGGGGCAAAGAATTTCACGCGGGGCCTACTGCATGTTGGTCAATTTATCGAGCGCCTGGGCGCTCTTGCTCACCACCTTGGTGGTGATCGCCATTTGCAGCGAGTACTGGGACAGCGAGCGGCTCATCTTGACCATGTCCATCGGATCGGCCGAGCCGGCGGCGGTTTTCATCGAGCGCAACGCCTGCTGCGACAGCTGTTCCTGGGACTGGAGACGCTCGGACAACGCGCCCATCACACCGTCGGCCATATGCCCCGCCGGGGCGGCCTCGTTGCGCATGGCGCCATTGAATAAGTCGACATCCGCCTGCGCAGGTCCGGAAACCAGGCCTGGGTCAGGCTCGACCGGGACGCCCTTGGGTGCATTGATGGGGGAAAGACTCATGGGCGTTCTCCGGCAGACGGTGTCGAGGGGTGCGATGGATCACGGCAATCCTGGGATCAGGAAACGCCCGCGCTCATCACGTCGAGGATGTTTTGCGCCGCTTCAGCGGCCGAACTTTTCAGGCTGTGTTGTTGCAACTGCGGGCTCAAGCCGTTCTGCGCGAGGCTATCAGCGCCGCCCTCCGCGCCTTTGCCACCGGCCATCCCCAGGCCCATTTCCAGGCCTTGCTTGAAGATGTCCATCGGGTTGCTGCTGCCCAACAGTTGCGACAGATCGTTGGATTGGCCGCCCGAGGACGCATCGTTGGCCGACGGTTCCTGTTGCGGGCTGCCCAGACCGCCATTGCCCTGGGACGCTTGCGAGCCCTGGGCGCCACCGGCACCCATCTGCTGGGAAATCTGCTCCAGCGCCGCGCGGAATTTCGAGGTTTCACCCTTGTCGAGGAAGTTGTCCTTGCCACCGCCCTCGTCGAGTTCCTTGCTCCAGGACCCGGAATCCGGCGCACCGAACTCGGCCTTGTTCTGGTCCATGAAATTGGCGACCTGTTGCAGGATCGGCTTGTCGGCCTGGGAAAAAGTCGAGCCTTCACCCTTGTCGGTCAGCGCATTGTCCAGCGATGACTTGCCCAGACCTTGCAGGGTCTTGGACATCAAATCCTGCCCGCCCTGGCCCTGGCCCTTGCCACCAATGCCGGCATCCGCCGAGGCGCCGAAATTGCTGCCCAGTTTGTCCTTGATCAGATCGCCCAACGCTTTCTTGACGGCGTTCTCTTCACCGCCCTTCCCCCCGGCCAAGGCCATGAACGGGTTCTCTTTTTTAAGTTGTTGTTCAACCATCTTGCCCAAGGGCGAATCGGTATTGAGGTGGCCGCCAGACATCAGCGAACTGCTTAACTTGTCGACCACCCCTTTCATGGAATTAAGTGATTCGGAGGCCACGGAAGTTAGGGTCGCCGGAAGAGCGCCGCCCATTTTCAGAAGCGAACTGGCACCTGCTGCTAGAGGATTTAACATGGAAGATTCTCGCTAACGATCAAAAGCCCTCTGCGCAAACAGAGGGCATAGGGATGATTAATAGCTGATGCCTTTCGCACTTTGTGCGACGTTGGAAATTTGCTTGTTGGACGCGTCCGTCTGAGCGGAACTGATGGCCTGAAGTGTGTTGCGCTGTTCGGTTTGCATGGCCGCCTGGCCTTGCATGGTGATATTGCGGGCCGATTGCTCGTCCTGCATCTGCATCATTTTCATTTGTGCGTCGGCTGCTTTACCGCCGCCGGACATGTCGGCGGCTGCCGATTGGTTTTGTGCGTTGCCTTTAACCGAGTTCGCGGTCTCTTTAACTGAGTTGAAACCATTTACTGCAGTATTCGCAACGCCACCTACTCCACCCATACCAGCCATAGTCTTAACTCCACAATGAACACCCGCATCAGTGCGAGATATCCATGAGTGGAGCCGTGACGGATTTGGGTTCCACTTTTTTTTCCAGGGCATCGTGTTTGAGGAAGATATCCAGCGACTTGATGCGGTGATAAAGCGTGCGCCGGGGCACGCCCAATTCCATGCTCACCGCGTCGACGGACTGACCGTGGCGCTTGAGCGCCTCCTGGATCAGGATGCGTTCGATGACCCGCATCTGGGCCTTGAGGGTCTGGCTCTCCGGGTCTTCACCGGGACCGCCGCCGAGCAATGGAAAACCCAGCACGAAACGCTTGGCCGCCGACTTCAATTCACGAATGTTGCCGGGCCAGGAGTGGCTGAGCAGCACTTGGGTCAGCGCCGCGCCCAGCGCCTTGTGACCTCGCCCCAGGTCGCGGGCGGCGGCGTTGGAAAATTGGGAAAACAGCGGAATGATCTGGTCGCGACGTTCGCGCAATGCCGGCAACTGGATGGTCAGCACGTTGAGGCGAAAATACAGGTCGCGGCGAAACAGGCCTTGCTCGACCATTTCGTCCAGCGGCCGTTGGGCCGAGGCGATCACGCATAACTCCAGGGGAATGACCGTGGTCGAGCCGAGTCGCTCGATGGCCCGGACCTCCAGCACCCGCAGCAGTTTGGCCTGGAGATTGAGCGGCATGCTGTCGATCTCGTCGAGGTACAGCGTGCCGCCTTGCGCCGCTTCGATGTAGCCCATCCGCGAACGACTGGCCCCGGTGAACGCGCCGCTGACCACCCCGAACAACTCGCTTTCGGCCAGCGACTCCGGGATCGCCGCGCAATTCATCGCCACAAACCCGCCCTTGCGCTCCGACAACACGTGAATGCGTTGCGCCAGGGTGTCCTTGCCAGTGCCGGTTTCCCCCGACAGCAGCAGATCGATGCCCAGCGGCGAGGTGCTTTGCGCAATGATTTTTATGTCGGGGAGGTCGTTATCGCAGTCAAGCTCACAATCAAAGTAATCGTACACACTCATCTACGATCTCCAGATCGGTTTCCTTCAAGTTATGCCCCCGTCCATAGGCTCTGATCGTTGCCTTTGTACCGCTTGGTGACTTTAAGGGTTTATGACCCCTGCTATCGACCACGCAGCCAATTGCTTCCACGGGCGACACTTCATCCCCGGCACAACTTGCCGAGCAAATAAATAAAGCAATTATTCTAATTATTGGAAGAGTACAAACAATTCAGCAAGTTACTGCAGGGCCGTCGTCAGAAGTTGACGACACCATTGAATAAGGCGCGATTATCCAACAACCGTTAATACAGTACTGACGCGTAGAGTAATGCGGGTGAAACCGGTTACAGCTGCACTAATTTGGTGTTAAAGCACCCTAATGAAGCACAGCCAGATATCACCGACGCAGCAATACCAAACGAGCTTACTTAAACTTGATTTCAATGATCTGACGGATCATCAGCGTTGTTTGCCAATGAACAAAACCGCCGGTCTAATTTTCGGAAGTGAACATGAGCATACATTCGAAGTTATACATGTCAACTGTATTCTCAAAGTCTTGCTCCTCTGTACGAGTTCTTTTCTTCCTTGAGGAATTTCCGGCTCGAGGCCGATTTAAATCCCTCGGAAGAGAGACAAGCATTTCCCGGAAAGTTCCCGGTGAATGTTGATTCGATCAAAGTATCGATTTGCCACTGCGCCAATGTGTGACGCAACGCACGGTGATCGGCCCCCGGCCTGCTTACGTTGCCGAGTGATCGCGAGGCACAGGGAAAACTTTTTGAGTCTTACGCAAATTTTCGATGGAACCGAATGGCCTCGGTTGACCACTCAGCGCCGCCCGCGCCCCGAGTGCTGGCGAAGATTTCGGGTGCGACCACCATCGAGCTGCCCTCGAGCCATTTGTCGCGGATGTCCCACTCGAAAGAAATCGCCGACTTGATCCTCGAAGCCTCCGGCCGCCAGCCGTAATCCCGGGCCGATTTGCATTACAACTTTGTCATTCAACTGTTGGTCGGCTGTCCGGATCGCCTCGTTAACCTGAGCTCACTGCCCAGCCAACTGACGGCAGCCACCTTCACCCGGATTCAGAGAGAGACTCATCATGAAAATGTTAATCCTCGGTTTTGCCGCCCTCCTCGCCACCGGTTCGGCGTTTGCCGACACCCAGCCACAGGCCGCGGTGATTCATGACAAGACCGGTTTCTTCGTGCATATGGACGTCGCTAAAGTCCTGTCCACCACCGACATCTCACAACAGTGCGGCATTATTCCTGCCCGACTGGACTACCTGGACCACAAAGGCCAGGAGCATGTACTGGATTACCAGGTGGAAGGGTCCGGTTGCACCAATGACAATTGAGTGTGCGCGCCGACGATGTGTGGCCCGCGTCACGTGCAGATGATCGGGCTACACTGGCTCACGCCCTCCACGGCGCACTGACTCTTGATGGAAATCGACCATGAATATCCTTGTCGTTGAAGACGAGCCCAAGGCCGGCAACTACCTGCTCAACGGTCTACAGGAACTCGGTTACTCGGTCAGCCTGGCGCGCAATGGCGTGGATGGCCTGCACCTGGCCCTGGAAACCTCGTTCGACGTCATCGTGCTGGACGTGATGATGCCGAAAATGGACGGCTGGGAAGTGCTGCGGCGCTTGCGCAAGGAAGCCGATACGCCGGTGCTGTTCCTCAGCGCCCGCGACGACATCGCCGACCGCATCAAGGGCCTGGAACTGGGTGCCGACGATTACCTGATCAAACCGTTCTCCTTCGCCGAACTGGTGGCGCGCCTGCGCACCCTGACCCGTCGTGGCCCATCCCGGGAAGAAGAACAACTGCAAGTCGCCGACCTGCACATCGACGTGCTCAAGCGCCGCATCACCCGCGACGGCGTGCGGATCACCCTGACCAATAAAGAATTCGCCTTGCTGCACCTGTTCGCCACGCATCAGGGCCAAGTGCTGTCGCGCTCGCTGATTGCCTCGCGGGTGTGGGACATGAATTTCGACAGCGACACCAATGTGGTGGACGTCGCCGTGCGGCGGCTGCGCTTGAAAGTCGACGACCCGTTCCAGCTCAAGCTGATCCACAGCGTGCGCGGCATCGGCTATCGCTTCGATACGCAGCCATGAACCGCCGAGCGCATTCCCTGACCCTGCGCCTGGCCTTGCTGTTTGCCTTGCTGGCGTTTGCCTCGGTCATCACGTTGGGCGTGTGTTTGTATCGCGAGCTGGAGCGCGAGTTGGTCCGGCGCGACGATGCGGCGCTGATCACTCGGGTGGATCAACTGCGCACGTTTCTGAATGACAGCAACACCCTCGACCTGATCAAGAGCAAACCCGCGTTGTTCCAGAACATGCTCGGCAACCGCGAGTCGGTGCTGATGATCGGTGCGGCCGGACAAAAACCGTTGCTGGTGGTCAATCCCGGCAACCTCGACTTGCCGAACCTGTCGCCCGTGACCATGGACCATCCGCTGGTCCTGGCCGACGTGCAGCACTTTTCCGGCGTGGACGGCGTGCCCTTCGCGGCGCTGGCGGCGACCATCGACTCGGGCGACCTCGGCAGCCTGCAAGTCGTGGCCGGTCGACTGATGACCGAGCGCACCAGCGTGCTGGCCAACTACCGGTTGCGCGTGTACTTCCTGGCCGGCGTCGCCGCCCTATTGCTCGCGCTCTGCGGCTATTTGCTGCTGTATCGCGGGCTGCTGCCCCTGCGTCGCCTGGCCAGACACGCCCATGGCATCGGCGTCGGCAACCTCACCGAACGCCTCGACAGCCACGGCGCGCCGCTGGAAGTGCTGCCGATGATCGACGCCTTCAACGGCGTGCTCGACCGCCTCGCCAAAGGCTTTATCCAGCTCGGCCAGGTCTCCACCGACATGGCCCACGAACTGCGCACCCCGATCAACAACCTGCTCGGCGAAACCCAGGTCGCCCTCCAGCAAAACCGCAGCGTCGAAGCCTACCAACAACTGCTCGCCTCCAACGTCGAAGAACTCGAACGCCTGGCGCGCATGCTCGACAACATGCTGTTCCTGGCCCGAACCGACCCGGCCAGTGCCCTGCGCCAACGCCAGGAACTGGACGCGGCAGATGAGATGGAGCGCATGGCGGATTACTTTGAAGGACTGGCGGCGGACGCCGGGATCAGCATCAACGCCCACGGTAGCGGCGTGATCTGGGCCGAACCGATGTTGTTGCGGCGAGCGCTGGCCAACCTGTGTTCCAACGCCATCAAATATGGCGCGCCGGATTCGGAATTGGTGGTGAGTGCGACGCCTTCTGCTGATGGGATCAGCCTGCGGGTGAGCAACCACGGCACGACCATTGCGGCCGAGCATCTGCCGAAGCTGTTTGATCGGTTTTATCGGGTGGATGAGTCGCGGGAACGATCGGCGCAATCGAATGGGTTGGGGTTGTCGATTGTGGCGACGATCATGCAGTTGCATAACGGGCGGTATGGCGTCACCAGTGAGGGTGGGGTGACGTGTTTTGAGTTGTTTTTTCCGGGGCGGGTGTTGGAGGGATGATCCTTGCCGCGCTGATGAAGTAACGAGGGGGCAATCCCCTCGTTACCGTGCCTGATGACTATCCAGGCTTGTGGTTATCCAGTACGCGGTTGACCGCCAACTCACCCATCAGAATCACACGGGCCAGCACCAGCATCGTATGACGTCGCGGGTTGTCCGCCAGGTCGGCGAGATCGTTAACCATCTCGCGGGCTTGTGCGAACGATTCGCTGGCCTCGAGGAGCAACGTTTCGTCATCCACCGCTGCGTCGATGGTGAAGATGGTGCTGCGCTTGCGGGGCGGTATCGGCTCTTTCGTCGCCCCGGGGTTGAGGTAGAAGTTGAGTGCGCGGTCGGCCGCCAGTTTCATTTTCTTGGGATCAAGATCGAAAGAGGCGTCGTAGGGTACTGGATTGGTGTGCGGGGGATTCGGCGTTACTTTGAACATGTCTTAGCTCTCTAATTAGAGCTGTATCCCGTTCGCGACTAAACGAAAGGGAGGCAGCTGTGCACAGGTTAGTCGACCGATGAGCTAAGAAATCGGCGCACCCGAGGGTGCCCTGCGCACAGCTACCATCAAGTGCAGGCTGGGACACCTGACTGATTGGCACTTATGCGACTTAGCTACGACGGGCGACTAAACCCGACCACTGATGAGCAGTGGCAGGTAAACGATAGAGCCCTGGTCCAAGAGGCACAAGCCGGCGGATTCTGGCGCACGCGTAGGTAAAGGCGCAAGGATTTGTAGTCTTCAGGACGTTACACAGGGTGTCTTTAAACAATCCGTTTTCAACGGCTAAACACACCTCAAGAATCAGAGTCGATGCATCCGGGGGCCGGTCATGGCGGAACGATCACCGCGTCCGGCAGGTATCAAATTACAAAACCCACATGGAAACTACAGTGTATTGAAGCAATGGGTTTATCTGACTTTACACCCCATACTCAGGACCTGACTGCCGTTGAGATTCTTCGCATTGTTCATGCAATAGATCCACTCGTAGAGGGTGATTTCGAAACTGCAACACGCAAAGTCGCTGGGCGAAGGGAAGCGTTGCCATTGGGCCCAGGCCAAGCCAACCGTCCACTGAACGGACATCCTTCCGGCCAACTGTATATGCCGTATGACGAAGTTGTAACCACCTACAAAAAATTTGGCGGCACTACAAATGAAACCACATCATTTTATTTGCATCTTCCTGTGTTGCGTAAGCTTCTATGCAAACGCAACGGATGTACCCATCACAAAGGGAATGCTTTTTTTAAGTGCACGAAAAGCGTTGATAAAACACGGCTGGAAACCCTATATAACAAACGAGACAGAACTGATTGGCACTGAAGTCTTACTTAAAAGAAGAGGTATTGTAGAAATAGAACGATGCACCGAAGGAGTTAAATATTGCGAGTTCAACTACAAGAGAAACAATAAATGCCTGGTCGTTTCAACTACAGGTGAAGAAATAAAAGACTTAGTCATAAATAACTGGGGCTTCAAATGCCCAGCGGATGGCTCGCAAGCCGTGAACGACATACGCGGGCCGGCCGGCATAGCCGTCGACGAGCCATTGGTCGAGGCTAGGACCAAGCTCGTCAAACAAGGGTGGAAGCCTACACGGATGCATGCCAATGGCTATGAATATAGCGGCACGGAGCGGGAGCTCGCTGCACGCAAGTTCTTTGAGGTAGATGTCTGTTCTTTTGATAGCTCGCGCTGCATCTTGTTCTACTCAAAGAGCGGCGCCTGCTTGCGCGTCGACACCATTGGGGAGCAGTTCAATAACATGAGAGTTACGCGATGGGCCAATGAGTGTCCTGACGCGCCTCCAAGACCAAGCAGGGGCGGCATGGAATAGCGACCGACGATCATGAGCGAGAAATTTGGTGGAACCACGAAATGAAACTAAAAAATATTGCTTCCATCATTCTTTGTGGCGTTAGTAAAAAAAGGTGACGGATTTATTTAGGAAGCCTATGAAAAAATAGATCCGTCATCTTTTTGCATATTTATATCCGGCAGCAGCTCTCCACCGTACATCACCCTTTCTTACCTGGTATCGCATTGCCCCGGTCGCCGCCTGAGGGGTTGGGCGTTGTACTTGGCCAATTACCACCTGGCCCAGGATGACTCGAAGGTCCGCGAGAGCCGCTGGATCCTTTGCTCGGTCCACTGGAGTTACTTGAACTTTTACCACCTCCACTTTTGGGCATGATGATCTCCGGAGTAAGGAACTACCCCTCAAGAGTAGGCTATCGCGAACATGTGCTCACACTCCGCCTGTCCAGATTTCCCATCTCAACGAATCACACCAACCGCAAAAAGGTGACGGATTTATTTAACGACGCACCTACGAAAAATAGATCCGTCACCCTTATGGAGAAGAACCCGTCACCGCCGCCTCTCGCCAGCCGACGGCCAGAGCATGATGACACCCAGTGCAAACGGAAAGCCCAATCCCCAGAACAGCAAGGGAAGGAACCAGTTCTCCAAAAAGCTATCGAGCATCGCATGGCGCGGATTGCGTGGATCGTATCGGACAGCCACTTCATCGCCCGAGGAGTTCGAACCGCTACAGACTGAAGCACTGAATTCAAAGAGAACTTGATCGGGTGTGTGGAACGCCACCATCGCGCAACGGCTCGACTTCGATCCCCCGTGTCCGGTTGCTGTGATGGTTCCCACGGCTATTCCCGTCATTCGATCCTTTTCGCCCTGGCGGTGTTGCTGCATCAGAAAGCCAACCGTCAGCAACAAAGACGCCGTCAGAGCAAATGCGACAGGTATGGCCCAAGCGCCCGTGATGTATTCGACAAACGGCGACCTGACGCCGACGGGAGTCGACATGCAACCGGCGAAAATCCAGCACAAGAGACCGGCCCCAAAGAGCTCCACGGCATGGGACCAACGATCAGGTATTACATCCAGGAGAGCCTGATCGGGATGGTGTGGGTCATAGAACACCGTGATTGAATCACCGATCTCATTTTGAGAGCTTTTGGTGCAGCTCTTACCCTCGACTACCACCTGGCCCTGCCCGGCTGCTTCGAAACTGACCTGCGGGCACTTGTTTTTTCCCACTTCAACGAACGACACCAAGGTGCCGGTGGCTTGTTGCATGCTCTTTATTTCAATGGAGCGATGGAGAGGCTGAGCGATGCCCCCGAGGATCAGCAGTAGACCCAAAACCGCGAGCAAACGCCTCGACAGAGAATATTGACGTCGCGGGTGAGAGGTAGCTGCCATGGTGTGTGTCCTTACGCTGGCGGGTGGTTGGCTCCATAAACGTTATGGAGACAGCGCGCTTCAATGCATGCCTTTCGAGGGAACTGATGGGTCTGTGCGAATGCTTGGCAAATCGCAGCCAACAAAAAAGGGCCCACCTTTCGGTGAGCCCTTCTAGACCGCCCAGCAGAGCGGATTTTGTTTGGTAGGCGCGATTGGACTCGAACCAACGACCCCCACCATGTCAAGGTGGTGCTCTAACCAACTGAGCTACGTGCCTGCTGTGAGGCGGCATTCTACGGAATTCCGAAGGGGTGTCAACACCTTTTTTCGAGCTAACCCTATGAATATGCAAAATATTTAATTTCGCGGCTGCGACGGAGATTTTCCGGTGGCTGGCGGCGGTTTTTTAACTCGGGTAGGATCGGCGGACTCGTAAAATATATTAAACAGAGGCTGCAGGATGGCGAACACCCCCTACCCCGAGTCCTATTACGCTGCATCGGCGAATGCGGTGCCGCCGCGCCCGGCGTTGCAGGGTGACGTAGAGACTGATGTCTGTGTGATTGGCGCCGGTTACACCGGTTTGTCCTCTGCCCTGTTTTTGCTGGAGAACGGTTTTAAGGTCACGGTGCTTGAGGCGGCCAAGGTCGGGTTTGGGGCGTCGGGGCGTAACGGTGGCCAGATCGTTAACAGTTATAGCCGTGACATTGATGTGATCGAGCGCAGTGTCGGGCCCAAGCAGGCGCAGTTGCTGGGGCAGATGGCGTTCGAGGGTGGGCGGATCATTCGTGAGCGGGTCGCCAAATATAATATCCAGTGCGACTTGAAGGACGGCGGTGTGTTCGCGGCCATCACGGCCAAGCAGATGGGGCATCTGGAATCGCAGAAGCGGCTTTGGGAGCGCTTCGGGCATACGCAGCTTGAGTTGCTGGATCAGAAGCGCATCCGCGAAGTGGTGGCGTGCGATCAATATGTCGGCGGCATGCTCGACATGAGTGGCGGGCATATTCATCCGTTGAATCTGGCGCTCGGTGAAGCGGCGGCCGTGGAGTCGCTGGGCGGCACTATTTATGAGCAGTCGCCGGCGGTGCGCATCGAGCGCGGCGCGAAGCCGGTGGTGCATACGCCGCAGGGTAAGGTTCGGGCCAAGTTCATTATCGTGGCGGGCAATGCTTACCTCGGCAATCTGGTGCCGGAGCTGGCGGCGAAGTCGATGCCGTGCGGGACTCAGGTGATCACCACTGAACCGTTGGGCGATGCGTTGGCCAAGAGTCTGTTGCCGCAGGATTATTGCGTCGAGGACTGCAATTACTTGCTCGATTACTACCGTTTGACCGGGGACAAGCGTTTGGTCTTCGGCGGTGGCGTGGTGTATGGCGCCCGGGATCCGGCGAACATTGAGGCGATTATTCGGCCGAAGATGCTCAAGGCGTTTCCGCAGTTGAAAGACGTGAAGATTGATTACGCCTGGACCGGCAACTTCCTGCTGACGTTGTCGCGTCTTCCGCAGGTTGGGCGGCTGGGGGACAACATTTATTACTCCCAGGGTTGCAGCGGCCATGGTGTGACGTACACGCATTTGGCGGGCAAAGTGCTGGCCGAGGCGTTGCGGGGTCAGGCTGAACGGTTTGATGCGTTTGCGGATTTGCCGCATTACCCGTTTCCGGGTGGGCAATTGCTGCGTACGCCGTTTGCGGCGTTGGGGGCTTGGTATTACGGGTTGCGGGACAAGTTCGGGTACTGACCAACAACACGGTTCCGTGTCGGAGCGAGGCTTGCTCGCGAAGGCGGACCATCAGCCAACATGGATATTGAATGTGACGGCCTCTTCGCGGGCAAGCCTCGCTCCTACAGGGATTAGAGGCGATCCTGCGGGATGGCGCTACGACTCTGTAGGAGCAAAGCTTGCTCGCGATGGCGGACCATTAGCCAACAAAGATGTTGATTGTGATGGCCTCATCGCGAGCAAGCTTTGCTCCTACAAGGGGTCACAGCTGATTCCGTGGAATACCGCTGCGGATTCGCAGGATGTCGGCCAAGACTGCCAGGGCGATTTCCGCCGGGGTCTTGCTGCCCAGGTTCAAGCCAATCGGCGCATGAATCCGCGCCAACTCGGCATCGCCCAACCCACCAATCCGGCGCAACCGCTCGAAGCGCTTTTGCGACGTTTGCATCGACCCCATCACACCGATGTAAAACGCATCGGTACGCACCGCTTCCATCATCGCCAGGTCATCAATGCGTGGATCGTGGGTCAGCGCCACCACCGCCGTGTCGCTGTGGCAGCCACCATCGGCGATAAACACCGATGGCAATTGGCGACGAATTTCGACGCCGTCCAGCACCACGCCGTCCAGCACTTCATCCCGGGGATCGCACAGAATCACCTCGAACCCCAGGCCCACGGCAAACTCCGCACACGCTTGGGCAACGCTGGAATATCCGGCCAGCAACAACCGCTGCGCCGCACCGATCCGCACGCGCACTCGATCAATCTCGCGCTCGATACGCACACCTTGCTCACTGTCAGCAAACACAGCGCGCGCACCGCTGGCCAGATCGACCTCGCGAATCAACCGACGCTGACCCAACAGCGCCGACTCCAGCTCCCGCAGATGCGCCTGAACTTCGCAATCCGGCTCAAGCTTCTCCACCAGCACATCGAGCACGCCGCCACAGGGCAGACTCACCCCGTCGCCTGCCCCGTAACGCACCACGCTGACGGACTGATCGAACAAACCCTCGGCAACGCGCTCAAGGAAATCCTCCTCAACACACCCGCCGGACAGCGAACCGATCCACTGCCCCTCAACGTTCACCGCCAACAACGACCCCGGCGCGCGCGGCGCCGAGCCGTAAGTGGCCAGCACCGTGCACAGCCACACCCGCTGACCGGCGCAAGACCACTCCAGCGCCCGGCGCACCACTTGCAGATCGAGATGCTGCATGTCAGTGCGCCTTGTGCTCGGTCGGTGGTGCGTCCGCTTGCAGCTTCTGCACATCGCTCACCGCCAACTCAGCAGCCTGACCGCCCCAACCCTGACGCAGGTAATTCAGCAGATCGGTCAGTTGCTCATGGCTGAGTTTGTCGGCAAACCCCGGCATCGGTTGCATGCGTTCGAACCCGGCGAATTTCTGCTCGCCGATGCCGTCCTCGATCACCCGCAGCAGGTTGCGCGGATCGTCCAGGCGCAGCGTGGTGTTGCCGCGCATGGCCACGGCGATGTGCGGTTTGCCCTCGCCGTTCGGCGCGTGGCAACCGGCGCATACGTTCAGGTAGTCCTGGCGACCGCGTTGGGCGCTGGGGCTCATCTGCTCCAGCGGCACTTCAGTCAGCACCTTCGCCACCGGGGCAGGATCGCCCAGCAGGTACGTGGCCATGGCTGCCAGGTCCGGGTCGCTGAGGCCTTGGGTGCTGTTGTGGAACACCGGGAACATCTCGTTGAACATCGTGCCCTGGGCGCTCATCCCGTGCTTGAGGAAGGTGCTCAGGTCCTGCTGATTCCAGCCACGAGCGGCCAGGTCCGTCGCCAACAGGCTTGGCGCCAGGTAGCCGTTGAGCAGGCCGCCGGTCAGGCGTTTGTCCTGCTGCATCGCGCCGGGCAAGCCGCGAGGGGTGTGGCATTCGCCGCAGTGGCCGAGCACTTCGACCATGTACTCACCGCGCTTGAACGCCTCGCTTTTGCCGTCGGTGGGCGCCAGTTTCACGTCCTTGCCGTAGAGCATGTTCCAGCCCATCAGGCCCAGGCGCACGTTGAACGGGAAGCTCAGTCTAGTGACCGGGGCTGCGCGTTCGATGGGCTCGACGGTTTTCAGATACGCATGAATCGCGTCCGAATCTTCGCGCGGCATCAGGTGATACGAGGTGTAAGGCATCGCCGGGTACAGGTTCGCGCCATCGCGACGCTTGCCTTCGGTGAGCGCGGCGAAGAACTCGTCATCGTTGTACAAACCGATGCCGTGCTCTTTGCTCGGGGTGATGTTGGTGCCGTAGATCGTGCCAAACGGCGAAACGATCGGCAGCCCACCGGCAAACGGCGCGCCGCCCGGTGCGGTGTGGCAGGCCATGCAATCGGCGGCGCGGGCGAGGTATTCGCCGCGCTTCACTTGATCATCCGCGTGAGCCAGCAACACTGGCGCAGCCAAGCCAACCGCCAATGCCAGACGGGAAAGTAAACGGTTCATGGCTTAACCCTCCTTGACCAGGCCGAGATCGGTCAGCACGTTGCGCGTGGCGCTGTAATAGCGCACGTAGCCGGTGCAGCGGCAGATGTGGTGGCCGAGGCTGTCCTCGATGACTTTTTCCAGCTGACTTTTGACGATCGGCTGACGCTGCAGCTTTTCCACCAACACCGTCGCCGCGTTGACGAAACCCGGCGCGCAGTAGCTGCACTGGAACGCGAATTCATCGACGAAACGCTGCTGGATCGGGTTCAGCTCGGTGACCTTGCCTTGCTCGTCGCGGGTCGCGTGGCCTTCGATGGTCCGCACTTTCTTGCCTTCGAAATAGTGCGCGCCGGTGATGCAGGTGCGCACTTCTTCGCTGGTGCCGTCCGGGTTATCGACGATCACCACACAGGCATGGCAGATGCCCTGGCCGCAGCCGAGGCGCGAGCCGGTGAGGTTTTTGTATTCGTGCAGGTAATCGATCATCGGCAGGTCATCAGGGATGTCCACCGGGCCGACGGATTGACCGTTGAGGGTCAGTTGAAACGGACGGTTAGCCATTGAGGGCCTCCTTGATGCGTGCGGAAGTGATGGGCAGGTCGCGGACCCGTTTGCCGATGGCGTGGGCCACGGCATTACCGATGGCGCCGACCACCGGGATCATCAACACTTCGGCGATGCCCTTGGATGGATCGCTCGGCGACAGCGGCGGCAGGATCTCGGCGGTCTGGTTCCACACCGCAACGTGGCGCGCCATTGGCAAGCGGTAACGGTTGAAGTTCCAGTCACCCTCCCCCGGCCCGCCTTCGTAAAGCGGCATCTCTTCGAGCAGCGCATGGCCGATGCCCATGGCGATCCCGCCTTCGAGCTGGCCCCTGACCAGTTCTTCCACCAGCACCCGACCGCACTCGACCCACGAGTGATGGTTGAGCACTTGCACTTCGGCCGAGCCCTTGTTCACTTTCAATTCCACCAGCGTCGCGACCGGGCTGTAGTAAGTCACCGCCGCGTTGTTCAACTGGGTGTCCGGGTAGTGCACGTTCTGGCGATCCAGCAGGTGGAAACCGTTGCTGGTCATCTGTGCTTTCTTCGCGTTTGGCGCGCCGTCGCCGTACTTCACGGCCAAGCCATCCAGCGGTAGGCGTTCGCGCACACCGTCGATGCTGAACTCGGCCTCGGCCCAGCTCCAGCGGTTGAAACCGTGCACGGTCGCGCCCGTCACCAGGCCTTTTTCGTGGGCGTGTTTCGCCAATTGCTCAAAGCTCAGCGGCTGCATGCCGTTGGCGGTGAGTTTGCCGTCAACCCAATGCGCGTCTTCGCGGCGCACCACGTACGGGTTGGCCTGGCCGCCGTAAGGGCCCTGGCCCCAGATCTGCAACGCCGCCGGCCACAAGCCGTGGTTGAACAGCACGCGGGACGCTTCGCGGGTGGCGTGGCTGAAGTAGTACGCGGAGTTGGTCGCCGACGAGGCCGAGGCGAGTTTGCCGACCCAGCGCGGGTTGCGCAGGAAACCGTCCTGCTCGGCCTGGCTCATGATGTACGGGTTGCCGCCGGTGATCAGCTGCAACTCTTTCCATTCGGTTTCGCCGGTCTTCACTTCCGTGGCCGGGATGCCAATGAAATCCGCCACCACCAAGGCTTGGGAGGTGGACATGCCGGTGCCGATTTCGATGCCGATATGGCGCAGGGTCACGTGCCCTTCAGCAGTGAATTCGATGCTGGCCATCGGCGCTTCGGAACCGGTGCCAAAGTCTTTCTGGCAGATGGCGAAACCCACGCCATACCAGTGATCCGGGTCGGCGGCTTCACGCTGAAGCTTGATCAGGTCGCGGTTTTTCCAGACTTCGTGGACCGCGGCTTTGTCGAGGATTTCGTGCAGGCGCAAGGCACCGGCCGGGACCGCGCCCTGGGTGTTTTTCATGCCTGAGAGCATGGCGTTTTTCTTGCGCAGGTCGATGGCGTCGATGCCGAGGCGACCGGCGATTTCATCGACCATCATCTCGGTGGAGGCCATGCTTTGCAGGGTGCCGTAGCCGCGCATCGAACCCGCTTCAACGGCGCGGGAATGGTAAGCCGTGACCTGCAAATCGTTCTGCGGCATGTAGTAGATCGACTGCGCCGCCGTGGCGCCAACCGCCGCCACCGAAGGGCTGTAGTTGATCCGTCCGCCGCCGTCGACGCTCATCTCGGCGCGGAAAATCTGGAAGCTGTGATCGGTCTTGTCCACGGCCAGTTGGTAGCGGATGTCGAACGGGTGACGCTTGATGCCGCTCTGGAACTGCTCGTAGCGGTCGTTGGCCAGACGCACCGGCACACCGGCGCCGTACAACGCGGCCAGGGCGGCGTAGTAGACGAAGATGTTGTGGTCTTTCGAGCCGTAACCGACGGTGTAGCCCGGGTGCATGTTCAGGTTGGCCAGGCCGAAACGCGACGGCGCGATCATCTTCGCGGTTTCGGTGGCAGCTTCCAGCGGACATTGGGTGGCGACCACAAAGTGCAGGGTCTTGGTCGCCGGGTCGTACCAGCCGTTGCCGTTGTCCGGCTCCATCGCGGCCGGCTCGATCGACGGGGTTTTGTAGCGTTCGTCGAACACCAGCCAGTTGTCCGGCGGGCTGTCGATTTGCTGCTTCATGCGGTCGGCGTAAAACAATCCGCGCTCGGTCAGGTTGCCGTGCAGGTCCGGCTGGGAATTCCACACCGGGCGACGGTTTTTCAGCATCGGGAACAGGATCGAATCCTTGAGGCTGGCGAATTCGTCTTCGTCCGCCGAGGTCGCGCCGCCGACACGCACATAGCGGAAGCTGCCGTAGGGATCGCCTTCGTAGAACGGAACTTGGGCACCGTAGCGGATGGCTTTGTCATTGAATTTGAGCTTGGCCTTGGCCTGGCGGAACCGCTCGAAATCGTTCCAGATCAGAATCGCCACCGGGTGACCGATGAACATCGGCACTTTGCCTTCCGGCAGCAGCGGATCGGGGGCGTGCTCTTCCGGGAAGACGATGCCGTCCTTGTCCAGGTCGGCGGCGGTGACGATGCGGTCGGGCTGCAAGTCGGCGCCGAGCCACGCCAGGTCATAGCCGGCGTAGATGCGGTCGGCCTTGGTGATTTTCAGCAACATGGCGTGGCCCTGCTGCTGGGGCCAGCCCGGCATGTCCTTGGCGCGGATGTCGCGGGCAAAGACTTTGCTGCCGCAGACCTTGGACAAGGCGTCGTTACGTTGGCGCGCCTTGCCGTTGTTGCCGAGCCATTGCTCGGACGGCACGGTCACGCTGTTTTCCATCAAGGCCGCCAGCGCCTGGGAGCTGAGCGGTGTAAGCGTCACGCTCACACCCGCCACCAGCCCGCCCTGAAGGAACGAGCGCCGGGATATTTCACGGTTGGACATGGATCATCCTCTGGGCGGTTATGGGTCCGCCCTTCTGGTTATGTTCTGGGGATCTCGCGTCTTGCAGGAGCGCTTTTGGACGAAGCAAAAGGCTGAATAGACAGTGCAAAGCTGACCGAAAGGTTAACTTTAAAGGTTTCTGCGCTTGCGGCAAACAACCTGTTACAAAAAAACTGACCAAGGAATCAAAGTATTGCGGCGTTGCGCGGCAATAAATCGGGGAAATGCTGCGCTCTATCGATGAAAAACGCAGATCACCATCGATGAAAACGCAGAACCCTGTAGGCGCGAGGCTTGCCAGCGAAGGCGTCCTCACTGGCGCTAAAAGCTTCGCGGGCAAGCCTCGCTCCTACAGGTTTTGCGTATGCCGGGTTGCGAGTCTCTGGAGGAATTCCGCGCGGCGGCGTTGGTCGGTTTCTTCTTTGGCTAATAATTCGGGCAGTAGCTCGGCGGCTCGCCCGGCGTCGAGGATGAAGACGCCGTCATCGTCGCCGATGGCCAGATCGCCCGGATGAACTTGAATTTCGCCAATCTGAATCGGCTGATTCACCTCCCCTTGGGCACCAATGCCCCGGGTGGTGAACGCACTGACATCGCGACAAAACACCGGCAATCCATGTTGGCGTAGCGCGCTGACATCCGTGACCGCCCCGGACACCACCACCCCGGCCAACCCCTTAATCAACCCGGCCAACGTCCGCAACTCACCCCAACAACCGCACTCAGCGTCGCCCACACATTCAATCACCAGCACATCCCCCGGCTCACTCAGCAACAACGCCTCACGCAAAACGCTGCCATCCGGCGGGAAGACTTTGACCGTGATCACGTTGCCGACCATGCGGATGTTGTTGAACAACGGTTTGATCCCGCGCAGGAAGCCTTGGTCGGAAAAGTGACCGAGGGTGGAGGCCGGAATCGATCGGTATTTTTCGAGCAACAGCGCATCGAAATGTTGCTGGCGAGGGTTGATCTGATAACTCATCGGCACTTTTTCCCCGGGCGCAGCAGTGGGCAAGTCGAGCAATATTCCGCAGGCTCGGTGGCCAGGTAATAAAAACAACAGGTGCGGCGAAAACGAATGCTGCGTTGCCCATCGTCCACCAACGTCGGCGGTCGGCGGAAATGGCTCAACGGGTTGTAATCGAGACCGAACAACGCTGGCTCGGCCTGGGTCAGCAGCCACTGAAAGTCCGCTTCACAACGTTCGCGGATCACTGGATCGTCGATTTTCGCCATGCGTTTTTCATACAGCGAATACACGCGCACCGCCGTGTTTTCCCAGAGGATGCGCCGGGACACACCCGTGACTTTGTTGAAGGTCTGCCACAACGGTTTCAGCAATCCGGCGAACAGTCCCTGCACCAAAGCTTCCCGCCAGGCTTCGCGCTCGTTAGCGCCATAGGTCAGCGGCTGACCGTGAAGCAAAGGAAACGACGACGTCCACAACCCATCATCGTGGCCGTATTCGACCACCGTGTTGTCGAGGGTCAGCAGCAACCCTTTGTCATACACCGACATCGCATACAAACACGCGCCGGTCGCCAGGAACGACAAACGCTTGCCCAACAGCGAGGCAGTAATCGCCCGGGTTGGCGAGCCGATCACCGGGCCTAACGCATCCAGCAATTGCACGCAGACGTCCTCTTGCAACAACTCCCGAGCCATCAGCGCCCGCAACGGGTCGCGCTCGTTGCTGTCCTTGAGCCGCAACCCGCCGGACAGCACCGCCCATTCCGTCTCGGTGAAATGCCCCGCCAGATTCATTGCGGCAGTTCCCGGCCAAATGGAATGCACAACGGCGTGCCGAAAAACGGATCGGGGATGATCCGGCAATTGAGGTCGAACACGGTTTTGACCAACGCTTCGGTCAACACCTCATCGGGCCGGCCCTGGGCGAACGCGGTCTGGTTGTGCACGGCGACCATGTGGTCGGCGTAACGGCAGGCGAGATTGAGGTCGTGGAGCACCATGATGATGGTTTTGTTTTCGAGGCGGTTGAGGTCGCGCAACAGGTCCAGCACTTCGATCTGGTGCGCCAGGTCGAGGAACGTGGTCGGCTCATCGAGCAGCACGATGCCGGTGTCCTGGGCCAGGGTCATGGCGATCCACGCCCGCTGGCGCTGGCCACCGGACAATGCGTCCACCGGGCGATCCGCCAGGGTCAGCAAACTGGTCTGCGCCAGGGCGCGGTTGACCATGGCTTCGTCTTCCGCCGACCACTGTTGCATCCAGCTCTGGTACGGATAACGCCCCAGCGCCACCAATTGGCGAACAGTGATGCCCTCCGGCGCACTCGGGGTCTGGGGCAGGATCGCCAGTTCCCGGGCCACTGCCGCCGTGGACTTTTGCTGGATATCCACCCCGTTGAGAATCACCGAACCCTGCTGCGGTTTCAGCAGCCGGGCGAAGGATTTGAGCAGCGTGCTTTTGCCGCAGCCGTTGCTGCCGATCAATACCGAAATCTTGCCTTGGGGCAGTTGCATGTCCAGCGCGTCAATAATCACCTGGCGCTGATAACTCAGGGTCAGGCCGCGACTTGCAATCGACGTCATACGTTGAATTCCTTAATGACGTTGTTTAATCAACAGATAGAGAAAAAAGGGTGTGCCGAGCACGGCGACAAAGATCCCGGCAGGCAAATCCAGCGGCAAAAACAGCGTGCGCCCGGCCAGATCCGCCAGCACCACCAGATTGGCCCCGACCAACGCCGCCATCACCGCTTGACCGCCAAACCCCGACGCCACCAGGCGCTTGGCAATGTGCGGCGCTATCAGCCCGACAAACGCAATCGCCCCGCCCCAGGCAATCGCCGCCCCGGCCAACGCCACGCTGACCAGCAACAAACCGGCCCGCAGCCATTGCACGCGCACGCCGATGCCTTGGGCGAGGCTGTCATCCAGTTGTTGCACCATCACCTGCCGCGCCAGGAACACCAGCAGCGGACAAATGCCCAGCAACCACGAACCCAATGCCAACGGTTCCGGCCAACTGGCCCCGTACACGCTGCCGGTCAGCCAGACATAGGCGGACAGGGTCGTGGTCAAGGGACTGAACACCAGAATGAAGGTGGTGGCGGCGGTCAACATCGCGGAGATGCCGACGCCAATCAACACCAGCCGCAGCGGTGAAGTCCCTTGTTTCCAGGCCAGCAGATAGATCGCCAATGCCGCCAACCCGGCGCCGAGCATCGCCGCCAGCGGCAGATACTGCTGACCCAGCGCCACCGAGAAGAACGACAGATACAACACCGCCGCCGCACTCGCACCGCTGGTGATACCGAGCAAATCCGGCGAGGCCAACGGGTTGCGAATAATGCTTTGCAGGATCAGCCCGGACACCGACAACGCCGCCCCCACCAGCGCCGCCAGCAGCAGGCGCGGAAAGCGCAGTTGCTCGACGATAAACGTCAGGCTCGCGTCCTGGCTCGACAGCAAGATCCGCAGCACTTCCAGGGGCGAGAGCATGACTTTGCCCAGGGAAAGCGAGCCAAGCATGATCAGCGCGGTCACCATCACAGCAGCCAACAGCCGCCACAACGTCGCGACATTGATCCGCCGGGAAAACCCTCTGCGCCGCCAGGTCAGGACCTTATCCATAACGACCTCCACGCCGCGCCAACAGAATGAAAAACGGCGCGCCGAACAGCGCGGTCATGACGCCCACCGGCACCTCTTGCGGCAGGATCAATACCCGCGACAAGGTGTCCGCCAGCAGCAAAACAATCGCGCCGAGCAGCGCACATCCCGGCAACATCCAGCGATGGTCGATGGAAAAGCCCTTGCGCACCATGTGCGGCACCAGCAAACCGATAAACCCGATACTGCCGGCCAACGCCACCGCACTGCCCGCCAGACACACCACCAGCACCGCCATCATCAAGCGGATCAAACCCGTGCGCTGTCCGAGGCCAGTGGCAATCTCTTCGCCCGCGTTCAGCACATTGACCTGCCCCGCGAGCAACATCGACCCGAACAAGCCGAGCACGCCGCACAACAGCAACGGCGCAGCGACCGACAGGCTGCGTTCGGTCAGCGACCCCGCGAGCCAAAACAGCACCGTGTCCAGCCCATCCTGATTCACCACCAGCAACGCCTGGCTGAACGCGGAAAACAGCGCCGCCATCGCCGCGCCCGCCAGCACGATGCGCAATGGGCTGAGGCTGCCCTGCCCCATGTTGCCGATCAGCCACACCAGAGTGCCCGCCACCGCCGCGCCGAGAAACGCGCACCACAGCCACGCATCAGGCGACGCCAGGGCGAACAGCGAGGAACCGAGGATGATAAAAAACGTCGCCCCGGCGTTGATCCCGAACAGGCCGGGGGACGCCAGGGGATTGCGCGTCAAGGCCTGCATCAAGGCGCCGGCCACCGCCAGACTCGCGCCCACCGCCATGGCCATCAAGGTTCGCGACAGGCGCGTGGTGGTCACCAGCACATGGCTGACGCTCAATGGATCGGGATGCACAAACGCGGCGAAAATCTGCGACAACGGAATCCACGTCGCGCCGACCGCCAAGCTCAGTACGCAACTCAACAGCAACACCACGCCCGCGCTCCACATCTTTAACCCGTTGCTCATGAGGCAGCGACCAGACGCGCCACGTCATCGAGCATCAGGTTCGCGCCGAGCATGCCGCCGGACAGGCTCCAGGCCACGCCGTCGACCCGCCACACCTGCCCTTGCTGCGGCGCGCGCATTTGCTGCCACAGCGGGTGCTGCACCAGGCTTTCGTAGTTTCGCTGCACTGCCGCTTTCTCCGCGCGCAAGAAGATGAAGAAAATATCGGCATTCACCACCGCCAGGCTTTCCTTGCTGGTGAGTTTGATCGACACCCCGCTCGCCGCCCTGCTCGCTTCGCTCCAGTCAAAGCCCAACTCGGTGATGACTGAGCCCGGAAAACTCGCCGGCAAATAGCTGCGGATGTGGTCTTCGCGCACATCCAGAATCGACACCGTCGGCGGCCAGCGCCCGGCGAACGTCTGCTGCAATTGCAGGCGCAGTTGCGCCACACGCTGTTGCCATTGGCCGAGCAACTCATCGGCTTGCTGCTGGCGGTACAGGGCGATGCCCATCAGCGCCAAGGTCTTCTTGAACTCGAAGACCTCGTCCAGCATCACCACCGGGGCGATCTGCTTGAGCAACGGGGCGATGCGTTCATGGCGAAAGCGCGAGGCGACGATCACGTCCGGCTTCAGCAGCGCGATGTCCTCAAGGCTCGGCTGGGTTTCCAGCCCGACATGGGGCACCTGCTCCAACGCCCAACGCAAATAGTGATAGGTCGGTTTTTCGCTCCAGGAATCAACAATGCCGCACGGCGTAACGCCCAACGCCACGGCGCTGTCGGTGGCCCCTTGAAACAAGGTGATCACCCGCAGCGGCGCGGCGTCGGTTTGCGCCCATGCCGGTATCGAGTACCTCAGTGCAAGCATCCCCAAAGACAGGCGCAACAGCGTGCGCCTGGAGGGCTGACATCGTGGTTCAGGCTTCATTATTCAACCGGTGGAAGGGGTTCACCACATGGCCTTTGCCGAACGGCATGCTGCCGGGGCCGCCCGCGCGCTCGATCATTGGCGTGAGCAGCAGTTTTTGCGGCCAGTGGGGTGCTTCGAACAATTGCTGTTTAATCATCGCGCGAGCTTCGGGGTCGAAGTCGATGGTGTCAATCAACTCGTTCAACACTTCGCCCATCGCGGTCCACAAACCGCGTTCCGGCAAGGTGTATACCAGCGCCAGGGTTTCGATGATGGAGCGGAAGTTGACCTGGATGCCCAGGGTCTGCAACCAGAACAACAGGTCTTCCGCACGCTCGTGATACAGGGTGTTGGCGTGGCCCTTCTTCAGTCGATACGCCGGATCGGCGAGGCCGTTGCGTTCCAGCCACGGCACGAAGACGCGCAGCGAATCGTGATCGCGCAGCAACAGCCCTTGGGCATGACCGGCCTTCCACACCAGCACCGCGTTTTGCCCGTGGATCTCGCCGAGCATGCCGATGCGGAACATCCGCAGGTTGATGTCGAAGAAGCTGTGAGCCAGCTCGCGGAACAGGGTCATCACCGACGCGGCATTGGCCGGCAGTTGACGGTAGCTCATCCAGTCACCGAAGAAGTGCTGGTTGCTGCCCGGCAGCGGCGTGCCAAGGGCGGCCATGGGGATCAGGCGGGTGTCTTTATCTTCCAACAGCGCCGGCGGATAGCCACGGACCATGGCCGCCAGGTGACGCGGCGCTTCGTCGAACAGGGTCGCGTCCGGCGGCATGAACGCCCACCACTTGGTTTCATCGCACAGGTGCAGTTTCTGTTGCAGGGTTTCGTCTTTGTCCACGCCTTGACGCAGCAGCTTTTCACTCAAGCCGCCGTTGATCATTTTTACTGCCGGCAGGTAACGCGAAGCACCCAGGGAATAGATCGCCATCGGCAATTTGAGGTAGTCGGCGCTGTTGATGCACGGGGTCATCGAACGCAACGACGAGGTGGCGAAGAAGTCACCGTCGGTGAAGTCCAGACGCTGGCAGTCACCTTTGGCGAAGGCGTCGCCGAGTTGCGCTTCCAGCACGTGATCGAACTGCCACGGATGCACCGGCAGCGCGATATGGCTTTCGTAAATGCCCCGCTGCTGCATCTCGTGTTGCAGGCCGGCGTGCAGCGCGAATGGCAACAAGTAGTCGGCGGGACTTTGTTGCGCCAGGTCCGTCACGCCGTCGCCGCATTGCAGCAAGGTGCGGTCGATGGCGACCCAATTGAGCGCCACTGGCCGGGCAAATTCGGCTTGGTAGTGCTGATATTCCGCGTCGTTCAACCCCTGTTTGGCTTTGGCCAGCGGATGGTAAGGACGATCACGCAGCGACGCCCATTGCTCCATGGTCAGGAAAAAGTCGGCGTTGCTCTTTTCCAGCAAGTGCTCGCTGTTGACCCGATGGGCCAGGGACAACTCGGTCTGGCGCACGCTGGTGCGCAGCACGTCGAGAAACAGCGCAAAGCCCTTTTCATTGTCCTGATAGCGGTCGGTCATCCCGGCCAGCACTTGGGTCATGAAGGCTTCGGGCGACAGTTCGGTCAGTTGACCATTTTCACGACCCAACACCGGCGTGCCCGGTACTTTCTCCCAGACCTGAGTGATGCCGGGGCGCAGGGCGACGAGGATTGAACCGCGCCATTCCCAGATGCGCTGTTCGGCACTCAACCCGGTAAACGGCTGATCGGCAGCGGGCGCCGTCAGGTTCAGCGGTTCGGTCCCGAAAAAGTGTTCGGCCAGCAAACAATCGACCAGATCCTGCATCACCCTGTCGGCGGCCATTGTGGTGAAGTTCATCGGGTTATTTTCCTTCTGCTGAAGTGGCGGCCAACTTGGCCTGGAGGGCACGAAAAGCGATGCCACGCTCGTCACCCAAAACAAAACTGTTAACGCCGCGAGTCAACCAGCGTTCGTGGTCACCCGGCTGGCGTGGAATCGCGCAGTACGGCACGCCCACCGCGTTAGCGGCTTGCCAGGCACTGAGCAACGCCGCTTGCACTTCGGGGCGGTCGATCTGCCACGGCAGGCCCATCGATTGCGACAAATCCGCCGCCCCTTCAAGGATCATGTCCAGCCCCGGCACCGCGGCAATTTCCGCCGCGCGCCGCACGCCTTCGGCGCTCTCGATCATCGCCACGATCATGATTTGCTCATTGGCCAGGCCGATGTACTCCGCGAGGCTGTGCTTGCCAAACGCACCGGGACGCCCGGCATTCAGACTGCGGCCGCCCAGCGGGTGGTATTTGCAGGCACGGATGCTTTCGGCCAAAGGCTCGGGGCCTTCGATCATCGGCAACACGATGCCCTGGGCGCCGCCATCGAGCAGGCGCAGCAGGGTCTTCGGGTTGAGGTCCGCGACCCGCACCAGCGGCGTGAGCGCGTAGCTCTCGGCGGTGCGGATCATGTGCTCCACGGTTTCCGGGTTGATCAGCACGTGCTCCATGTCGATGATCACGAAATCGAACCCGGCTTCGGCAATCAACTCGATGGATGCCGGCGACGGAATCGAGCTGATCAGCCCGTAGGCCGACTCACCGTTCTGGAGTTTCTGCTTGAGCAGATTGGTCCTCAGCATGATTGCGGCCGGAAGGCGTGCAGCGGGTTCGGCACCTTTTTGAACCGACGTTCGCCATCGCCCAACAGACGACGCTTGGTCAGTTCCTCGACCTCATAGAACGGCGCGAACACATCAAATGCTTCATAACGCGCGCGGTGTTGCGGGTGTGCTTCCTGGTAACCGGTGACGACCTCAGCCGTCATCTGCCAGAACTCGCTTTCCGCCAGTTGATAGTGTTGGTGCAGGAAGATCGCCATCTCGGCCATGGCGATGAAGAAGAACGAATCACAGGAGAAGTCGCGCACCGCATCCACGTCGTCGGTAAGGATGAACGAGTTGCGGTTGAGCTTGGCGTGGCTGGCGGGCAGCGGTACCAGGCTCGGGGCCAGGTCGGGACGGCCGAGGTGCTGCGGCGAATAACGCACGCCGTCGTGGAAGTCTTTCAGGGCGATGCGTTGCGGCCACCCCTGCTTGACGATGAGGACGATGTTCTGGCCGTGGGATTCCATGCCGATGCCTTCGGCGTAGAGCATGTGAATGATCGGCGATGCCGCGACCTGCACCAGTTGACGGGTCCAGGCGTGCAGGCCGTATTGCTGGATCCAGGCATCGATAAACGGCGTCTGTTCACCGTCGCCGTAGCGATTGTCCACCGAGCTCAAACCGTTGAACGGTACCGCTTGCTCGTCGGCTTCCAGGTATTGATGAATGCTTTCGCGCCACAGGGTGCCCAGGGTGCCGTAGGCTTGGGACATGCGCGTGGCGGGCAAATGGTCGTAATCGAAACTGACGCCGACCACTTCGCCGAGAATCACAAAACCGAGGTCGCGGGCGGTGCTGTCGCTGCGTATCAACTGGTGCAGCCAGTCGGTGATGATCGGGCCGTTCATCACCGTGTGCCGCGCCAGAATGCGCGTGCTGGAGGTGTTGGTCATGCTCAGCGCGAGCTTGACGTAGGGCCGCTGTTTGTCCGTGACGTTGGCCAGGGTGCGGATCGATTGCTGCGCTTTGTAGCGATCATCCGTGGTGCCCAGGTGGATGATTTCACCGCTGACCAGTTCCGGGTAGAACACCGGGACGACGACGTTTTCCCACTGCCATGGATGCACCGGCATCAGCCAGTAATCGCCCATGGACTTGCCTTGGTCGGTGAGGCTTTCAGCCAGTGCTTGCCAGCGTTGAAGGCCGAATTCCTGCTGGATGAAGTCGTTGTAATTGAGGTGCTGGGAGATGTTCATCGCCCCGCAGGTTTTCGCCACGGCGAGCCAGACGATGGCCACCGGCGTGGCGAACTCTGGCCCGTAATTGGCGTTGTCTTTCAGCGAAAAACCGATGCGCGACTTGTAGCAAGGGTGATAGCTGTGGGCGTCCATGAAGTGCTGTTCCAGCGCATCGACGTCCAGTTGGTGGCTTGGCATGGCCGCTTGATAACCCTGGCTGCGCGATTGCAAATCCTTGAGCAGGGTCTGTTCGAGTTCATGGGTGAAGCGCGGCAGGTGTGGGCTGTCCTGAAGCTCACTCAGCAATTCGGCCAAGGCTTGATGCAAGTGCGGTTGGCTGTGTTTGCCGTTGGCATCCACGCGCTCAAGACTCGGGTAATCGAGGCGGATCAGTTCGAAACTGGCGCTGAGCAAACCGGTGCAGTGGTACTCCACGGGCTGTTGCTGCGCATCGATGCCGCTGACGACAAACCGGTATTGACTGCCACTCAGCAGTGAGTGGCGATACGGCAGTACGTTTTCATACAGCAGGGTTTGCAGCAGTTGCCCGACCACCCGCTGTTCCACTTGTTGGTAGCGCTGGGTGTCGGTGGTCGCCAGCCAGACGCCTGGAGCCTGAGGTGTTGCCTGAGAAGAGGTCGCCATGGTCATACCTATCGATTAAAGAATTAACGGTGTTCGAGGGCCGAGGGCAATGCCTCGGCCGGCTCGTCGGGTTCATGTACGGGAAAACGCCAGGCGCAGGGCAGCGCCAGCAAAACCAGGAGGCCGGTGGCCATGAACACTTCGCTGATCGCTCCTGGCGTGGCGGCGGAATCAAGCCCCTCCCCCAGGCGAAACTCGAGCCACAGCGAAGCAATGACGATGGCCAGCGATGACACAAGGCGTCGGGAAATGTTGTTCATCGCCGCGCCTTGCGTGACCATCGGTTCGGGCAAGGCGTTGAGCCCGGCGGTGGTGATCGGGATGTAGGACAGCCCGAGTCCGGCGCCGCGCACCATCATCAGGAAGAACACCGTGGCGATGGAGGACCCGGCGCCGAGCAGGCCCAGGCCGAGTGTCGCGGCACCGGTCATCAGCAAGCCCCAAAGCACTACGCCCCGTGGCCCGTATCGATCCAGCCAGCGACCGCCAAGGTTGCCGAGCAGGCTGGCAAACGCCGCCGTGCACAGCAGCGACAAACCGGTCCAGATCGCGCTGTAGCCCATCACCACTTGCACCAGCAGCGGCAACAACACCAGACACTCGAACATGCCCACCGACTGCACCACGGCGATGATCACGCTCAGGCGATAACCCCGCAGGGCGAAGATGCGCAGATTGAGCAGCGGCGAGGTGCGGTTCAGTTCCAGCTTCACGAAAGCGACCAGACAGACGATGGCCGCCAGCAACATGCCGAGGTTGAGCGGATCCGTCAGAGCATCAGCGTGGCGCAAACGACCGACCGCAATCATCAACAGGCCAATGCCCGCCGCAATCAGCAGGTAACCCGCCAGGTCGAACGGTTTGCGCTCGGACGCTTCCGACGCCGGCAGCACCGCCACGCCAAGCATCAGCGCGACAATGCCGATCGGCACATTCATCAGGAACAACGAACGCCAGCTGAACCACTCCAGCATCAGGCTGCCGCACAACGGCCCCAATGCCGGCGCCAGCATCACCGCTGCACCCCACAAACCGGTGACCCGGCCGCGCTCGCCCTTGGCATACACCGAAAAGATGATCGCCAGCGACAACGGGATCATCAGCCCGCTGGCAATCCCTTGCACCACGCGAGCGGTGATCACCAATGCGATGGAGTTGGCGAAAGCGCCCATCAGCGAGCCGCAGACAAACAACGCCACGCCCCACAGGTACAGGCGCTTGCGCCCTACCCGCTGGCTGAGAAAACTGGTGAGCGGCATGGTCATGCCCATGCTCACCATGAACGCCGCGACGATCCACGTCGCCAGCACCGGGCCGATATCGAAAGCGGTCATGAACGCCGGCAACGCCGGGTTGAGCGAGCTGTTGTTGAGGCTGACGGTCAAGGTGCCCAACAGCACATTGACCACCACCAGCCAGCGCGGAGCGGCCACCGTCAAACCCAAGAGGCGCCTCCTGCAAACAGCTGCGGCGGTCGTGGATGGCAGAGGAAATCGGCGTGGGAGATGTTGTAGCCGTAGGCGCCGGCGAGCGGCAGCACCAGCATGTCGCCGACCTCGACGCCGGTCAGCAGGCAATCGCGACTCAGCACATCCTTGGGCGTGCAGAGTTGCCCGACCACGGTCCACTTCTGCGCCACCGCGCCCGGCGTTACAGGGTTTTGGGGCAGATGAATGACCGGGTGATCGTGCCCCTGAGCCACCGGCAAACGGAAGTGGTGAGTGCCGCCACGACAGACCAGGAAGTGCTTGCCATGACTGGTTTTGCTGTCCAGCACTTCAATGGCGTAGTAGCCGCAATACGCACTGATGAATCGACCGGGCTCGAAACGCACAATCGGCGCATCGGCACACGCCGCCAGGGACTCGCCCAGGTGCGCGCACAAGCGCTGCCAATCAAACTGCTGCGGACCGAGGTAATTCACACCGATGCCGCCGCCGACATTGAGGTGAGTAATCGTCGCCGGACTGGCCGACAACGCCTTCCATTGCGGCCAGCGTTCCAGGTACAGATCAAGCAGTTGTTCGTGGCGTTCCACCAGCGACTGATGGGACATCGCATGCACATGAAAGCCCTTGAGCCGCAGATGACTGGCGTTATCCACCCAGCTAACGGCCTGGGCCAGTTCTGACTCATCAATGCCGAACGGCGTCGCAGTGCCGGCCATCGCCAGTTTGCTCGACAGCGGCGCCGGCAGTTCCGGGTTGATCCGCAGCAACACGTCCTGCACCCGCCCCGCTTCCAGCGCCAGTCGTTGCAGGCGGACGATTTCATTCAGGCTTTCGATGTGGATCGCTTCGACCTGATGCTGCAAGGCCGAGCGCAGATCGGAATCCAGTTTGCCGGGGCCGGAGAAGATGAAGGGCTTGGGCGTTGGGCAGGCCTGGACGCGATCGATCTCGCCGCCGGAGGAGATCTCAAGCCCGTGCACCAACGGCGCGACGGTGGCGAGGATCTGCGGTTCGCTGTTGGCCTTGATCGCGTAGTACAGCTCGACGCCTTTGGGCAGCGCCGCCATCACCTGAGTCACGTGTTGTTTCAACGCGTCCAGGTCATAGATGAACAGCGCCAACGGATCTTCCTGTTGTGTGCGGGCTTCGTCGATGGCGGCCAATACCGTGGCGGGCAGCTTATCCATGCTGAGCCTCCTTGCCCCATGGGGACACCAGCGTGACGTAGCCGGCCTGACGATCCGCCTTGGCCGCCAGCCGCACTTTGAGGTTGGTTTTGCAGGCAATCGGCTGGCCGGCGATCAGCGCATCCAGCTCCGGTGCCGCGCGGCTCAATTCGGCGCGGATGCTGATCAGTTGCTGCTCGACCCGTTGCCACATCAGCGGTGCCAGGTGCGGGCGCTCCCAGCTCAGGGCCAGCACCGCCTCGGACAGGTTGTTGACGAACAGGCAATAGACGATGCGGTTCCAGCCCTGCTGGCGGGAATAGAGCAGCGACTCGCGGACCCGCGGATGAACGTCGGTGTCGATCTTCGACGCACCCAGTTCCTCGGTCAGTTTCACCCCTTCGAAATCCCGCAGCAGCAGGCGTTGCGGGCGACCGTTGTCGTGCACCAGCACGCTGTTTTGCAGGTGCGGTTCCATGACGATGCCATGGTTGAAGAACAGCGCCAGCACCGGGCGCAGCAACAGCGCCTGATAGTCGTCGAACCAGCTCAACAACTGCTGATCGTCGATGTCGTTGCCGTTGAAGCGGGTGAGGAATTCGTGGACCAACGGCCGCAAATGCAGGCCCCGGGCGAACAGCGTACCGGCCATGATGCTGCAGTCGGTGCCGGTGTCGAGGCAGAAGTTCTCGCGCAGGATCGCCCCGGTCTGTTCGCGGAACCAATGGTTATCGGCTTCGCTGGCGCTGTGCGGCGCCCAGCTCAGCAGGCCCGGTTCGGCCACTACCGACAACCCGCCGAGGGTCTCGGGCTGGGTCAGTTGCAGGTTGCGGAAAATACGGTCGATCATCAGCGCGCTTTCCAACTCGTACCAGGCGTTTTTCCTGACGCAATTGGTGATGCGCACGTTCAGCGAGCCCTTGATAAAGAACTCATGACCTTCGATGTACCAGGTGCGGATCGACGCCGTGGGGTTGGCCATCAGACCCGTGGCGCCCAGGTCGACGATGTCTTTGTCTTTCAACAGACGTTGCATCCGACCGTCCTGCATAAACAGTTGCGCCTGCACCGGGTGCATGCAGATCACCGCGTGCCCCGGCCGGGCCTGGGACTGATCGGCAAAACCGGCCAGCACCTGGGCTTTGCTCAAGCCATTGGCACCCACGTTCAACCCTTCCATCGGCACCTCGAACAAGTGCATCGCGGTGCGCGCCTGGAATTCCGGGGCGTAGGTTTCCTGGGCCAGATGCGCCGGCCACAGCCGCGCCTTGGGCGCCGGGTGGTTCGGATGACCAAACCACAAGCCCTGCTCGCTGGCTAGGTAACCGCTGAGCGGGTCGGCGTCCATCGGCGTGTTGTGGCCGACGATAGCGGCGGTCAGCAACTGGCTCTGCAACACCTGATCCAGCAACTCGTCGTTGCTGGCGCGGGTCATGTGTTCGCACGCGGCGAGCAACTGCTCGACGAACTCGGCAAACCGCAGGCTCGACCAGTCGCCTTCACCGCGCCGGGCGTAGACGTCCGACAGGTAACGGTGACTGCCCAGCCCATCACGACGGTCCACCATCACAAAGAACTGCTGCTGGTTGGGCAGGTTGATGGTCAGGGGAATGCCCTTCCATTCCAGGCCTTCGAGGTAACTGCCCGGGGCGATGCCTTGCATCTGTGTCGGCCAACTGTAACTGAGGCAGTTTTCCGGCAAGGCGAACTCTTTAATTAAACAATTAAGCAACGCGCACGTTGTCGCCAGCTCGCTGACCATATTCGGTAAAACACTGCGATTTGGATGATTCATGGGTGCTCCACCGTAGCCCGCGAGGCCACTGGACACGTTATATGGCGAAAAAATTAGTTGTTGATCGACCGTTTTAATGGCCGACGAAACCCCACGTAACGACTTCACTTCACTGAACCTTTTAAACAATCAGACGACGACCAAAGTGATGCGCGCCAGCGTCATCAAACTGCAACTTGGCGATGTGTTAAACACTTCGATTAAATACTCAAGGACGCAATTGCAATAAAGCGGCGGCCATGGCGTTATCAAAACGCTGGATCACTTGCTGGCATTGTTCATCATCGATAATCAAGGGCGGCAACAAGCGGATGATATTGCCCTTGCGTCCGCCGCGTTCCAGCAGCAGACCTTGTTTAAAGCACTGTTGCTGAATGGCCACGGCCAGTGTCGGGTCCATCGGGAAATGCCCGTGGCGATCCGCCGGCTCACGTTCATCGACGATCTCGATGCCCAGCATCAGGCCGCGACCGCGCACCTGGCCAAGCGCCGGGTAATGCGCTTGCAACTCCACCAGTCGGTCCTTGAGCCACTGGCCACGGCGTTCGGCCTGGCCAGCGAGGTTTTGCTGTTGCAGCACCTGCAATGTCGCGAGCCCGGCGGCCATGGCCATCTGGTTGCCGCGGAAAGTGCCGGCGTGGTTGCCGGGCTCCCAGGCGTCGAACTCGCGACGGATGCCCAGCACTGCCATCGGCAAACCGCCACCGACGGCTTTGGACATGACGATCAGGTCGGGTTCGATTTCAGCGTGTTCGAAGGCAAACATCTTGCCGGTGCGACCGAAACCGGTCTGCACTTCGTCGAGAATCAGCAGGATGCCGTGCTTGTGCGTTACCTCGCGAATCGCCCGCAGCCAGCTCGCCGGGGCACAGTTGACGCCGCCCTCGCCTTGCACGGCCTCAAGAATGACCGCTGCCGGCAGTGACACGCCGCTTTCGACGTCTTCAATGAACTGGGTGAAATAGTGGGTCAGCGCCTCGACCCCGGCCTCACCGCCAATCCCCAGCGGGCAACGGTATTCGTGGGGGAATGGCATGAACTGCACCCCGGGCATCAGGCTGGCGATAGCATTTTTCGGCGCAGTATTGCCGGTCAGGGCCAGGGCGCCGTGGGTCATGCCATGGTAGGCGCCGGAGAAACTGATGATGTTGTTGCGCCCGGTATAGGTCTTGGCCAGTTTCAGCGCCGCCTCCACCGCATCCGCCCCGGACGGCCCGCAGAATTGCAGGCAGTAATCGCGGCCCCGGTTCGGCAACAGGCTGAGCAGGGTTTCGCTGAAGGCGTCCTTGACCACGGTGGTCAGGTCCAGCGTGTGCATCGGCAGGCCCGAGGCGAGGAAACTGTCGAGGCTGGCCATGATGGCCGGGTGATTGTGGCCCAAGGCTAAGGTGCCAGCGCCGGCGAGGCAGTCGAGGTAACTATTGCCTTCGACGTCGGTGACCCATACTCCGTGGGCCTTGGCGATTGCCAGTGGTAACTTGCGTGGATAACTGCGTACATTGGATTCGAACTTGCTTTGTCGAGCCAGATAGTCGGCATTGGTTTTTTGCAATGGATTAGAGTGCAATACGCCATCATTCAACATCGGTTTATCCTCGATAAGTTTCGATATGAAAACTATTCCCATTTGCAAAATGACGCAACTGTTTGATCGCTCTTTCTGGGAATATTTACACAACTCGATAATCGGTTATTAAAACCGTTCACGCACACAAAACCACAAGTTATGGGAACTTGTTCAAGCGATCACCAGTGCCATTATCCGGCCATGTTCTTGTTATAAATCTGACAACTTTGTTATTACCTTCGAACCGGCACTAACTTATAGAAAAGTATCGCGATAGATCATCAAGTGAAGATGGACATAGGATGTTTCCTCTGCAGGAATAAACGGATGAAACAACCGACGGCGCCCTTCCTTGTGGCGCAGCGCACGGTTGCATCGATTTAGAAGTCGACAGTCGCCGACAGCAGATAGGTTCGTGGTGTCGACAGCGTCAAGCCTGGCTCGCTGTCATCCGAAGCCCCGGCGGAACTCCAGTAGCGCTTGTTCGCCACGTTCTCGATATTGCCGCGCAGGGTGATGTTCTTGTCGTCGACCTTGAACGCATAGCGAGCGCCGACGTCCATGCGCGTCCAGGCGTCGATTTCCTTGACGTTGGACTGGTCCAGGTACTGCGAGCTGGAATAGATGGCGCGGCTGGTCAGGGTCAGGCCTTGCACACTGCGCACGTCATATTCGGCGCCGAGGTTGACGTTGTATTTCGGCGTGGCTGGGGCGCGGTTGCCGTCGAAGAGGCCGTCGGTGGTCTTCTTCAATTCGCTGTCGATGTACATGACGCCACCGAGCAGGCGGAAGCCATCGAGCGGTTCGCCGAACATGCTCACTTCCACACCGGTGTTTTCGCGTTTGCCGTTCGGGCCGAACACCCGCGTGTTGGCGTTGGTCTCGTAGGCCGGTTGCTTGATGCGGAACACGGCGGCGGTCACGGCGAACGGACCCGCATCGTACTTGGCGCCAACCTCGACCGAACGGCTGATGAACGGCGGGAAGATTTCGTCTTCGTTGACCGAGGTCGACGGTGCGATCTTGCCCTGGCTCAAGCCTTCCATGTAGTTGGCATACAGCGACAGCTTGTCGGTGGCCTTGAACAGAATGCCGCCCGACGGCGAAACCTTTTCTTCATCGTAGGCGGTGTCGCCTCTGACGTTATCGGTCCAGTCGTCAACCTTCACGCGCTGCCAGCGGGCGCCGAGGGTCAGCAGCACGCGGTCATCGAAGAAGCCCAGGGTGTCGGACAGCGCCACGCCGGTGGATCGGTTTTCGGTGTAGACCTTCGGATCCTGTCGCGTAGGTCTGTTGGGCGTCGGGGTTTCTACCGGGTTGTAGAGGTTGCTGGGGGCGGAGGCATAACGGGCGCCGCCGTTTTCGAAGTCCATGTAGTAGTAGCTGGCCGCCAGGTTGATTTCATGGCTTACCGGACCGGTATGGAACCAGTTGCGTACGCCAAAATTGCCTGTGCGGACATTCTCGTCACGGGTGAAGTCACGGGGCTGGACGCTGAAATCGCCGGCGTCGTTGGTGACGGAAACGGCGTGACGCAGAAAGTCATGATTACTTTTACGTGCGCCCACGCCGCCGTACAGCATGACCGAGTCGCTGACATCGAACTCACCACTGAACGTGCCGAAGGTGTCCTTGGTCCGCGCCTTGCTCCAGGGCTGCGCATAGTTGTTGCGCACTTCGCTGGCATGGGGAACCTGGGCGTTGGCGCCGACGATCACACGCTCCTGCGGCGCATCGGTATCACGCTCGGTGTGGCCGACGTCCGTCGAGAGGCGCAAGCGTTCGCCGCGAAAATCCAGGCCCAGTACAGCCATGTCGCGGTCGACACTCTGGTGATCCCATTCCGTGTCGCCGGACTGCTTCACGCCATTGAAACGAATCCCGAACTTGTCATCCTCACCAAAGCGCCGGCCGATATCCACCGCGCCACCGAGTTGGTTATTGGAGGCGTAGCTGCCGGTGAACGAGGTGATCGGCTTGTCGGTGGCGCGCTTGGGCACCACGTTGATCCCGCCACCGACGCTGCCACGCGGCGAGATGCCGTTGATGAGCTGGCTCGGGCCTTTGATGATGTCGACGCGGTCGGCCATCTCCATATCGATCGTATAGGTCGGCAGGACGCCGTAGAGGCCGTTGTAGGAAACATCACTGTTGAACAGGCTGAGCCCGCGAATGGTGAATTGCTCATAACGCCCACCCGCCGGGTTGGTCGCGCGAACCGATGGATCGCTGGCCACCAGGTCGCCCAAGGTCCTCGCCTGCTGGTTCTTCACCGCTTCGGCGGTGTAGGTGGTCATGCTGAACGGCGTTTCCATGAAGTCTTTGGAGCCAAGCATTCCTTGCGAACCTTTGCGCGCGACCTGGCCACCGGCATAGACCTCGGCGTCCGACCCGCCCGTGGCACCCAGAATCGAAGTCGGCGCCAGTTGCAGGCTGCCGGCGTCTGGTGCCGGGGTCAGGATGTAGGCCTGATCCCCCACCGGCTGCAATTGCAGACCGGAACCCTGCAACAACCGGGCAAAGCCCTCCTCGACCGCGAAGTCACCGGACAGCCCCGGGCTGTTGCGCCCGCTGACCAGCGCCGGGTCCACCGACAGATTGACCCCGGCCAACCCGGCGAAGCGGGTCAGCGCGGCGCTGAGGCTGCCTGCGGGCACTTGGTAGCTGCGTTTGGACGCATCTGCGGCCCAACCGGCAGTGATGAACAACGGACAGGCACTCAGGCTCAACAACAGACTCAAGTGCAACAACGGGCGCAGCCTGGAGGGAGTCAGACGCGTACTGCAAGGCATCACTGCGGGCATTGAGAATCTCTCTGATTTCGTTTCACTTGCCTTGAATGACAAGCGACGCAAAAAAAGGGGACACGCCCTAAGCAATATTTTTGCGCGGCAGCAGCGTTACCCAATAACGCGTACGCGAATGCACCTCCAGCGGCAGGCTGGCCGCTAACAATGCAAGGATGCGATCAGTGTCTTCCAAGCGGAAACTGCCGGTGACGCGCAGGGATTCCAGCTCAGGTTCCCAGCGCAACACGCCTGGGCGATAGGTGCTGAGTTCGCGCAAAAAATCCCCCAGCGGCTGGTTCTGCGCCATCAGCACGCCGTCGCGCCAGCCTGGGGCGAGCACATCGAATGGCTCCACATTGCCGGCGCCCGTCGCTTGAAGACTGACTTGCTGGCCACCGCGCAACGAGAACACCGGTCCGCGCAAAGGCTGCAACTGCACCGAACCTTTAAGGACCGACACCTTGCAGCCCGTCTGACCCTGGCGCACGCACACTTCGCTCTGACTGACGAGCACTTGCCCGAAGCGCGTCTGGATCCTCAGCGGCGAGGTCCCAGGCACCTTCAGCGCGATTTCACCCTCTACGAGTTTCAGCAGGCGGTTTTTCAGGTCGATGTCGACGGCGGTGGCCGTGTTCAGCTGCAACGAGCTGCCATCGGCCAATTGGACTTTCTTGCCCTCCCCGGTCGCGGTGCGCAGGTCGGCGCGCCAGACGTCCAGGGGCAACTGCCGACTGATCAGCCAGGCGGTCGGCACCAGCGCCACGGCGCCGACGGCGCGCTTGAGCACCGTGCGCCGACTGGCTTGTGGGCGATCCAGACTGGCCATGGCCAGTGCCGGCGGCAAATCGGCAAAGCGTTGGCGCAGCATTTGCGCTTTCTGCCAGGCCTGCTCGTGGCTGGAATGGCTATCGCGCCAGCTCTGCAGGTTGGCGCGATCCCGCTCGTTGGCGCTACCGGACTCCATCAGCGCCAGCCACTGCGCGGCGGCCCGCACAACCTGACGGGCTTCGGCTGACGGCGGCGAACCGATCACAGCTCCACCAGCAGGCAATGTTCGTAGGCCTGAGCCATGTAGCGCTTGATCGTGCGTTCGGAGACTTGCAGGCGTTCGGCGATTTCCGAGTAGCCCAGGCCTTCCAGCTGGCTCCAGAGAAACGCTCGTCGCACCGGGCTTGGCAAGCCATCGAGCAATTCGTCCAGGGCTTGCAGGGTTTCGAGGAGGATCCAGCGCTGTTCCGGGGACGGCACGCAGTCCTCCGGCAGCAACGCCAAGGCATTGAGGTAGGCTTGTTCGAGGCTGCGGCGCTTGTAGAAGTTGGTCAGCAGTCGCTTGCCGACTGTGGCCAGGTAGGCGCGGGGTTCTTGCAGGTCTGCGATGCGCTGGGAGCTGGCGAGCAAGCGCACGAACGTATCCTGACTGAGGTCTGCCGCATCACAGCCATTGCCCATGCGTCGACTCAACCAGCTTTCCAGCCAGCCACGGTGGTCGCGGTACAGGTCGTGGAAGGTTTGCCCCGTCGGCATCGCTGCATCACTCATCTAAAGGAACCCTGCGCGAAGAAATATTTTAAATGCGACTCATTCTAATTAGTGATGGGACTTCAAATAAAGCGCTTTGTGCGGTTTGCACCCAGTAAATACTTGAATAAGTGACTGACAGAGGGGGATTACGGCGCGTAAGCACCGGTTGGTCAGGGCTGCGGGCCATTGAGGGGAATTATCACGAAACGTCAGAATTCATTGCTGATCCGCGCTGGGTCGGCGGATGCGAATCCCTGAAGGCCAGGGCAAAGGAAGGAAAAGCCAAATCGCAGACACAAAAAACCCCGGTCTTTCGACCAGGGTCTTTGCTATCGACTCGAAGTCAGCCAGCGGCTTTTCTTCGTAGCTCCAAGGCGTTCAGTGGGCCTTGAGGCAGATATGGCGCAGCGGACGGGACTCGAACCCGCGACCCCCGGCGTGACAGGCCGGTATTCTAACCGACTGAACTACCGCTGCGTATCGCTTTGAGCTTTCGCTCAAGTAACTCGTCTGACTGAAAGCTTCGAGGCTTTCAATCTCGAACCAGGTAAAACCTGCTTCGCAAATATGGCGCAGCGGACGGGACTCGAACCCGCGACCCCCGGCGTGACAGGCCGGTATTCTAACCGACTGAACTACCGCTGCGCGTCGGTGGAGGCTTTTAAAAGCTTCCATCTTGCTTTCGCAAGACTCTCGGAAGTGGTGGGTGATGACGGGATCGAACCGCCGACATTCTGCTTGTAAGGCAGACGCTCTCCCAGCTGAGCTAATCACCCGGTTTGCATCTCCGAGGCCGCGAAATTTACGCAGGTAGCGAACCTAAGTCAATAGCAGGATTGAAGTTTTTTCAAAATAGCTGCAAGAAGGCAGCTTCAAGTCGCAAGCTACAAGCGACAAGTAAAAGCAGGATTGCGTATTCAAGCCTGCACGTGGTCGCCTTTACTTGCAGCTTGCCGCTAGAAACTTACAGCTCTCTACGCGTAGACCATCTTCTTGGTCATGCCGCCATCGACCACGAACTCCTGGCCCGTGACGAAACCGGCGTTGCGCGATAACAGCCACGCCACCATCGCCGCCACGTCCTCGACTGTCCCTACCCTGCCCGCCGGATGCTGGGCATGGTCGGCATCGGTCAGGGGTTCTGCACGCCGTGCAGCCGGGTCCCGGGCATCGATCCAGCCTGGGCTGACCGCATTGACGCGGATCTCCGGCCCCAGGCTGATCGCCAACGCGTGAGTCAGGGCCAACAGTCCGCCCTTGCTCGCCGCGTAAGCCTCGGTGTCCGGTTCCGACTGCCCGGCGCGGGTCGAGGCCAGGTTGACGATCGCACCGTTGTGGGCGCGCAGGTACGGCGCACAGTGCTTGGCCAGCAACATCGGCCCACTGAGGTTGACCGCCAATACACGGTTCCAGTACGCCAGGTCGAGGCTTTCAAGAGTGATGTTGTGCGGGTCGGCGACCGCCGCATTGCACACCAGCGCATCCAGGCGCCCGAACTGCCCCAAGACCTCAGCGACGCCCAATGCCACCTGCCCTTCGTTCGACACGTCCATGGCGATGAACCAGGCGTTGTCGCCCAGCACCTTCGCCACTTTCGAACCGCGCACGCGATCCAGGTCCGTCAGCACCACCTGCCAGCCTTCGCTGATCAGCCAGGCCGCGATGCCCAGGCCAATGCCCCGCGCGGCACCGGTGACCAGCGCAACGCGGCCATGGGTGCCTGTACTCGGCGTCGACAACTCGATCACAAGGCAGCCAAACCGCGCGCCAGATCGGCTTGCAGGTCGGCCACGTCTTCCAGGCCGACCGCAATGCGGATCAGGCTGTCACGGATCCCCGCGGCTTCACGCTCTTGCGGCGCCAGACGGCCGTGGGAGGTGGTGCTCGGGTGGGTGATGGTGGTCTTGGTGTCACCGAGGTTGGCGGTGATGGAAATCAAACGGGTCGCATCGATAAAGCGCCAGGCGCCCTCTTTGCCACCCTTGACTTCAAAACTCACGACCGCGCCGAAGCCTTTCTGCTGACGCAAGGCCAGTTCGTGCTGCGGATGGCTCTTGAGACCGGCGTAATGGACTTTCTCGATGCCGTCCTGCTGCTCCAGCCACTCGGCCAGTTGCTGGGCGTTGGCGCAGTGCGCCTTCATCCGCAGGTTCAGGGTTTCGAGGCCCTTGAGGAAGATCCAGGCATTGAACGGGCTGAGGGTCGGCCCGGCGGTGCGCAGGAAACCGACGATTTCTTTCATCTGTTCGCTACGACCCGCGACCACGCCGCCCATGCAACGGCCCTGGCCGTCGATGAACTTGGTCGCCGAGTGCACGACGATGTCCGCGCCCAACTTCAACGGTTGTTGCAGGGCCGGGGTGCAGAAGCAGTTGTCGACCACCAGCATCGCGCCCTTGGCGTGAGCGATGTTCGACAGTTCGGCGATGTCCACCAACTCGGCCAGCGGGTTGGATGGCGATTCGACGAACAGCAATTTAGTGTTGGCCTTGATCGCCGCATCCCAGCCGGACAAGTCCGCCAGAGGCACGTAATCGACTTCAATGCCAAAGCGCTTGAAGTACTTCTCGAACAGGCTGATGGTCGAACCGAACACGCTGCGCGAAACGAGCACGTGGTCACCGGCGCTGCACAGGCTCATCACCACCGCCATGATCGCGGCCATGCCGGTGGCCGTGGCCACCGCTTGCTCAGCGCTTTCCAGCGCAGCGATACGCTCTTCGAACGCACGCACGGTCGGGTTGGTGTAACGCGAGTAAACGTTGCCCGGCACTTCACCGGAGAAACGCGCCGCCGCGTCGGCAGCGGTACGGAATACATAGCTGGAAGTGAAGAACATCGGATCACCGTGCTCGCCTTCCGGCGTACGGTGCTGACCGGCGCGTACGGCCAGGGTATCGAACGCTACGCCATCGAGGTCGCTGTCCAGCCGACCGGCATCCCAATCCTGACTCATGCTGTCACTCCTTGCCTTGCTCGGTAGTAGATACAAAACCGGCCTGGAGGGGGACACCCGTTATTGTAGGAGCGAGGCTTGCCCGCGAAGGGGTCGCCACATTCAACATCACTGTTGCCTGTGACACCGCCTTCGCGGGCAAGCCTCGCTCCTACAGATACAGGCCGGTAGTTACTCAGTTGTTATACAGATCAATGATCGCACTGACTGCCTGGGTCTTGACCTTGGAGGCATCGTTACGTGCCTGCTCGATCTTGTTCAGGTAAGCCTCGTCGACGTCGCCGGTCACGTACTGGCCGTCGAACACCGCGCAATCGAACTTCTCGATCTTGATCTTGCCGCCGCCGACCGCTTCGATCAAGTCAGGCAAGTCCTGATAGATCAGCCAGTCGGCGCCGATCAGGTCAGCCACGTCCTGGGTCGAACGGTTGTGGGCGATCAGCTCGTGGGCGCTCGGCATGTCGATGCCATAGACGTTCGGGTAGCGAACGGCTGGCGCGGCGGAGCAGAAGTAGACGTTTTTCGCGCCGGCTTCACGGGCCATCTGGATGATCTGCTTGCAGGTGGTGCCGCGAACGATGGAATCGTCCACCAGCATCACGTTCTTGCCGCGGAATTCCAGTTCGATGGCGTTGAGCTTCTGGCGTACGGATTTTTTCCGTGCGGCCTGGCCCGGCATGATGAAGGTCCGGCCGATGTAGCGGTTCTTCACGAAGCCTTCGCGGAACTTGACGCCCAAGTGGTTCGCCAGCTCCAGGGCCGCGGTACGACTGGTGTCCGGGATCGGGATGACCACGTCGATGTCGTGCTCAGGACGCTCACGCAGGATCTTGTCGGCGAGCTTCTCGCCCATGCGCAGGCGGGCCTTGTAGACCGAGACGCCGTCGATGATCGAGTCCGGACGCGCCAGGTAGACGTGTTCGAAGATGCACGGGGTCAGGGACGGGTTGGTCGCGCACTGACGGGTGTGCAGCTTGCCGTCTTCAGTGATGTAGACCGCTTCGCCCGGTGCCAGGTCGCGAATCAGGGTGAAGCCGAGCACGTCCAGGGACACGCTTTCGGAGGCGATCATGTACTCGACGCCTTCGTCGGTGTGACGCTGGCCGAAGACGATCGGGCGGATGCCGTGCGGGTCACGGAAACCGACGATGCCGTAACCGGTGACCATCGCCACGACCGCGTAGCCACCGACGCAACGGTTGTGCACGTCAGTCACGGCGGCGAATACGTCTTCTTCGGTTGGCTGCAACTTGCCGCGCTGGGCCAGTTCGTGTGCGAACACGTTGAGCAGCACTTCCGAATCGGAGTTGGTGTTGACGTGGCGCAAGTCAGATTCGTAAATCTCCTTGGCCAGCTGTTCAACGTTGGTCAGGTTACCGTTGTGCGCCAGGGTGATGCCGTAAGGCGAGTTGACGTAAAACGGTTGAGCTTCGGCCGAGGTCGAACTGCCTGCGGTCGGGTAACGCACATGGCCAATGCCCATGTGACCGACCAGGCGCTGCATGTGACGCTGATGGAACACGTCACGCACCAGGCCATTGTCCTTGCGCAGGAATAACCGGCCATCATGGCTGGTCACGATACCGGCAGCGTCCTGGCCGCGGTGCTGGAGCACGGTTAGCGCGTCATACAGCGCCTGATTGACGTTCGACTTACCGACGATACCGACGATGCCACACATGCGACGCAACCCCTACTTAATGGATCTGAACTGAGCACCACTCACTGAGGCGTTTTGGCCGTCGGCAAGAGGTGTTCCTTGAACGGTAATTCAGCGGGTACGCTGATACCGCTGGCAAGCCACTGACTGCTCCACCCGAGAATCAGGTTTTTGGACCAATCTGCGACCAATAAAAATTTTGGCACGAGCTGTGATTCTTTCCACCAGCTGTCCTGCTGTACCGGCCCCAGGCTCAACAGCCCGACCGCCACGACCACCAGCAACACGCCACGCGCGGCGCCGAAGGCCATGCCGAGGAATCGATCGGTTCCGGACAACCCGGTCACACGAACCAATTCGCCGATAAGATAATTGATCATTGCGCCGACGATTAACGTGGCGATAAACATGATGGCGCAGCCCGTGATCACACGGGCCGATGGCGTTTCGATGTATCCGGCGAGGTACTCGGACAATGAACCACCGAACATCCAGGCAACAGCTCCTGCGATGATCCAGGTCACCAGCGATAACGCTTCTTTGACGAAGCCGCGGCTCAGACTGATCAATGCGGAGATGGCGACGATTGCAACGATCGCCCAGTCAACCCAGGTAAATGGCACAGTGCAGCCTACAGACGGATAAGGCGGCGCATTTTAGCAGAGCCCATGCTTATCGGTAAGCTGCGATTGTCAGTGCATTTCAAATCGGGGCGATAGTGTTAGCCACGCTCAGGCTGGAAACGTACGACAAAACCTTTCAGGTTCTGCTGGCGGCCCAACAAGTCACGCAGGCGATCGGCTTCTGCGCGCTCGATAAGCGGCCCGACAAACACCCGGTTCTTGCCATCGGCGGTACGGATGTAAGCGTTGTAGCCCTGGCTGCGCAGGGATTTCTGCAGGCTTTCGGCACTGGCGCGGCTCGACAGGCTGGCCAGTTGCACCGACCAACTGACCGACAGGCCATTGGCATCGACGCGGCTCTGGGTGGTGTCCGGTTTCGCCGGTGCGGCGGCAATTGGCTGGGACGGTGCCGGCTTGGCAGCAGGAGCCGGAGCCGAAGCGACTGGAGCAGCCGGTGCAATCGGCATCGTCGGTGCTTGCTGATCGGCGATTTCGTCGTCGCTCGGTACTGGTTCCTGAGGCAAGGCTTGCGGCTCAGGCACCACCACCGGTTCGACCTGCACTTGCGGTACCGCAGGGGCTTGCGGCGCAGACGGCGCCTGCACCGTGACCTGACGCTGTTCGTCCTGACGGGAAAACAGCATCGGCAAGAAAATCACCGCCAGCGCCACCAATACCAGGGCACCGACCATGCGCTGTTTGTACGCCTTATCCAGCAAAGCCATTTGCCGCTTCCTCCGTGGAGCGCCGAGCCAGCCATTCAAGGGCCTCGGCAACACAATAAAATGATCCGAACAACAGAATCTCGTCGTCGCTCGTCGCCAGTGCGCACTGCCCTTCCAGGGCGGCCGTCACACTGCCATAGGACGTTACCGACGCGCCAAGGTTCTGCAACGCCGCGTGTAATTCTTCGACCGGACGCGACCGCGGCGAATCCAGCGGCGCTACGGCCCATGACTGGACACTAGCATTCAATTCGCCAACGACACCATCCAGATCCTTGTCCGCCAGCAAACCGAACACCGCCAGGCGCTTGCCGACCGGCGGACGACTGGCCAGGCGCCGGGCCAGATACTCCGCTGCATGGGGATTGTGCCCCACATCCAGTAACAAATTCAGGCGCTTGCCTTCCCAGTCGAACTGTCGGCGATCAAGTCGACCAACGATCCGCGTAGCTTTCAACGCTTCAACAATCTGTGTATCGACCCACGGCAAACCCGTCAGCAAATAAGCCTGCAACGCCAACGCCGCGTTTTCCATCGGCAGATCGAGCAACGGCAGGTCATGCAGTTCGACCACATGCCCTTGAGCATCGAGGCCGCGCCATTGCCAGTTGTGATCGGTAATGCCAAGGTCGAAATCGCGCCCACGCAGGAAAAACGGGCAAGCCAGCTCGCGCGCCTTGTCCAGCAGGGGTTGGGGAGGATTCAGATCACCACAGAGCGCAGGCGCGCCCTGACGGAAGATGCCGGCCTTCTCGAAGGCCACGGATTCACGGGTATCGCCCAGGTAATCGGCGTGGTCCACGCCAATACTGGTGACGAGTGCGATGTCCGCATCGACCACGTTGACCGTGTCCAGACGCCCGCCGAGGCCGACTTCCAGCACCACCGCATCAAGACTGGCCTGTTGAAACAGCCAGAACGCCGCCAGGGTGCCCATTTCGAAGTACGTCAGGGACGTTTCGCCACGCCCGGCCTCGACCGCCGCAAACGCTTCGCACAGCTCGGCGTCAGTGGCTTCGACGCCATTGACCTGCACCCGCTCGTTGTAACGCAGCAGGTGCGGAGAATTGTAGACACCCACATTCAGGCCCTGAGCCCGCAGCAATGAAGCCACGAACGCACAGGTAGAACCCTTGCCGTTGGTGCCGGTGACCGTGATCACCCGAGGCGCCGGCTTGCCCAGTCCCATGCGGGACGCTACCTGTTGCGAGCGCTCCAGGCCCATGTCGATGGCCGAAGGGTGCAACTGCTCAAGGTAGGCGAGCCATTCGCCAAGGGTACGTTGGGTCATATGTTCGCAGGTACCGGTGGAACCACGATCGGCTCGATAGGGGCGGCGACGAATTTCGGCGTCGGCAGGCCCATCATTTGTGCCAGCAGGTTGCCCAGACGCGGACGCAGTTCCTGGCGGTGGATGATCATGTCGATCGCGCCGTGTTCCAGCAGGAACTCGCTGCGCTGGAAACCTTCCGGCAGTTTTTCACGCACGGTTTGCTCGATTACGCGCGGACCGGCGAAGCCGATCAGGGCTTTTGGCTCGCCGACGATCACGTCGCCCAGCATGGCCAGACTGGCGGAAACGCCGCCGTAGACCGGATCGGTCAGCACCGAGATGAACGGGATGCCTTCTTCACGCAGACGCGCCAGGACCGCCGAGGTCTTGGCCATTTGCATCAGGGAGATCAGGGCTTCCTGCATCCGCGCGCCACCGGAGGCGGCGAAGCAGATCATCGGGCATTTGTTTTCCAGTGCGTAGTTGGCGGCGCGCACGAAGCGCTCACCGACGATGGCGCCCATCGAGCCGCCCATGAAGGAGAACTCAAACGCGGAAACCACCACTGGCATACCCAGCAGGGTGCCGCTCATGGAGATCAGGGCATCTTTCTCGCCGGTGGCTTTTTGCGCGGCGGTCAGGCGGTCCTTGTACTTCTTGCCGTCGCGGAATTTCAGACGGTCAACCGGCTCCAGGTCCGCGCCCAGTTCGGCACGGCCTTCGGCGTCGAGGAAAATGTCGATGCGGGCGCGGGCGCCGATACGCATGTGGTGGTTGCACTTGGGGCAAACGTCCAGGGTCTTTTCCAGCTCCGGACGATACAGCACAGCCTCGCAAGACGGGCATTTGTGCCACAGACCTTCAGGCACCGAGCTCTTCTTGACCTCGGAACGCATGATCGAAGGGATCAGTTTGTCTACTAACCAGTTGCTCATGCTTTCTTTCTCCAGTACCGGCGGCCCGAACGCTTTGGTTCGCAGCCCCGCGTATGCCCTTGAGCTAAATTCATGTGTGTGGCGATGATCGCCGGATGGCCGGGTCAGAAAAACTGACCTGCGTACAACCCGAAAACCCTCAGCCTCTTTTCTACAGAGCTGTGGACGGCGGCAGTTAGCCAGCCGTCACATCACGTACCGCTTTGATGAATGCCTGGATCTTCGCGTGATCCTTGATGCCCTTGCTCGCCTCTACCCCGCCGCTGACGTCCACCGCGTAAGGCCGGACCCGCGCAATCGCCTCGGCGACGTTGTCCGGGGTCAAACCGCCGGCAAGGATAATCGGTTTGCTCAAGCCTTGCGGTATCAGTGACCAGTCGAACGCTTCGCCGGTTCCGCCGGGTACGCCTTCGACGTAAGCGTCAAGCAGGATACCGCTGGCACCTGCAAACGCATCGCATGCCGCACCAATGTCATCCCCGGCCTTGACCCGCAGGGCCTTGATGTAAGGACGATTCCAGCTTTCGCATTCGCCAGCGTCTTCGTCGCCGTGAAACTGCAACAGATCCAGCGGCACGGCGTCGAGGATTTCTCCCAACTCGCAGCGACTGGCGTTGACGAACAAACCCACGGTGGTCACGAACGGCGGCAAGGCCTTGATAATCGCCCTCGCCTGCGCAAACGTCACCGCCCGTGGGCTTTTGGCGTAAAACACAAAGCCGATGGCATCGGCCCCGGCCTCGACTGCCGCCAACGCATCTTCTATGCGGGTAATCCCGCAAATCTTGCTGCGAACGGCTGACATGTCGATAGAACCCCAAGGCAAATCCGAGAAAGTCCCGGATGGTAACAAATGCGTTCGAGGGCGTCAGCCGTCAAGTTCGGTGAAACCGGTGAGGAAGTGCGGCCCGATGTAACGCTCAGGCAACTGGAACTCGTCGTGGTACTCCACCTGCACCAGATACAGGCCGAAGGGGTGCGCCGTGACACCGCCGGAACGGCGAACGCGGCTCTCCAGCACTTCCTTCATCCACTCCACCGGACGCTCGCCCGTACCGATGGTCATCAGCACCCCGGCGATGTTGCGCACCATGTGATGCAGGAAGGAGCCGGCACGAATATCGATCACGATCATCTTGCCGTGACGGGTGACCCGCAGATGATGCAGTTTCTTGACCGGCGACTTGGCCTGGCATTGCCCGGCCCGAAACGCGCTGAAGTCATGGGTGCCGACCAGATACTGGGCAGCCTCGGCCATGCGCTCGACGTCCAGCGGGCGGTGGTTCCAGGTGATTTCTTCGTTCAGGTGCGCCGGGCGGATCTGATCGTTGTAGATCACATAGCGATAGCGCCGGGCGATGGCCTTGAACCGCGCATGAAAATCCGGCGGCATGACCTGGGCCCAGCTGACGCTGACGTCGTGGGGCAAATTGATGTTGGCGCCCATGACCCAGGCCTTGAGCGAACGCTCAACCTGGGTATCGAAATGCACCACCTGGCCGCAGGCATGCACGCCCGCATCGGTACGCCCGGCGCAATGCAGCGACACCGGTGAATCGGCGACTTTGGACAAGGCGTTTTCCAGGGTTTCCTGCACGGTCAGCACGCCAGAGGCCTGGCGCTGCCAGCCGCGATAACGCGAGCCTTTGTATTCCACGCCCAGCGCGATGCGGAAAAAGCCGTCGGCCGCCATTTCGGCGGCCGGATTATCTATATTTGCCAAGGGGTGACAGCCTGCTGATGTACGCAAAGGCGGGCATTATAAGGCCGCAGGTCCGGGACGCCAGAGCTGTGTGCCATTGCATCACGCCCGCCGACTTCGCTATATAGATAACTACACAACGAAAACACAAAAACCGAGACCTGATGATGACCGCCACATTGAACAAGGAAGCTGTCGGCCAGGCGTATAGCCTGGAAGGCATGCTGCACGCCAAACGCAAAACCTGGGAAGCCATCGACGCAATGGCCCGCCGCATCAAACCCGGCATGCTCGAGTCAGAAGCCCAGACAATGAGCCTCGAAGTGCTGAACGAACTGGGCATGGACCGCATCTGGCATCCGTCGAAAATTCGCTTCGGCGAAAACACCCTGAAAACCTTCAAGCAGCGTTCCGACGGCGATCCGGTGCTGGCTGAAAACGATATTTTCTTTATCGACCTCGGCGTGGTCTGGGATCGCCATGAAGGCGACTCGGGCGCGACGTTCACCGTCGGCAACGATCCCGAGATGCAGGCGTGCGCCGTGGCGGCGAAAACCCTGTTCGATCTGGTCCACGATTACTGGCGCACCCAGCAGGTGGCCGGTCCGCAGCTGTATCGCTACGCCGACGAACAGGCGACAGCGATGGGCTGGAAGTTGAACCTGGAGATCAAGGGGCACCGGGTCAGTGATTTCCCGCATGCGATCTATCGCGCCGGAGACCTGGGCAATTTCGAGGACTGCCCGAATGTAGGGTTGTGGATTCTGGAAATCCAGATTGCCCACCCTACCCGGCCGTTCGGGGCGTTTTATGAGGATTTGTTGGGTTAAGAGCAAAGACTGCGATCTTTTGCTTCACCAAACAAAAACGGCAGCCTCAATGGGCTGCCGCTTTGTTTACTACCGATTCCGGATCAAGCCAGACGCGAAAGCATTTCCTTGGCTTCGCTCTTCTGCCCTGCATCACCCTCGGTCACGACTTCATTGAGGATGTCCCGGGCGCCGTCGTTGTCGCCCATATCGATGTAGGCCTGGGCCAGGTCGAGTTTGGTGGCGACTTCGTCAGTGCCGGAGAGGAAGTCGAAATCCGGCTCGTCGGCCACGGAAGCGGCCGCGTCTTCGGCGGTGAAGGTTGGCTCACCCATGCTCTGGGACAAACGATCCAGCTCGGCGTTGACGTCATCCAGTTCAGCCGCAAATGCATCCTTCGGCTCAGGCACGTCCATTTCGTCCGCCAGGGACAGGTCGAAATCCGCCGGCAGTTCCAGGTCGTCCAGCGCCGCTTCGGTCACGGCCGGCGGTTCGACAGGCGGCAAGTCCTTGACGCCTTCGTCCAGGTCCAGCAGGAAATCGTCTTCGGCCAGGGTCGCAGGCGAAGCGTCGCCACCGAGGTCCAGGTCCAGATCGAAGTCCGACAGGTCGTCGAGGTTTTCCTTGATGTCGGTCTGCTGTTGCAGCACCGATTCAAAGCTCAGATCGTCGTCCAGCGGGAATTCGTCCAGTTCCGCCAAGGCTTCCGGCTCCGCTGCCGGAGCAACAACTGCCGGAGAAACGTTTTCCAGGTCATCCAGGCTCAAGTCGAATGCGCTGTCGAGATCATCGGCGGCCGGATCCGCTGCCGGAACTTCAGGCTCATCCAGCAACAGGTCCTTGACGTATTGCGCGTCCAGCTCGGCGGCAATAGCCGCGGCAGCGATACCGCCGGCTGCGGCGAGCGCCATGGCCGGGAAACGGCTTTTCAGCTGTTCGACCTGGGCGAAGTTTTCGCCATTGGCCACCAACTGACGCTCCTGGGCCACGAACGCATCACGATCGCCTTGCTGACCGTAGACTTCCATCAGCTTCAGGCGCAGGTCGCTGCGTTGCGGCTCTTGCTTGATACCGTCTTCGAGCAAGGCTGCCGCCTGATTCAGGCGACCGGCAGTGATGTGCGACTGAGCGTGAGTCAGGACGTCGTCATTGCGTTCAGCGGCCGGGGAAACCAGCGGCGCGGCAATCACGGGAGCGACCACGACGGGCTCAATGGTCGGAGCCGGCGCGGGTGCAGGCGTCGGCGCAGGTGCAGGCGTCTTGGCCAGCTTCACGGCTGGCGGCGGCACTTCAAGGCCTTCGAAGCTGCTTTCCGGCAAGTCTTGCTCGGGGGAAAACTCCTGCTCTTCAGCCAGGGCACGCGCCATGCGCAGATGCTTTTCGGCTTCTTGCTGGGCTTTGCGGCGACGGGCCAGCAGCAACAGCAACAGCAGCAGGACGATGGCGCCGCCACCCACCAGGCCCAAGAGGACTGGGTTGGTCAGCAGGTCGTTGAATTTCTGATCGTCGGAAGCCACAGGAGTCGGCTCGACGGGCGTTTCGGCCGGGGCCGGTGTGGCTTCAGGCGCGGTTACCACCGGTGCAGGGGTTGCCGGTGCCGCTTCCGTCGGGGTTGCCGCCGGTGCCGGCGTCAGCTCGGCCGATATTGCCGGAGCAGCCGCCACTGCTGGCGCGGCCGGAGCAGCCGGAGCAGCCGGAGCAGCGCCCTCAGCTTGCAGCTTGGCCAGTTGATTGTTTTTCAGCTCGATCAGGCGTTGCAGCTTGTCCAGCTGACTTTGCAGGTCGGTCATGCGGCTTTTCAGTTCCGCGTTGTCACGACGGGTCGTGTCGAGGCTTTCCTGGGTCACCGCCAGTTTGTTGCTCAGATTCTTCGCGTCGCCAGCGGCACCTTTACGACCCTTGCCAGATTCGGCTGACACCAGGCTCAACTTGTCTTTCGCCGCCTGGGCGGAACCGGCATCAGCACTGCCACGCTTGGTCGCATCGAGTTGCTGCTGGCCAGTGCCAGGCTTGGCCACATAACGGCGGCCCTGGCGCCACGCGGTGTTCTGCGCGGCGACTTCAGCGATGGCTTTAGGCTGCGGCAAGCTGGTGCTTTGCACCTGATCCGGCATGCGCAGGACCTGGCCGGTTTTCAGCAAGTTGATGTTGCCATTGATGAAGGCATCCGGGTTCAACGCCTGGATGGCCAGCATGGTTTGTTGCACCGAACCGCCATTACGCGCCTTGGCCGCGATTTCCCACAGGGTATCGCGCGGCGTAGTGGTGTAGGTCGACGGCTTGGTGGCGCCGGTCGCGGGTGCGGAGACCGCTTGGGACGGCGCAGGTTGCGCGGCCGCATCGGCGGTTTGCGGCGAGAATTTGGACGGATCGAGCAGCACGCTGTAGTCGCGCAGCAAGCGACCGTTAGGCCACATCACCTGCACGAGGAATTTCACCATCGGCTCGGAGAGCGGTTTGCTGGACGTCACGCGCAGGATGCTTTTGCCGCTGGCGTTGAGCACCGGGGTAAAGGTCAGGTCATTGAGGAATGCCTGGCGATCAACCCCGGCCTTGGCGAAATCGTCCGGCGAGGCCAGGCTCGGCACCACTTCGGCAGCGGTGAGGTCCTTGACGTCGAGCAGCTCGATTTCGGCCACCAGTGGCTGGTTCAGCGTGGACTTCAGGGTCAGTTCCCCGAGCCCGAGGGCATGCGCCATACCGGAGGACAGCGCCGAGGCGGCCGCTATTGCTAACACCAGTTTGCGAACTTGAACCATAGCCTCATCCTTTGTTTGAACATTCCTCGGCCAGCGAGAAGGTGTTGAAAGTCGCTGCCGTAAGGCATTGCGCGCGGCGGCGAAGGGTCGTCGCGCGCGATCATTTCTTTGCTGCCCGGGAAGCCCCACAGGGTGACTCGCCGTCAAGCACTCCGGCCAAGCATAGCGCTCGGTTAGAATCATTCGACAAATTGTTGCCAAGTATCTTTTACAGCAGGTCTTTTATCAACAATTCAGCCACCTGCACAGCATTGAGCGCGGCGCCTTTGCGTACGTTATCTGACGTCAGCCACAGATTTAGTTCCGACAGGTCGTCGACACCGCTGCGAACCCGACCAACGTAGACCACATCCTGCCCTACCGCGTCACCTACTGCCGTCGGGTAATCGCCGGCTTCCACCAGCTCGATGCCCGGCGCGTCTTCCAGGGCAGCGTTCACTTTGGCCAGGTCGACAGCGCTTGATGACTGCAAGGTCACGCTAAAGCTATCGCCAAAAAACACCGGGGCTTGAATGCAAGTTGCGGAAATCTTTAATAAAGGCAGCGACATGACCTGGCGCAGCTCGCGCACCAGGCGTTTTTCCAGCAGCGTATGGCCTTGTTCATCCGGCTTGCCGACCTGGGCAAGCAGGTTAAAAGCCATCTGCCGATCAAAGAAAGTCGGTTCCAGCGGACGCACGTTGAGCAATTCGGCCGTCTGGCGCGCCAGCTCGGTGACGGCTTCGCGGCCCTGGGCAGACACGGCGAGGCTGGCGGTGACGTTGATACGCTGCAGGTCGATGACGTCGAGCAACGGCGCAAGGACCACGGCCAACGTGGTGGCCGACGGGCTCGGGCTGCTGACCTGGAACGGCTTTTTCAGACCGGCCAGCACCTGGGCGTTGGCTTCCGGCACCACTTGCGGCGCTTCATCCGCTGGCAAGGCACCGGAAAGGTCGATCAGCGAGCAACCGGCGGCGCGGGCGCGGGATGCAAAACTCAGGGTCACGGCCGGGCCGGCGGCGAAGAACACCAGTTGCACCTTGCTGAAATCAAACTCATCGACTTCCCGCACCCGCACGTTCTTGCCGCGGAACGGCACCGAATGCCCGGCGGACTCGCTGCTGGCCAGCAGGTGCAGGTTGCCGACCGGAAAGTCGCGCTCTTCGAGAATCTGCACCAGCGTTTCGCCGACAGTTCCGGTGGCGCCGATCACGGCAATATCAAAGGACTGACTCATGGTTCTACCTCTGGCGAAACGGGGGGAGCGGCACTTTACCGGGTGGGTGGCTCACAGGCAATTCGGCCCACCCCGATCATTCCCACGCGGAGCGTGGGAATGATCGGTGGGCATAAAAAACCCGCACCTCTTTCAAGGCGCGGGTGCTTTCACAACTTCAAGCGATCAACGCTCAAGCAGGATCCGCAGCATGCGACGCAGCGGTTCAGCCGCGCCCCACAGCAGTTGGTCGCCAACGGTGAACGCGCCCAGATACTGCGTGCCCATGTTCAGCTTGCGCAGACGGCCCACCGGTACGTTCAGGGTGCCGGTGACTTTCGTCGGGCTCAGTTCCTGAATGCTGGCTTCGCGGCTGTTCGGCACCAGTTTGACCCAAGGGTTGTGCTGGCTGATCAGCCCTTCGATGTCGGCGATCGGCACGTCTTTGTTCAGCTTGATGGTCAGCGCCTGGCTGTGGCAGCGCATGGCGCCGATGCGCACGCAGATGCCGTCGACTGGAATCGGGCTCTTGAAGCGACCGAGGATCTTGTTGGTCTCGGCCTGGGCCTTCCACTCTTCGCGGCTCTGACCGTTCGGCAGCTCCTTGTCGATCCACGGGATCAGGCTGCCGGCCAGCGGTACGCCGAAGTTTTCGGTCGGGTACGCGTCGCTGCGCATGGCTTCGGCGACACGGCGGTCGATGTCGAGGATCGCGCTGGCCGGGTCGGCCAGTTGATCGGCGACAGCGGCGTGGGTCGCGCCCATTTGCTTGATCAGTTCACGCATGTTCTGCGCGCCGGCACCGGAGGCCGCCTGATAGGTCATGGCGCTCATCCACTCCACCAGACCGGCTTCGAACAAGCCGCCCAGGCCCATCAGCATCAGGCTGACGGTGCAGTTGCCGCCGATGTAGTTCTTGGTGCCCGCGTCGAGCTGCTGGTCGATGACCTTGCGGTTCACCGGGTCCAGCACGATCACCGCGTCGTCCTGCATGCGCAGGCTCGAAGCGGCGTCGATCCAGTAACCCTGCCAGCCGGCTTCGCGCAGTTTCGGGAAGACTTCGCTGGTGTAGTCGCCACCCTGGCAGGTCAGAATCACGTCGAGGGTTTTCAGCTCTTCAATGCTGTAAGCGTCCTTGAGCGGAGCAATGTCCTTGCCCACGGACGGGCCTTGGCCACCGACATTGGAAGTGGTGAAAAACACCGGCTCGATAAGATCGAAATCCTGCTCTTCCAGCATCCGCTGCATGAGCACGGAACCGACCATACCGCGCCAACCGATCAGACCTACACGTTTCATCGCAACTACACCTTCTTTAAAAAGTGGGCCGCTGCTTTCGAAGTTGAAAGTGGCAGCGGGCCCGAGAGATTACAGATTCCGCAGCGCGGCGACTACTGCGTCGCCCATTTCCTGCGTACCGACTTTAGTGCAACCGTTCGACCAGATGTCGCCGGTGCGCAGGCCTTGATCCAATACCAGGCTCACGGCCTTCTCGATGGCATTGGCCGCCTCCTGCTGATTGAAGCTGTAACGCAGCATCATCGACACGGACAGGATAGTCGCCAACGGGTTGGCAATGCCTTTGCCGGCGATGTCCGGCGCCGAACCGTGGCACGGCTCGTACATGCCCTTGTTGTTGGTATCCAGCGACGCCGACGGCAGCATGCCGATGGAACCGGTGAGCATCGACGCCTGGTCGGACAGAATGTCGCCGAACAGGTTGTCGGTAACGATCACGTCGAACTGCTTCGGTGCGCGCACCAGTTGCATGGCGGCGTTGTCGACGTACATGTGGCTCAGTTCGACTTCCGGGTAATCCTTGGCCACTTGCTCGACGATTTCACGCCACAGTTGGCTCGACGCCAGCACGTTGGCCTTGTCCACGGAGCAGAGCTTTTTGCTGCGCACCATGGCCATGTCGAAACCGACCCGGGCGATACGGCGAATCTCGCTTTCGCTGTAAGGCAGGGTGTCGTAGGCCTGACGCTCGCCGTTTTCCAGGACGCGGGTGCCACGTGGCGCGCCGAAGTAGATGCCGCCGGTCAGCTCACGGACGATCAGGATGTCCAGGCCCGCGACGATTTCCGGCTTCAGGCTGGAAGCCTCGGCCAGTTGCGGATACAGGATCGCCGGGCGCAGGTTGCCGAACAGGCCCAGTTGCGCGCGAATCTTCAGCAGACCGCGCTCAGGGCGGATGTCACGCTCGATGGTGTCCCATTTCGGGCCGCCCACGGCGCCCAACAATACGGCGTCGGCCGCGCGGGCGCGATCCAGGGTTTCGTCGGCCAGTGGCACGCCGTGTATGTCGATGGCAGCGCCGCCGATCACGTCGTGGCTCAGCTCGAAGCCCAGGTTGTACTGGGTGTTGGCCAGTTCCAGCACCTTGACTGCTTCGGCCATGATTTCCGGGCCAATACCGTCACCTGGGAGAATCAGAATCTGCTTGCTCATGCTTTCCTCATGTCATCAGTCGGTGCGCCTTGGGCGCGCCCGGAAAAATTCTATCGTTCTGCCATCAGCACCAGTACATCGGTACTAAACGAACCATCGGCTTCAATCTCAAAATATTCGCGCACTTCATTGCCCATCGACTGCTGCAACGCGCGGATCGCCCCGCGCATCACGTCGGGCGTGCGCATGCGTTCCACCCACGAGGTGTACTCCAGACGCAGTCGCTGACGGGTGGTGCTGCGGGTATGCAACCCCGCTTCGCTGACCTGACGCAACCACTCGCCGGCGGAATAATCACGCACATGGCTGGTGTCGCGCAGCACTTCGACGCTTTGCAGGTAGGTGTCGAACAACGGACTGCCCGGCGACAACACATCGACAAACGCCGCTACCCCGCCCGGCTTCAGCACCCGGCGCACTTCCCGTAGGGCCAAACCAAGATCGCTCCAATGGTGCGCCGAATAACGGCTGAACACGAAGTCGAACTCGCCATCGGCGAACGGCAGGCGCTCGGCGGCACCGTTGACCGTGGCGATATTACTGAAACCACGATCAGTCGCCGCTGCGGCCACCACGTCGAGCATCTGCTGGGACAGGTCGTAGGCCACCACTTCCTTGACCAGCGAAGCCACGTGAAAACTCACGTGACCGGCGCCGCAACCCAGGTCCAGCACGCGGGCGTCGCCCTGCCCGGCCAGTTCAGCCTGTAGCAGTGCGAATTCGGCGCCTTGAGCGTGAACGGCGCTGCTCAAGTAGGCCGAGGCCTGTTCACCGAATTGCTTTTGTACGACTTGGCTGTGCTGGGTCATGGGAAACTTCCTTTTTTTGGGGTGAAGTCTTGTGGCGTCTGGGCGGGCCTCTTCGCGGGCAAGCCTCGCTCCTACAGTTGAAATGCGATCCCTTGTAGGAGCGAGGCTTGCCCGCGAAGGCGTCATCCGGCCTTACACAAAATCAAACATCGCGAAACAACCAAGGCTGACTCGCCCGGTGCTTGCTTTCAAACGACGCAATCGCCTCGTGATCCATCAAGGTCAGGCCGATATCGTCCAGACCATTCACCAGGCAATGCTTGCGGAATTCATCCAGCTCAAAGTGATAGACCTTGCCATCCGGCCGGGTCACGGTCTGGGCTTGCAGGTCGACCGTCAACTGGTAGCCAGGATTCGCTTCAACCTGCTGGAACAACTCATCCACTTCAGCGTCGCTCAAGATGATCGGCAGCAAGCCGTTCTTGAAGCTGTTGTTGTAGAAAATGTCGGCGTAGCTCGGCGCGATGATGCTGCGGAAACCGTACTCTTCCAGGGCCCACGGCGCGTGCTCACGGCTGGAACCGCAACCGAAGTTCTCCCGGGCCAGCAACACGCTGGCGCCTTGGTAACGTTCGGCGTTGAGCACGAAATCCTTGTTCAGCGGCCGCTTGGAGTTGTCCTGGTAGGCATAGCCCACGTCCAGGTAACGCCACTCGTCAAACAGGTTCGGACCAAAACCGGTGCGCTTGATCGACTTCAAGAACTGCTTCGGAATGATCTGGTCGGTGTCGACGTTGGCCCGGTCCAATGGCGCGACCAAACCGGTGTGTTGGGTAAAAGCTCTCATGTGCGGTTCCTCAGATCAGTTCGCGAACGTCGATGAAACGACCGTTGACGGCAGCGGCAGCGGCCATCGCCGGGCTGACCAGGTGCGTACGGCCACCGGCGCCCTGACGCCCTTCGAAGTTGCGGTTGGAGGTCGAGGCGCAGTGCTCGCCCGACTCCAGGCGGTCCGGGTTCATCGCCAGGCACATCGAGCAGCCCGGTTCACGCCACTCGAAGCCGGCTTCGAGGAAAATCTTGTCCAGGCCTTCGGCCTCGGCTTGCGCCTTGACCAGGCCCGAGCCCGGCACCACGATGGCTTGCTTGATGGTCGAGGCGACTTTGCGGCCCTTGGCAATCACAGCCGCGGCGCGCAGGTCTTCGATCCGCGAGTTGGTGCAGGAGCCGATGAACACGCGATCCAGCTGAATATCGGTGATCGCCTGATTGGCGCTCAAACCCATGTATTTCAGGGCGCGTTCGATAGAGCCGCGTTTGACCAGGTCCATTTCCTTCGCCGGGTCCGGCACGTTCTGATCAACCGCCAACACCATCTCGGGCGAAGTGCCCCAGCTGACTTGCGGCTTGATCTGGGTCGCGTCGAGTTCAACCACGGTGTCGAACACCGCATCAGCGTCGGAAACCAGGTCTTTCCACGCCTCAACCGCCATGTCCCATTCCGCGCCTTTCGGGGCGAATGGACGGCCCTTGACGTATTCCACGGTTTTTTCGTCGGCGGCTACCAAGCCAACACGCGCACCGGCCTCGATGGACATGTTGCAAATGGTCATGCGGCCTTCGATGGACAAGTCGCGAATCGCGCTGCCAGCGAACTCGATGGCGTGGCCGTTACCGCCGGCGGTGCCGATCTTGCCGATCACCGCGAGGACGATGTCCTTGGCAGTCACGCCGAACGGCAACTTGCCTTCGACCGAGACGAGCATGTTTTTCATTTTCTTGGCGACCAGGCACTGGGTGGCGAACACATGCTCCACCTCGGAAGTGCCGATGCCGTGAGCCAAGGCGCCAAACGCGCCGTGGGTCGAAGTGTGCGAGTCGCCGCAGACCACGGTCATGCCCGGCAAGGTCGCGCCCTGCTCCGGGCCGATCACGTGAACGATGCCCTGGCGCACGTCGTTCATTTTGAACTCGGTGATGCCGTATTCGTCGCAATAGTCATCGAGGGTCTGAACCTGCAAACGCGAGACCTGGTCGGTGATCGCTTCGATCCCGCCCTTGCGATCCGGGGTGGTCGGCACGTTGTGGTCCGGGGTGGCGATGATCGAGTCGACACGCCAAGGCTTGCGCCCGGCCAGGCGCAGGCCTTCGAAAGCTTGGGGCGAGGTCACTTCATGGATGATGTGGCGATCGATGTAGATCAGCGACGACCCATCGTCGCGCCGTTTCACTTCATGGGAATCCCAGAGCTTGTCGTAAAGCGTTTTGCCGGCCATCAGACGGTCCTCATCAGCTTGCTTCTATTTTCTATGCCTTGGGTTGTGCAGCGGTTCAATAACCCCTTGGCTTGTGAGGTCGATCCTAGGGGGTTACATTAAATAACTCAAATTCATATTTTTTATGCTTTGGATAACCAACTGGAATACCACAATGGATCTGGCCAACCTCAACGCTTTTATCGCGATTGCCGAGACCGGCAGCTTCTCCGGCGCTGGCGAGCGGCTGCACCTGACCCAACCGGCGATCAGCAAGCGAATTGCCGGGCTGGAACAGCAACTGAAGGTGCGATTGTTTGATCGCCTGGGTCGTGAAGTCGGCCTGACCGAGGCCGGTCGCGCCCTGCTGCCCCGGGCCTATCAGATTCTCAACGTGCTGGACGACACCCGCCGCGCCCTGACTAACCTCACCGGCGAAGTCAGCGGCCGCCTGACCCTGGCCACCAGTCACCACATCGGCCTGCACCGCTTGCCGCCCTTATTAAGGGAATTCACCCGGCGTTACCCACAAGTGGCGCTGGATATTCAGTTCCTCGATTCGGAAGTGGCCTACGAAGAAATCCTCCATGGCCGTGCGGAACTGGCAGTCATCACGCTTGCCCCCGAGCCCCACGCGTTGGTCAAGGCGACGCCGGTGTGGGACGACCCGCTGGATTTCGTGGTGGCCCCGGAGCATTCGTTGATCAGCAACGGCCCGGTCACCCTCGCGGACATCGCCCTGCACCCGGCGGTGTTCCCCGGCGGCAACACGTTTACTCATCACATCGTGCAGCGCCTGTTCGAGGCCCAGGGCCTGACGCCGAACATCGCCATGAGCACAAATTATCTGGAAACGATCAAGATGATGGTCTCGATCGGCCTGGCCTGGAGCGTTTTGCCACGCACCATGCTTGATGAACAGGTGGCGCGCATACCTTTGCCGGGCATACAACTCACTCGCGAGCTAGGCTATATCCTGCACACGGAAAGGACGCTTTCGAATGCGGCACGCGCCTTTATGGCCCTGCTGGATGCACAAATTGATCTGCCAGGGACCCACGGCTAACTTGTGCTACTCCTATAGAGCTGCAAAACCCCGTGCCTAACGCCCCATTCAGCCCAAGGCCTGCTGCCAATGCCCAAATCTGTTGACCGTATTCCGCCGATGCCGCGTATTCAGGCCATTGACCCGCAGCGGTCCGAGCAGAGCTGGGAAAGCGCGCCGCAGTTACTGGCCGCGCTCAACGGTGCGCGCCTGGGCGCCTGGTATTGGGACATCGAACGCGGGCAGATCAGTTGGTCCCGGGGCACCCAGGCGCTGTTCGGCTTCGATCCCAAGCAACCTTTGCCGGCGGATCTGGAATACCTCGACCTGCTGCCCCCGGAAGACCGGGCGAAAACCATCCGCGCATTTCATCAGGTGATTGCCGGCGCGCCGCTGGAACAGGCGATGCACCACCGCATCCGCTGGCCCGACGGCAGCCTGCACTGGCTGGAGATCAACGGCAGCCTGTTGCCGGACAAACACGGTCGGCCGCGGATGATCGGGGTGATCCGGGAAATCACCCACCAGCGCCAACGCGAACAAGCCCTGAGCAGCTCCGAAAAGCGTTTCGCCACGCTGTTCCACCTGTGCCCGAACATGGTGTTGCTGACCCGCCAGGAAGATGGCCTGATCAGCGAGGCCAATCAATATTTCGAAAGCCTGTTCGGCTGGCCGGTGCAAAGCGTGATTGGCCGTACCACCCTGGAACTGGGCCTGTGGGTACATCCCGAGCAACGGGCGGTGCTGGTCAAGGCGACCAAGGCCAAGGGCGAACTGATCAGCATGGAAGTGCAGTTTCGCGCCAGCAATGGCCAGGTTCACGACGGCATCCTCAGCGCGCAAAAGGTCGAGCTCGAAGGCCAACCGTACTTGCTGAGCACCTTCCTCGACACCACCGAACGCAAAGCCGCCGAACATGCGCTCAAGGACAGCCAGGAACGCCTCGACCTGGCCCTGGATTCGGCACAACTCGGCACATGGGACTGGCACATTCCCAGCGGCATGCTCTACGGCTCGGCGCGGGCGGCGCAGTTGCACGGCATGGAGCCCAAGCCGTTTCACGAAGCCTTCGATGAATTTTTCGAAGGCGTGCCCGGCGAGGAACGGGACAGCATGCGCAACGCCTACCGCAGCCTGCGCGAAGGCCCGGCCGGCAATTATCAGTTGACGTATCGCGTGCAATTGCCCGACGGCAGTTCGCGCTTCCTGGAAAGCCGCGCCCGACTCTATCGCGATGAAAACGGTGTTCCGCTGCGGATGGCCGGCACCTTGCTGGACATCACCGATCAGGTCGAGCGCGAGCAGCTATTGGTGGCCTCGGAGGAGAAATTCGCCACGCTGTTCCAGGTCAGCCCGGACCCGATCTGCGTCACGCGCCAGGATAGCGGCCAGTTCATCGAGATCAACTCCAGCTTCACCCAGATTTTCGGCTGGACCGCCGCCGACGTGATTGGCCGCAGCGCCGATGAAATCGGCCTGTGGGACGCGTCGGCAAAGAGCTTGCAACGCATTGAACAGGTGATCCGCGAACAGGGCCTGAACAACGTGGCGATCATCGTCCAGCACAAGGACGGGCAATCCCTGACCTGCGTAATTTCCAGCCGCCAGATCAGCGTCGGCGAGCAGCCCTGCATCGTCACCACCCTGCGCGACATCACCCAGCAACAACGCTCGGAAGCGGCGCTCAAGGCCAGCGAAGAGAAATTCGCCAAGGCGTTCCACTCCAGCCCCGACGCCATCACCATCACCGAGCGCGACACCGGGCGTTATCTGGAGGTCAACGACGGTTTCTGCCGCCTGACCGGTTACCGCGCCGATGAAGTGGTGGGCAAGACCGTGTATCAGGTCGGCATCTGGGCTGAAGAGAAACAGCGCTCATCGCTGCTGGCGGAGCTGCAAATCAAGGGCCGTGTGCACCACCAGGAAATGCTCGGGCGCAACAAACGCGGGGATCTGCTCACCGTCGAAGTCTCGGTGGAACCGATCACCCTCAACGAGACCGCATGCCTGCTGCTGACTGCCCGGGATGTCAGCCTGTTGAAGAACGCCGAGGCGCAAATCCGGCATCTGGCCTACCACGACCCGCTGACCAACCTGCCCAACCGCGCACTGCTGATGGATCGCCTGAGCCAGCAGATCGCCCTGCTCAAACGCCACAACCTGCGTGGCGCCTTGATGTTCCTCGACCTAGACCACTTCAAGCACATCAACGACTCCCTCGGGCACCCGGTGGGCGACACGGTGCTGAAGATCATCACTGCGCGACTCGAAGCCAGTGTGCGGATGGAAGACACCGTGGCGCGGCTCGGCGGTGACGAGTTCGTGGTGCTGCTCAGCGGCCTGGAAGGTTCGCGCAGCGAGGTCAGCGAGCAGGTGCGGGACCTGGCAGACACCCTGCGCGAATTGCTCTCGGAACCGATGTTCCTCGACGGCCAGCGCCTGCAAGTCACGCCGAGCATTGGCATCGCGCTGATTCCCGATCACGGCTCGACCCCGACCGATTTGCTCAAGCGTGCAGACATCGCCCTGTACCGCGCCAAGGATTCGGGGCGCAACACCACGCAGATGTACCACAACACCATGCAGAAGGCCGCCAGCGAACGGTTGCGCATGGAAACCGACCTGCGCCTGGCCCTGTCCCGGGGCGAATTCAGTGTGCATTACCAACCGCAAGTCGATGCCCAGGACAACCGCATCATCGGCGCCGAAGCCCTGGTGCGCTGGAACCACCCGGAACTCGGTGCGCAATCGCCCACCGAGTTCATCAAGGTGCTGGAAGACAGCGGGCTGATTCTGGAGGTCGGGACCTGGATCCTCGACGAAGCCTGCGCGGCCTTCAAGCACCTGATCGCCAAACAACTGATCGACCCGCTCAACTTCAGCTTGTGCGTGAACATCAGCCCGCGACAATTCCGGCAGAACGACTTTGTCGAACGCATCGAGCGCAGCCTCAGCAGCCATGGCCTGCCCTGCTCGCTGTTGAAACTGGAAATCACCGAAGGCATCGTCATCCAGAACCTGGAAGACACCATCAATAAAATGCGCCGCCTGAAAAAACTCGGCGTGAGCTTTGCCATGGACGACTTCGGCACCGGTTATTCATCGCTGACCTACCTCAAGCGCCTGCCGGTGGACACGCTGAAAATCGACCAGTCCTTCATCCGCGACGCGACCACCGACCCCAACGACGCGGAAATCATCCGCGCCATCGTCGCCATGGCCCGCAGCCTGGCACTGGAAGTGATTGCCGAAGGGGTGGAGACGCCGGATCAACTGGAATTTCTGCAGGGATTGGGTTGCCATTTGTATCAAGGCTACCTGCACAGCCGGCCATTGCCGGTGGAGGCGTTTCAGACGTTGCTCAAATAAATCCCGGGAATTGCCAGTTTTTCTCTCAGCCTGTAGGGTCGCGTTTTTTGCGCCGCCTCAAAGAGATCAACCATGCAGGATGCAACCCTCCCCCGCCCGGCCTTGCTGGGTATCGACCTTGGGACCACCAACAGCCTGATCGCCGTCTGGCAGGACGGTCGGGCCCAGTTGATTCCCAACGCCCTCGGCGATGTCCTCACCCCGTCCGTGGTCAGCCTCGATGAAGACGACAGCATTCTGGTGGGCAAGGCTGCCCGCGCGCGCCTGACCACCCACCCGGAACGTACGGTGGCGGCGTTCAAGCGTTTCATGGGCAGCGACAAGCAATTTGAACTGGGCGGGCGCCCGTTCAGCCCGGAAGAACTGTCGGCGCTGGTGATCGGTTCGCTCAAGCAAGACGCCGAAGCCTGGCTCGGCCACCCGGTGCGCGAGGCGGTGATTTCGGTACCGGCGTATTTCAGCGACGAGCAACGCAAGCGCACGCTGTTTGCCGCCGAATTGGCCGGCCTGACAGTGTCGCGGCTGATCAACGAACCGACTGCCGCCGCCATGGCGTACGGGCTGCATGAGCAGAAGTTCGAGCGCACGCTGATTTTCGACCTGGGCGGCGGCACCTTCGACGTCACGGTGCTGGAATACGCCCTGCCGTTGATCGAGGTACATGCCTCCACCGGCGACAACTTCCTCGGTGGCGAAGACTTCACGGCGGCGTTGTTGCAGGCCTGCCTGAAAGACTGGCAACTCACCCCGTCCATGCTCGATGGCCAAGGCCTGGCCAGCCTCGGCGATGCCCTGGAACAACTCAAATGCAATCTCAACGAAGGCACTCAGCACCTGAGCTGGAACGGCGCTGGCGCATTGCGCGAATGGTCGCTGGATGAAGCCGGGGCGTTGAAAATCTGGGAGCCACTGCTGGCCCGGTTACGCGCGCCCATCGAGCAAGCGCTGCGCGATGCGCGGCTCAAGCCCCGGGACCTCGACAGCCTGGTGATGGTCGGCGGCGCCACGCGGATGCCGGCCGTGCAGCAAATGGTCGCCACGCTGTTCGGGCGCCTGCCCTATCGTCATCTCGACCCGGACACGATTGTCGCGCTGGGCGCCGCCACCCAGGCCGCGTGCAAGGCTCGCGACAGCGCCATCGAAGAACTGATCCTGACCGACGTCTGCCCCTACACCCTGGGCATCTCGACCAATCGCGGTGAAGACGTCAGCGGCGCTTTCTCGCCGATCATCGAGCGCAATACGGTGATCCCGACGTCCAGGGTCAAGCGTTTCTACACGACTCATCCCCAGCAAACCCAGATCCGCATTGAGGTCTATCAGGGCGAGCGGCCGTGGGTGCGGGACAATATTTACATCGATGCCTTCGACGTCGCGCTGACACCCAGCGAGCAGACCCAGGCCCTGGATGTGCGCTTCAGCTACGACATCAACGGCTTGCTCGAAGTCGACGTCACGCTGCTGGCCAGCGGCGAACGCCACAGCCACAGCATCGACCGCAGCCCCACCGGCCTCGACCCGCAGTCGCGGCAAAACAGCCATGAACGGCTCAGCGCCCTGAAAATCCACCCGCGCGACGCCCTGCCCAACCGCACGTTGCTGGCACGCCTGGAGCGGGCCTGGGCGCAAAGCCTGGGGGACGAGCGCGAGCAAATTGCCGATTGGCTGGATACCTTTACCGCCGTGCTCGGTGGCCAGCAATCGGTGCAGATTGCCAGCCATCGTTCACAGCTCAATAAAGCCCTGGATGAACTGCGCCTTTAGTTGTTAAGCCGCCGCAAAGCCATCTGCAAACCGCCGGACAAGGTGTCTGCACCGCCGCTGTCCGGCGGCACGCCGTAGCGGTTGGGCAGTTTGTCGCCGGGAAAGCCGAACAACAGCAACGGCATAAACGGCAGCACCGGCGACAGGCAGCCAAAAATCAGCAGTGTGGGGATCCCGCGCCCCATGTCATGCAGTCGACGCAGGATCGCGCCGAGCAACAACGCGGCGCCCAGCAGCAACACGCCAAAACCAGAGAGCGCCGTGCCGCTCATCAACGCCAGGTACGGGGTGATCAGCACACACCCCAGCACTTGCCAGATAAACGCCTTGCGCCCCAGTCGAGAACCGAGGCGCCAGAACGCCGTGGCCGGCACGGGGCGAGTGTCGCTGTGGGCCAGTAGCACGCGTTCGGTCCAGGACAACAGGGCCGTGAGCGCCAGGCGCAGGCCCACGCTGTTCTCGGTGTTGTCCTTGCCGTACTGCAGGATTGTCAGCACCTTGGTCCGCGGCACGCCCGCCGCGCCATAACGGACCAGGCTTTTCAGCGTATCGAGGAGTGAATAAACCACCAGTTTCTCGACACCGAAATCCTCCAACACTTTCTCAGGCGGCCACACCGGCTCGCCCTTGATCAAGCCATTGCGGAACCCTTCGAACCAGTCATCTTCGCAACTGACGGCAGCGATGGATTGCAACAGCGCGCGGTGCTGCTCGGCGTTCAGGCTCGGATCCTGGTACAGCACGCCCCAGAGCAGCATCAGGCCCAACACCTCTTCGCCGCAGGCATCAGGATCACTTTCGATGCAGGTGTAGAGTTGCGCATTACCCGGCAGCGTCGCGCTGTCGAGGGCCTGTTGCACATTGAACAGCTTCTGCACGAGCAAGCCATGCACCGGATCGCTGGCTTGCAACCAGCCCAGCAAACCGCTGCAACCGCCTTGCTCACGTTGCAAACGCCGTAGCAGCGGTTGGAGCCGACTCAGGGGATGCGCCGGGTTGACGTCGAGCCGCTCCAGACAGCTTGAATCGATCAACGCCAGCCAACGTTCCGGCTGATCGAGCAACGCCAGCAGGAACATGGTTTGCGCGTGCCATTGCCACACCGCCTCGCCTTGGCCAATCGGCGGCAATAGCATTTCGCGCTGTTCCAACTGGGCCAGCAGGCTCACACCGCGCAGGTCCACGTCCGCTTGCGCGTCTTGCAGATCAAATGCCTGATCGATCCGCACCAGAGCGGACGTATCGTAAGGCCGCAGCCTGCACAGCCAGAGGCGGCAAATGTCGTGCGGTTCGTCCTTTTTCAATTCTTCGGCCAATTGCGGCTGAACCGAACGGCTGCCGAGGAAGGCCTTCATCGCCAACGGGATGGGCGCCTGATTCAGCCAGCACAGTTGCTGTTCGGCCTGATACTTGAACCCGCTCAACACCAGGCTTTCGAGGGCGTCGAGCGGCTGCGGTTCATCGAGTATCTGTTGCAGCAACCCCACATCGCCACGGTGCAACGCCCAGGCATGCCGGTACAGCTGTTGCAGACGGGAATCCGCAGCATCGCCCAGCAGCAAGGCCAGCAGCGGCAGTTCATCCCCGGTCATCCGCCAATCGACAAAAGCGGCCGTAAAGCCTTGCAGGTCGAGTTGCCCGACCCCAAGCCAGCGCGCCAGCGTCTCGGGACGTTGTGAAGGGCTGCCATAGGTTTGGCTGACATCGGCGAGGTCAACAGGCCAGTCGCGGAAATGCTCCAGACGGTCAAAAGCCTGGATCAGCAGTGCCACAAAGTCCGGCTGACGCTTGGCGCACAGCTCCAGCAAACGGCTTTCGGCCTTGGGGTGGCGATGTTCCTGCCAGAGCCGGATCCAGCCAGGCAACGCCTGATCTTCCAGGCCCGCCAAGCTGTTCTGGCACGCCAATAAATACAGCCAGTCGGCATCGTCCGGGGCTTGTGCCTGCTGTTCGACGCACCATTGCCGCAGACCGGGACCGCCGATACCCGCCTGAGTGAACTGCACCAGCAGGCGCTGGATAAATGTGTCATCGGCCGGCAGCGGCAAACAGGTGTGGTGGCTGGCAAAGTCTACGAACTCACGCAGAGGACGATGCTGGAAGATGTAGTCGAGGCTGCGGGCATACCAGAGGGTTTCCAGCTGCGCAGGCTCGGGCCAATCGTCCATCAGCGTCGTGTCGAACGGGTCCGGGCCCTTGATGCGTTGCAGGAACGCTTCGACTTCTTTCGCCTGGTCGAACTCCAGCTCCATCAACTGCTGCTCCCAAGCCAGCCGTTGCGCCAACAGATTCGCGCAGCGGTAGGACAGCGGACCGGCGTTGGCCAATGGATGGAACAGACCCCAACTGAGGTCATCGAGGGCGTCCAGCGGCAATAGATCCAAAGCTTTGACGAAGGCTTGCCAGGCCTGCGGATTGAAACGCCGCGCCGGGTCTTCGAGCAGCGCGTAGAAATCCACGATGGTTTGCGGCATCTCAGGGGCGCCAGCCTCCTCTTCCGTTTCGTCCTCTTCCTGCCGGGCGAAACGGTTGGCGCTTTCATAGGCTTCACGCAATGCCTGGAAGCCTTCGGGATCACTTTCCGGGTGATGCTGCGGCAGACGCGCGCGGTAGGCATCCCGGATCAGTGCCTGGTCTTTGGTGGGCTCTATGCCCAGACGAATCCAGCAACTCATGACCAGTCGAACTCCCCTAAGGATGCCGGGCGCTGCGGCGGATCAAGCTCCAGATGCCAAGGCAAGTCGGCCAGGAAAGCGGGCATGTTCCGGCCCAGGCCGCGAGCGATACGCAGACTGCTCGAAAACTCACCTTGTCGGTCCAGTTCGTAAGCCAGGGTATCGTCGCTGCTGCTCAGGCAGCCCCAGAAGGCGCGACCGGTGAGAAATCCGTTGAAATAGGAATACCAGTCGTCGTAGTGATATTGCGCCCTGACGGCCAGGCGCCAATGCAGCCAGAGACTTTCGGCGAGATCGATCCACTGGTTGCGCACGCCACACCGCAACAGAAACCCCATGCGCCCCAGATCCCACGCCTGGATACCCCCCGAGCCGCAGCCCTCGAAGGTACGGCTGGCAAACTCATGCAAGATGCGCTCGCGGGGTTCCAGGGTCTGGAGCAACGCCTGCCACTCACCGGGCAAACAGCGTTGCCATGAGCGATACGCCTCTTTGAGGCGTGTGGCGTGACCGTCATCGGTCATTCTTTCGAGCATGCCCAACAATTGCGGCCGGTCATCAATGCCCCAGCTGCATTGCAGGTCGATATATTCCGGGCCGGAATAGAACGCGGGCTCGTCGTATCCGGCACGCGGATTGAGGGCGACCATTGGCGCGGAAAGACCGCACAGCCAGCGCTGTTGTAGCTCGTCCATGAAAAAAAGCTCCGGGCCGACCAGGCAGAATGGGAGTCGGCAAACTGGCGCGGATTGTAGAGAAACCGTCGCAAGGCGGCAAAGCCTACAGGGCTGTTTTTTCCCCGGACACAAAAAGGCCCCGACAGGTCGGGGCCTTCATTCAGCGGGTTACAGCCTGTTCAGACGAATGTGTGTCTTCGAATGACTCAGTGCTGCAGCGCTGGTTTTTGCGTCCCGTTGATCGGGATGCGTTTGGCTTTCGCCTCTTCCGGAATGACCCGCAACAGGTCGATGCTCAACAAACCGTTGCTCAGGCCGGCAGCCTTGATTTCGATATGGTCCGCCAGACGGAAAGACAGTTTGAAGGCACGCTGTGCGATGCCTTGGTACAGATAGGTGACGTCTTCGGTCGCGTCACGTTTACCGCCACTGATGGTCAGCACACCTTTTTCCACTTGCAGTTCCAGGTCTTCTTCCTGGAACCCGGCGGCCGCTACAACAATGCGGTATTGGTCATCGCCGTGTTTTTCCACGTTGTAAGGTGGATAGGTGCTGCCTGGCTCGTTGCGCAAGGCGGTTTCGAACAGGTCGTTGAAACGATCGAAACCTACCGAGGAACGGAACAGTGGTGCCATGGAAAATGCCGTCGTCATGATTCAAATCTCCTGAAAACATATCAGCAAGTTTTTTTGTCTCCGCGACCCGGATTCGGCATCGCGTAACCCTTAGATAGGGACCGCTGATTGCATTTCAAGAGACTTTTTGCAGATTTTTTTCAGGCAGCTTCGGCGACTTGCAGACCCAATAAACGGGAGACCTGATCCAGCTCAGTTTCACGCCGCAGCACGGTAAACAGCTCGACCGCTTCCGGATAATTGCGAGTCAGCATTGCCAGCCATTGCTTCAGGCGACCCGGCGATTGGCGCGGCGTCATCTGCGCCTTGGCCTGCAGCCAGAAGTCCTGAATCAACGGCAGCAGCTCGGCCCAGGTCATCTCGACCACTTCTTCACCGGCGCGCGCGGCGGCGATTTGCCGGGCCAGGTCCGGGCGCGACACCAGGCCACGACCAAGCATGATGTCTTCGACACCGCTGATCTCGCGGCAGCGGCGCCAGTCTTCGACACTCCAGATGTCGCCGTTGGCGAATACCGGCACCTTGACCACGTCCTGCACCCGCGGAATCCATTCCCAGTGGGCGGGCGGTTTGTAGCCGTCGGTTTTGGTCCGCGCGTGCACCACGATGTGCGCCGCGCCGCCTTCGGCCAGGGCCGTGGCGCAGACCAGCGCGCCGTCCGGGCTGTCGAAACCGAGGCGCATCTTGGCGGTGACCGGGATATGCGCAGGCACCGCGCGACGCACAGTTTCGACGATCTGGTTGAGCAGCTCAGGTTCTTTGAGCAACACCGCGCCGCCACGGGACTTGTTGACGGTCTTGGCCGGGCAGCCGAAGTTCAGGTCGATGACTTCGGAACCCAACTCGCAGGCCAGCGCAGCGTTTTCCGCCAGGCACACCGGATCGGAACCGAGCAACTGCACGCGCAGCGGTACGCCGGACGCGGTGCGGGCACCGGTCAGAAGCTCAGGGCCAAACTTGTGGTAATAGGCCGGCGTGAGCAGTTGATCGTTGATCCGAATGAATTCGGTCACGCACCAATCGATACCGCCGACGCGGGTCAGCACGTCCCGCAGGATGTTGTCGACCAACCCCTCCATGGGCGCCAAAGCAATTTGCATGGAAAACACACTCAACGAAAAACGTGCGGCAGTTTACTGGTTTCGGCGCGTAGAAGGTATTTCGTCAGACGGGGCGGTGGCGATTGTGATGACGCCTTCGCGGGCAAGCCTTGCTCCTACAGGTTTTGCGGCGTATGCAAACTGGGCGTACGGCACACATCTGTAGGAGCGAGGCTTGCCCGCGAAAAGGCCCGCCCAGACAACCTACGAAGGGATTGGCAACGCCGGGCCATAACCTTCGATAAATTCCGCCGGCATGCGTTTGGGCTTGCCGGTGGACAATTCGATGCAGACGAAGGTGGTCTGGGCGCGCAGCAGCGTGGTGTTGTCGCTGGGGCGCTTGAGCTGGAAGTGGCGGGTCATTTTCAGGCGCTGGTCCCAATCGACGATCCAGGTCGCCAATTGCAACTCATCGCCTTCATAGGCGGCGGCGAGGTAATCGATCTCGTGGCGCACCACGGCCATCGCCCGATCCAGCCGACGGTACTCGACCAGGTCCAGGCCGAGCCGTTGCGAGTGGCGCCAGGCGCAGCGTTCGAGCCAGGTCACGTACACCGCGTTGTTCGCGTGGCCCAGCCCGTCGATGTCCTCGGCGCCGACTTCCAGATCAATGATAAATGGCGTTGCCCGATCCCAGCCCATGCCCCACTCCCGGTCAGATAAATTCGACCGGCGCAGTGTAACGGATGCTCAGGCCGATTGCCGTGCTTGAAGGCTGCGCCCTGACAGCAGTGATAGCACCCCATCAATCACCCGAGGGTCTGCGAGCACACGCTGATGGCCGCCCTCTTCCAGGCGCAGCAGACGGCTGTCGAACCAGGCTTCGTGGATCAGCTGGGACTCTTTGGCTTGCACATAGCAATCGTCTTCGGCGTGGACGATCAGCCCCGGCATATCGAGTTGATAGTGCGCAACATCCAGGGTGGCCGCGCGCATGCCGACGTCTTTCTCGACCTGACGGATGAACGCCGAACGGGCTTTGGGCGGCAGTCGCACATAACGGGCGAACCCACGCAGCACGCCGAGAATCCGCGCCGGCGCAGCAATCGTGACCAGGGTTTCAGTGCGCAATCCCAACTGTACGGCGAGCATGGCACTGGCGCCGCCCATGGAGTGGCCAATGACCGCTTGCAGTGGCGGCAATTCGGCTGCCGCTTCGAGCATGGCCCGGGCGAACAGCACCACATTGGCCTCGCGACCCGGTGAGCGACCGTGGGCCGGGCCATCCAGCGCCACGACGGTGTAACCGGCGTCCACCAGCGCGGTGATCAGGCTGGCGAACTGGGTCGGCCGACCTTCCCAACCGTGCATCAGCAAGACCGTCGGGCCCTGCCCCCAGCGCAACGCCGAGAGGCCGAAGCGCAAGGTGATGCGCTCGGATTTTGCCAGCAGCGGCAACTCCCAGTCACGGGGTGCGAACGTGCGCGGCGTCATGAATGCCAGGCGCATTTTGCTCGCGACCATGTGCGGTGCGACCCAACCCAAGGTGCCATTAACGCCACGAACCCACTTTAACGTGCTCATCGCTCCACTCCCCAGGCCATTTTGCCTTCAGGTCATAGCACCGCTGATTTGGCGGCGCGCAGCAATCGATCGGACAACTCGCCTGGCCCCAACGCCCGGGCCAGGGCCAAACCACCGACCATCAAGGCCATGTCGGCCAAGGCTTTGTCGGTGTCTTCCGGGCTGGCCGCCAACTGCGCGACCATCAGTTCCACATGCTCATTCAACGCCACACGGAATTCTTCCGGCAGACGCCCCAGCTCACCGATCGAAGCCGGGATCGGGCACGCCGAGCCTGAGGAATCACGGTGTTTGCGCGACAGGTAAAACGCCGCCACCAAGGCGCGGCGCTCTTCACCGGTCAACTCGACATCCATGTCGGCAATCAGCTCACGGCGGTGGCCGAGCAGCTGCTTGAACGCTTCCAGCATCATCGCGTCCTTGCTTTCAAAGTGTGCGTAGAAGCCGCCGACCGTCAGACCGGCCGCGCCCATCACTTCGCCCACACTCGGCTCGGCCGGGCCGCGCTGGATCAGCGCTGCACTGGCAGCCTTGAGGATGCGTTCGCGGGTTTGAGCTTTTTTATCGTTCATCGTTGCCTCCGAATATTACGACTAGAATATTATTCGCATAATAAATTTGCGCAAGTCATGGCTGTGACCGCTGGTCTGAAGAACAGTTTTGAAGAAAAAGGAGAATTGGCCAAACGCCAGACAAACAAAAGGGCCATTCAATAATTGAATGACCCTTATAAATCCCGCAGAGCGGGTAATCGTGGCGTCCCCTAGGGGACTCGAACCCCTGTTACCGCCGTGAAAGGGCGGTGTCCTAGGCCACTAGACGAAGGGGACACAAACCCTTCTATACACTGACCAGCGCTGAGCGCTGATCGATTCAAGGCCGGTGTGGCCAGACCTTGAACTGTAAAATTGGTGGAGCTAAACGGGATCGAACCGTTGACCTCTTGCATGCCATGCAAGCGCTCTCCCAGCTGAGCTATAGCCCCGATTTATCGCCTGGCGGCGGAGCAGCATCTTGCGACACTGCTTCTGTAAAACTGGCGTCCCCTAGGGGACTCGAACCCCTGTTACCGCCGTGAAAGGGCGGTGTCCTAGGCCACTAGACGAAGGGGACGCAAACCCTTCTATACAACTGATCAACGCTGAGTGTTGATCGCTTCAAGGCCGGTGTGGCCAGACCTTGAAGTGTAAATTGGTGGAGCTAGACGGGATCGAACCGTCGACCTCTTGCATGCCATGCAAGCGCTCTCCCAGCTGAGCTATAGCCCCTCATCGCTGAGGACGGGGCGAATCTTAATGGCGCATCGGAAGGCTGTCAAACTTATTTTTAAAATATTTCAAAGTTTTTTGCCGACATAACAATCACTTACCGCCCTCCCCCCGAAAAACCGGGGGCTTGGGAAAGAACGCAGGCCCGTAGGAGCTGGCGAAGCCTGCGATCTTTTGGGGAACGCCGAAGTGCGAGATCAAAAGATCGCAGCCTTCGGCAGCTCCTACACGGCATCAAACGCTGTTCAGGCGATATTGCCCAACAGTTTTTCCCACTCCTTGTTTTCCTTCTTCGACACGCCACCGAGCAGGTCGAGGGCCTGGCGCAGACGGAAACGGGTCAGGTCCGGGCCGAGGATTTCCATCGCATCGAGCACCGACACCGAACTGGCCTGGCCAGTGATCGCGGCAAACATCAGCGGCATGGCATCACGCAGCTTCAACTCCAGGGATTCGACCACCGCTTGAATCGTTGCGGTGATGCTGTCCTTCTCCCACTGACGCAGGCTTTCCAGCTTCCACAGGATCAACTGCATCAACTGACGAACCTGATCACCCGAGAGCTTCTTGGATTCGAACAGTTTCGCGTCCGGGTTCACGCCACCGGCGAAGAAGAACCCGGCCAGCGGCGCAACCTGGCTGAAGGTTTCAACCCGGCCCTGCACGTGCGGGGCGATTTTCATCATGTATTCAGGGTTCAGCGCCCAGGTCTGCAAGCGCGAAGCGAACTCTTCCACCGGCAAGTCACGCAGCCACTGGCCGTTGAGCCACGACAGTTTCTCGATATCGAAAATCGGCCCACCGAGGGAGACGCGGCTCAGGTCGAAGTTGTCGACCATTTCCTGCAACGAGAACTTCTCGCGCTCGTCCGGCATCGACCAGCCCATGCGGCCCAGGTAGTTGAGCATCGCTTCCGGCATAAAGCCCATGCGCTCGTAGAACGTCACCGAGGTCGGGTTCTTGCGCTTGGACAGCTTGCTCTTGTCCGGGTTACGCAGCAGCGGCATGTAGCACAGCTGCGGTTGTTCCCAGCCGAAGTACTCGTACAGCAGGATCAGTTTCGGCGCCGATGGCAGCCATTCTTCACCGCGCAGGACGTGGGTGATGCCCATCAAATGGTCGTCGACCACGTTGGCCAGGAAGTACGTCGGCAGGCCGTCGGTCTTCATCAACACTTGCATGTCCATGCGATCCCACGGGATCTCGACATCGCCACGCAGCATGTCCGGCACCACGCACACGCCTTCGCTCGGCACTTTCATGCGGATCACGTGGGGTTCGCCAGCGGCCAGGCGACGGGCCACTTCTTCCTTGGACAGCAACAGCGCACGGCCGTCGTAGCGTGGGGTTTCGCCGCGAGCCATTTGCTCGGCGCGCATCTGGTCCAGCTCTTCGGCGGTGCAGAAGCACGGGAAGGCATGACCCATTTCAACCAGTTGCTGGCAGTACTTCTGATAGATGTCGCCGCGCTCGCTCTGACGGTAAGGACCGTGCGGGCCGCCGACGTCCGGGCCTTCGCTCCAGTCGATGCCCAACCAGCGCAGGGCGTCGAAAATCTGCTGTTCGGACTCGCGGGTCGAACGCAATTGATCGGTGTCTTCGATCCGCAGGATGAACTCACCGCCGTGCTGCTTGGCAAAGCAGTAGTTGAACAATGCGATGTAAGCGGTACCTACGTGGGGGTCCCCGGTAGGCGATGGCGCGATGCGCGTGCGGACGGTGGTCATGGCAAGTCTCGAATGAAGATAAAACAAAGGGCGAATGGTAACAGGCGACACCCGCCCGGCTCCAGTCAGCAGGGCATTTAAGCCAAGGTTGCGTCTACAACGCCCGTATACCGTGGTGAATGGCCGAATATCAGCGGATGGCATTTACCGTTTATCGGCTGTATGCCAGATTCGCCTGCTGATAACTTTCCTTACAATTCTCGACTACAGTCTGCCCCATGCCTGCCCAACTCAAGCGTCGCCTGTTCATTTTCCTGCTGATCGTCCTGCTGATTGCCGGGGGCTTCTTTGCCCATTGGTTTTTCAAGGGGCGCTTTTATGAAAGCACCGACAACGCGTATGTCCAGGGCGAGATCACTCGCGTCTCCAGCCAATTGGGCGCGCGCATCGACGAAGTCCTGGTGCAGGACAACCAGCACGTCGAAAAAGGCCAGTTGCTGGTCAAGCTCGAAGGCGATGACTTCCACCTCGCCGTCGACCGCGCCAACGCCGCCCTCGCCACCCGCGAAGCCGAGCGCCTGCAAGCCCAGAGCAAACTGACCCAGCAAGCCAGCCTGATCGCCGCCAGCGATGCGCAAGTGGTGTCCAGCCAGGCCAGCCTCGGCCGCTCGCAAATCGACCTGTCCCGGGCCGAGGCGCTGCGCAAACCCGGTTACGTTTCGGAGGAACGGGTGACCACCCTCTCTGCCGACAACCACATCGCCCGCTCGCAAGTGACCAAGGCCCAGGCCGATGCGCAAAGTCAGCGCCAGCAAGTCAACGCGTTGAGCGCCGAGATCAAGCGCCTCGACGCGATGATCGCCAACGCCAAGACCGATCTGGCCCAGGCGCAACTGAACCTGACCCGCAGCGAAATCCACGCGCCCATCAGCGGCTTGATCGGCCAGCGCGCCGCGCGCAACGGCCAGTACGTGCAGGCCGGCGCCTACCTGCTGTCGATCGTCCCGGACCAGGACATCTGGATTCAGGCCAATTTCAAGGAAACCCAGATCGGCCACATGCAGCCCGGGCAGAAAGCCGAACTGACGTTTGACGCCTACAGCGACACGCCGATTGAGGCGCGGGTCGACAGCCTGTTCGCCGCCTCCGGGGCGCAGTTCAGCCTGCTGCCGCCGGACAATGCCACGGGCAACTTCACCAAAGTCGTACAACGGATTCCGGTCAAACTGACCTTCGCTGCGGACAATCCGCTGCACGGCAAGATCCGCCCGGGGATGTCGGTCACCGTCAAAGTGAACATCAAAGACGCCCCTGACGATGGCCGGTGATCAACTGCTCCGCCCGGCCGGCGAGCCGACCCGGCGGGACTGGATTGCGGTGATGAGCGTGATGCTCGGCGCCTTCATGGCGGTGCTCGACATCCAGATCACCAACTCTTCGCTCAAGGATATTCAGGGCGCACTGTCGGCGACCCTGGAAGAAGGCTCGTGGATTTCCACCTCGTACCTAGTGGCCGAAATCATCATGATCCCGCTGACCGCATGGCTGGTGCAGCTGCTGTCGGCGCGACGCCTGGCGGTGTGGGTGTCGCTGGGTTTTCTCGGTGCCTCGCTGCTGTGCTCGATGGCCTGGAGCCTGGAGAGCATGATCATCTTCCGCGCCCTGCAGGGCTTCACCGGCGGCGCGCTGATCCCGCTGGCGTTCACCCTGACGCTGATCAAACTCCCGGAACACCACCGCGCCAAAGGCATGGCCATGTTCGCCATGACCGCCACGTTTGCGCCCTCGATCGGCCCGACCATCGGCGGCTGGCTCACGGAGAACTGGGGCTGGGAGTACATTTTCTACATCAACATTCCGCCCGGCCTGATCATGATCGCCGGCCTGATGTATGGCCTGGAGAAGAAAGAAGCCCATTGGGAGCTGCTTAAAAGCACCGACTACACCGGCATCCTCACCCTCGGTGTCGGCCTCGGTTGCTTGCAGGTGTTTCTTGAAGAAGGCCATCGCAAGGACTGGCTGGAATCGAACCTGATCGTAAGCCTGGGCAGCATCGCGCTGTTGAGCCTGATCACCTTTGTGATCGTGCAATTCTCCAAGCCCAACCCGCTGATCAACCTGCGCATCCTCGGCAACCGCAACTTTGGGCTGTCGAGTATTTCCAGCCTGGGCATGGGCGTCGGGTTGTACGGCTCGATCTATCTGTTGCCGCTGTACCTTGCACAAATCCAGAACTACAACGCCCTGCAGATCGGCGAAGTGATCATGTGGATGGGCGTGCCGCAGCTGTTCCTGATTCCACTGGTGCCAAAGCTGATGAAGTTCATCCCGCCGAAATGGCTGTGCACCATTGGTTTCGGGCTGTTTGGCCTGGCGAGTTTTTCCTCGGGGGTGCTGAACCCGGACTTCGCCGGACCGCAATTCAATCAGATCCAGATTATCCGCGCCCTGGGCCAGCCGCTGATCATGGTGACCATCTCGCTGATCGCCACCGCGTACATCCTGCCCCAGGACGCGGGGTCGGCATCGAGCCTGTTCAACATCCTGCGCAACCTCGGCGGCGCGATTGGCATCGCCCTCCTCGCCACGTTACTGGATGCGCGGACCAAGACTTATTTTGATTATTTGCGCGAGTCGATTGTGCCGACCAACCCGCAGGTCGCCGAGCGCATGGCGTCGATGGCGGACCGGTTTGGCAGTGATACGGCGGCGCTGGGCAAGATGAGTGAAATCGTGCATCAGCAGGCCTCGATCATGGCCTACAACGATGCGTTTCACTTTGTCGGGATTGCGCTGGGGATCAGCATGTTGGCGGTGTTGTTGACCAAGGCGTTGCCGGCGGGGTTGAAGGCTGGGGAGGCGCACTAGCTGAATTTCGCGGCGCTCATACGGACGCCTTCGCGGGCAAGCCTCGCTCCTACGGGTTTGCGGTGAACGACACAAATCCTGTAGGAGCGAGGCTTGCCCGCGAAGACGCCCTAACGGGCGCCGCTAATCTCAGACGGTGATCAACCGATCCCGCAATTTGCCAATCTCATCGCGCATCTGCGCCGCGGCTTCAAACTCCAGGTCGCGAGCCAACGCATACATCTTCTCTTCCAGCGCCTTGATGCGCTTGGCGATTTCACCCGGCGAGCGCAATTCGGCTTCGTACTTGGCGCTTTCCTCGGCGGCCTTGGCCATGCCTTTGCGCTTCTTGCTGCGCGAACCCGGCACGGTGGCGCCTTCCATGATGTCGGCGACGTCCTTGAACACACCTTTGGGCGTGATGCCATTGGCCAGGTTGAAAGCGATTTGCTTGTCGCGACGACGATCGGTCTCGCCGATCGCCCGCTCCATGGAACCGGTGATGCGGTCGGCGTACAAAATCGCCCGACCATTGAGGTTGCGCGCTGCTCGGCCAATGGTCTGGATCAGCGAGCGCTCGGAACGCAGGAAGCCTTCCTTGTCCGCATCGAGAATCGCCACCAGCGACACTTCCGGCATGTCCAGGCCTTCACGCAGCAGGTTGATCCCCACCAGCACATCGAAGGTGCCGAGGCGCAGGTCGCGGATGATTTCCACCCGTTCCACGGTGTCGATGTCCGAGTGCAGATAACGCACGCGCACGCCGTGGTCGGCCAGGTAATCGGTCAAGTCTTCGGACATGCGCTTGGTCAGCGTGGTCACCAGCACCCGCTCTTCCAGCGCCACACGTTTGCCGATTTCCGAAAGCAAATCGTCGACCTGGGTCAGCGCCGGACGGATTTCGATTTGCGGGTCCACCAGACCGGTCGGGCGCACCAGTTGCTCGACCACGCGACCGGCGTGTTCGGCCTCGTAGTTACCCGGCGTGGCCGAGACAAAAATCGTTTGCGGGCTGATGTTTTCGAACTCGTCGAAACGCATCGGCCGGTTATCCAGCGCCGACGGCAGGCGGAAACCGTATTCCACCAGGGTTTCTTTACGCGAGCGGTCGCCCTTATACATCGCGCCGACCTGCGGCACGCTGACGTGGGATTCGTCGATCACCAGCAAGGCGTCGGCCGGCAGGTAGTCGAACAAGGTCGGTGGCGCCTGGCCGGATTCACGACCCGACAGGTAGCGCGAGTAGTTTTCGATGCCGTTGCAGTAACCCAGCTCAAGGATCATCTCCAGGTCAAACCGGGTGCGCTGCTCCAGACGCTGGGCTTCCACCAGTTTGTTGTTGGTGCGCAGGTAGTCCAGGCGCTCCTGAAGCTCGACCTTGATCCCTTCGATGGCGCCGAGCAGGGTTTCCCGTGGCGTCACGTAGTGGCTTTTAGGATAGAAGGTGAAGCGCGGCAATTGCCGGGTGACTTCGCCGGTCAACGGGTCGAAGGCGGAAATCTTCTCCACTTCATCGTCGAACAGCTCAATGCGGATCGCTTCGAAATCGGATTCCGCCGGGTGGATATCGATCACATCGCCGCGCACCCGGAAGGTCGCCCGGGCGAAATCCATGTCGTTGCGGGTGTATTGCAGATCGGCGAGTCGGCGCAGTAATGCACGCTGATCGAGCTTGTCGCCGCGATCCACGTGCAAGACCATTTTCAGGTAGGTTTCCGGGCTGCCCAGACCGTAGATGCAGGACACCGTGGTGACGATGATGGCGTCCTTGCGCTCCAGCAGCGCTTTGGTCGCCGAGAGTCGCATCTGTTCGATGTGGTCGTTGATCGACGCATCCTTCTCGATGAAGGTGTCCGACGACGGCACATAGGCTTCGGGCTGGTAGTAATCGTAGTAGGAAACGAAGTATTCGACGGCGTTGTTGGGGAAGAACGCCTTGAACTCGCCGTACAACTGCGCGGCCAGGGTCTTGTTCGGCGCCAGCACCAGGGTCGGGCGCTGCACCTGGGCGATTACGTTGGCGATGCTGAAGGTCTTGCCCGAGCCGGTCACACCGAGCAACGTCTGGTGCGCCAGCCCGGCTTCGATGCCCTCGACCATCAGGCGGATGGCTTCCGGCTGATCGCCGGCGGGCTCGAAGCGGGTGACTAGCTGGAATTCAGACATGAAAAAACCTCTGGGTTCGCGCCTGTACGGTTAAACCGCGCAGCAACGAGAAAGACCGCAAACGACGTACGTCGCCCGAGGAAAAAACTGGATTGTGCTCAATGTGGAGCCGATTGCCCGCGCTTTCAAGGCAAACGTCCTACATCCCTCGAAGTCTTTGACGATGCCAATCGACTAACGGTCGAAAAATAATCGGAAAAACTTACGGTAAAAGCCGAATCGTCTGTCGCCAGCCATCGCAGATGGCCTCTATACTAGCTCCCCGTTTGTGCACCGCTCTAGTGCATTCGGCTGGAGCGCGACACGTCCCTCCACACTCCATTCAGAGCCGCCGCAAAAATGAGCCTGTTCTCCGCTGTCGAAATGGCACCACGCGATCCAATCCTGGGCCTCAACGAAGCATTCAACGCCGATACCCGTACCAACAAGGTCAACCTGGGGGTCGGTGTTTACTGCAACGAGGAGGGGCGAATTCCACTCCTGCGCGCCGTTGTCGAAGCCGAGACGATTCGCGTCGCTCAACACGCTTCCCGTGGCTACTTGCCCATCGACGGTATTGCCGCCTACGACCAGGCCGTGCAAAAACTGCTGTTCGGCAATGACTCGCCGCTGATCGCTTCCGGCCGTGTGCTCACCACTCAAGCCGTTGGCGGTACTGGCGCACTGAAAATCGGTGCCGACTTCCTCAAGCAACTGCTGCCGAACGCTGTCGTGGCGATCAGCGACCCGAGCTGGGAAAACCACCGCGCATTGTTCGAAACCGCCGGTTTCCCGGTGCAGAACTATCGCTACTACGACGCCGTGACCCACGACGTTAACCGCGCCGGCCTGCTCGAAGACCTGAACGCCCTGCCGAACGGCTCGATCGTTGTGCTGCACGCCTGCTGCCACAACCCGACCGGCGTCGACCTGAGCCCGGCGGACTGGAACAACGTGCTGGACGTGGTGAAAGCCAAGGGTCACGTGCCGTTCCTCGACATGGCCTACCAGGGCTTTGGCGACGGTATCGACGAAGACGCAGCGGCTGTGCGTCTGTTCGCGGAGTCGGGCCTGACCTTCTTCGTCTCCAGCTCGTTCTCCAAATCGTTCTCGCTGTACGGCGAGCGCGTGGGCGCCCTGTCGATCGTCAGCGAATCGAAAGAAGAAAGCGCGCGCGTGCTGTCGCAAGTCAAACGCGTGATCCGCACCAACTACTCCAACCCGCCGACCCACGGTGCAAGCATCGTCGCCGCCGTGCTGAACAGCCCGGTCCTGCGCGCCCAGTGGGAAGAGGAATTGGCCGAAATGCGCCTGCGGATTCGCGGCATGCGCGTGCAGATGGTCGAAGCATTGGCCAAGCAAGCGCCACAACGCGACTTCAGCTTTGTCGGCCGCCAGCGCGGCATGTTCTCCTACTCCGGCCTGACGGTTGAGCAAGTCACCCGTCTGCGCAGCGAGTTCGGTATCTACGCCCTGGACACCGGCCGCATCTGCGTGGCTGCACTGAACCAGAGCAACATCGATGCGGTGACCAAGGCCATCGTCGCGGTGATCTGAGTCTCGCGCGGTACGAAAAACGGGAAGCCGATGGGCTTCCCGTTTTTTATTTGTCGCAGATAAGTGTCAAAGCGCTATCTACGCCCTCTAAACTGCACACAATTATGCACTTGTAGGAGCGAGGCTTGCCCGCGAAGGCGTCATCACTGGCGCTAAAAGCTTCGCGGGCAAGCCTCGCTCCTACAGGGTTTAGGCACACCCTGGAATTCTGACGAGAACCCACATGAAAAACGATGACCTACGCGCTGACCGGGACGAGCTGGACCATTTCGTGCCCCGCACCCCGGCCAAACGCGGCAACAACCTGGTGCTGCAAGTGGCGGCCGGTGTGTTTCTCGGCGGCCTGGCCCTGTGGCTGGTGCAACTGGGCGCTACAGTGCTGTATGCCAAGCTGATGCTCGGCACCTTTACCTTCGGCGGTTAAGCCAGTTCGGTCGCGCGCTGGCTGGCGGCGTCGTCATAGGCGACGTAAAGCGACTCGGCGACCTGGCTCTTGATCGCCTTGGCGCTTTCCAGCCCCAGGACGAAACCTTCAGCCTTGCCACCGGCACGGTTCAATTCGTCAGCGGTGCTGGCCTGAGTGATCGCGTCGAACAGTTTCTCGGCGTGAGGGCCGACACCCTTGGGCAAGCTGATCTGGGCGATGCTCATGCGAACACCCCGTTGTTTGGCGATGTGAGTACTGGATGATTCATGGCGCTTACCTTTTCGGCGAATGGCCGGTAGCGCGTGTCACCACTTCCGGGCGGCTATGGTAGACCTCTGCTACGGTTCTGGTAACCGCCAATGAGCGTTAAAACACCGTTGGCGCCATAGAATCCGTCAAGTTAGCAATGGATGCTTGACTTCTCTTTTTGAATCAGTAACATACACGCCATTCCGCGATAGCTCAGTTGGTAGAGCAAGTGACTGTTAATCACTGGGTCCCTGGTTCGAGTCCAGGTCGTGGAGCCAGACAGAAGTACCGAAAAGCCCCTGAATCGAAAGGTTCAGGGGCTTTTTTGTGGGTGGCCATAAAGTCAAAAGATCGCAGCCTTCGGCAGCGCCCACAGGCGCGAGCTGCCGAAGGCTGCGATCTTTTGATCTACAGCCCTTTTAGCGAACGACTAACGTCAAACATGTTCCCCACTTTTCGCATGTGCCGCCCGCGGCTCTGCATGCCCATGCTCCGCCTCGACCACCGGGATCTCCTTGCCGTCGCAGTCATGCAGTTTGCCTTCGCTGAAGTAATCGCCTTCGCGCAATGCCGCCAGGTCCTGGTAGCGCAGGACGCGTTCGGTGCCGGCCGCGAACACCGACTGTTGATCCGAGTTGCCGGTGGTGAAGTGGTTGAAGGTCAGGTTCAGGACGATGGCCATGATCGCCGAGGAGCTGATGCCGGAGTGGAAGATCGTCGCGAACCAGCTCGGGAAGTGGTCGTAGAAGTTCGGTGCGGCGATGGGGATCATGCCGAAGCCGATGGAGGTGGCGACGATGATCAGGTTGACGTTGTTGCGGTAGTCGACCTTGGACAGCGTACGAATGCCGCTGGCCGCCACGGTGCCGAACAGCACGATGCCGGCGCCGCCAAGGACTGACGTCGGCACCGCCGCAATCACCCGGCCCATGAACGGCAGCAGGCCGAGGATCACCAGGAAGATGCCGCCGGTGGCGACCACGAAGCGGCTTTTGATCCCGGTCACCGCCACCAGCCCGACGTTCTGGGCGAAAGCACTTTGGGTGAAGGAACCGAAGATCGGCGCGATCATGCTCGACAGCATGTCAGCCCGCAGGCCATTGCCCAGGCGTTTGGAATCGACCTTGGTGCCAATGATTTCGCCCACCGCCAGGATGTCCGCCGAGGTCTCCACCAGGGTCACCATGATCACGATGCACATGGACAGGATCGCAGCGAAGTGGAAGGTCGGCATGCCGAAGTGGAACGGGGTCGGGAAGCCGAACATCGGGCCTTGGGTCACGGAGGAGAAGTCCGCCATGCCGAGGAACACCGCGATCACTGTGCCGATGACCATGGCCAGCAGGATCGACAGGCGGGAAATGGTCGCGCTGCCAATCTTGCTCAGCAGTAGCACCAGCACCAGGGTCACGGCCGCCAGACCGATATTGGCCATGCTGCCGAAGTCCGGGGCATGGCTGTTGCCGCCCATGGCCCAGCGCGCAGCCACTGGCATCAGCGTCAGGCCGATGGTGGTGATGACGATGCCGGTGACCAGCGGCGGGAAGAATTTGGTGATTCGCGAAAACACCGGGGTGATCAGCAACCCGATCAACGACGCGGCAATCACCGCCCCCAGGATCGACTGGAAGCCACCCTCCCCGCCGCTGCTGACAATCGCCACCATGGTCGCGACGCCGGAAAACGACACGCCCTGCACCAGCGGCAACTGACAACCGAAAAACGGTAACCCGAGGGTCTGCAGCAATGTCGCCAAGCCCCCCGCAAACAATGAAGCAGCAATCAACAAACCGATGTCCGCCGGCGAGAGCCCGGCCGCCTGGCCGATGATCAAGGGCACCGCGACGATGCCGCCGTACATGGTCAGAACGTGTTGCAGGCCGTAAGCCATATTCGCGCCGATCCCGAGATTTTCGTCTTCAGGCCGCTGGTGTGAAACATGGGGCGTTTTCATGGTTGGGGGTTCCCTGGTTTTTGTTATGCGCACACTGTATGCAAGACTCAGGACAAATGTCTATAGAGTTGTATACAACTGATCGGTCAGATTATGGACATCTGTTCATCCAGACCGTCGCACTGCGCATCCCATCCCTCTAAAACCTTGCAATACATCCATCCCGGCCCTCCTCCTTTCTCCCGCTAATCTTTTTCGTTCATGGCGACCGCCGGCACGGAGGCCCTCTTTTTTATACATATAAAGTATGCATAATGAAGCCATTCGAAATTCAGTACGACAAAGCAAAAAATGCAGCCAACAAACTCAAGCACCGAGGCATCAGCCTTGCAGAAACCGAGCCAGTGTTCGACGACGAGCGCGCCTTGACCCTACAAGACCGCGATCATGACGAGCAGCGCTGGATTATCGTGGGGCAGGACGCCAAGGGTCGTGTTCTGGTGGTGGCCTACACCTGGCGCGATCCGAATGTCGTTCGAATCATTTCGGCGCGCGCCGCGACCAAAAACGAGCGTCGCCAATACAAGGAGGCATGACCATGAAAGACGAGTACGACTTCAGTAAGGCCAAGCGCGGGGCGGTTGCCTCCAGCAAAGGCAAGACCCGCATTACCATCATGCTGGACGACGCCGTGATCGAGGCGGCTCGCGCGCTCGCGGAGAACGAAGGGTTTGGTTATCAGACGGTGATCAACAACACGTTGCGTCAGGCGTTGCTCAGCGACATTGGGCAAGTCGCGAAGTCCGCTCAACACGGTAGCGCCACGACAGGCCACCTCAAAACAGGCGTGACCGCCACCGACCTGAAAAGCCTCGAGAAGAAACTCGCAGACGCGCTCAGCGAAATCCGTCGGGTGATGGAACCGGATGTCCGCCCCTAGGCAACAACGCTGTCGTTCTTCGGAGCAACGGAACCACGGCGCTAGCGTCGAACCCCATGCAGAACCATAGCCATGAATGTGATTGAGCGATTCGCCCTGGTGCAGCATCACGGCCCCTATGAAGACTGGCCGAAGAAAACCCTCGTCATCATCAATGGCAGTGTCTCTTCGTTGGCGATCTCGGGCTTCAATCTATTGCGCCAATACGAAACGGCAGCCGGTTATCTGCTGGTAACCGACTTCGACTGTCCCTTCGAAGAGGCTGTTTGTTTTGTACTGATCAGCAAAGACCTTAAAACAGTGCTGAGCGAACGCACCGTCGGCCAGATGTACAACTCGTTTTTACTCAACGAGGTCTTCTGGCTGGATGATGCGCATTTCTACGCGACCTTCCACGACTACCCCGATTACCGGTTTTATTTCACCATTCGCCCCTACGGCGTGCCCTGGATCTATCCACGACTGGGGCTCGCGTGCAGGCGCTTTAATGCCAAGCGCGGGCAATGGCGGCGCGATATTCGTTAGGACGAGCGTCGATCAGCCCTGTTCGGCGGGCTCAATCAAGCGCTCAAGCACCTGTCTCAACCGCGCATTCACCGGCACCCGAAGCCCGAATTCGCTTTCCAGCAGCCCCAGCAATTCATCGACATCCGTCACCTGGCGCCGTTCGCTCTCGCTGCCGATCCGATGGATTGCAAAACTGCCGTTGTTCAGCGTCCGCCGCCAGCCTTCCCCGGTCCGCGCCACCATCAATTGCTTGGCGAACGACGAGTCCGGATAGGTCGAGACATACCAGTTGCCGACGGCGTAATCGATGTCCTCCTGACGCTGCAGATCGAAGATGTACATCGCCCGCCACTCATCCGCGACCTTCGCGCGAAGGGTGTAGCCGTCTTCATGGTGTTCAATGCGATAAGCCTCGTGAGGCGTGGGCTGTTCGGCGTCGGTATCGAGTATCAGCGGTGCGGTGGGCACCATGCCGCCGAAGCCGACATCACTGATGTAGTGCACGCCGTCCAGGGTCACCAGGCTCAAGCGGTGAGTGCGAGCGGTCCAGGCGCCTTCCGGCTGACCCATCACCACCCGACCGCTGATGCCGCGAGCCTCAAAACCCAGCGCCTGAAGCAGGGCCAGGAAGCTGTTGTTCAGTTCATAACAGTAGCCACCGCGCCCTTGATGGAGGATTTTCTGCTCCACGGACGGCAAGTCGATCAGGACCGGTTCGCCCGATAACGTGGTGAGGTTTTCGAATGGGAACGCGCCGGTATGCCGCAGCTGAAGTTGCCGCAGGGTGTCCAGGGTGGGCGCCGGGGCAGCGCTGTAACCCAGGCGTTGCAGATACAGATCCAGATTCGTCAGGCGGGGCTCGCTCATTGCTCAATCCTTATGCACGGGGCCGCAGGTCACTGCGCCGATGGGCGCCATTTATAAGGGATAACCCGGTTTGACCGACAATAGATTTCGCCAATCGCCACCCGCGCAGAATCACCGCCGCTTGCGCGCCCCCAGCCGAATCCACGTTGGCGCATGGTCGCTGGCATGGGGCTCGTTGCGCACCCAGGCATCGACGCCGGCCTCTTGCAGATAAGGACTCAGCGCCGGGTTCAGCAGCAGATGATCGATACGCAACCCGGAGTTTTTCTGCCAGTGCTGTCGGAAATAATCCCAGAACGTGTACAGGCGATCTTCCGGGTAAAGGTGCCGCAGGGAATCGGTCCAGCCCTGGTCCAGCAGCCGCTGATAACAATCGCGACTCTCGGGTTGCAGCAGCGCATCCTTGAGCCAGGAGCGCGGGTTGTAGATGTCCAGGTCGGTGGGCACCACGTTGTAGTCGCCGGCCAGCACCACCGGGTGGTCACTGGCTTGAAGGGCTTGTGCATAGTTGATCAGCCGCTCGAACCAGGCCAGTTTGTAATCGAACTTCGGCCCCGGTTGCGGGTTGCCGTTGGGCAAGTACAGACACCCCACCAGAACCCCGTGAACCGCCGCTTCCAGGTAGCGGCTCTGGGTGTCGGCGTCGTCACCGGGCAAGCCGCGACGACTCTCCAATGGCTGCGCATCCCGGGCCAGGATCGCGACGCCGTTCCACGAGGACTGACCCTGCCAGATCGCGCCATAGCCGACCGCCTCCAGCTCCGCGGCCGGGAACGCGCTGTCGAGGGACTTGAGCTCTTGCAGGCAGACGATGTCCGGTTGCTCTCGTGCCAGCCAGGCCAGCAGATTCGGCAAACGGGCCCGCAGGCCGTTGACATTGAACGTCGCGATTCGCAAAGGCTTCATCGGCCAGGGCTCCTGGTGAAGAGGTGTCTAGGGTGTGACAGCAGTCGGTTCTGGTGGTTGCGCCGGCAAAGCAATGTGCGGCGTAATAGGCGCCCAATGCCCCGCCTGATCTGCCGAGAACACCGACGTCATGGACACCCCCCTCGAAGGCAACAGAATCATCCTGCGCCCCCTGCAATACGCCGATGCCGAGGCGCTGGTGCGCGCGGCCGAAGACGGCGAACTGTGGAACCTGAGCGTCACCGTGGTGCCCTCCTCGACCACCGTCGACAGCTACCTGAAAAGAGCCCTCGATGGCCGCGATGCCGGTAGCGTCCTGCCGTTCGTCATCGTGCTCAAGGACACGGGCAACGTCATTGGCTCGACCCGGTTCTGGAAAGTCGACCGGCTCAACCGCAAGCTGGAAATCGGCAGCAGCTGGATCAGCGCCAGTTGGCAGAAAACCTTCGTCAACACCGAAGCCAAATACCTGATGCTGCGCCATGCCTTCGAAGCGCTCGATTGCGTGCGGGTGCAATTCACCACTGACGAAAACAACCAGGCATCACGCAACGCGATCCTCAGGCTGGGCGCGCAGCAGGAAGGCATCGTGCGCCACGAGCGCATCATGCCGGACGGACGCAAGCGCAATTCGGTGCGGTTCAGCATCATTGATGATGAGTGGCCGCAGGTTCGGCAAAACCTGGAAAAACAACTTTCTCGCTAACGCCACATTGGATCTTCACAAACGAAAAGGAAGTCGTCCCCATGCCTCTCCACTACCGCCTCGGCCAACCCGCTGACGCCCTGTGCATCAGCGGCCTCGCCACCCAGGTGTTCCTCGACACCTACGCCACCGACGGCATGCGCGCCGACCTCGCGCAAGAAGCCCTCACGGTCTACGCACCGGCACGTTTCGAAACGCGCCTGAATGATCCGGCGACTCGATTCGTACTGGCCGAACGCGATGGCCATCTCCAGGGTTTCGCCGAGATCGTCGCCCACGCGAAGGGGCCAATGCCCGGGCTATCGGCGGGAACGGAACTGGTTCGCTTGTACGTGCAACGCCATGCGCATCGACGAGGGATCGGGCAAGCGTTGCTCCAGCACGCCGAAGCGCTGACCCGTGAGGCCGGACAGCCCTTCCTGTGGTTGTCTGCCTGGGTTGAAAACCATCGCGCCCGAGGGTTTTACCAGGCTCAAGGCTATGAAGAAGTGGGCATCACTCACTACGAATTCGGCGGCAATGCCTATGAAAACCGGCTGTTGCAGAAACAACTCGTGCAGGGCTGAAGAGGTACCGCCAATGCGAGTTTTGCGCCACTGAAAGCCAACCATTCGTCATCCAACCGGCACCAACCGTGCCGCCCTGGGACCCATATCAGGTAACGACTCAATTCTGGAGACGTACCATGATCACGACAAAAATCACCTCGCTGCTGCTGGCCGGTTTGCTGTGCACCGCCTCTGTGGCCTATGCCGCCAACGATGCCGCTGATGGCACGGGCACCCAATCCGGCGGCGTCAGTGGTTCGACGCTGCCGCCCAACAGCACCCCCGGTGCACCATCAGGTGCCAACGGTTCGGGCAGCAATGGTTCCGGCTCATCGAGCACGGGCTCGGGCGTCAATGGCAGCAATGGCGGGACCAGTGGTTCGGGCGCGGGCGGTGGCACCGGTGCGGCTGGCGGCGGCACGGGCGGTGCCGGTGGTGGGACGGGCAGCTGAACGCGTAAAGGCAGCTTCTGATTTCGACGTCTGGGGTCAGGGCCTGCCTGTTCACCTCATCAACGATCCGAACGCAGCAAGGCTTCCACGCCCCCCTCCATGGACAGCACTGCCGAACGGTTCCGCCCTGAGTGTTTGGCTTGGTACAACGCCGCGTCAGCCCGCTGGATAAACACTTCGATGCTGTCCCGTCCGGTGGGCACGAACGAATAGCAGCCCAGGCTGACCGTCACGTAACCGGTGGGCGAATCGCTGTGGGTGATGTTTTTGTCCATGACGCTGCGGCGAATTTGCTCCGCAATCACCATCGCGCCGTGAATGTCAGTGTCCGGCAGTAAGACCGCAAACTCTTCTCCGCCGTAGCGCACCGCCAGATCGGCCTTGCGATGGCAACAGGTCTTCAGCGCTCGCGCCACTTCGGCCAGGCAATGATCCCCCGCCACATGGCCATAAGTATCGTTGTAGCGCTTGAAGAAATCGATATCGAGCATCACCAGACTCAGCGGGCTCGCCTGCCGGGCGCCGCGCCCGAACTCGATGTCCAGCGCCCGCTCGAACAGGCGCCGATTGGCCAGGCCAGTCAGGCTGTCGTGGGTCGCGATCAGCTCCAGCGCTTCCTGGGCCGCGCGCAGATCGGCCTCGATCCGTCCCCCATCACGCACCTGATGAATAAACACCCAGCCGAACAGCCCCACGCCCAGCACCACCAAAGCCACAATGACGCTGGATTGAAACGCCGTGGCGTACCAGTCCTTGAGAATCGCGTCTTTCGAGGACGCCGCCGACACCACCAGCGGATACGCCTCCAACTGCCGGTAGCCATACAAGCGAACCGTGCTGTCGACCACCGAGTTGATCATCGCGTTGCCCGCGTTGGCGTTGGGCAAGTGCTTCTGGAAAATCGCGCCTTGGGCCACCGACGTGCCGATCTGCGATTCGATGAACGGCCGACGGGCCAATAGCGTGCCGTCCGTGAGCGCCAGAAACATCGCGCCCTGGTCATCGATGCTGAAGCTTTTGAAGAACTGATCGAAGTACGCCATTTTGATGCCGGCCAACAGCACGCCCTGGAAGTTACCGTTCTTGTCATTGACCCGCTTGGACACAGGAATGATCCACTCGCCGTTCTCGCGACTGCGGATCGCCGGGCCAATGTGCGCCAGGGACGAGACGTTCTGCTGGTGGAACTTGAAGTACTCGCGATCCGACACCCCGGAGCCGCGAGGCAGGTCAGAGAACGAGGTAATGACCCACTGCCCCTGCTGGTCGAACAGGAAAATCCCGTGCAATTGATGCAGCGCCTGAACCCGACTGGCGAAAGTTTTCTGCAGATGCGGCAGCTGGGAGGCGTCATAGCCGTCCATCTGTATCCAGTCCGCCAGGCTGGTCAGCACCAGATCGGCCTTCATGAACGTATCTTCGGCCTGCTGCGCCATGGCCCGCGTGAGGTTCGACGACGCGACTTCGGCCAGTGCCAGGTCGTGGCGCCGTGATTGCTCCAATTGCAGGTACAGCAAACCACACAGGCACAGGCACACCGCCGCGATGAAAAACGCCGAAGCCTTGAGCAGAGGCAAACGTTTCAGTGCGCCGGGAGCGTGATGCGAGTCGTGAATGGGGATAGGCAAAGGGGCTTCCTGGAGGGCACGGCGTGGGCAAAGGCCCAAAACCCTTATTTTTTGTGAGCTTAGTCGATGGGGTTGTCCGGGGCCAATGGGAAAACCCTCTCTGCTAGGATGAAAGGCTTCAGCACCTGCCCTGCAGGTCTATCCACGGAGGAAAACATGAGCACTCAGTCTCACCCGGTCGCCTTCAATACCGCCGTGTTCGATCTCGGCAATGTACTTATCCGCTGGAACCCCAGAAACCTTTACAAAAAGTTGTTCGGTGACGACGTAGAGGCCATGGAAACCTTCCTGGCCGAGGTCTGCCACACCGCCTGGAACGAACAACAGGACCGGGGCCGGACCTGGCAGGCAGCAATCGAGGAAGCCATCAGTCGGCATCCGACCCAGGAAGCGTTGATCCGCGCCTACCACGAACGCTGGGAAGAAACCCTCGACGGTGCCATCGAAGACACCGTCGCCATCCTCGATGAACTGCATGCCAACGGCATCCGCCTGCTGGCGCTGACCAACTGGTCCGCTGAAACCTTCCCGATTGCCCTTGAGCGTTTTGAATTCTTGCAGCGCTTCGAAGGGATTCTGGTGTCGGGCGTCGAGGGCGTGATCAAACCGTCACCGGAAATCTTCCAGTTACTCGCATCACGCTATGACGTTGATATGAGTCGTGCGGTGTTCATTGATGATCACCAGCCGAATATTGAAGGGGCACAGCGGGTGGGGCTTCACGGGGTTCAGTTCGTTAACCCGGCGCAGTTGCGTGAGGATCTGCTGGCGTTGGGGCTGCCGGTTCGAGCAGGCTGAATGGCGGAAACCTCATCGCGAGTTCGCCCGCGATGAGGGCCTGTCGACCGCCACAAAAAAACTCACCCGGCCAACCGCCGCATCGCACTGTGCAAATGCGCACGGGCACTTTCGGCATCCCCCAAACGCATCTGCTCATACGCCCGCTGGGCAATGTCATGGGGCACAGGCTTTAACTCGCGCCGGGTCGCCATCGCCAGCAACTGCACCTGGGCGGCCCGTTCCAGGTAATACAAATCATCCCAGGCCTCGGCGATGGTCGGCCCGCAAACGATTACCCCGTGATTCTTCAAAAAAAGGACATCGGCAGCGCCCAGCACACTGGCAATCCGATCGCCTTCGGACTCATCCAGGGCCAGGCCGTTGTAGTCCTCATCCACCGCCGTGCGCCCGTAAAACTTCAATGCCGTCTGCCCCAGCCACAGCAGCGGCGGGCCTTGCAGCAAGCACAAGGCGGTAGCGTTGGGCATGTGCGTGTGGAACGCCACTTTGACCCGTGGCAGCTGTTTATGCAGCCGGGCGTGGATGTAGAACGCGGTCGCCTCTGGCTGCCCGTCACCCGCCACGACATTGCCGTGGAAGTCACAGACCAGCAGGTTTTCCGCGTTGACCTCGGCGAACGCATAACCGTAAGGGTTCACGAAAAACAGATCATCGCGCCCCGGCACCATGGCCGAAAAGTGATTGCAGATGCCCTCCTCCAAACCGTGCAGCGCCGCCAGTTGAAAGCACGCCGCCAATTCCGTGCGGGCAATGAGGGCGGCCTCCGAATCCAGGTTCAGATCGGCATAGCGCGCGAGGCGGGAACTGCCTGCAAGGGTGTGTGCCATAGCGACGACTCCATGTGTTACCAGCCAAGGGAGGTGAACAAGGGAACGACCTGGTCCAGGGTGTTGAGGATGGCGTCCGGCCGATAGTCCGGCAGTAATTGCCGACCGGTGCCGCGATCGATCCACACGCAACGAAACTGCATGTCCCGGGCGGCGGTGTGGTCGAGCATCGGGCTGGCGCAGACATGCACCACTTGGTCACGTCGCACCCCCAACTGTTGATGAGCGTAGTCAAACAACCGTGGATTGGGCTTGTAGGCGCCGGCCTGTTGCGCGGTGATGACCCGATCGATGTGCCCGCCGAGTTGCGCGACGTTACCGGCGATGATGTCGTCATCGGTGTTGGACACGATGCACAGCTTGAAGCCCATGGCCTTGAGCCGTGCCAGGGTCTGGACCACCTCGGGAAACGGCGACATCCGTGGAATCGCCCCGGCCAGGCGCTGACTGTCTTCGGGCAGGCTCGCCAGCCCCAACTCCTCCAGGGCCCGCTGCAAGCCGAGGGTGCTCAATTGGCGAAACGAACGGTGCGGCGGGGTCTGCTCCAAGTGATGTTCATGCCGGTCGTAGACCGCGATCAGGCGATCGAGTGCTCGCCCTTGTCCTGCAAGATGTCAGCGGCCACAGCTTTCAGGCCTTCATCCCACTGAATCAGCGTGCCGTAGCAATCGAAGGTCAGCCATTTGGGGCGCGGGGTGTGCTGCAGCGTCATGAGCGTTTCCTCTGAGATGAGAGCTTCAGCTTATGAGCGCATGGTGATAGTGTGAAATTAAATCTATACCGCCATCTCAGTTGATAATCGAATAACCAGGAGGCCGCCATGCTCGATCTTGAATTGCTCAAAAGCTTCGTCTGCGTGGTCGACGAAGGCAGCTTCACCCGCGCCGCCGAACGCGTGCACCGGACCCAGTCCACGGTCAGCCAGCAGTTGCGCAAACTCGAAGAGCTGATCGGGCATCCGCTGCTGATTCGCGACCGCACCGGGCAAAACGTCACAGTCACCGAACATGGCGAACGCCTGATCGGCTATGCCCGGCGCTTGCTCGCACTGTCTTCGGAAGCGGTACAGGCCCTGGCCAGCGACGTCGATCTGCAGATCCTGCGCCTCGGCGTGCCGGAAGACTTCGACGCCCGGCGCATGGCCATACTCCTCGCCGGTTTCAGCCAGGCCAGGCCCCACGCACGGCTGGAAACCATCAGCGGCATGAGCCTGGACCTCAAGCAGAAACTCGACGCCGGTGACATCGACATCGCCCTGATCAAACGCGAACCCGACAGCGGGCCGTGCTGGGCGGCCTGGCCGGAAGTGCTGGTGTGGGTCAAAGGTGCGGGGGTCGACTCGGCTAACGGAGTGTTGCCGTTGGCGCTGTTTCCCCAGGGTTGTATTTACCGGCAGCGGGCGACCCGATTGCTGGATGTGGCCCAACGGCCCTGGCGTGTGGCTTTTGGCAGCCATAGCTTGACCGGGATTCAAGCGGCGGTGGCTTCGGGGTTGGGGATTTCTGTGTTGCCGGAGTCGGCGGTGTTGCCGGAGCACACGGTGTGTACCGATTTGCCTGAATTGCCGGCATCGGAATTGGCGTTGGTCAGTCGCGAGGGCACGTTGACCGGGATGCAGCGGGCCTTGGTTGAATTTTTGAAGGGGGCGTTGAGTGAGGAGGCGCGGGGTTGAAGATCACGCCTCCGGGTTTTGTCAGTTGGATTTGGGCTTGTTGATTTCGCGTAGAAGGTCGGTGGTGGGGATGTGCAGGGTATTGGTGTAGTAAGGCTTGTAACCGTAGGCCGTAATGACGACCTTGCATGGAATATCTGCCTTATTTGCCAACATCGAGTTCAGTTCGCTGACTGAAAGATTTCTTCGGGAAGTTCCTTTATTACGTGTCTCGCTCAAAAAGGCGCGAGTGACATAATTGAACGCCCCTGGGGAATGAGCGATAGCACTTTTTTCAATCAAACCATAAGCGGAGCGTTCGATAATGTTGCCGACAGAGAAATCACTGTCATTTTCCAACGCGCAGACAAGCTTAGTTGAAGCCTGCCCCAATCCCTCGCCTTGCCCATAAAGGTCCTGCAGATTAACGCTGGCGCTGAAACTGACATCATAAAGAGGCAAGTCTCCTTCCCGCTCAATGGATACAAACGCCAAATCTGCTGAAGGCTTATTATGATCTTTGGCACATGATGCGCAGGCCAAAATCAAAAGAACCAGCACTATCCTTTTCATATCATGGGAACTCTTTCATGATGGATTCGTACATGATGTCGCCTGCAGACTTCGCACCTGCAATGGGTCTAGTTAGCATTGCGACTGCATTGTAATGATTGGTATCCATCGTGACGTTAATAGCGGGACCACCCGAAACCCGCCATTTCTCACCAAATTCTGCAACCGAGTCAGACTGATCCTTCTTCGTAGGCACTGCTTTTACATTTATCCATTGCTCAGCTACCGGGGTGGGCGTCTCCCGGTAGATATCCGAACCTAGCCAGACCAATGCGCCTTCACCCACTGGGTCGAGGGTGATCAACATTTTTATCTTGTACCCCCAATCAGACATTATTTTGGATAAATGCGCACCATTCCACCCGCCCAAACTATGCCCCACGATATATACAGGGCACGACTTATAGGGAATTACATCCAGTACGAATTTCTGAATGTCCTTTTTACCCCTGACTTCGTTATACCCTAACCATTCGGAACGATACTGACCTAGTTCTTTCAAGCATAGCGTTCGTGGATCGAATGCAGTCTGGGCATCTTGGGCGTTTCCAAACGTCCCGGAAAAATAGTATTTCTCCTTATCTCCCGCCCCACCCACAAAAAAGACAATTACCTTGGTACTCTCAATCGGCACCCTCTTCTCACTGACATCCTTCTTATCCGTCAGCGTGAATTCGCCTTGCTGCTTATAAGTAACACCTTTCGCACAAGTAACCGTTCCACCACTCATGCCTTACTCCTCCAAAAACAACTTGATGCTTTCAGGCAGATGCGAGCTGATCGCGTGGGTGAACCCCGCCGCATCAGACACCCCGTGCTCCTGCCGGCCATCCGCACGCAAAATCATGTACGGGTGGTTCGGCATCGGTTCGCCGGTCGTCGCGTTCACCAGTTTCAATTTGTCGGTGAAATTGACCGGCATCGGCAATAGCCCGGTGAATGGCGCCGTGACGACGGTATCGCCAATGATCACCGTGCCCGATCCGCCAATGAACACATTGCCGTGAGCCCCCACGCTGTCGAGGGTTGCGGCGTTCAAGCCGTTGATGAATACGGTGGCAGAGACGCCGCCGGTGATCGGGCTGCCACAGGCCGATTTGTCGGTCATGCGCGCCGCAGCGAGGCCATCGAAATTGACGTTGGGCGAACCGCTGGCGATGGGGTTCGTGCCGTGTCCCGGCAGCGGGCAGGCGGTGGGGTCGGTGAGGCGGGCGGCGGGTTTTCCGCTCATGCTAAAGCTCCTTGCAGGCTTTTCTGGCAATCCATTGAAGCGCGCAAGGATGAGGGATGTGGCGGATTTGATCAAATGCCGGGTTCTGGAACCCTCAAAAACTCGAACCGCTGCAAGCCCTGTGGGAGCGGGCTTGCCCGCGCCCACAGTTTCAGCGTTTTAACCGAGCGATTCAGCGCGACGGCGGCACCCGAATATCCCCATCACGACACGAGGTCTTCACGCCTTTCCCACATGCGCCGAACCCCAGATCCTTGCCCATGCACACCCGCACTTCCGACAACTCGGGGCCATTGCAGATCACCGCGATGCCATCCGCTGCAATCCCGGGATTGCTCTGGCGGAACAGGTTCGCGATCTCCTGGGCCTGGAAGTAATGGGTGCTGCTGAAGGGTTGCAGTTGCTCCGGGATCTTCACCGCGCCGACGGCTTTGTCCGCCGCGTCCAGATACCCCGTGGCGCCCAGGCCACTGCAGGTGCCGTGCTTGGCCCACTCGTGTTCGAGCAATTTGGGGGTCGGGAACAACGTCAGTCCTTGCGTCCGCTCGGCCGGTGACAGCGCCACCATGGGCGGGCACGACTCCGGCCAGCCGCCCTTGGCGTATTGCGGCCAGAGGCCGTGGAGCACGAAGCCATAGCCTTTGCCGGAACATTGCGCGTCGTCTTTGTGAGTCAGGCAGAACGTTGGCGACCAGGACAGCGTCAGCAAGTAGTAATCGAACACCCCCGCCACTGACTCGACCGGGGCCTTGCCTTGCTGCGATTGCCGAGCGCTGCTCAGGCCGATGTTGCCGAACGTTATCGCCAGGATAGCGATGACTGCGTAAAGCTTCTTCATATACCCACTCCTTGGGGATCGTGCCTGGCCGGATATCGGCCAAGGGATGGTTTTGTCACGCTTGTGTTGCAAGCGCATGACGCAGGGCAAAACGTGCATTACCTTGAAGGGGCTACGATCACACTTACATCACGACAGGGAATCGAAATGAGTAAGGCAGACGAGCTCGCCGCAAAACTGAAAGAAACCCGACACGCCGCTGATGCGACCACCGGCACCGATCAGGCAATCGACAGTTGGCCGGGCGAGGTTTACGCAATGTATCACCAGATCGAAACGTGGCTGAAGCCATTGCTTGAGGCTGGCCTGAGCATCCGCCGCAACCCGACCCATGTGTTCGAACGCCACCCTGAGGGTGCGACTTACGCCTACGCCATCGACCAATTGCTGATCGACGGCAACCACCACAACATCACCTTCGTGCCGATCGTGCGCTTCACCGCTGACGGTGCAGGCCGGGTCGAGATCCACCTCAAGGGCAAAGAGATTCCGCTGCTGCGAACCGTCAGCGAACACGGCGAAACGCAATGGTGGCTGCAGTCGATCGAGCAGTCCGGGCAACAGCCGGATGCCGTGGCGCTGACTGAGGTCAATCTGCTGTCGGTGGTGCAGGAAGGCCTGGAGCTATAAATCCTTGGTGCGAGCGAGCTTGCTCGCTCACACCGGTTTCAGCGCCTGGCTTTTTATTGGCTGACCACAATCTTGCCGATCATCTGCGGATGCAGCGCGCAGAAATACTCGAACTCCCCCGGCGTGTTGAACACCCAGGAAAAGCTGTCATTGGTATCCAGCGCACCCGAGCGAAACGCCTTGTGGGTTTCCGCCACGGTGTGCGGGATCTGGTCGTCGTTCACCCACGTCACTTTGGTGCCGACGGCCACGGTCAAATCCTTGGGGCCGAACATGAATTCCTTGATATCGATTTTCACGTCCTGTGCCCACACCGGCATCGACAGCAGCAGGCAGACCACGGCCAACAGTCGCGTTTTCATCTGAGCACCCTCCCCTAAACCAAAGTTGAATCAATCAGCGCCAGCGGATGCTCGCCCTGTGTCGCACGCACATCGGTGAGGCCCAGGTAATTGCGCAGTTGATCGGCGGCCACCGTCATCGGCCCGGGTGATGGCGCCGCACCCGGCGCGGGTTGGGGATAAGCCGTACCGCGAGCGGTGTGGAAGGTGATGTTGCCTTCGACCTTCTGGATCACCTGATGGATATGCCCGTTCAGCACCGTCACCGAACCGTACTTGCGCAACATCGCAATCGCCTGGTCGCCATCTTCGGTGCCCCAGCCCCACGGCTGATAAATCGTCCACAACGGAATATGGGTAAACACCACGATCGGCGTGCTGGTGCTCACGGCGCGCAAGTCATCGGCCAGCCAGGCCAGTTGATCGGCACCGAGGTTCGCTTCTCGCCCGGCCTGGAAATTGAAGACATTGACCAACCCGATGAAATGCACGCCGTGGTCGTCGAAGCTGTACCAGCCATTGCCTTTGGTGCCCTTGCCGTAGCGCTCCAGGTAGAGCTTGCCGCCGCCCTCGTCGAGGGTGTCGTGCTCGCCCGGTACGTAATGAATCGTCGACGGCAGGCCCTTGAGCAGTTGTGCGGCGGTGTCGAACTCTTCGGCTTTGGACAGGTGGGTGATATCGCCGGTGTGCAGGATCAGCGACGGCCGTTTTGGCAAGGCGATGACCTTGTCGATGGCCACCTGCAAGGTCTTCACCGGTTCCGGGTTGGCTTCCTTGTTGAAGCCGATGTGCGAGTCGCTGATCTGCACAAAATGGAAGGTACTGGCCAGTGCCTTGGGGTCGCTGACATTGCCGGAGCTGTCCAGTGCAAACGCTCGCGGAATGCCGCCGCTCAAGGCCCAGAGCACGCCGGCCCCGGCCCACGCCGAGCACTTGAGCAGCGTTCGACGGTCGACGCTCAGTGGACCGTCGGTGCGGCGTTGATGTTTTGCTTGAATGTCCATCGGTATGCCCTCGCTGGCGGACTACAGTGATGTAGCTGACACGAGGTACAACCTTGTGGGACCGATCTTTATTCCACGTCGAAAAATATGTTTTTTTCCGGGAATAAAACACGGCGCCTCACAGTTATAGGGGTGGGAAAGTGCGGAAACCACTATGAAGCGATTTGAGGAACTGTTTGCGCCCCACATGGACGCGGCGTACAACCTCGCGCGCTGGCTCACCGGCAACGACAGCGCCGCGCGCGATGTCGTGCAGGAAAGTGCGCTGCGGGCTTTTCGGTTCCTGCACCGCTTCGCCGATGGCAACGCCAAGGCCTGGTTCCTGACCATCGTGCGCAACGAAAGCTACACCTGGCTCAAGGCTTCGGCTGGCCACCACTGGGTCGCCATCGGCGATGAACTCCCCGAAGACGACGCCGCGTTGAGTCACGGCCAAACCCCGGAACTACTGGCCATCCACACGGAAAATTCGGCGCTGATCCAGCAAGCCCTGAGTGCCCTGCCCCCGGCGTTTCGCGAGGTCATCATTCTGAAGGAACTCGAAGACATGCCCTACAAGGACATCGCCCTGGTAGCCGACATCCCCATCGGCACTGTCATGTCGAGGCTGGCCCGCGCTCGCGCCATGCTCAAACTCGAACTATTAAAGTTGCACGATCATGAATGAACTCGACTGCACGGCTTGCCAGACGCTGATACAGGGTTATCTGGACAAGGAACTTGATTCGGCAATGACGGCGAAAGTGGCCGGGCATCTGGCCTCGTGCGCCGAGTGTGTGCGGTTGCTGGATGAGGCGCGATTGCTGATGGTCAGCGTGAAGCGGCATGCGCCGTATTACACGGCGCCGGCGTCGTTGAGTGCCAGCGTGTTTGCCCCTGTTGCGCCCCGGATCAGCATGATCGAACGCTGGCGAAACTGGTTAGCACCGGCCTTTTCAGCAGCAGCGCTGGCCTTGGCGGTGGTGCTTTTCGTGGCAACGCCTGGCAGCGAACAACCGTTGATGGACGAAGCAGTTTCCAGCCATGTCCGCTCGCTGATGGGCGAACATTTAAACGATGTAGTTTCGTCCGACCGACACACAGTGAAGCCCTGGTTCACCGGCAAACTCGACTTCTCGCCGCCAGTTTTCGATTACACGGCGCAGGGGTTTCCGCTATTGGGTGGACGACTGGATTATCTGCAACATCAGACCACCGCGGCGCTGAGTTATGGGCGGGCTAAACACATCATCAACGTCTTTATCCTGCCGACGACCGAAGCGGATAAACCGCCGCAGACGCGGTCGATTCGAGGTTTTAACGTGGTGTCGTGGGAAGAGAATCACATGCGGTTTGTGATGGTTTCGGATGTGGAGAAAGGGGAGTTGGAGGCGCTGGGTCAGTTGCTCAGGAATGGCGCCTGAGCGGGCTCAACGAAAATTGCTGAATGATCTCGGCTACCGCTTCATCGACCGACATTCGCGCGGTATCAATACCGAACGGCGCGCAGCTCCACGGCTCATAGTCATGATCCAACACCGATTGCCAATCGGGTGCTTTCAGACCAGGAACATCGATCTGGCCCGTCTCTACCCGCCGCCGATGTTCCTCCCGGTCAGAGCAAATAACTTCGATATCGATCAACGATGCTTGCGCCCGATGGGCCGTTTCACGCCAGGCATCGCGACTTTCCTGCACGGGGTTAACACAATCGACAACGACACGGCTGCCGATGTCGAGGTTGGTCAGCGCCAGCGCATTGGCAACCAGATAGCCGCTGCAACCGACATCACTCGCGAGCACATCAGCGTCTCGAATCGCCTGTTCTATCGAATCGATCCGCAAGTACAGCGCACCCAACCGGCTTGCCAGGCTTTTAGCAATGGTCGTTTTGCCAGTGCCCGGGAGCCCGCTGAAAACGATGAGCATGGGTTGTCCTTGAATATCCAATGGAGTTTATAGCCGGCCCGGCCCCGCCGCCGCCTGCAAATCCAGCGCCGGCAACTTCCCGGGTGAATTGAGTGCCTTCAACACCGGACTGTCGTAGCCATACACATCCGGTTTAAACGCCACCCGGCCATTGCTGCCCATGTCCACCGTCCAGTACGCCAGCAGCACCGGCACTTTTACCGGCAAGCGGATGTTTTCGGTCTTGCCATTGGCCAGTTGCTTTTGAATCCCGGCGCTGTTCCAGCGCACTGGGTCGTTGAACAGCAACTCCACCAACTGCAGCGGGTTTTCCACGCGGATACAGCCCGAACTGGTGGCCCGGACGTTCTTCGCAAACAGCTCGCGGTGGGGCGTGTCGTGCAGGTAAATCGCATAGTCATTGGGGAAGCGGATGACCACCTGGCCCAAGGAGTTTTCCGGCCCCGCGTCCTGACGCAAGGTGATACCCCGTGGATTACTCCAGTCGATCGTCGCCGGATCGAGCATGTTGCCTTCCCGATCCAGCGGACGGATGCGGTTGGCGCTGAGGTAGTTCGGGTTACTGAGAATTTTCGGCAACATGTCTTCTTTCAGAATCGTCGGCGGTACGGTCCAGGTGGGGTTGAACGTGACGTAAGTAATCTCGGCCTGAAAGATCGGCGTACTGCGAAACGGTTTACCGACCTGCACCCGGGAGCGCCAGATCGGCTGACCGTCGCGGTACAGCGCCACTTTATAACCGGCAATATCGACAATAACGAACGTGCCTTGCAGCTTATAAAGCAGCCAGCGCGCCCGCTCCATATTGACCCGCACCTGATCGATACGCGCCTGCACCGGCACGTTCAACGCAGCAAGGGTCGCCGCCCCGGCCACGCCATCCGCGCCCAGGTATTGCTCGGTCTGGTACTTCTTCACGGCGGCCATCACGGCGTCGTCGTAGTCATTATTTTTACTGTGTCGGGAGTCCAGATATCCCCCTGCCGCCAACCGCGCGCGCAACTGCGCAACAGCGGGGCCGTCCATCCCCGGCTTGAGCGATTGCCCTTCGGACACTTTAGGCCAACCGCCTCTGTCACGAATCGTGCGCAACTGCGCCAAGGCTTGCCGCAAACCGACATATACCGCCTCTTGCGGTGGCGCTTGCGCGAAGGCACTGGCCACATCATGCGTATCCAGTGCGATGAAGAACTTATTCACGTCGTCCCGGGGATCAGCGCCGGAAATATCGAAGTTCCAATGCATGTCCAGACGCGCCGGATCAACCTTGCCCCGACGCAACTGCAGCAATGCCGTGAGGTAAGTGCGGGTGGCCGCGAGATCGAAGGCTGCTTGCTGTTCCGGTGTGGGCGTCGTGTTCTGCATCGATGCCTGGGCCATGGCCAAATCATCGCCACGAAAATCTGTTGGCTCCAAGCCATCGACTTGCGTGTCGTTGAGGTTTTTCAACAGCTGCGTGACATCGTCAGGATTTGTCCAGGCCGCACGGAATTGCCGATGGGTATAAAAATCCAGGACCACCCGATTGACGTCGATGCGCTGGTGACGCGGCCGGGTCTGCAGCGGTGGGAACGCCGATATCATCGGCTCCAGCGTCGCGTGTATCACTTGGGCGACATTATCGTCGGGTATCGCCTCGATCATGCTGATCGGCGGAGTTTGCTCCACAATCGGCGAAGTTTCACCGAAGGCCGTGCCGCTGATCAGAAAGCCCATAAAAAAGATGCGGCTTATGACGAATAACCTTGATAGTTGCCTCATGGATAATCCTTAATCTCGTGCGTTCAGCACTTGTCGTTTGCCCTGCTAAACTCGAAATAACTTGATGAGACATCTCTATGGCGCTAAACCGCTTTGGCTTTCTATGCTCGGCCCTGCTGCTGACGTTAACGTCCATACCAGCAGCGTACGCCGATTCTCTCGCGGCCGCCCTCGCCAAAGCGGCCCCTGGCGCTAACGCCAAAGTCATCGGGCTGGCCGTACGCGCCTCCCAGTGCAGCATCGCCCGCGGCGCGGCCCCGGTTCAGAGGCTCGCCGTCATCGATTACTCGCTGCCTTCGACCGAACAACGCCTGTGGGTCTTCGATTTAAAGAAGCGCAAACTGCTGTTCCATGAACTCGTCGCCCATGGTCGCAACAGCGGCGAAAACATGGCCGTCAACTTCTCCAACCAGAACGAAAGCTTCGCCACCAGCCTTGGCTTATACCGCACCCAGGCCAGTTATGTCGGGCAAAACGGCTATTCGCTGCGCATGGAAGGCTTGGAACCCGGGTTTAACGACAACGCCTTCGAACGGGCGATCGTGATTCACGGCGCGCCGTACGTCAGCCCCGTCCTCGCCCGGGCCAACGGCCGGATCGGTCGCAGCCTCGGATGCCCCGCAGTGCGACCGGCGATAGCCCATCGGTTGATTGATTCGATGAAGAACGGGCAGTTGTTGTTTTCTTATTACCCGGATCAGCGCTGGCTGAAGACGTCTTCGTTTGTGAATTGCGGGAGTTCTACGGTGGCGGATGCCTCTGGGTTGAAAACTACTCGCTGAGTTGGGCTGCTCGTTTCAAGTCGATTCTCGCGGTCTTCGAACCAAGAAAAGGTGCCCACACGGAGCACCTTTTTTCACGCTGTGTTAAAAGCCCCCACTGAAATCCCACGACTCACCTGAAGGAACAGGCATGTCTATCACCGATGCCCGCGTCATTGATTTCTGGGGAATACCTAAAGAGAAGCCACAGGTTGTGCTGGCCATCACCGACCACCTGGAATGGGGCAACAAAGCCGAGGAAGGCGAGCATCTGTTGCTGCTGCAAGAGAAGATCAATACGTACGTCGCCTTCATCGAAAGCGGCGAAATCTACACCGAAATCCCCGGCGCCCTCGGCAAGTCCCCCACCATTCGCCTGATCGCCAAATACGAACTCCCAGAACAAGCGGAATACTTCATCGCCCGCGTGACAGAGGTGCTGGAAGGCGTCGGCATCGGAATGGAAGTTGAGCATCACTACGAATGACGGCATCGGTCTTGATGTCACATCAAAAAAACATGTTCACAAGGATTCAAGGATGAAAAAACTGATCGCTGTTGCCCTGCTGATTTTGTTGGGTGTGCTGAACATCGGGTACTACAACGCCCTCGAAGACGCCGACGTAGAAACCATCCTCTTCGTCAAGAAACACCCTACCTTGCAAATCAAGTTCCATAACATTCATGCCAATGACGGTGACACTCGAAAAGTGGAACGGCTGACGGATGAGCAGCGGGGGTTGATTATTGATTATTGTAAATATCGGTTGGGGATTGAGACGGAGTTGAAGACGCAGGGGGATGTTGAGAGGTGTAGCAAGAAGTAAGTGTTTGGCGGAACGCCTGGTTTAAAAAAGGGCAGCCTTCGCGGACGCCCTTTTGGTTTCATTGACACCCGTATACCTCTATCACGGTTTTTCCGGATAAGATCGATCACATTCGCTGAATAGCATGAATACACATCCTTTGGAGGCTCAGATGGCCACCAGTAAAAAAACCAACAAGCCCCACGGAAAGGTCATCCACAAGACACTGACGTTTCTGGATGTTCGGGAAGCCGCGCGTGAAGGGCAAAAAGTGTTCGATACGTTTGTGATCACTGGCAAGCTTCCTATTACAGAATAGAGCAGGTGCTGGTGATCCAAATTGCTTCAAGCTTGTCAGCAGCTCACTGATATCTGCGGAAGGCGTCTCGGTGATTAACCTAGCGACCTGAACAGCCTTTGCGTGTCTGGTGTTCAGATGTTGTGTTGCACGGTAGTCAGAATCTCTGGGTGACTCCCGATGAAGTTGTAGGCAAAATCCGAGAGTTGCGTAAGAGGGTACGTTTGCTGTGCTTTTGGGCACGATACCTCCTTGTTGGTCATATCCAGGTCTGGATACTCTCCAGACGTCGCTGCACATTCAGCGACCGGGCGTGAGACCCCGGATACCAATCAAGGCGCAAAGCGCCACAGAACCCATCGCGACGTTTTTTCGTCTGCGATACGGTTTTATGGCGGCTGTGCGTGGAAGGCCTTCGGGCCTACCGGTTACCTTGATTGCCGGGTCTCACACCACGCACGGCTGCCACCCAAGCTTTTGAGACGGCTAAGTGGCAGCTCCACCAATCAAGGAAACTATTAATGAACAAAGTAAATCCGTACAAAATTCGCCAACTCTCTCCGCGTAGCCCTACGCTTCGTAGCCTTCACCTGTGCATCAATGGAGGTTGCAAATGACCGAACCAACAGAAGCAAAAACCCTCGGCTTTACCCCCTGCATTTACTGCCCAGGCTCAGACCTGGCAATGTTCCACGTCAGCGCTGACGTACCCGTCAACGAAGCTTTATCAAAGGCGTCTGACCTGCTGTTCCTCGCCAAGGCGCTCGCACAGGACGCCGCTTTCGAAAGAGACACCGACCGTCACGCCTGGGCCGCGCACTATTTGACGGCGATGGGAAAGGCGATCATTGATGATGTGGTGAAGGCGGTTTCGCCGCGACCTGATCTGTCGGGTAAGAAAACCGCGAAATAGCGGTTAGCAATTCCCATATTCGCCCCGAATATTCGGGGCGTTTGATCGTGATTGAGCGGGCCAATATGCATACACAATGGAAACGGCTTATCTAATAGAAATAACGCGACTTATTTAATTACACCCGTGCGCTTCGCGCCCAGACTCGTCTGAACTCCAAAACCCCAATCCTGATAAACTCCCGTTCTCCCAGCCTCACCCAAACCAGATCCCCAAATGTCCCCAATCTCCGCCACACCCGCCCCACTCTCCCGCCGCTTCTCCGTCGCCCCGATGATGGATTGGACCGATCGTCACTGCCGCTTTTTCCTACGCCTCCTTTCCAAACACGCCCTCCTCTACACCGAGATGGTCACCACCGGCGCGCTCCTAAACGGGGACCACGACCGTTTCCTCCGTCACAACGAAGCCGAACACCCACTCGCCCTGCAACTCGGCGGCAGCGTCCCACTAGACCTCGCCGCCTGCGCCCGCATGGCCCAGGACCATGGTTACGATGAGGTCAACCTTAACGTCGGCTGCCCAAGCGATCGTGTTCAGAACAATATGATCGGTGCAGTGTTGATGGGGCATCCGCAGTTGGTGGCCGATTGTGTGAAGGCGATGCGTGATGCGGTGTCGATTCCGGTGACGGTGAAGCATCGGATCGGGATTAATGGGCGGGACAGTTACGCGCAGTTGTGTGATTTCGTCGGTACGGTTCGGGATGCGGGGTGTACGAGTTTTACGGTGCATGCGCGGATTGCGATTCTGGAGGGGTTGTCGCCGAAGGAGAATCGGGACATTCCGCCGCTGCGCTATGACGTGGCGGCGCAGTTGAAGCAGGATTTTCCGGAGTTGGAGATTATCCTCAACGGCGGGATCAAGACGCTGGAAGCCTGCCACGAGCATTTGCAGACGTTTGACGGTGTGATGCTGGGCCGTGAGGCCTATCACAATCCTTATGTGATGGCTGAGGTGGATCAGCAGTTGTTTGGCAGCACGGCGCCGGTGATTACTCGGGCCGAGGCGTTGGCGCAGTTGCGGCCTTATATTGCGGCGCACATTGAGGCCGGTGGGTCGATGCACCATATCACTCGGCATGTGCTGGGGCTGGGTACCGGGTTTCCGGGGGCAAGGAAGTTTCGGCAGTTGTTGTCGGTGGATATTCATAAGGCCAAAGAGCCTTCGGTGTTGCTGGACCAGGCGGCGGAGTTGCTTGAGGGGCGCTAGCCCCTCACGGTCAGGCCGCTGTCGCCGTCGTCCAGTTCACCCATCCAAACCACCAAGTGGCCAAAATCAGCAAACCGAAGGCAATCCGGTACCAGGCGAATGCCGCGTAGCTGTGGCTGGCGATGAACTTGAGCAAGCCACGCACGGCGATCATCGCAAAGATGAAGGCCGTGACAAAACCCAAGGCAAATACGGGCAAGTCGGCGGCCTGGAACAGGTCGCGGTACTTGTAGCCGGAATAGACGGCAGCGCCGACCATCGTTGGCATCGCCAGAAAAAACGAGAACTCGGTCGCTGTCTTGCGCGACAGTCCGAACAGCAATCCACCAATAATGGTCGAGCCTGAGCGGGAAGTACCCGGGATCATCGCCAAGCATTGTGCAAACCCCACTTTCAAAGCATCTGACCAGCGCATGTCGTCAACATGTTCGACGCGCACCACATGCTCCCTTCGCTCGGCCCACAACATGATGACTCCGCCCACTACCAGCGCCACGGCGACGGTGATCGGATTAAACAGGTGCTCATGAATTTTATCGGCGAATAACACACCGAGGACAACGGCTGGGAGAAAACCAATCAACATGTTCAACGTAAAACGTTGGGCGTTGCGTTGGGTCGGTAAGCCTTTGATGATCTCGAATATTTTCGGACGGAACTCCCAGACGACAGCCAGAATGGCACCCAGCTGAATAATGATATTAAACGCCATGGCGCGTTCGCCACCAAAGTCCAACAAGTCGGCGACAATAATCTGGTGCCCAGTACTGGAAATGGGCAAGAATTCTGTCAGCCCTTCTACCGCACCCAAAACAAGTACTTGTACAAATGTCCAAAAATCCATCAATCCTCCGTCAAGCCATTCTTAATGAACGGCGCATAATTATTTAATAACTGAGCAGTGTTAAATGGGCAGATACACATTCATCGCCTATAAAACAATTGGCACACCAGGATCATGTAGCGGAGGGTTCCAGCGGATAATAAGTCTTATCAAACCACGCACTCAAGACTTGTTATTAATCGTCCGACTAACGACTCACCAGAACTCCGAAGTATGGAGGCTAGAACCCGCCCGATAAAAATGTGACGGAGCGCACATATTCGCATTCTTAGAGGGACAATAGCCCGGAATCACCCGTCAATACCGTGATGGCCTTCTGACTATAAATACCACTCGCTGCTGAATCAAAATAGTGGCACAATTCCATATTGCCATCATCTAAGGGCGCCATTTCATTAGTTCAACTGCCTGCAAGAAGCAACTAAACGGTTGAAAACCTTTTGTTTATGTTAGAAAACTCGGAAATCCCGCCCTGAAATCCGATTTGAATGTTACCAATTGTCAGTCACAGATGAGAACCGGTGCTTTAACATCCTGATGTCAGCACCCATTCGAGTCAAAAAGCATGATGCTTACAGGGAAAATAGCGACTAGAAGCCAGCGCCCGACAAATGAGGAGCCAGGGGTTCTCACCTTGGGCCGTACTCGCAGCGTGGCGGAGAACTTTAGAGCATTAGTCGCAAGGCACGTGCACTCTGATATAACGCTTGATGCCAGTTCATACACTATTTCGCATAAGAAAAATGAACACCCGGATGGGTATCGTGCCATTTTCATCATTATCGACAGTGCTCAAGCATTCGATGAGAGCCTGGCGCTCGTGGAAAACCTCCGCGCCATCAATTTAAACCCAATCATCTGTGCCGTTATTACCGGCCGGGGCACTTACAACAAGATGAAGTACTATCTTGCGGGTGCCGACTGCTGCATAAAACTCAACACCCTGTCTGATGAAAGTTCCGCATTTCTGTCTGAGTTTTTCAGCAGTGATGAATGGCAAAGGGAAATAAACCTGGTATTGGACTCCACGCGTATATGCCTGTTGGGCACCCGCAACAAGCTGGACATTTCCTTTGCAGAAATGAAAATCCTGGAAGCCTTTGCGCAAACCAGCAACCACATATTAAGTCACGATGAAATCGCCAGGATCATGGGACTCAACACCAATTTTTATGACCCCAGGGCATTGGAAAAATCAATCAGTCGTCTTCGCGGAAAAATCAAAGACATGTATGGCACCAATGCCATTCAGAGCATTCGCGGGTATGGATACCGTTTGATGAGGGGTCTGATCTCGACCGACTGATTCAACCATGGAAGGAGTTGTTGAATGAATGCGACTGGAGGCATCTCGCCCGCAAACGCCCCGTATCGCTATCTGACCCGGCAACTGATCCTGTCACGTGACGATCGCCCGTTTGCCAGTGAGATAAGAACCACGCCCCACCTTTCCGCTCCGTCGTCCTGGACGTCGCTGGCGGCTCAACCGCGCGTGCGCAGGGCGTCGGCCTCCCTGAAAGACCCTCGCTCGCACACCCCAAAAAAATATTTGAACCGAACACTTCTATGCCTGTCTGAACCGAGCCTTGCCAGCTTTACGCTGGCCGACGAACTGATCCGGTCTGGCGACAACTTGCGTGATCTGGGCCATACACTGGTCGTGTCACTCGAAGAGCAACCATTCTGGGAAGTGGATTCCAAATATAAAAAAAACATTACTCATAATATGTATCGCCTGAAAGATCATGGTATAGAAATCGCGTTGGGTAGCGACACTCTCCAACGAGACACCCTTACACGCTTTAGCACTTTGAATCTGTTCAACTACATCAAGGTATCGGTTTCATCCCTGGACCAGTGTTTAAAACTCAATGGCAATCCTGAGTTTTTCAATCGACTCCATGACCGCATGGTGACACTGAGCCACAACAACAAGATTTCTTTTATTGCCGATCGTGTAGAGCATATCGAGAGCCATACATTGGCCAGGGCGCTGCCCTTTGATTACTTCCAAGGGAGTTACTACTCCCCTGCCGATCATCTTTTAACCGAACATTGGTGACTACTTTAGGAGAGAGACGTGGAAATCAGTACAACCCTCCCCAGAAAATATTTTGTCGTCGTGACTCACAGCACAACATCCCAGCGTGAGCTCGAGACCATACTGTCCAGCGAGCGTTTCAACTCGTTTGGTACTTCCCAGGCACAAATGTTTATCGAAGGTGTTAACCCGGCCTCTTCCGCCCCCGTGCTGATGGAGTTCACCTACCCAAGTGGGTCAAGGAAACATGTCGCCCACGCGATCGAACATGAAACGCAAAAGATACTTGCTACGCTCGAAGCAGAATGGTTGGCGGCGCGCTCCAGCCTTACACCTGACCCGGTAGAGTTCAGCGATATTTCCCGAGAACACGAGGTTGACAGCCCTTACAGCGAAGCCTGGCAACTCGACGACGATCAAAGTGTATTGATCAAGGAAAACGTCGAGATCAACCTCACTGGATTGGAAGCCGCCCTCGTCAAGAAGATGCTGCATCATGAAGATCGCGTCGTCAGTCGAGATGATCTGATTCTGAGCATCGGTAGAGAACCGGAGCAGTATCGCGGCCTGGAAATGTGTTTGAGCCGATTGCAGGACAAGTTCAAAAACGCGAGCAAAGGTGAACGACTCTTTCGCGCGGTGAGAAATCGCGGCTATTGCCTTATCCAGGAAGTGGTAACAGAGGCTCAACCGGCCTGACCCACCTCAACAAACATATGACAGTGCTATTACAAAAATAAAAAGTGCACTTTGTTTGTTATCCAGGCTTCATCCCCTCCTATACCCCCTGCTCAATATCGACCTTTTCTAACATCGAACACTTCCTCGATAAAAGTTGGCACTTTGCCACCTTGTTAGAACTCGTCAGACAGCATCCCCTATCAATAACTTAATCTATTGACTGACGACAGCTCGGCCTATTGGCGTTGTTAGTCCCAGGGCATTAGTTAAAACAATAACAATCCTGCTTAAACAACTCACGGTTCGACTGTCGATACCTGAATGGACGACTTTTGGGGATATCGCATGGATCTTACTCTTCGTATCAATCGAAATACCGGCCTCAAGGGACTTACCTTTTGGGGTCAATGGGCGCTGGCGCAGGGCTTTGCTGTTTCATTGTTGTTCATACTCGCTGAACAGCATACCGGCGCAGTCGAGTTCTATTACCGGGTATGCGCGACGCTGGCCGTATTGGCCTCGGTGCCGGCCTATACCTTCAGTGGCGTCTACCGAAAACGAGATAACTATCTGACAGGGCTGGGACGCCTGTTCATGGGCTGGTCAATGACCATGGCGGCGCTGGCTTTCATGGCTTTTATCTGCAAGGCCGACGCCCTGTTTTCCCGGCAGGTGATTCTCAGTTGGGCGGTGTACGGGTTCCTCGGGCAGGCGTTGCTGTACGCGCCGTTACACGGGTTCTCCAAGTACTACCAGCGGTCACGAAAAAGCGAGCATAGAACGCTGATCGTCGGGACCGGCGAGCTGGCGCTGGGCCTGGCCAAAAAGTTGAGCAGCGTCGAAAACCTGCCGTTGGTGGGTCTGGTCAGCACGGGCCCCGTTGCCGCGCTGGACCCGGATGCCCCACAGATCGTCGGTGCGCAGGAAGACCTTCTGGAACTGATCAGAATCCATGACATTCGACGCTTGTACATCACGCTGCCCCTGAGCGAAGCGGCAAAAATCGAAGCCATGTACGTCGATTTGCTGGGTGCCAACGTCGACGTGGTCTGGGTCCCGGACTTGAACTGCCTGACGCTGCTCAATCACTCGGTGCGGGTCGTGGACGGTCTGCCGGCGATCTACTTGAATGAAAGCCCACTGACCAGCCAGCCCACTGCCGCGCTAAGCAAGAGTCTGGTGGAAAAAGCCGTGGCATTGCTGGCCATCATCCTGCTGAGCCCGGTGCTGGCGGTGATTGCGCTGGCGGTGAAACTCACCTCCCCCGGCCCGATCTTCTTCAAACAGGATCGCCACGGCTGGAATGGCAAGGTGATTCAGGTCTGGAAGTTTCGCTCGATGCGTGTCCACGACGACCATGAAGTCAAGCAGGCCAGCCGCAACGATTCGCGCATTACCGCCGTCGGCCGCTTCATCCGTCGCACTTCGCTGGATGAACTGCCGCAACTGTTCAACGTGCTGCAAGGGCACATGGCCCTGGTCGGCCCGCGTCCTCACGCCGTCGCGCATAACCACTACTACTCGGGCAAGATTCTGGCCTACATGGCGCGCCACCGAATCAAGCCGGGCATTACCGGGCTTGCGCAAATCAACGGTTGCCGCGGCGAGACGGACACCATCGACAAGATGCAGAAACGTGTCGAGATCGACCTTAAGTACATCAACAACTGGTCGCTGTGGCTGGACCTGAAGATCCTGGTGAAGACGCCCTTCACGCTGCTCTCGAAGGACATCTACTGATGGCCTGAGCGCAAAAAAAGCAGCACCACAAGGGGACGCAAGTCCCCTTTTTCGTGGCTGTGATTTGGGTTGGGCGGATGTTTGAAGGGAGGCCAATCAAGCGGCGATCTACAGGACATGCAGCCTGTAGATCGCCAACGTTACTCGGTGATCTTCTCGAAGTTGCGGTAGAACATGTCGTTGTCGCGGCTGTCGGTCATCGAGTGCAACTGGAAGCTGCGATTGAGCCGTGCGCCACCGTCCCGGGTCAGCGGCGACCAGACGAGGTTGGCGCGGCGCATGGTCGACATGCTCATCAATTCATCGAACGGGATGGACAGGTACAGGCCCTTGTCGAAACTACCTTCGCCATATTCGGGGCCGGTGGCGGTGGTGATCGTCGCCCAGGCGCCGAACCGCACGCCGTTGGAGAACTCCCGCGACAGATCGATCGTGGTGCCCCAATCCCCGGCCAGGTAGCGTCCGACGCTGACCGCCGCCAGTGTGTCGTAGGGCAAGTCGGTATAGCCGGTGATATGGCCGGTGACGACCGAGTAGTCCCGCAGGCCGAAGCCCTGGTCGAATTCGCGCTGACGCACGTAGTTCAAATCCGCACCGACCGACCAGCGCTGGCCTTGCGGACGAAACAACACTTCACCGCCCACACCGGCAAACATCGATTCCAGATAACCGCCGTAGACCATGCCGTACAGGTCCTTGTCCAGCTGCTCGGCGTGGCTGACCTGGAACAGCGGCATGGTGACTTCAGAGGTGGTCAGGTATTGGCGCAAGTCCGTGCGCACCCGAGGCAAACCGCTGGGTGCGTCGTATTTGAAGCCGTCGAAGTTGTTCAGCAGATTGGCGCTGATCAGGCCGCTCCACCAGGTGTTGCGGTTGAAGCGATACTCGGCGTCGGCGTCGGCACTGAACTGATAGAAAAAGCCGTCAGGACCGCCGACGTTCTGTTTGAAGCCCAGCCCGGCGCCGTAGCTGAACGGGTCGCGGGCTTCGGTGTAGAGGGTCTTCTCGTTGTGCGGCATCGCCGGGTTGGTCTCGGTGGTGCGGTGCAACGCTTGCAGCGGTTCCTCGTTGTTGAGCACCTCGCGAAAGGTTTGCCGAGGCACGCTGGTTTCTTCCAGTGGCAGGTCGTAGCGCTTGTTCACCAGGGTGAACCAGTCGATGTCGGCATTGACGCTGTTGTCGAGAATCCGGCTGGCCCGACCGACCGCTTTGGCCGAATGAAAATAACGGCCCTGCTCGCCGTAGACGATCAGTTCGGGGCCACGCTGGCTGATGCGCTCGACCTTGTAGCCGGCATTTTGCTGCAGGCGTCGGGACACCTCCAGCCAGTCGACCTGATCCATCGCGACGGTCGGAGTCTTGGCCGGCAACGGCTCGGCGGGCGGGTCGAAGCGCTTGGTCGGGGCCTTGCGGCTGACGAAGTTGGTGTGGAAGGTCAGGCCGAACATCGCCGTGTTGCCGCGCTCCCAGGCTGCGCTGAGGTCCAGCGAATCGGTGACTTTGAACACGGCGCCCAGGTTGATCGGCGAGTCCTGCTGGATCACGTTGTCCTTGGGCTCGTGTTTATAGTCGTTGCCTTCGTACTCGAGTTTCAGGCTGAGCCGGTCCCATGGCGTCTGGTAGGTCACGCCGCCGAACAACGAAGGCTTGCCGCGAAAGTAGGCGCCGGCGTTGACGTCACCGGTGCCTTCCATGTTTGGCCGGGTCTTGAAGCGATCATCGAGATAGCCCGCCGGGTTGTCGAAGTCGCTGCGATTGCCCAGGTAACCCCAGGCAATGCCGGCGCTGAAATCAAAATCGTCGTAGCGCTTGTTGGCCACCAGGAACTCACTGGAGAACAGGCCAGTACCGCCGATGTCTCGGAAGCCCAGCGCGACGTCAGGCGCCCAGTGGGTTTCCTGCCACAACCGGACCTTGAGATCGACCGCCTTATCCTTATAGCTCTGGTTGCCGCTCAACGATTCGGGGCCGTAAGGACGGTTGGTGATGGCGGTGTAGCGAAACGCGCCTTCCAGCCAATCGAACGGCTGTAGCGCCACGCTGTAGCGACTGTAGGGCTCGGTGCGGTTGGCGTTCACGCTCAACTCGCCGGCCGGGGACATCCGGGCGGTGGGTGTCTGCCACAAGCCGACGCCGCCGAAATCATTCTGGGTAAGACGTGGCTCGGCATGCGCCAGTCCACAGGGCAATAACAACACAGCTGCAAAACGTAAATTCAATGAACCACCTCAGCCAATTGCGTGGCAAGAAATTCGGCCAACTGCTGATTCAGTTCAGGGATAGGCGGATCGAGATCATCATTTTTCACCGGCACCAGGATCTTGCTGCCCGCCGCAGGCACGTGCCCACTCTCGCGATTCCAGGGCGCGATACCGACCTGGCGGGTAACGCCATTGGGCTGGATCAGCCAAAGGTAATCGGCCTCGGCATCGGCCAGCTTTGCGCAGCCTTGCAGGTAATCCCGGGCTTCTTGCCGGACGACATGGGGCAAGCGGCACGGCTCGGCGACGGCGCCGAGCACTTCAACTTCATCGACGCGCGATGGATAGATCAGGCGATCACCGTCACTCAGCTGGACGTTGGGGGCGAACCCGACTTCGATGGCCACCGGGTCGAGCACCGTGACCTGGCGCCCGGTGACCGGCATGGCGCTGACCTGCTCAGACAGACGCGTCGCCAGCTCTGCCCGGCCCGGCCGGTCGAAGATCAAGGCTTCACGGCGCAACACCTGCAAATCGAACAGCACCCCGGTCTTGAGCCGGGCCTGCTCTTCCAGCAACGACTGACGCAGCAACGCCGCCGCCAGCCAATAGCTTTCGGCATTGGGCACGGCGACGCTGATCACATCCGTCAACCGCCCGCCCGGCGGCAACTCCACCGGCCCGGGGACTTGCACATCACCCGTGACAGTGACTGCCGCCTGGCTGACGCTGGTGATCAACAGCAGGCATGCCGACAGCTTCCGTACCCGCTTCAACGGGCAGCCCTGCGTTCAGGGGTCAATTGCACAATCTTGACCCGCAGGCGCGAGGTCAGTTGTTGCTCGCTCTGCACAATAAAACCGTCAACGGGATCGACCCAGTAACGATTGGTCGCACGCAGGCCAATGGCCGGGGCGTCAATCTGCTCATCGACACGTAGCACGGCGTATTCCTTGTTGAGGATTTCCAGGGTTTCCATGGATTTTCGCGAGAAGCGACTGTTCAAGGTCACGCCGGTTTCACTGCCTTGATACAGATCGATCCAGCGCTGGCTGGTGTAGCCATCCGGCAGGGTGTGCAGGCCTTGTTTGAAGGGCGAAGACGCCGCCAGTCGCGTGCCGTCCAGATCGCCTTCGACGCCCAGGCCAATGGTGCGCACCGCGAGTCCATCGCGCAGCAGCAACACCTGTTTACCGGACGCGACCCAGAACTGCAGGTCGCCCCGCTCACGCACCATCGCCAACACCCCGGAGCCGGATGGCGTGGTCAAGGTCAGTTGGGGAAACTCGACCCGAGCCACTTGCGCGGGGGTGACTTGCACCTCATCGGGGCCGATTACCGCGGCCTTGAAGTTGCCCAAGGACGCGGTCATCAGCGGGTTACAGCCACACAACAACACGGCCGCCATTACGCAGACGCCAACATTCAACGTTCTCACAGACCTGACCTTATTTGCCGTTGTCTCTGACTTCACTCAGGTTCTTCGCTGAGGAAGCCCCCACACCGAGGATGGCGGCCGAAGGCACCAACTGACTGATGAAACGGTTCCAGCGCGTCACGTTGGCGGGGCCCACGTAGACGATGTCCTGGGGCCTTACATTGAAATGCGTGGCGAGCGCCATGGCGGTCGGCGACTCGGCTTTCAACTGGTAGATTTTCGCCGGTTCCACATCCAGGTTTTCCACCCCGCGGATCACATACACGGCATTGCCGTTGGAGGTGGTCTGGCTCAAGCCGCCGACCGAGCCGAGGACATCGGACAGGTTCATGGTGCCGGTCTTGAAGGTCAGCGCCCGGGGCTGATTGACTTCGCCCATGACGTAGATGCGCTTGTTGTCGTTGTACGGCAGGTACAGCTGATCGCCACCCTTGAGGTAGACGTTCTGCAACTCGGAATCCTGCTGATTGAGCGCATCAAGATCCAGCGGATACACCCGCCCCTTGCGCGTCAGCAGCAGGCCGGACAAGTCGGCATTGACCGGGTCGATACCAGCCGCACCGAGGGCTTCGACCACGTTGAGCGGGTTGGTGGAAATCGGTTGCGCACCGGCCTTTGTTACCGCCCCCGACACCACGACTTTCTGGCTGGCGAAGCGCAACACGGCGACGTCCACTTGCGGGTCGGCAATGAAAGCCGACAGGCGTTCGGAAATGTCCGAGCGCAGTTGCTGGATGGTTTTGCCGGCCGCCTGCACTTCCTTGATATAGGGGTAATACAACGTGCCATCGGAACGCACCAGGCGACCGTTGGCATCGATCTGCTGTTGCGCGCCCGAGGGTGCCGTCAGCTCCGGGTGGTCCCAGACCGTGATGTACAACACATCGTTGCTGCCGATGCGGTACTCCGCCGGGGTCACCAACAATTCCGCCGGCAGCGACGTGCGTTTCTGCGTCGCCCGGTCCATCGCAATCAGCTTGGGCGTGATTGGAATCAGCTCGACGCGACTGCTTTCACTGCCCCCTTGGCGCGTGATATCGCTGGTGCTCAGGTATTGCCCCGGGGAAAACATACAACCTTGCAAAGCGAGACTGGCCAACATCAAAAAAGGAAAACTACGATTCATAATGGCACTACGCTATTCAAGGGCAAATCCAACAAGGGCACCCGACTTGCATCGGGCGACCTTGTATTACACCTACAGGGTTTTTCAGTTACTGGTGCCGGTGGTACCGGTAGTTCCTGTGGTCCCGGTAGTACCGCCGTTGGCGTTGCCGCCACTGTTGGAGGCAGCCACTGCACCTGCAACCATCGCCGTACTGGCCGCAGGCGCTTGGGAAGCGGCTACGTTACCGGCGACATTAGTTGCCTGTGTCAGCGGTGCTTCCGCTGCGGACGCCCAGTTGCCAAACATCGACAACAGGGCAATTGCCATCACTTTTTTCATATCAACTCCTTTCTAACGTTCGGCCTTGTTAACAAACAAAGCGTGCCGTTAGAGGTGGAAAGATCAAGCCGCAAAAACTGCGAACAAGAGCCATTGTTCATTCACAGTCAAACGCAACTGATAAATGTCGAACGGCAGGGCTTATATCTACGGATTTGCCGGAGGTAACTCCAGCCTAATTTCCCGACCTTACTTAACATGGCTGTCGGTTTATAACATTCGGCGCAATCACTACTTATTCGAGGTAGCCCTTCGGATGATTCGATTGCCAGCGCCAGGTGTCGGTCATCATTTGCTGCAAACTGCGTGTGGCCTTCCAGCCCAGTTCACGCTCAGCCTTGGACGGGTCGGCCAGGCTCTCGGCGACGTCACCCGAGCGGCGCGGCAATATCCGATACGGCACGGGCCGGCCCGACGCCTGCTCAAACGCGTGCAGCACTTGCATCACGCTGTAGCCGTCGCCCGTGCCCAGGTTCCAGATGTGGATGCCGGTGGTTTGGGAAATCGATTGCAAGGCCTTGATATGCCCGTCCGCCAAGTCGACGACGTGGATGTAGTCGCGCACACCGGTGCCATCCGACGTGGGGTAATCGTCGCCGAAGATCGACAACTCTTTCAGACTACCGACCGCCACCTGGCTGATGTAGGGCACCAGGTTATTCGGAATGCCATTGGGGTCTTCACCCAAGTGGCCACTGGCATGGGCGCCGATCGGATTGAAATAACGCAACAGCGCGACGCTCCAGCGCGGCTCTGCCGAGCACAGGTCGCGCAACACGTTTTCGACGATCAGCTTGGATTGGCCGTAGGGATTGGTCGGGCTGCCGGTAGGCACCTCCTCGCTGATCGGCATCTGCTCCGGCGCGCCGTACACCGTTGCCGATGAACTGAACACCAGACGAAACACCCCGGCGGCGGCCATCGCCTGGCACAGCGTGATGCTGCCGCCGACGTTGGCTTCGTAATACTCCAGCGGCTTGCGCACGCTTTCGCCGACGGCTTTAAGCCCGGCGAAATGCAGGACCGCATCAATGGCGTGCTGCTGGAAAATCCGGTCCAGCAAGGGTCGATCACACACATCCCCGTGAATCATCAGCGCACGTTTGCCGCAGATGGCTTCAACGGCGTGCAGCGCAGCGTCGGAACTGTTGGAAAGGTTGTCCAGCACCACCACTTCAAAACCCGCTTCAAGCAAAGCAAGTGTGGTGTGCGAACCGATATACCCGGTGCCACCCGTTACCAGAATTTTCATAGCGCGGTCCATAGTGGGATCGTAAAGTGCGCAATAACATGTACCGATCAATATGTAATTCGACCAGACAGTCATACCGGGTACTTATTTAGCACTATGAAACGCTCACCACTATCAACGGATACCGACGAAAAATAACTAACACGCAACAGACGGACAACTCATAACATTCCGTTGTTATATACCTGACACCAATTGCCATTAACAACCTATCTCAGGTATTAAAGTAGTCGCTTATTCAAGACACTGACAACCACTCATTATTTCCGTAGTGGGTTGCGATTAATGACTTCCAGGGTATTTTTATGATTCGTAAATGTTTGTTCCCCGCCGCGGGTTATGGCACGCGTTTCCTGCCGGCCACCAAAGCCATGCCCAAGGAGATGCTGCCCATCGTCAACAAGCCGCTGATCCAGTATGCGGTCGAGGAAGCACGGGACGCCGGCCTGCAACACATGGCCCTCGTCACCGGGCGGGGCAAGCGCGCACTGGAAGACCATTTCGATATCAGCTATGAGCTGGAACATCAGATTCGCGGCACCGAAAAAGAGAAGTTCCTGGCCGGCACCCGCGAGCTGATTGAAACCTGCATCTTCTCCTACACCCGCCAGGTGGAAATGAAGGGCCTGGGCCATGCGATTCTCAGCGGTCGCCCGTTGATTGGCGATGAGCCCTTCGCCGTGTCGCTGGCGGATGACCTGTGCCTGAATTTGAAAGGCGATGGCGTCCTGTCGCAAATGATCCAGCTCTACAAGCGCTACCGCTGCTCGATCGTGGCCATCCAGGAAGTGCCCCGGGACCAGACCCACAAGTACGGCGTGATTGCTGGCGAGTTGATCGCCGACAACGTTTACCGCGTCAGCAGCATGGTGGAAAAACCCGCCCCCGAAGACGCCCCGTCCAACCTGGCAATCATCGGCCGCTACATCCTGACGCCGGATATCTTTGACCTGATCGCCGACACCCAGCCCGGCAAAGGTGGGGAGATCCAGATCACCGACGCCCTGATGAAGCAGGCGCAAAACGGCTGCGTCCTGGCCTACAAGTTCGACGGCCTGCGCTTCGATTGCGGCGGTGCAGAGGGCTATCTCGACGCGACCAATTTCTGCTACGAGCACCTGTACCTCAAGGGCCTCTGACCAGGTCCTCAACCGTCGTCCACTCTTCTTTCAGGCAGGCCACTATGAACAATGCAAAACACACGGCAGACATTGAACGGGAGATGGGCAACGTCGGGATGATGGCCTGGTTGTCACGGTATCCGTCGTTGCCCTCTCCGGTTGAAGCCTGGCTGGGCTCCACGCTGATGGTGGAACGAATCGGCGTGTTCCCCTCCTCCGGGGAAATCCGTCGACCGATTCCCGACCCGGACGCCCTCCTCGCCCACCTGAAAGCGCTGTACGCCCAACAGGCGTTGGACGTCGATGAGCGCGACGGGCTGAAAGTGATTTTCAGCGACTGGCGATTCCTCGCGCGCAGTTGCGGCAACGACCCGGCCATCGTCATCACCGTGCAAACCCGCTGTGATCCGCAGTTGATGCCGCTCAAGACGGCTGAGTTGCTGAGTCAGTTGGAGCGCTTCGAGAAAGGCCTGCCAGATAAATAGACGAACACCGCCCCCCTGTAGGAGCGAGGCTTGCCCGCGAAGACGGTGTGTCAGTCGACATCATCGTTACTGACACACCGTCTTCGCGGG
>NZ_VOBN01000005.1 GCF_008370045.1 Pseudomonas sp. ANT_J12
AAACAGTGGCATTTTTATGCCAGCAAAATGGTAGGTGAGCTATTTATGTGCCACAGGTATAGAAATATGGGGCACCGCGTCTGGGATCAGGTGGTGACTTTGAGTGTGGGGTTCATGGAGCGTTTACTGTTGTTCGACGATAACCAGTTCCTGTTCTAGCGCCGCGATGATCAAATGTTGGCGCCGATTGTGCTCGGTTGCAGTCGTAAGGTTCTTCCCGGCTTTTTGCGCATCTGCATTGGCGTTCTTTTCGCCCTCTATATCGCCCCATGCCACCGCCTGCGCATAGGCGGTAGCGGCATCGGTTTCGGCTTGGCGGGCCTTGGTCATATCTTGTTCTGCTTGCTGCTGGATCTGTTCCAAACGAGTACTGAGGCTGTCGCGTTTTTCGTTGAGTTCTTGCTCGTCGGCTTTCCAGTTCGCCATCGATTCGGCGTAACCGGCCATTAGAGTTTCGTGATTAAGCAGTTGCTCGCGTCGATTGATCTGTATATCTATCAGCGAAGCTTGGAGTTTTCGGGAGTCATACGGAATTTTAAGCGTGTTGTACTCGCTGCGAATCTCAATCAGACGGTCCTGTTCAAATACTTCGTCGCCCTCAAGCAAGGCTTCCAATGGCGCTATCTTTTCGTACTGCACCTCCGCCTCGCTCAGGTATTTATCGCGGCGGACGGTCAGTTCGTTGATGTCTTCGATCAACCGTTGCTTCTTTTCACAGTTGGCGGTTGCGCGAGTGCTCCCCGAATTTGGAACTGCAATTACGGTGGTCTCGTTGCAGCCCACGTCGCTGGCCAGCAGTTCTTGTTGTTCGATAGAGGCTTGTAAATCTTCCATCTGTCTTGTTCCTTCAATTTGGGGTTGGGTTGAATGAGTGGCTGGCGAGGCCGGGAATAAGCCGGCGCTACCTCTATCAGCAGAGATGCCCTCAGGCAGCCCGAGCCTCGCTCTCAGCCAACCCCGGAATCGTCTTCACGACGTAGCAGCGTTGCGTGCCGAGGCCGGGTAACCGGATCAGACTCGACGCCTTGCCATCACCGCCCGGCTCCAGCACGCCGCGCTGTAGCAGTTCCTTGTTCACGGCATTGATGTTCATGCCCCGGAAGATCTCCGAGCGCCATGCCTCGGGCAGCACGTAATAGGTGTTGGTGGTGTGCAGCGCATCACCCAGGCCGTGCTCCAGCGTCTTGCGAAAGCCAAGTCGGTCGATGGTGCGCGGGCCGTGTTCGTCGATTTTTGCTGCCGCCGATTCCCAGCGGGTGAAACGGCTTTCGCCGAAGCGCTCGATGACCTGGCGCAGACGCGCCAAGATCGCATCGCCTTCGAAGTTACCGGCACCGCCACGCTCGTTCAGCCAGGCGTTCAAGCACACGCGGGCAGCGGTGGTGGCCGTGCCATCCGGCCAGCCGGTGATGCCCATCGCGGTGGCCAGCTCGCCTGCGGCGGCGGCGAGACCGAAGCGAGCGGCGGCACGGTGCGCTTGTCCGCTGGCCGAGGCCGGTAGAGACTGGGCGATAAAGCCTTCCAGCGTGCGGCGCAGGATGGCGGACCAACCGTGACGTTTGCCCGGTTCGCACAGCGCTGTTAGAAACGCGGTGAGCGGTGTGCCGTAGAACTTCGCTACGCGTGCCTTGAGGGCGTCGGCCAGCGCCGCCGCATCCTCAAAACCGTTGAGCGTGTCGAACATGCCGAGGCCTTTACTTGCATCGGCCGGGACCGCGAGCATGCGCACCTCCATACCCGCTTTCAGCTCCTTATTCGCTTCGGCCATGTGCTGGGCCAGCGTCTTCTCGCCGGTGGAAAGAAACAGCAGGCGCCACTCTTGTACCTGTCGGCCTGCTTGGCCTCGATCATTGGCGCGTGCCTTGCCGGTGCCGTTGCCCAGCATGTACACGGTCTCGCCAATGATGCGTGGATCGCACATACCAATCTCATCGAGCACCAGAAGACCGTCTGAATGCGCGGCGGCGATGGATTCGAGCGCGTTGTCGGTGGAGCGCCACGAGCGCACCAGACGCGGCCCGCCGTAGATCGAGGCGGCAACTTGCAGGTGCGTAGTCTTGCCGCCCGAGCTGTCGCCGTACAGGTGGAACCCGCCCGACTCATGACCGAGCATGTGCAGCAGCGGCCCCGCAAAGGCCACGCCGACGACGAAAGCCAAGCGATGATTACCGACGCACAGTGCGCCGATCTGCTCTTGCCATTGCTCGAGCGTGCCCGCTTCGCTGATCGGCGGAAGCTGAGAACCGGCCTCGTAGAAGTGCAGGTGTTCGCTGTGCGTGCCGACCTGCTGCTCGGGCAGGAGAAAGGCGCTGTCATGCCAGCCCAAGCGAGTGACCAGTCGTGCCCGTTGCGCGCTGTCGAAGCCGCCGAGATAACTCTGCAGGTCATTGCGGGCATTGCGTCCGGAGCGGCTACCGGCGAGGCGCAACCCCATGTCCACCAGCGGACCGAGCACATCTTTGCCGAAGTCACCGGTCATTGTGCGCGCCGGGATGTTCCAGCGTTTCTTGGCACCGTCGGGATCGTCGAACTCGACCAGCAGGCCCCAGTTCTGGCCTTTGTCGTCGCGAGTGCGGGCAAGGATTTCCAGTGGGGAACACACCGGCCGCGCCTCGCCGTCGTCACCGGAATAAAACACGCCTTCGGACGTGAGGCGAAAGCCTCCGGGCATCAGGTCATTTTTTGGCTTGGACGGACGCTTGGCTGCTGCTTTTGTCTTCGGTTCCGGCTTGCTTTCTGCTTGCTCAGGCTCAGGCTTTTCGGCAACCACACCAAACAGTTCACCGCTGCTTACCAGCTTGGTGAAGTGGAGCGCTGTCCAGTCTTTGGCAAGCGCATCGGCTGCATCGTCGCCGTCGTCCCATTGACCACCTTTGGCGAAGGTAGCGGCGCCGTTCTTCAGCGTGGGCTTGCGCTTGAACACCTCCAGCGCGATGACCTGCACCGAGGCGGCGCCGATCTCGCGCAGTTTGTCGGCGACGGTTTCCATGCAGGCTGTGCCGCTGACGTCATTGTCTGGCCACAACAACACGTCGCGGCCTCTGAGCGGTGTCAGGTCGGCTTTGTGCCAGGAGTTGGAGCCGTTCGGCCAGCAGGTGGCCACGTAGCCCGGTAGCAGTTCGGCGGCGGCATCTGCAGCTTTCTCGCCTTCGCAGAGAACAACCGGTGCGTCAACGCGTTGAGCCAGTTCATCAAGGCGCAGCATTGGTCGTGGATCGGGCAGCCCCTGCCAGCGCCATTGTGTCGTCTGGCCATCGGCGCGCTGACACCATGTCAGGGGTGCAAAGACTTTCTTCGGCTTGCCGTCTTCATCGGTGGCGAGGTCGAAGCGGTAGAGCACCATGAGTGGTTGGCCCTGCGCATCACGGTAGATCCACACCTTGGACGGCGCGCCATGCTGCCGGTGCTTGGCCGGGCACTTGCTCATGGCCTCGGCCGGGATCGGCTGAATGGCACTCCACTCAGGTGCTTTTGTCTTGGCGGGCGCTGGCTTCACCTGGGCGGTGCCGGGCGAAACGTTGAGCAGATCTGCCAGTTTGTTACAGGCTTCGATGTCGGTGCCGCCGTCCAGATAGCGCACCAGGTCGATCAGGTCGCCGCCCTTGTCGCCAGTGGCGAAGTCGGACCAGGTGCCCTTGCTCAGACTGATCTTGAGCGAACCCGCGCGCTTATCGCTGCGGGTCGGATTGGGAGCGGTGTATTCCTTGCCGCCGTCCACGCGCTTGCCGTTGGGCAGCCAGTGCGTCAGGACACGGTCAATGTCTTTCAGTGCAGCGGCTTTCACGTCGGCGAAGCTTGGACGTTTTGCGGAGTTGCTCAGGCGTTGGCTCATGCGTCAGCCCTCGACAAAAACAGCGCGTCGTTGATGTCGTCGATCAGGGCTTTTGCCATCTCGCCGAGGTACAGAGCAGGCCAACTGAAGCGGTCACCTTGATCGCTCATGGCGGCGTCGAAGTTGAGCTGGTTGGCGTGATGCTGGAGCAGGGAAACCATCTCCAGCGCATCCTCGACCGGAACACCGGCATTGACCCGGAACAACTTCAAGTCGGTGGCATTCACACGAGTAAAGGTGGCGTGACCACGGGTGGTGGAAGTGGTCATAGCGCACCGCCTTTCTGCGCAGCAGGCATCGAGGTGGAGTCGCCGTGCAAGGTCAGCGTCTTGATCAAACCAAGGGTGCCTCGCACGTCCCAGAGGACGGCCGCTATGACGTGATTAGCAAGTCGCGAGGAGTCGTTTTCGAAGTGTTCTTCAAGCAGCGTCAGCACCGAGTCGGCGCGAGCAATAGCGCAGGTGATGGCGTCGATAGGCACACCGGCGCTTGCGGCAGGGTTAACGCAAAGCAGGTCTTCAGGTAGGGCAAACCTCAGGGCGTTGTTCATTGGGCACCACCTGCGGTTTCGAGCGCGCGGGCTGTGGCCATGTGGCTGTTGTAGCGGGAGAGGCGTGTAGCGAGGCTGGAATTCGCGTGTAAAGCGGCGAGAGCCATTGCACGGTGTGCAGCGGCGCGATTTTTGAACGGATTGAGGGCGTGCATGAGATGGAACTCCAACTTTAGTTTGGAGCTGCCACGTTCGTTACCAAGCGAAGGGGTGGCAGCTGTGCGCAGGTTGGTAAACCGGGAAAGTTGGCACCCGGCAGACCCGAGGGTCTCCCACGCACAGCCACCGCAAAACAGAAATGCGGGCACAAAAAAAGCGCCTGCTTTCAAATGGGGACGCTCGTGCGCCAACTTGATCGGGTTACCAAGCCCGGTCGCTGAATTTGCAGCGACGGCCAGAGAGTAACGTCCGTTTTTCGAAAGTGCAACTGTGTTGAGGACTTGCGGTTTTTTCAGGTGCGGCATAAATTGTTCGTGCATGTAGATTTACCTCAACGCCTTCGGATCGTCCCCGGAGGCGTTTTCATTTCAGGCATGGGCTTCCCAGCGCAGGGATAGAAGGGGTAGAAAACCGCCGCTTAGCATCGAGCGGGCGTCTTCGTAGGCTTGGGTTTGCTGGCCTTCGTCGACTATCACCGCGCCGGTTTTTTCGCAGTGGAGGGAGAGGGCGCACCAGGTGCCGTCGGCCCAGCTGAGTACACTGACCACGCGACCTTGTTTGTCCTGTTGGCTGCGGTAGCGCTCGAGGCGCTGCATTAGGCGGGGGGAAAAGCCAATCCGGCGCAGCACCGAAAACGGATGCATCAAAGCGTTATCAGCGATCTTTTGGCTCATGCTGCCTCCTGCGCGAAGGCGAACAGCGGCGGTGGTGTTTCGCCTTTGAGCCAAGCCAGGATCTTGCTGTCCTCTGCACTGCGACGACGGTGCGTAATGGTCATCTGCTCGCGGCGTTGTGCGACACATTCTTCGACATAACCCACCAGATCGGAGGTCAAGCGCATGTCGTGGTGAGTGCGTTCGCTTGTTGTCTTTTCGACGGCTAGATCCTCATCCATGATGCGTTGCCATACCGCTGGATCGTTGGCGAATCCCGCTGATTGATCGACGAGCCAGTAGGTAACCCAGTCGGTCATGCCGCGTGATTTCAGTGAGGCTAGGCGGCTTGGGTTCATCGCGAAGTAACCGATGCCGTGAACACTCGAAAACTCTCTGCGCACCGCATTTTTGCTGATCAGTTCAGGCAACTCCCAAGGATTGGCTTTCAGTGGGAGAACGAGGCCGTCAGGGCTGAAAAAGAACGCTTCCTGCTCTTCGCCGTTCCAGCTCACGCCCGCGATGGTGCGATGACGCCAGTTGATTGCACCAGGTTGATAGAGGCGGAATCCGATGCTGTAAGAGTCGAGGAACGGCCCTTTGAAAGGGCAGCAATTGCGCTTCATGCGGCCACCTGGTCGCGGGCTTCAATACGACTTTTGACCCAGCTCTGTACTTCAGACAAAACCCAGGCAACTGGAGCTCCACGGGAAGTGCTGTCTGTGAGTTTTACTGCCTGCGGGAAGCCGCTCTCGGGCTGGCTCATCAATTTGTAGATGGTGGCGCGTGCAAGGCCTACCAGGGCGACCACCTCTGTGACGCGGATTAGCCTTGTGGAGGATTCGAAACTGGCAGGTGTTGCAGCGCTTAACTGGGCGTCCGAGTCCGAAGCTCGATGAATGACGCTTGAATGGGGGTGAGTTCTCACAGCAGTTTCCCTGTATTGGTATGGACAGGGAAAAAGCTAAATGAAGGAATGAAAGTTAACGCTCGTTCATTTTCATTTTCTCTTTGCTGGGAGGCAGAACACCGTTCTTTATTAGGATGTTTTTTATCTGCGTGCGGGACAGCTTGTCACTGCCACCATGGGTCTTTAGAGCGGAGTCTGTACCTAAGATGACGCCCGCAATCTCACGACGCGCTCGACCATCGGCGAGAAGGCGACGCCCGTGTGCACAAATACTTTGATCTCTGTCTGCCACAGCTTCTTGCCGGACTGCCGCAGAGCTGAGCCCAGCCTTGCTGGCGCAGGTGCTAATCCTGATCTTTTCGGCCCTGCTCAGCCGGGGGGAAGCGTACACGGCTGCCAGGGTTATATAGTATTTTGCTTCCCCGAACGAATCGGCCACGCGCTCACGAACCGCCATCTCATTCAGGACGAATTGCTGGCGTATTTCCTCTAGACGTTCGGTAGCCACTCCAGGCTCATCCCTGGCAAGTACAGCCCAGCTATAAGGGGCTGCGCGATCCAGCTCAATCTCAAAATCACTCAGGTATCGAGCCAACACTTCAATGGTCAGGCAGGCACGAGCAATAGCTAGTGCGGCCACACACTGACAATTGGTGAATTTTTCATCTAGCCCGGCAATCTGGCGTATACAACCAGCTAAGTCATTCCCTGAACGATCAAAACACCATCGAATGTTGTCAGCAAGACGTCGCACAGAGGATGCCGCGTCAACTGCCTCGAATAACCATTCGCCATTCTTTTTATGTTCTCCCCAGAGTACTTGGCCACGTTCGATGAGCCTTAGTGCATCCTCTATACGCTCAAAAAAATCCCTATAAAGTGTAAAGTTTTCCAGACCCAGAACGACCTTTTCAGGATCAATCAGGAGCCCGCGCCCCAGATAGAAGTCCCCACTCATTTAGTCGCCCCATACCCCAGAATGCAGGCAACAAACCCGCGTGCCATAAGGGCTGTAGTCATGATGGGCAGCGCCGCCATCAGGATGGATGGGGCGATTTGGCTGTTACACCAATGCGTCTGTTTACACCGGGTGTACGCAAAGTTAGCACAAGATGTTACATGGAAATTATTCAATATTTTCAATCGGTTAGATGTTTCTGTTACACGAGTTACACCAGTTACACCGGTTTTCAATGGGGTATGGAAACACATCATCAAACATCCTTGCCGAATTGTCCTTGAACAACGTTGCCTTGCTCCAGCTCATCAAGATGATCGGCATACCACTGCATCATGACTTTGCGCTGAGGCAGGTACACAGCCTTGTTGTACACCCCTGCGATTCCCTCCTTTACATGGGAGAGCTGAGCCTCAATGTGGTTTTCATCGAAACCCTGCTCATTCAGGATTGTGCTCGCGATATGGCGGAAGCCATGGCCTGTCTGTCGGCCTGCATATCCCAGTCTGCGTAGCGCCATCAGAAAGACAGTATTGCTCCGGGGTATGGTTCGATCTTTTCTCCCAGGGAAGAGAAGAGGGTATGCGCCTGTCAGCGTGCGCAGCTCCGTTATCGCTTCAATCGCCTGGCGAGATAGAGGCACTACATGCTCGCGACGTCGCTTCATTCGCCCGGCTGGAATCGTCCATAGCTTTTTGTTGACGTCGATTTCTGACCAGCGTGCTTCTCGAATCTCGCTCGGACGAGCCGCCAGTAATGCAAGCAAACGAAGCCCTAGACGAACATCCTTTGCATGAGGGTAAGAGTTGATTGCACGAAGCAATGCAGGCAGCTCTTCTATTGATACGTGCGCATAGTTTTCAGCACTACGCGTCTGTAGGAATTTATTGAGGCCTTCAAGGGGGTTGTGGATGGCTCGGCCCGTCACACGTGCTAGGTCGTAGATCTCTTTGCAAAAGGCGCGAACCCTGCCCATTTGCTCAATGATCCCTTTCTGTTCCATGCCACGCAGAAACTCCATCCATTCGAGGGGCAGGATTTCCGTGTATATGCGTTTGCCGAAAACGGGAAACACGTGCAGCTCCAAGGCACCGATAACTCGACGTGAGGTACCGGCCTCCCAGCTTGAGCGCCTCGCCTCAAACCATTCGCGGCCTAATGCTTCGAATGTGTTGTTGGCTGCCACGCGGTCAGCAATCTTGCGAGCCTGTTTGCTGACTAACGGATTTTTGCCAGTCGATGCGTCATCCCTCAGTTGGGCCGCCTTCTGTCTGGCTAGTGAGCCACTGATTTCTGGATAGCCGCCTAGTCCCAGCCAAGACCATTTCCCGTCTGACTTTTTGTAGCGCAACTCCCAAGACTTCTGCCCATTGGCTTTGACCCGAAAATACAGGCCGTTGCCGTCCTGTTCACGGTACGTTGCACTCTCTGGCTCCAGCCCAGCGAGAGTAGTGTCGGCCAAAGGGCGGCGTTTGATTTCAGTACGCTTCACTGCGTGTATGCCTCCAGTTCAAGGAATCTCAAAGCATACACGTGGGCATACACGGCGTGAAGTTATAGAGGTAGACAGGGAGGGATAGCCAGAAACAAGAAAGCCCGCACAGGGCGGGCTTCTTGGGGCGTTTCGTAGACTGTCTGAGACAGGTCTAGACTGCTATATGGTGCACCAGGCGGGATTCGAACCCACGACCACTGCCTTCGGAGGGCAGTACTCTATCCAGCTGAGCTACTGGTGCAAGCGGGCGCCATGATACTCATAAGCGTTGCGGGCGTCCATGCTGCTGAATCGCCTGTGTTTTTCCAAGCTGTAACAGCCGTTTGCTACGTTGATCAGAAAAAATCCGCAAATGCGGCGTTTTCGTTCTTTTTTTCGAACGGCCTATTGTCCTTTCCCAGCATTGATCCTAGGATTCGTTCGAGATTTCAAACGCTCTTGTCTGGGTGCTGAACCGCACGAGTTTCGATCAGTGCGCTATTTATGTGCTTCAGCCCGGTGAATGATTTCCCTGACGGCAGCCTTTGAGGCGCCTTTCTACAATCATAATTCGCTCCGCGCTGGTCGCGGTGCTGTTAAGGAAAGCCGACATGCAGCTTAAAGACACCCAGTTGTTCCGCCAGCAAGCCTTTATCGATGGCGCTTGGGTCGATGCGGACAACGGTCAGACGATCAAGGTCAATAACCCGGCAACGGGCGAAATTCTGGGCACTGTGCCGAAGATGGGCGCTGCCGAAACCCGCCGTGCCATCGAAGCCGCTGACAAAGCGCTGCCGGCCTGGCGTGCACTGACCGCCAAGGACCGTGCGAACAAGCTGCGTCGTTGGTTCGAGCTGATTATCGAGAACCAGGACGACCTGGCTCGCCTGATGACCCTCGAGCAAGGCAAGCCATTGGCCGAAGCCAAGGGCGAAATCGTTTACGCCGCTTCCTTTATTGAGTGGTTCGCCGAAGAAGCCAAGCGCGTCTACGGTGATGTGATTCCGGGCCACCAGCCAGACAAGCGCCTGATCGTGATCAAGCAGCCGATCGGCGTGACCGCTGCAATCACTCCGTGGAACTTCCCGGCCGCGATGATCACCCGTAAGGCTGGCCCAGCACTGGCCGCCGGTTGCACCATGGTGCTCAAGCCTGCTTCGCAAACCCCGTTCTCCGCATTCGCTTTGGCTGAACTGGCCCAGCGTGCCGGTATTCCGAACGGTGTGTTCAGCGTGGTGTCCGGCAGCGCTGGCGACATCGGCAGCGAGCTGACCAGCAACCCGATCGTGCGCAAACTGTCCTTCACCGGCTCGACCGAAATCGGTCGTCAGTTGATGGCTGAATGCGCCAAGGACATCAAGAAAGTGTCCCTGGAATTGGGCGGCAACGCGCCGTTCATCGTGTTCGACGACGCGGACCTGGATAAGGCCGTCGAAGGCGCGATCATTTCCAAGTACCGCAACAACGGCCAGACCTGCGTCTGCGCCAACCGTCTGTACATTCAGGATTCGGTCTACGACGCGTTCGCCGAGAAGCTGAAAGTGGCGGTGGCCAAGCTCAAGATCGGCAACGGTCTGGAAGAAGGCACCACCACTGGCCCGCTGATCGACGAAAAAGCCGTGGCCAAGGTTCAAGAGCACATTGCTGACGCGATCAGCAAAGGCGCGACCGTTCTGGCGGGTGGCAAGGTCATGGAAGGCAACTTCTTTGAGCCGACCATCCTGACCAACGTGCCGAAAAACGCTGCAGTGGCCAAGGAAGAAACCTTCGGTCCACTGGCGCCGCTGTTCCGCTTCAAAGACGAAGCCGAAGTGATCGCGATGTCCAACGACACCGAGTTCGGCCTGGCTTCGTACTTCTATGCCCGTGACCTGGGCCGTGTGTTCCGTGTGGCTGAAGCCCTGGAATACGGCATGGTCGGCGTCAACACCGGGTTGATCTCCAACGAAGTCGCGCCGTTCGGCGGCATCAAGGCGTCGGGCCTGGGCCGTGAAGGCTCCAAGTACGGCATCGAAGATTACCTGGAAATCAAATACCTCTGCCTGGGCATCTAAGCTCGGCAGACGGGAATGCAATAAGCGGAAAGGGCACGAGAGCGCTGTCCCTTTCTGCGCTTCAAATGGAATTTTCTCTGTGGCCGGGAACGCTGTGGCAGTCGATCATCGCATGCTGCCGTAGTTGCCTCCCCGCCGCATTTTCCTTGAACTACGCCGCCCGATGAGCGGTGAATGAGGACTTTATGAGCAAGACTAACGCTTCCCTGATGAAACGCCGCGAAGCCGCTGTACCACGCGGTGTTGGCCAGATTCACCCGATCTTCGCCGAGTCCGCGAAGAACGCCACCGTGACCGACGTTGAAGGTCGCGAGTTCATCGACTTCGCCGGCGGTATCGCCGTGCTGAACACCGGTCACCTGCACCCGAAAATCATCGCCGCCGTGACCGCGCAGTTGAACAAGCTGACTCACACCTGCTTCCAGGTACTGGCCTACGAGCCGTACGTTGAGCTGTGCGAAAAAATCAACGCCAAGGTGCCAGGTGATTTCGCCAAGAAAACCCTGCTGGTGACCACTGGTTCCGAAGCGGTAGAGAACGCCGTGAAAATCGCCCGTGCCGCCACTGGCCGTGCCGGCGTGATCGCGTTCACCGGCGCTTACCACGGTCGCACCATGATGACCCTGGGCCTGACCGGTAAAGTCGTGCCTTACTCGGCCGGCATGGGCCTGATGCCAGGCGGCATCTTCCGCGCGCTGTACCCGAACGAACTGCACGGTGTGAGCGTCGACGACTCGATCGCCAGCATCGAACGCATCTTCAAGAACGACGCCGAGCCGCGTGATATCGCGGCGATCATCATCGAGCCAGTTCAGGGCGAAGGTGGTTTCTACGTCGCGCCTAAAGAATTCATGAAGCGTCTGCGCGCCCTGTGCGACCAGCACGGCATTCTGTTGATCGCTGACGAAGTGCAAACCGGCGCTGGCCGTACCGGCACTTTCTTCGCCATGGAACAGATGGGCGTTGCTGCCGACCTGACCACCTTCGCCAAATCCATCGCTGGCGGCTTCCCGCTGGCCGGTGTGTGCGGCAAAGCCGAATACATGGACGCCATTGCGCCAGGCGGCCTGGGCGGTACTTACGCCGGTAGCCCGATCGCTTGCGCCGCGGCCCTGGCCGTGATGGAAGTGTTCGAAGAAGAACACCTGCTGGATCGCTGCAAGGCTGTTGGCGAGCGTCTGGTTACTGGCCTGAAAGCCATTCAAGCCAAGTACCCGGTGATCGGTGAAGTCCGTGCCCTGGGCGCGATGATCGCGGTCGAGCTGTTTGTTGATGGCGACAGCCACAAGCCGAACGCTCCGGCAGTGGCAGCGGTTGTGGCCAAGGCGCGCGACAAGGGTCTGATCCTGCTGTCCTGCGGCACCTACGGCAACGTTCTGCGCGTCCTGGTACCGCTGACTTCGCCGGACGAGCAACTGGACAAAGGTCTGGCCATCATCGAAGAGTGCTTCTCCGAGCTGTAATCGACCGAGTGTGACCTGATCGACAAAAAAACCCGCCTCGGCGGGTTTTTTCGTGTCCGCAGAACACATCGTGCTGTATCGAATGGCCAGCATTGACTAAGGTTCAGGCATTGCCATTGGAGTAGACGAATGACCGCTGTGGTGTTGCCCGCTGTTCCGCGAGTACTGATTGCCGAGGCCGATCCCTGGTCCCGCGACCTGCTCAAACAGGTGTTGTTGAATGTGCGCTGCGACGCACGGCTGGACCTGTGTGCCGACGGCCAGCAGGCGATGGAGCTGCTGGCAGAAGTGCCCTACGACCTGGTGATCGTTGACTGGGAGTTGCCGGGCATCGATGGCCTGACCGTTTTGCGCAGTGTCCGTCAGCGCAAACGTAATCCGCCGTTGCCGTTCATTCTGATGAGCAGCCGCAACGACAGCGCGAGCGTGCGCGAGGCCCTGCCCCTGGCGCCCACCGCGTACCTGACCAAACCCCTGGACATGGAAGGCCTGACCCATCGTCTGCAAGATTTACTGCTGAACGCCGGTGAAGAGGTGTCCTGCGAGGCGCCAACGCTGTCGCCGGGGATGACCTTGTCGGTGTACCTGGAGCGGCGACGTGAGTCGACAGACGGTGCGGCGTTGATGACCGACGTGCAGTTGGCGGTGAAACGCAGCCTCAACCCCAATGGCCTCGACCTGACGCTGCTGGAAGGCGAGATCCGCAATGACCCGCAAATCACGGCCGTGCTGATCGCCGCTGCCAACAGTGCGGCCCAGCATCACGGCGTGGCGGTGCAAACCCTGTCCCAGGCGTTGCATCGCCTCGGCACCGCGCAAAGCATGAACCTGATTTTGGGCCTGGCCCTCAAGCGTTGCGCGCGGCTGAGCGATCCGCAATTGGCGGACTACGCCGAACGTTATTGGGAACTGTCGTTGCGCACCGCCGAATATGGCCGGACTTTGGCGCGCTTGCTGGACCTGGATCAGGAGCGCTGCTATTGCGCTGGGATGTTGCATCGTCTCGGCGACTTGGCGCTGCTGCGCTGTTTGCAGGAGTGGAAGCAGGCCGGCGGTGAGCTGGATGAATGGGAAGAGGTGGGCGATGCGCTGGCCGAATTTGGTGCCGGTTATGGTTCGGCGCTGCGCACGCGCTGGCGTCTGCCGCTGGAGTTGCGAGAACTGATTGCAGCGGTCTACCAGCTCGGTGGCGGGGTTTACTCCCGCGAAGCGCTGGTGATGAACATGGCTGCACAACTGGCGCGCCTGACCGAGCATGAGGGCATTGAGGAACTGTCCAAAAGCCGCACGGCGCGCTTGCTGAAGATTGGATTGCCGGAATTGATGCGCCTACGCAAAAAATAACGGTCCCTGTGGCGAGGGAGCTTGCTCCCGCTGGGGCGCGAAGCGGCCCCCTTTATCCCAAATGCTGAAGGGGACTGCTGCGCAGTCCAGCGGGAGCAAGCTCCCTCGCCACAGAGGTGCGTTGTCAGGCGGAGATGATGCGGTTCTTGCCCTGGCGCTTGGCTTCGTACATCGCCGCATCGGCGCGGGCGAACAGGCTGTCGAGGCTTTCGTCATCGTCGGTAAGGCTGGTGAGGCCCTGGCTGACGGTGATGCCGAAGGTCTGGTCATCATGGCTGAAGCTCAACCGCTGAATCTCCCGTTGCAGGCGCTCGGCCACTTGCATGGCCATGTCCGGCGCACAGCCGGGGAACACCGCGGCAAACTCTTCCCCGCCAATTCGCCCGAACAGATCACCCCGACGCAGGGCCGCGCGACCGCTCTCGGCGATGCGCTGCAATACGATGTCGCCGCCCTGGTGGCCGTAGGTGTCGTTGACCACTTTGAAGTCATCGATGTCCAGCAGCAGGAAGGCCATCGGCGCGCCTTGCAGCCGCGCCTGTTCGAATTCGCGATGGGCGCATTCGAAGAAGTGCCGGCGGTTGCTGCTCTGGGTCAATACGTCGGTGGTCGCCAGGCGTTGCAGCTCGGCTTCCATCTGCTTCTTTTCGGTGATGTCCTCGGCAATGCCGACGATGATCACCGGTTGCCCCGGTTCGGCCTGGCGGTTGATGAAGCATTTGTCGCTAAGCCAGCGCACTTGGCCGTCGGCCGCGATGATGCGGTATTCGCGGTCTTCGACGGCACCTTTGTCCAGTACTTCGGCCAGGCTGCGCTCCGCGTACTCCAGATCGTCGGGGTAGATGCTGTCGCGCCACTGGTTGTAGTCGGCCAGCAACAGGCCGGCGGATCGGCCGAAAATCCGTTCATAGGCGGGGCTGACGTACAGCACCTGACGGGTTTCCCAGTTGAAGGCCCAAAGCACGGCATTGACGCTGACCAGCAGCGAGCTGAAGAGTTGTTCACGTTCGCTCAGGCGCGCGACTTCACCTTGGGCATGCATCAATGCCATCAGGGTTTGCGCGGCCTCGGGCCACTGCGGGTGGGATGAGTCTTGTAGGTTTTTGGTGACCATCGGCACAGATCTCAAAGGGCGTGCGCCGCTCGAGTGTCGAAAGCGGCCACTACGTGGGCCCCTTATCGATTATTTCTTGTGCCACAGCAGGCGCTGTCACGCTTTGGTGGGAAATAATTGATAACAGGTCTCGGCCCGCCTGGATGGCGAAGTGTCTTTGAGATAGGGGATTTGGAGCTTAGTTCCCGCTTGTGGTGGCGAGGGTGGTGGCTCCCGCCGGGCGGTAGTGGCGATTTGTCATTTCAGTTGAAACGTATTGCCCGGGGAAGCGACTGCTGCGCAGCCGAACGGGGCGGTGCGGCGATCCGACAAGCCCCCTCGCCACAGGCAGCGCCCTTGCCACAGGTTTGCCCCAATCCTGAGGCAAGCCTGTGATTGCAGGTCAGACAGCGGCAGCAGGACGCAGGGAGTAGGTTTTGAGCTGGTCGGCGAAGTCACGCAGGGATTGAATCCCGCTGGCTTCGGCTTCGTGTACCCAATCCTTGATGGCCGCGAGCATGTCGTGACCATTTGAGCTGGTCTTGACCCAGATCTGCTGCAAGGCCAGGCGTTTCTCGTAAATTACCTTCAGCGCCTGGCTGTGCTCGAGCATGTTCTGGATGCGGACATGGTGCTTGTCGTCCAGCAGGCTGGTTTCCCGGGAGAGCAAACGCTTGGCGCGGTGGAATTGGTGACGGACCGAGTGATCGACCTTTTCCAGCTCCTGCTTGACCAGCGGCGCGATGACCAATTTGCGGTACTGGGCCATGATCTGGAAGCGGTTGTTGAGGATGGCCATGGCGGTGTCCATGTCCAGGCTGCCTTTGCCTTCGACCCGGTGGGCGATCGGCGCAACACGCTGGACCTTGGCCAGGCGGAAGAAACTGAAGACTTGGATCCAGGCCCAGCCGAGGTCGAATTCCCACTTCTTCACCGACAGTTTTGCCGAGTTAGGGTAGGTGTGATGGTTGTTATGCAGTTCTTCGCCGCCGATCAGGATGCCCCAGGGCACCAGATTGGTCGCCGCATCGCGGCATTCGAAGTTGCGGTAGCCGATGGCATGGCCCAGGCCATTGACCACGCCGGCGGCCCAGACCGGGATCCACATCATCTGGATGGCCCAGATGGTGATGCCGATGGTGCCGAACAGCAGCAGGTCGATGACGCCCATGATCGCCACGCCCAACAGCGGGAAACGGCTGTAGAGGTTGCGTTCGATCCAGTCTTCGGGGCAGTTCTTGCCGTAGATGCGCAGGGTTTCCGGGTTTTCCGCTTCTTCGCGGTACAACTCGGCGCCCTTGCGCAGAACGGTGGAAAGGCCCTTGATGACCGGGCTGTGCGGGTCATCGACGGTTTCGCATTTGGCGTGATGCTTGCGGTGGATGGCGGTCCACTCGCGGGTGTTCTGCGCCGTGGTCAACCACAGCCAGAAGCGGAAGAAATGTTTCAGGCCGGCATTGAGCTCCAAAGAGCGATGGGCTGAATAGCGATGCAGATAGACCGTGACACCCACAATGGTCACATGGGTCATCAGCAGGGTGACTGCCACCAGTGACCAGGGCGACAAGCCGAGAAAACCTTCGTACCACATAGGCTATAGGGCCCTCGATTAATAAATAAACAGCCGATGCATTATCACTAAGCCCACAGATAAAACCAGTCGCCCTTTCAGATAAGAGTGGCCGGATGTTTCTTTGACCTATAATTCCAACCCTTTTGTAGGGACATGGACGGCCGAATGTCAGCCACATACCGCGATGCATTGCGTGCAGCGCTGCTTTACCTGGTGATTTCAGTAGTCTGGCTCCAGTTCAGTGGTTATTTATTGAACAGTTTCTTCGATAGCTCCCATGAACTGCTGCGATGGCAACTGATCAACGGTTATGCCTGGGTGCTGCTGAGCGCCGGATTAATCTTCCTCGCCCGGGCCAAGTTGTTCCGTTGCCTGGGCATCGGCGCCAAATTGCGTGAGCAAAATGACGACCGCGAACGCTTGCGCCAGGCCGCCGCCGTATTCGATTGCACCCGGGAAGGGGTGCTGGTCACCGACAGCCAAGGCCTGATCGTGCATGTGAACCGGGCGTTTATGGAAATCACCGGTTATCAGAGCGAAGAAGTCCTGGGGCAGCAGCCGAGCCTGTTCAAGTCCGGTCACCACCCGCCGGCGTTCTATCAGGCGATGTTCGCGATGCTCGGCAGCGTCGGCGAGTGGAGCGGGGAAATCTGGAACCGGCGCAAAAGCGGCGAGATCTACCCGCAATGGCAGACCATCCGCCTCATTCATGACGATCTGGGTCGGGTCAGTCATTACGTGGCGGTGTTTTCCGACATCAGCGCGATCAAGAACTCCGAACACGAACTGATGCACCTGGCCCACCACGACCCGCTGACCGACCTGCCCAACCGTCTGCTGTTCACCGATCGCGTCGAGCAAGCGCTGACCTCGGCGCAACTGCACAAGCGCGGCTGCGCCTTGCTGATGATCGACCTCGATCACTTCAAGATGATCAACGACAGCCTCGGGCACAACGTCGGCGACCAGTTGCTTAAAGCGGTGGCCGGACGTTTCCAGGGGCTGTTCGCACCGGGCGTTACCCTGGCGCGCCTGGGTGGCGACGAATTTGCGGTGCTTGCCGAAAACTGCCCGCAACTGGTGCAGGCGGCGGCACTGGCGCAGCGGATCATCGATGGCCTGAAGCAGCCGTTCGAGATCGACGGGCATCAGTTGTTCATCAACGCCAGCATCGGCATCAGCCTGTTCCCCAGCGACGCCTTGAGCGCCGAGCAATTGCTGCGCAACGCCGATTCGGCGCTGTTCAAGGCCAAGAGCACCGGGCGCGATGGTTACGCGCTGTACACCGAAGAATTGACCGCCCATGCCCAACAGCGGGTCGAGATCGCCTTCGAACTGCGTCGCGCGCTGGAGCTGCAGGAACTACGGGTTTACTACCAGCCGGTGCATGACCTCAAAACCAGTCGCCTGATCGGCGTCGAAGCGCTGGTGCGCTGGGAGCACCCGCAGCGCGGATTGATATCTCCGGCAGAATTCATCCCCGTCGCCGAACGCACCGGGTTGATTGCCGAGATCGACGCGTGGGTCATGCAGCAGGCGTGTCAGCAGATGTGCCAATGGCAGCAGGCCGGAGTGGTGTTGTCGTTTGTCGCGGTGAATGTGTCTTCGCGCCTGTTTGCCCGCCGCGAGTTGTATCAGCAGGTGGCGCACGTGCTGCACGAAACCGGGCTGGATCCGGCGTACCTGGAACTGGAAGTTACCGAAAGCGCGGTGATGGACGATCCGGAAGTGGCGCTGGAGCAGATGCACCGCTTGCGTGAGTTGGGCGTGCGCCTGGCTATCGATGATTTCGGCACCGGGTATTCGTCGCTGCTGCGGCTCAAGCGCTTGCCGGTGCAGAAACTCAAGATCGATCAGGGCTTTGTCGCCGGGTTGCCGTGGGATGAGGACGATGGCGCGATTGTGCGGGTGATTATTGCGTTGGCCAAAAGTATGGGGATGCAGGTGCACGCCGAAGGGATCGAGCAGGTAGAGCAGGCGGGGTTCCTGCTCGAACACGATTGCGATCTGGGGCAGGGTTATTGGTTTGGCCGTCCGGTGCCGGCTGAGTTGCTGGATTGGGCTCGGGCGCCGGTGATTGGCTGAGGCTCACGACCTGCTTTTGTGGCGAGGGAGCTTGTGTGGCTAGGGGGCTTGCCCCCGTCGGGTGGCGAAGCCGCCCCAAAATGTCTGATACACCGCGCTAGCAGAATTTACGACTGCTTCGCAGCCGAACGGGGGCAAGCCCCCTCCCCACAGGGGTTTTGTGGGGCTTTCGAAAATGTGAAAACCCCCGCAACCCCTTGTCCCATCAAATAATACTTTCTAGTTATATAAACATTCTTAAATAGTCTTTTTAAGAATATCAGCGCCTATCTACTATTGCCCTCACGCCGCAAGCAGTGTCGCCACTGCCAGGCAACCTCTCAGTCGAAGGAGCAGCACCATGAGCGCATCCCTACGTAGCGTTGACGGCCAGGACGAAGCAACCATTTTGCGTGAGATCCAGAGCGCCCTGCGCGATCTGCGTTTTGGCGCAGTGGAAATCACCGTGCACAACGCTCAGGTGGTCCAGATCGAGCGCAAAGAGAAATTCCGCTTGCAGAACCCGACCAACAAGCCGAGCTGAAAAGATCAAAAGATCGCAGCCTTCGGCAGCGCCTGCGGGGGATTGATGTGGGAGCTGCCGAAGGCGGCGATCTTTAAACAGGCAACCCGGTTTCAAACCATAAGAAAAGCCAACACCACCAGAATTCCAGGAGCTTTCACCATGTCGTCGATTCGTCATTTTGCTTTGGCCGCGCTGGCCAGCGCCCTTTTTGCGGGTTCCGCGGTTGCCAAGGATTACGAGCTGCTCAACGTGTCGTACGACCCGACCCGCGAGCTGTATCAGGACTACAACGCCGAATTCATCAACTTCTGGAAGAAAGACCACGCGGGCGACAACGTGAAGATCCAGCAGTCCCACGGCGGCTCGGGCAAACAGGGCCGTGCGGTGATCGACGGTCTGCGTGCTGACGTGGTGACCCTGGCCCTGGCCGGCGACATCGACGAAATCGCCAAACTCGGCAAAACCCTGCCAGCCGACTGGCAAACACGCCTGCCGGATGCGAGCACGCCTTACACCTCGACCATCGTGTTCCTGGTGCGCAAGGGCAACCCTAAAGGCATCAAGGACTGGGGCGACCTGGTCAAGAACGATGTGTCGGTCATCACCCCGAACCCGAAAACCTCCGGCGGCGCCCGCTGGAACTTCCTCGCGGCGTGGGCCTATGGCCTGAAAGCCAACGGCGGTGACGAGGCCAAGGCCAAGGAATATATCCAGACCCTGTTCAAACACGTGCCCGTGCTGGACACCGGCGCGCGCGGTTCGACCATCACCTTCGTCAACAACGGTCAGGGCGACGTGTTGCTGGCCTGGGAAAACGAAGCGTTCCTGGCGCTGAAAGAAGACGGCGGCGCCGACAAGTTCGAGATCGTCGTACCTTCGCTGTCGATCCTCGCCGAGCCGCCCGTGGCCGTGGTCGACAAGAACGCCGAGAAAAAGGGCAACGAGCAGATCGCCGAAGCCTACCTTAAGCACCTGTACAGCCCGGCCGGCCAGGAAATCGCCGCGAAAAACTTCTACCGTCCACGGGATAAAGATGTAGCGGCGAAGTACGCCAAGCAGTTCCCGAAACTGGACCTTGTGACCATCGACAAAGACTTCGGCGGCTGGAAAACTGCCCAACCGAAATTCTTCAATGACGGTGGCGTGTTCGACCAGATTTACCAGGCGCAGTAACCTGCAGCAGCCATAAAACGAGCCCCGATTTAACCGTCGGGGCTTTGCGCGTTCTCAACCAAGGACTTTTATGTCGCGTCGTATCTCCCCCGTCATACCCGGCTTCGGGCTGACGCTGGGCTACACCTTGGTGTACCTCAGCCTGATTGTGCTTATTCCACTGGCGGCGATGTTCATCCATGCCTCCCAACTTACCTGGGATCAGTTCTACGCCATCGTCACCGCACCTCGGGTGCTGGCGGCGTTGAAGCTGAGCTTCGGCACGGCGCTGTATGCCGCGATCATCAACGGCATCATCGGCACGTTGCTGGCCTGGGTGCTGGTGCGCTACACCTTCCCGGGGCGCAAGATCATCGACGCGATGATCGACCTGCCGTTCGCCCTGCCCACCGCCGTGGCCGGTATCGCGCTGACCGCGCTGTATACGCCGACCGGCCTGGTCGGGCAGTTCGCTGCGGACCTGGGCTTCAAGATCGCCTACACCCCCCTCGGCATCACTCTGGCGCTGACCTTCGTCACGCTGCCGTTTGTGGTGCGCACGGTGCAGCCGGTGTTGGCCGACATCCCGCGTGAAGTGGAAGAAGCCGCCGCGTGCCTGGGCGCCAAGCCGTTGCAGGTGTTCCGCTACATCCTGGTGCCCGCGCTGTTGCCCGCCTGGCTGACCGGTTTTGCCCTGGCGTTTGCCCGTGGCGTCGGTGAGTACGGCTCGGTGATTTTCATCGCCGGCAACATGCCGATGAAAACCGAGATCCTGCCGCTGCTGATCATGGTCAAGCTCGACCAATACGATTACACCGGTGCTACCTCCATTGGCGTGTTGATGCTGGTGGTTTCCTTCGTCCTGTTGCTGCTGATCAACTTGCTGCAGCGGCGCATCGAAACCCCATAAGGAGGCGCGAACCATGTCCCAATCGTCTATTGCAGCCGCCTCTTCGGCCAACGCCGCCCGCCGTGGCAGTGCTACGTCGCGACGCATCCTGATCGGCTTGTGCTGGCTGGTCTTCACCCTGTTTCTGTTGTTGCCGCTGTTTATCGTGGTGTCCCAAGGCTTGAAAAACGGCCTGGGCGCGTTCTTCACCGCGATCTTTGAACCGGACGCCTTGTCGGCGCTGAAACTCACGGTCATCGCGGTGCTGATTTCGGTGCCGCTGAACGTGGTGTTCGGCGTCAGTGCGGCGTGGTGCGTGAGCAAGTACTCATTCCGTGGCAAGAGCATGCTCGTCACGCTGATCGACCTGCCGTTTTCGGTGTCGCCGGTGATCGCCGGTCTGGTCTATGTGCTGATGTTCGGCGCCCAGGGCCTGTTCGGGCCGTGGTTGCAGGATCACGACATCCAGATCGTCTTCGCCTTGCCGGGCATCGTGCTGGCGACGATTTTCGTCACCGTGCCGTTCGTGGCCCGGGAACTGATCCCGCTGATGCAGGAACAAGGCACCCAGGAAGAAGAAGCCGCGCGGCTGCTCGGCGCTAATGGCTGGCAGATGTTCTGGCACGTCACCGTTCCCAATATCAAATGGGGCCTGATCTACGGCGTGGTGCTGTGTACCGCGCGGGCGATGGGTGAGTTCGGTGCGGTGTCGGTGGTTTCCGGGCACATTCGCGGGGTGACCAACACCTTGCCGCTGCACGTCGAGATCCTCTACAACGAATACAACCACGTGGCCGCGTTCGCCGTGGCGAGCCTGTTGCTGATCATGGCGCTCTTCATCCTGCTGCTGAAGCAGTGGAGCGAAAACCGTATTAACCGCCTGCGCGCCAGCGCCGCGGAGGAATAATTCATGTCGATCGAAGTGCGTAACGTCAGCAAGAATTTCAACGCGTTCAAGGCCCTGAACGACATCAGCCTGGACATCCACAGCGGCGAACTCGTGGCCCTGCTCGGTCCATCGGGCTGCGGCAAGACCACGCTGCTGCGGATCATCGCCGGCCTGGAAACCCCGGACCAGGGCAACATCGTGTTCCACGGTGAAGATGTCTCCGGCCACGACGTGCGTGATCGCAACGTCGGTTTCGTGTTTCAGCATTACGCCTTGTTCCGCCACATGACGGTGTTCGACAACGTCGCGTTCGGCCTGCGCATGAAACCGAAAAACCAGCGCCCGAGCGAAAGCCAGATCGCGGTCAAAGTCCACGAACTGCTGAACATGGTGCAACTGGATTGGTTGTCGGATCGCTACCCGGAGCAATTGTCCGGTGGTCAGCGCCAGCGGATTGCCTTGGCCCGCGCCCTGGCGGTGGAACCGAAAGTCCTGCTGCTCGATGAACCCTTCGGCGCTCTCGATGCCAAGGTCCGGAAGGAACTGCGGCGCTGGCTGGCGCGGCTGCACGAAGACATCAACCTGACCTCCGTGTTCGTGACCCACGACCAGGAAGAAGCGATGGAGGTCGCGGATCGCATTGTGGTGATGAACAAGGGTGTGATCGAACAGATCGGCTCACCGGGCGACGTCTACGAAAACCCGGCCAGTGATTTCGTTTATCACTTCCTCGGCGATTCGAACCGTTTGCACCTGGGTGACGACAAGCACGTGCTGTTCCGTCCCCACGAAGTGTCGCTGTCGCGGCATGAGCTGGAGGACCACCACGCGGCTGAAGTGCGGGATATCCGGCCGCTGGGCGCGACCACGCGGGTGACGTTGAAAGTGGAAGGGCAGAGCGAATTGATCGAGGCGGAAGTGGTGAAGGATCACGACAGCCTGGTCGGGTTGGCCAAGGGTGAGACGTTGTTCTTCAAGCCCAAGGTTTGGCAGAAAGTCGCCAACATCTAAGGCAAAAGCTTCGCGGGCAAGCCTCGCTCCTACAGGGTCAACGTTGTCATCACGACCGACGAAAATCCTGTAGGAGCGAGGCTTGCCCGCGAATGCGAACTACGCAGCAGCACGCTTCGGATTGATTCTCACACCCCCGACCCGCGCCTCAATCTGCTCCTTGAGGTCGCGCCGCAACCCCAACAAAAACGCCAACTCCGCCACCACAAACAACGGCCCGACGATCAGCCCCGTCACATCATCGACAAACGCCGGTTTGCGCCCTTCGTAATGATGCCCGACAAACTGGATCGCCCAGCCAATCACAAACATTGCCACGCCGCTGCTCAGCCAGAGCATCGTGCTTTGCTGCGCGAGCACCTGCCCTGTCCAGACGCACAGGCCGAGCAACACCGTCATCAACACCCCGAGGCGCAGCTCCAGGCGCAAGTAAAACCACGCCGACGCCAGCGCCACCAGCACCGCCGGCGACACCCAGCCGCCCAGCCACTGCGGCCGCGACAGCAACACCGCCACCGCCACCACAATCAGCGGAATACCGATAAAGTGGCTGACGATATTGCGCGGGTCACGGTGGTAGGCGGCGTATTGACTGAGATGGTCAACGAGGCTTTTCATTGTTATTCCTCCTGTAGGGTGAGGGATCATGCCCCGGGTTCAGCGTTCGCTCTGTCAGCCAGGCGACAATTTCCAGGAGTCTTCATGGACATGCAGGTTTGGCGTTCGCGCCTGATGAGCGGGCAGTGGTTCAGCCATTTACCTGTTCCTTTACAGGATAGTCTGCTGGCTGCGGCCCGGCTGAGGCGGTTGGCGCCTGGGCAGCGGCTGTTCAAGCGTGGCGATCCGCCGTGCGGGTTATACGCGGTGCTTGAAGGTTCGGTGCGCATCGGCGCGGTGAGTGAGCAGGGCAAAGAAGCGTTGTTGAGCCTGGTCGAACCGCCGCACTGGTTTGGCGAAATCTGCCTGTTCGATGGCCAGCCCCGCACCCACGATGCGTTCGGCGCCGGGCAGTGCACCCTGCTGCACATCCCGCAAACCGCGCTGCTCAAGTTGCTCGACGAACAACCGCTGTACTGGCGGCAACTGGCGCTGCTGATGAGCCACAAACTGCGCCTGACCTTCATCAACCTCGAACAACTGAGCCTGATGCCCGCCCCGGCGCGCCTGGCCCATCGCCTGCTGATGATCGCCGAAGGCTACGGCGAAATCGATCCGCCGCGCCGGGTGTTGCAACTGCCCCAGGAGCAATTGGCGTCGATGCTGTCCTTGTCGCGCCAGACCACCAACCAGATGCTCAAGGAATTGCAGGGGCAGGGGATTATTGGCCTGGGCTACGGCGAGATCGAAATCCTCGATGCCGCGCGGCTCCGAGCATTAGCCACAATCTAACCTCCAACACACAACCCCCGTAGGAGCAAAGCTTGCTCGCGAAGAGGCCCGGCCAGTCAACAAACATTCGTCGACTGGCCGGGCCTCTTCGCGAGCAAGCTTTGCTCCTACAGGTTGTGCAGTCTTCGAAGTTTGTGGTGGGCAATCGACCCGAACACGCCTAGCCTGTACCCCTGATTAATCGAGGTGTGCCATGCGTGTCCTTTTAGTGGAAGACGAACCCGAAACCGCCAAACTCCTGGCCAACGGCCTGAACGAAGCGAGCTATTCGGTGGATGTGGCGCTCAACGGCATGGACGGCCGGCGCTTCATCGAGTCCGGCGAATACGACCTGATCATCCTCGACGTCATGCTCCCGGGCCTCAACGGCTGGCAGCTACAGCAACAAATCCGCAAACTCGGCGAAACCCCGGTGCTGTTCCTCACCACCAAGGACGGCATCGAAGATCGCCTGCGCGGGTTGGAATTGCATGAGGATGACTACTTGCTCAAGCCGTTCGCCGTGAGTGAACTGGTGGCGCGGGTGCGCAAGTTGTTGCGGCGGGATCGGGGGCGCTGAAAGATTTCTGTGGCGTCTGGGAAATCGCCTTCGCGGGCAAGCCTCGCTCCTACATTGGATCGCATTACCCCTGTAGGAGCGAGGCTTGCCCGCGAAGAGGCCTGTCCTGGCAACCCATTTCCAAAATCCGTCAGCGCAACCCATCCCGAAACTGCCCCGGCGTCATCCCCGTCCAGCGTTTGAACGCGCGGCTGAAGCTGCTTGTATCTGCAAACCCCAGCAGATAACTGATCTCACTCAACGAACACTGCGGATCACGCAGGTGCAGCAGCGCCAGGTTCTCGCGGCTTTCGTTGAGCAACGTGTCGAACCGGCAACCCTCGTCCGCCAGGTGCCGTTGCAGGCTGCGCAGGCTCAGGTGCAGGGTCTTGGCGATGTGCTCGGCGCTGGGTTCGCCTTCGGGCAGTTGTTCTTCGATGGCGTCGCGTACCTTGCGTTCCCAGGTCAGGGGTTTGAGCTGGGCGAGGGTGCGTTTGAGCACGGTTTCGTTGTGTTCGGCCAGTTCCGGGTTGGCGTCGTCGAGGTGACTTTCGAAGTCCACCAGGGCGAATTCCAGTCGATCTTCGGCGGCGGCAAAGTACACCGGCGAGCGGAACACTTTGTGCCATTGGTGCGGGTCCGCCGGTTCCGGGCGGCGAAGGTACACCGCCAGCGGGGCGTAGTCGCGGCCCAGGCGATTGCGGCAGGTGCGCACGTAGATCGCAGCAAAGGCGTCGATGGCTTCGAAGGCGGGTGCCGGGTTGCCGGGCGGGACTTTCAGGCGAAAGCGGTAGCGGTCATCGCTGCGGGTCAGTTCCAGTTCCAGGGCATCGCTGACCACTTGGTGATAACGCACGATGCGCTCGAACACCTCCCGCAGACTGCCGCTGGCCACCAGCGCATAACCGAGCGCATGGAAGGTGGTCGGGCTGACGAAACGCGACACCCGCAAGCCAATCGCCGGGTCGCCGCTGACTTGCACGGCGATTTCCCACAGGCGCGTGGTGCTGGACAACGGATAACGGGCGTTAGGGTCGTCCATCAACTGCGGGTCAAGCCCCGCCTGGTGGCACAGGGCGGTGCTGTCGAGGCCCAACGCATCGAGTTGCTTGCGCAGGGCGCGGGTCCAGCTGGCGAGGGAGGTCGGTTCAGTCATGCTGATTGGCGCTTCCGGTCAACAGGTTGGCGTTCACGGCTACCGTCTTGTGGGGCATCACAAGGCAGGATGTGACCATCAATAACCAGAGGATGGAAGCATGGACGGTACTTCTGCAAGTCCCCAGCGACTGAATGCAGCCCAACGATCAGCCCATATTCGCGAAGTGGTGCTGGCCAGAGGCGTTGAACTGCGAAAACGCTACCCGATTCTCACCCATCAAGACGCCTTGGGCGCCGGTATCCTGGCCTTCGCCCTGGCCGGGATGATCGGTTCGGCGGCGCTCTACATCACCGGGCACATGGCCGGGTGGGTGTGCCTGCTGCTCAATGCGTTTTTCGCCTCGTTGACCCACGAACTGGAACACGACCTGATCCACAGCATGTACTTCCGCAAACAACGCGTGCCGCACAACCTGATGATGGGCCTGGTCTGGCTGGCGCGGCCGAGCACGATCAACCCGTGGATTCGCCGGCATTTGCACCTCAACCACCACAAGGTCTCCGGCACCGAAACCGACATGGAAGAACGGGCGATCACCAACGGCGAGCCCTGGGGCATCGCGCGGTTGCTGATGGTGGGCGATAACGTGATGTCGGCGTTTATCCGCATGCTGCGGGCCAAGACCTGGGCGCACAAGTTCAGCATCATCAAGCGCACGTTGAAGGTCTATGCGCCGCTGGCGCTGGTGCATTGGGGCGCGTGGTATGTGTTTCTCGGCTTCCATGCCGCCAATGGCATCGCGTCCCTGATGGGCACGTCGATTGAATGGTCGGCGACCACGTTGTCGGTGATGCAGGTGATCGATATCGCAGCGGTGGTGATCATTGGGCCGAACGTGTTGCGCACTTTCTGCCTGCACTTTGTCAGCTCGAACATGCATTACTACGGTGATGTGGAACTGGGCAATGTGATCCAGCAAACCCAGGTGCTGAACCCGTGGTGGATGTGGCCGATGCAGGCGTTCTGCTTCAACTTCGGCAGCAGCCACGGGATTCATCATTTTGTGGTGAAGGAGCCGTTCTACATCCGCCAGATGACCGTGCCGGTGGCGCATAAGGTCATGCGCGAGATGGGGGTGAGGTTCAATGATTTCGGGACGTTTGGGCGGGCGAATCGGTTTGTGCGCAAGGAGGAAGTTCAGGGGCAACCGGTAGAAGGTGTGCGGGTGTGATGATCGTTCCCACGCTCTGCGTGGGAATGCCTCACCGGACGCGGAGCGTCCCTGGCTGCATTCCTTTGCTGCGCGTGGGAACGATCGGTGGTTAGTCGGGCTGAAACGGCGACTCACTCAAGATCACCCCGGTTTCATCCACATACCGCTGCCAATGCTCAATCAGCGCAGCCAGTTTGTCCGGCTGCAACAGCGCCAAATCATGAATCTCCCCCGGATCACTCCCCAGATCATAAAGCTGCCAGGTCGCCGGCCCCACCGGCCCGGGGATGTACACCGCTTTCCACTGCCCCTGCCGAATCGCCCTGCGTCCAAACAACTCCCACCCGGTCACCGTGTGTTCGTCATGCACTTGCGCCGTTTCACCGGACAGAAACCCCAGCCACGATTTTCCTCGCAGTGGCGCCACGTCCTTGCCACGCCAACGCTTGCCGGGATGGCGCACGCCGGCCAGGTCGAGAATCGTCGGCGTGATGTCCATCACCGTGCCAAACCCATGGCTGATCTGTCCCTTGAGCGGCAGTTGCGGGTAGTGCACCAGCGCCGGCACACGAATCCCGCCTTCAGTGGTGAAGGCCTTGAACAGCCGTGACGGTGCGGTCGCGACCTGGGCCCAACTCGGTCCGTACCAGACGTAGGAGTTGGCACGGCCAATGTTCTCCAGGCTGTTGTCGTAGTGCTGGTTCAGATAGGTCAGCAGCTCCGGACCGAATTTCGGAAAGGCTTCCAGCAGCGCGCCTTCAGCGCCGTTATCGGACATGAACAGGATGAAGGTGTTGTCCAGTTGCCCCTGTTTGCGCAGGTAATCGACCACGCGACCGATGTTCCAGTCCATGCGCTCGACCATCGCCGCGTAAACCTCCATGGCCCGGGCGGACACCTGGCGTTGTTCGTCGCTCAAGGCATCCCATTGGGCGGTGAGCTGGATCAGCGGATGAGGTTCGACATCGGCGTCGATCAGGCCTAAGGCCTTGAGTTTTTCCAGTCGCTCCAACCGCAGCACTTCGGGACCCGCGTCATAACGACCACGGTATTTTTCAACCACATCGGCCGGAGCCTGCAACGGCCAGTGCGGCGCGGAAAACGGCAAATACGCGAAGAACGGCCGGGTCTGATCACGTTCCTTGAGGTACTGCAAAAGCTTGTCGCCAAAGGCATCGGAGGAATAGAAATCCTTCGGCAGTTCTTCGACAAAGGTGTCGTCTTCGATGTACAGCGCCGGGGTGGATTTCAGCAGGCCAGGCGTGTGTTCATCGTAGGTCGGCTCGAACCCGTAATGGTTGGCGGCGCCGGGCAGCAGCGAGAACGAACGCTCGAAACCCCGTGCGTGCGGCGCCAGTTCAGCGGTCAGGCCCAGGTGCCATTTGCCGCTCATCAACGTCTGGTAACCGGCCTCGCGCAGCAACTCAGGCAACGCCACCACGCGCTCGTTGAGGTGACCCTCGTAACCCGGTTTGCCGATCAACTCCGGAGTCAGCGCTTCGGCCATGGTGCCGATGCCGGCGATGTGGTGGTCGGTGCCAGTCAGCAGCATCGAACGGGTCGGCGAACAGGTGGGTGCGGTGTGGAAATCGGTCAGGCGCAGGCCGTTGTTGGCCAGGGCATCGAGGTTGGGCGTGGCGATTTCACCACCGAACGCGCCGATATCGGAAAAGCCCAGGTCATCGGCCAGGATCACCAGAAAGTTGGGACGTTGCGGCATCAAAAATCTCCTGTTCAGCAGGCAATGAAGGACAGCGGCAGGTCACGGATCTGCACCGGCACGGTGGGTTGGTAGTGGTCGTCGCTGGTGAGCTCGTGCAGCAGCTCTTCGCGCAATTGGTGGAAGTCAAAACTGCTGCGCTGGCGCGGATGGGGCAGGGCGATGTCGACCACTTGCTTGATGCGTCCGGGGCGCGGCTCCATCACCACCACGCGGTCGGCGAGGAAGATCGCTTCCTCGACGTCATGAGTCACGAGGATCGTGGTGATTTTTGCGCGACTGCGAATCGCCAGAAGCTCGTCCTGCATCTGCTGTCGGGTCAGAGCATCGAGGGCGCCGAAGGGTTCGTCCAGCAGCAGAATCCGTGGGCTGGCCACCAGGCCGCGCGCGATGGCGACTCGTTGCGCCATGCCGCCGGAGAGTTGATGCGGGTAGGCGCGGGTGAAGTCTTTGAGGCCCACCAGCTCGATGAAATCGTCGACGCGTTTTTGCTTTTGCTCGGCGCTCAAGGGTTCGTTGACCAGGCCCAGGCCGATGTTGTCGGCCACTGTCAGCCACGGGAACAATCGATGTTCCTGAAACACGATCCCGCGCTCGCCACCGATGCCGCTGACCGCTTTGCCGTCCACGGTGATCTGTCCGCGAAACTGCGTGTCGAGGCCTACCAGCAGTCGCAGCAACGTCGATTTGCCGCAGCCGCTGGAGCCGACAATGGCGACGAATTCGCCCTCGGCAATCTCCAGATTGAATTCGCGAATCGCCTCCAGTTCAAAGCCATCGACATCGAAGGATTTGCCCACGTGGTTGAAGCTGACAATCGGTGCGTTCATGCGTGTCTCCAGCGGGTCGCGCGGATTTCCAGGCGTTGGCCGATAAGGTTGAGCAGGGCGCCGGTCAGGCCCACCAGGAGCATGCCGGCCATGATCAGGTCCATGCGCAGCAGTTGTTGCGCGCCGATCATCTGGCTGCCGATGCCGCCGTTGGACGGCATGAAATATTCGGCGCCGATGGTGCCGAGCCAGGCGTAGATCAGGCTCAGGCGCAGGCCGGCGAAAATCCCTGGCGCAGCACCGGGCAAGACCAGACGGCGCAGGCGCTGGCCGAGATTGAGGCGCAGCACCTGCGCCGCTTCATTGAGCTGCGGCGAGAGGTTGGCGACGCTGCGTTGGGTGGCGATGAACAGCGGGAAAAACGCGGCGAGGGCGACGAACACCCACTTGGCCAATTCCCCCAGGCCAAACCACGCGGTGAGCAGTGGCACCCAGGCGAAAATCGCGATCTGGCGGATCGCCGCGAGGGTCGGGCCGAGCACCCGTTCACTGGTGCGCGACAGGCCCAGCAACAAGCCTAGCGCAAACCCGAGGCCGCCGCCCAACAGCAGACCTCCGAGGGTGCGGCCCAGGCTCAGGGCCATACCGCCGAGCAACGTGCCGTCGAGCAAACCGTGCCAGGTGGTTGCCAACACGGCCAATGGGCTGACCAGAATATTCGCGTCGATCCACTGCTGATCCGTGGTCACTTGCCACAACGCCAGCAGCGCCAGCGGCAACAGCCACGGCTGTACCCGCTGCCACCCGGCATAGCGCGGGCCGCGACGAATTTCGGCAGTGGCGGGATGCGGCCAGTGCACGAGTTTTTTATCCAGCAGACCGATGCCGCGATCCATCGCCACACCGATAAAACCGATCACCACGATCACCACGAACACGATGTCGAGCATGAACAACTGCCGCGCCCAGACCATCAGGTAGCCGATGCCTTCGCTGGAGGCCAGCAGTTCGACGGCCAGCAACGAGGTCCAACCGGCGGCCAATGCCAACCGTACGCCGGCCATGAAGGCAGGGAGGGCGGCGGGCAGGATGAGGCGACGGATCAACAAGCGAGTGGGCAGGCGCAGCACGGCGGCGGCTTCGCGCAATTTGGGTTGGGCATCCCGCACGCCAACCAGGGTGTGCAGGGTCACCGGCACCACGATGGCTTTGACCAGCACCACCAGTTTCAGCACTTCGCCGATGCCGAAAAACACCATGAACAATGGAATCCAGGCCAGGGTCGGCACTTGCGCCAACCCGGCGAACGTCGGGAATACCAGACGCTCCAGGCGCCGACTGAAACCCAGCGCCGCGCCGAGGATGGCGCCGGCGCTGACTCCGGCGAGCAAGCCCCAGAACAGGCGTTGCAGGCTGATCCACAGATGGCTCCACAACTCGCCCTGGGACAGTTCGACCGCGCTGCTCCACACCAGCGAGGGCGCCGGCAGGATCTGCTCGCTCATCCAGTGATTACGGCTGGCCAGCCACCAGAGGGCGAACAGACTGATGGGCAACAACCAGGGCAACAGGCGTTGGCTCAGGCTGGGCCAAAGTCGTCGACCGTTGAGCGGCGGGGCGGCCAGCGGCAGGCTGAGAAGGGAAACACGGGCCATGGATGACCTCCGTTTTTGACCTTTGTAGGAGCGAGGCTTGCCCGCGAAGGCGCAGTGTCAGTCACCATAAATGTTGGATGTACTAACGCTTTCGCGGGCAAGCCTCGCTCCTACAGGTCTTCGGTGTATGCGAAATCGATCTATAAAAAATTGAATCAATGCTATTGAGAGATAAGCCAAGCCATTTAAGGCCTCCAGCCCACACGCATCCAATGCATTCGAAGAATATTTTCGATGCTGTTTATGCATACCCGCCCAAGACACCCGCGTTGCCTGGCATAGATCTAAAAGCTATAAAAATGTGAATTTATAGTATTTAAGTGCTGGGCCCGATTCAGCCTACGTTCTGCTCCTCAACGCCGTCGCCACCAGGAGCCGCACCCATGAATCGTCCCTTCAAACGTGTCATCAGTCTGTTCGCCATCCCGGCCCTGGCGGGGTTGCTGGCGTTTACCGCCCACGCCGATGAACTCAAGGAAATCAGGATCGCCGTGCCCGACCTCAGCGCCGGTACGCAACACAGTGGCGGCGGCATAGCGGATGTATTGCGCGACCAGCAGATCTACGAAAAAGCCTTCGCCGATCAGGGCATCAAGATTCAGTGGAGCTTCTTCAAGGGCGCCGGTCCGGTGATCAACGAAGCGTTCGCCAACGGTCAGGTGGACCTGGCTTACCTCGGCGATTTGGCGGCGATCATCGGCAAGTCCAACGGTTTGGACACGCGGCTGCTCAGCGCCTCCGCGCGCGGGGTGAAACAGTATCTGGGCGTGGTGCCCGGTTCGGGGATCAAGACCCTGCAAGACCTCAAGGGCAAACGCGTGGCGATCTTCCGTGGCACCGCCACGCAGTTGTCGTTCGATGCGGCGCTGGCCAGCCAGGGTTTGAGCGAGAAGGACGTGAAGGTGATCAACCTGGACTTCAACGGTGCGGTGGCGGCGTTGGCGGCCAAGCAGATCGATGCGTCGTGGGGCAGCTCCGGGTTGACCGCGCTGCGGGCCAAGGGCTTGGCCGAGTTGCCGTTGAACACCAAAGATTTGGGCGGCGCCGGCAGTATTCAGAGTGTGCTGGTGGGCACCGGAAAGTTTGTCGACGAGCATCCCGACGTCGTCGCAAAACTGTTGAAAGCGCAGCAGCAAGCAGTGGAGTGGCTGACCCAGGACAGCAACAAGGACGCGTACATCCAGTTGGTGTCAGGGCTGGCGAGTTATCCACCGCTGATTCTTCAGCAGGATTTGCAGGATCAGAAATTGAGCGAAGTATTCCCCTCGACCCTGGACCCGGTATTCCTCGGGAAATTGCAGGATGCGGTGGATCTGGCTTCGCAGCAGAAGCTGATTCGCAAGCCGTTCAAGGTGACGGATTGGGTGGTGCCGGAGTTGGCGGCTGCCGAGCTTTGATATGAACACCTGTGGCGAGGGAGCTTGCTCCCGTTCGGCTGCGTAGCAGTCGTATTCCGGTGATCGCTTTGCTTTGCGGGTCATCGCGTTGGCTGGTTTGGGACCGCTTCGCGGTCCAGCGGGAGCAAGCTCCCTCGCCACAAATGCATTCAAACCGCGACAGCGATCTGCTGTTTATCCACCGCCACCAACGTCTCGATCATCGCCCGCGCCGCCGGCGACAACCGGAACCCGGTGCGGCTGACAATCCCGCATCGCGCATTCATGCTCTCGACGTTCTGCGGCAAATTGCGCCAGTGCAGCAGCACCAGCGAACCCTGGGCAATGTCCTCGACAAACGCCTCTTCGGTGCCAATGCCAATCGCATTCGACTGCAACACAATCTTCACCAGCGCCGGAAAGTGCTCGGTCTCGATGGTCGGTGAAAAATCCATCCGCCCACTGAGGTTCGCCAGCAGTTTGCGGATGCCCGGCGGGATCAATGTGGTCGCCAGCGGATAGTCGAACATGTCATTGGTGGACAGGCTGTCCTTGACCAGCAGTGGATGCCCCGGCCGGCAGAAAAACACCCCGCGCTTGGGTGTCAGGGCCTGGGTCTGGAAGTTCGGGTCGGCCTCGAAATGACGGATGTCGGCGATGAAGAATTCGATCTCATCCCGGGTCAATGCGCGGCTGAGTTTTTCCCAGTTATCCACCTGAAAACAGGTGCGCACTTTCGGGTGGGCGTTGATGAATTGCGCCACCGCATCCGGCACCAGTTTCACCGCCGGTGCCGGGCCGCAGCCGAAGCGCAGTTCGCCGGCGTCGAGCTTGGTCATCTGCGTCACTTCGGCGTTGAGCAACGCCGCGCCTTGCACCAGGGTCAGGGCATGTTGCAGCACCACCTGACCCTCGGGCGTGGGGCGCAGATCCTTGTTGCCTCGGTCCACCAGCACGCAACCGAATTCTTGCTCCAGCCCTTGGATACTGCGGCTGAACGCCGGTTGAGTAATGCCCATGGCGTCGGCCGCGCGGACAAAACTACGGTGCTCGTTAAGGGCGATGAAGTAGCGCAACTGGCGAAGATCCATATGCTTTTCCGGCATCCTAAAAATAGCTCGAAGGCATTTGCGACGAGGGTTGTTTGAGGTTTTAAATGCAAGCTCTTATTCCGTCAACGAAGCATGTGAATATCTATTAGACCTAAATTGAATATAGATAGAGCAATGTTTAGTTGCCGTTCAACCGTTAGCAGTCCGATCGAGGGTCTACCCATGAGCAATGCCGCTTTAGCTGTAAAACCCGCTGTTCACGCGCTTGAAATCCATCCGGTGGCCGGTCGGATCGGCGCCGAGATCCGCGGCGTGCAACTTTCCGGTGAGCTGGACGCCGGCACCGTCGAAGCGATCCAGCAAGCGCTGGTGCAGTACAAAGTCGTGTTCTTCCGCGAGCAGACCCAACTCGACGATCAGAGCCAGGAAGCCTTCGCCCACTTGCTCGGCGAACCGGTGGCGCACCCGACCGTACCGGTGCGCGACGGCACCCGTTACCTGCTGGAACTGGACGGCGCGGAAGGCCAGCGCGCCAACTCCTGGCACACCGACGTAACCTTCGTCGACGCCTACCCGAAAGCCTCGATCCTGCGCTCGGTAGTGGCCCCGGCGTTCGGTGGCGACACCTTCTGGGCCAATACCGCCACCGCCTACAACGAACTGGCGCCGGAGCTGCGAGAACTGGCGGACAAACTCACCGCCGTGCACAGCAACGAATACGACTACGCCGGGGCCAAGCCCGACGTGTCGGCGGAGAAGCTGGAGCGCTACCGCAAGATCTTCACCTCCACCGTCTACGAAACCGAGCATCCGGTAGTGCGCGTGCACCCGATCAGCGGCGAGAAGAGCTTGCTGCTGGGGCACTTTGTGAAGCGCATCAAGGGCTACTCCCAAGCGGATTCGGCACATTTGTTTGGCCTGTTGCAAAGCCATGTCACGCGCCTGGAAAACACCGTGCGCTGGCGCTGGAAGGCGGGTGATGTGGCGATCTGGGATAACCGTTCGACCCAGCATTACGCGGTGGATGACTATGGGACGCAGGACCGGATCGTGCGGCGGGTGACGTTGAAGGGTGAAGTGCCGGTGGGCGTGGCGGGGCAGCGGAGTCAGACCATCAAAGGGATTTGAGGCCGAGCACCTACTCTGTGGCGAGGGAGCTTGCTCCCGCTGGGCCGCGAAGCGGCCCCAAAAAAAGGGACTGCTGCGCAGTCCAGCGGGAGCAAGCTCCCTCGCCACAATATGGGTTACCACACGCCGATCTGCACCAACTTCTCGATCTGCGGCTCGCCATACCGAAACCGCTGCCCGCGCAGATCAATCTCCTGATGACTGATGGTGGTGCGCCGTTTCAACCCGCGCACCCACTCAAACAGATACCCCGCATGCTCTTCGCGAACGGCGGCAAACGCCGGGTCCGCGCCCAGATCGCGCAACTCCTGCGGGTCATTCAGCAAATCAAACAGCTGCGGCCGAAACCCGTCATACGCCAGGTATTTCCAGCGCTCGCTGCGCACCATGGTCATGCGGCAACGGTCGATGGGTTGCGCCAGACGCTCCCGCGCCGGGGCCTGGAAGGCGTAGTCGTATTCGCTGATCGCATAGCGGCGCCAGTCGGTTTTCACGCCATGCAGCAACGGGATTAGCGAGCGTCCTTCGAGCCGGTGATCCGCGCTCGGCAAACCCAGTGCCTCAAGAAAGGTCGGCAGCGCATCAATGGTTTCCACCAGCCGATCGTCCACCGATCCCCGGGTGCCATCCGCCGCCGCTCGCGGGTCGCGCACGATCAACGGAATCCCCACGGCCGGGTCCAGCAAAAACTCTTTTTCCCCCAGGTAATGATCGCCGAGGAAGTCGCCGTGATCGCTGGTGAACACGATCAGCGTGTCGTCCCAGCGCCCGTTGCTCTGCAGAACATCAAACAATCGCCCGAGCTGATCATCGACCTGTTTGATCAGCCCCATGTAGGTTGGCACCACGTTCAACCGCACCTCATCCCGGGAGAAATTCAGGCTCTCTTCGTGTTGGCGAAACGCGTTGTACACCGGGTGATCGCTCTCCTCGCCAAGCGCTGCGCGCACCGGTTCAATCACCTGCGTGGCGCCATACAGCGCGTGATACGGCGCCGGGGCGATGTAGGGCCAGTGCGGTTTGATGTACGACAGGTGCAGGCACCACGGCTGCTCGCCTTGCTCGGCGATGAAGTCGATGGCGCGGTCGGTGGTGTAGACGGTTTCTGAATGCTGCTCGGGGACGCGTGCGGGGAGATGGGCGTTGCGCATTTTCCAGCCGCTGAGGATTTCGCCCTTGGCGCCTTCGGCGGCGTTGGCCCAGTCGTGCCACGGATTACGACCGTCGAAACCGTGGTCACGCAGGTAATGGGTGTAGGGCGCGGACTCGCGTTTGTCGTCGAACAGTGGGTCGTCGGGGAAGATGCCGTCGTGGCGGAAAAAGGCTTCGAAACCCACCTCGTTCAACACGTCGGCCTGCTCGCTGGAAGGATCGATCGCCAGCCGTTGCAAGGCATCCAGATTAGGCGTGGCGTGGGTCTTGCCCACCAGCGCGGTACGGATGCCATGCGGGCGCAGATAGTCACCGATGGTCAGTTCTTCCAGGGGCAACGGCACGGCGTTCCACGCCACTTGATGGCTGCTGACATAGCGCCCGGTGTAGGCCGACATCCGCGACGGCCCGCAGATTGTGCCTTGGGTGTAGGCGCGGCTGAAACGCACGCCAGCGGCGGCCAGGCGATCGATATTCGGCGTGTGTAAATGCGGGTGGCCGTAGCACGACAGGTAATCGCGGCGCAGTTGATCGCACATGATGTACAGCACGTTGCGCACGGGGTTTTGGGTGTTGGGCATGGGGTTCACCGATCGGAAGACAGGCGAGGGTTTTCGCTGGTTGGACGGGGTAGAGGCAAGTGCATTTGAGGAATGGGTTTTATGCAGCGGGTGCATCGTTGGCCGGACAGACGCCTTCGCGGGCAAGCCTCGCTCCTACAGGGGCGGGTTGATCCCGATATTGGCGCGACCCCAATCCTGTAGGAGCGAGGCTTGCCCGCGAAGAGGCCCGATCAGACAGCGAGATTCTCCAGCGAACACACCTCCTCATCCACCGCATCAATCGCCTTGATCTGCGCAATCATCGCCTCGGCCAACGGCGACAAGCGATACCCGGCGCGGCTGACAATCCCGTACCGCGTGTACAACTCCTCCAGATCATCCGCCAGCCCATCGATCTTCAAACACACCAATTCACCTCTGGCCAAATGCAGCGCATCTGAATAAGCACCGACAATCCCGATGGCATCCGAACGCATCACCACGCTCAGCAAGCTGGAGCTGTTTTCACATTCCACATTCGGCGTGAAATCCGGGCGGCCACTCAAGTCGACGATGACTTTGCGCAGGTTTGGCGGGCGGATGGTCACGGCCATCGGGTAGCTCATCAATTCCGCCGCGCTGACGCTTTCACGCGCCGCCAAAGGATGCCCGGCGCGGCAGCAGAAATGCCATTTGCGCGGGCGCAGGCGTTGAGTCAGGTAGTCCGGGTCGGCTTCGAAATAGCGGGTGTCCGCGACAAAGAATTCGAACTCCTCACTCAGCAATCGCTTGCTCAGGCTCTGCCAATCGTCCACCTGAAACTGCACCCGCGCTTTCGGATAGCGCCCGATAAAACTGCCGATGGCTCGGGGGATCAACCCCGCCGCCGGTGCAGGGCCGCAACCGAAGCGCAACTCCCCGGCCTCCAGGCCATTGAACTGGCTGATCTCGTTGGCCATCTGCTGCGCGCCGCTGACCAGGCGCCGTGCATGTTCGAGCAATACCTGGCCCTGTTTGGTCGGCGCCAGGTCCTTGCGGCCGCGATCCACCAACTGACAACCGACGCTGTGTTCCAGGGCCTGGATGCTGCGGCTGAACGCCGATTGCGAGAGGTTCACCGCCAAGGCGCCCGCGACAAAACTGCGCTGGTCGGCGAGGGCGATGAAGTGGCGGAGTTGGCGCAAATCGATATGCATTTTTCACATAAAAAATATCGGGCGAATGCATTGGATATGCATCGGGTGGACTCCTTATAAAGGCAATCTCTTATGCAGTAAATCTTTGTAAAAACATAAATAAATAACTTAAAAGAATATGCACTGCTGAATGTCACTGCGTGTTTTTTGACCAGGAGCCGCCCCATGAGTCCGTTGAACCTTGCCTCGCCCTTATCGCCCCGACGGCTCAAACGCCTGCCCCTGGCCCTGTTGCTGGCGGGCAGTGCCCAGGCCTATGCGGCCGACAGCACAACGCCCGAAGCGGCACCTGCCAGCAAACCCACTGCCGACAGTTCGCAGCTGGAAACCGTGACCGTCACCACCCGTCGCCGCGAAGAAAGCTCGCAAGACGTGCCAACACCGATGAGCGTCGTCAGCGGCCAGGCCCTGGAAACCCAGCGGGTCTATCGCATTCAGGATTTGCAGCAACTGGTGCCCAGCGTCAACGTCGCCTACATGCATGCGCGTCAGTCCAGCGTGTCGATTCGTGGCCTCGGTAACAACCCGGCCAGCGATGGACTTGAAGGCAGCGTCGGGCTCTACATCGACAACGTCTACCTCGGGCGGCCGGGCATGGCGGTGTTCGACCTGATGGACATCGAACAACTCGAAGTGCTGCGCGGTCCGCAAGGCACGTTGTTCGGCAAGAACACCACCGCCGGGGTGATCAACATCAGCACCCGCGCGCCCTCGTTTACCCCGGAACGCAGCATCGAAACTTCGGTGGGCGAGGACGGTTACTTCCAGACCAAGGGCACGATTTCCGGGCTGCTGAACGACGAACTCGCCGGGCGCTTTTCCGCGTATCGCACCCGCAGCGACGGCGACATCAAGAACGAATTCAACGGCCACGACTTGAACGGTGGTTCTCGCGAAGGCTTCCGTGGCCAGTTACTGTTCAAGCCCAACGAGTCGTTCAACCTGCGCTGGATCGGCGATTACAACGAAGAGGATTCCAGCGCCGGCACCCGCGTGCTGTACAGCACCGGGCCGACCATCAATGGCGTCAATCTCTACGAATCACGGGCCGCTGCGGCGGGGGCGACGCTGGTCAACGGCTCCCATCGCAAGGTCAATCTGGATAACGATCAACACGTCACGGTGCATCAGGGCGGTACGTCGGTGGAGGCTAACTGGACCTTGCCGAGCGACTTCACCTTGACCTCGGTCAGCGCCTATCGCTGGTGGAATTTCACCCCGCGCAATGACGACGGCTTGAACGTACCGGCGAGCTACAACGCCGGGGTCTCGGTGGAAGATAAGCAGTACTCCCAGGAGTTTCGTTTGGCGTCGCCCAAGGGCGAATTCTTCGACTACGTGCTCGGCGCCTACTACTTCGGCTCGGACCTGGACAACAAATCCTTCGCCTACTACGGCCCGCAAGCCGACATCTGGAACGGCACGCCACGGGGTGCACTGGCCAACGTCGACAGCGTCGGCAACGGTCATATCGAAACCAACAGCTTTGCGTTGTTTGCCCAAGGCACCTGGCACCTCACCCCACGGCTGGACTTCACCGCCGGGGTACGTGGCACCTACGAAGAGAAAAACGCCTGGGTCACTCGCGATGCACCGGTGGGTGGCGCGGCGGTGACCGGTGCGGCGGCGACGGCCAGACGTGGTCGCACTGGCGCCTACGATTCCGGCGATCTGAATCAGTACAGCTCCAGCCCCTCCGGCCTGCTGAACCTGAGCTACCGCTTTACCGATGATTTGCTCGGTTATGCGACCTTGTCCCACGGCGAAAAATCCGGTGGCGTGAACCTCGCGGTCGGCTCCGCACCCACCGCCGGCGCCGACTCGCTGCTGATCGGCACCGAGCGCGCGAACAACGCCGAACTCGGTTTCAAAAGCACCCTGTGGGACCGTCGTTTGCAACTCAACGCCAATGTGTTCTGGACCCAGGTCAACGCCTACCAGACCAACGCCTACGACGACGTCAACCGCGTGCAATACCTGACCAACGCCGGCTCGGTGCGTTCGCGCGGTGTGGAAGTCGAAAGCACGATCATCCCGTTGCGCGGCCTGACCCTGAACCTCAACGGTTCCTTCAACGACGTCAGCTACCTCTCCTACAAAGATGCCCCGTGCCCGCCGGAAGTCAGCCAGCGTCCAGGCGCGCCGGCCTCTTGCGACCTCAGCGGCCACCAGGTGGTCGGCGCCTCGAAATGGATCGGCAACGCCAACGGCGAATACAAATGGAACCTGAGCAACGGCTTCGAAGAATACGTCACCGCCAGCTACGCGTTCCGTTCCAAAGCGGTGGGCACGGTGGAGGATTCCGACTACGGGCAGATCCCGAGTTACGCGGTGGTCAACTTATCCACAGGCCTGCGCGGCGACTTCAACCAGGGGCAGTGGGATGTGTCGCTGTGGCTGAAAAACGCCTTCGACAAAACCTATTACACAACGCTGTGGACGGGCGGCAATGGTGGTTATGAAGGGTTGCTCGGTACGCCTCGGACGCTGGGTGTGACGGGTCGTTATGACTTCTAACTTCGAAGTTATAGCAAACGAATATAAGTAGCTGTCATTTATGACAGTTGCTGGAAAGTCGTTTGTTAATTAATTTTTTATGGAGGATTTTTATTAACTTTAATGCGTAGAGGTTGCCCCATGTCTAATCCTTTAAGTAGTACTTACGATAGTTCGGGTGATTATTCTTTATCAATAGAAAAGCATGATGAGGCGTCCGGAAAATTTTCTGGGCGCATGGGGCTTAAGTCGACGGGTGTCACTGAAGAAATAAACGGGAATTTTCATTTTTATAATGACAGACAGCGAACATTTGTCTGGTTCAGCACGGGCGTGGATGATTGGGAGCTCATTGCTCCCTATAAAGATGGCAGTCCGGGCTTTTCTGAATTTGAGGGGGCACGGCTTCCGAAAGATCGCTCCAGGGGGGTGTGGAGCGATTTATCTTTACCAAGGGACCCGTACACAGAAGGCCATGACGTGGTAACCGAGTGAAGATCTATATAGAGATTTTTTGTGTTGGTGAACAAATCTAATTCGGCAATAAGGCTGATGCATTGATATGTATTGGCCTTTTTTTTGCGCTTATTCGTCTGCAAAACTTTTTTGTTCATACCTTCCACGAATACTTTCAATGCTTGAAATGCATTGTCTTTTTCGAGTCCCGCTACAAGCCTTACAGGACGTGGCTTTGGCGAAATTGACCGTTTCACATATACGATCTGGGTCTATCCATAACTTCAAAGATTACTTTAAGAGATAAGCGTCAGGCCCAATGATTGGCCCATCGATACACCTCGCGGGGGATTCAGTGCGGGGTGTCATCGGGTTATTCGCAAAGAGACCGCAGGGAGTTAATCAATGGGCAATGTCCAGACCGCCGCCGGCGCACATGAGCTGCTCTGGCGCCAGGCGCCGAGTGGCGAGTTGGTCGACCTCGGCCGGGTGCATCGCGTGCCGTTGGGCCAGTTGCGTTTGCAGCGGGCGCCCAAGGGCATCCTGAGCCGGCGCGAAGCGATCCTGCTCGGTGTGCTGGCGTTGCTGGTGCATGGCGCGGTGATCTATTGGGTCAACCAGCAGCCGATCAAGGAACTGCCGATCGTACCGCCGGAAATTCCGCCGATGACTATCGAGTTCTCGCGCCCGGCGCCGCCCGTGGTCGAGACGCCACCGCCACCACCGCCACCACCTCCACCGGTTCAACAGGTGGTCGAGCCTCCGCCGCCGGTGGAAGACGAGTTGGCCGTGAAGCCGCCGCCACCGAAGCCGATTCCTAAACCAAAACCGGTCGCCAAACCTGTACCGAAACCGGCACCTAAAGCCGTTGAACAGCCACCGGCGCCGCCACAACCGACAGCGCCTGTTGCCGCTCCGGCACCGCCCGCACCACCGGCGCCCGCGCCAGTGACCCCGGCCTCGGCCAATGCCGCGTACCTGAAGAACCCGGCGCCGGAATACCCGTCCCTGGCCCAGCGCCGCGGTTGGGAAGGCACGGTGTTGTTGCGAGTGCATGTGCTGGCCAACGGCAAGCCCGGCGAAATCCAGATTCAGAAAAGCAGTGGTCGTGATCAGCTCGACGAGGCCGCGCTCAACGCGGTGAAGCGTTGGAGCTTCGTGCCGGCCAAGCAAGGTGATGTCGCCCAGGATGGCTGGGTCAGCGTGCCCATCGATTTCAAGATTCATTAAACCGAAACCAATTTCGCGCAAAAAATTTACACGAGGGAATACATCATGACGTTACTGGCCTCTCCACTTGAATCCATCGAAGGCGCGGTGATCTGGCTGCTGGTGGTTTTTTCCGTTGCCACCTGGGGTTTGGCGTTGCTCAAGGGCGTGCAGTTCGGTCGCCTGAAAGCCCAGGATCGCAAGTTTCATAAACAGTTCTGGGCGGCGTCGAGTCTTGATTCGGCGGCCGAGTTAAGCGAAACCCAACCGGGTGCTGCGGCCCGTGTGGCCCAGGCCGGTTATGCGGCGATCCAGGTGGGTGAAGCGCCGCAGGCCAATGATTTGAGCCAGGCGATCAATCATCAGGATCGTCTGGAGCGCGCCTTGCGTCAGCAGATCGTCCGCGAACGTCGTTCGCTGGAAACCGGGCTGGCGGTGGTCGCGAGTATTGGCAGCACCTCGCCGTTCATTGGTTTGTTCGGCACGGTGTGGGGAATCATGGAAGCGTTGAAAGGTATCAGCGCGGCGGGTTCGGCGAGCCTGGAAACCGTGGCCGGGCCGATTGGTGCGGCGCTGGTCGCCACCGGTGTAGGGATCGCCGTTGCGGTGCCGGCGGTGCTGGTTTACAACTACTTTTTGCGTCGCCTGAAACTGACGGCGGCGGACCTGGATGACTTCGCCCACGACTTCTACAGCCTGGCGCAGAAGAGTTCGTTCCGCCTGTTGATTCATCCGACCTCGCACAAAGTCGTGGCCCAGGGTGGCGCGCAGAAAGTGAAGGAGGCGTCCTGATATGGCCTTCTCCACGCAAGACAGCGATGAGGTGCTGAGCGAGATCAACGTGACACCGCTGGTGGACGTGATGCTGGTGCTGCTGGTGGTGTTTATCGTCACCGCGCCGTTGCTGACCAATGCGATCCCGATCAACCTGCCCAAGACCGAGGCTGTGGCCCCGGTGGAGCAGAAAGACCCGCTGGTGGTCAGCATCGACGGCGCCGGCAAGCTGTTTATCAACAAGGATGAAATCCAGCCGGACTTGCTGGAATTCAACCTGAAATCGGCGAAGGCCAAGGACCCGGAAGTGCGCGTGCAGTTGCAGGCCGATGACGGGGTGAACTACGGCGAAGTGGCGCGGGCCATGGCGTCGATCGAGCGGGCGGGGATTACCAAGTTGTCGGTGATTACCGCGCGTTAACAGATTTCAAGTTTTCCGGGGCCGTCTCCTTGGCAGGGTGCGGCCCTTTTTTTTGGCGTAAAGATCGTTCCCACGCTCTAACGATCGTTCCCACGCGCAGCAAAGGAATGCCGCCCGGGACGCTCCGCGTCCCTTCCAATGTCGTGACGCGGAGCGTCACAGGATGCATTCCCACGCAGAGCGTGGGAACGATCAGTATCCGGCTTCATATTCTTTATAGGTCTTAATAAATAGCTTCTTATTCCTTAACGAATATAACTCTCGTCCCTATACTCGATCAGGAACAGACACGCAGCAGGAGAGCTCCCCCATGCGCAACGAATCAATTCGCTACCTGATTGTGCCGGGCTGGCAAGGATCGCCGGAAGATCATTGGCAAAGCCATTGGCAGAACAGTCTGCCGAACAGCGCACGGGTGGAGCAGGCCGATTGGCTGACGCCACGCCGTGAAGACTGGGTCGCGGCGCTGGCCGAGGCGATTGCCGCCGACAGCACGCCGGTGATCCTGATCGCCCACAGCCTGGGTTGCATCACCGTCGCCCATTGGGCTGCCACCGCGCCGGTGCAGTTTTTGCGGCAAGTGCGCGGCGCCTTGCTGGTCGCGCCGGCGGACGTCGAACGCCCGGCGTGCTCGCCAGCGTTGCGTAATTTCGCACCGATTCCGACCACCCTGTTGCCGTTCCCGAGCCAGGTCGTCAGCTCCGACAACGACAGCGCCGTCAGTGCACCCCGTGCAATGGAGCTGGCCCGCAATTGGGGCGCCGAGGCGGGAATTCTCTCGGGTGCCGGGCACATCAACGTCAAGTCCGGTCACCAGCGTTGGGAGCAGGGTTTTGCCTATCTCTATCGCCTGCAAAACCGCATGGAGCATCACGCCCTGCGCCGCGCCTGATTTCTATTTTTTCAACGCCCCCGTCTCCCGGCGGTTTTGGGCGGGAGTCTGCCATGAGTTTTGAAGCCTTCGGTCAGCCGCTGCTGACCTTCCCCGACGCCGAAAAAAGCCCCCTGAGCATTCGCGCCAAAGCGCTGGTGTTCGTCGATCCACGCTCGCGGCAGTTGCGCCAGGAATTGGAGCAATTGGCCCCACGCGCCATTTCCGTATTGATTCGCGGCGAAACCGGCAGCGGCAAGGAATTGCTCGCGCGCCACATTCATCGCGCCAGTGATCGCGGCGGGTTGTTCGTCTCGGTCAATTGCGGCGCGATCAGTCCCACTTACGCCGACGCCGAATTGTTCGGCTACGCCGCCGGCAGCTACACCGGCTCGGCCAGCAGTCGCGCCGGCTGGTTTGGTTCGGCCAATGGCGGGACGCTGTACCTGGACGAGATCGGCGACTTGCCGTTGCCGATCCAGATCAAGTTGCTGTCGGCCCTGGAAAACCACGAAGTCACCCGCGTCGGCGCGCCCCAGCCGAGCCCGGTGGACGTGCGCCTGGTCGCCGCCACCAGCATCGACCTGGCCCAAGCCGTGGCAGCGGGAAAATTTCACGAACGGCTTTATCACTACCTCAGCGAAGGCCAGCTCGAATTGCCGGCGTTGCGCGAGCGAGTGGGCGACATTCTGTCCTTGGCGGAATATTTCCTCGGCATCTACAGCCAACGCCTGGACCTGCCCGTGCCGCTGATCAGCGAAGCCGCGCAACAGGTGCTGGAGGCTCACAGCTGGCCGGGCAACACCCGGGAGCTGGAGAACGTCATTCACTTCGCGCTGCTGGTGAGCACCGGGGATGAGATCTTGCCGGAGCATTTGAATTTGCCGGAGGTGCCTATTTCATTGGTGCAGATTGAGAGTCAGATCAAACAGATTCTCGGCAATGGATCTGTGGCGGAACAAACAGCCTTGAAACAACTGCTAAAAAACGCCGCACTCCTGTAGGAGCAAAGCTTGCTCGCGAACCAGACGACACGGTGTGTCAGAAAGAACGCTATCGCTGTAGGAGCAAAGCTTGCTCGCGAACCAGACGACACGGTGTGTCAGAAAGAACGCTATCGCTGTAGGAGCAAAGCTTGCTCGCGAACCAGACGACACGGTGTATCAGGAAGAACGCTATCGCTGTAGGAGCAAAGCTTGCTCGCGAACCAGACGACACGGTGTATCAGGAAGAACGCTATCGCTGTAGGAGCAAAGCTTGCTCGCGAACCCAGACGACGCGGTGTGTCATGAAGGACGCCTTCGCGGGCAAGCCTCGCTCCTACAGGTAATGTGCGAGCTAGAGCTGTATGAACAAAATGGAATATCAAAGTGAATAAAAGATATTGTTCGGGAATAAAAAATCCCGGTATTGTCCGCTTCACGCCAGCGATAGCACTTCACTGGCACTCGTACTAATAGCCGTCGCCATAAGCGACCGTGATTTCCGATAAGGACACTGCATGAAAAAGGTTCTGTTGTTCACCGCATTGGCGGCTGCCCTGACTGCAAGCCTGGCCCAGGCTGGCGAGAAACTGGTGGTTGCGGCGACCCCGGTCCCACACGCCGAGATTCTGGAACTGATCAAACCGACCCTCGCCAAAGAAGGCGTGGATCTGGAAATCAAAGTCTTCACCGACTACGTTCAGCCGAACGTCCAGGTCGATCAGAAGCGTCTGGACGCCAACTACTTCCAGACCCTGCCGTACCTGAAAAGCTTCAACGAAGGCAAAGGCACTAACCTTGTCACCGTGATCGGCGTGCACGTCGAACCGTTCGGCGGCTACTCGAAGAAAGTCAAAACCCTGGCTGAGCTCAAGGACGGCGCCACCATCGCCATCCCTAACGAAGGCAGCAACAGCGGCCGCGCCCTGATCCTGTTGCAGAAGGCTGGCCTGATCGAGTTGAAAGACCCGAAAAACGCCCTGGCTACCCCGAAAGACATCGCCAAGAACCCGCACAACTTCAAGTTCAAGGAACTGGAATCGGCCATGCTCCCGCGTGTGCTGGACCAGGTCGACCTGGACATGATCAACACCAACTACGCGCTGGAAGCAGGCCTGAACCCGGCTAAAGACGCACTGGTGATTGAAGGTGCCGATTCGCCGTACGTGAACTTCCTGGTGGCTCGTCCGGACAACAAGGACAGCGACGCCATCCAGAAACTGGCCAAAGCCCTGACCAGCCCGGAAGTGAAAGCGTTCATCGCCAAGAAGTACAACGGCGCGGTATTGCCAGCGTTCTGATTTGACGCCGCTTTAAACCCCTTCAAGGTTTCGAACTCCGACGGCTGATGCTAGCGTCGGCGTGATCGTTCCCACGCTCTGCGTGGGAATGCCTCTAGGGACGCTCCGCGTCCAGTGACGCGGAGCGTCACGGGCTGCATTCCCACGCGGAGCGTGGGAACGATCAAAGCGCTCTTCAGGCCGCCTGCGCCTTCAACGCCCGGCGCAACGCCACCAACAACTTCACGATGTCCTGCGGGTCCAGCCGCTGCGGTGCTTTTACGTCAGCCATATTCTTCTCTTCCTTGTGATGGGTTTGGCCGGAGTCTGGCCAAAAGCTGTGCGTCCTTGGAGGGGCTTTTTGAAAAAAAGATCCTTCCTACAGCGAAAAGGAAAATAGCCGTCATCTGTTGTTGCCGCAAATCCACGAGATAGTTTTTTGTGTGATATCAATATGCTTTAACGGTATTTAAATTCCTCTTTTTATACCTTTAAAGTCGGTGCCTGCCGGACGGTTATCCACCGTTCATGGACTGCACCACCGTCGCTTACCGAGCGACGTCCAGGATGTTCAATGAACTTCGATTACGCTTTTATCCTCAGCACCCTGCCGGCGTTTCTCAAAGCCGTGGGCGTGACGCTGCAGGTCGGCTTCATTGCCATCGGCACCTCGCTGCTGGTGGCGCTGATCAACGCGACGATCCTGGTGTTTCGCACGCCTTACTTGCAGCGCCTGGTCGGGTTGTATGTGGAACTGGCGCGCAACACCCCGTTGTTGATTCAGCTGTTCTTCGTCTACTTCGCCCTGCCAACGCTGGGCATCCGCGTTTCCGGATTTACCGCGGCGATCATCACCATGACCTTCCTTGGCGGCGCGTACCTCACGGAAGTGCTGCGCGCGGGTGTGGATGCGGTGCCGCACGCGCAACTGGAATCGGGCCGCTCCATCGGCCTGTCCCACGGGCAATTGCTGCGCTACGTGATCCTGCCGCAAGCCGGGATCCTCAGCCTGCCGTCGCTGTTCGCCAATTTCATTTTCCTGCTCAAGGAAACCACCGTGGTTTCGGCGGTGGCGGTGCCGGAGATTCTCTACACCACCAAGAGCTACATCGCGCTCTACTACAAAACCTACGAAATGCTCGCCGTGCTGACGCTGATTTGCGTGCTGCTGTTCTTGCCGCTGTCGCTGCTGCTCAGCCGTCTGGAAAGGAGGCTCCAGCATGGCCAGTTCGGGTCTTGAATTGCTGTGGGTGTCGTTGCCGCAACTGGGCAAGGGCGCCGCGCAAACCTTATCGATTTCCTTTCTGAGCATCGCCATCAGCACCGTCGGCGGCGTGCTTTACGGCGTGCTGCGCACGCTGAATTCGAAATGGCTGAACGCGTTCCTGCGGGTCTATCTGGAACTGTTCCGCGCGATCCCGGTGCTGGTCTGGCTGTACCTGATGTTTTTCGGCCTGCCGATTTTCTTTGGCCTGAGCATTCCGAGCTTCTGGTGCGCGGTGCTGGTGCTGTCGCTGTGGGGCGCCAGCGAGGTGGGCGAAGTGGTGCGCGGCGCGTTGTTGTCGTTGCCTCGCGGCCAGCGCGAAGCGGGGTTGTCGATTGGCCTGGATGGCCCGCAACTCTACGGCTACGTGCTGCTGCCCCAGGCGCTGAAACGCATGACGCCGCCGACCATCAACGTCTACACCCGAATCATCAAGACCAGTTCCCTGGCGGTGCTGATCGGTGTGGTGGACGTGATCAAGGTCGGCCAGCAGATCATCGAACGTACCTACGAATCGGTGCTGATCTACGGCGCACTGTTCCTGTTTTTCTTTTTCATCTGCTACCCGCTCTCGGCCGCCTCGCGCGTGCTGGAGCGGCGCTGGACGCAAGCATGAGCGCATTGATCGAGTTCAAGGGTTTTAACAAGTTTTTCGGCGAGCAGCAGGTGCTCAAAGAGATCGACCTGCAAGTAAAACCAGGCGAAGTCATCGTGATCCTCGGCCCCAGCGGCTGCGGCAAAAGCACCTTGCTGCGCTGCCTCAACGGCCTCGAAGTCGCCCACAGCGGCAGCTTGAATTTCAACGGCCGCGAGTTGCTGGACAAGGGCACCGACTGGCGCGACGTGCGTCAGCAGATCGGCATGGTGTTCCAGAGTTATCACCTGTTCCCGCACATGAACGTGCTCGACAACGTGCTGCTCGGCCCGGTCAAAGTACAGAAACGCGATCGCCGCGACGCCCGCGCCCAGGCAGAAGCGCTGCTCGAACGCGTCGGTCTGCTGGACAAGCGCGACGCCTTCCCGCGTCAGCTCTCCGGCGGCCAGCAGCAACGCATCGCCATCGTCCGCTCGCTGTGCATGAACCCTAAAGTGATGCTGTTCGATGAAGTCACCGCCGCCCTCGACCCGGAGATGGTCAAGGAAGTGCTGGAAGTGATTCAGTGCCTGGCCCGCGAAGGCATGACCTTGCTCATCGTCACCCACGAAATGGCCTTTGCCCGCGCCGTGGCTGACCGCATTGTGTTCATGGATGCCGGGCGCATCCTCGAACAAAACCCTCCCGAGCTTTTCTTTACGAACCCGCAAACCGCACGAGCGCAGCAGTTCCTGGAGAAATTCTCCTACGTCGAAGCCCTGCCCAAAAAGACTCAAACAAAGGAACTGGAACCGCTATGAAAACTGCCAAGTCTTCACTCTTTTTACTGCCGCTGCTCGGCCTCGCACTGCTGGCCGGTTGCAACAAAACCGAAGAACCGCCGAAGCCGAAAGTCGCCAGCGAAAGCGCCGCGCCGGCCGGCTACCTGGACAAAATCAAGGCCCGGGACAAGCTGATCGTCGGCGTCTTCACCGATAAGCCACCGTTCGGTTTTGTCGATGAGGCCGGGCGCTACGTCGGTTTTGATACCGACATCGGCCGTCAATTCGCCAAGGATCTGTTGGGCGATGAGAACAAAGTCGAATTCGTCGCCGTTGAACCGGCGAGCCGGATTCCGTTCCTGCAAAGCGACAAGGTTGACCTGATCCTGGCCAACATGACCGTCACCCCGGAGCGCAAGGAAGCGGTGGAATTCACCAACCCGAACCTCAAGGTCGCGGTGCAGGCCCTTGTCCCGCAGGGCAGCTCGGTGAAAAACCTCGATGACCTCGCGACCCGCACCACCATCGTGACCACCGGCACCACCGCCGATATCTGGCTGACCAAGAATCACCCGGACTGGAAACTGCTCAAGTTCGAGAAAAACTCCGAGTCCCTGCAAGCCCTGGCCAATGGGCGTGGCGATGCTTATGCACAAGACAACCTGGTGCTGTTCAGCTGGGCCAAGCAGAATCCTGGCTACCGCGTGCTGGCCCAGACCCTGGGCGCCGAAGCACCGATTGCACCGGCGGTGAAGAAGGGCAACCTCGAACTGCGGGACTGGGTGAACACCGAGTTGGCGAAGTTGGGTGAAGAGAAATATCTGCTCAAGCTGTACGACCAGTACGTGCGTAAAGAACTGAGCGATGACACCAAGCCTGAGAGCGTGATTGTTGAAGGTGGGAAGTGGCAGGGGTGATTCGCTGACCTGATCGTTCCCACCTGTGGCGAGGGAGCTTGCTCCCGCTGGGGTGCGCCGCACCCCCAAGACCTGAGTATGCGATTTGTCTGAGTTAACGCATCGATGGTTTTACGGCTGCTGCGCAGCCGAGCGGGAGCAAGCTCCCTCGCCACAAAGCGTGGGAACGATCTGTGGGTCTTAGTCCGGCCAATTCCACGCCGGCTCATCCAGCACCCGTTGCCCTACGATCCCGGTCTGGCCCAGGGTCTTCTCCAGCACAATGCAATTGCACTCCAGGTCTTCCTGCAACGCCGAGATCAAGCGCCGGGCATGGGACACCACCCACACCTGACATTGCTCGGACGCACGGATGATCAACCGCGCCAACGCCGGCAACAGGTCCGGGTGCAGGCTGGTTTCCGGCTCGTTCAGCACCATCAGCGTTGGCGGTCGAGGCGTCAGCAAGGCGGCGACCAGCAGCAGATAACGCAGCGTGCCATCCGACAACTCCGCCGCCGACAACGGCCGCAACAACCCTTCCTGATAAAACTCGATGGCGAAGCGTCCACCCTGCAACGGTGCGATGTTCAGGCGCGCGCCGGGGAACGCATCGCTGATGGCGGCTTGCAACGCTTCGGGATCACCGATTTCGCGGATGGTCTGCAACGCTGCCGCAAGGTCGCGACCGTCGTGGTGCAGCACCGGCGTGCGCGTACCCAACTGCGGTTGACGCACCGGGGCGTCGGCGTCGCTGCGAAAGTGATCGTAGAAGCGCCAACGGCGGATGAACTCGCGCAGGTGCATGACTTCCGGGGAGGTGCGAAAACTGCCGACCTGATCGAACAGGCTGTCGAAATTCGGCGTGTGCTGGGCCAGCACATCCCAGTTGCGGCCCTCGCGGGCGCGGATCATCGGGCCTTCGCGATCCACCAGCAGGCTCGCCGGGCGGTAGAGGGCGCCGGCCCAGATGCATTCTTTTTTGATTTCCGGGTCGAGGGCAAAGTAAGACTCGGTCGGCGCCGGCAAACCCAGGGCAATCGAATAGCTGAAGTCTTCGCCGGCAAACCCCAGGCGCAGGCGTTTGACGCCCTGGCGCACGGTGGCTTCGATCGGCACTTCGCCGTTACGCATGCGCCGGCTGATGTTCTCCGGCCCGGCCCAGAACGTCGAATCCAGCCCGCCCTCACGGGCCAGCGCATTGACCACGCCGCCCTGGGCCGTCTCCGCCAGCAGGCGCAAGGCGCGATAGAGGTTGGACTTGCCGCTGCCGTTGGGGCCGGTGATCAGGTTCAACCGACCCAGCGGGATCACCAATTTATTGATCGAGCGGTAATTGGCCACCGCGAGGGTTTTGAGCATGGGGAGCTTCCTGCTGTGTAGGCGGCCAGTTTGCCTTATTGTCGGCCACATGGAGATCCCCTGTGGGAGCGAGCTTTTGTGGCGAGGGGGCTTGCCTGTGGCGAGGGGGCTTGCCCCCGTTGGGCTGCGAAGCGGCCCCGCTGTTTTCTCAGATACACCGCATCTGCAGCTATTGCGACTGCTGCGCAGTCGAACGGGGGCAAGCCCCCTCGCCACAGGTTATTCACTGGGCCCCAGGGTTTGCGCAAACCTGCACGCCCGTTGAACCCTGTTCTAAGCTCACAGTCGTATCGTCACTTGCACGTTCGTACAAGGAAAAGGAGTCTGCATGGCGGGTACCGGATTGAGAATAATAGTGGGGCTGGGCGTGTTCGCCCTGCTGACCGCCTGCGGCGATAAAAAACCGGTCGAGAAAGACCTGCCGCGCGTCTTCGTGCAAGCGGTCAAGCCTGCGGATTACGCCGCTTCCGTGACCCTTACCGGCGACGTCCAGGCCCGGGTGCAGACCGAGTTGTCGTTCCGCGTCGGCGGCAAGATCATCCAGCGCATGGTCGATGTAGGTGACCGGGTTTCGGCCAAGCAGGTACTGGCCAAACTTGACCCGAAGGACCTGCAGACCAACGTCGATTCCGCCCAGGCCCAGGTCACCGCCGAACAGGCCCGGGTCAAGCAGACCGCCGCCGCGTTCGTGCGCCAGCAAAAACTCCTGCCCAAGGGCTACACCAGCCAAAGCGAATACGATGCGGCCCAGGCTGCACTACGCAGTAGTCAAAGCGCCCTGACCGCCGCCCAGGCGCAATTGGCCAACGCCCGGGAACAACTGAGCTACACCTCGCTGATCTCCGAAGCGCCGGGGGTGATTACCGCGCGCCAGGCCGAAGTCGGCCAGGTCGTGCAGGCCACCGTGCCGATCTTCAGCCTGGCCCGGGACGGCGAACGCGACGCCGTGTTCAACGTCTACGAATCACTGCTGGCCGAGCCGCCCTCGGACAAATCCGTGGTAGTCAGCCTGCTCGACAACCCGGCGATCAAAACCACCGGCACCGTCCGGGAAATTACGCCAGCGGTGTCCGCGCAGACCGGCACCGTGCAGGTCAAAGTCACCCTCAACGGCCTGCCCGAAGGCATGCAACTCGGCTCGGTGGTCAGCGCCACGGCTAAGGCACCGGGCAAATCCGCCGTGGAATTGCCCTGGTCAGCGCTAACGAAAAACCTCAACGAACCCGCCGTGTGGCTGGTGGACGCCGACGGCAAGGCGCAACTGCACAACGTCACCGTCGGCCGTTACCTGACGGGCAACGTCATCATCAGCGACGGCCTGGACGGTGGTGAAAAAGTCATCATCGCTGGCGGCCAGTTATTGCACCCGGGAATGAAAGTGGAAATCGCCGAGAACACCTACAAGGATCTGGCGCCGGGAGCTGAACAATGAAGCGCCTGATGCTGTTGACCACCGGTTTGCTACTGGTCGCCTGCTCGAAAAAAGAACCGCCGCCGGAGCCGGTGCGCCCGGTGCTGTCCATCGAAGTCAAAGCGTTGAGTCAGGAAGACCTCGGCCGTTTCGCCGGCAGCATCCAGGCGCGTTACGAAAGCAATATCGGCTTTCGGGTGCCGGGTCGGATTGCCAGCCGTAACGTCGATGTCGGCGCCGAAGTCGAGAAGGGCGCCTTGCTCGCGACCCTCGACCCCACCGATCAGCAGAACCAATTGCGCTCGGCCCAGGGCGATCTGGCGCGGATCCAGGCGCAGCTCATCAACGCCCAGGCCAGCGCTCGCCGGCAGCAGGAATTGTTTGATCGTGGGGTCGGCGCCCAGGCGCAACTCGACATCGCCCAGACCGACCTGAAAACCACCCAGGCGTCCCTCGATCAGGCCAAGGCTTCGGTGGATCAGGCCAAGGACCAACTCAACTACGTGCAATTGCGCACCGATCACAAAGCCATCGTCACCGCGTGGAATGCCGAAGCCGGGCAAGTCGTCACCGCCGGCCAGCAAGTCGTGACCCTGGCGCAACCGGACATCAAGGAAGCGGTGATCGACCTGCCCGATACCCTGGTCGATCAGTTGCCGGCGGACGTGGTGTTTCAGGTGGCCGCGCAACTGGACCCGAGCATCACCAGCACCGCGACGATCCGTGAAATCGAGCCCCAGGCCCAAAGCGCGACCCGCACCCGTCGCGCACGCCTGACCCTGACCGACACGCCACCGGGCTTTCGCCTCGGCACCGCGATCAGCGTGACCCTCAGTTCCGCGATCAAACCGCGTCTTGAATTGCCGCTCAACGCCCTGCAAGAGGTCGATGGCAAAACCCGGATCTGGGTGGTCGACCCGCAGACTCAAACCGTTTCCCCTCGGGATGTGAGCCTGATCAGCCGCACCGATTCAACGGTGGTGCTGGCCGACGGCGTGAAGTCCGGCGAGCGCGTGGTCACTGCCGGTGTAAACAGCCTGAAACCCGGGCAGAAAGTCAAAGTCGATGAGGGCAGCCCGCAATGAAAGGGAGTTTCAACTTATCCGAATGGGCCCTCAAACATCAGTCGTTTGTCTGGTATTTGATGTTCGTCGCGCTGCTGATGGGCGTGTTCTCCTACATGAACCTGGGCCGCGAGGAAGACCCCTCGTTCACCATCAAAACCATGGTCATCCAGACCCGCTGGCCCGGCGCGACCCAGGAAGAAACCCTCAAGCAGGTCACGGATCGCATCGAGAAAAAACTCGAGGAACTCGACTCCCTCGACTACGTGAAAAGCTACACCCGACCCGGTGAATCAACCGTGTTCGTGTACCTGCGCGACACCACCAGCGCCAAGGACATCCCGGAAATCTGGTACCAGGTGCGCAAGAAGATCAACGACATTCGCGGCGACTTCCCCAAGGGCCTGCAAGGGCCGGGGTTCAACGACGAATTCGGCGATGTGTTCGGCTCGGTGTACGCCTTTACCGCTGACGGCTTGTCGATGCGTCAGTTGCGCGACTATGTGGAACAAGTGCGGGCGGCGATTCGCGATGTGCCGGGGCTGGGCAAGGTCGAGATGATCGGCGAGCAGGATGAAGTCCTGTACCTGAACTTCTCCACGCGCAAACTCGCCGCGCTCGGCATCGATCAGCGCCAGGTGGTGCAGAGCCTGCAATCGCAGAACGCCGTGACCCCGGCGGGTGTGATCGAGGCAGGTCCCGAGCGGATTTCCGTGCGCACCTCGGGCCAGTTTGAGTCCGAGAAAGACCTGGCCAACGTCAACCTGCGGCTCAACGACCGCTTCTATCGTCTGGCCGACATCGCTGAAATCAGCCGTGGCTATGTCGACCCGGCCACCCCGCAATTCCGTTTCAACGGTCACTCGGCCATTGGCCTGGCGATCGCGATGAAGAAGGGCGGCAACATCCAGGAATTCGGCAAGGCCCTGCACCAGCGCATGACTGACCTGACCGCCGATTTGCCGGTGGGCGTCGGCGTGCACAACGTGTCCGATCAGGCCGCGGTGGTGGAAAAAGCCGTTGGCGGCTTCACCAGTGCGTTGTTCGAAGCGGTGGTGATCGTGCTGATCGTCAGCTTCATCAGCCTTGGCGTGCGCGCCGGGCTGGTGGTGGCGTGCTCGATACCGCTGGTGCTGGCGATGGTCTTCGTCTTCATGGAGTACAGCGGCATCACCATGCAGCGGATTTCCCTCGGCGCGCTGATCATCGCCCTCGGCCTGCTGGTGGACGACGCGATGATCACCGTGGAAATGATGGTCACGCGCCTGGAAATGGGCGAGACCAAGGAGCAGGCGGCGACGTTCGCCTACACCTCGACTGCATTCCCGATGCTCACCGGTACGTTGGTGACAGTGGCCGGTTTTGTGCCGATTGGCTTGAACGCGAGTTCTGCCGGTGAGTACACCTTCACCCTGTTCGCGGTGATCGCTGTGGCGATGCTGGTGTCATGGGTGGTCGCGGTGCTGTTCGCCCCGGTGATCGCCGTGCACATTCTCAGCACCAATGTGAAACCGCATTCCGCCGAGCCGGGTCGCATCGGTCGGGCGTTCAATGGCGGTATGTTCTGGGCCATGCGCAACCGCTGGTGGGCCATCGGCATCACTGTCGCGCTGTTCGTGGCCTCGGTGTTTTCCATGCAGTTCGTGCAGAACCAGTTCTTCCCGTCCTCGGACCGGCCGGAAATCCTCGTCGACCTCAACCTGCCGCAAAACGCCTCGATCGACGAGACGCGCAAGGCGGTGGACAAGCTCGAAGCGACGTTCAAGGACGACCCGGACATCGTGCGCTGGAGCACCTACATCGGCGAAGGCGCGATCCGTTTCTACCTGCCCCTCGACCAGCAATTACAGAACCCGTATTACGCGCAATTGATCATCGTCAGCAAAGGCCTGGAATCGCGCACCGCGCTCAGCCAGCGCTTGCGCGAGCGGCTGCGCAAGGACTTTGTCGGCATCGGCAGCTACGTCCAGGCCCTGGAAATGGGCCCGCCGGTGGGGCGGCCGATCCAGTACCGGGTCAGCGGCAAGGACATCGATCAGGTGCGCAAACACGCGATCGAACTGGCCACCGAACTGGATAAAAACTCGCACATCGGCGAGATCATTTACGACTGGAACGAGCCGGGCAAGGTCCTGCGCATCGACATCGCCCAGGACAAGGCGCGGCAACTGGGGCTGTCCTCGGAAGACGTGGCCAACCTGATGAACAGCATTGTGGTGGGGTCGCCGATCACTCAGGTGGACGATGACATCTACCTGATCAACGTGGTTGGTCGTGCTGAAGACGCCGAACGCGGTACGCCGGAAACCCTGCAAAACCTGCAAATCGTCACGCCGAGCGGTACGTCGATTCCGCTGCTGGCGTTTGCCACGGTGCGGTATGAGCTGGAGCAGCCGCTGGTCTGGCGCCGGGATCGAAAACCGACGATCACCATCAAGGCTGCGGTGCGCGACGAGATCCAGCCGACCGATTTGGTGAAACAACTGCAACCGACCATCGACCACTTCGCCGCCGGTTTGCCGGTGGGCTACAAAGTCGCCACCGGCGGCACCGTCGAGGAAAGCGGCAAGGCCCAGGGGCCGATTGCCAAGGTTGTGCCGCTGATGCTGTTTTTGATGGCGACGTTCCTGATGATCCAGCTGCACAGCGTGCAGAAGCTGTTCCTGGTGGCCAGCGTCGCGCCGCTCGGGCTGATCGGCGTGGTGCTGGCGCTGATCCCCACCGGCACGCCGATGGGCTTCGTGGCGATCCTCGGCATCCTGGCGCTGATCGGCATCATCATCCGCAACTCGGTGATTCTGGTGACGCAAATTGAGTCGTTGGAGAAGGAAGGCCTTGAACCGTGGGACGCGGTGGCGCAGGCGACGGAACATCGTCGCCGGCCGATTCTGCTGACGGCAGCGGCGGCGAGCCTGGGGATGATCCCGATTGCGAGGGAAGTGTTCTGGGGGCCGATGGCTTACGCGATGATTGGCGGGATCATCATCGCGACCTTGCTGACGCTGCTGTTTTTGCCGGCGCTGTATGTGGCCTGGTACAAAATCCGCGAGCCGAAAAAAGAGTCCGCCTAATGATCGTTCCCACGCTCCGCTTGGGAATGCAGCCCGGGACGCTCCGCGTCCCTACGGCGGTGACGCAGAGCGTCACGGGCTGCATTCCCACGCAGAGCGTGGGAACGATCAGTCGGCGCGGCGCCAAACGCTGGCCAACCAAGGCTGTTGCTCGCGCGGCAACCCCGCCGGCCGGTAGTAATGCTCCAGCTCCACAAACCCGGCCTCGGTCAGCAACGCCTGCCACGCCTGCAAATCGTGATACGCGCCATAACGCGGCCCGTTCCAGCCTTCCTGATTCTCCCCGCGCGGATTGGAGCTGAACAACACTCCGCCCGGTTTCAACCCGGCGTACAGCTCCTTCAACACCCGAGGCAATTCCTGGCGCGGGATGTGAAACAGCACCGCGTTGGCAAAGATCCCGTCGAAGCGTTCCGCTGGCAAATCCAGCTTCAGAAAATCCTGCTGCCACACCTCGCAACCACTGTCCTCCCGGGCCATCTGCGCAAATTTCTCCGAGCCATCAAGCCCGACAGCGATGTGCCCCATGCGCGTGAAGGTCTGTAGATCCCGGCCGGGACCGCAGCCGAAATCGAGAATGCTGAACGGCGCCTCACCCTGGATGTGCCGCAACAGCGCGTCGATGTTCTGGCTGACATCGTGATCGCGCGTCCCCTCGCGAAAGCCCTCGGCCACGGAGTTGTAATGGCCCAGGGTGGTGGCGGTGATTTTTTCGAGGTCGTCGGTGGTTTGTTTCATGGCGGGCTGCGCAGGCAATGGGGATTTGCCGAATATACGCCATCAATCTTTGGGCTGCTTCGCAGCCATTCGCGGGCAAGCCTCGCTCCTACAGGGGAGTGCGGTCAACTGTAGGAGCGAGGCTTGCCCGCGAAGGCGATATCACTGACGACTCAGCCCTGCTTCATCCCCAGGCAATCAATCGAACGATCAACCATGGCTTTGGCGATCTCCAGCAAATGCCAAACCGAAAACACCATGGCGCGTTCGGCCCCCTTAAGTTGGTCGCCACACTGATACGCCGTGACTGAGGCACAACGCAGCAAGTCAGCCACATAGAGTTGGGTGTCTTCAAAGCTCACATCGTCACTGACGTTGTAGAAACGCAGTTCATCGGGCGCCGAAGGCTGGTCGCCAGTGAGGTAGAAATCGATTGCGCGATAGAGCGCGGATCGGTCTCTGAGCGGGGCGTCGGTTTCAGGTGCGTTGGAGGGTGGATCGGGAACGGATCTTTTCATGGGTAAAACTCCTGATATTGATTGGAGCCGACCGATATCGCGACTAAACGAACAGAGGTGGCGGCTGCGCGCAGGTTAGTCGACCGGTCACCAGGCAATACCGGCGCACCCGAGGGTGCCCTGCGCACAGCCACCATAAATTACAGGCGATAAAACACCTGAGATGAGGTGGCGCTGTGCGCCCGGTAATCCGGGCGACTAAACCCGATCACTGATAAGCAGTGACGGACCGAAGACTAGCCACGGGATTTGGCAGGCGCAAGCGTGCGAAATGATCTAGGAAATGTCCTGCAAATGAAAGGGAACGGGCCTGCTGGCACTCTGATTTTCTTGTACGAAAACTTCCCTTCACAGATCGGTGATGACTTACGGCAGACGAGCTTTTGTGGCGAGGGGGTTTACCCCCGTTGGGCTGCGAAGCAGCCCCAGCCATTCAAAGAGGTGTGTCAGGCAAAACAGGTCAGCAGGTTTTGCGATTGCTGCGCAATCGAGCGGGAGCAAGCTCCCTCGCCACAAAAGCTCTGCAGTTGCACAAGCAGTCAGCGTTTGTTGAGGCCCCGCGCCAACCGATCCCCGCCCAGCTGAATAATCGCCACCAACACCACCAACAACACAATCACCGTCAACATGATCTGGCTGTCAAAGCGCTGATACCCGTACCGATACGCAATGTCCCCCAGCCCACCAGCACCAATCGCCCCGGCCATGGCGGATGAGTTGATCATCGTCACCAAGGTAATGGTGAAACCGCCAACAATCCCCGGCAACGCCTCTGGCAACAGCACATGCCAGACGATATGCCAGCGCCGGCAACCCATCGCCTGCGCCGCTTCGATCAAGCCGTGATCGACCTCGCGCAAACTCACTTCAGCGATGCGTGCAAAGAACGGTGTCGCGGCAATGGTCAGCGGCACGACCGCCGCCCAGACACCGTAAGTGGTGCCGACAATCAGCCGCGTGAACGGGATCAGCGCCACCATCAGAATCAAAAACGGAATCGAGCGGAACAGGTTCACGAACGCCCCCAGTACACGGTTCAGCACGGGCGCCTGGTAGATGCCGCCCTTGTCGCTGGTGACCAGAATCACGGCCATCGGAATCCCCGCCAGCAGCGCGATGAGCGATGAGACACCGACCATCAAAAACGTGTCGATAAAGCCCTGCAGCAAGCGATCAAACCACATAACCCAGCACCTCCACCTGTTGCGCCCAGTGGCCGGCGCGCTGACGCAGTGCCTCGGCGCCCAGGGACGAACCAGCTACCGCCAACAGCAATTGCCCCAGCGCATGCCCCTGAATCCGTTCCACGCCGCCCTGAAGCAACCTTACGCGGCCACCGAGGGCGGCGAACAATGCCGCCAGGTCCGGTTCGTCGGTGGCGCTGCCGGTGAATTGCAAACGCAGCACCACCGCGGCGTCCGAGGATTGCGGCTGTGCCTGTAGGCGACTCTGCAATTCCTCCGGCAACGCGTGTTGCAGCGGCGCGAGCAAGGTCTTGCTGACCTCGTGCTGCGGGTTGCCGAAGACTTCCCACACCGGCCCTTGCTCGACGACACGTCCGTGCTCAAGCACCACGACCCGGTCGCAGATATCGCGGATCACCGCCATCTCGTGGGTGATCAGCACGATGGTCAAACCCAGGCGCCGATTGATCTCGCGCAACAGGCCGAGGATCGACTGGGTGGTCTCCGGATCCAGCGCCGAAGTCGCTTCGTCACACAGCAGGATTTCCGGGTCATGCACCAATGCGCGGGCGATGCCTACGCGCTGCTTCTGCCCGCCGGAAAGCTGCGCCGGGTAGGCCTTGTGCTTCTCTTGCAGGCCCACCAGTTCCAGCAGTTCGCGGACCTTTTTCTCGCGCTTGTCCTTGGGCACACCGGCCACTTTCAGCGGCAACTCAACGTTCTGCCAAACCGTCTTGGCCGACATCAGATTGAAGTGCTGGAAGATCATGCCGATCCGCCGACGCAGCGCCACCAAGCGGTCTTCATCGAAGTCGCCGATGTCCACTTGATCGATCAATACCCGCCCGGTGCTCGGCTGTTCCAGGCGATTGATCGTGCGGATCAGCGACGACTTGCCGGCGCCGCTGCGGCCGATGATGCCGAACACCTCACCGCGCTGAATCGCCAGGTCGATGCCGTGCAACGCCGCCACCGGGCCTTGCTGGCCGTTGTAGGTTTTGCCCAGGCCGATGAAGCGCACGTGGGCGCGGTTAAGGTCCGGGTGCAGTTCGGTGTGTTCGGCTTTCTGGGGCTCTGGAATCTCCAGTCGCCGTTGGATCGCGGCCGTCATGCTTAGCTTTCCCAGCCGGCTTGATAGAGCTTGCCGTGGGCTTTATCCAGCGCTGCACGAACGGCGGGCGAGTGCTGGTAGATGTCGACGAATTTGATCAGGCGTGGGTCGGTTTTACTTTTCGGCTGGATCACGAACTGGATCACGTATTCCTTGTGATCGAGGCCGTCGAACAGCAACGCCGAGCCGGCATCGAAGGTCTTCGACAGGCGGATGTAGGCCGGGTAGCCCTGGACCAGATCAGCGTCGTCGTAGGCGCGAACCAGTTGCACGGCTTCAACCTGGAGGATTTTGATTTTCTTCGGGTTGGCGATGATGTCTTCTTCGGTGGCCTTGTAGCCCACGCCCGGCTTGAGGGTGATCAGGCCCGCCTTGGCCAGCAGTTGCAGGCCGCGCCCGCTGTTGATCGGGTCGTTGGCGATGGCCACGCTGGCGCCCTCTGGCAGCTCGTCGAAGCTTTTGTATTTCTTCGAGTAGAGGCCGACGTTGTTGATGATCCCCGGCGCGAACGGCACCAGGTCAAACCCGGCGGCGGCCTTGGCGTTTTCCAGGAACGGGATGTGCTGGAAGTAATTCACGTCGATGTCGCCGGCGGCGAGGCTGACGTTCGGGGCGATCCAGTCACTGAACTCGACGAGTTCGACTTTCAGGCCTTGCTTGGAGGCCTCTTCGACGGCGGCTTCCAGCGGGATGGCGAACGCGGCGGTGGTGCCGACTTTCAGCGGCGCGTCGGCGGCGAACACCGCCGAGCTGAAGAGGCCGAGGGCCAGGGCCAGTGCTTTGACTGGGTGAGAGAGGTAGTGCTTGGTCATGATGGTTATTCCAGTCAGGGCATTGAAGTTTGTGGATAGATCGTTCCCACGCTCCGCGTGGGAATGCCTCAATGGACGCTCTGCGTCCCTGCGGCTGTGACGCAGAGCGTCACTGGCTGCATTCCCACGCGGAGCGTGGGAACGATCAGGTATCGGTTACAGGGGTTTGTGTCGGTAGTGGGCGCCGGTGTGTTGCTCCGGCAAGTGCGCCTCACCGTGAAACAGCTTCTCGCGCAGGCTGCCGCTGTCGTAGGCGGTTTTGTACGACCCACGACGCTGCAACTCCGGGATCACCAGATCGATGAAATCCACATAGCTTTCCGGCGTGACAATCCGCGTCAGGTTGAAGCCATCCAGCCCGGTTTCGGCGATCCAGGATTCCAGTTCATCCGCCACTTGCTCAGGCGAACCCACCACGGTGATGTAGCGGCCACCCAGGGCGTGTTGTTCGAGCAATTTGCGCCGGGTCCAGTCGTTGTTTTGCAGGTTCTTGGTCGCCGACTGGATCGCGTTGCTTTTCACGTACTGGATCGGCTCGTCGATTTCGTACTGGGAAAAATCGATCGCCGTGGACGCCGAAAAATGCGCGACACCGGCCTCGGCGCTGGCGTAGCTCAGGTACTCGGCGTGCTTCTTCCAGGCAAGCTCCTCGGTGGCGCCGACGATCACGTTCAAACCCATGAACACCTTGATGTCCTCGGGATTGCGCCCGGCCTCGACCGCGCTGGCGCGGACCTTGTCCACCTGGACTTTGGTCGACGGTTTGTTCTGGCCGCTGATGAACACGCACTCGGCGTGACGCCCGGCGAACAGCAAGCCGCGATCCGAACTGCCGGCCTGAAACAGCACCGGCGTGCGTTGTGGCGACGGTTCGCAGAGGTGATAACCCTCGACCTGATAGAACTCGCCCTTGTGCTCGACCTTGTGCACTTTCTCCGGTTGGGCGTAGATCCGTTGCTTGGGATCGTTGAGCACCGCGCCGTCCTCCCAACTGCCTTCCCAGAGTTTGTAGAGCACCTCCAGGTATTCATCGGCCTGGTCGTAGCGGCGGTCGTGCTCGACCTGTTCGCTCAGGCCCATGGCCTTGGCGGCGCTGTCGAGGTAGCCGGTGACGATGTTCCAGCCGACGCGACCGCGACTCAAATGGTCGAGGGTCGACATGCGCCGGGCGAACAGATACGGCGGTTCGTAGGTCAGGTTGGCGGTGAGGCCGAAGCCGAGGTTTTTTGTCACGGCGGCCATGGCCGAGACCAGCAGCAACGGATCGTTGACCGGCAGCTGGATCGACTCTTTCAGCGGCACGTCCACCGAGTTTTGATAGACGTCATACACGCCGACGATGTCGGCGATGAACAAGCCGTCGAACAGTCCGCGCTCCAGCAGTTGCGCCAGTTCGGTCCAGTATTCGATGGTTTTGTACTGGGTGGACGTGTCCCGTGGATGGGTCCACAAGCCATGGTTGATGTGCCCGATGCAGTTCATGTTGAACGCGTTGAGCAGGATCTTTTTCTTCGCGTCGGCCATCAGAGGGTCCCCCGCAGCGGCGGGTTTTCATCGTTGAGGTAGTAATTGCCTACCGCGTGATACTTCCAGCGCACCGGGTCGTGCAGGGTGTGCACCCGAGCGTTGCGCCAGTGCCGATCCAGACCGTGTTCGATCAGGGTCGCCTGGCTGCCGGCGAGTTCGAACAGCGTGCTGCCGGCGGCGAGGGAGATTTCGGTGCTGATGGCCCGGGCTTCGGCAACGGCAATCGAGGCAGCGGCGACGGTCTCGGCGTTCATCTCGGCCTGGGCCTTGTCGAGAAATTCGCCGGAGCGTTCGAGCAAGGCTTCGGTGGCGTGCAGGCGAATCGCCAAATGGCCGAAGCTCTTGATGGTCAGCGGGTCGTCGACGGCTTTTTCATGGGTGGCGTCGATCCACGGCCGGGTCTTGGTGCGCACGAAGTGCAGGGCATCTTCGTAAGCGGCGCGAGCGATGCCGGTGTCGATGGCGGCGTGAAGGATCTGCGCCAGCGGGCCGACGGTGGTCGGGCGTTCGAAAGCGCTTTGGAACGGGATCACGTCTTCGGCGGCGACGTACACGTCTTCAAACACCACCGAACCGCTGCCGGTGGTGCGCTGGCCGAAGCCGCTCCAGTCGTCGATCACCGTCAGGCCTTTGCTGTCACGCGGCACGAAGGCGAGTTGCTGCACGCCGTGTTCATCCACCACCGAAGTCGGGATGCGCTGGGCGTAGATCGCGCCGGTGGCGTAGAACTTGCGACCGTTGATGCGGTAGCCATCATCGTCGCGTTTGAGGCTGGTGACGCGGTCATGGGCGGTTTTGGTGCCGAGTTCGGCCAGGGCATTGCCGAAACGCTGGCCGGCCAGGACTTCGGCGTACAGGCGCTTTTTCTGGTCTTCGCTGCCATTCACCCGCAGCACTTCGAGGGCGTAGAAATGGTTCTGCGGGATTTGCCCGAGGGAGCCGTCAGCCTGGGCAATCAAGGCAATGACCTTGGCCAGGGTGACGTTGGACACGCCAGCCCCGCCGTATTCTTTTGGCACGCTGATGCCCCAGAGGCCCGAGCGGGAAAACACTTCGAGTTCCGGGTGTGGCAAACGGCGTTCGCGGTCGCGCAGGGCGCTGTCGCGTTTGAAGTCGTCGGCCAGGTCACTGGCGACGATCAGGGCTTGCTCATCGCTGGTTATGACCGCGACGTGGTGAGAAAGAGTCATGTGTTTCTCCAGAGATCTGGTCAAAAGTGTTCTGGTCGTTAGATCCAGGAGTGACGAGCGGGTAGCGTGCCGTTCAGGTGATAAGCGCCGACAGCGTGGTACTTCCAGCGAACGGGGTCGTGCAAGGTGTGCACGCGGGCGTTGCGCCAGTGACGGTCGAGGTTGAATTCGGCGAGGGTGGCGCGGCTGCCGGCCAGTTCGAAGAGCTTTTCGCTGGCCAGCAACGAGATCTCGGTGGTCAGCACTTTGGCTTCGGCCACGGCAATCGAAGCGCGGGCGGCGGATTCGGCGGTGAGCGGCGCAGCGTTGACTTGATCAAGCACTTGCCCGGCTTTGCGCAGCAGCGCTTCGGCGGCGTGCAGTTCGATTTTCAGTTTGCCGATGTCGGCGATCACATACAGGTCATCGCTGGCCCGTTCGACCTTGGCGTCGATCCATGGGCGGGCGCGGGTTTTGACGAATTCGATGGCGTCGTCGATGGCGCCACGGGCGATGCCGGCGTCGATGGCCGCTTGAATCAATTGCGACACGGCGCCCTGGATGTTCGGGCTGTCGTTGATCTTCCAGTTATCCACCACCAGCTCGGCGTCGACCCGCACGTTGTTGAGCAAAATGGTGCCGCTGGCGGTGGTGCGCTGGCCGAAACCGGACCAGTCATCGACGATGCGCAGGCCCGGCGTACCACGGCGGACGAAGGCCAGCACTTGCTTGCCGTCATCGTTCAAGGCCTTGACCGCGACCCAGTGGGCGAACAGCGCGCCGGTGGAGTAGAACTTCTGGCCGCTGATGACAAAACCGTCACCATCCGCCGTGATCCGCGCCTTGAGTTCGAGGGTGTTTTTGGTGCCGCGTTCCGGCCCGGCATTACCGATGCGCCAGCCTTCGAGCACGCTTTTGAACAACTGCTTTTTCTGCGCTTGCGTGGCGCTGCCAAGCACCAGATTCAGGATGCCGAACTGGTTCTGGGGGATCTGCCCGAGTGCCGGATCGGCCGCGGAAATGATCGCGAACACATCGGCAATGGTGACGAACGAAACCTGCGGGCCACCGTACTCGCGCGGTATGGCAATGCTGCCCAGGCCGCTGCGGGTGAACTGTTCGATTTCCGACCACGGCAGCTTGCGCTGCTGGTCACGTTTGGCGGCTTGCAGGCGGGCGACTTGCGCCAGCTCATGGGCGGCCTTGATGGCTTGTGCGTCGTTGCGCAAAACCTGCGCGGGCAACAACAGGGGGGCGATATCCAGGTCACTCTGGATAGTGGCTTCTGCCAGACTGGACATCAGTGCCGCTCCTTGGCTGCACGCAATGCCCTGGCGATCTGCACTGGGGTGATTGTGTTCCGGACCATACCTACCTCACATCTCATGAAAAACGCCGCGAGGGTGGCGGCGAGCGAAAAACAAGAATGTCCGGTGGTCCGGTGTATATACCCTAAGCGTGTATAAAAAATTAATAAACTAACTTTTGGGAATATGCATAGAAGGGCGTCTGTCCGTGGGGCAACAGTTGTTTGTGGAGCAACAGTCGACGCGTGGGCTGGGGTGGAGAGGGGCTCCTGTGGGAGGGGGCTTGCTGTGGCGAGGGGGCTTGCCCCCGTTCGACTGCGCAGCAGTCGCCAACCCCGTCACCGCGATTAATAGATAAATCGCAGTTGTAGATTTGGGGGCGCTTCGCGCCCCAACGGGGGCAAGCCCCCTCGCCACAAAAGCCCTCCAGCCACAACGGTGGCTTCACTTCTTGCGGGGTTCTGCGGCTTTGAGTTCTTCTTTCAACGCCACTTTCAGGTAGGGATTGGCGCAGCCGATCCTGAGCATTCGCGGCGGCGCCCAGCGCGAGTTATTGCCGACCCGGTCGAGGATGCAGTAGGTCACTTCCAGCCTCAGGTCTTCGCCGGCTTCAAGAATGATCGCCGGCGGCACCCAGACCTGGATCGGCTGGCCAATATCCCCGGCCTTGAGCTTGGGCAGGTCCATGCGCACATCGCCCCACTGCAGGGTGATTTCGTCGTCGACGGCCATGTTCAGGTAGGGCTCGATGGTCAGCGGCACACCGCGTTTGATCTGGTTCGGGTTGACCCCGTGACGGCGAATGGTATCGGGGAGGTTGACCGGGGCCAGCCCCTGGTTTTCGTCACCGGACACCGCGGGCGCCTGGCCGCCGGGGCAATCGAGTTTGATCTGCAACCGCGTGGTCAGCGACAGCGCCGGGTCCTGCCCGACCTGCATGACGCGGTAGTGGACGTGGGAGGTGCCATTGACGACAAAGCTCTCGGGCACGCGCAGTTGCACGGTCTGATTGACGTCGTCGACGATCAGGGCTTTTGAAGCCACGTAGCAGTCGTCCCAGTACAGTTCGATCAGATCGCCTTCGTCCATCCCGGGGTAGGGCGCTACAGCGATCAGCAAGTGGGCGGCCGAGGTGATGTTGATGCCACTCCTGTGGGATTGCGCCAGGGTCGGGGCCGCAAGTTCGGGTTTGTTCGAGGTGCTTGTCATGGTTCTCTCCTTGAAGCCTTGCAGCGAAGTCCGTTTCTGGAAGTTCAATAGGCGTGAATTACCGGGCAACAAAAAGTTCGTAGTGATAACGAATGCGTCGGGATAATTGGCGTCTGTTGCAGACTAGATAAGAGCGCGCCGGAATAGGTGTCAATAGAGTTTGTTAGTTGGATGATGGATTCAGTGTTATTCAGAAATTTCCTACACGGTGCAGTTAATAAGCTGCAGCGTGCTGTCGAACTTTACCCACGTTTTCTCCCGGTTTGACCCGTCGGGTACGCAGACCCGTTGAGCCGGGTGGTTTGGGTTAATGGCGAATTTTAGGCAGGAGGATTCTGTTGCAGAACATATATATGTACCGCATTCAGGCCGGCGAAGTTATATAGGCTTGATTCGAGAGAGGGGTGTTTGAAGCGGAAGGTAACTGTCACTTCCATCCATGGAAGTTAACAAGTTTTAAATCATCTTTCAGTTGTGCGAGTTGTTCAGAAACTTGCTGAGGAACTGTTGGGTCCGTTCTTCTTTAGGATTGGCAAACAGCGCCTTCGCGTCACCTTGCTCGACGATCACACCCTTGTCGAAAAACACCACGCGGTTCGCTACGTCACGGGCAAAGCCCATTTCGTGGGTGACGATGACCATGGTGCGGTTCTCTTCGGCGAGGCTGCGGATGGTCGACAACACTTCACCGACCAGCTCGGGGTCGAGCGCAGAAGTGGGCTCATCGAACAGGATCACTTCCGGCTCCATCGCCAGCGCTCGGGCAATGGCCACGCGCTGTTGCTGACCACCGGAGAGGCGTCGCGGGTAAGCGTCTTCCTTGCCCGCCAGGCCAACCCTGGCCAACAGCTTTTTACCCAGGGCCACGGCTTCGGCGTGCGGGATCTTCTTAACGATGATCGGGCCTTCGATGACGTTTTCCAGGGCGGTGCGATGGGGGAACAGATTGAAGTTCTGGAACACGAAGCCCACGTGCTGGCGCAAACGTCGCACCAGGCCTTGCTGCTGGTTCAGCGGGCGGCTGCCATCGATCTCGATGTCGCCGACCTTGATCCGGCCGCTGGTGGGTTCTTCAAGGAAGTTCAGGCAACGCAGGAACGTGGTCTTGCCCGAGCCGCTGGGCCCGATAATCGCCACGACCTCGCCTTCTTTCACTTCCAGATTGATGCCGTTAAGCACCACTTGACCCTTGAACTGCTTTGTCAGTTTTTCCACGACAATCATTGGGTCAGGACTCCTGGTCGTGCCGATTGACCCGCGCTTCCAACTTGTTCTGCAGGTGCGAGAGCACCGTGGCCAGAATCCAGTAGATCAGCGCGGCGGCCAGATACATGGTGAACACTTCGAAGGTGCGGGCGGTGATCAATTGCGCCTGGCGGAACAGCTCCGGCACCTGGATGGTGGCGGCCAGCGCGGTGTCCTTGACCAGGGAAATGAAGCTGTTGCCCAGCGGCGGCAAAGCCGTGCGCATCGCTTGCGGAATGATGGCCCGGCGCAAGGTCTGCGCGCGGGTCATGCCGATGCTCGCGGCGGCTTCCCATTGGCCACGCTCGATGGAACTGATCGCGGCACGCAGGATTTCGCAGGCGTAGGCGGCCATGTTCAGCGAGAAGCCGATCAGGGCTGCCGGCAGCGGATCAAGTTCGACCCCCAATTGCGGCAAGCCGTAATAGATCACGAACAGTTGCACCAGCAACGGCGTGCCGCGAAAGAACGACACGTAGATGCGGGCGAGCCAGCTCACCGATTTGAACCGCGACAGGCGCATCAACGCCAGGCCGAAGCCCATCACCAGGCCGAAGAACATCCCGCCCAGGCTCAAGATCACCGTGTAGTACGCGCCCTTCAACAGGAAGGGCGCGGAGTCCAGTGCGAGTTGGAAAGCTTCTTCCATTATTTGGTGACGTCAGTCTGGAAGTATTTTTCCGAGATCTTGGCCAGTGTGCCGTCGGCGCGCAGCTCGTCGAGGGCCTTGTTCACTGCAGCCAACAGTTCTGGCTCGCCTTTACGCAGGGCAATCCCGGATTCCTGACGGGAGAATGCCTGGCCGGCAGCCACGGTTTTCGGGGCTTTCTTGGCGTATTCAAGTGCCGCGAGGCGGTCGATCAGGATGGCGTCGGTACGGCCGTTGTTCAGGTCGGCGAACTTGGTCGGATCATCGTCGTAGGTACGCACGTCAGCGCCCGGCACGTTGGCGCGGACCCACTGTTCGTAGTTGGTACCCAGGCCTACACCGACTTTCTTGCCGGTCAGGTCAGCGGCGGTCTTGATGTTCAGCGCGGCTTCCTTGCTCTTCAGCACCAGCGCTTGAATCCCGGAGATGGTGTACGGCTCGGAGAAGTCATACTTCTTCTTGCGCTCGTCGGAGATGGTCACCTGGTTGACCACCAGGTCCAGGCGCTTGGATTCCAGAGCGGCGAGGATGCCGTCCCACTTGGTTGGCTGAATCTTGGCTTTAACGCCCAGCTTTTTGGCCAGGGCTTCGGAGAGCTCGACTTCGAAGCCGGCCAGTTTGCCATCGGCGTCGACGAAACTGAACGGTGGATAAGTGCCTTCCAGGCCGACGTTGATCACGCCTGCGTCCTTGATTTTTTGCAGCTGCTCACCGGCAACCGCTTGCCCCAACAGGCCGGCGCTCAATGCCAGGCCCAGCGAACCTACCAGCAGGTTGCGACGTAGTGCGGGAAAATTCATGACAAGCCCCTGTGTTTTCTTATGGAAGACGCTATTAGGAATGTTGGCAAAATCGGGATTTGAACGATTGCGATATCCTGCCCTAAAGCAGCTTATGCGTCTCGCGCCAAATTCGCCTGCGGCGCGACTATATGATGATGGCGTTAGATAGGAAAATACTAAATATCAATTTTGTTATTCGTTTATAGAATATGCGGCCGACGCAGTTGATCGTTCCCACGCTCTGCGTGGGAATGCCTCAAGGGACGCTCCGCGTTCCAATGGGACGCAGAGCGTCCCGGGCTGCATTCCCACGCGGAGCGTGGGAACGATCTGTCTGCGTGGGAACGATCGGTCAAAGAAAGTCTTTATAGGCAAACAACGCCGGCGCCCCACCGGTGTGCAGGAAGATGATCGGCCCGTCATCAAACCGTCCACGCCCGATGCCATCGAGCAACCCGGCCATGGCCTTGCCGGTGTACACCGGATCCAGCAGCAAACCTTCCTGACTCGCCAGCAACTTCACCGCCGACAACGTCCCGGCATTCGGCTCGCCATAACGCGGGCCGAAGTATTCATCCCACAACTCGACTTTGAACGATGACGGCAAACTCACCCCCAGCAACTCCGCCGTGCGCTCGGCCAGGCCCTGGACTTTCGGTCGCTGATCTTCCTCGCTACGGGACACCGTCACGCCAATCACTGGCAAATCCGGGAGTGCTTCATTCAAGGCCAATGCCAGGCCACTGTGGGTGCCGGCACTGCCCGACGCCAGGACCACGGCCGCGAACTTCAGGCCGGTGTCCTTGATCTGTTCTGCCAATTCCAGCCCGGCGCGAACGTAACCCAGCGCACCCAAGGCGTTGGAGCCGCCAATCGGCACCACGTACGGATGCTTGCCGTTATTGCGCAGGCGATCGGCCAAGGCTTGGAGTTGGTCGTCGGCGTTGTCGAGGTTCTCCACCAGCTCGACCTTGGCATCGAACAAATCCAGCAACAGCCGATTGCCGTTGCCAACATAGTTAGCGTCATCCGTGCCCAGCGGATTTTCCAGCAGCGCCACACAACCCAGGCCCAGTTTGGCGGCGATGGCGGCGGTCTGGCGTACGTGGTTGGATTGCAGTGCGCCAGCGGTGATCAAGGTGTCGGCGCCCTGGGCCAGCGCATCGGCGGCCAGGTATTCGAGTTTGCGCAGCTTGTTGCCGCCCATCGCCAGCGGTGTCAGGTCGTCGCGTTTGACGTAGACATCGCGGCCCAGCCAGGTGGACAAGCGTTCGAGTTTTTCCAGAGCGGTAGGGTGGCCAAGCAGGTCGAGGCGGTTAAAGCGGGCAAGCGATTGTTTGATCATGGGTCCGTACTGGCGGAGGAGGATGTCAGGACTATAGGCACGGCTATTTGTGCGAGCAACCGCCAATCGCTTATATCCGAATGTGCTGAACACAGCACAATTGGTTCTTAATTCGGCTCCGAGCCCTTGCCGTAAAGTAATCGCCGTCAGCGCGGCCAGACAGTCCGGCCGCCCGTGTGGAGTTTTTACCGTGAGCGAGCGTTCCAGCCATTGGCAATTGCAGACCATCGTCAGCCAGCTGCGCACGGCACGTGATCAATGGCGTGCACAAAACGGCCGCGCCAGCGGCGAGCAGGGCGGTCGCGAGTTGCCGTCCCGGGCGGCGATGGCGGAGATTCTTGAAGCCTTGTGCGGGGCGTTGTTCCCGATGCGTCTGGGGCCGGTGGATTTGCGTGAAGAGAGTGAAGACTTCTACGTCGGCCATACCCTCGACGTGGCGCTGAACGCATTGCTGGCCCAGGCGCGACTCGAACTGCGTTACGCCGCCCGGCACAGCGCCGAGGTCGACACCGAAGTCGAGGCCAAGACCATTTCCATCATCCAGGACTTCGCCCTTGCCTTGCCGGGGCTGCGTAGTCTGCTCGACACCGACGTGCTGGCGGCCTATCACGGCGACCCGGCGGCGCGCAGCGTCGATGAAGTGCTGCTGTGCTATCCGGGGATCCTGGCGGTGATTCACCATCGCCTCGCCCACCATCTGTACCGCGCCGGGTTGCCGTTGCTGGCGCGGATCAGCGCGGAAATCGCGCACTCGGCGACCGGCATCGACATTCATCCGGGGGCGCAGATCGGCCGCAGCTTCTTTATCGATCACGGGACGGGTGTGGTGATTGGCGAAACGGCGATCATCGGCGAGCGGGTGCGGATTTATCAGGCCGTGACGTTGGGTGCCAAGCGTTTCCCATCGGATGAGGACGGCCAGTTGCAGAAGGGCCATCCGCGGCATCCGATTGTCGAGGACGATGTGGTGATCTATGCCGGGGCGACGATTCTGGGGCGGATCACCATCGGCAAGGGCTCGACCATTGGCGGCAACGTATGGCTGACCCGCAGCGTACCGGCGGGGTGCAACCTGACGCAGGCGAATTTGCAGCATGATGATGGGACGCAGAAGTAAGGCCCGAGATCTGGGCTGACTGAACTGGCCTCTTCGCGGGCAAGCCTCGCTCCTACAGGTTATGCGCGATTTTTCGAAATTGCGCGGACCTGTAGGAGCGAGGCTTGCCCGCGAATGGTTTCAAGCCGAACCGCGATAATGGCAATCCGCCAATTTCCCAGTGAACGAATCCCCCTACCCCCACGTCATACCCTTCCTTGAGCTAGCGTAGGAAAGCGACCGCCGAGCCCTGCGATTAGTCCTTAGCACGCTATTCATGTTTAACTTGAACGCTCATTCAAGTTAAACCGCCGGTTTGCTGCCCGCTCACAACAGGAGGCTTGCCCTTGCCGAGTCCGTTTCTGATTGCCCTGTTTCACCCCCTTGAGGTGCGCTGTTCATGAGTGCACCGTCCACCCTTCCAAGCGGCCAAGTCCGCATGAATCCACCGGTGTTTTACTTCGCGGCGGGTTTCATCCTGTTGTTCGGCATCGTTGTCATGGCCTTCCCCAAACAGGCCGGTGCCTGGCTGCTGGAAGCGCAAAACTGGGCGGCCAATACGGTCGGCTGGTACTACATGCTCGCGATGACCCTGTATCTGGTCTTCGTGGTGGTCACCGCGTTATCGGGCTACGGCAAGATCAAGCTCGGTGCCGACCACGACGAACCCGAATTCAGTTACCTGTCCTGGGCCGGCATGCTGTTCGCGGCCGGGATCAGTATCACGCTGTTTTTCTTTTGTGTGTCCGAACCGCTGACGCACCTGGCGCAGCCGCCCCAAGGCACCGCCGGCACGCCGGAAGCGGCGCGCCAGGCGATGCAGATTCTGTTTCTGCACTGGGGCCTGCATGGCTGGGGCGTTTTCGCCTTTGTCGGTATGGCGCTGGCCTACTTCGCCTATCGGCATAACCTGCCGCTGGCCCTGCGTTCGGCGCTGTACCCGCTGATCGGCAAGCGCATCAATGGCCCCATTGGTTACGCGGTGGATGGCTTCGGCATCATCGCCACGGTGTTCGGCCTCGGCGCGGACATGGGTTTTGGCGTGTTGCACCTCAACTCGGGGCTCGACTACCTGTTCGGCATCGCCCACACCCACTGGATTCAGGTGGGCCTGATCACGCTTATGATGGGCGCGGCGATCATCGTTGCCGTCTCCGGCGTCGATAAAGGCGTGCGGGTGATGTCCGACATCAACATGCTGCTGGCCTGCGCGCTGCTGCTGTTCGTGCTGTTTGCCGGCCCGACCCAGCACCTGCTCAACACCTTGATCCAGAACATCGGCGACTACCTCGGCGCGTTGCCGATGAAGAGTTTCGACCTCTACGCCTACGATAAACCCAGCGACTGGCTAGGCGGCTGGACGGTGTTCTACTGGGCCTGGTGGATCGCATGGTCGCCGTTCGTGGGCCTGTTCATCGCGCGGATTTCCCGTGGCCGGACCATCCGCGAATTCGTCTTCGGCGTGCTGTTGATCCCGCTCGGTTTCACCCTGGCGTGGATGTCGATCTTCGGCAACAGCGCCATCGACCAGGTGCTCAACCACGGCATGACGGCGCTCGGTATGTCGGCCATCGATAACCCGTCGATGACCCTGTACCTGCTGCTGGAAACCTATCCGTGGAGCAAGACTGTGATCGCGGTCACGGTGTTTATCAGCTTCGTGTTCTTCGTCACCTCCGCTGACTCCGGCACCGTAGTCCTGTCGACGCTGTCGGCCAAGGGCGGCAACCCGGATGAAGACGGGCCGAAATGGCTGCGGGTGTTCTGGGGCGCGATGACGGCGCTGGTGACCAGCGCGCTGCTGTTCTCCGGCAGCATCGATGCGCTGAAGTCGGCGGTAGTGCTGACCTCGTTGCCGTTCTCGATGATCCTGCTGCTGATGATGTGGGGGCTGCACAAGGCCTTCTACCTGGAGTCGCAGAAGCAGATTGCGCAGATGCACTCCCTGGCGCCGGTCTCCGGTTCCAAGCGTGGAGGCTGGCGTCAGCGCTTGAGTCAGGCGGTGCATTTCCCGTCGCGGGATGAGGTCTATCGCTTCCTCGAAACCTCGGTGCGTCCGGCGATTGAAGAAGTGACGGCGGTGTTTGTCGAGAAGGGCTTGAGCGTGGTTGCTCAGCCAGACCCGGCCAACGACAGCGTCAGCCTGGAAATCGGTCATGGCGAGCAGCATCCGTTCATCTATCAGGTGCAGATGCGCGGCTACTTCACGCCTTCCTTCGCCCGTGGCGGCATGGGTTCCAAGCAACTCAACAACCGTCGCTACTACCGCGCCGAGGTGCATCTGAGCGAGGGCAGTCAGGACTACGATCTGGTGGGCTACACCAAGGAGCAGATCATCAACGACATCCTCGACCAGTACGAACGGCACATGCAGTTCCTGCACCTGGTTCGTTGATCGAGCGCCGGTGGCGGCTAGGCTTTGTTCAACACCATGAACAACACCAGCGCCGCCACCGGCACACTGAACACCACCGTGCCGACCACCAGTTCCGAACTCACGGGCTGGTTGGCCGTGACCACGCCCACCGCGCCGTTGATCACCGTCAGTGCCAGCCACAGGACGACGAAGCTGTAAGTCAGTGTCTGGGGGCTGAAGCCGATTCGCTCGCCGATGTAGAGCATCAGTGCGAGCAGGACCAGGCCGAAGAAGATGATGATGGTGGTGTGCATATGTGCTCCGCCTGTCGATAGGTGTTGCCTGTCCGACCGCCATCGCGAGCGAGCTCGCTCCCACAATTGATCCTTGTTGTTCACCAGTTTAGTGGTCGCTGGAGATCCAGTGTGGGCGTAGTGCATGTCGATCCGGGATGTGTCTTTCGCTCGGGTGTTCCCGCGTCCGGACTCTCCATCCCCCTTCGCATCGTCGCCAGCCGGGCGGTCTCCCGTGTGAGCGAGTAGTCCCCAAGGCCGAGCGCTGCGCCCGGAGCGATTTCCAGTCCATGACGCGCTCAGACCACGCTGAACCCTTGACTTTGCAGGCTGTATCGAGCGCCCTGAACGGTCGCTTTGGGCCTGGGTGTCATCGCTGTACCCCCTATAAAAATGCATGCCATGTAGTACGAAATATTGCCTCGCCAAGTCAGTTTCAGAGTGGCGCTCGGCCCGTGATCTGACCGTTTTGTACCGAAGTTGTCGAGGTTTCGTTGTGCAGGTAGCGCTAAGGTTCGCGGTACATACTGCTTCTCGGGAAAGTACACATTTGGGCGGCGGCGGTGGGCACCACCGACTCGGAGGGTCGTTGAATGTGGCGCTCATCCAAAGGGTAGTCGGTGATCGTTCGGGCCGCACGCGTGCAAGCCGAGAGCCGCGTGTGGAAGAAGTATGAAACGTTTCAGCAAATAGTCGCAGCCAGGGTTGGCGGCGCATTACTTGGGCGTATGCTGGTCAACTTCGACGTATCGAAGTCACTGAACATTAGAAGACGGGCCTCTCCCGCAAGCGAGTTGGCCCGGGTGGAAATCGACACCATTTCAAAACAGACAAGAGAGGATTCGATGACTTACACCGCTGCCGAAAACCGCTATGAGTCCATCCCTTACCGCCGCGTAGGTCGCAGCGGGCTGGTGCTGCCGGCACTGTCCCTGGGGCTGTGGCACAACTTCGGCGACAGTACGCCGATCGACACCCAGCGCTCGTTGCTGCGCACGGCGTTTGACCTGGGCATCAACCACTTCGACCTGGCCAACAACTATGGCCCGCCGTACGGCAGCGCCGAAATCAACTTCGGTCGCTTGCTGCGCGAAGACTTCAAGCAGTACCGCGACGAACTGATTATCTCCAGCAAGGCCGGTTGGGACATGTGGCCAGGCCCGTACGGCCAGGGCGGCGGTTCGCGCAAATACGTGCTGGCCAGCCTCGACCAGAGCTTGCAACGCCTGGGCCTGGACTACGTGGACATCTTCTATTCCCACCGCTTCGACCCGGACACCCCACTGGAAGAAACCGCCAGCGCATTGGCCACTGCCGTGCAGCAGGGCAAGGCGTTGTACATCGGCATCTCGTCCTACTCCGGGGTGAAAACCCGCGAAATGGCCGCGCTGCTGCAAGAGTGGAAAGTGCCGCTGTTGATTCACCAACCGGCCTACAACCTGCTCAATCGCTGGGTGGAAAAAGATCTGCTGGATGTCACCGATGAACTCGGCGCTGGCGTGATTGCGTTCACCCCGTTGGCCCAGGGTTTGTTGACCGATAAATACCTCAACGGCATTCCGAAGGATGCGCGGGTCAACCGTCCGGGCGGTGGTTCGTTGCAGTCGGCGCACCTGTCTGAAGCCAACATCGCCCACGTGCGCGGGCTCAATGAGATTGCCAAGCGGCGTGGCCAGAGCCTGGCGCAACTGGCCTTGGCCTGGACCCTGCGTGACCCGCGCGTGACCTCGGCCCTGATCGGCGCGAGCCGGCCGGAGCAGATTATCGAGAACGTCGGGGCGTTGCAGAATCTGAGCTTTAGCGCGCAAGAGTTGGCGGAGATTGATCGGTTTGCCCAGGAGGGCGGGATCAATCTTTGGGAGAAGCCTTCTACCGCTGAGTAACTGAGTACTGATCGTTCCCTCGCGCAGCAAAGGAATGCATCCCGTGACGCTCCGCGTCACAGCGGACGCGGAGCGTCCATGGCTGCATTACCACGCAGAGCGTGGGAACGATCGGTTCACCGGAAAAACGGCACATCCCCCAACACCGTCGCCCGCTGCATCACCCGCCGCGCCGGGCGGTAATCATCCACCGCGTAATGCTGAGTCACGCGGTTATCCCAGAACGCCACGTCGTCCTTCTGCCAGCGCCAGCGAATGGTGAAATCCGGCCGTGTGGCGTGGGCGAAGAGAAACTTCAGGATCACCTCGCTCTCGGTCTCCGACAGCTCATTGATCTTCGACGTAAACCCTTCATTGACGAACAGCGACCGGCGCCCGCTCACCGGGTGTGTACGAATCACCGGGTGCGACAGCGGCGGGTTCTTGCGTCGGGCTTCCTCCCACTGCGCCAATGCTTCTGGCGTGTTGCCATAGCGTTCCAGCGGGAAAGAACGAGTGAAGTCGTGAGTCGCGGTCAGCCCTTCGAGCAGGGTTTTCATCGGCGCCGACAACGCTTCGTACGCCGCAATCCCGCTGGCCCATAACGTGTCGCCACCAAACTCCGGCAGTAACTTGGCACTGAGTACCGCGCCCATCGCCGGGGTCGGCAGGAAAGTGACGTCGGTGTGCCAGATCGCGTTGTCGCGCACGTCGGTGACGGCGGTGTCGAGGATCAGCACTTCCGGCTGTTCCGGCACGTTCGGGTAGATCGGGTGAATGTGCAGGTCGCCAAAATTCGCGGCGAACCGTGCCTGTTGTTGCGGCTCGATCGGTTGGTCGCGGAAGAACAGCACCTGATGCTTGAGCAGCGCCTGTTCGATGGCGTCACGCTGTGGCGGGGTCAGCGGCTGACTGATGTCGATGCCGCTGATCTGCGCGCCGAGGGCCGAGCTTAAAGGGACGATGGTCAGGTGGCTCATGGTGGTTCTCTTCAATCCGGGGCGCCGAGTTGTCGGCGTAGTCAGTGACAAATCTTCAGTGCGCCTGGCCGTGCCACGGCACCAGTTTGCGTTGCAGGGCGCGCAGGCCCATTTCCATGGCGAAGGCAATCAGCGCGATCACCAGAATCCCCAGCACCACCACATCGGTGACCAGGAATTGCGCCGCCGACTGCACCATAAAGCCCAAACCGCTGGTGGCGGCGATCAATTCGGCGGCGACCAGCGTCGACCATCCCACGCCCAGACCGATGCGCACGCCGGTCAAAATATCCGGCAGCGCGCTCGGCAGAATCACATGCCGAATCAACTGCGCCCGGGTCGCGCCCAAGGACTGCGCGGCGCGCAACTTGGCCGGATCAACCGTGCGCACGCCGGTGGCGGTGGCGATGGCAATCGGGGCGAAGATCGCCAGGTAGATCAGCAAGACTTTCGACAGCTCACCGATGCCGCACCAGATCACGATCAGCGGCAGGTAGGCCAGCGGTGGAATCGGGCGGTAGAACTCGATCAGCGGATCGAGAATGCCGCGAGCGATGCGGTTGTGGCCGATGGCAATCCCCACCGGCACGGCGGTGAGCACCGCGAAGCCGAGGCCCAGGCCGATACGGCTCAGGCTCGCGCCCAAGTGCTGCCACAAGGTCGAATCCATGTAGCCGGTGGTCGCCAGCAGCCAGCCTTTTTGCAGCACGGCGGACGGCGGTGGCAGGAACAGCGGCTCGATCATGCCGGTGGCGGTGACGGCCCACCAGATGAACACCAAAGCGAACAACGTCAGCATGCTGATCCAGCGCGTGCTCACACTGCGCCGCACCGGAATCACCGTCGAACCGGGTTTCACCGTCACGGCCGGAATTTCATAGCTGCTCATGCGCGCTCCTGCCGCGTGGCGGCGCTGCGTTGGGAGAACACTTTGGCGAGCACGTGTTCGCGGGTTTCGATAAAGCGCGGGTCGGATTTGATCGCCCGTGCCGACTCACCGGCGGCGTAACGCTGGCCGAAGTCCAGGCTCAGGCGCTCGACGATTTGCCCGGGGTTGGGCGCCAGCAGAATCAGGTCAGTGGCGAGGAACACCGCTTCTTCGATGTCGTGGGTGATCAGGAACACCGGTTTGGCGGTGCGCTGCCAGACTTGCAGCAACAGTTCCTGCATCTGTTCGCGGGTGAAGGCATCGAGGGCGCCGAAAGGCTCGTCCATCAGCAACACGCGCGGGTCGGCAGCAAGGGCGCGGGCGAGGCCGACACGTTGCTTCTGGCCGCCCGAGAGCTGCCAGATGCGCCGGTTTTCGAAACCGGACAGGTCCACCAGTGCGAGCATTTCCCTGGCGCGGATCTCGCGTTTTTCTTTCGACACACCGGCCAGTTCCAGACCGAAACCCACATTGGCCAGCACGTCCTGCCAAGGCAGCAACGCATCGTCCTGGAACACCACGCCGCGTTCGGCGCTCGGGCCTTTGACCGGCACGCCATCGAGGGTGATGCGTCCGGCGCTGGGTTCGACGAAACCGGCAATCAGGTTCAACAGCGAAGTCTTGCCACTGCCGGACGGGCCGAGGGCCACCAGCAATTGCTGGGGCCCCAGGCTCAAGGAAATATCCGTCAGTACCGGTTCCGGACTGCCGGGGTACTGTGCGCTGATGCGCTCCAGCTGTAGCAAAGCCATCGCGGTTAACTCCGATCAGTTGGTGATGTATTTCGCGCTGACATACGGGGCGTAGTCCGGCAGCACGGCCTCGACCTTGCCTTGTTCTTTCAGGAACGCGGCGGTGTCGGTGATGGCCTTGGTGGTCGGTGCGCCGAGGGTGATCACTTGATCAGCCGCCAGTGGGTAGACGTTGCCTTGCAGCAGCAATGGAATGTCAGCCGCTTTGGCGCCGGACAGCTTCACCAGTTTGTCGACGTTGCTTTGGTTGGCGAGCCAGGTTTTTGGGTCTTTGCGGTAGTCGGCGTAGGCGTCGAGGGTGACTTTGGCGAATGCGGTGACGATTTCCGGGTGCTTCTCGGCGAAGTCTTTACGCACGATCCAGGCATCGAAAGTCGGTGCGCCGAACTTGGCCAGTTCGCCGGAGGTGATCAGCACTTTGCCGTTTTCCTTGGCGACGCCCAGAGCCGGGTCCCAAACGTAAGTGGCGTCGATATCACCGCGTTTCCACGCAGCCACGATGGCCGGCGGCGCGAGGTTGAGGATGGTGACTTTCGACGGGTCGATGTTCCAGTGTTTGAGCGCGGCCAGCAGGCTGTAGTGGCCGGTGGAAACGAATGGCACGGCGATTTTCTTGCCGATCAGGTCTTGCGGGGTCTTGATCCCGGAACCGTCGCGAGCGACCAGGGCTTCAGCGGCGCCGATCTGGGTGGCAATGAGGAAGGTTTCCACCGGGACTTTGCGAGTGATCGCAGCGGTCAGGGGGCTGGAACCGAGGTAGCCGATCTGCACGTCGCCGGAGGCGATGGCGGCGATGATGTCGGCACCGTTGTCGAATTTGCGCCAGTCGATCTTGGCGTTGGTGGCTTTTTCGTATGCGCCGTCAGCCTGGGCGACTTTGGCCGGGTCGACGGTGGTCTGGTAGGCGACGGTGACGTCAGCCGCCTGGGCAAAGAAACTCGCCGCAGCCAAAGACGCGGCCGCCAGGAGGCGAAGAGGGAAATTCATTTTCATTGAGAGAAGCTCCTATCAGGCGACCGAGGATCGGCGTGAAAGGAGACTAAATGATATAAGAATCCTAAAATAAATAACTTTTTCGAATTAGCTTATGAGCGGAAAATTCTAAGCACATCACCAGATCGTTCCCACGCTCTGCGTGGGAATGCAGCCCGTGACGCTCCGCGTCACTGGACGCAGAGCGTCCCTTGAGGCGTTCCCACGCGGAGCATGGGAACGATCAAGATCGTCGTTTAGTTACTGATCGCCAGAATACTCGCCTGATACGACCCGACAAACACATCGAAATCGCCGACTTCGTTCTGTTCCAGTTCCGTCTGATCAGCCAGCGACTTGCGCGCCAGCTCCTCAAACTTCGCCTGCTCTTCAACGCTCAGCGGTTCACTGCGAAAGTACTCCGCATGAACCCGGCTCTGACGCAGGGAGAACTGGGCAAAGCTTTCCTTATGCTCGGCCATCGCCGCCAGCACCATGGCCGAAGGCGTCCGGGACGGGTCCTTGATCTTCTCCAATTGCACGTCCAGCGCCTTGCTGTGCGCCTCGCCGCCATGGCTTTGATCAAGCAACGCGGCCAGCGGGGCAATCTGCTCCAGCAACTCAGTGGCCCATTCCTTCATGTCCACCGGTTGGCCGTCACGCTGCAATTGCAGGCCCGGGCGGCGACCTTCCTTGACCACGCTGAGGAAGTTGGTCGTGGCATTGGTGCAGGTGGTGTTGGCCAGCAACGGGCTTTCATTCAACGCGCAGTACAGCAGGAACGCATCGAGGAAGCGCGACTCGGTCAGGTCGATGCCCATCGGCAGGAACGGGTTGATGTCCAGGCAACGTACTTCGACGTACTGAATGCCACGGGCCACCAGCGCCTGGATCGGCCGCTCGCCGGTGTAAGTCACGCGTTTGGGGCGGATGTTGGAGTAGTACTCGTTTTCGATCTGCAGGATGTTGGTGTTGAGCTGAATCCACTCACCGTCCTTGTGCGTGCCGACTTCAACGTACGGGGCGTAAGGCGTGGCCACCGCTTTGCGCAGGCTGTCGGTGTAGCTCGCCAGGTCGTTGTAGCACGGCGTCAGGCCGGCCTGAGCGTTGCTTTGATAACCGAGGTCGCTCATGCGCAGGCTGGTGGCGTATGGCAGGTACAAGGTGTCCGGGTCCAGTTGCTCCAGTTGATGGGAGCGGCCGCGCAGGAAACCGGCATCCAGCGCCGGCGAGGCACCGAACAGGTACATCAGCAGCCAGCTGTAGCGACGGAAGTTGCGAATCAGCGCGATGTAGGCCGACGACTGATAGTCGCGGTCGGTGCCGACAAAGCCTTCAGCCTCTTTGAGCAGCGGCCAGAGCTGTTCCGGCAAGGAGAAGTTGTAGTGAATCCCGGCGATGCACTGCATGGTCTTGCCATAACGCAGGGCCAAACCCTTGCGGTAGACGTACTTGAGTTGACCGATGTTGGACGTGCCGTAATAGGCGATCGGGATATCTTCCTCGGCCGGCAACGGGCACGGCATCGATGGACTCCACAGGTACTCGTTGCCGAGCTTGCTGTAGGCAAAACGGTGAATGCTGTCCAGGCTCGCCAACGTGTCTGCCGGGTCGGGCAGGGCGGGCGTGATGAACTCCAGCAGCGATTCGGAATAATCGGTGGTGATTTTTTCGTTGGTCAGCGCGGAACCCAATTCTTCCGGGTGCGGCGTTTGCGCCAGTCGACCTTCATCGGTCACGCGCAGGCATTCACGTTCGATGCCGTGAAGGCACTGTTCGAGCAGAGAGAGGTTAGCGCGCTCGCCGAGCAGAGCCAGGCGGCGGTTGAGAAGTTCGCTCAAGTTGGATTCCTTCACGCGTCAGTCGCCCCAATATGGGGGTGGGCAAGACGGTCTACAAGGGTGAAGTTAAAACTGGCGTTTTCGCCTGGTTCTTGAGCCATATCGGCCCGTACTGAAATGCCAACTTCACTCCCTGAATCTGGCTGTCGCGCACGCGGAAAAGTTCGACGCCGCAGTCGTAGCGCCGAAATTAACTCAAATCGAGGGTGGGGAGCTATAGGACAGCGAACGTGCCTTGCGCTTTTGCGACCAATTTGTCGCCTTGCATCACGTCGGCTTCGACCACCAATGTGCGGCGGCCCGGATGGATGACCCGCGCCGTGCACATCACTTCACCGTCAGACACGGCGCGAATGTAGTTGATCTTGCATTCGATGGTCGCGCTCTGCTGGTCAAAGCCGTGGGTGCTGGAACAGGCCAGCCCCATGGCAATGTCCACCAGACTGAACAAAGCCCCGCCGTGCAGCTTGCCGCCGCGATTGCGCAGTTCTGGCGCCAGCCCCAGGGCGACTTGCGCCACCCCGGTTTCCAGACTGTGCAAACGACATCCCAGCAACTTGAAAAAAGCGCTTTCGGTCAGCCCGGCAGGGATGTCCATCAGCGTTTCTTCAACTGCTTGGCATTGGCGAACAGCGAAGCCATGGCGTTGTTGGCCGGGGCCGGCGCCGTGGTTTCCTTGCGCGGTGCAGTGTTCTGGGATTGGCGCGAAGACGAGCCCGGGCGTGCGCCACGGGCGCCGTCGATTTTCTCGCCCGGCGTGTCGCTCATGCGCATCGACAGGCCGACGCGTTTGCGCGGGATATCGACTTCCATGACCTTCACCTTGACCACATCACCGGCCTTCACCGCTTCGCGCGGATCCTTGATGAACTTCTCCGAAAGCGCGGAGATGTGCACCAAACCGTCCTGATGCACGCCGATGTCGACGAACGCGCCGAAGTTGGTCACGTTGGTCACCACGCCTTCGAGGATCATCCCCAGTTGCAGGTCCTTGAGGTCTTCGACGCCTTCCTGGAACTCGGCGGTCTTGAACTCGGGACGCGGATCGCGACCGGGTTTTTCCAGTTCTTGCAGGATGTCGGTGACCGTTGGCAGACCGAATGTTTCATCGGTGTACTTCTTCGGATCGAGGCGCTTGAGGAAGCTCGCGTCGCCGATCAGCGAGCGGATATCTCGGTCGGTTTCAGCGGCAATGCGCTGCACCAGCGGATAGGCTTCCGGGTGAACGGCGGACGAATCCAGCGGGTTGTCGCCATTCATGACGCGGAGGAAACCGGCAGCCTGTTCGAAGGTTTTTTCGCCCAGACGCGCGACTTTCTTCAGCGCCGCACGGGTTTTGAACGCGCCGTGCTCGTCGCGGTGGCTGACGATGTTCTGTGCCAGGGTCGCATTGAGGCCGGAGATGCGGGCCAGCAGCGCCACGGAAGCGGTGTTCACGTCCACGCCCACGGCGTTTACGCAGTCTTCGACCACCGCGTCCAGGCCGCGCGCCAGTTTCAGCTGCGACACGTCGTGCTGGTATTGGCCGACACCGATGGATTTCGGGTCGATCTTCACCAACTCCGCCAGCGGATCCTGCAAGCGCCGAGCAATCGACACCGCGCCACGGATCGACACGTCGAGGTCCGGGAATTCCTTGGACGCCAGTTCCGACGCCGAGTAAACCGATGCACCGGCCTCGGACACCATGACTTTGGTCATCTTCATCGCTGGGTATTTTTTGATCAGCTCAGCAGCCAGTTTGTCGGTTTCACGGCTGGCGGTGCCGTTGCCGATGGCGATCAGGTCCACGGAGTGCTTGGCGCACAGGGCGGCGAGGATCGCGATGGTCTGGTCCCACTTGTTGTGCGGCACGTGCGGGTAAACCGTGGCGTGATCCAGCAGCTTGCCGGTGGAATCGACCACGGCGACCTTGCAACCGGTGCGCAGGCCCGGGTCGAGGCCCAGGGTGGCGCGCGGGCCGGCCGGGGCCGACAGCAGCAAGTCGTGCAGGTTGTGCGCGAACACGTTGATCGCTTCGGTCTCGGCGCCGTCGCGCAGTTCGCCCAGCAGATCGGTTTCCAAATGCGTGTAGAGCTTCACTTTCCAGGTCCAGCGCACCACTTCGCCCAGCCATTTGTCGGCGGCGCGGTTCTGGTTCTGGATGCCGAATTGCTGGCCGATCATGCCTTCGCACGGGTGCATGGTGCCCGGCAACTCGTCGCCGACTTTCAGCGCCGAACTCAGGATGCCTTCGTTGCGGCCACGGAAAATCGCCAGCGCGCGGTGCGACGGCATGCTTTTGAGCGGTTCATCGTGTTCGAAATAGTCGCGGAACTTGGCGCCTTCCTCTTCCTTGCCGGCGATCACGCGGGCACTGAGGGTGGCTTCCTGCTTGAGGTAGCTGCGCAGCTTGTCCAGCAGGCCGGCGTCTTCGGCGAAGCGTTCCATGAGGATGTATTTGGCGCCTTCGAGGGCGGCCTTCACATCGGCCACGCCTTTTTCGGCGTCGACGAAGCGTGCGGCTTCGGCGTCTGGCGTCAGGCTCGGGTCGTTGAACAGGCCGTCAGCCAGCTCGCCGAGGCCGGCTTCCAGGGCGATCTGGCCCTTGGTGCGGCGCTTCTGCTTGTACGGCAGGTACAAGTCTTCGAGGCGGGTCTTGGTGTCGGCGAGTTTGATGTCGCGCTCGAGTTGCGGGGTCAGCTTGCCCTGTTCCTGGATGCTGGCCAGGATGCTGATGCGCCGTTCGTCGAGTTCTCGCAGGTAGCGCAGACGCTCTTCCAGGTGCCGCAACTGGATGTCATCGAGGCTGCCGGTCACTTCTTTCCGGTAGCGGGCGATGAAGGGAACGGTAGAGCCCTCATCGAGTAGCGCGACGGCCGCTTCGACCTGTTGTGGGCGTACACCGAGTTCCTCGGCGATGCGGCTGTTGATGCTGTCCATAAAACCACCTGACAAATTGTGAAAGCAGGCTCGCAGGCGCAGGGATAAAGGCCCGGCGAGTCTGGTTGAGCGGCCTGGCCTGCGCCGCTGCCTGGGTCAAAAGGCATTCCGTTGACCCGTGAAATCGAACAATTACTGCGCAAGCCGTGAAAATAAAAAGCGGCCACCCACAGTGACGATCAGACGTTGCCTGACACAAAACGCCGCGCATTATAACCAGCGTTCTGTCATTCGGGGGCATTGCACCCTGTAGGCAGAAATACCGGTTTTCTGGCGATGAAGGAAAAATCTGCTAACAATGCACACGGTGCGTATAACGGCAGCTACGCCATAATGCGCGCCGAGCTAAAAGGAGCATCTAATGAGCAGCACTGCAAACAATGCTGAAGGCGAAAAAATTCTGATTGTTGATGACGATCCAGGGCTGAGCAGCCTGCTGGAACGCTTTTTCGTCAGCAAGGGCTACCGCGCCCGCGCCGTACCGAACACCGAACAGATGGACCGCCTGCTGGCGCGTGAAGTGTTCAACCTGGTCGTCCTCGACTTGATGTTGCCCGGCGAAGACGGTTTGACCGCCTGCCGCCGCCTGCGTGGCGCGAACAACCTGATCCCGATCATCATGCTCACCGCCAAGGGTGATGAGCTGAGCCGCATCAAGGGCCTGGAACTGGGCGCCGACGATTACCTGGCCAAGCCGTTCAACCCGGACGAGCTGATGGCCCGGGTCAAAGCGGTCCTGCGTCGTCAGGCCGCGCCAGTGCCGGGTGCGCCGGGCAGCGAAGACGAAAGCGTGACCTTCGGTGACTACGAACTGTCCCTGGCCACCCGCGAACTCAAGCGCGGTGACGAAGTACACATGCTCACCACCGGTGAGTTCGCGGTACTCAAGGCCTTGGTCATGAACGCCCGTCAGCCGCTGACCCGCGACAAGCTGATGAACCTGGCCCGTGGCCGCGAATGGGATGCCCTGGAGCGTTCCATCGACGTGCAGATCTCCCGTCTGCGCCGGATGATCGAGCCCGATCCGTCCAAACCGCGCTACATCCAGACAGTCTGGGGCGTGGGTTACGTGTTCGTTCCGGACGGCGCCGCCACCAAGTGATCGGCGATTTGTAGGAGCGGGTTTGCGGACGAAGTTGTCCGCAGACTCGCGATCCGCAATATGCGAGCATCGCTCGCTCCTGCAAGTGTGTAGCGGTTATCCATGAAAACCCCCGTTTGGTTCCCCCAGAGTTTCTTCTCCCGCACCCTGTGGCTGGTGCTGATTGTCGTCCTGTTCTCCAAAGCGCTGACCCTGGTTTATCTATTGATGAACGAAGACGTGCTGGTGGACCGCCAATACAGCCACGGCGTCGCCCTGACGCTGCGCGCCTATTGGGCCGCCGATGAAGAAAACCGTACGAAAATTGCAGATGCCGCGACCCTGATCCGGGTCGTGGGCGCCGGTGTGCCGGAAGGCGAACAACACTGGCCGTACAGCGAGATCTACCAGCGGCAAATGCAGGCGGAGCTGGGCGCCGACACCGAGGTTCGATTACGCATGCACTCCCCGCCAGCGCTGTGGGTCCGGGCGCCGAGCCTGGGCGATGGCTGGCTGAAAGTGCCGCTGTACCCGCATCCGTTGCGTGGCCAGAAAATCTGGAACGTGCTCGGCTGGTTCCTCGCCATCGGCTTGCTGTCCACCGCTTCGGCGTGGATCTTCGTCAGCCAGCTCAATCAACCCTTGAAACGCCTGGTCTATGCCGCACGGCAACTCGGCCAGGGCCGCAGCGTGCGCCTGCCGATCAGCGACACGCCGAGCGAGATGGCCGAGGTTTACCGCGCTTTCAACCAGATGGCCGAAGACGTCGAGCAGGCCGGCCGCGAGCGCGAGTTGATGCTGGCCGGGGTGTCCCACGACCTGCGCACGCCGCTGACCCGTTTGCGCCTGTCCCTGGAATTGATGGGCGACCACAGTGATCTCAGCGATGACATGGTGCGCGACATCGAAGACATGGACGCGATTCTCGATCAGTTCCTGGCGTTCATTCGCGACGGTCGTGACGAGTCGGTGGAAGAGGTGGACCTGACGGATCTGGTGCGGGAAGTGGCTGCGCCGTACAACCAGAACGAACAGAAAGTCCAGTTGCGCCTGGAGCCGATCCAGCCGTTTCCGCTACGTCGAGTCTCGATGAAGCGCTTGTTGAACAACCTGATCGGCAACGCCTTGAACCATGCGGGCAGCAGTGTTGAAGTCGCGGCCTATGTGTCCGGCGACATCAGTGCGCCGTATGTGGTACTGAGCGTCATGGACCGTGGCGCGGGGATTGATCCGTCGGAGCTGGAGGCGATCTTCAACCCGTTTACCCGCGGTGATCGGGCGCGGGGCGGGAAGGGCACAGGCCTGGGCCTGGCGATTGTGAAGCGGATTGCTTCGATGCATGGCGGGAATGTTGAGCTGCGTAACCGTTCGGGTGGTGGACTTGAGGCGCGGGTGCGATTGCCGCTGGGGTTGATGCTGCCGCGGGATGCGGTCTGACGACAGCTGCGAGTGGCAAGCTGCAAGCCCCAAGTGAAAAGCAAGTCCAGCGTTAAGCCGCCGTCGCTTTTCCCTTGCAGCTTAAAGCTTGCCGCTTAAAGCTGCTTCTATCCCTTGCCCTTGGTGCGCGTCATGTTCGGCCCACCATTCTTCTCCAAATGCTCAATGATGATCCCCGCCACATTCTTACCGGTGGTGGTCTCAATCCCTTCCAGCCCCGGCGACGAGTTCACTTCCATCACCAGCGGCCCGTGATTGGAACGCAGGATATCCACACCGGCCACCGCCAAACCCATCACCTTCGCGGCACGCAACGCGGTCATGCGTTCTTCCGGCGTAATCTTGATCAAACTGGCACTGCCGCCGCGATGCAGGTTGGAGCGGAACTCCCCAGGCTTGGCCTGGCGCTTCATCGCCGCGATTACCTTGTCGCCGACCACGAAGCAGCGAATGTCCGCTCCACCGGCTTCCTTGATGTACTCCTGAACCATGATGTTCTGCTTCAGGCCCATGAACGCCTCGATCACCGACTCTGCCGCGGTGGCCGTTTCACACAGCACCACACCGATGCCCTGGGTGCCTTCCAGTACTTTGATCACCAGCGGCGCGCCGTTGACCATGTCGATCAGGTCGGGAATGTCGTCCGGCGAGTGGGCAAACCCGGTGACTGGCAAACCGATGCCCCGGCGCGACAGCAATTGCAGCGAGCGCAATTTGTCCCGGGAACGGGCGATGGCCACCGACTCGTTGAGCGGGAACACGCCCATCATTTCGAACTGACGCAACACCGCGCAGCCATAAAACGTCACCGACGCACCGATCCGCGGGATCACCGCATCGAAACCTTCCAGCGGCTTGCCGCGGTAGTGGATCTGCGGTTTGTGGCTGGCAATGTTCATGTAGGCGCGCAGGGTGTCGATCACCACCATTTCATGGCCACGCTCGATACCGGCTTCGACCAGACGACGGGTGGAATACAGACGCGGGTTTCGCGACAGCACAGCGATCTTCATGCAACACCTGTGGAAGAGGTAGATACCGGGAACACCGGCTTGTCTTGTACGTATTTGATCCCCGGATTGACCACCAGCTGGCCGTCGATCAGGGCTTTGGAACCGAGTAACAGGCGATAACGCATGGACTTGCGGCAGGCGAGGGTGAACTCGACCCGCCAGACCCGATCACCGAGGGCCAGGGTGGTGCTGACCACGTAGCGCATCTGCGCGTGGCCGTTGGAGCTCTTGATGGTTTTCATCGTCACCAGCGGCGCCTCGCAGCGGCGGTGGCGCAGTTGCACCACCGTGCCCAGGTGCGCGGTGAAGCGCACCCATTCCTGCCCGTCCCGCTCGAAGGTCTCGATGTCGGTGGCGTGCAGGCTGGAGGTGCTGGCGCCGGTGTCGATTTTTGCCCGAAGGCCCGCGACTCCCAAATCCGGGAGCGCCACCCACTCGCGCAGACCGACAACGGTCAAATGGTCAAATGTCTTCAATAGGAAAAACCGGCGATTAACGCATCCACGCCTCAGGGGGTACCTGGGGCAATGCCTTGAATGCAGGTTTGGCGAACCAGAAGCCCTGCATCAGAAATATTCCACAGTCCGCCAGGAAATCCCGTTCACCGGCGCTCTCAATGCCTTCGGCAATGACTGTAACGTTCAACTCCGCACACATTGTGACAACCCCCCGAACGATAGCCTGACGAACACGGTCGCGATCGACATCGCGGATCAGCGCCATGTCGAGTTTGATCAGGTCCGGTTGGAAATCAGCCAGCAGATTGAGCCCCGAATAACCGGCACCGAAATCGTCGATGGCGGTCTTGAAGCCGAATTCGCGGTATTCACGCAGAATATTGGTCAAATGGCGATAGTTATCTACGTGTTGGCTTTCCAGGGTTTCGAAAATCAGTCGGTCGATCGGAAAATTGTGTTCCTTCGCCGCCGCCAGGGTGCTGCGAATGCATAGTTCTGGACGATAGACCGCGTTGGGCATGAAGTTGATCGACAAGTGTGTCTGCATATTAAGATTGGCCGCACCTTCGATCGCGCGGGTCCGGCAGCGCTGGTCGAAACGGTAGCGGTTCTCTTCTGTAACCTGATCTAACACGGACAGCGCGCCTTCACCGGCCAGGCCACGGACCAGGGCTTCGTGGGCGAACACCGATTGGTCCCGCAGGTCGACGATGGGTTGGAAGGCAAAGGCAAAATCGAAGCCCAGCGGCTCGCTTTGCTGGCAGCCCTTGCAAGCGTCTTGGGGCGAAGTTAATGAAGACGGAAATATAGTCACTCGATCACTCCATGCCGGAGATCCGGCCGAGACCAGATTCTAGCTGGCAGACCCGGTTCTTGCGCCCGACAGAATCAGTAGTACAGTTCCGACTATTGGCAGAAAGAGGAATTCGTATGGCACAAAAACAGGAAGAGGACGACAAGGTCCGTCTCGATAAATGGTTGTGGGCCGCGCGTTTTTACAAAACACGGGCCTTGGCCAAGTCGGCCATCGAGAGTGGCAAGGTGCACTGCCGGGGAGATCGCTGCAAACCGGGCAAGGAGCCGCGCATCGGTGATGAGTTTCAGATTCGCATCGGGTTTGAGGAAAAGACCATTGTGGTCCAGGCGCTGTCGATCGTGCGCCGTGGCGCGCCAGAAGCGCAGACGTTGTACGCCGAGACCGAGGCAAGTGTCGCCAAGCGTGAAGCGGCCGCAGCGATGCGCAAGGCCGGGTCGTTGGGCGTGAGCACCGATGGCAAACCGAGCAAGAAACAGCGACGGGATTTGTTCAAGTTCCGCGGGAGCAGTAACGACGAGTAGTCCAAGGATCGCTCCCACGCTCTGCGTGGGAATGCCTCAATGGACGCTCCGCGTCCGCTTTGGGACGCGGAGCGTCCCGGGCTGCATTCCCACGCAGAGCGTAGGAACGATCAATTACCGAACTGAAACGCTACGCACCACACTCATCCGCGAAAGCACCGGCAATTTCCCCAGCAGCCCGAACACCGGCGCCGTCACCTTCAGGAAAAACCCCGAAACGTGATACGCAAAGGGCGTGTAGTAACCCCAGCCCAACGCCCACACCGCCAGCAGTACGCCGCCGATGTAATCGTCCTGGCCCCAATGCGCGCCCGCCACCAGTCGCGGCATCATAAACAGCAACGCCAGGCCCCAGATCGTCAGCGTCTGCCCGGTTCCACGGCTGAACACCGTCATGAACAGTGCCCAGATCAACAGAACAGACGCATGGTCACCGGGAAAGCTCTGGCTCGATCGGTCCTTCAATTCCCACGTCTTCTCAAGCCCGGGGAAGTAATCGCTCATCTGAATCGCGCCGTTGATCATCATCGACGGACTGCTGTGCTGCCAGCCCATGTGCTCGGCGAGTTTCGAAAACAGCATGCGGATAAACAGCAGCAACAACAGGATCGCCAGGAAGCCGAAAAACGCCCGGCGGACATCGATGGCGTCGAACACCCAATCGCCCTTGATCAGCAGTGTCAGCAAAATCACCCCGACCACCGCGTCAAACGGACGCAGACTTGCAATTGCCCAAATGTGGAGCCATATCGGGTTGCTGGCCAACGGAGCATTGAGCAGGTGAAACAGCCACTCGTCGAAAAACACGCACAACATCTGACCCGTAGGCCATAACCAGAATGCCAGCAGTACCAGAGGCACGAAATTGCACAGCACCAACCGGCGGAGGTTCCACCTTGCTTGGAACAAACCCGGATTGTTCATAAAATGCCTCCAATGGCTGAACATTGCGCACCAAAACGGTGCCGCAAAGCGTAATTGTCACTACTTGTAACTAAATTGTCATCACTTCAGATACCCAGACCTATGACCGATCTACCGGATTCCGACTTCACCCAACGCTTCATCTTCGATGACAGCGACACCCGCGGCGAGCTGGTGGCGTTGGAACGTAGCTATGCCGAAGTGCTGGCCAAACACCCCTACCCAGAGCCGGTTGCGCAACTGCTGGGCGAACTGATGGCCGCCGCCGCGTTGCTGGTGGGCACCCTCAAGTTTGATGGGCTGCTGATCCTGCAGGCGCGTTCCGATGGCCCGATCCCTTTGCTGATGATCGAGTGTTCCAGCGAGCGCGAAATCCGTGGCCTGGCCCGTTACGAAGCCGACCAGATTGCCCCCGACGCGACCCTCGCCGACCTCATGCCCAACGGCGTGTTGGCGCTGACCGTCGACCCGACCCAGGGCCAGCGTTACCAGGGCATCGTCGACCTCGACGGCGAAACCCTGTCCGAGTGCTTCACCAACTACTTCGTCATGTCCCAGCAAGTCGGCACGCGCTTCTGGCTGTACGCCGACGGCCGTCGCGCCCGTGGCCTGTTGCTGCAGCAATTGCCTGCCGACCGTCTGAAAGACGAAGAAGAACGCGCCGCCAGTTGGCAGCACATCACCGCGCTGGGCAGCACCCTGACCGCCGACGAATTGCTGAGCCTGGACAACGAAACCGTGCTCCATCGCCTCTACCACGAAGAGCAGGTGCGCCTGTTCGATGTGCAGAAACTGCGCTTCCGTTGCAGTTGCTCGCGCGAACGTTCTGCCAATGCGCTGGTCAGCTTGGGTCTGGAAGATGCCCAGTCGCTGGTGATCGAACACGGCGGCCACATCGAGATTGATTGCCAGTTTTGCAACCAGCGCTACCTGTTCGATGCCGCGGATATCACTCAATTGTTCGCCGGCGCGGGTGTCGATACGCCGTCAGATACCCGGCACTAAAACGGTTCAGCGCAGGTAAATTCACTGGTTAGCGCCGGAATAACGCCGTTACGACGGGAGGGCCCTACTATTTTTGGGCGTTTCTGGCATAATCCGGCCCACTTTTTGTCGCGGTAGTAGTGCACGACTTTCTACTACAAAACGTTTGGAGCACACTCGGCCACTGGCCGACGGGGAATCTCATGACGCAAGCCAATAACGCCGTGTACACCGATCTGAGTGTTGATGATCTGGTAAAAGAAGCCTTGAATCGCGGTGAAGGCGAGCTTGCCGATACCGGCGCGCTGGTTGTTCGCACCGGTCACCGCACCGGCCGCTCGCCAGTTGATCGTTTCATCGTTGACGAGCCGTCCACTTCGGCTTCCATCGCCTGGGGCCCGATCAACCGCAAGTTCCCTGCCGACAAGTTCGATGCCCTGTGGGCTCGCGTCGAGGCGTTCAACAACGCGCAAGAGCATTTCGTTTCCCACGTGCATGTAGGTGCGTCTGAAGACCACTACCTGGCTGTGAAGATGACCACCCAGACTGCCTGGCAGAACCTGTTCGGTCGTTGCCTGTTCATCAACCCGGAAAAGTACAACCCGGCCGGTCGTGACGAATGGCAAGTGCTCAACGTGGCCAATTTCGAGTGCGTGCCTGAGCGTGACGGCACCAACTCCGACGGTTGCGTGATCCTGAACTTCGCACAGAAAAAAGTGCTGATCGCCGGCATGCGTTACGCCGGTGAAATGAAGAAAGCCATGTTCTCCGTGCAGAACTACCTGCTGCCGGCTTCGGACGTGCTGCCAATGCACTGCGCCGCCAACATCGGCGAAGCAGGCGACGTGACCCTGTTCTTCGGTCTGTCCGGCACCGGCAAAACCACACTGTCCGCCGACGAAAGCCGTTACCTGATCGGTGACGACGAACACGGCTGGGGCGAAGGCGTTGTCTTCAACATCGAAGGCGGCTGCTACGCCAAGTGCATCGACCTCTCCGAGAAGAACGAGCCGGTCATCTGGAAAGCCATCAAGCACGGCGCCGTCCTGGAAAACGTCGTCATCGACGACGCCAAGCACGCTGACTACGCCGATGTCAGCCTGACCCAGAACAGCCGCGCCGCCTACCCGCTGGAGCACGTTGCCAAGCGTTCCGAGAAGAACCTCGGTGGCGAGCCAAACGCTGTGATCTTCCTGACCTGCGACCTGACCGGCGTCCTGCCACCAGTGTCCATCCTCAGCGAAGAACAAGCGGCCTACCACTTCCTGTCCGGCTACACCGCACTGGTGGGCTCGACCGAAATGGGTTCCGGCAGCGGCATCAAATCCACCTTCTCCACCTGCTTCGGCGCACCGTTCTTCCCGCGTCCGGCCGGCGAATACGCAGAACTGCTGATCAAACGCATCCGCGGCTTCGGCTCCAAGGTCTACCTGGTCAACACCGGTTGGACTGGCGGCGGCTACGGCGTCGGCAAACGCTTCAACATCCCGACCACCCGTGGCGTGATCGCAGCGATCCAGAGCGGTGCGTTGATTGGCGTTGAAACCGAACACCTGGACACCATCAACCTGGACGTGCCGTTGGCTGTTCCTGGTGTTGAGACTGGCCTGTTAAACCCGCGTAATACCTGGGCCGACAAGGCTGCTTACGATGAAGCGGCTAAAGCGTTGGCTGGGTTGTTTGTTGAGAACTTCAAGAAGTTTGAAGTGAGTGATGCGATTAAGGCGGCTGGGCCTAAGTTGTAAGGTTTGGGTTTAGCGAAATGAAAAAGCCGCCCTTCGGGGCGGCTTTTTTGTGGGCGCTTTTCAGGTTTTCAGGTGCAGAATAAACGCACCGACCAAGACCAAAACAACACCGAGCACTTGGATCTTGGCCAACCGCTCCTTGAAAAACACATAACCCAAAATCGCCGCAATCCCCCCCGACAATGTGCTGATCACGGTCACTACCGATACGGATCCAGCCACCGCACCCCAAGCGAATGACGAAAAACCACCCAGATTCATCAGGCTCGCGCCCGTCAGCGTCATGCAGTTTTTCAGGGGCGGTATTTTCAAGCCGTCCTTTATTTTGATGACCATGAGCACCAGCACGATCAGCCCAACAAGATAGGCGAGCCACAGCATTGTCACGGGCCCGAGAACGGGTAGGACGAAGTGGCCTTGCAGCCAAAAACTGGTGCCGTAGAACACGGCAGCCAACAACGCATAGGTAATCGAACTGCTGGCTTGTGTGGTGTGTGGAATCTTCGAGTCAGAGTGAATGCTGGAGAGGATGACCCCGAGTACGCACAAGGCGATGCACAGCAACTGGACCAGGTTGATTTGTTCGCCTCCGGCCCAGGACAGCAACGTCGTCACCACACCGTAGGACGTCACCAGCGGCGCGACAATAGAGGCTTTGCCAAGGGCGAAGGCTTTGGACAGGGCCAGGGCACCGGACACGGTCAGGATGGCGGCGCCGATGCCAATCAACCAGACAGTGAGTGGTGCAGCCATGGATTTGAAGATGAAGCTGGGAACGGCGATCAGCAGCAGGCTCATGATTGTGAAGCCCAGCGCCTGGCCAAAATATACTGCGCGTTTGACGCCGACTGCGCGGGCATTCAAGCCCACCAGAAAATCCGTACCGCCCCAGAGCAGGGCGGCGAGTAAACCCATCAGTACGTCCACGCTATGTCCTTATAGGTGTGTTTGGGGAGCACATCGTAACCTTTGGGTCGGAAGTATCGATAGCTGGTGAAATCGAGGGGAGCGATTTCTCAGTATCAAAGCCTCGCTCGCGCCCCAATCTACATGCCTCGCTATGTGTTGGATTCAGGTTTCTTTTTTTTTGTAAATAAAGCGGAGAAAGCGTGGGTATTCAGTGGGAAGTCATCCGGGTCAAACCCGATGTAATCCGACTCACGAATAACACGACCTATCTGAGAGCCGGATGGTTTGCTTACCTTGGCGGCAATGTCGTTTTGTTCACGCTTGGCTTTTTTTAACTTTGGCCTAGAGGCTCGAGTTAACTGAGCGTCTTGCAATCGACGTCCCATCTCGTCGGATTCGGCAATCTTGTTCAGGTCTTGCTCCAGACTCAATGCCTGCATCACTGACAAATACGCCCCCATCGTCACTCCAGCGCCACCAGACTCCAGTGAACGCAAGGTCATGACAGACATGCCGGCCCGCTCTGCCACCATTTTGGCGGTCAGCCTTCGACGTAAGCGAGCCAGTTTCAGGCGTTCGCCTAATTCGGTAAGGAGTCTTTTGGTTCGAGGAAGCAGTGGCGCTGTTTTTCTAGCCATGCAGCTAATATTCCTTCACTTCTGAGGTGGTAGCGCCAGAATAATTGCAGTTATGCGGGCCTGTTGAGTCGCAACACCTGCTTCACTGGCCTTCCATTTCCTGTGTATCCCAGCGTTGCGATTTGACTGCTTGGTAAAGCATGCCAATGGTCAGCGGGACTTTATCGCCGCGTCCCTTTGCCCGACGCTTGAGATGCACATCGAATCCTTCCGGCTGGAAGTAGCGGTAGGCGTCGTAGTCGATGAAGTCGATCCCGAACTGTTCTTCCAGCGCTTCCATCAGGTTTTGCGCGTCAGCGCCGTCGCAGCCGAGGTCGAAGTTGATCGAGGTGGCGAGGCTGATGGTTTTGCGTTCGGGCAGGCCGAGTTCTTCGTGCAATAACTGCATGAGCAGGTGCATGGCGTGGTCGTCGGGGAAGTTGGGGGCGAGGTTCATGGTGCGTCTTCCGTCAGGGGCATTTCGATGAGGTGGATTAAGCCTGATTTCGCGGCGTGTCGGATGTTGATCCGTGCTGTGAACATGGTGTTTGCGGAAAGGTTGACGCTCGCCGCGTAGGACTTCGTTCATCTGTTGCACACTTTCCAATAGCTCATCAAAAAACATGCTCACGGTTATCCTCAGATGTTGATCGTTCCCACGCTCTGCGTGGGAATGCAGCCCGGGACGCTCTGCGTCCCAAGAGCCGAACGCGGAGCGTCCGTTGAGGCATTCCCACGCGGAGCGTGGGAACGATCTTCGCTGGGTGTCAGGCGGGTGCTTTCCAGCCCATCATGCGTTGTTGGGCGACTTTGAGTAGGTCGCAGCCGTCCTGGCTGAGCAGGTAGAGCGCGTGGGTGATGTGGGGGATGTCTTCGACGTCGCCGTTTTTGAAACAGGTGCAGTGCAGGGTTTTGAGGAGGTCGCTGGAGGCTCGGATTCGCTGGAGGGCGGCTTCGAGGATGTCCTGGGGGTTGGCCTCTGTGTCGATGATCAGGGGCGGGGAGTCGGTGAGGTTGGTTTGGAGTGGAAGGTAGCGATCGTTGGTGAACGGATTCCAGCTATTCATGGTGTGCAATCTCGAAATGTGTCAGAAGTTAGCGCCGTCATCGTGACCAAGCGATGGGAGGCGACTGTGTTCGGGTTGGTCAACCGGTGAGATCGCACGCTTACCCGGCACGCCTAAAGACGTCCCAAACACAGCCGCCATAAAGCGTACTGACACAAAAGTGCCGGCAGCATACAACGGGTGCGTGCGTGAATCTAATACGGGTGACCAAGCCCGAGTCGCTGATTTGGCAGCGACAGTCACAACTATAGAGATGGGCTACGGGGCTGCGATAGAAGACAAAGAGTCTTCGCTTGTAGGAACGGGACGAAGCTTTTATAGGCCGTTCCTACGGATTCGCCAGTCTTTTAAACACGTCGTGTTTTTCGACCTCGCCCACCGTCTCGGTAAGCAGGGTTCTTGTTATCAAATTTAGTCGAGCCGGTACCACAAAAGACTTGATGGATTATAAGAGTCTGCAGACCAGTTTTAGTCGGATAAATAATAAAGCAGTGAGTTATTGCCGGTTTCGTATCAGGGTTTTATTCGTGTTGTTGCAACTTCCAGAAGTTGGTGTCCGTCCTGGGTTAATAAGTAAAGTGCATTAATGATATGTGGAATGTCCTTGATATCCGCTTCATTGAAACTCTGGCAATAAAGCGTTTCGAGCAGGTCGTTGGCGGCGCCGATGCGTTGGCGGGCGGCGTCGAGGATTTCGTGCGGGTCGGCTTCGGTATCGATGACCAGCACCGGGGTGTCGCTGTAGCTGGACTTGAGAGGGCGATAGCGGTCGGTCTGTGATTGGAGCGTGTTCATCAAGGTTCGTCCTGTGCGAAATCACGGCAGGCCGAGACACTGATTCAGCCGCGCCAAAGACTATAAAAGGGCATCACACGGCGCGGCTATAGGACCGCGATGGACAGGATTCGTAGGGGTTTTACCCGTGTTTTAGGACTTGGCCTACGCGTTTGCCGAGGGTTTTTATGGAAAAACCCTTACGGGTTAAATTTCCCACGGGTTTGTCAGGCATTGCGCGGCAAACCTCTGTATGGTGCGCGCCAGAATCTGTAGGACGTTTCCAAACGTCTGACACACGCTTAAAGGGAATTAGGTATGCATTGGCTACGTATGGCCTCGATGGTGTTGTTGTGGGCCGGTGTCTGTCGTGTGGCGGGCGCCACTGACGCGGGTGGTTCGATGGTGCAGGCCAATATGGACCGCACCGGCTGGCCGGACGCCCTGACCACTCAGGCTGAAGTCGATACCGCGTCCCGCGCCGAAGTGCTGATGATTGGCAAGGCGCTGCTGGACAGCGAAGCGCTGGACAACCCGGTCTGAAACAACGACTGGGCGTGCAGGCGGTGAAGCTCAAGTCTGTGCGACAAGTGCGTGACGGCTTGTGGGATCGCTTGCTCACCACTTACCGCAATGCCAGCCAGAACTGCGATGGCGAACTCTTCTGTCCGCGTGCGCGCAGCGTTGCTGATTTGCGTCAGTTGGCAGCGGCGTTCACCGGTGAAATCAGCCCGGCTTATGCCGCCTGGGCGAGCAAGAGCCGGGTATTTCATGAGCAGGCGCTGAATGAGCAGCTGAGAGTGGCGGTGTTGATTCCTTAAGCAGCTTGAATCAATTATTCATCCGCTGTGGAGGCTGGCGCGATGCAGCGTCAAGGTCCAGCAGCCCTCTGCCATAGGCTTCACTGTTGGCGTAGATGCCGGTTCGATTGGCGGTCGCCAACAGGTGATCGCGCACTTGCTGGGCGCTGAGCTCGGGATAATGGCTTTGCAGGGCTGCCAGTGCGCCGCTGACCAGTGCAGTGGCAGGCGATGTGCCCGCGGTTTGTACGTATTTGCCGTCCTTGCTGGTCGTCAGCAAGCCATTTTCTTCGCCCGCGTCGCCACCCGGTGCGGCGATGCACCAGTCTGCTGCCACGCCGCAGTAATTGGATTTTGCATTGATGGCGCTGCCGTCATTTTTCAGCGCGACCACCGCCAGCCATCCCTTCTCCAGCTCGGGTGATGCAATGGGCAAACCGGGCTCGGCCAACGGTTCTCTTTTCAGTTCGTTGCCGGTCGGAAACACAAACACCGCGCCTTCCTGCACAAGCTTTTGCGCGGTCGTCATCGATTTGGGCATTACCTGGCGATAGCGCGCCTCATTAATCTCAGTCGCCGGGATGGCATTGGCCCATGAGTTACTGAGGATTCGTGCGCCCTTATCGAAACCTGACTGCCAGGAGCGCGCGATTTCATTGTCGAAAAAAAACGGCTCATTGTCGTCGCCGAATCGGAAGGGGATCAGTTGCGCGTTGTACGCGACGCCGTGCATGCCCTGATCATCCTTGTTGGCCGCGAGAATACCGGCCATTTGAGTGCCGTGACCGACCCGGTCAATGGTGCCGACCTTTTGCTCGACGTAGTCGAATCCCGGGTCACGGACCCGCCCTTGAAACTCCGGCAACAGGCTGTTCAGGCCTGAGTCGATCAGCGCAACGGACACGTCCTGACCGGTGCCGCCGCGTGCGTAGAGGCTTGCGGCATTAATCACTGCGAGGCCTTTCTGGGCCTGATATTCCGGGGTTTCGAACGTGGCGAGGAGCGGTGGATCTTCGGGGAGCTGCATACAACCGGTGAGCAGCAGAGAGGCAAAAGCTATTGGATAAAGTGGTGTGGGCAGCATGGTCGTTCCTTCGTCTGGATCCGCGCGCATCAGGCGTCCTGCCATGATGGGAGGTGCGCGGACAGTGGTTTTGTGAGGGCGAACATTACCTGCAGATCGGCTGGTGCCGCGAGGGCCTAAAGTGTTTCGTTTGTTTCATCCTGTGGCAAAAGCCCAGGGCGGCGAAGGCTGTATCATCTCGTATCGTTTTGGTCCCCGACCTTTTCTCGACTCGCTGCAATCGCCGGCTAGGCTTTTGGCATCGCAGCAGTCAACGGAGTGACAGCTTATGCACAACACCCTGGAACAGGTTTTCGGTTATCCACAGTTTCGGCCCGGCCAGGAGGCAGCGGTCAGCGCGGTGTTGGCCGGGCGCTCGGCGGCGGCGATTTTCCCTACCGGCTCGGGCAAGTCCCTGTGTTATCAATTGCCGGCGCTATTGCTGCCGCACCTGACGTTGGTGGTGTCGCCACTGCTGGCGTTGATGCAGGATCAGTTGGCGTTCCTGCAACGCCATGGCATTTCGGCGGGCAGTATCGATTCGGCCCAGAGCCGCGACGACGCCAGTGACGTGATGGCCAGGGCCAAGTCGGGCGAGTTGAAGATTCTGATGATTTCCGTGGAGCGCCTGAAGAACGAGCGCTTCCGCAATTTCTTGCAGCAGGTGCCGATCTCGCTGCTGGTGGTGGACGAGGCGCACTGCATCTCGGAATGGGGCCACAACTTCCGCCCCGACTACCTCAAGCTTCCGGACTATCAGCGCCAGTTCAACATCCCCCAGGCCTTGCTGCTGACCGCCACGGCGACGCCCAAAGTCATCGCGGACATGGAGGCGAAATTCGCCATCGCTCCCGAAGACGTGGTGACCACTGGTTTCTATCGGCCGAACCTCAACCTGCTGGTGGAACCGGTGCGCGGCCAGGACAAACGCCGACGTCTGGTCGAGTGGATGAGCCAGCGTCCCGGCCAGCCGAGCATCGTCTACGTCACCCTGCAGAAAACCGCCGAGAACATAGCCGAGCATCTGGGCCGCAACGGCATTCAGGCCGAGGCCTATCACGCCGGTTTACCACATGAACAACGGGAAGGCATTCAGAAGCGCTTCATGGGCGGGCAGTCGAATTGCATCGTCGCCACCATTGCATTCGGGATGGGCATCGATAAAAGCGACATCCGCAACGTCGTGCATTTCGACCTGCCCAAATCCATCGAAAACTACAGCCAGGAAATCGGTCGCGCCGGGCGTGACGGGCAGCCCTCCGACTGCCTCGTCTTAGCCAACCGCGACAGCCTCAATGTGCTGGAAAACTTCGTCTACGGCGACACGCCGGAACTGGATGGCATTCGCTGCGTGCTCGACGAGTTGCAAGCGGCTGCTCCCGAAGGGCAATGGGAGTTTCTGCTGGGGCCGTTGGCGGATCAGAGCAACATTCGTCAGTTGCCGCTCAAGACCTTGCTGGTGCAATTGGAGCTGCGCGGAATCATCGCTCCGCGCTATGCCTATTACGCGGAATACCGTTTCAAATATTTGCAGGAACCCGAGGCGTTGCTCGCCCGTTTCGAGGGTGAGCGCAAGGATTTCGTCGCGGCGATTATCCAGACCTCCACCCGTGCGCGGACCTGGGCGACGGTGAATTTCGATGCGCTGTACGAGCAGCATTCGGCCGAGCGCAATCGGGTGGTCAAGGCGCTGGATTATTTCCAGGAGAAGGGCTGGGTCGAACTTGAAAGCAAGCAGATGACCGAGGTCTACAGCCTGCTGCAAACCGGTTTTGATGCCCAGGCTCTGAGCGAAGAGTTGCACGCCTACTTCACTCGGCATGAGCAAACCGAGATCGCACGGATCCACGCGATGCTCGATCTGTTCGCCACCGATCACTGTCTGGGTTATCGCCTGGCCGAATATTTCGGCGACGAAAACGCACCCCGGCAGTGCGGGCATTGTTCGGTGTGTCACGGGGATGTGGCGCGGCTGCCGGCACCGCCGGAGTTGCCAGCGCTTGTGGATAAAAACTTTGAAGCGCTGTGTGGTGACTTTATCCACAGGCATGAGCAGCACACCGGGCATTTTCCGTCGGCGGAGCGGGTGACGCGGTTTCTGTGCGGGATCAGTGTGCCGTTGTTTACCAAGCTCAAGGCGCGGTCGATTCCGGGCTCGGGTGCACTGGAGGATTATCCATATGCCGATGTGCGGGAATGGGCGCAGGCGCATCTCTGATGCCTTGGGGCGCATCCATCCCCTGAATGTCGCCCATCACACGAATAAATTTCAAAAACGTGCGATGGCTGACTATGGTGAAGGCTGTCCCTGAGCCGCCAACAAGAGAACAACAATGAGCCAGACGCCGTTCGATATTCAGCGCGCCGCCGTGATCGGCGCGGGCACCATGGGCCGAGGCATTGTCATGTGCCTGGCCAATGCCGGGGTGCCGGTGCAGTGGGTCGATAACAATCCGCAGATGCTGGAACAGGCGTTGGCCGCCGTCGCTGAGACCTACGCCAATAATGTGCGCCAGGGCCGGATCGATCAGGCTGAAGCCGATGCTCGTATTGCGCGGATAAAATCGGCTGCCGATTACGCGGCAATCCGTGATGTCGATCTGGTGATTGAAGCGGTGTACGAAAACCTCGAATTGAAGCAGAAAATCTTCCGTGAACTGGATGGCCTGCTTAAGCCCGAAGCGATCCTGGCCAGCAACACGTCGGCGCTGGACATCGGCGCGATTGCCGCCGCCACTCGCCGGCCGAAACAGGTGCTGGGCCTGCACTTCTTCAGCCCGGCGCACATCATGAAACTGCTGGAGATCGTTCGCGGTGCGCAAACCGCTCCGGCGGTGCTCGATGCCGCGCAGGATCTGGGCAAGCGCATGGGCAAGGTCAGCGTCGTGTCGGGCAACTGTCACGGTTTTATCGGCAATCGCATGCTGCATACCTACGTGCTCGAGGCGCGCAAGATGCTGCTCGAAGGGGCTTTCCCCTATCAGGTGGACGCGGCGCTGCAAGGCTTCGGTTTCGCCATGGGGCCGTTTCGCATGTACGACGTGGTCGGCATCGATCTGGAATGGCGGGCCCGCGAACTGGCCGGTAAAGGTCAGGATGCGCCCGAGGTTCAGATCGACAATCGCTTGTGTGAGTTGGGACGGTTTGGCCAGAAGAGCGGCAACGGTTATTACCACTATGAGCCGGGCAGCCGGCAGGCTGAGCACGATGTGGAGGTCGATGCGCTGGTGTTGAAGGTCAGCGAGGGTTTGGGCTTCCAGCGGCGTGAGATCGGGCCTGAGGAGGTGCTGGAGCGTTGTTTGCTGGCGCTGGTCAACGAAGGGGCGAAGATTCTTGAGGAAGGCATTGCCGCATCAGCCCATGACATTGACCTGGTTTACCTCAATGGCTATGGCTTCCCGGCGGACAAGGGCGGGCCAATGGCCTGGGCGGATCAGCAGGGGTTGGCGGATATTCACCAGCGATTGCTGGCGCTGGAAACCCGGCAGGGCGATCAGTGGAAGCCGGCGCGGTTGATTGGGGAGTTGGCGGCGGTGGGTAAGGGGTTTGCCGACAGGTAGACTCCACCTGTTTGATCGTTCCCATGCTCCGCGTGGGAACGCCTCCATGGACGCTCTGCGTCCGCTGTTGGGACGCGGAGCGTCCCGGGCTGCATTCCCACGCAGAGCGTGGGAACGATCTTCGAGAACCCCATGAACCAACGCACCGACTACCCTCACTTCCAGCCCATCACCACCCGCTGGCATGACAACGACGCCTACGGTCACGTGAACAACGTCACCTACTACAGCTTTTTCGACACGGCCGTGAACACCTACCTGATCGAAGTGGGCGGGCTGGATATCCATGACGGCGAAGTGGTGGGTTTTGTGGTGAGCTCGGCGTGCGATTACTTTGCGTCCATCGCTTTCCCGGATCGCATCGAGATCGGCCTGCGGGTTGGCAAGTTGGGCAACAGCTCAGTGCAGTACGAACTGGCCGTGTTCAAGCAAGGTGAAGAGGAAGCCTGTGCGGCTGGGCGCTTTGTGCATGTGTTTGTGGATCGGGCGTCGAATCAGCCGGTGGCGATTCCAGCCGGATTGCGCGGGGCGCTGGAACGGTTGGTGGTTTGACAGGCCAAAAAAAATCGCAGCCCTGGGGCTGCGATTTCTGATCTACCTGACCGCGAAGCCGTGCCGGCCTCAGCGATCACGATAGTATCTGTGATGCTTGCGGTGGCCGTAGGCATGACCGCGACCCCGGTGGTCGTCACGGTAGTAACGACGGTCATCACGACCCCGATACGAACGACGATCGTCATCCTCATTGCTCTTGTTGCCCATGTAGTTACCCAGCGCGCCACCGGCGCCACCGCCGGCTGCGGAGCCGATCAGGCTGCCGGTGCCGCCACCCAGGCTGCGACCGACCACGTTACCGCCGGCTGCGCCCAACGCACCGCCAATGGCGGCTTCGCCACGGCTGCGTTTGTCGGCGCCGACGGCACTACCACCCGCGCCGCCCAGGGCCGCGCCAATGGTGGAACCGGTATTGCCGCCTAGTGATTGACCGACGACCGAGCCCAAAACCCCGCCCAATGCGCCGCCCACACCTGCTTCGGTGGTGCCTCCGGCAGAAGCTAAGCCACTGGCCAGGCTAAGGGACAACAAGAGAATCGAGGAGAACTTCATAGAGGAACCTCAAGGGGATGACGGCGCGATCCTGAGGCTGTGTCCTGATTGTGACAATCGAAATCCGACGAGTAACACGACTTGTACACAATTCTATAAGTTACTGTTTTTTGAGCGGAACTTAAGGGTTTTTCGCCGGTCTTTAGCTACTTCGGACAGGCCGTTTCTTTGCAGAAACGGCCTTTTTTGTGGGCGATTGGAAAGCGGTATCCGATCGTTCCCACGCTCTGCGTGGGAATGCAGCCCGGGACGCTCCGCGTCCCAAAACGGACGCAGAGCGTCCACTTATGCATTCCCACGCAGAGCGTGGGAACGATCAGACTCAGGCCGACTTCGCGAAGATCAACCCCGTCTCACTGGCCATTTCCAACCGGATCGCCACAAATTTCGATGTCGGTGTATGGCTGCCATCCCCGGTGCTTTCCAGCGGCACCAGCGGATTCACTTCCGGGTAATACGCCGCCGCCTGACCCGCCGGAATATCAAACGCCAGTAGCGTAAAGCCTTTCACCCGACGCTCACGACCATCGTCCCAGATCGACACGATGTCAGCCTTCTGCCCCGGTTTGAAGCCCAGGCGAATGATGTCCGCTTCGTTCACGAACAACACATCCCGCTGACCCTTCACCCCGCGATAACGGTCATCCAGACCATAAATCGTGGTGTTGTACTGATCGTGGGAACGCAGCGACTGCATGATCAGGTCCGGCAACACACCCGTGGCACGCGCGCGCTCGTGCACCAGGTCTTTCGGCAAAACGTTTGCACGGAAATTGGCCCGTCCCGACGGCGTGTTCCACTTGCGCGCACCGGCACTGTTGCCGAGGTAGAAGCCGCCCGGATTTTTCACCCGCTCGTTGAAATCGCGAAAACCCGGGATGGTGTCGGCGATCAGGTCGCGGATGCGGTCGTAGTCGGCCACCAGCCAGTTCCAGTCCACCGGTTTGCTGCCCAGAGTCGCGGCGGCGATGCCGGCGATGATTGCCGGCTCCGAACGCATCTGCTTCGACAGCGCCTGCAACTGACCGTTGGAGGCGTGGACCATGCTGAACGAATCTTCCACGGTGACGGCTTGCGGGCCTTCGGTCTGGATATCGATGTCGGTGCGGCCCAGGCACGGCAGGATCAGCGCTTCTTTACCGTGGGCCAAGTGGCTGCGGTTGAGCTTGGTGCTGATTTGCACAGTCAGGTCGCAATTGCTCAGGGCCTGAAAGGTGCGCGGGCTGTCCGGGGTGGCTTGGGCGAAGTTGCCGCCCAGGCCGATGAAGACTTTGGCGCGACCGTCGGCCATGGCGTGAATCGCCTCGACCACGTTGTGACCGTTGTCGCGCGGCACCTTGAACTGGAAGCGACGTTCCAGGGAATCGAGGAACGCCACCGGCGGACGCTCGTTGATGCCCATGGTCCGGTCGCCCTGCACGTTACTGTGACCGCGCACCGGGCACAGACCGGCACCCGGCCGACCGATGTTGCCGCGCAGCAGCATCAGGTTGGCGATTTCCTGGATGGTCGCCACCGAATGGCGATGCTGGGTAATGCCCATCGCCCAACACATGATGACGTTCTTGCCCTTGGCGTACATGCGCGCCGCTTGCTCGATTTCCACCAGCGGCAGGCCGGACTGCTCGACGATCTGCTCCCACGGCGTGTCGTCGACGATGCCCAGGTACTCCAGTACGTTGACGCTGTGTTCATTGAGGAAGTCGTGGTCGAACACCGCAGGCTCACCGGCCTTCTGCGCATCGCGTTCCCATTGCAGCAGGAACTTGGCCATGCCGCGCATGATCGCCATGTCGCCGCCCAGAGCCGGACGGAAGTACGCGGTGTTGGTCGGCTTGTCGCTGTTGGTGAGCATTTCGATCGGGTGTTGCGGGTGCTGGAAACGTTCCAGGCCACGCTCTTTCAGCGGGTTGATGCACACCACCTGAGCGCCGCGTTTTACCGCTTCGCGCAGGGGTTCGAGCATCCGTGGGTGGTTGGTGCCCGGGTTCTGGCCCCAGACAAAAATCGCATCGGCGTGTTCGAAATCGTCGAAGGTCACGGTGCCTTTGCCGACGCCGACACTTTGCGCCAATGCCACACCACTGGCCTCGTGGCACATGTTCGAGCAGTCGGGGAAGTTGTTGGTGCCGTAGCTGCGCACGAACAATTGATAGAGGTACGCCGCTTCGTTGCTGGCACGGCCCGAAGTGTAGAACTCGGCCTGGTTCGGGCTCGACAGGCCCTGCAAATGTTTGGCGATCAAGGCGAACGCCGCGTCCCAGCTGATCGGCTTGTAGCGATCGGTTTCGGCGTCGTAGCTCATCGGCTCGGTCAAACGGCCTTGGTACTCAAGCCAGTAATCACTCTGTTCCAGCAAGGAGCTGACGCTGTGTTTGGCGAAGAATGCGCCATCGACACGACGTTTGGTCGCTTCCCAGTTCACTGCCTTGGCGCCGTTCTCGCAGAACGCCACCATGCCGGCTTCATTGGAGTCGCCCCAGGCGCAACCGGGGCAGTCGAACCCGCCGTTCTTGTTGGTCTTGAGCATCATGCGCAGGTTTTTCAGTGCGTTGTCACTGGTCAACCAGGCCCGGGCCACGCTGGCCAGTGCGCCCCAACCACCAGCCGGACCCTTGTAAGGCTTGTAACGCGGAACGGGTGTCTGGTCGGCTTGATTGTGTTGACTCACGCTTGATTCTCCAACGCAGGGCTGTAGACCCGCGGCGCACTTTTTTGCGGCAGGTGGATGAGGTTGAGGTTGTGCCGACGGGCCCATTGCACGGCAAGGCCGGTGGGCGACGACAGGCTGACCAGGGTTTGAATCCCGGCGCGCAGCACTTTCTGGATCAGTTCGAGGCTGCAACGGCTGGTGACAATCGCCACGCCGCCCGCAGTCGGGATGTTCTGGCGGATCAAGCCGCCGATGAGCTTGTCGAGGGCGTTGTGCCGGCCGATGTCTTCGCGACCCATCAACAATTCGCCCTGGCCGTTCATGAATACCGCCGCATGCACGGCGCCGCAATGCTGGCCCAGCGGCTGGAAGGCGCCGATGCGCTGGCGCAGGCCATCGAGCCATTCGGCGGGCGGCAACGGCGCGCCGGGCAGCACTTTGAGGTCGGGCAACGCTTGTTCCACCGCTTCCACACCACAGAGCCCGCAACCGCTGGTGCCGGCCAGTTGCCGACGTTGCTGCTTGAGGTTCCAGAAGGCGCGGTTGGCGATGGTCACTTGCGCGTATTGCGCCGAACCCTCGCCGGTCAATTGCAGGTCATAGATGTCGGTGGCGTCTTCGATGATGCCGCTGCCGAGGCTAAAACCGACGATGAAGTCTTCAAGATCGGTCGGCGTGACCAACATGACGGCCTGGCTGATGCCGTTATAGGCAATCGCCAACGCGACTTCCTCGGCCAGCGCGGTGCTGTCCGAATCGGTGTATTGAAGGTCGCTGTAACTGTAAGTCTGGCTTGCGTCTGGCGCGGGCGTTTCGAGTGCGGGCGCCGCGCTCGCAGGGCGCTTGGCGTTCATGGCATCACCAACGGATTGATCAGTTGTAAGACTAGGCGCGTCAACATGTCGCGTCTAATCACTAGTACTGATGTACCGATAGATGACGTCGATCAAGAACCTGTCGGCGATTTCTGATAGATCGCAAAACAGGCTTCCGCCAATGCCGAACGCGGGGCGCTACGACGCATGATCAGCCCCAGCCGGCCTAGGGTTTGCGCGTTTTCGATGGGTTGCAGGCGTAGATGGTCGGTGAGATTTTCCAGGCCGCCCTCCAGAGGCATCACCGCGCAACAGAAGCCGCCATGCACCGCTTGTAATAACTGGTGGACTGCGTCGGTTTGCAGCAACGGTTGGGGCGTCAGTCCGCGACTGTGGAAGTTGTGGTCGATGGACTGGCGAAAGTGCATGCCGCTGGTGAGCATGCCCAAGGGCAATTCGATCAGTGATTCCCAACTCAGCGGCGCCTCGCCGAAGGTGTAGAAACGCTGGTCGTAGAGCAGGCCCATGCGGGTTTCACTGAAGGCCAGGGAATCGAAGCGCTCGCCGTCGAGGCGCTCCAGGTAGGACACGCCGAGGTCCAGCCGATTGTTCGCCAGTTGTTCGAGGATCTGCTCGGAACTCAGCGCCGACAGTTCGAAGCGCAGGTTCGGGTGTTCGGCGTGCAGGCGTTGCATCAACGGCAGCGGGTCGAAGCTCGACAGCGGCACCACGCCCAGGCGCAACGTCCCCACCAGATTGCCGCGACACGCCGCCGCCTCGGCCTGCAACCCGTCGTAAGCCGCCAACACCGTGCGTGCCCAGGCCAGCACCCGTTCGCCCGGCGCGGTGAAGCCTTCGAAGCGCTGGCCTCGATTGACCAGCGGCAGCTCCAGTTCTTCTTCGAGACTGCGCAGGCGCATGGACAGGGTTGGCTGGGTGATGTGACAGCGCGCGGCGGCTTGGCCGAAGTGCCGGGTTTCGTCGAGGGCGATGAGGAATTTGAGCTGCTTGATGTCCATCTTCGCTCCAGGGCGCGGGCAGGGTTTGCGATTCTAGCGCTTGCGCGGGGTGGGGTCATTGGTCGGGTTGGAACCAGGGCTTGCAGGCTTGGTCTAGTCTTTTGCGTCTGGACCCTTATCCCATGGAGAGAACACGATGAGCCTTTTCAGCTTTTTAAAAGATGCCGGTGAAAAAATCCTTGATGCGCTGACGCCGGACAAGGCCGAGGCCAACAGCGAGGCGCTGACCAAGCACGTCAAGGATGCACTGACGGGCATCGATACTTCCAAGATTCAAGTGAAGGTCGAAGGCGATAAAGTCATTGCTACAGGCGAAGCCGCGACACAGGAAGAGAAAGAAAAAATCCTGCTGTCGCTGGGTAACGTAGCCGGTGTCAGTGGCGTTGATGATCAGATCACTGTGACGGGAGGAGTGGCCACGCCAGCGAAATTCGTCACGGTCGAGAAGGGCGACACGCTCAGCGCGATTTCCAAGCGTGTGTATGGCGATCCGAACAAGTACGACAAAATCTTTCAGGCCAACAAGCCGATGCTCAAGGATCCGAACAAGATCTATCCGGGGCAGTCGTTGCGGATTCCTGAGTAAGGCTCAAGACCTGTGGCGAGGGGGCTTGCCCCCGTTCGGCTGCGAAGCAGTCGTAAAGATTTTAGGGTCGCTTCGCAACCCAACGGGGGCAAGCCCCCTCGCCACAATTGATCGTTCCCACGCAGAGCGTGGGAACGATCAGAAATGGCGCAAGACCTGTAGGAGCGAGGCTTGCCCGCGAAGCAGTCGACGCGGTTTCAGAGGCCTGCAATCAACTCGCGATAATCGACCACCGCCGCAAACTCCGCCGTGTCCTTCGGCCCTTTGCGGCTGTCCGGCTCGCTCACGGCCAACAGATGCGCCACGCCAAATTGGCGCGCACTGCGCAGGATCGGCAACGTATCGTCGATAAACAGGCTGCGCGCCGGATCGAAACCGATGTCCGCCTGCAAGGCATCCCAGAACTGCGGGTTTTCCTTGGCAAAACCATAATCGTGGGAGCTGATCAAACGCTCGAAATACGGCGCCAGTTCAATCCGTTCCAGCTTGAGTGACAGCGAATCGCGATGGGCGTTGGTGATCATCACCACACGCTTGCCGGCCTGCTTGATCGCCGCCAGAAAGGTATCGGCATCCGGGCGCAGGGCGATCAGGTGTGCGGTTTCGAGTTTCAGTTCGCGTACCGGGATATTCAGCTCGGCGCTCCAGAAGTCCAGGCAGTACCACCGCAACTGGCCGGCATTGCGCTCAAACAGCGGCTGCAATTCCATTTCCGCCATGGCCCGGCTCACTCCGTGCAACTCGGCATATCGCTGGGGCAGGTGTTCCATCCAGAAATGGTTGTCGTAGTGCAGGTCCAGCAGCGTGCCATCCATGTCCAGCAGAACGGTGTCGATGTCACGCCAGGGCAGCAGGGACATAAAAAACTTCTCCAGCGGTAAAAAAGATATCCGGCTCAAACAATCAGGATAGGCCGGGTATAGTAACGCGTTCACGCCAAGGAGCTTTTCATGCGCCAGAAACCCACCGTACTTGCCCGCGAGATTGTCGCCACCAGCCGTTTATTCTGCGTCGAAGAGCTGAAGCTGCGCTTTTCCAATGGCGTGGAGCGCACCTACGAGCGTCTGGTCGGCAAGGGCGCCGGGTATGGCGCAGTGATGATCGTGGCGATGCTCGATGCGGACCACGCGGTGCTGGTCGAAGAATATTGCGGCGGCACCGATGAATACGAATTGTCGTTGCCCAAAGGCTTGATCGAGCCAGGCGAAGACGTGCTGGCTGCGGCCGAGCGCGAGCTCAAGGAAGAGGCCGGGTACGGCGCGCGGCAGTTGGAGCATTTGACCGAGCTGTCGTTGTCCCCCGGTTACATGAGCCAGAAGATCCAGGTGGTCCTGGCCACCGACCTGTACGAAGAACGCCTGGAGGGCGACGAGCCTGAGCCGATGGGCGTGGACAAGGTCAACCTGCGCGAGTTGTCGGGCCTGGCCCAGAACCCCAAATTCACCGAGGGCCGTGCCTTGGCGGCGTTGTATCTGGCCCGTGACTTACTGACTCAACGTGGGGTGTTTTTGCCATGAAATTGAATTTCCCCCATCCGTTGATGGCGCCGGTGGTTGAGCTGGCATTGAAGGCAGGCGATGCGATCCTGCCGTTCTGGCGTACTGGCACGGCCGTGACCGCGAAGTCTGATGATTCGCCGGTGACCGCCGCCGACCTGGCCGCTCATCATCTGATTCTGGCAGGGCTGACGGCACTGGATCCGAGCATCCCGGTGCTGTCCGAGGAAGACGCCGACATCCCCCAGAGCGTGCGCGCCGGGTGGCAGCGCTGGTGGCTGGTGGACCCGCTCGACGGGACCAAGGAATTCATTTCCGGCAGCGAAGAATTTACCGTCAACATCGCGCTGATCGAACAGGGTCGCGTGGTGTTTGGCGTGGTGTCGATGCCAACCAACGGGCGTTTCTACGTCGGTGGCGCCGGGTTGGGTGCGTGGCGTGGTGATCAAGGCGAAACGCCGTTGCCGATTCAGGTGCGCGACGTGCCGGCGGCTGGCGAGGCGTTTACCGTGGTGGCCAGTCGTCGGCATTCCAGCCCGGAGCAAGAGCGCTTACTGGCGGGGCTGAGCGAAAGCCTGGGTGAGTTGCAACTGGCCAATTACGGCAGCTCGCTGAAATTTTGCATGGTCGCCGAAGGGGCGGCGGATTGTTATCCACGCCTGGCACCGACTTCGCAGTGGGACACGGCGGCGGCGCAAGGTGTGCTGGAAGGGGCGGGCGGTGAAGTGCTGGATTTGAGTGGTGCGCCGTTCAGCTATCCGGCGCGGGAATCGTTGCGCAATGAGTTCTTTTTGGCGTTGCCGGCGAAGGCGGCGTGGCGGGAAAAACTGCTGGAGCTTGCACGCGGTTAAGATCGTTCCCACGCTCTGCGTGGTAACGCCTCAAGGGACGCTCCGCGTCCAGTGACGCGGAGCGTCACGGGCTGCATTCCCACGCAGAGCGTGGGAACGATCAATGTCAGCCCGGCTCAGCGGTGCAGGACGTACTGCCCGGTAAACGTCACCGCACTCTCTTCACTCCCCACATTCACAATCCGCGACTGCAGCGTCAACCGCGCCCGGCCATAACGCTTGTACATCGCCACAAACTTCTTCCAGGTCACCGCGCCCGGCGCTTGGCATATGGCGATGGCATCGGTGGTTACCGGCAGCGGGTAATGGATCTGGCCTTCCTGAATCACGATGTGCCCGTCCTCAATCCCTTCTTCACGCAAGCGCAAATGCAGCCAGCCCCAACCCGCCAGCACCGCGCCGCAATACAGGCTGCCGCCGAACATGGTGCTTTTGTGATTGACGTTGGCCTCCAGCGGCAAGTGCAGGCGCAGTTGCTGGTCGTGCCAGTCGAGCACCCGGAGGCCCATGTCCCGCGTGAGGGGGATGTCGTGGTGCAGGATCGATTCCAGGTGACGACTGTCGCGGCTCATGCACGGTTCTCTTGTTTGAAGATGATGATGGGACGGTAGCTCAATCGAGGTCATCGGTGTGGCTGTGGGCGCCGCCGTCGGCGAAGTTCAGCCCGTGCTTGCGCAGTTTGTCGTGCAGGGTCTTGCGCGGAATGCCCAGGGCTTCGGCGAGGCTGCGCACCGAGCTGTGGGAGCGCGCCAGCTCGGCGGCAATCAGGGTTTTTTCGAAGTTTTCCACCTGCTCGCTGAGCCCGCCGCTGACCACTTCGACCGTGGTGCTGACGCCGCCGTCCGGAGCGCTGTTGTCCAGGGCCAGTTCCAGGCCGAGAGCAAAGCGTTCGGCGGCGTTTTGCAGCTCGCGGACGTTGCCTGGCCAGGTGTGGCGCAGCAGCAAAGCCCGTTGCCCCGGTTGCAGTTCGTGGGGCGGCAAACCGTGGCGGGCGCTGGCTTCGTCGGCGAAATGCTGGAACAGCATCAACGCATCTTCACCGCGTTCGCGTAGCGGCGGAATGCGTAAGGGCGCGACGTTCAGCCGGTAATACAAGTCGGCGCGGAAACGTCCCTGATCGGCGGATTGGCGCAGGTCTTCCTTGGTGGCGGCGATGACGCGGATGTCCAGCGGGATCAGTTGATTGCCGCCCAAACGCTCGACCACGCGCTCTTGCAACATGCGCAGCAATTTCACCTGCACATCCAGGCTCATGCTCTCGATCTCATCGAGAAACAGCGTGCCGCCGTTGGCGAATTCGAACTTGCCGATGCGGCGTTTTTGCGCGCCAGTAAACGCGCCGGGTTCGTGACCGAACAACTCGCTTTCCACCACCGATTCGGCCAGGGCCCCGGCGTTGATCGCCACGAACGGACCGTTACGACGGCTCGACAAATCGTGCAGCGCCCGCGCCACCACTTCTTTGCCGGCACCGGTTTCGCCGAGGATCAGCACGTCAGCCTTGGTCGCCGCCAGGGCGCCGATTTGCTCGCGCAGGCGCAGCATCGGTGCTGACTGCCCGACTAGTCGGGCGCTCAGTTCATTGCGGTCGCTCAGGGCCAGGCGCAGGCTGCGGTTGTCCAGCACCAATCGGCGCAAGGCCAGGGCGCGGCGCACGCTGTCGAGCAGGGCGTCGCTGGCGAAGGGTTTTTCCAGGAAGTCATAGGCCCCGGCGCGCATGGCCTGCACCGCCAGCGGCACGTCGCCGTGGCCGGTGATCAGCAGCACCGGCAGCTCCGGGTCCTGGGCATGCAGCTCGGTCAGCAATTCGAGGCCGTCCATGCCGGGCATGCGAATGTCACTGACCACCACGCCCGGCCAGTCGCGCTCCAGTTGCCCGGCCAGGCCCTTGGCTTCGGCCAGGGGCAGGATTTTCAGGCCGGCCAGGTCCAGGGTCTGGCTCAGGGCCTGGCGCAAGTGCGGATCATCGTCGATCAACACGACCTGGATGCGGTTATCGATGGTCATGCACTTCGGTCCTCGGACGGTTGCAGGCTCACGCCGGGTGCGCCGGCGCGCAGCTTCAGGGTAATCAGGGCGCCGCCCTCCTTGTGGTTGGAGAACGACAGTTCACCACCGAAGGCGCGCATCAACGTGTCGCAAATCGCCAACCCCAACCCAAGGCCCTGGGTGCGGGTCTTGGTGGTGTAGAAAGGTTCGCTGGCGCGACCCAGGGCTTCCATGCAAAACCCCGGGCCGTTGTCGCGAATGTACAGGTTGACGCCATCGGCGGTGGATTGGGCACTCAGCCAGAGTTTACGCGGCGGACCTTTTTCGGTCAGGGCGTCGAGGGCGTTGGCCAGCAGGTTGCCGAGCACCTGGCGCAACCGGGTTTCCCCGGCCTCGACCCACAACGTGGCCGCCGGCAGGTCGCGGATCAGCTCGACTTCCATGCTGCGCCGCCGCTTGGCCAGCAACGCCAGGGCATCGTCCAGCGCCGGTTGCAGGGCCACGCTTTCCGGGGCGTGGCGATCGCGGCGGGCGAAGGCGCGCAAGTGGGCGATGATCGAGGCCATGCGCCCGGTCAGTTCGCTGATCAGCTTGAGGTTGCCCCGGGCATCGTCGGTGCGCTGGTGATCGAGCAGTACTTCGGCGTTTTCCGCGTAGCTGCGGATGGCCGCCAGCGGTTGATTGAGTTCATGGCTGATGCTCGCGGACATCGTCCCCAATGCTGACAACTTGCCGGCCTGCACCAGATCGTCCTGGGCGCGCACCAGTTCCTGCTGGGCCTGTTCGCGCTCCAGCACTTCCTGTTTCAGGCGCCGGTTGAGGCCTTCGAGGTCGCTGGTGCGCTCGGCCACCCGGCCTTCCAGTTCGCGGCGGGCCTTGGCTTCGAAGGCGATCCGCTCCAGGTAATGGCGACGGCGCTGCATCATCAGCCCGAGCAGCAACATCAACACCAGCAAGGTGGCGCCACCGATGGCCACGACCGTACGCACCGGGCGGTCGATCAGGGTGCGTGGCGCGAGGATGCTGACGTTCCAGCCGGTTTCCGCAATCGACTGGGTCTGGGTCAGCCAGGCATTGGGGTTGAGCTTCAACGGCTTCGGATCGCGGGTCGGGTAGGGCTGGATCGCGCTGATGGCTTTGTTCTCGTCATCACTCAACGCGCGGGTGGAGCGAAAACGCCACTCGGGCCGCGACGTGAGAATGACCACGCCGTTGTTATCGGTCAGTAGCAGTTGTTCCGGGGTTTTGCCCCACAGGCTTTCGGTGTGATCGAGATCGACCTTGACCACCAGCACGCCGATGACTTTTTCGCCTTCGCGCACGGCGGCGGCGAAGAAGTAACCGCGCTTGGCCGAGGTGGTGCCCAAGCCGAAAAAGCGTCCGAGTCGCCCGGCCATGGCTTCACTGAAGTACGGCCGGAAGGAGAAATTGCGCCCGACGAAACTGTCGTGTTTGTCCCAATTGGACGCGGCGAGGGTCTTGCCGCTGGTGTTCATCAGGTACATGACTTCGGCGCCGGTCTGGGCGCTGATGTTTTTCAGCAGGCGGTTGGCGTTGCCTTGGGTGACGCCATCGTCAGGCGCCCCGAGCACGGCGCGCAAGGCGGGGAGGTCGCCGAGGATTTGCGGCAATACTTCATAACGGTGCAGGGTGCCCAGCAGGTTGGCGACGTAGAGGTCGAGGGTCTGACGATTCTGCCCGGCCAGTTCACTGCGGTAGTAGCGCTCCGCCAGATGCTGCAACGGCCACAGCAACGGTGCCAGGCACAGCGCGAGCAGGGCCAGGCTGCGCCAACGGGGTCTGCGGGGAAGGGTCGGAGTCATGGGCATCGAGCGCCTGGGGGGACAGGCGCATTATGCCTAGGGTTGCGGGCGCAGTCTGCGCAGCTGCGGCACCGCACGGCTGAAGTGAAGATTCAGGCAGGGTTTCAGGAAAAGACGTCAGCGTCCTTAAAGAACGCCGCCGCTGCATCCTTGCCCGACAGTTTTGGCGCCTCATCCAGTTGCCAGTCGATGCCCAGGTCCGGATCGTCCCAGCGAATGGCGCGTTCGGCCGACGGGGTGTAGTAGTCGGTGGTTTTGTAGAGGAATTCGGCGAACTCGCTTAGCACCACGAAGCCGTGGGCGAAACCTTCCGGGACCCACAGTTGACGATGGTTGTCGGCGGACAGGCGAACGGCGACCCATTTGCCGAAGTGCGGCGAGCTGCGGCGAATGTCCACCGCCACGTCGAGCACTTCACCGGCGGTGACGCGCACCAGTTTGCCCTGGGTATTTTCCAGTTGGTAGTGCAGGCCGCGCAGCACGCCTTTTTGCGAGCGGGAATGGTTGTCCTGAACGAACTGCGTGTTCAGGCCGGTCGCTTCTTCGAAAGCCTTGGCGTTGAAACTTTCGTAAAAGAAGCCACGCTCGTCACCAAATACCTTGGGCTCGATGATCAGGACACCGGGCAGGTCGGTGGTGACTACGTTCATGGGTTTTCTCCAGCGATAGAAAAGATGGGGGACATTCTTGCGCAAAGTGCTGGCGGGCGCGAGTGCGGCGATGTCTTTTGCCCCGTGCCGATCAGGGGCGGGGGGTTGCGTATCGGCCGCAGCGGTGGCGATATATGCGCCTAATAAAATCTCAGGGGTCGTTGTATGCCGCTCGCCACGTTGATTCATCGCGCCAGTTTGCCCAGCCCGCAAGTGTCTGCGGAGCAAGCGTCAGCGCTGTTGCAGGCACATTACGGGTTGAGCGGGACATTGCAGGCCCTGGGCAGCCAGCAGGACCTGAACTACCGCGTCGACAGTGAACGCGGTCGTTTCGTCCTGAAAATCTGCCGGGGTGATTACTCGGCGCTGGAGCTGCAAGCCCAGCACGCAGGGCTCAAGCATTTGGCTGAGCACCCTGATGTGCACGTGCCGCGCGTGATTGCCGCGAACAACGGTGCCGATCTGCTTTCTCTGGACATCGACGGGCAAGCGGTGCATGTGCGCCTGCTGGATTACATCGAAGGCCGGTCGCTGACTCACCTTGAGCACTTGCCGGGTTCGGTGGTCGCCGGTTTTGGTCGACTCTGTGGCGAAATGGATCTGGCGCTGGCGGCCTTTGACCATCCGGGGCTGGAGCGCACGCTGCAATGGGACGCCCGCCATGCCAATGCCTTGATCGCCCACCTGTTGCCAGTGATTCAGGATGATCGGCAGCGCGGGTTGATTGCCGCCGCCGCCGAACAGGCCGAACGACGCTTGCTGCCGTTAGTGGCGAAACTGCCGGTGCAGGCGATTCACATGGACATCACCGACGACAACGTGGTCTGGCAGCGGGATTCGCAACGGCAATGGCAATTGCAGGGTGTGATCGATTTCGGCGACTTGATCCGGACCTGGCGCATTACCGATCTGTCCGTGACCTGCGCGGCGCTGCTGCACCACGCCGATGGCGACCCGTTCTGCATCTTGCCGGCGGTGCAGGCCTATCACGCGGTCAATCCGCTGCAGCATGAAGAGTTACAGGCGTTGTGGCCGTTGATCGTGGCCCGCGCGGCGGTATTGGTGCTCAGCGGCGAGCAGCAGGTCAGCATCGATCCGGGCAATGAGTACAGTCGTGACAACCTGACCCACGAATGGGAAATTTTCCGCGTCGCTACCTCGGTGCCGTTAGAACTGATGGAAGCGGCGATCCTGACCACCGTCGGCCACAGCTTGCCGAGTATCGGCAGCGAAGGTTTCGCACCGTTGCTGCCGAGCCTGGTCGGCCGTGAATTTGCCTTGATCGATTTGGGCGTACTCAGCCCGCATTTCGAGGCCGGTAACTGGGAGCAAGAAGGGATCGATCAGCGCCTGCTGACGGAAGCTGCTACGGCCCACGGCCTGGCGGCCAGCCGTTATGGCCAATATCGGTTGTCTCGTACCCGACCGGACAGTGCCGACGAACCCGATACTTGCCCATTGCACGTCGAGTTATGCGTGCCACACGGCACGGCGGTTGAATCGCCGTTTGCCGGGGTGGTTCACCAGCCATCGGCGGGGGTGTTGCAACTCGACGGTCCGCAACTGAGCGTGCGCCTGTGGGGTGTGACCCCGTCGCTGCACAGTGGCGCGGCGCTGGTCAAAGGCCAGGTGCTGGGTTCGGTCAGCGGGCCGCTGAGGGTGCAGTTGTGCCGAGGCGCTGCGTTCGATGCGCCATTGTTTTGCACGCCGTCCCGCGCCTTGGCCTGGCAGGCGTTGTGCCCGTCACCCGCGGTGCTGCTCGGGCTGGCCTGTGACGCTGAGGAGGAACTTGATTCGAAGACGTTGCTGGCACGTCGCGAGGCCAGTTTCGCCCGCACCCAAAAACACTATTACGTCGACCCGCCACGCATCGAGCGCGGCTGGCGTAATCACCTGATCGACATGCAGGGCCGTTCCTACCTCGACATGCTCAACAACGTCGCGGTGCTCGGCCACGGTCATCCGCGCATGGCCGCCGTCGCCAGCCGCCAGTGGTCGCTGCTCAACACCAACTCGCGGTTCAATTACGCGGCGGTGGCGCAATTCTCCGAACGCTTGTTGAAGTTGGCGCCGGATTCCATGGACCGCGTGTTTCTGGTCAACAGCGGTAGCGAAGCCAACGACCTGGCGATTCGTCTGGCGTGGGCGTATAGCGGCGGGCGCGACATGCTCAGCGTGCTTGAGGCGTATCACGGCTGGACGGTGGGCGCGGACGCGGTGTCGACCTCGATTGCCGACAACCCCAAGGCCTTGAGCAGCCGTCCCGACTGGGTGCATCCGGTGATTGCGCCGAACACCTATCGTGGCGAATTCCGTGGCCCGGACAGCGCGCCGGATTACGTGCGCAGCGTCGAACACAACCTGGCGAAAATCGCTGAACAGAAACGCCAGCTCGCCGGGTTCATCTGTGAACCGGTGTACGGCAATGCCGGCGGCATCTCGCTGCCGCCTGGGTATTTGCAGCAGGTTTACGCAATGGTCCGCGCTCAGGGCGGCGTGTGTATCGCCGATGAAGTGCAGGTCGGTTATGGCCGCATGGGCCACTTTTTCTGGGGCTTCGAAGAGCAGGGCGTGGTGCCGGACATCATCACCATGGCCAAGGGCATGGGCAACGGCCAGCCGCTGGGCGCGGTGATCACCCGCCGGGAAATCGCCGAGGCGCTGGAAGCCGAGGGTTACTTCTTCTCCTCGGCCGGGGGCAGTCCGGTCAGTTGCCAGATCGGCATGGCGGTGCTGGATGTCATGGAAGAAGAAAAGCTCTGGGACAACGCCCAGGTCGTCGGCGGTTACTTCAAGGAACGGCTGGAAGCGTTGATCGACATTCATCCGTTGGTGGGTGCGGTACATGGTTCCGGTTTCTATCTAGGGGTCGAGCTGATCCGCAACCGCGACACCCTGGAACCGGCGACCGAAGAAACCACGGCGCTGTGTGACCGCTTGCGTGAGCTGGGGATTTTCATGCAGCCGACGGGGGATTTTCTGAACGTGCTCAAGATTAAGCCGCCGATGGTGACTTCGCGCCGGAGTGTGGATTTCTTTGTCGACATGCTTTCGAAGGTGTTGGGGGAAGGGTTGTAGGATTTGAGACCGCCTTCGCGGGCAAGCCTCGCTCCTACAGGTCGGTGGCGTTTACAAACCTGTAGGAGCGAGGCTTGCCCGCGAAGGCGTCCTCAAAACCGACGCTAAATATCGATTCTTATCGGCTTTTGATGGGTCTATTTAGACGAAAGGCGTTCAAGTAACTTTTAAAGCCGATATTTATCGGCTATAAAGTCGCCATTGCCTACCTATAAAAAAGACCCAGGAGATGATTCATGAGCCGTATCGTTACCGTCGCCGCTACCCAGATGGCTTGTTCCTGGGACCTTGAAGCCAACATCGAGACCGCCGAGAAGCTGGTCCGCGAGGCCGCGGCCAAAGGTGCGCAGATCATCCTGATCCAGGAATTGTTCGAGGCGCCGTACTTCTGCCAGAAGCCGAACCCGGATTACCTGCAACTGGCCACGACCGTTGAAGACAACGTCGCGATCAAGCATTTCCAGAAAGTCGCCCAGGAACTGCAAGTGGTGCTGCCGATCAGCTTCTACGAACTGGCCGGCCGCGCCCGCTTCAACAGCATCGCGATCATCGATGCCGACGGTTCCAACCTCGGGATTTATCGTAAAAGCCACATCCCGGACGGCCCGGGCTACCACGAAAAGTACTACTTCAACCCGGGCGATACCGGCTTCAAGGTCTGGAACACCCGTTACGCGAAAATCGGCGTCGGCATCTGCTGGGACCAGTGGTTCCCGGAGTGCGCCCGCAGCATGGCGTTGCTCGGCGCGGAAATCCTGTTCTATCCGACCGCCATCGGCAGCGAACCCCATGACAAGACCATTTCGTCCCGCGATCATTGGCAGCGTGTGCAGCAGGGCCATGCCGGCGCCAACCTGATGCCGCTGATTGCCAGTAACCGCATCGGTAATGAGGAGCAGGACGGCTACGACATCACCTTCTACGGCTCGTCGTTTATCGCCAACCAGTTCGGCGAGAAAGTGCAGGAACTCGATAAAACCGAAGAGGGCGTGCTGGTCCACAGCTTCGACCTCGACGAACTGGAGCACACCCGCAGTGCCTGGGGCTCGTTCCGTGATCGTCGTCCGAACCTATACAATGCGCTCAAAACCCTCGACGGTTCCCTGGAGTCCTGATCCCAATGACCACTTTAAACAGCACCCCGCGCGCCGATGGCTTCTACATGCCCGCCGAGTGGGCGCCGCAAACCCAGACCTGGATGATCTGGCCCGAGCGCCCGGACAACTGGCGCCTGGGCGGCAAACCGGCGCAAGCCGCGCATGTTGCGGTGGCCAAGGCCATCGCGCGTTTTGAACCGGTGACCGTTGGTGTTTCTGCCGGCCAGTACGAAAACGCCCGCGCCCGTCTCGACGTGCCGAATATCCGCGTGGTCGAGATGTCCAGCGACGACGCCTGGGTTCGCGACACCGGCCCGACCTTCGTGATCAATCACAGCGGCGAAGTCCGTGGCGTGAACTGGGACTTCAACTCCTGGGGCGGTTTTGACGGCGGTCTGTACTCGCCGTGGAACCGTGATTCCCAGGTTGGCGGCAAGATCCTCGAGATCGAGCGCAGCCAACGCTACCGCACCGAGGGCTTCGTGCTTGAAGGCGGGTCGATTCACGTCGATGGCGAAGGCACCCTGATCACCACCGAAGAATGCCTGCTCAACCGCAATCGCAATCCGCACCTGAACCGTGCCGACATCGAAGCGGTGCTCAGCGCGAATCTGGCTGTGGATAAGATCATCTGGCTGCCGGACGGTCTGTTCAACGACGAAACCGACGGCCATGTGGATAACTTCTGCTGCTACGTGCGTCCGGGCGAAGTACTGCTGGCCTGGACCGATGACCCGCAGGACCCGAACTACCCGCGCTGCCAGGCGGCCATGAAGGTGCTGGAAAGCAGCACCGACGCCAAGGGTCGCCCGTTCACGGTGCACAAGATGCCGATTCCGGGGCCGCTGTATGCCACCGAGGAAGAGTGCGCCGGTGTCGATCCCGTGGACGGCACCCAGGAGCGCAATCCTACCGTTCGCCTGGCGGGTTCCTACGTGAACTTCCTGATCGTCAACGGCGGCATTATTGCGCCGAGCTTCGACGATCCGCTGGACGGCCCGGCCAAGGAGATTTTGCAGAGCCTGTTCCCGCAGCACGAAGTGGTGATGGTGCCTGGCCGCGAATTGTTACTGGGAGGCGGTAACATCCACTGCCTTACCCAACAACAGCCCGCGCCGCACAACGAGTGAGTGCCGTTGTAACAGCCTGAGTTGATTGCAAAATCAGTCTCGCAAACGTTTTCCCGTTTCGCCTTACAGAAAGCCCGCAGCCCGTCAGGACCGCGGGCTTTTTTGTATCCGCTCATCGACAGGTCCGAAACATTGGCACAGCTCTTGTATCTGTCATGGGGCAAAACAGGGAGGGGAGAACGGCGACGTTCTGTCATAAACCTTGGATAAGTTAGCCGCTCACAAACCGGGAGAGAGCGCTGAAATGAACGCCGAAGTGAATGTGGTGAGCGAGCGGACATTGCATCCCCTGGCAGTCAATAGCGAATCGCTACAGATCCTTGCGCACTGGTTGAAGTCCAATGGAACGCGTCAGATCAGGGAACCTGATCCGCGCCGGATGATGATCGAGCGCTACCCCGCTGGTTTATTCAGCGAAGCGGAGCTGGAAGCGTTGTGGGATGTGATGGAAGGATAAGAAGAACAACAACGGATTGATAAAAGCGCTGCCGGGAAGGCGGCGCTTTTTTTTGGGCGCTGATCGTTCCCACGCTCTGCGTGGGAATGCCTCAACGGACGCTCCGCGTTCGGCTTTTGGGACGCAGAGCGTCCCGGGCTGCATTCCTTTGCTGCGCGTGGGAACGATCATCAAATAGCTGTAGGAGCGAGGCTTGCCCGCGAAGGCGTCAGAACATCCAACTTATTCGTCGGCTGTTATACCGTCTTCGCGGGCAAGCCTCGCTTCTACATTGATGGTGTTTAGAAACTGTAGGTCCCGGTCACGACCAGGCTACGCGGCTCGCCCGGCTGAATCTGATACTGGCTGGTGGACGACGCGTAATAGGTCTTGTCGCTGATGTTGTTCAACGCCGCGCGCAAGTCCCAATCCTTCTGCCGGAACCCGGCCAGGGCATCCCAACGCCCATAACCCGGCAGGACCGTGGTGTTGAGGTTGTCGGCGTAACGCTCGCCGACCAGGGTCAGACCGGTTTCGGCGTACCAGCCCATTTCAGGTTTCCAGGTCAGGAACAGGCTGCCGTTGTGCTTGGCCACGTTGCTGATGCGTTTGCCTTCAAAGCCATTGTTGTCTTTGACGACGGTAGCGTCCTGCACGCCGACGCCACCGCGCACGTACCAGTTGCCGCCGAGCTTGCCGGTGCCGGTCAACTCGATACCACGGGAGCGTTGCTCGCCGGTGAGCAGGGTAACGGTCGGGTTGAGCGGATCACTGGTGCGGCGGTTGTAGAGTTCCAATTCGTAGATCGCCAGGGTGGTGCTCAGGCGATCGTCGAGCCAGTCGCTTTTCACCCCGATTTCCTTCTGCTTGGTCAGCTCCGGGCTCAGGTCGTTGCTGTTACCCGCCACGCCAGGCGTGATGCCGATCAAGCCACCGCCGACCGGCGAGAAGGTCTTGGTCCAGGAGGCGTAGAAGGAATGATTCTGCAGCGGCGTCCAGACGATGCCGACACGGGGGCTGGTGCTGTGGCTGTCACGGTCTTCGGAAAGGTTGCGCAGCTTGTTGGTCGATTCGATATCAAAGGTGTCGTAGCGCAAACCGGCGAGCAGTTGCCATTGATCGTTCAGGCGCAGTTGATCCTGCACGTACACCGCACGGCTTTCGACTTCGGTGTGGTTGTCGCTGGACACCTGCATACGCCCGGTGTGGCGCAGATCGCGGTTCGGGTTGTACAGGTCCAGCGCCGGCACCGGCGAACTGCCCGGCCCTGAGGTTGCGGCGTTGGACAGCTTCGGATCGCGACGCTGGCTGCCGATCTCGATGCCGGTCAGCAGGCGGTGCTCCAGGCCGAAGGTATCGAAACCACCTTCCAGCTCGACGTTGTTGTAAACGTTGCGGGTGGTCAGGTCCTGTTGCCAGTGCTGGCGGGTGACTTTTTGGGTCGCCGGGGTGTAACCCATGAGGTAGGTGTTATCGAAATCGCTGTCGAGCTTGAACACACCGAGGGTGTGGCGCAGCTGCCAGTTGTCGCTGAGTTCATAGCTGAGTTTGGAGCGTAGGGATTGTGACTTGTCGTCGATGAAGTCGTGATCGTTGCCGTAGGTCGTATCCCGTCCTACATCCGCCGGGCGTCCATTTACCCCGGGGATACCGCGATCCGGCGTACGGTTGTAGCGGCTGTATTCGTACTGCACCAGCCAGTTCAGGTCCGGCGTCAGCTGCCAGCTCATGGACGGCGCGAACAGTTGGCGGTTGCCGCTGACGCCATCGCGGAAGCTGTTCTGATCCATGTTGCCCATGTTCAAACGCAGGCTGATGTTCTCGCTCGGGTCGGTGCTCAGGTCCGCATAAAGACTGCGCAAATCATCGCTGCCGCCTTGGGCTTCGATGGTCGAGCGGCGGCCGAACTCGGGTAGCTTGCTGACCCGATTGACGATCCCGCCCTGGCTGCCACGGCCATACAACACGGCGGCCGGGCCTTTGAGCACTTCGATGCGTTCGATGTTGTGCAAGTCGCGCACGTACTGGCTGTCGTCACGGATGCCGTCGAGATAGAAGTCGTTGCTGGCGTCGAAACCGCGGATGCGCAGGCTGTCGAAACGCGTGTCGGCGCCGCTGCTGACGTTGGGGATGCCACTTAACGCAGTGCCCAGGTCGTTGGTGCCGTAGTCCGAAATGTTGGCGGTTTTAACCGAGTCGATGGCTTGCGGCACATAGCGCACCGGGGTTGCCGTGCGGGTAGCGGTGCTGGTTTCCTTGACGCGCGGGTCGTCCGCTTCGGATTCGGCGCTGATGGAGGTTTCGGGTAATACGGTGGTCGCGGCGCCGACGAAACCGGCAGACAACAAAGCAGAAAGGCCAAGGGTGACGGGCGTGAAGCGGAACGGGGCAGGCATCTGAAGCGCATCCGGAAGGGTGGAAGAATTCGAGGGTGCGAATGGTAATGCTTGCTATTTACTTTCGTTAACTATTCCTAAAGGGTTCCCTTGAATGATTGTTTCAACTTGTGTCGAGGGTGATACCCAGCGCATTCGCCCGATTCCCGAAACAGTCTGAAAGCCATTCCAGCGTTTTTCCGCAACGGTCTGAGGACTAGTCTGCCGGCATCGATTTTTCCTACCTTTTTGCCGGAGCCTTCCTATGACTCTTCACTACATTTACGACCCGTTGTGCGGCTGGTGCTACGGCGCCAAACCCCTGGTGCAAGCCGCACAAGCCGTGTTGCCCGTGATCGCCCACGGCGGCGGCATGATGACCGGTGCCAATCGCCAGACCGTTTCACCACAGCTGCGCAACTACGTGATGCCCCACGACCGGCGCATCGCCGAATTCACCGGTCAGCCGTTTGGTGAGGCGTATTTCGAAGGTTTGCTGCGCGACGAAACAGCGGTGTTCGATTCCGCGCCGCCGATTGCCGCTGTGTTGGCCGCCGAGCACATGGCCGGTCGTGGATTGGAGTTGCTGGGCCGTTTGCAGACGGCTCACTACCAGGAAGGACGCCGCATCGCTGACGAAGCGGTCCTGTTTGAGCTGGCGAACGCCATCGGGCTCGATCCACAGGCTTTCCAAAGCGCTTTCCACGAGGCCGACACTGAGCGGCATATCAAGGAAAGCCGCGCATTGCTGGCCAATGTCGGCGGCCAAGGCTTCCCGACTTTCGCCCTGGAACACAACGGCCAATTCACCTTGATCGACATCGGCCCGTGGCTCGGCAAACCGGAAGCCTTCGCGGCGTGGCTGCGTCAATCGCTGCCCGCCCAAGCCCCGGCGTCCGGGTTTCAAGCCTGCGGCCTCGACGGCTGCATCCACTGAATTCCCGTGAAACTTTGCAACTGGCGCTCGCCTATCAGAGATTCTTAGACGATTTTTGCCTATTCTCAGACGATTCATGAAATTGACACACGGTGAAGGGCGCGGATAGGATCCACGCCAACGCCTGTGGCTAACCGCCATGACTCACAAAACAATAAAAAGGCCCGCCGCGATTTTTCGTGGGCGGGCCTTTTTGTTTCGGGGTGAAAAAAGAGCGCAATAGCGCCATTTCAGCCGTTCGGCACAGCGCGTATCAACCCGTAATAAGGAAAACAAAATGTTGAATAAGCGAATCAGCCTGATCGCTCTGGGGATGTTGAGCGCTACACAGGCCATGGCTAACGACCAGGCCGAAGCCAAGGGATTTGTTGAAGACAGCAGCCTCAAAGTGCTGCTGCGCAATGCCTACATCAATCGTGACTACAAAGACGGCAACGACGATAAATCCGAGTGGGGCCAAGCGGCCATCGGTACGTTCTCGTCCGGTTTCACCCAAGGCACCGTCGGTGTCGGTGTCGACGCTTTTGGTCTGTATGCCCTCAATCTGGAGCGCAGTGAAGACCGCAGCGGTGCCCAGGGCATCGACTTCTTCAAGAAGGGCGACAGCGGCCACCCGGCCAACGACCTGTCCAAGGGCGGCGCCGCCGTCAAATTCCGCCTGTCCAGCACCACGCTGACCTACGGCGACCAGATGCCGGAATTGCCGGTGCTGAACTACGACAACTCGCGCCTGCTGCCAGAAAGCTACACCGGCACGCTGATCACCTCCAAGGAGATCAAAGGCCTGGTCCTGAACGCCGGTCGCTTCACCGCCGAATCGCGTAAAAGCGCGGAAGGCCGTGACAGCGGTGGCTTGAAGTCGATCAACGTGTTGGGCGGCAGCTACCAGTTCACCGAACAGTTCAAGGCTGCGGTCTACGCCTCCGACGTCGAAGACGTGCTGAAGAAGCAATACGTGAACGCCAACTACGTGTTCCCGATCGACAAGGATCAGTCCCTGACCCTGGACTTCAACGGCTACCGCACCAAGCTGGACAATTCCTACGTCCGCGAAAACGGAATCACCGGCGACGACAACAAAATTTGGAGCCTGGCCGCGATCTTCGCCACCGGCCCGCACTCGTTCACCATCGCGCACCAGCGCAGTACCGGCGACAGCAACCTGGGCTACGCCTACGGCGGCTATCAGAAAGACCAGGGTCGTGTCGGCGACGGTGGCAACACGATCTCCCTGGCCAACTCCTACTGGTCTGACTTCAACGCCGAAGACGAACGCAGCTGGCAGTTGGGCTATGGCCTGGACTTCAGCACCTTCGGCATTCCGGGCCTGAGCTACAACGTGGCTTACGTGCGCGGCGACAACATCACCACCTCCACCAGCGAGGGCGGTACCGAGCGCGAAATCTTCAACCAGTTCAAGTACGTCGTGCAAAGCGGCCCGGCCAAAGACCTGAGCGTGAAGTTGCGCAGCTCGATCCTGCGCGTGTCGCAGAAATCCAGTGAGTACAACGCCAGCGGTAACGAACTGCGTGTGTTCGTGGACTACCCGATCAACATCTTCTGATGATCGGCTGAGTTAAAAAACTCAATAAAAAACCCCGACTGGCTCGGGGTTTTTTTTTGCTGTTTTCTGATGAAAACGCTCTAAAAGCTCTTTTTTTGGCATAAAAATGTCGATTCAAGTGATCTTTTTATGGCGCTTCAAGCAATGCTTGAGATGCCTGAAATTCTTTCTCATGGACGCAAATCCTGCACCTAATAGATTAGGCCGCTCAATGCAGCGGAGACTAGTAATGATCGTGTTAAACAGAGAAGTTGGCGAATCGCTACGGCGCGACAAATTTGTCAACGTCCAGGGTGGTGACTTCAACCTCTACGGTCATTTCGCCGACTTCGTCCGCCTGACCAAAAGTTGGGAAAACATGGAGCCGGACAGCTACTACGGCCAGGCCGAATCCGGCATGCGTTTCCGTCGTTACAGCGACTTCGAATACAACCCGGTGACCCGCGAACTGACGCAGCTGGAACACCGCGCCTATGTGCAATCCAAGGCCAACAACAGCTACGTCGGCGGCATGATTCGGCACTTCCAGGACTTCTCCGAAGAAGTGATCAATTCGCCGGTGATGCGCAGCCTGATCGACATCGATTTCGAAGTGTATAAAAACGTGCTGCCGCCGGAGTTGCACGATGAAATCTGGCAATGCCAGATCCATCAGATCCGCATCGAGATCAAACCGGGCAAGCAACTGGAAATCACCCCTGAAGGCATTCATTGCGACGGTTACCCGTTCAGCGGTGTGCACTTCTGGGGCCGCAACAATGTGGACGGTGCTGAAAGCCGCCTCTACAGCGCCCACGAAGAGCAACTGGCGTCGACGACGTATCAGGAAATCCTCGACACCACGTTCTTCCTCGACCGCGACATGCGCCACTACGTAACCCCTGCCCGCAATACCCATTCCCACGACATGGCGTATCGGCAGATCCTGGCGATTTCCTTCTCGCGGCCCGGGACCGCTTTCGACATTGTTCGCTGAACAGCTCGACCCCATGGACAGCCCCGCCACATCCGTGATGATGTGGCGGGCCAATGCAAAGGATGCCGTGCGCCTGGAGCGCTTTTTTCGGCAGTTCGACGAGGTGTCGTTTTGCGAATGGCAGGACGCCAAATGCCTGCGCGGTGTGCTGGTGCAAAAGACCACCACCGCCTACCTGGCGCTCGACCTCAGCGGCGAAGTGGTCGGCGCGGTGCTGGGCGGTATGCTCGGCAGCCGTGGCACCATCAACCACTTGGCGGTGAGCCCGCACTATCGCGCCCAAGGCGTGGGCCAGCGCCTGGTGGAAGCGGCTTCGGCGGACATGAAGCGCGTGGGCGTGCTGCGGATGTTCCTGTTCGTCGACGATGCTAACCTTGCCGGCAAACGTTTTTGGACTGCCCAGGGTTTTTGCGAGCCGCGTGGCGAAACGACCTTTGAGAGGGACCTATGAATGAGACGTCCAGCAGCCAGCCGCTGATGGTCGAGCCGCAGCCTTCGCGCACCTTTGCAGAAGCCAGCCCGGTGGTGGCCGGTTACTTCACGGTGTCGTTTGTGTTTGGTTTGATGGCCGTCAACGCCGGGTTGCCCGTGTGGTTGCCGGTTGCGATGTGCCTGTTCGTGTATGCCGGCGCTTCGCAGTTCGCCGCGTTGGCGCTGATCTCCAGCGGCGCGTCGCTGACCACGATTATCCTCACCACGTTTTTGATCAACGCGCGGCACATGCTGATGTCGGTCTACATGGCCAAGGCCTTGCGGGCGCTGGGGCTCAGTCGTTTTGAACGTTGGTGTTATGCCGGTGGGCTGACCGATGAATCGTTCGCCTTCCACAGCGTGAAACTGGGCAGCGGCGCGCCGGTCAACGTGCGTTACCTGATCGGTTTCAACCTGTTTTGCCACACCTCGTGGGTGCTCGGCGGTTTGCTCGGGGCGATCTGCGCGCAGTACGCCTCGCACTTGATCAAATACCAACTCGACTACGCCCTGACCGCGATGATGCTCTACGTGTTGGTGTCGCTGTGCAACACCCGTAACAAGCTGATCGCCGCAGCGGCCGCAGTCGTCTGCATGGGCGCCTTGAGCCTGGTTGGCAGTTCGCCGTTCAACGTGTTTATCGCCACATTCGTGGGTTGCGGGGTGGGTGTATGCCTGACCAAACGTTCCTGATCCTGGTCGTCGTGCTGATGATGGCCGTGACCTTCCTGCCACGCGCACTGCCGCTGCAAGTCAACACCGACCACTGGCCGCCCTTCGTCGCCCGAGCGCTGGAATACTTGCCAGTGGCGATCGTCGCTGCGATCAGCCTTACGCCCTTGTTGATCAAGGACCAGCATGTGCAGCTCGATCGCCCGGAATTCTATGCCGCGATTCCGACGTTGTTATGTGCGTATTTCAGCAAAAACCTCTTTCTCAGTGTGGCGGTTGGGACGGCTGCGTACATTGCGCTCGGCTCGTTCATGTAGGCGCAGGTCGACCACATCGCTCAAGGCCTGGCCCGACAACTCAGGGTTATTGACCGCCAGCCGCACTTCGAGGAAATCCTCGAAGCCAGGGAAAATGGTCAAGCCGTTACGCTGCGCGGCGTCGCGAGACACCATGCCGATGCCGTCCATTTGCGGGATCAGCGACAGGGTCAGGGTTTCACTGCAGGAATAAATCATCCGTTGGCCGGTTTCGTAGTTGCCCAGGCCGGCGTCGAGAAAGCGCAGGAAACTGTGGGAATACGGACAATCATCCGCAGGACGAACCTGAAACTTGTCGCCCAGCATAACCAGCGGGTCGTTTTCCTGACCGCAATGCGCGCCGACCACCTGAACGTGCACGTCCGGCAGCAAAATGCTCGGCAGCCCCGGCTTTTGCGGGCCGATCAAAATGGCCAGGTCGAAGTCTTCGTTCTTCAGCTTGCTGAGGTTTTCCATCGACTCGGCGTAGGAAAACTCCAGTTGATGGTCAGGAAACACCTCAAACAGGCGTCCGATCATGCGTCGATTGAAATCCTCCGACAGCGTGGTATTCAACGCCACCTTCAGCGTGCGCTGGCCGGGCACCTTCAGCGCCGCCACTTTCTCTTCCATCTGCCGCGTCGCGACCAGGACCTTGTCAATATAGGGCGTGAGCTCCGTGCCCTGCACAGTCAGGGTCAGGCCCTTGTTGGAACGTCGAAACAGACGAAATCCAAACTGCTCTTCGACCTTGTTCAACTGCGCGGCCAACGCCTGCACCGTCAAACAGGAATGCTCTGCTGCCGCCGACAACGAGCCGGTCTGCACGATGCGCATGAGGTTGCGTAAGGTTCTGCTATCCATGGGGTAATGCCCTCTAAAGTGGGCTGGCAATTGTTGTGTACCTGCGGCCTATCCGGCGCCGTATGCCGGCTATATTCCTGCACCTGAGCATAGTTGTCGCGAGTTTAGTAGCGAATTGATTCCGCAGCCGATGGCTGGAGGCTTACACAGGATCGGGGTTTTTGGTGGGGTTGGGGTGATTGAGGTCAAAAAAGATGCCCGGACTGGAAAGGTTCGGGCATTTTTTATTGGGTGGGGCTTACGGCTGCGGGGATTCTTCCTGCAGCGGTCTCGGAAGAGTCTCAGGGAAGATTGCGATCGGGCTGATGGTTGTCGCTATCGGCAGCGGTTGTAATAGGTCGAGAGATCTCCGGTCGATAAATATCTTCGATTGAGCAAATGGTAAGGCCGCCTATCAACTTGCCATTGACCGAAAATGAGACCCCCAATCACAATGCAGAGGTAGCGCCAATGTAGCTACAAATGACGATGAGGTTATTAACATGGGTGCATTACTGAAAACTACCGACGTTCGGTGCCGCATTGATGAGGATCTGAAGATGCGTGCGACAGAAGTATTAAGCGCTTGCGGGCTGAGTATCAGTGACGCCATGCGTCTTTTTCTCCGCCAGGTCGTAGCGACTCAAGGACTCCCGTTTGAGGTTCGCGTCCCTTCTGAGAAAACCGCCCGGGCTATGATGGAAGCACAAGAGATTGGCCAGCGGTTCGGCTCGATAGACGACATGCTGAGGGACGTTGATGGCAAAACCGGAAAAAAAGCAAAAGCGCGCTGAGCTGCCTAAGCAGTGCGCGCAAACGTCGGAATTCAAGAAGTCTTGGGAACGTTATAAACGAGCTGGGCGTCGTGACATGAATGAAGTCCGCCACATGATGGTCCTGTTATTTCTAGGTGAGCAATTACCAGCTGAGTACCTGGATCATGCTTTGACTGGCGATTGGGCTGGATTTCGGGAATGTCATATTGGTGGTGATTTCTTGCTGATCTACCAGAACACTCGCCCCGACCTGATTACATTTGTTGATCTCGGAAGCCATTCTGAGCTGTTCAAATAGAGGGTATGAATCTCGGTCAACGCTCCAAAAAAAGCAGCCCAATTTAATTAGGCTGCTTCACATAAGAGGTCTCACCCGAGCGCTGACGTTCAAGTCATCAACAGGGTTCCTAACGCCGACTATCGCCACTTGAAGGCAGTCGGTTTCGCGCTCTTGACGCGATTTTCTGCAGCAAACGATTTTGTGTCAATGCGCTGAAATAGTGCTTAGTACACTTGCGAATTAATAGTACATATCTATCCGCATCTGTACTAATCTGGCCCTAAGACATTCTCAAGGAGGCCACCCCATGCCTACCTCATCCCCCGCCCTCAGCCCACAGCAACAACTCGACTCCCCCGAAGCCGGCCGCGTCGCGCTCAAGTTCTTCTTCAACCTCATGGAGCGTTGGGGCTGCAGCGCCGAGCAACAACGCACGCTGCTGGGCAAAGTCGGCAACACTACGTTCTACAAGTACAAACACTTACCGCCCAACGTGCGTCTGCCCCACGACACCCTGGAGCGCATTTCCTACCTGATGGGTATCCACAAAGCGCTGAGCATCATCTTCAGCAACAGCCGCGAGCGCGCCTACAAATGGGTCAGCAGCCCGAACACCGCCGCGCCGTTCAATGGCCAAACCGCTTTGGATTACATGTTGGTAGGCCGCGTGGTGGACATCGCTGACGTGCGCCGCTACCTCGACGGAGTGCGCGGTTGATGGCGCCGGAACTGACCGACCCGCAGTGGCCGCGGGCTTATCGGATCGTTAACAGCTGCTTCCCGCCGATCTCGTTATTTGAAGACGTGCTCGATCCAGAAGATTTGCCCACGGCCTACGCACTTGAAGCACTGACCAATGATCGGCTGATGGAAGAGGCCGGCGTGCTCTCCCGAGTCCGTCCCGAAGACCGAATTTCCGGGCCCGGCTCTACGCCCGTGATGGCTGCGTTTACGCACATCGGCAAAAGCAGTCGCTTTACGGATGGCACGTTCGGCGTCTATTACGCTGCGAGTAGCCAGGCTGCTGCCATTGCCGAGACGAGTTATCACCAGGAACGATTTCTCGCTGCGACCAATGAGCCAGACCTTGAGTTGACCATGCGCACCTACGTCAACAAGGTCGTCAAACCGCTGCATGACATTCGCCAGAACTATCCGCAGCTTCATGATCCGGACCCGACTGCTTACGGCCCCTCCCAGGCCTTCGCTCGGCAACTGCGCGAAACGTTGTCCTGGGGATTGCTCTACAACAGCGTTCGTTTGCCGGGGCATGAATGTGTTGCGGCGTTTCGACCACCGGCGGTGTCGATTCCGAAGCAGGGGAAGCACATTCGGTATGTGTGGAGTGCGAGCAGTCGGAGGATTTCGTTTGTGTTTGAGGTGAGTGAGGTTTGAGGGGGAGGCCCGAAATTGTTAGGAGTTGCGAATGATTTGGCCAGTTTCTAATCGTTTTTATGCAAAAGGTCCGTTTTATATTCGTTTTTATGCAGGGAGAATCGTTTTTATGCACGGAGCTCAGGTTTTTAATGATTGCAGCACGCAAAAAGCCCCGATTGATTCGGGGCTTTTTTATGCGTGCGCGACTACGTTGGACGGCGGTTGTTACACGGTGCATCGAGCACCTTCACCACGTCATCGATGATCGCCTTGCTCATTTCCTGCAAATAATACGACGCCCAGGCATGCCGGTCGGTTTCGCGAACCATAGCAGCGTCAGAGGCGAGCAGTTTGGCGACGTGGAGCAGGTTGGAAGCGTGGGAAAGGGCTTCGATCACCGGGACACCGGAGTTGATGCGGAACAGCGCTTCGTTGGCGTGGTAGGAGAACGGGGTGAGGCCGATGGTTTTCAGGTCTTGAGGGATGGTCATTGGGCACCTCCGGTTTTTGGGCGGTGGTGGGTGATGACCGGTGCAGCAGTGGTGGTTTCTTTTGACGGATCAATTACGTGCATTAGCAATACTCCAGAAAATCAAAGTAGAGCTGCCACGTTCGTTCTCAGGCGAATGGGTGGCAGCTATGCGCAGGCTGAGAAACCGGTATGCACGACCCGGCAGACCCGAAGGTCTCCCACGCACAGCCGCCATAACACGGAAATGCAGACACAAAAAAACGCCGCAAACGTGATTTAGGGCGCTGGTGCGCGCGCATATTACCCGGGTTCTCAGGCCCGGTCGCTGAATTGGCAGCGACGGCTTGAAGGTAGCTTTAGGCGGGAGGGAGCGCAATCGTGGCCAGGTGGTGGCGTCGGTCAAAAATTTACTTTGCTACCGGGCTAAGTGCTTGAGCGCTTGGAGTATCACGTGTCGTTGGCGATACCCAACTCAATGGACTACAAAAAAAGGGGCAAGATCCTACTGCTCAAACAGTCCTCGATAACTACTAAACAGCGCCTCCAAAATCGTCTACTGACGCACTCAGAGGGCATGAATGTTAGGAGGAAGGGTTACAACGTTTAGCAGGTGCGACGCTGCGAAATCACGATCTGAGGCGAGACGCCGGCATCGTTGGGCGGCAAGGTAAAAGTGGTGCGAAAGCCGAGTTTATCCAGCATGTCCATCATTGCATCGATTGTGAATTTCTCGATCTTGCCAGTCGTGAGTTCAGAAACACGTGATTGGGTTACGTCCAGCTTGGCTGCGGCCTCACTTTGTTTGAGGCCCAGTTTTTTGATGCAGTCAGTGATGAATATTGAAAGCTCCATTTTCAAAGCCATTTTGCTGGCAACCTCCTCATCGTGGGTGACGTGGAATGGGCTGTCGAAGAATTGAATTGCCATAAACGATTAACCTCAATTTCTGCTGTTATCTAAAATTTACGATAATTGAAGATTAGCTAATTGATCATTTCCCAGGCAAACATTTTTTCGAGCGACAATCTCGGCACTCATTACGCGGCGTAACTAATGAAGTACCCACCCCCACCTTTATCCCTCTGACCCAACCCCCTACATTCTTCTCCAACGCCTCCCCATCATCCCGACGGGGCAGGTCACTGGAGATTCCCTCATGCCTTTCGTAAGCGTTCGCATCACTCGCGATGGCGTTACCTCGGAGCAGAAAGCTCAGGTGATCGCCGAAATTACTGAAACCCTGCAGCGCGTCCTCAAAAAGGACCCGCACCTGACCCACATCGTGATCGAAGAAGTCGACACCGATAACTGGGGTTATGCCGGCATCACCACCACCCAGTACCGCAAGCAACTGGCAGAGGCGGAGGGCAAGTCATGACCGCGACCGTGTCTATTGATTTCATCTCCGACGTGGTGTGCCCGTGGTGTGCGTTGGGCGCGACGGCGTTGGAGCAGGCGATCGAGAACGTGGCCGGTGAAGTGTCGGTCGAGTTGACTTACAAGCCTTTCGAGTTGAACCCGGATATGCCAGCAGTCGGCGAAAAAGCCGTCGAGCATTTGATGCGCAAATATGGACGCACCGCCGAAGACGTCGCCGCCGGTAAAGCGATGCAGATCGCTCGCGGTGAGGCCATTGGTTTCAAGTTCGATCTGGAGAAACGCAGCCACTTCTACAACACGTTTGATGCGCATCGGTTGCTGACGTGGGCATTGCGGGAAGGGCGGCAGGTCGCGCTGAAAAAAGCCTTGTTGCGCGCTTACTTCACCGACGGCCAGAACCTGAGTGATCGCGAGACGCTGGTTCGACTGGCGGCAGAAGTGGGGCTGGATGCGGCGGCAGCCCGCGAGGTGCTGGCGTCCGGGGCGTTCGCCACGGAAGTGCGTGATCTTGAGGCGTTTTATCGCGAGCGCGGCATCAATTCGGTCCCGGCCATGGTGCTGAACGGTCGTCACCTGGTGTCCGGCTCGCAGTCGGTCGAGTACTACGAACAGACGTTGCGACAAATGGCGCAGGCGCCTGTTGAAGCCTGATTCATCACTTTTTCAAACCATCATTTATTAGTTGAGGTTCATCATGAGCAATTCGAAAAAAGTCATCGTAATTACTGGCGCTTCCCAAGGTCTCGGCGCGGGCATGGTCAAGGCGTTCCGTGAACTGGATTACAAAGTGGTCGCCACTTCGCGTTCGATCAAACCGTCCACCGATCCGGACATTCACACAGTTGCCGGCGACATCGGCGATCCGGCGGTTGCCCAGCGCGTTATCCGTGAAGCGATTGAGCGTTTTGGTCGCGTCGATACGCTGGTCAACAACGCCGGGATCTTCGTCGCCAAACCATTCACCGCATACACCCAGGAAGATTACGCTGCGGTGCTCTCGGTGAATCTGAATGGCTTCTTCTACATCACCCAACTTGCGATTTCCGAGATGGAGAAGCAGGGCAGTGGTCATGTCGTCAACATCACCACCAGCCTGGTGGACCATGCGATTGATGGCGTGCCTTCGGTGCTGGCTTCGTTGACCAAGGGTGGCTTGAATGCGGCGACAAAGTCGTTGGCGATTGAATATGCCAAGCGTGGGATTCGGGTGAATGCGGTGAGCCCTGGCATTATCAAGACGCCGATGCATGATGAGGAAACTCACGAAGCGCTGGGGAATTTGCATCCGGTTGGGCGGATGGGGGAGATCAGCGACATTGCACAGGCAGTGGTGTACTTGGACCGTGCGAACTTTGTGACTGGCGAGATTTTGCATGTGGATGGTGGGCAGAGTGCGGGTCACTAAGACCTGATTTTACAAACTGCAGAAACAACAAAGCCCTCGCAGAAATGCGAGGGCTTTGTTGTCTGGTGCCAGCAGCCCAACGTCCAGGCTTTCGGGTGGACTGCAAAAATCAGGTGTGGACACTTTGTGGACGTTTTCACGATTAGTCGTGACGGGCGTTCCGAATCCCAGAAATAACAAAGCCCCGCATTGCGGGGCTTTGAAATATGGTGCGGCACCAGGAGTCGAATCGAAAAATAAGTCATTGTTTTAAATATAGTTATCGTACGATTAAGTTAAGTTCTACCTCTTGGAATATCCTCAGCTTGGTCTCAGCTCTACATTTCTTGGTGTCGCCCGCATCGCAGTGCAGCCAAGGCAGAGGGGTTACTGGCTCAAGTATGTGTGTTCTGGCGCAGTTTAGACGCTAGCAGACTCGGTTTTGTGTTGAGGCGTCTAAGCATTCTCAACCATCAATATCGGCGACAACACATCAATTTGACCCCTGTCCGTTCATAGTGAATTTGCGCGTTGAGGCCCCTGTCGCCTCAAGGGTTGGATTCCGAGCCTCCTCTGCATCGCTGCAAATGGGGCTATAGTCGCCTCATAAGCCTTTTTCAGCGCAGCAGCCCCCTTATCTTCTTCGGTCCTTTACGGTTTAGGCGCTAAACGGTAGTGTCGATAGTGGCATTGCGCCGTCAACGATTCATGTGGGAGTCTGGCCATGGAAAGCCAAAGTAAAATCGTCCTTCCCGAAGATCTATTCGACCAATCCAATAAGTGGAATTGGGTCGCCAGATGATGCTGCGGCCAATTTTTGAGGGCCAGCCTTGGAGGTCCCTCAACCAACCCGGCATGTCGCCATATCCTTTATATAAGCCACGCTGTACAAATCAGATTCAGACTATTCAAGTTGAAAATACAAGTAGGCATTTATGAATTGTCACATACTTACTACGCAGTTTCGGCTTGGTTGCGCAGGCCGGAGTGTAATTATATGCCAATTTGAAGTCGCAGATATTTTAATCTGCAGTTGAAGGTTTAGAACTATGGCGAAAAATAGTGTTGAAGCAAGCTTGCCCCATACAGCGGTTGCGACTTGGGGTGGATATATATATCAAGGAAAAATTGCGCTGTATCACTGCCTTAGTTTGATGTTGAAAAATGCGGCTGATAGTAGAAAATTCGCATTGCAGCTTGATAGTATCGATGATTTTGCCATTTTATTAGATGGTGTATGTCAGTCCATACATCAAGTTAAAGCATATAAAAGCGATGATTTTTCCGCTTATTCTGGGGCGATAAGCGAACAAGTCGAAAAGTCAAAGGCATATCCTGGGTGCAAGGTCTTATTCCATGTTTCCAAGGATCTTATCCTCCCTGCTGATTTCAGTAGTGCTTACTCGCCTGCAATTTTTTATAGTTACAAAAAAATTGCACAAACAGAAAATTACTGTGCGCTATCAGAAGTTGACTCGCTACTGGAAAAGCTTATATGCGAGTTTTATAGTAAGTATGAACCGGGCTCAAAGCATAAAGCTGTATCTGACTATTTGCAATGGTCTAGAAATCTTCTAGAGGATATTATTGTAAGTAAGATAATCTCGATGCACGCTGAAATCCAACTTGCCAAAGGGGCAGTCCAACGACAGATTGCAAATAGAGAAAAAATTAGCTTCTTGGATTTTTTCGATATTCTATCTTCTGAGTTAACTTCCGCCATACTTTGTGAGAGTTATTTCTTTTCGGTAATACTTAAAGATATTGGTAGTTACTATTCCGATTTTTGCGATGAGAACGACTTGGCGGGTGAGGATTTAGATAAGTTGGGAAGGTGCGTTGCTAGGATTAATAAGTTTGATGTTGAAAAACTTAAAGTGTTTATGCGCTCAATTCTACCTAGTAAAAAAGGTCGGTTTAACTCCTTGGCGGAGTACAAGGATGAGTCTGTAAACTCTGATGATCTCCAGTATGGATTGTTTAGAGTTTTCGATGATCTAATTGAGCCGGATTTCAATGATGGGACGCGGGGCGCAGGTTTTTTCTGGGAGTTTTCTGGGTGTAGCTATTATCCAACGGCAATTCACCAAGGGAAGAAGAGTGCCGGTGCTATTTGTAAAAAAATTGTCGATAATGCCCTAAAGCATGATGTCGAATTTCTCTATGAAAGTGGAACATTGATAACTACTGATATAGATGCTGATTCTATATTTTCGGTCGCGAATGTTGGTCCCCGAGGTGGGGCACTTCATGATCATACTAAATTTAACAAGTTCAAAGATGTAGCGTTGGTGTCTATTGCTAATTTGCCAAACGGGATTAAGAAATGAAGCAGCTCTTATCTGAATTGTTCTCTAGGCATAATTATTCAGAGACGGTGTCTGAAGAATTTAGCCTATTCGTACCTGAAGATATTAATAAGGAGGCCTACTGGCTGGTTGTAGAGTCCTCGCCGCGAACTGTAATTGAGAAACAGCATTCCTGGCTAACTAAATGCCGAGAGATATACCGAAATCCTGCGATCGAAAAAAATACGAACCTCATTTGTATTTGGCCTGTCGAAAAAATCACCGATAAAATTATTTCTGAGGTTCATGCCACGGAAGAAGATCTATTTTTTTTCAAAAAACATGTGCTCTACCATACAGATGCCGAGATAGTTAGCCTTAATGAAAGACTCGGAGAGGGTAATGTTGCAGATTTGGTTTTAAATTCGGTGAACAATCCTGATGTTTTTTCCAGTTATAAAAATTCTTTGGGCACTGAAAGCTGGGAGGAATTAATTTATAGGGTGGTCATCAAGCTTGGATTTATAGATATCGGAGAAGGTGAGGCGGCTGATATAGAAGGGCTTTACGTTCGACATCGTGAAAAAATTAGGAGCACAAAACAGCCGGAGCTCTTATCGTTTATTGAGTCCAGTGTGCTTGGTTTGAATGTTGATGGATTTAATAGCGCCGAGTCTCTATTGAAAGATTTGGTTGATAAAATAGCTGAGGCCGGCCATGAAGTTAAATATTAAGAAGCTTGTTCTGAAAAACTTCAAAGCATTTGTGGCTCATCAATTTGAGATTGGTAGTTGTAACTTGGCTATCTTGGATGGGCCTAATGGATTTGGGAAGACCTCTTTTTTTGATGCTGTAGAGTTTCTTCTGACTGGCGATATTGGCCGCTACAACAACTTGGAAAGCTCCGTAGTTGATAAGCGTTCGATAGCCTTAGGAAGCCCAATAGTCCATGACCAAGCGGTTGCAGGGGCTGAAATTTCAATTGTGGCCGAAATTGAAACCAGTCATGGGCTGTTCTATTTAAAAAGAAGCGCGAGTAAGGATAAACTGGATAAAGGGAAGGGGCTTGGATTAAAGCTGTTTAAGCTTTATGAGTTGACTAGCTTAGATGGGGAGGGGCGGTTAGTTCAGGATGAAGGGCCTTTCTTAGAAACAATGCTTGGGGTTGGTTATTTACGAGATTTCAAACTTTTTCATTACATTGAGCAAGAAGACAATACGGCTATTTTAAAGAGCAAAGCGTCGACTAAGCAGCAGAAAATTGACCACTTGTTTGATGTGGGGGATTACAGAGAAAAAATTAAAAAAATTGATAGTGCGAAGGAATTAATCGCTAGCCTAAAGACAACTGCGAAAAAGGAAGACTTGCTTTCGCGAAAAGCAGAGATTGAGCAGTTGCATCGATCTGTTAATGTCGGGGATGAAAATGTAGGCGAAGCTTATCAAAAATTAATCTCTGTTACTCATCAGCCATGGGATCATGAAGATATCGCAGTCAAGTCTTCAATTATAGCTACCTGGTTAGGTGATGAAGGGGCATTGAATAGGCTTAGAAAATTTATAGAAGGAGTAGATAATTTTATTAACTCCAAATATAACTCTAAGATTGATAAGGTCTTGAAGCCAAAGCAGGAAGCGCTTGAGAGTTTACTAAGGTTTGGTGGTCGTCTGGATTCAATCGCAGTATATATAAATGATGTCGCTTTTTATGATTTCGGTGTGGACTTTTTAAGTAAATTTGAAAGCGGGCTTCCCTTATCGTTAAAAGAAGATTTGAAGTTTGACGCTGATGTGTTTGATGGTTTTGGTTTTGAGTTGAGCTACAATGATTTTTCACAGGCTGTTGCTGAAATAAAATTGGTTGTGGAGAACTCAAACTCCGTCGAGCTTGCCTATAATGAGTTGAAGGCTAGTCGAGATCTATTTGTTGTCAAGTACTCCTCTGAGCATGTAAAACATGATGATGCCCATTGTCCTGCATGTGGCTATGATTGGAAGTCGTACGACGAGTTGCTGCGTCACATGGAATCCCAAAGATTAGTTCTAGAGACCCTTGTTGATGTTAATGGAGAAGCGCTGAAACGAAATATAGAACTGTTTGAAAGGAAAGTTTTAGGTCCTATTCGCAAAGCTATAGGCGAACACGCTGCTGTTCAGAAAGACTCTATAGATTATAAGAAAAAAATCACAGAGCTTCGCGAGGAGCAGGTTTCGTATTTGCGTAAGCTTGTACGTGCATACTTATCTTATGGTATTGATGTAAGACCTTTTTACTGTGCAAGCTTTGATTTGCAAGAGCCTTTGGACGTCAATAGGCTTGGTGAGGCTGTTAGTGGTTTGTATCGCTTTGTCGACCATGATGCTATTGATGAGGACTTCCAAGAAATTTTTGAGCAAGTATTTTTGGAGGATGATAAAGCGGCTTTAGGTCTTGAGTTGGATTCGATTGATAGAAAAATTTCCTATGTGAAAGCTGCCTATACTGGAAGTATCTATAGCGATATCAAGGACAAGGAAAAAACCTATAGTGCAGCCGAGGATATTTACAAGAAAGCTATTTATCTGGATAAGGCTCTAGGTAAACTCAAGGATATTTATAATGAGAATTTGAACTCTTATGTAGCGTCAATTGCTAAAGGCATTGAAGTTCTATTTCATATATATTCTGGGCGGCTTTTGCAGAATTTTCAAAGTGGGCTTGGAATTTTTATTGAAACCGATGGTAAAAATCTATCATTTCGAGAAAACCCTAAAAAGCTGCATGATGTAATATTTTCTATGAGCTCGGGGCAGCTTTCTTCGTTGGTGCTTTCATTTACGCTGGCTTTAAATAAAAGGTACGCAAGGAACGCTATTTTGTTAATTGATGATCCTGTCCAAACACTAGACGATATAAATGTTGCTGGATTTGTTGATTTGTTAAGGACCGAGTTTTCCGATAGGCAAATAATTCTTTCCACGCACGAAGATGAAATGTCGGCTTATATGCAATATAAATTCAAAAAGTATAATTTGGATGCTGAGGGTTTAGATTTTAAACAAGTTTTTGCGGTTAATTAAGGGCTCTGATTTTCTATGTGTGCCTGATTCTATTGTTAAAGAGACCATCTTGTATGGTCTCAGTGGCTTCAAAGTTATTGTGTGTTGATGGTGAGATATTTAATGCGGATGATTGGCTTTGCTGATGATTTAGAACTGCCAAGACTTTCCTAATCGAAGAGTGAGTAACTTTACGGTCAATATATAGTAATAGCGCGTTGGTTCTGCGCGCTGGCTCACGTGCTGATTTAAAAACCAGACGAGATGCTTTCGCTGCCAAGTCCATGGATTGTCTCGGTGCCAGCGCACAGCTATAGCTGCTTGGATGGCTTTCGCTTGGTGTAGGTGGCGCTGATGTGTCGTTTGCGATCCGCTAATGACTCCCGCGAGGAATACCTCCATATCGAATGTCTTGCTCATGCTCGGCCACCGATGTAAGCCGAAACTACGTCGATACGGCCGTGCCCCAGCTCATAGCTGATTTGTACGCGTGCCTCCTGATCTAGGTGTGGGTCGAGCTGGTAGCAAATACCTCCTTTGACTGGCGCAAGTCGGTTTGTGATCTGCTCATACCGTTCGCATGCGTAGGCCGCACGCAATTCGTGGAATCCCTTGAGGTTGTGCGCGTGAAGGATGTCCCTTGCAGGTCGGATGATTCGCTGTTGAAGGTCTAGGTAGCTTTCGTTCGGTGCAAGTAAGTTGCCACTTCCGACGGGAGAGACCTGCTCTGCGTACGTGAGCGCTTCACGAATATGATTATCCACCCAGATCCAACGAGGCGCCGACGCACCCGAGCGGCCACCTTTGGTGCCATCTTGAATGTTGATCTTGCCGTATCGTTCGGCTTCCCTTTGCAGTCGAGGAATATCAGCCAAAATGGCCTCTCGCAAGCGCATGCCGGCTGCTCGCGCCAACTTAGCGATGGCCGCGGCGCGCGGCTGCAGATGTTCGGAGAGGACGTCGGCGATACGTTTTACGTGATCGCGGTCCTGGCCTTGCGGTGACATGGTGCGGACGCTGGTGCGCTGCATCCCAAGCGCCTTGCTCGGACTCGCCACCCTTACATACTGATCACCACGAAGCGCTGCCATGGTTCGGTTGACGCTGGACAATCGGTTTTGCGCAGTCGCGATGGCAAGCTCATCATGTTCAACTTGCTGGCGTAGGTATCCGGCGTAGTCCAGCAAGATCTGGCGATCTATCCGCCGCGCATCGTTAAGCCCTGGCCCTTTCTCCGATCGACGCCAGCGTACAAACGCCTGCCAGCGATCACTGTGCGCCTTGACCGTGCCGTAATGCCCGCCGACAAACATGTCCCGCAACGCCTGGGGCCCGGCATAACTCAATTGCCGGCCATAGCCAAAATTTCGCCCAGCCCGTCTGCCAACCAGTGCCATGATCAAACTCCTCTCGAGCCAACTCTTGAAACCATCCCCACGTCATCCCGCCAAGAATGTTGAGTGTTATCAGGGATCAAGGCCCCTGCGACCTGTGGGGGTTGTCCACTAACGCGGGACTTGCGGCTCCTTACGACCGGGAGCTTGGGCATCTCATGATCTGGCCTCCTGAGCACTTCCGAGGAAGTGGGCGGGTGGAGGCCGCATTGGCTGACGAGTCCAACGCCGCGAGATCCTGAGTTGGGTGAAGGCAGCAATACGATGACCGGGGCATGCCTGACTGTCGGTCAGGTGCAGTCCAATCCGTGGTCTGCGGCACCATCATCTGTATCGCTGTTGCAGGTGACTTCGGTGTTTGTCACGCCGATTGTCATGAGGGGAGTTGCCGCAAAGCCACGTGCGATATGGGCTGCAGCAGCGGTAGGAGCGCCCGTCTCTTTCCGGCAGAAAGAGACGGGCGCAGGTTGGCGCAAGAATTGGCCAAGCAGATAGGTTGCTGCAGGGCAGTGGGGTAGGGGATTGCCGCAATGTGCATATAGTAGAAGAGGCATCCATCACTCTTCGAGTGACCGTGCGAGCCGCCGGATGCTAGTCGCACTTGGGAAGAACCACCACATTCGTGGCGTAGCCTTCAAGGTTCGGGCTACCTGGGTTGCTGTCAACGACAGCGCTTGCACGATCTTTTCTACGCCTGTGGATAGTTTCGGTCAAGGCTCGATTTTATGGGTGTTTTGCGGCTGTGGATGAAATTATCCACCGGTGGAAATCAGTGGTTTTCCACAGACTGAGCGGAGACTTTTAGCTTTGTAAAGTGAGGTCCATCCAAACAGGGCGGCTTTGCAGCCCTGTTTGGATGGACCCGCTTGGACAAGCGGATCGCCGAGATCTGGAGGACGAGCGCTTACTCGGTAGCGCCACGCTTTGCCTTGAGGCGTGTGATGTTCGCACCGGTCTGGTTCGCGAATTCGTGCGGCGTGACATGCTCCTGCTGGTTCGCTTCGAGGTAACGGCTCCACCAGCTCATGATCATCCTTCGTTCTTCAATGAACTCAGCTTTGTGGATATACGCCGCCCGAACGTTGTTTCGTTCCTTGTGGCTCATTTGTCGTTCGATGGCGGTCTCTGACCAAAGCCCAGACTCCACCAAGGCGCTACAGGCCATGGAGCGAAAGCCATGACCGCAGATGTCAGTTTTGGTGTCGTAGCCCATTTTCCGCAGTGCACTGTTTACGGTGTTCTCGGACATCGGCTTCCAGGATTTGGCATCACCTGCGAATACCAGGTCGAATTTTCCTGTGATCGCGTGGATCTGCTCGAGCAGGGCCACCGCTTGGGGCGATAAGGGTACAAGATGGATGTCGCCTGCCATCTTTGTACCCCTTGTGGAAAAGAGTACTCCCTCAAGGGCTGGCCGAGTGTCCGGGATTTCCCATACGCCGCGTTTTAGGTCGAACTCGCTCCAGCGGGCAAAGCGCAGTTCGCTGGAGCGCACAAACACGTGCAACGACAGCATGACCGTCAGGCGAGTGAGCGCGCGGCCCTTGTAGCTATCAATGTGTTCCTGCAATTCAGGCAGGCGCGACAAGGGTAAAGCGGGGCGGTGGGTAACCCGCGGTGCTTTGATCGAGCCTTCTAGGTCGTAGGCAGGATTCACGGTGATTAGCCGAAGCCGTTTTGCCTCGCGCATGATGCTCTGTAGGTAGTTTTGTACCCTTAAGGCGACGTCGATTGTGCCTCGCTTCTTGATCGCCTCCAGCGGCTGCATGAGGTCGTGGGTATCCAGGTCGACGATCGCGCGTGCCCCGATCAACGGGAAGACGTGAGTCTTGAGGCGGCTCATAACAGTCTTGGAGTGGCCTGGTGCCCACTTGGCGGACATTTCCGTATGCCAGTCCACTGCGACGCTTTCAAAGGTGCGACCTTTGATGATGGCTTCGGTCTTGGTTTGGTGCTTGGTCGCAATGGGGTCGATGCCATTCGCGAGCATCTGTTTAATCTCAAGCCGCTTGCGGCGTGCATCAGCAAGACCGACGACGGGGTAATTGCCGAACGCGGTCAGTCCTTCCCGGCCATCAGGCTTCACGTACCTGAGGCGCCAGCCTTTACGGCCATTGGGTTGCACAAGGAGATAGAGGCCGTCGCCGTCGAAAAGCTTGTAGGCGCGGTCTGCGGGCTTTGCCGAGCGGCAAGCAGAGTCGGAGAGAGGGGCGGTTGTACGCGACATAAGGGTACTCCCTTTTATCGAACTGGACGCTACCCCAAACACTACCCTTAAAACGGCTGGCACCTACCGGAATCCGACGGAACGCCAAAACGAAAAAACCCGCCAGAAGGCGGGTTTTTCGGGGGTTCCAGAGATTTTGAAAGCCTTCTATGGAACCTTGTATGGTGCCGGCACCAGGAGTCGAACCCGGGACCTACTGATTACAAGTCAGTTGCTCTACCAACTGAGCTATACCGGCGTGTTAGGGCGACGATTATAGCGATTGCGTTGGTTCTGTAAACCCCTGAATTCAGACTATTTTTACGCGGCCTTCAGGTTAGCCTCGAACCAGGGCTTTCCTGAGTTTCTGAAGGGTGCGCCAACCCCGGCTATTCTGCATGGCGCGCAGCTGGGCTTCGGCGGATTCGGCGCGTTGCAGGGCGGTGGCGAGTTGTTTTTCAACGTCCGGATAGGCGGCGCTGACCGGGTGGGCCAGGGCATGCCCCTGACACAGTTGGAAGTTGTCCAGATTGCACGGCGGAATCTCGAACGCCGGTTTGAGGTCGATGTGTTCGTTGGCCAGGAACCAAGTGTTGATGCCGTCGAACAGGATGGCCTGGTAGCCGGCGTCGGTGACGAGGCGTTCCCAGGTGTGGTCGCGGGCCCATGGGGTTTCGATGAGGATGATCCAGGGGCGCCATTTTGCGAAGTCCATGCCGCGCAGGACGGTTTCTTCGTGGCCTTCGACGTCGATTTTCAGGAAGTGGATCGGGCGATTCTGGGCGTATTGCTCGCAGATGGAGGTGAGGGTGCGGGCTTTGACGGTTTGGCGGTGGATGTCCATGCCAAGGGCGGTGCGTTGCTGGGCGGTGACCGGGTCGACGGTGGAGAGGCCGGTGCCGGGGATGCCGTAGAGGATGAGGTCTTCGGTGCTGTCGCTGGCTACGCATTGAAGGTTGGTGTCGGTGGGGCGTTGTTGGCACAGGGCGTCGTAGTAGTGCTGCATCGGCTCGACGTTGATGCCGGTCCAGCCGCGATCGTGGAAAGCTTTGGTCACGGAGTCGTGGGTGGGGTCGTTGGCGCCTATGTCGATGTAGAAGCCGTTTTCGAACTGTTTGAGGGCGCGCCACAGGCGGATGTCTTCGAAATTCTGGGCATAGGAAATGAAGGTCACTGCGGCTTCCTGTCGGTGGTTCGTGGCCGCGCTTTCGGCGTCCTTGGCGTCTTGTATAACAAGGGCGGATGCCGGGCGCAATTTTCCGCTGGTGAGGTCCGGAATTCGGCGTTTATGTCCTTTCGGTTGAATGCTTATGCACAACGGGACCGCTGATTAGCTCGATCAACAGCGCTTTTGTGGACTCGTTCTCATTTGTTCGCAAATCCCTGTTTTTAGGGTTTTTTATTTATGTGTACGAAAAATGAACAGTTGTGTTTCAGTCGCGAAACAGCGCATTTATTGGATCCACGAGAATTTCATCAACAGAGTTATCCACAGGCTGCGACTGATTAAGGGCGTTCGGCCAGGAGCAGGAAATTGCGCGGTGTGAGGGAGGTTTCGCAGAAGGTGCCGAGGCGAACGGCATAACCCTGAGCGGATAGGAAAAGTGCTCGATCAAGCACCAGCCATAGCTCCAGCGGGCGTCGGAAAAGGCCCCGCAGCAGCTCCAGGTTGCGCACTTCGGCCAATCGCTGCCACCCGGCGGCTTCGAGTGCTGCCCAATCAACAACACCGACTGTGGATAACTCCTTCAACGCGGCCAAATGATGGCAGTAGTCGGCGAAGGATTTATCCAGCCAGGCGCTGGGCAGGGACGGCGTTGGCAGGTATTCGTCGATGCCACGCAGTTGCCGTTGCAGCAGGTCGAAACCCAGGCGCTGGGCCATGGAGGTGTCCCGTTGACGTCGGACCCGTGCACCGGCGGTAACGGTTTCGCTCATTGGTAGTGCGAGGTCTTCGAGGGATAGTTGTAGGTCGGATCGCCTACCCGCTGAGGAAAGCGCCTCATACGTCGAAAGACTGATCCGGTTATAGCAGCACGGTGCAATGGCCAATTGTTTACATCCGGCCGCACTGGCGAGCCGGATCAACCGCACATGCAGATCACCACAAGCGTGCAGCGCTACCGGCGTGTGCTCAGCCTTCAAAAAGGAAGCAGCGCCAACCGCGAGTACATCTTGCTCAATATGCAGCGCATGCAACTGATGACGCTGGCTGAGTGTTTGGCCGCTCAACACCAAAGAAGGATCGTATTCCAGGCAGGTCAGCTGCTGCCCGGTTTGCAACAGGCGTCGCCCCAAGTGCCCCTTGCCCGAACACCAATCCAGCCAATGCCTCGCTGGCGCGGTGAACGATAAGCGACTGGCAAACGCCTCAATCTGCTGCCACTTGCGCCCTGGCACATCGACATTCAACCGATGCCCGGCCGCCTCCAGCGCATGCCCCGGCAATTCACCCACCGAACTCAGCTCAAGGGACGACGCCGCCAATGCAGCAAACGGCTCCGGCGCATCGAGTAAATGAGGTTGGTTATGACTGTTTTCCGCCTCTTCGAGCGACCGGCCGCGTAGCCAGGAAGACAACGAAGGGTAGGACGTTTCCCAAGGCAGTTGCAGATGAGTAAACGGTCGTGGCTTCCACAGCGCCTGATGCTCAATCAGAAAAGCGTCCAGCGCCGTGAAACGGGCGAGTAGGGCCTCGCCCGTCAGCACGCAGGAAGAGTCAACGCCCCTGGCAGGCATCGACGCGCAACCAGCGCTCCAGCAGCTTGAAGCCGCGCACCAGCACGTAAGCCATCACCAGATAGAACATGCCGGCGGCGAAGAAGATCTCCACCGGCAGGTAGGTCCGGGCAATGATGGTGCGGGCCATGCCGGTCAGCTCCAGCAGGGTCACGGTGCTGGCCAGGGCGCTGGCTTTGAGCATCAGGATCACTTCGTTGCTGTAGGCCGGCAGGCCGATGCGCGCGGCACGGGGCAGGATGATGTAGAACAGCGCCTTGGGCTTGGACATGCCCAGCGCCCGCGCTGCTTCGATTTCGCCCGGCGGAATCGCCTGGATCGCGCCGCGCAGGATCTCGGCGATATAGGCCGCCGTGTGCAAGGTCATGGTCGCCGTGGCGCACCAGAACGGATCGCGCAGGTACGGCCACATCGAGCTGTTACGCACCGCATCAAACTGCGCCAGGCCGTAGTAGACGAGGAACAGTTGCACCAGCAACGGCGTGCCACGGAAAAAGAAGATGTACGCGTAGGGCAATGACCGCACGTACCAGCGCCGCGACGAGCGTGCGATGCCCAGCGGGATTGCCAGCAGCAATCCGGCGATCACGGCGATGGCCACCAGTTCCAGGGTCAGCGTCGCGCCTTGGGCCAGTTTCGGCAGCCACTTGATGATGACTTCCCAGTTCATTGGGTGCTCCTCGCGAAGCCGCGAGCGGCGCGTCGTTCCAGGAAGTACATGCCGGTCATGGCCAGAATGGTCAGGCCCAGGTACATAAAGGCAGCGACCATAAAGAAGGTGAACGGCTGCTTGGACACGGTCACGCCGATTTGCGCATGACGCATGATTTCTTCCAGGCCGATCACCGACACCAGCGCAGTGTCTTTCATCAGGATCATGAACAGGTTGCCCAGGCCTGGTAGGGCGATGCGCCACATCTGCGGCATGATCAATCGGGTGAAGATGCGGAATTTCGACATGCCCAAGGCCACGCCGGCTTCACGATGACCCTTTGGGATCGCCAGGATGGCGCCGCGAAACACTTCCGTGGCGTAGGCGCCGAAGCACAGGCCCAGCGCAATTACACCAGCGGCGAAGGCATTGAGGGCGAGGTCGGGATTGCCGAAAAACTCGCCCAAGGCACGCATCAGATTGACGGTGCCGAAGTAGATCAACAGCACCCAGAGCAATTCCGGGATGCCGCGAACCAGCGTCGAATAAGTGCCGCCCAGCCATTGCAGCGGCTTGTGCGGGGATGTCTTGGCCAAGGCGCCGAGCAGACCGAGCACCAGCCCCAGGCACAGCGCCGAGAGTGCCAGTTTCACAGTCATCAGCGCACCAGCGGCGAGCGCCGGGCCGAATCCGTAGAGGTCGATAATCATGGGTTTCTTTTCAATCGCGGCAGGCAATGCCAAGGACTGGCGCCGTCAGCGAACGGCGCCGGCCAGGCAGGTCAGAATCAATAGATGCTGAACGGGAAGTACTTGTCGTTGATCTTCTTGTAGGTGCCGTCTTCGACGATTTCTTTCAAGGCCAGGTTCAGCTTCGCGCGCAGGGTGTCGCCTTTACGTACAGCGATACCGATCTTGTCGCTTTCTTCCACCGGGTCGCCCTTGAATTCATAAGAACGACCGGCTTCGCTTTTCAGCCACTCGTAGTTGACGTACTTGTCCGCCAGGATGCCGTCCAGACGACCGGAAGTCAGGTCGAGGTAGGCGTTTTCCTGGGTGTCGTAGAGTTTGACGTCAACGCCTGGCATGTTGTCTTCCATCCAGGTGCCGGCGAGGGTCGCACGTTGCGCGCCGATCACTTTGCCTTGCAGGGAAGCCTTGTCGGTTTTGAAATCGACGTCTTTCTTGGCGATGAATTGCAGCTTGTTGGAGTAGTACGGGTCGGTGAAGTCCACCGCTTGCTTGCGCTCGTCGGTGATCGACATCGAGGAGATCAGGAAGTCGAACTTCTTGGCGTTCAGGGCCGGGATGATGCCGTCCCAGTCGGACGTGACGACGGTGCAGTCGACTTTCATCTTGGCGCACAGGGCGTCGCCGATTTCTTTGTCGAAGCCGACGACATTGCCGCTGGCATCTTTATTGTTGAACGGCGGGTAGGCCGCTTCGATGCCCATCTTCAAGGTCTCGGCCATGGCACCGGCGCTGAAGGCCAGGGTGACGGCGGCTGCCAGGAAGATCTTTTTGAAGTTCTGCATGCGGGTAGCTCCGTTAGCGGTTGCTGGACATGAATTGTTTGCAGCGTGCCGAAAGCGGGTTGTCGAACACCTGCTGTGGCGATCCTTGTTCTTCTACCAGGCCCTGGTGGAGGAACACCACTTCGCTGGAGACCTGACGGGCAAAGCCCATTTCGTGGGTCACGAGCAACATAGTGCGGCCTTCTTCGGCCAGGGCGCGGATGACATTAAGTACTTCCTGGACCATTTCCGGGTCAAGGGCTGAGGTCGGCTCGTCGAACAGGATCACCTTGGGCTGCATCGCCAGCGTGCGGGCAATCGCCGCCCGTTGCTGCTGGCCACCGGACAATTGCGCCGGGTAGGCGTGGCGCTTGTCGGCGATGCCGACCTTGGCCAGCAAGGCTTCCGCGACTTCGATGGCTTCGGCTTTACTCTGGCCGAGCACCCGGCGCGGGGCTTCGATGATGTTGTCGAGCACGCTCATGTGCGGCCACAGATTAAAGTTTTGAAACACAAAACCGATCTCGCTGCGCAGGCGATTGATCTGTTTGCCATCGGCGGCAACCAGTTCGCCGTTTTTCGCGGCCTTGAGCTTGAGTTCTTCGCCGGCCACCAGGATCTGGCCCTGGTGCGGGTTTTCCAGCAGGTTGATGCAACGCAGGAACGTGGACTTGCCGGAACCGGAGGAACCCAGGATCGAGATCACATCGCCGTCGCGGGCGGTCAGCGAGATGCCTTTGAGCACCTCAAGCTTTCCGTAGCGTTTGTGCAAGTTGCGGATTTCAAGCGCGGGCGTGGCCTCAGCCATGTGCGTTCCTCATAGTGTTTCGCTCCTGCTGTTGGCGGCCTTCCTGGCGAGGCGGCCAAGCTAGCATAGCGTTCGAATGGCAGCCAACAGCGCTGCGGGCGGTAAACGGATGGTGTGTGGCAGGTTGTCGCATCGGTACAGCCGTGTGTCGCGCTGCTATCAACCGAACAGCCGTTTGAACCAGTCGGCCCGCGGGTGTTGCGTAAAAAAGGGCGCGATGTTGCCAGCTTTGACGGGGTGTTGGAAGCGCTAACCGGCCAAACGTTCCTGATCTGCACTTTTATTGTGCGTCCCACATTTTTTCAGTGTGTTTCTGGTGCGCTGATTCGTTCCTAATGTGGGTCGCTGGGTAACGCTCTGGCGAATTGCCATTAATCTCAATGACTTGCGATGACTGACCGGTCAAGCGGAGAGCCGCGGTTCTGGGGAGTCTGTAACATTTTGGCGCAATTATTGCGTGCAGAATAAGGAACGCCCCGTTGGATTCTTTTTACGAGAAAGAAATGCCAGACGCGGTGGACTGAATCGCTTTCCTTGCAAAGGTAGTTTCAATGAGCAGCACCCAAAGCTCCAATGGCCTCGAACAGGGGCTCAAACCGCGTCATGTGACCATGTTGTCGATCGCCGGGGTTATCGGCGCCGGCCTGTTTGTTGGCTCGGGCCACGCTATCGCAGCGGCCGGCCCGGCCGTGCTGTTGGCTTACGCTGCCGCTGGTGCGCTGGTGGTCCTGGTCATGCGCATGCTCGGCGAAATGGCCGTGGCCTCGCCGGACACCGGCTCCTTCTCGACATACGCCGATCGCGCGATCGGTCACTGGGCCGGTTTCACCATCGGCTGGCTGTACTGGTGGTTCTGGGTGTTGGTGATTCCGCTGGAGGCCAACGCCGCCGCGACCATCCTGCATGCCTGGTTCCCGAACGTGGCGATCTGGGCCTTCACCCTCGTGATCACGTTATTGCTGACGGTCACCAACCTGTTCAGCGTGAAGAACTACGGTGAGTTCGAATTCTGGTTCGCCCTGGTCAAAGTCATCGCGATCATCGGCTTCATCGGCCTCGGCATTCTGGCGATCTTCGGCTTCCTGCCGAACAGCCAGGTCAGCGGCGTTTCGCACCTGTTCGACACCCAAGGCTTCCTGCCAAACGGCATGGGCGCTGTACTGGGCGCGATCCTGACCACCATGTTCTCCTTCATGGGCACCGAGATCGTCACCATCGCCGCCGCCGAATCGAAGAACCCGGGCCAGCAAATTTCCAAGGCCACCAACTCGGTGATCTGGCGGATCGGCTTGTTCTACCTCGTTTCGATCTTCATCGTTGTGGCCCTGGTGCCGTGGAACGATCCAGTACTGGCCGCCGTCGGTTCCTACCAGACCGTGCTTGAACGCATGGGCATCCCGAACGCCAAGCTGATCGTCGACATCGTCGTATTGGTTGCCGTGACCAGCTGCCTGAACTCGGCGCTGTACACCGCCTCGCGCATGATGTTCTCCCTGGGCAAACGCGGTGATGCACCGGCCGTTTCCCAACGCACCAACAAAAGCGGCACGCCCTACTGGGCCGTGATTCTGTCCACCGGTGCTGCGTTCGTTGCGGTATTCGCCAACTACGTGGCCCCGGCCGCTGTGTTCGAATTCCTGTTGGCCACTTCCGGTGCCATCGCGCTGCTGGTGTACCTGGTGATCGCCATTTCGCAATTGCGTATGCGCAAACAGCGCATGGCTCGCGGCGAAAAAATCGCCTTCAGCATGTGGCTGTTCCCGGGCCTGACCTACGCGGTGATCGTCTTCATCGTCGCGGCCCTGACCATCATGCTGTTCCAGGAAGCCCACCGCGTGGAAATCCTCGCGACCGGGTTCCTGAGTTTGATGGTGGTCGCGGTCGGGTTGTTTGTGGCTCACCGTCGTCGCAATGAAAAGCTGATCGCAGCAGTCGCGCGCTGAGTGTTCTGACTCAAGCCAAGCGCTGTTGAAATACGGAAACGACCGCCATCAGACATGATCGCGGTCGTTTTTGTTTTCATTCAGGCGCTTGATTGGGTGGCGATCTGATGGACACAGTGGTGGCGAGATAGTAGCCTTCGCACCGAATGTGTATCTCGCTATTGCGAGATGCAATGGAGATTCAGGACACGGATTGTTCGACGCCCCTAGCCTTCCTGGCTAAAGCCCCCGACCCTTTCATGCCTGCTCCCTCATCTGACGCGCGTCACAGATGCATTTGCGTGTGCCTGCCGATTAACACGGCAGATCAGAATCAGAGCTGCATGGAGCTAGCCCCGCCATTCAGCCAATCATCGGGGCATCAAGGAGATAGGCATGGCGTTTACATCGGTTGTGTTCAAAAACCCTCAAACCGGTGCCATGAAAGAAGCGCCAATCGGCTTTTCGTGGACCGTGTTTTTCTTTGGCTTTTTTCCGGCATTGTTCCGTGGCGACATCAAGTGGGCCGCGATCATGTTCGTAGTGGCCTGCTTTACCTTCAGCCTGAGCAATCTGGTGTTCATGTTCATCTACAACAAGCTGTACGTGCAGGACCTGATCGGTGCCGGCTTCAAAGCCCAATCCATCGCCAAAGGTGACCTGAGCTACGCCAGCTCCAAGATCGGCATTGAAATCCCGCGTCTGGAAGGTGTCGCTGCCTAAGATTTGATCTTCGGCGGGCAAAAAAAACGGGCGCAATCAGCGATGATTGCGCCCGTTTTGTTTGTCCGTAGTTCAGTTGATCAGACGGACTCGTCCTTGGCCTCGGCGTCGTCCAGCGTCTGGCGATAGCTGTCCAGTGCCTTGCCGAAATCAGTGATGAACTGCGGATCGGTCAGCCAGGCCTGGGCGGTGTCGCGGTCCATGCCGTCGGCCCACATGCGGTAATCGATCAGCATGTCGGCAGCCAGGTGAGTGGCGGCCATGGCTTCGTTGTCGGCGTTTTCCATGTCCAGCAGTTCTGGATGGTCGCTGATGATCCCGGCGAGGTCCGACAGCAGGGCCAGCAGCATGTCGTTGCGGCCGATGGCTTCGGCGTCGCGCATTTTGCTGAACATTGCCAGGGTGTATTCCGGAATCGGCTCGCCGATTTCGCCCAGGTCATCATCCAGATCTTCGTCCAGCGCGGCGGGTTTACGGCCGTGGATGTTGATTTGCTTGGCTTTGATCTTGGCGCGTTTGGCGCGTTTCTGTTGCTTGTTCAGGGATGCCATTTATTTCAGTTCGCTTTCGGTTGTGTTTGGGCCGCGATGGCGTCGGACGCCGCCACGTAGTCAGCCTGGAAGGCTGGGGATTCGATCCACGCCAGGGCGGCGGCTTCGTCCACTTCGGCGGACCACTGGCGATACTCGATCAGTGCCGCGAGGATGAAGTCTGTCGCTGTTTCTTCGCCTTCCTGCTCCAGCACCAGTGCGAGCAGCGGGTGTTCAAGAAACGCCGCGCACATCGCTTGTTGGCTGATCTTTTGCGCGTCGATCATTTCTTTGAACAGTTCGGTCAGGTCCACCGATTCGAAGTCGATGCGATCATCGTTCGGGTCCAGCTCGACGGGGGCGGCGGCCCGTTGGGTGCGGTTCTGCTTGGCCTTGGCTTTGGCACGGGTGGCGCGTTTTTGCTGCTTGTCGGCGGAGGCCATGGGCGTCGTTCCGTATTTCGTTGAGAGGGCAGGTCACTCAGCCGCGTGGCACTCGCCGCCCGGGGGTATCGGGGGCCAGTTCGCCGTTTTGCAGCCAGGACAATGCAATGGGCCATAGTGTGGCTTGGTATGGGCTACGAAAAAAGGCGAAATGTCCGACTTCTTCTTCGCCGATGTCTTTCGGCTCGATTCGCAGATGGGTGGTCGTGCCGTCGGTGAGGTAGTCGAGCAGGCGCTCGATCGCCGGGACGGTGCCGTAAGGATCGTCGCTGATGCTGATCGCCAGGGTTTTCGCCGTGACATTGGCGAACGGTAACCGTCCGTGCTTTGCGTGGATCACACGGCCGCTGGGGCGCGTCTCGTAGCGCGAGGTGGGCGTGCTCCAGTCGCGCACGACGCCGGCGGGCGTGTCTTCCAGCCAGCCGAGGCGTTTGCCGGGGAAGTAGCCGCAGATCATCGTCACCAACGGCATCACCAAGTGCCACTTGCCGAACATCCGCCAACGATGAGCGGGCGCATAGTCACGCCAGTAGGCGAACTGCGCGCCGACGGTCACCAGATGCCGGATCAAGTGCCCGGAAGCCCCAAGGCCCGCCGCACAGCCGCCGAAACTGTGGCCAACCACGTCGATGGGTTGCCCGGGGAATTCACGCTGAGCACGCTTGAGCATCGCTTCAAAATCCAGCGCGCCCCAGTCGGACCACGTGGCGTCGAGGCCTTTCAACGATGCCGGCCGTGATTCACCGATGCCGCGGTAATCGTAGGTGATGACGTCGAAGCCATTGGCAAACAGGTAATCGGCGAAACGCGAGTAATGGCGGCAACGGACGGAGGTGGCGGCGTTGATGATCACGACCGGGCGCGTGCTGTCTGCATGGGCGTGGCGCCAGGTGAAGCCGCCGAGGAGGAAGCCGTCGGGGGCGGGTTCCTTGATGGGGGCACCGGGAGCAGATGGCGCCAACTCTGTTGGTGCCAGTGAGGACATGTCCTGCAAATTCATCGACTTCGAACCTTTGCGGGTAGCTGCCAACGATAGTCTTCACGCAGCCTGTGAACAATCCGTCAGCTAACATGTTTGCTGGTTGAGCAACCGCTCCTCAAGCGCCGCTCGTTCCCGATCCAACTCCGCTCGCAGTTCATCCTCGCTCGGCAGCACCAGTTTGTACTTACTGGCAAACAGTTGTTCGTTGCCCTGCAACACCGAGTAGCGCACCACCGACTCGTTTTTTTGCGCGCACAGAATGATGCCGACGGTCGGTCCGTCTTCAGCGTTGCGCTTGAGGTCGTCGTACATGCGCACATACATGTCCATTTGCCCGACGTCCTGATGGGTCAGTTCACCGCGCTTGAGATCGAAGATGACAAAGCATTTGAGCAGGTAGTTGTAGAACACCAGATCGATGTAGAAGTCTCGGCCTTCGGTGCTGATGCGTTGCTGGCGGGCGACAAAGGCGAAACCATTGCCCAGTTCCAGCAGGAAGCCCTGGAGTTGCTCGATGAGGGCTTGTTCGAGTTCGGTTTCCTGGACGAGCCCTGCATTGGGCAGGCCAAGAAACTCCAGCATCACGGGATCCCGGATGAATTCCCGGGGGCTCTCGGCCATCGCATGGATGTTGGTCGCGGCTTCCGTCATGACGGGCGCCTTGTCCCGACTCATCAACAGGCGCTCGTAGTACAAGGTATTGATCTGCCGTTCCAGGGCGCGACTTGACCAGTTCTGGTTGGCGGCTTCGTCCATGTACCACGTGCGTGCCTTGTCATTGTCGACGCGCAGCAGTCGGCGGTAATGGGTCCAGCTCAATTCGAGCCGCAGTGCGTCTCGAATTGGAAACGCCTGATAAAACAGTCGCATTTTTCGCAAATTGGTCTCGTCAAACCCCTTGCCGAACTCCGCTGTCAAACTCTGCGCAAGCGTCAAAAGCAACTGCTTGCCATATTCCGCCCGCCGGGCCCCCTGCTGCTCGAACTCAACAATATGTCGCCCAATCTGCCAGCAGGTTTGCACCTGAGCGGTATCGACCGCTCTCAACACTTTCTGGCGTGCCTGCCGGATCAGCTCCCCAAGGTCGCCAAGCAGTGAGGCGAGTTGTGGTTCTTGAGTGTTGTCGGGTTTGAGGTTGCTCATGAAGTTTTCCGCCGCTGGATGAACAGGCGGAAAAGGATGCCAATGACGGACGGGTCAGCGATGCCGGGCGTTGCCGATAGATCGGAAGGAAATGCCGGATTCGTTTTGCAGGATCATGCCGACGACACCCAGGAATTCGGAATACACCCTGTAGTCCCATTCGCAGTGATTCCAAGTGCCAATCAATCTAAAACTCGAGCATCCCGCCAGAAATCTAAAAGAGGTAACGATTGGGTTCCGTGGAACCCGGGAGTCGCCATCATGAAATACGTTCATTCCCTCGTAGTGCTACTCGCCGCTCTAGGCGTGTTGATGTTCCCAACCCTGTCCTATGCCGCCAGCCTCGACCCGGTCGACAGTTCGGGCGTGCAAGTCCAGCCGCAATTGCAAAACGGGATCAGCTACCTGTCCGGTGGTATTGGCGAGGATGAGGCAAAGGCCATCCAGCAGGCCAAGGGTTACAACCTGCACATGACGTTTTCCGTGGGGTCGCTGAATGAATACATCCCCGACGTGGATGTGGTCATTCAAAAAGCCCAGGGGCAAACCGTGCTGACGCTTAATCAGGCTGGCCCTCTGGTTTATGTCCAGTTGCCCGCCGGCAAGTACACCGTGGTTGCGACACGCAATGGCGAGGTGCGGCGTGACGTGACGGATGTCGGGGACGGCACGGCGCGCAATCTGGTTTTCCACTGGAATGGTGACAGCTAGAGGTGCATTTTCTGCCGCACCGGCGAGTTGCCCGCCGCCAGGTGCGCGCATTCGGCAATGACGCTCAAGCTCTGCATGACTGGCGGCGACAGCGTTGTCCCCAGGCATATTCTGAGTCCGGTGGTGGGATGCCCGTCGGCGAAAAAGATCCCGCTGCCGGCCACATGGCAACCTCGTTCGCTCGCCAGACGTTCCAGCGCCGACATGTCCGTGTGCTCCGGCAGTTCGATCCAGTGGATGAAACCGCCTTGTGGAGGAACGTAGAGCGTACCCACGGGAAAATCCGACCGAACCCGTGCTTCAAAAAAACGGGAGAGCGAGGACAGTTGCGCCCTGAGCCTGGCGCAGTGCTCTTCCATGTACCCACGGCCGATGAACTCACTGAGTACATGTTGCGCAAGGCTTGAGACAGCCAGGTTGCGGGAAAACATGTGCGCAAGAATCGCATCGCGGTACTTGCCGGCGACACACCAGCCCACGCGATAACCCGGGGCAACCGTCTTGGAGAATGAAGAGCAGTAAATCGTCTGGCCGCTGGTGTCGTAGCTCTTGATGGCGCGTGTGCGCTCACCTTCAGGCACCAGATCGAAAAAAATATCGTCTTCGATAATCGGCACATCCGCCGCGCGTGCCACCCGTGAAAGTCGTGCGCGGGTTTCATCGGGCATGATGAAGCCGCGTGGGTTTTGCAGGGTTGGATTGAGAAAGATCACCGCAACCTTTTTCTGTTTCAAGGCTTCTTCGAGATGATCGACATCGATGCCCAGTTTGCCGTGCGTCCGAATAGGCAGGGCGCGCATGCCCAGGCGTTCAATGGTCTGGAGTATTCCGTAGTAAGTGGGGGTTTCGATGGCGACGGTCGAGCCCCTGGGCGCGATGGCTTCGAGGGCCAGTTCCAAGGCGATCGTATCGCCTGACGTCACGAGGATATCGTCCGGTCCGCAGACGACACCGCGTGCCAGCATGAGTCCGGCAATTCGCCGTCTCAGCGCCGGCAGGCCGGGAGGGGCCACCAGCCCGGTCAACGCGTTGTCGGCTTTGGTCGCCACGGCGCCCAGGCACTTGTTCAACAGCACGTGAGGGGTGAGATCGCTGTGCAAGACGGCGGAACTCAACGATGCCGTGGCGCGCGAGGCTGCCTGGGAGAGCATTGTGACGACGGCATGATTGACGTTGACCGTGACACTGGAGAAATCAAAACCGCTCGCAGGTTTCGCCTGCGCTGATGCCGAGACGAAATAACCGACACGCGGAACGGTAAAGACATAGGCATTGGCTTGCAGATCAGACAGCGCGCGCTGAACGGTGGTGATGCTGGTTTCAAACAGCCGGGCCAGGGTCCGGATCGAGGGCAGTTTTGATTCCGCCGCCCATTCACCACTTTCGATCTGGCGAATCACCCAGTCATTGACTATCCGCCAGTGTTTGTCGGCTCGATCAAACCTATCCATAAGTTCTCGTGGGCGAATTCGGGAATGACGTCAAAGAAAATAAAGTAAAACGACCCCGGCCGCAGCAACGATGGCGATATTGAGGCAAACAAGGCCAAAGGCGAATCGGATCAGCGTGTGCTCCTCCTGCCGATTGGCGCCTGCCAGCCCGGTGATCAGAGAAAGAATGGACAACGATCCCAGCGCGCCATGCCCGGCCGCACTGTTGACCATCGCGGCAAGCCAGGGCCCGTGCCCCGTTGCCAGGGCGGCGATAGACGGCATGACGAGGGTGTTGCCGCCCACGTTGGATCCCGTGACATAGCCGGCAATACCCGCCAGCACCGCGATGGTCGGAGCCAGTGAGACACCGGACAGCGATTGCAGTGTGTGTTGCGCCTCCAGCAGAAACCCGGCGTTGACCATGACCTGGGACAACAGCAGAAACAGGAAAATCGTGCTGACCGGGAACCTGGCTCGGTTGAACAGGGGGCGCCAGGGGAAGCCCGTCGCCGCGCCGTCCTTTATCGACATCAGCAGGGTGACGATCAGCAGCGCCAGCCCGGGGGATGCCAGCGGTTTCCACGACACATGCTCGCCTTTGACGATCCAGAGTGCGTCCCAACCGGTGAGCACAAATAACCCGCGCGACGCGACGATGACGCCCAGCAACGCCAGGTAAGGCCATGCCGCGCTCGGCCAGCGCACCCGCTTTTTACGCTGAAAGAACGAAATCCCCAGGCCCACGCCCGCAACGGCAAGGCCCGCCAGCACGCCTGACACTTCCGGGCCTATCCACCGATTGACGCCATAGAGCACCGCCACGAACAGCGCCGTCACCATCATGAGCCCAAGCCACGGCGCGACGGTGCGTACTCCCGCTTGCCACAAGGCGATGGCGGCGAGGCAGAGGAAGACGGGCGCGCTGATCAGTGCCGAGTGACTACCGAGTGTTTCAGGCGGTAAATCAGCCAGCAACGCGCCAATCACGGTGGCAAGCCCCAAGGTCCCCCACGGCATGATGACCATGCCGGCGAGGGCGATTTTCATACCCGACTGGCGCGTGAACAGGCCCATCAACAGCGGCACGGTGGCGATCAGGGACACGCCGAAGCCTGTCATCGATTCGAGCAGCGGGGCCAGGCCCAGCACAATGAAGAGGACTTGCGCGGGGGGTGTCCAGCCGAGCTCCTTGACCCAGTCGCCAATGGCCTGTGGCGCGCCACCGCGCTCGACGAATATGACAAAGGCCAGGCCCGGCACAATCACGCAGGCGGTACTCAGTAACAGTATCGCAGTGTCCTGAAAGATGGCCGTCGTGATCGCCACCGAAAGAGGGCCCGCAGCCCCCGAGACCCACAACACAAACACCAGCGCGACACCCGCCAGCGCGGCTTGTACCGGAGGCCTGCGCATGATGAGGATCAGGGCGATTACCAGGCCGATGGGCGACATTTGCAGCAAGAGTGGAGCCATACGCTGTTTTCCTTAACCGTGAGTCTGTCCGCAGTGGGGCGCTTGCATTGATGGGGGCAATCAGTGACTCGCCGAGGCTTGGAGAGGTTGGCGATTTTTCCGGCGAGGGGAGAGACACAGGTTTTGTGTTTTTTTCAGTACAGCTGAAATCCCGCGCTGTTCGCGCAGGTATGATCACGTCCTTTAGCGATTGATCAGGGACGACAATGATAAAGCGGCACTCATGGATGGGACCGGCGGTGGCGGCGCTATTGAGCGCAACCGGACAAGCGTGGGCGAGCGAGCCGTCCTCGGTGTACCTGCGTTGCACCATGGCCCCGGCGCAGTACGCCAAGGCAATGGCGGCGGCCCCGGGTTCGGCGCACGCGTACAGCGACTGGCAACAGTGGTTCGACGGGGTGGACATGTCCGGCTCGGGCAAGGTCGATGCCGAATCGCTGCGTGATTCTGGGGCGCAGAGCCTGGAGGAGCTGCTGCAAGCCTGGGGCGGGCTGTCTCGGTATGACCCGGCCACAGGGAGTTGGCAGTATGCCTTGCCGCAATTCAGCGAGAACTACGGCGAGATGATCCAGTTGCTGGCGCCGCTGCGCAGTGTTGCCCCTTACTGCGAAGCCAATTCCGACAGTTTCCTGTTGGTCTATTCGTACATCTGGGGCAATGGTGACAACGCCTACCTGACCCTCGACAAACAGCGCAGCCAGTTCGCAGCCGCGCCAACGCCCGCCCAGCGTAAAGAGGCCGACGCGGCGCTCGAGTCGCTGATGGATTCAGATGCGGACTAAGGCGGCCTCGAGTGCTGGTTGGATTGTCGCGACGCCATATGATTTAAAAAAGGATGCTGGATTTGAAACGGATTTTACGCGTGGGTTCTGTGGTGAGCCTTGCTCTGGTGCTCGCCGGTTGTGGAACGCTGATGGGCCGACTGAATGGCGCATCGGAAGAAAATTACTACAAAGGCGTTGATGGCGATCTCCACCTGCTGGGCGCCAGGGGCGGCGGTAGCAGCGGTATGCCGGAGGCGGTCATTTGCTACTTCATGATTGTGTGTCCGCTCATCACGGTGGTGTCCCTGCCGGTGGATGCCGCGCTGGACACCGTGTTGCTGCCAGTGGATTACGTCAACACGTTATGACGCAACCTTAATCTGACGCGTCCTGTGGCGCGTCAGGAGGCTGGCCGGGCTAATCGACGAGGCTGTTTGCGTTTGGCTCGTCCGACGGCGCCATCACGATTCTGCGCAGCCAGAACGCTGCTGTTCCCGTGGCAAGCAAACCAAGGGCGCTGATGCTGTGCCTGGCAATCAGCAACCAGCACGTCCGTTCGAACGCAGAAACCGCACCGGATCAAATCGCAGGCATAAAAAAACCCTGAATCTTGCGATTCAGGGTTTTCGGTATTTGGTGCCCAGAGACGGAATCGAACCGCCGACACGGGGATTTTCAATCCCCTGCTCTACCGACTGAGCTATCTGGGCAACGGGGCGCATTAAACTGGTTTTTCAGGGGGTCGTCAAGAAAGTTTTCAAAAAAATTTTAATTATTACCGTCGCTTACGTTCCGACCCCCGAAAAATCGGGATTATTCAGCCGGCGGAACGTAGCCTTCGGCCTGGGCGTATTCCTCGCCGGAAAAGAACTTGTCCATCTCGCCCTGCAGATATTTGCGATCTTCGGCGTTCATCATGTTCAGGCGTTTTTCGTTGATCAGCAGGGTCTGGTGTTTCTGCCAGTCGGCCCAGGCCTTGGCGGAAACGTGGTCAAGAATGTCCTGACCTTTTACGCCCGGGAACGGCGCGTGCGCCAGGGCGGGCAATTCTTCTTTGTACTTGCGGCACATGATGGTGCGGGTCATGACGACTCTCCTGCGTTCAATACGGCGGCCGCGCGTTCGAGCAAGGTTTTGACCGGGGCGGCAAGGCCCAGGCGCGGCGGGGTGGCGAGGTTATACCAGAGCCAGTCGGCCTCGGCCACGTGATGGCCTGCCTCCTGGACCTGGACAAGCCAGGGTTCGATGGACAATTGAAAGTGGCTGAAGGTGTGCACCAGGCTCGGCAACGCCTGTTGGCTGCCCAGTTCCAGCGAGTGCTGGGTGGCCAGGTGTTGCAGGTCGTCGAGGTCGTCGAGCTCCGGCAAACTCCACAAACCACCCCACAAGCCCGTGGAAGGGCGACGGTAAAGCAGAATCGCGCCTTCGCCGTTGGCGAGCATCGGCATCAGCGTGCGCTTCTGCGGTACGGCTTTGCGTGGCTTGGGGATCGGGTAGCGGGTTTCCAGGCCGAGCATGTGCGCTTCGCAGCCCTTTTCCAGCGGGCAGAGCAGGCAACTCGGTTTGCTGCGGGTGCAGAGCGTGGCGCCCAGGTCCATCATCGCCTGGGTGTAGGCGTTGACCCGATCATGGGGCGTAAAGCGCTCAGCGTTCGCCCAGAGCTGTTTGGCGACCTTCGGCTCACCCGGATAACCCTCTTGCGCGGTAAAGCGCGCCAGCACGCGTTTAACGTTGCCATCGAGGATCGGTGCCCGCAGGCCCATGCTCAGGCTGGCGATGGCGCCGGCCGTGGACAACCCGATGCCCGGCAACTCGACCAGTTTTTCCACATCCCGGGGAAACTCACCGCCATGTTCGGCAACGACGATCTTCGCGGTCTTCTGCAGATTGCGCGCACGGGTGTAGTAACCCAGGCCCGTCCACAGGTGCAGCACTTCGTCTTCCGGCGCGGCGGCCAGGGCCTCGACCGTCGGCAGCGAAGCCATGAACCGGTCGAAGTAATTCAGCACGGTGCTGACCTGGGTCTGTTGCAGCATGATTTCCGAGACCCACACCCGATACGGGGTGATGCCCTGTTGCCAGGGCAAATCGTGGCGGCCGTGGCGGTCGTACCAATCCAGCACCGCCGATGAAAACTGCTCGGCTCTCATCGCTTGAACAGCCCCTTCAACGCGTTTTTCAGTTCAGGGCTGACTTTGTCCCCGAGCTTCTCGTCGATCTTGTCGCTGAGTTTCTCGCCCGCCAGTTTGGCGGCGACCTGGCCCATGCGTTCGTTATCCACGCGGCAAGCCTTGGCCCCGAGTTCAAGTGGACCACGGCAGCGCAGCGGCCATTCGATGCCGACAAACTTCTCGCCGACCTGACAGGCCGGATCAGGCATGGCGCTGGTGTCGCCTTCGACGAGGATGCCGACGCGATAGTCCATGCCCAGCACCCGCAGATCGACGTCGCCGTCACCATTGACGGTCATGCCGGGAATGCGCACTTTCATGTCCGGATTGCTCGCCACGCCGTTGCGGAAGGTCAGGTTGCCCTTGAGTTCCTGGAATGGCGTGTCCTTGCCCCGGGGTTCGCCGCTGAGGGTTTTGCGATTCAGGGTGGCGATGCCTTTGCACAGCTGTTGTTCAAGATTGGCGTTGAGCAGCACGCCATTGTTGATGACGAAACTGGCGTTGCCGTTGAGCGTTTCGATCAGCGCGCTCTGGCTATTGCCGCTACCGGTCAGCGCACTGTTGAGCGTCACCAGGCCTTTGACCGGCGGGTTTTTGCCCTGGCTTTCAAGGATTTTTTCCACCGGCACCTTGGTGATGCGGGTTTGCATGCTCAGTGCGGGCACGGGCTGGCGCACGTCGAGGGTGCCCTTGGCTTCGAAGTTGCCGTTGTACAAGTCACCCCGCAGGTTCTCCAGGGTCAGCAGGCCGCCCTGGCCGGTGGCCTTGAGCGCAGCGTTCTGGATCGGCAGTTTGTCGAGGGTCAGTTGGCCGAACGTCAGGTCGGCATCCACATCGAGTTTGGCCAGGCGCTCCACCGGCAACAGGCGCTCGGTGCTCCACGCGCCTTTGGTCGGTGAGGGCGGCAGCGGCGTGCTGCCCGCGCCCGCCATGGCATCGGCCTCGGTGCTGGCCACTTCAGCCTGGCGCACTTGCGTCGCGCTGTTGGCTGCGGCGGATTTCGGCGGCAGATAGCGATCGACGTTGAACGTGTCAGCCTTGAGGATCGCGCGCAGCGATTGCTTGGCGAAATCCTCGATGGCGATACGGCCGCTGAAGCTGCTGTCGTCGACTTTCAGGTTGATGTTGTCGAACGCCAGGCTGGTAGGCGTCCCGGAGAGACGGCTGACCAGCTCGACTTTACTCAGGCTGCCCTCGGCCATGGCCGGGAGTTTCTGGCCGATGCTGTCGACGAATTTGGCCAGGTCAAACTGGGCAATCGACAGGCCGCCGTTGACTTGCGGGGTCTTGTCGAGGTCGTTGACCTTCAGCTCGCCCAGCGCGCGCAACTGGTTGGCGGAGATCTTGATCCCGGTCCATTCGGCGACGTTGGCTGCTTTATCCAGCAACAACTGGCCTTGGGCGGCGAAGGTCATGGTCTTGCCTTGCAGCGGATCGCCAGTGACTTCGCCCGACAGTTTCATGTCTTCGAACTGGTAACGCTGGAGGGCGCGGGCGATGCGCAACTCGCCGTTCAACTCGGTACGCACGCGCAGCGCCGGCTGGTTGGAAGACAGGAATGCGGTGAGTTTGAGCGGAATATTGGTCGAGTCGTGGACCGCGCCGGTGCTCATCTGAATGCTTTCGGCGCTGTAGATCTTGCCGGTTTTTTCATCGTTGTATTCAACCCGCGCGTTGTTCACGGTCAGGCTGTCGATGTCCAGGCGGATCGGCTGCGGCGGTTTTTCCGCGACGACGGGCGCTTCCGGGGCCGGTTCGCCAGCGGCAACGGCAGGCGGGGTCGCGCCAGTAGTGGCCGGGGCCGGGACTTTGCCGATGTCTTCCCAGTTGCCGTGGCCATCCTTGTCACGGTTCAGGCGCAGGTTCAGGCCTTCGACGCGTACGTCGCTCATCTGCACTTCACGGCGCAGCAGTGGCAGCACGCGCACGGACAGGCCGAGCATCTGCAAGTCTGCAAACGGTTCGGTGGGTTTGACCAGGGTCGCGACACTGGCTTCGTGCAATTCCAGGCCCAGCCACGGGAACAGGCTCCAACCGATGTCGCCATTGAGCGTCAGCTCGATGTGGGCCTTGTCGCGGGCAATCTGGCGAATCTCGTCTTTATAGTCGTTGGGATCGAAGAGGTGGGTCAGGGCAAAGCCCAGCGCCACAATGATCAGCAACAGCCCGAGAAGTACCAGACCCAGGATTTTGCCGAACGCTTTCATGGGCGAGTCCTTGTAGTTAGTCGAATTCGAAATTTAGCCGGGGAGTATAGCGCTCCGAAACTGACGACCGGTCAGTTCATATGGGCAGCACGTCCAGCGGCACGTTCAGTTTGGCTGCCAGTGCCTGGGCTTCCAGATGCCCGGCGGGCGCCAGCAGGCGCAAAGTTGCGCCCGACTGCGACGCCATTTTTTGCGCTTCGTTCACCAGGCGCTCCGCCACGCCACGGCGTCGGGTGATTTTTCGTACGCAAATTTGGGAAAGGTGCCAGACGTCCGATTGGCGTTGCAGGCGTGCGGCGCCCAGCAACCGATCGTTGAAGCGCCCGGCGATCAGCGAACCGTCGCCCAGGCAGCCTTCGATCAACTGCACCTCGCCGGCAAACGGCGCAAACAGCCAGTCCGGTGCGTCGCGGTAGATCTTCTGCAGGTCTTGTTGATCCTGATAAGTGGCTTCAGTCAACGGCTCGACTATTATCGGCATGGCGGCTCCTGTCAGATGGGTACAGATTTCGACCTGTGGGAGCTGCCGAAGGCTGCGATCTTTTGATCTTTCGTCGGTTACAAAAAAATCAAAAGTTCGCAGCCTTCGGCAGCTCCTGCAAAAGAAAGAGATCAGATGACATAGAAAAGGTGATGTCAGTTTGGTTTTTCTGTCACGAGCAAATGGTAACCTCTCCACGTTCGTCCGTCCTTCTGCGACGTAACGTCGCGCCCAAATGGAGCTTCACCCAAGAAAAAGGTCATGCCTGCGTGCATATAAGGCTGAGGGTGAGGAGTGGCTGGCGAACCATACTAATAATTGGGGGATACACAATGAGCACGAGCATCACGGCGGACGGCGTCATCGCCGGCCAGCCCGCGTTCCTGTCCAAGGAACGCATCATCGCCAAGCCCGGTTTCAACCGTTGGCTGGTACCACCGGCCGCGTTGGCCATCCACCTTTGCATCGGCATGGCCTACGGCTTCTCGGTGTTCTGGTTGCCGCTGTCCAAGGCCCTGGGCGTCACCGCTCCGGTCGCTTGTGCGCCGGACATGAGCTTCATCTCACAAATCTTCTCGTCCCAATGTGACTGGCCGATCTCGATGCTCGGCTGGATCTACACCTTGTTCTTCATCTTCCTTGGCTGCTCGGCAGCGATCTGGGGTGGCTGGCTGGAGCATGCGGGTCCGCGCAAGGCCGGTGTTGTATCGGCACTGTGCTGGTGCGGTGGCCTGCTGATTTCGGCGCTGGGGATTTATACCCACCAGATCTGGCTGATGTGGGTCGGCTCCGGGGTCATTGGCGGTATCGGCCTGGGCCTGGGCTACATCTCGCCAGTGTCGACCCTGATCAAGTGGTTCCCGGACAAGCGCGGCATGGCGACCGGCATGGCGATCATGGGCTTCGGTGGCGGCGCGATGGTGGGCGCTCCATTGGCGGCGGCACTGATGAGTCACTTCGCTTCGCCAACGGGCGTGGGCGTATGGCAGAGCTTCCTGGTGATGGCCGCGATCTACTTCGTGTTCATGATCGGCGGCGCACTGTCCTATCGCGTTCCGCCTACTGGCTGGAAGCCTGAAGGCTGGACCGCTCCGGCGAAAAAAGCGTCGAACGCGATGATCACTCATCGCCACGTTCACGTGAACGTCGCGTGGAAAACCCCGCAATTCCGCCTGGTGTGGCTGGTGCTGTGCCTGAACGTATCGGCTGGTATCGGCATCCTCGGCATGGCTTCGCCGCTGTTGCAGGAAGTGTTCGGCGGCAAATTGATCGGTGTCGACCTGCCATTTGGCAAGCTGGACGCCGGGCAACTGGCCTCGATCGCGGCGATTGCCGCCGGTTTCACCGGTTTGCTGAGTCTGTTCAACATCGGCGGCCGGTTCTTCTGGGCTTCGTTCTCCGACTACCTGGGTCGTAAAAACACCTATTTCGTGTTCTTTGCGTTGGGCTTTGCCCTGTACGCGCTGATCCCGAACCTGGGTCACCTGGGCAACGTCGCGCTGTTCGTGGCGGCGTTCTGCATCATCCTGTCGATGTACGGCGGTGGTTTTGCGACCGTTCCGGCTTACCTGGCGGACCTGTTCGGTACGCAAATGGTCGGCGCGATCCACGGTCGTCTGCTGACGGCGTGGGCGGCGGCGGGCGTGTTGGGTCCGGTGTTGGTGAACTACCTGCGTGAATATCAACTGAGCATCGGCGTTGAACGTGCCGCGGCTTACGACATCACGTTGTACATCCTCGCGGGCCTGCTGGTGCTGGGTTTCCTGTGCAACCTGCTGGTGCGTCCGGTGGCCGACAAGTACTTCATGACCGACGCTGAACTGGCTGCCGAACAAGCGCTGGGCCACGACAAGGGTGCTGACAGCAGCACCGTGCTGGAGTGGAAAGCGGCGCCGGGCAGCAAGCCTTTGGCGGTTGCGGCGTGGCTGGTGGTGGGGATTCCGTTGGCGTGGGGTGTGTGGGTGACCCTGCAGAAGACGGCGGTTCTGTTCCACTAAGTTCTCTGCACCTGATCGTTCCCACGCTCCGCGTGGGGATGCCTCCCGTGACGCGCTGCATCACTTTCGAAGTGGACGCGGAGCGTCCGGGGCTGCACTCCCACGCAGAGCGTGGGAGCGATCAGCGATAAGGTATGTCTGGCATACCGTCTTCGCGGGCAAGCCTCGCTCCTACATGTCATTACAGGTATATCCCCGGCACCGTTGGGGTCTGTCCGTCAGCCATATCACCTCTCGTGTTTCTGTTTCGGCCCCGCGCCCCTATAATGGCTGCCTTTTTCGCCCAATGATTTTGCGGAGCTGGTGATGGCCGAACGTAAGGCGTCAGTCGAGCGCGACACTCTGGAAACCCAGATCAAAGCCTCGATCAACCTGGATGGCACCGGAAAGGCCCGATTTGATATCGGTGTTCCTTTTCTTGAGCACATGCTGGACCAGATCGCCCGTCACGGGCTGATCGACCTGGATATTGTCAGCAAGGGCGACCTGCATATCGACGACCACCACACCGTGGAAGACGTCGGTATCACCCTGGGTCAGGCCTTTGCCAAAGCCATCGGCGACAAGAAAGGCATCCGTCGCTACGGCCACGCCTACGTGCCGCTCGATGAAGCGCTGTCGCGCGTAGTGATCGACTTCTCCGGCCGTCCTGGCCTGCAGATGCACGTTCCCTATACCCGCGCCACCGTTGGCGGCTTCGACGTGGACCTGTTCCAGGAATTCTTCCAGGGCTTCGTCAACCACGCCCTCGTCAGCCTGCACATCGACAACCTGCGTGGCACCAACACCCACCACCAGATCGAAACCGTGTTCAAGGCTTTCGGCCGCGCATTGCGCATGGCGGTCGAGCTGGATGACCGCATGGCCGGACAAATGCCGTCGACCAAGGGCGTTCTGTAATGCAGACGGTCGCGGTTATCGATTACGGCATGGGCAACCTGCACTCGGTGGCCAAGGCCCTCGAGCACGTCGGTGCCGGCAAGGTGTTGATCACCAGCGATGCCGCTGTGATTCGCGAAGCTGACCGGGTGGTATTCCCCGGCGTCGGCGCGATTCGCGATTGCATGGCGGAGATCCGTCGCCTGGGCTTCGATTCTCTGGTGCGTGAAGTCAGCCAGGACCGTCCGTTCCTCGGCATTTGCGTGGGCATGCAAGCCCTGCTCGACAGCAGTGAAGAGAACGACGGCGTGGACTGCATCGGCCTGTTCCCTGGCGCGGTGAAGTTCTTCGGCAAAGACCTGCATGAAGACGGTGAACACCTGAAAGTCCCGCACATGGGCTGGAACGAAGTGAAGCAGACGGTGAGTCACCCGCTGTGGCACAACATTCCGGACCTGGCGCGTTTCTACTTCGTGCACAGCTACTACATCGCTGCAGGCAATGCGCGGCAAGTGGTGGGTGGCGGTCACTACGGTGTCGATTTCGCCGCAGCGCTGGCCGATGGCTCGCGTTTCGCCGTGCAGTTCCACCCGGAGAAGAGCCATACCCATGGCCTGCAATTGCTGCAGAACTTCGCCGCGTGGGATGGTCGCTGGTAAATGGCCGTCAAGAAGAAGCCGCCGATCCTGACCCTCACTCCCGAACAGGAGAACGAGGCCAATCACAAGATCAAGCGCTTTATGGAGGATCGCTTCGAACTGGACCTGGGTTCGTTCGAAGCGGCTGAAATCCTTGAGCTGTTTACCCGCGAAATTGCGCCGCACTATTACAACAGAGCGATTTTCGATGTGCAGACGCACCTTAAAGAAAGGTTCGAAAGCATCGAAAGCGACCTGTGGGCGCTTGAGAAGAATTAGGGCAGCGGCAAGCTTCAAGCTGCAAGCTGCAAGAAGTAGACACGCGTGCGCGCTTGCAGCTTATGGCTTGCAGCTTGCAGCTCTTTGACGAAGGAAAAGCATGCTAATTATTCCCGCTATCGATCTTAAAGACGGTGCCTGTGTTCGTCTGCGCCAGGGCCGCATGGAAGATTCCACGGTGTTCTCCGATGACCCGGTGAGCATGGCCGCCAAGTGGGTGGAGGGCGGTTGCCGTCGTCTGCATCTGGTCGATTTGAACGGCGCCTTCGAAGGCCAGCCGGTCAACGGCGAAGTGGTCACAGCCATCGCCAAGCGCTACCCGAACCTGCCGATCCAGATCGGCGGCGGTATCCGCTCCCTGGAAACCATCGAGCACTACGTGAAAGCGGGCGTGAGCTACGTGATCATCGGCACCAAAGCCGTGAAAGATCCGGCCTTCGTCGCTGAAGCGTGCCGCGCATTCCCGGGTAAGGTGATCGTTGGCCTCGACGCTAAAGACGGTTTCGTCGCCACCGACGGCTGGGCTGAAATCAGCACCATCCAGGTGATCGACCTGGCCAAGCAGTTTGAAGCCGACGGCGTGTCCGCGATCGTTTATACCGACATCGCCAAAGACGGCATGATGCAGGGCTGCAACGTACCGTTCACCGCCGCGCTGGCCGCTGCCACGCGCATTCCGGTGATCGCGTCCGGTGGCATTCACAACCTCGGTGACATCAAGTCGCTGCTCGACGCCAAGGCGCCGGGCATCATCGGCGCGATCACCGGCCGCGCGATTTATGAGGGCACGCTTGATGTTGCAGAAGCCCAAGCCTTTTGTGATGGCTACGCGGCCAGATAAAGCAGCTTCAAGTTGCAAGCTGCGAGCTGCAAGTTAGAGCGCGGCAGTGATCTGCTCTGTCTTGCAGCTTGAAGCTCCAAGCTTGCAACTCTTAATCGGAGATTAAGCCCATGGCGTTAGCCAAACGCATCATCCCTTGCCTGGACGTGGACAACGGCCGGGTCGTCAAAGGTGTGAAGTTCGAGAACATCCGCGACGCCGGTGACCCGGTGGAAATCGCCCGTCGCTACGACGAGCAGGGTGCCGATGAGATTACCTTTCTCGACATCACCGCCAGCGTCGATGGCCGCGACACCACGCTGCATACCGTCGAGCGCATGGCCAGCCAGGTGTTTATCCCGCTGACCGTGGGCGGTGGCGTGCGTACCGTGCAGGACATTCGCAACTTGCTGAATGCCGGCGCGGACAAGGTGTCGATCAACACCGCCGCCGTGTTCAACCCGGAATTCGTTGGCGAAGCGGCGCAGCATTTCGGCTCGCAATGCATCGTCGTCGCCATCGACGCGAAGAAGGTGTCACTGCCGGGCGAAACCCCTCGCTGGGAAATCTTCACCCACGGTGGCCGCAAGCCGACCGGCCTCGACGCCGTCGAGTGGGCGAAGAAGATGGAAGGCCTGGGCGCTGGTGAAATCCTCCTGACCAGCATGGACCAGGATGGCATGAAGAACGGCTTCGACCTGGGTGTTACCCGTGCGATCAGCGATGCGCTGGGCATTCCGGTGATCGCTTCCGGCGGTGTCGGTAACCTGCAACATCTGGCTGACGGCATTATCGAAGGCCACGCCAGTGCGGTGCTGGCGGCGAGTATTTTCCACTTCGGCGAATACACCGTGCAGGAAGCCAAGGCTTACATGGCCCATCGCGGCATCGTGATGCGCTAAAACCCATACAGGCCAGTGGACAGCATGGCGGGCTCAGGGCACTCTTGGGCACGCCATGGATTTCGGTAGCCCGACATGCTCAAACGTTTTCTTCTTGTCCTCGCCAGCGCTTCTCTGTTGCTCATCAACGCAGCCCGCGCCGAAGAAAGTCCCGCCACCGACCTGGTGCTGCTGACGGAAAACTTCCCGCCCTACAACATGGCGAAGAACGGCAAAAACTTCGCTCAGGACGAGAACATCAATGGCATCGCCGTGGACATCGTCCGCGAGATGTTCAAACGCGCCAACATCACCTACAGCCTGACCCTGCGTTTCCCCTGGGAGCGCATCTATAAGATCGCCCTGGAAAAACCCGGTTACGGCGTGTTTGTCATGGCGCGGCTGCCGGATCGCGAAAAGCTTTTCAAGTGGGTCGGCCCCATCGGCCCGGATGACTGGATCATGCTGGCCAAGGCTGACAGCAAGATCACCCTCGATACCCTGGAGCAGGCGCGCAAGTACAAGATCGGCGCCTACAAGGGCGACGCGATTGCCGAGACCCTGGCCAAGCAAGGCTTGAAGCCGATTGTGGTGCTACGGGATCAGGACAATGCCAAAAAACTGGTCAGCGGCCAGATTGACCTGTGGGCCACCGGCGACCCGGCCGGGCGTTATCTGGCCCGCCAGGACGGCGTGACCGGGCTCAAGACCGTACTGCGCTTCAACAGCGCCGAGTTGTATCTGGCGCTGAATAAAGAGGTGCCGGATGAGACCGTGGCCAAGCTGCAAGCGGCGCTGGACCAGCTGCGCAAGGAAGGCGTGGTTGACGAGATCATGGCGAAGTATCTCTGACTATTGGCTGCCCGTTCCCACGCTCCCGCGTGGTAACGCCGCCCGTGACGCTCTGCGTCACAGTGGACGCGGAGCATCCATGGCTGCATTCCCATGCAGAGCGTGGGAACGATCGTGTTTCAGCGGTACACGCCATCTTTTCCATGCGCAGCCGTCGCCCGATTGCTGCGCACACTGATCATCATTTTGATGTTGATCCAGTCAATCCCCTGAGCCTTCAGCTTCGGCAACTCACGTTCCAGCACCGCCAGTGTCTGCGGATATGGATGCCCGATCATCACCGCCGAACCCTGTTTGTGCGCGAGGCTGATCGCCGTCTGTAGCTGAGTGAAGATCGCCGCTTCCGTGCGTTCGTCATCGAGAAACACATCCCGTGAAACGCTCGCCAATCCGATCCTCTGTGCTTCAGCCGCGCCCACGGTTTGCGCGCTGGTGCGGCTGTCGACGAAGAATTTGTGCCGGCGCTGCAAGTCCGCCATCAGCCAGGCCATGGCCGGTTGTTGCGCGGTCATGCGGCTGCCCATGTGGTTGTTGATGCCGGCGGTGTACGGCACAGCCTTGAACGCGGAGTCGAGGCGTTTTTCCAGCTCTTCGATAGGCAGGTCGGGGTGCCAGGCGAACGGGCCGGTGGCCGGGTCCATGGGCATGTGGAGGATGACGATTTTGCCGGCGCGATGAGCTTCGCGGGCGAATTCGGCGGCGTGGGGTGTGTCGGGCATGATCGCCGTCGTCACCGGGCCGGGCAGGGCGAGCACGCGACGATCCCGGGGCAGGTTTTGCCCCAGGTCATCGATGATCAGTGTCAGGTAAGCCTTGTGTGGCGTCGGCTTGGCGGGTTCTGCGTGAGCAGCACCCGCCAGGCAGCACACCAGAGCGAGGATCAACCGCAGGCGCATCTCAGCGGCCGGAGGTGATGCTCAGCCCTTTGAGCAGGCTCAGGGCCTGGGCCAGTTGGTAATCGTCATCCTGCGGCATCGCCTTGGCTTTGCTGCTGGACGTCGGCTTGTCGGCGCCGCCGTTGCCATTGCCCAAGTGACCTTGCAGATCGGCTTCCTTGAAGTACTCGCCGTCCTGCTCGTTGGTGATCTTGGCCTTGCGCACTTCGATGTCCGGGACGATGCCCTGGGCCTGGATCGAGCGACCGTTCGGCGTGTAATACAGCGCCGTGGTGATCTTCAGGGCGCGGTCGTTATTCAGCGGCAGCACGGTTTGTACCGAGCCTTTGCCGAAACTCGTGGTGCCCATGACCACTGCGCGTTTCTGATCCTGCAAGGCGCCGGCGACGATTTCCGAAGCCGAGGCGCTGCCGCCGTTGATCAGTGCGACCATCGGCACGGCTTCGCTTTCGTCCTTGCCGGTGGCGGAGAAGCGCAGCTCGGAGTTGGCGATGCGGCCTTTGGTGTAGACGATCAGGCCCTTGGTGATGAAGTGATCGACCACTTCCACTGCTGCTTGCAGCACGCCGCCCGGGTTGTTGCGCAGGTCGAGGATGATGCCGTTGAGCTTCTTGCCATTGTCCTTGCGCAACTTGGCCAGGGCCTTGGAGACCTCTTCGCCGGTCTTGACCTGGAACTGGGTGATACGGATGTAGCCGTAGCCCGATTCCAGCAGCTGCGCCTTGACGCTCTTGACCTGGATGGTGGCGCGGGTCAGCACCACGTCGAAAGGTGTGCCGCCATCGCGGACCAGGGTCAGGGTGATTTTCTGGCCGATCTTGCCGCGCATCTTGTCCACGGCTTCGGTCATGCTCTGGCCGCGGGTCGGGGCGCCGTTGATCTTGACGATGAAGTCGCCAGCCTGGATGCCGGCCTTGGAGGCCGGGGTGTCATCGATCGGCGACACCACTTTGATGAAACCGTCCTCGGCACCGACTTCGATGCCCAGCCCACCGAATTCGCCGCTGGTGCTTTCCTGCAGCTCGGCGAAATCTTCCGGGCCCAGGTAGGCGGAGTGCGGGTCGAGGTTGCTGAGCATGCCCTTGATGGCATTTTCCAGCAGGGTCTTGTCATCGACCGGTTCGACATAGGCAGCCTTGATCCGGTCCATGACCTCGGCAAAGGTGCGCAACTCGTCCAGAGGCAATGGCGCCTTGGTGGTCGCAGCCGTGCCCGCAGGTGCAGGCGCTGGCGCCGTTGCCGGGGCAGGCTGAGCGGCAAACGCCAGAGGCGCGCCGATCACCAGGGCGATCGTCAGGGCCAGCGAGGTAAGGCGGGACAAATGCAGCATGTCGAACGAACTCCTAATGTAGGTGACTCAACGCCTATCCTTGCGCGCGGCACCATTGCGCCGGATCACTCGGGTGACCCTGCTGACGAATTGCGAAATACAGCGCCGGTGTGTCCTGCCCGCCGCTGTTACCGACAGTGGAGATGGACTCACCGGCTTTAACCACATCACCCGCAGACTTGAGCAGCGTCTGGTTGTGACCATAAAGACTCAAGAAACCGTTGCCGTGGTCCAGAATCACCAGCAGCCCCGCGCCGCGCAACCAATCGGCGAACACCACGCGACCACCGTGCACGGCATGCACCTGGCTGCCGGCGGAGGCGCTGATCATCACCCCATCCCACTTGGTCCGGGCATCATCGCCGCGGCTTTCGCCGAAGCGCGCCAACAGTCGACCATCAACCGGCCATGGAAGTTTGCCGCGGGCTGACGCAAATGCGCCGCCGAAGGTTTCGCCTGAACTTGAAACCAGCGCGCCGGGTGTCGATTTAGGCGGTTTGCGTGGGGCATCAGTGTTGGCATCGGCCTGTTCCTGAGCCTCACGTAAACGCTTTTTTTCGGCTTCCTGCTGGGCGATCAGCGCTTTTTGCCGCGCTTCTTCTGCCTCACGGGCCTGACGGGCCAGGGTTTCTTCAATGGTTTTAAGGACTTTAGACAGGTCTGCCTGATCCTGCTCGCGGGTGGCGAGCTTCTGATCGCGCGCCTTGACGTCGTCGTTGAGCTTGGCCAGGACTTTCTGCCGCTCCTGGCGAACTTTGTCGAGTTCGTCGCGCTGGCTGTCGAGGCTGCTTTTCTGCACCAGCAACTGCGCCTGTTGCATGGAGATGTCTTTTTCGACATTGGCCAGTTGGCGCAGGGTTTCGTTGAAATTCTTCAGCTGCTCCAGGCGGGCCTGGCTCAGGTAGTCGTAATAGGTGAGGGTGCGGGCGAATTTTTCCGGGTTCTGCTGGTTGAGCAGCAGTTTCAGGTACTCCTGACGGCCATTCTGATAGGCCGCGCGGGCCTGGATGGCGATCAGTCGCTGCTGTTCAATGCGCGCGCTCTGGAGTTTTTTTTTCTCACCATCGAGTCGCTGCAGCTCGGATTCGCTTTTCTTCAGCTCTTTTTGCAGAGCGTCGACCTGCTTCTCCAGCTTGCCCATCTCGGTCTCGGTGCCCTTGAGATCCTTTTGCACACCGGATTTTTCTTCCTGGAGCTTGCCCAGCAGTTTTTTCAGCTCGGCAATGTCCTGACGCGTGGCGTCCAACTGTTGTTGGGTTTGCGCGCGCTCGTCAGCAAAGGCCGGTTGGAGCAGGCAAGTCAGAGCAAGGGCTATCAGGACGCGAAGCATAGAGGCGGGCGACACCAGGGAAAGGGACGGCCTAGTATGCCCGCCAAGCGCCGCAAAAAAAACGCCTCAAAGGCAACTGCTTTGAGGCGTTCGTCATAAAAAGCCGTTTCAGGCTGTTTATAAGGGGCTTTTACGCTCAGACCAGGATCGAAGTGCCCGTCATTTCGGCCGGCTTCGCAAGGCCCATCAACATCAGCATGGTCGGCGCCACGTCCGCCAGCACGCCGCCATCGCGCACCTTGAAGTCACGCTTGCCGACATAAATGAACGGCACCGGCTCGGTGGTGTGGGCGGTGTGGGCCTGGTGGGTTTCTTCGTCGGACATTTTCTCGCAGTTGCCGTGGTCGGCGGTGATCAGCGCTTCGCCGCCGACTTTATCCAGGGCATCGACGATGCGCCCGACGCACAGGTCCAGGCATTCCACGGCTTTGATCGCGGCTTCAAGGTTACCGCTGTGGCCGACCATGTCACCGTTGGCGTAGTTGACCACGATCACGTCATAACGCTGGTTGTCGATGGCGTCGACGATGCGGTCGGTGACTTCCGGGGCGCTCATCTCCGGCTGCAAGTCATAGGTAGCGACTTTTGGCGACGGGATCAGGATGCGTTCTTCGCCCGGGAACGGTTCTTCGCGCCCGCCGGAGAAGAAGAAGGTCACGTGGGCATATTTTTCGGTTTCGGCGATGCGCAGTTGGGTCTTGCCGTTCTTCGCCAGGTAGTCGCCGAGCACGTTTTCCAGGCTGCCGGCGGCGAAGGCCGAAGGCGCAGGAATGCTGGCTGCGTATTGGGTCAGCATTACGAAGCCTGCCAGTTTCGGCTGGCGCGCACGTTCGAATTCCTTGAAGCCGTCCTCGACGAACACGCGGGTCAGTTCGCGGGCGCGGTCGGCGCGGAAGTTCATGAACACCACGGCGTCGCCGTCTTCGACTTTCACCGGCTCGCCGATGGAAGTGGCTTTGACGAATTCGTCACTCTCGCCACGCTCGTAAGCGGCTTGCAGGCCTTCCTGAGCGGTGGCGGCGTTGAATTCGCCCTTGCCGTCGACAATCAGGTTGTAGGCCTGGGCTACACGGTCCCAGCGATTGTCGCGGTCCATGGCGAAATAACGGCCGACGATGCTGGCGATCCGGCCTTTGCCGAGGGCCTGGAAGGTCGCGTCGAGCAGTTCGATGGACGACTGTGCGCTTTTCGGCGGCGTGTCGCGACCATCAAGGAAGGCGTGCAGGTAGATTTTTTCGGCGCCGCGCTTGAAGGCCAGTTCGGCCATGGCGACCAGGTGATCCTGATGGCTGTGCACGCCGCCGTCAGACAGCAGGCCCATGAAGTGCACGGCTTTGCCGGCGGCCACGGCTTTATCCACGGCGGCGCAGATGGTCGGGTTCTCGAAGAACTCGCCGTCGCGGATCGATTTGGTCACGCGGGTGAAGTCCTGATACACCACGCGACCGGCCCCGAGGTTCATGTGGCCGACTTCGGAGTTGCCCATCTGGCCATCGGGCAAGCCGACGTCCATGCCGCTGCCCGAGATCAGGCCGTTCGGCACGGTGGCCGACAGACGGTCCAGAACGGGCTTCCTGGCCGAGTACACGGCGTTGGCTTCGTGGCTCTCACTGTGACCGAAGCCATCGAGAATAATCAGGACCAAAGGTTTAGGCGTGGTAGTCATGGATTCCACTCGTGGCTGAGTTAAAAAGAGGGCGATGGAAAAGGGAGTGGCAGTTTAAAGCGAAGTTCCGACCGCGTCACCGCCGGACGGGGTTTGGCCCGCCATAGGGGCTGTGTATACTGGCCCACTTTTCACGCCCTGGAACCACCTTAAATGCTTGATCACCTGATTGCATTTGCCACCACCCACTATTTGCTGGCCGGTATTTTCGTTGTTCTGCTGGCTCTGCTGATCGCCCATGAGATGAAAGGCGGCGGTCGTAGCCTGAGCACCGGTGAACTGACCGGGCTGGTCAACAAGGACGCAGGCGTGGTGATCGACATCCGTTCGGCCAAGGATTTCGCCGCCGGCCATATCGTTGGCGCGCTGAACATTCCTCACGACAAACTGACTGCTCGTGTCGGCGAACTGAACAAGCACAAGGACAAGACCATCATCCTGGTCGACGCCCAAGGTCAGACCGCTGGCACCCACGCCCGCGAACTCTTGAAAGCCGGTTTCAACGCCGCCAAGCTGTCCGGCGGGATTTCCAGCTGGAAAGGCGACAACCTGCCGTTGGTGAAGTGAGATGAACAACGTCGTCGTCTATTCCAGCGATTACTGCCCTTACTGCTCGCGAGCCAAGTACCTGCTCGAGAACAAAGGCGTGGCCTTCGAAGAGATCAAGGTCGATGGCAAGCCGCAGGTGCGCGCCGCGATGGCTCAGAAGGCCGGACGCACGTCCGTGCCGCAGATCTGGATCGGCGAGCGCCACATCGGCGGTTGTGATGATTTGTTTGCCCTTGAGCGCGCGGGTAAGCTCGACGCCATGCTCAAGGCCTAGTGCCTCCCTATAAGACCCAAGATCAGAAAGGATCTGAGATGACTGACCAACAGAACACTGCAGCTAGCGAAGAAGAAAACGCACCGCAATTCTCCTTGCAGCGCATCTACGTACGTGACTTGTCCTTCGAAGCCCCGAAAAGCCCGGCGATCTTCCGCCAGCAGTGGGAGCCGAGCGTCGGTCTGGATCTGAATACCCGTCAAAAGGCCCTGGAAGGCGACTTCCACGAAGTCGTGCTGACCTTGTCCGTGACCGTGAAAAACGGTGAGAACGGCGAAGTGGCGTTCATCGCTGAAGTGCAACAGGCCGGGATCTTCCTGATCAAGAACCTGGACGACGCCTCGATGAGCCACACCCTCGGCGCGTTCTGCCCGAACATCCTGTTCCCGTACGCTCGCGAAACCCTGGACAGCCTGGTGACCCGTGGTTCGTTCCCGGCTCTGATGCTGGCTCCGGTGAACTTCGACGCGCTGTACGCACAAGAACTGCAACGCATGCAGGCCTCGGGCGAAACCCCGACTGTGCAATAAGCGTTCGATGCCGTAACGAAAAAAGCGCCGTAACAGGCGCTTTTTTCATGGGCGGGATGAAACGGCGGCGGGTCGGCGCAATGATCGTTCCCACGCTCCGCGTGGGAATGCTTCTAGGGACGCTCCGCGTCCAGTGACGCGGAGCGTCACGGGCTGCATTCCCATGCAGAGCGTGGGAACGATCAGGTCGCAGGGTTACTTGAAACCCAATTGACGCCAGCCTTCATACACCGCGACGGCCACGGTGTTCGACAGGTTCAGGCTGCGGCAGCCTTCGCGCATCGGCAGGCGCAGGCGTTGTTCGCCGGGCAGGGCGTCGAGCACGTCGGCGGGCAGGCCACGGCTTTCCGGGCCGAACAGGAAGGCGTCGCCCTCGGCGAAGCTGGCATCATGGAACGGTCGCGAGCCCTTGGTGGTGAACGCGAACAGCCGTGGATGGCCCAGGCTTTCCAGGCAGCTGGCGAGGTCGGCGTGGCGTTGCAGGGTGGCGTACTCGTGGTAATCGAGGCCGGCCCGGCGCAGGCGCTTGTCGTCCATCTCGAAGCCCAACGGCTCGATCAAATGCAGGTGGCAGCCACTGTTGGCGCACAGCCTGATAACGTTGCCGGTATTCGGCGGAATTTCTGGTTGGAAAAGGATGACGTGAAACATGCACGGCTCCGAAGGTAAAGATGAGCGGCATTCTACGCCGCCCGTGGACAACCGTTCGAAACTATTCCCGCGGGTGATCGGTTCGCTGGCGATTGTCGGGATGATGGTCGGGCTGATGATCGGTCGCCTGACCACTCCCGACCCCAGCGAATTGCAGCAGGTCGAGGTCACCGGCGATGGGTTGGTGGTGTGGTTCAACAACGAACCCAAGACCCACGGCGAGGTTGTGGACGGCAGCGTTGCGTTGCTGTTTGAGGCTGAAGGCAAGGCGCAGAAAGGCCAACTCAAGGTCAACGGCAAAGACGTGAACTGGCGCGTGCGGTTGAGTGATGGGGGGTTGTTGCTGACGGTGGTGGCGGCCCGGCCACTGCTGGGCGAGTGGGTCGGTCGCGAGGTCGATGACCGCTGGCGGCTGGAGATCCATCTCCGGGAGCAATAAAAGAGGGAATCCCCCGCCTGCCTGTACCAAGGTTCCCAAAACGGCAGGGACTCGCGCATTGCGTGCAAGTCCCGGTGTAAAGAAGGAACCCCTGACCTGCCTGTATCAAGGGCCCCAAAACGGGTTGGGCTCGTCGCCAGTGCGGTGTGAGCCCGATGTAAAGAGGGGAATCCCCGGCCTGCCTGTACCAAGGTCCCCGAAACCGGGTAGTGAACTGAATCACTGAATGGACTATTGCAGGGGGCGTGCCAGGTTTTAATAAAATGAAACACAAAGTCGTGTTAAAGCGCTGAAAGCCCCGTGATTCGGGGCTTAGCCATTTTTATGATGTGGGTTTCATTGCGAGGGAAGGCGGGATTTGAGATCGGTCGCCGTGCGCGATTGCGGTTCACGGTGCATTGCGGCGGTGCACGATGGGCCCGCGAACACAATGATTGATCGTTCCCACGCTCTGCGTGGGAATGCCTCAATGGACGCTCTGCGTCCGCTTTGGGACGCGGAGCGTCCCGGGCTGCATTCCCACGCGGAGCGTGGGAACGATCAAGATTTAAAGGCTGTTTAACCCTCTTCCGCCTCATCGTCATCCCCACCATCAACCTTCATCCCCAATTCCTTGATCTTGCGCGTCAGGGTATTGCGCCCCCAACCCAGCAAAACCGCGGCATCGCGGCGGCGGCCGGCGGTGTGTTTGAGGGCGGTTTCGATCATGATCCGCTCGAACGCCGGCACGGCGCTGTCGAGCAGGCTCGACTGGCCGCGAGCCAGTGCCTGATCAGCCCACTGGCGCAGCGCTTGCTCCCAGTTGGTCACCGGCGCCGAGTCCTGCGGCAGGTTCAGCAACTCCGGCGGCAGGTCCCTGATGTGCACTTCACGACCCGAAGCCATCACCGTGATCCAGCGGCAGGTGTTCTCCAGCTGACGCACGTTGCCGCCCCACGGCAGGTTCTTCAGGTATTCCTCGGTCTCGCTTTTCAGCAGCTTCGGCTCCACCGCCAGTTCTTGCGCGGCGCGGCTGAGGAAGTGCTTGGCCAGGGTCGGGATGTCTTCGCGACGGTCCGACAGCCGTGGGATGTGAATGCGGATCACGTTGAGGCGGTGGAACAAGTCCTCACGGAATTTCCCGGCGTGGACCAGGGTTTCCAGGTTCTGGTGGGTCGCAGCGATGATGCGCACATCGACCTTCACCGGCGTATGACCGCCGACGCGATAGAACTCGCCGTCAGCCAGCACCCGCAGCAAACGGGTCTGGGTGTCCGCCGGCATGTCGCCGATTTCATCGAGGAACAGCGTGCCGCCGTCCGCCTGCTCAAAACGCCCGCGACGCAGGTTGGCCGCGCCAGTGAACGCGCCTTTCTCATGGCCGAACAGCTCGGACTCCATCAGATCCTTGGGGATCGCTGCCATGTTCAACGCAATGAACGGCGACGCCGCTCGAGGGCTGTGGCGGTGCAGGGCGTGGGCCACCAATTCTTTACCGGTGCCGGATTCGCCGTTGATCAGCACGGTGATGTTGGAGTGGCTCAAGCGCCCGATGGCACGAAACACTTCCTGCATCGCCGGCGCTTCACCGATGATTTCCGGGGTGCGGGTCAACGCGACCGGGACTTCCAGGCCTTGCTGTTCCTGAGCGTGCTGGTTGGCGCGCTTGACCAGGGACACCGCTTCATCGACATCAAAGGGTTTTGGCAGGTATTCGAACGCGCCGCCCTGATACGAGGCCACCGCGCTGTCGAGGTCGGAGTGGGCGGTCATGATGATGACCGGCAGCCGTGGGTGTTGTTCGCGAATCCGCGCCAGAAGGTCCAGGCCACTGGCACCCGGCATGCGGATGTCGGAGATGATCACGTCCGGCTGCTGGCGCGCCAGGCGGCTCATCACGCCATCGGCGCTGTCGAAGCTTTGCGTGGTCATGCCTTCTTGCTGCAAGGCCTTTTCCAGGACCCAACGGATAGAACGGTCGTCATCGACGATCCACACGGTTTCACTACGGCTCATGTCGATGTGGCTCCTTGTTCCAGTGGCAGAAAGATCGAGAAGGTGGTGTGGCCTGGGTGGCTGTCACACTCGATCAGGCCCTGGTGCTGGCTGATGATGTTCTGGGTAATGGCCAGGCCCAGCCCGGTACCGTCCGGGCGGCCGCTGACCATGGGAAAGAAGATGGTTTCCTGCAACTCCGCAGGGATGCCGGGGCCGTTGTCGATGATCTCGATCTTGGTCACCAGGCGATGGCGCACATGGCCGATGGTGAACTGGCGCATGGCGCGGGTGCGCAGGCTGATGCGGCCCAGGCGCAGTTCGTTCTGGCTGCTGATGGCCTGCATCGCATTGCGCACGATATTGAGGACGGCCTGAATCATCTGTTCGCGGTCGATCAGGACATCGGGGATGCTCGGGTCGTAGTCGCGCACCAAGGTGATGCAGCCCTGGCTTTCGGCCTCGACCAACTGACTGACCCGCTCCAGCACCTCGTGAATGTTGCACATGGCCAGGGACGGCAGCTTGTTCGAGCCAAGCATGCGGTCCACCAGGTTTCGCAGGCGGTCGGCTTCTTCGATGATCACGTTGGTGTAGTCGCGAAGGCTTTCTTCCGGCAGCTCACGGGCCAGCAATTGTGCGGCGCCGCGAATCCCGCCCAGCGGGTTCTTGATTTCGTGAGCGAGGCCGCGCACCAGCATCTTGCTGGTTTCCTGCTTCGACAGCTGCGCCTCTTCCTTGGTGATGCGCAGCAAGCGGTCACGGGGATGCACTTCCAGCAACAGCATCGTGTCGCCATTGCTCAGGATCGGCGTGACCGCGTAATCGACGGTCAGGGTCTGGCCGGTCAGGGCGGTGAGCATCGCTTCGCGCTTGGTGAACGGGTGCGCCTGCTCGACCGCCTGGCGCAGGGAATTCAGCGCTTCGGTGGATTCGGTGAACAACTCACTGATGAACTGCCCATGGCTGCGCTGGCCGCTGATGGCCAGGAGCATCTCCGCCGCCGGGTTCATGTACTCGAGGCGCAGTTCGGCGTCGAGCAGGATGGTGGCGGTGGTCAGGTTGTCGAGTAATAGCCGATGCAGTGCGTCGCTAATGGTCATCCGGACCTCTTTTGGAGCAGGGGCGCGCCCATGAACTGAGCGCTGATGCGAGGAAAATGCAAAAACCAAACCAAAGCTCCGAAAAGAAGCGTTTAAGGCCTGAAACGGGCGTTTAGCGCTCGATCGCGTGGCGTTCTGCCAGCTTTCGCGGGTACTTTCGAACCAAAATGGGTTTCGATGTGGGTACGGTGCAACCGATTGCACCAATATAGTGCGCAAAGCTGAACGAGGTTAGAAGAACTTCAGGAAGGGGTTTTTTTCTTCAGGAGGTTTGTCTTTGAGCGGACATTCCGGCCGTTGGCCGTAGTCGGTGAGGGTGCAGGGCTTGACCTGGCGCTTCTGCGCCAGCGAGATGCGCAGCATGTGGAAGGGTTGATTGGCCGTGCGCTCGACGGTGCGACCCTGTTCGTCGAGGATTTCTACCGACAGGTTGTGACTGCCACGGTCGAGATTGCTCAGGGCGAACACCGGACTGAGGCCCGGTTCGGCGGTGGGCTGGCCGTCGAGTAGCAAACGGTAGCGATGCCCCGGTTGCAGGCCGGGTTCGCTGGTAACGCTGACAATCACCTCGCCGGCGCTGCTGCGGATTGTCGCGTCGGGTTCTGGCACCAGTACGCGCAGCATGTCGTAGTGGAACGGCGGTTTTACTTCGGACTTTTGTGCGGCGATCACCGGCGCTGCCTTGGTCGGGTTGGCCGACATGCGATTGCTGGTGGCCAGCGGCACACGCTTGGCGTTGCCGGGGCGCGGTTGATCGGTGAAGACCCGATTGCCCTGGGCGTCGACGTAGGTATAGACGTCAGCCATCGCTGTCAGGCTGCTGAGCAAAAGCAGTGCGCCGATCAGCCAGCGGCTCAAGGCGTATGCACCCGCTGCACGGTGAAGGTCACGCTGGGGCTTTGCTGGATGACGTCCTCTCCGCTGATCACCTGGACCGCGAGGCTGTGTTCGCCGCGATCCACATTCACCAGTTGCAGGATCGGCACGTTGCTCGGCTGGCCATAAGGCTGCTCGTCCAGCAACAACCGGAACTGATGCGGGCCTTGCAGGCGCGGCTTGATCAGCACATTGACGGTGAAGGTGCCGTTGTTGGCGCGCAGGGCTTCGGTGGTGGGCAGGCCCGTCAACTCCAGCACCTCGTAGGCGTGGCGGGGTTGTTCACGGCTGCTGGCCTCGACGGGAGCGGCGGGCGGCGCCGAGGGCGCGACGCTGTTGAGCGGCGGCAACTCCACCGGCTGCGCTTTGACGCCATCGGGCGGTTGATTGCTGTAGGCGGTGTTGCCGTTGGCGTCGGTGTACTTATAGATCTGCGCTGCGGCGGGCAGGGCGATCAACAGCAGCATCAGGAGAAAACCACGACCCATAAAAATCGACCGGAAGCGAAGACGTTGGGTTGCAGCATAGGTCAGGGCTGGCGATAGACCCAAGTTGTAAACATTTTGGAATGGAAAAGCAGGATTGATCGTTCCCATGCTCTGCGTGGGAATGCCTCAAGGGACGCTCCGCGTCCAGTGACGCAGAGCGTCACGGGCTGCATTCCCACGCGGAGCGTGGGGACGATCACCAACAGGGCGATCAGGTAAACGAGCGCCCACAAAAAAGGCCTCCCGAAGGAGGCCTCTTTTTGTCACGCCGCGTAGCGCAGCGCTACCGGATCAGCAGCTGTAGTACAGCTCATATTCCAGTGGGTGTACGAAGGTGCGGACCTTGATTTCTTCTTCGCTTTTCAGAGCGATGTAAGCGTCGATGAAGTCGTCGGAGAATACGCCGCCTTTGGTCAGGAACGCGCGACCCTTGTCCAGCTCTTCCAGGGCTTCTTTCAGGCTGCCGCAAACTTGTGGGATCTCTTTCGCCTCTTCAGGCGGCAGGTCGTACAGGTTTTTGTCAGCTGCGTCGCCTGGGTGGATCTTGTTCTGGATGCCGTCCAGGCCAGCCATCAACAGTGCAGCGAAGCCCAGGTATGGGTTGGCTGCCGGATCCGGGAAGCGGGCTTCGATACGGCGAGCGCGAGGGCTGGACACGTAAGGAATACGGATCGAAGCGGAACGGTTGCGCGCCGAGTAGGCCAGCATTACCGGAGCTTCGAAACCTGGGACCAGACGCTTGTAGGAGTTGGTCGACGGGTTAGTGAAGCCGTTCAGGGCCTTACCGTGCTTGATGATGCCGCCGATGAAGTACAGGGCGGTGTCGGACAGGCCGGCATAACCTTCGCCAGCGAAGGTGTTCTTGCCATCTTTGGCGATGGACAGGTGAACGTGCATACCCGAACCGTTATCGCCGTACAGAGGCTTAGGCATGAAGGTCGCGGTGCGGCCGTAAGCCACAGCTACGTTGTGCACGCAGTACTTGAGGGTCTGAACTTCGTCAGCCTTGGCGACCAAGGTGTTGAACTTCACACCGATTTCGTTCTGGCCGGCAGTCGCCACTTCGTGGTGGTGAACTTCGATGACCAGGCCCATTTCTTCCATGGCGTTGCACATGGAGGTACGGATTTCGTGGTCGTGGTCGAACGGAGGCACCGGGAAGTAGCCGCCTTTGATACCTGGACGGTGGCCGTGGTTACCGCCTTCGATGTCCTGGTCGGACATCCACGAACCCTGTTCGGAGAAGATTTTGAACATCGAGCCGGAGATGTCGGACTTGAACTTCACCTGGTCGAAGATGAAGAACTCAGGCTCTGGACCTACGAATACGGTGTCGCCGATACCGGTCGACTTCAGGTATTCCTCGGCACGCTTGGCGATCGCACGCGGGTCGCGATCGTAGCCTTGCATGGTCGAAGGCTCGATGACGTCGCAAACGATGATCAGCGTTGGGTCTTCGGTGAACGGGTCGAGAACGGCAGTGCTGTCGTCCGGCAGCAGGATCATGTCGGAGGCTTCGATGCCTTTCCAGCCAGCGATGGAGGAACCGTCGAACATTTTGCCTTCTTCGAAGAAAGCTTCATCCAGCGCATCGCGAGCCGGCATGGTCACGTGGTGCTGAGTGCCTTTGGTGTCCGTGAAGCGCAGATCAATCCACTTGACGTCATGATCTTTGATGAGTTGAACCGACTTCGACATAGTGTCCTCCGGGTGGCTTCGGGCTTAGTAGTGGATGCCCTTAGAATGTGGGTGATGCCGGCGCGAATACTCTGCCAAGGCAACCTGCCTCACAAGGGAGCAAATTGCATGCCAGTGCCCCACCATGGGTTTTTTGCCCCAATTTCACGCTTATAGAGGTGCAAAGCGTCGCAAAGCTGAAATAAGCGCCCTGTAATGTAGCGTCTATTTCCACAAATGACCCGTTTTGGTGCGCGCGAAACCTTCTGCATATTAACTGGTTAAACCTTGAGCAATTTCCGCTATAATCCGCGCCCCCCTTTTTCGGCTGGCCCAGCGCGCGCTGTTTTCATGAAACTAATCGTAAAAGTCTTTCCCGAGATCACCATCAAGAGCCGCCCGGTACGGATGCGTTTCATCCGCCAGTTGGCCAAGAACATCCGTGCCGTGCTCCGCGATCTGGACCCGGCTGTGGTGGTGAACGGTGTGTGGGACAACCTCGAGCTGGAAACCCGCGTCACTGAGCCCCGGGCCCTGAAGGAGATGACCGAGCGCCTGAGCTGCATGCCGGGCATCGCGCATTTCCTGCAGGTCGACGAATACCCGCTGGGTGACTTCGACGACATCGTCGCCAAGTGCAAAGCGCACTACGGCGATGCCCTGGCCGGGAAGATCTTTTCGGTGCGCTGCAAGCGCGGCGGGCACCACACCTTCACGTCCATGGACGTGGAGAAATACGTCGGCAGCCAGCTGCGTCGTCAGTGCGGCGCCGCCGGGATTTCCCTGAAAGAGCCGGAAATCGAAGTTCGCATCGAAATTCGCGACCAACGGTTGTATGTGATCCACAGCCAGCACAACAGCATCGGCGGTTATCCGCTGGGAGCGCTGGAACAGACGCTTGTACTGATGTCCGGCGGCTTTGACTCGACAGTCGCCGCCTACCAGATCATGCGCCGTGGCCTGATGAGCCATTTCTGCTTCTTTAACCTGGGCGGCAGGGCCCATGAACTGGGCGTCATGGAAGTCGCGCACTTCATCTGGAAGAAGTACGGCAGCTCCCAACGCGTGTTATTTGTCAGTGTGCCGTTCGAGGAAGTACTGGGAGAAATTCTCGGGAAAGTCGATAACAGTCATATGGGCGTAGTTTTGAAGCGTATGATGTTGCGCGCTGCATCGAAGATTGCCGATCGGCTCGATATTGATGCGCTGGTCACCGGTGAGGCGATCTCCCAGGTTTCGAGCCAGACGTTGCCGAACCTGTCCCTGATCGACTGTGTGACCGAGAAGCTGGTCTTGCGCCCGCTGATCGCCAGTCACAAGCAGGACATCATCGACCTGGCCAACGAAATCGGCACCGCCGACTTCGCCAAGCACATGCCCGAATACTGCGGGGTCATCTCGGTGAACCCCAAGACCCACGCCAAGCGCAACCGCGTGGAGTACGAAGAACAACAGTTCGACATGGCGGTCCTCGAGCGTGCGCTCGAAAACGCCAAACTGGTGCCGATCGATCGCGTGATCGACGAATTGGGCCAGGACTTGCAGATCGAAGAAGTCAGCGAAGCTCTGGCGGGCCAGATCATCATCGACATCCGTCACCCGGATGCCGCTGAAGACGAGCCGCTGGAACTGGCTGGCATTGAGGTACAGACGATGCCGTTTTATGCATTGAACGCTCGTTTCAAGGAACTGGACCCTACTCGCCAGTACCTGCTGTATTGCGACAAAGGCGTGATGAGTCGCCTGCATGCCCACCATTTGCTCAGTGAGGGGCATGCCAATGTGCGCGTTTATCGACCGAGCTAAGTGCCCGGGGCTGTTTGCCTGTGGCCTGCGTCACCGGCCCCCCGACGCCGCCGTCAAGCTGTAACGGCTTTGCCGGACTCTACTGTTAATCGCTGCCAAGACTTGTCAGCACACCGAATCCTCTGATCGAGATACACAAGTGATCGAAAATCTACGCAACATCGCCATCATTGCTCACGTTGACCATGGTAAAACCACCCTGGTAGACAAACTCTTGCGTCAATCCGGCACCCTGGAGCGCAACGAGCTCAACGACGAGCGCGTGATGGACTCCAACGACCAGGAGAAAGAGCGCGGTATTACCATTCTGGCGAAAAACACCGCCATCAACTGGAACGGCTACCACATCAACATCGTGGACACTCCGGGCCACGCCGACTTCGGCGGCGAAGTTGAACGTGTAATGTCGATGGTTGACTCCGTTCTGCTGCTGGTTGACGCTCAAGACGGCCCTATGCCGCAAACCCGTTTCGTGACCAAGAAGGCTTTCGAAGCCGGCCTGCGTCCAATCGTGGTGATCAACAAGGTCGACCGTCCAGGCGCGCGTCCGGACTGGGTTCTGGACCAGATCTTCGACCTGTTCGACAACCTCGGTGCTACCGAAGAACAGCTGGACTTCAAAGTCGTCTACGCCTCGGCCCTGAACGGCATTGCCGGTCTGGAACACACCGACATGGCTGAAGACATGACCCCGCTGTACCAGTCGATCGTCGACAACGTACCAGCACCGAAAGTTGACCGTGACGGTCCGTTCCAGATGCAAATCTCGGCACTGGACTACAACAGCTTCCTGGGCATCATCGGCGTTGGCCGTATCGCTCGTGGTCGCGTCAAGCCGAACACCCAGGTTGTGGCGATCGATGCCGACGGCAAGCGCCGTAACGGCCGTATCCTGAAGCTGATGGGTCACCACGGTCTGCACCGTGTCGACGTTGACGAAGCAGCTGCCGGCGACATCGTCTGCATCAGCGGCTTCGATTCGCTGTTCATCTCCGACACTCTGTGCGACCCACTGAACGTTGAAGCGATGAAGCCGCTGACCGTTGACGAACCAACCGTTTCGATGACCTTCCAGGTTAACGACTCGCCGTTCTGCGGCCGTGAAGGCAAGTTCGTCACCAGCCGTAACATCAAAGAGCGTCTGGACAAAGAACTGCTCTACAACGTTGCCCTGCGCGTTGAAGAAGGCGACACCGCCGACAAGTTCAAAGTCTCCGGCCGTGGTGAGCTGCACCTCTCGGTACTGATCGAAACCATGCGTCGCGAAGGCTTCGAAATGGGTGTTGGTCGTCCGGAAGTGATCATCCGTATGGTTGACGGCGTTAAGCACGAACCGTACGAAAACGTGACCATCGACCTGCCAGAAGAATCGCAAGGTTCGATCATGGAACAGATCGGTATCCGTAAAGGCGACCTGACCAACATGGTTCCGGATGGCAAGGGCCGTGTGCGCCTTGAGTACAACATCCCGGCTCGTGGCTTGATCGGTTTCCGTAACGAGTTCCTGACCCTGACCTCCGGTGCAGGCATCCTGACCTCGATCTTCGACCGTTACGACGTGATGAAGTCCGGCGACATGTCCGGCCGTCAGAACGGCGTGCTGGTTTCGGTTGCTACCGGTAAGGCGCTGACTTACTCGCTGGAAACCCTGCAAGCTCGCGGCAAACTGTTCCTGGGTCACGGCGAAGACGTGTACGAAGGTCAAATCGTCGGCATCAACAGCCGCGACAACGACCTGGGCGTCAACCCAACCAAAGGCAAGAAGCTCGACAACATGCGTGCCTCGGGTAAAGACGAAACCATCGCTCTGGTTCCGCCTATCCGTTTCACCCTGGAACAAGCGCTGGAATTCGTTCAAGAAGACGAATTGTGCGAAGTCACTCCTAAGTCCATCCGTCTTCGCAAGAAGATCCTGGGCGAAAGCGAGCGTACCCGCGCTGCCAAGAAGTCCGGTAACTGAGTTATTTAGTTAGCTGACAAAAAAAACGCCCCCGACCGCAAGGTCGGGGGCGTTTTTGTTTGTCTAGCGTTTGATGATCGTTCCCACGCTCTGCGTGGGAATGCCTCAATGGACGCTCCGCGTCCGCTTTGGGACGCAGAGCGTCCCGGGCTGCATGCCCACGCGGAGCGTGGGAACGATCATCGGGCAGTGAGATTGCGGATCAGAATTTCTCGAGGGTACGCCGGCTCTCGCTGCTCTCACGCGCCACTGCTTTGGGCTTGTAAGCGCAATACCCCGGCCGCGGCCCGATTTTCGGGTGGTTGCGGCAAGTATCCGGGCGCTTTTCATAAATAGTGCACAGACGGCTCTTACGATCCAGGTACAGGCAATCGTTGTTGCTCATGCGCTGGAGAGTGAAGATCTCGGACTTCTGGTTGTAACGCTCGACGATCCCTTCCTTCTGCAAGCGCTTGGCGATGTTCTTCGCCGGCTCGCCACGTTCGAACTCGTCGACGATGCCGATGCGGATCAGATCCTTGATCTTGACCTCGACCGGCAAGGTGCAGCAGCTCGACACGCAGGAACCGCACATCGGGGCAGAATATTTGGCCCAGGTATCGAGGCGGTCGATCTCCGCGGCGGCGATCAGGTTGGACTTCATCATCGGTTGTTACCAGCGTGTGCATCAGGGCGCGCGATCATACCGGGACTGGTGGATTTTTGAACAACCTTTCGCCAGTTTTTTTCTGAAAGGCCCCATAAACACCGTTAATCCGGCACGGCCCCTGCATTGATTCAGGCACGTGCCAATGTAATGCCGACCTATCTCGCACTATCAGGAAAAACTGCCGAACCAGAGCCCATACCGCCTGTCAGACCGTCTAGGCTCAGACAACTCAAAGCTCGCTCGAGGTCTTATCGATGACTCAAGAACCACTTGTTCGCGAAGCAGAGGTGGCCGCATTCCGCGACGCCGTCTTGACCAAACTCACCTACGCGGTGGGCAAAGACCCGGACCACGCCTTCGACCACGACTGGTTCGAAGCCATTGCCCTGGCAGCGCGCGACCACATGGTCGAGCACTGGATGGACCACACCCGGCAGATCTACCGCAAAGGGCAGAAACGGGTGTACTACCTGTCCCTGGAATTTCTCATCGGCCGCTTGCTCTACGACAGCCTGAGCAACCTCGGCCTGCTCGACGTCGCCCGCGAAGCGCTGACCGAGCTCGGCGTCGACCTCGAACGCATCCGCCTGCTGGAGCCCGATGCGGCGCTGGGCAACGGCGGCCTCGGTCGTCTGGCCGCCTGCTTCATGGAAAGCATGTCGACCCTCGGCATCGCCGGCCACGGCTACGGCATTCGTTATGAGCACGGTTTGTTCCGCCAGGCCATCGTCGATGGCTGGCAGCAGGAGCAGACCGAACACTGGCTGGATTTCGGTAACCCGTGGGAGTTCGAACGGCCAGAGGTCGTGTACCCGATCGGCTTTGGCGGCAGCGTCGAAACTGTCACCGACGATACGGGCAAGTCCCGGCAAGTCTGGACTCCGGTGGAAACCGTGCGGGCGATTGCCTACGACACCCCGGTGGTCGGCTGGCGCGGTGCCAGCGTCAACACCCTGCGCTTGTGGCGCGCCCGCGCCGTGGAAGATTTGCACCTGGAACGCTTCAACGCCGGTGACCACTTGGGCGCCGTGGCCGAAGTCGCCCGGGCCGAAAGTATTTCCCGCGTGCTTTACCCGGCGGACAGCACCGAAGCCGGCCAGGAACTGCGCCTGCGCCAGGAATACTTCTTCGTCGCCGCGTCCCTGCAGGATTTGCTGCGCCGCCATCGCAACATGCACACCTCGGTGCTGACCCTGGGTGACCACGCGGCGATCCAGCTCAACGACACTCACCCATCAATCGCCGTGGCCGAGCTGATGCGTCAGTTGGTCGATGTCTACGATGTCGCGTGGGATGCCGCGTGGCAGGTCACGGTCGATACGCTGTCGTACACCAACCACACGCTGCTGCCGGAAGCGCTGGAAACCTGGCCGGTCGGCTTGATGGAACGCATGCTGCCACGACACATGCAGATCATTTACCTGATCAACGCCCAGCACATCGATTCGCTGCGGGCCAAAGGCATCCACGACTTCGACGTGCTGCGCGCGGTGTCGCTGATCGAGGAAGACAATGGCCGCCGCGTGCGCATGGGCAACCTCGCATTCCTCGGTTCCCACAGCGTCAACGGTGTATCCGCATTGCACACGCAACTGATGCGTAAAACCGTGTTCTCCGAACTGCACAAGCTCTACCCGGAACGGATCAACAACAAAACCAACGGCATCACGTTCCGCCGCTGGCTGTATCAGGCCAACTCCGAACTGACCTCGATGCTGGTCGATGCGCTGGGTCCTGACTTGCTGGATAACCCGGAAGAGCGCTTGCTCGATCTGCAGCCGTTCGCCGAGAAACCCGCGTTCCGCAAGGCCTTCGCCGAACAGCGCCTGCACAGCAAGAAAGCCCTGGCGTACCTGATTCACGAACGGCTGGGCATCGCGGTCAACCCGGCGGCGATGTTTGACGTGCAGGTGAAAAGGATCCACGAATACAAGCGCCAGTTGCTCAACCTGCTGCACACCGTCGCGCTGTACCAGGCGATTCGTGCCGAGCCGGAAATCGACTGGGTGCCGCGCGTGAAGATCTTCGCCGGCAAGGCCGCGGCGAGTTATCACCAGGCCAAGCTGATCATCAAATTGACCAACGACATCGCCCGGGTGGTCAACAACGACCCGACCGTGCGCGGCTTGCTCAAGGTGGTGTTCCTGCCCAACTACAACGTCAGCCTGGCGGAGAGCATCATTCCGGCGGCGGATTTGTCGGAGCAGATTTCCACCGCCGGTTTCGAGGCGTCGGGCACCAGCAACATGAAATTCGGCCTCAACGGCGCGCTGACCATCGGCACCCTCGATGGCGCCAACGTCGAAATGAGCGAGCGCATTGGCGTGGAGCACATGTTCATCTTCGGCCTCAGCGCGCAACAGGTCGAAGCGCGCAAGCAGAACCATGAGTTCAACGCCGCGCCGGACATTGCCGCGTCCCATCGCCTCAACGACGTGTTGCAAGCGATTCGCGGCGGGGTGTTCTCGCCGGATGATCCGTCGCGCTACACCGGGCTGATCGACTCGCTGATCGACTACGACCGCTTCCTGGTCTGCGCCGATTTCGACTCCTATTGGGACGCACAGATGCGCGTAGAAGCGCACTGGCATGACTCCCAGGCATGGTGGCGGTCGGCGGTGTTGAACACGTCGCGGATGGGCTGGTTCTCGTCGGATCGGACGATTCGTGAGTACGCGACCGATATCTGGAAGGCTTTGGAGTAACTTTTAGCAATAATTGCGAGCAAGGCCCAACGTACGTTGGGCCGGATCGATATACTAAGCGTCAGTTTTGCCGGATGTTTCAGTGGCGTCTGCGCGAACGCTTTCGCGGGCAAGCCTCGCTCCTACAGGTTTTGCGTGTGCCATGGATTGGGCCACGACACATAACCTGTAGGAGCGAGGCTTGCCCGCGAAGACGTCAGCACAGACGACGCCAGGCTTCTGGACTTGCCCGCCAATGGGCCGCTTAGGGATATCGACCATGCAATGGATTTTCATGCTGATTGGCTTGGTGCTCGGCTGGGTACTCGATGAGTCACTCAGCGATGCGCTGTTGGGCGGGTTGCTCGGGTTGGGCATTGGCCAGGCCATTCACATTGCCCGTTTGCACGCGCAAGCGGCCCGGCACCATCAACTGCTTGAGCAGACGCAGGTGGCGCTCAATACGTTGCTGCAACGGGTTAGGACGCTAGAGGCGTCCGGCGTCATGCCGCCGCACGCCACGCCCGCCGAAGCCGCTCAGGCTGACGTCAGCGAACCCGTCGCCCCCCCCGAATTCATCCTCGACGACGTTCACCTCGACATCCCCGTCAAAGCCCCCGCCCAATCCCCGGAGCTGGTGTGGACACTTCCGCCCGAACTCCAATCGATCACCGCCACCCCCACCGAGGCCAGCCGTCCGCTGCCCGCCGATGTCTGGACCCCGGAGCCGGTCGCCCGCGAACCGCGTCAACCGGCGGCCCCACGCGAACCGAATGTCTTCGACCGCGCGATCATGGGCGCGCGCAACTGGCTGTTCGGCGGCAACACCGTGCTGCGGGTGGGCGTGGTGCTGTTGTTCCTCGGTCTGGCCTTCCTGCTGCGCTACGCCACTGAAGGCATGGTGGTGCCGATCGAGATGCGTTACGCCGGGGTTGCCGCCAGTGCCCTGGGCTTGCTCGGTCTGGGCTGGTGGCTGCGCCATCGCAACAGCCAATACGCGCTGATGTTGCAAGGCACCGGGATTGCCGTGTTGTACCTGACGGTGTTCGCTGCGATGCGCTTGCATCCGCTGCTCGACCCAACGGCAGCCTTGGGCTTGCTGGTGGCGGTGACGGTGTTCTCGGCGATCCTGGCGATCACCCAGGACTCTCTGGCACTGGCCTGCGTCGCTGCGTTGGGCGGATTCGCCGCGCCGATCCTGACGTCCACCGGCTCCGGTAACCACGTCGCGTTGTTCAGCTACTTCGCGCTGCTCAACACCGGCATCCTCGCCATCGCCTGGTTCAAGGCCTGGCGTCCGCTCAACCTGATCGGTTTTGTCGGCACCTTCGGCATCGGTTTCGCCTGGGGCGCGCGCTCCTACACGCCGGAACTGCTGTGGAGCACCGAACCGTTCCTGATTCTGTTCTTCCTGATGTACCTGGGCATTGGCCTGCTGTTTACCCGGCGCAAGCTGTTGGAGATGACCGACGCGCCGGAAGACGACAGCCGTCAGGCGTTGCTGCACTGGTCGGCGCGCAAGGGCGATTACGTTGACGGCACGATGCTGTTCGGGCCGCCGCTGGTGGGTTTCGGCTTGCAGTTGGCGCTGGTCCAGCATCTGGAATTCGCCGCCGCGTTCAGTGCGTTGGCGCTGGGCATGCTCTACATGGGCCTGGCCCGCTTGCTGATGGGCGGTCGCGCGTTGCTGCTGGCGGAAACTTGCCTGGCGCTGGGCGTGATCTTCACCAGCCTCGCGATCCCGTTGGGCCTCGACGCACGCTGGACCGCTGCCGCCTGGGCCGTGGAAGGCGCGGGGATTTTCTGGCTCGGCCTGCGTCAGCAACGGCCGCTGGCCCGGGCTTTCGCCTTGCTGCTGCAACTGGGCTCGGCGCTGGCCTTTCTCAGCGAATTGCAGCCCGGCGAAGGCAGCCTGTTGGACGGTTCCTGGCTCGGCGCGCTGATGCTCGGCGTGGCGTTGCTGTTCAGTTTCTACCAATTGCGCCAGGCCCCGCCGGAGCAGACTTGCGCCTGGGAACGCCAGGGCTTGCCGGTGTTGGCATGCCTGGGCCTGACTTTCCTGTACCTGCTGGCGCCGTTGTTTTTCCTGACCCACGGCACCGCGATCAGTTGGGCGCTGGCCGGGCTGGCGACGCTGTTCGTCGGCCTGCGCCTGCAATCGCGCACGTTCCTGTTCACCGCGTTTGCCGTGCAATTGCTCGGCGGCGCGTTGTTCCTGCTACGGCTGAAAGGGGCGAGCGGCGATTCGGCGGCGGTGCTCAGCGCTGGCTGGAGCGGATTGCTCAGCGCCTCGCTGATCGGTCTGGCGTTGATCGGCGGCATGTTGCTGGCGGCTCGGGATGAGATGGTGCGCAACGATCCTCGATTGCTGCGCGGCTTGTCAGTGATCCTGCTGGCGGGTCTGGTGCTGATCAACCTCGCGGTGCTGTTCGTGCTGCCGTGGCAAACCGCGAGTGCGGTGTGGGCTGCCAGCGGGTTGTTCATCATCTGGCTGAGTCTGTACCTCAAGCAGCGGGTGAGTTTTGTCTTTGGCCTGCTGTTGCAGGTGATCGGTGGCGCGGCGTTCCTGTTCGCCGGGCCGGACCTTCTGGGGCCGCTGGCCAGTGAAGGCTTGAAGCCGCTGGCGCATAGCGGTTTCTGGACACCGTTGGTGCTCGGCCTGGCCGCGTTGGTCGGTGCGTGGCGCTTGCAAGTGGGCAATCATGCGTCGGCGTTTGATGCGCTGAGCCTGAATCGCTTGTCCGAATTGCTCCTGATGTGGGGCGCGGGCTGGTGGACGTTGGCGTGGCTCAGCGAAGTGCTGCGCTTTGCCCCGCTGAATCTGCAAGCGACCTTGCTGCTGGCCGTCGCGGCGCTGAGTGTGGCGCTGTGGACGGTGTTGGCGCTGCGCCTGAAATGGTCGGCGCTGGGCTTGCTCTGCACCTTGCTGATTCCGGCGGCGGGCCTGGTGCTGGTCGCCGCATGGCAGTCGCGTTATCACCCGGCGGCCAACTTCGGCTGGCTGGTGTGGGCGGCGGTGTTCGTCGTGCATTTCATCTCCCTGCGGCGCCTGGCGCCAATGCTGCCGGCACGCGCCCTCAGCACCGCCCATGTGCTCGGCTGCTGGCTGTTGCTCGGTGTGCTGGCCCTGGAGCTGCGTTATGGCTTGCTGCTGTTGTCCGAGCAGTACAACGCCTGGCGCTGGTTGGGCTGGGCGATTCTGCCGAGTCTGTATCTGGTGCTGGCTGCCGCGCCGCGTGCGTGGCCATGGCCGGTGTCGGCGTATTCCCGCGAGTACCGTGTTTACGCTGCGGCGCCGTTGGCGTTGTTGATGCTGGGCTGGTTCTGGCTGGCGAACGGCGTCAGCGACGGCACCGCCGAGCCGCTGCCGTACGTGCCGCTGATCAACCCGCTGGAATTGGGCCTGCTGTTCGCGCTGTTCGGGGTTTACGTGTGGTCGCGTAGCGCCGTGACGCAATTTGCCCTGCCGAAGGTGTACGCCGAGAACGCCACGCAGCTGATCGCCGGGGCTTCGTTGTTCGTGTTTTTCTCCGCCGTGGTCACGCGCACCGCGCACCATTGGGGCGGCGTGCCATTCGAGCTGGATCAACTGCTGGTGTCGATGCAGGTGCAGGCCGGTTTGTCGATCGTCTGGACCTTGATGGCGCTGGGCTTGATGATCGGCGGCCATTTGCGCCATCGCCGTGAGGTCTGGCTGATCGGTGCCGCGCTGATCGGGCTGGTGGTGGCCAAACTGTTCTTTGTCGAATTGAGTAACCGTGGCGGACTCGCCCGGATCGTCTCGTTTATCGGCGTGGGCGTGTTGCTGTTGGTGGTGGGCTATTTCGCCCCGTTGCCACCCAAGCGCGCCGAAGCCGAGCCGGAGCCTGAAAAACCGGCCCCTGAAACCGAAGGAGTGTCGTCTTGAGTCAGAAGCTGAACCTGGGGTGGTTGGGCGCTGTTGCGCTGGGCGTGGCGATGTCGGCCAGCGCCCTGGAAAAACCGTCGGACTTCAGCACGCAGGTGCCGTTGTCCGTGAGCGGCGAGGGGCCGTGGTATCGCCTCGAACTGCCGCTGAGCGTGCAACTGAACGCACGACAGACCGATCTCAGCGACGTGCGCGTGTTCAACGCGGCCGGTGAGCCCCAGGCCTATGCCTTGGCCCGGGAAACCGCGCAGTCCGCCGAAAGCCGTACCACCACCGACGTGAAATGGTTCCCGCTGTACAGCTCGGCAGATGCCACCGAACGTGCGCCGAGTGTGCGGGTGCAGTCGAGCGCCAACGGCACGCTGGTGGAAGTGCAGCCGTCGACTCAACTGGAGGCGGGCGAAGAAGTGTTGCGCGGCTGGTTGCTCGATGCCAGCGGGATCAAGGCGCCGTTGCAGCAGTTGATCCTCGACTGGACCAGCGAGCGCGAAGGTTTCCAGCGTTTCAGCATCGAAGCCAGCGACGACTTGCAGCACTGGCAGTCGTGGGGCGAAGGCCAGGTGGCGCGGCTGTCGTTTGCCGACGAGCGGGTCGAGCAACATGAAGTCGGCCTGCCGGGGCAATCGGCACGCTATCTGCGTTTGCTGTGGAACGCCCCGCAATCGGCGCCTACCTTGACCTCCGCACAACTGGAAAGCGCCAGCACCCGCAGCCTGCCGCTGCCGTTGGTCTGGTCGCCACCCTTGGCCGGCAGCAGCGCGAAGGCCGGTGAATACACCTGGCAATTGCCGATGGGCCTGAATCTCGAGCGAGTGCAGATCGAGTTGAATCAGCCTAACAGCCTGGCGCCAGTGACCTTGTCCGGGCGCCGCGAGAGCAGTCTGCCGTGGCAGCCGCTCAGTGGCGGTTTGCTGTATCGCCTGACCCAGAATGGTCAGGACGTGGTGCAGAACGAATTGCAGCTGTCGGGGCAAACCGTGCAGCAATTGAAACTGACGGTGGATGAGCGCGGTGGCGGCCTGGGGGCTGAGGCGCCGAGCGTGAAATTCGCGGTGCGCTCGACGCAAGTGGTGTTCCTGGCCCGTGGCGCCGGGCCGTATACCCTGGCGCTGGGCAATGCCACGGTGAAGACGGCGAACCTGCCGCTGTCGACGTTGATTCCGGATTACAGTGCGGCGAAGTTTGCGTCGTTGGGCAAGGCCTCGGTCGAGGGCGGGGCGGTGGTCACGGTCGCGCCCCCAGCGGTGGCGGCGGTGACGGCGGACACCCACTGGAAGAAATTCGGGTTGTGGGCGGTGTTGTTGCTCAGTGTGCTGTTTTTGGCGGTGATGGCGTTCAGTCTGTTGCGCAAGCCGCCGGTCAAACCTTGAGAATGGCCGGCGCTGCGCGCCGTTCGCGGGCAAGCCTCGCTCCTACAGGTTCGCGTCGTGCCAATTTCCGCGAACGACACAAAACCGTAGGAGCAAGGCTTGCCCGCGATGGCGTCCTTGGAGTCAGCAAAAATCTTGAAACCGCCATTTGATCTGGTCGGTTTCGAACTACGCTCAACCCCGCACATGAACTCTATTGGGCGTATCACGTCTGATAGGAGGAAATACGCCCCGACTCGCGTTAAACTGCGCGGGTTTTTAGCCCCCCATTCCACCGGAGCCTTCCATGTCCCGCGTTACCCTGAGTCGCTATTTGATTGAGCAGACCCGTAGCAATAACACCCCTGCCGATCTGCGTTTCCTGATCGAAGTGGTGGCGCGTGCTTGCAAAGAGATCAGCCACGCCGTGTCCAAAGGCGCCCTCGGTGGTGTTCTGGGCAGCATGGGCACTGAAAACGTCCAAGGCGAAGTGCAGAAGAAGCTCGACGTGATCTCCAACGAGATCCTGCTCGAAGCCAACGAATGGGGCGGTCACCTGGCCGGCATGGCGTCCGAAGAAATGGACAATGCCTACCAGATCCCGGGCAAATACCCGAAAGGCGCGTACCTGCTGGTTTTCGACCCGCTGGACGGTTCGTCGAACATCGACATCAACGCCCCGGTCGGCACCATCTTCTCGGTGCTGCGTTGCCCGAACGAATACCTGAGCCAGAACGAAGCGCTGAACGAAAAAGCCTTCCTGCAACCAGGTACCGAGCAAGTTGCCGCCGGTTATGCCATCTACGGCCCGCAAACCATGCTGGTACTGACTCTGGGCGACGGCGTGAAGGGCTTCACCCTGGACCGCGAAATGGGCAGCTTCGTGCTGACCCACGAAGACATCCAGATTCCGGAATCCACTCAGGAATTCGCGATCAACTCGTCTAACCAGCGTCACTGGGAAGCGCCGGTCCAACGCTACGTCAGCGAATTGCTGGCCGGCGATGAAGGCCCGCTGAAAAAGAACTACAACATGCGCTGGGTGGCCGCGATGGTTGCCGATGTGCACCGCATCCTGACCCGTGGTGGCCTGTTCATGTACCCACGTGACAGCCGCGAGCCCTCCAAGCCGGGCAAACTGCGTTTGATGTACGAAGCCAACCCGATGTCGTTCCTGGTCGAACAGGCCGGTGGCGCGTCCACCGATGGCCACCAGCGCATTCTCGACATCAAGCCCGATGGCCTGCACCAGCGCGTAGCGGTGTTCCTCGGCTCGAAAGAAGAAGTCGCCCGCGTCACGGCTTACCACAAGGAATAAACCATGACCGCGCCCTGGCAGCCGTTGCTCGAATGGTGGTTCGGAACCCTCGAATCCCCCAACGACATAGCGGCTGACAGAGGCAAGTTGTGGTTCGGCAAGCGCGACAGCCAGGACCGCGAAGCGCGCGAGCGTTTCGGGGACTGGGTCGAGCAGGCACTGGCCGGCGGTTTGACCGACTGGGCGCAACGCCCCGAAGGTTGGCTGGCCTTGGTGCTGCTCCTCGACCAACTCCCGCGAATGATCTTTCGCGACACCCCCAAATCCTTCTCCGGTGACCTCCGGGCCCAAGCCCTGGTGGCGCAAGGTATTGCTGCGGATTTTGATCGGCAGTTACGACCGATCCAGCGGGTATTCATCTACCTGGTGTTTGAGCATTGCGAGAATTTGGCGGTGCAGAATGAGGCGGTTTCGCGGTTTATCGCGTTGGTTGATGAACAGCCAGAAGCGGATCGCGCGGTGTTCGCCGATAACCTGGACTATGCCGAGCGGCATCAGAAGGTGATTGCGCGGTTTGGACGGTTTCCCCATCGCAATGCGGTGTTGGGGCGCGAGTCTACGGCTGAGGAGATTGAGTTTCTTTCGGGGCCTGGGTCCAGGTTCTGATTCTTTGTTGTGGCTGATGCCGTCTTCGCGGGCAAGCCTCGCTCCTACAGGTGGCGCGCTGTTCAAAATGCAGCGCTGATCCTGTAGGAGCGAGGCTTGCCCGCGAAGGGGCCCGCAAGAATGATCTAGATCCTGAAACTACCCACCAACTGCTTCAACCGCGCCGCCTGCTGTTCAAGGTCCGAGCACGCACGCAAGGTCGCCTGCAAGTTCTCCACCCCTTCCTGGTTCAGGGTGTTGATTTCGGTGATGTCGACGTTGATCGATTCCACCACGGCGGTCTGTTCTTCGGTGGCGGTGGCGACGGATTGGTTCATGCCGTCGATTTCGCCGATGCGCTGGGTCACGCTGCCCAGGCGTTCGCCGGCCTGGTTGGCGATGCCGACGCTGCTTTCGCTCTGGCGTTGGCTGTCGGTCATGGTGCTGACCGCTTCCCGGGCGCCGACTTGCAGTTCTTCGATCATCTTCTGCACTTGCTGCGCCGAATCCTGGGTGCGGTGGGCGAGGTTGCGCACTTCGTCGGCCACGACCGCGAAACCGCGTCCGGCTTCACCGGCGCGGGCGGCTTCGATGGCGGCGTTCAGTGCCAACAGGTTGGTTTGCTGGGAGATGCTGGTGATCACTTCCAGAATCTGCCCGATGTTCACCGTGTTGCTGTTGAGCGTCTCAATGTTGCCGCACGAATCGCTGATCTTCGCCGACAGCTGCTGCATCGCAGCGATGGTTTTATCCACCACTTTCTGACCGTCTTCGGCCAGGGCACGGGCGTCGCTCGAATGCTGGGAGGCGAGGGCGGCGTTCTGCGCAATCTCCTGGGCGGCGGCCCCCAGTTCGTTGATCGCCGCGGCGACGCTGCTGGTGCGCGAGGCTTGCTGGTCGGAGTTGAACATCGACGAGTTCGACGCCGCCACTACGCGCAGGGCGACTTCGTTGACCTGGCCGGTGGCCGAGGCCACTTCGCGGATCGAGGTGTGGATCCGCTCCACAAAACGGTTGAACGAGGTACCCAGGGCGCCGAATTCATCGTGGCCGTGGATGGTCAGGCGTTTGGTCAGATCGCCTTCACCCTCGGCGATGTCATGCATCGCGCGGCCCATGGTCAGCAACGGTTGCATCAGGAAGCTGATCAGCATGCCCAGCAGCGCGATGATGATCACCACGGCGATGACCATGGCGATGATCGCCGAGGTGCGGAATTCGCTGAGCATTGCGAACGCGGTGTCCTGATCCAGCACCAGTGCCACGTACCAATCCGCCGACGGCACGCCGTTGACGTGGGTGAAGGAGATGAACTGCGACTTGCCGTCGACCTCGACTTCTTTCATGCCCGGGCTGACCCGTGGCGCACCGTTCGGGTAGGCCTCGGCCAGGGTTTTGAGCACCAGTTTGCTGTCCGGGTGGATCAGGATCTTGCCGTCGGCGCTGACGATAAAGGCATAGCCGTGGCCGCCGAAGTTCAGCGAGTTGATGATCGCGCTGACGCTGGACAGATCAATGTCCGCGCCGGCGACGCCGATCATCTTGTTCTCGTGCTGCACCGGCGTGGCGACGGTGATCACCAGTTTGCCCGACGACGCGGCGATGTAGGGTTCGGTAACGATGGTTTGCCGCGCGCTGTCGGCAGCCTTGTACCAGCCACGGGCGCGAGGGTCGTAGTCGGCGGCGCGGTTGCCCGCCGGGATCGAGGTCATCACGCCTTCGGTGCTGCCGAAGTAGCTCAACTGGAAGTTGCCGGTGTAGGCCGGCAGGTCGATGGCGCGTTTCAGGCTGGCCGGGGCGCTGCCGTCCACGGCGATCTGTTGCGACAGCGATTGCAGCAACTGGATGCGCGCTTCCAGCCAGGTCTGGATGTTGCTGGTGGTCAGGCTACCGAGTTCCTGCATCGAGGATTCGGTACTGCTGCGCAGGGTCTGGCGCTGGCGGTAGTCGTTGAAGAGGATGAAACAGGCGAATGCAACGGCCACTACGAGGGCGGCAGCCAACAAAATCTTGTGGCTGAACTTCATGTTTCTGGTCATTAGGTGAACTACCGCAAAAGGGCTGGTCAACGAGGGAGCGGCAATTTGCCACAGTAGCGGGCTTTGCGCTGCCTCTATTTCGACTGACCAACGCCAAAGATTAGGCGTTATTCAGCGAAAACCGACGAATTGCCCAACGGCGCGAGAAAGTCGCTGATTTATCGGCGAAAGGCAGACGAGCGGCCCAACAAATAGCCGGGCAGTCGGGGAACCAGATGGGGGTTTTCTCTTCTAAGCTTCAGCTTGGCAGCCATGCCATTCCCCCTTCGCCCCAGGAGCTACACCATGTCGCTGCGATCTTTCGCCTTGCTCTCGTTCTGCGTGTTGTTGGTCGCGTGCAGCAAGGTCAATCAAGAGAACTACTCCAAGCTGTCGGCCGGCATGCCCAAGGCCGAGGTTGAAACCTTGCTGGGCAAACCCGCCGATTGCTCGGGCGCGCTTGGGATGTCCAGTTGCACCTGGGGCGACAAAAACAGCTTTATCAGCGTGCAGTACGCCGGTGACAAAGTGCTGATGTTTTCTGGCCAAGGCCTGAAGTAAACCGGGGCTACGCGCCCGCGGGAGAAAAACAATGAAGCGGTTATTGATAGTACTTTTTGCCGGCCTGGTATTGGCCGGCTGCGCCTCTTCTGGCGTAGATCCGTTGGCACCCAAGACAGCCAACAGCGTCAATCTCAAGAAATACCAGGGGACCTGGTACGAGTTGGCCCGGCTGCCGATGTATTTCCAGCGCAATTGCGCGCAATCCGAAGCGCATTACACGCTCTTGCCTGACGGTAACGTGGCGGTACTCAACCGCTGCCTGACCCCGGATTGGCAGTGGGAAGAGGCCAAGGGCACGGCCTGGCCGCAGGTGCCGGGCAAGACCGACAAACTGTGGGTCCAGTTCGATAACTGGTTTTCGCGTTTGATTCCGGGTGTGGCGAAGGGCGAATACTGGGTGCTGTACGTCAGCGACGACTACAAGACCGCTATTGTTGGCGACCCGAGCCGCAAGTACCTGTGGTTGCTGTCGCGGACCCCGACCGTCAACGGTGTGGTGCGTGAAGAACTGCTGAGCAAGGCGCGGCAGCAGGGTTACGACACGACGCGGCTGATCTGGCGAGCGTCGGATACGAAGATGGCCAAGACCTCGAACTGATCACTCGGCTACTGATCGTTCCCACGCTCTGCGTGGGAATGCCTCAACGGACGCTCCGCGTTCGGCTCTGGAATGGGACGCGGAGCGTCCCGGGCTGCATTCCCACGCAGAGCGTGGGAACGATCGGTCAGGGATTATCCGAGAAGATCGCGCAGGACCTGGGTGAACGCGCGGCTGCTTTCTTCTTCGCCGGCATGACGCCCATCCCGCACAACCCACTGGCCATTGACCAGCACATCGCGCACCTGGCGATCGCCGCCAGCAAACAGCCAGCGATTCAGAATCCCGTCGCCACTGGCTGTCGCCAGGTACGGATCGTTGCCGTCGAGCACCAGCCAATCCGCGCGCTTGCCGACTTCCAATGCACCGATCGGCTGCCCCAGCGCCTGGGCACCGCCATCCAGCGCCGCGTCGTACAGCGTGCGGCCGACCATTGGCTGATCCGCGCCATACAAGCGATTGCGCCGCTGATCCCGCAACCGCTGGCCGTATTCCAGCCAACGCAATTCTTCCACCACGCTCAACGACACATGGCTGTCGGAACCGATGCCCATGCGCCCGCCCTGAGCGAGGAAGTCCACCGCCGGGAAAATCCCGTCGCCGAGGTTGGCCTCGGTGGTCAGGCACAAGCCAGCGATGGCGCGACTCTTGGCCATCAGCGTGACTTCTTCCGGGTTGGCGTGGGTCGCGTGGACCAGGCACCAGCGCTGATCGACTTCGGTGTTTTCGTACAGCCATTGCAGTGGGCGACGACCGCTCCAGCTCAGGCAGTCATCGACTTCCTTCTGCTGTTCGGCGATGTGAATGTGCACCGGGCACTGCTTGTCGCTGGCGGCCAGCACGTCGCTGATCTGCTGCGGCGTGACGGCGCGCAACGAGTGGAAACACAGCCCCAGCGACTGCGCCGGTTGCTGCGCCAGGATCGGCTGCAAGCGCGACTGCAGCGTGAGGTAGTTTTCGGTGCTGTTGATAAACCGGCGCTGACCGTCGTTCGGGGCCTGGCCGCCGAAACCGGAATGGCTGTAGAGCACCGGCAGCAAGGTCAAACCGATGCCGGCCGAGCTGGCGGCCTGGCTGATGCGCAGCGCCAGTTCGGCGGGGTCGGCGTAAGGCTGGCCATTGGTGTCGTGGTGTACGTAATGAAATTCCGCGACCGAGGTGTAACCGGCCTTGAGCATTTCGATGTACAGCTGACGGGCGATGACGCCGAGTTGGTCGGGGCTGATTTTTCCGACGAGGCGATACATCAGATCGCGCCAGGTCCAGAAACTGTCGTTCGGATTACCCGCCACTTCGGCCAATCCGGCCATCGCCCGTTGGAAGGCGTGGGAGTGCAGATTGGGCATCCCCGGCAGCAGCGGACCGCTTAGCCGTTCGGCGCCATCTGCATTGGAATCGGCCTGGATATGGGTCAATACGCCGTCGGCGCTGACCTCAAGACGTACATTGTTGGCCCATCCACTAGGCAGCAGCGCGCGTTCGGCAAAGAAGGCGGACATGGTTCAGCACCCCATCGTGTGTTATTTGTATATACATATACAGACGTTTGCCTGCTCGGTAAACTCCGGCAAGCTATGTGGCTCGTGTGGTCAGTTCGTCAGTTCAAGTTCGGATGCCGGAAATTCAGAGCCAAGGCGCTGCGACGAGTCATAGCTGGCTATGGCGAGGAGCAGCAACGCAGGATCTGGATTTCCGGCGCCGAACTTGACTGACAGAACTGACCACACGAGCCACATTACCCTCACCAAACGAACAAGGATTAACCGTGCCGACTCCGCCTGCAGTGTCACCGTTGGCCGCGAACATGGGCGACAGTCCGGCGCCCTTGTACGCCCGCGTCAAACAGATGATCACCCAGCAAATCGACAGTGGAAACTGGCCGCCGCACTACCGCGTTCCGTCGGAAAGCGAGCTGGTCAGCCAACTGGGTTTCAGCCGCATGACCATCAACCGCGCCCTGCGCGAGATGACCGCCGACGGCCTGCTGGTGCGCATGCAAGGTGTCGGCACCTTCGTCGCCGAGCCCAAAAGCCAGTCCGCACTGTTTGAAGTGCACAACATCGCCGATGAAATCGCCTCCCGCGGCCATCGTCACACTTGTAAGGTCATCACCCTCGAAGAAGAGGCCGCCGGTTCCGAGCGCGCGTTGGCCCTGGACATGCGTGAAGGGCAACGGGTGTTCCACTCGCTGATCGTGCATTTCGAGAACGATATCCCGGTGCAAATCGAAGACCGTTTCGTCAACGCGCTGGTCGCCCCGGATTACCTCAAGCAGGACTTCACCCTGCAAACGCCTTACGCCTATTTGAACCAGGTTGCGCCGCTGACCGAAGGCGAGCACGTGGTCGAGGCAATTCTGGCCGAGGCGTCCGAGTGCAAGTTGCTACAGATTGAAAAGGGCGAGCCGTGCCTGCTGATCCGCCGCCGCACCTGGTCCGGCCGCCAGCCCGTGACCGCCGCCCGTTTGATCCACCCCGGTTCCCGTCATCGTCTGGAAGGTCGGTTCCATAAATGAGTGAGATGAAAGTTTTACGCGCCAAAGATTACCCGCGCATGCCGTGGAAAAACGGCGGCGGCAGCACGGAAGAAATCACCCGCGATGCGGGTACCGGCCTTGATGGTTTCGGCTGGCGCCTGTCGATTGCCGATATTGGTGAGTCGGGCGGCTTCTCGACATTCGCCGGCTACGAGCGGGTGATTACCGTGCTGCAAGGCGACGGCATGACCCTGCGCGTTGACGGCCAGGACACACGGCCGTTGTTACCGCTGGACCCGTTTGCCTTCAGCGGCGAGAGTCAGGTGTCGTGCACCTTGCTCGGCGGGCCGATTCGCGATTTCAACCTGATTTATGCGCCGCAACGCTATAGCGCGCGGTTGCAGTGGCTGGAGGGCGAGCAGCGGTTTTTCAGTTCGGCGGGGACTGTGCTGGTGTTCAGTGTCACCGAGGCGTTAGAAGTGAAAGTCGGTAACAGCGACGCACAACTGGGGCGCCATGATTGCCTGCAACTCGACCGCAATACCGGCCTGCTGGAAGTCTGCGTCAGCGGCCAATGCTGCGTGATCGAGCTGATCGCACGCTGATCCAACTGTTTAGAACATCTCTGTGGCGAGGGGGCTTGCCCCCGTTGGGTGGCGAAGCCGCCCTCGATGTTCGCATCAAATTTTGCGACTGCTGCGCAGTCGAACGGGGGCAAGCCCCCTCGCCACAAAAAGCGGTCCCTCCTGTTCCCCGAAGCGCACCACTTTGTTACCGAACGCCCCAGCGTGGCGCAAAACCACGCTCAAGTAACAGCCGCCACGCCCACGCAAAATCCCCGCGAAAAATTTCATCATCCTCAAAACCCTTGATCTACAAGCTTTCCAGTCCTCCAGAAACTTTTCTTGAATGCCCATCCAACAAGTTGGCCGCTTGATTGCATATGCTTGTATGTACAAGTAAAGACGTATGCGTATGAGTCGACCGAGACTCCTCGCAGCGTCCACTGATTCGCTTGTGGCGCTGTGACGCGCACAGGCTGGCTTGCCCACCGCCAGGGTTGGTTTGAATTGATCGCTGAGGAGTCTTTTTCGTGACTGACAATAAATCTACGACCGCTTCTTTCACAAAGCATCGTGACGTCGAAATCCGCGCTGCCCGCGGTAACAAGCTGACCGCCAAGAGCTGGCTGACTGAAGCGCCGCTGCGCATGTTGATGAACAACCTCGACCCGGAAGTCGCCGAGAACCCTAAAGAACTGGTGGTTTACGGTGGTATCGGGCGTGCGGCGCGTAACTGGGAGTGCTACGACAAAATCGTCGAAAGCCTGACCAATCTGAACGACGACGAGACCCTGCTGGTGCAATCCGGCAAGCCGGTCGGCGTGTTCAAGACCCACACCAATGCACCGCGCGTGCTGATCGCCAACTCCAACCTGGTGCCACACTGGGCGAGTTGGGAACACTTCAACGAACTCGACGCCAAAGGCCTGGCCATGTACGGCCAGATGACCGCCGGCAGCTGGATCTACATCGGCAGCCAGGGCATCGTCCAGGGCACCTACGAAACCTTCGTCGAAGCCGGTCGCCAACACTACAACGATGACCTGAAAGGTCGTTGGGTCCTGACCGCCGGCCTCGGCGGCATGGGTGGCGCTCAGCCTCTGGCTGCTACCTTGGCCGGCGCCTGCTCGCTGAACATCGAATGCCAGCAGGTCAGCATCGATTTCCGCCTCAACAGCCGTTACGTTGACGAGCAAGCCAAAGACCTCGACGACGCCCTGGCCCGTATCGAGAAATACACCAAAGAAGGCAAGGCGATCTCCATCGCGCTGCTGGGCAACGCGGCGGAAATCCTGCCGGAACTGGTCAAGCGCGGCGTGCGCCCGGACATGGTCACCGACCAGACCAGCGCCCACGACCCGCTCAACGGTTACCTGCCAGCCGGCTGGACCTGGGAAGAGTACCGCGCTCGCGCCAAGACCGAGCCTGCTGCCGTGGTGAAAGCCGCCAAGCAATCCATGGCCGTGCACGTCAGAGCGATGCTCGACTTCCAGAAAATGGGCATTCCGACCTTCGACTACGGCAACAACATCCGTCAGATGGCCCAGGAAGAAGGCGTCGAGAACGCCTTCGACTTCCCAGGCTTCGTACCGGCGTACATCCGTCCGCTGTTCTGCCGTGGCATCGGTCCATTCCGTTGGGCTGCACTGTCTGGCAACGCTGAAGACATCTACAAAACCGACGCCAAGGTCAAAGAACTGATCCCGGACGACGCCCACCTGCACAACTGGTTGGACATGGCCCGCGAGCGCATCAGCTTCCAGGGTCTGCCGGCACGTATCTGCTGGGTTGGCCTGGGCCTGCGTGCCAAGCTTGGCCTGGCGTTCAACGAAATGGTGCGTAGCGGTGAATTGTCCGCACCAATCGTGATCGGTCGCGACCACCTGGACTCCGGTTCGGTAGCCAGCCCGAACCGCGAAACCGAGTCGATGCAGGACGGTTCCGACGCTGTGTCCGACTGGCCACTGCTCAACGCTCTGCTGAACACCGCGAGCGGCGCGACCTGGGTTTCCCTGCACCACGGCGGCGGCGTCGGCATGGGCTTCTCCCAGCACTCGGGCATGGTGATTGTCTGCGACGGTACCGACGAAGCGGCCGAGCGTATTGCTCGCGTGCTGCACAACGACCCGGCGACCGGCGTGATGCGTCACGCCGATGCGGGTTACCAGATCGCGATCGACTGCGCCAAGGAACAGGGCCTGAATTTGCCGATGATTACCGGCAAATGATGGAACGGGCCGCCTGTGATGGGTGGCCCAACGCAAAATCTGTAGGAGCGAGGCTTGCCCGCGAAGGGGGCCTTGAGGCCGCCAAAAGCTTCGCGGGCAAGCCTCGCTCCTACAGGGATTCCACTAACACCGACAACAATCCACAGAGGTTGAATCATGGCTGTTAACACCGATCGTGCAGGCAACAAACCGTTGATCGAGAAACGTTCGATCGACTACATCCCGGAAGCGGAAAGACACGGTCGTCTGTTAAGCCAGTTCACCCTGTGGATGGGTGCCAACCTGCAAATCACCGCGATTGTCACCGGGGCCTTGGCCGTGGTGTTGGGCGGTGACGTGTTCTGGTCGTTGATCGGTTTGCTGATCGGCCAATTGCTCGGCGGCGGTGTGATGGCGTTGCATGCGGCGCAAGGACCGAAGCTTGGCCTGCCGCAGATGATCTCCAGCCGGGTGCAGTTTGGCGTGTATGGCGCCGCGATTCCGATCGTGCTGGTGTGCTTGATGTACCTCGGTTTCACCGCAACCGGAACCGTGCTGTCCGGCCAGGCGCTGGGCCAGTTGTTTGGCGTCAGCGACAGCGTCGGCATTCTTCTCTTCGCCAGTGTCATCGTGCTGGTCACGGTACTCGGTTATCGAGTGATCCATTGGATCGGCCGTATTGCCAGTGTCATTGGTGTGATTGCTTTTGTTTATCTGTTCAGCCGTCTGATGAGCCAGGTTGATGTTGGCGCACTGTTGCAAATCCGCCACTTCAGCTGGAGCAGTTTCTTGCTCGCGGTATCGCTCGCGGCGTCCTGGCAGATCGCCTTCGGCCCTTATGTGGCTGACTACTCTCGCTACCTGCCGAGCAAGACTTCCTCGGTGAAAACCTTTTTCGCCGCAGGCGCAGGTTCGGTCATTGGTGCGCAGGTTGCGATGGTCCTCGGCGTGTTCGCTGCCGCATCGGCCAACGGCCAATTCGCCGGCCACGAAGTCGCCTACATCGTGGGCCTGGGCGGTACCGGTGCCACCGCGGCGCTGCTGTATTTCAGCATCGCATTTGGCAAGGTCACCATCTCCACGCTGAACTCCTACGGCAGCTTCATGTGCATTGCGACCGTCATCAGCGGCTTCCGTGGTGATTTGAAAGTATCGCGCTTGCAGCGTCTGGTCTTCGTGCTGGTGATCGTCGGTGCTGCGACCCTGATGGCGTTGCTCGGTCAGCACTCGTTCCTCGGTGCGTTCAAGTCCTTCATCCTGTTCCTGCTCGCGTTCTTTACGCCCTGGAGCGCGATCAACCTGGTGGACTACTACTGCATCACCCGCGAGCGCTATGACGTACCGGCGCTGGCCGATCCGAACGGTCGCTACGGCCGTTGGAACATCCTTGGCATCAGCGTCTATGTCTTCGGTGTGCTGGTGCAATTGCCGTTCATCTCCACCAAGTTCTACACCGGTCCGCTGGTCGCGGCCCTGGGTGATGTGGATATTTCCTGGATCATCGGCCTGGTGATTCCCGCCGCGCTGTATTACGTGTGCGCGAAAAAATGGCACAGCGCAGTACCTGATCACCTGATTCTGCCAGTCGAGCAGGACAGCGATGCAGCACCTATAAAAAGCGGGGCCGGTCGCGCTGCGGCGCAGGCCTGACGGGATGTGGACAGGGCTTGGATGCCTCTTGACTGCCGTAAGCCAACTCATGATTAGGAGCGTCACTACAATGAAATCGAACAAGACCCTGCTGACCACATTGCTTTCCATGGGCCTGCTCGCCAGCGCCGGCGCCACCCAGGCTGCCGGTTGGTGCGAATCGGGCAAACCGGTGAAATTCGCCGGCCTGAACTGGGAAAGCGCCATGCTGCTGACCGACGTGCTGCAAGTCGTGTTGGAGAAAGGCTACGACTGCAAGACCGACAGCCTGCCGGGCAACTCCATCACCATGGAAAACGCCCTGAGCAGCAACGACATCCAGGTGTTCGCCGAAGAGTGGGTGGGCCGCAGCGAGGTCTGGAACAAGGCCGAGAAGGCCGGCAAAGTCGTCGGCGTCGGCGCTCCAGTGGTGGGCGCAGTCGAAGGCTGGTACGTGCCGCGCTACGTGATCGAAGGCGACGCCAAGCGCAAGCTGGAACCCAAGGCGCCGGACCTGAAAAACATCGCCGACCTGGCCAAGTACGCCTCGGTGTTCAAGGATCAGGAAGAGCCAGCCAAGGGCCGTTTCTACAACTGCCCGGCCGGCTGGACCTGTGAACTCGACAACAGCGAAATGCTGAAAAGTTATGGCCTGGAAAGCACCTACACCAACTTCCGCCCAGGCACCGGCCCGGCGCTGGATGCGGCCGTGCTGTCGAGCTACAAGCGTGGTGAGCCGATCCTGTTCTACTACTGGTCGCCAACCCCGCTGATGGGCCAGGTGGACCTGGTCAAACTCGAAGAGAAGCCAGGCGTCGACAAGCGCGTGACCATCAAGGTCGGCCTGTCCAAGGTGTTCCACGAGCAGGCCCCGGAACTGGTGGCCGTGCTGGAAAAGGTCAACCTGCCAATCGACCTGCTGAACCAGAACCTGGGGCGCATGACCAAAGAGCGGATCGAATCGCCAAAACTGGCCAAGATCTTCTTGAAGGAACATCCTGAAGTCTGGCACGCATGGGTGAGCGACGACGCAGCCAAGAAAATCGACGCGGCCTTGTAGGTTGAGCCTCTCCGACTGCTGGCGACGGCAGTCGGACGCTTGATCGCAACCCCTTGATTGAGAGTCTCTTATGTTTCCCGAAAGCTTTACCTTTTCCATCGCCGACTGGGTCAACAGTTGGGTCGATTCGCTGGTCACCAACTACGGCGACGTGTTCCGGCACATCTCCGACACCCTGTTGTGGGCCATCGTCAATCTTGAAGGCATGCTGCGTGCGGCGCCGTGGTGGCTGATGCTGCTCATCGTGGCGGGCGTGGCCTGGCACGCGACCCGTAAAGTCGTGACCACGGCGGTGATCGTCGGCCTGCTGTTCCTGGTCGGCGCGGTCGGCCTCTGGGACAAGCTGATGCAAACCCTGGCGCTGATGATGGTGGCGACGATCATTTCGGTGCTGATCGGCATCCCCCTGGGCATTCTCTCGGCGCGCAGCAATCGCCTGCGTTCGGTGCTGATGCCGCTGCTGGACATCATGCAGACCATGCCGAGTTTCGTGTACCTGATCCCGGTGCTGATGCTGTTCGGCCTGGGCAAGGTCCCGGCGATTTTCGCCACGGTGATCTACGCCGCGCCGCCGCTGATTCGCTTGACTGACCTGGGCATTCGCCAGGTGGACGGCGAAGTGATGGAAGCGATCAACGCCTTCGGTGCCAACCGCTGGCAGCAACTGTTTGGCGTGCAACTGCCGCTGGCCCTGCCTAGCATCATGGCCGGGATTAACCAGACCACCATGATGGCCCTGTCGATGGTGGTGATTGCCTCGATGATCGGTGCCCGTGGCCTGGGCGAAGACGTGTTGGTGGGGATTCAGACCCTCAACGTCGGACGTGGCCTTGAAGCCGGTCTGGCGATCGTGATTCTGGCAGTGGTGATCGACCGCATTACGCAAGCGTACGGTCGGCCACGGCATGAGGTGAGCAAATGAACGACGCAACCGTGAGCAAAATCGAAGTCAAAAACGTCTTCAAGATTTTCGGCAACCGTTCCAAGGAAGCCCTGGGCATGATTGGCCAGGGCAAGACCAAGGATCAGGTGCTGGCCGAAACCGGCTGCGTGGTCGGCGTGAACGATTTGTCGTTGAGCATCGGCACCGGCGAGATCTTCGTGATCATGGGCCTGTCCGGTTCCGGCAAATCGACGTTGGTGCGTCACTTCAATCGCCTGATCGATCCGACTAGCGGCGCGATCCTGGTGGACGGCGTGGACATCCTGCAATACGACATGGAAGCCCTGCGCCAATTCCGTCGCCACAAGATCAGCATGGTGTTCCAGAGCTTCGGCCTGCTGCCGCACAAGACTGTGGTCGACAACGTCGCCTACGGCCTGAAAGTGCGTGGCGAGAGCAAGCAAATGTGCTCCGAGCGTGCGCTGCACTGGATCAACACCGTGGGCCTCAAAGGCTACGAAAACAAATACCCGCACCAGCTCTCGGGTGGCATGCGCCAACGTGTGGGCCTGGCCCGCGCCCTGGCGGCAGACACCGACATCATTCTGATGGACGAAGCGTTCAGCGCCCTTGACCCGCTGATCCGCGCCGAGATGCAGGACCAGTTGCTGGAACTGCAAAAGACCCTGCACAAGACCATCGTCTTCATCACCCACGACCTCGACGAGGCCGTGCGCATCGGTAATCGCATTGCGATTCTCAAGGATGGCCGGTTGATTCAGGTCGGCACGCCGCGAGAGATCCTGCATTCGCCGGCGGATGAGTATGTTGACCGCTTCGTGCAGCGGCGGGCTGCGGTGGTTTAACAGTCGATCGTTCCCACGCTCTGCGTGGGAATGCATCCCGTGACGCTCCGCGTCACCCCTGCGCCGGGCTTGAACCTTGCGCTGAACACGGGACGCGGAGCGTCCCAGGCGGCATTCCCACGCAGAGCGTGGGAACGATCAACTTCAAGAGGTCAAAGATGTCCCAGGCTGAAAAAATCGTTATCGCCGACGCCCCGTTGCGTTGGCAGGATGTGGTGGCCGTCGCCCGTCATGGCGCGCAGCTTGAGCTGTCGGCCGAGACCTGGGCACGGATCGACAATGCCCAGGCCATCGTGCAGCGCATCGTCGCCAGCGGTGAGCGTGCGTACGGCGTCAACACCGGCCTCGGCGCCTTGTGCAATGTCTCGCTGAAAGACGAACAACTCAGCCAACTGTCGCGCAACACGCTGCTCAGCCACGCCTGCGGCGTTGGCGCGCCATTGGCCGACGAACAGACCCGCGCCATCATCTGCGCCGCGATCCGCAACTACAGTCACGGCAAATCCGGCATCCATCGCCGGGTGGTCGAGGCCTTGCTGGCGCTGCTCAATCGCGGCATCACCCCGCAAGTGCCGTCCCAGGGTTCGGTGGGTTACCTGACCCACATGGCCCACATCAGCATCACGCTGCTGGGCGTCGGCAATGTCAGCTATCGCGGGCAGATCGTTTCCGCGCAGCAAGCCCTGGCCGAGGAAGGTCTGGAGCCGGTTCAACTCGGCGCCAAGGACGGTTTGTGCCTGGTCAACGGCACGCCGTGCATGACCGGTCTGAGCTGCCTGGCCCTGGCCGATGCGACGCGCCTGGTGCAATGGGCCGACGTGATCGGTGCCATGAGTTTCGAAGCCCAGCGCGGTCAGATTGCGGCGTTTGATGCCGAGATCATCGCGCTCAAGCCACACCCGGGCATGCAGCACGTCGGCGTCAATCTGCGGGCGCTGCTCGATGGCAGTGAAGTGATTGCTTCAAGCCTCGGCATTCGCACGCAAGATGCTTTGAGCATCCGTTCGATTCCGCAGGTTCACGGCGCCGCTCGCGATCAGCTTGAGCACGCGAAAAAGCAGATTGAAACCGAACTCAACTCGGTCACCGACAACCCGATGCTGCTGGGCACGCCGGACAACTTCCGGGTGATATCCCAGGCCAACCCGCACGGCCAGTCCGTGGCGATGGCGGCGGATCTGCTGGCGATGGCCATGGCCGAAATCGGCTCGATTGCCGAGCGGCGTCTGGATCGCTTGATCAACCCGCACGTCAGTGGCTTGCCGGCGTTTCTGGTGGCCAATCCGGGGGTGAACTCCGGGATGATGATCGTCCAATACGTCGCCGCTTCGCTGTGTGCGGAAAACCGCCAGTTGGCGCAACCGGCGGTGCTCGACAACTACGTCACCTCTGGCCTGCAGGAAGACCACCTGAGCCTCGGCACCAACGCCGCGCTGAAGCTGCACCGCGCCCTGGAAAACGTCACGCAGATCCTCGCCATCGAGTACCTGCTGGCGGCCCAGGCGTTTGAATTCCTCAAGGAACAACGCTTCGGCGCCGGCACCGATACCGCTTGGCGTCTGCTGCGCGAACGGGTTCCGGCCTACGACCAGGACCGTTGGCTGGCACCGGACATCGCCGCCGCTGCCAGCGTGCTGAAAGACCCGATTTTGCTGCAAATGGCTTTACCCAATCTGAACTGAAATCCACAACACCAGCGTGCCAAGGCGCGTCTCCCCACAAACGAGACGCGACGGACAACGGACATCTCCGGAGCGTCTGGTGAGTTAATAAAAAACTCTCAAAAGGAGAACGATGTGACTGCGCTTAATTTGATTCCCGGCCAACTGAGCCTTGCCCAACTGCGTGATGTGTATCAGCAACCGGTGAAACTCACCCTCGACAACAGCGCCTCGGCCCAGATCGAAGCCAGCGTTGCCTGCGTGGAACAGATCCTCGCCGAAAACCGCACCGCCTACGGCATCAACACCGGTTTCGGCCTGCTGGCCTCGACCCGCATCGCCAGCGAAGACCTGGAAAACCTCCAGCGCTCGCTCGTTCTGTCCCACGCCGCCGGCGTCGGCGAGCCGATCAGCGACGCACTGGTGCGCCTGGTCATGGTGCTCAAGGTCAACAGCCTGAGCCGTGGTTTCTCCGGGATTCGCCGCGTGGTCATCGACGCGCTGATCGCCCTGATCAACGCCGAGGTTTACCCGCACATTCCATTGAAAGGTTCGGTCGGTGCATCCGGCGACCTGGCGCCGTTGGCGCACATGTCCCTGGTGCTGCTGGGCGAAGGCAAGGCGCGCTACAAGGGCGAGTGGATGGAAGCCACCGAAGCGCTGAAAGTCGCGGGCCTGACGCCGCTGACCCTCGCGGCCAAAGAAGGCCTGGCGCTGCTCAACGGCACCCAGGTGTCGACCGCTTATGCACTGCGCGGTCTGTTCGAAGGCGAGGACCTGTTCGCCGGCGCCCTGGCCATTGGCGGCATGACCGTTGAAGCGGTGTTGGGCTCGCGCTCGCCGTTCGACGCACGCATTCACGCCGCCCGTGGCCAGAAAGGTCAGATCGACGCCGCTGCTGCTTACCGCGATCTGTTGGGCGAGCGCAGTGAAGTGTCCGATTCGCACCAGAACTGCGAAAAGGTCCAGGACCCGTACTCCCTGCGCTGCCAGCCGCAAGTCATGGGCGCCTGCCTGACCCAGTTCCGTCAGGCGGCCGAAGTGTTGGCCGTCGAAGCCAACGCCGTGTCCGACAACCCGTTGGTCTTCGCCGCTGAAGGCGACGTGATCTCCGGCGGTAACTTCCACGCCGAGCCAGTGGCCATGGCCGCTGACAACATGGCATTGGCCATCGCCGAAATCGGTTCCCTGAGCGAGCGTCGTATCTCGCTGATGATGGACAAGCACATGTCGCAACTGCCGCCGTTCCTGGTGGCCAATGGCGGCGTGAACTCCGGCTTCATGATCGCCCAGGTGACGGCGGCGGCCCTGGCCAGCGAGAACAAGGCGTTGTCCCATCCGCATTCGGTGGACAGCCTGCCGACATCTGCCAACCAGGAAGACCACGTGTCCATGGCGCCGGCCGCTGGCAAGCGTCTGTGGGAAATGGCCGAAAACACGCGCGGCGTGTTGGCGGTCGAGTGGCTGGCGGCGGCTCAGGGCCTTGATCTGCGTGACGGTCTGAAGACCTCGACCAAACTGGAAAAGGCCCGCGCCATCCTGCGTGCCGAAGTGCCGTTCTATGAGAAGGACCGCTTCTTCGCGCCGGACATCAATGCGGCGAGCGAGTTGTTGGCGACCCGTTGCCTGAACGAACTGGTAGCGGCGAAGTTGTTGCCGAGCCTGTAAGTCTGTTGGTGATCGTTCCCACGCTCTGCGTGGGAACGCAGCCCGTGACGCTCCGCGTCACTGGACGCGGAGCGTCCCCAGAGGCATTCCTTTGCTGCGCATGGGAACGATCAACTCCACCAATAAAAATAATTAAGGACGAGCAATGCAACCGCAAGCAAAAGGATTAAAACGCGGGCTCTCTGCCCGACATATTCGCTTCATGGCGCTGGGGTCGGCGATCGGCACCGGGCTGTTCTACGGCTCTGCCTCGGCCATTCAAATGGCCGGGCCTGCGGTACTGCTCGCCTACCTGATGGGTGGCGCGGCGGTGTTCATGGTCATGCGCGCGCTCGGTGAGATGGCGGTGCACAACCCGGTGGCCGGCTCGTTCGGTCACTACGCCAGCACCTACCTGGGGCCGATGGCGGGCTTCATCCTCGGTTGGACCTACGCGTTTGAAATGGTCATCGTCGGCATGGCTGACGTCACCGCGTTCGGTATTTACATGGGCTTCTGGTTTCCGGAAGTCGCGCGCTGGATCTGGGTCCTGGGCATCGTTTCGGTGGTCGGCGGCCTGAACCTGTGCAACGTCAAAGTCTTTGGCGAAATGGAGTTCTGGCTGTCGCTGCTCAAGGTCGCGGCCATCGTCGCGATGATCCTCGGCGGCTTCGGCATCATGCTGTTCGGCATCAGCACCGCCCCTGGCGCCCAGGCGACTGACATCAGCAACCTCTGGAGCCATGGCGGTTTCATGCCCAATGGCGTGGGTGGCCTGATTGCCTCGTTCGCCGTGGTGATGTTCGCCTTTGGCGGCATTGAAATCATCGGCGTCACCGCCGGCGAAGCCAAGGACCCGCAGCACGTGCTGCCCCGGGCGATCAATGCCGTGCCGTTGCGCATCCTGCTGTTCTACGTGCTGACCATGTTTGTGCTGATGTCGATCTTCCCGTGGCAGCAGATTGGCAGCCAGGGCAGCCCGTTCGTGCAGATTTTCGACAACCTGGGCATCAGCTCGGCAGCGACCATCCTCAACATCGTGGTGATCTCGGCGGCGGTGTCGGCCATCAACAGTGACATCTTCGGCGCGGGTCGGATGATGTACGGCCTGGCCCAGCAAGGCCACGCACCCAAGGGGTTCGCCCGCTTGTCCGGCAATGGCGTGCCGTGGATGACCGTAGTGGTGATGAGTGTCGCGCTGCTGTTGGGCGTGCTGCTGAACTACCTGATCCCGGAGAACGTGTTCCTGCTGATTGCCTCCATCGCGACCTTCGCCACGGTGTGGGTCTGGCTGATGATTCTGTTCACCCAGGTGGCGATGCGCCGTTCCATGAGCGCCGAACAGGTCGCGCAACTGAAATTCCCGGTGCCGTTCTGGCCTTATGCGCCGATGGCGGCGATTGCGTTCATGCTGTTTATTTTCGGCGTGCTCGGCTACTTCCCGGATACCCAGGCCGCGCTGGTCGTTGGCGTGGTCTGGATCGTGTTGCTGGTGCTGGCCTACCTGACCTGGGTCAAACCCGCGGCCGGTAAAGCTGCATTAGTGACGCGAAACCCTGATTTTTCTCATCGATAACCTAACGGAGGCCAGGATGAAAACGCTCTGGCAACACTGCAACGTCGCAACCATGGCGCAAGGCGTCTACTCGATCATCGAGGATGCGGCCATCGTGACGTCCGGTGCGCACATCGAGTGGATCGGCCCACGTGCTCAATTGCCGTCGGGCGACTACCCGGCGGTCAACGACTTGAAAGGAGCCTGGGTCACGCCGGGCCTGATCGACTGCCACACCCACACGGTGTTCGGCGGTAACCGCAGCGGTGAATTCGAACAGCGTCTGCAAGGCGTCAGCTATTCGGACATCGCCGCGGCCGGTGGCGGCATCGCCAGCACCGTGCGCGCCACCCGTGCGGCCACTGAAGATGACCTGTTCGTCAGCGCCGCCAAGCGTTTGAAAAGCCTGCTGCGCGACGGCGTGACCACGGTCGAAATCAAGTCCGGTTACGGTCTGGACCTGGTCAACGAACGCAAAATGCTGCGGGTCGCGCGTCGCCTCGGCGCCGAGTTGCCGGTCAGCGTGCGCAGCACGTGCCTGGCGGCGCACGCCTTGCCGCCGGAATACAAGGATCGCGCCGACGACTACATCGATCACATCTGCGCCGAGATGCTGCCGGCTCTCGCCGCTGAAGGGCTGGTGGATGCGGTGGATGCGTTCTGCGAATACCTGGCGTTCTCGCCGGCGCAGGTCGAGCGGGTATTTATTACCGCACAGGCACTCGGTCTGCCGGTGAAGTTGCACGCCGAGCAGTTGTCGTCCTTGCACGGTTCGAGCCTGGCCGCGCGTTACCACGCGCTGTCCGCCGACCACCTGGAATTCATGGACGAAGACGACGCCATCGCCATGGCCCAGTCCGGCACCGTCGCGGTGCTGCTGCCGGGGGCGTTCTACTTCCTGCGCGAAACCCAGTTGCCGCCGATGGAGGCCCTGCGCAAGCACGGGGTGAAAATCGCCATCGCCAGCGACCTCAACCCCGGCACCTCGCCGGCGTTGTCGCTGCGCCTGATGTTGAACATGGCTTGCACCTGTTTCCGCATGACCCCGGAAGAAGCCCTGGCCGGCGCAACCATTCATGCCGCTACCGCGCTGGGCATAGCTGATACCCATGGTTCGCTGGAAGTCGGCAAAGTTGCGGATTTCGTCGCCTGGCAAATCGATCGTCCCGCCGACCTGTCGTACTGGCTGGGCGGCGACCTGGAAAAACGCGTCGTGCGTCACGGCATCGAGACAAGTCTTTAGGAGAGCAGTTGTGGATAAGGTTCTGAACTTCAAACAAGGCCGCGTGCCGCTGCTGATCAGCATGCCCCACGCCGGCCTGCGCCTGACGCCTGTGGTCGAAGCCGGGTTGATCCCCGACGCGAAAAGCCTGCCGGACACCGACTGGCACATCCCGCAGCTTTACGATTTCGCCACCGAACTGGGCGCCAGCACCCTGGCCGGCGAGTACTCGCGGTTTGTCATCGACCTGAACCGACCGTCCGACGACAAACCGATGTACGTCGGCGCCACCACCGGCCTGTACCCGTCGATACTGTTCGATGGCATTCCATTGTTCCGCGAGGGCATGGAGCCGACGGCGGCCGAGCGCGCGACCTACCTGGAACAGATCTGGACGCCGTATCACCGCACCTTGCAGAGCGAACTGGCACGCTTGAAGGCCGAGTTCGGCTACGCGCTGCTGTTCGATGCGCACTCGATCCGCTCGATCATCCCGCACCTGTTCGACGGCAAACTGCCGGACTTCAACCTCGGCACCTTCAACGGCGCCAGTTGCGATCCTCAGTTGGCCACGCAACTGGAAGCGATCTGCGCCAAACACACCGAGTACAGCCATGTGCTGAACGGACGCTTCAAGGGCGGCCACATCACCCGCCATTACGGCAACCCGGCCGAAAACATCCACGCGGTGCAACTGGAGCTGGGGCAGTGCACGTATATGGAAGAGTTTGAGCCGTTCCGCTATCGCCCGGACCTGGCGGCGCCGACGCAGGTGGTGCTCAAGGAATTGCTGGAAGGGTTGTTGGCTTGGGGCCAGAAGCACTACGCGTAACCGGCCGCCGACCGTTCACACACAGAGCGCGCTGATCGTTCCCACGCAGACCAGAGCGTGGGAACGATCAGCACTTCGCTATCAAGTCGCCACCGTGCAAATCTCGGTCGCCACAGTTCGCTTTTACCGCTCGTCTGCTGCGTAATGTTCTGGGCACGGTGCACAAAGACGCCGAATCCCACAATAATTGCTGCCGCACGAGATCCCTCCGATGAAAAGACTGTTCACCCGCTGTCTCTCAATCCTCTGCGGCACCGCTCTCCTGAGCACCAGCGTCATGGCCAGTGACGACGCGTCCTGCAAAGCCGTGCGCATGGGCGTGGTCAACTGGACCGACGTGATCGCCACCAGCGGCATGGCTGATGTGCTGCTCAATGGCCTGGGCTACGACAGCAAGCAAACCAGCGCCGTGCAGCAAATCATCTTCGCCGGCATCCGCGACAAGCGCCTCGATATCTTCCTCGGTTACTGGAAACCGGCGATGGACAAGAACATCGCCCCGTTCGTGGCGGCCAATCAGGTCAAGGTCATGGACAAGCCGAGCCTGGCCGATGCCCAGGCAACCCTCGCCGTACCTGAATACGTGGCAGCGGCCGGGCTGAAGACTTTCGCGGATATCGCCAAATTCAAAGACCAACTGGGCGGCAAGATCTATGGCATCGAGCCGGGCAGCGGCGCCAATACCACGATCAAGACGATGATCGAAACCAATCACTTTGGCCTGAAGGATTTCAAACTGATCGAGTCCGGTGAGGCCGGCATGCTCGCCGCCGTACAACGGGCGGTGAACCGCAAGGAATTCGTGGTGTTCGTCGGCTGGACCCCGCACCCGATGAACATCAACATGAACATCACCTACCTGACCGGCAGCGAAGACGTCTACGGCCCGAACGAAGGCGCGGCGACCGTCTCCACCGTCACCGCCCCGGACTACGCCGAGCGCTGCCCGAACGTGAATCGCCTGCTGCAAAACCTGACCTTCACCGCGTCCCAGGAAAGCCAGTTGATGGTGCCGATCATGGAACGCAAGACGCCGCAGGACGTTGCCAAGCAGTGGTTGCGTGAGCATCCGGAAGACCTTCAGCGTTGGCTGGCGGGGGTTAGCAGTTTTGATGGTAAAGAGGGTGTGGCGACGGTGCAGGCCAGCCTCAAAAACTGATCGGCAGGTGTGCGCACATTGTGGCGAGGGGGCTTGCCCCCGTTGGGCGGCGAAGCAGCCCCAAAACCATTCAGCCGAGTAGCATCAGATGCACTCTGCCAGCCGGTTTTACGACGGCTGCGCCGCCGAACGGGGGCAAGCCCCCTCGCCACAAAAGCACCTCAATTTATCCGTGACTAAAGGCCGGTCCATGGCTCCTTACCCTCTTTCTATCCAAATGTCGGCCTTCGTCGAGAAAACCCTCGGCTTCAACAGCACCGACAGCAGCCTCACCGGGTTGCGCCAGGCCTACAGCGAGATGTGCCGGGCGTTTACCCCACCCCGTCCCGCCGGGCTTGAGGTCACCGACTTCACCCTCGCGGGCGTGGCGGTGCGTTCCTATCGTCCCCCGGTGACGCCGCCGACCAGCGGCTGGCCGTGCATCCTGTATCTACACGGCGGTGGCTGGGTGGTCGGGGATCTGGATTCCCATGACTTCATCTGCGCCGAACTGGCATCGGTGACGGGAGCGATGGTGGTCGCGGTGGATTATCGGTTGGCGCCCGAGCATCCGTTCCCGGCCGGGTTCGACGATTGCCTGAAGGTCTGGCAGGCGCTTCGGTCAGGGCCGTTCTGGTTCGACCCGGAGCGAATGGTCGCCGCCGGAGACAGCGCCGGCGGCAATCTCGCCGCCGCGTTATGCCTGGCGTTACGCGACGCGGGCGAGCCGTTGCCCACCGCACAAGTGCTGATTTACCCGGGCCTGGGTGGCGATCACCGTCTACCGTCCCGCAGCGAATGCGCCGACGCGCCGTTGCTCAGCAGCCGCGACGTGGATTGCTATCACGCCCTTTACTTGCGCGGCAACGCACCACCGAGCGCCTACGCCATGCCCCTGCTTGCCGACGATCTCAGCGGTTTGCCCCCGGCATGGATCGCCGTGGCGCAATTCGACCCGCTGCGCGACGACGGTGTGCGCTATGCCGAGCGACTCAATGCCGCGGGCATCAGTGCAACGCTTTACTACGGCGAAGGGCTGGTGCACGGCTGCCTGCGGGGTCGCGGGCAGGTCGCCGAGGTCGACCGACTGTATGAAACGCTGGTCGGGTTTCTGGCTGACAGGCTCTGACGTTGCAAGGGCATGCTCATTGACGTAATTCGGGTTTATGATGCCGGACGGCAGAATAATAGAAGTCCCCCCAGGGATGACCCGACCCCTTACGGAGCGCGCAATGCAGACTTTGTTCCCGCAGATCAAACCCTACGCCCGGCACGATCTGGCCGTCGATAAGACTCACACGCTGTACGTCGACGAAAGCGGTTCCCCGGAAGGTTTGCCGGTGGTGTTCATCCATGGCGGCCCCGGCGCCGGGTGTGATGCCCAAAGCCGTCGGTATTTCGACCCGAACCTGTATCGCATTGTCACCTTCGACCAGCGCGGTTGCGGTCGCTCCACGCCCCACGCCAATCTTGAAAACAACACCACCTGGGATCTGGTCGCCGACCTGGAGCGGATCCGCAAGCACCTGAATATCGAAAAATGGGTATTGTTCGGCGGCTCCTGGGGCTCGACCCTGGCGCTGGCCTACGCGCAAACCCACCCGGAACGTGTGCATGGCCTGATCCTGCGCGGGATCTTTCTGTGCCGGCCGCAGGAAATCGAGTGGTTCTACCAGGCCGGCGCCAGTCGCCTGTTTCCCGACTACTGGCAGGACTACATCGCGCCAATCCCGCTGGACGAGCGCGGCGACTTGCTCACCGCTTTCCACAAGCGCCTGACCGGCAACGATCAGATCGCCCAGATGCACGCGGCCAAGGCCTGGTCCACCTGGGAAGGCCGGACCGCGACCCTGCGCCCGAACCCGCTGGTGGTCGATCGTTTCTCCGAACCTCAACGCGCTTTGTCGATTGCCCGCATCGAATGCCACTACTTCACCAACAATGCGTTCCTTGAACCGAACCAGCTGATTCGCGACATGGGCAAGATCGCCCATTTGCCTGGCGTGATCGTCCATGGCCGTTACGACGTGATCTGCCCGTTGGACAACGCCTGGGAATTGCACCAGGCCTGGCCGAACAGCGAACTGCAGGTCATCCGCGATGCCGGCCACGCCGCCTCCGAACCGGGCATCACCGATGCATTGGTACGTGCCGCCGGTCAGATGGCCCGACGCTTGCTTGATCTGCCGCCTGAAGAAGCATGAAGGGTCTGTTGCAGCGCGTGCGAGGCGCGCGTGTCGAGGTAGCGGGGGAGGTGGTCGGTGCCGTCGACCAGGGTTTGCTGGTATTGGTGGCGGTCGAGCCCGGGGACACTCGGGCCAGTGCCGACAAACTTCTGCATAAGATGCTTAACTATCGTGTATTCAGTGACGCCGAGGGCAAGATGAATCTGTCCCTGGTGGACGTTGGCGGTGGGTTGCTGCTGGTCTCGCAATTCACCCTGGCGGCCGACACCAAGAGTGGGCTGCGCCCGAGTTTTTCGACCGCGGCACCTCCGGCTCTGGGTGAAGAACTTTTCGGCTATCTATTAGGCAAAGCGAAAGAGGTGCATGGCACTGTGGCATCAGGTAGATTCGGCGCGGATATGCAGGTGCATCTGGTCAATGATGGCCCGGTCACCTTCCTGTTACAGGCCTGAAACGCCCTGAAACCTGTTTTTCAGGGCGTTTCGACTGAAAACAGGGGTTTTGCGCGATAAATACTTTGTTACCCCCTGATGCTTTGTAACGCGGCCTACTAGATAATCGCGCGCTACGGGGATCAGCGTTCGTTGGCCCATTTGACTTATGTAGAGACTTGCCCGGACCTGTTGGGGAATCATTTAGCCCCATAGGAGTCGGAACAATGCTCGCCAACCTGGCATATAGATAGCTGGCCGTTGGTTTTTTGATCTGTTTTCGGCGAGGGTTGCTCGTGATTGTTAGTCCCTGTAATGCACCAAAATTGTCTGCCCAACGGTTCCGAAGCGCTCTGGTAGCGGGCTCTGCACTGCTGTGCCTGCTCAGCGCCGGCCAGCTTTGGGCATTCAACCTGGATGATGTGTCGGTCAAGGCGAAAGAGCTGGCCGGGCAGAAATACGAAGCCCCGCGCAGTAACCTGCCGAACGAATTCCGCGAAATGAAATTCGCGGACTATCAGAAAATTCGTTTCCGCACTGAAAAAGCCGAGTGGGCCGATCAGAAAACCCCGTTCAAGCTGTCGTTCTATCACCAGGGCATGCACTTCGACACCCCGGTGAAAATCAACGAAATCACGGCCAACACCGTCGAAGAGATCAAATACGACCCAAGTCGTTTCGATTTCGGCGATGTGTCGTTCGATCCTAAAGCCACCGAACAACTGGGTTATGCCGGTTTCCGTGTGCTGTACCCGATCAACAAGGCCGACAAGCAAGACGAAATCATGACCATGCTCGGCGCGAGTTACTTCCGCGTGGTTGGCAAGGGTCACACCTATGGCTTGTCCGCTCGCGGCATGGCCATCGACACCGCCTTGCCGTCCGGCGAAGAATTCCCGCGTTTCACCGAATTCTGGATTCAACAGCCCAAGCCAGGTGACAAGCACCTGGTGATCTTCGCCCTGCTGGATTCCCCGCGTGCCACCGGTGCTTACCGTCTGACCCTGCGTCCAGGCAGCGACACCGTGGTCGACGTCAAGGCCAAGATGTTCCTGCGTGACAAAGTCACCAAGCTTGGCGTTGCGCCGCTGACCAGCATGTTCCTGTTCGGCGCCAACCAGCCGTCGAAAGTGCTGAACTATCGCCGTGAACTGCACGACTCCAGCGGTCTGTCGATCCATGCCGGCAACGGCGAGTGGATCTGGCGCCCCCTGAACAATCCAAAACACTTGGCGGTCAGCAACTTCGCCATCGAAAACCCGCGTGGCTTCGGCTTGCTGCAGCGTGGTCGTGACTTCAGCCACTATGAAGACCTCGACGACCGCTACGACAAGCGCCCAAGTGCGTGGATCGAGCCAAAAGGCGATTGGGGCAAGGGTTCTGTAGACCTGGTGGAAATTCCGACCGCCGACGAAACCAACGACAACATCGTTGCCTTCTGGAGCCCGGAAAAACTGCCTGAACCAGGCCAGCCACTCGACGTCGCCTATCGCATGCACTGGACCATTGACGAAGCCTCGATTCACGCACCGGACAGCGCCTGGGTCAAACAGACCCTGCGTTCCACCGGCGACGTCAAACAGTCGAACCTGATCCGTCAGCCGGATGGCAGCGTTGCCTACCTGGTGGACTTCGAAGGCCCGTCCCTGGCCGCTTTGCCGGAAAACGCCGACGTGCGCAGCCAGGTCAGCATTGGCGACAATGCCGAACTGGTCGAGAACACCGTGCGCTACAACCCTGAAACCAAGGGCTGGCGCCTGATGCTGCGCATGAAAATCAAGGATCCGAGCAAGGCCACCGAGATGCGCGCGGCGCTGGTCCAGAAGATCCAGCCTGAAGATCTGGCCAAGTCGTTGGTGCCTTCCTCCAGCTCCTCTGTTGCCAAGGCCGACAAAGTCGCCGCCAAGCAGCAAGAGAAAGTGGACAAGGAAACCAAGGACGCCAAGCAGGCAGACGCCAAGCAGGCTGATGCCAAGCCAGTGACCGATGCCAAGAACAAGGACAACAAAGACGCCAAGCAGCCTGCTGCTGCGGACGCGGCCCCAGCCACACCGGAATCGAACGAGACTGAAGAAGTCCTGACCGAGACCTGGAGCTACCAGTTGCCTGCCGATGAGTAATTCTCAACTAAAGCCAGAGACTCTCTCCGAGTATCTGGCGCATTTACCGATGACCGACGAGCAGCGCGCGGAACTCGCAGGCTGCCAGTCCTTCAGTGAACTGCACCAGCGTCTTTCGTCTTCGACGTTCGACGCTCCTGCCGAGGCTGCACAAGCCTCGGTGGGCAAACGCTTGCTCCTCAACAGTGCTGAAGAGCTGGAAGAAGCGGAGATGCTGGCGCTTGACGCCAGTGGTCGTGTCGTACTCAAAGCGACTCCGCCGATCCGTCGGACCAAGGTCGTGCCGGAGCCGTGGCGTACCAACATCCTGGTGCGCGGCTGGCGCCGGATGACCGGTCGCACCAATCCACCAGCCCCGCCGAAGGATGAACGCGTGTTGCCAGCGGCTCGCTGGCGCACCGTCGGTTCGATCCGTCGCTACATTCTGCTGGTGCTGATGCTCGGCCAGACCATCGTGGCCGGCTGGTACATGAAAGGCATCATGCCGTACCAGGGCTGGTCGTTCGTCGACATGGACGAAATCATCAACCAGTCCCTGACGCAAACTGCGATGCAGGTCCTGCCTTATGCCTTGCAAACCAGCATCCTGATTCTGTTCGGGATTCTGTTCTGCTGGGTGTCGGCCGGTTTCTGGACTGCGCTGATGGGCTTCCTCGAGTTGCTCACCGGTCACGACAAATACCGCATTTCCGGCAAAAGCGCCGGCAATGAGCCGATCGCCAAGGACGCACGCACCGCACTGGTGATGCCGATCTGCAACGAAGACGTGCCACGGGTGTTTGCCGGTCTGCGCGCGACCTTCGAGTCGGTAGCGGCCACGGGTGACCTGGACCGCTTCGACTTCTTCGTCCTCAGCGACAGTAACGAAACCGATATCTGCGTCGCCGAGCAACAGGCCTGGCTGGACGTCTGCCGGGAAGCCAAGGGCTTCGGCAAGATTTTCTATCGCCGCCGTCGTCGTCGCGTTAAGCGTAAAAGCGGCAACCTCGACGACTTCTGCCGTCGTTGGGGCGGTGACTACAAGTACATGGTCGTGCTCGACGCGGACTCCGTGATGAGCGGCGAATGCCTGACCAGTCTGGTGCGCTTGATGGAAGCCACGCCGGACGCCGGGATCATCCAGACCGCGCCACGTGCGTCGGGCATGGACACCCTGTATGCGCGGATGCAGCAATTTGCGACCCGTGTGTACGGTCCGCTGTTCACCGCCGGCCTGCACTTCTGGCAGTTGGGTGAATCCCACTACTGGGGTCACAACGCGATCATCCGCATGAAGCCGTTTATCGAGCACTGCGCCTTGGCGCCGTTGCCGGGTAAAGGTGCGTTTGCCGGTGCGATTCTGTCCCACGACTTCGTCGAAGCCGCGCTGATGCGCCGTGCCGGCTGGGGCGTGTGGATTGCCTACGACTTGCCGGGCAGCTACGAAGAACTGCCGCCGAACTTGCTGGACGAACTCAAGCGTGACCGTCGCTGGTGCCACGGTAACCTGATGAACTTCCGCCTGTTCCTGGTCAAGGGCATGCACCCGGTGCACCGCGCGGTGTTCCTGACCGGCGTGATGTCTTACCTGTCGGCGCCGTTGTGGTTCTTCTTCCTGGTGTTGTCCACCGCGCTGTTGGCGGTGAACACCCTGATGGAGCCGCAGTACTTCATGGCGCCGCGCCAGCTCTATCCGTTGTGGCCACAATGGCACCCGGACAAGGCCGTCGCGCTGTTCTCGACCACCGTCGTGCTGCTGTTCCTGCCGAAGTTGCTGAGCATCATCCTGATCTGGGCCAAGGGCGCGAAAGAGTTCGGTGGCAAGTTCAAGGTGACGACGTCGATGCTGCTGGAGATGTTGTTCTCCATGCTGCTGGCGCCGGTGCGGATGATTTTCCACACCCGCTTCGTGCTCGCCGCGTTCCTCGGCTGGGCCGCGACCTGGAACTCGCCACAACGTGACGACGACTCCACGCCATGGAGCGAGGCGGTCAAGCGCCACGGTCCGCAAACCTTGCTGGGCTTCTTCTGGGCCCTGCTGGTGATCTGGCTGAACCCGAGCTTTCTCTGGTGGCTGGTACCGATCGTCGGTTCGTTGATGCTGTCGATCCCGGTGTCGGTGATCTCCAGCCGTGTCGGCCTGGGCCTCAAGTCCCGTGACGAGAGCCTGTTCATGATCCCTGAGGAATACAATCCGCCACAGGCCTTGGTGGCGACCGACCAGTACACCCATGAAAACCGTTATCACGCGTTGAATGACGGCTTCATCCGGGCGGTGGTCGATCCACAGCAGAATGCGTTGGCGTGCGCGCTGGCGACGTCCCGTCACGGTCAGGCCGAGCCGATCGAGTGGTTGCGCGTCGAACGGGTTCGTCATGCGTTGAAGGCCGGCCCTGCCGGGCTGAACAACCATGAGCGCCTGCAATTGCTGAGCGATCCGGTGGCATTGGGTCGTCTGCATGACGCGGTCTGGAGCGAAGGTCACGCCGAGTGGCTGGACGCCTGGCGCAAATCGGTGAAAGCCGATCCCCATGCGCCGCTGTTGCCGCTCAAGCCATTGAGTGCACAGCCTCAGTTGGCGTAATGAAAAACCCCGCGAAAGCGGGGTTTTTTTTGGCCCGACTGATCGTTCCCACGCTCTGCGTGGGAATGCCTCCATGGACGCTCTGCGTCCGCTCTTGGGACGCGGAGCGTCCCGGGCTGCATTCCCACGCAGAGCGTGGGAACGATCAAATTCCTGCGCTAACCCTTGTGCAAACGAACGAGTGCGATAGGATCCGTCCCCGAATTGGTGCGCCCGGACAGCTTTCTGTTCGTATCTTCCGGTTTTCTAACGAAAACCGCCGATTGCGCGCCTCACACCGCAATGGTTTTGGGGACTTGATGATGAAGAAGTATCTCTCGATGCTGCTGGTCGGCGTCACGGCATTGGTTGCAGTCAACGCGGCGCAGGCCGGTGCCATCGATGACGCGGTCAAGCGCGGCACGCTGAAAGTCGGCATGGACCCGACCTACATGCCGTTCGAAATGACCAACAAGCGTGGCGAGATCATCGGCTTCGAAGTCGACCTCCTCAAGGCTATGACCAAGGCCATGGGCGTCAAGCTGGAGCTGGTGTCCACCGGCTACGACGGCATCATCCCGGCCCTGATGACCGACAAGTTCGACATGATCGGCAGCGGCATGACCCTGACCCAGGAACGCAACCTGCGCCTGAACTTCAGCGAACCGTTCATCGTCGTCGGCCAGACCCTGCTGATCCGCAAGGACCTGGAAGGCACCATCAAGTCCTACAAAGACCTGAACACCGACGAGTACCGCATCACCTCCAAGCTCGGCACCACCGGCGAGATGGTCGCCAGGAAGCTGATCGCCAAAGCCAAGTACCACGGCTACGACAACGAGCAGGAAGCCGTGCTTGACGTGGTCAACGGCAAGGCCGACGCCTTCATCTACGACGCCCCGTACAACGTGGTCGCGGTGAACAAGGTCGGCGCCGGCAAACTGGTGTTCCTCGACAAGCCGTTCACCTACGAGCCGCTGGCCTTCGGCTTGAAGAAGGGCGACTACGACAGCCTCAACTTCATCAACAACTTCCTGCACCAGATCCACGAAGACGGCACCTACGACCGCATCCATGACAAGTGGTTTAAAGACACCGCTTGGCTCAAGGACATGGAATAAGGCTCGGTCAGCTAGACCGCGCCGCCCCATTCGCGGGCAAGCCTCGCTCCTACATTTGGAATGCGTTCCCCTGTAGGAGCGAGGCTTGCCCGCGAAGGCGGCCTCCCAGGCGACACAAATCCGGAATCTCCAAAGCAAATGAAACACAAGAAATCCCAACTGCCCTGGCACGTGTTAACGGTGCTGGTGCTGATCGGCCTGGCCGGCGCGTTGTATTACGCCACCTCGCTGATGGCCTACGAATGGCGCTGGAACCGCGTGCCGCAGTACTTCGCCTACCACGCCGAAGAATCCCAGCGCGCCGCCGATATCTCCACGGTCGGCGAACTGGTGCGCCAGGGCGACAAGGCCGAAGTCACCCTGCGCAATGACGCAGGTACAGAACAACACCTGATCGTCGATGAAAACAGCCTGCAAGTCGCCCGGGGCGATGACGTGGCGGAAGGCGACGTGATCGGTGTCACCCGGCATTGGGCCGCCGGACCGTTGCTGTGGGGCCTGTGGACCACGTTGTGGCTGTCCGTGGTGTCTGGCGTGCTCGGGCTGTTGATCGGCCTTGCGACCGGCCTGTGCCGGCTGTCGAACAACCCGACCCTGCGCGACCTTTCGACCCTTTACGTCGAACTGGTGCGCGGTACGCCGCTGCTGGTGCAGATCTTCATTTTCTACTTCTTCATCGGCACGGTAATGAACCTGTCCCGGGAGTTCGCCGGGATCGCCGCACTGTCGCTGTTCACTGGCGCCTACGTGGCGGAGATCATCCGTTCCGGCGTGCAGTCGATTGCCCGTGGGCAGAACGAAGCCGCGCGCTCGCTCGGCTTGAGCGCCGGCCAGTCGATGCGTCACGTGGTATTGCCGCAAGCCTTGAAACGCGTGCTGCCGCCGCTGGCCGGGCAGTTCATCAGCCTGGTGAAAGACACGTCGCTGGTGTCGGTGATCGCGATTACCGAACTGCTGAAAAGTGGCCGCGAAGTCATCACCACCTCGTTCTCGCCGTTCGAAATCCTGTTCTGCGTGGCCGGGCTGTACCTGTTGATCAACCTGCCGCTGTCGAAAATCGCCAGCCGGCTTGAGCGGAGGCTCGCGCAAAGTGATTGAAGTCCGCGATCTGGTAAAAGTCTTCGACACCCGTGGTCAGGTGGTGCGCGCGGTGGATAACGTGTCCACGACCGTGGCCAGGGGCGAAGTGCTGGTGGTGATCGGCCCGTCGGGTTCCGGCAAATCGACCTTCCTGCGCTGCCTCAATGGCCTGGAAGAGTTCGATTCGGGCTCGGTGAGCATCGACGGCCTGCAACTGGCCGATCCGAAAACCGACGTGAATGCCTATCGTCGGGAAGTCGGCATGGTGTTCCAGCACTTCAACCTGTTCCCGCACATGACCGTGCTGGAAAACCTCTGCCTGGCCCAGAAGGTCGTGCGCAAGCGCGGCAAAAAGGAACGCGAGGCCAAGGCCCTGGCGTTGCTGGAGAAGGTCGGCATCGCGCAAAAGGCCAACGAGTTTCCGTCACGCCTGTCCGGCGGTCAGCAACAGCGCGTGGCGATTGCCCGGGCGCTGGCGATGGAACCGAAGGTCATGTTGTTTGATGAGCCAACCTCGGCGCTGGATCCGGAAATGGTCGGTGAAGTGCTGGACGTGATGAAAACCCTGGCCGTGGAAGGCATGACCATGGTCTGCGTGACCCACGAAATGGGCTTTGCCCGGGAAGTGGCAGATCGGGTGTTGTTCTTCGATCACGGCAAATTGCTGGAAGACGCTTCGCCGGCCGAGTTTTTTGATGCGCCGAAGGATCCTCGGGCGCAGGCGTTTTTGCGGCAGGTTCTGTAACCCCGGCGCTAAAAAATCGCAGCCTTCGACAGCTTGGTTTTTATATAAAACTGCTTGTGTTGTCGAAGGCTGCGACGCGCGTGAGTTGTATTTAATTTTTAATTTACGTGAAGTCTAAATTTCTAACTGATCGTCGCGTTTATTGAAAGCGCATCAAGAAGTTGCGCATTCCACTTCAATTAACCCACTGTTGGTGAGCATTTATTCTTATGGAAAAGAAAACGTTTGGCCTTATCGCTCTGTTGGCAGGTGTGGCGGCTATTTCTTCTACCGTTCAGGCGGATGAAGTTAAACCGGCAAACCCATTCGTGGCCGAATACAAAATGCAACCGGGCAATAAAGTAGTTGCTTACGGTCAGCTCCCTTGCACTTCTCAGGAACTGGCGTATATGCGCAAGCATGGCTTCACCCCGCTCTGTAACTAAGACTTGAACCAAGACTTTCATGAGTGTTGACCTCGTCCCTTGCGGGACGAGGTTTGAGGGTGAGTGTGTGATGAACAATCAGGATGATTTTTTTGCCGGTTCAGGATTCATGGGCGTGGTTGCGCCCTCCACCCTGTACGGCATACACGATGGCGGAATGTACATCAGTGGTCCCTCGGGCGTCGTGCAACTGGCGGGGCAGGGGGAGACGGCGATGCTTGAGGCGCTGGACACCGCTGGTGCACTGGTTCCAGGATCAGCCTGCGCCATGCAGGGTGTACGTCAATTGCTTGAGGACCCACGTACCAGTCGCACCGTCAGCTATCTGCTTTGCAGCGCCCGCTCCTGTGAGGACGTGCTGGAAGACATGGCCACGTTACAGCGCTCGCGGATTTTGCTGTTTGGCTGCGGCGGCATTGGCAGCACTGCCAGCATGCTATTGGCGGGCAGTGGCATTGGGCATCTGACGCTGAGCGACGGCGACCGCATTGAAGAAAGCAACCTGAACCGGCAGTTGTTCTGGCGTCGAAGCGACGTTGGCGGGTTCAAGACAGACGTGCTGCAGGAAATCCTGCAAGAAAAGTTTCCGGATATAAACGTCCAGACGATCAAGCGCCAACTTGATCTGGATGACGCTGATCGCTTGATCTCAGAGGGTTACGACGCCGTCGTGGTGACCGCTGACGAACCGGCCACGCTGGCCAGTGAGTGCAAGCGACTGGCCGATAAACATCGTATTCCTGTGGTCAGCGGCGGTTATCTGCATCGTATGTGCATGACTAATTTTTATAACGGTAGCGGCCATCAGGAGACTGATTCGATGGCCGGTGTCGGGACATCCGCTCGCTCATTCGAATGGCAGCGTTTGCCAAAGGGGATCATGCCCAGTTATGGCCCAAGTAATTTCGGCCTGGCTTCGATATTGGCGTCTTCGGTCATTGCAGCGCTGGCGTCTCGTACGCTCGGAAGTTCAGAACAACATAGCGTTGTCTGGGACGCCAATAGTGTGCCTTTGAAGTTCAATACGTTGTTAGGTTAGTGGGATGAAATCGTTTGTCTAACTGTCGAAAAATAAAGAGTACCGAGGGTGGTTCAATCACATGGAATGTATCTTTTGCAAGATGATCGACGGTCAGGCGCCGATGCATTTGATTTGGGAGGATGATGCCCATGCCGCATTCCTTTCCATTTATCCCAATACGCCGGGTTTTTCGGTGGTTGTTCCAAAGCGCCACTTTGGAAGTTATGCATTCGCGCAGTCCGATGAAGTGTTATCGGGGCTGATCATAGCGGCCAAGAAAGTTGCACTGCTGCTCGACGAATCCTTTGCAGATGTCGGTCGCACCGCACTGATGCTGGAAGGTTACGGAGTTGACCATTTGCACGCCAAACTCTTTCCCATGCACGGCACTGGTGACTCAAGCGCCTTCAAGCCCATCAGTTCGAACATCGACAAGTACTTTGAGCGTTACGAGGGTTACATCTCATCTCATGACTTCAAAGGCGAAACTACCCAGGACTTGGCATCCATGGCACGGCACATTCGCCGTGTCGCCGGGCTTGCAGAGTAAGTCGGGGGGCCTGGGTGCAGGCCCCTTTTCCCCTGTTAAACCTTGAACCGCCCAACCAACATCTGCAAATGCGTCCCCAGCCGCGCCAGCTCAACGCTGGACGCCGCGGTCTCTTCGCTCGCCGCCGAGGTCTGCTCGGACACATCACGCACGTTCAGCACGCTGCGGTTGATCTCTTCGGCCACGGCGCTCTGTTGCTCGGCGGCCGCAGCGATCTGCTGGTTCATCGACTGGATCGCCGACACCGTGCGGGTGATGCTTTCCAGCGAGCCACCGGCGCGGCGGGTCAGTTCGACGCTGCTGTCGGTCAGGCTGCGGCTGTTGTCCATGATGGTCGCGACTTGCTGGGTGCCGGTTTGCAGGCCGACGATCAACTCTTCGATTTCTTCGGTGGACTTCTGGGTGCGCTGGGCCAGGCTGCGGACTTCGTCGGCGACCACGGCAAAACCGCGTCCGGCTTCACCGGCACGGGCCGCTTCGATGGCGGCGTTGAGCGCCAGCAGGTTGGTCTGTTGCGCCACGGACTTGATCACGTCGAGCACGCTGCCGATCTTGTCGCTTTCGCGCTTCAGATCGCTCATGGCGACAGTCGAGTTACCGACTTCGATGGCCAGGCGTTCGATCTGGGCGATGGCTTCGCCGACCACTTTGTCACCTTCACGGGCCTGTTGATCGGCAGCGACGGCGGCTTCGGAGGCTTCTTCGGCGTTACGCGCGACTTCCTGCACCGTGGCGGTCATCTCGTGCATCGCAGTGGCTACCTGATCGGTTTCCACCTTCTGGCTGTTGACCCCGGCGCTGGTTTGCTCGGTCACGGCGGACAACTCTTCGGCAGCGCTGGCGATTTGCGTAACGCCATCGCTGATGCCGCCGATCAACTCGCGCAGGCCCAGGGTCATGCTCTGCATGGCGCGCTGGAGCTGGCCGAGTTCGTCCTGGCGTTCGGAGATCAGGTTGTGGGTCAGATCGCCCGAGGCGACGCGCTCGGCCACCTTGAGGGTCTGGCTCAGGGGAATGACGATCTGGCGAGTGATGGCCCAAGCGGCGAGCAGGCCGAAAGCCAGGGCGAGGACCGTGGCCATCAGCAGCAGGTTCTTGGCGTGGGCGGCATCGGTGTCACGCACGACGGTTTGCGAAATGGTCAGTTTCTTGCTGAGTTCGCGCAGATTGTCGCCTTGGTCAGCCATACGCTTGAGGGCGGCAGCGCTGGCGACCTGAGAGTCGCGGTACTGGCTGACAGCGGCACGGTAGGCCTTGAGCGAATCGGAGGCCTGTTGCAGGTTGGCGCTGAACTGTTCCGGCAGTTTGGCTGGCAGGCTCTCGAGGTTTTTCAGGGCGTTATCGATGGCGTCCAGCGCCGGCTGTTCGGCCTCGATTTTGGCGCTGTAGGTGTAGCCGCGTACCTGGAAGCGCGCTTGCTGGATCAGTTTGCTCAGGTCGATCACGCTGTTGAACTGGGCGACGCTGTCACCTTGCAGCAGTGCCTTCTCGACCTCAGACACCTTGGCCACGGCGTTGTCGGCGGTGGCACCGAGTTTGCTGCGGGCATCTTCGCGGTTGGCACCGGCCTGGATCATGGCGGTGAAGGCTTGCCGGTACTGGCTGACGCCGGCCAGTTGCTGGTCGATCATCGCGACGTCGGCGGGTTGCTCGATCATCTTGCGTGCGGTTTGCAGGCCGGCTTCGATCTGATCCAAATAGCCGTTGACCGCGCCCGGGCCTTGTTCGCCACGGCGCATTTCGTAGTCCAGGCGCGCCACGCGTAAATCCTTGGCCAGCTCATTGATGCTGGCAATGAACCCGAGCTTGTCGCCACGGCTCATCACACCCGTCAACCCGGTCCAGCCGGTGAATGTGATCAATAAGGTCAGGAGCAGGACGAGACCGAAGCCGACACCCAGTTTGCGATTAACGCTTACGTTTCCCAGTTTCTCGGCTAGCCAACGGTACATGCTGCTACTCCCCTCGGAACACAATTTGGTTTTATGGGAGCTGTATCGGCTGGCGGGCGGGAATCTGTAGGCGTACACGTGGGTTGGAGCGACGACATCCCCTGTAGGAGCAAAGCTTGCTCGCGATGGCGGTGTGTCAGCCAATAAAGGGCTGACTGACCGTCCGCTATCGCGAGCAAGCTTTGCTCCTACAGAAGAGGGGGGCGGTTAGAAGAGGCGTGCCAGCAGCGCGGTGACGGCGGTTTCAACCCGCAGAATGCGATCACCCAGTTGCACCGGATTCAGCCCGGACTTGCCCAGCAATTCGATTTCATAAGGAATCCAGCCACCTTCGGGGCCGATCGCCAGGGTCACCGGTTCATCCAGGCCGCGAGGGCAGGGCGGGTAGTTGCCAGGGTGGCCGACCAGGCCGAGGGTGCCTTCGGTGATCGCGGGCAGCCGGTCTTCGACGAACGGCTTGAAGCGCTTCTCTATGACGACTTCCGGCAGCACGCTGTCCCGGGCCTGTTCCAGACCCAGGATCAACTGCTCGCGAATCGCTTCAGGCTCCAGGAACGGGGTTTGCCAGAAGCTCTTCTCGACGCGGTAGCTGTTCACCAGCACGATCCGTGGCACACCCATGGCCGCCACGGTCTGAAACACCCTACGGAGCATTTTCGGCCGTGGCAGAGCCAATACCAGGGTCAATGGCAACTTGGTCGGTGGTTGTTGGTCGAGGACGACGCGCAATTCCGCTTCGCCGGCCTCCAGGCGCAGCACTTCGGCCGAGCCCATCAAGCCGCCGATCCGGCCGACGCGCATGCTGTCACCCACCACGCAGCGATGGACTTCCTGCATATGCGTCAAGCGCCGATCGCGCAGGATCACCCGGTCGGCCGCAATAAAGTCGGCCTCTTCGAGCAGCAGCAGGTTCACGGCTGGGTCGCTGGCGGCTGGTCGTTGTGATCGTCAGCCGGTTGATCGTCCGGGTGCTCGCCGCGCTTGCTGACCAGGCTGCCGAACAGGATGCCGATTTCGAACAGCAACCACATCGGTACCGCCAACAGGGTCTGGGAGAAGATGTCCGGCGGGGTCAGGATCATGCCGACCACGAAGCAGCCGATGACCACGTACGGGCGGATTTTCTTCAGGTAAGCGACGTTGACCACGCCGATCCACACCAGCAGCACCACGGCCACCGGGATCTCGAACGCCACGCCGAAGGCGAAGAACAGGGTCATGACGAAATCGAGGTAGCTGCTGATGTCGGTCATCATCTCCACGCCGGCCGGGGTGGCAGCGGCGAAGAATTTGAAGATCAGCGGGAACACCAGGTAATAGGCGAAGGCCATGCCGGTGTAGAACAGCAGGATGCTGGAGACCAGCAACGGCACCGCGATGCGCTTCTCGTGCTTGTACAGGCCCGGCGCGATGAAGCCCCAGATCTGATGCAGGATCACCGGGATCGCCAGGAACAGCGACACCATCATCGTCAGCTTCAGTGGCGTCAGGAACGGCGACGACACGTCAGTGGCAATCATCGTCGCGCCCACCGGCAGATACTGGCGCAGCGGCGTGGAGACGAAGGTGTAGATCTGCTGGGTAAACGCGAACAACCCGGCGAAGATGATGAAAATCGCCGCTACACAGCGCAGCAGGCGAGTACGCAACTCGGTGAGGTGCGAAACCAGGGGCATGTGCTGGTCGTTTTCCGGAAGATTAGGGCCTGTCATCGGTCATTTCCTGTGTCGCGCCGAGCCTGTATTTGCGCAGGGCAAGGCGCGAGAAGCGTAGTTTGGCGTTTCAAATAAGCGACGAGTAACGCAGCCCTGCGCAAATACAGGCCGGCCCTTCGGGTTGTGCCTGAAAGCGGGCCAGGCTGCGTTGTAGCCCTTGGAAAGGGAACAACCATTCCCTGCGGCCTACGCCTTGCCTGGCCCGCTTTCAGGCGACAACGCGACACAGGAAATGACCGATGACAGGCCCTTATCATGGGGCTCGCGGCGGCAGTGTTGGGTCGTGAGGAGCCGGCGCAGTTGGCGCGGCAGCAGGAGCAACAGGTTCTACGGGTGTCGGCGCGGGGACAACAGGTGCGGGTTCGACGCCGCCCATGGAGGCCACCGGTTCGGTGCCCGGCGCGTGAATCGTCTGCTCGGCCACCGGTTCAACCGGCTGCACCGGCGTGGCTTCCTGCTGGGTCGGCGTGAAGATCTTCCGCGCCTCCTGCTCCAGGGACAGGATGTGCTCGTTGTGCAGTTGCCGACGAATCTCGTCGGCACCGATTTCACGTTCAACTTCCTGTTTGATCGCGTTGAAGCTGCGCTTCAGCCGCCCGATCCACAGACCGGCGGTGCGCGCAGCACCCGGCAGACGCTCGGGGCCCAGCACCAGCAGGGCCACGAGGCCGACGAGCAGCAGTTCAGAGAAGCTGATACCAAACATTAGTCAGTGCTCACACGTCTTTGCGGATCGGCTCTTCGACTTTCTGTGCCTGCACGTCGATGGTGTGCGGCTGGTTCAGTGGCGAGGTCGTGGTTGGTTGAGCAGGTGGCACCGGTTGGGCCGGGGTCACGGTCGGATCGGCCGGTTTCTCTTCGTCGTTCATGGCTTTGCGAAAGCCTTTGATCGACTCGCCGACGTCAGTGCCGAGGTTTTTCAGTTTTTTGGTGCCGAACACCAGCACCACGACAACCAGGATGACGATCCAGTGTTTCCAGTCAAAAATGCCCATGTTACTGCTCCTCTCAAATAGTTATTCAGGCGGACGGACGCGAGGCTTTCTCGGCGTGTCCGGACAGACCGAAGCGACGGTCCAGTTCATCGAGCACAGCCTGTGGATGCTGCCCCAGTTGGGCGAGCATGACCATGCTGTGGAACCACAAATCGGCGGTCTCGTAGATCACGTCGCTGCAGTCACCGCTGATGGCGGCGTCCTTGGCGGCGATGATAGTTTCGACCGACTCTTCGCCGACTTTTTCCAGAATCTTGTTCAAGCCCTTGTGGTACAGGCTGGCGACATACGAGCTGTCGGCGGCGGCGCCTTTGCGCTCTTCCAGAACCTGCGCCAGACGCGTGAGAGTGTCACTCATGTGTGTGTCCTGCGGAATAGATGGCATGCGGATCTTTCAGGACCGGGTCGACGGTTTTCCAGTCGCCGTTCTCGAAGACACGGTAGAAGCAGCTCTGTCGGCCGGTATGGCAGGCGATGTCGCCGATTTGCTCGACCATTAGGATGATCACGTCGGCGTCACAGTCCAGACGCATCTCATGCAGGGTCTGCACGTGGCCGGACTCTTCACCCTTGCGCCATAACTTGCCACGGGAACGTGACCAGTAAATGGCCCGGTTCTCGGCAGCGCTCAGTTCCAGCGCTTCGCGGTTCATCCAGGCCATCATCAGGACGCGCCCGGTCTTGTGATCCTGGGCAATCGCCGGGACCAGTCCGTCAACGTCCCACTTGATCTCGTCCAGCCAGTTGTTCATGGTCCGTCCCGGAGCAGCGGCGAGCTTTAAGCTGCAAGCTGCAAGTAAAAAACAATCTGCGTCGTGCAAACGAAGCGCTTGAAGCCTGAAGCTTATCGCTTGCAGCTCAATCCGGCTATCGGCGAACGACCAGATACAAACCGACCACCATCATGATCCCGGCCGGCCAATGCCCCAGTTCATTCAGCGGGCCACCCGCTGCGAGCACCGCGCCACCGCCCAGGTGCGCGCAACCGAGCAGGCGCAGGAACCAGTCGTCCTTGCGTCGATGCCACGGTGGCGGCGGGTCATAAGCGTGAGGCTGGGACATGCGTTCCAGCAGGTCGCGGGCCATGTTGGCCAAGTGCGGTAACTGCTCAAACTGGCTCTGTACGTTGCCGATCAAGGCTTTCGGGCTGACGCGCTCGCGCATCCAGCGTTCGAGAAACGGCTGGGCGGTGTTCCACAGATCCAGGTCCGGGTACAGCTGACGGCCCAGGCCTTCGATGTTCAGCAGGGTTTTTTGCAGCAAGACGAGCTGCGGCTGCACTTCCATGTTGAAGCGCCGAGCGGTCTGGAACAGGCGCATCAGCACCTGGCCGAAGGAAATATCTTTTAACGGTTTTTCGAAAATCGGCTCGCACACGGTGCGGATCGCCGCTTCGAATTCGTTGAGTTTGGTTTCCGCCGGGACCCAGCCCGAATCGATGTGCAACTGCGCCACACGCCGGTAGTCACGCTTGAAGAACGCGAACAGGTTGCGCGCCAGGTAGTCCTGGTCTTCCGGAGTCAGGCTGCCGACGATGCCGCAGTCGATCGCAATGTATTGCGGGCTCCACGGGTTGACGGTGCTGACGAAGATGTTGCCCGGGTGCATGTCGGCGTGGAAGAAACTGTCGCGGAACACCTGGGTGAAGAAGATCTCCACACCGCGTTCGGCGAGCATTTTCATGTCGGTGCGCTGGTCGGCGAGGGTCGCCAGGTCCGTGACCTGAATCCCGTAGATGCGCTCCATGACCAGCACTTTCGGCCGGCACCAGTCCCAATAGACTTGTGGCACGTACAGCAGGTCCGAGCCTTCGAAGTTGCGCTTCAACTGGCTGGCGTTGGCCGCCTCGCGCAACAGGTCGAGTTCGTCGTAGATTGTTTTTTCGTAGTCCTGGACCACGTCCACCGGGTGCAGCAGGCGTGCATCGGCCGAGAGTTTTTCAGCGGCGCGGGCGAGGATGAACAGCCACGCCAGGTCCTGGGCGATGATCGGCTTCAGGCCCGGGCGGATCACCTTGACCACCACTTCTTCACCGGTTTTCAGCTGCGCGGCATGCACCTGCGCCACCGAGGCCGAGGCCAGCGGTTCGACGTCGAATCGGCTGAAGACTTCGCTGATCTTTTTCCCGAGCTGTTCTTCAATCAGCTTGATCGAGACTTGCGAGTCGAACGGCGGGACGCGGTCCTGCAGCTTCATCAGCTCATCGGCGATGTCTTCCGGCAACAGGTCGCGGCGAGTGGACAGAATCTGTCCGAACTTGATGAAAATCGGCCCCAGGTCCTGCAACGCCAGGCGCAATCGCGCGCCACGGGTCAGGTCCAGGGTCTTGCGCGGGAACCAGCGCCACGGCAAGGCATAGCGCAGCGCCAGCAGAAACCAGGGCAGCGGCAGGGCGAACAGCAGGTCATCGAGGCGGTAGCGGATCACGACGCGCTGGATGCGCAACAAACGGCGGACGGCAAGCAGCTTCATGCGTTATCGCTTGGGTCGAGGGATCGGGAAAGGCGCTCGAAACGCGCCTCGAGACGTTCAAGATCAAGTTTGATCTGGTCCAGTTCACTGAAACGGGCTTCGGCTTCACGCTGACCGACGAGGGTGCGTGATTCTTCGGCCAGGTATTCGCCCAGGTTCTGATTCAGGCTGGCAAACCCTTGCTGATAAAAACGTGCGCGGCTGCGCAGGTGACCGCCGACCAGTTGCGTGGCGACCGGGCCGAGCCAGCGCGAGAGTTCGTACTCCCAGTCCAGCTCCAGGTCTTGCAGGATGGCCGCCAGTTCCAGCAGCACGCCGCTGTCACCGTCGAGTTCGACTTCCGGGCTGTGCAAGATCGAAGTCTTGTCCTTGCTCAGCGCCAGTTTCAACAGGCTCGATGCCGGTGCACGCAAGGTGCAGTCGGCGCCGGTTTCCCATTGGGAGGCGAGCATCAGGCCTTCATCGCTGGGCAGGATGAACAGCTGCAGCGCCGGGCTGCGGCAGTCGACGGCAATCACCCGGCCGCTCAAATGCGCCAGGCGCGGCAGCGCGGTGCTGTCGAGCCGCAGCACCCGGTTCAGGCCGAGTTCAACGCTGGCGAGCAGGCCGGCCAGCAGCATCAGGGCTTGATGCCGCGGTGCAGGGCAACGATGCCTGCGGTCATGTTGTGGTAGGTCACGCGGTCGAAACCGGCCTCGACCATCATCGACTTCAGGGTTTCCTGATTCGGGTGCATGCGGATCGATTCGGCCAGGTAGCGATAGCTTTCCGAGTCGTTGGTGATCAGCTTGCCCATCAGCGGCATGAAGGCGAACGAGTAGGCGTCGTAGGCTTTGGACATCAGCGCATTGGTCGGCTTGGAGAATTCCAGCACCAGCAGGCGACCGCCCGGCTTGAGCACGCGCAGCATCGAACGCAGGGCGTCTTCTTTATGCGTCACGTTGCGCAGGCCGAAAGCGATGGTCACGCAGTCGAAATGGTTGTCCGGGAACGGCAGCTTTTCCGCATCGGCCTGGACGAATTCAACGTTGCCGGCCACACCCAGGTCCAGCAGGCGGTCACGACCGACCTTGAGCATGGATTCGTTGATGTCGGCCAACACCACCTGGCCGGTCGGGCCCACGAGGTGCGAGAACTTTTTGGTCAGGTCGCCGGTGCCGCCGGCAATGTCCAGCACGCGGTTACCGGTGCGAACGCCCGACAGTTCGATCGCGAAACGCTTCCACAGACGGTGCATGCCGCCCGACAGGAGGTCGTTCATCAAGTCGTACTTGGCGGCTACCGAGTGGAAAACTTCAGCGACTTTTTCCGCTTTTTGGCTTTCCGGAACGTTTTTGAAACCGAAGTGAGTGGTGGGTTCGGCATCGCTGCCTTTGCGCTGATCAGTCATATCGCTGTCACCAGAAGAGAATGCGGGACATTCTAATCCCGGTGGCCTGCTTTGTCTTGGCAACACTGAAGGTAAGATAGGCGACCACCGGGACGTTTTGCCGCAGCAGCGGTCAAGATGCTTCAGGAAAGTATCCATAACGCAGGAGTCATTCGATGGCCCGAATTAGTGTTGAACGTGCCCACGGCCTGGGCAAGGAAGCGGCGCGCGAGAAGGCCGACCTGTTGGCGCAGAAACTGTCCGAGCAATATGGCCTGGAGCCGTCGTGGTCCGGCGATACCCTGAACCTCAAGCGTTCGGGTGTGAAAGGCGCGGTATTGGTCGGTGAGGATTCGATCAAGGTCGATGTCGAACTGGGCCTATTGATGTCGGCCATGAGCGGCACCATCAAATCGGAAATCGAAAAGGCCCTCGACAAAGCGTTGGTGTAATTAATACCTGTAGGAGCGAAGCTTGCTCGCGAAGAGGCCGGTACATTCGCTGCATCTTCTTTGGCAGGAACTCCGCCTTCGCGGGCAAGTCGGATCGCCGCACCGCTCGCTCCTACAGGTTTCACGGCACGCAAATGTTGCGGTTGTTAGGGTGCCGTTTCTAATTTTTCTCCCTACTTTGTGCCTGAGCCCGACACTTTCGCGGGCAGTTCCTCAAACCTTCTGCGCGTGAGGTGCACCATGGCCAAAGTTATTTTGAAGAAAAAAATCGACGCATCGACTAACGCTCTGCAAGACGTCAGATCGTATGCCCGCAAGATCTGGCTGGCAGGCCTGGGTGCCTACACTAAGGTTGGCCACGAGGGCAGCGAGTACTTTCAAGAGTTGATCAAGGCTGGTCAAACTGTTGAAAAGAAAGGCAAAAAAGTCGTTGCTGAAAAACTCGAAGCGGCTAATGCCGAGATCGATGAAGCCAAGACTGAAGTGAGCACTTTCAAAGGCAAGGTCGAAGTGCAACTCGACAAGGTCGAGAAGGCTTTTGACTCGCGTGTCGCAAGTGCCTTGAATCGTATCGGCATTCCGTCTAAACATGACGTTGAGACACTCTCTGCTAAGCTCGATGAGCTGACGGCATTGCTCGAACGTGTCGCGCGTAAATCTTAAGGAGAACGGGATGGCTGGCAAAAAGAATACTGAAAAAGAAGGCAGCTCGTGGATCGGGAAAGTCGAAGACTACTCCCGCAAAATCTGGCTGGCTGGTTTAGGCGTGTATTCGAAGATCGACACTGACGGCAGCAAACTCTTCGATACATTGGTTAAAGACGGCGAGAAAGCCGAGAAGCTCACCAAAAGCGCTGTTGGCAAGAAAGTCGACGCCGCCAAGGACTCCGCTTCGTCGGCCAAGTCGCGCATCAGCGGCGTGAAAGATCGCGCACTGGGCAAGTGGGATGAGCTGGAAGGGGCTTTCGACAAGCGTCTGAATAGCGCCATTTCGCGCCTGGGTGTTCCGAGCCGCAACGAAGTCAAAGCGCTGCACAGCAAGGTCGATACCCTGACCAAGCAGATCGAAAAACTCACCGGTGCCAAGGTTGCGCCTGTTGCGGCGAAAACCGCAGCGGCCAAACCAGCGGTTAAAACTGCTGCCAAGCCACTGGCTAAAGCTGCCGCTAAACCGGCTGCCAAACCAGCCGCCAAAACGGCCGCAGCAAAACCTGCAGCAGCCAAGCCAGCGGCCAAACCGGTCGCCGCCAAAGCAGCTGCAAAACCAGCAGCGAAACCTGCTGCCAAAACCGCAGCGGCCAAGCCAGCGGCAAAACCTGCCGCCGCGAAGAAGCCCGCGGTGAAAAAACCGGCAGCACCAAAAGCCGCCGCGCCAAAACCAGCAGTGGCTGCCGCCAAACCGGCAACCCCGGCCACTTCAGCGAACTCCGCTGCAGCGCCGACCCCTGCTGCTACCCCGACTGCCGCGCCAGCTCCATCGACGCCAACCAGTCAGTCCTGATGATCGTTCCCACGCTCTGCGTGGGAATGCCTCAACGGACGCTCCGCGTCCCCTGCGGCAGTGACGCAGAGCGTCACCGGCTGCATTCCCACGCGGAGCATGGGAACGATCACGCCCGGCCTGCAAAGGTCGGGCGTTTTTTATGGTTGAACGTGTGCAGTTTTCCGTAACGCCTATGCAGATGTCTCAGTTAAATGCCGTTATGGATAAGGCTAAGTACTTCCGTTACAAGCCCCGAAGCATAGCGCTGCGCTGCAACTCTCTCATCGGTTCCTTCTTCGCCGCGACCAAACAGGAACTGCGCGTATTTGACCGGTCCGGTCAGTTCGTAGCCCTCCACACCGTTGCCCTCGGCAAACTTCTTTTGCAGCGCATCGAGTCCTGCCTTCAAGGCGTTCTCGTGCTGACGGGTAAGCGATTTCTCTATGAATTTCGAAGCGACGTATTCCGGTGTGCCGGCGTAGCGCATAACGTGAATAAGGTCGCCAGCGTCCTTGGGTTCACCACGACTATCGAAGGCAAGCGCTTTAAGGATGATGAACGCAACCACATCTGCGTATCGAATAGTCTCGATTGAGACGCCACCGTCATCGAGCAAGGGTGCCTTGATTTCTTTCGAATCAAACCAGTCATGCACAATTTCAGCGTGCTCAATCGCCAGGGCGGAAACAGCTTCCCCGTCGAGGAGTTTCTTTTCAAAGGCAGGGCATTGCGCATCGGCCCCCCTTAAAAATTCCACAAGGACGTATTCCTTCTCCGACAGTCTTCGCATCCAGCGCCATGCCGAGGTCCAGCCGTTGTCGTCTACAAAGGGCTCAAAGCCTCTGCCCCTGAGCTGCTGGGCAAGCGACGCATACCCCTCGCCCTCTGCAATTACTTGAAGGTTTAAAACGATGTCTACGTCGGAGGTGCCAAAGTGAGGCGGGACGTCCGGTGGAGATTGCGGAGTGAGGTAGCGGGGAACCAGACCACCAACAAGTCGCAGGGTCGACTTCAATGTTCCGAATGCGCCGAGCAGCGTCACCAGAACTTGCTCGCAGGTATCAGTTTGCTCGGCAGAGTAGCCTGCTGCAGTCTTCGGTTTTGGTGCTAAAGCCATGTATTCAGACCTTCAGAATGTCTTGTCGAAGTTGAGTCGCCAACTCTTCATTGCGACCTCGCCCATCGTGCAAATCGAGATATTGAATGAACTCGCTGGCCAGCCAGCCACCTGACTCTGGATGGGGGCGTCGAAAAAGCATCCCTGCACCTGAGCGCTCGATCAAAACGACGTTGCTGCCTTTTTCTGCCGGCTTCAAACCCAAGGCTTCGGCGAACTGAACGTGGGTCCCAGGCAAGGTTTCCAGCTCAGCTACATCGACATGAGTGAGTAACGGTGACATGTAATTAGCAGCGATTGCGCCCGTAAAGGCCCAGTCCCCAATACGGGCTCTTTCGGTTTTGAGGGCCAGGCTGTCGAGTAGCTTTTTGGGGTCGGAGGAAAAGAAATACCAGCTGGATTTGTTTTCCTTACGTTTCTGCCACACCTCAACCCAGGCATCCAGTAAGTCACCTGGTCTGCTGAGCCTGCGGCGAAGAAGACGACCTTTGCCCTCGGATTCCACCCATTCGCGCAACTCCAATTCCCGTAAAACCGATGAGACGGTAAATACAGATGTTTCAGAGATTTTTGCCAGCTCCAACCCGGTGAACCATTCGCCTCTTTTGTGCAGCAGTGCGTGGACCACCATTTCTTTAGCCCCGGCAAAAAGAGGGGCTCGTTGTTTTTTCTGGGCGGATGCAGTGGCTGGCCGATCAATATTGATCAGCCATTGATCATGACGAAAGTACAAAGAGCCGCTGGTGTCGTAATAACCCGCTCCCTGATCCTTGAGTTCTTCGCGTGCCCCCTGGCTTATTTTCTCCGCGATCACTAAGGGGATGAAGGTCTCATTTCGCTTGTGTTCGTTTTCGATGCGATAACGTTCAAATACCCATAAAGCGTCGCGAATGTCCCGAGGGTAAACCACCCGCTTGACTGCTACGGCCACGTTCCATGTGCCGCCGGGGGACTTGATCGTCAATAGCAGGTCAATGCCGTTGGCAGGGGAGCGTGCGTTTTTTTTATTGAGAATCTTGGCCCCTGTAGCGCTTTGAAAGGATTCGATGAATGCATCAATCAGCGGCTGTTGAGTGTGCTCAGGAGACTCACTTGGCATAGCGGTATGGTCCGGGTGGATTATGGAGAGATCATTTGTTTATGTTATTTAGCTAGTTTAGCTGCACAGCTAAACTAGCTAGTTATCATAAATAAAGAAAGCGCTGCATGCGTTGAATCATGCCGGCTCACTCATGCTCCTCCAGATACTGCAACGCCAACTGCTCCGTCGCAGCCTTGATCGGCGGCAGCAAGTGCGGCGCGACCAGCATCATGATCTGGTACACCACCAACCGAACCTCTCCCTCGCGATCCAGAATCCGCTGGTAGTCCAGGGAAAACAGCAACGTCATGGTGATCTGTTCCACCAGTTGGCCCAACGCCTGGGTATCGCTGACCAATTGTCCCTGAGCCTTCAACCGCGCGAGCAATGACGCCAGGGTGCGCTTCAACGCATTGAGCAAATTGCGGATGCCCTTGGCCAGTTTCGGCAGGCGCCCGGCCAGGTTCGACAGGTCCTGGAACAGGAACCGGTAGTGCGCCAGGCGCTCGACGATCAGGTGCAGGAACAGCCAGTAATCTTCAGGCCCCAGCTCCACATCGGAAGGCGGATCGAGCAGCGGCGCCAACTCATTCTGGAAGCGTTCGAACAACCCCAGAATCAGTGGTTCCTTACCGTGGAAGTGGTAGTAGAGGTTGCCGGGGCTGATCCCCATTTCGTTGGCAACTTCCATGGTGGAGACGTTCGGTTCGCCCTTGTGATTGAACAACTGCAGGGCACATTCGAGGATCCGGTCGCGGGTTTTCATCCAGTCTTCTTAATGGTCGAGTCAGGCCACGGCCGGCGCCGGCCGTGGTGGTTTGAGCGTCAGCGCACGCGGACGTAAGTGCCAGGTGCGGCTTCCATCGGTGGATAGTTCTGGTTGCCGAGGGCCATGTGGGTTTCTTTTTGCGCGCCGGAACGTTCCTGAATCCAGCTCAACCAGGGGGTCCACCAACTGCCATCGGTTTGCTTGGCGTCGTAATACCAGGCCCGTGGGTCGCTGCTCAGTTTCGGGCTTTCGACGAAGTTGGCTTTCGGGTTGGACGGCGGGTTGAGAATGCTCTGCACATGGCCGCTGTTGGACAACACAAAGCGCCGCTCACCGCCCAGCAGCAGGGTCGAGCGATACACCGCATCCCACGGCGTGATGTGATCGTTCATGCCGGCCACGCTGAAACTGTCGACCGTGACTTTCTGCAAGTCGATCGGCGTGCCACACACTTCCAGACCACCCGGATGGCTCAGCGGGTTGTGCTTGAAGAAGTCCAGCAGGTCGCCGTGGAACGCCGCGGGCAGGCGTGTGTTGTCGTTGTTCCAGTAGAGGATGTCGAACGCCGGCGGCTCCTTGCCCAGCAGGTAGTTATTGACGAAATAACTCCAGATCAAATCGTTGGGGCGCATCCAGGCGAACACCTTGGCCATGTCGCGACCATCGAGCACGCCCTTCTGATAGGAACGGCGCTTGGCCGCTTCCAGGGTCTGTTCGTCGGCGAACAGGGTGGCCGGGCTGTCCATTTGGCTGTCGAGCAGGCTCACCAGATAGGTCGCGCTCGACACCCGGCGCAGTTGCCGCTTGGCCTGGAGATGACCCTGCAACGCGGCAATGGTCAGCCCGCCGGCGCAGGCGCCCATCAGGTTGACTTCCCGGGCGCCGGTGATCGCCCGGCACACGTTCATCGCTTCTTCCACGGCTTCCACATAGGTCGACAGCCCCCACTCGCGGTGACGCACATCCGGGTTGCGCCAGCTGATCATGAAGGTTTGCAGGCCGTTCTTCAGGGCGAACTGGACGAAGCTGTTGTGCGGGCTGAGGTCGAAAATGTAGTACTTGTTGATCTGCGGCGGCACCACCAGCAGCGGTTTGGAATACTGCTTTTCGCTCATCGGCTTGTACTGGATCAGCTCCAGCAGTTCGTTGCGAAACACCACCGAGCCGGTGGTGGTGGCGACGGTTCTACCGACCTCGAAGGCTTGCTTGGTGACCTGTCGGGGCAAGCCATCGTTGTGCAGGAAATCGTCGATCAGGTGCCCGACACCCCGCACCAGGCTGTTGCCGCCGGAGTTGAATATCTCCTTGATCGCCAGCGGATTGAGCAAGGTGTTGGACGGCGCCACGGCATCGTTGAGCAGGGCGAAGGCGAAGTGTGCGCGGGCGCGATCGTCCGGGCTCATGGCGCTCTCGTCGATCCAGTTCTTGACCTGTTTCTGCCAGCTCAGATAAGCCTGCAAGCTGCGCCGATAGAACGGGTTGAGGCTCCATGCCGGGTCGGCAAAGCGACTGTCATGCGGGTTGGTCGGGTGCAGGGTTTCCCCCAGCAGCACGCGACCCAACTGGCCACCCAGTTTCAGGGCATGCCGGGCGCTGTGCACCGGGTTGCGCAAACCGTGGGCGGCCACGCTGCGCAGGGTTGAAAACAGATCCCGACCACGCAGGCCGGTAATCGCACTCTGTGCGTTGATGAACGCGGCGGGAGTGGGCAAAAACTCCCTCGCTGGTTTTTCGCGCATGAATCAACACTCCTTCGTCTTCAGGCCAAAAACAAACACACCGAACCAGAACACCATAGACGCTGTTACGGGTTGTTGCGCGGAACGGCGTCCTGCCATTCCCTTTCCGTCGGCTGAACGGCGGATTAGCCGCCCAATGGCGTCGGATGCGGATGCATCACAGCGCGCTGCCGCTCTTCCTCGAGGAATTTCATGATGATCGGCGCCACCGCTTCGGCGCGGGTAATCAGGAACAGATGCCCGTCATCGATGATGTGCAACTGGGCGTTGGGAATCCGCCAGGCCAGGATGCGCATGTTGATCAGCGGGATCAGCGGATCGTCATCGCCGGCCAGCACCAGCGTCGGCTGGTGGATCTTGTGCAGCCAGTGAATGCTGGTCCAGCCGAGGCCGGCGAACAGCTGCCAGTAGTAACCGAGCTTGCCCGCCGAACGCACCTTCGCCGCATGGCTGGCGGCCAGCGTCGGGTCGCGGCGGAACGAGCCGCCGTAGATCATCGGTGCAATGCGGATCACGTGGGATGGCTGGATATAACGCCGTGGGCTGGCCATCATCCACAGCACTTTCGGCTTGCCGGGCACCATTACCGCGCCCGCTGCCGTGGCCGCCAGCACCAGTTTCTTGCAGCGCTCCGGATAGTCATAGGCGAACTGTTGCGCCAGGGCACCGCCCCAGGACACGCCGATCACGTTGACTTGGCCGTAGTCGAGATAGTCGAGCATCCGTGCCGTGAGTTTTGCCAGGCCCGGGAAGCGATACGGGTGATTCGGCGTTGACGAACCGCCGACCCCGGGAACGTCGAAGGCGATGACTTCCAGGTCCGGGTCCAGCGCCGCGACGAACGGAAACACCAGCTCCAGGTTGGCGCCGATGCCATTGAAAATCAGCAAGGGCGTCAAGTGAGGCTTGCCGGGGCGTACCGCAGTGCGGAGGGTCTGGCCATCCAGGTCGACGGTACGAAAAATGAACGGTTGCGGCATGCTTCAGGCCCTGTGGGTCTCGCTCTCAAATTCATCCCCGATCCCCTGTAGGAGCGAAGCTTGCTCGCGAAGACGTCAGTCCAGTCGACATCTACGTTGAATGAACGACCGCTTTCGCGAGCAAGCTTCGCTCCTACAGAGGGCGAGGTGTGTCAGTTACCGCTCATGTACGTAAGTGCCCGGCGCAGCTTCGCCCGCCGTGTAGGTTTTGTTGCCCAGAACAGTCGGGGATTTCTTCAGCTTGCCTGAACGCTCGGCCTGCCATGCTTGCCAATGCAGCCACCAGGAATCGGTGTGCTTGGTGGAGTTCTCTTGCCAGTCCTCGGCCTTCACCGGCATGTCGGCGCTGGTCATGTAGCGCGACTTCGGGTTGCCCGGCGGGTTGAGGATGCTCTGGATGTGCCCGCTGCTCGACAGCACGAATTCGACGTTGCCGCCGAACAGTTGCGCCGATTTGTAGCAGGACTTCCACGGGGTGATGTGGTCGTTGGTGCCGGCCAGGGAAAAGATGTCGGCGGTGACCTGCTTGAGGTCGATCGGCGTGCCGCACACTTCCAGTGCGTTGGCGCGGATCAGTGGATTGCTCTTGAACATCTCGATCAGATCGCCGTGGAACGCGGCCGGCAACCGGGTGGTGTCGTTGTTCCAGAACAGGATGTCGAACACCGGCGGCTCGTTACCCAACAGGTAGTTGTTGACCCAGTAGTTCCAGATCAGGTCGTTGGGGCGCATCCAGGCAAAGACTTTCGCCATGTCGCGGCCTTCCAGTACGCCGGCCTGGTAGGAATGACGCTTGGCGGCTTCGAGGGTCTGCTCGTCGACGAACAGGGCCACGTCGCTGTCCAGGGTGGTGTCCAGCACGCTCACCAGCAAGGTCAGGGCGTTGACCTTCTTCTCGCCGATCGCCGCGTAGTGGCCCAGCAGGGCGGTGCAGGTGATGCCGCCGGAACAGGCGCCGAGCATGTTCACGTCTTTGCTGCCGGTGATCGCCATCACCACATCCACCGCTTCCTTGAGCGCCTCGATGTAGGTGGACAGGCCCCACTCGCGCTGTTCCTTGGTCGGGTTGCGCCAGCTGACAATGAACGTCTGTACGTTGTTGCGCAGGCAGAAGCGCGCCAGGCTCTTGTCCGGGCTCAGGTCGAAGACATAAAACTTGTTGATCTGCGGCGGGACCACCAGCAGGGGGCGTTCGTGCACCTGCTCGGTGATCGGACGGTACTGGATCAGCTCCAGCACGTCGTTGCGAAACACCACCGCGCCTTCGGTCACACCCAGGGATTTGCCGACTTCGAAGGCGCCCATGTTGACCTGGCTCGGCATGCCACCGTTGTGGACGATGTCCTTGGCCAGATGGGAGAGGCCGTCGAGCAGGCTCTTGCCGCCGGTTTCGAAGAAGCGCTTGACCGCCGCGGGGTTGGCCGCACTGTTGGTCGGGGCCATGGCTTCGGTCATGAGGTTGATCACGAAGTGCCCGCGGGCGACGTCTTTGGGCGACAGGCTGCTGTCGTCGATCCAGGCATGCAGTTCCTTGCGCCACGCCAGGTAAGTTTGCAGATAACGTTTGTAAAGCGGGTTCTGGCTCCAGGCCGGATCGGCAAAGCGACGGTCATCGCCCGGCGGGTGCAGCTCGGATTTGCCGAACAGCACATTCTTGAGTTCGAGGCTGAAATGAGCGACATGCTTGACGCTGTGAATCGGTTGTTTGATGGCCTGCCGGAGCACCATCCGAGCAGAAGCCAGTAGATCCTTTCCACGCAGCCCAACAACAGGATTAAGCCCCAGGGTGTTTTCCGAGGCTTGATACTTCAGGTCATCGTTGTTCTTGTTACTCATCTACGACGCTCCATTGTCCTGAGACGAGTACCCGGGGCCAGCCGTGTAGTCACACAACCAATACCAGGTACTGCTGCTCGGGTGACCGTTAATACTGCATCGCTGCTTTTTCAACACAACGAGCACTGCAGGGAACTTGCCAGTTCCATTGGTTACCCGAGTTTAATTTTTTTCGCAAGCGGGCCGATCCTCGGCCACACAGCGGAGCATTCAAACAGATGAAATTAGAAAATGCCCTCTAAAGAGCAAGAGGCCTGACCTAGAGCATCAGCTTGACGATGGACTGGCTCGGATCGCGGGTTTTGCCAGCGGCTTTGAGCTCGGCAAGATAATCGTTCCAGAGGTCTTCCTGGCGCACGGCCAACTGGTACAGGTATTCCCAGGTGAACAGGCCGCTGTCGTGGCCGTCATCGAAGGTCAATTTCAGTGCGTACTGACCGGCCGGTTCTACTTTGCTCAGGCCGACGGCGATCTTGCCAAATTGCAGGATAGGTTTGCCGTGGCCCTGGACCTCGGCGGAGGGAGAATGCACGCGCAGGAACTCGGCGGGCAGGTGATATTCCTCGCCGGACGCGTATTTCAGCGACAGGGTTTTCGAGGCTTTGTGCAACTTGATGTCGGTGGGAATCTGGCTCATGGAGCCAGCCTACAAGCTCCAAGCTTCAAGCTGCAAGAGGTAGGTGACCAACTTGCAGCTTGCGGCTTGCAACTTGAGGCTCTACAGAATGTAGCGCGACAGGTCTTCGTTCTGCGCCAATTCACCGAGGTGGCTGTTGACGTACTCGGCGTCGATCAGGATCACCTTGTCATCGTGGGCGCTGGCCAGGTCACCGGCGCTGAACGACACCTCTTCCAGCAGACGCTCAAGCAGCGTGTGCAGGCGACGGGCACCGATGTTCTCGGTTTTCTCGTTGACCTGCCAGGCGATCTCGGCGATGCGCTTGATCCCGTCCGGCTGGAACTCGATGGTCAAGCCTTCGGTTTTCAGCAGGGCGCAATACTGCTCGGTCAGCGACGCGTGCGGTTCGCTGAGGATGCGCTCGAAGTCTTCCGGGGTCAGCGCCTTCAATTCCACGCGGATCGGCAGACGACCTTGCAGCTCAGGCACCAGGTCACTCGGCTTGCTCAAATGGAACGCACCGGAGGCGATAAACAGGATGTGGTCAGTCTTGACCATGCCCAGCTTGGTGTTGACGGTGCAGCCTTCGATCAGCGGCAGCAAGTCGCGTTGCACGCCTTCTCGGGAGACGTCGACGCCACCGGAATTGCCGCGCTTGGCGACCTTGTCGATTTCGTCGATGAACACGATACCGTGCTGCTCGACCGCTTCCAGGGCCTTGGCCTTCAACTCTTCGTCGTTGACCAGGCGCCCGGCTTCTTCGTCACGCACCAGTTTCAGGGCTTCCTTGACCTTGAGCTTGCGGCTTTTCTTTTTGCCCTTGCCCATGTTGGCGAACAGGCTTTGCAGCTGGTTGGTCATCTCTTCCATGCCCGGTGGCGCAGAGATATCGACGCCCGCCACTTCGGCGACTTCGATTTCGATCTCCTTGTCATCCAGCTGGCCTTCACGCAGGCGCTTGCGGAACAGCTGACGGGTGTTGGAATCGGCCGACGACGTCGATTCTTCGTTGCTGAAACCCATGCGTGCCGGTGGCAGCAGGGCGTCGAGGATGCGGTCTTCGGCGGCGTCTTCGGCGCGGTGGCGAACCTTGGTCATTTCCTGTTCGCGCAGCAGCTTGATCGCGGCGTCAGCCAGATCACGAATGATCGATTCGACGTCACGGCCGACATAGCCGACTTCGGTGAACTTGGTCGCTTCGACTTTGATGAACGGCGCGTTGGCCAATTTGGCCAGGCGACGGGCGATCTCGGTTTTACCGACACCGGTCGGGCCGATCATCAGGATGTTCTTTGGCGTGACTTCAACACGCAGCTCTTCCGGCAGCTGCATCCGGCGCCAGCGGTTACGCAGCGCGATGGCGACGGCGCGCTTGGCATCGTCCTGGCCGATGATATGGCGATTGAGTTCGTGGACGATTTCACGGGGAGTCATGGACATAGTAATTGGCGGTCCTCTGGTCAAAGTGAGCCGTGGCACAAGGCCGAAACAGGCTTACTCGGCGAGGTCCTGCTCCTCAATGGTGAAGGTGTGGTTGGTGAATACACAGATGTCGCCGGCGATACCGAGCGCGGTTTCGACGATTTCCCGAGCCGACAGGTCGGTTTTCTTCAGCAAGGCGCTGGCTGCGGCTTGAGCGTAGCCGCCACCGGAACCCATGGCGATCAGACCTTCTTCGGGTTCGACCACGTCACCGTTGCCGGTGATGATCAGGGAAGCGTCTTTGTTGGCGACCGCGAGCATGGCTTCGAGGCGGCTGAGGGAGCGGTCGGTGCGCCATTCTTTGGCGAGTTCGACGGCGGCGCGAACCAGGTGACCCTGATGTTTCTCGAGCTGGCCTTCAAAACGCTCGAACAGGGTGAAGGCGTCAGCGGTGGCCCCGGCAAAACCGGCGATGACCTGACCGTGGTACAGGCGACGAACTTTCTTCGCGTTGCCTTTCATCACGGTATTGCCGAGAGAAACCTGGCCGTCGCCGCCCATGACGACTTTGCCGTGGCGGCGAACTGAAACGATGGTGGTCAAGGGAGAGTCTCCACGCAGCGGGGCGAAAATGCCTTATGCCAACTCATATGGGGGTGGTGGAGATTTTTTCAACTGCAGGCAGCGGCGGGGGACGAATGGCGTGTGGCGAACTTGTGGCGAGGGGGCTTGCCCCCGTCGGGGCGCGAAGCGGCCCTGAAGTCAGGCGCCACGTAGTGTCAGATAGAACGGGGATTGCTGTTTTGCGGTTGCTTCGCAACCGAACGGGGGCAAGCCCCCTCGCCACAAAAGCAGGCAGCGCCCCAGGGAAAGGGCGCCGTTATCGGGGGGTCAGCGGCTCTGGCGTTGTTGTAACAACAGGTTGCTGAAACCGCTGCCGGCCAGTTGTTTCTGGGCGGTGGTCAGTTGTTCGCGGTTGCTGAACGGCCCGACCAATACCCGATACCAGGTTTCATCCTTGACCATGCCGGACTCAACCGCCACGGCCTGGCCGAGCAAGATGATCTGCGCGCGAACCTTGTCGGCGTCAGCTTCCTTGCGGAACGAACCCGCCTGCAAGAAGAACTTGGTCACAGGCGCCGCTTTGGAAACCGGTGGCGGCGGTGGCGGGGTGATCCCGGCGAGCGCGGCCTGGGCCCGTGCGGTGTCGATCTTCGCGGCTTGCTCTGGCGTCACCGGGGTGGTCGGCACCGTCGGTACTTGCGGCGTCGGCAGGGTTTTCTCCGGCACCGCGTCCGGCGGCACGATCACTTCCGATTCCGGCAACAGGGTGTAGAAGTCGTACTTCGGCTTCACCGGTTGCGTCGGGCTCGGCGGGGTCTTGTTGGCCTCGGCGATCTTGCTGGCTTTCTGCTGCTCGATTTTTTCGCGCTTGACGCTTTCACTGCCCTTGCCCGGCTCCAGTTTCATCAGGAACACGATAAACGCGCCGACCGTCAGGCCGATGGCCATCCACAGCCAGCCCGGGATCGGCTGTTTGGCAGGAGCGGTGTAACGACTGGCGCCACGCTTGGGTGCAGGTTTTTTCTTGGCAGCCAACTTACATACGCTCCAGAGTTTCCAGACCCAAGAGTTCCAGGCCTTGCTTGAGTGTGCGGCCGGTCAGCGCGGCGAGGCGCAGGCGGCTCTGCATTTGCGCCGGAGTGTCGGCGGTGAGGATCGGGCAGTTCTCGTAGAAGCTGGAGAACAGACCGGCGACATCGTACAGGTAGGTGCAGAGGATGTGCGGCGTTCCTTTGTCGGAAACGTTGTTCAGCACTTCGCCGAACTGCGCCAGTTTGGCCGCCAGCTCATGTTCGTGCGGTGCTTCAAGGACAATCTGGCCTTCGACTTCGGTGAAATCCTTGCCCAGCTTGCGGAATACACCGGCGACGCGGGTGTAGGCGTACAGCAGGTACGGCGCGGTGTTGCCTTCGAAGTTGAGCATCAGGTCGAAGTTGAAGCTGTAGTCGCTGGTGCGGTGCTTGGACAGGTCGGCGTATTTCACCGCGCCAATGCCCACGACCTTGGCGATGTTGCGCAGATCGTCTTCGGCCAGCTCCGGGTTCTTCTCTTTCACCAGGGTGTAGGCGCGGTCCTTGGCTTCGTTCAGCAGGTCCACCAGTTTCACGGTGCCGCCGTCACGGGTCTTGAACGGACGGCCATCGGCGCCGTTCATGGTGCCGAAGCCCATGTGCTCCATTTCCATCGGGTGCGTCACGAAACCGGCCAGGCGCGCGACCTGAAACACTTGCTGGAAGTGCAGGGCCTGGCGCTGGTCGACGAAGTACAGCGCGCGATCAGCCTTGAGCTTGCCGCTGCGATAACGCACGGCCGCCAGGTCGGTGGTGGCGTAGAGGTAGCCACCGTCGGCCTTGACGATGATCACCGGCAGCGGGTCGCCGTCGGCGTTCTTGAATTCGTCGAGGAACACGCACTGGGCGCCGTTGCTCTCGACCAGCAGGCCGGCGGCCTTGAGGTCGTTGACCACGTTGATCAAGTCGTCGTTATAGGCACTTTCGCCCATCACGTCGGCCATGGTCAGTTTGACGTTCAGTTGTTCGTAGATCGCCTGGCAGTGGGACAGCGAGATATCGCGGAAGCGTGTCCACAGGGCCAGGCACTCGGCGTCGCCGGCCTGCAACTTGACCACCAGGCCACGGGCGCGGTCGGCGAACTCTTCGGATTCGTCGAAGCGCTGCTTGGCGGCGCGGTAGAAGTTTTCCAGGTCCGACAGCTCGTCACTGGTGATCGGGTTTTCCTGCAGATAGGCCATCAGCATGCCGAACTGGGTGCCCCAGTCGCCGACGTGGTTCTGACGGATCACGGTGTCGCCGAGGAACTCCAGCACCCGGGCCACGCCGTCGCCAATGATGGTCGAGCGCAAGTGGCCGACGTGCATCTCTTTGGCCAGGTTCGGTGCCGACAGGTCGACCACGGTGCGCTGCACCGGACCGGACTTGCGCACGCCGACGTGCTGGTCGGCCAAAGCGGCGTCCAGGCGCGAAGCCAGGGCGTCAGTGTTCTGGAAGAAGTTCAGGAAGCCCGGACCGGCGATTTCGGTCTTGGTGACGTTTTCGTCAGCGGGCAGGGCGGCGATGATCTTTTCCGCTAGATCGCGGGGCTTCATGCCCGCCGGTTTGGCCAGCATCATCGCGATATTGCTGGCGAAGTCGCCGTTCTTCTTGTCGCGGGAGTTTTCCACCTGGATCGCCGGCGACAGGCCTTCAGGCAACACACCTTCGTTGACGAGTTGGGTGATGGCTTGTTGGATCAGCTGGCGAATGGTGTCTTTCATGGTGTTCTCTTTCGACCGCAAGCGCGGCGGCGCCTGGATGCGCTAGTGGAAAAACTGGGCATTATCCGTGGCATGGACGTGCTTGCCAACTATAGCGGGCAGGTTAGGGATATGTGGCGATCTCAAAATCAATACAAATCGACGGGATCAACATCCAATGACCACCGCACCGCCCGCCCACTCGGCATCTGTTCCAGCATCAACAACCAGCTGCTGAGCAACCGATGCAGCGGCGCCCGCGCCGTGGCCTGCAACAACAACTGCGCCCGATAACGCCCGGCCCGACGCTCCATCGGCGCCGGCACCGGCCCGAGCAATTCGATCCCGCTCAGGTTCTGCTCGGCCAGCAATCGTTCCGCCTCGCTGCACGCCTCATCGAGAAAGCCTTCGGCCTGTCCCGGTTTGTGCGCTTCGGCCCGCAGCAGTGCCAGGTGCGCAAATGGCGGCAGGCCGGCGGCGCGACGTTCGCTCAAGGCTTGCTCGGCAAACGCGAAGTAACCCTGTTCAGTCAGTTGCACCAGCAGCGGATGGTCGGCCAGGTGGGTCTGGATGATCACTCGGCCCGGCTCTTCAGCCCGGCCGGCGCGGCCGGCGACCTGGACGATCAGCTGCGCCATGCGCTCGCTGGCGCGGAAGTCGCCGGAGAACAACCCGCCGTCGGCATCCAGAATCGACACCAGCGTCACCCGTGGAAAGTGGTGCCCTTTGGCAAGCATCTGCGTGCCGACCAGAATGCACGGCTGGCCTTTCTGGATGGTGGCGAACAGCTGATTCATCGCGTCCTTGCGCGACGTACTGTCGCGATCGACCCGCAGCACCGGCACGTCCGGGAACAGAATCGCCAAACGCTCTTCGGCGCGCTCGGTGCCCGCGCCCACGGGCCGCAGATCGACCTTGCCGCATTTCGGGCAGTGCCGGGGCACGCGTTCGACGTAGCCGCAATGGTGGCAGCGCAGCTCGCCGGAGCGCTGGTGCACAGTCATCCGCGCATCGCAGCGCTGACACTCGGACATCCAGCCGCAGTCGTGACACAGCAAGGTCGGGGCAAAACCGCGACGGTTGAGAAAGACCAATACTTGCTGGCCGGCGGCCAGGGTCTGACCGATGGCTTGCTGCATCGGCCCGGAAATGCCGCTGTCCAGTGGACGGCTTTTCACATCCAGGCGCAGGAAACGCGGCTGCTTGGCGCCACCTGCACGCTCGTTCAAGCGTAGGAGACCGTAACGACCGGTGTAGGCGTTATGCAGGCTTTCCAGCGAAGGCGTGGCGGAGCCGAGGACAATCGGGATGTTTTCCTGCCGCGCACGGACCAGCGCCAGGTCGCGAGCGTGGTAGCGCAGGCCCTCCTGCTGTTTATAGGAGCCGTCGTGCTCTTCGTCGATGATGATCAGGCCAGGGTTTTTCATCGGCGTGAACAGCGCCGAACGGGTGCCGATAATAATGTCGGCATCGCCGTCCCGGGCCGCGAGCCAGGCTTCCAGGCGTTCGCGATCATTGACCGCCGAGTGGATCAGCGCGATGCGCGCATTGAAGCGCTGCTCGAAGCGCGCCAGGGTCTGCGGCCCGAGGTTGATCTCCGGGATCAGCACCAGCGCTTGCTTGCCGGCTTCGAGGGTTTCGCGGATCAACTGCAAATAGACTTCGGTCTTGCCACTGCCGGTGACGCCGGCCAGCAGGAACGCGTGATAGCTGTCGAACCCGGCGCGGATCGCCTCGTAGGCTGCGCGCTGTTCCGGGTTGAGCGGCAGTTCCGGTTGCGCCAGCCAGCGTTCGTGGCGGGCGTCGGGGGCGTGCTTGCGGATTTCGACTTGCACCAGGTCTTTGGCCAGCAACAGGTCGAGGCTGTCCTTGCTCAGCATCAATTTGCTCAGCAACTGATGAGCGACGCCGTGGGGGTGCTGGGCCAGCGTGGCCAGGGCTTCACGCTGACGCGGAGCGCGGGCGATGCGCGGATCATCCAGGCTGGCGCCGGGGGCGGCGGACCAGAAGCGCTCCTGGCGGGCCTCGGCCAGTTCGCCCTGGCGCAGCAGCACCGGCAACGCCCAGCTCAAGGTATCGCCGAGGCTGTGCTGGTAATACTGGGACGTCCACAGGCACAGCTTGAACAGCGCTGGTGGCAGCGGCGGTGTGGCATCGAGCAGGGCGATGGCCGGCTTGAGCTTTTCCACCGGCACTTCGCTGGTGTCGGTGACCTCCACCAGAATGCCGATCATCTCCCGCCGGCCGAACGGCACCCGCAGGCGCATGCCCGGCTGCAACTGGGCGCGCAGGACCCCGGCCGGGGCACGGTAATCGAACAGGCGGCGCAGGGGCGAGGGCAGGGCGAGGCGCAGAATGGCGTCGGGCACGCGAAGGTTTTCTCGATGATGGGGCGGTGAAGAAGGCAGGGAGCCTAGCAGACGGTCGGTAGAAGGGACAGCTTGCGTGATTGCAAAGGTCTGGTAGAATCCGCGGCCTAATTACGTGCGGTATTCAACAATAGTGTTGAGTGGCGGCACGCTAGCCTGAGGAATACACCATGAAAGCCGATATCCATCCAGCGTACGAAACCATTGCAGTCACTTGCAGCTGCGGCAACAAGTTCGAAACCCGTTCGAACCTGTGCAAGCCACTGGGTACTGACGTATGCAACGAGTGCCACCCGTTCTACACCGGTAAGCAGAAGACTCTGGATACTGGCGGCCGTGTACAGCGCTTCGCAGACCGTTTCGGTGCCTTCGGCAAGAAACCTGCTGCTGCAGAGTAAGGTTCAAAGGCCTTATGGGCTTTTCCTTGCTAATGAAAAAGGCGTCCCTTGTGGGCGCCTTTTTTGTGTCTGCGATTTGGCTTTCCGGCGCCCAGGCCTTTTGCCCTGCGCCGAGCGGTTTGACGCCTGTTGCCGTGCAACGGGTAGTGGACGGCGACACCCTGCGCCTGCGCGATGGCCGCAGTGTGCGCATGATCGGCCTGAACACCCCGGAACTGGGCAAGCAAGGCCGAAGCGACGAACCCTTCGCCGTGGCGGCGCGCAAACGCCTCGAAGCGCTGGTGGCTGCCAGTAAGGGCCGGGTCGGTTTGCTGCCGGGTAAAGAGGGCAAGGATCGCTACGGTCGCACATTGGCCCATGTCTACAGTGCCGACGGCGCCAGTCTCGAAGCGCAAATGCTCGCCGAAGGTCTCGGTTTTCAGGTGGCGATCGCGCCGAATGTCGATTTGGTGAGTTGCCAGCAGGCGGCGGAACGCGCGGCCCGGCAGGCGGGTCGCGGGCTATGGCGGCAATCGCCTGTACTGAAAGCGGATCAGATCAAGGCGTCCGGTTTTGCGCTGCTCAGCGGTCGTGTGAGCAAGGTCCAGCGCAATCGCGGCGGGGTTTGGATCGAGTTTCAGGATTCAGTTGTATTGCGCGTTGCACCCAATGTGCTGGGGCGGTTCGATGTGGCCGCGCTGGAACGTCTGAAGGGCAAGCAGATCGAGGCGCGTGGCTGGGTGCTGGACCGTTCGCGTCGGGGCGGACTCGAAAAAGGTCAGGCGCGATGGCTTTTGCCTCTGAGTGATCCCGCCATGCTTCAAACAGGACGTCGATAAAAAATTGTAGACATTTTTTGATGGGATTGTGAACAGTCAATCCCTTGTGTTCCGTGGCTCTTGGCCCAAAGTCGTAGGCCCGGGCGCTTGACAGGGGTGACTGGTCAGTCTTGTAGGGACTTTGCGACACGCGTATCCTCGGCGGTCCGTCTGTCCAACAGTAAAAAGCGGAATGCCCACATGTCTGATTTGAAAACTGCCGCTCTCGAATATCACGCCCATCCTCGTCCAGGGAAGCTGAGTGTCGAGCTCACCAAGGCCACCGCTACCGCCCGCGACCTGTCGCTGGCCTACAGCCCCGGCGTAGCCGAACCAGTACGCGAAATCGCCCGCGATCCTGAACTGGCCTACAAATACACCGGCAAAGGCAACCTGGTTGCAGTCATTTCCGATGGCACCGCGATTCTCGGCCTGGGTAACCTCGGCCCATTGGCTTCCAAGCCTGTGATGGAAGGCAAAGGCGTGCTGTTCAAGCGCTTCGCCGGCATCGACGTGTTCGACATCGAAGTCGACTCCGAAAGCCCGCAAGCCTTCATCGACACCGTCAAGCGTATCTCCATCACCTTCGGTGGCATCAACCTGGAAGACATCAAGGCACCTGAGTGCTTTGAGATCGAACGTGCCCTGATCGAGCAGTGCGACATTCCAGTGTTCCACGATGACCAGCACGGCACCGCGATCGTTACCGCGGCCGGCATGATCAACGCCCTGGAAATCGCTGGCAAAACCCTCGCCGACGCCAAGATCGTCTGCCTGGGCGCCGGTGCGGCCGCCATCTCCTGCATGAAATTGCTGGTGAGCATGGGCGCCAACATCGAAAACATCTTCATGGTTGACCGTACCGGCGTGATCCACTCCGGCCGTGACGACCTGAACCAGTACAAGGCTGTGTTCGCTCACGCGACTGAAAAACGCACCCTGGCTGACGCCCTGACCGGTGCAGACGTGTTCGTCGGCCTGTCCGGCCCGAACCTGCTGAGCGCCGAAGGCCTGAAGTCCATGGCGGCCAACCCGATCGTGTTCGCGTGCTCCAACCCTGATCCGGAAATCGCCCCGGAACTGGCTCACGCCACCCGTGATGACGTGATCATGGCGACCGGCCGTTCGGACTACCCGAACCAGGTCAACAACGTACTGGGCTTCCCGTTCATCTTCCGCGGTGCCCTGGACGTTCGCGCCAAGCGCATCAACGAAGAAATGAAAGTGGCTGCGGCCAACGCCCTGCGTGAACTGGCCAAGCTGCCGGTTCCTCAGGAAGTGTGCGACGCCTACGGCGGCATCAAGCTGGAATTCGGTCGTGAGTACATCATCCCGAAACCAATGGACGCCCGCCTGATCACCGTGATCTCCGATGCCGTGGCCAAAGCCGCCATTGAGACCGGCGTAGCGACCCTGCCGTATCCGAAGAACTACCCGCTGAAAAGCGTGGATGACGTGTTCAACGGATAAGAGCAGCGCCCATAAAAAACCCAGCCTAGTGCTGGGTTTTTTATGGGCTTCAAGTGACAAGCTGCAAGCTGCAAGTCAAAAGCGGCGCGCATGGCTCTTGCTTTTACTTGTAGCTTGCAGCTTAAAGCTAGTCGCTGCTTTCTTGATCGTTCCCACGCGCAGCAAAGGAATGCAGCCCGGGACGCTCCGCGTCCCTTCTCACAGCCGAACGCGGAGCGTCCGTTGAGGCATTCCCACGCGGAGCGAGGGAACGATCATCGCAGCGCCCATAAAAAACCCAGCCTAGTGCTGGGTTTTTTATGGGCTTCAAGTGGCAAGCTACAAGCTGCAAGTTAAGAGCGGTGCGCATGGCTCTTGCTTCTTCTTGCCGCTTAAAGCTTGCCGCTTGTAGCTGTTTCTCTAGAACAAATCGATCGGCGCCGCTTCGTCCGCCGGCAACGGGCTGCCTGGCGCGGTGCCGTTGCCCAGTTCGCTGGCCGTCGGTGGCGTGTCTTCGGCCTTGAACAGCTCGAAGTAGGCCCCAGGCGTGCTTGGCGTGGCCGCACGGCCGCTGACCGGGTCGACCCGCAGGCTGAGGATGCCTTCCGGCTCCGCTTGCGTGTGCGGCGGCTTATCCTTGAGCGCGGCAGCCATGTAGTTCATCCAGATCGGCAGCGCGACGGTGCCGCCGAACTCTCTGCGACCGAGGCTCTCGGGTTGGTCGAAACCGGTCCAGACCGTGGTCACGTAATCGGCGTTGTAACCGGAGAACCAGGCGTCCTTGGATTCGTTGGTCGTACCGGTCTTGCCTGCGATGTCAGAGCGGCCCAAAGCCAGTGCGCGACGGCCGGTGCCACGCTTGATCACGTCCTCCAGCATGCTGTTGAGAATGAACGTGGTGCGGCCATCGACGATACGTTCGGCCAGGGCCGGGGTTTGCGGCACCGTAGCGGGAGCGGTCGTGGCCTCGCCAGGAGGCGGGTTGACCGTGAACGTCTGGGCGACTGGTGCGGCAATGCCACTGGTCGCCGCATCACCCTTAGGCACGCTCGGCGGGTTGGCGACGAACAGCGTGTCGCCGTTGCGGCTTTCGATCTTGTCGATGATGTACGGGGTGATCTTGTAGCCGCCGTTGGCGAACGTGCTCCAGCCGGTGGCGATTTCCATCGGCGTGAGGGTCGCGGTGCCGAGGGCCAGGGACAGGTTGCGCGGCAGGTCCTGCTTGTTGAAGCCGAACTTGCTGATGTAATCGATGGTGCGATCAACGCCCAAGGCCTGCAGCAGACGGATCGACACCAGGTTACGCGACTTGTACAGGCCTTCGCGCAAGCGGATCGGGCCGAGGAAGGTGTTGGTGTCGTTCTTCGGACGCCAGACCTTGTCCAGGTACTCGTCGACAAACACGATCGGCGCATCGTTCACCAGGGTGGCGGCGGTGTAGCCGTTATCCAGGGCGGCACTGTAGACGAACGGTTTGAAGCTCGAGCCCGGCTGACGCTTGGCCTGCAAGGCGCGGTTGTAGTTGCTCTGCTCGAAAGCGAAGCCGCCGACCAGCGAGCGAATCGCGCCGTTCTGCGGATCCAGGGAAACCAAGGCGCCCTGTGCCTGCGGGATCTGGCTGAACTTCAGCGAGTTGTCCGGCTGGCGCTGCACACGAATCAGGTCGCCGACTTGGGCCACGTCCGCCGGCTGCTTCGGGTTGGCACCCATGCTGTTGGTGTTGAGGAATGGCCGTGCCCATTTCATGGTGTCCCAGCTGACGTGTTCGTCGCCGGTGCGGGTCATCACTTGCAGGCCATTCTTGTCGACCTGGGTGACGATGGCCGGCTCCAGGCTGCTGATGGTGCGCTGCTTGGTCAGCTCGGTGGCCCAGGCTTCGCGGGTCTTGCCCGGCAGGCGCGACTCGGGACCACGATAGCCGTGACGCTGGTCGTAGGTCATCAAGCCTTCGTGGAGCGCGGTGTTGGCCATTTCCTGCAAGTTGCTCGGCACCGTGGTGGTGACGCGGAAACCTTCGGTGTAGGCGTCGCTGCCATAGCGGCCGACCATTTCGGCGCGGGCCATTTCAGCGATGTACGGCGCATTCACTTCCGGGGTCGGCACGTGATAGCTGGCGTTCAGCGGTTCGTTGATCGCGGTGGTGTAGTCGGCTTCGGTGATTTTCCCGAGCTTGTACATCCGCCCCAGGATCCAGTCGCGACGCTCCTTGCTGCGGGCCGGGTTGGCCAAAGGATTGAAGCGCGACGGGGCTTTGGGCAGACCGGCGATCATCGCCATCTGCGCCAGGCTCACATCACGGATCGATTTGCCGTAGTAAACCTGCGCGGCGGCCTCGATGCCGTAGGCGCGGTTGCCCAGGTAAATCTTGTTGACGTACAGCTCAAGGATTTCGTCCTTGGTCAGCTGCCGTTCGATCTGCAAGGCCAGGAGGATTTCGGTGGTTTTGCGCGAGAAGCTGCGTTCGCTGGTCAGGAAGAAGTTCTTCGCGACCTGCATGGTAATGGTGCTGCCGCCGGACTGGATGTGGCCGCTTTTGACCAATTGGGTCGCCGCACGCATCAGGCTGCTCGGGTCGACGCCATAGTGGTTGGCGAAGTTATCGTCTTCAGCACTTAGTAACGCATTGATGAAATTGGGGGGAATGTCGGCGAACCGGATCGGCGTGCGGCGCATTTCGCCGAATTCTGCAATCAACTTGTTATCGCTGCTGTATACCCGTAGAGGAATCTGCAACTGAATGCTTCTCAGCGCCTCCACGGACGGCAAACCCGGACTAAGGTAAAGATAGGCGCCACTGAGACCTAAAAGTAGTCCGCAGAAAACGGCGACGATGGACCAACCGAAAAATTTCAGCAGACGAATCAAGGCGTTTGGACATCCAGGGTAAAGAATGAATTTGGCGTCAGGGTCTCGACTACACAGAGAACGACCCGCGCGGGCAGTAAAAGCGGAAAAAATCGCTGGGCATTATAAGCATTTTTCCGCCGGGGGCGTCATTGGCGCTTCTGTCAAGACGCAGTGATTGAACGCAATGCACATTACAGAGTCCGTAACTCACGGATAGTCATAGGGAATTGGTAGTGCTAGGACTCTTCAATAAAAAGACCAGAACGCTTCTGGGGATCGACATCAGCTCCACGTCGGTGAAGCTTCTGGAGCTGAGCCGCCAGGGCGATCGCTACCGGGTCGAGGCCTATGCGGTCGAACCGCTGCCGGCCAGCGCCGTCATCGAAAAAAACATCGCCGAGCTCGAAGGCGTGGGCCAGGCCCTGTCTCGCGTGCTGCTCAAGGCCCGCACCGGGATCCGCAATGTCGCCGTGGCCGTGGCCGGTTCGGCGGTGATCACCAAGACCATCGAGATGGATGCCGGGCTGTCCGACGACGAGATGGAAAACCAGCTCAAGATCGAGGCCGATCAATACATTCCTTACCCTTTGGATGAGGTCGCCATCGACTTCGAAGTCCAGAACGTATCGGTACGCAACCCCGAACGGGTCAATGTTTTGCTTGCCGCCTGTCGAAAAGAAAACGTCGAGGTCCGTGAGGCTGCCCTGGCCCTGGCCGGGTTGACCGCCAAGGTCGTGGACGTCGAAGCCTACGCCCTGGAGCGCTCCTTTGGCCTGCTGGCGCCCCAGCTCGCTTCGAATCAAGAGCGTCCGACCGTCGCGGTGGTGGACATCGGCGCGACCATGACCACCCTGAGCGTGCTGCACAACGGCCGGATCATCTACACCCGCGAACAATTGTTCGGCGGTCGCCAACTCACCGAAGAGATCCAGCGCCGTTACGGCCTGACGGTCGAGCAGGCCGGGCTGGCGAAGAAACAGGGCGGCTTGCCGGACGACTACGTCAGCGAGGTGTTGCAACCGTTCCGCGAAGCGTTGGTGCAGCAGGTCTCCCGTTCATTGCAGTTTTTCTTTGCGTCCGGCCAGTACAACGCGGTCGACCATATCCTGCTGGCCGGCGGCACCGCTTCGGTGCCCGGGCTCGATCGGTTGATCGAACAACGACTGGGCACCCCGACCCAGGTCGCCAACCCGTTCGCCGACATGTCGCTGAGCAGCAAGGTCAACGCCGGCGCCCTGGCCAGCGATGCGCCGGCCTTGATGATTGCCTGCGGTCTGGCCCTCAGGAGTTTCGACTGATGGCGCGGATCAACCTTTTACCCTGGCGTGAAGAGCTGCGCGAAGAGCGCCGAAAGCGTTTTCTGCTGACGTTGGTGGGCGTGCTGGTCGGTTCGGTGGGCCTGGTCCTGATTGCCAACCAGGTTTTCAGCAGCGCCATCAGCCAGCAAATGGCCCGCAACGATTACCTCGGCAAACAGATCGCCGTGGTCGATGAGCGGATCAAGCAAATCAGCGACCTCAAGGCCCGCCGCCAGCAACTGGTGGAGCGCATGCGCATCATCCAGGACCTGCAGGGCAACCGGCAGATCAGCGGGCGTATCTTCGAGCAGTTGGCGCGTACCCTGCCGGACGGCGTGTATTTCACCGAAGTGAAAATGCAAGGCAAGAGCCTGGCGATTACCGGCGCGGCCGAGTCGAACAACAAGGTCTCGGAGCTGATGCGCAATCTTGATGCCTCGGACTGGTTCGACGCGCCAAGCCTGACCGAGGTCAAGGCGACGACCGCCGGTCAGTTGGACCAGGCCAACGTCTTTCAGTTGACCGTGCGTCAGACCCGACCAGTCTCGATGGAGGCCGCTAAATGACGCCATCGGAATGGTTCGAAGGGCTGCGCAAGATCGACATCAATGATCTGGACACCAACAACATCGGCTCCTGGCCACCGGCAATCAAGGCGTTGGCGGGCATCCTGCTGATGGTTCTGGTGTTGGCGCTGGGCTACAACTTCTTCATCAGCGACCAGCAAAACGAGCTCGATCTCAAGCGCACGGAAGAGTCGACGCTCAAGGAGCAATTCGCCAGCAAGGCCAGTATGGCGGCGAACCTCGAGCTCTATACCCAGCAGATGAAGGAGATGGAGAACTCCTTTGGTGTACTGTTGCGCCAACTGCCCAGCGACACCGAAGTCCCCGGTTTGCTGGAGGACATCACCCGTACCGGCCTGGGCAGCGGTCTGGAATTCGAAGAAATCAAGTTGCTGCCGGAAGTCACCCAGCAGTTCTACATTGAATTGCCGATCCAGATCACTGTCACTGGCGCCTATCACGACCTGGCCACGTTCGTCAGTGGCGTGGCCGGCCTGCCGCGCATCGTCACCCTGCATGACTTTGACCTGGCGCCGGCCAATCCCGACGGCGGGACGAAGCTGCGCATGAGCATCCTCGCCAAGACCTACCGCTACAACGACAAGGGGCTGCAAAAATGAGCCCGTTGCGTTGTTTTTCGATGGGGGTGTTGTTGGCGGGGCTGGCCGGTTGCGGCGGCGACAATGGCTTCGGCGACCTGGACGCGTACCTGAACGAAGTGCGCCTGCGTCCGCCGGGCAAGATTGAACCAACGCCGACATTCCGGTCTTACCCCACATTCACGTACAGCGCGGCGAACCTGCGCAGTCCGTTTTCCCGGCAGGTCAGGGTTGACCTGGCGGGCCAGAAGCACGGTTCACGCAACGTCAAGCCCGACCCCAATCGGGTCAAGCAGTACCTCGAAGGTTTCAACATCGAGCAGTTTGAAATGGTCGGCACCATCTCCAATGCCTCTGGCTCCTTTGCGCTGCTGCGCGGGGCGGGCGGTGTGCATCGGTTGAAAGTCGGCGATTACCTGGGGCGTAACGATGGACGGATCGTCGCCATCAGCGGCTCGCAAGTCGATGTGGTCGAAATCGTTCCCGACGGCGAAGGCGCCTGGCTGGAACGACCACGGACCATCCCTTTGAAAGAGCACTCATAGTGGAACTCGAACAATGAACAGGATTTTCTCAACCCTCGGTATTTCGCTATGGATAGCGCTGCTGTCGCCGATGGTACAAGCGGCCAACCTCAATGCGCTGGATGTCGCTGCGCTGCCGGGTGACCGCGTCGAGTTGAAGTTGACCTTCGACGGACCACCGCCGCCGCCCCATGGCTACACCACGGAGCAACCGGCGCGCATTGCGCTGGATTTGCCGGGCGTGGTCAGCAAACTGGCCAGCAAGAATCGCGACCTGGGTGGCGGTAACGCCCGCACTGCCACGGTGGTGGAGGCCAAGGACCGGACGCGACTGATCATCAACCTGACCCAACTGGCGCCGTACAGCTCCCGGGTCGAAGGCAACAATCTGTTCGTGGTCGTCGGGCAAGGCGCCAAAAGCGCGGCAACCAAGCCCGTCGCACCGCGCGTCGCCACCGCAACGCCGGCCCCGGCGAAAACCTACGCGCCGGTGGGCAAGGCCATCCGTGGCGTGGACTTTCAGCGCGGCACCCAGGGTGAAGGCAATGTGGTGATCGATTTGTCGGACCCCTCCATTGCCCCGGACATCCAGGAGCGCGACGGCAAGATCCTCCTCGGTTTCGCCAGGACCCAATTGCCCGAGCGATTGCGCGTGCGTCTCGACGTCAAGGATTTCGCCACCCCGGTGCAATTCGTCAACGCCAGTGCCACGGGCGACCGCGCCGTGATCAGTGTTGAACCCAGCGGCGCCTTCGAGTATTCGACCTACCAGACCGACAACAAGCTGACCGTCAGCATCCGTGCGGTCACTGCCGACGACTTGCAGAAGCGCAATGCTGAACGTTTTGCCTATACCGGCGAAAAGCTTTCGCTGAACTTCCAGGACATCGATGTGCGCTCAGTGCTGCAACTGATCGCCGACTTCACCAATCTCAACCTGGTGGCCAGCGACACGGTGCAGGGCGGCATTACCTTGCGCCTGCAGAACGTGCCGTGGGATCAGGCGCTGGACTTGGTGCTGAAAACCAAAGGTCTGGACAAGCGCAAGATCGGTAACGTGTTGCTGGTCGCGCCGGCCGATGAAATCGCCGCGCGGGAGCGTCAGGAGCTGGAGTCGCAGAAACAGATCGCCGAACTGGCGCCACTGCGTCGGGAGCTGTTGCAGGTCAACTACGCCAAGGCCGCGGACATCGCCAAGCTGTTCACCTCGGTGACCAGCGCCGATGCGAAAGTCGACGAGCGCGGTTCGATCACCGTCGACGAGCGGACCAACAACATCATCGCCTACCAGACCCAGGATCGCCTCGACGAGCTCCGGCGCATCGTCGCGCAACTGGATATCCCGGTGCGCCAGGTGATGATTGAGGCGCGGATCGTCGAAGCCAACGTCGATTACGACAAGAGCCTGGGCGTGCGCTGGGGTGGGTCGGTCCAGAACAAGGGCAACTGGAACACGTCGGGTGTCAGCAACGGCACCGGCGGGTCGGCCACCATTGGTACGCCTGGCGGCACGAACACCAACTCGTCGTTCGTCGACATGGGGACGGCGGCCAATACTTCGGGGCTCGGCATCGCGTTCATCACCGACAACGTGCTGCTCGATCTTGAGCTGACGGCGATGGAGAAGACCGGCAACGGCGAAATCGTCTCGCAGCCCAAGGTGGTTACGTCCGACAAGGAGACCGCGAAAATCCTCAAGGGCACCGAGATTCCCTATCAGGAAGCCAGCTCCAGTGGCGCGACTTCGGTGTCGTTCAAGGAGGCGTCGCTGTCCCTGGAAGTGACGCCGCAAATCACCCCGGACAACCGCATCATCATGGAGGTCAAGGTCACCAAGGATGAGCCGGACTATCTGAACAAGCTCAACGATGTCCCGCCGATCAAGAAAAACGAAGTCAACGCCAAAGTGCTGGTCAACGATGGCGAGACCATCGTCATTGGCGGGGTTTTCTCAAATACTCAGAGCAAGGTTGTAGATAAGGTGCCATTTCTCGGCGATGTGCCGTATCTTGGCCGCCTTTTCCGGCGTGACGTGGTTTCGGAGAAAAAATCCGAGCTGCTGGTATTTCTCACTCCGCGTATCATGAACAACCAGGCGATTGCTGTGAGTCATTGATTCTGTGCGAAATTTGATTCTTGTTGGACCGATGGGGGCTGGAAAAAGCACCATCGGCCGGTTGCTGGCCAAAGAGCTGCGCCTGCCATTCAAAGATTCCGACAAGGAAATTGAATTGCGCACGGGCGCCAATATCCCGTGGATCTTCGATAAAGAGGGCGAGCCCGGCTTTCGTGATCGCGAGCAAGCGATGATCGAAGAGCTGTGCGCCTGCGACGGCGTCGTGCTGGCGACCGGCGGCGGTGCCGTGATGCGCGAAGCCAATCGTCGGGCCCTGCATGCCGGGGGGCGCGTGGTTTATCTGCACGCCTCCGTCGAGCAGCAAGTTGGCCGCACCTCCCGCGATCGCAATCGTCCGCTGTTGCGCACCGCCGATCCGGCCAAGACCCTGCGCGACCTGCTGACGATCCGCGATCCGCTTTATCGGGAAATCGCTGATCTGGTGGTGGAAACCGATGAGCGGCCGCCGCGAATGGTCGTGCTAGACATCCTCGAACGCTTGCAGCAACTTCCGCCCCGTTAAAGCGCGGCGCGAAATGCGCTATCCTCGGCGTCCTGTCATGGCCGACCAAGGTTGTGGCGGATGGCTATCAAATGGCGTCACACCAGCAGGCGCCGCGCACATTCGTTAACTCAAGGCAGGACGCCTGATTCCATCTTCACTGTGGGGACACATGCAGACACTCAAGGTCGATCTAGGCGAGCGCAGCTACCCGATTCATATTGGCGAAGGTTTGTTGGATCAGCCCGAATTGCTGGCCCCGCACGTTCGCGGACGGCAAGTGGCAATCATTTCCAATGAGACCGTGGCGCCTCTCTATCTCGAACGTCTGACCAAAAGCCTCGCACAGTTTTCAGTTGTCTCGGTGGTGCTGCCCGACGGCGAAGCCTTCAAGACCTGGGAAACCCTGCAACTGATTTTCGACGGTCTGCTGACCGCCCGGCACGACCGCCGCACCACGGTGATCGCCCTCGGTGGCGGCGTGATCGGTGACATGGCCGGTTTTGCTGCCGCCTGCTACCAGCGCGGCGTGGACTTCATCCAGGTGCCGACCACGCTGCTGTCGCAAGTCGACTCGTCGGTGGGAGGCAAGACCGGGATCAACCATCCCCTGGGCAAAAACATGGTGGGCGCCTTCTATCAGCCCAATGTGGTGCTGATCGATACCGCGACGCTCAATACCTTGCCGGCTCGCGAACTGTCTGCGGGCCTCGCCGAAGTTATCAAGTACGGGCTGATCTGCGATGAGCCGTTCCTGACCTGGCTCGAAGAAAACGTCGATCGCCTGCGCGCCCTGGATCAGGTCGCCCTGACATACGCCATCAAGCGCTCCTGCGAGGCCAAGGCTGAAGTGGTAGGCGCCGACGAAAAGGAAACCGGCGTGCGCGCCACGTTGAACCTGGGTCACACCTTCGGCCACGCCATCGAAACCCACATGGGCTATGGTGTGTGGCTACATGGTGAGGCGGTCGCTGCTGGCACCGTAATGGCGCTGGAAATGTCCGCGCGCCTGGGCTGGATCAGCGAACAGGAGCGAGATCGCGGTATTCGCCTGTTCCAGCGTGCCGGCCTGCCGGTCATCCCGCCGCAAGAGATGACCGAAGCCGATTTTCTCGAACACATGGCAATTGACAAGAAAGTGATCGACGGTCGTTTGCGCCTGGTGCTGCTGCGCCACATGGGCGAAGCAGTGGTGACCGACGATTATCCGAAAGAGGTTCTACAGGCCACGCTGGGAGCGGATTACCGCGCCCTGGCTCAGCTTAAAGGTTAATAAGATCCCGATGACTAGTTTGCATGCCGACGAGGCTTTCCTTGGCCATTTCCAGTTAAGTCATGACCCTTTTGCTCCACGGGTGCCTGGCTTCAAATTTTTCCCGGCCCAGCGCAAACCGGTGCTGGGGCAACTGCATCACCTGGCGCGTTACAGCCAGTTGCTGCTGGTGGTCACTGGCCCGCAAGGCAGCGGCAAGACCCTGTTGCGCCAGGCCCTGGTGGCCAGCACCAACAAGCAGTCCGTGCAAAGCGTGGTGGTTTCCGCCCGTGGTGCCGGTGATGCCGCCGGTGTGCTGCGCCAGGTCGCCCAGGCGCTGAACGTGGCCCAGGCCGAGATCAACGCGATCCTGGCCCAGGTGGTGCAACTGGCCCTGACCGGGCAGGAAGTCTACTTGCTGGTGGATGACGCCGAGCAACTCGACGAGTCCGCGCTCGAAGCCTTGATGGCCCTGGCCGCCGGTGCACCGGAGGGTCGCCCTCATGTGTTCCTGTTCGGCGAGTCGTCGCTGATTGCGCAACTGGAGGCGTTGAGCCTCGAGGAAGAGCGCTTCCACGTCATCGAATTGCAGCCCTACACCGAAGAAGAAACCCGCGAATACCTGGATCAGCGTCTCGAAGGCGCCGGTCGGGGTATCGAACTTTTCACCGCGGATCAGATCTCTGATATTCACGAAAGCTCCGACGGTTGGCCTGGCAACATCAACCAGGTCGCCCGCGATGCGATGATCGAAGCCATGATTGCCAGCCGCACAGCGGTGAAGCGTCCAAGTATGGGGTTCAACATGCCGAAGAAACACGTATTGGCGATTTCCGCCGTAGTCGTGGTCGCGGTAGCCGCCGCCTGGTTGATGCCGGGCCGCAGCAAGACACCGACCACCGGCGCACCGGCCAACGAACAGGCCCAACTGCCACTGGGCACGCCAAAACCTAACGCTGCCGGGGGCGCGCCTTCGGTAGAGTTCGCCGGTAACACGCAGCCGATGCCGTTGCCGCTCGTCGGCCAGCAGCAACCGGTCATGCGCAGCCCACTGGCCGAAGCGGCCGGTGGTATCACTGAAGGCGACGACGGCGTGCCGGTCGAAGGCTCCAGCGCCACGCCGCCAACCGTGACCACCATCGCACCGCCGACCGGCATCCAGCCTGGCCCTGCACCGACGCCTGCCGCCAAACCGGCGCCGGCACCGACCCAGGTCGCTACCGCCAAGCCAGCGCCTGCGCCAGCGGCCAAGCCGGCTCCAGCGCCGGCCAAGCCCGTAGTCGCCGCCAAACCGGCCGAGAAGCCGGTTACCGTCGCTAAAGCCGCCGGCGGCACTTGGTACGCCGGGCAGCCGACGAGCAACTACGTGGTGCAGATCCTCGGCACCAGCTCCGAAACCGCTGCACAATCCTTCGTCAAGGAGCAGGGCGGCGAGTACCGTTATTTCAAGAAAGTGCTGAACGGCAAACCGCTTTACGTCATCACCTACGGCAGCTTCGCCAACCGCGATGCAGCCGTTACCGCCATCAAGGCCTTGCCAGCGAAGGTTCAGGCTGGTAAACCTTGGCCTCGCTCCGTCGCCAGCGTCCAACAGGAACTGGCTACAGCTCGCTGATGATTCGGCGGCCTTACCCAGGCCGCCTCTCCCGGCACCTCAAAATTTTCCGCAAGTAGCATGCTGCCCCAGAGGCCGCGTGCCTTGTGGTGTCTGCGTTACAGTAGTCTTTGAGTCGTTGCGGTCAAAATTAAAAAAGTTTTGACTAGCACAGCAGATCGCTTTAAACCTTTCACAAATGCGACATAGATTTGCGACAGTTCGTCGTCAAATTTGTGAGCGTCTGTGTCGCTGTGTACAATGACCACCCTTTTGCCCCCGCTAAGCTGGCGTACGTTCGGCGCGGAATGCAAGTGGTTGAATTGAAAAGAAATTTGCCTCGAAAAGAGGCAGCCTGGTGAGAAAGTGTCTATGAAAGCAGGTCTGTACCAACCAGATGAATTCAAGGATAACTGCGGTTTTGGCCTGATAGCCCATATGCAGGGCGAGCCCAGTCATACCCTTTTGCAAACGGCCATTGAGGCCCTGACCTGCATGACCCACCGCGGTGGGATCAACGCCGACGGCAAGACCGGTGACGGATGCGGCTTGCTGATTCAAAAGCCGGACGTGTTCCTGCGAGCCATTGCCCAGGAAACCTTCGGCGTCGAACTGCCCAAGCAATATGCCGTGGGCATGGTCTTCTTCAACCAGGACCCGGTCAAAGCCGAAGCCGCTCGCGAAAACATGAACCGCGAGATCCTTGCGGCCGGCCTGACCCTCGTCGGCTGGCGCAAAGTGCCGATCGACACCAGCGTCCTCGGCCGCCTGGCCCTGGAGCGCCTGCCGCAGATCGAACAGGTGTACATCGGCGGTGAAGGCCTGAGCGATCAGGACATGGCGATCAAACTGTTCACTTCCCGTCGTCGCTCGTCCGTGGCCAACGCCGCCGACGCCGATCACTACATCTGCAGCTTTTCGCACAAGACCATTATTTATAAAGGCCTGATGATGCCGGCGGACTTGACCGCCTTCTATCCAGACCTCAGCGACCAGCGCCTGCAAACCTCGATCTGCGTGTTCCACCAGCGCTTCTCGACCAATACCCTGCCGAAATGGCCGCTGGCGCAGCCGTTCCGCTTCCTCGCCCATAACGGCGAGATCAACACCATCACCGGTAACCGCAACTGGGCCGTGGCCCGTCGCACCAAGTTCACCAACGACTTGATGGACTTGGAAGAACTCGGCCCACTGGTCAACCGTGTCGGTTCTGACTCCTCGAGCATGGACAACATGCTCGAGCTGATGGTCACTGGCGGCATCGACCTGTTCCGTGGCGTGCGGATGATCATTCCGCCTGCGTGGCAGAACGTCGAAACCATGGACCCGGACCTGCGGGCGTTCTACGAATACAACTCGATGCACATGGAGCCGTGGGACGGCCCGGCCGGCGTGGTCATGACCGACGGTCGCTACGCGGTGTGCCTGCTCGACCGTAACGGTCTGCGTCCGGCGCGTTGGGTCACCACCAAGAACGGTTTCATCACCCTGGCCTCGGAAATCGGTGTCTGGAACTACCAGCCTGAAGACGTGATCGCCAAGGGCCGTGTAGGCCCGGGCCAGATCTTTGCCGTGGACACCGAAACCGGTCAGATCCTCGACACCGATGCGATCGACAACCGCTTGAAGTCCCGTCATCCGTACAAGCAATGGCTGCGCAAGAATGCCCTGCGCATCCAGGCGACCATGGAAGACAACGACCACGGTTCGGCTTTCTACGACGTCGACCAGCTCAAGCAGTACATGAAGATGTATCAAGTCACGTTCGAAGAGCGCGACCAGGTGCTGCGTCCGCTCGGCGAGCAAGGCTACGAAGCCGTGGGCTCGATGGGCGACGATACGCCGATGGCCGTGCTGTCCCAGCGCGTGCGCACGCCGTACGACTATTTCCGCCAGCAGTTCGCCCAGGTGACCAACCCGCCGATCGACCCGCTGCGTGAAGCCATCGTCATGTCGCTGGAGATCTGCCTCGGTGCCGAGCGCAACATCTTCCAGGAGTCGCCGGAACACGCTTCGCGCGTGATCCTCAGCTCGCCGGTTATCTCTCCGGCCAAGTGGCGCTCGCTGATGAACCTCGATCGTCCGGGCTTTGAGCGCGCGATCATCGATCTGAACTACGACGAAAGCGTCGGCCTCGAAGCGGCGATCCGCAACGTTGCCGATCAGGCTGAAGAAGCCGTGCGTTCCGGCCGTACCCAGGTGGTGCTGAGTGACCGTCACATTGCCCCGGGCAAGTTGCCGATTCACGCATCCTTGGCCACCGGCGCGGTGCATCACCGCCTGACCGAAAAAGGCCTGCGCTGCGATTCCAACATCCTCGTGGAAACCGCCACCGCTCGCGACCCGCATCACTTCGCGGTCCTGATCGGTTTCGGCGCCTCGGCGGTCTATCCGTTCCTGGCCTACGAAGTGCTGGGCGACCTGATCCGTACCGGTGAAGTACTGGGCGACCTCTACGAGGTGTTCAAGAACTACCGCAAAGGCATCACCAAAGGCCTGCTGAAGATCCTGTCGAAGATGGGCATCTCGACCATCACTTCGTACCGCGGTGCGCAGTTGTTCGAAGCCATTGGCCTGTCCGAAGAAGTCTGCGAACTGAGCTTCCGTGGCGTGCCGAGCCGCATCAAGGGTGCGCGTTTCGTCGACATCGAAGCCGAGCAGAAAGCCTTGGCCGCCGAAGCCTGGAGCCCGCGCAAGCCAATCCAGCAGGGCGGTTTGCTGAAGTTTGTCCACGGTGGCGAATATCACGCTTACAACCCGGACGTGGTCAGCACCCTGCAAGCCGCTGTGCAGCAGGGCGACTACAGCAAGTTCAAGGAATACACGGCGCTGGTGGACAACCGTCCGGTGTCGATGATCCGCGACCTGTTCAAGGTGAAGACCCTGGACACGGCGCTGGACATCAGCGAGATCGAACCGCTGGAATCGGTGCTCAAGCGCTTCGACTCCGCTGGCATCTCGTTGGGCGCCTTGTCGCCTGAGGCTCACGAAGCCCTGGCCGAAGCCATGAACCGCCTCGGTGCGCGTTCCAACTCCGGCGAAGGCGGCGAAGACCCGGCGCGCTACGGCACCATCAAGAGCTCGAAAATCAAGCAGGTTGCGACTGGCCGTTTCGGTGTGACCCCGGAATACCTGGTCAACGCTGAAGTGCTGCAGATCAAAGTCGCCCAGGGTGCCAAGCCCGGCGAAGGTGGTCAGCTGCCAGGGGGCAAGGTCAACGGTCTGATCGCCAAGCTGCGTTACGCAGTGCCGGGCGTGACCCTGATTTCGCCGCCACCGCACCACGACATCTACTCGATCGAAGACTTGTCGCAGCTGATTTTTGACCTGAAACAAGTCAACCCGAAGGCTTTGGTCTCGGTGAAGCTGGTGGCAGAAGCAGGCGTCGGCACCATCGCTGCCGGTGTGGCCAAGGCCTACGCGGACTTGATCACCATCTCCGGCTATGACGGCGGCACCGGTGCATCGCCACTGACCTCGATCAAATACGCGGGCGCGCCGTGGGAACTCGGCCTGGCCGAAACCCACCAGACCCTGCGTGGCAATGACCTGCGTGGCAAAGTCCGGGTACAAACCGACGGCGGCCTGAAAACCGGCCTCGACGTGATCAAGGCTGCGATCCTCGGCGCCGAAAGCTTCGGCTTCGGCACCGCGCCAATGATCGCCCTGGGCTGCAAATACCTGCGCATCTGCCACCTGAACAACTGCGCCACCGGCGTCGCGACTCAGAACGAGAAGCTGCGCAAGGATCACTACATCGGCACCGTCGACATGGTGGTGAATTTCTTCACCTACGTCGCCGAAGAAACCCGTGAGTGGCTGGCCAAGCTGGGCGTGCGCTCCCTCGAAGAGCTGATCGGTCGTACCGATCTGCTGGAAATCCTCGAAGGCCAGACCGCCAAGCAGCAACACTTGGACCTGACCCCGTTGCTGGGCAGCGATCACATCCCGGCAGACAAACCTCAGTTCTGCCAGGTCGAGCGCAACCCGCCATTCGACAAAGGCCTGCTGGCCGAGAAAATGGTCGACATGGCCACCTCGGCGATCAACGACAAGAGCGGCGCTGATTTCGAGCTGAATATCTGCAACTGCGACCGTTCGATCGGCGCGCGGATCTCCGGTGAAATCGCCCGCAAGCACGGCAACCAAGGCATGGCGAACGCGCCGATCACTTTCCGCTTCAAAGGGACGGCCGGTCAGAGCTTCGGTGTGTGGAACGCCGGCGGCCTGAACATGTACCTGGAAGGCGACGCCAACGACTACGTCGGCAAAGGCATGACCGGTGGCAAGCTGGTCATCGTTCCGCCGAAGGGCAGCGTCTACAAGACCCAGGACAGTGCGATCATCGGCAACACCTGCCTGTACGGCGCCACCGGCGGCAAGCTGTTTGCCGCTGGCACCGCAGGCGAGCGTTTCGCCGTGCGTAACTCCGGTGCCCACACCGTGGTGGAAGGCACTGGCGATCACTGCTGCGAGTACATGACCGGTGGTTTCGTTTGCGTTCTGGGCAAGACCGGTTACAACTTCGGCTCAGGCATGACCGGCGGTTTCGCCTACGTGCTCGACCAGGACAACTCCTTCGTTGACCGGGTCAACCACGAACTGGTGGAAATCCAGCGGATCAGCGGCGAAGCGATGGAAGCCTATCGCAGCCACCTGCAACGCGTGCTGGACGAATACGTCGCGGAAACCGACAGCGAATGGGGTCGTAACCTCGCTGAGAACCTCGATGACTATCTGCGTCGTTTCTGGCTGGTCAAGCCCAAGGCTGCCAACCTGAAATCGTTGCTTTCCAGCACCCGTGCCAATCCGCAATAAGGGCAGCTGCAAGCGGCAAGCTTCAAGCCGCCAGTTAACAGCAGTGCGCGATGTGCCTGCCACCGTGATTGTCTTGCAGCTTGAAGCTTGTAGCTTCGAGCTGCTGTTGAGAGGTTTTAACAATGGCTGAACGTCTGAATAACGACTTCCAGTTCATCGATGTCGGGCGCAAAGATCCGAAGAAGAAACTGTTGCGTCAACGCAAGAAAGAGTTCGTGGAAATCTACGAACCCTTTAAACCCCAGCATTCGGCCGATCAGGCCCACCGCTGCCTGGGTTGCGGTAACCCGTATTGCGAATGGAAGTGCCCGGTGCACAACTTCATTCCCAACTGGCTGAAACTGGTGGCCGAGGGCAACATCCTCCAGGCCGCCGAGCTGTCGCACCAGACCAACACCCTGCCGGAAGTCTGCGGTCGGGTGTGCCCCCAGGATCGTCTGTGCGAGGGTGCCTGCACCCTCAACGACGGCTTCGGCGCGGTGACCATCGGTTCGGTCGAGAAGTACATCACCGACACCGCCTTCGCCATGGGCTGGCGCCCGGACATGTCCAAGGTCAAGCCGACCGGCAAGCGTGTCGCAATCATCGGTGCCGGCCCTGCTGGCCTGGGCTGTGCCGACGTGCTGGTGCGCGGCGGCGTGACCCCGGTGGTGTTCGACAAGAACCCGGAAATCGGCGGTCTGCTGACCTTCGGTATCCCCGAGTTCAAGCTGGAAAAGACCGTGTTGAGCAATCGCCGCGAAGTCTTCACCGGCATGGGCATCGAGTTCCGCCTGAACACCGAAGTGGGCAAGGACGTGACCATCGAGCAACTGCTCGCCGAATACGATGCCGTGTTCATGGGCATGGGCACTTACACCTACATGAAGGGCGGCTTTGCCGGTGAGGACCTGCCGGGCGTGCACGACGCGCTCGACTTCCTGATCGCCAACGTCAACCGCAACCTGGGCTTTGAAAAGTCGCCGGAAGATTTCGTCGACATGAAAGGCAAGAAGGTCGTGGTGCTGGGCGGCGGCGACACGGCGATGGACTGCAACCGCACGTCGATCCGCCAGGGCGCCAAGTCGGTGACCTGTGCGTATCGTCGCGACGAAGCGAACATGCCCGGCTCGCGCAAAGAGGTGAAGAACGCCAAGGAAGAAGGCGTGAAATTCCTCTACAACCGCCAGCCGATCGCCATCGTCGGTGAAGACCGCGTCGAAGGTGTGAAAGTGGTCGAGACCCGTCTCGGCGAACCGGACGCCCGTGGCCGTCGCAGCCCCGAGCCGATCCCGGGTTCCGAAGAGATCATCCCGGCCGACGCCGTGGTCATCGCGTTCGGTTTCCGTCCAAGCCCGGCGTCGTGGTTCGAACAGTACGAAATCCAGACCGACAGCCAGGGCCGCGTCGTGGCCCCGGAGCAGGGTAAATACAAGCACCAGACCAGCAACCCGAAAATCTTCGCCGGTGGCGATATGGTTCGCGGGTCTGACCTGGTGGTGACGGCGATCTTCGAAGGCCGCAATGCGGCTGAAGGGATCCTGGATTACCTGGAGGTCTGATCGCTTTCCTGAACAGGAATGCGATCAAAATGTGGGAGCGGGCTTGCTCGCGAAGACGGTGTAACAGTCAGTATTGATGTCGACTGACACACCGCTTTCGCGAGCAAGCCCGCTCCCACATTGGTTTCAGGGTGTTGCGAATGCCGGATTTTCACCGCGACAAATTGACCCGATAGACAAAAGGCTGACCTGCAACCGTGCCTTTTGCGTCGCGCTCTGAGAAAATGCCCGCACTTTTTTTCCGGATGCCGACATGACTGCCCTGAAGAACGACCGTTTCCTTCGCGCCCTGCTCAAGCAACCCGTAGACGTCACGCCTGTCTGGATGATGCGTCAGGCCGGTCGCTATCTGCCGGAATACCGCGCCAGCCGCGCCAAGGCCGGTGACTTCATGAGCCTGTGCATGAACCCGGAGTTCGCTTGCGAAGTCACGATGCAACCGCTCGACCGCTACCCGCAACTGGACGCGGCGATCCTCTTCTCCGACATCCTCACCATCCCGGACGCCATGGGCCAAGGCCTGTACTTTGAAACCGGTGAAGGCCCACGCTTCAAGAAAGTCGTCAGCACGATGGCCGACATCGAAGCCCTGCCGATCCCGGATCCGCACAAAGACCTTGGCTACGTGATGGACGCGGTCAGCACCATCCGCCGCGAACTGAACGGCCGCGTGCCGCTGATCGGCTTCTCCGGCAGCCCATGGACCCTGGCCACCTACATGGTCGAAGGCGGCTCGTCGAAAGACTACCGCAAGACCAAAACCATGCTCTACGACAACCCGCAAGCCCTGCACTTGTTGCTGGACAAGCTGGCTCAGTCGGTCACCAGCTACCTCAACGGCCAGATCATGGCCGGCGCCCAAGCGGTGCAGATCTTCGATAGCTGGGGCGGCAACCTCTCGGCGGCGGCGTACCAGGAATTCTCCCTGGCCTACATGCGCAAGATCGTCAGTGGCCTGATCCGCGAACACGAAGGCCGCAAAGTGCCGGTCATCCTGTTCACCAAGGGCGGGGGGCTGTGGCTGGAAAGCATCGCCGACGCTGGCGCTGACGCATTGGGCCTGGACTGGACCTGCGACATCGGCAACGCCCGCGACCGCGTCGGCAACAAAGTCGCCCTGCAAGGCAACATGGACCCGACCGTGCTCTACGCCAAGCCAGAAGCCATCCGCACCGAAGTCGGCCGCATCCTTGCCAGCTACGGCAAGGGCAGTGGCCACGTGTTCAACCTGGGTCATGGCATCACCCCGGAAGTTGATCCGGAGCATGCGGGCGCGTTCCTGCGCGCGGTGCATGAATTGTCGGCGCAGTATCACGAGTGATCGTTGCCCGATAACCAAAACGCCCGGCTTGTGCCGGGCGTTTTTGCTTTTTTTCAGCGTCGAAAATGGAATCGACCAGGTGTGGAAGGGCTTCCCCATCTCGTTTAATCACCCATTCTGTTGCTTCGAACACGTCACCCATGCCGTGCACAAGTAATGGAAATTTGCGTTCGTACCGGCTTCGGCCATCAAAACGATCTATGACAAAACGTATGTCTTCATTTTTTAGGGAGGTCTGGCTAGGTTTCATCGCATTGCCGAATTCGATGAATGAAACTGCCACCGCCTGCAACAACGAAGTCTTCCCACTCCCATTAACCCCCACCACCAGATTGAAACCCGGCTGAAAGTCGAAAGTGGCATCTTCGTAGCAACGAAAATTCTGAATGTGAAGACGGTCCAGGCGCATTCTGGTTTCCCTTTACCAAGACTGACGAATGCCGTCAGTGTACCTTGGCTCGCGATTACCGCTGGGGCGCAGTTGTGGCTAGACCTGTGCGGTGCCTGGCAGCGGCGGCAACTTCGCCAGCTTCAACGCTACCAACAACGCAATCACCAGCAACCCGCCAATAAACAACCCGATCCCGTTCCACCCGCCGAGGTGCCAGAACACCCCACCCGCCGTCCCCGCAATACTCGACCCGGCGTAATAGCTGAACAGATACAGCGACGAAGCCTGCCCCTTGGCCTTGATCGCCCGCCGCCCAATCCAGCTGCTGGCCACCGAATGCGCGCCGAAGAAGCCGAAGGTGAAGATCAGCATGCCAATGATCACCAGTGGCAGCGGTGTAAACAGGGTCAGCGCCAGGCCTGCGAGCATCAAGGTGATCGTCGCCCACAGCACCTTACGGCGGCCCAGTTTGTCCGCCAGCGAACCAATCTTCGCCGAGCTATAGATCCCCGACAGGTACACCACCGACAGCAGCCCGACAAAGGCCTGGTCCATGTTGTAAGGCGCGGCCAGCAGGCGATAGCCGATGTAGTTGAACAGCGTGACGAACGCGCCCATCAGCACAAAAGCCTCAAGGAACAGCAGCGGCAGGCCGGCGTCGCGAAAGTGCATGGTGAAGCCGTCGAGCAGGCTGCGCGGGTGCATCGAGCGAGCGCGGAAGTTGCGTGACTCGGGCAGGATCTTCCAGAACACAGCCGCCGCGATCAGCGCCAGACCGCCGATCACCAACATCGCCGTGTGCCAACTGACGAAGTCGATCAACACGCCAGTGATCAAGCGTCCAGACATCCCGCCAATCGCGTTACCGCCAATGTACAAACCCATGGCCAAGCCAATGTGCTGCGGATGAATCTCTTCGCTCAAATAAGTCATGGCGACCGCCGCCAGGCCGCTCAACGACAGCCCGATCAACGCCCGCATGATCAACACGCCTTCCCAGCTCGGCATCATCGCGCTGGCCATGGTGCACAGCGAAGCGGCGAACAACGCGGTCACCATCACCGGCTTGCGCCCGACCCGGTCGGAAATCGGGCCGGTGATCAGCAGACCAATCGCGAGCATGCCGGTGGCCACCGACAGGATCAGGCTGCTCTGGGCCGCGTTGATCGAGTACTCGTGGGACAGCAGCGGCATCATCGGCTGCACGCAATACAGCAGGGCGAACGTCGCGAAGCCGCCGCAGAACAGCGCCAGCACCGTGCGCATGAACATCGGCGTGCCTTTTTCGATGTAGATCTCGTTCAGCTCGGCGACGACATCGTCCAGCGCAGTGGGCGGAACTTCATGGGCGAGTGGGGTGACAGCAGTTTTCACTTCGGACCTCGGAGGGCGCAGCCGGTCAGGCAATGAAAAAAGCATATAGCTGCCTAATGATTCAATCCAATATATTGTTCGACCTGTTTGATAGGTTTAGCGACCTAATGGAGTTTTCATGGAATTACGCCACCTGCGCTACTTCATCGCCGTCGCCGAAGAGCTGCACTTTGGCCGCGCCGCTCAGGTGTTGGGCATCTCGCAGCCGCCGTTGAGTCAACAGATTCAGGCACTGGAAGCGGAGGTTGGCGCACGGTTGTTCGAGCGGACCAATCGTCGGGTCGAGCTGAGTGAGGCTGGTCGGTTGTTTCTGGAAGAGGCGCGACTGGTGCTGGCCCAGGTCGACAAAGCGGCAGACGTTGCCCGCCGTGCGCAACTCGGGGAGCTGGGCGAGTTGAAAATCGGCTTCACCTCGTCGGCACCCTTCAACTCGACCATCCCCCAGGCGATTTTCTCGTTTCGTCAGCGCTTCCCCGCTGTGCACCTGAACTTGCGGGAGATGAGCAGCACCCAAGTCGCCGACGCGTTAGTGGATGAGTCAATCGAGATCGGAATCATGCGACCGCTCGGGTTGCCGGATTCCCTCAGCGTGGTGGAGTTGATGCGCGAGCCCCTGGTGGCGGTGCTCAGTTCCAAGCATCCATTGGCGAACGACAGCGAAGAAGGCCTGTTTCTGTCTGCCCTTGCCCTCGAACCTTTCGTCTTTTTCCCACGCAGTTATGGCAGTGGTCTGTACGCCCAGCTACTCAGCCTGGCGCGAGATGCCGGGTTTAGCCCGCACTTTGCCCAAGAGGCTGGCGAGGCGATGACCATCATTGGGTTGGTAGCGGCGGGGTTGGGTGTGTCGGTACTGCCGGCGTCGTACCAGCGGATGAGGATCGATGGTGTGGTGTATCGGCCGCTGCTGGATCCGGAAGCGGTGTCGGCGGTGTGGCTGGTGCAGCGCAAGGATCAGAAATCGCCGATGGCGAAGGCGTTTGTGGAGTTGTTGACGAGGAAGGTGGAGCCCCTGAAATCGTGATGCCCTCTGTGGGACATTTCCGAAGCTATGTTCCGGAAGACTACAACGCCTTGCGGCGGAGCTTACGACAGGCTCAGAATCCGCCGGCTTGTACGCTTTGGGGGCCATCGGTAACTTGATTCGCATCACTGCTCATCAGTGATCGGGTTTAGTAGCTCGTGGTTACACGAAGCGTATTTGCGTTCCAGACAGTCAGGTATTTTCCATGCCTGTGCTTGATGGTAGCTGTGCGCAGGGCGCTCTCGGGCGCGCCGGTTTCGTGTCTCCCCGGTCTACTAACCTGCGTTCAGCTGCCACCCTTTTGTTTAGTAGCAATTCGGTGACGGCTCCACTTTTTTGGAGACCGAATTATGTTCAAGGACACACCAAACCCGCCGGATGGTCATTCGGCATCTCTCGACACGTCCCCGGACGCAGAAACGCTCAATCAGTCCGCCGATAACGTAGCGCCCCTCTACAAGCGACAACCCAGCAACATCGTTTTCATCGCGCCCGAAGTCGACAACCGGACCTTGCTGGAATACGCGAGTGAATCGCTGGCATCGGCGAATGTCATGGCGAGTGATTTCGTGAGATTTCTGGAGGGATCGCAGTGCAACACACTGCTTGGGATTCAGCAGTCGATCATGTTGGGAGAGCTGGCGGTCAACCGGGTGCTGGACAACTTCGACTCACCTTGAAAACGACAGAGATGATCGTTCCCACGCTCCTGCGTGGGAATGCCTCAATGGACGCTCTACGTCCGCCTCGGCAGGGACGCGGAGCGTCCCGGGCTGCATTCCCACGCAGAGCGTGGGAACGATCAATCAACGGCGAACCCGAAAGGGGCTTGTGAGACTCTGAGGATCCTGGGTAACCAGCCATCGCAGAGCCAGACAGGTGAAGGGCGATGACAAGCCGACCTGTTTGCGAAGGGGCGCCGAAAGGCGCCCTTTGTCATTGTGGCGAGAGAACTTGCTCCCGCTTGAGTGCGCAGCGCTCACAAAGATCAGCCATCAACGCCAGACGACACAATACCAACCCTGTAGGAACTGGAGCAGCCTGCGATCTTTGACGATGATCGTTCCCACGCTCCTGCGTGGGAATGCCTCAATGGACGCTCTGCGTCCGCCTCGGCAGGGACGCGGAGCGTCCCGGGCTGCATTCCCACGCAGAGCGTGGGAACGATCAACGCTCCGCGTCCGATCAAAACGGGCTCAAAAAAAAGGCGCCTGAAAAGGCGCCCTTTGTCGTTTCTGGCCTTACTGAACCTTCACCAAATCCCCTTTCAACGCAACACCGGCCATGATCGCGCCGGCGTGGCACTCATAGTTCTTGGCGTCTTTACGCTCATTGCTTTTGTAGAAACTCACGATGTTGGTCACGGCATTGGCGCCGGCGCTTTTGGCCGCCTCGTGCAGGCTGATGATGGCCGATTGCGCGACCCATTCGCAGGCCACGGTGTCGGTCTTGTTGAAGGCGTTGGTTTTCTTGTTGGTCACCGAGCCTGCAGTAAGGACGGTGACGTTGCCGGCCGGGTTGTTGCCCGCCAGGTAGAACTTCACGCTGCCATCGATTTTGCCGGTGCGGGTGGCTTCGGCGACGGCTTTGTCGAAGGGCAGGTACACGGCGGTGTCACGGGCCTGGCTGATGGCCGGCAGGGCGCAGATCAGCAGGGTGGCGGCGGTAGCGAGTTTCTTGAAGTGCATGGAGGTCTCCTTGACCCGGATTAGTTCGGTTACGACCAGCGGCGGAAGATCAGCGAAGTGTTGACGCCGCCGAAGGCAAAGTTGTTGTTCATCACGTATTGGTTGCTCATCTGCCGGAACTCGCCGCGCAGGTAGTCGAGCTTGCCGCAGTGCGGGTCGATCTCGTCGAGGTTGAAGGTGTGCACGTACAGGTCGCGATTGAGCATTTCGATGCTGAACCAGGACTCCAGCGCACCGCAGGCACCCAACGTGTGACCGAGGAAGCTTTTCTGCGAACTGATCGGCATGTGTTCACCGAACAGCGCACTGGTGGCCAGTGTTTCGGCAATGTCGCCCTGTTCTGTAGCCGTGCCGTGACCGTTGACGTAGCCAATGTCCGACGGCTGCAAACCGGCATCTTCCAGCGCCAGTTCCATCGCGCGGCGCATGGTCACCTGCTCGGGGCGGGTGGTGTGCTGGCCGTCGGCGTTGCTGCCGAAACCGACGAGTTCGGCATGGATGTGTGCGCCGCGTGCCAGGGCGTGTTCCAGTTCTTCGAGCACCAGCATGCCGCCGCCTTCACCGATCACCAGGCCATCGCGACCCTTGTCGTACGGACGTGGGCTGGTTTGCGGCGCGTCGTTTTTCAGGCTGGTGGCGTAGAGCGCGTCGAAGACCATGGCTTCGGTCGGGCACAGTTCTTCGGCGCCGCCGGCGAGCATCAGCGGCAAGCGACCGAACTTGATCGACTCGTAGGCGTAGCCGATGCCCTGGCTGCCGCTGGTGCAGGCGCTGGAGGTCGGGATCAGCCGGCCGGTGAGGCCGAAGAAGATGCTGATATTCGCCGCCGTGGTGTGCGGCATCATCCGCACGTAGGAGTTGGCGTTCAGGCCTTCGGCCACCGAGTTGAGCAGCATGTTGCCGAATGCCTTGATCTCGTCGGTGCTGCCGGTGGACGAACCACAAGCGACGCCCATGCGCCCGTCCTTGATCGATTCGTCGCCCAACAGCCCGGCGTCGGCCAGCGCTTGCTCAGCAGCACCCACAGCCAGGCGCGAAACGCGCCCCATGCTGCGCAGTTGCTTGCGGGTCCAGTGGCTCGGGACTTTGAAATCATCGATGGGGCCAGCCAGGCGCGTGTTGAGTTCAGTGAAGCGATCCCACTCGTCCATGCGGCGAATGCCGCTGCGGTTGGCCGCGAAGTTGCCGGCGATGGTGTCCCAATCGCTGCCCAGTGAAGTAATGCCGGCCATGCCGGTGACGACGACGCGCTTCATCAGCACAGGCCTCCATTGACGGCCAGAACCTGGCGGGTGATGTACGAGGCTTCCGCCGACATCAGGAAATTCACGGCGCCGGCCACCTCTTCGGGGGTGCCCATGCGTTGTGCGGGGATCATTTTCATCAGTTCTTCCACCGGCACGTTTTCGTCGAGCATTGCGGTGTCGATCAGGCCGGGTGCGACACAGTTGACGGTAATCTTGCGCTTGCCCAGTTCGATCGCCAACGCTTTCGCGGCGCCGATCAAACCGGCCTTGGAGGCGCTGTAGTTGACCTGGCCACGGTTGCCGATCAAGCCGGACACCGACGTGATGCACACAATCCGCCCGGCGGCGCGACGACGAATCATCGGCATCATCACCGGGTGCAACACGTTGTAGAAACCGTCGAGGTTGGTGCGCATCACCACGTCCCAATCATCCTCGCTCAGCGCCGGAAAAGCACCGTCGCGGGTCAGCCCGGCGTTAAGCACCACGCCGTAATAGGCACCATGGGCTTCGACGTCGGCTTCGAGAATGGCTTTGCAACTGGCGCGGTCGGACACGTCGAATTGCAGCACGCGGGCATTACGGCCCAACGCCTGGATTTCGCCTTGAACAGCGATCGCCTCGGCCATGCCGCTGCGGCAATGCAGCACGATGTCATGCCCGGCCTGGGCCAGGCGCAAGGCGATGGCGCGGCCGATGCCACGGCTGGAGCCGGTGACCAGTACGAATTCAGTCATCACTCGACTCCTTGGATTTCTTGAAGGTATTGCGCCGCTTGCGGCGGGCGATACACGTTGAGCCGGGCGGTGGCGTGGATGCCGGGCGCGTTGATGTGGCATTCGAACACGCCCATGCCGCTGTCGTCTTCCAGCGAACGCAGGCCGTGGATGGTCAGCTCGGTGCCGGCGGGGAAGTGTTCGACGTTGCATTCGAATTTGCGGGTGCCGAGCAAAAAGCCCAGCTCCACCGCATCGCCACGGGCCCGGGCATGGCAACCGGCGTAGGCGGCGACGCTCTGGGCCATCAGTTCGATGCCGACCCAGGCCGGCAGGCTGCCGTCGGGGCGGTTGAACAGGCCATTGGGTTTGACGGTGAGGCGAGTGTGAATCTGCTCGTCATCGAACGACAGGATCTGCTCGATGAGGATCATGTCGCCAGCGTGAGGCAGCAGTTCGGCGAGCGGCCAGGCAATCATGGGGCGTCTCCGATAATCAGGCTGACGTTATTGCCACCGAAGGCAAACGAATTGCTCATCAGGTAGCGGGGTGCAATGGACGCCAGGCGATGGGCCGGCGTCACCCAGTTCAATGGCGGCAAGTCGGGGTCGGGCTGGCCGTCCCAGAGGTGCGGCGGCAGGGCATGCTCGGGATTGTCGGCGCTCAGGCTCAACCAGCAGAACGCCGCTTCCAGGGCCCCGGCGGCGCCGAGGGTGTGGCCGGTCATCGGTTTGGTCGACGAACAGGGCACGCCGTCCGGGAACAGCGCAGCGACCGCCAGGCTTTCCATGGCGTCGTTGTGCTGGGTGGCGGTGCCGTGCAGGTTCAGATAAGCGATTTGCGACGGCTCCAGGGCCGCGCGGCTCAAGGCCTTGCGCATGGCTTGCTGGGCGCCACGGCCGGTCGGTTCTGGCGCAGAAATATGGTGCGCGTCGGAGCTGGCGCCGCTGCCGAGCAGGGCAATCGATGGGCCGTCGCCCGGTTGCTTGCTCATCAAGAACAGCACCGCCGCTTCGCCAATGTTGATGCCGTTGCGGTTGGCCGAGAACGGGATGCAGCGCTGCTCGGACACCGCTTCCAGGGCCGAAAAACCATTGAGGGTCAGTCTGCACAAACTGTCGACGCCGCCGCACAGCACGGCATCGCACAACCCAAGGTCGAGCAGACGCTGGGCACTCATCAAGGCCCGGGCGCTGGAGGTGCACGCGGTGGAAATCACATAGGCCGGGCCGCTCAATTGCAGCCAGTCGGCCAGGAAATTCGCCGGTGCGCCGAGTTCCTGCTGCCGATAATCGTAGTCGGCGGGGAATTCATGCTCACGGATGTAATGCGCCAACCCGCGGCTGGCTTCGTCGATGCCCGAGGTGCTGGTGCCCAATACGATGCCGATGCGGTCATGGCCGTAGGTCTGGATCGCTTGCTCGATGTTCGGGCGAATTTGCAGCGCCGCTTCCAGCAGCAGTTGATTGTTGCGGCTGCGCTGGTCGGCCAGTTCCGGGGGAATCGGCGCGAGTTCGCCCTGCACCGCGGCCACGGGCAATGAACGTCCCGTCACCCAGCCCGCCTCGCTACGCATGCCGGAACAATCGCCGGCAAACAGGTTGCGCGCGACTTCCCGTTTGTCGCGACCCAGGGCGCAGATCACCCCCAAGGCGTTCAACCAGGCGGTCATGGCGTGTCCCCGTTCAGCGGCGTGATTTGGTATTTCGGGCCTTTGGGCAGGTTCAATTCAAAGCTCATCGGGCGTGAATATCGGACGTCCCAGCGCTCGGGCAAGGTTCGTTGCGCGCCATGCTGCCAGGCGACGGGGTAATTGCTTTGCAACTCACCTTCCGGCGTCAACGCAAACAACAGCGCGGCGAACAGCTCCCGGGCTTCCGGATTCGGCGGCAGCAGACCGTCGGCCTGCCAGGCGCCGTCGATCAGCTTCTGCCGGGCCTGGGGAATGCCCAGTAAATCCATCATCGACCAACGCAGGGCCGGGCCTTCTTGCTGAATCACCAACACCCAGTCCTGACGCTGGTCCGCCGCCAGACGCTGGATATGCAATTGCAGCGGCAGCGCCAGGCTCGGGCTGTGCTCGGGCAGCGGGGCGCGGCTGGCGCAGGCGCTCAGCAGCAGGACACAACCCAGGAGCAGGAAACGAATCAGTGAGAATCTCTGTGGCGAGGGGGCTTGCCCCCGTTCGGCTGCGCAGCAGTCGTGAAACCATTGCATGCGGTTAACCAGACATTTTGCGATTGCAGGTTTTGGGGCCGCTTCGCAGCCCAACGGGGGCAAGCCCCCTCGCCACAAAAGCTCTTCAGTTGCGCCAGACATCACACAGCACCTTCAAGCGGCTTGCGCGCCACCACATTGACCAGGGTTTCTTCCCGTTGGCCAAAGGGCTTGGGCTTGCGCAAACCAAAGCGTTCAAGCAAACCGAAATCCTTGGCGCGGCTCCACCACAGGTACGGATAAGACACATTCTGCGGGCCGAATTCGAAACCCTGCTGGCGAATCATCTCCAGATACCCGGCCGCGCTCTTTTGCACGTGCATCGGATGCCGGAACAACCAGCGAATCACCCACGTATCAATGTAAGCCTCGGTGGACTCGGCGAACAGCAGATAGCCGCCGGGCTTAAGCACGCGGTAGAACTCGGCCAACGCCTGATCCTGCTCCACCAGATGATGAAAGGTCTGGTGGCAGAACAGCAGATCGACACTGGCGTCCGGCACGTTGAGCGTCGCGCAATCGCTGCCGATCAGTTCCACGCTCATGCCCTGGCGCGCCGCTTCTTCACCGCTGAGGTTCAGGCTGTGCGGATCGGCATCCACACCGATCAGACGCTGGGGCGCAAAGGTCTGGCGCAGGTACTGGAACGACTTGCCCTGGCCGCAACCGGCATCCAGCAACACCGGGTGGCTGGGTGGCGACTCGCTGAACAAACCGCGCAAATCATTGATTGCCACCCGCAGCACATGGTGCTGCCAGGTATGGCTACGCAGGAACCAGAAACCGAATTTGGTTTCCTCGACGTAGTTGTCGCTCAGGTAGCTCATGTGGCTTCCCGTGCGCAAATTTCCGAAATCACCTTCAACCGGCGTTTCGCTTCGCTGACGAACGGGTTGCGTTCATCCCAGGCGTAACCGGCGAGGATCGAGGCGATCATGCGGCGGATATCGGTGGAGCTGCCGTCGTGGAAAATCACGTCCTGGAAGGTGCCGGCGTACCAGCCTTCGACGTAGCAACGGAAGGTGTCGACGCCGCGTTTCAGCGGGTCGGCAAACTCGGTCTGCCAGTCAACGCTTTCGCCCTGCAATTGCCGATGCAATACACCGGCGGCCATGCTCGCCGAGCGCATGGCGATGGTCACGCCGGAGGAGAACACCGGGTCGAGGAATTCCGCCGCGTTGCCCAGTAGCGCAAAGCCTGGACCATGGAGGGTTTTGACGTTGGCCGAGTAGCCGCCGATGGTGCGTGCCGGGGTGTCCCACACGGCATTGTTCAGCACACCGGAAAGGCTTGGGGTTTCGGCGATAAAGCCGCGCAGGCACTCGTCGAGATCATCGGTGCGGCCTTCGAAATGTTCGGCCGCCGCCACCACGCCCACCGAGCAACGGCCGTTGCTGAACGGGATGGTCCAGAACCAGATATCGCGATGAATCGGGTGGGTGGTGACGAGGATCTTGGTGCGGTCGAAGTTCGGGTGGTCGATGTGGTCTTCGACGTGGGTGAACACCGCTTGGCGCACCGGGAAGTTCGACGGCGCTTCGAGGTCGAGCAAGCGCGGCAACACCCGGCCGTAGCCGCTGGCATCCAGCACGAAATCGGCTTCGACACGGTACTCGCTGCCATCCTCGCGCAGCACCGTCAGCTGCGGTTTCGCCAGGCTGAAATCGGCGCTGACGATGGCTTCGCCATAGCGCAATTCCACGCCTTGCAGCGCCGCTTGATCGGCCAGCAACTTGTCGAAATCGGCGCGTTGCACCTGGAAGGTGGTCGGCTTGCCGTTGCTGAACGTGTCACCAAAATCGAAGGCACTGTACTGCTCGCCCCAGGCGAATGCGGCACCGGTTTTGAGCTGGAACCCGGCGGCGTTCACCGCGTCGAGCATGCCGGCTTCTTCGACGAAATCCAGGCAGTGGGACAGCAGGCTTTCACCGATGGAAAAGCGTGGGAAATGCTGGCGCTCGATCACCAATACATCGTGACCCTTGCGCTTGAGCAGCGCGGCGGCGATGGCGCCCGAAGGCCCGGCCCCGATGACCACTACCTGACGATGTTCCATTTCAACGATTGGCACGTGGACTCCTTGCCGGGGTGGCGATATTCAGCGGGATTCGATGCATGCCGGCCAGTGCCGGCAGCAGTGTTGCGATCAGGCCCATCAGCATCAGCGCAAAGTACAGCGCCGGGCTGATGAGGTGTTGTTGCAGCAGCAGGTTGAGAAAGACGATCTCGCTCAACCCGCGAATATTCAGCAGCAGGCTTTCGCGCCAGCGGTTGGCGCCATCCACCGAAACGCCGGCCCAGCCCAGGCCCAGCCAGTTGCCCAGCAATTTGCTGGCAATCGGTAACAGCAACAGCGCAATCAGTGGCAACCAACCGAGGCTGGCCATGGCGGCGTGCACATCGATCTGCACGATGCCGAATGTGAGGATCAGCGGGATGGCGATCCAGGTCTGCAAACGATTCATCCACAGCGCCGGCAACGGCAACACCAGCGGTATTTTGAGCGCGGCCATGCACAGCAAATAGCCGATGCCGAAAATCAGCGCGTTGAGCTTGAAGTGCTCGGCCACCACCAGCAGCGCGAAGAAGCCGCCGCTGTACAACAACGGTTGGCGCAAACCGAGCAAGCGCAACAGCACCGGCAAACAGGCGCCGGCCAAGGGCAGCAACAGACTACTCAGATGCAGGCTGCCCTGGGCGAAGCCGAACAGCGTCCAGCAGGTGAGGTCGATCAGGATCGCGGTCTGCACCAGGCGCCGGGTGGCGTCGGGCGGGTAGTTGATGTGTCGCAGGTAGAGGTACAACACCGGGATCGCGGTGATGGCGAAGACCAAACCGACGGCCAGCGAGCTGATCCACGCTTGCGGCGGCAACAGCCACACTGCCGTCGCCAAGCCGCAGGCGAACGGCAGGCAGAAACTCGGCAGGGCGATTTTCAGGCTTTGGCGATCCAGCTTCAGGTCGATCACATCGCTGAGAATGTGCCCCAGCAACAGCGCGAAACTCAGGCTGTAGAGGTTTTTCAGCCACACCGGGGAAATCAGCGCGGCGCCGCTGAGCTGCCAGCCCGGTTCGATCCAGAAATACATCAGCAGCGGCAGGCCGAACGTCGCCAGCAGCAACTGGCTGACAATCGGGATCAAGCCGAAATGCCGACCGACGCGGGTGGCCACGGCGAACATCCCCAGGGCCATTGCCCAAAACAGCGCGATCATCATGCTGTTGGCTCCGCGACTGCCACGGCGTGGGTCTGACGGCCCGCCCATGGTGCGAGGATGAAGCTGAACGCCAGGCCGAGGCTCACCGACAGCCCGAAGTTGCTCACCGCCGGTGTGCTGGACACCGCCAGCAAACCGAACGACAGCCACGTGGTCAGCGCCGCCAGCAAGGTGCCCAGCAGGCTCACCGCGGCGCCGCCGACCTGTTCGCGCATGAGGATCGCGTAATCGACGCTGATCGCCGTGACCAGCAGCAGGCCAAACAGGCTGAACAGGGTCAGCGGCTGGCCGAGCCAACCGAGGCTGGCCAGGCTGCACAGTGCGGCGAGCAGCGGCAGGGCGACGATTCTCAAGGCGCCGCTGAGGCCGAACGGCAGGATCAGCACCAGCACGATCAATACGCAGGAGGCGAGTTTCAATTCCGCCGCGCTGATCTGGGTTTCAGCGAACACCTTATTCAGTTCGCCCAGACGATCCACCAGTTCCACCCCCGGCAAGTCCAGGGCCTGGACCCGCAGCAGCGACGGGTTGTTCAAGCCTTGCAGGCTGACCATGGCCGCCACGCCGCCGTCATCGGTCGGCCCCAGCCACAGGGTGCGATAGGGTTCGGCCAACGGCCCGGCCAGGGCTGCGTCGATGTCTTCGGTGGGCAGCGCCTGTAACTTCGTCAACTCGGCTTGCAACGCCTCGACCGGTACACCGACGTCGATCAACGGTTGCCAGAATTGCGGCAGCTTGTTCAGCGCGTCGCGTACTTGCTTCTGTTCGCTCGGCTGGCTGACCAGTTGGTTGAGGGACAGGAAACCCTGGAGCTTGTCGAGATTGACCAGTTGCTCCAGGCGATCACCGAGGGCGGCCTGGCGTTCGAGCAATTCTTGCTGGTTGGCGGCGCGGATCAGGAAAAACTGGCTGGTGGGCTGGTAGCCGGTGATGCGCGCGATGGCTTGCGCTTCGTCGGTCAAGTGCTGCGGCATGCTGACCCATTGGCGAATGTCGTTCTTGGTGCTGAGCTGCAACAGACCGCCGATACAGAAGGCGGTCAGCAGGGCCAGCAACACCGGCGTGCGGGCACGCTGGAGCATCGCTTCGCGCAGGTTCACCAAAAATTCGGCCACCCGCAACGGCCATTGCGCCGGACGCAGGTCAGAACCCTTGAGCAGCGCCGGCAACAGGCACACCGCCGACAGGTAGGCACCGAGCAGGCCGGCGGCGGAGAACACGGCGATTTGCGTCAACGCCGGGAACGGTGTCCAGGCCAGGGCGAGGTAGCCGATGCAACTGGTGATCAGGCTCAGGGTCAACCCCGGCAGGGTCAGGCGCAGGGCCGGCCAACTGTTCCAGGGTTTCAGGCTCCAGCTCTTGGACAGGTAGTGCAGCGGGTAATCGACGGCGACGCCGATCAGGCTCGAACCGAGTACCAGCGTCATCACATGCATATGGCCGAACAGCGCCACGCACGCCACGCCACCGAACAACATGCCCACCAACACCGGGACGAATGCGAGCAATACACGCAAACGCCGGAAGGCCAGCAACAGCAGCAACAGGATGCCGAGAGTGGCGCCGCCACCGACCCAGGTCATCTCCCGGCTCGCTTGTTGCTGACCGTTGGCCGCATAGAGCAAGCCACTGGCGGCGAGCAATTGCACGTCGCCCTGGGCGGCTTCTTCGCGACTGTGTTTGAGCAGGTCGGCCACTTGCAGCGGCAGGTTCATGTCAAAGGCGTTGCCGGTGGTGCGCGCGCGCAGCAGCACCCAACTCTTGCCGTCGGCATCGGCGATCAAGGCGCCGCTGCCGATGTCCAGTTGCACCGCGCCATGTTGTGGCTGGCTGTTCTGGATGCGCCCGGTCAGGCCCAGCCAGTCGTCCTGGCTCGGCACCAGGCTGAAACCGGTGAAGGGGTCGAACAGTGCTTGCACCCGTTGCTGGATAAAGGCGTCGGGATGTTTGATCAGTTGTTGCCGATCCGCGTCCGCGAGCATCGCCAGCCGGCCTTGCAGCAGTTGCGTGCGCAGAGCGGGCAAGTCGGCTTGCAGGGTCCACTGGACCTTTTCGAACAGGCCGCTGGCCTGCCACTGTTCGCCGAGTTTCTGCGCCATGGCCACCGCGTGCTGGCGATCGGTGTGGCCGACCAGTACCAGCATTTCGCGGTTCAGCGGTTCTTGCATGCGTTGTTCGGCGCGCAGTTCCAGCGCGTCCGGCGCCGTGCCGGGCACCAGTTCCATCAGGTTGGCCGACAGCGGGGCGCCGTCACGCCATTGCCAACCGGCGAGTGCGAGCACCGCCAGCAGCAGGATCAGGAACAGCCGTGGGAGCCTCCGTTCACTCGGCAAAATCATGTTGCTCCGCATCGCTTAACGGTTGGGCGCTGGTGCTGTCCTGCATGCGCATGAGGGTGCTGTCGCCCTGGGTTTCGAGCAGTTCGATGCTGTTGACCAGTTCGCCGCCGTCGATGTTGATCTGGTTGAACACCTGCTTGAGCAGCATCGAGCGCGGGGTCAGGGTCAGCTTCCATTTCTGAGCGTCGCCACTCAGCGACAGCTCGAAATCCCGTTGCAGACCGCTGCTGTCGCCTTGCAACACGGCGAGGAACAAACGGTTCTGCTCCGCGCCCGCGCTCTTGCCCGGCAGCAACTGCCAGCCGTTGGCATCCCGCCGGGCGATACCCTTGGCGGTGATGCGGTAATCCTGTTGCAGCGGGGTTTTCAGCAGCCACAGCAAGCCGTGGTTTTTCGCGAGGACGAAGCTGCCCTTGCTGACCAGCGGCTGCGGCAGGGCGCGCAGGTGTTTTTCCTGGATGAAGTGGCCGTGGATCACGTCGGGTTTGGCCAGTTGATCGCTGAGCTGTTGCAGGTCGAAGGCATTGGCGAGCGATGACAATCCGAGCAGCGTCAACGCGCCGAGGCATTTGAAAATGGTGTTCATGGCAGCATCCTTTCAACAGCATCGGTGAAGACTTTCGGCGAGGCCAATTGCATCTCGCGGCTGCTCATGTCGACGGCGACCTGCACGGTGCTGGCGCGGGTCAGGCGTTCGCCGGTTTGCTGATCGCTGATCAGGTAGTTGATCTTCAACCGGTTCTCCCACTCCACCAGACTGGCGCGCACGTTGAGCGTCTGGCCGAACACCGCGCCGCGCACATAACGCAGTTGCAGGTCGATCACCGGCCAGGCAAAACCCGACTCGACCATGGCGGTGTAGTTGTGGCCGAGCTTGTCCAGCAGCGCACACCGGGCAACTTCCAGATATTTGACGTAATGGCCGTGCCAGACCACGTGCATGGTGTCTACGTCGAAGAACGGCACGAGGATTTCCGTATCGGCGTGAAGCACTCCCTTGCTACGCATGCAGCCTCCAGTGTTGCTCGGCGATTCGTTTCAGGCACAGGCGCAGTTCGCCTTCCAGGGCGCGGTCTTCGATGACCGGCGGGAAGTCCTTGGCCAGTTCCTCGTGCATCGCCGCCAGGGACGGCGGCAGGGGGCGTGCGTCCTCGGCCTGGCCACGCAGCCACACGCCTTGATTAGCCGCGAGCAGGGTCGCGGCGGCGACCTGTTCGGTCAGCTCCAGCACCCGAACGGCATCGCGGGCGGCGATGGTGCCCATGCTCACTTTGTCCTGGTTATGGCACTCGGTGGAGCGCGAGAACACGCTGGCCGGCATCGTATTTTTCAGCGCTTCGGCGGTCCAGGCGCTGGTGCCGATCTGCACGGCTTTGAAGCCATGGTTGAGCATCGCGCGGTCGGCACTGGCGCCGGACAGGTTGCTCGGCAAACCGTGGTTGTAACGCTCGTCCACCAGCAGCGCGAGTTGCCGATCCAGCAAGTCGGCGACGTTGGCCACCAGGGTTTTCAGGCTGTCCATGGCGAACGCGATATGGCCGCCGTAGAAGTGCCCGCCGTGCAGCACGCGCTCGGCTTCGGCGTCGATGATCGGGTTGTCGTTGGCGCTGTTGAGCTCGATCTCGATGAACGACCGCAGCCAGTTCAGGCTGTCGGCCAACACGCCGAGCACATGGGGTGCGCAACGTAGGGAATAGCGGTCTTGCAGGCGATGCAGCGGCGCGGTCGGCGCGTCGATCGCCAGATCCTTGCGCAACCACGCGGCGACTTGCATCTGCCCCGGATGCGGCTTGGCGGCGAACAGGCGCTCGTCGAAATGCTCAGGATTGCCTTGCAGCGCGACCACGTTCATCGCGGTGATGCGCGTGGCCAGTTGCAGCAGGTAATCGGCGCGGGCGAAGGCCAGGCAGGCGATGCCGGTCATTACGGCGGTGCCGTTCATCAACGCCAGGGCTTCTTTGGGGCGCAACACCAGCGGCGTCCAGCCCAGTTCACGATGCACATCGGCAGCTTCGCGACGTTCGCCACGGAACATCACTTCGCGCTCGCCGGACAAGGTCGCGGCGACGTAGGACAGCGGCGTCAAATCACCGCTGGCGCCCACCGAGCCTTCTTCCGGGATCAGCGGCAGGATGTCGTGTTCGAGGAAGGCTTGCAGGCGTTCCAGCAGTTCCACGCGCACCCCGGACACGCCGTGGCACAGCGACTGCAAACGCGCCGCGAGTACGGCGCGGGTCGCTTGGGCGTCGAGCAGTTTACCCAGGCCGCAGCCGTGGAACGTGTACAGATGACGCGGTAGCGCTTCGACGTGATGCAGCGGCACCGCGACCACGCAGGAATCACCGTAACCGGTGGTCACGCCATAGATCACGCCTTCCTTGTCCAGCAGGGAATCGAGGAATCGCGCGCCTTTGGCGATGCGCTCGCGAAATTCAGGGTCACCCTGCAACTGCGTCGGCGCCTGACGATTGGCCAGGGCCAGCACGTCTTCGATGCGCAAAGGGAGTTCGCCGAAGGTTACCGGCTCAAGCGTTGGCGTCGTCATCGGTCTTCCAGAAAGGGTAAAAGTTGAACCATTGTTGTGGCGCTTCAAGGCAATAGTGACCCAAGCGTTCGGCGTAGCGGGAAGCCCACTGATGAATGACCTGTTCGCGGTCGCTGCGCTTCCACTCCACGGCCTCGGCGAAGGGTTCGAGGCTTAGTCGGTAGGCGCCCGTCGGTTGCTTGAGGCACAGCAACAGATTGACCTTGCACTTGAGCAAACCGGCCAGCAGCCAAGGGCCCTGAGGGAACGCCGCCGGATGCCCGAGGAAGTCCACGATCACGCGACGCCCGCCATGCAGCGGCACGCGGTCGCCGGCAATCGCCAGCCACTCGCCGCGCTCCAGGCGTTCGTGCAGTTGCAGCATGATCACCGGGTCCAGTTCGCTGACCTGAATCAGCCGCAAATTGGTCGCCCCGGCTTCGCCGAGCAGGCGGTTGAACTGCTCGGCGTGCTTGGTGTGCACCAGCACGTTCATGGTGACTTGTTCGCCGATCTCCGCCAGCGCACGGCAGACCTCGAGATTGCCCAGGTGCGCGCCCACCAGCATCTGCCCACGGGCGCCGCGCAGTTGGGTGCGCAACAGCGCCGGGTCGTCGATTTCGATCTGCTGGATGCTCAGCTTGCCGTTCCACACGTCGAGCTTGTCGAGCATGGAATCGGCGAAGGCCATGAACTGGCCGAAGACCCGCCAATGGGTCGGGCGCAACTCTGGGCGCGCGCTGAAGTCGGCGAGGCGTTGCTGGTATTGCCAGGTGCTTTTGCGCGCGCTGCGGCCGAACAGGAAAAAGTACAAAACGATGCCGTACAGCAACGGGCTCAACAGCCGCCGACCGAGCACTTTGGCGCAGACAGCGGTGAATTTCATCAGCCAGAAACTGCCGCGCTCCTGGCGGTCGGCCCAATGCTTTTTATCCGCGTCAGTGCTCATGCCCGCCACCGTCGCCAGAGGATCACCGGAGCACGCAGCAACATGCCGAAGAACAGCCGGGTGTGCATGCTCGAAATCAAAACGTTGTCGTGGAACAGGCGAAAGTGCGAAACGCCATCCAGCGGGTAATGGACCTTGGTTTGCAGCCACTGCATCGGCAGGTTTTGCCAGGCCAGCCGTACCAGAATGTCCGAGTCGAAATCCATGCGCTTGCCGATCTTCGCCGAACTGATCAGCGCCAGGGTCGGTGGCAAGGGATAGACGCGGAACCCGCACATCGAATCGCGGATCTGCAACGACAAGGTGTTGATCCACACCATCACGTGGGTCAGGTAGCGCGCATACAAACGGCCCTTGGGCACGCTGGCGTCGTACAGCGGATAACCGCAGATCACCGCGTCCGGGTGGGCGCGGGACAGTTCGATGAAAGCGGCGACGTCGGTCAGGTCATGCTGGCCGTCGGCGTCCACTTGCAAGGCGTGGCTGAAGCCCAGGCGCGAGGCTTCGCGCAAACCGGTCATGACCGCGCCGCCCTTGCCTTGATTGACGGTGAGGCGGATCAGATAGACGTTGTCCCGCAGCGCCAGTTGATCGAGCACCTTGGCGCAGGCCGGGGTGCTGGCGTCGTCCACCAGAATGCACGGCAAACCTTTGGCGAGCAGGGCATCGACCACCGTGGTGATGGCGGTTTCGTGGTTGTAGACCGGGATGATGGCGCAGGGGTTATGCATCCGCTGCCTCCAGCACAATCCGCCCGCTGGAGCAGGTGGCGGTGTCATTGCGGAAGGTGAAATACAGCTTGCTGCGCACCGGGTCGAACCGCAGGTGCAGCTGGATTTCATCGCCCGGACGCACCAGTTGCTGGAATTTCAGCACTTCCATGCCGGCGAAACTGGCCGGCAGGTCCATCAGCTGTTGACCCAGGCTCAGCGCCCAATCCACCTGCACCACGCCGGGCAAGACCGGTGCCTGGGGAAAGTGTCCGCTGAAGTAGGCGAGGTCCGGTGGCACGGCCAGTTGCAGGCTCCACTCGCCGTCGGTTTCGAGCTGTTCCAGCACCTCCGGTCCCTTGGGACGCGGTGCCAGTAGCAGCGCTTCGACCTCGGCCTGAGGCAGTTTGCCTTGGGCGTTCAGTGGCAGTTGTCGCAGCAAGCGCCAGCGCCGAGGCAAGGCCAGGGCTTCGCAATGCTGGCTCAGGTGCTGCCGCAGTTCTTGGGTGAGCGTACGCCGCCCCTGATTGCGCAGGGCATGCAGCCCTTTTTGGCTGAGCACCAGCAGCGCACCCAGTGAGGCGCGGTTTTCCTGGACCACCCCGAGGCGCGCTTCGGCGACCCAGTCGTGGGCCATCAGCGCCTGTTCCAGCATCGGTAGCGAGATACGTTTTTCTTCCAGTTTGACGATGCGGTCCAGCCGTCCCAACAATTCGAAACGGCCATCGGCGGCGATCCGCGCAGCGTCGGCGGTGTGTTCGACGTGGTCGGCGGGCAAGTAGGGCGAGGCGATCAGCAGCGCGCCGTCGCTGTCCTGGCTCAGCAGCACGTCGGCGAACGGCTGCCACAGGTCTTGCCCCTGACGCCAGGCAATGCCGCCGGTTTCCGAGCTGCCGAGGATTTCTGTCGGCCATTGCTGCAAGCGCTCGAACAGGCTTCGGGCAGCTTCGGCGGGCAATGCGCCACCGGAGGAAAACACTCGGCGCACCGCGCTCAGGGCGGGCCAGTCGAGGTTGTCACCCATGCGCTTGAGCAGCGCCGGGCTGGCGACCCAGGCGAACGCCGGGTGTTCGCGGCTGGCGCGCTGCAAGTCTTCCGGGAAGGCCAGTTGCTTGCGCACGAACGGTCGCCCGGCGCACAGCGGCCACAGCACCCGGAACAGCAAACCGTAAATGTGTTGGGTGCCGACACTGCCGATGATGCAGGCCGGGCCGAGGTCAGCGCCCCACAGCTGTTCCAGGGCTTGGACTTCATTGGCCAGCTGGCGCAGGGTTTTGTCGATGCGCTTGGGTTCGCCACTGGAGCCGGAGGTGCACAGGCTGAGCTGGCAGCGATCCAGATCCAGCGCGGCGGCGGGCATCGGCGAATGCTGATAGTCGCCAAGGTGCGCATCGTCGGCCTGATCGGTCAGCCACAGATCGACTTCGCTCGACCAGCGCTGGCGCGTCTGGGCTTGCAGATCGGCCGGCAGCAGCACGCTGACCCCGGCACGCCAGGCGCCCAGCAGGGCAATCGCCAGCTCGGCGCCATCTTCAAGGTGCACGGCGATGCGCTGCACGCCCTGGGCTTGCAGGCCGGCGGCGAGGCTCAGGGCCTGTTCGCACAGTTGCGCGTGATTCAGCGCCGGTTCGGCCGTCATGGCACGTTCCTGCTGAGCCTTGAGCAGCAAATGCTCAAGTGTTATCCAATTCATGGGTGGCCTCGTACCCGTTGTCGTATCAGCCATTCAATGGCAAACATCAGGCCGATCAATCCATAGGAGATCAGGCCGGTGTACAACATCCACCAACTCAGCGGCGCCCAGAGGGTCAGCGCGGCGGCGCACAATCCGTTGCAAAGAAAAAACACGCTCCAGGCCACCGTGACCTGGCGGGTATAAACGATTGCCTTGGCCGGCAGTTGCGGTTCACGCAGACGGGCCAGGCGTTCAGCCATGGGCGGGCCATATTTCAGGCTCAGCCCGAACAGCGCGAGCATGAAGCCACTGATCAGCACCGGATACCAACGCAGCAGTTCCGGGCTATCGAACACCGCCAGCAGCAGGCAAAACACGATGGCGATAATGGCCATCCATCGACTGCCCGGGCGCCGCACGCCGGTCAGCGCACGCGCCAGCCACAGGCTGCCCAGCAGCAAGCCAAACTGCCACGGGGCGAAGTGCTCCATGCCGAAATACACCGCAAAGGGGTACAGCAGGCCCGCCAGCAGCAGGCCGAGGCCGATCAATCGGCTCATGCGGCCGGTTGAACCAGACGGTAGACCGCCTCAACCACGTCGCTGACGGTGCGCACCGATTTGAATTCTTCGGCGGCGATTTTTTTGCCGGTCTGGCGCTTGATGTGGTCGATCAGGTCGACGGCGTCGATGCTGTCGATTTCCAGGTCCTGATACAGGTTGGATTCCAGGCTGACACGCGCTGGGTCCAGCTCGAAGAGTTCGACCAGGGCATCGCGCAGGGTGTTGAAAATGTCGTCACGAGTTTGCATGGTCCGGTCTCAAGCTGCCTGTTTTGCAGTGACGAACGCCGCAAGGCTCGCCACGTTGGTGAAGTGATTACGGGTGTCCTTGGCGTCGGCGTCGATCTTGATGCCGTACTTTTTCTGGATCGCCAGGCCGAGTTCCAGGGCGTCTACCGAGTCCAGGCCCAGGCCTTCGCCAAACAGGGTCTGGTCGTCGCCGATGTCGTCGATGCTGATGTCTTCGAGGCCCAGGGCGTCGATGATCAGTAGTTTTATGTCACGGTGCAGATCGCTCATCTTCGGCGAGCTCCTTAATAAAGTAGTGATGCAGATAGTCGTTGAGCTTGCGCGAAGCCTGCGGGGGAGCGCCTTGCGCGGCGAAGGCTTGTGGGTCTATATCGGCACCCACACGGAAACTGAAGTGCACGCGACGTTTTGGTATCCGATACCAGGGCTCGGCCTTGGTCAATGTGCTCGGGCTGACCTTGATGATCACCGGGGTGAGGATTTTCGCACCGCGCAGGGCAATGGCCGCGGCACCCCGATGAAAGGCTGGCGCCTGGCCGGGTTGGGTGCGCGTGCCTTCGGGGAAAATGATCAGGGTCTGGCCGCTTTTGAGGGCATCGGCCGCGGCGTCGAGCATGTCCATGCTGCCATCGTTGCTGATGTATTCGGTGCTGCGCAGTGGACCGCGGGTAAAGGGGTTTTCCCAGAGGCTCTTTTTGACCACGCAGTTGGCGTGGCGCACCAGGCCGATCAGGAACACCACGTCAATCAGCGACGGGTGGTTGGCGATGATCATCTGCCCCGCACGGCCGAGTTTTTCCGCACCCTGGATGTCGTAGGTCAGCACTCCTGCGCGGGCCATGAACCGGACAAAAAACCAGAAACAGCGACTGACGGTTTTGCGCGCCCGCAGCCGATGGGCCTGGGCATCGCCGGGCAGGCAGCCGAGCAGCGGAAAAACCAGCAGCCGCAGGCACAGCCCGCCCAACCCGAACAGGGTGAAGCTCACGGCGGTGGCCAGCAGGCGCCAGTAATAGGCGTCGCGGTTTTTATCGGCTACAGGTTGCGTTGCCAGGTCCATACACGATTTTTCCAGGCATGTTGGCAGGTTGACTGCTGGCCGAGCAGGGTACGCAATAGATTCAGGGCATGGGGCCAGTGAGCGTTGGACAGTGCATCCGGGTTGCTGTTCAGGGACAGCTGCCAGTCGGTGCCGGGGGTGAGCAGCAGACCGACCGCATAAGGGAAGGGCACATCGTCGATCCAGGCCGAGTAGGCCTTGGGCGGTTGTTCTTCAGTAACCACCAGCAGAACGGCGGGCGCGCCCTCGGAAAGTAGCGCCGCAGCCTCAAGCATGCCGTGTTCAAGGCCGTCGCCAGCGGCGGCCAGGGCCGTCATCTCGCTGGTTTCGCCGCGCATGATCGACCACAGGCCGATGACCGCGTTATGCACGGACAGGCTGAATTGGGTCGGTGACAGCGGCTGATCGGCCGCCAGGTCACTGAGAATGTCGAAGGTGCGCGGGGTTTCGCCGTGACGGGAAATAAAGACCAACGGTAGGTCCTGCCGACCATCGGCCAACGGCCAGCCCACACTGAAGGCCATCCGCGCCAGGCGACTGAGTCGACGACGCTGCATGGCCGGCAGGAACGACACATCGGGGGCGGCATCGCTGCATGGGAGTGCGACCGGTTGTCGGCTCCAGGCCTGCCAATCGTCCACGCTTTCGAGCCCAGGGGCCCATGCGCGCCATTGGGCGATGTTGAAGTTGATCACAAAGATTCATCCCGCCCCTGCGGGCTTTCCTTGACGGGCCGGTCGCAAAATCCACAGCCGACCTGACGTGGCGCTTAACGCCGAGTGGCGCGCATTATCCCGGTGCGGCCGGCGTGTAGCAAATACTGGTTACAGTTTGCGCAAACAAATGTACCGCTTGGTTCGTGAAAAAGCTGTCGTTTGGCCATTATCCACGTTGCGGCAAGCAAGTCTGTCGTCCCTGTCTGCAATCAACCGACGAGTTCGCGGCTTTTTCGCCAGGAGATTACGTCTGACTGTGTAGTCCCCATGCCCGCGAGGTAGCTAAGCAGCGCTTTGGACTACTACACTCGGTCATTCTTTGGTACACGGAGGTTTTGACATGCGGCGCGTGGTGTTCAATCAGAAAGGCGGTGTGGGTAAATCCAGCATCGCCTGCAATCTGGCAGCGGTCAGTGCCAGCGAGGGCTATCGCACCCTGTTGGTGGATCTCGATGCCCAGGCCAACTCCACTCAGTACCTGACCGGCCTCACCGGCAATGACATCCCCATGGGCATTGCCGATTTCTTCAAGCAGACCCTGTCTTCCGGGCCGTTCTCGAAGAAAAACCAGGTGGATATCTACGAAACTCCGTTCGATAACCTCCACGTCATCACCGCCACCGCCGAACTGGCCGACTTGCAGCCCAAGCTTGAGGCCAAACACAAGATCAACAAGCTGCGCAAACTGCTGGATGAGTTGAGCGAAGACTACGACCGGATCTACCTCGACACCCCGCCAGCGCTGAACTTCTATGCGGTGTCGGCGTTGATTGCCGCTGATCGGGTGCTGATCCCGTTCGATTGCGACAGCTTTTCGCGTCAAGCGTTGTACGGCCTGCTGGCGGAAATCGAAGAGTTGAAGGAAGACCACAACGAAGGGCTGGAAGTCGAAGGCATTGTGGTCAATCAGTTCCAGGCCCGTGCGAGCCTGCCTCAGCAAATCCTCGACGAACTGATCGCCGAAGGCCTGCCGGTGCTGCCGGTGTACCTGGGCAGCTCGGTGCGCATGCGTGAATCGCACCAGGCCAATACGCCGCTGATCCACCTCGACCCGCGGCACAAGCTGACGCAGCAGTTTGTCGAGTTGCACAATTTGCTGGAAAACGCCTGACTGCCCTTTGTAGGAGCGTGGCTTGCCCGCGAAGAGGGTTTAACATTCAACGCTGTCGTTGAATGTCAGTTCGCCTTCGCGGGCAAGCCACGCTCCTACGGTTTCGCGGTGTTTTCGAGATCTCGTTCAAATCCCCTGGCTACGCAACCAGCTCATCAACTGCGGCAACGGAAACGCCCCGCTCTGGCGCGCCACTTCCCGGCCGTTCTTGAACAGAATCAGGCTCGGAATCGAACGAATCCCCAACTGCGCCGACAACTGCTGATTCGCCTCACTATCAAGCTTGGCCAATCGACACTTCCCCGCCAACTGCCCCGCCGCCTGCTCAAACACCGGCGCAAACGACTTGCACGGCCCACACCACTCCGCCCACACGTCCACCAGCAACGGCAGATCACCCTTGATCTGGCTGGCGTAATCGCCTTGCTTCAATTCGAAAGGCTTGCTCAGCAACACCCCGGCCTTGCAGCGCCCGCATTTCGGATGATCGCTGAGGCGCTCGGCGGGGATGCGGTTGAGGCCGTTGCAGTGGGGGCAGGGGATTAGCAGTGGCTCGGACATGCGTGCGGCTCCGCAAAAATCGATAAGAAGCAGGGTAGATGGTGGCGCGCGGGCGAATATCAAGTTGCCTGAGAGATCCACTACCGTGGACTGGCGCACTCAGACTGGCAATGAGGTCCAGGGCTGGTGCGCGAAATCAGCGGTTTTGTATGAACAGCGCGGTGTCTGGCAGCAACGAGCCCAGGATGCTGAGGAAGCGATCCAGCAGGTGTTCCGGCAGATGCACATCGAACCTGTCATTGCGGTCCGCCTGACACGCGACAACCCGGTTGTTTGGGCGATCGATCAGCACTCGCTGATACGAACTCCAGGGCACCGAGATCTCCGAGCGCGCCTCAATGTCCAGCCCTAGCCAGTGGTGGATGCTGTAGTGGTGGACGGTCTTGCGGCGACCCATCATGACCCACAAGTAGCCCATGATCAGCAGCCAGGCCACGCCAAAGACGCTGTTGAACAGCACGGATTTCCCCCATGGCCGGGTGGGCCGAAGTGGCTTTCATACAGGCTGTTGGCCAGAACGACGATTCCTGGCAGAACAAGTACCGACATGGCGATATTCCATGCTCCGGTCGGCCGGGTCTGGACCTTGACCGACCAGCACATCAGTGGGGGGTGCGGTCGAATACGGGTCGTGGGTGGCGAAGTCCTTTTCACCAGAAGGGGATCATCACGACGACGGGCCGTCCTTGCGTGATTGAAACAATATCTGCCATTTATCGCTGGTGTCGACAATGGAGTACTGGTTATTGCAGGTGAGGATGACCCCGATTTTTTTGCAGAACACGACCTCGACAATGTTGTCCTTGGTCGTGCAGACGGTAATGTCTTCGAGCGGCATAAATACTTCTGCACCTTGTATCGCGTAATGCACCTCGCCCCCCGGGTGCATCTGGTAGCCCCATCCGCCTAACGGCCCGCGTAGTTGATAAACCGCAGCTTTCGCGCCTTGCGCGGTGGCCAGTTTGTGCAGCGGCAGTTGCGTGACGCCGACCCAATCAACATAAAACCTGGCGGGACCACCAAGAAATGCGAGCGCGGCTCTTTCTTCGTCGCTTAGTTGACGAACCGGCACGGCGTTCCTGATTACGCTTCGGGTCGTTAGGGCCAAGGAAAAATACTCCCAGGCAATGGGAGTCACCTTGAGCAGCACGATCACTCCAAAACCCAGGATCAGCAGCCCTTCAAGATCGCTTTTGCTGATCACACCAATACCTCATCCTGCTGCGGGGTGTTACAGAAAGGCACGGGAACGTCCTTGTCGTGAAATTTCACGGGTTTACTGGAAAGGGATCAGTCGAAATTCATGAAGCAATCGTGCTCGGCGTAATGCCCGATTGCTTTGAGCAGTTCGGAGTCTGTCACTGACGGTTTGTGATGCAACGCGCTCATCACCACATCCTCCAGTAGTTCGTCGCTGAACCAGAACTCCAGCCCTTGGTGGACGACAAAGTCCGGGTAAATTTCTTCGTCGTTGTCGGTGATCTGGGGAAAGGCGTCGATCACGCACAAGGTCTGCAAGGTGATGGTGCTGGAGTGCTGAGCGCCATAGACACAGAAATGCAGGGTTTTTTCCTGTTTTCTGAGTATCGCGATCAGTTCGCCGACGCTGAGATGCTGTTGGTAATGCATGGAACGTCCCTGTTCATTGAGTAAGCGTTTACCTGATGGATCTCACGACGAACAACTGATCTCCAGATGCTTGCCCCACTCCGGCGGCCGCTCGGCGTAGCTTTCCATCCCGGCTTGCTCCTCGAACGGGTTGCTCAGCACCGCATGCAGGCGACGAACTTGCGAGTAGTCACCGCTCTCCGCCGCATCGATGGCCTTCTGCGCCAGATAGTTGCGCAGGATGTACAGCGGATTAACCGCATGCATCCGAACCCGGCGCTGTTCTTGATCAAGCGGACCTTCGCGGCCAACCCGGGCCACATACTGCTCGCCCCAGGCATCAAAGCCCTTGATATCAACGAAGTCATCACGCAAGCGAGCGACGGCCAACTCGGCTGATTCATCGCCCAATCGGCGGAAGAACAGCGTGTAATCAACGCCACTGTTCTGCATCAATTGCAGCAGACGCTCCAGCAGTTTCTGATCGTCATCTTCAGCGGTGGTCAGGCCGAGGCGGCGGCGCATCAGGTCGAGGTAGTGAGCCTGGTACAGCGGCAGGTACAGGCCGAAGGTTTCGCGCAGGGCGTCGACGCTGATGAACGGCGTCAGGGCCTGGGCGAGGGCGCTGAGGTTCCACTGGCCGATCGGCACCTGGTTGCTGAAGGAGTAGCGGCCCTGGTCGTCGGAGTGGTTGCAGATGAAGTTGGCGTCGAAGTCGTCGAGGAAGGCGAACGGGCCGAAGTCGAAGGTGATGCCCAGGATCGACATGTTGTCGGTGTTCATCACCCCGTGGCAGAAGCCGTAGGCCTGCCATTTGGCGATGAGTTCGGCGTTGCGCTCGACGATTTCGCGGAACATCGCCAGGTAGGGTTCCGGCTGTTCCAGGCATTCGGGGAAGTGCATGGCCAGCACGTGTTCGCCGAGGGCCTTTTGCTGTTCGGGGCGCTTGGTGTAGTAGAAATATTCGAAATGGCCGAAGCGCACGTGGCTCGGCGACAGGCGCAGGACCATGGCCGCGCGTTCCTGTTTCTCGCGCCATACCGGCGTATCGGAGCCGATCACGCACAGGGCGCGGGTGGTCGGAATGTTCAGGGCATGCAGCGCTTCGGAGGCAAGGAATTCGCGGATCGAGGAACGCAAAACCGCCCGTCCATCGCCCATCCGAGAGTAGGGCGTCTGACCGGCGCCCTTGAGGTGCAAGTCCCAGTGCTCGCCCGCTTCGTTGTACACCTCGCCCAGCAACAAGCCGCGACCATCGCCCAGTTGCGGGTTGTAGGAACCGAATTGATGCCCGGAATAGACCATCGCCCGGGGCTCGGCTTCGGCCCAGAGCTTGTGCCCGCCAAACAGTTCGGCGAACACCGGCGTCTCGGCCACGGCCGGGTCCAGGTCCAGCAGCGCCATGGCGGCGGGGCTGGCGACCACCAGTCGCGGCGCAGCGATGGGCTCGGGCAGCACGTGGGTTGAGAACGCATCGCCCAGGCGGGCGAAGCGATTGTCGAAGGTCAGTTCGTCGAGGGCTTTCAACGGCCATCTCCAGCAGAATGTCCGAGCATTCTGCTAGGGATAAGGCGGTTAGTCGAGTTTGGTCGGAGGCGGCTCTTGTTCCGGAACGTCGGGCGTGGACTCAAGGGGCGCGTCACGGGGCGCTTCGCGGGAGATGATGGTTTTGTTCTCTTCCTCGACCGGTACCAACTTGTATTCCTGGCCGTGAAGGTTCTTCAGGTACACCTCCATCTGCCGGAACGAGATGTTGATGTGCTGCTTCTTGAACTCGCGGTTGATGAAGCGGTTGACCTCATCGAGCACCGGGTTCCGGTCGCCGAGGTCGCGCACGTGCATGCGCAACTCGTGGTCGAGGGTGCTTTCGCCGAAGTTCAGGAAGTACACGTGGGGCTCGGGTTCCTTGAGCACTCGCGGGTTTTCCCGGGCGGCTTGCAGCAACAAGGCTTTGACCAGGTCCAGGTCCGAGCCGTAATCGACGCCGAGCTTGAGGGTCACCCGGGTGATGGTGTCGGTCAGGGACCAGTTGATCAGTTGCCCGGTGATGAACGTCTTGTTCGGGACAATGATGTCCTTTCGGTCGAAGTCGGTAATGGTCGTGGCACGAATGCGGATCTTGCTCACCGTGCCGGACAGGTTGCCAATGGTGATGGTGTCGCCGATCCGCACCGGGCGTTCGAACAGGATCATGATGCCGGAGATGAAGTTGGCGAAAATCTCCTGCATCCCGAAACCGATACCCAGCGAGAGCGCGGCCACCAGCCACTGCAATTTGTCCCAACTGACGCCGAGGGTGGACAGGGTGGAGACGAAACCAACACCGGCGATCACGTAGGACAGCAACGTGGTGGTGGCGTAGGCGCTGCCCTGGGCCAGGTTCAGCTTTGACAGCACCAACACTTCCAACAGCCCGGGCAAGTTGCGCGCCAGGGCGAAGGTGATGCCGATGATGATCAGCGCGCCGAGCAAGTCGCCGATGCTGATCGGCACCATGCTCAAGTTGGCGCCCGTGCCGCTGGTGTATTCGTAGAGGGTCACGTTGTCCAGGTACGAGAACACCGAGATCAGGTCCGACCAGACCCAATACAGCGCCGCGATGAAGCCGGCCAGCAGCGCCAGGCGGATCAGGCGCAGCGACTGTTCGTTGACCTTTTCGATGTCCAGCGTCGGCTCTTCGATCACCGCTTCGCCTTCGCCAGCCTCTTTCGCCGCCTGGCGTTTGGCCAGGGCACGCTGATACGCCAGGCGCCGCGCCGCCACACTCAGGCCGCGCACGAACGTGGCTTCGATCACCAGCCAGAACATCAGCAGGTACAAGGTGTTGATCAACCGGTCACTGAGTTTCAGCGCGGTGTAGTAGTAGCCGAAGCACACGGCGACGAACAGCGCGACCGGCAGGACGGTGAACATGATCCCCACGGCCTTGCGGAACAGCGACGCGCTCTCATGGGTCGGGCTGCTGATCAGCAAGCGACCGAGCAGCCAGGCCATCAACGCGTAACAGGTCAGCACCACCGGCATGCCCAGCACGTCATCGGCCAGTGCCGCCGGTTGCAATTCGGCGACGGCCACCACCGCAACCAGAGCCATCACGACCAGCCCGAGACGCCGGACCCAGCCTTGCAGGAATTCGACCTGGGGCTTTTCCCAGCGGAAATGCAATTCGGCCACGCCACCCGGCGCGAGGATCCGGTAGGCGGTGTAGAACACCAGCCAGGCCTGGCCCATTTGCAGGAGTGCCGCGCCCATATTGGCGTTCTGCCCACGGGCGTCGATCTGCAAGGCCAGGCCACACAAGGCCAGGCCCAGCGCCACCGGCATCGCCAGCAGGATATTGATCAGGATCGCCTGGGGCGTATGCCACTGGCTGTCACGCTTGAAGTGGCCGATGTCCTGGTGAACCTTGTTCAGGCGGGCATACAGACTCTTGCGTCGCCACAGCAGGGCACCAATCAGCAACACCAGGGGTAGGAACAGCAGCGGTCGCTGGAACAGGCCATCGCTCAATTCGCTCAGGCTCGAGGTCCATGGCAGCGTGGTGACTTGCCGTTGCAGACGCTCCGGCACGGCGTGCATCCATTCCAGGTCCAGCGGTTTGTTGCTGGGGATCCAGAACATCTGCTCGTCGAGGGTCGCCCGCAGGCTTTGCGCGGTGCTGAGCAATTGTTTCTGGTTGAGTTGCAGGGTGATCGATTCGTTGAGTACCGCGCTCAATTCCCGGTTCAGGCGTTCCAGCAGGTCGGCACGGGTATTGGCCAGCTCCAGCAGGTTCTTGCGTAACTGCGGGGTGACTTGCTCCGGCGGTTGGGTAGCCAGCAGGTTGTCGACATAGGTCGCCGGGTTGCTGAGCAGTTCGCGCTGTTGGCTGACTTCAAATTGATACAGACGAATGTCGGCGATCTGGTCCGCCAGGTCGCGGTCGAGCTTGAGGCGCGGCAGGGCCTGTTTCTGTTTATAGAGAATCTTCGACAGCAGCAGGCTGCCCTTGAGCACGTTGATCTGCTCGTCCAGGGCCGAATCGCTCTGGGTCACACTGTCCAGCTGTTGCTTGGTTTGCAGGTTTTGCTGGGTGACTTCGTTGAGGCGGTCGGTGCTTTTGAGCAGGTAGTCCGAGAGCTTGAGGTTGGCCGCGCTTTCGGTGGCCAGGAGGCTGCTGCTGCCGGACTTCTGCGCTTCGATGGACTGTTGGGTCACCGTCTCTTGGGACTGGGCCAGGCGCTTCTGGTTGATCAGGGTTTGCAGTTCCTGGATTTCCTGATCCTGGCGCGCGACTTTTTCCGAGAGCAAGTCGTGCTGGCTGTTGCCCAGATCCTGCAACTGGCTGTTGCCGGCCAGTTCCTGGCGGCGCAGCGGGATCAGCGCGTTGAGCGCCGCGAGTTCGGCGTTGAGCTGGTCACGCTGCTCGATGCTCAAGGCCTTGCCGTTGTCTTTGCCGGCCTTGAGGATGTTGTTGATCTGCTGGATACGCGTCTGGCTGCCGGCGATCTCCGCCTGGGCGCGCTCGGGGCGGGTCTGGGCGGTGATGATCAGGCTGTTGGCGTCGGCCAGGGCTTTTTGCAGATTGCCTTGTTGGGTGGAACGCTCGGTCAGCATCTGTTCGAGTTGCTGGATCGACGAATTGGCGTAGCGTTGCTCGATCGGCACGACCTTGGTGCCCTTGAGCCGGGCCAGTTCGCGCTGGTTTTCAATGTTCTGCTTGGGCGCCGTGGCCAATTGCTGCTTCAGATCGATCAGTTTCTGATCGTAATCGCGCTTGCTGTTGAGCTGGGTCAGCGTGCTCTGCAGGATGTTTTGCAGCGCCTTTTGATCGGCTTCCGGCAGTTTGCGCTCGGCGATCCGGTCCAGGCTGCCCTGCACGGCTTCGCTGGACGGCGGTTCCGCCGCTTGCAAGGTACCGATGGAGAGACTCAAGCCCAGCAGGGCAATGGCAAACAAAGAGCGCAGGGTTGGCATAGAGACCGATCGATCAGGTGAAAAGAATGGCAGTTTAGAGGAAGAGTCCGGGACCCGGGCGACTTCCTTCGGGGAATCTGACGCCCACTTTGCCGATCTTGTTCCCTTCCATGACCGCGACCGTCCAAATGGTGTTGTTCCACTCCACCTGGTCGCCCACGACCGGTGCACCGCCGACCTTCTGGGCAATGAAGCGGCCCAGGGACATGTCCGGATCGATGCCTTCGACTTTCAACCCGTACAGCGCAGCAACCGCGGCCAACTGGGCGTCTCCTTCGAGCACGAAGTCGCCGAAGAAACGCAAATCGAGGCCCCGTTGCGGCGCCTGGCTGAAGAGTTTTCCGAGGGCCGTCAAGTTGTGTTCATGGCCGATCACGCAGAGCAAATCGTCGACTTCCAGCACCGTACTACCCGACGGATGGAGCAGTTGCTGGCCACGAAACAGCGCCGCGATACGGGTGCCTTCGGGCATTTTCAGTTCACGAAGGGGCGAGCCGATGCACCATTTCTCGGCGCCGAGGCGGTAAACGAACAGCTCCCACTCGCTGGTGACGTGGACTTCCAGCGCCGAGCGGGAGATAGGTGCCGGCTCCGGTGGGACGGTTACCTTCAGCAGTTTGGCGACCCACGGCAGGCTTGTGCCCTGTACCAGCAGCGACACCAGCACGATAAAGAACGCGAGATTGAAATACAGCTGGGCGTGCGGCAGCCCGGCCATCAGCGGGAACACCGCCAGAATGATCGGCACCGCGCCGCGCAGGCCGACCCAGGAAATGAAGGCTTTTTCGCGACCATGGAAGGCTTTGAACGGCAGCAGGCCGACCATCACCGACAGCGGCCGCGCGAACAGGATCATCCACAGCGCCAGGCCCAAAGCGGGCAGGGCGATCGGCAGCAAGTCGTGGGGCGTGACCAGTAGGCCCAGCACCAGGAACATGCCGATCTGCGCCAGCCAGGCCATGCCGTCGAGCATGTGCAGAATGCCGTGGCGGCTGCGCACCGGGCGGTTGCCGATCACCAGCCCGCACAGGTAAACGGCGAGGAAGCCGCTGCCGTGCAAGGCGTTGGTCAGGGCGAACACCAGCAGGCCGCCGGCAATCACCAGGATCGGGTAGAGGCCGTTGGCCAGGTTGATGCGGTTCACCAGTTGCAGCATGACCCAGCCGCCGCCCAAACCGATCACGCCGCCGATGCCGAATTCACGCACCAGATGACCGAGCAGGCTCCAGTGCAGGCCGGTCTGGCCGCTGGCGAGCATGTCGATCAAGGTTACGGTGAGGAACACCGCCATCGGGTCGTTGCTGCCGGATTCGATTTCGAGGCTGGCGGTCACCCGTTCGTTCAGGCCCTTGCCGCCCAGCAGCGAAAACACCGCCGCGGCGTCGGTAGAGCCGACAATGGCGCCGATCAGCAAGCCCTGGATGATGTTCAGGTTGAACAGCCACGCTGCGGCCATGCCGGTCAGCCCGGTGGTGATCAACACCCCGACCGTGGCCAGCGACAGCGCCGGCCACAACGCCACGCGGAAACTGGAGACCCGGGTGCGCAAGCCACCGTCGAGCAGGATGACGGCCAACGCCAGGTTGCCGACCAGATAAGCCGTGGGGTAGTTATCGAAAATAATGCCGCCGCCGTCGACGCCAGCGGCCATGCCCACGGCCAGGATAATCACCAGAATCGGGATACCGAGGCGGGACGAAAGGGAACTCACCAGAATGCTTGCACCTACCAGCAACGCGCCGATCAAGAACAGGCTGTTGATGGTCGTCGCATTCAAAGGCAATACTCCAGAAAGCTGAAAGGCGGACAAACTGACCATGCAGTCTGCGTGCCAGCGATTCTAACCTGTTGAAATGTGATGCTGTCAAAAAGGTTTTAACGGTGTGGTGTCGATCGGTTCCACGCTCTGCGTGGGAATGCCTCAACGGACGCTCCGCGATCGGCTCTTGATGGGACGCGGAGCGTCCCGGGCTGCGTTCCTACGCAGAGCGTGGGGACGATCATCAAAAGATCGCAGTCCGGCGTACGTCCTGTAAGAGCTGCCGAAGGCTGCGATCTTTTGCTCTTGACGGATTACAGGCTAAACCGCCCAACCATGTTGTTCAGGTCCAGCGCCAACCGCGACAGTTCATTGCTCGCCGCACTGGTCTGATTCGCCCCGGTCGCCGATTGCACCGACAGATCGCGAATGTTTACCAGGTTGCGGTCAACCTCGCGAGCCACCTGCGCCTGCTCTTCGGCCGCGCTGGCGATCACCAGGTTGCGCTCGTTGATCTCGACAATCGCACTGTTGATCGTGTCCAGCGACATTCCGGCACCCCGGGCAATGTTCAACGTCGACTCGGCGCGCTCGGTGCTGTTGCGCATCGAATCCACCGCGTGTTCGGTGCCGCTCTGGATGCTGCCGATCATGCGTTCGATTTCGCTGGTGGACTGCTGGGTACGGTGCGCCAAGGCACGAACCTCATCCGCCACCACCGCAAAACCACGCCCGGCTTCACCGGCACGGGCCGCTTCGATCGCGGCGTTCAGGGCTAGCAAGTTGGTCTGGTCGGCCAAGCCACGAATCACGTCCAGCACTTTGCCGATGTCGCGGGATTCGTTGGCCAGATCGCCGATCAGGGTCGCGGTGCTCTGCACATCGGCGCTCATGCGTTCGATGGCGCTGACGGTTTCCTGCACCAGGTCACGGCCGTCACCGGCGGAAGTGGTGGCGTTTTTCGAGGCTTCGGACGTGCTCACCGCGTTGCGCGCGACTTCTTCCACGGCGCTGGTCATTTCATTGACTGCGGTGGCGGCCTGTTCGATTTCGTTGTTCTGCTGGGTCAGGCCACGGGCGCTTTCGTCGGTGACGCTGTTCAGCTCTTCAGCGGCGGAGGCCAATTGTGTGGCCGAGCCGGAAATCCGCTGCAGGGTGTCGCGCAGCTTGTCCTGCATTTTCGACATGGCCGCCAGCAAGCGACCGGCTTCGTCTTCGCCATCGACCGTAATCGGACGAGTCAGGTTGCCCTCAGCAATTTCTTCCGCAGCGCTCAAGGCGTTGGCGATTGGCTTGGTGATGCTGTTGGTCAGCAGCCAGGCGAACAGCAGGGTCAGGCCGGTGGCGATCACCAGCAGTGTGATCACCAGGTTGAACGACGACGAATACTGATCGCTCGCCCCTTGATCGGTCGCGGCAATCTGCTGGGTATTGATCTCCAGCAGCTTCGCCAGGGCATTGTTGACCGCCTCGGAGTTGGCCAGCAGTTCGGTGTTGAGCATGCTGCGCAACTCATCGATCTGGTTGTTGCGCGACAGGCTCTTCATCCGGTCTTCGAGTTGACGGTACTGCGCCAGCAACTGCACGTACTGATCATAAGCCGCACGTTCCTGCGGGCCGTCGATCAATGGTTCGTAAACCCGCTGGGCGTCGCGGATCTGCTGGTTACGCACCTCGAACAGGTCCATGGTTTTCTGCTGCACGTCCGGTTCGCGGTTGATCAGCAAACGGTAGGACAGCACGCGCAGGCGCAGGGTCAGTTGGGTGAACTCGTCCAGGCTTTTGATGCTCGGCACGCTGGCGTTGGCGATGTCTTCGCCGGCCGAGCGAATTTTGCTCATCTGGTTCAGGGCGAACACACCCAGAATCAGCATCAGGGCGCCAATCAGGGCAAAACCGAGGAACGCGCGCGGCGCGATATTCATATTACGAAGGGACATGGTGTTTACCGTGAAAGGCGCATCCGTGCGGGGCTGAGACTGCTGTATGAGTGACTTATCGGTTCTACGACTAAAGTCTTGAGCCCCTGCGCGTATTTGTCGCACGCGGGCTGCGGCGACGAAGTGCAGGAACCAGATCCGCCAATCACAGTCTTTAAAACTCGCGAGCAAGGTTGCCCGCCAGGAAAATCAAGGCCTTGCGCCCCAATAACCCTGGCATCCGTGGTGACTTTTCTTTATCGTACGCGCCCTTTGAAAAAGCTTGGAAAATCAAAATGTTGGAAGCATCCCTGAGTCAATTGGAACAACTGGTCAGCGACCTGGTGCAACAGAACCAGACTCTGCTCGGCACCAACCAGACCCTGAGCGCCGAACTGGCCCAGGCCAAGGATGAAAACGAAAGCCTGCAACTGAGCCTGATGGAACAGGAAGAGAAACAAGGCGCCACCGCCGCCCGCATCCAGGCCCTGGTCGAGCGCGTCAGCGCCGGCCCTGTCAGCGCATGAATCAGGGCGCCGCAGGGGTAAAAGTCGTCTCGATCCTGGGGGAGGACTATTCGATCAAGGCGCCGGCCGGGGAAGAGCAAACCCTGCTGGACGCCGCCATGATGTTGAAGGCTGCCCTGGCCGACACCAAACGCAAATATCCGACGTTGATCGGTGATCGTTTGCTGGTGCTGGCGGCGATGAATCTGTGCTCCCAGCAGATCGAAATGAAAAAGCAGCACCAGCAGGAACTCGACCGTTACCAAGAGCAAGTCAGCGCCACGGTTGAAGTAATCGCCAAGACGATCAATCAGGCCTGATCGGTTTGCGCACAACCAAAGAATAAAATTGTCGTTTGCGTTGTATACAATCGGCACGGCTGTTGCAGTGTTTCAGCCTCTTATTCTTTGGGGGTGCTCCATGCAGTTCTGGCGACGCAGTATTCAATGGCAGTTGATCCTGAGTATGGGCACCGCCCTGCTGGTCAGTATTCTGATCGTGGTTGGCGTTTATACCTTGGTGGTCAACCGTCTCGCCCAGAGCTATCTGGTCGAACAGGCGCTGCCGTCGAGCATCGAAGCGATGCGCAACGACATCGAACGCATCCTCGTGCAACCCCTCACCGCCGCCAAGGACATCGCCAGCAACAGCATGGTGCGCGACTGGTTGGCCGGGGGTGAAAACAGTGCCCAGACCGACACCTTCGTGAAGTACCTGGAAGGCATCCGCGCCGAGCACAAGGCCTTTACCGCACTGATCGTCGGCACCGCGTCCAACCACTACCTCACGGAAAAAGGCCTGGACCGCACCCTCAGCCGCTCCAACCCGAAAGACGCCTGGTTCTACACATTCCTCGACAGCAACCAGCCGCGCACCCTCAATATCGATAACGACACCGCGACCGGAGAATTGGCGCTGTTCATCGACCTCAAGGTCGAGCAGGCCGGTAAAGTCGTGGGCGTTGCGGGCTTGGGGCTGAGCATGAAAGAGCTGTCGGAGCTCATCCACAACTTCAACTTCGGAGCGCGCGGCAAGGTCTATCTCGTGCGTTCCGACGGTTTGATCCAGGTTCATCCCGAGGCGCAGTTCAGTGGCAAGCGCACGTTGGCCGAGCAAATTGGTGGCCCGGCGGCCCAAGCGGTGATGGGTCAAAAAGTTGCCACCAACAGCAGTTTTGTCCGCGATGGCGAAGATTTTCTGGCATTGAGCCTGCCGCTGCGGGATCTCGGATGGACCCTGGTGGCCGAAGTGCCTCAGTCGCAGATCTACGCCGAAGCCCGCCGCGCGATGTGGACCAGCAGCGCAATCGGTCTGGCGGTGGCGCTGGTGTGCCTGATGCTGGTGGTGTTGCTGGCCCGTGGCTTGGTGCGACCGATTCGTCAGGTAACAGCGGCACTGGTGGCCATCGGTAGCGGTGGTGGAGATTTGACCCACCGGTTAGATTCCAGCCACGCCGATGAACTGGGCGACCTGGCCCGGGGCTTCAACCGCTTCCTGGAAAGTCAGCGCGAGATGATCGGCGAAGTCTTGACCACCAGCGAACGTCTGCGCACCGCCGTCGGCCAAGTGGCGAAGGTGGTGGACAACACCGCCGAGCGTTCCGGGCGTCAGCAGGAAATGACCGACATGGTGGCCACCGCTGTCCACGAAATGGGCCTGACCGTGCAGGAAATTGCCCAGAACGCCGGCAACGCGGCAGTGGCATCGCAAAGCGCTCGCGATGAAGCGCTGCAGGCGCGGGAAGTGGTCGGTGGTTCGATCCGGCATATAGAAAGCATGTCCGATGAAATCGGTGTCGCGGCCACGGCGGTGGGCGAGTTGGCGCATCAGGTGGCGTCTATCGATCAAGTGCTGGCGGTGATTCGCGGGATTTCCGAGCAGACCAACCTGTTGGCGCTCAATGCTGCGATTGAAGCGGCGCGGGCCGGGGACATGGGGCGCGGCTTTGCGGTGGTGGCGGATGAAGTGCGCACGTTAGCCAGACGTACACAGTCGTCCACCGACGAGATCCAGCAGATGATCGGCAGCCTCAAGCAGGGCGCGGAAAACGCCGTGTCGTCGATGCATTCGGGGCAAGCCGCGACCGGCACCGGCGTCGAATCGAGCCAGCGTACCGGGACCTCGTTGACGGCGATTACCGGGCAGATCGAGCGCATCAGCGACATGAACCATCAGGTGGCGACGGCGACCGAAGAGCAGTCCGCCGTTACCGAAGAAATCAACCGCAACGTGCAGGGCATTTCCGACCTGGCACGGGCGACGGCGGGAGAGGTCAGGGCGTGTCGCGAGGATTGCCAGACGTTGCAGCGCTTGGCGGATGATTTGGCGCGGCAGATGGGTGGGTTCAAGTTGAGCTGACCCATCGTTCCCACGCCGAATGATCGTTCCCACGCTCCGCGTGGGAATGCCTCCTGTGACGCTCCGCGTCACGCTGTTAATGGGACGCGGAGCGTCCCGGGCTGCATTCCCACGCAGAGCGTGGGAACGATCGGTCGGTGTTTCCGACCTGGCACGGGCGACGGCGGGGGAGATCAGGGCGTGTCGCGAGGATTGTCAGACGTTGCAGCGGTTGGCGGATGATTTGGCGCGGCAGATGGGTGGGTTCAAACTCACCTGACTGATCGTTCCCACGCTCCGCGTGGGAATGCCTCCTGTGACGCTCTGCGTCACGCTTTTATGGGACGCGGAGCGTCCCGGGCTGCATTCCCACGCAGAGCGTGGGAACGATCGGCCGGTGTCAGAACCATTCATCCTGCATGCTCAGACACACATCATCCCGCGCCTCCAGAATCGCCAACTCATGGTGACAACCCGGCACTTCCCACGTCAGGAAATACCGCGCGGCCTGCAACTTGCCCTTATAGAAGCTCACATCCGCCGCATTACCCTTGGCCAGCCCTTCCTCGGCGCGAATCGCCTGCTCCAGCCAGCGCCAGCCAATCACCGTGTGACCGAACACTTTCAGGTACAGCGCCGAGTTCGCCAGGCTGCTGTTGACCTTGCCCTGGCCCAGATCCGTCAGCAGGCCGATGGTCACGGTTTGCAGGCGTGCAACCAGTTTCTCCAGCGGCTCGCGCAGTGGGGTCAGGGATTCGTGGGCTTGGGCGCGCTCGGCGGTGTGGGCGATCAGGCGAATCAATTGCTTGAGGCCGGCACCACCGTTTTGCGCGAGTTTGCGACCGAGCAAGTCCAGGGACTGTATGCCGTGGGTGCCTTCATGGATCGGGTTCAGCCGGTTGTCGCGGTAGTACTGCTCCACCGGGTATTCGCGGGTGTAGCCGTGGCCGCCGAGAATCTGGATCGCCAGTTCGTTGGCCTTCAGGCAAAACTCCGACGGCCAGGATTTGACGATCGGCGTGAGCAAATCCAGCAGTTCATGGGCCTGCTTGCGTGCGTCTTCGGTTTCAAGGGTGGTGGTGTCATCGAACAGCCGCGCCGCGTACAGCCCCAGGTCGAACGAACCTTCGACGTAGGCCTTTTGCGTCAGCAGCATACGTTTGACGTCCGCGTGCTGAATGATCGCCACCGGCGCGGTGTTCGGATCCTTGCTGTCCGGCACCCGGCCCTGCGGCCGCTCGCGGGCGTACTCCAGCGAGTACAGATACCCGGCGTAACCGAGCATCACCGCGCCCATGCCGACGCCGATCCGCGCCTCGTTCATCATCTGGAACATGTAGCTCAAACCGTGGTGCGGCTTGCCCACCAGATAGCCGACACACTCACCGTTATCGCCGAAGTTCAGCGCGGTGGAGGTCGTGCCGCGCCAGCCCATCTTGTGAAACAACCCGGCCAGCAACACGTCATTGCGCTGACCGAGGCTGCCGTCATCGTTGACCAGAAACTTGGGCACGATAAACAGCGAAATCCCCTTCACCCCGGCCGGTGCGTCCGGCAACTTGGCCAGCACCATGTGCACGATGTTTTCCGACAGCGGATGGTCGCCGCCGGAAATGAAGATCTTGTTGCCCTTGAGTCGATAAGTGCCGTCAGACGCCGGCTCGGCCCGTGTACGAATATCCGACAACGACGATCCGGCGTGGGGTTCGGTCAATGCCATGGTGCCGAAGAAGCGACCGTCGATCATCGGTTGCAGGAAGCGCTGCTTCTGTTCCTCGGTGCCGAAACTTTCGATCAGGTTGGCCGCGCCCATAGTCAGGAACGGATACGAGGTCGACGCCGCATTGGCGGATTGGAAGTGGGCAAAACAGGCTTGGGACAGCAGCGTAGGCAGTTGCATGCCGCCGGCGTCGAAACTTCGCGCGGCGTTGAGGAAACCAGCCTCGAGGAACGCATCCACCGCCGGTTTCACCTCAGGAATCAGAATCGCCTGACCGTTCTCATAGCGCGGCTCGTTCTCGTCGCCCTTACGATTGTGCGGGGCGAAGAACTTCTCGGCGATGTTGCGGGCGGTGCCGATGGCGGCGTCGAACGTCTCGCGATTGTGCTCGGCGAACCGCTCACGCTGGGTCAGGCCCTCGGCATCGAGGACTTCGTACAGCTCAAAAGCCAGATTGCGGGAACTGAGCAACGTCTCGGACATGTCGGCCTACCTTTAAAAAAGTATGCCGCAGTCTAGGTTGGCTTATAAAAATGGGGAAGGAAGATAGATGGGGGTGATGGGGCGGCACAAGTTACAAGCTTCAAGCTGCAGGTAAAAGCAATTTGCTTCTACTTGCAGCTTGCAGCTTATAACTTGCCGCTGCTGCTTAGCCGATGGTCATCAGGCTCGCATTACCACCCGCCGCAGCCGTGTTAACGCTCAACGCCCGCTCGATCACCAAGCGCTCCAGCGCAATGTTGGTCTCGCCCTGGGACAACCCGTGAACCCCGACAATCGCCCCGGCACGCTTTGCCACTTGCTGGCACACCGCACGCAACTGATCGGAATGGCCATGATGCAGGACCGCATCAAACACCACTTCGTCCTTGTTCCAGTCGGAAACCAGCTTGATCCGCGCCTGAACTTCCTTCGGCAAACGTGCGAACAAGGCCTTGGTCAAGTCAGCCTCCGGCCAGACCGCCGAACCGCCCACTGCCAATACCGCCGCCAGTTGCGTCAGCAGATCGCCTTCGACTTCCGCCAGGCACAGCACGTGTTCGCGCGGCAGGATGGCGTAGCTGTTGCGCTCGCCGGTCGGGCCAGCGAGGACGCGGGTGATCCCGCTTTGCGATTGCGCGGCGAACTGCACGCACAAGGTGCTCAGGTCGGCAAACTTGTGGCTGTCGGCCCAGGTTTGCAGGGCGGTCAGCGGCTTGCTCATGGCATCGCGCAAACGCACATCCGGTGCCGCGATAGCGTCACCGCGAGCGAAGGATTGTTCGATCGCATCCGTAGGACGGGTCGACAGCAGACGGTACAGGTACAGCGGGCCACCGGCCTTCGGACCAGTACCTGACAGGCCTTCGCCACCGAACGGCTGCACGCCAACCACGGCGCCAACGATGTTGCGGTTTACGTAGACGTTACCGGCATTGACGTTGTCGATCACCTTGGCGATGGTCTCGTCGATCCGGGTGTGCACGCCCAGGGTCAGGCCGTAGCCGGACGCATTGATCTGGCCGATCAGTTGATCGATGTCTTTGCGCTTGTAGCGAACCACGTGCAGCACCGGGCCGAAGATCTCCCGTTGCAGTTCGTCGAAGCTTTCCAGTTCAATCAGCGTCGGCATCACGAAGGTGCCGCGTTTGACTTCTTCGGCATCGGCGATAGCCACCTGGTACACGTTGCGACCTTTGTCGCGCATGGCCTGGATGTGCTTCTCGATGCCGGCCTTGGCCTCGGCGTCGATCACCGGGCCGATGTCCACGGACAGGCGCTCCGGGTTGCCGAGACGGCATTCAGCCATGGCGCCCTTGAGCATTTCGATGACACGGTCGGCGGAATCTTCCTGCAAGCACAACACACGCAGAGCCGAGCAACGTTGACCGGCACTGTCGAAGGCCGAGGACACCACGTCGATCACAACCTGTTCGGTCAGTGCCGACGAGTCGACGATCATCGCGTTCTGGCCGCCGGTTTCAGCGATCAGCGGAATCGGACGCCCCTGTGCATCCAGACGACCGGCGACGTTACGTTGCAGCAAGCGCGCGACTTCGGTCGAACCGGTGAACATCACGCCTTTAACCCGATCGTCACCCACCAGACGGGCGCCAACGGTTTCGCCACGGCCCGGCAGCAGTTGCAACACGCCTTCCGGAATACCGGCTTCGAGCAGCAAACGCACGGCTTGAGCCGCCACCAATGGGGTTTGTTCCGCAGGCTTGGCCAGTACCGGGTTGCCGGCGGCGAGGGCAGCAGCGACTTGGCCGCTGAAGATCGCCAGCGGGAAGTTCCACGGGCTGATGCAGACCACCGGACCCAATGGGCGGTGGGCGTCGTTGGTGAAATCGTTGCGTGCCTGCACCGCGTAATAACGCAGGAAGTCCACGGCTTCGCGCACTTCGGCGATGGCGTTGGCGAAGGTCTTGCCGGCTTCGCGAGCCAGCAGGCCCATCAGCGGCTGAATCTCGCCTTCCATCAGATCGGCGGCGCGTTCCAGGATCGCGGCGCGTTCGGCGGGCGGGGTGGCCTGCCAGATTGGGCCAGCATTCAGTGCGCACTGGATCGCGTTGTCGACGTCTTCGACGGTGGCTTCCTGGACATAGCCGACCACGTCACGCAGATCCGACGGGTTGAGCACCGGCGCCGGGGTTTCAGTGCTGGAAGCGCAACCGAGCATCGGCGCGGCTTTCCAGCTGTTATGCGCGGTGGCCAGCAGGGCGCAGGACAGCGAAGCCAGACGATGTTCGTTGGCCATGTCGATGCCGCTGGAGTTGGCGCGCTCGGCACCATAAAGGTCGCGGGGCAGCGGGATACGCGGGTGCGGCAGGCCGAAGCCGCCTTCCACCGTCGCCATCTGCTCGATGCTGGCCACGGGATCGGCCACCAACGCCTGGATCGAAATCGACTGATCGGCAATCTGGTTGACGAACGAAGTGTTTGCGCCGTTTTCCAGCAGGCGACGTACCAGGTACGCCAGCAGTGTTTCGTGAGTACCGACCGGTGCGTACACGCGGCACGGACGATTCAACTTGCCTTCGGAAACTTTGCCTACAACCTGTTCGTACAGCGGTTCACCCATGCCGTGCAGGCACTGGAACTCGTACTGGCCGGGGTAATAGTTCTGACCGGCGATGTGGTAAATGGCCGACAAGGTGTGGGCGTTGTGCGTGGCGAATTGCGGGTAGATGACTTCCGGCACCGACAGCAATTTGCGGGCGCAAGCGATGTAGGAAACGTCGGTGTACACCTTGCGGGTGTAGACCGGATAGCCTTCCAGGCCTTCGACTTGGGCGCGCTTGATTTCGCTGTCCCAGTACGCGCCTTTTACCAGGCGGATCATCAGGCGATGACGGCTGCGGCGAGCCAGGTCGATCACGTAATCGATCACGTACGGGCAACGCTTTTGATACGCCTGAATCACGAAACCGATGCCGTTCCAGCCGGTCAATTGCGGCTCGAAGCACAGGCGTTCGAGCAAATCCAGCGACAGCTCGAGGCGGTCGGCTTCTTCGGCGTCGATGTTCAGGCCGATGTCGTATTGCTTGGCCAGCAAAGTCAGCGACAGCAGGCGCGGGTACAACTCGTCCATCACACGCTCGTACTGCGCACGGCTGTAACGCGGGTGCAGGGCCGACAGTTTGATGGAAATGCCCGGGCCTTCATAAATCCCACGACCGTGGGAGGCTTTGCCGATCGAGTGGATGGCTTGTTCGTACGAGGCCAGGTACTTCTGCGCGTCGTGCTCGGTCAGTGCGGCTTCACCCAGCATGTCGTAGGAATAACGGAAGCCCTTGAATTCGAACTTGCTCGCATTGGCCAGGGCTTCGGCGATGGTTTCGCCGGTGACGAACTGCTCGCCCATCAGGCGCATGGCCATGTCGACGCCCTTGCGGATCATCGGCTCGCCGCTCTTGCCGATGATGCGGCTCAGGGACGAAGTCAGGCCGGTTTCGTTGTGGGTGGCGACCAGTTTGCCGGTCAGCAGCAAGCCCCAGGTGGCGGCGTTGACGAACAGCGACGGGCTGTTGCCCAAGTGTGGCTGCCAGTTACCGGTGCTGATCTTGTCGCGGATCAGTGCGTCACGGGTGCCTTTGTCCGGGATGCGCAGCAGCGCTTCGGCCAGGCACATCAGCGCCACGCCTTCCTGGGACGACAGGGAAAATTCCTGCAGCAAGCCCTGAACAATCCCGGCACGGCCGCCAGCGCTTTTCTGATTGCGCAGTTTGTCGGCAATCGAGGAGGCGAGTTTGTTGGTGGCTTCGGCCATTGCTGCTGGCAGGCGTGCCTGTTCGATCAGCATCGGCACCACTTCCGGCTCAGGGCGACGGTAAGCGGAAGTGATTGAAGCGCGCAGCACCGATTGCGGCAGGATGCTTTCAGCGAATTCGAGGAAGCACTGATGGGCGTGATCCGTTGGCGCATCGACGGCGTCGTCGGCATCCTTGGTCAAACCGCTCAGCTCGGTCAGGGTTGCACCACCCTCGAGTTTTTCCAGGTAATTGAAAATTGCCTGCTTGATCAGCCAGTGCGGCGTGCGATCAATCGAGGTCGCGGCAGCCTTGAGGCGCTCGCGGGTTGGGTCGTCAAGTTTGACCCCAAGGGTGGTGGTAGCCATATTTTTATCCTCATGTTTGCCACGACTGCGTGGCATCAGCTGGCGGCAAGATTAGCTCTGCGCTGGCAGAGGTGCAACCGGGTGCAACCCTTTTTTTGTCGGAATAATAAGCAGCTCGTCAGGAATTAAATTCCGGTACGAACGTGCCGCTTCTGCTTGGTGCTTTTGCTTCTAGTAAATGGCCAGGACTGCTCTAAAAAGGAGCAAAAACTAGGCTTTTTCACGAAAATCCGACTAGGTGCAACTTATTCTCAAGAAATGGGTTGCACCTCGTTTGGGTTGTTGAATAGGATTCGCGCCCAAGGTGCAACCGGTCAAAAAAAGACAGGTGCACCGGCTGATGGCTTTCCTGGGGAAACATCAGTCATAAATGCGCGGGGCTGGAAACCGTCTGAACAAACAGTGTCGTTTGTCGGCGTTTCACACTTCGCCACTACATAAAAACAAAGCCAGGGCAGCATTCGAATGAGCGTAAGCAATCCAACCCTGATCACGTTCGTGATCTACATCGCAGCAATGGTGCTGATCGGCTTCATGGCCTATCGCTCCACCAACAACCTTTCTGACTACATCCTGGGCGGTCGCAGCCTGGGCAGCGTCGTGACCGCGCTTTCCGCCGGCGCTTCCGACATGAGTGGCTGGTTGCTGATGGGCTTGCCCGGCGCCATCTACATGTCCGGCCTGTCCGAAAGCTGGATTGCCATTGGCCTGATCGTCGGTGCCTATTTGAACTGGCTGTTCGTGGCCGGTCGCCTGCGGGTACAGACCGAGCACAACGGCGACGCGTTGACCCTGCCGGACTACTTCTCCAGCCGTTTCGAAGATAAAAGCGGCCTGCTGCGGATCATCTCCGCCATCGTGATCCTGGTGTTTTTCACTATCTATTGCGCTTCCGGCATCGTGGCCGGTGCCCGTCTGTTCGAAAGCACCTTCGGCATGTCGTACGAAACGGCGCTGTGGGCCGGTGCTGCGGCGACAATTGCCTACACCTTCGTCGGCGGTTTCCTGGCCGTGAGCTGGACCGATACCGTACAAGCGACGCTGATGATCTTCGCGCTGTTGCTGACGCCGGTCATCGTGCTGCTGGCCACCGGTGGCGTTGACACCACGTTCCTGGCGATCGAAGCGCAAGACCCAAGCAACTTCGACATGCTGAAAAACACCTCCTTCATCGGCGTGATTTCGCTGATGGGCTGGGGTCTGGGCTACTTCGGCCAGCCGCACATCCTCGCGCGTTTCATGGCGGCGGATTCGGTCAAGTCGATTGCTAAAGCACGCCGCATCTCCATGACCTGGATGATCCTGTGCCTGGGCGGCACCGTCGCGGTAGGCTTCTTTGGCATCGCCTACTTCTCGGCTCACCCTGAGCTGGCCGCGCCGGTAACCGAAAACCACGAACGTGTGTTTATCGAACTGGCAAAAATCCTCTTCAACCCATGGGTTGCCGGTGTGTTGCTGTCGGCCATCCTGGCGGCCGTAATGAGCACCCTGAGCTGCCAGTTGTTGGTGTGCTCCAGCGCGCTGACCGAAGACTTCTACAAAACCTTCCTGCGTAAAACCGCTTCCCAGGTCGAGCTGGTCTGGGTCGGTCGCGCCATGGTGTTGCTGGTTGCCCTGATCGCCATCGCGTTGGCGGCCAACCCGAACAACCGTGTACTGGGGCTGGTCAGCTACGCCTGGGCCGGTTTCGGCGCTGCGTTCGGTCCGGTTGTGTTGATCTCGGTGATCTGGAAAGACATGACCCGCAACGGCGCACTGGCCGGCATTCTGGTCGGTGCAATCACCGTGATTGTCTGGAAACATTTCGAACTGCTGGGTCTGTACGAAATTATCCCGGGCTTCATCTTCGCCAGCCTGGCGATCTACATCGTCAGCAAGCTGGGCGCGCCGACCAAAGGCATGCTGATGCGCTTTGCGGCGGCTGAAGCGGATTTCCGCTTGAACAAGTGATGATTTAACGCCATCGCTTGTAGGAAAGCGGCCCGTCTCCTGTGGAGGCGGGCCGTTTTTTTTTGTTTGCGGGCAAGCCTCGCTCCGACAGGGTTCAGCTCACGATCCAGCGCAATCCTGTAGGAGCGAGGCTTGCCCGCGAAGGCGTCTTCAGCTTCACCACACTGCTTCCGTAGGGAAATGTCTGTAGCTAAAGGCACCGATTCTTGAAGGACAATTCCCTAAAAAAGTAGGGAAAATCTGATTTCCCTGCCCTCTGCTCAAACCGCCCTGTTGCTCATGCAGAATCGCCCGCCCTCATTCTGCAGAGACACATCGGATGTTCGCGCCTGCCAATCAACCGCGTTTCACGTTGACCCTCGACGGCGTCCAGAATGAGCTCAAGGTACTTGAGTTCACCGGCAAGGAAGCCATCAGCCAACCGTTCCGTTTCGACCTGGAACTGGTCAGCGAGCGGCCGGATCTGGAACTGGAAAACCTCCTGCACCGTCAGGCGTTTCTGAGTTTCGATGGGCAAGGTTCCGGTATTCACGGTCAGATCTATCGCATTGGCCAAGGGGATTGCGGTAAACGTCTGACACGCTATCAAGTCAGCCTGGTCCCGCGTCTGACCTACCTCGGTCAGCGCTTCAATCAGCGGATCTTCCAGCACAAAAGCGTGCCGGCGATCATCGCGCAGGTTCTCAAGGACCACGGCATCCAGCGCGATGCCTTCAAGTTTCAACTTGGCAGCGACTACCCCGAGCGCGAGTACTGCGTGCAGTACGCGGAAAGCGACCTGGCGTTCATCCAGCGCCTCTGCGCCGAGATCGGCATTCACTTCCACTTTCAACACAGCCCCGACGGGCATCTGTTGGTGTTCGGCGACGACCAGACCGTGTTCCCGCCGCTGCCCGAGCCCACGCTGTACCTGCCCGGCAGCGGCATGGCCGCGAGCGCGCCGGCGATCAAGCGTTTCAACGTGCGTTGGGAAACTCGGACTACAACCGTTACACGCCGGGACTACGACTTCCACAAACCGCGCCTGCAACTCGAAAGCCGTGTCGACAGCGAACAGCTGCCGGTACTGGAGGATTACCACTTCCCCGGTCAATTCACTGATCGCGAATCCGGCAAGCAACTGACCCAGCGAGCCCTGGAGCGCCATGCGGCGGATTACCGTCTGGCGGAAGGTCGCAGCGATCAATCGGCATTGGTCAGCGGACATTTCCTGCAGCTGGCCGAGCATCCGCGTGCCGACTGGAATGTCTTGTGGCTGGTTACGGAAATCGAGCACCAGGGCCGTCAACCGCAAGTGCTTGAGGAGTCCGTCACCGACGACGGCGGATTCCAGGGCTACCGCAATACCTTTCTCGCGACGCCGTGGAGTGCGCCGTTTCGCCCACCGCTGGGGCCGGACAAGCCGCGCATGCTCGGCTATCAACATGCCGTCGTCACCGGTCCGTCCGACAGCGAAATCCATTGCGACGAATATGGCCGCGTCAAAGTCCAGCTCGCCTGGGACCGCGACGGCCAACTTAACGAGCATTCCAGTTGCTGGCTGCGGGTCGCCACCGGTTGGGCGCACGACCGCTACGGCAGCGTATTGATACCCCGCGTCGGCATGGAAGTGCTGGTGGGTTTCATCGACGCCGACGCCGACAAACCCGTGGTGATGGGCTGCCTGCCCAACGCCGCGACCCCCGTGCCGCTGGACCTTCCCGCCGACAAGACCCGCAGCATTTTCCGCAGCCAGAGCAGCCCCGGCGGCGGTGGCTACAACGAGTTGCGCATCGAGGATCGCAAAGGCGCCGAGGAAATTTACCTGCGCGCCCAGCGAAACTGGACTCAGCACGTGTTGAATGATCAACAGGTGCAAGTGGATAACGCCCGCAGCATCGTCGTCACTGGCATCGCCCGGCACGAGCTGAAGGCCGACGAACAACGCATCACCCACGGCCAGCGCCAAACCGAAATCCGCCAGGACGACCACCTGCTGGTGACCGGCGACCGCCACATCCGCGTGAACAGTCAGGCCCTCAACGCCAGCCAGCAATTCCATGTCCGCGCCGGCCAGCAAGTAGTCATCGACGGCGGCGCCAGCGCAACCATTCAGGCGGGTGGGCAGTGGATCAACATCGGCCCCGGCGGGATTTTCAGCAGCGTGCCGATCCAGGTCGGCGGGGCGCCGATGGCGGCCATGGCGGCGGTTGCGAGTTCGCCAGACGTGCCACTGAAACTCGCCGCAGCGCCAGCGGCGTTGCTCAGCACCGCACAGATTTTCAGCCTGAAAAGTGATGCGCCGTTCTGTGAAGAATGCGAGCGCTGCAAGGAGGGTGTTTGTGCAGCCTGATCTCTTGGCTCCTCGCGACTGGCTGGAGCAGCAACCGCTCAAGCCCTCGGAAAAACTCTTCGCCATTTTCAGCAATGCCAGCGCCGCTGAACCTTTCGTTGCCTGGCAACGCTCGATCACCGCGCAAGCACCGAGCCCGATCTGGGCTGACACCGTGTATGCCGAGTGGGAACCGGTGATGCCCTTTGTGGGAATCGTTGCCGCTGACAGTGAGTTTTTGGAGTGGGTCGCCACCACCGAGTCTCGCGATTGGGGTTGGTTGGCGGTTTCTTCCGCGAGCCAGGAAGCGCTGGTCGAGCACTTGCGCTCCCTCACGCAAGCGCTGCTGCCCAACGGCGACTCGGTGTTTTTCCGTTTCTGGGATGGGCGTTATCTGCTGCCGATTCTGCAATCCGGCGAAGTCGATGGTGCGCAACTGCTGCCGCTGATCAGTCGTTGCCTGATCAACGGCCAGCCGCTCGAAATCGGTGGACGCGCACTGAAGAGTTCGCAGGTTTTTCCTTGGTGGCAGGTCCCCGAGGCCCTGCTGGAACAACTCGCCACACAGTCTGAAATCACCCGGATCAACAACTTACTGAAGTGGCTGAGTGAGGACCATCGTGATCTGTTCGAAGCTTTTTCCTACAGCGTTTTGCGACACAAGGTCGCGAGTTTTCTTGGGGCGCCGTCCCTTCCTGGAGCACCGAAACAAGCCTTGGTGGATTACCTGACGGCGGAGCTGAATTGATGGATCAGATTGTGCGTATCGAGCAGGAGCTCGACAGTTTTCCGAACACCCTTTCCCTCTACCGTGAACAGCTTAAGCATTGGTTCAGCCGGACGGCGGACGCGGCCAGTCATGCGGCTGATTTGCCTTCGTTGATGGGGATGGAGCGGATCGTCCGGTTCGGCAATGCCAGCACCATTGTGGGCAGTGCTGACGACGACTTTATTTCCACCGTTGTGCAGTGCCCGAAGGGCGGAACGCTCGAGATCGAGAGCAAGTTCGAATCGGTTTATGACATCCCTGTAGGAAATATCCAGGTCGATGTGATTGCGGCCGATGGCGGGGAGGTGACGCCGGTCACGCTGGATGAAAACGGTAAAGGGACATTCAGAGGAGAAGAGGGCAAGTTCTACCGTATTCACGTTCACGACGAAGTCACGCCGGAGCAGGTTGAAGATCTCTTCTCTTCCTACGATGGGCTGACGAGGGAGCTGGAAACGTGGCTGCGGGATGAGTGGCAGACGTTTAAACCGAAGTGGTCGGAATCTTCTTCGGCGGCTGTAGGCAATGGACTGCTCGCGGGCAGTTGGGCGGCTATCGAAGGCGTGTGGGACGGTATCAGCCTGCTGTCGGAGATTCTCAAGGATCCCGGAAAGTTTGCCGAGCGGTTGGGCGAGAGCGCCGCAGCGCTGAAGGACCTCGCGCAAACCGCCCCGCACGTTATGGAAAAAGCCCAATTGCTGGCCAGTGACGAGGCCGCGCTGTGCTTGCTGGTGCGCAGTGCCAGCCTCTGGTTGGACATGCTGCCACCGAGCGAAATCGCCGGTAAAACCGCCGAAGCAATGTCGATGATCGTGGTGCAGTTGTTGATCGACATCCTGATCGGCATCGTCCTGACGTTCGCCGGAGCGGTTGCTGGCATCGCCTACTTGACGATGCGTCTGGCGGACCGAGGCGCGCAATTACTCAGTGCCGTGCTGCGTCTGGTGAAGGCGATCTTCACGATCATCAACACCTTCATCAGCTACGTTGACCGCTATAAAAAAATCGCCGCACGAGGCATCGCGGCCGGCATGCAAAAAGGCCGGATGCGGCTGAACTGGCGTGCCCGCCGCAACACTTCGCTGAAGAAAGACGAACACCACGACGACGCCTCCGACCAAGCGAAAAACCCCAACGGCGACAGCGCCACCTGTGTGCCATCGACCTGCAAAAATGGCTGCCCGGTGTCGATGGTCACTGGCGAAGAACTGCTGACGTTGACAGATGGCACCCTCGACGGCGTGCTGCCGTTCGACTTCACCCGACTCTACCGCACCAGCGCCGCCGAGATCGACAGCAGCCTCGGTTTCGGCTGGAGCCACAGCCTGGCCCATCGCCTGGAAATCGATGGCGAACACGTCATCTGGATCGACCACGAAAACCGGCGTACGACCTTTCCGCTACCGAGCAGCGAACGCCCGACCATCCACAACAGCCTGTCGCGCGCGGCGATTTATCTCGGCGAAGAGCCTGAAGAACTGATCCTCGCCCAGGCCGGCGAAGAAACCCGTTTCTACCACTTTCATAGCGGTTTTCTGACAGCGATCAGCGACGGGTACGACAACCGGTTGCGCATCACCCGCGACCACCAGGGCCGGATCAAACGCCTCGACAACAGTGCGGGCCGCGCCTTGCTGTTGCGCTATGTGCGGCGCCATTTGATCGCCATCGACTACCAGCAATTCCGCCCGGCGGCCACCCTCGAGGAGGCCTGGCACACCGAGCAAACGCTGGTCAGTTACGACTACGACGAGCGTGGCCGGCTGATCGCCGCCATCAACGCGGCCGGCGACAGCGAGCGCTACGACTACGACGACCATCACGTCATCCTGCAGCGACAACTGACCGGTGGGGCGAGTTTCTTTTGGGAGTGGGAAAAGTCCGGCAAGGCTGCGCGATGCGTCCGGCATTGGGCGTCGTTTTCGCAGATGGACACGCGTTATGTCTGGGATGACGAAGGCAGTGTCACCGTCAAGAACATCGACGGCAGCGAGGAGGTTTACGTCCACGACGACCGGGCGCGGTTGGTGCGCAAGGTCGAACTCGACGGCGGCGAACACCTCAAGTCCTACGACGAACAGGGGCGATTGATTGCCGAGCAAGACCCGCTCGGCGCGATCACCGAATACCGCTATGACGAGGTCGGACGCCTGGTGGCGCTGATTCCGCCGGAAGACGAGCCAACGGCCTACGAGTATCGCAACGGCTTCCTACACGCGCGCTATCGCGGCGACGCAGTGTGGACCTATCGCCGCAATGCCCAGGGCGATGTGACCGAGGCGGTCGATCCGGACGGGCAGGTCACCCATTACTACTACGACGTCCAAGGGCGGTTGCTGACGATCCGCTACCCCGATACCAGTCGGCACATCTTCGTCTGGAATGGTTTGGGGCAACTGGTAGAAGAGACCTTGCCGGGTGGCGGACAGCGAAAGTTTTCCTACGACGTCATGGGGCGGCGGATTACCAGCCAGGACGAACATGGCGCCGTCACCCGTTACCAGTGGGACGCCGTTGGCCGACTGATCCAGACGACCCTTCCTACAGGTGCCACTCGCGCCTTCAGTTACAACGCCTACAGTCAGATCACCGCCGAGCAAGACGAACTCGGCCGCATCACCCGTTATGAATACGCCGAAGACCTGCACCTGGTCAGCCGCCGGATCAATCCCGACGGCACGCAGCTGAAATACCGTTACGACAATCCGCAACTTCTGCTGACAGAAATTGAAAACGAATCCGGCGAAAAATATCAGCTGGACTACACCGCCAATGGATTGATCCGACAGGAAACTGGATTCGACGGGCAGCGCACGGCGTATGCCTACGACCTCAATGGCCAACTGCTGGAGAAAACCGAGTTAGGCGATGACGGCTCGCGGTTGGTCACCGGTTACGCGCGGGATTCGGCCGGGCGCCTGTTGGTCAAGACCCTGCCCGATGGCGTCAAGGTCGAGTATCGCTACGACAGCCTCGGGCGCCTGGTCAGCGTCGATGACGGTCACGATCATCCACTGGAATTTGCCTACGACAAACAGGATCGGTTGATCACCGAGCACCAGGGTTGGGGAACGTTGCGTTACAGCTACGACGCCTGCGGCCAACTCAAACGCCTGCGCCTGCCGGACAACAGCAAACTCGACTACCACTACGCCAAGGGCGGTGCGCTGACGGCCATCGACCTCAACGGCGCGCGACTCACCGCTCATCAATTCCAATTCGGCCGTGAGCGTCAGCGCCAGCAAGGTTTGCTGCTCAGCGAATATGCCTACGACGATCAGGGGCGTTTGAAGGCTCACGCTGTCAGCCAACAGCAGCAACCGTTGTATCGCCGCGACTATGCCTACAGCGCCAATGGCAACCTCGACCACATCGCCGACACCCGCCACGGCCAGCGCAGCTATGGTTACGACGCCCTCAACCGCCTGACCCGCGTCCGCCACACCCGCGACGACCCACCGGAAAGCTTCGCCCACGACCCGGCGGGCAACCTGCTGATGCAGGACCGCCCCGGCGCGGCGACCATCAAGGGCAATCGCCTGCTGATGCAGGGCGACCGGCATTACGACTACGACGCTTTCGGCAACCTCATCCGCGAACGCCGTGGTACTGCGCAAAAACGGGTCACCGAATACCGCTACGACTGCCAGCACCGGTTGGTGGGCGTTACGTTGCCCGATGGCAGCTGTACGAATTATCGCTACGACGCCTTCGGCCGCCGCATCGCCAAAACCGTCGACGGCAAAACCACCGAATTCTTCTGGCAAGGCGACCAAGTCGTCGCCGAAAGCAGCCGCGAACACCACCGCAGCTACGTCTACGAACCCGGCACCTTCCGCCCCTTGGCCATGCTCGACGGCAAAGGCCCGCGCAAAGCCTGCCCGTTCTACTACCAACTCGACCACCTCGGCACCCCGCAGGAACTGACCGACTACAGCGGCGAAATCGTTTGGTCCGCGAAATACAACGCCTACGGCAACGTCACCCGCCTGACACGCGGGGCCGGCGAACAACTTGAACAGCCATTGCGGTTTCAAGGGCAGTACTTCGATGCCGAGTCAGGCCTGCACTACAACCGGCATCGGTACTATGATCCGGACATTGGCCGGTACCTGACGCCTGATCCGATCAAGTTGGCGGGTGGGCTGAACCAGTACCAGTACACGCCGAATCCGACGGGGTGGGTTGATCCGTTGGGGTTGAGCGGGAATTGTCCGCCGCCGAATAAATCGGGTTGTACGGTGCCGGGTGATACGACTGGCGCTAGGGTTGATGAGGGTGAGCCAGCGCTGCCGAAGATGACGGCGGAGCAGCGGCGGGCGAGGATTGATGAGCTTGCAGAAAATATCGCCTATAAGGAATTGGTAAAAATTCAAGCAGCCCACCAGCCTACGGCTCATTTTTTGGATAAGCACGGTGCTCAAACCTCTTTAGCGTCTCAACTTGAGCGTGCGGACACGGCCCGTAATCCGACTACGGGAAAAATAGAGATGAGGAAAAATAGAAAAACAAAATTAGATGAGCCCAATATTCCTAGAGCTGCGACACGTTTCATTAGTCATAGGGATCAACTGAACGCGATAAATCGTGCGCAATTGATTTTCAGGCAGACTGGAAGTTTAACTCTGTCTAAGCGTCCCGTGGAAATGCACAGGAAGGTTGGCGAGGGATATAAAAGTGATGGGCTTGTGTATATTGAACCTACCAAAACGGTAGTGATCATGAATGAGTACGGTAAGCTGATAACTGCATATGCGGAGTACTGACTGTGACGTTTAAACCTGATATGTCGATTTTGCCCGGATTGCTCTTTGTCTTTGATATTGACTATCCTCATGATGAGTCCCTGTTAGATGAGATTTGCGCTACGGATGTCAATGATCCGGTTGCACTTTCAAAAATTATGGATCTCGCCCTAAAACCTATGTATCAACGGTTTTTGACAGATGAGCAGCAATGGCATATAGACACGCTACGTTTTTTTCTTGAGAAGGACGAGAGTTTTAGATCTGTTCTTGAAAAGCGCAGCTTTTTGTTTACTGATGAAATAGATGATGGTCGAGAATTTATGCGGACTTTATATGTGTGTTTGATGCGGTATCAGGACGGAAGTATTCATAAGTAATAGGGTGAGTAAATCTGTGCTTGTTCCATGTAATTTGTTGAATGTTGGTGATGCAAGGAGTTTTTATTTTGGATGTTATCTTGCAGGAGGAAAGTGAAGCATTACGTGAGCGAATGGAGGAGGCAGGTTGTGTTTTTGAATTTATTGTACTTGCGCCGGGCGTAAATACATTAGTTGATGAGTCGACTCACCGTCGGGTATTGATCGCACTTCATGATAAGCTCTTACAAGATGCATTTGATAGATATCATCAGCTCATTAAGAATCCAGAGTATAAGGATCGTACAGAGCCAGAATTCAGATGGGAACTAGACAAGGCTGTTGCTACACCATTGAGCAAAGAAGAAATACATAACTTGGTGCTGGATGGCGACTATGAGCGAGGGCCGCTGGCGCTTTATGGACATTTTAAAGAGCCACCTTATGGTACAAAATTCAAAGGTGGAGAGCTCGAGGCACAAGAGCTGTTCCATGAGTGGCGCCAAACTCTGGGGCTCGAAGAGCAGGATGGTGTTGTAGTAATAAATTGGGTTAAAGGCTTTAAGTTGGAATGGCTTGATAATGATGATGCAATTCCAGGGCGTGAGTCTTGGAGCGATTATTTTGATGCTGGCTTGGAATGGTGGGGAGTGTGGTGCCTAACGATTTGGAATCCAAAGCGTCGAACTCTCAGTGCTTTGATTGCCAGTACCACAGACTAATCGGAAGGTGTTTAAAAATTTTGTGGTGGTATCGAAATTTCCGGACAAGGTCATCGGAAGTTTCCTTCAAGCTGCGGCGGCTTTCATGAACTGGTGTGAAATATTTTCCAACGATAGTCTTTGGTGGTCGCTGAAAACTCAGTGGCAGGGTGTAGGAACCCTTCAAAGTCGTTGGAAATGTATTGGCGTCGAAGCTTGGTTTGCGGCCGTTAACGAGCGTCCGTAAGATCAGTTGCGGCGGCTGTGCGCGGGCACGCTTCGGCGTGGTCGAGTTTTCCAAAGGCCTCGATATTCCTACCCCGCGCATAGCTGCCACCCAAGCCTGTAGGAAGGCTGATGGCAGTTCCTATTTCTGCCTTTGGAATTTGATTATGAAAACTCTTCACCCCGACCCACCCTACGAAAAACCAGTTCCTCACCCCGACAACCGCTACATGGCGCTCACCAGCAATTGCTGCGAAATGCCCACTCTGTTCGTCGACACCCACGCCCCGCTCGATGTTTTGTATGACGCTGCCAACTATCGAATCCGCGCCGTTACCCAGGTGCTGGAAAACCTGTCCATGCGCGATTCCATCGAATGTGAGTCCTTCATCCTTAGTGATTTTGCGTTGCTCTGTGCCATTCCGTTACGGGATGGGTGTGATGTGCTGGATGTGATTGGGAGGCGGCTGCGGGCTCGGTCGCCGGAGTAAGGCTGCGTGATGATCGTTCCCACGCTCCAGCGTGGGAATGCAGCCCGTGACGCTCTGCGTCACTTCGGTGTCAGGCGCGGCATCGGTGGTGCAGCTGGAACGCGGAGCGTCCCGGGAGGCATTCCCACGCTGGAGCGTGGAAACGATCAGAGTGCGGAATGCCCGCTCGGCCGTGAACCCCTGACGTTCGGCTCGGTACAAGGTAAACTTCCCGGCCTTCGCAGGAGCAATCATGAATTATCGTCACGCCTTCCATGCCGGCAATCACGCCGATGTGTTCAAACACCTGACTTTGACCCGCCTCATCGCCCTGATGTCGCGCAAGGAGCAGCCGTTTGCCTATCTCGACACTCACGCCGGTATTGGTCTGTATGACCTGCAGGGTGATCAGGCGAGCCGTACCGGGGAGTACCTGGAAGGGATCGCGCGGTTGTGGGATCAGCCGGATCTACCGGCGCTGACCGCCGATTACATGAAGGTGCTGCACGACATGAACCCGGATGGCCAGTTGCGCTATTACCCGGGCTCGCCGGAGTTGGCGCGGCGCCTGACGCGGCCGCAGGATCGGGTGATGCTCAACGAGAAGCACCCTGAAGACGGTTTGCTGCTCAAGGACAACATGGCCGGTGATCGTCGGGTGAAGGTTCACCTGGGCGAAGGCTGGCATGTGCCTCGCGCGATGTTGCCGGTGCAGGAGAAGCGCGCGGTGATGTTGATTGATCCGCCGTTCGAGCAGCTCGATGAGATGCAGCGTTGTGCGGCGTCGCTCAAAGAAGCGGTGGGGCGGATGCGTCAGACCGTGGCGGCGATTTGGTACCCGGTGAAGGACCAGCGTCTGCTGCGTCGTTTCTATCAGGACCTGGCGGGCTCGGGCGCGCCGAAGTTGTTGCGGGTGGAGTTGTTGGTGCATCCGCTGGATACGCCGAACAGCCTGAACGGTTCGGGGTTGGCGATTGCGAATCCGCCGTGGGGGCTGGAAGAGGAATTGCGTGAGTTGTTGCCGTGGTTGTCCCAGAAGTTGGGGCAGACCCAGGGTGGGTGGCAGATGGATTGGCTAATTGCGGAGTAGCAGCGGTAAGTGGCAAGCGGCAAGCGACAAGTAAAAGTGATTAGCGCAGGGCTTTTACTTGAAGCTTGAAGCTTGAAACTTGCCGCTTATAGCTATCTTCAGATCGGGCAAACCACGCCTGTACCGCCAATTCCGCAATACCCTTCAGGGTTTTTGGCCAGGTACTGCTGGTGATACGCCTCGGCGAAGTAGACCGTCGGCGCTTCGTCGATTTCGGTGGTGATGGTGCCTTTGCCAGCCTTGGTCAGTTCAGCCTGGAACACTTGTTCGCTGTGCTTGGCGGCGGCCAGCTGATCCGGGTTGGTGGCGTAGATCACCGAGCGGTACTGGGTGCCGATGTCGTTGCCCTGGCGCATGCCCTGAGTCGGGTTGTGCAGTTCCCAGAACATCTTCAGCAATTCTTCGTAGCTGACTTTGGCCGGTTCGTAGACCACCAGGACCACTTCGCTGTGGCCGGTCAGGCCGGAGCAGACTTCTTCATACGTCGGGTTCGGCGTAAAGCCGCCGGCGTAACCCACCACCGTACTGACCACGCCTTCGCGCTGCCAGAATTTGCGTTCAGCGCCCCAGAAGCAGCCCAGGCCGAAAATTGCGAAATCCACGTCCATGGCGAACGGGCCCAGCAGCGGCGCGTCGTGGACGAAGTGTTTTTCCGGCAGGTTCATCGGGGTTTCACGGCCGGGCAGAGCTTGTTCTTTAGTCGGGAGCACGTTTTTGTTCACCAGAATTTCCGAGCGCAAGACCATGATCAGTCCCCTCAGTCAGGTTGAATGTAAATTGTCAGACACGCAGTTTGCCCGAGTGTTTCGCCGCTGTCAGGCGAGAGGACCGCGCGGGTAGCGTTTGAGCTTTTCGATCAGCTCGGAACCCGGGATCGGGCGGTCGAACAGGTAGCCCTGGCCGACGTCGCAGCGGTGGCGTCGCAGGAACGCCAACTGCTCGGCGGTCTCGATGCCTTCGGCCACGACCTTGAGTTTCAGGTTGTGGGCCATGGCGATCACCGCGGAGGTGATTTCCATGTCGTCCTGGTTGTCCGGGATCTCGTGGATGAAGCTGCGATCGATCTTGATGATGTCGATCGGGAATTTTTTCAAGTAGCTCAGCGACGAGTAACCGGTGCCGAAGTCGTCCATGGCCAGGGTCAGGCCCAGGCGCTTGAGTTGGTCGAGCTGCAAATGCGTGTCTTCGGTGGCTTCCAGCAGCAGGCCTTCAGTCAGCTCCAGCTCCAGCAGGTTCGACGGCAGCGCTTCTTCCTTGAGGATGCTGGCGATGGACGCCACCAGGTCCGGGTCGGAGAACTGCTTAGGCGACAGGTTGATTGCCACTTGCAGGTTGCCCAGGCCAGCAGCCGTCAATTGCTTGCTCATGCGGCAGGCCTGGCGGGCGATCCACTTGCCGATCGGAATGATCAGGCCGGTTTCTTCCGCCACGCTGATGAACTGGTCCGGGCGGATCATGCCTTTTTCCGGATGGTTCCAGCGCAGCAAGGCTTCCATGCCCAGCAGGCGACCGCTGCGCAGGCACAGCTTGGGCTGGTAGAACACGTCCAGCTCGTTCTGGGTCAGGGCGCGACGCAGGTTGTTTTCGACAAACAGCTTGTAGCTGGCCTCGGCGTTCAACGCTTCGGTGAACACCTGGACCTGATGTTTACCGTTGGCCTTGGCCTTGTGCAGCGCCAGGCCGGCGTTGCGCATCAGGGTCTGCGGGTCGCGGCCATGCAGCGGCGCGCAGGCCAGGCCCACGGAGCCGGTGACGCTGATCAGCTGGTTATCGACGAACATCGGCTTGTCGAGGGTCGCCAGCAACTGGTTGGCGACTTGCTGGCCGGCCGAGAGGTCGGTGTTGTCCAGCAGCACGGCAAATTCGTTACTGGCGAAGCGCGCCAGGCTGCCGCTGGAGCTCAGGCTATTGCGCAAGCGCCGGGCGAGGCTGATCAGCAGTTTGTCGCCGGTCTGATGGCCGAGGCTGTCGTTGATCCGCTTGAAGTTGTCGATGTCCACCAGCAACAGGCTGATAGGGGTATCGCTGTCTCGGGCGAAACGTTCATCCAGGTTACGGATAAACGCCGGACGGTTGCCCAGGTTGGTCAGGTTGTCGGTGTAGGCCAGGCGCTCGATGCGCTGCTGCGCCAGTTTGGTCTGGGTGATGTCTTCGTAGATGCCGATGTAATGGGTCAGTTCGCGGTTGTCGCCATAGACCTTGGAGATCGACAACTGGCCCCAGTACGGTTCGAGGTTTTTGCGCCGGCTCTTGAATTCGCCCTGCCAGCTGTTGCTCTTGGCCAGCGCCGAGGGCGCGTCGAACAACAGTTCGCTGAGATTCTCCAGCGCCGGCAGTTCCGACAGGCGCTGGCCGTGGACTTCTTCGGTGCTGTATTGGGTGATCGCGGTGAAGCTCGGGTTGACGTACTCGACCACGCCGTCGCAATTGACCAGCAAAAAGGCGTTGGCACTTTGCTCGACCGCACGCTGGAACAGGTGCAGGGCGCTGGTGGCGGTGCGGCGGTTGTGGTTGTTGATGACCTGGGCGAACTGATCCGCCAGCTCACCGGCAAAGGCGATTTCGTCCGATTGCCAGGCGCGGGTGGCGCCGGTCTGCTCCAGGCACAACACGCCGACCACTTGGCCATCGACGCGGATACTGGCGTCGAGCATGGCGTTGACGTCCCGTGGCCGCAGGCTTTCGGCCATGTCCCGGGTGCGCGGGTCGCGGATCGCGTTGTGCGCATCGATGGCGCGGCTGGTGTGCAGGGCGTCGAGGTAATCGGGGAAACTGCTGGCGTCGATCGGCTCCGGCATCAGGTATTCCTGAGTGGCGCGGTGATAGGCCGAGATCGGCACCAACGTTGAGCCTTCGAGGTTCCACAGGCTGGCGCAGTCGATTTCGTAGATGTCGCAGGCACAGCGGGTGATCAGTTCGGCGGCTTCTTTCAGGGAATTGCCGGTGCTGTAGCGCTGGCGGGTCAGCAGCAGGATCAAGTCTTGCTGGGCACGCACCCGGTCCAGGTGCTGCAGTTGTTCCTGCTGCGCGCGCTGGTTGAGTTCCAGGGCGATTTGCAGGCGCGAGTTCTGGGTTTCCAGGTCCAGGGCCGGCAGCAGCGGCTCACCGTCGAACAAGCCATCGACGACCAGCAGGTAGCCGCGCAGCAGGTGCCGATTGTGTTGTTTGTAGGCTTCGCCGAGTTCCAGCAGGCTCAAGGTGCCGGCGGCGGTGTGCAGGGTGTAGCGAATCAGGTAATGCGGGCTGTCGGCGAGTTGCAGCTGGATCGCGTCATGCAGTTGATAGCGCGCTTCGGGCTCCATCAGGCTGGCGTAGGGCGAACCCACCAGTGCACACAGCTCCACCGCCGGCAGGCCGAACTGGCGTTCGCAATTGGGATCGAGAAACAACAGCGCCCAGCTCGCTTCATTCAGCCGTTCGAAACGCAGCATGCCGAGCCGCGAGGGCACAGGCAACTGCGTCACTACCTCGGCCACCATACGGCTGGCGGCATCGGGTTGGCTTTTCATGGGAGGGAACTCGCTTCGAATATGCTGATCGCGCCGGGCTCTCGCCCTCTTAACTGTTGCCTGCGGCAAGGTTGCATCATTGCGGCACCGACTGACAAGAGACATGAAGGCCAAGTGCTATAAGAATATGTCGGCAGGAGGGGGGATTTCTCCAGCGCGGGGGTGAAAGTAATCGTTTGGAGCCCTGTGGCGAGCGAGCTTGCTCGCGCTTGAGTGCGCAGCGCTCACAAAAATCCTGAGGCCGCTGCGCAGCCCAGCGCGAGCAAGCACGCTCGCCACGGGATTGCGAATTACCTTAAGGGAATGCTGATGGATTGCAGCAGCCCGCCCTCCCGATCGTGGTAATTGACCCGAATCTGCTCAGCCTCAACCACCAGATGCGCAAAGTTATCCTGGCTGACCACCTTGCTCGTCAGTGCGTGCCGATAGTCCCCGGCGGTTGTTTGCGCCAAAGGCTGATCGAGGATGAACGTCGATTTGTGGGCATACGGCAGCAGCTTGCTGTTGCACAGCGGCGACGAAACGATGGTGTGCACCTCGAAGTCCGGATCTTCGCTGTGGGTCAGGCGACTGGTCAGGGAGCCGTGGACATCGCCGGAAACGACGATGACGTTCTGGATGCGATGCGTACGAATGGTTTCCAGCAGCCGCAGGCGTTGTTCCGGGAACGCCTTCCACGCGTCATCACCATGAAGCTTACGATCGGGGTAGAACATCACGCTGGTGACCACGAACTTCACCCGCGCCGGGCTGTGGATCAGCCATTCAAGCAGCGCTTGCTCCTGTTCTTCATCGAGGATCCGTCGATCCTGGGCAGACAAATTGCGTCGGGTCCGGCTATCGGTGATAAACCATTCAATATCACCCTCGGCAAACTGGTACCAATACTGTTCCAGCTTCCGGCTTATTTGTCCGTTAGCCAATAGTTCATGCGCGGGGCTGTGGCTGGCCTGATACAACTCATAGGCGGCGATGGCGTTTTTATACAAGTAATCATCGTTTCCGCTTTTATTGACCGGCCAGTTGTCTTCGATTTCATGGTCGTCGAGGATCATGTAAGTCGATGTGCCGGACATCAACTTACTGATATTGGGTTGGGAAAACGCCGCCCGGTACTTGCTGAGGATTTCCTTGTATTCACGGTCAGGGGCAATACGGTTCATGTCATCGACATAGATCTGGTCTCCGGTCATCAGCGTGGCGCTGATCGGCGGATTGGCGTGCTCCGCCAGTTGCGTGATCGAGGCGAAGATCCGGTCGCCCAGATGCGGCGCCGAGGCAATGCCCGCCGTCATGCGCAGGTAGCGGCACGAGCCGACGATATAGGCTCGGGGCTGCGCGTGCTGGCTGGAGCGAGTGCGAAATTGATAGATCTCCCGCGGCCATTGCAAGGGCAACTCCTGCACCGTTTCCACGGTATGCACCGGGTTCATCGGGCTGAACCAGCCAGCCTGATATTCGTACTCGGTATCTTCACCCAGATTATTTAATGCAATAACGTCGGACATATCCCGCAAGAGCGACAGTTTGGCAAACACGCCTTTAGTCCAGCGTTCATCGCCCGCGCGCCGGTAACGGATGCCGGCAAATACGGTGTCGCTGTCCTGTGTATTACCGCGCAAGAAAATGCGCGCGTGATGAGTTGTAGTGTGGCCAATGATCGGGCCGACAGTCGGTTTGAACATGTTTCGAATCCGTTCGAAGTAATGCTAACTAAGCTATTAAGGGTGTCAAAGTTCGTGCTGAACTTATGGCAACTAAGACTAGTTACTGGCCGGCAAAAAATATCGAGTCGAAGGGGACTGGAGTTGTAGGTGAAATCAGCCAGGAATGTAGGAAAGTGCCGAGGTTTTTACGAGGCAAAAAAAGCCCCGCCAAATTGGCGGGGTTGAGGTACGAGCGTGGCGCTCGGAAATCTTGGAACACAACAGGCCCTCCGGTGAAGGAGGGCCCATCGGTTGTTACAGCAGGATGGTGCGGATGTCCGCCAGCAGGTCGCTCAGACGCTTGGTGAAGCGTGCAGCAGCGGCGCCGTTGATCACACGGTGATCGTAGGACAGCGACAGCGGCAGCATCAGTTTCGGCTGGAAGGCTTTGCCGTCCCAGACTGGCTGGATGGTTGCCTTGGAAACACCGAGGATCGCCACTTCCGGCGCGTTGACGATCGGCGTGAAGCCGGTGCCGCCAATGTGGCCGAGGCTGGAAATGGTGAAGCAGGCGCCTTGCATGTCGTCAGCAGTGAGCTTCTTGTCGCGGGCCTTGGCAGCCAGCACGGCCGCCTCCGCCGCCAGCTGCAGAAGGCTCTTCTGGTCGACGTTCTTGATGACCGGTACCAGCAGGCCATCCGGGGTGTCGACCGCGAAGCCGATGTTCACGTACTTCTTGCGGATGATCGCCTTGCCGCTTGGTGCCAGCGAACTGTTGAAGTCCGGCAGTTCCTTGAGCAGGTGCGCGCACGACTTGAGCAGCAGCGGCAGGATGGTCAGCTTGACGCCGGCCTTTTCCGCCACGGCTTTCTGTGCGATGCGGAACGCTTCCAGGTCGGTGATATCAGCCGAATCGAACTGAGTCACGTGCGGGATGTTCAACCAGCTGCGATGCAAGCTCGACGCGCCGATTTGCATCAGGCGAGTCATCGGCACTTCTTCGGTTTCACCGAAGCGGCTGAAGTCCACGACCGGAATCGGCGGGATGCCCGCGCCGCCGGTTGCGCCAGCCGCAGCGGCCGGTGCTTCCTTGGCCTTCTGCATCATCGCTTTGACGTAAACCTGCACGTCTTCTTTCAGGATGCGACCGTGCGGACCGCTTGCGCCAACCGCGTTCAGCTCGACGCCGAATTCACGGGCCAGTTGGCGAACAGCCGGGCCGGCGTGAACCTTGGCGCCAGGCTTGGCCGGGGCAGCAGCAGGTGCGGCCGCTACCGGTGCGGCAGCGGGTGCAGCGGCGGCTGGAGCAGAAGCGGCAGGTGCGGCAGCAGCGGCCGGGGCCGGTGCAGCAGCAGGCGCAGCGCCTTTGATTTTCAGCTTCAGGATCAGGTCGCCAGTACCGACTTCGTCATCCAGCTTGATGGAAACGCTTTCCACCACGCCAGCAGCAGGCGATGGAATTTCCATGCTCGCCTTGTCGGATTCCAGGGTGATCAGCGACTGGTCGGCGGTGACGGTGTCGCCAGCCTTGACCAGCACTTCGATGATCTTGGCCTTGCCCGACGAGCCGATGTCCGGGACGTGAATGTCCTGAACGCTGTCGGCAACCGGTGCAGCCGGGGCCGCAGCGGCTGGCGCTGGAGCAGCGGCAGCAGCAGGTGCAGCCGCAGCAGCAGGTGCAGCCGCCTGAGCTGGCGCGGCCGCAGCAGGGGCCGCAGCACCCGCCACTTCCAGGTCCAGGATCAGATCGCCGGTGCCGACTTCGTCATTGAGCTTGACGCTGATGGCCTTGACCACGCCAGCGGCAGGCGATGGGATTTCCATGCTTGCCTTGTCGGATTCCAGGGTGATCAGCGACTGGTCAGCCGCGACGGTATCGCCAACCTTGACCTGGATCTCGATGATCTGGGCCTTGCCCGACGAACCGATGTCCGGCACGTGCACTTGCTGAACCGAAGCGGCAGCAGGCGCGGCAGCCGGAGCAGCGGCGGCAGGTGCAGCAGCCGGTTTCGCTTCAGCCTTGGCAGCCGGCGCAGCAGCGGCAGGCGCAGGGGCCGGCGCAGCGGCACCTTCGACTTCCAGCTCCAGCAGTTCGTCGCCTTCTTTCAGGCGATCACCCAGTTTCACTTTCAGGCTCTTGATGATGCCGGCTTTCGGCGCAGGCACTTCCATGCTCGCCTTGTCCGACTCAAGCGTCAGGATGCTCTGGTCGGCTTCGATACGGTCGCCGACCTTCACAAAGAGTTCGATTACTTCACCTTCACCGCTGCCGATGTCAGGTACTCGAATGAGTTCGCTCACAGATTGTCTCCTCAGCAGTCCAGTGGGTTGCGTTTTTCCGGGTTGATCCCGAACTTGACGATAGCTTCAGCCACCACCTTAGGTTCGATATCACCACGGTCAGCCAAGGCTTCCAGGGCTGCCAACACCACGAAATGACGGTCGACTTCGAAGAAGTGACGCAGCTTTTTACGGCTGTCACTGCGACCGAAACCGTCGGTGCCCAGGACTTTGAATTCCTTGGACGGGACCCACTGACGAATTTGTTCAGCGAACAGCTTCATGTAGTCGGTAGACGCGATGACCGGACCTTTACGGCCGTTCAGGCATTCTTCGACGTAGCTCAGCTTAGGCTTCTGGCCCGGGTGCAGACGGTTGCTGCGCTCCACGGCCAGGCCGTCGCGACGCAGTTCGTTGAAGCTGGTAACGCTCCACACGTCAGCGCCGACGTTGAACTCTTCACGCAGGATCTTCGCGGCTTCGCGGACTTCACGCAGGATGGTGCCGGAGCCCATCAGCTGAACGTGGTGCGCCGCTTCGCGGGTGTCTTCTTCGAGCAGGTACATGCCCTTGATGATGCCTTCCTCGACACCGGCCGGCATGGCTGGCTGCTGGTAGGACTCGTTCATCACGGTGATGTAGTAGAAAACGTCCTGCTGCTCTTCGGTCATCTTCTTCATGCCGTCCTGAATGATCACCGCCAGCTCATAGCCGTAGGTTGGATCAAAGGTGCGGCAGTTCGGGATGGTGCCGGCCAGGATGTGGCTGTGACCATCTTCGTGTTGCAGGCCTTCGCCGTTCAGCGTGGTCCGGCCGGCGGTGCCGCCGATCAGGAAGCCACGGGTACGGCTGTCGCCAGCGGCCCAGGCGAGGTCGCCGATACGCTGGAAGCCGAACATCGAGTAGAAGATGTAGAACGGCAGCATTGGCTGGTTGTGGCTGGAGTACGAAGTACCGGCAGCGATGAAGGAGCTCATGGCGCCCGCTTCGTTGATGCCTTCTTCGAGGATCTGGCCCTTCTTGTCTTCCTTGTAGAACATCACCTGGTCTTTATCGACTGGCTCGTAGAGCTGGCCGACGGACGAATAGATGCCCAACTGACGGAACATGCCTTCCATACCGAAGGTACGGGCTTCGTCCGGGATGATCGGAACGATGCGCGAGCCGATTTCCTTGTCCTTGACCAGTTGCGCGAGGATCCGCACGAAGGCCATGGTGGTGGAAATCTCACGGTCGCCCGAGCCGTCAAGGATGGCCTTGAGGGTGTCGAGTGGCGGCGTCGGGATGTTGAAGCTTTGCGCGCGGCGCTGTGGCACGAAACCGCCCAGTGCAGTGCGGCGCTCGCTCAGGTAGCGGGCTTCGGCGCTGTTGGGTTCTGGCTTGAAGAACGGCAGGTTTTCCAGCTCTTCGTCGCGTACTGGGATGTCGAAACGATCGCGGAACAGCTTCAGGCTTTCAACATCAACCTTCTTGGTGTTGTGCGCGGTGTTCTTCGCTTCGCCGGCACCGGTGCCATAACCCTTGATGGTCTTGGCCAGGATGACGGTGGGTTGTTCTTTGTGGTTGACCGCTTCGTGGTACGCCGCGTAGACCTTGTACGGGTCGTGGCCGCCACGGTTGAGTTTCCAGATCTCGTCGTCGGACAAGTCTGCAACCATCGCCTTGAGTTCTGGCGAGTTGAAGAAGTGTTCACGCACGAACGCGCCGTCTTTGGCTTTGTAGTTCTGGTATTCGCCGTCGATGACTTCGTCCATGCGACGTTGCAGGATGCCGTCGACGTCTTTGGCCAGCAGTGGGTCCCAGAAACGGCCCCAGATGACTTTGGTCACGTTCCACTGAGCACCGCGGAACACGCCTTCGAGTTCCTGGATGATCTTGCCGTTGCCGCGAACCGGGCCGTCGAGGCGCTGCAGGTTGCAGTTGATGACGAAGATCAGGTTGTCGAGCTTCTCGCGGCCAGCCAGGGAGATGGCGCCCAGGGATTCCGGCTCGTCGCACTCGCCGTCGCCCAGGAAGCACCAGACTTTCTGCTTGCCTTCAGGGATGAAGCCACGGGCTTCCAGGTACTTCATGAAGCGTGCCTGGTAGATCGCCTGGATCGGGCCAAGGCCCATGGATACCGTCGGGAACTGCCAGAAATCAGGCATCAGCCAAGGGTGCGGATAGGACGACAAGCCCTGGCCGTCGACTTCCTGGCGGAAGTTGTTCATTTGTTCTTCGGTGATGCGGCCTTCCATGAACGCACGGGCATAGACGCCTGGCGAGGTGTGGCCCTGGAAGTAGATCAGGTCGCCGCCGTGTTCGTCGGTCGGGGCCTGGAAGAAGTAGTTGAAGCCGATGTCGTACAAAGTGGCGCTGGAGGCGAAGCTGGAGATGTGACCGCCCAGGTCCGAATCTTTCAGGTTCGTACGCATCACCATGGCCATCGCGTTCCAGCGAACCAACGAGCGAATGCGGCGTTCCATGAACAGGTCGCCAGGCATGCGTGCTTCGTGGGTCACAGGAATGGTGTTGCGGTATGGCGTGGTGATGGCGTAAGGCAATTGCGAACCGCTGCGGGTTGCCAATTCGCCCATACGGGTCATCAGATAGTGAGCGCGGTCTTCGCCTTCTTTGTCGAGAACCGATTCCAGGGCGTCCAGCCATTCCTGGGTTTCGACGGGATCGAGGTCTTGCATGGCTTGCTCCAGGGCGGAAAGGCTTCCAGAATCGGTTGCCTGAGTTTGCGACTGGCCTTGTGGGCAGACGATATAAATTCTTGGATTGCCGAGAGGTTGTTCCGGCGGCGTGTAGTTTTACTACAAATCAACGGGCATTTCAGCCTTTCGAATGTATAGACGAGTAGTAAAACTACAGATGAATGGCTTGTGGCCTCCGGCTGCGTTGTGAGAATAATCGTTAAGGTTGGTCTTTTGCCAACCAGAAAAGGTGAAAGCTTGATGTTGGCTGCCAAAATAAAAGAAATTTCAGCTATTTCTAACCTTTGTTCGACAGTCGGTCACGTAGCGTGTTTTCAAGAATCACTACATGCAGCCCTTCACACGCCGATCAAGGATAGACCATGACCCTGCCTTCGCTTGCCGAACTGCCCGCCATTCTTGAGCCGTTGGTCACCCGTGCCGAGCAGTCGTTCCGTGCGGCCGTTGCCTTATTAGAAGACGATCATGGTCTGTCGACCTGGACGCCAGAGCGCTGGGAGCAATTCGCGCGCGTCAGCGCCGCCAGCGACTTCGTGATTGAACAGAGCGTTCGTGACCCTTTGATGTTGCTCGCGCTGGTGCAGTCCGGTGAACTGGATCGCGCTTTTGCCCCCGGCGAACTGTGCGCGCAGATTGCGGCGGCGGTGAATGCGGCGGAAAGCGAAGATGAACTCGGCCGGGTCCTGCGCCGTCAGCGCACCCGCCAGCAAGTGCGGATCATCTGGCGCGACCTGACCCGCCAGGCCGATCTGGTCCAGACCTGCCGCGACCTCTCGGACATGGCCGATGCCAGCATCGATCAGGCCTATCAGTGGTTGTACGCGCGGCATTGCCAGCAATTCGGCGTGCCCACCGGCCGGCGCAGCGGCGAGCCGCAGCAAATGGTCATCCTCGGCATGGGCAAGCTCGGCGCCGTGGAGCTGAACCTGTCCTCCGACATCGACCTGATCTTCGCCTACCCCGAGGGCGGCGAAACCGTGGGCGTGAAGCGCTCGCTGGATAACCAGGAGTTTTTCATTCGCCTGGGCCAGCGTCTGATCAAGGCCCTGGACCCGATGACCGTCGATGGTTTCGTGTTCCGCGTCGACATGCGCCTGCGGCCTTACGGTTCCGCCGGTGCACTGGTCTTGAGCTTCAACGCGCTGGAGCAGTATTACCAGGATCAGGGCCGCGACTGGGAACGCTACGCGATGATCAAGTCGCGGGTGGTGGCCGGCGATCAAGTGGCCGGCGCACAATTGCAGGAAATGCTGCGCCCGTTCGTATACCGCCGTTACCTGGACTTCTCCGCCATCGAAGCGCTGCGCACCATGAAGCAGCTGATCCAGCAGGAAGTGCGGCGCAAAGGCATGGCCGACAACATCAAGCTCGGCTCCGGCGGCATTCGTGAAGTCGAGTTCATCGCCCAGGCGTTCCAGCTGATCCACGGCGGTCGCGACCTGAGCCTGCAACAACGTCCGCTATTAAAAGTCTTGAGCACCCTGGAAGGTCAGGGTTATCTGCCGGCACCGGTGATCGCCGAGCTGCGCAATGGGTATGAATTCCTGCGTTACACCGAACACGCGATCCAGGCGATTGCCGATCGCCAGACCCAGATGCTGCCGGACGGCGCACAGGATCAGGCGCGGATTGCTTACATGCTCGGCTTTGCCGATTGGGATGCGTTCCACGAGCGGCTGATGTATTGGCGCGGTCGCGTGGCTTGGCACTTCGCTCAGGTGATTGCCGATCCCGATGAAGAGGAAGGCACTGAGGCCGAAGTGGTGGTCGGTGGTGAATGGCTGCCGTTGTGGGAAGAATCCCAGGACGAAGAGGCCGCGTGCCGGCAATTGGAGCAGGGCGGCTTTGCGGATGCTTCCAAGGCCCTGAAAACCTTGGCCAGCCTGCGCGGCAGTCCGCAGTTGCGCGCCATGCAGCGTTTGGGGCGCGAACGCCTCGATGCCTTTATCCCACGGTTGCTGGCCCAGGCGGTGGAACACGCCAATCCAGACCTGGTGCTGGAACGGGTGCTGCCCTTGGTGGAAGCCGTGGCCCGGCGTTCGGCTTATTTAGTGTTGCTCACGGAAAACCCCAGCGCCCTGCGTCGCTTGCTGACCCTGTGCGCCGCGAGTCCATGGATTGCCGAGCAGATCACCCGTTTCCCGTTGTTGCTCGATGAGTTGCTCAACGAAGGCCGGCTGTTCAAGCCACCGCTGGCGCCGGAACTGGCCGCCGAATTGCGCGAGCGCCTGACGCGGATCCCCGAGGACGACCTCGAACAGCAGATGGAAGCCCTGCGCCATTTCAAACTGGCGCACCGCTTGCGTGTTGCCGCCTCGGAAATCGCCGGCAGCCTGCCGTTGATGAAAGTCAGCGATTACCTGACCTGGCTCGCGGAAGCGATCCTCGAACAAGTGTTGGCCCTGGCCTGGCGTCAAACCGTGGCCAAATACGGCACGCCGCTGCGCACCGATGGCACCTTGTGCGATCCCGGCTTCGTGATTGTCGGTTATGGGAAGGTCGGCGGCCTGGAATTGGGGCATGGTTCGGACCTGGACCTGGTGTTTATCCACGATGGCGATCCGCAAGCGGAAACCGACGGGGCCAAGCCGATTGATGGCGCGCAGTTCTTTACGCGGCTGGGGCAGCGGATTATTCACTTGCTCACGGCGCAGACCAACTCCGGCCAGCTGTACGAAGTGGACATGCGTTTGCGACCGTCCGGTGCGTCGGGGTTGCTGGTGAGTTCCCTCGGGGCGTTTGCCCGGTATCAGGAAAACGAGGCCTGGACCTGGGAACATCAGGCGCTGGTACGGGCGCGGGTGCTGGTGGGCAGTCAGGAAGTCGGCCAGGCGTTCGAGAAGGTTCGGGCGGCGATTCTGGGCAAGGCCCGGGATCTGCCGACCTTGCGCCAGGAGGTCAGCGAGATGCGCGCCAAGATGCGCGATAACCTCGGCAGCAAGAGCACCGCCGCCGGCACCGGGGCAAATGCCTTCGAGGCCACGGCGCCGTTCGATCTCAAGCAGGACGCCGGAGGTATCGTCGATATTGAATTTATGGTGCAATACGCGGCCCTGGCGTGGTCCGAACAGCACCCGTCATTGCTGCGCTGGACCGACAACATCCGCATTCTGGAAGAGTTGGAAAAGGCAGGACTGATGCCCGTCGAAGACGCGAGCCTGCTGCGCGAGGCCTATAAAGCCTACCGCTCCGCCGCGCACCGACAGGCCTTGCAGAAGGATCCCGGGGTGATTCCAGGCGACCAGTTCGTGGACGAACGGCGGCAAGTGTCGCGGATCTGGCGTGAGCTGGGGCTAAGCTGAAGCTGACTTGGAATGTGGCTGGCTTTTGTGGCGAGGGGGCTTGCCCCCGTTAGAGTGCGAAGCGCTCCCAAATCAGATTGCGCGGTCCGTCAGATGAAAATGCAGTGGCAGGTTTTGGGTCTGCTTCGCAACCCAGCGGGAGCAAGCTCCCTCGCCACGAGATTTATGTAAATTGACACAGATGTCATAAATACAATGTGTATAAATTGACTCGAATATGCATGAAATTGATCCGACGAGCCCCAACCGGCTCGTCCAAATGACCTGCCGGCCAAGGCTGCAGGTGCTGGATTCTCGAGGCGGGGAGGCGTATGCCTCCCCGGTTCGTTTTTGGAAACCACATGAAAATTCTGATCGTTGGGCCCAGTTGGGTCGGTGACATGGTGATGGCGCAGACACTGTTTCAGTGTCTCAAGCAACGCCACCCGCAGTGCGAAATCGACGTGCTGGCCCCCGAGTGGAGCCGGCCGATCCTTGAGCGTATGCCCGAAGTGCGTCAGGCCTTGAGCTTCCCGCTAGGCCACGGCGCCCTTGAGCTGGCGACCCGTCGGCGCATCGGCAAATCCCTGGCCGGCCAGTACGACCAGGCGATCCTGCTGCCCAATTCCCTGAAGTCGGCGCTGGTGCCGTTCTTCGCCGGCATCCCGAAACGCACCGGCTGGCGCGGCGAATTTCGCTACGGCCTGCTCAATGACGTGCGCACCCTGGATAAAGAACGCTACCCGTTGATGATCGAGCGCTTCATGGCCCTGGCCTACGAGCGTGGCGCTGAGCTGCCGCAACCGTATCCACGGCCGAGCCTGCAAATCGACCCGATCACCCGCGAAGCCGCACTGGCCAAATTCGGCCTGACCCTGGATCGTCCGGTATTGGCCCTGTGCCCCGGCGCCGAGTTTGGCGAGTCCAAGCGCTGGCCGTCCGAGCACTACGCCAAGGTCGCCGAAACCAAGATCCGCGAAGGCTGGCAAGTCTGGCTGTTCGGTTCGAAAAACGATCACGCGGTGGGCGAAGACATCCGCGCGCGGCTGATTCCCGGTTTGCGTGAAGAGTCGGTGAACCTCAGCGGCGGCACGTCCCTGGCCGAGGCCATCGACCTGATGTCCTGCGCCGATGCCGTGGTGTCCAACGACTCCGGCCTGATGCACGTCGCCGCTGCGCTGAACCGTCCGCTGGTGGCGGTCTACGGCTCGACCTCGCCGGGCTTCACGCCGCCGCTGGCCGAGCACGTCGAGATCGTGCGCCTGGGCCTCGAATGCAGCCCGTGCTTTGATCGCACCTGCCGATTCGGCCATTACAACTGCCTGCGTCAGTTGGAGCCGCAACCGGTCAATGAAGCCTTGCAGCGGTTGCAGGGCACTGTGGTCGAGGTCAATTAGTTTGCGGGTACTGTTGATCAAGACTTCCTCGCTGGGCGACGTGATTCACGCGTTGCCAGCGTTGACCGACGCGGCGCGGGCGATCCCCGGCATCACGTTCGACTGGGTGGTGGAAGAAGGCTTCGCCGAGATTCCGACCTGGCACCCGGCTGTGGGCAAGGTGATCCCGGTGGCGATCCGGCGCTGGCGCAAAAACATCTGGCAGACCATCAAGAGCGGCGAGTGGAAACGCTTCAAACAAAGCGTTCGCGCCACTAAATACGATTTGGTGATCGACGCCCAGGGCCTGCTGAAAAGTGCCTGGCTGACGCGCTACGTCAAGGCGCCGGTGGCCGGGCTGGACAAGGATTCGGCTCGCGAGCCGATGGCTGCGCGTTTCTACTCCCGACGTTTGTCCGTGGGCCGTGGTCAGCACGCGGTCGAGCGAGTTCGTCAGTTGTTTGCGTTGGCTCTGGGCTACGACTTGCCCAAGGGTTTGGGCGATTACGGGCTGAGCGTCGAGCGCCTGGTGGAACTGCCGCGCAAGAATCCGTACGTGCTGTTCCTGCACGGCACCACGTGGGACACCAAGCACTGGCCCGAAGCTTACTGGCGCGAGTTGGCCGAGCGTGTCGGTCACCTCGGCGTGGCGGTGAAGCTGCCGTGGGGCAATCCGATCGAGAAGGCCCGCGCCGAGCGCATCGCCGCCGGTTTCCGCCATGTCGAAGTGCTGCCCAAATTGAACCTGGCCGGTGTCGGCAAGGTTTTGGCCGGCGCGCAAGCGTGCGTGGCCGTGGACACTGGCCTCGGTCACTTGGCCGCCGCGCTGGACGTGCCGACCCTGTCGCTGTTCGGCCCGACCAACCCGGGCCTGACCGGCGCCTATGGCAAGGCGCAGATTCACATCGCCAGCGACTTTCCCTGCGCGCCGTGCCTGCAAAAGAAATGCACCTATCAACCGACGGCCGAAGACGCCCGTCAGTTCGACCTGAAACGCGAGTGGCCTCTGTGCTTCACGCGTCTGAATCCCCAGCGTGTCGCCAGCCGACTGAGCACGTTGTTACTGGCTGAGGAGCTGCGCTGATGCAATTGGCTTTTGTCCTTTATAAATATTTCCCGTTTGGCGGATTGCAGCGCGATTTCATGCGCATCGCCCTGGAATGTCAGCAGCGCGGGCATCAGATTCGCGTCTACACGCTGATCTGGGAAGGCGACGTGCCGTCGGGTTTTGAAGTGCTGGTGGCGCCGGTCAAAGCGTTCTTCAACCATCGGCGCAACGAAAAGCTCAGCGAATGGATGGAGGCCGACCTGGCCAAGCGTCCGGTGGATCGCCTGATCGGTTTCAACAAGATGCCGGGCCTGGACGTCTACTACGCCGCCGACGGCTGCTTCGAAGACAAGGCGCAGAACCTGCGCAACTCGCTGTACCGGCGCTGGGGCCGCTACCGGCACTTCGCCGAATACGAGCGCGCGGTGTTTGCCAAGGACGCCAAGACCGAAGTGCTGATGATTTCCGAAGTGCAGCAGCCGCTGTTCATCAAGCATTACGACACGCCGCTGGAACGCTTCCATCTGCTGCCACCGGGCATTTCCCAGGACCGTCGCGCGCCAGCGAATGCCGCCGAGATTCGCGCCGAATTCCGTCGCGAGTTCAACCTCAAGGATGACGATTTGCTGCTGGTGCAGATCGGCTCCGGGTTCAAGACCAAGGGTGTGGATCGCAGCCTCAAGTCATTGGCGGCGTTGCCCGCTGATCTGAAGAAACGCACCCGGCTGTTTGTAATTGGCCAGGATGACCCCAAATTGTTCCAGATGCAGAGCGCCACACTGGGGCTCGGCGACAACGTGACGTTCCTCAAGGGTCGCAGCGATATCCCGCGTTTCCTGTTGGGCGCCGACTTGTTGATCCATCCGGCGTACAACGAAAACACCGGCACGGTGCTGCTTGAAGCGCTGGTCGCCGGGTTGCCGGTGCTGGTCAGCGCGGTCTGCGGTTACGCCCATTACATCGCTGAGGCCGACGCCGGCCTGGTGCTGGACGACCCCTTCGAGCAGGCGCAACTCACGCAGTACCTGACCGGCATGTTGAATGACGCTCAAGCACGGGCGGCCTGGAGCCGCAACGGTCTGGCCTTCGCCGAGACGGCCGACCTCTACAGCATGCCGCAACACGCGGCCGATGTGATTCTGGCGGAGCACGCTTAATGAAGTTGATGCTGGCTGAACCGTTCAAAAGCCTTTGGGCCGGACGTGACCCGTTCGCCGAAGTCGAGGGCTTGCAGGGCGAGGTGTACCGCGAGCTTGAAGCGCGCCGGACCCTGCGCACTGAAGTGAACGGCAACGGGTTTTTCGTGAAAATCCACCGTGGCATCGGCTGGGGCGAGATCTTCAAGAACCTGCTCACCGCCAAGCTGCCGGTACTCGGCGCGGGCCAGGAATGGAAAGCCATCCAGCGCCTGCAAGACGTCGGCGTGCCGACCATGACCGCTGTGGCGTACGGCGAGAAGGGCAGCAACCCGGCGGACCAGCACTCGTTTATCGTCACCGAAGAACTGGCGCCGACCGTCAGCCTCGAAGATTTCAGTATCGACTGGGTCAAGAGTCCGCCTGAGCCGAAACTCAAGCGCGCACTGATCGCTGAAGTCGCGCGCATGACCGGCATGATGCACCGCGCCGGGGTCAACCATCGCGACTGCTACATCTGCCACTTCCTGCTGCACACCGACAAACCGGTGTCGGCCGACGACTTCAAGCTCTCGGTGATCGACCTGCACCGCGCCCAGACCCGCCCGGCGATTACCCAGCGCTGGCGCAACAAGGACCTGGCGGCGCTGTACTTTTCGGCCCTGGACATCGGCCTGACCCAGCGCGACAAATTGCGTTTCCTCAAGGGCTACTTCCAGCAGCCATTGCGCCAGATCCTGGCCGAGGAAGCGGCGCTGCTCGCCTGGCTCGAAGGCAAGGCCAACAAGCTTTACGACCGTAAACTGCGATACGGGGATGCGCTCTGATGCCGGGTTGGAGACTGGAACCTGCTTACAGCGATCTGGCGGAAGATTTTGGCAGTCTTGAGGCGGTCTTCGCGCTTCAGGGCGAGCGCCTGACGCGCGACCCGTTGTCCGAGGTGATTCGAGTCGAGCGCAACGGCGTCAATTATTACGTCAAGCGCTACGTCGGCGCTGGCAAAGGCCTGCGTCGTTACCTGGGCAAGCCACGAGTGAAAGCCGAATGGCAGAATCTCAAGCGCTTCGCCAAGTGGGGCATCCCCACCGCCGAAGTGGTGGCCTGGGGCCTGGAACGTCGTGGTGCGGCGTACGACCGTGGGGCGATGATCACCCGCGAGTTGCCGCACACCGAAGACTTGTCGGCCCTGGCTGACCGGCATGACCCGAAACTGGCGGATCGCGCCTGGGTCGACGGTGTCAGTCGGCAGTTGGCGGGTTACACCCGGACCATGCACGACAATCGCTTCACTCATAACGATTTGAAGTGGCGCAACCTGCTGATCGATGACGAAGCCAAACTGTTCCTGATCGATTGCCCCAACGGCGATTTCTGGCGCGGCTTCTGGCTCAAATACCGCATCACCAAGGACCTGGCCTGTCTCGACAAGGTGGCCAAGTATCACCTGTCCGCTACCCAGCGCCTGCGCTTTTACCTGCAATATCGCGGACGGACCCGGCTCAACGCGGCCGACAAAAAACGCATCCGGCACGTGGTGAGATTCTTCGAGGGACGCGAATGACTGATTTTCTGGCCGCTGAAGACCAGGTGCTGCTTGAGCGCCATGGTCTCAGCACCTTCGACGCCCTCTGGGCCAAGCAGCTCGACGCGGTGGATGAACCCAACACCGCGGGTGGCGGCTGGAGCAGTGTGTTTCGGCTGGACCTGGAAGGTCAGGGCTTTTACCTCAAGCGCCAGAGCAACTACCTGACGCGGACCTTGCATGCACCGTTCGGCGAACCGAGTTTTGCTCGCGAGTTTCGTAACATCACCCGCTATCAAAAGATGGGCATCCCGGCGCTGCAAGCGGCGTTCTTCGGTGAGCGCAAGGTCGACGGCGAAGTCCGGGCGATTCTGCTGACCCGTGCCCTGGATGGCTGGGATGACCTGGATTCGCTGTTGCAGCGCTGGTCGGACCTGAGCCCGGCGCAGCACTCGGCGATTCTGCACGCCTGTGGGCAACTGGCGCGGCGCCTGCATGGCGTGCGACAGGTCCACGGTTGCTTCTACCCCAAACACATTTTCCTGCGGGCCACCGGCGACGGTTACCAGGCGCAATTGATCGACCTGGAAAAGACCCGGCCCTTGCTGTTCGGTCAGCGTGACCGGATCAAGGATCTGGAACCGTTGCTGCGTCGGGCGCCGGAATGGACCGAAAGCCAGCTGCGCGAGATGTTGGCCGGCTATGTGGATCAGTCGCCAGCCAGTTCGCTGGTAGACACCTGGGTTTCACGACTCACCGCGCGGCGCAGTCACAAGGAGACGCGTTGATGCGTTTGTCCGACCTGAAAAACGCCGGCCGCAGCCCGAGCCTGCCGTTGAACATTCCATTGGCCGATGCCGCCGGGCCTGCCGAGTTGCAACTGTTGAGTCTGTTGCGGGTGTTGCCGGGGCAGCGTTATGTGGGCGCGGGCGTCTGGCGCGGTCGGCCGGTGCTGGCCAAATTGCTGGTCGGCAGCAAAGCGGCGCGGCATTTCCAGCGTGAGCGCGATGGCGTGCGTTTGCTCGCCGATCAGGGCCTGACCACGCCGCAGTTGTTGGCGGATGGGCTGAAGGACGGCGAGGGCGGCTGGCTGCTGTTCGAGTTCATCGAAGGCGCCGAGAGCCTGGGGGACACCTGGAAAAAAGTTGAACACCAGCCAGTGCTGGCAGACATGCAAGGTGCCGTGCTGGCCGAGGCGTTGGGCGCCATTGGCCAAATGCATCGCAAGGGCCTGTGGCAGGAAGACTTGCATCTGGACAACCTGCTGCGTCAGCGCGGTCGGTTGTACCTGATCGATGGCGGCGGCGTCTGCGCCGAAACCCCTGGCCAGCCGCTGTCGCGACAGAAAGTCCTGGAAAACCTCGGGGTGTTTTTCGCCCAGTTGCCCAAGTCGCTGGAACCGTTCACCGAAGAACTGCTGGTGTATTACCTGTTGAGCAACGGCGAGCACGCGTTGCCGATGGAAGCCTTGCAGAAGCAGATCGACAAGGTTCGTCGCTGGCGTTTGAAAGACTTCCTGATCAAGTGCGGCCGCGAATGCACGCTGTTCAGCGTCCAGCGCGGGGCCTTCGGCTTGCGGGCGATTCGTCGCGAGGAAGAAGCCGCGATGGTGCCTGTGCTGGAGCAGGCCGATGCCTTGCTCGATCGGGGCCACTTGTACAAGACCGGCGGCGCGGCGAGCGTCGGCAAGGTTGAGGCGGGCGGGCGCACGCTGGTGATCAAGCGCTACAACATCAAGGGCTTTGCCCATTGGCTCAAACGCTTCTGGCGCCCGAGCCGCGCCTGGCATTCCTGGCGTGAAGGCAATCGACTGGCATTCCTGGGTATCGCGACACCGAAGCCGTTGGCGGTGTTGGAGAAGCGTTTTCTCTGGCTGCGCAGCCGGGCTTATCTGGTGACCGAGTACCTATCGGGGCCGGACATCATCGAGCGCTTTGCGCCGTATGTTGAGAGTGGTGCTGCGCCGGAAAATGAACTGCTGGCGCTGGATCATCTGTTCGCGGAACTGATTCGCGAGCGGATCAGCCATGGCGATTTCAAGGGTCACAATCTGTTCTGGCAGCAGGATCGTTGGGCGCTGATCGATCTGGATTCGATGTGTCAGCACGGCTCGGCGGGCAGCTTCGCCCCGGCGTATGCGCGGGATCGGGCGCGATTCATGCGCAACTGGCCTGAGAGCAGCGCGCTGTATCAGGTGATTGATCAACGATTGCCGAAGGACATCTCCAGCCCGGTCTGAATCCCGATCCGTCATCGGAGGACAAGTTCTTAAGAACTGTCCTACATGATCCACAGACCCCATGAACTGTGCCCTGAACAACCCCGATGCTAGTTTGCCTGACGATTTCGACAGGCAGATTTTGATGAAGAAAATGGCGGTTGTACTGGGCGCATGTTCACTGACCTTATCCGGCTGCGGCACCGCGCTGACGGTGCTGCAAGACGACGCCGACGCCGCTCGCGGCCTCAGGAAACAAAAGACCTATTGCCAATCCATCCCCCGCGTCTACAGCGGCCTGGCCTATGACTTCTGCGTACTGAACGCACCGCCCGACCCCACCGGGGTTCTGGTGCCGCTGGTGTTGCTGGATTTGGGCCTGTCGGGGGCTCTGGATACGGTGGTCTTGCCGTACACGATCTATCGGCAGGGCACCGACGGCAATATCGCGATTTATTGGCGGGCGGGGCGTGGGTAACTCACTTGCCTCAACAACTCTTTCTTTTTGAAAACCAAAGCGATAGCGATAGCGAAGCCAATGCTGATAGGAAGAGGCTGTTGCCTTCGGCTGGGAAGTACAGCGACTTCATCGTTTATGTCGACGAGAGCGGCGACCATGGAATGCAAAAGCTAGACCCAAACTATCCAATGTTTGTGTTGGCATTCTGTGTTTTTCATAAAAGGCATTATTGCGAAAAGGTCATTCCTTCCCTTCAGAAATTTAAATTCAATCACATGGGGCACGATCTGATCGGTCTGCATGAATTGGAAATTCGGAGGGAAAAGGGCGAATTTTCCGGACTCTTCCTGTCCAGGCAACACAAACATGCCTTTCTCGATGAGCTGACGGACATTATTGAGGCCAGCAATTTCGTCCTGATCAGTTGCGTGATCGACAAGGCCGTCCTCCGCGAAAAAGAGGGATCTGTTCACAATCCTTATCACGTCGCACTCGGCTTCTGCTTGGAAACGCTTTATGAGTTTTTGCAGGAAAAGAACCAGCAGAGCGCATTGACTCATGTGATTTTCGAGCGACGGGGGAAGAGAGAGGATAACGAGCTTGACTTGGAGTTTCGCCGCATGCGCGATGGCGCGAACCGATTGGGCTTTAAGCTGCCGTTCGAAATCGTCTTTGCAACCAAACAAGTGAATTCCACGGGGCTACAGCTGGCGGACCTCGTTGCAAGACCCATTGGTATGAGCGTTTTGCGGTCGGGGCAGGAAAATCGTGCCTTTGACGTGCTCAAACGTAAGTTTTATTGCAGTGGTGGCCGTAATCATGTGGGAGAGGGTTTCGAAAATTGGGGTTTAAAGATTTTCCCGCGCTCAGAAAGCGAAAAGCCCCGATGAAACTCACCGAGGCTAGAACGCCGACCAGGTTCTCCCAGTCCACTTGCGCAGGAGTCTATGTCGTGGTCGCGTGTCTGTCAACGCGCGACCCCGCCGCTTCCCGCTAGAGGTTTGCCAGCGCTTTTACGCTATAATCCCGCCCTTTAGCTGTCTCTCGCCCCTTGCGAGGGCACATTAATTTTTGAGGCGCTTGTCGCCTGAATGCAGACTAAAGAGGCTAGACCCCTGTGGCATTGACGATTCTTGGCCTGTCCGGCGCCCTTAGCCATGATCCTTCCGCAGCCTTGTACATCGACGGCAAGCTGGTCGCGGCGGCTGAGGAAGAGCGCTTCGTACGCGATAAACATGCAAAGAACCGCATGCCCTACGAATCGGCGAAGTTCTGCCTCGAACAGGCAGGCATCAAGCCGTCCGACGTTGACGTGGTCGCGATCCCGTTCGCCCCGATCAGCCTGTTCGGCAAGGCGCGCTGGCACTACGCCAAGCGTTACTGGTACGCCCCGGACCGCGCCCTCGACGCGATCCTGATGGGCAACCGTCGCTACAAGCGCTATCGCAACAAGATCGTGTTCTGCCTTGAGCAACTGGGCTTCGACCCGAAGAAAATCAAGATCGAGCCGGTCGAGCACCACCTGGCCCACGCCTCCAGCGCTTACCACTGCTCCGGTTTCAAAGAGAAAACCGCGATCCTGGGGATCGACGGCAAGGGTGAGTACGCCACGACCTTCTTCGGTTATGGCGAAAACGGCAAGATCCACAAGATCAAGGAATTCTTCGATCCGGACTCCCTCGGCGGCCTGTATGGCGCGATCACCGAGTTCCTCGGTTTCGAGATGCTCGACGGCGAGTTCAAGGTCATGGGCATGGCGCCGTACGGCGACGCCAGCAAATACGATTTCTCGCGCCTGGCGTCGTTTGAAAACGGCGAACTGGTGATCAACACCGACTACGCCAACGTCATCGGCCTGCGTCGATATAAAGAGAAGGGCAAAGGCTTCTACTTCTCGCCGAAGCTGATCGAGTGGCTGGGTCCAAAGCGCGAAGGCGACATCGCCGACGAGCCGTACATCCACTACGCCGCCAGCATGCAAGCGCTGTTCGAAAAGATCTCGCTGCAGATGATCGACCACTACCTGGGCGACGTGCTCAAGGAAACCGGCAAGCTGGCCTTCGCTGGTGGCTGTGCGTTGAACGTCAAGCTGAACCAGAAAATCATCGCCCGCGACGACGTCAAGGAACTGTTCGTGCAGCCTGCGTCGGGTGATGCCGGTACGGCGGTGGGTGCAGCGGCCTATGTGTCCCACGCCCGTGGCGTACCGGTCGAGAAGATGGAACACGTCTACCTCGGCCCGTCCTACAGCAACGAAGACGTGATCGCCGCGTGCGCCCGTCACCCGAGCAAGCCGGCCTGGCGCAAGATCGAGAACATGCCGGAAAACATCGCCAAGATCATGGTCGACGGCAACCCGGTGGCCTGGTTCCAGGGGCGCATGGAGTTCGGTCCGCGTGCCTTGGGCGGTCGTTCGATCATTGGTTGCCCGAGTGCCACCGGCGTGGCTGACCGTATCAACCACCAGATCAAGTTCCGCGAGCGCTGGAGGCCTTTCTGCCCGTCGATGCTCGACACCGTGGCCCCGCAGATGATCAAGGTCGATCACCCGGCGCCGTTCATGACCTTCACCTTTGAAGTGGCGGAGGAGTGGAAGACCCGCGTGCCGGAAGTCGTCCACGAAGACGGCACGTCCCGGGCCCAGGTGCTCAAGCGCGAATACAACCCGCGCTACTACGACATGATGAAAGCGCTGGAAGTGCTGACCGGCAACGGCGTGTCGCTGAACACCTCGCTCAACCGTCGTGGCGAGGCAATGATCTGCTCGCCGACCGACGCCCTGAACATGTTCTTCGGCTCCGACCTGCAATACCTGATCATGGAAGACATTCTGGTGGTCAAAGAAGGCGCGGACGCTTATGACACGCTCGGCTGAACGCCATGTGCTGCAGTTCTGCCACGGCTATGACGGGCCGTTCCTGGACTGCGCCCGGCAATACGCCAGCCTGTTCGCGGGGACTGGCTATCGGGTGACCACGGTCTTCTTGACCGGGGCCGCCGATAGCGAAGTCGCCGCGGGCTGCGCTTCCGACGAAGTGCTGTTCATGGAATACAGCTCCAAGGCCATTCGCGGCCTGAAGCTGGGCGCCATCGGCGATCTGCGCAAGATCGCCGCCTCGCGCAACTTCAGTTTCTGCATCGCCCATCGCTTCAAGCCGATCTACATCGCCTTGCTCGGCACCTCGTTGCCGGTGATTGGCGTGCACCACGCGTTTGGCGATTACAAACGCGGTACGCGCAAACTGTTCGCGCACATCTTCCGCAAGCGCTTGAGCCTGCTCGGCGTGTCCGATGCGGTGCGCGACGACATGCGCCAGTGCCTGCCGAAATGGCCGGCGGCGCGGATTCAGACGCTGTACAACCGTATCGACGTGCAGGCGTTGCAGGTCACTCAGGTGTCGACTCGCGAGGCCCGGGAAACCCTCGGTCTGGCGGCGGACGCCTGGGTGGTCGGCAACGTCGGGCGGCTGCACCCGGACAAGGATCAGGCCACGCTGCTCCACGGTTTTGCCGCAGCGTTGCCGGGTTTGCCGGGCAATAGCCAACTGGTGATTCTCGGTTCCGGTCGCCTGGAACAGAACCTCAAGGACCTGGCCCGTGAACTCGGGATCGGCGATCGCGTGCTGTTCCTCGGCCAGGTGCCTGACGCCCGACGTTACTTCCGCGCTTTTGATGTATTTGCCCTGAGTTCCGATCACGAACCGTTCGGCATGGTGCTGCTCGAAGCCATGGCCGCCGGTGTACCGTTGCTCGCCACGGCCTGTGGCGGGGCGAAGGAAGTGGTCGAAGGCGTGGGCATTCTGTTCCCGCTGGGCGATGCCGAGCACCTGGCGCAAGGGTTGCAACATTTGGCCGCGATGAACGAGCAGCAACGTCGCCAGTGTGCCGAGCTGATGCTCGACCGCTTGCGTGAGCGCTTCTCCGACCGCGCGGTACGCGAGGCTTTCTGGCATTTGCCGCACGTTACCGAACTGGCACAGAGGGGCTGATGCTCAACCGATTTCAAGGCTGGCGCGAACGAGGCTGGGCGTCGGTTGACGCCTCGACGTATGCCGATGCCTGGCAGCGTTTTGGCGGCAGTGTCGCTACCCATCCCATCGTCGTCGAGCGCCTGGCCGCGCTGGCGCAGATTCCGGTGCGCTACCTGGCCTGGGAGCACGATGGCGACATCAAAGCCGCGATCCCGACCTGGGGCCGCGACCTCGCACTGTCCAAGGACGTGCTCAAGCGCAGCGGCAAAAAAGGCCTGTTCGACCTCGGCAACGCCGAGCTGATCCTGCCGGCCGCCGCCGAGACCCTGGCCCCGTTGCGTCATCGCGGGCGTTACTTGTCCGCACTGAACGAAGGCCGCTTCACCGGCATCAAGTTGCAGACCGAACAACTGGCCATGGCCCGCACCCCCGAAGAACTGTCGAAGAAGTTTCGCTACAACCAGCGTCGCGAATTGCGCCTGCTGGAAGAGGCGGGTGGCGTGGTGCGGCCGGTCAGCGAGTTTTCCAGCAGCGAACTGGCGGCGATTTACTGCGACCTGTTCCTGCGGCGTTGGGGCTTCCCGGCGACCGGCGCGGCGCGCATGGCCGAGGTGATCGAGTTGCTGCGCGAGTTGCTGATCGGCTCGGTGATATTCCTCAACGAGGCGCCGATTGCGATTCAACTGGTGTATCGCGTCGAAGCCCCGGAGTGGATCAGTGTCGAGTACATCAATGGCGGCGTCGACCCGGAAACCCGCGAGTTCAGCCCCGGCAGCGTGCTGAGTTTCCTCAATACCCAAAGCGCCTGGGAACACGCTCGCGCGTTGGGTAAACCGTTGCGGTTTTCCTTCGGTCGGGCCGACCGTGAATACAAGGACCGCTGGTGCAATCCTGTGCCGGTCTTCACCGTATGAGCCAGCCCATGAGTCGCAAACAGCAACTGCTCAAGCGTCACCGTCGCAACAAGCGCATCGGCCTGCTGATCGCGCTGGCGCTGTTGATCGTCATCGGTCTGCTGGTGGCCTGGTGGTTGCCGCTGGTGCTGGCGGTCCTGGGCTGGATCGCCCACGAGGCGTGGTTTGCCGACCATTTGTTCTATTCGCCCAAAGACGATTACCAGTACAGCTTCCCGCCCTACACCCAGCGGCCCAAGGTCCATCTGGTGGGCGAGCATCTGCGGCTGGATGAAGGCGTGATGCTGGTCGACGACGCCACGCTGGTCCTGGCGTTGCGGGTCAAGAGCACCTGGCTGGGCCGTTTTATCGACCCGGTGATCGAGTTGGCGGGTGGTAACCACCCGGACCGGCAAACCTTCGAACGCGGCGTCGATGGCCTGCGCTACTTGAACCTGACGGGTCAGTCGCACGTGCTGTCCCAAGGGCAGTTGCGTTTGCGCGGGCGCTTCTGCCGGTTGCTCGGCGAACCGGTGCTCTGGGCCTTTGAACAACCGGATTACCACCGTCAGCGGGTCATGGTGATCGCGCCCCACGCCGACGACGCCGAACTGGCGGCCTACGGTTTGTACAGCCAGGCCAATGAAGCCTGGATCGTCACCCTTACCGCCGGCGAAATCGAAGCCGAACATTATCAGCAGATGGGTCTGAACAAGGTTGAAGCGGCGCGGCTCAAGGGCCGCTTGCGCGCCTGGGACAGCATCGCCGTGCCGCGTTGGGCTGGCGTGCCGCAAGAGCATTGCGTGCAGTTGGGTTATTTCTGCCTGCAACTGGCGGCCATGAAAGCGGCGCCATCGCAACCCATGGGATCACGGGAAGCGGAGCTGGGCGACACCCGCCTGTTCCGCCAGTTGAACCCGTTTACCCTGCCCGGTGACGCCGACGGGGCGCCGACCTGGAACAACCTGCTGGCCGACCTGCGTGAAGTGCTGTTGCGAGCCCGTCCGGAGGTGATCGTGCTGCCGCACCCGACCCTCGATCCGCATCCCGATCATATCTGCGCCCAGGAAGCGGTCCTCGAAGCGCTCCGTGGCCTGGACTGGCAGCCGACGCTGCTCGGCTACGCCAATCATCTGCACGATAACGATCGCTGGCCGATGGGCAATGAGGGCCATGGCGTCGCGCTGCCGCCGGCGTTCGATTCGTCCATGCCCATGCAGCCGTGCTGCCTGCCGATGTCCATTGAGCAACAGCGCGACAAGGCGATGGCGCTGGGGATGATGCATGACCTGCAACCGCCCATGCCGTTCAAGCGACGTTTGCGCCGCTGCATACAGCGACTGTTGGCGGGGCGGGTACCGCCGACTTATGGCGAGAACGAGTTCTTCCGTAAAGCGGTCAGACGCCATGAATTGTTGTGGGTTTTGAAGCATACAGATACATCTGCACAGTAAAAATGAAGCATGACGCGGTTTAGCATGGCGTCAAATCAACCAGCCGTGACTTTGTGTAATGGACCAGCGCCCGCGTATTCTTTTTCTGATTCCTTACTTCGGCCAATGGCCGTTCTGGATGCCGTTCTTTCTGGAGAGTTGCAGGCGTAACGCCGACATCGACTGGCTGCTGTTCAGTGACTGCGGCACGCCTGAAAATCTGCCACCCAATGTCACCGTCGAGGCCATGACCTTCAGTGATTATTGTGCGTTGGTCTCACGGCGCTTGAAGATCGACTTTGCGCCCACTGCCGCTTACAAGCTGTGCGACATCAAGCCGGCGTTGGGGCATATTCATGTCGACCGCCTGCAAGGCTATGATTTCTGGGCGTTTGGCGATATTGATCTGGTGTATGGTGACCTGCGAAGTTACTTCACCCCGGATCGCTTGGCCGGTTATGACCTGTTTTCCACCCATGAGCGGCGGGTTGCGGGGCATTTGTGCCTGATGCGCAACACCGCGCGCAAGCGTGAGTTGTTCATGCAGATCAAGGGTTGGCAAAAGCGTTTTACCGACCAGGAGCATCACGCGCTGGACGAAGGGGCCTTCAGCCGTATCTTCCACTGGCGCAAGAATTTTCCCGAGCCTCTGTTCACCCTGGTGGGCAAGCTCAATCCGTGGCGTCGCCGCAGCGAGTTCACCGAGGCCTTCAGCACGCCGGGTGGCTGCATCAAATGGCATGACGGCACGGACGATTTTCCGCGTCACTGGTATTGGCGCGATGGCAGTTTGAGCAATGATCGCGATCGCGATGGCGATCGCCGGTTTCCGTACTTCCACTTCGTTTGCTGGAAACGCAACGAGTGGTCACGGTTGACCCCACCCGATCCAGCCGAGGTCAGGCGCCTCGCCGCCGAACCGGTCTGGGTCATCGATGCGACTGGTTTCCACGGGGAGAGTTATGAGTCAACGGTCAAAGGTTCTGCAACTGCAGCCTGACTACAACGTCAAAGCCCATGATTTTGCCGACCTGGCAGAGCAGATCGTCAAGGCGCTGCCAAGCGATCGCTATGAGGTGACTGCCGCGTTCCTGCGCAGCAAGCCGGGGCCAGGCGAGGCGGTGAGCCGTGCCGACCGTTCGGTGTATTTCGAGTTTTCCGACAAATCCCTCAAGGGCATGCGCCTGCGTGCGATGTGGGCGTTGTACAAGTTTTGCCGCGCCGAAAAATTCGACGTGGTGATCTGCAACCGTTTCAAACCCGTGAACATGATGCTGACGCTCAACCGTTGGCTGAAAGTGCCGCTGTGCATCGGCATCTCCCACGGCTTCGGCGAGTACGACCGGTTTTACCGGCGCCGCCAGACCCAGCGCCTGGTGGATCGTCACTGGCGCTTCGTCGGCGTCTCGCCGGCGGTCAAGCAGTACCTGTTGGATGCCGACTGCGGCTTTACCGACCAGAACACCTACGCCATTACCAACGCCATCGACATCGAGCAGGCCGAAGGCTTGCAGCACAGCCGCGAGCGCGCCCGCGAGATGCTGGGCATCGATCCGTCGGTGCGACTGATCGGCGCACTGGGCCGTCTGGTGCCGGTCAAGGGTCACACCTATCTGTTGCAAGCGTTTGCCGCGCTCAAGGACAAATACCCCGACACCCAACTGGCGATCATCGGTGCCGGGCGCGAAGAAGCGAAGCTGGCGGCGGAGATCGAACGCCTGGGCCTGACCGGCCGGGCGCACCTGCTGGGCTTCAAGGAAATCGCCTTGCAGTACATTCGCGCGTTCGATGTCTGGACCATGCCGTCCCTGGCCGAAGGCCTGGGCCTGGCGCTGCTCGAAGGGATGAGCGGGCATCTGCCGGTCATCGCTTCGAACGTGCCGGCGATGCTGCCGCTGATCGAGGGCGCCGGTGGTCTGGCGATTACCCCGAAAGATGTGCCAAGTCTGGTCGCGGCGCTGGATAACTACCTCGCCCTGTCGGATGAAGAACTCAAGGCCAAGGGCGAGCAGGCGTTCCGATATCTGCAGACCGAACACGACATCGAGGTGTTCCGCCAGGAATACCTGAACCTGATCGACTCCGGCCTGGAACAGGCTCGCAAGGAACCCAAATGAACGACGAGCAACCCATCGTCACGGTCATTATCGCGTCGTACAACCACGCTCCCTACATCGAGGAAAGCATCCTCAGCGTCGTCAACCAGACCTATCCGAACATCGAATTTCTGGTGGTTGATGATGGTTCAAAAGACGACAGCGTCGAGCGCATCAAGGCGTTGCAGGCGCAGCATGGCTTCGACTTTCGCGTCCAGGAGAATCAGGGGCTGACCAACACGCTCAACGGCGCGATCGCCCGCTCCAAGGGCAGCCTGATCGTGCCGTTCGGTTCCGATGACATCATGTTGCCGGAACGCATCGCCACGCAGGTGGCGTACATGGACGGCAAGCCCGAGGTCGGCATTTGCGCCGGCAACATCGAGCTGATCGACGCCGACGGCAATCTGTACCCGGAGAAACGCCAGCGCCGGGATGTACCGTTCCGTCGTCTGGATTTCGATGACATGTTCCTGGAGCGCAAGCCCTATCCACCGGCGCCGACCCTGATGATCCGTCGTGAAGCGCTGGACAAGGTGGGCGGGTTCGATACGAACATCCGCCTGGAGGATTTGCTGATCGAACTGAAGGTGACCCGTGCCGGTTACTTCATCGATGGCCTGAATGTGCTGATGGCGCGCTATCGCAAGCACGCCACCAATTCCTACAAGAACCACCGCTTCATGATCGACAACATCCTGCGGTCCTACGCGCTGTTCAGCGATCATCCGCTGTACGACGAGGTGCGCTACAAGTTCCTCAGCTCGATGTTCCTGAAAACCGCCAACCGCGACCGCAAACTGGCGCGGGAGCTGCTGTCGCAGATCCCGTTCAAGGCCTGGAACAAGAAGACCTGGCGTGGTCTGGGGCGACTGTTCTTTTCGCCGCTGGAAAAGGACTGAATCCGCTGAGGAAGATCGCTCGATGTTATCGAGCGAACTTTTCTCTCAGGCTCTTTGTCATCCGACCCTGACGCAGCCACTTCAGGACGTGCTTGCCGGCGTTGATGCCAGGCTTTTCGATGTACAGGAAGGTCGCGCTGCTGATGATGATCAGCAGGCACGCGCACAGCGCCATCATCGGCAGGAAGGTCCAGGTTTCACGCGTATCGATGGGCAGTATGTGTGGCAGACGCTGCAACATGATCCAGAGCAGGAAACCGTGCAGCAGGTAAGTGCTGTAGCTGATTTCTCCGAGCCAGCGGATGCTGCGCGGCTTCAAGGCGCCGAATAGCGTGTGCCCCGACGCCACGATCACGAAAAACACCGACATCAGCAACAGCGGAATCAGGCTGAACGCCCGGTTGAAAGCGGTAAAGGCAATCGCGAGGGCGAGCAACGCGATAATGCCCGCCAGTCGTGTTTGGCTCCAGGCCACCAGTTGCGGGCGGCGTACCCAGTACGCGGCACCGATGCCACCGAGGAAGCTGGCCAGGAAGTGCTTCTTGAGCGAATGCTCCCAGCCGACGACCTGGTACAGCGCGTAAATGCCGACCAGGCACAACACCACTTGTAGCCAGTTACCGCGATAGATGAACACCATCGCGGCCAAGGGCAGCGCCAGATAGAAAAACACCTCGTAGCCCAGGGTCCAGGTGACGTTGGAAATCAGCATGCCGGTCTGGTGGTACTGGTTGATGTCCGGGCGGTCGAAGGTCAGCCAGGCCAGAATCTGCCCGGCGAGCCGGAAGCCGGTCTCCTTCAGCTCCCAGTTCTGCAGGTGGAAGACGGAGACAAACACCAGCAACATCAGTGGCAGGTACAGCGGGTAGAGGCGAAACAAGCGGGAGACCGCGAAGGCCAGCCAGTCATGTTCGCGCCCTTGGGTGAGCAGTCGGCTCCAGAACAGAAAACCGGTGATCATGAAAAACAGCGCGACGCTGCCCTGGCCAAGCTGCGAGTAGAAGTTGCTCGGTGGAAAATCAATCACGCCGGTGCGCAGAAAGATCCAGGTAATGATCGAGTGGTGTACAAAAACCCCAAACGCCAGATAGCCACGCAGGCCGTCGATGCTGGCAAAGCGACTTTCGCCGGAATGCTGCAGGTGCCGGGCGATTTTCGGAACGGCGCGCAGCAGTAACGCGGCGGTCACGATGGCCACCAGGTAGGCGCCCAGCGCGATGAAGGGGTTGGTTTCGGTCATCAATGAGCCTTGGCCGTGTTGCTGGCGGCCAGCACTTGCCTGTGCAGGTTGTCTACGGCGGATGTGGATGCGGTGGCGGCGTATCCCTGGAGCAGCGCCTGGAAGTGATCCTCGAACAGCCAGCGCCGATCCTCGTTGTAGCGTTGCATATGGCGCAAATTACGCTGACGCAGCGACAGGCTCAATGACGACGGGTAGATGCGCATGTCGGCCAGATCGATCAGGCCGAACTCGCCGTCGCTGAGCACCAGTACATTGCCCAGGTGCAGGGAGCGGAAGTACACGCCTTGCTCATGCAACTGCGCCATGAACTTGCCGAAACGCTCCACCAGTGCCTGACGCACCGCCGGTGCGGTGATCCCTTGCAGGACCTGGCGCAGGGTGTTGCCGGGCAGTGGCGAGTAATGCACGGCACTGCTGCCGTCTTCGAGGCGATACAGGCCCAGGGTCTGTGGGGTTGGAATGCCCAGGGTCCGCAGTTGCTCGCTGTTGATGGCAAAACGTTCGGAATAAGGGTTGAAACTGCCCGAGGTGTACCAGCGGCGACGGCGGAACAACTTGAGGAAACTGCCATCGACCAGGCGCAGCACTTTCGGCCCGAGGCCATCCTCTTCGATTACCTGGGCATTGGCAGTCATGTGCTCGAATGCCGTTGGCGTCAGCCCGTTGACCGGCGTGGCCAGCAGGCGCCTGGCGCGTTGGTTGATGCTCAGTGCGGCGATCAGCGCCAGGGGGATCCACAGCAGGAACCAGTGCTCCTTGGGACGGGAAATGATGCCGCCGCCCTCGGTCAAACCCGCACCGATGCCGAATATCAGCCAGGTCGACGCGACGATAAACAGTGGCTGCACACGATTGCGCCAGCTGCTCAGCAGGGCCCAGCCCTGAAAGAACAGCCAGGGCAACAAGCCTAGAATGCCGACGTAATAGAGCACGCCAAGGGCAAAACTATGGGGTTCTTGCAGGTTGTAGCCGACGCCGGGGTCGAGTGACAGGCTGGCGTTGTAGCCATGGCCGATCCACGGGTGCTCGGCAATTCGCTGCAGCACCAACTGCCAGATTTCGAGGCGGAAGGAGTCGCCTCGCTCAACGATCATCCGCGAAAACAGCACGCTGACCCCGACTCCACTGACGATCAGGGCGGCGAGCAATACGATCGAGCGACGATTCCAGCAGATGAAACTCAGCCACAGCGCTGCCAGCGTCAAGGCCACCAGTGGGGTTCTGGAGCCCGTGGCGATGACCGCGGCGAACATGATGGCCATCGCCGGAAGGCTGAGCCAGAGCATCTGCCGCCGCTTGCAGGTCATGCTCAGGCTTAACCAGTAGGCGCAGAAAAAGCCGAAGATGTGCGAGCTAAGCAACGGGTTGTCGAACGCACCGCCACCTATCAGACGCATGCCCGGCTGATAGATATGGGCAAACATGAACAGGTTGTAGACCGAGGCAATCAACCCGACCAGCGCGGCACTGAACAGCAGCGGCTGGATGATTTCGCTGCGATGGCGCACCAGCAGATAGGAACCGGCGAACAGCAACAGCGTATGCAGCGCCGGCTTGAACTGGGCGGGGATGCTCTCGTCATCCGCCGGTCCCCAACACAGGCTCAGCAGGGCCCAGGCAGCGAACAGCAATAGCGCGACAAACACCGGCTCACGCACCAATTCCTTGAGTTCCCGCGGTCGCAGGCACAGGGCAATCAGCGATGGAATGCTAAACAGGCCATAAAACAGCTTATGGTGAAGACTGCGCCCGGGCAGAAAGAACAGCGCGCACAGGAGCAAAAGATAGCCCAGTGGAAGTATCCACAGGCAGATGAAGTCGAAAACTCGATTGGACGTGCTGTTGAAACCGCTGAGTTGCATGCTGAGAGATTCAATCCTGAAGTTGATCGGCCATTTCGGGGTGATGGCTATTTGATGCTGAATGCAGTGCCTAACAATAACAGCCTTTATGCGTTTGCCAGAACCCTGAAGAAGCTGTGCTAAAGTCAGCGTCCTTTTTATCGACATTCGCGTGATATGACCGACTCCAGTCTCTCCGCAAGCCCATCGAGCTTGAAAATCTACTTCCGTCTGCTCGGCTATGTCCGGCCGTATATCAGCCTGTTCCTGATCAGCATTGTAGGCTTTCTGATTTTCGCCTCGACGCAGCCAATGCTCGGCTACATCCTCAAGTACTTCGTCGATGGCCTGTCCAATCCGGAGGCCGTGCTGTTTCCGACCGTGCCCTACCTGCGCGACCTGCAACTGCTGCAGGCGGTCCCGTTGCTGATCATCCTGATCGCGGCGTGGCAAGGTTTCGGTTCCTACCTGGGCAACTACTTCCTGGCCAAGGTTTCCCTCGGGCTGGTCCATGACCTGCGGGTGCAGTTGTTCAACAACCTGCTGGTCCTGCCGAACCGGTATTTCGACAAGCATAACTCGGGTCATCTGATTTCGCGTATCACCTTCAACGTGACCATGGTCACCGGGGCGGCCACAGATGCGATCAAGGTCGTAATCCGTGAAGGCATGACGGTGATCTTCCTGTTCTCCTCGCTGCTGTTCATGAACTGGAAGCTGACGCTGGTGATGATCGCGATCCTGCCGCTGATCGCCGTCATGGTGCGCACCGCGAGCAAGAAATTCCGCAAGCAAAGCAAGAAGATCCAGGCCGCCATGGGCGACGTGACCCACGTGTCGTCGGAGACGATCCAGGGCTATCGCGTGGTCCGCAGCTTTGGCGGCGAAGTCTACGAGCAGAAACGCTTCCTGGCCGCCAGCCAGGGCAACACCGACAAGCAATTGCGCATGACCCGTACCGGCGCGATCTACACGCCGCTGCTGCAACTGGTGATCTACTCCGCCATGGCGGTGCTGATGTTCCTGGTGCTGTACCTGCGTGGCGATGCTTCGGCCGGTGACATGATTGCCTACATCACCCTGGCCGGCCTGCTGCCCAAGCCGATCCGCCAGTTGTCCGAAGTCAGCTCGACCATCCAGAAAGGCGTGGCCGGTGCCGAGAGCATTTTCGAACAGCTGGATGTCGAGCCGGAAATCGATACCGGCACCATTGAGCGCGATGCGGTCACTGGTCGCCTGGACGTGCGCCACTTGAGCTTCACCTACCCGGACACCGATCGCCAGGTCCTCAACGACATCAGCTTCTCGGTTGAACCGGGGCAGATGGTGGCGCTGGTAGGGCGCTCGGGCAGCGGCAAGTCGACCCTGGCCAACCTGATCCCGCGCTTCTATCACCACGACAAGGGCGAGATCCTGATCGATGGTGTTGAAGTCGAACAATACAAGCTGTTGAACCTGCGCAAGCACATCGCCCAGGTCACCCAGCATGTGACGCTGTTCAGCGACACCGTGGCCAATAACATCGCCTACGGCGATCTGGCCGGCGCGCCCCGTGAAGACATCGAGAAAGCGGCGAAAGACGCTTATGCCATGGACTTCATCGCGCAGTTGCCCGAAGGCCTGGACACTCAGGTCGGCGAGAACGGCGTGTTGCTGTCCGGCGGTCAGCGCCAGCGCCTGGCCATTGCCCGGGCACTGCTCAAGAACGCACCGCTGTTGATCCTCGACGAAGCCACTTCGGCCCTTGATACCGAATCCGAGCGGCATATCCAGGCAGCACTGGACCAGGTCATGAAAGGCCGGACCACCCTGGTGATCGCTCACCGTCTGTCGACCATCGAGAAGGCTGACCTGATTCTGGTCATGGACCAGGGCCGGATCGTCGAGCGCGGCACCCATGCCGAGTTGCTTGCACAGAACGGCTACTATGCCCGCTTGAACGCCATGGGCCTCGACGCCCCGGCAGAAGACATCGCCTGACCTGCGCGAGGGTGAGCGTGTCTCACCCTCGTTCACCGCAAGTGCAAGGCTTGCGGTGATTTGTATCGGCATGCTTACCCGTCTTGACCAAACCTGAATAAATCTCTGCGCCGCGCTTGTTAAGGTTCCTGAACGAACTTCTGACTTTCATCGAGGGGGTCATCCCCGTCGCGCGGGTACTGTCATGTTGCAACGCTATCTCTGGAAACTGTTGCCCAAGCAGCAGCGGGCCTTCCTGCTGGGACGCCTGTCGGTCGTCGATCGCCAGGTTGTGAACAAGTCGATGTCAGCCAATCTGCAATTCCCCCCGTCCTTCGCCCGGCACGCCTGCCTGTTCATCCACGTCCCTAAATGCGCCGGAAGCAGTGTATGTGCCGCGCTATTCGACGACTGGAGCCCCGGGCATTTGCCGTTGTACTGGTACGAAGAGCAATTTCCCGAGGCGTTTGCCGCCAGTTTCAAGTTCGCCTTCGTTCGCGATCCGCTGGAAAGGGCCTACTCGGCTTACGCATTTCTGCGCGGCAATGAGCTGGGTCGGCGCGATCACGCTGCGCAGAAACTGGTCAATCAGTACCGCGACTTCGATGACTTCGTGGCGCGTTGGCTGCATCCGGAGACGATTGGCCGACAACTGCATTTTGCCGCGCAAACGGATTTTCTCACCGATTCCCTGGGGCATCTGGCCTTGGACTTTATCGGCTATCAAGAACATCTGGCGCGGGATTTTGCGCTGGTTTGCGAGCAGTTGAAGCATCCGGTGGCGCTGCCCCATATCAACAGTTCGCAGCAGCGTCAGCCCAGGCTGGCCCGTGACTTCTGTTCGGTGCGGACCCGTCGCCTGGTGCGCCGGGTTTATCAGCGCGATTACGAGATGCTCGGCTATGAATGAGGCCCCGTCGATGTCAGCACCCATGCCTGGGATTCGCCCCTATGGATTGGCGCTGTCGAGCCAGGCCCGGGCCGCGCTCAAGTCCCAGCGTCCGCGTTGCCTCTGGTTGACCGGGTTGTCCGGGGCGGGCAAGTCGACGCTGGCCAATGCCCTGGAGCTGCAACTCAATCAACGTGGCCTGCACACCTTTATCCTCGATGGCGACAACCTGCGCGGCGGCCTGTGCAGCGATTTGGGGATGGGGGCTGATTGTCGCCGGGAAAACATTCGGCGTATGGCCGAGGTGGCGCGGCTGATGGTCGATGCCGGGCTGATTGTGATCGTGGCGGCGATCTCGCCGTTTCGCGCCGAGCGTGAGGCGGCGCGGCAGCTGTTCGCCGAAGATGACTTCATCGAGGTCTACGTGAGCACGTCCTTCGCGGTCTGCGCGCAACGCGACCCCAAGGGTTTGTATCAGGCCGCCCTGCAAGGCCGGATCAAGGACTTCACCGGCATCGACAGCCCGTATGAACCACCGCTGAGCGCAGAGTGCGAGATCGACACGCAGCGGCTGGCGCTGGAAGACGCCTGCGCTCGGCTATCGAGTTTTTTGCTCAATAAATGATCAAAAAAACCTGTCAATTCATCCTGTTGCAGCCGTCGCGCAAGCCTGCGCCAACCCTGTGGTAATATCGCGCCCCTGTTCATTTTGTATGTGGGTTGCTCCATGAAGTTGTCCATGCCGCGATTCGATCAAGCCCCTGTCTTGGTGGTCGGCGATGTCATGCTCGACCGTTACTGGCATGGTGGTACCTCACGGATTTCCCCTGAGGCGCCGGTGCCGGTGGTCAAGGTCGAGCAAATCGAGGACCGCCCGGGCGGTGCCGCCAACGTTGCCCTTAACATTGCCGCCCTCGGCGCCCCGGCCTCGCTGGTCGGTGTGACCGGCGACGACGAAGCCGCCGACAGCCTGGCCAACAGCCTCAAGGGCGCTGGTGTGCGGGCGTTGTTCCAGCGCATCGCGCACCAGCCGACCATCGTCAAGCTGCGGGTCATGAGCCGTCACCAGCAACTGCTGCGGATCGACTTCGAAGAACCCTTCGCCACCGACGCCCTGGCGCTGGGCGAACAGGTTGAAGAACTGCTCGAAGGCATCAAGGTGCTGGTGCTGTCCGACTACGGCAAAGGCGCGCTGAAAAACCATCAGGTGCTGATCCAGGCCGCCCGTGCCCGTGGCATTCCGGTGCTGGCCGATCCCAAGGGCAAGGATTTCTCGATCTACCGCGGTGCGAGCCTGATCACCCCGAACCTCAGCGAATTCGAAGCCATCGTCGGCGGTTGCGCCGATGAGCACGAACTGGTGAGCAAGGGCGCGACCCTGATGCACGACCTCGACCTCGGCGCCTTGCTGGTGACCCGTGGCGAACACGGCATGACATTGTTGCGCCCGGATCATCCGGCGCTGCACCTGCCGGCCCGCGCCCGTGAAGTGTTCGACGTGACCGGCGCCGGCGACACGGTGATTTCGACCCTGGCGGCGGCGATTGCCGCTGGCGAAGAACTGCCCCACGCGGTGGCCCTGGCCAACCTGGCGGCGGGCATTGTGGTGGGCAAGCTCGGTACGGCGTGCATCAGCGCACCGGAACTGCGCCGCGCCATCCAGCGTGAAGAAGGTTCCGAGCGCGGTGTGCTCGGTCTTGAGCAATTGCTGCTGGCAGTCGACGATGCCCGTGCGCATAACGAGAAGATCGTCTTCACCAACGGCTGCTTCGACATTCTGCATGCCGGCCACGTGACCTACCTTGAGCAGGCGCGGGCCCAGGGCGATCGTCTGATCGTCGCAGTCAACGACGATGCCTCGGTAAGCCGCTTGAAAGGGCCGGGTCGCCCGATCAACAGCGTTGACCGGCGCATGGCGGTACTGGCCGGTCTGGGCGCAGTGGATTGGGTCATCAGCTTCCCTGAAGGCACCCCGGAAAACCTGCTGCGCGAGGTCAAGCCGGACGTGTTGGTCAAGGGCGGGGATTACGGGATCGACCAAGTGGTCGGCGCAGACATCGTCAGCGCTTACGGCGGCACGGTGAAAGTGTTGGGGCTGGTGGAAAACAGCTCGACCACGGCGATTGTCGAGAAGATCCGCAATAACTGACTGCGGTTGATCGTTCCCACGCTCTGCGTGGGAATGCCTCAATGGACGCTCTGCGTCCGCTGTTGGGACGCGGAGCGTCCCGGGCTGCATTCCCACGCGGAGCGTGGGAACGATCAATCAAGAGCCGACTTTCTTGCGCGGCACGATTTTCTTCAGCAGTTGCTTCGCCTTCCCCCGCAACCGCGCCAACCCCGAATCTTTTCCCGGTGGCGCCAGCCCTTGCTGGCGCACCCAATCCTTCCAGCGAATCCGTTCATCGCGCACCAGCCAGCCTTCCTGCTGGGCAAAGCTCTCCGCCAGGTACAACCCACGCGTACTCGCCGGGTACAGCTGATCCTTTTTCAGCGTGTAGAGCTCAGCCATCGGCTGGCCATCCTCCAGGGGCATCAAGTACAAGTCTGGACGCTTGCGGTCCAGCCGCGCCACCAGTTGATCGCCCTCCAGGCGCTCGTCGACATGAAACAGGCTCAGGGATTTGGCTTCCTTGGGCACGTCCAGGCGCAAGTCGTAGATCAGTTGCAACGAAGCGGTTGGCAAATGCACGTAAGCCCGAGGCCGTTCGATCAACTGCATATTGGCGCAACGCACCGGTCGCGCCGCGCCGGACAGCGGCGTCAGGCGAAACGGCAGGGCTTCGCGATAATGCAGGGCGGACGAGTAGGGCGCAGGTAGCCAGGTGTCATTGAAACGCCCGGTCAACCAGCCTTCCGGGGTTTCCAGCAGGCACTCTTCGGCAATCTCCTGGATCGCCGTGTGCAGCGGCAGGTTCAGCTCGTGGGCCGGCACGTAACCGGAAATCAGCTTGAGCACCACGTCGCCACGGTCTTGCCGACGCTGGCGCACCAGCACCCAGTAATCGCGATTCTGCCAATGCAGGGTCAGGCGCACGGAGACCCCGAGATTGGCCAGTTCCAGGGCAAAGCGCTCGGTGTCGGCCACGGCCACCGGGCGGCGACGTTGCAGGGTCTGGGAGAAATTGAGCGGCATCCCGACGCTCTGGTAACTCAAGCCTTCGGGAGTCGCTTCGACGTACAACGGCAGGGTCTTGAAGTTGCTCGGGTTCTTTCTAATGAGCGTACGCGGCATGTCGGCTCCTGCTTAAGGCCGCGTGGGCGGCGTCAGTGACTACGAAGGACCTGGGCAACGGTCGCGACGTTGTGGGCGAGGTGCAGCGGATTGATGGTCCCGACAATAGCACTGGCAACACCCGGATGTTGGAACAACAACTCGAAGCTGGCACGCACCGGGTCCACGCCGGGGCTCAGGCACACATGACCGCTGGCGAGGGCCTTCTTGACCAGGATCGCTTTGCCATGGGCAGCAGCATAGTCAATCACGGCTTTTTCGTTTTGTTCGTTCAGATTGTAGGTGACCATGGCGCAATCACCTTGTTCCAGAGCCTTCAAACCGCCTTCGACGGTTTTGCCGGAAAAGCCGAAGCCGCGAATCTTGCCCTCGTTCTTCAGCTCGGCCAGGGTGGCATAGACCTCGCAGTCGTTGAGGATCCTAAGGTCGTTGCCGTCGGAGTGCACCAGCACCAGGTCGATAAAATCCGTTTCCAGACGTTGCAGGCTGCGCTCCACCGACAGGCGTGTGTGGGCGGCGCTGAAGTCGTGGCTCGACTGGCCATCGACAAACTCTTCGCCGACCTTGCTCACGATCACCCAGTCCTGACGCTGGCCGCGCAACAGCGGGCCGAGGCGTTCTTCGCTGCGGCCATAGGCCGGGGCGGTGTCGATCAGGTTGATGCCCATGTCCCGGGCGAGTTTGAGCAACATGCGCGCTTCGTCATCGTCCGGGATCTGGAAACCGTTGGGATATTTCACGCCTTGGTCGCGACCGAGTTTCACGGTGCCCAGGCCCAGGGGCGAAACCAGCTGGCCGGTGCTGCCCAGCGGGCGATGCAAGTCGTGCAGGGTTTGTACGCTCATGGCAGCAGTTGCTCCCAGGCAGGGACGCCCATCGGTGGTTTCGGCAGTTCAGGCAACGGCGCCGCCGGGCCGGGTTGAATGCCGTCCCGGGCGAGGCTGGCGATGACGCGGTCGGCGAAGTCCGGCGCCAGTGCCAGTTTGGTCGGCCAGCCGACCAGCAACCGCCCCTGTTCGGCCAGGAACGCATTGTCCGGGCGGCTCAGGCCGGTTTGCAGCGGCTCGGCGCGGTCCACGCGCAAGGTTGCCCATTGCACCGTGCTGAGGTCGATCCACGGCAGCAATTGCCCAAGTTCTTTTTGCGCGGTGGCGATTTGCTCGGCGGGTTCGCGGGCCACGCCTTCGGCTTCGGCGATGTCGCCGCCCATGTACCAGACCCACTGACCATCGGCGGCCGGGTGAGTGGTCACGGTGATGCGCGGCTTGGTGCCGCCGCCCAGGCAATGGGCGTACAGCGGTTTGAGGCTCGGGCCCTTGGCGATGATCATGTGCAACGGTCGGCGCTGCATGGCGGGTTGAGTCAGCCCCAACGCTTCGAGCAACGCGGCCGTGCCACCGCCGGCGCTGAGGACGATGCGCTGGGCGCGGATCTCGCGTCCGTCGACCTTCAGACCAACCAGAATGCCACCGTCCAGCAACGGGTCAATTGTTTGCCCGGCGAGCAAACCGTCACCCGCCAGATCGGCCAGGCGCTGGATCAGACTCGGCACGTCGATCACCAATTCGGCCAGGCGATAGACCTTGCCCTTGAAGCGCTTGTCTTGCAGGGCTGGCGGCAGTTGATCGCCCTTGACCTGATCGACGCGGCCGCGCACGGCTTTGCTGGCGAAGAAACTGGTGAGGTTGCCGGCGATCGTGCCGGGGGACCAGAGGTAGTGAGCTTCGGACAACAGGCGCACGCCGCTCAGGTCCAGCTCGCCGTCACCGGCCAGCGCTTCACGCCAGCGCCGTGGCATGTCGGCGATGGCCTCCGAGGCGCCGGTCAGCGCACCGTGCAGCGCGTACTTGGCGCCGCCGTGGATGATGCCTTGGGATTTCACGCTCTGCCCGCCACCGAGGCTGGCGCTTTCCACCAGCACGGTCGAAAAACCCTGACGGCGCAGACGCGCATTCAGCCAGAGGCCGGCGACACCAGCGCCGACAATCAGAACGTCGGTGGAAATAACGGATGGCATGCAGCAACCTCAGGCTAAGTGAAGCGGCAAGTTTCAAGCTTCAAGCCGCAAGCTGCAAGCAAGAACACATCGCGCACTTGCTTGCAGCTTATGGCTTGTCGCTTGTAGCCGCTCTTAATGCCCGGCGGTTTTGGAAAAGAGCTGGATCACGACGACACCCAACACAATCAGTCCCATCCCCAGCATCGCCGGCACATCCAGCTTCTGCCCATAGATAAACAGCGCCGCCACGCTGACCATCACAATCCCCATGCCGGCCCACACCGCGTACGCCACGCCCACCGGCACGCTGCGCACCACCAGGGTCAGCATCCAGAAGGCGATGCCGTAGCCGACGATCACCAGGATCAGCGGCAGGGGTGTGCTGAAGCCTTTGACCGCTTTCATCGAAACAGTGGCGATCACTTCGGCGCAGATGGCAATGGCCAGGTAGTAGTAGGCGGTCATGGGGTAATCCTCGAATGAAGTGTTGCTCTCTGAGGTCGGCATTCTAGAGATTCTCCAGATGCGGTAAAGTCATTACCTATCTGCCGTAGAGATGGGTTGAGCCATGAACATGCAATGGAATCTGGAACAGCTGCGTTTGTTTGTCAGCGTAGCGGAACAGCGCTCGTTTTCGGCGGTGGCGCGGGACCAGCGCAAGGCGCAGTCGGCGGTCAGTAGTTCGATTGCGTTGCTGGAAGAAGACCTGGGCGTAAGCCTGTTCGACCGCAGCAGTGGCCGCCAGCCGAAGCTGACCGAGGCCGGCGGTGCGCTGCTGGAAGAGGCGCGGGAGGTGCTGCGTCAATGCGAACGCCTGAACGGTCGGGCGCTGGCGATGATGCGCGGTCAGGAAGCGCGTCTGCGGGTAGCGCAGGACGAGGCGATGCCTTATCAGCCGATCATCGAAAGCTTCGAAGCCCTGGCGGAAAAATTTCCCAGCCTCGAAGTGCAACTGACCAGCGCCGCCCAAGGCGATGTGGCGCGCAAACTGGTGGAGCGCCGGGCCGACCTGGGGCTGCTGTTCTTCCATGATCAGATTCCCGAAGCGCTGGAACGCCGCGTCGTCGGCAGCGTCGAAATGGTCACCGTGTGCGGCAAGGGCCATCCGCTGGCGGCCATGGGCGAAGTCGATTGCCAGCAATTGGCGCAGCACCGGCAATTGCTGATGTCCACCGAGTCTAGCGTTTACCCCGGTAGCGAGCCCGCCAGTCCGCAAGTCTGGCGCGCCGACAGTTTTTATGTGATGGCCGAATGGCTGGTGCGCGGGCTCGGCTGGGCCTGGCTGCCCCGGCATGTGGTGCAGTACCCGACGTATCAGGATCAGATGGTCGAACTGGTCAGCGAATGGACCCCGCCGGCCCTGGTGGTGGAGCTGGTCTGGCGCCGCGACGAGCCCCTCGGGCCGGCGGCGCGTTGGTTGGCCGAACGTTTTGCCGTGCACTTGCAGGCGATCGGCTTAAAAACCGATAAACTCCGCCGCCATGAATAGAACTCTCTACACCGCGCTGTTTTACCTGGGGCTGCCATTGGTAGCGATTCGGCTATGGCTGCGTTCGCGCAAGGCGCCGGCGTATGCCAAACGCATTGGCGAGCGCTTCTCCTACGGCTTGCCGACGATGCAGCCGGGCGGCATCTGGGTGCACGCCGTGTCCGTGGGGGAGAGCATTGCGGCGGCGCCGATGATTCGCGCCTTGCTGCAACGCTATCCCACGCTGCCGATCACCGTGACCTGCATGACCCCGACCGGCTCGGAGCGCATCCACGCCTTGTTCGCCAACGAGCCGCGCATCCAGCACTGCTATCTGCCTTACGACTTGCCGTGCGCAGCGGCGCGGTTTCTCGATCGGGTTCAGCCGAAACTGGCGGTGATCATGGAAACCGAGCTGTGGCCCAACCACATCCACCAATGTGCCAAGCGTGGGATTCCTGTGGCGCTGGCTAATGCGCGGCTGTCCGAGCGCTCGGCCAAGGGCTATGGCCGCTTCCACAAACTGACCGGGCCGATGCTGGCCGAGATGAGCCTGTTCGCGGTGCAGACCGAGGCCGAGGCCGAGCGTTTCCGTACACTCGGTGCGCGTGCGGAAACGGTCGAGGTCACCGGTTCGATCAAGTTCGACCTGACCATCGACCCGCAATTGCTTGAGCGCGCCGCCGAGTTGCGCGGGCAATGGCAGGCGCTGGAGCGTCCGGTATGGATCGCCGCGAGTACCCACGAAGGTGAAGACGAAGTGGTGCTGGCCGCCCATCGCCGGTTGCTGGCCAATCACCCCGATGCGTTGCTGATCCTGGTGCCGCGTCACCCGGAGCGTTTCAATTCGGTGTTCGAGTTGTGCAAGCAGCAGGGTTTCGCCACGGTGCGCCGCTCCACCGGCGAGCCGGTCACCGCCGATACGTCGGTGCTGCTGGGCGACACCATGGGCGAGTTGCTGTTTCTTTACGCATTGGCCGACAGCGCGTTTGTTGGCGGCAGCCTGGTGCCGAATGGCGGGCATAACCTGCTGGAACCGGCAGCACTGGCCAAGCCTGTTTTGAGCGGCCCGCACCTGTTCAACTTCCTCGAAATCGCCGCGCAGTTACGCAGCGCCGGGGCGTTGGCGGAAGTCGATGATGCCGAAGGGTTGGCGGTGGCGGTGCAGCGATTATTCGAACTGCCGCGGGATGCGCAGCGCATGGCCGAGGCGGGGTTGAAGGTGATGCGCACCAATCAAGGCGCATTGCAGCGGTTGTTGGATGGGCTCGGGCGGTTGATTGACAAATCTTGACTCCGCCGTAGATCCATTGTGGCGAGGGGGCTTGCTCCCGTTGGGCTGCGAAGCAGCCCCAAAACCTGGATACGCGGTCTGCCAGGCAAACCGCATCGGCTGATCTCACGACTGCTTCGCAGCCGAACGTGGGCAAGCCCCCTCGCCACAGGGGTTTGCGTTTACTTGCCCGGCCGAGCCTTCAATTGCTCGGCCGCAGCCTTCGCCAGATCCGGCGGCAGGAAGTCTGTGTCCGGGTTGTAGTCAGCCTTGAGATAACGCGACAAATCCTGCAAATCCCCCGGGTTCAACGTGCCCGCTGCCTGCTTCAAGCGCAGGTTGTCGAGGATGTAGTCGTAGCGGGTGTTGTTGTAGTTGCGCACCGAGGTGTACAGCTGACGCTGGGCATCGAGCACATCGACGATGTTGCGCGTGCCTACCTGATAACCGATTTCGGTGGCTTCCACCGCGCTCTGGTTAGAGATGATCGACTGCTTGCGCGCCTGCACCTGCTCGACATCGGTGTTCACCGCGCGGTGCAGGTTGCGGGTGTTTTCCACCACTTGCCGGCGCAGTTGCTCGCGCTGTTGCTCGGTTTGATCCAGGCGTGAATACGACTCGCGCACCTGGGAGTTGATCAGGCCGCCACTGTAGATCGGGATGTTCACTTGCAAGCCGACGGTGGTCTGCTCGACGTTGCCGCCGTAAGGCTGGCCGAAGGCGCTCGGGTTGCTGAAGCCCAGGGCGTCGTTGTCACCCTTTTCGTACTTCGCTACCGCATCCAGCGTCGGCGCGTGGCCGGCCTTGCGTTGCTTGAGAGTTTCTTCGGCGGCGCTGACTGCGTAGTTGCTGGCCAGCAGGTTGAGGTTCTGTTTGGCGGCGGTGTCGACCCAGGCCTTGGCGTCGTTCGGTGCCGGCGGCAGGATCGGCAAGGTGTGGACGATGCCCTGGATCGCGTTGTACTGACGGTTGGTCAGGGTGATCAGGGCTTCGAACGCATCATCCACCTGGCGCTGGGCGAGGATCCGATTGGCTCGGGCGGTGTCGTAGCTGGCCTGGGATTGCAGCACGTCGGTCTTGTCCGACAGGCCGACATCGAAGCGCTCGTTGGACTGGTCGAGCTGACGCTTGAACGCTGCTTCTTCCGCCTTGGTCGAGGCCAGGTTGTCCTGGCTGCGCAGCACGTTGAAATAGCTTTCCGCCGATTGCAGGATCAGGTTCTGTTCGGTGGCCGAGAGTTGCAGCGAGGCTTGCTCGTTGACGTCCTTGGCGGCCTGGAACTGGAACCAGCGATCGGCACGGAACAGTGGCTGGGCCAAGGTCGCCTGATAGGAATGAGCGTTGCGGTTGGCGGTGCCCGACGGTTGATCGAGCTGGGTGCGCACGGAACTCAAATTGGCCCCGCCCGACAGGTTCGGCAGCAGCCCGGCGCGGGCCTGGGGCACGACTTCTTTCTGGGCGCCATATTGGGCGCGGGCGGCCGCCAGGTCGGCGTTGTTGTCCACCGCTTCCTGGTAGACGCTGACCAGATCGGTCTTGGTGGATAAGGGCGCTTCTGCTGCCCAGGCCATTCCATTGGAAGCACAAGACACGGCAAGGGCCAGTGAGAGTTTGCGCAGCATGCGGCCATCCCTAAAAAATTACGCTGATAATTTGAGCGCCAAAGGTAAGGCGCGGCCCGCGCAGCGTCAAGGCGCAGCACGGCGTAGCGAGTGTAGTTGCACGGGCGTACCGCAACAATCTGGTAATTGCGCCATTCATCATGGTGTTTACCGCGGTGTTGGCGTTCTTTGCCAGTTGTGTCTAGACTGGCCGGGTTCTTGTCGGGGTGCCTTGCTATGAGGCTGAGATCGAATAATTTCGGATCCCGTTGAACCTGATCAGGTTAGCGCCTGCGTAGGGAACAAGATTTCTCGTCACCCGGCGAGTCCTCTTGTGCTTCGTCCGGGATGTTGTTCGACAATCGAACACCCCTCGAGCACTGAGCACAGCACCAACGGCATTTCTATCGCTGATTGGTCGCGTCCATTCGTTACAGGTTCACTCCGACAAAATTCCACTGCCTGGATGCTGTCTGGAGAGCCCGTGATGACGATAAAACTAAAAAATACGACGAACCTGAGTGATTCGGCCCAAGTCGATCAACAATCGGTTCAACCGTTTACCCGCTCGCAAAAAATCTATGTCCAGGGCTCCCGCCCGGACATCCTCGTGCCAATGCGCGAAATCAGCCTCGACGTAACCCCGACCGATTTTGGCGGTGAGATCAACGCGCCGGTCGTGGTGTACGACACCTCGGGCCCGTACACCGACCCCAACGTCATCATCGACGTGCGCAAAGGCCTGGGCGATATTCGCTCGCCGTGGATCGAGTCCCGTGGCGACACCGAGCGCCTGCCGGGCCTGAGCTCCAACTTCGGCCAGGAACGCCTCGCCGATGCCGAATTGACCAAGCTGCGTTTCGCCCACGTCAACAACCCGCGTCGGGCCAAGGCCGGGGCCAACGTCAGCCAGATGCACTACGCGCGCAAAGGCATCATCACCGCCGAGATGGAATACGTCGCCATCCGCGAAAACATGAAGCTCGAAGTGGCCCGTGCCGCCGGGCTGCTGGACCAGCAACACGCCGGTCACAGCTTCGGTGCCAGCGTGCCGAAAATCATCACCCCCGAATTTGTCCGTGACGAAATCGCCCGCGGTCGCGCGATCATCCCGGCCAACATCAACCACACCGAACTGGAACCGATGATCATCGGCCGTAACTTCCTGGTGAAGATCAACGGCAACATCGGCAACAGCGCTTTGGGTTCGTCCATCGAAGAAGAAGTGGCGAAACTGACCTGGGGCATTCGCTGGGGTTCGGACACGGTCATGGACCTGTCCACCGGCAAGCACATTCACGAAACCCGCGAGTGGATCATCCGCAACTCGCCGGTGCCGATCGGTACCGTGCCGATTTATCAAGCGCTGGAAAAAGTCGACGGCGCCGCCGAAGACCTGACCTGGGAGTTGTTCCGCGACACGCTGATCGAGCAAGCCGAGCAGGGCGTCGACTACTTCACCATCCACGCCGGCGTGCTATTGCGCTACGTGCCGCTGACCGCCAAGCGCGTGACCGGCATCGTGTCCCGTGGCGGTTCGATCATGGCCAAGTGGTGCCTGGCGCATCACAAGGAAAACTTCCTCTACACCCATTTCGAAGACATCTGCGAAATCATGAAGGCCTACGACGTCAGCTTCTCGCTGGGCGACGGCCTGCGTCCGGGTTCGATTGCCGACGCCAACGACGCCGCGCAATTCGGTGAGCTGGAAACCCTCGGCGAGCTGACCAAAATCGCGTGGAAGCACGACGTGCAGTGCATGATCGAAGGCCCGGGCCACGTGCCGATGCAGTTGATCAAAGAGAACATGGACAAGCAGCTTGAGTGCTGCGACGAGGCGCCGTTCTACACCCTCGGCCCGCTGACCACCGACATCGCGCCGGGCTACGACCACATCACCTCCGGCATCGGTGCGGCGATGATCGGCTGGTTTGGTTGCGCCATGCTTTGCTACGTCACGCCGAAGGAACACTTGGGCCTGCCGAACAAGGATGACGTGAAGACCGGGATCATCACCTACAAGATCGCGGCCCATGCCGCCGATCTGGCGAAGGGGCATCCGGGCGCGCAGATTCGCGACAATGCCTTGAGCAAGGCGCGGTTCGAATTCCGCTGGGAAGACCAGTTCAACCTCGGCCTCGACCCGGACACCGCCCGTTCGTATCACGATGAAACCCTGCCGAAGGATTCGGCCAAGGTCGCGCACTTCTGCTCCATGTGCGGGCCGAAGTTCTGTTCGATGAAAATCACCCAGGAAGTCCGCGAATACGCGGCCAACCAGCGGATCGAAACCATCGATGCCGAAGTCGCCCAGGGACTGGCGGACCAGGCAGAGCGGTTCAAGCAGGAAGGCAGTCAGCTGTACAAGAAGATCTAAGCGGCAAGTTGCAAGCGGCAAGCGGCAAGTTAGAAGCAAGGCTGGATCTGCTTTTCCTTGAGGCTTGCCGCTTGAAGCTAGTAACCCATGTTGCAGCCCGGAACGCTCCGCGTCCCCGAACGGCGTGACGCAGAGCGTCACAGGAGGCATTCCCACGCGGAGCGTGGGAACGATCAAAAGATCTAAGCGGCAAGTTGCAAGCGGCAAGTTAGAAGCAAGGCTGGATCTGCTTTTCCTTGAGGCTTGCCGCTTGAAACTAGTAACCCATCTTTCCCTCGAGATACCTGACTTGAACACTTATTCCCCTGACACAGCCGTACCCGCCGATAGGCGCGTCTTCGGCGGTCGCGATCTGTTTTCCCTGTGGTTTTCCCTCGGCATCGGCCTGATGGTCTTGCAGACCGGCGCATTGCTCGCGCCGGGCCTGGGCCTCTCTGGCTCGCTGCTGGCGATCTTCCTCGGCACGCTGGTCGGCGTTTTGCTGCTGGCCGCCGTGGGCGTGATCGGCAGCGACACCGGCCTGTCGTCGATGGCCGCGCTCAAGCTCAGCCTCGGCAAACATGGCGCGAGCCTGCCGGCGGTACTGAACCTGCTGCAGCTGATCGGTTGGGGCTCGTTCGAAATCATCGTCATGCGCGACGCCGCCAGCCTGCTCGGCGCCCGGGCGTTCAGCGAAGGCAGCTTGCTGTCGAACCCTTTGCTCTGGACCGTGTTCTTCGGTGGCTTGGCAACCTTGCTCGCCGTCAGCGGCCCGCTGACGTTCGTGCGGCAGATCCTGCGCAAGTGGGGTATCTGGCTGTTGCTGGCCGCGTGCATCTGGCTGACCTGGAACCTGTTCGCCAAAGCCGATCTGGCCGCGTTGTGGGCTCAGGCCGGTGACGGTTCGATGCCCTTCGCCGTGGGCTTCGACATTGCGATTGCGATGCCGCTGTCGTGGCTGCCGCTGATTGCCGACTACTCGCGTTTCGGCAAACGCGCGAAAAACGTGTTCGGCGGAACGGCGTTGGGCTTCTTTATCGGTAACTTCTGGCTGATGAGCCTGGGCGTGGCCTACACGCTGGCGTTCGCGCCAAGTGGTGAAGTGAATGCCCTGCTGCTCGCGTTGGCCGGGGCTGGCCTGGGGATTCCGCTGCTGCTGATTCTGCTGGACGAGTCGGAAAACGCTTTCGCCGATATTCACTCGGCGGCGGTGTCGAGCGGGATTCTGTTGCGCTTGAAAGTCGAGCATCTGGCGTTGGCCATTGGTGTGATTTGCACACTGATCGCCTGCCTGGCGCCTTTGGCCCAGTACCAGAACTTCCTGCTGTTGATCGGTTCGGTGTTTGCGCCGCTGTTCGGCGTGGTGCTGGTGGATCACTTCATCCTGCGCAAACGCAGTGCCCAGGTCGCGTCAGCCGCGTTGCGCTGGCCGGCGTTGCTCGCCTGGCTGGGCGGGGTGAGCACTTATCATCTGCTGGCGAATCTGTATCCGGATGTCGGCGCAACCCTGCCGTCGCTGGTACTGGCAGGGCTGCTGCAACTCGTGCTCGGTCGAGCCTTCAGTTACGGCCGGGAAACAGCTCGGGCCTGAGAATACCGTTCAGGCGCGGGTAGGGGATCTTCAGTTCGATGTGGCCCAGGGCGTAAGGCGCGATGGTGCTCACTTCGTACTTGAGGATCACCCCGCCGTAGGTCAGCGCCACGTTCTGGGTTTTCTGGAAATGCCAGTTCTTCAGGAAATCCGGCTCCTGATCGAGTTTGGTGCTGATCAGCCAGCTGTTGTGTGCCACCTGCGCGGCTTTCCAGAACGCCTCTTCCTGACCCGGCAGCAACATGTCCGACAGCGTCAGCACTTTGTGCTGCTGGCGCGAATAGTTGATGAAGCTGCGGCCCGGCGTGCCATGGGCGCCGCCGGTGTCCAGGTAGCTGGAAAACTCGACGATCACCAAGCCGTCATGCTGCTCACGTACTTTGGCTTGCAGGTAACTGCTGGAGCGCGGTGCCGCGGTGCGCAGGAACTGATCGCGGTAGGCGGCCAGGGTCGGCGCCGCCGGAGCGTCCGAGGTGCGGGTCAATTGCAGCAAGTTCTTTTCAACGATGCCGTCCAGTTGCGGTTCGGCGGGGAATGTCAGGGTATCGATGTTCACCAGTGGGCAGTCAGGCGTGGTGCAACCCGGTTTCAGGATTTCCGAAGCATCGCGGGTGGTTTCCAGCGGCGTGCGGTAGTTGGGTTGGAACAGGCTCTGGCAAGCGCCCAGCGTCAGGGCGATAGCGGCCACGGAGGCGATTTTAAAAAGCGACATGGGCGTCCTTCATAAAACAGGGAAAGGCGAAAAGTTACCGCTTCGACTGTCAACGAAGCAGTCAGTTCGCCACTAAGCTAATTAGAGTTGGTTTCGCCCTCACCGTCTATCCCGCTGAAGGTAAAGGGGCTGCATCAAACATCAACGGCGCGTTAGGATGGCGCGAAGTCGAGGCTGCCAGGTACAAAAAAGGCGCCTCGTAACGGATTGCAGTAAACGAGGATTGTCATGACTGATTTTGCCAACGCCATTCCGACCACCGTTGAGATCGTTCGACGCGAGCAGTGCTACGCGGGCTTCTACAAGCTCGACCGCCTGCATTTGCGCCATGAATTATTCGCCGGCGGCATGAGTCGCGAGATCAATCGTGAAGTGTTCGTGCGCCACGATGCGGTGTGCGTGCTGCCCTACGATCCGCAACGCGATGAAGTGGTGTTGATCGAGCAGTTCCGGGTCGGCGCCATGGGCAAGACCAGCAACCCGTGGCTGATCGAGCTGGTCGCCGGTCTGATCGATAAAGACGAAGAACCGGAAGAAGTTGCTCACCGTGAAGCGCAGGAGGAAGCTGGGCTTGTGTTCGGGGCGCTGTGGCCGATGACCAAATATTTTCCATCGCCCGGCGGCAGTAACGAATTCGTGCATTTGTACCTGGGGCGTTGTGAAACCAACGGAGTAGGCGGCCTGCATGGACTGGCAGAAGAAGCGGAAGATATCCGCGTCACGGTCTGGGCGTTCGAAGATGCGCTGCAAGCCGTACGCGACGGACGAATTGCCAACGCGGCCAGCATCATTGCTTTGCAATGGCTTGCTTTGAACCGCGCTGAAGTGAGGGGGTTATGGTCGTAAACAAGCTGCGCGATCGCTATCGGGTGGACCTCGTGGGGCTGCAAGCCTCCTGCGAGGCGAACTATGCGCGTTTGATGCGACTGCTGCCCGACATGCGCAGCGAACCCGAGGCCCGGCGCATCGCCGTGACCCAGGGCGAGCAGATGCTGGGCGTGCTGGCCCTGGAAGTGCTGCAAGTCAATCCGTACACCACCACCCTGCAAGTGCGCCAGGAACACAGCCTGCCGTGGTTGCCGGTGCCGCAACTGGAAGTCCAGGTCTACCACGACGCGTGCATGGCCGAGGTCGTCAGCGCCGAACATGCAAGACGCTTCCGGGGCATCTATCCTTACCCGAACGCCGCGATGCATCAGCCTGATGAAAAGGCGCAGCTCAATCTGTTCCTGGGGGAATGGCTGAGCCACTGTCTGGCGTGTGGGCACGAGTACGCCGTCGTGCGATAGATGTGAACTGCGTCCGGTTCACAGGTTTCCTCTTTTGACCGTCCCCCAGCATAATTGCGGCCTCTATCCAACCCCGTGATTCACCCCTGGGAGAACGCCTTGCCGAGCGTATCCACATTGACCACCGCCGATCCGGCGTTGCTGGTGCAAATCTCCGACAGTCATTTGTTCGCCGAGGCGGATGGCACGTTGCTGGGCATGAATACCCGCGAGAGCCTGCAAAAGGTCATTGAACTGGTGCGTGTGCAACAGCCGCGAATCGATCTGATCATTGCCAGTGGCGACCTGTCCCAGGACGGCACGCTGGAGTCGTATCAGCTTTTTCGCGATCTGACCCGGCAGCTCGATGCCCCGGCGCGCTGGATTCCCGGCAATCACGATGAACCGCGGATCATGGCTGAAGCGGCGGTGCAGAGTGCGTTGTTGGAGCCGGTGGTGGACATCGGTAACTGGCGGGTGACGTTGCTCGATTCCGCCGTGCCGGGGTCGGTGCCGGGGTATTTGCAGGATGAGCAGTTGCAGTTGCTGGCTCGTTCGCTGAGCGAGGCGCCGGAGCGGCATCATCTGGTGTGTTTCCATCATCATCCGGTGTCGATCGGGTGTGCGTGGATGGAGCCGATTGGGTTGCGCAATCCTGAGGGGTTGTTTGCGGTGCTGGATCGGTTTCCTCAGGTGCGCGCCGTTTTGTGGGGGCATGTGCATCAGGAGATCGATCAGATGCGCGAGGGGGTGCGGTTGATGGCTTCGCCTTCGACTTGCATTCAGTTTGAGCCGGGGAGTGAGGATTTCAAGGTCGGGGAGCAGGCGCCGGGGTATCGGTGGTTGCGACTGATGCCGGATGGGCTGATTGAAACTGGGGTTGAGCGTGTCACTGGTTTCGAGTTTACGGTTGATTACGGTTCCAACGGTTACTGAGACTTGGCGGCCTTTGGGCCGACCATGTTCTTGGTTGGAGTACATATCCATTTCTGCGGTAACGGCGGCTGGCGGTTTCGCCCTTACGGCGAGGCACTTTTTTCAAACGCCAAAAAAGTACCCCAAAAGGCTCGCCCCGGCGTCCGGCCCCTCGCTGAGGCTCGGCGTTCCTTCGCTCCGGTGTCCATCTGGGGGCATCGCCTCCGGTCGGCTTCGCTTCGACCTCCTCTCGATGTGTGCGGCTTCGCCGCACGGCGCTACGCGCCCACCCCCAGATGAACACCTCCACTCAGCCTCCCGAAGGGGCGGGTAAATCAAAAGCAGGCGAGCTAACGCTCGGCCTAATGAGTGGTGAAGAGCGGGGCGGTGTACATCAATCCTGTAGGAGCGAGGCTTGCCCGCGAAGGCGGCCTGACAGCCGACCAGCCCCTCCCGAATGTACCCGGTCCAATTGTGGGAGCGGGCTTGCTCGCGAAGGCGTCAGTCTTGGCACCCTTGAGCGCTGAGATATCCCCGATCCCTCCGTCTCCCTGTAAACTGCGCCTCTTTACCCGACGCCCAGGGAGTTCAAATGTCCGGTTCGATCCTTTATATCCACGGTTTCAACAGTGCGCCGGCCTCGAAGAAGGCCTGCCAGTTGATCAATGTGATGGAGCGCCTGGGCTTGAGCGATCGGTTGCAGGTTCCGGCCTTGCATCATCACCCGCGTGAGGCCATCGGTCAGTTGAACCGGGCGATCGAGGAGCTTGGGCGGCCGCTGCTGGTCGGAAGCTCACTCGGCGGCTACTATGCGACTCACTTGGCCGAGCACCATGGCCTCAAGGCCCTGCTGATCAACCCTGCCGTCAGTCCGCACCGGATGTTTGACGGGTATCTGGGGACGCAGAAAAACCTGTATACCGATGAGGCCTGGGAATTGACCCACGACCATGTGACGGCCCTGGCCGAGCTGGAAGTGCCGGCGCCCCGGGACCCGCAGCGTTATCAGGTGTGGTTGCAGACCGGCGATGAAACGCTGGACTATCGCCTCGCCCAGCAGTACTACCGCGCCTGTGCCTTGCGCATCCAGGCCGGCGGCGACCATAGTTTCCAGGGTTTTGCCGGGCAATTGCCGGCCATGTTGAGTTTTGCCGGCATCGGCGCAGATTTGTATCAGTCGATCGATTTCACCGCACTGTGAATCATCGCCCCCCATTTAAACGAACACTGACGACGAGACCCCATGGCCACTCCCAGCGCTAGCTCTTATAACGCAGACGCCATCGAAGTCCTCTCGGGCCTCGACCCGGTGCGCAAACGCCCCGGCATGTACACCGACACCAGTCGGCCGAACCACCTCGCCCAGGAAGTCATCGACAACAGCGTCGACGAAGCCTTGGCCGGGCACGCGACTTCGGTGCAGGTCATCCTGCACGCCGATCACTCCCTGGAAGTCAGCGATGATGGCCGTGGCATGCCGGTGGACATTCACCCGGAAGAGGGCGTGTCGGGCGTCGAGCTGATCCTCACCAAGCTCCATGCGGGCGGCAAGTTTTCCAACAAGAACTACCAGTTCTCCGGCGGTTTGCACGGGGTGGGTATTTCCGTGGTCAACGCCTTGTCGAACGAAGTCCGGGTGCGCGTAAAGCGTGACGGCAACGAATACCAGATGACCTTCGCCGACGGTTACAAGAAAACCGAGCTGGAAGTCATTGGCACCGTCGGCAAGCGCAACACCGGCACCAGCGTTTTCTTCGCGCCGGACCCGAAGTACTTCGATTCGCCGAAATTCTCCATCAGCCGCCTCAAGCACGTGCTCAAGGCCAAGGCTGTTCTGTGCCCGGGGCTGCTGGTCAGTTTTGAAGACAAGGCCACCGGCGAAAAAGTCGAATGGCATTACGAAGACGGCCTGCGCTCCTACCTGGTGGACGCGGTCAACGGCTTCGAACGCCTGCCGGACGAGCCGTTCTGCGGCAGCCTGGCCGGTAATAAGGAGGCGGTGGATTGGGCGCTGCTGTGGTTGCCGGAAGGTGGCGACAGTGTGCAGGAAAGCTACGTCAACCTGATCCCGACGGCCCAGGGCGGTACCCACGTCAACGGTTTGCGCCAGGGCTTGCTCGATGCGATGCGCGAATTCTGCGAATTCCGTAGTCTCTTGCCACGGGGCGTGAAGCTGGCGCCGGAAGACGTCTGGGAACGCATCGCCTTCGTGTTGTCGATGAAGATGCAGGAACCGCAATTCTCCGGCCAGACCAAGGAGCGCCTGTCGTCCCGTGAAGCGGCGGCGTTCGTCTCCGGCGTGGTCAAGGACGCGTTCAGCCTGTGGCTCAACGCCAACCCGGAAACCGGCATGCTGCTGGCGGAACTGGCGATCAACAACGCCGGCCGTCGCTTGAAGGCGAGTAAGAAGGTCGAGCGCAAGCGCGTCACCGCCGGTCCGGCACTGCCGGGCAAACTCGCCGATTGCGCCGGGCAGGACCCGATGCGTTCCGAGCTGTTCCTGGTCGAAGGTGATTCCGCTGGCGGTTCGGCCAAGCAGGCGCGGGACAAAGAGTTTCAAGCGATCCTGCCGTTGCGCGGCAAGATCCTGAACACCTGGGAAGTCGACGGCAGCGAAGTACTGGCCAGCCAGGAAGTGCACAACATCGCCGTGGCCATCGGCGTCGATCCAGGCTCGGCGGACATCGCCCAGTTGCGTTACGGCAAGATCTGCATCCTCGCCGACGCCGACTCCGACGGCCTGCACATCGCCACGCTGCTCTGCGCGTTATTCGTCCAGCATTTCCGTCCGTTGGTGGATGCCGGTCACGTCTACGTCGCCATGCCGCCGCTGTACCGCATCGACCTGGGCAAAGAGATTTACTACGCCCTCGACGAAGCAGAGCGTGATGGCATCCTCGATCGCCTGGTGGCCGAGAAGAAACGCGGCAAGCCGCAGGTCACACGATTCAAAGGCCTGGGTGAAATGAACCCGCCGCAGCTGCGCGAAACCACCATGGACCCGAACACGCGGCGCCTGGTGCAGCTGACGCTGGACGATTTCGAAGCAACCTCGGAAATGATGGACATGCTGCTGGCGAAGAAACGCGCCGGTGATCGCAAATCCTGGCTGGAGTCCAAGGGCAACCTGGCCGAGGTTCTGGGCTGATGCGGTTTGGCTTTGCCCTGGCGTGTGCGTTGCTGCTGACCTCGTTGACGGTGTCTGCCGAGCCGGCGCCGGAGCTGCGCGTGTTGTCCGAGCATGCCGTCGATGGCATGCGCGGTGGCAACCTGTCGGGGCTGGCCCAGTGTGGCAAGGACCTGTGGACCGTTTCCGATCGCGACGACGATCAAATCTACCGCCTCGATACGACCGCCAGCACCTGGCAAGCCGAACCCGTGCACATCGATGTGCCCGAGGTGCCGGATACCGGTTTGCCCTGGGGTTTGCGTTCGCGGACCTGGGCGGCGTCTTTCGTGCGCGGCGGGGACCTGGATTTCGAAGGCATCACCTGCGACAGCGCCGGCAATCGTTACATTGTCAGCGAAGGCCATGCGGCCGTCTTGCAAGTGCCGCCAACGGGCCCGGCGAACTGGCTGAAAATCTCGCCCATGATGGTTCGCGAAGCACGGGCTCGGGGCATGTTGCTGCAATTCAATGCGATATTCGAAGGCCTGGCGATCAATCCGGCAGGCGACCAGATGTGGCTCGCCGCCGAGCGTCAAAGCCGGGGCTTGCTGCTGATCAAACGTCAGCAGACCGTGTGGGATTGCGACGGTCGCTGTGTGCTGTTGAGTGAAGCCGGCAAGGAAATGCAGCCGCCGCAGTTTCCCAAGGCCCGCGCGGTTGACCGGGATTTTTCCGACCTGTCGTTGTTCGAGGGCAAGCTTTTTACCCTTGAGCGCAACGCCTATCAGATTTGTCGCCGCGACCCGCAGACGGCCAAGGTCGAGCGCTGCTGGTCGTATGCCGCTGAGCTGTTGCAGGAAAACCGGCGTTATTCGCAGAACTTTGGTTTGGAGGAAGCATTGATCATCGACGCCGATGGCGCCTGGATCGGTGTCGACAACAATTTCGGCCCTCGTGCCGATGGTGAAGTCCGCCCGGTTGTCTGGCGCTTCGCCGCGCCGGAAGGTGGCTGGAGCGCCAAGCCATGAGCCAGCAACCGCCGGGTAAACGCGCCGGTCGGGTGTTTATGGTGTTGGCCTGGTGCGCGGCACTGTTTTTGGCCACGCGGTTTTTCGGGCAGTGGGAACAGCGTCAGCAAAACCCCAATGCGGTGGTCACTTCACAGCAGGGCGAAGGATTTGTCGAAGTGAAACTGGTCAGTAACAGTCAGGGTCATTTCGTCGCCAGCGGCCAGATCAACGGCCAGCCGGTGGATTTCATGCTGGATACCGGGGCGACCGATGTGTCGATCCCGGCCAGCCTGGCCGAACGGCTGAAACTGGAGGAGGGCTTCGGGGTGACCCTGAGCACGGCCAACGGTTTGAGTCAGGGTTACCGAACCCGCATCGACCGGCTGCAACTGGGCGATATCGTGCTGCGTGATGTTCGCGCGCTGGTCGCGCCAGGGCTGGATGGCAATCAGGTGCTGCTAGGCATGAGCGCACTGAACAAACTTGAATTTACCCAGCGCGGTGGCACCATGCTGCTGCGCCAGACAACGAACCGATGAGGCCCGCATGAGCGACTCCCTTGATCTCAGCCTGGACGGTGTAGAGCGCCGGTCACTGGCTGACTTCACCGAAAATGCCTACCTCAAATATTCCATGTACGTGATCATGGACCGTGCCTTGCCGCATATCGGCGACGGCCTGAAACCGGTACAGCGGCGCATCATCTATGCGATGAGCGAGTTGGGGCTGGACGCCGATTCCAAGCACAAGAAATCGGCGCGTACCGTCGGTGACGTGCTCGGTAAATTCCACCCCCACGGCGATTCGGCGTGCTACGAAGCCATGGTCCTGATGGCCCAGCCGTTCAGCTATCGCTACACGTTGGTGGACGGCCAGGGCAACTGGGGTGCGCCGGATGATCCCAAGTCCTTCGCCGCCATGCGTTACACCGAAGCGCGGTTGTCCCGTTATTCCGAAGTGCTGCTCAGCGAATTGGGCCAGGGCACCGCGGACTGGGGCCCGAACTTCGACGGCACCCTCGACGAGCCGCTGGTGTTGCCGGCGCGTTTGCCGAACATCCTGCTCAATGGCACCACCGGTATTGCCGTGGGCATGGCCACCGACGTGCCGCCGCACAACCTGCGCGAAGTCGCGACGGCGTGTGTGCGTTTGCTCGATGAGCCGAAAGCCACGGTCGAACAGCTCTGCGAACACATCCAGGGCCCGGATTACCCGACCGAAGCGGAAATCATCACCCCCCGCGCCGACCTGCTGAAAATGTACGAAACCGGCAAGGGCTCGGTGCGTATGCGCGCTGTGTACCACATCGAAGACGGCGACATCATTGTCACCGCGCTGCCGCACCAGGTATCTGGTGCCAAGGTGCTGGAGCAGATCGCGGCGATGATGCAGGCCAAGCCGTCCAAGGCCCCGCAAATCGCCGACCTGCGTGACGAGTCCGATCACGAAAACCCGTGCCGGATCGTGATCATCCCCGGCGCGCGCAAGAACTTTGACCACGATGCCTTGATGACCCACCTGTTCGCCAGTACCGAGCTGGAGTCGAGCTACCGGGTCAACATCAACATCATTGGCCTGGACGGCAAGCCACAGCTGAAAAACCTGCGGGCGTTGCTGGTCGAGTGGCTGGAGTTCCGGGTGCAGACCGTGCGTCGTCGCCTGCAATTTCGCCTCGACAAGGTCGAGCGTCGCCTGCACCTGTTGGACGGTTTGCTGATTGCCTACCTCAACCTGGATGAAGTGATCCACATCATCCGCACCGAGGAGCACCCGAAAGCCGCGCTGATCGCCCGTTTCGCCCTGAGCGAAATCCAGGCCGACTACATTCTCGACACCCGTTTGCGTCAGTTGGCGCGACTGGAAGAGATGAAGCTGCGTGCCGAGCAGGATGAACTGCTCAAGGAACAAGCCAAGCTGCAAGCCTTGCTGAGCAGCGAAGCCAAGTTGAAAAAACTGGTCCGCACCGAGCTGATCAAGGACGCCGAAACCTATGGCGACGACCGCCGTTCGCCAATCGTCGAACGCGCCGAAGCCAAGGCCCTGACCGAACACGACCTGCTGCCGAACGAAAAAGTGACGGTGGTGCTGTCGGAAAAAGGCTGGGTTCGCTCGGCCAAGGGTCACGAGATCGACGCCACCGGGCTGTCGTACAAGGCCGGGGACGGCTTCAAGGCTCTGGCGCCGGGGCGTTCCAACCAGTTTGCGGTGTTTATCGACTCCACCGGTCGCAGTTATTCGGTGCCATCCCACACCTTGCCATCGGCCCGTGGCCAGGGCGAACCGTTGACCGGTCGTCTGACGCCACCGCCAGGCGCGACCTTCGAATGCGTGCTGATGCCGGAAGACGATTCGCTGTACGTGATCGCCTCCGACGCCGGTTACGGTTTTGTGGTCAAGGGTGAAGACTTCCAGGCCAAGAACAAGGCCGGCAAGGCGCTGTTGAGCTTGCCGAACAACTCGAAGGTCATCCTGCCGCGGCCGGTGGCTGATCGTGAGAACAACTGGCTGGCTTCGGTCACGACCGAAGGTCGCCTGCTGATCTTCAAGATCAGCGACCTGCCACAATTAGGTAAGGGCAAAGGCAACAAGATCATCGGCATCTCCGGTGAGCGTGTGGCCAGCCGCGAAGAATACGTCACAGACATCGCCGTTCTGCCGGAAGGTGCCACCTTGGTGCTGCAGGCCGGAAAACGTACCTTGTCACTGAAAGCAGACGATCTCGAACACTACAAAGGTGAGCGAGGACGTCGTGGTAACAAATTGCCACGTGGCTTCCAGAGGGTAGATGCGCTGCTCGTCGAAAACCTCAATTAGGCGTGCTAGAGGCGCGGATCTACGATTTAACCCGTAGATCGGCGCTTTGCCGCTGGAGTCGGAACGCATATTCACGGATGATATGGCCTTTCAAGCGCCGGCGTGGCCGAGCGTTCTTCATATTTATTGAGTATTTTCACTGTGGTTAGCCTTGTGGCAACCACCTGGATGGGACGATGACTGCTCTGCGCCTTCCGTTAATTTTGATGCTCGCTGGCGTTCTTGGCCTGGCGGGTTGCAGCGTTCACCAACCGGTGTCGCTGTATCAGCTGGACAGCGGAAGTCCGGCTCAGCCTGCGCAAAGCGCGGGCATGGCTGTATTGCTGGGCCCGGTAACCATTGCCGACTACCTGCAACGCGAAACCTTGCTGCAGCGTCAGCCGGATGGCAGCCTCCAGGCTTCGTCCGATGGGCGTTGGGCGGGCAGCCTGTCTTCGGACATCGATCAGTTGCTGCTGCGTCAGGTTGCCGGTCATCTGGACAGTCAACGCGTAGTGCTGGCACCGGCAACCTTGGGGTTTACCCCGGATGTTCAGGTGCTGCTGACGATCACGCGCCTGGATTCGGGTGAGTCGCAACCGGCGATCCTGGATGCGCAATGGCGTTTGATCGACCGTCGTGGTCAGGTTCGCGATAACCGCATCATTCATCTGCAAGAGCAACATGCAGGCGGGACGGCGGCTCAGGTTCAAGCGCAAGGTGTGCTGGTGCAGCGTCTGGCCGAGCAATTGTCCGTGGCGCTGAAGCCATTGGCCAACCAGCCGCCGATTGCCGAAGCACCGCGTAAAAAGGAGCCCAAGCCTGTGGCTCCGGCCGCCGAGCAAGACAAACAGCCGAAGATCCCGATGGCCTCGCCGATTCGGACCGATATGGAAGTGTTCAGGTTCTGAGCCTGGATTGATCCAACACAAAGCCTGCAGAGATGCGGGCTTTGTTGTTTCTGCGGATTGGAGAGCTGATCGTTCCCACGCTCTGCGTGGGAATGCAGCCCGTGACGCTCCGCGTCACATCGGTACCGGACGTCGCCTATGAGGTGAGGCTGGAACGCGGAGCGTCCCTGGAGGCATTCCCACGCAGAGCGTGGGAACGATCAGTAAACCCTGTAGGAGCGAGGCTTACCCGCGAAGGGGCCAGCGAGAACAACAAAAAAGCCCGCCGACAATCACTTGTCGGCGGGCTTTTTCACAGCAGGGCTTTTACGCCCGGCGCTCATGCATCCGCGCCAGTTGCCGCTCCAGCATCGACGGATAAGGCTCCATCAACCGCTCGACACAGCAAGCCCCCTCAGGGCTGGCGATCGGCCGGATCCGCGCACGCTGGCGGATCAGGGCGTCGTCGCCGATCTTGCGCTCCACCAGCAGCAGGTTGCGGCTGTGTTGCGACAGGGCCAGGGCGTCCTGGGCCGACTCGGTCAGCAGCAGGTCGATCTGGCTCAGGCCGAACAACTCGTCGCCCAGGGTCAGGCCCAGTTGCAATTGCAGGGTGATGCCGCTGTCGGCGACTTCGATCTGCAACTGGTGGCCCAGGGCGCGCAGCAACTCACCGCAGCAGATCGCGTTGGTCAGGTAGTCGTCGCCGCTGTCTTCGGTGTGGAACAGCATCAGCGTGCTGCCATCGTTCAGGGTGTGCAGTTCGCTCTGATACAGCGACGCCGCCTGGTCAAGGCAGTCACGGTAACGTTTGAGCAGTTCCTCAAGGCGCGTGCGGGGCAGGCGACGCAGTTGATCCTGGGCGCCCAGTTGCACGGCGAGCACCGCGCTGTGCTGCGGCACGTTGGAAACCGCCGGTTTGGCCAGGGTGATCGGCGCGTTGTCTGCCGACTCGTCACGCAGGTCGGCGAACGCATCATCGTCGTCATCGTCTTCGACGGTGCTGACACTGCGCTTTGGCGCAGGCTTAAGACTGGCCACCGGCTTGGTTTCATCAAAACTTGGATCGCGCAGGTTACGCACTTCGAAGGCTGGATCAGCCTCTTCGTCGTAATCGACGTCGTCGAATTCAGGCTCCGGCACGGGCTCAGGCTCGGCCGGCTCCGGGGCGAAGTTGGCGTGCAACTGACGGGCGAGATCGCCGATTTCATCCTGACGCTCGATGGCCGGGGTGTATTCGTCGATATTGCGCAGCCACACCCGCAATTGCATCAGCGGCGTGGAGATGTGGCGACCCAGGCGCAGGCTCAAGGCCAGGGACAGTGCCAGCAAAATCGCACTCAGGATGCCCATGCTTTGCAGACTGATGGTCATCGGCTGCTGGAACTGATCCATGTCCAGGCTGATGCGCAGTTGCCCGGCGGTCACGTCCTGGAAGGTGATTTTGCTCTCATACATGCCTTCGGCTTCGCCCAACAGGCTGTGCTTGGGGCGCTGGCCGGACTCGGCGAGGATGCGGTTGTCCACGCTGTAGATAGCGGCGTGGGCCACCAGCTTGTTCTTGGTCAGGTTGTTGAGCAGCACGTTGAGGCTGAGGATGTCGTTGGACACCAACAGCTCGGTGGCCGAGGTGGCGGTCTGCGTGGTCAGGCTTTCGCCCAGCGCATCGGCCTGCTCGTGCATGGCCTGCTTGAACTGCAAACCCATCACACAGGCATAAATCACCAGGGCCAGAGCGACCAGGATCACGTTATGGCTGGCAATGCGCAATGCAATCGGTACACGGCGGTGGCGCAGTGCCCGGAAGATCAGCAGGAAGAAGTTATCGGTTTTTACTGGCGTGGGCCGGTTCACTTGAGCTCGGCTCTTTTGTCCGTGAAGTTGACGCGCAGTATAGCGACAGGCCCTAGACCGGCAAAGCGCTGACGGTGCCCGATGGTCACTGAAAGTGGGTAGAATGCGGTTTTTTTCCACCTGCGGGGGTGCGCCTTGCGCGAAATCGTCCTGATAAACATCACGGGAGTCGACCGACCGGGTCTGACTGCGGCCATTACCGGCGTTCTGGCCCAGGGTGGTGTGAACATTCTCGACATTGGTCAGGCGGTGATCCACGACACCCTGTCGTTCGGCATCCTGGTTGAAATTCCTGACACCGAGCAAGGCAAGTCGGTGCTCAAGGACATCCTGTTCAAGGGTTACGAACTCGACCAACAGGTGCGTTTCACCCCGGTGTCCGAAGAGGATTACCAGCAGTGGGTCGGCAATCAGGGCAAAAAACGCCATATCGTCACCCTGTTGACCCGCAAGGTCACCGCCGGGCAATTGCAGGCTGTGAGCTCGATCACCGCCAAATACGGGCTGAACATCGACCATATCGATCGCTTGTCCGGGCGCATGCCGCTGGACACTCCGGCCGACAAGGGCAAGGGCTGCATCGAGTTCTCCGTGCGTGGCGAAGCGGCCGATCCGCAGGCCCTGCGCGCCGAGTTCCTGAGCGTCGCCCAGGAACTGAACGTCGACATCGCTTTCCAGGAAGATTCGCTGTTCCGCCGTAACCGGCGCCTGGCGGTGTTTGACATGGACTCGACCTTGATCGAAGCCGAAGTCATCGACGAACTGGCCAAGGCTGCCGGCGTGGGCGATCAAGTCTCCGAAATCACCGAACGCGCTATGGCCGGTGAGCTGGACTTCCGCGCCAGCTTCAAGGAACGCCTGGCCCTGCTTAAAGGGCTGGACGTCAGCGTGCTGGACTCCATCGGCGCCTCGCTGCGCCTGACCGAGGGCGCCGAAACCCTGTTCGCCGAACTCAAACGCCTGGGCTACAAGACCGCGATCCTGTCCGGCGGCTTCACCTACTTCGCCAAGCAGTTGCAGGCGAAATTGGGCATCGACTACGTGTTCGCCAACGAGCTGGAAGTGGTGGACGGCAAGGTGACGGGCGTGGCGGTCGAGCCGATTGTCGATGCCCAGCGCAAGGCCGATCTGCTGAAAGAGCTGGCGCACAAGGAAGGTTTGCGGCTGGAGCAGACCATCGCGGTCGGCGACGGCGCGAACGATTTGCCGATGCTGGCGATTGCCGGGTTGGGCGTGGCGTTCCGCGCCAAGCCGTTGGTGAAACAGTCGGCGAAGCAGGCGATCTCGACGCTTGGGTTGGATGGGGTGTTGTATTTGTTGGGGTTCAGGGATCGTGATGGGCAGCTCTGAGTTCTTGGTTTCCTGAGCGGTCCTCTGTGGCGAGGGGGCTTGCCCCCGTTCGGCTGCGTAGCAGACGCAAAACCTGTAAATGCGTTGTGCCTGAAATAACTCGATGGCAGGTTTGGGGCTGCTTCGCGACCCAACGGGGGCAAGCCCCCTCGCCACAGGGGTTTATGTCTCTCTTAAAGCGACTTCCACAATGAATCAAAATCCTCTTCCGCCCCGACCACGCCGCTCCCCGGGTTGTTTTCGGTTTTGCTCGCCTCCAGCGAGCGATAAGCAAACTGGTTGAAACTGTTGGTGCTCGACACCCGCCGATCCAGCCCGGCGCGGCGTTCCTGGCCGTTGGTGTTGATCAGCACCTTGTTGCCTTCCTGGAACGGCAAACGCGGGGCCAGCAGGGTGGCGGGCAGATCAATCGCGCTGATCGCCGGCAGCAACAAGCCGCGCAGATACTGACTGTGATCGTCCCGGGTGCGCACCAATTGCAAGCCGCAGGGCTCGGCATACGGCGCGACCTGCTCGATGCCCATCTGGGTCCCACCGCCCCGAACCTGGCGAATCCAGCGCACCACAGCGATGCTCCAGCCCTGGCCAGCAGCGTCTTCGATGCCGACCATTTCCCCGGCTTGCAGCTCGGGCGGCACGGCGCCGGGCCATGCCAGGCAATAACCGCCGGGGCTGTGGTTGATCACCGGCAAGGCGTAGGTCGGGAAGTGCCGGTTGCGGTCGGCGGCTTCATGGCTGTCGTCGTTCTGCAACGTCGGGTATTCGATTTCTTCGTAGGGCAGCAGGTCGTTAGCGGTGCCATTGGGCCCGGCGTCGAACGCCTGACTCCAGTTGTCCTTGCCGCCGGCCGGTGCCGTCGCCGCAAACTGCGCCAGTCGCCCGGCGGGGTTTTTCAGGATGTCGCTGAACGAACGTTGCCCGCCCAGGTAGAAGTGCAACGCGCTCATGCCCACGCACAGGGTCAAGGTGCCGTTGCCGGCGGTGCGCTGGAAACTGCGCTCGGCGGCCTGGCCCCAGGCGGCGTTCAAGTGTTGCAAGGTATCGAGGTTCAGCCCGGTCGGGACGGGCAACGCGGTGTCGGTCGGGTTCAGCAGCCGGGCCTCGATGGCGGCCACCAGCGGCTGCGGATCAATTCCCAGCAAACTCGCCTGCTGCTCGGCGCGGAACTTGGACCGATAGCGTGGCCCGACATCGAGTTCCGGCGCCACCGCAAACAGCTCATTGCCCGGTTTGCCGGGGTGCAACTTGATCCATTTGCTCCAGGGTTCCAGCACCTCGGCGAGGCGGGCGATCTGGTTCTGGCGCAGTTGATTGCAGCGTGAGGCGCCCAGCAGCAGGGCGGCCACGTAGGTCTGCTCGATGCTCAGGTCGGGGGTCTCGCTGGCCAGTTCATCGCGCACGCTGATGTTTTGCAGCCGATGCTCGCAGCCGATTCGATACAACTGATGCAGCTCCAGCCACACCCCTTCCGGCACCGGGCAATACAACTGGGTAGCGCGGATCAACGGGCCGTTCAGGCAATGGATCGCCCGTTGCAACGCCTGGGTCAGCAGCGGCGCGCGGTCCTTGCTGAAGCGCGGGGCGATGCGCATGACGATCTGTTTGTAGCCGATTGCCAAATGACTTTGCAGCGCCTGGCAGAGGTTGGCGATCTTGCGCGAACGCTCGTCGAGGACAATCGCCTGATGCAGGAAATGCCGCTCCAGGTGCTTGCAGACGTAATACACCTCGGGGCGCAGCAGTTCGAGCAATTGCAGGCGATTATCGCTGGGGGTCAGCAATTGATTGAGTTCGCTCAAGCCTTGATACAACTGACGAGCGGTTTCGCCAATGTTGGCTTTGGGCAGGTTGGCGATCCAGCGCTTGAGGTCGCGCGGGGTGGCTTCGCAGAACGACAGGCGCAAGCCGGCGGGGATCGGTGCGCGCAGCAACAGTGTGGGCTTGTTCTCATTCATGCCGTGGAAAAACTCCGACCGGGAAATGGGCAGTGAATGGTCTGACTGTAGCACTTGCTGGTCGTTACCGTTTGTCTGCCAATTGAGTGAGGGCCGAGCGTCCGACTAATCTCTCAGGCGTGCGACTGGATACGCACAGTCGTACGGCCTGCTGCCTACGCAGAGCAGGTCTCTTTGTAACTTCAAGGAGATGAGGTTCATGTCTAGATACGTAGTGGCAAATCAATGGGGCGGTAGTTCGGCACCCTGGCATCCCGGTGGAGACTGGACGCTGGGCGCGCGGGACAACCAGAACGTTGTCGCGATCGAGATCAAGTCAGGCGATGGCGGCAAGAGTTTCACCGGCACCATGACGTATGCGGGTGAAGGTCCCATTGGCTTCAAGGCTCAGCGCACGGGCCAGAACCAGTACAACGTTGAAAATCAGTGGGGCGGCAACGACGCTCCATGGCACCCGGGTGGCAAGTGGGTCATCGGTGGTCGCGATAATCAGAACGTTGTGGCGTTGAGCGTGACCTCCAGCGATGGAGGGAAAAACCTCAGTGGCACCAATACCTATGCCAACGAAGGGCCGATCGGCTTCCGTGGACAGATAGAGTAACGGCACCACCGAGTGGTATCCGCCCCTTCGAAGACGTTCGAAAGGGCGGAACTGTGGTGAATGCCAGTCAGTGTAGAAGTGGAGCGCCGCAACCCATGTAGGTGCGAGCTTGTGTGGCGAGGGGGCTTGCCCCCGTTCGACTGCGAAGCAGTCGTAAAACCAATCGGTGCTTCTATATTTAGATCGCGTTGACTCGTTTTCAGGTGCGCTTCGCGCCCCAACGGGGGCAAGCCCCCTCGCCACAAAGGCTCGCCCACAGGTTCTTCATTCGGCCATCCGGGATCAGGCGTTCGGCAAACCCAAAGCCTGGCCCATCTGCACCGGCGACGTCGCGCCGAGGCCTTCGACCCATTTCACTTGATCCGGCCCGAACAGCACGACCGCCGTCGAACCCAGTTTGAAGCGACCCAGTTCCGCACCTTTCTCCAGATGGATTGGCGCACGGGCGGCTTCGTCGTAGCGGAAAGTTTTCAGCTCGCGTTTCGGCGGCGTGACCAGCCCGGCCCACACGGTTTCAATCGACGCCACGATCATCGCGCCCACCAGCACCACGGCCATCGGCCCGCGCTCGGTGTCGAAGATGCACGCCACACGCTCGTTGCGGGCGAACAGCTCGGGGACGTTTTCGGCGGTGGTCTGGTTGACCGAGAAGATCCGGCCCGGGATGTAGACCATCTCGCGCAGGGTGCCGGCCAGCGGCATGTGCACGCGGTGGTAGTCCTTCGGCGACAGGTAGATCGTCGCGAAATCACCGCCCATGAACGGCGCGGCATTCGCGGTATCGCCACCCAGCAATTCCAGCACGCTGAAGCTGTGGCCCTTGGCCTGGAACACGCGACCGTGTTCGATCGGGCCGAGCTGGCTGACCGCACCGTCGGCCGGGCTGAGGATCGCGCCCGGGGTTTCGTCCAGCGGCCGCGCGCCGTCTTTCAGGGCGCGGGTGAAGAACGCGTTGAAGTGCTCGTAGGCGGTCAGGTCTTCGACCAGCGCCTGGGACATGTCCACCTGATAACGCTTGGCGAACCACGCGGTGAACGCATTCTTGAACCAGCGCACGCGGCATTCGGCGACGCAGCCGGCCAGTCGCGAGAGCAAGTGGTGAGGCAGCAGGTATTGGCTGAGGATAAACAGACGCTTATTCATTAACTGTCCTTAAAAACCTTAAATCTCTACGGGGGTGTCGGGATGGTTGCCCCATTCGCCCCAGGAGCCGGCGTAGCCTTTGACCCGCGGATAACCGAGGGACTTGGCCACTAGATAAGTGAAGCCAGAGCGGTGGTGGGTCTGGCAGTGAGTGATGATTTCTTTGTCTTTGGTGATGCCGAGTTGTTCGAGGATCTTCGGCATGTCGGTGCGGATGCGCAGGTGACGCGACTGATCCATGCCGGCGGTCCATTCAAAATTGACGGCGCCCGGAATGTGCCCGGCCTTGGCCGCCAGCACTTTCTCGCCGGAGTACTCCAGCGGCCCACGGGCATCCCAGATCGCCAGGTCGGCGGCGCCGAGACGGCTTTGCAGGTACTCGCGGGTGGCGGTGGGTTCGTCGTGCAAGGTCAGTTTGACCGGGCCGCCGACCGGGGCCGGGACCTGGATCGACATCGGCAAGCCCGCCGCCAGCCAGGCTGGCAGGCCACCGTCGATGTAGTGATATTTGTTGTGGCCGATCACATCCAGCAACCAGATGAAACGCCCGGCCCAACCGCCGCCTTCGTCGTCATACACCACGTAGACCGCATCGGGGTTGTGGCCCAGTTCGCCGAACAATGTTTCCAGGGCCGCGTGGGTCGGCAGCAAGCCAGGCGCCGGAGCCTGGCCGAGCTGGGTGCGTTTTGGATCGACAAACCGCGCGCCGGGCAAATGCCCTTCGGTGTAGCGGGCTGTGCTGGTCAGGTCCACCAGAATCAGTTCGCGGGCGTCGAGGCGCGGGAGCAAGTCGCTCGGCTCGATCACCAGCGGCAAGCCAGAGAAGTCAGACATGTGAGGTCTCCAGGGCGAAAAAGGGAGGATTGTAGCGCAGCATCATTGGCCGCGGCTGCTAAAAGTACTCAGTGCCTTTTCGATGCACTGCGCGGTTTTGCCAAAGGCTTGCACGGTAATTTCCGAGAACGGCCCGCCGCCCTGGTCCGCCACCACAATCATGATCACCCGGCCATTATTGACCAGTGAGCGCAACAGCAAGTGTTCGCCGCTGAACTGCGAGCGCAGGCTGGCGGGCAGCAGGGCGGAGAACTGGGCATTGTTGGCCGGCGTCAGGCGTACTTGGGCCTGCTGCGAGAGCAAACGCTGCAACACGCTGCTCTGGCTGACCAGGAAATTCAGGCCGGCGGCTTCTTTCGGCAACCCGGCGGTCTGGTGCACCCGCAGATTGGCGTGGGTGCGGTCGGCCATCAGGATCATCACCCGTCGCATGCCGCAGGCCACCAGTGCATCCCGGGCCGAGGTGGTCAGGTGCATCGCGTTGGAGAAGCGGCTCGGTTCCACCAGCAGCTCGGCGCATTGTTTGCGCCAATGGCTCAAATCTTCAGTGGTCGGTGCCGGGGCCGGCAGCAACCCGGCGTGAATACGGTTCATGCCCCACGGCCACAGCAGCGAAACCGCCGGGTGCCACAGATCCGGCATCGCATGCTGGCGGGCGCTGTTGGCGGCCTGTTGGTGCAACTGTTGCTGTACTTCGTCCATCGATATTTGCAGATAAAGACTGGTCAGGTACTGCCAGCGCTCAGCGTGCGGACAGTCCCAGGCCTGTTGCGCCGACAGCGCCAGGCCGTTGGCCAGCAGCACGGTGTTGGCCGGCTGATTGAGCCAGCGGCGCAGGGTAGGATCGTCGTCGAGGCGGTTTTGCTGACGCAGCGGGTGCTCGCTGTCCCGGGCGATGCGCAGCACTTTGACCAATTCCCGCTGCTCGTTGAGCAGCAGGCGATAACCCTGTTGCACCCAGATCGGCAGCCGCCAGATGTCCACCAGTGCCAGGCAGATTTCCAGCAGGCGTACGCCGAACAACTGCTTTTCGACTTTGCGCGCCGACTCGCCTTTATGGATGACCCGCAGTTCCCACTCTTCGAGCAAATGCGGGTGCGTCAGCGCCATTGGCCACAGCGGCGAGAGAAACAGCAGGCTGCCCCAATGAATGTCCTGCCACAGCCGCGCCAGGCGATTGGCGAAGAAGCCGTTGGCCTGTTGCGTCGCGTGCTGGCTGATCAGTTGCAGCTGGCGCAGGGCCTTGGGGATCTCGGATTGCGGTTCGGCGGGCAGGCGATCGAGCAGTTCTTCGGTGCGTTTCAGGCCGAGGCGATTGAGCGCCACGTCGAGGTTTTCCGCCGGCTCCGTCATGCTGCCGTGGGTGTGGCGGTTGGCCTCGCGAATCACACTCAAGGCCAGGGCCGGGCTTTCCTGCATCAATTCGGCAATGTCGCGCAACGAGCTGCGGTTATTGCGAATGGCTTTGCAGACCCGGTCGTGACTCTCTTGCGGAACCGGCAGGCGCACGCCATCGAGAAGCTTGACCCAGCCTTCGAGAGTGGTCGGTTTTGGAGGTGGAACGTTCGTTTCGTTAGCCATGGCTGGACGGGATCATCATTGGCTGTAAACACGCCCGGCGCGGGCTAAATTGGCTTTTCGCCTGAACTGGCTATAGTCTGGCGCAGTTTTGCCGATAAGTAGAAGAAGAGATTTTTTAACTTCCGAATATGACCTTGAACCCGACTCAGTAAGTGCTCTCCTACCTATGGCTAAAATAATCGGCATCATCGTCGTATTCGCGAGCGTGCTCGGCGGATACGTGCTTTCCCATGGCAAAATCGCCGCCCTGATTCAGCCCTTCGAGGTGATGATCATCGGTGGTGCGGCCCTCGGTGCATTCCTGCAGGCCAACCCCGGCTACATGACCATGCACGTGCTCAAGAAATCCTTGAGCATGTTCAGTTCGCGTTTCAACCACACCTTCTATCTTGAAGTGCTGGGCCTGATCTACGAGATCCTCAACAAGAGCCGTCGCGAAGGCATGATGGCCATCGAAGGCGACATCGAAGATGCCGCTGCGAGCCCGATCTTCGCCAAGTACCCGACAGTCTTGAAAGACGAACGCATGACCGCGTTCATCTGCGACTACCTGCGCATCATGTCCTCCGGCAACATGGCTCCTCATGAGCTGGAAGGCCTGTTCGACATGGAACTCTACAGCCTCAAGGAAGACCTGGAGCACCCGTCCCACGCGGTGAACGGCATTGCCGACGCCATGCCCGGTTTCGGTATCGTCGCGGCGGTACTCGGTATCGTGGTGACCATGGCCTCCCTGGGCGAAGGCGACCAGAAAGCCATCGGCATGCACGTAGGTGCGGCGCTGGTCGGTACCTTCTTCGGTATTCTCGCGGCCTACGGCTTCTTCGGCCCGCTGGCCCATTCCCTGGCCCACGATGCCAAGGAAGAACTGAACGTCTACGAAGCCATCAAGGCCTCGCTGGTTGCCTCCGCTTCCGGCATGCCGCCATCGTTGGCGGTGGAGTTCGGGCGCAAGGTTCTGTACCCGGCGCACCGTCCTAGCTTCGCTGAGCTGGAACAAGCGGTTCGCGGTCGTTAAGCCATGGAAAATAACCAGCCGATAATCATCAAGCGCGTCAAGCGCATCGCCGGCGGGCATCACGGGGGCGCCTGGAAAATCGCCTTCGCTGACTTCGCCACGGCGATGATGGCGTTCTTCCTGGTGTTGTGGCTGCTGTCCACCGCCACCCCGGAACAGAAGATCGCCATCGCCGGTTACTTCAAAGACCCGGTCGGCTTCTCCGAAAGCGGCACGCCCTACATCATCGACCTGGGCGGCACGCCGACCCTGGCGCCGGAGAACACCCTCAACCCCGAGGTGAAATCCCAGCCCCAACCGGACAAAGTGACCGTCGATACCGATCAGGTCGAAGGCATGGCCGAACAGGTCGAGAAAGAACGCCTGGAATTGCTGCTGCAAGAACTGCAGAACAAGGTCGAAGAGAACCCGCAACTGCAGAAGTTCAAGGACCAGATCCTGTTCGAGATCACGCCGAACGGCTTGCGCATCCAGATCATGGACGCGGATAACCGGCCGATGTTCGACTCGGGTTCGGCGCGTCTGAAACCGTATTTCGAAGACATCCTGCTGGCCATGGCCGACACCATTAAAGCGGTGCCGAACAAGATCAGCATCAGCGGCCATACCGACGCCAAGCCGTACACCGGCACCGGTGATTTCGGCAACTGGGAATTGTCGGCCAACCGCGCCAACGCCGCTCGCCGTGCGTTGGTGGCTGGCAGCTATCCGGAGTCGCAAGTGGCGCGGGTGGTGGGTTATGCGTCGTCGGCGTTGTTTGATCGGGAACATCCGTTCAACCCGGTCAATCGGCGGATCGATATTGTCGTGCTGACCAAGAAGGCACAGGCGGCCATCGAAGGGGCGCAAGGTGCCGATCCAACAACGACGCCGGGGCAGGGCGCGCCGGGTGAAGCGCCGAATGCGCCAGCCACACCGGTTGATCCGAATGCGTTGCCTGCGGACAAGCAGCCGGTGCCGGCCCATGAGCTTCGCGAGCGGTTGAATCTGTTCGAGGACGCGGCGCCGAAGCCGGGTGATCCGGCTAAACCGGCGGAGCCACCCAAGCAATAACCTCAAAAAAGCCACGGTAATCGTGGCTTTTTTGTGTCTGGCGGCGTCACCACTGCACGTTTTTTTAGAATCAGGGAAGATCAGAGATGGAAAGACTCAAAGCCTATTTCCAGCGACACGGCAATGCGCCCTTCAAATTCGGTGAAGGCCGGGTCAGTGGCTACATCTCGGCCACGCTCGGGCTGTTGAGCCTGCTCGCAGTATTCTGCTTCCTGTTTCCCGAGTGGCTGACCACCGCCGAATTGCGCAAGGTCTACGACGAGCAGTTCGCACGCACCACGCTGTTGCTCGGGCTGGTGCTGTCGTTCAGCCTCGGCACCCTGAATATCCTGCTCAACAAGCGCAAGCGCCTGGGGATCACCGGGTTGGTGGCCTCGGGGCTGGCAGTGTTCCTCGGCGGCACCAATGTGCAGATCAGCTCGATCGGGCAGACCCCTTACTCGCTGGGGCTGGACTGGTTCGTCCTGGCCCTGTTGGTGTCGGCCATCGTTTTCATCCCCCTGGAAAAACTCTATTCCAAGGACCCCGAGCAAAACATCCTGCGCCCGCACTGGCGAACCGACCTGACCTATTTTTTCGTCAGCCACATGCTGGTGCAATTCATCCTGATCTTCATCACCGCCTCGTCGAGCTACGTGGCGGGTTGGGCGATGTCGACGGAATTGCAGGCCAGCGTGCAAAGCCTGCCGCTTGTTGTGCAGTTCTTCCTCGCCGTGCTGGTGGCCGACCTTGGTCAGTATTGGTTGCATCGTCTCTATCATGTGGTGCCGTGGCTGTGGCGCATCCACGCGGTGCATCACTCGAGCACGCACATGGATTGGCTTGCCGGTTCGCGCGTGCACTTTATCGAGATTCTGCTGACCCGTACCGGCGTGCTGGTGCCTCTGATGCTGCTGGGCTTTGCGCCGCAGGCGTTGAATGCCTATGTGATTCTGGTCGGCGTCCAGGCTGTGTTGGCCCATGCCAATGTGCGGATCAATGGTGGCTGGCTGAACTACGTGATGGTTTTGCCGCGTTATCACCATTGGCACCATGCGCGGCACAAGGATTACATTTACAAGAACTACGCGATCCACACGCCGTTGGTGGACATGCTGTTTGGTACGTTCAAGTTGCCGCCCAAGGAATGGCCGGTGCGCTACGGGGTGTTTGGCAAGGAGTTGCCGGGTGGGATTGTGCGTCAGCATCTTTATCCGTTTCAGAAGCCTGAGCCGAAGGTCGTTGCGCCGAAGCCGCCGGCGGCGGTTTCCTGAGTTAGCGATGAAGCCGACAGTGATGTCGGCTTTTTTGTGCCTGGAGGCCACTTCATTTTCAGTGCGGGCACGATCCCTGTAGGAGCGAGGCTTGCCCGCGAAGGCTTTGTGTCAGGCGCCGTGGTTTTTGGGGGGTTACATATCCATTCCTGCGGTAACGGCCGCTTATGGTTTCGCTCTTACAGCGAGTCACTTTCGAAAAGCGCGAAAGTAACCAAAGCGCTTTTGCCCCTTTCGTTCGGTGCCTCGCTGTGGCTCGGCATGCCCTCGCTCCGGTCCTGCTCCGTGGGCCCGCCGCCATCGGCCATCCATGGCCGGGGGCGGCTAACCCGGCATCCATGCCGGGTTGCCCACTGCGCAGAACCTCCACTCGGCCTCTC
>NZ_VOBN01000006.1 GCF_008370045.1 Pseudomonas sp. ANT_J12
GCCGGCGAAGGCGTCCGTGCAATCGCCTTCGCCGGCAAGCCTGGCTCCTACAGGGACCGGTGCTTCAGGCACAAAAAAGGGGACGCTCATGGCGTCCCCTTTTTCGTTTGATCGTTCCCACGCTCTGCGTGGGCATGCAGCCCGGGACGCTCCGCGTCCCTTCAAGAGCCGAACGCGGAGCGTCCGTTGAGGCATTCCCACGCGGAGCGTGGGAACGATCGGTGTGAGTGGTGTGAGCGGTGTGAGCGGTGTGATCGTGTAACGGTTCAGATCAGAACGCCGGCAATACCGCGCCTTTGTACTTCTCGAGAATGAACGCTTTCACTTCCGGGCTGTGCAGCGCAGCAACCAGTTTCTTCATCGCCTCGCTGTCCTTGTCGTCCGGACGGGCCACGAGGATGTTCACGTAAGGCGAGTCGTTGCCTTCGATCACCAGCGCATCCTTGGACGGATCCAGCTTGGCTTCCAGCGCGTAGTTGGTGTTGATCAGCGCCAGGTCGACCTGGGTCAGCACACGCGGGATCGTCGCGGCTTCCAGTTCGCGGAATTTCAGGTCCTTCGAGTTTTCGGTGATGTCCTTGACGGTCGACAGGATGTTGTTCGGCTCCTTCAACTTGATCAGGCCGGCCTTCTGCAGCAGCAACAGCGCACGGCCGCCGTTGGTGGCGTCGTTCGGGATCACCACGTTGGCGCCGCCAGGCAGTTCGGTCAGCGCCTTGTACTTGCTGGAGTAAGCGCCCAGGGGTTCCAGGTGCACACCGGCAACGGCCACCAGGTTGGTGCCCTTGGCCTTGTTGAACTCATCCAGGTACGGCTGGTGCTGGAAGAAGTTGGCGTCCAAGCGCTTCTCGGCGACCTGCACGTTCGGTTGGATGTAGTCGGTGAAGACCTTGATCTTCAGGTCCACGCCTTCTTTGGCCAGGGCCGGTTTCACGAACTCCAGAATCTCCGCATGCGGGACTGGGGTGGCGGCAACGGTCAGTTCGTCGGCCTGGGCGGAAAACGCCGCTACAGCGGCCAATGCGACGAGTAGTTTTTTCATTCAGCTAACTCCTTGTGAGGCGCCCGTGTGGCGCCTGCCAGCGAATGGCCGGCTCATGTCTTGGTTACGCGAACCATTTATTTTCTGGAAAAGTGTACGACCAGTTTGTCGCCAACCATCTGCAGGACCTGCACCAGCACCAGCAACAGCACCACGGTGACGATCATCACGTCGGTCTGGAAACGCTGGTAGCCGAAACGGATCGCCAGGTCGCCCAAACCACCGGCGCCGACCACACCGGCCATGGCGGTGTAGGACACCAGTGTAATCGCCGTCACCGTAATCGCCGCGTAGATGCCCGGGCGGGCTTCTGGCAACAAGGCGTTGGTGATGATCTGCCGGGTGGTCGCGCCCATGGCCTGGGTCGCTTCGATGATGCCGCGATCGACTTCACGCAATGCGGTTTCCACCAGACGACCGAAGAACGGCGTAGCGCCCACGACCAGCGGTGGAATCGCGCCAGCGACGCCGAGCGACGTGCCAGTGATCAGCACCGTGAACGGGATCATCACGATCAGCAGAATGATGAATGGCAGCGAACGCAGGATGTTCACCACCAGCGACAGCACGGCGTAGACGCCCCGGGATTCGAGCAACTGACGCGGGCTGCACAGGAACAACAACACGCCCAGCGGCAGGCCCAGCAAAATCGTGAACAACAGCGAACCGCCGAGCATCAACAGCGTGTCGCCCGTGGCCAGCCAGATTTCGAACCAGTCGATATTGGCGAAGAAACTCATCAAGGCTTCCATCAGCGCAGGACCTCCATGTGGACATCAGCCGCGGTGAAGAGGGCGAACGCCGCCTCCATGTCACCGCCGGTGACGGCCAGGGTCAGTTGCCCGTAAGGGACGTCTTTGATGCGGTCGATACGACCGGCCAGGATGCTGTAGTCCACACCGGTTTCCCGAGCGACGGTACCCAGCAACGGTGCGTAGGTCGCTTCGCCCTGGAAGGTCAGACGCACGATACGACCCGGCACGTGAGCGAAGTCATCGCGCTGTTCGCTTTCGTCAATCTGCTCGCTTTCCTGCACGAAGCGTTTGGTAGTCGGGTGCTTGGGATGCAGGAATACATCGGCAACCGAACCTTGCTCGACGATCACGCCGGCATCCATCACCGCCACCTGGTCGCAGACCCGACGGATCACGTCCATCTCGTGGGTGATCAGAACGATGGTCAGTTTCAGTTCGCGGTTGATTTCGGCCAGCAATTGCAGGACCGACGCGGTGGTCTGCGGGTCCAGGGCGCTGGTGGCTTCGTCGCACAGCAGGATTTTCGGCTTGGTCGCCAGGGCGCGGGCGATGCCGACGCGCTGCTTCTGGCCACCGGACAACTGCGCCGGGTACTTCTTGGCGTGATCGGACAGGCCGACACGCTTGAGCAACTCGGCCACACGCCGGTCGATATCGCTGCGGGACAGTTCGCCGGCCAGGGTCAGCGGCAACGCGACGTTGTCGGCCACGGTCTTGGAGGCCAGCAGGTTGAAGTGCTGGAAAATCATCCCGACCTGCTGACGGAAGCGCCGCAGGCTGTTGGCGTCGAGCGCGGTGACTTCTTCGCCATCGACGAAGATCTTGCCGCCACTGGACTCTTCCAGGCGATTGATCAGACGCAGCAGGGTACTTTTTCCCGCGCCGGAATGACCGATCAGACCGAAGACCTGACCATTCTCAATCGTCAGACTGGTCGGATGCAGGGCGGGAATATCCTTACCGGCGACGCGGTAAGTCTTATGGACGTTTTGAAACTCGATCACGTAGCGAACCTTGTGGGGCGCGTTGGAATGGGATCAGCGGTTAGCCGGGCGCGCATTTTAGCCTGTCCGTATAGAGGTTATTAGCATTTATTCGGCATTCAACCTTTCATTTGGCAATAACGCGATCAAAGGTCATAAAAAAGGAACGGCAAAAAATCCCATCAGTCACTAATAAGGCAACTCGAAAACACCCCCGGTGCCGTGCCAGGGGAATGAATAAGCGTCCTGGCTAAGGCAGGAATCGCCACGAGGAGTTTACGACTGATGAGTACTAAAAAGCCTGTCGCCCCCAAAAGCGCACTGGCCGGGACCGATACCCTGGACCGCGGCAACACCAACGCCAAGCTCGACAGCCTGGAAAAGTTTCGCTCTGACGCCACCGAGCAAGCCCTGCGCACCAACCAGGGCGTGAAAGTCTCGGATAACCAGAACACCTTGAAGGTCGGCGCGCGCGGGCCGTCGCTGCTGGAAGACTTCATCATGCGTGAAAAAATCACGCACTTTGACCATGAGCGTATCCCGGAGCGCATCGTCCACGCCCGTGGCACCGGCGCCCATGGTTTCTTCCAGACGTACGAGAACCATTCGGTACTGACCAAGGCTGGATTCCTACAAGACCCGAGCCAGAAAACTCCGGTGTTCGTGCGCTTTTCCACGGTGCAGGGCCCACGGGGGTCAGGCGATACCGTGCGGGACGTACGCGGTTTCGCCGTGAAGTTCTTCACCGACGAAGGCAACTTCGACCTGGTGGGCAATAACATGCCGGTGTTCTTCATCCAGGACGCGATCAAGTTTCCCGACTTCGTGCACGCGGTAAAACCTGAGCCACACAACGAGATGCCTACCGGCGGCTCGGCGCACGATACGTTCTGGGACTTCGTGTCGCTGCAACCCGAATCGGCGCACATGGTGATTTGGGCCATGTCCGACCGGGCGATCCCGAAAAGCCTGCGCAGCATGCAGGGCTTTGGCGTGCACACCTTCCGCCTGGTGAACGCCGAGGGCAAATCGCGCTTCGTCAAATTCCACTGGCGCCCTACCGCCGGCACCTGTTCGCTGGTGTGGGATGAGGCGCAGAAGCTCGCCGGTAAAGATACTGACTACCACCGTCGCGATCTCTGGGAGTCCATCGAGATCGGGGACTACCCGGAATGGGAACTGGGTGTACAGATCGTCGAGGAAGAAAACGAACACGACTTCGATTTCGACCTGCTGGATCCGACCAAAATCATTCCCGAAGAAATCGTGCCGATCACGCCGCTGGGCAAAATGACCCTCAACCGCAACCCGGACAATTTCTTCGCCGAAACCGAACAGGTCGCGTTCTGCCCGGGGCATATCGTGCCGGGGATCGATTTCTCCAACGATCCGCTGCTGCAAGGTCGGTTGTTTTCCTACACCGATACGCAAATCAGCCGACTCGGCGGGCCGAATTTTCACGAGATCCCGATCAACCGTCCGGTAGCGCCGTTCCATAACGGCCAGCGTGACGGTCTGCACCGCATGACCATCGACAAGGGTCGCGCGTCCTACGAGCCGAATTCGATTGATGGCGGCTGGCCGAAGGAAACCCCACCGGCCGCGCAGGATGGCGGGTTCGAGACGTATCCGGAGCGCATCGACGCCAACAAGATCCGTCAGCGTAGCGAGTCGTTCGGCGATCACTTCTCCCAGGCCCGGCTGTTTTTCCACAGCATGAGCAAGCATGAGCAGGAACACATCATCTCGGCTTACAGCTTTGAGCTGGGCAAGGTGGATCGGTTGTGGATTCGTGAACGTCAGGTCAATGAGATCCTGGCCAATATTGATCTGGAACTGGCCAAGCGTGTTGCCCAAAACCTGGGTCTGCCGGCGCCGAAGGCGGGGACCGTGGACGTGCCGAAAATCTCGCTGGATCGCTCGCCGGCCCTGAGCCAGGCCAACTTGCTGCCAGAGAACATCAAAACGCGGAAAGTGGCGATTCTTGCAGCCAACGGCGTCGATGGTGCCGCGATTGATGCAATGAAGAAGGCATTGGCGGCAGAGGGAGCCCACGCCAAACTGCTCGGCCCGACGTCCGCGCCGGTGACGACCGCCGATGGCAAATCATTGCCGGTGGATGCATCGATGGAAGGCCTGCCGTCCGTGGCCTTCGATGCGGTGTTCGTGCCGGGTGGCGCGGCGTCGATCAAGGCGTTGAGCACCGATGGCGTGGCGCTGCATTACCTGCTCGAGGCATACAAACACTTGAAGGCGATTGCGCTGCATGGCGAGGCCAAGCAGTTGCTGGATGTGTTGAAGCTGGAGGTGGATGCGGGGCTGGTGGTTGGCGCGGATGCGAAGTTGATCAAGCCGTTTTTTGCGGCGATCGGACAGCATCGGGTTTGGGATCGGGAGCCTAAGGCTAAGGCGATTCCGGCTTAAAGAGATGCATTGCGAGTGAGGACGCCTTCGCGGGCAAGCCTCGCTCCTACAGGTCTCGTGTCATTCAGAACACCACACGAACCCTGTAGGAGCGAGCGGTGCGACGATTCGACTTGCCCGCGAAGCTTTTCAGGGCTTACGCGGACTCAACACCATCTGCGCCGGAATGTTGCGCAAGATCTGCTTCTCCAGCTTCAGGTCGAACCCAGAATCCAGCTTCTTCACCCGCTTGGTCAGCAACGTGGCTAACCAAGGGTAATCCTGGGTACGCGGCGCCTGAATGCTCACGGCACATTCATAATTCACCACATCGGCGGCGATAGCGTCCAGTTGGCGACGCAGTTTGCTCATATCGGTGAGGTTCAGCGCCACCGTGGTGCTTTCAGCCGTTGGATCGATCACTTTCGCTTTCGGCTTGGCCTCGGCCGCCATCAGCGCCGCTTCGGCCCGGTCCAGCTCTGCCTTGCGTGCATTGACAATGGCGTTGTTCACCCCGCCCGTCAGCGCCGGGGCCTTGGGCATCAACGCCCGGGCACGACTCAGGGCGGTAGCGGCCGCGTTAACGTCACCTTTTTGCAGCACGATCTGGCTGCGGCGCAGATAGGCTTCGGCCAGCTGCCGTTGATATTGCACGAGGCTTGGGTCGTCGGGCGACTGGGCCTGCAAGGTTGCCAATTGATCTTCGGCGGTGGCCAGTTCGCTGCTGGCCAGGTTTTGTTCCAGCTGTGCGATGGCCGTAGCCCGCGCATCGGGGGCCTCGGTGGCCGCCGGTGGCGTGCTTTGGCAAGCGCCCAGCAGCAGAGAAAATGCGACAAGGAGCAGATAACGGGAGGCGAACGGCTTCATTCCTGCGACTCTCTATTTGCGCAAAAAACGAGCAAGTCTACACCCCTCGACGGGGCAGGACAAAACTCAGCAGAAACAGCGCGGCGGCCGTCACCACAATCGACGGGCCCGCCGGGGTGTCCTTGAACCATGACAACGCGAGCCCGCCACACACCGCGAGCATACCCAGCAGGCTCGCGCCCAGTGCCATCTGCTCCGGCGAGCGGGCGTGACGTTGTGCCGCAGCCGCCGGGATGATCAACAGCGACGTAATCAGCAACACACCGACGATTTTCATCGCCACGGCAATTACTACGGCGATCAGCAGCATCAGGGTCAAACGCAACGCCGCCACGGGCAAACCTTCCACCGTGGCCAACTCTTCGTGCACGGTGATCGCCAGCAACGGCCGCCACAACGTCACCAGCAGCCCCAGCACCGCCGCGCTGCCGCCGAGGATCCAGGCCAGATCGGTCGGACTGATCGCCAGCAGGTCGCCGAACAGATAGGCCATCAGGTCGATCCGCACTTCGTGCATGAAGCTTAGTACCACCAGGCCCAGAGAGAGCGTGCTCGGTGCGAGAATTCCCAAAAGGGTGTCGGACGCCAGCGGCTGACGCTGTTGCAACGTCACCAGCAACACCGCCAACAACAGGCAGCCAACGGTGACGGCCACGGCAGGGCTGACATCCAGCAGGAAGCCCAGGGCCACGCCGAGCAACGCGGCGTGGGACAAGGTGTCGCCGAAATACGCCATGCGGCGCCAGACCACGAACGAACCCAGCGGGCCCGCGACCAACGCCAGGGCCAGACCTGCAAGCAGGGCGTAGAGCAGAAAATCAGCCATGCTTGCAGCTATCTCCGTGAACGTGGGGTTTGGCCGACGGGGCCGCGCTGACCACCGCGCCATGCAGGTCATGGGCGTGGTCGTGATGGTGGTGATAAATCGCCAGGCTTTGTGCGTTCTTGCCGAACAGCTCGACGAACGCGGGATCGCCGCTGACGTGTTCCGGATGCCCGGAACAGCAAACGTGGCGATTCAGGCACACCACCTGGTCGGTGGTGCTCATCACCAGGTGCAAATCGTGGGAAACCATCAACACGCCGCAACCATGACGGTCGCGCAGGCGTGTGATCAGGCTGTACAGCTCGGCCTGGCCGGCCACGTCGACGCCTTGCACCGGTTCGTCGAGCACCAGCAATTCCGGCTCACGCAACAGCGCCCGGGCCAGCAGCACGCGCTGCATTTCGCCACCGGAAACACTTTGTACCGGGCTGTCGATGACCTGCTCGGCGCCGACTTCCTTGAGTGCCGCCAACGCCCGCGCCCGGTCCACACCCGGGACCAAACGCAAGAAGCGCAGCACTGAGAGCGGCAGGGTCGGATCGACGTGAAGTTTTTGCGGCATATAGCCAACGCGCAATTTCGGCTTGCGCCAGACGCTGCCGCTGTCCGGCTTCAATAGACCGAGCACGGCGCGCACCAACGTGGTTTTGCCCGCGCCATTGGGGCCGATCAGGGTCACAATCTGCCCCGGCTCGACGCTCAGATCGATGTTTTCCAGCACGTTTTGCCCGGCAAACGTGACGGCGACCTGCTCAAGACGGATCAACGCATTGCTCATCAAGCCCCCTGGCAACCGGAGCAGAGCCCGATGACTTCAACGGTCTGGGCTTCGACGATAAAGCCGACGTCTTTGGCGCTGATGACAATCGCGTCGCTGATGGATTTCTGTTCAAGCTCGATGGCGGCGTGACAGGTGCGGCAAATCAGGAACTGGCCCTGGTGCGCATGTTCCGGGTGATTGCAGCCGACGAAGGCGTTCAGCGAGGAGATGCGGTGCACGAGGCCGTTTTCCAGCAGGAAATCCAGCGCGCGGTACACCGTCGGCGGCGCGGCGCGGCGGCCATCCTGCTCGCTGAGCACCGCCAGGATGTCGTAGGCACCCAGCGGTTTATGGCTTTGCCACACCAGCTCCAGCACCCGCCGACGCAAGGCGGTCAGGCGCAAGCCTTGACGTGCGCACAGGGCATCGGCCTCAGACAATGCGCTGTGAACGCAATGAGAGTGGTCGTGGGGACGGCTGGCAATCGGTGTTTTAGGCATGAGCGGCGACGCATTTTGTGAGAGACGTTATTATGTTACCCGTTCTCGCCTCTTCGAGTGGTCATCGTGTCCCGACTTTTTTCTATCTTTGTCGCATTCATCGCAAGTTTCCTGCTGATCGGTTCGGCCCACGCCGAGGTCAAAGTGCTGACCAGCATCAAGCCGCTACAGCTGATTGCTGCGGCGGTGCAGGACGGTGTGGCGATTCCGGAAGTGTTGCTGCCACCGGGTGCCTCGCCGCATAACTACGCCTTGCGCCCTTCCGACGTACGGAAGGTGCAGTCGGTGGATCTGGTGTACTGGATCGGCCCGGACATGGAAGGTTTCCTGCCCCGCGTGCTGAAAGGTCGCACATTGCCAACCGTGGCCGTGCAGGATTTGCCTGATTTGAAACTGCGACACTTCGCCGAAGATAGTCAGTCTCATGCCGAAGATTCCGACGAACATGACCACGATCACCGTCCGGGTACCCTGGACGCGCATTTGTGGTTATCGCCAGTGAATGCCCGGGTGATCGCCACAAAAATGGCCGCCGACCTGAGTGCTGCCGATCCCGCCAACGCGGCGCGTTATCAGAACAACCTCAAGGCCTTCGATGAGCGCCTGGATGCGTTGGACCTGCGCTTGAAGGCTCGCCTGGCAGGCATTGCCGGTAAGCCGTACTTCGTGTTCCACGAAGCGTTCGACTACTTCGAAGACGCTTACGGCCTCAAGCACACGGGCGTATTCAGCGTGGCCGCCGAAGTGCAGCCCGGCGCCCAGCATGTCGCGGCGATGCGTACGCGATTGCAGGAAGTCGGCAAAACCTGCGTGTTCAGCGAGCCGCCACTGCGCCCTCGCCTGGCCGAAACCCTGGTGGCCGGCCTGCCGGTGAAACTGGCGGAACTGGATGCGTTGGGCGGGTACACGCCGGCGACCGCTCAGGGGTATGAGCAGGTGCTGGAGAAGTTGGGGAATGATTTGGCGGGGTGTCTGGAGTCGTTGTAACCCCACAATACCTGTGGCGCGGGGGCTTGCCCCCGTTGGGCTGCGAAGCAGCCCCTGATTTTTCAAATTGGAAATCGCAGGGGGAACGCTTCGCGCTCCAACGGGGGCAAGCCCCCTCGCCACAATTTAAAGGGCGAAAGGCAACGGCGTATTAACTTTCTGCCGCTGCGCCAAGCGCTGCTGAAACTCCATCGGATCGTGAATCAACACGTCCTGCCCGGCGAACGACTCAGCAGCAATCAGCCGCGACAACCAGAACCGCACACATGCGACCCGCAGCAGGGTCGGCCACAGCTCAGCTTCGGCCGCCGTAAAGGGTCGCAGCGCCGCATAGGCGCCCAATAGCGCCCGGGCGCGCGGCCCGTCGATCACGCCTTGCTCGTCCGAGCACCAGTCATTCAAGGCAATCGCCACGTCGTACAACATCGGCCCGGAACAGGCGTTGTAGAAGTCGATCAACCCGGTCAGGTGTGTGCCTTCGAACATCGCATTATCGCGGAACAGGTCGGCGTGGATGTTGGCTCGGGGCAACGCCAGAATTTTCGTCTTCTGTTGAGTGATTTCGTCCAATGCCCGTTGCAGCAGTTCGCTCTGCTCGGCATTCAGGTGCGAGAGCAACTGCGTGCCCTCCTCCAGCATCCAGTCCAGGCCGCGATCGGTCTTGCGCTTGATCATGTTGGCCTGGGTCGCCAGATGCAGGTGGCCGAGCAGCTCGCCGACCTGAGAGCAATGCTGGGCATTGGCATCCTTGATGTGTTTGCCGGCCAGGCGCGGCTGCAACAGCGCCGGTTTGCCGGCCAGTTCACGTAGAGCCACGCCGTCAGTGGTGCGCAGCGCGTAGGGCACCGGCAGGTCGGCGTCGTGCAACACGTCGAGCAGTTCGATGAAGAACGGCATTTCCTGAACCGGGCCGCGTTCAACCAGGGTCAGGACAAATTCGCCCTGTTCCAGACTGATAAAGAAATTGGTGTTTTCGCTACCGGCGGCAATCCCCTGGAAATCAAGCAGGCGGCCGAGCCCGTATGGGGCGAGAAAGGTTTCCAGCTCGGGCCGAGCCAGGGGGGTGAACACAGACATGGTTAAAAACTGCTCAGTTCGGGCGCCGCTATTAAAGCGGCGCCGATTAAAGTTAAGAAACTACTTCCAGGTAAAGATTTCCCACGCGGGAATCAGCATATCCGGCTGGTCCGAACGGATGTAATTGGCATCAGTCCCGTCCGCACGCACCAGGAAATACGGCTTCCCAACGCTCGGCGTCACCTTGATGGCGTAGGTAAACCCGCCCTTCTTGTACTCCTGAATGACCTTATCGCCTTCCTTGTGCGTGCTAATAGTAACTTCCGGCTCTGCCGACGGCGCGTCATCCGCCGCCATGACGGCCAATGGAACGGTTGCAAACAACCCAGCCAGCAACAGGCGATTTAGTGTGCGCATGATAACCTTGTCCCTTTGTCGTCAATGGTCCCGCTATTCTAGCCCCGGACCCGCCGAAAAGGTTGATCCTGCTCATGAGCCAAGCCCCCCTCGTCCTGGTGGACGGTTCTTCTTACCTGTACCGCGCCTTTCACGCGCTGCCACCGCTGACCACTTCCAAAGGCCTGCCGACGGGCGCGGTCAAGGGTGTGTTGAACATGCTCAAGAGTCTGCGCAAGCAGTACCCGGACAGTCCGTTCGCCGTGGTGTTCGACGCCAAGGGCGGGACGTTCCGCGACGAGATGTTCGCCGAGTACAAGGCCAATCGCCCGAGCATGCCCGATGACATGCGCGTACAAATCGAACCGCTGCACCAGAGCGTGATCGCCCTCGGCTTCCCGCTGCTGTGCGTCGAAGGCGTAGAAGCCGATGACGTGATCGGCACCCTGGCCCGCAGCAGCGCGGCCGCCGACCGTCCAGTGGTGATCTCCACCGGCGACAAGGACATGGCGCAACTGGTCGACGGGCACATTACCTTGGTCAATACCATGACCGGTAGCAGCATGGACGTGGAGGGCGTGAAGGAGAAATTCGGCGTCGCTCCCGAGCAGATCATCGATTACCTGGCACTGATGGGCGATTCGTCCGACAACATCCCGGGCGTTCCGGGCATCGGCCCAAAAACCGCTTCCGGCCTGCTGGTCGGCGTGAATGGCGGCCTGACCGAGCTCTACGCGCAACTCGACATCGTCCCGACCCTGCCGATTCGCGGGGCCAAGACCCTCCCGGCCAAGCTCGAAGAACACAAGGAGATGGCGTTCCTCTCCTATCGCCTGGCGACCATCAAGATTGATGTACCGCTGGACATCGGCCTCGACGACCTGCAAATGGGCCAACCGGATCACGACAAACTCGCCGAGCTCTACACCCTGCTCGAATTCAGGAGCTGGTTCGAAGACAACCAGCGCGATGCCAAGCGTTCCGGCCAGGAAGTGGTCGCGCCAGTGGCTGAAGAAGAGGTCGCCGCAGCTGTTGAACTCAAGTACACGACGATCCTCACCCAGGCCGATTTCGATCTCTGGTTGAAGAAGTTGAACGACGCCAAGCTCTTCGCCTTCGATACCGAAACCACCGGGATTGATGCGCAAAAGGCCCAACTGGTCGGCCTGTCGTTCGCGGTACAAGCCAACGAAGCAGCCTACATTCCGCTGACCCACTCCTACATGGGCGCGCCGGAGCAGCTGGATCGCGACACCGTTCTGCGCGCCCTGAAACCGATCCTCGAAGACCCGAGCAAGCTCAAGGTCGGCCAGCACGCCAAATTCGACATGAACATCCTGGCCAACTGCGCCATCGGTGGCGATCAGAGCTGCGGCATCACCGTGCAAGGCATCGCCTTCGACACCATGCTCGAATCCTACGTGCTGGACTCCACCGCGACCCGCCACGACATGGACAGCCTGGCGCTCAAGTACCTGAATCACACCACCACCGGTTTTACCGATATCGCCGGCAAGGGTGCCAAGCAGCTGACATTCGATCAGATTGCCCTGGAACTGGCCGGGCCTTACGCCGCCGAAGACGCCGACGTGACCCTGCGCCTGCATCAAACCTTGCAGGCCAAGCTCAATGCGATTCCGAGCCTGAGCAAGGTCTTGAGCGAGATCGAAATGCCGCTGGTGCCGGTGCTGGCACGGATCGAGCGCCAGGGCGCGCTGGTCGATGCCGCGTTGCTGGGGATCCAGAGCGTTGAGCTGGGCACGAAAATGGTCGAGCTGGAGCGTGAGGCCTACGCCATCGCCGGCGAAGAATTCAACCTCGGCTCGCCGAAGCAATTGGGCGCGATCCTGTACGAAAAACTCGGCCTGCCAGTCCTCAGCAAAACCGCCAAGGGCCAGGCTTCCACCGCCGAAGCCGTGCTGGCGGAACTGGCCGACCAGGATTTCCCGCTGCCCAAGGTACTGATGCAGTACCGCTCGATGAGCAAGCTGAAAAGCACCTACACCGACCGCTTGCCGGAGCAGATCAACCCGCGCACCGGGCGGATTCACACCTCTTATCACCAAGCCGTTGCCGCGACCGGGCGCTTATCCTCCAGCGATCCAAACCTGCAGAACATCCCGATCCGCACGGCTGAAGGCCGGCGGATTCGCCAGGCGTTCATCGCGCCACCGGGCTACAAACTGTTGGCGGCGGACTACTCGCAGATTGAACTGCGAATCATGGCGCACCTGGCCAAGGACGCAGGCTTGCTGCACGCCTTCCGCAACGACCTGGACGTGCACAAGGCCACGGCGGCGGAAGTCTTCGGCGTTGAGCTGACGGAGGTCACCACCGATCAGCGTCGCAGCGCCAAGGCGATCAACTTCGGCCTGATCTACGGCATGAGCGCGTTTGGCCTGGCCAAGCAGATCGGTGTGGATCGCAAGCAATCCCAGGCGTACATCGACCGTTACTTCGCCCGCTACCCCGGTGTTCTGGAGTACATGGAGCGCACCCGTACCCAGGCTGCCGAGCAGGGCTTCGTCGAAACCATCTTCGGTCGTCGCCTGTACTTGCCGGACATCAATGCGAAAAACCCGGCTTTACGCAAAGGCGCCGAACGCACGGCGATCAACGCCCCGATGCAAGGCACGGCGGCGGACATTATCAAGAAGGCCATGGTGGCGGTGGATAACTGGCTGACGTCGTCAGGCCTGGACGCCAAAGTCATCCTGCAGGTACACGATGAATTGGTGCTTGAGGTGCGCGAAGACCTGGTCGATCAGGTGCGTGAAGAAATTCGTGCGCACATGAGCAACGCCGTGAAGCTCGATGTACCGCTGTTGGTCGAGGTGGGCGTGGGTAATAACTGGGATGAGGCTCACTGAGCGCCTGAACCGGGGTTTGTGCCGCGGCATAGTGCCGCGGCGGAAAAGGATCGAAGGGTGCTTAGTTCGAAAAATGCGCCGGGTTATTCCAAAGGCATTTGAAAATATTCTGAACTAATCTTCCAAATCGCCACTCAGAGTTACTGAATGGCTGGTGAAGCCCTTCGATGCTCCTATGTTGTGTTAAGTGTTGGCAGATAATCTGGACCCCGCCCTAGCGGTCCGGAACTTGAACCCCGGAACTTCCCCCTCCCCATAAGAAGTCCGGGGTTTTTTTTGCCTGTAGAAAAGTTCTACTCGGCAATCTGGGCAATCTCGGTGCCTTTGTCCGCCAATTCCATCCAGCCCGCCAATACAGTGTAGGCGTCTTCCAGGCCCAGGCGTTTTGGCGCCGAGAACAATTGGATGGTGATCGCATCACCCCAGCCCTTGCGAATGTCGGCCTGAACCTTGAGCAGGACGTTTTTCGCCGCGCCGTAGGTCAGCTTGTCGGCTTTGGTCAGCAAAATGTGCATCGGCATGCCGCTGGCGACTGCCCAATCGAGCATCAGCAAATCGAAGTCGGTCATTGGATGACGGATGTCCATCATCAGGATCAGACCCTTCAAACTCTCGCGACCGCCCAGATAAGCTTCCAGGTGACGCTGCCAGTGCAGCTTCAATGGGATAGGTACTTTTGCGTAACCGTAGCCCGGAAGGTCGACCAGACGCCGATCATCGTCTAGCTTGAAGAAGTTCAACAACTGCGTGCGACCCGGCGTTTTCGAGGTCCGCGCCAGGCTGGCGTGAGTCAGGGTGTTCAGCGCGCTGGATTTGCCGGCGTTAGAACGCCCGGCGAAGGCTACTTCAAAGCCCTCGTCGTCCGGGCATTGGTCGACTTTGGCAGCGCTGAGCATGAAGGTGGACTGTTGGCACAGGCCGAGGATGGGGTTCTTGAGTTGCATGGGATTTCCGATGTGGGCGGCGCCGGGAATGGACGCGGCGAGCAGTGTCGTTTCCGTTTCAGTAGCGCCAGTATATAATGCCGCAGATTTTGTGTGCGCTTTGTCCCAGCGTAGGATGAAGTTCACGAGAGCGAAAGACCTTGATTGCGCACTAGAACGCAGAATGCTCTCTACCCTGAAAAGGTCGTTTTATGACGAAATGGCTGCTAGCTGCCGGTGTCTTGATGCCGCTTTACAGCGCTCAGGCTACACAGGATCCGGAAGCTGTGTACAACCGTGTTTGTGGTGCCTGTCATTCCGGCCAACTACCCTTGGCGCCTCAGAAGGGCGATCAGGAAGCTTGGACGCCGAGGTTGGCGAAAGGTATGGAGACGCTGGTGCAACACGTGACCCAGGGTTTCAAGGCGATGCCGCCGCGTGGTTTGTGCATGGACTGCAGTGCCGAGGATTACCAAGCCATCATCCACTGGATGAGCGAGTAAACCCGGCCCATAACTCTTTAACCCTTAGCCGTAGTTGGATTAGCTGATGAACAAATTGATCGTGAGTCTGCTGTTGACCGTGGGGATCTCCGGCATAGCCCATGCTGCAGGTGACGCAACCGCTGGCCAGGCGAAAGCCGCAGTGTGTGGCGCCTGTCATGGCCCGGATGGCAATAGCATGGCGCCTAACTTTCCGAAACTGGCAGGTCAGGGCGAGCGTTATCTGAACAAGCAGTTGCACGACATCAAGTCCGGCAAACGCACGGTACTGGAAATGACCGGCCTGCTGACCAACCTGAGCGATCAGGACCTGGCCGATATCGCCGCCTACTTCGCCAGCCAGAAAGGCAGCGTTGGCGCCGCCGACCCTAAAGTCGTGGCTCGCGGTGAAGCACTGTTCCGCGGTGGTGACCTGGCCAAGGGCCTGCCAGCCTGCACCGGCTGCCATTCGCCCAATGGCGCAGGCAACGCCGCCGCCGGTTTCCCGCACCTGGGTGGCCAGCACGCTCAATACGTGGCCAAGCAACTGACCGACTTCCGCAAGGAAGAAGGCGGGCGCAACAACGACGGCGACACCAAAACCATGCAGACCATCGCCAAACGGCTGAGCGACGAAGACATCGCCGCGGTGTCCAGCTACATCCAGGGCCTGCACTAAGGCCTGCGGATCGAGCGTTGCGCGGGATGGACATCCCCTGCAACGTTAACGCTCGATTAATCCGTCGATGCAAGCATAAAAAGGGTGGCTTTGGCCGCCCTTTTTTGTGGCCGCTGCCGTTACACTACAGAACTCAAGCCCGCCAGGACCTGTCTGAAAACAGGTCGCGCGAGGCGACCCAATTTGTCCAGGAGTAAAGCATGCGTAATCTGATCATCAGCGCCGCACTCGTCGCTGCCAGCCTGTTCGGCATGAACGCCGCCCAAGCCGCCGAAGCACCTGCTGCCCCTTACGTCGAACTAGCCAATGCTGTTCCGGTGGCTGTCCCTGGCAAGATCGAAGTGGTGGAGCTGTTCTGGTACGGCTGCCCGCATTGCTACGCATTCGAGCCAGTGATCAATCCATGGGTTGAGAAACTGCCTTCCGACGTCAACTTCGTCCGCATCCCTGCCATGTTCGGCGGCCCTTGGGACGCTCACGGGCAAATGTTCCTGACCCTGGAAGCCATGGGCGTCGAGAGCAAAGTGCACAAGGCAGTATTTGAAGCCATCCAGAAAGAACACAAGAAACTGACCGACAAGAACGACATGGCTGACTTCCTGGCCACCCAAGGCGTAGACAAGGACAAGTTCCTGGCCACCTTCGACTCCTTCGCCATCAAGGGCAAGATCGTCCAGGCCAAAGAACTGGCCAAGAAATATGAGATCTCCGGTGTTCCAACCATGATCGTCAACGGCAAATACCGCTTTGACGTGGGCTCTGCCGGCGGTGCCGAACAAGCCCTGAAACTGGCCGACAAACTGGTCGACAAAGAGCGAGCGGCTAACAAGGCTGCCGCCAACTAAGCGCGGCCCCTGCCATGCGCCGCTGGGGTACTGAACGCGTCGTTGGCCTGCATGAACCGCAGATCAACACGCATCACCTGGAAACGACGGGCCTGCCCGCAGACAGCCGTCTCCGCTTGCTCAGCTTCAACATCCAGGTCGGCATCAGTACCGAACGCTATCGGCACTACCTGACCCGTGGCTGGCAACACCTGTTGCCGCACACCGGGCGTGCCGACAACCTGCAAAAGATCGGCAACCTGTTGGGCGACTTCGATCTGGTCGCCTTGCAGGAAGCCGATGGCGGCAGCCTGCGATCAGGCTACGTCAATCAAGTCGAACACCTGGCCCAACTCGGGGCCTTCCCCTACTGGTATCAACAACTCAATCGCAACCTCGGTCGCCTCGGCCAGCACAGCAATGGCGTGCTCAGCCGCTTGCGCCCATGGGCGATTGAAGATCACCCGCTACCGGGGCCCAAGGGCCGCGGGGCAATCCTGGTGCGCTTCGGCGAAGGTCCGGAGGCGCTGGTGGTCGTGATGATGCACCTGGCCCTCGGCGCCCGCGTGCGCAGCCTGCAACTGGCCTACATCCGCGAATTGATCGGCGGCTACAAACACCAGGTGCTGATGGGTGACATGAACACCCACGCCAGCGACTTGCTGCAAAACTCCCCGTTGCGCGACCTCGGCCTATTGGCGCCGCAACTGGAAGCGACGTTCCCCAGCTGGCGCCCGCAACGCTGCCTGGACCACATTCTGCTCAGCCCGACCCTGACCCTGGAAAGAGTCCAAGTGCTGGCACAACCGATTTCCGATCACCTGCCGGTCGCGGTAGAGATTCGTTTGCCGGGTTCGCTCACGGCCGATGCATTCCCCGCGTTGAGTCCTGACCCTCGCGGATCCCATGAATGAGCGACGAAGCACAGCGCTGGAAAGAGAAGTACCTCAAAAGCATCGAACAACAGGAAAAACTCGAGCGGCGCTGGGACGCCCGGCTCGACCTGCTGCGCCGCGGCCTGGTACGCAGCACCCTGGCGGCCGAGGGCACCGACCGCGCCGTTGACCTGTGCATGAAGGAAATGCGCGAAGTCGTGCGCACCGATGACATGGACGCCGGCCTCGCCGCGCTGCTGCCACGCCTGGAAAAAGCCGTGCTCGACTCCGAGCAACGCCGCGAAACCCGGGTCGATCAGGTCAGCGCGGCACTGAACGCGCTGGTTGCGCAGCTCCAGGCATTGCCGCTGCCCCGGGAAGTCAGCCGGCCGCTCAAGACCTTCGCCAAGCAACTGGATGGGCGCGTGGGTCAGGCCCGCGAGATTCCCTTGCTGCTCAGCGAACTGAGTGGCTTGCAAGGCAAAGCCCTGAACCAATTGGAAAACCCTGCCGAACCTGGCCGCCCGGGTTTGCTCCAGCGATTGTTTGGCAGTCGCGAAGCGGAAGAAGCCGTGGCACAGGTCGCGGCTCCAGTGGTGCAGGCGCCGGCCCCGCCCTCTCCCGCGCCGCTTTCTGCCCCCCTTACTGAGGAACCGCAGACCAAGGCCGACATCACGCCAGTCGCCACTGTGTCGGAGTCGGTGCCGGTGCCGGTGCCGCCAACAGTCCAAGCCGCGCCAATCGCCGCCGTCATTCCCGAACCACCAGCACCGCAGTCGACACCCGTACCATCACCGGAAATCGTGGCATTTGTCCCGCCAGTTCTGGAGCCGCAAGTTACCCGCGCCCAACCGCCCGCGCCACAACCAGAAGCTGAACAGCCCCAAGCACCAACGCCACCGATCATCACACCCGCCGTCCACACTCAACCGGCCTTTAATCCGGACGAACTGACTCCAACGGCCACCCCCGAAACACCCGTTTTCCTCGACAGCCTGCCCTTGCCTTCCGTGATGGCTCAGGCATTGGCCGCCATCGATCCTGAGCACCCCGAGCAAGACATCCTTTACGCGCTGCCGGATTCACCCGAGCCGTCCTACAGCTCCGTGGCCACGCACATCGAAGAGACGTTGCTGGGCCTGCTCGATGACTTGACCCTGCCAGAACGCCATCGCCCGCAGGCCGAAGCCATGCGCGAACGCCTGCAAAATGGTTTGAACTGGTATGAACTGCTGCCGATTCTCGACGATCTGGCGACTTTGATGCTGGCGATCACCGACAGCGGCCAGCATGAGTTCGAAGCCTACTTGCAGCAGCTCAATGAGCGCCTTGAGTCGTTCCAGAGCAACCTGCAAGCCGCCAGTGCCGGCCATGCCGATACCCGTTCCGCGGCGCGAGAGATGGACACGCAGATCCGCGAACAAGTCGACGGTTTGCAAACCAGCATGCAGGACGCCGCCGATCTGGAAGACCTCAAGCACGTACTGGAAAACCATCTCGAAGGCCTGCTGGGCACCATGGACCAGCATCAGAAGCAGCGCGACGAACGCGAGCAGGAAGTCGCGGCGCGCCTGCAAGGCCTGGCCGAACGGGTGGCGCACATGGAGCAGGAAGCCATGGGCTACCGCGAACACCTTGAAGAACAGCGGCAAAAAGCCCTGATCGACCCGCTGACCGGCCTGCCCAACCGCGCCGCCTGGGGCGAAAGGCTGGACCACGAAATCGGCGAATGGCAGCAGCATGGCAATACGCTGATGCTGGCGATGCTCGATCTCGACCACTTCAAACGCATCAACGACAACTACGGCCACCTGGCGGGCGACAAAGTACTGAAGATCATCGCCAGCGTGTTGCGCAAACGCCTGCGCGGTTCGGATTTCATTGCCCGCTTTGGTGGCGAAGAGTTTGTGCTGTTGATGCCCGCGACGGTGCCGGCAGCCGGCGCAAAACTGCTGGAAACCCTGCGCGCGTCGATTGAAGCCTGCCCGTTTCACTTCAAGGGCGAGCGGGTAACCATCACCATTTCCATGGGGCTGACCGCGTTCAAACCCGGAGAACATAGCGATATGGTGCTTAAAAGAGCCGATCAGGCGCTCTATAGAGCCAAAAATGCCGGGCGCAACCGGGTGGAACTGGGCTAAGCGCCAATTGTTCCATTTTGTTTAAAGCGGCTCTTCGGCCTTCGTGGCGCAAGGCATTACGTTACACTGTTGCATTACAGTCCTGCGTGTATTGCCTTCTGCCATGAAATATCTTGCTCTCGCTCTGTCGCTTCTACTGCTGGCCGGTTGTGCCAGCGGTCCGCGCTTCGACACCAGCCACCCTTCCGCCAACTTCGACAGCCGCGTGCAGTTCGTGGTCGTGCATTACACCTCCGCCTCGCTGGAGCGCTCGCTGCAGTTGCTGACCCACGGCGAGGTCAGCAGCCATTACCTGATCGGTGACGATCAAGGCGCGACCATCTACAAACTGGTGGATGAAAACCTGCGCGCCTGGCACGCCGGGGAAAGCGAATGGCAAGGCCGGACGTGGCTGAACTCAAGCTCCATCGGCATCGAAATCGTCAATCCGGGCTTCCGCGAAACGCCGACTGGCGGCCGGTTCTGGTACCCCTACAGCGAAGCCCAGGTCCAATCCCTGATCGTCCTGCTCAAGGACATCAGCAAACGCAATGGCATCAGCCCTCGGCACATCATCGGTCATAGCGACATCGCCCCGCTGCGCAAGCTGGATCCGGGTCCGTTGTTTCCCTGGAAGCGCCTGGCCGCCGAAGGCCTGGGCATCTGGCCGGACGAGCAGGCGGTCGCCCGTCGGCAAGTGCAATTCGAGGTAGAGCTGCCGAGCATCGGCTGGTTCCAGGAACAACTGGCGCGCCTGGGTTACGCGACGCCGCAAACCGGCGAACTGGATGTGGCGACACACCATGTGTTGGCGGCCTTCCAGATGCATTACCGCCCTTCCCGCTTCGACGGCATGCCGGATGCGCAAACCGCTGCCATGCTGCTGGTGTTGAATCAGACAAAATAATGACGCCGCCCGACGGTCCGGGCTTTTTCTCAATCAGCAGCTATAACTCATTGGTAATTCTTCGGATATTTCCATATGCCTGCTGCTCGAGAGAGGTTGCGTAGTTGGTTCTATCGCCCCTGGTTTTTGGCGATGCTGGCTGCTGCCTTGAGCGCAACCCTGTTGATGGCCGGCAGTCTGTTCATCGCCATGAATCAGGTCGAGCAAAACGAAAGCCAGGAAATGAACGCCCAGGGTGAGCGCTTCCTCGCTCGCCTGGAGCAGATGTTCGGGCAGTTGCGCGAAAGCCTGGATGATCTGGAAGCCCAACCGCTGCGAAGGTGCGACGACGAAATGATCGCCACCTTGCAGCAAATCAGCTTCAGTTATCGCTTCGTCTACGAAGCCGCCTATATGGACGGCACCCGGATTTGCTCCAACCGCCCCCGCCAGGAAGGCGTGTCGATGATCCGGCCGTCGGACATCAAAGGCCCGATCTACAGTTATTGGCTGAACACCACCACCGAACCCGATGAAAACCGCGCCGCGCTGATGCTCAGTCGCGGCAATTTCCGGGTGGCAACTTCGCGCGGGCATCTGACCGATATGGTCGACCTCTCCCCTGGCAGCAGCCTTCTGGTGGTGCTCGACCACGGTAAGCGAGCGATCCCGGTGCTGGGCGTCGAACAGGCCTGGCCGCCCACCGAGCCCTGGCCACCGAAAAGCCTAGATGCCCTGCAAGTGACTCAAACTCGCCTGATTTACCGCATGCCCACCAGTAATCCGGAATATCAGTTGGTACTGATCACCCCGCGTACAGCCATGCATGTGCCGGCGATCTGGTGGTGGCTGCTGCCGACGAGCCTGGTGCTGGGGATTATCGTCGGCTTCCTGGTATTTCTGCTGGTGCGCCAGCGTCAGTCGCTGGATGCCGAGCTGCAAGGCGCCATACGCCGAGGCGAGTTGCAGGTGCTGTATCAACCGATCTTCGACCTCGCCAGTCGCAACTGCGTCGGTGCCGAAGCCCTGCTGCGCTGGCGTAGACCCGATGGCACGCTGACCAGTCCCGATCTGTTTATCCCGATGGCGGAGAACACCGGTCAGATTCGCCAGATGACCGACTTCGTCTTGCAGCGCTTGCTGGAACAGTTAGGTCAGCTGCTGCGGGCTAATCCGCAGCTGTACATCTCGGTCAACCTGGCGGCCTGCGATGTGATGGTGCCGCGTATCGGCCAGGTGATGGCGCGGCTGCTGACCTTGCACCGGGTGGCGGCCAAACAGATTGCCTTCGAGGTGACGGAGCGCGGCTTGATCGACGTGGTGGTGGCGCGGGAAAACCTGCAAGCCTTGCGCGATGTCGGGCATCAGGTGCTGATCGACGACTTTGGCACCGGCTATTGCAGCCTGGCGTACCTGCAAACCCTGCCGGTGGACTGCCTGAAAATCGACAAGGCCTTTATCGATGCCCTGGGCCATGACGCCGCCAGCAGTGGCGTGGCCCCGTACATCATTCACATGGCCCAGGCCCTGCAACTCAAGGTGATCGCCGAGGGCATCGAGCATGAAGCCCAGGCGGAGTTCCTGAGCAGTGAAGGGGTGAAGTTCGGGCAGGGCTGGCTGTTTGCCCATGCGTTGAGCGCCGTGCAGTTCATCGAACTGATTACCCGTGGTCGCCGGGTGACAGGCCGGCGCCTGGATGACGAAGCGTAACTGCGCCCTACACCGCCAGCGCCATATAGAACTGCGTGCCCTGCCCCGGCCGCGAATAAACGCCCATTCGCCCGCCGTGCAATTGCACGATTTCCTTGCACAACGCCAGGCCCAGTCCAGCACCACCCTTCTTGCGCCCGACCTGCACGAACGGTTCGAAAATCCGCCCCTGCTGACCATAGGCAATGCCTTCGCCGTTATCTTCGACACTGATGATCACCCGCTCGCCGTGGCGCCGGGCCTGCAAGCGGATCTGCCCCTTCTCGGCGGTATGGCGCAGGGCGTTGTCGATCAAGTTGTCCAGCACTCGATCCAGTTGCGCCTGATCGGCCTGCAAGCGCGGCAACGGCCCCTGCACTTCCACCAACAGGTCGATGCCTCTTTCAGCGGCCGACGCCGCAAACCGCCCTTGGGCCTGCTCCAGCAAGTCTTCGATGGAGCACGGCCCCAGGGTGAGTTTCTGCAAGCCGTTCTGGTAGCGGGAGAAATTCAGCAAGTCGTTGATCAGCTGCATCAAGCGCTGCATTTCTTCGTTCACTGTATCCAGCAAGTCAGCTTCGCGGGAATCCGGCGGGAACTTGGCTCGCTCGCGAAACAGGCCGAATGCCATGTGCATCCCGGTGACCGGCGTGCGCAACTCGTGGGAGGCACGCAAGACGAATTCACTGCGCACCCGTTCGAACGCCCGCTGTTCGGTGACGTCATGCAACACCATCACCGCGCCGAGGATATGCCCTTGGGTATGGCTCACCGGGGTCAGGCTGTAGGTCAACAACCGCGACTCACCATCGACTTCGACGGCCAGGTCTTCCGGCGCCCGTTCCAGCGTGCCACCACGCAAGACCAATTGCAGTTGTTCATCCAGCTCCGGCCGTTCGAGCGCCGAACCCAAACCCTGGCCGAGGCGGTCGGTGTCCCAACCCAGTTGCCGTTGCGCCACTGGGTTTAAGTGCTCCAGATACCCTTCACGGTCGATCATCAGCAAACCGTCGTCGATGCTGTCGAGCACCGCCTGCAAGCGTTGCTGACCGGCCAGCAATTCGTCGACATTGGTCGCCTGATGCTCACGCAGGGCCTCGGCCATGATCCCGAAGCGCTTGGTCAGCTGGTTCATCTCCACCGCCGAGGAAATCGGCAGGGTCACCTCGAAGTTGCCTTGGCCAATATTGTCCGCCGCCTGGGCCAGCGCCTCGATGGGCGCGCCGAAACGCCGGGCAATTGCATGGGCCGTGATGAAACCGATGATCAGCACCGCCAGCCCCACCAACCCGAGCAGGCCGGCGATCAGCAGCGCCCGGTCACGGGCCTTGCGCTGGGTATCGTTGATGTTATCCAGCGAGCGTTTGTGTTCGGCGATCAAACCGTTACGCAACGCATTAAATTTTTCCGTGAGCGCTTCATTGCCACTCAGCACGTGGGTCGGGTCGCGGGACTCGCTGTATGCCTGGAGAAAACTCAGGTAATCGGTCTTGGCTTGAGTGAAACCGTAGTGGGCATCATCGCCAGGTTGCTCATGGGCGATGCCTTCATCGAGCAATTGAAAGTAGTGCTGCTTGGAGGCCTCGAATGCCGCCGGATCCGGTTTCTCGCTCAGCATGATGATCAATTGATCGCCGAGGGTCTGGCGCAGCTTCAGGCCCAGGTCGAGGGTCACGAAGTTATTGCGCACCAACGCTTCCTGGCTGCCAGCCATCTGCATCACGCTGACCAGCCCGAGCAACAGCCCGAGCAGCGCCACGGTGATGAGTGCGGAAATGCTCAGGAATAGCCGGGTCCGCAACTTCATCGCCAGTTTCATAAGGTGCTCACAGGTTGTACTGCTTGCGTTTGCGGTACAGGGTCGAGGCGTCGATGCCCAAGGTCTTGGCCGCCTGGTCCAGGGTTCCGGCGGTGGCGAGAACGGCGCCGATATGGGCTTTTTCCAGTTCATCCAGACTCAACGCGGCGCCTACCCGTGGCGAGTTGTTGGCCGGTTGCTCTGCCATGCCCAAGTGGCTGATTTCCACGCGCTCCTGCGGGCAAATGATGCTCGCCCGCTCCACCACGTTGCGCAGCTCCCGAATGTTGCCCGGCCATCGATAGCTGAGCAGCGCTTCCCGAGCCTCATCGCTGAAGCCTCGGGCCGGGCGCGCATATTCCTTGACGAAGCGCGCGAGGAAGCGATCCGCCAGGTTCAGGATGTCTTCGCTGCGTTCGCGCAACGGCGGCAGGTGCAAGGTGATGACGTTCAGGCGATAGAGCAAGTCTTCACGGAAACGACCGTCGCGGACCATGTCTTCAAGGTTGAGGTTAGTCGCGGCAAGAATCCGCACATCGGCGCGACGGGTCACCGGATCGCCCACCCGCTCGTATTCCTTGTCCTGGATAAAACGCAGCAACTTGGGTTGCAACGTCAGGGGAAAGTCGCCGATCTCGTCGAGAAACAGCGTGCCGCCATCCGCCTGATTGACGCGACCCAAGGTGCTTTCGCTGGCCCCGGTAAACGCACCACGACTATGGCCGAACAGTTCGCTTTCCATCAGTTCGGCGGTCAGTGACGGGCAGTTGATGGTGACACAGGATTTTTTCTCGCGCTTGCTCCAGCCGTGAATGGCCCGGGCCAGCTCACCTTTACCGGTCCCGGACTCGCCGAGGATCAGGATGTTGGCGTCGGTCCCGGCCACCTGGCGGGCGGTTTCCAGTACGACTTTCATGGCCGGGCTGTGGGAATCCAGGCCATCCTTGGTCTTGCGCACTTCACCTTCGAGGGCTTCCAGGCGCGCCGAGAGTTGGCGCACTTCCAGTTGCTTGGCGGTGGCCAGGCGCAATTGATCCGGGCTGCACGGTTTGACCAGGTAATCGGCGGCGCCGGCCTGAATCGCATCGACGGCGGTGTCGACGGCGGAATGCGCGGTCACAATCACCACGCGCATCCACGGCGCCTGAATACGCATCTGCGCCAGGACATCGAGGCCGTTGTCCTCGCCCAGGCGCAAATCCAGGAAACACAGATCAAATACCTGGCGCTGCAACAGGGCATCAGCCTGGGCCGCACTGTTGGCGGTGGCGACGGTATAACCTTCGTCTTCGAGGCAATAGCGGAAGGTACGAAGGATGGCGGACTCGTCGTCTACCAGCAGAATGCGGCCTTGATGCTCAGTGGCTGATTCCATTTTCCTACGCTCCTTTCTGAATGATTTTGGTTAGTCCCGGAGAAATCGGGCAAGTTGCATGGTTGATTCTGGTCCATTCCAGCACCGGCAGGGTAGATATCTGCTGCTCTACTCATTAATAGCCTGATTTCGTTGGTTTTTTATAAAAAAACCAGTCTTTCAGCGATTGCCTACGTGAACGTCTGACATCCGCGCCCTCCTCGCAATTCAAATTTTTTGAAAGTTCCTACAAATCTTTCGTGCATTACGCACGACTGCCACGACCCCATCGTGCAGGATGCGTGCGAAACGATTTTCGACTAATTCATAACTAATTGATTTTATTGATATTTTTTTAATAAAAAAGCTGGCATGCAGGCTGCAATAGTCTTGTTAACGCAAGGCATTCACGGAATGAGCGCCTTCAACAAGATGACCACTCAGGTGGAGGAGCTACAGGATGAATCGCCAACGTGCCGCCCAATTGCGTATCTCGCCTCTGCATATCCAGCAGGGCTTGTTCGCGATGCTCGCCCTCACGATCACCTTGATCGGCGGCCAGCAGTTTGTCCGTTGGGAACAGAGCCAGCAGCCAGAGGCGCCGCGCCTGTCGATTCAACACGCTACCCAGACCCACTTCAGCGCCGTCAGCAGCAACCTGGCTGACAGCGCTCCAATGCGAATGATGGACGTCGACCAGGCTCAGCCTGTGGATCAGATGCCCCGTCAGGAACGTTGGGTGTTCTAAAGAACCGGACTTGGCGCGATGGCTGCGCCGGGAAAAGCACCACCTGCATCACCTCTAAATAGAAGCGTAAGGAGAATCACCATGTTGAGTTGGGCAATCACATTCCTGATCATTGCCATCATCGCCGCCGTACTGGGCTTCGGTGGTATCGCGGGCACCGCCACGGGTATCGCCAAGATTCTCTTTGTCGTGTTCCTGGTGATGTTCATCGCATCGTTCTTCTTTGGCCGTCGCGGTCGAGGCTGAATATGAGCGTTTTGTTCAAGACACTGGCAGCCGCCCTGCTTCTGGGCGGTAGTGCCATGGCGATGGCGGCCAATGATGGCCAAGCGCGGGTCAATGAGCTGTTGAGCTCGGACCCGCAGTACCGTGAAACATGGACAAAGGTCGTCAAGAAGGAAGAGCGTCTGCCGGAATGGGTGATGAACCTGACCGGTACCTCTGACCAAATGAATGCCGTTACTGAAGATGGCGATGGGTATCTGGTCGGGCCGTTGTGTGAGAAACAGGACACCTGCCTGAGCAATCGCTTGATCGTTGCATTCAGTCTCGATAAGAAAGATGCGTACGCGATGTGGATCCAAGTGCCAGCGGGTCTGCCCGCCGACAAGTCGCCGACGCGCCATGCCGATTACCGCTTCCTCGGGAAGCCTGATGAAGGCATGCAGAAGCTGTTGATGGAAACGCTGAAAAAAGATCCGAACTGGTACTGAGTTTGAAACACGAGAGGAGCAGCCTTGCTTCTCTCCAGTGCGCCACCCGAGGAAGGCCGGCGCATGACCAAGGGGTCGGGACGTTCTGACTGTTTCAGGGTCGGAGTGACCTACGGGCACATGGAGTGCCTGCGCAAGGGCCGGGTCAGGTATTAAAAGCTGCGACGCAAGTTCGCCGGCCCCGAGTGGCTCGACGGACTTGCGAAGAGCTTAAACGCGCAAAACGTTGATCTAGAGCATTTCGCTCATTCCCTTCTGCTGCATATTCCCCGCAAAACCGTTTCGCGGTGTTTCTTCGCGACCGTATATCGAGAAACCTGCGCCTTTCGTGCGATGACATTTCGTCGCTAAACGTAGGATTTTTCCCAAGTTTTAACCTGAATCATCCTGTTTAAAAAACAACCAAGCTGCTCTGAAATGGCCGGTTCACGGCACTTATGCCTGCCGAAATGTCGTATTCGAACCGGTTGAGACGCCAGTTTCATTTGAAAAAGCTCATGCCGATTCGGCATAGGGTAGGCGTTTACGGCATTAGACGTCGCTTACTTGCATCGGAATAGTTGCGCCTTTTTTCGCCTGCCGAAGAGCCGTAAATACGCGCTTCGGGGCACCTTATACGGGGGCAGATGCACAGACTTTTCCGCTACTGAGCGTTCCAGTTCGCGCATCTGCCCGAGTCAAACTGAAGTAAGGGTAATGATATGAAGAAGGCAAAGCTTAGCCTCGCCTGGCAGATCCTCATCGGTCTGGTATTGGGGATAGCAATCGGTGCGCTGCTCAACCATTTCAGCGCCGAAAAAGCCTGGTGGATCAGTAACGTCCTGCAACCTGCGGGCGATATCTTTATCCGTCTGATCAAGATGATCGTGATCCCGATCGTGATCTCCTCGCTGGTGGTGGGTATTGCCGGCGTGGGTGATGCGAAGAAACTCGGGCGCATCGGCCTCAAAACCATCCTTTACTTCGAAGTCGTCACCACCATCGCCATCCTGGTCGGTCTGGTGCTGGCCAACGTGGTCCATCCGGGCACCGGCATCGACATGAGCACCCTGGGTACGGTGGATATTTCCAAGTACCAGGCGACTGCCGCCGAGGTTCAGCATGAACACGCGTTCATCGAAACCATCCTCAACCTGATCCCGTCGAACATCTTCGCGGCCATGGCCCGCGGCGAGATGCTGCCGATCATCTTCTTCTCCGTGTTGTTCGGTCTCGGCCTGTCGAGCCTGCAATCGGACCTGCGTGAGCCGCTGGTGAAGATGTTCCAGGGCGTGTCCGAGAGCATGTTCAAAGTCACCCACATGATCATGAACTACGCGCCCATCGGCGTGTTCGCCCTGATCGCGGTGACCGTGGCCAACTTCGGTTTCGCCTCCTTGCTGCCGCTGGCCAAGCTGGTGGTACTGGTTTACTTCGCCATTGCCTTCTTCGCCTTCGTGGTGCTGGGCCTGATCGCCAAGCTGTTCGGCTTCTCTGTGATCAAGCTGATGCGCATCTTCAAGGATGAGCTGGTACTGGCTTACTCCACCGCCAGCTCCGAAACCGTGCTGCCGCGCGTGATCGAGAAGATGGAAGCCTACGGCGCGCCGAAAGCCATTTGCAGCTTCGTGGTGCCGACCGGTTATTCGTTCAACCTCGACGGTTCGACCCTGTACCAGAGCATCGCGGCCATCTTCATTGCCCAGCTCTACGGCATCGACCTGTCGATCAGCCAGCAATTGCTGCTGGTGCTGACCCTGATGGTCACCTCCAAAGGCATCGCCGGTGTACCGGGCGTGTCCTTCGTGGTGCTGCTGGCCACCCTGGGCAGCGTCGGCATTCCGCTGGAAGGCCTGGCGTTCATCGCCGGTGTCGACCGCATCATGGACATGGCCCGTACCGCGTTGAACGTGATCGGCAATGCCCTGGCCGTATTGGTTATCTCGCGCTGGGAAGGCATGTACGACGACGCCAAGGGCGAGCGCTACTGGAACTCCCTGCCGCACTGGCGCAGCAAGGAAAAATTGCCGGCAGGTGAAATTTCCAAGAGCTGATGCGTTGCCCTTGTAGGAGCGAGGCTTGCCCGCGAAGGCGGTGTGTCAGTCAACACAGATGTTGAATGTACCGGCCTCTTCGCGGGCAAGCCTCGCTCCTACAGGGGATAGGTGTGATCGGCGCAGTGCCAAACCAAACCCCGGAGAAATCCGGGGTTTGTCGTTTCTGGCGACCCCGCTATCATTCGCCGCATTCTTCGGGGGATTTAACTGATGCTCAATGGCCTGTGGCTTGGCTTCTTCATCGTCGCCGCCGTGTCGGCGCTGGCGCAGTGGCTGATCGGCGGCAATGCCGGGATCTTCGCGGCGATGGTGGAAAGCATCTTCGCCATGGCCAAGCTGTCGGTGGAGGTCATGGTCCTGTTGTTCGGCACTCTGACCCTGTGGCTGGGCTTTCTGCGGATTGCCGAGAAGGCTGGCATCGTCGACTGGCTGGCCAAGGCCCTGGGCCCGTTGTTCCTGCGCCTGATGCCGGAAGTGCCGCCCGGTCACCCGGCCATCGGCCTGATCACCCTCAACTTCGCCGCCAATGGCCTGGGCCTGGACAATGCCGCCACGCCGATCGGCCTCAAGGCCATGAAGGCGCTGCAAGAACTCAACCCCAGCGCCACGGTTGCCAGCAACGCGCAGATCCTGTTCCTGGTGCTCAACGCCTCGTCCCTGACCCTGCTGCCGGTGACGATCTTCATGTACCGCGCCCAGCAAGGCGCGCCGGACCCGACGCTGGTGTTCCTGCCGATTCTGCTCGCCACCAGTTGCTCGACCATCGTCGGCCTGTTGTCCGTGGCATTCATGCAACGCCTGCGCCTGTGGGACCCGGTGGTGCTTGCGTATCTGATTCCCGGTGCGTTGGCACTGGGTGCCTTCATGGCGCTGCTGGGGACGCTCTCAGCGACTGCGTTGGCGGGGCTGTCCTCGATCCTCGGCAACCTGACGCTGTTCGGCCTGATCATGCTGTTCCTGATCATTGGCGCGTTGCGCAAAGTGAAGGTCTACGAAGCGTTCGTCGAAGGTGCGAAGGAAGGCTTCGACGTGGCGAAGAACCTGCTGCCGTACCTGGTGGCGATGCTGTGTGCGGTGGGCGTATTGCGCGCGTCCGGGGCGTTGGACTTCGGGCTGGACGGGATTCGGCACCTGGTGGAGTGGGCCGGTTGGGACACACGCTTCGTCGACGCCTTGCCGACGGCGATGGTCAAACCGTTCTCCGGCAGCGCCGCCCGGGCGATGCTGATCGAAACCATGAAGACCTCCGGGGTCGACAGCTTCCCGGCGCTGGTGGCGGCGACGATCCAGGGCAGTACCGAAACCACGTTCTATGTACTGGCGGTGTACTTCGGTGCAGTGGGGATCCAGCGGGCGCGGCACGCGGTGGGGTGTGCGTTGCTGGCGGAATTTGCCGGGGTGGTTGGTGCGATCGGGGTTTGTTATTGGTTCTTCGGCTAACCACACCACCTTATGGGAGAAGGCTTGTGTGGCGAGGGAGCTTGCTCCCGTTGGACTGCACAGCAGTCCCATCTTTTGGGGCCGCTTCGCGACCCAGCGGGAGCAAGCTCCCTCGCCACAATGAGACGCCTGACCTTCAGGGCCTTGGCGATGGCGCCAGCTTCTGCCCTTGCTCCACCGCCCAAGCCACCACCTGCGCCGTCAACTGATCGCTGGCCTGGCCAAACCCGGCCACCACCGCCGGCACCTTCATATCGCTCAGCGGCTGACGCACTTCAAAGCGCCGGCTCGCGAGGATGCGCTGGTCATACCCACGCACCAACAACGCATCCAGGCGCACGACCACACTCGCGTTCGGGCCCTGGTACTCCGTCTGGAACGCTTGCAGACTCCCGCCCAACTCCAGGTCCGCCTGGAAATTGCTGTCATCGGTGCTCAACAACGACACCCGACCATCGCGCTGAAACCCGTCCAGCAATCGATTACGCAGCAGCACCGGTGCCGGATCGCTCCAGCGCGACGCCTTGTAGCTGCTGATCAGATCCCCTTGAGGGATTACAGCGATTTTCGGGCTGTTCAACACTTCGCTGGCCTGGGGCTTGGCCAGGCGCAGCGACCAGCGTTGCGGCGTGCCGTGGCTGACCGTTGCGCTGCTCTGAGCCGACGGTAAGCGATAGACATCCGACGGCTCGGCCTTGGGCAGGATCGAGCAGGCGCTGACCAACACAAAACCGGCGAGGAGGGCGAGGTGAGTCAGCTTCATGGCGTGAATTCCTTGTTCTTGTCGCTGCCCAGCAGGTAACCGCTGGGGTTGGCTTCCAGGCGCTGGGAAATGGCTCGCAGCGAGGTCAGGGTGTCGCGCAATTCACGCACCGCCGGGGCCAGGCCATTGAGGCCCTGCATGCCGCTGTTGAGGGAGTCCTGATTGTTGGTCAGCAACTTGTTGATGGTCGCGCTGCTCTGCTCCAGCGACTTCATCGCCTGCTCGGCACTGCCGAATATCTGCTTGCCCTGATCGTTGAGCAGGCCATTGGCGTTGCGCATCAGCGCCGAGGTCTGTTCCATCATGGTGTTGGCCTGTTTGCCGACCGACGCCAGTTGCTGCATCGTCTGACGAATATCGCCGCGCTGCTCGGCGATGGTCCCGGTGGTTTGCTCCAGGTGCTCAAGAGTCTTGCTGATGCGCTCGACGTTCTCCGACGAAAACATCTGATTGGCGTTGTGCATCAACACGTTCACCCCGGCCATCAAGTCGTTACTGTCGTTCAGCAGGCGGGCGATGGGCGAGGGCGCCGCGACAATCGTCGGCAACTCGCCGTCCTTGCCCCGCAGCTTGGGACTTTGCGGCGTGCCGCCACTGAGCTGGATGATCGAGGTGCCGGTGATCCCGGTCAGCGCCAGTTTGGCCTCGGTGTCCTCCTTGATCGGCGTGTCGCCGCCAAGTCGAATCCGTGCCAGCACCCGACGCGGGTCTTTCGGGTCCAGGCGCAGGGTCACTACGTCACCGACCTTGATCCCGCTGTACTGCACGGCGCTGCCCTTGGACAGACCGCTGACCGCCTCATTGAAGACGATTTCGTAATCCTTGAACTCGGTGTCGACGCTGGACTTGGCCAGCCACAAACCGAAGAGCAGGGCGCCCGCCACCACAATCACGGTGAACAGGCCGATCAATACATGATGGGCTCGGGTTTCCATGTCAGACCTCGTTAAGCTGTTGAGCGGCCGTCAGCGCCGCGCGGCCCCGTGGGCCATGGAAGTATTCGTGAATCCACGGGTCGTCGGTTTCCGAGACCTTGTCGATGGCGTCTGCCACTAGCACTTTCTTCTGCGCCAGCACTGCCACCCGGTCGGTGATGGTGTAGAGCGTGTCGAGGTCGTGAGTCACCAGGAACACGCTCAGGCCCAGGGCATCGCGCAGGGTCAGAATCAGTTGATCAAACGCGGCGGCGCCAATCGGATCGAGGCCGGCGGTGGGTTCGTCGAGAAACAGGATGTCCGGGTCCAGCGCCAGGGCACGGGCCAGCGCCGCACGCTTGATCATGCCGCCGGACAGGGACGCCGGGTATTTGTCTGCCGCCGACAGCGGCAACCCGGCCAACGCCAGTTTCACCGCCGCCAGGTGCTCGGCATCGGCACGGCTGAGGCCGGCGTGTTCGATCAAGGGCAGGGCGACGTTCTCGGTCACGGTCAGCGAGGAGAACAGCGCGCCTTTCTGGAACAGCACACCGAAGCGCCGCTCAACCATCGAGCGCTCGTGTTCGGAGAGCGTCGGCAGGTTCTTGCCGAAGACCTTCACCACCCCTTCGCTGGGCTGGCGCAAGCCGACAATGCTGCGCAGCAACACCGACTTGCCGCTGCCGGAGCCGCCGACCACCGCGAGGATTTCACCTTTGTACAAATCCAGGTCGAGGTTTTCGTGCACGCTCTGGCTGCCGAAGCGATTGCACAACCCACGGACTTCGATCACCGCCTCGGAAGGCGCTCGGGGTTGTCGACTCACCAGCCCATCTCCATGAAAAACAACGCGGCCACGGCATCAAGCACGATCACCACGAAAATCGACTGGACCACGCTGGACGTGGTGTGGGCACCGACGGATTCGGCGCTGCCGCTGACCTTGAAGCCTTCCAGGCAACCGATGGCCGCGATCAGAAACGCGAAGATCGGCGCTTTGACGATCCCCACCAGAAAATGCTGAACGCCAATGTCGGTTTGCAGCAGCGACAGGAACATCGCCGGGGAAATCCCCAGCGACACCGCGCAAACCACGCCGCCACCGATAATCCCGGAGATCATCGCCAGGAAGGTCAGCATCGGCAGCGCCACCAGCAACGCCAATACACGCGGGACCACGAGCAATTCCATCGGATCGAGACCGAGGGTGCGGATCGCGTCAATTTCTTCGTTGGCCTTCATCGAGCCGATCTGCGCGGTAAAGGCACTGGCGGTGCGGCCGGCCATCAGGATCGCCGTCAACAACACGCCGAACTCACGCAGGAAGGAGAACGCCACCAGGTCGACGGTGAAAATACTCGCGCCGAAACTCGCCAGCACCGTCGCCCCGAGAAACGCCACCACTGCGCCGACCAGAAAGGTCAGCAGGGCGACGATGGGCGCGGCATCGAGGCCGGTCTGCTCGATGTGCGCGACCATCGGCGTAATGCGCCAGCGCTTGGGGCGGAACAGCCCACGGGCGATGGTTTCGAGGATCAGGCCGACAAAGCCGAGCAGTTGCAGAGTGTCCTGCCAGACCGCGTCGACGGCGCGGCCGATGCGGGTCAGCAGTTGAATACCGGTGCTGGTTTCCGGTTCCTTGAGCGGCACGCAGAAATCGGTCAGCGAGCAATAGACGGTGTGCAGCAACGCGCGATCGGCGCTGGAGATTGTGCACTCGGGGTGTTCGGCCGATCGGCCCAGACGCTCGGAACCCAGCAGCTCCACCAGCAGCGAGGCGCCGGCGGTGTCGAGCGCGCCGAGGCCATTGAGGTCGATGTGGGTGTTGTCGTCGTACTGGCCGCGCAGTTTGTCGCCCAGGCGCTTGAGGTCAGCGTAATGGGCAAGCGTCCAGTCACCTGTGACCCGCAACTGTGCAGGGGTGTGGGAGGTGTCCAGTTGGGCACTGCCGGGCAATGTGCTGCTGGTCATAAGCTCCGTGCTTGTTCGGTTGTTACGCAGGTCTAACGTAATAGCACGAACCGGATTACTTTTCTTTGATCGGTGTGCTGTCCTTGACCACGAAGCGCAATACGCCGATCACTTGGCCGTCTTCGGTCAGCACCCGAACCTGCCATTTGCCCGCCGGGTTGCCGGGGAAGTTCTGCTTGTGGGTCCAGGCCCGGTAGCCTTCCTTGCGCCCGCCGTGGATGTCCAGCGGGATGCGGTCGACTTCTTGGCCGTTGAACTGCCACACGTGATAAATCCGCTCATCCAGCCCGCGCGGCGCATTGATCGCGGTGTAGGCGTAGAGTCCGCCGCCGCGAATCTGCTCGGCGCTGACTTCGTCCAGGCTCTCGCCGGGGGTGCGGTCCTGCATTTGCGTGCTGATGGCGACGTCGGTCATCCACAGCGTCGCCGGCGGCACCCACGAACGCAGGACCCAGCCGAGGGCGCCGATGCCGAGGGTGATGCTCAGGATCGCCAGGGCGTTGCGCACGGTGCGGATCGGGAAAATCGACGCCAGGCTCGGGAACGACAACAACATGGCGATGCCCAGGGCCAGTTTGAAACTCTGGGACGTGGTCAGGTGCAGGATCACGGGCAGGGCGGTGAGCAGGGCGGCGAACAGGGTCAGGGTGTGCAACGCGAGGAACGCCCAGCGCCGTGGGGCCAGCCATTTGTAATAGAGCGGGTCGATGATGGAAATCAGCGCCGAGATGCTCAGCAGCCCGGTGAAAAACAGTTGGCCGCTGTTCCAGGTGGTGGTGATGAAGAAGAACGGCAGGACGAAAAACAGGCTTTCCTGGTGGATCATCTGCGTCGCGTAACGCAGCAGCGGCTGGGGGATTTCTCGCTTGAACACCCGGGTAAACAGCTGCGTGAGGCTGTTTTCCAGCATCAGCCACACCCAGCTGACCAGCATGATCGTAGTGATCCAGGTCGCCAGACCCTGTTGGCGATCCACCAGCATGAAACTGCCGACGCCGGAGATAAAACCACCGAGCGCAATCACCCCCGGATAGCGCTTCATCAATTCAAGACCGCGCTGGACGATAAGGGGCAGGGTAGGCATTCGGCGGTTCACATTAGTCGTAGGAAAAATCCTCGACAGGGTAACGCCGAGGAGCTTTTGTGGCGATCACATTCAGGCAACCACAAAACCAGAGTGAATGATGACCTGTGGCGAGGGAGCTTGCTCCCGCTGGGGTGCGAAGCGCCCCCAAAACCATTCACTGCATTTCTTCAGGTAAATCTTCCTGGCTGGTTTTACGACTGCTGCGCAGCCGAGCGGGAGCAAGCTCCCTCGCCACAGGGTAGTTAGTGTTTGCGATGCAAGCGCCAGCCCAGCACACCCAGCACCAGCAACCCAAACACCCCTGCCAACACCCACAACAACTGATCATCACTGATCAACGGCTTCTCGATCCGCAAATACCCAGGCTGCAGCAGCAACTCGCGCATGGCCTTGTTCGCTTCTTCCAGCGTCACCCCTTGCAGTTCCTTGGCCGGGTTGGTGAAGCGTCCGTCCTCGTAATCCCCCAGGGCGCTCCAGTAGTAATCGGCCAGGGCGCTGTTGCCTTGCACGGCCCAGGACTGGCGAGCGATAGCGGCTTGCTTGAGGCGGTCGAAGGTCTCGGCGTCGAGGCCGTTCTTGAGCAGCTCGGCCTTCATGTCTTCCAGCACTTGCTTGGCTTCGTCGACGTTTTCGCGCTCAAGGTCGGCATTCAGGCTCATGAAACCGACGCTGCCGAACAACTCGCGCTCGGCCCACGGGCCGTAGGACAAACCATGGGCCAGGCGCATCTGCCGATAGAGCGCCCAATCCAGGTAATCCTTGAGCAGGTCAAAGGCTTGATCGGGGATGTCTTCCAGCACCGGCTCCGGCACCAGCCAGTGCAACTTCGCACCACCGCCGACGAAACCGTGGATCAGGCTGCGTTCATGGGCCGCGCTGGTCTTGATGTCCGGCAACGGCAAATGCTCGGACGGATCGACCGCCTCAAGCGGCCCCCAGGCCCGTTCCAGATAGGCCGGCAGCAGCTTGTCGAGGTCGCCGACCACGATCAGGGTCATGTTGTTGGGGGCGTACCAGGCCTTGCGCACCTTATCCAGTTGCTCGCGGGTCAGGTGATCGACTTCGGCCCGCTCGGGGCATTTGAGGCCCAGCTCCACCGCCAGTTGATTACTGGCGGTGTGGCCCAGGTCCTGACGATCCATCCAGCGCTGCAGGTGCGAATAGTGGCCGCCGTCTTCACGCTCGACCACTTGCTTGGCGGCGTTGATCGCGTTGTCGTCGAATCGGGTCTGGGTCAGCAGCGCCAACAACAGGTCGAGGACCTTGCGCTGGTTTTTCGCCGGGGCTTCGATCACGAAGGTGGTATCGGCGTTGCTCGTGAAGGCGTTCCATTCACCGCCGAGGGCCTGCATGCGTTCTTCCAGCCCCCCTTCACCGCTGGCGTCGATGCCGCTGAACAGCAGGTGTTCGAGCAGGTGCGGCAGTTCCTTTTCATCGCACTTGAAGTCATCGATGCCGACGCCGACCACCAGCCGAATCGCCACATGCCCACGGTCATTGCCGGGCTTGAGCAGCAATTGCAGGCCGTTGGGCAGCGCATAGCCTTCGACCTGGAAACGATCCAGGGCAAACGAAGGGAATGAACCGAGCAACAGACAGGCGAACAACAGACAACGCATAACGAGCTTCCAGGCTGAACCATTGTTACTGACTGGCCACACCGTCAGACGTTCAAGGTGAATGCGTGATGTCCGCCAAATCGTCAGCCGCCAGCGCACCGGTGTCGGACGTTTCCAATACCGCGTAGGCACTGCTGCAAAACAGCGAATTCAAGCGTTTCATGTCGGCGATCAACTCCAGGTGCAACGAACTGGTTTCGATACTTTGCACGATCTTACGTTGCAAACGGCTGACATGAGCATGGGCCAGGCGGCGTTCCTGTGCGCGAAAGCGACGTTTCTCGCGCAGCAACTGCCGGGCGCTTTCCGGATCGCTGCTGAGGAACACCGACAGCCCCAGGCGCAAATTGGAGATCAACTGACTGTGCAACCCCGCCAACTCTTCCAGGCCGACGTCGGAAAAGGACCGGCGCTGCGAAGTCTTCTGCTGCTGGACCTTGCGCAGCATGCGTTCGATCAAGTCGCTGGCGAGTTTGAGGTTGATCGCCAGCTCGATGATTTCCGCCCAGCGCCGACTGTCCTGATCGCTGAGGTCTTCCCGGGGCATCTGCGCCAGGTAGAGCTTGATCGCGCTGTAGAGCGCTTCGACGTCATCGGTGTGGCGACGCATTTCCTGGGTGACGGCGGTCTGTTTGCCGTGCAACACGTCGAGCATGGCTTCGAGCATGTTGTCGATCAGATCGCCAATGCGCAGGGTTTCCCGGGCGGCGTTGGCCAGCGCCAGGCTCGGGGTGACCAGCGCGGTCGCGTCCAGATGCCGGGGCTTGGCCATGCCGTTGAGTTCCGGGCGCTCCGGCAACAACCAGGCGCAGAGCCTGGCCATCGGCCCGACGCTGGGCAACAGGATCAGGCAACGCGCGGTGTTGTAGAGCAAGTGGAAGCCAATGACCATTTCCTGCGGGCTGAAATCCAGGCTGTCGATCCAGTGCACCAGCGGGTCGAGCACCGGGATGATCAGCAACAGCCCAATCAGTTTGTACAACAGGCTGCCCAGCGCCACCTGGCGCCCGGCGGCGTTCTGCATGCTGGTGCTCATGAACGCCAGTACACCGCTGCCGATGTTGGCGCCGATCACCAGGCCGATGGCCACCGGCAGGCTGATCACACCGGCACCGGCCAGGGTCGCGGTCAGCAGGACGGCGGCCAGGCTGGAGTAGGAAATCATCGCGAACAGCGCGCCAATCAGGGCATCGAGCAGGATGTCGCCGGTCAGGGAGGCGAAGATCACCTTCACCCCTTGGGCGTGTGTGATCGGGGCGGCGGCTTCGACGATCAGTTGCAGCGCGAGGATGATCAGGCCCAGGCCGATGGCGACCCGGCCCATTTGTCCGACGCGGGTCTGTTTGCGCGACAGGAAGAAAATCACCCCGAGGAAGATCAGCAGCGGCGACAGCCACGACAGGTCGAACGTCAGCACCCGCGCCATCAGCGCCGTACCGACGTCGGCGCCGAGCATGGTCGCCAGCGCCGGGGTCAGCGCCATCAGGCCCTGCCCGACAAAGGAAGTGACCAGCATGGCCGTGGCGTTGCTGCTCTGGACCATGGCGGTCACGACGATACCGGCGATGAACGCCAGGCCACGCTTGGACATGTTCTGGCCAATCACATGGCGCAGATTGGAACCGTAGACCCGCAGGATGCCGGTTCGGACGATGTGCGTGCCCCAGATCAGCAAGGTCACGGCGGAAAGCAAATTGAGCAGGGTCAGCATGCTGGGCCCCCTGTGGTGGTAGCGTCCCAAAGGGACAAGTTGACGGTACCGCGCGACGTTCTACGTTCTGTACTTAAGCTGTAGTTGGCTAACGGTCTGGGCGCCAGCATCGCATAGCTAAAGAAGTGTTTGAAACAAAACTGTCATAAAAACAGCTTGATGCAGAGATGAAAAAGGGGCCCGAAGGCCCCTGCGCAATATTTGGAGTCACCGCATGACTGTGGCGAGGGAGCTTGCTCCCGTTCGGCTGCGCAGCAGTCGTAAAACCGGCGAATGCGGTTCGTCTGATAAACCGCGTCGCCGATATGGGGGCCGCTTCGCGGCCCAGCGGGAGCAAGCTCCCTCGCCACAAAAGCAGCTTTGCCACACCGGCTCCATCACAGCAGATTACTGCCCCGGGATGTCCTTGCGCAGTTTCACCGGATCCTGCTGTTTCTTCTTTTTCGCAATCGCGGTGCGCATCTTGATGTTGATCGCTTCCACGGCCAGCGAGAACGCCATGGCGAAGTAGACGTAGCCTTTTGGCACGTGCACGTCGAAGGATTCGGCAATCAGCACGGTACCGACGATCAGCAGGAACGACAGCGCCAGCATCTTCAGCGACGGGTGCTTGTCGATGAACTCGCTGATGGTGCCGGACGCCCACATCATCACCAGCACGGCGACGATGATCGCCGCGATCATGACCGGTACGTGGGAAACCATGCCGACGGCGGTGATCACCGAATCCAGCGAGAACACGATGTCGATGATCGCGATCTGGATGATGGTGTAGAGGAAGTTGCCGCCCTTGCCGCTGGGCTCTTCGTTGGTTTCGTCTTCGCCTTCCAGCGCGTGGTACATCTCTTGCGAGCTCTTCCACAGCAGGAACAGACCACCGAAGAACAGAATCAGGTCACGCCCGGAAATGCCCTGGCCGAACACTTCGAACAGGTCGGCGGTGAGGCGCATGACCCAGGTGATCGACAGCAGCAACAGGATCCGCGTGACCATGGCCAGGGCCAGGCCGAACAGCCGGGTGCGCTTTTGCATGTGCTTGGGCATGCGGCTGACCAGGATCGAAATCATGATGATGTTGTCGATGCCCAGGACGATCTCCAGGGCAGTCAGGGTAAAGAAGGCAACCCAGATTTCAGGGTTGGTCAGCCATTCCATGTGTATTCCTTTGAGCGAGTGTTAAACCCAGAAGAGCCGGGCTTCAACCAGCGAAGCGCGGCCCCGTCGGGGTGAGTCTTTGATTTATAGAGTGCTGAAAACCGGAAAAATCCCCATCAGCAACGCCGCAACCAATATGCAGAGGCACACCAGAACGGCCCATTTCAGAGTGAAGCGCTGGTGGTCACCAAATTCAATACCGGCCAGGGCCACCAACAGATAAGTCGATGGAACCAGCGGGCTAAGCAGGTGGACGGGCTGGCCGACAATCGAGGCACGGGCCATTTCCACGGCGGTGATGCCGTAATGGCTGGCGGCTTCGGCAAGAACCGGTAACACGCCGTAATAAAATGCATCGTTGGACATGAAGAACGTGAACGGCATGCTCACCAGCGCCGTGATCACCGCCAGGTACGGGCCGAGGAAATCCGGGATAACCGCCAACAGACTTTTCGACATGGCATCGACCATGCCGGTGCCCGACAGAATACCGGTGAAGATACCGGCCGCGAAGATCAAACCGACCACCGCCAACACGCTGCCAGCGTGGGCCGCGACACGGTCCTTCTGCTGTTGCAGGCATGGATAATTGACGATCATCGCGATACTGAAGGCCACCATGAACAGCACCGGCAGCGGCAACAGGCCGGCGATCAAGGTACCCATCAGGGCCAGGGTCAGTGCGCCGTTGAACCAGATCAGCTTCGGACGACGGGCGTCCGGGAACTGCGAAACGCTGATTTCGCTGTGGTCCACTTCGTCGCCCGCCAGGTGCAATTCACCCAGGCGCGCGCGCTCGCGTTTGCCGTAGAAGTAGGCAATCGCCAGGATCGCCACCACACCGGCCAGCATCGCCGGAATCATCGGCACGAAAATGTCCGACGGGTCCACATGCAGCGCACTCGCCGCACGAGCGGTCGGGCCGCCCCACGGGGTCATGTTCATCACGCCGCCGGCCAGGATGATCAGGCCGGCCATGATCCGCGGGCTCATGCCGATGCGGCTGTAGAGCGGCAGCATGGCGGCCACGCAGATCATATAAGTGGTCGCGCCGTCACCATCGAGGGAGACAACGAGCGCCAGAACGGCGGTACCGACCGAAACTTTCAACGGGTCGCCCTTGACCAGTTTGAGGATCTTGCGCACGGCCGGGTCAAACAGGCCGGAGTCGATCATCAGGGCGAAGTACAGAATGGCGAACATCAGCATCACGCCGGTCGGCGCAAGCTTGGTGATGCCTTCGAGCATCATCGGGCCGATCTTCGGCGCAAAACCGCCGAACAGGGCAAAGACGATTGGAATAATAATCAGGGCGATCAGCGCGGACAGGCGCTTGGTCATGATCAGGAACATGAACGTGATGACCATGGCAAAGCCAAGGAAAGTCAGCATGGGAATACTCCAGGCGTAGCGCGGCTAGGGAATGGGCGAACCGGGTGGGGTCAGCGCAGAACGGGAAGCACGAGGCGTACGGGGGGAGTTGCGGCAAAGCGGCGGGTAGCAGAAGACATCAGAATCACCATTGTTGTTGTTAATTGGGCCGTGCGAGCGATAAAACACAGGCATTGGCCAACCGGTCTGTTGCCGGTAGTGGGGGCGATCCTAATGGGGAAAGCTTTCAGCCAGCTTTCGCTGGTGAAAGCATTGACCGGATGGGCAACCGGCCGTCGGACGGGCTCAACGTCCCGAAACACGGGGCAGGAGGCAAAAAATGGACAAAATTCATACCGGCGGCTGCCACTGCGGACATCTGCGCTATCAATTCAGCGGGCCGCTGCACGACATCGCCCACTGCCATTGCTCGATCTGTCGGCGGGTCAGCGGCGGGATCGTGACCACCTGGATCACCGTGCCCGCCTCAGCGTTTGAATGGAAAGGTGGGACACCGGCGCGGTACGACTCTTCTGAACACTGCGCGCGATATTTCTGCCCGACCTGTGGGGCACAGGTGGCCCTGATCACGCAGCTCAGCCCCGAGAGCATTGACCTGACGATCGCCACCCTCGATCACCCGGAGCAGGCCCCGGCCGACCGGCACATCTGGACCGACAGCCGCTTGCCCTGGCTGCACCTGGACGAACACCTGCCCAGTGAAGCCGAGGAAAACATCTGATCAGAAAATAGACAGGTTCAACGGCCGGATCGCGCCCATCCACACGGCGTGTTCGGTGTGATCGAGCAGGTCATCGCCAGTGTCCGGGTGCAGGAATACCACCAGACCGTTGCGGTTTAACACCAGCCACGGCAGCACCTCGCCAAGGAGTTCCGGCCCGAACGCCAACTGGCAGCTCCAGTCCGGGTGCGGACCGACCGGGCGCTCATGCACGCGGCCCATCTTCAACGGGAATAAGGTTGCGGCCTGTTCACACAAGGCCCTTGCCTGGTCGATCGTACTGGCGTCGAAATAGACGTGGGCGTGATAGCCCGTGATTTGCTGCATTTGAACCTCTCGAAAAACCCGGTCGAACCGTTGCCGTTTCCTACAGGTCACACACCATATAGTTAGGAAACAAGGAACTCAGCCATGAAAAATGCCGAAACCCCGGTGGTGAAAGTGGTGCTCTATGGTGCCATGAGTAGCCTGGGCAGTGCGCTGATGGCTGAAATGCTGCGGCGCCAGCATGAAGTGATCGCGATTCTCGATGACCTGACCGCGCTGGCGCCACGTCCGGGCCTGCGCACCAAGAACGGTGATCTGTTCGACGCCGAGCGGGTCAAGCAAAGCGTGGCCGGGTGTTCGGCGGTGATCTGTCTGCTGGACGCAACGGGCCTGCCGATCAACAGCGAACATGTGGAAAAAACCATCGTGCCGGGTCCGGTCGAGCAGGTGCTGGCGGTGGATGCGCTGATTGACGGCATGCAAGCCGCCGGCATTGGCCGGTTGTTCGTAGTGGGGGATTTTGCCGAACTCGATGAAGCGGAAGTCGAGGACGACCTTCAGCATCATGCCGCCGAAGAAATCCTCGAAGCCCTGCAAAGCAGCGGCCTGCACTGGACATTGGTGGATGCGCCGCGCGGGGCTGCCGGGCTGACCATCGAGCATTTCAGCCAGGTCAGCAGCAGCCTGGAGCCGGGGTTGGGCGAAGCGCTTGAGCGATTGAATCGGGTGGCCGTCGGTATTGCCGATGAGCTGCGGTTGAACCTGCACCTAGGGGAGCATGTGAGTTTTGTGGCGGCTTCCGGACCGTAAAGATTCCAGCCTTTCACACCGCAATCGACGGTAACGGCAAACCGTTCAACGACTGCGCACTGCTGGCCTGCTCCGCCATCAACCAATCCACAAACTGTTTAATCAACACCCCACGGCGTTTGCGCTGGGGCAACACCACGTAATAACCCAACCGGGAAATAATCGTGTCGGCAATCGGCCGGCACAACAAACCCTGGGCCAGCAAGTTATCCACAAGGTGCCGCCAACCGATGGCCACGCCCTGGCCGCCGATCGCCGCCTGGATCAACAAGGTGTAATTGTCGAAACGCAGCTGCCCCGGTGCCGGTGCGGACGTTAACCCCAGCTCACGGAATACGCCGCTCCAGTCGAACCAATTGGCGCTGTTTTCACCGCGAAGGTGCAGCAGCGGCAACTCCAGCAGCGACTGGATCGGCAAGGGCAGGGCGCGCTCCTTCAACAACAGCGGACTGCACACCGGGAACACTTCCTCGCTGAACAGCCAATGGCTTTCGCCCTGTTTAAAGCGGCCATCGCCAAACAGGATCGCCACGTCGATATCGGTGCGCAGCATGTTGTGATTGCGCTCGCTGGTAACCAGGCTGACATCGACCTGCGGATTGGCTTCATGGAAGCGGTGCAGGCGCGGCATCAGCCAATACGCCGCGAAGGCGAAATCGGTGGCGACTTGCAGCACTTCATGTGATTGCTGAGCGCTGATTGCGGTCAACCCTGCATCGATATTCTGCAAACCGAGCTGAACCTGCTCGAAAAGGATCATCCCGGTTTCGGTCAATTCGATACCGCGATAGATGCGATCGAACAGCCGCGTGCCGAGCTGTTCCTCCAACCGCTTGATCTGCTGACTGATCGCAGGCTGCGTGGTGCCGAGCTCAACCGCAGCCGCGGTAAAGCTGTGCTGACGGGCCGCTGACTCGAAGGCGCGCAGCAGGTCCAGAGACAAATCACCAAGGGCGTCATACATAAGCTGTGCTTATCCTAGTCATTGCCGTGCATGGGCTTTACCGTAAAACGCATGGACTCCATGCTCGATCGCAGCACTCTCGCATAAATATTCACTATGGAATGCCGCGATCACATGAAGCGCAAGAATATTCTTTTCATCATGGCCGATCAGATGGCCGCGCCAATGTTGCCGTTCTACGGGCCTTCGCCGATCAAACTCCCGAATCTGAGCCGCCTCGCCGCCGAAGGCGTGGTGTTCGACGCCGCGTATTGCAACAGCCCGTTGTGCGCGCCGTCGCGGTTTACCCTGGTCAGCGGTCAGTTGCCGAGCAAGATCGGCGCCTACGACAACGCGGCCGATTTCCCCGCCGATGTTCCGACCTACGCCCACTACCTGCGGCGTCTCGGTTACCGCACGGCGCTGTCGGGCAAGATGCATTTCTGCGGCCCGGACCAGCTTCATGGTTATGAAGAACGCCTGACCAGCGACATCTATCCGGCCGATTACGGCTGGTCAGTGAACTGGGACGAACCGGACGTGCGCCCGACCTGGTATCACAACATGTCGTCGGTGCTGCAAGCCGGGCCATGCGTGCGTACCAATCAGCTGGATTTCGACGAAGAGGTGGTGTTCAAGGCCCAGCAATACCTGTTCGACCACATCCGCGAGGATGGCGACCAGCCGTTCTGCCTGACCGTGTCGATGACTCACCCACACGACCCGTACACCATTCCCAAGGCGTTTTGGGATATGTACGACGACGCCGACATCCCGTTGCCTACAACGCCGGCCCAGACTGAACTCGACCCGCATTCCCAGCGTTTGCTCAAGGTCTACGACCTGTGGAACAAGCCTTTGCCTGTGGATAAGATTCGCGACGCACGTCGGGCGTACTTCGGAGCATGCAGCTATATCGACAGCAACGTCGGCAAACTCCTGCAAACACTCGAAGAAACCGGCCTGATCGATGACACCATCATCGTGTTCTCCGGCGACCATGGCGACATGCTCGGCGAGCGTGGCCTCTGGTACAAAATGCACTGGTTCGAAATGGCCGCCCGCGTGCCACTGTTGATCAGTGCGCCGGGACAATTCGGGGCAGGTCGGGTCAGCGCGGCGGTTTCCACGGCGGATCTACTGCCAACCTTCGTCGAACTGGCGGGCGGAACGCTGGAAGCCAATCTGCCGCTGGACGGCCGCTCGCTGGTTTCACATCTGCAAGGGCAGGGCGGTCACGACGAAGTGTTCGGCGAATACATGGCCGAAGGCACCATCAGTCCGTTGATGATGATCCGCCGTGGCGCCTACAAATTCATCTACAGCGAAGACGACCCTTGTCTACTCTTCGACGTACACAACGACCCGCGCGAGCAGGAAGAACTGAGCAAATCGCCGCAACATCGCCAGCTGTTCGACGATTTTCTCGCCGAAGCCCGGGCCAAATGGAATATTCCGGCGATCCACCAACAGGTGCTCGACAGCCAACGGCGCCGGCGTTTCGTCGCCGACGCCCTGACCATCGGCAAGCTGAAGAGCTGGGATCACCAGCCGCTGGTGGACGCCAGTCAGCAGTACATGCGCAACCACATCGACCTCGATGATCTGGAGCGCAAAGCACGTTATCCACAACCCTGCCAAAACCAATAATGTGAAGGGGAAGTCCATGCAAAGGTTATCCACAGTACTGACGGTCGGGCTTCTGGCTCTGGGCAGTGCATCGGTTTACGCCGATCAATGCGACACGGTGAAAATGGCCGATCCTGGCTGGAGCGACATCGCCGCCACTAACGCCATCACCGGGTTTCTGCTGGACGGCATGGGCTACAAGGCCAAGGTCGACACCCTCGCGGTGCCGATTACCTTTGGCGGTTTGAAGGACGGCCAGGTGGATGTGTTCCTGGGTAACTGGATGCCAGCGCAGCAGGGCTTCTATGACAAGTTCGTAGCCACGGGCGATGTCACGCAACTGGCGAAAAACCTTGATGGCACCGAATTCACGTTGGCGGTCCCGGACTATGTGTGGGACGCGGGTGTGCATAACTTTGCCGACCTGAACAAATACGCCGACAAGTTCGAGAAAAAGATCTACGGCATCGGCTCCGGCGCCCCGGCGAACATCTCGTTGCAGGACATCATCAAGAAGAACGACTTTGAGCTGGGTCAGTGGAAGCTGATCGAGTCCAGCGAGCAGGCGATGCTGGCCGAAGTGTCCCGCGCAGTGAAGAAACAGAAGTTCGTGACCTTCCTCGGCTGGACCCCGCACCCGATGAACGTGCAGCTGAAAATGCATTACCTCAAGGGCGGCGAGAAGTACTTCGGCGACACCGGCGCGGTTTATACACTGACCCGCAAAGGTTATGCACAGGCCTGCCCGAACGTGGGCAAGCTGCTGACCAACCTGAGTTTTACCCAGGAAATGGAAAACAGCATCATGGCTGAGGTGGTGAACAAGAAAGTCAGCAATGCCGAGGCGGTGAAGGCGTGGATCAAGGCCAATCCGGCGGTGCTGGATAAGTGGCTGGATGGGGTGAAGACCGTGGATGGCAAGGAGGCGTTGGGGGCGGTCAAAGCCAAGCTTTAACACTCTCCACTGATCGTTCCCACGCTCTGCGTGGGAATGCACCCCGTGACGCTCCGCGTCACCTCCCGAAGCGGACGCGGAGCGTCCATGGCGGCATTCCCACGCAGAGCGTGGGAACGATCAGCGTCTGTCCTGTTACCCTTTGCGCAAACTCCCACCCGAGAGGACCCATGGCCTTCCCCAGCCGCCATTCACTCTTCCCGTTTCTCAGTTGGCTGCCCCGGCAGACCCGCGCCAGCGTCGGGCGTGACCTGATCGTCGGCCTCAGCGGTGCGATTCTCGCGCTGCCGCAATCCATTGCCTACGCGCTGATTGCCGGTCTCCCACCGGAATACGGCTTGTATGCCGCGATCATCCCGGTGCTGATCGCCTGTTTGTGGGGTTCGTCGTGGCATTTGATCTGCGGTCCTACGGCGGCCATTTCCATCGTCCTGTACGCCAGCGTCAGTCCTCTGGCCGTGCCCGCGTCCCAGGACTACATCACGCTGATCCTGCTTCTGACACTCCTGGCCGGGATTTTCCAGTGGTTGCTGGGGATGCTGCGTTTCGGCGCGCTGGTGAATTTCGTCTCGCACTCGGTGGTGCTGGGGTTCACCCTCGGTGCGGCAGTGGTGATTGCCATCGGGCAGATGCCGAACCTGCTGGGATTGGAATTGCCCAATCAGGCCACGGCGCTCAACAGCCTGATGACCTTGATCACGCATCTCGGGGCTGTGGATAAACCTTCGCTGGTGCTGGGCCTGGCCACGGTGGTGGTCGGTATCGTGTTGAAACTGTTACTGCCGCGCTGGCCGACGCTGCTGATCGCCCTGGTCCTGAGCGGTTTGCTGGTGTGGCTGTGGCCGTCGATGTTCGGCCATGTGAAATTGGTCAGTGCGTTTTTCGGACGGTTGCCGCCCTTCAGCGCGCTGCCGTTGGACCTCGAATTGATCCTGCGTCTGCTGCCGAGCGCGGTCGCCGTGGGCATGCTCGGGTTGGTGACGAGCCTGTCGATCGCCCGTTCCCTGTCGGCACGTTCGCAGCAATTGCTCGACGCCAACCAGGAAGTCCGCGCCCAAGGGTTATCCAACATCGTCGGGGCGTTTTTTTCCGGGTCGCTGTCCGCCGGTTCATTCACTCGCTCGGGGCTGAGTTATGAAGCGGGCGCCTGCTCACCGCTGGCCGGGGTGTTCTCGGCGTTGTGGGTGGCGTTGTTCGCGATCTTCGGTGCCGGGTTGATCGCGCACATTCCGATCCCGGCCATGGCCGGCAGCATTTTGTTGATCGCCTGGGGGCTGGTGGACCATCGCGGTATTCGTGCGTTGCTGCGGGTCAGTCGTGCCGAATTCGTGGTCATGGCCCTGACCTGTGTCGCGACTTTGCTGCTGGAATTGCAAACCGCAATCTATGCCGGGGTGCTGGCCTCGCTGTTCTTCTACCTCAAACGCACCTCGCAACCGCGGGTGCAGCATTGGCGTGATGGCGATGAAGACATCCTGCGGGTCGGCGGCTCGATCTTCTTTGGCGCCAGCCATTACCTGCAAGTGCGTCTGCAACGGATGCATGGTGCGCGGGTGGTGATCGAGGCGCAGCACATAAACTTCATCGACTATTCAGGCGTGGAGATGCTGCACCAGGAGGCGCGGCGGTTGCTTAAACAGGATCGCAGCCTGACGTTGCGCGGGGCGCGGCCACCGGTGGTGGAGGAGTTGCGGAAACTCGAAGGGGCGGAGAAATGCCCGATCCGATTCGAAGATTGAAACACGACCCCCTGTAGGAGCGAGGCTTGCCCGCGAAGGCGTCCTCAGGTACGCCAAAAGCTTCGCGGGCAAGCCTCGCTCCTACAAGGGCGGGGTTAGGCGCCGAGTTGGCGGCGTAGTTCGGCCAACACTGGCGCCGTATCCGGCCGCACGCCGCGCCACAGGTAGAAGGCTTCCGCCGCCTGCTCGGCCAGCATCCCCAAGCCGTCCATCGCCATTGCCGCGCCGTGTTCGCTGGCCCAGCGGCAGAACGAGGTCGGTTCCTTGCCGTACATCATGTCGTAGCACAGCGTCCTGCCCGGTTCGATCAAACTTGCGGCAACCGGTGGTACATCGCCTGACAGGCTGGCGGAGGTGGCGTTGATGATCAGGTCCACCGGCTCTTGCAACCAGTCGAAACCACTGGCGGATACCGGCCCCAAATCGGCAAACAAATGCGCCAGCAACTCGGCTTTTTCCACGGTGCGGTTGGCGATGATCAGCGACGCCGGTTGCTCGGCCAGCAAAGGCTCCAGCGCACCGCGCACCGCGCCGCCAGCACCCAGCAGCAGGATGCGTTTGCCCTTGAGGCTGAAACCGGCGTTGACCGTCAGGTCCCGCACCAGCCCGGCGCCGTCGGTGTTGTCGCCCAACAACGTGCCGTCAGCCAGTTTGCACAGGGTGTTCACCGCACCGGCCCGTTGCGCACGCTCGGTCAGGCTGTCGGCCAGGCGAAAGGCGTCTTCCTTGAACGGCACGGTGACATTCGCCCCACGCCCTTCAGCGAAAAATGCCCGGGCAAAGTCGGAAAAGTCGTCGAGTGGCGCCAGCGACGTGCTGTAGTCCAATTGCTCACCGGTCTGCTCGGCAAACAGGCGATGGATCAACGGCGACTTGCTGTGGCCAATCGGGTTACCGAATACGACATAACGATCCATCAGGATTCCTCGTTCAAGCCTTGGCCAACCAATCACGATCTTGCAGGAAATACTCGGTCAACCGCGCTTCCTCGCTGCCCGGTTCGACCTTCCAGTCATAGCCCCAGCGCACTTGCGGCGGCAGAGACATGAGGATCGATTCGGTACGCCCACCCGATTGCAGGCCGAACAACGTGCCACGGTCGTAAACCAGGTTGAACTCGACATAACGACCCCGGCGGAATTCCTGGAACTCACGCTGTTTCTCAGTGAACGCATCGTTCTTGCGCCGCTGCACGATCGGCAGGTAGGCGTCGATGAACGCATCACCGATGGCGCGCATGAAGGCGAAACTGGTGTCGAAGTCCCATTCGTTCAGGTCATCAAAAAACAGACCGCCGATGCCCCGAGGTTCGTGACGATGCTTGATGTGGAAGTACGTGTCGCACCAGGCCTTGTAGCGCGGGTAGACGTCCGCCCCGAACGGCGCGCAGGCCTGCTCGGCGATGCGGTGCCAGTGCACGCAGTCTTCTTCATTGCCGTAGTAAGGGGTCAGGTCGAAGCCGCCGCCGAACCACCAGACCGGTTCTTCGCCTTCTTTTTCGGCGATGAAAAAGCGCACATTGGCGTGGGACGTCGGCACATGGGGGTTGTGCGGGTGAATCACCAACGACACGCCCAGTGCTTCGAAGCCGCGCCCGGCCAGTTCCGGCCGATGAGCGCTGGCGGACGGTGGGAGACCGCTGCCAAAGACGTGGGAAAAGTTGACGCCGCCCTTTTCGATCACGGCGCCGTTTTCGATCACCCGGGTGCGACCGCCACCGCCGGCCGGGCGGGTCCAGGCGTCTTCGACGAAGCGCGTGCCGCCGTCCTCGGTTTCCAGGGCGGCGCAAATGCGGTCTTGCAGGTCGAGCAGGTAGGCTTTTACGGCCTCGGTGCGGGTCGTCATGTCATCACCTTGAATCGGGCAAAACTACGCGGCGCGCCACGGGAGCGGGGGCCGGCGCAAATGGGCGCGTAGCATAACATCGCCGATACACCTGCCGCAGTTGACGAAGATCAAGCATAGGAGTCCGATAGGGAGCTTCGTAATGCGACCTAAGGAGAGTTCTGATGGCAAAGCGTATTCAATTCCGCGCCCATGGCGGCCCCGAAGTGCTTGAGTATGTCGATTACCAGCCCGCCGAGCCCGGCCCGCAGCAAGTGCGCGTCACCAACAAGGCGATCGGCCTGAACTTCATCGACACCTACTACCGCAGCGGCCTCTATCCGCTGCCAGCGTTGCCGTCCGGTCTGGGTTCGGAAGGCGCCGGCATCGTCGAAGCCGTGGGCAGTGAAGTCACCCGCTTCAAAGTCGGTGATCGCGTGGCGTATGGCAGCGGACCGCTGGGTGCATATAGCGAAGTCCATGTGCTGCCGGAAGCCAATCTGGTGAGCCTGCCGGATGCGATCAGCTTCGAGCAGGCCGCCGGCGTGATGCTCAAGGGCCTCACCGTGCAGTACCTGTTGCGTCAGACGTATGAACTCAAGGGTGGCGAAACCATCCTGTTCCATGCAGCAGCGGGTGGTGTCGGTTCCCTGGCCTGCCAGTGGGCCAAGGCTCTGGGCGTGAAGCTGATCGGCACCGTCAGCTCAGCGGAGAAAGCCGCGCTGGCCAAGGCCAACGGCGCCTGGGCGACGATCGATTACAGCCACGAAGATGTCGCAAAACGCGTGCTGGAATTGACTGACGGGAAAAAAGTCCCGGTGGTGTACGACGGCGTGGGCAAGGACACTTGGCTGACGTCGCTCGATAGCGTGCAGCCTAGGGGATTGGTGGTGAGCTTCGGCAATGCGTCGGGCGCGGTGGACGGGGTGAACCTGGGGATTCTGTCGGCGAAGGGTTCGCTGTACGTGACCCGGCCAACCCTGGCGACTTACGCCAACAACGCCGAGAACTTGCAGCGCATGGCCGATGAACTGTTCGAGATGATCATCAGCGGCAAGTTGAAGGTCGATATCAGCCAGAAGTACCCATTGGCGCAAGCGGCGAAGGCGCAGACCGAGTTGTCGGCGCGGCGCACGACGGGTTCTACGGTGTTGTTGCCGTAACGCCGCACTGTGGCGAGGGAGCTTGCTCCCGCTGGGCTGCGAAGCGGCCCCGCTTCTCCCTAAAAAGAAGGGGACTGCTGCGCAGTCCAACGGGAGCAAGCTCCCTCGCCACAAGTCACTCAGGTGTTAGCCCGGGCGCACCACATGCCCGGTCGCCACATCCCGAATCACACTCGGGTTCTTGCGCCCACCGAGATTACCGCCCAGCACGCCATCGATTTGCCCACGGAAATACTGCTCGACGCGAATCCGCGTGCGCGCCGCCGGCCGGCCCTGCGGGTTGGCAGACGTCGACACCAGCGGCCCCACTGCTGCGCACAAATCCCGCACCAACGGGTGATCGCTGACCCGCAGCGCCACGGTTTCATGCACGCCGGTAATCCATTGCGGCAACAGATTCTGGTGTGGCACCAACCAAGTGTTTGGCCCCGGCCAAGTGCTGGCCATACGGTCCATCCACAGTTCAGGGAAATCTTCGAACAGGAAGTCGAACTGCCGAATATTGTCGGCCACCAGGATCAGGCCTTTACCCATGGCCCGGCCCTTGATCATCAACAAACGGCTGACCGCTTCTTCGTTCCACGGATCACAACCCAGGCCCCAGACGGCTTCGGTTGGATAGGCAATCACCGCCCCTGCGCGAACGGCTTGCGCGGCTTGTTGCACACGCCAACTGTTGACCATGAAAAAACTCTCCGGAATAAGGCTCTGCGCAGTTTACCGATCTTCCTTATAAAACCTAGCTCACCCGCGCAAACCAGCGTCCGCTTTCGCACACGGCCCGGCCGTCCATTTCCAGTTCCGTCAACGCCGCCAGCACTTTGGGCAGGGCCCACCCGCTACTGTGGGCCAACGCTTCACTGGTGTGCGGCGCCGCGTGCAGCAACATCAGCAACGGATGGGTCGCCTGCGGAGTTTCTGTGGATAACGGCAATTGTTGCCAGCCGCGTAGGGCTTCGAGAATGTGGTCGATGGTTTCCACCAGCATCGCGCCGTCGCGGATCAGTTGATGGCAGCCCTTGGCGCCGGGGTGATGAATCGATCCCGGAATCGCATACACCTCGCGCCCCTGTTCCGCCGCAAGCCTGGCCGTAATCAACGAACCGCTGGCGACACTGGCCTCGACCACCAACACGCCGAGGGATAAACCGCTGATGATCCGGTTGCGCCGGGGGAAGTTGCTGGCGCTCGGGCCGGCGTCCAGCGGGAACTCGGAAAGCACCGCGCTGCCCGAGGCAATCATGGCGTCCGCCAGTCGACGGTTGCGCTGTGGATAAAACTTTTCAAGTCCCGTGCCAAGTACCCCGACCGTTCGCCCGCCCACGTCCAAAGCCGCCTGATGTGCGGCAGCATCGATGCCCAGAGCCAGGCCGCTGGTGATGACGAATCCGGCACCGGCCAGGCTGCGGGAAAACGCAGCGGCCGTGTCCATCCCCGGCCGTGAAGCACGGCGGCTGCCGACCATCGCCAGTTGCGGTTTTTCGAGGATGCCCGGATCGCCGGCGACAAATAACAGCGGCGGTGCATCGCTGATTTCCGCCAGTAACGCCGGGTACTCGGGTTGGTCCCACATCAGTAAATGCTGGGCCGGACGCTCTAGCCAGGCCAATGCGTGGCTGGCGCCGTCGCGGATTTCACTGGAGCGTCGAGCCTCGGCGCTGGCCGCCGGCAACCCCAACGCACGCCAGGCACTGGCGGGCGCGCTAATGGCTTTTGAGGCCGAACCAAAGGCTTCGAGGAGTTTTTTAAATCGCGCCGGTCCGAGTTCGGGAAGGCGATGCAGGCGTAGTCGGGCTTCCAGTTCCGCAGGAGAAACCGGGGTAAAAGCAGTGAGCGACATGGATCATCCTTGATCGTTATGAGCCCCGTTTAATCGGGAATAAGCTGTGGATAACTCTGTTGGTAACTTGTGGAGCAGGCTAAGGATTTCGCACCTTATCCATCACCGCCAGCGAGCGCGATGCATTAAGGACCAACCCGTAACTAAGTTTGTCGTAGGTGCGGAAAACCATCAGCAAACCGGCGCGTTCATCGGGAATTTTCAGCGGTTGGCCGGTCACGCGATCACGCACGGTTTCGCCGGTTTTCATCACCACCAGCACATTGCCTTCGACCAGGCCGTCCCGTTGCCCCTTGTTCAGCGTGACCACGTCCATCGCGCCAATCTGCGTGACCCCGCGCGGCACATCGATGATCAAGCCGTTGATGTCGTTCTTCGGCGCGCTGGGCATGAAGGTCGAATTGATCGCCCGTTCTTCGCCGCTGAACAAGCGGTCGCCGAGGCGCACTTCCTGGGTGGTGCGTTGCAGCGCCAGGGTGGCGACATCGCCCTCGGTCGCGACAATCTCGCCGCCGCCGATGTCGTCGGCGTTGATCCCCAGGAACTCCTTGCTCTGCGGATCGGTGTAGACCTTGCCCTGGCGGAAGATGCCGTACACCGGCTGGTTCGGGTCGAAGTGGCCGCGGGCGAAGATGCGGTCGCCGGTGCCGCTGAGGACGCGTTCGGCATCGCCGGCGACGATGTAAGGCGCCTTGTCGAAGTCCTCGGCCTTGTCGACGATGCGGTTGCTCAACAGAAAGCTGTTGATCGATTGCAGCGGAATGCTCGGTATCGCGTCGGCCACCGGGCTGCTGCGGATCCGTGGCGAGAGCTTGATGGTGCCGCGGGACTCGCCGCGATTAAGGGTCAGGCGCGGCTGGCCGTTGACGTAAGTGAGCGTCAGCAAGTCGCCGGGATAGATCAGATTGGGATTCTGGATTTGCGGATTGACCTGCCAGAGTTCGGGCCATTTCCACGGCTCACGCAGGAATTTGCCGGAGATGTCCCAAAGTGTGTCGCCCCTTACCACTGTGTATTGCTGCGGAAAACCTTCCTTGAGCTGCACTTGCCCGTGCGCCAAACCGGCCGAGGCCAGAAGGAGCAAGGCGAGTAGTGATTTCCTCATGCGGTGAATCCCTTTATTATGTGCGTTCGCGTAAAACGCCAGAGCCCCCGTGGCTCGCTCCTGGCTCTTCACAAAGAAAGGAGCTACGTTTTACAACGGTAGCCTGCATCTTCGGACCCGCCAGGCCATCGACCCGACTTTACCTCACATGTGCAGCAATTAAGCTTATGGCCATTTTAGACATCCTCGAATTTCCCGACTCGCGCCTGCGCACTATCGCCAAACCCGTGGCCGTAGTGGACGACGAAGTGCGTCAGTTGGTCGATGACATGTTTGAAACAATGTATGAAGCGCCAGGCATCGGCCTCGCCGCGACCCAGGTCAACGTGCACAAACGTATCGTCGTGATGGACCTCTCCGAAGACCGCAGCGAACCGCGGGTGTTCATCAACCCCGAGTTCGAAACCCTGACCGACGAGATGGAGCAATACCAGGAAGGCTGCCTCTCGGTGCCGGGCTTCTACGAAAACGTCGATCGCCCGCAAAAGGTCAGGATCAAAGCCCTGGACCGCGATGGCCAACCCTACGAACTGATCGCCGAAGGCCTGCTCGCCGTGTGCATCCAGCATGAATGCGACCACCTCAACGGCAAGTTGTTCGTCGATTACCTGTCGAACCTCAAACGCGACCGAATCAAGAAGAAACTGGAAAAGCTCCATCGCCAGAACGCTTGATGCCCTCCTTTCAAAGGCTTGCTGCGGCAAGCCTTTTTCTTTTCAGAGATTGCTCCCATGACTGAGCCACTGCGCATCGTCTTTGCCGGCACCCCGGAATTCGCCGCCGAACACCTCAAGGCCCTGCTCGCCAGCCCTTACGAGATCGTCGCGGTCTACACCCAACCGGACCGTCCGGCGGGCCGCGGGCAAAAACTGATGCCGAGCCCGGTCAAGCAGCTGGCTCTGGAAAACAACATCCCGGTGCTGCAACCGCCGACCCTGCGCAACGAAGACGCCCAGGCTGAACTGGCCGCACTCAAGCCCGACTTGCTGGTGGTGGTCGCCTACGGTCTTATCCTGCCGCAAGTGGTGCTGGATATTCCGCGCCTGGGTTGCATCAACAGCCACGCCTCGCTGCTGCCACGCTGGCGTGGGGCGGCGCCGATCCAGCGCGCCGTTGAAGCGGGCGATGCCGAAAGCGGCGTGACGGTGATGCGCATGGAACTGGGCCTGGATACCGGCCCGATGCTGCTGAAAGTCACCACGCCGATCACTGGCGAAGACACCGGCGGCAGCCTCCACGACCGTCTGGCCGAAATGGGCCCGCCCGCCGTGATTCAAGCGATTGCCGGCCTCGCTGCCGGAACGCTGGAAGGCGAAGTGCAGGACGACAGCCTCGCCACTTATGCTCACAAATTGAACAAAGACGAAGCACGCATCGACTGGAGCCGTCCGGCGGTTGAGCTGGAACGCCTGGTCCGCGCCTTCAACCCGTGGCCGATCACCCACAGCACGCTGAATGGCGAAGCGCTGAAAGTATTGGCCGCCAATCTCGCCGAAGGGCAGGGCAATCCGGGGGAAATCCTCGGCGCCAGCAAGGACGGCCTGATCGTCGCCTGCGGTGAACAGGCGCTGTGCCTGACCCGTCTGCAATTGCCCGGCGGCAAGGCGCTGAACTTCAGCGACTTGTTCAACAGCCGCCGTGAGAAATTCGCCGTCGGCACCGTGCTCGGCCAAGTGGTGGACGCTCAATGAACCCGCGTCTGGCCGCCGCCAAGGCACTTGCCGCTGTCCTGAACGGAAAAGCTTCGCTCAACAGTTCCCTGCCGACGCAGATGGACAAGGTCGAAGACCGCGATCGTGGCTTCACCCAGGACCTGGCGTTCGGCACTGCGCGCTGGCAGCCACGCTTGTCGGCGCTGGCGGCCAAGTTGTTGCAGAAGCCGTTCAAAGCGGCGGATGCCGATGTCGAGGCGTTGTTGCTGGTCGGCCTCTATCAATTGCTTTACACCCGCGTCCCGGCCCACGCCGCCATTGGCGAAACCGTCGGTTGTGCCGACAAGCTCAAGAAGCCCTGGGCCAAGGCCTTGCTCAACGCCGTGCTGCGCCGCGCCCAACGGGAAAGCGAAGCGCTGCTGGCCGAGCTGGAACACGACCCGGTAGTGCGCACCGCCCATCCTCGCTGGCTGCAAAAATCCCTGAAAGCGTTCTGGCCTGAGCAGTGGGAAGCCATCTGCGCGGCGAACAACGCGCATCCGCCGATGATTCTGCGGGTCAACCGTCGCCATCAGACGCGCGATGCGTACCTCGGCTTGCTGAGTGACGCGGGCATCGCCGCCACGCCATGCGTTTACAGCCGCGACGGCATCATTCTCGACGCCGCCGCCGACGTACGCAGCCTGCCGGGTTTCGCCGAAGGCTGGATTAGCGTGCAGGACGAAGCCGCGCAACTGGCCGCCGATCTACTTGACTTGGCGCCGGGCCAACGGGTACTCGACGCCTGCTGCGCCCCCGGCGGCAAGACCTGCCACATCCTCGAAGCCGAGCCGGCACTGGCCGGCGTGGTGGCGGTGGACCTGGAAGCCAAGCGTCTGGTGCGGGTGAGGGAAAACCTCGCGCGTCTGGGCCTGAGCGCCGAACTGATCGCCGCCGACGGCCGCGACACCGCGACCTGGTGGGACGGCAAGCCATTCCAGCGCATCCTGCTCGACGCGCCGTGCTCGGCCACCGGCGTGATCCGTCGCCACCCGGACATCAAGCTGACCCGCCAACCGGACGACATCGCCGCACTCGCGGTGCTGCAAGGCGAATTGCTCGACGCCATGTGGATAACTCTGGAAGTGGGCGGGATTCTGCTTTACGCCACCTGCTCGACGCTGCCGACCGAGAACACCGAAGTCATCGAAGCCTTCCTCGCCCGCACGCCGGGTGCCCGTGAACTGGACCTCGCCACCACAGCCGGGATCAAGCAGCCCCATGGTCGCCAATTGCTGGCCCAGCAGGGCGGTCACGACGGGTTCTACTACGCCAAGCTGATCAAGATTGCCGCCGCACGCGGTTAACCGGATTTTCAAGGGAGTGACTGGATGAAGATCATCATCCTCGGCGCGGGGCAGGTCGGCGGTTCGCTGGCGGAACACTTGGCCAGCGAAGCTAACGACATCACCGTGGTCGACACCGATGGCGAACGCCTGCGCGACCTCGGTGATCGTCTCGACATCCGCACCGTGCAGGGCCGCGCGTCGTTTCCGACGGTGCTGCGTCAGGCCGGCGCCGACGACGCGGACATGCTGGTCGCCGTGACCAACAGCGACGAAACCAACATGGTCGCCTGCCAGGTCGCCCACACCCTGTTCCACACCCCGACCAAAATCGCTCGGGTTCGCGAAGCCGCGTATCTGACGCGCGGCGGGCTGTTCAACAACGACGCGATCCCGGTGGACGTGCTGATCAGCCCGGAACAAGTGGTCACCAACTACATCAAGCGCCTGATCGAACACCCCGGCGCCTTGCAGGTGATCGACTTCGCCGAAGGCAAAGCGCAATTGGTGGCGGTGAAGGCCTATTACGGCGGGCCGTTGGTGGGTCAGCAACTGCGACAATTGCGCGAGCACATGCCGAACGTCGAAACCCGCGTAGCGGCGATTTTTCGTCGCGACCGACCCATCCTGCCCCAGGGCGATACGGTAATCGAGGCCGACGACGAAGTGTTTTTCATCGCGGCCAAGGCGAATATTCGCGCGGTGATGAGCGAAATGCGCCGCCTCGATGAAAGCTACAAGCGCATCGTCATCGCCGGTGGCGGACAGATCGGTGAACGGCTGGCCGAGGCCATTGAAAGCCGTTACCAGGTGAAGATCATCGAGATGAACCCGGCACGCTGCCGTCATCTCTCGGACACCCTCGACAGCACCGTCGTCCTGCAGGGCAGCGCTTCGGACCGGGACCTGCTGCTGGAAGAGAACATCGCCGACGCCGACCTGTTCCTGGCCCTGACCAACGACGACGAAGCCAACATCATGTCGTCGTTGCTGGCCAAGCGCCTGGGCGCGAAGAAGGTGATGACGATCATCAACAACCCGGCCTACGTTGATCTGATCCAGGGCGGCGACATCGACATAGCCATCAGCCCGCAATTGGCGACTATCGGCACCCTGTTGGCCCACGTGCGCCGTGGCGATATCGTCAGCGTGCACTCACTGCGCCGGGGCGCGGCGGAAGCCATCGAGGCGATTGCCCATGGCGATGCGAAGTCGAGCAAGGTGATTGGCAAGGCCATCGAGAACATCGGTTTGCCGCCGGGCACCACCATCGGCGCGATCATTCGTGACGAAGAAGTGATCATTGCCCACGGCGATACGGTGATCAAAACCGGCGACCATGTGATTCTGTTCCTTGTGGATAAGAAGCATATTCGGGATGTGGAGAAGCTGTTTCATGTCGGGTTGAGCTTCTTCTGATCCGAGGGCCTCTTCGCGGGCAAGCCTCGCTCCTACAGATTGAATAGCTGATCGTTCCCACGCGGAGCGTGGGAATGCCTCAACGGACGCTCCGCGTTCGGCTTTGGATGGGACGCGGAGCGTCCCGGGCTGCATTCCCACGCGGAGCGTGGGAACGATCGCTGAACCTTTCCACATAACCCAAAGGTGCCAACCATGCTCGAATCCCTGGAAAAAATGCTCGCCAAGGGTGTGGATAACTCATTGCTGCGCTTCGGCCTGGGCAAGGGGTATCTGGATCTTGGGGAAAATGCCAAGGCCGCCGAGCATTTCCAGCGTTGCGTCGAGTTCGATCCAAAGTATTCGGCGGCGTGGAAGTTGCTGGGCAAGGCCCATCTGGCGCTGTCGGATCATGCCGCCGCGCGTCAGGCCTGGGAACAAGGCCTGGAAGCCGCCCGCGCCCATGGCGACAAGCAGGCGGAAAAGGAGATGACGGTGTTCCTGAAGAAGCTTGATCGTCAGGCCCACTGATCAGAGATAGCGCAGGCCAATCCCCTCGGCGTCCACCAGCACCACTTCCATGCGCACGCGCGGCGCGCCTGTGGGTAAGCCCTGCACCTGGCCATAAACCACCGCGCCCTTGGGCAACGCCGACAGGCTCGGGTGCTGGACGTAGACGCCCGTCGTCGAGAGGTTACGGGTCTGGCCCAGGCATTCGCCGAAGCTTTCGTGACTGATCTTGATGCGCAATGATTTGCGGTGTTCGGACATCTTCTGCGCCCTTGCTGAACGTGGGTTGTGGATAACCTGGACTTGTAGGAGCGAGGCTTGCCCGCGAAGGCGACATCCCATCCAACATCAATGTTGAATTTGATGGCCTCTTCGCGGGCAAGCCTCGCTCCTACAGGGCGTAGTTATCCACAGATCGTGCCATTTATGTCAGTACCAGCGTTCTTCACCCGGTGGACGCTTCTTGAAGCGCTTCATGCTCCACATGTACTGGCTCGGATACGCCCGCACGTAGCGCTCGACCACCTGGCTCATCGCTGCGCAGGACGTCTCGGTATCGGTGCTGTACATGGCGTCTGGTGCGGCTTCGAGGATCACTTTGTACCCCGAACCGTCCGGAAGGCGCAGGGCATGCAGGAACACGCCGACCGCTTTGCCGCCGGCGAGCATGTTCGGTACGAATTTACTGGTCAGCGCCTGGGTGGCGAAAAACGGCACGAAGATCCCGGCGGATTCGGCCGGCTCCGGGTCAGCGGGGATGCCCACTGCACCACCTTTGCGCACTTCCTTGATCACGCTGAGGATGCCTTCCTTGGTGGAAGCGGCCACGCGGTTGCCCAATTGCACCCGCTGCTTGCGCAGCAAATCGTCCACGGCTTTCAACTTCGGCGGACGATAGAAAATGATCGGTTTGCACTGGTTGCAATAGAAGTGGTTCAACACTTCCCAGTTGCCGAGGTGGCTGGTGATGCCCACCACACCTTTGCCGGACGCGAGCGCATCCTTCAACACGTCGAGGCCTTCGACTTCACGCACCAGGTCGATGGAGCGCTGGGCCGGCCAGATCCAGGCGCAGGCGCTTTCGGTCAGGGACTTGCCGATGTCTCTCAGACTCTGGCCCACCAGACGCTCGCGTTCGGCCGGGTCCATGTCCGGGAAGCACTTGGCCAGGTTGATCCGCACCACGTCGCGGGAACGGTTGGGGGTTTTCCACATCATCCAGCCAATGGCCGAACCGACGGCTTGCACGGCCCGCCACGGAAGCAGGGCAAACAGCCGCAGAGCGCCTACCAGCAAGGCGCCTTTAAACTTATCCACAGGTCACTCCTGATCTTGTGCTGTGTGCGAGGCGGCCATTCTAACCGCCGTTCGCCAGCGTCGCGTAGCGATCGCAATCCTGGGTATGGTCCATGACCATGCCCGAGGCCTGCATCAGCGCGTAACAAATGGTCGGGCCAACGAACGTAAAGCCAGCCTTTTTCAGGCCTTTGCTCATCTCCACGGCGACCGGCGTCACGGCCGGCACCTGGCTGCGATCCTTGAAATGATTAATCAGCGGTTTGCCACCCACGAAGGACCAGAGAAACGCCACCGGGTCCTCCAGCACCAGCCAGGCCTGGGCGTTGCGCCGGGCCGCGTTGAGTTTGAGGCGGTTGCGGATAATGCCGGGATCGAGCATCAATTCATCGATTTCCGCGTCGCTCATCTGCGCCACGCGTTGTACGTCGAAGCCGAACAACACCTCGCGATAACGCTCACGTTTGCGCAACACGGTGATCCATGAAAGGCCGGCCTGGAACCCTTCGAGCAAAAGCAACTCGAACAATCCCTGCGCATCGCGTAGCGGCGTGCCCCACTCCTGATCGTGATAAGCCATGTACAGCGGATCTTCGGAACACCAAAAGCAGCGTGGCATAAGGCTCCAGGGGGCGTGCGCAGCAACGAATCGGGTATACTCCCGCTCTTTAAATCGCAGCCCAAGAAACAGGTGAATTACGTGAGCCAGCCTACGCCAGCCGTGCGTACCTTCCAAGACTTGATCCTCGCCCTCCAGCAATACTGGGCCGAGCAAGGTTGCGTGGTACTTCAGCCCTACGATATGGAAGTAGGCGCCGGCACTTTCCACACAGCCACGTTTCTGCGCGCCATCGGCCCGGAAACCTGGAACGCCGCTTATGTGCAGCCCAGTCGTCGCCCGACTGACGGCCGCTACGGCGAAAACCCGAACCGTCTGCAGCACTACTATCAGTTCCAGGTAGTCCTGAAGCCGAACCCGGACAACTTCCAGGAACTGTACCTGGGCTCCCTCAAGCACGTTGGCCTGGACCCGTTGGTCCACGACATTCGCTTCGTCGAAGACAACTGGGAGTCGCCAACCCTGGGCGCCTGGGGTCTGGGCTGGGAAGTCTGGCTCAACGGCATGGAAGTGACGCAGTTCACGTACTTCCAGCAAGCGGGCGGCATCGAATGCTACCCGGTAACCGGCGAGATCACTTACGGTCTTGAGCGTCTGGCCATGTACCTGCAAGGCGTGGATTCGGTCTACGACCTGGTCTGGGCTGACGGCCCGATGGGCAAAGTCACCTACGGCGACGTGTTCCACCAGAACGAAGTCGAGCAATCGACCTACAACTTCGAACACGCCAACGTCGAGAAGCTGTTCGAGCTGTTCGATTTCTACGAAAGCGAAGCCAAGCGCCTGATCGAACTCGACCAGCCGCTGCCGTTGCCGAGCTACGAAATGGTGTTGAAGGCCTCCCATACCTTCAACCTGCTGGATGCGCGCCGGGCAATCTCGGTGACTGCGCGTCAGCAATACATCCTGCGTGTACGCACCCTGGCGCGTTCCGTTGCGCAAGCCTACCTGCTGGCTCGCGCCAAGCTGGGCTTCCCGATGGCAACCCCGGACCTGCGTGATGAAGTGTTGGCTAAGCTGGAGGCTGCACAATGAGTGCTCTGGATTTCCTGGTTGAATTGGGCACCGAAGAACTGCCACCCAAAGCCCTGAACACCCTGGCCGATGCGTTCCTGGCCGGTATCGACAAAGGCCTGCAAGCCGCTGGCCTGAACTACGAAGCCAAAACCGTGTACGCCGCGCCGCGTCGCCTGGCCGTGCTGATCACCGCGCTGGCGACCCAGCAACCGGATCGCAGCATCAACCTCGACGGCCCGCCGCGTCAGGCTGCCTTCGATGCCGATGGCAACCCGACCCAAGCAGCACTGGGCTTTGCCAAGAAGTGCGGCGTCGACCTGAGCGAAATCGATCAGAGCGGCCCGAAACTGCGTTACAGCCAGAGCATCGCCGGCAAACCGACCGCGAGCCTGCTGCCGACCATCGTCGAAGACTCCCTGAACGACCTGCCGATCCCGAAGCGCATGCGCTGGGGTGCTCGCAAGGAAGAATTCGTGCGTCCGACCCAGTGGCTGGTGATGCTGCTCGGTGACCAGGTCATCGACTGCACGATCCTCGCCCAGAAGGCTGGCCGCGATTCCCGTGGCCACCGCTTCCATCACCCACAAAGCGTGCGCATCACGGCGCCGGCCAACTACCTGGCCGACCTGCGTGCAGCCTACGTATTGGCCGATGCCAACGAGCGTCGCGCCATCATCAGCAAGCGCACCGAAGAACTGGCGACCCTGCAGGAAGGCACCGCCATCGTTCCTCCAGCCTTGCTCGATGAAGTGACCGCGCTGGTTGAATGGCCGGTGCCGCTGGTGTGCTCGTTCGAGGAGCGTTTCCTCGATGTGCCGCAAGAAGCCCTGATCACCACCATGCAGGACAACCAGAAGTACTTCTGCCTGCTGGATGCCGACGGCAAGTTGCTGCCACGTTTCATTACCGTGGCCAACATCGAAAGCAAAGACCCGCAGCAGATCATCGCCGGTAACGAGAAAGTGGTTCGCCCACGCCTGACCGACGCCGAGTTCTTCTTCAAGCAAGACAAGAAGCAGAAACTCGAAGACTTCAACCTGCGCCTGCAAAACGTGGTGTTCCAGGAAAAACTCGGCAGCGTCTATGACAAGGCCGAGCGCGTTTCCAAACTGGCCGCGTACATCGCGCAGCGCATTGGCGGCAACGCAGCCTGGGCCTCCCGTGCCGGCCTGCTGTCCAAGTGCGACCTGGCGACCGAGATGGTCGGTGAGTTCCCGGAGATGCAAGGCGTCGCCGGTTACTACTACGCCCTCAACGACGGCGAGCCGGAAGAAGTCGCTCTGGCGCTGAACGAGCAGTACATGCCTCGCGGTGCCGGCGCTGAACTGCCGACCACCCTGACCGGTGCGGCCGTGGCCATCGCCGACAAACTCGACACCCTGGTCGGCATCTTCGGCATCGGCATGCTGCCTACCGGTAGCAAAGACCCGTATGCCCTGCGCCGTGCGGCACTGGGCGTGTTGCGCATCCTGATCGACAAGAAGCTCGACCTCGACCTGAACGACGCCGTGGCTTTTGCCGTGAACGCGTTCGGCGCCAAGATCAAGGCTGCCGGCCTGAACGATTTGGTGCTGGAGTTTATCTTCGACCGTCTGCGTGCCCGTTACGAAGACGAAGGCGTGGATGTCGGCACTTACCTGTCGGTGCGTGCGCTGAAACCGGGTTCCGCACTGGACTTCGATCAGCGTGTTCAAGCGGTAGAAGCGTTCCGCAAATTGCCGGAAGCCGCCGCCCTGGCTGCGGTGAACAAGCGCGTTTCGAACCTGCTGAGCAAAGCCGAAGGCTCGATTCCGTCGGTAGTGGAAGCCAAGTACTTCGACAACGCCAACGAGTTCTCCCTGTACTCGGCGATCCAGCAGGCTGACCAGGCTGTCCAGCCGATGGCCGCTGCGCGTCAGTACAGCGAATCGCTGGCGCGCCTGGCTGCCTTGCGCGAGCCGGTGGATGCGTTCTTCGAAGCGGTGATGGTCAATGCGGAGGATGCCAAGGTGCGCGCCAACCGTTATGCCTTGCTGTCGCGTCTGCGTGGGCTGTTCCTCGGCGTTGCCGACATTTCGCTGCTGGGGTAAGACAGTTTGAAACTGCTGATTCTCGATCGGGACGGGGTGATCAATTACGACTCCGACGCTTACATCAAGTCGGTGGAGGAGTGGATTCCGCTCCCCGGTTCGATCGCAGCCATCGCGCAGTTGAGCAAGGCCGGCTGGACGGTGGCGGTCGCTACCAACCAGTCGGGCATCGCTCGCGGCTATTACGACATCGCCACCCTGGACGCCATGCACGAGCGCTTGCGCTCACTGGTGGCGGAGCAGGGTGGTGAGGTCGGGCTGATCGTCTATTGCCCCCACGGGCCGGACGACGGCTGCGATTGCCGCAAGCCAAAACCCGGGATGTTGAAAACCATCGCCGCGCATTACAACGTGTCGCTGACTGATCTATGGTTTGTCGGCGATACCCTTGGTGACCTGGAAGCCGCAAAAGCCGTCGATTCTCAGCCAGTTTTGGTAAAGACCGGGAAAGGCGAAAAGACTTTGGGCAAGGCCCTACCGGCAGGCACCTTGATTTTTGACGATCTGGCGGCGATTGCCGCAGAACTTATCCACAATTAGAGCGTTTCGAGATTCCTGACCAAGGATTGATCGGGATTGCGCTTTATATAGACGGGCAGAGCCCGCACGGTAAACGTCACCATGTCGATATTGCAGGCCATCAGAACCTTCCTCTTTTACCTGCTGCTGGGCACCAGCTCGTTGCTCTGGTGCAGCCTGAGCTTTTTTATCGCGCCATTTCTGCCGTTCAAGGCGCGTTATCGCTTTATCAATGTGTACTGGTGCCGCTGCGCGCTGTGGTTGAGCAAAGTGTTCCTGGGCATCAGCTATGAAGTGAAGGGTGCCGAGAACGTGCCGGACCAACCTTGCGTGATTCAATCGAATCATCAGAGCACTTGGGAGACGTTCTTTCTCTCGGCTTATTTCGAGCCGTTGAGCCAGGTCCTCAAGCGTTCCCTGCTCTTTGTGCCGTTCTTCGGTTGGGCGATGGCGATGCTGCGACCGATCGCCATCGACCGCGATAACCCGAAAGCCGCGCTCAAGCATGTGGCGAAAAAGGGCGATGAGTTGCTGAAGGACGGCGTCTGGGTGCTGATCTTCCCTGAGGGCACTCGTGTTCCCTACGGCACTGTCGGAAAGTTCTCACGGGGCGGTAGCGCTTTGGCGGTCAACGCCGCACTTCCGGTGCTGCCGATTGCACACAATGCCGGCAAGTTTTGGCCGAAAACCGGTTGGGCAAAGAAGCAAGGCGTGATCACTGTGATCATCGGCGAACCGATGTACGCCGAGGGCAGCGGGCCGCGAGCCATTGCTGCGCTGAACGATCGAGTCCAGGCCTGGAACGAACAGATGCAACGCGATATGGGTTCGCTGCCACCGGCCCCTCAGGCCCCCGCCGCGACGGATCAAGTGGCTGTCTGAGATTCTGTGGATAACCTGTGTACCGTTTTGTTGAAAAACAGCGGATTTAGTCTGTATAGCTATGATTTATATACATATTTCTTAAGCTCATAAAATTCCGGAAAAGGTGCATAAGTTTTTTTCGGACGTAAAAAAACCGGCTGATATAGCCGGTTTTTTTATGCCCGCGATTTACTGATCCAGCAGGGGAAAATGCAGGCTGAAACGGGTGCCTTTGCCCACCTCACTCTGGCACTCGATCTGCCCACCGTGGTGATCCACCACGGCTTTAACCATCGACAACCCTAATCCCACGCCATCAATACCTTGAGCCGAAGAAAAGCGTCGGTACTGGTTGAACAGCTCAGGCAACTCATGGGCGGCGATGCCTTTGCCTTGATCGGCCAGTTCACACTTCAGCCATCCTGCACTGCAACTGACTTGCAGACTGATGCGCGTGCCGGCATCGCTGTACTTGATGGCGTTCTCCAACAGGTTGAACAACGCACGGGTCAGCAGCCCCTGATCGGCCATGATCAGGCTTTCCTGGGCATCGTCCTCCAGGTAATGGACCAACTCGATCTGTTTCAGCTGCGCGATGCTCAGGGCCTGGTCGAACACATCCAGCACCAGCATGGCGAACAGACTGGGCTGGAATTCATAGGTCTCGGACTCGGCTCTGGCTAATTGCACGAAACCGTCCGTGAGGTCCAACGCCCTGCGCACCTGGCGCTCGATCTGATCGAACAGCTGCGTATCGCCGCCGATTTGCTGGCGATGCACATCGAGCAGGGCCAGGATCGCCGAATGCGGCGCGCGCAGGTCATGGGACAAAAAACGCAGCAGCACGCCACGTTGTTCCTCGGCATCGCGTTCGACACTCAGGTCGGTCAGGCTCAGCAGCCAACCGATCGGCGTCTCACCGTCCACTGGCAGCAGTGCAGCACGCTCCAGGCGCAGGCTACGACCCTTGATATCCCTGAACTCGACCAGGGCCAAAGTCGACAAGGGCGGTCGCGATCCATCGAGCAGTTCCGGGTAACCCAGGCGCGCCAATTGCTCGAGCACGTCATCACCGGCCAGCTCAGCGCCAAACACGTCTCGAGCGTTGCGGTTGCCGAGCAAAATCCGGCCTTGGGGATCGCTGATCAACGTCGCGACCGGCAAATATTCCAGGCCATCGGCGATAAAGCGTCGCGTGTCGCGAGTGCGACTCATGGCTTGTTCCAGGGCCATGATTTGCCGCTGCAAATGATCCCCCGTAGGAAACTGCACGCGGCGGCGCTCCGGGAACACTTTCGGTTCGTTGTCCAGACGGGCCAGCTCCCAGCCGAAATAGGTCAGCACCACGCTCAGTCGCCGCCAGTTCCAGATCAGGTAACCGAACAACATGCCCATCAGGCTCGCTGTCGGGGACCACCACCAACGCAACTCGGCCAGACCGGCGCTGATCAGTAGCGCGCAACTCATGCCGCCCAAGGTCAACCAAAGCGCCAGGCGCGGGCGCAGCAACATTAAGCCGAGTACACAGGCCACCAGGCTAACCGAGATCAACGCTCCCATCGCGCCCGAACCTTCGGGTCCATCCGATTGGGCGCTGTAGGAAAGCAGCGCCGTCAGCGGCAGCAGGGTCAGACTTATCCACAACCATTCACGGACCAATTGCCGGAACAAACGCTGAACTTGAGTGGGCTCGCGACTCTCGCGGCGACGCTGATTCGTCATGGAAAAAAAGGATAGGGGAGGGGCCGGGGAATTAGGTTCATGAGTCACTGGTCTGATTGGTAGATTGAACCTGGAGAATCATAGCGGACGACGACCAATGGGGCGCCGCTTACTTTCGCTCCCCAGGCCGAGCCGGTATCGTCTACCGCCCACCCGCCATCAAGGAACTGCCGCACATGCGCGTCGCGATACTGGACGATGAACCCGCCGAATTACGCCGGGTGGAACAGACCCTGCGGCAAATGGCCGAACCGGGCGAACAGCCCTGGTCATTGCACAGCTTCGAGCGCGGGGAAGACCTGTTGCGTCAGCTACGCCGGGAAACCTTCGACCTGTTGATCCTCGACTGGCAACTGCCGGACCTCAGCGGACTCTCGCTGCTGCGCTGGACCCGCGAACACATGGACGCGCCGCCAGCGGCCATCATGCTCACCAGCCGCGACGCCGAGAGCGACATCGTCCAGGCTCTGAATGCCGGGGCCGACGACTACGTCAGCAAACCGTTCCGCCCCAACGAATTGAAAGCCCGGGTCGCTGCCGTGTTGCGCAGACATAGCCAGCAACGGGCGACGGCCACCGAAGCCTTGAGTTTCAATGACCTGGTATTCGACGACGCCGAACTGACCGTCACCCGCGCCGGCACGCCAATCGGCATGACCGAGCGGGAATACAGCCTGGCCCGTTGCTTGTTTACCAATCTCGGCCGGCCATTGTCCCGGGAGTATCTGTATGGGCGGTTCTGGAGTCATGAAGAGATGGTGTCTTCACGGCCGCTGGACACGCACATTTATCGCCTGCGCAATAAATTGGGGCTGACGGCGGATCGGGGTTGGCAGTTGCTGACGATTTATGGGTATGGGTATCGGTTGGAGAGTGTGGGCCCCACAAACGAATGAGATCAAAAGATCGCAGCCTTCGGCGGCTCCTACATTTGAAATGCAATATCTGTAGGTGCTGCCGAAGGCCGTGAACTTTTGATTTTCCCGAAACCATAAAAAAGGCCAACGCATGTGCGTTGGCCTTTTTCGTTTTGGCGCTGCCGCTGGATCAGAAGTCCAGGTTGGAAACCGCCAAGGCGTTGCTTTCGATGAAGTCACGACGGGGTTCGACCGCATCACCCATCAGGGTGTTGAAGATCTGGTCCGCGCCAATGGCGTCTTCGATGGTCACTTTGAGCATCCGGCGCTGAGCTGGGTCCATGGTGGTTTCCCACAGCTGATCCGGGTTCATCTCGCCCAGACCTTTGTATCGCTGGATGGTGTGACGCTTGGTGCTTTCAGCCATCAGCCATTCAAGGGCTTCCTTGAATTCGGTGACCGGTTTCTTGCGCTCGCCGCGCTGGATGTACGCGCCGTCGTCGAGCAAAGTGCTCAGTTGAGCTCCCAGGGAAACGACAGTTTTGTAATCGTTGCTGCCGAAGAAGTCGCGGTTGAACGTGATGTAGTTCGACAGGCCGTGGGAGATCAGTTCGACCTCTGGCAGCCAGACGTTACGTTCACGGTCTTCACGCAGGCTGGCTTTGTAGACCAGGCCGGACTTCTCGACGGTACGCAGGCGAACTTCGAACTTGGCCATCCAGTCTTGCATCACTGCGTGATCGGACAGTTGCTCCAGGGTGACAGCAGGCAGGTAAATGAAGTGCTCGGTCAGTTCCTGTGGGTACAGGCGCGACAGACGCTTGAGGGTCTTCATGACCAGACGGAAGTCATTCACCAGGCGCTCAAGGGCTGGTCCGGAGATACCCGGAGCGTCCTCGTTCAGGTGCAGGCTTGCATCTTCCAGGGCCGACTGCGTCATGTACTCTTCCATGGCGTCGTCGTCTTTGATGTATTGCTCTTGCTTGCCTTTCTTGACCTTGTACAGCGGCGGCTGGGCGATGTAGATGTAACCGCGCTCGATCAGCTCCGGCAACTGACGGAAGAAGAAGGTCAGCAGCAGGGTACGGATGTGCGAACCGTCGACGTCAGCATCGGTCATGATGATGATGTTGTGGTAACGCAGCTTGGCGATGTTGTATTCGTCACGGCCAATGCCGCAGCCCAGCGCAGTGATCAAGGTGCCCACTTCTTGCGAAGAGATCATCTTGTCGAAGCGCGCCTTCTCGACGTTCAGGATCTTGCCTTTCAACGGCAGGATGGCCTGGGTGCGACGGTTGCGACCCTGCTTGGCGGAGCCGCCAGCAGAGTCACCTTCCACGAGGTACAGTTCGGACAGGGCAGGGTCTTTTTCCTGGCAGTCAGCCAGTTTGCCCGGCAGGCCGGCGATATCCAGCGCGCCTTTACGACGGGTCATCTCACGGGCTTTACGCGCCGCTTCACGGGCACGGGCCGCGTCGATCATCTTGCCGACGACCAGCTTGGCTTCGTTCGGGTTTTCCAGCAGGAAGTCGGAGAAGTACTTGCCCATTTCCTGTTCGACCGCGGTCTTCACTTCGGAAGAAACCAGCTTGTCTTTGGTCTGGGAGCTGAACTTCGGATCCGGAACCTTCACCGAAATGATCGCGGTCAGGCCTTCACGGGCATCGTCACCAGTGGTGGCAACTTTGTGTTTCTTCGCCAGGCCTTCCGCTTCGATGTAGGTGTTCAGGTTACGCGTCAGTGCGGAACGGAAACCCACCAGGTGAGTACCGCCGTCGCGCTGTGGAATGTTGTTGGTGAAGCACAACAGGTTCTCGTTGAAGCTGTCGTTCCACTGCAGGGCGATTTCAACGCCGATGCCGTCTTCACGCTGGATGTTGAAGTGGAACACCTGGTTGACCGGAGTCTTGTTGGTGTTCAGGTATTCAACGAACGCACGCAGGCCGCCTTCGTACTTGAACAACTCTTCCTTGCCGCTGCGCTCGTCCTTGAGAACGATGCCGACACCGGAGTTGAGGAAGGACAGTTCACGAATCCGCTTGGCCAGGATGTCCCAGCTGAAATGGATGTTCTTGAAGGTCAGGTCGGACGGCTTGAAGTGAATCTGGGTACCGGTGGTTTCGCTTTCACCAACGATTTTCATCGGCTCTTTCGGAACACCGTGGATGTAGGTCTGCTCCCAGATCTTGCCGCTGCGGCGCACCGTGAGAACAAGCTCTTCGGACAGGGCGTTCACTACCGATACGCCCACACCGTGCAGGCCGCCGGAAACTTTATAGGAGTTGTCGTCGAACTTACCGCCGGCGTGCAGCACGGTCATGATGACCTCGGCTGCGGAAACGCCTTCTTCTTTATGTACGTCTACCGGGATGCCACGACCGTTGTCGCGCACGGTGATGGACTCATCCGGGTGGATAATGATGCTGATATCGTCGCAGTGGCCAGCGAGCGCTTCATCGATGGAGTTGTCGACTACCTCGAAGACCATGTGGTGCAGACCGCTACCATCGTCGGTGTCACCAATGTACATACCGGGACGTTTGCGTACGGCATCCAGGCCTTTCAGCACTTTAATGCTCGTTGAGTCGTAGGTATTCGTATTTTCTTCGCTCAATGCCTTCACTCCCGATGGTCGTGGGTCTGGGTGATACGGCCCTGTTCCACGTGGAACAGAGCGACTGGCGTTTCCGTCTGCCAGCCTTCCCTCAATAATTCGTGATCTACACAGGTGATAAACACCTGGCAGCGTAAGTCTTCCAGCAAGCGGCAAAGCGCACGGCGGTGTTGCTCGTCCAGTTCGGACGGCAGGTCATCCACCAGATAAATACACTGGCCGCGTCGGGCCTGGCTAACCAAGTGCCCCTGGGCAATCCGCAATGCACAGACCACTAACTTCTGCTGACCCCGGGACAAAATGTCCGCGGCGTTATGTGCGCCCAATCTAAGACGCAAATCAGCGCGTTGTGGTCCGGCTTGGGTATGACCCATTTGCTGATCCCGCTGCAGGGACCCGGCGAGCACTGCACTCAACTCGCGGTCCTTGTCCCATCCGCGGTAATAGCTGAGCGTCAAACCTTCGAGCTCAACCAGTTCGCTCAAGGTCTGTTCAAAGACTGGTTTCAAGGCTTTGATATAAGCGCGGCGGTATTCATCAATTTCTGCACTGGCCTGGCACAGTTCCCTGTCCCAAACCGCTTGCGAAACGGCGTCAAGTGTACCATGCCGCAGCCAAGAGTTTCTCTGGCGCAGGGCCTTCTGCAAGCGCTGCCAGGTGGACATGAATCGCGGTTCCACGTGGAACACACCCCAGTCGAGAAACTGCCGGCGAATCTTCGGCGCACCCTCCAACAGCCGGAAGCTGTCGGGGTTGATCAGTTGCAATGGCAGGATCTCCGCCAACTGCGCCGCGCTACGGGCGTTCTGCCCATCGATGCGGATCTGGAACTCGCCTTGTCGGTCCCTGGAAATCCCCAAGGCGCTGTGCCCGCCCTCGGACAATTCCACCTGCCCAAACACCGTGCACGCCAATTGCTCGTACTGAATGACGGGCAAAAGACGGCTGCTACGAAACGAACGGGCAAGCCCCAGCAGATGAATGGCTTCCAGAACACTGGTTTTGCCGCTGCCGTTGGCGCCGTAAAGAATGTTGATTCGGGGAGAGGGGGAGAAGGTCACCGGGTGCAGATTGCGCACCGCGGTGACCGAGACGCGACTTAAGGACATCTAGCTTCTGCTGAGCATGATTACAGACGCATCGGCATGACAACGTAAGCCGAGTCGTCGTTGTCGGACTCTTGCACCAGCGCACTGCTGTTGGAGTCGGACAGGATCAGGCGAACCTGCTCGGTGGTCATCACGCCCAGCACGTCGAGCAGGTAGCTCACGTTGAAGCCGATTTCCAGATTGCCGCCGTTGTATTCAACGCCGACTTCTTCTTCCGCTTCTTCCTGCTCCGGGTTGTTGGCCTGGATCTTCAACTGACCGTTGGCCAATTGCAGACGAATACCGCGGTACTTCTCGTTGGACAGGATCGCGGTGCGGCTGAAGGCTTCACGCAGGGCCTGGCGGTCGCCGAGTACCAGCTTGTCGCCGCCCTTCGGCAGAACGCGCTCGTAATCCGGGAATTTGCCGTCGACCAGTTTCGAGGTGAAGGTGAATTCGCCGGTAGTCGCACGGATGTGGTGCTGACCCAGGACGATGCTGACGAGGCCATCCGGCTCGGTCAGCAGGCGCGCCAGTTCAAGGATACCCTTGCGCGGCACGATCACCTGGTGACGATCCGGCTGACCGATGTCGGCCTTCATCGAGCACATGGCCAGACGGTGACCGTCGGTGGCCACGGCGCGGATGATGCCTTCGGACACTTCCAGCAGCATGCCGTTGAGGTAGTAACGCACGTCCTGCTGGGCCATGGCGAAGCTGGTGCGTTCGATCAGACGACGCAGTTTGCTTTGCTCCAGGCTGCAAGTCAGCGAACCCGGGCCTTCTTCCACCGTCGGGAAATCGTTGGCCGGCAAGGTCGACAGGGTGAAGCGGCTACGGCCAGCCTTCACCACGAGCTTCTGCTCATCGACCTTGATGTCGATCAGCGCGTCGTTCGGCAGGCTCTTGCAGATGTCCATCAGCTTGCGCGCAGGCACGGTGATGGAACCTGGATCAGCCGGCTCTTCGAGTTGCACACGACCGACAAGCTCGACTTCCAGGTCTGTACCGGTCAGCGACAGCTGCTGGCCTTCGACAACCAGCAGCACGTTGGAGAGCACCGGCAAGGTCTGTCGGCGCTCGACGACGCCTGCGACCAGTTGCAGGGGTTTCAACAGGGCTTCGCGTTGAATGGTGAAATGCATGGTCTAGTCCCTTGCCTTAATAAGCTGCGCTGGTGTTCATCAAGTGGTCAGTGTACGCAGCAGGTTCTTGTAGTCCTCGCGGATGTCCGCGTCGGATTCCTTAAGTTCGTTGATCTTGCGGCAGGCGTGCAAAACGGTCGTGTGGTCGCGGCCGCCAAACACATCGCCGATTTCCGGCAGGCTGTGGTTAGTCAACTCTTTGGAGAGGGCCATTGCAACCTGACGCGGACGTGCGACCGAGCGTGAACGACGCTTGGACAGCAAGTCGGAGATCTTGATCTTGTAGTACTCGGCGACGGTGCGCTGAATGTTATCCACAGAGACCAGTTTGTCTTGCAGCGCCAACAGATCTTTCAAGGATTCGCGAATCAGCTCGATGGTGATGTCGCGGCCCATGAAATGCGAGTGGGCGATCACGCGCTTCAGCGCGCCTTCGAGCTCACGGACGTTGGAGCGAATACGTTGGGCAATGAAGAACGCCGCATCGTGGGGCAGATCGACTTTGGCCTGGTCGGCCTTTTTCATCAGGATCGCCACGCGGGTTTCCAGCTCCGGCGGCTCGACAGCCACCGTCAGGCCCCAGCCGAAGCGGGACTTGAGGCGCTCTTCGAGGCCTTCGATTTCTTTCGGGTAGCGGTCACTGGTGAGAATGACCTGCTGGCCACCTTCAAGCAGGGCGTTGAAGGTGTGGAAAAACTCTTCCTGGGAACGTTCCTTGCGAGCGAAGAACTGAATGTCATCGATCAGCAGGGCGTCCACCGAACGGTAGAAGCGCTTGAACTCGTTGATCGCGTTCAGCTGCAGCGCCTTGACCATGTCGGCCACGAAACGCTCGGAATGCAGGTACACGACCTTGGCATTCGGGTTCTTCTTTAATAGGTGGTTACCCACAGCGTGCATCAAGTGGGTCTTACCCAAGCCGACGCCACCATAAAGGAAGAGCGGGTTGTAACCATGCTTCGGGTTGTCCGCCACTTGCCAGGCCGCAGCCCGGGCCAGTTGGTTGGACTTACCTTCGACGAAGTTCTCGAACGTGAACGTTCGGTTCAGGTAGCTGGTGTGCTTGAGCGCGCCTTCCACCTGGACGGTGCGTTGTTCGGCGCGAACCGGGGCCTGTTGCGAACTGGCGCCGGCCATTGGATCGAAACTGTCGCGGGATGGCTCTTCACTGACGTCGGCAATCTTTTGGGTTGCGCGTTTGGTCTGTGTGGCGGCCGGGGCAGGCGCGGGTGCGCTGACCGGTGCCTGGGAGACTTGCGCCTGGGACGCCGCAGCGGCCAGCGGGGCGTTGGGTGCCGCACGCGGGGCCGAACTGCGTTTGCTGCCTATTAATAAGGAAAGCACCGGCGCCATGCCATTGCCATGCTCATCCATCAGTTCGAGGACGCGGCCCAGGTACTTTTCGTTGACCCAGTCGAGAACAAAACGATTCGGTGCGTAGACACGCAACTCATCGCCTTCGGCTTCGACCTGTAGTGGACGGATCCAAGTGTTGAATTGTTGGGCAGGCAGCTCATCGCGCAAAAGCTCCACGCACTGCTGCCAAAGTTCCACTGACACGGATATCCCCTAAGTTGAAAGCCGGTGAGGCAAAAACAAGCGGCCATTGTAGCGGCCAGACGCGCACTTATCCACATGCAGGTTGCGCACAGCCCATGAATTATCAACGCGTTAACTACTTAAAAGGCGACCAGCGGTATGTGCATAAGCTCTGTGGATAACCGCCCATGAGGGCACTGGACAAGTGGGGGGTAAACTCGGTGGATAACTGGCCTGTGGATAACTTGCCATTCCACACACAGCTTATCCGACAGCGCAGCACAGGCTGACCACCGTTTTCCACCGTAGTTGTCATTCCCTGTACAGCACGGATTAGAAGGGCTAAAGGCAGTTATCCACAGCAGAAGGCGTCCCTAGCTTTTATAAGCTTTACAGAAAAGCTTTAAATAATTCCCTTCTTTATTTCTATATCTAGCGAAGGAGCGTCGGGCGAGAAACCCCTGGAGATCTATTTATAAGGAAACGCTGGTTGGAAATTGACCTAGAGGCTTGCTTTCTCTAGAATCCCCGGTCTCTTAAAACGGGGGCCATTCCGGCCCGTTGTGGACGAACCAGGTAACACGACAATGAAACGTACTTTCCAACCAAGCACTATCAAACGCGCTCGTACCCACGGTTTCCGTGCTCGCATGGCTACCAAAAACGGTCGTGCCGTCCTGTCGCGTCGTCGCGCCAAAGGTCGTGCGCGTCTGGCAGTTTGATAATCCGGCACTGGAGGTGAGTCAGGACTTCAGTCGGGACAAGCGTTTGCTTACGCCCCGGCATTTCAAAGCAGTCTTTGACTCCCCTACCGGCAAGGTTCCGGGGAAAAATCTCCTGCTCCTTGCGCGCAACAACGATCTTGATCACCCCCGTCTCGGGCTGGTTATCGGGAAAAAGAGCGTAAAGCTCTCCGTCGAGCGCAATCGCCTCAAACGTCTGATGCGCGAATCGTTTCGCCTGAACCAGGATTCACTGGTCGGTTGGGACATTGTTATCGTCGCGCGCAAAGGTTTGGGGGACGTAGAAAACCCCGAATTGATTCAGCATTTCGGCAAACTCTGGAAGCGTCTGGCACGCAGCACGCCAGTACCAGCAGTTAAAACCGAAACTGTAGGGGTAGACAGTCCTGATGCGTAAACTGGCACTCGTTCCGATCCAGTTTTATCGCTATGCCATTAGTCCCCTGATGGCCAGTCACTGTCGTTTCTACCCCAGTTGTTCCTGCTACGCGTACGAAGCCATAGAAAATCATGGCCTTCTGCGCGGTGGCTGGCTGGCCTTTCGTCGTTTAGGTCGCTGTCATCCGTGGAATCCCGGTGGTTATGACCCGGTTCCGCCTATCCCTACCTCCCGTTCTTCTTCGATGGCCGAGTAATCATGGATATCAAACGCACGATCCTGATCGTCGCCCTGGCAATCGTGTCCTACGTTATGGTTCTTAAATGGAACCAGGACTATGGCCAGGCTGCCCTGCCGACTCAGAATGTTGCTTCCAGTACTACCGCACCGGGCCTACCGGACACGGCGACTGGCAATAATGCTTCTGTCAGTGACGACATTCCCCGCGCCGCAAGCGATACCAGCACTGCACCTGCCGAAACTCCGGTAGCTGTCAGTAAAGACCTCATCCAGATCAAAACGGATGTGCTCAACCTGGCCATCGATCCACAAGGTGGTGATGTTGCCCAGCTGACGCTGCCGCTGTATCCGCGTCGCCAGGACCATCCGGAAATTCCATTCCAGTTGTTTGATAACGGCAACGAGCGGACTTATCTGGCCCAGAGCGGTTTGATCGGCGCCGACGGTCCGGACGCAAGTCCAACCGGTCGTCCGGTTTACGCTTCGGAGAAGAAGATTTATCAGTTGGCTGACGGTCAGGACCAATTGGTCGTGGACCTGAAGTTCAGCAAGGACGGCGTCAACTACATCAAGCGTTTCACCGTGAAACGTGGCCTGTATGACGTAACCGTTTCCTACCTGATCGACAACGAAAGCGCCAAGCCTTGGTCCGGCGCGATGTTCGCGCAACTGAAGCGTGACGCCAGTTCCGATCCTTCTTCCAGCACGGCCACCGGCACCGCGACTTACCTGGGCGCCGCCCTGTGGACAAGTAACGAGCCGTACAAGAAAGTGTCGATGAAGGACATGGACAAGGCTCAGCTAAAAGAAACCGTGAACGGTGGTTGGGTTGCCTGGTTGCAACACTACTTTGTGACCGCGTGGATTCCGGCGAAGGGCGAAAACAATGTCGTCCAGACCCGTAAAGACAGCAAAGGCAACTACATCATCGGTTACACCGCTCCGGCAGTGACCGTTGCGCCAGGTGCCAAAGGTGAAATCAGCGCTGTTCTGTACGCCGGCCCGAAAAGCCAGGCTGTGCTGAAAGAGTTGTCCCCAGGTCTGGAACTGACCGTCGACTACGGCATTCTGTGGTTCATTGCCCAGCCAATCTTCTGGTTGCTGCAACATATCCACGCCATTGTCGGTAATTGGGGCTGGTCGATTATCTTCCTGACCATGCTGATCAAGGGGCTTTTCTTCCCTCTGTCGGCTGCCAGCTACAAATCCATGGCGCGCATGCGTGCAGTGGCACCGAAACTGGCATTGCTGAAAGAGCAGCATGGCGACGACCGGCAGAAAATGTCCCAAGCCATGATGGAGCTGTACAAGAAAGAGAAAATCAATCCGCTGGGCGGCTGCTTACCGATCCTGGTGCAGATGCCAGTTTTCCTTTCGCTGTACTGGGTTCTGCTGGAAAGCGTGGAAATGCGCCAAGCGCCATTCATGCTGTGGATTACTGACCTGTCGATCAAGGACCCGTTCTTCATTCTGCCGATCATCATGGGTGCAACCATGTTTATCCAGCAGCGGTTGAACCCAACGCCTCCGGATCCGATGCAGGCCAAGGTGATGAAGCTGATGCCAATCATCTTCACCTTCTTCTTCCTGTGGTTCCCGGCGGGTCTGGTGCTGTATTGGGTAGTCAACAACTGCCTGTCCATCAGCCAACAGTGGTACATCACGCGTAAGATCGAAGCGGCTACCAAAAAAGCCGCTGCGTAACTTACTCTGTGGATAACCACTCAAAACGCCCCCTAGTGGGGCGTTTTGCTATCTGTCACTTTTGTCTGGATACCGGTTTATGAGCGTTCCTCGTGAAACCATCGCCGCCGTCGCCACCGCTCAAGGTCGCGGCGGGGTGGGCATCGTCCGTATTTCCGGGCCGCTGGCGAGTGTGGCGGCCAAAGCCATCAGCGGTCGCGAACTGAAACCGCGTTACGCCCATTACGGCCCGTTCCTGAGTGAAACCGAAGAGGTACTGGACGAAGGCATCGCCTTATATTTCCCCGGGCCGAACTCGTTCACCGGCGAAGATGTGCTGGAACTCCAGGGCCACGGCGGTCCGATCGTCCTGGATATGCTGCTCAAGCGCTGCCTGGAATTGGGTTGTCGCCTGGCCCGACCGGGTGAATTCAGCGAACGCGCCTTCCTCAACGACAAACTCGACTTGGCCCAGGCAGAGGCGATTGCCGATTTGATCGAGGCCAGTTCTGCACAGGCTGCGCGTAATGCCCTGCGTTCCTTGCAAGGTGCGTTTTCCCAGCGTGTGCATAACCTCACCGAGCAATTGATCGGTTTGCGCATCTACGTTGAAGCCGCCATCGACTTCCCGGAAGAAGAAATCGACTTCCTCGCCGATGGCCATGTGCTGAGCATGCTCGACAAGGTCCGCGATGAATTATCCACAGTGCTGCGCGAAGCCGGGCAGGGTGCCTTGCTGCGGGACGGCATGAACGTCGTTATCGCAGGACGGCCGAACGCCGGCAAATCCAGCCTGCTCAATGCCTTGGCCGGTCGTGAAGCGGCGATTGTTACCGAGATTGCCGGCACCACCCGGGACATTCTTCGCGAACATATCCACATCGACGGCATGCCGTTGCACGTGGTCGACACTGCAGGCCTGCGCGATACCGATGACCAGGTGGAAAAAATCGGCGTTGAGCGTGCGTTGAAAGCCATCGGCGAAGCGGATCGGGTGTTGCTGGTGGTGGATGCCACCGCGCCGGAAGCCCTGGATCCGTTTGCCCTGTGGCCAGAATTCCTCGAAACCCGGCCAGACCCGGCCAAAGTCACGCTGATCCGTAACAAGGCTGACCTGACGGGCGAAGCGATTGCCCTGGAAGTCAGCGACGATGGCCATGTCACCATCAGCTTGAGTGCCAAGTCTGCGGGCGAGGGCCTTGAGCTGCTGCGTGAACACCTCAAGACCTGCATGGGCTACGAGCAGACCTCGGAAAGCAGCTTCAGCGCACGCCGGCGTCACCTGGAGGCGCTGCGCCATGCCAGTGCCTCCCTCGAGCACGGCCGTGCGCAGCTGACGTTGGCAGGTGCCGGCGAGCTATTGGCTGAAGATCTGCGTCAAGCGCAGCACTCTTTAGGTGAAATCACCGGCGCTTTCAGCTCCGATGACCTGTTGGGGCGGATCTTTTCCAGCTTCTGCATCGGTAAATAGCCCCTTCGTTGTTCACAGACAGGCCATTCGTGCCTGTCTGTTCCCTCCTTTTCTGAAAACTTCCCCCAGTGCCGAACAGATTCTTTCTGCTTGAGCGGATTTCTCCTGCCCGGAAATCGTCCTTTCGACGCTTTTCTGTGAATTAAGCCCTGTGAATAACTGCCACTAAGGGCAGTTGATAACAGGGCCTGAAAACTGAAGATAAACCCCTCTGTGGATAACCACCCCTTTCATCCACAGGCTTACACCGGTTATCCAAGGGCCTCCTTGGCACATGACCACAGGGTTTTGAATCTCTGTACATATTGAATATAAAGGGCTGTAGAGATCTATCCACAGAAATGGTGCTCAGTAGAAATAAACATAAAAACAAAGATTTAATAAATTTCTCTCTTTTTAATTTCTATAACCCCGACTTCTCCACAGCTGGTTAAATTTTGTGCAAAGGGTTCTTTAGGAAGGGCGAAGTCCCTATACTTGCCGACCAGGTCCAAAAACCTGAGACCAACCTATTCCGGATTACCTAACTGAAGCAGGCACGAGGTGCGTGGTGGATTTCCCTTCCCGTTTTGAAGTGATCGTCATCGGCGGCGGTCATGCCGGTACCGAGGCAGCACTGGCGTCAGCACGTATGGGGGCAAAAACCCTGTTGCTGACGCATAACGTGGAAACCCTCGGTGCCATGAGTTGCAACCCTGCCATTGGCGGGATCGGCAAAAGCCACCTGGTCAAGGAAATCGACGCCCTCGGCGGCGCGATGGCCATGGCCACCGATAAGGGGGGTATCCAGTTTCGCGTGTTGAACAGCCGCAAAGGCCCGGCCGTGCGAGCGACTCGCGCTCAAGCCGACCGGGTTTTGTACAAGGCGGCTGTCCGCGAAGCCCTGGAAAACCAGCCCAACCTGTGGATATTTCAACAAGCCGCTGATGACCTGATCGTCGAACAGGAAACGGTGCGCGGTGTTGTCACCCAAATGGGTCTGCGTTTCTTCGCCGATTCTGTGGTGTTGACCACTGGCACCTTCCTCGGTGGACTTATCCACATTGGCATGCAGAATTATTCCGGCGGTCGCGCCGGTGATCCTCCATCGATTGCGCTGGCTCGCCGCTTGCGTGAGTTGCCGCTGCGTGTTGGTCGCTTGAAAACCGGTACGCCGCCGCGTATCGACGGCCGTTCCGTGGATTTCTCGGTGATGACCGAGCAAGCAGGCGATACGCCGATCCCGGTGATGTCGTTCATGGGCTCCAAAGAGCAGCACCCGAAACAGGTCAGCTGCTGGATTACCCACACCAACGCCCGGACCCACGAAATCATCGCCGCGAACCTCGACCGTTCGCCGATGTATTCCGATGCCGGGCTGATCGAAGGCATCGGTCCGCGTTATTGCCCCTCGATCGAAGACAAGATCCACCGCTTTGCCGACAAGGAAAGCCATCAGGTCTTCATCGAACCGGAAGGCTTGACCACCCACGAGCTGTACCCGAACGGTATTTCCACTTCCCTGCCATTCGACGTGCAATTGCAGATCGTGCAATCGATCCGCGGCATGGAAAACGCGCACATCGTTCGCCCGGGCTATGCCATCGAATACGACTACTTCGACCCGCGTGACCTGAAGTACAGCCTGGAAACCAAAGTGATTGGCGGTCTGTTCTTCGCCGGACAAATCAACGGCACCACCGGTTACGAAGAGGCCGGCGCCCAAGGTTTGCTGGCCGGAGCCAACGCCGCGCTGCGTGCACAGGGCAAAGACGCCTGGTGTCCGCGTCGCGACGAGGCGTACATCGGGGTGTTGGTCGATGACCTGATTACCCTGGGTACCCAGGAACCGTACCGGATGTTTACGTCCCGGGCCGAATACCGCCTGATCTTGCGCGAAGACAACGCCGACCTGCGTCTGACCGAAAAAGGTCGCGAACTCGGTTTGGTCGATGATGCCCGTTGGGCGGCGTTCTGCAAGAAACGCGAAAGCATCGATCTGGAAGAGCAGCGCCTGAAAAGTACCTGGGTTCGCCCGGGCACCGAGCAGGGCGATGCGATTTCCGAGAAGTTCGGCACGCCGCTGACCCACGAATACAACTTGCTCAATCTCTTGAGCCGTCCGGAAATCGACTACGCTGGTCTGATCGCCGTGACGGGCGGTGGTGCAGAAGATCCACAAGTCGCGGAACAGGTCGAAATCAAGACCAAGTACGCTGGCTACATCGATCGCCAACAGGATGAAATCGTTCGTCTGCGGGCCAGCGAAAATACCAAGTTGCCTGTGGATATCGATTACACGAACATCTCCGGTCTCTCCAAAGAGATCCAGAGCAAGCTCGGTGCGACCCGTCCAGAGACGTTGGGCCAGGCGTCGCGTATCCCGGGCGTGACCCCGGCAGCGATTTCGCTGTTGATGATTCATTTGAAAAAACGCGGCGCGGGCCGTCAGTTGGAGCAAAGCGCTTGAGTTCGTTGGTCACCTCGCAACATGCAGAAGAGTTATCCACAGGTGCTCGCCAGCTCGGTGTCACGCTGACAGAAACCCAGCATGCGTTGCTGCTGGGTTATCTGGCCCTGTTGATAAAGTGGAACAAGGCCTACAACCTGACTGCCGTGCGTGATCCGGACGAAATGGTGTCCCGTCATTTGCTCGACAGTCTGAGCATCATGTCGTTTGTGGAAAACGGCCGCTGGCTGGACGTTGGCAGCGGCGGCGGCATGCCGGGCATTCCGTTGGCCATCCTGTTTCCAGAGTCCCAAGTGACCTGCCTGGACAGCAATGGCAAGAAAACCCGCTTCCTGACCCAGGTCAAACTCGAACTCAAACTGGATAACCTGCAAGTTATCCACAGTCGCGTTGAAAGTTTCCAGCCAGAACAGCCGTTCAACGGGATCATCTCCCGGGCGTTCAGCAGCATGGAAAACTTCAGCAACTGGACGCGCCACCTCGGCGACCGCGATACACGTTGGCTGGCAATGAAGGGCGTTCATCCCGCCGATGAGCTGGTAGCATTGCCGGCAGACTTCCACCTCGATAGCGAACACGCCCTGGCCGTACCTGGTTGCCAAGGCCAACGCCATCTGCTGATACTGCGCCGCACGGCATGATTGGGAACACAAGCAAGAATGGCTAAGGTATTCGCGATAGCGAACCAAAAGGGTGGTGTGGGCAAGACCACCACCTGCATCAACCTCGCAGCTTCCCTGGTCGCTACCAAGCGCCGGGTGTTGTTGATCGATCTCGATCCACAGGGCAACGCCACCATGGGTAGCGGTGTGGATAAACACGGCCTGGAAAACTCGGTCTATGACCTGTTGATCGGTGAGTGCGACCTGGCCCAGGCCATGCACTTCTCCGAGCACGGTGGTTACCAGCTGTTGCCGGCCAACCGCGATTTGACGGCGGCCGAAGTGGTGCTGCTGGAAATGCAGATGAAGGAAAGTCGCCTGCGCAGCGCATTGGCGCCGATCCGTGAAAACTACGATTACATTTTGATCGACTGCCCGCCGTCGCTGTCGATGTTGACCCTGAACGCACTGGTCGCCGCTGACGGGGTCATTATCCCCATGCAGTGCGAGTACTTTGCGCTCGAAGGTTTGAGCGACCTTGTGGATAACATCAAGCGCATCGCCGAACTGCTGAACCCGAACCTGAAAGTCGAAGGCCTGTTGCGGACCATGTATGACCCGCGCCTGAGCCTGATGAACGATGTCTCGGCCCAGCTCAAGGAACACTTCGGCGAACAGCTCTACGACACCGTGATTCCGCGCAACATCCGCCTGGCCGAAGCGCCAAGCTATGGCATGCCGGCGCTGGCGTACGACAAATCATCGCGTGGCGCCATCGCCTACCTGGCATTGGCGGGCGAACTGGTTCGCCGCCAGCGCAAAAACTCACGCACCGCCGCTGCTCAGGCAACTTAAGGAATCCCCATGGCCGTCAAGAAACGAGGTCTCGGACGTGGACTGGATGCACTGCTGAGTGGTCCGACTGTCAGCTCGCTCGAAGAGCAAGCGGTACAAGCTGATCAGCGTGAGCTGCAGCACCTGCCCCTGGACCTGATCCAGCGCGGCAAGTACCAGCCGCGCCGGGACATGGATCCCCAGGCGCTGGAAGAGCTGGCGATGTCGATCAAGGCCCAGGGCGTCATGCAGCCGATCGTGGTTCGCCCGATTGGCAACGGTCGTTTCGAAATCATCGCCGGCGAACGCCGCTGGCGTGCCAGCCAGCAGGCCGGCCAGGAAACCATCCCGGCGATGGTGCGCGATGTGCCGGATGAAACCGCCATCGCCATGGCGCTGATCGAGAACATCCAGCGCGAAGACCTCAATCCAATCGAAGAAGCGGTGGCCCTGCAGCGTTTGCAGCAGGAGTTCCAGCTGACCCAGCAACAGGTCGCCGAGGCTGTGGGTAAGTCCCGCGTCACCGTCGCCAATTTGCTGCGCCTGATCGCGTTGCCGGAAGTCATCAAGACCATGTTGTCCCACGGCGACCTTGAAATGGGCCACGCACGTGCTTTACTGGGTTTGCCGGAGAATCAGCAGGTTGAGGGGGCGCGACACGTTGTCGCACGCGGGCTGACCGTGCGCCAGACTGAGGCACTGGTTCGCCAGTGGCTGAGTGGCAAACCGGAGCCTGTGGAAGCTGCAAAACCCGACCCGGATATCGCTCGACTTGAGCAGCGCCTGGCCGAGCGCCTAGGCTCTGCGGTGCAGATCCGCCACGGAAAGAAGGGCAAAGGGCAGCTGGTGATTGGTTATAACTCTCTCGACGAGCTTCAAGGTGTGCTTGCGCACATCCGCTGAAACATTTCCTCATGTAGCGCGCAGTCGGAAATCACTACCTGACAGTTGAATAGGGGCTGAACCGCCCCTATACTCTGCGCGCATTTTGTCGGCACAAATTATGCCAAGTTATTGAATTCTGGCAGCCGACCATTGGGGAGTAAAAGTGATGGAAACCCGCACGCCAAACCGCTTGCCGTTCCATCGCCTGGCAGTTTTTCCGGTGCTAATGGCTCAATTTATCGTTTTGCTCATCGCTGCTTTGGCGCTGTGGCAATGGTACGGAGTCGTTGCCGGGTACTCAGGACTCTGCGGAGGCCTGATAGCCTTGTTACCCAATGTTTATTTCGCTCACAGGGCATTTCGGTTTTCCGGCGCCCGAGCAGCTCAAGCCATCGTCCGGTCTTTTTATGCTGGCGAGGCGGGCAAATTAATTCTGACGGCAGTGCTCTTTGCATTGACGTTTGCAGGTGTGAAGCCATTGGCGCCGCTAGCTGTATTCGGCGTCTTCGTGTTGACCCAACTGGTCAGCTGGTTCGCGCCCCTGCTGATGAGAACAAGACTTTCGAGACCTTAGGGCGTTTGAGGCAACCATGGCAGAGACAACCGCTTCGGGCTATATCCAGCACCACTTGCAGAACCTGACCTTCGGTCAGCATCCTACCGGCGGCTGGGGCTTTGCCCACACCGCAGCAGAGGCCAAAGAAATGGGCTTCTGGGCTTTCCACGTCGATACTCTCGGCTGGTCGGTCGCGTTGGGTCTGATCTTCGTTCTGATTTTCCGCATGGCGGCAAAGAAGGCGACTTCCGGTCAACCAGGTGCTTTGCAGAACTTCGTTGAAGTATTGGTCGAATTCGTCGATGGCAGCGTGAAAGACAGCTTCCATGGCCGTAGCCCGGTGATTGCACCGCTGGCACTGACCATCTTCGTCTGGGTCTTCCTGATGAACGCCGTCGACCTGATCCCGGTCGACTGGATTCCTCATTTGGCCATCCTGATCACTGGCGATTCGCACATTCCATTCCGTGCCGTATCGACCACTGACCCGAACGCTACCCTGGGCATGGCCCTGTCGGTGTTCGCGTTGATCATTTTCTACAGCATCAAGGTCAAGGGCATCGGCGGCTTCATCGGCGAACTGACTCTGCACCCGTTTGGCAGCAAGAACATTTTCCTGCAAGCGCTGTTGATCCCGGTGAACTTCCTGCTGGAATTCGTCACCCTGATCGCCAAGCCAATCTCCTTGGCACTGCGTCTGTTCGGCAACATGTACGCCGGCGAACTGGTCTTCATTCTGATCGCCGTGATGTTCGGCAGCGGTCTGCTCTGGCTTAGCGGCCTGGGCGTAGTTCTGCAGTGGGCGTGGGCTGTGTTCCACATCCTGATCATCACCCTGCAGGCGTTTATCTTCATGATGCTGACCATCGTTTACCTGTCGATGGCGCACGAAGAGAACCATTAAGACCAGTCTCGACTAGTCTGATGTCCCACCCGGTCAAACGGGTGGGTGCCCGAACAGGGCTTATGAAACGATTTGTTTTACCGCTTTAAAATCTAAAAAACCTAAACCATACGACGTAAAAGTCGGGAGGAAAGATGGAAACTGTAGTTGGTCTAACCGCTATCGCTGTTGCACTGTTGATCGGCCTGGGCGCACTGGGTACCGCAATTGGTTTCGGCCTGTTGGGCGGCAAGTTCCTGGAAGGCGCAGCGCGTCAGCCAGAAATGGTTCCAATGCTGCAAGTCAAAATGTTCATCGTTGCCGGTCTGCTCGACGCCGTAACCATGATCGGTGTTGGTATCGCTCTGTTCTTCACCTTCGCGAACCCATTCGTTGGTCAACTCGCTGGCTAATCACTCGAACCTTCGAGTGATTGGTTTGATGTGCAACGAACGAGCGAGGTGTTGGCGTGAACATTAATGCAACCCTGATTGGCCAGTCCGTTGCGTTCTTCATTTTTGTACTGTTTTGCATGAAGTTCGTGTGGCCTCCGGTCATCGCGGCTTTGCACGAACGTCAGAAGAAGATCGCGGATGGACTGGACGCTGCCGCCCGAGCAGCTCGCGACCTGGAGCTGGCCCAAGATAAAGCGGGTCAGCAACTGCGCGAAGCAAAAGCTCAGGCAGCCGAAATCATTGAGCAAGCCAAGAAACGCGGTAACCAGATTGTTGAAGAGGCTGTTGAAAAAGCCCGTATCGACGCTGACCGTGTGAAGGTCCAGGCTCAGGCCGAGATCGAGCAGGAACTGAACAGTGTCAAAGACGCGCTGCGTGCCCAACTGGGTGCACTGGCCGTCGGCGGCGCCGAGAAGATCCTGGGTGCCACAATCGATCAAAACGCGCACGCGGAGCTGGTAAACAAACTGGCTGCTGAAATTTAAGCGAGGGCGATCATGGCAGAATTGACCACGTTGGCCCGACCTTACGCTAAGGCAGCCTTCGAGCACGCCCAGGCCCACCAGCAACTGGCCTCTTGGTCAGCCATGCTCGGCCTGGCTGCAGCAGTGTCGCAAGATGACACCATGCAGCGCGTGCTCAAGGCCCCGCGACTGACGAGCGCAGACAAGGCCACCACGTTTATTGACGTGTGTGGCGACAAGTTTGATGCCAAGGCACAGAACTTCATTCACGTCGTTGCCGAAAACGACCGTCTCCCGCTTTTGCCGGAGATATCCGCTCTGTTCGACCTGTACAAGGCCGAACAAGAGAAGTCGGTAGACGTTGAAGTGACCAGTGCTTTTGCATTGAACCAAGAACAGCAAGACAAACTCGCCAAGGTTCTCAGTGCACGACTCAACCGGGAAGTGCGCCTGCAAGTCGAGGAAGACAAATCCCTTATTGGGGGCATTGTCATCCGCGCCGGCGACCTGGTTATCGATGGCTCGGTTCGCGGAAAACTCGCAAGCCTTGCCGAAGCATTGAAATCTTGAGTTTGAAGGGGCAGCAGAGCAATGCAGCAACTCAATCCTTCCGAAATAAGTGAAATTATCAAGGGCCGCATCGACAAGCTCGATGTGACCTCCCAAGCCCGTAACGAAGGCACAGTCGTCAGCGTATCTGACGGTATCGTGCGGATTCACGGTCTGGCCGACGTCATGTACGGCGAGATGATCGAGTTTCCGGGCGGCGTCTTCGGTATGGCCCTCAACCTTGAGCAAGACTCTGTAGGCGCCGTTGTATTGGGCTCCTATCAGTCTCTGGCTGAAGGCATGAGCGCCAAGTGCACTGGCCGCATCCTCGAAGTTCCGGTTGGTAAGGAACTGCTGGGTCGCGTAGTCGACGCACTGGGTAACCCTGTTGACGGTAAAGGTCCACTGGGCAACACCGAGACCGACGCGGTCGAGAAAGTTGCTCCAGGCGTGATCTGGCGTAAGTCGGTAGACCAGCCTGTACAGACTGGCTACAAGGCTGTCGATGCCATGATCCCTGTCGGCCGTGGCCAGCGTGAGCTGATCATCGGTGACCGTCAGATCGGTAAAACCGCTCTGGCGATCGACGCGATCATCAACCAGAAAGACAGCGGCATTTTCTGCGTCTACGTAGCGATCGGTCAGAAGCAATCGACCATCGCCAACGTTGTTCGCAAGCTGGAAGAAAACGGCGCACTGGCTAACACCATCGTCGTGGCAGCGAGCGCTTCGGAATCTGCAGCACTGCAATTCCTGGCACCGTACTCCGGTTGCACCATGGGTGAATTCTTCCGCGACCGCGGTGAAGACGCGCTGATCGTTTATGACGATCTGTCCAAGCAAGCAGTGGCTTACCGCCAGATTTCCCTGCTGCTGCGCCGTCCACCAGGCCGTGAAGCTTACCCAGGCGACGTGTTCTATCTCCACTCCCGTCTGCTGGAGCGCGCATCCCGCGTTTCGGAAGAATACGTAGAGAAGTTCACCAACGGCGCAGTGACCGGCAAAACCGGTTCCCTGACCGCACTGCCGATCATCGAAACCCAGGCTGGCGACGTTTCCGCGTTCGTTCCGACCAACGTGATTTCCATCACCGACGGTCAGATCTTCCTGGAATCGGCCATGTTCAACTCCGGGATCCGTCCTGCTGTGAACGCCGGTGTTTCGGTATCCCGTGTGGGTGGTGCCGCTCAGACCAAGATCATCAAGAAGCTCTCCGGTGGTATCCGTACCGCTCTGGCTCAGTACCGTGAACTGGCGGCATTCGCCCAGTTCGCTTCTGACCTGGACGAAGCGACCCGTAAGCAACTTGAGCATGGTCAGCGCGTTACCGAGCTGATGAAGCAGAAGCAATACGCACCAATGTCGATCGCTGACATGGCGCTGTCGCTGTATGCCGCTGAGCGTGGGTTCCTGACTGACATTGAAATCGCCAAGATCGGCAGCTTTGAACAAGCGCTGATTGCTTTCTTCAACCGCGATCACGCCGATTTGATGGCGAAGATCAACGTGAAGGGTGACTTCAATGACGAAATCGACGCTGGCATGAAAGCCGGTATCGAGAAGTTCAAGGCCACCCAAACCTGGTAAGCCGCAGCGGGAGCCGCAAGGCTCCCGCTTGCTAACCTGATAGGTGTTACATGGCAGGCGCAAAAGAGATTCGCAGTAAGATTGCGAGCATCAAAAGCACGCAAAAGATTACCAGCGCCATGGAAAAAGTGGCGGTCAGTAAAATGCGCAAGGCACAAATGCGCATGGCTGCTAGCCGTCCTTACGCGGAGCGCATCCGCCAGGTTATTGGTCATTTGGCCAACGCTAACCCGGAATATCGCCACCCATTCATGATCGACCGTGAAATCAAGCGCGTCGGTTATGTCGTGGTGAGCAGTGACCGTGGTCTGTGTGGTGGCTTGAACACCAACCTGTTCAAGGCCCTGGTCAAGGACATGGCGAAAAACCGTGAAAACGGCGTCGAGATCGATCTGTGTGTTGTTGGTAGCAAGGGTGCGGCTTTCTTCCGCAACTTCGGCGGTAACGTCGTCGCCGCTATCAGCCACCTGGGTGAAGAGCCATCGATCAATGATCTGATTGGCAGTGTCAAGGTGATGCTGGATGCCTACCTCGATGGTCGTATCGACCGTTTGAGCGTTGTGTCCAACAAGTTCATCAACACCATGACGCAGCAGCCTACCGTGGAGCAGTTGATTCCACTGGTTGCAACCCCGGATCAAGGCCTCAAGCACCACTGGGACTATCTCTACGAGCCGGACGCCAAAGAGCTGCTTGACGGCTTGATGGTTCGCTACGTGGAGTCGCAGGTCTACCAGGCGGTGGTCGAGAACAACGCGGCTGAACAAGCTGCGCGGATGATCGCGATGAAGAACGCTACCGACAACGCCGGTGATTTGATCAGCGATTTGCAGCTGATCTACAACAAGGCGCGTCAGGCTGCGATCACCCAAGAGATCTCGGAAATCGTCGGCGGCGCTGCCGCGGTTTAACGGTTCAAATATTCAGAGGATCCAGCTATGAGTAGCGGACGTATCGTTCAAATCATCGGCGCCGTTATCGACGTGGAATTTCCACGCGACAGCGTACCGAGCATCTACAACGCGTTGAAAGTTGTAAGCGCGGCCGAAACCACCCTGGAAGTTCAGCAGCAGCTGGGCGACGGCGTGGTTCGTACCATTGCGATGGGTTCCACCGAGGGCTTGAAGCGCGGTCTGGAAGTCACCGACTCTGGCGCAGCCATCTCCGTACCGGTCGGTAAAGCGACCCTGGGCCGGATCATGGACGTCCTCGGTAACCCGATCGACGAAGCTGGCCCGATCGACACCGAAGAGCGCTGGGGCATTCACCGTCCTGCGCCAACCTTCGCTGAACAAGCGGGCGGCAACGACCTGCTGGAAACCGGCATCAAGGTTATCGACCTGGTTTGCCCGTTCGCCAAGGGCGGTAAAGTCGGTCTGTTCGGTGGTGCCGGTGTAGGCAAAACCGTAAACATGATGGAACTGATCCGTAACATCGCCATCGAGCACAGCGGTTATTCCGTGTTCGCCGGTGTGGGTGAGCGTACTCGTGAGGGTAACGACTTCTACCACGAGATGAAGGATTCCAACGTTCTGGACAAAGTGGCACTGGTTTACGGTCAAATGAACGAGCCGCCGGGTAACCGTCTGCGCGTAGCACTGACCGGCCTGACCATGGCCGAGAAGTTCCGTGACGAAGGTAACGACGTTCTGCTGTTCGTCGACAACATCTATCGTTACACCCTGGCCGGTACTGAAGTATCCGCACTGCTGGGCCGTATGCCTTCGGCAGTAGGTTACCAGCCGACCCTGGCCGAAGAGATGGGTACTCTGCAAGAGCGTATCACTTCGACCAAAAACGGTTCGATCACCTCGATCCAAGCGGTATACGTACCTGCGGATGACTTGACTGACCCGTCGCCAGCGACCACTTTCGCCCACTTGGACGCCACCGTCGTTCTGTCCCGTGACATCGCTTCCCTGGGTATCTACCCAGCGGTCGATCCACTCGACTCGACTTCGCGCCAGCTGGACCCGAACGTGATCGGCCAGGACCACTACGACACCGCTCGCGGCGTCCAGTACGTTCTGCAGCGTTACAAAGAACTGAAGGACATCATTGCGATCCTGGGTATGGACGAGCTGTCGGAATCCGACAAGCAGTTGGTAAACCGTGCTCGTAAGATCCAGCGCTTCTTGTCGCAGCCGTTCTTCGTGGCTGAAGTCTTCACCGGTGCCTCGGGTAAATACGTTTCCCTGAAAGACACCATTGCTGGCTTCAAAGGCATCCTCAACGGTGACTACGACCACCTGCCAGAACAAGCGTTCTACATGGTCGGCGGCATCGAAGAAGCGATCGAGAAAGCCAAGAAACTGTAATCCCGGCGCCCGGCAACGGGCGCTAATTTAGGTTGAGGCAATCAGATGGCTATGACAGTCCATTGCGATATCGTCAGCGCGGAAGGGGAAATCTTTTCCGGCCTGGTCGAGATGGTGATTGCGCACGGTGCACTGGGTGATCTTGGTATCGCCCTGGGTCACGCGCCGCTGATCACTAATCTCAAGCCAGGCCCGATCCGCCTGATCAAGCAGGGCGGGGAAACCGAGGTGTTCTACATCTCCGGTGGTTTCCTCGAGGTTCAGCCGAACATGGTCAAGGTTCTTGCCGACACCGTGCAACGTGCTGCCGACCTGGATGAAGCCTCCGCTCAGGAAGCCGTTAAGGCTGCCGAGAAGGCCTTGCATGAACGTGGCGCAGAATTCGATTACGGTTCTGCCGCCGCACGTCTGGCCGAGGCGACAGCTCAGCTGCGCACCGTCCAGCAGATCCGCAAGAAGTTCGGCCACTAATAGGCCGGTGCTTGTTGTGTGATTGATTAAAAAGGGTAGCCTCGGCTACCCTTTTTTCTTTTCCGATGTTCATAACCCGGTCGCAGTTGCTGACCACCCAGGATTGGTAGCCAGTCATGTCTCTTGAAATCGTAATCCTCGCTGCCGGCCAAGGCACTCGCATGCGCTCGGCGTTGCCCAAGGTGTTGCACCCGATTGCCGGCAACTCGATGCTGGGCCATGTTATCCACAGCGCCCGGCAACTTGATCCACAGCGCATCCATGTGGTGATCGGCCACGGCGCCGACGCCGTGCGTGAACGCCTGGCAGCGGATGACCTGAATTTCGTGTTGCAGGACAAGCAACTGGGCACCGGGCATGCCGTGGCCCAGGCCGTACCATTTATCAAATCCGATACCGTGCTGATCCTTTACGGCGACGTGCCTCTGATCGAAGTCGAAACCCTGCAACGCCTGCTCAAGCAGGTGACGCCGCAGCAACTGGGCTTACTCACCGTAGAGCTGACCGACCCGACCGGTTACGGCCGTATCGTGCGTGATGCCGACGGCAAGGTCGCCGCGATCGTCGAGCAGAAAGACGCCAATGAAGACGAGCGCAAGATCACCGAAGGCAACACCGGGATTCTGGCGGTGCCGTTTGAGCGTCTGGGCGACTGGATGAGCCGGCTCTCCAACAACAATGCCCAGGGCGAGTACTACCTGACCGACGTGATTGCCATGGCCGTCAGCGATGGTCTGGTGGTGGCTACCGAACAACCCCATGACGCCATGGAAGTGCAGGGCGCCAACGACCGCAAGCAACTCGCGGAACTGGAGCGTCACTATCAGTTGCGCGCCGGTCGCCGGTTAATGGCCCAGGGCGTAACCCTGCGCGATCCGGCTCGCTTCGATGTGCGCGGTGAAGTGACTGTCGGTCGCGACGTGCTCATCGACATCAACGTGATCCTCGAAGGCAACGTCGTGATCGAAGACGACGTGGTCATCGGCCCGAACTGTGTGATCAAGGACAGCACCCTGCGTAAAGGCGTGGTGATCAAGGCCAACAGTCACATCGAAGGCGCGATTCTGGGCGAGGGCAGCGATGCCGGCCCGTTCGCCCGTTTGCGTCCGGGTACCGTGCTTGAGGCGCGGGCCCATGTGGGTAACTTCGTCGAGCTGAAAAACGCGCATATGGGCGAAGGCGCCAAGGCCGGTCATCTGACGTACCTGGGCGATGCCGAAATCGGCGCGCGCACCAACATCGGCGCCGGCACCATTACCTGCAACTACGACGGCGCGAACAAATGGAAAACCGTGCTGGGTGAAGATGTGTTCATCGGCTCCAACAACTCGTTGGTAGCGCCTGTGGATATCTCGTCCGGCGCAACCACTGCGGCGGGTTCGACCATTACGCAGAATGTGGATAACGCGCAGTTGGCTGTAGGCCGGGCGCGGCAGAAGAACATTGATGGCTGGAAGCGGCCGGAGAAAATCAAGAAGAGCTGAGTTATCCACAGCTCGTAAAATAAAAAGATCGCAGCCTTCGGCAGTTCCCACAGGGTGATACGTATCCCGTGTAGGAGCTGTCGAAGGCTGCGATCTTTTTTATGGGTTATCCACAGGTGGTGTTCCACCCGGCTTCCAGCGGGGTTACTGGCAGTGCGCGCGAAGCGATTTTGTAGAGCATGCGCAAGCCTGAATCCGAGCGCTGGGACAGTCGTGTCAGCAGCATGATCCACGCGACACCGGCGTGGGACACTTTGACCGGCCTGAGCGGATTTTTATGGACGTTACGCAGGGTCAACAGCGCCAGGCCAATGTTCCACAGCAGAAAACGCCGAATACCCGAATGCCTGGCCGGTATGAGCAGGGCGTATTGCAGCGCCCGCTGCAAATGGGAATGGGCGGTGCCAATCAGCTCCGCAACGGCCTGTGCATAAAGTGGGTCGTTGTGCCCGGCCTTGAGCTGTGCGAACTGGACACCATGCTTGGCGAGCAGGTCCCGAGGCAGCCAGCAGGCGCCCCGTAAACGGTCGTCCCACTGATCCTTGAGGATATTGGTCAACTGCAGGCCCATGCCAAAGGAAAGGGCCAGCCGATGCAGGTTCTCTCGCTGGGGCAGCAGGGCGGGTTCAAAATCGATGAACAGCTCTGTCAGCAGCTTTCCCACGACACCAGCCACACAGTAGCAATAACGGTCCAGCTGCTCAGAGGTGTCCAAACCCTGCACGCCGGCATTCTCCTGAAATTCGCTCATGCCCTGGGTCATCACGCTCAGGCACTGCAGGATCGCCTCCTGCTGAAAAGGGCGCAGGGCGTGGAATATCGTCAACATCTGTGGCAGATGGCGGACCAGGTCGTGTTCAGCCTGAAGGGTCTGATCCGTCAGGTGCTCACTCAGATCATCACTGAAGGCCTGGGCATCCGCCTCGCCTGATACAACATTCAGGAACGCATTTTCGTACTGGCGTTTCTGCCGGGCCGTGAGGCCGGGTTCATCTTCGATGGTATCGGCAATCCGACAGAGCAAGTAGGCGTTGGTCACCACCGGGTAAAGTTCGGGCGGCAACTGGGGGATGGTCAGGGCAAAACTGCGCGATACCCGGGTGAGGATCTCGTCCTGATAACGGGTCGGGTCAACATAGGCGTCGGACTGTGCCCGTAATCGCCATTGTTCGAGCTGGCAGGCCGGGGCGCTCAGGATGGTCTTGAACCAGACGGTGAAGGCTTCGGGCTCGGCATCGATCCACTGCAATAACTCGGATGTTTCAATCCACCGCCATTGCGCGGCTTCCTCCGGGTTTACCTCGGGTTCGCCATCAAACCGACCGATGAAAATATGATCGAATTCGTGCTCGATCAGATCCCCCGAGACTTCAGACTTGTAAATCAGGGTCGTGACTTCTTCCAGCGGGCAATCGAAGCCCATTTCCTCCCCAAGCCGGCGGTGAGCCGCTTGGGCGGTGCTCTCGCCCGGGCGAGGGTGGCCACAACATGAGTTGGTCCACAGGCCCCCGGAGTGGTATTTGCTCAGCGCGCGCTGCTGCAGCATCAACCGCCCTTGGCCATCAAAGATGAAGAGCGAGAACGCGCGATGCAGCAGCCCTTCGCGGTGAATGGGCAACTTGTGACCGGTGCCGATTTGCTGATCATTGCGATCCACCAGAATCAGTGATTCTTCCATGCTTCAAATCACCTCAGTCGCTGGAGTCCGGGCCTGGCGCAACGTGCAGTAGCGTGCCAGGGCCCACATTGGAAAGTACAAACCGTATCCGTGATACGTCGTGTAAAGCACCCGAGGTACACCGGTGCCCGTGGCATGCGGGTCTGTCCAGGTGCCCTCGTTTTTTTGCGCCTTGAGCAAGTATTCAATGCCTTTTGCCGTGACGGGATGCTCCACGGCACCGGCCGCCATTAATCCCAATAAGGCCCATGCCGTTTGGGATGGGGTGCTGACCGAAGGCTGATGGCGTGGGTGATCCAGGGAATAGCCGCAAGCATCTTCGCCCCAGCCTCCGTCCTCGTTCTGCCTCAGGATCAGCCAGTGGCGAGCCTTTTGAACAGCCGATGACTGGGTGTCGTAACCCATGGCGGCAAGCCCCTCCAGCACCGACCAGGTGCCATAGATGAAGTTGATGCCCCATCGCCCGTACCAACTGCCATCCGTTTCCTGCTCCGCCAGCAGGTAATTCAGTGCCTTGCCCGTGATGTCATCGCAGACCGGGGTTGCACCCAGTTGCCCGAGCAGCGCCAGGCAGCGGCCGCTGACATCGGCGGTGGGATGATCAATCATCATGCCGTGTTCGGCAAAGGGAATACTGTTGAGGTAATACTGGGTGTTGTCAGCCTCGTAGGCGCCCCAGCCGCCATGGCGACCTTGCATACCCTTTATCCATTCCTGTGCCCGGGCAATCGACTCGCCGTAGTCAGCACCGGGAACGACCTGCATGGCCTTGTGCATGACGGTCGCGACCAGAGCGGCGTCGTCGACATCGGGATGGTTGGGCAACACGTATTGAAACGCCCAGCCGCCGGGACGCAGGTGAGGCCTGGTCACCGCCCAGCCCCCGTACACGTCGAGTATCTGCCGTTGCTTGAGCCAGTCGATGCCGCGCACTGCCGCCTCCCATCCCCGGCGATTGCCGGTTTCCAGCAATGCCTGACAGGCCCATGCCGTGTCCCAGACGGGCGACACGCATGGTTGGCAGTAAGCCTGCTGCTCGGTCACCACCAACAGTTTTTCGCAGGCTCTACGCGCCGTTTGCATCGCGCGATGGTCACGGGGATAACCCAGGGCCTGAAGCATGATCAAGCTGATCGCGATGGTCGGCAGCGTTGCGCCGTAGCCATCTTCGCCATTGAGCTGTCCGGTCACGTACGCCACCGCTGTATCCAACGCTTTTTTACGTCGGCCCTTGGGACGCCACGGATCGATGCGGTGCAAAAGACGATCGATCGCGGAAAAACAGACAAACCAGACCCGGTTTTGGTGGGGCGCCCGGGGGAATGGAGTGGTTTCGTTTGCCGGGTGGATAAACAGCTCGGTGATGCCGACGTCTTGGGGATTACGCGCCGTGGGCCGCAAGACCTGCAACACGGAAACAGCCACCGTGAACAGGCGAGGGATGCAGAAAATCTTCGACAGATGAAACGGAAACCAGCGTGGCAGCAACATCACTTCCACGGGAATCAGGGGCAATACACGCCAGGGGATGACGTTGTACAAGGCGAGCCAGATGCGGGTGACCACGTTGCAGTTAGCGGCCCCGCCGTGCTGGCGAATAAGCGTGCTAGCACGTTGCATGTGCGGCTCGTCCTTCGTATGTCCGAGCAGCTTGAGCGCAAAGTAGGTTTTGACACTGGCATTGAGGTTAAAACGGCCTCCTTGCAGTAACGACCATCCGCCTTCTGCCTGTTGCCGATCTCGCAAGTAGCGCGCGAGCCTGGTTTGCAAGGTGGGTTCAAGGGATTCGCCCAGGAAATGCATCAGCAACACATATTCAGAGGTTATCCCCGCATCGGCCTCGAACTCGAAGACCCAATGGCCGTCAGCTTGCTGTTTGCCCAGCAGGGCGCTCAAGGCGTTGTCCAGTACGTCTTTAACGCGAGTGTTCATTGAGGGAGGCTCTGGTCGTGGCGGTACCTACGCAGATTAAAAACGTCATTGCCCGGGCGTTGTAACTGTCAAAAATAACAGTTGCGATGAATGGTCATCTTAGAAATCGTCCCTCGACGCCTCAAACATCCCCTTGACGAAGTTTCGCCAATAGGTTCTGATTGCTTTCGTTATCTTTCGAATCGAAACTTACCAGCCCATGTCGAAGCGCAATACACCACAACGCCGCCACAACATCCTCGCCTTGCTCACCGAGCAGGGGGAAGTCAGCGTGGACGAGTTGGCCAAGCGCTTCGAGACCTCGGAAGTGACGATCCGCAAAGACCTCGCCGCCCTTGAGAGCAATGGCCTGCTGCTGCGCCGTTACGGTGGCGCGATCACCATGCCCCAGGAACTGGTGGCTGACCTCGGCCAACCGGTGTCCAAGTACAAGCAAGCCATCGCGCGTGCCGCCGTGCTGCGGATTCGCGAGCATGCGCGGATCATCATCGACAGCGGCAGCACCACCGCCGCCATGATCCCGGAACTCGGCCAGCAGCCGGGCCTGGTGGTGATGACCAATTCCCTGAATGTGGCCAACGCCCTGAGCGAGTTGGAGCACGAACCGGTGCTGTTGATGACCGGCGGCACCTGGGACCCGCATTCCGAGTCCTTTCAGGGGCAGGTCGCCGAGCAGGTACTACGCTCTTACGACTTTGACCAGTTGTTCATCGGTGCCGATGGCATCGATCTGGTCCGTGGCACCACCACCTTCAACGAATTGCTGGGCTTGAGCCGCGTGATGGCTGAAGTCGCCCGGGAAGTGGTGGTGATGGTCGAAGCCGACAAGATCGGTCGCAAGATTCCCAACCTGGAACTGCCCTGGAGCAGCGTCCATACCCTTATTACCGATGATCGCCTGCCACTTGAGGCACGGGATCAGATTCAGGCTCGCGGTATCAATTTGATCCTCGCGGCTGTCAGTCAGGAGAAATAGCATGTGTGGAATTGTCGGCGCCGTCGCAGAACGTAACATCACCGCCATCCTGCTCGAAGGGCTGAAGCGCCTCGAATACCGGGGCTATGACAGCGCGGGCGTGGCGGTTTTCACCAATGACGGGATCCTTGATCGCCTGCGCCGTCCGGGCAAGGTCAGCGAGCTGGATCAAGCCCTCGCCGAGACACCGCTGATCGGTCGCCTGGGCATCGCCCACACCCGCTGGGCCACCCATGGCGCACCGTGCGAACGCAACGCCCACCCGCACTTCTCCGGGCAGAACCTGGCCGTTGTGCACAACGGCATCATCGAAAACCACGAAGCCCTGCGTGAGCAATTGAAAGCCCAGGGTTACGTGTTCACCTCGGACACCGACACCGAAGTCATTGCCCACCTGCTGGCGCATAAACTCAAAGACCTGCACGACCTGACCGTGGCCCTCAAAGCCACCGTTAAAGAGCTGCACGGTGCTTATGGCCTGGCGGTGATCAGCGCCGATCAGCCGGATCGCCTGGTCGCCGCCCGCAGTGGCAGCCCGCTGGTGATTGGCCTGGGCCTGGGGGAAAACTTCCTCGCCTCCGACCAATTGGCCCTGCGTCAGGTCACTGACCGCTTCATGTACCTGGAAGAAGGCGATATCGCCGAGATTCGCCGCGACAGCGTGCAGATCTGGGACATCGACGGCAAAGCCGTTGAGCGCGAAGCGGTGCAGTATGGCGACAACGCCGAATCCGCCGAGAAGGGCGAGTACCGCCACTTCATGCTCAAGGAAATCCACGAGCAACCCACGGTGGTGCAACGCACCCTGGAAGGGCGTTTGAGCCAGCAACAAGTGTTGGTGCAAGCCTTCGGTCCAGAGGCCCCCGAGCTGTTCGCCAAAGTGCGCAACGTGCAGATCGTTGCCTGCGGCACCAGCTACCACGCCGGCATGGTTGCCCGTTACTGGCTCGAAGAGCTGGCCGGGATTCCGTGCCAGGTCGAAGTCGCCAGCGAATTCCGCTACCGCAAAGTCGTGGTGCAACCCGACAGCCTGTTCGTGACCATCTCCCAGTCCGGCGAAACCGCCGACACCCTGGCCGCTCTGCGCAATGCCAAGGAACTGGGCTTCCTCGCCAGCCTGGCGATCTGCAACGTCGGCATTAGCTCGCTGGTGCGTGAGTCCGACCTGACTTTGCTGACCCAGGCCGGTCGCGAAATCGGCGTGGCCTCGACCAAAGCCTTCACCACGCAGTTGGTTGGCCTGTTGCTGCTGACCCTGTCCCTCGGTCAGGTCCGCGGTACGTTGGCCCCAGGCGTCGAAGCCACGCTGGTCGAAGAACTGCGTCGCCTGCCGACCCGTCTGGGCGAAGCCCTGGCCATGGACAGCACCGTGGAAAAAATCGCCGAGCTGTTCGCCGACAAGAACCACACTTTGTTCCTGGGGCGCGGCGCGCAATACCCGGTGGCGATGGAAGGGGCTCTGAAACTCAAAGAGATCTCCTACATCCACGCCGAAGCCTACCCGGCCGGTGAACTGAAACACGGCCCGTTGGCGCTGGTGGATAACGACATGCCCGTGGTCACCGTGGCGCCGAACAACGAATTGCTGGAGAAGTTGAAATCCAACCTCCAGGAAGTCCGCGCCCGGGGTGGCGAGCTGATCGTCTTCGCGGACGAAAAGGCCGGCATGACCAATGGCGAAGGCACCCACGTGGTTCAGATGCCGCACATCCACGACATCCTGTCGCCGATCCTCTACACCATCCCGTTGCAGTTGCTGTCGTACTACGTCGCGGTGTTGAAAGGCACGGACGTTGACCAGCCGCGCAACCTGGCGAAGTCGGTGACGGTGGAATAAGTTATCCACAAACGTTACGGATAGAGATTGCTGCGCAGTGCCTTAATCGAGCGGCTGTTTAATACAGTCGCTCAAGGCACAAACTCCACGCGCAGCCCTCTCGTCGCGCTTCGCCCCTGATCATCACTGACGCGCAACTGATACACCCCGGACTTGCCCGGCCGCCAATTCAGCGCGGTCTGCGGCGGGCCTTGGCCGATGAGGGTCTGGTCGGCAAACCAATAGAGGTTCACTGCATCACTGGCCGCATTGGCGCTCAGGGAGAGGCTGTCCTGTGGCTGGGAAAGCCGCAGCTGATAGCTGACCTGGGTGAGTGGCGAGCGGATTTGCGGCGCTTCGCTCTGATCGCCGCTGGGGTTGGGTTGGCAGTTCTTGACCACGTTGGGTGGTGTGCGCCGGGGCAGGCCGGCGGCGCGGTACAGGCGTTGCACGTCGCTGGGCCAGAACTCGAAGACTTCTTCGCGGGTGTATTGCGGGTCGAATGGCGCGCAGGCGGCTTTGCCGGTGCGGGTGTCGATCAGCACCGGGCGATGCAGGTTGGACACGCGGATCGGCGAGACGCCGGGGACGTACCAGGTTTTGCGCGTCAATGGGCACCAGCGGTTGGGCAACTCGCCGGAAGCTGCGCAGATGTCGATGCGCTTGAGGCCCGCGGGCGGTTTGTCGACGCGATCCGCCACCGTGGGCAAGGCCAGCGGCAGGGCGTCGGCGATGCGAAAGAACAGTGGCGCTGCAGTTTTGGCGCCGATAAACGCCGGGTTGGGGCGGCCGTCGAAGTTGCCGACCCACACCACCAACACGTAGGGCCCGACGATGCCGGCGCTCCAGGCATCGTGAAAACCCCACGAGGTGCCGGTTTTCCACGCGGTGCGCCAATGCCGGCCACGGCTGTCGGCGGGCAGGCCATCGGGGCGCGGGTTACGCCGCAGCATGTCGCGGACCATGAACGCAGCTTGCGGCGTCAGCAAGGCATCGCCGCTGCTTTGCGGTTGTTCGCGCAGATAACGCAGGGGCCGCAAATGCCCATCGCCGGCCAGCATCAGGTACAGCCGCGCCAACTCCTCGGGCGTCATCTCGCCGCCGCCCAAGGCCAGGGCCAGACCGTAATGGCTTTCGCCGCGCATCCCCTTGATCCCGGCCTGCTGCAAAAAACCGTACAACGATGGGGATTTGACCTGGCTGGCCAGCCACACCGCCGGAATATTACGGCTGCGGATCAAGGCATCGCGGGCGGTCAACGGACCGATATAACTGCCGTCGAAATTTTCCGGCTGGAAGTAGCCGAAGCTGCTCGGCATGTCCTTGAGGATGCTCATCGGGTGGATCAGCCCCTGGTCCAACGCCAGCCCGTAAAGAAACGGCTTGAGGGTCGAACCCGGCGAGCGTCGCGCCAGAATGCCGTTGACCTGCCCGTGCAGGGCTGTGGATAAGTAGTCCGCCGAGCCGACCAGGGCCTTGACGCTCTGGTCGCGGCTGTCGATCAGGATCGCCGTGGCGTTTTCGACACCGGTGCTTTTGCGCTCGGCAATAAACCCGCCGATCAGCCGCTCCAGCAGTTGCTGCAACGGCACATTCAACGTGCTGTTGAGTTCATTGCCGGTCTGGGCCGCCAGTAATTGCTCGCTCAAATGCGGCGCCAGAAACGGAATCTGTTGGCGGTTGCGTGCTTCCAGCGGCAGCTCCAGCAAACTGCTGTTGCGTGGGTCATCGGGATAAGTGTCGCGCCACTGCGCCATCAAGCGCAGCCGCGCGTTCTGCAACGACGGCCCGAAACTGGCGCGGCGTCCCGGTTGCTGGGGAATCACCGCCAGCGCCAAGGCTTCGGACAACGACAACTGCGCCGCCGGTTTGCCGAAGTAAATCCGGCTCGCCGCTTCGGCGCCTTCGATGTTGCCGCCCATGGGCGCCAGATTGAGGTAGGCCTCAAGAATCTCGTGCTTGCTGTAGCGCGCCTCCAGCCACAGGGCCAAGGCCATTTGTTGCAGCTTGCCGGGGATCTGTCGGGTGTTTAGGTCCCACAGGCGCCGCGCCAGTTGCATGCTCAGCGTCGAACCGCCCTGACGCTGGCCACCGCTGTACGTGGCGCTGGCCGCGCGCAGCAGGGCGGGCGGATTGATCCCCGGATGCCAGAAGAAATTGCGGTCTTCCTTGAGCAGCAGTGCTTCAACCAACGTCGGCGAGAGGCGCTCCAGTGGCAGCCAAAGCCGATATTGGCCATCGGCGGCCAGGGTCATGCGCAGCAGCGAGCCATCGTCCGCCAACACCTGGCGTGACGATGACGTCGTTTCGCTCAGCGGCGCATGGGGCCACAGCCTCAGCCCCAGCAACGTCGCCCCCACCGCCAATCCACCGGCTAGCAGGAATTTCAATCGTCGCCCCGGTGTTCTCAAGGTTTGACGATTTCCAGCTGACCGACTTTGCCTCGGCCCTGCAGGGTGGTTTCGTACATGCCTTCAGCGTAGGCCGGTGGCGTCTTGAAGGTCCCGGCGTTGGTGGCGCGTACCCGGTAGACGAACGTGCCGACATCGCGCCGCGCCGTACCGTAGAACACCACGCGATCATCACGCACATCGATGTAGCTCGGCGACCAGTCGCTCAACGCGCTTTCACCGACCGGAGGTTGCCAGGCCTCGGCTTCTTCGCTGTCGTCGCTGTATTGCGACTCATCGTCCTCCTCGCTGGCGGCTTTCGGTTCCGGTGGCAGGCGATACACCGGCTCGACCCCGCCCGGCAGCAAATCGACCACAGCCACTTGCTGCACCTGGTCGCGATCGGTCGCGCGCAACCGCAAGCGCACCAGGAACTCATCGCCGACACTCACCTGGCTGACCGCTTTGCCGTCCAGGTCGAGGTATTCGTGGATGATCTCCAGGCCATTGCTGATCGGCTTGAGGGTGCCGCGATCGAAACCAGCCTCACTGAACATGTAGAACGCCGCCGGGCCGTCGGTTTTTTCCAGCAGCAGTTTCTTCGTGCCGACCGGTACGGGCGCGCGGGGCGGTTGACCGGCCATTTCCAACAGTTGTTGCTGCTTGTCGCCCAACCAGGCCGAGGCCTTGAGGGTCATGTCGGTTTGCGCACGCTGGCCGTAGTTGTCCAAGCCACGCAACAACAGCGCGGCGGACAGCGAGTTGTAGCGCTGCTCGTTGAGGCGTTTGCCGAGTTTATCCAGCAGGGCCACCGGCACATCGTCCAGCAACTCGGGGAAATGGCGGCTGAGCAAATGCAGGTGCTCGGCGTCATGCACCAGCGGGTCGTAATACAGACCGTCGCTGTCCCAGGCATCGGCGACGGAGCGCCATGGGATCTTGCGGAACAGCGCGTCGGCCTGGCGATCCTGCTTGAGCAATTTGTAGCTGGCGGCGAGGTAAGCGGCGCCCAGGTCGTTGGTCCATGAGGCTTTGAAGTAGGTTTCGTAACGCTCGCGGATATCGCTCACGGCGCCGCTGACCAGAATCCCCTGACGGCTCAGCAAGTAGCTGGCGTAGGCGCGGTTGCGCAGTTCGGCCAAACCTTCGCTCGGGCCGTTGGCCAGGTCGGTGAGGTAGGCATTGGCGCGCACCAGCAGATCTTCCGGCACGGCCAGGCCACGTTCCTTGGCTTCGATCAGGAAGTCAGTGGCGTACAGGCTGGCGTAAGGCGCGACGTCCGGGTTGGCCGCCCACAGACCAAAACCACCGGCCTGATTCTGCCGCTGACGCAGCATCCGTACCGCGCCGGTAAAGGCTTGTTCGGCCTCGGGTGCGGTGCCACCCCAGATCAACGCCGGCATGGCCTTGGACACCCATTGCTCGGTGCAGGCGTACCCGTAGTCATCCAGGTAATGCTTGAGGCCAATGGCCCAGACCAGCGGCGAGGCGGCGACACCTACTTGCACATTGCGCAACTGCCCGAACAGATCGCGGGTCGGCTTCAGCTCTTTGCTGGCGCTGTCGAAACGGCCGAGGTTCAGGGCCACACGGTGTTCGGTCAACGGGCGGATCGACGTGGTTTCGGCGACCTGGATCCGTTTGCCGTCCGGCAGCACCGCGATAAAGCGCAGGTCCGCCGAGCCGAGGTTTTCCAGGACCTTGATGCGGAACTGCGCCACGCCTTCCTTGCGCGGTTGCAGCTCCAGGGTGTTGTCCTGAGCGCCTTCGACTTTCAGGCCGCTGCTGGTTTGCAGCTCGAATTTCACCTTGGCGGCCGTGTCGAGGTTGCTGAACACCCCGGCGCTGACGCTGAACACATCGCCCGGCGCGACAAACGCCGGCACGTTCGGCGTGATCACCAGCGGCCCGCGCACTTCGGTGGCGGCCTCGCTGACACCGACGCTGTCGGCATCCACGGCCACGGTGAACAGATGCAATTTGCCGTTGAAGCTGTCCGGTACCTGGTAATGCAGCACGGTTTCCCCGGCCGGCAAGTCGATCAGCCCCGACCACCAGGCCACCGGTGGCTGGTGTTTGCGCTTGAACGGGTTGAGGTGCGAGGCCAGGGCGTTTTCGGTATCGCCGCCCGGTGCCGCGCCGCTGAGCAAGCGGCTGAATTCCGGCAGGATCAGGTCAAGGATCTGGCTGGTGTTGACCTCCAGCGCGCGTTTCTGGAAGAAGAAGGCCAGCGGGTCCGGCGCCTTGTAGCGCGCGACTTGCAGGATGCCTTCGTCCACCGCGTAAACCACGGCACGGGAAGGTCGGTCCGCCGTGACCTTGATATCCAGCACTTGCCCCGGCTCGATTTTCGCCGGGCCTTCGACCTTCAGCGCCATGCGCCGTGCATCGAGGTTGATGCCGAACGGCACCACGCCGTAGGACAACGGGCTCATGTAGACCTCGGACGAACCGATGTCCCGCACGAATTGCACGTTGATGTAGGCGTTGCCTTCAATCCCGGCCGGCACCCGGATGTGTTGAACGCTGTTGGTGCTGTCGGCCTTGAACCATTGCTGGGTGTAGACCTTGTCGCGTTCGATGGTGATCAGCCCGGCGCCGGTGTAAGGCGCGCGAATGCTGATCGCAATTTCGTCGCCGGTGGCGTAGCTGCGCTTGTCCAGGCGCAGTTGCAGTTCGGCGTTGCGCTCCAGGGAGCGCGACGTGTTGGCACGCCCGGCGACGCTGTAGTCGATGGCGTTGATGACGTTGCCGCTCGGGTCCTTCAATTGCAGGGTGTAATCGCCCGGGGTGGCGGTGTTCAGCGTCTGCTTGGCGCCGGCCTTGCCCAGGGTCAGGGGCGTGGCAGGCTGGCTGATGTTCTTGATCCGCGACTCGTATTTGAACGTGCCGTTGGCTTGTTTGACCAGGACCGAAACGTAGCGGTGTTCCACCAGCTCGGTGCTCAGGCCATCCACCGCCCGTGGCGTGAGGTCCGGCGCGATGGCCAGCCATTGCACCTGGCGTGGGGCGTCCTTGGCGACATAGCTGAGGGCATCCGGGCTGGTCACGCCCACCAGATACGGCGCGGAAGACACCAGCAGGCTGCTTTGGGCCGCAACGTTGCGGCCACCTTCGGCCTCATAGACCTGGGTCATGACTTGCAGGCGATAGGTGCTGTTGGCGAAGCGTTGCAGGTCGAGGTCGAGCACCGCTTGACCGTTGTCGTCGGCCTCGGCTTCCGCCAGGTCTTCGGAACTGGCTTCTTCCAGGGCATCGCGCAGGTGGAAGCGATAATCCGGGTAACGATCAAACGCCGCCGCCGTCGGGTTCAGGGACATTTTTGCCGTAATACGCCGACCCGTGGCCGGGGCGCCGAACAGGTGCAGGGCGGTGACCTTGGCCACCACTTGCTCGGGCGGGATCCAGCCGACAACAGGCGTGTCGTGCAGGGTCAGGTTGACCTTCATGCGGTCCGGCTCGAAATCGCGGACCTTGAAACTGACGCTGCCCAGGTCGGTTCGCGACTGCTTCTCGCCGATCAATTGCAGGGTCGCGGTGTAGTCCCCGGCGGGCGCCACTTCGCTGCTGGGGAAATCAAAGCTTTCAAAGCCCGAAGCCGACAGTTTGAGCGGCTGGCGAATGACTTCCATGCCCCGTGGGTCGAGGATTTTCAGTTCCACCGGCAGGCCTTGCAAACCACCTTTCCAGTTGCCACTACGGACGATCATGCCCAAGTGCGCCGTTTCGCCGGGACGATAGAGGCCACGATCGGTAAACAGGTAAGCGCTCAGGCGCTCGGTGGCGCCGTCTTCTTCCAGGCCGCCGATGTCGAAGCGCGACAGGTCCAGTAGCTGGGACTGGCGGGCAATCGGCAGGAAGGATTGGTCGTTGCCACGGGTCACCACGTACATCAACGGGGTTTTCTCACGGCGCAACTCATCGAGCTTGGCGAAGTGCACGTGGCCTTCGGCGTCGGTTTTGCCGCTGCTCACGGGCAAACCGTTGCGGCCGATGATGTCGACCTGAGCTTCGCTCACCGGCGAGCCGTTGCCGATGGATTGCACGTAGACATCGTGGCTGCCGTCGCTGGAACGTTTGGCGATGATCCCCAGGTCCGTGACCACAATGAAGCGCAAGTCGCTGGTGGTGCTCTCGGAGTAGCGGTCGAAGGTGCGCTCGGCCTGATCATCCTGGGAGCTCAACTTGAGCACGAAAATCCCGCGACGCCCGCCATTGGCGTTGAGGTAGCGGCTGAGGTCGACGTTGTCGTAGACGGTTTTCGACGGGTCGGCGGCGTTCAGCGGGATGTCCAGGGACATGCGCTCGACCATCCGGTCGAAATAGTCATTGCTGAAATTGGGCCGGGCGAAGCTGCCGCTGCTCTGGTCCACCAGGTGTTGCAACTGGTTGGGCAGCAAACGGGCGATTTCCACATGGGCGCCGGGCACGCCACGGGACATGAAGCCCAGGCGTTTCTCGCCGGTGAGGCTCAGCAGCGCGCCGTCGGACAGGAAGCGCAAACTGCGCGGGTAGGCCGGCATGCTGACCAGCGACACCGTCGGATTCTTCGCCAGGTAACCGCCGATGGCTTCGAGGTTGGCCGGGACGCGGATGTACAACGCACGCCCCGCCGGCGCCTTGAACTTGAAGGCGTGCTGGGTGTTGAGCGGTTCGATGCTCGGTACGTGGGTCAGCGCGACCTTGGTGCTGCGGGCCAGCAGCTTTTCGTCGATGTCTTGGCCGTACCAGGGCGTTTGATCGTCGGCGGGTTTTTCCGGCAGCAGCCAGGCTTGCACCTTGCCGGCCAGCATTTCATCGGCCACGGCGCTGGAACTGCTGAACATCAGCACCGGTTCCGGCTCGCCGCGTTCGTTGTCGACAAACTGCACGTCGGCGTTGCCGAAGGTCAGGCGATAGCGGCCGGGTACGGTGACTTCAGCGCTCAGCGGAGCAGGGCTGGCATTGCCGCCGTCCCGGGCCTTGATGCCTTCATCGAGCTTGATCGTCACCGCCACGCTTTCCAGCGGAGTGGCGAGGGCGGCGGAGCGGACGTAGACGTTGAGCTTGTGTTCGTCGAAGGTGATTTCAGGCTTGTTCGGTGCCTGGGCGTCGCGGTAGGCCAGGCCTTTGCCAAGGGTGACGGTCACGCGTTTGCGCACGCTGTCTTCGTCCACCGGATGGGTGAAGCCAAAGGTTGCGGCTTGCTGCTTCAGCGTCGGGTTGACCGGGTCTTGATACAGCTCGTTCTGGACCAGGCGCACACGGAAGGCGTCGGTGGTTATCTTGCTGGCGTACTGGTTCAGCAGCACGCCGCCGGCCAGCAGGCCTTTCTTGGCGAGGTCGAGGCTGTATTCGGCCTTGATCGGCCAATCCTGTTCCGGCGTGAACACCAGATTGCGATCATCCTCCCAACGCCAGACGCCTTTGACGGCGGGTTTAAGGGTGATGCCCTTGGTGACCGGTTTACCGATGTCCTGCAACGGCGCCACGGATTCAGTGAAGCGCACTCGCACGTTGTTGACGGTGGGCGGCGTGACGGCGTAGTTCGTCAGGCTCGGCGATTGCACCGAGTAGGTCACGGTGTGCGGTTGCGGCAGGTGGGAATACCAGTGCCAGCCATACACACCGGCCGCCACCAGCAGCGCAACACCCAGCACCGCCGCCGCAATCTGCTTTGGATAAGGCCGGGCCTTGTGCCCCAACGCAACCAGGCGTTTGCCGAGGGCAGCCAACCAGGACGGCGGCTGCCATTGGCCGAAGACCGCTTTAAGCAGCCAGCCCATGAGGCTGAAAAGCGCACCCATCACGCTTAAAAAAACACCGAAAAAACGGCGGCAGGTTTTTTTGAACGTGTCGAACATGGTGCGCATCCTTGGCAAAGTGCGGCATATCCTACACGCGAACCTGAAAAGTGTTACGGGGCTTTTAGATCAAGGCTCTCAAGTCCACCAGTAGCGCACCAGGTGAAAGAAGATCGGCGCCGCGAAACACACTGAATCCAGCCGATCCAGCATCCCGCCGTGGCCTTCGATCATGTGCCCCCAATCCTTTACGCCGCGATCGCGCTTGATCGCCGACATCACAATGCCGCCGGCAAAGCCCAGCAGGTTGATCAGCAGGGCAATCAGGAACGACTGCCACGGGTTGAACGGCGTGGTCCACCACAACGCCGCGCCAATCAGCGAGGACAGCAGCACGCCGCCGACAAAGCCTTCGACGGTTTTCGACGGCGACAGATTGGGCGCGATCTTGTGTTTGCCGAACAGCTTGCCGCACACGTACTGCAACACGTCCGACAGCTGCACCACGATCACCAGGTAAGCGATCAGCAGCAGGTTGCGGCCTTCATAACCGGCGATGTCCAGGGTCAGCAGGGCGGGCACGAACGACACGCAGAACACCGCGATCATCAAGCCCCACTGCACTTTCGACGCCCGTTCGAGGAAGTGCGTGCTGTCGCCGCCCAGGGAGGCGAGGATCGGCAGCAGCAAAAACACATAAACCGGGATAAAGATCGAAAACAGCCCGTACCAATCGAAATAGATCAGCAGGTATTGCAGCGGCAACGCCAGGTAAAACGCGGCCACCAGCGCCGGGTAATCGCTGCGCCGGGTCGGCGTGAGGGTGAGGAATTCGCGCAGGGCGTAGAACGACACCGCGTAGAACAGCAGGATCACCGCGCCGGTGCCCAGCCAGAAGGCAAGGCCGATCACCACCACCATCACCCACCACGCATTGATGCGGGCGTTGAGGTTATCCACCACCGGATTCGGTGTGCCACGGGTGCGCAACTTGAGGATCAGGCCGATCAGCGACGCCAGCACCAGAATCAGGCCGATCCCGCCGAACAGCATCAGGGTTTGTCTATCCATGTCAGGAATGCTCCGGGGCGAGGGCCAACAGCGCGTCGCGGCTGCGTGTCAGGAACTGCTCTTTGCTCTCGTCTTCTTCCAATTGCAGGGGCGTGCCGAAACTGGTGGTACACAGCAGCGGCAACGGCAGTACCCGGCCCTTGGGCATGACGCGGTTGAGGTTGGCGATCCACACCGGGATCACCTGGGCCTGTGGGTAACTTTTGGCCAGGTGATACAGGCCGCTTTTGAACGGCAGCAGCCCGTCTTCCGGGTTGCGCGTGCCTTCGGGGAAGATGATCAATGAATAACCCGTTGCCAGGGCGTCGAGCATCGGCTGCAAAGGGTTATCCACAGGGTCCTTGCGCTCGCGGTCGATCAGCACGCCGTTGAACACCCGGTTGATGATGTAGCGGCGTACCGCGCTTTTGTTCCAGTAGTCGCTGCCGGCCACCGGGCGCGTGAGTTTGCGCAGGGCGGGCGGCAGCGAGGCCCAGAGCAGCACGAAGTCGCCGTGGCTGCTGTGGTTGGCGAAATAAATCCGCTGCACCGGTTCCGGCGCGCAGCCCATCCACAGGCTGCGGGCGCCGGTGACGGTGCGGGCCATGGAGGTGATGAGGGTGGCGACCACAGGTTCGAACATAAAAGATTTCCTTATCCGGCGAAGGACAGCCAAGGGCTGGCCAGGATCAGCGCCAATGTCGGCAGCACCTGCATGGCCAGTAGGACAGCTTGTTTGCGCAGCAGGTTCAGCGCCCCGCGCTGACGTTCGGCCCAGGGCCGCCCGGCACGGTTGGCCGGTTGCAGGCCGAGGCTGTGCAGGGCTTGATCGAGATCGACCGTGCGGTGCGGCACGGCGTCAGCGTCCTGGGCGACCGCATCAAACAAGTCAGCATCGAAAGCGACACGTAGCGCCCAGTATTTTTGCACCAGACCCACGACGATCAGCCAGACGCTAAGGAGCAGGCCCAGTGCCACCGGGGTGACCAGCAGCAGTTGCAGCAGACCGAACACCACCCCGAGCAACGTCAGCCCTGTGGATAACTGATCGAGGGCGCGGCCGCGGCGTAACAGACTGGCGACCACCTGCAGCTCCATATCAACCGGCATAGGCGTTCTCCAGCGCTTGGCGATGGGCCGGGTGTAGCACCACGTGCGGGCGTGCGGCTCGAATCATCGCCATGGCCCCATCGACGGTGGTGGCTCGCCCGCTGTGCAGCAACCACGCCGCCACCGCCGTGGCGCTGCGCGAATAACCCAACGCGCAGCAGACCAGCAACGGACCTTGCTGGCGCAGGCGTTCAATGGCCTGGGCGGCGGCGAGGCATTGTTCTGCGTTGGGTGCCGTCAGGTCGAGGACCGGAATGCTGTGATAAGCGCGGCCGCCGGGGTCGAGCGGCAACTCGGCACACAGATCAACCACCGCTTTGAACGGCCTCAGCTGCGCGGCACTCGGCAGCCGGCCCAGCCAAACGTTATCCACAACCTCATCCGGCTGTGGATGCTTGCGTGTCCACAGTCGTGAGTTGATCCACGCCGCCGCCACGTATGGCGCAAACAACCAACGGGCGGCGGGGCTCAAGCGGCCGTCGGCGCGTTTCTGAAACCCGGCGGCGTCGAGCACCGCGTAGTTGAGCGCCACCAGCAGCAACGCCACGGCCGGCCAAATCAACCACAACCCTCCGCCGCCCAGGCCAAAGGCCGGAATGGCCAACACGGCGGCACCGAGGCCATAACGCAACGCCAGGCTCCAGCGCTTCGGATCCTTGGCCAACCGCAAGCTGCTCAACGGACTCGGCCGATCCAGCGGCCACAACCACACGCACAGCCAACCGGCGAGGGCACCTGTGGGTAAGTCGATAAAGTGATGTTGATAAGTGGTCAGCACCGAAATCCCGATCAGTGCGAACCAGCCATGCACCAGCCAACGCCACACGCCTTGCGAGTGCCGTTGGTACATCACCCACAGAATCACCAGCAGCGCGATGTGCAGCGACGGCGCCTGATTGAACGGTTTGTCGAACCCGGCCAGTACCGCGAACAGCCAGCCGAACACCCCGTCCAGTTCCGGCCGTTCAAAGGTGTAGCGCAGCGGCCACAACAGGAAGCAACTGACCGAAATCACCTGGGCGCTGAGCAAACGCAGGGCATGGCGTTTGAGTTCATGCCGGCTGTTGGGCAGCAGCAGCGAAAAGCCGTACAGCAGATCAATCGTCCAGTAGGGCACGATGGTCCACGCCCAGAAGGGCATGGCGCTTTCCCACTCGAAAACGAAGGTGCCGACGTCGCTGCGTTGGGTGGTGAACCACGTGGCAAAGCCGTAGCTGGCGAAAAACAGCGGCGCCAGCAACAGCAACCAAAGCACCGCCGGTTTCAGCAGCCCTGGCTCTCTTGCGCTTGAGGCGTCCGGCATCATTGCACCCGTTGCGCGAGGGACACGGTGAAGATCCCCCATTCATCCACACGCTGGGTGATCTTGCGGAAACCCGCGGCTTCCACCAGTTGATCCATTTCCGCCTGGCTGCGCCGACGCATTACCCACGCCTGGCCTTGACGGTGACTGGTGAGGGCGCGGGCGATCAGTTCCAGTTGCGGGTGCCACGGTTGGCCGGTGTAGACCAGATAACCACCGGGCTCCACCGCTTCGGCCAGGCCCGCGAGCGAACCGCCGACCATCGTGTTGTCGGCAAACAATTCATACAGCCCGGACACCACCGCCAAGGTTGGCTTGGGCTCCAGCGCAGCCAGGTCGGCGCGATCAAACGCGTCGCCCTTCACAAATTGCGCGATGTCGCCCAGGCCTTTATCGCGGATCAGCGCGCCACCGTCGCGTACGTTGATGTCGCTGTAGTCGCGCAGCAGGATCGATTCCGGCAACGGGCTGACGCCCTGCAAGGCTTCGAGAATGTAGCGGCCATGACCGGCGGCGATGTCGACGATACGCACCGGGCGACCTTCGTCGCGCAGTCTGGCCATGGTCAGGCGCAGCAGTTCTTCGACGTTGAGTTTGCGCTGGCGAATGCCGCGCCAGCCGATCGAGTTCAGGTAGTTCTGGTCAATCATCCGCCCGAGCCCGCCCTTGCCGGTGGGCTGGTTGCGGTACACGTAGTCCAGGGTGCTGCCGGAGTCGAAACCGGTGTCGAAGCCGAGCTTCACGCCATCGGACAGTTTGCTGCCCAAACGCATGCTGGCGCGGGTCATGCGCCAGTACAGGTCACGCAACGAGTTATGCGGCAGCGGGGCGGCGAGGGATTCGGATTCGGCGCAGGTCAGGCCGATTTTGTCGGCATCGAGCAGCGAGGCGCGGTCCAGCGGGTAGTCGAAGTTTTGCAGGATAAAACGCTTGGCGCTGGCCACGGCCACGGCGCGATCACGTTCGCCGAGGGTGTCGTGGAAGAAACCGGGGAGGATGTGTTTCTCTTTTTTCAGGCTGCCCAGGCGTTCGAAAAACTGTTCCTGGGGTTTGCGGTGCACCACGAAGTCCGAGCCGGAGATCAGCAACTGGGTCGGCACCTGGATCGCCTGGGCATCGGCCACCACGCGGTCGGCGGCTTCGTACAGGCCGAGCAACACGTTCACCGAAATCGCCTTGGTGATCAGCGGGTCGCTGTCGTAGGAGGCCACGCGCTCCGGGTCGTGGCTGAGGAACTTGGCCTTGACGTAGCTGTTGACGAAAAAGTTGCCGCGAAACTTGCGCATCAGCCCTAGGCCCGACCGGGCGAACGGCACGTAGAGCTTGACCTTGAACGCGGGCGAGGCGAGCACCAACGAGCGGATGCGCGGCGCGTAGTCGTGGACCCAGGTCGAGACGATCACGGCGCCGACGCTTTGGGCGATCACCGCCATGTTCTCTGCGTCGATCTGGTGGGCGGCGCTCAGGTGGTCGCAGAAGGTCTGCACATCGCGCACGCTGGTGGCGAAACTCGGGCTGTCGCCGCGCGCACCGGGCGATTGGCCATGGCCACGGGCATCCCAGGCAAAGAAGTCGAAGCCCGGCAGGTCCAGTTCATCCACCAGGTGGGCAATGCGCCCGGAGTGTTCATGGCCGCGGTGGAACAGCAGCACGGCTTTGCGCGGCTCGCCCGGATTGGCTGCAGTGGCCGGCCAGTGGCGGTAGAACAGCTCGACGCCGTCGTGGGTGGTGAAGGTCTGCTGCTGGGGTTCACGCATTGCATCTTCCTTATGCTCAGAGGGCTTACGCCGAGGGGACGTTTTCCTGCACTTCTTTGAGGCCCTGACGGACCCGGTTGACCAAGGTGTATGCCAGCAGGACGGCGACCACCCCAAACACCACGTTAATCCACAACGGGTTGATCCAGCCAATGGCGATGCCGGTGGCCACGACACCGAGGACAAACGCGCGATCGCTTTTGCCCATCGGCCCGTCATAGCGCCGCGAAGCGCCGACCATCGGGCCAAGCACGCCACTGTACTCGCTGAACAATGCCAGCAGCGTGACCAACAGCACAACCAGCAGATTCACGCCGGGAATCAGCGCAAACGGCAGGATCAGCGCGCAGTCGGCGACGATATCGCACAGTTCATTGAGATAGGCACCCAGGCGCGACTGCTGGCCGAACTCACGGGCGAGCATACCGTCGATGGCGTTCAGCGCCATGCGCAGGATCATCCACACCGGAATCAGCACAAACACCCACGGGTGCTGGGCGAAACAGGCAATCGCCACGCCCACCACCACCGAAATGACGGCGGCCAGCACGGTGATCTGGTTGGCGGTGGTGCCGTTATCGAACAAGCGTTGCACCAGCGGGCGCAACAGATTCTGGAAGGCAGGTTTGAGCTGGTAAATGGAAGGCATCGTGAGACGGTCTCAATAATTGAAAGCGCGAACGTTCAGGGTTATACGTCACACTAATCAGAATGCCAGCAAAACCCGTCTTCCCGCGAATCCTGGGCCAATCGAGATCACTTGGCCTGGGGTATTTCAGTGCTCAGGAGTTCATCGATGGACCGCTTCCAGGAAATGCAGGTCTTCGCCGCCGTCGCCCAGGACCAGGGCTTTTCGGCGGCGGCACGGCGTTTGGGCATGTCGGCGGCCAGCGTCACCCGGGCGGTGGCGGCGCTGGAGCAACGCATCGGTACGCAGTTGCTGACGCGCACCACCCGCAGCGTGCATTTGAGCGAGGCGGGCCAGCGGTATCTGGAAGACTGTCGCCGAATCCTCGCCGAAGTGCAGGAAGCCGAGGATTCGGCGGCGGGCAGCCACGCGCAACCCCGTGGGCAACTGACGGTGACGGCGCCGGTGTTGTTCGGCGAGTTGTTTGTCACGCCGGTGATGGTGAGTTATCTCAACCGGTTTCCTGACGTCACGATCAACGGGTTGCTGCTGGATCGCATCGTCAACATGGTCGAGGAGGGCATCGATGTGGCCGTGCGCATTGGCGAGCTGCCGGACAGCAGCCAGCACGCGATTCGGGTGGGCGAAGTGCGGCGGGTGATTTGCGGCTCGCCGGCCTATCTGGAAACCCATGGCCGGCCGCGTCATCCCCAGGATTTGAACGGCGTGCCGGTGGTCGCGACGTCGGCCATCGGGCAACTCAGGACCTGGCCTTTTCTCGATGACGGGCAGCCGCTGGGCGTGCGTGCGGAATCGCGGCTGGTGGTGTCGTCCAACCAGGCGGCGATCAACGCCGCGAGCCTGGGCCTGGGCCTGACCAGAGTCTTGTCCTATCAAGTGGCAAGCAAAGTCGCGAACGGTGAACTGGAAATCGTCCTGGCGGACTTCGAACTGCCGCCGTTGCCCATTCATGTCGTGTATCAGGGCGGGCGCAAGGCCCCGGCGCGGATTCGCAGTTTTGTGGATTTTGCAGTGAAGGCCCTGCGTGAACACCCGGCCCTAGGCTAAGACGCAGTGGGATTGTGTGGCGAGGGAGCTTGCTCCCGCTGGGTCGCGCAGCGGCCCCAACGCTTGGCGACTGCTTCGCAGCCGAACGGGAGCAAGCTCCCTCGCCACACAAGCTTTGCTCCTACAGGGGAAAGCGCGCTGGTTTATTGCGCCGGCTGAAACAATTGATTGCGTTTGCTGGTGATTCTGTTGTTTTGGCGATGGGTAGATGATGCGTGCCATCGGTGCTGATCATCCCTGAACGGCGCCATCACCCAGCGGAGCCGCTCATGCACGCCATCAAACTCTACAACTTCCCCCGCTCCGGCCATGCTCACCGTGCCGAGTTGATGCTGTCGCTGCTGCAACTGCCGACCGAGCTGATCCTCGTCGATCTGGCCAAAGGCGAGCATAAACAGCCGAAGTTCCTGGCGATCAACCCGTTTGGCCAAGTACCGGTGCTGGATGATCAAGGCGTGATACTGGCCGACTCCAACGCCATTCTGGTTTACCTGGCGCAGAAGTATGGCCATGGCCGCTGGCTGCCGACGGACCCGGTGGGTGCTGCAAAGGTCCAGCGCTGGTTATCGGTAGCGGCCGGGCAGATTGCCTTCGGCCCGGCCAGGGCTCGGCTGATCACCGTGTTTGGCGCGTCTTACAACGCTGAAGAAGTGATTGCCCGTTCCCACGACCTGCTCAAAGTGATGGATCAGGAATTGGCCCATTCCGAGTACCTGGTGGGCAACGAACCGACCATCGCCGACGTCGCGGCCTACAGCTACATCGCCCATGCCCCGGAAGGCAACGTGTCCCTGGCGGATTACGCCAACGTGCGTGCCTGGCTGGCGCGGATCGAAGCCTTGCCCGGGTTTGTCGGCATGCCGCGCACCGCCGTCGGCCTGCAACAAAGCGCCTGACCTACTTGAGTGGTACACGCTGTGCCTTGGGCGCAGGGGAGAGGCTGTGATGGAACATTCACCGTGGCACGCCGGCGAGAAACAATTGCAGGAGCACGTGGGCGTCGCCGAGCGCATGGAAACCCTGGGTCGCCGGGTGATTCGCAGCGAAATGCCGGACCAGCATCGCCAGTTCTATCAGCAACTGCCGTTCATGTTGTTCGGCGCGGTGGATGCCGACGGTCGTCCTTGGGCGAGCATCCTCGAAGGGTTGCCGGGTTTCGCGCATTCTCCTGCCCCTGGCGAGTTGCAGTTCGAGCGTTTGCCGGCGGCCGATGACCCGGCGCAATTGCAGGACGGCGCCGCCATTGGTCTGCTCGGCATCGAACTGCACACCCGGCGGCGTAATCGGCTCAATGGTCGGGTTGGCGGGATGACTGCGAGCGGTTTCGGTGTCTCGGTGGATCAGTCTTTCGGCAATTGCCCGCAATACATCCAATTGCGGCAGTTTCGTACGGTGCCGCTGGCGGATCCATCGACCCGCATCGCCCAGCACCTCGACGCGCTGGATGACGCGGCCAGAACCATGATCACCCAGGCCGATACCTTGTTTGTCGCCAGTTACGTGGACGTCGAGGGCCGGCGCTCGGTGGACGTGTCCCATCGTGGCGGCCAACCGGGTTTTGTCCGTGTCGAAGGCAATCGCCTGACCATCCCGGACTTTGCCGGCAACTTGTTTTTCAACACCTTGGGTAATTTGCTGATCAATCCACGGGCTGGTTTGCTGTTCATCGATTTCAATTCGGGCGAGGTGCTGCAGCTCAGCGGTCGTACCGAAGTCATCCTCGACGGCCCGCAGATTGAGGCCTTCCAGGGCGCCGAGCGGTTGTGGACGCTGGACGTCGAACACGTTGTGCGGCGCCCGGCGGCGTTGGCCCTGCGCTGGCGTTTCGACGGAATGTCGCCCAACAGTTTGATGACCGGCACCTGGGAACTGGCCGCCGCTCGCCTGCAAGCCCAAGCCCTGGGTGACGCCTGGCGGCCACTGCGGGTGACGCGCATCGAAGCGGAAAGCCAGAACATCCGCTCGATCTATCTGGAGCCTGCCGATGGCGCCGGATTGCCAGTGTTCCAGGCCGGGCAGCATTTGCCGCTGCGCTTCAAGATCGGCGACGAGGTGCATATCCGCACCTACAGCCTGTCGAGTGCGCCGTCCGACGACTTTTTCCGTATCAGTGTGAAGCGCGACGGTCTGGTGTCTTCGCACCTGCATGAACAGATCCGTGTCGGCGATGTGCTGGAAGCCCGGGCGCCTCAAGGGCATTTCACCGTGGCGCCCCATGAGCGTCGGCCGCTGGTGTTGTTGGCGGCCGGGGTCGGCATCACACCGTTGCTGTCGATGCTGCGCGAGGTGGTTTATCAGGGCTGGCGCACGCGGCGGATTCGGCCGACCTGGTTCTTCCAGAGTTCGCGGACCCTGGCCGACCAACCGTTCCGTGCAGAGCTGGACCGTTTGCTGGAAGGCGCTGGCGATACTGTGCGCGTGCTGCGCCTGCTCAGCCAACCGGAAACCGAGGCGCGGGAGGGCGAGGACTTCGACCTGACCGGGCGCATCGACACGGCGTTGCTGCACGGCATGCTTGAGGTCGAAGATTTCGATGAAGTGGATTTTGTCCTGTGCGGGCCGGGGGCATTCACTCAAGGGGTATACGACGGCCTGCGGGCACTGGATATTCGCGATTCGAGAATTCACGCCGAGACGTTCGGCCCTTCGACATTGCGTCGCCAGCCGGACCCGGATGCCATCGTCATCGAACAACCGCCGGCGGCCACCACCTCGGTGCCGGTGGTGTTCCAGCGTTCGGCCAAAGAGGCCCGCTGGCAACCGGACGGCGGCAGTTTGCTGGAATTGGCGGAGAGCCGTGGCTTGCGTCCGGAATTCAGTTGTCGCGGCGGCTCGTGCGGGACCTGCAAGACCCGGTTGATCAGCGGCCAGGTGAATTATCCACAGCCTCCCGCCGAGGTGCCGGATGAGGGGCAGGTGCTGATTTGTTGTGCGATTCCGGCCCAGAGTTCGCAGCCACTGGTGTTGGACTTATAACCCCGCTGATCCCTGTAGGAGCAGAGCTTGCTCGCGAAAGCGGTGTATCAGTCGACAACACGGGTGAATCTGGCGCCGCCATCGCGAGCAAGCTTGGGTCCTACAGGTTGTGACGGGGTCAGGCGTAGGACAGGGATTTCTCTTCCAGCAGCTCCTGATACAGCGCCGTCCACTTACGCCCCATGTCTTCGGCGGTAAACAACTGCCGATACCGCGCCTCCGCCTTCATCCCCATCTGCGCCGCGCGCACCGGGTTGTCCCACAAGGTTCGCATCGCCTCGCGGAACGCCAGTGGATTGCTCGGAGGCACCACCAGCCCGGTTTCGTTGTGGATGTTGATGTAGCTGGTGCCGGTGCCAATCTCGCTGGAGATCATCGGTTTGCCGTACATTGCCCCTTCCAGCAGCGAAATGCCGAACGCCTCGGAGCGCAGGTGCGACGGGAACACGATGGCGTAGCTCAGTTGCAGCAGCGCCACTTTGTCTTCATCGCCCAGGCGCCCGAGGAAATGGATATTGCGCAGGCCCAAGGCCTTGGCCTGGGCATGCAGTTCCAATTCCTTCGGGCCGGCACCGACGATCACCACCGGGTAATCCAGGTCTTTCATAGCGTCGAGCAGGATGTGCAAACCTTTGTAGTAGCGCATCACCCCCACGAACAGGAAAAACTTATCCCCAAGTTTTTGCCGCCAACCGGCCATGCGTTCGGCGTCAGGTTGTGGATAACCGGCCTTGTTCAAGCCATAGGGAATGACGCGGGTCTTGTCCTGGAACTGCTGCAACACATCACTGGTGTGCAGGTAGTTGGGCGAGGCCGCCACGATGCGGTCGGCGCTGGCGAGAAAGCGGTTCATCAAGGGCCGGTAGAGTTTGAGCAATGTCTTCTGGCGGATGATGTCGGAGTGGTAAGTCACGACGCTGGGTTTGCGCATCCCGCTGACAAAGTGCACCACATCCATGAACGGCCAGGGGAAGTGATAGTTGACCACGTCGGCCTCGGCCGCCAGCTCGCGAAACTGTTTGAAGACGCTCAGGGAGAAACCTGTGGACGCAAACTGAAGATCGAGTTTGGCTCGATGGACCTCATGTTGTCCGACTTGTACCACGGGCGGTGTCGGGTCGCTGCTCAGTGACAGCACTTGTCCCTCTATACCTTGCTGGGCACAGCTTTCGCACAGTTGGAAGATCACTTGTTCGATCCCGCCGACGGTGTCGGGCAGGGACGTTTTGTAAAAATGAAGAACTCGCATTTAACCTCCCAAAGCCTGGCGGTAGGCGCGGGCTGTGATCTTCGCGCAACGCTCCCAGGAAAAAAGCTTCGCTTGTTGCAGTCCCGCTTCTCGGCATACCTGCCAATGCGTTTTATCGTCGATCAGTCGGCTCATGGCATCGCGCAAGCCTTGTGGGTCGTCGGGTTGAATATAGTTGCCCGCAGCGCCGGCAACCTCCGGCATGGCCGAATGCCGCACCACAATCACCGGCGTGCCGCTGGCCATGGCCTCCAGCACGGGGAGGCCGAAGCCTTCGTAGATCGACGGGAAAATCAGCGCCCGCGCCCCGGCCAGCAGTTGCGCCACGTGCTCGTCGGGCAGATAACCGAGCAAACACACGTGACCGGCGGCCAATGCCTGTCGCAGCTCGTCGTTGAAGTGCTCGCGCTGCCAACCGGCCATGCCGACGATCAACAGCGGGTATTGCTGGCGCTGCGCTTGCGGCAGCAGGGCATGGGCGCGCAGGGCCAGGGTCAGGTTTTTACGCGGTTCCAGGGTGCCGACGCACAGGAAGTATTCTCGCGCCTCGACGCCATGCGCCTTGAGCACCGTGTCGATGTCGGCGGCGTCGCGCGGATGAAAACGCGCCGCGACGCCCAGCGGCGCGACGATAAAACGCTCGGCCGGCAGGGCGAAATAATCCTGGGCTTCGTCGGCAATGAACTGCGAGTCAGTCAGGATCAGCCGCGCCTGTTGCACCCCTTCAGCCAGTCGCCGCTCGATTTCGCGCAGGCGTGCCGGCGGCTGCGTCTCGGGGTAATGCAGGTGCGTCAGGTCATGCAGGGTCATGATCGTCGGGCCGTCGAACGACAGCGGCCACAGACTGGGTTCGTGATAGAGGTCAATCGACGGCGGCCGGCCTTGATCGAAGCGTTTCTGCGCCAGCCAGCGTCGCGCCTGGTAAGCCCCGGGAATTTGTCGCAGCAACGGCGTCAGGCGCGAGTAGCCGGGCATGGTCGCGTCGGGCAGCGTCGAACTCCAGCCCCAGCCGTGGAACAGCGCCAGCTCGACGTCGGGTTCGGCGGCGAGGGCGCCCACCAGTTCGGCGACATAGTGGCCGATGCCGGTGCGCGGGGCCTGGAGGATCCGGGCGTTAAGGGCAATTTGCATGTTGCCTCTCTGGCTCGGCCGGTATTGCTTCAAGATTGCGCAGGGTCCGTTCGACCAGTTGCGCACTGGCTTCACGCCAGCCAATCCAGCGCCAGTCGGCGACGGGGCGGGCGGCCGGGAATTGGCCGCTGCTTTCGAAACGGACGACCAGATCGGCCAGGCTTTGCGGCGCGGCCAGGTCGAAGTAGGCCATGAACTCGCCACCGATTTCACGGAACACCGGAATGTCGCTGCCCATGGCCGGCAAACCGCGCTGCATGGCTTCCACCAGGGGCAGGCCGAAGCCTTCGACCCAGGACGCAAAGACCAGCGAACGGGCGTGGGAATAGGCGTATTCGAGGCTGGTGTCGCTCAGGTCGTTGAACATGAACAACCGTTTGTTCAACTGCGGATGGTTGCGTACCCGGGCGAGCAGGGCGTCGCACTTCCAGCCGATGCGCCCGGCAATGCAAAACCGGGCTTTGGAGCCCGCCGCCCAGGCGAGTTCAAAGGCGTCCAGCAGGTAGTCGTGGTTCTTGCGCGGTTCGATGGTGCTGACCATCAGGAACACCGGCTCCGGGGTGTCGAACATGCGCATCAGGCGCGGCTCGACGGCGGCATTGGCTTCGCGCAGGTCGAGTTCGGAGCCGAGGTGGAAATAGTCGAACCACAGAGCGTCGGCTTTCGCTGGGCCGACTCGTCGCTGCAATTCCGCGCGCACTTGATCACGCACCGTGGCGGAGATCGCCATATAGCCGTCGGCGGTCTTGCTGATCCAGTCGAACCACTCGCTGAAAACCTCCACCAGCCGTGTGTCGTAGAACTGCGGGTGCGTCAGCGGGATCAAGTCGTAGATCACCGACACGATGCCCACGCCGTCGCGTTTGAGCTGTTCGGCAAACGGAAAGAAATCGGTGTGCCAGGAGGAATCGAGCAACACCAGTTGGTCACCGGGCTGATGCTGTAACGGCGCGCAACGCTTGGGCAGTTGATATTGGTTGACCCGGTCGACCAGCCGCAACGGCACGCTGAAACAGGCCAGCGCCGTCAGACGATAAGCCACGTACAGCAGGCGTCGGGCGAATCGTGAGGTGCAACGCTGATCGAGGCGCTGGTGCAGTTGCCAGAAACGATGGGCCAGGCGTTCCAGGCGTCCGGCAAACGTCATCAGCTCATCGAAAAACGGGATGTTCAAAGCCCCCAGTTTCAGCACCCGATAGAGCTTGCCCTTGAGCATCACCACAGGAATGCACTCGACACCGTCCACGCTGGGCGGCAGTTGATTGACGACGTTGCGCACCACCCGCTGAATGCCCGAGTTGACCTTGGGGTGCTGGAAGACGTGGGTGCATTCAACCAATAGACGGGTCATGGCAAACGTTCCGTGACAGTCGAGCCGGTGCGGGCAATGGTGGTTTTCGCCGCCAGCCACGAGCAGCCGACGAAGTCTTCATGCCGGTTGTTGATCACGTGGAACACCAGTCCGTAATCGCGCCATTCGTAGTTGCGGTCCAGGTGCGAGTCCAGCCGCGACAGGCTCAGGGACACCGAATAGTTGCCCTTGCCCAGGCCCATGACGAAGGCAAAGCGGTAGGTGAAGCGTTCGCCGGCGTGCAGGTCGGTCAGCGCCTTGTCCTGGCGATGGGTGTTGATGCCATACATCATCTGGCCCAGGCGATCCTTGAGGATGAAGCCCAGGACCAGGCGCTCGATGTCCTGGCGGACTTCGACCTGCACTTCCAGCACCACGGCTTGCCCGACTTCGGCGGCGTCGATGGAGCGATCGTTTTCGTCCAGCAGGCGCACGCTGAGGATCCCGGCTTCGCCGGTGCCGGACACGGTTTGCACTTCGCCACCGGCGAGCATTTCCTGGCGCACGACCTGGCCTTCGCGTTCGGCCATCAGGGCGTTGTAATAGTCCAGGACCGCTTCGGGTTTACCGTACATGGCCATGCGGCCGTCCTTGAGCAGGATTGCCGAATCGCAGATCGACTGGATCGCCGAGCGGTCGTGGGACACGATCAGCAACGTGGTGCCGGCCTTGCGGAAGCTGCGGATACGCTCGAAGCTCTTGTGCTGGAAGTAGGCATCGCCCACGGACAGCGCTTCGTCGACGATCAGGATGTCCGGGCGCCGCGCGGTGGCGACACTGAAAGCCAGGCGCATTTGCATGCCGCTGGAATAGGTGCGGACCGGGTGGTCGATGGCCTCGCCGATTTCGGCGAAATGCTCGATCTCGGGCATCAGCGCTTCAATCTCGGCGACCTGCATGCCCAGCAATTGCCCGGCCATGAACGCATTCTGGCGGCCGGTAAAGTCCGGGTGAAAACCCATGCCCAGTTCCAGCAGCGCCGCCACGCGACCTTCGGTTTCGATCTTGCCGCAGGTGGGTTGGGTGGTGCCGGTGATCATCTTCAGCAAGGTACTTTTGCCCGCACCGTTGGCCCCGACGATGCCCACCGCTTCACCGGGGGCAATCTCGAACTCGACGTCTTGCAGCACCCAGTGCTGCTGGTGGCGCAGCCGGGAAAACGGGATCAGCCACTCGGCCAGTCGGCTCCAGCGGTTCGGGTATTGCTTGTAGGCCTTGCCCAGGCCCGTGACGCGAATATGCCCCATCAGAGTTCATCCACCATTTCGCCGACCCGCTGGCGAAACAGCCGCAGCCCGATCAGACAGAACACCACGCCGGTGATGAAAATCGGCAGCAGTGAACTCCAGACCGGCCATTGCCCGTACAGGAACATGTTCTGGTAGCTGGCGATCAGGTTGGTCAGGGGGTTGAGTTGCAGCAGGCGCTGGACCCAGTCCGGCAGGATGCTCATCGGGTACACGATGGGCGTCAGCCAGAACCAGAATTGCAGGCAGATACCGAACAGTTGCCCGACATCGCGGAAGAACACATTCAACACGCCAAGCACCATCCCCAGTCCGGCGCAGAACATCATTTGCAACGCCATCAACGGTAACAGCGCCAGCATCGCCATGCCCGGCCAGCGCCCGGTGATCAGCAGGAAACCGAGGAACAGGCCCATGATGATCGCGAAGTTGATGCCGGCATTGATCAACACAATCACCGGCAGGCAGATCCGCGGGAAGCTGATTTTCTTCAACAGGTTGGCGTTTTCCAGAAACATGTTCTGGCTGCGCAGGGTGATTTCGGTAAACAGTCCCCAAGCCAGCAGGCCGGCACACAGGTAAACGCTGTAGGCCATGCCGTCATCCACCCCCGGCAGGCGCGCGCGCATGATGTGGGAAAACACCACGGTGTAGACGATGATCATCGACAGCGGGTTGAGCACGGGCCACAGGGCACCGAACAGCGAATTGCGATAACGCGCTTGAAACTCTCGCTGGACGCTGCCGAGGATGAAACCTCGATAACCCCACAGCGAGCGGTACAGGGAAAGCAGCATTTAAACCGTCCTGCCGTATTGGTCTTCGAAGCGGACGATGTCGTCCTCTCCCAGGTATTCGCCGCTTTGCACTTCGATGATCACCAGGTCGATCACCCCCGGGTTCTCCAGGCGATGCTTGTGGCCGGCGGCAATGAAAGTGGATTCGTTCTTGGCCACCAAGTGGGTGCCGGTGCCGTTGTTGGTGACCTTGGCCATGCCTTCGACCACCACCCAGTGTTCGTTGCGGTGATGGTGCATTTGCAGCGACAACTTGCCGCCGGGCTTGACGACGATGCGCTTGATCTTGAAGCGCGTACCTTCTTCGAGCACGGTGTAGGTGCCCCACGGCCGGCTGACCGTGCGGTGCAGGCGATAGGCTTCGTGCTTTTTGTCCTTGAGCTGCTTGGCCACCCGGCGCACATCCTGGGCGCGGTCGGCATGGGCCACCAGCACGGCGTCGGCGGTGTCGACGATGATCAGGTTATCCACACCCACGGCGGCGACCAGCCGGCCTTCGCTCTGGACGAAGTTGTTGTGGCTGTCGACAAACACCGCATCGCCGCTGGCGCGATTGTTCTGCGCATCCGGCGGTATCAGCGCGGCCAGCGCACTCCAGGAACCGATGTCGCTCCAGTCGAAACCGGCGGGCACCACGACGACGTTGTCCGAACGCTCCATCAAGGCGTAGTCGATGGAGATGTCGGTGATCTCGGCAAACAGCGTCGGCGACAATTCCTGTTGCAAGCAACCGCCGGTTTCCACCGGGGCGCTGACGGCCATGCAGGCGCGGGTCTGTTCGAGCAAATCGGGGGCGTGGACCTGCAACTCGGCCAGCAACGTGGCCACCGAGAAGCAGAACATCCCCGAGTTCCACAGGAAGTTGCCGCTTTCCAGGTAATGCGTCGCGGTTTGCAGGTCAGGTTTTTCGACGAAACGCTGGACCTTGGCCGCGCCTTTGTCGTCCAGCGGGGCGCCGGTTTCGATGTAGCCGAAGCCGGTTTCCGGCGCCGTCGGCACCACGCCGAAGGTCACCAGGTGACCGCTCTTGGCCAGCGTCACCGCATGCTCGACCGCACTCTGCAACGCGTTGACATTGATGATCAGGTGGTCGGCCGGCATCACCACCATGATCGCCTCGTCCCCGTGCAGTGCTTGCAGCGACAGCGCCGCCGCCGCGATGGCCGGGGCGGTGTTGCGGCCCGTCGGCTCCAGCAGGAAGTGCCCGCGATGACGCGCCAGTTGCGCGTCCTGATAGTGATCCTTGCTCTGGAAGTAGTACTCGCGGTTGGTCACCGTGACGATGTCGCCCCAACCATCGAGCAGGCCCGCCGCGCGCCGGTACGTCTTGCCCAGCAGCGACTGGCCGTCGGGCAGGGTCATGAACGGCTTCGGATGGCCTTCGCGGGACACCGGCCACAAACGGGTCCCGGCACCGCCGGAGAGGATCACAGGAATCAGCATGGCCTACTCCTTGGCGACGCGTTTCATGTCCGCGTCCATCATCGCGCGGATCAAGGTATCCAGATCGGTTTTTGGCTTCCAGCCCAGGACACGCTGGGCTTTGGCCGGGTTGCCGAGCAGCACGTCGACTTCGGCCGGGCGGAAAAACGCCGGGTCAATCTTCACGTAGTCGCGGTAGTTCAGGCCAATGTGCTCGAAGGCGATGCGGCACATTTCACGCACGGTGGTGGTCACGCCGGTGGCGACCACGTAGTCGTCGGCCTTGTCCTGTTGCAGCATCAGCCACATGGCTTCGACGTAGTCGCCGGCAAAGCCCCAGTCGCGCTTGGTGTCGATGTTGCCCAGGCGCAATTCGTGCTGTTTGCCTTGCTTGATGCGCGCGGCGGCGTCGGTGACCTTGCGGGTCACGAACTCGATGCCACGCAGCGGCGATTCGTGGTTGAACAGGATCCCGCTGCTGGCGTGCAGGTTGAAGCTTTCGCGGTAGTTCACGGTGATCCAGTGGCCGTAGAGCTTGGCCACGCCGTAAGGGCTGCGCGGGTAGAACGGTGTGTTTTCGTCCTGCTGCTCGGCCTGGATAAGGCCGAACATTTCGCTGGTGGAGGCTTGATAGAAGCGCGTGTGCGGACTGAATTGGCGGATCGCTTCGAGCAGGTGAGTCACGCCCAAACCGTCGACGATGCCGGTGGTCACGGGTTGGTCCCAGGACGCAGCGACAAAACTTTGCGCGGCCAGGTTGTAGACCTCGTCCGGCGCCGACTTGATCACCGCGCGCTGCACCGAGCAGGCATCGGCCATGTCGCCGTCCAGGTAAACGATGTCGCCCTCGACCCCCATCTCGCGCAGGCGCCAGCGCGAATCGCTGCTGCGCCGGGCGACCAGACCGTGGACCTTGTAGCCCTTGTCGAGCAACAGTTTGGCGAGGTACGCGCCGTCCTGGCCGGTGATCCCTGTGATCAGTGCACTTTTTGTCATTCTTCTTTCACTCGCTTCTCCCAGTCGGACAGGATCGCCCGCAGGGATTGTTGTGTTGTGATTTCAGGCGTCCATCCGGTGGCCTGGGCCAGCCTGGCATGGCTGCCGCAAACGCGACGCTGATCTGCGCGACGCATGCGCGCAGGGTCCTGAATCAATTGCAGGTCGACCTGGGCCAGATCCCCCAGCTGTTCGATCAGGCTGCGGATGCTTTGCTCGCGCCCCGAGCAAATGTTGTAGACCTGGCCCGGCGTGCCTTTTTCCAGCAGGGCGAGATAGGCCGAGATCACATCGCCGACGTCGAGGAAGTCACGGGTGACATCGATGTCGCCGACTTCCAGTTGTGGCGCTTGCAGGCCTTGTTTGATCCGGTTGATTTGCCGCGCGGCGCTGGCGATGACGAAGCTGTCCTTCTGCCCGGTGCCGATGTGGTTGAACGGACGCGCCACCAAAACCGGCCAGCCTTCGCTCAAACCCCATTGCAGGCTGAGGAATTCCGCCGACAGTTTGCTCACCGCGTAGGGGTTGCGCGGGCCGGGGGGCTGGAGTTCGGTGATCGGTAACTGGGCTTCGCTGACCTGGCCGTAGACGTCGCCGGAGCTGACGTACAGGAAGGTGCCGCTGAAACCGCGCGCCTTGAGGGCTTGCAGCAGGTTCAGGGTGCCGAGCAGGTTGATGTTCAGGGTGCGCGCCGGATCCCGGAAGGCTTCGGGAACGAAGGTCTGGCCGGCCAGATGAATGACCGCGTCGGGCATCTCGGGCCACAGGCCTTCGAGGGTTTGCGGGTTGCCCAGGTCATAGCGTGACGGGGTAGGCAGCAGTTCCCATTCCGAGGCGACAGCACTCAGACGCGATTGGATGTGTTGTCCTACGAATCCACTCAGACCCGTCACGAACAGACGCTTTTTCAAACAGCGATCCCCTGGTCATACACTTCGTCCATTCCCCACAGGCTTTACGGAGATGTCTGACGGACCGGGTAAATTCCTTGGTCGAAAGACAGGCGAAATGCTTTGTTGTAGTTATTTGGTTGCCAATCTGTGCCAATTGCTCGGCAATTTCAACAGGTCCAACCGTGACTGGTCAGTTCTCGTTAGCGTAGCTCGATTTATTCTCGCCGGGCGGTTCACGAATCCTCAACGGATGTGTTTAGAATGCCCCTCGTCACGATTATTCAGCGTTCGTGCGGTGGGGTATGAAAGTCGTTCCCGCCCTCGTGAAGCTGACCATTAAAACAAGAACGTAGACGGGCAAGAAGACGAAGGACGACGACCGGTAAGTACCGACTCGATCCTGGCTTGGCCGTCATAGAGTGGGGCCGTCGGGTTGGCGGTTTCATCGTGGGATGCCATGAATTTCATACTTTACTCGGACGTCAACGACAGCTCCATCAGCCAGAGTCTCGGGCGTCCCGAATACAGCTATTACTTCGTGCTCAAGGCTTATCGCCCTGTGCTCGAAAGCCTTGGGCGGGTGCATGTGGTGTCCTCCGTCGCCGAGGTCGATCCTCTCTATCGACAATTGCTCGCCGCTGGCGAAGACAGCCTGTTCCTGTCCTTCACGCCGCCGCAGAAAACCCCCAATGACCTGGAATGCCCGACGATTTGCGTGGTGGCCTGGGAGTTCGATTCGATACCCGACGAGCAATGGGACAACGACCCACGCCAGGACTGGACGCACATGCTGGCGCGCCAGGGGCGGGTGATCACGCTCTCCAGTCACACGGCCCGGGCCATTCGCCGGGCCATGGGCGAAGACTTCCCGGTGCTGGTCTTGCCCACGCCGTTGTGGGAAAACTTCGCCGACATTCGTAGCCGTCATACCAGCGCCCCGGTCAATCCGGGTTCGACCCTGGACATCAAGGGCTGCCTCTTCGACACGCGTACCCTCGGGCTCAATGCCGATGCATTGATTCCAGCGCCACCCACGGCTGAAGAGTTGGCGGCGCTGGAGGCCCTGCGGCCACCGCCGCTGACGCTCAAGCGCCGCTTCGTCATTGCCCGTCACTTCTTGCGTCTGTGGGCACTTGACCTGGGCAAAGGGCAACCGGTGCCGGTGCATCGCATGCATTTTCTCAAGCAGTGGTATTGGGAAGGGATCCGCGATCTGTTATCGGACGCGGCCCATGACCGGCTGGCCAACGCCCTGCCAAACATCGCCGGCCCGTTGCCGATTGTGTTGCCCGAACCCGTACCACGGACCTGGCCAGACACCACCGCCCTGGTCGAAACCCAAGTCGAAGGCGTGGTCTACGCCACGGTGTTCAACCCCAAGGACGGTCGCAAGAACTGGCACCAATTGATCACCGCGTTCTGCTGGGCCTTGCGCGATAAGGACGACGCCACCCTGGTGCTGAAGATTACTCAGAGCGACCTGTCGTCCTACTACGACGAGCTGATGACGCTGCTCGCGCAGTTGTCGCCGTTCGCTTGTCGGGTGGTGGTGATGCACGGTTATCTGGACGATCCGCAGTACGCCCGGCTCTACGAAGCCGCGAGTTTCTACGTCAATGCTTCACGCTGCGAAGGCCTGTGCCTGCCGCTGATGGAGTTCATGGCCTGCGGCAAACCGGTGATCGCCCCGGACCACACCGCGATGGAAGACTACATCGATGAGGACGTGGCGTTTGTGGTCAAGTCCAGCGAAGAACTGACGATCTGGCCCCAGGACACACGCATCATCTACCGCACCCTGCGTTATCGACCGGACTGGGGTTCACTGAAAACCGCCTACGAAAACAGCTACCGGATGGCCAAGGAACAACCCCAGGACTACCAGCAAATGTCCCGGGCCGCCATCGAGCGCATGCACGCTTACTGCGCGTTCACCCCGGTGCAGCAGCGCCTGGCGGACTTCTTCGGCCTGGCCACCCAGGCCCCGGCGCCTGCGACCGTGACGGATAACGCCTCATGCTGATCATCATTCATTCAGAAACCAACCAGCACACCATCGCCCTCAACCTCGGCCGTTCCGAGTACAGCTATTACTTCGTGCTCAAGGAATACCGGCCGGTGCTGGAACGCTTGGGTCGGGTGGTGGAAGTCAGCGATCCCCAGACCGAAGTCGATGCCCTGTACCTCGACTGCCTGTCCCGGGGCGAACCGTGCGTGTTCCTGTCGTTCTCGCCGCCCCATCGCACGCCGGTCAACCTGGCCTGCCCGACCCTGCCGGTGTTTGCGTGGGAATTCAGCACCATTCCCAACGAACCGTTCGACGGCGAGCCGCGCAACGACTGGCGCAGCGTATTGCGGGCGTGCGGTGCGGCGATCACCCATTCCAGCTACACGGTCAACGCCGTGCGCGAGGCCATGGGCGCGGATTATCCGATCGTCGCCGTGCCCGCCCCGGTGTGGGACCGGTTCGCCGCCCGTGGCGCGCAGTTGCAGCGTCAACCGCTGGCCAATCAGGTGACGTTGAAGATCAAGGGCTTGGTGGCGGACAGTCGTCAACTCGATCTGCAAGCCTTTGGCCCGGCACATTTGCGCACGGGGGAGGGCATCGATTTCGACGCGCCGGCCAGTGAGCATGAGTTGCTCCTCGATGGCGTGATCTACACCTCGGTGTTCAACCCCAGCGACGGGCGCAAGAACTGGGAAGACATGCTCAGTGCCTTTTGCGTGACGTTCCGCGAAGCGCCGGACGCGACCCTGGTGCTGAAACTGACCCACCACGATGCCGAAGAAGCCCTGGCCGACATCCTTCACCATTTGTACAAGAACCAGTCTTACCGCTGCCGGATCGTGCTGATCTACGGTTATCTGGCGGATGTGGATTACGAGCGTCTGGTCGAGGCCACGAGTTACGTGGTCAACACCGCGTACGGCGAAGGGCAGTGCTTGCCGCTGATGGAATTCATGTCCTGCGGCAAACCGGCGGTGGCGCCACGCACCACGGCGATGCTCGATTACCTGGATGCCGACAACGCGTTCATCATCGACACCACTGACGAACTGACCGCCTGGCCCCATGACCCGCGCCGGGCGTTCCGCACGTTGCGCTACATCACCCATTGGGCATCGTTGTGCACGGCGTATCGCAGCAGTTATGACGTGGCCCGGGATGATCCCGAGCGCTATGGCCGGATGTCCGCCCACGCGGTGGCCAGCCTCAAAACCTTCTGCAGCCAGGCCACCGCCGAGCAACGCCTGAAGGTGTTCTTTGCCGACCTGTTCGAAACCCGCGCTGTCTCTGCCGAGGAAACCCCCGAGATATGAACGGCAGCAAACGAATCATGGACATCGAGCTGCTGCGCGGCATTGCGGTGCTGGGCGTGTTGTTTCATCACCTGACGGGCAGCCTGTTCACCGACCCGGTGCCGCTGCTGGAAAAAATCCATGGCTGGGGCCAACCCTGGTGGGGCGTCGATCTGTTTTTCGCCATCTCCGGTTTCGTCATCGCCCGCAGCCTGATCCCCGCCTTGCAGGGTTGCAGCACACGCCAGGAATACTGGCAGCAGACGCGCAACTTCTGGCTGCGCCGGGCCTTTCGCTTGTTGCCGTCGGCGTGGCTGTGGCTGGCACTGATGCTGCTGGCCTGTGTGTTGATCAACCGCTCCGGCGCGTTCGGCACGTTACACGCCAACCTCCAGGCGACCCTGGCCGGGGTCGCGCAGTTTGCCAACTTCCGTTTCGCCGACAGCTTCTATCGCTACGAATACGGCACCAGTTTCGTCTACTGGAGTTTGTCGCTGGAGGAGCAGTTCTACCTGCTGTTCCCGCTGCTGATCCTGATCTGTCGCAAGCACCTGGTCTGGGCCTTGCTGGCGTTGGTCGCGGTGCAGTTGTTTACCCTGCGCACGCCGCTGCTGATGGTGGTGCGCACCGACGCACTGGCCCTGGGCATCCTCCTGGCAATGTGGAGCGCCCGGCCAGGTTATGTGCGCTGGGAACCGACCTTCCTGCGCCGACCTTGGGCGGGTGTGTCATTCCTGGTGCTGGTAGCGCTGGCGTTGAGCGTGATTGCCACCGACCGCTTCACCTTCACCAGCTACCGCATCGGTGCGATTGCCGTGCTCAGCGCGGTGCTGGTCTGGGTCGCGTCCTACAACCGTGACTACCTGATGCCGCGCGGTCTGCTGAAAAATCTGATGGTGTGGATCGGCAGCCGCTCCTACGGGATTTACCTGATCCACATTCCTGCCTATGCACTGGTGCGAGAAGTGATCTTCCGATTGCAGGGCGCCGGTCTGCCGAGCCCGGCGGGTCATCCGATCCTGACCATCCTTATCGCCGGCGGGCTGATCGCCCTGTTGAGCGAGCTCAATTACCGCTTCGTCGAAATGCCCATGCGCAATCGTGGCGCCGCGTTGGTGCAACGCCTGGGCACGTCCCGAAACGCCGTCCCATCTCCTGGAGCTACCTCATGCTGAGCATTTTGAAGAGACTCACGGCGGGCACACCCGCGCCCACGCAGCCCGTGGCGCCGGTGCCGGACAAGGTCGACCCGTACATGCTCGGCTTGCACGATGCGATGCTCAGCGGCTGGTTCAATCAGGTAACCGGCGAGCTGTTCACCGGTTTCCCGGTGACCGCCGAGGACACGTTGCTCGACGTGGGCTGCGGTGATGGCGGTAACGTGCATTTCTGCGGCATGCGTGGGGCGAAGATCATCATTGCCGACATCGACGCGGCCAAGGTCGAGGCGACTCGCCAGCGCCTGGGCGACACCCCGGCCCGGGACGTCGAATGCCATGTCACCGACTGCAATCCGCTGCCGATTGCCGATGGCACCGCCACCCGCGTGGTGTCCACCGAAGTCATTGAGCACGTCGACGACCCGGCGCAGTTCCTTGCCGAGTTGGTGCGGGTCGGCAAACCGGGGGCGCTGTACCTGCTCAGCGTGCCGCACCCCAGCTCCGAAGACCTGCAAAAAGACATCGCCGCGCCGGAGTACTTCCAGAAGCCCAACCACATTCGCATCATCAGCGAAGAACAGTTCAAGGCCATGGTCAGCGATGCCGGCCTGGAAGTCCTGAGCCACAGCCAGTACGGGTTCTACTGGTCGATGTGGATGCTGTTGTTCTGGGAAGCCAAGGTCGATTTCAGCAGCCCCGATCACCCCTTGCTCAATCATTGGGCCGATACCTGGCAGGCGATCCTCGATTCGCCCCGGGGCGCGCAGATCAAACACGCACTGGATGCGGTGGTGGCGAAAAGTCAGGTGATCATCGCGCGTAAGCCCTAAAGGCGATCCACTGTGAGAGCGAGCTTTTGTGGCGAGGGGCTTGCTGAGAGCAGGGGGCTTTGGTGGCGAGGGAGCTTGCTCCCGCTCGACTGCGCAGCAGTCGTAATATCAGGCAACCCGGTTTGTCTGGAAGGGTGCAGGGGGCCGCTTCGCAGCCCAGCGGGAGCAAGCTCCCTCGCCACAGGTTATCTGTCAGGCCTTAGACTGCATTACCCTGTCGGCCTGTGTTTGTAGGGATCAGGGATGTGATGTCGTTCTTTATTCGCCTGTTGGGTCTGTTTGCCGCTTTCACCTTGCTCAACGGCTGCGACCAGCCCCACGCCCCGCCACTCGATCAACAACTCTATGTCTGGCAACGGCAATGGACCCCGGCCCACGAAGCCGCGTTGCGGAACAGCCATGCCGATTTCTCGACCTTGCGCGTGCTGGCGTTGCAGGCCTTTCCCCAGGACGGCTGGAAGCGGGCGCGGATTGATTCGGCGTTGCTCAATCAGGATGCGCGGCCGCTGATTGCGGTGATTCGCCTGGACGGCCAGCTCAAGGCGCTGGATCAGGACGAGATCATTGCCCAAGTCCGGCAAGTGCTCGACGACTGGCAAACCCAGGGCTTGACCGTGACTGGCGTGGAAATCGATCACGATGCCGGCAACGCTCGATTGCCGGTTTATCGGTCATTCCTCACGCAACTAAAAGCGGCACTGCCGGCGTCTCTGCCGCTGAGCATCACCGCGTTACCAGCCTGGCTCGACAGCCCTGATTTGCCCGACTTGTTGGCGACCGTCGATAGCAGCGTCTTGCAGGTGCATGCGGTCAGTGATCCGCGCCGGGGCTTGTTCGACGTGGATCAGGCCCGGCAATGGGCCAAGGCCTGGGGTCGCGTGACGCAGAAACCCTTCTATCTGGCCCTGCCGGCCTATGGCGTGGCGTTGTTGCCGGGGGCCGACGGCGCACCGGTGGTGGAAAGCGAAGTGCCCATCGAACACGGTGGTGAGCGCCGGGAACTGTTGGCCGATCCACTGCAACTAAGCACGCTGGCCCTGGACCTGCGCAACGATCCGCCGCCGCACCTTGCCGGGCTGATCTGGTTTCGCCTGCCGTTGGCCGGTGATCGCCGGGCCTGGAGCCTGACCACCCTCGGCGCCGTCGCTCGCGGTGATGCCCTCGACAGTCGCCTGAACCTGCAACTTTCCGAACAAGGCGGCCTCTATGACATCGCCGTCAGCAACCAGGGCAATCTCGACAACGCCTGGCCCGAACGCCTGACGCTGGCGGTGCACGGCTGTGACGGCGCCGATGCCCTGGCCGGTTATGCGTTGCAACAAAGCCCGGATCTGCTTACCTTCACCCGCCTGCGCGACGGTCGAATTGCCGCCGGCGGCCAACGCGCCATCGGTTGGGCACGCTGCACCCACATTGATCAAGGAGGTTCGAATGTTCACCCGTAACTGGCCCCGCCATCTGCTCTGCCTGAGCCTCGGTTTACCGCTGGGTTCGGCGCTGGCCTGCGGGCCGGATTTCCCGATGCGCCTGCTGGAAGACCGCGCCGGGTCACTGGCGCAGTTGCCGGAAGGTAACTTCAAATTCGAGATCAGTCGCCTCGGGCATGCCATCGCCGGGCTGAAGAATGTCACGGCGGCCACCAACAGCCCGGACAACGGCTATGGCGAGACGCCGTCCTACACCGAGCAACGGGACCAGGCCGAGCAGGCCGGTTTGAGCGCGGAACAACAAGCGCTGGTCAAGCAACTGCGCACGCTGACCGATGCGCATCAGGTGGAGGTTCAGGGCGCGAGCCTGCCGGTGGATCTGCGGCTTTACCTGGCGGGCGCCGTGGCGTTCAACGCCGGGGAGTATCAGGTCGCTGCCGAGTATTTCCAGAAAGTGTTGGCCCTGCCGGTGGAGCAACGGCCGTTGCGCAGCACCTGGGCCGCGTATTCGCTGGGCCGGGCGTTGTATGAAATGAGCGCCGAAGCAGACGCCGAGCCAGATCTGTTAGCCCAGGCGCAAAAAGCCTTCGAGCAGACCCGTCAACTGAGCATCGATGGCTTCAGCGATCCGCTGGAACTGGGCGTCGCCAGCCTCGGCGAAGAAGCGCGCGTGGTGCGCACGACGGGTGACTGGAACCGCGCGATCGAACTCTATGCCACGCAACACATCCACGGTTCGGCGGTGGGTTACGCCTCGCTCAAGCAGTTGATGGGCGAACTCACGGCGCTGCCTGACGATGAGTTGACCGCGTTGCTCAAAGGCAAGACCGTGCAGCAATTGGTCACTGCATCCTTGCTCAGTCGCGTCGGCTGGTCATTTGACGGGCAACCGCCGGGCGAGAAAAAACTCATCCAACTGCTGCAAGGCAGCACGCGCGGCAGCCTCGACAATGCGGATCGCCTGGCCGCGCTGAATTATCAACAGGGCGACTACGCCAGCGCCAAGGCCTTCGTCGAACACGCGGGCGACGGCGGCCTGGCCTGGTGGGTGCGGGCCAAACTGGCCCTGCGCGAGGGCGATAAAACCGCCGCCACCGCCGCCTATGCGAAAGCGGCCCAGGCGTTCCCGCAGAATGAAGCCTGGGGCGAGGCGCGTCTCCCGGAGTGGGATTACAACGACGTCGTCGTCCAGCCCAAATGCCGGGTCGAGGGTGAAAGCGCGATCCTTGCCCTGCAACGCGGGGATTACCTGCAAGCCTTCGATCAGCTCTATCGCAGCAATGGCGTCTATTGGCTCGACGCGGCCACCGTGGCCGAGCGGGTGCTGACCGTGGATGAGCTCAAGCATTACGTCGACACCAACGTGCCCGCCGTACCGCCGCAGACCCAGGAGCAACGGGACAACTATGCGCCGTTGCCGGTGGCCGCGAGCCTGCGCGATTTGCTCGGGCGGCGGTTGTTGCGCGAGGAGCATTACGACGAAGCGCCGGGGTACTTCGACAACGTCGAATTGCAGAACAAGGCCAAGGCCTACGCAGAGCAACGTCAGGAGGCCGATGCGGCCTGGTGGCCCACCACTCGCGCCGCCGCGTTGTTCAACGCCGGTAGCATGGCTCGACAATGGGGGATGGAGATCCTCGGCTATGAGATGTCACCGGATTACGCCAGTTTGTTCGGTGGCAACTTCAGCCTGGAGACTGCCGAGCTGAAAGTCGGGCCGCTGGTGTCCGAGGGTGAGGTCCAGCGCCAACAGGCCAGCGCGGCTCAGCCAGACGTGCGCTTTCACTACCGATTCGTCGCCACGGCCCTGGCCAGTCGCGCCGCCGACAACTTGCCGCACACCAGTCAGGCCTTTGCGGCTGTGCTGTGCACGGCGTATAGCTGGAACTCCAGTCTTGAGGAGCAGAGCGCGATCTATCAACGCTACGTCGACGAAGGCCCTTACGTGTACTGGGCCGGGGACTTCGGCCATCAGTGTCGCTCCCCGGACTTCCAGAACGCCAGCAAACGCTACGTGACCCAGGCCACGGATTCCGTGCGTTCAGCACTGCGGCCGTACAAGAAGCCAGTGCAGTTTGGCGGTGTGGTGGTCGTGGTGGCGGCGGCCTTGCTGTTGATCAACCGCCGGCGCCGCAAAGCGCAGTAAGGCTCACGCCTGTTGAACAAAGGTCAGCCTCACCGCGAACCCGATCAACAGGCTGCCGAACAGCCATTGCTGGACCCGTTGGGCCGATGGACTGCGTTGCAGCCAACGGCCCAGCGCGGCGCCGACCAGGGCGTAGGCGCTGTCGAACAGCAAGCCAACGCCCACCAGCAGCACGCCCAGCGTGGCGAACTGCGCGAGTACCGGGCCGGCCTGGGGGTTGATGAACTGCGGCAGCAATACCGAGCAGAACAGCAACGCCTTGGGGTTGAGCAGGTTGGTCAGTAATCCGCGCTGGATCGATTCGCGCCAGCGCGGTTTTTCCACCGTTGCGTCGGCGCCATTCAGGTTCGGCAGCATCGTGCTGCGCAGGCATTGAATGCCGATCCACAACAGGTACGCGGCCCCGGCCAGGCGCACCACGTCGAAGGTCCAGGGTGCAGCCTTGAACAACGCCGCCAGCCCCAGCGCCGCCAACGCCACATGACAACCCCGGGCGATGCCCAAACCAATCGCCGTGGCCAGCGCTGCGCTTTTGCCTTGGCGGGCACCGGTTTGCAGCAGCAGGATCATGTCCGGGCCGGGCAGCAGATAGACCACCGCCAGCGCCATGAAAAACAGCCAGAGTCCCGCCATGTCGCACCCCATTCGTTGTCGATTTGGTAGGGCCAGTCTAGGGCGGGAGGGCGGGGCAGGTGCTTGCGTAGTTGGCTACTAAAGTCTCGCGGATTGGCATAACCTGCCACGCAATGACGCGCTGACTATCGGGATCTGCCAAACCATGAAACTGGACGCCTACGACCGCAAAATCCTCGCCGCCCTGCAACGGGACGGGCGCCTGAGCAATGTGCAATTGGCAGATGAGATCGGATTGTCGGCGTCACCGTGCTTGCGCCGGGTGCGGATGCTCGAAGAGGCGGGGGTGATTCGCGGCTATCAGGCCAACCTCGATCGCGACGAAGTGGGGCTGGGGCTGACGGTGTTTGTCGGGGTCAAGGTCGAACGGCACAACGATGAACAGGCTGACGCGTTCCGCGAGGCGGTGACGGCGCTGCCGGAGGTGATTTCGGCGTTCCTAGTGTCCGGGGAATCGGATTTCCTGCTGCAAGTGGTGGTGCCAGACCTGCGCGCCTATGACCGGTTTCTCACCGGGCGGTTGCTGAAGTTGCCGGGGGTGAGTGATATCCGCAGCAACTTTGCGATTCACACGGTGAAGACGCCAGGGGCGTTGCCTCTGGAGCATTTGCCGGTCACCTAGGATCGTTCCCACGCTCCGCGTGGGAATGCAGCCCGTGACGCTCCGCGTCACTGGACGCGTAGCGTCCCTTGAGGCATTCCCACACGGAGCGTGGGAACGATCCTCTGCGAAAAATTACATCTGCGTCGCCATCCCCTCCACATTCATCGCCGCCTGGCGCAACGCCTCGGAGCGGGTCGGGTGTGGGTGGCAGGTCAGGGCAATGTCCTCGGCGGACGCGCTGAACTCCATGGCCACGCAATATTCACCGATCATTTCACTGACGCTCGGACCCACCAGGTGCACGCCGAGGATTTCGTCGGTGCGCTCATCGGCCAGCACTTTGGCGAAGCCTTCGGTCTCGTGATTGATCTTCGCCCGGCTGTTGGCGGTGAACGGGAACTTGCCCACCTTATAGGCACGACCTTCAGCCTTGAGCTGTTCCTCGGTCTTGCCGACGCTGGCCAGTTCCGGTTTGGTGTAGATCACGTTGGGGATCAGGTCGTAATTGACCTCGCCGGCCTTGCCGACAATCTGCTCGACGCAGGCCATGGCTTCGTCTTCGGCCTTGTGCGCGAGCATCGGCCCGGACGTGACGTCGCCGATCACCCAGATGCCAGCGGCTTCGGTGCGGTGCACTTTGTTGGCGAGCATGCCGCGTTTGTCGGTGGCGAGGCCGACGTTCTCCAGCCCCAGGCCTTGGGTGTAAGGCCGACGGCCGATGGCCACCAGCACGTAGTCGGCTTCGAGCAACTCGGCGGTGCCCCCGGCGGCGGGTTCGACGCTGAGCTGCACGCCGTTGGCCGAGGTGGTGGCGCTGGTGACTTTCGAACTCAACTTAAAGCTGATGCCTTGCTTGGTCAGCGAGCGCTGCAGGGTTTTGCCGGCCTCGCCGTCGACACCGGGGCAGATCCGGTCGAGAAACTCGACCACCGTCACCTGCGCGCCCAGGCGCCGCCAGACCGAACCCAGCTCCAGGCCGATCACCCCGGCACCGATCACCACCAGGTGCTTCGGTACTTCAGCCAGGGACAGCGCGCCGGTGGAGTCGAGGATGCGTTGGTTGTCGATGTCGACACCGGGCAGGGGAGTGGGCTCGGAGCCGGTGGCGATGATGATGTCCTTGGCGCTCAGCTCGGTCTTGGCGCCCTGGCTATCGGTGACAGTGACCTTGCCCGGCCCGTCGATATGGCCCCAGCCTTTGATCCAGTCGACTTTGTTCTTGCGAAACAGAAACTCGATGCCCTTGGTCAGCCCGGCAACGCTTTCATCTTTCTGCTTCATCATTTGCGCGAGATTAAGGGTCGGTTTGACCTCGATCCCCAGGTTGGCAAACTCCGCGCCCATGGCCGCGTCATACAGTTCGGAGGCGTGCAACAGCGCTTTGGACGGCATGCAGCCGACGTTCAGGCAGGTGCCGCCGAGGGTGGCACGGCCTTCGACGCACGCGGCTTTCAAACCGAGTTGGCCGGCACGGATCGCCGCGTTATAACCACCCGGGCCTCCGCCCAGAATCACGATGTCATAGGTGCTCATGCTGTTACTCCTGGAGTGAAGGGACCGGATCGGTCGTAGCTGTTGCTAAAAATTACGAACGTAATATGTGCGCTCAACGGTATTTCGGTCAAGGCTTCAGCCAAGCGACAGGTTGTGCACCTTTAGATAGAGCGATTTAGAACGGAAATTTCACGCCTTTCGTTATAAGGTAACGAGATGTGACGGGCTTTGACGTCAGCAACGATAAACACTGGGGTGGTATGCAAGTCGATCTTGATGTCGATGGAACTCAAGTAGCCGGGCTGCCGCGCTTTCAGCAGGCGTTGTTCCACGGGCGACGGTTGCGTCAGTACGCCATCGGTTTGAGCGCTTTGGCGGCGGCTGGGCTGGTACTGGCGTTTTTTGTCGCGCTGTTTGCGCCGCAATCACTGTGGGGCGCGCTGTTGGTCAACCAGAGCGGCGGGTTGCTGGTGCTGGTCGCCGGTTTGCAATCGGCGTGGTGGGTGACGCAATGGCGAGCTCGCGCGATGAATCCGGTGGTGTCGGTGCCGGTGGTTGTAGAGGAAGAAGTGGTCGCGCCGGCAGGTTGGTACGAACGCTTGCTGGACCGGATCGGCCAGCGCTGGGTGCATCTGCTGGGGCAGATCGGTGCGCCGACGTTGTGGCTGGCCGGTTGGAGCGTGCTGACGCTGTACAGCATTGGCCAGGTCTGGAACCTGGCGCTGACCCCCGCAGCGCTGGGCTTGTCCGCCAGTGTAGGCGCCGTGCTGTCGTTGCTGCTGGCGTTCGGTCTGCTGGTACTGGAGCGTCAACTGGCTCAGGAAAACAGCGCCGAATGGCCCGAAGCCGGGGCGTTGGCGCAGCTCACGCGCGTCGCGATTATCGGCTTGGTAGTGAGCGCGCTGTGCCTGCTGTTCGGCAATGAAACCTCAGTCTGGCCGGTACGCCTGGCGGTGCTGATCGGTTTGCTGCCGGGGTTGGTGGCGATCGAATTATTGCTGCGCGCGGTGCTGTCGCTGTTCAGTCCGCAACGGGAACAACTTGAACCGTCATTGCTGGCGCGCAGCTTTGTCGCGGACATGCTGCGCTGGCCACCACAACCGTTGCTGGCCTTGCAGCACGAATTGCATAACCGCTTCGGCATCGATCTGCGACAAATCTGGGCCTTCACCTACATGCGCCGGGCCTTCTTGCCGGTGCTGGCGGTGGTGGCGATGGTTGGTTGGGCGCTGACCGGGATTCATGAAATACCGCTGCAAGGGCGCGGGATCTACGAGCGTTTCGGCAAACCGGTGGAGGTGTTCGGTCCCGGTTTGCACGCCGGTTTGCCGTGGCCGTTGGGCCGGGTGCTGAGCGTCGAGAACGGTGTGGTCCATGAGTTGGCCACCAGCGGTGAAGCCACCACGCTCGTGGTGCTCGAACCGGCAGAAGGCCCGGCGCCGGCGATTGCCAATCGCTTGTGGGATGCCAGTCATGTGAACGATAAATCCCAGGTCATTGCCAGCAGCCGCGCCGACAAACAGAGCTTCCAGATCGTCAACATGGACGTGCGTTTCGTGTATCGCATCGGCTTGAACGACAAGGACGCGTTGGCCGCGACCTACAACAGCGCGGATGTACCGACGCTGATTCGCAGCACCGCCAGCCGGATTCTGGTGCACGACTTCGCCTCGCGCACCCTCGACGGTTTGCTCGGTGCAGACCGGGTAGGGCTGGGCGAAGAGATCGGTCGCGCCGTGCAGGCTGACCTGAAAAAACTCGACAGCGGCGTGGAAATTCTCGCCACCGTGGTCGAGGCGATTCACCCGCCGGCCGGCGCCGCCAATGCCTATCACGCGGTGCAAGCGGCGCAGATCGGTGCGCAAGCGTTGATCTCGCGTGAGCGCGGTGCCGCAGCGCAAGCCAGCAACCAGGCGCAGATGCAAGCCAGCATCGCCCGCGATCAAGCCACCGCCAGCGCCCGGGAAATCAACGCGACGGCCCAGGCGTCCGACCTGCGCTTCAGTGCCGAACGCAAAGCCTACGCCAGCGCCGGCCAGGCCTTTGTGCTGGAACAATATTTCAGTCAGCTGACCCAGGGCCTGGCCAATGCCAAGTTGCTGGTGCTCGATCATCGCCTGGGCGGCAGCAGCAACGCGCCGACCATTGACCTGCGTACGTTCACGCTGCCGGCTGACCCTGCGTCGCCGCGTAACACCGCTCAGCCAGGAGCCACCCATTGAGCCAGTCGAATACTCACGATCACGATGACCACACTGGCCACGATCACAGCCATGGCGGGCATCACCACGGTCATCATCACCATCACCACGGCGATCCCCAGGAAGCCGGGCCGTTCCCTTGGCGACGCATGGGCTGGGCGGCGTTGCTGGTGGCGTTCGCCATTGCAGCGGCGAGCCTGGTGCAAGTGCGTTCGGGGGAGGCCACGGTGATCACCCGTTTCGGCAATCCGTCGCGGGTGTTGCTGGAACCGGGATTGGGCTGGCGTTGGCCGGCGCCGTTTGAAGCGGCGATTCCGGTGGATTTGCGCCTGCGCACGACGTCCAGCGGTTTGCAGGATGTCGGTACGCGGGACGGTTTGCGCATCATCGTGCAGGCGTACGTGGCGTGGAAGGTGCAGGGGGACCCGGACAATGTGCAGCGCTTTATGCGCGCAGTGCAGAACCAGCCGGATGAAGCGGCGCGGCAGATTCGCACGTTTGTTGGTTCCGCGCTGGAAACCACCGCCAGCAGTTTTGACCTGGCCAACCTGGTAAACACCGATGCCAACCAAGTGCACATCGCCGATTTCGAAGCGCAGTTGCGTCAGCAGATTGATCAGCAGTTGCTCACCACCTATGGCGTGCGCGTGCTGCAAGTCGGCATCGAACGCCTGACGCTGCCATCGGTCACGCTGACTGCCACCGTCGATCGCATGCGCGCCGAGCGTGAAACAATCGCCACCGAACGCACGGCCATCGGCAAACGCGAAGCGGCGCAAATCCGTTCTGCCGCCGAACGGGACGCGCGCATTGTGCAGGCCGATGCCACGGTGAAAGCCGCCGACATCGAGGCGCAATCCCGGGTCGAAGCCGCACAGATTTATGGCCGCGCTTACGCCGGATCGCCGCAGCTCTACAACTTGCTGCGCTCCCTCGACACCTTGGGCACGATTGTTTCACCGGGCACCAAACTGATTTTGCGCACCGATGCCGCCCCATTCCGGGTGTTGGTGGACGGCCCGCCGAGCCTTGATAACAAGTCCGGGTCGCAGCCATGAATTTGGTTCCACGTGGAACAAATGAGTTAAGCAGCCCCTGGATTCAGGCCGGGCGTCTGGCTTTTTTGGCGCTTTACGCGGTGACGGTGCTGGCGGCTTTGGCGTGGGCATTCTCCAATGTGCGGCAGATTGATCCGCAGAATCGCGCCGTGGTGTTGCACTTTGGTGCGCTGGATCGCATTCAGAATGCCGGTCTGTTGTTGGCGTGGCCGCGTCCGTTTGAGCAGGTGATTTTGTTGCCGGCAGCGGATCGGGTGATTGAGCGTCGAGTGGAAAATCTGCTGCGCAGCGATGTGGCGTTACAGGCGGATCGGGTGGCGACGTTTGCCACGCCGCTGAGTGATGCACTCGCCGGCTCCGGTTATCTGTTGACCGGTGATGCCGGTGTGGTGCAACTGGATGTGCGGGTGTTTTACAAAGTCACCGAGCCGTACGCGTTCGTGCTGCAAGGCGAACATGTGCTGCCGGCGCTGGATCGCTTGGTCACGCGCAGCGCGGTGGCGCTCACTGCCGCTCGCGACTTGGACACCATCCTGGTGGCGCGCCCCGAACTGATCGGCACCGACAACAAAGCCGCCGAACGCCGCGAACGCCTGCGCGGTGACTTGGTGCAAAGCATCAATCAACGCCTCGCCGAACTGACTGCGACGGGGCAGGGGATTGGTATTGAAGTCGCCCGGGTCGATGTGCAATCGAGTCTGCCCGGCCCGGCGGTGAATGCGTTCAACGCCGTACTCACTGCCAGTCAGCAGGCCGACAAAGCCGTGGCCAACGCTCGCACCGACGCCGAGAAGCTCACCCAGACCGCCAACGAACAAGCCGACCGCACCCTGCAGGTTGCCCATGCCCAAGCCAGTGAACGACTGGCCAAAGCGTCGGCCGATACCGCCACGGTATTGAGTCTGGCTCAGGCGCAACAGCAAGGCACCGACCCGCAAATGCTCCTGCGCATTTACCGTGAGCGGATGCCGAAGATCCTCGGTCAGGCCGGCTCGGTGACCACGGTCGATCCGAAAGACGATTCCCACCTGATCATTCAGGGAGCTGCACAATGACCGCCCAAACCGCCGCCGCACCGAGCATGTTGTCCTCGGCCGAGCAACGCAGCGCCGCGCGCCAACTGACCCTGGCCATGCTTGCCCTGGGCTTGCTCGCGTTGGGGCTGATCTGGCGTTGGGTCTCGCCGGAGCAAACCGGCGTCAGCCAATTGCTATTGGGTTTTGCCTCGATCCTGGTGGCCGTGCCGGTGATGCGCTCGGCCTGGTACAGCTTGCGTTACCCGAGCCTGCACGGGATCACCGATCAGTTGATCGCCCTGGCGATGCTCGGCGCCTGGGCCACCGGTGATTTGCTCACCGCCGCGTTGCTGCCGATCATCATGATCTTCGGCCACGTGCTGGAAGAGCGCAGCGTGATCGGTTCCCAGGAAGCGATTCATGCCCTCGGCAAACTGACCCGCAGTCACGCGCGCAAAGTGCAGGCTGACGGGGCCATTGTCGAAGTCGATAACGGCACGCTCAAGGCCGGCGATATTGTCGAAGTGCGCGCCGGAGATCGCGTGCCGGCGGATGGCCGGGTGTTGTCCGGTCAGGCGAGCCTCGACACCGCATCGATTACCGGCGAGTCGGTGCCGTTGGAGGCGGTGGTCGGCATGACCGTGTTCGGTGGCGCGATCAACCTCGATGGTTTGCTGCGCATTGAAGTGACCCGCACCGGCAACGAATCGACCCTCGGCAAAGTCATCGCGCTGATGCAAAGCGCCGAACGTTCCAAGCCGCCGATCACCCGTTTGCTGGAGCGTTACGCCGGCAGCTACATGGTGTTGGTGTTGTTGCTGGCGGCGGTGACCTGGTTCGTGACCAACGATGCGCAGGCGATGCTCGCGGTGTTGGTCGCCGCTTGCCCCTGCGCGCTGGTGTTGTCGGCACCGGCCACGGCGATTGCCGGGGTGGCGGTGGCGGCGCGTCACGGGATCCTGATTCGCAGCTCGGCGTTCCTCGAAGAGCTGGCGGACCTGACGTCACTGGTGGTGGATAAAACCGGGACGCTGACCTTCGGCACCTTGCGCCTGCAATCCATCGACAGTCCATTGGAAGATCGCGGCCACGTACTCAAACTCGCGGCCAGTCTTGGCTCGGCGAGCAGTCACCCGGTCAGTCGCGCGTTGGCCAGTCTGGTCACTCAGGAGCATTTCCTGCTGCTCTCGGACATTCACGAGCGCCAGGGGTTGGGCGTGGTGGCGATGACCGAACAGGGCGAAGCGGCGCTCGGGCGTCCGGAGTTGTTCGCACAATTGGGCATCGCCACTTCGGTCGTGCCCGATCACGACGGGCCGATTGCCGGGTTGGCACTCAATGGCGAATTCCTCGCGTGGCTGCTACTGGCAGACACGATCAAACCGGAAGCACGCTTTGCCTTGAATGAATTGCGCGAGCTGGGTTTGGGACGGCAGTTGCTGCTCACGGGGGATCGGCAAAGCGTCGCGCATACCCTGGCCCGGGACGTCGGCATCAGCGACGTCGAAGCCCAGGCCTTGCCCGAAGACAAACTCAATCGGGTGATGACGGAAATCGGCAATGGCTTCCGGCCGATGGTGGTCGGCGACGGCATCAACGACTCCCTGGCGCTGAAGGCCGGCGTCGTCGGCGTGGCGATGGGTGCCGGCGGGGCGGACATTGCGCTGGCCTCGGCGGACATTGTGCTGATCGGCAGCGACCTGCGCCGGCTCGGCACTTGCGTGCGTTTGAGTCGTCAGTGCCGGCAGACGTTGCAGGTCAACGTGATCATCGGATTGGGCTGGACCCTGGCAATCGTCGCCTTCGCCGCATTCGGCTGGCTCGGCGCAGCGGGGGCGATGATTGCCGCGTTGCTGCACAACTTGAGCACGCTCTTGGTATTGGGCAACGCCGGACGGTTGCTGCGGTTTCAGGAGCCGCTGCTCAAATTGAAAGATGAAGTCTGATATACCCTTGGGGAACGCTCTAAACCGGGAGATATCGGCGCTCTAAACTTTTTAGAACTGTGTGCTCACTTCGTAGTCATCTAGGTGTGGACCATTGGTTTTCAGATCACGACGGCGGTTCGAAGCGTCGCGAGCTATATAGAAAAAGGCTATTAAATCGATAGCCAGCTATTTTTCTAGGATGGTCTACCCTCACATCAGACGTCTGAAATAAGGGGGGATTTTCCATGCTCGCGCAACTTCCACCGGCCTTACAGAATCTGCAGTTACCGCTTCGTCTGCGACTCTGGGATGGCCATGAATTCAATCTGGGCCCGACGCCCAGCGTCACCATTGTGGTAAAGGACCCACAGATGGTTACCCAGTTGACCCACCCAAGCCTTGATTCGCTGGGAGCGGCGTTTGTCGAAGGCAAACTTGAGCTTGAAGGCTCCATCAGCGACGTGATCCGCGTCTGCGATGAGTGGAGTCAGGCCTTGCTGGGCGAGGCCGACAGTCAGCCGGTGCGCCTAGCCCACGACAAGGAAACCGACGCCAAGGCGATTTCCTACCACTACGACCTTTCCAATGCGTTTTATCAGCTGTGGCTCGACAGCGACATGGCCTATTCCTGCGCCTATTTCGAAACCGGCAGTGAAACCCTGGAGCAAGCCCAGCAAGCCAAATTCCGCCACCTGTGCCGCAAGCTGCGCCTGCAACCGGGTGACTATCTGCTGGATGTCGGTTGCGGCTGGGGTGGGTTGGCACGCTACGCGGCCCGGGAATTTGGCGCGAAGGTGTTCGGGATCACCCTGAGTAAAGAGCAACTGGCCCTGGCCCGCGAACGGGTTAAAGAAGAAGGCCTGGAGGATTTGATTGAGCTTCAACTGCTCGACTATCGCGATCTGCCCCAGGACGGGCGTTTCGACAAAGTGGTCAGCGTCGGCATGTTCGAACACGTCGGTCATGCGAACCTGGCCGAGTACTGCAAAATCCTGTTCGGCGCGGTGAAGGAGGGCGGTCTGGTGATGAATCACGGGATCACCGCCAAGTACACCGATGGCCGTCCCGTGGGACGCGGTGCCGGCGATTTCATCGAGAAGTACGTGTTCCCCAACGGCGAGCTGCCGCACCTGTCGATGATCTCTGCCGAGATCAGCGAAGCCGGCCTGGAGATCGTCGATGTCGAGAGCCTGCGCCTGCATTACGCACGCACCCTCGACCACTGGAGCGAACGCCTGGAAGACAACCTCGAAGCCGCCGCCAAAGAGGTGCCGCAACAGGCGCTGCGGATCTGGCGCCTGTACCTGGCCGGCTGCGCTTATGCGTTCGCCAAGGGCTGGATCAACCTGCACCAGATTCTCGCGGTCAAAGCGCACCCGGACGGCAGCCATGAACTGCCCTGGACCCGCGACGACATCTACAACCCCTAGAGAATCGGGGAAATAAGCCGGGCGACCCGCATGCCGATCTGTTGCAGGCGGTGGGTCTCCCGGCTTTCTTCTTTGGCGATTTCGTGGGAAACGGCGAAATCGTCGTTGAGCATCTGTTCCACCTCGGCGGCAAACGCGCTGTCGACGGTCAGCAGCATCACTTCGAAATTCAGCCGGAACGAACGGTTGTCCAGGTTGGCGCTGCCGATGGCGCTGATCTCGCTATCGATCAACACCACTTTCTGATGCAGGAAACCGGGTTCATAACGGAACACCCGCACGCCTGCGCGCACGGCTTCGAAGGCGTAGAGGCTGGAGGCGGCGTAGACAATGCGGTGATCCGGGCGCGATGGCAGCAGCAATCGCACATCGACACCGCGCAGCACAGCCAGGCGTAAGGCTGCGAAAACGGCTTCGTCCGGGATGAAATAGGGGCTGGTGATCCATACCCGCTCGGTCGCCGCGTGGATGGCTTCGACGAAGAACAGGGAACAGGTTTCGTAGGAATCCGCCGGACCGCTGGCGAGCAATTGGCAGAGCACGCCGTCGTCCGGGTAGACGTCTGGCAGGATCAGCGGCGGCAAGGTGCGGGCGGCCCAGAACCAGTCTTCAGCAAAGGATTCCTGCATGCATGCCACCACCGGTCCGCTCACTTGCACGTGGGTATCGCGCCACGGCGCCAGGGGCGGTTTCTCGCCCATGTATTCGTCGCCGACGTTGTGCCCGCCGACGAAACCGAGCACACCGTCCACGACCACGATCTTGCGGTGGTTGCGGAAGTTGACCTGGAAACGGTTGAGCCAGCCGCTGCGGGTGGCAAACGCCTTGACCTCGACACCGGCATCACGCAACGGCTGCACGTAACTGTGGGGCAACGAGTGGCTGCCGATGCGGTCGTAAAGCAGGTACACCGCCACGCCTTCGGCGGCTTTTTTCAGCAGCAGGCTTTGCAGGCGCTGGCCGAGTCGGTCGTCGTGGATGATGAAGAACTGGATCAGCACGGCTTCTTTGGCATGGCTGATCGCTTGGAAAATCGCCTCGAAGGTCGCCGTGCCGTTGATCAACAGGCGCACTTCATTGTTCGCCAGGCACGGCATGCGCCCCAGTTTCGGCATCGCCCGCAAGGAGGCGTAGGCATTGGAGGCGCGGGCGGTCAGGGCTTCTTCGACCCACGGACGCCAGTTCAGCTCGGAGATGGCCTTGCGCATTTCCTCGTTGGCCTGGCGCCGCGCCTTGATGTAGCCATCAAAGGTGCTGCGGCCGAAGACCAGGTACGGGATAAGTGTCAGGTAGGGAATGAACAGCAACGACAGGGCCCAGGCGATCGAGCCTTGGGCGGTCCGAACGGTCAACACGGCGTGGATGGCGGCAATCAGGCCCAGCGTGTGCAATAGCGCGATCAGGTATCCGAAAACATGCGGTCCAAAATAATCCATGGGGCAACCTTGCTCCTGAAGATTCAATACGTAACAGACCATGTTCCGTGCAGAATGTCGCTATTTAATTGGCCCATGAACCGAAGCCCGTGGCTGACGTCTAAAGGCCACTAATGATCAGGAGTTACTCGATGAACGTTCGTCTGCTGGGTTTGGCCATGGCCCTTGGTTTGTCCCTTCCTGTGGCGGCTCAGGCGCAGATGCTGCAACCGGGTTTGTGGGAGTTGACCACGAGCAATATGAAAGTCGATGACCAGAACCTGCCGGATCTGCAACTGATCCTCGGTCAGTTGCAGGGCCAGATGACCCCGGCACAACGGGCGCAGCTGGAGAAGCAGGGCATCACCATGGGCGGCAAAGGGATTCGTGCGTGCCTGACGCAGGCGCAAGTTGCCTCCGACAACATTCCGCTGACCGATCCGCAATCGGGCTGCAAGCAGGAAATCACGGATCGCACCGGTAACCAGTGGAAATTCCGCTTCAGTTGCCCGAAAGCGCAGGGTGCGGGTGTGGCGACGTTCCTCAGCGATCGTGAGTTCACCACCAAGGTGAACGGCACGTTCAATGCGACCGGGATTCAGCAGAAGGGCAGTCTGGATACCCGCGCCGTTTGGCTGGGGCAGGATTGCGGGACTGTTAAGCCGAGAGCCTAAAAGCAATCGCGAGCAAGCTTTGCTCCTACGGACGGTGATGTCCGTAGGAGCAAGGCTTACCCGCGAAGGCGTCCTTTCAAACTCCACAATCTTTAGGATGTAAAAACCCGCACACCTCATCAATCCGCATCCGACCGAAATCCTCCCCGCCACAACTGCGCACGCTGACAAACCCCCCGTCCTTTTCCTTCGCTCCGACCACCAGCAGGTACGGCACGTTGCGTTCACTGTGCACGCGAATTTTGTGAGCGATCTTCTCGTTGCGCAGATCCGCATGGGCACGCACGCCACTGCGTCGCAGCTGCTCGGTCACCGACTGGGTGTAATCGATCTGGCGTTCATCGATGTTCACCACCATCACCTGAGGCGGTACTTGCCATTGCTCCAGTTCCTGTTGGGTGGGCCAGCAAGTGCCGTAGATCCGTTGCAGCGACGTGCCTCCGACATGATCCAGGGTAAAAGCTTGCAGCACTCGGGTGGCGGGGACGTGGGGGGCCCTTGCTCAGGTAGTCGCCGTCGCCCAAGCGGTACACCGAGTGACGTTCGGTCGCAGAGAGAGGCCGCTGTCGAATGGAATGGTTGGTCGCGGCCAGCGTGCGCATCCTCTCCTCAATCGGTGTCAGGTCAGCCACCGTTAACATCCGCTGCAACGCAAACTCATAGAAGAACCCGTCCCCCATTGCCGACCCCTTGAGCAACAGCACGCTGGGGTGCAGTTGCTTGACCGCCATGGCCAGCATCAGCGCACAGGAACGGCGCAGGATCTCCAGTCCATCGGGCTCCTGAGGCGTGACGATACTGACCCGCGCATCGCCCTGGAGCATGAACCCACAGTCCACCAACACGCCGTCCACCCGACCGGCCACAGCCGCTTTGGCCAGCGCGAAACCGATACTCGCCGCCAGTTCGTACACGGACAGCGGCTGATCGTATTCACGCAGAGAGCCGTCGGGCAGGGTGATGTGGATCATGGTCAGGTTCTCGGTACTGGGGTGTTAACGCATGAAGCGCAGGGGCAAACCCTGGCAGCTGTCATGTAGACGATTGGCGTGCCAGGCAATTTGCCCCGACACCAGGGTGGTGCTGACGCTGTAGCGAAAACGATGCTGGGCGAAGGGTGTCCAGCCGCACTGCGAGAGGATCGGATGCTGGGACACGGCGACGCCGTCGGGCTCGGATTTGATCAGCACCAGGTCCGCCCAATAGCCTTCGCGCAAATACCCTCGGTCGGGAATCGCGAACAGATCGGCGACCCGGTGGCTGGTCTTGGCCACGAGGGTGGTGATGGGCAGCACGTCATCCGCCACCAGTTCCAACAGCGCGGGGAGGGCGTGTTGTACCAGCGGCAGGCCGGACGGCGCCTGAGTGTAAGGCCGTTGTTTTTCGCCCCAGGTGTGCGGCGCATGATCGCTGCCGATCACGTCCAGCCGATTGCTCAACAGGGCTTGGCGCAGCGCGTCACGGTCGGTCTGGGACTTGATTGCCGGGTTGCACTTGATCAGGTTGCCGAGGCTCGGGTAATCGCGATCATCGAACAGCAGATGATGCAGACAGACTTCGGCGCTGATGTGTTTCTGGCTCAGCGGTTTGTCTTCGAACAAGGCCAGTTCGAGCGCGGTGGTCAGGTGCAAAACGTGCAGGCGGGTGCCGTGCCGTTTGGCCAGGTCCACGGCCATTGAGGAGGAACAAAGCAGGCCTCGGCATTGCGGATCAGCGGATGGGCCTCGGCCGTCAGGTGTTCACCGTACAGCGTTCGCAGGGTGGCCGCATTGGCGTCGATGCTGGGCGTGTGTTCGCAGTGGGCCAGCAGAAGGGTTGGCACTTCAGCGAACAGGCGTTCAAGAATCCGCGGATCGTCCACCAGCATGTTGCCCGTGGACGCGCCCATGAACACCTTCACCCCGGCGACTTCGCAAGGATTGAGCGCGGCCACGGTGTCGAGGTTGTCGTTGCTCACACCGAAGTGAAAGCCGTAGTTGGCCACCGAATTGATCGCGGCGCGGCGCTTTTTATCGTCCAGTGCTTCGAGGGTCAGGGTGGCCGGTTGGGTGTTGGGCATGTCCATGAAACTGGTGATGCCACCGGCCACCGCTGCTCGGGATTCGGTGTAGAAACTGCCTTTGTCCGGCGCCCCGGGATCTCGGAAATGCACCTGGTCGTCGATCATGCCGGGCAGCAGCCATTGGCCCCGCGCATCGATTTCCACGCGCGCGGTTTCGCCTTCAATGCTGCCGGCGATCTTGACGATGCGGCCATTGCTCACCAGCAGGTCGCCGTCAAACACGCGACCTTCGTTCACCAAACGGGCATTGCGAATCAGCACGCTGCTCATGGTCAGAACTCGTTCTGCAGGGCTTTGTAGCCGCGCACCAGATCAACGTTGGTGCGCGCCACATCCTCGGAAAACTCCGAGGCGCTGACGCTCACCGGCGGGAACTGCGAAAGGTCGGTGCCGGGGCCGATTCGCGTAGTGGACGGCACATAGAAGGCCGCGGGCAAGTCCCGGCCGTCGACTACCGAGTTGTGCCGTACCACGCAGCCGTTACCCACCGAACAGTTGAACAGCACGCTGTTGAAGCCGATGAACACCCGGTCGCCGACGGTGCAGGGACCGTGGACGATGGAGCGGTGGGCGATGGAACTGAACTCGCCGATGGTCACCGCCGCGCCGGACTTGGAATGGATCACCACGCCGTCCTGGATGTTCGAATTGGCGCCGATGGTGATTGGCTCCATGTCACCCGAGGCATCGACTTCGTCAGCGCGAATGACTGCATAGGGACCGACGAATACGTTCTCGCCGATCACCACTTTGCCGCAGATGATCGCGGTTTTATCCACGTACGCGGATTCCGCAATCACCGGCAGATGACCTGAGGGGTTCTTGCGGATCATGGCTTGCTCAACGCGTCGTAGAGGGTGTTGAGGTTGTATTCGAACAGTCCGGCGAAGGTGCTGGCTGGGCCGCTTGCCGCGAGCGCATCGGAGTAAAGAGTGCCGCCGATGTGCGCGCCGCTTTCATCGGCAATCTGCTTGAGCAGGCGCGCGTCCTTGATGTTTTCCATAAACACCGCTTTGACCTTCGCTTGGCGAATCTGGGTGATCAACGCTGCGACTTCGGCGGCGGAAGGTTCGCGCTCGGTGGACAGACCCTGGGGCGCCATGAAGTCGATACCGTAAGCCTGGCCGAGATAGCCGAACGCATCGTGGGACGTGACGATCTTGCGGTTACCCGGTGGCAGCGAACCGAGTTTGGCCTTGGCTTCGGCGAGCAGGGCGTAGATCTGTTTCAGGTAGGCCTGGCTGTTGCGCTGGTAGTCGGCTTTGTTGGCCGGGTCGGCGGCGATCAACGCTTTGGTGATGTTGGCGATGTACAACTCGGTGTTCGCCAGGTTGTGCCAGGCGTGCGGGTCGGGAACGGTTTCGCCGTCTTCATCCAGGGAGCGCGGAATCACACCGTGGCTGGCGCTGATCACCGGGGCTTTGGTTTCGGTGCTGGTCACCAGGCGGTCCAGCCACGGCTCGAAGCCGAGGCCGTTCTTGATGATGAGCCTGGCCTTGAGCAGCGCTTTGGCATCGTCCGGGGTCGGCTCGTAGGTGTGGGCATCGGCGTCCGGGCCGACCATGTTGGTGATCTGGATATGCTCGCCGCCGACCTGATGGGTCATGTCGGCGAGGATGCTGAAACTGGTGACCACCTGCAGTTTTTCTGCGGCGGACAGCGACATCGACAGCATCAAACTGAACAGCACGAGTAAAGCGCGCATCGGGAAACACCTCATTGGGATGTGAGCAAAGGCGGGCGGCGCAGCAAGCCGTGCACCGGACCGAACACCACGGACAGCAGATACAAACCCCCAGCCACCAGCACGATGGCCGGGCCGCTGGGCAGCGAGTAGTAGAACGACAGCAGCAAACCGAACCACACCGAGAGGCAGCCGAGCATGGCGGCGATCGCCATCAGCACCGGCAAACGACGGCTCCAGAATCGCGAAGCAGCGGCGGGCAACATCATCAAACCGACCACCATCAGCGCGCCGATGGCCTGGAAACCGATCACCAGATTCAGCACCACGAGCGTCAGAAATACCCCGTGGGCGAGCGGCCCGAGACGGCTGACGGTTTGCAGAAAGAGCGGGTCGAGGGTGTCCAGCAGCAGCGGTTTGTAGATCAGCGCCATGGTGATCAGGCTGAAGCCGGAGACCCAGAGCATGCCGGTCAACGTCGGGCCATCGACGGCCAACGCCGAGCCGAACAGCAGGTGCAAAAGGTCCAGGCGTTTGCCAGCGATGCCGAGGATCAGGATGCCGCTGGCCAGGGAGATTGGGTAGATCGCCGCGAGGCTGGCGTCTTCCCGCAGGCCGGTGCGGCGGGTGATCCAAGCGGCGAGACCGGCCATGCTCAGGCCGGCGCCGAGGCCGCCGATGGTCAGCGCCGGGAGACTGAGGCCGGCAAACCAGAAGCCTAACGCCGCGCCGGGCAGGATGCCGTGAGCGACCGCATCGCCGATCAGGCTCATGCGGCGCAGGATCAGAAACACTCCGAGTGGCGCGGTGCTGCACGCCAGGACCAGACCGCCAAGCAGCGCCCGGCGCATGAACACGAACTCGTGGAACGGTTGCCAAAGCTGTGCGGCGACAATCATCAAGCCACCTGCGTTTGCGGTTGTTGGCGGATCAGCTCGGTGCTGAGCCCGAGGCTGCAGCCGCTGCTTTTGATCAGCAGGGTTCGGGGGATGTGTTGGCGCACGGCGGCGAGGTCATGGCACACGACCACCAGGGTTCGACCGTTGGCGTGCCAGGCGTGGATGTGTTTCCAGAGCAGTTCCTGGCCAAGTTCATCGAGGGCGGCGTGGGGTTCGTCGAGCAGCAGAAGAGGCGCTTCGGCGAGACTCAAACGGGCGAGCAGGGCGCGTTGTAATTCGCCTCCGGAAAGGGCCATCAATGGGCGATGTTCCAGGCCTGACAGGCACCAGTCTTCCAGCACGGCTTTGAGTTTTTGCCTGCGCGCTTCAGGCGTCTGCTTGCTGCCCCAGAATCCGGCGGCTACCAGCTCTTGGAGGCTGATGGGGAATTGTCGGTCCAGGTGTTGTTGCTGGGGCAGGAACGAGAGGCCGCCCTTGCGGGGAACATCCAGTTCAATTTTTCCGGCCAGTGGTTTTTGCAGGCCGGCGATGACTTTCAGCAGGCTGCTTTTGCCTGAGCCATTGGTGCCGATTACGGCGGTCAGGCTGCCCTTGGGTAGCTCGAAGTCGACGGCCGGCGTGAGCGGTTGACCGGGTGCGCCCCAGCGTAGGGATTGGCAGCGGATCATGTGGCGGACTCCCAGTTCCAGCGACTCTCGGCGACGGCGTCGTGGGCGTGAAGGCTTTCCGCGTGCACAACTCGCAGGTGGATGCCGTTGATGCCGGGGGAGCGTTTCAGGGCCAGGTTCAAGCGTCGCGCGGCGTCTTCGCAGAACATCAGGTTCTGACCGTTGGCCAGGGCAAAGGCTTGTTCGTCGGCGCGTTTCACCGCGGTTTGCACGGCTGTGCCGAGGGCGGCTTCGGCGTCGTTGATGATCGCAATCAACGGTAAGTCGTCGAGGTAATCGTCAAGACGCAGCTGTAAGTGAGCGGTGCTGCGTTGGCTGTGCGGTGTCGCGACGATGCCTTTTGTGGAGCCGAGCCAGGCCAAAACGTCGGCATGTTGCAGGGGTGTGTTGACGAAATCATCGACGAATTGCTGCTGGATCAGTTGGCGCGACAACGCGGCTGAACACGGGCACGTCGAGGAATAGGCCACGTCGATTTTTAGTTCCACGTGGAACATTTCGTTTTTCAATCGCGCTTCGATGCTCACTGGATAGCTTTTCCAGCCCGCCAATGGGCTGATCAGCGCCGGCCTTTTTAACAGCAAGTCAGCGTGAATTTTCAGGTAGGCGCTGGAGGACAATCCTTCATGGCTGTCGAGAAAACGCCGCAACACTTTGCGCAGTAATCCCGGCGTGAGGTTGCCCTGCTCAAGCATTTCCAACGCCAGATACAACCGCGACATATGAATACCGCGCGCTTCTCCATCGTCGAGACTGACGCCGGCATCCGCCTTCGCACTCAGCCGTTGGCCATCGAATAAAACAGGAAGAGCAATGCCGCACATGCCCACCCACTCCAGTGGCAGGGCTTGGCGTGAGGCCTGCGCGGCGATATCCGGCAGAGTCAGCGCATTCATGAGCAGGTCCATCGTGGGAGTTGATTTGGCATGTTATATTATTACATTCAAATCGACGATGCCTTTTTCACGAGCGGGCTTTCACCATGCACAGACGTCACTTGCTCAACTGGATTCTGGCCAGCGCGGCCTTCGCTTTACCCTTTGGTGTTTCGGCCACGCAGATACGCAACGCACGGCTCTGGCGTTCGGATGACAAGTTGCGATTGGTGTTCGATCTGAGCGGACCGGTGCAATTCAAGACGTTTTCCCTGAGCGCGCCCGAGCGGCTGATCATCGATCTGAATGGCGCCAGTCTCAGCGGCGATTTCAGTCAGTTGGTGCTGAACAACACGGTGATCCGTTCCATTCGCTCCGGTCACTTCGGCCAGGGCGACACGCGGATCGTTCTCGACCTCAGCGAACCGGTGCAGCTCAACAGCTTCCAGCTACCGCCACAGGACGGGCAGGGCCATCGACTGGTGCTCGATCTGAAGACCGCCGCGCCACTTCAAATTGCCGCTGCGCCGATCATCGACAAGGCTCACCCCAAGCGCGACATCATCGTGGTGGTCGATCCCGGTCACGGCGGCAAAGACCCTGGCGCAGTCGGCGCCAAAGGTGAGCGGGAGAAAGACGTGGTGCTGTCGATCGCGCAGTTGCTGGCCAAACGACTGAAACGCGAGAAGGGCTTCGACGTGAAACTGGTGCGCAACGACGACTTCTTCGTCCCGCTACGCAAGCGCGTGGAGATTGCCCGCAAGCACAACGCCGACATGTTCATCTCGGTGCACGCCGATGCCGCGCCACGGCTCACCGCGTCCGGCGCCTCGGTGTATTGCCTGTCCGAAGGCGGCGCGACCTCGGCCACGGCCAGGTTCATGGCGCAGCGCGAGAACGGCGCGGACTTGCTCGGTGCAACCAGCCTGCTCAATCTCAAGGACAAAGACCCGATGCTCGCCGGAGTGATTCTCGACATGTCGATGAACGCGACCATCGCCGCCAGCCTGCAACTGGGCAGCACCGTGCTTGGTAGCCTCGCGGGCATCACCACGCTGCATCAGAAACGCGTGGAACAGGCCGGATTCGCGGTGCTGAAGTCGCCGGACGTGCCGTCGATCCTGGTGGAAACCGGCTTTATTTCCAACGCTCGCGACAGTCAGCGACTGGTCACGGCGCGGCATCAGCAGGCTGTCGCTGACGGTTTGTTCGAAGGTTTGCAGCGCTATTTCCAGAAGAACCCGCCGATGAACAGCTACATCGCCTGGCAGCAGGAACAGAAAAAAGCCCGGGTCTAGCAGCCCGTTATCCGGCTACAGGTGAACTTGCCACTGCTGCCGCCGGAGCTGGAAAACCGATTGATGGTGGTCCAGCCGACGCGGCGACTGTAGCCGACCCAAGCTTCGCCGTCGGAGGCGAGGCCGGTGAAAAAGGTCAGTTGCCCGTAGCGGCTGCTGGTCTGCGCCCAATAGCGTTTGCCGAGCACTTCAAAGCCTCGCAGGTAGATCGTGCTGCCGACGGTATTGACGCTATAGGCGTTGCCATCGGGATCGACACACGCGAGCAGATTGGCGCTGCGGGTGCAGGTGGCCAGGCTTGGGATCTGTGCCCAGGCATCGGCGGTCATCAATAGCGATAGGCTCAACAGCGCGCACTTCAGGGCGTTTCCCATGGCATTTCTCGAGGAGCGAACGGCTCAAGCATCGTGCCCTTTGTCTTGGCGGACAAGAGGGGAGTGGTTTATTTGTGTTGTTATACTATAACATTAAAAACATACTTGCCCTTGTGCCCCAAGAACGTGAAGAGCTGCGCGAACGCCACAAACGGGCGTCGACCGGCCACATCCTGTGAGGAATACCTGATGCCCCATCGTCTCCCCGTGACCGTCCTGTCGGGCTTTCTCGGCGCCGGCAAGAGTACGTTGCTCAATTACGTACTACGTAATCGCGAAAACCTGCGTGTTGCCGTGATCGTCAACGACATGAGCGAAATCAATATCGACGGCAGCGAAGTCCAGCGCGATGTCAGCCTGAACCGCGCCGAAGAAAAGCTCGTGGAAATGAGCAACGGCTGCATTTGCTGCACCTTGCGTGAAGACTTGTTGGACGAGGTCAGCAAACTCGCCAAGGAGGGTCGTTTCGATTACCTGTTGATCGAATCCACCGGCATTTCCGAGCCGCTGCCCGTGGCGGAAACCTTCACCTTCCGCGACGACGAAGGCCAGAGCCTGGCCGACATCGCCCGGCTCGACACCATGGTCACGGTGGTCGACGGCATGAACTTCCTGCTCGACTACCAGGCCGCCGAAAGCCTCGCGTCCCGGGGTGAAACCCTGGGCGAGGAGGATGAGCGCTCGATCACTGACCTGCTGATCGAGCAGATCGAATTCGCCGACGTGATCCTGATCAGCAAGATCGATTTGATCAGCAGCAGCGAGCGCCAGGAGCTGATCGCGATCCTCGAACGGCTCAACTCACAGGCGGAAATCATCCCGATGGTCATGGGCGAAATCCCGCTGGAAAAAATCCTCAACACCGGCCGCTTCGACTTCGAAAAAGCCGCTCAGGCGCCAGGCTGGTTGCAGGAATTGCGCGGCGAGCACGTGCCGGAAACCGAAGAGTACGGCATCGCCTCGACAGCCTACCGCGCACGCCGGCCGTTTCACCCGCAGCGGTTTTTCAGTTTCATCGACCGCCCGTGGGTCAACGGCAAACTGCTGCGCTCCAAGGGTTTTTTCTGGCTGGCCAGCAAGCACATGGACGCCGGCAGCTGGTCCCAGGCCGGCGGGTTGATGCGTCATGGATTTGCTGGCCGCTGGTGGCGTTTCGTGCCGAAAACCCAATGGCCGCAGGATGAAGAAAGCACTGCCGCAATCATGGAAAACTGGACCGCCAGCACCGGCGATTGCCGCCAGGAATTGGTGTTCATCGGCCAGAACATCGACTTCGCGCAACTCACCGCCGAGCTCGATAACTGCCTGCTGACCGACGATGAAATGGCCCAAGGGATCGAGAGCTGGCGCCTGTTACCGGATCCGTTTGGCCCTTGGCACGAAGAGGCTGCCTGATGCTGACCCTGATTCGGCCAACTCGCCAGCACCACGGCGCCAACCCGAAAGTCCTGACCAAAATCCTCCACGACGACGCCAATCTCGCCGTCTGGCAGCGCCAACTCCCGGTGCACATCGCCGATTTCGCCCGTCTGCTGCTGTCGCTGAACGAGCCCCTGGCCGAATCGCTATCACTGGAACTTGCCAGCGAAGACGCCGAGCCCAACCTGCGCGGATTGGCTTCAGGTTTCAGCGATCTGCAAGGCTACGAAGGTTTTATCACCGACGTCTCCTGGCTGGTCAGTGCCTTCGCCTGTTTGTTGGGCGCCAAGCGCATCGGCCTGCGCCTGCGCGTGCTCGACAAAGCCATGTGCCCACGCTTCCACGTCGATCACGTGCCGGTTCGGCTGATCACCACTTATGCCGGCGTCGGCAGCCAGTGGCTGAAAGAAGGCGCGATGGATCGCCGGCAACTGGGCAAACCGGAAGCTGAACCGCAGTCGCAGATCCAGCAAGTCAGCAGCGGCGATGTAGCGTTGCTCAAAGGCGAGAAGTGGCACGGCAACGAAGGCTTCGGTTTGATCCATCGCTCACCGGAACCGGCGCCCGGCGAGCGTCGGTTGATCCTGACACTCGACTGGCTCAACTAGGGCTTGAGCCAGTGACCCTGGCTCTGCGCCTCGCAAAACGGCTGTAAATACGCCGCATCGGTGGCCACGCCGTAATAGTGAATATCCTGGCGGTAGGGCATATTGGCGACTTGGGCGTTGTTGCACACCCCAAAAGCGCCGGTGGGGCATTGGTCGACGTATTGCACCTCGACTTTCTGCCCGGGAAGATTCGGCTGGCAGAAGCCGTCAGCGAAGAGTTTTTCCGGGATGTTGCGGTTCTGCTGGCAGACTTTCACGTCGAGTCGTTCCGCCGTGCTATGTACCACGCAGGCCTGGGCCAGCGCCTCGCCCGACACCAGCGCCAACAGCAACGACAATCCCATCAACCGCATTCTCTACCTCCTCAGAAACCTTCGACCATGTTGCAGAACATCCCCACTCATGTCATCGCCGGCCCATTGGGTGCCGGCAAGACCAGCCTGATCAAGCACCTGCTGGCGCAGCGGCCGGCGAATGAGCGCTGGGCGGTGCTGATCAACGAGTTCGGCCAGATCGGCCTCGATGCCGCGCTGCTGACCCAGGACGCCGATGGTATCGCACTGGGCGAAGTGGCCGGGGGCTGTTTGTGTTGCGTCAATGGTGCGCCGTTCCAGATCGGCCTTGGGCGGTTGCTGCGCAAGGCGCGACCGGATCGGCTGTTTATCGAGCCCTCCGGGCTGGGGCATCCGGCGCAGTTGCTGCGGCAGTTGAGCGAGGCGCCGTGGCTTGGAGTGCTGGCGGTGCAGCCGTGTGTGCTGGTGCTGGATGCCCAGGCGCTGGCGGCCGGAAAACCGTTGCCGGCGGCGCAACAGGAGGCGCTAATCAGCGCGGGTTTGTTGCTGCTGAACAAGTCAGAACACCTCGATGACGCTGATCGTCAGCGAATCACTGGGCAGTTGCCAGCACGTCGGCTGTATTGGACGCAGCAAGCGGTCTTGCCATTGAGCGAGTTGCCGGGGCTTGAGAGTCAGGCTGTCGCGGGTGTGGATAACTTCGTCGCGCCCAAGGGATTGGCGCAGATGCCGGCCATCTGGACCGCCCCCGCGTTCCCCATTTGCTTGAGTCAGGAACAGGAGGGTGGCTGGAGCATTGGCTGGCGTTGGCACCCGAGCCAGACGTTTGATGCAGCGCTCATCGGCAAGTGGCTTGAAAGCCTTGCCTGGCGGCGGGCGAAGCTGGTTATCCACAGTGGCGGTGGTTGGATTTCAGCGAATGCGGTGGATAACTCGGCGTTGGAGTGGCGGCCGAGCGAATGGCGTCAGGATTCGCGGATTGAGCTGATTTTTAGCGAGCCGCAGGATGTAGATACATTGCAACGAGCGCTTGCCGACTGCCGGACAATCAAGGCCGCCACTTAGTGTGTTCCTGCCGCCACTGGCTCATCTCAATCACTTCACCCCGCGGCTTCACCACTTCAACTACCGGCGGCGTGTCGTCAAACGGCATCGGGTAGGGCGCCAGTTCAATCTGCGCGCTGTGCGCACCGAATTGGGTGATGGTCCCGGTATGGCGGGTTTCGCCGGTCACGGTGAATTCGAAGTTATACACACGCGCCAACCGTCGACGACCGTTCGCATCTTTGATAAAACCGATTTTTTTCAGCGCCACGTTGCCGTCGAGCAACTCGATCTCGAGCTTGGCGCAATGCTGCTTGACCCGCTCCAGCGCGCGCTCGCGCAAGCCGTGGTTGTGCCACAGCCATGCGGCGCCAGTGGCGAGCAGCATTAGCACGAAGATATTTCCGAGGGTCAGCATCAACAAAGTGCTCCAACAAGATAGTGCCAGCTTAACTGTGTCGCCGGTCTGTCGTACAGGCTGTGTTTAGTCGCATACTGCGCGGCTCGAATTTCAATCGTTTTACGGAAACTCACCGCATGAAACGTACGCCCCATCTGCTCGCCATTCAGTCCCACGTGGTGTTCGGCCACGCTGGCAACAGCGCCGCGGTTTTCCCGATGCAGCGGGTCGGGGTGAATGTCTGGCCGCTCAACACCGTGCAATTCTCCAATCACACGCAATACGGGCAGTGGGCGGGGGAAATTCTGCCGCCGCACCAGATCCCGGAGCTGGTGGAAGGCATCGCCGCGATCGGTGAACTGGGCAACTGCGATGCGGTGCTGTCCGGTTACCTTGGCAGTGCGGCCCAGGGCCGGGCGATCCTTACTGGCGTGGCACGGATCAAGTCGGTCAACGCGAAGGCGTTGTACCTGTGCGACCCGGTAATGGGCCATCCGGAGAAGGGTTGCAGCGTACCGGCCGAGGTCAGCGACTTCCTGCTGGAGGAAGCCGCCGCCGTGGCGGACTTCATGTGCCCGAATCAGCTGGAGCTGGACAGCTTCTCGGGGCGCAAGCCGCAGTCGTTGTTCGATTGCCTGGCCATGGCGCGAGCGCTGTTGGCGCGCGGTCCGAAGGCAGTACTGGTCAAACATCTGGACTATCCCGGCAAACCGGAAGACGTGTTCGAGATGCTGCTGGTGACCGCTGAGGGCAGTTGGCATTTGCGTCGGCCGTTGTTGGCGTTTCCGCGTCAGCCGGTAGGGGTCGGTGACCTGACGTCCGGGCTGTTCCTGGCCCGCGTGCTGTTGGGGGACAGCCTGGTGGCGGCGTTCGAATTCACCGCGGCCGCGGTGCATGAAGTGCTGCTGGAAACCCAGGCCTGCGCCAGCTATGAGCTGGAACTGGTGCGGGCGCAGGACCGGATCGCGCATCCGCGGGTGCGGTTCGAGGCGACGCCGATCAGCCTTTAAAAGCTTCGCGGGCAAGCCTCGCTCCTACAGGTTTGGGTTGATCACACATCATGTGTACGACGCAAATCCGTAGGAGCGAGGCTTGCCCGCGAAAGCGATCTCAAGCCAAACGCTTCAGACGTCGCCCTTGATCTCCTGATAGCGCTTTTCCAGTTCCTGACGAATCTGCCGACGCTGCTGGGCCTGGATGAAGCGGCGCTTGTCCTCGCTGTTCTGCGGTTGCAGCGGCGGGACGACGGCCGGTTTGCGCTGGTCATCCACCGCGACCATGGTGAAGAAGCAACTGTTGGTGTGGCGCACCGAGCGCTCGCGAATGTTTTCGGTCACCACCTTGATACCCACCTCCATCGAGGTGTTGCCGGTGTAGTTGACCGACGCCAGGAAGGTCACCAACTCGCCGACATGAATCGGCTCGCGGAAAATCACCTGGTCCACCGACAAGGTCACCACGTAGCGGCCGGCATAACGGCTGGCGCAGGCGTAGGCCACTTCGTCGAGGTATTTGAGCAGGGTGCCGCCGTGGACATTGCCAGAGAAGTTGGCCATGTCGGGGGTCATCAATACCGTCATCGACAGTTGGGCGTTTCCGGGTTCCATAGCGTTCTCACGGGTCAAGGCAGGATTTCGGGAGCGCACCTCTGCGGGTGCGTGGTCGGCTTTTCAAAACCAACAGTTATCGGGACGCCGGGCAGGGGGCTGCCGTCACGCGCGGATCGATCTGTTTCCATATATTGCACCGCCTTTCTGCCGGAAGTCGCGGTGTTACGCTCCGGGAAGTCGATTTCAAGGAGCCCCATACCATGCATGCCATCAGTTTCATCCAGGATCTGGCAGTGATCATGTTGGTCGCAGGTGTGGTGACCGTGCTCTTTCACCGGTTCAAGCAACCGGTGGTCCTCGGCTACATCGTCGCCGGTTTCATCATCGGCCCGCACACCCCGCCGTTCGGCCTGATCCACGACGAAGAGACGATCAAGACCCTCGCCGAACTCGGGGTGATTTTCCTGATGTTCTGCCTGGGCCTGGAGTTCAGCCTGCGCAAGCTGTTCAAGGTCGGGGCTACGGCGTTTATCGCGGCGTTCCTGGAAATCGTGCTGATGATCTGGATCGGCTACGAAATCGGCCGCTGGTTTGACTGGAACACCATGGATTCGCTGTTCCTCGGGGCGATCCTGGCGATTTCCTCGACCACCATCATCGTCAAGGCCCTCAACGATCTGAAGATGAAGAACGAGCGCTTCGCCCAGTTGATCTTCGGCGTGCTGATTGTCGAAGACATTCTCGGCATCGGCATCATCGCCTTGCTGTCGAGCATCGCCGTCAGCGGTACCGTCAGCTCGGGCGAAGTGTTCTCCACTGTCGGCAAACTCTCGCTGTTCATGATCGTCGCACTGGTCATCGGCATCCTGCTGGTGCCACGCCTGTTGGCCTACGTGGCCAAGTTCGAAAGCAACGAGATGCTGTTGATCACCGTGCTGGGCTTGTGTTTCGGCTTCTGCCTGCTGGTGGTCAAACTCGAATACAGCATGGTCCTCGGCGCCTTCCTGATTGGGGCGATCATGGCCGAATCCCGGCAGTTACTGAAGATCGAACGCCTGATCGAGCCGGTTCGCGACCTGTTCAGCGCGATCTTCTTCGTGGCCATCGGGCTGATGCTCGACCCGCTGATCCTGCTGCAATACGCCTGGCCGATCGCGGTGATCACTGTGGCCGTGGTGTTGGGCAAGATGTTGTCCTGCGGCCTCGGCGCCTTTATCGCCGGCAATGACGGACGTACCTCACTGCGGGTCGGGATGGGTCTGTCACAGATTGGCGAATTTTCCTTCATCATCGCCGCGTTGGGCATGACGTTGCAGGTCACCAGCAATTTCCTCTATCCAGTGGCCGTGGCGGTGTCGGTGATTACCACGCTGCTGACGCCCTACCTGATCCGCGCCGCCGACCCACTGTCGATCAAGCTGGCGGCGGTCATGCCGGGGCGCCTGAGCCGCGTGCTGGGGATGTATGGCGAATGGCTGCGCAGCATTCAGCCGCAAGGCGAGGGCGCACTGCTGGCGTCGATGATTCGGCGGATTCTGTTGCAGGTGGGGGTCAATCTGGCGCTGGTGATCGCGATCTTCTTTTCGGGCGCGTTTTTCGCCGAGCGCATGTCGGAGTACCTGCAAGCCTGGATCAGCGAGCCGAGCTGGCAAAAAGCGTTGATCTGGGGCGGGGCGTTGCTGTTGTCGCTGCCCTTCCTGATCGCCGCCTATCGCAAGCTTAAGGCGCTGTCGATGCTGCTGGCGGAGATGGGCGTGAAGCCGGAGATGGCGGGCCGTCACACGCAGCGAGTGCGCCGGGTGATCGCCGAAGTGATCCCGATCCTCTCGCTGCTGGTGATTTTCCTGCTGCTGGCAGCCTTGTCGGCCAGTATTCTGCCGACCAACAAGTTGCTGGTGCTGATCGCCGTGGTCACGGCCGCCGTAGCGGCGCTGCTCTGGCGCTGGTTCATCCGCGTGCACACGCGCATGCAGGTGGCCTTGCTGGAAACCCTGGACAACCACAAGGAATCGTCCGGGCATTGAACGGCGGGGGCTCCGGGCGAATCAGCTTTCCAGCCAGACGTCCCGCGCCCAGTGCCAGACCGATTCCCAGGTTTCTTCGGCAATCAGTTCTTCTTCGGCTTGCCACAGCACCACGGTGCCGTCTTCTTCGACCAGGTAGTAGTCGTCACCGTCCTGGCAGATCGGGATCATGCTGCGGTCCACGCCAGCGTCCCAGGCGTTGGCGGCAACGTCCGGCAGGTAGGTGTGGGATTGGGGGTCGGTAACGGTGACCGGCTCCAGGCTGCCGTAGACCACGTCGCTGACGGTCAGCAAAAATTCTCTGAAGACGAACGGGATGTCGATGAACAGCTGTTCTTCGATTTCCACGATCTGATCTTCGTCCGGCAACTCCAAGGGGACCGGTACCGGTTCGTTGGCTTCACGCAGTTGTTCGATGATTTCTTCCACGTCCGGGATCCTCTTGCTGATGGCGCGGTTTAGTTGGGGCGGTTTATACAGTAGCTCGCTATAGATGCAACCGCGAAATAGAAAACCCCGGCCGAGGCCGGGGCTTTTTATAGGGATAACATTGCGACAGGCTTAACGCGCGTCGGTTCAGCCGTTCTGGCGGATACCGGCGACCAGCCAAGGCTGGTTCTCACCCTGTGCGCGTTCCATGTTCCAGCTTTCGCTGAACACTTCGCCCTGGTCGAAACGCGAGGTCTTCGACAAACCGCTGAAGGTCAGGGTGGCGATGGTCTTGTCCGCACGATCATCCACGCCGTCCAGTTGGACATTGAGGTTATCGATGTAGGTCGACTGGAAGCCGTCGCCCAGGTCGGCACGTTCGCGCTTGAGGAACTCCAGCATTTGCGGGGTCACGAACTCGGCGATCTTGTCCATTTCGTTGGCGTCCCAGTGCTGCTGCAGCGACTGGAAGTGACTGCGGGCCGCTTCGATGAAGTTCTGTTCATTGAACCAGGCGGGAGCGTTGATCACCGGACGAGCGGCAGGTGCTGCCGAGCCACCGAAGATCGAACCGCCGGCCGGCTTGTTCTCGAACGTTTCGCGATGCATCGGCGCGCCAGCCGGAGCCAGGTGCTCCTGTTGCTTGCGGCGACGTGCGGCGATGAAACGAAAGATCAGGAAGGCGATGACGGCCATGATCAGGATGTCGAAGATCTGCATGCCCTGGAAGCCGCCGCCCATGAACATGGAGGCCAGCAGGCCACCAGCCGCGAGACCGGCCAGAGGGCCGAGCCAGCGCGAAGCACCGCCGGCTTTGGCCGCAGCGCCTGCGGCACCGGCAGCACCTGCGGTTGCAGCAGCGCCGCCCGCAGCCGAAGAAGGCGCCATCTGGCTGGTCTGGTGGGTCGGCGCAGCGCCGGCGCTTTTGCCGCCGCCAAAGCGTTTGGCATTGGCGTCGAGGCTCATCGTCAGGCCGATACACAGCGCCATGGCGATGCTAAGAAAACGTTTCATAAGGGGAATTCCCATTTGTGGATTGCACGCCGGCCATGTTGCACAGCTGAAGTGTCACTGGCTAGCGGCAGAGTGTTTCGGGCTTTTGCCTGACAGGTTGCGTTCAGCTTCAGTCAGCGCAATAGGGCCTTTTACCTTTCGTCCGTAGGACAAGTGGATAAGTGTTGTAGGAAGAAAACCTAGCGTCGCAGCGCCAGCAGGACCACACCGGCCGTGATCAAGCCGATCCCGCCCCATTGGCGCAGGTCCAGTCTTTCGCCCAGCAGGATCACCCCGAGCACCGCCACCAGCACCACGCTGAGTTTGTCGACGGGAGCGACCAACGAGGCCGGGCCGAGTTTCAGCGCACGGAAATAGCAGATCCATGACGCACCGGTCGCCAGCCCAGACAGCAGCAGGAATAGATAGCTCCTGGCAGAGATTGATCCTAATGACTGATATTGGCCCGTGGCGTACAAAATCAAGGCCAGGCTGACGAGTACCACCATCGTGCGCAGGAGGGTGGCGAAGTCGGAATTGACGTTTTCGATGCCGATCTTCGCAAAGATGGCGGTCATGGCGGCGAATACCGCCGACAACAGGGCCCAGAATGTCCAGGAGGAAAAGAAGCCTGAGCCCATGAACGTTCCTCCATTGATCATTCCCACGCCGAGCGTGGGAATGATCTGGCTGTACTAGATCGCTTCCAGCTTTGCGTAACCCAGCATCAACCACTTGCTGCCTTCACCAAAGTTCACCTGCACCCGAGCCTGGGCCCCGGCGCCTTCGAAGTTCAGGATCACGCCATCGCCAAACACCGAATGCCGCACGGCTTGGCCCAGGCTGAAACCGGTGTCCGGGATCTCGCTGCCGCCGAACAGACTGCTGGAACTCTGCTGCTGGCCACCGCCGAACGGACGGCTGACGCTGTTGGACAACCGCACTTCCTGGATCAGGCCTTTCGGCACTTCCCGTACGAAACGCGACACCTTGTTGTAGGTCTCGCTGCCGTACAGGCGTCGGGTTTCAGCATAGGTCATCACCAGGTTTTGCATGGCCCGGGTGATGCCGACGTAGGCCAGGCGCCGTTCTTCTTCAAGACGACCGGGTTCTTCCAGGCTCATCTTGTGCGGGAACAAGCCTTCTTCCATGCCCACAAGGAACACGTAAGGGAATTCCAGGCCTTTGGCGCTGTGCAGGGTCATCAGCTGAATACTGTCTTCATGCTCGTCGGCCTGGGTGTCGCCAGCTTCCAGCGACGCATGACCGAGGAACGCTGACAGTGGCGTCAGGTCTTCGTCTTCTTCGGTGTTCTCGAAGTTGCGCGCGGCGCTGACCAGTTCCTCAAGGTTTTCCACCCGAGCCTGGCCTTTCTCGCCTTTTTCCGCTTCGTGGTAGGCAATCAGCCCGGACTGCTCGATGACGGTCTGGGTCATCAGGTGCAGCGGCATGTCCAGGCACTTGGCGGCGAGGTTCTCGATCAGCTCGATAAACGCCCCGAGTGCGCCAGCCGCACGACCGGTCAGGCCTTTATTGGCGACCAGCAGACGCATCGCTTCCCACATCGACACATCGCTGTGACGGGCGTGGTCGCGGATCGCTTCGACGGTTTTCTCGCCGATGCCGCGAGCCGGCACGTTGATCACCCGTTCCAGCGCCGCATCGTTGCCACGGCCTTCCAGCAACCGCATATAAGCCATGGCGTTCTTGATTTCCGCCCGCTCGAAGAAGCGCTGACCGCCATAGATGCGATACGGAATGCGCTCGCGCAGCAAGGCTTCTTCCAAAACGCGGGATTGGGCGTTGGAGCGGTACAAAATCGCGATATCGCTGCGGGCCAAGCCGGTTTTCAGCGCGCTTTCGATGGTTTCCACCACATAGCGTGCTTCATCGTGCTCGTTGAACGCGGCGTACAGGTTGATCGCTTCGCCTTCACCGCCATCGGTCCACAGCTCTTTGCCCATGCGCCCGGTGTTGTTGGCGATCAGGGCGTTGGCAGCCTTGAGGATGCCGGCGGTGGAGCGATAGTTTTGCTCCAGGCGAATGGTTTCCGCATCGGGGAAGTCGTCGGAATACTGATAGATGTTCTCGATTTTCGCCCCGCGCCAGCCGTAGATCGACTGGTCGTCGTCGCCGACCACCATCAGGCTGTCGCCGCCCTTGGCCAGCAGACGCAACCACGCGTACTGCACGGCGTTGGTGTCCTGGAACTCGTCCACCAGGATGTGCCGGAAGCGTTTCTGGTAATGCGCCAGCAGACCGGGATTGTCGCGCCACAGATCGAGGGCGCGCAGCAGCAGTTCGGAGAAGTCGATGACGCCGGCACGCACGCACGCAGCCTCGTAGGCTTCATAAATGCTGCGCATGGTCGCCAGGAACAGGTCGCCACTGGCTTGAATGTGTTGCGGGCGCAGACCTTCGTCTTTCTGCCCGTTGATAAACCACTGGGCCTGACGGGCCGGCCAGCGTTGTTCATCCAGGCCCAGCTCGCGGATCACCCGCTTGACCAGTCGTTGCTGATCGTCGCTGTCGAGAATCTGGAAGGTCTGGCTCAGCTTGGCCTCCTGCCAATGCGCCCGCAGCAAGCGGTGCGCCAGGCCGTGGAAGGTGCCGACCCACATGCCGGCCGGGTTCAGCCCCATCAACTGCTCGATGCGATGACGCATCTCGGCAGCGGCCTTATTGGTGAAGGTCACCGACAGGATGGAGTGGGGCGAGGCGTTTTCGACCTGGATCAACCAGGCGATACGGTGCACCAGCACTCGGGTTTTACCGGAGCCAGCACCGGCCAGGACCAACTGACGACCCACGGAGGCAGCTACGGCCTGGCGTTGGGCATCGTTGAGGGAGTTCAGCAGAAGGGAGAGATCATCGCGCATCGGGGCATTCTAGGGGGCGGCGCCACACCGGGCAAACATCGCTTTGATTTAGCCGATGAAAGATCGAGGGAGGACGACCGGTCGGTCACTGGCTGCAGGCGGCGGCGGGGCTCGCTCGGGCACTTTTTCAGCGACACCGTCGGTCGAGACTTTGGTCTACTTTGTGATCTGGAGCAGTTTGGTCATCGCCATTGCTTGTGTATGCTCCGTGCAGAATTCGGGCTCACCACGCTCCATATAAGAACAAGAAAATTGCCTATGACCCTCAGCTCCGACCTGTCGGGCCCCTCCGTGGAGCCCCGGGTTATCCGTAAACAGTACGCCATGGAAATGGCGGTCGAGCGCACGCGCCTGCTGTACCAGGGCTCGCTGTTGCCGACGCTGTTCATGCTGATCAATGGCCTGGTCTGCGCCGGTTTGCTCTGGAGCCCGCAGCGCTACTTCCTGGTCAGCGTCTGGCTGGTCTGGTTGTTGTCACTGGTGGCGCTGCGGGTGATCCAGGTGGCGGCCTTCGATTCGGCGATTCCCAACCGCCAGGCCCATCCGATCTGGATCCGCATGTTTTTGCTCGGCTCGGCCATGACCGGCCTGACCCTCGCCGGCGCCGGCATCGCCCTGGTCCCTGCCGACACCTTCATCCAGCAAGCCTGGGTCTTCGGCCTGATTGGTGCCGCCGCGCTGTCGGCCAGCGTGGCCTACGCCGTCAGCCTTCCTGCGTTTCTCTCCTTTACCTTGCCCTGCCTGTTGCCGGCCATCGGCTATATGTTCTGGGGTGGCGACGTCCAGCAGCAGGGCTGGGGATGGTTCGGGCTGATTCTGCTGGGCGCTTTGAGTGTCGTGGCCTGGCAGGTCAATCGGCTGATTGATCGCGGCTTGCTTCGGCGCTTTCAGAATCAGGCGTTGATCGAGCATTTGCAGCTTGCTCAAACCCAGGGCGAGCAACTCAATCACGAACTGGCCAAGGAAATCGATCAGCGCCGCAGCGCCGAAGAAGAGCTGCGCGAAGCCCAGGTCGAACTGGAAAACCGCGTGGCCGAGCGTAGCCAGGAACTGAACACCGCCACCCAAGCCCTGAGCAAAAGCGAAGCGCGCCTGGCGCTGGCGTTGAAGGCCAGCGAATTGGGACTGTGGGACTGGAACCTGCAAACCGATGAAGTCCATCACACGCAAATTCAGGAGTTGTTCGGCCTGGCGCCGGAATACGTGACCGCCATGCTCAGCCACCTCCGGCCGCGGCTGCACCCCGATGACGTGCCACCCCTCAAGCGCGCGCTGGTCGAGCATTTGAAGGGCCGTAGCGAGGATTACCAGATCGAATACCGCGTGCGCCATGGCGATGGCCATTGGGTCTGGATCGAAGACCGGGGCCGGGCCGTGGAGCGCAGCGAAAATGGCCGGGTCGTGCGCATGGTCGGGACCCGTCGCGACATCAGCGCCAGCAAAGGCCAGGAGGAACAGCGACAACTGGCGGCGACGGTGTTCGAAGCGGCCAGCGAGGGCATCGTGATCTTCGATCCGAATTACGCGCTGATCGCAGTCAACCAGGCCTTCAGCCGTGTCACCGGTTACGACATCGAGGACATGCTGGGGCGCAACGTCGTCGAGTTGCCTTGCAGTCGTGATGCCCGTCGGCACTACAGCGCGATTCATCAAGCCTTGGAGCAGCACGGCAGTTGGCAAGGCGAACTGGTAGAAACCCGCAAGAACGGCGAGCTGTATCCACAGTGGCTGCAATTGAACGCGGTGCGCGATAGTCGCGGAAAGGTCAGTCATATTGTCGGCTTCTTCGCCGATCTGTCCGCGCGGCGCGAATCCGAAGAGCGCATGCGCTACCTGACTCATTACGACGAACTCACCGGCCTGGCCAACCGCTCGCTGTTCCGCGAACGGCTGCACGAGGCCCATCAACGGGTGCGACAGGGCGGGCGACGCAGTTTGGCGTTGCTGCACATCAATCTCGATCGTTTCAAGCTGCTCAATGACAGCCTCGGCCATGAAATCGCCGACCAGTTATTGCAGAAAATGGCCCGGCGGCTGGTGAATGCGCTGCCGGAAGCGGACACCATCGCGCGGCTCTCCGGGGATGAGTTCGCGGTGTTGTTTGATGCCTATGGCAACTTGTCGAGCCTGGCCCGGGTGGCGACGCGCTTGTCGTCCAAGCTGCGTTTGCCGGTGACGGTGGAGGGGCATGAACTGGTGGTCAGCGCGTCCATGGGCATCAGCATGTTGCCGGACAATGCGCGGGAGATTTCCGCGTTGGTGAGCCAGTCGAACATGGCCATGCAACACGCCAAACACCTGGGCGGCAACAATTTCCAGTTCTACACCGACAGCCTGCAAGCCAGCACGCTTGAGCGTTTGCAACTCGAGAATCAACTGCGCAAAGCCATCGAAGAAAAGCAGTTGAAGGTGTTCTACCAGCCGAAACTGTGCCTCGCCACCGGCCGCTTGAACGCTGCCGAGGCGCTGGTGCGCTGGGACCATCCGACCATGGGCCGGGTGCCGCCCAACGATTTCATTGGCCTGGCCGAGGAAACCGGGCTCATTGGTCCGATCGGCGAGTTCGTGCTGCGCCAGGCCTGCTGGCAAGCCTGCGAATGGCAGCGCCAGGGGCTTGAACCGATCCGGGTGTCGGTCAATTTGTCGGTGCATCAGTTGCGTCAGGGCAAACTGGTCAGCCTGGTGCGTCAGGTGCTGGAAGAAACCGGCCTGGCGCCGCATTACCTGGAATTGGAGCTCACCGAAAGCCAATTGCTGGACAGCGTCGAACACATCATCGCGACCTTCCAGCAACTGCGCGATCTGGGGGTGAAACTGGCAATCGACGATTTTGGCACCGGTTATTCGTCCCTGAGTTATCTAAAGCGCATCCCGGTGGATTACGTGAAGATCGATCAGGCGTTTATCCGTGGCTTGGGGGAGGGCGGCGAGGATGCGGCGATTACCCGGGCGATCATCGCCATGGCCCATGGCTTGTCGCTCAAAGTCGTGGCCGAAGGCGTGGAGCGCGTCGAGCAACTGGAGTTTCTGCAAGCCGAGCGCTGCGATGAAGTGCAGGGCTATTTGATCAGTCGTCCAGTGGAAGCCGCTGATCTGGCTGAGCTGCTGCGCGCGGACGCAAAACCCCTGTAAGTGCTACATGGAGCGCGCGACGCGTGGAATGGGGGCATTGAGTTACGCATTGAGCAGGCAAAAAGCCGATTCATGTAGTATAACTACAAGCGTGCTACATCCCCGGCAACTGCCAATAACAAAGAGTCCACCCCTTTGAATCTGCTGCAACACATCGCCCAGTCCCGTCACCTGTTACGCAAGTCGGAGCTCAAGGTCGCCGACCATGTGCTGCTTGACCCTGCGGCGGTGATGCACAGCTCCATGGCCGACCTGGCCCACAGCGTGGGGATCAGCGAGCCGACCATCGTGCGCTTTTGTCGTGCTATCGGTTGCTCCGGTTTCCAGGATTTGAAACTGAAGCTGGCGCAGAGCCTGGCAGCCGGTGCGAGTTTCGGGCAGTTCGCGATTCATGAAGACGATTCGGTCGCTGACTACAGCCTGAAAATCTTCGACACGACCCTGCACACGTTGATGGAGGTTCGCGAGAAGCTCGATCCGGTGGAATTGCAGCGGGCGGTGTCGCTGATGTCCCAGGCGCAGCGCGTTGAGTTCTATGGCTTTGGCGCGTCGGGTGCAGTGGCGGCGGATGCCCAGCACAAGTTCTTCCGTTTGCTGCTGACGGCCGCGGCGTATTCCGACCCGCACATGCAGGCGATGTCGGCGGTGACCCTGAAGCCAACTGACGTAGCGATCTGCATTTCCCAGTCCGGGCGTTCCAAGGATTTGTTGATCACGGCGAATCTGGTCCGCGAAAGCGGCGCTTCGCTGATCACCTTGTGCCCGAGCCAGACGCCATTGGCCGAGCTGTCGACCGTCAACCTGGCGATCGATGTGCACGAAGACACCGAAATCTATACGCCGCTGACTTCGCGCATCGCCCACCTGGTGGTGATCGACGTGTTGGCGATGGGCGTGGCCATGGCGCGCGGGCCGAGCCTGGTCAACCACCTCAAGAGCGTCAAGCGCAGCCTTCGCAGCTTGCGGCTGTCGCCTAAATCGGTGAAAGCGCTGGACGATTGATCACTGCGCGGCTCTTGTGGCGAGGGGGCTTGCCCCCGTTCGGCTGCGCAGCAGTCGCAAAATCTCTGGGGCCGCTCCGCGACCCAACGGGGGCAAGCCCCCTCGCCACAATGCAATGTGCCAAAGCACAAACTTTCATCTCCCTGTAACCCACCCGCCGCCAAACCGTCATCCCCCGCGTTCATCGTGTAACTCCCGTACTCGACTTGGGAGACCTGCAATGGCCCAGCCCTACGAAGAACGCAACAGCGCCCTCAAAACCCGTCGCCAGCAAGAAGACCAGCGCCGCATGGAATTTCGCCGCGCTATCGAAGATCGCTGCGAACGCCGTCAGCTTCTGGCCGAAATCGGCGATTTCCCGGACGACCTGGAACTCAATTACTGGCAGGCAGCACCGGCAACTTCCCGTCGAAACGCTCAACCAACGCGCTGATTTGCACCCGTTCGCTGCGGATAAACGCCAGGAAGGCGTGCGCCACCGGTGACAGGCGTTTGGCTTTGGCCTGCACCAGGCACCAACTGCGATACAGCGGCAGCTCCTCGACCGGCAACTCAATGAGCGCGCCGGTCGCCAACTCCAGGTTCAGGGCGTGGCGCGTCAACAAGGCCAGGCCCAGACCCGCCAACACACACTCACGCTGGGCTTCCGCCGACGCGACCTCCTGGGTCTGGGTGAAGTGCACGCGCTTCTCTTTGAAATACTCTTCGCACGCCATCCGCGTACCAGAACCCGGCTCGCGCATCAGCAGCGTGTACGGCTCCAGATCCTGCAAACGCAGCGGTCCCATGTGGCACAGCGGATGATCCGGCGGCGCTACGGCCACGATCGGGTTATTGAGGAACGGCAGGAATTCCAGGCCCATGTCCTGGGGCACCATCGACATGATCACCAGATCATCGCGGTTATCCGACAGGCGCCGGATCACCTGGCCACGGTTAACGACCGTCAGGTGCAGGTTCACTTCCGGGTGCTGGCGCTTGAAGGCGGCGAACAGGTGCGGCACGAAGTACTTGGCGCTGGATTCCACTGCCAGTTTCAGCTGACCCTGCAACGAGCCCTGCATGTCCGACAGCTGCATGTCGAGGTTTTCCAGGCGTCCGAAAATGTCCCGGCTGGCGCGCTGAAGCGCTTCCGCCGCCTCGGTCATGTAGAGTTTTTTGCCGACGTAATCGAACAACGGCTGACCGATCAGCTCCTCAAGTTGACGAATCTGTAGGCTCACGGCAGGTTGTGTGAGAGACATTTCCTCAGCCGCGCGGCTGTAGGACCTCAGATCACAGACCTCATTGAAAATCTGCAGTTGACGCAATGTCATACGCATCAATGACTTACGCATTATTCGAAGGCTCCGGCCACAGGCTGATGCCTCAACTATAAGTCTTTACTTATGGCTAACCCAATTATTAATCATTTTTGTTAATCCCTCATGGGGGCTAGTGTGGGGCTGCGACTAAATCGAAACATTTAGTCACGCGTCGACCTGGTCTAGCAGGTCGTGGGTACCACCGGCTCAAGGGAACCTCCAAGTGATAACAAAGATCCTGATCGCCAACCGTGGTGAGATTGCCGTACGAATCGTGCGTGCCTGCGCCGAGATGGGCATTCGCTCGGTCGCGGTCTACTCCGACGCCGACCGGCACGCCTTGCACGTCAAACGTGCGGACGAAGCCCACAGCATCGGTGCCGACCCGCTGGCCGGTTACCTGAACCCGCGCAAGCTGGTGAACCTGGCCGTGGAAACCGGTTGCGATGCATTGCACCCCGGCTACGGTTTCCTTTCGGAAAATGCCGAACTGGCAGACATCTGCGCCGAACGCGGCATCAAATTCATTGGTCCATCGGCTGAAGTCATTCGCCGCATGGGCGACAAGACCGAAGCACGCCGCAGCATGATCAAGGCTGGCGTCCCGGTCACTCCCGGCACCGAGGGCAACGTGGCGGACATCGCCGAGGCGCTGGTCGAAGGCGACCGCATCGGTTACCCGGTGATGCTCAAAGCCACCTCCGGTGGTGGCGGCCGCGGCATTCGTCGCTGCAACAGCCGCGATGAACTCGAACAAGCCTTCCCCCGGGTGATTTCCGAAGCGACCAAGGCCTTTGGTTCGGCGGAAGTGTTCCTGGAAAAATGCATCGTCAACCCGAAACACATTGAAGCGCAGATCCTGGGCGACAGCTTTGGCAATGTGGTGCACCTGTTCGAGCGTGACTGCTCGATTCAGCGTCGTAACCAGAAGCTGATCGAAATCGCCCCGAGCCCGCAGCTGACCCCGGAACAGCGCGCCTATATCGGCGACCTGTCGGTGCGCGCAGCCAAGGCCGTGGGCTACGAGAACGCCGGCACCGTGGAGTTCCTGCTCGCCGAGGGCGAGGTGTACTTCATGGAGATGAACACCCGGGTGCAGGTGGAACACACCATCACCGAAGAAATCACCGGCATCGACATTGTGCGTGAGCAGATCCGCATTGCGTCGGGCCTGCCGCTTTCGGTGAAGCAGGAAGACATCCAGCACCGTGGCTTTGCGTTGCAGTTCCGGATCAACGCCGAAGACCCGAAAAACAACTTCCTGCCGAGCTTCGGCAAGATCACCCGTTATTACGCACCCGGCGGCCCCGGCGTACGTACCGACACGGCGATCTACACCGGCTACACCATTCCGCCGTTCTATGACTCCATGTGCCTGAAACTGGTGGTGTGGGCGTTGACCTGGGAAGAGGCGATGGACCGTGGCTTGCGCGCCCTCGACGACATGCGTCTGCAAGGGGTCAAGACCACCGCCGCGTACTACCAGGAAATCCTGCGCAACCCGGAATTCCGTAGCGGTCAGTTCAATACCAGCTTCGTTGAAGCCCACCCTGAACTGACCAACTACTCGATCAAGCGCAAACCCGAAGAGCTGGCCCTGGCCATCGCTGCCGCCATCGCCGCACACGCGGGTTTATGAATAAACAGCGGCAAGCTTTTAGCTGCAAGCGGCAAGTAAGAGCAGATTGGCTTTTTCTTGCGGCTTGTAGCTTGGAGCTTGAAGCTCTGAGGAGATACCAATGACTAAGAAGATCTTCGTTACTGACACCATCCTGCGCGACGCCCACCAATCGCTGCTCGCCACCCGCATGCGCACCGAAGACATGCTGCCGATCTGCGACAAGCTCGACAAAGTCGGCTACTGGTCGCTGGAATGCTGGGGCGGTGCGACGTTCGACGCCTGCGTACGCTTCCTGAAGGAAGACCCATGGGAGCGCCTGCGCCAACTGCGCGCCGCACTGCCTAACACGCGTCTGCAAATGCTCCTGCGTGGCCAGAACCTGCTGGGCTACCGCCATTACAGCGACGACGTGGTCAAAGCCTTCGTCGCCAAGGCCGCGGTCAACGGCATCGACGTGTTCCGCATCTTCGACGCCATGAACGACGTGCGTAACCTGCGCGTGGCCATCGAAGCCGTAAAAGCCGCCGGCAAACATGCCCAGGGCACCATCGCCTACACCACCAGTCCGGTGCACACCATCGACGCGTTCGTGGCCCAAGCCCGGCAAATGGAAGCCATGGGTTGCGACTCGGTGGCGATCAAGGACATGGCCGGCCTGCTGACCCCGTACGCCACTGGCGAACTGGTCAAAGCGTTGAAATCCGAGCAGTCGCTGCCGGTGTTCATTCACTCCCACGACACCTCGGGCATGGCCACCATGTGCCAACTCAAGGCCATCGAAAACGGTGCCGACCACATCGACACCGCGATCTCCAGCTTCGCCTCGGGCACCAGCCACCCGGGCACCGAATCGATGGTCGCGGCCCTTAAAGGCAGCGAGTTCGACACCGGCCTGAATCTGGAGCTGCTGCAAGAGATCGGCCTGTACTTCTACGCCGTGCGCAAGAAGTACCACCAGTTCGAAAGCGAATTCACCGCCGTCGACACCCGCGTGCAGGTCAATCAGGTGCCGGGCGGGATGATTTCCAACCTGGCCAACCAGCTGAAAGAGCAGGGCGCACTTAATCGCATGGGCGAAGTGCTGGCCGAAATCCCGCGGGTTCGCGAAGACCTCGGCTTCCCGCCGCTGGTGACGCCGACCTCGCAAATCGTCGGTACCCAGGCGTTCTTCAACGTGCTGGCCGGCGAGCGCTACAAAACCATCACCAACGAAGTGAAGCTCTACCTTCAAGGCGGCTATGGCAAGGCGCCGGGCACCGTGAACGAGAAACTGCGTCGCCAGGCCATCGGCAGCGAAGAGGTGATCGACGTTCGTCCGGCCGACCTGCTCAAGCCGGAAATGACCAAGTTGCGTGCCGAAATTGGTGCCGTGGCCAAGTCCGAAGAAGACGTGCTGACCTACGCCATGTTCCCGGACATCGGCCGCAAGTTCCTCGAAGAGCGCAACGCCGGCACCCTGACACCTGAAGTGTTGCTGCCCATTCCTGAAGCCGGCGGCGTGACCTCGGCCAGTGGCGAAGGCGTGCCGACCGAGTTCGTCATCGACGTCCACGGCGAAACCTACCGCGTCGACATCACCGGTGTGGGCGTGAAGGCCGAAGGCAAGCGTCACTTCTACCTATCCATCGACGGCATGCCGGAAGAAGTGGTGTTCGAACCGCTCAACGAATTCGTCAGCGGCGGCAGCAGCAAGCGCAAGCAAGCCACGGCGCCGGGCCACGTCAGCACCACCATGCCGGGCAACATCGTCGATGTGCTGGTCAAGGAAGGCGACACCGTGAAAGCTGGCCAGTCCGTGCTGATCACCGAAGCGATGAAGATGGAAACCGAAGTGCAAGCCGCCATCGCCGGCAAAGTCACCGCCATCCACGTGGCCAAGGGCGACCGGGTGAACCCGGGCGAAATCCTGATCGAGATCGAAGGCTGATTTAACAGCCCGGATCACACCGCTTTAAACCTCGGGGGGGCATGTGCTCCCCTTTTTTTTGCCCGGTATTTGACCCGTGTAGGAGCGAGCGGTGCGACGATTCGACTTGCCCGCGAAGGCGGTGTACCAATCAACACAGATGTTGAAAGTTCCGGCCTCTTCGCGGGCAAGTCGAATCGTCGCACCGCTCGCCCTACAGGGTTTGTGGTGTGTCAGGTGTTGATCAGAACGCCATGCGCCACTGGCCCATGACGCCGTGGTTGCGGCTGTCGCTGCCGACCTCGCCAGTCAGGCCTACGCCCACGCTGTGGTTTGCCGAAACCCCAAGATCCAGCCCCGCATCCACCAGCAAACTATTGCGATCCAGCTCCGCACCATAAACGGTGTAGTTGCTGCCGCCAGTGACCAGTCGCTGGCGCGTTGCCGTGTAGGTATCGCCATAGGTGTGCTTCCAGCCAGCACTGAATCGCGGCGTCAGACGCATGCCGTTATCCAGGGTCTCGACCTTCGCCACCCTCAGGCCAAACGTGCTGTTCATATTGCTTTGGGATTGCTGGTGAACCTTCAGCGCCGCAGCCCCACCTTTCTCGGTGTAGCCGTCGCGCTGGTAGCGTTGATAGCCAAGGCTGGCGAAGGGTTCGATGCTGACGTTGGCGCGGCCCAGGTTGTACCCCACTTCGGCGAAGGCTTGCTGGGTGCTGGCGTCGTAGCTGCCTTTGGGGCGATCGCTGAAACCGGCGAAGGCAATTCGGCGTGCAGTGCTTCCGTCGTGGTTGCTGTAAGTCGCGCCTAGGCGCAGGGACATCGGGCCGTTCTGCCTCAACGCATAGGCGCCCAGGTGCCAGCTGTCGAGATTGCCGTCGAGTTCCTTGCTGTCCATTTGCGTCCGGGATGTTCCGCCCATCAACCCCAGGCGCCATTCATCATCGAGGCTCCAATCCGCGCCCAGTAGCAGCCCCTTGGTCGAGTGTTGCAGCGGTTCAACGTCTCGATCCAGTTTGCCGCCATGACCGAGTGCTTGCAGCCAGACACGGCCGTTGTCTTCGCTGCCGGCCGCCAAACGCGGTGCATTGTTTCGTGAACTCAAGTTGTTGGTACCCAACTGGCGCATGGCAGAGAGCAGGCTGCCGTTGACCGGGTCAACACTGCTCAAGGTGGCTTTGGCGAGGTTGGCGTTGCTGGAGCCGGCCAGTTGTTCGAGGGCGTAGGAGGCTGTCTCAGTGTTGGTGGCTAGCAGGGCGGTGACGGCTGCATTCGTCACGGTGGCTGGTTGTGGCGCCGTGCTAGCAGTGTCGGCGACGGTGGCTGGTTGTGGCGCCGTGCTAGCAGTGTCGGCGACGGTGGCTGGTTGTGGCGCCGTGCTAGAAGTGTCGGCGACGGCAGATGGATGTGGCTCTGTGTCAGAAGTATCGGTGACGGCGATTGGCTGTGGAGCTGGTGCGGGAACGTCGGCGGATGGCGTCACGTCCGCGACGCTGGTATTTACGATGTCAGAGGGTAATTGAGCATCGGGAACGTGTTCCGGCTCGGAGATATTTTTGGCGAACTCCCGTCCGTTTTCGGAAGTGGCGAGACTCTCGAAAGGTACTTCGTTACGAGCATAGGTCAGGCCAACGCTTTTATTGTTGTACCTGAGGGTCGGTGCCATAAATGCCAAGTCATTGAGGACTTCGCCGAATTCACCTTCGACTTTATCCTTCGCCTCGATAACGGTGTAGCGGTTGCTTTGCAGATATTCGCCCGGCATCGCAACGATTTTCAGAGTGGAGCCGCCCAGCCTGGCAGTGCCACCGACTCTGATCGTTTGGCCTTTGCCTTCGGGATTGACCTCGTAGGCCAATACACCTGTCTTTGACAGGTTCAAGTCCCCTCTGACCCGTGGGGCGCCATGCATTTTATTGACGTCGACGCGACCGTGTACTTGCAAGCTTCCGACGGTCCCGGAACCCGCGAAAGTGCCGCGTTCCCTGACATCGACGTGGCCATCTATGGTGCCTTTATTGAAGAGCTGTCCGACCGCAATCGCACGGCCGAGGATCTTCCCGTTATTGGTCAGGATGCCGTCATTCAACACCACCACGCCGTCATGGAAATCGCTCTTGCTGGTCAGCGTCCATGAACCCAGATGACTGACCAGGCCGGTGGTATTTTTTGTTTCTCCCAGAACACCACCGTCAGAGGCCTCAAGGTGTATGACGTTGATGCCTCCTCCTCCATCCGCCGGGCCTTTGATGCTACCGCCGTTCTTCAGGGTAATGAGGTCGTTGGCGTCTGTTCCTTGTACAACCGTCTCGGGTGAATCGATCACATTAGGAACGGCGTCGTGAACCTTGGTGAAAGTTGGAAGAAGAGCCTCCAGATCGATTCTCGGCTCGGACTCATGCCGCTCTATTATCTTGGCGTCGACCGGTGGTTCGGCTCTGCCAGTCAGCTCTTGAGCCATGGAAAATTCAGCACCTCCCAGCGCCAGAGCAATAGCAAGTGGGAGGTGTTGTGGTCGGAATTTGCGCTGATCGGACATGGGCTAGGCCTCAGTTGTAAGGAGGCCAAACTCTAAAATCCGATGCCGATGTCTGGATGCCGGGCGATTCCTGGCGTTGTGCAAGGCGTAGCTGAACCGCTTGTAGCCGAATCAACACCGAGCCTTGACCACCAGCGATTTCACCGATGATCAGGCGAACTTGCCTACAACATTCCCGGAAGCTTCGATTGGCGAAATCTCAGAAACTCATCTGCCACTGCCCAATCAACCCATGATTGCGGCTGTTGCTGCCAATCTCGCCGCTGTAGCCAACGCCGAGGGTATGCCGCGCCGAGATCCCCAGATCCAGCCCCGCCTCCAGCACCAGGCTGTCGCGATCCAGCGAACTGCCATCGACACTGAACGCCGTGCCGCCGACCACGAAGGCCTGGCGCGTCGAGCTGCTGACATCGCCATACGTGTGCTTCCAGCCAGCGGTCATGCGCGGGGTCAGGCTCATGCCGTTGTCCAGGGTGCTCAGGTGTGCCAGGCGAACGCCGAAGGTGCTGCTGAAGTTGTCTTGGGTTTGTTCGTCGACTTGCAGCGCGGCGGCGCCCCCTTTCTCTTTGTAGCTGTCGCGGTGATAGCGCTGGTAGCCGAGGTTGGCGAAGGGTTCGGCGCTGAGGCGGCCGCTGCCCATGGCGTAACCCAGTTCAGCGAAGGCTTGTTGGCTGTCGGCGTCGTAATCGCCTTTTGGCCGGTCGTTGAAACCGTTGAACGCGACGGTGCGTTTGCTTTCGCCTTGATGGCCGCTGTAGGCCGCGCCGAGGCGCAACGCGAACGGGCCACTTTGGCGCAGGGCGTAGACCCCGGCGTGCCAGCTCTCGACATTGCCGTCGACGCCGGTGGCATCCAGATCGGTTTTCGAATAACCGCCCAACACGCCCAGGCGCCATTGCGGATTGAGTGCCCAATCGGCACCGAGCACGCTGCCCTTTGTGCGTTGTTCCAGACCGCTGTTGCCGTGTTCGCCGTCGAGCTTGCCGTAGCCGCCGATGGCTTGCAGCCAGAGTCGGCCTTGGGCATTCGGGTCGTTGAGGTTGCGGGCTTCGGATGGAACGCCGGTGGAGGCGAGCACCGGTGTGTCCCGGGAATCGAGGCCCACAAGCAAGCCTGATCCGCCGCCCATTTGCTGCATCGCCGAGAGCATGCTGCCGCCAATCTGGCTGCTGGCGCCGAGGGTGGCGCTGGTCAGGTTGGCGTTGCTCGCGCCGGCCAGTTGCTCAATCGCCGCGCCGGCCGTGGCGTTGGTGGTGTTGAGCAGCGCGTTGTAGAGCGCGTTGTTTTTGCCCATCGAGGCCAGGCTGTTGGCGGCGTTGCTGCCGTTGCCGGTGGCGGCGAATTCATTGAAGGCGATGTCGTTGCGGGTGTAGGTCAGATCGACCTGGGTCGGGGTGTAGGCGAGGGCTGGCGTGAGGAACGCGTAGTCGCTGATGACCTTGCCGAAGGTGCCGTTGACGCTCGCGGCTTGCAGCACGGTGTAATGGCTTTGCCACGGGTAAGTGCCGCTGCCGGGGTTTACCGCCAGGGTCGCGCCGTTCAGATTGGCGGTGCCGCCGACTATTACAGGGGCGCTGGTACCGTCGGCATTCACGCCATAGGCCAGGGTGCCGCCGCTGCCGAAGGTCAAATCGTGAGTGATGGTTGCAGTGCCGAGTTGCGTATTGGTCTGCAACGTACCGTTGACCAGCAGATTGCCTACCGAGCCGCCGCCGGCATACACGCCGCCCTGATCCACGGTCAGTGTGCCGGCAATGCCGCCCTGGTTGAGCAGCGTCGCGCCATTGCGCACCGCGCCGCCGTCGCTGAAATCACCGCTGCCGGTCAGGGTCCAGGCGCCTTGCTTGACCTCCAGCCATTCGAAGTTGCGACTGGCACCGAAACTGCCGCCCGCCACGTCGTCCATCACCACTCGGTCATAACCGCTGCCGCCATCGACCACACCGACGAAGCGGCTGCCGTTGCGCAGGGTCAGGCTGTCGTTGCCGCCACCCAGGTCCAGGGCCAGGCCGTTGCTGCCGCTGATGGTCCCGCCGTTGATCACGCTGTCGGCAAACTCGCCGACGAACTTCACCCCGAAACCGTCGAGGCCCTGGATGGTGCCGAAGTTTTCCAGGGTGGTCGCTGCCGCCCCCGAACCGCCGCTGCCATCGTCCACCAGAATGGCGCTGTTGGCGCCGCTGATCAGCGCCTCTTTGGCGTTCAATACATAGCCGCCGCCCAGCGCGATGCCTTCACTGCCATTGGCGAAACCACCCTTGTCCACGCCGCCCGCGCCGACGCCTTGAATGGTGCCGTAGTTTTCGATGTGGGCGATCTTGTCGATGTCCACGCCATCGCCGTCACCGTTGGGTTGCAGCCCCGAATACGCGCCGGTGATCGTGCCGTGGTTGATGACGGTGCCGTCGCCATCGGAGCCGAATCCCGAACCGTTGCGCCCGGTGATCTGCCCGTAGTTGACCAGTGTGGCGCCGAGGTCGGTGGTGATGCCGTGGCGTCCGGCGGAAATGGTGCCGTAGTTGGTCACCGTCACGCCGGTTGCCGTGTCGATATCAATGCCGTCGAACTTCTCGTCGGCGTTGTGCGAATCACCCGTAGAGATCTCGCCATAGTTGGTGATCGTCGCGTTGGCCCCGGTCTTCATGCCGTCGCTGGCATCCCCGCGAATCAGCCCGCCCGCGCGGTTGATGATTGTGGTTTTCACGTTGTTGCTACGTAGCGCATCCAGGTCCAGCCCCTGGCCAGTGGTGGAGCGAATGATGCCGCTGTTATCGATCAACAGACTGCCGCTGGCGAAGTTGCTGTCGATGCGCAACGCGTCGTTGAACCCGAGGATCTGCCCGCCACTGCGGTTATAAATGCTGTAGTTGCGCGCCTGGGTCAGGTCGCCGCTGCTGTCGATCGCCCGGCCACCGGTGGACACGATCTTGCCCGCGTTATCGACCACCACGCCGACACCACTGGTGCTGTCCTTCAAGCTCACGGCCTTGCCGCTGTTGGTGATGCTGCCGGGCGCGGAAATTGTCAGCGTGTCATTACCGCCGAGGGTTTGCGCGGCGGTGGTGGCGGTGTCGATCTGCACGTTTTTGGCGTGGGCGGCGGTGGCGCTGATGAGAAGGGCGATGGTCAGGGCGAGACGCTGGGGCGAGAAGGGCATGGGGTGGACAGCCTTTTTGTTATAAGCGGGCTGTGTTGTATAGCCGAGGGTTTTTACAGAATGATGTCGTTGGTTAAGTGCAATCTTTTGCAGATACTTCGGATTTCGAGGCATCTATACGCAATTTAATGCGTATCTGGACAATGTAGGCGCTGCTGAAGGTTGCGATCTTTTGATCATGGGGCCGCTCCGCAGCCCAACGGGAGCAAGCTCCCTCGCCACAGGTTTCGCGTTTGCTCAGGAGACTCAGCTACGACTCAAATACGCCTTGCCGTAATGCCGCTCCATCCGCGCCTGTATCAGCTCCAACCCTATCGACATCACCCAATAAATCACCGCCGCGGTCGTCAGCATCTCGATATACCGATAACTCGAGCGCCCATACGACTGCGCCAGAAACATCACTTCCCACACCCCCATCACCGAGATCAACGACGAGTCCTTGAGCATGGAGATGAATTGGTTGGTGGTCGGCGGGATGATGGTGCGCATGGCTTGGGGCAGGGTGACGCGCCAGAAGATCACGGTTTCGCGCATGCCCAGGGCCAGGGAGGCTTCCCGTTGGCCGTGGGGGACGCCGAGGATGCCGGCGCGGAAGATTTCGCTCAGGTAAGCGCCGTAGTTCAGCGACAGGGCGATGATCCCGGCGGCGATGGCGCCGGGCACGATGCCCAGTTGCGGCAGGCCGAGGTAGATCAGCAGGATCTGGATCAGCAGCGGCGTGCCGCGAAAGAACGACGCGTAGAAACTCGCAATGCCGAACGCCACGGCGCTTTTCGACAGCCGCCCCAAGGCAGTGATGAAGCCCAGCAGCGATGAGGCGACGATCGAGCAGGCGCAGAGAAACACTGTCAGCGCCGCGCCTTGCAGAAAGCCGTTGGGCGCCAGGTGCAGGCCGACGAGGTTGGGCAGTTTGTCGAGGATGATCGAGAACTTCAGGTCGAAGCTCAGGAAAAAACTGGCGAACAAGCCGAGCATCGCCGCCCAGGTCAGGTACAGCCGCGTGCGAAATCCGAAGATCCGTTGCAGCCGTGACTCAGCGACGGGTTGCGGCGGCTGAGGAGGTGTCGGGAAAGAAGTCATTTGCTGATATCGGCGCCGATCCATTTTTGCGAGAGCTTGCTCAACGTGCCGTCCTGTTTCAGCTGCGCGAAGACTTCACGTACTTTGCCGTCCCACTGCGCATCGCCCTTTTCAATGGCCACCGAGTTCGGCTCGGAGTACAGCGCCTCGCCCGCCAGTTTGAAGCGTTTGTCTTCGTTCAGGCGCGGTTGCGCGGTCACCAGGTTGGTGAGGATCGCGTCCAGTCGAACACCGGCGCCCAGGCCCAAATCCTGGAAGGCCACGTTGTCGGTGTCATACGGAGCGATCTGCACGTCCTCGAACGGGTACTGCAACTGCGTGTCTTCGGCGCCTTCGATCACCAGGTTTTTGTTCAGGTAGCTTTCGTAGCTGGAGGCGCTGGTGAGGCCGACTTTCTTGCCACTCAGGTCCTTGGCGTTATGGATGCGGTCATCCTTGGCGTTGACCACGATCACCGCCGGGGATGCGTAGTACTCGACCGGGAAATCGAAGACTTCGGCGCGTGCCTTGCTCGGGGTCATGGAGCAGATGCAGATGTCGTAGCGACCGCTCCAGCGGCCGGCGGCAATCACGTCCCAGGACGGGGTTTCGAGGCGCAGTTTCACGCCGAGTTTCTCGGCCACGGCTTTGGCCACATCGACGTCGAAACCGTCGAGCTGGTTCTGGTCGTTGAGGAACGAGAACGGTGGATAACTTTCCATCAGCACGCCCACCAGTTCTTTTTTCTGCTCGACGCGATCCAGCGTGGCGCCGCCAAAGGCTTGAGTGGAGGCAGCCAGAATCGTCAGGCCCAAGGCCAATAGCGGTTGAAATTTCACAGTCGATCCCTGAAAAAAGAGGTTGTTATTAACCAGATGTTACGTATTAAATAGTTATAAGAACGACTCTGGTAGTGAGTTATTTTCATAAGCTTATGAGTGAAAAGCATATGGGCGCAGGAAGCACAGTGATTCTGGATGGCGGCATGGGTCGTGAGCTACAGCGCCGTGGGGCACCATTCAGGCAGCCCGAGTGGTCGGCGCTGGCCTTGAGCGAAGCGCCGCAAGCCGTCGAGGCGGTGCACGCGGCCTATATCGAAAGCGGTGCAAACGTCATCACCAGCAACAGCTATGCGGTGGTGCCGTTCCATATCGGCGAAGAGCGCTTTGCCGCTGAAGGCCAGGCGCTCGCGGCGTTGGCTGGCGAGTTGGCCCGGCGTGCGGTGGAGGCGGCGGGTAAACCGGTACGCGTGGCCGGTTCGTTGCCGCCGTTGTTTGGTTCCTACCGCCCGGACCTGTTCGACGCTGCGCGGGTCACGGAATTGCTGACGCCGCTGGTGAAAGGGCTCGGGCCGCATGTGGATCTCTGGCTGGCGGAAACCCAGAGCTCGATCGTTGAGGCGCGGGCGATCCACGCCGGGCTGCCGAAGGATGGCAAACCGTTCTGGCTGTCGTTTACCTTGAAGGATGAAGACACCGACGACGTGCCGCGCTTGCGTTCCGGCGAGCCGGTGGCCGAAGCAGCCGCCGTGGCCGCTGAGCTGGGTGTCGAGACGTTACTGTTCAACTGCAGCCAGCCGGAAGTCATCGGCGCGGCGATTGATGCAGCGCGGAAAACGTTCGAGCGGTTGGGTGTGAATATTCACATCGGCGCATACGCCAACGCCTTCCCGCCGCAACCGAAAGAGGCCACGGCCAACGACGGGTTGGACCCGTTGCGCGACGATCTCGATCCGCCGGGTTACCTGCACTGGGCGGCGGATTGGCAGAAGCGTGGGGCCAGCCATTTAGGCGGGTGCTGCGGGATCGGGCCGGAGCATATCGCCGTGCTGGCCCAGAAACTCGTCTGAAAAGATCGTTCCCACGCTCTGCGTGGGAATGCCTCAATGGACGCTCTGCGTCCGCTTTGGGACGCAGAGCGTCCCCGGCTGCATTCCCACGCAGAGCGTGGGAACGATCACTAGGCGCGGCACTCGGCCAAGGTTTTCACTTGCCCTGAATCCGTCTGGTTTTCATCTGAAAGCCATCGCTCAAACCCCGCCCCAACCACCGGCCATTCCGAATCCAGAATCGAATACCAAGCCGTATCGCGATTCTGTCCCTTGACCACCATGTGCTGGCGAAACACCCCTTCAAAACTGAACCCCAACCGTTCGGCCGCGTATTTGGAGCGGGCGTTGCCGTTGTTGCATTTCCACTCCAGACGCCGGTAGCCCAGGGCAAACGACTCCTTGGCCAGCAGATAAACCGCCTCGGTACTTTTCGGTGAACGCTGCATCGACGCACCGAAAGTCACGTGGCCGATTTCGATGCGGCCCTGGGCCGGGACGATGGACATCAGGCTGAGGATGCCTTGCACGTCGCCGCTGGCACGGTCGATCACGGTGAAGAAATACGGGTCGCTGTTGGCCGCGTGGTTGTTCAGCCAGTCGTTGAATACGCTGCGTTCCGGGAAGGGGCCGTAAGGCAAATAGTCCCAGAGTTTCGGGTCGGCGCCAGGGCCTTGCAGGGCTTTGAACAAGCCGTCGGCGTGGCGGGCCGGGTCGAGTTTTTCCAGGCGGATGAAGCGCCCTTCCAGTAGTTGAACCGTGGGGGCCGGGACGCCTTTCCAGTCTGCGAGTGAAGTGGTCATTGTTGTTCTCCTTGAACCTTAAAGGGCTTTGCGAAACTGGAGGAGGCCTGGGCGTTCGGCGATGCGCTCGTAGAGCTGGATCGCAGTGGCGTTGGACTCGTGGGTCAGCCAGTGAACCTTGCAGCAACCGTCCGCTTTGGCGGTGGCGTAGACGAACTCGATCAGTTTGCGACCGACGCCGGTGCCACGGGTTTCGGGCTCTACGATCAAGTCTTGCAGGTAACAGGAGTTTTCGATGCTCCAGTTCGAGCGATGGTAGATGAAGTTCACCATGCCCACCGCTTTGCCATCGGCCCAGGCGAGGGCGGAGTGGGTCGGCTCGTTCGGGTCGAGCATGCGCTGCCAGGTGCTTTGGCTCACGACTTCCGGCAATTCGGTGTTGTAGAAGCGCAGGTAGGCCTGCCACAACGGCAACCACGCGGCGTGGTCGTCGGCAGTGACCTGGCGAATCTCGATCTGACTCATGTTCATTCCTTAACGCATCAAGTGGGCGAGGGCCTGGTCCTGCGCGTCGGGGCTGGCAGCCAACCCTTCGCGCACACCGGCGATGTCTGCGGCGTTGCGGTTCTGGCTCAGTTTGCGTTTGCCTTCCAGGCGCTGGATCGGCAAGGCGAAACCGACGATGGCCTTGAGCATACCGTCGATGTAGTCGGCGGGGGCGTCAGCGACTTTCCAGGGCTGGGCGCGGCTCGCTTCGTGGCGATCGGTGAGGGCGCTGACCAGGTTGAGCAGGCGATTGGCGTCGGTGAACACTTCTGCCACACCGTAGGCGTGCACGGCCACGTAGTTCCAGGTCGGCACGACTTTGCCGTGCTCGGCTTTGCTCGGGTAAAACCCCGGGCTGACGTAGGCGTCGGCACCGGCAAAAATCACCATCGCCTCGGCACCGTTCTGCAAGTCTTTCCACTGGGGATTGGCCTTGGCGAAGTGCCCGTAGAGGGTGCCATTCGGACCCTGTTCGGCGTCCAGCAGCACCGGGATATGACTGGCTTGCAAACCTTGCTCGCCGTGGGTCACCAGGATGGCGAGGCGGGTGGCGAGTATCTGCTGCTGCAAGTCCGGCAAATCTTTGATGGCAAACGAGCTGGGGTTGTACATGGAAATATCCCTTGGCGAATGGCTCCATCCTAGGCAGGCTATTGGTCTGTTGTAAGAGCCATTACCGACCAATTTCATAGGTCCATTCTTGATAGGTTCAGGCCATGACCGATGCGCCGCTGTCCTTGTCCTTCAACCCTGCCGGTATCGAACTCGATCCCCGCCAAGGGCTCAGCCGTCAGCTCTACCAGGCCTTGCGCGTGCGCGTGCTCGACGGGCGCCTGGCCAGTGGCACGCGTTTGCCAGCCAGTCGCGACCTGGCGGCGGCGTTGTCGATTTCCCGTAACAGCGTGGTCCGCGCCTACGATCAGCTCTACGCCGAGGGCTTTATCGAAGGGCGGGTCGGCGACGGCACTTACGTCGCGCAGTTGCCGCAAACCGTGCTGCCGGCAAAAAAACTATCCGCAAAAGTATCCACAGGGTTGTCAACAGGGTTATCCCCAGCCTTATCCACAAATTGGCTGGATTTACCTGTGATTCCATCCAGTAAAGTTATCCACAGCGGTGCTTTGCAGCGGGTCGAAAACAACCATTTGGCCCTGCCACCGAGTGGTCCGCCGAAGGCTTTTCGCGTGGGCGTGCCGGCCTTCGATCTGTTTCCGTTCGAGGTCTGGGCCAAGCTGAACGCGGCTTTCTGGCGCAAACCGGATCTGCAGCAGTTGTGCTACGGCGACCCGGCGGGCGATGCGCGCCTGCGCGGGATGATTGCCGCGTATTTGCGCAGTTCCCGGGGCATGCAGTGCACGGCTGAGCAAATTGTGATCACCAGTGGCGCACAGCAGGGGATTAGCCTTTGTGCACAGCTGCTGGTCGAGCCGGGCGATGGAGTGGCGATCGAGAATCCGGGGTATCGCGCGGCCGGTCATGCCTTCGCCGTGGCCGGGGGCCGATTGCGCGGGGTGTCGGTGGACAGTGAGGGCATCAATTGCGCCGAACTGGAAGGTTTGAAGGATTGCCGACTGGCGTACGTGACCCCATCCCATCAGTACCCGACCGGGGTGATCATGAGCCTGGCCCGGCGCCTGGAATTGCTGGCGTGGGCCGAGCGCACCCAGGGCTGGATCGTCGAGGACGATTACGACGGCGAGTACCGCTACAGCGGCGCACCGTTGGCGCCGTTGGCGGCACTGGATCGCCAGGGCCGAGTGCTCTACGTCGGGACCTTCGGCAAAGTGGCGTTCCCGGCCTTGCGCCTCGGCTACCTGGTGTTGCCACCGGGGTTGGTGGATGCGTTCTCCCGTCGCCGCGCCGTGGATGTGCGGCATTCGGAAGTCAGCACCCAAGCGGTCATGGCCGAGTTCATCGCGGCCGGACATTTCCAGCGCCACATCCGCCGGATGCGCCGTGCGGCCCTGAGTCGGCGCAATGCGCTGTTGGCCGGTTGGCCGAAGGACATTCCCGGCGTGGGCAGTTTGCCGACCGTCGCCGCCGGGTTGCACATGACGGTGCCGGTCGACAGCCTGGCCCGTGAACAGGAACTCATCGAAAAAGCCGCCGCCGTTGCGGTCGAGATCAACGGTTTGAGCAGCTATTGGCTGCCCGATTCAACGCGACCACTGGATCAGCGGGCCGGCCTGGTGCTGGGCTTCGCCGCCGTGCCGGAGGCCGACATCGCCTGCGCACTCAAGCGCCTGCGTACCGCCTGGTCTTGCTAGGCCAGGGGCGACGCGGGGGGCGGTGGTTCGAGGGCGAGAAATAACCGGCGCGTGGCCGGATCGCTGATCCGGCGAAACACGTAATCCACGGGTTCGATCGACGTCAGTTGCTGTCGAAGCGCCGGGTCCAGAGTGTCCAGGTACGTGTCCGCGACTTTCAAGTGCGCGGCGGTGGGCTGGTTGGCCGGACTATCGAGGGCGGCATAGTGAAAGTGAGCCAGCCACAGCGGCTGGTCGTTGCGCGCGATGTCGAGTATCCGGTACTCCTGGAAGTAGTCGCCCCGGGATTTGGTTTTGACCCGCCCCTGTTGGTTGCGCACCAGCCGGACCTGAGCGTTGTCATGCAACCATTGGAAATACTCCAGGCGCGGTTTGCGTTGTTTCAACATGGAGGCTCGCACCTCGATCCCGCTGCTGCGCAGGCGGGTAGCGCCATTGCGCAGTTCCAGGCTCAACGTGCCGACCGGTGGCGGCATACCGCTGGCCGCTCGAATGTTCGCCATGGCCGTCTCGACCGCCGTGGCTTCCTCCTCGTACTTGAGGGCCTGGGAATCGAACAGGTGCTGCATGTCCGCCGGAATCCGCTTCGCCCGTTGGGCGTCCTCGCGGGTGCGGGTGATGAAACCCTCCAGCCCGAGGTTCAGCGCCAACCCGTCGACGATGACGTCATTGTCGGTTCTCACCGGTTTACCGGCCCCGCCACTTTTGGGCGCGAACTTCTTGAACAGGGCCGCCTCGGGTTTGGACTCGCTGGCCGGCAGCGGATCTCGCGGCCGCGTCTTCAGCACCTTGCCCGGAAGGTGCGACGGGCCGGCCGTCGCGGCGGCGGTGGCGCCCCGCTCGAACGGCAGCTCGTCCTCGGGCAGCAGGTCGTAGAGCTGGGATTGCGCCAGGGCCTGGAATTCCTTGATCAGCGCCTGCAAGCGCGCCAATGCCTGGGGATGGGTCATGCCCGGGTATTGGCCGGGCAGGTCCTCGATGCGCTGAAGCGTGTCGGCGTAGATGTCCAGCAGTGGCGTCAGTGTTGCGATGCGTTGCTCGGTCGTTTGCTCGACGGGCGGTGCGCTCATCAAGTCCGTGAGTGTTTGGCTGGCCTCGGAGGCTTCGATAACGATGTTCGCCACGGCGGCCCGGGCTTGAGGCATTTGCGCGCTGGCCTGTTCTTGCACGCAGAGATCGTAGGCCAGGCCGATTTCGTTGGCCTTGTAGTCCAGGGGTGAGTGTCGCGGCAGCAACTGACGGATCGTCTGGGACGTCTCCCGTGCCGTGCGCCCCAGGACCTTGAGACCGGCCACGGCTTGGTAGGCCTGCTCGGTGCGTTCAATGATCGCCTGGCTCAACTGGATGGCCTTTTGTGCGGCCGGAACGCTGGCGCCCACGGCCAGCTCGGGGTTGATCGAGCCTTCGCCGGTCATCGGTGCGATGGTGATGGAGTACTGGCTGCTCTTGAGCGTAAACCACAGGGACAGGTGTTTCTCGAGCAAGGTCGTCAGGCGCAGCAGGTCATAGGTGTAGCCGACCGTGCCGCCCAGTTCGCGCCACTGCTTCAAGTGTTCAAGGGCTTCCCGGTGTTCGTCGATCAACACGTCGAGCCTGTCGACCAGGCGCAGGGCGTGGGCATCGAATTGCTGGTCACTGGCTTCAGACATCCCCTGCTGAAGCGCATTGATTTCGGCCTGTATGGCACTTTCGCGGTTTTTGAAGGCCTGGATCTTTTCCTGCAGGGCCTCCTTGCGCTGGGCCTTGTCCAGTTTGATGGCCTTGAGCCGACTCCTCATCCCGCCACCGCGCAGGCGCAACCGCGTATCGACGTACCAGTTGCCGTGCAGGTCGTGGGTCAACAGCGGGCCGCTGCGTGACGGGTTTTTCGGATTGAAGATCTGCACCTGTTCATCGTCATTGATCAGCACCTGGAACCAGCGATTGACGACCCGGGCGTAGTGTTTGTCGTTGAGTTGGTACAGATACGGCGGCGCCTGGTTGAGGATGGCCACGTCTTTGTGGGCCAGGTCCGGCGCGCTGACTTTGACGCTGTCCAGATAAACCCCCAGGGCCGACGGGGTGCGGCGCGGCACCGATTCGCCGGCTTCCAGCGCTGTGGCGTGTTCGGCGGGGAGCTCGCCGGCCAGCGCGGTGGGTTCCAGGGTCATAGTGGTCAGCGCGGGCGGGGGCGTGGGGCGCAACGTCAGGTGGCGTGGCGCCGAGTCTTTGCGTTTGTCGCGCCAATGCTCGACTTCATCGCGGGTGCGGCGCAGGTTGGCCTGATGGATCAGCAGCATGCCCACGGTCATCAGCACATCCCCCAGAGACGTCCACTCCACCAGGCTGTCGCCCCGCTCATGGGCCGCCAGCCCCTGCTGCAATTGCTCGATGCCTTGCCAGACCCAGACCGCAGTCCCCACCGGGCCGGTCAGGAACGTCGACGCCACGTTGAAAATCGCCCAGCCACTGTCCCGCAGCAGCGCCCAGCGGCGTTCGCCATTGGACAGGGATTGGCGGTCAGCCTGTTCGACCAGCGTGTGGGCGTTGCTGGTGAAGAGCGTGGCGAGCAGGTTAGCGGTGATCACCTCGGAACCCAGGCTGATCGGGCCGCTCAGGTCCAGATTCAGCAGCAGTTCGACGCCCGTTTCTGTCGCCAGCCAGGGCGAAGGCAGGCCGACGGGAAATACGTACTGAGCGTATTCAAAACTGAGGGCGGGCGTGGGCAGCCAGGCCAGCACCGAGTCACGCAATTCACCGGGTTGGTGGATGGCGTAAATCAGGTTCTGTAACGACGCGAATTGCAGCAATGGCCGTTCCAGCGCCGGGCGATACAGCAGGCACGGCCCCTCGTGGGGATGGCGCGGGCCGATGATAAACATATTGGCCACAGTGTCGGCCGTCGACAGGGCGCGATAGCGGGGAATAAAGCTCAGCGGGCGGAGAGTGATGTCGATCGGATGCTTGCGAGCATGGCCCTGGGCGATGTCCATCAACTCGCAGATATAGCGATAGCCCGTCTCGTCGACGCCGCCCTCGTTTTGCAGTTTGCATTCCAGGGCCTTGAGCCTGAGCAGGTCGGGCAACAGGCTGACGTAACGTTGCTGCTGGAGTCGTGCCTGGTGGGCGTCATCAATCAGCCGGGTCTTGAGCAACGCCGGGTAGTGTTTGCCGACGTTGACCTGGCGGGCCATGGTCCCGAGGTAGTCCACGGTGAGCCATGGCGGGCAAGGCTGGTTGTTGTTGAACGTGATGTCGGCCTGGTAGGGCGGGGTGTTCTGCAGGGCAAATTCGCCGAGGGTTTCGACCTGGGTATCGTGGGGGTTGGGCAGGGTGAAAGCGCCGACGGTGAAGCTGTTGGTAATGCTGATCCGCAGTTCATCAAGCGCCAGTTGGGCGGCGTCGTTGGCGTGATGCTCGCGCCGGTTCGCAACGATCGCGTTGCGCATCTGCTCCTGGGCGTAATCCCGGATCAACTTGATGTCATTCAGACCGTAGGTGTTGCGCAGCCGGCCCTGAGTCGACAGGTAATGGCCGTAGTCTTGCAACTCGGTGGCCGACGCTTTCGACAGCCAGTCGGGAATGGCGGCTTCAAGTTGGTCGAGGTATTTTTTTTCCTCTTCGTTGAAGCGCCCGACCCCATGGGCGCTCGACGCAAAGAAAGCACTTTGCGCGTCGGGGGCTGATATCAGCGTCGCGATGGCCTCCAGTTGAGCGGCGATCAGTGCCCAGGCCATGTGGTCGAACACGTTGCCGTCCGGCTCGAACAAGCGCCATTGCAATGACTTTCCGGCGGTTTCCATGGCGATGCGCGCGGGCAGGGACGCGCCCAGTGCGGCCATGGATTCGAACGTTTCGTAGCCACCTTCGATGGTGTACAGCAACAGGATGTCGAGCTGGTTATGCACGGCTTTCAAGACGATCGCACCGCCCAGCAGCAGGTGGCGGTGGTTGTCCGGTTCGTTGTAGTCGATATCGATGAGGCAGGCCTGAATGCCCGGGATCGCTGTATTGGCTCGGGAACGCTCAGCCTTGTCCGGGTGGGCGGAAACGGCACGGGCGACCTCGCACTGCTCAGCCGTCCAGCCGTTGACGTGCTGGAGGTTCAACGCCTTCCTCAGGGTGTCGCTCAGTTCATGCCAGCGAGGTTTGTGCTTAACCGAAGTGTTCCAGTAGTCGAGTTGCTGCTGCTGGAATTCGATGTACAGCAGCGGCGCATAGTTGTTCAGCACGAGGGCAATGTCTTCGATGCTGACGGCCAGTTGCATCGCCGGTTCGGTCAATGGCGCGGGGGTGAGGAAGTGCTCGCCTTCGATGAAATTGGCGACCTGCGAGGACTGGCTCTGGCGCAGTAACGCGGCGGTCAGTGTCTCGGTGTGTGGCGCCAGACGCGTCTGCGTGTCGGTGGTGGTTTGCCATTGCGGCGTGACGATCAAGGTGCGGTCCGGATCAATCGCCAGTTCCGGGTACTGCTCGTTCAAGGCATGGCGCAACAGCTTGGCGCCGACCTCTTGAAGGCCGGGCCCCTGATTGGTCTGGGAGATCAGCGCATTTTTTTCCTGGAGCAGTATTTCGGCGTTTTGACGGTCGGGCGTGGACGTCGGCGTCATGGTCGTTTCCTTGTGACCGGAGCGGGAACGACGACGGTAGGGAACGGGGCGCGGGTTGAGGTGGTAATTATTTATCGCCACACCAAATCTGTGGTGAGGAAGCTCGTTGTGGTGAGGGGGCAAGCCCCCTCACTACAGGTTTTGTCACATCTCAGGGCTGTGCTATCAGGTCCCGGACTTGATCTTGGTCCAGGCCCGGGTCCGTGCGCGCTCGGCATCGCGCGGCAGCGGTTGCAGGGTGTAGAGCGTGCTCATCGCCGATTCGGTCGGGTACAGGTTCGGGTTGTTGCGGATGGCCGGGTCGACCAGCTCCGTGGCGTCCTTGTTCGGGTTCGGGTAGCCGACGAAATCGCTGACCGGCGCAATCACTTGCGGTTGCAGCAGGTAGTTGATGAAGGTGTAGGCGTCTTCCGTGTTCTTCGCGCCTTTGGGGATCGCGAGCATGTCGAACCAGATCGGCGCACCTTCTTTCGGCAGGCGCATATCGACGACTACGCCGTTCTTGGCTTCCTTGGCGCGGTTGGCGGCCTGGGAGAAGCTGCCCGAATAACCGACCGCGACGCAGATGTCACCGTTGGCGATGTCGGCCATGTACTTGGAGGAATGGAAGTAGGTGACGTACGGCCGGATCTTCATCAGCAGCGCTTCAGCCTTGTCGTAGTCCGCAGGCTTTTTGCTGTTGGGGTCCAGGCCGAGGTGTTGCAGGGCCAGCGGCAAAATCTCCGATGGCGAATCGAGCAGGGCGACGCCGCACTGCTTGAGCTTGCTGATGTTCTCTTCCTTGAAGATCAGGTCCCAGCTGTCCACCGGGGCATTGGCGCCCAGCGCAGCTTTGACCTTGTCCGGGTTGAAGCCGATCAGGATGGTGCCGTACATGTAGGGCACGGCGAATTTGTTGCCGGGGTCGTTGGCTTCGATCAGCTTCATCAGCTTGGGATCGAGGTGGTTCCAGTTCGGCAGCTTGCTGCGGTCCAGCGGCTGGAACACCCCGGCTTCGATCTGCTTGGCCAGGAACACGTTGGACGGCACCACCACGTCATACCCGGAGTTGCCGGTCAGCAGCTTGGCCTCCAGCGCTTCGTTGGTGTCGAAGATGTCGTAGACCAGTTTGGTCTGGGTGTTCTGCGCCTTGAAATCGTCCAGGGCTTTGGGGGTGATGTAGTCGAACCAGTTGTAGACGCGCAACGTTCGCTCTTCGGCGTGCACGGCGCCACTGAGCAGCGTCGCGCACAGCGCTGGAGCGATAAAACGCTTGAGTCTGTTCATTGTTCTAATTCCTCATTGGGCGCTTTCAAAACCTTCAAGAACGTTCACGGCGTTGATGCCGATTTCTTCTACCGCGTAGCCGCCTTCCATCACGAACAGCGTCGGCTTGCCGAGCTTCGCAATGCGCTCGCCCATGGCCAGGTAATCCGGGCTGTCGAGCTTGAATTGGGAGATCGGGTCGTCCTTGAAGGTGTCCACGCCCAGGGACACGACGACGATGTCGGCGCCGTACTTCTCGATCTCCTTACAGGCTTGCTCCAGCGCGGCGCTCCAGGTGTCCCAGCCGGAGCCGGCGGGCAACGGGTAGTTGAAGTTGAAACCTTCGCCGGCGCCTTCACCGAGCTCATCTTCGTAGCCGAGGAAGAACGGGAATTCAGCTTCCGGGTGGCCGTGGATCGAGGTGAACAGCACGTCGCTGCGCTCGTAGAAAATCGATTGCGTGCCGTTGCCGTGGTGGTAGTCGACGTCGAGGATCGCGACCTTCTTGTGGCCCTGATCGATGAACGCCTGGGCGGCGATGGCGGCGTTGTTGAGGTAGCAATAACCGCCCATCAAGTCGCTGGCGGCGTGGTGTCCCGGTGGACGGCACAACGCGAAAGCACTGCGGGCGCCGGATTGAATGGCGGCTTGGGCGGTCAATGCGACTTGGGCTGCGCTGTACGCCGCTTGCCAGGTGCCGGCGGTGATCGGGGCGCCGCCGTCGAAGCTGTAATAACCGAGCTGGCCGTGCAGGCTGGCGGGTTTGATCCGGCGCAGGGTGCGGGCCGGCCAGGTGTAGGGCAGCAAGTCGCCGTCAGTATTGAACTCGGTCCAGCGTGCCCAGGCGCCTTTGAAGAAGTCGAGGTAGTCGCGGTCGTGGATGCGTTGGATCGGCACCAGGCCGAAATCCTGTGGCGCTTGCACCGGGCCGAGTTCGCGGTCTTGCACGCGCTGTAGAACGTGGTCGGCACGGGAAGGCATTTCGAAGCAGGGCATTAGCTGCCCGTCCATCAATTCACAACGGCCGTGGTGCAGGTGGTGATCGTCCGAGTAGATCGTCAGCATTTTCTTGTTCTCCGCAGGCTGATTCGGTTGAACACAGTCTTGCGGGGCGCGGCGTTTGGGAGAACGGCAGGAAAGGCCAAAAGGGGATTGATATGGCCAAAAGATCTGACCGAAATTCGCCCCTTATTGGCGCGACAATGCCCCAGGGTTGGGCGCGCACCCCTTGATCGTTCCCACGCTCCGCGTGGGAATGCAGCCCATGACGCTCCGCGTCACCGGGACGCGGAGCGTCCCAAGAGGCATTCCCACGCAGGAGCGTGGGAACGATCAGCACGATCAGCACTAAGGCCGGAACTGACTGGGCGCCACACCACTCCAGCGCACAAACGCATGGCGAAAACTCGCGGTTTCGCTGAACCCCAACGCTTCGGCAATCCGATAGATCGGCAACTGATCCTCGCAAAGCATTTGCTTGGCTTGCTCAAACCGCAGCTCATCGAGCAGTTCCTGATAACTGCAGCCCAGATCCTTGAGGTGCCGGCGCAACGTCCGCGCCGAGCAATTCATCTGCACCGCCAACCCTTCAAGCCCCGGCGCCGCATTCAACTGCGCACGCAGCAACTGGCGAATCCGTCCCAGCCACGCCTGGCGCCCGGTGAACTCGGTGTTCTGCTTGCGGCAGCGATCGGCCATGGCCTGATGGGTGATGACGTCCGCCAGCGGCAGGGGTTGGTCGAGCCACTTGCGCTCGAAGGCAAACGCGTTGTCCCGCGCCTCGAAGCTCAGTGGGCAGTCGAAGTGTTCGGCGTAAGTCGCCTGATAGTCCGGCGCCACGTGTTCGAAGCGTGCAGCCAAGAGTGGCAGCGGATGGCCGAGCAGGTCGTCGCAAATGACTTTCAGCGACACCAGGCAGAACTCGGCATTGAACACCGCCAGTGCCGGGCTTTCCCGGTAATCGGCAGCGACGAACCAGATGCGCTCCCCATCGTCTTCCAGGCTCAGCTCGAAAAGTGTTCCCAACAGCGCCGGATAACGGATCGCCAGGCGCAAAGCGTCACCGAAGGTGGCACTGGTGAGCAGCGCATAACCGAGCATGCCGTACGACGAAACGTGCATCCGCCGGCCCAGTTCCAGGCCAATGTCGCGCTTGAGCGCGACCGCGTTGGCGCAAACCTGCATCTCCTGGTTGGTGGTGATGCGCGTGTCCGCCCGGCTCAGGTCCGCCGCGCTGATGCCGCTGCCCGCGAGCAGCGCTTCGCTGGACAGGCCTTGGGCCTTGAAGGCGTTGAGCACCAGGGAGACGGCGTTGAGCGTGGTGAGGTGGGAGTGCAGCATGTTCGCTTCCGTCCATGAGGTCTGCCGGAAGGGAGCAAGTTGCATGCCGCCCCGGTGGGCGCCTGCTTGCCGCCGATAGCCGATTGGTGCAACCTGCCTGCCATTCACCCTCGGGTGGCGTGGCAAACAACCATAAAGGACTAGGTATGACATTCACTCCATCGCGCTCCATCCTCCTGGCCTCCAGCCTGTTGCTCAGCTCGCTGTGCTTTGCCGAAGGCGAGCCGGCCGACGGCAGCAGCATCAAGGATTCGGCCAAGGCGGCGGTCTCGTCGGCGATTTCGGCCGGCAAGAACCTGTTGGGCGGGGTCAGTGAAGGGGTGCTCGATGGGCGTCAATCGGCACAAGGCGTTGACGGCGCTGCGATTGTTTCCTCTCGCGAACAAATGAAGGACCGCATCGATGTTCAAGTGCTGAAGACCGAGGCCGTCGGCGACACGTTTATTGTCACCCTGGGCTTCAAGAACAGCAGCGACAGCCAACTGCGCTTGATCAACCTCAAGCAGACCGGCGCCTTGCTGGCGATCGATCAGGACGGTTACGCCAACGGGCTGACCGCCAGCCTGGATAACCCGGATGAGGTCACCGTTCCGCCCAAAGCGGCGGTACGCCAGAAATTCACCTTTGAAGGGCCGATTGAGACGTCCACCACGGTGCGTGTGTGGGGCCAGGATTATCAGGTCAAGAAGTAAGCCGCACGGCTAGCCGGCGCCTGCCACATGGCAGGCGCCGGCAAGTCACGGTCGATCAGCTCAACTCGCCACACAGATCCAGTTCGACCAGGCGTCGCACGTTGGCGTTATCCAGGTCGGCGCCGAGCAGCGCATGGAGCTTGCCGAACGCCGCTTCTCGGGTCATGCCGCCACCCGACAACACGCCGACACCGCGCAGGCGACTGCCCGCCTCATACACATCCAGCTCGACCCCGCCTTCATGGCACTGCGTCACCGCCACCACCACCACGCCGTTGTCCCGCGCCCGTTCCAGCGCGGCGAGAAACTCAGGGTTATCACTTGGCCCGGTACCGCTGCCGTAGCACTCCAACACCAAGCCTTGAATGCCGCTGTCGAGCAGGCCATTCAGCACGTCGGCACCAATGCCGGGGAACAGCGGCAGTACCGCGACGTTCGCCAATTGCTTGGGTTGGTTGTAGGTCAGCGCTGCCGGCAGAGAAGCCGCCTTCACGCCGCCACCCTGACGCTCAAGCCGCTTGAACGGATGACGACCGAAACTGCGCACCTTCGCGCAACGGGTCGGGTCCAGCAGTTCGCCGTGGAAGTACAGGTGCACGCCCGGCGCCAGACCATGGCCCAAGGCAACCAGCGCACCACTGAGGTTTTCCCAGGCATCGCTGTCAGTCACGCCGGCCGGGAGCATCGAGCCGGTGAAACACACGCGGGCATGCAGGCCGAGCAACTGGAAGCTCATGGCGGCGGCACTGTAGGCGAGGGTGTCGGTGCCGTGCAGGATCAGCACGCTGTCGCAGCCCTGTACATCCACGGCATCGACCACCGCTTCGCGCAGTTGCTGCCAATAGGCCGGGGTCATGTTGGCGCTGTCGATCAGCGGGCTCATCTCGCGAAAGCGCCACTGCGGCACCACCAGTTCAGGCTGGTTGTGCAGGTAGTCGCGCATCCGCACTTCGAAACCGGATGCCGGGGCCAGGCCGTGGGCGCTGGCTTGCATGCCGATGGTGCCGCCGGTGTAGAGCACCATGACGTGCTGGGCGGCAGGGTAGGTCGAGGCATTCATGGAGGTTCTCCGAAAGCGAAAACAACATACGACCGAGCATGACGCCGGCCGTACGTTGTGTCACGTCGGGCGCAGGGGAGGCGCCCGGTTTTTTACCGATCAGCGTTGCGCTGCGGGTACGCCTTGCGGCTCAACGGCTGCTTTTGGCGCAGCGGCTGGCGGGTTGGCTGGCCAGGCTTGCAGGTCCAGGTCCAGATCCGGGAACTTGCTCGAATCGAACACCGGGGTCTTGATGCCGGCAGCGCGCTGGTCATCGTAGTCACGCAGGATGCGCATGCCGACCTTGAACAGCAGGAACAGCGCGATCAGGTTCACGAACGCGAGCATGGTCATGGTGATGTCGGCGAAGGCGAACACCGTGCCGAGGTTTTCGACGGCACCCCACGAGATCAGCAGCAGCACAATAGCGCGGTAGGTGATGACGGCCATGCGGCTGTCCTTGGCGCCCATCAAGAAGCGCAGGTTGCTCTCGCCCAGGTAGTAGTTGTAGAGGATCGAGGTGAACACGAACAACGACAGGGCCACGGAGATGAAGATGCGGCCCCAGTCTCCGACCACGGCCGCCAGGGAGTTCTGGGTCAGGGCAATGCCGTCGCCTTCGAAGCCCGGGGTGTAGAAGCCCGAGAGCAGGATCAGCAACGCGGTGCAGGTGCAGATCACGAAGGTGTCGAGGAACACGCTGAACGCCTGAACCACGCCCTGAGCAACCGGGTGTTCGACCGAAGCCACGGCGGCCACGTTTGGCGCACTGCCCAGGCCGGCTTCGTTGGCGAACACGCCACGCTTCACGCCCATGACGATGGCGCTGCCGATCAGGCCGCCGAAGGCCTGGTCCATACCGAAGGCACTTTTGACGATGGTCATGAGCATCGCTGGAACATGGTCGAATTGCAGCACGATCACGTAGAGGGTCACGCCGATGTACACCAGGGTTTTCACCGGCACCAGCAGGTCAGCGACCTTGGCGATGCGCTTGATGCCACCGACGAACACCAGGCCTAGCAGCAGGGCCAGGGCCAGGCCGGAGTAGGCGGTGTCGAAGCCGAAGGCGTTTTGCAGTGAGTGAGTCACGGCGTGGGATTGCAGGCCGTTGAACGCGAAACCGAAGGTGATCAGCAGCAGGAACGCCATGATCATCCCCAACCAGCGTTTCTGCAGGCCATGCTGGATGTAATAGGACGGGCCTCCACGGTAAGTGCCGTCGGAGTCGCAGCGCTTATAGAGCTGGCCGAGGGAGCATTCGAAGAAGCTGCTGGACATGCCGACCAGCGCGGTCACCCACATCCAGAACACCGCACCTGGCCCGCCGAGGGTCACGGCGATGCCGACACCGGCGATGTTGCCCGCACCGACGCGGCCGGCGAGGCTGAGCATCAGGGCCTGGAACGAACTGAGTTGCCCGGCGCTGCTTTTGAGGCTGTCACGGAATACCGCAAACATGTGGAAGAAGTGGCGCAATTGAACGAAACGCGAGCGGATCGTGAAGTAGCTACCGAGCCCGACAATGAGCACGATCAGTACTTTCCCTGAGAGGAAGTCGTTGATGACTTCGAGCATGGATTATTCCTCGCTGTTTTTTGTTTAAGCAAATGCTGGAGAGGCAGAAACATCGCGTTACACCGACGTGCGCAAGGCATGACAGGTGAGGCGAGGGTTCGTCCCGGTTCCATATCGCGGGTTGTTATTAGTTCGGGTTTCGCATGGGTTTGGGCCTCGTTACCGACGACCGCTCACGCGAAGAGGGGCGGCACTATACCTATCAGTGCGACGCCCGTCTGCACGGTTGTGGTGCAAGCGATGAAACGAGGTCCTTTCTCTTGCAGGAGCATGGCTTGCCCGCGATGGCGATTTTGCGGGCGCCATCGCGGGCAAGCCTTGCTCCTACAGAAGTCGATCCAGGCACGATCTATACGGTCGGGCCTGTAAACAGTTAAAAAAAAGGGCTCGGGGAATAAATCCCCAAGCCCTCAAAAGGTGAGAGGTGTCTAGTCCCTCGACCTGGTGAGCGTGTGCAGCGTTCGGTTAAGCCTTCAGAGGCACCAGACGCGGAGCAATCATGTTTTCCGGGCGCAGGATGTCGGCGAGCATTTCGTCGTCGAGCAAGCCTTCTTCGCGCACCAGTTCCAGCACGCCGCGCCCGCTTTCGAGGGCGATACGGGCGATGCGGGTGGCGTTTTCATAGCCGATGTACGGGTTCAGCGCGGTGACCAGGCCGATCGAGTGCTCGACCAGTTCGCGGCAGCGCTCTTCGTTGGCGGTGATGCCGACGATGCAGTGCTCGCGCAGCATGTCCATGGCGCGTTGCAGCAGGCGGATCGAGTCGAAGATCTTGAACGCGATCAGCGGCTCCATCACGTTCAGTTGCAACTGGCCGCCTTCGGCCGCGATGGTCAGGGCCAGGTCGTTGCCGATGATCTGGAACGCCACCTGGTTAACCGCTTCCGGAATCACCGGGTTGACTTTGCCAGGCATGATCGAGCTGCCTGGCTGACGAGCCGGCAGGTTGATTTCGTTGATGCCGGTGCGTGGGCCGCTGGACAGCAGGCGCAGGTCGTTGCAGATCTTCGACAGCTTGACCGCGGTGCGCTTGAGCATGCCGGAGAACAGCACGAAGGCGCCCATGTCGGAAGTGGCTTCGATCAGGTCGGCGGCCGGCACCAGCGGTTGACCGCTGATCAGGGCCAGGCGTTGCACGGCCAGGTGCTGGTAACGCGGGTCAGCGTTGATGCCGGTGCCGATGGCGGTGCCGCCCAGGTTCACTTCAGTCAGCAGTTCCGGGGCCAGCGTCTTCAGACGGGCCAGGTCTTCGCCCAGCGTGGTGGCGAACGCGCGGAATTCCTGGCCGAGGGTCATCGGCACGGCGTCTTGCAGTTGGGTACGGCCCATCTTCAATACGTGGCTGAACTCAACACCTTTGGCAGCGAACGCCTGGATCAGGCTGTCGAGGCTGGCCAGCAGCGCGTCGTGACCCAACAGCAGACCCAGGCGGATCGCGGTCGGATAGGCGTCGTTGGTCGACTGCGCCATGTTCACGTCGTTGTTCGGGTGCAGGTATTGGTATTCGCCCTTCTGGTGACCCATGGCCTCCAGCGCGATGTTGGCGATGACTTCGTTGGCATTCATGTTGGTCGAAGTGCCAGCGCCGCCTTGAATCATGTCCACCACGAACTCTTCGTGGAAATCGCCGCGGATCAGTCGTGCACAGGCTTCGCTGATGGCAGCGTGCTTGGCTTCGCTCAGGTGACCCAACTCGCGGTTGGCATCAGCGGCGGCTTGTTTAACCATCGCCAGGCCGACCACCAGTTTCGGGTAATGCGAAATCGGAACGCCGGAGAGACGGAAGTTGTTCACCGCTCGCAGGGTCTGGATGCCGTAATACGCTTGAGCAGGTACTTCGAGTACGCCAAGCAGGTCTTTTTCTGTGCGGAAAGATGCAGCGGAGGACATGATAGAAATCATCTCAATATGGACCCGGACTGTGCCGGAACGCTGTGAATGCTAGGCTTGTGGAGATTTTTGGGCCAATGCTGTTAAGCGCTGGCCTATGCACATTCGGCATAATGCCCGTGTGACGCCGCGTGTGCGGCGAGCGTGTGACCTAAATTGGTGCGTGTCCGGGAGGATCTGATGAATCTGGAAAGCAAATGGCTGGAGGACTTTAGTGCCCTGGCCGCCACCCGCAGCTTTTCTCAGGCTGCGGAACGCCGTTTTGTGACCCAGCCTGCGTTTAGCCGACGGATCCGCAGCCTGGAAGCCGCGTTGGGGCTGCAATTGGTCAACCGTTCGCGCACGCCGGTCGAGCTGACGGCAGCGGGGCAATTGTTCCTGGTGACCGCGCGGACGGTGGTCGAGCAGCTGGGCGAAGTGTTGCGCCATCTGCATCACCTGGAAGGCGGGCAGGGCGAGGTGATGCAGGTCGCGGCCGCTCACTCGCTGGCGCTGGGGTTCTTTCCGCGATGGATCGCGCAGTTGCGTAATGAAGGCCTGAACATTGCCACGCGGCTGGTGGCCACCAACGTCGGCGATGCGGTGCATGCGCTTCGCGAGGGCGGCTGTGACTTGATGCTGGCGTTCTACGACCCCGATGCGGCGTTGCAGATGGACCCGGAGATTTTCCCGTCGTTGCACCTGGGCCATACCGAAATGCTGCCGGTGTGCGCCGCTGATGCCGAGGGCAAACCGTTATTCGATCTGGAAGGCGAAGGCAGTGTGCCGCTGCTGGCCTACAGCGCCGGCGCGTTTCTTGGCCGTTCGGTGAACATGTTGCTGCGCCAGCGGGCGCTACGTTTCACCACCATTTATGAGACCGCCATGGCCGACAGCCTGAAAAGCATGGCGCTGGAAGGCCTGGGCATTGCCTGGGTGCCGCAACTGAGCGTGCGCGCCGAACTGGCGCGCGGTGAACTGGTGGTGTGCGGCGGCCCGCAATGGCATGTGCCGCTGGAGATTCGTTTGTACCGCTGCGCGCTGGTGCGCAAGGCGAATGTGCGGTTGTTGTGGCGCAAGCTTGAAGGGGGCGCCGCGCAAGGCACGACCGGGCAATGATCGTTCCCACGCTCTGCGTGGGAATGCAGCCCGGGACGCTCCGCGTCCCAAAAAGCGTGACGCAGAGCGTCACAGGAGGCGTTGCCCCGCAGAGCGTGGGAACGATCGATTTACGCTGTTTTTCGCTGACCTTCGAGTCAATAAAACCGGCACTTTGCGCCGGATGACAGATGGTCGTCCCGGGGGCTGTTTATCTGCTTCATTGAGGTATACTGCGCGGCCTTCGGCCGGTTCGTCCGGCCATTTTTCGTACAATCAAGCCACGCATTTCTGCGTGGCTTGTTGTTTTTGACGCGCCTGCGGGCGCCCAGAGAGAAGAGGCACGACGATGAGTGCACTGGTTGGCGTGATCATGGGCTCCAAGTCCGATTGGTCCACCCTTAGCCACACCGCCGATATGCTGGAAAAGCTCGGCATCCCTTACGAGGTGAAAGTGGTCTCTGCCCACCGCACCCCGGACCTGCTGTTCCAGTACGCCGAAGAGGCCGAGGCGCGTGGCATCGAGGTGATCATCGCCGGTGCCGGTGGCGCGGCCCACCTGCCAGGCATGTGTGCGGCCAAGACCCACCTGCCGGTGCTGGGCGTTCCGGTGCAGTCGTCGATGCTGTCCGGCGTCGATTCCCTGCTGTCGATCGTGCAGATGCCCGCGGGCATTCCGGTCGCCACCCTGGCCATCGGCAAGGCTGGCGCGATCAACGCAGCCCTGCTGTCGGCGAGTATCCTCGGCGCCAAGCACCCGCAGTTCCACGCGGTGCTGAAAACCTTCCGTGCTGAGCAGACAGACAGCGTCCTGGACAATCCAGACCCACGCATCGCCTGAGGTTGTTGACGATGAAAATCGGTGTAATCGGTGGCGGCCAGTTGGGCCGCATGTTGGCGCTGGCGGGCACTCCGCTGGGCATGAACTTCGCTTTCCTCGACCCGGCGCCGGACGCTTGCGCGGCTGCGTTGGGCGAACACCTGCGGGCCGATTACGGCGATCAGGATCACTTGCGTCAGCTGGCTGATGAAGTCGATCTGGTGACTTTCGAGTTCGAAAGCGTCCCGGCCGAAACCGTGGCCTTCCTCTCGCAATTCGTCCCGGTCTACCCGAGCGCCGAAGCCCTGCGCATCGCCCGTGATCGCTGGTTCGAGAAGAGCATGTTCAAGGACCTGGGGATTCCCACCCCGGCGTTCGCCGACATCCAGTCGCAAGCTGATCTGGACGCTGCCGTGGCGTCCATCGGTCTGCCGGCCGTGTTGAAAACCCGCACGCTGGGTTACGACGGCAAGGGCCAGAAAGTCCTGCGCAAACCGGAAGACGTGGTCGGCACCTTCGCCGAACTGGGCAGCGTCGCTTGCCTGCTGGAAGGCTTCGTGCCGTTCACTGGCGAAGTCTCGCTGATCGCCGTGCGTGCTCGCGATGGCGAAACCCGCTTCTATCCGCTGGTTCACAACACCCACGACAGCGGCATCCTCAAGCTGTCCGTGGCCAGCACCGATCACCCGCTGCAAGCCCTGGCGCAAGACTATTCCAGCCGTGTGCTCAAGCAGCTGAATTACGTCGGCGTGATGGCGTTCGAGTTCTTTGAAGTCGACGGTGGCCTCAAAGCCAACGAAATCGCCCCGCGCGTGCACAACTCCGGGCACTGGACCACCGAAGGCGCCGAGTGCAGCCAGTTCGAAAACCACCTGCGGGCCGTTGCCGGTCTGCCATTGGGTTCGACGGCCAAGATTGGCGAGAGCGCGATGCTCAACTTCATCGGCGTTGTTCCGCCGGTCGAGAAAGTGATCGCCATCGACGACTGCCATTTGCACCACTACGGCAAGGCGTTCAAGGCCGGGCGCAAGGTTGGTCACGCCAACCTGCGTTGCGCCGATCGCGAGACCCTCGCGGCGCAGATCCTCAAGGTCGAAGCGCTGATCGCCGAATAGTTTCATGTGGCAGCGGCGGAACCTTCAGAGTCCGCCGTTCTCTGATGGCAGGATGCCAAAGTCTGTCTAGTCTTTGGCATAACCAACCAATCAGAGGGAAATGCCATGGGAATTATCGGAACCATCTTTATCGGCTTGATCGTCGGCCTGCTGGCTCGGTTCCTGAAACCGGGCGATGACAGCATGGGTTGGATCATGACCATCCTGCTCGGTATCGGCGGTTCGCTGGCGGCCACTTACGGCGGCCAGGCTCTGGGCATTTACCAGGCGGGCCAGGGCGCAGGCTTCCTCGGTGCGCTGGTTGGCGCCGTGGTGTTGCTGGTGCTCTACGGCTTGATCAAAAAGAACTGATTGATGCGACAAAGCCCTCTCTGCTGCGCAGGCAGAGAGGGCTAGAATGCTCGCCATTCATACCGTCCTTTCTTATGTCGAGCACCTCCATGCGCCGTCTTCTGCTGACTATCCTTTTATTGGGCTCGGGCCTTGCCCATGCCGGCGAGCTGCCGGAAACCGACTGGCTGGAGCTGATGCCCAAGTCGGACCAGAAAGCCCTCGAGGCCATGCCCGAAATCGACCACAACACCCCCGAAGGCGATGGCACCTTTACCTCAAAGGGTGGCATGAAGCAGAGCAAGGGCCTGCCGGCGGTGATGTACTCGACCAAAACCGTGCCGTCGATGAACGACAAGAACATTCGCATCGGTGGTTACCCGGTGCCGCTGGAGTCCGACGCCAAGGGTCGCAGCACGCTGTTTTTCCTGGTGCCGTACCCGGGCGCCTGCATCCACGTGCCGCCACCGCCGCCTAACCAGTTGGTGCTGGTGCGTTATCCGAAAGGCTTGAAGCTGGACGATATCTACACACCGCTGTGGGTGACGGGCACGCTCAAGATCGAGAAGGTCAACAACGACCTGGCTGACGCGGCGTATGCGCTGGATGCGGCGAAGGTGCGGGTGGTGAAAGAATCAGATTTGTAGCGTTTGGTGGATCGATTCGCGGGCAAGCCTCGCTCCTACAGGGGCGAGGTCCGACCACGAAAATTGTGGCGGCACCAATCCCCTGTAGGAGCGAGGCTTGCCCGCGAAGCTTTTAAAGCGGTTTGCTACCGATGCTCACACCCAGGGTATGACTGGCACCCGCCGCCAGGTTCACCACGTCATCCATCACATTCGCGGTCTCGATGCACAGCATGCGCTGCCAGCCATCGTCGGCCATGTCGCTGAACGCCGCCGCGCGATCGATCCACGGGTTCCAGATCACCGCCGTGCGCGAACCGCTGCTGGTCAGCTCGATGCGCCGTTCCCAGGCCGCGTCGACAAGGCTCAGCTTCGACGGGGTATTCAGGTAGATACGGTCTGTCTCGCCCGTAAAGGCCAGATCCCCGGCCTGAGTGGCCGTGCTCCAGTCCTTCGTCGTATCGATGTAACTCAAGCCATCCAGCCCTTCAACCTGCACGTTGCGCACATCGCTGACGGCGAAATAACTGTGCAATGCCTGGCTGATCGACACCGCCTCAGCACCGCGGTTGTGGCTGGTCAGGCTGATGTGCAGTTGCTCGTCCAGACGAATGCTCAACGTCAAGTCCACCTGATGCGGCCAGCCCGGGAAACCACCTTCGGGGTACGGCAGGAGGAACTCCACGTTCAGGCTTTCGCCCTCGGTTTCGATGCCACCCAGTTCCCAATCCGTCGCCCGGACAAAACCATGGGCGCCCGCCGGCTCGTTGCTGACGCGCATGGCCTTGACGTTCGGCGGGTTGCGATCGAAGTTGCCGAACCACGGCCAGCAGATCGGCACACCGGCGCGGATGCTTTTGCCGGTCTTGAACACGGCCTCGTCGTTGAGCCAGATCAGCGGCGGTTGGCCGGCCAATTGGTAACTGAGGATGTGCGCGCCTTGCTGGGCCACCAGCAATTCGGCCTGACCGTGGCGGATGCGCCAGCAGTTCAGTTCATCCAGTTTGACGGCTTCAACGTTGGGCGTGCTCATGGGGACAACTCTCAATCAGGATCAATGACTGCAATGGACCGCAAACCCCGCGCCGTGTTTAACGTGCGCGGGGCGGAACCGAACGGGTGCGACCGCTGCCGTCGATGGCGACGAACACGAACACCGCTTCAGTCACCTTACGCCACTCGCTGGACAGCGGATCGTCGCTCCAGACCTCGACCATCATCTGGATCGAGCTGCGGCCGATTTCCAGCGCCTGGGTATAGAAGGAAAGCTGCGCGCCCACTGCCACCGGCACCAGGAACGCCATGCGGTCGATGGCAACGGTCGCCACGCGGCCGCCGGCGACCTTGCTGGCCATCGCGGTGCCGGCCAAATCCATCTGCGCCACCAGCCAGCCGCCGAAAATATCGCCAAAGCCGTTAGTTTCGCGCGGGAGCGCGGTGATTTGCAGGGCCAGGTCGCCTTGCGGGATCGGATCTTCTTGTTCGAGCTCTATCATGCCGGGGGTGCCTCTGACCCGTGACTCTTCATTAGTACTTCAAGGTGAATAGCCGTCTCAGAAAAAACGATTCAGCCCCGAACATACTACGTTCGTCACGTTTTTCATAAGGCGCCTAAAGGGAAACTCTGCGAAATCGCCTGTGAAGCCTGGCAGGCGTTTTCGCACAGCAACCCCTTACAAAAGCAGGTGCAAGGTTGCGAGTATATCGGTCGGTAGACTCCGAGACGACCGTCCGGTTCTCATTTCGACCGTCAAATACGCACCTCTATGTGCTTTTTCGAACAATTTGCTATCGTGCCGGACCTGCCCAAGCCTCCGCCAGCGTTGTTGGGGTTGCAGATCCGACTATAAGAGAAGCCCTTGCCATGACCACAGCGCCCTCGAGCACTGCGCAGCCGACGCAATCCGCACGTCCGTTGTCCCGCAACGATTACAAGACCTTGTCGCTGTCCGCCTTGGGCGGCGCGCTGGAGTTTTACGACTTCATCATCTTCGTGTTCTTCGCCACGGTGGTCGGCAAACTGTTCTTTCCGGCCGACATGCCCGAGTGGCTGCGCCTGATGCAGACCTTCGGCATCTTCGCCGCCGGCTACCTGGCACGGCCGTTGGGCGGCATCGTCATGGCGCACTTCGGTGACCTGCTGGGGCGCAAGAAAATGTTCACCCTGAGCATTTTCATGATGGCCGTGCCGACGCTGATCATGGGTCTGCTGCCAACCTATGCGCAGATCGGCCTGTGGGCGCCGATCCTGTTGTTGCTGATGCGCGTGATCCAGGGCGCGGCGATTGGCGGGGAAGTGCCCGGTGCCTGGGTCTTCGTTTCCGAACACGTGCCCCAGCGGCACATCGGCTACGCCTGCGGCACCCTGACCTGCGGCCTGACGGCCGGTATCCTCTTGGGTTCGTTGGTGGCCACGGCGATCAACAGTATTTACACCCCGGTCGAAGTCGCGGATTACGCCTGGCGGATCCCGTTCCTGCTGGGCGGCGTGTTCGGCCTGTTCTCGGTCTACCTGCGCCGCTGGTTGCACGAAACCCCGGTGTTCGCCGAGCTGCAACTGCGCAAGGCCCTGGCCGAAGAAGTGCCGCTGCGCGCGGTGCTGCGCGACCATCGCGGGGCGATCCTGATTTCCATGCTGCTGACCTGGTTGCTGTCCGCCGGCATCATCGTCGTCATCCTGATGACCCCGACCGTGCTGCAGACCGTCTACCACTTCTCGCCGACCACCGCATTACAGGCCAACAGCCTGGCCATCGTGTTCCTGAGCCTGGGTTGCGTGGCCTCCGGCGCACTGGCCGACCGCTTCGGCGCCGGCCGGGTGTTCGTGTTCGGCAGCGCCGCGTTGCTGATCAGTTCGTGGACCTTCTACCACAGCCTGTTCAACCACCCGGACTGGCTGTTCCCGATGTACGCCGTGACCGGCCTGCTCGTCGGCACCATCGGCGCCGTGCCGTACGTGATGGTCAAGGCCTTCCCGGCAGTGGTGCGCTTCAGCGGGCTGTCGTTCTCCTACAACCTGGCCTACGCGATTTTTGGTGGACTGACGCCGATGGTTGTGACGTTGCTGCTCAAGGAGAGCCCGATGGGGCCGGCCTATTACGTGGCGATTATTTGTGGGGTCGGGATTTTGGTGGGTGCGTATCTTTGGAAGGAGGGGCGTTAAGCCAGCAACCGATCGTTCCCACGCTCTGCGTGGGAATGCATTCCGTGACGCTCCGCGTCACATCTCACAGCGGACGCAGAGCGTCCCAGGATGCATTCCCACGCAGAGCGTGGGAACGATCTGTCACGACATGCTGGCCTTTCATCCAATTGTCATATTTCAGCCATAGAGTGTTCACACGGCCTGCTGATACTTGGCCCCGACTTAACACACCCTATCTGCTAGGAGTAAGGCATGAAACTGAAGCGTTTGATGGCGGCAATGACTTTTGTCGCTGCTGGCGTTGCGACTGCCAACGCGTTCGCCGCTGTTGACCCTGCGATCCCGAGCTACACCAAGACCACTGGTGTATCGGGCAACCTGTCCAGCGTCGGCTCCGATACCCTGGCCAACCTCATGACCCTGTGGGCTGAGAACTACAAAAAAGAATACCCGAACGTAAACATCCAGATTCAGGCCGCTGGCTCCGCCACTGCGCCACCTGCGCTGACTGAAGGCACCTCTAACCTGGGCCCGATGAGCCGCAAGATGAAGGACACCGAACTGGCGGCCTTCGAGCAGAAGTACGGCTACAAGCCAACCGCTATCCCGGTTGCCGTGGACGCCCTGGCTGTTTTCGTACACAAAGACAACCCGATCCAGCACCTGACCATGGAACAAGTCGACGCGATCTTCTCGTCCACTCGTCTGTGCGGCGCTAAAGCCGACGTTAAAACCTGGGGCGACCTGGGTGTGACCGGCGACCTGGCCAACAAGCCGGTTCAGCTGTTCGGTCGTAACTCGGTGTCCGGCACCTACGGCTACTTCAAAGAAGAAGCCCTGTGCAAAGGCGACTACAAGCCAAACGTCAACGAACAACCAGGTTCGGCTTCGGTCGTGCAGTCGATCAGCTCCTCGCTGAACGGCATCGGTTACTCGGGCATCGGCTACAAAACCGCTAGCGTGAAAACCGTGGCTCTGTCGAAGAAGGGCAGCACTGAATTCATCGAAGACAGCGAAGAAAACGCCCTGAACGGCAAATACCCGTTGTCGCGTTTCCTCTACGTGTACGTCAACAAGGCCCCGAACAAGCCTCTGGCCCCGCTGGAAGCCGAGTTCGTGAAACTGGTTCTGTCCAAACAGGGCCAGGAAGTTGTAGTGAAAGACGGCTACATCCCACTGCCGGCCAAGGTTGCTGCAAAAGCACTGGCTGACCTGGGTCTGGCGGAAGGCGGCGCTGAAGTCGCAAAAAAGTAAAACCCTAGGTCCGGGGCTCGCCCCGGACCTGTGTAGGAGCGAAGCTTGGGTGGCGAGGGGGCTTGCCCCCGTTTGACTGCGAAGCAGTCATAAATCGGTCGACGACGATAATGCGATGGCTGATTCGATGGGCGCGCTTCGCTCCCCAACGGGGGCAAGCCCCCTCGCCACACAAGCCTCGCTCCTACAAATGCCGGTCAATACCGGCTCCCAAATTTCCGGTCCTCTGCCAGTTCCCGCTGGCGGCGGATTTGTTGCGTCACTGCATTGTCATCTTTCTGTCATACAGGATCGCTAGGGTGTGCGCATGAATGATCTGGCCAATTCCACCATGACTAACAATCCCCCCAAGCGAATTGACTTCAATACGCCTGAACTGCAACGCAAGCGTCGCATCCGCGCGCTCAAAGATCGCCTGACCCGCTGGTACGTGCTCATTGGCGGCCTCGCCGTCCTCGGTGCGATCACGCTGATCTTCTTCTTCCTTGGTTACGTCGTCTTTCCCCTGTTTCAGGGGGCTGATCTGACGGCCAAGGACGCCATCACGCCTGCCTGGATGCAAGACGCCGGCAAGCCGCTGATGATCTCTCTGGAAGAACAGAACCAGGTCGCCATGCGGGTTTCCGACAAGGGCCAGGCTCTTTTCTTCGATATCGACAGTGGCGCCGAACTGCGGCGCGTCGATCTGCCAATTCCGGCCGGTGCCACCGTGACCTCGATTGGCGAAGACCAGCCTGGCCATCCGCTGGTGGCGGTCGGTCTGTCCAATGGTCAGGTGCTGGTGTTCCGTCACACCTATAAAGTCAGTTACCCGGACGGCAAGAAGACCATTTCACCAGCCGTCGAGTACCCGTACGGCGAAACCCCGATTGCGTTGAACGAAGCGGGCGGTGCGCTGGAGCACGTCAGCCTCAACGCCACCGACACCACGCTGATGCTGGTTGGCTCCACCGGTTCGCAACTCAATGTGCTGTCGCTGACCAGCGAAGAAAACATGATGACCGGTGAAGTCACCAACGAGCAGAAGCGTATCGATCTGCCGCAAATGACCGAGCCGGTGAAGAACATCTTCGTCGACCCGCGCCAACAGTGGTTGTACGTGATTAACGGGCGCGCCCAGGCCGATGTGTTCAGCCTGCGCGACAAGAGCCTTAACGGTCGCTACAAATTGCTTGAAGACGGCGAAGCGCAAATCACGGCCAGCACCCAATTGGTGGGCGGTATTTCGCTGATTCTCGGTGACTCCAAGGGTGGCCTGGCCCAGTGGTTTATGGCTCGCGACCCGGATGGCGAACTGCGCCTGAAGCAGATCCGCACCTTCCAGATGGGCACCACGCCGATCGTTGAAATCAGCGCCGAAGAACGTCGCAAAGGTTTTGTTGCCCTCGACGCCTCCGGCAAGCTTGGTGTGTTCCACAGCACCGCGCACCGCACCTTGCTGGTCGATCAGGTGGTCGATGGCCAAGGGATCTTCGGTCTGTCGCCACGGGCTAACCGCCTGATCGTCGAAGCAGGCGGCAAGATTCAACCGCTGCTGCTCGACAACCCGCACCCGGAGGTTTCCTGGAGCGCCCTGTGGAGCAAGGTCTGGTACGAGAACTACGACGAACCTAAATACGTCTGGCAATCGACTGCAGCCAACACTGACTTCGAACCGAAGATGAGTTTGTCGCCGCTGACCTTCGGTACCTTGAAGGCCGCGTTCTACGCCATGTTGCTGGCCGCACCGCTGGCCGTCGCTGCCGCGATCTACACCGCCTACTTCATGGCCCCGAGCTTGCGCCGCAAGGTCAAGCCAGTGATCGAACTGATGGAAGCGATGCCGACGGTGATCCTCGGTTTCTTCGCCGGCCTGTTCCTCGCACCTTATGTGGAAGGGCATTTGCCGGGCATCTTCAGCCTATTGATGCTCCTGCCGATTGGCATCCTGGTGGCCGGTTTCGTCTTCAGTCGCCTGCCTGAGTCGATCCGCCTGAAAGTGCCGGACGGCTGGGAAAGCGCGATCCTGATCCCGGTGATCCTGTTTGTGGGCTGGTTGTCGCTGTACATGAGCCCGTACATGGAAACCTGGTTCTTCGGCGGCGACATGCGCATGTGGATCTCCCACGACCTGGGCATCACCTACGACCAGCGCAACGCCCTGGTAGTCGGCCTGGCCATGGGTTTCGCGGTGATCCCGAACATCTACTCCATCGCCGAAGACGCCGTGTTCAGCGTGCCTCGCGGCCTGACCCTCGGTTCCCTGGCCCTCGGCGCCACACCGTGGCAGACCATGACCCGCGTGGTGATCCTCACCGCCAGCCCGGGCATTTTCTCGGCACTGATGATCGGCATGGGCCGCGCGGTCGGTGAAACGATGATCGTGCTGATGGCCACCGGTAACACCCCAGTCATGGAAATGAACCTGTTCGAAGGCCTGCGCACCCTGGCGGCCAACGTTGCGGTGGAAATGCCGGAGTCGGAAGTCGGCGGCAGCCACTACCGCGTGCTGTTCCTCTCGGCGCTGGTACTGCTGTTGTTCACCTTCGTCATGAACACCCTCGCGGAGCTGATTCGTCAGCGTCTGCGCAAGAAATACTCGTCGCTTTAAGAAAGGTAGAAGTCTGTGAAACAGAACTCCCTGAATGGATGGTTCAAGAGCGGCGCCCCCGGCGTCTGGATCAGCGGTGGCGCGGTGTCCATCGCGGTCATCATGACCATTGGCTTGCTGGCCGTGATTGCCGTGCGCGGCCTCGGTCACTTCTGGCCGGCGGACCTGATCCACGCCAGCTACGACGTCCCGGGCCAGGCCAATCACCTGGTGATCGGCGAAGTGGTGCAGAAAGAAGAAGTGCCCCGCGAGCGCCTGAAAAGCGCTGGCCTGCCGGTGCCCGATGTGGGCCCGGAGTTCATGACCCGCGAGCTGATCAAGGTCGGCAACCGTGACTTGAACGGCAACGACTTCACCTGGATCGTCGGCGAGTGGCTGACCAACCAGAAGACGCCACCCGAGCTGATGGCCATCGAGCGTCGCGAGTGGGGCAACTTCTACGGTTACCTGGTCAACGTCAAACAGGACGGCAAGGTGATCGCCGAGGGCGAGGCCGCGTGGCCGGAGTTGCAGGCCCGTGTCGATCGCGTCAACAAACTTGCGGCACAGCTCAAGACCCTGGAGAAATCCGACATCGGCGCGATCAACGCCGGTCTGGAACGTATCCGTCTGCACGGTCGCAAGCTGGAACTGGCCGGCAAACTGGACGCTACCGCGCAAGCGGACATGGACGCCGAAAAGGCTGAACTGAACGCCCGTTACCAGGACATCGAAGCGCGCCTGAGCGATCTGCACGCCCAATTCAACCGCGACAGCCTCACCGCTCGCGACGCCAACGGCAAAGAGCTCGAAATCGGCATCGGCAAAGTGGTTCACGCCTACCAGCCGAACGCCATGGGCACCTTTACCAAGATCGGCTTCTACTTTGGCAAGGTCTGGGAATTCCTGTCCGACGACCCGCGCGAAGCGAATACCGAAGGCGGGATCTTCCCGGCGATCTTCGGCACCGTGATGATGACCCTGATCATGGCGATGATCGTGACCCCGTTCGGCGTGCTGGCGGCGGTGTACCTGCGTGAATACGCCAAGCAGAACGCGCTGACGCGGATTATCCGCATCGCCGTGAACAACCTGGCGGGCGTCCCGGCCATCGTTTACGGGGTGTTCGGCCTGGGCTTCTTCGTGTACGTACTTGGCGGTTCGCTGGACCGGATCTTCTTCCCCGAAGCGTTGCCAGCACCGACCTTCGGTACGCCAGGCCTGCTCTGGGCTTCGCTGACCCTGGCATTGCTGGCGGTGCCGGTGGTGATCGTGGCCACCGAAGAGGGCCTGGCGCGGATTCCTCGCACCGTGCGTGAAGGCTCGTTGGCCCTCGGCGCGACCAAGGCTGAAACCTTGTGGAAGATCGTGCTGCCGATGGCCAGCCCGGCGATGATGACCGGCATGATCCTCGCCGTGGCCCGCGCCGCCGGTGAAGTGGCGCCGCTGATGCTGGTAGGTGTGGTGAAACTGGCGCCGTCGCTGCCGGTGGACGGCAACTACCCGTACTTGCACCTTGACCAGAAGATCATGCACTTGGGCTTCCATATTTATGACGTCGGCTTCCAGAGCCCGAACGTCGAAGCCGCACGACCGCTGGTGTACGCCACGGCACTGTTGCTGGTGCTGGTGATCGCGACGTTGAACCTGTCGGCGGTCTACATCCGCAACCACCTGCGCGAAAAATACAAAGCGTTGGATAGCTAAAGCCATTAGCCACAAGCGGCAAGCTACACGCCGCTTTTGCTCAAACTTGCAGCTTGCAGCTAAAAGCTTGCAGCTACGAACGGAGTGAGACCATGCAGCACGAAACACATACCCACGGCATCAACATGTCCGCTCTGGGCCGCGACAAACAGAGCCTGAGCCTTGCGCAGGAAACCGTGGCCATCGAAGTGCCGGGCCTGAGCCTGTTCTACGGCGACAAACAAGCGCTGTTCGATGTCAGCATGAACATCCCGAAACAGCGCGTGACCGCCTTCATCGGCCCGTCCGGTTGCGGCAAGTCCACGCTGCTGCGCACCTTCAACCGCATGAACGACCTGGTGGACGGCTGCCGCGTCGAAGGCGCGATCAACCTCTACGGCAACAACATCTACCGCAAGGGCGAAGACGTGGCCGAGCTGCGTCGCCGTGTGGGCATGGTGTTCCAGAAGCCGAACCCGTTCCCGAAAACCATCTACGAAAACGTTGTTTACGGCCTGCGCATCCAGGGCATCAACAAGAAACGCATTCTTGATGAAGCCGTCGAGTGGGCGTTGAAAGGCGCGGCGCTGTGGGATGAAGTCAAAGACCGCCTGCACGAGTCGGCACTCGGCCTGTCCGGTGGTCAGCAGCAACGTCTGGTGATCGCCCGCACCATCGCCGTGGAGCCGGAAGTGCTGCTGCTCGACGAACCATGCTCGGCCCTCGACCCGATCTCCACGCTGAAAGTCGAAGAGCTGATCTACGAACTGAAATCCAAGTTCACCATCGTCATCGTGACCCACAACATGCAACAGGCCGCGCGGGTTTCCGACTACACGGCGTTCATGTACATGGGCAAACTGGTGGAGTTCGGCGACACCGACACCTTGTTCACCAATCCGGCGAAGAAGCAGACCGAAGATTACATTACCGGCCGGTATGGCTAGGAATAGCTGCAAGCCGCAAGCTTCAAGCGGCAAGTAAAAGCGGTCCGAGTACGACACAACACAGCTTGCAGCTTGTAGCTTGCAGCTCACAGCTATCGCGGAGCAAAAGATGATTTCGAAGGAAGGCTTAACCCACCACATCTCTGCACAGTTCAACGCTGAGCTGGAGGAAGTGCGCAGCCACCTCCTGGCCATGGGCGGGCTGGTGGAGAAGCAGGTCAACGACGCAGTGACCGCGCTGATCGAGGCCGACTCCGGCCTGGCCCAGCAAGTGCGTGAGATCGACGACCAGATCAACCAGATGGAACGCAACATCGACGAAGAATGCCTGCGCATTCTCGCCCGTCGTCAGCCGGCGGCGTCCGACTTGCGGTTGATCATCAGCATTTCCAAATCGGTGATCGACCTGGAACGCATCGGTGACGAAGCGACCAAGATCGCCCGTCGCGCCATCCAGTTGTGCGAAGAAGGCGAGGCCCCACGGGGTTACGTCGAGGTTCGCCACATCGGCGACCAGGTGCGCAACATGGTTCGCGATGCACTGGACGCGTTTGCCCGTTTCGACGCCGACCTGGCGTTGTCGGTGGCGCAGTACGACAAGATCATCGACCGCGAATACAAGACCGCGCTGCGTGAGCTGGCGACCTACATGATGGAAGACCCGCGCTCTATCTCGCGGGTCTTGAGCATCATTTGGGTGCTGCGTTCCCTGGAGCGTATCGGCGACCACGCGCGCAACATCTCGGAGCTGGTGATTTACCTGGTGCGCGGCACCGACGTGCGGCACCTTGGCCTCAAGCGCATGAAAGAAGAAGTTGAAGGCACAAGTGGCGAAACCGCTAATGTTCCGGGCATAGCTGACGATAAGTAAGATTGCCTGAGAAAAGCGCCCGGCCTTTTGGCCGGGCGTTTTTGTTTGTGGTTTTTGAATGTGGAAGCAGCACCCGCGAACGAAAAGTCCCGGCGTGACTGAAGATTTAAGGCAATGTGCCATCAGCAAAGCGGTATGCTTGCCGGGATTTTTTTAAGGGGTTGTGGATGAGTAAGGTCAGTGTGTTGGTCGTGGACGATGCGTCGTTCATTCGTGACCTGGTGAAGAAGTGCCTGCGCAACTACTTCCCGGGTATCCGGATCGAAGACGCGGTCAACGGCAAGAAGGCTCAGGCGATTCTGGCGCGCGAAGCGTTCGACCTGGTTCTGTGTGACTGGGAAATGCCGGAAATGTCCGGCCTGGAACTGCTGACCTGGTGCCGCGAGCAGGACAACCTCAAGACCATGCCGTTCGTGATGGTGACCAGCCGTGGCGACAAGGAAAATGTGGTCCAGGCGATCCAGGCCGGGGTTTCCGGCTACGTCAGCAAGCCGTTCACCAACGAGCAACTGCTGACCAAGGTCAAACAGGCGCTGAACAAGGTCGGCAAGCTCGACACCTTGATGAACAGCGCCCCGACCAAAATGAACTCGGCGTTCGGCAACGATTCCCTGAGCGCACTCACTGGCGGCAAGGCTGCCGTGGCCGCGCCAGCCGCTGCCCCGGTCAACCCGTTCGCCAAACCTGTCGCTGCCGCCCCGGCACCCGCCGCTGCACCATCCCGTGGGTTGCTCAACAGCCCGCCGGTCAAGGCACCTGGCGCCGCTTCGGCAGCACCGGCGGGTGGCCGTGGCCAAGGCCAGTTGCGCCTGTCGAGTGGCACCCAGCCCTGCGTGATCAAGGCCTTGAGCCTCAAGGAAGCGCTGCTGGTAGTGAAACGCACCGACATCCTGCCGCAAGTGCTCGAAAGCGCCGTGCTCGACCTGGAGCAGGGCGACAACGCTGAAACCGCGCGCCTCAACGGCTACCTGCACGCCATCGTCGCCCACGAGCAAAAGCCCGACAGCGACTGGCTGCAACTGACCTTCCGCTTCGTCGATAAAGACGCACAGAAGCTCGACTACATCTCCCGCCTGATTGCCCGTGGTACGGCGCAGAAGCATTTCGTACCGGGCGCGTGATCGTCGGCGCCTGACAGTCCGCCTTCGCGGGCAAGCCTCGCTCCTACAGGTGTCGCGCTCATTGCGGACGACACAAACCTTGTAGGAGCGAGGCTTGCCCGCGAAGTGGCCATCCCATTCACCACACCGCTCTGATCGTTCCCACGCTCCGCGTGGGGACGATCATTTGAAACATCTGCCGACTACGCTGGTCCATCTCAGCTGCTAGGCTCCTCCCAGGCCTTATTCGACAGACTCTTGCCCATGCTCGCGCGCCTGCTGTTTTTCTGTGGTCTTTTCATGGCCTCCACCTCGGCTGTGGCCATGACCATTTACAAGTCCACCGACGCCAATGGCGTGGTCTCCTACAGCGACCGCCCCACGAAAGGCTCCCAGGTGTTCGTTTTTCGGGACCGGATGGTCGAGCACCTGGAGCGGCAGGTGTACCTGGACATCAAGAAGCAGAAGGGCGTGGACGTGGTGTTTGTGCGCAACGATTTGTATGCACCGGTGGAGGTCGAGCTGAGTTTTGCCGGGTTGAGCAATGTGAAGGGCGCGCCGAGCCAGCCGATTCGCCGGGTCTTGCCGGCGCGCAGCAACTCGCGCCTGGCGCTGCTCACGGCGATTATCGGCGGCAAGCCGCTGGTGTATACCCCGAGCTTCCAATACTCCATGGGCGACCCTTCAGGCGCCGCTCAGAGCTATCGATATCCCTTCCCGTGGCGTGGTGGGCCGTTTCGCTTGAGTCAGGGCGCCAATGGCCAATACAGCCACTTCGGTGCCAAGAACCGTTTCGCCATGGACATCGCCATGCCTGAAGGCACGCCGATCATCGCGGCGCGGGCCGGGATGGTAGTGAAGACCGAGAATGGCCAGAGCGGTCGCGGCAATGATCCATCCGGCAATTTCGTGCGGGTGTTGCACGATGACGGGACCATGGGCGTGTACCTGCACCTCAAGCAAGGCTCGGTGAGCGTGCGCGAAGGGCAGCGGGTGGCGGTGGGCAGTGCGCTGGCATTGTCGGGCAACACCGGCAACAGCAGCGGGCCGCACCTGCACTTCGTGGTGCAGCGCAATACCGGGTTGGGGCTGGTGTCGATTCCGTACCAGTTCAATCAACCGGTGGGGGCGTTGCCCAACTTTGCGTTGGGCAAACAGTGATGTGGTGCCTGGTCTGACGCCTTCGCGGGCAAGCCTCGCTCCTACGGATCACACGAACCTGTAGGAGCGAGGCTTGCCCGCGAAGGGCGCGATGCGGTTTCACCCGGATCGCTTAATCGAGCATCAACACCTTGGCCAAAATAATCTTCGGCCCTTTCATCTTCTTGATGATGATCCGCAAACCTTCGACTTCCAGCACTTCTTCCTCTTCCGGCACCCGTTTCAGGGTTTCGTAGACCAGCCCGGCGAGGGTTTCGGCTTCGATGTGGTCCAGGTCGATGCCCAGCAGGCGTTCAACCTTGAACAGCGGCGTATCGCCGCGCACCAGCAGCTTGCCCGGCTGGTACGCAAGGATCCCGCGTTCGGCCTTGCGGTGTTCGTCCTGAATGTCGCCTACCAGCACTTCCAGCACGTCTTCCATGGTCAGGTAGCCGATGATGTTGCCGTCGGCTTCTTCGACCAAGGCGAAGTGCGAGCCGCCCTTGCGGAACTGTTCCAGCAATTGCGACAGCGGCATGTGCCGCGAAATGCGCTCCAGCGGACGAGTCAGCTCCGCCAGGTTGAACGACTCGGGAATGTGGTCCAGAGCCGCCAGTTCCAGCAGCAGATCCTTGATGTGCAGCAGGCCGACGAACTCCTGGCGTTCGCTGTCGTACACCGGATAACGGCTGAACTTGTGGCGACGGAACAACGCGAGGATTTGCTTCAGCGGCGCGTTGAACTCCAGCGTCACCAGATCTTCCCGGGAGTTGGCCCAGTCCACCACTTCCAGTTCACCCATTTCCACTGCCGAGGCCAATACACGCATGCCTTGGTCGCTCGGGTCCTGGCCACGGCTGGAGTGCAGGATCAGTTTCAGTTCTTCACGGCTGTAATGGTGTTCGTGATGCGGGCCGGGCTCACCCTGGCCGGCGATGCGCAGAATCGCGTTGGCGCTGGCGTTGAGCAGGTAGATGGCCGGGTACATCGCCCAGTAGAACAGGTACAGCGGCACGGCGGTCCAGAGCGACAGCAGCTCCGGTTTGCGGATCGCCCACGACTTGGGTGCCAGCTCACCGACCACGATGTGCAGGTACGAAATCACGAAGAACGCGGCAAAGAACGACACGCCTTTGATCACTTCGGGCGACTGTACGCCGACGGCTTCAAGGATAGGCTCGAGGATGTGCGCAAACGCCGGCTCACCGACCCAGCCCAGACCCAGCGAGGCGAGGGTGATACCCAACTGGCACGCCGAGAGGTACGCATCGAGCTGACTGTGCACGGTGCGCAGGATATGTCCGCGCCAGCCGTTTTTATCAGCGATGGCCTCGACCCGGGTCGAGCGCAGTTTGACCATGGCAAATTCGGCCGCAACGAAGAATCCGTTGAGCAAAACCAGGATCAGAGCAAAAAGAATCATGCCGAAATCGGCGAAGAGTGTCGCGAGGGTCAAGCCAGGGGATGGGTCCATGATGGGGTTTTGCGGGTTCCGTGTATTCGAAAAAGAAGGAAATGCGGTGCCTGAAGGGCAGGCACAAGTCAGCCAATGTAGCGGCTGACTCGGCGATTGCCTAGGGGCGAGTGCCGGCCGGTATCAATCGGCAGCGCTGATCAGCTGGGATTTGGTCACCTGGGCCGGCGCAAAATGGCAGGTGAAGGTGCTGCCATGCCCCGGCACGCTGCTGATTTCCATCCGCGCGCGGTGGCGCAGCAGCACGTGCTTGACGATGGCCAGCCCAAGCCCGGTGCCGCCGGTGTTGGAGTTGCGGCTGGAGTCGACGCGATAGAAGCGTTCGGTCAGGCGTGGCAAGTGTTTGCTGTCGATGCCGATCCCGGAATCCTGCACGCTCAAATGCGCGCCCTGGTCGTCGCCCCACCAGCGAATGCGGATATTGCCTTCGGCCGGGGTGTATTTCACGGCGTTGAACACCAGGTTGGAAAACGCGCTGCGCAATTCCGCTTCGCTGCCCTTGAGCAGAATCGTGGAATCGGCCTCCAGGGTGATCTTCTGACTCTTTTGCGCGGATAGCTGCTGAGCATCGCTCTTGATCGATTTCAGCAGGCTGTCGATGACGACGGGCTGGTTGTCCGACGGGTAATCGGTGGCTTCCAGCTTGGCCAACAGCAGCAGGTCGTTGAGCAGGGTCTGCATGCGGCCGCCCTGTTGCTGCATCTGCTGCAAGGCGCGGGTCCAGCGCGGATTCACGTCCTCTACGTTGTCGAGCAAGGTTTCCAGGTAGCCGCAGATCACCGTCAGTGGCGTGCGCAGTTCGTGGGAAACATTGGCGATAAAGTCTTTGCGCATCTGCTCCAACTGATGGATGCGCGTGACGTCGCGCACCAGCATCAAGTGTTCGTTGTTGCCGTAGCGGGTGATGTACAGCTGAATGCGCAGGCGATCGTTGATCGGCGAGGGGATTTCCAGCGGCTCGGCGTAGCTGTCCTGCTCGAAGTATTCCTTGAAGCGCGGATGGCGCACCAGGTTGGTCACCGGTTGGCCGCTGTCTTGCGGGGTTTTGAGGCCGAGCAGGGTTTCGGCGGCGCGGTTCCACCATTCGAGGTTGCCGTCGCTGTCGAGCATGATCACCGCGTCTTTGAGCGCGGCAGTGGATTCCTGGACCCGGTCGATCACCGCTTGCAGTCGCCCGCGCACCCGTTGGTCGCGGCGTTGCAGGTGGTAGATGCTGTCGAACACTTCGCCCCACAGGCCATAGCCATCGGGCGGTGCTTCATCGGGTTTGTGCAGGCGCAGCCATTCGTGCAGGCGCAACAGCTGCTTGAGGGTCCAGGCCAGGTAAAGGCCCAGGCCAGCGGCGAGGCTCCAGCCGTAGTAGCCGGAAATCAGGCCGATCACCAAGCAGGCGGTGACCAGCAACAGCATGTGGCGAATCAGGGTGCCATGCCAGTTTTGGTTCAAGGGGGGCGTCCTAGCGCAGCTCCAAGTTTCAAGCTACAAGCTTCAAGTCAAAGCGGCTCTGCTTTCGCTTGCCGCTTGTAGCTTAAAGCTTGCCGCCGCTTCTATGCTTTCGTGGAAAACCGGTAACCGGTGCCGCGCACGGTTTGTACCAGATTTTCATAGGCATCGCCGAGGGCTTTGCGCAGGCGCCGGATGTGCACGTCGACGGTACGTTCTTCGACATAGACATTGCCGCCCCAGACCTGATCCAGCAACTGGCCACGGGTGTAGGCGCGTTCCTGGTGGGTCATGAAGAATTGCAGCAGGCGGTATTCGGTCGGGCCCATCTCGGCGGGTTTGCCGTCGATGGTCACGCGGTGGCTGATCGGGTCCAGCAGCAGGCCGCCGACTTCGATCGGGGTTTCGCCATCGGTCGGGCCGGCACGGCGCAGCACGGCTTTGAGGCGCGCCACCAGCTCGCGGGGCGAGAACGGTTTGGTGATGTAGTCATCGGCGCCGACTTCCAGGCCCTGGATCTTGTTGTCCTCTTCGCCCTTGGCGGTGAGCATGATGATCGGGATATCCCCGGTCAGCTCATCGCGCTTGAGGCGCCGGGCCAACTCGATGCCGGACGTGCCGGGCAACATCCAGTCCAGCAGGATCAGGTCCGGCTTGCGGTCGACGATGATGGCATGGGCCTGCTGGGAGTTCTCAGCCTCCAGGCAGTCATAGCCGGCCATTTCCAACGCAACGGCGATCATTTCGCGAATGGGCGCTTCGTCGTCGACGATCAGAATGCTCCTGCCAACCATGCCTATATTCCTCTTGTCATTTAACTGTCTTGCGCCGCATTAGATAACGGAATTATTGCAGTCGTGTGACAGTATTTTAGTCGAGCGGCGATTGTCATGATCCTGGGCTAAGCTCTAATTCCGAATCCTGACAACCACAAGAGAAGGTTTCCATGACTCAATTCACGTTCTCCCTTAAGGCTCTGATGTTGGCCGCTGCTCTGGCGTTACCGGCGATGGCCTTCGCTGCCGAACCGGCCATGATGAAGGGCGGCATGATGGTCGATCACAAGGGCATGACCGTTTACACGTTCGACAAGGACAGTGGCGGCAAGTCCATGTGTAACGCGGATTGCGCCAAGAACTGGCCGCCGATGATGGCGCCGGCGGGTGCCAAGGCTGAAGGCAAATGGACGGTCATCAAGCGTGATGACGGCATGATGCAATATGCCTACGACGGCAAGCCGCTCTACACGTTTGTGAAGGACGAAAAACCTGGAGAGATGAAGGGTGACGGCATGAAAGATGTCTGGCACGTCGTTCACGAATCGCAGAAGTAAGCGCTTCGCCAGGTCGTTAAAGATCGCGGCTTGCGGCAACGCCTACGGATATACACCTGTAGGCGCTGCCGCAGGCTGCGATCTTTTCGCTTTTTATCAACGCAACGCGTAATCCAGCACAATCCCCACGAAAATCGCCAACCCGGCCCAGTGGTTGTGCAAGAACGCCTTGAAGCAACGCATTCGGTCCTTGCCCCTGGTGTACCAGAACTCCCAGGCAAAACACCCGGCGGCGGCCAGCAACCCGAGATGGAACCAGCCGCCAAGCTGGAACTTCGACCCGGCCAGCAGCAGGCTGCCCAACGCCAGACCTTGCAACGTCAGAATGATGACCCGGTCCGCATCACCAAACAGAATCGCCGTGGACTTCACGCCGATCTTCAAGTCATCGTCGCGGTCGGTCATCGCGTAATAGGTGTCGTAGGCCACCGTCCACAGCAGGTTGGCAATCCACAGCAGCCAGGCTTCTGGCGGCAGCGAACCGGTCTCGGCCGTGAACGCCATCGGCATGCCCCAGGAAAACGCCGCGCCCAGTACCACTTGCGGGTAGTAGGTGTATCGCTTCATGAACGGGTAACTAAAGGCCAGCGCCAGACCGCCCAGCGATAGCCAGACGGTTGCCGCGTTGGTGCACAGCACCAGCAGAAAGGCGATGCCCATCAGCACGGCAAAAAACACCAAGGCCTCTTTGGAACTGATCTTGCCGCTCACCAGTGGCCGCTGCTCGGTGCGTTTCACATGGCCGTCGACCTTACGGTCCGCCCAGTCATTGATCACGCAACCGCCCGCGCGGGTCAGCACCACGCCAAGCACGAAAATCACGATGTTGGCCAATGACGGCGAACCCTTGCCGGCAATCCACAGCGCCCACAGGGTTGGCCACAGCAGCAGGTAAATGCCGATCGGCTTGTCCATGCGCGTCAGCTGAATGAAATCCCAGGCCCGGGGATTCAAGCGGTTCAGGGACTTGAGCAGGCGGGTGTACATCAACGGTTCTCCGGATGGGCGCGGGCGGCGAGCCATAAGGTCGGCAGGAAAATCTCGGCCACCAGCACGCTCAAGGCGCCACGGTCGAAACGCGAGCGGCGGCCCCACAGCTCGGGCGCTCGGGACTCCAGCGGCAACCATTCTTGAGGATAGTGACAAACCTCGATGGCCTGGCGCTGGAACGCCCGATCGCAAAACAACAACTCGCCCAACGACCGGCTGCCCAATTCATCCATGTGCAACCCATCGCCCTGCAACGCACTGCGCGCCGCCACACTGCGGGCAAACACCCAGGCTTCGCCATTGCCGCGCAGGTACACCTCGCGTACCCAGCCTTCGCTGCCTTCTTCCAGTTCCAGCGCCGCGCATTCGTCGGCGCGCAAGGCTTGCCAGCCTTCGAATAATGGCGTGACGCTGAAGCGGTCATTCGACAAACCAATCAGGCGCCGGGTCAGGGAGCCTTCGTCGAACAGCCAGTCGAGGGTAGACGCGTCGGGGAGGGGAGTGAGTCGGCTTTGGGGGAGCCAGAACAGGGATTTTGAGTGCGGCACAGTGAGTCATTATTGGCAGCAAATGAGGCGGCGAGCTTACCATGGCAGCCGGCGATTTTGATTGAGTCGACCCGACCTTGCATCGAACAGGCTTGCATCTGCCGGGTTCGATCAGTACAAAACGCCCTGAGCCGGACGGCAACGCTTTACCCATCGACCGTTCGCGCCGGCAAACGCCTGAATCCCGAGGAAGTAACTGAATGAAAAAGTGGCAATGTGTGGTCTGCGGCCTGATCTATAACGAAGCCGACGGCTGGCCGGATGACGGCATCGCGCCGGGCACCCTGTGGCAGGACGTGCCGGAAGATTGGCTGTGCCCGGACTGCGGCGTGGGCAAGATGGATTTCGAAATGATCGAAATCAACTAAGACAAAAGAGGAGAAGGGAATGAACGCACCTGTCGTGATCGTCGGTACTGGGCTGGCTGGCTACAACCTGGCCCGGGAGTTTCGCAAACTCGATGGCGAAACCCCGCTACTGCTGATTACCGCCGATGACGGGCGTTCCTACTCCAAGCCGATGCTCTCCACCGGCTTCGGCAAAAACAAGGACGCCGACGGCTTGAGCATGGCCGAGCCGGGCGTCATGGCCGAGCAGTTGAAAGCCGAAGTGCGCACCCACACCCGCATCAGCGGCATCGACCCGGGCCACAAACGCCTGTGGATCGGCGAGGAAGCGGTGATCTACCGTGACCTGATCCTGGCCTGGGGCGCGGAAACCGTGCGGGTACCGATCGAAGGCGACGGCGCTGATGCGGTGTTCCCGATCAATGACCTGGAAGACTACGCCCGCTTTCGCGCCGCGGCGGCCGGCAAGCGCCGGGTATTGCTGCTCGGTGCCGGCCTGATCGGCTGCGAATTCGCCAACGACCTGATCCTCGGCGGTTACGAAGTGCAACTGGTCGCGCCGTGCGAACAGGTCATGCCGACTTTGCTGCATCCGGCGGCCGCCGCTGCGGTCCAGGCCGGGCTGGAAAGCCTCGGTGCACGCTTCCACCTCGGGCCGGTACTCAACCGGTTGCAGCGGGTGGCGGACGGACTGGAGGCACATCTGTCGGACGGCCAGGTCATCCCGTGCGATGTGGTGGTCTCGGCCATTGGCCTGCGGCCGCGCATTGATCTGGCGGCTGCCGCAGGTGTCCAGGTCAATCGCGGCGTGGTGGTCGACCGGCACCTGAAGACGTCCCACGCCAATATCTACGCCCTGGGCGACTGTGCCGAGGTCGATGGGCTGAATTTGTTGTACGTGATGCCCCTGATGAGCTGTGCGAGAGCGCTGGCACAAACCCTGGCGGGAAACCCTACGGCCGTGAGTTATGGCCCGATGCCGATCACCGTGAAAACCCCGGTCTGCCCGTTGGTGGTTTCGCCGCCTCCACGGGGCGCCGAGGGCGTCTGGACGGTCGAGGGGCAGGGCGCCGACATCAAGGTCCTGTGCCGCGATGACTCGGGCAAATTGCTCGGTTATGCCCTGACAGGCGCGGCGGTGATGGAAAAACTCGCATTGAACAAAGAGCTTCCGGCCCTGCTGGCGTAAATACCGGTCGTTCTGTCGGATTCACCCCGCTTTTGCCCCTACAAAGGTCGCGCCGAGACTGGCGCGGCTCTTCCGTGCGTGCCATCCTCACTCCCGTCTGCCGCAGAGTAGAGCACCTGCGGCGCCTTGGGCGCTGTTCCAACGAGAACAGCACGGACATAACAACAAAAAACCGTCAAAGGGGCTTCACTAATGCGTAAACCAGAACTCGCCGCTGCAATCGCTGAAAAAGCAGACCTCACCAAAGAGCAGGCCAACCGCGTACTCAACGCCGTTCTCGAAGAAATCACCGGCGCTCTGCACCGCAAGGACAGCGTCACGCTGGTGGGCTTCGGTACCTTCCTGCAACGCCACCGCGGTGCCCGCACCGGCAAAAACCCGCAAACCGGTGAGCCTGTGAAAATCAAGGCCAGCAATACCGTCGCCTTCAAGCCAGGCAAGTCGTTGAAAGACAGCGTCAATCCATAATTGCGGCGAACTCCCTGAGTAGCGGGGAGAACCGTATTGAAAAATGGGCATATCGATTGCGGTCGGATGCCCATTTTTTATGGGCGTGCGTATTCCGATGAGGTGTGATGGGGTGGTTTGACCAACGCAAAGCCAATCAACTTTCCCTCGAAAGTCCACTGTCCTGTTGAGGTTCCAGATCAACAAGGCGCGTGTCGGGACCGTTGGCTTTCAGGCGTTCGGTAACCACTTTCGGCCACAAGTTGCGGGAACGGCGTTTAGCGAGGCTGTAGGTGAGTTCTTGAATTCGATCCTGTGGGTAGAGCAGTGGCTCAAGTAGCAGTTTTGCTACATCGCTGCTCTGTAAATAGTTTTTGCCACCGGCGTCTTTCTTCGCCTGTTTCAACTGCGCCAGGGTGTGTTTGAAGCTGTCGCTCATTTTGAATCTCACCGCTAACTGGCTTTTTACAAACGCATCCGACTCACTGTGATTACCGTGCTCATCGAAATAAGGGCCATTGTTCATATAGGAGCGGATGTACTCCCAAAAACCTCGGAATAACCGACAATGCCGACTGCGCCGCCATTCCTGCTACCGGCGAACCACCCTCAACAATTGCCACACTGCTAAAAATCCCACCGGCATTGATGACGATGTGATGCCCACCAGCCGTGAGCGTCAGGCTCATGCCCGCCTCGATCACCACGTTCGCGGCGGTGACATGCGCCTGCGGCCCCGCCTGAATCACCAGCGTGCCAGCCGCTGTCATGCTGCTGTTGCCGCTGATGCTGATCAGTTCATCCCCGCCGATCACCGTGTTGCGCAGGCCTTCGGTGGTGTGCAGTTCGTCACCCTTGATCAGGCTGGCGCTGTGCTGGTCCACCTGCTCAAAACGGTCGCCACCAATCAAGCTGTGACTGTCGCGGGTAATTTGTTCGCGGCGGTCGTGGCCGATCTGGGTGGCGCTGTCATTGAGGATCAGTTGCTCGATGTCGCGTTGCGCCCGCAGGTAGATTTTTTCCTGCCCGGCGCGGTCTTCCAGCGACAGCTCGTTGTAGCCACCGTTGTGTGGCGAGCTGTGGCTGCGCAGCACGGTTTTGGTCTTGTGCTCGGGCAAGGTGTAGGGCACAGAGGTCACTTTGTTGGCCACACAACCGGTGATCAGCGGCCGATCCGGATCGCCTTCCAGAAACGTGACCACGACTTCCATGCCGATACGCGGGATAGTCACCGCGCCGAACTCCTGCCCCGCCCAACTCGAGGAAACCCGCAGCCAGCAGCTGCTTTTTTCGCTGTTGAGTTCCGCGCGATCCCACGGCAGTTCGACCTTCACCCTTCCATATTCATCGCAATAGATCTCTTCACCGGGCGGTCCGGTGACGCGGGCGGTCTGGCTCACCAGTTGCGTTGTTCGCGGGCACAACGGCGGACGGAAATGCATGTCCCAGGGAATGGCGCTGAAGCGGTTGCGGTAGCCTTGGGTGAAGCCGTCCTCGGGGTTGACGTCGCTGGTGACCGACTCCTCCAGCACCTGAGGCTGTCGGCCGGTGTGGGTCACGCTGAGCAACAGCCACAGACCGTTGTGGGTTTTACGCGGGTGTTCGGTCAGGTCGAAGAAGTGACCGCTGCGCAGGCATGGCTGATCGCTCTGGCCTTCGGCCACTTGGTAATCGCAACGGTGCCGCTCCAGCGCTTGCCGGGCGAGTTGCCTGCCGCGTTTTTCGTTCTCGATCAGGACGGGGTAGCGATAGTCTTCGAGCTCGGGGCTGAACTCGGCGGTGAAACGGCTTTCCAGCAACAGGCTGGGGCGCCGGAAATCGTAGTCCCGGCGCGTGGTGGTGCTGGTGCGGGTGCGAACACCGGAGGCGAAGTGGCTGACCACCGGATGCTCCGCGACCATCCCTGAATCTTGCTGATACGGGGTGGCGCCCAGCTTGGGGAAAAAGGTCTGGTCGTCGGTGAACACCAGCACATGGCCCTCGGGCGAATGCTGGTGATGCCAGGCGATACCGTCCTCGCCGCACAGGCGCTGGACGAACTCGAAGTCGGATTCGCCGTACTGCGTGCAGTAGTCGCGCACGGGGCTGGTGCTGACATGAAAGGTGAACGCGTCGCTCTGAATGCCGTGCCCTTTAAGCACCTGCGCGATGATCTGCGGCACCGTCAGGTGCTGGAAAATCCGCCGGTCGTGACTGAACTGCAAATAGTGCAGCGCCGGCACCAGGGTCAGGTGATAACGGGTCAGGCGCTTGCCGGCGTCCCCCACCCAGACGTCCTCGATACGGCCGTGAAGCCCTTCGCCCTTGAGGCCGAACTGCAGAAACGCCAGTTGACTGAGCAGGCTTTCAATATCGAAATCCGGGTGCTCGCTGACCAGCTCAACGCGGATGGCATACAGGGTGCTGATGGCTTCGCTGCCGTCGAAGGCCAGTACCTTGAAATCGTGACGAACAGCGGGGATGTGAAGCGAAAAATGCGCCGCATTGGCCGGCCCGAACATACGCTTATCCTTAAGCTGAAGAGGAAAAAAGCGCGATATCCAAACCGTCCATGGTTTGTGCACGCGAAAACTGGCGGGCACGTTATCAACGGGGAAAGAGGATTAATGTAGGAGGAATCTTTGAATAAAGTGAGAGCCTTCCGGGTTTAAAGTGGGCGTGTGTTCCTAGGACACGATTGTGTAAGTTGCGTGCAATTGGACGATAACTCCGTGCAATTGCCCTTCACATGACAGCATTGGACGCATTTGTTGAAACATAAAAATGCCATCACTTTAATGGCGTTTTTTAATTGGCAGTTGTCTTTCATCAAATTGAAGGTCTGTCGCAGTAACTTTTCGGAAGAATCCTACATTCATCTTTTTCAATTCTTGTCATGCTTTGCGCCCACATCGTTGACGGAAACGCCAATGATTGCTGGGGATTTGCGCGAACGCTCTGGAGCAGGGGTTGCGGGTCAGCAGGTCAGCAGAGGGAATATTAAAGTGATATCAGGGGATACCCTTACAAATATAGGGCTATCTCCTACACGAGGCACTGAACTGCTCGTCTTGTTGTTTAATCGGATGCTTGCTAGTGGCCATCATCGTGAGTACGATGCGCCAACTTGAAAGAGCACGAACTCAATTGGATGAGTCCCATCGCAGCTCTTTGATACTGTCCGCCGCCGTTGAAACTCCGATTGGCGTGTGACCGTAATCCTAAATAAAGGCCATGGATGTCCTACTCAAGCAAGCTTTCCGCCCATTACCTTGAACTCGCAAAAGCCTCTGTTTCCAAAGAGAATTTCGCGGGCGAGGATGTTCGCTTTTCGAGCGAATATGAGGCCCTGGAAAGCGAGCTGGCCAAAGCCCAGTCGATGCATGAAGCCGGTCAGATCGACTGGCTGAAAATCCGTGAAAACAGCGAAAACCTGCTACGTACCCAGTCCAAGGATTTGCGGGTCGGCGCCTGGCTGACCTGGGCTTTGTACCAGCGCGAATCCTTTCAGGGGCTGCTGGCGGGCCTCGGTTTGCTGCATCATTTGTCGGAAAATCACTGGGCCGAAGTTCACCCGAACAAGGCACGTACCCGCTCCGCGGCCATCAGTTGGTTGGTGCCGCGTCTTGAGCAAGTGCTGACCGAAAATGTCGCGATCAAAGAGCAGTTGCCGATGTTCCGCCGGATGGTGGAGCACCTGGAAGGTCTCGATGCCGCTTGCACCGAGCACCTGGGCGATGACGCACCGTTGCTGCTGCCGATCTCTCGCCGCCTGAAAAACATGGTGCAGCGCGCCGCCGACAACCAGCCGGAACCCGGTGTGGTCGGGGCTGCCGTGGCCCAGGTCAAGCAAGCCGCGACCCAGCTGTTCACCCCCGGCGCGCCAATCGATAACGAAAAAGAAGCCCACAAGGCTTTACGCGCCCAGCAGGAAAACGCCCGTCCGTTGTGCGCCTGGTGGCTCAAGCAGAAAGCCACCGACCTGCGCGCCCTGCGCCTTAATCGCACGCTGCTGTGGCTGCCCATCGACGCGGTGCCCGAGCGCAACGCCGAGCAGATCACCATGTTGCGCGGGTTGCCGGCGGACAAGCTCAAGGCCTATCAGGATCGCTACGACCAGGCCAAATACGCCGACCTGCTGGTAGAACTGGAGGCGAGCCTGGCGAAGGCGCCGTTCTGGTTCGATGGCCAACGAATGGTCTGGGAATGCCTCCAGGGCCTGAACGCAGAGATGGCTATGCGCGAAGTGGAAATCCACTTCGCGCTTTTGATTCAGCGCCTGCCCGGCATCATCGAATTGCGTTTCCATGACGGCGCGCCGTTTGCCGACCCGGCCACCCGTGCCTGGGTCAGCGCCCACGTCATGCCGCACCTGCAAAGCGCCAGTGCGCCGCGCAAGGTCGAAGTTGTCGACAACCAGCCGGCCTGGGAAGTGGCCTTGGAAGAAGTCCTGCCCATCTTGCGCAAGGACGGCCTCAAGGCCGCCGTGCAAATCCTCAAGCAGGGCCTGCAAGGTGCCCAAGGTGGGCGGGCGCGATTTTTCTGGCAGTTCGCCCTGGCGCGGCTGTGCTTCATGGCCAAAAAGTACGAACTGGCCAGGACCCAACTCGAAACCCTCGACCAAACATTACAGGACTCAGGCCTGAACGCCTGGGAGCCCGATCTTGCGCTGGAAGTGCTGCATTTGCTGCATAGCTGCTGTGAGTTGTTACCGCAGAACCATGCAGTGCGTGAACGCAAGGAAGAGATTTATCGCAGGCTGTGCCACCTCGATCTCGAAGTGGTACTCGAATAGGCCCCAGGGCCACAACCGCAAGGAGAAAAGCCATGGCCAAAGAAGGCTCGGTAGCCCCCAAGGAACGCATCAACGTCACCTTCAAACCTGCCACCGGTGGTGCACAGGAAGAGATCGAACTGCCGTTGAAACTACTGGCAATCGGTGACTACACCCACCGCAAGGACGAACGCAAAGTCGAAGATCGCAAGCCGATCAGCATCGACAAGATGACCTTCGACGAAGTGCTGGCCAAGCAAGAGCTGAGCCTGACGATGAACGTGCCGAACCGTCTTCAGGAAGAAGGCAGCACTGAAGAGCTGGGCGTGCAACTGCGCGTCAACTCGATGAAGGACTTCAACCCGGCCTCGCTGGTCGAGCAAGTGCCTGAGCTGAAGAAACTGATGGAACTGCGCGACGCGCTGGTGGCCCTCAAAGGCCCGCTGGGTAACGCGCCTGCGTTCCGCAAAGCCATCGAAGGCGTTCTCGCCGACGACGAATCCCGCGGTCGCGTACTGGGTGAGCTGGGCTTGAACGCCGCCGCCCAGGACGCCTGAGTCTCTATCAGCCAAGGAAGCCAACACAATGAGCACTAGCGCAGCACAGCAAAAGAGCAAAGAGAGCGGCGAATACAGCATTCTCGACAGCATCATCGCCGAAACCCGCCTGACGCCGGACGACGAAGCCTACGACATCGCCAAGCGCGGCGTGTCGGCCTTCATCGAAGAGCTGCTCAAGCCGCAGAACAACGGTGAGCCGGTCAAGAAGGCCATGGTCGACCGCATGATCGCCGAGATCGATGCCAAGCTCAGCCGTCAGATGGACGAAATCCTGCACCACCCGGACTTCCAGTCCCTGGAATCGTCGTGGCGTGGTCTGCAGTTGCTGGTCGATCGCACCAACTTCCGCGAAAACATCAAGATCGAAATCCTCAACGTCTCCAAAGAAGACCTGCTGGACGATTTCGAAGATTCGCCGGAAGTGATGCAGTCGGGCCTGTACAAGCACATCTACACCGCTGAATACGGTCAGTTCGGTGGTCAGCCTGTGGGCGCGATCATCGCTAACTACTACATGTCCCCAAGCTCGCCGGACGTGAAGCTGATGCAGTACGTGTCCAGCGTTGCCTGCATGTCTCACGCGCCGTTCATCGCGGCGGCCGGCCCGAAATTCTTCGGTCTGGAAAGCTTCACCGGCCTGCCGGACCTGAAGGATCTGAAAGATCACTTCGAAGGCCCGCAATTCGCCAAATGGCAGAGCTTCCGCGAGTCGGAAGACTCCCGTTACGTTGGCCTGACCGTGCCGCGTTTCCTGCTGCGTAACCCGTACGACCCGGAAGAAAACCCGGTCAAATCGTTCGTGTACAAAGAAACCGTCGCCAACAGCCACGAGCACTACCTGTGGGGCAACACGGCCTACGCGTTCGGCACCAAGCTGACCGACAGTTTCGCCAAGTTCCGCTGGTGCCCGAACATCATCGGCCCGCAGAGCGGTGGCGCGGTTGAAGACCTGCCGTTGCACCACTTCGAAAGCATGGGCGAAATCGAAACCAAGATTCCTACGGAAGTATTGGTTAGCGACCGTCGTGAATACGAATTGGCCGAGGAAGGCTTCATCTCCCTGACCATGCGCAAAGGCTCCGACAACGCGGCGTTCTTCTCCGCGAGCTCGGTGCAGAAGCCGAAGTTCTTCGGCATCAGCGCAGAAGGCAAGGCCGCAGAGCTGAACTACAAGCTCGGCACCCAACTGCCGTACATGATGATCGTCAACCGCCTGGCTCACTACTTGAAAGTGCTGCAGCGCGAGCAACTCGGTTCGTGGAAAGAACGTACCGACCTCGAGCTGGAACTCAACAAGTGGATCCGCCAGTACGTGGCCGACCAGGAAAACCCAAGCGCCGAAGTCCGTGGCCGTCGTCCACTGCGCGCTGCCCAGATCATCGTCAGCGATGTCGAAGGCGAGCCTGGCTGGTACCGCGTCAGCCTGAACGTGCGCCCGCACTTCAAGTACATGGGTGCCGATTTCACCCTGTCGCTGGTTGGCAAGCTGGACAAAGAGTAAGCGGAGCTAACTCATGACTGGATACGGCAGCCTTTTCGAACGCCTGGGTGGCGACGCGGACAAACGCGTCGGCTGGAGCCGCGAGGTCTCCGCCATGGCGTCCGTGGCTGCCCATCTGGCCAAGATGCTCAGCACCCGTGCGGGCAGCGTGCAAACGCTGTCCGATTACGGGCTACCCGATCTCAATGACATGCGTCTGAGCCTGCACGACTCCCTGAGTCAGGCCCGTCTGGCCATCGAAAATTTCATCGAAGCCTACGAGCCACGCCTGAGCAACGTGCGTGTCATTTCCCTGCCGCGTGACCACGATCAGCTTCGCCTGTCCTTCAGCATCGAAGGCCTGCTGGAAGTTGATGGTTTCAAGCGCCAGGTTACGTTTGCCGCCCGCCTGGATGGCAGCGGTCAAGTCAAGGTCAGCTAAGGCATGCAATGGACAATTCCGAAGCAGGATGCAGTGGTCATGACGGGGCGTAGGGCGTTGCTGCTCATAGCCTTGGCGGCCGTTGCGGCGGTTTCAGGCGCCTGCTACGTGAAAATGGCGGCGGCGCGGCTGGCGCATGTCTATTCCAAGACCTGGAACGATGCCGGGACGTGCTACATCAACTCGTACATTCCCCAGTACTCGGCCCTGGGGCTGGCCGGACAGATTGTCCGGATATTCACCAGCGAAGCGTTTTTCAGGGTGTACGCAAAGGACGGCACGTTGTTGAAGTCGTCCGAATGGTTGCTCTGGCAGAACGAATTCACCGTGGATGAGCGCTCACAGTGGGTGGGTGGCCGTGCGATCTACCCGACCGTGAAAGGCTACGAGAGCTGGAATGTTCCAGCGTGTCGGTGAGCAATGAGTCGTCACACCATGGGTAACGTCGCTGGCGCAAAACCCGATTCGTTCCACCTATCCGTGAGCCGAAATGGCAACGGTCAAGTCAAGGTCGACTAAGGAGACCCGTATGTCCGGCAAACCCGCAGCACGCCTTACCGACCCCACCGCTTGCCCGGTCTCCGGCCACGGCACCAACCCGATCGCCGCCGGTTCCGGCGACGTCTTCTTCGACGGCCTCGCGGCCGCCCGCCAAGGCGATGCCTCGGCGTGTGGTGGTGCGATGTCGGGTGGGTTGGCGACGACGGTTTTGATCAACGGTAAAGCGGCGGCGACTGTGGATTCCGTCGGGACGCATGGCAACAAGGTTACGGCGGGTTCCGGGACGGTGATTATCGGGAATTCGCATTCTCCGGTGCCGTTTGTGGCGCCAATTCCACTGATGCTTTTCTCTCATTGCCAGCATGTTGTGATGAAAGACCAGGACGGCAATCCATTACAGGGGATTCCGTATCACATTAAAAATGCCAAGGGAGAAATTGTCTCGGGACAAACAGATGCCATGGGAAGAACTCAAATGGTTGGAGGCAAGGAAGGCGAGAGCTTTGATTTTCATCCAGCCATCGACGGGGTTCTGCTATGACTGCGGAAGTTCTCTCGATGTTGTATGTCTCCTCGGTGGCTCTAACTCCAAAAGCCGATCCGGTTGGGAAAGAAGTAGTCTTGAAGGTTTTTTGGCCAACTACGAAGTTATGGTCAGACGCTGATATCGCGGCCTATCACGATGAGGCGCCGATGATTGCAGAAAGACTAATTAATGAGAAGTATTGGAATAAAGACGGGGAGGTAAGCGACTACAAGTTTACCTGCGAGGATTTTGCAATACGCGTCTTGGTAGAGTTTTCCAGTAAGCGCGGGCTGCCGGTAAAACTTAAGACCGGTGTCAGAGCTTATAAAAACATGGAGAACTATAGCGCGGCTGCACATGATCGATATGCCTCGAATATGTACGGTTTCGCCGAAATGGTCATGCTGACCTACGGCGCACGTGAGATGCAAAACACCGTAGAAAACACCACGGCAGTAGCTACAGTCGAAGATTTGAAGCCCGGCGACATTCTTGCTCAGGCGCTTGACCGGCCGATGATGACAACCGCCCATCATATTCAAATGGCCGTTTCCGTGACCAGTGACCGGATAGATATACGCCAAGGAAATACCGATGCCGCCATTGTGTGGCCGTTTACTTGGGGGGTAAAACTAACAGGGAAAGATATGGCTGATCCCCAAAGTGGTGGATATGTGGGCCTTCCTGTTCAGAAAGGTTATTTCACCAAAGACGTATCTGGCTGGGCTTATCATAATTTGGATAAGGGAACCACACGGGAAGATTTTTTAAAGGCCTTCGAGTTTTATCGCTGGAATTTTATTGGCTTTAATAAGGAGTGAACATGGAAGGCTACTTCTCTGGAATGGTAGATAACAATTATTTCGGGTTGTTGGCGATTTTTTGTTTTGTAGTTGGAGTTGCGGGTCTGGTCCCTCGTATCAGGGTAAAAAAGTCTTATAAATTTTTTAATTTTTTGTGCGTTATGGCGATTCCGGCAATGTACCTGCTGGGACTTTATTACTTGACTCACTCTGAGGTCTGATGACGTTGGAGGCATCGCAGTGATCTGGGTAAAACGCTTCCTCATGGTGGTAGGGCTCCTGGCCTGCATCGCCAGTGTGTTGGTCGTTTCCCAGATGGATTTTTCAAAGGCTGAGCCTCGGGTGTTGAGTGAGTACCCCAATGCGAAATGGCGCGGCGGTGCCGATGGTGGGCAGTACATCGAAGTCACCCGCTCCGAGCCGCCTTATTACTTCGTTCAGGTTCGCAACGACGACGGCTCGTTATGGGACGAAGGTTGGCTCAAGTTTGGCGAGAAAAACGGCGAGCCGCTCACGGCGAATGATGTGGTCGTGTTCACTGGGGAGGGCGTTATTTACCTCCAGCAATGCAAGGTGCTCAGTGCCGACCGGGCCAAGGCTGAACAGACGCGGTGCTGATGTTTTTTTACAGGATGAAAGGGAAGAGGGATCTTGGGTGATTGATCGTGGCGAAGCATTGCGTGGCAGCGTTTGAACATGAATAGCCAACGAGTGATCGGGTTGGTCGTCCATGGGATGGCCTGCGTGCTCTATATCGTGATGAATGGCTTCGCCGTGCCGATCTATAAAACCCTGGTCGGCGGGCTGACTTCCCGTGGCGTCGCCATCGGCATGGGCATGTACCTGGTTTATTACTTTTTCGTTTTCCTGAATCTTGTTTTGGCCTTCATCCCGCGCCTGGCCGCCCAGTTTGGCGTGGCGATTTTCATGATGGCCTCGATCCTGGTTTACCTGCTGCCGCGCTATCCCGTACGGGCCATGGCGTATTGCGCCCTGGCGGGTGGTTTGACCCTTTGCGCCATTCTGGTCACCCGCGCCCTCAATGCCGCGTTTACCCGCTGGCGCGCTGCACAGGGAGTGGCCCGATCGTGATTCGCAACCGTCGATTGACCTCGCCCCTCGTATTGATCCCAGCCTTGATGGGCCTTTTCGTGCTGATTTTCCTTGGCCTGAAGATCGTGAGTGCCTTGGCCGCACAGCCCTTGAAGAAATACTGGAGCGAGTCGGGCAAGTGCTACATCGCCCGATATGCACCCGACTACGAGGCGTTTGGCAGGGTCGGGCAAGTAATCGAGTTGTTCAGCAGCCTGTCCTTCTATCGTGTGTACACAAAGGACGGCGTGCTACTCAAAACATCCGAATGGTACTTGTGGATGCGCGAAGGCAACGCCGGTGTGGGCCCTGAGTTTCGGGGCGAAATGGTGCTGTACCCCGGCGCGCAAGGCTGGGAAAGCTGGACGGTGCCGCCATGTCGTTGATGATGAGCCGATCCCCCGCACCTCGTGCGCCCGTCAAACATCCTCTGGTCAAAGGACTCGCTGTGGCCGTCGCGGTGGTGACGGCGATCCTGGCCTGGGCGACGCCTGTGTTTTCCAACGCCTTCATGTTGCTGATGGACCGGTCGAATTTCATTCCCAGCGAGTCGTCGATCTGGAGCTTCGAGCCCTACGAAATCAACCAGGGCTCGAGCAACTACTGGCTCTACGGCGAGGACGCGCAGCGCTATTACTATTTCGCCTACACCCCCGACGCGCCTTATCGCTCAATCGCCAAGCGCAATCAGTGCGCAGGCTTCGACAAGCGCGATGTGCGCACCTGGTGCACGCCATGACGCGTTCGATGCAGGTGTGGAAATGGCTCAATCATGTGCTGAGCGCCATCGGTGTGTTGGCGATCATCGCGCTGGTGACGCTGTTCATCTCGCTGCGCCCCTCCAATCCTTCAGCGCCCGTGCTGCCAGGCCACCCCGATGCGGTATGGCGCGGGGCGCAGGATGGTGGCTTTTTCATCGAGATCACCCGGTCCAATCCGCCGGATTACTTTGTGCAGGTGCGGTATGAAACCGGAGACCTCAATAGCGAGGGCTGGATCCGGTTCCAGACCCCTGACGGCAAGCCGCTGACGATGGCGCGCATCAACAGTGCCGATGGCGAGTTTCTGTATGTCGACTCGTACCTGCCCATGACACCGAACAAAGGAGGGACTCGTCGATGAGCCTTCGCTCCTTCGTGGCGTCAGTGTTGGCAGCGGGATATCTGTCGTTGGTCGGCTGCACGACTCAACTGACGTACATCTACGAAATTGACCTGTTGAATACCTGCGGCGTGCCGCTGCAGATTCAATCGAAGAATGCCAGCAACTGGTTGCCGCTGATGGAGCCGCGCGTCCTTGCACCGGGCAAGCAGTACGCCGTGGCCAGTTACCTGTCTTACGACGAAGACGGCGGTATACAGGTTGATGACAACTTCTTGCTGACCGTCAAAGGATCTGAAAAAACGCGCCTCTTCAGTGCGGACGACCTACGCAACGCCCTGCCTGGCATCAAACCCGAACGCGATGGCAGTCGCCGTATCTGGACACTCAAGGATGGAGTCTTTTGCCCATGATCAACGTATCGGACGAGATGCGTGGTTACCTGATGTACGTGGCCGACAGTGATCTGTTCGGCGGCCTCGCGATACTGAGCCTGCTGTTGGTGGTCACGGCGATCAGCCGACGCCTGCGCCAGTCGCGGCTGCATCGCGCGCTGACGTTCATGGTCCTGATTTCACTGGTCGCGATCGAAGTCGCCGGCAGTTGCTACTCCTCAGTGAGCCCGGCATGAACACCCCGAGCCGAATTCTAATCAGCGTATTGATCCACAGCCTTGGCTGTCTGGCTTACGCGATCCTGAATGACGCGGTCGTGCATGCCTATAAAGCATTCAACGGTGGGTTCACCACCCGGGGCGTCGCGATTGGCGGGGCCAGCCACGCCCTCTTTTATATCTTTGTGACCGTCAATTTGATCGTCGCGTTGATTCCGAACCTGTTGGCCAAGCTGCTGTTACTGAGCGTGATGGTGGGTTTCATCCTGCTCTGGATGATGCCCGAGAATCCGCTGCGGGCGTTGTTCTACGGCGTGGCCCAGGGTTCTGTCACGTTCATGGCGATTCTGACGACGCAAGTCATCGAATTGCGTTGGGCCCAGAGGTTGTGGAATCGCCGCACCGGACAAACCCCGAGCGCAGGTGTTCGCCCGTGATCAGTCTGAACCGACGCCTGTTCCTGGGCGCCGCCCTCTGGGTGCCGATCATCGCGTTCGAGGTTCTGATTTATCTCGAATCGACGGTGTGGAACCCGACGGCATTCAACTGGGAGCAGTTCCTGACGATCCACGTCCTCTGGTTCGGGTCCCTGGCCTATATCGTTTTTGCCGCGTGGGCAACGCGAAAGCTGAGCAGGACAACCGAACAACAGATCGTGAAGAAAATCTGGTGCGCGCCGCTGATGTTCATCCCTTTTTACGCGGCGCCCTGGGTGATCAGCGGGCTGGGTCTTTTGCTTTTCGGGCAACTGTCCGGGCTCGGAATGATGGTGATGTGGGTGGCGTTTTTGCCCTATCTGCTGGGCGTCGGCTACGTCATCTCCGGGCTCACGGTTGCGCTCTACAGGACGTTTTATTCATGAGATTTCTTACCAGGCAGGTAACCCGTGTCCTTTAACCACTACTACCAAAGCGAACTCACCGCACTTCGCCAGTTGGGTCGTCGATTCGCCGAGCGTAGCCCGGCGTTGGCGCCTTTCCTGGGCCAGGCCGGGCGGGATCCGGACGTGGAGCGGTTGCTCGAGGGCTTCGCTTTCCTGACCGGGCGCCTGCGCCAGAAGCTCGATGACGAGTTGCCGGAACTCAGCCATTCGCTGATGCACCTGCTGTGGCCCAACTACATGCGGCCGCTGCCGGCGTTCAGCATCTTGCAGTTTGACCCGCTGAAGCGTTCCGGGCCGGCGTTGATGGTCGAGCGCGACACACCGGTGGAAAGCGTACCGATCGACGACGTGCGCTGCCGCTTCCGCACCTGCTACCCGACCGAAGTCCTGCCGCTGGACCTCGCTGCGCTGAATTACTCGGTGAAGGGCGACGGTTCGCTGTTGAGCCTGCGGCTGGAGATGAGCGCCGACGGCCACCTCGGAGAGCTGGAACTGAGCCGCTTGCGCCTGCACTTTGCCGGCGAGCGCTACATCAGCCAGATGCTCTACTTGAGCCTGCTGCGCAACCTCGAAGGCATCGAGCTGATCCCGCTCGACGGCGCCGGCAAACCCATCAATGGCGTCAACGGCACGCCGATGGCGTTCAAGATGCCGGGCGACCGCGTGCAGCCGGTGGGGTTTGCCGAAGAAGAAGCGCTGATCCCGTATCCGCTGAACACCTTCCGCGGCTACCGCTACCTGCAAGAGTATTTCGCCTTCCAGGACAAATTCCTGTTCGTCGACATCAACGGCCTCGACCTGCTCAAGGCGCTGCCGGAAGACACCCTCAAGCAAGTGCGCGGCCTCGAATTGCGCTTCGACATTCGCAAGAGCGGCATCCAGCGCCTGCGCCCGACCCTGGACAACGTGAAGCTCTACTGCACGCCCATCGTCAACCTGTTCAAGCACGATGCGTTGCCGATCCGCCTCGATGGCAAACAGGACGAATACCTGCTGCTGCCGGCGGAATACGACCTGGAAAACTGTGGCGTGTTCTCCGTCGAAACGGTCACGGGCTGGAAGCCGGGCGGCCTCGGTTATCAGGAATACGTGCCGTTCGAATCCTTCGAGCACGACCCGAGTTTCGACGTGCCCAACAGCCGTCCGCACTACAGCATCCGCCAGCGTTCGTCCTCGTTGCACAACGGCCTCGACACCTACCTGAGCTTCGGCATCCGCCACACCGAAGCCCACGAAACCCTGTCGATCGAGCTGATGTGCACCAACCAGAACCTGCCGCGCAAGCTCAAGCTCGGCGACATCAGCCAGGCCTGCGAAGAGACGCCGGAGTTCCTGAGTTTCCGCAACATCACCCCGGCCACGCCCAGTTACGCGCCGCCGCTGAACCGTGACTTCCTGTGGAAGCTGATCAGCAACATGTCGCTTAACTACCTGTCGCTGGCCGACGTCAACGCGCTGAAGGTGATTCTCGAAACCTACGACCTGCCGCGCTACTACGACCAACACGCCGAAAAAGTCAGCAAACGCCTGCTGGGCGGGCTCAAGTCGATCAAGCACCAGCACGTGGACAGATTGCACCGAGGGTTGCCGGTACGCGGGTTGCGCACCGAGCTGACCATCGACCCGGAAGGGTATATCGGCGAAGGCGACCTGTTCGTTTTCGCTTCGGTTCTTAACGAGTTTTTCGCGCTTTACGCCAGTCTCAATTCGTACCACGAGTTGCGCGTAAAAAGCACACAGGGAGAGGTGTACCAATGGACACCACGTATGGGCCTTCAGCCGCTGCTTTAAGCGGGCTGACCCGAGGAATACGCGAGTACTCGCTGTTTCAGGCCGTGCTGCTGGTGGTTGACCGGCTGCGGGAGGCCCACCCGCACCTGAGCCAGGACGACTTGTACGACCAGCTGGAATTCCAGGCCAACCCGAGCCTGGGTTTCCCTGGCAGTGACGTTGATCGCGTGGAGTTTTTCACCGAGCACGGGCACCTGCGCGCGCGTATGCGTTTCAACCTGATCGGCCTGGTCGGCTCGGGTTCGCCGCTGCCGGCGTTCTACGGCGAACAAGCCCTGGGCGACAGCGAAGACGGCAACCCGACACGCAACTTCCTCGACCTGTTCCACCATCGCCTGCAACGGCTGATGCTGCCGATCTGGCGCAAGTACCGCTACCGCGCGAGCTTCGAGAGCGGGGCGCTTGACCCGTTCTCCGCGCAGTTGTTTGCGTTGATCGGTCTGGGCGGCGAAGAGATCCGCAAGGCCAAGGAACTGAACTGGAAACGCCTGCTGCCGTACCTCGGCCTGCTCAGCTTGCGCGCGCACTCGGCGGCGTTGATCGAAGCGGTGCTGCGGTACTACTTCAAACACGCCGAACTGACCATCGAGCAGTGCATCGAGCGCCGCGTGGAAATCCTCGACGAGCAGCGCAATCGTTTGGGCCGCGCCAACAGCATGCTCGGCGAAGACCTGGTCCTCGGCGAGCACGTGCGCGACCGCAGTGGCAAGTTCCGCATTCACATCCGCGAACTCGACTGGCTGCGTTTTCACGAATTCCTGCCCATCGGTTTCGGCTACCAGCCGTTGTGCGCGCTGGTGCGGTTCACCCTGCGTGACCCGCTCGATTACGACATTCGCCTGGTGCTGCGCCAGGAAGAAATCCGCGAACTGCGCATCGGTGAGCAGAACGCCTGTCGCCTGGGGTGGACCAGTTGGCTCGGCCGCGAAAAAGCGGACGGCGTGGTGACCCTCGGCAGCAAAATTCATTAAGGACAGATGACTAAATGAGCAACGTAGACCTGCAACAACTGATTCAGGCGCTGGACGCCGAAACCCGCCGTGACCTGGAAAGCTCGGCCGAACGCTGCGTCGCCCGTGGCGGCAGCAAGATCCTCGTCGAAGACCTGCTGCTGGGCTTGCTGGAGCGTCCCAATGGCCTGCTCGCACGCGCGCTGCAAGATGCCGAAGTGGATGCCGGAGAACTGAGCGCCGCCCTGCAATCGCGGGTCGAGCACAGCGCCTCGCGCAACCCGGTGTTCGCCCCGGAACTGGTGCAATGGCTGCAAGACGCCTTGCTGGTGGCCAACCTTGAACTGGGCCAGACCCAGGTCGAGCAAGCGGCGTTGATCCTCGCGCTGCTGCGCAATCCGATGCGCTACGCCGGCAGCCGCTACCAGGCATTGCTGGCCAAACTGAACATCGACCGCCTGAAAGAATTTGCTTTGTCCCAGAAAGAACAACCGGCCACTGGCAAATCCGCCGTGCCGGGGGAATCCCTGCTGGAGCGCTTCACCCACAACCTGACCCAACAGGCCCGCGACGGCAAACTCGACCCGGTGCTGTGCCGCGATGGCGCGATCCGCCAGATGATCGACATCCTCGCCCGTCGGCGCAAAAACAACCCGATCGTGGTCGGTGAAGCCGGCGTCGGTAAAACCGCGATCGTCGAAGGCCTGGCCTCGCGCATTGCGGCCGGTGAAGTGCCGCAAGTGTTGAAAGGCGTCGAGTTGCTGTCCCTGGACATGGGCCTGTTGCAGGCCGGTGCCAGCGTCAAAGGTGAATTCGAGCGTCGCCTCAAAGGCGTGATCGACGAAGTCAAAGCCTCGCCAAAACCGATCATCATCTTCATCGACGAAGCCCACACCCTGATCGGCGCGGGCGGCAATGCCGGTGGTTCCGACGCGGCCAACCTGCTCAAGCCAGCCCTGGCCCGTGGCGAGTTGCGCACCATCGCCGCCACCACGTGGGCGGAGTACAAGAAGTACTTCGAGAAAGACCCGGCCCTGGCCCGTCGTTTCCAACCGGTGCAACTGCACGAACCGACCGTCAGCGAAGCGGTGACCATCCTGCGTGGCCTGGCTCAGGTCTACGAGAAGAGCCACGGCATCTACCTGCGCGATGACGCGGTGGTTGCAGCGGCCGAACTGTCCGCCCGTTACCTTGCCGGTCGTCAACTGCCGGACAAGGCTGTGGACGTGCTCGACACCGCTTGCGCCCGCGTCCGCATCAGCCTCGCCGCCGCCCCGGAAAGCCTGGAGCGCCTGCGTGGCGAACTGGCTGAAGGTGGCCGTCAGCGTCAGGCCCTGCGCCGTGATGCCGAAGCCGGTCTGCTGATCGACCACGAAGCGCTGGAGGCTCTGGAAGCTCGCCTGGAAGAAGCCGAGGACGAAAGCGTCGCGCTGGAAGCCCTGTGGACCGAACAGAAAGAACTCGCCGAGCGCCTGCTGGATCTGCGTCAGCAATTGGCCAAGGCCCGGGTCGCGGTCGCCGTTGAGCCCACCGTCACGGTTGAAGAAGACGCCGAAGGCACCGTGATCGAAACCCTCGAAGTGCCGGTGGATGAAACGCAAAGCGTCGCGTCCCTGGAAGCCGCGCTTAACGACACCCACAAAACCCTGACGGCACTGCAAGTCAAAGAGCGGCTGGTGAGCTTCGAAGTCTGCCCGCGTCTGGTGGCTGAAGTGATCAGCGCCTGGACCGGCGTGCCCTTGGCGCAACTGGCCCGCGAGCACAACGCCAAGGTCGCAAGCTTCGCCACCGACCTGCGCGTGCGCATCCGTGGTCAGGAACAAGCCGTCCACGCGCTGGATCGCTCGATGCGCGCCACCGCTGCCGGCCTGAACAAACCCGATGCTCCAGTCGGCGTGTTCCTGCTGGTCGGCCCGAGCGGCGTCGGCAAGACCGAAACCGCGCTGGCCCTCGCCGATTTGCTGTACGGCGGTGATCGCTTTATCACCACCATCAACATGTCCGAGTTCCAGGAGAAGCACACCGTGTCGCGCCTGATCGGTGCACCGCCAGGCTACGTCGGCTACGGCGAGGGCGGCATGCTCACCGAAGCCGTGCGGCAGAAACCGTACTCTGTGGTGTTGCTCGATGAAGTCGAAAAAGCCGACCCGGACGTGCTCAACCTGTTCTACCAAATCTTCGACAAAGGCGTGGCCAACGACGGCGAAGGGCGCGAGATCGACTTCCGCAATACGTTGATCCTGATGACCTCGAACCTGGGCAGCGATTTGATCGCCGACCTCTGCGAAAACGGCGAGCGGCCATCGGCCGAAGTGCTCGAAGAAACCATTCGCCCGGTGCTGAGCAAACACTTCAAACCGGCACTGCTGGCACGGATGCGCGTGATCCCTTACTTCCCGGTGGGCGGCCCGGTGCTGCGCGAGCTGATCGAGATCAAACTCGGTCGTCTGGGCGAGCGTTTGAACCGTCGTCAGCTGGAATTCACCTGGTGCCAGAACCTCGTCGATCACCTGTCCGAACGCTGCACCCAAAGCGACAGCGGCGCGCGTCTGATCGACCATCTGCTGGACCTGCACGTGCTGCCGCTGGTAGCCGACCGCTTGCTCGATGCGATGGCCACCGGTGAGAGCCTCAAGCGCGTTCACGCAACGCTCGACGGCAACGCCAGCGTGATTTGCGAGTTCGCCTGAGGTGGGTGTGATGTTCACTCAAGTGCCGCAACCACTGGTCTATGCCGAAGCCTTGCTGGCGCAGTTCGCCAGCCTGTCGCGGGCAGCGGACGGTGCTGCGCTGCTGGGTGACTTCGTGCGCGGTTTGGCCGAACTCAGCGGTTGCGAGTTGACCCAGTTGTACCTGTTGGACGCGACCCACACTTGCCTGGGCATGAACGCCGAGTGCCTCAATGGCACCCTGCAACTGCAAGGCGCGGCGAGCATGCCGGCGGATTACACCGGTGAGCAACTGCTGCAATTCGCCCTGTGCCAGAACCGCGTGGTGTGCCTCAGCGAGTTGAGCGGCAGCCTGCACGAAACCAGTTTTCTGCCGCTGCAGGCCACGCCGTGGCAATCGCTGTTGTGCGTGCCGCTGGTCAATCAGCAGAAGGCTGTCGAAGGCTTGCTGCTGTGCGCCAGCCCCCGGCACATCGCCCTGCAAGGCTTTGCCGATTCCCTTGGGCAACTGGGGTCGTTCGTGCTCGGCCAATTGCATCTGCTGCAACGCCTGCGTCAGCCTGCCAATGCCGCCGCGCCGGTCAATCGCGGTGCTCCGAGTGTCAGCGGTTATGGCTTGATCGGCAAAAGTGCGGCCATGCGCCAGACCTATTCGCTGATCAGCAAAGTCCTGCACAGCCCGTACACCGTGCTGCTGCGCGGCGAAACCGGCACCGGCAAGGAAGTGGTCGCGCGGGCGATTCACGATTGCGGGCCGCGCCGTTCCCAGGCGTTCATCGTGCAGAACTGCGCGGCGTTCCCCGAGAACCTGCTGGAAAGCGAGCTGTTCGGCTACCGCAAAGGCGCCTTCACCGGCGCTGATCGCGACCGCGCCGGGCTGTTCGACGCGGCCAACGGCGGGACCTTGCTGCTGGATGAAATCGGCGACATGCCGCTGTCCCTGCAAGCCAAGCTGTTGCGCGTGTTGCAGGAAGGCGAGATCCGGCCGCTGGGTTCCAACGACACGCACAAGATCGACGTGCGCATCATCGCCGCGACCCACCGGGATCTGGCGGTGCTGGTCAGCGAAGGCAAATTCCGCGAGGACTTGTACTACCGCCTCGCGCAATTCCCGATCGAGTTGCCGGCCCTGCGTCAGCGCGAAGGCGACATCCTCGACCTGGCCCGGCACTTCGCCGAAAAGGCCTGCGCGTTCTTGCAGCGCGATGCGGTGCGTTGGTCCGAGGCGGCGCTGGATCACCTGTCCGGTTACGCCTTCCCCGGCAACGTGCGCGAACTCAAAGGCCTGGTCGAACGCGCGGTGCTGCTGTGCGAGGGCGGCGAGTTGCTGGCCGAGCATTTCTCCCTGCGCATGGAAGCCATGCCCGAAGACAACAGCGGCTTGAACCTGCGTGAACGCCTGGAGCAGGTCGAACGCAGCCTGCTGCTCGATTGCCTGCGCAAGAACGACGGCAACCAGACGCTCGCCGCCCGAGAACTCGGGCTGCCGCGCCGCACGCTGCTGTATCGCCTTGGGCGCTTGAATATCAATTTGGGTGATTTCGATGGCTGATCTCAACGTCTGGACTCGGATTGGAACGCCACCTGTGGCTTGCGAATTCCCTGTGGCGAGGGAGCTTGCTCCCGCTGGGCTGCGCAGCAGCCCCAAAACTCTGCGACGCGGTGTGTCAGTCAAACCGCGTCTGCTGTTTTACGACTGCTTCGCAGCCGGGCGGGAGCAAGCTCCCTCGCCACAGAGGCCTTGTGCCAGAGCCCTTGGCTTCACCTTATTCGCTTCTGACAGCGCCACCCGTAAGGGTCGGCGCTTTGTACTTTGTCTACCTCTGGAGTCCCTCTGATGTCTGTTCGTCACTGGCAAGCCGTCCTGCTGACCCTCGTCGTTCTATGCGGCCTCGGCGGCTGCAGCGGCAATTACAAATTCAACGACAACACCTATCGCCCATTGGGTGATCCGCAGGCGGTCAATCGCGGCAAGTGACCGCAAGGAGCATCATCATGGAACTGGTTTTCGAAATGCTGAACACCAAGCAGTTCGTGCCCACGGATTTGTGCCAGAAGACCTTCAAGCAGGCCGGTGGCGTGATTGGCCGGGGCGAGGATTGCGACTGGATCATCCCGGACCGCAAGCGTCACCTGTCCAACCACCATGTGGACATCAGCTACCGCGAAGGCACTTTCTTCCTGACCGACACCAGCAGCAACGGTGTTCAGGACGGGCAGAGCGGCGCGCGCCTGCGCAAGGGCGAAGCGGTGCGTATCGAACACGGCAGCACCTACGTGCTGGGTGACTTTGAGATCCGCGCGCGCCTGGTGCGCGACCCGGCGACGTTCGACGTCGAAGTCGGCCGTCCACAGGCCGCGGGCAGCATCATTCCTGACGATGCGTTCCTCGACCTCGACCCGATGAACGCCCTCGACCAGCAGGAACGCGTGTACTCGGAAATCGACGAACTGATCTCCCCGCGCAACGCGCCAGAGGACACCCGTCAACGCGCCGATTACGCGCGTATCGACATGGAAAGCCTGATGGTGCCGGAGCTGATCGACGCCCCGGTCGAACCGGCGCCAGCCCCGCCGCCGAAAGCCGTCGAGCGTCAGAGCGACGGTTTCTGGGAACACTTCGGTGCCGCCCTGGGCGTGGACCTTAAAGGCCTCGACCACGACGCCCGCGAAGCCCTGGCGCTGCACGCTGCGCGCCTGTTGCGCCAAAGCGTCGGCGGCCTGCAACAGAGCCTGCGCACCCGTAGCGAGTTGAAGAACGAACTGCGCCTGGCCCAGACCCTGGTTCAGGGCAACCAGAAAAATCCGCTGAAATTTGCCGTGGATCCGGGTGAAGCGCTGGAGATTCTGCTGCAGCCAAACAAACCGGGGCAGATGCCGGCCGAGCAGGCGATCTCCCGCTCGTTCCGCGATTTGCAGGCGCACCAAGTGGCGTTGCTGACCGCCAGCCGTGCGGCGGTTCGCGGCACTCTGGAACACTTCTCGCCCGAGCAGTTGACCTTGCGTTTCGAACGCGACAACAAGCCGATCCTGGCCACTTCCGGCAGTCGCTGGAGAGCCTACGGCCGTTATCACCAGGCCCTGCGCCAGGACGATGACTGGAGCGAACGCTTGCTGGCCCGGGACTTTGCCCAGGCTTACGAAGAACAGATCCGCCTGATTTCCACCCTACACACCGACCACCAAGGATGATGCGCATGTCTCGCTGCTCGACCGCTTTTTTCAAGACGCTGACGGCGCTGACGGCCCTGGTGCTGCTGGCCGGCTGCTCGTCGCTGTCGCCGTATTCCACCGTGACCAAGCTCAACCTGAAGCTGACCGCCAGCGATCAACTGAACCCGGACCTCAATGGGCGCCCGTCGCCGATCGTGGTGCGCCTGTTTGAGCTCAAGCACCCGGTGACCTTCGAAAACGCTGACTTCTTCAGCCTGTACGAACGCGCCAAGGAATCCCTGGCCCCGGACCTGGTCGCCACCGAAGAGCTGGAACTGCGTCCGGGCGAATCCGTGGACCTCAAGCTCAGCGTGGAGGAGGGCAGCCGTTACGTGGGCGTCCTCGCGGCCTACCGCGACCTGCCGGAAACCAAATGGCGCTACACGGTGCAAGTCACCCCGGTGGAACTCACCGAGGCTGACCTGACTCTCGACCAGGCCGGCATCCGCAACACCAATGAAACGCTCGCCAAGGCGGTTGACTGATCATGAACTCCCATAAAGTCATTTGGCAGGAAGGCATGCTGCTGCGTCCGCAGCACTTCCAGCACAACGATCGTTACTACGACCACCAGATGAAGACCCGCACCCAGTTGCTGGGCAGTTACACCTGGGGCTTCCTGAACCTGGACATCGACTTGCAGTTCCTGAACATGGGCAAACTGGTGATCAGCCAGGCCTCGGGGATCCTGCCGGACGGCAGCCTGTTCGAACTGGGCGGCAACACCGAGCCGCTGGCGCTCGACGTACCGCCGAACACCGGCAACACGCCGATTTACCTGGCGCTGCCGCTGGTCACGGGCAACCACATCGAAGCCCGCCGCCCGGAGCAATCCGACGTGCTGGCGCGCTACACCGCGTATGAAGCGGAAGTCGCCGACTCCAATGCCGGCGACGACTCCGCCAGCCAGGTCAGTTGCGCCCGTCCGGACTTCAAACTGTTGCTCGGCGAGCAGCAGAGCGACCAGGCTTACGTGAAGCTGAAGATCTGCGAAGTGCTCGACACCACGCCCGACGGCGTGATCAGCCTCGACCCGGACTTCGTGCCGACTTACATCCAGGCGCATTCCTCCAGCTACCTGCTGTCGTGCCTCAAAGAAGTGATCAGCATGCTCGGCCACCGGGGCGACACCATCGCCGACCGGATCCGTTCCAATGGCAAGGTCGGTGGCGCGGAAGTCGGCGACTTCATGATGCTGCAACTGATCAACCGCACCGAACTGTTGCTGCGCCACTACTTGGGCCTGGAGCAGGTTCACCCGGAAGAGTTGTACCGCACGCTGCTGACCATGCTCGGTGATTTGGCGACCTTCTCCAGCGACAGCAAACGCCCGCGCCTGGACAGCCGTTACCAGCACAGCGACCAGGGCGCGAGCTTTCGCAAACTGATGGAAGCGATTCGTCAGGTGCTGTCGATGGTGCTCGAACAGCACGCCATCGAGCTGGTGCTGCAAGCGCGTCAGTACGGGATCATCGTCTCGCCGTTGCACGACCACAAACTGTTGGGCTCGGCCTCGTTCGTGCTCGCGGCCAGTGCCAACTGCGACTCCGAAGAACTGCGCCACCGCTTGCCGGCGCACCTCAAGGTCGGCCCGGTGGAGCGCATCCGCCAACTGGTCAACCTGCATCTGCCAGGCATCAAGGTCAAACCGTTGCCGGTGGCCCCGCGGCAGATCGCGTTCCACTCCAACAAAACCTATTTCATCCTCGAACTCAGTTCCGAAGACCTGGCGCAACTCGAGCGCTCCGGCGGCTTCGCGTTCCACGTGTCCGGCGAATTCGCCGAGCTTGAACTGAAATTCTGGGCCATCAGGAACTGACCGACATGATCAAGGACACGGAATACAACCAGGACGATAAAACCGTCCTGCTCGACCGCCAGGGCCACGGCCCTGCTTCGAGTCCGCTGACAGACTTCGCCGCGCCACCGCGTTTCGAACAGCTCGAAGAACGCATGATCTACGCCGCGCGGCTGCGCCCGGCCGAAGCGTTCAACATCAGCCTCAATTCGCTGGTGGCCGCCGCCTCCGACCTGTTGTCGGAAGTGGTGCGCCTCAAGCACAGCGACACCCGCGAAGACATGTACGCGCTCAACGAGCGTCTGACCTCCGCACTGAAGCTGTTTGAAGTGCGCGCGCTGCACAACGGCGCCGAAAGCAGCCAGGTGATGGCCGCCCGTTACGTGCTCTGTACCGTGGTCGACGAAGCCGTCGTGACCACGCCGTGGGGCAACGAAAGCGAGTGGTCGCAGATGAGCTTGCTCAGCAGCTTCCACAACGAAACCTTCGGCGGCGAGAAGTTCTTCCAGCTGCTGGATCGCCTGTCGAAAAACCCGGTCAAGCACTTGCCGATGCTGGAGCTGATGTACCTGTGCCTGTCCCTGGGCTTCGAAGGCAAGTACCGGGTGCAAGCCCGCGGCATGCTCGAGCTCGAAGGCATCCGCGACGCCTTGTATCGTCAGATCCGTCAACTGCGCGGCGACGTGCCACGTGAGCTGTCACCCCATTGGGAAGGCCTGAACGATCAACGCCGCAGCCTGGTGCGCATCGTGCCGGCGTGGATGGTGGTGCTGTTCACCGTGGTCTGCCTGGTGGTGATGTATTCGGGTTTTGCCTGGGTACTGGGCGAACAACGCGAAACCGTTCTGCAACCTTATCAGCAGCTAGATCCGGCCGCGGTCCAGCCGCAGTCGCAGCCGTAAACAGGGACGTGTGATGAAAAAGTTTTTCAAGAAAGTCGGCGCATTCTTGCGCAAGACCTGGGTCTGGACCTTGCTGGTGGTGCTGTTCCTCGCGCTGCTGGTGTGGTTCGTCGGGCCGCTGCTGGCGGTGGATGACTACAAGTTCTGGGAAGGTTCGACCTCCCGCTTGCTGACCATCAGTGTGCTGTTCCTGATCTGGGGCCTGACCATGGTCTTCGTCAGCTGGCGCGCCGGTGTGCGCAAGAAAGCCATCGAAGACACCGAAGACGGCCAGGATCGTATCCGCCGTGAAGAGCTGATCGACGAAGAGCAGAAAGAGTTGAAGGTGCGCTTCAAAGACGCGCTGAAAACCCTGAAGACCTCGAGCCTGTATCGCGGTCGCAGTGAGCGCTGGCGCAGTGATTTGCCCTGGTACTTGCTGATCGGTCCACAGGGCAGCGGCAAGACCAGTCTGCTGGACTTCTCGGGCCTTGAGTTTCCGATCAACAAGATCGACCGCAAACTGACCCGCGACACCCTCGGCACCCGTCATTGCGACTGGTACTTCGCCGACCACGGCGTACTGATCGACACCGCTGGCCGCTACCTGACCCAGCCGGATCAAGAGGTCGATGGCAGCGCCTGGAACACCTTGCTCGACCTGCTGCGCAAGCGTCGTCGCAACCGTCCGTTGAACGGCGTGCTGGTGACCATTCCGGTGGAAACCCTGCTGGGCGGCAGTGAGCAGGACCTCGACACTCTGGCGCGCCAGGTGCGTGCCCGTCTGCAAGAGGTGCATCAGAAACTGCACGTCGACGTGCCGATCTATCTCGTATTGAGCAAGGCTGATCGCCTGCTCGGCTTCGACGAGTTCTTCGATCAACTGACCCGCGAAGAAAGCGATCAGGTGCTCGGCACCAGCTTCCGCAAAGAGCAGAGCGGTACCGATGTCGCCGTGCTGCGCGCCGAGTTCGAAGAGCTGCTGCGTCGCCTGAACAGCCAAGTGATCATGCGCATGCACCAGGAGCGCGACACTCAGCGCCGTGGCCGCATCCTCGACTTCCCGCATCAACTGGGGCAGATCGGCGAGCGCCTGTGCCTGTTCGTCGACATGGCGTTTACCGGCAACCGCTACCAGCGTGTCAGCCAGTTGCGTGGTTTCTACCTGACCAGCGCACCGCACCTGACCCAGGAAATGGACCAGACCACCGCCGGCATCGGCGCCAATCTGGGGCTGAATGCCGGCGTGCTGCCGACCCTGCGCAGTGGCCGTTCGCGCTTCATCCACCATTTGCTCAGCCGCGTGATTTTCCCGGAAGCTGATCTGGCGGGCCTGGACAAGCGCGAGCGCAGCCGCATCCACTGGGGCCAGCGTGCCTTGTACGTGGGGGCGCTGGCGGCATTGGCGCTGTTCGGCATCCTGTGGGCCGGTGGATTCTCGGCCAACTACGAGCGCCTGGAAAGCCTGCGCAACCTGGCACAAAACTGGACGCAATCGCGCTCGGCACTGACCGCGCGTGACGACTCCATGGCCGTGCTCAAGACCCTCGACACCAGCTATGCGGCGACTCAGGTCTTCCCGAACAAGGGTGATGTGAGTTACCACGAGCGCGGCGGTCTGTATCAGGGCGAAGAGTCTAATCCGGTGGTCAAGGCTGCCTATGAGCGTGAGCTTCAAGCTCAACTGTTGCCACGGGTCGCGACCCTGCTCGAAGGGCAGATCCGCGCCAACATGCAGGACCGCGAGCGCTTGCTCAACAGCCTGCGCGCGTACCTGATGCTGAACATGAAGGATCGCCGCGATGCAGGCTGGCTCAAGGATTGGGTCGCCACCGACTGGTCCACGCGTTACGCCGGTAACACCGCGGTGCAGAACGGTTTGAACACGCACTTCGAGCGCTTGTTGCAGCAGCCGTTTATCTACCCGCTCAACGATCAACTGGTGGCCCAGGCCCGTCAGGTCTTGCGCAGCGAGTCCCTGGCCAACGTGGTTTACCGGATGCTGCGCGAGCAGGCCCGCAACCTGCCGGAATACCGTCTGAGCCAACACATGGGCCCGCAAGCGGCGCTGTTTGTCGGCACGGACTACGTGATCCCGGGCTTCTACACCCAGCAGGGTTATCAGCAGTACTTCTCGATCCAGGGCTCGGCGTTGGTCACCGATATCCTGCGCGACAACTGGGTGCTGGGCGAAGGCTCGGGCATCAGCGGCATGGACTTGCGTCGCCTGATGGTCGAACTGGAGCAACTGTACTTCCGCGACTACGCCAACTTCTGGAGTGAAGCGGTGGGCCAGGTTGCCCTGCCACCGATCAGCGATTTCAGCGAGGGCGCCGAGCAACTGGCGGGCCTGACCTCGGCCAACTCCCCAGTCCTGCAACTGCTGGTGGAAGTGCGCGAGAACACCCGGTTCCCGGCAGAAGCCGATCCGGTTGATCAAGCGGCGGATGCGGCTGGCGCACTGGCTGATCAGAAGGGCAAGTTGGGCAAAGTCGGCAAACTGGCGGCTGCTGCCGCGGACAAAGCCTCGGACATGGCGGCGACCAAAAACCTGCCGGACACCGCGAAGAAATCCCTGCAACGGCGCTTCGAACCGCTGCACCGCTTGCTGGATGACAACAACGGCCCGGCCGCTGATTTGACCCCGGCGCTGACCGCGCTCAACGACCTGCAACTGCAAGTGGCCAGCCTGGCCCGCGCCAGTTCGCCGGAGCAAGCCGCGTTCGAAATGGCCAAGACCCGCATGGGTGGCCAGCGTGATGCGCTGAGCAACCTGCGCAACGCGTCCAACCGTTTGCCGCGTCCGGTCAGTGTCTGGTTCAACGTGTTGGCCGAAGACACCTGGCGTCTGGTGCTCAACGATTCCTACCAGTACCTGAACCAGCGTTATCAGAGCGAGCTGTACAGCTTCTACGGCAAAGCGATCAACAAGCGTTATCCGTTCAGCGCCCACAGCACCAGCGACGTGGCGATCAGCGACTTCCGCGAGTTCTTCAAGGCTCAAGGCATCAACGACCGCTTCTTCGAAACCTACATGCGTCCCTTCGTCAGCGGCGATCCGGGCAACTACCGCATGCGCAGCGTCGATGGCCACAGCCTGCCGATCTCCAAGGTCTACCTCGACCAGATGGCGGCGGCGCAAACCATTCGCCAGAGCTTCTTTGCCGAGAACCCGGCCGAGCCGCAAGTGCAATTCAAACTGGAGCCGTACACCCTCGACCCGGCCGTCAGCCGTTCCGAGTTCAAGTTTGGCGACAAGACCATCGAATACCGCCACGGCCCGATCGTGCCGGTGTCGTTCAAATGGCCGACCGATGCTGAAGACGGTCGCACCAGCCTGGTCCTCGACAAAATGGCCGGCCGCCCGATTGGTATCGAGAAGAACACCGGCCCTTGGTCGCTGTTCCGTCTGTTCGACCTGATGCAGACCGAGTACCTGAACGGTCGCGACGTGCTGGTGCTCAAAGCGGACGTGGGTGGCCTGCGCGCCAACTACCTGCTGTCGAGCCAACGCACGCCGAACCCGTTCGACATGGGCGTGCTGCGGACCTTCCGTATGCCGGTGCAACTCTGATGGCGGTTGCCAGTTCCTGGCGCAGCGCTGCGCGTACCGATCCGGGCAAGGTTCGGGCGCGCAACGAAGATGCCTTCCTCGACGCGCCACAGCAGGGGCTGTGGGTGGTCGCGGACGGCATGGGCGGTCATCAGGCTGGCGACATTGCCAGCCAGTTGATCGTCGCCAGCCTGGCGGAACTGCCGGTGCAGGATGACTTCGACCAACGACTCAAGGGCATTCGCCAGTGCTTGCACTGGATCAACCGCCGCTTGGGTCAGGAGTTGACCGTCACCGCCGGGCGCCACGACAGCATCATGGGTAGCACCGTGGTGGCGCTGCTGGTGGAAGGCAGTCGCGCGGCCTGCATCTGGGCCGGCGACAGCCGCTGCTATCTGTGGCGTGGCCAGCGTTTGTATCAGCTGTCCAAGGACCATTCGCTGCAACAGCAACTGATCGACGAGCAAAACATGAGCCTCGAAGACGCCCGCGCCCATCCTTCGGCCCATGCCCTGACCCGTGCGGTCGGGGCGGCCGATGTGCTGACGCTGGACGTGCTCGAACTCGAGGTTTACCCCGGCGATACGTTCCTGTTGTGCAGCGACGGTTTGTACCAAGGCCTGAGCAGCGATGCCCTGGGCAACGCCCTGAGCCTGACCGCGCCGCACGTTGCGCTGGAGCGTCTGTTCGACAGCGCTCTGCGTGGCGCGGCCCGGGACAATCTGACTGCCGTGGTGATCCGCCAATGACTGAACTCATGCGACCGATCGACGACCTGCTGGTGAGCGAAGAGCAGGACAACAACCTGACCTACTTTGCGTTCGCCAAATCTCATCAGGCTGAACCTGCACTGGCGCCCACACGGGCCAGCGTCGGCGAATTGCCCGACGTGTTGGGCGGGCGTTACCGCATCGAGCGCCTGCTCGGTGCCGGTGGCATGGGTGCGGTTTACCGCGCACGGGACTTGCTGAACGAACAGTTCGGCGATCCCGACCCTTACATCGCGCTGAAAATCCTCAGCGAAGAATTTGCCGAATCGCCGGACGCCAGTGCCTTGCTCTACAGCGAGTTCGCCCTGACCCGACGCCTGCGCCACGACAACGTGCTGCGCTTCCACACCTTTGAAGTCGACACCGACTGCCAGCGCGCCTTCATCACCATGGAACTCATGCGTGGGCTGACCCTGGACAAATTACTCTGCGAGCGGCCCACCGGCCTGCCGTGGAAAGAACTGCGCGACATCGCGCTGCCGCTGCTCGACGCGCTGGCCTACGCCCACGCTCGCGGCGTGCTGCACGGCGACATGAAGCCAAGCAACGTGATGCTCAGCGAGGAGGGCGTGCGCCTGTTCGACTTCGGCCTCGGCCAGGCCGAAGAGGGCATCTTGCCCGGCCTGCCGCACCTGAGCCGCAGCCGCTTCAACGCCTGGACCCCCGGCTACGCCGCCCCGGAACTGCTCGAAGGCCAGCCGCTGACCGCCAGCGCCGACGTCTATGGCGTCGCCTGCGTGCTCTACGAACTGGCGAGCGGCAAACACCCGTTCCGCCGCTTGCCCTCGACCCAGGCCCGCGACGAACGTCTGGAGCGCGAACTGCACGCACCCAAGAACCTCCCGAAACACTGCTGGCCAGCCCTGCGCAACGCGCTGACCTTCAACGCGGCTGATCGTACGGTCAGCGCCGCTCAACTACGCGACGCCATGGGCGCCACCTCGTCCTGGCTGCAACGCCTGCGTCTCTCGGCGTAACGGATGACACTCGAACAGGGACCGACCAATGTTCAACCCAGCTAACGAAACGCACTTCAGCCTGACCGTTGAAGACTACGTGGGCGACCTGCAAGTGCTGTCGTTCACCGGCACCGAAGGCATCAGCCAGCCCTATCGCATGGAGGTGGAACTGGTCAGCGAAAACCCCGACCTGGACCTGGAAAAACTCCTGCACAAACAGGCGTTCCTGGCGTTCGACCCGCAAGGCTCCGGCATCCACGGCCAGATCTACCGCGTCGCCCAGGGCGATGCCGGTAAACGCCTGACCCGCTACAAAATCTCCCTGGTGCCGCAACTGCAATACCTGCACCACCGCACCAACCAGCGCATCTACCAGCAGATGTCGGCGCCGAAAATCATCGCGCTGATCCTCGAAGAACACGGCATCAAGGCCAACGCCTACAACTTCCAGTTGAGCGTTACCTGCCCGGACCGTGATTACTGCGTGCAGTACGACGAAACCGACCTGCACTTCGTCCAGCGCCTGTGCGAAGAAGAAGGCATTCACTACCACTTCCAGCACACGCCAAAAGGGCATTTTCTGGTGTTCGGCGACGACCAGACCGTGTTCCCCAAACTCGGCCAGCCCACCGCGTATGTGCAAGGCAGCGGCATGGTCGCCGCAGAATCGGTGATCAAAGGCTTCAAGCTGCGCCTGGAAACCCGCACCGGCCGCGTCACTCGTCGCGACTACGACTTCGAAAAACCGCGCCTGCAACTGGAGTCCGCCTACAAACCCGACGGCGACAGCACCGAACCGGACCTGGAAGACTACGACTACCCCGGCCGCTTCATCGACCGCGCGCGCGGCAAGTTCCTCAGCCAACGCGCCCTCGAACGCCACCGCGCCGACTACCAGCAAGCCGAAGGCCACGGCGACCAGACGCGTTTGGTCAGCGGCCACTTCCTGGAACTCTCCGACCACCCGCGCACCGAGTGGAACGACCTCTGGCTGCTCACCGAAATCCTCCACGAAGGCAAGCAACCGCAAGTCCTCGAAGAATCGGTGACCAGCGACACCACCGACAACAAAGACGACTTCCACCAGGGCTACCGCAACCGCTTCCTCGCCACCCCATGGACCGTGTTCTACCGCCCGGCACTGCAACACCCCAAACCCCGCGTCCTCGGCAGCCAAACGGCCCTGGTCACCGGCCCCAAAGGCGAAGAAATCCACTGCGACCAGTACGGCCGCATCAAGGTCCAATTCCACTGGGACCGTGAAGGCCAGGCCGACGACAAAACCAGCTGCTGGATGCGCGTCTCTTCCAGCTGGGCCGGCGACCGCTACGGCGCCATCACCATCCCGCGCATCGGCATGGAAGTCCTCGTCACCTTCCTCGAAGGCGACCCCGACCAACCCCTGGTAACCGGCTGCCTCTACCACAAGGAAAACCAGGTCCCCTACGAACTGCCGGCGAACAAAACCCGCACCGTCTTCAAAACCCTCAGCTCACCGGGAGGCGGCGGCTACAACGAACTGCGCATCGAAGACAAAAAAGGCGCCGAACAGATCTACCTCCACGCCCAGCGAGACTGGGATGAAAACATCGAACACGACCAAAAAATCCGCGTCGGCAACGAACGCCACGACACCGTCGAGAAGAGCACCTACACCGAACTCAAAGCCGAAGAACACCGCACCACCATTGCCGATCGCAAGATCGAAACGCGGATGGACGATCACCTGACGATCGGCCAGAGCCAGCACGTGAAGCTCGGGACTGCACAGCTGACCAGTGCCGGGAAAGAGATTCACCTGAAGGCTGGGGACAAGATTGTTATTGAGGCGGGGATGGAACTCACGGTTAAGGCCGGGGGGAGTTTTATCAAGCTGGATGCCGGTGGGATTACGGTGGTTGGGCCGGTGATCAAGATCAATGCCGGTGGGTCGGCGGGGAGTGGGACCGGGATTGGGATCAAGCCGCCGGTGCTGCCGGGCGCGGCCGACACGGACATCGCTGGCGACGTACCGCCCCAGGCACTCGGCAACGCCCCGACGCCGATGCCGCCACCGCCAGTCTGCAAAGAATGCCTGGCCCGGGCCAAACGAAACGCCCAGGCCCTGGCCGCGCGATAAAGGACGACTTCATGACCACAAGCAACCTGCACTGGCTCGACGAGTTATGGGTCAACGCCCAGCAACTGCAACACCAGCACCTCGACCTGCTGATCGACGCCACCAGCCTCGACTACCCGCTGCTGCAAGAACTGGCAGAGCAAACCGACGCGCCGCAACTGGCCAAACTGTTCGAAAACACCCCGGAAGTCGCCATCGCCGACTTCGGCCCGCTGCTGCTGCGCGTAGATACGTCCCAACGGCCCTGGCTGAAAACCTTCATCAGCGCCGTCGACTGCAACAAACACGTCGTCGCCCTGTTCAGCCCTTGGACATTCGAAGCCTTGGCCGACCACTTGCGCGGCTTCCTCCAGGCCCAATGGAACCAGGGCCGCTCGGAAGGCGTGTTGCGCTACTACGACCCGCGCCTGCTGCTGCCCGTCGCCGAAACCCTCACCCCGGCGCAAAGCAACGCCTTCCATGCCGCGATCATTTCCTGGCACTGGCTCGACCGCGACCAACGCCCACAAAGCCTGCCCGGCAACTACGTCCGCCACGCCGCCGCCCCACCCAGCGCCCCAGTCATGTTCGACCACGCACAAGTGGCCAACCTGCTCGCCTGGACCGAAGCCGACGCCTACCGCATCGACCACTGCGCCATCCCGCAGCACTATGGTTTAAGCCGTAATGAGAGCCTTATTCGTCATCTGTATCGCAGCCAATTGGCGGCGAACCAGAAGGGATTGAAAGAGCCGGAAGAGCGGGAGCCGTTTATTGATCAATGGCTGGTGGAGAACTCACCGTTTGTGATTGATGAGCCGGTTAGGGCGTTGATTTGATGAGTGGGTTGGCGGGGGGGGCGGGGGAAGTGATGGCTTCCTGGCTGGTCCGTGGGTGGGTGTTGGTGGTGCTGGTAGGGGTAAGCGGGTGCCATTCAGGCCCCGAAATGGTGTCTGCCCCGGTAACTGGTTATAACCATACCTCCGCAGAAATTATACGGTTCAGTATCAATGGCGCTGGCGGTCCTCGGATTCCACCCAATCAGGCTGGAGGTGAGGTTTGCTGCGGCGTACTTCCTGTTCAATGGACCTCTGAACTTAGAGCGTTTATCGAATGGGACAAAGACCCAAAGCCATACGAATCCCTAGAGCGTGATCAGTACGGCCAAATTGTCAAAGAGGCCGCTATTCGCCACACCGTTGGTTATTCTCATCACTCAGCTACTGTAGAAATCCCTAAATACGCTGAAGAAGTGTGCGCTTTGCAAGTTCACTTTTTTCCTTGCGATCAAGTAAGGGTGTCCACGACTTGTTATACCCTTGGGCATCAGAATTATCCCGACAAGGCGTATTTTCAGGTAAAGGAGTCGACGACATGTCCGGTTCTTTGATTGGGCTTTTGAGGGACTTCGGATCTCGGAGTTGTAGTGGTTTGCTTTTCGTAAGTCTGTTGGGATTAAGCGGTTGCCATACGCATCCCGAAATGGTGTCAACACCTGTAACAGGATTTAATCATACTTCGGCCAGTATTATAAAGTTCACCGTGAACGGTGCCGGGGGACACAACATTTCGGCATTTCAAGGTGGAGGGAGTCAAGTTTGCTGCAGCATACTCCCTGCTCAATGGAATTCGGTGCTTCGGGCGGTCGTTGAGTGGGATAAAGACCCTAATCCCGATAAAGTTGTTAAGCGTGATAGATATGGGCAAATTGATAAGGGCGGCTATAAGAAGTACGCGGTCAATGTCTCTCACCACAAGGCGACTGTTGAAATTCCACAGTACGGTAGCGAATTTTGCGCGCTTCAAGTTCACTTTCTTGTTTGTGATCAGGTGAAGGTTTCTACGACTTGCTTTACACCTAAGCATCCGGATTATCCCGATAAGGCTTATTTTCAGATTCAGGAGTCGACGACATGTTCGGAAATTTAGAGAGGCTCGTGAACCTGATGGCGACAAAAAAATGTGATTTTTATCTCGCGGGCAAATATTTACATTCTCAGGCAGCATCAACCCGGTTCTCCGGGCATTTAAGTATTACCCGATGAATATGGAGGGATCGAAGGTATGTCAAATCTAATAGGGAAAGTTGTCAGCAGGTATTTTGGAATGTCATTTCCATTCGTCAGATCATTACTGAGGCCAGATATGCCTATGAAGGCTCTATCCCGTTCTGGAAGAGCGTTTAGATCACGCTTTATACGTGCGATTTTATTGCTGGCTGGCATATTAACCATGACTGCCTGCCAGGCGCAGTCAAAAATGCTCCCTACATCGGTTACTGGCTATAACCATACTTCCGCCGCTATTAATAGATTTACCGTCAATGGCGCTGGAGGACCGAACATAGGCCCGCATCAAGGTGGAGGAAGCGAAGTTTGTTGTGGTGTAATACCAAGGGTATGGACACCTGGATTAAGAGCCATTGTTGAGTGGGAGGCAGACCCTAATTCAAATTCGTCAACCAAATGGCCTCCTCTTGGTACGGATGCTTTTCGTGCAGAGTTAAAAAAACACGCAGCTCAATATACGCATCACACGGTGACTGTCGATATTCCAAAATACGAAGTTGCAGGCTCTTTGAAGGTGCATTTTCTTCCATGTGATCAAGTTCGCGTTTCAGCTGACAACATTAAGCGCGGAGATCCTGCCTATCCTTATAACTTTCCAATGATTATGGAGGAGCCGAAGGTATGTCCAAACAAATAGGCGCAGAGATTAAATCTCGTCCAGCCTCTGCATTGGTGCCACCAGTGTTTCCTGGGCAAGGACGTTTGCCTACAGATCCAAATCAGGTTTCGGAAAATATACGTAAACAAAAGGCGGATGAGACACGCTTTACAAACCAACAACGAAAACTGCTCCAGTCTATGGGCAATATTCAAAGCGGTCCGCCATGCAGTAAGGCTTTGCATATAACAATTGCGTTTGATGGAACCAACAATAATGACGCAGCTGACAGCTCTTCGAGTCCATCCTCGTGTAGCAATATAGCTCGTATATTTCATGCGAGTTTAGGTTCAGATCCTACAACCCAAACAGGGTACTATCGTTACTGTAGTCCAGGGGTGGGGACAACATTTCCTGAGATCAATGAAGTTGTACCAGACTCATTCGGCCTGATCGGCGCAAATGGTGGTGAGAATCGAATAAATTGGGGGTTAACCCGACTGATTGCGGCCCTAAAGGATGCTATTCCGGAGCAAAATCCGCTTTCGCCAGATCAAACGTTAGAGTTGGTGGAGGGCATGGCGACTTCTTGGTTAGGTACTGTCATGACGGCAGGGCTGATGGAAAATGGAGAGAAAAAGCGCGAAGCAGTTATGCGGCCGCATATCCAAGATCTAGAAAAAGAGCTTAAGAAGTTCAATGAGGCAGACCAAAAGCCTCGAATCCTAGCGATGCGTTTGTATGTATATGGATTTTCCCGTGGGGCTGCTCAGGCGCGTACTTTTGCTAACTGGCTTCAAACGTTGACGCGTTGCCAAGGCGATAGTGGCGTCATGGAATACCGCTTTGCAGGCTTGCCGTTGTCTATAGAGTTTCTTGGTCTCTGCGACACCGTTGCTGCAGTTGGTCTGGCTGATAGTGCGCCATTCGCTGCTGGGCATATGGGGTGGGCTGACGACACCATGCGGTTGCCTGAAGACCTGATCACCGCGAGTCTGGACACAACAGTTCCCGAAGATCGTCACTTTTTAAAGCGCTGCGTGCATTTGGTCTCGGCTCATGAGCAGCGCGCCAGTTTTCCTCTGGACTCTATACGCCGCCGGCCAAAAAAAATTGATGGTCAGCGGGATACAGAAGCGCCGTCCGGCTATCGTGATAATACCGTCGAGTATTTTTATCCTGGCGTGCACTCGGACGTAGGAGGCGGGTATTCACCGAAAGACCAAGGCAAAGCAGTCGCAGGCACCAACGAATTGTTGTCCCAGATTCCTCTGCATCATCTCTACGCTGAAGCGTTCAAGGCCGGTGCTCCGTTGCAAGTCCCCAAAGAAGCCCTTCTGCCCGATCACGAGGTGTGGCGTGCTATGGAGAAATCCGTCTTAGGCGAATTCGATTTCAGCGCTGACTTGGTTCGACGCTTCAACGCTTGGCAAGCGCAAGCCAAAGGAGGTGCTTTAGAGGAGGTAATGAAGCAGGAGCATGTGCTAATTACCGCATGGAGAATCGACCGTTATGCCGGTGGCGTAGAAAAGCAACCATTCTTTCAAAGCTCTTCCTCTGACATGCCAAAAGCCAAAATTGATGCTTGGGAAGCGATACAGGCACGCAGAGATGCCAAGACTTCTGCTGCTGCTGAGGGTAAGCCTGAGCCGACTTATACAGAGGCTGAGGAAAAGGAAAACCAACTGAATATACAAATTGTCGGCGGCCAAGAAAAAGTCGACAAAATGCGTTGGGAGAAAAAATTTGAGCCTCCTCTAGATCATCGTCAGTTGAGTGGAGCAGCGGGGGAGTTCCGGCACGACTACCTGAAAGAGTGGGGCGTGGTAGATGATTCAATCACTATTGGTGGCGTAGCCGACATGCTTCTAGGCGGTACTGTGTTCCTTATAAATGAGGAGGACGAAGCCGAGGAATACGCATACCTACATGATGAAGGCACAAAGCGATACGAGAAAATGTTTATCGCTCCGAATAAGCCTAGACCCGGTCAGGAAGATCTAGTGGCACTGTTCGATAATCAGGTTCATGACTCCCGTGCATGGTTTATGAACCATTCCGCTATCGGCCCGCGAGAACCTTTTACGGACTATTTCCGTATTCGACTGGTTCATTTCGATAACGAATCTAATAAGCAACTATCACTCTTGGTTACTGCTGGACGAGTAATCGGAGTTGGTATTGCCTTGGCTAGCGTAGGCCTGAGCATTAAGAGGAAAGACCCTCGCATGTTGCTGGGGCTGTTCCTGCCGTCCTTGGCGAGGCCAGTACTCAGCGGCAAAGTGGGTCTTCCGGAAATCAGCGCCTTCGACCCGCTTACCGGTATTGCACTACCGATGCTCACTAACCTGGATTCGTTGAGGTCGTTCACTAAAGAACCGGGCGACATGGTGGCTAAAGTCGCCGCATTACCCGCGCTGCAGCCGCTTACCGCAGCCAACGCAAACACTCCAGCCCTTCAGAAAATCCTGGTGGCCCATCAGGCAGTCGAAGCAGCCCGCAAGAAAGACGCTAGTGCCTTGGCAAGTCTGGTGGCCAAAGCGGCTAACGATGAGGATAAGCCCGGAGGTTGGATGGACATGGTGGCCGATCAGGCTGGTAGCTTGAAGTCGTCTGAAAAGAACGTGTAACTGCAAAACGATGAAGGGCGGCTCTTGATGAGCCGTCCTTTGCGTTTGTGCGCTCAGGTTTTTGGATCAGAACTCGCGACCGGATGAGGTTCTCCCGGCTACCCTTACAACTACCCAGCGCAAATGGACGAACCTAGGGTCTGTCCAGGCTCCTAATCCCCAACACAAAACGGCCCTGATTGTTGGTAATTCCAATCAGGGCCGTTTTTTTATTGGGCTGGCGAGCCAGGTTCGCGTTATGCCTTAGCCCGATGCGCCCCCGGATCTGGCGAATCAATTTGATCCAGCGCTCGCTCCACCAACAAATGCACTCCATCCGCCAATCGACTCAATGCCAAGGCTACCGAGCGGCGTGAGCCTTCCACGTCATCGGCGAGGTCTGCGGCGATGGCGCTGATGGATAGCAGGTCTTCGGACGCGTTGGCCAGGAGGGTTTCGGTGTGGAGGTCGGGGGTGACGTTGAACAGGGCGCCTTTGCGGGGCTTGGTTTTGGGTTTTGCGTCGGGTTTTGGGCCGAGGTGGTAGTCGAGGGCGCGTTCGGCGGCTTCGTGGAGTTTTCTGGAATCGAGGGATTCGTAGGGGGATGTGGATAAGTCGTCGGGTGGATTTGGTGTTGGTTTGATCATAGGTGTAACTCCGTAATTTATGGAGCTGGCACCATTTCGCTTGCGCTTCGAAAAGGTGGCAGCTGTGTATAGGTGTGCAAGACCGGCGGAGCTACAACCCGGCAGACCCGAAGGTCTCCCATACACAGCAGCCATAACGACTCGCGAGCATAGGAAAACACTCGATGAATTGCCATAACCAAATTGTGTACTCCGTCAGACTTGCACGTCCGAGTCACCGATTTTGCGGTGACGAAGAAAGGTTATCCCTATGAATGCAGCCCGCCTAGTTCACGAACACCCCCACGTATCGAAGGAAATATCCGATGGTTTTGCAGGCAATGTAAGCGGATGATCCGACACTTTTAAACGCAGCCACCGCACAGCTTAAACAAGGGCTTTTTGAGTGATCGACATGGATTGTTTAGTGAACAAAAACCGCGCAGCACTGAAGGCTGCTTTCCTGCTGAGCCTGTTCCTGGGCAGCGCGCATGCATTCGCTGAAGACCCACCTTGCCCGTTCGAAGTCCCGCAAACAGATCTGAAGGTCGCGAGCTGCGCTGAAGAAGGGGGCGTGAACATCCTGAAACTCGTGCCCCGCAACAACCCCGAGTCCACCAACGTCTTCGATAACCTGCCCACCTTCATCGTCTCCGGGAAAAACCTGGAGGACATTTTGGCGGTTGTCGGAATCGACAGCGCACGGCGTTACAACAAGCTGATCGAAGTGCCTCGCGCTGAAGAACTCAGGGAGTTTTCGGACGCTGCGCCCACCGCAAAAGCGTTAATGCAGCAGCCAGGCTGGACGCTGTTGGACATGAGAAACGTTATCTACCCTGGCCCGGAGGATGTTGAGGGGTTTTCATTAACCTGCAATACGCTTCAAGCAGAAACAGCCCAGGGTTTTGTCGTGGTTTCGCAGTGCAATACCTTTTATGAAGAGGGTGTATTGAGCCTGAAAAAACTCCTCGCCCGAATCACCTGCAATCCCCCAAAAAGTGAAGCCTTCCCAGCGCTGCAAACAGAATCGGGTGCTATCGTTTTCAACTACACCAACCTGCCCGAAGACGAATCCCAAGACCCCGACGAAAAAGCCATCGAAATCGATTTTGTAAATTGCGCCGACGGTAAAAAGACGAACATCGGCGGCCTGCCATTTCTGGCGGCCACTGGACGCGTTCAAGCGGCTTTCTTCGCTCAGGCCAAACCCGACGCCGAGCCAATGCTGTTCGTCATTCATGCCGTCGGAATCAGAGCCGATACCGGCGTTAATTATTTGGGCGAGTACTACACCGTTCACGCGTATTCCCCTACGGCGAAGGGCTATGTGAGGGATGAGCAACTGTCGAACTACTTCGGCAATGGCGGCGATATCGTGCGCGATTTCGACTCCGAGGAGTTGGTCTACACATTCCCCTATAAAACCGCCGATGCCATCGTCGCCAAACTCAATTCCGCCGCTTATAAACACTGGGCAGCGGGAGACAAAGTAACGCTCACCATCAACAAGAAGACCTCCATCTACAGTTCGCCGGTTTTAGCGGAGGTGACGAAGATGTATTTGATCCCGGGTGATTCGGTGTTGCAGGAAGGGGTTGAGGCGGGTTGGGTCAAGATCTTGTTCAAAACCCCCAAGGGCAAATCCATTCGGGGTTGGGTGCAATGCGGTGATACGGGTGGTTGCTGATTGATACTTCGGCCTATGAGTGGGGGCTCGCCACTGCCATTAATAAATAAATCTGTCCCCAATTTCCTGTCCCCAATTTCCTTTAGACTTGCCCCCCTCAAGGAAGCCCTCAGGACACGGAATGCCAGTCCCCTCAAATACCCTTCGCCAAGCCCTGGTTGCTTGGCTATCCGCCGCCGCGCTGGTGCATCTGCTGGTCAGTATCGTGCTGACCTGGGTCGGCCCTTCGGGATGGCTCGACGTCTACCTGCAAAACGTCGACTACGCCTTCTGGACGGACCTGCCACCGCGCGCCGCCCGCGAGCAGGAACTCTGGTGGCTCGCCGTGTTCGGCGCCACGCTGCAAAGTTATTCGCTCTACATGCTCGGTCTCGTGCGCATCGGCAATCGCCTGAAAAGTCCCATGGCCTGGGGCTGGTTGATCGCCGGCATTGTGCTGTGGGCGCCGCAGGACATGTGGTTTTCCCTGACGGCGCAGCTGTCGGTGAACCTGTGGATCGACGGCTTCGCGCTACTGACTTTATTGCCGCCGCTGATCTGGCTCTATCGCCACGACCGCCGCGCCGCCTCTTCAAACACCCCACCGAGTGACGCTGACCATGCCTGATTTTTCTCTTCTGGATTGGGCGGTCGCGCTGCTGATTGCCCAGGCCATTTTGGGTGCGCTGGATACGATTTATCACCACGAACTGCCCGTCGCGCTGCCGTATCGGCACAGTGCGCGGCTGGAGTTGTCGATCCATGCGCTGCGCTCGTGTTTCTACGGGGTTCTGTTTCTGGGCATGGCGCATCTGGCGTTCCAGGGCACGTGGGCGATTGTGATTGCGCTGCTGTTTGCCCTGGAGATTTGCCTGACGCTGTGGGATTTCGTGGTCGAGGATCGCAGCCGCAAACTGCCGGCCATCGAGCGGATCATGCACACCGTGTTGGCGGTGAATGGCGGGGCGTTTTTTGCGCTGTACGGCGTGCAACTGGCGCAGTGGGCGAGCCTGCCGACAGGGCTGACCGCGATTGATTTCGGCTGGCGTGGTTGGTTGCTGACGTTGTTCGCCATTGGCGTGACGGCCTCTGGGATTCGCGATGGCTTGGCGGCGTTGCGCATGCAGCGCGAAGGCAAACCGTCGAACCCGTTCGCGGGTGGCACTTACAAGCGCGTGCTGGTGACCGGTGGCACCGGGTTTATCGGCGAAGTGCTGGTCAATCAACTGCTCGACGCCGGTCATACGGTCAGCGTCCTAGCGCGCGATCCGTTGAAAGCGGCGTACCTGTTTGATGGTCGCGCCCGGTGCGTGCGCTCGCTGAGCAAGCTCGGCTACGACGAAACCTTCGACGTGGTGATCAACCTCGCGGGCGCACCGGTTGCCGGGCCGCGTTGGAGTGAGAAACGCCAGGCGCAATTGATCGCCAGTCGGGTCAATACCACCGAAGCGCTGATGTGCTGGCTGAAGAACGCCACGCACAAACCGGCGCTGTGGATTCAGGCCTCGGCCATCGGTTTTTACGGCGTGCGCGATGCCAGCGAAAGCCTGGATGAAGGCGCGAGCAAGGGCGACGGTTTCATGGCCGAGTTATGCGCCCAGTGGGAAGCCGCCGCGCAACCGGCCACCGAGTTCGGCGTGCGTCAGGTGGTGCTGCGCTTGGGCGTGGTGTTCGGCCCGGGCGGCGCGTTGTTGCCGTTGCTGATTCCGTTTCGCCTGGGGTTCGGCGGGCGCATGGGCGATGGGCAGCAGATCATGAGTTGGGTGCATCGCGACGATGTGATTCAAGTGATCGCCCGTGCTTTCGAAGACGACAGTTTGAGCGGCACGTACAACCTGGTGGCGCCGGATGCGGTGAGTCAGGGCGTGTTCGCCAGCCGCGTCGGTAAAGCCCTGAAGCGCCCGGTGTGGTTCCACATTCCCGCCGCGCCCGTACGCGCACTGGCCGGCGAGATGGCGCAGTTGTTTTTCGACGGTCAACGGGTGGTGCCGAGCCGATTGACCGAGGCCGGCTACACCTTCCGTTACCCGACCCTCGACGCTGCCCTGCGCGACCTGGCCTGAGGATTGTCCATGAGCAAGCCTGTGATGTACCTGCTGGCCGGCAACGGCAGCGCCGCCGAATGGTGGGATGACGCGCTGCCGCACTTTCAGCGCTACCACGTGGTGCCGCTGGAATTGCCGGGCTTCGGCAGCAATCCACAGGCGCCGTGCGAAGACCTTACGGCGTACGCGCAAGCGTTGCTGGCGATGACGGTTGAAGGCAGCGCGATCATGGCGGTCGGGGTCAATGCGTTGCTGGTGTTGCACGCGCTGCAACGTCAGCCGGGGCACTTTTGCCGCAGCGTGTTGCTGGCGCCGGTCGGCGCATTCTTGTGGCAACGACGGTTGCCGGCGTTGATGTCGCCGCTGCCGATTCGCAAGACCATTCACTGGTTGCTGTCGAACAAACCCGCCGTGTTCGCGCACAAGTTCTCCAACCAGACCTGGACGCCCGCGCAGTACCAGCGCATGGGCGCCGGATACGCTCGCTGCCGCGCGTTTGTGCCGCACTGGGACCTGGTGCGCGCCGACACGGCGTTGCCGCTGTTGGAGTGGATCACCGACGCGGTCGAGCTGGTCTGGGGCGATCAGGACAACGTGCTCGGCATCGCGCAGGCTGCCGCGTGGTCGGCGATTCTGGCTCGCGCAGATCTCACAATCAGCTTGAAAACCGGCTGGGGCCATTACCCGTGGATCGACTCAGCGGCAGAATTCGCCGGGTGGCTGGAATCGGGCGAATGCGGATTCGTTGCGCACACCAAGGGCGGTCGCTTGCGTCTGGCGGAGTTGGCCGGGCAAGCGGTGCCGCCGGCGCTGTCGCTCAACGAGGGTCAGGATCCGCGCTTGCCGGCGTTTCTCGCCAGTCAACCGGACGCCACGTGGGCGGTGCGTTCCTCCAGTTATGGCGAGGATCAGGCCGATGCGGCGAATGCCGGGTTGAGCACCACGTTCCTGCGCGAACCGACGTCCAACGTGTCGGCGCGCATCGCCGAGTTGAGCGCGGCGGGTGTGGAAGAAGTGGTGGTGCAGCGCTTCATCACGCCCAAGGTGTCCGGGATCGGGTTTGTGCGGCATCTGTCGGTGGAACTGGAGTGGGTCGAAGGGCATCTCGAGTCGCTGGCCGACGGTCAGGTCAGCCCCGAGCGCGCGATCATTTCCCGCCTCGGTGATTCGTGGAGCAGCGACACGTTCAAGCCGTCCCATGGCCTGACGGCGGACCTGTTGTGGCGCTTTCTGCAAGGCGTGTTGCGGGTCTTTCACTACGTGCCCGGCGACGTCGAATGGGCCTGGGATGGCCAGCAACTCTGGTTGCTGCAATACCGGCCGATCAGCGACTACGGCTGGCGCCGGCACCTGACCGCCGCCAACATTGCCGAGATCCTGCCACCGCAACCGAGCGTGTTCGTGGAGTACGCGCAACGGCGTGCGGCGGCGAGTATTCCGGCGATCATGGCGCGTTGGGACTCGCGGGTGTTGCAGGACAACGAGCCGTTTACCGCGGTGTTTGGCGGCGCCTCATACATCAACAACGACCTGTTTCTGGCACGGTTGGCCGACTGGGGGATTTCCGCCAGCAGCTATGCCGGTGAAGTCGGTGGCGCGACACCGCACCTGCCGTGGCGACCGCTGCGAATGCTGCGTTCGTTGCCGTTGTTCCTGCGCATGCAACGTATCGCCCGCGGGCACTTGCTGACGTTGGAACCGCGCTTGCGCCGCTTCGACGAAGAACTGTCCGGACTGATCGCCCAAGGTGCCAACGGCCAACAACTGGCCGACTGGTTCACCCGGTTCTATGTGTTCGTGGTGCAAGGCAATCTGTGCATCGCCACATCATTGGCCAGCAGCGGCGGCGATCTGCTGGGCCGGCCGCCGACGGCGTATGAAGATCTTGAAAACAGCCCGCATCGATTGCCCTGGGAAACCGATCCGGCCACGCCACGGCCGGCACCGACTGACTTGCCGTTGCAGGCCTTCCCGCAATGGTCGGGGCTTATCCGTGTCGCCCATTCCACTGGCCTGCCGGGCCTGCGCGGCTACTACCTGCAAGTGCGCGAGTGGTATCGCGACAACCTGATGCGGGTGTTCTTCCGCCTGCACCACGCCATGCCGATGGCGGATCGAGTGCATTGGTTCGCGCCGCATCCAGACATTCGCAGCCGCGACGGCAGCTTCTGGCAAGACGGTCGCGAAGGCACCGAGCAAGCGACGGGTTTCATGATTTATCCGGGGCAGGTGCAAGGCATTCTGGGCGACGACATTTTGCTCGAAGACACCCTCGACCCCGGTCGCCACGCGCACTACCAGGCCGCGCGGGCAGTGATTGCGCGCATGGGTGGGCGCTTGTCCCACGGCTCGACCTTGTTGCGTGAACTGCGCAAGCCTTCGGCGGTGTTGCCTCAAGTTGATGTGGCATGGCTGGGGTGTGAGGTGTTGTATCGCGATGGTGAACTGACGTTGGTGAAGTAGTTTTTTGATGAAAAGGAATTCTGTTGTGGCGGGTTTGAAGCGTGGGTACCTGGCGTGGTGGGCGCTGGTGATGTCGTCGGCGGCGTTTGCGGCGGAGCCGGGTGCAGTGCTATGCCCCAGCGCCAATTTTGTGGAGTTCGTCACCGCGTTTACGGCGAATCCCGATACTCAGCCAGCCTTTGTCGCTTCGCCGGTGATGGAGTTGTCGGTGGTCTCCACCGGGTCGAAACCCCTGGTGGTGCAACGGCAGGTGGCGACGCTGGCGCCGCGATCTCTGACTGAGTTGTCGGCGGACTACATCGCGAAATCCGGGCTGAGTTTGCAGGTTCAGTTGCCCAACTATGTGTTCGTCCGCGACCACAAAGGCGAAGTGCTGAAGGCCTTCACGTTCAAGTTCGGCGACTGCTGGAAATTGGTGCGGGTCGAAGACTGGTCGCTGGAAAAGGTGCTGTCCGAGCAACAAGGGGAACTGCGCGCTGCGCCGGGTGCCCGCGCCCTCAAGCGAGGGGCGCTGTATGACAAGCTGACGAACGAGTCGGGGTATCCGGCCGACGTGCAGTTGTATGTTTCGTCCCTGGACAGTTACCTGGACGGTGCCGCCCAAGGTAACGACCAGGCGGCCTATGCTGCCGCGTCAGTCAGCCTTTCGGGGCAGGCGCCGCGCCTGGACAACAGCAAAATTCTCGAGCTTTTGAGCCAAGGTTCCCGAACGCTGGCCCAGGCCAGTCATGCACTTTCCGGGTTTTATTGTGACGAAGGCGAGTATGGCGACCCGCGTCCTTGCGCCGACCCGGCAAAATCCCTGGCGGCGCTGAAAAGGTCCGCTGCGCAAGGTTCGCCCTATGCGCTCAATGACCTGGGCAGTGCCTTTCAACGTGGCACCCTGGGCATTCAGGATTCGCCACGGGCACTGGCCTGTTACCTGGCGGCGGCCAACATGGGACAGGAAGATTCACGCACTAACGCAGAGCAGTTGAGCACTCAAGGCATACAGGTTGACCCGGCCAAGCCCTGCCTGATGCCGGAACCTGCCGAACAAGCCCAGGTGTTGGGCTGTCCCTCGAAGGATTTCGAAGGGTTTTTAGCCGACTTCATGGAAAGCACGGCCAGTCAAAAAACCTTCACCCGCGTTCCGATGAAGAAGCTGATTACGGTAGACGCCGAGCCTGAGCCGAAGCAGGTCAGTACGTTGCTGGATCGCAGTGACCTGGTGTTCCCGCTGATCCCCGAGGCGAAGGCGCGCGCGATGCAAGGGCTGACGCTGGAGATCGTGGACCAGAGCGACACATCGGCGACGGTGAAACTGCAAAAACCGGATACGGGTTATCAGGTGATTTACCGGTTCAGTTTTGACGGGTGTTGGGGACTGGACGAAGTGCAGGATTTTTCGATTTGAAGGCGGGTTATTTCAAGGGATTTGAAGTTAAAAGATGGCTGCTGTTGGTGGTTGGCGTGCTGCCGTTGGCGGGTCGGTGCGAGGTGGTGTCGGAGAATCTGTGTTTTGAACTGGATGAGGGGAGCCCGGTGAAATTCGAGCTTCGGACCTATTACGACACTACGAACAAGTTGGAGGGTGGCTTTGTTAAATACGCTTCATCCGGTGTGCCAATCCCCCTGGTTTTAACCGACCACCAAGAAGAAGAAGTAAGCCCGGGCAGGCCTTGGCTGGCCACCACTATGTGGACCGAGGTCTCTGAGGGGAAGGTAACCGGCGAGTACGAAATGGTGAGTCAGGGCGTAACAGTCCTTTCCATGACTTACACCAAGAAATCGAATGGCAAGCAGTACAAGTTTTCTCATATCTGGAATATCGACTCTTCTCTGGAGACGGGATGCCAATGGGAACAGTGAATTTGTTCAGGAGTTACAACATGAAAGGACTGTCGATTTTATTGGGCTGCATCCTGGCCGGTGCAACCTCTTTATCCTTCGCCGCCGAGCCATCCTTCACAGACTTCACCATCACCGAAGTGTTTGCCGGCCCAAACCACGCCCCGGTGCCCCAGGAAAACAGCAATCAATGGATGGATGAAGCGCGCGCACAAGCCCTCGCCGGCAAGGTCAATTTCGCCGGGCACTACGTTCTGCACCGGATGGGCTGTGGCGGCAGCACGATGTGTGTCGAAGTGCTGGATGCGCAGACGGGCGAAATCGCCACGGGTCTGCCGAATGCCTACGACGGCAACGCGCTGGCGCTGTCTTACCGGCCCGACAGCAACTTGATCATCGTCTACGGCATCACCGTCGACACCGAAGAAGACCTGATGGGTAAACCGCTGAAAAATCTCTACCGAACGCGCTATTACGAGTTTGTGAACAACGAATTCCGGCTGTTGAAAATCACCGATTCATAAGCGATCTGGCAAAGGGAGTTGTCTTTGAAAAAGTTATTGATGCTGATGTTGCTGGCCTTCCCCGCATTCGCTCACAGCGAAGTGGAAACGGAAATTGACTGTTTTCAATCTCTGGAGGGTAAAAACATAAAGCTTGAGTTCAGGATCTACCGTGATGAAGCCGCGAAGTGGAGCGGGGCCGGGGCCAAGTATGGGACGTCCAAAGAGTCGATCCCGCTGGTGTTCAAAAGTACCGAGCAAGAAGAAATGGCCGAGGGCCGGCCTTTTCAATTCACCACCACCTGGGTCGAAGTCGTGGGCGGCGCCGTCACCGGTGAATACGTCATGGTGCGCCAGGGTGCGTTGATTTACGGCATGTCCTACACCAATGCCAAAACCAAGAAACGGTTTGAGTTTGATCATCACCCGTTGACTGAGTCTTCTGCCGAGAAGGGGTGTCAGTGGTGAAGCTGTTTACCTTGAAGATTTCAATGTGCTTGATGGCGCTATTGAGCTTTGGCGCGAGTGCTGCTGAGTCGGTTTTCCCCCACGCAACGATCTGTGGGTATTACGGCAAGGCGACCGGCAGTTGTTCAGTGGCCTTGGATGAAGAGGGCTATGTTTTAGATGCCAGCTCAGGAAAGCGACTGTTCGACGACGCGGAATATACCGGCGCGATGTTTACCAACGCGCTGTATCGATCCGGCAATCAGTACATTCTGGACAGTGAGAATTACTCTTCCGCTAAGTCTCGCCGTTGGGTGGTCTTCAGTTATGACGGCAAAGAAGTCGTCCTGAACCATCTCTATATTTTTTCCCAGAATATCTCGATGCAAGTGGGCCCTTACTGGCATGGCTATGACTGCCGTCCGGTCAGCGCGAAGTTGGGCGCGCATACGGGGAAGTCACTCTTGGAGTCGGCAGCCGATACCCTTTGCAAGGACGCTGAAGCAAACGTGGTAACGGTTGTGGATCCGGCCCCGGCCTCTTCGACCGCCGCTTCGTTGGCAGTCAGTGTGCCGGTGTACAGCGACGGGCAACGCAATGGCGCGGCAACTTATGTGTTCGAGGGGACGGACGAGCCTGAGCTTTTGAAGTTGGCGTGTGATTCCGGCTGCGCGCTGCCCTTGAAAGAAACGGCTTCGCAGAGCACGGGCAAGGTCGCGCAGCCAAGTTCCAATGCCAACCCGCCAACGGTGATCAAACAGCAACAGGCCAGTTTATTGGGTGACGCATCCCGTCAAAACGTGTCTGTGCTGTCCGGTGCAGCCGGTGCAGACTTCCGCCGCCTGCAGATCACACCTGAACACGGCACCGGCAACGACATCTTGCTGGATACGGCCAAGGCATTGCCGTTGATCAAGAGCCAATACTCCTCGGCTACGAGCGACATCTTCAGCGTCAACATCATCAACAACCCGGCTGGCGTGCTGAAGGTCATCGATCTGCAAGGTGACACCGTGTCGGTCAAGCAGTCCTCTGCCGAAGCCGGGAACGCCCTTGTACTGGTCAGCAGCGAAGAAGATAACGCCGTTTATAACTTCAACCTGGTGTTTCGCTACAACAAAAACTCCAGGCAGTTCGAGCTGAAACATGTATTGCAGGTGGTCAACAACGAGTCCTGTGATCACTCGCTTGTCAGTGTTGAAGAAGTACCCAAAAACCTGATCGGCGAAATGTCTTTGGCATCTTTCGATGGTCGCAAGCTGTTTGAACAGTTGTCTGAGTTGCGCATTCAAGCGGGCAGCGAATACAAAAAATTGATGATGACGGACGTCGCGGAACAGCTCGACAAGGCGTTGGCGCTGTATCGAAAAGGGCAGACCGAGGCCGTTTCGACGGCGATGGCGAACTTCCTGATGGATGGCGGCAGCGGACACTGCAATCCGGACAGCTACATCGCGCAAAAGTATGACTTCGCGCAGATGCCGGGTTGGTCCAACGACCTGGGGTTTCTCTTCGGTGAAACCGGCAATTACGAAGAGTCCATTGAGTTGTTGAACGCAGTGATCGCCAGAAACCCCACCCGAACCGTGGCCTATCTCAACCTCGCGGACAGTTACTGGGGCCTGAAGAATAAAGCGCTGGCGGCACAGGCTTACACGAAGTACGCCTCGCTAATGAGCGACGCGGGCAAGGCGTCGAAGATTCCTGCGCGTGTGGCTGAGCGTAGCAGTGGAGTGGTGGAATGAACGGATGCAAGAAGGCGTTTGTGAATTTCGCAGGCGTGGTCCTGGCGGCGTCCATGTTCTCGGCTTTCGCCCAGCCGAACTGCAATGTCGACAGTTTTGAAACATCTGATTGGTTGATCTGCAGCCAAAAAACCTTCGATGCACTCGACACCGCATTGAACGATCAATACAAAAAAGCGCAGGCCAGCTTGGCCCCGGACAACAGGAAGTTATTGATTGATGTGCAGCGCAGTTGGGTGAAGTTCAAGGAAGAATACTGCGAAACGCTTTATCAAAAGGCTGAGGCGGGTGAGGCGGCGGCACTCAAAAAGTGGTCCTGTCTGCTGCACACCACCAATGGCCGGCTGAACGAATTGATGTATTTGCAGACCGGGATGACCAACGATGGTTTCTACAACGCGACCCTGGCGATGGTGGGTAAAGACAACGCCATGACGATGGAGGCAGCAGCGCAGCGGTTGGGAGGCGAGCCGCTGGTTGACCCGGTATGGCAGCACTACGTGGCTGGTCACTGTGAGATGGCTTACGGTCTGTTCCGAGAAGACCTGGATCTATGTGGGCAGCGGATGCGTTTTCAGTTGCCGATCAATCGTTGATCGTGGGCCGTAGAGGCGTTGCCTCGTTAGTTGAAAAGCGTGACTTGGCAGTCATTGACGCCAAAAACCGCATCATCTTCTTCAAACACAACGCAATAGTGTCGTTATCGTCTGAAGTCGCTACACTGCGCCGGCCGTTCATTTTTCTTTGAGGCTGTGCGCATGAAATTTCGTTTTCTTCTGTGGATGCTGGGTTTGTTGATGGGTAAGGCCAGTCGGACCAATCCTGCGTTTCAACAGCAGTTGGGGGACAAGGAACTGGTGTTTCAACTCCAGACCCTGGACGGGAAGGTGGCGCGGCATTTTCGCGTGAAGGATCAGCGCATCACCAGCAAGTCCGGGGTGTATGCCGAACCGGCGTTTGCGATTGCCTTTAAAGACGCGGCGTATGGCTTTGCCACGATGCAGGCGAAGAACAAGCAGTTGGCGTTTATGACGGGGATTCAGGACAAGTCGATTCAAATCAAGGGCAACCCGGCGCTGGTGATCTGGTTCCAGGGGTTGACCAAGTATTTGAAGCCGAGGAAGGCTAAGCCTAAGGCTTGAGTTCGGTGTTGGGGCTGTGACGCGGAGCGTCACGGGATGCGTTACCACGCGGGAGCGTGGGAACGATCGGGTAGGGTTCATCGCGGGCAAGCCTTGCTCCTACTGGAGCGAGGCTTGCCCGCGAAGCTTTTAGGCCTGGGTGAACTGCGAGGCCAGTTCGCGCAGCAGCACTTCGGCTTCAAGCACTTTGCTGACCACGTCGTTGGCCTTGTCGCGGGTCAGGCCCACACGCTCCAGCAACGCATCCGGGATGTCTTCATCCGGCCCGGAGCCAATCCCGCGACTGCGCAGCAAACGCACCGCCAGGCATACCAGGTTCGGGTATTCGGCATAGGCGCCGTCATAGCCCGGATCGTGCTGGAAGCGCAGCGCAGTCGCCAACTCATCCGGCATGTCCCAATAGCGCATCAACCAGGAACCGATCTGTTCGCGGCTGATGCCCAGCAGATGTTGTTCAACATAGCTGTGGCACAGGTGCGGGTTGACCTCCAGGTGGCGGCAGATCAGCGAGAAGTGCGGCGGGAACACGTGGGCCAGCAGCAGGTAGCCGAAGTTGTGCAGCAGGCCGGCGAGGTAGGTCAGGCCGGCTTCCGGGCGCTGGGCCCGGGGCATGGCGCGGGTCAGGCCTTCGATGACGGCGGCGGTGTAGATCGATTGCTGCCAGTACGGCGTGGTGTGTTGCGGGTGGTCTTTGGGCAGGCTCAAGGTCTTGCCGAGGGCCAGGCCCAGGGCCAGGTTGATCACCAGATCGAAACCCAGCACCCGAACGATCGCGTCTTCCACCGAACGAATCTTGCCCGGCGAGGCGTAATACGGCGACGCCGCCCAGCTCACGACTTGCGCGGCCAAAGCCGGGTCGGTTTCAACCACGCCGGTGATGTCGTCGATGGTGGCGTTGGGGTCGACCCGCAGCTTGATGATTTTTTGCGCGGTTTCGGCCAGCGGCGGAATCTCGATGGTGGCTTCCAGGCGTTGCTGGATGCGCCGCGCGGTGAACGCCTGGACGGCCTGGGTGATTTCCTCGCGGTCATCGTCGGGGCGGTCGAGGTTCGGGCGGATGCTGGTCAGGGCTTCGCCGAAGTTGGCGGCGCTGGCCTTGGTCAGCATGCTCTTGAAGGCTTCGCTGGTGATTTCCAGCAGCACATTCGGCTCGCCCGAGTTGATCAGCAACTTCGGCTCGCGCAGCAGGCTTTCTTCGTACAGGCACGGTGAACTGGTCAGCGCCGGCAGGCCGGGCAGCAGGCTCAGGCTGTGTTTGCCGAGCATCTTCTCCAGGCGTTCGGTCGAGACAGCCGTCAGTCGGCGGCCCGTCAGTTCGGCGAGGCGATTGAGGTCCAGCAACTGACTCTGCGGGAACAGCACCATGAGTGCGCCGACCGCATCATCCAGCAAAACCGCCTGCACTTTACGTGCGGCGTTGAGGCCGTGATGGTCGAGGACTTCTTCGTAGGCGATGCCCAGCTTGCCGAGCAGCAGCCGAATAACAGACGGAGCGTGCGGGGTTTCGGGGATGAGGGCAGCTTCGGTCATGGTGTGTATCCGTTTTTGAAACAATTGCTGGAGTATAACCAGCTTGTTTAAAGCCATGGTCCAGAAACTGCGACGGTGCTCACACTTGGCCGTATTGCTGCCCATGGCGCAGCCAGCGATCAAGCAACGGGCTGACATGATCGGGCCAGCGCTCCAGCAGCGCCTGGGCCGCATCGCGCACGGCGGGCAGCAGGTCGGCGTCACGCATCAGGTCCGCGACCTTGAATTGCAGCAGGCCGGTCTGGCGTGTGCCGAGCATTTCGCCGGGGCCGCGCAGTTCGAGGTCTTTTTCGGCGATGACAAATCCGTCGTTGGTCTCGCGCATGATGCCCAGGCGCTGACGGCCGATCTGTGACAGCGGCGGATGGTAGAGCAGCACGCAATGGCTGGCGGCGCTGCCCCGACCGACACGACCGCGCAACTGGTGCAGTTGCGCGAGGCCGAGGCGTTCGGGGTTTTCGATGATCATCAGGCTGGCGTTGGGCACGTCGACGCCGACTTCAATCACCGTGGTCGCGACCAGCAGTTGCAGGTTGCCCGCCTTGAATTCGGCCATCACCGCAGCTTTCTCGACAGGCTTCATGCGCCCATGGATCAGCCCGACCTTCAACTCGCCAAGGGCGGCGGTCAGGTCTTCGTAAGTGGTTTCCGCCGCTTGGCAGGTCAGCTCTTCGGATTCTTCGATCAGCGTGCAAACCCAATAGGCCTGACGTCCTTCGGCACAGGCGCCGCGCACCCGTTCGATGACTTCAACGCGCCGTGTATCGGTGACCAGCACGGTGTTGACCGGGGTTCGACCGGGAGGCAGTTCGTCGAGGATCGAGGTGTCGAGGTCGGCGTAGGCGCTCATGGCCAACGTCCGTGGAATCGGCGTGGCGGTCATGATCAGTTGATGCGGGCACATCCGTCCGCCCACGCCTTTCTGCCGTAGGGCGAGGCGCTGCTGGACGCCGAAGCGGTGCTGTTCGTCGATGATTGCCAGCGCGAGGTTCTTGAACTGCACTTCTTCCTGGAACAACGCATGAGTGCCGACCACCATGGGCGCGCCGTTGGCGATTTGCTCCAACGCCGCGACGCGGTTCTTGCCCTTGAGCTTGCCGGCCAGCCACGCGACTTCGATGCCCAGCGGTTCGAGCCAGCGCTTGAAGGTGATGAAATGCTGTTCAGCGAGGATCTCGGTCGGCGCCATCAAGGCAACCTGATAACCGGCCTCCAGCGCTTGCAACGCGGCGAGGGCGGCGACCACGGTTTTGCCGGCGCCGACGTCACCCTGGATCAGGCGCAGCATCGGCTCGTGCTGGCTGAGGTCGTAGGCGATTTCATTGCCGACCCGTTGCTGGGCGCCGGTCGGCGTGAAGCCGAGGTTGGCCAGGTACTTGGCCGGCAGCTTGGTGGCTTTGGGCATCGCCGGCGCGCGCAGGGAACGCATGCTTTCGCGCAGGCGCTGCTGGGACAGTTGATGGGTCAGCAGTTCTTCAAAGGCTAAGCGATGCTGCGCCCAGTGATGACCGAGGGCGAGTTCGTCGACGTCGGCATCGGCGGGCGGGTGATGCAGGTAGCGGATCGCATCGGCCAGCGGCGCCAGTTGATAGTCCCGGGCCAGTTCGGTCGGCAGCCAGTCGGGCAGGCTTGTAGGGCCGAGCAGGGTCAGGGTTTGCATGCACAGTTGGCGCAGGCGTTGTTGGGTCAGGCCTTCGGTGAGCGGGTAAACCGGGGTCAGGGTTTCATCCACCGGCGGCGGCTCGTCGCCGGTGATGGCGCGGTATTCCGGGTGGTAGATTTCCAGCCCCGAGGCACCGGGCCGGGCTTCGCCGTAGCAGCGAATCCGCGTGCCGCGTTTCAGGCCTTCTTTCTGGGCGTTGCTGAAATGGTAGAAGCGCAGGCTGAGCCCGCCGGTGCCGTCCTGAATCCGTACAACCAAGCTCCGGCGGCGGCCCATGACCACGTCGGCGCCGCTGACGGTGCCTTCGATCACGGCGTCCTGACCGGGTCGCAAATGGCCGATCGGGACCACACGAGTGCGGTCCTGGTAGCGCAACGGCAGGTGAAAGAGCACGTCCTGGAGATTCTCCAGGCCGACCTTGGCCAATTTCTCGGCCATGGCTTCACCGACACCCTTGAGTGCCGTCACTGACACTTGCGACAACTCGGTCATGGCAGCGACTTAACCGGCCACCACCGGCGCTTGTGGCTTGGCCACCGAGCACAGGCGAATGGAGTCAGCGAGGATTTCAATCGCCTTCGGCCGCGGGAAGCTGGCGCGCCAGGCGATGGCCACGGTGCGGAACGGCACCGGCGGCGACAGAGGACGCACGGCAATCACGCCGGGGGCGTAGTGGTGACTGTCCACGGCCGACAACGGCAGGATCGAGATGCCCAGGCCGGAAGCGACCATGTGGCGGATGGTTTCCAGGGAGCTGGATTCCACCGTGGTGTGCTTGGCGCCGTCGTTGCCTTTGCCCAGGGTCGGGCAGGCTTCCAGCACCTGGTCGCGGAAGCAGTGGCCTTCACCGAGCAGCAGCAGGCTCTTGTCGTTGAGCAGGGCGGCGTCGATGGTTTCTTTCTGGGTCCACGGGTGCTGGGCCGGCATCAGGACGTAGAACGGTTCGTCGTAGAGGGGCAGGGTCAGCACGTCGGCTTCGTTGAACGGCAGGGCGATGATGATCGCGTCGAGCTCGCCGTTGCGCAGTTTGTCGCGCAGCACGTGGGTGAAGTTTTCTTCGATGTACAACGGCATCTGCGGGGCGACCCGGTGCAGTTGTGGAATCAGATGTGGAAACAGGTACGGGCCGACGGTGTAGATCGCGCCGACTTTCAGCGGCGCGGTCAGTTGGTTCTTGCCGGCCTGGGCCAGTTCGCGGATGCCTTGGGCCTGTTCCAGGACTTTCTGCGCCTGGGCCACGATGCCTTCGCCGACCGGAGTCAGGCGCACGGCGCTCTTGCTGCGCTCGAAAATCAGCACACCGAGTTCGTCTTCAAGCTTTTTCACGCCCACCGACAGGGTCGGCTGGCTGACGTGGCAACGCTCGGCCGCGTGGCCGAAGTGCTGCTCTTGGGCGAGGGTAACGATGTAGCGTAATTCTGTAAGAGTCATAGCGAGCGTCCATGAAGTTGCGGGCCAAGCATACCGGCTGCAATCGATAGACGCACGTTATCAGAGAGAGTGTGTTGAGTGACACAGGGCAATGCGGGTTTGCCGCTGGCGGATAAGCAAAAGGCACCTTTCGGTGCCTTTATGGCCGCTGCATAACCTGTAGGAGCAGAGCTTGCTCGCGAAAGCGGTTTATCAGCCAACATGGATGTTGGATGTGATGGCCTCTTCGCGAGCGAGCTTCGCTCTTACAGTTGCCGTGTGTTGTTTAGCGCCGGCGTTTTTCCAGCGAATAAACAAACGGTGCAACGATTTCGATCGAGCCGTTGTTCAGCATGTCGGCCGGTGGCTTGGGCAGCGGCTGGGCACGTTTGATCATGTCCAGGGTCGCCCGGTCCAGGTCGGCGTTGCCGGAACGGCCCACCAGTTCGAACGACAACACATTGCCTTCACCATCGACCACGAAGCGCAGGCGGTTCAGACCTTCCTTGCCCCTTGATTGCGCGCTGGCCGGGTACTTTTTGTACTTGGCCAAGTGCGCGAGCAGGGTGCCTTGCCAACTGGCCTTGGCGGCCTGCTGGGCGGGCGATGGTCCTGGCGCCGGTTGTGCGGATTTCTCGGTCGGGGCCTGGGTCGGTTGCGCGTCGCTCGGTTTTTCCTCGGACGGTTTTTCCTTCGGCGGCTCCGGCTTTTTCTCCACAGGCTTGGGCGGTTGCGGCGTGGGCTTGGGTTTGACCGGTTTCGGCACGGCAATTTCTGCCTTAGGCACTTGCGCCAGTTTCGGGATCGGCAGTTCTTCCACCGGGGCCGGTGGCTGTGGCGGCGTGATCACCTTCGGCGGTGCCGGCGGTGGTGGGGCCGGAAGCGGCGCCAACTCGACCATCATCGCCTGGGGAGGCAATTCAATCGGTGGGCGCGCCGTCCAGTTCACCGCCAGCGCAATGGCCAGCGCATGGACGCCCAGCACCACGGCCAGGCTCCCGCTGTAACGCGTCAGCTTATGGCGCGTCGTGATCATTTCTTGACTGCCGTCTCAAGCCCGACCAGACCCACCTTCAGGTAACCGGCGGAGCGCAGGTTGTCCATCACGCTCATCAGGTCGCCGTAATCCACGCCTTTATCGGCCTGGAAGAAGATCGTCGTGTCTTTCTTGCCCTTGGTCCGGGCGTCGAGGGTGGCGCCGAGTGCTTCGGCCTTCACTTCGTCTTCACCGAGGAACAGGCGCTGGTCAGCTTTTACGCTGAGGAATACCGGTTTCTCTGGCCGTGGCGCCGGTTTGGCGCTGGAGGCCGGCAGGTCGACCTTGATGTCCACGGTGGCCAACGGTGCAGCCACCATGAAGATGATCAACAGCACCAGCATCACGTCGATAAACGGCGTGACGTTGATTTCGTGGTTCTCGACCAGATCGTCGTCTGCGCCTTCTTTCAAATGCAAGCCCATGGCTGATTACCCTACTTTGACCACGTGGGGTTGCGTGGAGCGCTCAGCCGTCGGCAGGTGATCCAGATCACGGCTGACCAGCAACAGGACTTCAGCAGAGGCGTCCGACACCTGCGCCTTGTAACCGGCGATGGAGCGGGCGAAGACGTTGTAGATGACCACGGCAGGAATCGCGGCAACCAGGCCCAGCGCAGTAGCCAACAGGGCTTCGGCGATGCCGGGAGCGACGACGGCGAGGTTGGTGGTATGGGTTTTGGCGATGCCGATGAAGCTGTTCATGATGCCCCACACGGTGCCGAACAGACCCACGAACGGCGCGGTGGAACCGATGGTGGCGAGCACGCCGGTGCCGCTGCTCATGTTGCGACCGCAGGCGGCAACCAGACGCTCGAGGCGGAAGGCGACACGTTCCTTGATGCCTTCTTTCTCGCGGCTGTTGGCCGACAGGCGCATTTCTTCGAGGGCATCGTGGACCAGCAGATGAGCGAGGGTGCCTTGCTTGGTGGCGCTGGCGCTGGCTTCTTTCAGGGTGGTGGCTTTCTTCAGGTGGACGATCTCACCGCGCAGACGACGCTTGGCGCCCATCAGCTCAAAGCCCTTGGCGATCCAGATGGTCCAGGTGATGATCGAGGCGATGGCCAGGCCGATCATCACGATTTTCACGATAATATCGGCGTTCTGGTACATGCCCCATGGCGACAGGTCGTGGGCCATGCCCAGGGAATTGTCCGGTTCGAGGACTTCTGGCGCGTCTTCGGCGTTGGCATCTACCGCCGGGGCCGGATCGGTTGCGGCAGGTACTACGGCGGGAGCGGCGTGATCCGCCGGGGCTGCAGCGGTGGCAGCAGGAGTGGCAGGTGCTTGTGCATCAGCGAAAGCGGCAACAGGCGCCAGCATCAGGCTGAGCAGCAGGGCGGCCACAGCGCTCCAGGCGCGAGGTCGTTTGGTTGGCGAAGCGGGGAATTGATTGCGTGTCATGCTGGCCGGACCTGAGAGAAAAATAGGGTAAATGTTCTTCCAGGCCTCGTAAGGCCGAGAACAAAAGTGGTCGGCATTATTGCAAGTAATTCTTGTTAACAGAAGTAATGGCTTCTCTTTTTTTCCTCCATTGCTATCCGATCGTCCTTTACGGGCGCTAATCTGTACCTTTCCTGAGGGAGTTTTCTGATGTCTGCGCCATCTGTTTTGATCGCCGGCTGCGGTGATGTCGGCAGTCGTCTGGCCACGCAATTACTGGCTTCGGGTTGGGAAGTTCACGGCTTGCGGCGTGACGTCTCGCGCCTGCCCGAAGGGGTGATTGGCGTTGCCGGCGACTTGTTCAATAAAGACTGTCCGGAAACCTGGCCAATCGGTGCGGTGGATTACCTGGTGTATTGCGCGGCGGCCACCGATCACGATGAAGCAGGTTATCGCGCCGCTTATATTCAGGGTTTGCAGCACGTGCTGGAATGGCTGGGCGATTACGGCCAGGTGCCGAATCGGTTGCTGTTCGTGTCCAGCAGCAGCGTTTATGGCCAGCAGGAGGGCGAGTGGGTCGACGAGACTTCACCGACTGTGGCGGCTGGTTATTCCGGGCAAGTGATGCTGGAAGCCGAGCAAATTGCCCTTAATAGCGGCATCCCGGCGAGCATCGTGCGGCTGACCGGGATTTACGGTCCGGGACGCGAATTTCTGCTGACTCAGGTTCGTCGCGGTTATCGCGTGGCGATTGACCCGCCGTTATACGGCAACCGCATTCACTCGGACGATGCGGCTGGGTTGATGGCGTATCTGCTTGAGGCTGATCAGCGAGGAGTTGCGCTGGATAACGTCTATATAGGCGTCGACGATGCGCCTGCGCCATTGGCTGACGTGGTGGGCTGGTTGCGTGAGTATCTGGGCGTGACCGAGTGGGCCGAGAACGAGAGTGTGCGCAGGACTGGCAGCAAGCGTTGCAGCAATGCGCGGGCGAAAGCGCTGGGCTGGGAGCCGAAGTACCCGAGTTATCGCGAAGGCTATGCCGCAATTCTTGGAGACCGCAGCTAACTTCGAGTCACCCAAAACAACTGTAGGAGCAAGGCTTGCCCGCGAAAGCGATGTAACAGCCGACATAGATGTTGGATGTTATGACGCTTTCGCGGGCAAGCCTCGCTCCTACAGGTATTCGATCACTGCTTTTCCAGCAACCACTTGCGATCACCCGGTGTGAACTGCGGCATTTCATCCGCCTGCGCCGTGTTCACGGCCTGGAAGATTTCCAGTTCCTTGCCTTTACGCGCAAAGATCCAGGTGTTGCCCTGGCCGTTGAGTTGCAGCCACATATTGTCGTTGCCACCGCTCATCGACGCGCAGTCACCCGCCAGACACAGGGCATAACGATCCGCACCCGGCAGGCCGGCCACCTGGCCATCCGCCTGGAACTGCACGGTGCTGCCTTCACCCTGGCCGTTGACGATTTTCCAGCTGCCGCCCATGTAGGCCGAGTACAGCGCGCGTTCGAAGCTGGCGCCAATTGGCGCGCCTTCCGGGACTGGAATCAGGGCGCGGTCGAAGACTTGCGCCGGTTCGTTGTCGTTGGCGACCTGGCTCAATTGCTTGCCGTCACGTCGCAGTTCGCTGGCGGAACTGCCATAGAAGTCGACTTTCCAGGCGCCGGACTCATCGGCCAGCAGCTTGCCTTCGACGTTTTCAAAACCGTTGGTGTAGCGGGCCTGGCTGGCCTTGGTGTTGACGTCCCATTCCAGGTTCGGACCGTAAGCCTGGAGCGCTTCGCGCAGGGGGCCGCCCTTGGAGGCAGCATCGATGGCCACCTGGTTGATCCAGGTGCCGCTGATATCACGGTCGGCAGGGTTGCTGGCGCAGCCGCCGAGGAAAACGGCGAGCAAGGAGAGGGCAAGCGCTTTGCGCATGGTGGAATCCTTTCAAAACGAAAACGGCGCAACCTGGGAGGCTGCGCCGGATGTATTACTCGATGACCAGAATGGCGTCCATTTCTACCTGCGAACCCTTTGGCAGGGCTGCAACGCCAATGGCGGCGCGGGCAGGGTAGGGCTGGTCAAAGTATTTGCCCATGATCTCGTTGACCTTGGCGAAGTGGCTCAGGTCGGTGAGGAAGATGTTCAGTTTGACGATGTCCTTGAACGAACCGCCAGCGGCTTCAGCCACGGCTTTCAGGTTCTCGAACACCTGGACGGTCTGGGCTTCGAAGCCTTCGACCAGTTCCATGGTTTTTGGGTCCAGGGGAATCTGACCCGACATGTAGACGGTATTGCCAGCCTTGATCGCCTGGGAATAAGTGCCGATGGCGGCCGGGGCTTTGTCGCTGGTGATAACAGTCTTGGTCATGAATGACTCCTTGTAATGGATGGGCTACGCACGCATGCGGGTGATGCGAATCACCCCGGTCAAGGCGCGCAGTTTCTTGATCACGCGGGCCAGATGCACACGGTCGTGCACGCTGACCACCAGTTGGACCACGCTGATGCGACCATCGCGTTCGTCCATGCTGATTTTTTCGATATTGCCGTCGGCCGCGTTGACGCTGCTGGCCAGCAGGGCGATCAGGCCGCGCTGATGTTCCAGTTCGACGCGCAACTCGACGTTGAATTCGCCGGTGACATCCTTGGCCCACGAGAGCTGGATGCATTTTTCCGGGTTGTGGCGGATTTCGCTGATGTTGCGGCAGTTGTCCAGGTGCACGACCATGCCTTTGCCCGCCGACAGGTGCCCGACAATCGGGTCGCCCGGGATCGGCGTGCAGCACTTGGCGTAGCTGAGGACCAGGCCTTCGGTGCCGCGAATCGCCAGTGGGCCTTCGGCGCTCGGCAGTTGTTCGCCTTCGCCCAGCAGGCGGCGAGCGACCACATAGGCCATGCGATTGCCCAGGCCGATGTCTTCGAGCAGGTCTTCGATCAGTTCCAGGCGGTACTCGGTGAGCATCGCCTTGACGCGCTCGGCCGGGACTTTGTCCAGGATGCTGTCGAAACCGTTGAGGACCTTGTTCAGCAGGCGTTCGCCGAGGCTGATGGATTCGGAGCGGCGTTGCAGCTTCAGCGCATGGCGGATGTGGGTCCGCGCCTTGCCGGTGACCACGAAGTTGAGCCACGCCGGGTTCGGCCGCGCGCCAGGCGCGCTGACGATCTCGACCGTGGAGCCGCTTTGCAGCGGTTCGGACAGCGGTGCGAGACGACGATTGATCCGGCAGGCGATGCAGCTGTTGCCGACGTCGGTGTGCACCGCGTAAGCGAAGTCGACCGCTGTGGAGCCTTTGGGCAGCTCCATGATCCGGCCTTTGGGCGTGAACACGTAGACCTCGTCCGGGAACAGGTCGATCTTCACGCTTTCGATGAATTCCAGCGAGTTGCCGGCGCGCTGCTGCATTTCCAGCACGCCTTTGACCCACTGGCGGGCGCGGGCGTGAGTGCCTTTTGGTTGCTCGTCGCCGCTGGATTTGTACAGCCAATGGGCGGCGATGCCGTTGTTGGCCATCTCCTCCATTTCACGGGTGCGGATCTGGATCTCGATCGGTACGCCGTGCATGCCGAACAGCGTGGTGTGCAGCGACTGATAGCCGTTGGCCTTGGGGATCGCGATGTAATCCTTGAAGCGTCCCGGCAACGGTTTGTACAAATTATGCACAGCACCTAGCACGCGGTAGCAGGTATCGACCTTGTCGACGATGATCCGGAACGCGTAGACGTCCATGATCTCGTTGAAGGCCCGACGCTTGCCGCGCATTTTCTTGTAGATGCCGTAAAGGTGTTTCTGCCGTCCGCTGACTTCGCCCTGGATTTCATCAATCGCCAGGCAATGGCTCAGGGACTCTTCGATCTTGTTGACGATTTCCTTGCGGTTGCCCCGGGCGCGTTTGACCGCCTGGTTGATCCGTGCGGAACGCATCGGGTGCATGGCCTTGAAGCCGAGGTCTTCGAATTCTATGCGGATGGCGTGCATGCCCAGCCGGTTGGCGATGGGCGCATAGATTTCCAGGGTTTCCTTGGCGATGCGCCGGCGTTTTTCGCCGGACAGCACTTCCAGCGTGCGCATGTTGTGCAGGCGGTCGGCGAGCTTGACCAGGATCACGCGAATATCGCGCGCCATGGCCATGGCCATTTTCTGGAAGTTTTCGGCTTGGGCTTCGGCTTTGGTCTCGAAGTTCATCTGGGTCAGTTTGCTGACCCCGTCGACCAGTTCGGCCACGGTTTCGCCGAACTGCGCTTGCAGCGCTTCCTTGGCAATCCCGGTGTCTTCGATCACGTCATGCAGCATCGCGGCCATCAAACTCTGATGGTCCATGTGCATGTCGGCAAGAATATTCGCCACGGCAAGGGGATGCGTGACATACGCCTCACCGCTGCGGCGGCGTTGGCCGTCGTGGGCTTGTTCGGCGTAGAAATACGCTCGGCGGACCAGGTTCACCTGGTCCTTGCCGAGGTAGGTCGATAAGCGATCGGCGAGGGCGTCTATGCTCGGCATGATGACTCCTGCCGTTCGCTGTGACCCCGCGCCGTGCTACGTCGACCAGGCATAGGCTTAGACGGCCTCGTTGGACTCGTCCTCGAACGCTGCGAACAGCGGTTCGTCTTCGACGATTTCAGCATTGGCGATGAACTCATAGCTCATCAGGCCTTCAGCGATTTCACGCAGCGCTACAACGGTAGGCTTGTCGTTTTCCCACTGAACCAGTGGCTCTTTGCCGCCGGTGGCCAGTTGACGGGCACGTTTGGTGGACAGCATGACCAGCTCAAAACGGTTTTCCACGTGGTTCAGGCAGTCTTCAACGGTTACGCGGGCCATGGTATTCCTCGGAGCGAATGCAATATGCGCGCTGCCCGGTTGGGCGAGCGGACTCAACAGTTTAAAAAATCACCAGCGATTAGGGAAGCGCTGATTTTTTGACCAAGCCCTTCAACGCGCTGCAAGTGCCAATGTAAAGCCCCCGCAGCGGTTTTGGGAAGAGCTGTTTAGCCGAGCAATTCAGCCAAAAGTTTTCCGTTACGCTGCTGCTGACGCTTCTGATGCAGCTGATTGGCACGGAAAATCGCCTTCAAATCGTGCAGGGCGTGGGCAAAATCGTCGTTGATGATCAGGTAGTCGTAGTCGACATAGTGGCTCATCTCGCTGACCGCTTCACGCATCCGGCCGTCAATGATCTCGTCGCTGTCCTGGCCGCGATTGGTCAGGCGCTGGTGCAAGGCTTCCAGGGACGGCGGCAGAATGAAGATCGAACGGGCTTGCGGCATCAACTTGCGCACTTGCTCGGCGCCCTGCCAGTCGATTTCCAGGATCAGGTCGTGGCCCGCGTCCAGGGTCTGCTGCAAGTGACTTTGCGAGGTGCCGTAGAGATTGCCGAACACTTCGGCGCGCTCCAGGAAATCACCGTGTTCGCCCATCTTCACGAACGCTTCGCGCGAGACGAAGTGATAGTTCACGCCGTCCACTTCACCGGGACGCATGGCGCGGGTGGTGTGGGAAACCGAGACGCGGATTTCCTGGTCGGAGTCGGTCAGGGCCTTGACCAGGCTGCTCTTGCCCGCGCCCGAAGGCGCGGAAATGATGTAAAGGGTGCCGGTGCTGTGGGTCATGTCGGGGTAGCCTTACTCTATGTTCTGTACTTGTTCGCGCATCTGCTCGATCAACACTTTGAGGTTGACCGCCGCCTGGGTGCTGCGCGGATCGAAGGCTTTGGAGCCCAGTGTATTGGCTTCGCGGTTGAGTTCCTGCATCAGGAAGTCCAGGCGCCGACCGGCCGCACCGCCGGACTTGAGCACCCGGCGCACTTCGATGATGTGGGTGCTCAGGCGATCCAGTTCTTCGGCGACGTCGCTCTTTTGCGCGAGCATGACCATTTCCTGCTCCAGGCGCTGGGGGTCCATATCGGCTTTCATGTCGGCAAAGCGATCGAGGACTTTCTGGCGCTGGGTGGCGAGCATCTGCGGGACCAGTTCGCGCAGGGTCACGACGTCTTCTTCAATGGACGTCAGGCGCTCGTTGATCAGGCGAGCCAGCTCCGCGCCTTCGCGCTCGCGGCCGGCCTTCAGCTCTTTCAAGCCTTGATTGAACAGCGCCAGTGCCTCGGCATTCAGGGCTTGCGGGTCAGTAGCGTCGCCCACCAGCACGCCGGGCCAGGCCAGGACTTCCAGCGGGTTCAACGCCGCCGGGTTCTTGATCAGGCCGGCAATCGTTTCGGCGGCCGCGACCAATTGCGCGGCGCGCTCGCGATCCACTTGCAGGGTTTTGCCAGTGCTTTCTTCAGTGAAACGCAGGGTGCATTCCAGCTTGCCTCGGGAAATGCCCTGGCGCAGCGCTTCGCGGACGGCGCCTTCGAGGTCGCGAAAGGATTCCGGCAGACGCAGGTGCGGTTCCAGGTAGCGGCTGTTGACCGAGCGCAGTTCCCAGCTCAGGGTGCCTTGGACGCCGGCGTTTTCGACACGGGCGAAGGCGGTCATGCTGTGCACCATGGAGGTACCTCGCAATGCAGGCCGGCGCGAAACCCGTAGGGCTTCGCGGACCCGATATCAATGAATGTAAGCCGACTGGCAGCAAAGGCGCAGGATTGTAGCGCAGTGGGGCGGATGCGCCCAAACACACCCTGTGACAAAGGGCAGCAGGCCGTCGGTTAGGCACTTTTTGCCGCCTTCAACCGTCGGCCGGATTTTTTAGAAGTGCCCAGTCGTGGCTGGCGGCTCTATAATGCTTCGCAGTTTTCCGTCCCCAGTACAGGTATTCCCTATGAAACGTCCAAGTGGTCGCGTTGCCGATCAGCTCCGCTCGATCCGCATTACCCGCAACTACACCAAACACGCCGAGGGTTCTGTGCTGGTCGAGTTCGGTGATACCAAAGTCATCTGCACCGTCAGCGTCGAGAACGGCGTGCCACGTTTTCTTAAAGGTCAGGGCCAAGGCTGGTTGACCGCTGAATACGGGATGCTGCCGCGCGCCACCGGCGAGCGTAACCAGCGTGAAGCGAGCCGTGGCAAGCAAGGCGGGCGCACCCTGGAAATCCAGCGCCTGATCGGCCGTTCCCTGCGCGCTGCGCTGGACATGTCCAAGCTGGGCGATGTCACCCTGTACGTCGATTGCGACGTGATCCAGGCTGATGGCGGGACTCGCACCGCATCCATCACTGGCGCCATGGTTGCGCTGGTCGATGCCTTGAAAGTGATCAAGAAGCGCGGCGGCCTGAAAGGCGGCGACCCGCTCAAGCAAATGATCGCGGCCGTTTCGGTGGGCATGTACCAGGGCGAACCTGTGCTTGACCTTGACTACCTGGAAGATTCGGCTGCCGAGACTGACCTGAACGTCGTGATGACCAGCACTGGCGGCTTCATCGAAGTCCAGGGCACCGCTGAAGGCGCGCCGTTCCAGCCGGAAGAGCTGAACGCCATGCTGGAACTGGCCAAGAAAGGCATGAATGAAATTTTCGAACTGCAGAAAGCCGCCCTGGCTGACTGATCGAACCTTTCCACACCAAGGAGGACGCCATGAGTGATCAGCAACTGCTACCCACGCCGAGCCAGGAGGTTCGTCAGTGGGCAATGTTTTGTCACTTGTCCGCCTTGCTGGGGATCTGGATTCCGTTTGGTACGCTGATTGGCCCGTTGATTCTCTGGCAGATGAAGCGCGAGAGTGATCCGTTTATTGATGCGCAGGGCAAGGAAGCGCTCAATTTTCAGATCACCGTCGCCATCGCCGCGACCCTATCGTTCTTTTTGATGTTGGTGGTCATCGGGTTCTTCCTGCTGGGCCTGATCGCCATCGGCGCGTTGGTGCTGACGATCATCGCTGGCGTGAAAGCCAATGAAGGGGTGCCTTATCGATATCCGTTCACCTGGCGGGTGATCAAGTAACGATCAAGCCGGACAGGCCCGCCTTACATTGAGCGCTGTAAAACAAATGCCCTGACTTGTCAGGGCATTTGTATTTTTGCAGTTAAATTCACATCTCTGGCGCACGGGGCGGGTGATAACTGCGCCGCAGTTCTATATCAGCGATCACTCTTACATCTTTAGTCACAACTGTAATGCCTCAACATTGGCTGCGTCCTTGGCAATGAGACTTTACGGTTGATAGAGTTGCCCCACGTTATATTCACTAAGAAATATTTCGACATATTCAAGCCATCGAAGGTCCTTGAATTTCAAGCAATCAGTGTTGAGAAACTCAGCCGGTTCAAGAGGCGTGCGCAGGTAAAAAGTTCGCCTTTGAATATATATAGCCAAGAATAATCCCAATGATTCAGCTCGATTTTTATGGAACGCTTGTGGCCGCCTCCTTGGTGCTTTTGCTGGGGCGCGGACTTGTTACACGTGTTGGTTTTCTACGTAATTACAATATTCCCGAACCCGTTGCCGGCGGTCTGTTGGTTGCCCTGGCTCTCCTGATATTGCGAACTTTTGATATTGAAGTCCGCTTCGGTACTTCATTACAGACGCCGTTGATGTTGGCTTTTTTCGCCACGATCGGCTTGAGTGCGGACTTCGCCAGTCTGAAGAAGGGCGGTCGCGTAGTGGGCGTTTTTCTGCTGGCGGTGGCCGGACTGCTGATCGTCCAGAATGCCATGGGCATCGGCCTCGCAAAAATGCTCGGGCTCGATCCTTTGATGGGACTGCTGACCGGTTCGATTACGTTGTCGGGCGGTCACGGTACAGGCGCTGCATGGGGGACGGTGTTTAGCGAGAAGTATGGTCTGGCGTCGGCCTCCGAGCTGGCGATTGCCTCTGCGACGTTCGGCCTGGTGTTGGGTGGCTTGATTGGTGGTCCGGTCGCTCGCCTGCTGATCAAGCGTGTTCAAGTACCAGGCTGCCATCCTCAGGAAACACCACAGTTGCCAAAGGGCTTTGAGCAGCCGAACAAAGAGCGCTCGATTACGCCATTTTCGTTTATCGAAACACTTGCCCTGATTGCCGTCAGCTTATTGGCCGGCAATCTTCTGAATGGCTGGCTGCAAGGAACGGCACTTGAATTGCCGACGTTCGTTTGTGTCTTGTTCGTGGGTGTCGTTTTACGCAATGGGCTTTCAGCGTTGGGCTTGTATCAGGTATTCGAGCGTGAAGTCTCGGTGCTGGGGAATGTCAGCCTGTCGCTGTTTCTGGCGATTGCCTTGATGTCGCTCAAACTGTGGGACCTGGCGGCACTGGCCTTGCCGATCTTCATCATTCTGGCTGCGCAAGCGTTGGTCATGGCGCTGTTTGCGATTTTCGTGACGTTCAGAATCATGGGCAGTAACTACGATGCGGCGGTGTTGGCGGCAGGGCACTGCGGTTTCGGGCTGGGTGCCACACCTACGGCCATCGCTAACATGCAGGCGGTGACGCAGCGCTACGGGCCTTCGCAGATAGCGTTTCTCGTGGTTCCGATGGTGGGTGCGTTCTTTATCGACATCATTAACGTCATCGTGATCAAGTTGTACCTTGCGCTGCCGTTTTTTGCCGTTGCCTGAGGTTCGGGTCATGTCGACTGATGCATAAAAAAATGCCCGTATCTTGCGATACGGGCATTTTTTATCGGCGAATCGACGCTTAGATAGTCAGCGTCCAGTCGTAGTCCACGATCAGCGGTGCGTGTTGCGAGAACCGTGGCTGACGTGGCAGGCGTGCGCTGCGTACAAAGCGGCGCAAGCCCGGGGTCAGCAACTGGTAGTCGAAACGCCAGCCCAGGTTGAGCATCTCAGCCTGTTCGTTGTCCGGCCACCAGCTGTACTGGTCGCCTTCACGACTGACTTCGCGCAGGGCATCGACATAACCCATATTGCCGACAATCTCGTCCATCCAGGCACGTTCAGGTGCCAGGAAGCCCGGGGATTGCTGGCTGTCGCGCCAGTTCTTGATATCCAGCTTCTGTTGCGCCACGTACAGCGAGCCACAATAAATGTACTCGCGACGCTTGCGTCGCTGTTTATCCAGATAACGGGCGAAATCGTCCATTAGCTTGAACTTCTGGTTCAAGTCTTCATCGCCATTCTGCCCCGAAGGGAGCAGCAAGGTCGCGATGCTGACCTTATCGAAATCGGCTTGCAGGTAGCGCCCGTAGCGGTCGGCCGTCTCGAAGCCGAGACCGCTGATGACTGCCTTCGGTTGCAACCGCGAGTACAAAGCCACGCCACCCTGGGCGGGAACTTCAGCTTCGCAGGCATAAAGGAAGTAGCCATCCAGTTGGAAGGCTGGATCGTCCAGTTCAAAGGCGGAGGCGCGGGTGTCCTGCAGGCAGATGACGTCGGCATTCTGTGCTTGCAGCCAACTGAGCAAACCTCGCTCCACTGCAGCCTGAATACCATTGACGTTCACACTGATGATCCGCATAAATGGCCCCAAAAATCGCGTGCGTGTATGATACACGGCGTCAACCTAATTAGCTAAATCCGTGGTATTTGGGGTTTTTTTCATGCAAGCGTATCAGCGCGATTTCATTCGTTTTGCCATCGATCGCGGCGTTTTGCGCTTCGGTGAGTTCACCCTGAAGTCCGGGCGCACCAGTCCTTACTTCTTCAATGCCGGCCTGTTCAACAGTGGTTCGGCCCTGGCGCAACTGGGTCGTTTCTACGCGGCAGCCATCGTTGAGAGCGGCATTCCCTTCGATGTTCTGTTTGGCCCTGCGTACAAAGGCATCCCGTTGGCGGCGACCACTGCAGTGGCCTTGGCCGAACATCACGGCCGTGACCTGCCATGGTGCTTCAACCGTAAGGAAGCCAAGGCCCACGGCGAAGGCGGCAGCCTGGTCGGCGCACCGTTGACCGGTGAAGTGCTGATCATTGACGACGTGATCACCGCCGGCACCGCGATCCGCGAAGTGATGCAGATCATTGACAGCCAGGACGGCGCCAAAGCCGCCGGCGTGCTGATCGCCCTGAACCGTCAGGAGCGTGGCAACGGCGAGTTGTCGGCGATCCAGGAAGTGGAGCGTGACTTCAAGATCCCGGTCATCAGCATTGTGTCGCTGACCCAGGTCCTGCAATTCCTGGCCGATGATCCGCAGCTCAAGCAGCATTTGCCTGCCGTAGAAGCCTACCGCGCCCAGTTCGGCGTTTAACGCTGATCTCCCTGTGGGGCGGGCTTCCTTGCCACAAATAGACGCAGGGATCGCAGGCAAAAAAAGACCCCGCTCAGCCAGGCTGAGCGGGGTCTTTTTGTAGGTGTCGCTTACGGACGCTTGCGATTGCTGATCAAAGTCCCCACACCGGTATCGGTGAAGATCTCCAGCAGAATCGCATTCGGTACCCGGCCATCAATGATCAGCGAGCTGCCCACGCCGCCCTGTACCGCTTCCAGCGCGCAACGGATCTTCGGCAACATGCCGCCGTAGATCGTGCCGTCGGCGATCAGGTCGTCGACTTGCTGGGTGGTCAGGCCGGTCAGTACCGTGCCTTGCTTGTCCATCAGGCCGGCGATGTTGGTCAGCAGCATCAGCTTTTCAGCTTTCAGTGCTTCGGCCACTTTACCGGCCACCAAATCGGCGTTGATGTTGTACGACTCGCCGTTGGCGCCCACGCCGATTGGCGCGATCACCGGGATGAAATCGCCTTTGACCAGCAGGTTCAGCAGGTCGGTGTTAATCCCGACCACTTCGCCCACTTGCCCGATGTCGATGATTTCCGGTTGGGTCATCTCCGGCGTCTGGCGGGTCACGGTGAGCTTTTTCGCACGAATCAGCTCGGCGTCTTTACCCGTCAGGCCGATGGCGCTGCCGCCATGACGGTTGATCAGGTTGACGATGTCCTTGTTCACCTGGCCGCCGAGGACCATTTCCACCACGTCCATGGTCTGCGCGTCAGTCACGCGCATGCCATCGATGAAGTGGCTCTCGATCGACAGGCGCTTGAGCAGGTCGCCGATTTGCGGGCCGCCGCCGTGAACCACCACCGGGTTGATACCCACGGCTTTCATCAGCACGATGTCGCGGGCGAAGCCGGTTTTCAGCTCCTCGCTTTCCATCGCGTTGCCGCCGTATTTGATCACCAGCGTCTTGCCGACATAACGGCGGATGTAAGGCAGCGCTTCGGACAGGACCTTGGCGGTGTTGGCGGCGGCTTCGCGTTCGAGGGTCATTCAGGGCTCCGGGTGAATCAGAAGATCAAAACGGTAGTTGGAGATCAGGGGCAACACGCTTCAACTGGACTTTGAATACGTCCTTGATGCGCTGCAGTTCAGCCTCGTCATCAGCCTCGAAACGCAACACCAGCACCGGTGTGGTGTTGGAGGCGCGCACCAGGCCCCAGCCTTTGGCGTAGTCGACCCGCACGCCGTCGATGGTGGTCAGGTCGGCGCCTTCGCCCCACTTCGCGTCGTGCAGAGCATCAATGATGCTGAATTTGCTCTCTTCGGTCACATGGATATTGATTTCAGGCGTAGAAATATCGTTCGGGAAGGTCGCAAACAGCTCTTCCGCGGTGGATTTTTCCTTGCTGAGGATCTCCAGCAACCGCGCGGCGCTGTAAATGCCGTCGTCGAAGCCGAACCAGCGCTCCTTGAAGAAGATGTGCCCGCTCATTTCGCCGGCCAACAGAGCGCCGGTTTGTTTCATTTTCTTTTTGATCAACGAATGACCGGTCTTCCACATTAGCGGACGACCGCCGTATTCCTTGATCAGTGGCGTCAGGCGGCGGGTGCATTTGACGTCGAAGATGATTTCCGCGTTGGCGTTGCGCGCCAGAACATCGCGGGCGAACAGCATCAGCAGGCGGTCCGGGTAGACGATGCTGCCGGTGTTGGTCACCACGCCGACGCGGTCGCCGTCACCGTCGAAAGCCAGGCCCAGGTCGGCGTTGGTTTCCTTGACCTTGGCGATCAGGTCCACGAGGTTTTCAGGCTTGCCCGGATCCGGGTGATGGTTCGGGAAGTTGCCGTCGACGTCGCAGAACAGCGGGATGACTTCGCAATTCAGCGCTTCGATCAGTTGCGGGGCGATCACGCCAGCCGCGCCGTTACCGCAATCGACCACGACTTTGAGGCGACGGGCCAGTTTGATGTCCTGGACGATTTCGGTGTTGTAGCGATCGAGGATCTCGACCTGGGTGATGCTGCCCTTGCCGCTGGTCAGGTTGTTGGTTTTGAGGCGTTCGTGCAGGGCCTGGATCTGTTCGTTGGCCAGGGTGTCGCCGGCAATGACGATCTTGAAACCGTTGTAGTTCGACGGGTTGTGGCTGCCAGTCAACATGACACCGGATTTACCGGCCAGTACGTTGGCGGCGTAGTACAGCGCAGGCGTTGGCACCAGGCCGACGTCGCTGACGTGGCAGCCGCTGTCGGCCAGGCCTTGAATCAGGCGTTCGACCAGTTCCGGGCCGGACAGGCGGCCATCGCGGCCGACGGAAACATTGGGTTCGTCCTGAGCCAGGCTCTGGGCGCCGATGGCACGGCCGAGCCAGTAAGCGGTTTCACCGTTCAAGAATTCCGGGACGGTGCCGCGAATGTCGTAGGCGCGGAAGATGCTGTCGGGGAACTTGGGTGTGACTTGGGCTGGACTGCTCATCTGTGGGATTGCTCCATTTCGAAAGTGACTGGACCTGCCAGGAATTAACTTGTCGGCAGGCTCAAACTGAAGGGTATGACGGCGTTTTCCACAGAGAGTTCGTGGTGTGCAAAGGCCATGACCGCGGCATCGGCGCGCATTTGGCCCGCCAATCCCTTGATATTCAGTGGTAAACCTTCCAGATGACGGCTGTGCAATTTGTACCCTGAAATGCACTTGTGGCGAGGGAGCTCGCTCGCCACAAAGGGGGCATCTATCGGATCAATGGCTACCGGAATGGCCGAAACCGCCGGCACCGCGCTCGGTTTCGACGAATTCTTCGACCATCTCGAAATGCGCTTGAACCACCGGTACAAGAACCAACTGAGCCAGACGCTCGCCCACTTCCAGGGTGAATTCCTTGTCGCTGCGGTTCCAGCACGAAACCATCAGCGGGCCCTGGTAATCGGAGTCGATCAGGCCAACCAGGTTGCCCAGCACGATGCCATGCTTATGGCCCAGGCCGGAGCGCGGCAGGATCAGCGCCGCCAGGCCCGGGTCGCCGATGTAGACGGACAGGCCGGTGGGGATCAGCAGGGTTTCGCCCGGCTTTATCACGGTGTCTTTTTCCAGCATGGCGCGCAGGTCGAGGCCGGCGGAGCCTGGGGTGGCGTACTGTGGCAGCGGGAAGTCGGTACCGATGCGGGGGTCGAGGATCTTGGCTTGCAAAGCGTGCATGTAAATTAAACCTGGTTCAGACGGTCGGCGATAAAAGTGATCAGCTGGCGAGCAATCTTGCTCTTGCTGGTCTGGGCGAAAAGCGTGGCGTGCAGGTCCCGGTCGATCACGCTGCAGGCGTTTTCTTCGCTGTTGAAGCCAATACTCGGGTTGGCGACGTCATTGGCGACGATCAAATCGAGGTTTTTGTCTTTCAGCTTGCGCGCAGCGTAATCAAGCAGGTGTTCGGTTTCGGCGGCAAAACCGACACTGAACGGACGGTCAGGGCGAGTGGCGATGCTGGCCAGAATGTCTGGATTGCGCACCATTTGAAGCAACAAGCCGTCGCCGTTCGTAGGATCTTTCTTGAGTTTTTGTGGGGCGACCACTTCCGGACGGTAGTCCGCGACCGCTGCCGAGGCGATAAACAAGTCGCAGGGGATCGCGGCTTCACAGGCGGCGAGCATGTCCCGGGCGCTGACCACATCGATGCGCGTCACGCGATCCGGCGTCGGCAAATGCACCGGGCCGGTGATCAGCGTGACGCGGGCGCCGGCTTCCACTGCGGCTTCGGCCAGGGCAAAGCCCATTTTCCCGGAGCTGTGGTTGGTGATGTAGCGCACCGGGTCGATGTTTTCCTGGGTCGGGCCGGCGGTGATCAGCACGTGTTTGCCGGTCAGCGCCATGCGCTGGAAGCAGTCCGCCGCGCACTGGGCGAGGTCGGTGGCTTCGAGCATGCGGCCCATGCCGACGTCGCCGCAGGCCTGGCTGCCGGAGGCCGGGCCGAAGGACTTGATGCCGCGGCTTTCGAGGAGTTGCAGATTGGCCTGGGTCGCAGGATCGCGCCACATCGCCTGGTTCATCGCCGGGGCCACGGCGACCACGGCGTCGGTGGCCAGCACCAGCGTAGTCAGCAGGTCATTGGCGATGCCTTGGGCCAGGCGGGCGATCAAGTCCGCAGTAGCGGGGGCGATCAGCACCAGGTCGGCCCATTTGGCCAGCTCGATGTGGCCCATGGCGGCTTCGGCCGCGGGGTCCAGCAGGTCGAGATGGACCGGGTGCCCGGACAGCGCCTGCATGGTCAACGGGGTGATGAACTCGCTGCCGCCACGGGTCATGACCACGCGCACTTCGGCGCCCTGGTCGATCAGGCGGCGAACCAGGTCGGCGCTCTTGTAGGCAGCAATGCCGCCGCCGACGCCCAGAACGATGCGTTTCCGATACAGCCGCTGCATAGGTCTGCCTTTCATTTCGTTGATGACTGCGTGGCGAAACCCCCTCCCCAGGGATGAATTCGTCCGCAAAAAAGATGGGCTACGATATCACAGCGACCGCTACGGAACAGCGGCGCCCACAGACCAGGGAGGTGTTATGAGTATTCGTGATTGGCCAGCGGCGGAGCGGCCGCGGGAGAGGTTATTGGAGTTGGGCCCGGCGAGTCTTTCGGATGCCGAGCTGCTGGCGATTTTTTTACGGACCGGCGTCTCCGGCAAAAGCGCGGTGGACCTGGCGCGACACTTGTTGAGTCAGTTCGGCAACCTGCGTTCGCTGCTGGAGGCTGATCAAAAAACATTCAGCAAACAATTGGGGCTCGGGCCGGCGAAATTCGCTCAATTGCAGGCCGTTCAGGAAATGTCGCGACGGCATCTGGCGGAACACTCACGGCAGAAGTCGGCGCTGGAAAACCCGCAGGCTGTTCGTGATTACCTCAAAGCGATGCTGCGCCATGAGCCTCACGAAGTATTCGGTTGTCTGTTTCTGGATTCCAGGCATCGGGTGCTGGCGTTCGAAGCGCTGTTTCGCGGCTCCATCGACAACACCAGCGTTTATCCGCGACAAGTGGTCAAGCGTGCCCTGGCTCACAACGCCGCAGCGCTGATCCTGTGCCACAACCACCCCTCCGGCAACGCCGACCCCAGTCAGGCGGACCGAATGCTGACCAAGAGGCTGCAGGAGGCGCTGGAGCTGGTTGATGTGCGAGTGCTCGACCATTTCATCGTCGGCGACGGTGATCCGCTGTCGATGGCCGAGTACGGCTGGATGTAGAAGCAGCTGCAGGTTTCAAGCTTCAAGCGGCCAGCTAAAGCAGTGCACGGCCTGCTCTAGCTTGCAGCTTGCAGCTTACGGCTTGAAGCTGATTTTGGAGTAATCCTGCCGGCCGAAAGGACTGACGGCGTAACCCTGCACATCCTTGCGCGTCAACGCGAACGCCGTCGGATGCGCCAGTGGCAGCCACAACGCCTGTTGCTGGATCTGCGCCTGGGCCTGTTCGTAGAGCTTGGTGCGTACGCCTTGCTCGCTGGTGGTCTTGCCGGCGCTGATCAGCTTGTCCAGGTCCTGGTTGCAGTAACGGGCGAAGTTGGTGCCGGACTTGACCGCCGCGCAGGAAAATTGCGGCGTGAGGAAGTTGTCCGGGTCGCCGTTGTCGCCGGCCCAGCCCATGAACAGCAGGTCATGCTCGCCGGCCTTGGCGCGGCGGATCAGCTCGCCCCATTCGATCACGCGGATTTCGGCCTGGATGCCGATTTCCGCCAGATCGGACTGCAACAGTTGCGCGCCGAGGCTCGGGTTGGGGTTCAGCAAGCTGCCGGACGGGCGAGTCCAGATGGTGGTTTGGAAACCGTCCTTGAGGCCGGCCTTGGCCATCAATGCCTTGGCTTTCGCCACGTCGTGGGGATAACCCGGCAGGCTCTTGGCGTAGCTCCAGGTGTTCGGCGGGTAAGGGCCGTTGGCGGCTTCGGCGGTGTCCTCGAACACAGCCTTGAGGTAATTGGCCTTGTCGAACGCGAGGTTGATCGCCTGGCGTACTTCGGGCTTGTCCAGCGGTGGATGCTGACTGTTGATGCCGACGAATGCGGTCATGAACGCGTCAGTCTTTTCCACTTTCAGCGTCGGCTCTTGCTTGGCGGCCACCACATCCAGTGGCTTGGGCGACAGGGCGATCTGGCACTCGTTGCGGCGCAGTTTCTGCAAACGCACATTGGCGTCCGGGGTGATGGCGAAGATCAACGGATCCACTGACGGCTTGCCACCGAAGTAGTCGGCATTGGCCTTGTAGCGGATCACGGCGTCTTTCTGGAACCGCGTAAAGATGAAGGGGCCGCTGCCGATCGGCTGGCTGTTGAGCTTTTCGGGCGTGCCGGCCTTCAGCAGTTTGTCGGCGTATTCAGCGGAATAGATCGAGGCGAAGCCCATGCTCAGGGTGGCGAGGAAGGTCGAGTCGGGGTGATCGAGGGTGAAGCGCACGGTCAGCGGATCGAGGGCGTCGATCTTTTTGATCAGTGCCGGCAGTTGCATCGACTGGGCATGGGGGAAGCCGCTCTGGGCGACTTTGTGCCACGGGTGAGCCGGGTCGAGCATGCGGTCGAAGCTGAATTTGACGTCTTCGGCGCTCAAATCGCGAGTCGGGCTGAAGTACTCGGTTTTGTGGAGTTTCACTTGCGGGTGCAATTTGAAGACGTAGCTCAGGCCGTCGGGCGAGACTTCCCAGCTGTCCGCAAGGCTGGCGACCACTTTGCCGCTGGCGGTGTCGAAGTCCACCAGGCGATTCATCAGTACATCGGCCGAGGCGTTGGTGGTGGTCAGCGAGTTGTACTGCACCACGTCGAACCCTTCAGGGCTGGCCTCGGTGCAGACGGTCAGGGCGGCGGCTTGGGCCAGCGGGCTCAGTAACAATGGGGCAAGCAGCAGCGGTAGGGCAGCGAGGCGCATGGTCGGATTCCTTTACAGATCGAAGGCCCATCTGCAAGTGCAGTCTGGAAAAGGCCTACCCTAGTGGGCTCTTTTGCAAATGACTATCCCCATTTTCATTTTGAGGCGACTATAGGCGCCTTATTTGGGTGTGCGCGGTTTCATAAAGCCCTTGATTGGCGTGTTGGCCGATGCTCTGCGACGAGCGGTCGCCATCGACGACAGCCTTTGTCCAAGGCGCTCGTAGCCCGGAAAATGGGCTTTTTGTGAATTCATCGCACACCGAATGTTGTTGCTCTCTGGTCTTTCTGGTATAAAGCAGCGCTCTTTTCTAGGGGCCCGGTTCCTTCACTGTAGGTGTAGCCGGTAAGACCTCTAAAGAAACGCGGCGCCTGGCGCCAAATGACTGAGAGATTAAGCGGCCAACCCATGCCGGGTTGGGCATGTGGTTTTAGAGGGCTGAGGCATGTCGAGAGTCTGTCAAGTTACCGGTAAGGGTCCGGTAACTGGGAATAACATTTCCCACGCAAACAACAAAACCCGTCGTCGTTTCCTGCCGAACCTGCAGCATCATCGCTTCTGGGTTGAAGAAGAGAAACGTTTCGTGCGTCTGCGCGTATCTGCCAAAGGCATGCGTATCATCGACAAGCGTGGCATCACTGTCGTGCTGGCCGAAATCCGCAAAGCTGGCAAGATCTAAGGGAGCTAATCATGCGTGAATTGATTCGAATGATTTCTAGCGCCGGTACTGGTCACTTCTACACTACCGACAAGAACAAGCGTACTACCCCGGACAAGCTCGAAAAGCGCATGTTCGACCCGCGCGTTCGTAAGCACGTGATGTACAAAGAAGGCAAAATCAAGTAATTGATTTTTCTCTCTTACAAAAAAGGCCCGTATCGCGAGATACGGGCCTTTTTTGTTGCCTGTGGGTTATGCATTGCCTGTCAGGACGCCTTCGCGGGCAAGCCTCGCCCCTGCGGATCACACTGAACTGTAGGAGCGAGGCTTGCCCGCGAAGAGGCCGGCCCGGACAACACAAATCCACTAATCCTCAAGCCTTCTGTTCAAACACCACATAAATCTTGCGGCACGACTCCAGCACTTCCCAGGTCCCGCGAAAACCCGCCGGAATCACAAAACGATCACCCACCCGCAGCGTCTTGCTGTTGCCATCGTTATCGCGCAGAACCGACACGCCCTGAACGATCTCGCAGTATTCATGTTCGGTGTAATTCACCAGCCACTGGCCGATTTCGCCTTCCCACACACCAGCGCTCATCTGCCCGCACGGGCTGTTGTAGTGGTTGTACACCGCTTGCTCGGGGTCGCCCTTGAGGACTTTGGCCGGGTCCGGCCGATAGCGATCGGGCTGGGTGGTGGCTTGGCTGAAGTCGACGACATCCTGGATATTCATTTTGTTGTAATCCCCCGTGATTGCGGCGCAATGGCTGAAAAGACCCAAAGTCTATGTTTATTAAAATGAACACTGCAAGGCCGTTTTCCGACCTTGTGTCAAATATATTGAAACAACCCCGGCCACTGGTTTAGGGTGGCAGGTGCCTCGGGCCGATAGTAGGCTGTGCCGGGCAGAATTCCTGACAGCACCCGCGAAGAACGCGGGGCTCTCGTATTCAACAAGAGGAGGACACTCGAATGACCACCCTGACTCGTGCCGACTGGGAACAACGGGCTCGCGATCTGAAGATCGAAGGCCGCGCCTACATCAATGGCGAATACACCGATGCCGTCTCCAGCGAGACCTTCGAGTGCATCAGCCCGGTCGATGGCCGTCTGCTGGGCAAGATTGCCAGCTGTGACGCCGCCGACGCCCAGCGCGCCGTGGAAAACGCCCGCGCCACCTTCAATTCCGGCGTGTGGTCGCGCCTGGCGCCGACCAAACGCAAAGCCACCATGATTCGTTTCGCCGGCCTGCTCAAACAGCACGCCGAAGAACTCGCCCTGCTTGAAACCCTGGACATGGGCAAGCCGATCAGCGACTCCCTGTACATCGACGTTCCCGGCGCGGCGCAAGCCCTGAGCTGGAGCGGCGAGGCCATCGACAAGATCTACGACGAAGTGGCCGCCACTCCGCACGATCAACTGGGTCTGGTCACTCGCGAGCCAGTCGGCGTGGTCGGCGCCATCGTGCCGTGGAACTTCCCGCTGATGATGGCCTGCTGGAAACTCGGCCCGGCGCTGTCCACCGGTAACTCGGTGATCCTCAAGCCGTCGGAAAAATCCCCGCTGACCGCTATCCGTATCGCGGCGCTGGCTGTTGAAGCCGGCATTCCGAAAGGCGTGCTGAACGTGCTGCCAGGCTACGGCCACACCGTCGGCAAGGCCCTGGCCCTGCACAACGACGTGGACACCCTGGTGTTCACCGGTTCGACCAAGATCGCCAAGCAACTGCTGATCTATTCGGGCGAATCGAACATGAAGCGCGTCTGGCTCGAAGCCGGCGGCAAGAGCCCGAACATCGTGTTCGCCGATGCCCCGGACCTGCAAGCCGCCGCCGAATCCGCCGCCAGCGCCATCGCCTTCAACCAGGGCGAAGTCTGCACCGCCGGTTCGCGTCTGCTGGTCGAGCGTTCGATCAAGGACACCTTCCTGCCGCTGGTGATCGAAGCACTGAAAACCTGGAAGCCGGGCAATCCGCTGGACCCGGCGACCAACGTTGGCGCGTTGGTGGACACCCAGCAGATGAACACCGTGCTGTCCTACATCGAATCCGGCCACACCGATGGCGCCAAACTGGTGGCCGGCGGCAAGCGCATCCTGCAGGAAACCGGCGGCACCTACGTTGAACCGACGATTTTCGACGGCGTGAACAACGCGATGAAAATCGCCCAGGAGGAAATCTTTGGCCCTGTGTTGTCGGTCATCGCTTTCGATACCGCCGAAGAAGCCATTGCGATTGCCAACGACACGCCCTACGGCCTGGCCGCTGCGGTGTGGACCAAGGACATCTCCAAGGCACACCTGACCGCCAAGGCCCTGCGTGCCGGTAGCGTGTGGGTCAACCAGTACGACGGCGGCGACATGACTGCGCCGTTCGGTGGTTTCAAACAGTCGGGCAATGGTCGCGACAAGTCGCTGCATGCGTTCGACAAGTACACCGAGCTGAAGGCGACCTGGATCAAGTTGTAAGTCTCAAGCCTGCGGTGTTGCTGATCACGCCTTCGCGGGCAAGCCTCGCTCCTACAGAGATCGCGTAGGGCGGGGCGACGCGGTACCACAGGTCTATCGCCGCAGCCGGACTTTCCTCAAAGGAAGGTCCGGCTGTGTCGTCTCTGTTGTTTGAAAAACACTATCCACAGGAGCGTGGAACATGCGTTGGGCGACTTATTTCGCCGTGTTGGCGTCGGTCTTGAGTGTCGGCCTGGCCCTGGGCGTCAGCATGCCGCTGGTGTCGTTTCGCCTGGAAAGCTGGGGTTACGGTTCGTTTGCCATTGGTGTGATGGCGGCGATGCCGGCCATTGGTGTGCTGCTAGGGGCGAAGATCTCCAGTCACCTGGCCGCGCGTCTTGGCACCGCGAATCTGATGCGTCTGTGCCTGTGGGCCGGGGCGGTGTCCATCGGATTGCTGGCGCTGTTGCCGAGTTATCCGATCTGGCTGGTACTGCGCCTGATGATCGGGGTGATTCTGACCCTGGTCTTTATCCTCGGTGAAAGCTGGATCAACCAACTGGTGATCGAAAAGTGGCGTGGGCGCCTGGTGGCGTTGTATGGCAGCAGCTATGCGTTGAGCCAACTGGGCGGGCCGTTGCTGTTGGGCGCGTTGGGCACGGAACACGATTACGGCTTCTGGGTCGGTGTCGGGTTATTGCTGACGGCGCCGTTGCTGCTGTTGGGCCGCAGCGGCGCACCGAGCAGTGAAGCCAGCAGCGTGACCTTCGGCGATTTGTGGACCTTCTGCCGGGGGTTGCCGGCGATTGCCTGGGCGGTGTCGCTGTTCGCCGCGTTTGAAGCGATGATCCTGACCTTGTTGCCGGTGTATTGCCTGCGCCAGGGCTTCACTGCGGAAATCGCCCTGGCCATGGTCAGTACCGTGGTGGTCGGCGATGCCTTGCTGCAGCTTCCCATCGGTGCGCTGGCGGATCGGTTGTCCCGGCGCAGTCTGTTCACGGGCTGCGCGGTAGTCTTGCTGCTGTCCAGCCTGGCGATTCCGCTGCTGATCGATACGTTGCTGATCTGGCCGCTGTGGGTGTTGTTCGGCGCCAGTGCCGGTGGATTGTTCACCCTGTCGCTGATCCTGATCGGCGAGCGTTATCGCGACGATGCGCTGGTGCGGGCCAATGCCCATATCGCGCAGTTGTGGGGAATCGGGTGCCTGATCGGCCCCTTGGCGGCCGGGGCGGGGAGCCAGTGGATCAGCGGGCATGCGTTGCCGTTGCTAATGGCGGTGGGGGCGTTAGGGTTGGTGGTTTTGCTGATGCGCCAAGGGGCGTTTGGCGCGGTGGCCGAGCCCGCTTAAAACCTGTGGAAGCGAGCTTGTGTGGCGAGGGGGCTTGCCCCCGTTCGGCTGCGCAGCAGTCGTAAAACCATCCACCGCGACATAACGGGTAGATTCGTGTCGTCAACTTTGGGGCTGCTTCGCCGCCCAGCGGGGGCAAGCCCCCTCGCCACAATTGATCAGTAAACCTTGACTACAACATCCGCTCCAGGCCGACGGTGGTGCTGAACCACGCATTAAACCGGCGCCACAGGCTTCCCGGTTCCTTGGTCAGGGTATGCAACTTGCCGTTGTCCTCGGTCACCCAAACGATCTGCCCCTTCTCCAGTTTCGCCTCATAACTCAACGGTGGCGCCATGCCTTGCAGCGCCAATTCACGCACATGCGCGGCCAGCTCCGGGCTGTCCACCAGCACGCCGACTTCGGTGTTCCACAGCACCGAGCGCGGGTCGAAATTGAATGAGCCGATAAACGATTTCTGTTGATCGAAGATCATCGCCTTGCTGTGCAGGCTCGAATCCGAGCCCTGATAGGCCGAACGCCGGAACAGATGCGGACCACTGCCGCTGCCGGCGCCAGGCTGGCGACGCAGTTCGAACAGCTTCACGCCATGCTCCAGCAAGGCCTTGCGATACGGCGCGTAACCACCGTGCACCGCCGGTACGTCGGTGGCTTCCAGCGCGTTGGTCAGCAGGCTCACCGAGACCCCGGCGTCGGCGCGCCCGGTCAGGTACACCAGCCCCGGTTGGCCGGGCACGAAGTAGGCGGAAATCATGATCAGCTCTTTGCTCACGCCGCGCAGTTCCGGCGCCAATTGCGTGGTCAGCAGCAACTGCGGGTCGGGCTCGCCCTTGGACAGGACTTTGCTCGGCGCGTCCCACAGCGCCTGATTCCAGGCCCAGATCAGCTCCCGGCGCCAGATGTCCAGGCGTGGGTATTTGTCGTAGACCATCAGTTGTTGATACAGCGCGTGGTTCTGCTTGCGGGTTTCTTCCAGGGATTCTTCCAGGCGCGTGCGGGTGTTTTTCAGGTCCTTGAGCGTCGGTTTGCTGGAGAGGAATTCGTCGATCGGCTTGCTCAGGGCGCTGTTCCAGTACTGGTCGAAGCTGTGCCCGAGTTGCTCGGCCACCGGCCCGACGCTGAGCATGTCGATGTCGGTGAAGTTCAGGTTGGGCTCGGCATCGAAATACTCGTCGCCCAGGTTGCGCCCGCCGACGATGGCCGCGCTGTTGTCCGCCAGCCACAGCTTGTTATGCATGCGCCGGTGTTGCAGCGACAAGTCGAACAAACGGCCCATGGTCCGCGTCACGCCCGTGCTGCGCCCCAGGTGCAGCGGGTTGAACAGGCGGATCTGGATCTGCGGATGGGCCGCCAGGGTCGCGATAATCTGGTCGAGGCCATCGCTGGTGGTGTCATCGAGCAGGATCCTCACCCGCACACCGCGATCAGCGGCCTTGAGCAATTCTTCCACCAGCATGCGCGTGCTGATGCCGTCGTGGACGATGTAGTACTGCAAGTCGAGGCTGGTCTGGGCGTTGCGGATCAACTCGGCCCGGGCCATGAAGGCTTCGGTGCTGTTGGACAGCAGGCGAAAGCCGGATTGCCCCTGATGCGGCGCGGCCTGGGCCTGGATTGAGCGGCCGAAGCTTGAGTCGGTTGCGGGCAATGCCTGGCTCGGTTCGCGGGGCACGTCGAGGCTGGCGCAACCGCTGAGGAACGAGGCGAGTAACAGCAGAGCGAGTAGGGGCTGTCTGAGGCTCACGTGGGATCGTTCCGATTGGCTAGGGTCGGCATATGGACGCGGGTTTTCGGATAAAGGTCAGTCGTTGAGGCAATCAGTTTCCGCAAGCAGTTTGATCGCCGCCGCGCCCACCTTGCGCACGGCGTCTTCGATCTGCGCTGTTGGCTTGGCAGCGTAGTTCATCCGCAGGCAATTACGATATTTGCCCGAAGCCGAAAAGATGCTGCCGACGGCAATCTGTACGCCCTGGTCGTGCAGCGCACGATTCAGTTTCAGGGTATCGAAGCCTTCCGGCAGTTCGACCCACAGCATGAAACTGCCTTGGGGACGACTGGCCCGGGTGCCGGCGGGGAAGTAGCGCGTGACCCAATCGATCATCATGTCGCGATTGCGCTGGTATTGGGTGCGCATCCGCCGCAAATGCGGTTCGAAGTGCCCGGCCTTGAGGAAATCGGCGATGGCGATCTGCGCTTGTGGCGCGGTGGAGCCGGTGCTGATGTATTTCATGTGCAGCCCCCGTTCCAGATACCGGCCCGGTGCGACCCAACCGATGCGCAGCCCCGGCGCCAACGTCTTGGAAAACGAACTGCACAGCAGCACGCGGCCGTCTTCATCGAAGGATTTGATCGTGCGGGGACGCGGGTAGGTGTAGGCCAGTTCGCCATACACATCGTCCTCGATGATCGCCACGTCGAAGCGCTGTGCCAGGTTCAACAATGCGCGTTTACGCGCCTCCGGCATGATGTAGCCCAACGGGTTGTTGCAGTTGGGGGTCAACTGTATGGCCTTGATCGGCCATTGTTCCAGGGCCAGTTCCAGCGCATCGAGGCTGATGCCGGTGATCGGGTCGGTGGGGATTTCCAGGGCCTTCATGCCCAGGCCCTTGAGGGTCTGCATGGCGCCGTGGAAGCTCGGCGAATCCACGGCGACGATGTCGCCAGGTGAGCAGATGGAGCGGATGCTGGTGGACAGCGCTTCGTGGCAACCGGTGGTGACCACCAGGTCAGCGGCGCTCAGTTGGCAACCGGAATCGAGCATTAGCCGGGCGATCTGTTCGCGCAGGTCGAGGTTGCCGTGGATGTTGTCGTAATACAGGCCGGGCATGTCCTGGCGACGGCTGATCTGCGCCAGCCCGCGTAGCAACGGTTTCATGGTTGGCGTGGTGATGTCCGGCATGCCGCGACCGAGTTGCACCACGTCTTTGCGCGGCACGGCGCGGATCAGCTCCAGCACCTGGTCCCACTGGGAAATATCCACCGGACGTTGCGCCGGACGGCCGACGGCAGGCAGTTCCGGCAGCTCGCGACTGACCGGCACAAAGTACCCGGATTTGGGTTTCGGCGTCGCCAGCCCGCTGTCTTCCAGCACCCGATACGCCTGCTGCACCGTGCTCAGGCTGACCCCGTGCTCGACACTCAACGCCCGCACCGACGGCAGCCGGTCGCCGGGACGATAGAAGCCCTGTTCGATACGTGTGCCGAGCAATTCGGCGAGATTAACGTAAAGGGTCATGACACTGCCTCGATGCGGGTGATTCGGTTAACCAGTACAGATGGGGCAAAAATACGTGATTCAGAGGTTTAAGCGGTCAATCTGTATGGAAATAATACAGCGGCTTTGAATCTGTAATGCTTTTCGCCGTCCGCGCATGATGAAACCTCTGGCTACCCAAGTAAACAGGAGCGATCAACATGAACGGCTTGAGCGATGTGCGGCTGACGTTACACAGTCAGGAACTGGCGGCAGGGCAGAACCACGGCACCCGTGAGGCGCAAATGCGCAACGCGCCGTCCTGCCTGGGGCGCTGGGGTCTGTTCTGGCATCGTCTGCACACGCGCAAGGCGTTGCTGAGCCTGACCCCGGAGCAGTTGCGGGATGTTGGGTTGAGTCGGGAGCAGGCATTGGCGGAGGGGCTTAAGCCGTTCTGGCGGATCTGAGTCTTGTGTCAATCTTTCGATCCATTCGCGGGCAAGCCTCGCTCCTGCGGTTTAGCGTTGATCCAACGAACGACGCGTAACCTGTAGGAGCGAGGCTTGCCCGCGAAGGCGCCCTTACAGACGCTAAAGAGCTATCAGACCAACTCTTTCATCCGATGCCACAACATCCCCAACGCCAACAACGGCGAACGCAAATGCCTGCCGCCCGGGAAGGTGATGTGCGGCACCTGGGCAAACAGATCGAACCCTCCGCTGTGTTGGCCGCCGATGGCTTCAGCCAGCAACTTGCCCGCCAGGTGCGTGGCATTCACCCCGTGACCGGAATAGGCCTGGGCGTAATAGACGTTCGGCTGGTCCTTGAGCCGGCCGATCTGCGGCAGTCGGTTGGCGCCGATGCCGATCATGCCGCCCCATTGATAGTCGATCTTCACCCCGGCCAACTGCGGGAATACGTCCAGCATCTTCGGCCGCATATACGCTGCGATGTCTTTCGGGTCCCGACCCGAGTAATGGCAGGCACCGCCGAACAGCAAGCGCCGATCCGCCGAGAGCCGGTAGTAATCCAGCGCTACCCGTTGATCACACACCGCCATGTTCTGCGGCAGCAAGGCGTGCGCCTGCTCTTCGTTCAACGGCTCGGTGGCGATGATGTAGCTGCCGGCGGGTAGCACTTTGCCGCTGAGTTCGGGGTTGAGATCGTTGAGGTAGGCGTTGCAGCCCAGCACCAGAGTTTTGGCGCGGACGGAGCCTTGGGCGGTGTGGACCTTCACTTCGCTGCCGTACTCGATGCGAGTGACTGCCGACTGTTCGAACAGTCTTGCGCCCAATTGCTGTGCGGCTGCCGCTTCGCCGAGCGCCAGGTTAAGCGGGTGAAGATGCCCGGAACCCATATCAATCAAGCCGCCAACATAACGATCGGAGCCGACTACCGAATGCATTTCATTGGCTTGCAGCAGTCGGGTTTCATAGCGATAACCGAGGCCGCGCAGTTCTTCGGCCTCCTCGGCGAAGCCTTCAAGATCTCGAGGTTTGTTGGCCAGATCGCAATAACCCCAGGTCAGGTCGCAGGGGATCTGAAAACGCTCGACTCGCTGTCGGACGATTTCCACCGCTTCCAGGCCCATGAGTTTCATCTGACGCACGCCGTCGGCACCGATGACGTTGGTGAACTGATCGAGGCCATGGCCGACCCCGCGAATCAATTGCCCGCCGTTGCGCCCGCTCGCGCCCCAGCCAATCTTGTGGGCTTCCAGCAACACCACGCTGAAGCCGCGTTCCGCCAGTTCCAGTGCGGTGTTTAACCCGGAAAACCCGCCGCCGACCACGCACACATCCGCCGTCAACTCGCCCTGCAGCGCCGGATGATCGGGCTGTGGCAGGCTGCTGGCGGCGTAATAAGAGGCGGTGTGCCGGGCAGGGGCATTCATGCGTGGATTCCTGATGCGTGTGTTTGAAAAAGTTGACGGAGCATAAGCCGGACCTTCCGACGCGGGCAACACTGGTCAGTTGCGGCTGTATGGATCGGGCCGGATGCGTCAGAATCGCGCTCTATTCCGCTTTTGGTCACCACTTCGATGAGCTGCAACAGTCAGAAGATTCGCACCCTGCGCCAGCAAATCCCCTCGTTCGAGTGCGTGCCGGGCTGCCATGACTGCTGCGGGCCGGTCACCACCTCACCGGAAGAAATGTCCCGCCTGCCGCGAAAGACCCGCGCCGAGCAGGATGCGGCGATGGATGAGCTCAATTGCGTCCACCTGGGGCCCGACGGCTGCACCGTGTATGGCGAGCGGCCGCTGATCTGCCGGCTGTTCGGCACCACCAAGACCTTGCCATGCCCCAACGGGCGCGGGCCGGTGGAGCTGATTCATCCACGGGTGGAGAAGCAGATTCATGAGTACATGGCTTCGACGCGGCAGGTCCTCGTGTGATCGTTCCCACGCTCCGCGTGGGAATGCAGCCCGGGACGCTCTGCGTCCCCAAGAGCCGAACGCGGAGCGTCCGTTGAGGCATTCCCACGCAGAGCGTGGGAACGATCGGCGTGAGGTCAATCCGGAATCGGCAAACACAAACTCTCTTTCACCTCTTCCATCACGATATAGCTCTTTGACTCGCGCACATGCGGCAGCTTGAGCAAGATATCGCCCAGCAATTTGCGGTACGACGCCATCTCGGAAATCCGCGCCTTCACCAGATAATCGAAGTCCCCTGACACCAAATGGCACTCCAGCACGTGGGGCAGTTTCAGCACGGCGCGTCGGAACTCTTCGAAAGTGTCGCCGGATTTGTAGTCGAGACTGATCTCGACAAACACCAGCAGGCTACCCTTGAGGTGCTGCGGATTGAGCCGGGCGTTGTAGCCCATGATGATTCCTTCGCGCTCCAGCCGACGGACCCGCTCGGTGCAGGGCGTGGTCGACAGGCCGACCTTTTCCCCCAGCTCGGTGAAGGAGATGCGCCCGTCCGCTTGCAGGATCCGCAGGATGTTGCGGTCGATCTTGTCCAGCTCACGTTTGGTCTGAGTGTTGGTACGCATAGGGGATGCGCCTCCGTGAAAAGGGTTTTTGCCGAGAATTGTCGCCAAATATAGGCACTTATATAGTGAAATGCACTGGCTAATCTTTTTTAAACTGCCCACATCTTCGGTCTGCACAACACACGTCAGCGGTAAGCCGCGATGAGGGATACAAAAATGCGCGTTATGGTCTTGGGTAGCGGCGTCATCGGTACCGCCAGTGCTTACTATCTGGCCCGTGCCGGATTTGAAGTGGTGGTGGTCGACCGGCAGCCGGCCGCTGCCATGGAGACCAGTTTCGCCAACGCCGGGCAGGTCTCGCCGGGTTATGCCTCGCCGTGGGCCGCGCCGGGTGTGCCGCTCAAGGCCATCAAGTGGCTGCTGCAGCGCCACGCGCCGCTGGCGATCAAGGCGACTGCCGACATCGACCAATACCTGTGGATGGCGCAGATGCTGCGCAACTGCACCGCCAACCGTTATGCGGTGAACAAGGAGCGCATGGTGCGTCTGTCCGAGTACAGCCGTGACTGCCTCGACGAATTGCGCGCTGAAACCGGCATTGCCTACGAAGGCCGCAGCCTGGGGACTACACAACTGTTCCGCACCCAGGCTCAGCTCGACGGCGCCGCGAAAGACATCGCCGTGCTCAAAGAGTCCGGCGTGCCGTTCGAACTGCTCGACCGCGCCGGCATTTCCCGGGTTGAACCGGCCCTGGCGGCTGTCACCGACATCCTCGCCGGTGCCCTGCGCCTGCCGAACGACCAGACCGGCGACTGCCAGATCTTCACCACCCGCCTGGCCGAAATGGCCGTGAAGCTGGGTGTGGAGTTCCGCTACGGCCAGGACATCCAGCGCCTCGACCACGCTGGTGATCGCGTGAATGGCGTGTGGATCGACGGCAAGCTGGAAACCGCTGACCGCTACGTCCTCGCCCTCGGCAGCTACTCGCCGCAACTGCTCAAGCCGCTGGGCATCAAGGCCCCGGTGTATCCGCTCAAGGGTTACTCCCTGACCGTGCCGATCACCAACCCGGCAATGGCCCCGACCTCGACTATTCTCGACGAGACCTACAAGGTCGCGATCACCCGTTTCGATAACCGCATCCGCGTGGGCGGCATGGCGGAAATCGCCGGTTTTGACCTGTCGCTTAACCCGCGTCGGCGCGAAACCCTGGAGATGATCGTCAACGACCTCTATCCTCAGGGCGGCGACCTGGCCCAGGCGAGTTTCTGGACCGGCCTGCGTCCGACCACCCCGGACGGCACACCGATCGTTGGCGCCACCCCGTTCAGCAACTTGTTCCTGAACACCGGCCACGGCACCCTCGGTTGGACCATGGCTTGTGGTTCCGGTCGTTTGCTGGCTGACCTGATGGCGAAGAAAACGCCGCAGATCAGCGCCGAAGGCCTCGATATTTCCCGTTATGGCAGCAAAATCAAGGAGTCCGCAAAGCATGGCAATCCAGCGCCAGCTCACCAATGAACGCATGAGTCAGATCGTCGCCCACAACGGTACGGTGTACCTGGCAGGGCAGGTCGGCGATGACATGAGCGCCGGGATTGAACAGCAGACCCGTGAAACCCTGGCCAACATCGAGCGGTTGCTCGACCTGGCCGGCACCGACAAGAACCACATACTGTCGGTGACGATTTACCTGAAAGACATCAACGCCGATTTCGCCGGCATGAATTCGGTATGGGACAAGTGGCTGCCAAAAGGCGTCGCCCCGGCCCGTGCCACGGTTGAGTCGAAGCTGTGCGAACCGCAAATCCTGGTTGAGCTGTCAGTGGTTGCCGCACTGCCTTAACCGGTCGTAACTATCCCTCTCCCGGTGCTGTTGGCGGTTCACGCCGTCAGCCAGCGCCGGTTTTTATTCCCATGACCGCCTAGAAGTCTGCCGCCATGCGTCCTGCCCGTGCCCTGATCGACCTTCAAGCCCTGCGTCACAACTACCAGATCGCCCGTGAACTCACGCCGGGGGCCAAAGCCCTCGCGGTGATCAAGGCCGATGCCTACGGCCATGGCGCGGTGCGTTGCGCCCAGGCGCTGGAAGCCGAGGCGGACGGCTTTGCCGTGGCGTGCATCGAAGAAGCCTTGGAGCTGCGCGCCGCCGGTATCAAGGCGCCGGTGTTGTTGCTGGAAGGTTTTTTCGAAGCCGATGAGCTGTCGCTGATTGTCGAGCACGACTTCTGGTGTGTGGTGCATTCGCTGTGGCAGCTCGAAGCGATTGAGAAAGCCGCGCTGAGCAAACCGATCACGGTCTGGCTCAAACTCGATTCCGGCATGCACCGGGTCGGTCTGCATCCAAAGGATTTCCAGTCGGGTTATCAACGGCTCCTGGCGAGCGGCAAAGTGGCAAAAATCGTCTTGATGAGCCACTTCGCCCGGGCCGATGAGCTGCATGAGCAGGCCAGTGCCGAGCAGGTTGCGGTGTTCGAGGCGGCGCGCCAGGGCTTGTCCGCCGAGATCAGCCTGCGCAACTCGCCGGCGGTGCTCGGTTGGCCGCAGATCCCCAGCGATTGGGTACGTCCGGGCATCATGCTCTACGGCGCCACACCTTTTGAAGAAGCCAACGCCGTGGCCTCGCGCCTGCAACCGGTGATGACACTGGAATCGAAAGTGATCTGCGTGCGCGAACTGCCGGCCGGCGAGCCGGTTGGCTATGGCGCCAAATTCATCACCCAGAAGCCGATGCGCATTGGCGTGGTCGCCATGGGTTATGCCGACGGCTACCCGCGTCATGCGCCGACCGGTACGCCGGTGCTGGTCGCCGGGCAACGCAGCCAGTTGCTGGGCCGGGTGTCGATGGACATGCTCTGCATCGACCTGACCGATGTGCCGCAAGCCGGGCTCGGTTCGACCGTCGAGTTGTGGGGCAAAAACATCCTGGCCAGCGAAGTGGCCATGGCCGCCGACACGATTCCGTACCAGATCTTCTGCAACCTGCGCCGGGTGCCGCTGCTCTATTCCGGGGCTTGAGACGAAACGACGCGCGTCGGAAGTCGCCTCGCCGAATGGGATTCAGGCCAAAGTGTTGTAAATACTGAACGCTGTCGCCATGATAACGCTCAATATCCTTACAACCTGAATCCCTGGAGGCTCCAGCATTGGACGTCGGTGAACGACTGCAATCCATCCGTAAGCTCAAAGGTCTTTCGCAGCGTGAGCTCGCCAAGCGCGCGGGCGTCACCAACAGCACCATTTCGATGATCGAGAAAAACAGCGTCAGCCCCTCGATCAGTTCGCTGCGCAAAGTGTTGGGCGGGATTCCCATGTCCATGGTCGAGTTCTTTTCCGAAGAAATCCTGCAGGAAAAACCGACCCAGATCGTCTACAAGGCCAACGAGCTGATCGATATCTCCGATGGCGCCGTGACCATGAAGCTGGTCGGCCGCGCGCACCCGAGCCGGGCTATCGCGTTCCTCAATGAAATCTACCCGCCAGGCGCCGACACCGGTGACGAGATGCTCACCCATGAGGGCGAGGAAACCGGGATTCTGGTGGAAGGGCGGCTGGAGTTGGTGGTCGGCGCTGAAACTTTTGTGCTCGAAGCCGGCGACAGCTACTACTTTGAAAGTACCAAGCCGCACCGTTTCCGGAATCCGTTCGACGCACCGGCGCGACTAATCAGCGCAGCCACACCGGCGAACTTCTAAAAAAGAGGCGTCCTGTAAGCATTGCGAAGGCGCCTGAACCGTTTTACGCCACGCAACAAGACCCCTTCGACTTTGGGGTTGTTTCAGTGTGGCGGGCTTGCCGTTATACTTGCGCCCGCCTGCGAACCGTGGCCGCGGGCGTGAATAGCCACCATTGAGGGTGAACGCGTGAACCTAATTATGAAAATGCTGGCTGCACCAGCAACTGTATTGGCCCTTTGGGCTGTGAGCGCACAAGCTGCAACGAACGACGATATTGCTAAACGCCTTGAGCCTGTGGGTCAGGTTTGTGTAACGGGTCAAGAGTGCAAAGGGATGGAAGTCGCGGCTTCGGCGGGCGGCGGTGGTGGGGCCAAGACCCCTGACGAAGTGATTGCAAAACATTGCAACGCTTGCCACGGTACCGGCCTGTTGGGCTCGCCAAAAATAGGCGATGCGGCTGACTGGGGCAAACGTGCCAAAGAACAAGGCGGGCTTGACGGTCTGCTGGCCAAAGCCATCACCGGCATCAACTCCATGCCGCCAAAAGGCACCTGCGCCGACTGCTCCGATCCTGAGCTGAAGGGCGCAATCGAGAAGATGTCCGGCCTGAAATAAGCCCCCATCTTCAGCGAAATAGCCGCTTGCGAGCGGCTTTTTTGTGCCTGCGATTTGCCTGCGCGACTATTCTTTGCAGCAAAGACCCGGCAAGCTCGGTCCAACCCCAATTCACGGAACGTGCGGGAGGATCAGATGGTGCAGTTGTGTTCTATCGAACAGGCGGTCGATGACGTACTGGCGCGGTTGCCGGCGCATATTCACATGGGCCTGCCCCTGGGTCTGGGCAAACCCAACCACTTCGTCAACGCGCTGTACCAGCGTATCGCGCAACTGCCCGAGCGGCGGCTGACGATCTACACCGCCCTGTGCCTCGGCCGGCCCTCCTTGGGCGATGGCCTGCAAAAGCGCTTCCTCGAACCCTTCATTGAACGGGTCTTCGGCGATTATCCAGAGCTGGAGTTTCTGGCGCCGCTGCAAAAAGACAGCCTGCCGCCGAACATCCAGGTCCAGCAATTCTTCATGCAACCCGGCAGCCTGTTGCACAGCGCCCAGGCTCAGCAGGATTACGTCAGCAGCAACTACAGCCACGCCGCCCGGGACATCAACGCCGCCGGGCTGAATCTGGTGGCGCAACTGGTGGCCAGCCATGGCGACCATCCCGATCGCCTCAGCCTGAGCTGCAATCCGGACATCACCCTCGACCTGTTTCCGATGATCGCCAAACGGCGTGAGGCGGGGGAGACGATCCTGCTGGTGGGCCAGGTGCACAACGATTTGCCCTACATGCCCGGTGATGCCGAAGTCGGCATGGACGCGTTCGACCTGCTGATCGACGAGAAGGACAACACCACGCTGTTCTCGACGCCCAACATGCCGGTGGGTTTCCAGGATCACTTCATCGGCCTGCACGCCAGTACGCTGGTGCGCGATGGCGGCACCTTGCAGATCGGCATCGGCTCCATGGGGGATGCGCTGACCGCGGCATTGCTGGCGCGCCAGGCGGATAACGCCGGGTACAAGGCGCTGCTGGCTGACCTGAACCTGAGCCAGTGGGCGCAGTTGATCGAGCGCGAGGGCGGCGTCGAACCTTTCGCCAAGGGGCTCTATGGTTGCAGCGAGATGTTCGTCAACGGTTTGCTGGTGCTGGGCGACGCCGGCATCATCCGGCGCAAGGTCTACCCGGACGTGCCGACCCAGCAACAGGCCAACGACGGCACCCTCGACGAAGCGGCGCAAACCGACGGCATCTCGGTGCACGGCGGCTTCTTCCTCGGCCCGCGCAGTTTCTACGAGCGCCTGCGCGAGTTGCCTCAAAGCAAGCGCCTCGAATTCAACATGACCCGCATCAGCTACATCAACGAACTCTACGGCCAGGAAGAGCTCAAGCGTTTGCAGCGCCTGGATGCGCGGTTCATCAACACCGTGTTCACCATGACCCTGATGGGGGCCGGTGTGGCGGATCAGTTGGAAGACGGGCGGGTGCTCAGCGGCGTCGGCGGGCAGTACAACTTCGTCGCCCAGGGCCATGCGCTGGAAGGTGCGCGTTCGGTGCTGATCCTGCGCAGTTGGCGCGAGTCGGGCGGGGAGGTCAGTTCGAACATTGTCTGGGAGTACGGCCATTGCACCATTCCCCGGCATCTGCGGGATATCGTCGTCACTGAATACGGCATCGCCGATTTGCGCGGCAAGACCGATTCGGCGGTGATCGAGGCGTTGCTCAATATCAGCGATTCACGCTTCCAGCCGGGGCTGATTGAACAGGCGCAGAACGTCGGCAAACTGCCGAAGAACTTCCGCCTCGATCCGCGCTTTGCCGACAACCATCCACAGCGTTTGCAGGCGATCCAGGCGCGGCATCCGAATTTATTTCCGGAGTATCCGCTGGGCTGTGATTTCACCGAGGTGGAGCGGGATGTGTTGCGGGCGCTGAACTGGTTGAAGAGCAAGTTCAAGCTGAGCGAGATTCTGGAATTGGGCAAGGCTGCGCTGGATGCGCCTGAAGCATCGCAATACCCGGAACATTTGGAGCGGATGCAGCTGACTGACACGGACGGGTTGAAAGAGGATTTGTTTCAGCGGCTACTGCTCACCGGCCTGAAAGCCACCGGCCAGCAGTGAGGGCGCCTTCGCGGGCAAGCCTCGCTCCTACAGGGGTTATGTCGACTACAACATTTGGCACGACATGCTGATCGTTCCCACGCTCTGCGTGGGAATGCCTCTTCGGACGCTCCGCGTTCGGCTTGGATGGGACGCGGAGCGTCCCGGGCTGCATTCCCACGCGGAGCGTGGGAACGATCATTGCGGGGGTTACTCGATGAAGGTCACGACACCGCCAGCCAACGACTGAACGCGAGCCAACGACTCAACCCGATAACCCTGCGCATCCAGTTCCGCACGCCCACCCTGGAACGACTTCTCGATCACGATCCCCAAACCGGCGACCGTCGCGCCAGCCTGCTTGATGATCGAGATCAGCGCCTGGGACGCCTTACCGTTGGCCAAAAAGTCATCGATGATCAGCACGCGGTCGCTGCTGGTCAGGTGGCGCGGGGAGATGGCCACGGTGCTTTCGGTCTGCTTGGTGAACGAATAAACGGTCGCCGACAGCAGGTTTTCGGTCAGGGTCAGGGACTGGTGCTTGCGGGCGAAGATCACCGGCACGCCCAGATTCAGGCCAGTCATGATCGCCGGGGCAATGCCCGAGGCTTCGATGGTGACGATCTTGGTGATGCCCGAGTCCTTGAACAGCGTGGCGAATTCGTCGCCGATCAGCTTCATCAAGGCCGGGTCGATCTGGTGGTTCAGAAAGGCGTCGACTTTCAGGACCTGATCGGAAAGCACGATGCCTTCTTCGCGAATTTTCTTGTGCAGTGCTTCCATGAAGCTTTCCTCTACGGACGCCTGTGCGTCCAGGGCTGGTTAAAAAGTAGTCGATTCTAGCGCTTTAACATCGCGCGTATATCCGCCAATGCGGTGTTGCCGCGAACGGCTTTGACTTCAACGGGCGTGTCGTCGTTGCCTTCCCAGGCCAGGTCGTCCGGCGGCAGTTCATCGAGGAAGCGGCTCGGTGCGCAGTCGATGATCTCGCCGTATTGCTTACGCTTGGCGGCAAAAGTGAAGGCCAGAGTCTGACGCGCCCGGGTAATCCCGACGTAGGCCAGTCGGCGTTCTTCTTCGATGGTGTCGGCTTCGATGCTGGAGCGGTGCGGGAGGATTTCCTCTTCCATGCCCATGATGAACACGTAGGGGAATTCCAGGCCCTTGGAGGCGTGCAAGGTCATCATCTGCACGCCTTCGGCGCCGTCTTCCTCTTCCTGCTGACGTTCCAGCATGTCGCGCAAAACCAGTTTGCCGATGGCGTCTTCGACGGTCATCTCGCCTTCTTCGTCTTTCTCCAGGGTGTTTTTCAACGCCTCGATCAGGAACCAGACGTTACCCATGCGGTAGTCGGCGGCCTTGTCGCTGGAGCTGTTGGTGCGCAGCCAGTTCTCGTAGTCGATGTCCATGACCATGCTGCGCAGGGCCGAGATCGGGTCTTCGCCGGCGCACTGCTCGCGGACCTTGTCCATGAAGCGCTTGAAGCGCGACAGGCGATCGGTGAACCGCGTGTCCAGATGCTCGCCCAGGCCGATTTCGTCGGTGGCGGCGTACATCGAGATCTTGCGTTCGGTGGCGTAGTTGCCGAGTTTTTCCAGGGTCGTCGAACCGATTTCCCGGCGCGGCACGTTGATCACGCGCAGGAAGGCGTTGTCGTCGTCCGGGTTCACGATCAGGCGGAAGTAGGCCATCAGGTCTTTCACTTCCTGACGGCCGAAAAAGCTGTTGCCGCCGGAAAGTCGGTAAGGAATCTGATGGTGTTGCAGCTTCAGCTCGATCAGCTTGGCCTGGTAGTTGCCGCGATAGAGGATCGCGAAATCGCTGTACGGCCGGTCGGTGCGCAGGTGCAGGGTCAGCAACTCGACGGCCACGCGCTCGGCTTCGGCGTCTTCGTTGCGGCAGCGGATCACGCGGATCTCGTCGCCGTGGCCCATCTCGCTCCACAGTTGTTTTTCAAACTCGTGGGGGTTGTTCGAGATCAGCACGTTGGCGCAGCGCAGGATGCGGCTGGTGGAGCGGTAGTTTTGCTCCAGCATCACCACTTTCAGGGACGGGTAGTCGTCCTTCAAAAGCATCAGGTTTTCCGGCCGGGCACCGCGCCAGGCGTAGATCGACTGGTCATCGTCGCCGACCACGGTGAACTGGTTGCGCGTGCCGATCAGCAGTTTCACCAGCAAATACTGGCTGGCGTTGGTGTCCTGGTATTCGTCCACCAGCAGGTAGCGCACCTTGTTCTGCCACTTTTCGAGGATGTCGGCGTGTTCCTGGAAAAGTTTTACCGGCAGCAGGATCAGGTCGTCGAAGTCCACCGCGTTGAACGCCTTGAGCGTGCGCTGGTAGTGGGTGTAGACGATGGCGGCGGTCTGTTCCTTGGGATTACGCGCGTTTTCCAGGGCTTCGGGCGGCAGAATCAGGTCGTTCTTCCACGAGCCGATCATGTTCTTGATCTCGTCGACGCCGTCGTCGCCCGCGTATTCCTTCTGCATGATGTCGGTCATCAAGGCTTTGACGTCAGTCTCGTCAAAGATCGAGAAGCCCGGCTTGTAGCCCAGCCGCACGTGTTCCTTGCGGATGATGTTCAGGCCCAGGTTGTGGAAGGTACACACGGTCAGGCCACGACCTTCGCCGCCCTTGAGCAGGGTGCCGACCCGTTCCTTCATCTCCCGCGCAGCCTTGTTGGTAAAGGTCATGGCGACGATGTACTGGGCACGGATGCCGCAGTTCTGGATCAAGTGCGCGATCTTGCGCGTGATCACGCTGGTCTTGCCGGAGCCTGCACCGGCGAGCACCAATAGAGGGCCGCCGACGTAGTTCACGGCTTCTTGCTGCCGGGGATTGAGTCGGGACATACGGAATCAGGGAGTCATCTGTGAAATGGGCCGGCATTTTAACAGGCTCAGCGAATTGTGCTGCTCTCTCCGACTTGTGACGCAGCACGCGATCTCTATTTGCCGGTTTTGTTACTTTCACGCAGGATGCGCGGAGAATTTGCGGCTAATGTTCGTATTCCAGACACAAAGCCGTGTTTGATAACCGGTGTCATTTGGTCATTGGTTACCGGCGCGGCATAATGCCCGCCGCCTACATCATTGCAGAGTCTAGGGAGCTAGCTTGTCTACGCCTGTCGAACCCTTGCGTTTGCTGCTACTGGCCGAAGAGCCAGCGTGGACAGCGTTGTTGCGCGAGTGTCTGGCTCCAATGGGGAGCTCGGCAGTGCTGATCAGCGCGCCGAGTTGGGAGTCGGTCAGCAGTCTGTTCGATGACAACCGCAACGCGGTGTTGTTGACGATCCCGGCCCTTCAGCCCGCCCCCGGCCGGTGCAGCCTGCCGATGGTGTTGCTGCTCGAACACGAACCGCTGACCCCGCCCGACGGTGTGAGCGACTGGCTGGTGCGCGATCTGCTCGATCCTGGCATGTTGCGCCGCTGCCTGCGCCATGTGCGCGAACGCGGCGTGCTGGAAAACACCCTGCAACGCCTGGCCGAGCAAGACCCGTTGACCGGCATCGCCAACCGCCAGGGTTTCCAGACCTTGCTGGCGGCGCGTCTGGCGGAAAACGACGGTCGCGGCCTGGCCCTCGGGCACCTCGACCTCGACAACTTCCGGCACGCCAACGACGCCCTCGGCCATCAGGCCGGCGACCGATTGATCCTGCAAGTGGTCGCGCGACTCAAAAGCCAACTCGAGGCCGGGGATCAACTGGCACGACTGGGCAGCGATGAATTCGCCCTGTTGATCGACACCCGCCGCGCCCCGCAACGGGCCGAGTGGATGGCCGAGCGCATCACCGAAGCGCTGGCCGAGCCTTACTGGATCGATGGCGAAAGCCTGTTGATCGGCTCCAGCCTCGGCATTGCTCACGCCCGGGCCCAGGCCGGCGCCGACCCGTTGATGTGGCACGCGCACATTGCCATGCAGCAGGCCAAGAGCACCCAGGGCTGCACCTTTCATATCTTCAACGAACGCATCAACCGCAACGCCCGCAGCATTGCCGACCTCGAAAGCGAACTGCGCCGGGCCTTGCGTCGCGATGAACTGGAACTGCATTACCAGCCGCGCCTGAATCTTGAAGACGGCCAGATCGTCGGCCTCGAAGCCCTGGTGCGCTGGCGTCACGCTGAGCGGGGTTTGCTGCCACCGAGCGAATTTGTGCCGCTGGCGGAGCAAAGCGGTTTGATCGTGCCGCTGGGTTACTGGGTGATTTCCCGGGCCCTGCGGGACATGCAGGCGTTGCGCGAACGGGGTTTGCCGGCGTTGCACATGGCGATCAACCTGTCGTTCCGCCAGTTTCAGGACAGTCAGCTGTTGTCGACGTTGAGCCGCTTGATTACTGAGCGCGGCGTCGAAGCGCAATGGCTGGAATTCGAACTGACCGAAACCGCCGTGATGCGCCGCAGCGACCTGGTCAAGCAGACCATGGACGCCCTCGGCCGCCTCGGTGTGCGTTTTTCCCTCGACGACTTCGGCACCGGGTTCTCCTCCTTCGTGCACCTCAACAGCCTGCCGATCACCTTGCTCAAGGTCGACAAGAGCTTTGTCGGCGGCATGGAGGAGCGGGAAGAGAACCGCAAACTGGTGCACGCGATGATCAACCTGGCGCACAACCTCAACCTGGAAGTGGTGGCTGAAGGTGTGGAAACCCCGGAGCAGCTGGATTTGTTGCGCGGGTTTGGGTGTGATCAGGTGCAGGGTTATCTGATCAGCAAGCCGTTGCCGTTGGCGGAGTTGGTGGAGTATCTGACGTTTGGCAGCAGCCAACAGCCCGCCCTCGAAATCGTGAGCTAACGCCGACCCCTGTAGGAGCGAGGCTTGCCCGCGAAGGCGTCGTATCAGTCGACATCGTTGTTAACTGACACGACACCTTCGCGGGCAAGCCTCGCTCCTACAGGGGTCCTAATCCGGCTGAATCACCCTGAAACTGGCCTGCACCGCAGGCTCGCGCCGAATCATCCGCTTCATCTTCCACTCAAACGCCAGCGTCAAACTCACCGCCGCACACGCCAGCCCCAACGCCAAGCCCCACCAGACCCCCGTCGGCCCCCCGTTCAGATTGAACGCCATCACCCACGCGGCCGGCGCGCCGATCAGCCAATAGCAACCGAGCCCGACCAGGAATGTAGTCTTGGCATCTTTGAGCCCGCGGATGCAGCCCATGGCGATGGTTTGCGTGCCGTCGAACAGCTCGAACCACGCCGCCACCGCCAACAGGCTCACGGCCAGGTCGATGACCGGGCGGAAGGCCGGGTCGTTATGGTCCAGGAACAAACCGATCAACTGATTCGGCCACAGCCAGAACACCATGGCGAAGGCCACCATCGAGGCCGCGCCAAATACGATCCCGACCCGACCGGACAACCGCGCATCGAGCAACTGCCCGGCGCCGTAGTGCTGGCCGATGCGCATGGTGATCGCATACGACAACCCCGCCGGGACCATGAACGCCACCGAGACAATCTGCAGCGCAATCTGATGCGCCGCCAGTTGCGTGCTGCCCATGGTGCCCATGCACAGCGCCGCGAAGGCGAACAACCCGACTTCCACCGCGTAGGTGCCGCCAATCGGCAGGCCCAGGCGCCACAGTTCTTTCAGGTACTGGCGGTTCGGCCGCGACAAGCCCTGGCGCAACGGGTAAGCGTCGTAAGCCGGATGCCGCCGAATGTGCAGCGCCAACGCCACAGCCATCAGGTTGGCGACAATCGCAGTCACCAGACCAATCCCCACCAGACCCATTTTCGGCAAGCCGAACATGCCGGTGATGAACGCGTAATTGAGTGCGAAGTTGGCCACGGTGCCGCACAGGCTGATCACCATCACCGGCGTTGCCCGGCCGATGGCGCTGGTGAAACCGCGCAGGGCCATGAAACTCAGGTAGCCGGGCAGGGCGAATGGCAGGAACGTCAGGAACAGCCCGGCGGAGTGGACGTTGGTGTCGGTCTGGCCGAACAGCAGCAACACCGGTTTGAGGTTCCACAGCAGCAGCCCGGCCACCAGCGCCATCAACCACGCCAGCCACAACCCGGCCTGGGTCAACCGCGCGGCGCCGACGATATCGCCCGCGCCTTTACGAATCGCCACCAACGTGCCGACTGCCGCGATCACGCCAATGCAGAAAATCGACACGAACGAGTAAGTCGCCGCGCCCAGGCCGCCGCCGGCCAGCGCCTCGGGGCTCAGGCGCGCCATCATCAGGGTGTCGGTGAGGACCATCAACATGTGCGCCAACTGCGAGGCAATCAACGGCCCCGCCAGCCGCAGGATGGCCCAGAGTTCGGTACGTGCTGGATGCTGCATGGTCATCACGCTCCATTGGCAGTATTAATGGGAAAGGCTCGATTCTCGGCGCACTGCGGGGTTTGCACAAAGGGATAAAAAGGATGGGTGGCATGATTAAAACTCATCCAGCGGACTTTCTGATAAGTTGGCCCCATCCCGCTATAGGAGCTTTCTGCATGTCTCGTCGGCTTCCTCCCTTGTATGCCCTGCGCGCATTCGAAGCGGCGGCGCGGCATAGCTCCTTTACCCGCGCGGCGGAAGAACTGTCGATTACCCAAAGTGCGGTCAGTCGGCATATTCGTACGCTCGAAGAGCATTTTGCCTGCCGACTGTTTCACCGCAGCGGGCGCAACCTGCAGTTGACCGAGTCGGCGCGGCTGATCCTGCCGGGCATTCGTGAAGGTTTCATCGCGCTGGAGCGCGCCTGCAATACCTTGCGCGCCGAAGACGACATCCTGCGCATGAAAGCCCCATCGACCCTGACCATGCGCTGGCTGCTGGCGCGGCTCAGTCGCTTCCGGCACCTGCAACCGGGCAACGAAGTGCAACTGACCAGCGCCTGGATGGACATCGACACCGTGGACTTCAACCACGAACCCTTCGATTGCGCGGTGATCCTCAGTCGAGGCAATTTCCCACCGGACTGGGAGACGACGTTGCTGTTCCCGGAAGAACTGATCCCGGTCGGCGCGCCCAATCTGCTGGACGACCAGCCCTGGGACGTCGCCCGACTGGCCACCACCGAACTGCTGCACCCGGCGCCGGACCGCCGTGACTGGCGCAATTGGTTGGAGCGCATGGGACTGGCCGATCAGGTGTCGCTCAAGGGCGGGCAGGTGTTCGATACCCTGGAGCTGGGCATGATTGCCGCCGCCCGGGGGTATGGCGTGTCGATGGGGGATTTGCTGATGGTGGCCGAGGATGTGGCCCAGGGGCGTCTGAGTTTGCCGTGGCCGACCGCCGTTGCCAGCGGTGAGAAATATTACCTGGTCTGGCCGAAAACCCGTCCCGGTGGTGAGCGTATGCGCCGGCTCAGCGATTTCCTACAGGGCGAAGTGCGGGCCATGGAATTGCCGGACGTTGAACGCCTGAGCTGAAACGATATAGTGGCCCCAGGCTATAACCGGGCTAATAGCTCAAGTATTCAGGTTTGCCGCCGAATATCTGCTAGTGGAACCTTCGTGCCGGTTTCGCGTTATTCCCATTATTCGAAATTTTGCTGAGCGCAGAGCCTGATCAAGGAGGATCCGGTCGCTTGGCCAGGAGCTGTCATGTCTCAACCCCGTGCCCGGATCGCCTCACAGCTTGGTCTCGCGCTTGCCGTGATTCTGGCGATTGTCATCAGCGGCAGCACCGTGTTCGCCCTGCGCTCGCTGGACACCGCCAACCTCGCCACCCGCGAAGAGCATCTGGCCAGTGAGGCCCGCCTGCTCGCCGATCAGCTCAGCACGTTCCACGGCACGCTGCGGGAAAGCACCCAGCGTCTCAGTGGTCTGTTCGAGAAGCGCTTCAGCGCCGGCCTCAGCGTGCACCCGGATGACCCGGTGACCGTGGCCGGCGTGCAGACCCCGGGCCTGCACCTGGGCAGCGAGGTGCTGAACAACAACTTCAAGGAAGTTGACGAGTTCAAGCAAATGACCGCCGGCGTCGCGACCTTGTTCGTACGTAGCGGCGAAGACTTCGTTCGGGTCAGCACCTCCCTGAGCAAACAGGACGGCACCCGGGCCATCGGCACCTTGCTCGATCACGCCCACCCGGCCTACGCGCGCTTGATCGCGGGCCAGAGCTACGTCGGTCGCGCCTTGCTGTTCGAACGTTCCTACATGACTCAGTACACCCCCGTACGTGACAGCGGCGGTAAGGTGATTGCCGTGCTGTTCGTAGGATTCGATTACACCGACGCGCAGAATGCGCAGTTCGAGAATCTGAAACGCTTCCGTATCGGTAAGACCGGCTCGTTGGCACTGCTGGATGAACAGAGCAAATGGCTGGTGCCGATTGCCGGTGTGCAAGCGCTGGATAAGGCGGTGCCGACCATTACCGATTTGGCGAAGACGCCGGGTAAAGGCGAGTTCTGGAGCGACAAATCCGAAGATTTCTACAGCCTTGCGGTGCCGTTCGAAGGCGGGCCGTGGTCGGTAGTGGCGAGCATGCCGAAAGCCGAAATCAGCGCCGTGACCTGGAGCGTCGGCATTCAACTGGCCATCGGCAGCCTGTTGGCGATGTTGATCGCGGTGGGTTCGGCGGTCTGGTTGTTGCGCAGCAAACTGGCACCGCTGGGCGACCTGGTACGTCAAGCCGAAGCCTTGGGCGCCGGTGATTTGAGCGTGCGCCTAAATGTGTCGAGCAACGACGAAATCGGTCAATTGGCCCGGGCCTTTAACCAGATGAGCCAGGCCCTGTCGACCATGGTCGAGCACATCCGCAAGGCGTCGGAAGAGGTCAATAGCCGCGCCCAGGCCTTGTCCGGTCTGTCCGGCGGTGCTTATGAAGGGATGGAGCAGCAGTCCGGCGAAATCACCAGCATGGCCGGCGCCGTCGAAGAATTCAGCGCCACGTCCCTGAACATCGCCGACAACATGGGCAACACCCAGCGCATGGCCCAGGAAAACGCACAGCAAACTCAGATCGGTCGTACATCGATGCAGGAAGCTTCTTCTTCACTGGAGCAAATCGCTGGCGCACTGAACAGCACCGCAACGGTGATCAACACCCTCGGGCAGCGCTCCCAGGAAATCGGCGGGATCGTCGGGGTAATTACCGCGATTGCCGACCAGACCAACCTGCTGGCGCTGAACGCCGCCATCGAAGCCGCCCGTGCGGGCGAGCAGGGCCGGGGTTTTGCGGTAGTGGCCGATGAAGTGCGCAACCTGGCGTCACGCACCCGTGAAGCGACCGATGAAATCTCCGGAATGATCCAGAGCATCCAGCAGGAAACCGGCAACGCCATCAGCACCATGGAGCAGGGCAACGTGCTGATGCAGGAAGGCTTGTCCCGAAATGCCAACGTCGCCTCGGCACTTGAGCGGATTGATGAGCAGAGTCGTTCGGCAGGTCAGCAGTTCGCGGCGATCACCACTGCGACCCAGGAACAGAGCAGCACCGCGACCTTGCTCAGCAGCAACTTGCAGAGCATTGCGCTGGCCAACAGCGAGCAGCGCGAAGTGGTGTCGAACCTGGCCATCACCGCCAAGGAGCTGGAATCCCTGGCGGCAGGCCTGCGGCATGAGGTTGATCGGTTCCGTTGAGGTTCAATCAGGGTGTCCCGCCCAGGTGGGCGCCCGTTGAGGTTTTCAGGCTGTGGACCCAGTGGGTTAACTGATCGAATCTGTTCAGCGCAAATGAGGGGCGTCGCGCTCACCATTAGGTGAGCTGCAGCAAATCCGGCTTCTCACTCACCGGAGGCTGCGGATCAACCTGCATCACACCGTGCAGCACGCTATTGCTGGGCTCACCGTAGGTCATGGCAAGCGGCTGTGATGCAATCAATTGGCCCTGGGCGTCTTTCCCGATGACGCGGATGTTTTCACGCCGTACGGTACTCAGCACTTGAGGACTATGGGTCGTAACGATGAAGTTCTGTACGCGCAACTTGTCGAGCCTCACAGGTTTCTCTCCGATTTCGTTATCTGGCCCAGCATAGGGAATACACCTTTGCGTTGCGGTTGGAACAGCATACTCATTCAAACCACATCAACACCAAACAATGCGATACCCGTGAATAACCCATTTGAACACCGGGCCGCCGTAGCGGCCGAAGTGGCGTATGCAAGTCGCCGAGTAGTTGTCGGAAATTTCCGGCAATGCCTAATTACACTTGGCATTACTCGCCACTTCCTTACTCGCCAGTTTCAATTGCTTGCCCAACTCCGCCGCGTCGTTGCTGGAGTAAACCCGGCCGCCGGTGTTTTGCGCGATGCAGCGCGACGGGCCGCCGGTGCCGATGTTCACCACGTTGACCCGCAGGCGCGGTTGGTTCTGGGCGATCTGGCGGGAGACGGCGCATACGTCTTTCTGGCAGTTGTCCTCGCCGTCGACGAACATCACGATCACTGCATCGTTATTGCGCCCATCCACGGTGCTGGCGGCTTTGGCCAGGCTGTCGGCCAGGGGTGTGCCGTCGTTGGGGCGCAGGCCGCGAATGCCGTTGATCAGGCGCTGGCGGTCGCCGAACTTGAAGACGCCCTGGTCCGGCGTGCTGTTGCAGCCTTCGTAGGTGATCAGGCGTGTGTCGATCTTCGGGTCGAGCCCGTTGATCATGCCCGCCAGCGAATCCTTGGCCACGTCCATGCGCGTGGGTTTGGCGAAGATCTGCACGGTGCGGTTGGGGTCCAGGTACTTGTTGAGCTCGTTGCTGAAGAACCAGTCCTCATCGGCCTTCACCGACTTGATGTTCATGTCCATCGAGCCCGAGGTGTCGAGCACCACCACAAATTGCGGGATCTTGGTATCCGGCGCTTTTTTACGGCAGGCGAAGTTATCCAGCGTTGGCGCCGGTGGCGGGGCGGCGACCACGGGTTTTGGCGGTGGAACGGGCGCGGGTGTTGGGACTGGCTCGGGCTCGGGTTCCGGTTCGGGTTCTGGAGCGGGCACCACGACGGGTTCAGGCTCGGGGGCCGGGACCACCGGTTTCTCGACGGGTGTCACCACTGGCGCTACGGGTTCAACCACGACCACAGGTTCACGGTGCAGGAACCAGTAAAGCCACAACGCCAACAGCAGCAACAGCAGCGCGAGCAAGGCGGCGGCGACCCACCAGCCACGGCGCGACGGCGCCACGACCGGCACCACGGGGGCCACCGGAATCACCGGCGGCGGAATCGGCCTCGGCGGACGCTGGTTCCAGCGCACCGCCAACGGTTCGCCGTTGAGGCTGTAGAGTTTGTCCAGTTCGGGCGCGCCGAGCAGGCTGCGCAACTCGTCGGCTACGGTCGGCTGACCGCGTTTTTGCAGTTCGTCCGCCAGCAGTTCAAGGGACTTCTGGCGTACTTCGTAGGTGTCCAGCAAACGTCGTTGCGCGTCTTCGTTGAGCTCGGCATAGGGCGTGGGTTGGCCACCCAGTTCGGTCCACCATTCCAGCACCTCGCCGCTGCCCATTCGCGGAATGGCGAAGAGGCTGGCGACGTTCGGTGGAAAGTGTTTCTGGATAAGGGCGACTTTGGCTTGCAGCGCACTCATCCCCTCCGGTGTGGCTTGCGCATCCCTGATGACCCGCTGCATGACGACGATTCCTGGAAAAAGGTGCAGGCCTCCAGAGGGAGGCCTGCGGGGGTGAAAAGTTACTCTTCGTAACCGAGGCTGAATTGCAGTTGATTGACTTTCTTCTGCAGTGTTTTCAGCTGTTCCTGCTTGGCAGCCAGCGACGCGGGCGTGGCCTTGGTCGTGGGGGCCACCTGTGTTGCCTGGAGCTGCTGTTCCAGCCCGGCAATCTGCTTCTGGATCTGGCTTTCATTGCCGTGCCGGGACTTCAGCGAGCTCAGCAATTGCCCCAGCGACTGATTCAATGCCGCCTGGGATTTCTGCTGGCTGGCCAGGTCGGTCCTGGTGCTCAGTTGCTGGGCCTGAATGTTCTCGTACACCTGGCGGAACATTGCGTTTTCCTGACGGGACGCGGCCAGGACCAGTTCCTTTTGCTTGACCTGGTCGCTGTAGCCACCGGAGTAGTCGCAGTTCATTTTGGTCAGCATGCTGCTGTCGCGATTGGTCGCATCGCATTCGCCAGGCTTGGTCGCGCAACCGCTCAAGGCCAGGACGGCGGTGAGGACCGCCAGTTGTCGTAGAGTCATGTGCTTAGCCCAGGGTGATCGCGGAGCGCTGGCTGTAAAGACCGTCGACTTCCTTTTGCAAGGCGGCGACTTTCTCATTCATTTTCAGGATGCTCACGTCCACTTGCTTCATTTCGGCACTGCTGCCCTGGGTCCGCTCGGCGTTGGCCACTTTGGTGTACTCGGTGACTTTGGTGCGCATGTTGCCCAGGTCTTTACGCAGGCGCGCGATGTTCTGGTCGATCTCGGCGATTTGCGCCTGGGCCTTGGTCTTGTCGACCTTTTTGCTGGCGATGTCCTTCTTGATCTGGGCGATGCGCGCCTGATCGTCGTTGATCACCTGCTGGGCGGTCGCGGTACGGGCGATCACGTTCTGGGTGTCTTGCTCGACGTCGCTGTTCATCTTCGCCAGGCGGGTGGTGGTGTCGGAGTATTCGCTGCGACGCTGATCCAGGTAGTAATTCGCGCCCATGGCCACGCCACAGGCGGTGATCCCGGCGGCGATGGCGCACACGGCCTTGTTGCTGCTGTTGGACAGGGCGCAACCGAGGATGCCGACACCGGCGCCGACGGCGCAGGCCTGGTAACCGGATTTGCTGAAGAACTGGGCGTCATTGCCCTGGGTCAGGCGCGGGTCGGTACCGTCGCTGCCGCCGAGCATCGAACTGCCGGTGTTGGCACAACCACTCAGCAGCAAACTGCCGGCGAGGACGAAAGCGATCTGTAGCTTGAAGCGAGTCCAAAGGCTGCGCGACATGGTGAAACTCCTTGGTGGCGGTGTTGGCGTGTTGTTTTTCGAAGAATTATTGAGTCACGGTTTTGCAACTGGTCAGCCAGGCGTCCGTGTCGATCTTCTGCTTTTGCAGGAAGGTCTTCTGGTTCGCCCAGTGGGTCCGCAAGTAGGGTTTGAGGTCTTGCAGTTGTTTGTTGCGGGTGATGATTTCTTCCATCACCGGCACTTGCGCTTCCAGCAGTGGCTGGCCGTACAAGGTGGCCGATTCCACCAGGCTGCTGGCGTAGTAGCGGCTGAGTTTGTGCAGGCGATCCTTCTGCTCGTCGAGCTTGCCTTTGCGCATGTCGCAACTGGCGTCCTTGTCGGCGGATTCGCAATTGAGCTTGTAGTTCTTTTGCAGGAAATCCACGTACTGGCCGTCGTCGAGCATCTTGGTGCACAGGAACGCGCCCAGGTTGAGGCTGGCGCGGATCGCCTGGTCGCGGGTTTCTTCCTGCTGCTGGTTGCTGGCGCGCAACTGGTTTTCCAGGGCCTGGAGTTTTTCCTTGAGGGCTTTGTCCTCGACGCCCGAGGCCAGGTTGTTCAGCGACTGCACCGTGCCTTTGTCCGCCGACTCGGTTTCCTTGCTGCCGGTGCCGAGTTTCTTCCAGCTGCTTTCGAGACTGGCCACGCGTTCGCGGGAGGTCAGGGTCGGCGAGACCAGCACCAGGCGCAGGCCGGTGGTCTTGTTCTTCACCTGGCCGTCGGCGTTGTAGTAGGGCTCTTCCTTGCGCAACGCGGTACGCAGTTCGGCCTGGGCGGTCAGGTAGTTGCCGCCACGCACCACGTAGCCGCCGGCCTGACCGTGCTGGCGGTCGAGTTTGTTCAGGCGAAATGGCTCGAACATCATCTCGTCGACGTTGCCGAGCATGTCGTGCAGGCCCAGGGGATTGGGCTTTTGCAGGCCCGACAACTGCAATTTGCCGTTGGACGATTGCGCCCCGGCAAACCACTCGTAAGCGTTGATCCCTTCGGGCATCGGATAGCGCGTATCACGGAATTCCGCGGCACCGACTTCCAGGCCACCACGGGCCGCAAACTCCCACTCCACTTCGGTCGGCAAGCGCAGGAAACCCAGCGCGCCATCTTCTTTCGGCAGTTTGTCCGCAGCGTTTTTGCGCAGCCACAGGTTGTACTTGTCGGACGCTTCGACGGCTTGTACCCAGCTCACCGACACCTGCGGCAAGCGCATTTTGGTGGCGGCGGTGGGGCAGGTGTCTTCGGTCAAGGCCGCGTATTGCAGCTGACTCATCTCGTACTTGGCCATCAGGTAATAGCGGGACTTGTCGGTCTTGGCGCCGGTGAAGCTGCCGGCGATAAACGTCGGCCGGGTTTGCTCCACGTAGCCGTATTCCGCGCCGTCCTGGCCGATGTTGATCGGGTAGTCGTCGAGGGGGCCGGCCACCGGGATGAACACCTTGCGAAACACCATCGAGCCTTCGCATGGCATCGGCAGCACCACATCGCTGGCCTCGGGCATCGGGTTGTAATACTTCTCTTCCCAGCCCGCCGCCGAGGCGTCGAGCACGTAGCCCAGGCTCAGGGGCAACAGCAAGCCAAAACGTTTATAGCTCACGCAGACTCTCCGCAGGTTGGATGCTGATGGCTCGCACGGCGCCGATCACGGCCACCAGTGCAGCGACCAGAAAGGTCAGGAGCAGGGCGGCGAGGCCATGCCAGATAGTGATGTGACAGACGAAGGTGCCGGTGGCCTGGCTGCTGCCGAGCAGGTAGTCGAACAAATGGCTGCCGACCGCATAAAACCCCAGCCCGCCGAGGTAGCCGGCCAGGCTCAGCAGCAGCGCTTGCAGGACCACGAAACCGCCGACCGCCGTGCGTTTGAAGCCCAGCAGGCGCAGGACCGCAAGGCTTTTGCGCTTGCGGTCGATATTGGCCAGGAACGCGCCGACCATCGACGCCACACAACCGATCAGCGCGGCGAGTGCGATCACGCCGAAGATCAGACCCAGCACATGGTTGATGGCTTTGACGTTGTCGATGTCGGCCAGTCGGCTCGAGGTTTCGATGTGTTGTTCGTTGAGCCAGCGCTCCAGCGGCGCGACTTGATCGATATCCCGCGCATAGACCCGGGCCCGGGCATACAGCGGTGGCAGGTCGCCAATCGGTTTGCCGGTGGCGATGCCGAACGCGGCGACCTGATAACCGTCGCGAAAACGCTCCAGCTCCAGCAGCAGCGGCGGGGCGACAAACCCCGCCGCGCGGCCGAAACGGGCACCGTCGAGCACCGCGAGCACGGTCAAGGTCAGTTCGCCGCGCTCATTGGCACCGTCCAGGCGCCGCAGCACTCGCAGTTGCACGCTGTCGCCAACCTTGGCCTGCAAGCGTTGCGCGGCGCGGGCGCTGAGGATTACTTGATGGTCGACGGGATTGAATTGCGGCAGGTTCAACTGCGGATCGCCGGGTTCGGTGGCGATGATTTCCGCGCTTTCGACAAAGCGTGTCAGGCCGATCAATAAGTCGGCCTGGGTGTTGAGCGAGCGGGTCTGGCCCAGGGCAAACCCGGTCTCGGGACGCAGGCGCAAACGCTCGATCCAGGCACCGTCGTAATTGCCGTTGCTGAGCATCTTCACTTCGAGGTTGCGCGGGTCGCGCAGCAGTTCGTCCTGCAACTGGCTGACCACTCCGTGCTTGAGGCCGAACAGCAGCAACAGCGGCGCGATCACCGCCACCAGCGAGGCGGCGATGCACAACGACACCTTGCGGTCGTGCCACAGATCTTGCAGGGCCAGGGTGGCCAGCAGGCGCAGGCGATCAGTCCATCGGTTCAAACAGTGTTTCTCCCTGACGGCTGATAGCGCCGAGTCGCGGCAAGCCGAAATCCTTCAGCAGGGCCCAGTCGTGGGACACAACAAGCGCGCTCAGGCCCATGCTCGACACCAGGCTCAGCAGCAACTCGAACAGGCGCCGGGCGCTGTGGGGATCGAGCGCGGCGGTCGGTTCGTCGGCCAGCAGCAGCAATGGTTCGTGGGCAATCGCCCGCACGCAGGCCACCCGCTGGCGTTCGCCAATCGACAGCGCCTGGGGGTGTTTATCCAGCAAGCCTTGCAGGCGCAGCACCTCGACCGCGTGGTCGATGTGCGCGCTCTGCGTCGACATCCCGAGCAAGCGCCGGGGCAGGCTGATGTTGTCGCGCACGCTCAAAAACGGCAGCAAACCGCCGCTCTGCAAAATGAATCCCAAATGCCGCGAACGCACCGCCGCCAGGGCCGGTTGGTCGTCGCTGGCCAGCAGTCGGGCGATGTCCTGCGCCTCGTGCCCGCCCGCCCGCGCCGGACCCAGGCGAAAGCGCTCGAGCTCGACCGGTGCCAGCAACAGGCCGATGGCTTCGAGCAACGTGCTTTTGCCGCTGCCGCTCTCGCCGGTGATGGCGAGGATTTCCCCGGCACCCACCTGCAAGTGCGGCAGGCGCACATGATGGGCCAGCGCGCCTTCACCACGGCGCACCAGCAGGTTCTTGATATCGAGCATCGGTGTCTCGTTAAGGCATCATTTCCAGGGGCACGGGGTAAACGTTGTCCCGTGCGTCGCTGTCCTTGGCTAAAGCCACCCAACGGTCGACGTCAGCGTTGTAGCGCTGGTAGTGCCGCAGTTTGGTGTTGAGCGTGCGGATGAATTTCTCCTGGGCCAGGCCATCCCAGCTCTTCCAGGTCTCTTCGTCCAGGTTCAGCACTTCGCTCTGGTACGGCAGGTCTTCGAGGTACTCGCCGAGTACGCCCATGTCCGCCAGTTTGGCGTTGCCGTTCTGCTTGAGCTGGTTCGGATCGGCACCCATGGTCGCGGCCACCGCACGCAGGCGATCGAACATCTCGGTTGGCGAGATCAGGCCTTCGTTGGCGGCGTCGAGAATCTGCTTCATCACGTCGCTCAAGTCGCTGAGCTGGGACTTGGTCAGCAGCACCCGTACATCGGTGGTCGGGATGTTCTGCTTGATCAGGTCACGGTCGGTGATCCACGCCTTGAACACCGGCGGGGCCTTGCTGTTGGTGCGTTCGCCCAGATAAGCGAGTTGCATGGCGTGGCCGATCAGGGCGGCGTCTTCGAGCATTTTCTTCTCGGCCGGATCCTGCTTGGCATTCGCCGCGCTGCCGATGGCGTCTTCACCCATGTAGGCGGCTTTCACCTGGGAGGTGATGGCCGTGGCCAGGGCATCGACCTTGCGTCCGAACTCCTGCACATCACCGGCATTCACCGGGTAATACAGCGAGGTGTTGGTGCCCGGATAGGTCGACAGATTCTGGTACTGCGCCTCGGCCTTGGCGTGATCCTTGACCCCGGCCGGGGTTTTCAGGTGCAGGGTGTAAATCGCCACGCCAGGATTGGCGGCTTCGAGGCGGACCTGGGAAGCGCTCAAACCGGTCTGCGAGAGCTTGTCGTCGCCTTCGATGGCGCCGGCGTCGGTGATCAGCACCACGTAGCGCGCACCGAACTGGCTCCAGTCGATCTTGTCGATGCTGTGCATGACCCCGGCGAAGGCGTCTTCGTCGTAACTGCTGCTCGACACCTTGGCTTGCTTGAGGTCGGCGACCTTGGCCAGGAAGTCGGAGCTGTCCTTCACCTGGGTCGGGTCGGCGTACATCTTGGTGGTGTATTCCAGGCCCGGCACCGCCTGGGTGCTGGAACGGAACGCCACCAGGCCGAACTTGACCTGCTTGCCGAGGTTCTGCGATTCGATCTGTTGATAGACCTTGCGGATCGCCTCGCGGGTGCGGTCGATGTACGGGTCCATGGAAATCGTCGAGTCGATGACAAACACCACCGCCGCACTGAATTCCTTCAGTTGACTGGCGGCCTTTTCATCGGCCTCTTTGCTACCGGTGGCGCCGTTTTTGGCTGCACCACCCTTGGGATCCTTGTCATCGGGCTTGCTCACCGATGCCACATTCAGCAGGCGCGTGCGGAAACCGCCCTCGGTCATGACTTCTTCGCCGCTGAGCACCGGCAACAGGTAGAACTGCTTTTGCAGGTCGACGAAGTATTCCGGTTCTTCGGCGAGCACGCCGGGGGCTTGTTGGCCCTTCTTCAGCGTTGCCCGCAGCGGGGCGACTTTGCTCACCGGGTCCGGCGCATCGAGGATGCCTTCGACGGTGGCGCGGTCCTTGAAGAACAACAAACGATCGCGGTTGGCCGGGTTGGTGAAGGCCAGGGTCAGTTGCATCTTCCAGTCGGTGGTGCACGCGGCGGGCAGCCAGCCAATGGTCTTGCCGTAGCTGTCGGGGCCGACTTTCAGCCATTCGGCATTGGCGGCCTGGGCCCGCTCGTAGACGTAGAAACGGCTGAACACCGGTTGCGCATCACCTGCCGCGCCACCGGCCGTCGGGCTGATTTTGCAGCCCGGGGTGGTCAGTACGCGCTGGAACAAGGTCTTTTTACCGGCCTGGATCAGCGGCTTGTCATCGGCCTGGGACAACGGGCTGATGCACAGCGCCAGCAACGCGGCGCCACTCAACAGGAAACGACTCACGGGCGAACGCATCACTTCTGCAACTCCTCGAAACGCTGCTTGGCTTCGGCGTTGTTCGGGTCCTGGGTCAGGATGGTTTCGTACCAATAGGCAGCGGTGGCGTTGTCCGCGACCGGGAAGCACTCGCTGGCCTTCAGGTATTTCGGGTCGTACTCGCGGGCATAGGCATTGGCGATCAGCGGATCACCGGCCTGGGCGCGGTTGGCGTACAGGCGCTGGGCGACGCCGCAGTGTTTGCCGGCCTTGGCCTGGTTGATGATCTCCAGCAGCTTGGCGCTGTCGGGCGCGGCCTTGATGCAGGTCTGGACGAAGGTCAGTTCGGGCAGGCTGTTCATGCTGTCGAGGGTGCAGGCTTCGGCGTTGGCCGTGGCCGGTGCGGCAGCTGCGACCACCGGGGCAGGCGCCGGGGTGCGTTTGTAGAACCAGAACCCGGCGCCCGCGGCCAGCAGCAATAGCACCACGATCAACAAGGCGATCAGGCCTTTGTTGCTCTTTTTCACCGGGGCCGGTGGCGGGGTGTAGACGGGTTCGGCAACCAGCGGTTCCGGCTCCGCTTCCGGCTCGGCCGTTGGCAGGATCAGTTCAGGCAGTTCCGGGATCTCGGGTTCCGGCTCCTTTGGCGCCGTCAATTCTGCGCCGCCGTAAGTCGGGCGGGTCTGGCCGCCAGCCGTGGACGGCAGCAGCCCGACGCCAGGGCGCACCACGCCTTTGTCGGAATGCCCGAGTCCTTGTTCACGCAGTTCGATCTGGAATTGCGAACCGGCGCTGCCTTCCAGCAACGGGTCGAGCACATCCGCACCGACCGGGGTTTCGAGGGCTTCGCCACTGGCCGCGACGTTGAAGCGTGCGACCTGGAACCAGAACGGATTGTTGCTCCAGGCCTTTTTGTCCTGGAGGTAGAAGCCGTCCTGATTACGCTGGATGGAAAACTCCAGCCGTTCTTCGCCACCCTGCCATTTCTTCACAGTGAGGTTGGCCTGGCCAGGCACATTGGGCTCTAAGGCGAGCAGGTCGACACGAATTGGCATTGCTTATCTCGCTGCGAAGGCTGAGAGCACATGGCCCAGCCGTTCGTTCTGTTCAGGGGTGATTTCGCGACCGGCACCATGGCCGGCGTTGTCCATCGTGATGTAGGCCAGACCCGAGAGCCAGTCGCCCAGGAACCGCTGCGCCTGGTTCGCCGGTTGCGCCGGCAGCACGGGCACCTGGCCCGGGCCGATGTCGGAGTAGAACGAAAACAACGGTGCCTTGGCCCCGGCGCGGCTGATCGGCCGCTCGCTCACCGGTTTCTGGATGTAGCCGAACCAGGACACGAAATCCCGCAGGACCCGTTGCACTTCCAGGACCTGGCGCTCGACCAGTTGATCCCTTCGCGCGCCGCTTTGCGCACGCTTGAGCACGGCACGGCTGAGTTGCCCCGGCAGGTCCTGGCGGTAACCGGCGGTGATCAGTTCGTCGACCACCGCTTCGAGCAAGGCTTTTTCCAGGCCCAGCAGGTTGAGCAGGCTTTGCCGGGTGGTCAGTTCACGCAGGTGCGCGATCCAGGCCTTGAACGCGGCTTTGGCAAAGCGGTGTTCGTTGCTTTGCAGTTCCGGTGCCGGGGCGCCGGTCTTGCTGCTGGGCGGTGTGTCGTGGCCCAGGTCGTCGCCGAAATCGAAGTCGAAACCGGCGTCATTGCCGTACAGGCTCTGGTTTGCGGTCGGAGCGACCGGTTCATCGCTGGCGGCGGATTCGTCCTCGGTTTCGTACACGCCGCTGAGGTACAGGTCGCGTACCTCTTCGCTCGGCATGTCGAGTTGATCGATGAACTCGCCCAGTACCGCCGGGCGACGACCCAGGCCTGACAGAATCATCTGCGCCTGGGCTTTCTTGGCGGCGGCGGCGCCATCACCGTCAGCGTGATACCAGGTGCTCAGGCCGTGGGTGGTCAGACCTTCGAGGCACTCGTCCAGTTGCTCGCGGATGCGTTGCAGTTTGAAATCGATGTTGGCCACGCCCTTGAAACTGCCGCTGAAGTGGCTGATGCCACCGTCATCGTTGCGCAGCATTTCCTTCCAGGTGTTGGCAGGGGCGTTGATGTGTTTGCACACCAGTGCGTTGCTCGCAAAACTGCTGCCCAGGGCATCGATGCGTTCTTGATAGCCGGCATTGATCCCGGTTTCGGCGCCGCTGGCGTCCTGGCCGATGAACGCCGCATCCATGCGCGGTTTGCGCACCAGGAAGGTGTTCTGGAACGGCGTGCCGGCCCAGTCGTTCATCCAGCTCAGGCTGCCGAAGCGCTCGAGCATGGTCAGCTTGACCATGCCGTTCCAGCTCTCGTCGTACTGATCCGGTGTCAGGCTCAGGGAGTTGGTGATGCGCAGGTCGAGCATGGTCAGCGCCCAGATCAGGCCGGTGCTGCGTTTGCTGCGCGCGGCGGCGTCGGCGCCCTGGGTTTTCTCGATCCAGCGCGTCAGCACCGGGCCCACGTCGTTGACGTCGCTCTGCTTGGTCGAACCGGTGCACACCACCAGCGCGTTCATTTCCTGGTTGTCGGTGTAGCGTTCGAACAGGTACGCGACCTTGCCGCGCAGGATCAGCTGCGAGACGGAATTGTCCTTGGTCGCGGATTCCGGGTCGTTGGAGTCGGCGATTTCGTGCAACTTCTTGCGCCCGCGATAGCCGGGGAAGTCCAGCAGATCGACCTGGTTGACGATGTCGTCGGCCGGGGCTTCGATCAGGCAGAAGGTCATTTCGGCGGTCAAGGCCGCCAGTTGCGCGACGGGAATGCCCTGGCTGTTTTGCAGGCGCCCGTCGATCCGGGGCCGCACGTCGATCGGCAAGTCCCGCGGGCTGCCGAAGCGTTCGAGGATGTCGACGTTCATGATGCTGTCGCGCTGGCTGTAGGTGTCGTTTTCGAAACTCACCAAGGCCTTCAACGGTGCGAACACGGTCTCGGGCAGGCCCAGCTTGTGCAGGGCGCCGGCCAGTTGCTGGTACACCCGGGTCAACTCGCTCTGTTCACCCCAAAGGATGGCGAACAGTTCGGCGCGCTCCTGGAAATTCAGGCGGGGTGCCAGTTGCAAGGCCTTCGGCCAATACAGGTGTTCGAGTTTCTTCACCGAGTTGCGGAAGTTGTCCCGCAGGTAATCCCACAACGACACCAGGTCGTCAGCGTTGACCCCGGGCTGGATCGGCCCGTTTTCCCGACCTTCGAACGGCTTGAGCACACGCTGGATGCGTTCTTCGTCGATCTCGTAGGAAATCCGCTCCAGATCGAAGTCCTTGAACCAGGAATTGGCGAGAATCTTCGCCAGTTCGATTTCCTTGAACAGTGTGAGCTCGACCGGAAACTGATCGTCCGTGCTCGGCGTGGCACGACGGCTGAAGCGCGTCACCAGGCCGGTGGCTTCCTTGCCGCCACCCACCGGGTTGATGTGCTTGATGAAGTCCAGGCGCTGGCCGCCGTAATGGGTTTCCAGCTTGCCGTTCTGCCCGGCCGCGAGGGCCGAGATCAGGTAGGACTTGCCTGCCTGGGACAAACCGAAGAAGCCAATGGTCATCGGCGTGCAGGCCACGCGACCCAGGCTGTGGGCCAGGTTGCGGGCGCGGTGCAGGCGGATGTTCAGGTTGTCGGCTTCGCTGTCCAGGCGGGGCGCGTTGACGCGCGTCTGGCCAATCCATTCCAGCGCCTGACCGGCACCTTCATAAACAGCGGCCCAACTGGCAGAGAGCTTTTGTTGATCGGGGGTCAGGTCATTCATTTGCGTTTCACACTTCCACTGTCGAGCCAGTACTTGGTCTCGCTCAGGCCGGCGTCGAGCATTGTGTTGAGTTCCAGCTCGAGGTCGCTGCGCGGGTTGAAGTTGACGTTGTTACTGTTGGATTCAATGTCGCGTACCGAGAGGCGATCGCTGACCAGATCCTGCTTGCGGGTGTATTTGTCCGCAGCCTTGACCTCAAAGCGCACCTTGAGCAGCGGCGCGCTGCCGTTTTCACCGACCGCGCGGGAGAACTTCTCCCGGCCGGCTTTGGTAAAGCGCAAGGTGTACAGCGGCGAAGCGGCCCAGCGGTCGGCGGCCAACTGGCGGAAACCGAGGCGCAGGTCGCCGCGCATTTCCAGTTGCGGCGTGTCGGCGTCGTCGCCCGTGCCGATTTCCGGCAGCTTGATTTTGTAGTCTTCGGACTGGATGTCGCGGTACAGCACGTCGGCATCCTTGATCACGTTGTTCAGGTCGATGACGCCGATGTGCTTGACCGTCGAATACGGTTTGAGCGCCGAGGAGCGGAAATAGAAGTTCGGCACGCTGTGGTTGGCGCACAGCAGGCACAGCATCGCGCCGACCGACGCGGTGCTTTTCGGGTCGTCGATCCGGCCATTCTTGTGGAACGGATACCAGCCGCCAGTGCGGTAGTTCTGCAATGCCAGAATGCGCCCCGGTGGCAGCGGCAACACCTTGCGGATGAAGGCCTGGATGCCGGGCAGGCGCGAAGGGCGGCCGGTCAGCAGCAGGACGTCGCAGGGGTAATGCGCGACCACTTCACACAGTGCGCCGAGGATCTTGGTGATGTTGATCTGATCGTTGAGGAACGCGGCGTGGAGCTTTTGCAGGTCGAAGCTGATCGGCGCTTCATAAAGGTCGAAACCGCTCTGGCCGCCAACATCGCGGCGTACGGCGGCGTTGACGTAATCGAGCACGGTCTGGCTGATCGCGTTGTCACCCAGCAGTTGGCGATAACTTTGCGGGCTGACTTCCTGCGGCACTTGCGGGTCGTAATGCTCGTAGGCCTTGAGCAATGCGAGACCCAGCGGCGAGAACACCTGCAGGTTCAATTGCTGGCGCAGGATCATGTCCTGGGCGCTGACCGATTCATCGCCGCACAAGCGCGACATCAGCGAATCCGGGGCCTTGACCCCGGCGTTCTGCAAGGCTTTCTCGAAGCTCGGCAGGATGAAGTCCTGGATCACGTCCAGCAGGATGTCGTCGCCAGCGACTTTGAAACCGTCGCGGAAACGCTGTTCCGGCACGATGTGCACGTTGCTGCCGCTGCCCGTGTTGCCGGCGCGGTCGAGGCGGTAGTCGGTGATCACCAGGTCGGTGGTGCCGCCGCCGATGTCGATCGTCGCCAGCGTGATGCGCTCGCGGTCGGACTTGTCGGGGCGCGCGATGGTGTCGAAAAACTCTTCCGGGTGACCGGCGAAGTTCTCGTTGACCTCGGTGTACAGGTACACCAATTGGCCGCAGGAGGCTTCGTCCCATTCGACGCGGATACTCGGGATCGGCGTGCGCGGGCTGATGGCCGGGTCCTGATGCGGATCTTCCTCGCCGGCATGCCAGCCGAGGCTTTTCCACACCAGGCCGATGGCTTGCAACATGCGTTCGTTGAGGATGCTGCGCTCGGCCTGGGGCATCCCCGGCGGCACGGTCAGAGTGATGCTATTGAGCTGGCGCGGCGAACGGGTGTGACCCTGGCGCGAGCGCTGGGCCGGGCTGTTGATCTGCGACAGCGCCTGGGCCAGGACTTCGGCGAGCATGAAGGTCATCAGCGAACTGCGCGAGTAACGGGGCATGAACACCGGCAGGCGATCGTCTTCTTCAAGGCTGTAGAGCGCCTCGCCGGTTTCATTGATCAGGTGCGAGAACGGCGCCGCCGTGGCGTACGGTTCGTTGTCGGTCTTGATGTACGAGCAGTTGAAACGCCAGCCGTGGCCGTAGGCGTTTTCGTCCCACAGGTAACGTTTCGGGCTCGACAGCCCGGTGGAACCTTCGGTGCCGCGACGGCGGCTGGCCAGGCGGCCAGCCTCATTACCGACCCGGGCGATGGTTGCCCACTGGAACGCATCGTGGCGGCCACTCTTGACCGAGCAATGGTCCTTGCCGAAATTCGCCTGGGCGAATTCCACACGGCTTTCGAACGGTTGGTTGTAGGTGTGCTCGGGGGTGATCAGGTCACGTAGTTCCAGCACGTAGTTCTGCTTAAGCCCGGAGCCGGCCTGACCGTGGTTTTCGATCAGGATGCCGCAGGTGCGAGAGTTGCCGACGTCCAGTACCAGATCCACCAGGATCGGCTTGACCAGGCCATTGCTGTCGTTGGCGACCACCTTCAGTTCGGGGATTTCGACCTTCGGCCGCGCCGTCGACTGCGCGGCCACTGACGGTTTGCTCAACAGGCTCAGCAAATTGAGGTAGTGCGCCAGGTGATGGTTGGCGCGGATGTCGATGTCCAGCTCTTCCCGGGAGCGGTGGGCGTTGCCTTCGTTGAACACTTCGAGCAGCCATTCGTTGACCCACGGCTGGGACAGGAACCAACGGGTTTCGCTGGCTTTGGTCGCCAGTTTGAAGGACACGCCGGAGCTGATGTCTTCTTCGTTCGGCGCCAGGTAGGCGGTGCCGTCACGCTTGGGCATGACGCGGCTGTCGAAGGCCATGGTCAGTCGGTGGGTGTTGCCGTCGATATCGGGTGTGGCCAGTTTCACCAGGCGCATGCGCGACCAGTTGCTCGGGCCTTCGTCGAAGCGGTACGGCGGCATAAAGCGGAAAAACGGGATCGGCAGCCAGACACCGTCGAGCAGCTCCAGGCTGCTTTTCATGTCGACGCTGAACGCTGGTTTGGCCTTCTCGACCTTTTCCGGTTCGGGCTCGTAGAAGTAGAAGTCTTTCTCTTCGTTGTACATCAGCCGGCAGATCAGCCCGCTGATCATCGGCGCGAACTCGCCCGCCGGTTCCTTGCGAGGATCCAGGCGCAGGGCGAAATCCATGAACTGGATACCCGTGTCGCTGACCAGGGTGACGGTGTCTTCGAATTGGGTGACTTCAGGCAACATGTCAGGTTATTCCGTATTTATTCGCCCGCTTGCCGCATGGACATGGGGAATTGATCTTTTCCGTAACCGCCGGTGCAGTCCGCGACCGTAGTCGCCCCTTTGCGACAGTTGACCTTGGGCATGTCGTAGGTGCTGCCATCGCCGCACACGGCCTGGCCCTGGCTGTCGATGGCCAGACTGCCCCCCTTCATGGCGGCGGTGACCGGGCCGCTGCATTTCGAGCCGTCGGCCTGGTGCACGGTGACTTCGCCTTTACCGTCCTTGAACTGGTATTCCAGGCGCAGCGGCTTGCCGGTTCGGCGGTCCTGAATGCCGGCGCCCGCGCGGTACTGGCCATCGAGGAAGTCGGCGGCACCGTCGGCGGCGTCCGGTGGAATGCTCAGCGCCGGGCCGGGTTTGGCGGCAGCGGCTTTTTCCGCGTCGGGCGGTGTGACGGCTGGCGGCGCAGTTTTGTTTTCAGGTGGCGTGGCCGGGGCTTCGGCTGCCGGGTCCTGGGTGATGTCGGCAGGCGCAGCGTCCGCCTCGTCGCCTTCGACCGCTGGCGCTTCCACACCGTGGGTGCCTTCCACGGCAGCAGCGGTGGTAGAGCCTGCGACGGTGCCGGTCACGGGAACGCCATTCAGCGTCGTGGCTGTGCCGGTCAGTTGTGGTTCTTCCCGTTGGTTATCTACCGGGACGAGGCCCGTTGGCAGCAGATCAACCGCCACCAGCGGAATCGGCACGCAACCGCGCAAGCCGAGCAACAGCCACAACAGCAGCAGCAAGAAGGGCAGCAGCAATAGCCACCACCAGCGACGCCACCACGGACGAGCGATCACCACCGGCACGACAGGCGCAACCACCGGCGCTTCGACCACCGGTGGCAGGGTGAATACGGGCGGAACCGAATAGAGGCAGTGCAATGGATCGCGATTGCGGTCGGCACCGGCATGCTCGAAACCCCAGAAAGTCAGCACCGGTTTGCCTTGCACCAGGTAAACGAAGTTTTCGTCGGGGAAATGAATGACGCGCTTGAGCAACTTGCCGAACACGGCTTTATCGCCTTGCTGCTGTTCGGCCGGGTCAGTGCCCAGGAAACGCAGGCTCAACTCGTCGAGCGCCGTCTTCAGGGCTTCCAGTTGGCGACGGGCAGGCGCGCGCTCCTCTTCGGTGGCGCTGCTCCACGGGATCACATCGCCGTCGAGGCCGCTGTACCAGTCGATCTGGTTACCGAGTTCATCGCTTTGAGGAATGGCCAGGTGATCGACCAGCTCGGGGTTCTTGCGGCGAATGGCTTCGCGCAATTGCAGGGCTGCCCGGTAGACCGGTTGACCTGTTTCGCCCAGGGCAGTGAATGACCCGCTCTTACCGCTGCGTAATAGTGCCCCGCGCATCCAAACTCCATATGATCCGTTGCGCAAAATGTCAGACAAACATGTCTGTACTTGCTCCTGCATTTAGCTGGCGACCTTAATGTCATTATGATGTCGCCGTCAATCAGTCGATGGTCCAAAACCGTTTGAGACTAGTGCAAGAATCAAGAGGCTGCTTGAGGTTGATGTGTATTTGCTGGGGAGCGCCGGGACGTGTGCATTTTTTAACCTTGCTGAATCGTTTCATCAGCGCTATAAAAAATACACAAATCCAAGAAAGGCTTCCCCCATGACCCCGCTCAAACTTGTCATCACCCTTGGCGCGCTGTCCGCCGCTTCCCACGCCATGGCCTGGGATTACGTCCTCCTCGACACCGACAAAGCTGCCCAGAACTGGCAAATCACCAGCCAGCAACTGGGGGTGAAAACCGACAAACCCTTCTCCGTGACCCTGCGCACCTTGCACGGTGGTCGGCAGGAGGGCGTCAGCATCGTCGACATCGACAACGGCACGCTGAAACTCTCGGTGGTGCCGACTCGCGGGATGAACGTCCTGCAAGCGTCTGTAGGCAATGTGCGCATGGGTTGGGATTCGCCGGTCAAGGACGTGGTCAATCCGTCCTTCATCGAACTCAATGGTCGTGGCGGTCTCGGTTGGCTCGAAGGCTTCAACGAACTCGTCGCCCGCTGCGGCTACGAATGGGTCGGCCACCCCGGCCTGGACAATGGCGAACTGTTGACCCTCCATGGCCGCGCCGCCAACATCCCGGCCAGCACAGTCACCCTGCATATAGATGAAAAGCCGCCGTACGCCATCAGCCTGCGCGGCGAGTTGAAGGAACAGGCGTTCAAGAAAGTCGATTTCTCGGTGCATACCGAACTGGTCACCGAGCCCGGCAGCGTGGCGTTTGCCCTCAACGATACCTTGACCAACAACGGCGACTATCCGAAGGAGTATCAGGCGCTGTACCACAGCAATTTCAGCACTCCGTTCCTTGAACAAGGCGCCCGTTTTGTCGCACCGGTGAAACAGGTTTCGCCGTTCAACGACAAGGCCAAGGGTGACTTGCCGGACTGGCAGACTTACCGTGCGCCGACCAAGGATTACGACGAAACGGTTTACAACGTCGTGCCGTACGGCGACGCCAAGGGCGACACCCTGACCGTGCTGCACAACAAGGCGGGCAGCCTTGGGGTTTCGGTGGGCTTCAATACTCATCAGTTGCCGGTGTTCTCGTTGTGGAAAAACACCGATACCCAAGGGCAGGGGTATGTGACGGGGCTGGAGCCGGGGACGAGTTTTTCCTACAACCGTCGGTATCAACGGCCGCTCGGTTTGGTGCCGACGATTGGGGTGAAAGAGCAGAAGCAGTTCCAGATTCGCTATAGCTTGTTGGCGGATAAAGGGGCTGTGGATAAGGCATTGGCGCGGGTGAGTGAGATTCAGGGTGGACGGGCGACTGAGGTGAGGCAGGCGCCGTTGGTGGATTTGTCCAAAGAATAAGCGGCCTTACGAGATGAGCGGTGGATACCTGTTTCCGCTGCTCATTAAAGGGCTAGAAGGGAAGTCTCATTTCTGAGGCTTGTGCAGCGTCGAACAGACGCCGGATGAAATCGAAGTCATTCCAGGTTTGGTTGGTATAAAACCGGTGTTCCTTATTTCTGATCTCATCGATGTAATAAATGACGTACTCCGCATACTTCTCATCGGCGTTGAAGCTGTAACGCAATGAAAGAGAAAATTCCTTTTCTTTGAGTTTCACAAACGAATTGTTGTCGTCGTAACTCCAGGTGAATTCACCCCGCTCCGTTCTCGCGGTGAGTGCTTTGATGAAATCGAAAAATCTAGGCGGTAGCATATTGGCGCCCTCTGGCTGGATTAACTTTTTCTAGGTTTTCTTTGATGTTTTCAAGATTGTGATGAAGAAGGATTCTGACCGGCTTTTCGAGCGGGGTGGTTGCCGTCGCGAAAACTCCTTTTCTGATACTGATTTCTGTTTCTCCAAGGATAGTGTCAATCCTTTCGAACTCCTGACCTGTACCGGGTATTTTGGCAAACAGAATCCTGAAATGCTGATAGCACTTCAGCGCCAATGGGTAGTTTTCGGTGTCAACATAACCTGCTGTTTCATTGAGCGTCGCAATGCATTCACTGACGGCTGAGGCGCCCTCTACGGCTTTTGCGTCCTTGAGTATTCTGTTGGCTTCTGCACTGATACTGCGTGAGTAACGAACAGTGTGCAAAACTTCAGATATTGAAATGATGAGCGCGACGATCGTAATTACAGTGCCAATGTAGGAAAAGTTATTCAGGGTGGTCGGGGAGCCAACAACAAATTCCTGCTGTAAGAGCGCCGCCCATACGATAGCAATGCTTAACAGGCAATAAACAAATCTGATCCAATGACTTTTTAGTAGATCCATGTATTTCTGATGCTCCCTGTAAATAGTGATCTGCATAAATTATTTGCGGTGATGCCCATTGGTTATGTTGAGGCAGGTCGATATTGCAACGCTTCCGCCAAGTGCTCGCGGTTGATCCCGTTAACCTGTTCAAGGTCCGCCAACGTACGGGCGACTTTGAGCAGTCTGTGAGCCGCCCGCAGTGACAACGTCAGACGTTCGCAGGCGGATTCCAGCCAGGCTTCATCGGCTGTGGATAACTTGCAGTGCCGACGCAAGCCCGGCAGATCAAGGAAGGCGTTGGCGCAGCCTTGGCGTTTGTGTTGCCGTTCCCGTGCGGCGGCGACCAGCGCTGCGGCGGTGGCGGTGTCATCACCGGGTTTGGGCGAAGGATTCAACGCCGTGGCTTCCCGGGCGACGGTCAGGTGCAGGTCGATGCGATCCAGCAGCGGGCCGGAGAGTTTGTTGCGGTAGCGCTGGACCATGTCCGGTGTGCAACTGCATTTGCCGCTGGGTTCGCCAAGATATCCACAGGGGCAGGGGTTCATTGCGGCCACCAGTTGGAAGCGTGCCGGGAAGCGCACTCGGTCCTTGGCACGGGATATCACGATGTGGCCGGACTCCAGCGGCTCCCTCAACACCTCCAAGACTTTGCGATCAAACTCTGGGAGTTCGTCGAGGAACAGCACGCCATGGTGGGCGAGGGTGATTTCGCCGGGTTGCGGTTTTGAGCCGCTGTGACTTTGAGAAATAAATGCAGCGACTTCAACTCTAAATACGCATTCTGTCGTATGATTTTTCAGACAAATTTGCAACGAAATCCTATCAATAGACGCAACTGGCCGAAAAATGGATAGAAATAGCTGCAACCAGAATCCTTTCTCTGTCGAGAGACGCATCAAAGCTACGCATCGGAGCCTTTCGGGGGTCTATGCATTTCGCGGTGTAGGGGTAGCTTTCGAGTCGTCTCTAGAGCGTGATTTTCTTCACCGGATGGATTTCAGCCGAGATGTGGTAACTGTTGGCTCACAGCCCGTGAAGTTGGATTTCGTCGCACATAACGGCCGGTCGTACACCTACATCCCTGACTTTCTGGTGCACTTCAAAAGCCGCACCGGACGTCGACCGATGCTGGTGGAAGTCAAACCGGAAGAGGCGTGGCGTGAAAAATGGCGAGAGTGGTTGCCCAAATGGAAGGCGGCCTGGAGATATGCCGCAGAGCGGGAATGGAGTTTTCACATCTATGACGAATCCAGGATCAAGGGACCGGCACTCAAGAACATTCAGTACATCGAACGGTTTAAGCGTGGAGACTATTCGGAAGAGGATATGGACGCCGTTGTCCGCACGGTGTTATTCATGGGGAGTGCCCCCATTCACTATCTGCTGGCGCTCCACTTCACCGGCTCCGAAACCTTAGGCTGGTCCGTACTTTTTCATATGATTGCTACACGACAGCTCGACTGCGACATATCGAGGCATTTCGATGAGTACCTCGAAGTGACGGTGACTGCATGAGCGATGCACAAGAAGGAAAGTCTTCTGGCAAAAAAATCGATCGCTCGCTCGTCTCTATCATTGCGGACCAGTTGGTCTGCTACCAAAAGGAAATCTACCGGATCAAACAGGTCCTGGATTTCCATGCGGTTCTCGGGATCAATGTGGAAAGTGGTCGGGCAAAGGTCTTGCGAATCGCCGAGCTTAAACCTGTGCTCGCCGAAAAAATCACGGGCCCATACATTAACCATGATCTCGCAGAAATTAGCACCGAAGAGTGGGCCACGGCCCAGAAGCGCTTCTCAATAATTGAGCCTCTTTTGACGCTTGATGGAAAGCAAAAAGGGGTGGTCGCAAAGAGAGCCAAAGAGGCGGGTGTTGATACCGTTACCGTTTACCGATGGTTGAATAGATACAAGGATCATGGGGAGGTCACGGCGCTCATTCCGTTTAAGCGTGGTTGGGTAAAAGGCCGTCAGAGAACGTCTGACGAGATAGAAGAGCTCATCGCTTCGGTCATCAAATCTCACTATCTTACCGACCAGCGCCACTCCGTCGCCTCGACTATCGAGGAAGTGAATAAGCAATGCAGGGCACGGAAGATCACGCGCCCAAACGGCGCGACGGTGCGCGCGCGCATCAAAAAAATCCCGGATCGATTGAGGTTGATCGCTCGGGGTTACAAAGAGCTTGCAGGCAATAAACACGATGCTAGGCCAGGGGAGCTTGTCGGCGAATATCCGTTACACATCGTGCAGATCGATCACACGCCCGCTGACATTATCCTTGTTGACGATGTTCATCGACTCCCTATGGGACGTCCTTGGTTAACGTTGGCAATCTGCATTCATTCGCGAATGGTGACAGGCTATTTTCTTTCGATGAATGCCCCGTCCGCAGTGTCGGTAGCGATGTGCTTGGTACATTCCATTCTGCCCAAAGAAAGCTGGTTAGCCTTGCATGGTGTCGAAGCTGAGTGGCCGGTGTGGGGCAAGCCAATAACTCTGCACAGCGATAACGGAGCAGATTTCAAGGCTTACAGTCTGATCCAGTCGTGCGTGAACCACGATATCAAACGTGAATTTCGCCCGAGGAAAACTCCGCATTGGGGCGCTCACATTGAGCGTTGGATGGGCACGTTTGCTGAGCAAAATAAAAAAGAAAAGGGTGCCACCTTTAGCAACCCGCTGGAGCGTAAAGAATATAACTCCGAGAAGAAGTCGATTTACACTTTTCAAGAATATGAAGAACGATTGGTCAGAAATATTATTTCGTACAACAACGATTTTCATTCCGAAATCGGTATGGCACCCATTAGAAAATGGAACATCGCTTTCTTTGGCAATCACGGGCAACCCGCGATTGTGCCATTGCCTCCAAGGGTGGCCGATCCATGGGCCTTTCAGCTGGACTTCCTGCCCGCATCGCGCCGGACCATTAACCCCTACGGGGTAGAGATGGATGCCATGTACTTTGCCGAGGCATTGCGTCCTTGGATAGGCGCCAAAGATCAGAAGACTGGGAAAGCACGCAAGTTCATATTTCGCCGTGACCCTCGAGATATCAACCGTATCTGGTTCTACGATCCTGCGGTCAAAGAGTACTTTGAGATCCCCATCACTCGCGCTCACTACGGTGGAACTACTGTTGCGGAATACGTCGCTGCGAAAAAGAAAGCAGTGGAAGAGGGCAGAGGCGCTATCGATCACGAGCTGATTGATCGGTTACTGGACCAGAACAGGGAACAGGAGGTGGAGGCGGCTGCTCGTACGAAAAAAGCGCGGCAAAGTGTTCAGAAGCGTAAAAACAATGCGAAGCAGACGACGCCGGCGTCACCTCAACCCCGGGTCGAGCCGACAGCGACATTACCTACGCTCCCAACTTCACCTGGCCTTTTGTCAATCGACGACGTAGACACTTTCGGAGACGTCTGGTGACTGAGTATCAGCATATACATCCCCAGTTTCGTCCCGTCATGGATAAGACGGACCTCGAGCGTATTCAGTTTATGGACGAGGCGCGCTGGATCGATTATCGCGCTGGAAGCAAACTCCTGGACATTCTTGATGGGCTCCTACGAAAGCCTGAGCGTCCGCGCATGCCAAATCTGCTAGTCGTCGGCGCGTCCAACAGCGGTAAGACGACAGTGATATCTCGTTTCAGAGAGTCTTCCGGAAAACCCTTTCTTAGTCACGATGCGGTCAGCGTACGGCCGGTGATCTATGCCGAGATTCATAAGCCGGACGAAAGAGAGCTTTACAACGCCATCTTAGATTGCTTTTGGGCGCCTCATAACCCCGCCGCTCCACTCGCCAAACTTCGTCATCAAGCCATGCATCTGATCCGCGAGGCACAAACGCGGATGTTGATCATTGATGAGATCCATACGATCAATAATGGATCGCCTTCGAAAAAAATGGACCTTATGAATGAGCTTAAGATGCTCGCGAATACGCTACGAATTCCACTGGTCCTTGTGGGTACTCGAACGGCGCTGCAACTGCTCTCACTGGATCCTCAGTATGCGAGTCGTTTCGAAGTTGTCGCGCTCCCCAGCTGGACAGCCAACGGAGAATTTCAAGGCTTCCTGAAAAGCTTTGAGTCAGTGCTCCCTCTGAAAAAAGCATCGAAGTTGTATTCCGCGGAACTGACAACGCTCATTCATGCGATTTCCGAAGGCATCACGGGGAATATCGAGTACCTGCTCAGAGAATGCGCGAAAGAAGCTATTCAGTCGGGCACCGAGGTTATAGACCGGCGTCTCCTGGAGAAAAACCAATGGATGCGACCCACGAGTACCGATGGCACGCGCGTGCGTACCCTGTAACTGCCATGTGGCCCTTGGTCCCACCTCTTATGGAGGACGAGATCATTTCGTCTTGGTTGGTGAGATGCGCATTGGCGCAAGGGTGTGACCCACTGACCCTTACTGGATCCCTTTGGCCCGAAATGAGGTATTGGTGCACCGATCCAGACAGGGGAGCAAAGGGCGATCAACTCGTCAAACTTGCTGAAGCTTCAGGCATATCAGCAACAATACTCGAAGGTTCAACGCTCACGCCGGTGCAGCGCGCATTGACCGGGGCTGCGGAATTCCCCAAAGGAGTGACGCCGTGGATACTTTGTTTGGGTATGCAAAACCGGAGACGATGTGGCGGACTTCAGTACTGCCCGCAATGCTTTCTGGAAGGAGCGGCGCATTACCGAATTCAGGACAGATTGAGCTGGCACACAGTCTGCTCCGTCCACCAGGTAACGCTTTTGGACAGGTGTGAGTGTTGCGATGCTCCGCTGTGTCCTCAGATGCTAGAGCCGCCAGAGACGGGTTTGACTCGCTGCCATCGTTGTCGGTTCGAGCTCACGCTGGCCTCCACCACTGCGGCAGACATGAAAGCATTGCGCTTCCAACAAGCTGCCGATGAGCTGCTGTGCGGGAATCCCCAAATGTATGGGGAGGAGCCACTGCTAATTTCGGACTGGTTTTATCTGAGCAAGTGGATGGTTGGGGTGCTTCGATCAGCTGAGAGAGCCCGTAGCCTTTGCACTAAAGGATTTTTCGCTGACTTCGGCATCAACTTCGACGTTTTGATTGCGCCCGCGACAGGGTTGCCCTTCGAATACCTGAAGCCTGAGGACCGGGCACGTTTGCTCGCTAACGTCTGGCTGATTCTCCAGGCGGGGCCAGAGCGATTCGTTCAGGGGGCTGCTCGCGAGTGCATTGCTCCCTCGCTATTTCCGCGACTACCAGAGAATGCACCAGCTTGCCTTACTACATTGATTTCTGAGCTTCGTGCTCTGCACAAGAGAGCAGCCACCAGTAAGAAAATAGAAGCGCCACGATCTCAGAAAAGCGTGCTGATGAGGTGGCAAAGATTACTTAGGAAGATTCAACGATGACTGCTATCGACCAGCTAGGGCAAACCTGCGATGGATGCGACAGGCTTATGGATAAGGCCAAAAGGGTTCACGGTGGCCGTCGATTTTGCGCGATTTGTTATCCTCGTCTGTTCAAGCGGGCGCTGTGCTCGGGTTGCGGTAGTTTTGCCCGGCTGCCAAAGTTTCAGCCAAGTGCTAAATGCCGAACCTGTGAGTTGCGAGCTCCTTGCGTCCGTTGCCAGAGAACAGGCCGTAACGTGGGTTTGATGACTCCCTACGGACCTGCGTGCGATAGCTGTGCCCCACACTTTCGACCACCGGAGCCGTGTGACATTTGTGGTGAACTCTCACCGCGGTTATCACGGGTGCTAAAGGTTGATCCGGACGCAAGATGTTGTCCCAAATGTGCGAGAGCAACCGCATCCACCTGCCCAAGCTGCAGGCGCCACAGATTTCTGAGGCTCGGCCCCGATGGGCAAATGCAATGCAAATTGTGCGTGGAAAAGAAAGAAACCGCATGCGGGGTTTGCAGCCAGATGATGCCCGCTGGGCGAGGTAGACAGTGCGAATCTTGTTCGTGGGAAAAAAGCTTCAAACGGCGAGTTTCCTTAAATGTGGAATCGTTCGAACACTCACACACCCGTCAGCTTTTCAGTGAGTTCTGCCAATGGCTCCAAGCGCATATGGGAGCGCACAAGGCCGCTCTGAGATTGAAGCGATACCTGCCGTTTTTTACCTACGTGGAGTCCGTCCCAATCGGGATACCTTCTTATATTTCACTGCTTGAGCACTTCAATGCTGATGGTATTCGCAGAATGCAGGTGCCAATGCTATGGCTCAAGGAAGGGTATGGCGTCGAAGCGGACAGCGCCATGCGTGAAGAACACTCCGAAAAGCGCAGGATTAATGAGCTAATTTTATCGGTACCCAAGGGCGTCGCTGCGTCGGCGTTGATCGGCTACCGAGCTTACCTTTCGTCAAAACTCGCGGCAGGAAGCACGACACTTCGGTCGGTGCGACTGTCGTTGGGGGCCGCTAAAGGCTTGCTTGCTACTGCATCTTCGTCGCTTGATAAGCTGCCCACGCAGAAGACGCTCACGACTTATCTGACGCAAACGCCCGGACAAAAGGCGGGTGCGCAAGGTTTCATCAGCTACTTAAACCGCGCCCATGATTCGAATCTGCAGATGGCTGTAAATGACCGGTCCGTATCTAGAGCCAGGAAGGTCAAGCTGGAGAAAGAACTGGACGCTATGATTTTACAACCCGATGAAGGTGATGCATTCGTGCGGACCTGGATCAAAACCGCCCTGATGTTTTTCCATGATGTGGCGCGGGTGAACAAAAAAGCTTTGGTCTTTGACTCACTTGTGCTGCAAGGCAGAGACGGTTTCAACGTCAGGCTACAGACGGGCGATTATTGGGTACCTGCTCCCACGGCGAGTTTGCGTGTGTAGGTTGGGCCGTTAAAATTAATGGACTTCGTCCGTACGGTTTTATTGATCCTAAACCCAGGTGCCAATTGCTCTGGACTGTCAGAAGCACAGCCGATTTCTCGCGAGCCGTACAGATCCACCTGTTGAAATTACTTAATCCTTACATCCTGATAGAACCGAGATTATGAGTACAGACTTTACAGAGGAAGAAATGCGTCGGGCACTGTTTGGCTCCTCGCCAGCAACATCTCCTTCGCCGGGTAACGATGTCGCTCGTTCACCAGATGCGGTTCAGCCAGCAAAGAAGCTACCTGCGTTGAAGTCTCGTCAGTCCAACAAGCCGCTCTCGCCCAAGCTTAGGGTAACGCTGCGCGTGACCAAAGAATTTGAAGGCGCGGTCGAAGTCTTCGTCTACGACGCCAATACGTTGAGTACGTTTGCGGCAGAGCAGGAAGCCAAGAGCGCGGCTAAAAAGAAAAAATTCAAATACTTTGAAGTCGTCTCAATAAAGCCGATCTCTTGAGCGCTACTGCAGTTTGTTCGATTAGCTGATTGCACCAGACGCTTGCGACGGGCCCGTAGTCGAGGGCTTGGGTTCTCTTTCAATTTGAACCAAGAACCGCTTGAAAGCGGTACGTAAGGTTGTGCCCGCAGCAAACGTGTCCTTGCCCCAAAAATGTTTGAATACGCAGTAGCTGTGTCCATGCGGCATTTTGAGTTTCGAGAATCTTCCTCGGGTGAGTCGAATCTTGTCACACACCACATCGATTACGCGCATTGCCTCAGAAGGGTCATCGATTTGCATGAGGAGTCCCGATATCTGTTCTTCTGCAACCGAGGCTTTCTTTCGGATTTTCTTACGCTGAATTTCAAATAGATAAAAGCTGCGTGCATCAATGACAATTCTCAGTACGAGAATTCCCCGCATCCGGTTTGCGTTCGTCGGGTACGCTAACCATCGCCGGGTTTTGTCCGAGTTGGATTCATCGGTGCTGAGCGTTTCAAGTTCTTCAGCGCTGAAAGATGCAAGGGGCAATAGCTTGAACTGATCGTGAGTGTTAAACCCCGCTTTCTCGTGATACCAAGCGAGGTCAGAAATGCCCTTGTATGCAGCCGCCACCCGCTTCAACTCCTCCCAGACGTCGTTCAGGATGCCGCCATTTCCCACGTACCGTTTCGCGTTGAAGGTGATCTTGGCAACATCCTTCCCGCTGCCTTGAGGGTCACCTGTGGAGTACACGCCTGCTGAATTCGGCAGAGTAGGCACAGTCCTTCTTTCCGAAAAGGAGCGCTCCTTGGGCGAATGTTTGAAAGGGCAATGCTCGCCGATTATTCGAAAACCCGGGTCAGGTTTATTCCACGTTGCTGCGTTGAGATCTGGCTCTTGCAAGTCGGTGACCTCAAAAGGATCCAGTTCTCTCGGAAATTCTATCGCTGGCTTGGTGGGCATGATGTCCACTTCACCGGCCTCGGGGTCTTCTCGCGTGTATTTAGGGCGGCTTATCTCGTAAGGGTTTTCCTGTGGCTGGCTCATCCCCGTAACTTCTAGGCATAGAAATGTAGTGCCGCGATTGATCCACCGCCCCCTTACGGCGATCTTCGCCGGCCCCTGAAACCAAGGCATTGCTTCAACACACACCGCTTCGTGTCCGAGCGCCCGCGCATTGTCGAGTTGGCTGTATATGCTTTTCGCGACAGTTGCGGCATAGGGGTCGTAAAGGATCGACGCCAGAAACAATGCGTCGTCGTCGTGGACTTTCCGGGAAGGACTCACCACCCAGGCGTTCGCATCCCGCTGAGTATCGGCAAAGAGGAGAGTTAACACATCAGGCCAAGGATACGTTGCCAATATCCTGGGCATTTCCGAGGTTCTGCCGTAACACCTGACCAGAAATTCAGTGCACGAAATCAGCAGATTCTTGTCACCCGGTAGCGGAAAACTGAGTACTTGCGTCGCGACGTTTTCTACCTGTGTGTCACCAAACAAATCGTTCCTTTCGATGACCTGTGGAAAGTCGTGGCTCGCGGTGGGCACACCATGCACAGCCATGTAAGACCACGATCCCCAAGTGAAATCCACCGCGAATTCCATTTCCTTACCAAAATAAGCTTCATGGATGCACGTGCCGTCTGACCAGATGGTACCTATGCGAAAGGTGCCCAGACGGCTGATACCGATTTTCTGCACCGTGAACCCGGCGGGAACGTCATTGTTGTCCAGGTACCGGAAAACGACATCAACGTACGGAACGGACTGGGCATCGTTATTTTTTCTTTGGTACAGATACCACCAGACTACGACGGTACCCTTTATATGCTTGATGGCGGCGGCATCGTTCGTTTCACAAAGATGGTCACGAAGCGGCAGGCGTATTAAACGATTATTCAATCAAAAAGCTCCGCGCAGAGATTGCCCGCAATCTTGAGCTTCGTCTGCTCCGGTCGCAATTGATGCACACCATTTTTTTGCCGTTTTGGCAGACTTTTCTGAGCGTTCATTTAACGGTTACTGAGCAATGCCAATTCTAGTGGTGAACAGAACGCAACCATTCTTGGCGCCAGGTCTGTCGAGTAAAAACCTGCCGACTGCGGGATCGCTGAAATCACCGCCGGCGGCTGTGTGAGCTGCCACGATTTAGTCAGGCATAAAGGTCAGCGTGCATATTCCACGGCCATCCGGCCACTGATTCCATGAGCATCCGGCCACCTATTCCACGCTGATCCGGCCACCCGTTCCACGCACATCCGGCCACCCAAAAGGCAGGCAGCAACGCAGGATTAATTCACTACCATCGACCTCTTTTATCGAAGCAGAGAGGTCGTCGTGGAGCGGTTATCCATGCGTAAGATTCGAGAAGTGCTACGTCTCAAATTCGAGGTTGGCCTATCTGCCCGCCAAGTCGCTTTCAGCCTGCAAGTAGGTCGAGCCAGTGTCGGTGAGTACCTCAATCGCTTTGCTGCCAGCGGCCTCACCTGGCCCTCGGCGCTGACGGACGCCGAGTTGCAACGGCATCTTTTTCCGCCACCGCCCGCTGTCCCCAGCGATCAACGCCCGATGCCCGACTGGGCTCATGTCCATGCCGAGTTACGCCGCCCCGGCGTAACGCTGGCTTTGCTCTGGCAGGAGTACCGGCTGGCTCACCCGCAAGGCTTCCAATACAGCTGGTTCTGCGAGCACTACCGCCTCTGGGCGGCCAAGATCGACGTGGTCATGCGCCAGGAGCATCGCGCAGGTGAAAAACTGTTCGTCGATTACGCAGGCCAAACCGTGCCGATCATCGACCAACTGACTGGCGAAATCCGCCAGGCGCAGATTTTCGTCGCCGTGCTCGGGGCGTCCAGATACACCTTTGCCGAGGCCACCTGGTCGCAGCAATTGCCCGACTGGCTGGGCTCTCATGCGCGATGCTTCGCTTTTTTGGGTGGGACATCGCAGATACTGGTGCCAGACAATCTGCGCAGCGGCGTCACCAAAGCACATCGCTACGAGCCGGACATCAACCCCAGCTATCGTGATCTGGCCGAACATTACGGGATCGCCGTGCTGCCTGCCCGGGCCCGAAAACCCAAGGACAAAGCCAAGGTCGAAGTGGGTGTGCAGGTTGTCGAGCGCTGGATTTTGGCGGCCCTGCGCAACCGCCAGTTTTTCTCCTTGGGCGAACTCAACACGGCCATCGGCGTACTGCTCGAACGCCTCAATCAAAAGCCCTTCAAAAAGCTGCCTGGCTCACGCCGGTCAGCCTTCGAGAGCATCGACCAGCCAGCGCTACAGCCGCTGCCAGAGCACCCATACGTCTACGCCGAATGGAAAAAAGTGCGAGTGCACATCGACTACCACGTCGAAGTCGACGGCCACTACTACTCGGTGCCCTATCAACTGGTGAAGCATCAACTCGAAGTGCGCCTGACCGCGCAGACGGTCGAGTGCTTCCACGCCAATCAACGCGTGGCCAGCCATCGGCGCTCGCCGCACAAAGGTCGCCACACCACCCAGACCGAGCACATGCCCAAGAGCCACCGCGAGCATGCCGAGTGGACGCCGCAGCGGTTGATCAGTTGGGCAGAGCAAACAGGGCCGAACACCGCTGGCGTCATCGCCTACATCCTCGAACGCCGAATCCATCCGCAACATGGCTTCCGCGCCTGTCTGGGCATCCTGAGGCTGGGCAAGCATCACGGTGAAGAGCGGCTGGAAGCCGCCTGCCAGCGTGCGCTGGCGCTTGGGGCGTGCAGTTACAAAAGCCTCGAATCGATCCTGCGCCAAGGGCTGGAAACGTTACCTCTGGCCCAGCAAAACCTGCCGCTGTTGCCTGACGAACACATCAACCTGCGCGGCCCCGGCTACTACCACTGACCTGAAAAAGGAGCTTTGAAATGCTACCCAACCCAACGCTGGACAAGCTACAAACCCTGCGCCTGCACGGCATGATCAAAGCGCTTGGCGAACAACACGCTACGCCCGACATCAACGACCTCGGCTTCGATGAACGTCTGGGCCTGATGGTCGACCGCGAGCTGACCGAGCGTGAAGATGCACGCCTGACGACTCGCTTGAAAGCAGCCCGGCTGCGTCACAACGCCTGCCTGGAAGACATCGACTACCGCAGCCCACGCGGCCTGGACAAATCCCTGATCCTGCAACTGGGCAGCGGCCAATGGCTGCGCGACGGCCTGAATCTGATCATCGGCGGCCCAACAGGCGTCGGTAAAACCTGGCTCGCCTGCGCGCTGGCCCATAAGGCCTGCCGCGACGGCTACAGCGTGCGTTACCTGCGGTTACCGCGCCTGATGGAAGAACTGGGCCTGGCCCACGGCGACGGGCGCTTCGCCAAACTGATGGCCGGTTATGCCAAGACTGACCTGCTGATCCTGGACGACTGGGGCCTGGCGCCGTTTACCGCACCGCAACGACGCGACATGTTAGAGCTGTTAGACGACCGCTACGGCAACCGCTCGACGCTAGTAACCAGCCAGATGCCAGTGGATAAATGGCATGCGCTGATCGGCGATCCGACCTTGGGTGATGCGATCCTCGACCGGCTGGTGCACAACGCTTACCGCATCGAACTCAAGGGTGAATCGATGCGCAGGCGCGCAACGAAATTGACGACAACAGGGACTTCAGACTAACAATGCAAACCTGCGTCGCTGCGCTCCGACTGCCTGGCCGGATGAGCGTGGAACAGGTGGCCGGATGTTGGTGGGCTGGGTGGCCGGATGGCGTGGAATGCGCAGTCAGCGCGCATTTGCTCTGACAGCTTTTTATAGCTGTCCGGTGATTTCCGGGAGCGGCAACAGTGTGAATTATCAATCTGGTTTTCCGGATCTTCAAACGATCCAGGCGCAGCGTCCAAATATCAGTAATGAGCAATATGCTGCTATCAAGCCAGGCATGACCTATCAACAGGTTTTGGACATCGTGAAGATTCCAGGGCGGGAGACTGCCAACAGTGGAAGCGTCGTGATCTACACGTGGGGAAATGAGCTTTACGTCTACATGATGTTCACGATGGTAGACGGAAAATTGCAATCAAAAGGTCGCTAACATAAGTGCCTCTGTGCCCTGGGTTTTAGCAGCGCCCGGTCATCACCTTTGAAGGCCATCCCTGAGCGCGAGAGGGTAGTGCTTGACGTAGCTTAAAATCGCATTGGCCAACTGTAGTTAAGCGTGCTCTTTTAGCTTTGCTGCAATTAAGGCCTGCACTTGGTCTGGCGAATTCTGATACAAGCCCCTTTTTCGCTGAGGGATCGCCATCTCCCACCCGTATCTCGATTGAGGTCTCGGACATAGCTGGACAGTGCCTGCAGCGCGCTCGATTGCTCCGCTGCCTGAGTTCTGCCGAATGCAATGCTCATGGCTTTATCGACATCGCATCGTGCACGCACTTTGGCGGAAACTTGGGCAAAACATTCGCTTTGTAGGATCAGCATGATTGCCTCCTCGAGGCAAATTAGGCGGACCCAAATACTATTGGCGGCCACCTCGTCATCGAACTTGGATAGCGCCAGAAAGGCTCTTTTGTCGCCACTCAACATGGTGTCTTGAGCGTTCTGGTATAGAGCGGCGAACAACACTGCTTCGCCGGAATCGATGTCTGGGCGCTCGAAGTTGAGGGCGTGGTTCGACTGCTCGACCTTTACGTCAACGATGCTTGCATGACGCATCAGCTCTACGGCCAATGCCACTGATTCCTCCGAGCCGAGCTTCTTTAGAGCGGCTTGTTGATTGTTTAGGCGCAGTTGGAAGGTCAGCTGGGGCAATACCGCAATATCCGAGAGCGCACAGTTCAACGCTCGAACCAGCTCATGGATGAGTTGGTATTGGCACAGCTTACGGGCAGCATCGCTATCGAGGAGATACAAAGCGCTTTACTCACCGAATCCTTGAATCGACAAAAGGTATTTCTGATTTTCTAAGCTTAGGGCGTCAAGCGATACACCGTCCTGAAAATACCGTCCTACCACATTAATTGCGCTCGGCTGGGATGGGCTGTATTCCAGTGCCTGATTCGCGCGTGCCCAATCATTGTGGTCCTTGGCATACGAGAGTATTAGGTGGCCAGGGTCGATTCCCAGCTCCTGTCCGAGGACTGCTGCTTTTGCTGCGAGGGCCGTCGCGGAGCCAACGCGACCCATTGACGATAATGGGTCTTGGTGCCCGTTTCGGATCAGTGCTAAAGCGAAAGCGTCCGCCTCGCGTTCCTCGGTATCTTTACGTTGGTTGTTGGTTTCGATGAGCGTATCGGTGACCTCAACGATATCCTCGTCGATCAATATGCCGTCTTTGCCTAAGTGACCGCACAGAATGTGGCCCAGCTCGTGCGCAAGTACGAACAGCTGCCTTGGATGCTGGGTGCTGCTGAAGCCCAGGACGATTGCAGGGCGCCCATCAACACTCAGGGCCATACCAGTCATTCGCTTGCTGGCTCTTGGCAAGTCCTTTAGGTAGAGCACCGGAATCCCGTGGGACCAGCAGAGCTTAAGCAGGCCTTCGAAGTCGACATGGTTGTTGCCATTGATCGACAGAATTTCTTCGCGCAACAGCGTCGGATTGCACGTCGGCGGCGTATACGTCGTCTTGGAGCAGAACAAGGCCAGCTTTGTCATAGCTACGCCAAGGCCGGCGGCAACGCAGAGCTCAGACTCTTTCGTGCCTGAGCGCCGTTTGAACCGAGCGCCGCGCGGGTCAGACTGGATCAGTAACTGACCCTCAAGTCCAAAGCTAGCTTCAAGGCCGAGGCGCTGTTTGAGAATCAGGGCGAATTGAAGTGCGCCTGCGCTGGTTTTGAACAGACTATTGTCCCACCAGTCGGGCAGAAGCTTCTCTATATATGAGCGTGGGTATCCCGCTGCTTTGAGGCTACTGAAAGCAGACTTGATTGTTACTGGTATCGAAGCATCATCCATGGGGTCCCTCCTGCTACCGCTACTGCTGCACTTATCATTTTTACAGGCACGCCTTTCGATGAGCAAATAGCAATTCAGCCAGCCGTTTTGCATGCTGTTCTGAACCGTCCCAAACCGTCCCCAAGGCCTCCATCAAGATGGGGGAGGTGCGAGGGTCTAATTGTTCCGTGAAAATGGATATATTTGCATAATTGCATAAATCTTTAAGAGTGCGGCTTACGCGCTTTGGTCGGTCATAAAGGTTGCGATAGACCTGCGACTGAGCAATGCCGGTAAGCCTAGCTATGTTACTGCTAGTTGCATTTCCGCCTCGCTCGAAAAACTGGCGAAGCTCATGCTGAAGCTGGATGGGAGTCTTTATGCAATTCATACTTAAATATTAGCATATTTGCATAGCTCGTGAAGTGGCGTATCATTGAGGCGTCTACAGCCCAATGGGTTAGACTATCCTGCTGTCCAGCAGTATTTTTCCAATCAGGACAACGATAATGCGTGAGGCAGAGATCAAACGAGCATTGGCGCACCACTTGGACTGTGTTCGCGGCAGTATGTCGAATATGCTCCTTGAGGAGTTGCAGCTCAGCGGTGGAGAGATCCGAGCAGACGTCGTTGATGCTTACGACATGCATTGCTACGAGATCAAGAGCGAGGGTGATTCGCTCAAGCGGTTGCTCGGACAGGGCTCCCGATATGCCCGCGTGTTTGATCACGTCACCCTCGTGACAACCGAGCGTCATCTCAAGAAAGCGATACCAATGCTACCCGCGTGGTGGGGTATCTTGCTGGTTCCTGAGCATGAGCACGCTGCGTTCAAGCAGGTGCGCGTCGCCAAACCAAACAAGGGGCAGGAGCCGGAGGTTTTGGCGACCCTGCTCAAACGTGAGGAATGCCTTTCGATCCTTGAGAACCGCGGAGCAGTTCGAGGATTGCGAGGCAAAAGTCTATATATGCTTCAAGAGCGAGTAGCCGAATTGCTCACACTCGATGAGCTTCGGGAGACTGTTCGCAGTTACCTGTTGAGGCGAGGTGAGGCTCCTGCAGTAGAAGTGCCTCACGATCTGTTTAGTATTGCTCTTTGACGACGTAGGCGATGTGGTGAATCCAAGCCTCAGTAAGATGGGATGAAGCCCCTCCCTTCTTCTCCCGGTCGGGCACCTCGGAATCCGCCCGTGTAGCCATCACCCGATCACCCAAGGAAAACTTCGAACCCATAAAGTCTTTGGCGTACCGGGTGACCAAAATTACGGAGAGGTCAATCGAGTCCTGCTTTTTCTTGCCGGTGGCTTTCAGAATGAGCCAATCTTTTTCGCGCGTGTAACGCAGCGCCACCTTCTTGGCAATTTTCTTCAGGATCTCTTCCGTCCATTTCGGCGACAGGATCCCGTAGTCGGAATACCCCAAGAGCAAGTCAGAAGCGATTGTGTTCAGTTCCTTCCAAAGGCGCCAATCGTGTCGGTCATACTCGGCCATCGATGACACATCGGAAAGGCTCTCCGGATACGCTCCAGAGGTCAGATGGACTGTGTAAAACCCGCACCCCTTCATATCTCTAAGCACCGCGGCGAAGGACCTTAAGTCCTGAGCAGCCCATTCACTCGGGCATTCGCCCATGTCGACCATCAGGCGTGGCGAGACCTTGAGCTGACATAGAATTCTGCAAGCATCTTGAACTTGTTTGAAGTGGTCTTGGGAGAGGGAAAGGCTCTCGATTCTCAGGCGCACAACGACAGAATCGAAGGTAGAAAGCAGTTGCTGCATTTTGTCGCTGAGTTCTACCGCATCTCGAGAGTCGAGAACCGGGATAATTGGGTAGTTCTTGGCACCGGCGACCGAGAGAAAGGACTCAAACACCTCCATTCGGCGCCCACCCAGCCGGCCGGATGGGTCGGCATAGTCCACCAGGACCGTACCTTTCCAATAGTGAAACACCTCAGACATTAGCAACTGATGGTGGGTGACGCCTCGCACCTCAATGCAAGGCCAGACTTGATCGACGAGCTCCTCATCAATTGCTTCCAGTGCTTTTTGCTCAGCTTTTTGCCACTTGATCACAGGAATATATGGTGGGTAGCTGGGGTGCAGAGATGGCATTTCCTCTCCTTAGGCGCTTGCGATTCTATTTTGCCATCATCGTACGTCTTATTAATAAAGTCGAGCGGGCATAACAGTAATTGTGACAATTAGGAAGCGCGGTCAGGGTCCGTCACGGAGGGAACTTTGCCGATACATAGGGTTGGAAGAAAACCGGCTAAGCAACCAAGAATTGCGCGTAAATTCGTGAATGCCCCCATCGACCGAAATGTGGTGTTTAGGGATGCGTGGGATACCTCGAGCTTTAGGTTTTGAGAAAGTGAGCCCGTGATCATTGGTATCGCGGCGTAAATCAGACCATCGCGAATGGGCTAAGCATCAGATTGCGAGGAGATGAGTCAAATTTTGTGTGCTATTCATCGGCGTTCAGACAGGCGCTTTACGGACAGCTATGCTGACTGGTGTGATTGATTATTCGACCGATTTTTGAAATGGTCGGAGGGGCGAATGAATCTGGCGGGCCTAGTCGAACTGCTTTTCGGTGGTGAAAAATTACTTGGATGTGAGCTAGCTCATTCAGACGCCGTGGCTCTGGCCGGATTTTACTTCCCAGGACGCGCCTATTGTCTAGTCGCCGATTGAACAGTGGTTGATATAGCGGTCACTCCCCGTCAGTTAAAGGCCGTTGTTGGAAGAGGCTGAACGAGCCCCATGAAAGACAGGACACCGTTTCCCCCTTACGATAAGGGATAGGCAAACGGTTATGTTTATGACTAACAGCAACGATAAGAGTGGGGAGCTTTTGGGCCAGGAGCGGCGTCGCCTGGAGCCCAGAGCAAAAACTGGCCATGGTTCGCGAGAGTCTTGAGCCCGGGCAAAGCGTTTCGGTGGTGGCTCGGCGTAACGGCATCAATGCCAACCAGCTGTTCCTGTGGCGCAAGCTTTACCAAGACGGAAGCCTGTCGGCGGTCAGTGCTGGCGAAGCCGTGGTGCCTGCCTCCGAGCTGAGCGATGCGCTCATGCAAATCCGTGAACTGCAACGGATGCTGGGCAAAAAAACGATGGAAGCAGAAATCCTTAAAGAGGCCGTGGAGATCGCCCGGTCGCGAAAATGGATTGCGCACTCACCCTTGTTGCCGGGGGACGACCAGTGAAGCTGGTCAGCGAATGTCTCGGTGTGGCGCGCTCGCAATTAACGGTTCGAATCAAGCAATCGGTATCGCCCAAAATACGGCGAAGCAGGCCCGAGGACGATGCTGCGCTGGTGGTCGAAATCCAGCACCAGGTCAGCGAGCTGCCCAGCTATGGCTACCGTCGTGTCTAGGGATTATTACGCCGCGCCCGTGAAACCCAGTTGCTACCCGCGATCAACGTGAAGCGGGTTTACCGGGTCATGCGTGATCACAACTTGCTGCTTGAGCGCCGGATCAAACAGCCCGGTGTGCCGCGTCGGCACGAAGGTCGTATTGCGGTGGAAACCAGCGATACGCGTTGGTGCTCGGACGGCTTTGAGTTCCGCTGCGAGGACGGCGCGAAACTGAGCGTGACCTTCGCCCTGGACTGCTGTGATCGCGAAGCCATCGGCTGGGTCGCCAGCCCGACCGGGTACAGTGGCGATGATATCCGCGACTTGATGCTGGAAAGCGTGGAGAAGCGCTTTGGCGACCAACTGCCTACCACACCGGTGCAATGGCTAAGCGACAACGGCTCGGCGTACACCGCCGAACAGACACGCCTGTTTGCTCGACAGATCGGCTTGCAGCCGGTGACCACACCTGTGCGCAGCCCGCAGAGTAACGGCATGGCCGAGAGCTTCGTGAAGACGATCAAGCGAGACTACGTGGCACACATGCCCAAGCCAGATCGAGAAACGGCGCTGCACAACCTGGCCATTGCCTTCGAGCATCACAACGAGCAGCATCCGCACAGCGCCTTGAACTATCGTTCGCCGAGGGAGTTCAGGCGCTTGGCCGCAGCATCAATTTAACAGGGAGTTGGTGTCCGGTTTTGTAGGGGCAAGTCCGGAGGCGTCACTCCTACTTTAATCAACGCTTTATGTGTTATCCACGATTGCAAAGGACGTTTCCCTCGCGGTAATTAGGTAAGAACCTCATGGATGTTTCCTTCATCCACCATGATTGCCTGTTCGAGACTAAAAACACCGTTTATGTGTTGATGGGACCTGGTCGAATGGTACGAACAGACCTGGGCGTCGCGCAGAGCCTGTAATGAAGATTCACTCGTGCGCAATGTTGCAGTCATCGACGTTAAGAATTTTAGGTTTCGTCCGTCTCAGCCATACCTATATTTTTTCCTGTGCTTACCAATACATGGGGCCACGTTTCATTGGTCGTCCCCTCGAACCAGGCTCTATAGGGTCTTTTTACATCTGAGGAACCTACCAGTGTGTTGCTTTCATTCAAACGAATGGTTCATACCCACAGAGGCCTTGGCGATGGCAGTTTTTCTAAGGTAAAGCGCAAATTCTAGCGGAGTGGCGACACATAACCTGCTCTCCGAGCGTACCCGGAGTATCGTCCAAGCAGACGAGTTCTTGCGTGAACTGTGAGCTGTCCAGAGATCAGACCCTTCCGGAAGCTGCTCGTCCGCAGGTAAAACGCCTCCTGCGACATTAGCCAGAACCATGGGTGACATTCGGGATCGGTTCCTTCGAAAAGTTGCTTCAAACGAAAGATCCAAGCGATCTAACGTCCTCACAGCAACCTCAATCAGGTATCACTGTCGAAGTTTATGTCCCAGACCCTGCCAGACAATAATCGATTTCGATATTGCTTCCCCCCGGCGGAGGAGCAACTCCATCCAAGTGTGCAGTGCATCGATGATCGGCGCTGCTTTTTCCTGTCTTATCCGTTGCCGGACACCATCGCCTCAAGCGGCGGTGTCAGGAAGGTGTATTGCCCGGACGGTTAGAGCGCCAGTTAAAGCTGGCGGAGGATAGTCGATGAAAGTTCGATACTGGTAAGAAATGGCGAATCAACCAGACCCCGAGTCATGCATGTTGCACCGTGAGGTGCAGGGTGAAGCGTTGACAGGGGAAACCGATGGGCCAGCCATTGAGCCGCGTAATCAGGGTTGCCGGCTGCCTACTGGTTGATGCGATGCAAAAGAATCTGATCGTAAGCCAACAGGAAAGATTATTCGGGTCAACTGGATAAAAAATCTAAGTCGACCCGAGTTATTTCATATCGTCAGCTAATGCAGAAATTCCCATGCCTCAAGTCACTAGTGGCACTGGAAAGTGCCCACGAACGGCGACATCCGCTCATCGCACCATATAGCTCAACCCATGCCTCCCGTGCTGAATTTCACCAAGCTAAGCAACCCAGCACCGAGGCTTAAGGCTTAAACAACTAGCCCCTACTCAATCCAGTCAAACGCGATGACAACGCTTGCATGGCGCGGCTGACCTGATCGAGCGCCTGGGCGTCACGGGCGTTCTCCTCACTGATGCTGTTGAT
>NZ_VOBN01000007.1 GCF_008370045.1 Pseudomonas sp. ANT_J12
GATGACCTGAAGCAACTCGCTGCCGAAAACTGCGTAACTCTTTGTTTACCAAGGAGTTTTCCGTTTCGACTGCGCCGGAAGTGGGGCGAATTATAGACTTCCAGAATCTGCCGTCAAGCACTGATTTCAGCTTTATTCGGATTTGAGCGTAATACGCGCAAAAGCCTTCTTACCAGCCTGACAAACATGGGTCGCGCCCAGTACGTATATAAAGGTGCGATCGACAACCTCACCATCTATACGCACGCCGCCCGAATTCAGAAGATCGCGCGCCACTGCCGAGTTCTTCACCAAGCCCGCCTTATTAAGGACAGCAGCAATCGGCATATCTTCAGCAGCAGTCAGCTCGATCTCTGGCAGATCATCCGGCAGCTCGCCTTCCTTCATACGGTTCCCCGCCGCACGGTGAGCACTGGCCGCAGCCTCCTCCCCATGGAAACGCGCAACAATCTCTTCAGCCAGCTTGATTTTGATGTCCCTTGGATTGGCACCCGCTTCGACATCAGCACGGAACGCAATGATCTCATCCATGGAACGGAAGCTGAGCAATTCGAAATAGCGCCACATCAGCGCATCCGGAATGGAAACCAGCTTGCTGTACATGACCCCAGGCGCTTCCTGGATGCCGACGTAGTTGCCCAACGACTTGGACATCTTCTTCACGCCGTCCAGACCTTCGAGCAACGGCATGGTCAGAATGCACTGCGGCTCCTGCCCATAACCACGCTGCAGTTCACGCCCCATCAGCAGGTTGAACTTCTGGTCGGTACCACCCAACTCGACGTCCGCGCGCAAGGCCACCGAGTCATAACCCTGAACCAACGGATACAGGAACTCATGAATGGCGATCGGCTGATTGGTTGTGTAACGCTTGTCGAAGTCATCGCGCTCGAGCATGCGAGCCACGGTGTACTGCGAAGTCAGACGAATGAAGTCGGCCGGCCCCATCTGATCCATCCAGGTGGAGTTGAATGCCACTTCGGTTTTGGCCGGATCGAGAATCTTGAAAACCTGAGTCTTGTAGGTCTCGGCATTCTCGAGAACCTGCTCGCGGGTCAGCGGAGGACGGGTGGCACTCTTGCCACTCGGATCGCCGATCATCCCGGTGAAGTCTCCTATAAGGAAGATCACCTGGTGCCCCAGCTCCTGGAACTGACGCAGCTTATTAATAAGCACTGTGTGACCCAGGTGCAAATCCGGCGCGGTCGGATCGAAGCCCGCCTTAATACGTAGCGGCTGGCCACGCTTGAGCTTTTCGATCAGCTCGGACTCGACCAATAGTTCTTCTGCACCACGTTTGATCAGCGCTAGCTGCTCTTCAACCGACTTCATAACAGACCCGCAAGGCTCAGATTCAAAGGGAACCAACCATACAAGATCGCGCACCAAATACAAGTTTTGCCCGGCGCACGCACGCCAATCCACAGACAGAGCATCCGCAGGCTTGCTTCAGAGATGATTTGGTTATATTTTATACAGTTATTTCATCTTCATCATGTCATTCATCTTTTCCAATTCATCTTTTCAAAGTCAAAAATTACCTATGACCACAGAACCGTCTAAAGCGCCGCCGCTTTACCCGAAGACCCACCTGCTTGCCGCAAGTGGGATCGCCGCCCTTCTCAGCCTGGCTCTCCTGGTATTTCCTTCCAGTGATGTTGAAGCCAAAAAGACGACCCTGAGCCTTGAACTGGAAAGTCCTGCTGAACAACTGACACAAGATCAAGACGCTGCCGATGCCGTCCAAGCCACAAATGAACCGGCAGGCTCCCCGTTCGCGCAGATCGAAGACAGCGCCGAAGACACCAAGGAAACCGCTCAAGCCGCCCCTGCGCCAGTGGTCGAACCAAAGAAAGCCCCCAACCATAAAGAAGTCATTGTTGGCAAAGGCGACACCCTCTCTACCCTGTTTGCAAAGGTCGGCCTGCCCGCCGCCTCAGTGCATGAAATTTTGGCCAGCGACAAGCAAGCCAAACAGTTCAGCCAACTCAAGCATGGTCAGAAGCTCGAATTCGAACTGAACCCTGAAGGCCAGTTGACCAACCTGCACAGCAAAGTCAGCGACCTCGAAAGCATCACCCTGACCAAGAACGACAAGGGTTATGTGTTCAACCGTATTACCGCCAAACCGACCGTACGCTCCGCCTACGTTCACGGCGTGATCAATAGCTCGCTGTCGCAGTCCGCGGCTCGCGCCGGCCTGTCCCACAGCCTGACCATGGACATGGCCAGCGTGTTTGGCTACGACGTCGACTTCGCCCAGGATATTCGCCAAGGCGACGAATTCGATGTGATCTACGAACAGAAAGTCGTCAACGGCAAGGCTGTCGGCACTGGCCCGATCCTGTCCGCACGCTTCACCAACCGCGGCAAGACCTACACCGCCGTGCGTTACACCAACAAACAAGGCAACAGCAGCTATTACACGGCTGACGGCAACAGCATGCGCAAGGCATTCATCCGTACTCCGGTAGACTTCGCCCGCATCAGCTCGAAATTCTCCATGGGCCGCAAGCATCCGATCCTGAACAAGATCCGCGCGCACAAAGGTGTCGATTACGCAGCACCACGCGGTACGCCGATCAAGGCAACCGGGGACGGCAAAGTTCTGCTGGCCGGTCGCCGTGGTGGTTACGGCAACACCATCATCATTCAGCACGGCAACACCTACCGTACGTTGTACGGCCACATGCAAGGTTTCGCCAAAGGCGTGCAGACTGGCGGCAGCGTCAAACAAGGCCAGGTGATCGGCTACATCGGCACCACCGGCCTGTCGACCGGCCCGCACTTGCACTATGAATTCCAGGTCAATGGCGTGCACGTCGATCCACTGGGCCAGAAGCTGCCGATGGCTGACCCGATTGCCAAAGGCGAGCGCTCGCGCTTCCTCGCGCAAAGCCAGCCATTGATGGCTCGGATGGACCAAGAGAAGGCCACCATGCTCGCGTCGAGCAAACGCTAAGCATGGCGCTCTATATAGGCGTGATGTCCGGGACCAGCCTTGATGGCCTGGACATTGCGCTGATCGAACAAACCCCGGCGATCAAACTGATCGCCACGCACTACATCCCCATGCCTGAATCCCTGCGCGCCGAGCTGCTTGGCCTGTGCGCCAGCGGCCCGGACGAGATTGCCCGCTCCGCCATCGCCCAACAGAACTGGGTGAATCTGGCAGCACAGGGCATTCACACCCTCCTCGATCAACAAAACCTGAAAGCCGAAGACATTCGCGCGATTGGCAGCCACGGCCAGACCATTCGCCACGAACCGGCACGCGGGTTCACGGTGCAAATCGGCAACCCCGCCCTGCTGACCGAGCTGACTGGCATCACCGTGGTCGGTGATTTCCGCAGTCGCGACGTCGCCGCAGGCGGCCAGGGCGCGCCACTGGTTCCAGCCTTTCACGAAGCCTTGTTTGAAGAACAGCCAGGCAACCGAGCAGTATTGAACGTCGGCGGTTTCAGTAACTTGAGCCTGATCGAGCCTGGCAAACCCGTAGCCGGTTTCGACTGCGGCCCGGGCAATGTGCTGTTGGATGCCTGGATTCACCAGCAACGCGGCGACAATTTCGATCGCGACGGCCGATGGGCAGCCAGCGGCAAGGTTGAACCCACCTTGTTGAGCGAGCTACTCAGTGATCCATTCTTCGTGACCAAAGGCCCCAAGAGCACCGGCCGCGAAGTATTCAACCTGCCTTGGCTGACGCAGCACCTCTCGCACTTGCCCACCTTCGCTCCTGAAGATGTACAGGCGACCCTGCTCGAACTGACCGCCCTGACCATTATTGAGTCACTGCAAAGTGCCCAATCAGATACCCGTGAATTACTGGTCTGCGGCGGCGGCGCCCACAACGCTACGCTGATGGCCCGCCTGGCGAGCCTGCTACCGAATGCCAAAGTCAGCAGCACCGCCGCTTACGGTGTCGACCCGGACTGGGTCGAAGCCATGGCCTTCGCCTGGCTGGCCCATTGCTGCCTCGAAGGCATCGCCGCCAACCGCCCAAGCGTCACCGGTGCCCGCGGCTTGCGCGTACTCGGCGCCATCTACCCTGCTTAAAGGCCAGACAGCAAAACGCCGCAGGGCTGTGAAACCCTGCGGCGCCTTGTAATTCGGTGATGCGCGATCAGATCGAGAACGAAGAACCGCAACCACAGGTGGTGCTGGCGTTCGGATTCTTGATCACGAACCGCGAACCTTCCAGACCTTCCTGATAATCCACCTCAGCACCTACCAGGTACTGGAAGCTCATCGGGTCTACGACCAGACTCACACCTTCGCGCTCGACGATGGTGTCGTCATCGGCCACTTCTTCATCGAAGGTGAAGCCGTACTGAAAACCTGAACAACCACCGCCCGTAACAAATACGCGCAGCTTCAAGCGATCATTCCCCTCTTCATCGACCAGGCTCTTCACCTTGTGCGCGGCACCGTGGGTGAATTGCAAAGCCGTGGGGGTGAAGGATTCGACGCTCATGCTAACTATCTCCCGGCGTTACGCCGCCATAATGCGTGATGACGGGCATTATCCGCTTCTCCTAGAAAATTGGTCAACTATTAGAAGGAGCAGCGGCAAGCTTCAAGTCGTTAGCTTTAAGCTTAAGGCTTACAACTTGAAGCTTGTGGCTGCGCTTAAGGCAGCATGCCCGCGTGGGACAGACCCAAGCGTTCATCCAGCCCGAACAGGATGTTCAGGTTCTGCACCGCCTGGCCCGACGCGCCCTTGACCAGGTTATCGATCACCGACAACACCACCACCAGGTCACCATCCTGTGGACGATGCACGGCGATACGGCAAACGTTGGCACCGCGCACGCTGCGCGTTTCCGGATGGCTGCCGGCCGGCATCACATCGACGAACGGTTCGTTGGCGTAACGCTTTTCAAACAGCGCCTGCAGATCCACCGAACGATCGACGACGGTCGCGTACAGCGTCGAGTGAATGCCGCGAATCATCGGCGTCAGGTGCGGAACGAAGGTCAGGCCAACGTCTTTGCCCGATGCGCGACGCAGCCCCTGGCGAATTTCCGGCAGGTGACGGTGACCTTTGACCGCGTAGGCCTTCATGCTTTCCGACGTCTCGGAGTACAAGGAACCTACCGCTGCGCCCCGACCAGCACCGCTGACACCCGACTTGCAGTCAGCGATCAAACGGGAAGTGTCCGCCAGACCGGCTTCGAGCAATGGCAGGAAACCCAACTGGGTTGCGGTTGGATAGCAACCCGGCACGGCGATCAGGCGCGCTTGCTTGATCTGCTCGCGATTGACTTCAGGCAGGCCATAGACCGCCTCTTCCAGCAACTCCGGTGCACCGTGCGGCTGGCCGTACCACTTGGCCCATTCATCAGCGTCTTGCAGACGGAAGTCCGCCGACAGATCGATGACCTTGGTGCCGGCAGCCAGCAATTCACCAGCCAGGGCATGGGCAACACCATGTGGCGTGGCGAAGAACACCACATCGCAGGCGCCCAGGGTCTTGATGTCCGGAACGCTGAACGCCAGGCCGTCGTAGTGGCCTCGCAGGTTCGGGTACATATCAGCCACGGCCAGACCGGCCTCGGATCGGGAAGTGATCACTACCACTTCAGCTTGCGGATGCTGTGCCAACAGACGCAGCAATTCGACACCGGTGTAACCCGTGCCGCCGACGATACCGACCTTGACCATAAACCTGCCCTCAACGAACCCACTGGAAAGCCGTCGATAATAGGGCCCGTATCGTCCTGCGACAACCGGCAAGGTGACGTGCGGACGCTCAAGCCTCTACTATCCGGGCTACCGTGAACCTGGGAATAACTAAAAATGCTTTATCTGTGGCTCAAAGCGCTTCACATCGTCAGCATGGTCTGCTGGTTTGCCGGCCTGTTTTACCTGCCGCGACTGTTCGTCTATCACGCGCAAAGCGAAGACACCGTCAGCAAGGAACGCTTCAGCCTCATGGAGCGCAAGTTGTATCGGGGCATCATGGGCCCGGCGATGATCGCCACCCTGGTCTTCGGCCTTGCCCTGATCTACCTCAACCCGAGCATCTTCAGCCAGGGCGCCTGGATCCACGCCAAGTTGACCCTCGTGGTGATCCTGATCGGCTACCACCACATGTGCGGCGCCCAGGTAAAACGTTTTGCCCGTGGCGAAAACACCCGCAGCCATGTCTTTTATCGCTGGTTCAATGAAGTGCCGGTTCTGATATTGCTGGCTATCGTAATTCTGGTCGTCGTTCGACCGTTCTAATCCAATAAGCAAACATCTATCGGGGTACTTCCAATGTCGCTGCCCGCTCTGCTCGAACAACGTCTACGCCTGCCGGTAGTGGCCGCGCCGATGTTCCTGATCTCCAATCCTCAGCTGGTGCTGGCCTGCTGCCGAAATGGCGTAGTGGGCAGTTTTCCTGCGCTGAACCAGCGCGAGAGCAGCGGCTTCAAGGCCTGGTTGGAAGAAATCGAAGCAGGCTTGGCGACACTGGAAAACCCGGCGCCGTACGCGGTGAACCTGATCGTCCACAACAGCAACCCGCGCCTGCAAGCGGACCTGGATATCTGCATCGAGCACAAGGTGCCGATCGTGATCACCAGCCTCGGTGCCGTGAAAGAACTGGTCGATGCTGTGCACAGCTATGGCGGCTTGGTGTTTCACGACGTGACGACGCGCCGCCACGCGGAGAAAGCCGCCGAGGCGGGTGTCGACGGTTTGATCGCGGTGGCTGCGGGAGCCGGCGGACACGCCGGAACCTGGAGCCCGTTTTCGCTGATTGCCGAGATTCGCCAGTTCTTTGACAAGACCCTGCTGCTGGCCGGCTGCCTGAACCATGGCCACGAGATTCTCGCCGCACAATTGCTCGGTGCGGATTTGGCCTACTTCGGCACGCGATTTATCGGCACCACTGAAAGTCACGCGCCTGACGCCTACAAGGAGATGTTGCTGACATCCAGAGCGGCGGACATTGTTCATACTCCAGCGGTGTCGGGTGTACCGGCGAGTTTCATGCGTCAGAGCCTGGAGGCCGCCGGCTTCGACATGGCCGCCTTGCAGGGCAAGGGTGAAGTGAACTTCGGTTCCAAGCTCAAGCCCATCAGCGATGAAGCCAAAGCCTGGAAAACCGTGTGGTCTGCCGGGCAGGGTGTAGGGGAAATCGATGACCTGCCGAGTGTCGATCAATTGGTCGCACGGCTGGACGCGGAATACCGCAAGGCGCTGGAGCTGGCGGCACAACTGCCAAAACGCTGGCCGCGCTGAGATGAAAATTTTGGCCAGCCAACCCGGCTGGCTTTACACTCCACACCTGTAACGTTTCCTAACTTAATTTCTCGCGACAAGGATGCCTCGCAATGAGCGACAACCGTTTCAAGATTGTTTTCGACGGCGCTCTGCTGCCAGGTGTTGATGTCACTACCGCCAAGTTTAATCTCGCCGAGCTGTATAAAAGCGAAGTGGCTGCCGTTGAACGGCTGTTCACCGGCAAGACGGTCACGCTCAAGCAAGGCTTGTCGCAGATCGACGCGCAAACCTACCTGCAGGCGCTGACGAAAACCGGTATCGATGCCCGAATCGAAAGCGAACCGTCGATAGAGCTCAATCTGGCCGATGCTCACGAGCATGTGCCCGCCAGCAGCCAACCAGTTTTCGCCGAGCCCTCCTCCCCTTACGCGCCGCCCCGAGCCGCTGTCGGCGAAAGCCTGCCGGCGTTTTCCACGCTCAAGCCCTTCGGCGTCGAAGGCCGCATCGGTCGCTTGCGCTATCTGGCGTGGACGATGGCCCTGACGCTGGTCATGCTGGCCGTAGGCTCCGTAGCGGCCCTACTGGCCATCGCGATCATCAGTGCCGATTCCACCGCAGGCTTGATTATTGGCGGCCTGATAGCGGTCATCCTGTGCTTCGCCCTCGCGGTCGTCAGTATTCAGATCAGCGTCCAGCGCCTGCACGACATCGGTTGGTCCGGCTGGCTCTGGCTGCTGAATCTTGTGCCGCTCCTGGGCAGTTTCTTCCCGTTCGTGATCATGGCGGTGCCCGGCAGCAACATTGCCAACCAATACGGCCCACCTCCTCCGCCGAATAGCACGGCCGTCAAGGTGTTGGCTTCGCTCTGGGTTGTGCTTACAGCGATCATCTTCATAGCTTTGCTGGCGGGCGGCTTCAACGCTATCGAGCAAGAGTACGAAACTGCGGCGCAAACCAGCTACGACAGTGGCTCGGTAACCACTGACGAGGTCGAAGCCGAGCCAGCTGACGAGGCCGTGCAAGCACCCGATTCCGCAGACGATGAAGCCGAAGAGGCCGAAGAAGCCCCGGCCCCTGTAGACTCTGCGAAAGAATGAACAGCGCTCCCCGCCCGTGACACCTGCGTCGCCGGCGCGGAGCTGTTGCGATGGAGAACTGCATGACCCGTTACGCTCTGATCACTGGCGCTTCCAGCGGTATCGGCCTGGCAATGGCCGAAGCGCTGGCCCGCCGTGGCCGCAGCCTGATTCTGGTGGCCCGACAGCGTGATCAGCTGGAAAGCATTGCGATTGAACTGACTCAGCGTTTTGGCGTGGAAGTGCTATTCCGCGCCTGCGATCTGGGCGAGCCCTTGAGGCTGTCTGGGTTCCTGCTGGAACTGGAAGAAGGTGATCGCCAGATCGATCTGCTGGTCAACTGCGCCGGTATCGGTACGTGCGGCCCGTTCCTGGCCCAGGACTGGATGACCGAGCAGGACTTGATCGAGGTGAACATCCTCGCCCTCACCCGCCTGTGTCACGCCATCGGTAACAGCATGGCGTTGCAGGGCGGCGGGCAGATTCTGAATGTCGCCTCGGTGGCGGCGTTCCACCCCGGCCCGTGGATGAGCACTTACTACGCGAGCAAAGCGTACGTGCTGCACTTTTCCGAAGGCTTGCGCGTCGAGCTGAAGAAATGTGCGGTCAAGGTGTCGGTGCTGTGCCCAGGTCCTACGCGCACGGCGTTTTTCCACACGGCGCAACTGGACACCGTCAAAGTCACCGACAGTAGACTGCTGATGAGCCCCGAAGAAGTGGCGCTGTATACCGTGCGGGCCCTGGCCAAAAATCGCGCCATCATTATTCCTGGCCGACTTAATCGCTGGTTCGCCGTCCTGCCGCGATTCGGTTCGCGATGGCTGACCCGGACAATCGCCGGTATGGTCAACAAGGCTTACTGCCCGCGCTGAAACCCTTGAAGGTAATAAGCTGGGCTCGCGCCTACCCCATGGGTACACTCAGGCCAGCCCAAACAACGGAGAAAACAGCTGTGGATACTCTGTTCACCAAGATCATCAACCGGGAAATCCCGGCCAGGATCATCTACGAGGACGACCAGGTACTGGCCTTCCACGACATCGCCCCACAGGCACCGGTGCATTTTCTGGTCATCCCGAAAAAAGCGGTGCGCACCCTCAATGACCTGACCGAAGAGGACAAGGCATTGGCCGGGCATATCCTGTTCACCGCCCAACGCCTGGCGCTGGAGCTGGGCTGTGAAAAAGGTTTCCGCGTGGTCATGAACTGCAATGAAGACGGTGGGCAGACTGTCTACCACATTCATATGCATGTGCTCGGTCAGCGCCAGATGACCTGGCCGCCGGGCTGATTCAACACCTTCCCCTGTAGGAGCGAGGCTTGCCCCGCGAAGAACGATAACGCGGTCTATCTGAATGACCGCGTCACCCCTTTCGCGGGCAAGCCTTGCTCCTACAGGTCGCGGTGCTGCAATGACCCAGCGCAAACCTTCCCCGGCCGATTCGGTTAAACTGGCCGCCGAGATTCCCCCCCGGAGGTCAGCATGACTACCCAGCGTCACTACTCGCCGATTGACCGCCTTCTGCTGCAAGCCGATGCCGCGATGCGTACCCTGCTGCCGTTCAGTGGTCAGCCGTACCGTCCGTCGCCAGCCATCGTGCAGCCCGAAACGCAAATGAGCGATGAAGACACCCGGCACGTGGCCGGCCTGATGCGCATCAACCATACCGGCGAAGTCTGCGCCCAGGCGCTGTACCAGGGCCAGGCCCTGACCGCCAAGCTGCCGCACGTGCGCGCCGCGATGGAACATGCTGCCGAAGAAGAAATCGATCACCTGGTGTGGTGCGAACAACGTATCCACCAATTGGGCAGTCACACCAGCATTCTCAATCCGCTGTTTTATGGCATGTCGTTCGGGATTGGCGCTGTCGCCGGCTTGATCAGCGACAAGGTCAGCCTGGGGTTTGTGGCGGCTACCGAGCATCAGGTGTGCAAGCACTTGAATGAACATCTTGAACAGTTGCCGGCCGAGGATGAAAAATCCCGGGCGATTCTTGAGCAGATGCGCATTGATGAAGAACATCATGCGGAGAGCGCGCTGGACGCTGGCGGATTCCGCTTCCCGGCGCCGGTGAAGTTCGGAATGAGTTTGTTGGCCAAGGTAATGACCAAGAGTACGTATCGGATTTGATCCCTGCGAAACCCATAAAAAAGGCGACTACCCCGAGGTAGTCGCCTTTTTTTGTATTCGAAAATCTTAGCTCGGCATGTTGCGCGCGTAGAAGATTTCCAGCATTTCGTGTTTCACACGTTCAGTCACCTGGGCACGTTGCTCAGAGGACAGGCTGTTGGTCGCGTCGCCGAACAGGTAATCGTCCAGTTCGAAGTTCTTCAACAGCATTTTGGTGTGGAACAGGTTTTCCTGGTACACGTTCACGTCAGTCATCTGGTAACTGTCGCGGGTGTCTTCGGAGAGGTAGTTCTGGATCGAATTGATCTCGTGGTCGATGAAGTGCTTTTTGCCTTCAACGTCACGGGTGAATCCGCGCACGCGATAATCCACGGTCACGATGTCCGAATCGAACTGGTGAATCAGGAAGTTGAGCGCTTTAAGCGGTGAAATGACACCACAGGTCGACACGTCAATGTCCACACGGAATGTCGCAATACCGTCCACCGGATGGATTTCCGGGTAGGTGTGCACCGTGATGTGGCTCTTGTCGAGGTGGGCCAGGATAATCTCGGGCAACGGGCCCGGGGACTCTTCGATCTGGCTGTCGGTCGGGGTGACCGGCTCTTCAGAGATCAGAATCGTGACGCTGGCGCCCTGTGGATCGTAATCCTGACTGGCGATGTTCAGGATGTTGGCACCAATGATATCGACAACTTCTGTGAGGATCTGCGTCAGGCGCTTCGCGTTGTACTCTTCATTGATGTACTCGACGTAAGCCTGCTGGTCTTGCGGGGTTTCCGCGTAGCAGATGTCATAGATGTTGAAGCTCAAGGTCTTAGTCAGGTTATTGAACCCGTGGAGCTTGAGTCTGCTTTTCACCGTTAAAAACTCTCTATGTATTGCGGCCCGGGCCGCGTGATCAAGCATGCCCGTCAGATGCGAACAACGCAGCTGCGTAGGACGGTTAACACCTCTTCGCGATGGCGATTTTGGTTGTCCGTTCGGATCAGCGGCCTGTCGGTTGACGGGCCACGACCCTGAAAAAAGTGGCGCATTATGCAGACGTCAGCTATGGATCGCCAGAGTCTGCACTGCTTTTATGATAGTTGAATGTCGAATCAACCGAGTTCGATGATCTCGTAGTCGTGGGTAATCGCCACGCCAGCCGCGCCGAGCATGATCGAGGCCGAGCAATACTTCTCGGCGGACAGTTCGATGGCGCGTTTGACCTGGGCTTCTTTCAGACCCCGGCCCTTGACCACGAAGTGCATGTGGATCTTGGTGAACACCTTGGGATCTTCGGTCGCGCGTTCGGCTTCGAGGAAGGCTTCGCAGCTTTCGACGGCCTGCCGGGACTTCTTGAGAATGCTGACCACATCGAAATTGCTGCAACCGCCGACACCCAGCAGGAGCATCTCCATCGGGCGTACACCCAGGTTGCGACCACCGGCGTCCGGCGGACCGTCCATGACCACGACATGACCACTGCCGGATTCGCCGAGGAACATGGCTTCGCCAGCCCATTGGATGCGTGCCTTCATCGCCAAGACTCCACTGTATAAAAAAGGGTCGCCAGCTTAGCACAGGGCCTCGCAATGACAGCGCCTCGCCTTCCTAGGACGGACGTGCCAATCTCCCGCGTAAATTCTCGAATCCTGAAGGAATGTGTCTGTTAAGCTGGCGCCAATTCGCTGGCGCTTAGCCAACCCTGCAGCGTCGTCATCAGCAATTCATAAAAAAACCAACCACACCGTGCAGTCTTTTCGGGATACAACCATGGTTGCTATTACCCCAACACCCAAAATCAAGAACCTCGACAAGCTGTTGATGCACTGCCAGCGCCATCGTTATGCGGCCAAGAGCAACATCATCTGTGCCGGCGATCGTTCGGACACGCTGTTCTTCATCATCAAGGGCTCGGTCACCATCCTGATCGAGGACGATGACGGCCGCGAGATGATCATCTCCTACCTGAACGCCGGGGACTTTTTCGGCGAGCTCGGGCTGTTTGAACAGGCCGGCATGGAACAGCAACGCAGTGCCTGGGTACGCGCCAAGGTCGAATGCGAAGTCGCGGAAATCAGCTACGCGAAGTTCCGCGAACTGTCCCAGCAAGATCCAGACATTCTTTACGTACTGAGCGGACAAATCGCACAGCGCCTGCGCAATACCACGCGCAAGGTCGGCGACCTGGCCTTCTTCGATGTGACCGGCCGTGTCGCCCGCTGCCTGCTGGAACTGTGCAAGCAGCCAGACGCCATGACCCACCCGGACGGCATGCAGATCAAGGTGACCCGTCAGGAAATCGGGCGGATTGTCGGGTGTTCCCGGGAGATGGTCGGTCGCGTGCTCAAGGATCTTGAGGAACGCAACCTGGTGGATGTCAAAGGCAAGACCATGGTGGTCTTCGGCACGCGTTAAGCCTCGAACATCTCTGCCAGCAACTGGCGGTACAGCGCATGGAGGCGCTCCAGCGCATCAGGCGCAGCGAACTTTTCATGCAAGGCGATGTGGCTTTCGGCACGAACCCGCTGTTCCAGGCCGCACGCTTCATTGAAGCGGTTGACCGCCGCGACCATCGATTCCCGTTCGTTATCCAGCAACAACGCCCCGTGCACCAAGCCTACCGGACGCGTTCCACCCTTGCTCTGACGCCAGCGCTGGGCGGTGCCGACCATCTTGCGCCCGTCGAGGTTGACGTTGAAGCGGCCATCACAGAAGGCGCCGTCGACCTCCCCCAATGACGAGACGCCGCCCAACTCATCCAGCAGCTGACACATCGGGTTGCAGAGCCGGCGGTAAGCGGTTTCGATGCGGTTTTGGTCACCTTCGCTGCGCGGTGCTGCATAGACCAGGGCAATGTTGATCGTTGCGGCCGATTGCGGCACCGGTTCACCGCCGGTTTCGCGCAGCAGCACCGGCCAGCCCGCCGCCGCCGACACCTCGCACGCGGCGTCGAAACCCGGAAGACGATTCAACCGGCGCGGCATGACCAGCGCTCGATCGCTTGGCTGCCAAAACAGCAGGCCAAACTCTGAATCGCCGGTGCACACATGCGCCAACAGATCCTGCTCGGCAAGCAGGCCGGCTTCGACAGTCAGGGCAACGGGCTGGGTCATGGCAGCAAAATCCTTTGTCGGGGCTATAAAAAAGCCGGCATCGCCGGCTTCTTCATTGAATCAGGTTCAGTCGAGTGTAGAACCGCTCACTGCAGTGCCGCGCTCTGGGAAGAACAAACGCTGCAGCTCGGTGCCCGGGCTTTCGGCGCGCATGAACGCTTCGCCAACCAGGAACGCATACACGTCGCTGATTTCCATCAGCTCGACATCGGCGCGATTGAAAATGCCGCTCTCGGTAATCACCAGGCGATCACGGGGGATGCGCGGCAACAGGTCGAGGGTGGTTTCCAGATTCACGTCGAAGGTGTGCAGGTTGCGGTTGTTCACGCCGACCAACGGCGTGTCGAGGGTTTTCAAGGCCCGCTCCAGCTCGTTGCCATCGTGGACTTCCACCAGCACATCGAGGCCGACACTCTTGGCCACCGCCGCCAGTTCGGCCATTTTCACGTCGTCCAGAGCGGAGACGATCAACAGCACGCAGTCGGCGCCCAGGGCCCGGGCTTCAACGATCTGATACGGATCGATCATGAAGTCCTTGCGGATCACCGGCAGCTTGCACGCGGCGCGCGCTTGTTGCAGATAGGCATCGGCACCCTGGAAAAAATCGATATCGGTGAGCACGGAGAGGCACGTGGCGCCGCCCTTCTCGTAGCTCTTGGCGATGTCGGCCGGCACGAAGTTCTCGCGGATCACGCCTTTGCTCGGCGAGGCCTTTTTGATTTCAGCAATCACCGCCGGCTGCTTGAGCTTGGCCTGGGCGATCAGTGCCCGGGCAAAACCACGGGGTGCATCGGCAGCCTTGGCCAGGCTTTCCAGCTCGGCCAGGCTGACACGGGCGCTACGCTCGGCAACTTCCTGGACCTTGCGGGCCAGAATGTTTTCCAGAACCGTCGGTACACTCATCCCTCATTCTCCACTCGAAATACCGCGGTAAACGCACCCAACTCCTCGAGTTTTTCCCGAGCGAGGCCGGTGTGCAGCGCGTCGTGCGCCAGGGCAACGCCCTCTTTCAAACTTGTTGCGTGGTCAGCGGCATACAGCGCGGCACCGGCATTGAGCACGATCATCTCGGCGGCTTTCTGGCCGTTCTCGGTCTTGCGTTTGCCCAGGGCATCGCGGATCAGTTCGAGGGAAGCGGCCGGGCTGTCCACCGCGAGGCCGTGCAGGCTCTGGCTCTTCATGCCCAGGTCTTCCGGCTCGACCCAATACTCGGTGATCTGATCGTTCTTCAGCTCCGCGACGAACGTCGGCGCTGCGAGGCTGAATTCGTCCAGGCCATCCTTCGAATGCACCACCAGCACATGTTTGCTGCCCAGACGCTGCAAGACTTCGGCCAATGGCCGGCACAGCGCCGGGTTGAACACGCCCACCACCTGATGTTTCACGCCGGCCGGATTCGTAAGCGGGCCGAGCATGTTGAACAGGGTGCGCAGGCCAAGGTCCTTGCGCGGACCGGCGGCGTACTTCATGGCACTGTGGTGCGTCTGGGCGAACATGAAACCGATGCCGACGTTATCGATACAGCGCGCGACCTGAATTGGCGTCAGGTTCAAATAGATCCCGGCGGCTTCCAGCAAGTCAGCGCTGCCGCTCTTGCCCGAGACGGCACGGTTACCGTGCTTGGCCACCGTGCAACCGGCCGCTGCAACCACGAAGGAAGACGCGGTCGAGACGTTGAAGATATTGGCGCCGTCACCGCCGGTGCCGACCACATCGACCACGCCGTCGAGGGTCTTGAGTTCGACTTTGTCCGCCAGCTCACGCATGACCGATACCGCACCGACGATTTCGTCGATGCTTTCGCTCTTCATGCGCATGGCCATCATGAACGCGCCAATCTGCGCGTCCGAGCATTGCCCGGTCATGATTTCACGCATGACATCGCGCATTTCATCGGTGCTGAGGTCGAGGTGATCGACGATACGGCCCAGGGCTGTCTTGATGTTCATGAAAAGTCCTTAGCGCGTGCCGCCGGTTTGTTTGAGGAAGTTGGCGAACAGCTCGTGGCCCTGCTCGGTGAGGATCGATTCCGGGTGGAATTGCACACCCTCGATGTTCAGCGTCTTGTGGCGCAGGCCCATGATTTCGTCGACCGAGCCGTCTTCGAGCTGGGTCCAGGCGGTCAGCTCCAGGCACTCGGGCAAGGTTTCACGCTTGACGATCAACGAGTGGTAGCGGGTGACGGTCAGCGGACGGTTCAGGCCTTCGAAAACACCCTTGTCCTCGTGGAATACCGGACTAGTCTTACCGTGCATCACCTGACGGGCGCGCACCACATCACCGCCAAAGGCCTGGCCGATGGACTGGTGGCCGAGGCAGACACCGAGGATCGGCAGTTTGCCGGCGAAGTGTTTGATCGCTTCGATGGAGATGCCAGCTTCGGTCGGCGTGCAAGGACCGGGGGACACGACGATGCGCTCAGGATTGAGGGCCTCGATTTCGGCGATGGTGAGTTCATCGTTGCGCACGACTTTGACCTGGGAGCCAAGCTCACCAAGGTACTGCACAACGTTGTAAGTAAAAGAGTCGTAGTTATCGATCATCAGCAACATGGCGCTGGGAACCTCTTGAATTCACTGACTTTTAATACAGCCTTCGAATGATTACCCGCAGTGTGCTGCGCTTTGTCAGGTGCTGGAGTGGCGCCAGCAAAGCGGCATTTCAAACAGGTACAGAAGGCGAAGCGGGTACAGGTCCGGCGGGGCCGGCAAAAGAATTCAGGCGCGCCAACGCCAGCGGGCGTGTGCCTTGATGACTTGATCCAGGAGTTTGCTGATGATCAACACGGGAAAGGTCTCATTCATACGTCTCGGCACAGTAACTTAGCTGGGCAGAGCGTGCAATAAGGCGCACGCCAAGGCTGGCGAAACAAATGAAGGCTTCGCGACAGATGGCAAAAGGCCGGAAGTTTTTGGTACTGTCGTTTCGTTCTCTACAACAATAATTAAACGGACTTGCACATGATCAAACAGACGTTGTTTGTACCGCTCGCCAGTTGCCTGCTCGCCATGGCCTGCGCCCAGGCGAATGCGGCGCCCAATCCTTACACGAGTTTCATCGTCTTCGGCGACAGCCTCAACGACGCCGGGACCTTCGCCGACACCGGCGGGCCTGCCGGGTCCACCCAGCGCTTCACCAACCGCACCGGCCCGGTCTACCTGGACGGCAGCGGTGAAGAACGCTCGCTCAACGCCACGCAAATTCTTGGGGGAAAACTGGGGTATTCGGCGGACCAGACAGCGTCCTCGTCTTCGGCAGTACGCGCCAACGAAGGCCAGCCCGATGGTAACAACTGGGCGGTCGGCGGTTATCGCACCGACCAGATCCTCGATTCGATCACCAGCACTTCCGCCACTGGCGAACGCACCCGCGCGGGCTATCTGCCGTCGAACGGCTTTCGCGCCGACCCGAATGCACTGTATTACCTCTCGGGCGGTGGTAACGATTTCCTGCAAGGTCGCGTGACCAGCCTGCCCCAGGCCAGCGCCGCCGCCGATCGCCTGGCCAGCAGCGCACAAGCCCTGCAACAGGCCGGCGCCCGTTACATCATGGTCTGGCTGCTGCCGGATATCGGCTTTACCCCGGCGTTCAATGGCTCGCCGTTGCAAGACTTCACGTCCCAACTGAGCAACCAGTTCAACACCGAACTGGTGAGCCAACTGCAGGGCATCAACGCCAACATCATCCCGCTGAACATTCCGGTGTTGCTCAAAGAGACGTTTGCCAACCCGGGGCAGTTCGGCCTGGCCACTGACCAAAACCTGAGCGCCACCTGCTTCAGCGGCAACAGTTGCACCGAGAACGCTCGCTACGGAATCAACAGTGCGACGCCGGACCCAACCAAGCTGATCTACAACGACTCGGTGCACCCGACCGAAGCCGGGCAACGCCTGATTGCTGATTACGCCTACTCGCTGTTGTCCGCGCCATGGGAGGCGACCCTGTTGCCGCAAATGGCCCAGGGCACTTTGCGCTCCCATCAGGATGAATTGCGTAACCAGTGGCTGGCGGATTGGGAAAACTGGCAAGGCGTGGGTCAATGGCGGGCGATTGTCGCCGGTGGCGGCCAGCATCAAGACTTCGACAGCCAGCGCAGCGGCGCCAGTGCTGACGGCAATGGCGCCAACCTGAACATCGGTGGCAGCTACCGGCTGAATGACGCATGGCGCGTCGGCCTGGCTGCGGGTTTCTACAACCAGAAGCTTGAAGCCGGTGACAACGATTCGGACTACAAGCTCAACACCTACATGGGTACGGCGTTCGCTCAGTATCAGCAGAATCGTTGGTGGGGTGATGCGGCCGTGACGGCCGGGCATCTGGACTACGACAGCCTCAAACGCAAATTCCAGCTGGGGGTCAACGAACGCGGGGAGAAAGGCGATACCGACGGTTACCTGGTGGCTTTCAGTGGTCGCGTCGGTTACGACATCGCGCCACTGGCGAGCAGCCCATGGCACCTGTCGCCGTTCGTCAGCGCCGACTTCGCCAAGGTAGAGGTCGACGGTTACTCGGAGGATGGCGCCGACTCCACCGCCCTGACGTTCGATGACCAGTCACGCATCTCCCGGCGTCTTGGCATTGGCCTCCAGGGCAAGTATCAGATCACCTCGCAGACCCAGGTATTCGGCGAACTGGCCCACGAGCGTGAGTACAACGACGATACCCAGGACGTGACCATGAACCTCAACAGCCTGCCGGGCAACCGCTACACCCTGGCCGGCTACACCCCGCAAACCAATCTGAACCGTTTGAACCTGGGTGTGAGTCATAACCTCACCAAGGATTTGGCGTTGCGGGCGAGTTATGACATTCGCAAGGATGATGACTTTACCCAGCAGGGCGTGAACCTTGGGGTGAGCCTGGACTTCTAAATCGTTAGATCAAAAGATCGCAGCCTTCGGGGGACGCGATCTTTTGGTGATCTGAATTGGCAGGCCATAAAAAACGCGGCGCCCTCACAGGCGCCGCGTTTTTTATGCTGAACACTTATTGTGGCGAGGGGGCTTGCCCCCGTTCGGCTGCGCAGCAGTCGCAAATCCAGACCGCTCGATAAACCTGAAAGAATGCAGGGGGCCGCTTCGCGCCCCAACGGGGGCAAGCCCCCTCGCCACAAAAGCTCGCTCACACAGGTTTCGTGTGAACTCAGCCTTCGGGGGTTTGCTCGGCCAACGCGACCGCGCGGAACATCGCACGCCGTTTGTTCAGGGTTTCTTCCCATTCCAGCGCCGGCACCGAATCGGCGACGATGCCGCCACCGGCCTGCACGTGCAGTTCGCCGTCCTTGATCACCGCAGTGCGGATCGCAATCGCAGTGTCCATGTTGCCGTTCCAGGCGAAGTAACCCACCGCCCCGCCGTAGACGCCACGCTTGACCGGCTCCAGCTCGTCGATGATTTCCATCGCGCGAATCTTCGGTGCGCCGGACAAGGTGCCCGCCGGCAGAATCGCCCGCAGCGCGTCCATCGCCGTCAGCCCGGCCTTCAATTGCCCGGTGACGTTGGAGACGATGTGCATCACGTTCGAATAGCGCTCGATCACCATCTTCTCGGTGAGTTTCACCGAACCGATTTCCGAAACCCGGCCAGTGTCGTTGCGGCCAAGGTCAATCAGCATCAAGTGCTCGGCGATTTCCTTGTCGTCGGACAGCAGGTCTTTTTCCAGCGCCAGATCCGCTTCTTCGTTGGCTCCGCGTGGGCGGGTGCCGGCAATCGGGCGCACGGTGATCAGGTTGTCTTCGACCCGCACCAGCACTTCCGGCGAACTGCCGACGACGTGGAAGTCGCCGAAGTTGAAGAAGTACATGTAAGGCGTCGGGTTGAAGCAACGCAGCGCCCGGTACAGATCGATGGGCGCCGCCTTGAAGTCGATCGACATGCGCTGGGACGGCACGACCTGCATGCAGTCACCCGCCAGAATGTATTCCTTGATGGTGTCGACAGCTTTTTCGTAATCGTCCTGGGTGAAGCTCGAACGGAACACCGGGTCAGCCGACTGTTGCTTGCTGAAGTCCAGGCCACGACGCGGGGTGATTGGCTGGCGCAGTTTCTCCAGCAACTCTTCCAGACGTGCCTGACCTTGCTCGAAGGCATCGGCTTGCGCCGGGTCGGCAAGGACAATCGCGTGCATCTTGCCGGCGAGGTTGTCGAACACCACCACCGCGTCGGACACCATCAGCAGAATGTCCGGCACGCCCAGTGGATCGGGGTTCGGGCATTTGCCCAGACGCTTTTCCACATAACGCACGCAGTCATAACCGAAGTAACCCACCAGCCCGCCGTTGAAGCGCGGCAGCCCAGGGATGGTCGGGACGTTGTAGCGGGCTTTGAATGCTTCGACGAAGGCCAGTGGGTCTTCGGCCTCAAGGCTTTCGATCTCGACGCCGTCGTGGGTCACGCTGATGTGGTGATCGTGAACCCGCAGCACGGTGCGGCACGGCAGGCCGATGATCGAGTAACGGCCCCACTTCTCCCCGCCCTGCACCGATTCCAGCAGGTAGGAATTGGGCTCGTCGGCCAGTTTCAGGTAGATCGACAGCGGCGTGTCGAAGTCGGCCAGGGTTTCACAGGCCATCGGGATACGGTTATAGCCGGCAGCGGCCAAACGCAGGAATTCTTCGCGGATCATGGGGTAGCCTCGTGGCTTGAGGGTCTAACAGTCAGGTATGCAAACGCGCCGGGATGCCGGCCAGGAACAAGTCAGGCGCGCCAACGCCAGCGGGCCAGGGCCTTGATGACTTTCATCCAGAGTTTGCGAGTGACCACCACGATGGCGTTTCCAGAAGGGGGTTGAGCAGCGTCGGGCAACGTTATCTCAGCCGCCGGGTCCAGGCAACCGGGAATTAGCTTGCGCAGATCGTCGATCACCAGCGCCGGTGACTCTTCGGCAATCGGCCGGCCATGGTTGTAGCCATAACTCAGCGCCACACACTTGACCCCCGCTGCTTTCGCCGCCAGCACATCACTGCGCGAATCGCCGACAAACAACGACTGCGACGCCGGAATGTTGGCCATTTTCATCACGAAAAACAGCGCGGCCGGGTCGGGTTTCTTCTGCGGCAGGGTGTCGCCGCCGATGATCCATTTGAAGTAACGGCCGATCTTCATCTGATCCAGCAGCGGCGCGACAAAGCGCTCCGGCTTGTTGGTGATCAGCGCCATCTCGACGCCCTGCTTGTGCAGCCATTTCAGGGTGTCGCGCACGCCGGGATAGACCACGGTCAGTTCATGGCTGCCACCGTAGGCTTCCATAAAAATCTCCAGCGCACCTTCGGCCTCACCGTCATCGACCGCCGAATGGTCGATGCCACCGGCCAGCGCGCGGCGAACCAACACCGGCGCACCGTTACCGACCCACTCGCGCACCGACTCAAGGCCGGCGGGTTCACGGCCCATTTTGAGCAGCATGTTATCCACGGCAACCGCGAGGTCGGGGACCGAATCGATCAGCGTGCCATCCAGATCGAACATCACCAGCCGCGGCAGACGCCCCGGGAACAGCTGCTCAAAGCCACTCATGGACGAGCCAGCGCCAGTTCGGCACGCATCTTCTCGATCACTTCCTGGTAGTTCGGCGCATTGAAGATCGCCGAGCCGGCCACGAAGGTATCAGCGCCGGCAGCGGCGATTTCACGGATGTTGTTCACATTGACCCCGCCGTCGATTTCCAGGCGAATGTCGCGCCCCGAAGCATCGATCAGCGCACGGGCCTGACGCAGTTTGTCGAGGGTGCCAGGAATGAACTTCTGCCCGCCGAAGCCCGGGTTGACGCTCATCAGCAGGATCATGTCGACCTTGTCCATCACGTACTCAAGCACGCTCAGGGGAGTGGCTGGGTTGAACACCAGGCCCGCCTTGCAGCCGCCCTCGCGGATCAGTTGCAGGGAACGGTCGACGTGCTGGGTGGCTTCCGGGTGGAAGGTGATGTAGGTCGCGCCGGCTTCAATGAAGTCACCGACGATGCGATCCACCGGGCTGACCATCAAGTGGGCGTCGATCGGCGCGGTCACGCCGTACTTGCGCAGTGCCGCGCAGACCATCGGGCCGATGGTCAGGTTGGGCACGTAATGATTGTCCATGACATCGAAGTGCACGAAGTCGGCGCCAGCGGCCAGGACGTTGTCCACTTCTTCGCCCAGGCGGGCGAAGTCGGCGGAGAGAATCGACGGAGCAATTACGAAGGGCTGCATGACGCACCTTTTCTGAGCAGAATCACGATGGCGCGCATTGTATACCTCATGCTTTGACGCGCGCGACGTGACCGCGATGATCAGTAGGCCGCTCGGTAGATCTTCTCGATATCGACGGCGCTCAACTTGCGTGGATTGTTGCGCATCAGGCGCTCGATCCCCGCCGCTTCCACGGCCATGGCCGGGATCGCGTCTTCGGGCACGCCGAAGCTGCGCAGGCCCAGGGGAATCTCCACCGCCAGGCACAACGCGGTCATCGCCTCCACGGCTTTGTCCGCCGCATCGATGGCGCTCAAGTGCGCGGTTTTCACGCCCATGGCCTCGGCAATATCCTGCATGCGCTCGACGCAGGCCAACTTGTTCCAGGTCATCACATACGGCAGCAGCAACGCATTACTGACGCCGTGGGCAATGTTGTAGCGCCCGCCCAGCGGGTACGCCAGCGCATGCACCGCGCCGACCCCGGCATTGCCGAACGCCATGCCGGCCATCAGGCTGGCGGTGGCCATGTCTTCGCGGGCTTGCAGGTTGGCCGGGTTGGCGTAGGCCTTGGGCAGCGCCTGGGTAATCAGCTTGATCGCACCAATCGCCAAGGCATCGGTGATCGCCGAGGCATTCAGCGACAGGTAGGACTCGACCGCATGCACCAGCGCATCGACGCCACTGGCGGCAGTGACACTGCGCGGGCAGGTCAGGGTCATTTGCGGGCTGACCAGCGCCACGTCCGGTAATAGATAGTCGCTGACGATGCCTTTCTTCAGCTGCGCGAGCTTGTCGGAGAGGATGGCCACGTTGGTGACTTCCGATCCGGTGCCGGCGGTGGTCGGGATGGCGATCAGCGGCGGGCCTTTGCGCGGCACCTGATCGACGCCGAACAGATCTTCCAGCGCGCCGTGATAACCGGCATAGGCTGCGACACTTTTGGCGATATCGATGGCGCTGCCGCCACCCAGGCCAATCAACCCGTCATGCCCGCCTTCGCGGTAGACGCGCATGCAGTCTTCGACGATGGCGATTTCCGGGTCGGGCAGCACGCGGTCGAACACCTCATAGGTGCGGTCGCCCAGGTGCGCCAGCGCCAGCTCGACCGTGCCGGACTTGACCAGGGCGGCGTCGGTGACGATCAGCGGGTTATCGACATCCAGGCGTGTCAGCTCGGCGGCCAGTTGCTCGATGGCACCGGCGCCGGTGATCAGTTTGTGGGCAATTTTGAAAGAGGAAAGACTCATGTGCGCAGCCTCTTATCGTTAGGGGAGCTGGGCACAATAGTAGCTGGGGATTGGGGTTTGTCGTTTATTCACGACGCGAATGATTGAGGTGACCTGTAGGAGCGAGGCTTGCCCGCGAAGACGGTGAGTCAGTCAACATAGATGTTTAATGTGCTGAAGCCTTCGCGGGCAAGCCTCGCTCCTACAGGATTAGGTCCGATCATCCCCAAGGCATTCCCACGCAGAGCATGGGAACGATCAGCGGTGCAGGTCAGACCTGGGCGGTGCGCAGTTTTTCGCTGCGGCCACGCAGCCATTCCAGGGTCAGCAGCAGGATCACCGAGAAGGCAATCAGCAACGTCGCGGCGGCGGCAATCGTCGGGCTGAGGTTTTCGCGGATGCCGCTGAACATCTGCCGTGGCAAGGTCGCTTGCTCGGGACCAGCGAGGAACAGTGTCACCACAACCTCATCGAACGACGTCGCGAAAGCAAACAGCGCCCCGGAGATCACACCCGGCGCGATCAACGGCAAGGTCACCCGACGGAACGCGGTCAGCGGCGAGGCACCGAGGCTCGCAGCGGCACGCACCAGGTTGTGGTTGAACCCCTGCAACGTCGCCGACACCGTGATGATCACGAACGGCACGCCCAACACCGCATGCACCACGATCAGCGAAAAGAAGCTGTTACCCAAACCCAACGGCGCAAAGAACAGATAACTCGCCACACCAATGATCACCACCGGCACCACCATCGGCGAAATCACCAGCGCCATCACCAGCGCTTTGCCGGGGAAGTCGCCACGGGTCAGGCCAATCGCCGCCAGCGTGCCGAAGACCATCGCCAGCACCGTGGCCGCCGGGGCGACGATGATGCTGTTCTTCAACGAGCGCATCCATTCGGCCGAGGCGAAGAAGTCCTGGTACCAGTGCAGCGAGAAGCCCTGCAGTGGGTACACCAGGAAACTGCCCGAGTTGAACGACAACGGAATGATCACCAGCACCGGCAGGATCAGGAACAGCAAAACCAAGCCGCAGAGAATCCGCAAACTGTAGAACCACACCCGCTCAATGGGCGACATATAAGGACTCAGCATTTCGTTCTCCCCTTAGCTCAGGCGCAGGCGACTGGCGCCCACCAGCCAGCTGTAAATCAGATAAAGCACCACGGTCGCCAACAGCAGCAGCCCACCGAGTGCGGTCGCCATGCCCCAGTTGATGCTGGTGTTGGTGTAGAAGGCGACGAAGTAACTGACCATCTGATCGTTCGGGCTGCCCAGCAACGCCGGAGTGATGTAGTAGCCGATGGCGAGGATGAACACCAACAGGCAACCGGCACCGATACCGGCATAGGTCTGCGGGAAGTACACCCGCCAGAAACTGGCGAACGGATGGCAGCCGAGGGAAATCGCCGCCCGCATGTAAGTCGGCGAGATGCCTTTCATTACGCTGTAGATCGGCAGAATCATGAACGGCAGCAGGATGTGCACCATGGAGATGTAGACCCCGGTGCGGTTGAACACCAGCTCCAGCGGCTTATCGATAATGCCCATGGCCATCAGGCCGCTGTTGATCAGCCCGCCGGATTGCAGCAAGACGATCCATGCGGCGACCCGCACCAGGATCGAGGTCCAGAACGGCAGCAGCACCAGAATCATCAACAGGTTACTTTGCCGCGATGGCAGGTTCGCCAGCAGGTAGGCCAACGGATAGGCCAGCAACAGGCAGATCACGGTGATGACCAGGCCCATCCAGAAGGTGCGGGCGAAGATGTCGAGGTAGATCGCCTGGTCCGGGGTGGCCGGGGCCACTTCGCCGAGGTCGTCGATCCGGTGATCCACCGCCGCCAGCAAGTAGTACGGGGTAATGCTGCTGGTGTTGCGGCGCACGGCCTGCCAATAGGCCGGATCGCCCCAGCGCTCGTCGAGCCCTTCCAGCGCTTCTTTATAAGAGGTCGGCTCGGTGGCGAACGGCAAGGCGCGGGCGGTTTTGGTCAGCAGGCTGCGGTAGCCGGCCAGTTCCATGTTCAAGCGCTTGGACAAGTCACCCAAGGTCTGGTTTTTGCGCGCTTCAGCGAGGTCTTCGCTGGCAGCCTTGTAAACCGGTTCAGCGGGCAGGCCACGGCCGTCCCAACTGGCGATAGCCGTCACGGTGCGCGGCATGCCGCCGACCACTTCCGGGTTACCGACACTTTTGTAGAGCAGCGCCACAATCGGCACCAGGAACACCAGCAGCAGAAACAGCACCAGCGGCGCAATCAAGGCCTGGGCCTTCCAGCGATTGATCCGCTCGGCGTGCTTGAGCCGCTGCTTCAAGGTGGGGTCAGTGCCCGCGTTCAGGGGAACGGCGATAGCCATGGCGTACTCCGGAAATCTTTGATCGTTACAGAGGCAGACAGGCCACCTCTGTTCTTCTTATCGATACATCACCCCTGTAGGAGCGAGGCTTGCCCGCGAAGGCGGTGTGTCAGTCAGCATTAATGTTGAATGTGCCGACGTCTTCGCGGGCAAGCCTCGCTTCTACAGGGTACTGAACGTTCCCACGCTCTGCGTCACAGAGACGCGGAGCGTCCCGGGCGGCATTCCCACGCAGAGCGTGGGAACGATCAATAAGCCCACGAGGTGGGCTTATTTCGCAGCCCAGGAATTGAAGCGCTGTTCCAGTTGCTCGCCGTTGTCAGCCCAGAAGCTGACGTCGATCTGCACCTGGTTGGCGATGTTTTCCGGGGTGGTCGGCATGTCTTTCAACACGTCCTTGGCCAGCAACGGAACGGCTTGAATGTTGGCCGGGCCGTAAGCGATGTTTTCCGAGTACGTCTTCTGCTGCTGCGGGGCCACCGAGTACGCGATGAATTTCTTCGCCGCTTCGGCACGGGTTTTATCCAGGCCTTTTGGAATCGCCCACGCGTCGAAGTCGTAGATCCCGCCGTTCCACACCACTTTCAGGTTGCTTTCTTTCTGCACGGCGGCGATCCGACCGTTGTAGGCCGAGCTCATGACCACGTCACCGGAGGCGAGGTATTGCGGCGGTTGCGCGCCGGCTTCCCACCACTGGATGCTTGGCTTGAGTTCATCGAGTTTCTTGAACGCGCGGTCCTGGCCATCCTTGCCGGCCAGCACTTTGTAGACGTCTTTCGGCGCCACGCCGTCGGCCATCAGAGCGAATTCCAGGGTGTACTTGGCGCCTTTACGCAGACCACGCTTGCCCGGGAATTTCTTGGTGTCCCAGAAATCCACCCAGCTAGTCGGTGCGGAAGCCAATTTGTCGGCGTTGTAGGCCAACACGGTCGACCACACGAAGAAGCCCACGCCGCACGGCTGGATCGCGCCTTTGACGTAGTCTTCAGTCTTGCCGAACAACTTCGGATCGAGCTGTTCGAACATGTCTTCGTCGCAACCACGGGACAGTTCTGGCGATTCAACTTCTACCAGGTCCCAGGACACGCTCTTGGTGTCGACCATGGCTTTGACCTTGGCCATCTCGCCGTTGTATTCGCCGGCGACGATCTTGCCGTTGCCCGCCGCTTCCCACGGTGCGTAGAACGCCTTGGTTTGCGCGGCCTTGTTCGCCCCGCCAAAGGACACCACGGTCAGGTCCGGGCCCGCAGCCATCGCGTGTGCCGCACCGATCATGCCCATGACCAAAGCGGTGAATTTCAGGGATCTCAACATTTATTGTTCTCTCCACGTGCAGGGTTGGTGTTGGTATTGCGGGGGGCGATCAATGCGCCTCTAAAAGAGGATCGAGCGCGCGAACGTGCTCGACCTGCCAGCCAAGCGGTACCACATCGCCAACCGCCAGCTCGGGATCGAGCTCGGCAATCGGCTGTTTCACGAAGAAGTCGGTCTTGCCGCAGACTTCCAGGCGCACCCGGACGTGGTCGCCCAGATAGATGAATTCCGCCACCCTCCCTGAGAAGCGGTTGACGCAGGACTCGCTCGAACCATTGAGGCTCACGCGTTCCGGGCGAATCGACAGGGTGACGGGCTCGCCGGTCTGGCCGACGTTGACCGCCAGGGCTTCAACTTTTTCACCACGGCCCAGTTCAACGATGCAGCGGTCGCCGGTGTGGCTGTGCAGGCGGCCGTTGAGGCGGTTGTTCTCGCCGATGAAATTGGCGACGAAAGTGTTTTTCGGTTCTTCGTAGAGCGTGCGCGGCGGCGCGATCTGTTGGATTTCGCCCTGATGGAACACCGCCACACGATCGGACATGGTCAGGGCTTCACCCTGGTCGTGGGTCACGTAGACCACGGTCACGCCGAGGCGCTGGTGCAGGTGTTTGATTTCCATCTGCATGTGTTCGCGCAGCTGTTTATCCAGCGCGCCGAGGGGTTCGTCCATCAGCACCAGTTGCGGTTCGAACACCAGGGCACGGGCCAGGGCCACACGTTGTTGCTGACCACCGGACAATTGCGCCGGGTAACGCTGGGCGAACGCATCGAGCTGGACCATGCTCAGGACTTTCTTGACCTTGTCGCTGACGTCGCTCTTGTTCAAGCCGCGCACGGTCAGCGGGAAGGCGAGGTTCTCGGACACGGTCATGTGTGGGAACAACGCGTAGTTCTGGAACACCATGCCGATGTCGCGTTTGTGCGGCGGCACGTTGTTGATGGAACGCCCGGCCAGCAGGATTTCCCCGGCGGTCGGGGTTTCGAAACCGGCGAGCATCATCAGGCTGGTGGTCTTGCCGGAGCCGGACGGCCCGAGCAAGGTGAGGAATTCGCCTTTGCGAATGTCCAGGTTGAGGTCTTTGACGATCAGGTTCTCGCCGTCGTAGCTTTTCTGCACTCCACGAAAGCTGACCAGAATGTCATTGGCCCCTGCGCTTGAATCGACCTGGCTCATACCCACACCTTTGTTATTGATGACTGCTTGTGGACTAAGCCTAGTGGACGCTGGGGACCGCGCAAATCGGGGCGCAGGAGAGAATCGCCTCAGCAGGATGGAAGGTTGGGGGTAGGGATTGCCCTACAAGGATGGCGCGTTTTGGCAAACGCAGCGGCAGGCGGTCAGCTGCAAGCAGCAAGAACAGGCAAAAGCAGGTTTACGGGGTGTCGCAAATGGACATGCCACCGAGATCCCCGTGGGCGCGGGCTTGCTCGCGAAAGTGGTGTGTCAGGCAATATTGATACGACTGACACGCCCCCTTTTAGGAGCGAGGCTTGCCCGCGAAGCTTTTAGCGTCAGTGAGGACGCCTTCGCGGGCAAGCCTTGCTCCTACAGGGTTCGTGGCGGTTTTTTAGAGGAGTTTATGTTCCATCGCGTACTTCACCAGTTCCGCCAGGGAGGTGATGTTGAGCTTTTGCATCAGCCGCGCCTTGTGGGTGCTGATGGTTTTGCTGCTCAGGGCCAGTTGCTGAGCGATGTCGTTGACGTTGGCGCCTTGGGCCAGGCGTTCGAACACCGAGAATTCGCGTTCCGACAATAAAGAGTGCAACGGCCGGGAGTCGGTCAGACCGACCTCGAAGACCATGCGGTCGGCCAGGTCCGGGTCAATGTAACGCCCGCCCGCCGCGACTTTGCGGATCGCGGTCAGCAGCAGCGCCGGATCGCTGTCCTTGGTCGCATAACCAGCGGCGCCGACCTTCAACGCCCGGGCGGCCATTTGCGCTTCGTCGTGCATCGACAGCACCAGGATCGCCGGCGGGTTGTTCAGCGCGCGGATCCGTGGAATCGCCTCCAGGCCATTGACCCCGGGCATGGAGATGTCCAGCAACACCACTTCGCAGGGCACGTGACGCAGGGTTTCGAGCAACTGCTCGCCGTTGCTCGCCTCCCCCACCACCAGCAAATCCTTGGCCAGGCCGATCAATTGCTTGATGCCTTCACGGACGATGGTGTGGTCTTCGGCTACCAGTACACGGATCACTAGCCTCTCCTCATTAAATGCGATCTTTCAGCGATCCAAAGGCACCCGCACACTTAGCGTCGTGCCCTCCCCCGGCTCACTTTCAAGCGACAACTGCCCGCCCATGATCAACACCCGCTCGCGCATACCCACGACACCAAAGGATGTTGACCGGCCAGTAGCGGGAACAAATCCTACGCCATCATCGCTGACGGTCAGGCACAACTCGTCGCCTTCCAGCGCCAATGTCAGTTCGACAGTATGCGCCTGGGCATGGCGCATGACATTGGTCAGCGCTTCCTGAAGGATGCGGAACAGGCCAATCGCCTTGGCATCGCTGAGCAGCGGCAGGTTCTCCGGCACCTGCACCAGGCACGGGATCTGCGTACGCGCCTCGAAACGCCGGGCCTGCCACTCGATGGCCGAGGCGATCCCCGCATCGAGAATCGGTGGCCGCAGCGCCGTGGCCACATCCCGCACCAGTTGGAATAACTGAGCAATCAACCGCTTCATGCTGTTCAAGCGTTCCTGCAACCCAGGATCGAGCTGGGCGTACGCCAATTCACACATGGAGGTTTCAAGTTTCAACACGGTCAGCATCTGCCCCAGCTCATCGTGCACTTCCCGGGCAATGCGGGCCTTTTCCTCTTCCCGCACGCTTTCCAGGTGCGCCGACAACTCCCGCAGTTGCGCCCGGGAGCTGGCCAGTTCCAGTTCGATGCGCTTGCTTTCGCTGATGTCCCAGACGATCCCGTCCCACACATACGCGCCATCTTCCAGCCGCCGGGTGATGGCCTTGATCTCGGCCCAGCGCTGCTCGCCAGAACGCGTGAGGATTCGGCCCTGCCACGACCAGTCGCTGTCGGTATCCAGCGCATGATCCTGGGTCTGGTGATAACTGGCCTTGTCGTCCGGGTGCACCAGGCTGCGCAGACCTTTGTCCCGGTGGGCCAGGGTCGCCGGCGAATAACCAACCAGGCTCTCGCTGCCTTCACTGATGTAGGCAAAGTCGATCTGCCCGGTCACCGGTGCCCGCTCCAGGCGAAAGACCAATCCCGGCACGTTGGCGGCGATTCCTTGCAACCGCGCCTCGCTTTCCTGCAACGCGGCCAGGGCACGCCGGCGTTCGGTGACGTCATTCAGGTACACCACCAAATATTCGCCATCGCGAAACCGCAGGAAGCTCAACGAAACATCCGCCGGCAAAACGCTGCCGTCGGCGCGAACGCAATTGGTTTCGAAACTTTGCGGCCCTTCTTCGCTGGCGCGGGCGCGTTTCCACAGGTTCAGCCAGCGGTCCATGTGCAGCCCGGGCTCGAAGTCGATCAACGGCCGGTCAATGATCCCGCCAGATGGATAGCCGAGCATGGCTTCGGCGGCGCGGTTGGCGTAACGCACATGGCTGTCCCAGTTGACCCAGAGGATGCCGACGGTGCTTTGATCGATGGAAAACTGGGTCAGGCGCAGGGCTTCCTCACTGGCCTGGCGCAGGGCGATGTCTTGCCGCGCCGCCAGCAGCCGTTGCTCCAGGCTGTGTTGCTGGCGCCGCTGCCAGAACACGATGGCCATGCTGCTCAGCAGCAACACCGCCAACAACAGGCACAGGTTCTGCCAGAACCCCGGCGACTCGGACAGCCGCGGGTATTTGGGTTGCAGCCATTGGTTGTGCAGTTGTTCCAGGTCCTTGGCCGGGATCGCCCGCAACGCGCTTTCGACGATGCCGGCCAGCTCCGGCCAGTCCCGGCGCGTGGCCACCCGCAGCAATTGCGGCAGGCCGATATCACCGACCACCACCAGTCCGGCGAATTCAGGTTCGGCGGACAAACGCCCCAACTGTGCTTCATCAACCACCGCGTAACCGGCCTGCTGACTCAACAGCAACTGCAACGCCTGACGCTCGATCGGCACGCCTTGCAGGTTCAGGTGGGGGAAGTTACTGCGCAGGTAATCGGCGGTGACGCTGGGCATGCGCACGGCGACGCGGGTCTGGCTGTCGAGTTTTTCCAGCTCCACCACACCGGCACCCTTCTGGTCGCTGACCACCAGTTGCGGCACGCGCATGTACGGGTCGGAAAATTGCCAGAGCTTGAGCCCGCCGGGAGTTTGGGTCAGCCCCGGGGCGATATCGACTTCGCCCTCGCGCACGGCTTGTTCCAGCTGTTCGACGTCGGGGAAGTTACGCCAGCTCAACTCGATCTTGAGCGACTTGGCCAACCACTTCATCAACTCGACATTGACCCCGGACAAGCGCTGCAAGCGTCGATCGTATTGCGCATACGGCGCCTGCAACACCACGCCGACGCGCAATTCGCCATGCTCGGCCAGCCACTGCTGCTGGGCCGTCGACAACTGTGCAACGTGCGCAGGAGGCGCGGGCGCCGCCCAACTCATCAAGGGAAACCACAAACAGCCGATAACCCACAGGCAGCGAAAATGCTTCATTGAAGTCTCACACACTGACAAATACTGACCAACCCATTAGGCTGCCGGAATAACTTCTGGCCTGGAATATCCGATGCCCCCTGTCTACCGCCTGGCACTGCCAGCATTGTGCCTGTCGCTGATCCTGCCTTGCGCCTTCTCCGTCGAGGCCGCCGACCCGGCTCCCGCCACGGAAAAACCTGCCGACGCAAAACCGGCCGAGCGCCAGCCGCTGCTTGAGCGTAGTCAGGAAGAAGCGACCGCACTTGAGCGCACCGTGCCGGCCCAGGAACAGCAACAACTCCAGGCCGGGGCCGATACGTTTCTCGCTTTGTGGAAGCCGGCCAACACCGCCGAACCCAAAGGCGCGGTGATTATCATCCCTGGTGCCGGCGAGACCGTTGACTGGCCGCAAGCAATCAGCCCTTTGCGCAACAAACTGCCAGACGCCGAGTGGAGCAGCCTGAGTATCACCTTGCCGGACCTGCAAAGCGATGCCATTGCGCCACGTGTCGCCGAAGTCCCGCCGACGATCAAAGCCCCTGAGACGGGCAGCAAAGACTCGACCACCGCGACGCCCATCGAGCAGGCGGCCAGCGGTGAAGCGGACGTCGCTGATAAAGCGGTCGTGGAAACCACCGAAGAACAGTCCAAAGCCGACGCCGAGCGCATCTTCGCCCGCATCGACGCCGCCATCGCCTTTGCCGAACAGCAAAGTGCGCGCCGCATCGTGGTGCTGGGGCATGGCACCGGCGCTTATTGGGCCGCGCGCTACCTCAGCGAGAAGCAGCCTTCGCAAGTGGAGAAATTCGTGATGGTCGCGGCGCAGACGCCGGCGGCCAGTAAACCGGAACTGGTAGAACTGACGCCAACCCTCAAGCTGCCGACTGCCGATCTCTTCTATATGGACAGGCCACTGGATCGCAATGCAGCACTCGCGCGCCTGCAAGCCAGTAAACGCCTGAAAACGTCTGCCTTCAGCCAGGTGTCGCTCAAGGCGTTGCCGGGCAATACCAAGGCTGAGCAGGAGCAATTGTTTCGCCGGGTGCGCGGGTGGTTGAATCCGCAGCCGGTGGCGGAGCCATAGACCGCGTCGCCCCCGTTCGCGGGCAAGCCTCGCGCCTACAAAGGGTATGTCGTTCCCATTTCCGGCGTACGACACAAACCCTGTAGAAGCGAGGCTTGCCCGCGAAGGCGGCATCACTGACAACACAACTATGTGCTGCTAGCGAAAATCCCGCCGCGCCTTGATCAACGTATAGGCGTTATGCAATTCCCGCGTCTTGTCCGTCGCCTCGCGCACCTGCAACGCCGTCGCCCCCGAACCGGCGATCTTGTCCGGATGATGACGACTGAGCAGGCGCCGATAGGCCCGTTTGATCTGTTCCGGCTCGCTGGTCGCCGATACCCCCAACAGCCGCATGGCGTCCTGATACGTCACGGCGCTGCTGACTTGCGGGCGTTTCTGTGGTTCATAGTCGTGCGCCAACGCCAGCACCTGCTGCGGCGTCCAGCCCAACCATTTACCCCATTGCGCCAGCAGTTCACGCTCACTGCTGCCCGCGCGACCATCGGCCCAGACCATCCGCCAACACGCGCGCAGCACGCCTTCGGCCGCATGGGGCTGGGCACTCAAGCGTCGCAGATAGCCACGCAACCGGTCGTGCCCGTTTTTGCCGCGATTGAACGCGGCAATCGCACGCCGCTGCGCCGACTCGGTCATGTCCAGCGAACGCATCTCCTGACGCGCCTGCTGAATATGACCATCCACCACCCGTCCATCACACTTGGCCAACCGGCCCAGCAACACGAACAACAGTTCATCGTTGCGAAGCGCCGGCCGACCGCCGAGTTTTTCCCGCAAATGCGCCCAGCTCTGCAAGTGCAAGCGCCGGTCCAGCGCCTGTCCCAACAAGGCGCCGAGCATGGCCCCCGGAATGCTGGCTATGGCAAAGCCCGCTCCGGCTCCGATTAGAGTCCCTGGCCACAACATGTCAGCGGCTCGCTTCTATCAGGGATTCGGCTTCGGCCAGGCGTTCGTATGTGCCGACATCTACCCAATGCCCAGACAGTCGCTCACCGGAGACTTGCCCCGCAGCCATGGCTTGGCGAAACAGCGGTGCGAGCTTGAATGCGCCGGCCGAGCAGCCTTCGAACAGCTTTGGGTGCAGCACCGCGATGCCGCTGTAGGTCAGGGTATCGGCATCCGGTTGCCCGTCGCGCACCTGGCCATCGACCAGAACGAAATCCCCGGCCGGGTGATGGGCCGGGTTGTCCGCCAGTACCAGATGAGCCAACCCGGCAATGGGTTGGCGTAGCGCGCTGAAGTCGTAATCGGTCCAGATGTCGCCGTTGACCACCACAAACGCTTCGTCACCCAGCAACGGCAAGGCACGGAAAATCCCGCCACCGGTTTCCAGCGGTTCGCCTTCGGGCGAGTATTGGATGCCGACGCCGTAACGGGAACCGTCGCCCAGATAGTCTTCGATCTGCTGACCGAGCCAGGCGTGGTTGATCACGATCTCGGTAAAACCGGCAGCCGCCAGGGCGTGCAGATGATATTCGATCAACGGCACGCCGCCGGCACGCACCAGCGGTTTGGGGGTGGTCAGGGTCAGCGGGCGCATGCGTTCGCCTTTGCCCGCCGCCAGAATCATTGCCTTCATGCCGGGGCTCCAGCACGCAGGCTGGCCAGCAGCACATCCAGCTCCGCCAATTCGGGACGACGGGCGATCACCGCGTCTATATAAGCAAAGAAGCGTGGCACGTCGGCGAGGTAGCGCGGCTTGCCGTCGCGGTGGCAGATGCGCGCGAAGATGCCGATCACTTTCAGATGACGCTGCACGCCCATCAGGTCGCTGGCACGGTGGAACTCTTCGAAGTCAGGCTGCACCGGAATGCCCAGCGCACCCGCCTGTTGCCAGTAATCCTGCAACCAGGCGTACACCCGCTCTTCAGGCCAGCTGAGGAACGCGTCCTTGAACAGGCACGTCACGTCGTAGGTCACCGGGCCGTAGACCGCGTCCTGGAAATCCAGCACACCGGGATTCGGCTCGCTGAGCATCAGGTTGCGCGGCATGTAGTCGCGGTGCACCAACACGGTCGGCTGGGCCAGGGCGCTGTCGATCAACAGATCGCTGGCCTGTTGCCAGAGCATTTGCTGGGCGGCGTCAAACTCGATGCCCAGTTCGTGCTTGACGTACCACTCGGGGAACAGCTCCAGCTCGCGACGCAGCAGGGCCACGTCGTAACTTGGCAGCGGCGCCACCATCGGTAATTGCTGAAAAGCCAGCAACGCCTGCAGGGCATCCTTGAACAAATCGTCGGCATTTTCGCTGTCGATCACGTCCAGATACGTCTTGCTGCCCAGGTCATTGAGCAAAAGAAATCCGCGCTCGAGGTCCTCGGCATAAATTTTCGGCACATTTATTCCGGATTTCGCCAGCAGAAAAGCCATATCCACGAAGGGTTTGCAGTTTTCCTGGGGCGGCGGGGCGTCCATCACGATGAAACTTTTGCCCTCGCCTTCCCAGCGGAAATAGCGCCGGAAACTCGCGTCGCTACTGGCCGCGGTCAACGTGGCCGGGGGCACGGCGCCCCAGCCTTGCTCGGCAAAGAGGGTCGCCAACTGTTCGTCGAGCCAAACTTTCAGGTGTTGCAAGCGTACATCTTGGTCAGGCATTACAAGGGTCTCCGACGGCGCTAGCCGTCAAGCGGGTCATGCTTTATTATCCAGCATCTTTTTCAGACCATCGAGAGGCGTGCGGCCCACCACCGCGGGCAGATGGCACGCAGGAAGCCCGGACTAATAAGATGGCATTGAAATCCCCCGCGTTTCGTAAAAAATTTCCGTTGTTGGTTACCGGCAGTCTGCTGGCCCTGCAACCCCTAGCCACTTCCTACGTGGTCGCCGCGGAACAGTATGACTGCTCAGTCTCTGCTTCGGGTGCCTGGGACTGTGCGCCCAAGTCGCCGGCAGCTGCCTTGCCGCCGCGACCCGTCCATGACGGCAGCGCAACAGCCACCGCGAACGGCGAAGCTCCAGCCCAGAACGGCTCCAGCGAAGACACCGGCGCCAAGCCTGTACTCGTTACCGAGTCCAAGGGCCGTGGCCTGAAGTCCCGTAGCGCAGACTACAGTCACCTCGACTGGGTTCCGCGCGAGAAGCTCACTGCTGCGCAGTTGGCCGAAACCGGTCCTTACTGCTCTGGTTCCTATATCGAACCGATTCGTCCTGGCATGAATGACAAGACGAATAAAAGTGACGCTCCGACCTTTATCGGCGCGAAAGCTTCGCGCTATAACACCGAAGATCAGGTCGGCACGCTGGCCGGTGACGTGGTATTGCGTCAGGGCAGCATGCAGGCCGAGGCCGATGAGGCCAGTCTGTACCAGGCCGAGAGCCGTGGCGAACTGAGCGGTAACGTCCGCATTCGCGACAATGGCGCACTGCTCGTGGGCGACCACGCCGACGTGCAGCTTGACACCGGTGAAGCCAAGGTCGACAACGCCGAATACGTGATGCACAAGTCCCGTATCCGCGGTAACGCGCTGTACGCCAAACGTGCCGAGAACGCGATCATCCGCCTCAAGGATGGTACGTACACCACGTGCGAACCGAACAGCAACGCCTGGCAGCTCAAGGGCAACAACATTACCTTGAACCCGGCCACCGGCTTCGGTACCGCGACGAACGTGACGCTGCGGGTCAAGGACATTCCGGTCCTGTACACGCCGTACATCTACTTCCCGATCGACGACCGTCGCCAATCCGGTTTCCTGCCGCCGACCATCGGCACCGGCAGCGATACCGGCTTCATGCTGGTCACGCCGTACTACTTCAACCTGGCACCGAACTACGACGCCACGTTGTACCCGCGCTACATGAGCAAGCACGGCATGTTGGTGGAAGGCGAGTTCCGTTACCTGACCAAGTCCAGCGAAGGTCAGTTCGGTGCTGCGTACCTCAACGACGAGGACACCGATCGCAGCAAGCAGACCGATTACCAGAAAAACCGCTACATGTATAACTGGCAGCATAAAGGTGGCCTCGACTCGCGCGTCTACACACAAGTCGATTACACCAAGATCAGCGATCCGTATTACTTCCAGGATCTGCAGACTGACCAGATTGGTGTGAAAAGCGAAGACTATGTCACCCAGCAGGGTGCCGTCGTATACCGTGGCGATAACTACGCCGCGACGCTCAGCGCCACGGCCTATCAGTTGGCGACGGTCTCGGCCATCACGCCATACGACCGCTTGCCGCAAATCACCTTCAATGGTGCGCTGCCGCAACATCCGGGCGGGTTGGATTTCTCGTATAACACTGAAATCGTGCGGTTTGATCGCGACCTGGAAAACGGCAACTTCACCGATGAAGACGGCAATGTCAGTCCGCGACTGGACAGGAACGTTGCTGGCCTGGCGCGCGCCAATGGCGATCGTCTAAACCTGGCCCCGACTGTCAGCCTGCCTCTGAACTGGTCATATGGTTTCCTGAAACCATCGCTCAAGTACCAATACACCCAGTATCAACTGGACCTGGACAGCATCGGCAAAAACCAGATCGTGGCACAGGATCAAGCCGCTGCCGCAGCCGGGACAGACAATGTCAATGGTCACTTCGGCTCCAACCAGAATCGTGGCGTACCCATTGCCAGTATCGACAGCGGACTGTACTTCGACCGAAATACCACATGGTTCGGCAAGAACTACCGCCAAACCCTGGAACCGCGCCTGTTTTACCTCTATGTACCTGAGGAGAACCAGGAAGACATCCCAGTGTTCGACACTGGCGAATACACCTTCAACTACGCGTCACTGTTCCGCGACAATCGCTTCTCCGGTACCGACCGTGTCGGCGACGAGAACAAACTGTCCCTGGGCGTGACGAACCGCTGGATCGAAGAAGACGGTTTCGAGCGTCAACGCATCAGCGTTGGCCAGGCCCTGTACTTCAAGGACCGCGAAGTCCAGTTGCCAGGTATCGACGCGAAAACCCGCGACGACGCGCATGCCAACGTTTCGCCGTACGCACTGGAATACGAATACCGCTGGAACCGCGATTGGCGCACCACGGCCGACTACAACTGGGACCCGGACAGCCGCAGCCCGCGTTCGGGTAGCGCAATGTTCCACTACCAGCCTGAAGACAACCCGAACAAGGTTATCAACGCCGGTTATCGCTATCGCAACGACCAGGTTCGTTACGACCAGAACACCGGTAAATGGACCGTGGGCGGCGGCAACTATGGCGTCGAAGGCCAACCAGGCTTCGTGAAGGACTACTACAAGATTCAACAGCACGACTTCTCGGTGATCTGGCCGATCGTGCCGCAATGGAACGCCATCAGCCGCTGGCAGTATGACTACAACCGCAACCGTACCCTGGAAGCCTTCGGTGGTTTCGAGTACGACAACTGCTGCTGGAAACTGCGCCTGATCAACCGTTACTGGGTTTCCTATGACGAGTTCAGTCAAGAAGCCCCGCAAAACGAAAAAGGCGACCATGGCGTCTTCCTCCAAATTGTTCTGAAGGGACTCGGCGGCCTCACTGGCGCCAAGGTAGAGAGCTTCCTCGACAAAGGCATTCAAGGTTATCGTGAACGTGAAGACCAAGCTTTCTGATTGTCTGCGCCCGCTAGTGCTGGGCGCGTTGTTCCTGGGTACCGCGGCTAACGCCGCGGTACAGTCCATCGATAAAGTGGTGGCCATCGTCGACAACGACGTGGTCATGCAGAGCCAACTGGACCAGCGGGTCCACGAAGTTCAGCAAACCATCGCCAAACGCGGTACTGCCGTGCCGCCGGCCAGCGTGCTGGATCAGCAGGTACTGGAACGCCTGATCGTCGAAAACCTGCAATTGCAGATCGGCGAACGTTCAGGCATCCGTATTACCGATGAAGAACTGAACCAGGCCGTCGGCACCATTGCACAGCGCAATAACATGTCGATCGATCAATTCCGTGCTGCCTTGGCTCACGACGGTCTGTCTTATGACGACGCCCGTGACCAGATCCGCCGCGAAATGATCATCAGCCGTGTGCGCCAACGCCGTGTGGCCGAGCGCATCCAGGTGTCCGAACAGGAAGTGAAGAACTTCCTGGCATCCGACCTGGGCAAAATGCAGCTGTCCGAAGAATTCCGTCTGGCCAACATCCTGATTCCTACGCCGGAAAGTGCCAACTCCGATGCGATCCAGGCTGCGGCCAAACAAGCGGACGCGGTGTACCAGCAACTCAAGCAAGGCGCTGACTTCGGTCAGTTGGCAATCGCCAAATCCGCCAGCGAAACCGCGCTGGAAGGCGGCGACATGGGCTTCCGCAAAGCGGCTCAATTGCCACCTCCGTTCGATCGCATGCTGAGCACCATGGCAGTCGGCGACATCACCCAGCCAATGCGCACCCCGGGCGGCTTCATCATCCTGAAGATCCTCGACAAGCGTGGCGGCGCGACTCAGGTGCGTGACGAAGTGCACGTGCGTCATATCCTGGTCAAACCTAGCCCGATCCGCGACGAAGCAAAAACCAAGGCGTTGGCCGAGTCGCTCTACACCCGTATCGAAGCGGGCGAAGATTTCGGCGAACTGGCGAAAAGCTTCTCGGAAGATCCGGGTTCTGCCCTCAACGGTGGCGACCTGAACTGGATCGACCCGAACTCACTGGTACCTGAGTTCCGCGAAGTGATGGCCAAGACCCCGCAAGGTCAGCTGTCCAAGCCATTCCAGACCCAATACGGCTGGCACGTTCTGGAAGTCCTTGGCCGTCGCGCCACCGACAGCACCACCCAGGCCCGTGAGCAGCAAGCGATGACTGTACTGCGTAACCGCAAATACGACGAAGAGCTGCAAACCTGGCTGCGTCAGATCCGTGACGAAGCGTATGTAGAGATCAAACTCCCTGGTGCAGACCAGGCAGCGCAGTGAAACCGAAGCGTTTCGCGCTGACACCCGGCGAGCCGGCCGGCATAGGTCCCGACCTGTGCCTGCTGCTCGCCTCGCAAGCCCAGCCACATCCCCTGGTTGCCATTACCAGCCGCGACCTGCTCATCGAGCGGGCCGCGCAACTGGGCGTGGTCGTCGACCTGCTGCCGGTCACCCCGGATCACTGGCCGGACGCTCCTGCACCGGCCAACAGCCTGTATGTCTGGGATACGCCGCTCAGTGCACCGGTTACCGCCGGGCAACTGGACAAGGCCAACGCGGCGTTCGTCCTGGAAACCCTGACCCGTGCGGGCCAAGGCTGCATGGACGGGCATTTCGCCGGGATGATCACCGCGCCGGTGCACAAGGGCGTGATCAATGAATCCGGAATCGCTTTTTCCGGACACACGGAATTCCTCGCCGACCTGACCCATACCGCCCAAGTGGTGATGATGCTCGCGACGCGCGGATTGCGCGTGGCACTGGTCACCACTCACCTGCCCCTGCGCGAGATTGCCGATGCAATCACCCCGGAGCGCCTGGAGCGGGTCACACGAATCCTGTACGCCGACCTGCAAGAAAAATTCGGCATTGCCCAGCCTCGTATCCTGGTTTGTGGGCTCAACCCCCACGCCGGTGAAGGCGGACACCTGGGCCATGAAGAAATCGACATCATCGAACCTACATTAGAGCGCCTGCGCGGCGAGGGCATGGACCTTCGCGGTCCCCTGCCCGCCGACACTCTGTTTACCCCCAAATATCTGGAGCACTGCGACGCAGTGCTGGCGATGTACCACGACCAGGGCCTGCCGGTGCTGAAGTACAAAGGCTTCGGCGCGGCAGTCAACGTGACCCTCGGCTTGCCGATCATCCGCACATCGGTGGACCACGGCACTGCCCTGGACTTGGCCGGTAGCGGCAACATCGACACCGGCAGCCTGCAAGTCGCCCTGGAAACCGCCTACCAGATGGCCGAGACCCGTTTATGACCGAGCATTACCAACACAAGGCGCGCAAACGCTTTGGCCAGAACTTCCTGCACGATGCCGGCGTTATCGACCGTATCCTGCGCGCCATCCGCGCCAAACCCGAAGACCGCCTGCTGGAAATCGGCCCGGGCCAGGGTGCACTGACCCAGGGCCTGCTCAACAGCGGCGCGCAACTGGACGTGGTGGAGCTGGACAAGGACCTGATCCCGATCCTCAACCAGCAGTTTGCCGACAAGAGCAACTTCAACCTGCACCAGGGCGATGCGCTGAAGTTCGACTTCAATAGCCTGAATGCCGCGCCGAACAGCCTGCGGGTGGTCGGCAACCTGCCGTACAACATCTCCACACCGCTGATTTTCCACCTGCTGAACAACGCCGGCATCATTCGCGACATGCACTTCATGCTGCAAAAAGAAGTGGTCGAGCGTCTGGCGGCAGGTCCAGGCGGTGGCGACTGGGGTCGCCTGTCGATCATGGTTCAGTACCATTGCCGGGTCGAACACCTGTTCAACGTCGGCCCGGGCGCGTTCAATCCGCCGCCGAAAGTCGATTCGGCCATCGTGCGCCTGGTGCCCCACGACGTGCTGCCGCACCCGGCCAAGGATCACAAGCTGCTGGAGCGCGTCGTTCGCGAAGCCTTCAACCAGCGCCGCAAAACCCTGCGCAACACCCTCAAGCTGCTGCTGAGCAACGACGAGATCGAAGCCGCCGGCGTCGATGGCAGCCTGCGTCCCGAGCAACTCGACCTGGCCGCTTTCGTGCGCCTGGCCGACAAGCTCAGCGAACAAGTCCTGCAGGCTCCTGTTGCCGACTGACAAGCGATGAGCGTTATCGGGTAGGACGCCAGACGCGATGTCTGGTTTACTACCCGATACTTGGCCTAGACTGAATCCCATCAGCTACGCCCCGCGTCCCGCTCCGTTTTTAAGGCCTCTTGCATGTCCGATCCTCGTTATCAGGTCGACGTCAGCGTCGTCACCCGCTATCTGGCAGAACAATCGCAACCCGAGCACAACCGCTTTGCCTTCGCCTACACCATCACCGTGCACAACAATGGCGAGCTACCGGCCAAACTGTTGTCGCGGCACTGGGTGATCACCGACGGTGACGGGCATGTGGAAGAGGTTCGCGGTGCGGGCGTCGTGGGTTTGCAGCCGCTGATCCAGGCCGGCGAAAACCACACCTACAGCAGCGGCACAGTGATGACCACCAAGGTCGGCACCATGCAAGGCACGTATCAGATGATTGCCGACGACGGTAAACACTTCGACGCCGTGATCTCGCCTTTCCGCCTGGCGGTGCCCGGAGCCCTGCACTGATGGCAACGTACGCCGTCGGCGACCTGCAAGGCTGCCTCGAACCGCTGCAATGCCTGCTCAAGCAAGTAGCCTTCGACCCTGCCCGGGACACACTGTGGCTGGTGGGCGACCTGGTCAACCGTGGCCCGCAGTCCCTGGAAACCTTGCGCTTCCTCTATAGCCTGCGCGAATCGCTGGTGTGCGTGCTTGGCAACCACGACTTGCACTTGCTGGCCGCCGGGCACAACATCGAACGCCTGAAGAAAAACGACACCCTGCGCGAGATCCTCGAAGCGCCGGATCGCGCGGAACTGCTGGAGTGGCTGCGTCAGCAAAAACTCATGCACTACGACGAACAGCGCGACATCGCCCTGGTTCATGCCGGCATACCACCCCAGTGGTCGCTGCGCAAAGCCTTGAAGTACGCCGGCGAAGTCGAAGCCGCCCTGCGCGACGACAACCTGCTCCCGCCTTATCTGGATGGCATGTACGGCAATGAGCCGGCCAAATGGAACAGCGACCTCACCGGCGTGGAACGCTTGCGGGTGATCACCAACTATTTCACCCGCATGCGCTTCTGCACCAGCGAGGGCAAGCTTGACCTCAAGGGCAAGGAAGGCGCCGACACCGCGCCACCGGGTTACGCCCCGTGGTTCAAGTACAAGGAGCGCAAGACCAAGGGCCTGAAGATCATCTTCGGTCATTGGGCAGCCCTTGAAGGCAAATGCGACGAGCCGGGCATCTTCGCCCTCGACACCGGTTGCGTCTGGGGCGGCGCCATGACCCTGATGAACGTCGACACCCTCGAGCGCCTGAGCTGCAAATGCGACGAACAGGGCCACAGCAAGCCGTCAGTCGCCCCACCTATTCCCGATCAAACGTCAGCCAGCGCCCAGCGCTAGACTGCGCTTTCCGCCGAGCCACAGGAGCCCGCCATGAGCGAATTCAAACGTATCCCCCCAGAACAGGCCCAGGCCCTGCGCGAACAAGGCGCAGTGGTGGTCGATGTCCGTGATCCGCAAACTTATGCCGCGCTGCACATCGCCGGCTCGAAGCATCTGGACAACGTTTCCATCTCGGATTTCATCCGCGCCGCCGACCTCGATGCGCCGACCGTAGTGGTCTGCTATCACGGCAATTCCAGCCAGAGCGCCGCCGCCTACCTGATCAGCCAGGGCTTCTCCGACGTCTACAGCATGGATGGCGGTTTTGAGCTGTGGCGCACGACTTATCCCTCGGAAACGGCGCAAGGCACTTCCGAATAATTTTTTTGTAACGTGCAAGCCCCGGCCCCCGTGGGCTCGCGCGGTGGCAGACGAACGGTCTGCCACAACTAATTACGTATCTCGCCTTTACCTCCCGAATAAGCAACTATCCTTAAGCGCAGGCCATCCAAAACAGGGGAGAGCCGGTACACCGGCGCGCGGGTCATCGGGAGTAGCTTTCGGGGGAGTCCGCTCCGAAAGAGTTCTGGGGGGTAAACAGCGACTGCATATCCAGTGGCTGCCAGCATCGACTGAATGATCCGGCGTCGGCTCCACGTATCGAGCGAGGTGACGTCATGAGTATCTTTAGCCACTTCCAACAACGCTTCGAGTCCACACGCCAGGAAGAACTCTCGCTGCAAGAGTACCTGGAGCTCTGCAAGAAGGACCGCAGCGCCTACGTTTCCGCCGCCGAGCGCCTGCTGCTGGCCATCGGTGAACCGGAGCTGCTCGACACCTCGGCCAACTCGAGACTGTCGCGAATCTTCTCCAACAAGGTGATCCGCCGCTATCCGGCCTTTGAAGACTTCCACGGGATGGAAGAATGCATCGACCAGATCGTGTCGTATTTCCGCCATGCCGCCCAGGGCCTTGAGGAGAAGAAACAAATCCTCTACCTGCTCGGCCCCGTCGGTGGCGGTAAATCGTCCCTGGCCGAAAAGCTCAAACAGCTGATCGAGAAAGTGCCCTTCTACGCGATCAAGGGCTCTCCGGTATTCGAATCGCCCCTGGGTCTGTTCAACGCCACTGAAGATGGCGCGATCCTCGAGGAAGATTTCGGCATTCCACGGCGCTACGTGAATACCATCATGTCGCCCTGGGCGACCAAACGCCTGGCCGAATTCGGCGGCGACATCAGCCAGTTCCGGGTGGTGAAACTCTATCCGTCGATCCTCAACCAGATCGCCGTGGCCAAGACCGAGCCTGGGGATGAGAACAACCAGGACATCTCGGCGCTGGTGGGCAAGGTCGATATCCGCAAACTGGAAGAATTCCCGCAAAACGACGCCGACGCTTACAGCTACTCGGGCGCGCTATGCCGGGCCAACCAAGGCCTGATGGAATTCGTCGAAATGTTCAAGGCGCCGATCAAGGTGCTGCACCCATTGCTGACGGCCACCCAGGAAGGTAACTACAACAGTACCGAAGGCCTGGGCGCGATTCCGTTCACCGGGATCCTGTTGGCTCACTCCAACGAATCGGAGTGGCACACCTTCCGCAACAACAAGAACAACGAAGCCTTCATCGACCGGATCTACATCGTCAAAGTGCCGTACTGCCTGCGGGTCAGCGACGAAGTGAAGATCTACGACAAGCTGCTGTTCAACAGTTCGCTGGCCAAGGCCCATTGCGCCCCCGACACCCTGAAAATGCTCGCCCAGTTCACCGTGCTCTCGCGTCTCAAGGAGCCGGAAAACTCGAACATCTACTCCAAGATGCGCGTGTATGACGGCGAGAACCTCAAGGACACCGACCCGAAAGCCAAGTCGATCCAGGAATACCGCGACAACGCCGGTGTAGATGAAGGCATGAACGGCCTGTCGACCCGGTTCGCGTTCAAGATCCTGTCGAAAGTCTTCAACTTCGACCCGCACGAAATCGCCGCCAACCCGGTGCACCTGCTCTACGTGCTGGAACAACAGATCGAACAGGAACAATTCCAGGCCGAGACCCGCGAACGCTATCTGCGCTTCCTCAAGGAATACCTGGCGCCGCGTTATATCGAATTCATCGGCAAGGAGATCCAAACCGCCTACCTCGAGTCTTACAGCGAGTACGGGCAGAACATCTTCGATCGCTACGTGCTATACGCCGACTTCTGGATCCAGGACCAGGAATACCGCGACCCGGAAACCGGCGAAATCCTCAACCGCGTGGCACTGAACGAAGAACTGGAGAAAATCGAAAAACCGGCCGGCATCAGCAATCCGAAGGATTTCCGCAACGAAATCGTCAACTTCGTGCTGCGCGCCCGGGCCAACAACAACGGCAAGAACCCAACCTGGCTCAGCTACGAAAAACTGCGGGTGGTCATCGAGAAGAAAATGTTCTCCAACACCGAGGACCTGCTGCCGGTCATCAGCTTCAATGCCAAGGCCAGCAAAGAGGACCAGCAGAAGCACAACGACTTTGTCACAAGGATGGTGGAGCGCGGCTACACCGACAAACAGGTACGGCTTCTTTCAGAATGGTACCTACGGGTCCGGAAGTCTCAGTGACGCAGCGGCAAGCTCCAAGCTGCAAGCGACAAGTGAGAAGCGCATAAGCCCTGATATCCGGGCAACTGCTTCTTCTTGCAGCTTGCAGCTCACAACTTGAAGCTGCCCGGAGGGCCCTATGAGCTATGTGATCGACCGACGTCTCAATGGCAAGAACAAGAGCACGGTGAACCGCCAGCGGTTTCTGCGGCGTTACCGTGATCACATCAAAAAGGCCGTCGAAGAGGCGGTCAGCCGGCGTTCCATTACCGATATGGAACATGGCGAACAGATCAGCATTCCCGGCCGCGACATCGACGAGCCGGTGCTTCACCACGGCCGCGGTGGCAAGCAGACCGTCGTGCACCCCGGCAACAAGGAATTCACCAGCGGCGAACACATCGCCCGGCCACCCGGCGGTGGCGGCGGCAGAGGTCCCGGCAAGGCCGGCAACTCTGGCGAAGGGATGGATGAGTTCGTCTTTCAGATCACCCAGGAGGAATTTCTCGAATTCATGTTCGAGGACCTCGAGCTGCCGAACCTGGTCAAACGCAACCTGACCGGCACCGACACCTTCAAGACCGTGCGCGCCGGCATCAGCAACGAGGGCAACCCGTCACGGATCAACATCATCCGCACCCTGCGCTCAGCCCATGCCCGACGCATCGCCCTGTCCGGCAGCAGCCGTGCGCGACTGCGGGACGCCAAAGAGGAACTGGCCAGACTCAAGCGGGAAGAACCGGACAACTTCGGCGACATCCAGGAAATCGAGGCGGAAATCGAGAAACTCAGCGCGCGGATTCACCGGGTGCCGTTCCTCGACACATTCGACCTCAAGTACAACTTGCTGATCAAGCAGCCCAACCCCAGCTCCAAAGCGGTGATGTTCTGCCTGATGGACGTGTCCGGCTCGATGACCCAGGCGACCAAGGACATCGCCAAGCGCTTCTTCATCCTGCTGTACCTGTTTCTCAAGCGTAACTACGACAAGATCGACGTCGTGTTCATCCGCCACCACACCAGCGCCCGGGAAGTGGACGAGGAAGAGTTCTTCTACTCGCGGGAAACCGGCGGCACCATCGTTTCCAGCGCCTTGAAACTGATGCAGGAGATCATGGCCGAGCGTTATCCGAGCAACGAGTGGAACATCTACGCCGCCCAGGCTTCAGACGGCGACAACTGGAACGACGACTCGCCGATCTGCCGTGACATCCTGATCAACCAGATCATGCCGTTTGTGCAGTACTACACTTACGTGGAGATCACTCCGCGCGAACACCAGGCCCTGTGGTTCGAATACGAACGCATCGCCGAAGCCTTCTCTGACACTTTTGCCCAGCAGCAACTGGTCTCGGCCGGGGATATCTACCCGGTCTTCCGTGAACTCTTCCAGCGCAGGTTAGTGACATGACCGCCAAAGAGCAGAAGCGCCAACCCATTTCCACCGGCTCCGAATGGACATTCGAGCTGATCCAGGCGTACGACAAGGAAATCAGTCGCCTGGCGGCCCGTTATGCCCTGGACACCTACCCCAACCAGATCGAAGTGATCACCGCCGAGCAGATGATGGACGCCTACGCGTCTGTCGGCATGCCGCTGGGCTATCACCATTGGTCCTACGGCAAGCACTTCCTCAGCACCGAAAAATCCTACACCCGTGGGCAGATGGGCCTGGCCTACGAGATCGTGATCAACTCCGACCCGTGCATCGCCTACCTGATGGAAGAAAACACCATCTGCATGCAGGCGCTGGTGGTGGCTCACGCGTGCTATGGCCACAACAGCTTCTTCAAGGGCAATTACCTGTTCCGCACCTGGACCGACGCCAGTTCGATCATTGATTACCTGGTGTTTGCCAAGCAGTACATCATGCAATGCGAAGAGCGCCACGGCATCGACGCGGTGGAAGACTTGCTCGATTCCTGCCACGCCCTGATGAACTACGGCGTTGACCGTTACAAACGTCCCTACCCGATTTCCGCCGAAGAAGAACGCCGGCGGCAGAAGGATCGCGAAGAGCATCTGCAGAAACAGATCAACGACCTGTGGCGCACCATTCCCAAAGGCGCGGACAAGTACAGCGACAAGGACAACGCACGCTTCCCCGCCGAACCTCAGGAAAACATCCTGTACTTCATCGAAAAACATGCGCCGCTGCTGGAACCGTGGCAGCGGGAAATCGTGCGGATCGTGCGCAAGATTGCCCAGTATTTCTATCCACAGCGCCAGACCCAGGTGATGAACGAAGGCTGGGCGACGTTCTGGCACTACACGCTGATGAATGACCTGTACGACGAAGGCCTGGTCACCGACGGCTTCATGATGGAATTCCTGACGTCCCACACCAGCGTGGTGATGCAGCCGGGTTTCGACAGTCCCTACTACAACGGCATCAACCCCTACGCTTTGGGCTTCGCCATGTACCGGGACATTCGGCGCATGTGTGAACACCCTACCGAGGAGGACTACCGCTGGTTCCCGGAAATCGCCGGCACCGATTGGTTGTCGAGCATCAAGTTCGCCATGAGCAGCTTCAAGGATGAGAGTTTCATCCTGCAATATTTGTCACCCCAGGTGATCCGCGACCTGAAGCTGTTCAGCATTCTCGATGACGACCAGAAGGATGATCTGCTGGTCCCGGCCATTCACGATGAACCCGGCTACCGGACCATCCGTGAAACCCTGGCCGCCCAGTACAACCTGGGCAATCGCGAGCCCAACGTGCAGATCTACAGCATCGATCGGCGTGGCGACCGCTCCCTGACCTTGCGTCACCAGCAACACGACCGCAAGCCACTGGGCGAGTCCACCGAGGAAGTGCTCAAGCACCTGCATCGGCTGTGGGGCTTCGACATTCACCTCGAAACCCTGCAAGGCGACCAAGTGATGAAAGTCCATCATGTTCCACCCAGAAGCGAGCACGCCGAAGGGGATTACGGTCGGCTCGACCTGGCTGTCATTCACCTGTGATTTTTGGTTTCTGCCTCCGGAAGTTCGACGCAACGGTTATTCTGTCGAGCTAACGGAGGTTTTTTATGCAGATCTATAAAGTTGGCGGCGCCGTACGCGATCGCCTGCTGGGCATACCGGTCACTGACGTCGACCGGGTTGTGGTCGGCGCGACCACCGAAGAAATGCTCGCCAAGGGTTTTCGCCCGGTGGGTGCGGACTTCCCGGTGTTTCTTCACCCCAAGACCGGCGAGGAATACGCCCTCGCCCGCACCGAGCGCAAAAGTGGACGTGGTTATGGCGGTTTCACTTTTCACGCCAGCCCCGAAGTCACCCTCGAAGAAGACCTGATTCGCCGCGACCTGACGATCAACGCCATGGCCGAAGACGATCAGCACAACCTGACTGATCCTTACCATGGCCAGCGCGATCTTGAAGCCCGTGTTCTGCGCCACGTTTCCCCCGCGTTCGCCGAAGATCCGCTCCGTGTCCTGCGCGTTGCCCGCTTTGCCGCGCGCTATGCCGGACTGGGTTTCACCGTGGCCCCCGAGACACTGGAGTTGATGCGTCAACTGAGCGATTCAGGCGAACTCGAAGCCTTGACCGCAGAGCGCAGCTGGAAGGAAATCTCCCGCGCCCTGATGGAAGATCAGCCACAGGTGTTCATCGAAGTACTGCGGGCGTGTGGCGCGCTCAAGGTGCTGATACCGGAAGTCGACGCGCTGTTCGGCGTGCCGCAACCGGAAGCCCATCACCCGGAAATCGACACCGGCGTGCACACCTTGGGCGTGCTGGAGCAAGCGGCGCTGCACAAACAACCACTGACGGTACGCTGGGCTTGCCTGCTGCATGATTTGGGTAAAGGCCTGACCCCGAAAGAGGAATGGCCTCGGCATATCGCCCACGAGCACACGGGCCTGAAGCTGATAAAAGCGGTGAACGAACGGTTCAAGGCGCCGAAAGACTGTCAGGAACTGGCGCTGCTGGTGGGCCAATACCACACCCATGGGCATCGGGCCCTGGAGCTGAAGCCATCGACCTTGCTGGAGTTGCTGCAAAGCTTCGACGTCTACCGGCGGCCGCAGCGGTTTGAGGAATTTATTGCGGCGTGCGAGATGGATGCTCGCGGACGTAAAGGCCTGGAGCAGAGAAGTTATCCACAGGCGGATTATCTGCGCGGGGCGGCGATTGCAGCGCGGGGCGTTGCGGTTCAGCCCTTGCTGGAGAAAGGATTCAAGGGGCCGGAGCTGGGTGAGGCGATCAAACGGGAACGGCTTAAGGCGTTGAAGGCCTACAAAGAGGCGGCGTCGGCCTGAAAAGCTTCGCGGGCAAGCCTCGCTCCTACAGGACTTGTGCAAACCCTTGTAGGAGCAAGGCTTGCCCGCGAAGGCGTCATCCGCCTCACAACAAATCTGAAGGCGTCAACGGCTGCCCACGCCACTCAAACGCCACCGGCGCCAATACCTGATCAATCTGCGCTTCGTCCCACAAGGTCGCAAAGCTTTTGCCGACACCCGGATGCACCCGATCTGGCGCAATCAGCGACAACGGCCACAGCACAAAGGCGTTTTTCAGAATTTCTGCCCGGGGCAGGATCAAGCCATCGAAGTTACCCACCAGATCGCCGAACAACAGCACGTCGATATCCAGCGGCAAACCCTTTCGGGCCGGCGCGTAACGGCCGTTGTCGGCCTCGATGAATTTCAGCCGGCGATCCAGCTCCATCAGCGGCAAGTCGGTAAAAGCCGACACCACGAAATTGAAGAACGGACCGCTCTTGATCCCCACCGGCTGGCTTTCGAACACCGCCGAGCAGCGGATATCCACCAGGAAACCCGCCAGGGCCTCCAGGCCAGCCTGCAAATGGGTTTCACGCTCGATATTGCTACCGAGCCCGAGGTACACCTGAGTCAGCGACATCCGCGCTCGATCTCCACGCCGACGCCGCCGGTGGCCGCCGGGACCGCGCCCGGCTTGGTCAGCTTGAGGCGCATCCATGTGATCTTGAATTCGCTCATCAGGACCTCAACCAAACGCTCGGCAAAGGTCTCGACCAGTTGGTATTGCGCCTGCTCGGCAAAGGCCTGGACACGCGACGAAACGCTCGCGTAGTCGAGCGCCAGGGTCAGGTCGTCACCCGCCGCTGCCGGGCGATTGTCCCAAGCGAAGCTCAGATCAAGTCGCAGGCATTGTCGGATGCCGCGCTCCCAGTCGTAGGCACCAATCACGGTGTCGACTTCCAGGCCCTCGATAAACACTCTGTCCAAGCACTTTTCTCCGCTGCACGACAAGGGCGCAATGCGCCGTTAGAATCAGAGCGTCCTCGCCCGGAATAGTTAGCATGTTTTGGTTATTGGCGACCTTCGCCTACCTGCTCGGCTCGCTGTCCTTCGCCATTTTGCTCAGCCGCCTGACCGGTAACCCCGATCCGCGAATGAGTGGCTCGGGCAATGCCGGCGCCACCAACATGTTGCGCCTGGCCGGCAAGAAACTCGCCGTCCTGACCTTGCTCGGCGATTTATGCAAAGGCTTGCTGCCGGTGCTGATCGCCGGTGTTGCAGGTCTTTCGCTGCAAGAACAGGCCTGGGTCGGCGTCTGCGCCGTAATCGGTCACCTGTTCCCACTGTACTTCCGCTTTCGCGGCGGCAAGGGTGTCGCCACCGCGGCCGGCATGTTGCTGGGCCTGTACCCGCCGGCAGCCTTGTTGGCGGTCTGTGCCTGGCTGCTGACGTTCTACCTGACCCGCACCAGCTCGCTGGCGGCGCTGATCGCCACACCACTGACCCTGCCGCTGCTCGCCTGGCAAGAGCCGGCGGCATTGCTGCCTATGAGCGCACTCACGGCACTGATCGTCTGGCGTCATCGCGGCAATCTACGCGACCTGTTTGCCGGGCGCGAACGGCATTTTTAAATACCGCCCATGAGCGCCGCTCATCACAGCGCCGACAACTGCTCCATCGGCCAGCGCGCCTGCACGCTGATCGCCAAGCTTTCGTGCTGGCCCGCCTGCAACCGCTGGCAACCGGCAAACGCAATCATCGCGCCGTTATCGGTGCAGAACTCGGGACGCGCATAAAACACGTCACCCTTCATGTCGCCGAGCATTTTCTCCAGCGAGGTGCGCAGTGCCTTATTGGCGCTGACGCCCCCAGCGATCACCAGGCGCTTCATGCCCGCCGCTTTCAGGGCGCGCTTGCACTTGATGGTCAAAGTCTCCACCACGGCCTGCTGGAACGCCAGAGAGATGTCGCAACGGGCTTGCTCGCTGTCGTCCCCGGCGCTGACGCATTGCTGCCAGGTGTTCAGGGCGGAGGTTTTCAAGCCGCTGAAGCTGAAGGCCAGGCCCGGGCGGTCGCACATTGGTCGCGGGAAGGTGAAACGTCCTGCAACCCCTTGCTCCGCCAGGCGCGCGATTTCCGGACCGCCCGGATAATTGAGCCCCATCATCTTCGCAGTCTTGTCGAATGCTTCGCCGGCGGCATCGTCGAGGGTCTCGCCCAACAACGTGTATTGGCCGATCCCGTCGACCTGAACCAGCTGCGTATGACCGCCTGATACCAACAAAGCGACGAACGGGAATTCGGGCGGTTGCGGCTCCAGCATCGGCGCCAGCAAGTGGCCTTCCATGTGGTGTACGCCAAGGGCCGGAATGCCCCAGGCAAAGGCCAGCGCCTGGGCGCAGGACGCCCCGACCAGCAGCGCCCCGACCAGTCCGGGACCGGCGGTATAAGCGATGGCGTCGATCTCGGTCGGCACGCAGCCGGCCTCGGCCAACACCTGACGAATCAAGGGCAGCATGCGTTTGACGTGATCACGGGAGGCCAGCTCCGGCACCACGCCGCCATAGGCGCGATGCAGGTCGATCTGGCTGAACAGCGCGTCGGCCAGCAGGCCGCGTTCACTGTCATATAATGCGACACCGGTTTCGTCGCAGGAGGTTTCTAATCCCAGTACTAGCATGGGTTTGCGCCTTGTTTAGGCTGAATTCGAAGGCGCGCATAATAGTCGCCATGGGATGCCCCGACTAGCGGTTTTCGATCAGAGGCTTTGCATTCCGGTCGATGAGGAGTTAACATCCGCAACCCTTAAAAACCGACGTCTTCAAGTGCTCTTTTGCCGCGAGGATGTTGACCCCGGTAATGAATGAAGGTAGCTCTGGATGCCAGCCGTCAAAGTAAAAGAGAACGAACCCTTCGACGTAGCTCTGCGTCGTTTCAAGCGCTCCTGCGAAAAAGCCGGTGTACTGGCTGAAGTTCGTAGCCGCGAATTTTACGAGAAGCCAACTTCTGAGCGTAAGCGCAAAGCAGCAGCCGCTGTTAAGCGTCACGCCAAGAAAGTACAGCGCGAACAGCGCCGCGCCGTTCGTCTGTACTAATACACAGACGTTCGTAGCAAGCTTCTGCCAAGCCCGGCCCTCAGCCGGGCTTATGGCATTTGCGTAAAACGCTTGATGCTTTACCGTCAACGCCGCAGACGCGACCGAGACAAACCTGCTTCACAGCGTCAGACCTGGCTCTTTTGCCAGCGGTGCACGTCTTTTCTGACGAGCCTTCCAAGGCTACTGACGAGCACACCCACTGATTCCTCTCACGACGATCAGCCCAAGGCACCTTCTTGCGTGCCCGCTTATGAGCTATCCGAGGCCATCGACTGGCCGCAGCGGATTTCAGCGCAACACTTTCAAATAGTCGAATACTGATTGGTACTAACGTCAGTGGATTTTCGGCAGATACACTTCCCGACAGCGATTACGCAGACGACACCGGTCGAGCCGCACATTTTGCGCGCCTCAAACAATACCCTGTGTTCGCCAGCCTTTGTTTTGGGTCCATTTCAGATGACGAGAACGCCATGGCCGGGCTAATTCCCCAGAGCTTTATTGACGACCTTCTGAACCGCACCGACATCGTCGACGTGGTCAGCTCGCGCCTGCAAATGAAAAAAGCCGGCAAGAACTACACCGCCTGCTGCCCGTTTCACAAAGAGAAAACCCCGTCCTTCAGCGTCAGCCCCGACAAGCAGTTCTATTACTGCTTCGGTTGCGGTGCTGGCGGTAACGCCCTCGGCTTCATGATGGACCACGACAACCTGGATTTCGTCCAGGCGGTCGAAGAACTGGCCAAAGCCGCTGGCATGGAAATACCCCGCGAAGAAAGCGGCCGCCCGCACAAGCCGCGGCAGCCGACCGATTCGCCGCTGTACCCGCTGCTCACCGCCGCCGCCGAGTTTTACCGGCAAGCACTGAAAAGCCACCCATCGCGCAAAGCCGCCGTGGACTACTTGAAAGGTCGCGGCCTGACCGGTGAAATCGCCCGGGACTTCGGCCTCGGCTTCGCCCCGCCCGGCTGGGACAATCTGTTCAAGCATTTGAGCAGCGATACCCTGCAACAGAAAGCCATGGTCGATGCCGGCCTGCTGATCGAGAACGCCGAAACCGGCAAACGCTATGATCGCTTCCGTGATCGCGTGATGTTCCCGATCCGCGACAGTCGCGGGCGCATCATTGCCTTCGGTGGCCGCGTGCTGGGTGACGACAAGCCGAAATACCTGAACTCACCGGAAACCCCGGTCTTCCATAAAGGCCAAGAGCTTTACGGCCTTTATGAAGCGCGCAAGAACAACCGCAACCTCGACGAAATCATCGTCGTCGAAGGCTACATGGACGTCATCGCCCTCGCCCAGCAAGGCCTGCGCAATGCTGTCGCGACCCTGGGCACCGCCACCAGCGAAGAGCACTTGAAGCGATTGTTTCGCGTCGTGCCCAACGTATTGTTCTGTTTCGATGGTGACCAGGCCGGGCGAAATGCCGCCTGGCGAGCGCTGGAAGCGGCGCTGCCGTGCCTGCAGGATGGTCGGCGCGCACGTTTCCTGTTTCTGCCCGAAGGCGAAGACCCGGATACGCTGGTGCGCTCCGAAGGCACTGACGCCTTCCGCGCGCGGATCAATCAACACGCGCAACCACTGGCCGATTATTTTTTCCAGCAACTGACCGAAGAATCGGACCCGCGCTCGCTCGAAGGCAAGGCTCACATGGCCACCCTCGCCGCGCCGCTGATCGATAAAGTCCCGGGCGCCAACCTGCGCATCCTGATGCGCCAGCGACTGACCGAAATCACCGGCCTGACGGGCGAAGCCATGAGCCAGCTGGTGCAAAGCGCTCCTCAGGACGCGCCGCCGGCCTACGATCCGGGCATCGATTACGACGCCATGCCGGATTACAGCGACTACCATCAGCCTCAGGCACAAGACACGTACGCGCCGCAGCAGGAATGGACGCCGAAGAAACCCGGCGCCGGCGGCAAGAAGTGGGACAAGAAACCCTGGGACAAGAATGGCAAGCGTGGCGGCGATCGCGATCAACCGAGTGCGCCACGCACACCGATTGCCGTGGAAGCCCCGACGCTGATCGCGCTGCGCACGCTCATTCATCACCCGGACCTGGCCGGCAAGGTAGAAACCGCCGACCACTTCGCCAATGAGAGCAATACCTACGCGCAGTTGCTGGTCGCCCTGATCGGGGCCGTGCAAAAAAATCCTAAGCTAAACTCAATCCAGCTAATGGCCCGCTGGCACGGGACCGAACAGGGACGTTTGCTCAAGGCTTTGGCGGAAAAGGAATGGCTGATTGACGGTGACAACCTTGAACAACAGTTTTTAGACACCATTACTAGGTTATCGGCAACGCAACACACGGATAGCCTGGAAGCACTAATCAGGAAAGCAAGGCAGCCAGGACTGACCGCGGAGGAAGCAAATCAGATCGCAAATCAGATGCGCGACCTATTAAAACGCAATATGGCTGTATCAACCCCGACCTCAACTGGCGCGTGAGGTCATAGCTCAGGTATAATCCTCGGCTTGTTTTTTGCCCGCCAAGACCTTCAGTGGATAGGGTGTTATGTCCGGAAAAGCGCAACAGCAGTCTCGTATCAAAGAGTTGATCACACTTGGTCGTGAGCAGGGTTACCTGACTTACGCGGAGGTCAACGACCACCTGCCGGAGGATATTTCAGATCCGGAACAGGTGGAAGACATCATCCGCATGATCAACGACATGGGGATCAACGTATTCGAGGTTGCGCCAGATAAGGATTCCCTTATGCTGGCCGACGCCGATACCGACGAAGCCGCGGCCGAAGAGGCAGCAGCAGCGTTGGCAGCGGTCGAGACCGACATTGGTCGCACCACCGACCCAGTGCGCATGTACATGCGTGAAATGGGTACGGTAGAGCTCCTCACTCGTGAAGGCGAAATTGAAATCGCCAAGCGTATTGAAGAGGGCATCCGCGAAGTGATGGGCGCAATTGCGCACTTCCCTGGCACGGTTGACCACATTCTGTCCGAATACACTCGCGTCACCACCGAAGGTGGCCGCCTGTCCGACGTCCTGAGCGGTTATATCGACCCGGACGACGGCATTGCGCCGCCTGCAGCCGAAGTACCTCCGCCTGTCGATCCGAAAGCCGTGAAAGCGGATGACGACACCGACGACGAAGAAGCTGAAGCCAGCACCGACGACGAAGAAGAGGCCGAAAGCGGGCCGGATCCGGTCATCGCGGCACAGCGTTTTGGCGCTGTCTCCGATCAGATGGAAATCACCCGCAAGGCGCTGAAGAAGCACGGTCGTGGCAACAAGGCGGCGATTGCCGAACTGGTGCTGCTGGCTGAGCTGTTCATGCCGATCAAACTGGTGCCGAAGCAATTCGAAGGCCTGGTCGAGCGTGTTCGCAGTGCCCTGGATCGCCTGCGTCAGCAAGAGCGCGCGATCATGCAGCTTTGCGTTCGTGATGCGCGCATGCCGCGTGCCGATTTCCTGCGCCAGTTCCCGGGTAACGAAGTCGACGAAAGCTGGTCCGACGGCTTGGCCAAGGGCAAAGGCAAATACGCCGAAGCCATCGGTCGCCTGCAACCGGACATCATTCGTTGCCAGCAAAAGCTGATCGCGCTGCAAACCGAAACCGGTTTGACGATTGCCGAGATCAAGGACATCAACCGTCGCATGTCGATCGGTGAGGCCAAGGCCCGCCGCGCGAAGAAAGAGATGGTTGAAGCGAACTTGCGTCTGGTGATCTCCATCGCCAAGAAGTACACCAACCGTGGCCTGCAGTTCCTCGATCTGATCCAGGAAGGCAACATCGGTTTGATGAAAGCGGTAGACAAGTTCGAATACCGCCGCGGCTACAAATTCTCGACTTATGCCACCTGGTGGATCCGTCAGGCGATCACTCGCTCGATCGCTGACCAGGCCCGCACCATCCGTATTCCGGTGCACATGATCGAGACGATCAACAAGCTCAACCGTATTTCCCGGCAGATGTTGCAGGAAATGGGTCGCGAACCGACCCCGGAAGAGCTGGGCGAACGCATGGAAATGCCTGAGGACAAGATCCGCAAGGTATTGAAGATCGCTAAAGAGCCGATCTCCATGGAAACCCCGATCGGTGATGACGAAGACTCCCATCTGGGTGACTTCATCGAAGACTCGACCATGCAGTCGCCAATCGATGTTGCTACCGTTGAGAGCCTTAAAGAAGCGACTCGCGAAGTTCTCTCCGGCCTCACTGCCCGTGAAGCCAAGGTTCTGCGCATGCGCTTCGGTATCGACATGAATACCGACCACACCCTCGAGGAGGTTGGTAAGCAGTTCGACGTGACCCGTGAACGGATTCGTCAGATCGAAGCCAAGGCGCTGCGCAAGCTGCGCCACCCGACGAGAAGCGAGCATTTGCGCTCCTTCCTCGACGAGTGATCACAAAACCCCCGGCCCAGGCCGGGGGTTTTGCTTTATACAGATTAAATCCCCCGCATCACCCCCCCGCCGAATTGCCCGTCTACACTCGAAACATTCCCCCCGAGCCATAACGAGACCGTTATGCCCAGATTGCCGACCGTGCTTTTTTTGCTGTCGCTGATGACCTGGACCGCAACGGCTGGCGCGCTGACTCTGACCGACGAAGAACGTAGCTGGCTGGCGGCTCACCCGGACTTGCGTCTGGGCGTCGACGCGTCCTGGCCGCCCTTCGAGTTCCGCGACGAACAGGCGCGCTACCAGGGCCTGGCCGCGGACTATATCAACGTGATCCGCCAACGCCTGGACATCAAGCTCACCCCCATCGAGCCCGTAAGCTGGACGGTGGTGCTGGAACAGGTCAAACAGGGCAAGCTGGACCTGTTGCCCGGCATCATGTCGACCCCGGAACGCCAGAGTTACCTGTCGTTCACCCGCCCCTACCTGGATTTTCCGATTGTCATCCTCGCCCATGTCGGAGGCGCCCAGCCGCGCAAAATCGAGGACCTGTACGGCCTGAAAATCGCCGTGGTGGAAAACTACGCCCCCCATGAGCTGCTACGCACCCATCATCCGGATCTGAACCTGGTGGCGATGCCCAACGTCAGCTCGGCGTTGCAGGCGCTGGCCACCGACGAAGTGGATGCCGTGGTGGGTGATCTCGCCTCCAGCGTCTGGAGCCTGCGCCAGCTCAAGCTCGACGGGCTCTATGTCAGCGGCGAGACGCCTTATCGCTATCAATTGGCAATGGCGGTGCCGCCGAAAAACAAAATGCTCGTCGGCATCATCGATAAAGTCCTGGCGGACATGAGCCCGAGCGAAATCAGTGCGATTCAAGAGCATTGGGTCGGCAACGTCCTCGATCACCGGACTTTCTGGTCCGACTTGTTGGTCTACGGGCTGCCGGGCCTGGTATTGCTGATCATCATCCTGGCGGTGGTGATCCGGATCAATCGCCGCCTGAGCTCGGAAATCGCACGGCGAATCGATCTGGAACAGGAACTGCGCAGCAGCGAATACCACTATCGCGGGCTGGTAGAGAGCCTGTCGGCCATTGCCTGGGAAGCACGGATCAGCGATTTCACCTACAGCTACGTGTCGCCCCACGCCGAGGATCTGCTCGGCTATCCCCTGTCCCATTGGCTGATTCCGGGGTTCTGGCGCAACATCATCCACCCCGCGGACCTGACCCGCGCCCAGACCTTTTGCGACCATGAAGTGCTGGCCGGACGCGATCACAGCGTCGATTACCGGGTCATCACGGCCGATGGCCGCTGCCTGTGGGTGCGCGATATCGTCAGCCTGATCGAGCACGGCCATGAACCGGTGCTGCGCGGGCTGATGATCGACATCAGCGACGCCAAGCGTACGGAAGAGGCGCTGCGCCTGTCGGAACAGAAGTTCGCCTCGGTGTTCCAGCAATGCCCGGACATCCTGGTGATCGCGCGGCTGTCCGATGGCTGCCTGCTGGAGGTCAACGAAGCCTTTGAAGAGCAGATTGGCCTCAAGGCCCGGGACGTCATCGGCCAGACTGCCACCGATTTGAACATCTGGGGCATTCCGGGGGTTGGGCCGGGCTTGCTGCAACGGTTGCAGGCCGGCAGCATCCGCAATCTGGAGATGCCCTTTCGCCGCAACAACGGCCAGGTGTTCACCGGCCTTATTTCCGCCGAGCCGTTCGATCTCGATACGACGCCCGCACTGGTGGTCGTGGTGCGGGACATCAGTCAGCTCAAGGAAACCCAGCAACAGCTGCAAACCTCCGAAGAAAAGTTCGCCAAGGCCTTCCACGCCTCGCCTGACGGCTTGTTGCTGTCGCGGCAGAGCGATGGCCTGCTGCTGGAGGTCAACGAGGGTTTCAGCCGCATTACGGGCTTCAACAGCGCGATGTCAGTGGATCGTTCGGCGCTGGACTTGGGGATCTGGGTCAATCTGAACGAACGCAAACAGATGCTCGACTTGCTGCATCGGGATGGCTTTGTCCGGGATTTCAGCTGCCACATCCGCCGCAATGACGGGCAGATCCGCCTCTGCGAAGTGTCCAGCCGGCCGCTGCCGATCGGCGATGAAGATTGCATGCTGACCATCGCCCGGGACATCACCGAGCGCCACCTGATGCAGGAGAAACTGCAACAGGCCGCCACGGTATTCGAGAGCACCGCCGAAGGCGTGTTGATCACCGACACCCAGCAGCACATCAGCGCGGTCAATCGCGCTTTCACCGAAATCACCGGTTACAGCGAGAGCGAAGCACTGGGCCACACCCCTCGCCTGCTCGCTTCGGGCCTGCATGACAGCGCGTTCTACGCGGCGATGTGGCATCAATTGACCGACGAGGGCCATTGGCAGGGCGAGATCTCCAACCGGCGCAAGAACGGCGAACTGTACCCGAGCTGGCTGACCATCAGCGCCGTGCGCAACCGCGACAAGTTCATCACGCACTTTGTCGCCGTGTTCGCGGACATCTCCAGCCTCAAGCACGCCCAGGCCAAGCTCGATTACCAGGCGCACCACGACCCGCTCACCGGCCTGCCGAACCGCACGCTGTTCGAAAGCCGACTGCTGACCGCGCTCAACAACCAGCAGGAAAACGGCGGCCAAGGCGCGGTATTGTTCCTCGACCTCGACCGCTTCAAGCACATCAATGACAGCCTCGGCCACCCGGTCGGCGACCTGCTCCTCAAAGGCATCGCCGTGCGCCTCAAGGAGCAGCTGCGGGACATCGACACGGTCGCGCGCCTGGGCGGCGACGAGTTCATCATTCTGCTGCCCGGCTTGCAGCAAGCCAGCGATGCCGACCACATCGCCACCAAACTGCTCAACTGCTTCTGCGCACCGTTCCAGGCCGGTGAACACGAGTTCTTCATCAGCGCCAGCATCGGCACCAGTCTTTATCCGAAGGACGGTTGTGACGTCGCCACGCTGGTCAAAAACGCCGATGCGGCGATGTACCGCTCCAAGGCCAAGGGGCGCAACCGGGTCGAAAGCTACACCCGCGACCTCACGGCCCAGGCCAGCGAGCGCATAGCGCTGGAACACGAACTGCGGCGCGCCATCGAGCGCAATGAATTGCACCTGTACTACCAACCGAAGATCAGCCTCGACGACCATCGCCTGGTGGGCGCCGAAGCGCTTATACGCTGGCGCCACCCGACCTTCGGTGACGTGCCCCCTGAGCACTTCATTCCCCTGGCTGAAGAAAACGGCATGATCCTGCAGATCGGCGATTGGGTACTCGAGACCGCGTGCCGGCAGATGTTTGAATGGAACCAGCTCTACGAAAGCCTCGGCCCACTGTCGGTCAACCTCGCCGGCGCACAACTGCGCCAGCCGAACCTGCTCGGCCGCATCGAACAACTGCTCAAGGACAACCGCCTCAAGCCCGGATTTCTGCAACTGGAAATTACCGAAAACTTCATCATGAGCCAGGCTGAAGAAGCGCTGGCCGTGCTGCACCAACTCAAACACCTGGGCGTACAACTGGCGATCGACGACTTCGGCACCGGTTATTCGTCCCTCAGTTACCTCAAGCGCCTGCCGCTGGACATCCTCAAGATCGACCAGTCCTTCGTCCGCGGACTGCCGGATGACCCCCACGACGCGGCCATTGTGCGAGCCATCATCGCCCTCGGCCGCAGCATGCAATTCACCATCATCGCCGAGGGCGTCGAAACCCAGGCCCAGCAAGAATTCCTCGCCCTCGAAGGCTGCGAACAGATCCAGGGCTACATCGTCAGCCTGCCCTTACCGCCTGAAGAATTCGCCGCGACGTTTCTTCGTATAGCCGTATCGGATTTTTCGGATAGCACAGCCGAGAAACCATCGCTATAATCCGCGGCCTACTGAGGGCCTATAGCTCAGTTGGTTAGAGCAGAGGACTCATAATCCTTTGGTCCACGGTTCAAGTCCGTGTGGGCCCACCAAACAAAAAAGCCGCGCTGATGCGCGGCTTTTTCGTGTCTGGCATTCTGGTTTTTCAGATGAGTTTTGCTTCAATAAAGCAGCGGAAATGTCCACAAAGTGTCCACATCGATTTCCAGCGACACGAAGTCATCCGTAGACACAAATTTGAAATTGACAAACCGACCTTGAACTTTAGGACGGCTCAACCTATAAATACTATAGAAAAACACATGAGCCCTCTTCTTCCTTTTCCACTGCCAAAAAAGAAAGCGCTTGAAATTATTCGTGAGCTTTCAGAGGTATCGGAACGCATCTTCTACTCCCCACACGCTAAGGCGCGGATGATTGAACGAGGCGTGAACATGCCGGACGTGATGGACTGTCTGGGTAAAGGGCAGATCACCGAGGGGCCGTTTCAGCAACCGGGAGGTGATTGGAGATTTACTATTTCCTGGTTCAAAGCTGGGTCACCTCTCCAGGTCGTCGGGGCAATCGACATCGATGACGACGGGACATTTCTCGTCATAGTGACCACGATACAAAAGAAGGGATGAATTTTATGTACCACTACGTAGAAAGCGGCCTACCGAACGTATGGCTTAGCAATGGCTTCGTGGTGAAGGAGACCGCCTATGGCGAGTCTGTCGCCATCACGGATGTGAAGGGCCTCCATGACGTAATCGGCAAAGCCATCGCGGAGAAACCTTCAGTACTAACAGGTGCTGAGTTCAGATTTTTGAGGAAGGAGCTTGGCCTGTCCCAGGAAAGCCTCGCCGAGATTGTTGGTTTGACAAGTCAGGCTGTAGCGATCTGGGAAAAAACCGACAAGATCCCGATGGTAAACGACCGTTACTTGCGAGGCCTTTATCTTGAAGCCAAAACGGGTGAAGCGGATCTGATGGCGGCTATCAATACCATCAACAAAATGGACCACGAACTCTACAAACTGAATCTGGAGTTTGAAGGCGAATGGCACAACCAAGCATGCGCTTGAGTCTGAATGTTCTGTAAAGCCCGGCAAAAAATGCCGGGCTTTTTCTTCACCTGCGACTCCCCTTACTCAGGCAACGCATAAGCAATCACATAATCCCCGCGATCCGATGACTGTCGCGCCCCACCCACCGTCAGCAAGATGTATTGCTTGCCAGTCTTCGGTGAAACGTAAGTCATCGGCCCGGACTGACTGCCCACCGGCAAGCGCGACTTCCAGATCTCATTGCCATTACCGGTATCAAACGCCCGCAGATAGAAATCCTGAGTGCCGGCAAAGAACAACAACCCCGACTGAGTCGCCAGCGAAGCGCCCAGCGTCGGCATGCCAATCGGGATCTGCAAGTGCATGCGAATGCCCAGCGGCCCCGTGTCTTGCACGGTGCCGACCGGAACCTGCCACATCAGTTTGTGGGTCTTGAGGTCGATGGCGGACATCGTGCCAAACGGTGGTTTCTGGCACGGGATACCGGCCGCCGAGAGGAAACGTTCGCGCATGGCGCCGAATGGCGTGCCTTCCTGTGGCACAACGCCCATTTCAATGCCGCTGGCCCCCGCGGCGATTTTGTTGCGCGGGATCATGTAGTTGGCCAGGCCCAGGCGCATGTCGTTGACGAACATGTAATTCGTGTTCGGATCAACCGACACGCTGCCCCAGTTCATGCCGCCCAGGGAGCCCGGGAATTGCAGTGCGCGATCAAGGCCCGGCGGGGTGTAGACGCCTTGGTGGCGCATGCCTTTGAACTGGATGCGGCACATCAATTGGTCGAACGGGGTGGCACCCCACATGTCGGATTCGGTCAGTGTCTGGTTGCCGATTGACGGCATGTCCACCGAGAACGGCTGGGTCGGCGAATAACGTTCGCCGGGGACGTTGCCTTGCGGTACCGGGCGTTCTTCGACGCGGGCGATGGGCACGCCGGTTTCGCGGTTGAGCAGGAAGATCTCGCCCTGTTTGGTGACTTGCGCCAAGGCTGGCTGAGTGCCGCCCTTGTCGTCCGGCACATCGTAGAGCAGCGGTTGCGCCGGCAGGTCGAAGTCCCAGAGGTCGTGGTGGGTGGTCTGGAAGTGCCAGCGCACCTGACCAGTCTTCACGTCGATGGCGACGATGGATGAGTTCCACTTGTCATCGAAGGCCGTGCGTTGGCCACCGAAGAAGTCAGGCGTAGCGTTGCCGGTTGGCAGGTAGACCAGACCGAGCTTGGCGTCGTAGGACATGGCCGACCAGACGTTGGGCGTACCACGGGTATAGGTCTCGCCGGCCGGCGGGCGCTTGGTGGTGTTCGGGTTGCCCGGATCCCACGCCCACACCAGTTCACCACTGCGCACGTCGTAGGCACGGACCACGCCTGGTGGTTCACCGGTGGAATAGTTGTCGGCCACGCGTCCGCCGACGATCACCACATTGCCCGCGACCAGCGGGGTCGAGGTTTGCTGGTAGTAACCCGGTTTGACTTCGCCCATGTCGGTTTTCAGGTCGACGGTGCCTTTGTCGCCAAAGTCCTCGCACGGCTTGCCGGTATCGGCATTGATGGCGATCAGACGGGCATCGCCGGTCGGCAGAAACAGACGTTTCGCACAGGCCGTTGGCTGGTTATCCGACGACACAGGGGTTTCGGAATAACCCAGGCCACGGCAACGCTGCCAGTTCGGCGCGGTGCCTTGAGGGTCGAACTTCCAGCGCTGGGTGCCGGTGTCGGCGTCCAGGGCGAAGACTTTGCCGTAGGCGGTGCAGGTGTAGACCGTGTCCCCGATTTGCAGCGGGGTGTTCTGGTCTTCGGCGCCGGCGCCGGTGCTTTGCGGGATGTCGCCGGTGTGGAAGGTCCACGCCACCTGCAACTTGTCGATGTTGCCTTTGTTGATCTGGTCCAGCGCGGCGAAACGATTGCCCGCGGTGGTGTTGCCCCAGTGGGCCCAGTCTTTCTGTTCGGTGCCCGGTTTCACCGGGGTCACCGCAGGTTCAATGCTGGCCGTGACCACGTGGGTCGGCACAAACATGTAGGCCAACGTGGCGACGACGCCCACCCCCAGAATGCCTGCCAGACCGTAGGCGCCGCGCCCAGCATGAGCGCCGGAAGCACGCACCAGTGTGGGATAAATCAGCGCGACAACCAGGCCGATCACGGCAAACGTCAGTACCCGCGAAACCAGCGGCCAGTAATCGAAACCGCTGTCCCACATCGCCCAGATCGCCGTCAGAATCAGCGCCAGAGCGTACAGCCACGCTCCTTGCGGCTTACGACGGGCAATCATCAGCCCGGACACCAGCATCGCCAGGCCCATCAGCAGGAAGTACCAACTCCCTCCCAACGCAATTAGGTAACCACCGCCACCGGCCAGACCGAGCCCGATCAACGCAATCAGGACACCCAGCCCCCACAGCAACCATTTGCTGCCGGCGGCAGCCCCAGAATTATTCATGTCGGAAGTTTTCCCCATTTGTGACAAGCACGAAATGATGTACTACCTAGTTACTTATGGCAATTTGTCGCAGATGAAAAAGTTCTGAACGGTCCTGAGGCCAGATCAAACCTCCGCCGGGCAAGCCGTGCTGTAACATGCCAACCCACCGATTTATGTTGCTGGAGACGACCTTTGCCTGACACCCGCCCACCCGTGCTCGACGAAATCGACCGCCAGTTGATCGCGGCCTTGCAGATCAACGCCCGTGAAAGCGTGGCCATGCTCGCGCGGCAATTGGGCATCGCGCGCACCACGGTCACTTCGCGGTTGGCACGGCTGGAGAAGGCCAAGGTCATCACCGGTTACGGCGTGCGCTTGGGTCAGCGGGTGGTGGATGGCGGGTTGCAGGCGTATGTCGGCATCACGGTGCAGCCGCGCTCCGGCAAGGAAGTGTTGCGCCGGCTCAGTGCGATGGCTCAGGTGCAGCAGCTGTGCGCGGTGAGTGGTGAATTTGATTACGTGGCGTGGTTGCGTACGGATTCGCCGGAGCAACTGGATCAGTTGCTGGATCAGATTGGCAGCGTGGATGGGGTGGAGAAGACGACCACTTCAATCATCTTGAGCAGCAAGATTGATCGGGGGCAGCCGGTTTGAGTTTTGGACTGGTTGTTTTGTAGTGTCTTTGAGGGCCTCTTCGCGGGCAAGCCTTGCTCCTACAGGGTCGATGTGTAGCGATAGATCGTCATATTGATCTATAAGATGGCAAAACGACGACACATTGCGTCTTATTAACGTGTTCTACGCTCTCTAGAATGGCTGCCATCTTTTCCTATACTCAGACGCGCATCCCGCGTCGGGTCGCCAGCAAGGTCAGCCATGAACAAGAATAATCGCCATCCTGCAGACGGTAAAAAACCAGTCACCATTTTCGGCCCGGATTTTCCGTTCGCCTTCGACGACTGGATCGAGCACCCGGCCGGCCTGGGCAGTATTCCCGAGCACAACCACGGTGCCGAAGTGGCAATCGTCGGTGGCGGGATTGCCGGTCTGGTGGCGGCCTACGAGTTGATGAAACTGGGCCTCAAACCGGTCGTCTATGAAGCCTCGAAGATGGGCGGCCGTCTGCGCTCCCAGGCGTTCAATGGCGCCGAAGGCATCGTCGCCGAGCTCGGCGGCATGCGCTTCCCGGTGTCGTCCACTGCGTTTTATCACTACGTCGACAAACTCGGCCTGGAGACCAAACCGTTCCCGAACCCGCTGACACCGGCGTCGGGCAGCACGGTGATCGACCTGGAAGGCCAGACCCATTACGCACAGAAGCTGTCGGATCTTCCTGCACTGTTCCAGGAAGTGGCTGACGCCTGGGCCGATGCGCTGGAAGACGGCTCGCGCTTCAAAGAGATCCAGCAAGCGATCCGCGACCGCGATGTACCGCGCCTCAAAGAACTGTGGAACACCCTGGTGCCGCTGTGGGACGACCGCACCTTCTACGATTTCGTCGCCACCTCCAAAGCCTTCGCCAAGCTGTCATTCCATCACCGCGAAGTGTTCGGCCAGGTCGGTTTCGGCACCGGCGGCTGGGACTCGGACTTCCCCAACTCGATGCTGGAAATCTTCCGCGTGGTGATGACCAACTGCGACGATCACCAACACCTGGTGGTCGGCGGCGTCGAGCAAGTGCCGCTGGGCATCTGGCGTCATGTGCCGGAGCGCTGCGTGCATTGGCCGGCAGGCACCAGTCTCAGTTCGTTGCACCGTGGCGCCCCGCGTTCCGGGGTGAAGAAAATCGCTCACGCGCCGAACGGCCGTTTCACCGTCACCGACAACTATGGCGATAGCCGCGAATACGCTGCCGTCCTGACCACCTGCCAGAGCTGGCTGCTGACCACCCAGATCGAATGCGATGAAACCCTGTTCTCGCAAAAGATGTGGATGGCCCTCGACCGCACTCGCTACATGCAATCGTCGAAGACCTTCGTGATGGTCGACCGCCCGTTCTGGAAGGACAAGGATCCGGAAACCGGCCGCGACCTGATGAGCATGACCCTCACCGATCGCCTGACCCGTGGCACTTACCTGTTCGATAACGGCGACGACAAGCCGGGGGTGATTTGCCTGTCGTACTCATGGATGAGCGACGCGCTGAAAATGCTGCCGCACCCGGTGGAAAAACGCGTGAAGCTGGCGCTGGATGCGTTGAAAAAGATCTACCCGAAAGTCGACATTGCCGCGCGCATCATTGGCGATCCGATCACTGTGTCGTGGGAATCCGACCCGCACTTCCTCGGCGCTTTCAAAGGCGCCCTGCCCGGCCACTATCGCTACAACCAGCGCATGTACGCGCACTTCATGCAGGACGACATGCCGGCCGAGCAACGCGGGATTTTCATCGCCGGCGACGATGTTTCGTGGACGCCAGCCTGGGTCGAAGGCGCGGTACAGACCTCGCTCAACGCGGTGTGGGGCATCATGAAACACTTCGGCGGTGAAACTCACGCCGAGAACCCGGGTCCAGGAGATGTGTTCAACGAGATCGGTCCGATCGCCCTGCCCGAGTAAGAGGAATCCGAAATGCGCGTAGCCCTTTACCAATGTCCACCACTGCCCCTGGACGTCGCCGGCAATTTGCAACGTCTGCATCAATTGGCGCTGGAGGCCAAAGGCGCCGATGTGCTGGTGCTGCCGGAGATGTTCCTGACCGGCTACAACATCGGCGTCGATGCGGTCAGCGTCCTCGCCGAGGTGCACAACGGTGAATCGGCGCAGCAGATTGCGCGCATCGCGAAGACGGCCGGGATTGCCATTCTTTATGGTTACCCCGAGCGCACCGAAGACGGCCAGATTTACAACTCGGTGCAACTGATCGACGCCCATGGCGAACGCCTGTGCAACTACCGCAAGACTCATCTGTTCGGCGACCTCGATCACTCGATGTTCAGTGCCGGCGGGGATGATTTCCCGATTGTTGAGCTCAACGGCTGGAAGCTTGGATTCCTGATCTGCTACGACATGGAATTCCCGGAAAACGCCCGGCGCCTGGCCCTGGCCGGTGCCGAGCTGATCCTGGTGCCGACGGCGAACATGATTCCCTTCGACTTTGTCGCCGACATCACCGTTCGCGCCCGGGCCTTCGAAAACCAATGTTATGTGGCTTACGCCAACTATTGCGGCCACGAAGGCGATATCCAGTACTGCGGCCAAAGCAGCATCGCCGCGCCGGATGGCAGCCGTATCGCCCAGGCCGGTCTGGATGAAGCGTTGATTGTCGGTGAGCTGGATCGGCAGTTGATGGTCGATTCCCGCGCCGCCAATCGCTACCTCATTGATCGCCGTCCGGAGCTGTATGGCGAGCTGAACAAGCGCTGAGTTACCGTTATCCGCTAGCATTAGCGCTTCTCTGCTCTGGAAGTGCTCATGCCTGCGTTGAATCCCCCCCGCCCTCACACTGAAACCCTGGCCAACGGCCTGCGGGTGACGCTGCGCCATGCCCCGGATTTGAAGCGCAGCGCTGCGGCGTTGCGGGTCGCGGCCGGCAGTCATGACGTGCCATTGGCCTGGCCCGGACTGGCGCACTTTCTTGAGCATTTGCTGTTTCTCGGCACCGAGCGCTTTCCTACCGGCGAAGGGCTGATGGCCTACGTCCAGGGGCATGGCGGGCAGGTGAATGCGCGCACCAGTGAACGCACCACGGACTTCTTTTTTGAGTTGCCGCCTCAGGCATTTGGCGGTGGGCTGGAGCGTCTGTCAGACATGCTCGCTCACCCGTGTATGAATCTGGACGATCAGTTGCGGGAACGGGAGGTGTTGCAGGCGGAATTTGTGGCCTGGTCCCAGGACGCTGCCGCGCAACAGCAACTGGCCTTGTTTGATGGGCTATCCGGGGCGCACCCATTGCGGGCGTTTCATGCGGGCAACCGAGATAGCCTGCCGGTGCCGCAGCCTGAGTTTCAGCAGGCGTTGAAAGACTTTTATCAGCGGTTCTATCAGACCGGGCAGATGACGTTGAGTCTGGCAGGGCCGCAAAGTCTTGATGAGTTGAGGGCGATGGCCGAAGCGTTCGGCGCCGTCATGACCCTGGGTGAAAAAGCTCTACAGCAATCGCCGCTTCCACTGATGGACGCTTCCGACAAAAGTTATCAACAGGCCGGCGAACGTCGGCTGGATCTGCTGTTTACCTTCGAAGCGCTTCCCGGCTCGTCAGCCCAAGCGCTGGAGTTCCTGTGCCATTGGCTGAACGCCGCGAAACCCGGTGGGCTGCTGGCCAAGCTGCAAGACAACGGGTGCGCCAACAGCCTGAAAGCCACCCCGCTTTACCAGTTCGCCGGGCAAGCCGTGCTGCATATCGAATTCAAGCTGCCCACCCAGACAACAGGAATCCGTGAACAACTGATGGATTGGCTCGGGTTCTTCACCGCCCAACAAGACTGGAACGGGCTGCGCGACGAATACGCGGCCCTGCAACTACGCCAACAGCAGGTCAGCAGCGCCCTGCAACGGGCCCAACGGGACAGTGAACAACTCGAACCCCGGCTGTCCGAACAGGGCGTGGCCGCCCTCAAGGACATCCTGAAACAAATCGGAGCTGTGGATAACTTCACCGGCCAATGGCAACTGCCGGCGCCTAACCCGTTTTTGCGCGCTGAAGAACCGCTCGCCAATGCCGGACTGATCCGTGGCCAGACCAGCGCCCACCGTGGTTTGCGCACCTTTGCCCAGGATCGGTCCCGTGGTCGTCGTGAACGCTCGCCGATGCAGTTCAGCCAAGCGTTACCGGGGAACACTGATGAAGGTGCGATTTACGTGCGCTGGCGGCTGGAGTCGAAGCCTGAGAGCGGCCTTCAGTCAGGCATGGAACACAGCCTGCAACCCTTGCGCGAAGACGCCCGCCAGGCCGGTGTCGATTTTTCCTTCAGTGCCACGGGCAATGAATGGCTGCTGAAAATGACCGGTCTGCAAGAGCCGATGCCAATCGTCCTGGAGCACGCGCTAACCGTTCTGACAAAACCGAATGCCGATTTCCCACAAGCCGAAACGACAAACCCTGGGTTGATGCCGATCCGGCAACTGCTCAAAGCCTTGCCCGAACATTGCCTTGAACACGCCACCGTCTCAGCCGATCTGCAACAACTCTGGTTGAGCGCCCGTTGGGATGGTCTCGCCGTAGGCCTGTCCGCCCAGACCCAAGCCGCCATGGGCGTTGCCCTGAGTCGTATCCCGGGTGTTGCGGACACTCAACTGACACCACCGCCCTCGATCAACTCGCAGCACCTGTGGCACACCGTCGACACCGATTCAAGCGAACACGCGTTGCTGCTGTTCTGTCCGACAGCCACCCAGGAAATCTCTGACGAGGCCGCTTGGCACCTGCTGGCGCACCTGTGCCAGATGCCGTTCTACCAACGCCTGCGGGTCGAGCTTCAATTGGGTTACGCCGTGTTCAGCGGTCTGCGCCAGATAAACGGCCAGACCGGGCTGCTGTTGGGTGTGCAATCACCCAATGTCGCTACTGCCGAATTGCTGAAACACATCGAACACTTCCTGAACGGACTGGCCGACGGCATCGAGGCATCCACTTACCTCGCCCAACGCCAAGCCCTCGCCGATCAATTCGACAGCACCACGTTGCCCACCCTCCAGGCCGCCGAATGGCTGTGGCAGGCCAAGCTTGCAGGCCACTCGTCGGATTACCTGACGCAACTTCCTGAAGCAATTTTAAAGATCGACCGACAAGCACTGCTCGCCGCCGCCCGACGCCTGAACAACGCCGAAGGCGGTTGGCGCTGCCTGGCCAACACCGCTTGCCCTGGCGCACCCTGGCAAGCGGCAAAATGATCATTACGAACGCCGCAATTAGCTTTCTCAAAGTTTCACGGGCAAGCGCTCGGTAATTTTGAGTAACATAGCCACCTAACTATCTGAACATCTCCGACTGGAGGTGGACTATATGTATAGGTCTCAACTGTCCCTACCACCTGAAAGGAGCACTCCCATGTCCTGGTCCAAACCTGCTTACACCGACCTGCGTATCGGCTTTGAAGTCACCATGTACTTCGCAAGCCGCTAAGTTTGTATCGTTGTGCAACGCCTCGGTCTGCCGAGGCGTTTTTATTTTCAGCGTTGAAATGATGGAGCGCCCATGTTTGTCCAGATTCTAGGTTCCGCTGCCGGCGGCGGTTTCCCGCAGTGGAATTGCAACTGCGTGAACTGCGCCGGTTTTCGCGACGGCAGCCTGAACGCCAAGGCGCGGACCCAGTCGTCCATCGCGATTTCCGATGACGGCGTGAACTGGGTGCTGTGCAACGCCTCGCCGGACATCCGCGCCCAACTCCAGGGCTTCAGCCCGATGCAACCGGGCCGGGCCCTGCGCGACACCGGGATTAGCGCGATTATCCTGATGGACAGCCAGATCGACCACACCACCGGCCTGCTCAGCCTGCGCGAAGGTTGCCCGCATCAAGTCTGGTGCACCGACATGGTCCACGAAGACCTGAGCACCGGTTTTCCGCTGTTCACCATGCTGACCCACTGGAACGGCGGGCTGAACTGGAACCGCATCGAACTCGACCAGAGTTTCACAGTACCGGCCTGCCCGAACCTGCGGTTCACCCCGCTGCCCCTGCGCAGCGCCGCCCCGCCTTACTCACCACACCGCTTCGACCCGCACCCGGGCGACAACATCGGCCTGATCGTCGAAGACCTCAGCACCGGTGGCAAGCTGTTCTATGCGCCCGGCCTGGGCAAGGTCGACGCACCTTTGCTGGAAATCATGGCCGGCAGCGATTGCCTGCTGGTAGACGGCACGATGTGGGACGACGATGAAATGCAGCGTCGTGGAGTTGGCACCCGCACGGGTCGGGAAATGGGTCACTTGGCGCAGAACGGCCCCGGCGGCATGCTGGAAGTGCTGGAACAATTGCCCGAGCAGCGCAAAGTGCTTATCCACATCAACAACACCAACCCCATTCTCGATGAAAATTCGCCGGAGCGGGCGGAGCTGAATCGGCGTGGGGTTGAAGTGGCGTATGACGGGATGGGTATTGTGTTGTAGCCAATGGCCCCTTCGCGGGCAAGCCTCGCTCCTACAGGTTGATCGCTATCCCTTGTAGGAGCGAGGCTTGCCCGCGAAGACGTCAGACCCGACACCAAAGAACCCACCGGTCCTACCCGGAGAACCGAAATGACTGACACCGCAATGTCCCCCACCGAGTTCGAAGCCGCCCTGCGCGCCAAGGGCGCCTACTACCACATCTACCACCCGTATCACGTGGCGATGTACGAAGGCCGGGCGACCCGCGAGCAGATCCAGGGCTGGGTCGCCAACCGCTTCTACTATCAGGTGAACATCCCCCTGAAGGACGCCGCGATCCTAGCCAACTGCCCGGACCGCGAGATTCGCCGCGAGTGGATTCAGCGCCTGCTCGACCACGACGGCGCCCCCGGTGAAGACGGCGGCATTGAAGCCTGGCTGCGCCTCGGTCAAGCCGTCGGCCTCGACCCGGATCAATTGCGCTCCCAGGAACTGGTGCTGCCCGGCGTGCGTTTCGCCGTGGACGCCTACGTCAACTTCGCCCGCCGTGCCAGTTGGCAGGAAGCCGCCAGCAGCTCGCTGACTGAACTGTTCGCGCCGCAGATCCACCAATCGCGCCTCGACAGCTGGCCCCAGCATTACCCGTGGATCGACCCGGCCGGCTACGAGTATTTCCGCACTCGCCTGGGTCAGGCCCGTCGTGACGTCGAGCACGGTCTGGCGATTACCTTGCAGCACTACACGACGCGGGAAGGCCAGGAACGCATGCTGGAAATTCTCCAGTTCAAACTGGACATTCTTTGGAGCATGCTCGATGCCATGACGATGGCCTACGAGCTGAATCGCCCGCCTTATCACAGCGTGACCGAGCAACGGGTCTGGCATAAAGGAATCACCTTATGAGTTTTGATCGCAGCAAGATCCCGACCTGGCGTCAGGGCTACCGCTACCAGTACGAACCCGCGCAAAAAGGCCACGTGCTGCTGTACCCCGAAGGCATGATCAAACTCAATGAAAGCGCCGCGCTGATCGGTGGTTTGATCGACGGCGAGCGTGACGTTGCAGCGATCATTGCCGAGCTGGACGCGCAGTTCCCCGGCGTGCCTGAACTCGGTGAAGACATCGAGCAATTCATGGAGGTCGCCCGTGCTGAGCACTGGATCGAACTTGCCTGATTCCGTGTCGGACAAGTTACCGCCCAAACCGGACATCGGCCTGCCGCTGTGGCTGCTGGCCGAATTGACCTACCGCTGCCCGCTGCAATGCCCGTACTGCTCCAATCCGCTGGATTTCGCCGAGCAGGGCAAAGAGCTGAGCACCGAGCAGTGGATCAAGGTGTTCCGCGAAGCCCGGGAGATGGGCGCGGCGCAGCTGGGTTTCTCCGGCGGTGAACCACTGGTGCGCCAAGACCTCGCCGAGCTGATCGCCGAGGCGCGCAAGCTGGGTTTCTACACCAACCTGATCACCTCCGGCATAGGCCTTACCGAGCAGAAAATCCGCGACTTCAAGAAGGCTGGTCTGGACCATATCCAGATCAGTTTCCAGGCCAGCGACGAACAGGTGAACAACCTGCTGGCCGGCTCGAAAAAAGCTTTCGCTCAGAAGCTGGAAATGGCCCGTGCGGTGAAGGCACACGGTTATCCGATGGTGCTGAACTTCGTGACCCATCGGCACAACATTGACAAGATCGACCGCATCATTGAGTTGTGCATCGCCCTCGAAGCGGACTTCGTCGAGCTCGCCACCTGCCAGTTCTACGGTTGGGCCCAGCTCAATCGTGTCGGCTTGTTACCGACCAAGGAACAACTGGTCCGCGCCGAACGCATCACCAACGAATACCGCGCCAAGCTGGAAGCCGAAGGGCATCCGTGCAAGCTGATTTTCGTCACCCCGGACTACTACGAAGAACGCCCGAAAGCCTGCATGAATGGCTGGGGCAGTATTTTTCTGACAGTGACGCCGGACGGAACCGCCCTGCCCTGTCACGGTGCCCGACAGATGCCGGTGCAATTTCCCAACGTGCGCGACCACAGCATGCAGCACATCTGGTACGACTCGTTTGGCTTCAACCGCTTTCGCGGTTACGACTGGATGCCTGAGCCTTGCCGTTCGTGCGATGAAAAAGAGAAGGACTTCGGCGGTTGCCGTTGCCAAGCGTTCATGCTCACGGGCGATGCCAGCAATGCCGATCCGGTGTGCAGCAAATCGGAACATCACGGCGTGATTCTCAAGGCCCGCGAAGAAGCCGAGCACGCGACCCAAACCATCGAACAACTGGCCTTTCGCAATGAACGAAACTCACGCCTCATCGCCAAAAGCTGAACCCTTCAGCGCCATCCGGGCCGTCGCGGCCGGTATCGACTTCGCCGAGTTGCAACTCGGCCGCCATGGCTTGTTCTGGAACGAGTACCGGCCCGAGGATGCCGCGTGCCGAATCTGGCATTGGCACGAAGGCCAGGCGCAATGCCTGACGCCGCTGGGGTTTAGTGTGCGCAGTCGGGTGTACGAATATGGCGGTGGGGCGTTTTGTCTGACGGATGACGGGATTGTTTTCGTCAACGAGGCGAACCAGCAGTTGTATCGGCAATCGTTGAGCGGTGAGACGCCTGAGGTGCTGACGTCGGCTGAGTGCCGTTATGGCGATCTGCAGTTTGCCAATGGCCAGGTGTTGGCGGTTGAAGAACATCACGATCAGCATCGATTGGTGGCCATCGACCTGGCGGACGGTGTGCGTCATTTGCTGGCCGAGGGCGCGGATTTTTATGCCGCGCCGACGCTGAGTCCTGACACAAAACGTTTGGCCTGGATCGAGTGGAGCCGGCCGGACCAGCCATGGACCGCGACCCGGTTGATGGTTGCCGAACGCCAGAACGAGGGCTTTGGTCCGCCGCGTTGTGTGGCCGGCGATGGTGCTGAAGAGTCGCTGCAACAACCCCGTTTCGATGCCACGGGCCGCTTGTATTGCCTGACTGATCGCGGCGGCTACTGGCAGCCATGGATGGAATCCGTAGAAGGACTGACCCCGCTGGCCAGCGCCGCGGCTGATCACGGACCCGCGCCGTGGCAGCTCGGTGGCAGCACTTGGTTACCGCTTGGCGAAAACGCTTATCTGGCGAGCTGGACCGAAGGCGGCTTTGGCCGACTGGGTCTGTGCGGCGACGCCCCTGAGGATTTCACCGGGAACTACAGCCGTTTCCGAAGTCTCGCACTGGATACGCAGTTTATTTACTGCATCGCCGCCTCGCCCATCAGCTCCTCGGCGGTGCTTGCGATCGACCGCAACACCCGGCAAGTCAACGTCCTCGCCGGCGGCATTGCCCCCTTGCCCGCCGAGCAGATCAGCCGTGCGCAAACCCTGCGCTACCCGAGCGGTTCGGGGGAGGCCCATGGCTTCTTCTATCCGGCGATGACCGGCGCTGCGAAACCGCCGCTGGTGGTGTTCATCCATGGCGGCCCGACTTCGGCCTGCTACCCGATGCTCGACCCGCGCATCCAGTATTGGGCGCAACGCGGCTTCGCCGTGGCCGACCTCAACTACCGTGGCAGCAGCGGCTATGGCCGGGATTATCGGCAGGCGCTGCACCTGAGTTGGGGCGATGTGGATGTGGAAGATGCCTGTGCCGTGGTCACTTACCTCGCCGAACGCGGGCTGATCGATGGCGACAAGGCCTTCATCCGCGGCGGCAGTGCCGGCGGTTACACCACCCTCTGCGCGCTGGCGTTTCACAAGGTCTTTCGCGCAGGGGCCAGCCTGTATGGCGTCAGTGATCCGGTTGCACTGGGCAAGGCAACCCACAAGTTCGAAGGCGACTATCTGGATTGGTTGATTGGCGATCCGCGTCAGGACGCCGAACGTTATGCCGCGCGAACACCGCTATTGCATGCGCGCAACATCGCAGTGCCGGTGATTTTCTTTCAGGGTGAGCTGGATGCCGTGGTGGTGCCACAGCAGACCCGCGACATGGTCACGGCGCTGGAGGACAACGGCATTCTGGTCGAGGCCCACTACTACGCTGATGAGCGTCATGGATTTCGCAAGGCGGGGAATCAGGCCCATGCGCTGGAACAGGAGTGGTTGTTTTATCGGCGGGTGATGGAATTGGCCGATTGAAACCGCGGCGCGCCCTTCGCGGGCAAGTCGGAACGCCGCCCGCGAACGCTATCTACCTGACACCGAAAATGTCAGCGCTTGGCAATGATGTACACCGCATGCACGATCCCCGGAATATACCCGCACAACGTCAGCAGAATATTCAGCCAGAACGCCCCGGCGAAACCGACTTGCAGAAACACACCCAGGGGCGGCAACAGAATGGCAATGATGATTCGAATAAAGTCCATGGGTCAGCTCCTGATTTGAAGTTGGCTCGTACGAGCCACACAACCAATCGACCTGCTCCGTTCGTCAGGGTTCAGTGCGGTTCTTCAGACCAACATTTCGCCGAGACAAAAAAAACGCCCCACACCAAAAGAATCAGGCATGGGGCGATGCGTTATTACCGCGAGACGGTTCGGGAATTCGTGTAGGACGGCTCTGATCAGACGGCAATCCCTTTGCGGCACTGCAATTGCGCGGTGCGCACTCGGGAGAACGCTCGGGTCAGGCGCAGCAGCATTTCGTCGATGTTGGCTTTGCTGACGGTGAGGGCCGGGGTGAAGCGCAGGCAATCGGGTTGTGGCGCGTTGAGGAGCAAGCCTTCGTGGAGTGCCGCTTTGACTACCGCGTCTGCTGAATCGTCGGACAGGCTCAGCCCCCAAAGCAGGCCTTGCCCGCGCAATTCGCCGTGGCCGTAGCGATGGGACAGGCGCCGGAGGCCTTCGCGAAGGTGTTGACCGGTCTGGCGTACATGATCGAGAAATCCGTGGTCCTGCACGCTGCCCAACACGGCGAGGCCAGCCGCGGTCATCAGCGCATTGCCGTGATGGGTGCCGGTCATTTCACCGAGGTCGAAACAGCACGCCTTGCCCCGGGCCAGCAACGCCGCCAACGGCACGCCGCCGCCCAGGCCTTTGCCGAGCACAACGATATCCGCTCGTACGCCGTAGGATTGTTCCGCGAGCAAGGTGCCGCAGCGGCCAATCCCGGTTTGCACTTCGTCGAGAATCAGCAGGATGCCCAGTTCGCGGCACAAACGCTCGACACCCTTGAGGTAATGCTCGTCGGCCGGAATCACCCCGGCCTCACTCTGAATTGGCTCGAGCATGATCGCCACAGTCCGGGCGTCTACCGCGGCATGCAACGCTGGCAGGTCATTGAACGGGACATGACTGAAACCGGGCAACTGCGGCTCGAATCGGTTGGTCAGGTTCGAACTGTCCGACGCCGAAATCGTCCCGAGACTACGACCATGGCAACCCTTGTTGGCGACGATGATCCGCGAAGCGCCGCCACGATGCAGTTGGCCCCACTTGCGAGCCAACTTGATCGCCGCATCGCAAGCTTCACTGCCACTGTTGAGCAGGTAGGCCTGGTCGCTGCCGGTACTGGCGCAGAGGCGTTCGGCGAGGTTGAGCATGCCGCGGTTATGCAGGCCGAAACCGGGGTTGATCAGTGCCCGGGCCTGATCCGAAATGGCGTTGACCAGCACGGATGGGCTGTGGCCCAAGCTGTTGGCGCCGCCGCCCTGAGTGAAATCCAGATAAGCGCGATCATCGCTGTCCCACAACCACGAGCCCTGGCCCCGGACAAAAATCTGTTGTGGTCGCTCGACGCTGGGCATCAGGCACTCGCTGGAAAGGTTGTCACTGTGAGAGGGCAATGAAACGCCCAGAACCAAGTCATCCAGGCTGGGTGGGTTACGTCGCAAATTAAACAGATTCATCGCAAAAAGCCCCGTTTGAGGTTTTTTGTCTTTCCTATGTAAACACCATCGCTGCAAACGGTATTCATTGCTCGTTCTGGCCCTGTAAGCCTTATGAATGCGGTTAGACTAGGCTCAGGCACGGCGCTGAGCCATTTCGATTTCACAGCATTTTCGATAAGTATTACTTATGGATTTCAAACAACTGCGTTATTTCGTCGCGGTCTACGAAGAAGGCCATGTAGGCCGGGCGGCGGAGCGACTGTCCATCTCCCAACCGGCGCTGTCGCAACAGATCCGTCACCTCGAACAGAACCTCGATGTGAGCCTGTTCGAGCGCAGCAGCAAACGCCTGTTGCCGACTCTGGCGGCGCACACGTTGTACAACCACGCCTTGCCCCTGCTCGATGGTCTGCAACGGGCACGGGAAGCGCTAGGCAACTTCAAAGGGCAGGCACTGCGCACCCTGGCCATTGGCGTGTTGCAGACTGTGCACAGCAGCCTGGTGCCGCAGATGCTCGAACGGGTACGCAAGGCGCAGCCGCATCTGGTGGTGCAGATTTATGAGTTGACCGGCCTAGAGATCGAACGGCGCTTGCTCAACGGTTCCCTGGACATCGGCATCAGCTATTTGCCGCCGCGTCAGCCAGGGCTGCATGGCGTGATGCTGTACGAAGATGAACTGACCCTTGTCATCCCGGCGGATCATCCGCTGCGGGAATTCAAGAAAGTTTCCATGAGCCAGGCCGCGGAATTGCCGATGCTGCTGTTGGGCGAAGAGTTTCAGCTACGACAGATCTGGCAGACGCAATTGGCCAACCTGGGCCGGCGTCCGCAAGTGCAAGCTGAGCTGAATAACATGGCGGGGATTCTCGACAGCCTGCCCCATACCCGACTGGCCACGGTGCTGCCCGGGCGCTCGCAAAAAGCCCTCGGCAACCATGAACTGCTGTGGAAACCACTGACCGAGCCGCGCGTACCGCTGAAAGTCGGCTTGGTGTGTCGAGATGTGCAACGGCAACAAGCCTCGCTGGCGCTGTTGCAGACATTGCTGGAAGAAGTACTGAATGGGCCCGATGACCGCTTGAACGGCCCGGTGACAATGACCTGAGCACTTTTCTGCAGGTAAAAGAAAACCCCGCCGAAGCGGGGCTTTGCAGACTGTTTCCCTGACATCCATTTCACTCCGCCGTCCTGGCAGAATCCTACGTGTCCGTGTTGTTGCTTTGCGCTTCCTGCGCGACGTCCATGTGAAGTAGATTAGCTCTGGATCCAATCGGCGCATATGGGAAAACAGCAGCACGTCATGTAAGAGAATGCTTACATGACGTTACATCGTCAGAACTGCGAGGCGTCCAGCAGGAACAACGATTCGCTACCGGCCTTCACCGACGCGCTCAACGAGTGAATCCGCGGCAGCAGACGGGCGAAATAGAACCGCGCGGTGCCAAGTTTGCTCGCGTAGAAATCGTCCTGCGCCTCTTTGCCGAAGGCCGCCTTGGCCATCAATGCCCACATGTAGGCATAGGCAACGTATCCAAATACTTGCAGATACTCGACCGACGCCGCGCCGATTTCATTCGGGTTGTTTTTCGCCCGGTCCAGCAGCCACGAAGTCAGCTCATCGAGGGTAGTCACCGCGTCGTTCAACGGCTTGGTGAACTCCGCCAGATCAGCGCTGGCGGTCGCGGTGAAGTGACGAATCTCGTCGGCGAACAGGTTGTAGAACGCCCCGCCGCTGCCAACGATCTTGCGTCCTACAAGGTCCAGCGCCTGAATACCGTTGGTGCCTTCGTAGATCTGGGTGATACGTACGTCGCGAACCAGTTGTTCCTGGCCCCATTCACGGATGTAACCGTGGCCGCCGAACACTTGCTGGCCATGCACGGTGGTTTCCAGACCCAGATCGGTCAGGAAGGCCTTGGCCACTGGCGTCAGCAGAGCAACCAGATCTTCCGCACGCTTGCGGGTGGTCGGGTCTTCGCTGAACTTGGCGGTGTCCAACTGCATCGCCACGTACGTCGAGAACGCACGGCCACCTTCGTTCGAGGCTTTCATGGTCAGCAGCATGCGACGCACGTCCGGGTGGACGATGATCGGGTCAGCGACTTTGTCTTTGTTTTGCGCGCCGGTCGGCGAACGGCTTTGCAGACGATCGCGGGCGTATTCGACGGCGTTCTGATACGAGCGTTCGCCGGTGGCCAGGCCCTGGATACCGACGCCCAGACGTTCGTAGTTCATCATGGTGAACATCGCCGCCAGGCCTTTGTTCGGCTCGCCGACCAGGTAACCCACGGCTTCGTCGAAGTTCATCACGCAGGTCGCGGACGCCTGGATGCCCATTTTGTGTTCGATCGAACCGCAGTTCGCCGGGTTACGCGCGCCCAGGCTGCCATCGGCATTGACCATGAACTTCGGCACCAGGAACAGCGAGATGCCCTTCGGACCGGCCGGTGCGTCCGGCAGTTTGGCCAGCACCAAGTGGATGATGTTTTCGGTGAGGTCGTGTTCGCCACCCGTGATGAAAATCTTGGTGCCGCTGACTTTGTAGGAACCGTCGGCCTGAGGTTCGGCCTTGGTGCGGATGATCCCCAGGTCTGTACCGGCGTGCGGCTCGGTCAGGCACATGGAACCGGCCCAGACGCCGGCGTACATGTTCGGCAGGTACGCGGCTTTCAGCTCGTCGCTGGCGTGGGCGTTGATCGACAGGCAGGCGCCAGCGGTCAGCATCGGGTACAGACCGAACGACAGGCTGGAGGAGTTGACCATCTCTTCGACCTGGGCCGACACAGCCTTGGGCATGCCCATGCCGCCGTAGGCCGGATCGCCACCAACACCGACCCAACCGCCTTCAGCGTAAGTCTGATAAGCCTGTGGGAAACCTGCCGGCGTGGTGACGGCACCGTCCGCCCAATGGCAACCTTCTTCGTCAGCCGCACGGCTCAGGGGCGCGATGCTTTTGCTGGTGACCTTGCCGGCTTCTTCGAGAATGGCTTCGACGGTTTCGGCATCGACGGTATCCGCCAGCGCCGGCAGCTCGGCCCAGAGTTTGGCGACCTCAAAAACTTCATTGAGGACGAAGCGCATATCGCGCAGGGGCGCTTTGTAGTCAGCCATGGCAAACCTCGCAGGATCTAAACGGGTGATTCGTAGGAATTGTGCTTTCGTTGGGTTCGAGTGTAACCCAACAACTTTTACGACACATAGGGTCAGCTCATGACTGATTTGTAATGTTTAGTCATCAGCGTGTATCTGACAAAACGCATTCGCGGGCAAGCCTCGCTCCTACAGGTTCTCTATCGTTCGCGAAGTCTGCGCACGGCGAGGATCTGTAGGAGCGAGGCTTGCCCGCGAAGCTCTTAAAAAACGACTACAGCGCAAACAACTCCGCCGGCAACTTCATCAGGCAATCACTCCCCGCCTCGATCGCCGCCCGATGTGCAGCAGTGCGTGGCAGCAATCGCTTGAAATAGAACTCGCAGGTCGCCAGTTTGCCGCGCATATAATCCGCATCACCGCTGCCCGCGTCCAACTGCGCTTGAGCCACCAGCGCCATACGCAGCCACAGATAGCCGAGGATGATGTAACCGCTGTACATCAAGTAATCCACCGACGCCGCGCCGACTTCATCCGCATTCTTCATCGCAGCCATGCCGATTTTCGTCGTCACCTCGCCCCACTGCTGATTCAACTCGTTGAGCTGCGCCACGAAGCTACCCAACTGCGGATGCTCGGCGTTGGCCGCGCAGAACTTGTGGACGATTTTAGTGAAACCGCGCAGCAGCTTGCCCTGGCTGCCGAGGACTTTGCGCCCCAGCAGGTCCAGTGCCTGAATGCCGTTGGTGCCCTCGTAGATCGGCGCAATCCGGCAGTCGCGTACCAGCTGCTCCATGCCCCACTCGCGGATAAAACCGTGGCCGCCAAACACCTGCATGCCGTGGTTGGTCACTTCCAGGCCGGTGTCGGTCATGAAGGCTTTGCAGATCGGCGTCAGGAACGCCAGCAAGTCCTCGGCCTCCTGGCGCGCCGTGGCGTCCGCACTCAGGTGGGCGATATCCAGCAACTGTGCGGTGAAATAGGTCAGCGCCCGGTTGCCTTCGTTGAAGGCCTTCATCGTCAGCAACATCCGTCGTACGTCCGGGTGCACGATGATCGGGTCAGCGACTTTTTCCGGGGCTTTCGGGCCGGTCAGCGAACGCATTTGCAGGCGGTCGTTGGCGTATTTGATCGCACCCTGGAAGCTCGCTTCACCCAGACACAAGCCCTGCATGCCGGTGCCCAGGCGCGCATGGTTCATCATGGTGAACATGCAGTTCAGGCCCTTGTTCGCTTCACCAATCAAATAGCCCTTGGCGTCGTCGAAATTGAGCACGCAGGTGGCCGAAGCCTTGATGCCCATTTTGTGTTCGATGGAGCCGCAGGAAACGCCGTTGCGCTCGCCCGCTTCGCCGTCAGCATCGGGTAGGAATTTGGGCACGATAAACAGCGAAATGCCCTTGGTCCCGGCCGGCGCGTCCGGCAACTTGGCCAACACCAAATGAATGATGTTGTCGCTCATGTCGTGTTCGCCGGCCGAGATGAAGATCTTGCTGCCGGAGATCGCATAACTGCCGTCGGCTTGGGGCACCGCGCGGGTCTTGATGATGCCCAGGTCGGTGCCGCAATGGGCTTCGGTCAGGCACATGGTGCCGGTCCACTGGCCGGCGGTGAGTTTGCTCAGGTAGGTGTGTTTTTGTTCCTCGGTGCCATGGGCGTGGATCGCTGACATTGCACCGTGGGTCAGGCCAGGGTACATGCCCCAGGAGGTGTTGCTGGAGGCGACCATCTCACTGATGACCAGGCCCAGTGAGCTAGGCAAGCCTTGACCGCCGTAAACCGGATCAGCCGCCAGGCCGTGCCAGCCCGCCTCGACATAGTGTGCGAAGGCTTGCTTGAAGCCTGTAGGCGTTGTCACCACGCCGTTGTCGAAATGGCAGCCTTCTTCGTCACCGCTGCGATTAAGCGGTGCCAGAACGTTCTCACAGAATTTCGCGCCTTCTTCGAGGATCGCGTTGACCATGTCCGGGCTGGCATCGGTAGCGCCCAGCGCGGCGTAGTTGCTGTGAAAGTCGAAGACGTGGTCGATCAGGAAGCGCATGTCGCGCAGGGGAGCTTTGTACTCGGGCATGGTCGTTTCTCCGGCGGCAGATTCTTCAAACCTACTGCCGCGCACCATGCCTCACAATCACAGTCCAGACGCTGAATGCGCCGTCATCACTCAACCCGCAGCGGCGTCCATGCGCACCGCGCCACGGCGGCTTTGACCGAACGCCACCACGCAGTTGCGCCCGGCGCCCTTGGCGCTGTAGAGCGCCTCGTCAGCGGACTTGAGCACTTGTTCGGGGGTGCGCTGCTCCAGGCGCTCGGCGACACCGATGCTGACCGTCACCGACACACTCGAAGCGCCGGAGCCGGCCCGGCGCTGGCGACCTTGCTGGTCGTCCTGGGGACGATCCGGATTGCGCAGTTGAATGTTGTAGGACGCAATCGACTCGCGAATGACTTCCAGATGCGGCATACACTCTTCCAGCGTCTTGCCCGCGAACACCAGGGCAAATTCCTCGCCACCGTAGCGATACGCCCTACCGCCGCCGCTGATTTTCGACAGCTTGCTCGCGACCAGTCGCAGCACCTGATCGCCGACATCGTGGCCGTGGGTGTCGTTGAATTTCTTGAAGTGATCGACGTCGCTCATCGCAAGCACGTAATTGCGCCCCAGGCGCTGCATGCGTTCGTTCAACGCGCGGCGCCCCGGCAGGCCGGTGAGTTCGTCGCGGAAGGCCATTTGATAGGCTTCGTGGGCCACAGCCGCGGCAATCATCAGCATCACCTGGCTGCACATGATGTTCAGGGTGAACGGCAGGATGAAGGTTTTCGGCAACATCCAGAACAGTCCCAACAATCCCACCAACTGCGCGGCGTGCAGAGGTCGCGGGTTGCGCCAGTATTGCCAGGCCAGAAGCAGGAACGAGGCGATAAAGACCGGGTAGGACAACTGGATCAGGCTCATCCAGGCGCCATGCAAGGCAGGCCAGCGAATCTCCGACAGCCACATCAACAACGCCTGTGGGTAACTTTGCTCAATGCCCAGTGCCACGCTGCCGAACGCCAGCAACACGGCGAAGCGCGCCACCATGTCCTGGAACAGGTGAGTACGCTCTTGCCACGCCGCGAACAGGCCGAACAGCAAGGGCAGCAGCAAACAACAGAGATGGAACACCACCGCCGCGTCTTCGCGAACCTTGCCGTTGTCGCGGTAATAATCGGTCTGGGTGTCGAGCAGGAAATAGGCGATGTACACCGTGACCATCAGGAACAGTTCACGCTGGCGTCGGTAAACCGCGCAGTACGCGCCGCCGAGCAGCAGCACCAGGGTGGGCAGTACGTTGAACAGCGACGTGAAGAAGACGTTGAGATCCTTGATGTACGCAGCCGAAAGCCCAGCGAGCAATAGCAGTAGTGAGGGCAAGAAATGACTGAAACGTACAGCGGAAGAACGCGGCAAGGGTAAAGCTCCGACCCGGCATAGCAATTGATGGCATTGTGCCTGCAATGCGCACGATTAAGCACACGAAATGTGATGCAGGTCACGTGAACGTCTCTTTAACGGCAGAAATGCCGAGTATCTGAGTCAATTGCCGAGGTTTTTTAATGCAACACACATGTTGTGGAGAGGGAGCTTGCTCCCGCTCCACAAAAGCCCCCTCGCCATCAATACCCGATGCTTCAGAGATCGTTGTAGAACGGCTGTAAAGGCCCCTCGGTGGCGGTGCGCCCTTCCGCACCAATAGGCTTGAGCGCAATCGGTGCATCCAGCGCCTGCCGGGTCGAAATCTTCGGACTCACAGGCCGTGCCGTTACCGCATTCTCATCACCGACGTGACCTTGGGGAATAACCAGCGACGGATGATCGAACGGCGCCTGCTCCCAGGCCACGCGCGGATCGGTCAACCCGACTTCCATGAATTTGACCAGCGCATCGACTTCCTCAGGAGTCAGGTTCAACGCGGTCATGTCCGGATCAAGGTTCGAGGCGTTGTGCTGATTCGCCGACGGATGCTCGAACCCGCTGGTGTTGCTTGCATCCTCACCGCGCCGGTCGCCGCCGCGGTTGTAGAACTCCATCACCTGTTTGAGCGTCGCCCGGCTGCCATTGTGGAAATACGGCCCGGTCAAGGCGATGTTGCGCAGTGTCGGCGTCTTGAAAGCACCATCCACGGAATCACGGAAACCGACATTCGGTTTAAGCGTCGCATCACACGGCAACGCTGCACTCAATGGCGCTTCGAATGTGCAAACGTCGACATCCAGCGGGTCAGGCACGTTACCGCCCTGCAACAGGGTGTTGTACTGACGTGTGAAGGACCAAGGGTTACCCCACGCGTCCGAACCACCTAGCGCCAAATCTTCTGACGTCGGCCGCACGCCAGTGTTGTAGAAGCCGTTGTCATAGAGCGTGGTGAGGTTGTCGGCCATCACCATGCGCTCGATGCGTTCACGCGGATGGAACAGCAAGCGGCTACCGGCGTTGGTCAGTTCCGCGCCACCATGGCAACTGACGCATTTGCCCTTGCCCAGGAACAGGTTCATGCCTTCGACCTGCTGGGCATTCATGGCCGAATGATCGCCCTGCAAGTAAGCGTCCAGCGGTGCCTTATCCGAGATCAGGGTGGATTCGTACATCTGGATCGCCAGGCCGAAGAACAGCGGGAAATTGGCCTCCATCTGAGTGTACGGCGCATCGCCCAACAGCACCTGCTGCGTGGCATTCCACAAACGTGGCTGGAACGCAGCCTTGATCAGTTCACGGTAAGTCGGCCGGCGCGCACCGGAAACGGAGGCCAGCACCGAATCAGTCGAGGAAATCCGTTGCTGCTTGAGCATCAGGGTGTCGAGCATGCGCCGGCCGATATCGGCAAAGGTGCGCCCGCCACAGGACATTTCCACCGGGCTGCCGGGAGGTCCCACCGCTTGCGAGGCCGCCGAGGCATCCTTGAGCGCCAGTCGCACTTTGGTGGCTACGCCGCCGCGATCACCGGTGACGAAAATCCCGGCATCGGGATCGCGATTGCCGAACGGCGAGAAGCCGTTGAACACGTTGTTCGCCCGGCCATCCCAGAAATTTCGCACATTGAACGCGGCGTTGATCACCGTCGGCGCGTTACGCCCGGTGCTGCGACGGACATTGATGCCGCCTACCTGGAATATGCCGTCTGGCTGCGCCGTGCACTTGTCGAAACGCGCTTGGTGTGGCTTGACGAAGTTGGCGTCGAACACGCCTTGGGAGCCAATCACATCGTCGGTGGAATAGAGAATCGGCGAATTGCGATCCAGTGGATCGGCCAGCACATGGGTCGGGAAGTCGGTTTTCTTCAGCGTGTAGTTCGGGCCGCCCTTGCCGCCGGATTTGGTCAAGTAGGAAGCGACGTCGCCCGGAATGTCGGACGCTACAAACGGCTTGTTGAAGATCGAAGAAACGTTTGAGTTGGTGTTCGCCTGGCCAGGATTGATCTGGTTGGTGATGCGGTGATCGACACCCGCGTGGAAGTGGCAGGAGGCGCATGCGGTGGAACCGTCACTGCCGATCTCCATGTCCCAGAACAGCGCCTTGCCCAACAGAATCGCCGCTGAGCGGTTGAGGACGTAGTCGGTCATCAGGTCGACTTTGCGTCCGCCTTCGGTTCCAGAAGGGTCGGGTGGCGTCATGCCGTGCAACGACTGCAAGCTGGGGACGTCTACCACGGGTGTGACAACCTCTGGCGGGGACGCAGCGATGGCGCTCTCGCAAGCCAGACCGACAGCGATCAGGCCACCTGTGATCGAACAGGCCCAGCGGATAATACGAAGGATGCTCAAGGACTTCACCATGATGACATTCTCGATTCAGTACGGAGTAGCCAGGCTCCGGGATTATCCTGTTACGAGAGGAACTCATCACCAGGGATATTGCCGCTCGCACGACTAAACGCACCCACTGGAAGTTGGCCGATGCGAAACGAGGCCTAACTGGCAAAGTACTCTCTTGGCTCAGGCTTAATTGAAACGTTGCTTTTGTCGCGCCGTGAGGAGCGCTTAACTCAACTCTAGCTGTAACAAATAATTTCAACAAAAAAATTTAGTATTTTTTATCTCGACTGACCAACGCCTCAGTTAATAGCCATCGGTCGGGAAGCCCATCCATGGTAACTGCAAGCACCCACTCCATTAGGGTGAACATCCCCCCCATTCTTGGGTGCCATTCCCCAACCACAATTGACAAGCGACAAAATACCCATATTTCACAACATGTTAAGTCTTAGCCATCAGAAAAATAATATTGGCAAAGTAATTGCTAATTCATAACTCGTAAGATAACCAGCACAGTCTTTGCAATTTTAGAGATCCGACACCTGGTTGAATGAGCCGTCACTAATCAAAAACAATACTTGTGCGCTAGTTGCACTGCGCGAGCTATTGTTTAATTTTTATATGGGTGCAAAAAAACAATTATTTCATAGACCTCTCTATATTCCACTTGCCATTCGATTGGTGTTAAGTGTATCTATAGACAACGGTTCTCAATTACCTGCTTATAACTGCCCGAAGGGTAATTAGTTCAGCACTCCCAAACGTGGGCGCCTAGCCCCCCCTACTTCGGTGCCATTCATATAAATATTGTTGCGTGCAATACCACAACATCCGCGCAGCCCGCATTTATTGCTGGCAAACAACCGTTGGCGTCAATTCGGCACGACTAGTGCTTTACACGTTCCAGGCTCAAGGAATGTCTCTCGCGATTGTGTCCGGAACCGGCCAACGCATCGCCGATTGAATGCATCTGAAGGCTGAGTGCCAGGTATGTCGAAACCATGCTCAGACACTTGCCCTCTGGATCGAGCCCCAACTCGACGCGAGTCGATTGGCCGGCAACAGGTCCCGCAAGATTGTGGAGAGAACCATGAGCTTATCCCTACACGCAAAAGCGCTGGCATCAGCGCCGTTCCTCAAGCGACTCAACGGCACCTCAGGTCACCACGCACTGCTGGCCGGCGCTGTCGCCGTCGCACTCGCCATTGGAGGCGCAGGTGATGCACTTGCCCAAGGCGGCGGGACGGCCAAGCCAGTCAAGGGCGCACCCTCCCCGTTCTCGACCCCCACTTTGCCTAATCCGGTGTTTACCAATCCGGATGCGATTCATGGCTTTGACGTCACGGGTTTTATCCAGAGCATGACCCTGGATCCCACCAATGCGAATTGCCCCGGCACCAGCGATCCTGGTCGATTTGGCGGGACCGTCCAACTGAACGGCGTCACGATTACCGTCCCGTGCAATACGATTTTGCAAATGCCGGCCAATACCCTGACCTGGGCGGATTTTGTCAGGGGCGGGTCGCTGGCGCTCAACAAAGGACCGACTTCATACCCCTCTTTCGAGATCCACGTGGTGGGCAATACCGTCTCCAACAAGCAAATAGCCGGGCTGATCTTTGTCTCGCAGCAAGCGGCGAATGCCGGCAGCGGCTACATCACTCGGATCGACTACACCAACGGCAACCTCGAAGTGGATAGCGGCACGCCTCTGCAACCGACAATCATCCAGATCAACGACCCAAGCGGACGCTTTGGTCGTGCTCAAAGCCCCGATCCCCGGTTCTCCGTGGATGACGCCAACCCGACTATCCACGCTGCCACCGGTTACCCGATGTGCGTACCCCGCACCATTTCCGGGGACGATGCTCTCTGCCCTCAGAAAAACCGGCCAAAAGTCGTGACCCCGACCACCACAAATAACTGCCGTAACTTCAGCCAGGCAGGGGTCATCCCTCCGGCCAGCGGAGAGCTGTCCCCTCCGGTTCTGGGCCAGGTTTATTGCAGTCAGTTCGTCATGAAGCGCTTCAGCGATGCTTCGCGCACAGCGACCGACCCCGACCCGATGCAACAGGCACCGTTCGAAGTCGGCGACTTCATCAGCTACGCGGGTACGCTGTTCAAATCGGCCACAGCGGGTACTCCGGACTTTATCTCCGCCCACACGATTGAGGCCAACATCGGGATCTATACCCAACCCGGTACACAACCCAGCTATCTGGCTATCGGGGAATTCGGTATCGGTACCGCCGACCCCTCGGCAACGGCCATCAACGGCGTAGCGCAGGAAACGCAGGACCGGATATTCCTGGAAGCATCGACAACCGACGTGAAAACACCCGTCGATATCTATCTGATAGATGTGAACCCTTCGACGGGCATACAAACCAATCGCTGGGTTACGCCTTATGAGATGACAGGTGAATGCAACCCTGCACAGTCCCTTCCCGCCAGTTGCTTTGGTGTCTCGGGTGGCATCACGAGCCAGAACATCGGCCCTCAACCACAACGCGCGAGGATTCGCGCGACCAAGGCACCGACCGGGCTTCTCAGCCAGCCGACCCGCACTTTGCGCGTTGTTGTGCGGTCACTTTGTGTTCCACAACTGACCGCTTCCCAGACCGCCGTGGACAGTTGCATTCAAAATGCCGGCCGGTTGACGGTGGCCAATGGTCTGATCGCTGGACAGTACGTGGCGCCGGTGTTTGAGTTCATCTTTCCGGAAGGCGTCAAGCCTGGCGACCCGGTGGTCCCGAACGACTTCTGGCACCTGCCGTTCCTGCGTAACGGAGAAGGCGCAGGCACTCCGACCGGCGTCGGCCCTCTGGACCCGACCCCTTGGTAGGTAATGTCTGAGCAGTCAGGAAGAAGCAAAAAAAAACCGCCGCTCCCAAAAGAGCGGCGGTTTTTTTTAGAACCGCGCGAAGGCTTAGTAACCCAGAGCGAAGTCTTCTTCTTTCATGTCCATCAGGTTGTTGGCGCCCGACAGCATGGTCACTACGTGAGTGCGGGTACGCGGCAGGATGCGCTGGAAGTAGAAGCGCGCAGTCTGCAGCTTGGCGGTGTAGAACGCGGTTTCGGTGGTGCCGGCAGCCAATTTCTCGGCAGCCAGGCGCGCCATGTCAGCCCAGAAGTAGGCCAGGCAGGCGTAACCGGAGTACATCAGGTAGTCCACCGAAGCGGCGCCGACTTCTTCGCGATCTTTCATGGCGGCCATACCGACCTTCATGGTCAACTCGCCCCACTCTTTGTTCAGCGCGGCCAATGGCTCGACGAACTCTTTGACGGCTTCGTTGCCTTCGTTGGTCTGGCAGAACTTGTGGACGATCTTGGTAAAGCCTTTCAGAGCCTCGCCTTGGGTCATCAGCACTTTACGGCCCAGCAGGTCGAGTGCCTGGATACCGGTGGTGCCTTCGTACAGCATCGAAATACGGCTGTCGCGAACGTTCTGCTCCATGCCCCACTCGGCGATGAAACCGTGACCGCCGTAGATTTGCACGCCGTGGTTGGCAGATTCGAAGCCGACTTCAGTCATGAAGGCTTTGGCGATCGGAGTCATGAAGGCCAGCAGTGCGTCGGCTTTCTTCTTCTCTTCTTCGTCCACGCCGTATTTGACGATGTCGACTTGCTTGGCGGTGAAGTAGACCATCGCGCGGTTGCCTTCGGCGAACGCCTTCATGGTCAACAGCATGCGACGTACGTCAGGGTGCACGATGATTGGGTCAGCGGCTTTTTCCGGCGCTTTCGGGCCAGTCAGGGAGCGCATTTGCAGACGATCGCGAGCGTATTTCAGGCCGCCCTGGAAGCCGATCTCGGCGTGGGCCAGGCCTTGCAGCGCGGTGCCCAGGCGAGCGGTGTTCATAAAGGTGAACATGCAGTTCAGGCCTTTGTTCGCCGGGCCGATCAGGTAACCGGTGGCCGCGTCGAAGTTCATCACGCAAGTGGCGTTGCCGTGGATGCCCATTTTGTGTTCCAGGGAACCACAGGTCACGGCGTTGCGTGCGCCGATCGAACCGTCTTCATTCGGCATGAACTTCGGCACGATGAACAGCGAGATGCCTTTGGTGCCAGCCGGTGCGTCCGGCAGGCGGGCCAGCACGATGTGGACGATGTTGTCGGCCATGTCGTGTTCACCGGCCGAGATGAAAATCTTGGTGCCGGAAACTTTGTAGGAACCGTCGGCCTGAGGTTCGGCCTTGGTGCGCAACATGCCCAGGTCGGTGCCGCAGTGCGGTTCGGTCAGGCACATGGTGCCGGTCCATTCGCCGGAGACCAGTTTGGTCAGGTAGGCGTCTTGCTGCTCAGGCGTACCGTGCTCGGAAATGGTGTTCATCGCGCCATGGGACAGGCCTGGGTACATGCCCCACGACCAGTTGGCTTCGCCAACCATTTCGCTGACGGCCAGACCCAGGGACTCCGGCAGGCCTTGGCCACCGTGCTCCACGTCGTGAGCCAGGCTTGGCCAGCCGCCTTCAACGAATTGTTTGTAGGCTTCTTTGAAGCCAGTCGGGGTTTTAACGCCGGACTCGCTCCAGGTGCAGCCTTCGGTGTCACCCACGCGGTTCAGCGGAGCCAGCACCTGCTCACAAAACTTGGCGCCTTCTTCGAGAATGGCGTCAACCATGTCCGGAGTTGCGTCTGCGCAAGCCGGAAGGCTCTGATAGTGCGCTTCGTAGCCGAGCAGTTCGTCACGAACGAAGCGAATATCACGCAAGGGGGCCTTGTAGTCAGGCATAGCGATAAACCTCTGCTGATGTAACCGGGAATGAACGACCGTGTTGATTTGTTGTGACGGTCAAACAGTTGTTTGAAACATACGTTTACGCCCAAATCTTGTCAAGCACCGAGCCGATACCATTTGTCATCGAGCCTCTGTCGCTGAAACGGTAGCCCTACGCAATTCTCGATAAAAGCTCGCCGCTCACCACTTAGCGTAGTGAAGTTGAAAAACGCGGCTGAACAGGTCGAGGTGACCCTGGACGCTTTATGCCCGATATACCTGAAAAAACGTGAAAAACACTTTAATAGCTATAAAAAACTGTCACATCTGACAGTTACTGCGGAGGCAAAAAACACTTTCAATGTGACGAACGATAGCTTCGCGAACCTGCAATGAAGCTTCGAATTTGAACGTGCGTACTCGAGGAGAATGTCATGCCCCCTTCAACAAACGCTCAATCGCGCCAGGCTGGCGACATAGACACGAGCTTTGGCACCGATGGATATCTTGATACCGGCGGCTTCAGTGAATTAGGCAGGACACTGACGATGGCCCTGTCCAAAAACGGCGTCATTACTCATGCGACAGAACTTTACGGAAAGATGTCGATTGACCGCGCACTGATCGATGGAACAAAGGACGCGGGTTTCAACGCACAAAGATGGAATTTCGAGGAGGGTGACAACTCCCGTCCCAATCGTCTGCTTTTACAAAAGCTCACCGATAATGAACAAGACGAAAGGATTGTCATCGTTGGCGAGTCCTTAGTCAGGGATGAGCCAACGGGAATGCCTCGCTATCGACCTGCCGTTATGCGCTTGCTTGCAAACGGCAGTCCGGATCTGGTGTTCGGCCGCAGAATCCTGCCGCAACCGGACAATTCACATCCTGAATATGGTTTCGCCAGACCCACCAGCGATGGCTGCTTACAGCAAGATGGCAAAATTCTTATTACGGCGACTTACCTTACTGGCAACCTGTACGAAAGCAACAGCAGGCTGTACTGCGTCACGAGAACCGGTGAGCTGGACAATCAATTTGGTCAGGGCGGTTTTGTTGAGATCCGGCTTCATGACAAACCATCACACGTTTGTGCCGTGCAGATTCAGAGCAATGGCAACATAGTCGTAGCGGGATACGACTCTGGCAATGTGACACTTGCCCGTTACTCACCTTCCGGGGTACTCGACAACTCCTTCGGGGATGACGGCTTTATTGATATACCCACCGAACCGACATCCGAAAAAGTCAGTGCCCCAACGACTTTAATCAATCTCCCGTCCCGGCTCCTTGTAATGGATGACAACCGAATAGTTTTCACGGGCTTCAGAAACACCTCCGGTAGAGACCAGGGTTTGATAATGCGACTGACCGCGGACGGTCGACCCGATTCGAGTTTCAACGGTGGCGAACTGGTGTATTTCGAGCGCGACTCGATGGACGTTGAGTTGACGACCGTTGCAATACAACCCGATCGAAAAATCGTAGTTGCAGGCAGAGGAGTCAACCGTGAACTCCCCTTGAATCAAATCTATGGTCATAAATGGCGGTTGCTCGAAAATGGCAGTCTCGACCCGACATTCAACAGCGAATCACTCAGGGGTGAATTTGCCGATATTGCCATCCAGACTAACGGACGCATTCTTCTCGCCGGCAGCAGCGGCTTCGCCTGGTCCTCACGCTTTCCGAAAATCACAGCGCTTACGGGTCAGTGAAAACCCCAGACAAAAAAAATGCGCTCATCCGAGCGCATTTTTTGCAGGGGACAACTTCACGCGTACGTATCAATCAACGTCCCCAGCATTTCATCGGAAGCCTTGGCCACTTTCGCGCCGAGCTCAACCTGAAACTTGCCTTGGGACATCTCGACCACATTGCTGGCGAGGTCGGCTTCCTGACTGCGATCAACCGAACGCAAACGATCGACCTGAGACTCGGAAGACTGGCTGGACTGCGAACGTTCAATGACGGTGCTGGCGATCTGGCCGGCAGCCTGATCGACACGGTTCTGCCCGGTCTGAATAGTGCTCAGACCGGCATAAAAAGCGGTGTTACCTGAGATTTCCATGGGAGAACTCGTCCTTATGAAGGATCAACAGCGGCCATTGAAGCAGACACCCACGCAAAACACCCGACAAAAACACTAATGGCACAGTGCCTTGCCATAGGCAAAAACATTAATCCAGCAGATCCAGCTGGAGATGCTCAGCCACCGCCTGCGCCGTCACCGACTTGAGTTTCGGCACCCGGCCCAGGCACGGCGCGGGTATCCGCTCGGCCAACGTGGCGAGGTTCTCCTCCAGGCGCGAAGTCTTCGGCTCAATGATGTTGGCCACCCATCCCGCCAACTGCAGCCCATCGTTGGCAATCGCCTCAGCCGTCAGCAATGCATGGTTGATGCAACCCAGGCGCACGCCGACCACCAGGATGACCGGCAGATCCAGGGCCATCGCCAGATCCGAAAGATTATCCTGATCCGCCAACGGCACGCGCCAGCCACCCGCACCTTCTATCAAGGTGAAGTCCGCGTTGAGGTCCAGGATTTCGCGCATCGGCGTCAATAAGGATTGCACCGTCAGCGCGATGCCCGCCTCTCGCGCCGCCAGGTGCGGGGCGATCGCTGGCTCGAACGCCACCGGATTGACCTGTGCATACGTCAGCGGCACCGAACATTGCGCCAGCAACGCCAGTGCATCGGCGTTGCGCAATCCTTTGGGGGTCACCTCACAGCCGGAAGCGACCGGTTTGCCCGCCGCCGTACTCAGGCCCGCCAAGCGTGCGGCATGCAGCAAACCCGCCGCCACGGTGGTCTTGCCGACATCGGTGTCAGTGCCGGTGATGAAATACGCTGCGCTCATAAGGGTTTCTCCAACACGGCGTAAACCACTTGATAAGTCGCCGGCAGTCCCTGTGCCTGACGAAACTGCTCATACGCCTCGATCAAGCCGAGAATCCTTGCCCGGCCAGTCAAACCGCCAGGCCGACCGGGGTTCAGGTTATGCGCGCCCAACGCCTTGAGCTCGTGGGTCAAGCTGCGCACATCCGGGTAATGCAACACATGTGGACGGGTTTGCAGGCTGGCGACGTTCAAGCCACTGGCCGCGCACAGCTGTTGATATGTCTCGAATTCGCGGAAACGGTTGACGTGCACCATGCCATCCACCTGACGCCAACTGTCACGCAATTCGTACAACGTGCCGACACACAGGCTAGCAAACGCGAAAATTCCGCCCGGTTTCAATGCCCGATGCGCCTCGCTGAGCACGCCAGCAAAGTCCGAACACCACTGCACCGCGAGGCTGGAGAAGATCAGGTCACAGGTCGAATCCCGCAACGGCAACCGTTCGGCATCGCCGGCGATGAAATGCGTGGCACCGCCCAATGGCCGGGCGTGATTGAGCATACCTTCGGCGATGTCCAGCGCCACCCCGTGACTCGCCGCAAAACGCTCACCCAGCGCACGGCTGAAATGCCCGGTGCCGCAGCCCAGGTCCAGCCAGCGACCGGGCACAAAATCATCGGGTAACCGGCGCAACAACTCGCTGCCGACATCGCGCTGCAACTGCGCCACGCTGTCGTAGCTGGCCGCCGCACGGGAAAAGGACGCTGCCACCTGGCGCTTGTCGGGCAAGCCGCCGGGCAGGTTGGGAAGGGATAAATCAGTCATCGCCGGACTCATGCAAAAAAGCCTGGATCGCCCCCGCCACACCGTGGGGGTCTTCCAGAAGAAACGCGTGGCTGGCCTGTTCGATCAGGCCGATTTCGACATCCGGCAACAACGCCAGCAAGTCCCCCGCCGCTTCGGCCGGGACCAGCCCATCAAGGCCGGCGAACAGGTGCAGTTGCGGGCCACGAAAGGCCTGCAACGCTTGCCGGGTATCCAGTTGCGCGAGCACTTCCAGGCCGCTCATCAACACCTGGGCCGACGTATGCGGCGCGCCGCCGAGCAACAATCGCGACAAACCGCGCGGGTCTTCGGCGCCTTGGGCGCAAAGCAGCGAGAACCGTTTCAAGGTCATGCGTGGATCGGCGCCACAACCCGCCAGAAACGCATCAAACGTTTCGCCGGGCATCGCGCTCGGCCATTGCTCATGGGCGACAAACGAAGGATTGCTCGCCAGGGTCAGCAAGCCGCAGCAACGATCACCGCGCCGCGCCGCCAATTCCGAGGCGAGCATCCCGCCCAACGACCAACCACCGAGCCAAGTGTCCTGAGGCACGGTCGAGTCCAGCTCATCGAGCCACTCTTCAAGATCGCCGGACTCCAGCTCCGGCAACGGCTCGATCTCGACCCGCAGGTGTTCATCCAGTCCCTGCAACGCTGCCGCCAGCGGTTCCAGCGGCGAAACCCCGAGACCCCAACCGGGCAGCAGAATCAGTCGATCACGCATGGCTTGGCTCCGGTCCCAGTTGTGCAAAACAATCGGCCAGTCCATTTAACAATAGCTGCACCTGTGCCTCGCTGTGGGCGGCGGTCAGGGTCACCCGCAGGCGGGCGCTGCCGGCCGGCACGGTCGGTGGGCGGATCGCGGTGACCATCAGGCCACGCTCGCGCAGCATCTGCGACAGTCGAACCGCGCGGCCGGCGTTGCCGATCATGATCGGTTGAATCGGGGTAAAGCTGTCCATGAGTTCCAGGCCGATCTGCTCGGCCCCTCGACGAAATTGACGGATCAGCACCTTAAGGTGCTCGCGCCGCCAATGCTCGCTGCGCAGTAATTCAAGGCTTTTCAGCGTCGCACAGGCCAGGGCCGGCGGTTGGCTGGTGGTGTAGATGTAGGGACGGGCGAACTGGATCAGGCTTTCGACCAACTCTTCGCTGCCCGCCACAAACGCACCGGCCGTGCCGAACGCCTTGCCGAGGGTGCCGACCAACACCGGCACATCTTCCTGACTCAAACCAAAATGCTCGACGATCCCTGCGCCATTGGCGCCCAGCGGGCCAAAGCCGTGGGCGTCATCCACCATCAGCCACGCGCCTTTGGCCTTGGTTTCCCGGGCCAGCGCCGGCAGGTCGGCGAGATCGCCATCCATGCTGAACACGCCGTCGGTGACCACCAGCGTGTTGCCGGTGGCTTTCTCCAGGCGCTTGGCCAGGCTGCCCGCGTCGTTGTGCAGATAACGATTGAACCGCGCACCGGACAACAGGCCGGCATCGAGCAACGACGCGTGATTGAGCCGGTCTTCCAGCACCGTATCGCCCTGCCCGACCAGCGCAGTGACCGCGCCGAGGTTGGCCATGTAACCGGTGGTGAACAGCAGCGCCCGCGGACGACCGGTCAGGTCGGCCAGGGCTTCTTCCAGCTCATGATGCGGCGTGCTGTGACCAATGACCAAGTGCGACGCCCCACCGCCGACGCCCCACCGCGCCGCGCCGGCGCGCCAGGCTTCGATCACTTGCGGGTGATTGGCTAAACCCAGGTAATCGTTGTTACAGAACGCCAGCAATGGCTGACCGTCGACCACCACTTCCGGGCCTTGAGGGCTTTCGAGCAGTGGGCGTTGGCGATAGAGATTTTCGGCACGACGGGCAATAAGACGCGCGCTGAGATCGAAAGACATGCAGACCTCGCGAGTAGGAAAGAGGTATAGCCCCTGTAGGAGCGAGGCTTGCCCGCGAAGGCATCACCGCGGTCATTCAGATAGACCTAGGTGTCTCATTCGCGGGCAAGCCTCGCTCCTACAGAAAGCGGTCAAACAGCGGCGTTATAGAACTGCTCGCTGCTCTTCTGCTCGACCAATGCCTGCTCGATGGCCGCTTGATGCACTTCATCGGCGTGCTCTTCGCGCGCTTCCGGCAGGATCCCCAGGCGCCCGAACAGTTGCATGTCCTTGTCAGCCTGGGGGTTGGCGGTGGTCAGCAGTTTGTCGCCGTAGAAAATCGAGTTGGCGCCGGCGAAGAAGGCCAGGGCCTGCATCTGCTCGTTCATCGCTTCGCGGCCGGCGGACAGGCGCACGTGGGATTGCGGCATCAGGATGCGGGCGACAGCGAGCATACGGATGAAGTCGAACGGGTCGATGTCATCGGCGTTTTCCAGCGGCGTACCAGCGACTTTCACCAGCATGTTGATCGGCACCGACTCCGGATGCTCCGGCAGGTTGGCCAACTGGATCAGCAGGTTGGCGCGGTCGTCGAGGGACTCGCCCATGCCGAGGATGCCGCCGGAGCAGATCTTCATCCCCGATTCCCGCACGTAGGCCAGGGTTTGCAGCCGCTCACCGTAGGTGCGGGTGGTGATGATGCTGCCGTAGAACTCCGGCGAGGTGTCGAGGTTGTGGTTGTAGTAGTCGAGGCCGGCGTCGGCCAGCGCAACGGTCTGGTCCTGGTCGAGGCGACCGAGGGTCATGCAGGTTTCAAGGCCCATGGCTTTCACGCCCTTGACCATCTCCAGCACGTACGGCATGTCTTTGGCCGACGGATGTTTCCACGCCGCGCCCATGCAGAAACGGGTCGAACCGATGGCCTTGGCGCGAGCGGCCTCTTCGAGGACCTTCTGCACTTCCATCAGCTTTTCTTTTTCCAGGCCGGTGTTGTAGTGACCGGACTGCGGACAATATTTGCAATCTTCCGGGCAGGCGCCGGTTTTGATCGACAGCAGCGTCGAAACCTGGACCCGATTGGCGTCGAAATGCGCGCGATGCACCGTCTGGGCCTGGAACAACAGGTCATTGAATGGCTGAACGAAGAGTGCTTTGACTTCGGCCAAAGACCAGTCATGACGCAGGGTTGCAGAGGTACTGGCGCTCATGGGCGTTTCCTTTGTTTTATGCTTGGCAAGCGGCCGGGGGAATGGAATACCCACAGGCGCGACACGGATGTTCGGCATATTTAAGGAAGAGCGATGCGCTGTCAACCACGTTACGATGGACCGGTTTACATCTGGTTAAAAAACAAACAATCCTGCCTGCTCTGTTCAGAGCATGCCGACCACACCACGCCCCTGTGCATCGCCTGCGAAACCGAACTGCCCTGGCTCGGCGATCACTGCCAGACCTGCGCCCTGCCCTTGCCGGCTTCCGGCCTGACGTGCGGCCAATGCCTGCAACAGCCGCCGGCCTTCGAGCGAGTGGCGGCGCCCTGGACCTACAGCTTTCCGCTGGACACGCTGATTACACGTTTCAAACACAACGCCAAGTGGCCACTTGGCCGCTTGCTCGGCGAACTGCTTGCCCAATTCCTGCAACATCGCTTCGATGAAGACCTGGAGCGACCCGATGCGCTGATCCCCGTGCCGCTGGCCACCCGGCGTCTGCGCCAACGCGGCTTCAACCAGGCGGCGATGCTCGCGCGCTGGCTTAGTGAAAGCCTGACTATTCCTTGCGATGAAACGTTGTTGCTGAGAACTCAGGACACCAGCGCCCAACAGGACCTGAATGCCCAGGCGCGCAAACGCAACCTGCGCCACGCCTTCACCCTGGCGCCCGGCGCAGCGGTCGCGGGCCGGCATCTGGCCTTGATCGATGACGTGCTGACCACCGGCGCTACCGCGCAAACCCTGGCTCGCTTGCTGATGGACGCCGGTGCCGCCCGGGTCGATGTCTATTGCCTGGCCCGCACCCCCAAACCCGGCGAGTGACCCGACTTGACTCCCGAGCCCCAAGTCGCCAACGTCCTCTCATTGCCACCGCCCAAAGCACCTCGCCATGTCCTTGCCTACGTTGTTGTCCCAACACATTGTCCGTCGCCCGCAGCGCATCGCCCTGCTGCAACACATCGCCGAACAGGGCTCGATCACCCGCGCCGCGAAAAGCGCGGGCCTGAGTTACAAAGCGGCGTGGGATGCCATCGACGAACTGAACAACCTCGCACAAAAACCCCTGGTGGAACGCAGTGTCGGCGGCAAGGGTGGCGGTGGCGCGAAGTTGTCCGAAGAGGGTCAACGGGTCCTGCGCCTGTATCAAAAGCTGCAAGTGTTGCAGGCCCAGGTGCTGGAAGCGGCCGAAGACGCCAGCGATCTCGACCTGCTGGGTCGGCTGATGTTGCGCACCAGCGCGCGCAATCAACTGCACGGCAAAGTCGTGGCGATCGAGTCCCAGGGGCGTAATGACCGCATTCGTCTTGAGCTGGCTGAAGGCCTGAGCATCGACGCGCAGATCACTCACGACAGCACCCTGCGCCTGGAGCTGCAAAGCGGCACCGAGGTCGTAGCTCTGATCAAGGCCGGATGGCTGGAACTGCTGGCCATCGAGCAGACTGCAACACCTGGCAACAATTGCCTGAACGGCATTATCGAGGAGATTCTCGATGCCGAAGACGGCCCCAGCGAAGTGCGCATCGGCCTGCCCAATGGCCAGACACTCTGCGCCCTGGCCGAGCCACTGCATTTGAGAACCTCCGGCCTTGGCGTCGACCGACCGGTGCGGGTGCAGTTTGCGCCGTCCAACGTCCTGCTCGGCACGCCGCTCTGAAACAAAACCTTCACTGACGCTCATTAAGGTGACTGCAAAAACCCGCAGGGAGCCTGATGTGAGCCTATTAGAAGAAAACCAACCCACCGACCTGGAAAAAATGGTCGGCCTCAGCCGTCGTGGCTTCATCAGCGCCGGCGCCCTCTGCGGTGCGGCGATGTTCCTCGGCGGCAACCTGCTGAGCCGCAGCGTGCTGGCCGCTAGTGTCAGCGCCGGCTCCAGCAAACTGCTGGGCTTCAACAGCATCGCCGCCGCCACGACCGACACCATCACCCTGCCACCAGGTTACAAATCCTCGGTGTTGATCAGTTGGGGCCAGCCGCTGCAAAAGAACGGTCCGGCCTTCGATCCCAGCGGCAACGGCACCGCCCAGGCCCAGGAAGTCCAGTTCGGCGACAACAACGACGGCATGAGCCTGTTTGAGTTTCCCGGCGACAAAGACCGGGCGCTGATGGCGATCAACAACGAATACACCAACTACCGCTACCTCTACCCCCACGGCGGCATGCCGCAATCGGCGGAAGATGTGCGTAAAGCACTGGCCTGTGAAGGTGTTTCGGTGATTGAAGTGCAGCGTCGCCGTGGCCAGTGGGAGTTTGTTCAGGGCTCGCGCTACAACCGGCGCATCCACGGTAACTCGCCACTGCGCTTGAGCGGCCCGGCCGCCGGTCACGATCTGCTGAAAACCAGCGCTGACAAGCACGGCAAGAAAGTCCTCGGCACCTTCCAGAACTGCGCCAACGGCAAGACGCCATGGGGCACCTACCTGACCTGCGAAGAAAACTTCACTGATTGCTTCGGCAGCAGCAATGCCGAGCAAAAATTCGATGCCGCGCAAAAACGCTACGGCGCCGTGGCCGCCAGTAAAGAAATCAACTGGCACCCGCACGACCCGCGTTTCGATCTGGCGAAGAACCCCAACGAACTCAACCGTCACGGCTGGGTGGTGGAAATCGACCCGTTCGACCCGCAATCGACCCCGGTCAAACGCACCGCCCTGGGTCGCTTCAAGCATGAAAACGCCGCCCTGGCCGAAACCAGTGACGGGCGCGCCGTGGTCTACATGGGCGACGATGAGCGCGGCGAGTTCATCTACAAATTCGTCAGCCGCGACAAGATCAATCACCGCAACCCCAAGGCCAACCGCGACCTGCTGGACCACGGCACGTTATACGTCGCGCGTTTCGACGCGGGTGACGGCAATGCCGATCACCCGAAAGGCCAGGGCCAGTGGATCGAGCTGACCCACGGCAAAAACGGCATCGACGCCAGCAGCGGCTTTGCCGATCAGGCCGAAGTGCTGATTCACGCGCGCCTCGCCGCCAGCGTGGTCAACGCCACGCGCATGGACCGCCCGGAATGGATCGTCGTCAGCCCCAAGGATGGCCAGGTTTATTGCACCCTGACCAACAACGCCAAGCGCGGCGAAGAAGGCCAACCGGTCGGCGGGCCAAATCCACGGGAGAAGAACGTCTACGGGCAGATCCTGCGCTGGCGCACCGACCGTGACGATCACGGCTCGAAAAGCTTTGCCTGGGATCTGTTTGTGGTCGCCGGTAATCCGGGGGTGCACGCCGGCACGCCGAAGGGCGGGTCGTCGAACATCACCCCGCAGAACATGTTCAACAGCCCGGACGGTTTGGGCTTCGACAAGGCCGGGCGCTTGTGGATTCTCACCGATGGCGATTCGAGCAATGCCGGAGACTTCGCGGGCATGGGCAATAACCAGATGCTCTGCGCCGACCCGGTGACCGGGGAAATCCGTCGGTTCATGGTCGGGCCGATTGGTTGCGAAGTGACGGGGATCAGCTTTTCGCCGGACCAGAAAACCCTGTTCGTCGGGATTCAGCATCCGGGGGAAAACGGTGGGTCGACGTTCCCTGAGCATTTGCCCAATGGCAAGCCGCGGTCTTCGGTGATGGCCATTTCTCGGGAAGATGGCGGGGTCGTCGGCGCCTGATAGGCCTCTTCGCGGGCAAGCCTCGCGCCTACAGGTCGTCATGATCGCTCCCACGCTCTGCGTGGGAATGCAGCCCGGGACGCTCCGCGTCCCACAAGCGGACGCGGAGCGTCCGGTGAGGCATTCCCACCCAGAGCGTGGGAACGATCCCACTATAGAAGCCCCGTCTGCGCTACCATGCTTGGCCGGACGCGGCAGCCTGCTGCGCGCAGGAGTCAGCATGGCCCACCCGTTTGCAACCCTCACCCCAGACCTCGTCCTCGATGCCGTCGAAAGCATCGGCTTTCTCAGCGACGCGCGCATTCTGGCGCTCAACAGCTACGAAAACCGCGTCTATCAAGTCGGCATCGAAGACTCCGAGCCGCTGATCGCCAAGTTCTACCGCCCGCAACGCTGGACCAACGAAGCGATCCTCGAAGAACACCAATTCACCTTCGAACTCGCCGAATGCGATGTGCCGGTGGTCGCGCCAATGATTCACAACGGCGCCAGCCTGCACGAACACGCAGGGTTCCGCTTCACCCTGTTCCCCCGCCGTGGCGGCCGCGCGCCGGAGCCGGGCAATCTGGATCAACTGTATCGCCTGGGCCAATTGCTCGGGCGCCTGCACGCCGTGGGCGCGACCAAGCCGTTCGAGCACCGCGAAGCACTGGGCGTGAAGAACTTCGGCCACGATTCGCTGAACACTTTGCTTGAAGGCAATTTCGTCCCCAAAAGTCTGCTGCCGGCCTACGAGTCCGTGGCCCGCGACCTGCTCAAGCGAGTCGAAGAGGTCTACAAGGCGACGCCACACCAGAACATCCGCATGCACGGCGACTGCCACCCCGGCAACATGATGTGCCGCGACGAAATGTTCCACATCGTCGACCTCGACGACTGCCGCATGGGCCCGGCGGTGCAGGACATCTGGATGATGCTCGCCGGGGATCGTCAGGAATGCCTTGGGCAATTGTCGGAATTGATGGACGGCTACAACGAGTTTCACGACTTCGACCCGCGGGAATTGGCGCTCATCGAACCGTTGCGGGCATTGCGCCTGATGCACTACAGCGCCTGGCTGGCCCGGCGCTGGGACGACCCGGCGTTCCCCCACAGCTTTCCGTGGTTTGGTAGCGAGCGGTATTGGGGCGATCAGGTACTGGCGTTGCGTGAGCAGTTGTCGGCGCTCAACGAAGAACCCCTGAAACTCTTCTAAACGCCGCAACCCCTGTAGGAGCGAGGCTTGCCCGCGAAGAACGATAACGCGATACATCAGACAGACCGCGTCATCGTTCTTCGCGGGCAAGCCTCGCTCCTACAAAAAACAAAACACATCTATACAATCCCCCCTTTGTTAGCTGCCTAAGCAAGGACTCTGCATGCAAGCCGCCAACCCGCGTCGCGGGTACATCCTGGGCCTGAGTGCCTACATCATCTGGGGACTTTTCCCGCTCTACTTCAAAGCCATCGCCTCGGTGCCGGCTGTAGAAATCATCATCCACCGGGTGCTCTGGTCCGCACTGTTTGGCGGTTTGCTGCTGATGGTCTGGAAGCATCCGGGCTGGTGGCAGGAGCTGCGCAACAACCCCAAACGCCTCGCGGTCCTGGCCCTGAGCGGCACGCTGATCGCCGCCAACTGGCTGACTTACGTGTGGTCGGTAAACAACGGTCGCATGCTCGAAGCCAGCCTCGGTTACTACATCAACCCGCTGGTGAACGTGTTGCTGGGGATGCTGATCCTCGGCGAGCGCTTGCGGCGCATGCAATGGCTGGCGGTGGGTCTGGCGGCGGTAGGCGTGGCGCAGCAGGTGTGGCAAGTCGGCAGTTTGCCGTGGGTGTCGCTGGTGCTGGCGCTGACCTTCGGCTTCTACGGACTGATCCGCAAACAGGCGCCAGTGAAGGCATTGCCGGGGCTGGTGGTGGAAACCTGGATGCTGGTGCCGATTGCGGTCGCGTGGTTGCTGTTCAACCCGGCGGCGGCCAGTGCGCAACCGGCGTTCTGGACCACGTCCGAGGCCTGGTGGCTGGTGGCCGCCGGCCCGGTAACGCTGGTGCCGCTGGTGTGTTTCAACGCCGCCGCACGGCATTTGCCCTACACCACGTTGGGATTTCTCCAGTACCTGGCGCCCACGCTGGTGTTGCTGCAAGCCGTGCTGCTGTTTGACGAACACTTGTCGTCCAGCACCCTGGTGGCATTTATCTTTATCTGGGCCGGCCTGGCGATTTACAGCGTCGATGCCGTGATCAGCATGCGCCGTCGCAGCTGATCAGAAAACGCACAAACCTCTACAGGCCATGTTCTGCGTGGCCTGCATCAATCCTTCCCAAGGTTATCCACAGCGTGATCCCCGCCGTTTGTGCGCAACTTGTTGAAACTGATGGTTTTTTGATCAGAACCTGAAAAGCCCCGGCCGGCGTGGCCTGGCGGGGTGTCTCTACAGGTTATCCACAGGCAGGTGCACGTATAACTTGGATAACCCTGTGTCAGGGTTCGCTGCGCAGCACCAATTCAACCATCAAGTCGTCGGCCAGGGTTTCCAGCCGCGATTGCAGCACGTCCAGAGACAGGGTCAGCGGCACCGCGAGAATGGCTTCGGCGTGAAACAGCGGCTCGCTGCTCATTGGCGCCGGACGTACTTCCGTGACCAGACGTTCCAGGTTCACCCCCTGCTCGCTCAACAAACGCGTGATATCGCGCACAATCCCCGGCCGATCATTGCCCACCAGCTCCATCGCTATCGGCTTCCAGGTGCAGGATTGCTCAATACCGCTTTCCGCGATCAATACGCGAATGCCATGGGCCGACAACGCCTGTAGGGCATCGACCAATTCGTCGTAGGCTTCCGCCGGCACACCCACCCGAAGAATCCCGGCGAACTGCCCGGCCATGCGCGACATGCGGCTTTCCAGCCAGTTACCGCCGTGCTCGGCGATGCATTGGGCAATGCGCTCGACCTGCCCTGCCTTGTCCGGTGCGAATACGGTGAGTACGAGGTGGTCCATGGCGCAGTCCTCTTTTGTTATTGAAAAAGAAGTATAGGCAAGGGCTGGTTCTGCGCTGAATGGGCTGACGCCTTCGCGGGCAAGCCTCGCTCCTACAGGGATCGCGCAAAACCTTGTAGGAGCGAAGCTTGCCCGCGAATGGCCCACTACCAATGAGCCTGCGAAAAACAAATCGTGTACAAGTTTTTATATTTAACTGGAACAATCCAATACTTTTTTGAGAACATCCCGTTCCCCGACATGACTGCAATGCGTCATGGGGTCGCAGAACGACGTAATTAGTCTAATTTTCACAAGCGCAATTCATCATGTAGTATGCCGCAGCGCGCACTACATAACGTTGGATCGATGTCTGCCACCGGCATACTCGCAACCCTGAAAGCCCCGTCAGCAAGGCCTCCAAGCCGTTGATTGGACCGAACCCAGCCGCCCGCAAGGGCATGTACTGGCGGACGGGTTTGTGGTTTAAATGGCCAGAGGCTTCATTGTCAAAATTGAAGAGCTGAAAAGCGAAATAGCTGAGCAGAGTGAGGCAAGCAATGACTGAACACGTTCAAGTCGGTGGCCTGCAGGTCGCCAAAGTCCTGTTCGACTTCGTGAACAACGAAGCCATTCCCGGTACCGGCCTCACCGCCGATAAGTTCTGGGCCGGTGCCGACAAGGTCATTCATGACCTGGCGCCGAAGAACAAAGCCCTACTCGCCAAACGCGATGATTTCCAGGCTCGTATCGACGGCTGGCACCAGGCCCGTGCCGGTCAGGCCCACGACGCCGTGGCTTATAAAGCCTTCTTGCAAGACATCGGTTATCTGCTGCCAGAAGCGGCCGATTTCCAGGCAACGACGAAAAACGTCGATGACGAAATCGCCCGCATGGCCGGCCCGCAACTCGTGGTGCCGGTGATGAACGCGCGCTTCGCGCTCAACGCCTCGAACGCCCGCTGGGGTTCGCTGTACGACGCGCTCTACGGCACCGACGCGATCAGCGAAGCGGACGGCGCGGAAAAAGGCAAAGGCTACAACAAGGTGCGCGGCGACAAGGTCATCGCCTTCGCCCGTGCCTTCCTCGACGAAGCGGCGCCTTTGGCGGCCGGCACTCACGTCGACTCCACCGCCTACAAAATCATCGACGGCAAACTGGTGGTTACCCTTAAAGGTGGCAGCAACACCGGCCTGCGCAACGATGCCCAGTTGATCGGCTTCCACGGCGAGGCCTCGGCCCCGACCGCGATCCTGCTGAAGAACAACGGCCTGCATTTCGAAATCCAGGTCGACGCCAGCACCCCGGTCGGCCAGACCGACGCAGCCGGCGTCAAAGACATCCTGATGGAAGCCGCGCTGACCACCATCATGGACTGCGAAGACTCCGTCGCCGCCGTCGATGCCGATGACAAAGTGGTGATCTACCGCAACTGGCTCGGCCTGATGAAGGGCGACCTGTCGGAAGAAGTCTCCAAGGGCGGCAAGACCTTTACCCGCACCATGAACGCCGATCGCACTTACACCGGTGTCGACGGTAAAGAATTGAGCCTGCACGGTCGTTCACTGTTGTTCGTGCGTAACGTTGGCCACTTGATGACCATCGACGCAATCCTCGACAGCCAGGGCAACGAAGTGCCGGAAGGCATTCTCGATGGCTTGGTGACGTCGCTGGCGGCGATCCACAGCCTCAACGGCCACAACTCGCGCAAGAACAGCCGCACGGGCTCGGTCTATATCGTGAAGCCGAAGATGCACGGCCCGGAAGAAGCGGCGTTCACCAACGAGCTGTTCGGGCGCATCGAAGACGTGCTCGACCTGCCGCGCAACACGCTGAAAGTCGGGATCATGGACGAGGAGCGCCGTACCACGGTCAACCTCAAGGCCTGCATCAAGGCCGCCAGCGAGCGCGTGGTGTTCATCAACACCGGTTTCCTCGACCGCACCGGCGATGAAATCCACACCTCCATGGAAGCCGGCCCGATGGTGCGCAAGGCTGACATGAAAGCCGAGAAGTGGATCGGCGCCTACGAAAACTGGAACGTCGATATCGGCTTGAGCACCGGCCTGCAAGGTCGCGCCCAGATCGGTAAAGGCATGTGGGCCATGCCCGACCTGATGGCGGCGATGCTCGAACAGAAAATCGCTCACCCACTGGCCGGCGCCAACACCGCTTGGGTGCCCTCGCCGACCGCCGCTGCGTTGCACGCGCTGCACTACCACAAGGTTGACGTGTTCGCCCGTCAGGCCGAACTGGCCAAACGTGCCCGCGCTTCGGTGGACGACATCCTGACCATCCCGCTGGCCGTCAATCCGAACTGGACGCCCGAGCAGATCAAGAACGAACTGGACAACAACGCCCAGGGCATTCTCGGTTATGTGGTGCGCTGGATCGACCAGGGCGTGGGTTGTTCGAAAGTGCCGGACATCAATGACGTCGGCCTGATGGAAGACCGCGCAACGCTGCGCATTTCCAGCCAGCACATCGCCAACTGGCTGCGTCATGGCATCGTGACTGAAGATCAGGTGATGGAAAGCCTCAAGCGCATGGCGCCGGTGGTTGACCGTCAAAACGCCAACGATGCGCTGTACCGTCCGCTGGCACCGAACTTCGACAGCAACATCGCCTTCCAGGCCGCGGTCGAACTGGTGATCGAAGGCACGAAGCAGCCGAACGGCTATACCGAGCCAGTGCTGCACCGTCGTCGTCGCGAGTTCAAGGCTGCCAATGGCTTGTAACTGAGCGTTGATGCCGCACAAAAAAAGGCCCTGATCTTTCGATCAGGGCCTTTTTTCATGGGCGAGCGCAATCTCCTGTGGCGAGGGAGCTTGCTCCCGCTCGGCTGCGCAGCAGTCGTAAAACCAGAAAACGAGGTGTGTCAGGAGTGCCGGAATTGGGGCTGCTTCGCAGCCCAGCGGGAGCAAGCTCCCTCGCTACAAAATGCGCCTCAATCCTGAAGCCTGTGTCAGGGCTCCATCCCCAACTCATGCTTGACCAACACCAGCAACTTGCCGGTATCAATTGGCTTGAGCAGGAAGTCCACCACGCTCAAATGCATAGCGGCAATCGCGTCTTTCACGTCGGCATCGCCGGAGACGATGATGATCGGCATCGCCGCCCGGACCGATTCACGCACCTGGCGGATCAGGTCCAGGCCATCCACATGCCCCATCCGCAGATCAGTGATTACCAGGCCAATCGAGGGGGTCGTGTCCAACAGTTTGAGCGCAGACTCGCCACTGGCGGCGGTCATGCAACGTACGCCATCCAGCGCAAGGATCTCCGATAACAGCTCACGAGCGTCTTTGTCGTCATCAACGATCAACACCCGCTGCGGCGGTAGATCAGGTTCCAGCATGATCGCACTGAGCGCCTCGCGCTCGGCGTCACTCAAAATATCGTGGTCGGACATGGCTTTCTCTACGTTTTCAATTCAATCCCCTAGCACAGTGGTCAGACATCGCTAAGCAGAGCTTCAATGTGCACTTCGTCGGATATTTTGCCTAGAGGAAAAATGAGACGTTTTCCCACTATGGGTGTAGGGCATATCCCAAATTTAGCCAAAAGCACCGACTACCTAGACTTACGTCCAATGGGCACCCCGCGCACGGGGGCCGACCATGGCTGAACGATCCGACAACAACAATTCAAAAAAGACTGCGGTAATAGTTATGAGTAAAGCGGATGCCTTCACCCAGGCAGGGAAAACCGCGGTATTGCAGAACATCCAGGGCACTCTGCAATTCCTCCAGCGCTTCCCGCCCTTCAATCAGATGGAACACGCCCACCTGGCCTACCTGGTGGAGCAATGCCAGCTGCGTTTCTACGGTCCCGGCGAGAGCATCATCAAGCCTGCCGACGGCCCGGTTGAACACTTCTACATCGTCAAACAGGGCCGGGTCGTCGGGGAACGCCCGCACACGGCCAAGGGCGGCACCGAAACCACCTTCGAGATCACCACCGGCGAGTGCTTCCCTCTCGCCGCGTTGCTGGGGGAACGGGCGACCCGCACCGAGCACCTCGCCGCCGAAGATACGTTCTGCCTGCAACTGAACAAACTGGCCTTCATCAAGCTGTTCGCCCTCTCCAACACGTTCCGCGACTTCGCCCTGCGCGGGGTCAGCAGCCTGCTGGATCAGGTCAACCAGCAAGTCCAGCAAAAAGCCGTGGAAACCCTCGGCACGCAATATTCCCTGAACACCCGACTCGGCGAACTGGCAATGCGTCACCCGGTGACGTGCAGCCCGACTACCCCGCTGCGCGAAGCCGTGACCCTGATGCATGAGCAGCAGGTCGGCAGCATCGTGATCGTCGACGAACACAAGGCGCCGCTGGGGATTTTCACCCTGCGCGATTTACGCCATGTGGTGGCCCAAGGCACCAACGATTTCAACGAAGTCATCGAACGGCACATGACCCGGGCACCCTTTTTCCTGACCCCGGACCACAGCGCCTTCGACGCGGCGATCGCCATGACCGAACGGCACATCGCCCACGTCTGCCTGGTCAAGGAGCAGCGCCTGTGCGGCGTGGTGTCCGAGCGGGATCTGTTTTCCCTGCAACGGGTCGATCTGGTGCATCTGGCGCGGACCATCCGTAGCGCACAGAAAGTCGACAACCTGGTGGCGATGCGCGGCGAGATCGGCCAATTGGTGGAGCGCATGCTCGCCCACGGCGCGTCCTCAACCCAGATCACCCACATCATTACCCTGCTCAACGACCACACCGTGTCTCGCGTAATCGAGTTGACCCTCGCCGAGAAAGGCGACCCCGGCATTCCATTCAGTTGGCTGTGCTTCGGCAGCGAAGGCCGCCGCGAGCAGACCCTGCACACCGATCAGGACAACGGCATTCTGTTCGAAGCCCGGGACGCGGCGCATGCCGCCGAGATTCGCGGCAAGCTGTTGCCCATCGCCCAGCAGATCAACCACAGCCTGGCGCTGTGCGGCTTTACCCTGTGCAAGGGCAACATCATGGCCGGCAACCCCGAGCTGTGTTTGTCCCGGGCCGAATGGGCGCGGCGCTTTGCGGCGTTCATCCGCGAGGCGACGCCGGAGAATCTGTTGGGTTCGAGCATCTACTTCGACTTGCGGGTGGTCTGGGGCGACGAGCAAGGCTGCGAGCAACTGCGTCGAGGGATTCTCGATCAGGTGGCGGACAACCGTTTGTTCCAGCGGATGATGGCCGAGAATGCGTTGCGCAACCGTCCGCCCGTAGGACGATTCCGCGAGTTCGTGCTGGCGCGCAAGAATGGCGAGAAAGCCACGCTGGACCTGAAAGTCCAGGGCCTCACGCCTTTCGTCGACGGCGCCCGCTTGCTGGCTCTGGCCAATGGCATCGAAGCCAACAACACCCAGGAGCGCTTCCGGCAACTGGTGGAAAAAGAAGTCATCGATCGGCTGGACGGCGCAGCGTACGAAGAGGCCTATCACTTCATTCAGCAAACCCGCATGCAGCAACATCAGCTACAGACCCGGGAGAACTTGCCCTACTCCAACCGCGTCGATCCCGACAGCCTCAATCATCTGGACCGCCGTATCCTGCGTGAATCCCTGCGCCAGGCCCAACGCCTGCAAAGCAGCCTGACGTTGCGGTATCAGCTATGAGCCTGTTTTCATGGTTGCGTCCGGCAACCCCGCTGCTGGCCGAGGACCTGCAACAACGTCTGCAACGCTTGCCGGCCGGCGCTGAGCTACGTGAATGCAGCCTGCGCGAGCAGCGCTGGGTGGTGCTGGACCTGGAAACCACCGGGCTGAACCTGAACAAGGATCGGGTGCTGTCCATCGGCGCGGTGGTGATCGAGGACGGGGCGATCGATTTCAGCCAGCAGTTCGAACGCACCCTGCAATGCGTTGATATGAAATTGGCGCCGAGCATGTTGATCCACGGCCTGGGCCCGAGCGCGATTGCCGCTGGCAGCGACCCGGCCGAGGCGTTGCTGGAGTTCATGGAGTTCCTGGGGGACAGTCCGGTGCTGGCGTTTCATGCGCCGTTCGATCAGCACATGCTTGGGCGGGCGCTGAAAGATCATCTGGGCTACAAGTTGCAGCATCCGTTTCTGGATGTAGCCGACATCGCCCCGCTGCTCTGCCCCCAGGCGAATATCCGCGAGGCGGGGCTGGATGAGTGGATCGACTGGTTCAAGCTTGAAGTCTTTGAACGGCATAACGCCAGTGCCGATGCGTTGGCCACGGCGGAACTGGCGCTGATTTTGTTCAGCCGGGCGCGGCAGCAGCAGATTCATAGCCCGTTGAATCTGCAGCAGCGGATCAGCCAGTGGAAGCGGCGGCAGCGGGCGCCATCGTTCTGAATCGGCGGCGTCTGTTCTGGCGCCATCGCGGGCAAGCCTTGCTCCTACGGGTTCGAGTCGGACGCGAAATGGACGACGACACAAAACCTGTAGGAGCAAGGCTTGCCCGCGAAGAACGATAACGCGGTCTAACTGAATGCCCCGCTGCGGTCTCCCGACCAGCGTTAATTGCTTACGTCCCCCGCCTCTGCCACAATCGCGAACAATTCTCGTTAGTTAACACTTCCCAATCGGTGATGCTACGTGTCGTCAGTCCAAGGCCCCCACAGTGAGCTCGTTGGTGCGTTATATCGCGACCATCGCGGTTGGCTATTGGCCTGGCTGCGCCGCAATGTGGCCTGCCCGCAACGGGCCGAGGACCTGAGCCAGGACACCTTTGTCCGCCTGCTCGGTCGTGACGAACTCAAGGAACCGCGCGAACCCCGGGCGTTCCTGGTGGCCATCGCCAAGGGCCTGTTGTTCGACTATTTCCGTCGCGCCGCACTGGAACAGGCCTACCTCACCGAGTTGATGCTCATCCCCGAGGGCGAACAGCCGTCGGTGGAAGAGCAGCAAATGATCCTCGAAGACCTCAAGGCCATCGACCGCTTGCTCGGCAAACTGTCGAGCAAGGCCCGGGCCGCCTTCCTTTATAACCGCCTCGATGGCCTGACCCACGCCGAAATCGCCGAGAAACTCGGGGTCTCGGTGCCTCGTGTGCGGCAGTACCTGGCCCAGGGCATTCGCCAGTGCTACATCGCGCTGTACGGTGAGCCGGTATGAGCCCGGTCAGCTCCAAACCGGTGTCGGCCCAGGTGCTGGATGCGGCGATTGCCTGGCAGCTGTCCCTGGATTCCAGCAGCCCGATCGAGCGCGAAGAGTTCGCCAAATGGCACGCCGCCCACGAAGAACACGCCCGCGCCTGGCGCCAACTGGGCATGCTCGACCAGCGCTTCAGCGTCGCCAGCGGCCCGGCCCGCACCGCGTTGCTGCAATCGCGCGAAAGCATTCGGCGGCGGGTGCGCAAGCTCGGTAGCGGTTTGGCCAGCGTTATCGCGGTGATCGGTTTGGCGCTATTCGCCGGTGATCGCTACCTGCCTGTCGACTATTGGCTCGCCGACCAGCGCACCGCCACTGGCGAGCAGCGCACCCTGCGCCTGGCTGACGGCACGGTGATCAACCTCAACACCCACAGCGCCGTGGATGTGCGCTTCGATGAGAAGCAGCGGCGGATCATCCTTCAGGAAGGCGAGATCCTCGTCGAAACCGGCCACGGCGATGCCCGGCCGTTTATCGTTGAAACCCGCGAAGGCAGCATGCGCGCCTTGGGCACGCGGTTCCTGGTCAAGCGCGAAGAAGCAGGCACGCGGTTGAGCGTGTTGAAGTCGGCAGTGGCGGCGCATCCCGAGTCGAGCCCCGAAGAACAGATTTTGCGCGAAGGCCAGCAGGTGTTGATGCGCAGCAATGGCCTGGGCCCGATTGCCGCGCTCACCCTCGGCGCCGACGCCTGGACCCGGGGCATGCTGGTCGTCGACAACGCGCGCCTGGAAGACCTGGTGCATGAACTCGGCCGCTACCGCCATGGGCATCTGGGCGTGGCGCCGGAGATTGCCGATTTGCGCATCACCGGCAGCTTCCCGTTGCACGACATCGACAAGGCGTTGAGCGCGTTGTTGCCGACCTTGCCGGTGCAGATTGAACAGCACACGGCGTGGTGGGTGACGGTGGCGAAGGCTGACGTTAAGCCCTGAGATTTTTGGCGTCTGATCTGACGCCTTCGCGGGCAAGCCTCGCTCCTACAGGGGTTGTGTCGTTCGCAGTATTACCGGTCGACACAAAACCTGTAGGAGCGAGGCTTGCCCGCGAAGAGGCCAGCAGCCACACCAAAAATCCTGAATCGAAATAATTTTCATCCACCCCTATCACTTTTGCATTCTCGTCCGGCACCTAGGCAATTGAGAAATATTTCCATTCAGGAGCCGCTCTATGTCCCGTTCGCTCGACACCTTATTGCGCCCCAGTTTGCTGGCGGTTGCCATTACCCTTTGTGCCCCCCTGGCCAGCAGCCAACTGATCGCCGCTGAACAGGCGTCGAGCGTTCGCGCCTACAACCTGCCGGCCGCGCCATTGGCCAGCACCCTGAACCAGATCGCCAGTCAGGCCGGTCTGGCGCTGTCGCTGAATCCATCGCTGGCGGCGGGCAAGACCTCGGCACCGGTCAAAGGTCAGTTCGACGCGACCGCCGCCCTGCGTGAAGCCTTGCGCGGCACCGGCCTGCAACTGGAACAGAGCAGCACCGGCACCTACAGCCTGGTGGCCGTGCCCGAGGGCGTGATGGCGTTGCCGGAAACCGCCGTGATTGGTGTGGAAAATGCTGAAAGTGCCTGGGGCCCGGTCGATGGTTACGTCGCCACCCGCACCGCTGCCGGCACCAAGACCGACACCGCATTGGTTGAAGCACCGCGTTCGATTTCTGTCGCGACCCGTCAGCAGATGGATGACCGCAGCGTGCACAGTCTGGATGACGCCGTGCGCTACATGCCTGGCATCACCGCCAGCAGCTACGGCAGCGATACCCGAGCCGACTGGTTGCGGGTACGCGGTTTCGAGCCGACCCAGTTCCTCGACGGATTGCCGCTGCCAAAAGGCGTGTACGCCAACCCGAAACAGGAAACCTGGAACCTTGACCGCCTCACCCTGCTGCGTGGTCCGGCCTCTTCGGTTTACGGCCAGACCCCGCCGGGCGGCCTGCTGGACATGGTCAGCCGCCGTCCAAGCGACGTGACCAGCAGCGAAATCCAACTGCAATACGGCAGTGACAACCACCGTCAGATCAACTTCGCCAGCACCGGCAAGATCGACGACGCGGGCCAGTTCCTTTATGGCATCAGCGGCGTGGTACGTGACAGCGATACGCAGATCGACCACATCGAAAACAAGCGCTACAACATCGCGCCGAGCCTGACCTGGAACATCGACGAAGACACCAGGTTCACCCTGCTGTCCCAGTTCACTCGCGACGATACCGGCATCACTAGCCAGTTCCTGCCAATTCAAGGCACCAAGATCCGTTCCCCGCTCGGCGATATTTCCCATCACAAAAACCTCGGTGACCCGGACTGGGAATACTACGACCGCACTTATTACGCACTGGGCTATGCGTTTGAACACCGCATCAACGATGTCTGGCAGTTCAAGCAAAACCTGCGCTACACCAAATCCGACCTGTCCTTCCAGGCCCTCACCGTCGGTGCTTTTGAATTCAACCCTGTCGATGCCAATGGCAACGTTGGCCGCACCAGTACCTCTGTCGACGAAGACATCAGCCAATTCGCGGTGGATAACAACTTTCAGGCCGACTTCGCCACGGGCGATGTCCGCCATACCCTGCTGTTGGGTCTGGATCACCAACGCAGCAACACCAATTACACCTCGATTTTCGGCGACGGCCTGAAGACCAATGTCAACAACCCGATCTACGGCCAGCCGATCGTTCGTCCTGCACGCTCCACTGCGTTCTATGACTACGACCAGAAGACCTATCAAACCGGCCTGTACGTGCAGGACCAGATGGCGCTCGACCAATGGCGCCTGACCCTCGGCGGTCGTGAAGACTGGGTACACACCGGTACCCAATTCCTCAACAAGGCCGATGCGACCAACACCCAGCGCGACAAGAACTTCAGTGGCAACGCGGCCCTGAGCTACGTGTTTGATTCGGGCTTCGTACCGTACATTTCTTACGCCGAATCCTTCCAGCCCACGTCCGGCGCCGATGCCTCTTCCACGGGCTCGCTGAAACCGACCGAAGGCAAACAATGGGAAATGGGCGTCAAGTACCAGCCACCGGGCAGCAAGACCCTGCTTACCGCGGCAGTGTATGACCTGACCCAGAAGAACGTCGCCGTAACCACCACCGTCGGCAACACGCCGATCACCAGCCAGACCGGCGAAGTGAAAGTCAAAGGCCTGGAACTGGAAGCAGTTTCTGACCTTACCGACAACCTGAAAGTGATCGCCGCCTACACCCTGGCCAAGTCCGAAGTGCAAAAAGGCGATTTCAAAGGCAATCGCCTGCAACTGATGCCAAACCAGCAAGCCTCGCTGTGGACCGATTACACCTGGCACACCGGCGTGCTCGACGGCTTCGGTATCGGCGGCGGCGTGCGTTACACCGGCAACACTTACGGCGACCAGGCCAACACCTGGCTGGGCAAGGCGGATGCTTACACCGTATTCGATGCCGCCGTGCATTACGATTTGGGCCGTCTGGATAACAGCCTCAAGGGCGCGTCGCTGGCACTCAACGCCACTAACCTGTTCGACAAGGACTACATGTCCACCTGCGACAGTTACAACTGCTACTACGGCGACCAGCGCAGTGTCATCGCCAGCGCCACTTACAAGTGGTAATTGCCTGAGCTGATAGCTCCAAGACCAAGCCGTCCTTCAAGGACGGCTTTGGTATTTCTGAAGGCCATGAAATGAAAAGTAAAACAATTCGCCGCTGGTCCTGCATCCACACCTGGACCAGCCTGATTTGCACGGTGTTCCTGCTGATGCTCGCACTGACCGGCCTGCCGTTGATCTTCCACCACGAGATCGACCATTTGCTGGGGGATGCCGCCGAGTTGAAGGTCATGCCGGCGGACACCCCGCAGCTGAATTTGCAACAGTTGGTGGCCGCCGCCGAGCAGCATCGGCCAGGCGACGTCATGCAGTACTTTGGCTACGACGATGAAGACACCAACGGCGTGATCGCGATCATGGCGAAAACCGCCGGCACCGAGCCCAACTCGTCCCACACCTTCATGCTCGATGCCCGCACCGGCGAAGCGCTGGAGATGCCGTCGGCCAACGGTGGGCTGATGATGGTCATGCTGCGCCTGCACGTGGACATGTTCGCCGGGCTGCCGGGCAAATTGCTGCTGGCGTTCATGGGCATCATGTTTGTCGCGGCGATTGTGTCCGGCACGGTGCTGTATCTGCCGTTCATGCGCCGTTTGAAATTCGCCACCGTGCGCCAGGACAAATCCACCCGCCTGCGCTGGCTCGACCTGCACAACCTGATTGGCGTGGTGACCCTGACCTGGGCGTTGGTGGTTGGCGTGACCGGCGTGATCAGCGCCTGCGCCGACTTGCTGATCGCCGCCTGGCGCAACGATAGCCTGAGCGCGATGGTCGCGCCCTATCGCGATGCGCCGCCGCTGACGCAACTGGCACCCGCCACGCGACTGCTCGATATTGCCAAGGAAGTCGCGCCGGGCATGCAGCCGGACTTCATCGCCTTCCCCGGCACGCGTTTCTCCAGCGAACACCATTACGCGGTGTTCATGAAAGGCAGCACGCACCTGACCTCGCACCTGCTGACCCCGGTGCTGATCGACGCCAGCACCCTGCAAGTCACGGCCGTGGCCGAGCGTCCGTGGTACATGGACGCCATGGGCATGTCACAGCCGCTGCACTTCGGGGATTACGGCGGCATGCCGATGAAAATCCTCTGGGCGACCCTGGATGTGCTGACCATCATCGTGCTCGGCAGCGGGGTGTATTTGTGGGTGGTGCGGCGCAAAGCGGCGAAGCCAGTGCTCGATAAAGCGGAGCGTGCGGCATGAAGCCCCGACAGTCGAACTTCTGGAAAGTCTTCGCCACGCCGACGGTAATCGCATTGCTCAGCGCGGCCGGGTTGTTTTCCGCGCTGCTGGGGGATGGCGTGTGGGATGCGTTGAGCTGGCTGGGCCTGGGCATCCCTGCGGCCCTGGCCCTGCGCGGGTTGCTGCAACGGCAGTAAAAACCTTTCACCTTGAGCTATCGGGGCAACACGCTATGCTGCCCGGCATTGCCACCGATCGAGACGCTGCCATGTCCGCCCCGAGCATGACCCTGTTCCACAACCCCGCTTCGCCCTTTGTTCGCAAAGTCACGGTACTGCTGCACGAGACCGGCCAGACCGACCGCGTGGCCCTGCAACTCAGCCAGTTGACGCCGGTCAGCCCGGACCTGGCGCTGTGCGAAGACAACCCGCTGGGCAAGATCCCGGCCCTGCGCCTGGCCGATGGCAACGTCATCCATGACAGCCGGGTGATCCTCGATTACCTCGATCACCAGCACGTCGGCAATCCGCTGATCCCGCGTGACGGCCCGGCCCGCTGGCGGCGCCTGACCCTGGCCTCCCTGGCTGACGGGATCATGGACGCTGCGGTGATGATTCGTTACGAACAAGCCCTGCGCGCGCCGGAGAAACACTGGGAGCAATGGCTCGATGGCCAGCGCGAGAAGATTCGCCGTGCCTTGGCCGTGTTGGAAGCGGAGGCGATTGCCGAGCTGACCAGTCATTTCGATGTGGCGGCGATCAGCGTGGCGTGTGCCTTGGGCTACCTCGACCTGCGCCATCCCGATCTGGAATGGCGCGTGGCGAATCCGAAGCTGGGCGAGTGGTTTTTTGAGGTGAGTCAGCGGCCGTCCATGTTGGCCACGATGCCTAAGGCCTGATCTTTGCGGTGACTGATCTGCCGTCATCGCGGGCAAGCCTTGCCCCTACAGACCGCGTGTTCCTGTAGGAGCAAGGCTTGCCCGCGAAGGGATCACCCCCATCCAGAGGAAACAACCCGGCTATCCGCATCGCCAGTTGTTCGCCCAATCGCTGATCCTCCCGCAACCCCAACGACCGGCTCATTCCACCGCTCCCATATCAAATTCCAACGGCTTGGCGGTCTTCGCGCCGATGCCGTACCAGTCCAGTTTGCGGGTCAGCACCATGAACACACCCAACAGCCCGAACAGCAACAGCGAGCCCATCAACAGCGCGTAATCCTCGGCACTCAACAAGCCATAAAGCAAACCGTACAACGCCGCCAGTCCAGCCGAAAAACTCAAGCCGTGGCGCACGCTGCGCAACACGTGGCAGACGTAGAAGCCGATCAGCAGCACACAGCTACTCGCCGACAGCAGATACGCCAGGGCAAAGCCAATGTGCTCGGACAGCGACAGCAGCAACAGGTAGAAAAACGCCAGGGCCACGCCGACCAGCGCGTATTGCACCGGGTGCACCGCCAGGCTTTTCAGCACTTCGAAGAGGAAGAAGCCCGCGAAGGTCAGGACGATAAACAGCAAGGCATATTTGATCGCCCGGTCGCTTTTCAGGTACTGGTCCACCGGGTCGATGAAGCTCACGCCGAAGCTACGAGCGTTGAACGCTTCACAGCCCGCCCCGGACGCGCAACTGTTCAACGCTTCTTGCAAGTTGGTGGAGAAAAACGAGGTTTGCCAATTGGCGGTGAAACCCTGGTCGCTGACTTCGCGCTGGGTCGGCAGGTAGTTGCCGACAAAGCTTGGGTGCGGCCAGTTGGCGGCGAATGCGACTTTGCTGGTCTTGCCCACCGGCAGCACTTGCAACTGACCGGTGCCTTGCAAGCGCAGGTCGAAACCGAAGGCCAATTCCGTGGCCTGCTTCGCATCCAGTGCCGGCAGCATGACGTGCACACCCTCCCCCAAAAAGCCCACCTGGCTACCCGGGACGAAGTCCAGGCGCTGGCCATCGAGTTCCAGTTTCAGGGCATTCTCGATGCCACGAATGTCGCTGATGCCGACCGCCAGAAAGGGCTGGTCGAATTGGTAATCCGCAAAGTCTTCCTTGATGCCCAGTTGTTCCGGGATCGAAAAATGCCCGCTGATGCGGTTGTCGGCGTGGAACAGTCGCGCTTCATAAATGCCGCGCGAGCGCAGTTCGGTCTGGACCTGGCCATCCAGTTCAAAGCGTTCCGGGAGAAAGTACAAACGCCCGCGCTCTTCACCGACGTCCTGATAACGCTCGTTGGTTTTTTCGTTGAGTTTCCAGTTGCGCACTACCTTGCGATACGGCACCACCATCAGCGGCCCGCTCAATTGCTGGCTGAAGCTGGAACTGCGGGCGATGTCTTCCAACACACCATCGCGCAATTGCTGACGGTCCTGGATCACGCCGTTGATCATCAGCAATGGAATCAGCAATAACAGAATCAGTAGGGCAATCGCCCCGAGTTTTATGGCCAGGTTACGGTTCATGGGTTCTCTCCCTGTTCGAATGAGGGAGAGTTTGGTGTCGGCGTGTGAGAGTTTTGTGGGGGGAATGTGGAGAGTGTGTGGAGACTGCTCAAACTCGGCAAACACATAACCCTGTGGCGAGGGAGCTTGCTCCCGTTGGGCTGCGAAGCGGCCCCATATCCAAACTGCGAGTTGTTTCAGACTGACTGCATACGCCGGATGACGACTGCTGCGCAGCCGAACGGGAGCAAGCTCCCTCGCCACAAAGGCAGCGTGCATTCAGGGTAATTGAAGCGTGACCTCTACACCGCCCGACACATTGCCGACATGCATTCCGCCACCATGCAACTTGACCACTTCTTCAACGAAGTTAAGTCCCAACCCGGTGCTTTTGCGCCCACTGTCCGGTCGTGGCAGCGAGTAGAACCGTTCACTCAAGCGGGGTAACGCATAGTCAGGAATCGCCTCGGCCTGGTTGAACAGCCTGAACTCAATCCGCTCGCCCACACGCTCGGCGCTAAACCGCATGACACCCTGAACCGGGGTGAAATCCAGGGCGTTTTCCAGCAGATTGCCGAATGCCTGGCGCAACAGGAACGGCTCACCGATCAATGCCAGGCCAGGGGCAATCGTCTGTTCAACGCGCAATTGTTTGCTTTCGATACGTGCGGCCTGAGCGTCGAGCACTGCCTTAACCAATGCCGCCAACGGCACCTCGACACGTTCTTCCAACCCTTGCCGCTGCTCAACCTGCGCCAGGTTCAACAACCGCTCGATCAACTGCTGCATCCGCGCGCTTTCGCTGTGGATGTTGCTGACGAAACGCTGCTGCTGGGCCACGGGCATCTCGCCTTGTAACAGTTCCGCCGCGCCGCGAATCGCCGCCAGCGGGCTCTTCAACTCATGGGTCAAGGTGTGCACGTAGCGCTCGACGTAGGCTTTGCCTTCCAGTTGTGTGCGCATCTGCTCCACCGCCGTCGCCAGTTGCTCGAACTCGCCACCGCGATAATGCGGCACCTCGACCCGCCGCCCTTCGCTGACGGCTTGGGCGTAAGCGGTCAACCGCCGCAGCGCCGCGCTCAACCACCAGGACAGCACCGCGCCAAACAGTAAGCCGAGGCCGATCAACCCGGCGCCATAAGCGAACAAGCGTCTCTCGGTCCGGTCGACGTAAGGCTGCAATGAGCTGTTGGGCTTGGCCACGGTGACCACACCGATGATCTGACCGTTGTCACGGATCGGCGCGCCAACGTGCATCGCCGAGGTGCGGGCGTCATTGGGATCGGTGCGGGTCGAGCGGGCGCCGTATTCACCGCGCAGGGTCAGGTAGACGTCGTTCCAGCGCGAGTAGTCCTGGCCCACGGCGACGCCGCTGGAGTCCAGCACCACGATGCCTTTGGCGTCAGTGACGTAGATGCGGTGGCTGACCTGATTCTTCGGCAGGCCCCAGATGCTCGCCTTCGGCTGCCGTTCGCCGTAGGCCTTGAGCAGTTGCGGCCAGTGATTCTGGTTGAGGGTGCCGGCCTTGAAGTCATCGCGCAGGATCTCGGCCATCAGGTTGGCGGTGTCCACCAGGGTTTCTTCGGTGGACTGGCGCACGCCGGGACGGATTTCCTGGATCACGGTGTTGAGCACGAAATAACCGGTCAGGCCGATAAACAGCACGTAGACCAGGAAAATCCGGATCGCCAGTGACATCAGCTGTGTCCCGGGCTGTAGCTGTAGCCGAGGCCGCGATGGGTCTGGATCGGTTCGGCGTCGGCCCGCACCAGGCGCAGTTTGGCGCGCACGCTCTTGATGTGGCTGTCGATGCTGCGCTCGTAGCCGGCATCGGCGGGCACGCCCAGGGCGTCGAGCAATTGCTCGCGACTGAAGACACGCTCAGGTTGTTCGAGCAGGCATTGCAGCAGACGGAACTCATGGCGCGTCAGGCTCAGGGGCTGGCCGCGATAGCTGATCTGCACCCGTTCGCTGTCGATGCGGAACAGCGTCGAGGCCACTTCGGCTGAAGCACGCGGGGTCATGCGCTTGAGGATCGCCCGGACCCGCGCCGCCACTTCTCGCGGGCTGAACGGCTTGACCACGTAATCGTCGGCGCCGATTTCCAGGCCCACCACGCGGTCGATTTCCGCATCACGGGCACTAAGGAAGATCACCGGCACGTCGCTGAAACGCCGCAGTTGCTTGCAGGTTTCGAAGCCGCTGATGTCCGGCAGGCCGATGTCGAGGATGATCAGGTCGGCCGGGGTCTGGCGCTGATGTTCAAGCGCGGCGGCGCCAAGGCTCACCCACGTGGTGGTAAAGCCTTCGCCCTGCAAGGCAAAAATCAACGTATCGGCAATGGCCGCTTCGTCTTCGACAATCAGGATATGAGGCATGGCGTCCGGGCACGGCAGTTAAGTTGCGCAACGGTGGCCCAAGCCTCACATCCCGTCAATCAGCAGTCGGGTTTATCCGCGGTAAAACGTCGGGCCGGGTTCACCGCTGCGCCGAATTCACGCAAGGCCTTGGCGCCGATCAGCAGCGGGTAATTGAAGCTGCTGCGGTCGGTGAGGTTGACCTCGACCGTGCGCTTGACGTTGCCCAGGCACAGTTCCAGATCGACGACCGGACGCTTGGTGGGTGCGGCTTCGTCCTTCTCGTCCTCGTCTTCTTCGGAGCGGGTCTTGATCTTGCTGATCCGCGCGATCTTGTGCTCGTAGACCTTGTTGCTCGCGTCCTTGGTGGCGAGGCGGAAGCGCACCCAATCGTCGCCGTCGCGGGTGAACATTTCGATGTCCTTGGCCGACAGCGACGCGGTCAGGGCGCCGGTGTCCATCTTGGCCTTGAGGACTTCACCGCCGATTTCCGGCAGCGCGATGTATTCGTAACGCCCGTACAGGGTCGGCTCGGCGGCCATGACCGGCAGGGCCACGAGGGTCAGCAATGCAAGGAGGGATTTCACGTATTGGGCATCCATAAGGAGTGGGCAGCGGGATTTTAGACCTTTATCGGTTAGATCGTTCCCACGCTCTGCGTGGGAATGCCGCCATGGACGCTCTGCGTCCGCTTTGGGACGCGGAGCGTCCCGGGATGCATTCCCACGCAGAGCGTGGGAACGATCAGTACCGCGTGCGTCGGGTTGACGACTGCTTCGCAGCCGAAGCGGGAGCAAGCTCCCTCGCCACAGGGGATCTTCATGATTCTGAGCATATCGCTTCAAAGGTGAAACATTCGTCACCCCCGATTTGGCCTGCCGCCCGAAGCTGCTTATCATGGCGCGCCCAAATGCTTTCAAGAGTTACTTATGCGCCGCCTGCTCACCGGCTGTTTCGTTACCCTGCTGCTGTTGCTCAACACCCTGGTCCTGTTCGGGCCGCTGATGGTGTTTGCCCTGCTCAAACTGGTCCTGCCCGGCCGTTATCGCGATTACGCCTCGTGGTCGGTGATGTGGATCGCCGAGACCTGGGCCGAAATCGACAAGCTGATCTTCCGCCTGTGCATCCCCACCCAATGGGACATTCGCGGGGGCGCTGACCTGCGAGTTGATACGTCCTATCTGGTGATCAGCAACCACCAGTCCTGGGTGGATATCCCGGCGCTGATCCAGACCCTGAACCGGCGCACGCCGTTCTTCAAATTCTTCCTCAAGAAAGAGCTGATCTGGGTGCCGTTTCTGGGCCTGGCCTGGTGGGCGCTGGATTACCCGTTCATGAAGCGCTACACCAAGGCGTTCCTGGCGAAAAACCCTGAATTGGCCGGGCATGATCTGGAGATCACCAAGGCTGCGTGCGAGCTGTATAAGCGTCAGCCGGTGACGGTGGTCAATTACCTGGAAGGCACCCGGTTTACGGCGGCAAAAAGCACCGAGCAGCAATCACCCTTCACCCACCTGCTCAAGCCCAAGGCCGGCGGCGTGGCGTTTGTGCTGGCGGCGATGGGCGAACAGCTGGATGCGATTCTGGATGTGACGGTGGTGTATCCGCAGCAGGCGATTCCGGGGTTCTGGGATTTGATCAGCGGTAACGTGCCGAAGGTCATCATCGACATCCAGACCCGCGAACTGGACCCGGCGTTGTGGCAGGGGGATTACGAAAACGATCCGCTGTTTCGCGAAACGGTCCAGAACTGGGTCAACCAGCTCTGGATCGAGAAGGACAAGCGCATCGACACGTTGCGCACCGAGCGCCGCTGAATCAGCTACCGGAGCCGGCGCCCCAGATCCCGCCCAGGCTTTCCAGCAATGGACCTCCAACGCCCTGGCCACCGAGGTACTGGAGAATCACCGGAGCAAATTGGCCGATCATGCTGCTGTCCATGCCCAAGGCGCTGAATGCGCTGTTCAGGTCATTGGTGTTCTTCACATTGCCCAAGGCGTTTTCCAGGCCGGCCGATTTGCCGGACGAACCGAGCAAGCCGCTGAGGGCACCCAGCTCACCGCCACCCGACAGTTTGTCGATCCCCGGTACGCTTTTGGCCAACTCTGAGTAATCCGTCGAACTCAATTGATTTTTGGCCAGACCGAGCATCGCCCCGGTGCCGCCAACGGCTTGTTTCGGGGTCACGTTCAATTGGCTGAGCGCACTCAGCAGGCCGGCCGTCTGCGAGGTGGGCGCGGCTGCGGCGGCGGCGTTGTCGCCTTTCATGCCGGAGATGGCATTGGCCGCATCGTTCAGGTTGAACTGAGCAAACACCGGGCTGGCCGCGAGGGTCATGAGCGAAGCCAGTGCAAAACCGCGTGAAATCTTCATCGAGACAACCTCTATAGGCATAAACCGCCCACCCATGAGCGGCGCAAAACTGTGCGTTCGACTGGTATCGCGCAGGATTGTTCCCACCCCCTGTGGGAGCGGGCTTTTGTGGCGAGGGGGCTTGCCCCCGTTGGGTCGCGAAGCGGCCCCTGCATTTTCCAGGCAGACCGCATTCAACGGACTGACGACTGCTTCGCAGCCGAACGGGGGCAAGCCCCCTCGCCACATAAGGCCTCAGTCACAAAGAGTTTCTTGGTGGTGCATCCAGTCTAGACCCCGACGCGTATATCAAGCACGGACAGACACTCCTGGCCGATTCTCCCCACAAGGATCACCACCATGAACCGCACTTCGATCAAAACCCCGTTGATTGCCAGCCTGCTGACCCTGGCCCTTGGCGGCGGACTCGCCCTCAATACCGTGCAAGCGGCAGACATGAGCCACGACAGCGTCATGGTCGGCGGCCAAAGCATGCTGCCGAGCAAGGACATCGTCGATAACGCGGTGAACTCCGCCGACCACACCACCCTGGTGGCTGCGGTAAAAGCCGCCGGCCTGGTCGACACCCTCAAAGGCAAAGGCCCGTTCACCGTGTTCGCCCCGGTCAACTCGGCGTTCACCGCCCTGCCCGCCGGCACGGTCGATACGCTGCTCAAACCCGAGAACAAAGGCACCCTGACCAAGCTCCTCACCTACCACGTCGTCGCCGGCAAACTCGACATGATGACCCTGGCCGCGAAGATCAAGGCGGGCGGCGGCAAAGCCGAACTCACCACCGTCGCGGGCGGCAAGCTGTGGGTGATGATGAACGGCCCGCACAACATCACGCTCAAGGATGAAAAGGGTGACGTCGCCGACATCACCACCTATGACGTGTACCAGTCCAACGGTGTGATTCAGGTCATCGACAAAGTGCTGATGCCCAAAGGTTGAGCAGTGCTCGCCGGCCCTGCGCATCGGGGCCGGCATTTTTCCGAGGTGCCCGTCCGTGAATGGAACAACCCCGCGCGGTGAACTAACCTCTGCCTGCAACCGGCACCGTACGCGGCCCATCGTCGCGAGCTCGATTGCCTGGAGAACCGTCATTTCCATCGCCGACACCGATCAGCTCCGACAGCTTCTGGCCCAGTGTTCACTGGGGGACCGCCGCGCGTTCGAGACGCTTTACCGTAGCGTCGGCCCGCGCTTGCACGGTATCGCCCTGCGTTTCATGGGCCGCCACGACCTGGCCGAAGAAGTGTTGCAGGAAAGCTTCGTGCGCATCTGGAACAACGCCTCGCGCTATGAATCGCACCTGTCGGCACCGCTGACCTGGATGATCAACATCACCCGCAATCAAGCCATCGACCAGTTGCGCAAACACCGCGACCGGCCGCTGACCGATCAGGAAGAACTGGCGCTGGTGGACGAAAGCCCCTCCGCCCACGAATTACTGAACGCCGCCCGCGAGGCCAATGCCTTGAACCGCTGCCTGGAAAGCCTCGAAGGCAGGCAGCGCCAATCGATTACCGTGGCGTACTTTCAGGGGCTGTCCTGCTCCGAATTGGCGGAGCATCTGGCCGCGCCGCTGGGCTCGGTCAAGTCCTGGATCCGCCGTGGCATGGAGCGCCTGCGCAGGTGCCTTGAATCATGAATTACCAAACTCCGACCCTGCGCCGCGCCCTCGCCGCCGACTACGCCATTGGCTTGATGCCCGCCGCGGCTCGCCGACGTTTTGAACAGTTGCTGCTGGAGGATGCGGCATTGCGCGCAGAACTGGCGCACTGGCAGGAAAGCCTCGCCAGCCTGACCGAAGCATTGCCCGAGCAACCGGTGCCAGAGCATGTGTGGCAGGGAATTACCGCACGGATCGAACCGCAGAGGCTGCACGTGCCCGAGAAGCGTTCCTTCTGGAACTGGATGCGGGTGACGGCGGCGCTGTGTTCGCTGGTGGTCGTCGTGTTCCTGAGCATGCTCTACAACCGCGACGATGCCCGCTACAGCGCCACTTTGCTCAGCGCCGACGCACAACCTGCGTTGAAAGTTGAAGCGCACGCGAACTTCCTGAACGTCGAGCCGCTGACACTGGCTGCGGTTGATCCAGGACGCAGCCTGGAGTTGTGGGCGATACCAGCGAACGGCAAACCGATCTCCCTCGGCGTGATTCCGGCGGGCGGCAAGGGCAAGGTTGAGTTGAGCGATGCGCAGAAGGCGTTGATCGGCAAACCGATTGCGTTGGCGGTGAGTCTTGAGCCCAAGGGTGGCTCGCCGACCGGACAGCCGACGGGGCCGGTGTTGTATCAAGGGGCGTTGGCGGCGTTGTGAGCAAACAGCAAGATCTTTTGATTCAAAAAAACGGCGACCCGAAGGTCGCCGTTTTACTTCGCTCAACACGAACCGACGCGTTGCAGAAACTAACAACTACCAACGGTTAACTTGCTATTACAGTTTGACAACTTCGCTACATCGCTCAATGGAACTGAAATTATGTTTTGTGCCCGATCCGTCGAACGACGAGTCCATCCAGCGGGACCATCAGTGAAGGTGCCTGTCCCAAAACACGTCTGATCCAGATTGCATGTGCCCGGAGGGTTCTGAGTTGTCACTGCGTTACCGCTACAAGTAGCGGCTGCTGAGCTGTTCATGAAAGCCTTCGCACACTGTTCATCGGCGAAACCCTGGGTACTGACCAACAGCAGTAATATCGAGGCGCACGGTAATCCTATTTTTTTAGCAATGTTCATTATCATCACTCCCTGAAAATAAAAGTCATTGGTACAAGAAGAACCTTGCGATTGACATAACGAATGTCACGACAAGTCCATCGTATTAACAACCCAGTGCACTTACACCTGTCATCTCTGACAGTTCTTTAGAAAAAAATGTAATTAGCGCCATCTGCCAACCAACGATTCTGCAATCAAAAAAAAACGGCGACCCGAAGGTCGCCGTTTTGCATTGCGGTAAAGTCTTACGCCGCGCTGAACAACTTGTGCGGGTCGATCACAAACTTCTTCGGTACGCCGGCATCGAACTCGCCATAGCCACGTGGTGCGTCGTCGAGGCTGATGACTTCCACGCCGACGATGTCGGCAATGTGGATGCGGTCCCACATGATCGCCTGCATCAGCTGGCGGTTGTACTTCATCACGGGCGTCTGGCCGGTGTGGAAGCTGTGGGATTTGGCCCAGCCCAGGCCGAAGCGGATGCTCAGGCTGCCCATTTTCGCGGCCGCATCCACAGCGCCCGGATCTTCCGTCACGTACAGGCCCGGAATACCGATTTTGCCCGCCACGCGAACCACGCCCATCAGCGAGTTGAGCACGGTAGCCGGAGCCTCGTGTTTCACGCCGTCATGCCCGTGACCGCGCGCTTCGAAGCCTACGGCGTCGACGGCGCAATCCACTTCCGGTTCGCCCAGCAGTGCAGCGATTTGTTCGTGCAGCGGGGTGTCGAGGGACAGGTCGGCGATTTCGAAACCCTGAGCCTTGGCGTGCGCCAGGCGCACGGTGTTGACGTCACCGATGATCACCACCGCCGCGCCCAACAGACGCGCGGAAGCCGCAGCGGCCAGACCGACTGGACCAGCGCCCGCGATGTACACGGTGCTGCCAGGGCCAACGCCGGCCGTCACGGCGCCGTGATAACCGGTCGGCAGGATGTCGGAGAGGCAGGTCAGGTCGCGGATTTTTTCCATCGCGCGATCACGGTCCGGCAGTTTCAGCAGGTTGAAGTCGGCGTACGGCACCATGGCGTATTCCGCCTGGCCGCCGGTCCAGTCGCCCATGTCCACATAACCGTAAGCACCGCCGGGACGGGCCGGGTTGACGCTCAGGCAGACACCGGTGTGCATCTCTTTGCAGGAACGGCAGCGCCCGCAAGCGACGTTGAACGGAACGGACACCAGGTCGCCGATTTGCAGGTTTTCGACGTCGCTGCCCTTCTCGATCACTTCACCGGTGATTTCGTGGCCCAGGACCAGGCCGGTTTGAGCGGTGGTACGACCGCGCACCATGTGCTGATCGGAACCACAGATGTTGGTGGAGACTACGCGCAGGATGACAGCGTGATTGATCTTCCTGCCGCGCGGGTCCTGCATTTTGGGATAGTCGATTTTCTGTATTTCGACCTTGCCGTTGCCGAGATACACGACACCACGATTACCAGACATGCTTTCACCTCGCTGTTGTTTTTATGTAGCGGTCGCGTCGCCAGACAGCGGCGGCGCGTTGATTGCTCGGGTTATTGCCTGTGTCTTTTTGCGTTGTTTGTGAGGGCCTCTTCGCGGGCAAGCCTCGCTCCTACGCGATTGAAGTAGCCCCATTTTCACGAGCAACCCCAATCCTGTAGGAGCGAGGCTTGCCCGCGAAGGCGATCTAAAGAACGACGGTTCTGTTCGCGTTGAGGAAAACCCTGCGCTCAATGTGATACCCCACGGCCCGCGCCAGGGTCAGCCCTTCAATATCCCGCCCCTTGGCGATCAAATCTTCCGGGTAATGACTGTGGTCAACGACCTCCACGCCCTGGGCGATGATCGGGCCTTCGTCCAGGTCGTTGTTGATGTAGTGCGCGGTAGCGCCAACCAGTTTCACGCCCTTGTTGTAGGCCTGGTGATAGGGCTTGGCGCCCTTGAAACCCGGCAGCAGGGAGTGGTGAATGTTGATCGCCTTGCCGTCGAGTTTGCGACACAGCTCCGGCGACAACACCTGCATGTAACGGGCAAGAATCACCAGTTCGGCGCCGGACTCCTCGATCACCTGCAACACCTGACGCTCTTGCGAAGGCTTGTCGTTCGGGTCCAGGGGGAAGTGGTAGTACGGAATCTGGTGCCAGTCGGCCAGCGGCTTGAGGTCCGGGTGGTTGGAGACCACGGCGGCCACGTCCATGGACAACTGGCCGATGCGCTGGCGGTAGAGCAAATCGTTGAGGCAGTGATCGGCCTTGGAGACCATGATCACCACTTTCGGGCGGTAGTTCGGCGGGGTCAGCTCGAAGATCATGCCGAAGGCCTGGCCACGCTCTTCGAGGCCGGCGCGGAAGGCTTGTTCGTCGAAGCCGTCAGGCTGGCGGAATTCCACACGAATGAAGAAACGACCCGAGAGCCGGTCATCGAAGGAATGGTGCTCGGTGACGTAGCAGCCCTGCTCGAACAGAAAGCGGGTCACCGCATCCACGGTGCCGAGGACGCTTGGGCAGTCGGCGGTCAGAATCCATGTGTCTGGGGCGCGGCTCATAGTGCGGTGACTCCTATCTGATCGTTCCCATGCTCTGCGTGGGAACGCCGCCATGGACGCTCTGCGTCCGCTTTGGGACGCGGAGCGTCCCGGGATGCATTCCCACGCAGAGCGTGGGAACGATCATTACGCCTGGACGCTAAGCCCGTATTCGGCGGCCGCATCCTGCAACCACAACCACCAGTAATCCGAGAAGCTGCGACGGATCAGCAGTTCCCAGGTGTCTTCAGCGGTGTGGCGAATCACCAGTTGCGACTTGGCGAACACCGTGCCGACGGCCTTGCCCACCGGGAAGCTGTTCGGATGCACGTCGTAGCTGGTGGATTTCATCAGCACCTGGCGCACGTTCGGGCCGCTCAGTTCGAGGATCTGCTGGCCGCCGCTGACGTTGACGATCTGGATGTGCAGGTCGCCCAACGCTTCACGCAGCTTTTGCTCGGCGGCAAATTCTTCGCCGCTCGGCACGATCAGCAGCCACTCATCCGGCCCCATCCATTGCAGGCTGGTTTCGCCTTTGACGATGACGCTCAACGCGCCGGGCAACTCGATGCCCAGAGCCTTGTGCACGCCGGCGCTGAACGCGGCATCGTGGCCATCACCACGAAGGGTCAGGTGGCCGAGGAGTTTTTTCTCACGCACGATCACGCCGGCGCTTTTACGGCCCTTGCCCACGAGGCTGGCGAGGTCGGCGTGATGCAGCGACGACTCGGCCTTGGCCCCGGTGGTTGGGCGTTGTTGGTAAACATTGGCTGCGGTCATAAAGCACCTTTCCTGAATTCTTGCATCTCACCTGTGGGAGCGTGGCTTGCCCGCGATGGGAACAACTCGGTCTGCCTGAGGCACCGCGTTATCGTTCATCGCGGGCAAGCCACGCTCCCACAGGTACTGTGGTGTCAGATGTTCTGGCGATCACCCTTCGGATCGAAGAACACCGAAGAAACAATCTCCGCCTCGATCACGCTGCCATCCGCCAGCGGTGCGAACACCCGCTCGCCGATGCGCTTCAACCCACCCTTGACCACGCCCATGGCAAACGAATAACCGAGGGAGTTGTGCAGGTAGCTGGAGGTCACGTGACCGACCATGGTCATCGGGATGGTTTGCTTGGTGTTGAACACCAGTTGCGCCCCTTCCGGCAGCCATTTGGTCGGATCGATCGGCTTCAGGCCCACCAGTTGCTTGCGCTGATCACGCACGCAGTCTTCGCGATTCATCCCGCGCTGGCCGATCCACGAGAACGGTTTGGTGCGACCGACACACCAGCCCATGTTCAAGTCGTCCGGGGTCATCGAACCGTCGGTGTCCTGGCCGACAATGATGAAACCTTTCTCGGCCCGCAGGATGTGCATGGTCTCGGTGCCATACGGCGTCAGGTTGTACTGCTTGCCGGCCTCGGCGATTTTTTCGAGCACGCCCATGGCGTAGTCGGCCTGCACGTTGACTTCGTACGACAGCTCACCGGTAAACGAGATCCGGAACACCCGCGCCGGCACGCCGCCGACCAGGCCTTCTTTCCAGGTCATGAACGGGAAGGCTTCGTTGCTCAGGTCGATGTCGGTGACTTCGCTGAGCAGCTTGCGGCTGTTCGGCCCGGACAGGGTCATGGTTGCCCAGTGATCGGTCACGGACGTGAAGTACACCTTCAGGTCTGGCCATTCGGTCTGTTGGTAGATTTCCAGCCATTGCAGCACGCGCGCCGCGCCGCCGGTGGTGGTGGTCATCACGAAATGGTTGTCGGCGAGGCAAGCGGTTACGCCGTCGTCGAAGACCATGCCGTCTTCTTTGCACATCAGACCGTAGCGCGCCTTGCCCACATCGAGCTTGGTCCAGGCGTTGGTGTAGATGCGGTTCAGGAACTCACGGGCATCCGGGCCTTGAATGTCGATCTTGCCCAGGGTCGAAGCGTCCAGCAGGCCGACGCTATCGCGCACGGCTTTGCATTCGCGTTTGACGGCGGCATGCAGGTCTTCGCCATTTTTCGGGAAGTACCAAGGACGTTTCCACTGACCGACGTCTTCAAACTCGGCGCCGTTTTTCACGTGCCAGTGATGCAGCGCGGTGAAACGCACCGGTTCGAAGATGTGCCCACAGTGACGACCGGCCACGGCGCCGAAGGTCACCGGCGTGTAGTTCGGGCGGAACATGGTGGTGCCCATCTGCGGGATGGTCACGTTCAGCGAACGGGCGGCAATCGCCAGGCCGTTGACGTTGCCGAGCTTGCCCTGATCTGTACCGAAGCCCAGCGCGGTGTAGCGTTTGACGTGCTCGACCGACTCGAAGCCTTCGCGGGTTGCCAGTTCGATGGCGGCGGCGGTGACGTCGTTTTGCAGGTCGACGAATTGCTTCGGCGCCCGTGCGGTGTTCTTTTCGTGGGGCACCTGGAACAGCGCCAGGGTCGGCTCTTCGAGGCGGCTCAGGGCTTTGGGCAAGGAACCTTCGACCACACCGAAACCGGCTTCACTGGCTGCGCGGGCGCCGCCTTCAAAACCATCGGCCAGGGAATCGCCGAGGCCGTAGACGCCGTTGATACCACCGACGCACACGCGTTTCTGCGGTGCTTCGCCCGGTACGAAACCGAGGATGTCTTCACGCCAGGTCGGCTTGCCGCCCAGGTGCGAAGCCAGGTGAACCACCGGGCTGTAACCGCCGGAAGTGGCAACCAGATCGCAATCGAGCCATTCGCCAGGACTGGTCACGGCGTGGGCCTTCACATCAATCGCGGCGATGCGCGCAGCGGTCACGCGCTTGGTGCCACGGGCCTCGATCACGGCGCTGCCGGTGAGGATGCGGATGCCTTTGGCGCGGGCTTCTTCAACCAAAGCGCCACGCGGATTGCTGCGAGCGTCGGCGATGGCCACGACTTGCAGGCTGGCGTCGAGCCAATCCAGCGCCACGCGGTAGGCGTGATCGTTGTTGGTCGACAGCACCAGTTTCTTGCCCGGCGCCACGCCGTAGCGGCGCACGTAAGTCGAGACAGCGCCGGCGAGCATGTTGCCCGGCACGTCGTTGTTGCCGTAAACCAATGGACGCTCGCAAGCGCCGGTCGCCAGGACCACACGCTTGGCGCGAACCCGGTGGATGCGCTGGCGCACCTGGCCAATCGGGGCGCGGTCGCCGAGGTGATCGGTCAGACGCTCGTGAATGGTCAGGAAGTTATGGTCGTGGTAACCGTTGACCGTGGCGCGGGGCAACAGCAGCACGTCCGGGGTGTTTTTCAGTTCTTCGATGACACTGGCGACCCATTCGGTCGCCGGTTTGCCGTCGAGGCTTTCCCGGGAGTCGAGCAGGCTGCCGCCGAACTCTTCCTGCTCATCGGCCAGGATCACGCGAGCACCGCTGCGCGCAGCGGCCAATGCAGCGGCCAGGCCAGCAGGGCCGGCGCCGACGATCAGCACGTCGCAGTGCTGGTTCATGTAGTCGTAGGTGTCCGGATCGTTCTCGGTCGGCGAGCGGCCCAGACCGGCAGCCTTACGAATGTACTTCTCGTAAGTCATCCAGAACGATTGCGGGTACATGAAGGTTTTGTAGTAGAAACCCGGCGGCATCAGCTTGCCGCCGACTTTGCCGAGAATCCCCATCATGTCGTTGTTCACGCTCGGCCAGCCGTTGGTGCTGGTGGCGACCAAACCCTGGTACAGCGCTTGTTGCGTGGCGCGCACGTTCGGGATTTGCGTAGCTTCGGTGGCGCCAATCTGCAGCACCGCGTTCGGCTCTTCGGCACCGGCGGCGAAGATGCCGCGCGGACGGGAATATTTGAAGCTGCGACCGATGATATCCACGCCGTTGGCCAACAAGGCTGCGGCCAGGGAATCGCCTTCAAAGCCTTTGTAGACCTGGCCGTTGAAGGTGAAGCTCAGCACTTTGTTGCGGTCGATCCGTCCGCCGTTGGACAGGCGATTGGTCTGGCTCATACCTTCTCTCCCAGAGCCGTGCTCGCCGCTTTCGGGCTATCGGTCTTGTCGGTGAATTGGGGCTTGGTGCCGATCTTGTAGGTTTCGAGAATCTCGTAGGTCACGGTGTCGCGGGTCGCGTTGAAGTACTGGCGGCAACCGGCGGCGTGAATCCACAACTCATGGTGCAAACCGCGAGGGTTATCGCGGAAGAACATGTAGTCGCCCCACTCCTCGTCGGTGCAGGCATTAGGATCCAGTGGACGCGGGATGTGCGCCTGGCCGGATGCATGGAATTCCTCTTCAGAGCGCAGCTCGCCGCAGTGAGGACAGAAGATATGCAACATGGGGATTTCTCCTGTTAGTGGGCAACCGCAGCAGCGCCGTGTTCATCGATCAACGCACCGTTGTGGAAACGGTCGATGGAGAAAGGTGCGGCCAATGGGTGCATTTCACCCTTGGCCAGGCTCGCGGCAAATACGTTGCCCGAGCCAGGTGTGGCCTTGAAGCCACCGGTGCCCCAACCGCAGTTGAAAAACATGTTCGGGACCGGCGTCTTGGAGATGATCGGGCACGCATCCGGCGTGGTGTCGACGATGCCGCCCCACTGCCGGTTCATTCGTACGCGGGACAGCACCGGGAACATCTCGACGATGGCCTGGATGGTGTGCTCGATCACCGGGTACGAACCACGCTGGCCGTAGCCGTTGTAGCCGTCGATACCGGCGCCGATCACCAGGTCGCCCTTGTCGGACTGGCTGATGTAACCGTGCACGGCGTTGGACATGATCACGCTGTCGATAATCGGTTTGATCGGCTCGGACACCAGCGCTTGCAGCGGGTGGGATTCGATCGGCAGACGGAAACCGGCGAGCTTGGCCATGTGCCCAGAGTTACCGGCAGTCACCACACCGACGCGCTTGGCGCCGATGAAGCCCTTGTTGGTTTCAACGCCGATGCACACACCGTTTTCCTTGCGGAAACCGATCACTTCGGTCTGTTGGATCAGGTCCACGCCGAGTGCGTCCGCGGCCCGGGCAAAGCCCCAGGCCACGGCATCGTGACGGGCCACGCCGCCGCGACGCTGGACGGTCGCGCCCAGCACCGGGTAGCGGGTGTTCTTCGAGCAGTCGAGGTACGGAATCTCATCGGCCACTTGCTTGGCATCCAGCAGTTCGCCGTCCACGCCGTTGAGGCGGTTGGCGCTGACCCGACGCTCGGAATCACGGATGTCCTGCAGGGTGTGGCACAGGTTGTAGACGCCGCGCTGGGAGAACATCACGTTGTAGTTCAGGTCCTGGGACAGGCCTTCCCACAGTTTCATCGCGTGTTCATACAGGTGCGCCGACTCGTCCCACAGGTAGTTGGAGCGAACGATGGTGGTGTTGCGCGCGGTGTTACCGCCGCCCAGCCAGCCTTTCTCGACCACAGCCACGTTGGTGATGCCGTGTTCCTTGGCCAGGTAGTAAGCCGTGGCGAGACCATGCCCGCCACCACCGACGATGACCACGTCATAGACCTTTTTCGGGGTCGGCGTGCGCCACATTTTCTGCCAGTTTTCGTGATGGCTGAGGGAGTGTTTGAAGAGGCCGAAGCCCGAATAGCGTTGCATAGTCATTTACTCCAAAACCGCGCTCAGCGATAAACCGGGAAGTCCGCGCACAGGGCTGCCACTTGCTGCGCCACATTCGCTTCAACGTCGGCATCGCCGAGGTTGTCGAGGATGTCGCAGATCCAGCCGGCCAGCGTCACGCACTGGGTGACTTTGAAGCCGCGCGTGGTCACCGCCGGGGTGCCGATGCGCAGGCCAGAGGTCACGAACGGCGACTGTGGATCGTTCGGCACAGCGTTCTTGTTCACGGTGATGTGGGCGCGACCGAGGGCGGCGTCCGCATCTTTACCGGTGAGGCCCTGACGGATCAGGCTGACCAGGAACAGGTGATTGTCAGTACCGCCGGACACTACATCGTAGCCGCGTTTGATAAACACGCCGGCCATGGCCTGGGCGTTGTCGATCACTTGTTGTTGGTAAGCCTTGAAACCAGGCTCCAGCGCTTCCTTGAAGCACACCGCTTTACCGGCGATGACGTGCATCAGCGGGCCGCCTTGGGCGCCGGGGAATACGGCGGAGTTGAGCTTTTTCTCGATTTCTTCGTTGGCCTTGCACAGGATCAGGCCGCCACGTGGACCGCGCAGGGTCTTGTGGGTAGTGGTGGTGACCACGTCGGCGTACGGCAGCGGGTTCGGGTACAGGCCAGCGGCGACCAGACCGGCCACGTGGGCCATGTCGACGAACAGCAGCGCACCGACCTTATCGGCGATCTGACGGAAGCGCGGGAAGTCGAGGGTCTTGGAGTAAGCCGAGAACCCGGCGACGATCATTTTCGGCTTGCACTCGACGGCCAGGCGTTCGACTTCGTCGTAGTCGATCAGACCGGTCTTGGTGTCGATACCGTACTGCACGGCGTTGTAGAGCTTGCCCGAGGACGACACTTTGGCGCCGTGGGTCAGGTGACCGCCGTGGGCCAGGCTCATGCCGAGGATGGTGTCGCCCGGCTGGATCAGGGCCAGGTACACGGCGCTGTTGGCGGAGGAACCGGAGTGCGGCTGGACGTTGGCGTAATCGGCGCCGAACAGTTGCTTGGCGCGTTCGATGGCCAGGGCCTCGACCTTGTCCACGTGCTCACAGCCACCGTAGTAGCGCTTGCCCGGATAACCTTCGGCGTATTTGTTGGTCAGGCCACTGCCTTGCGCTTCCATGACGCGTTTGCTGGTGTAGTTCTCTGACGCGATCAGCTCGATGTGATCTTCCTGGCGTTGCTCCTCGGCATTCATCGCCGCCAGCAGTGCATCGTCGTAGCCCTTGATCTGGTCTTGCTTGCTGAACATCGCGTCTCTCCCAGCGGCGGCTTGTGCGCCTTTCGTCTCGGTGAGGCACGTACCTTTCGGCAGTGCCCTTTGGATGCGATGGTATGACCGGCGCAGACAGGTCAAATGCCTATGGACGCCACGCAAAGGTGCGTTTACGACATGGATCAAAATGGCTGCGTCCTGTGGCGAGGGAGCTTGCTTGTGGCGAGGGGGCTTGCCCCCGTTCGGCTGCGCAGCAGTCGTAAAAAACCCGGGACTGCAATGTCTTGATCTGGGGCCGCTTCGCAGCCCAACGGGGGCAAGCCCCCTCGCCACAAAAGCCCCATCCACAGAAACGGCATCAGGCAATGAGTTGGCGTAACGCCAACAGGGCGAGGAAGTGCGCGGGATAGAGCGCGTACGCCCAACGACGCATGGGCGGTGGCTTGAGGCTACGAGCGTGTTGCAGTAGCAATACACCGATCAGTGGCGCAATCAGACAAGCGGCAATACCGAAAATCGCCGCGCTGTTCCCCATCCGCGCCGCGCCATACAGCACCTGCCATTGATTCGCCGCCAGGCACACCAGCCCCGGCAACAGGCTGAAATACCAGGGCCGGCGGATCACCAGCAGCATCGCCAGCGGCAACAGCACGCCGAAGAAACCGAACATCAGTCGCTCCGGGAACACCAGCGCAAGCAACACCGCGCCGATCGCCAGCCATCGCGATTGAAGTGTCGGCTGCTGCCAGCCCCGCGCCACCAGCAAGCCGAGTACCAGCGTGGGCATCACATTGAAGGTGTCGGGATCGGGAATGTAGATCCGGTAGGGAATTTCGCTGATGGCGCTGAATACGATCAACCACCCCAAGTAACGCCACTGACCCGTTGCAGTGGCTGCACGCGCCCGCGCCAGATTCGTCGCCATTGCCAGACAAAACCACGGAAACGCCAACCGCCCCGGCACATACAGAAAATCGACGGAGTAACCGACATATCGCAGGTGATCGAGCACCATGCTCAGCAGCGCCAGCCACTTGAGCAGATCCAGCGCGCCGTCCCGTGGCGTCATGTGCATAATTGCCCGTCAACTGTGTACATTTCTGACAGCATCACTGCGTGTGCTCCCCGGACGATCTTCGGTAAAGTGCGCACCATCATTGACCACAAGTCCCTTCACCATAAGGGCCTTGAACACGGAATCAGGCCATGACCGATAAGAGCCAACAATTTGCCAGCGACAACTATTCCGGTATCTGCCCTGAAGCCTGGGCAGCCATGGAACAGGCCAACCACGGCCACCAGCGCGCCTATGGCGACGACGAATGGACCGCCCGCGCGTCCGACGATTTCCGCAAATTGTTTGAAACCGACTGCGAAGTGTTCTTCGCGTTCAACGGCACTGCCGCTAACTCTTTGGCCCTGTCGTCGCTGTGCCAGAGTTACCACAGCGTGATCTGCTCGGAAACCGCCCACGTCGAAACCGACGAATGCGGCGCCCCGGAGTTTTTCTCCAACGGTTCCAAATTGCTGGTCGCGCGCACTGAAAACGGCAAGCTGACCCCGGAATCGATCCGCGAAGTCGCGCTCAAGCGCCAGGACATCCACTACCCGAAACCCCGCGTCGTGACCCTGACCCAGGCGACCGAAGTCGGCAGCGTCTACACCCCGGAAGAAATCCGCGCCATCAGCGTCACCTGCAAAGAGCTGGGCCTGAACCTGCACATGGACGGCGCGCGCTTCTCCAACGCCTGCGCCTTCCTCGGTTGCACCCCGGCGGACCTGACCTGGAAGGCCGGCGTCGATGTGTTGTGCTTCGGCGGCACGAAAAACGGCATGGCCGTGGGCGAGGCGATCCTGTTCTTCAACCACAAACTGGCGGAAGACTTCGACTACCGCTGCAAACAGGCCGGGCAACTGGCCTCGAAGATGCGTTTCCTCTCGGCCCCGTGGGTCGGCATCCTGGAAAACGACGCCTGGCTCAAATACGCCCAACACGCCAACCGCTGCGCGCAACTGCTGGCGGAACTGGTCAGCGACATCCAGGGCGTGGAACTGATGCTCCCGGTACAGGCCAACGGTGTGTTCCTGCAACTCTCGGAACCCGCCATCGCCGCCCTGACCGCCAAGGGCTGGCGCTTCTACACCTTCATCGGCAACGGCGGCGCGCGCTTCATGTGCTCGTGGGACACCGAAGAAGAGCGCGTACGCGAACTCGCAACGGACATCCGCGAAGTCATGTCCCGCTAAGCCCCGACACCGATCGTTCCCACGCTCCGCGTGGGAATGCAGCCCGTGACGCTCCGCGTCACAAGCGGAGTCTGGCCTTGCGCTGGCGGTGAAGCTGGAACGCGGAGCGTCCCTGGAGGCATTCCCACGCGGAGCGTGGGAACGATCAGTGGAGGCGCGTCGCCATTTCCCACGCGCTTCGCGGCGCCGTCCGCTAGCCTGACGTCAAAACCCGGCTCACCCTAGTCATCCCTTCGCAATGGAATGCACCTATGGGCCGAAGCCGCTACACCATCACCGAACCTGACAAACCCCACTTCCTCACCTGCACCCTCCTGGAATGGCTCCCGCTGTTCATCCGGCCTTATATCGTCGATCACCTGCTCAATTGCTGGCGTTATCAGCAAACGCATCAGGATTTAAAGCTGTATGGCTATGTGGTCCTGGAAAACCATCTGCACTTCGTCGCACAAGCTCCAGACCTGAGTAAATGCCTCCACCAGTTCAAATCCTTCACTGCCCGACAAATCCTGGACGATTTGCAAAGCAAAGGGGCTGAACGCGCATTGCAGCGTCTGCGGTTCAGTAAACGGGCGCACAAGAAGGATCGCGTTTATCAGCTGTGGCAGGAGGGTTCACATGCCGAGATGGTGCTCAGCGAAACAGTGATGCGCCAGAAGCTGGATTACATCCATTACAACCCGGTGAAGCGTGGGTATGTGGACTTACCGGAACAGTGGAGGTACTCAAGCGCCCGAGATTACGCAGGTCAGGAAGGACTGATCGAAATACAGCGGTGGTACTGACACGTTGATCGTTCCCACGCTCCGCGTGGGAATGCAGCCCGTGACGCTCCGCGTCACAAGCGGAGTCTGGCCTTGCGCTGGCGGTGAAGCTGGAACGCGGAGCGTCCCTGGAGGCATTCCCACGCGGAGCGGGGGAACGATCATCGTCGATCATCGCGGCACGCGTCTTGGACTACATTGAATCGCTCAGACAATAACAATCAGGAGCGCCCCCATGTCCCTTCAAGGCAAAACCCTGTTCATCACCGGCGCCAGCCGTGGCATCGGGCGCGAGATTGCGCTGCGGGCCGCGCGGGACGGGGCCAATATTGTGATTGCGGCTAAAAGTGCCGAGGCGCATGCCAAGTTGCCGGGGACGATTTTCAGCGTGGCGCAGGAAGTTGAAGCGGCGGGTGGCCAGGCGTTGGCGTTGCAGGTGGATGTGCGCGATGAAGTCGCGGTGCGGGAGGCCTTGGCCCGGGCCAATGAACATTTCGGCGGGATTGATGCGCTGGTCAACAATGCCGGGGCGATCAAGTTGACCGGGGTTCAGCACATCGAACTCAAGCGCTTCGACCTGATGCACCAGATCAACACCCGCGCCGTGCTGCTGTGCAGCCAGGCGGCCCTGCCCTATCTGAAAAAATCCAATGGCCACATCCTCAACCTGTCGCCGCCGCTGAACCTGGCGACGAAATGGTTCGCGCAATACAGTCCCTACACCGTGACCAAGTACGGCATGAGCATGCTGACGCTGGGAATGAGCGAGGAATTTGCCAATTACGGCATTAGCGTCAACTCGCTATGGCCGCAAACCATGATCGCCACGGCGGCCATCGAGTTTCAGCTCGGCTCGCGAGAATCGTTCAAACACGCACGAACGCCGGCGATCATGGCGGACGCCGCGCACATCATTCTGGACAGCAGCGGTCGCAGCATGACCGGGCGGTTGTTGATTGATGAGGAGGTTTTGCGCGAAAGCGGAGTGACGGAGTTCGAGGGGTATCGGTTTGAACCGGGCTCCATCGACAAACTGATGCCGGATCTGTTTGTCGACTGAAAAGCGAACCCTGGAGCTGCCGGAGGCTGCGATTTTTTGATCTTGATCCTGAAAACAAGATCAAAAGATCGCAGCCTCGTTTCACTCGACAGCTCCTACAAGGTTATTGCGCGAGCTTCAAAAATCGATCCGCACGTCGCCCTTCGGCACGCTGCAGCACGACAGGATGTAACCCTCGGCCTCGTCTTCCTCGGTGATCCCGCCGTTGTGGTCCATTTCGACCTCGCCCCCCAGCTTCATTACCTTGCATGTCCCGCAGATCCCCATCCCGCACGCCTTTGGAATCAGCAAGCCCAGCTTGGCCGCCGCCGCATGCACGGTTTCACCCGGGGCCACCCGAATGCTCTTGCCGGACGAGATAAATTCGACTTGATGCAGGTCCGCCAAATCGACTTCCGGCGCGTCGGCAGCAATTTCCGCCTGCTCTACCGCATCGGCACGGGCTTCCGCTGGCGTGGCGCCGAAGGATTCCTCGTGATAACGGCTCATGTCGAAACCGGCCGCCTCGAGCATACGTTTGACCGCGTTCATGTACGGCGTCGGGCCGCAACAGAACACTTCGCGCTCCATGAAGTCCGGCGCCATCAGTTCCAGCATCTTGTGGTTCAGGTAGCCGCGATAACCGGCCCATGGCTCGCCCAGACCGTGCTTCTCGCAGATCAGGTGCAGGCTGAAGTTATCGATCCGCGACGCCATGTGTTCCAGCTCGCGGTGATAGATGATGTCTTTGGGCGAACGGGCGCTGTGGATAAACACCATGTCGACGTTGCCGTTGGTGTCGTAGAACCAGCGCGCCATGGACATGACCGGCGTGATCCCGACGCCACCGCTGAGGTAGAGCACCTTCGGCGCGGTGAAGTCCATGGCGTTGAACAGCCCGACCGGCCCGTGCACCGCCAGCTCCTGGCCTTCGTGCAGGGTGTCGTGCAACCAGTTGGAGACCTTGCCCCCCGGCACGCGCTTGATGGTCACCGAAAAGCTGTACGGCACCGACGGCGAACTGGAAATGGTGTAGGAACGCATGATCGGCACGCCGTCGATTTCCAGCTCCAGGGTCACGAACTGCCCGGGCTTGAAGAAGAACAGGATTGGCTGATCGGCCATAAAGCAGAAGGTGCGCACGTCCCAGGTTTCCTGGATGACTTTGACGCAACGGACGATGTGTCGACCATTGGCCCAGGTCTGGGTGGTTACCGGATTCAGGAAGCTGTTGGACATGCTGTTCTCCACCGCCGATGGTCGGCCTTATGTTGGCGATTCTGCGTATAGCGCGAGCCACCCATTTACCTATCTGCGACATTCACATACTTATCGCGACCAGCCCCCAACTACCGGGGGTTGCGCGTCGGGAACAGATTGGGCCATGTCGCCCATGGATAAGGTTCAGGGATGCGCCGGCCCCACACTCGCTCCACACAACTACAGTTTCTTTACGCCTTGCGATGTAACCGTATCAGCCACTTTCGCCGGCCTCACAGAAAGGCCTTGAGGATCAAATCGATGGACGTCACCGCAAAAATCAGCCTGGGCGATCCGCTGGAACCCGCACGCAAGGCCACCGCGCAGATGCTGCAAGAGCGCGAGCGCACTTTCTCGCTGCCACAGCCGTTTTACTCTGACGAACGGCTGTTTGATATCGATATGCAGGAGATCTTCCAGAAAGAGTGGTTGATCGCCGGCATGACCTGCGAAATCCCGGCCAAGGGCAACTACCTGACCCTGCAAGTCGGCAAGAACCCGATCATCGTGATCCGCGGCGCCGACGGCGTGGTGCACGCATTCCACAACGTCTGCCGCCACCGTGGCTCGCGGCTGTGCACCAGTGAAAAAGGCAAAGTCGCCAAGCTGGTCTGCCACTACCACCAGTGGACCTACGAGCTGGACGGTCGCCTGCTGTTCGCCGGCACCGAAATGGGCGCCGACTTCGACATGAAGCAGTACGGCCTCAAACCGGTGAGCGTGAAGACCGCTGGCGGCTACATCTTTATCAGCCTGTCGGAAAACCCGCCGGCCATTGATGACTTCCTGTCGACGCTGAACCATTACATGGAACCGTACGACATGGAGAACACCAAGGTGGCGATCCAGACCACCTTGTTCGAAAAGGCCAACTGGAAACTGGTGCTGGAAAACAACCGCGAGTGCTACCACTGCAACGCGTCGCACCCGGAACTGTTGAAAACCCTGCTGGAATGGGACGACGTCACCGACCCGCGCGCCGACCAGGCGTTCAAGGACCACGTCGCCGCCTCCGCCGCTGCCTGGGAAGCCGAGAAGATCCCTTACGCCCACGCCAGTTTCGGCCTGCGTAACCGCATCGTGCGCATGCCGCTGCTCAAGGGCACCGTGTCGATGACCCTCGATGGCAAACAGGGCTGCGCCAAACTCATGGGCCGGATCAAGAACCCGGACCTCGGCTCGATGCGCATCCTGCACCTGCCGCACTCGTGGAACCACTGCATGGGCGACCACATCATCGTGTTCACCGTGTGGCCAATCAGCGCACAGGAAACCATGGTCACCACCAAGTGGATCGTGCACAAGGATGCCGTCGAAGGCGTGGATTACGACGTCGAGCGCATGCGCAAAGTCTGGGATGCGACCAACGACCAGGACCGGCGCCTGGCGGAAGAGAACCAGCGCGGGATCAACTCCACGGCTTACCAGCCTGGGCCTTACTCCAAGACTTATGAGTTTGGCGTGGTGAATTTTGTGGATTGGTACAGCGAGCGGTTGTTGAACAACCTCGGGGCGGAGCCTGCGCCTTACCTCAAAGGCGTGCCGGTTCAGGGCTGACCTGAGCATGATCGTTCCCACGCTCCGCGTGGGAACGCAGCCCGGGACGCTCCGCGTCCCAAGAGCCGAACGCGGAGCGTCCGAAGAGGCATTCCCACGCAGAGCGTGGGAACGATCATCATCTAAGGGAAGACCACCGCACCGACCCATCCTCGCCAATAAACGTCTCCTCGATGTTCTCCCCCACCAGCCGCACTTTCACGTAACCGTTCAACACCCGATCCGGGTATTCCTCGTCCCGCGCATTCTCGGTTTCCGACCACAACACCCGCGAATGCCCGTTCAGCTCGCTGGCATTGCCATACGGAATCGCCCCATGCCCGGCGCACCGCGCATGTAGCCCGCCCTGGGCGGCGTAGCAGATGCCGTTGTGCAAATGCCCCCAATACCAGTAATCCGGCTCACGCCCCAAGGCATCGCACACTGGTTGATACAGCGCCGTCTTGTTGTGCCCGGAAATATCGAAGCCCTGGTGGTGGCTGAGCACCATGATCTTCTTGCGCTGAGGCAGCTGTTTCATCCAGGCGATCTGCTCTTTGTTTAGCGTGCCGTCCATGTACAGGTTGATCGCGTCCGAGGCGTAGGCCGTGTCGAGCCCGACCACCAGCCAGTCATCGTTGTACAACGCGAAATAACTGGTGCCCTGCTGCGTCGGGAAGCGCTTGGCCAGTTCCTTGTAGTAGCCATGGGCGCCGCTGTACATCTCGTGATTGGAATTGAGGGTGAACGAGCCGTGCTTGCCCATGGGCCAGCCGACCATGTCGACGTCTTCCTGGGAGTGAGTGCCGGCGTAATACACGTCCCCCAAGTGAATGGTGAAATCGGCCTGGGCCAGTTGCATCTGGTTGGCCACCGCCACCGCCGGGGCATGGCTGTCGAACGGCCCGGTGCCCCAGTCGCCGGCAATCGCCAGAATCACGTCGCTGTCCATTTTCATCAGCGCCGGGGTGGTGGCGAACGGCGCGTGATGGCGCAGGTTTTCGATCCACTTCAGCAACGCCTCGCTCCACAGCAAGTCCAGCAGTTCCCACTTGCGACAACCGAGCAGACTGCCGTCCTTGAGCACCCGGGTTTGCAACTCGTCGGTGGATTGCGGCAACGGGGTGGCGTTGCCGATGTGCAGGATCGACAAGCCGTGGGACAACTCCCACGGCACGCTCGGTTCATCGTCCGGCAAGTCGCCGTGCTTGAGCACGTATTGCGCCTGGTCGTGACCGCGCTGCAGCAGCGCGACAATGGCCTCGAACTCTTGCGGCTCCAGCTCGCTGACGAGTTTCTTCCACGACATTTCCAGCCGCGTGAACAGCCCGTGCAGGCGCAGCTTGACCTTGTCGTACTCATGTTCCCAATGACTGACTAATGACATGTTGGCCTTCCTCCATCCGTAGTGGGATCACAGGGTTTTCATGAATTCGATGAGCGCCCGTTTATCGACATCCGACAGCTGCGTGCCATACAGGTGGCCGCTGTTGTGGTTGCCTTCCAGTCGTGTGTCGTATTTGAAGCCCCCCGGGATTTGGGTGGTGGTGACGAAGCCGACCTTCTGCTGGTCGTAGACGTCGGAACCGGTGAAGAACACCGGCGGCCGCTGTTCCGGTGGTTGCAGCAAATCCCACAGGGTCGGCACCGAACCGTTGTGCAGGTAAGGCGCGCGCATCCAGATGCCGTCGGTCGGGGTGTTGCTGTAGCTCTGGGTCTTGCGATAGGCGTTGAAGTCGAACGGCGGTTTCTTGAAGCCGTGGAACGCGGTCACCAGACCGGTGGTGAACGAGTCCAGGCGATGGGGATCGGTGCCCAGTTCATCGATGTTGGTGGTGACCTGGCCGGTGTCGGTGCGGCCGAACTCATGGCACCCGGCGCAGTTCTTGTCCCACACCGGTTTGCCCTGGGCAACCTTGGCCTGATCCAGCGCCCACGGCCACTTCGGTGGCTGGGTGCCGAGCAGCCAATTGGTCACGCGGTTGAAGCTTTCCGGCAGCACCGATTCCGGCGTCGCGCCCACGGCCATGGCCGCCGCGTAGTTGCGCTCGTGGATGTCGTTGTTGTTGCCGTCCCAGTGCAGGTACAGCGACTCCCGGGGTTTCTGGTTCCAGACTTGCGGCAGGTCGACGGTGCCGATGGTCGAGTCATCCGGGAAGCCGAACACCACCATTTTGGTCGGGTTGAAGGTGTCGGTGCGCCCCGGTCCTTGAGGTGGGCGCAGCTTCTGCCAGGCGTACGCCTGTTTCTGCGCGAGCAACGCGCTCTTGGCCATCGGGATGATCAGGTAGCGGTTGTAAATCCGCTCGAAAAAGCCGAGCTGGAACTTGCTGTTGATCGCCGTCATCACCGCGTCGGTGGTGAATTTCGGATCGCTCGCGCAATCGTAGGCGAACCATTGGAAGGCCTGGAGTTGCAAGGTGTTGGCCGGCGCGGTGGCCACCGTTTTGGCGACGTCGCTGGCATTCGCGCGGTAGGAACCGGTGTGGCACAGGGCGCAGTTCGGCTCCACGGTCGGGTAGCCGATCTGCCGCTTGGCCATCCCGACGGGCAGGTCCTTGCCGTTTTCGTAGAGGAAGCCGAAGACTTCATAGCCGCCGGGTTTCGGCAGTTTCTCCGGGCACATCTGCGGCAGTACGGCGAACAGGTAATACGGGATGCGTGCTTCGATACCGAGGCCGATGGCGGCGTATTTGTAGTGGTCTTCATCCGAGGCGTATTTCTCTGCCGGCACCACTCGCAGCATTTGGTACCAGGTTTCGTAGCCGATAAACCCCAGCAGCAGCACCACTACCAGCGTCCCGACCTTGAAGCCGTGGCTTTGCCAGCGCAGCGCCCATCCGGCGCGCCACTCCCGCCAGCCGTCGCACAGCAGCGCCAACGGCCGAGTGGCCGGCGTGGTGCCGAGGTACAGCAGGATCCCGAGGATCAGGAACATGCTCAAGTCGCCGAGGAACATCGGCACGAACACCGTGGCCTGGTTGCTGGTGTTGATCAGGTAGATCCAGAACGCCACGGCGATCAGCCGCGACAACACGCACAACCAGGAATGCACCACAAACCGTGGCGCGTTGAAGCCCGACGGCATGTAGAACACGCTGATCCCCACCAGCAACATGCCGGCGTTTTCCAGCCAGGGATCGGAGAGTTGCGGCGGCAGGCCGAGCATCGACGTCAGCAGCGCCGGGGCAAACAGGGCTGGCAGCGCGAAGAACATGTTCATCACGATGCCTAGCCAGATGAAGCGTTGAAACCAGCGGATGTAACTGTCCATATCATCCATTTCCTTGTGCAAGACCCGCAGAGGTGTAGCGCCTGGTAAATCGCCTTCGCGGGCAAGCCTCGCTCCTACAGGTTTCGCGTCGCTTTTGTAGGAGCGAGGCTTGCCCGCGAAGGGGTCGCCTCGGTCTACCGCCTAGCCGATAGCGGTTTTCTCCAGGTGTTGCAGGATGATCGGGTACACATCCACCACCGCGTCCTTGCCGAACATGCAGTCGATGTGGCCATACCCCGGCACCACGTGCCGGCTGTAGCGCTCCGGCCCGTGGGCCTTGCACACCCGCTCGAAGGTCTTGAGCGTGCTTTGCGGCAGGTAACACTGGTTGTCCGCGCCGCTGATGAAACAGATCGGCATGCTCAGCCGATCGAAGTGCGACATGTACACGTCTTCACCCTTGAAGTTCACCAGATGACCTTTGCGCACAATCAGCGCCAGGTGCTCGAAGGTGTGCATGTTCGACTCGCCGAACAGTTCGTGCAGGTTGTCGTGCAGGGTTTCGTTGAGGGTGTCGTGGCGGTACAGCGACGCATACATGAAGGTGATGCGGTGGCACACCGGGTTGGTGCAATAGCCCTGGGCCTCGATCCGCGCGTAGCCGTTGAGGGCTTTGTCGTAGAGTTTGTTGAACCAGTTTTCCTTGTTGTCGGCGTAGGCGGTGAGGGATTTCACACCCATCGCATCGAGCATCCCCGGCAGGTGCAAACCGGCCTTCAGCCCCGTCGCCGTCGCTACCACGGTATCCGCCGCAATCTGCGAACAAACCACCGAGCGCACCCCTTGCAACCCGGCCAGCAGCGACATGAAGAAGGTCGTCGCGCCGTAGCAATGCACCACGCATTGCACATCTTTCGCCTGAGTCGCCTGCCGGATCTGCGCGATGGCCGCTTTGAAGTCGTACTCGGCGATCTGGTCGCCGTTCCATTCCTGCTTGCTCGCCGGCAGCAGGATGCTCACCCGCAGATCCAGCAGCCACACGTCGTATTCGTGCTTGCACAGGAATTCCAGCAGGTTGGTCTGGATGGTGTCGGTGGAGAAAATGTTCGAGCCCACGCCCAACCCATGCACCAGCATCACCGGGCCTTTAGTGCCGCCCTGATAACGGGTCAGGCGCAGCTCCACGTTGTCCTCGGTCTGGAAGAAATGCACGCTCGGTGGCGGCGCATCCAGCGGTCGTTTCAGCCGCGGCGGCGCGTCCGGGTTGAAGTAGATGTCGCCAGCAAACACTCCGCCGTAACTCTCCCAGAGAATCCCGGCGAAGAACTTGCCGAACCGCGCCAGGCCTTCGATGCGCTCGCGTTCGTTGCGCGCATTCAGCACTTTCATGGTGGTCATTTGCTTGGCGAAGTCGGTCGGGTGGATGTGCATCACCCCGGAGCCAATCACCGCGCCAGTCTTGTCCGGCCCGTTGTACAGCGTGACGTAGAGGGTGCTGGTGTCGTGCCAGATATTCAGCACGCCGTTGTCTTCGGGCACGGTTTTGAAGGCGCTGAAGAAATAGTCGTGACCGTCCTCGGCGGTCAGTTTCATGTCGTATTTCATGTGGCGTACGCCGACCTGTTCCTCGAACTGCTCGAACAGGTTGAACACGCCGTTGCTGGCGGTCAGTGGCTGCGGCGACAGGCCCGGAGCATTCAGCGTGCCGACCAGGGTCGCGGCATGTTCCGGTTCCTTGATCATGCGGTTGAGGTCGTTGGCGGTGATGGTCAGGGTGAACTCGATGGGCGAGTTTTCCGCTTCGCCACGGGTGGCCGCCGCTTCATACAGCTTGAGGTCGGTGCCTTGGGCCTGGGTGAAATCCTTGGAGAAGTAGCCCTTCATGGTTTCGGTGAACTGCACGCCGAGCGTCGGCGGCGCCACCTGTTTACGCGGCGCTGACGGCAGCGTGTAGTCGATCTGCCAACCGCGATCCGCCGCCAGCAGGCCCATGTTGCGCTCGCTCACCGCCGAGATGGTCAGCAGCGGATTGACCGCCAGGGACGTCGGGATCACCGCGCCGTCGGTCACGTACAAACCGGCGTACACGTCAGTGCCACTCGCACCGCTGAACACCTGGCCCTTGTGGTTGACCACGCCCTGCCCCGCGTCCTCGCCCATCACGCAGCCGCCCAACGGGTGGACAGAAACGATGCTGTGCTTGAGCAGTTTGGTCCAGATCGGGTTCTCGACCCAGATCCCGCCCAGCGCCTTGGTGCTCAGGTGCAGGCGCTCGTTGCCGATTTTGACGTTCTCCTGCTCGCCGACGCCCGGCCAATCGATACGCAGTTGATCCTTGCTGTCGAGCACCATCCGGCCTTTGCCATCGTCGTGGCTCATGATCAGGTAGGTCTGCATGTTGTGCAGCGCGCCGTAATACGGGCCACGCAGGAAGCTTTCGGCCTCGCGCTCCTTGTATTTCAGCTTGCCGCTGAAGCTGTCGTCAGTGGCTTTGCCGATCAGTTCAGCGAACCCGGCCATGCTCGGCACCATCGGCCGGCCGAGGGCGCCGGGGATCGAGCCTTCTTCGATGACCATGCGGCTGCGCCAGTCGCCTTCGGTGCGCATGTCGATGATCGAGGTGATGCACGGACCGACTGGCTGCAGTTCCTTGGCCGGATGGGCGCCGAAACCGATGCCGTTGATCGGCTGTTCGCAGTTGTGGCCGAAGCCGAGGATGTCACCGTTGCCGCTCATGTTTTCGCCGAGCTGGTTGGACGTGGACAAACCTTTGTCCCTAGAGCGCAGGAGGATTTCGGTGGAGCCCAGGGTGCCGGCGGAAACGACCACGATGTCGGCTTTGACGAACAGCGTTGGCGCCGAGAATTTCTCACGGCCGCTGTCCAGGTACTGGAAGTGCACGATCCAGCCATCGCCGTCGCGCTCCAGATGCCGCACTTCGGCCTGGCAGAAAATCTCCGCGCCGTGGTTCCAGGCGTCCGGCAGGTAGTTCATCAACGTGGTGTTCTTGGCCTTGTTATTACAGCCCGAGACGCAATCGCCGCAGTGGTTGCACGGCAGTTGTTCGACGCCGACGTGGTTGAGGTTGTTCGGCAGTTTGTCGAAGGTCACGTTGATCGGCGGCCGGTAGAAGTGCGCGCCTTGCTTGAGGTAATCCGCCGATTTCTTGTTGGCTTCCAGTTTCGGCAACACCGGGGAGGTGCTGGGATAAGGCGTCGGTTTGAGCATTTCCCGAGCCCGGGCGTAACCGTCCTTGAGCAAGGTGTCGCGATGTTCACGCACCGCCAGCGGCCAGCGCGGATCGTCGAACACGCCAGGCTCCGGTTCCAGGGCCACGTTGGCGTTGATCAGCGACGTACCGCCCAAACCGCAACCGACCACCACGTTCTGCTGGGCGTTGACGTGCAGATCGAACAACCCGGTGCGCGAGCCGATGTGGCCGTCCGGGTCATGCACCTGCAATTCCTCGGTGGCCGCGATCATGGTGTTCGGGTATTCCCCAGGCTGCATCTCCCGCCCGCGCTCCAGCAGGCACACCCGCTTGCCCGCCCGGGACAGGCGTGAAGCCGCGATCCCGCCGCCATAGCCGGAGCCGATGACGATCACGTCGTAGTGTTCCTTGATGTCGCTGATGGGCGTAGCGATCCGGGTCATGGTTCTTTTCCTCTCAGGCTGATGGGGCAACTCTGCGGTTGCCTGCAATCAATGGGCGAACGAACACCTGGCCACCGGGCGAACCCGGCGGCAGCAAGCTGTGTCAGTGCAAAGGTCTGGCGCTATAGACGCGCACGCTGATTGACGGCCCGGCGATGGATTCGCTTGCGCAGCGAAGTCACGGCGGCCGGGACGCAGGTCGTGCAGGGAATGGGGTGCGAGCGGTGTGGCTGGCTATCCATCACGCGTTCTCCCTGAACCAGATGTGGATAAGTGGCGGCTGTCCTTTTGTAACTGGTTAGTGAAGACACGCGGCAGTTTGAAGTCAAGGAAGTGCCTTAGAACTGTATGAAATCTGATCTATAGCGTTCGGGCCTATGAACGGCGTGGCTTGCAGGGTTTAGCGAACAAGTTATCCACACCTTCGCCCACAGCAAATGGGGACAACTATGGGTTTCCCTGGAATTAGCCTGATAAATACTGAAGAAAAACCGTGACTTATCCAGAAGCAGGGTTTGCAGAGGTGATTGGGTGTTTTTTGATCAAAAGCCTGGAGGGCACGTTGTGTATGGCGTGTAGCGGATGGCGAACACCTTATCCACAGAAGCGCCAACAGACTTTGGGGGCAACTTTGGCGGATCTGTGGAAAACCGCTGATAGCTTCGATAAATCGGGGTTCGCAGGCGGTTTAACGAGTTAAAACGATGAATTGGGTGTTTTTTGATCAGTCGCTCGATAGGCCCGGTTTATATAGCCTGTAGCGGACAGCGAACATCTTATCCACAGAAGCGCCAACAGAGATTGGGGGCAAGTATTGGTTCCTGGGCAAAGTTATCCTCGGGAAAAAGCCCGAAAAAACCGTAGGTTAGGCTGGTTGTTTTTTGTACGGAGGGTTGCAGGGCCCGGTTTGTATGGGGTGTAGCGAGGGGCGAACATGTTATCCACAGAAGCGCTAACAGGGATTGTGCATAAATCCTGAAAATCCCCTTGTAGGAGCAAAGCTTGCTCGCGATAGCAGTGGATCAGACAACATCGATGTTGGATGTGACGGCCTCTTCGCGAGCAAGCTTTGCTCCTACAGAGGGTTGGCTTAGGCCCCCACGACCTGTAGGAGCAGAGCTTGCTCGCGAAAGCGGTGGGTCAGGCGACATCGATGTTGGATGTGATGGCCTCTTCGCGAGCAAGCTTTGCTCCTACAGAGAGTTGGCTTGGGCTCCCGCGACCTGTAGGAGCAGAGCTTGCTCGCGAAAGCGGTGGGTCAGGCGACATCGATGTTGGATGGGATGGCCTCTTCGCGAGCAAGCTTTGCTCCTACAGGGGTTGGCTTGGGCCTTATGGCCGGTACATCAGATAGGCCTCACCGGTGACCCGAATCATCGGATGCGGCGTGATCTGGCAGGTATCAACAATCCGAAACCCATGCCGCTCATAAAACCGCCGGGCGCCGGTGTTCACCGCGTAATCGATCAAACTCAAGCCGTTGAGCCCCAATTGATTGGCGCGGTCGTAAGCGTAAGCGAGGAATTGTTGGCCCAAGCCCTGATTGCGCCAGCCTTCGTGCAGCGCCAGGCTCGAAATGTAGAGGGTGTCGGGGATTTCCATCGTGGCGTACGGCGCCAGGACGGGATCGGTAACCGGCGCGGCCTGCGGATCGTGACGCATCACGTAGCTGTGCAACATGCCGACAACCTCGCCCCCGGCCTCTGCGATCAGGCAGTTCTGGTAAGAGAAATCGACGTCGTCACGGGCATAGCGACTGGCGCCGACGTCCAGCAGATCCTGGCCGGGCCGGGCCAGTTGGCTCCAGATGTAATCCGCCGCGCCTTCCGATGAAATCTGAAACAGACGAGCAATCTCCCGCGCATCCGAGCGCAGGGCCGAACGAAATTCAACGGGCATTATTTTCTCCGACAGGATGGCGAGCTCAGGCGGCAAAGAGGGACGCAGAGCGCCCCGGGCGGCATTCCCACGCAGAGCGTGGGAACGATCAGCGGACGACGCCTTCTTCGATCAACAGTTTGAGGATGGCTTCTGCGCCGGCTTGCGCCGTCACGCCTTTAAGCACTTGCCCACCGCCACCGCTGGCCTTGGCCGTCGCGGCTTTCATGCGGTCGGCACCGCTTTTGGCTTTGATCACTTTCAGGCGTTTAGGCCGTGGCTTGGCCGGTTGCAAAGTGGCGACCGCCAGCAGTTCATCGTCGATGACTTCGACTTGATCCGCCTGCAACACCCCACGCCGAGCCGGGCCGTAGGCGCTTTGCCGAGGCTTCGGCGCGGCGTTATCCACAGTCGCCAGGAACGGCAGCCGCACTTTCAAACGACGACGCTGGCCCCGGGGCAAGGCTTGCAGGACCAAGGCCGAATTGCCGTCGATGGATTCCACCTGAGCCAACCCCACCACCAGCGGCCAGCCGAGGCTTTCGGCCAACAGGAACGGCAACATGCCCGAACCTTCACCGGTTTCCGCCTGGCTGCCTGTCAGCACCACTTGTGCCCCGGCATCACGCAAATAAGCGGTCAACGCGGGCAGCGCATCGGCGCCCGACGGTTGTTCCAGCACGTGCAGTTGTTCGAGTCCCATGCCCAGATAGGCGCGCAACGCCGGTTCTGCAACATCGCCGGCATGCAGCACTTGCAGGTTATCCCCAGCCAGTTGCAGGCCCAGCTCCACGGCGCGCGCGTCCTGCTCGGCGCGGCGGGGCCGGCCAGAAGTCGGGTGGGCGCCGATGGACACCAGGCTGATGACTTTTGTACTCATGACCCTTTCCTTCCCTTAAGCCGCATCGCGCTTGGCGTCGTTGCGATAAGCCGCTATCGCATCGATCAAGGCTTGAAGAATCTCGGCGCTCTCGCCGATCACCGACAGGTCGGCCCGTTTGATCATGTCGCAGCCAGGGTCGAGGTTGATCGCCACCACCTTGTCGCAGGCACCGATACCTTGCAGGTGCTGGATCGCCCCGGAAATCCCCACGGCCACGTAGACCCGCGCGGTGACCCAGGTGCCGGACGCGCCGACCTGACGGTCGCGAGCCATGAACCCATCGTCCACCGCCACCCGCGACGCACCTTCGGTCGCGCCCAAGGCTTCGGCGGTCCTGTGGAAAAGTCCCCAGTCCTTGACCCCGTTGCCGCCAGAGAAGATGAACTCGGCTTCGGCCATCGGAATCGCCGCCGGATCCACCGCCACCGCGCCCAGATCTTCGATACGCGACAGACTGCGCACTACGGCTGTGGGTAACTCCACCGGCAGGGCTTCGTGACGGGTTTCACTGACCGGTTCGGCGCATTCGACGGCGGCCAGAATCAGGCGTGCAACCGGACGCGCAAGGTCTTGCAGGCCTGCACCGGCGCGGCCGATACACTCCTGATCCTTGACCTGCCAGACCCGCGTGGCCGGGCGTTCGCCCAAAGCAGCGGCAAAGCGCCGACCGAGTTCACCACCACCGCTGCGGCTGTCCGGCAGCAACCAGTGGCGCGGGCTGAACTGGTTATCCACAGACCGCAGGCCCTGGACTCGTTGTTCCGGTGCATAACCGCTGAATTCATCGCCATCCAGTACCAGCAAGCGATCGACGCCCGCAGTAGCGAAGGCGTTTTCCTTGTGTTCGCCGAAGACCACGGCCAACACCGCGCCATCCTTGCCGGCCAGTTGATGGGCGAGGCCGAGCAAATCGCGGTCGTGGCTGCTCAAACGGCCACCGACCATGTCCGGAACGACGCTGATGTAGAACGCCGGGGCCGGCACTTGATGCAGCGGCAGTTGCACTTCCACGGCGGCTGAACGTTTGGTCGCCCCGCCCTGCTGCGCGCCGCTGCGGTCGATGCGTTTGATGCCGTTCGGCCCGATAAATCCGATGCCATGCAGATTCTTGCGGATGACGCCGTTGGGCCCCATCCAACTGTGTTGCGCCGGTTGCATCGCCGCGTGCAGCGGGTGCAGGCGGTTACGGGCAATCCATTCGGCGCGGGGGTCGCGGCGGATAATGTCGCTCATCAGTGGGCCTCCGCAGGTTCACGTTTGGCCGGGGTGTTCGGCTTGCTCGGTGCCGCGTCTTCGAGCAACGCGTCCGCCACCAGTTCGGCGATGTCCTTGATCAGCGGACGGGGTTCGACCACGCCTTCGAGCATCGCCGTGCATTGCGGGCAACCCACGGCTACCAGTTCGGCACCGGTTTCGCGGATGTCGTCCATGCGCATGTCGGGAATCCGTTGCTTGCCCGGAATGTCAGTGATCGGCGCCCCGCCACCGCCGCCGCAGCAGCGCGAGCGGAAACCGGAGCGTTGCATTTCCTTCACTTCGATACCGAGGGCGCGCAGCACTTCGCGCGGCGCCTCGTATTCGCCGTTGTAGCGACCGAGGTAGCACGGGTCGTGATAGGTCACGCTGCTGCCTTTGTGCTGGCCGAGGTTCAGGGCGCCAGCGCCAATGATTTCGGCCATGTAGGTGCTGTGGTGCTGCACCAGGTAATTGCCGTCGAAGGCGCCGTATTCGTTTTTCAGCACGTGGAAGCTGTGCGGATCGCAGGTGACGATGCGGTTGAAGTTGTACTTCGCCAGGGTCTGGATATTGCGTTTAGCCAACAACTGGAAGGTCGCTTCGTCGCCCAGACGCCGGGCCACGTCACCGCTGTCGCGCTCTTCAAGCCCGAGCACTGCGAAGTCGACCTTGGCCGCTTTCAGCACTTTGACGAAGGCGCGCAAGGTGCGCTGGTTGCGCATGTCGAAGGCGCCGTCGCCGACCCAGAACAACACGTCGACCGACTTCTTCTCGCTCATCAGATTCAGGTTCAAATCCGCCGCCCAGTTCATCCGCCCGCCCGGCGCGAAGCCGCCCGGGTTGTCGGTGGCGATCAGGTTTTCCAGGACTTCGGCGCCCTTGTTTGGCGTGGCGCCGAGTTCCAGGGTCAGATGGCGGCGCATGTCGACGATGGCATCGACGTGCTCGATCATCATCGGGCATTCCTCGACGCAGGCGCGGCACGTAGTGCAGGACCACAGGGTTTCGGCGTCGACCAGACCGTTGACGATGGGTTGATGTGGATTGCCGGCGTGTACGCCAACCGCTTTGCCTGGATAGGGGCTACCGGCGAACTTAGCGTCGGTACCGCCAGCGAGGCCAACCACCATGTCTTGAATCAGTTTTTTCGGGTTCAGCGGCTGGCCGGCAGCGAAGGCCGGGCACGCCGCTTCGCACTTACCGCACTGCACGCAGGCGTCGAACCCGAGCAGTTGGTTCCAGGTGAAATCCTTGGGTTTTTCCACGCCCAGCGGCGCGGTCGGGTCGTTCAGGTCCAGGGGTTTCAAACCGGTGGACCGACCACCGCCGAAGCGTTCGGCGCGACGGTGCCAGGCCAGGTGCAGGGCACCGGCAAAGGCGTGCTTCATCGGGCCGCCCCAGGTCATGCCGAAGAACAGTTCGCTAACGCCCCACAGGACACCGACGCCGAGGACCGCAGCTACCACCCATCCACCGAAGTTTTCCGGGAGGATGCCAGCGACCGGCAGGGTCAACAGGAAGAAACTCGCCGAGAACGCCAGCAGGCTTTTCGGCAACCGCATCCACGGCCCTTTGGACAGGCGAGCCGGTGGATTGCGACGACGCAGGAACATGAAAATCGCCCCGCCAAACATCACCGCCGAAGCGATCAACAGGGCGAAACCGAGAATGCGACTGTGCAGGCCGAAACCGTGGACCAGGATCGCCAGCACAATCGACGCCACCGCCCCACCGGCCGTGGCTACGTGGGTGTTGGCAATGTATTTGTCCCGCGCGACGACGTGGTGCAAATCGACCATGTAACGCTTGGGCATGGCGAGCAGGCCGCCGATCAGGTCGACCTTCGAGGCCCGGCCCCGGCGCCACATATTCATCCGCCGCAACGCGCCCAGGACAGCCAGGCCCAGGGCAGCGAACAGCAGGATTGGAAGAAGGGTGTTCAACATCAGAGTCACCTCTAGCGAGGTGCAAGCTACAAGCTACAAGCTGCAAGAAAGACCAGCGGCGAGGCTGAGCTTTTACTTGCGACTTGCAGCTTACGGCTTGCAGCTGCGCCGTCAAAAATCCTTACAGAGCCGGAGTGCGTCATAAATGGCGGCGTGTGTGTTGCGCTGGGCCACGCAGTCGCCGATGCGGAACAGCAAGTAGCCGTCACCCGCCTGGCTCAGCGATGGCTGCGGCTTGATCGCGAACAAGGCTTCGATGTCCATCTGGCCCTTGTTGCGCGACGCTTCCTTCAGCGCGTAATAGATTTCTTCGTCCGGACGCACGCCGTTTTCGACGACGACCTGGTCCACCACCCGCTCCTCTTTGGCACCGGTGTATTCGTTTTCCAGTACCGCCACCAGCTTGTCGCCTTCGCGGTAGACCTTCTCCAGCATCATGTCGCCGGTCATGATCACTTCTTTCGGGTACATGCTGCGGTAGTAGGTCGGGAACGACGTACCGCCAATCGCCACGCCCGGCTTGATGTCGTCAGTGACGATCTCGACCTGGCTGCCCTTGTCCGCGAGGAAGTCTGCGGTGGACATCCCGGTGAACTCGCAAATGGTGTCGTAGACCAGCACGTTTTTGCCCGGCGCGACCTTGCCGTCGAGGATGTCCCAGCTGCTGACCACCAAGCCTTCCGCCGCGCCCCAGTGTTCGTTCTGTTCCAGGAATGGATGGCCACCGACGGCGAGCACCACCACGTCCGGGCGCAGGTCGAGAATGGTTGCAGCATCCGCCGCCACGCCCAAGCGCAGGTCGACTTTCAGACGCGCCAGCTCCAGTTGGAACCAGCGAGTGATACCGGCAATCTGGTCCCGTTGCGGGGCTTTCGAGGCGGTGGTGATTTGCCCGCCGATGAATTCTTTCTTTTCGAACAGGGTCACGTCGTGGCCCCGTTCGGCGGAGACGCGCGCCGCTTCCATCCCCGCAGGGCCAGCACCGACCACCACGACTTTGCGCTTCACACCGGTCGATTTCTCGATGATGTGCGGCACGCCCATGTATTCACGGGAGGTCGCGGCGTTCTGGATGCACAAAACGTCCAGGCCCTGGTACTGACGGTCGATGCAGTAGTTGGCGCCGACGCATTGTTTGATCTGGTCCACCTGGCCCATTTTGATCTTGGCGATCAGGTGCGGGTCGGCGATGTGGGCGCGGGTCATGCCGACCATGTCGACGTAGCCGCCTTCCAGAATACGGGTCGCCTGGTTCGGGTCCTTGATGTTCTGCGCGTGCAGGACCGGGGCCTTGACCACTTCCTTGATACCGGCGGCCAAGTGCAAAAATGGCTCCGGTGGATAACTCATGTTGGGGATAACGTTGGCCAGGGTGTTGTGGGTGTCGCAACCCGAGCCGACCACGCCGATGAAGTCGATCATGCCGGTGTCGTCGTAGTACTTGGCGATCTGCTTCATGTCTTCGTGGGACAAGCCGTCCGGGTGGAATTCATCACCGCACAGACGGATGCCGACGCAGAAATCCGGCCCGACTTCTGCGCGCACAGCCTTCAACACTTCCAGGCCGAAACGCATGCGGTTTTCGAAGCTGCCGCCCCATTCGTCGTTGCGTTTGTTGACGCGAGGGCTCCAGAACTGGTCGATCATGTGCTGGTGCACAGCCGACAGTTCTACGCCGTCGAGGCCACCGGCCTTCGCACGGCCAGCCGCCGTGGCGTAGTTGCCGATCACCCGCCAGATTTCTTCCGGTTCGATGGTTTTGCAGGTCGCGCGGTGCACCGGTTCCCGGATGCCCGACGGCGACAGCAGGGTTGGCCAGTGCTCGCCGTCCCAGCGGGAACGACGGCCCATGTGGGTAATCTGGATCATGATCTTGGCACCATGCTTGTGCATGGCATCGGCCAGGTTCTGGAAGTGCGGAATGATCCGGTCGTCGGCCAGGTTGACCGACTTCCACCAGCCTTGCGGGCTGTCGATGGCCACACTGGAGGAACCGCCGCAAATCGCCAGGCCGATCCCGCCCTTGGCTTTCTCTTCGTAATACTTGACGTACCGGTCGGTGGTCATGCCGCCGTCGGTGGCATACACCTCGGCGTGCGCGGTGCTGAGCACGCGGTTGCGGATGGTCAGTTTGCCGATCTGGATCGGCTGGAACATTGCTTCGAAAGCCATGGCGGGTTCCTCGACTTACAACGGCTTGACGGTGAACAAACCGTCGTCGTGGCCTTCTTCGGAGCCACCGTAGACTTGCTCGGCAACCGTACGGATCTTGCTGCCGCGCGCCTCAAGAATCTGGTCCATGGCGCCGGCAAACCAACCGGTGAACATGTAGTCGACTTTGCGCCCGACCTTGCCGTACACGTAGACGAACGCCGAGTGTTCGAGCTTGACGCTCGCGGTGCCTTTGTCGAGGTCGATGTCCTGGATCTTGAACAGGCCCCAGCCGCGCTGCGACAGGCGCTTCATGTAGTGCTCGAACACCGCGACGCCTTCCAGGCCGTGGCATTCAGCTTCTTTCTCACACCAGTGCCAGGCGGATTTGTAGCCGGCCTTGTAGAGGATTTCGGCGTAGGCTTCGGCGCCCAGCACTTCCTCGATGCCCATGTGGTTATTCACAAAGAAGTGACGTGGCACGTACAGCATCGGCAGGGCGTCGGAGGTCCAGACACCGGTTTCGCTGTCGACTTCGATTGGCAATTGCGGGGCGATCTTGGCCATGGAAACTTAACTCCAGAAAAATTGGGGTGTTGCCCCCGGCGCGGACGGCCGGGGGAAAGGATTCAGAACGCGGTGGCTTATTCGCCCCAGACGTCTTTCAAGACGTTGACCCAGTTCTCGCCCATGATCTTGCGCACGACTCGCTCGGAGTGGCCGCGCTTGAGCAGGGTTTCGGTCAGGTTCGGGAACTCGCCGACGGTGCGGATGCCCAGTGGGTTGATGATCTTGCCGAAGCTGGTCAGACGGCGGGCGTAGCCCTTGTCATGGGTCAGGTATTCGAAGAAGTCCTGGCCATGGCCCTGGGTGAAGTCGGTGCCAATGCCGATGGCGTCTTCGCCGACGATGTTCATGGTGTATTCGATGGCTTCGGCGTAGTCGTCGATGGTCGAATCGATGCCCTTGGCCAGGAACGGCGCGAACATGGTCACACCGACGAAACCGCCGTGGTCGGCGATGAACTTCAGTTCTTCATCGGATTTGTTGCGCGGGTGGATTTTCAGACCCGACGGCAGGCAGTGGGAGTAGCAGACCGGCTTCTTGGATTCGAGAATGACTTCTTCGGAGGTCTTGGAGCCGACGTGGGACAGGTCACACATAACGCCGACGCGGTTCATCTCGGCGACGATTTCACGACCGAAACCCGACAGGCCGCCATCGCGTTCGTAGCAACCGGTGCCCACCAGGTTCTGGGTGTTGTAGCACATCTGCACGATACCGACGCCCAGCTGCTTGAACACCTCGACATAGCCGATCTGGTCTTCAAACGCGTGAGCATTCTGGAAGCCGAAGAGGATGCCGGTCTTGCCCTGCTCCTTGGCCTTGCGGATATCGGCGGTGGTGCGCACTGGAATCACCAGGTCGCTGTTCTCGCGGATCAGCTTCTGGCTGGCGGCGATATTGTTGACGGTGGCCTGGAAGCCCTCCCACACCGACACGGTGCAGTTGGCCGCAGTCAGACCGCCCTTGCGCATGTCTTCAAACAGCTCGCGGTTCCACTTGGCGATAATCAGCCCGTCGATAACGATGCTGTCGGCGTGCAATTCGGCTGGGCTCATCAGGCTGTCCCCTATTAGCGATTCGTGCGCCGAATCGTGTGCCGGCGCTTTGGGGCCAGCATATGCCTGAGGACCGGGGCAGCCGGGTGCAAAAACGACAGAGGGTTTGCCGAAAGCGTCAATCTGCGACAAAGGGTCGTCGCCGGGCATGATCGCGTAGCTGTTCAAGGGCCTGCGCATGGGCCAGAATTCGCGGCATTACTGGAAATGCACTGAAAAAGGGGCGACGACGCAATGAAAACGATGTTCCTGGCTTTGGCACTCATAGCGACCGGCGTACAGGCGGCGGAAGAGTCCGACAACAACCCCTGCGATTCAGTCGAAAACGACGTCCAGACCCTGGAATGCTCGGCCTACAGCAGAACCACCGCCGAAGATCTGCTCAAGGAAAACTACCAGGGGCTGAACACGCGTTTGCAGTCGGTCTACGGCAAGAACAAGGCGCAATTGAGCGACATCACTGAAAAGCTCAAGGTTGCCCAGCAGCAGTGGCTGAAGAGCCGGGATGCCGATTGCGCCGTGGAAGCGTTTCCGGCGACGAGCGGTAGCAAGGCCTTCACCATTGCGCAGAATGATTGCGTGGCGCGGATGAGTGATGAGCGGTCGGAGTTTTTGGAGTCGATTTCGCAGGAGTGATCTTGAATTTCCGTCGGAAGCTGGCACCGGCGTCGGCTTTCGATCCTGAAGAGATGATGTTTCCTACAAACCTCGCTGACTAAACCTACAGCACTTCCAGTACCTCGCAGCAGACCCTATTGGCCGGGCAACATCCCGACATGCTTCGTTAATTGGCTGAGAGAGAATTATAAGTAAAGATTGGAAAATCTTATAAAAGACTTATATTCTCTCATGAACAGTATTCACTGGACTCGAAAGGCCGTTAAGCAGCTTCTGAAATTGCATTCCGTTCACCAGATCCAGGTCCGTGATGCCGTCGCGGTGCTGACTGACATGCCTGACATCAGCAATGTCAAAGCACTGGTCGGTCATGACTATGCCTATCGACTTCGAGTGGGTAATTATCGAGTCATGTTCGACTGGGATGGCGCAATCAAAGTGGTCAGTATTCAAGAGGTCAAAAAACGCGATGAACGCACCTACTGACGTTCAAATCATCAACGACGCGGAGGGCAATCCTGCTTTCGTGGTCATTCCCTACGCGCAATATGTGGCGCAGAAGATTGAGCCCGATCTGATTCCCCACGAAGTCGTCAGCCGCATTGTCGATGGCTCGACGCCGATTCGCGCCTGGCGCGAACACCTGAACCTTACTCAGGACGAAGTGGCCAAACGCATGGGTATTTCCCAACCGGCCTTCGCGCAGCAAGAGACGGTTGCGAAACCGCGCAAGGCCACCCGCGAGAAAATTGCCGCGGCGTTTGGCATCACGGCCAATCAACTTGAGTTGTAGGCTGCACACCACCATTTCTGAAAGGGATTTATATGAACATCTGCGGCATCGAAATCAAAGGCAGCGAAGCGATCATCGCCGTGGCCTCCCTCGACGGTCAGGCCTTGAGCCACGTCGCCCTGGCCACCAAGAAAATCGCCCTGGACGATGATGACGAGGCCGCCAACGTCAAGGTCTTCGCCGCTCAAGTGGCGTCGTTTGTGCGGGAGAATTCCATAGACCGGATTGCGATCAAGAAGCGCAGCAAGAAGGGTGAGTTTGCCGGGGGGCCGACGACGTTCAAGATCGAAGGGGTTTTTCAGCTGTTGGAGAGTTGCGAGGTGACGCTGCTGTCGCCGCAGACGATCAATGCCCAGGCCAAAAAGCACAACTTCGAACTGCCGGGAACGCTGAACAAGTATCAGCATGAGGCGTTTAAAGCGGCGTGTTCGGCCCTCATGAAAAAATAAAACCCTCCACTGATCGTTCCCACGCTCTGCGTGGGAATGCATCCCGTGACACTCTGCGTCACATCCCGAAGCGGAACGCGGAGCGTCCCTGGCGGCATTCCCACGCAGAGTGTGGGAACAATCATGCCTTGGCGGTTCGCCGGTCTTCCCGCGGACACCGCTCAAACCGCGCCCGATAACTGCGGGTGAAATACGACGGCGATTCAAACCCGCACGCAATGCTCACTTCCAGCACGCTCATGTCGGTCTGGCGCAATAACTGCCGCGCCTTTTCCAGCCGGAGCCGCAGGTAGAAATTGCTCGGTGTGTCGTTCAGGTGCAACCGAAACAACCGCTCCAACTGCCGCCGCGTCACTTTGATCGATTCCGCCAACGCCAGCGTACTCAGCGGCGGTTCGCTGTGCTGCTCCATCTCGCCGATCACCTGCACCAGTTTCTTGTTGCTGATGCCATAACGCGTGGCGACTTCCATGCGTTGGTGGTCTTTGCGCGGGCGGATGCGCCCGAGCACGAATTGTTCGCTGACCTGGATCGCCAGTTCCGGGCCGTGGGCCTGGCCGATGAGGTCGAGCATCAGGTCGATGGACGCGGTGCCGCCGGCGGAGGTGATGCGCCGGCGGTCGATCTCGAACAGTTCCTGGGTGACGCTGAGCTGTGGGTAGGATTCCTTGAAGGCGTCGATGGCTTCCCAGTGCAGGGTCAAGCGATGGCCGTCGAGCAAGCCGGCTTCGGCAAGGACGAAGCTGCCGGTGTCGATGGCGCCGAGGGTGACGCCCTCGTTGTCCAGTCGGCGCAGCCAGTGCTCCAGGGCCGGGGTGGCGAATTTCAGCGGTTCGAAACCGGCGACCACCAGCAGCGTCGCACCTTTCTTCAGCGGTTCCAGCGCCGCATCGGCGTTGACCGACATGCCGTTACTGGCCAACACCGCCCCGCCATCAGCACTTAATACATGCCAGCGATACAGCTCGCCGCGAAAGCGATTGGCGACCCGCAGCGGCTCGATGGCCGAGATAAAACCGATGGCCGAGAAACCCGGCATCAGCATGAAGTAGAAATCCTGGGACATGGAGCGCACTCGACTGGCAAGTAACGAGAGGGCGGGTAGCGTGTGGACGTTGATACGCCACTTGGCGATGGCATTCAAGAGCGCAGGTCGCTGCAGTGCAAGAGCTGGTCGCCGTAGTGCGTTTGGCCGGGGGCTTAGCTGCGTAACTTGGCATCACCGGCGCACGAAGATGCCGGGACCCACAATAACGACCTGCCGAGGAACCCACCATGAAACGACTGATCAGCAGCTGTGTTCTTGCACTCAGCGGTACCGCTTTCTTGAGCGCCAGTGTCATGGCCGCCGACCCTGCCTCGTGCCAGAACGTGCGCATGGGTGTAGTGAACTGGACCGATGTGATCGCCACCAGCGCCATGACTCAGGTATTGCTCGATGGCCTCGGCTACAACACCAAACAAACCAGTGCGTCCCAGCAAATCATCTTCGCCGGGATCCGCGACCAGCGCCTGGACCTGTTCCTGGGCTACTGGAACCCGCTGATGACCCAGACCATCACCCCGTTCGTCGCAGCCAATCAGGTCAAGGTGCTTGAGGCCCCAAGCCTGAAAGACGCCCGCGCCACCCTCGCCGTCCCGACCTACCTCGCTGACAAAGGCCTGAAAACCTTCGCCGACATCGCCAAGTTCGAAAAAGAACTGGGCGGCAAGATCTACGGCATCGAACCGGGCTCGGGCGCCAACACCCAGATCAAGGCGATGATCGCCAAGAATCAGTTTGGCCTCGGCAAGTTCCAGCTGGTCGAGTCCAGCGAGGCCGGCATGCTCGCCGCCGTGGACCGCGCCGTGCGCCGCAAGGAAGCCGTGGTGTTCTTCGGCTGGGCGCCGCACCCGATGAACGTCAACGTGAAGATGACTTACCTCACCGGCAGCGAAGATGCTCTGGGCCCGAACGAAGGCATGGCCACGGTCTGGACCGTCACCGCCCCGAAATACGCCGAACAATGCCCGAACGTCAGCCGTTTGCTGAGCAACCTGACCTACACCGCCGAAGATGAGAGCCGGATGATGCAGCCGTTGCTGGATCACAAGGACGCCTTCGAATCAGCCAAGCAATGGCTCAAGGATCACCCGCAAGACAAGCAACGCTGGCTCGAAGGTGTGACGACTTTCGATGGCAAACCAGCGGCTGAAAACCTGTCATTGACCAGCAAATAAACCCGATTGAACCACCGAATCGCAGCCTGCACGGGCTGCGAACGGAATCATCACGCCTGCCACACCCATAAAGAACAGGAATCGCCTAATGAACCACGACGTCATCATCACCTGCGCACTCACCGGTGCTGGCGACACGACCGCCAGAAGCCCACATGTGCCGGTCACCCCGAAACAAATTGCCGCTGCCGCCGTGGAAGCCGCCAAGGCCGGCGCCACCGTGGTCCACTGCCACGTCCGCGATCCCGAAACTGGCAAGTTCAGCCGTGACGTGGCGCTGTACCGCGAAGTGATGGAGCGCATCCGCGAGGCGGACGTGGACATCATCGTCAACCTCACCGCCGGCATGGGCGGCGACCTGGAAATCGGCGCGGGCGAGAACCCGATGGCGTTCGGCCCGAACACCGACCTGGTCGGCCCGCTGACCCGTCTGGCCCACGTTGAAGAGCTACTGCCGGAAATCTGCACCCTCGATTGCGGCACCCTGAACTTCGGCGATGGCGACACGATTTACGTTTCGACTCCGGCGCAACTGCGCGCTGGCGCCAAACGCATTCAAGAGCTGGGCGTGAAGGCCGAGCTGGAAATCTTCGACACCGGTCACCTGTGGTTCGCCAAGCAGATGATCAAGGAAGGCTTGCTCGACAACCCGCTGTTCCAGCTGTGCCTGGGCATCCCGTGGGGCGCGCCGGCCGACACCACCACCATGAAAGCCATGGTCGACAACCTGCCGGCCGACGCGGTCTGGGCCGGGTTCGGCATCGGCCGCATGCAAATGCCGATGGCGGCGCAAGCGGTGCTGCTGGGCGGCAACGTACGGGTCGGGCTGGAAGACAACCTGTGGCTGGACAAAGGCGTACTGGCGACCAACGGCCAACTGGTGGAACGCGCCAGCGAGATCCTCAGCCGCCTCGGCGCTCGCGTCCTGACGCCGGCCGAAGGCCGGGCAAAAATGGGCCTGACCAAGCGCGGTTAAACCACACCACACATTCAACCTGTGGGAGCGGGCTTGTGTGGCGAGGGGGCTTGCCCCCGTTCGGCTGCGAAGCAGTCGTAAACCATTGCATGCGGTATGCCTGGCATACCGCGGTTGCAGGTTTTGGGGCCGCTACGCGACCCAACGGGGGCAAGCCCCCTCGCCGCAAAGGTTCGGCCCACATGGGATCACTGAATTCATTTAGGAAGTCGCCATGAGCTTTATCACCGAAATCAAAACCTTCGCCGCGCTGGGCAGCGGTGTCATCGGCAGCGGCTGGGTCTCCCGCGCCCTCGCCCATGGCCTCGACGTGGTGGCCTGGGACCCGGCGCCCGGTGCCGAAGCGGCGCTGCGCAAGCGGGTCGCCAATGCCTGGGGCGCACTGGAGAAACAAGGCCTGGCCCCCGGCGCCTCGCAAGATCGCCTGCGCTTTGTCGCCACCATTGAAGAATGCGTGCGCGACGCGGATTTCATCCAGGAAAGCGCCCCGGAACGTCTGGAACTGAAACTGGAACTGCACGGCAAAATCAGCGCAGCGGCCAAGCCCAATGCATTGATCGGCTCCAGCACCTCGGGGCTGTTGCCGAGCGAATTCTACGAAGGCTCAACCCACCCGGAACGCTGCGTGGTCGGGCATCCGTTCAACCCGGTTTACCTGCTGCCATTGGTAGAAGTGGTCGGCGGCAAGAACACCGCGCCGGAAGCGATTCAAGCGGCGATCAAAGTCTACGAATCCCTAGGGATGCGCCCGCTGCATGTACGCAAGGAAGTGCCGGGGTTCATCGCCGATCGCTTGCTCGAAGCGCTGTGGCGCGAGGCGCTGCACCTGGTCAACGACGGCGTGGCGACTACCGGCGAAATCGACGATGCGATCCGCTTTGGCGCGGGTCTGCGCTGGTCGTTCATGGGCACGTTCCTGACCTACACCCTGGCGGGCGGCGATGCGGGCATGCGGCACTTTATGGCGCAATTCGGGCCGGCGTTGCAGTTGCCTTGGACCTATCTGCCGGCACCGGAGCTGACCGACAAGTTGATTGATGATGTGGTGGATGGGACCAGTGATCAGTTGGGCAGCCACAGCATTTCAGCGCTGGAACGCTATCGTGATGATTGCTTGCTGGCGGTGCTGGAGGCGGTGAAGACCACCAAAGAGAAGCATGGGATGGCGTTTGCCGACTAAACCCGCGTCCTGATCGTTCCCACGCTCTGCGTGGGAATGCAGCCCGGGACGCTCCGCGTCCCAAAGCGTGACGCAGAGCGTCACAAGAGGCATTCCCACGCGGAGCGTGGGAACGATCACAACCCAACCATTTTCGGATGTGACGACATGCCCACCCTCACCACCTACCAAACCAAAATCATCCCCGACTGGGTCGACTACAACGGCCACCTGCGCGACGCCTTCTACCTGCTGATCTTCAGCTACGCCACCGACGCGCTGATGGATCGCCTGGGCATGGACAGCAACAACCGCGAAGCCAGCGGCAACTCGCTGTTCACCCTCGAACTGCACCTCAACTACCTGCACGAAGTGAAGCTCGACGCCGACGTCGAAGTGCACACGCAAATCATCGCCCACGACAGCAAACGCCTGCACCTCTACCACAGCCTGCACCTGGTGGGCGGTGACAAGGAATTGGCCGGCAACGAGCAAATGCTGCTGCACGTCGACCTCGCCGGGCCGCGCTCCGCGCCGTTCAGCGAAGACACCCTGGGCAAGCTGCAAGCCATCGTCGCCGAACAAGCCGACCTGCCTGCCCCTGACTACATCGGCCGAGTGATCGCACTACCGCCAAAAAAATAACCAGGAGATCGCCATGAACACCGCCGCCGCTTTTGCCGACTTCCGCACCTACCCGTTGATCAGCGCATTAACCGCCGTGCACACCCTGGCGGACCGCGTCCAAGTGACCTGGGCCGATGGCCGCGTCAGCCCTTTTCATCACCAATGGCTGCGGGACAACTGCCCGTGTCCGTTGTGTGTCTATACCGTGACTCGCGAGCAGGTGCTGGAAATCGTCGATGTCGCGGAAGACCTGACACCCAGTGCCGCGCATCTCGAAGCCGACGGTTGCCTGCGCGTCGACTGGCAAGACGGCCACCTCAGCCGCTTCGATCCGGGCTGGTTGCGGGCCCATGCCTACGACGATGAATCCCGCACCGAGCGACGGGCGGGCAAACCGAAATCCAAATTGTGGACCAGCGATTTGCGGCTGCCGGTGTTCGACTATCAGGCATTAATGAACGACAACGACGCCCTGCTGCAATGGCTGCTGGCGGTGCGGGATATCGGCCTGACCCAGGTCCGTGGCGTGCCCACCGAACCCGGCTCGCTGAAGTTGATCGCCCAGCGCATCTCCTTCATCCGCGAGAGCAATTTCGGCGTGCTGTTCAACGTGCAATCCAAGGCCGACGCCGACAGCAACGCCTACACTGCTTTCAACCTGCCGCTGCACAGCGACCTGCCAACCCGGGAGTTGCAACCGGGGCTGCAATTCCTGCATTGCCTGGTGAATGATGCCGAGGGTGGCGAGAGTATTTTTGTCGACGGTTTTGCCATAGCCGAGGCGTTGCGGGTTGAGAGCCCAGAGTCGTTCCAGGCCTTGTGCGACATCCCCGTGGAGTTCCGCAACAAGGACCGCCACAGCGACTACCGCTGCCTGGCGCCGATCATCGCGCTGGATGCGTTGGGGCACGTGTCGGAGGTCCGCATGGCCAACTTCCTGCGCGGGCCGTTTGATGCGTCGATCGAGGACATGCCCAAGCTCTATCGGGCGTATCGGCGGTTTATTGCCATGACCCGCGAGGCGCGGTTTCGCCTGATGCAGCGGCTCAATCCCGGCGAATTGTGGTGTTTCGACAACCGCCGCACCCTCCACGCCCGCAACGCCTTCGACCCCGCCACCGGCGCCCGGCATTTCCAGGGGTGTTATGTGGATCGGGATGAGTTGTTGTCGCGCATCCTCGTGTTGCAGCGGTAGACCGCGTCATCGTTCTTCGCGGGCAAGCCTTGCTCCTACAGGGGATCGCATACCCCCTGTAGGAGCGAGGCTTGCCCGCGAAGACGTCAGCCCAAACAACACATCCCCACCTGATTCCCCAGACAAAAAAAAGCCCCGATCAAGCCGTGACAGGATCGGGGCACAAGGTACTGTTGAGGAGCCGTTGCGCGAGGGTGACCAAACCATCGTGAAGCCAGCTGAATCCAGTGTGCCTACTCCCCTCCCTGGCAAGTTAGCCGAAAACGACCTGTTCATAGGTATCGCGGCCATTGCGACAAATCGTCCTTGCCGACGCCCCGCCCCCCTACCAGAATCGAGCCACGACACCGTTCCCTGAAGAAGGATTGCGTCATGATGTACGCCGATTTGATTGACCAGGAAGACCTGTTGGGCCAGCTGAAATCGTTGGGCTTTCCAGTACCGAGCGGTGCCACCGCCGAGCAGGCTTGCGAGTGTGCGGTGCGGGGTTTGAACGATGAGCGGGCCATCGTGCTGCGCACCATGGTCAAGCAGATGTACACCAGCAGCGCGACCATCCTGCCGGCGGTGCGCCAGGCGATCGACAAGCAATTGTTGCCGGCGTTGGCGGAGTATCAGCAGAGTCGTAGCGCCTGATTGTCAGCACTGAGCGGCCTTTTGTGGCGAGGGAGCTTGCTCCCGCTCGACCGCGAAGCGGTCGCAAAAACAGCGAATGCGGTTTGTCAGAAAGACCGCATTCGCCGGTTTTGGGACTGCAGCGCAGCCCAGCGGGAGCAAGCTCCCTCGCCACAGTAGCCCGCGCGGTCTAGAGCCTAACGCTGGCGAAGGTTGACTCATTACGCGCCTGACTCAATGCCGACAACGGCCCGGACAACGGCGACAAGACCAGCGCTTGCGGCAGCGGCATCATCGCCACCTGTTGCGTGGTGTTCGACCCTACGCGCTCGTCACGCGGCGGAATGCCGAAGTATTCGCGGTAGCACTTGGAGAAGTGCGGCGTGGACACGAAACCGCACACCGACGCCACTTCGATGATCGACATCGGCGTTTGCTTGAGCAACTGCCGGGCGCGGATCAGGCGCAGCTTGAGGTAGTAGCGCGACGGAGAACAGTGCAGGTATTTCTGGAACAGCCGCTCCAGCTGACGTCGGGAAACGGCGACGTACACCGCCAGTTCGTCGAGGTCGATAGGCTCTTCCAGGTTGGCTTCCATCAGCGCAACGATTTCCTGCAACTTCGGCTGGTTGGTGCCGAGCATGTGCTTGAGCGGCACGCGCTGGTGATCCTGCTCGTTGCGGATGCGCTCGTAGACAAACATCTCCGAAATTGCCGCCGACAGTTCACGGCCGTGATCGCGGCTGATCAGGTGCAGCATCATGTCCAGCGGCGCCGTGCCGCCGGAGCTGGTGAAACGGTTGCGGTCGAGGGTAAACAAGCGGGTGCTCATGGCCACGCGCGGAAACGCTTCCTGCATAGCCGCCAGGCATTCCCAGTGCACGCTGCAATCGAAGCCATCCAGCAGACCGGCGCAAGCCAGGGCCCAGCTGCCGGTGCACACCGCGCCGAGGCGCTTGGACTGACGCGCCTGGCTTTGCAGCCAAGACACGTGTTCGCGGGTCACAGTGCGCTGGATGCCGATACCGCCGCAGACAATGATGGTGTCCATGGACGGCGCTTTGTGCATGGAGCAATCGGGGGTGATTTGCAGACCGTCACTGGCCCAGACCTGGCCGCCGTCGACGGTGAGGGTGGTCCAGCGATACAGCTCGCGGCCGGACAATTGGTTGGCCATGCGCAGGGGTTCTACTGCTGAGGCCAGAGAAATCAGCGTGAAATTGTCCAGCAGCAGAAAGCCGATGGATTGAGGCGCACGGTTCTGGGGTTGAGCCCCCGAGTTGAACGTCGTCATCGCGGTATCTCCTCACACAAAGCGGGTGATGGCCTCAGGCGGAGGCTCTTGTTATTGCCATCGTTCTCGCGTGGGAGACGGGCTTTGTAATGACAGAGCAAATGCCATGCCTAAAATTGAATGCGCGTTCAATAACTCCTGAAAACGACGTCGCGGCGTGTCTATATAAGCCGTGCGCAGAGTGGGGGTTATAAGTGCCATCAAGGCGGGCAAATGCGCAGTATTGCGGGGTGTGAGCAAATCGGTAGCACTTGTGGGAACAGGGGCTGCGAGGTGCTGGAGCAGAGTGTCACCACAAGCACAGGTGACAGGCGGTAATGGCCAGACTGGATCCCGGATCTCGGGAAGTGCGCTTGTCTGTAAGCGACGCGCTAAAAGGTGGCGCGGTTTTGGTGCGGTGTTCACTTAGCGCGCAGTTTTGACTGGTCTGACGCCTTCGCGGGCAAGCCTCGCTCCTACAGGTTTTGTATTGCCCTTGTAGGAGCGAGGCTTGCCCGCGAATGGCGCGACGCGGTCCTACTGAATCAACACTCCACCGCGCTCACCGCCAACCCACCCCGCGACGTTTCCTTGTATTTGTCATGCATATCGGCGCCGGTATCGCGCATGGTGCGGATCACCCGGTCCAGCGAGATAAAGTGCTGACCATCGCCGCGCAACGCCATCTGCGCGGCATTGATGGCTTTCACCGCAGCAATCGCATTGCGCTCGATGCACGGCACTTGCACCAACCCGCCCACCGGGTCGCAAGTCAGGCCGAGGTTGTGTTCCAGGCCAATCTCCGCCGCGTTGCACAACTGCTCCGGCGTGGCGCCGAGAATCTCCGCCAACCCCGCCGCCGCCATGGCGCAGGCCGAGCCGACTTCGCCCTGGCAACCGACTTCGGCGCCGGAGATGGAGGCGTTCTTCTTGCACAGAATCCCCACCGCTGCCGCACTGAGGAAATAGTCGACCACGTTGGCCTCGGTCACCACCTCGCTGAACTTCATAAAGTAGTGCAACACCGCCGGGATAATCCCCGCCGCGCCGTTGGTCGGCGCCGTGACCATGCGCCCACCGGCTGCGTTCTCTTCGTTGACCGCCAGGGCGAACAGGTTGACCCATTCCATAGCGCTCAACGTCGAGCCGATCACGTTGGGCTTGCCCAGCTCTTGCAGACTGCGATGCAACTTGGCGGCACGTCGGCGCACGTTCAGGCCGCCGGGCAGGATGCCTTCGTGCTTGAGGCCCTGGTCGACGCAGTCCTGCATGGCGCGCCAGAGTTTCATCAGGCCGGCGCGGATCTCTTCTTCACTGCGCCAGACCTTCTCGTTGGCCAGCATCAGCTCGGCCACGCGCAAGTTGTGCTTCTGGCACAACTCCAGCAGTTCCACCGCACTGGAGAAGTCATACGGCAACACGGTGCGATCCAGGTCCACCACGCCACTGGACGCTTGTGCCTCATCGACGACAAAACCGCCGCCAATCGAATAGTAGGTGTCGCGGTGCAGCTCCCCGTGATCGCCTTCTACAATTAAGGTCATGGCATTCGGGTGAAAAGGCAGGTTCTCGTCGATCAGGCGCATGTCACGAGCCCAGATGAACGGCACCGACAAACGACCGTCGAGCAACAAGGTGTGGGTTTCGCGCAGGGTTTCGATATGCAGGCCGATTTTCGACGGATCGATCGCGTCCGGCCACTCGCCCATCAGCCCCATGATCACGGCGTTATCGCTGCCGTGACCGATGCCGGTGGCCGATAACGAGCCGTAGAGCTGAACTTCGACACGCCTTACTTGTTCCAAAAGACCCTGCTCACGCAAACCTTGCACGAACAGCGCCGCCGCCCGCATCGGGCCGACGGTGTGCGAACTGGAAGGGCCAATGCCGATTTTGAACAGGTCGAAAACGCTGATAGCCATTACTGCCGAACTCCTGGATGTGCCAACTCCAGGCGCAAAAGCGCCCAGTGACGGAGCTGCTACGCTCAAGCTGCAATCCGCCGAGATGGCCGCATCATCAGGCTTTTGCGGTGTCGTTCGACGTCTCACACCGACGCACTCATGTCCAACAACGCCGCGGGTCGTCGACGCTGCGTTTTCGCCGTTTTTTTGCGGTTCAGAGCGGCAAACAGGGCAGAAAAAAGCTGTAAACGACGTCACTGACACTGGATGCGACCATCCCTGTACTGGTTACGACGCCCCCTGTAGGCGTCAGATTTTCACTGGTACATGATCGTATCGACTCGATTGCAAGGCGCCGTGGTAGAGCTGTCTTAAAAAACGCCACCAACCGCAACCTATAAGTGCGGTGGTCCAGTCGGAACACTGCCAAAAAAAACACCAAGGAGTCCACCCATGAAAGGTTCCCCGTCGTTGTTGTTGGCCGCCATGCTGAGTTTGCCGTTACTGGCTCAAGCCGCAGAACCCGCTCAGTGCAGCACCGTAAACTTCTCTGATGTCGGCTGGACCGACATCACCGCGACTACCGCGACCACCAGCGTTGTCCTCGACGCCCTGGGCTACAAAACCAAGACCACCATGATTTCCGTGCCCGTGACCTACAAGTCCCTGGCCGATGGCAAGAACATGGACGTGTTCCTCGGTAACTGGATGCCGACCATGGAAAACGACATCAAGGCCTACCGCGATGCCGGCACCGTGGACGTCGTTCGCACCAACCTCACCGGCGCCAAGTACACCCTCGCCGTTCCGCAAGCCCTGTACGACAAGGGGCTGCATGACTTCGCCGACATCGCCAAATTCAAGAAAGAACTCGACGGCAAGATCTACGGCATCGAGCCAGGCAACGACGGCAACCGCCTGATCCAGAGCATGATCGACAAGGATGCCTTCGGTCTCAAAACCGCCGGCTTCAAAGTGGTCGAGTCCAGCGAAGCGGGGATGCTGTCCCAGGTCGATCGCGCGCAGAAACGCGATACCGCCGTGGTCTTCCTCGGCTGGGCACCGCACCCGATGAACAAGCGCTTCAAGATTCAATACCTGACCGGTGGCGATGACTTCTTCGGTAAGGACTTCGGTGCCGCCACCGTGGCCACCAATACCCGCAAGGGCTACGTCCAGGAATGCAGCAACGTCGGTACTCTGCTGAAAAACCTGGAATTCACCGTAGACATGGAAAGCGCGCTGATGGGCAACATCCTGGACGACAAGATGAAGCCTGACGCGGCCGCCAAGGCCTGGCTGAAAAAGAATCCACAGGTCCTCGATACCTGGCTCGCTGGCGTGACCACCATTGACGGTAAACCAGGCCTGGAGGCCGTGAAAGCCAAGCTCGCGCAGTAATCGCTTACGCCGGACGGTTTCGGCCGTCCGGGCTGTTTATTTCCTTGCATGCGGACGTTCACTACCATGCTGATTGATCAGAAAATCCCCCTAGGCCAGTACATCGCGGGCTTCGTTGAATGGTTGACGCAACACGGCGCCAGCACCTTCGACGCAATCGCCGTGACACTGGAAACGATGATCCACGGCGTGACGTTTGCGCTGACCTGGTTCAACCCGCTGGCATTGATCGGCCTCATCGCGCTACTGGCACACTTCATTCAACGCAAGTGGGGGCTGACCGTTTTCGTCATCGCCTCCTTTCTGCTGATCCTCAATCTGGGGTACTGGCAGGAAACCATGGAAACCCTCGCCCAGGTGCTCTTCGCGACCCTGGTCTGCGTGGTCATCGGCGTGCCGCTGGGCATCGTCGCCGCGCACAAACCGATGTTCTACACACTGATGCGTCCGGTGCTCGATCTGATGCAGACCGTGCCGACCTTCGTCTACCTCATTCCAACCCTGACCCTCTTCGGGCTGGGTGTGGTCCCGGGCCTGATCTCGACGGTGGTGTTCGCGATTGCCGCGCCAATCCGCCTGACCTACCTGGGTATCCGTGATGTTCCCGCAGAACTGATGGACGCCGGCAAAGCCTTCGGCTGCTCGCGACGTCAACTGCTCGCACGCATCGAACTGCCCTACGCGATGCCCAGCATCGCGGCCGGTATCACCCAGTGCATCATGCTGTCGTTGTCGATGGTGGTGATCGCCGCACTGGTGGGCGCCGACGGCCTGGGCAAACCCGTGGTCAACGCACTGAACACCGCCGATATCGCCCTGGGCTTCGAAGCCGGGTTGGCAATCGTACTGCTGGCGATCATGCTCGACCGTATCTGCAAACAACCCGACGCTAAAGTAGGGGGTGACGCATGAGCATTATTCGCTTCGAAGACGTCGACGTAATCTTCTCCAAAGACCCGCGTGAGGCGCTCAAACTCCTCGACCAAGGCATGACCCGCGACCAGATCCTGAAGAAAACCGGGCAGATCGTCGGCGTTGAAAAAGCCAGCCTGGACGTCGAAAAAGGCGAAATCTGCGTGCTGATGGGCCTGTCCGGCTCCGGTAAATCCAGCCTGCTGCGTTGTATCAACGGTCTTAACACCGTCAGCCGTGGCAAGTTGTTCGTCGAGCACGAAGGCAAGCAGATCGATATCGCGTCCTGTACCCCGGCCGAACTGAAAATGATGCGCACCAAGCGCATCGCGATGGTGTTCCAGAAGTTCGCCCTGATGCCTTGGCTGACCGTGCGCGAGAACATCAGCTTCGGTCTGGAAATGCAGGGTCGCCCGGAAAAAGAACGGCGCAAGCTGGTGGACGACAAGCTTGAGCTGGTGGGCCTGACCCAGTGGCGCAACAAGAAGCCCGACGAACTCTCCGGCGGTATGCAGCAACGTGTGGGCCTGGCCCGTGCGCTGGCGATGGACGCCGACATTCTGCTGATGGACGAACCGTTCTCGGCCCTCGACCCGTTGATCCGCCAAGGCCTGCAAGACGAACTGCTGGAACTGCAAAGCAAGCTGAACAAGACCATCGTGTTCGTGAGCCATGACCTGGATGAAGCGCTGAAGCTCGGCAGCCGGATTGCGATCATGAAAGACGGGCGCATCGTGCAGTACAGCGTGCCGGAAGAGATCGTGTTGAACCCGGCGGACGATTACGTGCGCACCTTCGTGGCTCACACCAACCCGCTGAACGTGTTGTGCGGCCGCAGCCTGATGCGCACGCTGGACAACTGCAAACGCATCAACGGTTCGGTGTGCCTGGATCCGGGCGGCGATTCGTGGCTGGACCTGGCCGAGGGCAACACCATCAAGGGCGCCCGCCAGAACGGCGCGAGCCTGGACCTGCAGAACTGGGTGCCAGGGCAATCGGTGGAAGGTTTAGGCCGTCGGCCAACGGTGGTGGATTCGAACATCGGCATGCGCGAAGCGCTGCAGATTCGTTACCAGACCGGCAACAAACTGGTGCTGCACGACAACAACAAAGTGGTGGGGATCCTCGGCGACAGCGAGCTTTACCACGCGCTGCTCGGCAAGAACCTGGGCTAAGGCAACAGACACAAAAACGCCGCGAGAGGATCGCGGCGTGATCGTTCCCACGCTTGATCGTTCCCACGCTCCGCGTGGGAATGCATCCGGTGACGCTCCGCGTCACGATTCAAAAGCGGACGCGGAGCGTCCGGGGCGGCATTCCCACGCAGAGCGTGAGAACGATCAACCGATCGATCAGGCACAAAAAAAGGGGCTCAACTTGAGCCCCTTTGCGTTCCCACGCGTAGCGCAGGAACGCTCATCTCGCTACTCAGCTATAGACACGGCCAAGGAGCTGCCGATGGCTTTCAAACTGATCGAGCACGTCACGGGTGATCTGATCCTGAGCGAAGCCCATCAGGTCATAGTCCTGGCTGCCGTTGTGCAGGTACACCTCGGCGCGGTAGTAGCGTGCGCGGGGTTCATCGGCGCTTTCGGCCGACACCGTGTCACTCGCCGCCGCCAGATAGCCGTCCAGGCTCACTTCGTAGACAAAAGGGTTGCCCTCTTCCATCTCGATCCGCAGGCCCATGCAACGCTTGGACTTGCCGAGCAAGGTCTGCACGTCCAGGCCTTGAGCGCGCAATTGCACCGCCGCATCTTCCAGCGCCGGGCTGACTTGCTTGTCCATGAAGCGCTGCACGATCGACTGGTTCGGTTGCAGGTCCAGCTGGGTCAAGCGCTCGCTGAAACCGCGACGACCGCGTGCGGCCAACTCCGCTTGCTCCTGTTCGATCTGCACGTCCAGGCGCATCTGCTTGTGCAAACCGAACATGAAGAACACCAGCACCACCGAGAACGGCAGACCGGCCAGCACCACCATGGTTTGCATGGCTTCGAAGTTACCGGCAAACAGCAGGCCGATGGTCACCAGGGTGATCACCGCCGACCAGAAGATCCGCAGCCAGTGCGGCGCATCTTCATCAACGTTGCCGCCCTTGCAGGACAGGTTGGCCATCATCACCGCGCCGGAATCCGCCGGGGTCAGGAACAGCACAAAACCGACAAAGATCGACACGCCGATCACAATCTTCGACGCCGGGTAATGCTCAAGCAGTTGGTAGATCGCCATCGACGGCTGTTCCAGCGCCGTCTTCCCGAGCTCCACCGCCCCATGGTTCATCACCAGGTCCAGGGCCGAGTTACCGAAGATCGACAGCCACGCCAGGGTGAAACCCAGCGGAATCAGCAGCACGCCGGCCACCAGTTCACGCACCGTGCGACCACGGGAAATACGCGCGATGAACATGCCTACGAACGGGGCCCAGGAAATCCACCAGGCCCAGTAGAACAGAGTCCACAGGCCCAACCAGCGGTCGGACTTGTCACTGTCGCCTTCGTACACATAGAGGTCGAAGGTCTTCAGCACCACACCGTTCAGGTAATCGCCGATGTTCTGCACGAAGCCGTTGAGCAGGTGCAACGTCGGGCCGAACAGCAGCACGAAAATCAGCAGGCCGCTGAACAGCACGATGTTGAGGTTGGACAGACGACGGATGCCGTTTTCCACGCCCGACACGGCCGCGATGGTCGCCACGGTGCTCATCACGATGATCACGATCAGCAGGTTGGTGTTGCTGTGTTCCATGCCGAACAGGTTTTCCAACCCCGAAGACACTTGCAGCGAACCAATCCCCAGGTTCGTCACCAGCCCCAGCAACGTCACGAACATGCCGAAGCCGTCCACTGCGTGACCGGCCGCGCCTTTGACCCAACGCTCACCCACCAGCGGATACAGCGCCGAACGCAGCGCCAGCGGCTGGTTGTGGCGATAAGCAAAGTAAGCAACAGCCAGACCGACCAGTGCGTAGATCGCCCAGCCATGCAGACCCCAATGCAGGAACGTCAGCTGAACCGCCTGACGCGCCGCCATGTTGCTCGCGGCCACACCTTCCGGCGGGTTGAAGTAATGGTCCAGCGGCTCGGAGGCACCGAAGTACAGCAGCGAGATGCCGATGCCCGACGAGAACAGCATCCCCGCCCAGGCGCCGTAGCTGAAGTCCGGGGTGTCGTCCTTGCTGCCCAGTTTGAGTTTGCCGTAGGACGAAAACGCCAGGCCGACCACGAACACCAGGTAGGCGGCGATCACCACCATGTAGTACCAGCCGAAGCTGCGGGACAACCAGGCCTGGGCAATGCCGAGCAATCTGCCGGCCTCTTGCGGGGCGATGATCAGAATGGCGGTCAACAACAGGATCAGCGCGGTAGAGGTGTAGAACACCCAACCGTTGACCGTCACCTTCTCGGGCGGGGTCTTTATTAGAGAGGCAGAACTCATGGCACAGATGCTCCGGGCAGTGCGGGAGAAGAACACAAGGCAACGCGATACCCGACCAATCGGTTAGTTGGCAGCCGACCAGCGGGTGATATAAAGACAGCCCGAAAAAAGCCCGAAGCCCGGGAGCGCCTGTGCGCGGGGGTTTCGAGCCGTTTCGGATGTCGTTTTTCCGCCCGCTACACGTAGGAAAAACCGGCAGGTAGCGACGAATTGTCGCAGATCTTATTCTTTGTTGATTGAACGTTCAATCAAAACAAAATAGACTGGCCTTCAATCCGACAGACGTTTTTCGTCCGCCGGAAGGCCTAAGGAGATGTGCAAGATGCCCAAGGTCGGTATGCAACCCATCCGTCGCCAGCAATTGATCGAAGCCACTTTACAGGCTGTCGATCAGGTCGGGATGGGGGACGCCAGCATTGCGCTGATCGCCCGTTTGGCCGGTGTCTCGAATGGCATCATCAGTCACTATTTTCAGGACAAGAATGGCCTGATCGCCGCCACGATGCGGTATCTGATGAGCGTCCTCAGCGAGAACGTCACCGCGCGTCGTCAGGCGCTGGAGGACAGCAGCCCAAGGGCGCACCTTCAGGTGATTATCGAAGGCAACTTCGACGCCAGCCAGGTCAATGGCCCGGCAATGAAAACCTGGCTGGCCTTCTGGGCCACCAGCATGCACCAGCCGTCTTTGCACAGGTTGCAGCGGATCAACGATCACCGCCTGTATTCCAACCTGTGCTGCCAGTTCCGCCGTGCATTGCCGCTCGATGAAGCGCGCAACGCCGCCCGTGGCCTGGCAGCCCTCATTGACGGCTTGTGGTTGCGCGGCGCGCTGTCGGGAGATGCTTTCGACACCGGGCAGGCGCAACAGATCGCTTACGAATACATGGATTTCCAATTGGCCAAGCAGGTGAGCTAGAGCACACATAACCGCTCAGCCCCTGAACCGTCACCGATCGCCAACGCTCCACGGCACCCGGTGACCAACGCCAACCACTTATGCACTTGCGAGGACACTATGGCCCGTTTCGAACTGCAAAAACTCTACATCGATGGCGGCTACTCCGACGCCAGCAGCGACGCCACCTTCGAAGCCATCAACCCGGCTAACGGTGAAGTCCTCGCAAAAGTACAGCGCGCGACTTTCGACGACGTCGAGCGTGCTGTGGTCAGCGCTGAAAAGGGCCAGAAAATCTGGGCCGCCATGACCGCCATGGAGCGTTCGCGCATCCTGCGTCGTGCCGTCGACATCCTGCGCGAGCGCAACGATGAACTGGCCGCCCTGGAAACCCTGGACACCGGCAAATCCTTCTCCGAAACCAAGTACGTCGACATCGTCACCGGCGCTGACGTGCTGGAATACTACGCAGGCCTGGTGCCGGCTATCGAAGGCGAGCAGATTCCACTGCGCACTACTTCGTTCATCTACACCCGTCGCGAGCCGCTCGGTGTTGTCGCCGGTATCGGCGCGTGGAACTACCCGATCCAGATCGCCCTGTGGAAATCCGCACCGGCCCTGGCGGCCGGTAACGCGATGATCTTCAAGCCAAGCGAAGTCACTTCCCTGACCACGCTGAAACTGGCTGAGATCTACACCGAAGCCGGCGTCCCGGCGGGCGTGTTCAACGTGCTGACCGGCAGCGGCCGTGAAGTCGGCACCTGGCTGACCGAGCACCCACGCATCGAAAAAATCTCCTTCACCGGCGGCACCGACACCGGCAAGAAGGTCATGGCCAGCGCTTCGAGCTCTTCGCTCAAAGAAGTCACCATGGAACTGGGCGGCAAGTCCCCGCTGATCATCTTCGACGACGCCGACCTCGATCGCGCCGCCGACACCGCGATGATGGCCAACTTCTACAGCTCCGGCCAGGTCTGCACCAACGGCACTCGCGTGTTTATCCCGACGCATCTGAAAGCGGCTTTCGAAGCCAAGATCGCCGAGCGCGTTGCCCGTATCCGCATCGGCAACCCGGAAGACGAAAACACCAACTTCGGCCCGCTGGTCAGCTTCGCCCACATGGAAAGCGTGCTGGGCTACATCGCCAAAGGTAAGGAAGAAGGCGCTCGCGTCCTGTGCGGCGGCTCCCGTCTGACCGAAGGCGACCTGGCCAAAGGCGCCTTCGTGGCACCGACCGTGTTCACCGACTGCACCGACGAGATGACCATCGTTCGCGAAGAAATCTTCGGCCCGGTGATGGCGATCCTGACCTACGACACCGAAGAAGAAGTGATCCGTCGTGCCAACGACACCGACTTCGGCCTGGCCGCCGGTATCGTCACCAAGGACCTGAACCGCGCCCACCGCGTGATTCATCAACTGGAAGCCGGTATCTGCTGGATCAACGCCTGGGGCGAGTCCGACGCGAAGATGCCGGTCGGCGGCTACAAGCAGTCGGGCGTGGGCCGTGAGAACGGGATCAGCTCTCTCAATAACTTCACGCGCATTAAGTCCGTGCAAGTCGAACTGGGCGATTACGCCTCAGTGTTCTGAGGAGCTACAAGCGGCAAGCTTCAAGCTGTAAGTAAAAGCAGTTTGTTTTTGCCGCTCCCCCCGATTTCACAGACATAGCTCGCTGCTTTTTCTTGCAGCTTGGAGCTTAGAGCTTGCAGCTCCCCCAGGAGACCACATGACTACCGAATACGACTACATCATCATAGGGGCCGGTTCCGCAGGTAACACACTTGCGACCCGTCTGACTGAAGACGAAGGCGTCACCGTCCTGCTGCTCGAAGCGGGCGGCCCGGATTACCGTTTCGACTTCCGCACGCAAATGCCGGCCGCGCTGGCGTTCCCGCTGCAAGGCCGTCGCTACAACTGGGCGTACGAAACCGATCCAGAGCCACACATGGACGGTCGCCGGATGGAGTGCGGTCGCGGCAAGGGCCTCGGCGGTTCTTCGCTGATCAACGGCATGTGCTACATCCGCGGCAACGCGATGGACTACGACAACTGGTCGAAGCTGCCGGGCCTGGAAAACTGGACCTACCTCGACTGCCTGCCGTACTTCCGCAAAGCGGAAACCCGCGACATCGGCCCGAACGACTACCACGGTGGCGACGGCCCGGTCAGCGTGACCACGCCGAAGGCTGGCAACAACCCGCTGTTCCACGCGATGGTTGAAGCCGGCGTGCAGGCCGGTTACCCGCGCACCGAAGACTTGAACGGTTACCAGCAAGAAGGTTTCGGCCCGATGGACCGTACCGTGACGCCGAACGGCCGTCGCGCCAGCACCGCTCGCGGTTACCTGGACATTGCCAAGAAGCGTTCGACCCTGACCATCGTCACCCACGCCCTGACCGACAAGATCCTGTTTGAAGGCAAGCGTGCGGTCGGCGTGCGTTACCTGATCGGCGCCGCTGAAGAGCGCGTTGAAGCCCGCGCCCGCAAGGAAGTGCTGCTGTGCTCCGGCGCCATCGCTTCGCCGCAGATCCTGCAACGCTCCGGCGTCGGCCCGGCCGAACTGCTGAAGAAACTCGATATCCCGGTGGTCCACGACCTGCCAGGCGTCGGCGAAAACCTGCAGGATCACCTTGAGCTGTACCTGCAATACGCCTGCACCCAACCGGTCTCGCTGTACCCGTCGCTGCTCTGGTACAACCAGCCGGCCATCGGTGCCGAGTGGCTGTTCAACGGCACCGGTATCGGCGCCAGCAACCAGTTCGAAGCCGGCGGTTTCATCCGTACCCGTGAAGAATTCGATTGGCCGAACATCCAGTACCACTTCCTGCCGGTCGCGATTAACTACAACGGCAGCAACGGTGTGAAAGAGCACGGCTTCCAGGCGCACATGGGTTCCATGCGTTCGCCAAGCCGTGGTCGCATCCAGGCCAAGTCGAAGGATCCGCGCGAGTACCCGAGCATCCTCTTCAACTACATGGCCACCGAGCAGGACTGGCAGGAATTCCGCGACGGCATCCGCCTGACCCGTGAAATCATGCAACAGCCTGCACTGGACGCTTACCGTGGCCGCGAAATCAGCCCGGGCATCGACGTGCAAACCGATGAACAGCTCGACAAGTTCATCCGCGAACACGCCGAAACTGCGTTCCACCCGTCCTGCTCCTGCAAAATGGGCACCGACGAGATGGCCGTGGTTGATGCTGAAGGCCGTGTGCATGGCATGCAGAGCCTGCGGGTGGTCGACGCCTCGATCATGCCGATCATCACCACCGGCAACCTGAACGCGCCAACGATCATGATCGCCGAGAAAATCGCCGACAAGATCCGTGGCCGCCAGCCATTGCCGCGCAGCACCGCTGACTACTTCGTGGCCGGTGATGCACCGGTGCGTGGCAAGCCGATGCGGGATGTGAGTCCTACTGCTCAGTAAGGCGTAATACCGAGGCGCGGCCTTCGCGGGCAAGCCTCGCTCCTACAAGGAATCGCATTCCCCCTGTAGGAGCGAGGCTTGCCCGCGAAGAGGCCCTCACAAACAACTGCACAACCCTCTGACACACCCCGGTAATCCCTTCCTACACCGCTCCGCGCTTGATCCTACCCCCCGCCCAGGCCTAATCTAGCGCCACGCAAACGTTTCACCCCCTCGCAGTACCGATACGCCGCTTCTCCAGACCAAGGAGGTTTTCGAATGTTCGATTTCCACCCCCAGCTCAAGCAGCGTTTTGCTGCCTTGCGCACGGGCGCTGAATTTTTTTCGCTGCGTTATGTACGCGAGTCCGGCCAATACCTGTCAGTGCGCAAGAACGTCGCCGAGCCGCCGAGCCTGCGCCGTGATGAAGGCGCGATGCTGACCGTTCGGGTCAACGGCGTCGAAGCCTACGCGGCGACCAATGACCTGTCGCAACAAGGCCTGCAAGCCGCGCTGGAGAAGGCCGAGCAACAAGCCCGCCGCCTCAAGCCCCACGCCTTGCTCGACCTGAGCGCACAAACGGTCTCCAGCGACCGCGCCGACTACTTTTCGCCGAACCTCGACCAGCCCTTCCCGTCCCTGAGTGATTGCTACCAACTGCTCGGCGCCGAATCCGCCGCCGTGCCCAAGGACGAGCGTCTGGTGAACTGGGAAGTGAGCATCGGCATCACCCACGTCGAGCAGATCTACCTCAGCAACGCCGGCGCCGAACTGCGCCAGGCCCAGCGCTTTATCTTCCCGAGCCTGGAAGTCACTGCCTACGACGGCAACGACAGCCAGACCCGCACTTTGGGCCGCGAGAACTTCGGCCAGCAGGGCGGCTTTGACGTGATCAGCCGCTGCGGACTGGTCGGCGCCGCGCCGAAAATCGCCGATCAGGCGCTGCAATTGCTGCTGGCGCCCAACACCCCGAAAGGCCCGCGCGACCTGCTGTTAATGCCGGACCAAATGATGCTGCAGATCCACGAATCCATCGGTCACCCGCTGGAACTGGACCGCATCCTCGGTGATGAGCGCAATTACGCCGGCACCAGTTTCGTCAAGGCCGAGGACTTTGGCCGCCTGCAATACGGCTCCAAACTGCTCAACGTGACCTTCGACCCGGACATTCCCGAGCAGTTGGCCAGTTACGGTCACGATGACGACGGCACCGCCGCAAGCAAGCAATTCCTGATCAAGGAAGGCCTGTTGCTGCGGCCATTGGGCGGTGCGCTGTCGCAGTTCCGCGCCGGCATGGATGGCGTGGCCAACAGCCGCGCCTGTGGCTGGAACCGTCCACCGATCGATCGCATGGCCAACCTGAACATCGAGCCCGGCGATCAACCGCTGGAACAGATGATCGGCAATATCGAACACGGCATCTTGATGAGCACCAACCGTTCCTGGTCCATCGACGATGCACGCAACAAGTTCCAGTTCGGTTGCGAATGGGGCCAGTTGATCGAGAACGGCGAACTCAAAGGCGTGGTCAAGAACCCGAACTATCGGGCGATTTCGGCGCACTTCTGGAAAAGCCTCAGCGCCGTCGGCGACGCCAACACCGTCAAGGTCCTGGGCACGCCGAACTGCGGCAAGGGCGAACCGAACCAGGTGATCCGCGTCGGCCATGCGTCGCCGGCCTGCGTGTTCAGCAATGTGGATGTGTTTGGGGGAGATGCCTGATGAGCACTGCAAAAAATCAGGCCGATGCGTTCAAGGCCTTGGTCACTTGGCTGCGCGAGGCGATTCGCGAGCCGGAACAATTCACCCTCAGCTACGCCGCCGAGTCCTCGGCCTTCGTGCGCTTCAATCACGCCAAGGTCCGTCAGGCCGGGCAGGTGCAACAGGCGAGTGTCGGTTTCAAGCTGATCAACGACGGTCGCCACGCCGACTTGAACATCACGCTGTCGGGCGAGGCTGAAGTCGATGTGCAGCGCCTGGCCGAAGGGCTGCAACAGTTGCGCGAAACCCTGCCGTTGCTGCCCCAGGATCCGTATCTGCTGCTCAACCACAACGGCTGGCAGAGCAAGAATGTGCAGGATCACCCGTTGCCGGACACCGAGCAGGTCGTCGCTGAAATCACCCAGGCCGCCGAAGGGCTCGACCTGGTCGGTTTCTACGCGGCCGGGCCGATCAGTCGTGGTTTCGCCAGTTCTTCGGGCGCGTTTGGCTGGCATCAGGCCAATAGCTTCAACTTCGATTTCAGCCTGGTGCATGAAAACGGCCAAGCGGTGAAAGCCAGTTACGCCGGGCACGACTGGAGCAGCGAAGGGTTTGCCAAGCGCTTTGCCCTCGCCCGCGAGCAATTGACGTTTCTCGGTCGGCCATTGCGCACCCTGGCGCCGGGTAACTACCGCGCCTACCTCGCTCCGGCGGCCATGGAAGAAATCATGGACATGCTCGGCTGGGGCGGTTTCTCGGCGCAGTCGATTGCCAGCAAGAACAGCCCGTTGCAGAAGCTCTACGCAGGGGACAACGCGTTCAGCCCGTTGGTGTCCGTCGATGAGAAAGTCAGCGGTTCCCTGAGCCCGGCGTTTTCCGGCGAAGGTTATCCGCGCAGTGATCTGGGGTTGATCGTCGCGGGCAAGGCCGGCGCGCAAATGGTCAGCTCGCGCAGCGCCGCGGAATACGGCTTGCCGGCCAACGGTGCCGGCGGTGGTGAGATGCCGAGCGCGTTGAACATGGCGCCCGGTACATTGCCGCAAGCCGAGATTCTCAAGCAACTGGGCACGGGGCTGTACATCAGCAACCTCTGGTACCTGAACTACTCGGATCAACCAGCGGCGCGCCTGACCGGTATGACGCGGTTTGCGACCTTCTGGGTCGAGAACGGCGAGATCCAGGCCCCGGTGAGCACCATGCGATTTGATGACAGCGCCTACAGCCTGCTCGGTTCGCAGCTGGAAGCGTTGACCCAGGAGCGCGAGTTGCTGCTGTCGGCGAGTACTTACAGTCAGCGGGCGACGGCGTCGGCGTTGTTGCCGGGGGCGCTCGTCAGCAAACTCACCTTGACCCTCTGACACCGATCGTTCCCACGCTCTGCGTGGGAATGCAGCCCGGGACGCTCCGCGTCCCATTGAAGGCGTAACGCGGAGCGTCACAGGATGCATTCCCACGCGGAGCGTGGGAACGATCATTGATAAACCCACAGAGGTCCCATGCCCAACCGCCCGCCTCTCGACGCTGTCACCGCCCGCTGGTTGCCGTGGGTCGTCGCCATTGCCTTCTTCATGCAGTCCCTCGACGGGACCATCCTCAACACCGCCCTGCCGGCCATGGCCCTGGACCTGGCGGAAAACCCGTTGCGCATGCAGGGCGTGATCATCGCCTACATGCTCACCGTCGCCCTGCTGATCCCCACCTCGGGCTGGATCGCCGACCGTTTTGGCACCAAGAAGATCTTCTTCGGCGCGATCCTGTTGTTCAGCATCGGCTCGTTGCTCTGCGCGTTATCGAGCACCCTGACCATGTTGATCGGTGCCCGGATCATCCAAGGCCTGGGCGGTGCCTTGATGCTGCCGGTGGGCAGGCTGGTGGTGCTGCGGGCCTACCCGCGCTCGGAACTGGTGCGGATCATGGGTTTCATCACCATTCCCGGTCTGCTCGGCCCGTTGCTCGGCCCGACCACCGGCGGCTGGATGGTGCAGTACTTGTCGTGGCACTGGATTTTTTTGATCAACCTGCCGGTCGGCGTGATCGGTTGCTACGCCGTGTGGAAGTTCATCCCCGACCTGCGCGGCAGCGAACGCACGCGGTTCGATAGTCTCGGCTTTCTGCTGTTCGGCGCGGCCATGGTGTTGATCACCATTGCCATGGAAGGCCTCGGCGAATTGCATTTGCCGCACCTTCGCGTGATGTTGCTGCTGTTCGGCGGCATGGCCTGCCTCGCGGCTTATTGGCTGCGGGCCGGGCATATCGATAATCCGCTGTTCGCGCCATCGCTGTTCAAGACCCGCACGTTCGCCGTGGGCATCCTCGGCAATCTGTTCGCCCGCCTGGGCAGCGGCGCCCTGCCATTCCTTGTGCCGTTGCTGCTGCAAGTGGCGCTGGGGTATTCGCCGTCCCAGGCCGGGATGAGCATGTTGCCCCTGGCGGCGGCGGCGATGTTCGCCAAGTCCGTGGCGCGACCGCTGATCGAACGCTTCGGTTACCGCATCGTGCTGACCGGCAACACCCTGGCCCTGGGCATCATGCTGGCGGCCATGGGCCTGGTCAGCGAGCAGACGCCGTATTGGCTGCTGCTGGTGATGCTGGCGATTGCCGGCGCGATCAACTCCTTGCAGTTCACCGCAATGAACACCGTGACCCTGATCGACCTCGACGACGCCAGCGCCAGCAGCGGCAACAGTTTGCTGTCGGTGGTGGCGCAATTGTCCCTGAGCCTGGGTGTGGCGTGCGCCGGTGCGCTGCTCGGTGGCTTTACGGCGGAGGTCGGAAATGATGGCGTGGAGACCATTTTGGGCGCGTTCCAACTCACGTTTGTCACCGTCGGCGTCATGGCGATGCTGGCCGCGACGATCTTCTCGCAGCTGTCGAGAGAAGACGGACGGCGCGTCAAACGTCCGGAAGAACACATCGAGCCTTAGGGCGAACGGCCACGGGCCTGATACACTGCGCGACATTTTGTTTTGCAGGCCCGTCCCGTGACCACCATCGCCACCGCTTTTAATACTTTGCCGCTGTCCGCCGCCATGCTGGCTAACCTCGACTCTTTGGGTTATGCCGAGATGACGCCGATCCAGGCGCAAAGCTTGCCGGTGATCCTCAAAGGGATGGACCTGATCGCCCAGGCCAAGACCGGCAGCGGCAAGACGGCTGCCTTCGGCATCGGCCTGCTGAACCCGATCAATCCGCGCTTCTTCGGTTGCCAGGCGCTGATCATCTGCCCGACCCGCGAGCTGGCGGACCAGGTGGCCAAGGAAATCCGTCGTCTGGCCCGTGCCGAAGACAACATCAAGGTCCTGACCCTGTGCGGCGGCGTGTCCCTCGGCCCGCAGATCGGCTCCCTGGAGCACGGCGCGCACATCATCGTCGGCACCCCGGGCCGCATCCAGCAGCACCTGCGCAAGGGCTCGCTGATCCTGCATGGCCTGAACACCCTGATCCTCGACGAAGCCGACCGCATGCTCGACATGGGTTTCTACGATTCCATCGAAGAAATCATTGCCCAGACCCCGGAACGCCGCCAGACCCTGCTGTTCTCCGCGACCTACCCATCGGGCATCAAGCAACTGGCCGCCAAGTTCATGCGCAACCCGCAGATCGTCAAGGCCGAGGCGTTCCACGACGACTCGCAGATCGAGCAGCGCTTCTACGAAATCTCCCCGGAAGAACGCATGAGCGCGGTGACCAAGGTGCTTGGCCACTTCCGTCCGGCGTCCACCGTGGCCTTCTGCTTCACCAAGCAGCAGGTTCAGGAAACCGTTGATCACCTGACCTCCAAAGGCATCTCCGCCGTCGGCCTGCACGGCGATCTGGAACAGCGTGACCGCGACCAGGTGTTGGCCATGTTCTCCAACCGCAGTACGTCGGTACTGGTCGCCACCGACGTCGCCGCTCGCGGCCTGGACATCGATGCGCTGGACATGGTGATCAACGTCGAACTGGCCCGCGATTCGGAAATCCACATCCACCGCGTCGGCCGTACCGGTCGCGCCGGTGAGAAAGGCATTGCGATCAGCCTGGTGGCGCCGTCCGAAGCCATCCGCGCCCAAGCCATCGAGAAACTGCAGCAGTCGCCGTTGAACTGGGATCAGATCGACAACCTCACCTCCCAGGGCGGCGCGCCGCTGCTGCCGGTGATGAGCACGTTGTGCATCGGCGCGGGTCGTAAAGACAAGGTACGTCCGGGCGACATCCTCGGTGCACTGACCGGCGACGCCGGTATTCCGGGTGCCCAGGTGGGCAAGATTGCGATCTTCGACTTCCAGGCATTTGTGGCGGTGGAACGCGGGATCGCCAAGCAGGCCTTGCAGCGCTTGAACGACGGCAAGATCAAAGGTCGTTCGTTGCGCGTGCGTATCCTCTGATCCTGATCGTTCCCACGCTCCGCGTGGGAATGCATCCCGTGACGCTCCGCGTCACATAACGGCGGACGCAGAGCGTCCATGGCGGCATTCCCACGCAGAGCGTGGGAACGATCATTGTGTGAGGACACCGTTTTGCGCTCTACCGAAGTCGTGATCATTGGCGCTGGCGCCGCAGGGTTGATGTGTGCGCTGACCACCGCCGGGCGCGGGCGCCAGGTGATGTTGCTCGACCACGCCAACAAGGCCGGCAAGAAAATCCTGATGTCGGGCGGTGGCCGCTGCAATTTCACCAACATGTACACCGAACCGGGCAATTTCCTCTCGCAGAACGAACACTTCTGCAAATCCGCCCTAGCCCGCTACACCCAGTGGGATTTCATCGGCATGGTCGCCAAACATGGCGTGCCGTACCACGAGAAGAAGCTCGGCCAACTGTTCTGCGATAACAAATCCAGCGACATTCTCGAGATGCTTTTGAGCGAGTGCGATCAGGTCGGCGTCAGCCTGCACCTGGACACCTCGATCCAGACCATCGAGAAACTCGAAAGTGGCTACCTGCTGGACACCACGCTCGGCCAAATCACCTGTGAATCCCTGGTGATTGCCACCGGCGGTTTGTCGATCCCAACCCTGGGCGCCACCGGTTTCGGTTATCAAGTGGCCAAGCAATTCGGCCACGAGTTGCTGCCGACCCGCGCCGGCCTGGTGCCGTTCACCATCACCGATCAGCTCAAAGAACTGTGCACCGAACTGTCCGGCACCTCGGTGGACTGTCTGGTGAGCTGCAATGAGCAGAGCTTTCGCGAGAACATCCTGTTCACCCACCGCGGCCTCAGCGGCCCGGCGATTTTGCAGATTTCATCCTTCTGGGAATCCGGCGACACGGTTGAAATCAACCTGATGCCCGACCACGACGTGCCGACCTGGCTGCAACAGCAGCAAGCCGAACGTCCGAACAGCGAGTTAAAAACCCTGCTGGGGGAAATCTTCACCAAGAAGATGGCCAACCTGCTGGCGGACAACTGGTTCGTGTCCAAACCGATGAAGCAATACACCCACGCGGAAATCGCTGACATCGCCGAAAAACTGGCGAGCTGGAAGATCGTGCCCGCAGGGACTGAAGGCTATCGCACGGCTGAAGTGACCCTGGGCGGGGTCGACACCCATGAGGTGTCGTCCAAGACCATGGAATCGCTGAAAAGCCCTGGGTTGTACTTCATTGGTGAAGTGCTGGATGTGACCGGGCACCTGGGCGGCTTCAACTTCCAGTGGGCGTGGGCTTCGGGTTATGCGGCGGCGCAATACGTCTGACGCTGTAGGAGCAAAGCTTGTTCGCGATAGCGGTCTTACAGTCGACATGGATGTTGAATGCACCGGCCTCTTCGCGGGCAAGCCTTGCTCCTACAGGTTGGCGTCGAACGTGATATAGCGAACGACGCGTCGAACGCGATATTGCGCATGGCACGGACCTGTAGGAGCGAGCGGTGCGACGATTCGACTTGCCCGCGAAAGCGTCCGAACAGACAACACAGAACCATCAAGGGAACAGATTTTGCTGTCAGATGTGATCGGCGCCATTGCGTCGGCGTCATTACTGGCTCAATTTAGCGTCATCGCCTCGGAAGGCCCTCGCACTTCATGTCATCGACCCCATTCAGTCAGTCTCTGCGTCGCCTCTGGGCGCTGGATAAATTCAGTTACAGCGTAAGGGTGTTTATCGCCCTGACCGGCAGCATGGCCGTCTGTTGGTACCAGGATGAAATGGGGCTGTTGATCCCGTTGTTCCTGGGCATCATCGCCAGCGCCCTGGCCGAGACCGACGACAGTTGGCAGGGCCGCCTCAACGCGCTGGCCGTGACGCTGGTGTGTTTCAGCATCGCCGCGTTCTCGGTCGAATTGCTGTTCCCCTACCCCATCATCTTCATCATCGCCCTGGCCCTGGCCGCGTTCGGCCTGACCATGCTCGGTGCGCTGGGCGAACGCTATGGCGCGATTGCCTCGGCGACGTTGATCCTGTCGGTCTACACCATGATCGGCGTGGACCAGCGCGGCGGCGCGGTGACCGATTTCTGGCACGAACCGGTGCTGCTGGTGGCCGGTGCCGCCTGGTACGGCTTGCTCTCGGTGTTGTGGCAGGCGCTGTTTTCCAATCAGCCGGTGCAGCAGAGTCTGGCGCGGTTGTTCCGGGAATTGGGGTTGTACCTGAAGCTCAAGTCATCGCTGTTCGAACCGATCCGGCAACTGGACGTGGAAGCCCGGCGCCTGGAGCTGGCCCAGCAAAACGGTCGTGTGGTCGCCGCGTTGAACGTGGCCAAGGAAATCATTCTGCACCGGGTCGGCAACGGTCGGCCGGGCTCGAAAGTCAGCCGTTACCTAAAACTCTATTTCCTCGCCCAGGACATCCACGAGCGCGCCAGTTCTTCGCACTACCCTTACAACGCCCTGGCCGACGCGTTCTTCCACAGCGACGTGATGTTCCGTTGCCAGCGCCTGCTGCGCCAACAAGGCAAAGCCTGCCGGGCCCTGGCCGAATCGATCCAGATGCGCCAGCCCTTCGTCTACGACGCCAGCTTCGCCGAAGCCCTGGGCGACCTGCACGCCTCCCTCGAACACCTGCGCATCCAGAGCAACCCGGCCTGGCGCGGATTGCTGCGTTCCTTGCGCGCACTAGCGGCCAACCTCGGCACTCTCGACCGTTTGCTCAGCGACGCGAGCAACCCCGACGCCCTCGCCGACGCCACCGACAGTAGCCTGCTCGACCGCTCGCCGCGCAACCTCAAGGATGTGTGGCTGCGCTTGCGCACCCAACTGACGCCGACCTCGTTGCTGTTCCGCCACGCCCTGCGTTTGCCCCTGGCGCTGAGCATCGGCTACGCCATGGTGCATTTGATCCACCCGTCCCAGGGTTACTGGATCATCCTCACCACGCTGTTCGTCTGCCAACCGAACTACGGCGCCACCCGGCGCAAACTCGGGCAGCGGATCATCGGCACCGCCATCGGCCTGACCCTGGCCTGGGCGCTGTTCGATCTGTTCCCCAATCCACTGGTGCAGTCGTGCTTCGCCATCGCCGCCGGGGTGGTGTTCTTTATCAACCGCACCACCCGCTACACCCTGGCGACGGCGGCGATCACGCTGATGGTGTTGTTCTGCTTCAACCAGGTCGGCGACGGTTACGGGCTGTTCCTGCCGCGCCTGTTCGATACCTTGCTCGGCAGCCTGATCGCCGGCCTCGCGGTGTTCCTGTTCCTGCCGGACTGGCAGGGTCGACGCCTGAACAAAGTGCTGGCCAACACCCTGACCTGCAACAGCATTTACCTGCGCCAGATCATGCAGCAATACGCCGCCGGCAAAAGCGACGACCTGGCCTATCGCCTGGCCCGACGCAACGCGCACAACGCCGATGCGGCGCTGTCGACCACATTGGCCAACATGCTGATGGAGCCGGGGCATTTCCGGAAGGAAGCGGATGCCGGGTTCCGCTTCCTGGTGCTGTCCCACACGTTGCTCAGCTATTTGTCAGGGCTCGGCGCGCACCGCGAGACGCAATTGCCGCCGGACGTGCGCGAGCATTTGATCGATGGCGCCGGGGTGAGCCTGGCGGCCAGCATCGACGAAATCGCCCAGGGGTTGGCGAGCAAACTGCCGGTGGCGATCCAAAGCGATGCGGAAGAGGCACTGGCCAATGAGCTGGAGCAGATGCCGGACGAGATCGATGAAGGACAGCGGCTGGTGCAGACGCAGTTGGCGTTGATCTGCCGGCAGTTGGGGCCTTTGCGCACGCTGGCGGCGCATCTGATTAAAGACACCAGCGAGGTCTGAGATTTGTAGCGGCTGGGCGGGCCTCTTCGCGGGCAAGCCTCGCTCCTACACGGGTTGTGTCGTGCCGAAAATCACGGATTCACCCCAACCCACTTGCCGCTTGAAGCTCAAAACCTGCCGCTGCCCTACATCCCATGCTGCTTCATCAACCGCTCATAACTCCCATCCGCCTTCATCGCCGCAATCTCCCGATCAAACCCCGCCACGATCTGCTCATGCGCCGGGTTCTTCAGGCTGACCAGAATGTGCAGGCTGTTCTCGCTCAAGGGCTTGGGCAAAAACTCGACCGTATTGCGCACCCTGGACGATTCCCGGGCCAGGTAATAACGGGCGACGAATTCATCTTCCAGGGTCAACTTGACCCGGTCGGCCGCGAGCATGCGCACGGCCATGGCGAAGTTGTGCACCGGGACTTTCTGCAGCGCTTTATCCTCATCGAATTCCGGCGAATAGGCGTAACCGCGCACCACGGCGATCGGGTAGGTGTGCAGTTGCTGCAGGTTGTTGTATTCGATGGGTGCGTCTTTGCGCTTGATGAAGCGCACGCGGTTGAGCAGGTACTCGGCGGAAAACTGCCCGAGCTTGGTCCGGTCGTCGTTGTACCAGGCGTTGACTAGCACGTCGTAGCGGCCCTCGCCCACGCCCAGCAAGGCGCGCGCCCAGGGCACCTGCTCGAAATCGCTGGCGTAACCGGCCCGGGCCAGTGCCGTGCTGACGATGTCCGTGGCCAAGCCACCGTTGACCAGCGTGGCGTCGGTAAAGGGCGGCCAGGCATCGGCCACCAGACGCAGCTTTTCCGCTGCCGCAGTCTGAGTCAGCAACAGCAAGCCAATCAAAGCAAAAGCTCGATGCAATCGCGGCATGCTAGAAAATCCTTAGCGGGCGGGCGGCCCGACGTGTTTTCAGCCAAAACTCCAAGACTCGAATACCGGCGCAGCGGTACTAAACCTTAGCTCATGGAAGCCAATGCACAGCGCTGACTTGCAGATTACACAAAGAAGACAAGGGCGCGCGAAATGAATGATGGCATTTTGGCCTTTATCACAGATTTCTCAGTCATCAAGACATCTTTCGCCCAGACGCCTAGTATCGCAGGGACGTAATTCAAGGAATGTGAAGATGACAATCGAGTGGGTCTGCAAACATCACAGCGATCTGGGTAAAGAGCAGCTGTATGCCATTTTGAAACTGCGCGCCGAGGTGTTTGTGGTCGAGCAGCGCTGTGCCTATCAGGACGTCGATGGCCAGGACCTTGAAGGCGACACCTGCCATTTGATGGGTTGGAGCGGGGATGCGCTGCTGGCGTACCTGCGCTTGCTCGACCCGGAATTGCAGGGTGGCGACGTGGTCATCGGGCGGGTGGTGACGGCACCTGAAGGCCGTGGCCAGGGGCTGGGGCATGAAATGATGGAACAGGCGTTGAAACAGGCTGAGAAGCGCTGGCCGGAAGTGCCGATCTATCTGTCGGCGCAGGCGCATTTGCAGGGGTATTACGGGCGGTATGGGTTTGTCGCGGTTGGGGAGCAATACCTGGAGGATGATATTCCGCATATCGGGATGCGGCGTTCTTGAGGGCCTCTTCGCGGGCAAGCCTCGCGCCTACAGGTTCGCGCGATTTTATGCACGACGCCATACCTGTAGGAGCAAGGCTTGCCCGCGAAGGCGTCAGCCCAGGCGCTGCAAATCTCAGGGATATTCCAACACCGCTTTAATCTGCCGCAAATTGCGCTCGATCCACCCGCGATCAATCGCGCCCCACTCGCGAATCCGGTAACGCCCCGCATGATTGCGCGCGCCGTCTTCCTGCTCGAACTCGCAAACAATGTCCAGATCCGCCAACGCCGCGATGGTGTCCTGGGCTGTGCGCCGAGGCATGCCGGTGACTTCGGTCAGGGTCGGCACGCTGCTGGCCAGTCCGCTGTCGATCAGGTACGCCACGTATAGCCGGCGGTAGAAGCTGCTTTTGGTTTTGCTGACGTCCATCCGGACACTCCTTATTGCATATCCCGCCAAGTCAGATACACCCGCAGATCAAACTCCACCTGGTGATACCCCGGCAACATGTGTTCGCACAGTTTGTAGAACGCCTTGTTGTGATCCGACTCTTTGAAATGCGCCAGCTCATGCACCACGATCATTTTCAGGAACTCCGACGGCGCTTCCTTGAACAGCGACGCCACGCGGATTTCCTTCTTGGACTTGAGCTTGCCGCCCTGCACCCGGGAAATCGTGGTGTGCAGGCCGAGGGCGCGGTGGGTCAGGTCCAGGCGATTATCGAACAACACCTTGTCGATGGCCGGGGCGTTGCGCAGGTATTCCTGCTTCAGGTCCAGGGCGTAGGTGTACAACGCCTTGTCGCTTTGCACCGCGTGCTTTTGCGGGTAACGCTGGGTCAGGTAGTCGCCCAGCCGACCGTCGGCGATCAACTGGCGCACCTGGTCCTGCAACGCAGCGGGATAGGCCTGGAGGTATTTCAACGCGGTCATTGGGCGGGCAACACGAATCACGAAAAGGTCGCCAGTGTAGCGAATTCAGCGGTGCAGCGCGCTCCAGTCGAAGGGCTGCACAAATTCGCCGGCATCGTCGGAGGTCATGGGCCGCGCCACCAAAAAACCCTGCACATACTCGCAGCCGTTGGCCTGCAGCCAGTCATATTGCGCCACCGTTTCCACCCCTTCGGCGATCACCAGCAGACCGTATTGCTTGCACAGATCGATCACCGTGCGCACCAGCGAGGCATCCCGCGTCGACTCCGGCAGCCGCGCAATCAAATGCCGGTCGAGCTTGAGAGTGTCCAGCTCCAGGTCCCGCAGATGCGCCAGCGAACACGGCCCTGAGCCGAAGTCATCCAGCGCCACCCGCACCCCCAGATTGCGCAGCAAACGCAGCTGCTTGCGGGTTTCGTCGGGGTTGATCATCAACGCTTCTTCGGTGACCTCGACTTCTATCTGGCTCGGCCGCAATGCATGGCGCTCCAGGGTTTGCCGCAACTCCGTGACCAGGTTCGGCATGCCGAATTGCGTACTGCTCAAACTCACCCCCAGCACCAGGTCCTCGGCGAACAAGGTTTCCCAGGCCTTACGCTGCTTGGCGCTGCGATGGTAAATCCAGCTGCCCAGGCGACTGATCAACCGCGCCTCTTCCAGCAACGGCAAAAACAGCCCCGGCGGCACATCGCCGACACTCGGGTGCTGCCAGCGCAGCAACGCCTCGAAACCGCGAGTCTGCCCGCCATTGATCGCCACTTGCGGCTGATACACCAGGTTGAAATCACGGTTCTCAATGGCGGTGCGCACACTCTCTTCCAGCATCAAGCGCGAACGCGCCCGGCCATTCATTTCGTGATCGTAGAAGCGATATTGCTGACGCCCGGCGCGCTTGGCTTCGTACATCGCGATGTCGGACGCGCGCAGCAAACCGTCGAGGTTGGAACCACAATCCGGGTAAGTGGCGATACCGATGCTGGCGCCGAGGGCGATGTCCAACCCTTCGATCTGCTGACAGATCGACACCCGCTCGATCAGCTTCTCGGCAATCTTTGCCGCTTGCTCCGGAAACTCCAGGTCCAGCAGCGCGGTGAATTCATCGCCGCCCATGCGCGCCAGAATGTCGAAGGGCCGCAGGCAGGCCTTCAACTGCTCGGACACCCAGCGCAACACCCGGTCCCCAGCGTCGTGACCGAGGGAATCATTGACCCGTTTGAAACCGTCCAGGTCCAGGTACAACAGCACCCAGGCACTGTCGGAACGTTCGCCGCGCAGCAGCAGGTTTTCCACGGTCTGGTGGAAACCACGGCGGTTGAGCAGCCCGGTCAGCGGATCGGTGACGGCCTGGAACTCCAGTTGCTGATGCAGATGGCGCACCACCGACATGTCCAGCACCGTCACCACCATCGCGTGTTGCTCGGAGGGCAGCGGCGCGCAGGACAACGCCACCGGCACCTGCTGGCCCGGCGCCGTGCGCAGCAGCGCGTCGTGCAGGCGCAGGGTTTCGCCGCGTTTGTAACCGGTATACAGGTCGGAATCGGCCCAGATTGGGATGTGCGGTTTTTGCAGGAAATCCAGAAACTCCCGGCCCTGCAGGTCCTTGACCGTGGCATTGAGCAGCCGCGACATCGCCGGGTTGGCAAAACGAATCAGACCGTCCTCACCCACCACCAGAATGCCTTCGGCGGCGTTATCCAGCACCGAGGCGTTAAAGGCGCGGGCGACCTCCAGATCGTGGCTCAGGCGCTGCAAGGCCCGGCGATTGCGCTGATGCTCCAGCAACGCCTGGACTTTGGGCTTGAGGATTTGCGGGTCGAAGGGTTTGAACAGGTAATCCACCGCGCCGCTGGCGTAGCCCTTGATCACGGCGTCCTGGGACTGTTCGTTGGCGGTGAGGAAAATGATCGGGGTCAAGCGGGTGCGCTGACTGCCGCGCATCAACCGCGCGACTTCAAAACCATCCATGCCCGGCATCTGCACATCCAGCAGCACCAGGTCGACATCGTGTTCAAGCAGCAAGCTGAGGGCCTCGAAGCCCGAGGCGGCGGTCATGACCTGCCAGTCCTGGCGCTGTAACAAGGCGCGCATGCTGATCAGGTTTTCAGGGTAATCATCAACGATTAAAAGGACAGAGCTGCCTTCACTTGGCGTGGGTTGCGCGCATTCCATGCTGCTTCTCTTGTTCGGGGCGACAGGCCGGTTTCTCGTGAAAACCGGACAAATACTACGCCTTCACTCTAGACCCGGATCCGAAAAAGCAGTAGGTATCATCGCGCCATCATGTAACCAAACCGTCCATAACCCGACTAACGGTCGGCGCTACAGCCCCCGAAAACCGGGAAAGATGGCTTTTTGACAGGATGTTGACGTCAATCTTCTGCCCGGCGGGCATTAACAAAGCACGCGACTACGCTTATAAAGGCAGCCCTCCAAGGCCCGTGCTAGAGCTTGTGGCACGGGCGTGCAGCATGAATTCGTGGAAGCTTTGTCTATGATCGATCTCGCAACATGGAACCTCAGTGTTCCTGTCGGCAATCCGCCTTACACCGTCGAAACAGCCAAACTGGTGAAGGGTTTCAAGGACCAATACTTCCATTCCGACACCGGCACCCTGTTCTTCTGGTCCCCGGTCACCGGCTCCAAAACCGCAAACGCCAAATACCCCCGCACCGAACTTCGCGAAACCTACAGCAACGGCACCCTGCGCAACTGGCTCTACCCGGACGCCGACAATTCCCTGCGCGCCACCCTCGCGGTGAACCAGGTGCCGAGCTCCGGCAAGATCGTCATCGGCCAGATCCACGCCTATGAAAGCCAGAAACCGTTGATCAAGCTTGAATATCAATTCAAGACCAGCACGCAAACGGGCAACATCGTCGCCAAAGTGCGCATGCACCCCGATGACGGCGAAGGGCGGGTGATCACCATCGCCACCGGCGTGAAGCTGGATCAGGAGTTTTCCTACCTCCTGCACCTGAGCCCGGGCGGTCAATTGGGTATCAGTGCGGCGGGTTATCAGTGGGATTCGAACATCAGCGCCACGTGGCGCGACAAGCCGCTGTATTTCAAGGCGGGCGTGTATGTGCAGGACCACACCGGGTATACCAGCGAGGGTGGGAAAGTGACGTTCAGCAAGCTGGATATCGATCACGACAAGTAAGCCTTCTGCCCTGATCGTTCCCACGCGCAGCAAAGGAATGCAGCCCGGGACGCTCCGCGTCCCATCCAGAGCCCAACGCAGAGCGTCCGATGAGGCATTTTGTGGCGAGGGGGCTTGCCCCCGTTGGGCTGCGCAGCAGCCCCAATTAATCTCAAGCCTTCCGCAAATCCCGTAGGAATAATGCCTTTATGGCGAGGGAGCTTGCTCCCGCCGGGCGGCGAAGCAGCCCCATCCACCTGCCACCGCATTCCTACAGCCCCACCGCAACGCCCGGTTTTGCGGCGGCTGCGCCACCGAACGGGGGCAAGCCCCCTCGCCACAAGGGTTATGCGCCGTCCTACACCCCGGTTGCAGCCATCAAAGTCGCCGCTTATAGTTCGCCCCGTCGCTGACAGCAGTCGGCGATAGGGTTTCGCAGCCCTACAGCACAATGGCAACCAAGCCCCATAACAAACGATGGTCGTTTTAACGCCCGCAGTTCGTTTTATGGTGGCTGCGTGTGGGAGACCTTCGGGTCTGCCGGGTTCCTTGTGCCTCGGTCTGCGAACCCGCACGCAGCTACCACCCATTCGATTCGCAGCGAAAAGTAGTAGCTCTTCTTTTATGCACAGGAAGATTTACTTATGACAACGAACAACCCGCCGCGCCGCTTCACCCCCATGTCCCAATTCGCTACCGACTACCCCGTCCTGCTCATCGACAGCGACGCCCCGATCCGCGAATTGCACAACTGCGTCAGCGAACGCCTCAACGCCGTCGTCAAATACCTCAACCTCATGGCCTGCACCAGCCTGCCGGACTACGCCGAAATCGACATCAACACCGTCACCAACATCGCCTTGATCCTGCTGCGGGACGTGGGGGACGTGTTTCGGGTGATTGAGCGGCGTGGGTTTGATACGCCTTGAGTCCAGTGATTAATAGGCATTAATTAAAAACCCACATGTGTGTGGGTTTTTAATGCTTGAAAATCGAAGGATCGATTAATTGCTTCACACCCGCTGAAACCCTCCTAACCAGTAAACTTTTATCGCAAAAAGATATAAAAAACTGTCAGATTTTACAGGTTCAATAAACAATCTTCTCCCTTACACTTTTTTAAAGTAAACGCAAAAAAAGCCACAACACCAAACCTACACCCTCCAACTAGCTTAATACACATATCATCAAATCCAACATAAGCGAAAAGGTGAAGACATGGCAAAATATTATGGCGAAAGATCCGTTAATGGAATAAAAAATTGCGCCCCATTCCTAAAGGAAATGTTGGAAAATCTAGCCAATCAACCAGCATATACAGGCGAGACCGGATGGAACTCTCAAATCGTAGACCAAGCAACTAATAGGGTATGGGTCGCATCTATCGAAGTAGGCACTGGTGATTCTTACAACTCACCTGATGACTATGCAGCCAACATCCCTTCGGCGGACGCAGCCGCACAGAACTCATACACCGCCTACGTAGAACACGAGTTCAACCACACGACAATACGCGCTCAAATCGCAATGGCATGTATCGGCTCCACCAAGAAAGAAATCCCGGGAATGAGCGTATGGGAGGCGATAAAATACAACATCGTAAACGAAGTACCTGAACGTTTTAAATCATAACAATCTGCACCATATTAAATCCGCGCAAAAAAAATGGACGGATTTATTCAATCTGCCCCACAACTAAATATTGGTTGAGCTGATCGACTAGTAATCATGTTCAACCAACTCAACTAGATTTTAATATCAATACGGTTATCGACTATTTCAAGCGCCATCCCTAAGGCCGCTGTGAAAAACCGTATATAACGCGACATTTTCACCAGCCTCCAGCGCCATAATAGTCTTTCGACTGCATCTCGCTTTCTGCGCCAAATGCTGCTCGCATTAAAAGGGCATTAAAAGGGGACGGATTTATTTATCCACTACCTTCATGCCTAACGACAACCACTCCCCCTAAACAATCACCTGTAAGAAATAACAGTTCTTAATACAATTTTTCGATAACAGAGCGATAAGATATGATACAAAAGCTTACAGCAAATCCATAGACCATTTTCCGCCACCGCCTGCTACGCTTCCTGCAACATACATGGAAGTAGGTGGCTATATGCCCAGAACAGCACGCATTGTATTGCCCAACCATCCGCTTCATGTTGTGCAACGAGGCCACAACAAATAAGCAACAGAACGAGCACAGGGACGACCGGCGGAAAAGTTCAATACGGCAGTTGTCATGAGAGGACAGACCTATTAAATAAATCTGCCCCCTTTTTCCAGTCCCCTTTTCCAAAATAGGCCAATAGGATAGTTGGCATAAGGAAACCGATTAAATAAATCAAACCCTTTTTTACGCCCCCCCCCCTTTACAGCTAAATACCAGAATGAACAACTACACTAAAAGTGTTCAGATGTATATTGATAGAGGGCCTTTCCATCCTTGTATATAGGAACCACACAAAGATCATGCGAACCTACATCAGGCAAGTGCACAATGATAGTAAAATCATTATTCGCAAGCGATGCACCATAGGCGAAAAACCCCCCGCCACCGCTTATGTACACGCCAAGTACTGTAGCGAGCATATCTGGAAACCCACCTTCAAGCTGGCCTTGCAGCTGAAAGATGTCATTTCTTTGAGTTAAAGGCTTGGATCTATACAACAATACATTCATGTCAGCCATGATATTACTCTCCACAAAGCTCACAAAATTAAAAGAATCGAGCTCATACGCCCTACAAAAAGGGCCAAGTCCATTTCCCTTAACGATTTTTAAACATTGGATTGAACAACGACTTCAAACGCTTTGGATGAAAATTGGTAACGAGGCACTCCATCAGTGTATATAGGAATTACATATAAGGTATATCGCCCCACATCCTGCAAATGAACGATGATAGAAAAATTACTATCTGCCAGTGCGGCACCATAGGCGCGGATAGACCCGAGCCCATCAACTGACACTCCAAGTATTGTAGCTTCCATATCAAATAGTCCGCCTTCGATCCGGCCCAACACTTGGAAAATATCATTCCTATCAGTTAATGGTCTGGTTCGATATACCACTACATTTAAGTCAGTCATCGTCGAATCTCCCGAAAGTTCACAGATGCAGAAATCATAAAATTTATGTATTTACTATTTTTACGCTACCGAACGCCGCTGTCCGTGTCACCTGTAAAACATGACAGTCTTAAATGCTAAATGGCGATCACTTCAACCAAAACCAAAACCCCCAGGAATATCTCCTGCCAATTCAATCTATCACCAATAACAAAACGATATAAAAAACTGTAATTTTTAACAGGTCCATTTCGACTAATACACGCCTAACTTATTCACGAGCTCAGCGACTGGCTGGGTTATTATGCTTTTAAAACAGGGGATTTAACCATGAGCGCACTTTCATCATCACAAATAGCATCAGGAGACGTCCTTAGCTTTAATGACGCTTCCGGTCAAGCCGTCGAGGCCGAAGTAACAAGCACCGATGAAAATTCACAACAAATTACTGCCATCGTACGCAGCCCAAGTGGTAACGTTCAAGTAGGAACAGACATTAACATTAGCCTTGATACGGGTGACACTTTGAATGGAAGTGCTTCTTCCGTCAACGGATCAACATTTGTCATTACGGTCACGGGAGTCACTTCATCATTTAATGTGGACACTTCCTCTGGAGCTAGAAGTGGCGCGACTGGCGCGGGCATACGTATGAATATTGACAGGCAAAAAGCCAAGGACAAGAACTGGAAGTACAAACCCAAATAGAACAAATTATCAGAACGGAAAAGCGGAAAAGCATTAAAAAGGGGGCAGATTTATTTAATCTGCTCCCCTACTCTTCTATCCATTTACTCACTATATGCAGCCCTAAACTTTTTGGCTTATCCAACTGACTCATAATTACACTAAACTAACTCGGCGAGAGATTTAAGGTCGATTCGACTATCAACTAATTCAATCGCCACCCCTAAGGCCGCAGTGACTCTAAACACCGTATATAACGCGACATTCTCACCAGCCTCCAGCGCCACAATGGTCTTTCGACTGCATTTCGCTCTCTGCGCCAATTGCTGCTGGCTATAGCCTTTGGCACGGCGTAATTGGCGTAGCCTTTCAGCAAATACTGCCGGGTTGTACAGAACCATATATGTCACCTATAACGGACTTTTGGGGTTTACTCCTTGGCTATTTCCACTATAAGTGACATCGCAGCGCACTTATGTCAGCCCATTCCGAAAGTGAAAATCGCGCACACAAAAAAACCCGCCTCTCGGCGGGTTTCTTATCAACGCAGCTTAACGCCCAGGCTTAGTTCACCTTAGCGTTCAACTCACCTTTCAGGTAACGCTGATACATCGCTTCCAACGAGATCGGCTTGATCTTCGAAGCATTACCGGCAGTACCAAACGCTTCATAACGAGCGATACACACATCACGCATCGCCGTCACAGTCGCGCCGAAGAACTTGCGCGGGTCGAATTCGCTTGGGTTGGTGGCCATCAGGCGACGCATCGCACCGGTGGACGCCAGACGCAGGTCGGTGTCGATGTTGACCTTGCGCACGCCGTGCTTGATGCCTTCGACGATTTCTTCAACCGGCACGCCGTAGGTTTCTTTGATGTCGCCGCCGTACTGGTTGATGATCGCCAGCCAGTCTTGCGGGACCGAAGACGAGCCGTGCATCACCAGGTGGGTGTTGGGGATGCGTTTGTGGATTTCTTTGATGCGGTCGATGGCCAGTACGTCGCCGGTCGGTGGCTTGGTGAACTTGTAGGCGCCGTGGCTGGTGCCGATGGCGATGGCCAGGGCGTCGACCTGGGTGCGTTTGACGAAGTCAGCGGCTTCTTCCGGGTCGGTCAGCATTTGGCTGTGATCCAGAACGCCTTCGGCGCCGATGCCGTCTTCTTCACCGGCCATGCCGGTTTCAAGCGAACCCAGGCAGCCCAGCTCGCCTTCTACCGATACGCCGCAGGCGTGAGCCATGGCCACGGTTTGTTGGGTGACGCGGATGTTGTAGTCGTAGTCGGTCGGGGTCTTGCCGTCTTCGCCCAGGGAACCGTCCATCATCACCGAGCTGAAGCCCAGTTGGATGGAGCGCTGGCAGACGTCAGGGCTGGTGCCGTGGTCCTGGTGCATGCACACCGGGATGTGCGGGAATTCTTCGATTGCCGCCAGGATCAGGTGACGCAGGAACGGGGCGCCGGCGTATTTGCGAGCACCGGCCGAAGCCTGGACGATCACCGGGGAGTCAGTCTTGTCAGCGGCTTCCATGATGGCGCGCATCTGCTCAAGGTTGTTGACGTTGAAGGCTGGAACGCCGTAGCCGAATTCGGCTGCGTGGTCCAACATCTGGCGCATGCTGATAAGTGCCATTGTGTGTGTCTCTCCCGGTTTGGGTCGTTAATCGTGCCAGCCTGCCGTAGCGGCGGCGGCTATTCAAGTTATTGCAGATCGGGGGTGGGTCCGGTCCGCTCATTCGGTATGACAAAAATCTCTACGAGCCATCGATGACCTGTAGGAGCAAAGCTTGCTCGCGAAAGCGGTTTAACCGCCAACACATGTGTTGAATGTGCTGGCCTCTTCGCGAGCAAGCTTCGCTCCTACAGGTTTGGCGCGAGCCTTCGATTACTCGGCTTTACAACCGCGGCCAATCAAATCATTGGTGGCGACCCAGTAAACCAGGCCTTCCTCACCTTTTACGTGAAACGCCAGCATGTCGTTGCTGTACAGCGAACCTTCGGCGCCCGGTTCAAGCTTCAAGCGGTAGACCTGATCGGCCCCGCCGAGGCGCACGTCGACTTCCCTAAGGCTGTCGTCGGTGTAGCGCCAGAGCACTTTGGCCTGGCTGTCGCAGGTCCAGGTGGTCCAGTTGTCCGCAGGCGCCGAGGTGTTGAACAGGTTGAAATTGGAGCAACCTGCCAGCAGTGCCAGCGCCATGACGGCGATAAAACCTTTCATCCATGTTCCTCGACCGACGGCGCACGCCGCCAGCCTTGAGTAAAGAGTCAGACCCGTCAAGGGCAGCCATGTTCCTTGGCCGGGGTCTGTGTCTCGTATTTGTCCAGGCCATCGGGCCCGGAACGCTTGTTGAGCACCGGGTTGGTTTCGGCCTGCCAGTCGGCCTGGTAACAGCCTCTATCCGCCGGCGCAGACGGCGCGGGGTCCGGCTTGGCTTTCGGGTTACTCCCGCAAGCCGCCAGCGACACCGCGACGATCAACAGCGCTATCGTCCTGACCATATCAACACTCCTTTGCCTGGTCATTTGAGTGATCTCAGGCCTTGGCCCGGCTTTCCAGGACTTCAACCGCCGGCAGTACTTTGCCTTCGACGAACTCAAGGAACGCGCCGCCGCCGGTAGAAATGTAGGAGATCTGATCGGCAACGCCATATTTATCGATGGCCGCCAGGGTGTCGCCACCGCCGGCAATGGAGAACGCCGAGCTGTCCGCGATGGCCTGGGCCAGGACTTTGGTGCCGTTGCCGAACTGGTCGAATTCGAACACGCCCACCGGGCCGTTCCACAGGATGGTCTTGGACGACTTCAGCAACTCGGCGAAATTCGCCGCGGTCTGTGGGCCGATGTCCAGGATCATGTCGTCGGCGGCTACGTCGGCAATCAGCTTGACGGTAGCGGTGGCGCTTTCCGCGAATTCCTTGGCAACCACGACGTCCACCGGCAGCGGCACGCTGACTTTGGCGGCGATGGCGCGGGCGGTGTCCAGCAGGTCCGGTTCGTACAGGGATTTGCCGACCGGGTGACCGGCGGCGGCCAGGAAGGTGTTGGCAATGCCGCCGCCGACGATCAGCTGGTTGCAGATCTGGCTCAGGCTGTTGAGCACGTCGAGTTTGGTCGAGACCTTGGAGCCGGCCACGATGGCAGCCATTGGCTGGGCCGGGGCGCCGAGGGCTTTGCCCAGTGCGTCCAGTTCAGCAGCCAGCAGCGGGCCGGCGGCGGCGACTTTGGCGAACTTGGCCACGCCGTGGGTCGAACCCTCGGCGCGGTGAGCGGTGCCGAAGGCGTCCATCACGAACACGTCGCACAGGGCGGCGTATTGCTGGGCCAGTTCGTCAGCGTTCTTTTTCTCGCCTTTGTTGAAGCGCACGTTTTCGAACAGCACGATGTCGCCGGCCTTGACGTCAACGCCGCCCAGGTAATCGGCCACCAGCGGCACGTCGCGGCCCAGGGCCTTGCTCAGGTAGTCGGCGACGGGCTTGAGGCTGTTCTCGGCCGAGAACTCGCCTTCGGTCGGACGGCCAAGGTGCGAGCAGACCATCACGGCCGCGCCTTTTTCCAGGGCCAGCTTGATGGTCGGCAGCGAAGCCAGGATACGCGCATCGCTGGTGACAACACCGTCCTTGACTGGGACGTTGAGGTCTTCGCGGATCAGTACGCGCTTACCTTGCAGATCGAGGTCGGTCATCTTCAACACGGTCATGGGTCGCAATTCCTGAGTTACTGTTTTTGAGTGACAGAAAGTGGAGCAGCTATGTGCAGATAGTGTTCTGCAACGTCCAGCATTCGGTTGGCAAACCCCCATTCGTTGTCGAACCAGGCCAGGATGTTCACCAGCCGTGGGCCGGAAACGCGGGTCTGACTGGCATCGACGATGGCCGAATGTGGGTCGTGATTGAAATCACAGCTTGCGTGGGGAAGCTCGGTGTAAGCCAGCAGACCTTTGAGCGGGCCACTGGTGGCGGCTTCGCGCAGGATCCGGTTGACCTCCACGGCGTCAGTGTCGCTGACGGTTTGCATCGTAATGTCGAGACACGACACGTTCACCGTCGGCACGCGTACGGCTTTGGCCTGAATTCGCCCGGCAAGTTCCGGCAGCAGGCGTTCGATGCCGCGCGCCAGACCAGTGGACACCGGGATCACCGACTGGAACGCCGAACGGGTGCGGCGCAGGTCTTCATGATGATAGGCGTCGATCACCGGCTGGTCGTTCATCGCCGAGTGGATGGTGGTGATCGACACGTATTCCAGACCAATGGCCTGGTCCAGCAGACGCAACAGCGGCACGCCGCAGTTGGTGGTGCAGGACGCGTTGGACACCAGCAGCTCGTCGCCGGTCAGGCAATCCTGGTTCACGCCGTAGACGATGGTGGCGTCGACATCCGCCTCGCTGGCCATCGGCTGGGAAAACAGCACGCGGGGAGCGCCGGCGTCGAGGAAGCGCTGGCCATCGGTGCGGGTGTGGTAAGCGCCGGAGCACTCCAGCACCAGATCGACGCCCAACGACGCCCAATCGATGCCTTCGGGGGTAGCACTGCGCAGGACCTTCACGCAGTTGCCATTAATATGCAGACAATCGTCCTCCACCCGCACTTCGCCGGGGAAACGCCCGTGAGTGGAGTCGAAGCGTGTCAGGTATTCGATGCTGGCCATGTCTGCCAGATCGTTGATCGCGACAATTTCAAACCCGGCCTTCTCGCCTCGCTCAAACAACGCACGCAAGACGCAACGACCAATCCGGCCGTAGCCGTTGAGTGCAACTTTGTAGGGATGCGGTTGGGGCATGGGGTTCTCGATTACCGTGGTGAATCCGTGGTTGCAGTGCTGGCAGGGCCGACGCCTTCGCGGGCAAGCCTCGCTCCTACAGGTTTTCGGTTGTCATGAAAAACAACACGATCCCTTGTAGGAGCGAGGCTTGCCCGCGAAGAGGCCAGCCCGGACAACGCAACCTTCGGACTTAGTCTTCCAGCAGCTCTTCAGCCTGACCCAGGATGTTTTCCAGGGTGAAACCGAATTCTTCGAACAAGGCTGGCGCAGGCGCCGACTCGCCGAAGGTGGTCATGCCGATGACACGACCTTCCAGGCCCACGTACTTGTACCAGTAGTCCGCGTGAGCGGCCTCGATGGCGATACGCGCACTGACCTGCAACGGCAGAACGGCTTGCTTGTAGCCAGCGTCCTGAGCGTCGAACACGCTGGTGCACGGCATCGAAACGACGCGTACCTTGCGGCCTTGCTCGGTCAGTTTGTCGTAAGCCTGAACCGCCAGGCCCACTTCCGAACCGGTGGAGATCAGGATCAGCTCAGGCTCGCCTGCGCAGTCCTTCAACACGTAACCGCCACGGGCGATGTCGGCGATCTGGCCGGCATCACGCTCCTGGTGCTGCAGGTTCTGACGCGAGAAGATCAGCGCCGAAGGGCCGTCCTTGCGCTCGATGGCCAGCTTCCAGCAAACAGCCGATTCAACGGCATCGGCTGGACGCCAGGTGTCGAGGTTCGGGGTGCTGCGCAAGCTGGTCAGTTGCTCGATCGGCTGGTGAGTCGGGCCGTCTTCGCCCAGACCGATGGAGTCGTGGGTGTAGACGAACACCACGCGTTTCTTCATCAGCGAGGCCATGCGCACCGCGTTGCGCGCATATTCCATGAACATCAGGAAGGTCGCGCCGTAAGGCACCAGGCCACCGTGCAGGGACACGCCGTTCATGATCGCGCTCATGCCGAACTCGCGAACGCCGTAGTACATGTAGTTGCCGCTGGCGTCTTCAGCCGACACACCTTTGCAACCTTTCCACAGGGTCAGGTTGGAACCGGCCAGGTCAGCGGAGCCGCCGAGCAGTTCAGGCAGCAGCGGGCCGTAGGCATTCAGGGCGTTCTGGCTGGCTTTACGGCTGGCGATGGTTTCGCCCTTGGCCGCGACTTCAGCGATGTAAGCCGAGGCTTTTTCCGCGAAATCGGCTGGCAGTTCACCGCTGAGGCGACGCACCAGTTCGTTGGCTTCGGTCGGGAACGCGGCGGAGTAAGCGGCGAAACGCTGGTCCCACTCGGCTTCGGCAGCGCGGCCTTTTTCCTTGGCGTCCCACTCGGCATAGATGTCAGCCGGGATTTCGAACGGGCCGTGGTTCCAGTTCAGCGCCTTGCGGGTCAGGGCGATTTCCGCGTCACCCAGTGGGGCGCCGTGGCAGTCTTCCTTGCCTTGCTTGTTCGGCGAACCGAAACCGATGGTGGTCTTGCAGCAGATCAGGGTCGGCAGCTCGCTTTTGCGCGCGGTCTCGATCGCAATCTTGATTTCTTCCGGGTCGTGACCGTCGACGTTGCGGATCACTTGCCAGTTGTAGGCTTCGAAACGCTTCGGCGTGTCGTCGGTGAACCAGCCTTCGACTTCGCCATCGATAGAGATGCCGTTGTCATCGTAGAAGGCGATCAGTTTGCCCAGGCCCAAGGTACCCGCCAGGGAGCCGACTTCGTGGGAAATGCCTTCCATCATGCAGCCATCACCCAGGAACACGTAGGTGTGGTGGTCGACGATGTTGTGGCCAGGACGGTTGAACTGCGCCGCCAGGACTTTTTCCGCCAGGGCGAAACCCACGGCGTTGGCCAGGCCTTGGCCCAGTGGACCGGTGGTGGTTTCAACGCCTGGGGTGTAACCGAATTCCGGGTGACCCGGGGTGCGGCTGTGCAGTTGGCGGAACTGCTTGAGGTCTTCGATCGACAGGTCGTAGCCGGTCAGGTGCAGCAGCGAGTAGATCAGCATCGAGCCGTGGCCGTTGGACAGCACGAAGCGGTCACGGTCGGCGAACGATGGATTGCTTGGGTTGTGCTTGAGGTAGTCACGCCACAGCACTTCGGCGATATCCGCCATACCCATAGGGGCACCCGGATGGCCGCTGTTGGCTTTTTGCACGGCATCCATGCTGAGGGCACGAATGGCGTTGGCACGCTCACGACGGCTTGGCATCGCTGATCTCCTAGGGTTTGAATAAAACGAAACGGAAAAAAGGCGAGCATTTTCCCTCACCCACCCGCCTCGGGGCAATGACAGATAGTCATCTAGAGACGTTTTTCCAATGGATAACGACGGTTTCGGCGGGTGAAACCTTTCTGCTATTCGTTTGTAGAGACAACAGCGCCTTGAGAAGTGCCATCTATCGAGCAATATCAAAACTTTTTGATATTGCTCTTGCGAGGCTTTCTGACCATCACTAGACTGCTGGCCCTATGAATCTACGCGTGCCTTCCATTCAACATGACGATTGCGATGAGCTGGCGGCCTTGTGCAAGGCCGGTGGCGATCCTCTACGCCTGAATGTATTGCGCGCGCTGGCCAACGATTCGTTTGGCGTACTGGAACTGGCGCAGATCTTCGGCATCGGTCAATCCGGCATGAGTCACCACCTCAAGGTCCTGGCCCAGGCCGACCTGGTGGCGACCCGCCGTGAAGGCAACGCGATTTTCTACCGTCGCGCCCTGCCCCACACCGACTTGCTGGGCGGCAAGCTGCACGCAGCCTTGCTGGACGAAGTGGACAACCTGACCCTGCCGGCCGATGTGCAATCGCGGATCGCTCAGGTACACGGGCAACGGGCGGCGGCCAGCCAGGACTTTTTCTCACGGGTGGCGGAGAAGTTTCGCGCCCAGCAAGACCTGATCGCCGGCCTGGCGCAGTACCGCGAAAGCGTGGTGGCGCTGCTCGACAAGCTGAGCTTCAGCGAAGGCGCCACGGCGATTGAAGTCGGCCCCGGCGATGGCGGTTTCCTGCCGGAACTGGCGCGCCGCTTCACCCAGGTCACGGCGCTGGACAACAGCCCGGCGATGCTCGAACTGGCGCGCCAGGTCTGTGAACGTGAACGGCTGACTAACGTCAGCCTGCAATTGGCCGATGCATTGAATGGCGTAAGCCTGACCGCCGATTGCGTTGTACTGAACATGGTGCTGCACCATTTCGCCGCACCGGCCGAAGCGCTCAAGCACATGGCCGGCTTGCTGCAACCAGGCGGTAGCCTGTTAGTGACAGAGTTATGTAGCCACAACCAGAGTTGGGCCAGGGAGGCCTGCGGTGATCTATGGTTGGGGTTTGAACAGGACGATCTGGCCCGTTGGGCCACCGCTGCGGGACTCGTTCCCGGGGAAAGCCTCTATGTAGGCTTACGTAATGGTTTCCAGATTCAGGTCCGCCATTTTCAGCGGCCGGCTGGCGACACTCACCATCGGTAAATTCAGGAAAACATCGAGATGAGCGAATACTCCCTCTTCACCTCCGAGTCCGTGTCTGAAGGGCATCCGGACAAAATCGCCGACCAGATTTCCGATGCGGTGCTGGACGCCATCATTGCTGAAGACAAGTTCGCCCGTGTGGCGTGCGAGACGCTGGTCAAGACCGGCGTGGCAATCATCGCAGGTGAAGTCACCACGTCGGCCTGGGTCGATCTCGAAGAGATCGTGCGTAACGTCATTCTGGACATCGGCTACAACAGCTCCGATGTCGGCTTCGACGGTGCCACTTGCGGCGTGATGAACATCATCGGCAAGCAGTCCCCTGACATCAACCAGGGTGTCGACCGTGCCAAGCCTGAAGATCAGGGCGCCGGCGACCAGGGCCTGATGTTCGGCTACGCGAGCAACGAAACCGACGTGCTGATGCCAGCACCGATCACCTTCTCGCACCAGCTCGTGCAACGGCAAGCCGAAGCCCGTAAATCCGGCCTGCTGCCTTGGCTGCGCCCGGACGCCAAGTCGCAAGTGACTTGCCGTTACGAAGGCGGCAAGGTGGTCGGGATCGACGCCGTTGTTCTGTCGACCCAGCACAACCCTGAAGTGTCGTACAAAGACCTGCGCGAAGGCGTGATGGAGCTGATCGTCAAGCACGTGCTGCCTGCCGAGTTGCTGACCAAGGACACCCAGTTCCACATCAACCCGACTGGCCAGTTCATCATCGGCGGCCCGGTTGGCGACTGCGGTCTGACCGGTCGCAAGATCATCGTCGACAGCTACGGCGGCATGGCCCGTCACGGCGGCGGCGCGTTCTCCGGTAAAGATCCATCGAAGGTTGACCGTTCGGCGGCTTATGCCGGTCGTTACGTGGCCAAGAACATCGTCGCGGCCGGCCTGGCCGAGCGTTGCGAGATCCAGGTTTCCTACGCGATCGGTGTTGCCCAGCCGACTTCGATCTCGTTGAACACCTTCGGCACCGGCAAAATCAGCGACGACAAAATCGTCAAACTGGTTCGCGAAGTGTTCGACCTGCGTCCATACGCCATCACCACCATGCTCGACCTGCTGCACCCGATGTACCAGGAAACCGCTGCGTACGGCCACTTCGGTCGCACCCCGGAAACCAAGACCGTGGGCGAAGACACCTTCACCACGTTCACCTGGGAAAAGACCGACCGCGCCGATTCGTTGCGCGCTGCTGCCGGCCTGTAAGACTTCCCCGGCGGTACCCAAAGCCCCGCACGGTTCGCGCCGTGCGGGGCTTTTTCATGCTGGAAAATCTGTCCTCGAAACACCCCGAAAAACACCCCGCTTTTACAACACTCATGACCGACTAATCTTCCAGACATCCCAACGAGCAAGGACGCTCTCGATGCTCCCCAGCCTGCGCCTGTTTTTCGCCCTCCTGCTGACATCCCTGACCGCCAGCGCCGCCGATTGCCCCGACTGGGCACCCGCGCGTGCCCAAGCCGAAATCACCACCCTGCAACAGCAACTCGACCGTTGGGACGACAGCTACCACCGCAAGGGCCAATCCCTGATCGGCGACGAACTCTACGACCAGTCCCGAGCCCGGCTGACGCAATGGCGCACCTGTTTAAACCTCGCCCCTGCCCCTGAACCGCTGCGAACGACGGGCGGCAAGGTGCCTCACCCCATCGTCCACACGGGGTTGGAAAAACTCCACGACGGACCCGCCGTCGAACACTGGCTGCGCGATCGCAAGGATGTCTGGATTCAGCCAAAGGTCGATGGCGTGGCGGTATCGCTGATCTACAGCAAAGGCCTGCTGCAACAGGCGATCAGTCGCGGCGACGGCATGAACGGCCAGGACTGGACCGCCTCCGCACGCCAGATCGCCGGCATCCCCCAGCAACTGAAGCAACCAATGGACGTCCTCGTGCAAGGCGAACTCTACTGGCGCCTGACCGATCACATACAAGCCGAAGCCGGCAGCCTCAACGCCCGCGCCAGCGTGGCCGGGTTGATGGCGCGCAAGTCGCTGAGCGCGGAGCAGGCTGCCGGGATCGGGTTGTTTGTCTGGGATTGGCCGCAAGGTCCGGAAAGCTGGCCTGCCCGGGTCACCGCTTTGGATAGGCTGGGATTCCCGGCCACCGGCGTCTACAGCCAATCGATCAACACCTTTGCCGATGCAGACCGCTGGCGCGATCACTGGTATCGCTCGCCCCTGCCTTTCGCCAGCGACGGCGTCGTCCTGCGCCAGGATTCACGTCCACCCGCCGAACGCTGGCAGGCCCGGCCACCTTACTGGAGCGTCGCCTGGAAATACCCCTTCGCCCAGGCATTGGCCGAGGTGCGCAAGGTGCATTTCAAGATCGGCCGGACCGGGCGGATCACCCCGGTACTGGAGCTGTCGCCGGTAAAGCTCGATGACCGGCAGATCAAACGAGTGAGCGTCAGCTCCATGCAACGCTGGGAGCAATTGGACATTCGCCCCGGTGATCAGGTTGCCATCAGCCTCGCGGGCCTGACCATTCCCAGGCTCGATGACGTCGTGCTGCGCAGCGCCGAGCGCGCGGAAGTGAATGCACCGCTGGCGGCTGACTTTCATCCGCTGAGCTGCTGGCAGCCAACGCCGGGCTGCGAAAGCCAATTTCTCGCCCGTCTGACCTGGCTAAGCGGCAAGCAAGGGCTGGCCTTGCCGCATGTCGGGCCGGGCACCTGGGAGAAACTTCTCGAAACAGGCCGCCTCAACAGCCTGCTGGATTGGTTGACCCTCGATGCCCAAGAGCTTGCTAACATTGCCGGCTTCGGCGAGCGCAGCAGCGCTCGTCTTTTAAACAGTTTTGAAAGTGCCCGGCAGCGTCCGTTTGCTCGCTGGCTCAAAGCCCTTGGCTTGCCGCCGACGGGTCAGGCGAAGCTTGCCGATTCATGGCAGACCCTGGCGCAACGCAGCCACGAACAGTGGCAGGCCGAAGCCGGCATCGGCCCGGGACGCGCAGCGCAATTGAGCGCGTTTTTTCGCGACCCGCAGGTCCTGGCCTTGAGTGAAACATTACGTATGGCGGGGATTGACGGTTTTTAGCGACCAACAATGCCTGTCAGCCCGGGAACCCAATGGTGGCGCTGCGCTCAAACAGCCCATTGCCACCTCGACCCGCTTGCCTTTTTTTTGCATGGAGCTTTTATGAAATTTCTTGCACCGCTCGCCCTGCTGACCCTTTGCGGCATGATGGCTGCTCCGCTGATGGCAGCCGAAGAGATCCCGGAACTGACCGGTTGCGCCGCCAAGAAACAGGGCATCGTCAACCAGATCGAACTGGCCAAATCCCATGGCAACGCCGATCAGCAGGCGGGCCTGGAAACCGCCCTGAACGAAGTCACCACCCACTGCACCGACGCCTCCTTGAAGAAGGAACGGGAAAACAAGGTGCTCGACGCCAAGCATGAAGTCAGCAAGCGCCAGGCCGATCTCGACAAGGCCATGAGCAAGGGCGATGCCGAGAAAATCAACAAACGCAAAGACAAACTGGCCGAGTCCCGCAAGGAATTGCAGGAAGCGCTGGATGAACTGGATAAGTAGGACCTCGGCGTTGCGAGGGAGCTTTTGTGGCGAGGGGGCTTGCCCCCGTTGGGTCGCGGAGCGACCGCAAAATCAGCAGACGCGGATAATCAGATAGACCGCGCGGGCCGAATTGACGACTGCTTCGCAGCCGAACGGGGGCAAGCCCCCTCGCCACAGGGAATACACACCGCTAGATCAATGATCCCGAAACTGTTTATGGCAAGCACTGCAGGCATCTTCAACTTTCTGCACCGCCGGCCCGAGGTTGCTGGCCTTGTACGGCTGGACCTTGCTGGCAATCACCAATTCACCGGTGGCGCCTTCAAGGTTGCGGGCCATTTCCTGGAAGCGTGCCTGTTGCTTCCACACATCGTCCTTGGCGCTGGTGTGATCTTCTTCGCGCACCTGCGGGAAATGTTTCCACGGCTCATGGGACAGCGCATCGAGTTTCACCGCACCCTCGGCAAATTTCGGCCCGTCGAACGGAATGCGTCCGCGCAACATGCCACCCAGGTCTTCGCCGGTCTTGAGCATTTGCTTGAAGATCGCCTTGCGTTGACCCAATGGCGAATTCGGATCAACACCGCCGCAGGCGGACAAGGTCAGGCAGGCCAGCAATACAACAGAAATTCTTTTAAGAGTCATGGTGGCTTCAGGTCACGGGGAACGGCGGCCAGTATCCTCGCGTCATCGTTAAACACCAATAGCCCTATTATCAATAAGGGTTGTTTGAGCGCATGGAGCACTCAGGCAGCCGTCAAAGGAATTACTCCATGAACAGCCGTTTCATGGCCTGGCGCCCGCGCCTGGCCTGGACCCTTCCGATGGTAGCCGTGCTTGCGGGCTGCACCGGCGGCGAAAACAACACCCCGAAAACCCACGCCCTGGCCACCTACACCAGCGCCACCTGGGAAGCATTGCCAACGGTGTCCGACGATGATCTGGTGGCCGGTTTCGGTTCCTGGCGCAGCGCCTGCACCCGACTCAAGGCCGACCCGGTCTGGGGCTCGACCTGCGCAGCGTCCGCCAATGTGGCGCAAACCGCCGGCGAGATTCGCGGCTTTCTCAAGCAGAACCTGGACGTCTACGGCCTGCGTGCCGCCAACGACAATCCCAATGGCCTGATCACCGGCTACTACGAACCGGTGTACCCCGGCAGCCTGACCCAGACCGAAGTGGCTAATGTCCCGGTTTACGGCGTGCCCGAGGACATGATCATTGTGTCCCTGGACAGCCTCTACCCGGAACTCAAGGGCAAACGCCTGCGCGGTCGACTTGAAGGTCGCGTGCTCAAACCCTACGACGACGCCGCCACCATCGAGAGCAAAGGGGTCAAGGCGCCGGTCGTGGCCTGGCTGACCGACCCGATGAACCTGCAATTCCTGCAAATCCAGGGTTCCGGGCGGATCCAGCTCGACAGTGGTCGACAACTGCGTATCGCTTATGCCGACCAGAACGGCCATCCGTATCGTCCCATCGGCCGCTGGCTGGTGGATCAGGGTGAACTGAAGAAGGAAGACGTGACCATGGGCGCTATCAGCGCCTGGGCCAAGGCGAATCCGTCGCGCATTCCGCAATTGCTCGGCAGCAACCCCAGCTACGTGTTTTTCACCCAAAATCCGGACAGCAACGAAGGGCCTCGCGGCTCGCTGAACGTACCGCTGACGGCGGGCTACAGCGCGGCAGTGGATCGCAAGGTGATTCCGCTGGGCAGTCTGCTTTGGTTATCCACCACCAAACCGGATGGCAGCGCACTGGTGCGGCCGGTGGCGGCCCAGGACACTGGCGGCGCGATTGCCGGCGAAGTGCGGGCGGACCTGTTCTGGGGCACCGGCGAAGCGGCCGGGCAATTGGCGGGGGATATGAAGCAGCAGGGGCAGATCTGGATGTTGTGGCCTAAAGGTGCAGCGTTGCCGCAAGTGCCGCAGGTGGCTGACAAGCCTTAACGTCAAAAGATCGCAGGCTCCTACGGGGAATCGTTGTGAACACGGTCCCTGCAGGAGCTACCGAAGGCTGCGATCTTTTGCTTTTGCTTCAATCAGATCGACACAAAAAAGAAACTGGCAATCAACCCCATCACCACAAACCACACCAGCGACCGCAAGATCGCCCAGTCCGCCAGGTAGCAAATGATGTACAGCAGCCGACTGGTGATAAACAGCACCGCCAGCACGTTGACCGTCACCAACTGCGCCGTGCCCACCAGATGGGCCGCGAGCACTGCCACCGCGAACGCCGGCATCACTTCAAAACTGTTCAACTGCGCCGCATGGGCACGCCGACCCAAGCCATTCAGCGATTCGAGAAAGTCCCGGGGATCATGGTTGTCTTTCAGGTTGTACCTGCCACTGGCCTTGGCGATGGCCGTGCAGACATAGGGCAGGAAAATCGCAATCAAAACGCACCACAGCGCAACCGTCATAAAGCAGTCCCTTCTTCAGTTTTCAGAAATTCGGTGGTCGGTCAAAACTTCATCACCAAGATGCCGATCAGCACCAACCCACAGGCTAAGAGCCGCGGCCGGCCGAAAGGTTCTTTCAAGTAGCGCATGCCGAACAGCACCACCAGGATCACACTGATCTCACGCAACGCCGCCGCTTCGGCAATCGAGCCCAGTTGCATCGCCCACAGCACCAGAGCGTAGCTGAACAACACGCAAAACCCGACCGCCAGCCCCAGTCGCCACTGTTCTCGCCAGAACAGCATGAACGCCGGTCGCTTGCGCACCAGCGCCAGCAACGGGAATGGCCAGGCACTGAGCAGCGTGACCCACACCAGGTAATCCAGCGGATGCGACCAGCGCCGCAACGCCTGGCCATCGATGAAGGTGTAGCAGCCGATGCACAGGCCAATCAGCGCCACCACTGGCAGCATTGACCACGGCAATCGCGCACCGCCACCGCCCTGCCACAGCAGGCACAGCATGCCGAACGGGATCAGCAAAATGCCGAAGATCTGCTGATTCGTCAGCACTTCCCCGGCGAAGATCAGCGTCAGCGCCAGCACCACCAGTGGCGACAGGCCCCGCATCAGCGGATAGACCAGCCCCAGGTCACCAACCCGGTAGGCCTGGATCAGCAAATAGCGATAGAGCAACTCGAACGCCGCCGACGCCAGGATCCACGGCCAGATTTCAATCGGCGGCACGTTCACGAACGGCAGCATCACGGCGACAAACAGCATCGCCACCGAGTCCATGCACGCCACCACCAGCAGCCGCTCGGCGCTGAATTTGATCAGGGTATTCCACGCCGCGTGCAACAGCGCCGCGACCAACACCAGTGCTGTTGCAAGCACGGCTCACTCCTTCTGTTGCCCACCCCCATCCCTGTAGGAGCGAGGCTTGCCCGCGAAGGCGATCTCAAGGACGCCTTCGCGGGCAAGCCTCGCTCCTACGGAAAGCGGGGAGAGAATTGATTCGCCATATGTCCGCAGCTGTTTATACTGCAAGCGACCACGCCGCACTCAGTTGCGCACAGACTAATTCCAATAATTCCTGCCCCCGCCCGCTCTCCTCGAGAACGGCCGATGGCCTGCGTATGCCTGATCCGAGCGTCAAGACTACCGACAGAGACCTTGCGCATGCCACTCGCCTTGCTTGCCCTCGCTGTTGCCGCGTTCGGCATCGGCACCACTGAATTCGTCATCATGGGCTTGCTGCCCGATGTCGCCCGCGACCTCGCCGTGAGCATTCCCCACGCCGGCCTGTTGATTACCGGCTACGCCCTGGGCGTGGTGTTCGGCGCGCCGATCCTGGCGATCGGCACCGCGAACATGCCACGCAAAGCCACGCTGCTGGGCATGACGCTGATGTTTATCCTCGGCAACATCCTCTGCGCCCTGGCGCCGAACTATGCGACGCTGATGGCCGCCCGCGTGGTCACCGCGTTGTGCCACGGAGCGTTCTTCGGTATCGGTTCGGTGGTCGCGGCCGGTCTGGTGGCGCCGAACAAACGGGCCCAGGCGATTGCCATGATGTTCACCGGCCTGACCCTCGCCAATGTGCTCGGCGTGCCACTGGGCACGGCACTCGGCCAATACGCCGGTTGGCGCTCGACGTTCTGGGCGGTATCGGTGATCGGCGTGATCGCGGCCATCGCCCAATGGGTGTGGTTGCCGAAAGACATCGTCATGGACAAGGCGAACCTGGCCAGCGAGTTCAAGGTGCTGGGCAAGGTCAACGTGTTGCTGGCCCTGGGCATGAGCGTGCTGGCGTCCACCAGTCTGTTCAGCGTATTCACCTACATCGCACCGATCCTGCAAGACATCACCGGCGTCAGCCCCCACGGCGTGACCATCATGTTGCTGTTGTTCGGCGTGGGTCTGACGGCGGGCAGCATGCTCGGCGGGCGCTTGGCGGACAGTCGCTTGCTGCCTTCGCTGGTGGGCATGGCCCTGGCGGTCGCGGTGGTGCTGGCGGCGTTCAGCCAGACCAGCCATTCGGTGATTCCGGCGGCGATTACGCTGGTGTTGTGGGGGATTTTTGCGTTTGCCCTGTGCCCGATCCTGCAACTGCTGATCATTGATCAGGCGCATGAGGCGCCGAACCTCGGTTCGACGTTGAACCAGAGTGCATTCAACCTCGGCAATGCCGCTGGCGCGTGGATTGGCGGGCTGGTGGTCGCCAGCGGCGCGGACCTGGCGGATTTGCCGTGGACGGGGGCGCTGGTCAGCGGGCTGACGGTGCTGACGGCGCTGTTCTATATCTACCTGCAACGGCGCGGGGCGGCTGCGGTCAATGTGTCCGGCTGACTCGACGCACTGCATTAACCTGTGGCAAGGGGGCTTGCCCCCGTTCGGCTGCGCAGCAGTCGCAATCCAGACGCCGCGCTCATCCTGATTTACCGCGATTGCAGATTTGAGGGCCGCTTCGCAGCCCAACGGGGGCAAGCCCCCTCGCCACAGGGGATCGCATTTGTGTCCCTGACTTGCGACAGCCCATCCAACCTCATGCACGACCCGCATCGTGCCCAACTCCACCCACCATCCAAAGGACCCCGGATGCTTGAACTTGTCGCTGCGTTTATCTGCCTCACGTCCCTCCTCACCTACGTGAATTTCCGCTTCATCGGCCTGCCCCCGACCATCGGTGTGATGGTCACGGCGCTGATGTTTTCCCTGCTGTTGCAAGGCCTGAGCCTGCTCGGCTACCCCGGTCTCGAAGAGCGCGTACAACAGCTGATCGGCCAGATCGACTTCGGTGATCTGCTGATGAACTGGATGCTCTCGTTCCTGCTGTTCGCCGGCGCCCTGCACGTCAATCTGAGCGACCTGCGCAGTTACCGCTGGCCCATCGGCCTGCTCGCGACCTTCGGCGTATTGATCGCCACGGCGGTGATCGGCAGCCTCGCCTATTACATTTTTGCCCTGTTCGGCTGGCACGTGAGCTTCTTGTATTGCCTGCTGTTCGGCGCGCTGATTTCCCCCACCGACCCGATTGCGGTGCTCGGTGTGCTGCGGACCGCCAACGCGTCCAAGCCGCTGAAAACCACGATCGTCGGCGAGTCGCTGTTCAACGATGGCACGGCGGTGGTGGTGTTCACCGTGTTGCTGGGCATCGCGCAATTGGGCGAAACCCCGACCGTCGGCGCCACGGCCATGCTGTTCGCCCACGAGGCGATTGGTGGCGTGGTGTTTGGCGGGCTGATCGGTTACCTGGTGTACCTGATGATCAAGAGCATCGAGCAGCATCAGATCGAAGTGATGCTGACCCTGGCGCTGGTGATCGGCGGTTCGGCCATGGCTTCGGAGCTGCACGTGTCCGCGCCGATCGCGATGGTGGTCGCCGGTCTGATTATCGGTAACCTGGGGCGCAACCTGGCGATGAACGACATGACCCGAAAGTACCTGGACGGTTTCTGGGAACTGCTCGACGACATGCTCAACGCCCTGCTGTTCGCGCTGATCGGCATGGAACTGTTGCTGCTGCCATTCAACTGGCTGCACGTATTGGCCGCGAGTTTGCTGGCGCTGGCGATTCTGCTGTCGCGTCTGTTGACCGTGGCCCCGGCCATCCTGCTGTTGCGGCGCTGGCGCACCGTGCCGCGCGGGACGATCCGAATCCTGACCTGGGGTGGTTTGCGCGGCGGTGTGTCGGTAGCCCTGGCCCTGGCGTTGCCGCTGGGCCCGGAGCGGGATCTGATCCTGAGCATCACCTACATCGTGGTGTTGTCGTCGATCCTGTTGCAGGGTTTGAGCATCGGCAAACTGGTCAAGTACGTGACCCGGGATGAGCCTGCGCCAACGGCACAGGCCGAGCATCACTGATTACTTTTTGATCTTCTGCGGGTCAGGCTTCCCGGGCTGATCCGCAGCCTTGTTCGGCGTGCTGCTTTCACTGCGCACCTGGGCATGGCTGATCAGGGCAAAAATGAAACTGCCGCCAATGATGTTGCCCGCCAGCGTCGGCCCGGCGAACACCAGCCAGAAATCCTTCCACGGCAATTCGCCGGCAAACACCAGGTACGACACTTCCGCCGAACCGACGACGATGTGGGTGAAATCCCCCAGCGCCATCAGATAAGTGATGAGGATGATGATCCACATCTTGGCGCTCTCCATGGACGGGATCATCCAGACCATGGTGGCGATCATCCAGCCGGAAATGATGCCTTTGGCGAACATCTGGCTGGCGCTGTTTTCCATGATCTTGCGCCCGATGTCGAGGAAGGCCAGGTCGGTCTTGGTGTCGAAGATCGGCAGGTGCAGCATCACGTAGGCCACCAGCAACGTCCCGCACAGGTTGCCGAACAGCACGACCCCCCACAGGCGCAGCAAGCGCCCGAAATTGCTCAACGTGGGTTTGGTCATGATCGGCAGCACGGCCGTCAGGGTGTTTTCGGTGAACAGTTGCTGGCGCGCCAGGATCACCGCGAGGAAACCGGCGCAGTAGCCGAAACTGGCGATCACCTTGAAACCTTCGCCGTCCGGCAGGCGGGAATTGAGCAGCCCCATGGCCATCAGCGACAGGCCCATGGTCAGGCCGGCGGCCAGGGCCGACCACCACAGCGCGGCGACGCTGCGTTCCAGCTCCTGATCGCCCTGGGTGCGGATGATTTCATGCAACACCGCCGCCCGGGGCGGCTGGTTGCGGTCGGCTTCGTGCTGCTCTTCAGCCGAGAGGTTCGGGGTCTTGCCGTCTTTTTGAGTGTCCATGGAGCTCCGGAACCGGTGGCGTGTCATGTAGGTACGACACGCGGGGTTCGGAGCTGTTCACTGACCTCGGCAGATCGTTCCCACGCTCTGCGTGGGAATGCCTCTTGTGACGCTCTGCGTCACGCTTTGGGACGCAGAGCGTCCCGGGCTGCATTCCCACGCGGAGCGTGGGAACGATCATCAATCGACGACGACGTCGTCCTTGAACTGGTCTTTGACGTAGAGGATTTCGGTGCGGCCGTGGGGCGCCGGCAGGCCGTCTTCGCCGAGGTTGACGAACACCATGCGCTCGACGGTCAGGATGCTTTTGCGGGTGATCTTGTTGCGCACTTCGCAGGTCAGGGTGATCGAGGTGCGGCCGAACTCGGTGGCGGTGATGCCCAGTTCGATGATGTCGCCCTGGCGCGAGGCGCTGACGAAGTTGATCTCGGAAATGTACTTGGTGACCACGCGCTGGTTGCCCAGCTGGACGATCGCATAGATCGCCGCTTCTTCGTCGATCCAGCGCAACAGGCTGCCGCCGAACAGCGTGCCGTTGGGGTTGAGGTCTTCGGGTTTTACCCATTTGCGGGTGTGGAAATTCATGGGGGGCTCCGGGGTTGAGGCGTTTGAGCGATAGGTTTCTGCCCCCAGCTTCAAGTTTTAAGCGACAAGCTGCAAGTAAAAGCAGATTCGCTGTTACTTGCCGCTTGTAGCTTGTCACTTGCCACTAGCCGGACAAAGAAAGCTATAATCGCCACCGTTTCAAAACGGCTACCACCGTTTTCCCGCCACCTGTCCGAGGGGCGCTGCAGCAGGTCAAACCTGTCAGGCTCGGATGGGGCGTTGCCTGGCCCTGGCCAGACACTAAACGCACAACGGCGCCCATTCGCATACATTACGAATGGAGGCTCATCATGAGCGCTGTCATCACGCCTGCAGATTTTACCGATTACAAAGTTGCCGACATGTCCCTGGCTGCCTGGGGTCGTCGCGAAACCATCATCGCCGAATCCGAAATGCCTGCCCTGATGGGTCTGCGCCGCAAGTACGCCGGTGAGCAGCCGCTCAAAGGCGCCAAGATTCTCGGCTGCATCCACATGACCATTCAGACTGCCGTGCTGATCGAAACCCTGGTTGCCCTGGGTGCCGAAGTACGCTGGTCGTCCTGCAACATTTTCTCGACTCAAGACCAGGCCGCTGCTGCTATCGCCGCTGCCGGCATCGCGGTGTATGCCTGGAAAGGCGAAACCGAAGAAGAGTACGAGTGGTGCCTGGAGCAAACCATCCTGAAAGATGGCGCGCCTTGGGATGCCAACATGATCCTCGACGACGGCGGCGACCTGACCGAGCTGCTGCACAAGAAATACCCGGCGATCCTGGACCGCGTCCACGGCGTCACCGAAGAAACCACCACTGGCGTGCACCGTCTGCTGGACATGCTGGCCAAGGGCGAGCTGAAAATCCCGGCCATCAACGTCAACGACTCGGTGACCAAGAGCAAGAACGACAACAAGTACGGCTGCCGTCACAGCCTGAACGACGCGATCAAGCGCGGCACCGACCACCTGCTGTCCGGCAAGCAAGCGCTGGTCATCGGTTACGGTGACGTGGGCAAGGGCTCGGCCCAGTCCCTGCGTCAGGAAGGCATGATCGTCAAGGTTTCCGAAGTTGACCCGATCTGCGCCATGCAAGCCTGCATGGACGGCTATGAGCTGGTTTCGCCGTTCATCGACGGCATCAACAACGGCACCGAAGCCTCCATCGACAAAGCGCTGCTGGGCAAGATCGACCTGATCGTGACCACCACCGGTAACGTCAATGTGTGCGACTCGAACATGCTCAAGGCCCTGAAGAAGCGCGCTGTTGTCTGCAACATCGGCCACTTCGACAACGAAATCGACACCGCTTTCATGCGCAAGAACTGGGCATGGGAAGAAGTGAAGCCACAGGTTCACAAGATTCACCGTACCGGCCCTGGCGCATTCGATGCCCAAAACGACGACTACCTGATCCTGCTGGCCGAAGGCCGTCTGGTTAACCTGGGTAACGCCACCGGTCACCCAAGCCGCATCATGGACGGTTCGTTCGCCAACCAGGTGCTGGCGCAGATCTTCCTGTTCGGCCAGAAGTACGCCGACCTGTCGCCAGCCCAGAAAGCCGAGCGCCTGACCGTTGAAGTACTGCCGAAGAAACTCGACGAAGAAGTGGCCCTGGAAATGGTCCGCGGTTTCGGCGGCGTCGTGACTCAACTGACCAAGACCCAGGCCGACTACATCGGCGTGACCGTCGAAGGCCCGTTCAAGCCGCACGCCTACCGGTACTGACAGCAGCTGCAAGTGGCAAGCTTCAAGCGGCAAGTAAAAGCGGTTCGTTTACTTGTGGCTTGAGGCAGGCGCTTGCTTCTTCATCGCTTTTTTGCAGCCGTGAGTTGCGGGCTTCAACTACGAGAGTCGGCGCTACGCCCTCTTGCAGCTTGCAGCTTGCAACTTGCAGCTGGAGGTCCCCTCCATGTCCCAAGACCGTCGCTACAGCTTCGAGTTCTTCCCGACCAAGACCGATGCTGGGCATGAAAAACTGCTCGCCACTGCCCGTCAGCTGGCGACGTACAACCCCGATTTCTTTTCCTGCACCTATGGCGCTGGCGGTTCGACCCGTGATCGCACCATCAACACCGTGTTGCAGCTCGAAAGTGAAGTCAAAGTCCCGGCCGCACCGCATCTGTCTTGCGTGGGCGACAGCAAGGACGACCTGCGCAGCCTGCTGACGCAATACAAGGCTGCCGGCATTACCCGTATCGTTGCCCTGCGCGGTGACCTGCCTTCGGGCATGGGCATGGCCAGCGGTGAACTGCGCCACGCCAACGACCTGGTTGAATTCATTCGTGAAGAAACCGGCGATCATTTCCACATCGAAGTCGCCGCTTACCCGGAAATGCATCCGCAAGCGCGCAATTTCGAAGACGATCTGAACAACTTCGTGCGCAAGGCCAACGCCGGCGCCGACAGTGCGATCACCCAGTACTTCTTCAACGCCGACAGCTACTTCTACTTTGTCGAGCGTGTACGGGCGATGGGCGTGAACATCCCGATCGTGCCGGGGATCATGCCGATCACCAACTACAGCAAACTCGCGCGCTTCTCCGATGCCTGCGGTGCGGAAATCCCGCGCTGGATCCGCAAGCAACTGGAAGCCTACGGCGATGACACCCAAAGCATTCAAGGCTTTGGCGAGCAAGTCATCACCGAAATGTGCGAACGCCTGCTGCAAGGTGGCGCGCCAGGGTTGCACTTCTATACGTTAAACCAGGCTGAGCCGAGTCTGGCGGTGTGGAATAACCTGAAGTTGCCGCGGTAAAACAGCTGCAAGCTTCAAGTTGAAAGCGACAAGCCAGATCAAAAGATCGCAGCCTTCGGCAGCGCCCACGCGCCTCCGAGCGCTGCGATCTTTTGCTTTCAACGCCCGAAACAGAGCTTCTGGATCCCGTTTCTGGCTCTTTACGGTTTCTCGTCGTAATCTCAAGTCATGCCATTGATCGCGCAGTTACTGACCGTGCTTCTTTTCACTTGCCTGAGCTTCGCCGCCCGGGGCGAGAAACTGCGCATTGTCACAGAGCCGTGGGCGCCGTACGTGTACGAGGAAAACGGCAAAGCCCTGGGCCTGGACTACGAAACCACCGCCATCGTCTTCAAACGCCTGGGCATCGAAGTGGAATGGCAATTCCTGCCCTGGAAGCGCTGCCTGTCGATGCTCGACACCGGCCAGGCCGACGGTGCGCTGGACATTTTCCACAGCGACGAACGCGACGCCACCCTGCTCTACCCCAGCGAACCGCTCTCGGAAGTCGAGTTCGTGATGTTCTACGCCAACGAACGACCTCATCCGTTTCGCACCCTTGAAGAACTCAAAGGCCTGACCATCGGCACCTCGCCGGGTTATCTCTACAGCGAGGACTTCAGCGGTTCGACATTGTTTACCCGGGAGCCGGCGCCGACCCACGAAGCCAACTTCGGCAAGCTGCTGCGCGGGCGCATCGACCTGTTGATCACTGACCGCCGGGTCGGCCAGCATTTGCTGGATGAGCTGAACATTCGCGATCAGATCAGCGAAAACCCGACGATCATCAGCCACCAGAGCCAATTCCTGGCGGTCCGACGCAATGCCGGCATGGATTTGCTGGTGCAACGTTTCGGCGCCGAACTCAAGCGCTTCAAGCGTGAGCCCGCCTACGCCGAGCTGAGCGCCCGTTATGGCGCCGGCCCGGCCCCCGATCTGCAAGCGCCAGGCATCACCGCCGCCCGTGGAAAAACCGTTGAGCAGCAGGAAAGCGGCGCGCAGTGAATGCTCTGTTATACTCCGGCCTTCCCGCCAGGCTCACGCCCGGACGCTCGGAATCGTTCAAGGCATCTCGACCCCGCTACAGCGCAGCTTTTCAGCCCGCGCGAGCGCTCCAGACGAGCCTTCGAAACCCAGCAGGACCGGACGGGATTGCGTCCTCTTAAACGCCATTCGCGCCAGGCAAGACTCCCATTGGGCCAAGCCCTAACTAAAACAGGATTACTCATGTCCTTTGCTTCCCTCGGTCTCTCCGAGGCTTTAGTCCGTGCCATCGAGGCAGCGGGCTATACCGAGCCTACTCCGGTGCAACAGCGGGCTATCCCCGCCGTGTTGCAAGGTCGCGACCTGATGGTTGCGGCGCAGACAGGTACTGGTAAAACCGGCGGCTTCGCCCTTCCGATCCTGGAGCGGTTGTTCCCCAACGGTCACCCGGACAAATCCCAGCGTCACGGCCCGCGCCAACCGCGCGTCCTGGTCCTGACCCCTACCCGCGAACTCGCGGCTCAGGTCCATGAAAGCTTCAAGGTCTATGCCCGTGACCTGAAGTTCGTCAGCGCCTGCATCTTCGGCGGCGTCGGCATGAACCCACAGGTTCAGGCCATGTCCCGCGGTGTTGACGTGCTGGTGGCCTGCCCTGGCCGCCTGCTCGACCTCGCCGGTCAAGGCAGCGTCGATCTGTCCCACGTGGAAATCCTCGTGCTGGACGAAGCCGACCGCATGCTCGACATGGGCTTTGTCCATGACGTGAAAAAGGTCCTTGCCCGTCTGCCGAGCAAACGCCAGAACCTGCTGTTCTCGGCGACCTTCTCCAAAGACATCACCGACCTCGCCGGCAAACTGCTGCACAACCCGGAACGCATCGAAGTCACGCCGCCGAACACCACGGTCGAGCGTATCGAACAGCGTGTGTTCCGCCTGGCCGCGAGCCACAAGCGCTCCTTGCTGGCGCATTTGATTACCGCCGGCGCCTGGGAACAGGTTCTGGTCTTCACCCGCACCAAGCACGGCGCCAACCGCCTGGCCGAGTACCTGGACAAACACGGCCTGAGCGCCGTCGCGATCCACGGTAACAAGAGCCAGAACGCGCGCACCAAAGCCCTGGCCGACTTCAAGGCCGGTGAAGTGCGCATCCTGGTTGCCACCGACATCGCCGCTCGCGGCCTCGACATCGACCAGTTGCCCCACGTGGTCAACTTCGAACTGCCGAACGTCGACGAAGACTATGTGCACCGTATCGGCCGTACGGGCCGGGCCGGTCGTTCGGGCGAGGCGATCTCGCTGGTCGCCCCGGACGAAGAGAAGCTGCTGAAAAGCATCGAGCGCATGACCAAGCAGAAGATTGCCGACGGCAACCTGATGGGCTTCGACTCCAGCGCTGTAGAAGCCGAGAAGCCAGAAGTCCGCGAGCGTCCGGATGTGCGTAACCCGCGCAACCCACGTGGCCCGCGCGGCGACGGTCCGAACGGCACTGGCGGTGGCGGCGGTCGTAAAGACAAAGGCAAGGACAAGGGCGGCAAGGAAAAACCTGCCGCTACTGGCCGTGGCGATCGCCCTGCCCGTGAGCACAAACCACGCGAAGGCACCCCGGCCCGCGAACAACAGCGTCCGGCGCCACGCGCTGCGGCGGCTGATCGCGCGCCGGACGAGTTCCTGGACGATGACGTGGATAACTTCGGTAACCGCGTTGACTACGTGCCGCAAGCCAAACCGGCCCAGGGCCGTGGTCGTCGCCCGGGTGCTCCGGCACAAGGCGCGGCAGCGGGCGCAGGTGCTGGTGCTCCGCGCACCGGCGGCAAGCCTCAGGGTCGCCAAAGCGGTCCGCGCAGCAGCGACGGCGCCACCACCGGCACCCCGCCAGCCAAGCGCAGCGGCCCACGCAACGGCGCGCCACGTGACGGTCAGGCCCGTCGCGAAGAGTCCCGCAACCGCCGCCCGGCCCGCACCGACGACCAGCCTCGTTCGGAACCGGCCGTGCAGAACCCGCGTGGCCCGGCACCGAAGATCATCCATAAAGAGTCGAAAACCGATCGGTTCCCGACGCCTGAGCAACTGGATCAACTGCCAGGCCGCCCACGCGGCGAAAAACCAGCATTGCTGACTCGCAATCGCTGATTTAACGCAGTAACCAAAAATGCCCCGGATCGCGAGATTCGGGGCATTTTTTATGCACACCAACCCCTGTAGGAGCGAGGCTTGCCCGCGAAGGCGCCATCCGCGACACAACAGAAACCGAGTTGCCCCCGTTCGCGGGCAAGCCTCGCTCCTACAGGGTTTTGTCGTCCATGCAATTTGTGTTCGGCCATAAAAAAACGCCCCCGATCGCGAGATCGGGGGCGTTTTTGTTGAAGCGGCGAAGGTTACTTCGCTTTCACACCTTCAAACGTGACGTACAGATCAACCGCGTCGGACTGCGGACCCAGGTCCATCATCTTGCCGAAATCAGAGCGCTTGATGCTGGTGGTGCCTTCGAAGCCTGCACGGTAGCCGCCCCATGGATCCTTGCCTTCACCCAGGAAAGTGGCCTTGACTACAACTGGTTTGGTGACACCAGCAATAGTCAGGTTGCCCGCCACGTCGGCAGTGACTTTACCGTCGGCGTTTTTGCCGGTGGTTTTAACGCCGGTGGACACGAACGTAGCTTTAGGGAAATCAGCTACTTTCAGGAAGTCTTTGCTGGAGATGTGCTTGTCGCGCTCAGCGTTGTTAGTGAAAACGCTGGCGGTGTTCACGTTGAACTCGATCTTGCTGTCTTCTGGCTTGGCAGCGTCGAAGCTGAACTTGCCGTCGATATCCTTGAAGGTACCGGTGATGTAGCTGTAACCCAAGTGGCTGATCTTGAAGTCAACGAAGGCGTGCTGGCCTTCCTTGTCGACGGTGTAGTCAGCAGCCATCACGTTAGCGGACAGCAGCGCGGAACCGATTGCCAGAGCGGCGAGAGTCTTTTTCAACATGCTTTATTTCCTTTTGGAGTCGAGGTTGAATTTCAGGCTTTGCGACCCAGCATTCGCTTGAGGGTCACATCACGGTCGATAAAGTGGTGCTTCAATGCTGCCAACGCATGGAGACCGGAAAAAATTACCAGCGCCCACGCCAGGTACAGATGAATCGCACCTGCGGTATCTGCCTGGTCCGGTAGTCCGGACACCAGTGCAGGCACTTCAAACCAATCAAACACCGGGATCCCGACGCCTTCTGCGGTGGAAATCAGGTAACCGGCAATCATCACAGCAAACAGGCAGAGATACAGAAAGGCATGCCCGAATTTCGCACCCAGGCGCGTCATGCGGCTGTAGCTGGTCAAGGTCGGTGGCGGTGGGCTGATAAGGCGCCACACCACGCGAAACACCATCAACGCCAGCAAGATCAGACCGATGCTCTTGTGGATATCCGGCCCTGCCTTGCGCCAGGGATCGTAATAACCGAGACCGACCATCCACAGACCCAACGCGAACATTGCGAACACCGCCAGCGCTACGCCCCAGTGCATGAAGATGCTGACCCAGCCGTAGCGAGCAGTAGAGTTTCGTAGTTGCATTGCCAAGTCCCTGTAAGTGCTGGCCCAAGACTATCGAGTTATCTATCGATTTAAAGCGGAAAATTTCGCTTTGAAATATCGAGAAATACGATCAAGAGTCTCTTAGGGATGCGTTAAGGAAAGATTAAAGACGCCAATCTCTGAAAAACCAGGTAGTCCAGGCCAAGAACACCTGCGCCATCCGGTTTATTCGAATCGTGAGGGCCCTTTTCTTCAGGCGTAAAAAAAGCGCGGCATCACTGCCGCGCTTTCTTTTTCAACCCAAAGCCTTACTGCGCTTTGGTATCGGTCGCTGCCGGTGTCGTTGCAGCAGGCTTCTTGGCCGCTGGTTTCTTCGCCGGTTCAGCTTTCTTGGCCGGAGCCTTTTTAGCATCGGTTTTCGCTGCCGGCTTCTTCGCCGCAGGCTTGGCCGCTTTCTTCGCAGGCTCGGCCTTGGCCGGTGCCGCTGGCTTCGGTGCTTCCACTGGCGCCGGGGCCGGGGTTGGCACTGGAGCAGGGGCCGGAGCTGGCGGGGTCACTGGTTCTGGGGCCTTGACCGGTTCTGGCTTCTTGTCGTCATCCGAACCGCCGAACAGGTTGGTGAAGAAGTTACCTTTCTTCGCCGCCACTGCGCCGGCCGCTGCTGCGGTCGCTGCCGGCACAACTTTCACCGGTTCAAACGACTTGCCCGCCGCCAGGTCTTCAACCTGACTGGCCGCACGCTGGCCAGTGCGCAAAGCACCTTCCAGGGTGCCCGGGTACAAGGTGTCGGTGTGTTCGCCGGCAAAGGCTACACGTTGCAGCGGACGCTCCCACAGGCGCCAGTACTTGCTGATCTGGCCCGGACCGAAGGCCAGGTAAGCGCCGCCCATCGACGGGTCGGTGCTGTAGCGGCGGATTTCATAACCGGTGAACGAACCGCGCGCCTGTGGATAAAACGCGTGCAGGCGAATCAGCACCTGATCGACCATCTGCTTGTCGCCGAAAGCCTGCATCACCCGCGCATTGTCGCCGGACAGGTTGATCACCACGTTGGCGCCACCCTTGAGCGCCGGCTCTACCCACAACATACCGAGGCCGGCGTTGCTGTAGATCTCGCCGGACATGCGCGCCTTGCTTTCCCAGACCGGGGTCTTGAACTTCAGCATGATCTGGTCGCGCCAACCGTAGTTGGTGCCCTTGATCGCGCCCATGTGCTGGGCATCCAGCGACGGGGTCATGATGATCTTGCTCAGGGCGCGCAATGGCACGGCGACCACCACGTAGTCAGCCTGATAGCCAACACTGCCGACCTTGACGGTCACGCCGTCCTTGTCCTGGGTGATGGCCGAGACTGGCGAGTTGGTCTTGATGGTCTTCAGTTGTTTGACGAAGGCCTGGGCCAGCACCGGGCTACCGCCGATCAGGCGCGAAGCGCGCAGGTCACGGTCGGAAACGCCTTGGTACACCCGGCTCTGTTGTGCGAAATACAGCAGCGACAGGCGCGAAGGTTCGTCGTAACGGGTACGAATCTGCTGGTTCACCAACTGACGGGCAGTCGCTGGCAGGGTCAGACGATCGAGCCAGTTGGCCACGTTGATCTGGTCCAGGGCGAACAGCGTGCTGTTGGCTGCCGGGTTTTGCGGGTCGGTGATCGAGCGCGCCAGGTCATCCAGGGTCTTTTCGTAGCGCTTGAGCGCTTCGGCGGTGGCCGGTTGCTTGGTTGCCAGGTCGGCGGCGGTGAAGTACTCGCCGTCGATCAGGTAGCCCGGCGTACGCACGAATTCAGGCGCCGGCGTGGTGCCGAGCTTGAAGGTCGACACATATTTGTTCAGCACCGGTTGGGCCTTGTCGCTGCCGATCCACTCGCTGGTGGCCATGCCGGAGCGACCGCCCAGGCTTGGCTTGGCTTCCAGCACGGTGACCTGCCAGCCTTTGTTTTGCAGCTCGTAGGCCGCGGTGAGGCCCGAAAGCCCGCCGCCGATCACGATTGCCGTTTTATCCTTGGCCAGCGCCGAAACGCTGAACAGCCCCAACATCACCAGCGCACAGGCGCGCAGCCAACCAGCAGACATTCAGCGAACTCCGGAAATCAGGTAGGAAAAAGCAGTTTTGCGAGTCAGACGACTCAAAGAACCGCGAAGAATACGTCAGCCATCAAAACGCCGCCAGCGACGTCTATTACCCCATACAAAGTAGCTCAATCGACACAATGGGTTGTCCCGGCGCGATGCATTGCATAGGCTTGCGCGATTGTTTGCCCGCGCCTGCCGCGGACCGCCTCGAGGAGACTGTAAATGGGCCTGAATAATCAGTGGATGCAACGGGACCTGGCCGTGTTGTGGCACCCCTGCACCCAGATGAAAGACCACGAACAGCTGCCGCTGATCCCGATCAAGCGCGGTGAAGGCATCTGGCTGGAAGACTTCGAAGGCAAGCGCTACCTCGACGCCGTCAGTTCCTGGTGGGTCAACGTGTTCGGCCACGCCAACCCGCGAATCAATCAGCGCATCAAGGACCAGGTCGATCAACTGGAACACGTGATCCTTGCTGGTTTCAGCCATCAGCCGGTGATCGAGCTGTCCGAACGCCTGGTGAAGATGACCCCGGAAGGCCTGACCCGGTGCTTCTACGCCGATAACGGTTCGTCCTGCATCGAAGTCGCGCTGAAAATGAGCTTTCACTACTGGCTCAACCGCGGCCAGCCGAACAAGAAGCGCTTCGTCACCCTGACCAACGGCTACCACGGCGAAACCATGGCGGCGATGGCGGTGGGCGACGTGCCGCTGTTCACCGAAACCTATAAAGCCCTGCTGATGGACACCATCAAGGTGCCGAGCCCGGATTGCTACCTGCGCCCGGAAGGCATGAGCTGGGAAGAACACTCGCGCAACATGTTCGTCGCCATGGAACAGACCCTGGCCGAGAACCATGACACCGTCGCCGCCGTGATCCTTGAGCCGTTGATTCAAGGCGCGGGCGGCATGCGCATGTACCACCCGGTTTACCTCAAGCTGCTGCGCGAAGCCTGCGACCGTTATGGCGTGCACCTGATCCACGACGAAATCGCCGTCGGCTTCGGCCGCACCGGGACGATGTTCGCCTGTGAACAGGCCGGCATCCGCCCGGACTTCCTGTGCCTGTCCAAGGCCCTGACCGGCGGCTACCTGCCACTGGCGGCGGTGCTGACCACCGACGACGTCTACAGCGCCTTCTACGACGACTACCCGACCCTGCGCGCCTTCCTGCATTCCCACAGCTACACCGGCAACCCGCTGGCGTGCGCAGCGGCACTGGCGACGCTGGATATCTTCGAAGAAGACAACGTCATCGAGAACAACAAGGCCCTGGCCCAGCGCATGGCCACCTCCACCGCGCACCTGGTCGATCACCCGAACGTGGCGGAAGTACGCCAGACCGGGATGGTCCTGGCCATCGAGATGGTCAAGGACAAGGCGACCAAGGAAGCCTACCCGTGGCAAGAGCGCCGTGGCTTGAAAGTGTTCAAGCACGCCTTGGAGCGCGGTGCTTTACTTCGCCCGTTGGGCAGCGTGGTGTATTTCCTGCCGCCGTACGTGATTACCCCGGAGCAGATTGATTTCCTCGCGGAGGTGGCCAGTGAAGGGATCGATATTGCGACCCGCAATAGCGTCAGCGTGTCGGTGCCGGAAGACTTTCACCCCGGCTTCCGTGATCCGGGCTAACAGGCACTGCATAACCCTTGTGGCAAGCCCCCTCGCCACAAAGAGTCAGCAGCCACTAAAGCGATTCCGAGCCAATTTTTAGAGACCCAAGATGAGACTGTCCCGCTTCTTTATCGACGCCCCCCTGAGCACCGGCGAGCACGAGTTGCCCGAGGCCCAGGCCCATTACATCAGCCGCGTGCTGCGCATGGCCGAGGGTGATGCGGTGCAATTGTTCGACGGCTCGGGCCACGAGTTTCGGGGTTCGCTGGTGGAAGTCGGCAAGAAACGCGTGGTGGTGCAGCTCGATGAAAGCTTCATCGGGCAAGTGGAGTCGCCGTTGTCGATCCACCTCGGCCAGGGCCTGTCCCGTGGCGAGCGCATGGATTGGGCGATCCAGAAAGCCACCGAACTGGGCGTGACCGAAATCACCCCGATCTTCACCGACCGCTGCGAAGTCCGCCTCAAGGACGAACGCGCCGACAAACGCCTGCTGCATTGGCGCCAGGTGGCGATCAGCGCTTGCGAGCAGTGCGGGCGCTCACGGGTGCCGGTGATTCATCCGCCGCTGCTGTTGGCGGATTGGTTGAAGCAGACCGAGGCGGAATTGAAGCTGGTGCTGCATCCGGTGGCGCAGCCGCTGGTGAGTCATGCCAAGCCTGCGACCCTGGCGTTTCTGATCGGCCCTGAAGGGGGGTTGTCGGAGGCGGAAGTGGATCAGGCCAAAGGGGCGGGTTTTCATGCGGCTCGACTGGGGCCGCGGGTGTTGCGCACCGAGACGGCGCCAGTGGTGGCGTTGGCGGTGGCTCAGCAATTGTGGGGTGACTTCTAAAAAGATCGCAGCCTTTGATCGTTCCCACGCTCTGCGTGGGAATGCCTCTTCGGACGCTCTGCGTTCGGCTCTGGATGGGACGCGGAGCGTCCCGGGCTGCATTCCCACGCGGAGCGTGGGAACGATCAGGATCAGGAGGCGGTTATTGCACCGGCTCACTCACCGGTTTGGCGATGATCGCTTTCAGCTCGCTGGTCATCGGAAACTCCAGGTTCAAGCCCTTGGGCGGGATCGGCTGCTGGAACCAGCGGTTGTAGATGCCGTTGATTTCCCCTGAGCTGTACAGGTCGGCGAGTGTCGAGTTCACCAACTCGAGAAATTGCGGATCGCCCTTGCGCACCATGCAGCTGTAGATTTCCCGCGATTGTTCCTCACCCACCACGACCCAGTTATGCGGATCGCGAGCCTTGGCCCGTTCGCCGTAGAGCAGCGCATCGTCCATGTAAAACGCCGCCGCCCTGCCCGACTGCAACATCTGGAACGCTTCGCCGTGGTCCTTGGCGCTGATCACGAACATGTCGATTTTGTGATCGACGTTGTAGCTCTTCAGAAACCGCTCATTGGTGGTCCCCGCGGTGGTCACGACATTCTTGCCACGCAGGTCGGCGAAGCTTTTGATCCCGCTGTCCTTGGCCGTGAGCAACTGCCCTTTCACATAGATAAACCCGTAGGAAAACGCCACTTGCTGCAGGCGCTCTACCGTCACCCCGGTGGAGCCGCACTCAAGGTCGACCGTGCCGTTCTGCACCAGCGGAATGCGGGTTTGCGAGGTCACCAGGTTGTACTTCACCTGCAAGTTCGGCTGATCGAGTTTTTGCTTGATGCGCTCGACAATCTTGCCCGCCAGGTCCACCGAGTAACCCATCGGCTGCCCCGAGTGATCACCCACGTAGGAGAACGGCACCGACGCATCGCGATAGCCCAGGGTGATGCTCTTGGCATTCGCGACCTTGTTCAGCGTGCCCGTCAGCGGCGCTTCCGTGGCCTGGACCTGACTGCCAAGCAGCAGACCAAGGGTGCAGCCGATCAACGTGATTTTTTGCATTGTTATTCTCCGTTGTGGGTGGGGCGATTAGCGGCGGGCGGCGATCACGGTGATTTCCACCAGTACTTCGGGACGGGCCAGTTGCGCCTGCAAGGTGGTGCGGGTCGGCGCCTTGCCCAGCGACAGCCATTGCGACCAGATCTCGTTCATGGCAGCGAAATCGCGGCCAATGTCGCTTAGGTAAATAGTCGCGCTGAGCAGGTGATCCTTGTCGCTGCCGGCCTCGGCCAGCAGCGCATCGATTTTCGCCAGCACCTCGGCGGTCTGGCCGCTGACGTCGCGGCTCTCGCCCGGCACCTGGCCCGAGAGAAACACCAGTTCGCCAAAGGTCAGGGCGGCGGAGAGGCGGCTGTTGCTGTTGATACGGTTGATGCTCATCGGTTCTTCCTTTTCAAGCTCAAGTCAGGCGACGCGAGGCGCGAGGCCGTGCATTTCAATCGAAGGTGCGCGCTGCGTCAGCAAATCCCTGAGCAGTCGCGCGCTGCCGCAGGCCAAGGTGAAACCCAGCGCGCCATGGCCGAGATTGAGCCAAAGGTTGCGGTACGCCGTGGCGCCAATCAGCGGCACGCCGCTGGGGGTCGCCGGGCGCATGCCGGCCCATTCGATGGCGGCGTCGTAGTCGCCGGCATGGGGCAAGGTGTCCTGGGCCTGGCGTTTGATCAGCGCCAGGCGCTTGGGATCGAGCGCCGGGTCGAAGCCGACAATATCGACCATCGCCGCCACCCGCAGTTGAGCACCGATGCGGGCGTAAACGATCTTGCGGTTGTAATCGGTGATGCTCAGGTCCGGCGCCCGATGTTCGGCGCGAATCGGTGCGGTCAGGCTATAGCCCTTGAGCGGGTACAGCGGCAGGTTCATACCGGGCAACGCCAGCGCCGGGCTGCGATGCCCGGCCGCGATCACCAGTTGCTCGACCGGCAACACCTGCGCGCCCATTTCGATGGCCTGCACCGCGCCGTCCGTGTGGCGAATGCCGGTGACCGTTTGCCCGAGCAAAAACTCGCAACGCCCCGACGCCTTGAGCCGGGCCACCAGTTGCTGGCAGAACCCGTGGCAGTCGGCGACTTCTTCATCCGGGGTGTAAATCGCGCCCACGAACGGCGCCTCGGCGAGCGCCGGTTCCAGTTGGGCGCATTCGGCCCGGGACAACACCTGCTGCTGTTGTGGATCAGCCAGACCGTGGCGCGCATGCTCGAAACTCGCGGCTTCACGAAACGTCACCAGTTTGCCGTTGCGCCGCCAGTCGAAGCCGTCGAGACGATCTTCCTCGCGCCAGCCTTGCAACGTCGTCTGGCTGAGCAGCGCCAGGCGCAGCAGATGCGCGCTGTTGCGCTGGTTCACCGAGCTGCGGCAGGCCGCCAGAAAGGACGCCATCCAGCGCCATTGCGCCGGGTCCAGGCGCGGGCGCAGCTTCAGGGGTGAGTCACCGCGCAGCATCCAGCCAAGCGCCTGCAGCGGTACGCCGGCGTCGGCCAGCGGTGCGACGTAGCGGTAGGACAACTGGCCGCCGTTGGCGAAACTGGTTTCGCTGGCCAGCGAGTCCCGGGCCTCGACCAGCGTCACGTCGATGCCGTCGCGCACCAGTGCGTAAGCCGTTGTCAGCCCGATGACGCCGCCGCCGATGATGCAAACCCGCTGAGCCATGTCTGTCCTTAACCGTTGTTGAAACAGGCTTCAGGTTAGGACCAGGTGACAGCCGTTGAACAATGCATAAAGATGGCTGACCCATAAACAAAGGTTATGGACTCGCCATGCGCCTGCGTCACATCGAGATTTTCCAAGCCATTCGCCAGACCGGTTCGGTCAGTGGCGCCGCCCAGTTGCTGCACGTCTCGCAGCCGGCGGTGAGCAAAGTACTGCAACACGCCGAGCAGCAACTGGGCTTTGCGTTATTCCTGCGGGTGCGCGGTAAATTGCAGGCCACGCCCGAAGCGCTGGAGCTTGAGCGTGAGGTCGATAAGGTCACCGAAAGCCTGCAAGGTTTGCGACGCCTGGCCCAGAGCCTGCGCCGCGAGCCGGGCCACAGTGTGCGGATCGGCGCGATCCCGGCGTTAGCGCTGTCGCTGCTGCCACCGGCGATCAACGAATGGACACAACGTTACCCGGACATCGTCTGCGAACTGTCCAGCGCCCACAGCCGTGAGTTGATGCAGAACCTGTTGATGCGCGAAGTGGACGTCGCCCTGACGTTGCAGCCGCCGGATCATCCGGGGCTGAAGGCCCAAGCCCTGGCCAGCGGGATGCTGGTGGCGTTGGCGCCGCTGGGTTATTGGCCCGCTGACAGCCACGGCCAGCCGTTGCCATTGCTCGAACTGGCCGGCGCGCCGCTGATCGGCCTGTCCAGCGCCGACCCATTGGCCGCCCGGCTCGACAGCTACCTGGAAGCGGTCGATCCGCCGCCGCGAGTGCGCATTGCCGTGCAAACTTATTCACTGGCCCGGGCGATGGTGGAATCCGGGGCCGGGCTGGCGGTCATCGACCCGTTCACCGCCCTCGGCGCCTCCCCCGCCGCCACGGCGATTCGTCCCCTGGCACCGGCGCTGCCGATCACCTTGTACGCCGTGACCCGCGCCGACGAACCGCCGCCGCATACCTTGAGCGACCTGTTGCAGGTCTTCAGCCGCAGGGCGCAGGCGCAACTGGATCGATTGATTCTGTAATGTGTGCCTGCTCGCGAAAGCGTCAGCAATTGTGGGGGGACTTCTAGGGCCCCATCACCCGTAGGAGCGAGGCTTGCCCGCGAAAGCGTCGGTACATTCAACATTTATGCTGACTGACACGCCGCCGTCGCGGGCAAGCCTCGCTCCTACAGGACGCATTATCGTTTAGAGCACGTAAAACAGAATCGCCACAAAGTGCAGCAGGCTCCCGGCGATCACGAACAGATGCCAGATCCCGTGGGCATGGCGCAGGCGATGGTCGAGGGCAAAAAAGATAATGCCCACGGTGTACAACACCCCACCCGACGCCAGCCAGGCAAAACCGGTCGAGCCCAGCGCCGCAAGCAGCGGCTTGACCGCCACCAGCACGATCCAGCCCATCACCGCGTAGATCACGATCGACAGAATCCGCGCCTCCGAGCGCGGCTTGATCTCTTGCAGGATGCCGATCAGCGCCAATCCCCAGACAATGCCGAACAACGTCCAGCCCCACGGCCCACGCAGGGTCACCAGGCAAAACGGCGTGTAGCTGCCGGCGATCAGCAAATAGATCGAAAAGTGATCAACCTTCTGCATGATCTCTTTCTTGCGCCCGCGCACGCTGTGGTACACGGTCGACGCGCTGTAGAGCACCATCAAGGTGAAACCGTAAATCGCCACGCTGACAATCTTCCACGGACTGCCGTCCATGCTGGCGATCACCAGCATCCACACCACCCCGACCGTCGCCGCCACCGCCCCGACCAAATGCGTCCAGGCGTTCAATCTTTCCCCGTGATACATGAATCGCTTTCCTCAAATTTCGTTACAACATGGCGCAAGGCTCAGCCCTTGAGACTAAAAGCGCAATGTTTCAGGACACATATCCCCGTATTCCCAACATGCGTGCACAATCGAGCCATTCGAATAAGAGTGCGGCCCATGCTGATCGACGAAGAGTTGACCCTGAAAAAACTCGAGGTGTTCCTGGCCTTCATGCGCACCGGCAACCTGGCCCGGGCCGCTGCCGAGTTGCAGACCAGCAACGTCAGCGTGCACCGCGCCATCCACTCTCTGGAAAGCGCACTGCGCTGTCCGTTGTTCAAGCACGAAGGCCGTAACCTGACGCCGCTGGAAAGCGCTTATGTGCTGGAAGAACGGGCGCAGAAGCTAATTCAGGACGTGGTCGAAAGCGTGCGCCTGACCCGCGAAGCGGCCGGGTTCTCGGCGGAACGCTTCAAACTCGGTTCGCTGTATTCGCTGACGGTGAAGACCGTGCCGCAGCTGATCATGGGCCTGAAAATCCGCCGCAGTGAACTCAACATCGACTTGATCCTCGGCTCGAATATTGACCTGCTCTACAAGCTGAAAAACATGGAAGTCGACGCGATCCTGGTGTCCCTGGACGACAGCGTCAACGACCCGGACTGCGAGCAGATTCAACTGTTCTCCGACGACATCTTCCTCGCCACCCCGGCCGATTCGAAGTTTGCCCAACGGGCGGAAGTCGACCTGGCGGAAGTGCGCGACGAAACCTTCATCACCCTGACCCAGGGCTTCGCCACGCACCAGGACGGGATCCGGGTGTTCAAGCAGGCGGGTTTCGAGCCGAAAGTGGCGATGCAGGTCAACGACATCTTCACCCTGCTGAGCATGGTCAGCTCGGGAGTGGGTTATGCGTTGCTGCCGGGGCGGATTGCGGCGGTGTATGAGAACCGGGTGAAGCTGATCCCGTTGCAGGAAAAGTACCGGTTGCAGCAGCACATTGGCGTGGTGTTCCTGAAGGCCAAGGAGCGCGATCCGAACTTGCTGGCGTTGCTGGCGGAGTGTCGGATGTATGCCAATCGCAATACCTCCACCTGATCGTTCCCACGCTGGGCGTGAGAACGATCATTAGCGGTCAAGACACCCGCGAAGGCGTCAGCCCATTAACCCACGCATGATCAGAAACAGCAGCGACGGCCCGAGCAAACAACCCAGCGCGGTATAGAACGCTGCGGTCAGGCAACCATAAGGCACCAGCTTCGGATCCGTGGCGGCCAACCCGCCCGCCACTCCGCTGGACGTGCCCATCAAGCCGCCGAAAATCACCGCACTGCGTGGATTGTTCAGACCAATCAACGGCGCCACGAACGGCGTCATTACCATCACCAAAATGGCTTTGATCAACCCGGCTGCAATCGACAGCGCCATGACCTCGGAGCTGGCGCCGATGGCGGCCCCGGTTACCGGACCGACGATATACGTCACGGCCCCGGCCCCAATGGTGGTAAGGCTCACCGCATCGGTGTAGCCGAAAGCCATGGCCACCGCGACCCCCGCAATGAACGAGGTCCCGACACCCACGAACAAGGCCAGCACGCCGACGAATCCGGCACGCTTGAGCTCATCGACACTGACGCCGAACGCGGTGGCCACGATGGCAAAATCGCGCAACATCGCACCGCCCAACAGACCGATCCCGGACAGCAGCGGGATGTCCACCACGCCCTTCTGGCCACCGGTCAGTGCACCGCCGACATACGACAACAACAGGCCAAGCAAAATGGCGATGGCCGAGCCGTGCAAGCGGCCTTTGGTGAACGTATTGGAAATCCAGTAGGACACCCACATGGTCACGCCGACAATCGCAAAGCCACTGATCAAGCCGTAGCCGGTAATCACCTTCATCATCGATTCGTACATGGCGCTCACCCGACAGTCTTAGGAGGAATGATCGGGGCCGGTTCTTTGTTGCCAATACGAACCAGGACCGGAACCAGGGCAAACGCGATGGTGACTGCAGCCACGCCAGCCAGAATCGCCATCGGCCCGCCCTTGAGCGCGCCGTACACGTTTTGCTGTGCGGCCATGGCGACGACAATCGGGATATAAATCGCACTCCAGAACTCTACGCCTTGCTCGGTCTTGCCTTTGAGCCAGCCGGTTTTGTAGAGGTAGCTGCCGAGGCCGATCAACAGCAACATCGCAATGCCGACACCACCGACGTTGGCGGGGATGCCTATCAGCTTGCCAAGCAACTCGCCGATAAAAATACCCGTCAGGGTACAAAAGGCGAGAAACGCCACACCGTAAATAATCATTGTTGTAGTCCTCAAAATGCATTTTCGAATGTTGTTTTTGTTTGTTCGAACGCCTGAGTCGGTGTCTTAAGGTTGGCGGCTTCCCTCCTCACGCAACAGCGCTTGCAAGGTGTCGAGGCGAGCACCGTCGAAGGCAATCACGGTGCCCTGCTCGAACACCCGGCGCGCCAGCCCGGTCAACACCGCACCGGGCGGCAGTTCGATTTGTAGCCGTACGCCGCGCTCGTAGGCGCTTTGCACGGTGCCGCGCCAATCGACGACGCGGCACATATTGAAAGCGAGGTCGTCGCGCAGGGCTTCGACGTTGACGATGGGCCGGGCGCGACTGCCGCTCAGGTAGCCCATCGATGGGGTTTTCAGTGACACCTTGGCGAAGGCTTCGGCGAGGGTTTTCGCTGGCGCGTCCAGCAAAGGACAGTGCGACGGCACGCTGACGGCCAGACGCTTGGCCAGACCTGCACCGTGACCTTTCGCCAACTGCGCCACGGCTTTCATCGCCCCATCGCTACCCGCAATCACCACCTGGTTATCGGCGTTGATATTGGCCAGGTACACCGGCGTTTCATTGCTGTGAACCTGCGCGAGCAACTGTTCGACGGTGGATAAATCGAGACCGATGATCGCGGTCATGCCGTAGCCCTGTGGATAAGCCAGTTGCATCAGCTCACCGCGCAGGCTGACCAGATGCAGGGCATCGCTGAAGCCCAGAGCCCCGGCAACCACCGCTGCCGGATAGGCGCCGATGGACAACCCGGCCACGTAATCCGCCGGTTCCTGTAGTTGCCGGGAAGCCGCAACACCAGCGATCAGCAGGCAAAGCTGCACCGCCCGCGTCGTCTTCAAGGCCTCGGTAGAATCCAGCAGCAACGCGTCTTCACCGAGGACTTCACTCGCCTCGCTCACCGTTTCCCGAGGCAAACGCTGCAGCATGCCCGGCTGTTGCGCGCCCTGGCCGGGGAACACCAACAGGCTGCTCACGCTGCTTGCTCCTGAGGGTTCCATGGATCAAGCACCAAACAGGCTTCAGTAGCGTTTTTCAGCAGGACTCGCCGCGCTGGCCCGGCCCATTCGCGCAAGGCGATGGCGCCGGAAGGTGTCTGCAATTGCATGTCCACCTGACACGCGGCGGTATCAAAAATCTTCACCAGTTCCTGAGCCCGCACCCGGCTCAAAGGTTGCGGTGTGCGCAGGATCAAGTCGAGGTCGCTGCGCTCATGCAAGGCCTGAACACCACTGGCCAATTCGAAACCGGCGCTGCCGCTGATACCCCAGACGAAACCGCAAGCATCCAGCATCGCCCGCAGTTGAGTCAGTGCGCGCAATGCGGGTAGATCCCGATCAATCGAAACATGACGAAGATCTTCAGGTTTGACCCGACGCTGAATCGCCTCGACTACCATCACCGTCGCAAACCGCTGCTCACGCAACGGTCCACGCACGCCGACGGCAATCTGGCCCGATGCGCACAACGCACGCCGGACCACCACTGGCTGACCCTGAGCCAAAGCGTCTGTCGCCCACATCGGCGCATCCAGCGGCAACTGCTCCGGGGTCATGCCCCAGAGCAAGTCGTGAGCCAGAAACGTATTCACCACTGCGCTCTCAGCAGTTCACGCACCTTGCTCGATGCCGCGCGATTGCTGGCGCCCAAGCGACTGCTCAAATCACGACCCTTCGCGGCGACATCGCTGATCGCTTGATTCAGGCATTCCGTCACGCGGGTCAGATCTTGCGCCGTCGGCTGCTCAATCTGCTCCACCGACAAGGTTTCCCAGAGCAAACCGAGGCTGGCGTAGCTTTCAATGTCATACGCCATCGGCGGCACGCTGGCGGCCAGGGCTTCGAGTTCTTCGACACTGCGCAACGTCACCCGCGCCGCCGACGCCTTGCCCATGGCGTGAACCATTACGCCGGGATCGCGCAAGGCAATTAGTCGATTGGCTTGATACCCGTGAGCGAGAAACGCCCCGGACATCGCCTTGCCCACCAGCAAACCGATCACCGCGTGTCCGGCCAGTCGAGCACGAGCATAACTGTCCGCCGCACCAGCCAATGCCTGATGAATACCGAGGGCTTCTTCGCGGCGGCCGTAGGCTTGGCTGGGTACATCGACGATGGCGATCAAGGCACGCTTCTGAGATTTATCGCTGTCGGCCGCGATGACTTCATCCACAGCTTTGGCCAACCCCCAACCTTCCAGCAAACCGACCTCACCGTTGCGGGCACGGACGAAGCGGTTGTCGGGATCAGTCACCACTGCGATAAACCGCACGGATACATCACCCAAAAAGCCGTCGGCCACCTTCAACGAAGCAGGCAAACCTTCGACCGGTTTCGCACCGGTACTCAAGGCGTTAAACCAGTTCAAACCTCTCATGAGCGCTCTCCTTGATACAGATCGCGAACCACCGACGGTTCGATTTGCGGTTCAGCATCCAATCGCGCCAAGCGCTCCAGAAACAACCCGGCCTGCTGGCTACGTTGCTGCTCCGGCAAGCCTTGCTTGAGCAATTCACTGACCTGCAGTTGAATCTGCGCCACATCATCGGCCACATAACGATCCACCAAACCACTGGCGAACCGCTGCTCGCCGCCGGTCAGGCTCCAGATGAAAGGACGATCCCGGGAGTCGTATTCCTCAAGCCCCGCTTCCTGCTCGATCACCTGCGGACCGTTGAGACCAAGCCGCGCTTCCTGAGTCACCAGCAAATAGCTGCACAACCCGGCGGCAATCGACATCCCGCCAAAGCAACCGACGCTGCCCGCCACCACGCCAACAACAGGCTGGTACTGACGCAAATCGACAATCGCCGCATGGATATCCGCAATCGCTGCCAATCCGAGATTGGCCTCCTGCAACCGCACGCCGCCCGTTTCCAGCAGCAACACGGCGCGGGTTGGAATGCCTTTGCGGTTATCTTCGGCGGCGAGTTCCAGCGCACCAGAAATCTTCGCCCCGCCGACTTCTCCAAGGCTCCCACCCTGAAACGCGCCTTCAATCGCCGCGATCACCACCGGCAAACCGCCGATGCTGCCCTTGGCGATCACCACGCCGTCATCGGCTTGCGGCACCACGCCCTGGCGCGACAGCCACGGCGACATGACGCGTTGAAACGGGTCGAGCAATTCGCGGAAGGTGCCGGCGTCGAGCAAGGTTTTCGCCCGTTGCCGCGCACCGAGTTCGACGAAGCTGTGCTTGCTGAGGAGATCAGTCATGGCCGACCTCCTCAAAGCCTTGCTCCAGACGCAAGCGCACCACACCCGGTGTCGCGCCGAAGTCGTGGATATCGATGGCCATGGCGGGCGGCGTCTGACCGTCAAACATCCGCGCAAACAGATGCTGCCAACGCTGTTCGGCGCCATTGACCGAGGTCTGCACCTGGATGGTCAACTTGCCGGCCACACCCGGTTCGATCAGCACTTCCAGATCGCCCGAGCCAACACAGCCCACCAGCGTCCGGCCCCGGGGCGGCTGCCCGGCGGGGAATTCAAAGGATAAGGTTTCCATCAGAAAGCTCCGGATTCGAGGCGGTCGATGAACAGGCACGCGGCGAGCAAATCAGCGGCTCCACCCGGCGAGGCGTTCAACGCGATGAGTTGTTCATCCAGTTCATGCAAGCGGCGACGACCACCGAGGCTGGCACTGCCGCCCGCGTCGAGCACCGCTTGAGCACCGAGTTGCATGGTTTGCAGGCCCTGTTCGCCGGCGCGGTAAAGCACGCAGGTGTCGGCCAGTCGGGTCATGATCGCGAGCAAGGCGTCGAGGCGTGCGTTTTGTTCGCCGTGGCCCAGGGCGCGGCTGCGTTTGAGTTGGGGTAACCCACGTTGCAGGACCGAAGGGAAGCCGAGTTGCGCTTCTTCACGGGCACCGCGTGCGCCGTAGCGTTGGGCGACTTGGGCGCCGTGGCTTAGCGGGCGTGGCGCGTGACGGTCGTCGAGCAAAGCCAAACGTGCGGCGCACAGCGTGACGGCGCTGGCGTTGGTGTTTTCAAGGGCGGCGGCAGCGACCAACAGCCCCAGCGCCCAGATCGCCCCACGATGAGTATTCACGCCATCGGTGGTGGCGAGCATCGCTTGCTCCCCTTCCCGACCGATCCGTCCGAGGGCTTCGCGCAACGGCAGACCGACGTCGCCAAATTCGATGGCCACGTCGGCCATTTCCTTGAACGCCGGCCATAACGACAGCGCCGAAGCGTGCATCAAGCCCAGGTGCAAATCGGTGTGCGCTCCGTTGCCGCGACGGTCCACCAGCGCCGGTTTCGGCGACAGGTCTGCTTCGTCGATCAGCGCGTCCACCGCCAAATCCGCCAGCCGCTCGGCCAGGGTCAGTGTTTTGGGTTGCAGGTTAAGTGCGTGCATTTACCAGCTCCTGAACTTGGCGGGCGGGTTGTAGAGGCCACCGGACCACTCCACCAGATCGGCCACGCTTTTGGCCGCAAGCAATTCGCGGGTGGCGTCGGTGCGGCGGATGCCGAGGTCTTCGGGCAAGGCGATCAAACCTTCGCGGCGCATGCGGGCGGTGTCTTTCGCGTTGTGGCGCAAGCCGATCACGGTGACGCCCGCGACCGCCGCGATCATCGCTTGGCGTTCTTCCAGCGAGCGCGCCTTGTACAGGTAGGCGATGCCTTCTTCGGTCAGCAGGTGGGTGACGTCGTCGCCATAGATCATGATCGGCGCCAACGGCATGCCGCTTTTACGCGCCACTTCCACCGCGTCGAGGGTTTCGACGAAGGTCGGTTTGCCGCCCTCCTGGAACGTCTCGACCATTTGCACCACGAGTTTTTTGCCGCGCTCGAGCAAGGCTTCCGGCGCATCGTCGTGGCGCATGTCGAGCCAGGCTGGCGTGCCATGACGCCGACCGCGCGGGTCGTGACCCATGTTCGGCGCGCCACCGAAACCGGCCAAACGTCCGCGAGTTACGGTGGAGGAATGACCGTCGCCATCGACCTGCAGGGTCGCGCCAATGAACAGGTCCACCGCGTACTGTCCGGCCAGTTGGCAGAACATGCGGTTGGAACGCAACGAGCCGTCGCGCCCGGTGAAGAACACGTCGGGCCGGGCGGCGATGTAGTTTTCCATCCCCAGTTCAGTGCCGAAGCAATGCACACTCTCGACCCAACCGCTTTCGATGGCCGGGATCAGGGTTGGGTGCGGATTGAGGGTCCAGTTGCGGCAGATCTTGCCTTTGAGGCCGAGGGATTCGCCGTAGGTCGGCAGGATCAATTCGATGGCGGCGGTGTTGAAACCGATGCCGTGGTTCAGGGACTGGACGTTGTGTTTTTCGTAGATCCCGCGAATCGCCATCATCGCCATCAATACGTGCACAGGCTTGATGTGGCGAGGGTCGCGGGTGAACAGCGGCTCGATGTAGAACGGCTTGTCCGCCACCACCACGAAATCGACCCAGGACGCGGGGATATCAACGCGGGGCAGATCGGTGACGTCGTCCACCAGTTGATTGACCTGGACGATAACGATGCCATCGCTGAAGGCTGCCGGTTCGATCAATGCCGGGGTGTCTTCGGTGCTCGGCCCGGTGTAGATGTTGCCGGCGCGGTCGGCCATGAAACCGGCGGAGAGCACGACGTTGGGGATCAGGTCCACCACCAGTCGTGCGTAGAGTTCGATGTAGGTGTGGATCGCGCCGATTTCCAGCAGGCCATCTTCCAGCAACTGGCTGATGCGCAGGCTCTGGGTGCCGGCGAAGGAGAAATCGAGCTTGCGGGCGATGCCCCGTTCGAACAAATCGAGGTGCTCGGAGCGGCCGACGCTGGGCATGATCATGTGCAAATCGTGCAACTTGGCCGGATCAGCCTTGGCCAGGGAGCGCGACAGGAAATCCGCCTGCTTCTGGTTATTGCCCTCCAGCACCACCCGGTCGCCGGGCAGAATCAACGCCTCCAGCGCTGCGACGATCTTGTCGGTGGGCAACACCACGCCGTCGGCAAAACCTTTGACCAACTCAAGACGCCGCTGCTTCTCGCTGCGCCGGCGCGTCCATCGCGAGTCGGGGGATATTGTTGTTGTCATGACCACTCCACGGGTTCGCTGTCGTGGGGCCACCTTAGGAGGGTTGGGGAGTGGGCATCAATCAAGCAGAGCGACGGATCGTTACGGTCAGGGTAATGGTTGGCCGGGCTGACGCCTTCGCGGGCAAGCCTCGCTCCTACAAGGTCGCGTCGTACACAACCTCTGCGAACGACACAAACCTGTAGGAGCGAGGCTTGCCCGCGAAGAGGCCAGACCAATCACCGCGATCTTCGATCAGTCCCAAAAGAGGACCGATCAGTCCCTTTTTGGGACTTTGATCGTTCCCACGCTCTGCGTGGGAATGCCTCAACGGACGCTCCGCGTTCGGCTCTTGGGACGCGGAGCGTCCCGGGCTGCATTCCTTTGCTGCGCGTGGGAACGATCAACTCCTGTGGCGAGGGGGCTTGCCCCCGTTCGGCTGCGCAGCAGTCGTAAAACCATCGCACCCGGTGTGCCTGATACACCTCGGTTGCAGATTTTGGAGCTGCTTCGCAGCCCAACGGGGGCAAGCCCCCTCGCCACAGGGAGTTCGACCGCCGGGGGATTTGTGTTTAAAAGTTGCGGCGCAGGAAGGGTTGGCGGCTACGCGGTCTGACGTCACTGCCTACAGCAATGGGGGAACACGCTGACTGGTGGGGTTTTGCGTTGATCTTTATCGTTTGTGTGTCGCTGCCAATTCAGCGACCGGGTCTGGAATCCCGAGGTGTAGAAGGCGCGAAAGCGCCCCTCATGACGTATGCTTGCGCACCTTTAATGTGTGCATTCAGTTATGGCGGCTGTGCGCGGGAGACCTTCGGGTCTACCGGGTTTTCTCCACCTCGGGTTCCAGCCCGCGTACAGCTGCCACCCCTTCGGCTGGAACCGAGGGAGCAGCTGAAACTCATTACTGGAGATTTCACTATGTTCAAAGCTACCCCCAACCCCCCAGAATCCGGCACCGATTCCCAACCATCCCTCGATGCCGAAAAGATGAAAGAAGCCGCCGACCGCGCCTTCGCCCATTACTTCCCCCCGGCGGATGCAAAACCCGCCAAGCGCCGGAAATACCAACTCTTCGCCGTTGCCCCGGGAATCAACGACCCCGAGGCCCTGCTGGCCAACGCTTCCGAAGACTTGCTGTCCATCAGCGCGATTGCTGCCGATTTGGCGGACGATGTGGAAGGCACGCACCGTTCGGTAGCTTTGGCGATCAGCCGTTTGACCGATGGCGTGCAATTGTTGGTGGAGCGGGTGCTGGATCACCATGAGGCGTTGGCCGCAGGCAAGGTTTAGCCGTTGATGTTGTGGTGAATTGACGGCCGCCTTCGCGGGCAAGCCTCGCTCCTACAGGATTTACGTTGCCCCTTGTAGGAGCGAGGCTTGCCCGCGAAGGGGCCCGTCAGACGAGCCCGGCACTCACCAACAACTCCTCCAGCGCCAACAAATCCGGCACTTTCGCCACTTGCTCCCCCACCTGCACCGCCGCTTGCTCAAGCGGACACAACGGCACATCCACATAACTCAACTGGCTATCGAGCTTGTACGAGCGCGGAATCCCCTGCACCAACAGCGCAATGAACTTCAACTCCGGTCGCCCGCCCAGGGCATTGAGGATGACGATGCGCACGCGCTCGCCGATCACCACTTTGCTGCCACATGCCGACTCAAAACTGAGCAACGGAATCTGCCGATCCCGCCACGTCACCAGCCCCAGGTACCACGGCGGTGTATCGAGGTCGAACGCCGCCGGTTGGTAGTCGATCAACTCGGCGACGGCGACGTTGGGCAGGATCAAGTTGCGATCCGCCAAGGGCAGCAACAGGCCCGTGAGGTTGCTGGTGCGATGCTCAAGCATGGGTTCTGCTCCACAGGGCGATGCTTTCGAGCAGCACCGATTCCTGGTACGGCTTGCCGAGGTAGTCGTTGACGCCAATGGCCATGGCGCGGTCGCGGTGTTTTTGGCCAGTGCGGGAGGTGATCATGATGATCGGCAGGTGTTGCAGGCGTTCGTCGGCGCGCACTTGGGTGGCGACTTCGAAGCCGTCCATGCGCGGCATTTCGATGTCGAGCAGCATCACGTCGGGCATGTGCTCTTCAAGCAGCAACATGGCATCGACCCCGTCCTTGGCGGTGAGCACGTTCATGCCGTGGCGTTCGAGCAAACGGCTGGTGACCTTGCGCACGGTGACCGAGTCGTCCACCACCAGCACCAGCAACGGCTTGTGCGGCTCGGCTTCCATTTCCTGAAGCACCGGGCGTTGCGGCACGCGGGCCTGCATGGCGCGGATCGGCGCCAGCAAATCGAGGATCAGCACCACCCGGCCATCCCCCAGAATCGTCGCCCCGGACAACCCCTGCACGGCGGCAAATTGCGGGCCGAGGCTTTTGACCACGATCTCCCGCGTACCGGCCATGGAATCCACTTGCACCGCGATGTGCCGTTCGTTGCATTGCACCAGCAGCACCGGCAGCGGCAGGCTCTGGCCCAGCAGTTTCGGGCGGGTGCTGGTTTTCAGCAGTTCGCCGAGGTAGCACAGTTCGTAGTCCTGCCCGGCGTATTTGTAGGTCGGCGGATCGAGGCGGTAATGGCCTTCGAGTTCGTTGGGCAACACGCGGACGATGCCGTCGATGGTGTTCAGCGGGATTGCGTATTGGTCATCAAAACACTGCACCATCAGCGCGCGGTTGACCGACACGGTGAACGGCAGGCGAATGCGGAAATGCACGCCCTGCCCCGGCACAGAGTCGATCACCATGCTGCCGCCCAGTTGCCGCACTTCTTCGTGCACCACGTCCATGCCCACGCCACGCCCGGAAATCTGGGTGATTTTCTCGGCGGTGGAGAACCCCGGTTGCAGGATGAATTGCAGGACGTCGCGGTCGCTGATGTCGCTGTCCGGCGCGAGCATGCCGCGCTTGATCGCCTTGCTTCGCACCGCGTCCAGCGGCACGCCGGCACCGTCGTCGCGGATGTCGAAAATGATGTCGCCGCCCTCTCGCGACAGGTCCAGCGTGATACGACCCTGGGCCGGTTTGCCCGCCGCGATCCGCGCTTCGGTGGATTCCAGGCCATGGTCCACAGCGTTGCGCAGCATGTGTTCCAGCGGCGCGGCCATGCGTTCCAGCACGTTGCGATCCATCTCGCCTTCGGCGTTACCGACGACGAATTCCACGTCCTTGCCCAGTTCGCTGGAGACCTGACGCACGATGCGTTTCAAGCGCGGCAGCATTCGTTCGAACGGCACCATGCGCGTGCGCATCAGGCCTTCCTGCAATTCGGTGTTGATGCGGCCCTGCTGTTGCAGCAGGTTGTCCGCGTCCTGATTGGTCCGGTCGAGGGTTTCCTTGAGGTCGAGCAAGTCGGAGGCGGATTCGAACAAAGCGCGGGACAGTTGCTGCAACTGCGAATGGCGGTCCATTTCCAGCGGGTCGAATTCTTCGTAGCCCAGGCGTTCGGCTTCGACTTGCTGACGGCTGAGAATCCGCCCTTGGGTTTCGGTGTCGAGGCGCCGCAACTGATCGCGCATCCGCTCAATGGTGGTTTCCATCTCGCTCAGGGCCACGCGGGCGTCGTTGACCTGCTGCTCGATACGGCCACGGAAGATCGAAGTTTCCCCGGCGAGGTTGACCAGATCGTCCAGCAACTCGGCCGAAACCTTGACCATGTCTGCGCCGGCCTCGGGCGTCGGCACTTCCGGTTTAGCCACAACAGGCGCGACTACCGGGGCTTCAGGAACGGCCGGATGACTGAAATTCTTGATCGCATCAATCAACCGGTCCGCTGGCGGACAAGGTTGCCCGGCGCGGGTGGCATCGAGCATCTGCGCCAAGCGATCGTGGCTGCTTTGCAACAGTGTGAACAGCGGCGCCGTCGGTTGCAGCACCCCGGCGGACAAGCCTTCGTAAAGGAATTCCAGCTCATGGGCGAGGTCGCCAATCGGGGCGATTTCCACCATCCGCGCGCCGCCCTTGAGGGTGTGCAAATCCCGCAGCAGGGTTTCCACTTCCTGGCGATTCGACGGCTCGGCCTGCCAGCGCACCAGCGCCGCGCCGGAGTTTTCGATGATGTCGAAACCTTCTTCGAGGAAGATCTCCAGCAGCTCCGGGTCATGGCCGGGGGAATCATGTTCGTGGGTCGGCTCGACAGCTTCTGGCGTGCTGGCGTGGCTTTGGCGGAACTGGCGAATCGCTTCGATCTGCTCGCTCGGATCACCCAAGGCTTTCTGCTGCTGCAACTGTTCCAGCAGCACCGCCAAGCGGTCATGACTGGTTTGCAGCAACCGCGCCAGCGCTTCGCTGTGGCTGTAACGGCGGTCAACCAAGCCTTCGTAAAGATTCTCCAGCTCATGGGCCAGGTCGCCGACTTCTTCAACCTCGGCCATGCGCGCGCCGCCCTTGAGGGTGTGCAAATCCCGCTGCAACGACGACAACGGTGCGGCGTTATCCGGGTCGTTCAACCAGCGCTGCAAGGCCTGGCCGGCGCTTTCGAGGATATCCACCGCTTCTTCAAGGAAGATCGAAACGATCTCGTCGTCGTGTTCAAGTTGCGTCGCGGTTTTCGACAGCTCAGCGGTGGCAGTGCCCAGTTCGCGAATGCTCAGGCTACGACTGCCATCGCTGCGAATCAGGCCCGTGGCCGACGGATCGAGGCTGGTGTCGAGCAAATCGCGCAAGGCCCGGACCCGTTCCGGTTGCGGGCTGACTTCCTGGCCGGCGGCCAGTTCGTCGAGCATGTTGATCAGCGCTTCGTGGGCACTTTGCGCTTCATGAAAAAACTCGTCGCTGACCGCCAGGCTGCTTTCTTCCACCGCGCCATACAGGTCGAGCAAGGCTTCGCACAGTTCATCCACCGGGTGCAGGTCGGCCAGGTGCGCGCCTTCACCGAGGGTGGTCAGCTCATCCAACAACGCGCTGAGTTCCTGGCGCTCGCCGGGGTGTTGCTGCCAGCGGCGCAACAGGCTTTCGGCGTCGAGCAGGATGTCCATCCCCTGGGCCAGGAAGTTGTTGATCAACTGCGGATCGCGCTTGATCCGCAGGCCCCGATTCGGCGCGCTGAGGATCGCTTCCAGGCGTTGGTCCAGCAACGTTCGCGTGCGCTCGATCAACGAACGGGCGCCGGGAATCTCGGCCAGTGGATCGGTCTTGAGTTGACGCAAGCCGAGGCGGAACAGCCCTTCGGCTTCCAGCAGCAACTCGACCTCATCCAGGTCCAGCGCAATCAGGTGCGCCTTGTACTCACGGGCCAGGTGATCCAGCGGCGCGGCGAGTTCGGCAATCGGCACCACGCCGGCCATCGAAGCGCTGCCCTTGAGCGTGTGCAAGGCCCGCTGCAATTCGTCGCTGGCTTGCAGCGGCACATGCTCGGCGGCTTGGTCGAGGTAGCGGTTGAGGCTGGCGAGGTGGGTTTCGGCCTCGTTGCGGAAGATCTCCAGCAACAACGGATCGAGGGCGGCGACGTCCTGGGTGTCTTCGTCGGACAGCAGCGCATCGCCCTTGGCCAAGGCGTGAGCCCGGGCGGCCAAGCGGTCGACGTCGTCGCGCTGGCGCTGGGCGTTGGCGGCAAAATCGGTGATCAGTTCCGGTAGCAGGTTGAGCGCGTCGGTCAGCAGTTGCTGCACCGCCGGCCCCGGCTCGACGCTGTGTTCCAGCACGCGGTTGAGCAGGTTTTCCACGGCCCAGGCCAGTTCGCCCAGCACCAGTGCGCGGACCATCCGGCCGCTGCCTTTCAAGGTGTGGAAGGCGCGGCGCAGTTCGCTCAGCGCAGCAGCGTCGTCAACATTCGCGGACCAGCGCGGCAGGTATTCGCGCAGCACGTCCAGCACTTCGTCGGTTTCTTCGAGAAAGACTTCCCGCAGTTCATCGTCCACCGGTTCTTCGCCCACTGGCGGCGGCAACAGGCTGCCCGGGGTGTTCAGGGCGGGCGGGTTGACGGCTGAAACCGGGCTGGCCAGCACGGCGGCCAGGGACTGCACGGTGTCGGGATCGTCCAGTTCCTGCAGGTCTTGCATGACCTGGGCTTCGTTGGGGCTCAGTACGTCTTCAAGTACCGGGACGAGTTTTTCGGCAGGGAAAAACCCGAGGGCGGCCAGGCTGTTTTCCGCGACGTCGAGCAGGTGTTCGTCGAGTTCTTGCGGGTCGTCGTTCAGGCGTTCGAGGTAGTACTCGATGCTGGTGATGACGTCGGCCAGGCTGTCGAGTTGCTGCCAGCCGGGGTGATCGGTGTCCACCAGCAAGTGTTCGCGGATAAAGCCGTTGCAGGCTTCGATCAGGCTCGCGGCACGGTTCAGCGGAATCATCGCCAGTGCGCCGCGCACCTGGGTCAGCAGCGCCGGCAAGGGTTGCAGTTGCTGGCGATCCCAATCGGCGTCGATGTAGTCGACGATCATGTCCTTGGCTTGTTGCAGGCAAATCCGTGCCTCGCGAATCACGATCTGATGGATTTGCGTCAGGTCGGTGGTCGGCAGGCGGCTTTCTTCCTGGCTCTCCGGCTCCACGGTGCCGACCATCCCGGCCAGCGTCGCTTCGACGTAGAGCAAGGCGCCGGCCACGTCCATCAGGATCGCGTCGTTGGGTTCGCGCTGGCCTTGGGCAAGGCTGAGCACCACCGCCAGTTGATCGATGATCACCTTGCGCGGCTGGCCGAAACCGAGCACCGCCAGGGTGTCGGCGATTTGCCGCAGGGGCGCCAGCAGGCTTTCCAGGTCGGAGGTGTGCTGGCGGTCGCTGCGCACGAACAGGTCCAGGCGTTCCTTGACCCGCACCAGTTCTTCGCACAGCGCGGCGAGCACCGAGCGCATGGCATCGCGGTCGGGGCCGGCGAGGCGCGCGCGTTCTTCGTCGACCATCGCGCTGTCAGGCAGCGCATCGTCCAGTCCGTAGCGATCTTTCATGGTCAGCATCTGCCCGGTGGGATGTTCGGCTTTGGCAATGTAGAACAACAAGCTTTTGAACAGCTCGGGCGGCGGCGCCTGATTGACCCCGGCCATGCCCTGTTCCAGCAAGCGTTTGAGTTCCTTGTCGGCGTCCTTGAACAAGCTGCGCAGGGCCGGGCTGTTGGCAATCGCGCCATTGCGCAGGCCTTCGACCAGCGCCGACGCGACCTGCCACAACGGGCTCAGCGGCGCGTCACCGCACAACGCTTCGAGCTTGGCGAAGACTTTGGTCAGGTAATCCAGATTGGTTTCGCCATCCTGCTCGCGAAGCAAACCGACCAAGGCCATCTGCAACATCTGCCGCAATTTGCGCAGCACATTCGGTAATTCGGGTGGTTCCAGCAGCGCCAGATCGTCGGGATTCAGCGGCGGCAAGTCCGGCAGTTGCGGGCTGAACAGGCTTGTTTCCGAGAGCAGGCTTTCGCCTCGGGCACTGCGCAGATCGTTGATCAGCGGCAGCACCACCAGCGGCAGGTCGCGACGTGCGCCTTGCACCCGGTCGAGGTAGATCGGCAGTTGCCCCAAGGCCTGTCTTAACAGATGAATGGCTTCATCGCGATGACTGACGCGGTTTTGTTGCAGGGCAGCGGTCAGTTGCTCCATTTCTTCGGCGAGCAGGGCCGCGCCGTAGAACTCGACCATCTGCAAACTGCCGTGCACCTGATGGATACACGCCAGGCACTCGCCCAGCGCGTAGGTCGCCTGGGGGTCGTCAAGCAGTTGCTCCAACGCCTGATGAGCCTGCTTCAGCGTTTCGGCAATCTCGCCTTTGACCCACTCGAGGGCCACATAGTCGTGCCGATCACCCATAACCACTCCACTCTTCATTCTTTACGCCCGCAGGCGGTTCAAGCCTTGTCCGTGGCCGGCTTGGGCTCGGTCGGCAAGGTGAAACCCGACACCGAGCGCCGCAACTGACTGGCCATTTTTGCCAGGTTGCCGATGCTCTCGGCGGTCGCCGTGGAGCCGGACGAAGTCTGCGAGGTGATCTGCTGGATCACGTTCATGGTCAGGGAAATCTGCCCGGCGGACGACGTCTGTTGCTGCGCGGCGTTGGAAATGCTCTGGATCAGCGCCGCCAGAGTCTTCGATACGCCTTCGATTTCTTCCAGGGCCACCCCGGCATCCTGCGCCAGACGCGCGCCACGCACCACTTCGGTGGTGGTCTGCTCCATGGAAATCACCGCTTCATTGGTATCAGTCTGGATCGCCCGGACCAGGGTTTCAATTTGTCGGGTCGCGGCGGACGAACGTTCGGCCAGCCTTTGCACTTCGTCAGCGACCACGGCAAAGCCGCGCCCGGCGTCACCGGCCATGGAGGCTTGAATGGCTGCGTTGAGGGCGAGGATGTTGGTCTGGTCGGCAATGTCGTCGATCAGGCTAACGATGTCGCCGATTTCCTGGGAAGACTCGCCCAGGCGCTTGATGCGTTTGGCGGTGTCCTGGATCTGCTCGCGGATGTTGTCCATGCCGTGGATGGTGTTGTGCACCACCTCGTTGCCCTTGTTGGCGATTTCCACCGAACGCTCGGCCACCGCGGAGGATTCGGCAGCGTTGGCCGAGACCTGATCGATGGACTGCGCCATGTCGTTGATTGCCGTGGAGGCTTCGGAAATCTGCTGCGCCTGATGCTCCGAGGCCTGGGCCAGGTGCATGGCGGTGGCCTGGGTTTCCTGCACGGCGGCGGCGACCTGGCCGGCGGTGAGGTTGATGGTCGCCACCAGATCGCGCAGTTGGTCCACGGAATAGTTGATCGAGTCGGCGATGGTGCCGGTGAAGTCTTCGGTCACCGAAGCGGTCACGGTCAGGTCGCCGTCGGCCAGGTCTTCGATTTCGTCCAGCAAACGCATGATCGCGTTCTGGTTGCGCTCGTTCTTCTCGGCGGTTTCCTGGAGCTGGCGGTTGGTTTCGCGAACCATCACCAGACCGATGAGGATGATCGACATCAGCGCCAACAGGCCCAGCACGTAACCGCCGATGGTGTCGGTGTTGCGCCCGCCCGCGAGGTTTTCGAAACCGGTGGCCAGGTGCGAGGCTTCATCGAGCAGGGTTTGCGACAGGGTGAAGATGCTGGTGGCGGACTCGCGGACTTTGAACAGTTCTGGCGAGGTTTCGAGGATTTCGTCCACCGAACCGGAGACGAATTCGAACAGTTCGGAGATTTCGGTCAGGCGCGCCCGAGCATCCTTGTCTTCGACCTGGCTGACTTTCAGCGCCGGGTTGCCCTGGAGCATGCCGTTGAGCACCTGACCGAAACGGGCGGCATCGCGGCCGAAGGCGTCGGCGGCTTGTTGGGAGTTTTCGTCGCCGGACAACACCGTGTTCACCGCGCCGAGAATCCGTTCAGCCAACAGCGATTGACGCTGGGCCATCGCGACCTGAGCTGCCGGGGCACCGCGCTGCAGGAGGATTTCGACGACTTTTTCGTACTCGACCTGCAACTGCGGCACGGTTTCGGCCAGGGTCGCGGCGACCTGATGCAGGGACAGCACGGTTTGTTCGCTGGACAGAATGGCGTCGGTGTTTTTCAGCAGGCGTTCCCAGTCCAGCTGCACGGCGCGCATTTCCGGGCGCACGGTGGACGGCGCGGGCGGCAGGCCGGTGCTCGGGTCGCCCTTTTTCAGGTAACCCCAGCGCTGGGCAAAATCATTGCGCGCATCGCTGAGCAACTTGAACGCGGCAGCCTTGCCGGCGGCGGCTTCCGTGGCGTTCTTGGCGATGCGCTGGGACAGCACGCGCAGCTCACCGGCGTGGCCGATGTACTGCTTGTCGTAGGTGGCCTGGGTGTTGAGGTAAGCGAAGTTGGCGAACAGCAGCATGATGAAGATGATCAGCGCGATAAACAGCACGATGATCTGCGAACGGCTGCGGGACCCTTCGGGGGTGCCTGTTTTTGCTTTTGTCATCGGTCCTCGCCTGTACTGCCCAATTCAACCCATCCCCTGTAGGAGCGAGGCTTGCCCGCGAAAGCGGTTATTCATTCAACATTAATGTCGACTGACACGACGCCTTCGCGGGCAAGCCTCGCTCCTACGGGATTGCGGTGCCTACACCGCGACATGCATGAAATCCTGGGACTGCGCCAACGCAAACGGGCTGAACACTTGCCAGCTCTGTTCACGCTGGAACCGGCCCTGGACGAACGCGTCCATCGCGCCGCTGATCTCGTTCGGCGGCACCGCTTCCAGGCTGTCCTGGGCAAAGTGCTGCAAACCGTAGACTTCATCGACCATCAACCCGGCGAATACGTCTTTGTATTCCACCACCAACACCCGCCGCTGCTTGCGCACCGCCGACAGCTCATGACCGAGCTCTTGATCAGAAAAGAAAGCGCACACATCCATGATCGGCAACAACCGCCCGCGCAAGTTGGCCACGCCCTTGACCCAAGGCTTGACCCCCGGCAGTTGGGTGTAGCGCGGCTCATGCAGGACTTCGCTGACTTCGCCCATCGGCGCGACGTACCAGTGCTCGCCCAGGCGAAAACCGATGCCGCTCCAGTTGTCCTGTCGCGACGGCTGGGACGGCAAGTCTGCGGCCAGCACGCGACAACGCTGGTCGATCTGCAGCAGCAGTTCGAAAGCCGTCAGCGACTCGCTCATGACCGGACGATCAACCGGCCAGCACGTTGTTCAGGGTCTTGATCAGGGTTTCTTCGTCGACCGGTTTGGTCAGGTAGTCCTTGGCGCCCTGGCGGGTGCCCCAGACCTTGTCGGTTTCCTGATCCTTGGTGGTGATGATGATCACCGGGATGTGCCCGGTGTCCGGGTCTTTGGTCAACTGGCGGGTGGCCTGAAAACCGTTGAGGCCGGGCATGACGATGTCCATCAGCACGGCGTCGGGTTTTTCCTGGCGGGCCAGCGCCACGCCGTCGGCGCCGTTTTCGGCTTTCAACACTTCATGACCGTGCTTTTCCAGCATGCCGGTCAGTTTGTACATTTCGGTCGGCGAATCATCGACGATCAGAATACGTGCCATGGTCTTCCCCATTCTTCTTGTCGACGCCGGGCCCGTTGGCCGAGCGTCACTGTGCGTGTCCTACTGCGGCAAAACGGCGGCGAAGCCCGGAACATGGGCCTGGATCGCGTTCAGCAGTTCTTCCTTGCTGAAAGGCTTGGTCAAAAACTGGTCGGAGCCGACGATGCGCCCCTTGGCCTTGTCGAACAACCCGTCCTTGGACGACAGCATAATCACTGGCGTGGACTTGAACGCACTGTTGTTCTTGATTAAAGCGCAGGTCTGATAACCATCCAGGCGCGGCATCATGATGTCGACAAAGATAATGCCCGGGTGATTGTCGGCAATCTTGGCCAGCGCATCGAAACCATCGACGGCGGTGATGACTTCACAGCCCACGTTTTTCAGCAGCGTTTCGGCGGTGCGGCGAATCGTCTTCGAATCGTCGATCACCATGACCTTCAAGGCGCTGGAATGCTGTTCCATAAATGCTCTACCGTCGCCTTTGCGAATCAATTTGTCCGTTTGACGGCTTCAAACCCTTGATGGTGAAGGGCCAGTCGCACTTGGCGACCTTTTTAGCACAGTCTCAATGACCAATCTATCGGCCGACGGGCGCGGTGGTTTTTCCTTGACCGGGAACACACTCAGCGCCACTCTGACGCCACTTTTTCGTGTCCTTTCGGACCACCCCATTTCGAGGAAAAACCCATGAGCGTTCGCGTCGGGATTGTCATGGACCCTATCGCCAGCATCTCCTATAAAAAGGATAGCTCGCTGGCCATGCTGCTGGCCGCACAGAAGCGCGGCTGGGAACTGTTCTATATGGAACAGAAGGATTTGTACCAGGGCGAAGGTGAAGCACGGGCGCGGATGCGGCCGCTGAAGGTGTTCGCCAACCCGGAGAAGTGGTTCGAACTGGAAGCCGAGACCGACGCGTTGCTGAGCGATCTGGACGTGATCCTGATGCGCAAGGATCCGCCGTTCGACATGGAATTCGTCTACTCCACGTACCTGCTGGAGCAAGCCGAGCGCGCGGGCGTGCTGGTGGTCAACAAGCCGCAGAGCCTGCGCGACTGCAATGAAAAGCTGTTCGCCACGCTGTTCCCGCAGTGCACGCCACCGACCGTGGTCAGCTGCCGCGCCGACGTGTTGCGTGAATTCGCCGCCAAGCACGGCGATGTGATCCTCAAGCCGCTGGACGGCATGGGCGGTACCTCGATCTTCCGTCACCGCGCGGGCGATCCGAACCTGTCGGTGATCCTCGAAACCCTGACCGCCCTGGGCACCCAGCAGATCATGGGCCAGGCTTACCTGCCGGCAATCAAGGACGGCGACAAACGCATCCTGATGATCGACGGCGAGCCGGTGGATTACTGCCTGGCGCGCATTCCGGCGGCGGGCGAAACCCGTGGCAACCTCGCCGCCGGTGGTCGTGGCGAAGCCCGTCCGCTGAGCGACAAGGACCGCTGGATCGCCGCCCAGGTCGGCCCGACCCTGCGTGAGAAAGGCCTGCTGTTCGTGGGTCTGGACGTGATCGGCGAGAGCCTGACCGAAATCAACGTCACCAGCCCGACCTGCATTCGCGAGATTGATAACGCGTTTGGCACCGATATCGGTGGGATGCTGATGGAGGCGATCGAGAAGAAGCTGCAAGTTGCAAGCTCCAAGCCGCAAGTTTGAAGCGCTCGGCGTGCAACTTGTCGCTTGAAGCTTGAACCTTGAAGCTAAAAACCAACATTGCGTTATCATGCCGAGCCCGTAAAAACGCGATGTTGGTTTTTCTGTTATGACGCTCCCGTCCGATCTGCCCGTTGAACTCGCCCATCGTGGCGTGCGCCCGGCCGATCGCCTCGGTTTTACCCTGTTTCTCGCGGCGTTGATTCACCTGGCCTTGCTGTTGGGCGTCGGCTTTTCCATGGTCGAACCCAAGCAGATCAGCAAAACCCTGGAAATCACCCTCGCCACCTTCAAAAGCGACACCAAGCCGAAAAAAGCCGATTTCCTCGCCCAGGAAAATCAGCAAGGCAGCGGCACCCTGGATAAAAAGGCGATCCCCAAGACCACCGAGGTCGCGCCGTTCCAGGACAACAAGGTGCAGAAAGTCACTCCACCGCCGGCAGCCAAGCCCGAAGTGCAGGAAGCCGCGCCCAAGGCTGCGGTGACTACCGTCGCGCCGAAGCCGAAAAAAGCCCCGGCCAAGAACGAAGAACCCAAGACCCCGCCCAAACCCGCCGTGGCCGCGCCGACGTTCGATAGCTCGCAGTTGTCCAGCGACATTGCCAGCCTGGAAGCGGAACTGGCCAACGAACAACAGCTGTACGCCAAGCGCCCGCGCATCCACCGCTTGAGCGCGGCTTCGACCATGAAAGACAAGGGCGCCTGGTACAAGGACGAATGGCGCAAGAAGGTCGAGCGCATCGGCAACCTCAACTACCCCGACGAAGCGCGACGCAAGCAGATCTACGGCAACTTGCGCCTGATGGTCTCGATCAACCGCGACGGCTCGCTGTACGAAGTGCTGGTGCTGGAATCCTCCGGGCAACCGTTGCTGGACCAGGCGGCCCAGCGGATCGTGCGGCTGGCGGCACCGTTTTCGCCGTTTACCGGGGATTTGTCGGACATCGACCGGCTGGAAATCATTCGGACGTGGAAGTTTGCGCGCGGGGACAAGCTCTCCAGTAACTGACCGATGGATTTTTGGTGATCGGGCCGACGCCTTCGCTCCTGTAGGAGCGAGGCTTGCCCGCGAAGGGCCCCTCAAGCAAACCCAGATCAAAAACACACCCGCGCAGCCATTTCCTACACATCCCCAGCTTGTCAGTTCGCCCCTCCAACGCCACACTAGCGCTCATGAAGAACGTCAGCCCCAGCTACCTCAAGCATCACTTCCTGATCGCCATGCCTCACATGGCCGACCCGAACTTTGCGCACACCTTGACCTACATCGTCGAGCACACGGCCAATGGCGCCATGGGGCTGGTGGTCAACCGTCCGCAAGAACTGAACCTGGCCGATATCCTCGAGCAACTGCGCCCTGACATCGAGCCGCCCGTGCTCTGTCAGCACGTGCCGATCTTTATCGGCGGGCCGGTGCAGACCGATCGCGGGTTTGTCCTGCATCCGTCGGGTAAAACCTTCCAGGCGACCGTTGATCTGGAAGGCGAGCTGTCCTTGTCCACCTCCCAGGACGTGCTGTTCGCCATCGCTGACGGCGTCGGTCCGGCAAAAAGCGTGATCACCCTCGGCTACGCCGGTTGGGAAGCCGGGCAACTGGAAGCCGAGCTGGCGGACAACGCCTGGCTGACCTGCCCGTACAACGCCGACATCCTCTTCAATACCAGCAGCGAATCGCGCCTCGAAGCGGCGGCCCGGCACTTAGGTGTCAACCTCAGCCTGCTGACCAGCCAGGCGGGCCACGCCTGATGGCCCTGCGACTGATCCTGGGTTTTGACTACGGCACCAAACAGATCGGCGTGGCGGTCGGCCAGGTGATTACCGGCCAGGCTCGCGAGCTGTGCACCTTGAAGGCACAAAACGGTATCCCAGACTGGAATCAGGTCGAAGCCCTGATCAAGGAATGGAAACCCGACGCCGTGGTGGTCGGCCTGCCGCTGAATATGGACGGTACGCCGAGCGACATGTGCCTGCGGGCCGAGAAGTTCGCCCGCCGCCTCAACGGCCGCTACAACCTGCCCTTCTATACCCACGACGAACGCCTGACCACTTTTGAAGCCAAGGGCGAGCGGCGTGATCGTGGCGGGCAAAAAGGCAGTTACCGCGACAACCCGGTCGATGCCATTGCCGCCGCGCTGCTGCTGCAAGGCTGGCTCGACGAAAACACCGCACTGTTCGAATCCTGAAGAGTCGTCTCGACGCCTCTCTATAGCGACAACCCGAGCCAAACCACGCCGCCTTACTCAAAGGCAGGGCTCGGGCCCAAGAAGGAGCAACCATGAGCCTGCCCAATCCCGCCGAACTGATCAGCCAGATGGCGATCCGTCTCAAGGCACACCTGGAACACCGTGGCATCAGCGAACCGCGCTACATCGGTATTCGTACCGGCGGCGTCTGGGTCGCCCAGGCCTTGCTCGATGAACTGGGCAGCGACTCGCCCCTCGGTACCCTGGACGTGTCCTTCTACCGCGACGACTTCAGCCAGAACGGTCTGCACCCGCAAGTGCGCCCGTCGGCCCTGCCGTTCGAGATCGAAGGTCAGGATCTGGTGCTGATCGACGACGTACTGATGAGCGGCCGCACCATCCGCGCCGCCTTGAACGAACTGTTCGACTATGGCCGCCCGGCCAGCGTGACGCTGGTATGCCTGCTGGACCTGGACGCCGGCGAGCTGCCGATCCGCCCGAACGTGGTGGGCGCGACCCTGTCACTGGCGGCCCACGAACGGGTGAAGCTGTCCGGCCCGTCACCGCTGGTGCTCGAACTGCAAGACCTCGCCCTTTAATCCGCCCTATTGAGAGTCCCCCTCGCGATGACGCCTCTAGATACCAAGCGCCCGCTGCAGCTCAATGATCAGGGCCAGCTGCGCCACTTCCTCTCGCTCGACGGTTTGCGCCGCGAGTTGCTGACGGAAATCCTCGACACCGCCGACTCGTTCCTCGAAGTCGGCGCCCGGGCGGTGAAGAAGGTCCCGTTGCTGCGCGGCAAGACCGTGTGCAACGTGTTCTTCGAGAACTCCACCCGCACCCGCACCACCTTCGAACTGGCGGCCCAGCGGCTGTCGGCGGACGTGATCACCCTGAACGTGTCGACGTCCTCGGCGAGCAAGGGCGAAACCCTGCTCGACACCCTGCGCAACCTGGAAGCCATGGCCGCCGACATGTTTGTCGTGCGCCACGGTGACTCCGGCGCCGCGCACTTCATCGCCGAACATGTTTGCCCGCAAGTGGCAATCATCAACGGTGGCGACGGCCGCCACGCGCACCCGACCCAGGGCATGCTCGACATGCTGACGATTCGTCGGCACAAGGGCGGCTTCGAAAACCTCTCCGTGGCCATCGTCGGCGACATCCTGCACTCGCGGGTCGCGCGCTCGAACATGCTCGCGCTGAAAACCCTCGGCTGCCCGGACATCCGCGTGATCGCGCCGAAAACCCTGCTGCCGATCGGCATCGAGCAATACGGCGTGAAGGTCTACACCGACATGACCGAAGGCCTGAAAGACGTCGACGTGGTGATCATGCTGCGCCTGCAACGTGAGCGCATGACCGGCGGCCTGCTGCCGAGCGAAGGCGAGTTCTACCGCCTGTTCGGTCTGACTACCGCGCGCCTGGCCGGGGCCAAGCCCGATTGCATCGTCATGCACCCGGGGCCGATCAACCGTGGGGTGGAGATTGAGTCGGCGGTGGCCGACGGCCCGCACTCGGTGATCCTCAACCAGGTGACTTACGGTATTGCGATTCGTATGGCCGTGCTGTCCATGGCCATGAGCGGGCAAACAGCCCAGCGCCAATTCGAGCAGGAGAACGCCCAGTGAAGCTCAGCATTCTCGGCGCACGCGTCATCGATCCAGCCTCGGGGCTGGATCAAGTTACCGATATCCATGTTGAAGCCTGCAAGATCGTTGCCCTTGGCGCGGCGCCGGCCGGTTTTGTTCCGGTCGAGACCATCGACGCCAAAGGCCTGGTGGCCGCGCCTGGGCTGGTTGACCTGAACGTCGCCCTGTGCGAACCGGGTTACAGCCGCAAAGGCTCGATTGCCAGCGAAACCCGCGCCGCTGCCGCCGGTGGCGTGACCAGCCTGTGCTGCCCGCCGAAGACCAAACCGGTGCTCGACACCTCGGCCGTGGCCGAACTGATCCTCGACCGCGCCCGTGAGGCCGGCAACACCAAGGTGTTCCCGATTGGCGCCCTGAGCAAAGGCCTGGACGGCGATCAGCTGGCCGAGCTGGTCGCGTTGCGCGATGCCGGCTGCGTGGCCTTCGGCAACGGCCTGGAGAGCTTCCGCAACACCCGCACGCTGTGTCGGGCGCTGGAATATGCGGCGACGTTCGACCTGACGGTGATTTTCAACTCTCAGGATCATGACCTGGCCGAAGGTGGCCTGGCCCATGAAGGCCCGACCGCGAGTTTCCTTGGCTTGCCGGGGATTCCGGAAACCGCTGAAACCGTGGCCCTGGCCCGGGATCTGCTGCTGGTCGAGCAAAGCGGCGTGCGTGCGCACTTCAGCCAGCTCACCAGCGCTCGCGGCGTGGCCCTGATCGCTCAGGCTCAGGCCCGTGGGTTGCCGGTGACCGCCGATGTCGCCCTGTACCAGTTGATCCTGACCGACGAAGCGCTGATCGACTTCAGCAGCCTTTATCACGTCCAGCCGCCGCTGCGCACCCGCGCCGACCGCGATGGCCTGCGGGCGGCGGTGAAGTCCGGTGTGGTTTCGGCCATCTCCAGCCATCACCAGCCCCACGAGCGGGACGCCAAACTGGCGCCGTTCGGTGCCACCGAGCCAGGGATCAGCAGTGTTGAGCTGTTGCTGCCGTTGGCGATGACCTTGGTGGAGGATGGCTTGCTCGATCTGCCGACCCTGCTCGCGCGCTTGAGCGCCGGGCCAGCCGAGGCCTTGCGCTTGCCGGCGGGCAAGTTGGCGGTGGGCGGTGCGGCGGACATCGTGCTGTTCGACCCGGCGGCCTCGACCGTGGCCGGTGAAACCTGGCTGTCCAAGGGCGAGAACTGCCCGTTCATTGGCCACAGCTTACCGGGCGTGGTGCGTTACACCCTGGTGGATGGGCGGATCAGCCACCAGGCTTAACACCTTGTGGCGAGGGGGCTTGCCCCCGTTGATCGTTCCCACGCTCCGCGTGGGAACGATCATCTTCGCTCTTATCTTTGGCTCTGCGCGTTACGCACCGACACCTGATCATTCAGCGTCCAGAAGTCATACAACACCCCCAGAAAGAACACCCCGCCCGTCACCAGGTACAGCAAACCGCTGATCCACTTCCCCTGATACATCCGGTGCACGCCGAACACCCCAAGAAACGCCAGCAGGATCCACGCGACGTTGTATTCGATCGGCCCAGCGGTAAAACGCAGGTCTGCCTCACGGTCCATGGCCGGGATCAGGAACAGGTCGATCAACCAGCCGATGCCAAACAAACCGAAAGTGAAGAACCAGATCGTCCCGGTCACCGGCTTGCCGTAATAGAAGCGGTGAGCCCCGGTAAAACCGAAAATCCACAGCAGGTAACCAATGACTTTGCTGTGGGTGTCTTGGTATTCGCCAGGGTGTCGATAGCTGTTCATTGATGACCTCGTTTCAGACGATAGATAAATATTGTTGAATTCTTTGTGACTTTTTTACGAGCACCCGACGTATGGCAAATGCTACCTTCACTCCCGTCAAAGCCTTATACCACCTGACCTCTGTCAGACAATCGCGTCAATTTACCGCTTATTTGGTTCCGTTGACTCCAAGGTCCAATCGACCAACGGGCTCGGAAGGGTCAAAAAAGCTGTTATAAAGTTGCGCGCTAACCCATATGAGCCTTGCCTAATGCGTCCATTTTTCAAGACATGGCTAACCATTTGCCTTTTGATGCCACTGGCCGCCCACGCCACCAATCGTGAGCAACGTCTTCCAAACGTTAATGGTTACACCCCGAAATCCCATGTTTCTGCTCCTTCGAGCAAAAACAAGCAAAGTGCCAAACACTCCACCACGCTGGCCACCGCCAACAGCAAGCTGGTGCCGCCAATGGCGACCAAGCAAAGCAGCAACGTGTTGAGCCGTGCCGTGAACGTCCTCGGTACTCCTTACCGTTGGGGCGGCAGCAGCCCAAGTAAAGGGTTCGATTGCAGTGGCCTGGTGAAATACGCGTTCAACGACGCTACGTTCGACCTGCCGCGCACGTCCAACGCGATGGCCAGTGGTCATGGCGAGAAAGTCGATCGCAAGGATCTCAAGCCCGGCGATCTGATTTTCTTCAACATCAAGAGCCGTCGAGTCAACCACGTCGCCATCTATCTGGGCAACGACCGCTTCATCCACGCACCACGTCGTGGCAAAGCGGTGTCCATCGATACGCTGAAAAAGCCGTATTGGGAAAGCCACTATGTGGTGGCCAAGCGGGTTTTGCCGAAAGAACCGAATCAGATGCGCGTCGTTCAGCGTTGATTTGAAGCTTCCGTCGTTCTTGAGGTCCCCTTCGCGGGCAAGCCTCGCTCCTACAGGTCATGCGCCATTTTCACGGCACATATCAATCCTGTAGGAGCGAGGCTTGCCCGCGAAGGCGTTTGTGGATCTGTCAGAAGTTATCCGGCGACCGCGCCTTCTCCCGCGCGTGCTCGCGGCTGATCAAGCCCTTGGTCACCAACTCCTTCAAGCACATATCCAGCGTCTGCATCCCCAGGTTGCCCCCGGTCTGAATCGACGAGTACATCTGCGCCACTTTGTCTTCGCGGATCAGGTTACGGATCGCCGACGTGCCGAGCATGATCTCGTGCGCCGCAATCCGCCCGCCGCCGATCTTCTTGACCAGCGTCTGTGACACCACCGCCAGCAACGATTCGGACAGCATCGAACGCACCATCGACTTCTCGTCCCCCGGAAACACGTCCACCACCCGGTCGATGGTCTTCGCCGCCGACGTGGTGTGCAGCGTGCCAAACACCAGGTGACCGGTCTCGGCAGCGGTCAACGCCAGGCGAATGGTCTCCAGATCGCGCATCTCGCCCACCAGAATCACGTCCGGGTCTTCGCGCAGCGCCGAACGCAGGGCGGTGGCGAAACTGCGGGTATCACGGTGAACTTCGCGCTGATTGATCAGGCATTTGCGCGATTCATGCACGAACTCGATCGGGTCTTCGATGGTGAGGATGTGGTGATGGCGATGGTTGTTGAGGTAATCGATCATCGCCGCCAGGGTGGTGGACTTGCCGGAACCGGTCGGGCCGGTCACCAGCACCAGGCCACGGGGGGCGTCGGTAATCTTGCGAAACACATCGCCCATGCCAAGGTCGTCCATGCTCAGGACCTTCGACGGAATGGTGCGGAACACGGCGCCGGCGCCCCGGTTTTGGTTGAACGCGTTGACCCGGAAGCGCGCTAGGCCCGGCACGTCAAAGGAAAAATCGGTTTCCAGATGCTTCTCGAAGTCCACCCGCTGGGTGTCGTTCATGATGTCGTAGATCAGCTCCTGCACCTGTTTCTGGTCCAGAGCCGGCAGATTGATCCGCCGCACATCGCCATCGACGCGAATCATCGGTGGCAGGCCGGCAGACAGGTGCAAGTCGGACGCGCCCTGTTTGGCGCTGAATGCCAGCAGCTCAGTGATATCCATAGCGCTCCTCAATTCCAGTAGAATGCCGCGAACCTTCAGACTGGCGGCGCCTCTTGATGTCCACGATAGCAGACAACATTCTCCAGGTTAGTTCGCGTATCCAGGCTGCGACCCAAGCGGCTCACCGCGATGAGCACAGCGTCCAGTTGCTGGCCGTGAGCAAGACCAAGCCCGCCGAGGCCCTGCGTGAAGCCTACGCCGCCGGCCTGCGCGACTTTGGCGAGAACTATCTGCAGGAAGCCCTGAGCAAACAGCTCGAATTGGCCGACCTGCCCTTGATCTGGCACTTCATCGGCCCCATTCAATCGAACAAGACTCGCGCTATCGCCGAGCACTTCGCTTGGGTGCATTCCGTGGATCGTTTGAAAATCGCACAACGCCTGTCCGAACAACGTCCTGCCGATTTGCCACCTCTGAACATCTGCATCCAGGTCAACGTCAGCGGCGAGGACAGCAAGTCCGGCTGCACCCCAGCCGACCTGCCCGCGCTGGCGAATGCCATCAGCGCCCTGCCGCGCCTGAAATTGCGCGGGTTGATGGCGATCCCCGAGCCGACCGAAGATCGCGCCGCCCAGGATGCCGCTTTTGCTGCCGTGCAAAGCCTGCAAGCCAGCCTGAACCTGCCGCTCGACACACTTTCCATGGGCATGAGCCACGACCTCGAGTCGGCTATCGCCCAAGGCGCCACGTGGGTCCGTATCGGTACGGCCCTGTTTGGCGCCCGCGACTATGGCCAGCCATAACGTGACTGATTCCTCTCTTTACAAGGACCTGACATGAGCAAGACTCGTATTGCCTTTATCGGTGCCGGCAACATGGCCGCCAGCCTGATCGGTGGCCTGCGCGCCAAAGGTCTGGAAGCGGCCCACATCCGCGCCAGCGACCCGGGTGCCGAAACCCGCGCTCGCGTGAGCGCTGAACACGGCATCGAAGTGTTCGCCGACAACGCCGAAGCCATCCAGGACGCCGACGTCGTGGTGCTGGCGGTCAAACCCCAGGCGATGAAAGCCGTGTGCGAAGCGATTCGCCCAAGCTTGAAACCGAACCAACTGGTGGTGTCCATCGCCGCCGGCATCACTTGCGCCAGCATGAACAACTGGCTCGGCGCCCAGCCGATCGTGCGCTGCATGCCCAACACCCCGGCGCTGTTGCGTCAGGGCGTGAGCGGCTTGTACGCCACCGCCGAAGTGAATGCCGAGCAACGCCAACAGGCGCAAGAGCTGCTGTCCGCCGTCGGCCTCGCGCTTTGGCTGGACGAAGAGCAGCAACTGGACGCCGTCACCGCTGTTTCGGGCTCGGGCCCGGCGTACTTCTTCCTGCTGATCGAAGCGATGACCGCGGCCGGGGTGAAACTCGGCTTGCCCGCGGACATCGCCGCGCAACTGACCCTGCAAACCGCACTCGGCGCCGCGCACATGGCGGTCGCCAGTGATGTCGACGCGGCAGAACTGCGTCGCCGTGTGACCTCGCCTGCGGGCACCACGGAAGCCGCCATCAAGTCGTTCCAGGCCGGGGGCTTCGAAGCCCTGGTAGAAGAAGCACTCGGCGCCGCTGCGCACCGCTCGGCCGAGATGGCCGAACAATTGGGTCAATAAGGAGCCTTTCATGATTGGATTGAACACTGCAGCGGTCTACGTGCTGCAAACCCTCGGCAGCCTGTACCTGCTGATCGTGCTGTTGCGCTTTGTGCTGCAACTGGTGCGCGCCAACTTCTACAACCCGCTGTGCCAGTTCGCGGTAAAAGCCACCCAGCCGCTGCTCAAACCACTGCGCCGGATCATCCCGAGCATGTTCGGCCTGGACATGTCCTCGCTGGTGCTGGCGATCCTCGTGCAACTGGCGTTGATGGCCCTGACCCTGCTGCTGACCTACGGCACCACCGGCAACCCGCTGCAATTGTTTATCTGGTCGCTGATCGGCGTGACCGCGCTGTTCCTGAAGATCTTCTTCTTCGCCCTGATCATCAGCGTGATCCTGTCCTGGGTCGCTCCGGCCAGCCATAACCCCGGCGCCGAACTGGTGAACCAGATCTGCGAGCCGGCCCTGGCGCCGTTCCGCAAGATCCTGCCCAATCTGGGTGGCCTGGATATCTCGCCGATCCTCGCGTTCATGGTGCTCAAACTGCTGGACATGCTGGTGATCAACAACCTCGCCGCCATGACCATGATGCCGGACATCCTGCGTTTGCTGATCTGACCCGGTGAGCTACTTTCGCTGGGACGGTGATGACCTGATTCTGGAATGTCACCTGCAACCGGCGGCCCGCAGCGATGATTTCTGCGGGCTGCATGGCGACCGACTGAAAATCCGCCTGACAGCGCCGCCGGTCGAGGGCAAGGCCAACGCCTACCTGATGGCGTTTCTGGCCAAGGCGTTTGGCGTGTCCAAGAGCCAGGTGAGTTTGATCAGCGGCGAGTTGAACCGGCAGAAGCGGGTGCGGATTTGTTCGCCAAAGAAGTTGCCTGAGTTGCCGGATCTGGTGCGTCCGGCAGGTTGACCGCGTTATCGTTCTTCGCGGGCAAGCCTCGCTCCTACAGGTCCGGGGTCGCACCCGATTCCGCTACCAACACAAACCCCGTAGGAGCAAGGCTTGCCCGCGAAGGCCGCACCTCGGTTTAACTGAATGAAATCAGCCCCGCCCTTTGCTTGCCGCTAGCCACAGCGGTCTTTAGACTTACGCCTCATTTCAACGAGAGCAGGGTCGATGCCAACTGCCTTTCCCGCCGATTCTGTTGGTCTGGTGACGCCGCAAATGGCGCACTTCAGTGAACCCCTGGCCCTGGCCTGCGGCCGTTCGCTCCCAGCTTATGACCTGATCTACGAAACCTACGGCACGCTGAACGCCACGGCGAGCAACGCCGTGCTGATCTGCCACGCCTTGTCCGGTCACCACCACGCTGCCGGTTTCCACAGCCCCGACGACCGCAAACCCGGTTGGTGGGACAGCTGCATCGGCCCCGGCAAGCCGATCGACACCAGCAAGTTCTTCGTGGTCAGCCTGAACAACCTCGGCGGCTGCAACGGCTCCACCGGCCCCAGCAGCCTCAACCCGGAAACCGGCAAGCCGTTCGGCGCCGACTTCCCGGTGCTGACCGTGGAAGACTGGGTGCACAGCCAGGCGCGTCTGTCCGACCTGCTCGGCATCCGCCAGTGGGCGGCGGTGATCGGCGGCAGCCTCGGCGGCATGCAGGCCTTGCAGTGGACCATCACCTACCCCGACCGCGTGCGGCACTGCCTGGCCATCGCCTCGGCGCCCAAGCTGTCGGCGCAGAACATCGCGTTCAACGAAGTGGCGCGCCAGGCCATCCTCACCGACCCCGAGTTCCACGGTGGTTCGTTCCAGGAAGCCGGGGTGATCCCCAAGCGTGGCTTGATGCTGGCGCGGATGGTCGGGCACATCACTTACCTGTCCGACGATTCCATGGGCGAGAAATTCGGCCGCGGACTCAAGAGCGAAAAGCTCAACTACGACTTCCACAGCGTCGAGTTCCAGGTCGAGAGCTACCTGCGTTATCAGGGTGAAGAGTTCTCCGGGCGTTTCGACGCCAACACTTACCTGTTGATGACCAAGGCCCTGGATTACTTCGACCCGGCGGCAAACTTCGACGATGACCTGGCGAAAACCTTCGCCGGCGCCACCTCCAAGTTCTGCGTGATGTCGTTTACCACCGACTGGCGCTTCTCCCCTGCCCGCTCCCGGGAACTGGTGGACGCGCTGATGGCGGCCAAGAAAGACGTGTGCTACCTCGAGATCGATGCTCCGCAAGGCCACGACGCCTTCCTGATTCCGATCCCGCGTTACCTGCAGGCGTTCAGCAATTACATGAACCGTATTTCGTTGTGAGTAAGCCATGAGAGCTGATCTGGAAATCATCCAGGAATGGATTCCCGCCGGTAGCCGCGTGCTCGACCTCGGTTGCGGCGACGGCGAACTGCTGACCTGGCTGCGCGACAACAAGCAAGTCACCGGTTATGGCCTGGAAAACGATGCGGACAACATCGCCGAGTGCGTGGCCAAGGGCATCAATGTGATCGAGCAGGACCTGGACAAGGGCCTCGGCAACTTTGCCAGCAACAGCTTCGACATCGTGGTCATGACCCAGGCCCTGCAAGCCGTGCATTACCCGGACCGGATTCTCGACGAAATGCTGCGGGTCGGGCGCCAGTGCATCATCACCTTCCCCAACTTCGGTCACTGGCGTTGCCGCTGGTACCTGGCGAGCAAGGGCCGGATGCCGGTGTCCGAGTTCCTGCCGTACACCTGGTACAACACGCCGAACATCCACTTCTGCACTTTCGGCGACTTTGAAGAACTGTGCCGCGAACGTGAAGCGAAGGTCATTGATCGGCTTGCCGTGGATCAACAGCACCGACACGGGTGGGCCAGTAAGCTATGGCCTAATCTGTTAGGTGAGATCGGTATCTACCGCGTCAGCAGTCCCGGGCTGCAAGACCACAAGGTCGCGGTCTGAAACCACGCCATTCCAAGGAGAACGAACATGGGTCGTCTAGCGCTGTTTGTACTTACTGCCTGCCTGAGCGTCACCGCCATGGCCGCCGATATCATCAAGGGCGAGCGCCAGGAAACGTTTGGTGATGTGACGGTGCACTACAACACCTTCAATTCCACATTTCTGACACCGGACATTGCCAAAGCGGCCGAGCTGATCCGCAGCAAGAACCAGGGCGTGATCAACGTGTCGGTGATCAAAGACGGCAAACCGCTGATCGCCCAGGTCAGCGGCACAATCAAAGACCTGACCAGCAAAACCGTCACGCTGAACTTCCGCCAGATCACCGAACAGGGTGCGGTCTACTACATCGCGCAATACCCGGTGGACCAGCAGGAAACCCGCACCTTTGAAATCAAGGTGCAGAACGGCGATAAAATCAACACCATCAACTTCAACCAAGAGCTTTTCCCCGGCGAATGATGAACTTCACGCAACTCGTACTGGCCAGCCATAACGCCGGCAAACTCAAGGAACTCCAGGCCATGCTCGGCGCCTCGGTGCAACTGCGCTCGATCGGCGAGTTCAGCAGCATCGAGCCTGAGGAAACCGGCTTGTCGTTCGTCGAGAACGCCATCCTCAAGGCCCGCAACGCCGCGCGCATCTCCGGCCTGCCGGCGCTGGCCGACGATTCGGGGCTGGCGGTGGATTTCCTGGGCGGTGCGCCGGGCATTTATTCGGCGCGTTACGCTGACGGTCAGGGCGATGCGGCGAACAACGCCAAACTGCTCGACGCCATGAAAGATGTGCCGGAAGCCGAGCGCGGTGCGCAGTTCGTCTGCGTGCTGGCGCTGGTGCGACATGCCGATGATCCATTGCCGATCCTCTGCGAAGGCCTGTGGCACGGCCGAATCCTGCAAGCTGCCAGCGGCGAGCACGGTTTTGGTTATGACCCGCTGTTCTGGGTGCCGTCACGCGACTGCTCCAGCGCCGAATTGAGCCCGAGCGAAAAGAACCTGATCAGCCACCGCGCCCGTGCAATGGATCTGCTGCGCCAGCGTCTAGGCTTGATATGACCCACGACTCATCCGCGTCGCCGCTCATCTTCGGCGGCGCCGCCCAATCGCCTCGGGCCGCGCTGCCAGTGCTGCCGCCCCTGGCGCTGTACATCCACATCCCGTGGTGTGTGCGCAAATGCCCTTATTGCGACTTCAACTCCCACACCGCCAGCCCGGTGCTGCCGGAAGAAGAGTACGTCGACGCGTTGCTGGCCGACCTCGATCAGGACCTGCACGCGGTTTACGGGCGCGAACTGAGCTCGATCTTCTTCGGTGGCGGCACGCCGAGCCTGTTCAGTGCAGCAGCACTTGGCCGTTTGCTCAAGGGTGTGGAACAACGGATTCCGTTTGCCGGCGACATCGAAATCACCCTGGAAGCCAATCCCGGGACCTTCGAGCAAGAGAAGTTCGTTGCCTACCGCGCGCTGGGGATCAATCGCCTGTCGATTGGCATCCAGAGCTTCCAGGAAGAGAAACTCAAGGCCCTGGGGCGAATTCACAACGGCGACGAAGCGATACGTGCCGCCGGCATGGCCCGTCAGGCCGGGTTCGACAACTTCAACCTGGACCTGATGCACGGCTTGCCCGATCAGTCTCTGGACGACGCCCTGAGCGACTTGCGCCAGGCCATCGCCCTGAAACCCACCCATTTGTCCTGGTATCAGCTGACCCTGGAGCCGAACACCGTGTTCTGGAACCAGCCGCCAACGCTGCCGGAAGACGACACGTTGTGGGACATTCAAGAGGCTGGCCAGGCGCTGCTCGCCGAACACGGTTACGCGCAGTACGAAGTTTCGGCCTATGCCCTGCCCGGTCGCCCGGCGCGGCATAACCTCAATTACTGGAGTTTCGGCGACTTCATCGGCATCGGCGCCGGCGCCCACGGCAAGCTGAGTCACCCGGACGGGCGCATCGTGCGCACCTGGAAAACCCGCTTGCCAAAGGATTACCTCAACCCGGCCAAAAGCTTCAAGGCTGGCGAGAAAGCCCTGACCAATGACGAGTTGCCTTTCGACTTCCTGATGAACGCCCTGCGTCTGACCGAGGGCGTGGAATCGCGCCTGTATCCGGAGCGCACCGGCCTGCCCCTGGAAAGCCTCGCCGAAGGTCGCCGCGAGGCAGAACAAAGCGGCTTGTTGCAGGTCGAACCGTCACGTCTGGCGGCCACCGAGCGCGGACAACTGTTTCTCAATGACTTGCTGCAGACATTTCTGAGCTGATTTCAGCCTTAAGGGAAAACCAATGGATCTGATCCTCGACCTGCTCGCCACCGTGTCCCGCTGGAGCCGTAGCAACCTGTCGGAAATCTCCCTGGCCCTGGTGGGCTGCCTGCTGGTGCTGTTTGGCGCCGACATCAAAGGCTGGGTCGAACAACGCCTGGGCGGCATCGCCGGCGCCCTGCGCGTCCCGTTGATGTCCCTGCTGTGCATGGTGGGTAGCGGCGTCGCACTGATCTACGCCACGCCATGGATCATCAAAGGCCTGAGCCAGTTCAACAACTACAGCCTGGCGCCGGTGTTGCTGGTGGTGTTGGTGTTGATTGGCGTGGTCGCTGATCGCCGCTGAATCCCAGAAAAACCCGTAGGAGCGAGGCTTGCCCGCGAAGGCGTCGTATCAGTCGATGATGATCGTGACTGATACGACG
>NZ_VOBN01000008.1 GCF_008370045.1 Pseudomonas sp. ANT_J12
AAACAGTGGCATTTTTATGCCAGCAAAATGGTAGGTGAGCTATTTATGTGCCACAGGTATAGAAATATGGGGCACCGCGTCTGGGATCAGGTGGTGACTTTGAGTGTGGGGTTCATGGAGCGTTTACGACTCTTTGCCATCCCGGAGTAGATCCGAGTGTTCCACAACAAATTGCATCCTGTGGCCGGTTAAGCGTAGTTGAAAGCGGGGATTTGGGTGAGGCTCTATTGCGATTGTGCGAGGGAAGCTTAACACAACAACAAGTATGGCAGTGGCTCTGCACTCCTGGGCAAGCCGTCGCAGAAGACCTGCCATTTCGTTTGTATAATTGATTAGTTTCTAAGAGAAATTTATGAGACCTATAGCCCTTCTATTTTTAGCAGGGTTGAAGGCTTTATATCTAGTGCTTAGGCAAGCTTGATGACGTTCAAAATTGTGATGAATCGCCCATGGTTTCGTGGGCATTTCCGACTGACTGCTTATGGCCGATTTCTGCCTGCCGTAGGGGCCGCAGTCACACGAAGCAGATAGATCGACCCAGAACCTGAGTCGATCTGTCAATTCCGGTTAGAAATGCCAGTCCTCAGCGTGAACGACACAACAGAATGCGCCCACCAGGGTTGCATTGTGATGAGCGAGGATACTTTCAGCCTTCAAGGCAGGAGTGTCGGTGCAGGTATGACCATCGGCGATCAGCACTGTATCGAATCCAAGATCTCGTGCGGTGCGGCAGGTACTATCGACATGTCTATAGTGATGGTTCAAAGCATCGCATAATAGCTAAGGGGTCTCGTTGATCAGGGTTTGTTATGTGAGATGCAGATATCCGGGTATACGCTCGACTGTTGCGAACAATCCTTTAACGTGGCATTTTTAATTCGCCAACGCTTGGCGCTCAAAGGGAATGTGCCATGAATAATCCTTATAATATTTATAAAGTTAAACCGTCTAAATTAGACCAGCTTAAAGAGAAGCTTGCCGGGGTTGGGTTGGTCGAACAAAAGACCCATCAAGCTGACAACTACTCCATGACCTTTTATTTTTCGGAGAAAATTAAGGGGAACGACATTTGGTGGTGGGAAACTTATCAGAATTTTTTTAACAATGAGGTTGCAAAGCCCCAAAATATTTTTCACTTCGGACTGCTATTGTGTATACAGTTGGATGATCCAAACCAGATATATGCAGTGAGCCTAGGAAAGGCTCATTTCTACCTTTCGCGATTCATACAATATGATTTCGGCATCGACCTAGCAGTGCGAATGGCCGACGAACATACGATTCTGCTGAAGAAAAGCCGATATTTCACCGGAACCAAAAGGCAAGATGTTTCGTCGTATCAAAAATTTCAGCCGAACAGCTATGATCCAGGAGAGTCTGTAGATCATTTGAAGTTAAGAGCTTCTGATAAGGAGCTGTGGGGTGAAAAGAATATAATTTTTGCAGACTCGATCCAATTGGAGATGAATCGCGATCCGATCGATCTCGCTCAGATATTCGATCAAATCAAAGAAGGCCTAATGGGTAATGAAGTAATTAGGTTGCCAAAGTTGGAGGCTGTCAATGACGAGCTTTCGGAGGAGTTGGATAAACTTCTCTTCATTTCGCTTAAAAATCGCCAAGGTAATATTGCGATAGAAGAATTTCATGTTTATGGTGTTGCGATCTGCTTTAATTTTCATAATTATGATTATCGTTTGTCCGCTAAGAAGCCAGGAAGTTCTGGTTACTACAGAAAAGACATTGGTAACTCGCTGACGGTTGAGCACATCAGTGATTTTTTAGAGGAACATGAGGATGTCGAATGTGTAAGCTCCCTCAGCGTGCAATTTAAAAGTGATGAACAAGGTCTGTTTACAAAAGATCTGAAGGAATTACTAGACCTCCCCGTAGCTTTTGAAGGGTATCAGTATTTTTTAAGAAATGGTGATTGGTATAAATTCAATGATACGTTCATGGATTACCTAAAACGTTCCTTGGATAAAATAGTTACTGTTGTGAAAGAGCCGCTTGAGGAGGCTGACTACATCGTATGGAAAGAAGAGAAGCAACGTAAAATCGAAGCTGGCGAACCTGTTGACGACAATATCACATACCGTGAATCTTATTTTAATAAGAAACAGCGTGATGAAAATGGCTATCTACTACTTGATCGTCAGTTGACGCTAATACGGTCACTTGAGGCTGGCAAAAAAAACTACAAGGTTGAAGTTGCCGATTTATACAAAGATAGGGAGATTATATCTGTAAAAATTTCTGAGACTGGGCCTGATCTTATTTATAACATCGAGCAATCAAAGGACTCGGTTGAACTTATCAAGCGGGGAGAGATTGCTTTTGATCAGGAGTTTGATACGGCTGCTTTGTGGTTCGTGTTTGAAGAAGAGGTTCAAAGGATTACCGAGTTCAACTCAATCCAGTTTCTTCTTGCAGTGGAATCTTGGCAAAAACTTGTAAGCGGGCTAGGGCTAACGCCGAAAATCTACTTTTCTCGGCACAATAAGTGAATAGATGAAAGGCTGCGCATAGTCGTGCTTGCGCAGCCCGGGCGACACGCATTTGGATGTGCAGGCTTAAAACAGCATCGAGGCTAGCGCGTACAGGGATGGAACCCCCCTACTTTCCGAACGTCTGCTTTTGGCCCAGAGTGTGTAAAAACGCGCTGATGCACTGTCGGCGCGCAGCGCCGACGGTTGTTAGCTGAGTAATTGCTCGCAACAAGTCCTGCGGATCATCACTAGGGCCTGGGAGTCCCTAGCGCCGCTTCTACCTTGCTGGGTGGCCAAAATACAGACCTCTTCAGGCCGACAGCGCCTTCATTAAACCGCTGGTACCGAGAATTTTCATGACCCGTTTCAGGTTGTAGGCGAGCACATTCAGGCTCATCTCGGCGCTTACCCCGTTAAGCTTTCGGGTCAGGAAGTGTGTCGCGCCCATCCATTGCTTGAGCGTCCCGAAGGGATGCTCAACCGTCCGTTTTCGGATCCGCATCATTTCCGGCGCGTTGCTCAGCCTGTTCTGCATTTCCTCCAGTACTGCTTCATGCTCCCAGCGTCGAACCCGCCGTTCCGTGCTCGGTGTGCACTGCGGTTTCATTGCGCAGCCCCGGCATTTCGAACTCCAGTAACGGTGCAATGTCAGGCCTTTTTCAACGTTGGTATAGCGCCAGATCAGCGTCTCTCCAGCCGGACAAATGTATTCGTTCTTTGCCGCGTCATAGATGAAGGCATCGTTATTGAAACGCCCGTCCGCTTTGGCTCCAGAGGTCATCGGCTTGGGCACATAGGCGGTGATGTCTGCATCGTGACAAGCCAGGATCTCTTCGCTTTTGAAGTAACCTCGGTCAGCCACTACCGACAGCGTTTCTGACGCCATCGCCTCGCGGGCCTGCTTGGCCATCGAGCTGAGTTGATCGCGGTCGGAACCGACGTTGGTAACCTCATGCGCAACGATCAAATGGTGCTGGGTATCGACCGCTGTCTGCACGTTGTAACCGACGATTCCCGTGCCGCGAGTCATCATGGAGCGGGCGTCTGGATCGGTCAGTGAGACCTGTTTATCCGGCGATTCGTTGAGCTGAATTTCAATGACCTGTAACTCTTTCATCTGAGCTTTGAGCTTGTCGATTTTCTCTTGCAGACGAGTAGCCTTGGGCTGAGCGATTGAGGGTTCTTGCTGATCGGCTTCGTCGAGCGCAGTCAGATACCGATTGATACTCGATTCAATTTCTTCCATTCGCCGCTTCAGCTTGGCGCTGGTGAAATTGCGGTCGCGGTTGTTGACGGCCTTGAATTTACTGCCGTCGATGGCAACCAGATTTTCTCCAAATAATCCCAACTGCTGGCACAGCACCACGAACTGGCGGCAGACGCCTCGGATGGCCTTGCTGTTGTCTTTTCGGAAGTTGGCGATGGACTTGAAATCGGGCATCAAACGCCCGGTCAGCCACATCAGCTCGACGTTGCGTTGGGCTTCTCGTTCCAGGCGCCGGCTCGACTGAATGCGGTTCAGATAGCCGTAGATGTAGATCTTCAGCAGGACAGCGGGATGGTAAGCCGGCCTGCCAGTATCTGCCGGTATGGCGCCTTCAAAACCCAGTTTGACCAGGTCAAGTTCGTCGACAAAAACGTCGACTACGCGCACCGGATTGGTATCCGTGACGTAATCGTCGAGGCTCTCTGGAAGGAAGGTGCTTTGGCCTCGATGTTCACCTTGGATAAAGCGCTTCATGGGCGATCCTTGCGATGAAATCCTCAGAAATCATAGCAAGGGTTCGCGAAAGCGTTTTTACACACTCTGGGCCGAAAGCAGTCGTTGCCGAGCGACCGATTAGGATCGAACACGGATTACCGATCCTACGCTCCGGACCTGCCTACTCCAAGCTCCTGCCTGCTATCCATAACCGTCCTACAAAAACCTCGGAAATTACGCCTATCCCCATGCGGCGACAAAACTTACTGTTACCCCGTCCCCCAAAAAGCGACCAGGTTTGGCGACCTGCAGATCGGATCAGTCCTTTACTTAAATCTGATTCGGAGTTTCACCTTATGGAAAGATACATGCCCCTAACGGGAATCGACCTGGTCCCGGCTTCCCTCCTCATCGACACCCAAGCCCCCCTCGACGTCCTGCAAGCCATGGCCGATTACCGCATCCGCACGGTCACGCAGGTGTTGGAGAACATCGCTTACCGCGCCGAGATCGGTTGTGACACGGTGGTGTTGGCGGACTTTTCCAAGTTGTTGGTCATTCCGTTGCGCGATGGCTGTGATTTGATGGATGTGATCGGTCGGCGTTTGCGGGCGCAGGTTAAGGAGTAAGTGAAGACGGGTGCCGGGCAGGCACCCGTTTTGTTTTGTCGGGGGGACGCGTGGAGGCATAGAATCCGTCGCTCGCCTCGCCCCGACTTCGCAAGGATTGTGAATGCCTTCCCATAAACTCCTCAGCAGCGTGTGTCATAGCCTCGCTCACCACGCCGGCAGTTCGCTGTCCTGGGTTCATCCCCATTTAAGTGAGGCGTTGCGGCCGTTGGGTGTCAGGGTGGCAGGGTGGCAGCGGTTGATTTGACGAAAGAAGACGTCTGCCCTCCCGCGCTGAGAAGTCATCCCTATTTGTCTAACGGGCTTAATGCGTTGAAAACGCGTTTCGAGGAGATGCTGGCGGCGGAAGGTTTTGCGCTTTCGGCGCTGCAAGAGGCGACGGTGTTGTTTAACTTTGAAGACGGTAGCGACGACTATTGCTGTGAGTGCCATGCGCGGTTGGTCAGCGTGACTGGCCGGCAGTACGTGGCGGCGGTGAATTATCTGGGCAAGTCCATCGTTCCGCAGTTTGGGGCTTTTCAATAATGGGGCCGAAGACTAAGCAGCTTATTGGCGTGCTTGAGCAACTTGCCGTGGTGCTTGAGAGCGATGGCGCTGTTCACTGGGGTCAGTGGATGCGCAAAGCGCGGGCGCACTTGTTGAACGGGGATGCCTATGGGGTTGAGTATCTGTTGTCGGCCTACGGCGGGATGAGTTCGCTCAATGATCTTGTGCTTGGTCAAAGCTTTGTCGCGGGTGTGTTTGCGTGGAAACCTGGGCATGTTGAGTTGAATGAAAGGTTCGATGCGCTCAGGGATGAAGCCGCCACGCTCGCTTATGCGATTAAACGGGCTCAGGATTGATCGGCGAACACTTATCCGGCGTCCGCTGTGCCTTTACCCTCCTCTTTTTTATTTGAGTAACCGATGAACATGGATGAGTTTCATCAAGGCAGTTGTTTGTGCGGGGCCGTGACGTATGAGGTTTCGGGTCAGTTGAAAGCGGTGTCGCACTGTCATTGCGCCATTTGCCGGAAGGCCCATGGGGCGGCGTTTGCGACGTATGCCAGTGCGCCGAGGTCGGCGGTTTCCATTGCGAGCAGCGTGGAGGCGCTCAGGCGTTTTCAGTCGTCGGCGGGGGTTACGCGACAGTTTTGTTCGATCTGTGGGACTTCGTTGTTTTGGTCGGATTCGAATGGCGAGTTTGCGGATTGGATTTCGATTGCGGTGGGGACGCTGGATACGCCGTTTCATGCGCAGAAGCAGCGGCATACGTGTGTGTCCGAGAAGGCCTCGTGGTTTGAGATTGGGGATCAGTGGCCTCAGGATTGATAAATTTTAGTCACGGCTAATTCATTGAATGGATTAGTTTTTCTTTGCGCTTAAATGGATGGAAACGCAATGCAACCACCTGTCTCTGACCCGATAAAGCGGGATTACTCGCCACTGACCGTAGGCTCCGCGCTCGTCGTAATCTTCGGTTTGTTGATTATGTTGTTGCGAATTGCACAGGAGAATTACCTGATGGCGATTGGCGCCGCCTGGGTAGCGAACGGTCTGACGTTTGTCCTGCATGTGCTGTATTGGCGGCGTTATGGCTTGTCCGATGGCTTGAAGGTTGCTGTCGTGTTTCAAGGCTTGATTACGCTCGCACCGCTGCTGGCAGGCAATTTTGGAGTGGCGTTGATTTTCTTGATGCTCGGTGGGGAACTGCGCTTTTGGTAGTGCGGATGTCGTGGCGATTGCAGGTTTTGGGGCTGCTTCGCAGCCCAACGGGGGCAAGCCCCCTCGCCACAGGGGATCGGGTCGATGGCGGATTATCAACTTCGCCGATAGCCCATTCTGCCAACCATCATTGGCGTCGATGGTCACCATCACGTCAATGAAGTTCTCATAAAAAATCCCCGGCGTAACATCCGCTCCATACCAACCAATAAACACCCCGGAGCACACCCTCATGAAACGCCAAATCCTTCTCAGCATCGCTTTCTCGGTTTTTGCAGTTAACGCTTTTGCCGCTTCCCACACCATGATCGCCGAAGGCGGTTCGGATCGACTGATTGAAAGCCGTGTGGCTGAGGGTGGTTCGGATCGTCTGCAACAGAATCGTGTTGCCGAAGGTGGTTCGGATCGTTTGATCGAGAACCGCGTTGCTGAAGGTGGCTCGGATCGTCTGCAACAGAATCGCGTAGCTGAAGGCGGCTCGGATCGTCTGCAACAGAATCGCGTTGCCGAAGGTGGCTCCGATCGTCTGCAACAGAATCGCGTTGCCGAAGGTGGCTCGGATCGTCTGCAACAGAACCGCGTTGCCGAAGGTGGTTCGGATCGTCTGCAACAGAATCGTGTAGCTGAAGGTGGCTCCGATCGTCTGCAACAGAATCGCGTTGCTGAAGGTGGCTCGGATCGTCTGATCCAAAACCGCGTCGCATAAATGATTGGCTTTAAAGCGGTAACCAACAAAAAGCCCGGCCTGATCAGCCGGGCTTTTTCATGCCTGAAATAATTCAGTCCTATTCAGGCGCTGCGATTCATACGTTGCTTCGGCTACCTGCCCGCTCGCTGACGTCGAGCAAAGCATCAAACGCCGCATTATCCAGCGGCCGGCTCAGGAAGTAGCCTTGGCCTTCGTCGCACGCCACGGCTTTGAGCAATCTGAGATGTTCGGCGGTTTCAACGCCTTCAGCCGTCACGGTGAGGGATAACGCGCGCCCCAGGCCCACGATGGCCTGGACAATGGCTTTGTCGCCTTCGCTTTCGACCAGTCGGCTCAAAAAGCTACGGTCGATTTTCAAGCCATCGAATGGGAAGGCGCGCAGGTAGCTCAGCGAAGAGTATCCGGTGCCGAAATCGTCCATGGATATCCGCACACCGAGGCGTTTGAGCGTATGCATCAGCTCAAGTGCGCCGGCGGCATCGTCGAGCATGACGCTTTCGGTGATTTCCAGCTCGAGTCGGGTGGGGTCTATGCCGGAGTCATGGAGCGCATTCTGGATGCGCTCGACCAGGTCGCCGCGCTTGAATTCGATGGGTGAAAGGTTGACAGACACGAACAGTTTTTCCGGCCATTGTGCGGCGCAGCGGCAAGCGGTATTGAGCACCCAGTTGCTCAAGGCGAGAATCAGCCCGGACTCTTCGGCAATCGGGATAAACGTGTCGGGTGGTATCAGACCGCGCTCGGGGTGTTGCCAGCGCACCAGCGCTTCGGCGCCGACCATTTGCCCGTCGGCGATGCGGTAACGGGGCTGGAAATGCAGGCGCAGTTCACCGTGTTTGATGGCGTAACGCAGGTCGCTTTCCAGGCGGCGGCGCTCAATGATTCGGGCGTTCATATCACCGGCATAAAAGCGCCAGGTGTTGCGACCGGCGGACTTGGCTTCGTACAGCGCAATATCCGCGTAGCGCAGCAACTCGGCGGCCTCGAAAGCGTCGGTTGGCGCCATCGCGATGCCGATGCTGGCGCTGACGAACACTTCCTGCTCCTCGATGGCGATAGGCCGCTCGATGGACTCGATCAAGCGATGACAGAGTGCCTCGACTTCGTCCTGGGAGCTCACGTCGGTGAGGATCAATACGAATTCGTCCCCACCGATACGGGCGACAAGGTCGCCATCGCGCACGCAGGCCGCCAGGCGACTGGAGACTTCATTGAGGACCAAATCACCGGCGGCATGCCCCAGCAAGTCATTGACCGGTTTGAACCGGTCCAGGTCCAGGCTCAGCATGATCAGCGGCTGCTCTACCGTCGGCAGCGCTTTGAGTTTGCCATCAAGAAACTCCTGCAGACGCGTCCTGTTGGGTAAGCCGGTCAAGGCATCATGCTGTGAGAGGAATTCGATGCGCCGGCGGGATTCAACCTCCTCCGTCACATCGGTCGCGGTGCCCCGGAATCCTTCCCGGGCCATTTGTCGAGCCGATAGGCGAGTGATGCGCTCCCGGCCCTTGGTGTCGACGTATCGGCACTGGACGCTGATATCCGGACGGCGATTCGGGATGCTGAGCCATTGGGATAACGTGCCTAATTCGGTGCACAACAGATCGTCTATACGCGCACCGATCCAAGCGTCCCTGGAAAGCCCCGTGACGACTTCAAATCGCTCGGACAAAAAGGTCAGGCGCCAGTCAGCATCGATTTCCCATACCCAGTCCGAGCTGGCTTCCACCACGTCGCGAAACCGCGCTTCGCTGATGGCCAGCGCATCTTGACTGCTCTGTAGCGACGCATAGCTGGCGTCGAGTGCCAGTGCGCCAGCGGTCGTGCGACGCAAGATGGCCCAGGTCATCAACCACACCAGCAGCGCGGCGACGCCGATCAATGGCAAGCCGATACCCAACAAACGCAGGCCTGGCTGTGACGACTTCCAATGCAGGCTGCCGGCCGCACCGTTATCGCCCAATGCAAGCAAAGAACCTGCGTCCTTTTCGTCGGGGGTGGCGACGTGCAAATGATCGACCCCAAAATCGCTGCCGATTAGTTCAAGTTTGGTGCTGTTCAGCATGTCCACGAAAACCAGCACCGAAGGCGACCGGTCATCGAGCGCCACCGTGGGGTCAGTGCCCGGGGTGATCGCGGCCGCGGCGACAAGCACGGGGGTGCCCCTGACATTGATAAAGGTCGTGATCGGCGTTTCCGTTTCCGCACCGGCACGCGCTTTATCGAGAATGCCGACAATGGACTGGCCGAGCCAATCGGCGGCTTCTACAGGTTTCAACTCACCCTTGATCACAGAGTAAACGGTGCGATTAACGTCGTTGACGACAAACACGCCCTGCATTCCGAAGTCCGTATAAAGCGTTGAACCAATGTTCTGCCGAACGTAAGCCCAGTCAGTGTCCACTTCCGTGTGCAGGTGCTTGTAGGCATCGCCCCAAAATGCGTAGTCCTTGACGGTCGAACGCATGGACTTTTCCAGCGATTGCACGGCCTTCTTGGTGTAGAACGCACTTTCGACCTCTTCCGTGCGGTCGAGATCATGGGCCAGATAAATAAGGGAGAGGCTGGCCAGTACAAATACGGCGGCTAACAGCCCCACAAACTTGAACAGAGAACCGCGTGCCAGCGACAGGCTTGAGCGAATGGTGAGGGTTTGGACGATAGAAGCGAGATTGCTCGGCATAATTTCCCGCTTGTCTTGGAGGCGAGTCGGTCGCATATAACGCTATCGGCTGCGTTAACAGAAGGGTGAGTAACCTCGCTTTTCACGACGCCGTTTCAATACTCTCCAAGAGGCTAGCTGAGTATTTCCCTTCCCCTTGGGAAAGAGGTGAATTAGCGCCAATCCGCAGAGGTTGCGACATCAGATAAATCGAGGTTACTGATCTATCTCGGCTCGCCCAAACCGCGCCACTTGCGCCCTCTTGCGCCCCTGAATCCAATACCCCAACGCCGCCAGCGGCACCGTCCCGAGCATCACCACCACGGCAATCTGCAAAGGCTGCTCGATCCACGTCGACACCAGCAAACTCGCGCCAAAACACGCCCCCAGTTGCAACGCGTTTTGCAACGCCGCCGCTTTGCCGGAGTTTTCCGTAAAGGGTGTCAGTGCGTTGGTAATGATGATCGGGAAACTGGCGCCGTTGACCAATCCCATCAGACAGAACGGGATCAGCAGTGTGGTGAGGGTCGGCGTGGTCAATGTCGCGACCAGGTACAGCGCGACCATGCTCACGCAGTAGGCGAGGATCAGCCAGGGCAGCATGACGTTACCGCTGATGCGTTGCAGCAAACTGCGGCAGCTGAAGCCGCCGATCAGGAAGCCGAGGGTCGGCAATGCGTAGCTCAGGCCGATGTCGCTGGGGCTGTAGCCCATGCCGCCGAGGATGAACGGTGAGGCGGTGAGCCAGGCGAAGAACGCGGCTGAGCAGGCGGCGTAGATCAGGACGTTGCCGCTGAAGGCCGGGGTTTTGAGGAGTTGTCCGAAACTGATGCGCGAGCGTTCGCCGTTGGCGGTCAGGCGTTTCGCTGTAGTTTTGAGCAACACCGTGGGCACCAGCAACAGAACACTGACGCCCAGCAGCACGGCAAAAATCGACAGCCAGCCCAAGTGATTCAGCAGCAGCGCGCCCAGCAGCGGCGCGAGTGCGGGTGACAGGGACATCAGCGGGATGATCCCGGCGAACAGGCGATTGGCTTGTTCTGGCGGGTAGCGGTCGATCACCAGCGCTTGCCAACTGACCGCCGCCGAGCACACGCCGACAGCCTGGATAAAGCGCAGCGCCCAGAGTTGCACGTCGGTTTCGACCCAGAACATGCCGAGGCAGCCCAGGGCGAACAGGCTCAAGCCCATCAGCAACACGGGTTTGCGGCCGATGCGGTCGGACATCGGGCCCCACAGTAATTGGCCGACGGCAAATCCGGCGAGGAAAATGCTCAGGCTTGCGCCGACCGCGCCGGCCGACAGATGCAGTTCGTCGCCGATGACGCCGAACGCCGGCAGGTACATGTCCATGCCCAGGTAGCCAAGCACACTCAGCCCAATCAGGTAACAGGTGAAGCCAAACGAGTTTTTCATCAACGCCCTAACGGAATCTTCAATCAAATAATTTGTTAGCAGCGTGCCATTATGGGTGGTGAGCATTTCGTGTGAAGCGCTAATAATTGAACACTGTGATCAATATTTTTGAAGGCAACTGAATGTGGTCTGAATATTCCCTGGATGTGGTCGATGCCGTGGCCCGGCACGGCAGCTTCAGCGCGGCGGCGCAGGAGTTGCACCGCGTGCCGTCAGCGGTGAGCTACACCGTGCGCCAATTGGAACAATGGCTGGCGGTGCCGTTGTTTGTGCGGCGTCATCGCGACGTCGAGCTGACGCCGGCCGGCAAGTTGTTTATCGAGCAGTCCCGAGGGGTGATGAAAAGCATGCTCGACACCCGGCGCCTGTGCCAGCAAGTGGCCAATGGCTGGAGTGGACAGTTGAAGGTGGCAGTGGATGCCATCGTCAAACACGAACGCTGTCGGCAACTGGTATTGGATTTCTATAAACAGTTTCCTGACGTGGAATTGCTGCTCAGCTACGAGGTGTTTAACGGCGTGTGGGACGCCCTCGCCGATGAGCGCACCGACATCGTGATCGGCGCCACCAGTGCCGTGCCGGTGGCCAGTCACTACAGCTTCCGCGACATGGGCCTGTTGAACTGGTTGTGCGTGGCCAGCGCCCGGCATCCGTTGGCGGCATTGGACGGACCACTGGACGACGATCAACTGCGCCCCTACCCCGCGCTGTGCATGAACGACACCTCGCGCCATCTGCCGAAACGCGATACCTGGTCGCTGGATAATCAGCGGCGGCTGGTGGTGCCGAACTGGGCTTCGGCCCTGGATTGCTTGCGCGAAGGTTTGTGCGTGGGCATGGCGCCGGCGCACTTGATGCTGCCACTGATCGAGCAAGGCGAACTGGTCGCGCTGAACCTGCAACGGCCGTTCGCCGCCAGTCCGTCGTGCGTGGCGTGGAATCAAAACAAGCATTCACCGGCCATGGCCTGGTTGCTGGATTATTTGGGGGATGCCGAGACGATGAATCAGGAATGGTTGAATGGCGCGCTGATCGTTAACGACGAACGTTGAACCCAATCAATCCGCCGACACCCACTTCAACCCGATCACGCCGCCCAGGATCAACGCGATGCACAGAATCCGCAGCGGCGTGGCGGCATCGCCCAATATCGCCATGCCCGCCGCGCGACAGGTTTTGCACACTACAGTGGATCCGGCGTCTTCTATGGGCCAGTGATCGGCGCGTGCTGCGCCATCAACTCCGCGACCCAATCGATGAACACCCGCACCTTGATGCTGATGTGCCGGTTGGGCGGAAAAGCCACAGAAAGCGGCATCGGCTCCAGGCGCCAATCCGCGAACAGGCGCACCAGTTCACCCCGGGCTTCGGGGCCTTTGGACATGTAGTCCGGCAACCAAAACACGCCCATCCCGGCCAGCCCCGCCGCGAGGTAGGCATTGCCATCGTCAACTGCCAACACGTAACGCCCCTTGACCTGAAGCTGCTCATGGCCGCTGCTCATGGCATAGGGCAAAGCCTTGCCCGTACGCGCCCACAGGAAGCCGACGATCCGATGCTCCGAGTCTTCCAGCTCCCGCGGATGCGTCGGCGTACCGAGCCGCTCCAGGTAACTCGGCGCGGCAAACACGCCCAGCTGAAGCTCGCCCACTCGCCGGGCCATCAGCGATTGATCCGTAAGCTCGCCGCCGCGCACCACGCAATCGACGTTCTCGCCGATGATGTCGACGATGCGATCACTGACGCCCATGTCGATCTGGATGTCCGGGTAGCGCGCATGAAACGCCGGCAATGCTGGCATCAGAATCAGCCGCGCCAGCGGGCTGGGCACATCGACCCGCAGGCGGCCCCTGGGTTGCACCGAGGCGCCGGACAGGCTGGTTTCGGCATCGTCCATGTCCGCCAGCAGCCGCACCACGCGCTCATAAAAAACCGCGCCGTCGGCGGTGACGTTGACCTTGCGCGTGGTGCGGTTGAGCAATTTCACCCGCAAGCGCGCCTCCAACTGCTGCACCAGTTGCGTCACGCTGGTCTTGCTCATGTGCAGGGTCTCGGCAGCCTTGGTGAAGCTGCCGGTTTCCACCACCCGGGCGAAGGCCTGCATTGCATCAAAACGGTCCATTTTTGCCCCGGACTGTTTGGGTATTACAAACAGTAATGGCCAAGGTTGCTCGTTTATCGGGCGGGCGCAAGTGCCTACAGTTCCTTCATCGTTAATTGCGGGTCAGTGTTGACCTGCCGATGGAGGTACTTATGACTCAGCGTGATGTGGTTTTTCCGCCTGGACGCCAGGCACTTTACGAGCGCAATCGTTATTCGCCGGCGATCAAGTCCAATGGCTTTTTGTTCGTCTCGGGCCAAGTCGGCAGCACCGAAGACGGCTCGCCCGAACCCGATCTGGAAACCCAAGTGCGGCGCGCGTTCAACAACCTCAACGCGATCCTGGTCGCGGCGGGTTGCACGTTCGATGATGTGGTTGATGTGACGGTGTTTATCGTCAATCCCGAGGAGAAGTTCGAAACCATCTGGAAGATCGTGCCGGAGTTCTGGGGCAACGCACCGCACCCGACGCTGACGGGGGTGGGTGTGACGTGGCTGTATGGGTTTGATTTCGAGATCAAGGTGATTGCCAGGCTTCCACAGGCACAGGCGTAACTCAAAACCACAACGACCTTCCTTGTGCGGGGCCCGGATTGCCACCCGACACAAAGAAGGCCGTTTCCTTTGTCTGACTGCGGAAAAGTCCTCGGGGCTTACACGCTAAACCGGTTTAGCATGCGCTCGCCACAGCACGATGTAGCGTAACGACTGAGTCGGTTTTTTTCGCTCGCCAAGTCAACACCAGCATCGTCAGGAAGCCCAGCACGATCAGCACCGGATAGGCCAGCAACAGTTCAGAAAGCGAATATTTCCAGGCCAACGGGCGCCCGACACCGAGCATCGCGGCATACATCCAGGACACCGCTGATAACGAGCCACAGAACAGCGCCAGCATCCGTGCACTGAACCCGAGATTGAGCAAGGAGCCCGCCTTTTGCAGGGCCGGCAACACCAAGCGATGCAGCAGGATGCCGTTATAACTCAACAACAGGACAATAATCACTTTGGCTTGAAGTTTTGGATTCATAAAGTAATCCATCCCCTTGTCCAGATAATCAATACCGACTATGCCGATACCGGTCAGCCACAACGCTATCAATGCCACGATGACAGACTTCTGAAGGCCTTCCATGTGAGCGTTATCATGTTCAGTGAATGTTTTTCGTTTAAATAAATCTTTGACCATTGTGATATCACTGGTCAACACCAGGCCAATTGCCACACAACACGCCACTAAATGAACATACACAACCCCTAGACGTAAAAGCTCCATGAATTCTTTATTTTCGAGCAGGCTCATAATTGTATTTATCGCCACGGTCAGTTCTCCACCTTATTCGATAGTACAGATCAGCTACTTAACAGGATATTTGTCCACTAAAAAAATCCTGCGCGACCTTACTTATACAAGACAAGCCAAATCATAGACTTGGCACTGCAATGCCCATTGATTCGCCTGGCAAATCAACGACCGGCATATGTGATACCTCCTGAATTGCAGATAAAAAAATCCCCATTTGCATACTCTGCACATGAGGTTCAATTTCCACTTCTTTTTCTGCGACAGCTGCAGCAGGTCATGGGGTGACGTGCTGAAGGATCAGAGGCCCATGCTCCAGAAATGTTCATTTTTCGAGCAGACTACCGACAAACGGCAGCCCCACTTAACACCGTCTTAATCGCCCACTAATCTGACAACTAACCGTCAACGCCCATGGCAACTGGCTTACTTGATTACAGAGGGGCGCGACTACTATCTATTGGATCCACTAGTTACTGTACAGCATCAAACAGGTGCAATAGCGACGAACTCTCATTTACACCTCCCCCCCTTCAAAAACGTCATACTATTGAGCGTGCGATCATCCGCCATTAGACATGAACACTCAAAGACCCAATTGAATTGTTCCGCCCCCAACTTTTGCCGACTAATCCATATCAACTGAATATTGTTAACGCTATCCAGTAACTATTTATCTAATATTTCGAACCGTTATACCGAGTGACGATGCAAGGTTGCGGATGGTGCCAACCCGGCCTATGGTCCAAGCGTGATTTACCTGCAACTGGTAGACGACAAATCCCGTCGCCAGTGGCTGCCCCCCACAGGAGGTGACGACATGCCAACTAATTCCCGCCCCGCCGTTCTCGAACTGATTGGCAACACGCCGCTGGTGCGCGTCAGCCGCTTCGATACCGGCCCATGTACGCTGTTTCTCAAACTCGAATCGCAGAACCCCGGCGGTTCGATCAAGGACCGTATCGGCCTGGCGATGATCGACGCCGCCGAACGCGATGGACGCCTGAAACCCGGTGGCACTATCGTTGAAGCCACCGCTGGCAATACCGGCCTGGGCCTGGCGCTGGTCGGGCGTGCCAAAGGCTATCGGGTGGTGCTGGTGGTGCCGGACAAAATGTCCACGGAGAAGGTCTTGCACTTGAAGGCCATGGGCGCCGAAGTGCACATCACCCGCTCCGATGTCGGCAAGGGCCATCCCGAGTATTACCAGGACGTGGCCGCGCGGTTGGCCAAGGAAATTCCCGACGCGTTTTTCGCCGATCAATTCAACAATCCGGCCAACCCGCTGGCCCATGAGTGCAGCACCGCGCCGGAGATCTGGGCGCAGACCCAGCATGATCTGGATGCGATTGTGGTCGGCGTGGGTTCCGCCGGCACGCTGACCGGGCTGACCCGATTCTTCAAGCGCGTACAGCCGGACCTGGAAATGGTCCTGGCCGATCCGGTCGGTTCGGTCATGGCCGAATACAGCCGCAGCGGCATTCTCGGCAAGCCTGGTTCGTGGGCGGTGGAAGGCATTGGCGAAGACTTTATTCCGTCGATTACCGACCTCTCCAGCGTGCGCCACGCCTACTCGATCAGTGACGAAGAAAGCTTCGACCACGCCCGCCAACTGCTGCGCGCCGAAGGGATTCTCGGCGGCTCGTCCACCGGCACCTTGCTGGCCGCGGCCCTGCGTTATTGCCGCGAACAAACCGAGCCGAAACGCGTGGTCACCTTCGTCTGCGACACCGGCACCCGCTACCTGTCGAAGGTCTACAACGACCAATGGATGAACGACCAGGGCTTGCTGCAATACAAACGCTACGGCGACCTGCGCGACCTGATCTCCCGGCGTTTCGAGGATGGCCGGGTCATCAGCGTTGGCCCGGACGACACCCTGCTCACTGCGTTCCAGCGCATGCGCCTGGCGGATGTGTCGCAACTGCCGGTGCTGGTGGATGGCAAGCAGTTGGTCGGCGTGATCGACGAGTCCGATATTCTGCTCGGCATGCAGGAAGACGCTTCGCACTTTCGCTTGACCGTGGCCAGCGCGATGACCGACAAGGTACAAACCCTGTCGCCCGGCGCCAGCCTGCCTGAACTGCAAGCCGAGCTCGATCGCGGACTGGTGGCGATCATCGCCGACGCCTCGGGCTTTCACGGCCTGATTACCCGCGTCGACCTTCTCAATCATTTACGGAGATCCCTTACATGAGTCAGCACGATGAAACCGGTGCGCCACGTGCCTTCGCCACGCGGGTGATCCACGCCGGCCAGGTCCCGGACCCGTCCACCGGGGCGCTGATGCCGCCGATCTACGCCAACTCCACCTACTTGCAATCGAGCCCCGGCGTGCACAAGGGCCTCGACTACGGCCGCTCGCATAACCCGACGCGCTTTGCCCTGGAACGTTGCGTCGCCGACCTTGAGGGCGGCACCCAGGCCTTCGCCTTCGCCTCCGGGCTGGCGGCGATTTCCACCGTGCTCGAACTGCTCGACGCCGGCTCGCACATCGTCTCCGGCAATGACCTGTACGGCGGCACCTTCCGCCTCTTCGACAAAGTGCGCCAACGCAGCGCCGGGCATCGCTTCAGCTACGTCGACCTGACCAGCCTGGCGAATTTCGAAGCCTCGCTGCAGGACGACACGCGCATGGTCTGGGTCGAGACGCCGAGCAATCCCCTGCTCAGCCTCACCGACCTCAGCGCCATCGCCCGCACCTGCCGCGACCGCGGCATCATCTGCGTCGCCGACAACACCTTCGCCAGCCCGTGGATACAACGTCCGCTGGAGCTGGGCTTCGACATCGTCGTGCACTCGACCACCAAATACCTCAACGGCCACTCCGACGTCATCGGCGGCATCGCCGTCGTCGGGCAAAACCCGGAACTGGCCGAACGCCTGGGCTTCCTGCAAAACTCCGTCGGCGCGATCTCCGGCCCATTCGACGCCTTCCTCACCCTGCGCGGCGTGAAAACGTTGGCCCTGCGCATGGAACGCCACTGCAGCAATGCGCTGGAACTGGCGAAATGGCTGGAAGCCCAGCCGCAAGTGTCACGGGTTTACTATCCGGGGCTGCCGTCACATCCGCAGCACGAACTGGCGCGCCGGCAAATGCGAGGTTTTGGCGGGATGATTTCGGTTGATTTGAATACCGATCTGGCCGGCGCCACACGCTTCCTTGAGAACGTAAAAATCTTCGCCCTGGCGGAGAGTTTGGGTGGCGTGGAAAGTTTGATTGAGCATCCGGCGATCATGACCCATGCGAGCATTCCGGCGGCGACGCGTGCGCAGTTAGGGATTGGGGATGGGTTGGTGCGGTTGTCGGTGGGGGTTGAGGATGTGGAGGATTTGCGGGCGGATTTGGCGCAGGCATTGGCGTTGATCTGATTGAAACCGTAGGAGCGAGGCTTGCCCGCGAAGGCGGTGTGTCTATAACGGTGATTCCGACTGACACGCCGCTTTCGCGAGCAAGCTTTGCTCCTACAGGGATTGATGTTGCCCGCCAACTCTGTGAACGACGCAAACAAATGTAGGAGCGAGGCTTGCCCGCGAAGGCGGTGTCTCAGCGACGAGGATATCGACTGACGCGCCGCTTTCGCGAGCAAGCTTTGCTCCTACAGGGATTGGTGTTGGCTGCCAATTTTGTGAACGACGCAAACAATGTAGGAGCGAGGCTTGCCCGCGAAGGCGGTGTGTCAATGATGAGGATGTCGACTGACACGCCGCTTTCGCGAGCAAGCTTCGCTCCTACAGGGATTGATGTTGCCCGCCCATTTTGCGAACGACGCAAACAATGTAGGAGCAAGGCTTGCCCGCGAAGGCGGTGTGTCAATGGCGAGGATGTCGACAGACCGGTTACCATGCGTTCCGAAATGGATTTTAAGAAAAGGGAGTGGCAGGAGTGAGTGTGGTAATTCCGGCGAATATTATTCAGGCGATTTATGTTCATCCTCACGAGGCGTATATCAAGCCGTTCGGTAAGGCCTGGAGGTTTATGGAAGCGAGTACAAAATGGATGTACGCCATTATTGTGTTCGGTGTCGTGTTTGCGAATGTGTTTGGAAGGCCTTCATTTTCCGATCCTGTTGCTTATTTGATACTCGGTGTGGTGGCGATTGTCGTGTTTGTGATCGTGACCATCAAACTGGTAGAAAAGTCGGAGAGCAAGGCTAAGGTCGATAATGAAAGTCCTGCCGAGGCCGGTTTTCACGTGGGCTTTGATTCGTCGGGCGTCACTGTCGAAAAGCAGATGAGTTCAGAGCATTTTTCTGGCGTGATACCTCGATCGGACATCAAAAAAATTTCCGGTTATGTTCAGGGCGGATGGCTAGGCGCGCGGGATCGCGGCGTTGTCATTGAGAGAAATGACGGCGCACAGTTTCGCTTTGTTTTGTCTATTCAGAAGTCTCGGTTGAATGATTTTCTCAGTGAGTTTGAATTGTCGCTGAAGCAGCTGAATTACCCTGTGGAGCCTCTGAGAAAGTTTCAGGTGTGACTGGAGGATGTTTTATTCACGATGGTAGTGCGCGAGGCGAGTAGCCGGATAGAACCGCCGCCGGACATGTTGAGCAGCTGACTTTTCGTAAAACAAGATAAGGGGGACAGATTTATTTTCGAAGAAAAACAAGAAAATAGATCTTTCCCCTATTCACAGTGAACGACGCAAACAAATGTAGGAGCGAGGCTTGCCCGCGAAGGCGGTGTCTCAGCGACGAGGATATCGACTGACGCGCCGCTTTCGCGAGCAAGCATTGCTCCTACAGGGATTGATGTTGCCCGCCAACTCTGTGAACGACGCAAAACAAATGTAGGAGCAAGGCTTGCCCGCGAAGGCGATCGGTCAATGACGAGGATGTCGACTGGCACGCCGCCATCGCGCAGGCGAACCTTCCAAACCCTCAACGCCGCCGTTCAATGGCAAACTCCCCCCAACTGATCGTTTTGGAGACCGCCATGCTTCGTGTGTTTGAACGAAGGCTCGACCCCTTCCCCCCCGACGAGGTCCCCCCGCCGCCCGACGGCCTGGCCCGATTTCTGTGGGCCTGCACCCGCGGCGCTCGCGGTTACATCCTGGCGCTGGCGCTGCTCAGTGCCGGTGTGTCGATTTACGAAGCCTGGCTGTTTTCCTTCCTTGGGCAGATCGTGGACCTGCTCTCGACCTGGCAGGCCGGCGGTGAAGCGGCGGCGCAGGAAAGTTCCGTGTTGTGGGGCATGGGCATTGTCATGGTGACCAGCGTCGGGCTGGTGGCGTTGCGCACGATGGTGCAGCACCAGGTCTTGGCGATCAATTTGCCGTTGCGCCTGCGCTGGGACTTCCATCGCCTGATGCTGCGCCAAAGCCTGTCGTTTTTTTCCGATGAGTTTTCCGGGCGCGTCACCACCAAGGTGATGCAGACGGCGCTGGCCGTGCGCGACGTGCTGTTCACGCTGATCGAAATCCTCCCGGGGATTGGCGTTTACTTCATCGCGATCATCGCGCTGGCCGGCGGCTTCGCGCTGAAGCTGATCCTGCCCTTCGTGGCCTGGTTCGTGCTGTTCGGGTTGGCCATGTGGTACTTCGTGCCCCGCCTGGGCAAAGTCGGACAGGAACAGGCCAACGCACGCTCGATGATGACCGGGCGTATCTCGGACGCCTACACCAACATCACAACGGTGAAGCTGTTCTCCCACTCCAATCGCGAAGCGCATTTCGCGCGTGCCGCGATGGAAGACTTCAAGCAAACCGGGTTCCGGCAGATGCGCCTGGTCAGCCAGTTCGAGATCGTCAACCAGGCCTTGGTGGTGGCGCTGATCATGGCCGCCGGCGGTTATGCCCTGTGGCTGTGGCACCAGGGTGCGGTCGGCGCCGGCGCCGTGGCGGCAATCATTGCAATGGCATTGCGGATCAATGGCATGTCGAACTGGATCATGTGGCAAATGACCTCGCTGTTCGAAAGCATCGGTACCGCCCAGGATGGCATGGCGACGCTGACCCTCGGCACCCAAGTGCAGGACGCGCCGGATGCGGGCGTGCTGCAGACCACCGGCGGCGCGGTCACCTTCAACAATGTGAGTTTCAACTACAACGGCGAACGCCAAGTGCTCAATGGCCTGAACCTCAGCATCCGCCCGGGCGAAAAAATCGGCCTGGTGGGCCGTTCCGGCGCGGGTAAATCCACGCTGATCAACCTGCTGCTGCGCTTCTACGACGTCAACAGCGGGGAGATTTGCATCGACGGCCAGAACATCGCCAAAGTGACGCAAGACAGCCTGCGCGCCTCTATCGGCATGGTCACGCAGGACACCTCCCTGCTCCACCGTTCCATCCGCGACAACATCGCCTACGGCCGTCCCGACGCGACCGACGCGCAAATCCGCCGCGCCGCCGCCAACGCCCAGGCCGATGAATTCATCAGCCAACTCAGCGACCGGCAAGGTCATAGCGGCTACGACACCCTGGTGGGTGAACGCGGCATCAAACTGTCAGGCGGCCAGCGCCAGCGCGTCGCGATCGCCCGAGTCATGCTCAAAAACGCCCCGATCCTGCTGCTCGACGAAGCCACCAGCGCGCTGGACTCGGAAGTCGAAGTCGCCATCCAGGAAAGCCTCGATGAAATGATGCAAGGCAAAACCGTCATCGCCATCGCCCATCGACTGTCCACAATTGCGGCCATGGACCGGCTCATCGTCATGGATGACGGACGCATTATCGAACAGGGTACGCACAGTGAATTGCTGGCGAAGAATGGGGTGTATGCGCGGCTTTGGCAGCATCAGAGTGGGGGTTTTCTGGGGGAGGATAAGGGTGTGGTTGAGGTGTTGGATCAGGTTTGAGGGGGACGTTCGGGCAGCGATGGGCGTCATGATCGGCGCTGCTTGGTGAGGGGTGCTTTCGGCCAGAAGCAGACACTCAAAAAGCGTCCTGAACGATCAGGCTCTCATGTCATGAAATCATCCAGCTGTCGTACCATCGGCACATCGACAGAACGGAGGTTGATATGGGAAATGGTCAGGGCAAACGAGTGGTTGTCATTGGTGCAGGCATCGTGGGCGCGTCATTGGCGTATCACTTGGCAGGTAAAGGCGCGAATGTCATCTTGGTCGAGGCTCAAGGAATAGCTTCGGGAGTGACTGGCAGTTCATTCGCCTGGATCAATACCTCACACCCCGAACCCGACCCAATTGCGCAACTGCGCGGTTCTGCAATCAAGGAGTACCGCCGACTCGAAACGCAGCTGCCTGGTCTGAAGATACGATGGACAGGAGCCTTGTCTTACAGCGTGATGGCAAGTGGAGAGCTGCAGATCTCAGGTAGCCAAGCTTCGGCAAACCTGGTGTCTCGATCGCAGATTCTCGACCTTGAACCAAATCTCAAGAATCCTCCTCAGTCTGCTGTGTATGTGGCTGAAGAAGGGGCGCTGGACGCAGTGGCAGCTACGCATGTGTTGATCGCAGGTGCCCAGGCACATGGGGCGAAGATTCTCACTCAGACGCGGGTGCTCGGCTTTGTAACCCAGCGTGCAAAGGTGACCGGAGTCGAAACAACAATAGGCATCATCGATGCCGATATTGTCGTATTGGCGGCCGGGACAGGCATTACGAAACTGGCAGACATGCTTGAAGTGTCCCTGCCAATAGAGGCCTCGCCTGCCATTTTCATCCGTTACAAGTCACAACCCAACCTCGTGCACACCCTCATCTCCAGCCCTGAAATGGAAGTGAGGCAAAGTCCGGAGGGTGCGTTGCTGGCGGCAGAAGATTACGTGGACGACTCCATGGAAAATCAGCCGGCAGCGATAGCGCTTCGAACTGCCAAGACCATCCAGAACGAACTCCGTGGTGTTGTTTCTATAAATCCGGAATGGGCTTGTGTCGGACTTAGGCCCATGCCTGCCGATGGCATCCCCGTTATCGGTTATCTACCAAAAGTGGGCGGCGTCTATGTTTGTGCAATGCACCCTGGAGTGACTTTGGCGGCGGTAGTGGGACGCCTTGCCAGCGAGGAGATCATCGATGACAAGGCGTCCAGTGCCCTTTGCCCCTGCCGGCCCGATCGATTCTTCCAAGCGTAGGGATCCTCTTGGGAGGCGGCAATCGGCCAATCAGCGTCCAATTCGACTCTGGCACTTCCCGTCAGTAAATCTGACTGGGCCGTATTTAGCACGACAGAGACAAATATTCAGGAAAGGAAAACTCGATCAATACACAGACTCAGCCCCCTGAACACTATTTATAAAATGAATGACGACTCAACTTACCCAACAGTCGTCACGAAAGTAAGATTAGGGAAAAAGGGACAGACTTATTTACATGCCCCCCTTTTTCCTGGGTAGAACGGAAAAATAAATCCGTCCCTTTTTCTCGGTGTATAGCATTCAGAACAGGCGAAAAGACGGATGTTGAACGTCCGCTTCTGCCAAAAGTAGCCTGTCGTGAACGGCTGCTACATTGTTTTTAGATAAAGGCAGTCTCGATAAACGCTTCCAGAGCCTTTTCTTCAAGTATCTCGATAGAAAAGTGCCCGAAGCGCTTTGGTAACCAGATGACGCGTGCGCCGGACGGGGATTGCAGATTCGCACGAGCCAATGGTTCTCCATTTTCGTCTTGAGGCTGAACACCGACGTCTATCAATTCGTCATAGGCTTTTTCGATATCCGTTGTTGAGTAGCAGTGGCGGTAAATCATCCCTTCACCCGAAGAATCTAAAAGTTCTTTCAGATTCCCCGCCAACGGTTGCACCAGCATGAAACGCTCTTGACCGATCATTGCAATCGCGTAGTGGACGTGCAAACCACCCCGCTCCCAGACAAGCGTTTTGGAGATCCTGGCGTTTAGTATGTGTGCGTAGTAAGCACAGGCTTCCTCAAGATTCTTGACCAGTACATCTACGTGACTGAACTTCAGATCCATTGCATTGCTCCTGTCGAAACGGCACCTATCGTAAACACAACTCGGCGTATTAGGTTGTCAATGAGTGACTGCTCCTTGCCGATAGCTGCCAGTAACCAACAAACCCCACCCATCGCTTGAAAGCGTCCCTCCCCGCCCGTCTTCTACACTGACCAAGCCCGCTCGTACCCCGTCGTTCGCGACCACGAGCGCGCTACCTTTTGCACGCCCCACACCCACCAGATCACAAGGGGACACATGCCATGAACACCATCACGACCAAAGACGGAACGCGGATTTTCTACAAGGATTGGGGTCCGAAGGACGCGACGCCGATCGTGTTTCACCACGGCTGGCCATTGAGCGCGGATGACTGGGACAACCAGATGATGTTTTTCCTGCTCAAAGGCTACCGGGTGATCGCCCACGACCGTCGCGGACACGGGCGCTCGACGCAGACGTGGGAAGGCAATGAAATGGACACCTACGCTGCCGACGTCATCGAGTTGACCGATGCCCTCGACCTCAAGGGCGCGATTCATGTCGGCCATTCCACCGGTGGCGGTGAAGTTGCACGCTACACCGCGCGCGCCAAGCCTGGACGCGTGGCCAAGGCTGTATTGATCAGCGCGGTGCCGCCGATCATGGTCAAGTCGGAGAAGAACCCCGGCGGGTTGCCGCTGGAAGTGTTCGACGGGTTCCGCTCGGCCCTGGTCGCCAGCCGTGCGCAGTTTTACGTGGACGTGCCGGCGGGGCCGTTTTATGGCTTCAATCGGCCCGGGGCCAAGTCCTCGCAAGGCGTGATCGACAACTGGTGGCGCCAAGGCATGATGGGCGGCGCCAAAGCGCATTACGACTGCATCAAGGCGTTTTCCGAGACTGACTTCACCGAAGATTTGAAGGCGATTGAAGTGCCGACGCTGGTCATGCATGGCGAGGATGATCAGATTGTGCCCTTTGCCGACTCGGCGCCGCTGTCGGCCAAACTGTTGAAGCATGCAACGCTCAAAACCTACCCGGGCTTCCCGCATGGTATGCCGACGACTAATGCGGATCAGATCAATGCGGATTTGTTGGCGTTTATTCGCGATTGAAAGTGAGATAAGGGAACAGATTTATTTCCGAAAAAAAATAGATCTGTCCCTTTATTCAAGCCTCGTTCAGAAGGGCTTCAAGCGCACTTTCCAGATCCGATAACTCCACTGTTTCTCCGCTCCCCCAACGCGCAACGCGCCCATCACAATCGACCACGACGCGCACGCCCTGCCCCATCCGGTCTCCAGGGAATTTGCGCAGTTTGAGTTCTACGGTCGTCGGGGTGAGCCAAGTGGATTGATCCGCTGACCAACAAGCGTCCGAGAATTGAAAAATGCAGAGGCCCCGCCGGGTATCGATGATGCGCGGCGAATAGACCCAAAGCGAGTGGCGTGCCTCCCAAGGCGTCACCCGAACACAATAGCGACCGTCCGGTGAGCTGGATTGAATTTCGCTTTCGTCCACTGGCTGTGCGGGGCTACGCGAGGTGACGTACAGGTCGAACGCCCCGACTTGAGCCGTCATCAGAGCGGCATCCTTGTAGGAGTGAACGTGGTTTCGATAGGCCACGAACGCCTCTGACTGCGCACCGTCAGCGAACAGCGAAGCGAGCACCGCGCTTTGCATCAGCCAGTAAATGTCCGGCGAAAGCTCTTGGGCTTTGGAGCTGCTGAGGTCAATCGCTTTTCCCAGCAGGTCCCTGGCCAGGCGCCGCCCGGCGTCGCGCAACGCTGCGTTGGCCACGGGCGCATCGAGCGTCTCCACTTGCGCGATATAGGCCCGATAGCGACTGACCAACTCGCCGGTGGACGGCCCTAATGAAGGACAGGCGGGAGGCGGAAGATCAAGGGGCTTCGGCGCTTCGAATGTCGGCATCCACGCCAGATTCCGTTCCAGGCGGGACGCTGCTTGATTGTCATCTTGCGCCTCTGAAGCGCCGGCCTCCCGATGCGAATTCCACCCAAAGTACGCCTTGATCCGTTGCATACACTTCATCACTGAGTCATCCCTGAAAATACCACCTCCGCTAGTCGTAAAACGCCTCAACCAACGCCCGACTCCCCACAAAAAAACTATCCGCCACCAGCCGCAACGGCTGAAGATCCAGGTCACTGGCCTTATCGCCAATCAACTGCTGAAAATGCCGATACACCGCCGCGTATTCGCCCTCCTCCGAGACCGCCTGGCGCACGCCGTCGATGCTCAGCAAGGCGCCGCCGTTGTCCAGGCGCAGGACGCCTTCGGTGCAGCGAATTTCGATGCTCCAGAGTTCGTCGTGACCGTGGTCGAAATCGAACTCGGCGCGCACGTCGAGGTGGCGCGCGTCGGACATTTTGATCGACGCGGCAATCGGCGACTGGCAGTTGCTGGGGACGCGCAGTTCGGCCGATTCGACAAACAGCGGCAGCGCCAGCAGGTGGGTGGCGATCGACAAGGCGTTGATGCCGGGATCGAACACGCCCAGGCCGCCGGGTTGCCAGATCCAGGCCTGGCCGGGGTGCCATTTGCGCACGTCTTCCTTCCAGTCGATCTGCACGCTTTGCAAGGTGCGGCTAGCCAGCCAGTCACGGGCGGCCTGGATGCCGGGGGCGTAGCGGGAATGCCAGGCGAACAAGCCGCTGACGCCCTGCTCCGCGACCTGATCCACCAACGCCATCGCCTCGCCCAAGGTGGCGCACGGCGGTTTTTCGACCAGCACGTGTTTGCCCGCGGCCAGTGCTTGTTGCACCAGAGCGAAGCGGCCCTGTGGCGGTGTGCAAAACGCAATTGCATCGACGGGCGGGCCGTTTTCCAGCAACTCGCCCAGGGACTTGAAGTTTTCGACCCCGGCGCAGGGCTGCCCTTGGGTGGCGACGGACACCAACTGGAACGCGGGGTTGGCGTGGATAGCGGGGACGTGTTGGTCCTGGGCAATCTTGCCGTAGCCCACCAGACCGAGACGGATCGGTTGCATCAATGACTCCTGATTATTTTTCTTGTCGGGGTATGCGAGCGGGCAAGATTACACCTCTCATGACCATTGATCGCCCCCCTACCGAACCTTTACCCGACAACCACCGTCCGAGTTAGAGCATTAATGCCCCCCACTCGCCGCGAGGTCGCCGCTTGAAAGCCGCCGTCATCAAAAAATACCGCCTGATCATCAAGACCATGGGCTATGTGGGCTGGGCCCTGTTCTGGCTACTGCTCTGGGATATTGCCGTCACCGTGGACTTCATGCTGTTTCTGGAAAACAAGATCACCCTGCCGCTGATGCCGCTGACATTGCTCGGCTCGGCGTTGGTGGTGCTGATCAGTTTTCGCAACAGCAGTGCCTACAATCGCTGGTGGGAGGCGCGCACGTTGTGGGGGGCAATGGTCAATAACTCCCGCAGCTTTGCGCGGCAAGTCCTGACGCTGGTGGATGACCCGGATAACGAAGTCAACCCGATGAAATCAACCCTGCTGCGCCGTCACGTGGCATATGTGAATTGCCTGGCGGCGCATCTGCGGGGCCAGCCATGCCCGCCCGAATTACAGGCGTTTATTCCCGCCGGGGAGTTCGCGCGCAGTGGTTCTACCAATAACTTCGCCAACGATATCCTCAACGGTTCCGCGGCGCTGTTGGCCCAGGAATACAAGGCCGGGCATCTGGACAGCATTCGCCTGTCGCGGCTGGAGACGACCCTGGTCGATCTGTCCAACAGCCAGGGCGGCATGGAGCGGATTGCGAATACGCCGCTGCCCTACCCTTACGTGTATTTTCCACGGCTGTTTATTTCGCTGTTCTGCCTGATTGTGCCGGTGGGGCTGGTCGAGTCCCTGGGCTGGTACACCCCGCTGGCCTCGACGGTGGTGGGCTTCATGCTGCTGGCCATCGAACGCATCGGCACCGATCTGCAAAGCCCGTTTCGCGACAGCGAGCACCAGATCCAGATGGAAGCCTTGTGCGAAACCATAGAGAAAAACCTGCACTCCATGCAGCGCGATTCCCTGGGCGGCGAACGCCTCCACCACCCCAGCCCGGCGGTGATTTAACAAAAATGCGGCGAGTGGTGAATTATTTCGTGTCCTGATGTATCTGAACCAAGAGCACGTGCCATTAGAACAATGGCATCGACAGCCATCAGGGACAGAGTAATTCGTATGAAATCAAGCAAGAAAACCGTCAATCCGATCGGACTGGACGACATCATCATTGTCGACGACGCCAAGATGCGCAAAGCGATTACCGCCGCCGCACTGGGCAATGCCATGGAATGGTTCGACTTCGGCGTTTACGGCTTCGTCGCCTATGTGCTGGGCAAGGTGTTCTTCCCCGGCGCCTCGCCCAGCGTGCAGATGATTGCCGCGCTGGCGACCTTCTCGGTACCGTTCCTGATCCGTCCTTTGGGTGGCCTGTTCTTCGGCGCCTTGGGCGACAAATATGGCCGGCAGAAAGTCCTGGCCGCCACCATCGTCATCATGTCCCTGAGCACCTTCGCCATCGGGCTGATTCCGTCCTATGACACGATTGGTATCTGGGCGCCGATCCTGCTGTTGCTGGCGAAGATGGCCCAAGGCTTCTCGGTGGGCGGCGAATACACCGGCGCCTCGATCTTCGTCGCCGAGTATGCCCCGGACCGCAAACGCGGCTTCCTCGGCAGCTGGCTGGACTTCGGCTCCATCGCCGGGTTTGTCCTGGGTGCCGGCCTGGTGGTGTTGATTTCCGCCGTGATCGGCGAGCAGCAGTTCGAATCGTGGGGCTGGCGCCTGCCGTTCTTCCTCGCCCTGCCCCTGGGCATGATCGGCCTCTACTTGCGTAACGCACTCGAAGAGACCCCGGCCTTCCAGCAACACGTGGAAAAACTCGAACAGGGCGACCGCGAAGGCCTGGCGCGCGGCCCGAAAGTGTCGTTCAGAGAAGTCGCGACCAAGCACTGGCGCAGCCTGATGACCTGCATCGGCGTGGTGGCCGTGACCAACGTCACTTACTACATGCTGCTCACCTACATGCCGAGCTACCTCGCGCACAACCTGCACTACAGCGAAAACCATGGGGTGCTGATCATCATCGCGATCATGGTCGGCATGTTGTTCGTGCAGCCCCTGATCGGCTTCTTGAGCGACAAGATTGGCCGCCGCCCCTTCATCCTCTTCGGCAGTATCGCGCTGTTCTGCCTGGCCATTCCGGCCTTCATGCTGATCAACAGCGGCAAGCTGGGGCTGATTTTCTCGGGGCTATTGATCATCGCCGTGGTGCTCAACTTCTTCATCGGCGTGATGGCCTCGACCCTGCCGGCGATGTTCCCCACGCACATCCGCTACAGCGCCCTGGCCAGTGCGTTCAACGTGTCGGTGCTGATCGCGGGCCTGACCCCGACCCTGGTGGCCTGGCTGGTGGAGAGCACCAACAACCTGTACATGCCGGCGTACTACCTGATGGTGATCGCCATCGTGGGCCTGGTGACCGGCTTCACCATGAAAGAAACCGCCAACATGCCCTTGCGCGGCGCGGCCCCGGCAGCCTCCGACCTTGAGGAAGCGAAAGAACTGCTGCAAGAGCATGAAGACAATATCGAACAGAAGATCGAAGACATCGACGCGCAGATCGCCGAACTGGAAGCCAAGCGCAAGAACCTGGTGCAACAGCATCCGCGCATTGAGTGACATCCGGTCAACCCGCACGTGTTCTATCGGCAATGGTGCGTTGGCTGGGGCGGCGGGCGTAGGCGCGCGTTTAATCACACCAGGTGAATTGAACGCACGCCTACTTCATACAACGAACTGCTCACTCAATGCGTGATGGCTTCACATTCAGTGCGCTGGTCGCTGTTGGAGATCGAGTTGCAATTGCTTCTGCCTCCGCCTGCCTTGGCATTGCAGTAAGCGCGCTGGTCACTGTCGCTGATGCTGTTGCAATTGCTGCGGCCGCCGCCCGATTCTGCGTCGCAGGTGGCGCGCAGGGCGGAGCCGGAGATCGAGTTGCAATTACTGCTGCCTCCACCAGCCTTGGCATTGCAGTAAGCGCGTTGGTCACTGTCGCTGATGCTGTTGCAATTGCTGCGGCCGCCGCCGCTTTCTGCATTGCAGGTGGCGCGCAGGTCGGAGTTGGAAATCGAATTGCATTTGCTGCTGTCTCTATCCGCCCTGGCATCGCAGTAAGCACGCTGATCACTGTCACTTAGGCTGTTGCAGCCGGCAAAGGCATAACCGCTAAGCATCAACAGCATCGCAACAATAATTCTCATCACTCTCTTCCCTGGTTTTCCGGGAAACAGCCCGGCACTGTCTGGCTCTGTAGGACGCGCGCTGCAAGGCGCATGTCAAATTGACACTACTGTTTAGAATAGTTCCCTTACTGCGGACGAAGTAGCCATGTGGAAGCAATCACACGACTTGATTGCGACCATTTCGCTTGGCTTGATAGTCCGCATCATCGGCACGCACCACCAGGTTTTCCACCGTGTCGTCCGCACCGGAAGCCAAGCGCAAAAACCTGGTGCAACAGCATCCGCGCATCGACTGACAGGCCGATCGGTCGTCAGCCCTGACGACCGATCAGCTCACTCGCCAACAACGCCGCCAACCCCATTGGCTTGGCAAAGTAATACCCCTGGGCCTGCCCCGCGCCCATTTCGCGCAGCAGGTCCAGGGTCGCTTGATCCTCAACCCCTTCCGCCACCACGCTCAAATCCAGCGATTCGGCCATGCGCACGATCGCCCGCACGATTGCGCGGCTGCGGGGGCTGGCGGTCAGTTCGAGGATGAACGACTTGTCGATCTTCAAGCCGCTGAAGCGGTATTGGTGCACGTAGCTCAGGGATGAAAACCCGGCGCCGAAGTCATCCAGCACCACCGACATGCCGTTGTCGGCCAACTGCTGCATGGTCAGCCGGGCAATCGCCGGTTCGGCCACCAGCGCGCCTTCGGTCAATTCCAGGCAGATCCGCGACGGCGCGACCCCGTGCCGCGCCAACAGGGCCAGCACGTCACTGGCGAAGTCCGGGCGGGTCATGCTGTAGCTGGAGCAGTTGAGGTGCACTGGCGGCCAATTCGCGTGTTGGGGTTGGGCGAGGATCAGGGCGACGCTGGTGAGCATGTACAGGTCCAGGCGACCGATCAGGCGCAAGCCCTCGACATCCGGCAGAAACTCGCCCGGCGCGATCACTCGGCCACCCGGTTGATGCCAGCGGATCAGCGCTTCGAGGGCCACCAGTTCGCCGGTGTCGACGCTGACAATCGGCTGGAAATACGGCAGCAGTTCGTCGGTGCGTTTGAGCGCATTGCGCAGCGCGCCTTCGCGTTCGACCTGGTCCGAGACTTCCCGGCGCACTTCCTGGTTGAACACCGCGTAGCTGTCGCGCCCTGCACTTTTGACCCGATACATCGCCGCATCGGCATCGCGCAGCAGGTCGGCGGGTTCGTGGTGGAACTGGCTGTCGGCGCTGACAATGCCGATGCTGCAGGACGAAAACACCTGATGGCCGTTGATCACAAACGGCAGGTCGAACGCCACCAGGATCCGTTCGGCGATGTCGACCACCACCTCCAGCGGCGCTTCGGGTGCGAGCACAGAAAACTCATCGCCCCCCAGGCGCGCGAGCATGTCGGTGTCGCGCAGGCAACCGCGCAGACGCTGGGCGGCCTGCATCAGCAGCAGGTCGCCAAAATGGTGGCCGAGGCTGTCGTTGACCATTTTGAAACGGTCGAGGTCGATGAACATCACCGCCAGATGCCCGCCGTCGCTGCCGAATTGCGACCAGGCCAGGTTGAGGCGCTGTTGCAAGTAGGTGCGATTCGGCAGCCCGGTCAGCGCATCGTGGGAGTTTTCGTGTTGCAGCTTGGCATTGGCGTGATCGAGTTCACGGGTGCGGTTCTGTACCCGGGCTTCGAGCTTGAGGTTGGCGGCATGGATCGCCTCGGCGGCGGTGCGGCGCGACAACGCAGTGTCGATGTGCCGCGAGACGAACGTCAGCAGTTCCTGGTCCCGCAAGGTATAGCGCACGTTCGAGGTGTAGCTTTGTACTGCCAGCACACCGCGCACCACATCGCCATCGAACAGCGGAATGCCCAGCCAGGAATAGGCTTGGTAATACACATCGGCGACTTCGATTTCGCCTTCTGCGGTCAATCGTTCGGCTTCGTCGACGTCAATCAGACATGCCCGGCGCTGACGGATAACGTACTCGGTCAAGCCCCGACTCCCGCGCCGAGCTTCCGGGCGAACCGTCTGGCGCTCATCGACGTAATACGGGAAGGTCACTTCACTGGTGCCGTCGTCGAACAGCGCGATGTAGAAGTTCTGCGCGAACAGCAAATCACCGACGATGCCATGCAAGGTTTGGAACAGCTCGGCCATGTCACCGGGCTGGCTCGACAGTTCGGCGATTTGGAACAGCGCGCTCTGCAGATGTTCGGCGCGCTCGCGGTCGGCCACTTCCTGGCGCAAGGCGTCGTTGAGCTCCGAGAGCTCCAGGGTACGCCGCATTACCGTTTCTTCCAGATCGGCGCGGTGCAGGATCCGGTCCAGCGCCATGGCCACGTGGCGGGCCACCACCAGGAACAGCGCGCGGTCTTCAGCGCTGTAGATCCGGGACACGTCGTAGACCTGCATCGCCAGCATGCCAAACACGTCGTCCGAAGCGTTTTTCAACGGCGCACCCATCCAGAACTCCGGACAGTCGCCCACGCAGTAGAAGCGACCTTCGGCCGCCGCCGCGTGAATGCCGGCGGCGTCGATCAGCAACGGTTGGCCCGAGGTCAACACCTGGGCGGTCAGCGACAAGTGCGCAGGGTCGAGGTATTCGTAGTTCTCGGATTCCAGGGCTTCGACATCGATGATGTCGACGTAGTACGGGTATTCCATCTTGCCGGTGTGCGGGTCATACAGCGCGAGATAGAAGTTCTCGGCGTCGATCAGGCTGGCCAGCAACTGGTGAACCCCCACCAGGAACACGGCGCGGTCGCGGGTCGAACTGGCCAGGTAGGTGATTTCATACAGCACGCGTTGGGTAATCTGCGCACGGGCCAGGGTGTCGGTCTGCACCTGAATGCCCAGGCGCAGGGCAAACTCGGCGAGCGCTGGTTGCGCGGCATCGCTGATGGGTGCGAGTAGCCAACCGAGCTCACTTTCGCCGCGACCGGTCGGCCAGCGGTGCAACTGCCGACTCCGGCAAAAGGCTTCGAACTCGTCATTGGCCACGCTGGACGGCCACTGCACCTGCGGATCGCCCTGCCCGACCAGATGCAGTTGTTCACCGGCGCGATAGACCACCCACGCGGTGGTGTGGGCCCAGTTGCGCGCCGAGTCCAGCAAGTGTTCGATGGTGTCCCTGTTGCCAGCGTAAGCCATGCCGACTGTTTCCAGATTCCCTTTCAGTTGGGATGCGATAACGCCGCAATCGTTCGATTGCGCTGGGAAGTCAGTCAATGGGCGAAAACTCATCAGCGTTCCCTGAGCCAGAAACTGGCGATACTTAATTATTGTTTGCTAGCACTGCGCCAGTGATCTTCCCGTTTAAAGCTTATGGCCGTTTTTTTCAATAGCTTTATCGCTTTAGTGCCAACCAAGGCACGGCCTCAAGCCCAAGTAGCGGTCGCTGGGATTTGACATGCACGGCGTTGCTCGCCAGAGTCGCGCCCCGATCCGGCCAAAGGTGCCGGGCGTTCGTGGTGAAAAGGGGTTGCAGTTGAACGAACAGACATTGTCCATGCGCCTGGAGCGCGTGGCGGCACATGTGCCCGCCGGCGCGCGCCTGGCCGACATCGGCTCGGATCACGGCTACCTGCCAGTGGCGTTGATGCGCCGTGGCGCCATCGTGGCGGCGGTGGCCGGCGAGGTGGCATTGACGCCGTTCCGCTCGGCCGAACGCACGGTGCGCGAGAGCGGCCTGGAACAACAGATCAGCGTGCGCCTGGCCAGTGGCCTGGCGGCGATCGAGCCGGAAGACGGGATCACGGCGGTCAGCATCTGCGGCATGGGCGGCGAGACGATCCGCGACATCCTCGACCACGGCAAGGCGCGCCTGAACGGCCAGGAGCGCCTGATCCTGCAACCCAACGGCGGCGAGCAGCCGCTGCGCCAATGGCTGATGGACAACGGCTACCGCATCTTCTGCGAGGAGTTGCTGCGGGAGAACCGCTTCTACTACGAAATCATCGTCGCCGAGCGCGCCGGGCCGGTGATGTACAGCGACGAGCAGCTGTACTTCGGACCGCTGCAAATGCAGGCGCGCAGCCCGGCGTTCCTGGCCAAGTGGCAGCGCATACTGCGAGAGAAGCATAAGACCCTGGACAACTTCGCCCGGGCGCGGCAGGCCGTGCCCGAGGAGAAACTGCAAGAGATCGCCCGGCAGGCCCGGTGGATCACCGAGCTGCTCGGGGCGTAGTGCATCAGGCGATCAAGAGCGCCCGACGGAACCGCTCACCGGTAGACTCCCGAGCAATTTGAGCCCGGTGCTTTTCACGAAGGTGTCGTAGTCCATCGGTTTCTGGATGCGGGTTTCAGCGTTGGGCAGCACGTAGGCCCAGGCCCGCTGGGACGAGGTGTCGTATACCAGCTTGAACAGGCGCGTCGGCACCCAGACCTTGTTGGCGCCGATGGTGCCGTGGCCGTCGTCAAACAGCGGGCCGGTGAAGACGAACAAATTGCCATCGGCGCGCTTGGCAAACTTGCGCACATCCGCCTCGACCTTGCTCCAGATCTTCCGGTTGTTGGTGGGGTCCTGTGGCACCATGTTCGACAACGCGAAGGACTGGGCCATGGCATTCGGACTCGGTGCATCGGCGGCCGGAGATTGATGCCCACGGTCCACAGCCGGATGCTGGCTGCGGTAGTCGCTCAACTCGGCGCGCCCACTCTTGGGAATGCGTGGGTCCGGGTAAAACTGATTGGTGCGTTCCTCGCCTTTGGCGTCCCGTAACTGGGCGGCATTCAGGCGTTCGACCACTAACAGCGGCGTGCGGCTGGTTTGCGAGTACAGCACCGCGAAGTTGTCGGAACACAGGACCATCGGTTTCATGGTGGCAGGCACGGTGGCGGTGCTGATCGGCTTCGCGGCCGGGAACAGGTCTGCGCAACCGTCAAACGAGGGCTGTTTCTGTTTGTTCGAATAGAGGTCCAGGGCGGCGTTCTGGTTGATCGAGCCCGAGTGCGACGTTTGATGCTGGGTTTGCGGCTTGAGCAGATCCAGCAGACTGCGCGCTTCGGCGCCGGTGGAGAGCAAAACAAGGGCCGACAGCCCAACTGCAATTTTGCGTAGGTGCATGCTTTAATTCTTCGAATGGGATTGAGGGGCAAACACAAGGCGAGTTCCGTTGACGGAACCAAGTGGCGGCGGTGGCGGATTATAGTGCGGGGAGCATGCGTTCACTTTCCTTGATCAAAATACCGATGCGCAGTATGACCACTGACGGTCGTGGGGGTTTATGGACCGTGATAAATCACTTTAGTGCTGGGCACTTTTACATTCTATCTGCGCGTTCCATCGTCCTAACGACACCCAGTAGCCCTTTGAAATCGCCCATCTGTTATCGAGGTAATGGTGCCCCACTCTTCCGAACAATCTGCTGACGAAAAAAGCCTGCCGCGATTATTGCTCGATCTGCTGTGGCAACTCGCCGTGCTGCTGATCCCGATTTTCCTCGTGACAGTCATCCCGTTGTTGTGGGCCCTCGGTGTCGTGCTGGCGTGTGCGGCCCTGATGTGGCTGGCGTCGTGGGCGGGTTGGCTACGCGCCGGCCGAGGGCTTGCCCGGTTCATGACCTCCGCCGCCATCGGCCTGGGCTTTAACCTGGGCCGGGCGTTGCCGGCGTACTGGGACATCGCGGGAGCCGCCGTGGTGATGTTTGCCGGGCTGGCCTGTGTCAGTCATCTGGAGCGACGTTTGGGCTTTGCCGAGCCGACAAAGGCGAAGGCCAGGTCGACACCCCTGGCGTCGGGCCAGTCTTGCGGCGGCGCCAGTGCCTGGGGCGGCGGCGAGCCTCAACAGACACCCGAGGGTGAGCCCATCCGCGTGTTCAACTACAGCGAAATCGCCATGGGCGGCCCCGTCCTGTGCGATTACCTGTTCCCCGATGGCGTGCTGCTCCAGAGTCTTGGGTCGTCGGCGCGTTTTTCCAATGACGGGCGTTACTTCGCCGCGCCTTTGCCCTCGCGCCAGGCCTGGGGTTTGGTGATTCTGGATCGGCAGGAGCGTGTGCTCTACCAATGTGCCTGCGATGAATTCTGGGAACTGGATGCCTTTAACGACGGCACCCTGACTGGGCGTTACAGCCCTTTGGTCGACAACGGCGGGCGGGCGATCAGCCTGGAGCAACTGCTGGCCACGGCTGAGCGGATCAGCCTGGTGCCGGTGGCCGACCTCTGGCTAGAACCGGGAACCTGGCAACACAACCTGGCGCGCGAAACGCTCCACCATACGTCCCCCGATGGCCAGCAACGTCTGGACGCGAGTGCGGCCGTGCCCGCCAGTCTGCGCGACTTGCCGCAACCCTGCGACCCGCTGAGGTACCCGCAATACCGCGTGAGTCTCAACGGCGAGCTCACGTCGCTGCTGATCATGGCCGACACCGCCATCATCTGGCATCCCGATAGTCGCTCGTTCGCGTGCCATGCGCGGATGGGTGCCGAGCAAGCCCTCGATTACTGGCTCTGGCACGTGGACCGAGGCTGGCAAGCACTGCCCTGCCCGTGGATACCCGCTGACAACGAACCCTCCCTGGGCTGGAGCGAACCGCTGGAACTGGACGACCACTGCCTGCGGTTGTCGTCCTACTTCGACTACCCGCAGCCTGATCACGGTCGTTATGGTTACGGCTTGTACAGCATTCACAGTGACTGTGAGACGCAGGTGGGCCACGCGCCGAACGGCCGGATGCAAGTCGCGGAGCGACAACTGACTCGCGTGCAGTTAGCTGTGCCGCTGGCGGGTGATGGACAGCGTGGCGCGACGAAGGTCGAGTCCGCGCCCTTGAGCGGTAAAACCCGCGCTCAATTCAGTTGGCAGCAAGACAACGGCCTGGGCCTCGGCGGCTATGGCTGTCGGATTGGCGACTGGGATTTGCCGGGGGTTTGGCAACTCGATCATCGGGTGTGCGACACCGGACGCTACATCGCCTTGATCCCGTTCACCCAGCCCCCCGCCACTGCCGGTCATGTGGTGGTGGCCGACGCCCAGGAACGCCGGTTGCTGAACAGCCCCGCGCTGATGGTCGCCCGGGTGTTGGACTTCCGTGGACCGACACTCAGCGTGGCGGTGATTCGCGGTCGCCTCGATCAGGATTCGCAAAGCACGCCGTTGCAGCGCTTCGACCAATCGCCTCCTCCGGCGGACGAAGGCGCAGCCTTCTGTGAGCATCGACCGGACTCGCGACTTTACTATGAGTGGTGCGAGCTGAATGTCACCCCGCAAGGCCTGACCGCCCTCCCCGACTGGCGTCTGGTCAATCAGCCACAGTCTGCCACCGCCGATGGCAACTTCATCCAGCCCGCACCGACGGACAAGGATGCCGCCTGGCTGTTCGGCTGTGAAACCGAATACGCCGACAGCTGGCTGCGCGTCCAGAGCCCACGCCTGGGCGGGCATTTGCTGACGGCCTCCGGTTGCGCCATCAGCCATCTCGCGCCCTCGATGATCTGGTCCGAAGACGCCCGTTATCTGGCCCTGACTCGCCTGCACACCGACGCCGACGACGACCACGACGGTCGACTGGCATGGCAGGTTCTGCTGCTGGATGTCCAGGCGCGAACCCTGAGGCAATCGACACAGCGGTTGCACAACCGTCCGCAGTTTGAAAGTTTTAAAGCGGAGGTCTTGAAGGTGCGGCTATTCCAGCGCGACTGGGAAGCCGAGGATGACAAAGACCGAGGCTCGATCAACGTGATGAAGTTGAGCGATCTGCTGGCACTCCCCGCCGAAGCCCTGTGCCCGTACGCGGGACTCTGGCTGACGGAAGATCAACTGGCGGAGGCTGACGCGTGGCGTGCCTTGGATGCGTCGGCGTTGAGTGATTGGCGGCAGGCAGGTTCCAGCCAATGAAATGGCTAGCGTCATGTTATTTCCGACGCGCAGCAGGTTCTTTCCGGTTGACGCGTTAACCTTTCGCCGATTGCAGCCGATGCCTCTAACTTAGGGCATTGGAGCAATACAGATGAGAAACAATCAACCAGTTACGCAGCGCGAGGTTGCCCTTGGACCTCAACAAAAACTCATCTCCACCACGGATGCACGAGGCGTCATCACGTACTGCAATGACGCCTTCGTCGAGATCAGCGGTTTCAACAAGACAGACCTGATCGGCGCCCCGCAAAACATTGTGCGTCACCCCGATGTACCGTCGGCGATCTTTGCCCATATGTGGGGCGCGCTGAAGCAGGGCAAGCCATGGATGGGCATCGTCAAGAATCGCTCGAAAAACGGCGACCACTACTGGGTCAACGCCTACGTCACGCCGGTTTTCGAAGGCAGCCAGGTCGTGGGTTATGAGTCGGTCCGGGTCAAGCCGACCGCCGAACAGATCCGTCGCGCCGAAGCGCTCTACAAACGGATCAACCTCGGCAAGTCCGCCGTCCCGGCCAGTGATCAATGGCAGCCTGCCGTATTCGCCTGGCTTCCGGTGGTGACCATGGGCCTGGTGGGTGCGCTGGGTGGCGTGTACCTCGGCATGACGGAGGCGATCATCCTCGCGGTCGGGGTTTCAGTGCCGCTCGGGCTCTGGGTGTCGAGTCGCCAAAATCGTGGGGCGTTGCATCTGCTGGCGATGGCTGAAGCCTCCACCTCCGATGCGGTGCTGGCCAAAATGTACAGCGATGAACGCGGCCCTCAGGCACGCCTCGAAACGGCATTTGTCAGCCAGGCATCGCGGCTCAAGACCTGCCTCACCCGGCTGCAAGATACCGCTGAGCAACTGACCAGCCTGGCTGGCCGATCCGATGGCCTGGCCGCTGACAGCGCTCGTGGGCTGGACCGCCAACGCGTCGAGACCGAACAGGTGTCGACAGCGGTCAATCAAATGGCCGCCACCACACAAGAAGTCGCCAGCCATGTACAACGCACCGCCGACGCCACCCAGGAAGCCAATGTGCTGACCGGGCGTGGCCGCGATGTGGCCCGTGATACCCGCGAAGCCATTCAGCGCCTCTCGGTGGTGGTCGGTGAGACCGGGCTGACGGTCGCGCAACTGGCCAAGGACAGCAATGAAATCGGCACGGTGGTCGACGTGATCAAAGGCATCGCCGATCAAACCAACCTGCTGGCACTGAACGCCGCCATCGAAGCCGCACGTGCGGGTGACATGGGTCGAGGCTTCGCCGTCGTCGCCGATGAAGTGCGTCAGTTGGCACAACGCACGACAGAGTCCACGACGCAGATCCATAGTCTGATTTCCAAGCTGCAGGTTTCGTCGAACAACGCGGTGAAGACCATGGAAAGCGGCCACCGACAGGCCGAAGAAGGCGTGGCGTGGGTGCTGGAGGCCGACAAGGCGCTGGTCGGTATCAGTGAAGCCGTGGCGAACATCACCGACATGACCACCCAGATCGCCGCCGCGACGGAAGAGCAAACAGCGGTGGCCGAGGAAATCAGTCGCAACATCACCACCATCGCGACGCTGGCGGATCAAACGTCGGAACAGGCCAGGCATTCGGCTGAATTGAGTAAGGAACTGACTCAGACCGCTAAAACCCAGTATTCGCTGGTTGAGCGGTTTAACCGGTAGTTCTTTAGGCCAACACTGGAATTGTGGCGAGGGAGCTCCCTCGCCACAGGTTTTATGTTCGCCGTACCCTTTCCTTAACTTAAAGCCATGACGTCCTTGGCAGGCTATTAGTCTCTCGATGCTTCGCTCATTTGCGCCGCACCGCCACGCACTTGATCTCCACCAACAACCCCGGATGGGCCAACTCGCTGACGCCGATGCACGTCCAGGCGCAGTGTCCTTTGGGGAACATCCGATTTTTCACGTCCCGAAACACCGCCATATGCCTGGACATGTCCACGTGGTAAGTGGTCATGTCCACCACATCCTCAAACGTGCACCCGCCCGCCTCCAGCACTTGCGCGAGGTTTTCCCAGGCGCTGATGAACTGCTGCTCGGGATCCTCGATTACTTGCAAGTCAGGCGTGCGCCCCACTTGGCCGGCGCAGAACAACGTGTCGCCGACCTTGACCGCCGGGGCGTAACCCGCGCGTTCGACGATGGGGCGCATGGCCTCGGGAATGATGATTTCACGCTCAGACATTGCTGGGTCTCCGGTAGGTTATTTGACCAGCCGCTTTTCCTTGGAAGGTCGGTAGCCAAAGTACGAGCTGTAGCATTTGCTGAAATGACTCGGCGACACAAAACCGCAGGCCACCAGCACGTCGACCTGGGACAGTTCGGTGTGTTGCAGCAAACGCCGCGCTTCGGTGATGCGCAGTTCCATGTAATAGCGTTGCGGCGTGGTGCCCAGTTGTTCCTTGAACAGCCGCTCCAGTTGGCGGCGGGAACGGCCGGCGTACACCGCCAGTTGCTCCAGCTCCAACGGCTCTTCGAGGTTGGCATCCATCAGCTTCACCACCTCACGCAACGGCGCGCTCACGCAGATGTTTTCCGTCGGTTTGATCCGCCGGTAGCGCGACTCTTCGAACGCCAGAATGTCTTCGATACCCTCGACAAGAGCTTTGTCGTACAAGCCTTTGATCCAGTCCAGCGCCATGTGGAAGGCGCCGGAAGGACTGGACGCGGTGAGCCGGTCGCGATCAATCACAAAGGGCTCGCTGGTGACCTGCGCGGCCTTGGCAATTTCCGCCAATGCCGGGCGATGTTCCGGGTGGATGGCGCAGCGATAACCGTCGAGCAAACCTGCGGCGCCGAGAAACCATGCACCGTTCCACAATCCGGCCAGCATCACGTCATGGTCGGCTGCGGTTTTGAGCAAGTGGATCAGTTCATCGTTGGCTTTGAGTTCGGTGCGGTAGCCGCCGCAGATGACCAGCAGGTCCAGGTCTTGAATCGCAGCAGCGTCGAACCGGGCATCGGGCCGAATAACCAGGCCCAGATCGCTGACGACCTCGCCTTCGTTCAAGCCGAATGTGCGGGAAGTGAACAACTTCGGTCGCAGCAGATTCGCGGTGATGATCGTATCCAGCGCCTGGGTAAACGCGGGTAGCGAGAAATGCTCGAGCAGCAAAAAACCGGCGCGAACCGATTGGCTGGTCTCGCTGGGTTGCTCATTCAGATAGCGAAGGTTTTTCCCCTTCATGCCTCCGCTGAATTGGCGTCGTTCGATCAAGGTCTGGGTCACTCGTTGTTATTAGCGAACAGGTGCGTTGATAAAGGCCATGCTAACCTCCAGCCGCATAAAAAGCCCTTCCCTCTTCGTCATTATGTGACTGATCAGTTCAACAAAAGGAGTTGGCGACATGGACGTTATCAATCAGATGCAGCCCGCCGAGTGTGCAGACATGGTGGACATCCGACGCGAAATCGATGCCCTCGATCAGGCCGTTATCAAGTTGTTGGGCAGGCGTTTCAACTATGTGCTGGCGGCGTCGAAGTTCAAGACATCCGCGACCTCGGTACGTGCCCCGGAGCGATTCAAAGCCATGCTGGAAACACGTCGGGAATGGGCCGCTGCCGAAGGCCTGAGCCCGGATGCCATTGAAAAGATGTACAGCGATTTGGTGCACCACTTCATTGCCGAAGAAATGAAGCATTGGGCGGCGCATCAATCGGAGACATGATTCGGCCGTCAAAAGCACCTGTAGGAGCGAGGCTTGCCCGCGAAGAACGATAACGCGGTATGCCAGACCTGACGCCTTCCCCGTAGGAGCAAAGCTTGCCCGCGATGAACGATGACGCGGTGTGTCAGGTCCGACGCCATCGCGAGCAAGCTTTGCTCCTACAGGTGTCGGGCCTGATTTGCGTTGTAGGAGCGAGGCTTGCCCGCGAAAAACGATGACGCGGCGTGTCAGACCTGACGCCATCGCGAGCAAGCTTTGCTCCTACAGGTGGTGGCGAGATTGCGTTTACAGGTCGGTGATTTCCTTATGCTGCGGCACCAGCGCTTTCATCACGCTCCACGCCACCAGGTAAGCCAATGCGCAGATGGCGAACATGATCATGTAACCGGTGTGAATGTCGTTGATCGATTTGTAGTAGTCGAACACCCAGCCGCCGATCTTGGTCATCACCACACCGCCCAAACCGCCGGCCATGCCGCCGATTCCCACCACCGAGGCCACGGTTTTTTGCGGAAACATGTCGGACACGGTGGTGAAGATGTTGCACGACCACGCCTGGTGCGCCGAGGCGCCCACACCGATCAGCAACACCGGCACCCAGAAACTGATGTAGCCGAACGGCTGCGCCAGCAACACCACCAGCGGGAACAGCGCGATCACCAGCATGGCTTTCATGCGACCGTCGTACGGCTTGTCGCCGCGCGCCATGAAGTAGCTCGGGAACCAGCCGCCGCCGATGCTGCCGACCATGGTCATGCTGTACAGCACGGCCAGCGGGACCACGATGTCCGGGCCTTTCATGCCGTATTGCGCCGACAGGTAGGTCGGCAGCCAGAACAGGAAGAACCACCACACGCCATCGGTCATGAACTTGCCAAAGGCAAACGCCCAGGTCTGACGGTAGGTCAGCAACTTGAACCAAGAGACTTTCTTGACCACTTCACCCGGTGTGGCAATCACTTGCACCGGTTCATCGCTGCGGATGTAAGCCAGTTCCGCCGCCGACAGGCGTTTTTGCTGCTCCGGTTTCTGGTACAGCGTGATCCACACCGCCACCCAAACGAAGCCCAGCATACCGATGACGATAAACGCCGCTTCCCAGCCCCACAGGCCAGCAATCAACGGCACGCAGATCGGCGCCAGGATCGCGCCGACGTTGGCACCGGAGTTGAAGATGCCGGTGGCGAATGAGCGTTCTTTTTTCGGGAAATATTCGGCGGTGGCCTTGATCGCGATCGGGAAGTTACCCGCCTCGCCAATCGCCAGCACTGCCCGGGACAGCATGAAACCGGCAATCGAAACCGGAATGACCGCCAGGCCGAATGCGCTGCACACCGCCGCGATCCCCTCGCCCATCGGTACTGCAAACGCATGCATGATCGCGCCCGTCGACCAGATGCCGATGGCCACTACAAACGCGGTTTTGGTGCCGATCTTGTCGACCACACGACCGGCGAACAGCATGGAAATCGCATAGACAAACTGGAACACCGACGCAATGTTGGCGTAATCGGTATTACTCCAGCCAAATTCCGTCGACAGGCCCGGCGCCAGCAGGCTGAGCACCTGGCGGTCGAGGTAGTTGACGGTAGTCGCAAAGAACAACAGCGCGCAGATCGTCCAGCGGTATTTGCCTACGGCTTGGCCGACACGTTGCGCATTGATGGGCTCGTTCAGATTCATGGCATCACTTTATTATTGGATTAGGGTGATGAACTCTCGACAACCTTGTGAGAGTGCAGGTGCACGCTCTCCATGCCCGGCGGCTGGAGTTGGACCTGGGCACTGCTATGAGGCGTTGGGCGGGACGGTTGTTTGGGAGGGACCGGCTGCGTTAAGGCAAACAGTCAGGATCGAACCATGGGGAGCGGCATTCGGGGAGGCGAGAACGCAGGTTGGATTCATGATGGGGTCGACACTCTTTTTTATTTTTAGGGTTCAACAGCCGAGCTATCGTCTGTCGTCGTACAACTGCGCCTTTTATATCGAGGCCGATACCCGGCTGTCAATCTGAAAGATGGCCGTTCGTCATGACACAGTCCATTCGATTTTCAAGGAATACGATGGATGCAGGCGAGATCAGCAGGGTAATGTCATGGGCGAGTGGCCGATGGAAGGGGAAATGTCGTTGTACGACAACGTCAGCAGAACTCACAGCCTGCAATATTCATCAATGGATCGAGAATTGGCGCGAGGCTCCACATGGCTGAAGGGTCTGTCCGCCGGTCATTACCATTGAACTCTCGCGCCATGGACACCGTCCAGCGCGTCCTGAAACCCGCAATCTTCCCTTCAGAAATCAATAAGTAACAACGACCGAAAATGCTTTGAATTTTTTTCTGACGCCACCACTCCTTTATCTATGAGCATATGGAGGGGGCCTCATGAAGACTGGACTGTACATCATCGAATACAAGCTTCACGGACAGACGAAGTCCTTCATCATCCGCGCGCAGACCATGAGCAATGCCCAGGCCTGGCATTGGGCGAGTTGTGATGCGGGGATCGCGCCGATACCGAAACCCGGACGGCCGCCGCTCAAGGTCGTGTCCAAGCCCATGGCAGAAAAATACGGACTGACCGAGGTCAAGTGGAAGGAATCGGCGACGTTGAACTGGGCGCAGGTATCGACGTGAGGCCGGCGCTGGCGCTGTCCAGGCAACCTGGTTGCCGTTCAGATGATCCGAACGCTGTCTTTTCGCAGAGAACAGGGCGACACCCTGCTGCTGCCCCACGATCCGTCATCGTTGACCATCACCGCTTCCCAGGGACCTGCGTCGCTCGTGATCTGCCGGTTCTGGTTCGATGCCAGCAGCTTCCAGGCCATGCTGTTCGCATTGCCGTGGCTGATCCACATCAAGCATCAGCCGCGCCTACAAGGCGTATTTCGGACGCTCGCTACGGGACGACAACAGCCAAGAGCACGTTTGAAGGCAGCAATCCTTGTATTGATCTGCCAGAGCTTTCGCTCAAGGCTGCTTGCGATACATCCCCGTCAGCATGTCCTGGGAATCCGGCGCGGCGTTGTAGTTGATCACCGCAAAGTTTTTCACCAGTTGGAGGTGATACGGGCCATGTAGTTTGGACGCTTGCGGCTCGCGCACGATGATCAGGTTGTCGGCTTCCATCGGTACGATGTGATGCTCGGTCGCGATGTCCTTCAAGGTTGCGGCGTCTTTCAAGGTCACGGTAAATTCCGCCACTTCTCGGCCCTGGGCATCGCGGTCGGGCAGGATGTTCAAGTCCAGGTCGCCATCACGCCCGAGGAAGTCCCGGCGCATTTGGTAATGGCCGCTGCGCTGGTCGCGCTCGACTTCGCTGAGTTTGGTGTATTCCGGTTCACGCTGTTCATAGTGCAGCTGAATCGCCAGTTCGCGGTCGTCCCCCTTGGCGCCGCTGACCCAAGTGCCGATGTAGTTGTAGGGTTTGACCTTTTCCTGGGTAAGGCGCCAGATGCCCGTCTGACGACCCTCGTCGGTGTATTCGAGAAGGCCGAAGTGGGTGTCGCTGGAGTCTTCCCGACCCCCCACCAGTTTGATCGGTTCGCCATTGCCGCCCTTGGTGTAGCGCACTTCGCCGATGATCACCTCGCCCTGCTGCTGGTACCAGAGTTCTACCGGGATCTTGCCATTGAGGGTCCCGGCGAGCATCTGTGGATCGTCGTTGACCGGTCCTTCCAGGCTCGGTTGTTCGTGCCACTGGCCGTCCTTCCATTCGCCGGTGGTACGCAGCATATAGCCACCAGGCATGCTGGAGTTTTCGCCAAACTCGGTCGCTGGCACGTCTTCCTGGGTGTACGTAGAAAGCTGCGCCAGCTCGCCGTCGTGCATTTTCCATTTCGTAAAGCGCATCCAGCAGCAGCCCCGGTCGGTTTGCGTATGCAGAATGCCGTCCTGCGGAGTGACCGAGAACATCCCGCCGCTGACGCCTTTCGCCATGTCGGTCAGCGCACGGTTGAGGACCCACTGGTTTTGCTGCGGGTCCTGCAGATAGATGTCGAACTGCGCCTCGTAGTCCTTTTCGGGATGGGTGCCGTTGCGAATCGCCAGATCCTGATGGCCATCGGAGTCGAAGTCGGCGAAGTACAACAAGCCTCCATTGCCGAGCAACTCGGGATCGGCTTTGCCGTCGCGTTCCCTGGGCACATTGCCGGCCTGGGTCTGCAATTGCTGCAGGGTTTGGAGGGTGTTTTTGTCGCGCACCGTGATGAGCGCTGGCATCAGTTGACGCGGTTCGCTCGGCGGCTCGGGGAACAGCACGTCGACCAGGTATTTCCCAGTCGGATCGTTGACCGCAAACGACAGCGGTTCGGCCACGGCCGGGGCCGCTAGGACCATGGAAAAGAGCACACCACTGACGAGCGAACGCATACAACGCTTCCTTGCGGTAAATTCGGGGCCGCCGTGTAGCGGCAAACGGGGGGGTTATCGAAAAAGTGGCCAGCCTTGAACCGGCGATTCACTCATCGGCATTGCAATCGACATCGCCTGCGCCCATGTGATCGAAGCCAGTCAACATCACCAACGTCAGCCCGTTGGAGGAGTCAGCCTGGACACTGGTGTCCATGATGTTTTCCGGCAAGGCCCCCTGCTCCGCTTCGGATAACGAATAGGCTTCGGCACGCGGCAACTTGAACGCCCTTCGGACCTCGACCTCGTTGAACGTGCCCTTGAGCACGAGCGTGACCTGTTGCAACTCCCCATGCTCCCAGCTCAGTTCCACGTCCTTCGCGAGCGGGTGAACCCGGGCAGCCAGGCGTGCGGGAAACTCGGGGCCTTCTGCGTAGGCCGCAGCGTTGGTGCACGGATCGCCCTGATTTTCGTAGCCTTTCAAGGCGCAGTTGAAGCGCTTGTCACGATGCCCCAGCGTCTTCTCCAGGTAGCAACCAAACTCGCTGGAAGACAGGCGCGGCCATGCCAATACGTCGACGCTGGCTGGCGGCAGGTCCGCAGCCAAGGCTTGATGGCTACAGGTAAACACTACGATGAAGGCGCACAACAAACGTAAAAGTGTCGCTGGCCGAGGGGATATGGAGGTCTTGAGCGAAGGGATAACCACGTTATTGCACCCTGCCTTTTTGAAGTAAGGGCCGTGATCAAAGAAATAACGCGGCGACTTCAGACGTTCCCAAATAACTGCGTGGCGCCTACTTCGAAAGTAGATGCCACGTGCATCAGTTCTACGCAGTGCGCTTAGTGCGCATTAAGCAGCGCGAAGACAGCAATCAATGCCCACAACACCGACACATATTGCATAGGCACAAAGAACAACGTGTTTTTCTTGCGAAAGACGACTTCGCCACCGGTGGCTGGATCAATGTAGGTTTTGCCCGGCTGGTTATTCAGTTTGTGGCCAACGAAGGCGTTGACGGCCGCGCCCACCAACAGACCGAAACCCAGACCGAACCCGCCGAAGAGCCCTACAAAAGGAATCATGCAGACCAACGGGATAATGATCGAAAGAACGCCCCATCCTTGCCAAATAATAAACATCACTCTTCCCTGATTCATTTTTGAGGCGCGCAATCTAACAACAAACAGTGGGCGCAGCAACAAATTGAAACAGGTTGTCGGCATCTTGATGAATCATCGTTGAGCAATCACAGGCCGAGCCCTCAAGGGTCAACCTGCCCCATCATTTCAGCGACCGTTTCCTGGCGATTGGCATAACGCTGGGCCAACACTGCACACACCATCAATTGAATCTGGTGAAACAGCATCAGCGGCAAAATCAGCACACCCAAGGTGCTGCCCGCGAATAACACCTGGGCCATCGGCACCCCGGTCGCCAGGCTTTTCTTCGAACCGCAGAAGAGAATGGTGATGCGGTCTTCCTGATTGAAGCCGAAGACTTTGCCCAGCACGGTGGCTGCGACCAGTACCAACGCGAGGACGATGCAGCAAGCGACCACCAGCCCGGCCAGTTCCCACAGCGGAATCTGGTGCCAGATGCCTTCATTCACCGCCTCGCTGAACGCACCGTAGACCACCAGCAGGATCGAGCCCTGATCGACGAATTTCAGCCAACTCTTGTTGCGCGCCACCCAGTTGCCGACCCAGCGACGAGCGATCTGCCCAGCCACGAATGGCAGTAACAATTGCACGCTGATTTTCAGGATTGCATCGAGGGTCGAGCCGCCATCGCCGTGCACATTGAGCAGCAACGTCACCAGCAGCGGCGTAAGGAAGATCCCGAACAGGCTGGACGCCGCCGCACTGCAAATCGCCGCCGGCACGTTACCCCGCGCCAGCGAGGTGAAGGCAATCGCCGATTGCACGGTGGCGGGCAGCGCGCAGAGGTAGAGCATGCCCATGTACAGGTCTTTGCCGATCAGCGGCGACAGCACCGGTTTGAGCGCCAGACCAATCAAGGGGAACAGGACAAAGGTCAGGCTGAAGATCAGCAAATGCAGGCGCCAGTGGCCGGCGCCGGCGATGATCGATTCGCGGGAGAGTTTGGCGCCATGCAGGAAGAACAGCAGGCCGATGGCAAGGTTGGTCAGCCAGCCAAAGCCGACCGCGACCTGGCCGCTGGCGGGCAGAAAACTGGCGAGAATCACCACGCTGATCAGGGTCAGGGTGAAGTTGTCGGGCAAGAAACGGGGACGGGTCATCTTCAGGTATCCGGGCGCCAGGAACAGTGTCGCCACTCTAACGCGCCGTCCCATGACCGACTAACGCCAACAAGCCAGTAGATGTCGGCAAAAGGACATATATGCTTACATTAATCGGACTCGGCTCAGCCCAGGGTGGTAATCCCCGCCCGCCACTGCCCGCAAATACGCCGCATCCGCCTCGACCCGCAGGTCACGCCACTCCTCCCAATTCACGATGCCTTGGCGATCCATTTCATCGGCCTGGCGCAGCAGCTCTTCATGGTAGGCATCGGGACATTCCATGCGCAGCGCGCAGTTGTCGAGTGCACGATGCCAGGCATCCAGCGCGTAGAGCCGCTGTTCTTGAGCCAGGGTCAGCAAGTTTTTGAATGATTTCATGACGGTATCCTGCAAAAGGAACTACACCGGTAGTCGTCGCGTGACGATCAGCTCAACGGCGGCAATTCGATCAACCTGCTCGTAACCCGACTCCAGCAATTCCTCTCCGAACACGTCCGGGTCGAGTTCCCGGTACTGCCAGTCCAGCGCCGGGCGGTCCAGCGTCGCTTGCACTGACGCGAGAAACGGGTCCTGGCCATCAACAATGGCGACGCCGGTATACAGCACCAGCGACCCGCCCATGGATAACCGCTCAATCGATTCGCGGACGATCCGCACGGACAGGTCGGCGCCTAATGCATCACCGCCATGTCGATAGGCGCGTTGCCGGGAATCCTTCATGTACGGCGGGTTGGCGACGATCAGGTCGAAGCGCCCTTCTACCTCGTTGAGCACATTGCTGGCGTGACAGGCCAGGTTCTTCAAGCCTGCCAATTCAGCGTTGATCCGGGTGAAGTCGAGCGCTTTGGGATTGATATCGACCGCCAGGACTTCAGCCTGGGGACACGCCCGGGCGATGAGCATCGCGCCGGCGCCGGTCCCGCAGCCGATGTCGACCGCGCGCTGGATGTCGCCAACGGTTGAGCGCAAATGCCGTTCGATCGTTTGCGCAAAACGATAGGTATCGGGGCCGAAGAACACCGAATCTTCCTGGGTGGTCGGAAAGGCAGAATGCACCAGCAACAGGTTATCCAGCGACGACCATCTGACCGTGCTTTTGAGTCGCAGGTGGTCGCGTTCCAGCAGCCCAGCTTCGATCAACTCCTGCTCAACGTTCGAGGGCAGCAAGCTCGGTTCAAAGGGCCGGTTCCAGCCAAACGCATCACGCAATGTTTTGCCGATAGCGTTGCCCTTCCGCTCGTTGACCCGTTGATGAGTGACGGGTGTCGGCGTCACGAACCTGTAGTTGCTTTCGCGCAACCAATGGCCCAGTTGCAACACTGCCTGCTGTCCATTCATGCCGGTAGCCCCTTGATGTTCTCGCTCATCGCTTTGACGAACTCACGGGTGGCATAGAGCCCGGCCGGTGTCGCGTGCATGGCGGGACACATGAAATCCTTGAGCAACGACATCTTTTCACCGGGCGCACAGTGCTTGAGATCGCGGATCAACCCTTGCAGGTCCGGGTCGGTTTGCACGAGCGAAGTCGGGACTTCCAGTGCCCCGGAGGACTTGCCTCTGAACTGGAATCGAAAAGCGTTGGTCGCGCTTTCTTCGACCACCCGCTCGCCGGCAATCCAGTCCCAAAGCAGCTGTTTTTCATAGCCCGAAAACACCCCGAACATCGGCGCGCCTGCGCCATCGATCAAGGTCCAGAAGCGACTATTGGCGGGGTCTTCATCGCGCTTGATCCAGCCTTTTTTCAGCAAGGCCTCAAGAAAGGCCGGGATCTGATGCGGCGTGGCCAACCACTGGTTGATGGTCCGACCTTCGAGGCGGCAATAGTCGGAGTGCATGTGCTGGCCGAACGATCTTTTGCGTTCGAGCATGGCGATGACTTCCTGCTCCAGGTCGAAAGACTGGATGACCGCCGTCGAGCCAATCCCCAGTTCATTGAGCTTGTAGCCTTGCACGACACGCCGATAAAACTCATCACGCTCGGCCCCCATCGGCATCAGCGACAGCACGCTCTGGGCTGCCTTGCGCGCATGGCCGGTGCTGGCATTGTCGATGGTCACGTGCAAGGTGAAATAGTGCGGATCAATGCCCAGTTCATTCAACTCGAACGAGGTGATCAGCAAGTGCAACGGCAGCTGTTCATAACCCAGGTTGTAGCCGATTACTTCAGGCAGAAACGCCGCGCCATGCTGCCCCAGCGCCAATTGGATAGCGCCCTGCACGTAATAATCATCCGCCAGCGAATAGCCGGGGTCGCAGTCCACATCGGCGATCAGTTTTTGATACAGCGCCACATGATTGAGCGCGGGGTCGCCGTCGCCCAACTCTTCCAGGTACGTGCGAATCAACCCATGAAACCGATAGTCCGCCCAATGCGGCAACAGCCCGTAAAGCCAGGCGCCGTCCACCCGTTTGGTCGGCGCGACATGCTGCAGGAAAAACATCGCATGACTGCGGCCGCTGAAAAATCGCCGGGGGCCGCCCGCATGCCGCTCTTGCAGGTACGCCGAATACTGCTCGGCAACCCTCGCCACACCTTGCTCGATCCAGCCTTCAAGTTGCTCCGGCGTGGTCGGCACCTCACCGTTTGCGTGGTCGGCGCGGGCCAGTTCTCGCTGTAGAAAATCGGTAACGTCGACCTGGCGTAATTTTTCGCTCGGTTGCATCAAGGCGTCATAGACGGTTTTTGCCGGATCGCCGTCGGCTACCGCAGGATGACCTATTGGCGTTCCTGTAAGGGTCTGAAGGGAGGTCATAGGTCCACCTGGCAGTGTCAAATCTCAAGGAATCCCGGCATTTCGCCGCTCTAATTCTTACGATTCACCTCGCTTCGGAACATTCATTTAATTTCACGGCTGTCCGGTGGACGGCCATATATCCCTTGTTTTGCTCACTTCACCGGTTTCGATGTATTGAGCTTCACCGCCTCGCGAATCAACGCTTTCAACGCGGTTTCATTGATTTTTTCGCCCTCGCGAATATCGATGGCCCGCCGGGTGTTGCCTTCAAGGCTGGCGTTGAACAGGCCCGAAGGGTCTTCCAGCGACGCCCCCTTGGCGAAGGTCATTTTCACCACGGACTTGTACGTCTCGCCGGTGCAAATGATGCCGGCGTGGGACCACACCGGAACGCCCCGCCACTTCACTTCCTCGACCACGTCGGGGTCGGCCTTGTGGATGAGCGCGCGGACCTGCGCCAGGGTCTTGCCCCGCCAATCGCCCAGCCCAGTGATGATCCCGTCGATTTGCGAAGAGGCCGCGCCGCGTTCCTCTGCGTCCGTTTCCTGGTTCATGGTGGGCCTCGCTCGTGTGGGTTGCCGACTGTTGAGTATTGCCGACGCAAGATTTTTCTCCAGGCGCCACGACCGCTGGGCCTGTCGCCTCGCGCATCCGGCAACCTCGGCCGATAATTGCAACGTCGTGGGCTGCACACGTTCATCGAGGACCGAAAGATGCCGCTGACTCTTTACTACCATCCGCTCTCGTCGTTCTGCCACAAAGTGCTGACGGCGCTGTACGAAAATGGCGTCGAGTTCGAGAAGAGGATCGTTGACCTGACCGACGAGGCCGACCGGGCGGAGCTTCAGGCGCTGTGGCCGATCGGCAAGTTCCCCGTCATCCATGATCACGCGCGCGAGCAGGATGTGCCGGAATCCACGATCATCATCGAGTACGTGGACCAGTGTTATCCCGGCCCGCATCGCCTGGTTCCGCAGGAGTGGGAGACCGCACTGGAGGCGCGTTTGTGGGACCGGTTTTTCGATCACTATGTGCAGGGGCCCATGCAACGGATCGTGGCTGACCGCCTGTTCGCCGCCCATGGCGATTTGACCAAGGAACGCGCCCTGCTGACCACGGCGTACCAGATGCTGGAGCGGCGGATGGCGTCGAGAATCTGGGTCGCCAGCGAGGCGTTCAGCCTGGCCGATTGCGCGGCGGTCCCGGCGTTGTTCTACGCCAGTACGCTGGTGCCGTTCCCCAATGACTACGGGCACTTGAGCGCCTATTTTGAGCGGTTGATGCAGAGGCCGTCGGTGCAGCGGGTCATCGATGAAGCCAAGCCGTATTTTCAGTTTTATCCGTTTGCGGAGGCGATACCGTTGCGGTTCCGGTGATCCGTACGGCTAACACAATAACTGTGGCGAGGGGGCTTGCCCCCGTTGGGCTGCGGAGCGGCCCCAAAACCTGAAAATGAGGTGTGTCAGGGCTACCAAGTACCATGGTTTACGACTGCTCCGCAGCCGAACGGGGGCAAGCCCCCTCGCCACAAGGATCACTGCGCCTGAAAAGTCTCGAGGTAAGCCAGCAGGTTTTCGATCTTTTCCTGATCGCTGATGCCCCAGAAGATCATCCGGGTCCCGGCCACCACGCTTTTGGGGTCTTCGATGTACTTGGCCAGGGTTTCGCGGGTCCAGACCACACCGGAGGATTTCATCGCCTCTGAATATTGATAGCCCTCGGTGCTGCCAGCGGTGCGGCCGATCACACCGTTGAGCACGGGGCCAAAACCCGGTCGCGCCGATTCGCCGACTTGATGGCAGCCACCGCAGGTGCGGGTGAACAGTTTCCCGCCCGCTTCGGCATCGCCGGCCGCGTGAGCCCCGTTGCCGAACAATCCTGTGGTGAGCAATAAAGCGATAGTCAGTACGCCAGCCTGGTTCATATAGCGGCTCTCGAAAAAACGAGCGGCTATTTCATCACGACCGGCGCCCGGACCGAAGCATCATTTACGCGCCAATTTGTAGCGCACGCAGTCCTCATAAAAACTCTTGCGGATCGCTTCCGGCTTGAACCGCGACTTGCTGTCGTAGGTTTGCTCGGTAATGCCCATGGCCATCATGTGCATCCACGGTTTGTTGAACTTGTAGACCTGGATCTTCTGGCGGGCGGCATACAGCGAAACACCTTGCAGTTTCAGCTCCTGAGCCCTGGCCGCCGTCCCCGCGCCCCAGCTGCACATGTACCGATCATTGGGCTTCAGCTCTTTGGCCTCGACCGCGACGGCAACGCTCGCCAGGGCCAGCGAGATCACTAGATTGCGCAATTGAATGTCACCTAACCATCTGAAAGTGCGGCGATTCTGGCGATTAGTCGAGGGTTTGGGGGCCAGCAAAATGCCTTATCTGCCAATGCCAAATCCGTACCCTCGCCTACACTTGCTTCCCGTGCATGGATGACTCCAATAACGGTCGACAAATGAGGCCCCGATGACAAAAACAAAAACACTGATTGGGCTAATGGCCATGTTGCCGGCAATCACCGTGCAAGCGGATGACGGTGGCATCAGTTTCTGGCTGCCCGGCCAGTTCGGTGCACTGGCGGCGGCACCGACCGAGCCGGGCTGGAGCATGCCGCTGATTTACTACCATGTCAGCGCCAGCGAGGGCGGGAGCAAGCCATTTCCACGGGGCGGCCGCACCACCGTGGGGCTGGATGCGAAAGCCGATTTGCTGTTCGCCAGCCCCACCTACACCTTCGCCGAACCGCTGCTGGGTGCCCAAGCGGCGGTGTCGATGGTCGCCGCCGTGGGCCGGTCCGAGGCCAGTGTCGATGCCACGTGACTGGCCCGCGCGGGCGGACCTTTTCCGGGGGGCACGGACGATAGCCTCAAGGGCGCGAGTGACCTTTATCTGCTGGGCACGTTGAAGTGGAACCACGGCGTGCACAATTTCATGGCGTACAGCATGGGCAACCTTCCCGTCGGCGCCTACGACCCGGATCGGCTGGTCAATACCGGGCTGGGCCATGCCTCGATGGATGCGGGGGGCGGCTACACCTACTTCGACAAAACCAACGAGTTTTCCGCCGTGGCAGGCATGACTTACAACTGGGAAAACACCGATATCGATTACAAAAACGGCATCGACGCCCACCTCGACTTGAGCGCTTCGCACTTCATCACCAGCCAGACCCACCTGGGCGTGGTCGGCTACGTTTACCACCAGGTCACGGGGGACAGCGGCAGTGGCGCCACCCAGGGTGACTTCAAATCCAAGGTCAGTGCGGTCGGGCCACAGGCCGGGCATTTCTTCAAGGTTGGCAAAGCGCTGTGGTACGCCAATCTCAAGGGTTATTACGAGTTCGATGCCGAGAACCGTGCCGAGGGCTAGAACACCTGGGTGACGTTGGTGGTGCCGCTATAGGGGCGGTGGCTCGGGGCTGATCGTCGAATTGGGTGGTGGCTGACAGGGCCTTTTCGCGGGCAAGCCTTGCTCCTACAGGGATGGGTGGTGACACGCTCTCCCCCGTAGGAGCAAAGCTTGCTCGCGATGGCGGTTTCACATCCAGGATTGAGGGTGCCTGACGCACCGCTTTCGCGAGCAAGCTTCGCTCCTACACAGGATCTGCTCGCGACAAATTGCCCAACGGTTTCAGGTATTGGTCTTCAGCTTGTTCCAAAGACGCGTGGTCAACCGCGCGATGGCCGGCGGCAGGTCTTCGACGGTGAACAGTTTTTTCAGGACCGTTTTCGGCGGGTAGATAGCCGGGGCTTGCTTCACGTCCGGGCTGACCCACTCGTCCGCCGCCAGGTCCGGCGAGACGTCGAGGTAAACGCGGTCATGACCTTTTTCCATCGCCCGGGTTTTCACCGCCTCAACCAGCCGAGCGGCCACGCCAGAACCGCGTGCGGCGGGTTCAACCCACATGCCAATCAGGTTGAAGCGATTCGCCTGACTGACCCCGGCTCCGATCATGCCCACGGGTTGATCGTCCTTGAGGGCCAGCCAGAATTGCGTTCCCGTGGACGAAGCGCGCTCTTTCCACTGGTCGTCCGTGTAATTGGCCGCCGTTTGGTAACTCACGCCAAACGCTGTCGGCGCGTCCAACAGCGCGGCAAGACGGATTTGCTTCAATAGCCGCCAGTCCTTTGTTTCCGTCAGACGAATGTTCATGACCTTCCTTGGTAAATAGCGAAACCTCATCGTCCCCTAAGAATGATGAAGGGGAACATGAGGGGGCGCTGTGCCACCACAACTTGAAGAAAATTTCCGAAGACCTTGCATCAAAAAATTTGAACCGCTTTTGGACGCGCTCGCCTAATGATCAGCAGGTGGGTAATCCCACAGGCAATTTGCCAATACCAACAGACTCCGAGAGGTGGTCAACGTGGCTAAAGACGAGAAGAAAAGCAAAGGTGAGTCTTCAAAAGCCAGCAAGGAATTGAAGGACAAAAAATCATCACCAGCAAAGAAATCAGCTGCGGCGTCGGCTCTTTCGAAATCTTCCGACAAGAAAGACAAGAAAAAAGATGCCGAACCAAAGAAATCTGCAAAAAAAGCTGATAGCAAGCCAGACAAGGCTAAGAAATCAGAGAAGGCCGATAAGCCGGCGAAAAAGAAAAAGTGACATCTGCTATCTGCTAGGGCTTTACGCCCTAGCTTCCTAATGCCGTGTTGCGGCTGTCGGCGATTCAGCCGATATCGACGTTCAAGGCGATGTCCCAAGTGCCGGCGCCGTTTTTCGCCAGGCCGATCATCATCAGGCCGAGCGCCTCGAGCGTCTGGGCCATGTGCAGGCCACCGACATCCAACGGACGCAGCCCGAGACTTTCGATGAACGTCGAGACGCGCGCCTTGACCTGCGGATCGTCGGCCGCGATGAACGCGTCGAGGGGGCCTCCCTTGGCAAGGACGTGGCCGAAGAGGGTGTTGAATGCCTTCACGACATGCGCGCTGGCGGGAGCGACCTTGGCGATCTCTTGCGCACCCGAACTGCCGGCGGGAGAGACGAGGCCCGTGAGGTCCGGAGAGGCTGTGTTGGTGATGTCGATGATCACCTTGCCGTCGAGCGCGTCTCCGTACTCAGCCACCACCGACGCCGCACCGGTGTATGGCACGGCGAGGATGACGATGTCGCCGGCCGGCGCAGCCCCATACGTCCCTGTGGTCGCTCCGGCCGCAAGCTTATCGACCAGCGCCTGCGCCTTGGCGGGGTCACGGCTCATCACCTCAACGGCATGTCCAGCTCTGGCGGCACGACCGGCGATCGCCGCAGCCATGCCTCCTGAACCGATAATGCTGATAGTGCTCATGTGCAGTCTCCTCGTGAATTAGGGTATTGCTCATTGATGTCCGCCGGGCCAGTTGCGACCCGGCAGCCTGCCGAACTCAACCGGCCGGGAAGTAATGGCCGTTGTCGAGGTCCTCGAGCAGGCCGGGCTGAACAGGCTCCCAGCCGAGGGTCTGGCGGGTGATGAGGTTGGACGCCGGGAGGTTCAGCGTGACCAGATTCGCGAGGAATCCAAAGTATCCCGGCAGCATCAGTACGTCCGCGGGAATGCTCACGGCCGGCACGCCCAGTCGGCTACCAATGGCCTCGGCGATCTCGCGGAACCGGAAGCCCTCACTCTCGACCCCGTGCCAATATTTGCCAGCCTCACTCTTCTCCAGCGCCAGGCGGAACAAGACGGCGAGGTCACGGGCGTGCACGGCCGGCCACAGGTTCGCGCCTTCTCCCGGATAACCGATGACGCCCTTTTCCTTCGCCAGCCCGATCAACAATGGAAGGAAGGCGACGTCGGTCGTGCTGTGCGCAATCGTAGGAATTCGCACGATCGCCGACCGCACGCCCCGCTCAGCCAGGCCGATCACGGTGGTTTCGACGATGTTGCGAACCCGCAAGGTCCCCTTGTACGCATCGCCGCCGGGAAGTGATGGGTCTTCCTCGGTGGCGGGTCGGCCCAGGTTTTCCTACCCAGGCGCGCCGATGCTCCCCGAGACGATCAGCGGCTTGCCGCTTCCAGCCAGTGCCTCGCCATAGGCGAGCATGATTTGGAGTTCCGCAGCGGCGACGGCGTCGATCCCGCCAGTGGGCAGCAGGTCTTGCCGGTGCGCGACGTGGATAACGCCGTCGGCGTCCGCCGCCGCAGCCTTGAGCCCCTCGAGGTCGGAAATATCCCCGCGACGCACCTTGGCGCCGAGTGCGATCAGCGCAGCCGCGGACTTGTCGGACCGGGCCAGGCCGGTGACTTCGTGGCCGGCGGCGATGAGCTCGGGGATGATGTAAGAACCGATATGGCCGGTTCCGCCAGTGACTAAAACGTGCATGTTACGACTCCATATGCGTGATGTGATGCGAGAAGTGGTTCACCGGGAACGCTCAGCCGAGATGGCACTCATTCAACGTACGATCCATGCTGGTCGCTTTACTTGCAAAACGCAAGTGATCTGCCGGGTTTACTTGCGACATGCAAGCAATGCTAAGATCCCGCCATGAAGACAACTCTTAAAGAAGACTTTCGATCCCACTGCGCGGTGAACTACGGCGTGGAGATTTTCGGCGACCGATGGTCGCTCTTGATCATTCGCGACATCGTTTTTGTAGGAAAGAAAACGTATGGCGATTTCTTGAAATCGGAAGAGGGAATCGCGACCAATGTCCTTGCTTCCCGACTGGCCTTTCTTGAGAAGCAAGGCGTTCTCGCGAAGGCGCCCAGCCCCGACGACAGGCGCAAGGACTTCTACACCTTGACCGAGAAGGGTCTGGACCTCATTCCTATTGTGATCAACATTGTGCTCTGGAGCGCGAAGCATGATTCGGAGTCGTACGTGCGACGCCAGGAGGATCTGGTTGCTCGATTCAGTCAAAACCCCATGCAGGCGAGCGAGGAAGTGAAGGCGCTGGTCCGCAATGGCGGGTGCCTTTTTCCTGAGGGTGGGAGATGAACAAGGCGGCGAACGCGCCTTTTCACGGCGCGTAAATGAGTGGGTATCGGTCCTGATGACTCAGGGCCTTGGGCTCGCGACCCTTTCTGAGGCCCGCGCCAATGCCTGGGTGTCGACATACTCGCGGATGTTCGCCAGCTGGCCATTGCGCACAGTGATGGCGAAGACAAAATAGTCCTCGAACGTCCGGTTCGTGGCTTTGACTTTCCCCGTCGCAAAGCCGACAACCAGAACCCGGTCGCCCTGCGCTACAAACTCGGGGGGCTCCATGGATGTTTCCAGTTCAGCGGATGCCTTCTGAAGCACGTCCGCCAATCCCACGTGCCCGCGGTATGTGCCGGCCAGCGGCCAATCCTCCCCCGGAATGATCCACTCGAAATCTTCGGCACACAACGCCAGCAGACGTTGCCTATCGCCGCCGCCCATTGCTGCAAAAAAGTCCTTCACAACCTGGATATTCTCTTGAATGCTCATAAAGACGTCTCCATTGCGCTTGCATCGGATTGCGTGGTGGCGGTCATTCAGCCGGGGACGAGGCCAAGTTGTTGCTGCATCGCGGAAGCCTCGTTGTAGCAATGGAAAGAAATGACCTTCCCGCCTTCGAGGTGAAAAACATCGCATGACGGAACATCTATCTTCTTGCCCGTGGGAGCCAGCGTCCCTGAAGGAAGAGGCAGATCACCTTTGTGCGTGCCGCGAATCGCGAGTTCGACAACGACGACGTCTCCCGCAACATGGATGTTAAATATCTCACGGTGAACATCGGGGAACGCACTGACCATACCCGCGATAGACTCACCAATGGCCTTCCCGCGAAACTTCATGCCGGATGCCATATCCCACATGTACCCTTCCTCAGAGAACATGGAAACAAACTTCTCGATATCCGTTCCTTGCCCTTCCGCGGCGGCGCAGAGCTCTCTGACTATTTTTTCATTATCAAGCATCATCATTCCTCTCCTTCATTATTGAGTACTGACCTGGCCACATAAGTGGTGGCCAGGACCGCCCTCAACATTTGCGATCGAGATTTATCAGTCGAACTTGACCAAGTCCTTGAAGATCAGTTGACCCCAGGTATTTCCGCGCGCCTGCACCAGCAGCCCACCTTCCGAAAGCCCACCCAGCTTGATCGGCGAGAAACCGAGATTTTCTGCAATCGCCCCCACTTGCGCTGCGGCGCCGTCATCGTCGCTGGCCAGGAACACGACTCTCCTGCCACCCTTTACGGCCGGATCCTGGCCAAGGACGGCGGCGCCCAAATGGTTGAAGCCCTTGACCAGTCGTCCACCCGTAAAAGCCTGCGCGACGACTCGGGAAGAAGGCTCTCCTCCCAGTTCTTCAGGGGACACGCCGTAGGCATTGGTCACATCGATGATGGTCTTCCCCTTCCAGCTCGGCAGCACCTTCGCGACGTCCGGGTGCGACTCGAAACGAACAGCCAGAAAAATGATGTCCGCCTTGACCGCGTCCGCCAGTGTTTTGGCAATGATTTGGGGGCCGATCGCGGCAGCGGCAGCGGCAAAGCTTTCCGGTTCACGCGTGGTTGCCACGGCTACTTCGATGCCATTGCGGGCAAACGCCTTGGCCAGGGCCTGGCCGATATTGCCGAAGCCGATAATTGCGTAGCTCATATATTCTCCTGAGGTTTATAGCGTTCTAAGGCGCTCCGAATCATCGAATGGAGCGCCTGGGCGTAGGGCGTCAGAGTTGCGCAAGACCGCCGTCAACGGCGACTTCGCTGGCGGTCATGAAGCTGCTGTCCGGCGACGCGAGAAAGGCGGCCACGGCCCCGATCTCCGCCGGATCGGCCATGCGCTGAAGCGGCGTCATCGCGGCGTAGATTTTCTGGCCCTCCTCGCCCAGCGCTTCCTTCGCGAGTTCGGTCGCCGTCGCCCCGGGCGACAGCACGTTTACCCGAATGCCGGTGCCCTTCAGGTCCTCGGCCCAGGTCCGCGCGAGGTTGCGCACTGCCGCCTTGCTCGCGCTGTAGGCGCTCATTCCCGGGGCGCCCGTGGTGCCGGCGCTCGAACCGGTCAGGATGATCGAACCGCCTTTGCCCATCAGCGGCAGCGCCTTCTGGACGGTGAAAATCGTCCCCTTCACGTTGGTGTCGAAGGTTTCGTCAATGTGCTCGGCGGTGATCTGGCCGAGCGCAAGCTGGCTTCCCGCCCCGGCGTTGGCGAAGACGATGTCGAGGGTTCCGCGCTCGGCCTTCACCGCCGCGTAGAGTCGGTCGAGGTCGGCCAGCTCGGACACCGAGCCCTTCACCGCACGGGCATTGGGCCCGAGTTCGGCGACAGCGGCATCGAGCGCTTCCTGCCGGCGGCCAAAGATGAAGACAAAGGCGCCCTCCTCGATGAAGCGTTTTGCAGCGGCGCGGCCGATGCCGGTAGCGCCGCCAGTGATCACGGCGGTCTTTCCATTCAGTCTGGTCATGTCGTGCATCCTTCGTTGGAGTTGTGCCAAGCAGGGAATTGCTTGCTTGAGACGAGGATGCAGCGCTGATAACCTAAGGACAAGTATGCACCTTTAGGTAAGTATCAAAAAATGACGACGACTTCTGAAATCTGTGGCACCGGTTGTGGGCTCAACGCCACGCTGCGCATCATCTCGGGCAAGTGGAAACCGCTGGTCCTGTTTTTCCTGCGCGACGGCCCGAAACGTTACGGCGAGCTCAAGCGTTTGATCCCGGGCGTCAGTGACAAGGTGCTGATCCAGCAATTGAAGGATCTGGAGGCCGATCACGTACTGGTGCGGACCGACTACAAAGAAGTGCCGCCGCGCGTGGACTACGCGTTGACCCCGCTGGGTCGCAGCCTGGCTGACGCGATCATGCCGCTGTGCACCTGGGGAACCGAAAATGCGGCGCAAATGGCAAGCATCTTCGCCAAGCGCGACGCTTTGCCATAGCAGGATGCTGACTGTCGCAAGCGTCTGGAAAATCCGGAGCTATTGCGCCGGTTGCAAGCTCAAGGAGGGCTGTAGTGAAAATCAGCAGGACGCAGGTCGTTCTCAATAGCCTATTGCGCCTTCTGCAGGTGCTCATGGGCTTGGCGGGCTGGATAGGCGCAGGGGTGATTCTGGGGCTGCACCTGCGCTCCGAGTTACAACCGTTTTTGTCGATGATCTTGGCGTCGGGGTTAGGTGTCGTTGCCTTGGTCGTGCATGAAGGCGGTCATTACCTGGGCGCCAGGTTGCATCACATGCCGGTGTTGATAATGCGAGTCGCCGCCGTGGAGGTTCAGGTAGGACGCCGGAGTTGGCAGATTCGCTGGTCGCCACAGCTCAAGGGTCGTCGACTCGGCGGCTACGTAATGGCGGCGACAAACTGTCAGCTTCCGCTGCGCCAGCAGATGCTGTGGTTTGTGCTGATGGGGCCCTTGGCCAATCTGCTCATGGGCCTGGCCTCAGCGGGATTGGGCTGGCTCACCGGTGGGCTAATGTCAGCATTTTTCCTGGCGTTTGCCATGCTTAACCTGAGCATGGCATTGGCTAATCTGGTGCCAACCTCCCGCATTCTGCACAGCGACGGTATGCTCCTTATCGCCTGGTGGCTGCACCGCGACGACCAGCGTGCCGAATTGGCCGAGGTGCGCTTGCTGGCAATGTCAGTGGCAGGAGTAACCTGCGAGCAACTGCCGGAAACCGACATTGCACAGCTGTCCCAAGGCGCCATGCCTCAACCCTTGATTGCCATCGGCTACCGCCTTGGCGCCTTGCTGGACCGAGGCGATTTCCGGGCGGCGACGCAGCTGGAGCAGAATCTGGAGGCGGTGTTGCAGGAATATGCGCAGTCACTCAACGGCATGGGCACGCTGATCACTCTGTTGCGCGTTGAGTTCGCTTTCGTCCGCGCTTATCTAGAACAGGACGCGAGGCACCTGTGGGACGATTGGGCGAACAGCGACCTTGACTGGTTTAACCCTTGGCTGCGTCCACGCTGTGCGGCGCTGCGGGCGTTTTTGCAGGGAGACCTGCAACTGGGTGAACAATATTTGCAGCAGGCGCTATCAGCTGCGAACAACAGCGTGGTAGCTACGACAAGCCGCAGCGAGGCACTTCTGGCGGACAGCCTGCGGGCATTACCGGCAGCGGTGCAAAGCAAGGATCTGGAGCCCGAGTGCGTGTCTTGTCCTGCGGCGAGGGGACTTGCCCCCTCGCCACAAAAACAGCGCTAGACGCTATTCCGACGGCAATGCCCGCAACCGCCGCCCAAGCACATCCAGCACATCACACCCATCGCGTAATGGAATGGCGCACAGCAGGGCAAAGTCGCTGAGGATGAAGGATTCACATTCGATTGAGCCGCGCATGGACAGGTTTTCCAGCGCTTGGGTTACGGCGCGGATTCGGTAATTGGCGGCGTCATACAAAACATCGAGCGGCGCGTGGGTGTCGACGAACAGGGTGGGCATGTCGTCGCAGTTGCTGGTAAGCGCCATGAAGCGGCTTTCGGGGTGGGGAGTTGGTTTTTTGTAAGGTGGATCAGGATGTAGTGTTGGCATTTTTAAGCTTCCGATGAGAAATGGAAGCTGCCATCAGCCTTCCTACAGGCTAGGGTGGCAGCTATACGCGGGGTAGGAATACCGAGCATCGGAAAACTCGACCACGCCGAAACGTGCCCGCGCATAGCCGCCGCGACGGATATTACGGGCGCACATGGCGGGCCGCAAATCTGACTTCGATTGCTAACGCATTACCGATGCTACTAAAGGGTTCCTACGCCCTGCCGCTGAATATGCAGCGAGCACCAAAGCCTATCGATTGAATCCACCGCGTACCAGTTCACCAAAACCGCCACAATTTGAAGGAAATTTCCGAAGACCTTGCCCGGAAATTTCGCTCGGAAGGAAGCAATGTGGTGAAAGTATTCACTGAAGCTGGGCCTCGTTTATTCAGCCGCTGAGGGACCGATTTCGGCCAATCGCAGACGTCGAGCGTCGTCGGGAACCAAGTCAAAAACATAGGAGGTGCCCGCACCGCGAACGAAGCCACCTCAGCAAGTAGCTCCAATACGGCCGGAGAAGAGAAGCGGAATCAATCGATAACGGGGCGCGGATCGAATGCCAGCACCGCAGGAGTGCTTGCGGCACTTTGCAAGGCCGCCTGGAAATGTTCTTGATCGCCTCTGTCGTTGAGGATATTGAAGAACAGCGACGTGCCGAATGAAATAGATGTGACAGGGATAACCCTTCGCTCTCCGGCGGCCAACGTTAGCTGCTCGGCGAGCAATACCTTTTCATTTCTTCGTTGGGTAACCACTTGCGACATTGAAATGGGAAAGGCTCCCGTGTTTTGAACAACGACACTCTCACCGCTTGGGCCCAAACGCCACAGCAAATTGCTAGCGGTTTCTGCGGTATTGGAATTGGCCAGTGCCGTGTTGACTAGCAGAAAAACAAACAACCCCATAAGCCAAACTTTAAATTTACACATTTTCATTATCCAATGATATTAAACTTAAGCAAGACCGCTACTTATTCAATACTCGTGACAAAGGTTAGGTTTGTGTTGATGTTACCACCAGAAAGTGCTTGATCTGGGTTTCGTTGTAGATCCGCGATAAAACCATATTTCAAACCGGTGGGACTGATCGTCGACGAACCATTGCTCGATAACTTGTAGCTCCTGGATAGATTAATCGGTGTTCCTTTGCCATCCTTCAATGCTATCTGAAGTCCTTTAGCGCAGTTGGCACATGACTTATTTAATAGTGCTGAACCGTCAGCACGAATATCGTCAGATACAAAGCTTAAGGAAACCGAATCATTAAAGCGCTTGGTGTCAGCCTGATTGGTGCATCCCGAGAACTCAATATCAAACGGCTCTGACGCGTTCGCCTCCGAAACTTCGCCAAAGTTGACCAAGATATCTGTGTTTACCAGGGAGCAGGTGGTAATAATGGCAGGCCCCTCATCGCCAGCGTGTAACAATACATGAAGGTAAGGGTTCGTCGGGGTTGTAGTCCCCCTATACCAACCTAAATAAAGAGTGTTCAGCTTAGGTCCCAGTTTGTAATTGCCAGGCGCGGAAAGTTGATATTGATTTCGAACAAAATTTTTCCGTATATATCCAGATTGCGGAAACGGCTGATCAATTCTAATCACTGTCGTCATAGACCCGAATGGAGCATCTACCCGACAGTAAGAAGGCGACACATCAAGATAGATGCCACTGATCGTCGACGTACAATAAGGGTCGCTAATACCTCCAGGACCGTAATATCCAACATAGGCCGCACTCCCATACGGCGCGCCTGGTACATTGTCACAATTGCTAACAGTCCAACCATATTCGAAGTAACCCACCACCTCGTGGAGCTTCGCGGACGCGAAATCACCGGTCATGACACTACGCGAATATAGATTATCAAAATAACATGCTGGAGATGCGCCGGCAGCACGCGCGCCCGCAGAATAATAAAACATGAGAAAAAAGATAATAACGAAGCGAACCACTGCACGCCCTCCACTCTAAATACATTGGGAAGGGATTAGATTATAAATGGTCGATCAACTTTGTAGGAATGGTCCGAGGCTTATGTCGGATGACGCCCTGCAGCTCTGTAGGATGCACGGTCATCTGTCCCCTCCGGCACCGATGCCTCTTCGACGAACGTCAGCTTTGGGTCGACTGCTGCCCTTCGCAACTGGTCGTTATCGACCGAACGTAAGGAGGTAGGAATTTTTAAAGCCCACCCTCCCACAACTCAGCAGCCACCTGCGAGCGTTACTACGTCCAGTAATCGACCTGAGGATGCCAGCCGCTCGTCAGAAGTCGCAATTCATCCTGAGCAATCTTGTCATTTGCCAAGGCTTAGGGCAGGGTCGATACCACTGAGATCTCTGCCAAAGGAGTCACGCCATGTCAAAGCTATATCCCAATATCGATCCCGAGGGGCTGGTCGAATACTCAGTGGTCTACACCGACCGCTCGCTCAACCACATGTCGCAGTCATTTCAAGGCGTGATGAAGAACATTTCCAGGACCCTGAAGCAGGTCTACAACGCCCAGGCGGTTGCGGTGGTCCCGGGCAGCGGTACGTTCGGCATGGAAGCGGTGGCGCGACAGTTTGCCACCGACCAGCAATGCCTGGTGATACGCAACGGCTGGTTTAGTTATCGCTGGAGCCAGATCCTGGAGATGGGCAACATCCCGGCGGCCACCACGGTGCTGAAAGCCCGACCGGTCGAGACTGGTCACCAGGCTGCCTACGCCCCACCCCCTCTGGACGAAGTGCTGGCAGCCATTGCGGCGCAGAAGCCGCAGATTGTCTTCGCCCCCCACGTTGAAACCTCATCAGGGATTATCCTGCCCGACGAGTACCTGCGGGCCGTCGGCGACGCCGTGCATGCGGTGGGTGGCCTGTTCGTGCTGGACTGCATCGCCTCAGGCACGCTTTGGGTTGATATGCAGAAATGCGCAGTCGACCTGCTGATCAGCGCACCGCAGAAAGGCTGGAGCGCCTCCCCTTGCTGCGCACTGGTAATGCTCAGTTCCTTGGCCCTCGAGCGCATCGAACAGACGCAAAGCAGCAGCTTCGCCTGCGACCTGAAAAAGTGGCTGCAGATCATGCAGGCCTACGAACAGGGCGGACATGCCTACCATGCGACCATGCCCAGCGATTCCCTCGCGCGATTTAACGAAGTGATGAAAGAGACGCAAGCCTACGGTTTCGACAAGGTCCGCGGCGAACAACAGGCTCTGGGCGATCGGGTGCGCGCAATGTTGACCGGCAAAGGCATCAAAAGCGTCGCCGCAGCCGGTTTTCAGGCCCCTGGCGTAGTGGTGAGCTACACCGATGATGCCGACATCAAGAGCGGCAAGAAATTTGCCGAACACGGCCTACAGATCGCCGCCGGAGTGCCGTTGCAGTGCGACGAGCCGGCCGACTTCCAGACCTTCCGCATCGGTCTGTTCGGACTCGAAAAGCTGCACAATATCGAGCGCACGGTCAGCACCCTCGAGCAGGCACTGGACGAGGTGATGGTTAACTAAACGCTAAAAAAGGGACTGATGTGTTTTTCCTTTTTAATGGACTGTCGCAAAGGACTGCGACCCAAAACAGTCCTTGATGTATGTTTGTTTTTGGCATTCATGGAGGATTTTGGCTGATGGCACGCGTGGGATTGATACTGACACCCGGTTTTGCGGACTGGGAATATGCTTTCATTGCCGGAACTGCGTCCCCGTTTTACGGGATCGACGTCAGGTTTTTCGCTCCTGCCACGGGGCAGTTCCGCTCGCAGGGTGGATTAGCTGTAACGGTCGATAGCAGTTTGCATCAATGTCTGGACTGGAAACCGGACGTTGTTGTCGTCATTGGAGGAATGGTCTGGGAATCTGCAGAAGCACCGGATATTCGAGACTTTCTTCATGCCAGTCGTTCAAGTGGAGCGACAATTGCCGGTATCTGTGGGGGAACGCTGGCACTGGCGAGGGCCGGGATTCTCGACACGGTTGCTCATACCTCGAACAGCGCTGACTTCTTACAACAGAAGGCCGTAGGTTATGAAGGGCGCTCGCTTTATCGAAACAGCCCAGCAGCTGTGGTTGCGGACCGCATCATCACGGCTCCAGGCACCGCCCCCGTTAGCTTCACCTGCGCAGTGTTCGAAGGTGCCGGGCTATCTTCAGAGATCATTTCTCAGTTCAGATCAATGTTGGCAGCGGAACATGGTTGACCGCGCCGTCCCTGCATTTCGGGCACATTCTCAGGAGATAGCTTATGAGCGCTGGCGACGTGCCTGTGGGGCAAGTGGTACGAGGCTATGTAACCTTTGTTGGAAGTGAGGGATCGTGGATTGGAGCACCGTTCATGAGCTTCAGCTATAGCGCCAATGGGAAGCGGTTTCACAAGTCTCTCAACGAAACCATTGACGCTTGGTCAACCGCAACGCTCCGTAAAGCCTCCTACGGGTTGAAGGTAGGCGACCCGGTGTCGGTTTGGTGCTCTCTCAGCGACCCGGACGTGTGTTGCGTCGGCGAAAAACCGGCCGAAAAACCAGCCATGTTGCGTTTGATTGAGGCTCTGGGAGCGATAGGCTATTTAAATTGATCCTCGCGGTCCAAGGCGAGGTCCGACTTTGTGCCTGAATCTCGACGCGCCATGGCAACTTCTGGCCGCTTCCCGCCCGTCACGACCGGCTGAAAACGACCAAAAGCAATGCCTGCTCCCCTACTCCGCCAGCGGCAACCGCAACCGGCTCCGATGAGACAACCCCACCTGCAACGCGAACGCAGTGATCACCGTGGCTGGCGCAGAAAAACTCCCCAAATCACCACCAGAAAACATCAACGCCAGCCCCAATCCCGTCGCGCCAAACCAGGCCGTCAAGCCCACCGGGTTGAACGCGGCCACCCGCTCCAGCGCCGCCACATCACTGCGTCCATAGAGAATCTGCGCCAACGCCACGCCCACCCAGGCCACGACGAAAATCCCCTGATAAGCCAACGCCTTGAGGATGTACGCAAACACATCGGCAAGCATCAAGCCGTACACAATGACCCCGACCACCAACGCCCACATCAGGTACGAACCACGAATGCCAAACCGCCCGAAGAACGCCTGCATGTTCAACGTCGCCAAGTAGTAGTTGGCCGTGTTGATCCGGGTTTGCGTGGCCCAGACAAACAACAATCCCCACAGGCCCATCAGTTGCAGAATCGCCATCACCACCGAGACTTCGTTCAGCGCGCCGTCGTGGGGAATGCTGCTGACCAGGTAGATGCCGGCCGCGCCGTTGAGCAGGAAGGTCACGGCGTAGAACGGCATGCCGAAGTTCCAGCGACCGTGGTACTCGGCGTCTTCAGGTTTGCCGAAACGCGCGTAGTCGAAGGTGAACAGCATCAGCACCCAGACGCCCATGTAGGCGACGAAGCAGTCCCACCAGCCGAAGGCGCTGGGGGTGGCCGGGCCGAAGTCGAGCCATTGCGGCTGGTAGCCATAACGACTGATCGACAGCCCCACCGCCACCAGCAAGCCGCCCAGGTACACCGGCAGCAGCACGCCGTTGAGCTTGTCCAGCCAGTGCTGCACGCTGCCCAGGATCATCGGCACGCTGTAGAGCACCACCGCCAACGCCGCCAGCGGATACACCAGTTCCGGGTACAGGTGATTGAGCGCGACGGCGATTACCGAGCCTTCGAACACCGCGTAATAGATCGCCGTGGAAAAGAAGATCAAGGTCGCCAGGCACGCCCCGGTGCTGCCGAACAACAGCCGCGAAAACAACGCCACCGACAAGCCGCTGCGAATCGCGAAACGACTGAGCACGCTGTTGACCAAGCCGTAGCTGATCACCGACAGGAGCATGCCGATCAGCGCATTGCGGGCGCCGTACGACAACGCCAGTGATGCGCCGACCACGATGTAGAACATCGCGCTGCACACCGCCCACCAGGCCATGGTCAGGGACAGTCGCCCCATGCGCGCTTCGGCGGGGACGGGTTGATTGGCCGGGTCTTGCCCGGTTTGACTCGATTGCGATAAAGCAGCCATATGCGTGAACTCCAGAACCAGTCAAAGGTTGAAGCGCGGGCAGCCGCCACCGCACCGAAGTGCGGCGTTGGCTTACCGTTTGGCATGGCCCGCGCTGTGCGGCGGGCAGAATCAGGAAGGGAACAGCTTGCTCAGGCAGCTGAGTTTTTTCTTATAGGAACGTCGCGCTTCCAGCGCCTCTTCGAGGGTCACCGCGACAAAGCGGGCCTTCTGGTTGGGTTGCATCTGGCCGATCAGGTCGAGGTCGGCGCTGATCACCGTGCCGATCATCGCGTAGCCACCGCCGGACACGGCATCGCGGTGCAGCACGATCGGCTCGAGCCCGGCCGGGACCTGGATCGAGCCGATCGGGTAGCAACTGTCGACGATGTTCGACGGATCGGAACCGGCACCGAACGGTTGCTCCCTGGGCTGGAAGCTCAGCGCGCTGCCGCCCTTGAAGCGATAGCCAATGCGGTCGGCTTCCGAGCCGACCGTCCACGGCTCGGCGAAAAAGCTCTTCGCCGCCGATTCGGTCAAGCGGTGGTAGTACAAACCGGGCACCACCCGCAGGGTGATTTCGCCGCCCAGCGCTTGCCGCAACGCCATCGGTAAACTGGCGCCGACGCGGCTCTTGCCGCTGGCCATGCCCACTGGCAATTCGTCGCCCGCGATCAAGCGTCGTCCTTGAAAACCGCCGAGTGCGCCGAGGGCATAGGTCGAACGACTGCCGAGCACCACCGGCACATCGATGCCACCGGCCACTGCCAGATAGGCACGGGCGCCAGCCTTGGGAAAGTCAAAGCGCAGCACCTGCCCGGCCTTCACTGCGAACGCCGTGTCGTGGTGCATTTCCACGCCATCGACCCGTGGCGTCATGTGCGCGCCGGACACGGCCACCAATGCGTCTTGTTGAAATTCCAGCTCCGGCCCGAGCAACGTGCATTCCAATGCCGCTGCACCCGCCGGATTGCCGACCAGTTGATTGGCTGCGCTCAAGGCGTATTGATCGAGCGCGCCGGAGGGCGGAATGCCCAGGTGGTAATACCCTTCGCGGCCCAGGTCTTGTACCGAAGTGGCGAGGCCGGGTTTGAGGACCTTGATCATGCCAACACCTCCTGCAGCGACTTGGGATAGCCGACGGGATCGGCCAGAAACGCGTCCAGCGAAAATTCCACCGGACGAATCCGCAGATCAAAGCGCCCGGCTTCGACTTCGGCCACCGCGTGGTCGTAGGCTTCACGGTCCATCGGTTTGAACTGCACGATGTCGCCCGGACGGAAAAACACCATGTGCTCTTTCAGGTACGCCAGGTTTTGCTGCGGGTCGTAAATCGGTGCCGGCGTGACGCCGAACATCTGATACCCGCCGGCACCGCGTACCGAGTAGATGCAGCCGAAGCAGCCGCCGTGACCCAGGGTCAGTTTCGGCGTGTCGGTGCGCGGTCGCAGGTACTTGGGCACCTGCAACTGCCGCTCGCGTTCGACCATCTGGAACATGAACGGCAGCCCGGCGACGAAGCCGACCATCGAGACAAACCACGGCGCACCACTGTGGGCCGCAATGAATGCCTCGACGTCGGCCAGGCCGTTGATGCGTGCGGCGTATTCCAGGTCCGTTGCGCTCGGGTCCTGATGCCGGTCGCGAAAACGCATCAGGGTTTCGTGGGTCCAGGGGTCGTTGTAGAGCACCGGAATCTCGATGATCCGGGTCTGCAACGTACGCTCGGCAACGGCCCCGGCCTCGGCGATTTTGACCGCTTCGAGCAAGGTATGCGGGGCGATGCGATCCGGGTCAAAACGAATCTGGAACGATGCGTTGGCCAGGCAGATATCGAGCACGCCATCCAGTGCCAGCCGTTCCACCGCGCGGGTGACGGCCAGGCCTTTGAAGAACGCTTCAAGGGACATGCTGTCGCTGACTTCGGCGAACAAATGTTCATCGGCGCCAAAGCTGTAGCGGATGGGCGTGCTCATACTTGACCTCCGCTGCGGCGCTCGGCCAGCCAGGTTTCCAGGGTGCCGGTGTGGAAGTCGGCGCTGTGCAGCCACGGTTGTTCCAGCAGTTCGCCGTGCAACGCCAAGGTGCTGGCCATGCCGGTGAGCGTGGTCCGCCTGACCGCCACCCGCGCGCGGGCCAGGGCTTCGGCGCGATCCGCACCGTGCACGATCAGCTTGGCTAACAGCGAGTCATAGTACGGCGGCACGCGGTAGCCTTGATACAGGTGCGTGTCGACGCGAATGCCCTCGCCCTGCGGCCAGATCAGTTCCTCGACCAGCCCCGGGCTGGGGAAGAAATCCCGCGCCGGGTCTTCAGCGTTCAGGCGCATTTGCAGGGCGGCGCCGTTGAGTCGGATGTCACTTTGCTTGAAGCCCAGCGGTTCACCACCGGCAATGCGCAACATGGCCTGGACCAGATCGATGCCGGTGATCAATTCGCTGACCGGGTGCTCCACCTGAATCCGCGTATTCATCTCGATAAAGAAGAACTCGCCAGTGGCGTCGTCATACAGGTATTCCAGGGTTCCGGCGCCCTTGTAGCCCAGGGATTCGGTCAGGCGCACGGCACTGGCGCAGAGCGTCTCCCGTTGCTGCTGGCTGAGGACCGGCGACGGCGCTTCTTCGAAGATTTTCTGGCGTCGACGTTGCAGCGAACACTCGCGCTCGAACAGATGCACCGCGTGCTGACCGTCGCCCAGGACCTGCACTTCGATGTGCCGGGCCCTGCTGATAAACCGTTCCAGATACACCGCGCCATTGCCGAACGCCGCCTGGGCTTCGCGCTGGGAACGGGGAAATTCTTCTGCCAGTTGTTGGGCATTTTCGGCGAGGCGAATACCGCGTCCGCCACCACCGGCCGAGGCTTTGATCAGCAGTGGAAAACCAACGGCTTCGGCGGCTGTGAGCGCCGACTCGACGTCAAACAATTCACCGGGGGAACCCGGCACCACGGGCACGCCGGCCTCTTGCGCGGTGCGGCGGGCCTCGGCTTTGTCGCCCATGCGCCGGATCGTCTCCGGGCTCGGGCCGACGAAAATCGCCCCGGCGGCGAGGACCGCTTCGGCGAAATCGGCGTTCTCCGAAAGAAAGCCATAACCGGGGTGTACGGCATTGGCGCCGGTGGCTTTCAAGGCGCCGAGCAAGGCTTCGACGTTGAGGTAACTTTTATCCGCGCGGGCCGGGCCGAGGACGTGGATTTCATCGGCCATGCGCGCGGCCTGGGAGTCGACGTCCGCCTCGCTGCACGCCGCGACGGTGGGAATCCCCAGCGCTTTGGCAGCGCGGATAATCCGCACGGCGATCTCGCCACGGTTGGCGATCAGTAATTTATGAATGGCTTGCGTCATGATCGCGCCCTCACTCGTCGTCGAGTGTTGCGACGACCTGACCCGGTTCCACCGGATCGCCGTCTTCTACCAGGAATGCGCTGAGGCGACCCGCCGTCCCGGCGGTCAGTTCGGAAAACTGCTTCATGACCTCGATCAGGCCAATCACCGTGTCGGCACTGACCTGCGCGCCCACCTCGACGAAGTTCGCCGATTCGGGGGTGGCTTTGCGGTAGAAGGTCCCGGGCAACGGGGTGATTACAGTGTGTTCGGCCATGTCTGTTCCTCTTGGAATAGTTGTAGAAAGGCAGGCAAAAATGAATCGGTGTGCAAACCCTGGCGTCTGTGTGCCAGGTGTCTCGTCCTGATTTAGCGCGGTGCGCGGACCTCGATCCCGGCGCTGTCGAGGGCACGGCGCGTGGCTTCGACCAACGCCAGGGCGCCCGGGGTATCGCTGTGTAAACAGATGGAATCGAATTCGATCGCCAGGTCTTCACCCTCGACCGTGCGCACCACGCCTTGCTGACAGGCACGCAGTACTCGCGCGGCGACTTGCGCCGGATCGTAGGCGCGGACGTTGCGGGTAAAGACGATGGAGCCCGTGAGGTCGTATTCGCGGTCGGCGTAGAACTCGCGGATCACCGGCTGGCCGAGCTCTTTGGCGACTCGCCAGATCACCGAGTCGGGCATGCAATACAGCAGCAACTCTGGCTCCAGGCGCTGGAGATTTTCCACCAGCAAACGCGCGGCCTCTTCGTCCCGGGCCAGGTGCATGTAGAGCGCGCCATGGGGCTTGATGTGTTGCAGGGCCACGCCTTGAACCCGGGCGAGTTCACGCAGGGCGCCCAACTGGTAGAGCATGTCGTCGACCAGTTCCTGGGCCGGTGCATTGATGTGTCGACGGCCGAAACCGACCAGGTCGCGAAACCCCGGATGCGCGCCGATGGCCACACCCAGGCGCTTGGCCTGCTCGATGGTGCGGCGCATGGTGCTGGGGTCGCCGGCATGAAAACCGGTGGCGATATTGGCCGAGCTGATGAAGCCCATCAGCTCATTGTCGACGCCATCGCCGATGGTCCATGGGCCGAAGCCTTCGCCCATGTCCGAGTTGAAATCTACTGCTTGCATAACGCTTGCTCCTGACGCTTGTGACTTCATGCAGCCCAAGTTAGATTCCTCCGTACCCCTTGGGAAGATCTATTAACAGATAGGGTATCTTCTGAAAAACAGATACCCCATCGTCGGGAGAACTCATGTCACTGACCCTGCGCCAAGTCCGCTATTTCGTCGCCACCGCCGAGATCGGGCAAATTTCCCAGGCCGCGATTCATCTCAACATTTCGCAATCGGCGGTCACCACGGCGATCAAGGAACTGGAAGGAATGCTGGGCGCGCTGTTGTTCCAGCGCTCGGCCCAGGGCATGAGCCTGACCGATGCCGGGCGGCATTTTCTGAATCGCGCGTATGTGATTCTGCGCAGCGTCGATGACGCGATGAACAGCCCGTTGCCGGACATTCGCGCCAGTGGCCTGCTGCGTCTGGCGGCGAGTTACACGGTGATCGGCTACTTCCTGCCGCACCATTTGCAGCGGCTGGAACATTGGCATCCGGACGTGGCCATCGAAGTCCACGAACAGGAACGCACGGCCATCGAGGAAGGCCTGCTGGAAGGTCGATTCGACATGGCCGTGGTGCTCACCGCGAACCTCACGCACCCGGACATCGTCTCGGAAATCCTGTTCAATTCCGAGCGCCGGTTGTGGCTGCCCAGCCACCATCCGCTGTGCGAACGTTCGGCGGTCAGCCTCGCCGATGTGGCGAAGGAACCCTACATCCTGCTGACCGTCGACGAAGCCGAACAAAGTGCGATGCGTTACTGGGAACACGCACGCCAGCAACCCAATGTGCGGGTGCGCACCAGTTCAGTGGAAGCGGTGCGCAGCATGGTCGCCAATGGCAGCGGCGTGGCGATCCTCTCGGACCTGGTGCACCGCCCCTGGTCGCTGGAAGGCAAACGCATCGAAACCCTGACAATCACCGACAAGGTGACGCCCATGAGCGTCGGTTTGGCGTGGCATCGCGAGCGGGAATTCAGCCCGGCGATGCAGGCGTTTCGTAATTACTTCCACGATGCGTTTCTGGCGCCGCAACAACTGTCTGCGCGACGTTGAAAACCGCATGCACGATTTTCCAGCATTCGAATACCACCCTAAAAATCGGTGATGGTCGTCCCGGCAATCGTTTCGGCAAAGCCCATTCCGAACACTCGCTCAGGCGTTTCAAAACGGCGTCGGTTAGGCGGGTGTGATCAGTAGCCCACCCCGCGCACGCCACCCGATGCCCGGATCGATTCTCCGGTGATCCAGTGCGAGTCACCGGAGGCCAGAAACACGGCCAGCGGCGCAATATCTTCCGGCTCACCAAACCGGCCCAGCGGCGTGCCCGCGATCAGCCTTTCGCCAAACTCACCGGCGAAGTTACCGTCCGTAGCAGGTGTATTGGTGTGGCCAGGCATGATCGCGTTGACCCGGATACCGCGCGGCCCAAGCTCCCGGGCCAGGGCGAAGGTCAATGTGTCGACCGCGCCTTTGGTGGCCGAATACACACTGGATGCCAGATAGGGATCGGTGCTGAGAATCGAGCTGAGGTTGATGATGCTGCCCGCATGGCCAAACAGTTTGACGGCTTCTCGAGCGGCCAACAGATAGCCGAGCACATTGAGGTTGAACTGCTGATGAAATGCTTCCTCGGTGAAGTCTTCGAGCATTTGAAACACCGCGACGCCGGCATTGTTCACCAGAATATCCAGGGTTCCGTAGTTGCTCCTGACGGTGTCGAACAAGCGAATCACGTCGGCAGACTGGCTCATGTCCGCCTGAATGACGACGGCGTTGCCGCCCAATGCCTGGATCTGCGCCACCACCGCATCGGCGTCGCTTTTGCTGGTCGCATAGTTCACCACCACCGTGGCGCCTGCGGCACCGAGCGCCTTGGCGATCCCCGCACCGATGCCTTTCGATGCGCCGGTGACCACTGCAATTTTGCCTTCGAGTTTCATGTCATGACCTTTTAAACAGGAGTGATGTGTCGCACCAGTATTCGCGCAACCGCCGGTCAAACGGTTGCCGGTTCTTCCCCGATGCTTGCCTATTCTTCTCGCACGCCTTGCTTTGCACGCGGGTCTGCGCCATGTTCGACCCCATGAATGAAGCAATGGATGAGCTGCGCAGCATCGTGATGCGCGCGCAAGACAAGTGGACGGACACGGGCCTTGCGCGCGTGTCGATGGTCCGGGCCGAGGCGTGTGCGAATCAGGTGTATCAACCGATGCTGCACCTGGTGCTTCAAGGCTCCAAGACGTTGTCGATTGGCGATCAGGTGTTGCAGTACCCGCCAATCAGCTATTTCCTGGTGCCCGTGGACGTCCCCGCCACCGGCGAGATCTACCCTGGCGCCCCGGGCGAACCCTACCTCGCCATCAGCCTGACCCTGGACCCCAACGTCATTGCCACCTTGCTGGTGGATGAGGTCAAAACCGGCGAGCAGCCCACCGACAGTGGCTTTGCTGCAGTGACGGCGCCGACTGACCTGATTGACGCCTGGCTACGGATGATGCGGCTGATGGATCGCCCACACGAGGCGGCGGTACTGGCGCCGATGATCGAGCGAGAGATTCTGTTTCGAATCCTGCAAGGGCCGTTCGGCGCGATGCTGCGGGAAATCGCGCGACCCGATGGCCGACTGGCGCAGATCCGGCGTTCCACTTTATGGATCCGCGAGCACTACGCCGAACCCTTTCGTGTGGAACCCCTCGCGGCGATGGCGGATATGAGCGTCTCGGCGTTCTATCGTCACTTCAAAGCCATCACCGGCATGGCGCCCATTCAGTACCAGAAACGCCTGCGCCTGCTCAGGGCACGCTGGTTGCTGCTGTTCGATCCGCGCGATGCCGCTTCCATCGCCTTCACCGTGGGCTATGAAAGCGCCTCGCAATTCAGTCGTGAATATGCGCGCCTGTTCGGGATGCCACCGGGGCGAGATGCGGCGCGGTTCAGACCGCAATAAGCAAAAAAAACCCCGCAACCTCATGAGGCGCGGGGTTAAAAAATTGGTTGGTTGCGGCCAACCAAAGGAGCTTCGTTGAAAACCGGTGACATTCCTGAGCAGCGTTTTCGATGGAGGCGATTCTCAACGTTTATCCGGCGAAGCAGAACTTGTCATTGGTGATTGTCACTATTAGTCGAACCGATGGTCGGGCGACGGGCACAAAAAAAAGGCAATAAAAAAAGGGGACAGATCTATTTTCTGGAAAATAGATCCGTCCCCTTTTTAGGGAATATGGCAGGGGCGGCTGGATTTGAACCAACGCATGGCAGGATCAAAACCTGCTGCCTTACCGCTTGGCGACGCCCCTGCAAGAGCGGGCGGGAATTTAACAACTTTCGCCGCGTCTGGGAAGCCCCCTTCATAAATAAATTTGTTTTAAAACAGCCAGTTGCCATTAAACCGATGGTTGGTGACTGGTGACACAGTGAATACCGCCGCCCCCGGCGCTGATCGCGTCGATATTGAGCTGCACCACCTCACGCTCCGGGTAGAGCTGCGACAACAGCTCAAGAGCCTTTGCATCCGCTGTCTTGTCACCAAATTCGGGCGCGATGATCGCCCCGTTGATCACGAAGTAATTGATGTAGCCGGCCGCAAAATCCGGGTTGCTGCGGTTGAATTTGCTCTTGCGCGGCTTGAGCGGTGGCGACACGGTGTGGACCTGTAGTTTGCGACCCTGCGCGTCCGTGGCGTTTTTGAGAATGTCCAGATGCGCGCGGGTGACCTTGTAATCGAAGGATGCAGGGTCGTTGTCGAGGTTGGCGATCACCACGCCAGGTTTGGCAAAGCGCGCGTAGAAATCCACGTGAGCATCGGTGATGTCCTTGCCCTTGATGCCCGGCAGCCAGATGATTTTGCGCAGGCCCAATTGGGCTTTCAGTTCCTCTTCGACCTCGGCCTTGCTCCAGTCGGGGTTGCGGTTGCTATTGATCCAGCTGCTTTCGGTCATGATCCCGGTGCCATGGCCATCCACTTCGATCGCACCGCCCTCGCCCACCAGTTCGCTGCGCACATAATCGGCCTGCGCGTTGCTCGCCACCCGAGCGGCCAATTGCGCATCCTTGCCATGCTGCTGCTTGTTGCCCCAACCATTGAAGTTGAAATCCACCGCACCCAATCCGCCTTTCCCATCGATGACAAAGTTGGCGCCGATATCGCGCATCCAGATGTCGTCGAGTTCGGTGATGACGTAGATGACATTGCGCGTGCCGCAATGCTTCTCGGCCAACGCCCGCTCACGCTGACGGCAGAACACGGTTACCGGTTCATAGCGGGCGATGGTGCGCGCAATCAGGCCCAGGGCGGCTTGCACATCGGCGGTGAAATCGGCCCAGATCGCCTCCTGCGCGCCGAACGCGATGAAGGCCCGCTGGTGTTTGTCGCCCTCGTCCGGCATGTGCCAGCCCTGAGCCACCGCCGCTTGCACGCGCGTCAGCCCCAGGGAGGCGGCGATGCCCACACCGGCGACAACCGACGCCTGTTTGATGAAATCCCGACGCGTCGGCATGTAGTTCTCCCTGATCATTTCGCAGTGGCCGTCTTGAATTTAGTCCAGGTCCGCATGCGCGCTCGCATATCAGCCTGGGGAATGTCTTGGCCGGGAATCAGCCGCGCATAGGTGGCCTCATCAAGGTAGATATCCGGGTTGTTGCGCATCGTCGCATCGACATCCGGCCGGGCCTTGGCATTGGAAGTGGGATAGCCGGTGAAGTTACTGATGGCCGCCATGTTCTGCGGGCGCATGACGAAGTTGATGAACGCGTAGGCGTATTCCGGGTGTTGCGCGTCAACCGGAATCGCCATGGTGTCCATCCACACCGTGGTGCCTTCGCGGGGGATGCGGTACTGGAACGCAGTCTGCTTGCCGGCGCTGTCCGACGTCCGCTGCGCCTGGGTCATGTCGCCGCTGTAGCCGAGGGACAGGCACAGGTTACCGTTCACCAGGTCGGTCACTGGCTGCGACTGGAACTTGCGAATGTACGGCCGCAGTTTCATCAGTAGCTCACTCGCCGCCGCCAGGTCTTGCGGCTTGGCACTGCGCGGTTCGCGACCGAGGTAGTTGAGCACCACCGCCAGCACCTCGTCGGGCGAGTCGATCATCGAGATACCGCAATCGGCGAATTTGGCCGCCAGTTCCGGCTTGAACAACATGTCCAGGCTGTTAACCGGCGCATCCGGTGCGCGTTGTTTGATCTGCTCGGCGTTGTAGGTCAGGCCGATGGTGCCCCAGGTGTAGGGCACGGTGGCTGTTCTCGAGAACTCGTAATGAGAACGCAGTTTTTTCAAGCCGGGCTCGATGTCGCCCACAGCGGTGAGTTTGGCTTGGTCCAGCGGCAACAAGCTGTGGGCGCGCATTAAGCGTTCGGCCACGGTGTCACCGGGGAAGATCAGGTCGTAACCACTGCCGCCGGCGAGCATTTTCGCCTCCAGGGTTTCGCTGCCGTCCATGACGTCGTAGATCACCTTGATCCCGGTTTCAGCGGTGAATTTACTCAACGTGTCTTCGGCAAAATAATCGGCCCAGTTGTACAGCCGCAGGGTTTTCTCTTCAGCGTGCAGCGACGGCGCGACACACGCCAGTGCCAGGGCACCGAGCAGCAGTTGGTTGGCAATGCGCATGTTCAAACCCCTTGAGTCGCCCAGCGTGAATGAAGATGACGACCGTCCTGGCTCAGCAGCGCGCCGTACATGTCCGGGCGCCGGTCGCGGTAGATGCCCCAGCTCAGGCGCTCTTCGCGCATGGCGGCCAGGTCGAGGGTGTGGACCCGCACGCCGGTGCTGTCACGGTCGGCCTCGGCGAGCAATTTGCCCTTGTGGTTGCAGATGAACGAGGAGCCGTAGAAGTCCATTTGCAGGCCCGGATCGGTGGTCGCGACTTCGCGGCCGACCCGATTGGCCGCCACCACCGGCAGGATGTTCGCCGCCGCATGGCCGCGCATGGTCATCTGCCAGTGGTCGCGGGAATCGAGGGTGGCGCAGCCCGGTTCAGAGCCGATGGCGGTGGGAAACAGCAACACTTCGGCGCCCATTAATGCCAGGCAGCGCGCGGTCTCGGGGAACCACTGATCCCAGCAGATCCCCACGCCGAGGCGCCCGAACGCCGTGTCCCAGACCCGGAACCCGGTATCGCCGGGGCTGAAGTATTCCTTCTCCTGATAGCCGATGGCGTTGGGGATATGGGTCTTGCGATACACCCCCAACAGGCGCCCGTCGGCATCGGCCACGCTCAGGGAATTGAAGTAGGCATTGCCGGCCTTTTCAAACCAGCTCAGCGGCAGCACCACCCCCAATTCCTTGGCCAATGCGGCGAAGCGCTGGAGCACGTGGCTGTCGCGATATTCTTCGGCGAGTGCCAGATGTTTATGGCTTTGCTCGATGCAGAAATACGGCGTGGCAAACAGCTCTTGTAGCAGGATGACTTGCGCGCCTTTGGCCGCTGCCTCACGCACTAACTGTTCGGCTTGATCGAGGTTGTGTGGCAAGTCCCAGGTGCACGGCATCTGGGTGGTGGCAATCGTCAACAGGGTCATGGCTTCAACCCTCCACTGGCCAGGCCGGTTGTTGCTGGGTGATGCAATGCACCCCGCCGCCGCCATGGGCCAGGTGATTGATCCGCACCGGCACCACTTCGCGTCCCGGGAACGCCTGCGCCAAGACTTCGGCCGCCGCGTGGTCGGCGTCGATGCCATAGGCCGGCATGATGATCGCGCCGTTGGCGATGTAGAAGTTGGTGTACGAGGCACAAAACACTTCGGCTTCGGTGTCCACGGCGTCGCTGGCTTCGAACAGTTCGATCAGCTCGAACTTGCGGCCCTGGGCATCGGTGGCCAGCTCCAGGGCGCGGCGGTTCTCGCGGGCCACTTCGGCGTACACCGACTGCTTGTCGTGGGTCGCGTCCACCAGCAATACGCCAGGACGGGCGAAGGCGCAGACGCCATCGACGTGGCCATCGGTCATGTCGCCGGTCACGTAGTCCGGATCGCCCGGTAGCCAGATGGTTTTCTTCACCCCCAGCAGACGGCTGAAGATGTCTTCCATCTCGGCCTTGCTGGTGTCCGGGTTGCGATTGGCGTTGAGCAACACCGATTCGGTGGTGATCAGCGTGCCTTCGCCGTCGACATGAATCGCCCCGCCTTCGTTGCTCAGCGGTGTGCCGAAACACGGCAGGCCGAGGTGATTGAGTGCGCGGCGCGCCAGGCTTTCGTCGAGGTCGTGGGCCGACTTGCCGCCCCAGGCGTTGAAGCGCCAGCTCACACCGGCCAGGCCTTGTTGCGGGTGGCAGACGAAGCTCGGGCCGGAATCGCGGAACCAGCTGTCGTTCACCGCCAGCGGGATCAATTCGATGTTGCGGCCGCACAGCGCTTTAGCACTGGCGAGCGCCGACGGATCAACGACCATTTTCACCGGTTCGAAACGGGCGATGGCGTTAGCCACCCCGGAGAAATCCGCTTGCACCTGCGCCAAGGTGACGCGCCAACCGGACTCCCAAAGCGCTTGGTTGTGGGGCCACACCATCCAGGTCGCCGCATGCTTTACCCACTCTGCCGGCATCATCCAACCATTGTTGTTCTGTTGCATCACCAGTACCTTTTAGTTAAGACATTGTGTTCAATGAAATCTGTCTCGAAAGTCTTGGCATGCATGCTACGGCCGTAAAAACAGGCGAACAAACGATGGATTTAGTGGAAAACTGATTAGAGGAACTTATCGATATGCTCAAGCACTGGCCCCCGCTCAGTACCCTTCGCGGCTTTGAAGCCGCCGCTCGGCTGGGCAGTTTCCACAAGGCCGCCGCCGAGCTGAACCTGACCCAATCGGCGATCAGCCAGCAGATCCGCAGCCTTGAGGCCTACCTGGAACAGCCGCTGTTTTTGCGCAGTGGCCGCAGCGTCACCCTGACGGATGCCGGTCACGACCTGCTCAGCACCACCCAGGCGCTGCTTCAGCAATTGGCCGTGGGCATTCGTCGACTCGGGCAATACCAGAAGCCCAATCAACTGGTGCTCAACACCACGCCGGCGTTCGCCCGTCACTGGCTGCTGCCACGTCTGGGGGATTTTCGAAGTCAGCATCCGGAGGTGGATCTGTGGATCTACAGCACCGATGAAGTCCCGGACATGACCACCCAGACCATCGATGTGGCGGTGCGCGATGACATCAGCTCCCAAGCCGAATGCAGTTTCAAAGTGCTGCACGCCGACCGCCTCTACCCGGCGTGTCATCCGCGCCTATTGGCGCTGCCACCGGCACAACGCACCACGCTGCATGGCGAGCGGGAGATGGATTGGAGTCATTGGGCGGTGGAGTCCGGCATCGATGTCGGCCAGCAGGATCAGGGGCTTAACTTCTCCGATCCCGGCCTGCTGCTGGACGCTGCCTGCGCCGGACTGGGCATCGCCCTGGTCAGCGAATTACTCAGTGGTCAGGCACGGGCCAACGGGTCGTTGCAACCCTTGGTGGAGCAAACCATTCGTGGCCCGAACTGGGCGCTGCTGACCCACCGCGACAGTGAAACCAACGCGCGAAGTTTCAGTGAGTGGTTGCTGAGTCAGCTGGAAACGGCCTGACGGCGCTATTCATGCGAAATCCGGCAACAGTGTTTGTCCCATTGCCGGCTATTTGAGGGAAAGGCAAACCCCTAGCATCGTCTCTACCCGCTGAGCAAATAGCCCGGCAGGCAAAACAACTAACCTTGAACGAGACGGTGAACATCATGAAACTCTCAAACATTGCTCTGTTTTTTGCGCTTGTCGGTGTGGGCGCACACGCATTTGCAGACGAGGCTGATTCAACTAACGCGACCCGCCAGCCACCGGTTGAAAATTACGCTTACGGCATGAAACCCGACATCCAGAAAGTCATTTCGATTACCGACACTGGCAATGAGTGTGGCCCGGTCCCGGCGCAAATGACCTATGAAGATTCCGAGGGGAAACGCCACGTCATGGAATACCAAGTGATGGGCAGCGGCTGTTCTAACGGTTGAGGCCGGTGCAGACGATGGAGGGTCGACACTCCATACCTGCGGTCATCGTAACTTTGTTGAACCGACAATTTTTTCATCAGCAGCCAACAAGCCTGGAATGTAGGTTTTAAGAAATTCCACCCAGGTCTTTATTTTTGCGTCCACGAACTTGCGTGACGGGTAGATGGCAAAGATATTCAACTCTTCAAGATGATACTCAGGCAGTACACGCACCAGCGTGCCTGCTTTCAAGCCATCAACGGCCGAAGCAATCGGCTGGATACCGATGCCCATCCCGCTCAACAGCGCGACGGTCATGGCGTCTGCGGTGTTCACATGAAAGGGTGACAAGGGAACGGTCACCGTCTCCACGCCGTCCGGCCCCTCGAAAGCCCAGTTCTCTGCGGGCATCACCGTATTAACGATCTTCAAACAATCATGTGAAGCAAGAGCCGCCGGTGATTGCGGCGCTCCGCGTTTTTTCAAGTACGCGGGCGAAGCGCACAGGATGCTGTAGGTGATGCCCAGCCGCTGGGCGACAAACCCGGAATCGGGCAGATCCCGCGCCAGCACAATCGACATGTCATAGCCCTCCTCCAGCAAGTCCGGCAGCCGATTGGTCAGGGACAGATCGAACATGACCGAGGGTTGCGTCTCTCGGTACCTGGCGATGGCATCGATCACGTAGTGATTGCCGATGGCGGCCATCGCGTGAATCTTCAGCCGGCCAGCGGGCATGACTTGAGCAGTACCCGCTTCTTCATCCGCCTCACGGACCTCGTCGAGGATTTTCTCGCAGCGTTGCAAGTAGCGCGTACCGGCTTCGGTCAGCGCCAGGCGTCGGGTGGTGCGGTTGATCAGGCGGGTTTGCAGCCGCGCTTCAAGGCTGGAGACGGCTTTGGAAACGTTGGTGGTGGTGGTGTCCAGAATCTCGGCAGCCGCGGTGAAGCTGCCGCTTTGAGCGACCGTCATGAAAAAACGCATGGTCTGGAAAACGTCCATCGTTTACCTCTGGAGGATAGAAAAAAAGTAGTGGCGAACACCAAACCTGTGGCGAGGGAGCTTTTGTGGTGAGGGGGCAAGCCCACTCGCCACAAAAGCTCCCTCACCACAAGGTCAGTGTCAGGGCAGAGAATCCGGCGTTACGCCTGCTTCTTGCGTGGGATAAACCCGGGCACGCCAGTCTCCACCACCGAGTTGAATCGCACCCGCGTTGTAATCTCTTCCTTGATCTCACGCATGGCCCGCTGCGGCAAGGTAGCAATATCCATGTTCTCCTGAATATGGCTGGGTGTTGCCGAGGTCGTTAAAAACGCGACGCCCCGCTGTACCGACCAGGCCAACGCCACTTGCGCCGGGGTTTTCTGCAAGCGCTGGGCAATCCCGGTAATCACCGCGTCTTCCAGGACTTTCGGCTCCATGCCATGCCCCAGCGGCGCAAAGGCCAGGACGATGATTCCATGCTGCTGACAAAACTCCAGCAGTTCCCATTCCGGCAAGTAAGGATGGGCTTCAACCTGCACGACGGCGGGTTTGATCCGCGCTTGGGCCACGATCTCTTTCAAGGCCGGCAAGGTGATATCCGACAAGCCGATGGACTTGCACCGGCCTTCGTCCACCAGGCGTTCAAGTGCGCGCCACGTCTCGATCAAGGTCACGCCGCGATCATAGATCACATGCCCAAACGCATCCCTCGGGTCCTGGTTATCACCGGGCTCAAAGGCAAACGGCGTATGGATCAGATAGCAGTCGATGTAGTCAACCTGAAGCCGTCGGCAACTGGCCTCAAAGGCCGGTTCGACACGCTCGGGGCGATGGTTGGTGTTCCACAGTTTGGTGGTGATGAACACGTCCTCGCGCCGGACCTTACCGGCCGCCAACACTTCCTTTAAAGCAACGCCGACCAGGTCCTCGTTGCGATAGCGTTCCGCACAATCGAAATGGCGAAACCCGGCGTCCAGCGCATCCTTGACCGCTTGCGTCGTCACGCTCAGATCGCGAAACAGCGTGCCAAATCCAACGGCCGGCATCTGGCCGGAACCGTGATTCAGCGGGAATCGGGTATCGCGAAGTCCATCGTGAAAGGCTTCATATGACATGTCTTTACTCCACTACCTGAGGCCGCAGCCGTTATTGATACGAACGTTTCGGTGCGTCGCCAGACGCCACTTTCTGCTCGAACACACCCACGCAATTACCGCCGAGCGCCACATACAGGCGCACGGTGTCGAGGTATTGCGCGGTCTTCACTCTGATTTGCCCCAGCAGCGCCTGCTCATAGGCGCGCTCTGCCTCCAGCACTTGCAGGATGCTGTTCTCGCCTTGGGCGTAGGCTTGCTGGTTCAGCCGAAAACTGGTGTCGGCTGCGCGCAAGGCATCTTCCTGGGCGAGGTTTTGCTCGGCGTCATGGTTGATCGCTTGCAGGGTGTCGGCGACCTGGCCGAACGACTTGATGACCGTCTGCTGGTAGCCCGCGAGGGACGCCTGGTAGCCATCGACGGCGGCCTGGCGTTCAGCCTTGAGCGTGCCGCCATTGAAGATCGGCGCCGTGAGCCCCGCCGCGAAACCCCAGAGTGCAGCGCCGCCATTGCCGGAAGCGGCCTGGGCCAGCGACGCGGAAAGTTGTATGCGGGGATAGAGATTGGCGGTCGCCACGCCCACCGCCGCGCTGGCCATGTGCAGCTCGGCCTCGGCTTGCAGGACATCCGGGCGGTCGTGGGCCATTTCAGAAGGCAGACTGACCGGCACGTTGGACGGCAAGGTAAATTCGGCCAGTTCGAACTCCGGCGCAATCCAGTCACCCGGACCTTTGCCGGTCAGGATCGACAACGCGTGGCGCGCCGAATCACGCTGCTGCGCGAGGGGCGGCAACAGCGTGCGGTCCTGGGCGAGCCGGGTTTCAGCCAGCGACACATCGATCTGGGTGGTGGCACCACTAACGTTTGCCCGGCGCACGAGGTCGAGGTTCTTCGCGTCATTGGCCAGCAGCTTTTCAACCGCTTGCATCTGTGCGTTGGCAGAGGCCAGCAACAGTGCCTGGCTCGCGACGTCGCCGGTCAGGGTCAGGTACGCCGCCTCAAAGCGATGTTTTTGCAGCTCGGTGAACGCTTGCTGCTGTTCCACCAGCCGCTTGTTACCGCCAAAAGCGTCCAGGTCGAAGCCGACCCGCGGCCCGATTGCGTAGAAGTTGGAAACCGAGGCCTCGGGGGCATTGTGGGTGCGTTGGCGACCGGCCTGCGCCGCAAAATCGACTTGCGGATACAAGGCGCCCTCCGCCGCCGCGACCGAGGACGCCGCTTGCCGAATCGTTGCATCCGCCGCCACCAGCTCAAGATTGCCGTCGATGGCGCGCCGCACCAGCGCATCGAGCTTGGGCGAACGGAACGCCGTCCACCAATCACCGTCGAGTTTTTTACCAAGGACAATCTGCCGGGCCAGTCGCTGCTCGGCCTGCTGGTCATAGTGCTGCGACTCGCTCGGCGCTGGGGTTTTAAAGTCCGGGCCAACGGTGCAGGCGGAGAGGAACACCAGGAACGACATCGCCGCGACCAGATGTCTGTTGCTGAAAAGCGCATGAGTTTTCATTGGGCAGACTCCACGACAAGTTAGAAGGTCGGAACCGGTTTGCGAAGAAACAGAACCAGCGGGCTCACCACCAGCATGGCCACCATCAAAATCTTGAACTGGTCGATGACCGCGATAAACGCCGCCTGACCGGTGATCATTTCGTTGAGCCCGCCCAGTGCCTGCTGGGACATCCCATGGGCTTGGCCGCGATATGGCGTGATGTGGCTGGCCAGCGCCAAGTGCATCGCCTGGGTGTTGTTGAAGAAGAATGTTTGCACCACCGCCACGCCAATCGTGCTGCCGTAGACACGGGTCAGATTGAAAAAACCGCTGCCTTCGGGGCGCAGCCTGGGGTCGAGTGTGTTGAACGCCACCTTGCTGATCGCCGGCATCAGCACACCGAGGCCGACACCCTGGATCGCACCCGCCATCGCCACCGGCGGCCAGTCCATCAACGGCGAATAGCCGAGCATCAGCCAGTTGCCATACACCACCAGCGCGATGCCCGCCGCCACGAAGAATCGTTGGTCGAGGTGTGCGGGAACACGGCCCATCAGCAGGAAGGCCCCAACCAGCCCCACGCCGCGCGGGATCGTCAGGCAGCCGGTCAGTACTGGCGGGTAGCCGAGAATCTCGTCGAGCATCGGCGACGTCAGCGCCATGGTCGACAGCAGCACGAAACCGAGGGCGAAAAAGATGATCGTCGAGCACACGAAGGTGCGGTCCCGGAACAATCCCTTGTTGAGAAAGTGGGTGTTCGCGGTCAGTACGTGCACGACGAACAGGTACAGCCCGAGTGCCGCCGCCACCGCTTCCAGCCAGATTTCGGGCGAGGCAAACCAGTCCAGGCGCTCACCGCGATCGAGGAACATTTGCAGGCCGATCATGCCCAGGGTGAAGGTGCCGACGCCGAAGAAATCCAACGTTGGACGTTGCTCGGCTTTCTTCTTGGCCAGCAACAGCGTCACCACCAGAAAGATCCACGCCGACAACGGAACACTGACGTAGAACAGCGAACGCCAGCCGTGATACTCGCTGAGCCAACCGCCGATGCTCGGGCCGGTGGCGATGCCCAACAACACAATGGCGGTGAACACCGTGGCGAATTTTGCCCGCCGCGCTGCGGGCAATGTCTCCAGGGCAATCGCCATCGACAGCGGTGCCAGTACGCCACTCGCCACGCCTTGAACCATCCGTGCGCCAACGAACTCCAGCGAGGTGGTCGCCGCTGTGGCGAGCAGCAAGCCGAGGACGAAAATCGCCAACGCGGCCTGGTACACACGCTTCAAGCCAAAGCGCCCGGCGAGCCACTGCGCAACCGGCAAGGTAATGGCGCTGGCAGCGAGGTACGCGGTGAATATCCAGCCGGCCTGGTCGTCGGTCATCGACAGGCTGGCCTGAATAAACCGCAGCGCCGAGTTCGGCAGCGGCAGGTTCGCCGACTGCATATAGATCGCCAACAGCGCGGCGAACCTTAAGATTCCCGTGTTCATCAGCCATCACCCCGCCGTCAGCAACGATTTGAGCGGATGCCACCAAGGCGTGCGAAACCCGGTATCGACCTTGACCGTGGCGCTGGTGCCGGAGAACAGCGGCAGCGCCGGATCCACCTCATCGAGTTCCAGTCGCACCGGTACGCGCTGAACGACCTTGACCCAGTTGCCGGTCGCGTTTTCCGGCGGCAGCAAGGCGAAGTCCGCGCCGGCGCCGGGGCTCATGCTGGTGACGTGGGCTTTGAACAGGTGATCCGGGTAGGTATCGATACGGATCGTGGCTTCCTGGCCGGGGCGCATGTGCGTCACCTCCGTTTCGCGGAAATTGGCCTCGACCCAGACCTGGCGGTCGGACAGCAGCGCAAAGGCTGGCGCGCCGTTGTTGACGTAGTTGCCCACCTGCAAATCGTCGACCTTGGCAACGATGCCATCGTCCGGCGCATACACCGTGGCGTAGGAAAGGTAGAGCTGTGCTTCGTCGAGCTGCGCCCTGGCTTCATGCACTGTCGGGTGGTTGTCGGCATCGATGTTGGGATCACCGTTCAGCGCGACGACGGTACTGGCGATCTGTTGTTCGATCGACGCGATACGTTGCCGGGACACTTTGAGGTCGGTGTCGGCGCGCTCGTAAATGGCCCGAGAGACGAACTCGGTCGCGACCAGCGCTTTCTTGCGGGCAAATTCCTTTTGGTCGAAATCCGCCGACTCTTTGGCCGATTGCAGCTCAGCCTGTTGCTGGCGGTAACTGGCCTTGAGTCCATCGATGCGCAGCCGCGCCATGCTCAGCTGTGCCTGGGCACGGTCAACCGCGATCTGCAGGGGTTTCGGGTCGATCCGAAACAGCACCTGGCCCTTGCGAACCGACTGGTTGTCCTCGACCGCGATGTCCACCACTTGCCCGGAAATTCGCGCATTGATCGAGGCCTTGGCCACCCGGGCATAAGCGTTGTCAGTCGAAACAAAGGACTCGCCCGCGACGTAATGGGCATAGCCGACGGCGGCGAAAATGACCGGCACACCGATTATCAGCCAAGGTCGCAGTTTCTCTTTGAGCGGCTTGCTGATGGGCGCGTCCGGCCCTGGATGCTCGACGGCGGGTGACGCTGAGAGATCGAACTGTTTGGTCATGATCGAATACACCTGTAACCGGGAAATTGGGGACAGCATCCACATCAACAGCCATACCGTGCGCGGCCGGGAGGATCGCTCCACCGCGCCTGTTTCGTCGCCGCAACACCCTGTTCGAGCTCCGCTTCAACAAACCTTCAAGCCAAGGAATTTTTGGTTCCTTATTTTTGTGCGATGATGTAAGAATATCGGCGAGCCCATCATTCATCAAGAGTTTTATACGACATGGCACAAAAAAAGATTACCGAGGGAAAAGGTCGCGGCCGCCCTCGCGCGTATGACCCGCAGACTGCGCTGCAACAGGCGCTCGGGGTGTTCTGGAATACCGGTTATTCCGGCGCGTCCCTGGACAGCATCGCCACGGCGGCGGGCATGAATCGCCCCAGCCTCTATGCCGCGTTCGGCGACAAGCACGCGCTGTACATCAAGGCGCTCGAGCAATATTGGGAATTTGCCGCCGCCGACATGCACGAGGCGCTGACAGACACCTCACTCACCTTGCGCGAAGCGTTGATGCGCTTTTATGAGGGCCAGTTATCAATCTACTTTTCCGGCGAGGGCCAACCGCGAGGCTGTTTTGCGATTGGCACGGCCACCACCGAAGCGGTCGAGGATCAGGAAATACGCGACGTGCTGTCCGATCGGCTGAGCCGGCTGGATGCCGATCTTGAGGCGCGTCTGCAAACGGCAGTCACTGCCGGCGAATTGAAAGCCGATGCCGACCCGGCGGCCCTGGCGGTCCTCGCGTCATCCCTGCTGCACAGCATTTCGATACGCGCGCGAGCGGGCAAATCCCGGGCTGAATTGACGGAACTGGCGCGCAATGCGGTCAGCGTCATGTGCGGATGAGGGGCTTTTAAGGTGGGACTCGAAGACATTCTGGCCGAGCAACTCGCCGTGATTTTCTGCGGCATCAATCCGGGGATGATGGCGGCGGCCCAGGGTCATCATTTTGCCGGCCGGAGTAATCGCTTCTGGCGCACGCTGCATCTCGCCGGTTTTACTCCGCAGGAAGTGCGCCCGGAAAATGATCGGACGATCTTGCAGTACCAGTGTGGATTAACCGCCGTGGTTGATCGCCCCACGGCGCGCGCCGATCAACTGTCATTAAAGGAATTCAGCGCTGTCGCCGCGGACTTCGAACAGAAGATCACGCGTTATGCACCGCGCTTCGTGGCGTTTCTCGGCAAGGCCGCGTATGGCGCGTTAACTGGCCAACGGGAGATTGCTTGGGGGTTGCAGCCCAAGACCTTTGGCGGCGCGGCGGTGTGGATTCTGCCGAATCCGAGTGGACGAAACCTCGCGTTCACCCTGGATCAACTGGTGGACGCATACCGCCAGCTGTATTTAGCCGCGATCAATGAAGCAAGACTCCGGTAGCATTGCCCCCAAGGATCAATCCCCCCTCAAGGAAGCTTCAATGCTGTTCACCCAACGCTCGACCCACACCCCGCTTCTGCTGTGCCTGGCGATCTTCATCACGTTCTGGCTGGTGCAGCTCAACGCGTTCAACATCATCGTCTGGAGCTACAACTTCTGCCATTTCCTGTACGGCTTGTGCGCCGCACTGCTGTTGGGCTACGTGACGATTCCGACGCGGTTTTTCAAGCAGTCCCTGCGAGACAATTTCCATGCGCTGAAAACCGGCATCCCGTGGAGTCCCTGGGGCGGATTGATCATCGTGGTGTTCCTCTCGGCGTACAACGAGATGTACGTTGACCCGCGGGAGAACGGCATCCCGTTCAGCGCCGCCTACCAGAACTTTGTCGCCGATATGTTGGGCCTCGCGCTGTGCCTGATCCTCAGTCACTTCACCTTCCGCGACCGCCTGGGCAACACGCGAACGGACTATTCGACTGGCTCTGAAGTGAGCTCGATTCGCCCCGCGTGATCAATGCTGACTCATCAAGCCATGCATCACCCCGAACCGTAACCCCGGCTCGGACGGTGTCATGTGCGAGATGCCAAACACCTTGAACGCCGCCAGCATGACCACCAGGCCGCCGGGCAGGATGCTCAGCCGATGGGGTTGCAGCCCGGCCAGCTTGAGTTGTTTGACGTGCCCGACTTCGAGCAGACGCAGCGACAGGCGCAACAATCCGCCGTAGGTGATGCCGCTCTGGTCATCGTCGTTCAAGCCGTTGGCCTTGAGCACTTTGGCCAGCATCCGCGCGGTGCCGGACGAGCCGATGGTCTGCTGCCACCCCAATGCGCGATAACGCCGGGCGACTTTTTCGAATTGCAGCGAGGCCACGCGTTCGGCCTCCAGCAGAGCCTGGGCGGTGATGCGACCGCCATGAAAGTAGCGCGAGCCGAAGGTGCCGCTGCCGATGGCAATGCTCTCGGTGATCAGTGGCTGAGTGCCCCGGCCCAGAATCAACTCAGTGGAGCCGCCGCCAATGTCCACCACCAGCCGCTGACTCTCTGCACCCGGCAGCGTGTGGGCCACACCGGCGTACACCAGTTGTGCCTCTTCCTGCCCGGTGATCACGTCAATCCGAAACCCCAGGTGCCGCTCGGCGCTGGCCAGGAACAGCTGCGCATTATCGGCTTCGCGCACCGCGCTGGTGGCCACGGCCCGTACCCGGCACGACTCAAAGCCACGCAGCTTCTTGCCAAATCGCGCGAGCGCCTGCCAACCGCGATCCAGCGCCAGCTCATCGAGCGCCCCACCCTGGAATCCCTCGGCCAGCCGCACCGGTTCACGCAGGGTTTTCACTTCCTGGATGACGAACCGCTGGTTCCGTTTGACCGACTGGCCAATCATCATGCGAAACGCATTCGACCCCAGGTCAATGGCCGCAAACAGAGAGGCGTCACCTTTCATGGTAGGAATTCCTGGCAGATTCATCGGCCCGCCATCGGAGCCTGGAAGACGGTTTGTGAAGAGCTTGCCATGGCCTAGGTGACACGAAGATGACAGCGCCTGCGCAAAGTCCTACGGCTGTTTCGTCACGACTTCGTCATATCTCCCGGAATACCATCGCCCACGCCATCTTCCACGGGAGCGTCCCACCATGCTTGCGAACAACGACACCCTGATACAGCGAATCCACCGCGAGCTGCTCGATCACAGCGACGAAGAGCTGGAACTGGAACTGCTCGAGGACGGCCACAACCTCGATGAGCTGTTTGACGGTCACGTCGACGAAGGTAGCGAAAAGGAAGAGAGACGCCGCTATTTCAGCGAATTGTTCCGCCTGCAAGGCGAGCTGGTGAAGCTGCAAAGCTGGGTGGTCAAGACCGGGGCCAAGGTGGTGATTCTGTTCGAAGGCCGCGATGCCGCCGGCAAGGGCGGTGTGATCAAGCGCATCACCCAGCGCCTCAATCCTCGGGTCTGCCGTGTCGCCGCCCTGCCCGCCCCGAATGATCGCGAACAAACCCAGTGGTACTTTCAGCGCTACGTCTCGCACCTGCCGGCAGCCGGCGAAATCGTGCTGTTCGACCGCAGCTGGTACAACCGCGCCGGGGTCGAAAAAGTCATGGGGTTTTGCAATGACGATCAGTACGAAGAGTTTTTCCGCACGGTGCCGGAGTTCGAACGGATGCTCGCCCGTTCCGGCATTCAGTTGATCAAATACTGGTTTTCGATTTCCGACCAGGAACAGAACCTGCGCTTTCTCAGCCGCATCCACGACCCGCTCAAGCAATGGAAACTCAGCCCCATGGACCTGGAGTCCCGCCGGCGCTGGGAAGCCTATACCAAGGCCAAGGAGATCATGCTTGAACGCACCCACATCAGCGAGGCGCCGTGGTGGGTGGTGCAAGCCGACGACAAGAAAAAGGCCCGCCTCAACTGCATCAACCACCTGCTCGGGCAAATGCCCTATGAAGAAGTCGAACAGCCGACTATCCAGCTGCCGCAACGGGTGCGCCAGGAAGATTACTCGCGCAACCCGACGCCACCGGAACTGATCGTGCCGCAAGTCTATTAAACGTCATCATTCTGTAACCTGAGGGCGTCAATACTCAGGTCATACACCGCGTGCTTTTTTTATGGCTGCCTTAACCGGCGGCTTTTTTTTGCCTGTTGTTCAGGGTGCCGGATAGCCTTCAACCTGATCCGGCCAAGAGGTCAGCACTTCGAAGCCGTCATCCGTCACCGCCACCATGTGCTCCCACTGCGCCGACAGCGACAGATCCTTGGTCACCACCGTCCAGGCGTCCGCCAGGGTTTTCACGTGGCGTTTGCCGGCGTTGAGCATCGGTTCGATGGTGAAGATCATCCCGGTTTTGAGCTTCAGGCCCTGGCCCGGATAGCCGTAGTGCAAGACCTGCGGTTCATCGTGGTAGACCTTGCCGATGCCATGCCCGCAGTACTCGCGCACCACGCTGTAACCGTCGCGCTCGGCGACACTCTGGATCGCGTGGCCGATGTCGCCCAGGGTCGCGCCGGGGCGCACCACGCGGATACCGGCACACATCGCTTCATAGGTGGTCTGCACCAGGCGGCGCGCCTCCGGGCTCGGTTCGCCGACGAAGTACATGCGGCTGGTGTCGCCGTACCAGCCATCCTTGACCACGGCAATGTCGATATTGACGATGTCGCCGTCCTTCAGCACCTGAGGCGACGGGATGCCGTGACACACCACTTCGTTGACCGAGGCACACACGGTTTTCGGAAAACCGTGATAGCCGACGTTGCCGGGAATGGCTTTTTGCACGTTGACGATGTAGTCGTGACACATCCGGTCGATGTCGTCGGTGGTGACCCCGGCCTTGATGTGCGGCGTGATCATCGCCAGCACTTCGGCCGCGAGTTTGCCGGCGATGCCGGACTGGGCGATTTGTGCCGGGGAATTGATCGGGACGCCTGCTTTCACTGCACGGTTCATTGCACGGCTCCGGCGACGGCGGGCGACGCTTCGGCGAGTGCGCATACCTGTTGCAAATCGAGGCCGCCGGCTTGTTCGGCACGGATCAGCAAACGGCAGATGGCGTTGTGGTCCAGATCGGGATGCAGCTCGGCGAGCATCCCGATGCGCATCCAGTGTTCGGCCTGAGCGTTGATCGAGCGGCTCAGCGCATTGCTGGCGACGCGCAGATTCTCATGCATGTCTTCTGAAATTTTGACGATTCCCACAAATCCACCCGATATGAAATGCATATGAAACGTATACTACTTGACTCCAGACGGATGTCGCAAACCCCGATTAGCGTTTTTCTGTCCTGCGGCGCTTTCGCTTGGGCACAATCGATCTAAAACGCCCGCGCCGGGCATCAGGTGATGGGCTATTCTGAAGTGGTAGGTGAAGACGCAGACTGATGCGCAAGAGGATAGCGAGAACGCGTGGGGCGCGCTCCGAAGGGTACACGGTTAGAAAGATCTCCGCGCTGAGATCCAGCCCTTATGCCGTGTGAGGCAGTGACGCACAAAACGTTGCTGTGAGAGGCCTGATAAATCTCGTAAGCCGGAGACCAGCACCGGCCACCTACTCACATTCCAAAGCCCGCCTTGTGCGGGCTTTTTCATGGCGTATCGATCCTGGCCTTGATGGCATGCCCCGCCAAACGCCACAGACTAAAAAGCCCGGCTGAACCGGGCTTTTTCACGTTTCAAGCACCCTCGCCAAGCGGCGAGGCACTGTGCTTACTGAACGTTGTTCAGCTTGATCACATCACCCGAAACCTTGGTGGTGTAACCGGTCAGGACGTAGGCCCAGAACCAGTTTTCCTGCACCTGGGTGTTGATCATGGCGTCGCCGCCCTTGGCCTTGATCGCCGCGTCTTGTGCGCGAACGAAACGGTTGTTCTGCTTGATCGGGATGCAACCGAGCAACAGCATGCCAGTGGCGGTCGCTTCGCTGTGGCCCAGGACAGTGTATTGGCTGCTGTCATAGTGCTGGGTCTTCATCGCGGTGCCGGTGCAACCTGCCAAAACCAGACCGAACAAAACAACGGCAACCACTTTACTGAGGTAATTCACGGTGTAACTCCATTAGAAGAAGCCGGGATCCGTCTCCCGAGCGGCGCATACTCTAACGGACGTAGTGGCAAATTGGTATCGCCGCTGCAACTTCCCTTTCAAATGGCTGACTGGACCACACCTCGCTCCTCCAGCAAACGCACAAACATGGTCAGGCTTTGCGACACCGTGCCGCGACGCCACACCAGCCAGGTGCGCAAATAACGGAAGGATTCCGACAGCGGCCAGATACTCACGGTGGTGCAGCCGGGCATGCTGTCGAGCATGCTGCGGGGCATCAGCGCCAGCCCGGCCCCGGCGCTGACGCAGGCGAGCATGCCGTGATAGGACTCCATCTCGAAGATCTTGCCGGGCACCGAGGCATCCTGGTTGAACCAGCTTTCGAAGTGGTGGCGGTACGAACAATTGGAGCGAAACGCATAGATGTTTTCGCCGTTGACGTCCCGCGCGCGGTGGATCGGCGCATGGTTGAGCGGTGCGATCACCACCATCTCTTCCTCGAACGCCGGCACGCCTTCCAGCGCCGGGTGCAGCACCGGGCCATCGACGAATGCGGCGGCCAATCGCCCCGAAAGCACACCGTCGATCATGGTCCCCGAAGGACCAGTGGACAGGTCCAGCTCAACCTTGGCGTGCTTCTGGTTGTAGGCGGCCAACAGCTCGGGAATCCGCACCGCCGCCGTGCTCTCCAGCGAACCCAGCGGGAAAGACCCTTGCGGCTCTTCACCGGCCACCGTGGCCCGGGCTTCCTGGACCAGGTCGAGGGTGCGCCGGGCGTAGTCGAGAAAACTCCAGCCGGCCGGCGACAGGCGCAAGCGGCTTTTCTCGCGGATAAACAGGTCAACCCCCAGATCCTGCTCCAGTTGCTTGATCCGCGTGGTCAGGTTCGACGGCACCCGGTGGATGTGCTGGGCCGCCGCGCTGATGCTGCCGTGCTCGGCGACGGCCTTGAAAATTTCGAGCTGGACCAGATCCAAGTCATTCTCCAAACGTGAACGTTGCGCTCAGTATTATTCAGTTTCCAGAAAACTACCACCGCCGTAACCTGAGCGCATCCCCACCCAGCAGGACGGTGCCATGACCCAGGTTTCCAGTCACACCCATGCGATTTCGATCAACCCCGCCACGGGCGAGCAGATCGGTCACTACCCTTTCGAATCCGCCGCGGCACTGGACGCCGCCCTTGCCCGCGCCGCCGCCGGGTTCAAGGCCTGGCGCCGCACGCCGGTCGAACAGCGCGCGCAATCGCTGATCGCCCTGGCTCAAGCCCTACGAGATGACGCGCAAAACCTGGCACACATGATCACCCTGGAAATGGGCAAGCCCACCACCCAGGCCCGGGGTGAAATCGAAAAATGTGCGCAATTGTGCGAGTGGTACGCCGAACACGGCCCCGCCATGCTCAGTGCCGAGCCGACGCTGGTTGAAGGTGGCAAGGCGCGCATTGAATACCGTCCGCTGGGGCCGATTCTGGCCGTGATGCCGTGGAACTTCCCGATCTGGCAGGTGCTGCGTGGCGCCGTTCCAGCGCTGATCGCCGGTAACACCTACGTGCTGAAACACGCGCCCAACGTCATGGGTAGCGCTTATCTGCTGCGCGACGCGTTCCAACGCGCCGGTTTCGCCGACGGTGTGTTTGAAGTGATCAACGTCACGCCGGAGGGTGTTTCCACGGCGATCAAAGATCCACGCATCGCCGCCGTCACCCTCACCGGCAGCGTGCGCGCCGGCATGGCCATCGGCGCCCAGGCCGGTGCCGCCCTGAAGAAGTGTGTGCTGGAACTGGGCGGTTCCGATCCGTTTATTGTGCTCAACGACGCTGACCTCGACGACGCCGTCAAAGCCGCCGTGATTGGCCGCTACCAGAACACCGGGCAAGTCTGCGCGGCAGCCAAGCGCTTGATCGTCGAGCAAGGCGTTGTCGAAGAATTCACCCGCAAGTTTGTCGAGGCGACGCGCCAACTGGTGGTCGGCGATCCGCAGTCCAGCGCCACTTACATCGGCCCCATGGCCCGTTTTGATCTGCGCGATGAGCTGGACCAGCAAGTCCGCGACACCCTGGAAGAAGGCGCGACCTTGCTGCTGGGCGGCCAAAAGGCTGAAGGCCCTGGCAACTTTTATGAGCCGACCGTGTTCAGTAACGTCACCGACCAGATGACCTCGTTCAAACAGGAACTGTTTGGCCCGGTCGCCTCGATCATTACCGCCCGGGATGCCGAGCATGCCGTGGCGCTGGCCAATGACAGCGAGTTCGGCCTGGCGTCGACGATCTACACGCGCAATCTCGATCTCGCCAAACAGATGGCCGACGAGCTGGAAACCGGCGGCGTGTTCATCAATGGCTACTGCGCCAGTGACCCGCGCGTCACCTTCGGCGGCGTGAAGAAAAGCGGCTTTGGCCGTGAGCTGTCGCACTTCGGTGTGCGGGAGTTCTGCAACGCGCAGACGGTGTGGCTGGATCGCCGCTGATTGCACCGACATGCCTGGGAGCGTTTAGCTCCCGGGTTTAATTCAGATTGGCGGATTGCCCGGCCCTGGTCGAACAAACCATTGCCCGGTAATCCGCCCACCCCAGTGCTCCCCTTCCTGCTCCTGCTCCAACGTGAACCCCACGTCTTCATACAGCTTGCGCGCCGCATCCAGACCTTTGAACGTCCACAGCCGCGTTGCCGTAAAACCGCATTCGTCACAAAACCGCATGGCTTCAGCCAGCAAGCGCTTCCCGGCGCCTTGGCCCCGCGCGCTGTCATCCAGAATGAAACAACGCAGCACCGCGCCCCCCTCTTCGCCTTCACCATCGATGGCAATCGAACCGACGATGCGTTCGCCGTCCAGCGCCGCCCACACCTCATTGCGCGGGTTGTGCAGACGCCCCATCAATTCGGCCATGTCGGAGGCGACCAGGCTTTCGAACGGCTGACCGAAGTTCGCGACTTTGGCGTAGTAGCAGGCATGCATTTCGACGATGCGGCCGATGATGCCGGGACGGTAGCCCCGAGCAATCTGCAACGTCACCTTGGGCGGTTCGGTGCCCAGGCGTTGGGATTGCAGGGCTACAGCGTAATGGCCCAGGCCTTCACTGACGGCCTGTTGTTGCGCCGGGCTCAAGTGCGTCATGGCGGCACCGACCCGTTGGTTGGCGAAGGCATCCACCGCGCGCAAGGTCTGGCGGCCCTGGTCCGTGAGTTGCAGTTTTTTCGAACGTGCGTCCTGCTCATTCGGCACTTCTTCGATCTCGCCGGCCTCGATGAGCTTGCGCACCATGCGGCTGACGCTGGATTTTTCCAGGCCGAGCAGCGCCACCAGTTCCACGGCGGTCAGCGATTCGCGGTTGCCCAGTTCCACGAGGGTGTGCACGGAGGACGGCGGATAGTCGGTCGCCGCCAGGGTCGCCTGCATAAAACCCAACTCTCGCACCATCAGGCGCGACGCCGAACGAACGTGGTGGATCAGGTTGGAATCGGTCACGGCGCACACCTCCTGGGAAACAGTTATTTAGTTGTATTGCACAACAAAATATCCGTCAATCGAGGCGAGCGGTGTGATGACCGTCCGTAACCCTGCCCAAGGGCGCCCTGCGGCTTAACTATCCTTAACCACACAGAGCAATCCGGAGCCGGGATCTTGATAAGGAGCAGCCACTTCAACCGAGTACCCCATCATGAAAATGCTACTGACGGTCGAGTTCCCACCTGAACCTTTCAACACGCTGGTGCGCGCCGGCAAAGTCGGTGAAATCATCGGGCGCGTGCTGGAAAGCCTTAAACCCGAAACGGTCTACTTCACTGAACAGGACGGCAAGCGCGGCGGGATTTTGCTGATCGACGTGCAGGACGCCTCCGACATCCCGCGTTTCTCCGAACCGTTCTTTCTCAACTTCCAGGCCAGCTGCAAATTCCGCATCGCCATGAGCCCGCAGGATCTGCAAAAGGCCGATCTGGAGGCGCTCGGCAAAACCTGGGGCTGATCAGGCCCGGCGTCCGCGACTGGCCAATGCAATGGCGAGCGCGACGACCATCAGCGCGGCGGCCACCGCAAACGTCATCCGCAGACCGGCAGCGACGGCTTCGGGGGCGGCCGTCGTCAGGTCGGTCGTCGCCGAAGCGAAGGCAAACACGGCACCGATCACCGAGGCACCGGTGATCAACCCGAGATTGCGCGACAAGCTGAGCAGGCCGGACATCACGCCGCGCTGCTCCGACGGTACGTCCAGCATCACCACGGTGTTGTTGGCGGCCTGGAACAGCTGATAACCCGGGGTCAGGATGACGATGGCCGTCACGTAGCCTGCCAGACCGAACCACGCCGGCAACACGGACAGCGCAATTGAACCCGCCGCCATGGCGACCAGCCCGAGGATGACCATGCCCGACGCGCCGAACCGGTCAACCACCCGCCCCGCCGGCAAGCCACTCAACGCGGAGATGACCGGACCGATCGACATCACCACACCGACCACGGCCAGGTTGAGTCCAAGCCCACGGGAAAGGTAGAACGGCCCGACCACCAGCGTTGCCATCATCACCGTCGACACCAACACGTTGGTGGCGAGGCTCCCGCTCAGCGATGCATCGCGGAACATCGCCAAACGGATCAACGGCGAATCCACCGTCGACTCGACGAACACGAAGAGGCCGGTGCCCAAAACAGCCACGCACAGCAGCGCCACATTGAGCACACCAAAACTGCCCCGGCCCAGGGTCATGGCGAGGGAATAGGCAGCCAGCGTCAACGCCAGCAGCAACGTGCCCACAGGGTCGAAACCACCACGCTTCGGCTCTCGACGATCGGCTGGCAGATACAGCCAGGCGAGCGAGAACGTCAGAATCCCCAGCGGCACGTTGATCAGGAATATCGCCTGCCAGCCGAACCCGGCGATCAGCACGCCGCCCAGGGATGGACCAAGCGCGGTGCCAATCGCCGACATCGTCCCCAGCAAGCCCATGGCACTACCGGTCCTTTCCTTCGGCACCGTTTCGCCGATAAACGCCAGGGTCAGCGCCATCATGATCGCGGCGCCGAGGCCCTGTAAGGCGCGGGCGCTGATCAGCAACCAAAGCGAGGGCGCAAGGCCGCACAAGGCTGAAGCCAGGGTGAACAACGCGATGCCCGTCAGCAGCAAGCGACGGCGGCCGATGAGGTCACCGAGCCGTCCGACGCTGACGATCAAGGTGGTAATGGCGAGCAGATAGGCGAGGACGATCCACTGCACGGCCTGAAAGGACGCGCCGAACACTTCGGCTAACGCCGGCAAACCAACATTGGCGATGCTGGTGCCCAGCGATGACAACAGCATCGACAACGACAGGCTGGCGAGCACCCAACGCACCGAAGGTGTCCGTTGTGCACTGGCGGCGAGGGTCTGATCGGGGTGGGTCATGAAGGTGAGCTCCTTGGCTGGCTGTCCACAGCGTACGGCCCGTCCTGACAAGGCGGAAGACGCACCGTTTGCACATTACTTGTGCACCAGACGCCATATCCCGTGCTAACGTCGCCACATGTCGATGCCCGATCTCAACTTGCTTATCACCCTGGATGTTCTGCTCACAGAAGGCAGCGTCACGCGCGCCGCCAAGCGACTGCGGCTAAGCCCGTCGGCGATGAGCCGGGCGCTGGCGCGCTTGCGTGAAACCACCGGCGATCCGCTGCTGGTCCGGGCCGGCCGCGGCCTCGTGCCCACGCCCCGCGCGCTCGAATTGCGCGAACGAGTCAGTCAACTGGTGCAAGACGCCGAAGCGATCCTGCGCCCCGTCGAGCAGCTCAATCTGCAGCAATTGGTGCGCACCTTCACCGTGCGCACCAGTGACGGTTTTGTGGAGACGTTCGGCCCGGACCTGCTGGCTCGCATCAGCGAAGAAGCGCCGGGGGTGCGGTTGCTGTTCGTGCAGAAACCGAACAAGGACAGCACACCCTTGCGCGATGGGACGGTGGACATGGAGACCGGCGTGGTCGGAACGTCGATGGCGCCGGAGCTGCGAGCGCAGGCGTTGTTCCGCGACCGTTTTATTGGCGTGGTACGCCTGGAGCATCCGCTAAGCCAGGGCGACATGACCCCGGCCCGGTATGCGGCTGGCCGGCACATCGGCGTGTCGCGACGGGGCCCGGAGAAAGGGCCGACGGCGATTGATGACGCCTTGGCTGCGCTCGGGCTGGAGCGCGAGATTGTCACCGTCGTCGGCGGTTTCTCTACCGCACTGGCGCTGGTTCGCTCCTGCGACCTGATCGCCAGCGTGCCGGAACGCCATACCGCCAGCCTGCGTGCCGGCCTGCACAGTTTCGCCCTTCCGGTTGCCATCCCGCCGATCACCGTGTCCCTGCTCTGGCACCCCCGGCTCGATGCCGACCCGGCGCATCGCTGGTTGCGGGGGTGTATTCGGGAGGTGTGTGCCGAGCCGCTGTTGTAGCCCGCAACACAGCTTCTGTGGCGAGCGGCTTTTGTGGCGAGGGGGCTTGCCCCCGTTCGGCTGCGAAGCAGTCGTATAACCAGGCGACTCGGTTAGCCTGAAAAATAGTAGGGGGCCGCTTCGCGACCCAACGGGGGCAAGCCCCCTAGCCACAAAAGGCTCCCTTGGCCACAAACACATTCCTTGACCACAAAAGTCGTCCCCAGCCTGCAAAAAACAGCTCCTCCCGCACGTCTTTATAAGATCTTTATCCCCCCGCCCCCAATCCTGATAACAACTTACCAGCCATCCCTCTAGGCTTTTCCTCAATGCAGGAGGAAACGCCATGGACTTTATCTTTGTGGTACTCGGTGCGCTGCTTTTCGTCAGCCTGATCGGTCTGGCCCGTGGCTGCGCGGCGCTCAACAGGAGGCGGTCATGACCGGTTTCTATCTGTTCGGCGGCATCATCGCGGCCGGGTTGCTGGTGTACCTGGTCGCCGCGCTGTTCTTTCCGGAGGACTTCCTATGACCACGCAAGCCTGGATCCTCCTCGGGGCTTTTTTGCTGGTGCTGGGTCTGTTGGCTTGGCCCCTCGGACGCTGGCTGACCACGGTGATGGAGGGTCGGTTTGCCCTCGGCGCGCGTATTGAATCGCCGCTGTATCGCCTGGCCGGGGTCACGCCCGAAGCGCAGATGAGCTGGCTGCAATACGCCCTCGCCCTGATCCTGTTCAACGCCCTGGGATTGCTGGTTGTTTACGCGCTGCAACGCTTGCAAGGCGTGCTGCCGTTCAACCCCCAAGGCTTCGGCGCCGTGACGCCAGACTCTTCGTTCAACACCGCCGCCAGTTTCGTCACCAACACCGACTGGCAAGGTTATGGCGGCGAATCGACGATGAGCTACCTGACCCAAATGCTCGCGCTGACCGTGCAGAACTTCCTCTCCGCCGCCACCGGCATCGTCGTGGCGGTGGCGCTGATTCGCGGCTTCGCCCGCCACAGCGCCAACAGCATTGGCAATGCCTGGGCTGACCTGACCCGCATCACATTGTGGGTGCTGCTGCCGCTGTCGCTGATCTTCGCGTTGTTCTTGGTCAGCCAAGGCGCGATCCAGAATCTTGACCCCTACAAGGACGTCTCGACGCTGGAAGTCATGCAGTACCAGGCGCCAGTACTCAACGACGCCGGTCAACCGAAACTTGACGCTCAGGGCAGCCCCGTCACCGTGGCCGCCAGCACCGACAAGCAAACCATCGCCATGGGCCCGGTCGCCTCGCAAGAAGCGATCAAGATACTCGGCACCAACGGCGGCGGCTTCTTCAATGCCAACTCGGCGCATCCGTTTGAGAACCCCACCGCGCTGACCAATTTCCTGCAACTGATCGCGATCTTCCTGATCCCGACCGCGCTGTGCTTCGTGTTCGGCCACATCGTCGGTGACATCCGCCAAGGCTGGGCGTTGCTGGCGACGATGACGATCATCTTCGTGGTCGCGGTGATCGCCGTCACCCACTACGAACAACTGGGCAATCCGCAGTTTTCCGCGCTGGGCATCGACACAGCGGCGGGCAATATGGAGGGCAAGGAACTGCGCTTCGGCATCAGCGCCTCCAGCCTGTTCGCCGCCGTGACCACCGCCGCGTCCTGTGGAGCGGTCAACGCCATGCACGACTCGTTCACCCCACTGGGCGGCGCGGTGCCGCTGGTGCTGATGCAACTGGGTGAAGTGGTGTTCGGCGGCACCGGCTCGGGGCTGTACGGAATGTTGGTGTTCGCAATTCTCGCGGTGTTTATCGCCGGTTTGATGATTGGCCGCACACCTGAATATTTGGGCAAAAAGATCGAAGCCTACGAGATGAAAATGGTCGCCATCGCGATTCTGGTGACGCCGTTGCTGGTGCTGTTCGGCACCGCCATCGCGGTCATGGCCGAGGCCGGCCGGCTGGGGATCGCCAACCCGGGTGCCCACGGGTTTTCGGAAATCCTCTACGCCTTCTCCTCGGCCGCCAACAACAACGGCAGCGCCTTCGCCGGGTTGTCGGCCAACACGCCGTTCTACAACACGATGCTGGCGATCGTTGCCTGGTTTGGCCGCTTCGGCGTGATCGTCCCGGTGCTCGCCATCGCTGGCAGCCTGGCGGCGAAGAAACGCCTGGCGGTCACCGGCGGCACCATGCCGACCCACGGCATGTTGTTCGTGGCGCTGCTGATCGGCACGGTGTTGCTGGTCGGTTTGCTGAACTACGTGCCGGCGCTCGCGCTCGGGCCCGTCGTCGAACACCTCAACCTGATCAAGTGAGACCACGACCATGACCCGCCAAGCGTTCTCCTTGTTCGACCCTAAACTCATTACCCCGGCCCTCGTCGAATCGGTGCGCAAACTCAGCCCCAGAATCCAGTGGCGCAACCCGGTGATGTTCGTCGTCTACATCGGCGCGATCATCACCAGCGCCCTGTGGGTCCAGGCCCTGCGCGGCCAGGGCGAGGCCAGCGCCGGGTTTATCCTGGCGATTGCCCTGTGGCTGTGGTTCACCGTGCTGTTCGCCAACTTTGCCGAAGCCCTGGCCGAAGGTCGCAGCAAGGCTCAAGCGGCCTCGTTGCGGGACCTGAAAAAGGAAACCTGGGCCAAAAAACTGCGCGAACCGCACTACGGCGCCGAGTGGCAACTGGCGCAATCGAGCGGTCTGTGCAAAGGCGATGTGGTGGTGGTCGAGGCCGGCGACCTCGGCGACTCGATCATCCCCGCCGATGGCGAAGTGATCGAAGGCGCGGCCTCGGTGGACGAGTCGGCGATCACCGGTGAGTCGGCGCCGGTGATTCGCGAATGTGGCGGCGACTTTTCGGCCGTGACCGGCGGTACCCGCGTGCTGTCGGACTGGATCGTCGTGCGCGTCACCACCAACCCCGGCGAAACCTTCGTTGACCGCATGATCGCCATGGTCGAGAACGCCAAGCGGCAAAAGACCCCGAATGAAATCGCCCTCTCCATCCTGTTGGTGGCGCTGACCATCGTCTTCCTTGGCGTGACCGTGACGCTGCTGCCCTTCTCCCTGTTCGGGGTCTCGGTGGCCCAGGCCGGGACGCCGGTTTCCATCACCGTGCTGATCTCGCTGCTGGTGTGCCTGATCCCCACCACCATCGCCGGCCTGCTGTCGGCGGTCGGCGTGGCGGGCATGAGCCGCATGATGGAAGCCAATGTCATCGCCACCTCCGGCCGCGCCGTGGAAGCGGCCGGTGACGTCGACGTTCTGCTCCTGGACAAGACCGGCACCATCACCCTCGGCAACCGCCACGCCTCGGCGTTTTTGCCGGCGCCGGGGATCAAGGAAGCGGATCTGGTGGATGTAGCGCAACTCGCCTCCCTCGCCGACGAAACCCCCGAAGGCCGCAGCATCGTGGTGCTGGCTAAACAACGCTTCAACCTGCGCGAACGGGACATCGGCGCACTCGACGCCCACTTCGTGCACTTCTCCGCCCAGACCCGCATGAGTGGCGTCGACATGGGCACGCGCCAACTGCGCAAAGGCGCCGGTGAAGCGATCCTGCGCCATGTGCAAAGTCTCGGCGGTCACTTCCCCGACGCCGTGCAAACCATCGTCGAAGACGTCGCGCGCCGGGGCAGCACACCGCTGGTGGTAGCTGATGGCGCCAAAGTGCTGGGCGTGATCGAGCTCAAGGACATCGTCAAGGGCGGGATCAAGGAACGTTTCGTCGAACTGCGCCGCATGGGGATCAAGACCGTGATGGTCACCGGCGACAACCGCGTCACTGCCGCCGCCATCGCCGCCGAAGCCGGGGTTGATGACTTTCTGGCCGAAGCCACACCGGAACAGAAACTCGACCTGATCCGCCGCTACCAGGCCGAAGGTCGCCTGGTGGCGATGACCGGCGACGGCACCAACGACGCCCCGGCGCTGGCCCAGGCCGATGTCGCGGTGGCGATGAACTCGGGAACCCAAGCGGCGAAGGAAGCCGGGAACATGGTCGATCTGGACAGCAACCCGACCAAGCTCATCGAAGTGGTGGAAACCGGTAAACAAATGCTGATGACCCGGGGCTCGCTGACCACGTTCTCGATTGCCAACGACGTGGCCAAGTATTTCGCCATCGTGCCGGCGGCGTTCGTCACCACCTATCCATCGCTTGCGGCGCTGAACATCATGGGCCTGACCAGCCCCAATTCGGCGGTGTTGTCGGCGGTGATTTTCAATGCGCTGATCATCATTTTCCTGATCCCGCTGGCACTCAAAGGCGTGAAATACCGCCCGGTCGGCGCCGCCCTGCTGTTGCGGCGCAACCTGCTGATCTACGGGCTGGGCGGGGTCATCGTTCCATTCATCGGCATCAAAATCATCGACATGGCCCTGGCCGCTGTCGGTCTGGTTTGAGGGAGCTTTGTCATGAGCACTCAGTTACGTCCGGCGTTGACCCTGTTGATTGTCTTTTCACTGCTCACCGGCCTGGCTTATCCGTTGGTGACGACCGGCATCGCGCGGTTGGTGTTTCCCCATCAGGCGGCCGGCAGCCTGATCGAGCGCGACGGCAAAACCGTCGGTTCGCTGTTGATCGGCCAAGGCTTCAGTGATCCGAAGTATTTCTGGAGCCGCCCGTCTGCCACCAGCCCCATGCCCTATAACGCGCAAGCCTCCAGTGGCTCGAACCTCGGCCCGCTGAACCCGGCGCTGATGGACGCGGTCAAGGGCCGGATCGAAGCCTTGCACGCGGCCGATCCCGGCAACAACGCCACGGTGCCAGCTGACCTGGTCTACAGTTCCGCCAGTGGTCTTGATCCGCAGATCAGCGTGGCCGCCGCGTTGTATCAGGCCGGGCGGGTGGCGCGGGTGCGTAACGTGCCGGTGGAGAAGGTCCGGCAACTGATCGGCGCGTATGCTCAAGGCACGCTGCTCGGGTTCCTCGGCGAGCCTCGGGTCAACGTGCTGGCCCTGAACCTGGCGCTCGACGCCGCCCACTGAGCGGCAACTCACACACGGTGAGGGTGATGGCCGAACAACGTCCTGACCCGGACCAGCTACTGGCCCGGATTCGCGAAGAGGAAGCGCAAGCCAAACGCGGTCGGCTGAAGATTTTCTTTGGCGCCAGTGCCGGGGTCGGCAAGACCTACGCCATGCTCGCCGCCGCCCATACCGCGCAGTCGCAAGCCATCAAGGTGCTGATCGGTGTGATCGAAACCCACGGTCGCGCCGAAACCCAGGCGCTGATCGAAGGCCTCGAAGTGCTGCCGCTCAAACGGGTCATCGATAAGCAGCGCACCGTCAGCGAATTCGACCTCGACGCCGCCCTCGCCCGCGCGCCGGGGCTGATCCTGATCGACGAACTCGCCCACTCCAATGCCGTCGGCTCGCGGCATCCGAAACGCTGGCAGGACGTGGAAGAACTGCTCAGCGCCGGGATCGATGTCTGGTCGACCATGAACGTCCAGCACCTGGAAAGCCTCAACGATATCGTCGGTGGCATCACCGGTATTCGGGTGTGGGAAACCGTGCCCGACCATGTATTCGATACTGCCGACGAGGTGGTGATCGTCGACTTGCCGCCCGACGATCTGTTGCAGCGCTTGAAGGAAGGCAAGGTCTACCTCGCGCAACAGGCCGAGCGCGCGGTGCAGAATTTCTTTCGCAAAGGCCCTGATCGCCCTGCGGGAACTGGCGCTGCGGCGCACCGCCGACCGGGTCGACAGCGACATGTTGCAGTACCGCCAAAGCAGCGCGGTGAAACCGGTGTGGGGCACCCGCGACTCGCTACTCGCCTGCATCGGGCCCCATGAACAGGCGGAGAAAACCGTGCGTTCGACGGCGCGCCTGGCCGCGCAATTGAACGTGCCGTGGCATGCGGTGTTTGTCGAAACCCCGGCCTTGCAGCGCCTGCCCGAGGCCAAGCGTCGTCGGGTGCTGGCGACTTTGAAACTGGCCCAGGACATGGGCGCGCAGATCTCGACCCTGGCGGGTCAGGACATTGCCGAAACGCTGGTTAAATATGCGCGCATGCACAATCTGTCCAAGGTGGTGCTGGGACGTGACGAACGTCCACGGCGTAAGTTTTGGCGCCAGGTGCTGGCGGATCGGATTGGTGCGCTGGGCGCGGATCTGGATGTGATTCAAGTGTCGTTGCCTGCCTCCAGCCAGCGCCCGGAGAGCAAGCCTGAAACCCGCGAAAGTCCGATTCTGTGGTCGACGTATCTGTGGAGCGCCGGGATCTGCGCGGCGACAACGCTGATCGCCTTGCCGCTGGCGAACGTTCTCGAACAGGCCAACATCGTCATGCTGTTCCTGCTGGCGGTGGTCGCCGTCGCCGTGCGCTTCGGTCGTGGCCCGGCGGTGATGGCGGCGTTCATGTCCGTTGGCGCCTTCGATTTTTTCTTTGTCTCGCCGCGTTTTTCCTTCGCGTTTGCCGATGTGCAGTACCTGGTGACCTTCGTTGTGATGCTGGTGGTGGCGTTGGTGATCGGGCAGATGACCGCCGGCCTGACGTACCAGGCACGGGTGGCGCAACGGCGCGAAGACCGCATGCGCGCGCTGTATGACATGTCGCGTCTGCTGTCCGCCGCGCTGATTACCGAACAGGTGGCCGAGATCAGCGCGCAATTTCTAAGCGCCGAATTCGGCGCCCGCTCGGCGTTGCTGGTGGCCGATGACAACAACAAATTGCTGGCGCCGATGGTCACTGGCGATGCCCCGCAAGTCGATCTGGCAATTGCGCAGTGGTCATTCGATAAAACCGAACCGGCCGGTTACGGCACCGATACCCTGCCCTCCAGCACCACGCTGTACCTGCCGTTGTCGGCGCCGATGCGCGTGCGCGGCATCCTCGCCGTGCAACCCCGGGACACGACGCGGTTGGTGGTGCCGGAACAGCGGCGTTTACTCGATACCTGCGCGTCGTTGCTGGCCATTTCCCTCGAACGGATTCACTACATCAACGTGGCCCAGGACACGACCGTGCAAATGGAATCCGAGCGCTTGCGCAACTCGCTGCTGTCGGCGATTTCCCATGATTTGCGCACGCCGCTGTCGGTGATGGTCGGCCTCGCCGAAGCGCTCAAACTGACCCAGCCACCGCTGACCGGTGAAGCGGCCGAGATCGCCACGGCGGTGGGTGAATCGGCGCTGCGCATGAACACCCTGGTCAACAATCTGCTGGACATGGCGCGACTGGAGTCCGGCAAAGTGGTGTTGAATCGGCAGTGGCAACCGGTGGAAGACGTGGTCGGCAGTGCCTTGCGTGCCGTGCAGCCGATCCTCGGCGGGCGAACCGTGCACGTCGCCCTGGAGGATGACTTGCCGCCGGTAAGGATCGACGCGGTGTTGATCGAGCGCATCCTGATCAACCTGATCGAAAACGCCGTCAAATACACCCCGCCCGCCACCACTATCAACCTGGGCGCCTCGGCCACGCCCGATACGATCGAAGTGTGGGTCGCCGACGAAGGCCCGGGCCTGCCCCAGGGTCACGAAGAAGCGATCTTCAGCAAATTCATGCGCGGCAAAAAGGAAAGCGCAATCCCCGGCGTCGGCCTGGGTTTGGCCATCTGCCGGGCCATCGCCCAGGCTCATGACGGCACCATCGTCGGCGCCACCCGGCCCGAAGGCGGCGCGCGCTTCACGCTGCGCCTGCCCCGCGAAACCCCGCCCGTTATCGAATCCTTCGCCCCGCAGACTGACGAGGAACAGCCATGACCGACTCTGTGCCCCACGTCCTGATCATCGAGGACGAAAAGGAAATCCGCCGCTTCGTGCGCATGGCCCTGCAAGCCGAAGGCCTGGACGTACATGAAGCCGACACCTTCCACCGCGGTCTCATCGACGCCGGCACCCGCCGCCCGGACCTGATCATCCTCGACCTCGGCCTGCCCGATGGCGACGGCATCGACCTGATCCGCGACGTGCGCAGCTGGTCGCCGGTCCCCATCATCGTGCTGTCCGCCCGAGGCGCCGAATCGGACAAAATCCTCGCCCTCGACACCGGCGCTGACGATTACCTGGTGAAGCCGTTTGGCACCGGCGAATTGCTCGCCCGAGTGCGCGCCTTGCTACGCCGGCAGGCGAAAGAGGCCGATAACAGTTCAGTGCTGAGCTTTGGCGACGTGCGCATCGACATCGAACGCCGGGTAGTGGAACGCTCCGGCGCACCGCTGCATTTGACGCCGCTGGAGTATCGGCTGCTGGTACACCTTTGCTCGCATCCGAATCGGGTGTTGACCCATTTGCAACTGTTGAAAGCAGTGTGGGGGCCGTCGCATACGACGGATACGCCGTATCTGCGGGTGTTTATGGGAGGGTTGAGGAAGAAGGTCGAGGTGGATCCTTCGCAGCCAAGGCATCTGGTGACGGAGACGGGGGTTGGGTATCGGTTTATCCCATGACCCTGTAGGAGCAAAGCTTGCTCGCGATGAACGATAACGCGGTGTGTCAGGCCTGACACCTTCGCCGTAGGAGCAAAGCTTGCTCGCGATGAACGATGACACGGTATGCCAGGCCTGACGCTCTCACCGTAGGAGCAAAGCTTGCTCGCGATGAACGATGACGCGGTGTGTCAGGCCTGACGCCTTCGCGAGCAAGCTTCGCTCCTACAAGGGATCGGGGCTGATTCATGTGTAGGAGCGAGGCTTGCCCGCGAAGAACGATGACACGGTATTCCAGGCCTGACGCTCTCACCGTAGGAGCAAAGCTTGCTCGCGATGAACGATAACGCGGTGTGTCAGGCCTGACGCCTTCGCGAGCAAGCTTTGCTCCTACAAGGAATCGGGGCTGATTTATGTGTAGGAGCGAGGCTTGCCCGCGAAGAACGATGACGCGGTATGCCAGGCCTGACGCTCTCACCGTAGGAGCAAAGCTTGCTCGCGATGAACGATAACGCGGTATGTCAGGCCCGACACCTTCGCCGTAGGAGCAAAGCTTGCTCGCGATGAACGATAACGCGGTGTGTCAGGCCTGACGCCTTCGCGAGCAAGCTTTGCTCCTACAAGGAATCGGGGCTGATTTTTGTGTAGGAGCGAGGCTTGCCCGCGAAGAACGATGACGCGGTATGCCAGGCCTGACGCTCTCACCGTAGGAGCAAAGCTTGCTCGCGATGAACGATAACGCGGTGTGTCAGGCCCGACACCTTCGCCGTAGGAGCAAAGCTTGCTCGCGATGAACGATGACGCGGTGTGTCAGGCCTGACGCCTTCGCGAGCAAGCTTTGCTCCTACAGGCTCATGCTAATATGCCATCACTCAATCAATGTAGTACGCCCGCATGGATGCCACGCTCCACCCCTTCCGCCGTTTCTCACTGTTCACCGTTGCGCTGATCCTCTCTGGATGCCAGACGACAAAACCCACACCTGTTAAAACCCCGCAACCAGGCCTCGCGGTGTTCAACAGTGTGTTGGTGGAAACGCCCGAGCCTAATTCGATCATCCGCGAACGAGACCGAATCACCTATGTCGTGGTGTCATCACTGGGGTCGGAAGACCGCTATTTGGCGCGTTTCGACGCGGACTGCAAGCAGCCTGATGCGCAAATGGCCTACCGCAGCAAAGGCGGAATGTCGCGGTTTGCCATCGATCCGCGGGGTCGCACAGAGGAATCCTGGCAATTACCGGCGGAACAAAAGAGCCAATACCTGCAAAGCGCTCAGTTCAAGCAGGTTTGCGCCCAGACCGCATCGCCCGAATGGCGAGTGTTCTCGGCCCCGGAGCATCAGGATTGGCAGATGATCGACCGCGCCAGCCTGAAGGTAAAAGGTGATGAAGTGACGTTCTGGACGGCTCGAGTGCCGCCCGCCGAGTTGTTGCTACCTGACCAAACCAGCCTGTATGGGCAGGTACGCCAGCGGTGGACAGCCAACTGCTCGCGGCAAGAACTGACGGCGCTGAGCAGTTTCTACCTGGATAAGCGCAGTCGCGTGATCGCGGGGGAGATGAAAACAAATCCTGAAGCCATCCGCTTGCAAAGCCTCTCAGCTGACGAGCGCCGGTTGCTTGAGCTGGGCTGTGGTACGCCGCAGTCGCTGGATCAATACGCACATTTCGAAGGGCGTGAGCAGTCATCCTTTGAACTACCTGTCCCCGTCGTTACTGCCCCGGTATTGAAAGCCATCGCGGCATTGAAGATGCCCAAACCGGAAAAAAGCATTCAGCACCTGCGCTTGGTGTTCAAGGACATGTCCGAGCCGAAACAGTTTTCAGAGGTCGGTGTGCGGTACAAGGGACGGGACGCCAGATACCTGCCAGAGGCGTCGGTTAATCAATTGCTTGAGCGCTTTAAAAGCGGACGAGAGCAACGGGCCAACGTTAGTTTCCGCGGCTTGATAAAACTGGCTGACAGTAAATTCACGACTGTCGCCGATCTGATAGAAATTGAAGACAGCGCCCTCTCGGACCTGCGCTTCGAAGGCGATTGGGCAAATATGCCGGTCGGCGCGCTCCTGAGCTACACCGTGCAGCGCCCCACAGAGCACTATGGCAAAGGTTTGGTGCCGGTCGACGACCGGTTCACTTGCGACGTCGAATCACAAAAGCCCGCTAGCGCGTACTACCCGAGCCTGACAGGGACTGCCAAGGTGTTCAGCTGTACGGGTGATGACTACCACCTCGGCCAGGGCACCGCTTTTTACGCCTACCTGGAAGCGTATGGCATGTTCGTGCCGGTTCGGTACGTCGCGAAGGATTGGCAAGGGGAATGGAGCATTGAGGCTTTGGAGTGAAGTGGTGTTTCCCCATAAATAATGGGGACTCCCATTAGCCGGTCTCCAGTCAAGGCTAAAAGCCAACTCTCCCTGCAGTTTTTAACTGCAGGGTTGTCCTCTCTCGCAACCTGCCCGGTTGAACCCGTCGTACCCGTTTTCTCGTCAATGGCTACGACCGAGTCGTGCCTGACGCCTTCGCCGTAGGAGCAAAGCTTGCTTGCGATGAACGATGACGCGGTGTGTCAGGTCCGACGCCTTCGCCGTAGGAGCAAAGCTTGCTCGCGAAGAACGATGACGCGGTATGTCAGGCCGACACCTTCGCCGTAGGAGCAAAGCTTGCTCGCGAAGAACGATGACGCGGTGTGTCAGGCCTGACGCCTTCGCGAGCAAGCTTCGCTCCTACAGGGGTTTCAGCGCCGCCTCAATCGCCGCGATGTCGATCTTGCCCATGGTCATCATGGCGTCGAATGCCCGTTTGGCCTTCGCTTGATCGGGGTCGGTGATCGCGGCCGACAGGATGCGCGGGGTGATTTGCCAGGACAGTCCCCATTTGTCCTGGCACCAGCCGCAGACGTTTTCCTTGCCGCCGTTGCTGACAATCGCATGCCACAAGCGGTCCGTTTCGGCCTGGTCGTCGGTCGCGACCTGGAACGAAAACGCCTCGTTGTGCTTGACCCCGGAGCCGCCGTTCAACCCGAGACAGGGGATGCCCATCACGGTGAATTCTACGGTCAGGACATCGCCCTGCTTACCCGCCGGATAGTCGCCCGGCGCGCGATGCACCGCGTCCACCGTGCTGTCCGGGAAGGTTTTGGCGTAGAAGGTCGCGGCCTCCAGCGCGGCGCCGTCGTACCAGAGGCAAATGATGTTTTTGCTGAGCATTTCGGTTCTCCAACATTCAGACTGACCCCGATCATTCTAGCTGCGCATTTTCAGCACCGATGGTCACCGGTCCGGGCCAGTCACTCAGGCCGATCTATACTCTTAAGTTGGTTATCGCTTTGTCATGCAATACGTCGACACCCGTGCGCCTTGGGCGCACCCGTGCCAATCGCCAACGTAACCAGCCCGAGCCCGTGCGTCGTGTCGCCCAGGATCGAACGACCGGTCGTGCATGATGGCTTTGTGGCTGATGGGTTATGGAGAACATCATGAAATACAAGTTTTTTTCAGGCGTTATATTGGCGCTCGCGGCGACGGTGATGGTGCCCAGTGCGCTGGCTGCGAAGGCGCAAGCCGTGGCGGCGGATGGTGCGGATCATGTCGGGGCGGGGTCGGTGGCTGCTGATGGCTCGGATCGTGTTGGGGCTGGAGCTGTTGCCGCTGATGGCTCGGATCGTGTTGGGGCCGGTGCTGTTGCTGCTGATGGCTCGGATCGTGTTGGCGCTGGTGCTGTTGCCGCTGACGGATCGGATCGCGTAGGCGCTGGTGCTGTTGCCGCTGACGGCTCGGATCGCGTAGGCGCCGGTGCTGTTGCCGCTGACGGCTCGGATCGCGTAGGCGCCGGTGCTGTTGCTGCTGATGGCTCGGATCGTGTTGGTGCCGGAGCCGTTGCCGCTGACGGCTCGGATCGTGTTGGTGCCGGAGCCGTTGCCGCTGACGGCTCGGATCGTGTTGGTGCCGGAGCCGTTGCCGCTGACGGCTCGGATCGAGTCGGCGCTGGTGCAGTTGCCGCAGACGGTTCGGATCGGGTAGGCGCCGGTGCTGTTGCTGCTGATGGCTCGGATCGTGTTGGTGCCGGAGCCGTTGCCGCTGACGGCTCGGATCGAGTCGGCGCTGGAGCCGTTGCCGCTGACGGCTCAGATCGAGTCGGTGCCGGAGCCGTTGCCGCAGACGGCGCAGATCGAGTCGGCGCCGGAGCCGTTGCCGCAGACGGCGCAGATCGAGTCGGCGCCGGAGCAGTCGCAGCAGACGGCTCCGACCACGTCGGCGCCGGAGCCCTCGCCGCAGACGGCGCCGATCACGTCGGCTCCGCCCGCCTCGCCTACTCGCGCAGTGGCATAGGTTCGGATCGAGTGGCATCCTCGCTGATGGACGGCAGTTACTCCGACCAGTTCAACAGTCCGATCATCAATCAGTAACGCACGCTTTCACTGAGGGAAATGACCGCTTATGACGACGCAAACCGAAACCGCCCTCCTGGCCGGTGGCTGCTTCTGGGGCATGCAGGATCTACTGCGACGCTATCCCGGCGTGGTGTCCACACGGGTGGGTTATTCCGGTGGCGATGTACCGAATGCGACCTATCGCAACCATGGCAACCACGCGGAAGCGATCGAGATCGTGTTCGACCCGCAGCAGATCAGCTACCGCCAGATTCTCGAGTTTTTCTTCCAGATCCATGACCCGACGACCCAGAATCGCCAGGGCAACGACATCGGCGCCAGCTATCGCTCTGCCCTTTTCTACCTCAGCGATGAGCAGAAACGGGTGGCCGAAGACACCGTCGCCGACGTCGAAGCCTCCGGCCTCTGGCCCGGCAAGGTGGTCACCGAAATCAGCCCGGCCGGGCCATTCTGGGAAGCCGAACCGGAACACCAGGACTACCTCGAACGCTTGCCCAACGGTTACACCTGCCACTTCATCCGCCCAAACTGGAAACTGCCCCGGCGCGGTTGATCACTGAACTAAGGTGGCTCGAATGAGCCGCCTCTTTTTTTGGGCGAAGTTCAGTGATGGGGGTGCACCGTCAACGCCACCAGTCTGATCACAACAGGACGCACGACAAGGATGCACAGGAACGCCACGGGCATCGCCAACTGGTAAGCGTGCAGCGCATTACTTAGAAAATCCTGCTGAATACCGGAATTGGCCGCCGTAATCACAAACGACATCAGGAGCGCCATGATCGCCGCCATGTACAGGGCAAACACATAGGGCGTCGCGCGGGCCGAAAGCTTACGTGGGTTTTGGAACAGTGTTTTGGCGGTTGTCTTTGAATTCATATCAGACCTTATTGACCTTCGATTGATAAGGATCCGCACCATAACAAGCCAGGCAATCGCCAACTAGACGCTTATCCGTGAGTGCTTTATAAAGAGAAACTTACGAATCAGATCAGGCCAAACAATGAACCTGCTCGGCGCCATAGACAGCTTTATCAAGGTCGTTGAAGCCGGCTCCATCGTCGGCGCCGCCAAGACGTTGGGCGTCAGCGCCGCGGCCGTGAGCCAGACCCTCAATCGTCTGGAAACGCACCTGGACACGCGCCTGCTCCAACGCACCACACGCAGCATGGCGTTGACCGAGAACGGCACGGCGTACTACGAAAAAGTGAAACACATCGCGCGCGATCTCGAATCGGCGCACAGCGCAATCACCCACGCACACACTCCGCTGCAAGGGCGCCTGAGCATCGCGTCTACCTCGGCGTTTGGCCGGCATGTCTTGGCAACCGTCATCGCCGGCTTCGCGGCGCGTTACCCGCGTCTGATCCTCGAACTCTCCACCACCGATCGCAAAATCAATCACATTCAGGAAGGCATTGATCTGAGCTTGCGGATCAAGCCGCAACTGGAAGAAGGGATCGTCGCGCGCAAGATTGTGTCGGTGCCGTTTATCATCTGCGCCTCCCCCGCTTATCTGGAACGCGTCGGCTGGCCGCACGCCCCGGAAGATCTTCAACAGCACGCCTGCCTGGCATTTCGTTATCCGCTGGACGGGCGTTTTCTACGCTGGGGTTTTATCCGTGATGGGCAGCGGTATGACGCAACGATCAACGCCACCGCCATCAGCGACGACATTGACGCGCTGGCGCAAATGGCGATCCGCGGCGCGGGCATTACTCGCCTGGCCGAGTTCGTGGCTGCGCCCTACCTCGACAGCGGGCAACTCGTTCCGCTGTTCGAACATCGCGACGCCGCAGCCTATGCCGAACCCCTCGACATATACGCATGCGTCCAGGAACGCGCCGCCCTGACGCCCAAGGTCAAGGCGTTCATGAGTTATCTGGCGGAGTATCTGGAAACGCGCTGGCCGATGGACGCTGGCGACATCGAAGAAAGGTAGAATGCCTTCCACCAGGACGACCCCATCAGCGCGATATAGATCATTCAAGACCTGACAAACCGAGTAGAAAACATGAATCGTCGTAAAAAAATCACCCAGTTATTAAAGGCCCACGCCAAAAAGGCCAGTGCCAAACTGGCACCGGCCAACAAGTCCAAATACATCAGCAAAGCCGACCGATTGAAACTGGCTGCCGAGCCGGGTCAAGACGCAATTGTTCCAGCCAACGATGCTGTCGATTGAAATCACCTTCGCATCAGAAACGTGAAACTTTCATGGCCGTGCCCGCCGCTGCCGGGACAGGCGCAATACCCGCTATTCTCAATACACACGCCCACCAACACGCCTCCAGCCTGTTGATACAGGGGGACATGGCATGACCGGAAAAACTGCGCGCCAATGCTCGTCATGGGGCCTTCCCTTCCTGCTCGCCATCACCCTTGCGCTGATAGCGGGATGTGCCGGCCATCGCCATTCGACCGCAAGCCTGGGCTCAAGCTGCTATGCCAAAGCGCTCCCCACATCCGGCGAAGGCGGCCTGGCCTGGGGCGACACCTTGAGCATGGCGCGGCAAAAATCCCTGAACAACTGCATGCGCTATGCCGGCCGCTCCGGTGGCACGCCGAGTACTTGCCAGGTGGTGTTGGCGCAGTGCAAGAAATAACTGGCGGCGGTCGCTGATTCAGCGGCGCCACCGGGTCACTCGCCGATCAGGCTTTGGCCGCCATCGCGGTCACTTCCACCCGCATCCCTTCGACGGCCAAAGCAGCCACGCCAACCGCGGCGCGGACCGGCCACGGCTTGGCGAAGAAGCGCTTGTACACCTCATTGAAAGCGGCGCGGTCGGCCATGTCGGTCAGGTAGATGGTCAGGTGCAACACCCGATCCATCGAACTGCCCGCGCCCTCCAGCGCCACCTTTAGCGCCTGCAAGGTGCATTCACTCTGCTCGACGATACCACCCAGCTCCAGGCTGCCATCGGCGTGGGTGGGAATCTGCGTGGAGACCAGCAGGCCGCCGAAACCGGCGACATCGGAGGAGATGGAGTCTGCGTCTGGATCGGGGGTGAAAGCGATGTCTTGGTTTGCCATGAGGTTCTCTTGTTCGAGGTGAGAAAAGGCGGCCAGTTTACAGCGCATCGACGGCTTGTTCGCAGATTGGCGCAAAAAGCACGCCTCGACCACTCGTCGGCCAGCACTCAACGCCCCTATTGACACCCCTTTGCGTCTGCGCGACCATTATTTCCATCGGATGCGATATAAACGTATACGATAACAAAATCACACGTAATGCAATTTTGAGGATTCATCCCATGAGCAAGATCGAAAAAGTCCTGGCCAGCGGCAAAACCCACACCACCCTGAGCAGCGCTGGCACCACTTCGTGCGGTCATAACGGCAGCGTCGACATTCAGCTCTCCTCGCCGGGCAGCGCCAAACTGGTGCACGAGTTCAAGGCCATCCAGCCGCACCCGACTGCCGAGCAATTGTTCGCCGGCGCCTGGTCCGCCTGTTTCATCGCCGCCGTCGGCCTCGCGTCCAAGCAACTGAATATCGAGTTGCCGGCCGATCATGCCGTCGACATCGAAGTCGATCTGGGCCAGACCGGCGAGGCCTACTTCCTCCAGGCTCGCTTGACCCTGCGCGTACCGGGCCTGTCGCACGATGACGCGAGCGCGCTGGTGCATGCCGCCGACAGCATCTGCCCTTACTCGAAAGCGATCAAAGGCAACATCGACGTGGCCCTGAACGTTCTCACCGCTTGAAGCCTTGCGTGGGCTTGATCACAACCGCCCCCTTAGAAGCGCCACATATATCGCATGCGATATAAGCGCATACGAAAACAAATCAAAACTTTCAGGAATCATCATGAGCAAGATTGAAAAAGTACTGGCCAGCGGCAAAACTCACACCACCGCCAGCAGCGCCGGCACGACTTCGCGCGGTCATAACGGCAGCCTCGACATTCAGTTGTCCTCGCCCGGCAACGCAAAACCGGCCCACGTGTTCTCGGCCGTCCAGCCGCACCCGCACGCCGAGCAATTGTTCGCTGGCGCCTGGTCGGCCTGCTACACCGCCGCCGTCGGCCTCGTGGCCGGTGAGATGAACGTGGTGCTGCCGTCCGATTTCTCCGTCGACATTGAAGTCGACCTCGGCCAGACCGGCGACGCCTACTTCCTCCAGGCGCGCTTGACCCTGCGCGTGCCAGGCCTGGCGCACGATGTGGCGACGACGCTGGCGCACACCGCCGACCAGATCTGCCCGTACTCGAAAGCGACGCGAGGCAACATCGACGTGGCCCTGAACGTTCAGACGGCGTAATGTGCCGGGCCGGTTTGGCGAGACTTTGCTCGTCAAACCGGCTTGCTGCCACGAGTCTGAGCACTTCCGACACCATCGCACCCGATGTATATTCCACGCATTCGAGCCATCAACCGATGGCCAAAGAGGATGCCCATGAAATCCAAAGACTCCCCGTCCCCCACAGACCTGAAGCTCTCCGACTTCCTGTGTTTCGCGGTCTACTCCACCAACCTGGCGTTCGGCAAAGCCTATAAGCCGGTCCTCGAGCGGGTCGGGCTGACCTACACGCAATACATCACCATTGTGGCGTTGTGGGAGGAAGATAATCAGACCGTCGGCAGCTTGGGCGAAAAGTTGTTCCTGGAATCGAACACCCTCACGCCGATCCTGAAAAAGCTCGAAGTGATGGGTTATTTACAGCGCCAACGCGACCCCGAGGACGAGCGCCAGGTGCGGATCAACCTGACGCAGGCCGGCCGCGATTTGCGTGAAGACCAGCCGCAGTTGTCCCCCGATACCACGGGGCTGACCCAGGACGAATTTACCCAACTGCAGAAAGCGATCGTGCGGTTGCGCAGCAATGTCATCAAGTCGACGAAAGACGAGTGACCGCTCAGCGCCCTGCCCTGACCGCCCGCGAGGTGTGCCAGTTATTGCGCGATGCCGCCTTGGGCATTCGCGCGTTGCAGTGCCTCGACACACCCAGCGCATCGGGCCAGATAATGGTTGATATCGAAGGCTGGCGCCTGACCCTCGACCTCGACGGCAATCATTTGCGCCACTGCCAAAACTGCCAGAGCCCGGACGGCCGCGAAGTCACTTTCGAGTCCTGGCATCGTTACGGCACCGACCCGGTCAGTTTGCTCAGCACCTGGGAATTGGCGCAGATCGAGCGCTTGCTGGCGCCGGGCTAAGCATAAGCTCCAATCACCCACTTCACTTTTTCCAGGGCCAAACGCAGCGCGCCCATGTCGGCAGAACCCAGCGCCAGGCGGATGGCATGGGGTACATGGGCTGACGTCGCAAACGGCTCGGCGGTCGACACCGACACCTGCTCACGCATCAGTTCCTTTACGATCTGCTCCGCCCGCGCATCCTCGGGCAGCGGCAGCCACAGAAAATACGACGATGGATGCCCCACCCACGGCAGCCCCGCCAGCACCTCGCGGGCCATCGATTGCCTGGCTTGCGCGTCCAGACGCTTTTCCGCTTCCAGCTGTGTGACGGTGCCGTCATCGAGCCACGTGCTCGCGATGGCGGTCAATACGCCCGGGGTGTTCCAAGTGGTCGCCCGAATCGCTCGTTCCAGTGCGGGCACCTTTTCGGCAGGGGCGGCAATGAAGCCCACGCGCAGCCCGGTGGCGACACTTTTCGATAACCCGGACACGTAAACCGTGCGCTCGGGGGCCAGGTACGCCAAGGGTGCCGGCGGGTTCTCGGCCAGGAAAGCGTACGCCGCATCTTCAATGATCAGCAGGTCATGCTGGCGCGCAATCGTCACCAGGGCCTCGCGTTGAGCGGCATCCATCACCCATCCCAGCGGGTTGTGAATCGTGGGCATCGAATACACGGCCCGCACCCGTCGCTGGCGGCACAAACGCTCCAGCGCCTCCAGATCCGGACCGTGCTCGAGCACCGGAATGGGCAGCACTTCCAGGTGCAGCGACTCGGCCAACACCTTGAACCCCGAATAGGTCAACGCATCGGCGGCAATCACATCACCGGGTTGCAGCAGCGCCATCATCGTCACCGCCAATCCATGCTGGGCACCGCTGACCACCAGCACCTGTTCAGCCTCCACCGTCAGCCCTCGCGTGCCCAGATGCCGGGCGATCGACGCACGTTCATGCGTACGCCCCGCGTGTGGCTGGTAGCGCAGCAACGACTCAAGATCGCCGGACGACGCCAGTTGACGCAGCGCACTGCGCAGCAGGTCGGCTTGCCCGGGAAGCGACGGATAGTTGAAATTGAGATCGGTCATGCCCACCGCCACGACTTTCTGATCCATCCCCAAACCCGGCGGCAACGAGGTTTCGCGCACGAACGTGCCGCGCCCCGTTTCCCCGCTGACCAGGCCCATGGCTTCAAGCTCGGCATACACCCGCGAGGCGGTCACCAGCGCGAGCCCTTCCGTGGCCGCCAGTTGGCGGTGGGTCGGCAAGCGCGTGCCCGGCAACAGTTTTCCCGACCTGATGTCAGCCGCAAAAGCATCCACTAATGTTTTGTACCGTGAGCGAGGCATACGGAAATGTATCCATGACGATTTTTTGATTGTAGTGATTTTCGATCATACGATGGATCACGGCACATTGAGTGGGACCTCATCATGGAACAGACATCGAAGCTGCAAAACCCGGCCACGGCCAAGACCACGAGCGGATGGCTCAACGGACTGATCGGCGTCATCATCTTCAGCGCCTCGTTGCCCGCGACCCGAGTGGCCGTGCTGGAATTCGATCCGGTATTCCTCACCGTTGCCCGGGCGACCATTGCCGGGCTTCTGGCACTGTGCCTATTGGTGCTGTTCAAGGAAAAGCGCCCAGCCAGACATCAACTGCTGCCCTTGGCCATCGTCGCCATCGGCGTCGTCGTGGGGTTTCCGCTGCTGACCGCGCTGGCGTTGCAGTACGTGACCTCGGCACATTCCATCGTCTTCGTCGGCCTGTTGCCGCTCGCCACTGCGGTGTTCGGTGTGTTGCGCGGTGGCGAGCGTCCACGGCCGGTGTTCTGGTTTTTCTCAGTACTGGGCAGCCTGTTGGTGGTGGGCTTCGCGGTGTCCCAGGGGCTGACGGCCTCCCCGGCCGGCGACCTGCTGATGCTGCTGGCGATCATCGTCTGCGGCCTCGGTTATGCAGAGGGCGCGAAGCTTTCAAAAACACTGGGCGGCTGGCAGGTGATCAGTTGGGCACTGGTGTTGTCGCTGCCGGTCATGGCGCTGCTGAGCGTGTTCAAGGCCCCGCCTTCGTTCGCCACCATTTCTACACCGGCGTGGCTGAGCCTGGCGTACGTATCGATCTTCAGCATGTTGATTGGTTTCGTCTTCTGGTATCGCGGGCTGGCCCAAGGCGGGATTGCCGCGGTCGGTCAGCTCCAGTTGCTGCAACCGTTTTTTGGCCTGGCGCTGGCGGCTACGTTGCTGCATGAACAGGTCAGCCTGGGCATGCTTGGGGTGACGGTGGCGGTGATTCTTTGTGTGGCGGGGGCGCGGAAGTTTTCGAGATAGACACACTACGCAGTCCTCCACCCGTATGAGCAACAACCGAGACTGTCCATTGTTCTTTACCCCAGCGGATGGGATAGCATTGCCCGTTTTCGGCAAGGGAAATGCTGATGCAGCGCATCGTGATACTGGGCAACTCGGGGAGTGGCAAATCGACTTGGCGCGTGAAATAGGCAAGCGTCTTGATTTGCCGGTGGTCCACCTCGATACCTTGTTTTGGGAACCCGGTTGGGTCGAAGCGGATACCGACATTTTCCGCACACGGGTTCGGCAAGCCGTCGCCGGGGACGCCTGGATTTGTGAAGGCAATTACTCCACAAAGACCTTCGCGTTAAGGCTGCCCCGGGCGGATCTCATCATCTGGCTCGATACACCGCGCACCACCTGCTTGCGGCGAGTCATTCTGCGCAGCGTGCTGAACCGACCACGCGCGGATCTTCCGGCAGGCTGCACCGAGAGGCTGGACAAGGAATTTTTCGGTTTTCTGAAGTATGTCTGGGATTTTGACCGCACGAGACGCCCCCGCACCGAGGCTTTACGCCTGGCCATCGGGCCGCTGATTCCGGTTGTTCACCTTCGAAGTGCGGCGCAGATTTCCGGTTTTCTGGCTGGCCTGAATCGACGTAGCGCTGGAGGAACTGGCCCATTGGGACAACTTCCAACTGCTGCTGAAAGAGCGAGTATTCAGATCGCGCTGGCCGAGGCGTTTGTCGACAGCGCCGTCGATTACGCGTTTATCGCTGAGCGAATCCGCGGCTATGACCTGAACGTCGTGGAAGACATCCTCTACTCGGAAGTCGCTCCGGTATGTTTCAGCAACCTTGAAACGCCTGTCCCCCCGGTCTGGACAGGCTTCAAGGACGAATGGCTATTAAGTGAAATTGAAACGACACTGCAAGCGCGGGCACGCAGTGGTACGCGCCGCGCAGTGGCCAAACTGAAAATCGCCTGGCTGCGCTATAGCTACGGTTATGTCTGGAAAGAAATCATGAGATTCATCGACTGAAATCCTCAAGGGCTCTGCCTGATTCGTCGGGATAAGCGATTACTTCAAGAGCATGAATTGATCCATGAAAGATGACTTCTATACCCGGTACATGCGCTTTCAGACACCTGACGCCGCCATTGCCCCACGCGAACAGGCGCCGATGCTCGCTCAGGAGCTAGCCTGGGCGCAGCAGCACGCGTCCATGCACCGCTTCAGCTGGATCACCGTGATAGTGCCGCCGCTGTGCTTGGGTCCGGTTTTGCCGGGTATCGCGTTTGTAGTGGGCCTGTTGCTCTATCGAACGTTATTCGCCTCCGACCTGGATATCGACCGGATCGTCGGCGCGTCCTTTGGCTGGCTCGCGCTCGCGACGCTGCTGTTCATGGTTGCCTGGGGGTTACGCAACTTCCTGCGCGACACCCACGACCCGACCAAACGCTACTGGCTATCCATGCCGGATCAAGGGCTGGTCGAGCTTGAGCGGCATACGTTGATATCCGGTTTCAGCCTCTGGTCCAACGACTATGATCCGGACTGCAACGCCATCATGCGCTGGAGCAACGGCAAGCTTGAAAGCGTGCAAGACAGCGGCGTGGCGCAATGGCTCCTGGCCAAGACCACGGCGGGCCACTGGCTGGTGCTCAAGGACCAATATCCGGGCGACTTCAGCTACGCACAGGTCGGGAAAATGCCCCCGCCGGACAATCACATGCAACCCGGCCAGCAATTGGCGATCGCCTTCGCCCCCGGCACCAACCTCCCCCTCGGCCGGCGCTTCAGCGGCGCACCGCTACCCCTGATCGACACGCCGTATTGGATGTCCGCCGAAGAGCTCAAGCGCCTTGTCGAGGTGGCTCATCACTGGACGTTTTTTCCGCCGGATCGCTACGCCGTGGTGAATGACCAGGATGCCGGGTGGGTGCAGCGTTTGGTGGACAAGGCGCAGGCCAGTGTCGGGCCACAGCCGGAGTTGCGCGCGCCGACGGTGGTTTAGTGATGTGGGGTTGGTTGTGGGATTGCGGGCTTTGTGATGGGCGGTAATCGGCCAAAAGCTGCTTGTCACGATAGGCAGCAATCGACCCAGAGGTGTCAGCAACCAGAGTCAGAGCGGAGGCCGGGGCTCGCGTCGTATAGCCATCGCGTTCTTCTGGCTACCACACCAAGATGGGAAATATATCGCGCCGCGTACTCACAACATAAGACTCCAATCCATTTTTCTGAGGATGGATTTTCAAGATCATTTGCGTACTGAAGGTGATGGTGAAAACCCCAAAACTATCAATGGAAAAAGCTTCTACATCGTGGTTTAGAAAGTCGAAAAGTAAAGGGCTTGTGGCAGCATCTTCACCATGCCCCCACTTGCATACCCTATTGATATCACAAGCGAAAGGGCACTGAATTAACACGCTAGCCATATCGCCAAAAAGCAGGATCTGCGAACCGATCCCGACAGTTACACCTGTTAGCGCGGAAGGAATCATTTCGGCTAAATCTGAATCATTTATCATCGTGCTGTGCTCTTTTCATACAGGTGGTTGTTGAAGAAGCATAGGCCTGAATCAGCTCTCATTTAGTAGGCAGATCATATATCCATTTGTTAGGGCGGCCACCCAGACTGACCGTCCGATTTTGGTGGAAGCGGCTTGGGTGACGTCAGCTTTTGGCCGAAAACGGTACCTGGATGAATAACTGCTCCTGGCCGTTTTCTGCCTGTCGCAACGGGCCGAAAACAAACCTTAGCGGTTATCTGAACTGCATTGATCAACAGAGATGCCCACCACCAATCCTAAAATCGTGATGGTGGCTCTTTTCCGGACTTGATATGCGAAAAGACCTGGTCTGGATCTGCCTGGCACCAATATTTGAATAGAAGGCGAGGTTCGGTATTTGCGAAATATTGATCCACGATGCTCTCTGGCGGCACGGTCAATTTAGGTTCTGGCCATTGCTGCGCTAAAACACCTATTGGTTTGTCAGACGAACAAATAATCCAAGTAGCCTTGCCTCCACTGATGCCAGGTAAGTAGCCCGCATCTTGTATCACCTCGATCAAGGCACGCAGCGTGGCTGATGAATCGAGTGTGATCGACGTCGCATGGCTTTCCAGATCATCTCCCGCATGAACGCTATCTCGATCAATGGCGACCTCCAACATGACGACTCCTTTTGACTCTGCGCCATCCCATTGCGCGATGGCTGTGATGTGTTAGATGTATTGGGGCGACAGTTGCGGGCGATGCCGTCGGAGTAGCGTCTAGCACTGCTTTTTATGCGAGGGGGGTTGCTCCCTCGCCACAGGATCAAGATCAAAAGATCGCAGCCTTCGGTATCTACAGGGAGTGCGCATTTCAATGTAGCTGCCGAAGGCTGCGATCTTTTTGTGTGGCAATCACCGATTACCAGTCAATGCCTTATGCACGCAGCATATCAACCACTCCCCTGACCTGACTCAACAGATGATCAACATCCTCGGCAGTGGTCGCGAACGAGGTGACAAAGCGCACGATGTTCGGCCCCCAGCGATCATGGTAGAACCCGAACCCGGCCTTTAGCAGGGCGTCGATGATGGCCGAATCCAGCTTGCAGAACAGGATGTTGGCCTCGGTGTCGCCCAAGACTTCAACGCCTCTGAGCCCCGCAAGCCCACGTGCCAGGCGCTGGGCGGCGTCGTTGGCCTGGCGTGCGTTGCGCAGCCACAGGTCGTCGGTCAGGTACGCATCGATCTGCGCCGACAGAAAACGCATCTTGGACAGCAGATGGCCCGAGCGCTTGCGGCGATAGCTCATCTCGGTGGCCAGTGCGGGGTTGAACAGGACGATGGCTTCGGCGGCCAGCGCACCATTCTTGGTGGCGCCGAACGACAACGCATCCACCCCGGCTTTCCACGTCATTTGCGCTGGAGAGCACCCGAGGGAAACCAGCGCGTTGGCGAATCGGGAACCGTCCATGTGAAACCCCAGGGCGTTTGCTTTGCACACCTCACCGATGGCGCCGATTTCGTCCAGGTTGTAGAGGCTACCGACTTCCGTGGCCTGGGTAATGCTGACGCACGCCGGTTGGGTGGTGTGCACGTCGCCGACCTTTTCCCGTGTGCGTTCGCGCAGGCGGGCGATATCCAGCTTGGCCGATGGGCCGTCGACGGTCATCAGCTTTGCGCCGTCGGAAAAGAACGCGGGGGCGCCGCACTCATCGTTGTTGATATGGCTGGCCGGATGGCAATAGATGTTGCCCCAGGGCGGTGTCATTGCGCTCAGGCAGAGGCTGTTGGCGGCGGTGCCGGTGGGGACGAGAAAGACGTCCACCTCACGCTCGAATATCTCGCTGAGTTTGAGCGTGACCTGCCGGGACAGTTCGTCCGTGCCGTACGCACTCGCCTGGCCAGTGCTGTGTCGGATCATGGCCTGCGCCACTTCTGGCGAAGCTCCCGCGATGTTGTCGCTGGCAAAACCCAGTGCGGGCGGTCTGCTTGATTCACCGTTCATCTTTCTGTCCTCGGGCTGCACGGGCGAAGAAAATCCGCCCGGTTTTGCGCATCCTAGGGAGAGGACCGGTGCCCTGGCTTGTAAAAAATTGACGGCCCGCGAAAGGCCGACACTCAATTCCTGTAGCGAGAAGGCGCGACGCCGAATGCGTGTCGAAAAGCACGGTTGAAATGACTTTGATCGTAAAACCCGACGGCTTGGGCAACATCGATGATTGGCAGTTCGCTGCGCGACAGCAGGCCACAGGCCTGTTCAAGACGCAGACGCAGCAGCCAGGCGTGCGGCGTCATGCCGATGGTTCGTTTGAACTGTTTGAGGAACGGAAACCGGCCCAGTGCGCAAAGCCCGGCGAGGTCATCGAGCGTGATTCGCTGATCGATGTGACTGAAACAATAGTCCCTGAGGCGTGACCATTGCAGGGGCGAGAGTGAGCCTGAAATCGCCTCGGGCATGATCACCCGTGAGTGACGCAACAGGCCTTCAACGAGGGTGAGCCATTGCGTCTGCACCGCCAGACCGCCAGGTCCGATGGCCTGTTGCATGACCTCGTGCAAGCCGCGCAGGTTGCCGACAAGCCCGGTGTTTTCGAGCAACATGCCGGCCAACTCCAGGTGCTGGGGCCGACCGCTGATGTCCTCGGTGAGGCTCGCGACCAGCGCCTGGGACAGGCGGAATGTCTTGAGCGTGTAGGCGCCGCCGCCCTCGGCCACGCCATCGTGGATTTCGCCCGGCGGCATCAGGGCAATATTGCCCGGCCCCAACAGAAACGACTCGCCTTTGGATCGATGACGCTGGATGCCTTCGGTCACGAAGCCGACGTGGAAGTCGAGGTGGTAATGGCGATCGAAACCGGCATCCGTCAGGCGCGCCGAGCCCAGCACCAGGCCGGGCACTTCGGGAACGTGATGGTAACTGGCGTGTTCAGTCATGGGACCGGTACCGGGATCGGCGGCGAGGAAGGCCAATAAATTCTAGATCCGCGCGGGATATAGATCTACAGGGTGTCAGGTTTTGGCTGTGGCGAAGGATGGCAACCCTGAATCTGCCCCATCAACATGGTAGACCCTCGGTTCTTCCGAAAAGTATTCCTCCAGGCCCATCATGAACAGCCGATGGTCTTCACTCTCTTCGAAACCCGGCGTGTGGTCCTCGAGAGAAGCCCAGTGCACGATCAGGTTGAATACATGGGGGGATTCGATCCCTTGCGCGAGCAAGTGTCCGCCGTAACCCTTTGCGCGGGTGAGCAAAGGAGCGACCTCGGCAAATGCACATCTAAACATTTCAATGCGTTCTTTGTGCACGGGGAGTAAAGCGATCTCGTAAATCATGGCGTTCCTCTGATATGACTTAAGCGGTTAAAAGCACGCACTTACGAAATGAGCGATGGCTCGACTGCAATCACGATTTTTCCTTGAATGCCGTTGTTGGGACTCTCCAACCGGGCATGGGCGAGCGCAAGGTCGGCAAGCGAATAGACAGCGCCAACGTGGGGCCGCAGCTGACCGCGCTCTACCAGTGCGCTCAGCTCATCAAGCTTGCCGCGGTTCTGTCTGGTGAAAACGAAGTGATAACTCGCGTTCTTGCCCCAGGCCTGAACGACGTTTTGTGGCTGTGCAATGTCCACGATCGTGACCACGCGGCCCAGTTGTGCGAGCACGTCGGGGCTGCGTGACAAGGTGTTGCCGCCGATGGAACTGCCTGTAGCCAGCCCAGCTGTTAACAATCAGGGACGCATAACTTTCAAATCCTTTGCATGACAATCTGCGCCTGTCGCTACGCAAGAACTTCACACCTGACCTGTAAAGCAATCACCGCAAAGCCTTTGCCAGTGCCTCGCTGTGAGACCGTATAGTTCTGATGAGCGGACACGTCCTCCCATTGGTTCACACATTCAACATGTTGATGACCAATGTCCGTATCAATTTGAAATGCGATGAACCGTTCCGCTTGATTGAGCATCAAGCCATAAAGGCGTGGCATTCCGGGAAAGTCGATCTCAAGCTCAAGTACGACGGTTTCTGACCAATTAATGCCTTGGCTCTTGCCAAAACGTGCCAAGGCATCGGGAACACCGGCATCACGCCAGAAACTTGCGGTTTTCATCAGGCGATGGGCAGTTACAGCATTCTGTTCCTGCACATTCAGTTGCCGCTTCTTCAACAGCCGGTCCATTTGCATGTTGCCCCTCAGACGTTAGCCGCTATCAATCCCCGTACAGGCAGCACATTAATGCTCCAAGAGCCACGGATTGGCTTCGTCAAAGCGAGTCGGTTTCGGCATTTTTCCAGCGAAGAAGCCTTCGAAAACCATCTTGAATCTTTCACGCAAATCGTAAATCTGGTTTCTTTTGAGGTTGCGGATCTTGAAGCCATCCTTGCGATCGAAGTGGCATCCGAACAGCAGAAAGCTATAGCTGAATATTTCAAACACCCGCTGAAAGAGCGTTAGGCTGAAGCTTGCTTCTGTTGCAAGTTGGTACAACGCCCACTCCAGTAACCAGTATTCGTCGTAATCCCAAATTTCTGCTTCGTGCAATCGTCCAATGAACGACGCGTCCTCGAACGCTTCGCACCCAACGAAATTTCTGGCGATGACCGAATGTGCATCCATGTACGAGATTCCCGATGAAAATAGGTCGATAGCCTATCGAGTGGCTCACTCTCAAACAATAGATTGCATAATCCCGCTACCCTTGAAAGGTGACTGGATCGACCGGCTACTCCTGGCCGTTTTCTGCCTGCCACAACGGGCCGCAAACACCCCGAAGCAGCCGGCCGTTCTAGAAAAGGCGGCAATCATAAGCAGACGTTCAAGCCAAGCTGAAAATACCCGCTTCTCCAGTCTGTAGGTCGTACGCAACTAATGCCTCTTGAAAGGCGTCAGCGCCGCAAACAATTTCACCGTCACTGTTCCAGATGGCAGACCGACCCGCTGCTACATAGTTGTCGGCGGCGCCTATACAGTTTGGCTTGCAACCAAGTGGATGACATCAATGTGTCTGGCGATGTTTTTTTCAACTTCGCCCGGTACAGCGAGGATTTGCGCAGCGATTAGCTTCATTTCCCGTCTCGCGTCCATGTGTTGGGTTAGCTTCTAGAATGACTGAACCGGTGCTCAGCCTCCACGCGGCCCAAAACATCACCTCAAAGGGAAGTCATGCCTGAATTTCTCGTAGCCCTCCTGAACGCGTTATCCCTCATGGATACCTCAGCGCCAAAGGAAGGCCAATCCACATGGACCCAACGCCATCGAAAACTGATCAACGTGCTTTTCATCCTGTGCATGCTCCCCTTCTGCGTAGTAGGTTTGGTGTTTTTGATCCAATGGCTGAGCAACCTGGGCCCGGTGGCGCAGAAAGTGGCGATGGGCGTGGGCGCGATCCAGTTGATTGGCTTATTGGCATTATTGGGTCGCCGAAGAAAAGCTTAGCCGCTCGGGTTTCCCAGCCCTCAAAACCATGGTCAGTTAGCTACAGGGAATGACTCCCCAACAAACCAGCCGCTGGGTCAATCGGTGATGTGGATTGACGCGCACTACAACCCCAGCGCCTGCCTGTGGTAGATAGTCACCGCAGACTTCAATCACACAGGTTTTCGGATGAACACTCCAATCGCGATCATCGGTGCAGGGCTGGGCGGCCTGGCCCTCGCGCGGGTTCTGCATGTGCACGGGATCGCGGCGGCGATCTACGAGGCGGAACCCTCGGCAGACGCCCGCGCCCAAGGTGGGCTGCTCGATATTCACGAATACAACGGGCAGCTCGCACTGAAGGCGGCGGGTCTGTTCGAACAGTTTCTGGGCATCATTATTGAAGGCGCTGACGCCAAGCGGATTTGCGACAAACACGGCAATGTTCTGCTGGACTGGCCCAGCCCGGACAACGGTGGTCGGCCTGAGGTGGAGCGCGGCGAGCTGCGCAGGATTCTGCTTGAGTCGCTGCCGGCCGAGACGATTCGCTGGGGACACAAGCTCACTACGGTGGCCGCGCTCGGCGGTGGTCGGCATGGGCTGACCTTCGCCAACGGCTCGACCGTGACCACTGAGCTGCTGGTGGGTGCCGACGGCGCCTGGTCAAGGGTTCGTCCCCTGCTGACCGATGTGAAACCGGCCTACGCCGGCCTGTCCTTTGTCGAGACTTTCCTGTTCGACGCCAACCGTCGCCATCCGGCCAGCGCCGAGGTGATCGGCGACGGCACGCTGATGGCGGTGGTGCCGAACCAGGGCATCCTGGCCCACCGTCATGCGAACGGTACCTTGCAAACCTACGTGGCGTTGAACAGGCCGGAAGACTGGTTTGCCCGTCTCGACCTCTCCGATCCCGACGCAGCCATGGCCCTGCTCGCCGAGGAATTCGATGGCTGGGCGCCGGCGCTGACCGCGCTCATCACCGATTCCGATACGCCCCCCGTGCTGCGCCCGATCCATGCGCTGCCGGTCGGCCATCAATGGAAGCGCGTCCCCGGCGTGACCCTGCTTGGCGACGCCGCGCACCTGATGTCGCCGTTTGCTGGCGAAGGCGCCAACCTTGCCTTGTACGACGGCGCGTTGCTCGCAGAAGCGATTGTCGCCAACCCAGGAAACGTCGAAGCCGCGCTGCTGGCCTATGAACAGGAACTGTTCCCTCGCAGCGCAGAGACGGCGGCGGAAACGGACAAGAACCTGAAGTTGTTTTTCAACGAGACCGCGCCACAGGGTCTGGTTGATTTGTTCACTCAATACTTGCCGCGCCAATGATTGTTTTCACCCTGTAGCGGCTGGCGAAGCCTGCGTCCGGCTGCGAAGCCGTCGTGAAACACGCAATGGCCATCATGAACCAGATTTAAAAACCGCAGTCTTAGACCTGCCCTGAAATGCGCTCGCCCACCCGCTAGGCCAGCGCAGCCTCAGCCCCATGGTCGTCTTTCATCCGAGCCGTTCGCCCCATGCGCCAAGCCCTCGTGTCCTTTCGCGTTGTTTCGCTCTGCCTCGTTCCTTTGTTTTCCCTGTTTGCCACGCCCGCCCACGCCAGTGAGGAACGGCAACTGGTGTCGGACATCAACGACTACCGTGCCCACCCCCGCCGCTGCTCAGTGCGCCCGACCCAGGCGTTGACGCCGTTGGCGCTGAAGTCGAACCTGGCGTTGCCCATCGGTTATGGCGGCGCGTTGCGTGAGGGGTTGAAGCAGAACGGCTATCAAGCGGTGACGATGCGCACTATTCGCCTGGTCGGCGCACGAGATGCCGAGGACGCTTTCGACATGTTGCAGAGCAACTACTGCGGGGCGCTGCTCGATGCGCAGTACGCCGACATCGGCATCAGCCGCGCCCGTAGCGAATGGCAAGTGGTGCTGGCGCGGCCGTTGCTCGACAGCCGTATAGGCGACAGTCGAGCGGCGAGCAAGACGCTGCTGGCCGAGGTCAACGCCGCCCGGGCACGGCCGCGCCTGTGCGGTCGCCAGCGTTTCGCCGCCGCCCGGCCGCTGAGTTGGAACGCCGCGTTGGGCGCCGCCGCGCAAGGCCACAGCAAGGCCATGGCCTACGGCAATTATTTCGCGCACCAGGACCCCGACGGTGAAATGCCGGCGGACCGGGCCAGGGCGGCGGGCTATCGTGGCCGGCAGATCGGCGAAAACATCGCCGCCGGTCAGGGTTCGCCGAGCAAGGCGATGGCCGGTTGGCTGGCCAGTCCCGGGCACTGCGCCAATCTAATGAACCCGATGTTCACCCAGGTCGGCGCCGCGTTTGCCACGGATGCGCGCAGCGATGAAGGCGTGTACTGGACGATGCTGTTCGGGGCGAAGTGAGTCGCCAAGCGTCTACAGAACCGCAAAAGATTTAGGTAGAGTGAGGGCCTTGCGCGTCGCCTGCACATGGGGAATCAGCATGATCCGTCTTTCAGTCATGGCCAGTCGAAACTGATGACTCAGCCCGCCGCGAATCTACCCGCCGCCGTCCCCGGCCAACTCTCCCCCCGTGAACGCCGTGGGCTGTTGGCGATTCTGGTGTCGATTGCCCTCGCGGTGCTCGACACCGCCATCGCCAACACCGCGCTGCCGACCATTGCCGCGGATTTGCAGGCCTCCCCTGCCGCGTCGGTGTGGATCATCAATGCCTATCAACTGGCGGCCGTGGCCACGCTGCTGCCGTTTGCCGCACTCGGCGGGATCATCGGCCATCGCAAGGTGTTCCTCAGCGGGATCATTCTGTTTGTGGTGGCGTCGGGATTGTGTGCGCTGGCGTGGTCGCTGCCGACCCTGACCGTGGCGCGGGTGCTCCAGGGTGTCGGGGCCAGCGCGATCATGAGCGTCAACGCCGCGTTGATCGGCTTGATCTTCCCCCCGGAACGCCTCGGTCGCGGTCTGGGCTTGAACGCGCTGGTGGTCGGCACCTGCTTCGCCGCCGGCCCGACCATCGCCTCTCTGGTGCTGTCGGTGGCCAATTGGCCGTGGCTGTTTGCGATCAACCTGCCCCTCGGTTTATTTGCCCTCGCCTTCGCCTGGAGCTCCTTGCCGACCAGTAAGCCCAGAGCCGTGGTGTTTGACCGGCTGACCGCGGTGCTCAACGTCATTGCGTTCGGTGCGCTGATCTTCTCCCTCAGCCAGGCAGCGCAGTTGGGCTCGGTGAGCAGCGTGGTGATCGCCCTGGCGGTGTTCCTGATCGCCGGGGCGTTGATGTTGCGCCGCGAGGCCGGGCATCCGACGCCGATGTTCCCGCTGGACCTGCTCAAGCGCCCGATGTTTGCCTTATCGGCACTGACCGCGTTCTGTTCATTTGCTACCCAAGGCTTGGCGTTCGTCTCGCTGCCGTTCTTCTTCGAAACCACCCTGGGACGCGACCCGATCCAGACCGGTTTCCTGATGACCCCGTGGTCCATCGTGGTGGCCCTCATCGCACCGATGGTCGGGCGCCTGTCCGACACCTATCCGCCCGGCCTGCTCGGCGGCATCGGCCTGGCCATCCTCAGCGCCGGCATGGTCTCCTTCGCCTTGCTGCCAAGCGACCCCAGCGCCGCCGGGATCGTGATTCGCATGATCATCTGCGGCATCGGTTTCGGCTTCTTCCAGGCCCCCAACCAAAAAGCCCTGATGACCAGCGCCCCCCGGGAACGCGCCAGCGGTGCCAGCGGCACCATCGCCATGGCCCGGCTGATTGGCCAGGCAACCGGCGCGGCGTTGGTGGCGTTGAGTTTCGGGATATCGGGAACTCACGGGCCGGTGCTGGCGTTGAGTATCGGGGCTGGGTTTGCGGCGGTGGGGAGTGTGGCGAGCGGGTTGCGGTTGGTAGCGCGCTAAACCACAGGTTCAAGGGCTGACACTCACCCCTGTGGCGATCGGCTTTTGTGGCGAGGGGGCTTGCTGTGGCGAGGGGGCTTGCCCCCGTTGGACTGCGCAGCAGTCCCCTCTGTGCTTGGAATAGCGAGGTCCGCTGCGCAGAGTGGGCAATCCCCACTCTCTGCGAATCAACAATTACCCTCTTCGCAACTCGCCCTCTGATCGCAACCGCTTCACCATCAACTGGAACTTGTAACCATCAATCGACCTTCTCGCAGCTCCAACCGTCTGCTACTTGTCAGTTGATCGACTCTTTCTTCCAGCAGCGCAGTTACTTTAGCCGTAGCGCGGCCGAAGCCGAGAAGTCTCAGCGCACCAGATATCGCGTCGTCTGGACTCATGGAAAAACCCGAGATGATGATTTCTATTAAGGCCTGATCAAGTTCTTCCGGCGCCACCCACTCAAGTTTGCGTTCGGCGGACTCCCAATGGGCCCGGCTACGGATGACAACTGGGCGATTGTCCACCGGGTGCAGAAATTCACCCCGGCGCGAGAAGTGCCTTTGCCTAACACCCAAACCAATTGCGTTCTCCACGGCGGCAGTAATTCTCGCGCCCTGCCTTGTCACTCCGAAAGCCTCCATGAGACGTCGGGTGACTTCAACTGAATGCACCGGAGATTCAATATCGACCACTGTGCGTATCAACTGCAGTAGATGTTCGGGTTGGTGCTGATGCAATTCCACTTGGTTAGTAACCGCAGCAAGCCGAGCCTTTTTATAAGGCAGGCTAGCGACCGGATCGACTTCGGAAACGGTTTCATCACGCAGAATTTCATGTAGAGGCTCGATCAACACTTCTTTGACCGAGGACGCATCTCGACGATTTGCTATGCGCTCTCGGGCCGCGTCAATGGCTGCCACGGTGCGAATAATTTCTTGCTGAGGATTGCGGAACCAATCGGTGCTCCAGATTCGATGGAAGTTCCAACCCAACCCTTCAAGCACACCTTGACGCAGGCGGTCGCGATCACGGGCCGAGCGCGAGCTGTGATAGGCCGCGCCGTCGCATTCGACAGCCAGCACATATCGGCCCGGGAACTCGGGGTCTTTCACGGCCAGATCGATGAAGTACCCCGCAGTTCCGACCTGAGGCTCGACTTGATAGCCCAGATCGCGCAAGGAACGGATCACTTCATCCTCAAAAGGTGAGTCAGTAGGCTTTCCGGTTTCCATGGCGACTTCCAGTTCGCCTGTTTCTGCGTACTTCAGGAAGTTTTTCAAGGCACGTACGCCGTGTTTGGCGGTGGTATCAATCTCCAACTCATCGCCACGGAAGTTACAAAACACGCGCATCGCCAATTTGGCCCGCGTAATCAACACGTTGAGCCGGCGATGCCCTCCATCTTTATTGAGTGGGCCGAACTCACGAGCGATACGACCGGATTCATTGCGGCCATAACCAATGCTGATGAAGATCACATCACGCTCATCCCCCTGAATGTTTTCCAGGTTTTTTACAAAAAATGGCTCGCTTCCCTGTGCGGTGAAAAACACTTCGGCTTGGGGTGTCTTGCGCCGCAACAACTCAACTTCAACGTTAATCAGGTCACGCTGCGGTACGCTGAATGCCGCCACGCCCAACGAAAGCTCCGGTGTTTCCAGTGCATGTTTCATCACCGCCTGAGCAACCGCTTTGGCTTCATCCTTGTTGGTCCGTGTGCGGCCACGGTCATACAGTGCCTGCGGTAGATAATCGAAGCTCACACCTTTGGCGTGGATATGCTGGCCTGCCGAGGGAAAGACCACCAACTTGCTTTCATAGAACTCCACGTTGGAGACCGCGATAAGTGATTCGTGCCGGCTGCGATAGTGCCAGCGCAGATAGCGTTCCTGACTACCCGCCGCCTTAAACATGCTGAGGATACTTTCGATGTCGGCAGTGACGTCATTTTCGTCATCAGGTGCGATGTCCCGGCTAAACAAATCGCTAGGTGGCATTTGCCGGGTATCACCCACTACCACCACTTGTTTGCCTCGTAAAATTGCGCCGAATGCGTCGACGGCTTTCACTTGAGAGGCTTCGTCGAACACTACGACGTCGAATGCCAGCTTGCCCGGAGGAAGAAAGTTGGCGATGGACATAGGGCTCATCATGAACACGGGTTTGATTTGCTGAATGGCCCGCCCAGCCTTGTCGATCAATTGGCGAATCGGAATGTGCCGACGCTTCTTATTCAGCTCCGCGCGCAAGATTGCCATTTCACCCGGCTGATTCACGTTAGGCATGTCCTCCCATACCTGACGCGCGAGATACGTTTGAGCGTGATTCAATGAAGCGGTATCAAGTGCCTTGAACCTGGCAATCTGGTGTTCGTGCTTGATGCGATCAAATTGTTGTAACGGTGGCTTTTCGGCGTAGGCCTTCTGCACAAGCCCCGAATACCAGGAAAAGTCGAGAATCGCGGGTATCTGATCGGGGTTTTCGCTGCGTAGGGCGATGTTCAATAACTCGTCCAATTGGGCCTGGTGCATCTCGCCCGACAGTACATTGAGGCGAGCCAGCTGGTACAGCGCGTTGAGGCTGGACTGCCACAACTGCAAGCGCGCGCCCAAGGCAGAAAGATCCAGGCTTTGCAGTGTCTGCGCGGTGTCATCCTGCATACCGATGACTTCCAGGCCTCGTTGCAATGACTCGGTGAGACCAGCGAGATGCTCCTCGATGTCACTCACCGTATCCCCAAGCCCACTGGCGTCCGTGTGCCCGGCGAGGAACGCGATGATCCCTTGTGGAACATGACCATTACCGAGGTCTTCGTACAACTGGACAACCCAGGCACTGACGCGCTCGAGCACTGCCCAGTCGGACTGCTGGCGCTGCCATTGAGCACCGAAAAGGGCGCTGCCCAGGCCCTCGTGTTGGTCGTAGACCTTCTGGCTTTGTTGATAGGTCAGAACCGAATCGACCAAAAGGAGTTGTTCGGCATTACTAGCGGGCAACGCACCCTGTGCAAGCCCTTGCAAGCGAGCTTTGGCCCCGCGATAGCGCCCCGAAAACACCTTCCACCACTTGTCACCGTAAGCCAGCAGATTCTGGCGAACCTCCAACAAATCCTGCTCCCATGCGGCCTCGATCAATTGACCGCCATGGCTAGCCTTGCAGGTGCTCATGCGCTGACCTGCATCGAGTAATTCGCGAATGGCATCGCGGCGCAGCTGCCAGTCACCGGTACTCAGCTCTACACCTTGTAAACGGGGTGCTTCGGCCGCACGCCTTGCGGCGCGGCAGATAACAGCAACGTCGGCGAGGGTCGCAGGCTGGGTCAGCATCAGTCGTGACGAAAGCGCCTTGGCGGCTGCGTCTAGTGCCGCTAGATGTGCACTTGCTTGTTGCAATGCGTCATTAGCGCTGTTCTGTTCAATAGGAGAAAAATAAGTTCGCTTGCTACCCCAGAATGGGTTCAGGTCTGGACGACCCATCTCCTTGAGGTGAAGTGTCAGTTCTACAACTAAATCGCGGCGCTTTTGCTGATCCGTTTGAGTCCATGACGCCATCGGCGCGAACGCAATCGTTGGCAATACGCCGTAGTTTCGCTTGAGTGCGAGGTAATGACCCAGCACCTCGACAAAATCCTGGCCACTGGCACCTACACGCGCACTAACCGCGGCGCAATACTGGTTCAAATTACCTTGTAACTGCGCCAGATTGGCCAGGTCGTCCTCACCCACCTTAGTCAGCGGGCGACCCTGATCAAGTGTTCGACCCAGCTCCTTGAGCACCGAGGTTTTGGTGGATTTGTGGCTGTGTAATTCAAGTACCGCATCGCCTAAGTGGCATTCGTCGAGACGACGTTTAACTACTTCCAGAGCGGCCATTTTTTCGGCCACGAACAATACGGTTTTTTTCTGGGCAATCAGTTCCGCGATGATGTTAGTGATGGTCTGCGACTTACCGGTGCCAGGTGGTCCCTGAATAACCAGGTTGGCGCCCTCGCGCACTTCGAGAATCGCTTCAGTCTGGCTACTGTCTGCATCTTTGACGAATCGCACCTCTCCTGGCTGGAGCACCGAATCGATGTTCACATCCTCGGCATAGGCAGGTCGCTGATCACCAAAGCCAGAGCCCAGTAGTCGATTGATTACCGGGTGTACATCCGGTTGCTGATCCTGCGGCCAACTCTTCGGGTCCAGATCCTTGAACATCAAAAACTTGCCAAAGGAGAAGAAACCGAGGGCTGCCTCGTTTACTGACACTTTCCAGCGGGGTTGCTTACTAACCAGATCCGCCACTTCAGCATAAAAACCGTCGAGGCTACCTTCTGTAGTTTCGAAGCGATCTTCATTGAAGTCACAAGCCGCGAGGTCGAGACCAAAATCGGTCTTGAGCTTGGCGATTAATGACAAGTTCGGCATCAACTCGTCGCCAGAGTACTTCAGTTTAAAGGCGTCCTTTGCACCGCCACGCTCAAGAGTCACAGGCAACAGCATCAAAGGAGCCTTGCGCAAATTCTCCGAGCTATCGGCTTCATACCAATGTAAGAAACCCAGCGCCAGAAACAGCGTGTTGACCCCTTGCTCCTCGATGAAGGCACGCGCCTCAGAATGAATCCTGAGCAATTGCAGAAAAAGCCGCTCCTCCTCCAGAACGGTCTGCAACCGCGTGTCTGTATGCCGCCGCGCTCGACCCGCCTCGTCTACCTCATTGTCGACAGCATACGACTCACCCGAACTGTCGAGCTCATCCAATAGCAACTCATCAGTCGCAGCGTCCTGAGCGTCGTCTTCGTCTGGCAGCTCGAACCTCGCCAAAGTCACCATCCTTTGGCGCGCCTTCGGCGAAAAAGTCATAGCCTTTTCCTGCCGATAGAGCAGGTTGAACACCGATTCGGACAGCTCATCCACCACCGCCAACGTCCTGGCTGACGCGCGGAAATTCAACATGGTGTTGCGAAGGCCGATATCAAGCAGTTCCTTGCGGCTACCCTGCAGCTTTTGACTAATCCCTGAACTCATGGAGACTCTCTTGAAACGTGGTCGAGGCTGGAAACGATGAGGCCAGATGGCCATCACTCAACGGCGGAGCATTGGATCATGAACGACGATCATCGCTATCACAACGAACTAATGGCGTCTGTAAACATTAATTTCCGTTAAGACTATAGATGCTGTTGGCATAGCTTCGAGGATATGAAGGGTTGCTTTGATATTGATGACGGACCACACGTCTCAAAAAAGCGGATTCGACGCGGCACAGGCAGGACAGGTACCAGCCAGCCGGGCATGACACCAAACCTGCGGCGAGGGAGCTTGCTCCCGCTGGGTTGCGAAGCGACCCCCAAAGAGGGACTGCTGCGCAGTCCAGCGGGAGCAAGCTCCCTCGCCACAGGTTATTCATTGTTTGTTCTATTTTTGAACGGACTCAACGCGCAGCCCACGCATTAAACCGCTCTTCCAGCTCCTCACCATGGTCCACCCAGAACTCCGCATCCACTGCCCGGGCCTTGGCCATGTTGGCGTCGGCGGTTGGCAGTTGCTGTTGCACTTGCGGCGGTAGCAGGGCCAAAGCCTGGCGGTGGACCGGGCCGTAGGGGATGTTTTCCGAGAACACTTTCTGGGTCTGGGGCTGGCTGGCGAAGGCGATGAAGCGCTCGGCCAGGGCCTTGTTTGGCGTGCCTTTGACCACGGCCCAGTATTCCGGGTCGTAGAGGCTTTGCGGCCAGACGATGCTCAGGTTCATGCCTTCTTTCTGCGCCGAGGCGATGCGGCCGTTGTAGGCGGCGCTCATGACCACGTCACCGGCAATCAACCACTGCGCCGGTTGGGCGCCGGCCTCCCACCACTGGATGTTCGACTTGATCTTGTCGAGCTTGGCAAAGGCGCGGCTCACGCCTTCGGGGGTGTTCAGGACTTTGTAGAGTTGATCAGGCGCGACGCCATCGGCCAGCAACGCGATTTCCAGGGTGTACTTGGCGCCTTTGCGCAGCCCGCGCTTGCCCGGGAAGTCGTTGACGTTCCAGAAGTCCGCCCAGGAGCTCGGGGTCTTGGTCAGTTTGTTCTGATCGTACGCCATGACCATCGACCACACGTAGGTGGCCACGCCGCACTCGGTAAAGGTCCCCGGCACGTACTGGCTCTGGTCGCCAAAACTGGCGGCGTCCAGTTTCTCGAACAAACCGGCATCGCAGCCGCGCAACAGTTCCGGGCTTTCGACTTCAACCACGTCCCAACTGGTGTGGCCGACATCGACCATGGCCTTGATCTTCGACAGCTCGCCGTTGTATTCGCCGGCGACGATGCGTCCGGCACCGCTGGCGTTGAAAGGTTGGAAGTAGGCTTTGTCCTGGGCCTGCTTGGTGACGCCGCCAAAGGAAATGACGGTCAAATCCTGCGGCGTGGCGAATGCACCAGTGCACAACAGGGCCAGGGAAAAAGGGATGCACGTACGTAAGGTTAAAGACATGGAACGCTCCCGCAGCTGTTTTTTTAAAATTAGGGTAAAGCCGGGCAGTGCTGGCCAGAGACCAATAACAGTTCCATCGTGCTGGCCTCCTGGGACCGACATCGTTATGAGCAACGGCTTCCATCCGGGAACGCCGAACCACGCAGGGTGTGGCTCGATAGTGCGACATCCCTCTACAGAGGAAAATTATTAAAAATATGCTTGGGAGCGATAAAAAAGCTCTCTAGCAGCGGATCCGACTGACGGTATTCGTCCCGCTCAAAGCGCTCTGCGACACGCTTCCCACCTTCAAGTCCTGCGCAAATCCGGGATTTTTTTGCGCCTCGTTTTGATATGTTTATTTTCAGTGTATTGATTAATGAAATATTACGTGTCATTTATAGCCACACAAAAACAACCCCAAGGAGTCAACAATATGAACAAGACAGCACTTCTAGGCGCCCTGACCCTCTGCGCCGCGAGCTTCCTGGCCCACGCCGATGAAGACAGCCTGCGCATCGGCATCGAAGCCGCTTACCCGCCCTTCTCCTACAAGACGCCGGAAGGCAACGTCAGTGGTTTCGACTACGACATCGGCAACGCGCTGTGCGAGGAAATGAAGGTCAAGTGCGAGTGGGTGATCCAGGAGTTCGACGGCATGATCCCTTCGCTCAAAGTGCGCAAGATCGACGCGGTGCTGTCGTCGATGTCGATCACCGAAGACCGGATGAAGTCGGTCGACTTCAGCAAAAAGTACTACCACACGCCGGGCAAGTTCGCGATGAAGGCCGGCAACGTGATCAACGATCCGCTGGTGGACCTCAAGGGCAAGAAAGTCGGGGTGCAACGCTCTTCGACCTATGACCGCTTCGCCACCGAGCAACTGGAAACAGCCGGGGTCAGCGTCGTGCGCTACGGCTCGCAAAACGAAGCGTTCCTCGACCTCGCCTCGGGTCGCCTCGACGCCACCCTTGCCGACATTGTCAACACCGACGAGAGCTTTATCAAAACGCCAGCGGGCAAAGGTTTCGCCCTCGTCGGGCCAGACATCAACGACCCGAAATACTTCGGTCGCGGCGCCGGGATCGCGGTGCGCAAGGGGGACAGCGTGAACACCGCACGCCTCAACACCGCGATTGACGCGATCCGCGCCAACGGCAAGTACCAGCAAGTCATGGCCAAGTACTTCGCGTTCGATATCTACGGCGAGTAACCCCTACCTGTCACCCGGGCGCCCGTCTCCGGCACGCGGCGCAGCGGTTTGTCTCGCGGTTTTTTTGAGGACTTCATCATGCTTCACGGCTACGGATCGAGCATTCTCGATGGCGCCTGGCTGACCATCAACCTGGCCCTGACCTCCATGGCCATGGCGATTGCCCTCGGCCTGATCGGTGCAGCCTTTCGCCTGTCGCCCCTGAAATGGCTGGCCATGCTCGGCGAAAGCTACACCACGCTGATTCGCGGCATCCCGGACCTGGTGCTGATCCTGCTGATCTTCTACGGCGGCCAGGACCTGGTGAACCGCATCGCCCTTGCGCTGGGTTACACCCACTACATCGACATCAATCCCTTCATCGCCGGCGTCTGCACCATGGGCTTCATTTTCGGCGCCTACCTCTCGGAAACCTTTCGCGGCGCGTTCATGGCGATCCCCAAAGGCCAGGCCGAAGCCGGCGCGGCGTATGGCATGACGGGCGCACAAGTGTTCTGGCGAATCCTGGTGCCGCAGATGATTCGCTTCGCCATCCCGGGGTTCACCAACAACTGGTTGGTGCTGACCAAATCCACCGCGCTGATTTCGGTGATCGGGTTGCAGGACATGATGTTCAAAGCCAAAAACGCCGCGGATGCGACCCACGAGCCGTTCACCTTTTTCCTCGCGGTGGCGGCGCTGTACCTGATGCTCACCAGCGTGTCATTGCTGGTGCTGCGCTATCTGGAAAAACACTACTCGGTCGGCATCAAAGCCGCCGAATTGTGATCGGGAGCTGCCCTCAATGCTCGACTACAACCTGATCTGGGACAACCTGCCGCTGTACTTCAACGGCGCCTTGTTGACCCTCAAAGTGCTGCTGATTTCCCTGGCGTTCGGCCTGGTGCTGGCGATCCCGCTGGCCCTGATGCGCGTGTCCCGCTCACCGCTGCTCAGCTTCCCGGCGTGGCTCTACACCTACGTGATTCGCGGCACGCCGATGCTGGTGCAATTGTTCCTGATCTATTACGGCCTGGCGCAGTTCGCCGCCGTGCGGGAAAGCGCGCTCTGGCCGTACCTGTCCAGCGCGACCTTTTGCGCTTGCCTGGCGTTCGCGATCAACACCAGTGCCTACAGCGCCGAACTGCTGGCCGGCAGCCTGAAGTCCACGGCCCACGGCGAGATCGAAGCCGCGAAAGCCATGGGTATGTCGCGCTTCACCTTGTACCGGCGAATCCTGCTGCCCTCGGCCCTGCGCCGGGCGCTGCCGCAGTACAGCAACGAAGTCTTGATGATGCTGCAAACCACCAGCCTGGCGTCGATTGTCACGCTGGTGGACATCACCGGCGCTGCGCGAACGGTCAGTGCGCGGTTCTATTTACCGTTCGAGGCGTTCATCACCGCCGGCCTGATCTACCTGGCCCTGACCTTCATTCTGGTGCGTCTGTTCAAGCTGGCCGAGCGCCGCTGGCTGGCGTACCTGGCACCGCGCAAGCACTAAGGAGCGTGTATGGAACACATTGAATATTTGTTGCCGTGGAGTGCTTCGGGCACGGAACGGCGCCTGTCGCTGTTTCGCTTTGGCAGCGGATCGCGCAAGGCGTACATCCAGGCGTCCCTGCATGCCGATGAGTTGCCGGGGATGCGCGTGGCGGTCGAACTCAAGCGACGCTTGCGGCTGCTGGAAGAACAAGGTCGGCTGAACGGCGTGATCGAACTGGTGCCGATGGCCAATCCGATCGGCATCGCCCAGATGTTCCAGGCCACGCATCAGGGTCGCTTCGAATTCAACAGCGGCAAGAATTTCAACCGCGACTTCCCGGAGCTGACCGAAGCCGTGGCAGCGTTGGTGCAAGGTCAATTGGGCGACGACGCCGACCTCAACACCACGCTGATCCGCCGCGCCATGAGCGATGTCCTTACCGACATGCCACCCGCGACCTCGGAACTCGATGGCCTGCGTCGCCTGTTGCTGGAACACGCGTGTGACGCCGACGTGGTGCTGGACCTGCACTGCGATTTCGAGTCGATCATGCTGCTTTACGCCATGCCGCAAAACTGGCCGCGCCTGCGTTCATTGGCCGCTCGCCTCGGCGCCGGCGCCGCACTGCTGGCCGAAGATGCCGGCGGCAGTGCCTTCGATGAAGCCTGCGCCTTCCCTTGGCTGCGCTTGACCGAGCTGTTCCCCGAAGCCGCTATTCCACTGGCGTGCGTGGCGACCACCATTGAATTGCGCGGCATGGCTGACACAGAGCGCGAGCCCTGCGTCGACAGCGCCGAAGCCATTCTCGGCTACCTCGCCGAACAAGGCCTGATCAGCGGTGACTGGCCCGAAGCGCCGTTATTCTGCTGTGACGCCACGCCGTTTGCCGGCGCGCAATACGCCTACGCGCCGCACCCCGGCGTGGTGAGTTTTCTGCAACCGCTGGGGGCGCGAGTGCGGGTCGGCGATCCATTGTTTGAAGTGCTCGATCCATTGACCGACCGCCACAGCATCGTGCGCGCCAGCACCGACGGCATCCTCTATGCCCGGGAACGCCTGCGTTTCGCCCAACCCGGTTTGTGGCTGGCCAAAGTTGCCGGTACCCGCCTTATTCGCCAGGGTCGCTTGCTCAGCGACTGATGCCAGAAGAGTGAACAGCATGTACAAACTTGAAATCCAGAACCTGCACAAAAGCTACGGCTCCCACCAAGTGCTCAAGGGTGTTTCCCTGGAAGCGAAGGCCGGTGACGTGATTAGCATTATCGGCTCCAGCGGCTCCGGCAAAAGCACCTTCCTGCGCTGCATCAACCTGCTGGAACAGCCCAACGCCGGCAACATCGTGCTCAACGGCGAGCCACTGAAACTGGTCAGCAACACACTCGGCGGGCTCAAGGCTGCCGAGCCGAAACAGTTGCAACGCATGCGTTCGCGGCTGTCGATGGTGTTCCAGCACTTCAACCTGTGGTCGCACATGAGCGCCCTGGAAAATGTGATGGAAGCCCCGGTGCATGTGCTCGGGATGGGCAAGAAAGAAGCGCGGGAAAAGGCCGAGCATTACCTGAACAAAGTCGGCGTCGCCCATCGCAAGGACGCGTGGCCGGCGCACATGTCCGGCGGCGAGCAGCAGCGCGTGGCGATTGCCAGGGCACTGGCCATGGAACCGGAAGTGATGCTGTTCGACGAGCCGACCTCGGCCCTCGACCCGGAACTGGTGGGCGAAGTGCTCAAAGTCATGCAGGACCTGGCGCTGGAAGGCCGGACTATGGTGGTGGTGACCCACGAAATGGGCTTCGCCCGCGAGGTGTCGAACCAATTGGTGTTCCTGCACAAAGGCCAGGTCGAGGAGCGTGGCGACCCGCGCGAAGTGCTGGTCAACCCACAGTCCGAACGCCTGCAGCAGTTTCTGTCCGGGAGCTTGAAGTAATCCCGCTGGCGCTGCACACCCACGGTTGGCTTCGGATACACTCCAGCCAACCTTATGCCCTCAGGAACTGTTGAGCCGCACATGCCGATCTCTTCGAAAAACACCACGGTCTATGCCGCGCCGGTCATGCGCAAACTGGCAGAAATCGTCGCCGAGTTGCCGCCGTCACTGCGCAAGGTCGCCGACTTTATCCTGCGTCACCCGTTGCGCGCCGCGACGTTGACCATCGAGGAGATGGCCCACGAAACCTCGACCTCGCCCGCCGCCGTCAACCGCCTGGCCAAAGCCATGGACCTCGGTGGCTACACCGGCATGAAGGCCGAACTGGTCGCCACCTTGCAGCAAATGGTGTCGCCGGTGGACAAGCTGCGCAACGAACTGGCCCAGCGCACCGGCGGCGCGTTTGGCCTGCATGAGCAAATCCACAGCGCCAGCAGCAACCTCGCCACGGCGGCGACCAACAACCACGCCGACACTTTCGAAGCCTTCGTCACCTGCCTGATCAATGCGCGCAAGATCTACATCCTCGGCTTCGGCAACAGCGTCTACTTCGCAGGCCTCGCCGCCTCGACCCTGATGCCGTTCTGCGCCGACGCCACCGCGATCAGCATGGAGGGCGGCAACGAAAACGCCGCGTACCGTTTGGCCGCGATCACCGATCAGGACGTGCTGCTGGCGATCTCCCTGCCGCGTTACTCCCTCGACACCCTGCAACTGGCGCGCTTCGCCAACGAGCGTGGCGCCACGGTGCTGGCGATCACCGACTCCCCCGCCTCGCCGCTGACCAGCATCGCCGAACACACCCTGTTCGCCCCGGCCGATCATCCGGTGCTGACCAGCTCCAACATCGCCGTGCTGGCGTTGATCGAAGGTTTGGTCGCGGGGGTGATGGCGCGGAACAAGGAAGCGGTGAAACTGGCGACCGAACTGACGGAAAGCGTGATGGCTTACCTGCACATTCCCAGCAGTGGCAAGGCGCCGAAAAAATGATGTTCAGTACGGCGCGATTGATCCTGCGGCCACCGAACGCCGAAGACCTGGCGCGTCTGTTTGCGATCTACGGCGATCCGGCGACGAATCAATTCAACCCGGCCGGGCCGCTGGCCGACATCCATCGGGCTGAGGCCTTGCTGGAGGGCTGGCTTGAACACTGGAACGCCAACGGCTACGGACAATGGGCGATTGCCAGCCGTGACGCGCCGGAGCACATCATCGGTTTCGGTGGTATCGCGTTATACAACTACCTCGACGTCGAGCGCCTGAACCTCGGTTATCGGTTCGATAGCGCCGCGTGGGGCAAGGGTTATGCCACGGAACTCGGCAGCGCTGCGCTGACGTTTGCCTTTAACGAATTAAATGCCGAGCAGGTGTTTGCGCTGGTGCGGCCGAGCCACCGGGCCTCAATCGGCGTACTGGAAAAGATCGGCATGCAGCGCATCGATGTGCTCGATGATGTGCCGGGGCAACCGCAGAGCCTGGTGTTCAAGGCCAACCGTGACTCATGAGTGCTGCCAGCTCTTGTAGTCGAACTCAAGGCTATAGCCATCCGGGTCGAACACATTGGCGGCGTAATAGCGCGGGTCGTAATACAGCCGTGCACTGGGCACGCCATTGTCGGTAGCGCCGGCCGCCATTGCCGCAGCATAGGCGGCGTCCACTTCAGCGGTGCTGTTGGCGACGAACCCGACATGCGCGGCCCGGCCCTCCACCACCCCTTCGCGCAACCAAAAGAATACTCGCCCTTGCGCGCCGAAACCCTTGAGGTCCGGATGGCCCGGCGGACCGTCCTTGCCGTCGAAGTCGAGGCGTCCGGTAATCCCCAGCGGGGCGAGCGCCGCGCTGTAGAAACGCACCGAGCGCTCAATGTCACTGACCGAAATAAACACATGATCGAGCATGGATTCGCCTCCCTGATTCCGATGATGTAGCCGCCCGCCACTTCGATGCTCTGCCCATTGATCCAGCCGCTGTCCTCGGACAATAGCGTGGCGATGACCCGCGCGACATCGTCCGGTTCGCCGACCCGAGCGAGGGCGGTTTGTGTGGCGAGCAGGGCTTCGAACTCGTCGTTCAGGCCGCCGCCCAGCTCCGTGCGGATCGCACTCGGAAACTGCCTGTTTCTGCTTTTTGCTTGCGCCACGGGTGGCCATGGGATCAGATGTCGCCCCATGAACGATCAACTGAATGAACTCAGAACCCTCGCCGCCAAGGCCGAAAACCGCCGCACCGAGACCGGCATCCCACGGGTGGCGATGGTCCAGGGCTCGATGCTGCGGGAAATCGCCGCGCCCGATTCGGCGATGACCCGCGTGAGCCTGGCCATCCAGTGGATCCGCCGCGACTTCGCCGAGCCATTGCGGGTGGACGCCTTGGCGCAGAAAGCGGCGATGAGTGTGTCGGCCTTCCACCGCCACTTTAAAGCGGTGACCAACTTCAGCCCCTTGCAGTATCAAAAACGCGTTCGGCTGCTGCATGCCCGCTCGCTGCTGGTGGCCAGCGCCCACAGTGTGACCAGCGCCGCTTTCGACGTCGGTTATGAAAGCGCCACCCAGTTCAGTCGCGACTATGCCCGCGTATTCGGTCTGCCACCGGCGCGGGATGCGGCGCCGATTCTGGCGGATACCCGAGGCGCGACCCGGTGAATATGGACACTCTCTGGAGGCATCCCATGCACACACTCAGCAAAACCCTGACGGCCCTGTGCCTTATCGTACCGAACATGGCCAGCGCCGAGCCTCGGCCCGAGCACATGGTTTATCTGCGCACCATCGCCCCGAGCATCGAGCAAGACATCCGCTACGCCACGGCCCATAACTTCACCGGCCACCCACTCGACGGTTACGAGGCACCCGAATGCCTGCTGTCAGCGGACGCGGCCAAGGCCCTCGCCCGGGTGCAAACCGCGCTGCATGCCGAAGGCTACGGGTTGAAGGTCTTCGATTGTTATCGCCCGGCCCGCGCGGTTGCCGACATGGGCCATTTCGCCAAGGTGCCGGGTGATCCAACCAAAGCCGAGTTCTATGCCCGCGTGAACAAGCAGGACTTCTGGCGCCTGGGGTATGTGGCGCGGGTCTCGGGGCATTCCAAGGGCAGCACGGTGGACCTGACCCTGACCGGCCCAGGCGCCCTGCCCGCCGCTACCTGGACGCCTGCCGCCAAAAATGTCGACTGCACCGCCCCGTATGGTCAGCGTTGGCACGACGGCGCACTGGACATGGGTACCGGTTTCGACTGCTTTGACGAACCGGCCCACACCGACAGCACTGCGATCAATGCGACCGCCCAAGCCAATCGCCAGCGACTGACCCGTGCCATGGAAAAAGAAGGGTTTGTCGGGTATTCGAAGGAGTGGTGGCACTTCACCTGGAATGGCAATCCGGCGTTGAACCAGGTGATGGATTTTCCGATTACCCCGATGGAGCTCAGCAGCAGTCATCAGTTAATCATCGTCACCACTAAAAACTGGACCGACATCCAGGGCACCGCCCAGCGCTATGAGCGCCACGGGCAAACCTTTGAAAAATCCGGCGAACCGTTTGCGGTGGTGGTCGGTAAAAGCGGACTGGCCTGGGGCAAGGGCCTGACCGTCGTTGACCAACGCGCAGGGCCGGTCAAACGCGAAGGTGACGGCAAAGCTCCGGCCGGGATCTTCAAACTCGGCACAGCGTTTGGTTACGACAAAACCGCCGATACCCAACTGCCCTACCTGCCGCTGAGCGCGACCGTCGAATGCGTGGATGACGGCCAGTCCACACGCTACAACCAACTGGTCGACGGCGCGACGCTGGCCAAGGACTGGAACAGTTCCGAAACCATGCGCCGCAAGGACGACATGTACCGCCAGGGGATTTTCATCGAGCACAACAGCCCGGCGGCGGCCGGTTCGGGCTCGTGCATTTTCTTCCATATCTGGCGCGGGCCAACGTCGCCGACACTGGGGTGTACGGCCATGGACCCGGCGAATATTGCGCGGTTGTTCACCTGGCTGGATCCACGGCAGACGCCGTTGCTGGTGCAGTTGCCCGAGGCGGAATATGCGCAGTTGCGTGAGCGTTGGGGGCTTCCAGAGCGGTGAAGCCAATCTATATGGCCTGACACAAAACCTGTGGCGAGGGGGCTTGCCCCCGTTCGAGTGCGCAGCGCTCGCCTTTTTGGGACCGCTTCGCGCTCCAACGGGGGCAAGCCCCCTCGCCACAGGAAAGCCCCCCCCTCACCACAGACAAGCCCCCTCACCACAGGCAAACCCCTTTGCCACCAGAATCCAGTTACGGATGAGTCATGTCCAGGGGCACCAAGTAGTGGTCGAACTCCGCTGCATAAATGGCCGGGATAGGTTCAGTCCCAGGCAGGCACTTCGCTGCGCAACACCGACGCCATCTTCCCTAGGTGCTCACAAGCCTTGGCCACGTAGTCCCTGGACAGACGCTCGATGCGCAGGTAGTTGATCGGTTGTGCGGTTGCGCTGGCGTAGAGTTCCAGTGCCTGTGCCGCGTGCTTGAAATGACGGGCCTCGACGCTGCCGCAATGGACGCTGAGGAACGCGGCGACGCGATTGGCCTCACCCGACGGATAACCCCGCACTTCGCGCAGCCACTGTTTCCACATCGGGGTCATCAGGTTGTATTCGCCAGTGTTGAACAGCTCGGTCATGGCCATCATTTCCAGCGCTTCGATGAGCTCCGGTGCCAGGGGGCTTTTCTCCCCGACCCCACTGGAAAACGCCTTGGTGACCGGGTCCTGGAAGCGGTCCTGGAGGTGCCAGTCATCGGAGCCGCAAATGGCCGACGCCATGCGGTAATACAACTTCAAATGGTGCGGATGCCCGTGCATTTCGCCGAGCCCCACGTCTTCAATGATGATTTCGCCGCAGTGCCGCGCCGCTTCCAGCATCTTCAACTTGCCATCGTCGGCTAACGACTCGGACTCCTGCAGGATCCGCACAATAATGCTGGAGACCGCATGGGCCTCGCCGTCCGGGCTGCGCCAGCCGCAAAAGAACGTGCACAGTGACGACTCGGTCCAGTTGCTGGACGTCATGTCGACATAGGTTTCGCAATATTTATCCAGCTTGTCGGGGTGGCGATGAAAACCACTCAGCAGCGCTTCAACAAGATTTCTGTCCTCGACATCAACCAGTGCCTGATTGACGTACCCGATAAAATTCCGGCTCAACTGTTCCACGGCTTATCTCCTTATTAGGTGGTTCATTGCTCTAGGACAAGATGAATACCCGCCGTCAATCCGCGACGACGTCTGCCATGAACTGAACGAAACGCGTCATGCCTTCGATCAATTCTTCACGCTCGACGGCGTAGGAAATCCGGATGCTGTTGGGGTCGCCACAGCCTGAGCCGGGGACGACGGCAATATGCGCCTCGCTCAATAACAGATCGGCGAGATGATCGACGTCGCGGATTTTCGTGCCGAGGTAACGGCAACCCAGCTTCCGGGAGACATCGATATAGAGGTAAAACGCCCCTTCCGGGGGCGCGCAGGTCACGGCGTCGACATAACCCAGACTGGTACACGCTGCCTGCAGTTGGCTGTCGAGGAAGGTATTGATCTGGCGGGCGAAGTCCGGTGAATCGGCGATCAAGGCGTTCAGCGCCGCATATTGGGCAAGGCTGCTGGGGTGGGACGTGGTGTGGCCCTGCAAGTTGTGCATGGCCGCGATGACCTGGGCCGGGGCGCAGGCGTAACCGATGCGCCAACCCGTAACGGCCTGGCTCTTGGAGAACGAATCGACCAGTACCGTCTGGTTTTTCAGGGCCGGAAACAGCGACACGATGTTGTGATGTTCATGGGGATGGCGCACCAGTTTGCGGTAGCACTCATCGAACACCACCCAGAGCCGATGATCGAAGGCGAGCTTTGCAATCTTGCGCAACTCCTCGCGTTGATAAACCGTACCCGTGGGGTTGTTCGGGGTGTTGATCACGATCATTTTGGTGCGTGGCGACAAGGCTCTTTCAACGGCCTTGCAGGTCAAGCGATAGTCGTTGCCTCGAGTATCGACATACACGGGTGTGGCGCCGGCCAACAGGATCTGCGTGGGCGAGTTTTCCCAATAAGGCGTCGGCACAATCACCTCATCTCCGGGATTGAGCAGCACCATCGCCGCGTTGTAGAGCGCTTGTTTGGCGCCGGCGGTCACGGCCACTTCATTGGCGGCGTACGGGACGCCGCAGCGCTGGCTGACCTGTTGCGCCAGGCGTTCACGAAGCTGAGGCAAGCCAATGGGCGGTGTGTAGCGATTGCGTGCGCCGTTGATGGCGTCGATGGCGCCCGCCTTCATGTCCGCGCTGGCATCGAACGATAGTTCGCCCGCCGCGAAGTTGATGACCTTGATGCCACTTTCTTTCAAGGCATTGGCTTTGCTGCGCATGCTGGAGGTGCCGGGCGCCTTGAGAATCAGGGCACGATGGGATAACGCCAATCGAAGTGCAGAGGGCTCACTGTGATTCATTCTTCTACCTGCGAAAACGACTTGAAAACCAAGCGACCGGCTCACGGGCGGTGGCCCGTCAACGACTCGCGCTCTGATACAACCGTGCATCCGCGTCCAGGCCGCGTTGCACACACCAGGACAACGGCAGCGTCAGCAACAGGGTGGCGGCCAACAGCATCACCGCGACGGGCACCCCAGTGACGTCGCCGAGAGCGCCAAACAACACCGGCGCCAGCGCGCCAGCGCCGATGGTGCCGGTGTAAAACGTCGCGAACGCCCGCTCGCGTTTGCCCGGCCCCGCCAGATCGGGCACGGCGCCGTACAACACCGACGAGGTGCCGTTCAACACCAGCCCCAACAGCGGCAACATCACCATCAGGCCGAAAAACGGCAGGTACACCGCCATCACGATCAGCACCGCCGTGGTGAGCTCGGTCAACCACACGGTCTTGACCATGCCAATGCGCGCGCCCAGGTAACCGCACAGCAACTTGCCGAACGCGCCGCCCACGAACAGCATCGTCAAGGCCAGGCCGATGCCCGCCGTACCGGCGCCCTTGTCTTTGAGCAGAAAGGGCAAGAAGGTGAGAAAACCCATGCGCACCGCGCTGTCCAGGGTGCCGGTCAGGATCAGGGCGCGCAGCCCGCTGGCGGAACCCTGTCCATTTATCGCCTTGGACGCTTTGCTTTTTGCCGACACCGACTCAGTACGTGCCGGGATCAACCACCACAGCAGTCCCGCAGCGGCCAGCCCAAGCAGGCCCAGCAGCGTGACGCTGGCACGCCAACTGATGACCGTCAGCAACAGACCGATCAACCCCGGGATCAACGTCTTGCCGATATCGCCGGAGAAGTTGTACTGCGCCAACGCTTGCTTGACCCCGCCGCCCGCCTCGTAACTGTCGGTGATCAACGACGAGGCCAGCGGGTGCTGGGTACTGGCGCCCAATCCGCCCAACAGCAGCGCCAGCAACAGCACCGTCAACCCGCCCGCCTGCCCGGCCAGCAAATAGGCCAGGCCGGCGAGTGCCGTTCCGCCCACCAGCAGGCGCTCGCGCCCCCAGCGTTTGGCGGCGCGGCTGGCCAACAGCTGGAACCCGGCCATCATCCCGGCATAGGCCCCGCGCAGCAGGCCGATCTGGGCAAAACTCAGGCCGAACTGCGCCTGCCAGATCGGCAACAGCACGTAGATAACGTCGCTCAACCCGTCATGCACGGCATGCGCGCCGCAGCCCGCCACCAGCGAACGACGACGCACGCAGGCATCGGCCGGTGGCGTGGTGCGCGGGCGAACCACTTCGTGTGTCAAATCGTTCATCGTCGTGTGCGACTTGAAAGTGGATGTAGAGAGTCAAGCAGGCTGAGCCACCGTCACTGCAACAGCTGCGCGCAATCCTTCATCACCGTGGCTTTGCGACGCAGGTACTCGGCGAAGATTTCCCGCGCGGTCTGGTGGTCGACGGCGATTTGCATGGCATCGACAAATTCACTGACCGCCGCTACGGCATGGGCGAAATGATTGCTCTCGGTGCCGCCGGTATGCACGGTGACCCAGGCGACGGTGGCGCGGGCCTTGGCTTCCGGCACACCCATGTCGCGCACGAACCACTGCTTGTACAGCGGGTGGATAAATTCCACTTCACCGTGGGTGTACACCTCGTGGATCAAGGTCGTGAGCAGGCCTTGCAACAAATCGCGATCACGCAGGCGACGGGTGTCGGTCCAGTCCTTGAAGGCCTGGGCCGAAGGCAGGCAGTTTTCCTTCAGCAGCCACTGGTCATCGCCGCACAACGGTGTGGCCATGTTGTAGAACAGGTCCGAGTGCACGATGTTGCCCAGCGCGCCGAGGTCTTCATCGGTGATTCGTTGCAGACTGCCGCAGGCCCGGTACAGCTGCTCGGCGCACTCGGAACCTTGCTCGGAGCGCGCCAGCAAAGTAATGCGGTTGGCCAGGCCGGACACACTGGCGGCCGAGTTGTTGGTCTTGGACCAACTGGCGAAAAACTTGCGCAAGGCGACCGGTGAATGACGACGCGAGGTGAGTTGCTCGAACGCATTTTCAATGTCCACCAGCGCCTCTTCTTCACTCCAGAAGGCCTCGAACAGCGCATGCTTCAACACACTGGCAGGCATGTCGTTCAGCACCGGTTCGACGATCTTCAACAACTGGCTGTGGCGGGTCATTACGTTACTCATGGTCACCTCTTATATTCCCTTATTGGATGATGAATCAGGCAGGTTCACCGGTTCGGCTGGAACCGTTGCGGCCGCGTGCGACCGGTGTATCGGGGGTGTCGGGTTTGAGGGGTTTCCAGCCGGTCAAGGCAATCAACAGCGACAACAGCTGGAAGCCGATGATCAGCGCCACGCAGCCTTGCCAGCCCCAGCGACTCCAGATCATCGCCGGGACGATGGCGCCGAAACTGCCGCCCAGGTAATAGCCGGTCAGGTACAGGCCCACGGCACCGGCCTTGTTGCATTGGGCGGTGGCCGTGATGAAGGCATTCGCCGACGCCTGGGCCAGAAACACCCCGGTCGAACTCAGGGCCAGGCCCAGCACGATCAGCCACAGCGAAGGCATCAGGGTCAGGATTGAGCCGCAGACCCCGAGCAGCACCGCGCCGGTAAGTAATTCGGATTGCGGTCGCAGTTTGCTCAAGCGGCCGGCAATCGGAATGACCACCAGCGCCAGCAGGAACACCGCATAAATCGTCCCCAGTGCCGCCGCGCCCAGGTTGAACGGCGCCTGGCTGAGGTAGAGCCCGGCGTAGGTAAAGGTCGCCACTTGGGAAAACAGCACACAAAAACCGACGCCGTACGCCGCCAGCAGGGGCTTGTGGCACAGGTCGCGAAACGTGTGCGCACGCACAGGCGAAGCCTGGGTCGTCAACACTGGATTGGCCGGCAGCAGGATGTGGATGGCCACGCCGACCAGCAAGCTGATGATCGCCAGCAGTTCAAAGGCCTCACGCCAGCCCACGTATTGCGTCATGATCCCCGACACGAAGCGCCCGGCAAAACCGCCCAGCACCGTCCCCGCCACATACAGGCTGGTGATTTCGGTGACGGTGCCGCCGCGCCAGCGGTCGCCGATGTAGGCTACGCTGGTGGCGAACACCACCGGGATGAGCATGCCTTCGATAAAGCGCCACACCAGCAGTTCGGCAAAGCTGCCGGCACGGGCGGCCAGCAGCGCCGGCACCGCCAAAAACAACGCCGCGACCACAATCACCGAGCGTTGCTCGAAGCGACCGGTCAAGCGGCTGACAAAAGGGGCCGTGAGGGCGACCGCCAGGGTGGTCACGGTGATACTCCAGCCGGCCTGACGAGCGCTCACCTGAAAACTCAGGGCAAACTCCTGGAGAATGCTCTGGGTTGAATAGAGGTTGAGAAAAGCCGCACAGCCACACAGAAACAGGGCGACGCGAGCACTGTGCAGGCGCGAATTCATGAGACCTCTCGTTTTAATGCCGAAGGTCTTTATAGAATGCGCAGCCCGCCGAACACCAATACCGAATTCGGACCGATCAATACCTAGGGATCAGGATGCTCGACCTACGCAAGCTACGTTACTTTTTGACGGTCGCCGAAGAACTGCACTTTGGCCGCGCGGCATTGCGCCTGCACCTCGCCCAACCTCCCCTGACCCGACAGATTTCGGCCCTGGAAACCGAGCTGGGCTTTCGCCTGTTTGATCGCACCAGCCGCACGGTCACGCTCACGGCCCAGGGTCGGCATTTCCTGCCTTACGCCCAAGCGGTCCTGGACCAGGCCAACCTGACCGAAGTCATCGCCGGCAAGCTGGCCGCCGGTACTGCCGGTCAGTTGGCGCTGGGTTACGCCAGTTCGATCGCGCTGTCGGATCCGTTCAGCCAAACCCTGCAAGCCTTTGCCCAACGTTTCCCGGACGTGCAACTGACCCTGGTGGAAAGTGCGTCCGCCAGTCTGTATTCGCAAGTGGTCGATGGCCGCATCGATATCGGCCTGAGCCGTCTGCTGCCGGAACCGGGGCAAACCGAGGTTCAGGTCCTGTCGCTGGGCGGCGAACCCCTGGTGGCCGCCCTCTCCAGCGACAACCCGTTGGCCAGCCAGGACGAGGTCACCCTGGCCCAGCTCAGTGCGCACCCCTTGATTCTGTTTCCAGCCGATTACGGCTCCGGGCTCAATGAATCCATCGAGCACCTGTACCGCTGCAACGACCTGCCCATCCGTCCGGGGCCGTCGGGGCGGCAGATCACTTCGATCATCGCCTTGGTGGCCGCCGGCCAGGGCGTCGCCCTGGTTCCCGAGTGCGCCAGGACCCTGGCCAAAAAAGGCGTGACCTATCGGCCGCTGGCAGACCCCACCGCCCGTGCGGAACTGCTGATTCTCACGCGAACCCAGGGGCGCAGCCTGCTCGTCGAGGCCTTTATGGGCGTGGTCGAGGAACTGCTGCAGCGGGATCGATGAAGCCGGCGATCAGTAATCCCCGCCTGCCCGCCTGAGCATTTGCTTGCAGCGTTCCGACAGGTGAAACACCCGCAGATGCTTGCCCGCCTTGTCGTAGCGTTCGCGCAGGGTTTTCAGCGCCGCGATGGCCGAGTAGTCGACGAAGCTCAGGTGACGGCAATCGAGAGTCACCAGGGCGGGATCGTTGGCGGGATCGAACTGATTGAGAAACGGCGCGGTGGAGGCGAAGAACAACGTGCCGTGCAGGCGGTAGAGTTTGCTGCCGTCGGTTTCCAGGTAGGTGTCGGCGTACAGCTCACGGGCCTGCTGCCAGGCGAAGTTGAGCGCGGCAATGATGATCCCGCAGAGCACCGCTGTGGCGAGGTCGGTGAACACGGTGATGGTGGTCACGGCGATGATCACCAGCACATCGTTGAGCGGCACTTTGTTGACCACCCGCAACGAGGCCCAGGCGAAGGTCTGCTGCGACACCACGAACATCACCCCCACCAGCGCGGCCAGCGGAATGCGCTCGATCAGCGGCGATAGAAACAACACGAACAGCAGAATCATGACCCCGGCGATCACCCCGGAAAGCCGACCACGCCCGCCGGAACTGAGGTTGATCACGGTCTGGCCGATCATCGCGCAGCCGCCCATGCCGCCGAACACCCCCGACACCATATTCGCCGCGCCGAGCGCCACGCACTCACGATCCGGGTAGCCACGGCTCTCGGTGATTTCGTCGGTGAGGTTCAACGTCAGCAGGGTTTCCAGCAGGCCGACCAGCGCCATCAAAATCGCGTAGGGCGCGACGATGCGCAGGGTTTCGAGATTCCAGGGAATGTCTGGCAACGCCAACGTCGGCAAGCCGCCGGCGATGTGCGCCATGTCACCCAAGGTGCGAGTCGGCAGGCCAAGCAGGTACACCGCCAGCCCGACACCGAGGATCGCCACCAAGGCGGGCGGCACCGCGCGCGTCAGGCGCGGCAACAGATAGACGATCGCCATGGTCAGCGCCACCAACCCGCTCATCACGTACAGCGGCGTGCCGCTGAGCCAGGTGTCGCCGCTCTTGAAGTGCTCCAACTGCGCCAACGCAATGATGATCGCCAGCCCGTTGACGAAACCGAGCATCACCGGGTGCGGCACCATGCGCACCAGTTTACCCAGCCGCAACAGCCCGAACGCCATCATGATCAACCCGCCCAACAGCACCGTCGCCAGCAAATACTGCACGCCGTGCTGCACCACCAACGCCACAATCACCACCGCCATCGACCCGGCAGCCCCGGACACCATCCCCGGCCGCCCGCCGAACAGCGCGGTCAATGTGCAGATGATGAACGCGCCGTAGAGGCCCATCAGTGGATTGAGATGCGCGACCAGGGCGAAGGCGATGCATTCGGGCAGCAACGCAAAAGAGGTCGTGAGCCCGGCCAGGGCATCGGCGCGGAGGCGTTGTGGTTTCATGGCTTACCTGAAAATGCGGGCCGGTGAAGCTGGCCGCGGGGAGTGGCGGGGAATGAGGGGTGGGGATGTTACGGAATTGGAGGTGGTTGGGCCAGTGGTTGGTCGCTCCTACACACCAATCAGCCCCGGTCCCTTGTAGGAGCGAAGCTTGCTCGCGAAGGCGTCGTGCCTGACACACCGCGTTATCGTTCTTCGCGAGCAAGCTTTGCTCCTACAGTGATGGCGTCGGGTCTGGTGTATTGCGTCATCGTTCTTCGCGGGCAAGCCTCGCTCCTACGGTGATGGCGTCGGGTCTGGTGTATTGCGTCATCGTTCTTCGCGGGCAAGCCTTGCTCCTACACACCAATCAGACCCGATCCCTTGTAGGAGCGAAGCTTGCTCGCGAAGGCGTCGTGCCTGACACACCGCGTTATCGTTCTTCGCGGGCAAGCCTTGCTCCTACTCAGATCAGTCCTGCTTCAAATCGAGGCCGTAGGTGTAATAGCCCGTATCCCGCACATACCCCAACGACTCATACAACCGCTGCGCGCCGAAGTTATCCGTGGCCGTTTCCAGCACTAATCCCTTCGCCCCCGTCGACAGCGCAAACGCGCGGGCGGTGTTCATCAGCAACGTCCCTACCCCGCGGCCCCGCGCCGCCGGTGCGGTGAAGAGGTCGCTGAGCAACCACGTTCGGTGAGCATCGATGGAGGAAAACGTCGGGTAGAGCTGGACGAAACCCAGTGCCTGACCGTCATCGGCCTGGGCGAGGAAGATCGCGGATTCATCCAGGGCGATGCGCTCGGCGATGAAGTCCCGGGACTGCTGCAGGTTCGAAGGCTGGCCGTAGAAACCGCGATAGGCGTCGAAGAGTCGGGCGACTGGGTCGAGGTGGCTGGCGTCGGCGCGTTGGGCGTGGATGGTCATGCTGTTCCCTCCTTAGGGTTTGGTCCGAGTGTAGCGGGCCGCCATCCTGCCAGGCGTTTCACGCACGCCCATTTATCCAGCCAATTTGCAGAGCGCTCCTGCACTCATCAAACTGCGGGACCCGCCCACCGCCCACCGGCCCCCAATATGCCTGACCTATTGCTGAAGCCAGCGCTGCCCGGCATTGCGCTCCGGCGATGGCGCCTGCTGCACCGCGTCAAACAAGCCCACGCCGCGCAGATGTTCAGCGTCACCCAATCGACGATTTCCCGATGGGAGAGTGGCGTACAAGCCATGGATCGCGCCGCACACCAGCAACTTGAACGGTTGCTGGCCGCTCGTCTCGATTCCGCCGCCGATCGCGTCCTCGCCAGACTGGTCGCGGAAAGTCCGCGGCCGGTTCATCTCATTTGCGACCTGACCCACCGTCTGCTGGCCTGCTCCCCGTCTCGTGCCGCCGAGTTTGCCAGCCCGCTGGGCGATCTTCTGGGTCAGTCGCTCTGGCGCTTCGCAACGCCAGAGATCCTGAGCACAGAGGCCGCGCTTGATGAGTCGGGTTGGCGCGAAGCCCTCGCCCCACCCGCTCTGGAATTCGTCACCGGGAGCAATGACTGCGCGCTCGTCCCCATCCGCCAGAGCCTGTGTCGCTGGACGCGCATTCCCCTCTCCGACGGCTCGGCGGCACGTCTGGTGGAAACACTCTGACAGAACGGCCGCGCATATTTTATGCGTGGACGATGCGCCTCGCCGGGCCTAGTCTGGCGCCGGTCAACCTACAGGGCGGATGTATGGACATCGAAAAAATCAAAGGACGCCTCGACTTTCTGCGCGAAGCGGAAAAGCTCAAGGATGTACTCAGGAGTGCGCATACCACCTCCGGGCGCACCGAAAGCACGGCTGAACATAGCTGGCGCCTGTGCCTGATGGCCATTGTGTTCGCGGACGAACTGGCCAGCCTCGACCTTTTGAAAGTCCTCAAGATGTGTGTCATTCATGATCTGGGCGAAGCCATCAACGGCGATATTCCAGCCGTCAGCCAAGCCTCGTTCCCCGACAAGAGCGAGCATGAACGACGCGATCTTCTGCTCTTGACCAGCACCCTTGATGACGCGCTGAAAACAGAGATATTGGCGCTCTGGGATGACTACGAAAACGCGTTGTCCCCCGAGGCGCAGGCGGTCAAGGCACTGGACAAACTGGAGACCCTGCTTCAACACAATCAGGGCTTGAACCCGCCGGACTTCGACTACGCGTTCAATCTGGCGTATGGCAAAAAACACACCAGTGCCCAACCGATTTTTGAGGCTCTGCGCAACATCATCGATCAGGATACGAAAGCAAAAATCGACAGGGATAAGCAGTGACGAGGCTATTCATAGCTCCGTCCTGTTTGGCGATGGGTTGAGGAACAACATCGGCCTTCAGAGCTAAAACCCTTCCTGTGGCGAGCGAGCTTGCTCGTGCTGAGGTGCGCAGCAGCCCCGCTCTTTTCCTTAAAAAGCAGGGGCCTGCTACGCAGTCCAGCACGAGCAAGCTCCCTCGCCACAGGTTATTCATTAATCATTGCGCTGTGCTCTTCTGAGTAACACCCACAAACGGCGCCTTGGCCCACACGACCTTGCCGCCGACCATGGTCAGCAGCACGTTATTGCGCGCCAGCTCAGCCTCGGGCACTTGCATGAAGTTCTTGTCCAGCACGATCAGGTCCGCGAACTTGCCGACCTCGACAGAACCGACCACCGCGTCCAGCTTCAACTGCTCGGCAGCGTTCAGGGTGATGGTACGCAACACTTCCTCCCGGGACAGCGCCGGATCAGCGTTGAGCCTGCCCGCGTACTTGGGACCATAGCTGTGTGGATTCTGCGGATCACCCGAGCGAGTGACACCGACTTTCAGCGCCAGGAATTCGTCGAGCGGATCCACCGGCCAGTCGCTGCCATAGGCCACGCGACCGCCCGCCCGGGCGATGCTGCCCGATGGCTCCATGCGGGCGAACCGCGCGGCGCCGAGGTGGTCGCTGGTGCCATCGACGGTGGACGGCGCTTGCTGGGCCCACTGGAACGACATGTTGGCCGTCACGTCGAGCGCCTTGAAGCGCGGATAGTCCGCCGGGTCCACTTCTTCGTTGTGGGTAATGGTCGGGCGAAAGGCATTGCCCGGCAGTTGATGGCGCACGTATTCGATGCCGTTCAGTGAATCGCGCACCGCGCGGTCGCCGGTGGCGTGAAGGTGCGGATCGAAGCCCGCCTCAACGGCCTTGAGCAGCAGCGGATTGAGCACTTGCGGCGGGAAGTACAGCTCGCCGAGATTCTTGCCCGGCGTCCATTTCGGCGCCTTCTCGGTGCCTGTGTTATGCAAATACGGCGTCAACATCGCGCCCGTGTCGGCCGGTGCGTTGATGATGCCGTCCATGAACACTTTGACGTGGCGCATGCTCACGCCCGGCGCGACTTTGGTTTCGCCCTGATCGTAGGTGTTGGCCAAAACCTTGGCATCAGCGATGGTTTTCCCCGGGTCCGCGGCCGCGGCGGCCGGGTCGAGTTTGATTGCCAACAAAGCCCGGGCGGTCAGTTCGCCCGACTGCTGCAAGGTCGTGAACGCTTTACCCATTTCGGGCCCCGACATGGCATCGAAGAAACTGGTGATGCCTTGCTGGCGCATGGCGTCGAGCGCGGCGCGGGTCTGGGTCAGCTTTTCGGCGTCGGTGGCGGGCGGCACCACGGCGGCCATGGTGTCGGCGGCGCCGTCTTCGCAGATGCCGTTCGGGTTGCCGGCGCTGTCGCGCACGTATTTGCCGTCGCTCGGGTTGGGGGTTTGCTTGGTGATGCCGGCGACTTCCAGGCCGCGAGAGTTGGTCAGCACCGTGTGGAAGTCTGTCGAACGGACTTGAATCGGGCGTTTAGTCTTGAGCGCATCCAGAGTCGATTTGTCCGGATCGCCATCGAGGCCATCCATGCCCATGCGATCCCAACTGCCGACTTCGAGCCACACGTCCGGGCCTTTGTCCTTGTCGGCATCCAGGCATGCCTGGATGGTTTCCTGGAACACTTTGCGCGTCATCGTCTGGTATTTCAGGTCGCACAGGGTCATGGCGCGGCCGCCGTCCCCCGGATGCATGTGCCCGTCGATGAAGCCCGGCATCAGCATGCGCCCGGCCAGATCGATCAGCTGTGTCTGCTTGCCGATATAGGGCGCGACGCCTTCATCACTGCCGACATACACAATCTTGCCGCCCGTGACAGCGATCGCCTGCTGCACCGAATTCTTGCCATCGACGGTGTAGACATAGCCGTTGCGCAGCACCATGTCGGCAGCGGTCGACCCCTGGGTCTGACATCCCACCAACCCCACACCCGCCAATGCCGTGGTCGCAGCCACCGCGATAAATAGCCCGGAAAATTTCACTGACCCACCTCTGTTCTTATAGTTTTTTGAAGTGCCCGGACAGACTGGCGCGCCAGCCCGTGGCAGGCAGGCCTACCCTATAGCGCGCAAGCGAAATCCGGACCTCCGCAAATGAGGAGGGGTCAGGCAATTAGTGGGGAATACGCCGGGTATCGTGGGACGGCGAACGCAGGACAGAACCCAGTTCCACCTTGCTCTTCACGCCAAGCTGCAAATAGCAGTTACGCAGATACGTGCGCACGGTGGCCGGGCTCAGCCCCAGGGTTTTGGCGATTTCCTTGTAGGAGTGGCCGGCGGCAAACAGCATCGCGGCCGTGCGTTCGCGAGGCGCCAGCACCGCCCCGCGCGATTGTGTTTCGAGGGACAGAATCACATGCTCGGCGTTCGGGCTCAGCGTCAGCGTGCAACGACCGAAACGGATCACGCACGGCGCTTTGGCCAGTTGCGCGATCACCTCAAACGGCAGCGTCGAGCCGCTCCACCCCGGCAATTCACGCTGAATCGCGGCGCACAAATTGGCGCCGACGTACAGCAGACTGCCGTCGAGTCGGGCGATACCGAAGTCAGTGGCGCCGCTGCCGGTGTCGAAGCGAATCATGTCCTGCACCTGGAACCGCCACAGTTGCAGCAGATGATCGCAGAACGCAGAAAACAACTCGGCCTCATTGTCGCTGAACCCCGGCGCATCATCGCCACGGTACACGCAGACGAAAAACAGCAAGCCGCTTTCGGGCAATTCGAAGGTGATGCACATCGGGTGATACAGGTCGTGACGCCGCGCGAAGTCGTTCACTTCTTCACTCGGGTCGGTGTAACCGCTTTCACGCACCACCGCTCCGAGCTGGCTCAGGGTGTCGTTGGAAAACTTGTCGATTTGCGCACAGGTGTGCCATTCGGCCGCGAACGATTGCGGCAGATTGATGCGCCCGTGCATCCAGCTTTGGGGCGGCGCATCGGCGTCCGACCCCGACATCTCGCCCCACCAGGAGGACGCGAACGGCACCAGTTCGCTGAAGGCGTGCAGGCCGTCTTCGATGAATTGCGAGTCGCCGCGATCCCGGGCCAGGCGACCGAGGTGGAGGATGCAGCGGTTGAAGGCGTTGAGTGTGGTCATGGCACCGACGTCGTTACCCTCCCGCATAGTTCTTATCCTTTGGCTACATCGCGTATTGATTGGACGATGCCATAGGGGCAGTGATGACGTCCATACCGTCACCGCTTGAAAAAGTCCTGCAGGTGGGGCTAGATCGCGGCTGGACGTCCATTCACCTTCTATCTCGTCGCCAAGGACTCTTCATGCCACTGAGCTTCCACAAAATGCACGCCAATGGTGATGATTTCGTGATTGTCGACTCGCGAAATTCGCCCCTCTCAATAACCAGTGCCCTGGCACGGCGAATGGGCGATCGGCACCGTGGAGTGGGGTTCAATCAACTCGCGGTCATGCTCGATTGCGATGATGCCGCCGCGCGCTTGATGTTCTGGAATGCCGATGGCTCCACGCTGGAGGCCTGTGGCAGCGCAACACGAGGGGCGGCGGATCGACTGATGCGTGAATCAAATACGACCTCGATAGTATTGCGAACCAACCGTGGACTGCTCACGTGCGAACGCACCTCAACGGGTGCCATTTCTGTCGCCATGGGAAAACCGCTTTTCGGCTGGTCGGCTATTCCCCTGGCGCAGGAAGTGGACACGGCTGTTTTGCCACTGACTGGCGACCCCGCAGCGTGCAGCATGGGAAATCCGCACTGCACTTATTTTGTGGACGATCTGACAACCGTTGATATAGCGGCCATCGGACCGACCATTGAAACCGACGCTCTATTTCCACTGAAAACGAATGTGCATTTCGTCCAGGTCATCGACCGCACGCACATTCGGCTGCGCATCTGGGAGCGCGGCGGTGGCATCCCGCTCGGCTCGGGCTCCTGCTCTTGTGGCGCGGCGGTCAACGGCATTCGCCGGGGCTTGCTGGACAACTGCGTCGAGGTTGAATGTGATGGCGGGACCGTTACGGTTCAATGGGATGGGCTGGGGTCTGTTTTTCTCATTGGACCGGTAGAGACGTGTTTCTCCGGAACACTGACGGATCGATTTTTACAGGCGCTTTAGCTGCGCCGTTCAATCAACCGGGATCACCGCAGGCTTCCCCTTCTCCTTCAACAAAAGCACCAAAAACTTCGCCGGCTTGTCCTGACTCGCATTACGCCCAACCGTGTGCACATCTTCAGGCCCTTCATGAAAGCTCTGCCCTGGCGTCAGCATCACTTCCTTGCCGCCCTTCACGCCCATGACGATGGAGCCTTCGAGCACATAGATGAAGCCATGGGCGTCGTGCCGATGGACCGGATCGGCGCCGCCGGGCGAGTATTCCACGGTGATCATCAGCACTTCTTTTCCGGGATAGGGGGTGGACCGTGGGGTGCACCTGTCGGCGGGTGATGATCGACTATCAAGCCAGAAGCCGAAGCCCCATTAAGTTTAGGCAACCGCTCACGGAACGCCCTTTTCAATTAGGCAGCCTCGGACGAACCGCCTCTAGCTCATTCGCTGTATAGTTTTGTATATTACGAAACCGATTTTCCAAGATGCCCCTCATGCCCTCTTCCTTCGTTCCGTCTTCATGACCAGCATTCGCCAACGCAATCAGCACCTGATCCTGGCCGCCGCCAGCGAAGAATTTGCCGCCAAGGGTTTCGACGCCACCCAGACCCGGGACATCGCCGCGCGCGCGGGGGTGCCGAAGGCGAATCTGTATTACTACTTCCAGACCAAGGAAAACCTCTACGCCAAGGTGTTGCTCGGGTTTGTCGAGCCCTTGCTGGAGGCGTCGGCGATGTTGCGCGAGAGCGATGATCCGGTGGAGGGCTTGCAGGCCTACATTGCGGCGCGGATTCGCATTGCGCGGGAGCATCCGCACATTGCCAAGGTGTTCAGTGGCGAGTTGTTGCTCGGGGGACGGCAGTTGCCCGGGGAGTGTCGGGATTTGTTGTATGCCGAGGCGCAGCGCAATGTCGAGTGCCTGCGCAGCTGGATTGAGCGCGGGCTGTTGGCGCCGGTGGATCCTGAGCATCTGATGTTGTTTATCTGGTCGGCGACGCGCACCTACACCAATCTGGGTTGGCAGATGGCCCATATCACCGGGAGGCAGGTGCCGGAGGATGGGGATTACCGGAATGCGGCGGCGACGATTACCCGGTTGGTGCTGGGGGGTGTGGTGCCGGAGCGGGTTGGGGCGATTGGCGGGTTGATGTTTGCGACGTGATTTGGGGGGCGGCTGCGCAAGGCAGGCGCGAGGCTTGCCCGCGAAGAACGATAACGCCGTATGTCAGACACCACGCCTTAATCGTAGGAGCAAAGCTTGCTCGCGATGAACGAAAACGCGGTGTGTCAGGCTTGACGCCTTCGCGAGCAAGCTTCGCTCCTACAGGGATTGGTGTTGGCTGCCAATTGTGTGAACGACGCAAAACAATTGTAGGAGCGAGGCTTGCCCGCGAAGGCGGTGTGTCAATGACGATGATGTCGGCTGACACGCCGCCTTCGCGAGCAAGCTTCGCTCCTACAGGGATTGGTGTTGGCTGCCAATTGTGTGAACGACGCAAAACAAATGTAGGAGCGAGGCTTGCCCGCGAAGGCGGTGTGTCAACGACGAAGATGCCGACTGACACGCCGCTTTCGCGAGCAAGCTTCGCTCCTACAGGGATTGGTGTTGGCTGCCAATTGTGTGAACGGCGCAAAACAATTGTAGGAGCGAGGCTTGCCCGCGATAGCGGTGTGTCAACGACGAAGATGTCGGCTGACACGCCGCTTTCGCGAGCAAGCTTTGCTCCTACAGGGATTGGTGTTGGCTGCCAATTTTGTGAACGACGCAAAACAAATGTAGGAGCGAGGCTTGCCCGCGAAGGCGGTGTGTCAATGACGATGATGTCGGCTGACACGCCGCTTTCGCGAGCAAGCTTCGCTCCTACAGGGATTGGTGTTGGCTGCCAATTGTGTGAACGGCGCAAAACAATTGTAGGAGCGAGGCTTGCCCGCGAAGGCGGTGTGTCAATGACGATGATGTCGACTGACACGCCGCCTTCGCGAGCAAGCTTTGCTCCTACAGGGTCCAGCAGTACGCCCCTCGCTAGGGCATCTGGTCCAGCGGCAAGGACCCGGCGGCCGCTCGTTTGTCATACCAACGCTGGAGTGTTTCGGGCAGGCGCCCTTTCCAGCCTGGTACGTTGGTGTAGTAACGGGCGCGAAGATTGCCCTTCGAATCGCTCACGATCAACACCAGCCAGAAGCGTGAGTCGGTGGCGCGCATGAAAATTGAAGCGTTGATACCGCCGAGCCCGCGTACCCACATTTCATCGACTTCGGCGCCCGGCACATCGCTGGATGCGTCACCCTTGGTCCGAGAACTGCTGCTCTCGACCAACCGCCGGTAGTCGTCCTTGAGCAATGTGCGCATCGCGTCGTCTTCCTGTTGCGTGCGCACCAATCCGACGCTGAGCAAATCGTCTTCCAACGGCAGAGACTGCTCCGATGCCACGTATCGTCCGGCATAAAACACGCCCATCCCGGCACCGCATTCCGAGTCACTGCCCTGCTGATTGACATCCAGCACGCCATTCATGGCGATGAAGGTCAGCGCACAATCGCCCTCGGCGTAATGCGCCGTCGTGCCTTCGAGGGTAGCGACACCGTCCAGATTGCCCATATTGGCGCCGTTGGCAGCCAGGACATTGAACGTGATGTGGGTCGAATCTTTACGCCGGGTCTTCAACTCGCCATCGTTCGCTACGCCCCACGGAATCATCTGCCAAGTGGCGTCCCACGAAAACGGCGTGGCCATGTAGCCCAGTTCGGTGATGCGCATTTGATACTTCTGCCGCAGGCAAGAGAGGTCATCCGCGCACAGATTGCGCTGTTTCAGCCACTGGCGCTGGTCGGTCTTCAGCGCTTTGGAATCAGCGACTTTCGGCAACGTGGCGCTCCACAGTTCGCCCAGTTTTTTATCCAGGTTGGAGGTGTAAGCGTCGGCGCAAATGGCTTTTTCGCTGGGGCTGGCGGCGCTGGTGCAGTCGAAGCTGCTGGCGTGGGAAACGCCGGACACTGCTAACAGCAAGGCGATGACGATGACAGGAGAAAACGTGAGAGGCACGGGCAGATTCCATTCTTCAGATGAGCACTGACGTTAATGAAAACAGGCGCCCTTTGGGCGCCCGTTTCGTTTAGCCCATGGCTTACAGATTCTTGGCCATGGTGTCAGTGACGGTTTTCAGCGCTTGTTCGGTGCTTTGTTTCCAGTCGTTGTCGGTCACGGTCTGCACGCCTTCGCGGTTCTGACCAAAGATCTCGATCGGTTTCGCCGAGGTGCCGGTGTCGACTTTCAAGTGCACTTTATTGTTCACGCCGACGGTGAAGAAGCCCGGGGACATCCACGACCAGAATTCGATAACGTGCACGGTGACCGCTTGGGTATCGACGGTTTTTTCGCTGCTCGGCACGACCCGGTAACCCGCCTGGCCGTACGCCGCGGCGATGCTTTTGGCGACAAGGTCGCTGAGTCGGGTGCCTTCAGGCAGCAATACGTCGCCCAGTCCCTTACCGTAGCCGTTGCGTTTACGGGCAATGGCGCGCTCGGTGATGGATTTATCGTTGATCTCGCCCTCCTTGAGGGATGGGGTCTCCGGAAGCTCAGGCTTGAGTTCGAAGCGGCGCTCGTCCAGCACGCTGATGAACACTTTCTGGCCATTGCCATTGGCCGCTGGCGGCGTGGTGATGTCCACCACCGAACGGCTGGTTGCGCAGCCGAATAGCGCGGTGGTCGCCAGCAACAGACAGGCGAGTTTGAGGTGTTTCGTGACAGCTCCGGTCATTGTGATCAGTCCACTTTTCGATTCTGGAAGACAAACGTGTCTCGCGCTCTGGCGCGAGCACTAACCATCGGCCGCAAGTCGACAATCATGAGTCGCCACGGCTGATTTCTGGTTGAACGCGGACGCGGGCTAAACGCGGATTTCGGCGGTGGGCAAAACGTCGATCCGTGCCACGGGGCCGGTCAGGTGCGCGAGGTCGGCGTTGTGCTCGGCGATGATGTCTTCGGCGGCGAGGTTGCCGTTGTCGACGGTGGAATGCGCGTCGCTGGCGAGTACCACGTCATAGCTCAGGTTCAGGGCCTGGCGCACGGTGGCGTTGACGCAATAGTCGGTTTGCAGGCCGCAGATGATCAGCCGGTCAGTGCCCTGGTCTTGCAGCAAGGCTTGCAGGTGGGTCTTGTAAAACGAATCCCGGGTGGTCTTGCGCACGCGCAGGTCCTGCGGGGAAGTCTCCAGGCTGGCGGCCAACTGCCAACCTTCGGAGCCGTGTTGCAGCAAGTCGCCCTTTTCTTCGTGCTGGATCAGGACCACCGGGACCCCGGTTTCCCTGGCCTTGGCACTCAGGCTATTGATGTTCGCAATGACGCGTTGGATGTCGAAGCATTCGTACTCGCCAGTGCACAGGGCGTGTTGGACGTCGATGATCAGCAGTGCGGTGGTCATGGCAGGGAGCCTTAAAGTAATCCATCAGATTAAGGGGGGACGCTACCGGGTCCCTGAGGGCCGAGCGAGGATCGCGTGCCGTCGATAATGCCGTAAAACGCGTTCGTATAGAACAGCGCCGTTTCAGAGCGTACGCAGCTTCCCCACCGCCGCTAATTTGAATTAAAAAAGCATTAAACCACATCCACCCTGACATTAATTTGTTGCGCTATTGTAACGAGCAATATCATTTCAATAACCACCACAATAAGTGTAGGCAATATTGATACTTTGCTTTAGGGTGAATCATCGATATCGAGAAGTTTCGCCAGGACTGCGACCTGTTTAACAACAGGGCTGCGGCTTTGCCGCTGGCTATCAATGGATTTCAGCCAGTGACTGTGAGTAATCAACTGATCGTTCTTTTTTGAACGGGATGGACACTTACAATCCTGATTCCCGCTGATGCGGTTATATCCATTGAGTACACTTGATATGAATGACAACAAAGTCCTGGTCTTGCGCACGTGTGCCAATGACATGTCGGACCACGCTGGCCAAGTCTGGCCTGAATCCGGGCCCCTGGTGTGCAAGCATTGGCAGCCCAGTAAAAAGCTCGAGAACGGTCTGGTCGGGCTGTTGTGGGGCGAGGGTTCTTCTACTCAGCTAAGTCTGCGCGCCGATGCCCGATGGATTGTGTGCGAAGTTAATATCGATCACATTATCAAACTTGAAGAAGACGGCATGATCAAGTTTCCGGAAGCGGAAGTTGTTCACACCGGCACTCAAGAAAGCGCGATTAATTACATTCTGCAGAATATTGATAGTTATCAAACGGCCAATACACCTTCAATTGAAGCAACCGGTGAATTACCCAAGACACCCTTAAACCGCGAATTCGAAAGTCGCCGGGCGCAGGGTTACAGTCCTTCCGGTATCGGCGCAAAAGTTGATGCTTCGCAAAAGTTCGAAACGGCGGTTTATGGCAGCACCCTGACCGGCGGACATCAAAGTTATTTGCTGGCGGGCTATGGCAGCACTGAAACGGCGGGCGGCCAGAGTTCGTTGATTGCCGGTTACGGCAGCACCTTGACCGCCGCCGACAGCAGTTCGTTGACCGCCGGCTATGGCAGCACGGAGATGGCCGGCAACGACAGCGCGCTCATCGCCGGCTATGGCAGCACCCAGATTGCCGGCCAGAAAAGCACCCTGACCGCCGATTACGGCAGCACGCAAACCGCCCAGGACGACAGCACCCTCATCGCCGGTTATGGCAGCACGGCAACGGCGGGACGCGACAGCTCGTTGACCGCAGGTTACGGCAGTACCCAGACCGCCAAGGATGGCAGCGCCCTCACGGCGGGCTATGGCAGCACTGAAACCGCCGGAGCGGAAAGCTCCTTGATCGCCGGTTATGGCAGCACGCAAACAGCAGGTCAGGACAGCACGCTGACGGCGGGTTACGGCACCACCCAAACCGCCCAGGACAGCAGCGCCCTCACCGCCGGCTACGGCAGTACGGGCACGGCCGGGCCGGAAAGTTCGTTGATCGCCGGTTACGGCAGCACCCAGACTGCCGGGCACGAAAGTACGCTGACCGCTGGATACGGCAGTACCCAGACGGCTCAGGAAAGCAGTTCACTCACAGCGGGATACGGCAGCACCCAGACCGCCGGCCACGAAAGCACGCTGACCGCAGGTTATGGCACCACGCAGACCGCTCAGGAAAGCAGTTCACTCACCGCCGGCTATGGCAGCACCGCCACCGCCGGGCACGACAGTTCGCTGATCGCCGGTTACGGCAGCACACAAACCGCCGGTTACGAAAGCACGCTGACGGCGGGCTACGGCAGCACCCAGACCGCGCAGGACAGCAGCTCTCTTACGGCAGGCTATGGCAGCACTGGAACCGCCGGGCACGGTAGCTCGCTGATCGCCGGTTACGGCACGACGCAGACTGCCGGCTATCAAAGCAGCCTCACCGCCGGCTATGGCAGCACGCTCACGGCCCAGGAAAGCAGCTCCCTCACCGCCGGTTATGGCAGCACCGAAACCGCTGGCAGTGACAGTTCGTTGATCGCCGGGTATGGCAGCACGCAAACCGCCGGGTACGACAGCACGTTGACGGCGGGCTATGGCAGCACCCAAACCGCTCAGGATGGCAGTTCCCTCACGGCGGGTTACGGCACCACGGAAACCGCCGGGCATGAAAGTTCGCTGATCGCCGGCTACGGCAGCACCCAAACCGCCGGTCACGACAGCACGCTGACAGCAGGCTACGGCAGCACCCTCACCGCCCGGGAACACAGCTCGCTCACCGCCGGTTATGGCAGCACGGAGACGGCCGGTTATAAAAGCACCCTGACCGCAGGCTATGGCAGCACGCTTACCGCTCGGGAAAGTAGCGAACTGACCGCCGGGTATGGCAGTACTGAAACCGCCGGCAGCGACAGTTCGCTGATCGCCGGGTACGGCAGCACGCAAACCGCTGGCTACGAAAGCACCCTGACGGCCGGATACGGCAGCACCCTCACGGCGCAGGACAACAGCTCCCTCACCGCCGGCTATGGCAGCACCGAAACCGCCGGCTACGAAAGTTCGCTGATCGCCGGGTACGGCAGCACGCAAACCGCCGGTTACAGCAGTACATTGACGGCGGGCTACGGCAGTACCCTCACCGCCCAGGACAACAGCTCGCTCACCGCCGGTTATGGCAGCACGGAAACCGCGGGCCAGGACAGTTCGTTGATCGCCGGCTACGGCAGCAGCTTGACCTCCGGCATCCGCAGCTTCCTCACGGCGGGCTACGGCAGCACGCTGATCAGCGGCTTGCGCAGCGTATTGACAGCCGGATACGGCAGCTCGCAAACCGCCGGTTACGAAAGCACGCTGACCGCCGGCTACGGCAGCAACCAGATTGCCAGTCATCAAAGCTCCCTGATCGCCGGCCCCGACAGCACGCAAATCGCCGGGCACAAAAGCATGCTGATTGCGGGCAAGGACAGTTCCCAAACCGCCGGTTATCGCAGCACGCTCATTGCCGGTGCCGGGAGCATCCAGACCGCAGGCGATCGCAGCAAATTGATCGCCGGCAAGGACAGCACGCAAATCGCCGGCGACCGCAGCAAGCTATTGGCGGGCAGTAACAGTCACCTCACGGCGGGTGATCGCAGCAAGCTCACGGCAGGTGATGACTGTACGTTGATGGGCGGCGATAAAAGCGTGTTGACGGCGGGCAGGAACAGCATTCTGGTGGGCGGCGCACGCAGCAAGCTGATTGGCAGCCTGGGTTCGACCCTGACCGGCGGCGAGAACGCGACGCTGATTTTCCGCTGCTGGAACGGCAAGCGTTACAAGAATGTCGTGGCGCATACCGGCAAGGATGGCGTGGAAGCGCATGTGCCTTATCAGGTGGATGAGGCGGATAACATCGTCACCAAGGCGGATGAATAAGGGACGGAAAATAAATCCGTCCCCTTTTCAAGAGCCTCAGTAGCCCAGCGACAAACCGGTATTGCGGCGCGGATCATTCGCGCCGTAGTAGCGGTTTTTGCCCACCGGTTTGCCGCCCAGTGAAGGCGCGCCGACCAGGATGGCCGCCACATGGTTGGCGTCCTGCGGCCCGGCGAATTTATGCCCCCAGCTTTCGAGCAGTTTCACCGTATCCGGGCTGGTGGTGAAGGTCTCCAGGTTGGTCTCTTCCGGCAACCACTGCTGGTGGAAACGCGGCGCGTCCACCGCTTCCTGGATGTTCATGCCGTAGTCGATCACGTTGAGGATGGTCAGCAGCGTTGCGGTAATGATGCGACTACCGCCCGGAGTACCCACGACCATCACCACTTTGCCGTCCTTGGTGACGATGGTCGGGCTCATGGACGACAGCGGCGCCTTGCCGGGGGCGATGGCGTTGGCTTCACCCTGGACCAGGCCATACATGTTCGGCACGCCGATTTTCGAGGTGAAATCGTCCATCTCGTCATTGAGGATCACCCCGGTCTTGCTGGCCATGACGCCTGCGCCGAACCAGTCGTTGAGGGTGTAGGTCATCGACACCGCGTTGCCCCATTTGTCGACGATGGAGAAATGCGTGGTGTTGCTGCCCTCATGCGGTGCTACGCCGGGTTTGATCTCCTTGGACACACCGGCCTTTTGCGGCTGGATCGCGGCGCGCAGTTTGGTGGCGTAGTTTTTGTCCAGCAGGTGGTCGAGCGGATTTTTCACGAAATCCGGGTCGCCGAGGTAGCTGTTGCGGTCCACATAGGCGTGGCGCATCGCTTCGATCTGGTAATGCATGCCCTGGGCCGAGTGATAACCCAAGTCCTTCATCGGGTAACCGTCGAGGATGTTCATGATCTCGCAGATCACCACCCCACCGGAGCTTGGCGGTGGCGCCGAGACCACGTGGTAGCCGCGATAATCGCACTCCACCGGCGCCAGTTCGCGGGTCTTGTACTTGTCGAGGTCAGCCTGGGTGATGATGCCTTTGTTGGCCTGGCTGGAGGTGACGATGGCGTCGGCCACCCACCCTTTATAGAAACCGTCAGCGCCCTTTTCGGAGATTTCCCGCAGGGTTTTGCCCAAGTCTTTTTGCACCAATGTCTGCCCGACCTGCATCGGCTCGCCCTTATTCAGGAAAATCGAGCCCGAATCGCGCATGTCCTTTTTGAACACGTCGGTGGCGTACTCCAGCAGATCGACATCGCCCTGCTCCAGCTCGAAACCGTCTTCAGCCAGTTTGATCGCCGGGGCAATCACTTCCTTGCGCGGCTTGGTCCCGTATTTGCTCAGGGCCAGCTCCATCCCGGACACCGTGCCCGGCACGCCAACGGCCAGGTGGCCACGGGTGCTCAGGTCCGGGACGACGTTGCCGTCCTTGTCCAGGTACATGTTCGCCGTAGCGGCCAATGGCGCTTTTTCGCGGAAATCGAGGAAGGTCTTGCGCCCGTCCGCCAGTTGAATGGTCATGAAACCGCCGCCGCCCAGGTTGCCCGCCGCGGGATAAACCACCGCCAGTGCATAGGCCACCGCGACCGCGGCATCCACGGCGTTGCCGCCGTTCTTCAATTCATCCACGCCCACATGCGTGGCCAGGTGCTGGGCCGTGACCACCATGCCGTTTTCGGCTGCAACCGGCGCCACGGAGGCCGCGTAGGCACTGAGGCAGCTGAGCGCCAACGAGGTCGCCACCAGCGTTTTGGCAAAAGGTTCGAACTTCATGATTCGGTCTCTTTTTTGTTTTTTGGCTCTGTACAGAACAGAGGGAACGCTTCAAGAGCAGTAGCCAGTATGGCTGGGATTGCGTATTGCGCCTCCCCGGTGAGGCAGTATGCTTGCCCTCTGTTCAGCCGTTTTCGGAGTTCGCCAGCATGAGTTATACCTTCACCACCATGGCCTCCCCGGTCGGCGAGTTGAAGCTGGTTGCGAACGGTTCAAGACTGGCAGCCATCCTCTGGGAAAACGACAAACCGAACCGCGTACGCCTCGGGCCGATGACTGAGGCGGCGGACAACCCGATCCTGAAACGGGCCGTCCAACAGTTGCAGGAATATTTTGCCGGCACGCGAAACCGGTTCGACCTGGAGCTGGATTTTGCCGGGACGGACTTTCAGAAAAAGGTCTGGCAGGCGCTGCTGACCATCCCGTTCGGCGAAACCCGCAGCTACAGCGAGATTGCCGAGCAGATCGGTAATCCAAGCGCGGTTCGCGCGGTGGGCGCGGCGAATGGCAAGAACCCGATCTCGATTGTGGCGCCGTGCCATCGGGTGATCGGCGCTTCGGGGAAATTGACGGGGTTTGCCGGAGGGCTCGAGGCGAAGGAGCGGTTGCTGACGCTGGAAGGTTGCGAGTGGTCCGGGGCTAGCCGGACGGGCGAGCTGTTCTGACTGGATTCACCCGCAGCCTTTGTGGCGAGGGGGCTTGCCCCCGTTCGGCTGCGCAGCAGCAGCCGTAAACCCGATTATGCGGAATATCTGAAGAGTCGCGGTGCCAGGTTTTGGGACCGCTTCGCAGCCCAACGGGGGCAAGCCCCCTCGCCACAAAAGCCCAGCCTGCTCAGGTAGCGGCGAAGATGTTTTTCATCGCCGCGTATTGCAGCAGCATGATGGTCTTCGCATCGCAGATCTCACCGCGATAAAACGCCTCAAGCGCCTCATCAAACTGCCACTCCAGCACTTCCAGCTCTTCGGTCTCTTCCTCCAGCCCACCGCCATCGCTGACTTTCGACGCTGCGTCATATTCGGCGATGAAGAAGTGCAGTTTTTCGGTGACCGAGCCGGGGCTCATGTAGGACTCGAAGACCTTTTGCACATGGTGCACGCGATAGCCGGTTTCCTCTTCGGCTTCCGCCCGGATGCGTTCTTCGGGGTCGGCGCCCTCAAGTAATCCGGCCGCCACTTCGATCAGCAAGCCATCGTGACCGTTGACGAACACCGGCAAGCGAAACTGGCGCGTCAGCACGACGGTTCGCTTCTTACGGTTGAACAACAGAATCGCCGCGCCATTGCCACGGTCATAGACCTCGCGAGTCTGGCGCTGCCACTCGCCGTTGTTTCGCAGATAGTCGAAGGTGAATTTCTTGAGCACATACCAGTTGTCGGACAGCATCTGAGTTTCGATGATGTTGACCCGATCGGCTGTATTCGCCATCACAACGCATCCTTTTCCGTAAGCGGACGCGCATGGTAGACCAAAATCAAAAAGCCCGGCATCTCTGCCGGGCTTATTATTAGCGCTGGTTGGCGGCTTCAGGCGCCGCGAGTTCTTCCTCGTGGGAAGCGAGTCGCTTGCCGTTGATCAACGGCCCGTAACGACGACTGAACTCCCAGTTGTAGGGCACGTGGTCCTTGTTGACACCATTGTCCCAGTTCACCGACCAGGTCATCAGGCCCTTGATCGACAGCCCCTTGGCGTCGAGACGCTTGAAGGCGTTCACCACGGCTGCCGGGTTGATCACGTAACCGGTGGCTGCCGCGTCGATGTTGGCGGGCAGGCCGATCACGAATTTGTCCGCCGGGATCTTGGTGAACCCGCGAGTGCCGCTCACCAGACTTTCAGTCAGGTAAAACAGGAAGTCCTCTTTCATCGCGTCGTTGTTCTGGGCAATCCATGCGCCATTACCGTTATTGGCTTCCTGCACCCAGATCCCGTCACCGCCCTGGTTGTAATACTGCGGGGCGATGAAGTCGTAATAGCCTTCCAGGGCCTGAATGTAACCGACGTATTTGCCGGCGGTGGTCAGGTACGGGAATTCCGGCGCCATGCTGATGATGAAGTGTTTGCCCTCACCGGCGTAATGATCCTTGACCAGTTTCAGCGCGCCAGGCAGGACGGTCTTGTTGTCGGCGAAATCAATCGCGCTCTGTTCAAGATCGATGTCCAGCCCATCAAAGCCATAGGTTTCCACCAGGCGGATGATTTCATTGGCCAGTGGTTGTTCATTGCCTTTGTGCAGCTCGATATGCGCGTCGGCGCCACCGAGGGAAATCAGCACCGCCCGGCCCTGACTGTTGAGCACGCCGACCTGGCGGCGGAATTCGGCGTCGGACAGGTTGTAAGGCTTGAAGGTCGGGATGCCATTGCCCTTCATGAAGGCCACGGCCACCACGTTGTAATCCTTCGGTACATCTTGCAGTGCGATGTTGGCGAACTGGCCACGCTGGTAACCGTCACTCGGCCCCGCTGGCCAGTTGTGCCAGAAGCCCATGAGGATCTTTTTGCCGGCAATGGTCGGCATCAACGAAGCGGCATCGCTGACGGTGGATTTCAATAACGTAAAGTCGAATGTAGACATGTTCTATTCCTTCAGAACGTGTGGAGGGTAAACGCGTCGGGCTTACTTGAAGTCCACGTCGAACGCTTGGTAGAAGGCGTTGCCAGTGTTGGCCACGATCCACACCAGCACGATCACGTGATGGCCTTTTTTGTTGGCCGGCAGTTTCACTTCGTGGTTGACCTTGGCCACCATCTCAGCCGAGTGGCTGTAATACGGGACCTGGGTGTAGAAATCGTCGGCGAACGATTTCGGCTCCAGCTGTGCACGGCTGATGCGCTGTTTCGGATCCCAGCCATCCTTGGTGATGAACCAGCTGTAGCCACGGGTGACGTGGGGTGCTGTGTATTTCCAGGTGACTTTGAAAATCTGGCCCGGATCGACGTTCAGCAGCGGCCAGGCGACCGGGCGGTCCAGTTGCCGGCTCAGTTCTTCGTTGGTGAAGTTGACGCAATCACGCTGATCCACTTTGCCGCCGCTCAGGATATGACCGTCGGCAGGTGGCACGTCACTGGCGGTGTCGGTTTGATACGGCGCCGGGAACGGGCCGGCGGTCAACGACGGGAAGTTCTTGCCGCCTTCCATTTCGTTGACTTGCCAGTCCCCCAGCAGCCCCAGCTCCATGGCGACCGCACCGCGGCTTTTAGGGGACGTAATGCGACCATGGCGTAATACGGGTTGAGTCTGTGGTTGGTTCATTTTTTCACTCCGTTGATTTAAGAACTCTCCTTCCTGAGGAGAGGCCTTCAACCTAACGGAGCTGCTTTTTTTGTCCACCGACCCCTTTATCGATTCTGCTGATGCGGAGAGGGCCAACGGCTCGCAAATACTGGATATACAACCAGCTGGTTGAGCCAAGTCCTACGGCGCTTGTAGCAGAAGGCCTACACCGCGAGGCAGCAATCGGAACGATTCGCAGCTCAGGAAAGCTGTGCCTTGTATTCCTTTTCATATTGCCCGGCGAGGGCTTGTTTCTGCTTCTCGTCGAGCAGCTTGCCGGCCATCTGGAAGAACTTCTGCTCTTCTTCTTTCAAGTGGTGATGCACCTTCTCGGAGAGCTTTTTCGCCGTCACCAGCCAGGTCGGATCTGACATTTCGGTCTCGTCCAGGGTCTCCATCATTTCGTCCATCTCATGGTGTTCGGAAATGGCATGGCGACTCAGGTCGACACCGTTGTCGAACTCCATCAGCGGGATGTAGAAATGCCGTTCCTCGGCGGTTTCATGGGCCTGCAGCTCGGCCTTGAGCCGCTTGTAGGCTTCAACCCGCTCCGGGGTATCGCCGCTGGTCTGGATCAGCGCATCGGCGTAACCGCGCTGGCGATCGTGGCTTTCGCGCAAGGCTTCGAAAATATTCATGGGCGGTCCTCATGGCTGCGTTCGGGAAATGACGCTCTTGAGGCTAGACACCTGCGCGCTTGCGGCGGTTCCACCGGCGTTCGGGGATGGAACAAAGTCGAGGAGCCCGATAACCTGCGGGCTCACCGCCATAAGGACATAGCCATGACATTGCGTATCGAACGCTCGCAGGACCCGACCAACGAAGAACGCGAGGCGATCCTTGCACCGTTGCGTCTCTACAACGCGGCGCAAGCGGGAGCGGCCAATCCGCAACCGGTGGCCTTGCTGGTGCGTGACGACAAGGGCGAGATTCTGGGCGGACTCTATGGCCGCGTGTTTTATCAGTGGCTGTTTATCGAGTTGCTGTCCGTGCCGGAGCAGGCTCGGGGACAGGGCCTGGGCTCGAAACTGATGCACATGGCCGAAGAACTGGCGCGGGAAAAAGCATGCGTGGGGATCTGGCTCGACACCTTCGATTTCCAGGCGCCGGATTTCTACAAAAAGCTTGGCTATAGCGAATTCGGGCACATCGCTGACTATCCACCGGGGCACCAGCGTTTCTTCTTTCAGAAGCGCCTGACATCGGCGTAATACACAAACCTTTGTAGGAGCGAAACTTGCTCGCGAAGAACGATAACGCGGTGTGTCAACGCTGCCGCCTTCGCGAGCAAGCTTCGCTCCTACAGAGATCCACTGTTACAAACAGGTCGCCAACGCTGCCAACCGGCGCTTGGCCACGAAATCATCGTGCTGCGCGTAGTAATCCAACTGCGTCCCGGAGGCATCGCTGCTCAAGTCCACGAACGATTCCGCCGACCGCGTATAAACCGTCGAACCACCCTTCTTGCCCGGTTGCAGATAAGCCCCGGCGTCCACCCCGAACACCGCTTCGTCCTGCCAGGCGAATTGCACGCACTGGGCGACGACTTTTTCCGGTTTGTCCGAGGTCATGGTTTTGGTCGGGGCCTTGGTGCGGGAGTCGTCCATCACCGAACCGGCGCATCCCGCCAGCAGGGTGGCGGCCAGCGCCACCATCAGAATTCGCATTGTGTTCGCTCATCAGGAAAAAGCGGACTGTATCACCGTGGCGCGGCGTATCGTTCTGCTTTACTTCATTTATACCGCGACACCGGGTGACGATTCGCGCACCCTGTCGCGCAATTAACAACGCATCGCCTCTTTTTCTGGAAAGCCACATGACACCCAACGCCGAATTCTACAAACCGACCGCCGAATACGCCGACAAGCTGATCAGCCAGATCGGCCAGACCCCGTCCTGGATCGCCAAGCGCATCGGCGTCACCGACAAGCGGATTCGCTACATCCTCGACGGCGAACGCACCGTCAAGGGCGAAACCACGCCAATCCAGATGACCTACCCCGAGCAGTTCGCCCTCGAATGCCTGGCCGCCGCAGCCAAGGCCAAGAAGCAGTCTTCGTAACCCGGCCATCAAGGAGCGACCATGGCAGCCACCGAACAGCAACACGAACAGGCGCTGAAGAAGTTTCTCGATGAGCGCCCGGAGTTGCGCCACGAGCTCGACAACCTCAATCCGCTGTTGGCCCAGGCCAAGGGCGAGACCGCCGCGCAGTATCGCGAGGAGCGCCTGCACGAAGCCTTCGAAGCCGAGGCCGAACGCCTGGGTCTGTTTGCCTGGGAGTTGACCCTGCAACTGACCGCCGCCACCGCCGAGGCCTATCAGGCCCAGCGCATGGAAGTGCACAAGGAAGTGGCGGAGATGGCTGGCATGGACTGGCTGGAGTATTGCGAGTTATATGGATTGAGCAAGTGACCACCACGGTTGCTGCCTGAGGACGACCTGCACCGATGCTGCCATCCGCCTCCTCCCACCGGGCCAGCCCGGGTCATCTGCATATCCAGAAATGGCGCGGACGCATCGGCCTGTCGCTGGTGGCCGCGCTGTCGGTGCTCGCCGGCATGACCGACGCCATCGGCTTCATGGCCAGCGGCGACTTCGTGTCCTTCATGAGCGGCAACACCACCCGGCTCGCCGTGGCGATCAGCGATGGTGACCTGGGGCTGACCTTGCGCCTGTTGATCCTGGTGGCCACGTTCATCCTCGGCAATGCGCTGGGTATTGTGGTCAGCCGACTCGGCGGACGACGGGCGTTGCCGTTATTGCTGTGCATCGCCACCCTGCTGTGCGGTGCAGCCGCATGGCCGTACGAAGAACAACTGCCGGCGCTGCTGGCCGCGATCATCGCCATGGGCATGCTCAACGCCGCCGTGGAAGATGTGAACGGGCTGCCGGTGGGCCTGACCTACGTCACCGGTGCCTTATCGCGCTTCGGTCGTGGCCTGGGCCGCTGGCTGCTGGGCGAGCGGCGCAACGGCTGGCGGGTCCAGCTGATTCCCTGGACCGGCATGTTCGCCGGCGCGGTGATCGGGGCGCTGCTGGAACATCATCTGGGGCTCAAGGCGCTGTTTGTCAGCGGCTTGCTGGCCGGGGTGATCGGGTTCTTGTCGCTGAAAATCCCGCGGCGTTGGCAGTTGGGCTACATGCCACGCTGACACAGCGATCGTTCCCACGCTCTGCGTGGGAATGCAGCCCGGGACGCTCTGCGTCCCATTGGAGCGCGGAGCGTCCCTTGAGGCATTCCCACGCAGAGCGTGGGCACGATCAGCGAGAGCGTAATCGCCCTTCGCCGCCCCGGCGATAAAGCTTTATCATGGCCGCAGTTTTGCTGATCGAGTCCGTCATGAAGTTCGCCATTGCGCTGTTTTCCGCTGCCCATGCGCCCTCCTCGCGCCGTGCCTTGTTGTTCGCCCAGGCCGCGCTGGCCGGTGGGCATGAGATTGTCCGGCTGTTTTTCTATCAGGACGGCGTCTATAACGCGTCCGACAGCGTGGTCACGCCCCAGGATGAACAGGACCTGCCCAAGCAATGGCGCGGGTTTGTCGCCGAGCATCAATTGGACGGCGTCGTGTGCATCGCGGCGGCCCTGCGTCGTGGCGTGTTGAATGAAGAAGAAGCCCGGCGCTATCAGCGCGAAGCGGTCGCCGTCAGCGCGCCGTGGGAATTGTCCGGCCTCGGTCAGTTGCATGACGCGGTGCAAGACGCCGACCGCCTGATCTGTTTCGGAGGCGCTTGAGATGGCTAAATCCTTGCTGATTATCAGCCGCCAGGCGCCGTGGTCCGGCCCGAGTGCGCGGGAAGCGCTGGACATCGTCCTCGCCGGCGGCGCGTTCGACCTGCCGATCGGCCTGCTGTTTCTCGATGACGGCGTCTTGCAGCTAGCTGCCCGTCAGGACGCCAAGGCCCTGCAACAGAAAGACCTGAGCGCCAACCTGCAAGCCTTGCCGATGTTCGGTGTCGAAGACCTGTTTGTCTGCGCCGACAGCGCCGCTGAACGGGGCCTGGACCCGAGCGCTCTGGCGCTGGAAGAAGCCCAGGTTCTGGCCGCCGACGAAATCACCGCCCTTATCGACCGTTATGACCAGGTGATCACCCTCTGATGTCGACTTTGCATGTGTTGTCTCATTCCCCGTTCGGCGACGATCGCCTGAGCAGTTGCCTGCGCGTGATCGGCGCCCATGATGCGCTGCTGCTGTCTGGCGACGCAGCGTACGCCTTGCAGCCTGGCACCGCGCCGTTCAACGCGCTGAACGCTCGCGGCCTCAAGCTGTTCGTGCTGGCCGAAGATGCCCAGGCCCGCGCACTGAATGTACCTGACTGGGCCAGGGCCATCGATTACCCCGCCTTCGTCGAGCTGTCGATTCACTACGACAAGGTCAACAGTTGGCTATGAATTCCCTGACCGTCGGCGCTCGCGCCATCGAGCTGGACAAGGACGGCTTCCTGGTCGAACTAAGCGACTGGTCCTTTGAGGTGGCCAGTGCATTGGCCACTGCCGAAGACATCGAGTTGAGCCCCGAGCACTGGGAAATCCTCGAACTGCTGCGCAATTTCTACGACGAATTCCAGCTGTCCCCGGCCACCCGTCCGCTGATCAAGTACACCGCGTTGAAGCTCGGCCCGGAAAAAGGCAACAGCCTGCACCTGAACCGACTGTTCAAAGGCACCCCTGCCAAACTCGCCGCAAAACTGGCGGGCCTGCCCAAACCGACGAATTGCTTATGACCGACTACCCCGCATTGACCCTCGAAACGCCCGCCGAGCACCCGTTCGCCCAGTTCGTGCGGATCCTGGGCAAAGGCAAGCGTGGCGCCCGTGACCTGACTCGCGAAGAAGCCCGCCAAGCCATGGGCTTCGTGCTCGACGACCAGGTCGAGGACACCCAGCTCGGCGCGTTCCTGATGCTGTTGCGGCACAAGGAAGAAAGCGCCGAAGAGATGGCCGGTTTCACCGAAGCCTTGCGCGCACGGTTGAAGGCGCCGGCCTTGAATGTCGACCTGGACTGGCCGACTTATGCCGGTAAGAAGCGTCATCTGCCGTGGTTCCTGTTGGCGGCCAAGTGCCTGGCGCAGAACGGCGTGCGGATTTTCATGCACGGCGGCGGCGCGCACACGTCCGGTCGGCTGTACAGCGAGCAACTGCTGAATGAGTTGAACATCCCGCTGTGCCGCAACTGGCAACAGGTGGGCGATGCGCTGGATAACGGCGGTCTGGCGTTTATGCCGTTAGTCGATTGGGCGCCACAACTTCAGCGCATGATCGACCTGCGCAACACCCTGGGCCTGCGTTCGCCGATCCACTCCCTCACTCGGATCCTCAACCCGCTGGGCGCACGCTGCGGCCTGCAAAGCATCTTCCACCCCGGCTACCAGGCCGTGCATCGCGATGCCAGCGGCTTGCTCGGCGACACCGCGATTGTGGTCAAGGGCGATGGCGGCGAAATCGAGATCAACCCGGACGCCGACAGTCACCTGTACGGCACCACGGGTGGCGAAAGCTGGGACGAGGAATGGCCGCAGCTTTCCGCGCAGCGCCACGTCAAACCGGCAACCCTTGACCCTGAGCATTTGAAAGCGGTGTGGCGCGGTGAGGTGGTCGACAGCTACCCGCAAATGGCGTTGATCTCGACCATGGCCCTGGCCTTGCGCGGCCTCGGCCAGACCCGCGAGCAAGCGTTCGAAACCGCCCAGCAGTACTGGGATGCGCGAGACAGATCGATTTAACCGATCATAACTGCCCAACCTTTGCGCTATTTAATCGAACCTATGCGCATAGACTCCTCTCCAACGCTTATTGGTTGAGGAGTCTTGAAATGGGTTTGTTAGTTGAAGGCCAGTGGCACGACCAGTGGTACGAAAGCAGCAAGGACGGCGCATTCCAGCGCGAACAGGCGCAACGCCGCAATTGGCTGACCGCCGACGGTCAGCCCGGCCCGACCGGTGTCGGTGGCTTTGCGGCCGAGGCCGGGCGCTATCACCTCTACGTCTCCCTCGCCTGCCCGTGGGCACATCGCACGCTGATCCTGCGCAAACTCAAAGGCCTCGAAAGCCTGATCGACGTGTCGGTGGTCAGTTGGTTGATGCTGGAAAACGGCTGGACCTTCGACCAGGGCCTGGGCTCGACCGGCGACAAGCTCGATCACTTCAATTTCATGCACCAGCGCTACACCGCCGATAGCGCCGACTACACCGGCCGCGTCACCGTGCCGGTGCTGTGGGACAAACAGCAAAAGCGCATCGTCAACAATGAATCGGCGGAGATCATCCGCATGTTCAACAGCGCTTTCGATGATTTGACCGGCAATGACCTGGATTTCTACCCGGCGCCGCTGCGTAGCGAAATCGATGCGCTGAACGAGCGGATTTACCCGGCGGTGAACAACGGCGTTTACCGCGCAGGGTTTGCCACGTCGCAGAAGGCCTATGAAGAGGCATTCGATGAGGTGTTTGCCGAGCTGGATCGACTGGAATCGCTACTAGGCGAGAACCGTTACCTGGTCGGCGAATACCTGACGGAAGCGGACATTCGGTTGTTCACCACGCTGATTCGCTTTGATGCGGTGTACTACGGGCACTTCAAGTGCAACCTGCGGCGCATTGCCGATTATCCGAATCTGTCGAACTGGCTGCGGGAGCTGTATCAGTGGCCAGGGATTGCCGAGACGGTGGATTTCGAGCACATCAAGAACCACTACTACGGCAGCCACAAGACCATTAACCCGACGGGGATTGTGCCGAAAGGGCCGGCGCAGGACTTTACCGTTGCGCATGATCGGGCACGGTTGAGAGGGAAAGGGGTTTGGCGTAACGCCTAAGATGATCGTTCCCACGCTCCGCGTGGGAATGCCTCAAGGGACGCTCCGCGTTCCAGTTCTGGAGGGGACGCGGAGCGTCCCGGGCTGCATTCCCACGCAGAGCGTGGGAACGATCGGTTACCGGGTGTTCAGACCTGCGCCTGAGCCCCTTCAAACCACGCCAGTTTCTCGCGCAGTTGCACCACTTCCCCAACAATCACCAGCGTCGGCGCATGCACTTCATGCTCCGCCACCAGCCGTGGAAGGTCGGCCAACGTGCCGGTAAACACCCGCTGATTGACCGTGGTGCCCTGCTGGATCAACGCCGCCGGGGTGTCCGCACCACGACCATGCTTGATCAACTGCTCGCAGATAATCGGCAAGCCCACCAGCCCCATGTAAAACACCAGGGTTTGCGCCGGGGCGACCAGGTCGGCCCAGGGCAGATCGGTGGAACCGTCCTTCAAGTGCCCGGTAACGAACCGCACGGACTGCGCATAATCGCGGTGCGTCAGCGGAATCCCGGCATACGCCGCGCAGCCACTGGCTGCGGTGATACCCGGCACGACCTGGAACGGGATGCCATGGGCCGCCAGCTCTTCGATCTCTTCACCGCCACGGCCGAAGATGAACGGATCGCCGCCCTTCAACCGCACCACACGCTTACCAGCCTTGGCCAGATCCACCAGTTGCTTGTTGATCTGATCCTGTGGCACCGCGTGATCGGCGCGGCGCTTGCCGACGTAGATCCGCTCGGCATCGCGACGGCACAAATCCAGAATCGCCGGCGCCACCAAGCGGTCGTAAAGCACCACATCGGCTTGCTGCATCAGACGCAAGGCGCGGAAGGTCAGCAGGTCCGGATCACCGGGGCCAGCGCCGACCAAATACACCTCACCCGTGGCTTTCGGAGCGTCACCGGCGATTTTCGCCAGCATCAGGCGTTCGGCTTCAGCGCCCTGCCCGGCCAGTTGCCGGTCGGCGATCGGGCCCTGGAACACATCTTCCCAGAACGCCCGACGCTGCTGCACATCCGGGAACAGGCCTTTGACCTGACTGCGAAAACGCGCGGCCAGACCGGCCAGTTGACCGTAGGTGGAAGGAATCCAGGTTTCGATTTTCGCCCGAATCAGCCGCGCCAGCACCGGCGCATCGCCGCCGCTGGAGATGGCAACGATCAGCGGGGAACGGTCGACAATCGCCGGGAAGATCACGCTGCACAGGGCCGGCGCATCCACCACGTTGACCGGCACGCAACGCCGATGGGCATCGGCGGAGACCTGCGCGTTCAGCGGTTCGTCGTCGGTGGCGGCAATGATCAGCCCGCAATCGTCCAGGTCCGCTTCGACGTAGCCACGCAACAGGCACTCGCCGCCGCTACCGACCACCAATTCACGCAGTTGCGCTTCGATTTCAGGTGCGACCACCCGCAGCAGCGCACCGGCTTCGGCCAGCAGGCGGGACTTGCGCAATGCAATCTCCCCGCCGCCGACGACCAACACACGACTGCCGCGCAGGTTATGAAACAGCGGCAGATAATCCATTTAGCCGATGACCTCGAGGCCACCCATGTACGGCTTCAGTACCTCAGGCACACGGATCGAACCGTCGGCCTGCTGGTAGTTTTCCAGCACGGCCACCAGGGTACGACCGACCGCCAGGCCGGAACCGTTCAGGGTGTGCACCAGTTCAGGCTTGCCGGTTTCCGGGTTACGGAAACGCGCTTGCATGCGCCGGGCCTGGAAATCGCCGCAGTTGGAGCACGACGAGATTTCGCGGTACTTGTCCTGGCTCGGAATCCACACTTCCAGGTCGTAAGTCTTCACGGCACTAAAGCCCATGTCGCCGGTACACAGCGCGAGGGTGCGGTAAGGCAGTTCCAACAGTTGCAGGACTTTCTCGGCGTTGGCGGTCAGGCCTTCCAGCGCGTCCATCGAGGTCGATGGTTCAACGATCTGGACCATTTCAACTTTGTCGAACTGGTGCTGGCGGATCATGCCGCGGGTATCGCGACCCGACGCGCCGGCTTCGCTGCGAAAGCATGGGGTGTGGGCGACGAACTTGATCGGCAGCAGTTTCGAATCGATGATTTCGCCAGCAACGATGTTGGTCAGCGACACTTCAGCGGTCGGGATCAAGTACAGATCGGCTTCGCCTTCGCGGGTGATCTTGAACAGGTCTTCTTCGAACTTCGGCAACTGGCCAGTGCCTTGCAGTGCCGGCGCCTGGACCAGATACGGCGTGTAGGCCTCTTCGTAACCGTGTTCGGTGGTGTGCAGGTTGATCATGAACTGCGCCAGGGCACGGTGCAGACGGGCGATCGGGCCGCGCAACAGAGCGAAACGGGCGCCGGACAGTTTGGCGGCGGTTTCGAAGTCGAGCCAACCGAACTTCTCGCCCAGGGCCACGTGGTCCTGAACCGGGAAATCGAATGCAGTCGGGGTGCCCCAGCGGCGCACTTCGACGTTGCCGTCCTCATCGGCGCCGATTGGCACGGATTCGTGGGGCAGGTTCGGGATGCCGAGCAGGATCGAGTCCAGGTCGGTCTGGATCTGGTCCAGTTCAACCTTGCCGGCGCTCAATTCGTTCGCCATGCGCTCGACGTCAGCCATCAACGGTGCGATGTCTTCGCCGCGCTGCTTGGCCTGGCCGATGGATTTGGAGCGCGCATTACGTTCAGCCTGCAGTGCTTCGGTGCGGGTCTGGACGGTCTTGCGCTGTTCTTCCAGCGCTTCGATGCGCGCAACATCCAGCACAAAGCCACGGGATGCCAGGCGGTCCGCTACGTCCTGAAGGTTGCTACGTAACAGTTTGGAATCGAGCATGTCGGTCTCTCGTTTATCAAAGTTTGGTCAGGGACAGGCCAGCCCAGGTGGCGAGCAGCCCGCCGAATACGCTGATCGCAGCATAGCCCAGGGCCAGCGGCACTTGCCCGCTTTCGAGCAGGCGCACCGTATCCAGTGAAAAGGATGAAAAAGTCGTCAGCCCCCCGAGGAAGCCGACGATCAACCCGGCGCGCACCTCGATCGGCACCTCCGGGCGTATCAAAAACAGACCGTATAAAACGCCGATCAGCAAACAGCCGACGATATTAACGGCCAGCGTCGCGGTATAGAAGTGCCGCGGCCAATTAGCGTTGATCCAGTTACCGGTAGCAAAGCGCAACAGCGTGCCGGCGATCCCGCCGATGGAAACTGCAACGATCAAGGGAATCACTATTTTCTCCGCTGCCGGGGGCTCAGACGATCAAGTTGCGCGAGGTGGTTGAGCTTCTCGCCGATCTTCAGCTCCAGGCCACGGGGCACCGGCTGATAGAAGGGTTGTGGCTCCAACTCATCCGGGAAGTAGTCTTCACCGGCGGCATAGGCGTCCGGCTCATCGTGGGCATAGCGGTATTCGTCGCCGTAACCCAGTTGCTTCATCAGCTTGGTCGGTGCATTGCGCAAGTGCAGCGGCACTTCCAGCGAACCATGTTCGGTGGCGCTACGCATCGCCGCTTTGAAACCCATGTACACCGCGTTGCTTTTCGGCGCGCAAGCCAGATAAGTGATGGCCTGGGCCACCGCCAATTCGCCTTCGGGGCTGCCGAGACGCTCCTGCACTTCCCACGCCGCCAGGCACAGGCTCAGGGCGCGGGGGTCGGCGTTGCCGATGTCTTCGCTGGCCATGCGCACCACGCGCCGTGCCAGGTAAAGCGGATCGCAACCGCCGTCGATCATGCGCGCGAACCAGTACAGCGCGCCGTCGGGGTTGGAGCCGCGCACGGATTTGTGCAGCGCGGAAATCTGGTCGTAGAACGCTTCGCCGCCCTTATCGAAACGCCGACGGGTATCGCCGAGCAGACTTTGCAGCAGATCGATGCCGATCTCACTGTTGTCTTCGGCCAGGTCGGAGGCGTTTTCCAGCAGATTGAGCAGGCGTCGGCCATCGCCATCGGCGGCGGACAGCAACATCTGGAAGCCTTCGTCGCTGAGGGTCAATTGCCGCTTGCCCAGGCCCCGCTCTTCGGTCAGCGCTCGGCGCACCAGTTTGCGCAGGGCCGCTTCGTCGAGGCTTTTGAGCACGTAGACGCGGGCCCGGGAGAGCAAGGCGTTGTTGAGTTCGAAGGACGGGTTTTCGGTGGTCGCGCCGATGAAAATCAGCGTGCCGTCCTCGACGTAGGGCAGGAACGCATCCTGCTGGGATTTGTTGAAGCGGTGCACTTCATCGACAAACAGAATGGTCCGTCGGCCGTACTGCCCCGCCTGTTGCTTGGCAATTTCCACCGCCTGACGGATTTCCTTCACGCCGGCCAGCACCGCCGAGACCGTTTCGAAGTGCGCATCCGAGACTTCCGCCAGCAGCCGCGCCAGAGTGGTCTTACCCACGCCCGGCGGGCCCCAGAAAATCATCGAATGCAGGGCACCCTGCTCCAACGCTTCGCGCAAAGGCTTGCCGCGAGCGAGCAGGTGTTCCTGACCGACGTACTCATCCAGATTGGCGGCACGCAAGCGGGCGGCCAAGGGCTGAGCAATCGGGGCACTGCGAAACAGGTCCATCACGTACGGTTGAAACCTCGCTTTATTACCAAATTCTCAAATCTGCCGAATACTCTGTGGCGAGGGGGCGTACCCCCCGTTCGGCTGCGAAGCAGTCGTAAAAACCAGCAATCGCTGTATGACTGTTACACCGCGTTTGCAGGTTTGGGGTCGCTTCGCGACCCAACGGGGGCAAGCCCCCTCGCCACAAAAGCAGCGCCCACAAATCCCGCATTTTACTCCTGGATCACGTCCGCCCCTTTAGGGATGTCGAACTTGAACTTGGACGCCGGGATCGGCTCGTTGGCCTTCACGCCGGTGAACAGGAGGTTGGTGCGCTGACCGACGCTGTCGATCATTTGCATGTCATTGACCAGGCCGTTGCGGAACGACAAGCGCAGGCTGTCGAACAGGGTGTCCTTGGTTTTCGGCTTCAGGGTGAAGTCGATCACGCCACCGGCTTCCTTGGCGCTGATGTCGAAGCTCTCCTTGATCTTGGACACGTCACCGGACAGCAGCAGGGCGGGGGTCTGGGTCAGGCGCTGGTCGAGGGTCTTGATGGTGACCTGTTCCAGATCCGGGTCCCACAGGGTGACCTTCTTGCCATCGGAGACCATGGTTTGTTCGGCAGGTGCATCGGTGTGCCAGTAGAACAGGCCCGGACGCTGCAGCGACATTTCACCAGCGGTTTCCTGCAACTGGGTGCCGCTGCCATCGAGCGTCAGCTGGGAGAAGCGCGCGGTCAGGGTCTTGGATGTTTCCAGCAGTTGGGTCAGGCGCGCCACGTCCTTGTCGTCGGCGTGGGCCGAGAGCGTGGTCAAAGCCAGAACCGGCAGCAACAGCATGCGGATAAGACGCATGGGAGTCCTCTTGAGATGCGTGGGGGTTGCGGAGGCGCGTCATTGCGCCCCCCTTCAATTCAAATCAGTCGCGCACCGGGCCAGGGGCCAGGACTTCTCGCGAACCGTTGGTGTTCATGGACGTCACGACCCCGGCCATTTCCATGGCTTCGATCATGCGCGCGGCGCGGTTGTAGCCGATTTTCAGCTTGCGCTGAACCGCCGAAATGGACGCGCGACGGCTTTCCAGCACGAACTGCACGGCTTCGTCGTACAGCGCATCGGATTCGCTGTCGTCATCGCCACCACCGCTGCCGCCGTCGAAACCGCTACCGGCTTCTTCGACACCGGCGAGGATTTCATCGTTGTATTCCGGTGCGCCGCGCAGTTTCCAGGCTTCAACCACCCGGTGTACCTCGTCATCGGACACGAACGCGCCGTGAACCCGGATCGGCAGGCTGGTGCCCGGCGGCATGTAGAGCATGTCACCGTGGCCCAGCAATTGCTCGGCGCCACCCTGGTCGATGATGGTCCGGGAGTCGATTTTGCTCGAGACCTGGAACGCCATGCGGGTCGGAATATTGGCCTTGATCAGACCGGTGATCACGTCAACCGACGGACGCTGGGTCGCGAGAATCAAGTGGATACCGGCCGCACGGGCCTTCTGGGCGATACGGGCGATCAGTTCTTCGACCTTCTTGCCGACGATCATCATCATGTCGGCGAATTCGTCGACGACCACGACAATGGTCGGCAGCTTGGTCAGCAGCGGCGCTTCGTCGTGAATGCTTTCGCGCTTGTACAAAGGATCGGTCAACGGCGTACCGGCGTCCTGGGCTTCCTTGACCTTGGCGTTGAAGCCCGACAGGTTACGCACGCCCATCTTCGCCATCAGTTTGTAGCGACGCTCCATCTCCGCCACGCTCCAGCGCAGGGCGTTGGCTGCGTCCTTCATGTCGGTGACCACTGGGCAGAGCAGATGCGGAATGCCTTCGTAGATCGACAGCTCAAGCATTTTCGGGTCGATCATGATCAGCTTGGCGTCTTCCGGGCCAGACTTGAACAGGATCGACAGGATCATCGCGTTCACACCCACCGACTTACCGGAACCGGTGGTACCGGCCACCAGCAAGTGCGGCATTTTCGCCAGGTCGGTGATGACCGGCTTGCCGCCGATGTCGTGGCCCAGGGCCAGGGTCACCGGGGATTTGAAGTTGTCGTATTCCGGGGTCGACAGCACTTCGGAGAAGCGCACGATCTGGCGGTCTTCGTTAGGGATCTCGATACCGACGGTGGTCTTGCCCGGAATCACTTCCACCACCCGCACGCTGGTCACGGCCAGGGAACGCGCCAGGTCTTTGGCCAGGTTGGAGATGCGGCTGACCTTGACGCCGGCGGCCGGCTGGATTTCGTAACGGGTAATGACCGGGCCTGGGTGAATCGAATCCACCGAGACTTCGACGCCGAATTCCTTGAGCTTGATTTCCAGCAAGTGGCCGACGGCTGCCAGCGACTCCGGGGAATAGTTGAGCTGTTTCTTTTCCGCCGGGTCGAGGATCGAGATCGGTGGCAAGGTGCCTTCGACGGCGCTGTCGACGAACAACGGCGCCTGCTTCTCTTTTTCCACACGCTTGCTCGGCGCGGCCGGTTTCGGCGGTGCCGGGGCAATCACGGGCGGCACCTGCTTCTCGCGATCCGACATGTGCTTGCTCAGGGCCTGCTCGCGCTCGATCAGGCGTTCCTTGACCTTGGCCTGCTCACGTTTATCGGTGACTGTCGGGGCGACCACGTCATGCACACGGTCATCGACTTCACGCAATTGCGCGACCAGTTGTTTGCGCTCGACCCGTGCCGCCCACCAGCGATTGGCGGCGCCCTGGAACAGTTCGAACAGGTCGAGGGTGATCTTGCCGGTGACGTCCATCACCTTGAACCATGACAGGTCGGTGAACACCGTCAGGCCGAACAGGAACAGGGCGATGAACAGCAGCGTGCTGCCCTGGATGTTCAGGGCATTGCGGGCCAGGTCGCCCAGGCTTTCGCCCAATGCGCCGCCGGCACCGGCCGGCAGGCCGGTCGCCGCATGGAAATGGATGTGGGCCAGGGCCGCGCCTGACAGCACCAGGAACACCAGGCCGATCAGCCGCCAGGAGAACAACCAGCCGCTCCACTGCCACGGTTCATGGCGTTGACGAAAAATCTGGTAGATCTTGACCGCCAGCAACAGCGGGAAGATGTAGGCGAAGTAACCCAACACCATGAACAGGATATCGGCGCTGTAGGAGCCCACCGGGCCGCCGAAGTTCTGGACGTCCTCGATCTTGCTGTTATGACTCCAGCCCGGATCGTCCTTGCCATAGGTTAACAAGGCCATCATCAGGAACAGGCACAGGGCGCCGATGGCGATCAATGCACCTTCCTTGAGTCGGTAGTGCAGATGCTGGCGCCAAAGCGGTACAACGGCTGGTTTAGGTGCTGCGGTGGATTTCTTCAAAACGCTTCTTTTCCTGCGCCTATGGCGCGTCCATCTGTTGAATGACTATAAAAAACTGCCCAATCCAGGCAGGTAAAAAAGTTAACCGATGCAACTGGGACTACTTTTAACACTGCACCCCGATGTTTCAAAACAGGGCAGGCAGTGCTTTTTTTAATACAAGCGCTGTAACAAGCAGGCATTGTACGGGTTTGTTCGCCCGATGCCATGCTGGCAGTCCTTGGGTGTAGCATAGCCAAACGCATATGACACACGGTTCAATTTGAGCACGCATTCTCTTTTGTGACAAAGGCTTATGAGGTGTTTTTATGAGCGAGTCCAAGCATTCACGCCTGATCATTCTGGGTTCCGGCCCTGCCGGTTACAGCGCCGCCGTTTATGCCGCCCGGGCCAACCTCAAACCGGTGGTCATAACCGGCATACAGGCAGGTGGCCAGCTCACCACCACCGTCGAAGTCGACAACTGGCCCGGTGACGTCGAAGGCCTCACCGGCCCGGTGCTGATGGAACGCATGCAAAAACACGCCGAACGCTTTGACACAGAGATCGTTTACGACCACATCCACACCGCCAAGTTGCAGCAGCGCCCGTTCGAACTCATCGGCGACAGCGGCACCTACACCTGCGACGCGCTGATTATCGCCACCGGCGCTTCGGCGCAATACCTGGGGCTGCCCTCGGAAGAAGCCTTTGCCGGCAAAGGGGTTTCGGCCTGCGCAACGTGCGACGGCTTCTTCTACCGCAATCAGGTGGTCGCGGTGGTCGGCGGCGGCAACACGGCGGTTGAAGAAGCGCTGTACCTGTCGAACATCGCCAAGGAAGTCCATCTGGTGCACCGGCGCGACAAACTGCGCTCGGAGAAGATTCTTCAGGACAAGCTGTTCGAGAAAGCCGCCAACGGCAATATCCGCCTGCACTGGAACCAGAACCTCGATGAAGTGCTGGGCGACGCCAGCGGCGTGACCGGCGCCCGTCTGCGCGACAGCCATACCGGTGAGATGAGCGAATTACCGCTGGCCGGCGTGTTCATCGCCATCGGCCACAAGCCCAACACCGATCTGTTCCAGGGCCAGCTGCCGATGCGTGACGGCTATCTGCTGATCAAGGGTGGCAACGAAGGCGATGCCACCGCTACCGAGATCCCGGGCGTATTCGCCGCGGGCGACGTGGCCGATCACGTTTACCGTCAGGCCGTGACGTCTGCCGGTGCCGGTTGCATGGCCGCACTGGACGCCGAGAAATACCTCGACGATATTCCAACCGTGTGACGCTCCAATTCACGGCGGACCGACAAGCCCGCCACTGCCCTCCCCTTCTGCAAGCCCGGATGCCATGCTGACTTGGTTACAACGCAACACCCTGACTTTCCCGCCCCTGGAAAAAGCCATGCGCGATCCCAACGGATTGTTGGCGGCGGGCGGCGATCTGTCCGCCGACCGCCTGATCCAGGCCTATCGCCACGGTTGCTTTCCGTGGTTTTCCGAAGGCCAGCCGATTCTCTGGTGGTCGCCGGACCCGCGCACGGTTCTGTTTCCCGACGAACTGCACGTTTCCCGCAGCCTCGGCAAACTGCTGCGCCAACAACGCTATCAAGTGACCTTCGATCAGGATTTCGCCGCGGTCATCAGCGCCTGCGCCGCACCACGGGATTACGCCGACGGCACCTGGATCACCGAAGCCATGCAGGACGCCTACCTGGAGCTGCACCGGCGCGGCTATGCGCACTCGGTCGAGGTCTGGGACCAGGGCGAGCTGGTCGGCGGGCTGTACGGCCTGGCCATGGGGCAGCTGTTTTTCGGCGAATCGATGTTCAGCCGCGCCGATAACGCGTCCAAATTTGGCTTTGCCACCTTGGTGCGACATCTGAAAGACTCGGGTTTCGTGCTGATCGATTGCCAGATGCCGACTGATCACCTGCACAGTCTCGGTGCCCGGGCGATTCCCCGAAGGGAATTTGCCGACTATCTGGCGCGACACCTGGATCAGCCCAATAGCGCCACCTGGGTTTACTGAGCGACTTTTGCGTGTGTGGCTTACACTTAATTCAAAGCTTTTTCCCGAGGGTTGATCATGACCGAGTTGGCGCGCCTGAAGTTTTATGCCACTCAGCCCCACTCTTGCAGTTATCTGCCCGAGGAGCAGGCCACTACCCTGTTTCTCGATCCTAGCCAGCCCATGGATGTGCATGTCTACGCAGACCTGTCGGAAATGGGTTTTCGTCGCAGCGGCGATCATCTCTACCGGCCTCATTGCCAGAATTGCAATGCGTGTGTGCCGGCGCGCATCCCCGTGGCGCAGTTTTCGCCCAACCGTCAGCAAAAGCGCATTTTCAAACGCAACGCCGATGTACAGGTGCGCCCGGCCAGGCCGAAGTTCAGCGAAGAGTATTTCGATCTCTATCAGCGCTACATCGAACAGCGTCATGCCGACGGCGACATGTACCCGCCGAGCCGCGATCAGTTTTCGACGTTCCTGGTACGCGACCTGCCGTTTTCCCGATTCTACGAATTTCGTCTCAACGGTCGGTTGGTGGCCGTGGCCGTGACCGACTTGCTGCCCAATGGCCTGTCGGCGGTCTACACCTTCTACGAGCCCGCCGAAGACCATCGCAGCCTCGGGCGCTACGCCATCCTCTGGCAAATCGCCGAAGCCCAGCGACTGGGACTGGAAGCGGTTTACCTCGGCTACTGGATCAAAAACTGCAAAAAGATGAACTACAAGACCCAGTATCGCCCCATCGAACTGCTGATTAATCAGCGCTGGGTCATCCTGAACTAAGGCAATCTGTAAACCGCTTGGCGTAAACCCCATTTTTCGGGCACAATGCACGCCGCTTTTGCCTGGCGCAGTTGCACCGGGCCATTCATTGGATACCGAGGGCTTTACTGCATGTCGAAAGAAGACAGCTTCGAAATGGAAGGCACTGTCGTCGACACCCTGCCCAACACCATGTTTCGTGTGGAGTTGGAAAATGGGCACGTCGTAACCGCGCATATTTCCGGCAAGATGCGCAAGAACTACATTCGTATTCTTACCGGTGACAAAGTGCGCGTCGAGCTGACGCCCTATGACTTGAGCAAAGGGCGCATCACTTACCGCGCTCGTTAATCAAGTCAATACAAAACGCCCGGTTATGCCGGGCGTTTTTGTGTGCGCGGGATTTACCATCCGCCACGATTGATCGTTCTAACGCTCTGCGTGGGAAACCCTCAACGGACGCTCCGCGTTCGTCCTTTGGGACGCGGAGCGTCCCGGGCTGCGTTCCCACGCGGAGCATGGGAACGATCAACGGCGCACAAACTGCAGACAGCAAAAAGGCGCCTTTCGGCGCCTTTTGCTTTGTTGCGGTTAACGTCAGGCCATTTCAGCCGTGGTCTCGAACTCGAAGGTCAGCTCGCCGTCCTTGAGGTCGATGTGAACCACACCACCATGGTCGGCCAGTTCGCCAAAGAGGATCTCTTCGGCCAGCGGACGCTTGATCTTGTCCTGGATCAAACGTGCCATTGGTCGAGCACCCATGGCCGAGTCGTAGCCACCCGCTGCCAGCCAGCTGCGTGCCGCGTCGGTCACTTCCAGCTGCACGCGCTTGTCTTCCAGCTGCGCCTGAAGCTCGGTAAGGAACTTGTCCACCACGCTTTTGATGACCTCATGACTGAGGCGACCAAACTGGATAATGGTGTCCAGACGGTTGCGGAACTCTGGCGTGAAGCTCTTCTTGATCACTTCCATTGCATCGGACGAGTGGTCCTGATGGGTGAAACCGATCGAAGCGCGCGCTGCGGTTTCGGCGCCGGCGTTGGTCGTCATGATGACGATTACGTTACGGAAATCCGCCTTGCGCCCGTTGTTGTCGGTGAGCGTACCGTGATCCATGACCTGCAACAGCAGGTTGAAGACTTCCGGATGCGCCTTCTCGATTTCATCGAGCAACAGCACGCAATGAGGCTGCTTGGTGATGGCTTCGGTCAGCAGACCGCCCTGATCGAACCCGACATAGCCTGGCGGTGCACCGATCAGACGCGATACGGTGTGGCGCTCCATGTACTCGGACATGTCGAAACGAACCAGCTCGATGCCCAGCGCCTTGGCCAACTGACGCGCCGCTTCGGTTTTACCGACACCGGTAGGACCTGCGAACAGGAACGAACCGACTGGCTTGTCTGGTGACTTGAGGCCGGCACGGGACAGTTTGATCGCAGTCGACAACGAGTCGATCGCGGCATCCTGGCCAAATACCGTCAGCTTCAGGTCACGCTCAAGGTTACGCAGCAACTCTCTATCAGAGCTGTTGACGTGCTTAGGCGGAATCCGCGCGATTTTCGCCACGATGTCCTCGACCTGAGGCACTTCGATGCGTTTCACGCGTTTTTCGATCGGTTGCAGGCGCTGGTAGGCCCCCGCCTCGTCGATGACGTCGATGGCCTTGTCCGGCATGTGCCGATCATTGATGTAGCGTGAAGCCAGTTCAGCCGCCGCACGCAACGCTTCATCGCTGTACTCGATACCGTGGTGCGTTTCGAAACGCCCTTTCAGGCCGCGCAGGATGCTGATGGTGTCTTCGACCGAAGGCTCGGACACATCGACCTTCTGGAAGCGCCGTGCCAAGGCACGATCCTTCTCGAAGATCCCGCGGAATTCCTGGAACGTGGTCGAACCGATGCAACGGATATCGCCGGACGACAGCAACGGTTTGAGCAGGTTAGAAGCATCCATGACGCCACCGGACGCGGCACCCGCACCAATGATGGTGTGGATCTCGTCGATGAACAGAATCGCCTGCGGACGTTTTTTCAGTTCGTTGAGCAACGCCTTGAAGCGCTTCTCGAAATCGCCGCGGTATTTGGTCCCGGCCAGCAAGGCGCCGAGATCAAGGGAGTACACCACGCTATTGGCCAGCAAATCCGGCACCTGGTTGTCGACAATGCGCTTGGCCAGGCCTTCGGCAATCGCGGTTTTACCCACGCCCGCCTCACCCACCAGCAGCGGATTGTTTTTGCGGCGCCGCGCCAGGATCTGCGCGACACGCTCGACTTCCATCTCACGGCCTACCAGCGGATCGATTCGACCCTGGCGCGCAAGTTCGTTGAGGTTGCTGGCATAAGCATCCAGAGGATTGCCTGAAGAAGAAGACTCACCGCCCTCGTCGTCCTGCATATCTTGCTCACCTTCAGAGTGATCGCCGTGCCCCGGCACTTTGGAAATGCCATGGGCGATGTAGTTGACGACATCAATGCGTGCAACGCTCTGCTGTTTCAGCAGGAACACTGCCTGGCTTTCTTGCTCACTGAAAATGGCGACCAGCACGTTGGCGCCAGTCACTTCGCGTTTGCCCGAGCTCTGTACGTGAAAGACAGCACGCTGCAGAACACGCTGGAAGCCCAGGGTGGGTTGGGTCTCGCGATCCTCGTCATGGACGGGGATCAACGGCGTGGTGGAGTCGATGAACTCCTGCAGGTCATGCTTGAGTTTGTCGAGGTTTGCGCCGCAGGCACGCAAAACGGTGGCGGCAGCCTCATTGTCCAATAGGGCCAACAGGAGATGTTCGACGGTCATGAATTCATGACGTTTCGAACGGGCCTCCTTGAAGGCTAAATTGAGGGTGACTTCGAGCTCGCGGTTTAACATAGCTTCACCTCATACCCAAGTGGTCGGCGATTAACCGTCCTTCTCGATTTCACAGAGTAGCGGATGCTGGCTTTCCCTGGCGTACTGGTTGACCTGCATGGCCTTCGTCTCGGCGATGTCGCGGGTAAACACTCCACATACTGCCCGTCCTTCTGTGTGGACGGCCAGCATGACCTTGGTCGCCAGCTCGCGATTCAGGTTAAAAAACACCTCGAGCACTTCGACGACGAAATCCATCGGTGTGTAGTCATCATTAAACAAAACCACCTTGTACATCGGCGGCGCCTGTAAAGCAGGCTTGGCCTCCTGGACAGCAATGCCTGCGGAATCGTCGTCGTGTTCCTCCGGGCGATCCTTTTGGAGAGTCGGGCGATCCTGATTGAATGTTAGTCGAATCTGGCTGATTGCATGCATGGAAAGAAAGGTTCGTCAGTTGTGCAAATACAGTGGTGGGGGCGGCTATCAACGATTTCAACTCCGACTGCCCGGTCACCTTGACTATCGGGAAAACGGTGTTACAACCAATAGAGCCCACAGTGGGTAAAAAAGGTCCGCGGAGTCAATCTTATTTGTGAGATTAGACTGCGGATGTACTGGATGATACTCCAGTGATGGAGTCTGTTGCAGAGGGATATGGGTATGTCAGGTGTCAAGGACAACGAGAAGATCAAAGGCACTGCGAAAGGTAAGGTTAAGTGGTTTAACAATGCCAAAGGTTATGGCTTTATCATCGAGGATGGCCACAGCGAAGATCTATTCGCCCATTACTCGGCTATCCAGATGGATGGTTATAAAACCCTGAAAGCCGGTCAAGCTGTCACCTTCAACATCATTCAGGGACCAAAAGGGCTGCACGCGATCAATATTGGCGCGCCTGAAGACGCTACCCCGGTCGCCGCGCCCGCCACGCAGCAGACCGTTACAGCGTAAATCTGCACACCTCATCCAGTCATAAAAAAACCGCCCGACTCAATCACTGAATCGGGCGGTTTTTGTCGTGCGTGAACTCGCTTACATATGCGAAATCAGCGCATCACCAAACGCGGAAGAAGACAGCAGCTTCGCGCCTTCCATCAAGCGGTGGAAGTCATAGGTCACGGTCTTGGCGGAAATTGCGCCGTTGGTGCCCTTGATGATCAGGTCAGCCGCTTCGGTCCAGCCCATGTGTCGCAGCATCATTTCGGCGGACAGGATCAGCGAACCCGGGTTGACCTGGTCCTTGCCGGCGTATTTCGGCGCAGTCCCGTGAGTCGCTTCGAACATGGCAATGGTGTCGGACAGGTTGGCACCCGGCGCGATACCGATACCGCCCACTTCGGCCGCCAGGGCGTCGGAGAGGTAGTCGCCGTTCAGGTTCAGGGTCGCGATGACATCGTACTCGGCCGGGCGCAGCAGGATCTGCTGGAGCATGGCGTCGGCGATGGCATCCTTGACGATGACGTTCTTGCCGGTTTTCGGGTTCTTGAACTGCATCCACGGACCGCCGTCGAGCAGGGTCGCGCCGAACTCTTCAGCCGCCACTTCGTAGGCCCATTCCTTGAAGGCACCTTCGGTGAACTTCATGATGTTGCCTTTGTGCACGATGGTCAGCGAATCGCGGTCGTTGTCGACCACATATTGCAGCGCCTTGCGCGCCAGACGCTTGGTGCCTTGCAGTGAAACCGGCTTGATGCCGATGCCGCAGTTTTCGTCGAAACGGATCTTGGTGACGCCCATTTCATCTTTCAGGAACTTGATGACCTTGGTCGCTTCCGGCGAACCGGCCTTCCACTCGATGCCGGCGTAGATGTCTTCCGAGTTCTCGCGGAAGATCGTCATGTCGACGTCGCCTGGCTTCTTGACCGGGCTTGGCACACCTTCGAACCAGCGCACCGGGCGCAGGCAGACGTAAAGGTCGAGCTGTTGACGCAGGGCCACGTTCAGCGAACGGATGCCGCCACCGACCGGAGTGGTCAGAGGGCCCTTGATGGAAACCACGTAATCCTTGACTGCGTCCAGGGTTTCCTGAGGTAGCCAGGTGTCCTGATCGTAAACCTGAGTCGCTTTTTCCCCGGCGTAGACTTCCATCCAGGAAATTTTGCGCTCGCCGCCGTAAGCCTTCTTCACAGCAGCATCGACAACCTTGATCATGACCGGGCTGATATCAACGCCAATACCATCACCTTCGATGAAGGGGATGATCGGGTTGTTAGGAACATTGAGAGAATGGTCCGCGTTGACGGTGATTTTGTCGCCGACTGCTGGAACCTGAATCTTCTTGTATCCCATGCTGAACTCCATTGTTTGGATTGAACATCTGGCTTCGTTCGAGCGTACCCCAGTTAAATCGGCGCGCAAACCCTATGTTCCACCCATCTGCCGCAAAGCTGTGCAGTTCGCGATCTACAAGCCTGAAAGCAAAGGGAAAAGCGCCAAACTCAAGCACGGTGCAAGACTCTACGCCGCCCCCTCGCCTGCGACCTTTAGACCAATGGACGAGAATCGTTGCATATGAACCATCGGCAGATTGCCAGCTACCTATGTATAATGCCGCCGCTGACCGAAGGGTCACAAAGGCCAAGCTCTCTATTACGAGACTTTCAGCCAGATTGAAGCCGGGTTGTTACCGCAGCCCACCCGCTTGACGCTCGACTGATGCACCCAACATCACCGCGAAGAAACCTCGACATTCGGCTCATGGATGACTTTGAACGAACGCGCTTACCCGGCGCCCCTCGAGTTTTCTGCGCACGCTTTAGCAAAGAAGAGAGTTAATCCGAATATGCCCACCCGCTCGAAGATCATCTATACCTTCACCGACGAAGCCCCAGCCCTCGCCACCTATTCACTGTTGCCTATCGTAGAGGCTTTCACCGCCTCCGCTGATATCGCCGTGGAAACCCGCGATATCTCTCTTGCAGGGCGCATCCTGGCCAGCTTCCCCGAGCAATTGGGTGACAAAGCCGTAGCCGACCACCTCGCCGAACTGGGCGACCTGGCCGTTACGCCTGAAGCCAACATCATCAAGTTGCCGAACATCAGCGCCTCGGTTCCGCAGCTACAAGCCGCCATCAAAGAACTGCAAGCCCAGGGCTTCGCTCTGCCGGACTACCCGGAAACCGTAACCACCGAGGCCGACAAAGAAGCCAAGTCGCGTTACGACAAGATCAAGGGCAGCGCCGTGAACCCGGTCCTGCGCGAAGGCAACTCCGATCGTCGCGCGCCGCTGTCGGTTAAAAACTATGCGCGCAAGCACCCGCACAAAATGGGCGCCTGGGCTGCGGACTCCAAGTCCCACGTTGCGCACATGAGCACCGGCGATTTCTACGGCAGCGAAAAAGCTGCCCTGATCGACGCCGCTGACGCCGTCAAAATCGAACTGATCGCTCAAGACGGCACCACCACCGTCCTGAAAGCAAAGACCACCGTGCAAGCCGGTGAGATCCTCGATTGCGCCGTGCTGAGCAAAAACGCCCTGCGCAGCTTCATCGCCGCCGAAATCGAAGACGCCAAAGCCAAAGGCGTGCTGCTGTCGGTTCACCTCAAAGCCACCATGATGAAGGTCTCCGACCCGATCATGTTCGGCCAGATCGTTGCTGAGTTCTATAAAGACGCACTGGCCAAGCACGCTGACGTGCTGGCGCAGATCGGCTTCAACCTGAACAACGGCATCGGCGACCTGTACGCTCGCATCAAGGCTTTGCCGGCCGAGCAGCAAGCGCAGATCGAAGCGGACATCCAGGCGGTCTACGCCGTTCGTCCGTCGTTGGCCATGGTCAACTCCGACAAAGGCATCACCAACCTGCACGTGCCGAGCGACGTGATCGTCGACGCCTCGATGCCGGCCATGATCCGTGACTCCGGCAAGATGTGGGGCACTGACGGTCAGTTGCACGACACCAAGGCTGTGATCCCGGATCGCTGCTACGCCACCATCTACCAGGCCGTCATCGAAGACTGCAAGGTAAACGGCGCTTTCGACCCAACCACCATGGGCAGCGTGCCAAACGTTGGCCTGATGGCGAAAAAAGCCGAAGAGTACGGCTCCCACGACAAGACTTTCCAGATCAAGAGCAACGGCGTGGTCCGGGTTTCCGACGGTGCTGGCCGCACCTTGCTGGAACAGTCGGTTGAAGCCGGCGACATCTTCCGCATGTGCCAGACCAAAGACGCGCCGATCCAGGACTGGGTCAAACTGGCCGTCAACCGTGCTCGGGCCAGCGCAACTCCGGCTATTTTCTGGCTGGACCCAATGCGCGCACACGACGGCGTGGTGATCGAGAAAGTTCAGGCTTACCTGAAGGATCACGACACCGCCGGCCTGGATATCCAGATCATGGCGCCAGTCGACGCGATGAAGTTCACCCTGCAGCGCACCCGCGAAGGCAAGGACACCATCTCGGTGACCGGCAACGTACTGCGCGACTACCTGACTGACCTGTTCCCGATCATGGAACTGGGCACCAGCGCCAAGATGCTGTCGATCGTCCCGCTGATGAATGGCGGTGGTCTGTTCGAAACCGGCGCCGGCGGTTCGGCACCGAAGCACGTTCAGCAGTTGCTGGAAGAAAACTTCCTGCGCTGGGATTCCCTGGGCGAGTTCCTGGCCCTGGCCGCGTCCCTTGAGCATCTGGGTGTTACTTACAACAACCCTAAAGCGCTGGTGTTGGCCAAGACTCTGGACCAGGCCACCGGCCAGTTCCTGGACAACAACAAGTCGCCATCGCGCAAAGTCGGCAACATCGACAACCGCGGCAGCCACTTCTACCTGGCGCTGTACTGGGCACAAGCCCTGGCCGCCCAGAGCGAAGACACTGCATTGCAAGCGCAGTTTGGTCAGCTGGCAAAAACCCTGACCGAGAACGAAGCGACCATCGTTGCCGAGCTCAACGCCGTTCAGGGCAAGCCAGTGGACATCGGCGGTTACTACCACGCCAATGCCGAGCTGATCAGCAAGGCCATGCGCCCGAGCAACACCTTCAACGCCGCGATCTCCGCGTTGGTTTAAGGTTGTAAGGATGCAAAGAAGCCCCGGCCCAGTGCCGGGGTTTCTGTTTCCACCCCTATTCCTGTAGGAGCGAGGCTTGCCCGCGAAGGCGGTGTGTCAATAACGATGATGTCGACTGACACACCGCCTTCGCGGGCAAGCCTCGCTCCTACAGATTTTCGACCGGAGGATATTTCATGACCTGGCTACCCCACATCACCGTCGCCACCATTGTCGAAGAAAATGGCCGCTTCCTGATGGTCGAAGAATCCAAGGGCGGACGAGCGGTGCTCAATCAGCCCGCCGGCCACCTTGACCCGGATGAAACCCTGATCGAAGCCGCCGTGCGCGAAACCCTCGAGGAAACCGGCTGGGACGTCGAGCCAACCGGCGTGGTGGGCATTTACCTCTACACCGCCCCGAGCAACGGCGTGACCTATCAACGGGTCTGCTTCACCGCCAAGGCCATCAAACACCACCCCGACTATCAACTGGACGACGGTATCCTCGGCGCCAAATGGCTGACCCGTGGCGAACTCATGGAACAGCGCGCAAACTGGCGCAGTGAGCTGATCATCCGCTGCATCGATGATTATCTGGACGGTAAACACTTCAGTCTCGAACTGATCTGCCCTTCTCTTTAGCCTTGCGGGCTTCGGCCTGTTAGAATCGCGTCCTTTTTCAAGACACTCATTGAATCCCTATGCGTGATCCAGCCCCTTCTGACATACAAAAGAAGCGCGTCATTGTCGGCATGTCCGGCGGCGTGGACTCTTCCGTTTCCGCTCTCCTGCTGATCGAGCAGGGTTATGAGGTGGAAGGCCTGTTCATGAAGAACTGGGAAGAAGACGATGGAACGGAATACTGCACTGCCATGGACGACCTGGCGGATGCGCAGGCCGTGTGCGACAAAATTGGCATCAAGCTGCACACCGCCAACTTCGCCGCCGAGTACTGGGACAACGTGTTCGAGCACTTCCTGGCCGAATACAAGGCCGGTCGCACGCCGAACCCGGACATCCTGTGCAACCGCGAGATCAAGTTCAAGGCGTTCCTCGACTACGCCATGATCCTCGGCGCCGACCTGATCGCCACCGGCCACTACGTACGCCGCCGCGACATCGATGGCCGCACCGAACTGCTCAAGGGCCTGGACCCGAACAAGGACCAGAGCTACTTCCTGCACGCCGTGGGCGGTGAACAAATCGCCAAGACCCTGTTCCCGGTCGGCGAGCTGGAAAAGCCCGAAGTGCGCGCGATTGCCGAGAAACACGAACTCGCCACCGCGAAGAAAAAGGATTCCACCGGGATCTGCTTTATCGGCGAACGCCGCTTCAGCGACTTTCTCAAGCAATACCTGCCGGCCCAGCCAGGCGAGATCAAGACCACCGAAGGCGAAGTCATCGGCCGTCACCACGGCTTGATGTACCACACCATCGGTCAGCGCCAGGGCCTGGGTATTGGCGGTTTGAAAGACGCGAGTGACGAGCCGTGGTATGTGCTGATCAAGGACCTGGTCAACAACGAACTGATCGTTGGCCAGGGCAATGACCACCCGTACCTGTTCTCCCGCGCCCTGCTCGCCTCGGACATCTATTGGGTCAACCCAATCGATCTGAGCGAACCGCGCCGACTGACCGCCAAAGTGCGTTATCGCCAGAGCGACCAGCCGTGCACGCTGGAGAAAACCGCCAGCGGCTACCGCGCGACCTTCGATGACCCGCAACGCGCGGTCACTCCAGGCCAATCCGTGGTGTTCTACGACGGTGAAATCTGCCTCGGCGGCGGCGTGATCGAAATCGCCGAGCCATGGACCAGCAAAGACACTGCGCAAGGCGCACAGCAATGAGCCCCACTCAGGAGCAACTGACGGCACTCGGTGGCGTGTTCCTCGCCGCAGTGCTGGTGGACAAGATCGCCAAGAGCGGCCAGACCAGCGAAGCCGGCCTGACCTGCATGCTCGGTAGCCTGCTGATCCGCGACCCCAAGGACACCCTGGAAGTCTACGGCGGCGACGACATCAATCTGCGCGAAGGCTATCGCGCCTTGATCGGCGCCCTGGAACGCGACCCGAGCACCTTGCAGCGTGAGCCGCTGCGTTATGCCCTGGCGATGCTGGGTCTTGAGCGTCAACTGGCCAAGCGCGACGACATGCTCGGCGTGATCGGCAAGCGTCTGCCGCAGATCCAGTCCCAGGTCGAACACTTCGGCCCGGCCCACGAAAACGTGATCGCCGCTTGCGGCGCGCTGTACCAGGATACCCTGAGCACCCTGCGCCAACGGATCCAGGTCCACGGCGACATGCGCAACCTGCAGCAACCGAGCAACGCCTCGAAGATCCGCGCCCTGTTGCTGGCCGGGATTCGTTCGGCGCGCCTGTGGCGACAGTTGGGCGGTCATCGCTGGCAGTTGGTGATCAGCCGTCGCAAGTTGCTCAAAGAGCTTTACCCGCTGATGCGCAGCAGCTGAACCGCGCCCGCAACACTGCTTTAGATCTGTAACGCGTAATACGCCGGTCAGTTGGCAACGGACCGGCGGATTTTTTCATGTATGATACGCGCCCCATTTCGTTGCCCGACTGTCCGAGAACACCCCATGCAGCTTTCTTCGCTCACTGCGGTTTCCCCTGTTGACGGCCGCTACGCCGGCAAAACCCAGGCCCTGCGCCCAATTTTCAGCGAATACGGCCTGATCCGTGCTCGCGTTCTGGTTGAAGTGCGCTGGCTCCAGCGCCTGGCCGCTCACCCAGGCATCAGCGAAGTGCCGGCGTTCTCCGCCGAAGCCAACGCGGTGCTGAACACCTTGGCGGACAACTTCGCTCTGGAGCACGCCGAGCGTGTCAAAGAGATCGAGCGCACCACCAACCACGACGTCAAAGCCATCGAATACCTGCTCAAAGAGCAAGCGGCCAAGCTGCCGGAACTGGCCAAAGTCAGCGAGTTCATCCACTTTGCCTGCACCAGCGAGGACATCAACAACCTGTCCCACGCCCTGATGCTGCGCGAAGGCCGTGATGACGTGATGCTGCCGCTGATGCGCCAGACCGCCGAAGCCATCCGTGAACTGGCGATCCGTTTCGCTGACGTGCCGATGCTGTCGCGCACCCACGGTCAACCGGCCTCCCCGACCACTTTGGGCAAAGAGCTGGCGAACGTGGTTTACCGTCTGGAGCGTCAAATCGCCCAGGTCGCTGCCGTGCCGTTGCTGGGCAAGATCAACGGCGCTGTCGGCAACTACAACGCACACATCTCTGCCTACCCGGAAATCGACTGGGAAGAGAACGCCCGCGCCTTTATCGAAGACGAGCTGGGCCTGGGCTTCAACCCGTACACCACGCAGATCGAACCGCACGACTACATTGCCGAGCTGTTCGACGCGATTGCGCGCTTCAACACCATCCTGATCGACTTCGACCGTGATATCTGGGGCTACATCTCCCTGGGTTATTTCAAACAGCGCACCATCGCTGGCGAAATCGGTTCCTCGACCATGCCGCACAAGGTCAACCCGATCGACTTCGAAAACTCCGAAGGCAACCTGGGTATCGCCAACGCATTGTTCCAGCACCTGGCGAGCAAGCTGCCGATCTCCCGCTGGCAGCGCGACCTGACCGACTCCACCGTACTGCGTAACCTCGGTGTCGGCTTCGCCCACAGCGTGATCGCGTACGAAGCCAGCCTCAAAGGCATCAGCAAGCTTGAGCTCAATGCTCAGAAAATCGCTGCTGACCTGGACGCATGTTGGGAAGTCTTGGCCGAGCCAATCCAGACCGTGATGCGCCGCTACAACATCGAAAACCCGTACGAGAAGCTGAAAGAGTTGACGCGCGGCAAAGGCATCAGCCCTGAAGCACTGCAAACTTTCATCGACGGCCTGGACATGCCAGCCGCGGCCAAGGCCGAGCTGAAATTGCTCACCCCGGCGAACTACATCGGCAACGCTGTAGAGCAAGCCAAACGCATCTGATCGACCGCTTGACCCTTTTGAGACGCCCGGCAGCGCCGGGCGTTTTTATTCCCGTCTGAAAAGTGCATTTTTTCAATAGGTTACACATGAATCCTGATATTCCTCTTCAACTTCTGGGCGGCATCACGGCGCGCGAATTCCTGCGTGACTACTGGCAGAAAAAACCGCTGCTGATCCGCCAGGCGATCCCTGATTTCGAAAGCCCGATCGATCCAGACGAACTGGCCGGCCTGGCGCTGGAAGAAGAAGTTGAATCGCGCCTGGTGATCGAGCACGGCGAGCGTCCCTGGGAAATGCGTCGCGGCCCGTTTGCCGAAGACGAATTCAGCAAGTTGCCGGAAACCGAATGGACCCTGCTGGTGCAAGCGGTCGACCAGTTCGTGCCAGAAGTCAGCGAACTGCTGGAGAACTTCCGCTTTCTGCCGAGCTGGCGCGTCGACGACGTGATGATCAGCTTCGCCGCCCCGGGTGGCAGCGTCGGCCCGCATTTCGATAACTACGATGTGTTCCTGCTGCAAGGTCACGGCAAGCGCAACTGGAAGATCGGCCAGATGTGCGACTCCGAGAGCAAGCTGCTGCCACACGCGGACCTGCGCATCCTCGCCGACTTCGAAGCTACCGACGAGTGGGTCCTGGAGCCGGGCGACATGCTCTACCTGCCACCGCGCCTGGCCCATTGCGGCGTTGCGGTGGATGACTGCATGACCTACTCGGTCGGCTTCCGCGCCCCGAGCGCCTCTGAAGTGCTGACCCACTTCACCGACTTCCTCAGCCAGTTCCTGACCGATGAAGAGCGCTACACCGATGCTGACGCCCTGCCGGCGGTCGATCCGCACCAGATTCAGCACGACGCCCTTGATCGCTTGAAAGCGTTGCTGGCCGAGCACATGAGCGACGAACGCCTGCTGCTGACCTGGTTCGGCCAGTACATGACCGAGCCGCGCTACCCGGAACTGGTGGTCGGTCCGGAAGAAATCGAGGAAGAAGACTTCCTCGCGAGCCTGGAACAAGGCGCCGTGCTGATTCGCAACCCGAGCGCGCGCATGGCCTGGTCCGAAGTCGATGACGACCTGCTGCTGTTCGCCAGCGGCCAGAGCCGTTACCTGCCGGGCAAACTGCGCGAGCTGCTGAAATTGATCTGCGCCGCCGACGCCCTGCACACCGATAACCTCGGCGACTGGCTGAAGGACGAAGACGGCCGCGGCCTGCTGTGCGAGCTGGTCAAGCAAGGCAGCCTGGGGTTTGCTGATGAATAAAATCCACGTTCGTGTCGCAGACTGGCAGAAGGACATCGCCGAGATCCGGCGCATTCGTGAGACGGTGTTCATCGCCGAGCAATCCGTTCCACCTGAACTGGAATGGGATGCCGATGACGCGACAGCTGTGCATTTCCTCGCTTTCGAAGGCGACTTTCCGATTGGCACCGCCCGCCTGCTGCCCGACGGGCATATTGGCCGGGTCTCGGTGCTGAAGGATTGGCGCGGCTTGAAGGTTGGCGATGCGCTGATGCAAGCGGTGATCGGTGAAGCCGAAAAGCGCGGGCTGAAGCAGCAGAAGCTGAGCGCGCAGGTGCAGGCCACGGCGTTCTATGAGCGTTTGGGCTTCAGCCTGGTCAGTGAGGAGTTCCTGGAAGCCGGGATTCCGCATGTGGACATGGTTCGGCATTCGGCCTGAGACACTGCACTGATCGTTCCCACGCTCCGCGTGGGAATGCCTCTCGGGACGCTCCGCGTCCCATCGCGGCAGGTGACGCAGAGCGTCACGGGCTGCATTCCCACGCGGAGCGTGGGAACGATCACGCCCCGCCATCTTCGGATGTCGGGGCGTTTTGCTGTCCAGGATTCAACTTGCCCCACCCCGGGCCGACAAACTGGCAATATCAAGCCTTTCGAAAGCGGAGATAACGGACATGTCCCTACGCACCCTGCTCACCACGTTGCTGCTGACCTGCAGTTTTTCGGTCATGGCCGCCACCGAGATCGTGCCCCTGAACTACCGCACCAGCACCGATATGCTGCCGGTAGCGCAGAATTTTATCGGCAAGGATGGCCAGGTCAGCGCCTATGGCAACCAACTGATTGTCAATGCCGATCAACGCAAGATCGACGAACTTAAGGCCTTGATCAGCCAACTCGACGTGGCCGCCAAACGCCTGTTGATCACAGTCGACACCAACGAAAACAACTTCCAGGGTGACCAGGGCTACTCGGTGAACGGTGCCAAACCGAACCAGACTCGGATCATCAACCGCAGCACCGACAGCCGTGACGGCGGCATTCAGCAGGTGCAGGCCAGTGAAGGCACGCCGGCGCTGATCCAGGTCGGCCAGAGCGTCCCGCTGACCAGCACGCAGACCGATACCTACGGTCGCCTGCAGAGCCAGACCGAATACCGCAACGTCACCCAAGGCTTCTACGTCACCGCCAGCGTTACCGGCGACATCGTTCATCTGGCGATCAGCACCAATCGTGACCGTATGAGCCAGGAACGTCCCGATGTAGTGAATGTGCAAAGTACCGACACAACTGTCACGGGGCGTCTGGGCGAGTGGATCACCCTGGCCGGCGTGAATCGCCAGACTCAGGCCGACAAACAGGGCCAGACCCGCAGCTACTCTACTCAGGGCCGGGATGACATGACCTTGCGGGTGAAAGTCGACACCCTGGACTAAAGCACCAAAAACTGACTGATAAGTCTTATTAGACTAAAGATGTAGTGCTTGAAAAAAAGCACTACAAAATGTTTGACGATCCAAAAAAGCAAAGGCATGATGGCCTCGCTCCCGCTAATCAGGGGCCCTGGCAAGGGCCTTCGAGGCGCCGCTCGCATCTACCCCGCGAGACGCTTCGTGTCTGTACCGCCCACAAGGTGTGTTTGACGAGGTTGCCGACTGGAACGAAGTTGTCCCGAGGGACGGAAGCGTAATTAGGTAACCCGGCACCACTCTGATGTTCGCACCAAGGCCCACGATGCCCGAATGCGCCCGCCAGTTCGCCCTTACCTGCTCACTTCCCCTCGAGCCCATCGTTCATCCCGTCGCCATCCCCGCCAAATCCGACTTGACCGCCTAAGCTTCTGGTCAGCGAGCAGCCTTTTACGCTTCCTTGATAGGCGTAACCGGCAGGAGCAGGAATTTTCCACCCAAGACCTATGCGACGAGGTTTATCTCCATGGCACTGACACGCGAACAGCAAATTGCAGCCCTCGAAAAAGATTGGGCTGAAAACCCACGCTGGAAAGGCGTGACACGCGCTTACTCCGCTGCTGACGTCGTCCGCCTGCGCGGCTCGGTTCAACCTGAGCACACCTTTGCAAAACTGGGCGCCGAGAAGCTGTGGAACCTGGTCACCCAGGGTGCCCACCCGTCCTTCCGCCCTGAGAAAGATTTCGTCAACTGCATGGGCGCCCTGACCGGCGGCCAGGCTGTACAACAGGTCAAGGCCGGTATCCAGGCGATTTACCTGTCGGGCTGGCAGGTTGCTGCGGACAACAACTCCGCCGAATCGATGTACCCGGACCAGTCCCTGTACCCAGTGGATTCGGTTCCAACCGTGGTCAAGCGCATCAACAACTCGTTCCGTCGTGCCGACCAGATCCAGTGGAAAGCCGGTAAAGGTCCGGGCGACGAAGGCTACATCGACTACTTCGCACCGATCGTGGCTGACGCTGAAGCCGGTTTCGGCGGCGTACTGAACGCTTACGAGCTGATGAAAAGCATGATCGAAGCAGGCGCCGCCGGCGTTCACTTCGAAGACCAACTGGCTTCCGTGAAAAAATGCGGCCACATGGGCGGCAAAGTACTGGTTCCTACCCAGGAAGCTGTACAGAAGCTGACCGCTGCTCGTCTGGCGGCTGACGTTGCCGGTACGCCGACCATCATCCTGGCTCGTACCGACGCTAACGCGGCTGACCTGCTGACTTCCGATTGCGACCCGTACGACCAGCCATTCGTGACTGGCGAACGCACCCAGGAAGGCTTCTACAAAGTACGCGCCGGCCTCGACCAGGCCATCGCTCGCGGCCTGGCCTATGCGCCGTACGCCGACCTGATCTGGTGCGAAACCGCCAAGCCGGATCTGGACGAAGCTCGTCGCTTCGCTGAAGCGATCAAAAAGGAATACCCGGACCAACTGCTGTCGTACAACTGCTCGCCTTCCTTCAACTGGAAGAAAAACCTGGACGACGCGACCATCGCCAAGTTCCAGCGCGAACTGTCCGCCATGGGCTACAAGCACCAGTTCATCACCCTGGCCGGCATTCACAACATGTGGCACAGCATGTTCAACCTGGCGCACGACTACGCCCGCAACGACATGACTGCCTACGTGAAGCTGCAGGAACAAGAGTTCGCTGACGCGGCCAAGGGTTACACCTTCGTGGCTCACCAGCAGGAAGTGGGCACCGGCTACTTCGATGACATGACCACCGTGATTCAAGGTGGCTCGTCCTCGGTAACCGCGCTGACCGGTTCGACTGAAGAAGAACAGTTCCACTGATACCTGAGCAAACGGTCGTTGCGGACCCGATAGAAAGCTAACCGCAACGTCGCACAACTAACGCCCCGACTGGTTCGGGGCGTTTTTTTGCCCGAAATTCACCCCCCCCTGTAGGAGCGAGGCTTGCCCGCGAAGGGGACGCCGCGGTGCATCAGGGAAACCGCGTCATCGTTCATCGCGGGCAAGCCTTGCCCCTACAAGAGCGGTGGCAAAAAACATTGATCCAGAGCGGTATCGCGATCAGAAAAACGCGGTAAAACGGGCAACGCTGCTACTTGCAGTAACGGCTATATAAGACAACTTCCCAACCCCTCACCCGTTAAACAGTTTAAAAACCGAGCCAAACAGTATTGATTATCATTTAGACGCAACTATGTTCGTTACATTTCCTACAAAACAATATTGATGAAAAACCGGCTAATGCCCGCATGGCATGGGCTACAGGGCTGTGGAGGTGTGCTATGTCCTTATTCCTATAAATAATTTCGCTATAGGAATTTTACTTGCACGGTGTTGTGCCATAAAATCACCGCGATTGATTGCTGCGACATATCGTCACTGCTTTGTTTCTTTATCAAGCTCAGAGACCTTTGCTCTCTGTTAAGGATTACCAGCATGCCCGAAGCGACAGGACTCATGGCCCACAACTGGGGCTTTGCCATTTTCCTTCTGGGCGTTGTCGGCCTTTGCGCCTTCATGCTCGGCGTCTCCAGCCTCCTCGGGTCAAAAGCCTGGGGCCGCAGCAAAAACGAACCGTTCGAGTCCGGCATGCTACCTACAGGTGGCGCCCGCTTGCGGCTCTCAGCCAAATTCTATCTGGTCGCGATGCTCTTCGTGATCTTCGATATCGAAGCCCTCTTTCTCTTTGCCTGGTCTGTGTCCGTCCGCGAAAGCGGCTGGACCGGATTCGTCGAAGCTCTCGTTTTCATAGCAATTCTGTTGGCAGGTCTTGTCTACCTGTTCCGAGTGGGCGCCCTTGACTGGGCTCCGGAAGCTCGTCGCAAGCGGCAGGCGAAGCTGAAACAATGAGGCTTTGGCAATGCAATACAATCTCACCAGGATCGACCCCGATGCTCCTAACGAGCAGTATCCGATTGGCGAGCGGGAAACCGTTTCCGATCCGTTAGAAGATCAAGTCCACAAAAACATCTTCATGGGCAAGCTCGAAGACGTGCTTAACGGCACGATCAACTGGGGGCGCAAGAACTCCCTGTGGCCGTATAACTTCGGTCTTTCGTGCTGCTACGTGGAAATGACCACCGCCTTCACGGCGCCCCACGACATCGCGCGCTTTGGCGCCGAAGTTATCCGGGCATCGCCGCGTCAGGCGGATTTCATGGTTATCGCCGGTACCTGCTTCATCAAGATGGCGCCGATCATTCAGCGTCTCTACGAGCAAATGCTCGAACCGAAATGGGTTATCTCCATGGGTTCGTGCGCCAACTCCGGTGGCATGTACGACATCTACTCCGTCGTTCAAGGGGTGGACAAGTTCCTGCCCGTGGACGTCTACGTGCCTGGCTGCCCGCCCCGTCCCGAAGCTTTTCTGCAAGGCTTGATGCTCTTGCAAGAGTCGATTGGACAGGAGCGTCGTCCGCTTTCCTGGGTCGTCGGTGATCAAGGCGTTTATCGCGCCGAGATGCCTTCGCAAAAGGAACAGCGCCGCGAACAGCGAATCGCAGTCACCAACCTGCGCAGCCCCGACGAAGTCTGATCCAGCTCTGCTTCTTTTACAGAACGAGACACTGGCTTCATTCTTTACGTTGACCGAAAGCGATAAATAACCATGACTACAGGCAGTGCTCTGTACATCCCGCCTTATAAGGCAGACGACCAGGATGTGGTCGTCGAACTGAACAACCGTTTTGGCCCCGAGGCGTTCACCGCCCAGCCTACCCGCACCGGCATGCCGGTGCTTTGGGTTGCCCGCGCCAAACTCGTCGAAGTCCTGACCTTCCTGCGCAACCTGCCCAAGCCGTACGTCATGCTCTATGACTTGCACGGCGTGGACGAGCGTCTGCGCACCAAGCGTCAAGGGCTGCCAAGCGGCGCCGACTTCACTGTGTTCTATCACTTGATGTCGATCGAACGTAATAGTGACGTGATGATCAAGGTCGCCTTGTCCGAGAGCGACCTCAGCGTGCCGACCGTGACCGGCCTCTGGCCGAACGCCAACTGGTACGAGCGCGAAGTGTGGGACATGTACGGGATCGACTTCAAAGGTCACCCGCACCTGACCCGCATCATGATGCCGCCGACCTGGGAAGGTCACCCGCTGCGCAAGGACTTCCCGGCCCGTGCCACCGAATTCGACCCGTTCACCCTGAACCTGGCCAAGCAACAGCTTGAGGAAGAAGCCGCACGCTTCAAGCCTGAAGACTGGGGCATGAAGCGTTCCGGGGCGAACGAGGACTACATGTTCCTCAACCTCGGTCCCAACCACCCTTCCGCTCACGGTGCGTTCCGCATCATCCTGCAGCTGGACGGTGAAGAAATCGTCGATTGCGTGCCGGACGTTGGCTACCACCACCGTGGTGCCGAGAAGATGGCCGAGCGTCAGTCCTGGCACAGTTTCATCCCGTACACCGACCGTATCGACTACCTCGGCGGCGTGATGAACAACCTGCCGTACGTGCTCTCGGTCGAGAAGCTGGCCGGCATCAAGGTGCCTGAGAAGGTCGACGTCATCCGCATCATGATGGCCGAGTTCTTCCGGATCACCAGCCACCTGCTGTTCCTGGGGACGTACATCCAGGACGTTGGCGCCATGACCCCGGTGTTCTTCACCTTCACCGACCGCCAGAAGGCGTACACGGTGATCGAAGCCATCACCGGTTTCCGTCTGCACCCGGCCTGGTACCGCATCGGCGGCGTCGCCCACGACCTGCCGCGCGGCTGGGAAAAACTGGTGAAAGACTTCGTCGAGTGGATGCCAAAGCGTCTGGACGAATACCAGAAAGCCGCCCTCGACAACAGCATCCTCAAGGGCCGGACCATCGGCGTCGCGGCCTACAACACCAAAGAAGCCCTGGAATGGGGCGTCACCGGTGCCGGCCTGCGTTCGACCGGTTGCGACTTCGACCTGCGTAAAGCACGTCCGTACTCCGGCTACGAGAACTTCGAATTCGAAGTTCCGCTGGCGGCCAATGGCGATGCCTACGACCGTTGCATCGTGCGCGTCGAAGAAATGCGCCAGAGCCTGAAGATCATCGAGCAGTGCATGCGCAACATGCCGGAAGGCCCGTACAAGGCGGATCACCCGCTGACCACGCCGCCGCCCAAAGAACGCACGCTGCAGCACATCGAGACCTTGATCACGCACTTCCTGCAAGTTTCGTGGGGCCCGGTCATGCCGGCCAACGAATCCTTCCAGATGATCGAAGCGACCAAGGGCATCAACAGTTATTACCTGACGAGCGATGGCGGCACCATGAGCTACCGCACCCGGATTCGTACCCCAAGCTTCCCGCACTTGCAGCAGATCCCTTCGGTGATCAAAGGCAGCATGGTCGCGGACTTGATCGCGTACCTGGGTAGTATCGATTTCGTTATGGCCGACGTGGACCGCTAAGCATGAACAGCACGCTTATCCAGACAGACCGTTTCACCTTGAGTGAAACCGAGCGCTCGGCCATCGAGCACGAGCTGCATCACTACGAAGACCCGCGCGCGGCGTCGATCGAAGCCTTGAAGATCGTCCAGAAGGAACGTGGCTGGGTGCCCGACGGCGCGCTCTACGCCATTGGCGAAATCCTCGGCATCCCGGCGAGCGACGTTGAAGGGGTGGCGACGTTCTATAGCCAGATCTTCCGTCAGCCGGTCGGCCGCCACATCATTCGCGTCTGCGACAGCATGGTCTGCTTCATCGGCGGCCACGAGTCGGTGGTCAGCGAAATCCAGAGCAAGCTCGTCATCGGCCTGGGTGAAACCACCGCCGACGGTCGTTTCACCCTGCTGCCGGTCTGCTGCCTCGGCAACTGCGACAAGGCGCCGGCGTTGATGATCGACGACGACACATTCGGTGATGTGCAGCCTGCTGGCGTCGCCAACTTGCTCGAGGGCTACGTATGACCCTGACTTCCTTCGGTCCTGCCAACCGCATCAAGCGTTCGGCCGAGACTCACCCGCTGACCTGGCGCCTGCGTGACGACGGCGAGGCCGTGTGGCTCGACGAGTACCAGGCCAAGAACGGTTACGCGGCGGCGCGCAAGGCCTTCGCCGACATGGCCCAGGACGACATCGTCCAGACCGTGAAAGACGCCGGCCTGAAAGGTCGCGGCGGTGCAGGCTTCCCCACGGGCGTGAAGTGGGGCCTGATGCCCAAAGACGAATCCATCAACATCCGCTACCTGCTGTGCAACGCGGACGAGATGGAACCGAACACCTGGAAAGACCGCATGCTGATGGAGCAACTGCCCCATCTGCTGATCGAAGGCATGCTGATCAGTGCCCGCGCGCTGAAAACCTACCGTGGCTACATCTTCCTGCGTGGCGAATACACCACCGCCGCCAAGCACCTGAACCGTGCCGTGGAAGAAGCCAAGGCAGCCGGTCTGCTGGGCAAGAACATCCTGGGCAGCGGCTTCGATTTCGAGCTGTTCGTCCACACTGGCGCCGGGCGTTACATCTGCGGTGAAGAAACCGCACTGATCAACTCCCTCGAAGGCCGCCGCGCCAACCCGCGCTCCAAGCCGCCCTTCCCTGCCGCCGTTGGCGTGTGGGGCAAGCCGACTTGCGTGAACAACGTTGAAACCCTGTGCAACGTCCCGGCGATCATTGCCGACGGCGTGGACTGGTACAAATCGTTGGCCCGCGAAGGCAGCGAAGACATGGGCACCAAGCTCATGGGCTTCTCCGGCAAGGTCAAGAACCCGGGCCTGTGGGAATTGCCGTTCGGCATCACCGGTCGCGAGCTGTTCGAAGACTACGCCGGAGGCATGCGCGACGGCTTCACGCTCAAGGCCTGGCAGCCAGGCGGCGCCGGTACCGGTTTCCTGTTGCCGGAACACCTCGACGCACAAATGTACGCCGGCGGCATCGCCAAAGTGGGCACCCGCATGGGTACCGGCCTGGCCATGGCGGTGGACGACAGCGTCAACATGGTGTCCCTGCTGCGCAACATGGAAGAGTTCTTCTCCCGCGAGTCGTGCGGCTTCTGCACCCCGTGCCGTGACGGTCTGCCATGGAGCGTCAAGCTCCTGCGCGCCATCGAGAACGGTGAAGGGCAAGCCGGCGATATCGAGACCCTCCTGGGTCTGGTCGGTTTCCTCGGCCCTGGCAAGACCTTCTGTGCTCACGCACCGGGCGCCGTGGAGCCATTGGGCAGCGCAATCAAATACTTCCGCCATGAGTTCGAAGCCGGCATCGCGCCAACCAGCGCCGTCGTCCCGCCTCTGGCAAGGCCGATCGTAGTCGGCGCGTAAACGCTTAAAAAGGCGAAGGGTCCGTGCCCTTCGCCTTCTCGTTCGATGACGCCTTTATGGGCTGTTTGGATTCGGACGAATAACAAGATTCCATTAGCCACGCCCGCTGACACCGGGCCAACGAAGAACTTTGAACCATGGCCACTATCCACGTAGACGGCAAAGAGCTCGAAGTCGATGGGGCAGACAACCTGTTACAGGCATGTCTGTCGCTAGGCCTCGATATCCCTTATTTCTGCTGGCACCCCGCCCTTGGCAGCGTTGGCGCTTGCCGCCAGTGCGCGGTCAAGCAGTACACCGACGCCAACGACACCCGTGGTCGGATCGTCATGTCCTGCATGACCCCCGCCACCGACGGCAGCTGGATCTCCATCGAAGACGAAGAGGCGAAAGTATTCCGCGCCAGCGTCGTCGAATGGCTGATGACCAACCACCCCCACGACTGCCCGGTCTGTGAGGAAGGCGGTCACTGCCACCTGCAAGACATGACGGTAATGACCGGCCACAACGAGCGCCGTTACCGCTTCACCAAGCGTACCCACCAGAACCAGGATCTCGGCCCGTTCATCGGTCACGAGATGAACCGCTGCATCGCTTGCTACCGTTGCGTGCGCTTCTATAAGGACTACGCCGGCGGCACCGACCTCGGTGTGTTCGGCGCCCACGACAACGTGTACTTCGGTCGCGTTGAAGACGGCACCCTGGAAAGCGAGTTCTCCGGCAACCTCACCGAGGTCTGCCCGACCGGTGTGTTCACCGACAAGACTCACTCCGAGCGCTACAACCGCAAGTGGGATATGCAGTTCTCGCCGAGCATCTGCCATGGCTGCTCCAGCGGTTGCAACATCTCCCCGGGCGAACGCTACGGTGAACTGCGTCGGATCGAAAACCGTTTCAACGGTTCGGTCAACCAGTACTTCCTGTGCGACCGTGGCCGTTTCGGCTATGGCTATGTCAACCGCGAAGACCGCCCGCGTCAGCCATTGCTGGCCAATGGCGCCAAGCTGAGCCTCGACGAAGCGCTGGATAAAGCCGCCGACCTGCTGCGCGGTCGCAACATCGTCGGTATCGGTTCGCCCCGCGCCAGCCTCGAAAGCAACTTCGCGTTGCGCGAACTGGTCGGCGCCGAGCACTTCTACTCCGGTATCGAAGCCGCCGAGCTGGAACGCATTCGCCTGGTGATGCAGGTGCTGAAAGACAGCCCGCTGCCGATCCCGAACATGCGCGACATCGAAGACCACGACGCGATCTTCGTCCTCGGTGAAGACCTGACCCAGACCGCTGCCCGTATGGCGCTGTCCCTGCGTCAATCGGTCAAGGGCAAGGCCGAAGACATGGCCGACGCCATGCGCGTTCAGCCGTGGCTCGACGCTGCGGTGAAGAACATCGGTCAGAAAGAACTGAACCCGCTGTTCATCGCCAGCCTGGCTGAAACCAAGCTCGACGACATCGCCGAAGAATGTGTCCACGCTGCCCCGGACGATCTGGCCCGCATCGGTTTCGCCGTGGCTCACGCCCTCGACGCCAGCGCGCCAGCAGTTGAAGGCCTCGATACTGAAGCCCTCGACCTGGCCAAGCGCATTGCCGACGCCCTGCTCGCTGCCAAGCGTCCGCTGATCATCGCCGGTACTTCGTTGGGCTCCAAAGCCTTGATCGAAGCTGCCGCCAACATCGCCAAGGCCCTGAAGCTGCGCGAGAAGAACGGTTCCATCAGCCTGATCGTGCCAGAGGCCAACAGCCTCGGCCTGGCCATGCTCGGTGGCAACTCGGTCGACGACGCGCTGCAAGCGGTGATCGATGGCAAGGCCGACGCCATCGTCGTGCTGGAAAACGATCTGTACACCCGTACCGACAAAGCCAAGGTTGATGCTGCCCTGAACGCCGCGAAAGTGGTGATCGTGGCGGACCACCAGAAAACCGCCACCAGCGATCGCGCGCACCTGGTTCTGCCAGCCGCCAGCTTCGCTGAAGGCGACGGTACCTTGGTCAGCCAGGAAGGCCGCGCCCAGCGCTTCTTCCAGGTCTTCGACCCGAAATACATGGACGCGAGCATCCTGGTTCACGAAGGCTGGCGCTGGCTGCACGCCCTGCGCGCAACCCTGTTGAACCAGCCGATCGACTGGACCCAACTGGACCACGTCACCGCTGCCGTCGCTTCGAGCACGCCGCAACTGGCGCGTATCGTTGATGCCGCACCGTCCGCCGCGTTCCGCATCAAGGGCATGAAGCTGGCCCGCGAACCGCTGCGTTACTCCGGTCGTACCGCCATGCGCGCTGACATCAGCGTGCACGAACCGCGTACCCCGCAAGACAACGACACCGCGTTCAACTTCTCGATGGAAGGTTACTCGGGCTCGGTCGAACCGCGTCAGCAAGTGCCATTCGCCTGGTCTCCGGGCTGGAACTCGCCGCAGGCCTGGAACAAGTTCCAGGACGAAGTCGGTGGTCACATCCGCGCTGGCGACCCGGGCACCCGCCTGATCGAAAGCACCGGTGACTCGCTGAACTGGTTCGCCAGTGTTCCACGTGCGTTCAACCCGGCGCCGGGCACCTGGCAAGTCGTGCCGTTCTTCCACCTGCTCGGCAGCGAAGAGAACTCTTCCAAAGCCGCACCGGTTCAGGAACGCATCCCGGCCGCCTACGTCGCCCTGGCCAAATCCGAAGCCGATCGCCTGGGTGTCAATGACGGTGCCCTGCTCAGCGTGAACGTGGATGGCCAGACCTTGCGTCTGCCGCTGCGTATCAACGAAGAGTTGGGCGCTGGCCTGGTGGCGTTGCCTGCGGGTATCGCCGGCATCCCGGCGGCGATCTTTGGCAAAACCGTTGACGGTCTGCAGGAGGCAGCTCAATGACCTGGTTCACGCCTGAAGTGATTGACGTGATCATCGCGGTCCTCAAGGCCATCGTGATTCTGCTCGCCGTGGTGGTGTGCGGCGCGCTGCTGAGCTGGGTCGAGCGTCGTCTGCTCGCCCTCTGGCAGGACCGTTACGGTCCGAACCGCGTCGGCCCGTTCGGCGCGTTCCAGATCGCGGCCGACATGATCAAGATGTTCTTCAAGGAAGACTGGACGCCGCCGTTCGCCGACAAGATGATCTTCACCCTGGCACCGGTAGTCGCCATGAGCGCCCTGCTGATTGCCTTCGCGATCATCCCGATCACCCCGACCTGGGGCGTGGCGGACATCAACATCGGCATCCTGTTCTTCTTCGCCATGGCCGGTCTGTCGGTCTACGCGGTGTTGTTCGCCGGCTGGTCGAGTAACAACAAGTTCGCCCTGCTGGGCAGCTTGCGGGCCTCGGCACAAACCGTGTCGTACGAAGTGTTCATGGGCCTGTCGCTGATGGGCATCGTGATCCAGGTCGGCTCGTTCAACATGCGCGACATCGTTGAATATCAAGCGCAGAACCTGTGGTTCATCATCCCACAGATCTTCGGTTTCCTGACCTTCTTCATCGCTGGCGTCGCCGTGACTCACCGTCACCCGTTCGACCAGCCGGAAGCGGAACAGGAACTGGCCGACGGTTACCACATTGAATACGCCGGCATGAAATGGGGCATGTTCTTCGTGGGTGAGTACATCGGCATCGTGTTGATTTCGGCGCTGCTGGTGACCCTGTTCTTCGGTGGCTGGCACGGTCCGTTCGGCATTCTGCCGCAGATCCCGTTCATCTGGTTCGCGCTCAAAACCGCGTTCTTCATCATGATCTTCATCCTGCTGCGCGCCTCGATCCCGCGCCCACGGTATGACCAAGTGATGGATTTCAGCTGGAAGTTCTGCCTGCCGCTGACCCTCGTCAACATGCTGGTGACCGCTGCGATCGTGTTGCTCAACACGCCCGCCATCGCGGCTCAGTGAGGATAGAGAATCATGAAGTACATATTTGACATCGTGCATGGCTTCTTCACCCAGCTTCGCAGCCTGGTGATGATCTTCGGCCACGCCTTCCGCAAGCGCGACACGCTGCAGTACCCGGAAGAAGCCGTGTACCTGCCGCCGCGCTACCGTGGCCGTATCGTCCTGACCCGCGACCCTGATGGCGAAGAGCGTTGTGTTGCCTGCAACCTGTGCGCCGTGGCGTGCCCGGTCGGTTGCATCTCGCTGCAGAAAGCCGAAACCGAAGACGGTCGCTGGTACCCGGACTTCTTCCGCATCAACTTCTCGCGCTGCATCTTTTGCGGCCTCTGCGAGGAAGCCTGCCCGACCACCGCGATCCAGCTGACACCGGATTTCGAGATGGCCGAGTTCAAACGTCAGGACCTGGTTTACGAGAAAGAAGATCTGCTGATCTCCGGCCCCGGCAAAAACCCTGATTACAACTTCTATCGTGTTGCAGGTATGGCGATTGCCGGGAAGCCGAAAGGCTCCGCGCAGAACGAAGCCCAGCCGATCAACGTGAAGAGCTTGCTGCCTTAAGGAAGAAAGATGGAATTCGCTTTCTATTTCGCATCGGGTATCGCGGTTGTGGCCACGCTTCGCGTGATCACCAACACCAACCCTGTGCACGCCCTGCTCTACCTGATCATTTCGCTGATTGCCGTGGCGATGACCTTTTTCGCCCTCGGCGCGCCGTTTGCCGGTGTGCTGGAAGTGATCGCCTACGCTGGCGCCATCATGGTGCTGTTCGTGTTCGTGGTAATGATGCTCAACCTTGGCCCTGCCTCGGTTCAGCAAGAGCGCGTCTGGCTCAAGCCCGGCATCTGGCTCGGCCCGGTGATTCTCGGCGCCCTGCTGCTGGCTGAACTGCTGTACGTACTGTTCAGCCACTCCAGCGGTCAGGCCGTCGGCCACACCACCGTAGACGCAAAGGCCGTGGGCATCAGCCTGTTCGGTCCGTACCTGCTGGTGGTCGAACTCGCCTCGATGTTGCTGCTCGCCGCAGCCGTCACGGCGTTCCACTTGGGCCGCAACGAAGCCAAGGAGCAATGACGATGCCTGCTATCCCTATGGAGCATGGTCTGGCGGTCGCCGGCATCCTGTTCTGCCTCGGTCTGGTCGGCCTGATGGTCCGGCGCAACATTCTCTTCGTGCTGATGAGCCTGGAGGTCATGATGAATGCCTCCGCGTTGGCGTTCATCGTCGCCGGTAGCCGCTGGGGCCAGCCGGATGGACAGATCATGTTCATCCTGGTGATCAGCCTGGCAGCCGCCGAGGCCAGTATTGGCCTGGCGATTCTGTTGCAGCTGTATCGCCGCTTCCACACTCTCGATATCGACGCTGCCAGCGAGATGCGCGGATGAATCTTCTCTATCTGACTTTCGTATTCCCTCTCATAGGTTTCCTGCTGCTGTCGTTCTCACGCGGCCGCTTCTCGGAAAACCTGTCGGCGCTGATTGGCGTCGGCTCCATCGGTCTGTCGGCGATTGTCGCCGCTTACGTGATCTGGCAATTCAACGTCGCCCCGCCGGAAGGCGGCCACTACACGCAAGTGTTGTGGCAGTGGATGGCGGTTGAAGGCTTTACGCCGAACTTCGCCCTGTACCTGGATGGCCTGTCGGTCACCATGCTCGGTGTGGTGGTCGGCGTCGGCTTCCTGATCCACCTGTTCGCGTCCTGGTACATGCGCGGTGAAGACGGTTACTCGCGCTTCTTCGCCTACACCAACCTGTTTATCGCCAGCATGCTGTTCCTGATCCTGGGCGATAACCTGTTGTTCCTGTACTTCGGCTGGGAAGGCGTGGGCCTGTGCTCGTACCTGTTGATCGGTTTCTACTACAGCAACCGCAACAACGGTAACGCGGCACTCAAAGCCTTTATCGTGACCCGGATCGGCGACGTGTTCATGGCCATCGGCCTGTTCATCCTGTTCCAACAGTTGGGCACGCTGAACGTCCAGGAACTGCTGGTGCTGGCACCGCAGAAGTTCCAGGTCGGCGACTTCTGGATCGTCCTGGCGACTCTGATGCTGCTGGGCGGCGCTGTGGGTAAATCCGCGCAACTGCCGCTGCAAACCTGGCTGGCGGATGCGATGGCCGGTCCTACCCCGGTTTCGGCCCTGATCCACGCCGCAACCATGGTGACCGCAGGCGTCTACCTGATTGCCCGGACCCACGGCTTGTTCGCCCTGGCGCCGGATATCCTGCACCTGGTCGGCGTTGTCGGTGGCGTGACCCTGGTTCTCGCCGGTTTTGCCGCGCTGGTCCAGACCGACATCAAACGTATCCTCGCCTATTCGACCATGAGCCAGATCGGCTACATGTTCCTGGCACTGGGCGTTGGCGCATGGGATGGCGCGATTTTCCACCTGATGACCCACGCCTTCTTCAAGGCGCTGCTGTTCCTGGCGTCCGGCGCGGTGATCGTTGCCTGCCACCACGAGCAGAACATCTTCAAGATGGGCGGCCTGTGGAAGAAACTGCCGCTGGCCTACACCAGCTTCATCGTCGGCGGCGCGGCCCTGTCTGCCCTGCCACTGGTGACCGCAGGCTTCTACTCCAAGGACGAAATCCTCTGGGAAGCGTTCGCCAGCGGCAACCACGGTCTGCTCTACGCAGGTCTGGTCGGCGCGTTCATGACTTCGCTGTACACCTTCCGCCTGATCTTCATCGCGTTCCACGGTGAAGCGAAGACCGAAGCCCACGCCGGTCACGGCATCGCTCACTGGCTGCCACTGTCGGTGCTGATCGTGTTGTCGACCTTCGTCGGCGCGATGATCGTGCCACCGCTGCACGGCGTGTTGCCAGAGAGCGTCGGCCATGCCGGCGGCGAAGCCAAGCACAGTCTGGAAATCGCCTCGGGCGCCATCGCCCTGGCCGGGATCCTGCTGGCCGCGCTGCTGTTCCTCGGCAAGCGTCGTTTCGTCACTGCAATCGCCAACAGCGGCATCGGCCGCTTCCTTTCGGCCTGGTGGTTCGCTGCCTGGGGCTTCGACTGGATCTACGACAAACTGTTCGTCAAGCCATACCTTGCGATCAGCCACGCACTGCGCAAAGACCCGCTCGATCAGACCATCGGTTTGATCCCGCGTATGGCCAAGGGCGGCCACACCGCCCTGAGCCGTACCGAAACCGGTCAACTGCGTTGGTACGCGGCCTCGATGGCAGCCGGCTCCGTGCTGGTCATCGGCGCCATCGTGCTGGTAGCGGTCTGAATATGAACCTTGCGAACTTGCGAAAGGAATTGAGCCCGTCATGATTCTGCCTTGGCTAATCCTGATCCCCTTCATCGGCGGCCTGCTGTGCTGGATGGGTGAGCGCTTCGGCGCCACCCTCCCCCGCTGGATTGCGCTGTTGACCATGACCCTGGAACTCGCACTCGGCCTCTGGCTGTGGGCCCACGGTAACTATTCATTTGCTCCGGCGCCTGGCGCCGATCCGGTCTGGGCGCTTGAGTTCAAGCACATCTGGATCCAGCGCTTCGGCATCAGCGTGCACCTGGCCCTCGATGGCCTGTCGCTGCTGATGATCCTGCTGACCGGTTTGCTGGGTATCCTCTCGGTACTCTGCTCGTGGAAAGAGATCCAGCGTCACGTCGGCTTCTTCCACTTGAACCTGATGTGGATCCTGGGCGGTGTGGTCGGCGTGTTCCTCGCCCTCGACCTGTTCATGTTCTTCTTCTTCTGGGAAATGATGCTGGTGCCGATGTACTTCCTCATCGCGCTCTGGGGTCACAGTTCTTCGGACGGCAAGAAAACCCGGATCTACGCGGCGACCAAGTTCTTCATCTTCACCCAGGCTTCCGGCCTGATCATGTTGGTGGCGATCCTGGGTCTGGTGCTGGTCAACTTCAACAGCACTGGCGTGATCACGTTCAACTACGCCGACCTGCTGAAAACCAAGATGTCGCTCACCACCGAGTACATCCTGATGCTCGGCTTCTTCATCGCCTTCGCGGTGAAGCTGCCGGTCGTACCGTTCCATTCCTGGTTGCCTGATGCTCACGCCCAGGCGCCAACGGCGGGTTCGGTCGATCTCGCGGGTATCTTGTTGAAGACGGCGGCTTACGGTCTGCTGCGTTTCGCCCTGCCGCTGTTCCCGAATGCCTCGGCCGAGTTCGCGCCGATCGCCATGACCCTCGGTCTGGTCGGGATCTTCTACGGTGCGTTCCTGGCCTTCGCCCAAACCGACATCAAGCGTCTGATCGCCTATTCCTCCGTTTCCCACATGGGCTTCGTGTTGATTGGCATCTACTCCGGCAGCCAACTGGCGCTGCAGGGCGCGGTGATGCAGATGCTGGCGCACGGTGTTTCGGCGGCAGCACTCTTTATCCTCAGTGGTCAGTTGTACGAACGCACCCACACCCGCGACATGCGTGAGATGGGTGGCCTGTGGTCGAAGATCGCTTACCTGCCGGCTATCAGCCTGTTCTTCGCGGCCGCGTCCCTGGGCTTGCCGGGTACCGGTAACTTCGTCGGTGAGTTCCTGATCCTGATCGGCACCTTTGCCGCTGCGCCGTGGATCACCGCGATCGCGACGTCGGGCCTGGTGTTCGGTTCGGTCTACTCGCTGATCATGATCCACCGTGCCTACTTCGGCCCGTCCAAGTCGGACGCGGTGTTGCACGGCATGGATGGTCGCGAACTGATCATGGTGGTCGGCCTGGCGGTACTGCTGATTTACATCGGCGTGTACCCGCAGCCGTTCCTCGACACTTCTGCCGCGACGATGCATGGCGTGCAGCAGTGGCTCGGTACCGCCTTCACTCAACTCGCTTCGGCCCGGTAAGAGCGCTATGGAATTCACGACTCAACACTTTATCGCGCTCGCGCCGTTGTTGATCACCACCGCCACGATCATCGTGGTGATGCTGGCCATCGCCTGGCGCCGCAACCACTCGCAGACCTTCCTGATTTCCGTGGCGGGTTTGAACCTGGCGTTGCTGTCGATCCTGCCAGCCTTGAAGGTCGCGCCCCTGGCCGTGACCCCGCTGCTGCAGATCGATAACTTCGCTTGCTTGTATATGGCGCTGATCCTGGTCGCCACCCTCGCTTGTGTGACCCTCGCCCACGCCTACCTCGGCGATGGCGGCACGGGTTACCCGGGCAACCGCGAAGAACTGTACCTGCTGATCCTGATGGCCGCCGCCGGTGGCCTGGTTCTGGTCAGCGCGCAACACCTGGCCGGGTTGTTCATCGGTCTGGAACTGTTGTCGGTGCCGGTCTACGGTCTGGTGGCGTATGCCTTCTTCAACAAGCGTTCGCTGGAAGCCGGTATCAAGTACATGGTGCTGTCGGCCGCCGGCTCTGCGTTCCTGTTGTTCGGTATGGCCCTGCTCTACGCCGACTCCGGCAGCCTGAGCTTCGTCGGTATCGGTCAAGCGCTGGCGGCCACTGGCCTGCCAAGCTCCCTGGCGCAAATGGGCCTGGGCATGATGTTGATCGGCCTGGCGTTCAAACTGTCGCTGGTACCGTTCCACCTCTGGACCCCGGACGTTTACGAAGGGGCTCCGGCACCGGTTGCAGCGTTCCTCGCGACCGCTTCGAAAGTCGCCGTGTTTGCCGTGATGGTGCGTCTGTTCCAGATCTCCCCTGCCGCAAGCAGCGGTGTCCTGAGCGACGTGCTGACCATCATCGCCATTGCGTCGATCCTGTTCGGCAACCTGCTGGCACTGACCCAGAGCAACCTCAAGCGTCTGCTGGGTTACTCGTCCATCGCCCACTTCGGTTACCTGCTGATCGCCCTCGTGGCGAGCAAGGGTCTGGCCGTGGAAGCCATCGGCGTGTACCTGGTCACCTACGTGATCACCAGCCTTGGCGCGTTCGGTGTAATCACCCTGATGTCCTCGCCGTACAAAGGCCGTGACGCTGACGCCCTGTACGAATACCGCGGCCTGTTCTGGCGTCGTCCGTACCTGACCGCCGTGCTGACCGTGATGATGCTGTCCCTGGCCGGCATCCCGCTGACCGCGGGCTTCATCGGCAAGTTCTACATCATCGCCACCGGCGTCGAGTCGCACCAATGGTGGCTGGTGGGTTCCCTGGTACTGGGCAGCGCCATCGGCGTCTTCTACTACCTGCGCGTGATGGTCACCCTGTACCTGATCGAGCCGAACCTGCGTCGCCACGATGCGCAACTGCACTGGGAACAAAAGGCAGGCGGCGTGATGCTGCTGGCCATCGCCGCCCTGGCGTTCTTCCTGGGGCTGTATCCGCAGCCGTTGCTGGTGTTGGTACAGCAAGCAGGTCTGGCGGGTTGATCGTTTAGCGATACTCGGTAGAAAACAGAAACGGCACCTTCGGGTGCCGTTTTTGCGTTTGGGGGATCGTGATTTTCAAACATCGATTTATGTACCACTTCCCCAGCCAGTCCCACAGCCAAGTATCCCGTCTCTTTTATCGAATGCTCTCACCGCACTGGTCGACTCTTCCTACAGGTGTTTTTACAACTGGGGTCTACCGTTGAAATCGGGAACGAAAAGGATGGCTTCGATGCCTTGACCGATTCGATTATTGAGACAAACTATACGTAGGTAGCGTACAGAACATGGATGCTCTATTGGTCGAGTTACGTATGTTTCAGAAACATCGAGACGATTACCTGGATGACGATCTGTTTCGCAGCTTTCAATTGGCGTTGCTGAAGAACCCTGAAGCGGGCGACCTGATTGAGGGCACCGGGGGGCTGCGCAAAATTCGCTTCTGCGACCAACGACGAGGCAAAGGCAAGCGCAGCGGATTACGGGTGATTTATTACTGGTGGTCAGGCTTCGATCAATTCTGGCTGTTCACCGTGTATGGCAAAGACGAGCAAGACGACCTGTCGCCCATTCAGAAAAAGCTTTTCAGACAAACGCTGGATAGAGAAATCAAAACGAGATCCCACTATGAAACGTGACATTTTTGCTGAACTGATGGATGGCCTCGAAGCCTTGGCCGATGAGCGCCAAGGCAAGATCACGCTGCGAACCCATAAGGTTCAGTTGCCAGAACTGATGCCCATCACTGCCAAGGAAGTGGTCGCTATCCGCCAACAGCTCAACCTCTCCCGGTCAGTGTTCGCGGCCTATCTGCGCACCAATACCCGAACCCTGGAAAACTGGGAACAGGGACGGGCAACACCCAACGCCCAGGCTACGACCCTTATCCGCCTGGTCGAACGCTTTCCGCAGACGATCGAACATCTCGCCGCCCTGACCTAAAGCCAGAGGGCTTATATCCGATGATTTTCAAGGCAGCCTAATGTGAGGCCTCTGATTTTCAACCTTACGCACCACGAATTTCAGCGTTGCTGTCAGATGTTAGTTCTGTTGATAAGACTGGGTGAGTCAGACGGCCTCTTCGCGAGCAAGCCCGCTCCCACAGTGGTTCGGGGTTGCTCATAAATAATGTGTTTGCCACGGATCCCTGTGGGAGCGGGCTTGCTCGCGAAAGCGGTCCATCAACCACAAATAAAAACGGCACCTTCCGGTGCCGTTCGCCTTTCTCAGTACAGAAGCTTACTTACGCGCATCCGCCCACGATTTCAGCAGTTCGTTGTAGCTGACCGTCTCACCTTTAGGCTTCTCATTCGCCAACTTAGGCTTCGGCGCCCCCGGTTGATCGAACCAGTATTGCGCATCCCGTTCCGGGTTCATTTTCGGGCCGCACACCGGTTGCACCTTGGAGCGTTCAAGCCGCGTCATGATGGCGTCCTGGTCCTTGGCCAGACCATCGAGTGCCTGTTGCGGGGTTTTCTCGCCGCTGGCGGCTTCGGCGATGTGGCTCCACCACAGTTGCGCCAAACGTGGATAGTCCGGCACGTTGGTCCCGGTCGGGGTCCATTGCACACGGGCCGGGCTGCGGTAGAACTCGACCAGGCCACCGAGTTTCGGCGCCAGATCGGTCATGGCTTGCGAGTTGATGTCCGACTCGCGAATCGGCGTCAGGCCGACGATGGTTTTCTTCAGGGATACGGTTTTCGAGGTCACAAACTGCGCGTAGAGCCAGGCTGCGAGTTTCTGTTTCTCAGGCGTGGACTTCATGAACGTCCAGGAACCCACGTCCTGATAGCCCAGCTTCATGCCCTCCTCCCAATACGGCCCGCGCGGGGACGGCGCCATGCGCCATTTCGGCGAGCCATCGGCGTTGACTACGGGCAGACCCGGCTTGGTCATGTCGGCGGTAAACGCGGTGTACCAGAAGATTTGCTGGGCGATGTTGCCCTGGGACGGCACCGGCCCGGACTCGGAGAAGGTCATGCCCGCCGCTTCCGGTGGCGCGTAGGCCTTGAGCCAGTCGACGTATTTCTGCGTCGCGTAGACCGCCGCCGGGCCGTTGGTGTCGCCGCCACGGGTGATGCTGGAACCCACCGGGTGGCAGTCCTCGACGCGAATCCCCCACTCGTCCACCGGCAAGCCGTTCGGGATGCCTTTGTCGCCGGCACCGGCCATGGAGAACCAGGCATCGGTGAAGCGCCAGCCCAGGGACGGGTCTTTCTTGCCGTAGTCCATGTGCCCGTAGATGCGTTTGCCGTCGATTTCCTTGACGTCTTCGCTGAAGAACTTGGCGATGTCTTCATAGGCCGACCAGTTCACCGGCACGCCCAATTCGTAACCGTACTTTTCCTTGAACTTGGCTTTCAGCTCAGGCCGCTCAAACCAGTCGGCGCGGAACCAGTAAAGGTTGGCGAATTGCTGGTCGGGCAGCTGATAGATCTTGCCGTCCGGCGCGGTGGTGAAGGAAATGCCGATGAAGTCCTTGATGTCCAGGGTCGGCGAGGTGAAGTCCTTGCCTTCGTTGGCCATCAGGTCGGTGATCGCCTCGGTCTTGCCGTAGCGAAAGTGCGTACCGATCAGGTCCGAGTCGTTGACCCAGCCGTCATAGATGCTCTTGTCCGACTGCATCACGGTTTGCAGCTTCTCCACCACGTCGCCTTCTTGCAGCAAATCGTGGGTGACCTTGATCCCGGTGATCTCGGTAAAGGCCTTGGCCAGGACCTTGGACTCATATTCGTGAGTGGTCAGGGTTTCCGAGACGACCTTGATGTTCATCCCGCGAAACGGCTGGGCAGCCTTGATGAACCACTTCAATTCCTCGAGCTGCTGATCGGCCGTCAGGGTGGACGGTTTGAATTCGCTGCCGATCCATTTTTTTGCCGCGTCTTCGTAGGCATCGGCCCAGGCCGTCGCGCTCAAACCGCTGAGTGCCAGCAGGGCTGCCAATGAAATGCTATGTCGCAGCTTATTGTTTTTGTCGAACATAGAGACCTCCTGTTTAAGTTTCGGAGCAACTTTGCCGAGCGATTCGACTAGCCCCAACGCATCACAGCCAACAGCCACACCAGGGACAACGCGGACGCCACCCAGATGCTCCAGTCGGTGACGCCGATTACCAGCAGATGCAGGTAGGCGCTGCCGAGAAGACCGATAAACAAGCGATCGCCACGGGTGGTGGCAATCGGCAACAAACCTCGCCGAAGGATGCTCGGCGAGCGCAACTCCCAGGTCGTCATGCCCACCAGAATCAGGCCAATGACGATGAAAAACACCGCTGTCGGGGCGGTCCAGCTCATCCATTCCATCATCAGCTCCTCAGACCCGGCCCAGGGCAAAGCCCTTGGCCACGTGGTTGCGAACAAACCAGATCACCAGCATGCCCGGCAGGATGGTCAACACCCCTGCCGCCGCCAGTACGCCCCAATCGATGCCGGACGCCGAGACCGTGCGCGTCATCACCGCCGCGATGGGTTTGGCGTTGACCGACGTCAGGGTCCGCGCCAGCAGCAACTCGACCCAGGAGAACATGAAGCAGAAAAACGCCGTGACACCGATCCCGGAACCGATCAGCGGGATGAAAATCTTCACGAAGAACTTCGGAAAACTGTAGCCATCGATGTAGGCCGTTTCGTCGATTTCCTTGGGCACCCCGGACATGAAGCCTTCGAGGATCCACACCGCCAACGGCACGTTAAACAGGCAGTGCGCCAGGGCCACGGCGATGTGGGTATCGAACAACCCGATGGACGAATACAGCTGGAAGAACGGCAGCAAAAACACCGCCGGTGGGGCCATGCGGTTGGTCAGCAGCCAGAAAAACAGGTGCTTGTCGCCGAGGAAGCGATACCGCGAGAACGCATAAGCCGCCGGCAGCGCCACGCTCAGGGAAATCACCGTGTTCAGGCTCACGTAGTACAGCGAGTTCAGGTAACCGGTGTACCAACTCGGGTCGGTGAAGATCACCTTGTAGTTGGCCAAGGTGAAATCCTGAGGAAACAGCGTCAAACCGCCGAGGATTTCGGTGTTGCTTTTGAAGGACATGTTCAGCAGCCAGTAGATCGGCACCAGCAGAAACAGGATGTAGATCAGCAATGGAATGAGCTTTCTTTTACTCATGGCAGACCTCAGCGGTTGGCGTCAGAGTGAGTCATGGCCGTGTAGAACAGCCAGGACACCAACAGGATGATCAGGAAATACACCAGCGAGAAAGCCGCCGCCGGGCCGAGGTCGAATTGCCCTACGGCCATTTGGGTCAAGGTCTGACTCAAGAAGGTCGTGGCATTCCCCGGACCGCCGCCGGTCAGCACGAACGGCTCGGTGTAGATCATGAAACTGTCCATGAAGCGCAACATCACCGCGATCAGCAGCACGCTCTTAAGCTTGGGCAACTGGATATGCCGGAACACCGCCCAGGACGACGCGCGGTCAATGCGCGCGGCCTGGTAGTACACGTCGGGAATGGCCCGCAACCCGGAGAAACACAACAGCGCCACCAGCGAGGTCCAGTGCCAGACGTCCATCACCAGCACCGTGACCCAGGCGTCCATGGTGTTCGACGCGTAGTTGTAGTTAATGCCCATGGCATTCAGGCTGGAACCGAGCAAACCAATATCGGCGCGGCCGAAGATCTGCCAGATGGTGCCGACCACGTTCCACGGGATCAGCAGCGGAATCGCCAGGATGATCAGCACCAGCGACGACCAGCGCCCCTTGGTCGGCATGGTCAGGGCGATGGCGATGCCCAGCGGGATTTCGATCAGCAGCACGCAGCCGGAATAGATGAACTGGCGCAGCAATGAGTCGTGCAACCGAGGATCGAGCAGCACCTGCTTGTACCAGTCGGCGCCGACGAAGTAGCGGCTGGACTGGTCGAAGATGTCCTGTACCGAGTAGTTGACCACGGTCATCATCGGGATCACCGCACTGAATGCCACCAGCAGGAACACCGGCAGGACCAACCACCAGGCCTTGTTGTTTTGCACCTTGTTCATGGCTGCACCTCCAGTAGGTAATCGTCGGCATAGACCATCAACCACTGCGCCGGAAAACTGATGTACGCCGTGCCTTCGGGCACCGGTTTGTCTTCGGCCAGGCGCACTTTCAGCGGTGCGCCGTCGAGGTTCAGGGTCATGATCTTGTAGGTGCCGAGGTCTTCGATGTGTACGACTTGTGCCTGCATCGCGTCATCAAACGGCTCGTCCCACACATGCACGAACTCCGGGCGGATGCCGACCTTCAGGGTTTTCCACGGCTTGTCGGCGATTTGTTGCTGCATCGCGTCAGACAAAGGCAAGTGCGTCGAGGCGAAACCGACCCCACCGGGTTGCGGCTTCACGTCGATCAGGTTCATCCCCGGGCTGCCGATGAAATAGCCGACAAAGGTGTGGCTCGGCCGTTCGAACAATTCCCGTGGCGTGCCGAACTGCACGATCTGCCCGCCGTACATCACCGCGATCTTGTCGGCGAAGGTCGAGGCTTCGAGCTGGTCGTGGGTGACGTAGACCATGGTGATGTTGAATTGCTCGTGGATCTGCTTGAGCTTGCGCCGCAGTTTCCACTTCAGGTGCGGGTCGATCACGGTCAGCGGTTCGTCAAACAGGATCGCCGACACGTCATCGCGCACCAGCCCACGACCCATGGAGACTTTCTGTTTTTCGTCGGCGGTGAGGTTGCGCGCCTTTTTGCTGAGCAGGGCCTGGAGGTCAAGCACCTCGGCAATTTCCTGCACCTTGCTGTGAATTTTCGCCTCGTTCATGCCCTGGTTTCGCAGGGGGAAGGCCAGGTTGTCGAACACCGTCATGGTGTCGTAGACCACCGGAAACTGGAAAACCTGGGCGATGTTGCGCTTTTCCGGGGTCAGGTCGTTGACCACTTTGCTGTCGAACAGCACCTGGCCCTGGGACGGGCTGAGCAGCCCGGAAATGATGTTGAGCAAGGTCGACTTGCCGCAGCCCGACGGACCCAGCAAGGCGTAGGCGCCACCCTGCTCCCAGATGTGGTCCATCTCGCGAATCGCATAATCCTCAGGACCTGTCGGCGTGCGGGTGTAGCTGTGGGCGAGGTTCTGCAAACGGATTTCGGCCATCAGGCAACCCTCGCGATACGGCGACCGGGCGCCTGGACCAGCCGCCCCTGCGTATCGAACACAAACAGTTTATGGGTCGGGATATAGATGCGAATCGGCGCATCGACGTCGTATTCGTGGACGCCCGGCAAGTGCAGCACCAGTAGGAAATGCTCGTTGCGTACGTGCAGGAAGGTTTCCGAACCGCTGATCTCGGCCACCTCGACCGTCACGGCGAGTTCCAGGTCGTCGTCGTTGCTCGGCACCAGCGAGATATGGCTGGGGCGCACACCAAAGCGGAACTCGCCCTCGCCCACCGGGCGCAGATCGACGTTCAGCGGGAAGTGCACGAAGTTGGCGAAACTGACTTCGTTGCCGGCAATCCGCCCCGGCATCAGGTTGATCGGCGGTTCGGAGAACAACTCCGCCGCCAGCACCGTTTGTGGTTGGTGATAGACCTCGGAGGACTTGCCGCTCTGGATCACCCGGCCTTCGTGAAGAATGGTGGTGGTGCCGCCCAGGGCCAGGGCTTCGTTGGGCTCGGTGGTGGCGTAGATGGCGATGGTGTGCCGCGCCTTGAACAGCTCGCGCATTTCCTGGCGCAGTTCTTCGCGCAATTTGTAGTCGAGGTTGACCAGCGGTTCGTCGAACAGGATCAGCTCCGCATCCTTGACCAGCGCCCGGGCCATGGCCGTGCGTTGCTGCTGGCCGCCGGACAGTTCCAGCGGATGGCGCTGGAGGAATTTTTCGATGCGCAGCATCTTCGCGGTTTCCAGCACTTTGCTCTGGATCACTTCGTTGGAGACACCGCCCTGGCGCAACGGCGAGGCGATGTTCTCGAACACCGTCATGGTCGGGTAGTTGATGAACTGCTGGTAGACCATCGACACGTTGCGCAGGCGCACCGGGCGTTGGGTGACGTCGACGCCGTTCATCAGGATGCGCCCGCTGTCGGGCTTGTCCAGACCGGCCATCAGGCGCATGAGGCTGGTTTTGCCGGACAGCGTGCGGCCGAGCAAAACGTTGAAGGATCCGGGTTCGAAAACAAGGCACGCATCGTCGATCCAGGTCTGGCCCTCGACGGTACGGCTGACGTGCTCCAGGGTGAGTGACATGGCTCGGCCTTTTTTATTATTTGGAGTCAAGCGACCGTAGCGATAGAGCGACATTCGTGCCAGAAATCACAAGTGATTGATCTGGTTTGAAAATCCGTGGTAACGGGAGAAAACCGCGTTCGTTGCTGAACAGAAATGAACAATCCGGACTGAACAATTGAACAGTTCGACGGTTGACAATGAACAATAGTGAACAACACTCTATTAGCACTTTTGTGCCATCTGTTGCCCTTGTAGGAGCCAGGCTTGCCGGCGAAGGCGATCTCCCTGACGCCTTCGCGGGCAAGCCTCGCTCCTACAGGGTTATGTGGCGCATCAAGTGTTGTGTAACACCCATAAAAACAATAAAAGCTTTGCTCAGAGATCGACAGCCATGGCCGTACCTGCCTCGCCGCTCTCCCACGACGCCATCATCCAGGACTCCTGGTCCCGTTGCCGCGCGTTCGGGCTTGATCACCACAGCGTGCCCACCTTCGATCAACTGCCCGCCGACGGCATCGCGCAGTTGCTGGAGAGCCAGCACTCGCTGGTGCAGACCACCCATCAGGAAGTCCTGCCGTATTACGAGAACATCCTGAGCAACTCCAATTGCCTGATCATGCTCGCCGACAATCAGGGCCAGGTGCTGACGTCCTGGGGCACCCAGCGCTTTATCGAGCCGAGCCTGACCCGAGGTTTCAGCGCCGGGGCCAGTTGGATGGAGCGTTGCAGCGGCACCAATGCCATCGGCACCGCCCTGGCCTGCGAGCAAGCGGTGCACATTGAGCACGATGAACATTTCCTCAAGGCCAACCGTTTCATGACCGGTTCCGCCGCGCCGATTTTCGATGCCGAGCGCAAGGTGATCGCGGTGCTGGATGTGTCCAGCGACAGCTACCTGCCGCCGTCCCACACCCTGGGCATGGTCAAGATGATGAGCCAGACCGTGGAAAACCGGCTGATCCTCAACCTGTTCCATGGCCAGCATTTTCAACTGACGTTCAATACCGGGTTGAACAACCTCGACAGCCAGTGGGCCGGGCTACTGATTTTCGATGAGACCGGGCAAGTGCTGTCGGCCAATCGCAGGGCTGACAATCTGCTGGGGATCAGCCTGTCGCGGGTCAGTGTCGAAAGCTTGTTTAAAGTCTCGCTGCTTGAGTTGTTGAACCAGCCCGACGGCCTGCCGTTTGCCTTGCAAGCCTCGGGGCGCAACCGTTTCCAGTGCTTGTTGAAGCGGCCGAAACAGGTGCCGATTCAGCCGCGAGTGTTTGCAGAACCAAGCGTTGCAACGCCAACCGCGATCAACCTGAACACCCTGCACTTCGGCGACAGTCGCGTGGAAAAAGCCGTGCGTCAGGCAGAACGTTTATTGGAGAAAGACATTCCGCTGCTGATCCACGGCGAAACCGGGGTCGGCAAGGAAGTCTTCGTCAAAGCCCTGCACCAGGCCAGTTCCCGCAGCAAACAACCATTCATCGCCGTCAACTGTGCGGCGATCCCCGCCGAACTGGTCGAGTCCGAGCTGTTTGGCTATGAGAAAGGCGCGTTCACCGGCGCCAACCAGAAAGGCAGCATCGGGCTGATCCGCAAGGCTGACAAAGGCACCCTCTTCCTCGATGAAATCGGTGATATGCCGCTGCCGACTCAGGCCCGACTGCTAAGGGTGTTGCAGGAACGTTGCGTGCAACCAGTGGGCAGCAGTGAGTTGTTCCCGGTGGATATCCGGATTATTTCCGCAACCAACCGTTCGTTGCGCGAACAGGTGCAGCTCGGGCGCTTCAGGGAAGATCTCTACTACCGGATCGGCGGCTTAACGCTAGAGCTGCCGCCATTACGGGAACGCAGCGACAAACAGGCACTGTTCAAGCGCTTGTGGGAGCAGCACCGGGAGCCGTCGCAATGGGCCGGATTAAGCCGTGAAGTCATGGAATTGTTCAGCCGCCATCCATGGCCGGGGAATTTGCGCCAAGTCAGCAGCGTGATGCAGGTGGCGCTGGCCATGGCCGAGGAGCAACCGGTGCGGCCCGAGCATTTGCCGGATGATTTTTTTGTCGATCTGGAGATGGAACCGGTGGAGACGCCGGAGCCGTTAGCGGCGGATTTGAATGACGCCGAGGATTTGAACCGATTGTTGCAGGCGGCCGGGGGGAATATTTCGCATTTGGCTCGCAGGTTAGGCGTTAGCCGAAACACTTTGTACAAGCGTCTGCGGCAGTGATCGTTCCCACGCGCGCGTGGGAACGATCAACGACACAATTGTAGGAGCGAGGCTTGCCCGCGAAGGCGTCAGCCCTGCCACCACCGCACTTGGAACCTGCACATAAACAAAAGCCCGCACAAGGCGGGTTTTGTTCGTAACGAATTTGATCGTTCCCACGCTCTGCGTGGGAATGCAGCCCGGGACGCTCCGCGTCCCTTCCAAAGCCGAACGCAGAGCGTCCGTTGAGGCATTCCCACGCAGAGCGTGGGAACGATCATCAGTCGGCCAACCGCCAGGTCGTGCCGCCCTTGCCGTCTTCCAGCACCACGCCCATGGCGGTGAGCTGGTCGCGGATGCGGTCGGATTCGGCCCAGTCTTTACCGGCACGCGCCGCCAGACGCGCGGCAATCAGTGCATCAACCTCAGCCGCATCCACCCGGCCTTCAGCGCCGGCCTGCAAGAAGTCATCGGCTTCGAGCTGCAACACGCCCAGCACACTGGCCAGTTCTTTCAAACGCGCCGCCAGACCGGCCGCTGCATTGAGATCGCTCTCACGCAAACGGTTGATCTCGCGCACCATCTCGAACAGCACCGCGCACGCTTCCGGCGTGCCGAAGTCGTCGTTCATCACCTGGGTGAAGCGCTCGACAAAGGCTTCGCCGCCGGCCGGCGCCACGCTCGGCAGGCCTTTCAACGCGTGGTAGAAACGCTCGAGTGCGCCCTTGGCGTCCTTGAGGTTGTCTTCCGAGTAGTTGATCGCGCTGCGGTAGTGGCTCGACACCAGCAGGTAACGCACGACTTCCGGGTGGTACTTTTCCAGCACGTCGCGAATGGTGAAGAAGTTGTTCAAGGACTTGGACATCTTCTCGCCATTGATGCGAATCATGCCGCAATGCATCCACGCGTTGGCGTAGGTCTTGCCGGTGGCCGCTTCGCTCTGGGCGATTTCGTTTTCATGGTGCGGAAACTCCAGGTCACTGCCGCCACCATGAATGTCGAAGGTCTCGCCCAGGCAGCAGGTCGACATCACCGAGCACTCGATGTGCCAGCCCGGACGACCGTCGCCCCACGGCGAAGGCCAGCTCGGCTCGCCCGGCTTGGCGCCTTTCCACAGCACGAAGTCCAGCGGGTCCTGCTTGGACTCGTCGACTTCGATCCGCGCACCGATACGCAGGTCTTCAATTTTCTTGCGCGACAGCTTGCCGTAGCCCATGAACTTGGCGACGCGGTAGTACACGTCGCCATTGCCCGGGGCGTAGGCGTAACCCTTGTCGATCAGGGTCTGGATCATGGTCTGCATGCCAGCGATGTGATCGGTGGCCCGCGGCTCCAAGTCCGGCTTGAGGATGTTGAGGCGCGCCTCGTCCTCGTGCATCGCGGTGATCATGCGTTCGGTCAGCACGTCGAACGGCTCGCCGTTCTCCTTGGCCCGATTGATGATCTTGTCTTCAATGTCGGTGATGTTGCGCACATACGTCAGGTTATAACCGCTAAAACGCAACCAGCGAGTCACCAGGTCAAACGCGACCATGCTGCGGCCGTGGCCAATGTGGCAGTAGTCGTACACGGTCATCCCGCAGACGTACATGCGCACATTGTTGCCATCCAGCGGCTTGAACACTTCTTTGCTCTTGGTGAGCGTGTTGTAGATCGTTAGCACTTTATTTGTTTCCTTGAATCACTGGCCCCACGAATCACGCAAGGTCACGGTACGGTTGAAAACCGGAGCGCCCGGTTTCGAGTCCTTGATATCCGCGCAGAAGTAACCTTCGCGCTCGAACTGGAAACGGTCTTCCGGCTGTGCATTGCCCAGCGAGGGTTCAGCACGACAACCGGTGAGAACTTGCAGCGAGTCAGGGTTGATGTTGTCCAGGAAACTGGCGCTGTCTTCCGCCTTTTCAGGGTTCGGCGAACGGAACAGACGATCGTACAGGCGCACTTCGCACTCGATGCTGGCCGCTGCCGGCACCCAGTGCACCACGCCTTTGACCTTGCGGCCTTCAGGATTCTTGCCCAGTGTTTCCGGATCGTAGGAGCAACGCAGTTCGACGATGTTGCCATCGGCGTCCTTGATCGCTTCGTCGGCACGGATCACGTAGCTGCCGCGCAGACGCACTTCGCCGTTCGGCTCCAGGCGCTTGTAGCCTTTTGGCGGCTCTTCCATGAAGTCATCGTGGTCGATGTAGATTTCACGGGCGAACGGCAACTGGCGCACGCCCAGTTCTTCTTTCTGCGGATGACGCGGCAGTTCGAGGTTCTCGACCTGGTCTTGCGGGTAGTTGGTGATCACGACTTTCAACGGACGCAGCACGCACATGGCGCGCGGAGCATTCTGGTCCAGATCCTGACGGATGCTGAACTCGAGCATGCCGAAATCGACGACGCCGTCAGAACGGTTGGTGCCGACCATGTCGCAGAAATTGCGGATCGACGCCGGCGTGTAGCCACGGCGGCGGAAGCCCGACAGCGTGGACATGCGCGGATCGTCCCAGCCGAACACGTGCTTTTCATCGACCAGTTGCTTGAGCTTGCGCTTGCTGGTGATGGTGTAGTTCAGGTTCAAACGGCTGAATTCGTACTGGCGCGGGTGCGCCGGCACTGGCAGCGCGTCGAGGAACCAGTCGTACAGCGGACGGTGGCTTTCGAACTCCAGGGTGCAGATCGAGTGGGTGATGCCTTCGATGGCGTCCGACTGACCGTGGGTGAAGTCGTAGTTGGGGTAGATGCACCACTTGTCGCCGGTCTGGTGGTGATGGGCGTGGCGGATGCGGTACATGATCGGGTCGCGCAGGTTCATGTTCGGCGAGGCCATGTCGATCTTGGCCCGCAGCACGCGTGCGCCGTCCTGGAATTCGCCGGCCTTCATGCGGGCGAACCAATCCAGGTTTTCTTCCACGGAACGGTCACGGAACGGGCTGTTCTTGCCCGGCTCGGTCAGAGAGCCGCGGTATTCCTTGGCTTGCTCCGGGCTCAGGTCATCGACGTAGGCCTTGCCGGCCTTGATCAGCTCGACGGCCCAGTCGTGCAACTGGTCGAAATACTGCGAGGCGTAGCGCACTTCACCGGACCATTCGAAGCCCAGCCATTTGATGTCGCTTTCGATCGCGTCGATGTATTCCTGGTCTTCCTTGGCCGGGTTGGTGTCGTCGAAACGCAGGTGCGTGACGCCGCCAAATTCCTGGGCCAGGCCGAAGTTCACGCAAATCGACTTGGCGTGACCGATGTGCAGGTAGCCGTTGGGCTCAGGCGGGAAACGGGTGACGATCTGCGTGTGCTTACCCGAGTCCAGGTCCGCCTGGATGATCGGGCGCAGGAAATTGACCGGCACGGCAGGGCCAGTCTTGGAATTCGAGGTAGGGTCGACAGTGGGCTTGCTCATAGGATCCTTGAACGTACGAGTGCGCGGCCGGAACTAAAGGCCTGACAAAACAAAGCCGCTATCATAGCCGATGCTGTCAAGCCGCTGACAGAGCAGGCCCTAAATCAGGTGCGTTTAATCCACCTGTTTTGAAAAACTGCCTCGAAATTAACGCCTGTCGCGCTAAACTGCGCACCTTGGTTGATACCGACCAGACCGGTTGCGGGCTCAAATGCCCCGAAACCCACGAATTTCTTGAAAGAGTGCCGATCATGACCCAAGTCAAACTGACCACCAACCACGGCGACATCGTCCTGGAACTGAACGCTGAAAAAGCACCGGTTACCGTTGCCAACTTCATCGAATACGTCAAAGCCGGCCACTACGAAAACACCGTTTTCCACCGTGTAATCGGCAACTTCATGATCCAGGGCGGCGGTTTCGAGCCAGGCATGAAAGAAAAGAAAGACAAGCGCCCAAGCATCCAGAACGAAGCCGACAACGGTCTGCCGAACGAGAAGTACAGCGTGGCCATGGCTCGCACCATGGAGCCGCATTCGGCGTCCGCCCAGTTCTTCATCAACGTGGCTGACAACAGCTTCCTGAACCACAGCGCCAAGACCACTCAGGGCTGGGGCTACGCGGTCTTCGCCAAAGTGGTTGCCGGCACTGAAGTCGTGGACAAGATCAAAGGTGTTTCCACCACCATGAAATCCGGTCACCAAGACGTACCAGCAGACGACGTGATCATCGAGAAAGCCGAGATCATCGAAGCGTGATATTGCTGATTTCAGACTTGCATCTGGAAGAGGAGCGCCCGGACATTACCCGGGCGTTTCTGGATTTGCTCGCCGGACGCGCCCGCTCGGCGAGTGCGTTGTACATCTTGGGTGACTTTTTCGAGGCGTGGATTGGCGACGATGCCATGACGCCCTTTCAGCGTTCCATCTGCCAGGCCCTGCGCGATCTCAGCGACAGCGGCACGGCCATTTTTCTGATGCACGGCAATCGCGACTTCATGCTCGGCAAGGCCTTTTGCAAACAGGCCGGCTGCACGCTGTTGAAGGACCCGAGTGTCGTGCCGTTTTACGGCGAGCCGGTGCTGTTGATGCACGGCGACAGCCTCTGCACCCGCGACGTCGGCTATATGAAGCTACGTCGCTATCTGCGCAACCCCGTCACCCTCTTTATCCTCCGGCACCTGCCCCTGAGCACCCGCCATAAACTGGCGCGCAAACTGCGTAGCGAAAGCCGGGCGCAGACGCGGATGAAAGCCAATGACATTGTCGATGTCACGCCCGAGGAAGTGCCGCGGGTCATGCAGGCGTTCGGCGTGAAAACCCTGATTCATGGGCATACCCACCGTCCCGCGATTCACAAGCTGCAGATTGGCGAACAAGCGGCCAAGCGCATTGTGCTGGGGGATTGGGATCGTCAGGGGTGGGCGTTGCAGGTGGATGAGCAAGGGTTTGCGCTGGCGCCCTTCGACTTCGCCCCGCCACCGCAATTGGCAGCCCCTTCTGCCTGATCGTTCCCACGCGCAGCAAAGGAATGCAGCCCGGGACGCTCCGCGTCCCTTTCAAAGCCGAACGCGGAGCGTCCGTTGAGGCATTCCCACGCAGAGCGTGGGAACGATCATCCGCGGCGTGCTTAGTGACCGCTGGCCGCAGGCCCGGCTTTCGCCGCAAACGGTGGCTTGGCCAGCCACACAATCAGCATCAACCCCATGAAACCCCACCCGAGCAACGTGAAGTAATCCACGGTGGAGAGCATGTACGCCTGGCTGGTCAGCACGTGATCGAGCTGCGCATACGCCGGGGTACTCGCCCCGCCCAGGGTGTTCAAGGCATCCCGGGTCGGTTGGTCGTAGGTAGTGATGCTTTCGCTCAAGTAAGCGTGGTGTTGATCCGCCCGACGAATCCAGATCCAGGTGGTCAACGACGCCGCAAAACTACCGCCCAAGGTCCGCAGGAAGGTCGCCAGGCCCGCGCCGTCGGCGATCTGGCTCGGCGGCAGGTCCGACATCAAAATGCTCAAGGTCGGCATAAAGAACAGCGCCACGCCAATCCCCATGAACAGTTGCACCAGGGCGATGTGCTGGAAGTCCACTTCGTTGGTGAAGCCGGCGCGCATGAAGCAACTCAGGCCAATCGCCAGGAACGCCAGCCCGGCCAGCAGGCGCAGGTCGAACTTGTGTGCGTACTTGCCGACAAACGGCGACATCAGCACCGGCAGAATCCCGATCGGCGCTACTGCCAGGCCCGCCCAGGTAGCGGTGTAGCCCATCTGGGTTTGCAGCCATTGCGGCAGGATCAGGTTGATGCCAAAGAACCCGGCGTAGCCCAGCACCAACACGATGGTGCCGATGCGGAAGTTGCGATAAGCGAACAACCGCAGGTTCACCACCGGGTGCTTGTCGGTCATTTCCCAGATGATGAACACCGCCAGGGCAATCACCGAAATCGCCGCACCTATGATGATGAAGTTCGATTCGAACCAATCCAGGTCGTTGCCTTTATCGAGGATCACCTGCAACGCGCCGACGCCAATGATCAGCGTGATCAACCCCACGTAATCCATCGGCTGGCGACTGGTTTCCACCGGACGCGCCTTGAGCTGGGAACGCACCACCATCACCGCGAAAATCCCGATCGGCACGTTGATAAAGAAGATCCACGGCCAGCTGTAACTGTCGGTAATCCAGCCACCCAGGATCGGGCCGGCAATCGGCGCCACCACCGTGACCATCGCCAGCAACGCCAGGGCCATGCCGCGCCTGGCCGGGGGGTACACCGCGATCAGCAGCGTCTGGGTCATCGGGTACAACGGGCCGGCCACCAGGCCTTGCAGCACACGGAAACCGATCAGTTCCGGCATCGAAGTCGAGATACCGCAGAGAAACGAAGCCAACACAAACAGGATCGTGGCCCAGAGAAACAGTTTCACTTCACCGAAACGCCGACTGAGCCAACCGGTCAGCGGCAGCGCGATCGCGTTGCTCACGGCAAACGAAGTGATCACCCAGGTGCCCTGCTCCGAACTCACGCCCAGGTTGCCGGAAATCGTCGGCAAGGCCACGTTGGCGATGGTGGTGTCGAGCACTTGCATGAAAGTCGCCAGCGACAAGCCAATGGTGCTGAGCAGCAGGCTGGGCGGCGTGAAAGACGCGTTATTGCTCATCGCTAATCCTATGGAACCGGGTGGGCGCGGCGCCTGTTAAAGTCGCAGCTGACGTTGTGGGAGCCTTTGTGGCGAGGGAGCTTGCTCCCGCTGGGTCGCGAAGCGGCCCCAAAAGCTTTACGACTGCTTCGCAGTCGAGCGGGAGCAAGCTCCCTCGCCACAAAAGCCTGCTCCCACAGGGTTAGTGTCAGCGTTGCGCGGTCTTGCTGACCGCTGCGCTGTTGTCGTGGATCAACTGCGTGATCATCGCGTCGGCCTCGGCCAACTGACGGTCATAGACGTTGGTGCTGAACGACGCCTTTTGTGGTGGCTGTTGCGCCAGCACCGGGCCGCTCTGGTCGTGCAGGTTCACATCCACCTGAGTCGACAGGCCAACCCGCAATGGATGCTTGGCCAGTTCTTCGGCGTTGATATGAATCCGCACCGGCACACGCTGCACGATCTTGATCCAGTTACCAGTGGCGTTCTGCGCGGGCAGCAAGGCAAACGCACTGCCGGTGCCGGCACCGAGGCTGTCGATGGTGCCGCTGAACTTCACGTCGCTGCCGTACAGGTCGGCTTCGATGTCCACCGGTTGCCCGATGCGCATGTCACGCAGTTGGGTTTCCTTGAAGTTGGCGTCGATCCACAGTTGATCCAGCGGGATCACCGCCATCAGCGCGGTACCTGGTTGAACTCGCTGACCCAGTTGCACCGAGCGCTTGGCCACGTAACCGGTGACCGGCGCAATCAAGGTGCTGCGGGAGTTGTTCAAGTAGGCCTGACGCAATTGCGCGGCGGCGGACATCACGTCCGGGTGCGAGGAAACCACCGTGTCATCCACCAAAGCGCTGGTGGTCTTGAGCTGTTGCTGAGCATTGGCCAGGGCGTTTTGCGCCGAGGTCAGGTCGTCGCGGGCGTGGGACAGTTCTTCCTGGGAAATCGCGCCGCCGGCGGCGAGGTTTTTCCGGCGGTTGAAGTTGTCCTGGGCTTTTTGCACGTTGGCCTGCTGGGCGTTGACCTGGGCGCGCATGCCGTCGACGTTGCTGTACAAACCACGGACTTGGCGCACGGTACGGGCCAGGTTGGCCTGAGCACTTTGCAGACCGACTTCGGCGTCGTTCGGGTCGAAGTTGACCAGCACCTGGCCTTCGTGAACCAGATCGCCATCATCGGCGCCGATGCTGACCACGGTGCCGGTGACCAGCGGCGTGATTTCCACCACGTTACCGTTCACGTAGGCGTCGTCGGTGCTCTCGTTCCAGCGCCCGTAGAGTTCGTGATAAGCCCAGACGCCGAGGCCGGCGAGGATCACCAGGATCGCCAGCACGGTCAGCATGACTTTGCGTTTGCGTGGGTTGCTCGTGTCTTGAGCGTTTTCAGGAGCATTTGTAGTTTCGGCAGTGGCCATGACAAGTACCTTGAATTAGTTGTTCAGCTTGGCTGAAGCTGGATTGGCCGAGGCGAGGGTTTCAGCCTGGAAGCCGCCACCGAGCGCCTGCATCAGTTGGATCGACAGGTCGATCTGCTCGGCATTCAGGTTCGCCAGTTGGCGCTGGGCCTGGAGCAATTGCTGTTCGATGCTGAGCACGTCCAGGTAATTGCCGATGCCGGAACCGTAGCGCTGGACCACGGTGTTGTAAGAGTCCTGGGCAATTTCGGTGGCGTGTTGCTGGGCACCGATCTGCCGGCCGATATCGCGCAACTGGTTGATGGTGTCGCTGACATCCCCCAGCGCCTTGACCAGGCTCTTGTTGTACTGCGCCACCGCCAGGTCATAGTCGGCGTCGCGGGCATCGAGGTTGGCGCGCAGGCGGCCGCCGTCGAAGATCGGCACCGAGATGGTCGGGGCAATGTTGAAGAAGCGACTGGCCGAACCGAACATCGCGTCACCCAATAAGGATTCGGCACCGGCGGCCGCCGTCAGGTTCAAGTTGGGATAGAACTGGGTCTTGCTCGCGGCGATGTCCTTGCTCGCGGCTTCGACCCGCCAGCGTGCGGCGACCAAGTCCGGGCGACGACCGAGCAATTCCGCCGGCAGCACCGACGGCAACGCCACGGCGCTGGCCTGAAGGATTTTCGGCCGGGCGATTTCATTGCCGCGATCCGGGCCTTTACCGAGCAGCACGGCCAAGGCGATTTTCGCGCTGTTCAGGCGTTTTTCCGCATCGATCAGGCTGGCTTCGGAGCTGGCTTCCAGGCTTTCGGTTTGCTGGAACTGGTACTGGCTGTCGATCCCGGAACTCAGGCGCCGCTGGCTCAGGTCGAGCATTTGTTTGGTGCGCTTGAGGTCTTCGCTGGCCAGGTCATACACGATGTGCGCCTGGCCCAGATCGCTGTAGGCGCGGGCGACGTCGGCGGACAAGGTCAGTTGCGCGGCCTGCTGGTCGACTTCGGCAGCGCGGGCCTGGCCCAACGCGGCTTCCCAGGCGTCACGCTGACCGCCCCAGAGGTCGAAGTTGTAATTGAAACTGGCGCTGATGTTACGCACGGTGGCGTAGGCATCGCCCTGCCCGCGCGGGTCTTGATCCTTGGCCAGACGCGAGCGGCTGACACCGGCGCTGGCATCGAGGGTCGGCATGCGCGCAGCATCGGCAGCATAGGCAGCGGCGCTGGCCTGGTGCGCGCGGGCTTCGGCGATTTGCATGTCCGGGCTGTCGTGCAGGGCTTCGCGGATCAGGCCGTCGAGCTGTGGGTCGCCGAGGCTTTTCCACCAGTCGCTTTTCGGCCAGGCTGCCGGGGACAGGGTCACGCCACTCAGGGATTGCCCGGCCTTGAGGGTTTTCGCATCGACACTTTTGCCTTCGGTGTTCAGGCCGCTGTAGCTGGCGCAACCGGCCAGGATCATCGAGACCAGCACCAGGCTCAGGCCTGTACGCAAGGTTTTACTGCTCATTTGTCACCTACCCGCAGCAAAGTGATCGAGTCACCGGCTGCCACCAAGATTTTCTTCAGGATCCGTTCCAGGGTTTGCAACTCGTCCGGGGTGATGGCGCCGGCCAGTTCATTCATGGCATCGGCGCCGATGTCCGGCAGGCGGTCAGTCAACTGCTGGCCTTGTTCGGTCAGCACCAGTTGCACCTGTCGGCGGTCGGCTTCGGAGCGTTGGCGGGCGAGGAAACCTTTCTGTTCCAGGCGATCAAGCATGCGCGTCATCGATCCGCTGTCCAGGGACAGGTGCCGGCAGAGTTCGGCCGGGGTATCGACGCCGAACTGGGCCATGATGATCAGCACTTTGAACTGCGCGGCGGTGATGCCGTGGGGTTCCATGTGCGTGTCGATGATCCGGTCCTTGAGCAACGCGGCGCGCCCGAGCAGGAGGCCGAGATGGCAATGCTTGAATTGTTCAGGGGTGAAATGCTTCATCTGACCACCAATTAGCTGCCTAGGCAGAGAATGTATGTCGAGATGTTACTGCCTAGGCAGCGAATGTCAACGTAATAGTTAGGATGCTTTGTATTTAGCTGATAAATGGCAGAAGTGCAGACGCCGCAAACACCCGTGGCGAGGGGGCTCGCCCCCGTTCGGCTGCGCAGAAGTCGTCGCTTTGATCGTTCCCACGCTCTGCGTGGGAATGCTGCCAGTGACGCTCTGCGTCACGATTCAAGAACGGAACGCGGAGCGTCCCGGGAGGCATTCCCACGCAGAGCGTGGGAACGATCAGGTGTGAGGGGTTTAGAAATCCCGCTTGTAGAAGATGTCCAGCGAACTCGCCACGCCACCGGCGGCTTCGAGATACACCTTCTTGCTCAGCTTGTAACGCAGGGCAATGGTGTTGGCCGGCTCAAACACGCCAACGCCATAGCGCAAGCTGAGCTTCTCGGAGATGTTGCCGCTGGCCACCACGCTGGTGGTGTTGCCGCTGCCCTGGGTGTCGAGCTGGAAGTCTTGAATGCCCAGGTCCTTGGCCAAACCGCTGGTCACCCCCGAACTGCCCATCAACCCTAAGCCGAGGGCGGCCTGGGCGAGCATGTTGTTGTCTTCGCCGGTGGTGCTCAACGGACGCCCGAGCACCAGATAGGACAACGCCTGCTCCTGGCTCATGGCCGGTTCGGAGAAGATCTGGGTGGTCGGCTGCTCGGCGCTGCCGCTCAGGCGAATACCGGCGATCACATCATCCGTCTGGCGAATTGCTTCGATGTCCAGGTACGGTTGATCCAGCGGCCCGGCAAACAGCAGTCGCGCACGTCGCACCGTCAGGCGCTGGCCATACGCGCGATACCGACCATCGTTGAGCCAGAGTTCGCCGCGAGTGTCCATGTTATCGCCGATGTGCACGTGCCCTTGCAGGTTCGCGGTCAGGCCAAACCCGGCAAAGCTGAGTTTGTCCTCGCCAACCACCACATCGATGTCCATTTTCATGGCGACGGGCGGTTTGCCTTCCTCGGTCTGCGCACCGACGATGATCGTGTCGTCGGAGATTTTGACCGTCGATGGCGGCAACTCGCGCACGGTGATTTCGCCCTTGGGCACCAGCACTTTGCCGGCGATGGACAGTTCGTCGCCTTTCATCGAAATCTTCAAATCCGGTGCCACTTCGAGCTTGGCGTAAGGCTCGACGATGACCGGCAATTGCGTGCCTTTGAGCGCCAGATCCACCACCAGCGCCTGACCCCAGGCGATGTTGCCATTCAAGCTGCCCTGCCCGCTCTTGCCGCTTTTCCAGCCGCCATTCAATTGCACGGTTTCGCCGGCAATTACCGCTTTCACCTGCAAGTCTTGCAGCTCCATCGGTAATTCAGCCCCGGATACTTCGCCATCACTGAGCAGCAGATTGCCGTTGACCAGCGGCGCCAGCAGCCCGCCGGACAAGGTGCCGCTGCCATTCAAACGCCCGGTGAGTTTCTCGACCATCGGCACAAACGGCCGCGCCACCGAGAGGTCCAGACCGTTGAGGCGGAACGAGCCGGTCAGCGGTTTGTTCTTCGCCAGCGGGTTGATCTGCGCCTGCACCATCAACTCGCCGAGCTTGCCGCCAACGAAGTTGAGGTCGGTGTCGATGCGTTTTGGCGTGAGTTTGCTGGTGAGTTTCAGGGTCTGGTACGGGAAGTCCAGCCACTGATCCTTCTCTTTCATGCGCAAGGTACCGCCGCTGGCATCGATGCTGATTTGGCCGTCGGGCCCGCTGGCCGGCAGGTCCAGTTGCAGGTCGGCGTTGAGTTTGCCCTTCCAGGCAAAGTCCTTGGGCAACCACTGGGCGAGGCTGTCGATCGGGAATTGCTTGAGGTGATAACGCAGCTTCGGTTCCGGCATCAGCCGTTGGTCTTCACCGCAAAAGCTGGCCGGACCGGACATCCAGCAATGGGCGCCGAAGTTGATTTTGCCGTCGGCCAATCGCTCAAGCTTGGCCGGGCCTTGCAGCTTCCAGTCCTGGCCGCCGGCCTGGATATCGCCGCTGGCCAGGCGTCCGCGCCAGTTACCCTTGTCCAGCGCGCCGTCGAGGCCGAGGGCCAGTTTCAACTGGGGGCCTTGCAGGTCGAGGCTGAGTTTCTGGTTCTTGATATCGCCTTGGCCGCTGGCGGTCAGCGTCCCGAGCGAAGTTTCACCCGCCTGAATGCCGCTGCCCTTGAGGTCGATCTTGGCCCGTTGCGCACTGTCGAGAGTGGCGTCGAGGTTCAGGCTTTGCAGGCGATTGTCTTCGAAGGCTAGTTGCGAACCTTGCAGGCCGAGCTTGCCTTGAGGTGCCTTGAGTGTGCCGGCGAGATCGACCCGGCCATTGAGCTGACCGCGCAGTTGCGGCCAGAGCTGAGCCAGGCGCGGCAGCTTGATATCGATCTGCCCGGCGAGTTTCTGTTGCAGGCTGCCCTTGCCGTTGATGCTGTTGTCACCGAGGCGAATCTGCAAGGCGTTGAGGTTCCACTGCTCACCGGCGCCATCGGCTTTGGCCTGGATCACCGCCGGTTGGCCGCGCAGTTTGCCTTTCAAATCGAGGTCAGCGCTCAGGCTGAGCTTTTCATTCTTCATCTCGCCTTTACTGCGCAACGGCCCGGCCAACGTGCCCGGTAATTCCGCCATCCAGTACGCCGGGTTGATCGCCGACAGGTCCAGCGCCGTGTCCCAGGCAATGCCATCGGCAAATTGCAGGTTCAGGTGCCCTTCGGCCTTGCCCTGCCCGGCTTCGAGCTGGAATTGTTGCAGGTAGATTTTCGTCAGGTCGCCGGCGAACGGGCTGCTCATCGTAAACGCCCCGGCCGGGCCATCCAGTGCGGCGTTGAAGTTGCCCAGGTATTGGCCGTCGGTGTAGGAGACTTCGCCGTTGAAGCTGCGCAACGCGACTTGCGGCTCGTCGATCAGCGGATAGAGGCGATGCCACGGGAAGTCCAGCCAGTCGATTTTCGCTTGCGCGGTAAGCCCTTTGCTCCAGTCGAGGTTGCCCGTGAGCTTGAGACTTTGCTTGTCGTTGGCGGTCAGGTCGAGCCCGGCAATCTGCGCACCCTTGGCGTCGACCTTGCCTTGCAGCATCAGCGCGACCGGGCCTTGTTCGGCGGGCAGCGTGGCTTTGCCGAGCAGTTGATAACCGTTTTTCAGGTCACCGACCCCGGTGAGTTCCAGTTGATTGAGTTGCAAGGTGTCCGGCAGATCGGCGGCGGGTTTGAAGCCGTCGGCGGTGATTCGCACCTTGGCCGGCAGGTTTTCCACCAGCGGTTGCAGTTCGCCGGTCAGTTGCCCGTCCAGATAACCGCTGCTGTCAGCTTTCAGGTTCAGGGTTTTCAGCAGATCGCCGTCGACTTTAAGCGCCAGGGTCCAGGGCGCGGGGGTGGCCAGGGTCAGTTTGCCTTCAGCGCTCAACGGCCAGTTACCGCCGGGTTGCAGCGAACCGGAGAGGTTCAGGCTCAGGTCGTCGCGCTGCAATTGCACCGAGTCGATCTGCATGCCCTTTTCGGTCCAGTGCGCCGCCAGTTGCAAGCCCCGCAGTTCTTCGCTGCCGTTGAACAGCAGGCTGCCAACCTTGACGTCGCCCAGTTCAATCGCCAGCGGCAGTTTCAAATCCGGAAGCGTGATCGGGCCGCTGCTTTCTTCCTCGGCGCCCGGCGGGAATTGCAGGCTGACCTGATCGGCCTGCAATTGCTCGATGCACAAGGTCATGCGCGTCAGGCACAGCGGCGACCAGGCGAAAATCACCTGCTTCAGCTCAACCCGGCTGCTGTCCTGCTGCCACAGCAGATGATCGGCGCTCCACTGCCCGCCCAAGCGGCCCTGGAAATTCTCCACGGTCAAACCCGGCACAAAACCCAGTGCCCAGCGACTGCCGGTCGCCGTGCCGAGCACCGTGGCGACGGCCAACACGATCAGCATCAGCAGCGCCAGGAGCGCGGCCAACGATATTTTCAAACCACGCTTCACAACTCAGGCCCCATGGAAAAGTGCAGTCGAATGCCGCCGTCGTCGTCCATCGCGTGGGCCAGGTCGAGGCGGATCGGCCCCACCGGCGAGACCCAGCGCACGCCGATACCGACGCCGGTCTTGAGGTTCGGCAGTTCGAGTGTGTTGAAGGAGTTGCCCTGGTCGATGAACGTCGCGACCCGCCATTTTTCGGCGATGGAATATTGATACTCGACGCTGCCGGCAATCATGTAACGACCACCGATGCGGTCGCCCTCGGAGTTTTCCGGGGACAGGCTTTGATAGTCGTAGCCGCGCACGCTCTGGTCGCCACCGGCGAAGAAGCGCAACGACGGCGGCACCGATTTGTAGCCGTTGGTGGCGCTGCCGCCGACCTGCACCCGCCCGAGGAACCGGTGCTTGTCGAACACCGTGGTCAAGCCTTTGACCAGCGCGGTGCCGTACAGCAGGTTGGTGTCCGAGCCCAGCCCTTCCTTGGCGACTTTGGTTTCGAAAGTCAGGCGATAGCCGTTGTGCGGGTCGATGCGGTTATCGCTTTTCAGATAGGAATAGCTGACGCCCGGCATCAGCAAGGTGCTCAGGCCCGAGTCATCGCCGAGGGTGTATTCCTCGCGCTGCCATTTGAGCGACACCACCCGTTGCCAGCCGCTGGGCAACTTGCTGTGCCACTCGGGGCCGAGGGTCAGCAGCTTGCTCAGGCTGTCGGTGTCGGCGATTTCTTCATATTGATAACCGGCGGCCCAGCGCAGCTTGTCGGTGAGCGGCGGGTCCAGGGGAATGTCGTAGAACACCCCGACGTTCTGCCGTGGCGCCGACAGTTCGGCTTCCCAGCCATAGCTGTCGCCCTGGGGGTTGACCCAGTGCCGGGTCCAGTTGGCCTTGATGCGTGGGCCGACGTCGGTGGAGTAACCCAGACCGAGGCCCATGGTGCGTGGCTTGCGGGTGTCGAGTTTGACCGCCACCGGGATCACATCGTCCTTGGACGCCGTCGGTGCTGCGTCCACCCGCACGCCTTCGAAATAGCCGCTCGATTGCAGGGCCTGGTTGAGTTCGGCGATCAGTTCGGAGTCATAGGGCGCGCCAGCCTTGAATGGGACCATGCGTTGCAGCAGGTCTTCGTCGAACGGCGTGTCGCCTTCGAACGTGACTTTGCCCAGGGCGTAGCGCGGGCCGCTGTCGTAGATCAGCTCGACGTCGGCCACACCGGCACGCGGGTCCACCAATAGTTTCTGGCTGGTGAAGCGGCCGCTGAAAAAGCCGAAGCGCGAGGCCTGGTTCTGGATCAGGCGCTTGGCGTCTTCGTAATGCCCGTGATTGAGCACCGCGCCCGGCTTGAGCAGCTCCGGGGGTGGTACACGAAAGGATTTGAGCGAGGCGGCCGGCCCGTCGATGCGCACGGTAACGTTGCGCAAATGGATCGGTTCGCCGGGATCGATGTTCAGGGTCAGGCGCGGCTTCTCGCCGCCCTTCACTTCGCTGTCGATTTGCGGCTGGTAATAACCCAAGGCCTGGGCGGCCTTGCGCGCCTGTTCCTCGGCGCCGCGACTGAAGCGCAGCAAAGCTTCTTCGTCACGATCGCCGAGGCTGCCGATATAGCCCTCTATATTGGCTTTCAGTTCATCGTTGGACGGTTTGATCCGCACAGCCAATTCACTTTGCGCCAGCGCCGTGCAGCTGGATAACAGCATGAGCACGCCACTGGTAAATCTTCCTGGAAACTTCATAGGCGCGGATGCTATCACGAGCTTGGGAGCGTGATAGAGCCTGGGGTACCGGGAAAGTTCTACCGTTAAGCCGTTGCTGTTTGTAACACCTGGGGATTGGCGTGAAAAAACACGTGCTCGCGGATCGGTCCTACGGCTACTTCGCCGATTTCCTCATAGCCCTGACGCTTATAGAACTCCAGATAGCGAGGGTTCCCAGTGTCGAGGATCACACCTTGAGAGTTTTCATCCACGGCGCACCAGTTGTGGACGGCTTGCAGCAGTTGTTCGCCGAAGTGTTTGCCCTGGAATTGCGGGTGAATCCCCAGCAATGGCAGCATGTGCACCGCATCGGATGGCGCGCAGGCGCTGACGGCTTCGTGGTATTCGAGGTAGCGTCGGGTGCAGCGAAAACCGGTGCTGAGCACCATGCGCAGGCGCCAGGCCCAGCTTTCGGTGATGCCCAGGCGACGTTGCGGCGGCGCGATCAGGGCGATGCCGATCAAGCGGTCGTTGACCAGCAGGCCGATGGCGGGCAGATCCTGGAGGAAATGTTGTTTGACCAGTTCGCGCACGGTGGCACGTACGCGCTGTTCGTAGCCGGGGCGCTCGGCTTCGAACAGGTAGCCGAAGGTCGGCTCATGCCGGTAAGCCTGGTACAGCAAGGAGCGCGCTTCGCGGGAGTAGCCGCTGTCGAGCATGTGGATATCGGCAATGGCGGTCGAGGTTTCAGGCATATCGGTAAATCTCCCCGGGGCACCGTTCAAATGACGGCACTCTTCTGGTTACGAGCCTATAGCGCTGCCACAGTTCCTTGCTGATCCGAATCAGTGTTGCGGCGTGGAGCAGACCTGCTCCCACACAGGTATAGACCATAACCTGCCGCCAAACACGAATCCCCTTACCCCAACACTGGCCCCATTCCTACATGTCAGCTAGCATCGCCCTTTTGCCAGGACTGCCGACCATGAAGATCGTCTCCTTCAACATCAACGGGCTGCGCGCTCGCCCGCATCAGCTGGCGGCGCTGATTGAAAAGCATCAACCGGACGTCATCGGCCTGCAGGAAACCAAGGTCCACGACGACCAATTCCCGCTGGCCGAGGTTCAGGCCTTGGGCTACCACGTGTATTTCCACGGGCAAAAGGGCCATTACGGCGTCGCCCTGCTCTCGCGCCAGGAACCGATTGCCCTGCATAAAGGCTTCGCCACCGATGAAGAAGACGCGCAGCGGCGCTTTATCTGGGGCACGTTCGCCGACGCCAATGGCGTGCCGGTGACGATCATGAACGGCTATTTCCCCCAGGGCGAAAGCCGCGACCACCCGACCAAGTTCCCGGCCAAGCAACGTTTCTACAACGATTTGCAGCACCTGCTGGAAAGCCAGTTCACGAATGAACAGCCGCTGGTGGTGATGGGCGACGTGAACATTTCCCCGGAAGACTGCGACATTGGCATCGGCCCGGACAACATGAAACGCTGGCTGAAAACCGGCAAGTGCAGCTTCTTGCCGGAAGAACGCGAGTGGATGGCGCGCCTGAAGAATTGGGGCCTGGTGGACAGCTTCCGTCACCTGAACCCCGACGTGACCGACCGTTTCAGCTGGTTCGACTACCGCAGCCGCGGGTTTGAAGACGAGCCAAAACGCGGGTTGCGGATCGACGTGATCATGGCGTCCCACGGGTTGATGCCGCGGGTGAAGGATGCGGGGGTGGATTACGATCTGCGGGCGATGGAAAAACCTTCGGATCATGCGCCGATCTGGCTTGAGTTGAGCTGATCCGGTTCGACTGATCGTTCCCACGCTCTGCGTCACATTCAACAGCGGAACGCGGAGCGTCCCCGGATGCATTCCCACACAGAGCGTGGGAACGATCAGTGTCATCTTTCGGAAACCTTACTGACTTATTCTCCCGGCACTTCCTTTGGCTTATTAAGGTGCCGGCATGACGCTGCGCGTAATGTTCCTGTTAATGGTGTGTCTCAGCGTGCCGTTAACGGCCACCGCCAGTGAGTTGCCGACGCCCGACCACGGCCCGGTGCTACGCATCCAGGGTTCCAACACCATTGGCGCAGACCTGGGCCCGGCGCTGGTCGAAGGGCTGATGCAGGAACAAGGCCTGCTCAAGGTGCACAGCGAAACCCCGGACAAGGCCAACGAACAAAGGATCGTCGGGCAAACGGCCCAGGGTCGCCGGGTGGTGGTCGAAGTCGCGGCCCACGGTTCCAGCACCGGTTTTACCGCCCTGAAAAACGCTTCCGCCGACCTGGCCGCCTCGTCCCGGCCGATCAAAGACAGCGAACTGGCAGACCTCAAATCCCTGGGCGACCTGAAAAGCCCCAGCGCCGAGCAAGTCATCGCCATCGATGGGCTGGCAATCATCCTGCACCCGCAAAACCCGCTGAATCAGCTCAACACCGAACAACTGGCGCGCATCTTCAGTGGCGAGGCCAGCACGTGGGAAGAACTCGGCGGTATCGGTGGGACGATTCATCTGTATGCGCGGGATGATCAGTCGGGCACCTACGACACGTTCAAGGAACTGGTCCTCAGCCGGCGTGGGAAAAGTCTGAGCAGCGCGGCGAAACGTTTCGAGTCCAGCGAGCAACTGTCCGATGCGGTCAGCCTCGATCCGCAAGGTATCGGGTTTATCGGCCTGCCCTACGTGCGCCAGGCCAAAGCCGTGGCCATCGTCGATGGGCAATCCCAGGCGATGTTGCCACTCAACAGTTTGATTGCCACCGAGGACTATCCGCTGTCCCGTCGACTGTTTTTTTACCTGCCACCGAACGGGAAAAATCCCTGGGCCGAGGCGCTGGTGGCGTTCGCGCAAAGCAGCAAGGGCCAGGCGATTGTCGCGGCCAACGGGTTTATCGCCCAGACCGTGCAAGCCATGGCGGTCACGCCCAATGCTCTGATGCCCGAGGGTTATCAGGCTATTAGCCGGCATGCCCAGCGTTTGACGGTGAATTTTCGCTTCGAAGAAGGCAGCGCGAGCCTGGATAACAAGGCTCGGCAGGATCTGTCGCGGGTGCTCGACTATATAAAGCAGCACGACAAGAGCAACCGCGAGGTAACGCTGGTGGGGTTTGGCGATGCCAAGAGCGACTCGGCGCGGGCCGACCTGCTGTCGAAACTGCGGGCCATGGCTGTGCGGCGGGAACTGGTGAAAAGCGGCGTGGTGTTTCGCGAGATTCGCGGCTTTGGCGCCGAGATGCCGGTGGCAGCCAATAGCGCGGATGAGGGGCGAATCAAGAATCGGCGGGTTGAGGTTTGGGTGTATTGAAGCAGCGTGCGAACAAATGTGGCGAGGGGGCTTGCCCCCGTTCGGCTGCGCAGCAGTCGTAAACCAAACACCACGTTCATTCAGCAAAAACGCGGTAACCGGTTTTAGGACCGCTTCGCGGTCCAACGGGGGCAAGCCCCCTCGCCACAGTCAGTGGTCATCACAGACTCTGCAGAGTTAATGCCCGCTACGCATCATCTCCTTCGGCACATATTTACCAATCTCGAACTTGCCAATCGCCGCACGGTGCACTTCGTCCGGGCCGTCGGCCAGGCGCAGGGTGCGTTGCATGGCGTACATGTAGGCCAGCGGGAAGTCGTTGGACACCCCGGCCCCGCCATGGATCTGGATCGCCCGGTCGATCACTCGCAGAGCGACGTTCGGTGCGACAACCTTGATCTGGGCAATTTCGCTCTTGGCGATTTTGTTGCCCACGGTGTCCATCATGTACGCCGCTTTCAACGTCAGCAGCCGCGCCATGTCGATTTCCATCCGCGAGTCGGCAATCTTATCGATGTTGCCGCCCAGTCGTGCCAGCGGTTTGCCGAATGCGGTACGGCTGACCGCACGCTTGCACATCAACTCCAATGCGCGCTCGGCCATGCCGATGGAACGCATGCAGTGGTGAATCCGGCCAGGGCCAAGGCGACCCTGGGCGATTTCGAAGCCACGTCCTTCGCCCAGCAGGACGTTTTCGTACGGCACCCGAACATTTTCAAACAGCACTTCGGCGTGACCGTGGGGTGCGTCGTCGTAGCCGAACACCGGCAGCGGTCGCACGATCTTCACGCCGGGTGTGTCCACCGGCACCAGAATCATTGAGTGCTGGGCGTGGCGCGGCGCATCGGGGTCGCTCAGGCCCATGAAGATCAGGATCTTGCAGCGTGGATCGCAGGCGCCCGAGGTCCACCATTTCTTGCCGTTGATCACCCATTCGTCGCCATCACGCACGGCGCGGGCGGCCATGTTGGTGGCGTCGGACGAGGCCACGTCCGGCTCGGTCATGGCGAACGCCGAGCGGATTTCGCCGCGCAGCAGCGGTTCGAGGTAACGCTGCTTCTGTTCTTCGTTGGCGTAACGCACCAGCACTTCCATGTTGCCGGTGTCCGGCGCCGAGCAGTTGAACGGCTCGGGACCGAGCAGCGAGCGGCCCATGATTTCGGCCAATGGTGCGTATTCGAGGTTGGTCAGGCCGGCGCCGAGTTCGGATTCCGGCAGAAACAGGTTCCACAAGCCTTCGGCCTTGGCCTTGAGTTTGAGCTCTTCCATGATCGCCGTCGGCTGCCAGCGATCGCCTTCGGCGACCTGACGCTCGAACACGGCTTCAGCGGGATAAACGTAGGTGTCCATGAACGCGGTCACGCGCTCACGCAGTTCTTGCACCTTGGGCGAATAAGCGAAATCCATGGGCAGCTACCTTCTTTTGGGAGGTTGTTCAGGGCATGCAATCGATGCTAGAACAGCGTTGATAATTTACCTAGCCTATTCTCGGCGTGTATTAACATTCATCACCGATATATGATCGGGTGATTGAGAACCAACAAGAAGAGTGCAGCGCAATGAATCTGAGCAAGGTCGACCTCAACCTTTTCATCGTCTTCGACGCGATCTACACCGAAGCCAACCTGACCCGCGCCGGGCAGATTGTCGGCATTACCCAGCCTGCGGTTTCCAACGCCCTGGCCCGCCTGCGCGAGACCTTTAACGACCCGCTGTTCGTGCGCACCGCCCAGGGCATGGTGCCCACGCCCATGGCGCAGAACATCATCGGCCCGGTACGCAATGCGCTCTCATTGCTGCGGGTGTCGGTACAGGAAAGCCGCATTTTCAACCCGCTGCAAGCGGTCAAGACCTACCGCATCAGCATGACCGACCTCACCGAAGCGGTGATCCTGCCGCCGCTGTTCCAGCGCCTGCGGCGCCTGGCGCCGGCGGTGATCATCGAGAGCTTCCTGTCCAAGCGCCGCGAGACCACCAAGGAACTGGCGGCCGGTCGCCTGGATTTCGCGGTGGATGCGCCGCTCAACACCGACCCGCAAGTGCGCCACGTCAAGTTGATGGAAGACCGTTACGTGTGCGCCATGCGCAAGGGCCATCCACTGGCGGGCAAAGAGAAATTCAGCCTCGATGATTACCTGTCCCTGACCCACATCCACATTTCCAGCCGCCGCAGTGGCTTGGGGCATGTCGACCTGGCGCTGGGGAAGATGGGGATTCAGCGCAAGATCGCCCTGCGTTCCCAGCATTATTTGATGGCGTCCCAGGTGTTGCAGCAGACCGACATGGTCATGACCGTGCCGGAACGCTTCGCCCGTCGCCATGATTTGCACGCGTTCAACCTGCCGGTCAATGATGTGCCGCCAGTGGAAACGCACTTGTATTGGCACGAAAGCACTGACCAGGACCCGGCCAACCGCTGGATGCGCGAGCAGATGATCGAGTTGTGCCAGCAGGTGACGGCACATGAGAAGAAGCTCGATAAAGCATAGGAGCAATGCTTGCTCGCGATAGGAACGTCGCGGGCAAGCCTTGCTCCTACAGGATTTGAGTTGTACCCAAATGTCGTGAACGACATCAAACCTGTAGGAGCGAGGCTTGCCCGCGAAGAGGCCCGCAAGAACACTGAAAACCCCTGCCCCTTGACGTAAACGTCAACCTGACATTAGCTTAGCGCCATGACCTTTTTCGAGCGCGCCCATGAGCAGCCAGACCTACAGCATTTCCGACCTCGCCCGCGAGCTCGACATCACCACCCGGGCCATCCGCTTTTATGAAGAGCAAGGCCTGCTCAGCCCCGAGCGCCGTGGCCAGGAACGCATCTACTCGCCCCGGGACAAGGTCAGCCTCAAGCTCATCCTGCGGGGCAAACGCATCGGCTTTTCCCTGGCCGAATGCCGCGAACTGATCGAACTCTACGACCCCACCGGCGGCAACCAGAAACAACTGCAAACCATGCTGACCAAGATCGCCGAACGCCGTGACCAACTGGAGCAGCAGATGCTCGACATCGAGCAGATGAAGCTGGAACTGGACACCGCGCAAGAGCGTTGCACCCAGGCGCTGGAACAGACGATCAAAAGCCAGCAACCGGTTCAATAAACACTGACGCGTTGATCGCTCCCACGCTCCGCGTGTGATGCAGCCCGGGACGCTCCGCGTTCCTACCGAAGCGGACGCAGAGCGTCCATTGAGGCATTCCTACGCAGAGCGTGGGAACGATCTCTAACAGACAGGTGAATTGTTATGCCCCTCCCCACCCACGTACGCCTGATCGAAGTCGGCCCCCGCGACGGTCTGCAAAACGAAGCCCAGCCCATCAGCGTTGCGGACAAGGTGCGGCTGGTCGACGCCTTGAGCGCCGCCGGCTTGGGCTATATCGAAGTCGGCAGTTTCGTCTCGCCCAAGTGGGTGCCGCAAATGGCCGGCTCCGCCGAGGTCTTCGCACAGATCCAGCGCAAGCCCGGCGTGACCTACGGTGCATTGGCGCCAAATCTGCGCGGGTTTGAAGACGCCCTCGCCGCCGGGGTCAAGGAAGTCGCGGTGTTTGCCGCCGCCTCCGAGGCGTTTTCCCAGCGCAACATCAACTGCTCGATCAGCGAAAGCCTGGCGCGTTTCCTGCCGATCATGGACGCGGCCAAGCAACACGGCGTGAGCGTGCGTGGTTACGTGTCCTGTGTGCTGGGTTGTCCTTATGAAGGTCACGTTGCGCCGGAGCAAGTCGCCCTGGTTGCCCGCGAGTTGTATGCCATGGGCTGCTACGAGGTGTCCCTGGGCGACACCATCGGCACCGGCACCGCTGGCGCAACCCGCACAATGTTCGAAGTGGTGTCGAAAGAGGTGCCGCGAGACAAACTGGCCGGGCATTTCCACGACACCTATGGCCAGGCCATGGCCAATATCTACGCCAGCCTGTTGGAAGGCATCGCGGTGTTCGACAGCTCTATCGCCGGCCTCGGCGGCTGCCCGTACGCCAAGGGCGCCAGCGGTAACGTCGCCACCGAAGACGTGGTGTACCTGCTCAATGGCCTGGGGATTCAGACCGGTATCGACCTGGACGCCTTGATTCTGGCGGGCCAACAGATTTGCACTGTGCTGGGGCGAGCCACCGGTTCGCGCGTGGCCAAGGCGCGCAGTGCCCAGTAACGGCGTGGATGTGTCCGGGTGTTACCGCACTGTCTGAAGTGCGGGTACAAAACGAGTAACACGGAAACAAATTGTCGAATCTGAGCCGAGCGAAAAATCCTACTAAATCTCAACTCGTTGATTTTAAAGGACTTTACAAAGTTGGCACGGCTCCTGCTATCTCTATGGCATAACAAGAATAAAAAGCAGCAAACCAATAAAAATAAGACGTAACGACTCTGACATAACAAGAACAACACGGCAGAGACGCAGCTAACAGATTTTTTTGGAGAAGGTGTGCTTTTCAGGGTGCTTTTCGGAGTAACCCGCAACCGGGCAGAGAACAATAAAACTACCTTCAGGTAGCTCCCGAACTGGTTGGATCGCTTGGCGAAAAAGTAGATCAGCGCTCAAAAAAATACGTTTGCTCTTGACCCCGGATGGGGGTCGACTAAAACAGCGGTAAAGGGCCACGGTTGCCAAAAACAACAACAGACCGCCCCTCAATAATAAAAAAAGAGCACGCGCAACGAAAAATTAAAGGGGAGCTTCGGCTAATGCCGATCAGTTAAGCCCTTTTACTTGACCTTTGGCCGCAAGAAATCAAAATCCGATGCCTGTATTGGCATCGGATTTTTTTATGCGTCTCGCTCGGGCACTGGAACTGACCCACAACATCGTC
>NZ_VOBN01000009.1 GCF_008370045.1 Pseudomonas sp. ANT_J12
CATTCAACAACGATGTCGACTGACACGACGCCTTCGCGGGCAAGCCTCGCTCCTGCAGGTCCGTGTGAAATAGTTGACCAAGCACTTGCTCGGTTGACTACGCTTGCTCCAGACCAAAAACAAAGGAGCAAGTCGCATGCCTGCTGCTTTTCGTTTGCCGCTGGACGTGTTCTACGAACGTGAAGCCCGCCATCCCCGCCAGCGCTTTCTGGTCCAGCCACTGGGCGGCGGCCAGGTCGAGACACTGAGCTGGGCCGATGTCGGCCATCAAGCCCGCTGCGCCGCTCATTGGTTGCGCGCCCGGGAACTGCCCCAAGGCAGCCACATCGCCTTGATCTCGAAAAACTGCGCCCACTGGATCATCGCCGATCTGGCGATCTGGATGGCCGGGCATGTGTCAGTGCCGCTTTACCCCAACCTCACTGCTGAATCCGTGGCCCAAGTGCTGGAACACTCCGAGGCGGCGCTGGCGTTTGTCGGCAAACTGGATGATTGGCCCGGCATGTCTCGCGGCGTCAGCCCGGACCTGCCGACCATCAGCCTGCCGCTGCATCCGCCGGGCGCCTTCAATTTCAGCTGGGACGACCTGCAGAAAAGCTCGCCGATCCAGGACGACCCGAAACCCGCCGCCGAGCAATTGGCGACCATCATCTATACCTCCGGCACCACCGGCCTGCCCAAAGGCGTGATGCACAGCTTCGGCAACCTCGGCTTCGCCACCACCCGTGGCACGCAGTTGTTCGGCCTCAGCGAGTCGGACCGGTTGCTGTCCTATCTGCCGCTGTGCCATGTCGCCGAGCGGATGTTCGTCGAGCTGGCGTCGATCTACACCGGACAAACCGTGTTTTTTGCCGAGAGCCTCGACACCTTCCTCACCGATCTGCAGCGCGCGCGCCCGACCGCGATGTTCGGCGTGCCGCGCATCTGGACCAAATTCCAGATGGGCGTGTACAGCAAGATCCCGGCAAAACGCCTGGATTTCCTGCTCGGCCTGCCCTTTATCGGCAAGCGGGTCGGGCACAAAGTCCTCGCCGGGCTGGGGCTTGATGCGCTGCGCGTGGCCCTGTCCGGCGCCGCGCCAGTGCCGCAGACCTTGCTGCTGTGGTACCGCAAACTCGGGCTGGACGTGCTGGAGGTATACGGCATGACCGAAAGTTGCGGGTACTCGCACATCGGCCGGCCAGGAGACGACAAGCCGGGCTGGATCGGCAAGCCGTGTCCGGAGGTTGAAGTGCGGATCGCCGAGACCGGGGAGGTCTTGGTGCGCAGCGGCGCGACCATGCTCGGCTATTTCAAGGAGCCGGAAAAAACCGCCGATACGATCACCGAGGACGGCTTCCTGCGCACCGGTGACAAGGGCGAGCAGGACGCCGAAGGCCACTTGCGCCTGACCGGGCGCCTGAAGGAAATCTTCAAGACCAGCAAAGGCAAATACGTGGCCCCGGCACCGATCGAAAATCGCCTGGCGGTGCATTCGCGGATCGAGCAGGTGTGCGTGGTGGGCGATGGCTTGAGTGCGCCGATGGGATTGTGCGTGCTGTCGGCGGTGGGTTTGCAGGATGCCGCCAGTTCAGCGCGCAACGCTTTGCATTCGAGCCTGGAAAAACTCCTGGAAGAGGTCAACGGCGCCCTCGATAAACATGAACGCTTGCGCCGCCTGGTGGTGGTCAAGGACAGCTGGGCGGTGGAAAACGGCTTCCTGACCCCGACCCTGAAGATCAAGCGCAACGTGATCGAAGCCGCGTACGGGGCGCGCTTCGAAGAATGGAGCGAGCGCAATGAAGCGGTGCTGTGGCAGGATTGAGCGACGAACACCCTCAATAAAGGAAGTCAGCGATGAGTCTGTGGCGTACCGCTCCCAACATTGAACAATTGAACGCGATCCAGAAAAACACCATCGGCGAAGTGCTGGATATTCGCTTCGAAGCCTTCGACGACGAGTCCCTGAGCGCCAGCATGGTCATCGACCATCGCACTCATCAGCCTTACGGGTTGCTGCACGGCGGCGCCTCGGTGGTGCTGGCCGAAACCGTAGGCTCGATGGCCAGTTACCTGTGCATCGATGCCAGCAAGTTCTATTGCGTGGGCCTGGAAATCAACGCCAACCACTTGCGCGGCTTGCGCAGCGGGCGGGTGACGGCGGTGGCCAAGGCGATCCATATCGGCCGCACCACCCATGTGTGGGATATCCGTTTGACCAGTGATGAGGGCAAGGCCAGTTGTGTGTCGCGGTTGACCATGGCGGTGGTGCCGTTGGGGGAGAATCCTCCTTCCCGTTAAACGACGTTCTATCGGCCGAGCAATACCTGTGGCGAGGGAGCAAGCTCCCTCGCCACAGGGGGGTAATGCCGGATTGCCCATAGCCATGGCCAGACTGTCATCATTCCTGTCAGTTACGGTCATTGCTGTAGTCCACTGTCTTACGGACAATCAACCCCACGTTTCTCGCCCATGGATTGACCGGTATGTCGCAGCAGATCTTTTTCGCCCACGCCAATGGCTTTCCTTCGGGGACCTACGGCAAGTTGTTCGCGGCGTTGGCACCTGAATATCAGGTGACGCATCTGGAGCAGCACGCCCATGACCCGCGTTTCCCGGCCGATGACAACTGGCGCAACCTGGTGGACGAGTTGATCCATCACCTGAAGCGACAGCCGGAACCGGTCTGGGGCGTCGGCCATTCCTTCGGCGGTGTGCTGCACTTGCACGCGGCGCTGCGTTGCCCCGAGTTGTATCGCGGGGTGGTGATGCTCGATTCGCCGGTGCTGACCCGCGCCGATCAATGGGTGATCCTCGCCGCCAAGCGTTTCGGTTTCATTGATCGCCTGACGCCCGCCGGGCGCACCCTGGGCCGGCGTGAAGAGTTCGCCGACCTGGACAGCGCCCGCCGCTATTTCGCCGGCAAAACCCTGTTTCGCGGTTTCGACCCGGAATGCTTCGACGCCTACCTGCAACACGGTTTGCACAAAGTCGGCGACAAGCTGCGCCTGCGCTTCGACCCCGCCACGGAAATCAGCATCTACCGCGGCGTACCCCACACCAGCCCCGGCCGCGCCCGGCAGTTGAAAGTGCCGCTGGCGGTGGTGCGCGGCAATAACAGCCGCGTGGTCATGCGCCATCACGCCAGCTCCGTCGGGCGTATGCCGTTCGGCGAGTCCTTGACCATGCCTGGCGGCCACATGTTTCCCCTCGAACGTCCCCAGGACACCGCCACGTTGCTGAAGAACCTGTTCAGCCGCTGGGAAGGTCGCCGCCAGCAGGATTGCGCATGAGCAGCGTCGTCGAAGAAGTGCGTCTGAGCCTGCCGCACATCGAGTTGGCGGCGCACTTGTCGGGGCCCGAGGATGGCTTGCCGGTGATCGCCTTGCACGGCTGGCTGGACAACGCCAACAGCTTTGCCCGGTTGGCACCCAGGCTCAAAGGCTTGCGGATTATTGCCCTGGACATGGCCGGCCACGGTCACTCCGGGCATCGGCCGATAGGCGCTGGCTACGCGATGTGGGATTACGCCCACGATGTACTGCAAGTCGCCGAACAGCTTGGACTCAAGAAATTTGCGCTGCTGGGCCACTCCATGGGCGCGATCGCTTCGTTGATCGTCGCCGGGTCGATGCCGGAGCGTGTCACCCATCTGGCCCTGATCGATGGCGTCATTCCTCCTACAGACAAAGGCGAAAACGCTGCCGAACGCATGGGCATGGCCCTGCAAGCGCAACTGGATCTGCGGGAGAAGCGCAAACCGGTCTACACCACCCTTGATCGCGCTGTCGAAGCCCGGATGAAAGGCCTGGTGGCGGTCAGTCGCGAAGCCGCCGAACTGCTGGCGCAACGGGGCCTGATGCCGGTGCCGGGCGGCTACACCTGGCGTACCGACAGCCGCCTGACGCTACCGTCGCCGCTGCGCCTGACCCAGGAACAGGCGATGGCCTTCGTGCAGCGCATCACTTGTCCTACGCGGCTGGTGGTGGCGGCCGACGGCATGCTCGCCAAACATCCGGAGTTGCTGGAGCGACTACCCTTTAGCCGAGAACAGCTGCCAGGTGGCCATCATTTGCACCTGAATGACGAGCCTGGCGCCGATCTTGTCGCAGACTGTTTCAATCGGTTCTTCGCCGTTCCTTGACTTGCGACGGGCAACTGCCGAGGCTGGGCGGGTTGAAAAGGGAGACAACCATGATCGATCTCTACACCGCAGCGACCCCGAATGGCCTCGCGGTCGCCCAGGCCATGCTTATCCAATGAGCCTGCCTAAGCGTTCACTCAGCCTGTTGGCATTGTGTTGTTTCAGTCCGATGTTATTTGCAGCCGATGTTCCGGGCAGCCAGGACCTGCCGATCGTGCCGCGCCTGGCCGATGCGCAGATCGTCGACTATCGCCCGCCGATGGAGCTTGAGCGGATCTATCCGCTGGGCTCGATTCGCAAGATCAGCGGTCAGTTGCGCTTCGATGGTCAGGTCAGCGCCCGAGGGCAAACCACTTCGGTAACTTACGAATTGCCGCCGGAGCATGCCTCCACCGAAGCCTTTACCGTCGCCCGCGAAGCCTTGCAGAAGCAGGGCGCGGAACTGCTGTTCTGGTGCCAGGCCCGGGATTGCGGCGAAAGCAGCCTGTGGGCCAATGAAGTCTTTGGCAACTCCAAGCTCTATGGCGCGGACGAGCAACAGGCGTATCTGCTGTTGCGGCTGGCGGCCCCCAAGGACAATTCGCTGGTGGCGCTCTACAGCATCACCCGGGGCAATCGCAAAGCGTACCTGCACGTCGAACAGTTTGAATCGGCGGCGCCGCTGGGGGATTTGTTGCCCACCTCTGCAACGTTGCTGCGCCAGCTCAAAAGCACCGGCGAGCTCGACTTCCCGAAACTGAATGCCGATCCCGATGACACCTGGCTGCGCTTGATTTCCCGTGGCCTGAACCTCGACACCACGTTGCGGGTCAGTGTTTCCGGGGCCAAGGCCGAAGCCTGGCGCCAGGCGCTGATCGCCCAGGGCGTGCGGGCGGCGCGCATGGAAACCGGCAGTGTCGATGGCTCTGGCCTGCACGTCGAACTGTTGCGATAAGCTGCATCAGGCGAACGTGATCCTCACGTTCGCCTACTCTTTGGCTGTCTGACTTTTTTCGAGATTTCGATGATCAATAACGATCGGCTATTGGTGCAGATTCTGCTCCTGGTGCTGTTTGGCGCGAGCTTCTGGGTGATGGCGCCGTTCTGGTCGGCGCTGTTCTGGGGCGCAGTGCTGGCGTTTGCCAGTTGGCCGCTGATGCGCTTGCTGACCCGTTGGCTCAACGGGCGTGAATCCCTGGCGGCGGCCTTGCTGACCCTGGGCTGGATGTTGCTGGTGGCGGTGCCATTGGTGTGGCTGGGTTTCAACCTGGCGGATCACGTGCGCGATGCCACGGTGTTCATCAAGGATGTGCAGGTCGATGGCCTGCCGGAAGCACCGGTCTGGCTGGGCAGCATTCCCTTGGTCGGTGAGCGGCTGGTGGGAATCTGGAACAGCATTGACGAGCAGGGCGCAGCGATGATGCTGGCGATCAAGCCTTATCTCGGGCAGGTCGGCAACTGGTTGCTGGCGCGCAGTGCGCAGATCGGCGGCGGCATTCTCGAACTGACGTTGAGCATTGTCTTTGTGTTCTTTTTCTACCGGGACGGGCCGCGATTGGCGGCGTTTGTCCATAGCTTGCTGTCACGCCTGATCGGTGACCGCGCCGGGTATTACATCGAACTTGTCGCCGGCACTGTGCAACGGGTGGTCAATGGCGTGATCGGCACAGCGGCAGCCCAGGCAGTCCTGGCGTTGATCGGCTTCCTGATTGCCGGGGTGCCCGGGGCGCTGGTGCTGGGGATCGTGACGTTCATGTTGAGCCTGATTCCGATGGGCCCACCACTGATCTGGATCCCGGCCACGGCGTGGCTGGCGTGGAAGGGTGAATACGGGATGGCGGTGTTCCTCGGCATCTGGGGCACGTTCATCATCAGCGGCGTGGACAACGTACTGAAACCGTACCTGATCAGCCGCGGCGGGAACCTGCCGTTGGTGATCGTGCTGCTGGGGGTGTTTGGCGGGTTGATTGCGTTCGGGTTTATCGGGTTGTTCATCGGGCCGACATTGTTGGCGGTGGCGTACAGCCTGTTGACTGACTGGAGCAAAAGCCAGGCGCGCGTCGAAGACCGACGCTGATTTTGTGTCTGTGATGGCCTCTTCGCGGGCAAGTCGGATCGCCGCACCGCTCGCTCCTACAGGTCCGCGTCGTTCGAACATCGCGACCTGACGCAAACCCTGGAGCTGCCGAAGGCTGCGATCTTTTGATCTTCAAAGCCCACTGAACCTGTGAAGTTCAGTGGGTTTTTTTGTGGCTGTGATGGCCTCTTCGCGGGCAAGCCTTGCTCCTACAGGTCCGCGTCGTTCGAACATCGCGACCTGACGCAAACCCTGTGGGAGAGAGCGGTGCTGCGATCCGACTTGCCCGCGAAGCTTTTGGGTCAGGTCGAGAGGTTCAGGTACTGACCGGTGCTCGCCACGTTATCGAGCGAATATTGCTTGGTCAGGTTGGCGATCATTTTGTTGATGGCTTCGCTGACGTTCGAATGGACGGTGGCGCTGTCGCTGTTTTGCTCGCGACTCGCCTGCAGGGCCGCTTTGAGTTCGTCGCTGCTGACGGTGCCGTCCTCGTTTTTGTCCAGGGCCGTGAAGATTTCCTTGCTGTCGGCCGTGCTGCCGGCGGCGCTCAGGCCGTTGCTCAGTTCATCGCTGCTGAGGTTGCCGTCGCCGTCGGCGTCCAGAGCGCCCAGCAACGCGTCGGCCAGGTCGGTATTCGGTGCCTGGCCCTGAGGCGGTGCGGGTGGGGCCATCGCGGCCATTTCCTCGCTGCTCAGGCTGCCGTTGTCATCGCTGTCGAGGTCGGTGAAGTGCTTGCTCAGGTCCGCCAACAGGCTATTGTCGGGTTTATCCGCCTGGGCGGTTTTCAGCTCGTCCTGGCTCACAGAGCCATCGCCATTGCTGTCGAGCTTGGTGAACAGCTCTTTCTGGAATTGCGCACGGCGGGCGGCGTTGGCCGTCGTGCTGCTGGTGCTCGTGCTGGTATAGCTCGTGTAGTTGCTGCTGACGCTACCGATCATTGGGCTCACTCCTTTGGACGGAAAACCGGTGAGTGCACCGGCTTATGCAGCCTCAAGGGGCAAGTTGTCGTGGGTATGTGGCGTTTGTACCGATTGGTACACAGGGGGGGCAGCGACCGACCGATCTTTTCAAACGCGCGGCAGGTTAATGACCGCCGTGAGACCACCACCAGGCGTCTCTTCCAGGCTCAACCGCCCACCCAGGCGCTCCGCAGCCTCCCGGGCAATGGTCATGCCCAGGCCAACCCCGCCGGAGTTACGGTTGCGCGAACCCTCCAGCCGGAAGAACGGTTCGAACACCGCTTCACGCTTGTCCGCCGCAATCCCCGGCCCGTGATCGATCACCCGGATCACCAGATGTCCGCGGCTGTCTTCCAGGGTAATCAGGGCTTCCCCGGCATAACGCAGGGCATTGTCGATCAGGTTGTTGATGCACGAGCGCAAGGCCATCGGCTGCACTTGCAGCGGCGCGCAATGCCCGCTGGCCTGGACGTTGGCGCCCTGGTCCTGGGCGTTTTCACTCAGGGATTCCACCAGCGCCTGCACGTCCATCCATTGCGGGGCTTCACTGGTGCGATGTTCGTGCAGGTAGGTGAGCGTGGCGTCGAGCATGTGAATCATGTCGTCCAGATCCTGACGCATCTGGCCTTGCAGCTTGTGGTCGTCGATCTGCTCCAGGCGCAGCTTGAGCCGCGACAACGGCGTGCGCAGGTCGTGGGACACCGCGCCGAGCATCCGCGAGCGTTGCTGCACTTGTTCGATAATCCGGCGCTGCATCTTATTGAACGTATGGGCCGCTTGCCGCGCTTCCCGTGGCCCGGACTCGTCCAGCGGCGGGCTGTCGAGGTTTTCGCTCAAGCGCTCGGCAGCATCGCTCAGGCGCTGGATCGGCCGGCTCAGCAGTTTGGCGCCGTACCAGGCGGCGATGATCAGCGAGACAAACTGAAAGGTCAGCGGCACCAACGGCCCGCCGAACCATGGTCGCGGCGGGCGATTGGCGAAGCGCGGGTCCATCGGCGGACGCCGCCCGTCAAAGTCCTCGGAGAACCCGGGCGGCGGTGGCGGGGGAGGCGGACCGTAATGGTGAAACCAGAAAAACGCCAACAGGTGCGCCAGGATGATCGCGATCAGCAGCACGCCAAACAGGCGGCCGAACAGCGTATCGAAGCGCGCCCGCATCAGCCGATGTCCCGGGCGTCGAACAGGTAACCCTCACCGCGCACGGTTTTGATCAACTGCGGGTTTTTCGGATCGTCCCCGAGTTTCTGGCGCAGGCGCGATACCAGCAGGTCGATGCTGCGATCAAAGGCTTCGATCGAGCGACCCCGGGCGGCATCCAGCAACTGTTCACGGCTGAGCACCCGGCGCGGACGTTCGATAAACACCCAAAGCAGGCGGAATTCCGCATTGGACAGCGGCACCACCAGCCCATCGGCGGCGATCAACTGGCGCAACACACTGTTCAGGCGCCAGTTGTCGAAGCGAATGTTCGCCCGCTGTTCGGTGCGATCGTCGCGCACCCGCCGCAGAATTGTCTGAATCCGCGCCACCAGTTCCCGTGGCTCGAACGGCTTGGCCATGTAGTCGTCGGCGCCCAATTCCAGGCCGATGATCCGGTCGGTGGGTTCGCAGCGCGCGGTGAGCATCAGGATTGGGATGTCCGACTCGGCGCGCAGCCAGCGGCACAGGGACAAACCGTCTTCGCCGGGCAGCATCAGGTCGAGCACCACCACGTCGAAATGTTCCGCCTGCAGCGCCAGGCGCATCGCGGCGCCATCGGTGACGCCGCTGGCGTGGATATTGAACCGGGCCAGGTAGTCGATCATCAGTTCGCGGATCGGGACGTCATCGTCGACGATCAGGGCGCGAATGCTCCAGCGTTTGTCATCGCCGGGCGCTTTTTGATCGTCGTTCACAGGGGCTTGAGTGCTGTGCATGCGTGGGTTCATCTGCCAGGTAGGCTGCCAACCACAAAGATGGGCTGCGAGGTTGTGGCTTCAGCATAGGCGTCCGGCCCGAAGGCGGGAAGTGCTGTAAGGGCGTGTTGCGGCTGCCGAGGGTAGCGTCGACCTTTGTTGGGGGCGTGTCTTGTGTGTATCGGGCTCGACACAATTGCCGGGCTGGCTAGGCTTGCTGGAGGTTGCGGGACGATTTACCGATCATCGGGTCCCGCAGCGGCGCTGGTTCCGCTACAATGCGCGCCGATTTCGTCCTGCCTGAGAGCCCGCACATGTCCGTCTGCCAGACTCCTATCATCGTCGCCCTGGATTTCCCCACCCGTGACGCCGCACTGAAGCTGGCCGACCAGTTGGACCCGAAACTGTGCCGGGTCAAAGTCGGCAAGGAACTGTTCACCAGTTGCGCCGCGGAAATCGTCGGCACCCTGCGTGACAAGGGTTTCGAAGTGTTCCTGGACCTCAAGTTCCACGACATTCCGAACACCACCGCCATGGCCGTCAAGGCTGCGGCGGAAATGGGCGTGTGGATGGTCAACGTGCACTGTTCCGGCGGCCTGCGCATGATGGCGGCGTGCCGTGAAGTGCTCGACCAGCGCACCGGCCCCAAGCCGTTGTTGATTGGCGTGACCGTGCTGACCAGCATGGAACGTGAAGATCTGGCGGGCATTGGTCTGGACATCGAGCCCCAGGAGCAAGTGCTGCGCCTGGCCGCATTGGCGGAAAAAGCCGGGATGGACGGCCTGGTGTGTTCGGCCCTTGAAGCCCAGGCCTTGAAAACGGCGCACCCGTCGCTGCAACTGGTAACCCCGGGCATTCGTCCGGCGGGCAGCGCCCAGGACGATCAACGCCGCATCCTGACCCCGCGTCAGGCGCTGGACGCCGGTTCCGACTATCTGGTGATCGGCCGTCCGATCAGCCAGGCGGCGGATCCGGCCAAGGCGTTGGCGGCTGTGGTAGCCGAAATCGCCTAATACGAACGCAGGCGCCTACAGGGAAATGCGATCCCCCTGTAGGCGCTGCCGAAGGCTGCGATCTGTTGATCTACCGCGTTAAACCTTCAACACCAACTTCCCGAAATTCTCGCCGCTGAACAATTTCATCAGCGTCTCCGGGAACGTCTCCAGTCCTTCGACGATATCTTCGCGACTCTGCAACTGCCCCTTGGCCATCCAGCCGGCCATTTCCTGCCCGGCAGCGGCGAATTGCGCGGCGTAGTCCATCACCACAAAGCCTTCCATCCGCGCGCGATTGACCAGCAGCGACAGGTAGTTGGCCGGGCCTTTGACCGCTTCCTTGTTGTTGTACTGGCTGATCGCGCCGCAGATCACCACCCGCGCCTTCAGGGCCAGGCGACTCAACACCGCGTCGAGGATATCGCCGCCGACGTTATCGAAATACACGTCCACACCTTTCGGGCATTCGCGCTTGAGCCCGGCCAGCACGTCTTCGTTTTTGTAGTCGATGACGCCATCGAAACCCAGTTCATCGATCAGGAATTTGCACTTGTCCACGCCGCCGGCGATGCCGATCACGCGGCAGCCTTTGATCTTGGCAATCTGCCCGGCAATGCTGCCCACCGCGCCAGCCGCGCCCGACAACACCACGGTGTCACCGGCCTTCGGTGCGCCCACGTCGAGCAGGGCGAAGTAAGCGGTCATCCCGGTCATGCCCAGTGCGGACAAGTAGCGCGGCAGTGGCGCCAGTTTTGGATCGACCTTGTAGAAACCTCGTGGCTCGCCGACGAAATAATCCTGCACCCCCAGGGCACCGTTGACGTAGTCCCCGACCGCGAAGCCCGGATTGTTCGATGCCACGACTTTGCCTACGCCCAAGGCGCGCATGACTTCACCGAGGCCGACCGGCGGGATGTAGGACTTGCCTTCGTTCATCCAGCCACGCATGGCCGGATCCAGGGACAGAAATTCGTTCTTGACCAGGATCTGACCCGCCGCCGGTTCGCCGACCGGTACTTCTTGATAGGTGAACGTTTCGCGGGTCGCCGGACCCACCGGGCGTTTGGCGAGCAGAAATTGGCGATTGGTCTGGGTAGTCATGACAGGCACTCAAGCTGAATGGAAGCTTTGTTGATAGACCCTCAGGGCAGATGCCGCAAGGTTGGCTGATGCGGCGAATGCACGCCGATCCAGTGCAGTGATAGTGAGTCGGGCGCCTCTATCACTGTGACGCATGGGCACTTAACCGGCCTTCTGATAGTGCTGCCGTGCGCATGGTGCCGTGGCTAGACTGCAAACACGCGATCCCCCGCATCCTTCTCTTCGAGGACATAACAATGAGCATGACGTTTTCCGGCCAGGTGGCTGTTGTGACCGGTGCAGCCAATGGCATTGGCCGCGCCACCGCCCAGGCCTTTGCGGCCGAAGGCTTGAAGGTGGTGGTCGCCGATCTGGACACGGCGGGGGGCGAGGGCACCGTGGCGCTGATTCGTACAGCGGGGGGCGAAGCGACTTTCGTGCGTTGCAACGTCACCGTCGAGAGCGAGGTAAAACATCTGATGGACGAGGTGATCAATACCTACGGCCGTCTCGACTATGCCTTCAACAACGCCGGCATCGAAATCGAAAAAGGCAAACTGCCCGACGGCACGATGGATGAGTTCGACGCGATCATGGGCGTCAACGTCAAAGGCGTCTGGCTGTGCATGAAGTATCAATTGCCGTTGCTGCTGGCCCAGGGCGGCGGTGCGATCGTCAACACGGCATCGGTGGCCGGTCTTGGCGCGGCACCGAAGATGAGCATCTACGCCGCCTCCAAGCACGCGGTGATCGGCCTGACCAAATCCGCCGCCATCGAATACGCGAAGAAAAAGATCCGCGTAAATGCGGTGTGCCCGGCAGTGATCGACACCGACATGTTCCGTCGTGCCTATGAGGCCGACCCGAAGAAGGCTGAGTTCGCCAATGCGATGCACCCGGTCGGTCGCATCGGCAAGGTCGAGGAAATCGCCAGCGCGGTGTTGTACCTGTGCAGTGACGGTGCCGCGTTCACTACCGGGCATTCCCTGGCGGTGGATGGCGGGGTCACCGCCTTTTGAAATCCGGAACGTCCTTGTAGGAAAAGACCCGCACGTTTGCGGGTTTTTTTAGGGTTCCGTGACCGCGCCGGGGAATGTGTTTCAAATGGTTAGAACCGCCGGTTTTGTCGGCGTTGTCGCACAGCCTGGCGTGCGCTCCTGTGATTAACTGCGCGCAGCAAAATGGACAGGAGTTTGCTTGCTCATGGAATTGAGAATTGACCGACAGGCAATGGTGCCGGTCGTACAGCAAATCGTCGACGCAATGGTGAGCTGGATCCGTCAAGGCGAAGTGCCGCCCGAGACGCGCTTGCCTTCCGTGCGGCACATCGCGAGGCTCAATCTACTCAGTCAGTCCAGTGTCGTTGAAGCCTGTGAACGCCTGGTGGCCCAGGGGGTTCTGGCATCACGTCCCGGTTCAGGGTTCTTTGTCGCCGCGTCGGCACCGGTGGTGTCCGATGCGCGTGATCTACCCCGGTTCGAAGGCGCGGAGTCGATGCACATGGGGCTCGCCGAGAACCCGTCGGGTGAATTGATGCTGGGGTGTGGCGGTTTGCCCGAAAGCTGGCGCGAGACGGACGACCTCAGCTACGCGATCCGCCAGGTGGCCCGCACCGACATGGCCGGCCTGTTCAACTACAGCACGCCGCTGGGCTTGCTCGCCTTGCGCCAGCAGATCCTCAAACGCCTCAAAGCACTCAATATCGAGGCGCACGAAAGTCGCATCCTGACCACGACCGGCGCCAGTCAGGGGCTGGACCTGATCGTGCGCACGCTGCTAAAGCCAGGCGATTGCGTGGTGGTGGAAAGCCCCGGGTTTTCTCAGCTGTTCGATCTGCTCAGGTTGCACGGGCTGCGCATGCTTGAGGTGCCACGTACCGCGCAAGGTCCCGACACGCAGGTGCTGGAGCATTTGTTGATCCAGCACCGCCCGCGTGCGCTGTTTATCAACAGCTACCACCACAACCCCACGGGAAGCTGCGTGACACCGGAGGTGGCGCAGCAGGTCCTGCACCTGAGCAAGGTTTATGATGTGCTGGTGATCGAAGACGACGTGTATGCCGATATGCACAAGGGGCCCGGCACGCGCCTCGCCGCGCTGGATGACGAGGGCCGGGTGATTTACGTCGGCAGTTTCTCGAAAACCCTCAGCAGCTCATTGCGTGTGGGGTTTGTGGTGGCCAGCGCCGGGCTCATTGCACGGCTGGCCGAGGTCAAGATGATCAGCAGCATGGGCGGATCACGGTTCTGCGAGTCGGTGCTGGCCAGTCTGTTGGCCACCGGCGCCTATCGCAAGCTGGTACAGCGCCAGCGTCAGCGCCTGAGCGTGGACAGGACGGCAGCATTGCAGCTGCTTGAAGACGCCGAATGGGAGGTGTTCGGCAAGCCTTGCGGTGGCTTGTTCATCTGGGCGCGATCGCCAATGTGCGACTACGCTCAGCTGCGGGCACAGGCACGACGTTTTGGCGTGCTGCTGTCTTCCCCGACGGCCTTCAGCCCGACCGGTGCGGCCCATGACTGGCAGCGGATCAATGTGGCATATGCCTGCGATCCACGAGCCCGGCGGTTTTTCCAGGCCACCGCTTCGGATCGACCTAAAGCGTTCTGAAAACGACGTGGGCGTAGCTTTTTGCCATTATTCCGACGCCAGAGACTTGTGCTGGCACAGGCCCGTTGCGAATCTCCATCTACAGACTATGGCAGGGGACTACGAGCAATGATTTCGGCCGTGCAAGGACGTTTTGCCAACCTCGGTATGGCAAAGAAACTGGGCATCGGGTTTGTCCTGGTGCTGTTGTTGACTGCCTTGGTGGCAGCCATTGGCGTATGGTCCCTGCAAACCATCAGTCATCGCTTCGACGGGCTCAAGCAAATGTCGTCGCTCAACAGCGGCTTGCTCAAAGTGCGTTTGCTGGAGCAGGAATACGCCTTGCATGGCAACCCGAAAACCGCCGATGCCCTGCGCCAGGGGGTTGATGGGCTGATTGCCCTGTCAACTCAGTTGAAGGCGCAATCGGCGGCCAACGTGCCGGTCATGAACGATGTCGAGCAGTCGCTTGGCGCCTACCGCAAGGCCTTTGACGAATTTGTCTCGCTGACCCAGGCCAAGGACCTGGCCCTGGAAATGGCCAGTTGGTCGGTGTCCAGCGTGGCCAATAACCTCGACGTGCTGCAAGCCGGCCTCGCCGACGACGGCGCCTATGGCTTGAAAGAGTCCGAGGGCAAGGACGGCGCACAATTCATCGAACAGGCCAATCAGGTCAGCCAGGTCTCGCGGTTGATGTTGCAGGCCATGAACGAGGCCCGCGTGCGCCTCGACCAGAGTCGCAAGGGTGACGACGACAGCGCCGGCAAGGGCAAGATCGAGCAGGCCGATCAGGCACTGACCCAGGCCGAACAGCTGAAAACCACGGTCAAGGATGAGGGCTACCAGACCGTCCTCAATGAAGTGACCGGCCATATCGCCAGTTTCAGCGAGAAGCTCGCCGAATACACCGGGCTGCTGGCCCAGGAAAAAACCGTCTACGAACAACTGCACCAGCGGGCCGGCCAAGTGGTGGAGCGTGTGGACCAGGCCTATGGGGCCGAAGACGGGGCGATGCAGGCCGAACTGAAAAAGAATTCGCTGTTGATCATTGGCTCTTCGGCGCTGGCGTTGTTGGTCGGGTTGATCGCGGCGTGGGTGATTACTCGGTTGATTGTGGCGCCGTTGCGCAGTGTGATCCGTGTGGCCCAGCAGATTGCGGCGGGTGATTTGAGTGCGACGGTGGAAGTGACCCGTCGTGATGAAATCGGCCAGTTGATGCTGGCGATGCAGCAGATGGGTGCAGGTCTGAGCAGTATTGTCAGTGGTTTGCAGGCGGGCATCGAGCAGTTGGCCAGTTCCGCGCAGTCGCTGTCGGCGGTGACTGAGCAGACCAACCTGGAAGTCAGCAGCCAGAAGGAAGAAACCGAGCAAGTCGCCACGGCGATGAATCAGATGACCGCCACGGTGCATGACGTGGCGCGCAATGCCGAAGAGGCCGCTACGGCGGCGCAGACGGCGGACGACAAGGTCGAGAGCGGGCAACAGGTGGTGCGCCAGAGCATGGCGCGGATCGAGCAGTTGGCGGATTCGGCGACTTCGGCCAGTTCCAGCATCGAGAGCTTGAGTGCGGAGATCCAGAACATTGGCACGGTGCTTAGCGTGATCAAAAGCGTGGCTGAGCAGACTAATTTGTTGGCGCTCAACGCAGCTATCGAAGCGGCGCGGGCGGGTGAGCAGGGCAGGGGGTTTGCGGTGGTGGCTGATGAGGTGCGGGCGTTGGCCAAGCGGACTCAGCAATCGACTGAGGAGATTGAGCGGCTGGTCAGTGCCTTGCGCTCGGCGGCGCAGTCGTCGGTGCAGCAGATTCAGAACAGTGGTGAGTTGGTGAAGTTGGCGGTGAGTGATGCGTTGCAGACTGAGAGTGCGCTGGGGAGTATTGCGGCGGCGGTGTCGTTGATTCAGCAGATGAATCAGCAGATTGCGGCGGCGGCTGAGGAGCAGAGTTCGGTGGCTGAGGAGATTAATCGCAGTGTGACGAGTATTCGGGCCAGTGCGGATCAGTCTTCGTTGGCGATGCAGGGGAATGCGGCTTCCAGTATTGAGTTGGCGCAGTTGGGGATCGAGCTCAAGGGGATGGTTGGGCACTTTCGGCTTTGACTTGGCGACCTTTGGGTCGACCAGGTTCTTGGTGGTTGTTGTGTACATATCCATTTCTGCGGTAACGGCCACTTATGGTTTCGCCCTTACGGCGAGTCCCTTTTGGCAAACGCCCGGAATGCCGGCCCAGCCAAAAGGAACCAAAAGGTCTCGCCCCAGCGTCCGGCCCCTCGCTGAGGCTCGGCGTTCCCTCGCTCCGGTCCTGCTCCGTGGGCCCGCCGCCATCGGCCATCCATGGCCGGGGGCGGCTAGCCCGGCATCCATGCCGGGCTGCCCACTACGCAGAACCTCCACTCGGCCTCCCGAAGGGGCGGGTAGAGCAAGATCAAAAGCAGGCGAGCTAACGCTCGGCCTAATGAGTGGTGAAAAGCGGGCGGTGTACGCCGCTCTGCTTCTGCTTTTTGTAGGAGCAAGGCTTGCCCGCGAATGCGGTCTGACAGCCGACCCATTACCATCGGATGCACCAAGCCCTGTAGGAGCAAGGCTTGCCCGCGAAGGCGGCCTGACAGCCACCCCATTACCATCGGATGTACCAAGCCCTGTAGGAGCGAGGCTTGCCCGCGAAGACGGCCTGACAGCCGACCCATTACCATCGGATGTACCAAGCCCTGTAGGAGTAAGGCTTGCCCGCGAAGGCGGCCTGACAGCCGACCCATTACCGTCGGATGTACCAAGCCCTGTAGGAGCGAGGCTTGCCCGCGAAGGCGGCCTGACAGCCACCCCATTACCATCGGATGTACCAAGCCTTGTAGGAGCAAGGCTTGCCCGCGAAGGCGGCCTGACAGCCGACCCATTACCATCGGATGCACCAAGCCCTGTAGGAGCGAGGCTTGCCCGCGAAGGCGGCCTGACAGCCGACCCATTACCGTCGGATGTACCAATCCCTGTAGGAGCAAGGCTTGCCCGCGAAGGCGGCCTGACAGCCGACCCATTACCATCGGATGTACCAAGCCCTGTAGGAGCAAGGCTTGCCCGCGAAGGCGGCCTGACAGCCACCCCATTACCATCGGATGTACCAAGCCTTGTAGGAGCGAGGCTTGCCCGCGAAGGCGGCCTGACAGCCGACCCATTACCATCGGATGCACCAAGCCCTGTAGACGCCGCCGAAGGCTGCGATCTTTTGATCTTCCCCCCACCAAATCCAAAGCAAAAAAAAGCCACCTCTCGGTGGCTTTCTTCCCTGACTGGTTCAATCAGTCGTAAATCGCTTTCTTTTTCCAGTCGGCATCAGCCTCGACGTCTTTCAACCCTTCGGTCAATTGGTTGACTTCGCCTTCAGCCGGGGCGGTCTGGTCCATGACTTGGGCGTTGGCGCGGGCCAGGAGTTTTTCCAGGTATTCGAGTTGTTCGGCGTAGAGCTGCGGTTCCTGTTGCTTGCGCAGGTATTGCACGCCGCGTTCGAATGCCAGGCGAGCCTGGCCAGGCTGGTTTTGTTGCAGGGAGTGCTGGCCGAGGTTGTTGAAGAACTCGATGTGCAGCAGGACCAGGATGTGGCGGACTTCGCGGATCCAGCGCTTGGCTTCGTTGGTCGGCAGGAAGCCGTCCTGTGCGGCGCGGGTGATCTGGCCGTGCAAGGCTTCGAGCAAGAAGCGCACATCCTTGGCCTTGGCTTCGGTCTGGATCGGTGCCAGCGGGTTGTTGACCGGGATCGATTCGCCCTGGGCGACCAGGGTGTTCAGTTCGGCGATGCGGGCCTTGACCGTGGCATTGGTTTTTTCAAGGTGCAGCAGGCGCTGGCAGACGTTCAGCTCCAGGCGAGTCAACAACAGCTTGAGCGCGGGTGTCATCAACTGGCCGGGGAAGGTCTCGGTGATTTCGCCGCAGCGACGCAGGCGGTCGTTGAGTTCGACCTTGGTACGGGCCTTTTCCAGCTTATTGTTTTCCACCACATGGTTCATGTAGCCAATGGCGATCAATAGTGCGATCCCGGCTACGACTAGCAGGGTGATCATGAGTGGTGTCACCGGTAAGACCTCTTTATAGGGTTCGCGTGCGAGTGTAGTGGCTTGGCGTGGGAGCGCATAGGGCCGCTCGACGAGTTGAATCGGCCACGACTCTACTTATATCGGCAGTCATCCTGCTTATATAAGTAATAGCGTGCGCAGTGCACATTGCCATCATTCGTTGAGTGGGTGGACTATAGCGCCTTGGCGGGTGCCAGAATATAGGCGTCAAACGGCGGGCGACGGAAAACCCCGATTCGCCTCCAAAAGCACGGCGAAGTCATTGATTTAAATAAATTTATATCAGGGGGTTGACGACCCATCAATCCATCCATAGAATGCGCGCCACTTACAGCGTAAAGCACACAGCGAAACGCGGTAGGGAGTGAATGTTGTACGTGTGTCCCCTTCGTCTAGTGGCCTAGGACACCGCCCTTTCACGGCGGTAACAGGGGTTCGAGTCCCCTAGGGGACGCCATATGCGGGAATAGCTCAGTTGGTAGAGCACGACCTTGCCAAGGTCGGGGTCGCGAGTTCGAGTCTCGTTTCCCGCTCCAATTTTAAACAGCGTTGCTTTCGGGCAGGGCTGAGTGAAACCAGAACCGACATCTTCGGATGCGGATTTGGGCACTGGGACACACACCATGTGTTTCAGTTAGCGTGTCCCCTTCGTCTAGTGGCCTAGGACACCGCCCTTTCACGGCGGTAACAGGGGTTCGAGTCCCCTAGGGGACGCCATTTGCGGGAATAGCTCAGTTGGTAGAGCACGACCTTGCCAAGGTCGGGGTCGCGAGTTCGAGTCTCGTTTCCCGCTCCATATTCAACAAAAACGCCGCTCAGCAATGAGCGGCGTTTTTGTTTGTGCGTTTTTTGCTGAAAGCTCCAGAAGTCGGACCCGCCACAGCAGCGGGTCCAAAAGTGCATCAGAGCTTCGGCAACTGCCCGACGCGGCCCATCATCTCGGTCACGATCTGCAGGTCCAGCAGGAACTGGTCGACAGTCTTGAACTCGTTGTCGGTGTGGCCGGTGTACTTGACCTCAGGTCGGGCCAGGCCGAATTGCACGCCATTGGGCAGTTCATGGACCGAAGTGGCGCCGGCAGAGGAGCCGAACTTGTGTTCCATGCCCAGGTTTTCCGTGGACACCGCCAACAACGCCTTGACCCATTCACCCTCAGGATTGCGGTACATCGGCTCGGCGATCGAGTAGTCGAATGTCGCCGCTACGTGGGTTTTCTTGCTCCAGGCACCAATCTTTTCAGCAATTTTTGCCTTGAGCGCTTCCGGGGACTCGCCCTTCGGCACGCGCAGGTTGACGGCGAGCTTGAAGGTTTTGTCATCCAGCCCGACAAAGGTCAGGGACGTGGTCAGCGGACCCATGAAGGCATCGGAGAAGCCAACGCCCAATTTGCCACCCAGGTAATCCAGGCCCCAGTTGTCGGCGGCATAGCGGGCGGCGTCGGTGATGTGGTTGTGCTTGAGCGCGACTTTGCCATCCAGGCTATGGATGAAGTCGAGCATCCTGGCCACCGGGTTCACACCGGACTCGGGCTCGGAGGAGTGAGCGGAAACGCCGGTGACCGTCAGCTTGACGTTCTTGCCGTCGACCTTGGCGTTCACTTCGAAGTTGCCGCCGTTGCCGCTGTTGCGCTTGGCATAATCAGCCCCGGCCTTCTGCAGGCTGGCGGCCAGTTCGGCGGGTTTGTCAGTGACCAGGGTCGCAACGGAAGCCGATGGAATCTGGTTAGTGGCCATGCCGCCGGTCATCGAGATGATTTCGGCGCCTTTACCTTCGCCCTTGCGTACGGCGAACTTGGCCATGACGGTGCCGTAGCCTTTCTCGGCAATCACCACCGGGTAGCCGCCATCCAGCGCCAGGTTGTAGTTGGGCGTCGGGTTGTATTCGAAGTAATAAGGAATGGCGTCGCCGGTGGTTTCTTCGGTGGTGTCCACCAGCAGCTTGAAATTCCTGGCCAGCGGCAGCTTCTCTTCCTTGATGACCTTCATCGCGTACATCGCCACCACGATGCCGTTCTTGTCATCCTCGGTACCCCGGCCATACATGCGGTCGCCGATCAGGGTGACTTTGAACGGATCGAGTTTGGTGCCGTCCTTCAGGACCCAGTTCTCCGGCGTCACGGGCACCACGTCGGCATGGGCGTGAATGCCCACGACTTCATCGCCGCTGCCTTCGAGGGAGATTTCATAGACGCGATTGTCGATGTTGCGGAAGTTCAGGTTGAAGGCTTGGGCCAGGCTTTTGATCTTGTCGGCGATCTTGATGAATTCAGGATTGTCGTGCTGGGCGACGCCTTCAACCTGGAAGGTCGGAATTGCCACCAGTTCACGCAGGGTCTCGGTGGCCGCGCTGCCGTATTTCACCCGCGCATAAATCCCCAGCAGGCGAGTGATCTCGTTTTGCTGTTCGGCAGAAAGGGTTTTGTTGTCGAGGAAGGCGCTGATGGCCGGGCCGAGGTTGGCGGTCTTCGCCAGGTCGCTCTTGGCCACGCCACCCAGGAACTGCCTGAAATCCGTGACCGAAGTTTCACTGAAAGACTTGAGAAGGGTCGCGCTCTGTTGCGGAGTGATGTTGGCCTGGGCCAGTGTGGTGAACGACGAAAGGCTCGCCAGAATCAGGGTGGTCGCGGCCAGTTGCTTGAGAGAAAAATCCATTGCTGGGGGCATTCCTTCGCAGGTAGTGAGTGGGAAATATCTGATCGAATAATCAGAAAGGTTTCCAAACTAACACCGCGAGGGAGTGACAGGGGAGCCCCTGAAGTGGGAACTGTCGCACAGAACGGCAAAAGCGACGCAGAAATGCAAAAGGCCCGCCAGTCTGACTGAGCGGGCCTTTTGCAGGGGCGCGGGGTTACATCGACAGGATCAGGCGCCCGGCGAACAGGATCAGAATCACCCCCATGGTGCGTTCGAACCAGTGCCCCATGCGCATGAACAGCAGCCGAATCCGGGCACTGGAAAAGAACAACGCGACGATCACAAACCACAGCGCGTTGATGAAGCACATCCACACGCCATACAGCGCCTGGATCTGTAGCGGTGTCGTGGCGCTGATGATGGTGGTGAAGATCGCCAGGAAAAACAGCGTGGCTTTCGGGTTGGTCGCGTTAGTCAGGAAACCGGTGGTAAACGCCTTCAACAAGGTCTGTTCCACCATCGGCTCGTCCGCGACTTTGTCGCCTTCCAGGGCAGTCTTGGGCTTGCTGCGCAGCAGGCTGACGCCGAGGTACAGAATGTAGGCACCGCCCACGACCTTGGCCACCGTCAGCAGCCATGGCGTGGTGTGCATCAACGCGCCGACGCCGAGCAAGGTGTAAAGCACGTGCACGGAAATGCCCGCGCCGATGCCCAGCGCGGTACAGATGCCCACCAGTCGACCGAAGCGTACGCTCTGGCGGATGGTCACGGCGAAGTCCGGTCCGGGTGCGACAACGGCAAGAAAATGAATGGTCGCCAGCGCCAGAAACTCGCCCAGGTAATTGGAAAGCATTTCAACTCCAGAAAGTCAGGGGTGAAGCATTGCCGCGATAACCGACAAAGAACGAAAGGCTCAAGCGCGGATCGGCCACGCCCGGGGTCACCGAGTGCATGCAGCGCGAATTGAACATGATGAAATCCCCCGGATCAGGGCGAATTTCCAGGGTCGGAGGGCCAAGCAGGGCCGGGTCGATGCCGTAGCTGTCGCCACGCATTTCGTCGAACCGGTCGGGGGAAATGTCGTGGTCCCACATCTGCAACGCGCCGCCCTCGGCGGGCATGTTCAGGTAGACATTGCAGGCGAACTGCGCCTCCAGGCTGCGGGCCTGAAAACTGTCCGGGGCGTCCTTGGCAAAAATGTCGTGATGGGCGAGGAAGCACACGCCGGGTTTCACCACCCGGGACAGGCCCACATACATCTTGCGTCCGTAAAGATTCTCCAGATGTGCACCCGCCGGCCAGGACTCGTCGAGCATGCAGCGCAGGGTGTCGACCGGGGACGAGTAGGGCGCACAGCGATTGCGCAGTTCCTCGATGTTGCTGGTGGCGCGTTCGAAATAGTCTTCGATCAGCAGCGGCTGGTTTTCCGCTTCGTAAAACGCCATGCCGATGCGACCGATGCTCGGCGCGTTGATGTAACCCTCAAAGCCCGGCGCAAGGATCTTGTCGCCAATCTGCACCGCCAGCGGTTGAGGCAAGAAGCCTTTGACGCGAATGGCGAGGACTTCTTCGTTGGCCAGTTTTTTTATGCACGTCTCATCGAGACGCTCGACGTCAAGCATCATGGTTTAGGTCCATCTATCGATTAGTCAACGGAGCCTGCGAATGCACGCTCCCCCGGCGTCAGGCGATGAAGGTGCCGACATCGCCAACAAGCTCAATCCACGTGGTAGTGGACCGAAAGCGTGCCCTTTTTCAGTGAAAGGGAGTCGATCGTGACCGTGCCTAAATCCTTCAGGCTACGTACATGGGTGCCGCCACAGCCGTAGGCCGGCAGTTCGCCGAAGCCGATTTCCCGGGCGCCTTCGCGCAGCGAGGTCAGGCGCGGCAGGTCATCGGCGATCCACTGCGCGATACCGTCCTGAAGGGGCTGGGCCTCGATCTCTTCAGCCGAATCCGCCGGTTTGAACTGCACACGGCCTTCGCCCGGCCAATGGTGGGCCTTGATCGGCATCCAGCCCAGGACCTGAACAAAGTGGCCGATCAGGTGACCGGCCGAATGCATGCGGGTATTGAATTGGCGGCGTTGTTCATCGACCCGGATCTGGGTCATGCCGGGTTGTACCGGGTGGTCGACGTAATGGACGATCCGGTCTGGATCCTGGACGACCCGCAGTACCTGGCTTTCACCGATCCAGCCGGTATCACAAGGCTGTCCACCGCCCTGGGGGTGGAACAGTGTGGCGCGCAAAACGACCGCGAATTCATGCTCGTGGGGCGTGCAATCCAGGACTTCCACATTGGCCTTGAGGTCATCACTATGGAAAAAGAGGCGAAGCGTCATATTCCATGCCCTTATTAAAGTTTCTATTTTTATTATATGAAGCGTGGAATTGCGTGATAATCCGTTCAATCATCAAAGGACTGTTGCGCTGTGAGCATAAATCTACCGCTGCCGCTGTTGGGTGAGATGGCGATTTTCGTCAAGGTTGTCGAGACCGGCAGCTTTTCCGAAGCGGCACGTCAGTTGGGTTCATCGCCCTCGGCGGTCAGCCGCAGCATCTCGCGCCTGGAAAAAGCCCTGGCCACCCGCTTGCTGCAACGCACCACGCGCAAGCTGCGCCTGAGCGATGGTGGCGAAGAGGTGTTCAAGCGTTGCCAGGAGATGGTCAGCGCGGCCAAGTCGGTGATGGAAATCAGCGGCCAGTTCACCCACGAGGCCGAAGGACTGGTGCGGGTCAGCGTGCCCAAGGCCGTGGGCCGATTTGTGATTCACCCGCATATGCCGGAATTTCTGCGGCGTTATCCCAAAGTGGATGTGGAGTTGCTGCTCGAAGACCGGCAGGTGGATTTGATCGATGACAACGTCGACCTGGCGATCCGCATTACCAATTGCCCGCCCGCAGGACTGGTCGGGCGACAGTTGCTGACCATCGACCACTTGCTCTGCGCAACCCCGCAATACCTGGCCGAACACGGTACGCCGGCCCATCCCCACGACTTGCTCAATCACAGTTGCATCTACCTGGGCGAAACCCCGAGCGATGCACGCTGGAAATTCAAGAAAGGCAGCAAAGCCGTGACTGTCGGCGTGCGCGGGCGTTACGCGGCCAATCACACTGGCGTGCGACTGGGCGCGGTGTTGCAGCACATCGGGATTGGCAGCTTGCCGTACTTCACCGCCCGGTATGCGCTGGAGCAGGGGTTGATCGTGCAGGTGTTGCCGGACTGGACGTTTCTGGCGTCCTACCATGGTGGTGCGTGGTTGTTGCACTCGCCGACGCGCTACCTGCCGCCCAAGCTGCGGGTGTTTATCGATTATCTGGTGGAGTGTCTGGAGAAGGAGCCGACCTTGAGCAAGCCGGGTAAACCGAGTGCCTTGAACACGGTCGCGGCGGAGTATGAGTTGCCGGAGAGTGATGGGTTGCTTTGACGGGCCTCTTCGCGGGCAAGCCTCGCTTCTACAGGAGAACGCGGTCCCGTGCAGGAGCGAGGCTTGCCCGCGAAGGCGTCCTCACAAATGCCACAAAAAAAGGCCCGCATGAATCACCATGCGGGCCTTTTGCGTTCCTGATCCGGGATCAGTGCTTGCTGTCGTCCTGCGACATCGCCAGCAGCTGCTTTTCCTGGTTCCAGTCGAACGGTTCGTCGTTCTGTTCCGCTTCGAAACGACGTTCTTCCAGCGCCTGATACAACTCGATTTCATCATCAGGCATGTAGTGCAGGCAGTCGCCGGCGAAGTACCACAGCAGGTCGCGCGGCACCAAGTGGGCGATTTGCGGGTAGCGGGTGATGACCTGGCAAAGAATGTCCTGGCCCAGGTACTGGCTTTCGATCGGATCGACCGGCAGCAACGCACGCAATTCGTCGAAGCGCTCCAGGAACAAGGCATGGCTTTCTTCGGGAACCTGTTCGGCCTCACCTACGGCGACCAGGATGCTGCGCAAGTGGTCCAGCAAGACGAGATGATCGGCAACGACATTGGACACGAGATAAGTCCTCAAGAGCAAAACGGGCGCGGGAGTATAAAGCTCCCACGCCTGTTTTTACAGGATCAGCGGACCTTTCCGTCGGCCAGCGCCAGTTCATCCTTGTCGAAATCATCGACATCGATCACCTTGCGTCGCGCCACTTCGGCGTCACGCAGGGACTGCGCCTCACCCGGTTGCAAAACCCCGGCTTCCAGTGCCGCATCGATGGCGTGCTCCCCGGCAGCCGGTTTGACCTGACCACTCTTGAGCGCCACGTGCAGTTTTTTCTGCAACGGTTGCGCCGCGCTCAACAGGTTGCAGGCGTGTTGCAGGGCACCGACGGCGTCATCGGCGGATTGCGGACGGTAGCAACCGCCGAGCAACTCTTCGAGGGTCGGATCACCCTTGGCCCGGCCGATAACCGCTGCCACTTCGGCGCCAAGTTTGTCCGATGGTCCTTTGTGCCGACGACCGAACGGGAACACGATCACCCGCAGCAGGCAACCCAACACCTTGTTCGGGAAGTTGCTCAGCAGTTCATCCAATGCGCGCTCGGACTGGCCCAGGCTTTCTTCCATGGCCCAGATAAACAGCGGCGCCATATGGTCTGGCGAATCGAGGTCGTGATAACGCTTGAGTGCAGCGGAGGCGAGATACATGTTGCTGAGCACATCCCCCAGGCGTGCCGACAGGCGTTCGCGACGTTTCAGTTCGCCACCGAGCAGCATCATGCTCAAGTCAGCGAGCATGGCGAAGGCGGCGGCCTGACGGTTGAGGGCGCGGAAGTAACCTTGGCTAAGGGAGTTGCCCGGCGCCCGTTCGAAATGACCGAAACCGAGGTTCAGCACCAGGGTGCTGGCGGCGTTGCTCACCGCAAAACTGATGTGTTTGAGCAGCAGGCCATCGAACTCGGTAAGCGCTTGATCCTTGTCTTCACGGCCGGCGAGGGCCATTTCCTTGAGCACGAACGGATGGCAGCGAATCGCGCCCTGGCCGAAGATCATCAGGTTGCGCGAAAGAATGTTCGCGCCTTCCACGGTGATGAAGATCGGCGCGCCATTCCAGCTGCGACCCAGGTAGTTGTTCGGCCCCATGATGATCGCCTTGCCGCCATGCACATCCATGGCGTGGCTGATGCACTCGCGGCCGCGTTCGGTCAGGTGATACTTGAGAATCGCCGACAGCACCGACGGCTTCTCGCCCAGGTCCACCGCGTTGGCGGTGAGCATGCGCGCGGCGTCCATCATCCAGGCGTTACCGCCGATACGGGCCATGGCTTCCTGAATGCCTTCGAAGGCAGACAGCGGCACATTGAATTGCTCACGCACCTGGGCATATTGGCCGGTCACCAGGCTGGTGAACTTCGCCGCGCCCGTGCCCACCGCCGGCAGGGAAATCGAACGCCCCACCGACAGGCAGTTCATCAGCATCATCCAGCCCTTGCCGAGCATTTCCTGGCCACCGATGAGGAAGTCCAGGGGAATAAACACATCCTTGCCCGAGTTCGGGCCGTTCATGAACGCGGCGCCGAGGGGCAGGTGGCGGCGGCCGATTTCAACGCCGGCGGTGTCAGTCGGAATCAGCGCCAGGCTGATGCCCAGGTCTTCCTTGTCACCCAGCAAATGGTCCGGGTCGTAGGCCTTGAACGCGAGGCCGAGCAGGGTGGCCACCGGGCCGAGCGTGATGTAGCGCTTTTCCCAGTTCAGGCGCAGGCCCAGGGTTTCCTGGCCTTCCCATTCGCCTTTGCAGATTATCCCGGTGTCGGGCATCGCTCCGGCGTCGGAGCCGGCCAGCGGACCGGTCAAGGCGAAACACGGAATGTCATCGCCGCGAGCCAGTCGCGGCAGGTAATGGTTGCGCTGTTCGTCGGTGCCGTAATGCAGCAGCAGTTCGGCAGGGCCGAGGGAGTTGGGCACCATCACGGTGGAGGCGAGGTCGCCGCTGCGGGTCGCCAGTTTCATCGCCACCTGGGAGTGGGCGTAGGCGGAGAAGCCTTTGCCACCGAATTCCTTGGGAATGATCAGCGCAAAGAAGCCGTTTTCCTTGATATGGGCCCAGGCTTCCGGCGGCAGGTCCATGTCCTGGCCGATCTGCCAGTCGCTGACCATGGCGCAGAGTTCTTCGGTCGGGCCATCGATAAAGGCCTGTTCCTCTTCGCTCAGTTGCGCTTTGGGATAGGACAGCAATTTGTCCCAGTCCGGACGGCCGCTGAACAGCTCACCGTCCCACCAGACCGTGCCGGCATCGATGGCGTCGCGCTCGGTTTGCGACATCGGCGGCAGGGTTTTCTGGAACCAGCTGAACAGCGGCGCGCTGAAGTATTTGCGGCGCAGGTCAGGCAGCAATAGCGGTGCCGCAACGGCGGCGATCAGCACCCAGAGCACCAGCAGCAGCCAGCCCGGTGCATGGCTGAAGGCGCCCATCGCAACGACATAGACCGCAACGATGCACAAGGCCGGCAGCGGGGAGATGCGGCGGTGGGCCAAATAGGCGATGCCGACGATCAGAACCAGTATCCACAACAACAGCATATTTAATCCTCCGTGAAACCAGGGCAAAACCAACGTTCAGAGCTTAGACGGCATCCGCCATTTCGGGTGGTCAGAGCAATGTGATTGAAATCGTGGGAAACCTTGGATGGGTTTTGTAAGACCTGTTGGCAACCGGCCTCGGAAATCGTTCGCAAGGTGAGCGGCAAAGCGCCCATGTTTGGCCGAATCGTCGTTATCTCTGTGCTGAAGGTGTCGTTAGACTCGAGGCTCCCCCAGGAGATCGACCTCATGCACGAGTATCTGCGTCCCGGCCGCTTCATCGATAGTGACCACCCTGCGGTGGTGGAGTTCGCTGAAAAACATCGCGGTGCCAGTCGCGATCCGCGCGAGCAGGCGATCAATCTCTATTACGCGGTGCGCGAGGCCGTGCGCTACAACCCCTACACCTTCAGCCGCGACCCAGACACCTTGCGCGGCAGTTACGCCTTGGCGACCGGCGAAAGTTATTGCGTGCCCAAGGCCACCTTGCTGGCCGGGTGCGCCCGGCATTGCGGGATCCCGGCGCGCATTGGCCTGGCGGACGTGCGTAATCACCTGTCGACCCCGCGCCTGCTCGAACTGCTCAGGAGCGACGTGTTCGCCATGCACGGTTATACCGAGCTGTACCTGAACGGACGCTGGGTCAAAGCCACGCCAGCGTTCAATCAAGGATTGTGCGAGTTGTTCAATGTGGCGCCGCTGGAATTCGATGGCATCAACGACAGCGTTTTCCATCCCTTCAACCGCGACGGCGCGCCGTTGATGGAATACCTGGTGGACCATGGCCAGTTCCCTGATGTGCCCGAAGCGTTCTTTTTCGCGCACCTGGAAAAGTGCTACCCGCACCTCTTCGGCGAACAACTGCCGGTGCTGTTGGGGGACATGCAGAGTGATTTGAGTCGCGCCTGATCCGGCGTATGCTGCCAGCGCATTCATCCATAAAGAGGCGGTCATGCTGAAGATCTGGGGTCGGAAAAACTCGTCGAATGTCAGGAAGCCACTGTGGGCCGCCGAGGAACTTGGCCTGGCCTATGAAGCCATCGATGCCGGTGGTGCGTTCGGTGTGGTGGACACGCCGCAGTACCGGGCGATGAACCCCAATGGCCGGGTGCCGGTGATCCAGGACGACGGTTTCGTGCTGTGGGAATCCAATGCCATCGTGCGTTACCTGATGGCGCGGCATGCCAACGAAACGCACTGGTATCCGCAAGATCTCCAGGCCCGGGCATCCGCCGATAAATGGATGGACTGGACCACGTCGAGCTTCGCCGGCCCGTTCCGCACTGTGTTCTGGGGCGTGTTGCGCACGCCGAAAGAGCAGCAGGACTGGTCCGCCATCAACGCGGCGATCAAGGAATGCAACGATCTGCTAGCGATGGCCGATCAGGCGCTGGCTGCCAAGCCCTACCTGTCCGGCGATGAAATCGGCATCGGCGACATTCCCCTCGGCAGCTTCATTTATGCCTGGTTCGAGATGCCGATCGAGCGGGCGCCACAGCCGAATCTGGAAGCCTGGTATGCACGATTGAAACAGCGCCCGGCGTATCAGAAAGCCGTCATGACCGCGTTGACTTAATACTCACTATCGACACACTTGACTGTACTTGTGTGGCGGCGACAAGCACCATTGCGCTCGTGCGCCGTGGTTGTATTGATCGCCGCCCGCCCTTATTTATTCCTTTCCTCCCTTCTTGGTGCGTATCCCGATATGAGTTCCGCTCTGTCCATCCGGCAGCTAACCAAAACCTACGGCAACGGTTTCCAGGCCTTGAGTGGTATCGATCTGGACGTCGCCGAAGGTGACTTTTTCGCCTTGCTCGGCCCTAACGGCGCCGGCAAATCCACGACCATCGGCATTCTCTCGACCCTGGTGAACAAGACCACGGGCACGGTGAATATCTTCGGTCACGACCTGGACAAAAATCCTGCGCAACTCAAGCGCTCCATCGGCGTGGTGCCCCAGGAATTCAACTTCAACCAGTTCGAAAAGACTTTCGACATCGTCGTGACCCAGGCCGGTTACTACGGCATCCCGCCGAAAATCGCCAAGGAACGCGCTGAGCAATACCTGACGCAACTGGGCCTGTGGGATAAACGCGATGTGCCGTCGCGTTCGCTGTCTGGCGGCATGAAACGTCGCTTGATGATCGCCCGCGCCCTGGTTCACGAGCCGCGCCTGCTGATCCTCGACGAACCGACGGCGGGGGTGGACATCGAATTGCGTCGCTCGATGTGGACCTTCCTCACCGAGCTTAACCAGAAAGGCATCACCATCATCCTCACCACCCATTACCTGGAAGAGGCTGAGCAGTTGTGTCGCAACATCGGGATCATCGACCACGGCACCATCGTCGAGAACACCAGCATGAAGCAGTTGCTTGGCCAGCTGCATGTGGAAACCTTCCTGCTCGACATCAAGAACACCCTGAATGTGGTCCCGCAGTTGCTCGGCTACCCGACCAAACTGCTCGACGGTCATACCCTGGAAGTCCAGGTCGACAAAGCTATGGGCATCACCGCGCTGTTCACCCAGTTGGCGCAGCAGAACATCGAAGTGCTGAGCCTGCGTAACAAAACCAATCGCCTCGAGGAGTTGTTCGTGTCCCTGGTGGAGAAAAATCTGTCGAAGGTGGCGGTATGAGTTCCGAGCTGCAACCCAACCTCGTTGCCCTCAATACCATCGTTTACCGCGAGGTAAAGCGCTTCACTCGGATCTGGCCGCAGACCTTGCTGCCGCCAGCGATCACTATGGTTCTGTACTTCGTGATCTTCGGTAACCTGATCGGCAAGCAGATTGGCGGCATGGGTGGCTTCACCTACATGGAGTACATCGTGCCGGGGCTGATCATGATGTCGGTGATCACCAACTCCTACGGCAACGTGGTGTCGAGTTTCTTCGGCAGCAAGTTCCAGCGCTCCATCGAGGAATTGATGGTGTCGCCGGTGTCGCCGCACACGATCCTGATCGGCTACACCCTGGGCGGCGTACTGCGCGGGTTGATGGTCGGGATTATCGTGACCATCCTGTCGCTGTTCTTCACCGATTTGCAGGTGCATCACCTGGGCGTGACCATCCTGGTGGTGGTGCTGACCGCAACGATCTTCTCGCTGCTGGGCTTTATCAACGCGGTGTTTGCGCGCAACTTCGATGACATCTCGATCATCCCGACTTTCGTGCTCACGCCACTGACGTACCTGGGCGGGGTGTTCTACTCGATCTCCTTGCTGCCGCCGTTCTGGCAGACCGTGTCCCTGGCCAACCCGGTGCTGCACATGGTCAACGCCTTCCGTTACGGCATCCTCGGTGTTTCGGACATCAAGATCAGCGTGGCGATCACCTTCATGCTGGTCGCGACCGTGGCCTTGTACATCGGTTGTGCGCGGTTGCTGGTGAGTGGGCGCGGGATGCGGACCTGATCCAGGACTGCGTCGCGGCTTTCGCGGGCAAGCCTCGCTCCTACAGGTTTTGTGTCGTTTGCCGATACGCGAACGACGCAACCCTGTAGGAGCGCGGCTTGCCCGCGAAGGCGCCCGTCCAGACACCACAAAAAGAACGGCCTCCCAAGCGGAGGCCGTTTTGCATTCTCACATCCGGTTTTTCCTGCGCCGCGCCCACTGCCGTCCCACCCACCACCGCCAATACATCATCGTCAGGCAATAGGCGAGGGCGCCCAGCACCAACCCCGTCACCACCGACCCGAGCAAAAACGGTTGCCACAATGTCGAGAGCTGGCTGCTGATCCACTCCCAGGTCAACTCATCGGGCAGATGCCGGGCGGGCACATCCATCAGCCACGCACCGGTCTGGTACGTGCAGAAAAACACCGCAGGCATGGTGATCGGGTTGGTCAGCCAGACCAGGCTGACCGCAATCGGCATATTGCCGCGAACCATGATCGCGAGGATCGCGGCCAATAGCATTTGCAGGGGAATCGGCAGGAACGCCGCGAACAGACCGACCGCCATCGCCCGGGCCACCGAATGACGATTGAGGTGCCAGAGGTTGGGGTCATGCAGCAGCGTGCCGAGAAAGCGTAAGGATTTGTGTTCCCTGATGCTGGTCGGGTCTGGCATGTAGCGTTTGAATAAGCGCCGGGGCATAAGGCTTCTCGGTCGGTTAAGGCGGCAAGTATGTCTGGATTCTATGGGTGGCCCATTCAGACTTTGTGACAATTGATAACGACGGCCGTGCGATCAACCGGCTATGCCTTGAAAAGGGACTCTCAAGGACGGGCTTATGCGCACAGGGATGGTGGCGCTGGCGCTCGGGTTGCTGGCGCTGCGTTTTTTACCGGTTTTACCGCCGGTCTGGTTTTGGCTGTTGCTGCCGGTGGTGGCGTTGATGCTGCTGCCGTTTCGCACGTATCCGTTGGCGTTTTTCCTGTTCGGTTTCAGTTGGGCCTGTGGTCAGGCGCAGTTGGCACTGAATGATCGATTGTCGGTGAGACTGGACGGCGAAACCCGCTGGGTTGAAGGTCGGATAACCGGATTGCCGCAAAACAATGAAGCGGTCGTGCGTTTCGAGCTCGCGGACGCGCGCTCGCGACACGGCAAGGTGCCGTCACTGATGCGCCTGGCCTGGTACGACGGGCCGCCGGTCAACAGCGGCGAGCGCTGGCGCCTGGCGGTGAAGTTGAAGCGCCCGACCGGGCTGCTCAATCCCCATGCCTTCGATTACGACGCCTGGCTGCTGGCTCAGGGCATCGGCGCCACTGGCACGGTCAAGGATGGCCAACGCCTTTCACCTGCCCGCTGGGCCTGGCGCGACGGTATCCGCCAGCGTTTGCTCAGTGTCGATGCCCAAGGGCGAGCGGGGGCATTGGCGGCGTTGGTGCTGGGCGATGGCGCCGGGTTGAGCCGCGAGGACTGGCAGGTGTTGCAAGACACCGGCACCGTGCACCTGTTGGTGATTTCCGGGCAACACATCGGTTTGCTCGCTGGCTCCGTATATTTGCTGATCGCCGGGCTGGCCCGTTATGGCCTGTGGCCCGGACGCTGGCCCTGGATGCCGTGGGCCTGTGGGCTGGCGTTTGGGGCAGCCCTCGGTTACGGACTGCTGGCCGGGTTCGAAGTGCCGGTGCGACGGGCCTGCGTGATGATCGGTCTGGTGCTGTTGTGGCGCCTGCGTTTTCGCCATCTAGGTGCCTGGTGGCCGCTGTTGCTGGCGCTCGATGGCGTTCTGTTGCTGGATCCGCTGGCGAGTCTACAGCCGGGTTTCTGGTTGTCCTTTGCCGCCGTGGCGGTGCTGATTTTTACCTTTGGCGGCCGGCTCGGCCCCTGGCGCTGGTGGCAAACCTGGACCCGCGCCCAATGGTTGATCGCGATCGGCCTCTGTCCGGTGCTGCTGGTGCTGGGATTACCGATAAGTGTCAGCGGGCCGCTGGTCAATCTGCTGGCGGTGCCGTGGATCAGTCTGCTGGTGTTGCCGCCAGCGTTGCTCGGGACCTTGCTGTTGCCGGTGCCCTACGTGGGGGAAGGGTTGCTGTGGCTGGCGGGTGGTCTGATCGACTTGCTGTTCAAGGGGCTGGCGTTGATGGCGAATCAGATGCCCGCGTGGGTGCCGGTGGCGGTGCCGTTATGGGTCGGAGCCATCGGCGTATTGGGCGCCTTTCTATTATTGATGCCCCGAGGCGTGCCATTGCGTCCGTTGGGTTGGCCGATGCTGTTGCTGCTGGTCTTCCCGCCGCGCGAGGAAGTGCCCGAAGGCCTGGCCGAGATCTGGCAGCTGGATGTCGGCCAGGGCCTGGCAATCCTTGTGCGCACTCGCCAGCACACGCTGCTGTATGACGCCGGCCCGCGTTTCGGTGATTTCGACCTTGGCGAGCGCGTGGTACTGCCGTCATTACGCAAACTGGGCATACGCGGCCTCGACGTGATGTTGATCAGTCATGCCGACGCCGACCATGCTGGCGGGGCTCGTGCAATCAACGAAGGGCTGCCAGTCACGCGGGTGATCAGTGGCGATCCACTGGCGCTGCCCGTCGAATTACAAGCCGAAGGCTGCGAGAGCGGCCGGCAATGGACCTGGGATGGCGTGACGTTCCAGCTCTGGCAATGGTCCTCGGCCAGCGAAAGCAATCAGAAGTCCTGTGTCCTGCAGATCGAAGCCCATGGCGAACGCTTGCTGCTGACCGGTGATATCGACACCCACGCCGAACGGGCATTGCTCGACAGCCCTTTGGCGCAGCCCACCGATTGGTTGGCGGCGCCGCACCACGGCAGCCGCAGTTCCTCCTCCATGGTGCTGCTCAGCGCACTGCAACCCAACGCCGTGCTGATTTCCCGAGGTCACGGCAATTCCTTCGGCCACCCCCATCCCACGGTGATGGCGCGCTATCGCAAGCGTGGCCTGCGCATCTACGACAGCGTCGAGCATGGAGCCGTCCGTCTGCTGCTGGGAAACTTCGAGCCCCCGCGAACGATGCGTCAACAACGGCGCTTCTGGCGCGATGCGCCGGCGATGAACAAATGACCCGCCAGACGGGATGCGACATCCCGGTCTTCGGTGCGCCGACCCCCTATGTTAGAGTGGCGCACTTTTTCGAGGGGACTGTCACTGTGTGGGAATTGGTTAAATCCGGCGGATGGATGATGATTCCGATCATCCTGAGTTCCATCGTGGCCATGGCGATCGTTGCCGAACGCCTGTGGACCCTGCGCGCCAGCCGTGTGACCCCGGAGCATTTGCTCGGGCAGGTCTGGGTCTGGATCAAAGACAAACAACTCAATAAAGAAAAGCTCAAGGAACTGCGCGCCAACTCGCCGCTGGGCGAAATCCTCGCCGCCGGCCTGGCCAACTCCAAGCATGGTCGCGAGATCATGAAAGAGTGCATTGAAGAAGCTGCCGCCCGGGTCATCCACGAGCTGGAACGCTACATCAATGCGCTGGGCACCATCGCCGCCATGGCACCGCTGCTCGGGTTGCTGGGGACGGTGCTGGGCATGATCGATATCTTCAGTTCGTTCATGGGCACGGGCATGACCACCAACGCCGCCGTGCTGGCCGGCGGTATTTCCAAGGCCTTGATCACCACGGCTTCGGGCCTGATCGTCGGTATCCCGTCGGTCTTTTTCCACCGGTTCCTGCAACGGCGCATCGATGAGCTGGTGGTGGAGATGGAGCAGGAAGCGATCAAGCTGGTTGAAGTGGTGCAGGGCGACCGTGACGTGGACCTGTCCGAGGGCAAAAAAGCGTGAAATTCCGCCGCAAGCAACGGGAAAACATAGACATCAATCTCGTGTCGCTGATCGACGTGGTGTTTGTCCTGCTGCTGTTTTTCGTGGTGACCACCACCTTTACCCGGGAAACCCAGTTGCGTGTCGAATTGCCGGAAGCGGTCAGCGGTTCGCCGGCTGAAGACCAGCAGGTCAAGCAACTGGATGTCGCCATCAGCGCCGAGGGCGTGTTTTCGGTCAACAATCAGTTGTTGCCGAAGAATGACCTGGCCAGCCTGATGGACGCGATGCAGAAAGAATCCAACGGCGACACCAACCTGCCGCTGTCCATCAGTGCCGACGGCAAGACCCAGCATCAATCCGTTATCACTGCCATGGACGCCGCCGGCAAGCTCGGTTTCAGCCACTTGCGCATGACCACGGTCGAGGCGGCGCCCGCGCCCTGATGGCCATGTCCGATCGTTTGCTCGCCGCGTGGTATGCCGGTCATCCGGCCCTGAAGCTGTTGCAGCCGCTGGAATGGCTGTATCGGCGCGTGGTCACGGGCAAGCGCAAGCGTTTTCTGGCGGGCGAGGGTGAGATTTACCAGCCGCCGGTGCCGCTGATCGTCGTGGGTAATATCACCGTCGGCGGTACGGGCAAGACGCCGCTGATTCTGTGGATGATCGAACATTGCCAGCGCCACGGATTGAGGGTCGGCGTGGTCAGCCGTGGGTACGGGGCCAAACCGCCGCAACTGCCATGGCGGGTCGAGGCCGATCAAGGTGCCGACATCGCCGGTGATGAGCCTTTGCTGATCGTCCAGCGCACCGGTGTGCCGTTGATGATCGACCCGGATCGCAGCAGCGCCGTCAAAGCCTTGCTCGCCAGTGAACCGCTGGATCTGATCCTGTCCGACGACGGCATGCAGCATTATCGATTGGCCCGCGACCTCGAGCTGGTGCTGATCGACGCCGCCCGTGGCCTGGGCAATCAGCGCTGCCTGCCCGCCGGGCCGTTGCGTGAGCCGATCGAACGCCTGCAAAGCGTCGACGCGGTGTTGTACAACGGCGCCGCCACTGATCGCGACGACGGTTTTGCCTTCCAGCTAAAACCCACCGCGCTGCTCAATCTGAAAAGCGGCGAACGCAAGCCACTGGATCACTTTGCCCAAGGCCAGGCCCTGCACGCCGTGGCCGGAATCGGCAATCCCCAGCGTTTCTTCACCACCCTCGAAACGCTACACTGGCGGCCAATACCCCATGCATTTGCCGACCACGCCGAGTACAGCGTGCAGGCCTTGAATTTCACACCGTCATTGCCGTTGGTGATGACCGAAAAGGATGCGGTGAAGTGCCGTGCCTTTGCCGCCGCCGATTGGTGGTACCTGGCGGTCGATGCTGTGCCATCGCCGGCCTTCGTGGCCTGGTTCGATACGCAGCTGATGCGCCTGTTGCCGGCTCGTCTTTTGCCTTAAAACCGTTTTATCCAGGGAATGCTCATGGACACCAAATTGCTCGACATCCTCGCTTGCCCGGTCTGCAAAGGCCCGCTCAAGCTCAGCGCCGACAAGACCGAACTGATCAGCAAGGGCGCTGGCCTGGCCTACCCGATTCGCGACGGCATCCCGGTGATGCTCGAAACCGAAGCCCGCACCCTGACCACCGACGAGCGCCTGGATAAATGACCACAGCCTTTACCGTTGTCATTCCATCGCGATACGCCTCCACCCGTTTGCCGGGCAAACCGCTGCTGTTGATCGCTGGCAAGCCGATGATCCAGCACGTCTGGGAACAGGCGAGCAAAAGCAGCGCCCAACGGGTGGTGGTGGCGACGGACGATGCGCGCATCGTCGAGGCCTGCAAGGGGTTTGGCGCCGAAGTGGTGCTGACCCGCGAAGACCACAATTCCGGCACCGACCGTCTGGCCGAAGTCGCGACGAAACTGGGCCTGGCCCCCGATGCGATTGTGGTCAACGTGCAGGGCGACGAACCGCTGATCCCGCCGAGCGTGATCGATCAGGTTGCCGCCAACCTCGCTGCCCACACCGAAGCGCGCATGGCCACGTTGGCCGAGCCGATCGAAGAAGTGGAAAGCCTGTTCAATCCCAACGTGGTCAAAGTGGTCAGCGACCTCAATGGCCTGGCGCTGACCTTCAGTCGCGCCACCTTGCCGTGGGCCCGGGACGCACTGGCCAAAAGCCGCGAGCACCTGCCCGAAGGCGTGCCGTATCGCCGCCACATCGGCATCTATGCCTACCGCGCCGGTTTCCTGCATGACTTTGTCAGCTGGGGCCCGTGCTGGCTGGAAAACACCGAATCCCTGGAACAACTGCGCGCCCTGTGGCACGGCGTGCGGATTCACGTCGCCGACGCGCTGATCGCACCGCCCCACGGCGTTGATACCGTCGAAGACCTTGAGCGCGTTCGTCGCCTGCTGGAGGCCTGATGCGGGTTCTGTTCGTCTGCCTGGGCAACATCTGCCGTTCGCCCACGGCTGAAGGGGTGCTGCGGCACAAGCTGCGCGAGGCCGGGCTGGCCGATCAAGTCGAAGTGGCCTCCGCCGGCACCGGTGACTGGCACGTCGGCAAGGCCCCGGACAAGCGCAGCCAGGCCGCGGCCAAACTGCGCGGCTATGACCTGTCGGCCCAGCGCGCCCAGCAAGTCAGCCGTGCAGATTTCGCCACGTACGACCTGATCCTGGCGATGGACAACAGCAACCTGCGCAACCTCAAGGCCCTGCAGCCGGCCAAGGGCAAGGCCGAACTGGACCTGTTCCTGCGGCGTTATGCCTCTGAGATCGACGAAGTGCCGGACCCGTACTACGACGGCGACCAGGGCTTCGAGCAAGTATTGGATTTGATCGAGCGCGCCAGTGATTTGCTGGTGGTCGAGCTGAAGGGGCGGTTATGAGTTTGCTGGTCCAATCCGGGGTTTCGCTCAAGCTGTTCAACAGTTTTGGCGTGGATGTGCGGGCACAGCGGTTTGCCGAAGCCCACAGCGACGCCGACGTGCGTGAAGCCCTGGACTATGCCGCTTCGAACGCCCTGCCGCTGTTGGTGATCGGCGGTGGCAGCAACTTGCTGCTGACCGCCGATATCCAGGCCTTGGTGTTGCGCATGGCCAGCCGTGGTATTCGCGTACTCAGCGATGACGGTAGCCAGGTGGTAATCGAAGCCGAGGCCGGCGAGCCTTGGCATCCGTTTGTGCAACACACTCTGGCCCAAGGGTTGTCGGGGCTGGAGAACCTCAGCCTGATCCCCGGCACCGTGGGCGCGGCACCGATGCAGAACATCGGCGCCTACGGCGTCGAGATCAAGGACGTGTTCGCCGGCCTCACTGCGCTGGATCGCCAGACCGGCGAGCTGCGGGATTTCACCCTGGAAGAATGCAACTTCGCCTACCGCGACAGCCTGTTCAAACAGCAGCCGGGGCGTTGGTTGATTCTGCGGGTCCGGTTCACCCTGAACCGCACCGCACACCTGCATCTGGAATACGGCCCGGTGCGTCAGCGCCTGACCGAGCAAGGCATCGACCACCCGACACCAACCGATGTCAGCCAGGCGATTTGCAGCATCCGCAGCGAAAAGCTCCCGGACCCGGCGGTGCTCGGCAATGCCGGCAGCTTCTTCAAAAACCCGTTGGTGCCGGCGGCGCTGGTGACCCGGCTCAAGGTGGAATACCCGGATCTGGTGGCCTACGCACAACCGGACGGGCAGATGAAACTGGCGGCGGGCTGGCTGATCGAGAAGGCCGGCTGGAAAGGTTTCCGCGAGGCTGATGCCGGCGTGCATAAATTGCAGGCGCTGGTGCTGGTCAACTACGGCGGCGCGACCGGCCTGCAACTGCTGGCGCTGGCGCAACGGATCCAGGCCGACATTTCGCAACGATTCAGCGTCGAGCTGGAAATGGAGCCGAATCGCTATTAGCGGCAAGCTTCAAGCTTCAAGCCGCAAGCTACAATCCTAATAGCGTGTGCTGCTCTGCTTCGACTTGAAGCTTGCAGCTTAAAACCTGCAGCTAAAAAAGCCCTGTCTCAGCAGGGCTTTTTTGTTAATGCTGGGTTAACTTAGCCCCCTAACGATGCAAGCATTTGCTCCACCAAAGGCCCGATGCAGACACTACCGTCTGCATAAGAGAGCCCATTAGCCTGAGCCGATCTGCGTGAACCCACCGCCAACCCCCGGCGGCAGATTGCTCGACCCCATAACCCTGACACTATGCGGGCGTGCCCATGATTACCCTGAAACTCAATGGCCAAGACCATCCACTCGATGTGACCGAGGATATGCCGCTGCTCTGGGCAATCCGCGACGTGGCCGGTTACAACGGCACCAAATTCGGCTGCGGCATGGGCCTGTGCGGTGCCTGCACCATCCATATCGACGGCTTGCCGGCGCGCAGTTGCATCACACCGATTGGCTCGGTCGTGGGCCAGGACGTGCGCACCATCGACAACCTGCACGCCGACCCGGTCGGGCAAATCGTCCAGCAAGCCTGGCTCGACACCGCCGTGGCCCAGTGCGGTTTCTGCCAGGGCGGGCAGATCATGTCGGCCACGGCATTGCTCAAGACCAACCCCAACCCCAGCGATGAGCAGATCGAAGAAGCGATGGTCGGCAATATTTGCCGCTGCGGCACCTACAACCGCATCAAGACCGCCATTCGTCAGGCCTCCACTCATCTGAAGGAGGCCAAGGCATGAGCCAGCTCCCGAATGATTTCGCCCTGAGCAACCTCAGCCGTCGCGGCTTTCTCAAAGGCGTCGGCGCCACCAGTGCGCTGGTACTCGCCGCCAGTTGGGGCTGGCAGGATGCTTTCGCTGAAGACAAGCCGAAGAAATTCGGCGCCGACGGCATGCCCAACGGCTGGATCGATGATCCGAAGGTCTACGTCAGCATCGTCGCTGATGGCACGGTGACCGTGGTGTGCAACCGGTCGGAAATGGGCCAGGGCGTGCGCACCAGTCTGAGCATGGTGGTGGCCGATGAACTGGACGCCGATTGGGCGCTGGTCAAGGTGCAACAGGCGCCGGGTGATGAAGTGCGCTTCGGCAACCAGGACACCGACGGCTCGCGCAGCATGCGTCACTGGTACGAGCCGATGCGCCGCTGCGGTGCTGCCGCACGGACCATGCTGGAGCAGGCCGCCGCTGAACAGTGGAAAGTCCCGGTTGGCGAATGCCATGCGCAGTTGCACAAGGTCATTCACCAACCCACTAAACGCGAACTTGGTTATGGCGAATTGGCCGCCGCGGCCGGTGCGCTGGCGGTGCCGGCCCGTGACAGCCTGCGACTCAAGCAACCGTCGGAATTTCGCTACATCGGCAAGGAAGGCGTACGCGCCATCGACGGTGCCGACATCGTCAACGGTCGTGCGATCTACGGCGCCGATGTGCATTTCGACGGCATGCTCTACGCCACGATTGCCCGTCCGGCGGTATATGGCGGCAAGGTCAAGTCCGTGGATGACAGCGCGGCGCTGAAGGTCCCTGGTGTGATCAAGGTCTTGCAGATTGAAAGCCGCCCGCTGCCCTCGGAGTTCCAGCCATTGGGCGGTGTGGCCGTGGTCGCCAGCAACACCTGGGCCGCGATCAAGGGCCGCGAAGCCTTGAAAATCGAGTGGGACGATGGCCCCAACGCCAGTTACGACTCGGTCGCCTATCGCAAGGAGCTGGAAGCCGCCTCGCTCAAACCGGGCAAAGTGGTGCGCAATACCGGAGACATCGACAAGGCCCTGGCCGGCGCTGGCAGCACCCTCGAAGCGTCCTACTATCTGCCGCACCTGGCGCAGGCGCCGATGGAGCCGATGGTCGCCATCGCCCGCTTCAAAGACGGCGTGTGCGAAGCCTGGGCGCCAAGCCAGGCACCGCAAGTCACCCGCGAGCGGATTGGCGAACGCCTCGGCCTGCCGTTCGATAACGTCACCTTCAATGTCACCTTGTTGGGCGGTGGTTTCGGGCGTAAATCGAAGCCGGATTTCGTCGTCGAAGCAGCGATCCTCGCCAAGGAATTCCCCGGCAAGGCCGTGCGCGTGCAATGGACCCGTGAAGACGACATCCATTGCTCGTACTTCCACACCGTGTCCGCCGAGTACCTGAAGGCCAGCCTCGACAAGGACGGCATGCCCTCCGGCTGGTTGCACCGCACCGTGGCGCCAAGCATCACCGCGTTGTTCGCCCCGGGCATGAACCACGAGGCCGCGTTCGAGTTGGGCATGGGCTTCACCAACATGGCTTACGCGATTCCCAACGTGCGCCTGGAAAACCCCGAAGCGACGGTGCACACCCGGGTCGGCTGGTATCGCTCGGTGTCGAACATTCCCCACGGCTTCGCGATTCAGACCTTCGTTGATGAATTGGCCCACAAGGCCAAGCAGGATCCGCTGAAGTACCAGATCAAATTGCTCGGCCCGGACCGTCAGATCGATCCGCGCACTTTGAGTGAAGAGTGGAACTACGGCGAATCCCCCGAGCGTTATCCGATCGACACCGCACGGCTGCGCACGGTGCTCGAAACCGCCGCCAAGGCTGCCGGTTGGGGGCGTACGCTGCCCAAGGGTCGAGGCCTGGGATTGGCGGTGCATTACAGCTTCGTCACCTATGTGGCGGCGGTGATTGAGGTCGAAGTCAAAGACGACGGCACCCTGATCGTGCACAAGGCGGACATCGCCGTGGATTGCGGTCCGCAGATCAACCCCGAGCGGATTCGTTCGCAGTTCGAAGGCGCCTGCGTCATGGGCCTGGGCAACGCGGTACTTGGCGAAATCAGCTTCAAGGACGGCAAGGTCCAGCAGGACAACTTCCACATGTACGAAGTGGCGCGCATGTCCCTGGCGCCGAAGGAAGTTGCGGTGCATCTGGTCACGCCACCGGGCGACGTGCCGTTGGGCGGGGTCGGTGAGCCGGGCGTGCCGCCGATTGCGCCGGCGCTGTGCAACGCGATCTTTGCCGCCACCGGTAAACGCATCCGCAGCCTGCCGGTTCGCTATCAACTGCAGGGTTGGCAGAAGGCTGACGCCTGATGGACAGCGTCGATCTGAACGTCTTGCGCAGCGTGCTCGAATGGCGCCGCGCCGGTCAGCGGGTGGTGTTGTACAGCGTGGTCCAGACCTGGGGCACCGCGCCCCGGGCGCCTGGCGCCATGCTCGCGTTGCGTGAAGACGGCGTGGTGATCGGCTCGGTGTCGGGCGGTTGTGTCGAGGATGACCTGATTGCCCGGTTGCACGACGGCCGTATCCCGGCCGACGGGCCGCCCGTGCAGTTGATCACGTACGGCGTCACCCGTGAGGAGGCGGCGCGGTTTGGTTTGCCGTGTGGCGGAACACTGCGCCTGACCGAAGAGCGCGTCGGCGATCCGGCATGGGTCGCCGAGTTACTGGCCCGCTGCGAAGCCCATGAAATCGTCGCTCGTTCGCTGGATCTGGCGAGCGGTGAAGTGGTGTTGCAGCCGGCGAACAAGACCGACGTGCTGAGTTTTGACGGCAGCACCTTGCGCGCGATTTACGGCCCTCGGTGGCGCTTGTTGCTGATCGGCGCCGGGCAACTGTCGCGCTATGTCGCGGAAATGGCGCGGCTGCTGGATTTCGAAGTGCTGATCTGCGATCCGCGCACCGAGTTCGTCTACGGCTGGGAGGAACAGCACGGTCGTTTCGTGCCGGGCATGCCCGACGACGCCGTGTTGGCCATTCAGACCGACGAACGCACCGCCATCGTCGCCCTGACCCACGATCCACGGCTGGACGACATGGCGCTGCTCACCGCCCTGGATTCAAGGGCGTTCTATGTCGGCGCACTGGGTTCGCGGGTCAACAGCCTGAAGCGCCGGGACAACCTGGCTCAGCTAGGCTTGTCAGAACAGGCCATCGAGCGGCTGCACGGCCCGATTGGCCTGCACATCGGCAGCCACACCCCGGCGGAAATCGCCTTGTCGCTGCTGGCCGAAATCGTGGCGATCAAGAACGGCGTCGAACTCAAGCAGAAGAAGCCGTTGCGGGAGGGTGTATGAGCGAGCCCATCGGTGTCATCGTGCTGGCAGCGGGGCAGGGCAGTCGGTTTCGCCAGGTCGCCGGGGCTGAAAAGGACAAGTTGCTGGCTGACTGTGCCGGTCGCGATGGCGCTGTGCGTTCGGTGATCGAGCAGGTGTTGGTGAATCTGCCTGTCAGCCTTGAGAGGCGTGTACTGGTGACCACCGCAGATCGCCCGCAGGTGATTCGCATGGCTCAGGCTTACGGCTTCGAGATTGTGTTGATCGAGTCCACGGGTATGGGCGACAGCATTGCCGCTGGAGTGGCAGCCTGTGCGCAACTGGGTGGCTGGTTGATTGTGCTGGGGGACATGCCGTTTATCCTGCCGTCGAGCATCGAGCAAGTGCTGGCGGGGATTGCCGAGGATTGCATCAGCGTGCCGGTGCATGAGGGCGAGTTTGGGCATCCGGTGGGGTTTGGCCGGCGCTTTGGGCCGGGATTGATGGAGTTGGCCGGTGATCGCGGGGCCAAGCCGTTGTTTGCGCAGGCCAGGGTGGTTGAAGTCGCGGTGGATGATCCCGGTGTGCTGTGGGATGTGGATGTGCCTGAGAAGTTAGTGTTTGGATGATCGTTCCCACGCTCTGCGTGGGAATGCAGCCCGGGACGCTCCGCGTCCCATCCAAAGCCGAACGCGGAGCGTCCGTAGAGGCATTCCCACGCGGAGCGTGGGAATGATCGGCAATCTGGTAAGCAATCAGCATAAAAAAAGCCCCGCCTGGATCACCAGGCGGGGCTTTTTAGTGGCCGATGGAATCAGACGAGGGGTTTAGGCTCGTGCTCTTTTTCCAGGGCTTGTTCGTGTTGCTGTACCGCGTCCTGAACGGAGCGTGGTGCTTCGTCGATCACCGATTCAACCGGCTCGGCAGCGACTTCAGCGACCGGGGCAGGGGCTGCCTCGACCACTTCGGCAACAACCGGTGCTGGCTCGGCAACAGCCGGAGCAGCAGCGGCAGCCAGTTCGGCTTCTTTCTGCAGACGCTCGGCTTCACGCTTGCGGCGACGCACTTCACGCGGGTCGTTCGGCGCGCGGCCATTTTCGGTCAGGGCGCTGACAGGGGCGGCTTCGACCACCGGTGCAACCACTTCGGCGACAACCGGGGCTTCGACGACCGGGGCAGGCTCGGCGGCGACAACCACAGGCTCGGAGACCTTCGCTTCAGCGACCGGAGCTTCAACGACTGGCGCTGGCGCTTCGACGACTGGCTCGGCGGCTACCGGCTCGGCAACCCAGTTGAACGCGGTTTGCTCTTCACGCACTTCGCGGACAGCTTCGGTCACGGTTTCGCTCGACGTGTCGGCAACCGATTCAGCGACAACCACAGGCTCGGCAACGTAAGCAGGCTCGGCGGCAGCTTGAACTTCAGGCTGTGCTTCGCGAACCGGCGCTACTTCAACTTCCGGAGCGGCGGTGGCTTCTACCGGGGTAGTCGCTTCAACAACCGGCGCTTCTACCGGTGCAGTTTCCTGCACGGCAGCGGTAGCGCGTTCGGCTTGCTCATGAGCCTGGGCTTCGGCAGGAGCACTGATCACGGTGCTGGCAACGGCTGCGGTAACAGCCAGGCCGGCGGCCAGATCGGCAGCGCTTGGTGCTTCGCTGGTTTCGCTGGTTTCGCTGGCTTCGCCTTCGGCGGACTCGGATTCTTCCGAACCTTCGATCACGTTGCCGTTGGCATCGCGTTGACGCTCGCGACGGTTGCTGCGACGACGCTGGCCACGGGAGCGGCGGCGTGGGCGATCGCCTTCGGCGCCTTCCTGACCGTCTTCCTGCAGTTGCTCTTCGCCAGTCAGCACTTCTTCTTCGGAGGCAGCGGCTGCAGCCTGCTCGGCACGTGGTTGACGCTCTTCACGCGGTGGGCGTGGCGCGCGTTCTTCGCGTGGCTGACGGGCTGGACGCTCTTCAGCGGTCGCAGCGACGGCAGCGGCAGCGGCTGGCGCAGCAGGCGCGGCATCCAGTGGCTCACGCAGTTCACGTACCGGACGCTCTTCGCGGTCGCCACGTGGCTTGCGGTCTTCACGTGGAGCGCGCGGTGCACGTTCTTCACGTGGAGCGCGTGGTGCGCGTTCTTCGCGAGCGACGACCGGAGCGGTGGTCTCTTCACGGGCTTCGCGTGGCTGACGCTCTTCGCGTGGCTCACGTGGTGCGCGTTCTTCACGCGGTGCACGTTCCTCACGAGGCTTGCGTTCTTCATCGCGGCGACCGTTACGGTTGCGGCTCTGCTGACGACCGTTGCGACGCTCTTCGTTACGGGCCGGACGCTCGGTGGCTGCTGGTTTTTCAACCACAACCGGAGCGGCAGGCTCTTCCTTGGTCGCGAACAGGCTGACCAGCGACTTCACCAGGCCTTTGAACAGGCTTGGCTCTGGCACGGCAACCGGTGCAGCAACAGGCGCGGCAGCGACGACTTCGGTCGGGACCGGAGCGTTGGCGCGGGCCGGTGCAGTCTTGACCGCGGCTTCCTGGCGAACCAGGGTGCGGGTCGCAGCGGCGGGCTGGACTTCTTCCACTTCGGCAGCGGCAGCAGCGATTTCGTAGCTGGACTGGTTGATGTGGGCTTCCGGGCTGTCATCACGCAGACGCTGAACTTCGAAGTGCGGCGTTTCGAGGTGGTCGTTCGGCAGAATGACGATGCGGGCACGGGTGCGCAGTTCGATCTTGGTGATCGAGTTGCGTTTTTCGTTGAGCAGGAACGCAGCCACCGGGATCGGCACTTGGGCGCGAACTTCGGCAGTGCGGTCTTTCAGGGCTTCTTCTTCGATCAGGCGCAGAATCGCCAGGGACAGCGATTCAACGTCACGGATGATGCCGGTGCCGTTGCAACGCGGGCAAACGATGCCGCTGCTTTCGCCCAGGGATGGACGCAGGCGCTGACGGGACATTTCCAGCAGGCCGAAGCGCGAGATGCGACCGACTTGCACGCGAGCGCGGTCGGCTTCCAGGCATTCGCGGACTTTCTCTTCCACGGCGCGCTGGTTCTTGGCAGGGGTCATGTCGATGAAGTCGATGACGATCAGGCCGCCGATGTCGCGCAAGCGCAACTGACGGGCGATTTCTTCGGCGGCTTCAAGGTTGGTCTGCAGGGCGGTTTCTTCGATGTCGCTGCCTTTGGTGGCGCGCGCCGAGTTGATGTCGATGGACACCAGGGCTTCGGTCGGATCGATGACGATGGAGCCGCCGGAAGGCAGTTCGACGACGCGCTGGAAAGCGGTCTCGATCTGGCTTTCGATCTGGAAACGGTTGAACAGCGGAACGCTGTCTTCGTACAGCTTGATCTTGCTGGCGTACTGCGGCATCACCTGGCGGATGAAGGTCAGGGCTTCGTCCTGGGCTTCAACGCTGTCGATCAGCACTTCGCCGATGTCCTGGCGCAGGTAATCGCGGATGGCGCGGATGATCACGTTGCTTTCCTGGTAGATCAGGAATGGCGCGGAGCGATCCAGCGAGGCTTCTTTGATAGCGGTCCACAGTTGCAGCAGGTAATCGAGGTCCCACTGCATTTCTTCGCTGCTGCGGCCCAGGCCGGCAGTGCGCACGATCAGACCCATGTCGGCCGGGGCAACCAGGCCGTTCAGGGCTTCACGCAGTTCGTTGCGCTCTTCACCTTCGATGCGACGGGAGATACCGCCGGCACGCGGGTTGTTCGGCATCAGAACGAGATAGCGACCGGCCAGGCTGATGAAGGTGGTCAGGGCTGCGCCCTTGTTGCCACGTTCTTCTTTTTCGACCTGAACGATGACTTCCTGGCCTTCGGTCAGGACGTCCTTGATGTTGACGCGGCCTTCGGGGGCTTTCTTGAAGTATTCGCGGGAGATTTCTTTGAGGGGCAGGAAGCCGTGGCGCTCGGAGCCGAAATCGACAAAGGCAGCCTCTAGGCTTGGTTCGATGCGAGTAATCCGGCCTTTATAGATGTTGGCCTTCTTCTGCTCGCGTGCACCGGATTCGATGTCCAGGTCGTAGAGGCGTTGGCCATCTACCAGTGCAACACGCAACTCTTCGGGTTGAGTTGCGTTAATCAGCATTCTTTTCATGTAGTACCGTCGGTTTCCGGGCTGCCGGAAACGGCGTTCGGCACACACGACTTCTCACGGTCGGTGTCAGGTGCGTCAGGAGTGGTTGGACACTCCAGTGTCTAGCGATGGCGACCAATGTGGGCCGGCGTCGCGACGTACGCGTCCTGCTTGCTGTGGCTACTAAGCACTCAGTCAGGAGGAGGAATCAACCAGCGGCTGTGGACGAGATGAAGCGTCTTGATAAAGCCTATTGCTACACAGTCCAGCGGTTGTGCATCTCCACCCTACACGTATCCCTGATAATTCGGGTGCTGCCGCGCGCAGAATCCGCAGCGGGTTGGCATTTACCGTGAGCTCCGAAAGGGGAGGTCACGCATCATGGCTAATTTAGGCGTTGTTTCCGAAGCGTTCGCTCGGGGTCATTCGCAGCTGACTGCACTTTGTGAACTGGCCATGAATATTGGCGAGCAAGGCGAGTGAAAACTCTGCTTTGCGGCTTGATTCAGGCCTCATGTCACCTGCGCTCGTAACACCTGCAAACTCCACCGTTACGTAGCGAAAGCCCCGTAGGACGGCCTCGCGTCCTGGTGAATTGCGTTGGTCAGGGCCGGTTTTTGACCGTTAGTCCGCTGTCCAGGCCGCTTTTGGCGGCGTTCGCGACTATAGCAGCAATGATTAAGTGCTTCAATTCCATAAAAAATTGTTATCATCCGCGCCATGACGACTACAGCCCCTTCGACCCCAGCCGTACAACTGCTGGAGGTCTCGCCGGAATATGCCGGCCAACGTATTGATAACTTCCTTCTCGCTCGGCTCAAAGGCGTGCCCAAGACCTTGATTTACCGCATTTTGCGCAAAGGCGAAGTGCGAGTGAACAAAGGCCGGATCAAGCCCGAATACAAGCTGCAGGCGGGCGATATCGTGCGCGTGCCGCCGGTTCGCGTGCCTGAGCGCGACGAGCCGGTACCGCTGGCACAAGGCCTGCTCCAGCGCCTCGAAGCCTCGATTATCTTCGAGGACAAGGCGTTGATCGTGATCAACAAGCCTTGCGGCATCGCGGTTCACGGCGGCAGCGGCTTGACCTACGGGGTTATCGAAGCCTTTCGTCAGTTGCGTCCCGATTGCAAGGAGCTCGAACTGGTTCACCGGCTCGACCGTGACACCTCCGGCCTGCTGATGATCGCCAAGAAGCGCAGCATGTTGCGTCACTTGCACACGGCATTGCGCGGCGATGGCGTTGACAAGCGCTACATGGCGCTGGTCCGCGGCAACTGGGCGGCCTCGATCAAGCAGGTTCGTGCATCGCTGGGCAAGAGCAACCTGCGCTCCGGCGAGCGCATGGTCGAGGTCGACGAGGAGGAGGGCAAGGAGTCTGTGACCGTGTTCAAGGTCCTGCGCCGTTTCGGCGACTTTGCCACCCTGATCGAAGCCAAGCCGATCACCGGCCGGACACACCAGATCCGTGTCCATACGTTGCACGCCGGGCACTGCATCGCTGGCGACACCAAGTACGGCGATGACGATTTCAGCAAGGAAATTCGTGACCTGGGCGGCAAACGCCTGTTCCTCCACGCCTACATGCTGGCCGTGCCGTTGCCAGATGGCGGCGAGCTGAAGTTGCAGGCGCCAGTGGACGAGATGTGGGCCAAGACCGTGGAGCGCCTGAGTGCACCCCTCTGATTACAAGCTGCTGATTTTTGATTGGGATGGCACGCTGGCCGATTCCATTGGTCGGATTGTCGAGGCGATGCATGTCGCGTCCGAGCGCTCCGGTTTTCAATTGTGCGACGACTTTGCCGTCAAAGGCATTATCGGCCTGGGCTTGCCCGAGGCGATTCGCACGTTGTACCCGCAGATCGGCGATGACGAGCTGATAGCGTTCCGTCAGCACTATGCCGATCACTACATCGCGGCCGAAGCCGTGCCTTCGCCGTTGTTCGAAGGTGTTGTCGAGTCGATGGCCGCCTTTCGTGACGAGGGTTATCACCTGGCGGTCGCGACCGGCAAGGCCCGTCGTGGGCTGGATCGAGTGCTCAAGGCGCACGGCTGGGAAGACTATTTCGATATCACCCGTGCCGCCGATGAAACTGCCAGCAAGCCTCATCCTCTGATGCTGGAAGAGATCCTCGCGCATTGCGGCGTTTCGGCGCAGCAGGCGTTGATGGTCGGGGATTCGTCCTTTGACCTGCAAATGGCGCGCAACGCCGGTATGGATTCGGTTGCCGTGAGTTACGGCGCCCAATCCATCGAGGCGCTGAAGCTGTTCGGGCCGCGGCTGTCCATTGATCGTTTTTCCGAATTGCATGCCTGGCTTCGTCAGGCTTAATACGATTTTGCTGGGGTAGATGGCATGACCGACGAATGGAAAGCGCCTGCCAAGGCAAGCGCGGATGGCGGTGACGAGAAGAGCTGGAAGCTGCTGGAAAAGACCTTGCTGGCAAGCGTGCAGGAACAGCGCCGCTCGCGCCGCTGGGGGATTTTCTTCAAGCTGCTGACCTTCGTGTACCTGTTTGCGGCGCTGCTGCTGTTCACGCCGTTAATGGACATGGAAAAAAGCGCGACCCGCGGTTCCAACTACACCGCGTTGATCGACGTCAATGGCGTGATCGCCGACAAGGAGTCTGCCAGCGCCGACAACATCGTCGGCAGTCTGCGTGCAGCCTTTGAAGACACCAAGGTCAAGGGCGTGATCCTGCGCATCAACAGCCCGGGCGGCAGTCCGGTGCAGTCGGGTTACGTGTACGACGAAATCAAGCGTCTGCGCGGTTTGCATCCGGATACCAGGGTGTACGCCGTGATTTCGGACCTGGGCGCTTCCGGCGCTTATTACATCGCCAGCGCGGCCGATCAGATCTACGCCGACAAGGCGAGCCTGGTGGGTTCCATCGGTGTGACGGCGGCCGGCTACGGCTTTGTCGGGACGATGGAGAAGCTCGGCGTCGAACGTCGCACCTACACCTCGGGTGAACACAAGTCGTTCCTCGATCCGTTCCAGCCACAGAAGCCTGAGGAAACTCAGTTCTGGCAGGGCGTGCTCGATACTACGCACCAGCAGTTCATCAACAGCGTGAAGAAAGGGCGTGGCGATCGGCTCAAGGATAAAGAGCATCCGGAGTTGTTCTCCGGGCTGGTCTGGTCCGGTGAGCAAGCGCTGCCGCTGGGCTTGATCGATGGCCTGGGCAATGCCAGCTCGGTCGCCCGGGATGTGATTGGCGAGAAAGAGTTGGTGGACTTCACCATTCAGGAATCGACGTTTGATCGCTTCTCGAAGAAGCTCGGCGCCAGCGTGGCCGAGCAATTGGCGATGTGGATGGGGTTTCATGGTCCGTCGTTGCGCTGAATCTGCTGCGGCATAAAAAAACCGGCCTTCGTGGCCGGTTTTTTGTGCTCAGGGGATTTGCACGCCCTCGGCCAGCAACATATCAATCAAGCGAATCAGCGGCAGGCCGATCAGGCTGGTGGCGTCAGGGCCTTCGGTGCGTTGAAACAGGCTCACCCCCAAACCTTCGGCCTTGAAGCTGCCAGCGCAGTCGTAGGGCTGCTCTGCGTGCAGGTAGCGTTCAATGCGCGCCGGGTCGAGTGTGCGCATGTGCACGGTGAAGGGCACGCAATCGACCTGACAGTGACCGGTCTGGCTATTAAGCACGGCCAGGCCGGTCAGAAAGGTCACGCTGGCGCCGCTGGAAGCGAGCAATTGTTCCCGGGCCTTTTCGAATGTGTGGGGTTTGCCGATAATGCGCTCGCCGAGCACCGCGACCTGATCGGAACCGATGATCAGATGCGCGGGGTGGCTGTCGGCCAGTGCCCGGGCTTTCTCTTCGGCTAGGCGCTTGACCAGATTAATCGCGGACTCGTCCGGGCGATGGCTTTCATCGATATCCGGCGAGCGGCAGGTAAACTCAAGCTGCAATCGGGCCAGCAATTCCCGGCGATAGACCGAGCTTGAAGCGAGTAATAAAGGCAGCATGGGCATCTCCAAAAGGCAGGGGCGAATTCTAGCGAGGCTTCCAAGTGACGGACAGGGCTGAATTTCCTTTGACATGGCTGGGTGCATCCCTATAATGCTGCGCCTATGTTGAATGACCCGATTCCACCTCACGTTGACCCGCGCAAATTGGCTGATCGTGGCACCACCCTTCAAGGTGAACTGCTGCTGGCCGATTTGGAGAGACTCTGCGACCCGCTTTCCGACACTGTCGGTACGGTGCAGGCTAAATTCGTTTTTGAACGAGATGAACGTAAGTCTGTGGTAATCCACAGTTTTATCGACACCGAAGTCAAAATGGTTTGCCAGCGTTGTCTTGAGCTGGTCACCCTGCCGATCCACAGCGAATGCAGTTATGCTGTGGTGAAAGAGGGTGCGAATACCCAGTCGTTGCCGAAAGGTTATGACGTGCTGGAACTGGGCGAAGATCCATTGGATCTGCAGTCACTGATCGAGGAGGAGCTTTTGCTCGCCTTGCCCATTGTGCCTGCTCATCATCCGGAAGAATGCCAGCAGCCGGCGGGTCTCGATGAGCCCGAACCGAGCGAGGACGAGGTAACGCGGTCCAACCCGTTCAGTGTATTGGCGCAGTTAAAGCGTGACCCAAACGTTTAGGAGTTAATCAATTATGGCTGTTCAGCAGAACAAAAAATCCCGCTCTGCCCGTGACATGCGTCGTTCGCACGACGCCCTGACGGCGAGCACTCTGTCTGTAGAAAAAACCACCGGTGAAATTCACCTGCGTCACCACGTATCGCCAGAAGGCGTATACCGTGGCCGTAAAGTGATCGACAAGGGCGCTGACGAGTAATCACTTGTCTGCTCAAGTCATCGCGATTGACGCAATGGGCGGGGACTTCGGTCCCCGCAGCATTGTTCAGGCCAGCCTTGCTTGCCTGTCTGCTACACCCTCGCTGCACCTAACCCTCGTCGGTCAACCTACCCTTTTGGAAGAGCTGCTCTCCGGCCATTCGGCTGTGGATCGCGCGCGCCTGTCGATTACGCCGGCGTCCGAAGTCATCAGCATGGACGAAAAGCCTGCCCAGGCCCTGCGCGGCAAGCCTGATTCGTCAATGCGCGTGGCCCTTGAGTTGTTGCGCGATGGCAAGGTCCAGGCCTGTGTCAGCGCCGGCAACACCGGGGCGCTGATGGCGTTGTCGCGGTTTGTACTCAAGACGTTGCCGGGCATTGATCGTCCGGCGATGATCGCGGCCATTCCGACCCAGAAGGGCTATTGCCAGTTGCTCGACCTCGGAGCCAACGTCGATTGCAGTGCCGAGCACTTGTTGCAGTTCGCGATCATGGGCTCGGTGGCGGCGGAAACCCTCGGCGTGGTTCGCCCGCGAGTAGCGCTGCTGAACATCGGTACCGAAGACATCAAGGGCAACCAGCAGGTCAAGCTGGCGGCGACCTTGTTGCAGAACGCCCGGGGCATCAACTACATCGGTTTTGTCGAAGGTGACGGTTTGTACCGGGGCGAGGCGGATGTGGTGGTGTGTGACGGTTTTGTCGGCAATATCCTGCTCAAGTCCAGTGAAGGCCTGGCGACCATGATCGCCGGGCGCATCGAAGCCTTGTTCAAGAAAAGCGTCGCCTCACGCATGGTGGGGGCCTTGGCGCTGCCGCTGATGAAGCGCTTGCAAGCGGACCTGGCCCCGGCGCGGCACAACGGCGCGAGCTTTCTCGGCTTGCAGGGGATTGTGGTGAAAAGCCACGGTTCGGCCGGTGTGCAGGGTTTCCAGAGTGCGATCCAGCGTGCCCTGATCGAGATCCAGGAAAATCTTCCTGAGCGGCTTCACGGTCGTCTGGAGGATTTGTTGCCTTAGGCGTTTTCGTCGGACAATGCTTAAATGTGACCGCTCAGTTCAATTGGCCATCCAACTGTCAGTTTCTTGTGTCCCTCTAGCGGGACGTCAATTCTCCGACGACAAGATCATTAGGGGCTTGTTACATGTCTGCTTCCCTCGCATTCGTCTTTCCAGGACAGGGTTCGCAGTCCCTCGGCATGCTGGCCGAGTTGGGCGCGCAACATCCAGTGGTCCTCGAAACATTCAAAGAAGCTTCCGATGCTCTGGGTTACGACCTGTGGGCACTGACCCAGCAAGGGCCGGAAGAGCAACTCAATCAAACCGATAAAACCCAGCCGGCCATTCTGACCGCCTCGATCGCCTTGTGGCGTCTGTGGCTGGCGCAAGGCGGCGCGCGTCCGGCTTATGTGGCCGGTCACAGCCTGGGCGAGTACAGCGCCCTGGTGGCGGCGGGCAGCCTGAGCCTGGCCGACGCGGTGAAACTGGTCGAAACCCGTGGCAAGCTGATGCAGGAAGCCGTTCCGGCCGGGCAGGGCGGCATGGCCGCTATCCTCGGTCTGGAAGATGCCGATGTGCTGGCGGCTTGTGCCGAAGCGGCGCAAGGCGAAGTGGTCAGTGCGGTCAACTTCAACTCCCCTGGCCAAGTGGTGATCGCCGGTGCCAAGGCGGCGGTCGAACGTGCCATCGAAGGCTGCAAGGCCCGCGGTGCCAAGCGCGCCATGCCGTTGCCGGTCAGCGTGCCGTCCCACTGCGAACTGATGCGTCCGGCGGCCGAGCGCTTTGCCGAGTCCATCGCTGCCATTGACTGGCAGGCTCCGCAGATCCCAGTGGTGCAGAACGTCAGCGCCAATGTGCCGGCTGATCTGGAGACCCTCAAGCGCGATCTGCTTGAGCAGCTCTACAAGCCTGTGCGCTGGGTCGAATCGGTCCAGGCACTGGCGGCCAAGGGCGCGACCCAACTGGTCGAGTGCGGCCCGGGCAAGGTGCTTGCCGGTCTGAACAAACGCTGCGCCGAAGGCGTGGCGACATCCAACCTCAATACCCCAGACGCTTTCGCTGCCGCTCGCGCGGCGCTGGCCTGAATCAGGAGAAACTTGCATGAGTCTGCAAGGTAAAGTTGCACTGGTCACCGGTGCGAGCCGCGGTATCGGCCAGGCCATCGCCCTGGAACTGGGTCGTCAGGGCGCCATCGTCATTGGCACCGCGACCTCCGCCTCGGGTGCCGAGCGCATCGCGGCAACCCTGAAAGAAAACGCTATTGAAGGCACTGGCCTGGAACTGAACGTCACCAGTGATGAATCGGTTGCTGCGGTGCTGGCAAGCATCACTGCGCAGTTTGGCGCCCCGGCAATTTTGGTCAACAATGCCGGCATCACCCGCGATAATCTGATGATGCGCATGAAAGACGACGAATGGAGCGACGTCATCGATACCAACTTGAACAGTCTGTTCCGCCTGTCCAAGGGTGTTTTGCGCGGCATGACCAAGGCCCGTTGGGGACGAATTATCAGTATTGGCTCTGTTGTGGGTGCCATGGGCAACGCAGGCCAAGTAAACTACGCAGCCGCCAAGGCCGGTCTGGAAGGTTTCAGCCGTGCACTGGCGCGTGAAGTCGGTTCGCGTTCGATTACGGTAAACTCGGTGGCCCCTGGGTTCATCGACACCGATATGACCCGCGAACTGCCCGAGGCGCAGCGTGAAGCCTTGCAGACGCAGATTCCGCTGGGCCGTCTGGGGCAAGCTCAAGAGATCGCGTCTGTGGTCGCTTTTCTTGCATCCGACGGTGCGGCTTACGTTACTGGGGCTACAATCCCGGTGAACGGCGGGATGTACATGAGTTAAATGTGACGGATTGCTTCAAAAAAATGTCATACGAGCTGTCTAAAATCCGTTATAAAGCTGCAATCTATTTATAGGCAGAGGGTCGTCGGGTTTGAGGAGTGAAGCTTTCAGTTGAAAAACTGAAAAGTCTTTCTATACACTTACCCACTGGCCAGCTGCCTGAATTTGTCCATTAGGAGTGAAAACAAGGTATGAGCACCATCGAAGAGCGCGTCAAGAAAATCGTTGCTGAGCAACTGGGCGTTAAAGAAGAAGAAGTGGTCAACACTGCTTCCTTCGTTGAAGACCTGGGTGCCGACTCCCTTGACACCGTTGAGCTGGTGATGGCTCTGGAAGAGGAATTCGAGACCGAAATCCCTGACGAAGAAGCTGAGAAGATCACTACTGTACAAGCTGCAATCGATTACGTTACTAACCATCAGGCTTAATAGCTTGTAATCGCTGCTTGCTGTCATGGAAAAACCGCACTGCCATCACGGCGTGCGGTTTTTTCTTTAGGCCTGATGCAAAGTCGCCATTTGAAAAAGGAGAGTGCTGTGTCGCGTAGACGCGTCGTAGTCACCGGTATGGGTATGTTGTCGCCACTGGGCACGGATGTGCCGAGCAGTTGGCAGGGCATTCTGGCTGGCCGCAGTGGCATTGGTCTGATCGAACACACCGACCTTTCTGCCTATTCCACCCGCTTTGGCGGCTCGGTCAAGGGCTTCAATGTCGAGGAATACCTGTCGGTCAAGGAAGCTCGCAAGCTCGATCTGTTCATCCAGTATGGTCTGGCCGCAGGGTTTCAGGCTGTGCGTAACTCGGGTCTGGAAGTCACCGACGCCAACCGTGAACGCATCGGCGTGGCCATGGGTTCGGGTATTGGCGGACTGACCAATATCGAAGAAACCAGCCGCACGCTGCATGATTCCGGCCCTCGTCGAATTTCACCGTTCTTCGTGCCTGGCTCGATCATCAATATGATTTCCGGTTTCCTGTCCATCCACCTCGGTGCACAGGGACCCAACTACGCCATCGCCACCGCGTGTACCACCGGTACGCACTGCATCGGCATGGCGGCACGCAACATCATGTACGACGAAGCCGACGTGATGATTGCCGGCGGCGCCGAGATGGCCGCTTGTGGTCTGGGCATGGGTGGCTTCGGTGCCTCCCGCGCACTGTCGACCCGCAACGATGAGCCAGCCCGCGCCAGCCGTCCATGGGACAAGGGCCGTGATGGCTTCGTCCTGTCCGACGGCGCCGGTGCACTGGTGCTGGAGGAGCTGGAACACGCCAAGGCCCGTGGCGCGACCATCTACGCCGAGCTGATCGGCTTCGGCACCAGTGGCGATGCCTACCACATGACGTCGCCTCCCGCCGACGGCGCCGGTGCTGCACGTTGCATCACCAATGCCCTGCGCGACGCCAAGATCAATGGCGACCAGGTCCAGTACATCAACGCCCATGGCACCTCGACTTCGGCCGGCGACCTCGCTGAAGCCTGTGCGATCAAGTCGGTGTTCGGCGATCACGCCTACAAACTGGCGGTCAGTTCGACCAAGTCCATGACCGGTCACCTGTTGGGTGCGGCGGGCGCGGTCGAGGCGATCTTCAGTGTACTGGCGATCAACAGCCAGGTGGCACCGCCGACCATCAACCTCGATGAGCCGGATGAAGGCTGCGATCTCGACTTCGTGCCGCACACCGCGCGCAACATGGATATCGATGTGGTGCTGTCCAACTCCTTCGGGTTTGGCGGGACCAACGGCTCGCTGGTGTTCCGCCGGTTCGCTGACTGATGGACAGCTGGGTCGACGGTCAGCCGGCTGACACGTTGTCGCTGAAGGATCGCGGCCTGGCTTACGGTGATGGTCTGTTCGAGACCATCGCTGTGCGAGGCGGGCAACCGTTGTTGCTGGAGCGGCATCTGTCGCGGCTGGCGCAGGGTTGTTCACGCCTGGCGATTACTGCCGATCATGCCTTGATCCGCAGCGAGCTGCTGGCCTACGCCGCCGCAATGGGCGAGGGCGTGCTCAAGCTCATCCTCACCCGTGGCGACGGTTTGCGCGGTTACGCGCCCGATCCTTCGGCCCAGGCCCGACGCATTCTGCAAGGCAATCCTCCCGCAGCTTATCCTGTCGTCCATGGCGAGCAGGGTGTCCGCTTGTTCCCTTGCGCCACGCGCCTGTCCAACCAGCCGTTGCTCGCCGGGCTCAAGCATCTGAATCGCCTGGAGCAGGTGATCGCCCGTTCCGAATGGCAAGACACCGACCACGCTGAAGGCCTGATGCTTGATCGGGTCGGTCGAGTGATTGAAGGCGTCTTCAGCAATCTGTTCCTGGTGCGCGACGGTGTGCTGATCACCGCCGATCTCAAACGCTGCGGCGTAGCCGGTGTGATGCGCGCCGAATTATTGTTTCAGGCTGAGTCATTGGGGATCCCCACGCAAATCACCGACATCAGCCTCGATCAGTTGCAATGGGCCGATGAAGTCTTCGTCTGCAACAGCGTGTATGGCGTTTGGCCGGTGCGCGCCTATGCAGCACTGAGCTGGTCGGTTGGCCCGCTCACCCGTAAACTCCAAACCATTGCCCGCGCGCTACTGGATGCTTGATACGTGAGACGTAAATTTTTGCTGCTGCTGGAAACCGGACTGGTTCTGGCGGGGCTGCTAATGGCCGCTTCGGCCTGGAAAATCCATTCGGCGCTGGAACAGCCGCTGAACATCACCCAGGAAGAACTGCTGGAAGTGCCCAAGGGCACGACTCCCACCCGCACTTTCTATCGACTCGAAGCCGATGGCGTCATCAAGGACGCCTTCTGGTTGCGCGTCTATTGGCGCTTTAACCTCGCCGCCACGCCGATCCACAGTGGCGAATACCGTATGCTGCCCGGGATGACCGTCGACGGTCTGATCGATTTGTGGAAACGCGGCGAAGTGGTGCAGTACAGCGTGACCCTGGTCGAAGGCTGGAATTTCCATCAGGTCCGTGCGGCTCTGGCCAAGGATGACAAACTCAAGCAAACCCTGAACGGCCTGAGCGACACGCAAGTGATGGACAAGATCGGCCATAGCGGGATTTTCCCTGAGGGTCGCTTCTTTCCCGACACTTACAGTTTCGTGCGTGGCATGACCGACGCCGAGCTGCTGAAAAAAGCCTACGAGCGCCTCGACGAAGTGCTCGCCAAGGAATGGGACAAGCGCGCCGCTGATGTGCCGTACACCGAACCCTATCAGGCGCTGATCATGGCCTCGCTGGTGGAGAAGGAAACCGGCGTGCCTCAGGAGCGCGGGCAGATTGCTGGCGTGTTCGTGCGGCGGATGGCGATCGGCATGTTGTTGCAGACTGATCCGACCGTGATCTACGGTCTCGGCGATCGCTACACCGGCAAGCTGACCCGCGCCCACCTCAAGGAAGCGACGCCGTACAACACCTACATGATCTCCGGCCTGCCACCGACCCCGATTGCCATGGTCGGCCGCGAAGCGATTCATGCGGCGCTGAACCCGGTGGCCGGCAACAGTTTGTATTTTGTCGCTCGCGGCGATGGCAGCCATGTGTTCTCCGATGACCTGGATGCCCACAACTCGGCAGTGCGTGAATTTCAGCTCAAGCGTCGTGCCGATTACCGCTCCAGCCCGGCCCCGGCGAATGCGCCCGTGACGCCGGAGGCCGAGACGCCGATTCCCGCCGCTTCCCCGGATACCGCGCCGGAAGCGGTGCCACAGGTCCCGGCCCAAGAGCCGGCCCCGGCACCGGAATCCACGCTCGCGCCAGAATCTGTACCACCGACGCCCGCGCAAGAACCTGCACCCGCGCCCGCACCGGATGCAGCCGCGCCGCAAAGCCCGCAATGACTCTGATTAAGGACTGCCTGTGACTGGCTTGTTTATTACTCTGGAAGGCCCGGAAGGCGCCGGCAAGAGCACCAACCGCGAATATCTGGCCGAGCGCCTGCGCGCCGCCGGTATCGAAGTGCTGCTGACCCGCGAACCGGGCGGCACGCCACTGGCCGAGCGCATTCGCGAAGTGCTGCTGGCCCCGGTGGATGAAGTCATGAACCCCGACACCGAGCTGTTGCTGGTGTTCGCCGCCCGTGCCCAGCACCTGGCCGAGGTGATTCGCCCGGCACTGGCCCGGGGCGCGGTGGTCTTGTGCGACCGCTTTACCGATTCGACCTACGCCTATCAGGGCGGCGGTCGCGGTTTGTCGCTGGAACGCATCGCCACGCTGGAAGCCTTCGTCCAGGGCGACTTGCGTCCGGACCTGACGCTGATTTTCGATCTGCCGGTGGAAGTCGGCCTGGCCCGCGCCAGTGCGCGCGGTCGGCTGGATCGCTTCGAACTCGAAGGCCGTGCCTTTTTCGATGCCGTGCGCAGCGCCTTTCTCAAGCGCGCTGAAGCCGATCCTGCCCGTTACGTGTTGGTGGACGCCGCCCAGCCGCTGCCGCAAGTCCAGCAGTCGCTGGATGGGTTGCTCCCGCGTTTGCTGGAGCTGACCCGTGGCTGAGGCCTATCCGTGGCAGGACGAGCTCTGGCAGCAACTGGCGGGGCGTAAACAGCACGCCCACGCCTATTTGCTGCATGGCCCGGCCGGGATCGGCAAGCGTGCGTTGGCCGAACGGTTGATGGCGCATTTGTTGTGTCAGCGTCCGACTGCCCAGGATGCCTGCGGCGAGTGCAAATCCTGTCTGCTGCTCAAGGCCGGTAGCCACCCCGACAACTACATCCTCGAGCCCGAAGAAGCGGACAAGGCGATCAAGGTCGATCAGGTGCGTGACCTCGTCAGTTTCGTGGTCCAGACCGCGCAGATGGGCGGGCGCAAAGTGGTGCTGATCGAGCCGGTCGAGTCGATGAACGTCAACGCCGCCAACGCCTTGCTCAAAAGCCTCGAAGAACCGTCCGGCGATACCGTATTGCTGCTGGTCAGTCACCAGACCAGCCGTCTGCTGCCGACGATCAAGAGCCGCTGCCAGCAGCAGGCCTGCCCGCTGCCCAGCGAGGCCATGAGCCTGGCGTGGCTGGCGACGGCGTTGCCGGATTGCACGCAGGATGAACGCATCGAATTGCTGACCCTGGCCGCCGGTTCGCCATTGGCCGCGGTCAAGTTGCAGACTCAAGGCGTTCGCGAACAGCGCTTGCTGGTGGTCGAAGGCGTGAAGCAGTTGCTCAAGCAACAGAAATCACCGACCCAGTTGGCCGAAGAATGGAAAAGCATTCCCCAGTTACTGCTGTTTGACTGGTTCTGCGATTGGTCGAGCCTGATCCTGCGCTATCAACTGACCCAGGATGAACAAGGCTTGGGCCTGATGGACATGCGCAAGGTCATTCAATACCTGGCGCAGAAGTCCGGGCAGGGCAAGGTCCTCGCTATTCAGGACTGGATCCTCGCCCAGCGTCAGAAGGTGATGAGCAAGGCCAACCTCAATCCAGCGCTGTTGCTTGAGGCGCTGCTGGTGCAATGGGTGTCTTTGCCGGGCCAGAAGTGACTAGACTCTGAGCATCAGCCGTGGAGGTCAGCATGAATGAACCCGTCAATACCGGACCGCGTAACGGCATTTTGTCCCTGACCATCAAGGACAAGTCCGTGCTGTACGCGGCCTACATGCCGTTTATCAAGAACGGTGGCCTGTTCATCCCGACCAACAAAAGCTACAAGTTGGGCGATGAGGTGTTCATGTTACTGAACCTGATGGACGAAGCGGAGAAGATTCCGGTCGCCGGCAAAGTCAGCTGGATCACCCCCAAAGGCGCTCAGGGCAACCGGGCCGCCGGGGTGGGCGTGCAGTTCAACGACGGTGACAACACCGCCCGCAGTCGAATCGAAACCCATCTGGCCGGAGCCCTGAAATCCGACCGTCCCACTCATACGATGTAAGTTGCAGCCCTTTTTATGCTCGTAGATTCCCATTGTCACCTTGATCGCCTCGACCTCGCCGCCCATGACGGCTCCCTGGATGCCGCACTCGATGCGGCCCGGCAGCGCGGGGTAGGGCACTTTCTGTGCATCGGCGTCAGCGTCGATAACGCCGCCGATGTCAAAGCCCTGGCCGAGCGTTATGACGACGTCGATTGTTCGGTCGGCGTGCATCCGCTGGATGTTCAACCCGGTGCCGCGCCCGCGCTGGATTGGCTGTTGCAGGAGCTGAATCACCCAAGAGTGGTGGCGATTGGTGAAACCGGCCTGGATTACCACTACGAGCCGGAAGCCGCCGAGTTGCAGCAGGCATCCTTTCGCCTGCACCTGCAAGCCGCCCAACAAACCGGCAAACCGGTGATCATCCATACCCGTGGTGCCCGCGCTGATACGCTGGCGCTGTTGCGCGAAGCCGCGTTGCCCCAGGCCGGCGTGCTGCATTGCTTCACCGAAGACTGGGACATGGCGAAGGCTGCGCTGGACATGGGTTATTACATTTCCCTGTCCGGGATTGTCACGTTCCGCAATGCCGATGCGTTACGCGATGTCGCGAGCAAAGTGCCGGCCGACCGTTTGCTGGTGGAAACCGACTCGCCGTACCTGGCACCGATCCCTTATCGCGGCAAACCGAACCTGCCGCAATATGTGCGGGAAGTGGCAGAGTTTCTGGCGATGTTGCGCGGGGAATCCTACGAGCGGTTTGCCGAGCAGACGACCGAGAATTTCAAGCGGTTGTTTCCGTTGGCGCACGTCAGGGCATCGGCGTAACGCCGGTAACGATCGCAGCCTTCGGCAGCTCCTGCGCGGCGATGCCCACTGAATCGCAGGCAAAAAAAACCCGGGTTCTGGGGGGTGAATCCGGGTTAAGACCATTAGGAGTAAAACAAAGGCACGCGGTCCGTTGGTACCTATATCGACGCGGCACTTGGGGGAGATGCCCCGCCGACAGTTCAAGTATTGATCAGTATTGCGCCGAGTCCAGTTTAGCGGCCCCGGTTTTTAAACAATTTTGGAATACGGGCGCTTCGGAAGAGTTCTCATCAACCGGGGACCGTGCATGAAATGATCAAGAAACGCAGATATGGTCGGATGATCCGTGCATTTTGGCGCAAGTTAGGCATAATACGCGGCTTCGAATTTTGACCCCTACAGACCTTTTCTTATGCATAAAGAACCTCGTAAGGTCCGTGAGTTTCGTCGCCGCGAGCAAGAAATTCTCGATACCGCGCTCAAGCTGTTCCTCGAACTGGGTGAAGACAGTGTCACCGTCGAGATGATTGCTGATGCCGTCGGTATCGGCAAAGGCACGATCTACAAGCACTTCAAATCCAAGGCCGAGATCTATCTGCGCCTGATGCTCGATTACGAGCGCGATTTGAATGAGCTGTTGCATTCGGCCGATGTCGACAAGGACAAGGAAGCCCTGTCCCGGGCCTACTTCGAATTCCGCATGCGCGACCCGCAGCGCTATCGCTTGTTCGATCGCCTGGAAGAAAAGGTGGTCAAGGGCAACCAGGTGCCGGAGATGGTCGAGGAGCTGCACAAGATCCGTGCCTCGAACTTCGAACGCCTGACCCTGCTGATCAAGGGTCGGATCAGCGAAGGCAAGCTCGAAGACGTGCCGCCGTACTTCCACTACTGCGCGTCCTGGGCGCTGGTGCATGGCGCTGTGGCGCTGTATCACTCGCCGTTCTGGAGCAATGTGCTGGAAGATCAGGAAGGCTTCTTCCAGTTCCTGATGGACATCGGCGTGCGCATGGGCAACAAACGCAAGCGCGACACCGACACCCCAAGCAGCTGAGCCATTCAGCTGCCTGATGGCGCCATTATTTCGCTACATGGCGCCGTACCGCAGGAATATACTCAGGCTTGGGACTTGCTAAAACTTGATTTGTGAGTCAAGTTTTAGCGGTCCCGAAACTTCTTCCGCCGGAGTGATCCATGATCGTTGACCGTCAAGGCAGGCGTTTTCGCAATTTGCGGATCAGCCTGACCTCCGCCTGCAATTACGCGTGTACCTACTGCGTGCCTAACGGCAAGCGGCTGGTGGCTGCGCAGGATGAATTGTCGGCCGAGGCCATGGCGCGCGGTGTGGCGTATCTGATCGAGGCCGCCGGCATCGAGCGGTTGCGTATTACCGGTGGCGAGCCGCTGGTCAGTCCCAAACTCGAAGCCTTCATGAGCGCCGTCGGCCAGATGGGGCTTGAAGACATCAGCCTGACCACCAATGGTCAGCTGCTGGCGAAAAAACTGCCGCTGCTGGTGGATGCCGGCATCCGGCGCATCAACGTTTCCCTCGATACCCTCGACGCCAGTGCGTTTCGCAGCATTGCCCGTGGTGGCGACCTGGCGACTGTGCTCGATGGTATGGACCAGGCCTCGGCGGCCGGGATGAAGATCAAGGTCAACATGGTGCCGTTACGCGGGCAGAACCTCGACCAGGTGATGCCGCTGCTCGATTACTGTCTGGAGCGTGGCTATGAGCTGCGTTTTATCGAGCTGATGCGCATGGGCCACCTGGCCAGCGACAACAATGCCTTTTTGCAGCAGTTCGTCAGCCTTCAGCAGTTGCTGAGCCTGATCGGCGAGCGTCATGAATACCTGCAAGCCGACGCGCCGGTGGATGCCACGGCGGTGCGCTACGAAATTCCGGGGCAGGGCTACTTTGGCGTGATCGCCAACGAAAGCGTGCCGTTCTGCCGGACGTGTTCGCGGCTGCGGCTGTCGTCGACCGGTTGGCTGCATGGTTGCCTGTCGTCGAGCAATCGCCACTATGTCGGCGACTTGCTGGATAAGCCGCGTCATCAGGCGTTGCCGGCGTTGCAGCGGCTGTTGGTGAAAGCCCTGGGGGACAAGCAGGAAGTGGCGTTCTCCGGTGGTGCGACCATCATGAAGATTATCGGCGGCTGACAGGGCCTTTGTGGCGAGGGGCCTTGCCCCCGTTGGGTCGCGAAGCGGCCCCAAAACATTCCCCTGCGTTGTGCCAGTAAAAACGGCATTCTCCGATTTCACGACGGCTGCGCAGCCGAATGGGGGCAAGCCCCCTCGCCACAGTCTGTGTTTCCAAACTCGAATTATCGATAGACCCAAGGACTGGCGCGGAAGCTGCATCCAACGCCCATTCGCCGGTTTTCCGTCACCGGCTTCTGGAGGGTAGGATGCGTAGCCTGGTTTTGCTGCTGGCCGTTATGGCGCTTGGTGGCTGCATGAATGTCAGCGACATGGGCGAAGGTGTTCGCTACCACATGAGCGACGCGGGGCTGCTGGATCACAGCAATAGTCAGCGCGTGAACAACTTCCGCATTCAGCCGGACTCCTTCATCTACATCGCCCAAGGTGCTTTCGCGCCGCCGGGCAGCGCTTATCCGCGCCCGAACGTGGTGGCTGAAACCGCCTTCGACGGCTTTATCGAATACTTCCCGATGGTCCGCCGCGCCCGTGCGCCGGAAGGGCTCGATGCCGCCATGGGCGAAGCCCGGGCCGCCGGTGCGCATTACCTGCTGTACACGCGGTTTGCCAAGGCTGATGACCGCATCGGCAACTCGGACGAATGGCTCGACCAGGAAGCCGTGGATCGCCTCGGCATCGACAGCGGCGTGATTCAGATCATGTTGATCGAGACCAGCACCCAGTATTTGATCGATACTGCACGGATCAAGAGTCGTGGCGGTTTACTGACGTTCCACGACACCAAGCCAGAAGACCTGCTGGGCCCGCCGCTGGAGCAATACGCGCGTAGCCTGCTGGGGCTCGGCGAACAGTAATTCCAAGGAGAACGCCATGAGTGGCCCGCAAAAAGCCAACGACCTGCTGGGGCAAATCCCGAAGACCAAAGGCTTGCCACCGGTCCACCTGTGGAACCCCGACTTCTGCGGCGACATCGACATGCGCATCGCCCGGGACGGCACCTGGTATTACCTGGGCACGCCGATCGGGCGCAAGCCGATGGTCAAGCTGTTCTCGACCATCATCCGCCGCGACGGCGATGACTACTTCCTGATTACCCCGGTCGAGAAAGTCGGCATCAAAGTCGACGACGCTCCGTTCGTGGCGATTGCCGTGGACGTCGAAGACGAGGGCGAAGCTCAGGTGTTGCGCTTCACCACCAATGTCGATGAGACGGCCGAGGCAGGCGCCGAACACCCGATGCGCGTGGTGATTGATCCCGTGACCCAGGAACCGGCGCCCTACGTGCACGTGCGGACCAACCTTGAAGCGCTGATCCATCGCAACGTGTTCTACCAATTGGTCGAGCTGGCGGTGAGCCGCGAAATCGACGGCCAGCGCTGGTTGGGCGTGTGGAGTGGTGGTGAGTTCTTCCCGATCGGGCTTGAGCCCTAAGCAAATCCAAATGTGGGAGCGGGCTTGCTCGCGAAGGCGTCGTGTCAGTCAGCCTATAAATAACCTGACACACCGCTTTCGCGAGCAAGCCCGCTCCCACATTGTTTTTGTGTGTTTCTCACAAAATTCAAATTGACACCCAATCGTATGATGATTAGCGTGGGCCTCCATCGCGAACGGTTTTTTGCCGTCCCTGCTTCGAGGTTTTCATGTCCAGCAGTTTTCATGCGTCGACGGTCGATTGGCTAGGTGGCTGGATTGCCGCCGGCCAGGTCAAGCCCGGCGAAACCATCAAGGTGGAAGCCGACCTCGGCCAGCAGCTCGGGGTCAGTCGCACGGTGATTCGCGAAGCCATCAAGACCCTGGTCGCCAAGGGCTTGCTCGAAGTCGGGCCGAAGGTCGGGACGCGGGTGTTGCCGATCAAGCGCTGGAACCTGTTTGATCCGCAAGTCGTCGGCTGGTTGTCCCGCAGCGGCCTGCCGGAAAACTTCGTCGACGACTTGCTCGACCTGCGCCGCACCATCGAACCCATGGCCGTGCGCTGGGCCTGTGAGCGCGCCACCGTCGAACAGGTGCAAGCGATCCTCCAGGCCTACAACGCGCTGGAGCGCGCAGTGGACAGCGGCATCGATTACAACCGCGCCGACCAGTTCTTCCACGAGTGCATCCTCGCCGCCAGCCACAATCAATTCATCGAACAAATGGTCCCGGCCCTCGGCGCGTTGCTGGCGGTGTCGTTCGAAGTGTCCGCCGCCGATCCGGATGAACTGCGCCGCACATTGCCGATCCACAAAGACATGGCCGACGCCATCGCCGCCCGGGATGCCGCGCGGGGTGTGTGGGCCTGCATGACCCTGATCGACAACGCGGACCTGGCCATCAAACGTTTCTACCCACAAGTCATGGCCGACAAAAAAGCCAGCTGACAACACCAATCCCCTGTAGGAGCGAGGCTTGCCCGCGAAGGCGTCATCACTTTCAACACTGATGTCACAGACCCATCGCCTTCGCGGGCAAGCCTCGCTCCTACCTAGAAGAACAGAAGAAAGGAGGTTTCATGACGTGGACTGCCGTTACCCAACACCGCGCCCGACTCGGTGAAGGCCCCTTCTGGGACGCCCCCACCCAGGCGCTGTACTGGGTCGACATCGCCGGCAAGCAAGCGCTACGGCTGATCGGCGCCAACGTGCAGATCTGGGAGATGCCCGAGCATGTCTCTGCATTCATCCCCTGCGAGAGCGGTGATGCGCTGGTGACCCTGAGCAGCGGTGTCTATCGCCTGGACCTGGACTCGCCGGGCCTGGAACCGCGCCTGACCCTGCTCTGCGTCGCCGACCCGCAACCGGGCAATCGCCCCAACGAAGCCCGCTGCGATGCCCAAGGCCAGCTCTGGCTCGGCACCATGCAAAACAACATCGGCGAGAACGGCGAAGACCTGCCCATCGAGCGTCGCTCCGGCGGCCTGTTCCGTATCGACCGCGATGCCCGGGTCACGCCGCTGCTCCGGGGCCTGGGCATTCCCAACACCTTGCTGTGGAGCGATGACTCGACTCGGCTGTACTTCGCCGACAGCCTCGACGGCACGCTCTATCAACATTTCATCCGCACCGATGGCGGCCTCGATCCGGCCCGGGTCTGGTTCGGTCCCCATGAGCGGGGTGGCCCGGATGGTTCGGCGATGGATGCACAAGGCTATCTGTGGAACGCCCGATGGGACGGCAACTGCCTGCTCCGCTTGAGTCCCGAAGGCCAGGTTGACCGGGTGATCGAGCTGCCCGTCAGCCGTCCCACCAGTTGCGTATTCGGCGGCGAAGACCTGCAAACCTTGTACATCACCAGCGCTGCGAGCCCGCTCAATCATCCATTAGACGGTGCGGTGCTATCGATTCGGGTCGATGTGCCCGGAAAAATCTGTACGAGGTTTGCTGGCTAAATCCCAAAATATGGGATGTAAAATTATATATTGAGATTATTTGGCGGTCGGGTTTATAGTCAGCTCCATCAGTTACACGCACTCACACTTAAAAAAACAAAACAGGTGAAGTGATGCAGCGATTTTCCAAACAGTTTTTCGACCGGACATCGACGGATGCCCGGTTTTTGTCGTGCCTGGAAAAGGGAGTCCGGCTTCATGGCTGAACCTCTCACCTTGCCGCCGGTGCCCGAGCCGCCGAAGGGCGAACGACTGAAAAACAAGGTCGTGTTGCTGACCGGCGCGGCCCAGGGCATTGGCGAGGCGATTGTCGCGACCTTCGCGTCCCAGCAAGCGAAGCTGATCATCAGTGACATCCAGGGCGAGAAAGTCGAGAACGTCGCGGCGCACTGGCGGGACCAAGGCTTCGACGTCCAGGCGATCAAGGCTGACGTTTCCGCTCAGCAAGACCTGCATGCCATGGCTAAATTGGCCGTCGAACACCACGGCCGCATCGACGTGCTGGTCAACTGCGCCGGGGTCAATGTGTTCCGCGACCCACTGGAAATGACCGAAGAAGACTGGCGCCGCTGCTTCGCCATCGACCTCGACGGCGCGTGGTTTGGCTGCAAAGCGGTGTTGCCGCAGATGATCGAGCAGGGCATCGGCAGCATCATCAACATTGCCTCGACCCATTCCAGCCACATCATTCCCGGCTGCTTCCCGTACCCGGTGGCCAAGCACGGTTTGCTCGGCCTGACTCGCGCCCTCGGCATCGAATACGCGGCGAAGGGCATCCGGGTCAACGCCATCGCGCCGGGCTACATCGAAACCCAGCTGAACGTCGATTACTGGAACGGCTTTGCCGACCCCCAGGCCGAACGTCAGCGCGCCTTTGACTTGCATCCGCCACGGCGCATCGGGCAGCCGATGGAAGTGGCGATGACGGCCGTTTTCCTGGCCAGCGATGAAGCACCGTTCATTAACGCCTCGTGCATCACCATCGATGGTGGTCGCTCGGTCATGTACCACGACTGAGCGCAGAGGGTTTCAGGCGCGGAACTCCGTGCGAAATCCAATCATCATACGATATGACTATTCGCTACACGTTTTGACCGCTGTACCGGCTTTCAAATAACGCTCAAAAAAAATAACAAGGAGTCAGCTTATGAATCGTCGTCCCGGGATCCGTTCCCTGTGCTGTGCCGCTTTGGCGGTCACGGCGGTCAGCCTGAGCAGTTCGCTGCTGGCGGCCGAGCAAGTGAAAATCGGCTTTCTGGTCAAGCAGGCCGAAGAGCCCTGGTTCCAGACCGAATGGGCCTTCGCGGAAAAAGCCGCCAAGGACAAAGGCTTCACCCTGATCAAGATTGCCGTGCCTGACGGCGAGAAAACCCTCTCGGCCATCGACAGCCTGGCGGCCAACGGCGCCAAGGGTTTTGTGATCTGCCCGCCAGACGTCGGTCTCGGCCCGGCCATCGTGGCCAAAGCCAAGCTCAACGACTTGAAAGTGATGGCAGTCGACGACCGTTTCGTCGATGCCAACGGCAAGTTCATGGAAGACGTGCCGTACCTCGGCATGGCCGCGTTTGAAGTCGGCCAGAAACAGGGCAGCGCCATGGCCACCGAAGCGAAGAAGCGCGGTTGGGACTGGAAAGAAACCTACGCCGTGATCAACACCTTCAACGAACTCGACACCGGCAAGAAACGCACCGACGGTTCGGTCAAATCCCTGGAAGATGCTGGCCTGCCGAAGGACCATATCCTCTTCACCGCGCAGAAGACCCTCGACGTCCCGGGCAGCATGGACGCCACCAACTCGGCGCTGGTGAAACTGCCCGGCGGCGCGAAAAACCTGATCATCGGCGGCATGAACGACAACACGGTGCTGGGCGGCGTGCGCGCCACCGAAAGCGCCGGGTTTGCCGCCGCCAACGTGATCGGGATCGGCATCAACGGCACCGACGCCATCGGCGAACTGAAAAAGCCCAACAGCGGTTTCTTCGGCTCGATGCTGCCAAGCCCGCACATCGAGGGCTACAACACGGCGGCGATGATGTACGAGTGGGTCACCACCGGCAAAGAGCCGCCGAAATACACCGCCATGGACGACGTGACGCTGATCACTCGCGAGAACTTCAAGCAGGAACTGGAAAAGATCGGCCTGTGGAACTGAAGGCCGGTTGATTTCATCGGCGGCCCTGGCGACGGGGCGGCCTGATCTGTGTGATGAGGTGGTTATGCAAGCGCAAACACAAACACAAGAACACAGCGGCGGCAGCTTGCGCTTCAACGGGATCGGCAAGACCTTTCCCGGGGTGAAGGCGCTGGACGGCATCAGCTTCGTCGCGCATCCGGGGCAGGTGCATGCCTTGATGGGTGAGAACGGCGCCGGCAAATCGACGCTGCTGAAAATCCTCGGCGGCGCGTATATCCCGAGCAGCGGCGACCTGCAGATCGGCGAGCAGACGATGGCCTTCAAGTCCACCGCCGACAGCATCGCCAGCCGCGTCGCGGTGATTCACCAGGAACTGCACCTGGTCCCGGAAATGACCGTCGCGGAAAACCTGTTCCTCGGCCATCTGCCGGCCAGTTTCGGACTGATCAATCGCGGTGCGTTGCGCCAGCAAGCCTTGGCTTGCCTCAAGGGCCTGGCCGATGAAATCGACCCGCAAGAGAAAGTCGGGCGCCTGTCCCTCGGCCAACGGCAATTGGTGGAAATCGCCAAGGCCTTGTCCCGTGGCGCGCATGTGATCGCTTTTGATGAACCCACCAGCAGCCTTTCCGCGCGGGAGATCGACCGCTTGATGGCGATCATCGGTCGCCTGCGGGATGAAGGCAAAGTGGTGCTCTACGTCTCCCATCGCATGGAAGAAGTGTTCCGCATCTGCAACGCGGTGACGGTGTTCAAGGACGGCCGCTTCGTGCGCACCTTCGAGAACATGAGCGAATTGACCCACGACCAGTTGGTGACGTGCATGGTCGGCCGCGACATCCAGGACATCTACGATTACCGTCCGCGCCAGCGCGGTGCGGTGGCGCTGAAAGTCGACGGTTTGCTCGGGCCGGGCCTGCGCGAGCCGGTGAGTTTCGAGGTGCACAAGGGCGAGATTCTCGGGCTGTTCGGTCTGGTCGGGGCAGGGCGCACGGAACTGTTTCGCATGCTCAGCGGCTTGACGCGCAACACGGCGGGTCGCCTGGAATTGCGTGGCCATGAGCTGAAACTGCGTTCCCCTCGCGATGCCATCGCCGCCGGCGTTTTGCTCTGCCCCGAAGACCGCAAGAAGGAGGGCATCATGCCGCTCTCCAGCGTCGCCGAGAACATCAACATCAGTGCGCGCGGCGCCCATTCCACCTTTGGTTGCCTGTTGCGCGGCCTGTGGGAAAAGGGCAACGCCGAGAAGCAGATCGCGGCGCTGAAAGTGAAGACGCCGAGCGCCTCGCAGAAAATCATGTACCTGTCCGGCGGCAATCAGCAGAAGGCAATTCTTGGTCGCTGGCTGTCGATGCCGATGAAAGTCCTGCTGCTCGACGAACCGACCCGTGGCATCGACATCGGCGCCAAGGCCGAGATCTACCAGATCATCCATAACCTCGCCGCCAGCGGTATCGCGGTAATTGTGGTGTCCAGCGACCTGATGGAAGTCATGGGCATTTCCGACCGCATCCTGGTGCTGTGCGAAGGCGCGATGCGCGGCGAACTGTCCCGCGACGAAGCGAATGAATCCAACCTGCTGCAACTGGCTTTGCCGCGCCAACGCGCTGACGACGTGGCGAACTGAGAGGTAACTATGATGACCATCCAAAACAACGCTCTGCCCACCCCGCGCAAACCTCTGGATCTGCGGCGTTTCCTCGATGACTGGGTGATGCTGCTGGCGGCCATCGCCATCTTCGTCGCCTGCACCTTGCTGATCGACAACTTCCTCTCGCCGCTGAACATGCGCGGGCTGGGCTTGGCGATTTCCACCACCGGGATTGCCGCGTGCACCATGTTGTATTGCCTGGCGTCCGGGCATTTCGACTTGTCGGTGGGTTCGGTGATTGCTTGCGCCGGCGTGGTCGCGGCGGTGGTGATGCGGGACACCGACAGCGTGTTTCTCGGCGTGGCGGCGGCGCTGTTCATGGGGCTGATCGTCGGGTTGATCAACGGGATTGTGATCGCCAAGCTGCGGGTCAATGCTTTGATCACGACGCTGGCGACCATGCAAATCGTGCGGGGCCTGGCCTACATTTTTGCCAATGGCAAAGCGGTGGGCGTGTCCCAGGAACAGTTCTTCGTCTTCGGCAACGGCCAGTTGTTCGGCGTGCCGGTGCCGATCCTGATCACCATCGTCTGCTTCCTGTTTTTCGGCTGGTTGCTGAACTACACCACCTATGGGCGCAACACCATGGCCATCGGCGGCAACCAGGAAGCGGCGCTGCTGGCTGGCGTAAACGTTGATCGGACCAAGATCATCATCTTCGCCGTGCACGGTTTGATCGGCGCGTTGGCCGGGGTGATCCTCGCGTCGCGCATGACCTCGGGCCAGCCGATGATTGGCCAGGGGTTTGAGCTGACGGTGATCTCCGCGTGTGTGTTGGGCGGGGTGTCGCTGAGCGGCGGGATTGGCATGATCCGGCATGTGATTGCCGGGGTGTTGATTCTGGCGATCATCGAGAATGCGATGAACCTGAAGAACATCGATACGTTTTATCAGTATGTGATTCGGGGTTCGATTCTGTTGTTGGCCGTCGTGATTGACCGTCTGAAACAACGCTGAGATTTTTGTTGATCTGACTGACGCCTTCGCGGGCAAGCCTCGCTCCTACGGGTTGTGTGTCGTGCGCAAATTTTGCGACTGACATTTAACCTGTAGGAGCGAGGCTTGCCCGCGAAGGCTTTGTACCTGACACCGCCCATTCCGCGCATCGCCTTAGCCACCTCCCGTCACCTCCCGAAAAATATCCCTTGCCCGCCCGACCCTGTTTCGGTTATCTCTTTGTACATGATTAGACAGGTTCGATTTGACAAGAAACAACGGGTGGTCGACGAACTCATCCGGCGCATTGAAAGCGGCCTCATGGAGGACGGCTTTCTGTTGCCGGGCGAGCATCAGTTGGCTGAAGAATTCAAGGTCAGCCGCGGCACGCTGCGTGAAGCCCTGGCCGAACTGAAGAGGCGCAACTACATCGCGACGCAAAGTGGCGTCGGCTCCATCGTCACCTTCGACGGCGTGGTGCTCGACCAGCGCAGCGGCTGGGCCCAGGCTCTGGCGGACAGCGGGGCGCTGATCAACACCGAAGTGCTGCGCTTGGAGCCGATCAGTCGTCCTGACCTGATGCCGCGTTTCGGCACCGACAAATTCATCACCCTCGACCGTCGCCGCCGCGCCAATGACGGCACGTTGGTGTCCCTTGAACGTTCATTGATTCCCGCCACTGGCACTTTGGAAAGTCTGCCGCGAGTGGGCCTGATCGATGACTCGCTGACCATCACCCTGGCCGCCTACGGCTACATCGGCGAACGCGGCGATCAATGGATCGGCGCCGAACCGCTGAACGCCGAAGACGCCGAACTGCTCGGTCGTCCGACCGGCACCGTATTCCTCAAGGCCCTACGCACCACGTACGACCGTCAGGGCCGCTTCATGGAGCAGGTCGAAAGCTTGCTCGACCCGGTGCATTTCCGTCTGCACCTGCAATTTGGAGAGTCAAAGTGACCGCGCTCAATCGTGCCTTGGGCGCGTTCTATGGTTTGGCCCTGGGCGATGCCCTGGGCATGCCGACCCAATCCCTGAGCCGTACCCAGATCAAGGCGCGCTTCGGCGACATCACCGACCTGCAAGACGCCGGCCCTGACCAACCGATCGCCGCCAACATGCCCAAAGGCTCGATCACCGATGACACCGAACAGGCGATCCTGGTCGGCCAATTGCTGATCGAAGGCGAAGGCCGGATCGAGCCGTCGGTATTGGCCCAACGGTTGATCGAATGGGAAGCCGAGATGCAGGCCAAGGGCTCGCAGGACTTGCTCGGCCCTTCGACCAAACGTGCCATCGAGATGATCCTCGCCGGCCATTCGCCGGAAGAGTCGGGGCGCTACGGCACCACCAACGGCGCGGCGATGCGCATCACCCCGGTCGGGATCGCGGCGGATGTTGCTGATCCAGAGCGTTTCATCCGTGCCGTGGTGCAGGCCTGCCAGGTTACCCACAACACCACGTTGGGCATCTCCAGCGCGGCGGCGGTGGCGGCGGTGGTCTCGGCCGGCATCAATGGCATGGACCTGGGCGAAGCGCTGAACCTGGGCATGCACATCGCCCAGCAAGCGGAAAGTCATGGTCACTGGGTCGCGGGCGGACGCATCGCCTCGCGGATCAGTTGGGCGCGGACCATCAGCATCGACAGCGACAAGGTCTTGCTGGCGGACTTGCTGTACGACGTGATCGGAACTTCGGTGGCGTCGCAGGAATCGGTGGTGGTCTCGTTCGCCCTGGCCCAGCAAGTGGCGATTGGTGAATTGAATGCCTTCGAAGCCGTGTGCATGGCCGCGAGCCTCGGTGGCGACACCGACACCATCGCGGCGATTCTCGGCGCCATGCTTGGCGCTTGCCTGGGCATGGAGAGCTGGCCGGCGGCGATGATCGATAAGATCAAAGCCGTGAATGGCCTGGAGCTGGGACCGTTGGTGCAGGGGCTTTTAGCCTTGCGTTGATCCTCAGGTGAGTCGAGGCTTTTGTGGCGAGGGGGCTTGCCCCCGTAGAGCTGCGAAGCAGCCCCCCACCCTCTGTCAGCCTACCGAGTTGTCTGGATTCACGACTGCTTCGCAGCCGAACGGGGGCAAGCCCCCTCGCCACAGTGACCGAGTCGCTGGGGCACTTGCTTCAATCAGATTTTCACCCGCAACGGAACGCACAAATCTGGCCAGGACTGCCGGGATGTTATGTCGACTTCCGAAACTGCCCACAACCAAAACAATGGCAACAGGAGCATCCATCATGAGTTCATCGAACGCCGGGCCAAGCGCCGGGCAACTGGAAACCCGTGGCATCGAGCCGGTCCCGGAAAGCGAATGCAACGGTCATCCGCTGCAACTGTTCTGGGTCTGGTTCGCCGCCAACATCTCCATCCTCGGCTTGCCGTTGGGCGCCACACTGGTGGCGTTTCGTGGCCTGGCGATCTGGCAGGCGATCATCGTCGCGATCCTCGGCGCCGCCGGCTCCTTCGCCGTGGTCGGGATCATCTCCATCGCCGGCCGTCGCGGGCGCGCACCGAGTCTGACCCTGTCCCGCGCGATCTTCGGCGTGCGCGGCAATATCGGCCCGACCGTGGTGTCGCTGATGTCGCGCCTGGGCTGGGAAACGGTCAATACCACCACCGCCGCCTTCGTGCTGCTGTCGCTGTGCTCGATCCTGTTCGGTTCGCCGGTGGAAGCCAAAAGCGCACCGGTCCTCACGCTGATTTTCATCGCGATTTTCGTCCTGCTGACCTTGTCCGTGTCGGGCCTCGGTCACGCCACGCTGCTGGTGATCCAGAAGTGGGCGACCTACGTGTTTGGCGCGCTGAACATTCTGGTGGGCGGTTTCCTCTGCGCGACCATCGACTGGAGTGCGGTGTTCAACGCCACGCCAGCACCGCTCAGCGCGATGATCATCGGCGTCGGCACCATGGCCGCCGGCACCGGCATCGGCTGGGCCAATGCGGGCGCGGACATGTCGCGTTACCAGCATAAAAGCGTCAAGGCCGTGCGCTTGGTGGCCTCGGCCGCATTCGGTGCGGGGATCCCGCTGGTGCTGCTGATCACCCTCGGCGGCTTGCTGTCGGTGGGCAACAACGACCTGGCCCAAGCCACCGACCCGATCATCGCGATCCGCGACATGCTGCCGACCTGGATGGCCGTGCCGTACCTGATCACCGCGTTCGGCGGCTTGCTGCTGTCGAACAACCTGTCGGTGTACTCCGCCGGTTTGACCACGTTGACCCTCGGCCTCAAGGTCCCGCGCGTCTACGCGGTGGTGGTCGACATCGTGGCGATCTTCGCCGGTTCGATCTACTTCATGCTGATCGCCGACAGCTTCTACGGCCCGTTCATCACCTTCATTTCCCTGCTGGCGGTGCCGATCACTGCGTGGGTCGGGATCTTCGTCGTTGACCTGATCCACCGTCATTACTACAGCCCCAAAGACCTGCTGGACGTCAGCCCAAGCAGCGCCTATTGGTATCGCGGCGGCATCGAGTGGCGTGCCTTCGGGGCGTGGGCGATTGCCATCGTGCTGGGTTTCAGCTTCACCACCATTGGCACCACAGCGGAAAACATCTGGTTCCGTGGCTTCCTTTCCGACTCGTACCTGGGCCATAACGGCCTCGGCTGGATCGTGACCTTCCTGGTGGCTGGCGGGATTTATTTCGTACTCGGCGGGGCCAAGGATCGTCGCGCTGCACTGACTGAGAACGCTCATGCCTAAGTTGTTACACACCGGTCAGGTCATCATCGACCTGGTCATGGCCGTGGATAAACTGCCCCAGGCCGGCGGCGACGTGCTGGCGCAATCCGCCAGTTTCGAAGCCGGTGGCGGCTTCAACGTGATGGCCGCCGCCCAGCGTAATGGTCTGCCGGTGGTTTACCTCGGCCGCCATGGCACCGGGCGTTTCGGCGACCTGGCGCGGGAGGCGATGAAGGTTGAAGGCATTCGGATCGGCATCGCCGACAAAGCCGAACGCGACACCGGGTTGTGCGTGGCGGTAACCGATGCCTCGGCTGAGCGCAGTTTCATTTCCTACATTGGCGCTGAAGGTGAAGTGTCCACCGAAGACCTGGCGAGCGTGCCGGCCGAGGCGGGGGACTATGTCTACGTCAGCGGTTATAGCTTGCTGCACGTGGGCAAAGCGCAGGCGCTGGTGGATTGGGTGTTGGGATTGCCGAAAGGCATCAACGTGATTTTCGATCCGGGTCCGTTGGTCGAATCGCCGGATGAGCCGCTGATGAATGCGTTGCTGCCACGCATCGATGTGTGGACCAGCAACAGTGTCGAGGCGTTGCGGTTTACCGGGGCGTCGGACATTGGCGAGGCGTTGGATCGGTTGGTCGAGCATCTGCCGGCGGATGTGTTGATGGTGGTGCGCGATGGCCCGCAAGGCTGCTGGATTCGCCAGCGCGGTGACTGCCAGCATGTGCCGGGGTTCAAGGTTGACGCGGTCGACAGCAACGGCGCCGGGGATGCTCACGCCGGGGTGTTTGTGGCCGGGTTGGCGCAGGGGTTGTCGGCGGTGGAGGCGGCACGAAGGGCGAATGCGGCGGCAGCATTGGCCGTGACGCGGTGGGGGCCGGCGACTTCGCCGGGGACTGCGCAGGTGGATGCGTTTATCTGTGAGACGTTCGGCGGCTGATCCTGTGGCGAGGGAGCTTGCTCCCGCTGGACTGCGCAGCAGGCCCCTTTTTTAGGTGAAGAGAGGGCCGCTTCGCGCCCCAGCGGGAGCAAGCTCCCTCGCCACAGGTCTTCCAGCACCCATTTGCTATCCCGTCTGAAAATTCGCACAATGCGCGCCCCCAGGAAGGGGAAGCGTCTGACAGCCTGTCAGGCCAGTTTCGTACACTCAAGGACAGAGTCTCTCGTATGCCCTACCTCCTACTGCACACCCCCCGGCAAGCCATGCATGGCCCGCCGCGTTTCTTTATGGAAGAGAACACATGAATTTCCGGATGATGATTGCCGCGACAGCGGTCGCGACCTCGGCACTGCTGGCCGGTTGTGGCGACAAGCCTGACGCGACGGCCGCCGCGCAGCCAAAGCAAAGCGCCGCTGAACAGCAGCAAATCGAAAAGTACAACCTGTATGTCGATGTGGCCAACAGCCTGACCACGTCTTTCCAGGAAGCCCAGGACAACTACCTGAACCAACAGATGCCGCTGTTGAAGGGCAAAGAAGCGCCCACTTCGATGCGCATCGAAAACGACATTCTGGTTGATCGCTCGGCCAAGCAACTGGACACCGCCGCCGCCATCGACGCCCCGATCGTGGAAATCGATGCCGCCGCCAAGGACTTTTCCGCCGCGTTGAAGACCTTGTCACCGTTGAGCCACGAGCTGAACAACTACGCCAACTCCAAAGGTTACCTGGCCGACAATGGCGCCAAGGCGCGCCAATTGAGCAAGGATTACCTGGCGGCACTGACCCTGGTCGCGCAGAAAGAACAGGCGTTCTACAAAGGCCTGAGTGATCGTGATCAGGCGTTGACCAAGGAAGCGTTCGACCAGGCGCCCAAGGACACCGCCGCTTACTACCGCGCCGGGCTGATTTACTACGGCAAGCTGAACAATGCCGACGCCAACGTGTTGTTTGCCGCGCCGAATGACGCAGCCGCACTCGACGCTTTCGAGAAGTCCCTGGCACAAGTGGCAGATGCCGCGGCGGGTTGGGACAAGAAAGTCACCGAGCAATCGACCAAGTCCGGCAAGAGCTGCAATGGCGGCATGCTGGAGATCAACGATTTCCTGGGTCAGTCCCGCTCGCTGGTCAAAGACATCAAGGACGGCGTGTTCAAGCGTGAAGAAACCGGTGTGATGGCGCGGATGAGCAGTTCGAACATCACTAATTCGGCGAATCGCTATAACAGCAAATATTCGAATGTGATTAATCGGTTTAATCATCCGATGTGCTGAGTCTGACCTGACGTCTTCGCGGGCAAGCCTCGCTCCTACAAGGGACCACACAGTCCCCTGTAGGAGCGAGGCTTGCCCGCGAAGAGGCCCTAAAAACCAACACAAATCCCGACGGTCAACCGGCCTTGCGCAACGCCTCAATCAACGCCTGCTTGCGCATCCCCGACCGCCCCGGAATCTTCTTCTCCCGGGCTTCTTTCATCAAACTGTCGACGGTCTGGGTATCGCGCGAAGCCTTGCTGTTGCGCGAATGGCCTTCACGGCTGGCGACCGCTCGGCGCGAGGATTCCTTGCGGTCCTCGGACTTGGCGCTGGCCGGTTTCTTGCGCCCGGCGCCGCCGGCCCGTTCGCCGCCACCCGACTGCTTGTTCACCGTCGCCCAGGCCCGGGCTTCAGCTTCGTCCTTCGAAACACCCTTGTGTTCGTAACTGTCTTCGATGTGTTCGGCCTTGCGCTTTTGCTCGGCGGTGTATTTGTCTTTGCTTCCACGAGGCATGGGATTTCTCCTGGCTTCAAGGGTTGTAAAGATCGCAGCGGTTCACAGTCCCGCAGGAACTGCCGAAGGCTGCGATCCTTTGATCTTGCTGCGCTTAAACGTCCAGCTTGCGCGCCGCCTCAACCCCGGCGGCACTGAGCTTGATCGGCAGGTTCAGCGAGTGCTCGCCCGCCTCGTTGCAACTCACATGGCCATGCTGGATCAATCCGCGATCCTGCAAAGTGGCGAGGGTGCTGGCCACGACTTTCTCCCCCCGGTAATTGTCCAGGACCTCCTTGCCCAACCCCGTTGGGTGGGCGTGCAACAGGCGGGTCAGGACTTCTTTTTCCAGGTTTTTATCGACGTTCATGGTTACCTCTTTCATGGATGTGGATAGGGTGTTGCGTCGCTCGCGTCGGCGAACTATTGACCGGCGCCTTCGGAGCCTGAGCCACCGGTGGTGGTTTTCGAGCCCATGCCGGAGCCGGCGTTATCGGGTGTCTGGGCGTCCGGTATGCCCGTTCCGCCCTGGCGACCGGTGTCGTTGCCCTTGAGGCGCGGATCGGTTCCGGTGGACGGCGGCAGACTGCTGTCGATTCCCGAGCCATCGGTGTTCATGCCAGGGGCACTCTGGATGGCGGGGGCTTTGGGTTTTTCCACCGGGTCGGTCGGGCCGGTGCCGGTGCCGGTGGTGGCGGCGAAGGCCGTAGAGGACAGCAGGGCAGCGAGAGCGAGAGCGGTCAGCCGGGACATGATCATGGTGTCGTCTCCAGATTATTAGAGTCCTTACCTGATGTTGGTCCGCCCTCGGTTGGGTTGGTGCCTGAGGCACGACGAACGGTTCAGGCTGGCTGTGGCGCCCAGGGTATTTGGACACTTCGCAGCCGAACGCAGGCTTCGCCAGCGGCTACAGGGGCGAGGTGGGTGACAGGGGACTTTTTGCTTTCCCATGTGACGAGCGTCGCGCGCCGCCTTAGTATGGCGTTTTCAACTTCTGACAAGGTACGTCCATGACGATCGAGATCCGCCCGGCGACCCCCAGCGATGCACCGCAAATCCTCGCGTTCATCACTGAACTGGCCGACTACGAGCGTGCCCGTCATGAAGTCATCGCCAGTGTCGCCGACATCGAGCGCAGCCTGTTCAGCGAAGGCGCCACCGCCCACGGCCTGATCTGCCTGCGCGACGGTCTGGCGATTGGCTTCGCGGTGTTCTTCTTCAGCTATTCCACTTGGCTGGGCAGCAACTGCCTGTACCTCGAAGACCTCTACATCACCCCCGAACAACGCGGCGGCGGCGCCGGCAAAACCTTGCTGCGTCACTTGGCAAAAATCGCCTGCGCCAATGATTGCGGACGTTTTGAATGGAGCGTGCTGGACTGGAACAAACCCGCCATCGAGTTCTACAAATCCCTCGGCGCGCAGCCCCAGGAAGAGTGGGTGCGTTATCGGATGGATGGGGCGGTGTTGCGGGAGTTTGCCGAGGGGCGTTAAACGCTGATGGCAATCTGCTGCTGAACCGCTTGTCGACATCTTGCCAGTCCGGCACTCTGTGCGCCTTTTTGCGCGCTCACGGACGACATCTGCCATGCAATCAGCCTTGCGCTTAGTTCCCCCTGAAGTTCATGTACATCCCCCACCCGCCGTGTGTGGGTGGTGATGGGGGATAAGTAAGTGTTTTTGTTTGTTTGGTTTAAAGGGATTTATATGGCAAGGCTTTTAGCCGTTTTGATGTTCTGCGTATTGTGTTCATCGTGCATGCACCTGGACGTGCCGGCCGCGCGAATCGAATTTACCTCACTCGAATATGATTCAGGTTCCTATTATTTGCGATTCAGGTCCGACCGGGATCTGGTCAACTTGTACGACGCCCACGGCATCAGCGCGCAAGTCGGTACCTGGGTGAACTGCTCCCTGGATGGAGACACTGATTTTTCCATCCTGCATCACATTCAATTGTCGGCGAATGGCCCGGTGGACGAGGTGCGGATCGTTGAGGGTGACCGTCGTTATGAGTTCAAGGCCTGGTTCAGATTTGAAGAGGATGAAAACGAAGGAAGTAGTTATCGTCCCATTCGCAAAGAAGTGCTGTTGTCGTTATTGAAAAAGCAGGAATACATCCCCTGCATGGCGCGCATCACGGCCTTTTTGTATAAGGCGTATTACTCCAAGGTTATGTACATTCCAACTTCGCGGATTATTGCCGAAGTCGAGAAAGAAATTACAGCGCCAGAATATGTCATCTTGCCGCCAGAGGATCGACAGCTGTCCTGGTTGTTGTTCGAACAGATCTGCATTAATGAAACGCGCTACTACGCGGGCACCATCATTGTTCATGGAGGGGTGTGCAGCGGTCTTCCCTACAGCGGACTGTTGAGTTCATTTGCGCCGCTTACAGGTCAGTTCCAGATTGTCGACAGCAAAACCAAACAGCCGAGAGCCAATGTCAGCTACTTCATAAGACGTGCTGATGGTCGGGAGGAGGAAGGGTTTAGCGACGAGCAAGGCAAGACGCACATCTTCGGGGCCAACCAGCACGAATCCTTCAAGCTTTTTGTGTCCGGTGACGACGTCGAAGGTATTGGAATATAGGATTTGCGTATTCCCATAATATGGGACGATAAATTACATATTGAGATTTTCCCTCTAGGAGGTCTATAGTCCAGCTCACTCACTGCCAAAAACAAAACAGGTGAAGCGATGCTGGCGCAATTGATCGCGCTCGATTGGGGGACAACCTCATTACGTGCTTACAAACTCGCCGCGGGTGGCCAGGTGCTGGAACAGCGTTCGCTGTCGTCCGGGATCATGCAGCTGCCGCGCACGCCGCGAATCATTAACGGTCAGGAATGCACCGACGGTTTTGAACTGGCCTTCGACGACGCTTGCGGTGACTGGCTCGACGCGCAACCCGATTTACCGGTGATTGCCTGCGGCATGGTCGGCAGCGCCCAGGGCTGGCGCGAAGCGTCCTACCAGGACACGCCGGCCAACGTCGCCAATCTCGGAAATTCCCTACAAACCGTACGCAGTCTTCGCGGTGTCGATATGCACATCGTGCCGGGCGTGATTCAGCGTTCGCGCCTACCGAATGTGATGCGCGGCGAGGAAACCCAGGTCCTTGGTGTGTTGCAGAACCTGCCGGGCGGGGCGGGCAACGACCTGTTGATCGGCTTGCCCGGCAGTCATTCGAAATGGGTGGAAGTGGCCGACGGCTGCATCGTGCATTTCGACACCTTCATGACCGGCGAAGTCTTCGCCGTGCTCAGCGAACACAGCATTCTCGGGCGCACCCAGCAGCAGGGCGCCTCGTTCGATGGCCAGGCGTTTGATCGCGGCGTGCAAGTGGCGTTGTCGGCGGACGGCGAGATCGGGCCGTTGTCGACCTTGTTCAGTGCGCGCAGCCTCGGGCTGACCGGCGAACTCAGCGCCACCGCGCAACCGGATTACCTGTCCGGCCTATTGATTGGCCATGAGCTGTCGGCCCTGGCCAACGTTCAGCGCCGACGCCGCAACAGCGTGCATCTGCCCTCGATCATCCTCATTGGTAATACCCAACTCTGCGCCCGCTACAGCCGGGCCCTCGACGCCTGCGGCTTTGCCAATGTGACCTTGGCCGAGCAGGCCACCGAGCGCGGGCTGTGGCAACTGGCGGTTGCCGCCGGCCTGATCAAACACCAACCATCACGTTAAACCTGACTGGAGGTCTGACATGCTCAAGCAAGCCCTGGCGCAAAACGGCCTGATCGCGATCCTGCGCGGCCTGCGTCCTACAGAGGCTGCGGCCATCGGCGAAGTGCTGTACAGCGCCGGATTTCGCGTCATCGAAGTGCCGCTTAATTCCCCGGAGCCGTACGACAGTATCCGCATCCTGCGCAGTACTTTGCCCGCCGATTGCCTGATCGGCGCGGGCACGGTGCTGACGCCGGAACAGGTCGAACAGGTGAAAGCAGCGGGCGGGCAGGTGATCGTCATGCCGCACAGCGATCCGAAGGTCTTGCGTGCGGCGAAGGCCGCGGGGTTGTACCTGTCGCCGGGCGTGGCGACGCCGACCGAAGCGTTCGCCGCGTTGGCCGAAGGCGCCGATGTGCTGAAGATGTTTCCCGCCGAGCAGATGGGGCCCGCGGTGGTGAAAGCCTGGCTCGCGGTGTTGCCCGCCGGAACCATTCTGGCGCCGGTTGGTGGCATCACACCGGACAACATGCAGGTGTTTATCGACGCGGGCGTCAAAGGTTTCGGCCTCGGTTCCGGGTTGTTCAAACCGGGCATGACCCCCGAGCAAGTGGCGGCCAATGCCAAGGCTTACGTCACTGCCTGGAAAGCCCTGAGCTAAGAATTTTTGGCGCTGTGAGCGCTGCATCTAACAAGAGAGACAATGAGATGAAAATCACCAAACTCACCACCTTCATCGTCCCGCCGCGCTGGTGCTTCCTCAAGATTGAAACCGACGAAGGCGTAACCGGCTGGGGCGAACCCGTGGTCGAAGGCCGCGCCCATACGGTCGCCGCTGCCGTTGAAGAATTGTCCGACTACCTGATCGGCAAAGACCCACGCAATATCGAAGACATCTGGACCGTGCTCTATCGCGGCGGCTTCTACCGCGGCGGCGCGATCCACATGAGCGCCCTGGCCGGCATCGACCAGGCGTTGTGGGACATCAAGGGCAAGGCTCTGGGCGTGTCGGTCAGCGATTTGCTCGGTGGCCAGGTGCGGGACAAGATTCGTGTGTATTCGTGGATCGGCGGCGACCGCCCGGCGGACACCGCTCGCGCGGCGAAAGAAGCGGTCGAGCGTGGCTTCACCGCGGTGAAAATGAACGGCACCGAAGAGCTGCAATTCCTCGATTCCTTCGAGAAAGTCGACCTGGCCCTGGCCAACGTCGCGGCCGTGCGTGACGCGGTCGGGCCGAACGTCGGCATCGGCGTCGACTTCCATGGCCGGGTGCACAAGCCCATGGCCAAGGTACTGATGAAGGAACTCGACCCGTACAAACTGATGTTTATCGAAGAGCCGGTGCTCAGCGAAAACTACGAAGCGCTGAAGGAACTGGCACCGTTGACCAGCACGCCGATTGCCCTCGGTGAGCGCCTGTTCTCCCGTTGGGATTTCAAACGGGTGCTCAGCGAAGGTTACGTCGACATCATCCAGCCTGATGCGTCCCACGCTGGCGGCATCACCGAAACCCGCAAGATCGCGAACATGGCCGAAGCCTACGACGTGGCGCTGGCGCTGCATTGCCCGCTGGGCCCGATTGCGCTGGCGGCGTGCCTGCAACTGGACGCGGTTTGCTACAACGCGTTCATCCAGGAACAGAGCCTGGGCATCCACTACAACGAGAGCAACGACCTGCTGGATTACGTCAAGGATCCGCGGGTGTTCGATTACGACAAAGGCTTCGTGAAGATTCCGAATGGTCCGGGGCTGGGGATCGAGATCAACGAGGAATATGTGATTGAACGCGCGGCGGTCGGGCATCGCTGGCGCAACCCGATCTGGCGCCATGCCGATGGCAGTTTTGCGGAGTGGTGATACCCACTCGGTGATCGTTCCCACGCTCGGCGTGGGAATGCCGCCATGGACGCTCCGCGTCCGCTGTTCACGCTGTGACGCAGAGCGTCAGGGGCTGCATTCCCACGCAGAGCGTGGGAACGATCACAACTTACGCCCTCAATAAACATAAGAAGAGGCATCCCTCATGCAACCGCAAACCCTCACCGGGCAGGCGTCGTTGGTGACGCCCAGCCGCAAGCGTTTTTTCATCATGGTGCTGCTGTTTATCACCGTGGTGATCAACTACCTCGACCGCAGCAACCTGTCGATCGCCGCCCCGGCGCTGACCAGTGAACTGGGGATCGACCCGATCCACGTCGGCCTGATTTTCTCCGCGTTCGGCTGGACCTACGCCGCGATGCAGATCCCCGGCGGCTGGCTGGTGGATCGCGTGCCACCACGCATTCTCTACAGCGTGGCATTGCTGTTGTGGTCGATTGCCACGGTGATGCTCGGTTTTGCCGCCAGCTTCATCGCGCTGTTCGTGCTGCGCATGGCCGTCGGCGCATTGGAAGCCCCGGCCTATCCGATCAACAGCCGCGTAGTCACCACCTGGTTCCCCGAGCGCGAACGCGCCACCGCCATCGGCTTCTACACCTCCGGGCAGTTTGTCGGGTTGGCGTTCCTGACGCCGGTTCTGGCCTGGCTGCAGCATGAGTTTGGCTGGCACATGGTGTTCGTCAGCACCGGTGTCGTCGGCATTATTTGGGCGGTGATTTGGTACGCGGTGTATCGCGAGCCACGGGATTTCAAGGGCGCCAACGAAGCGGAAATCGACTTGATCCGCGAGGGCGGCGGGTTGGTGGATATCCAGGCGGACACCGCCAAGGCCAAGGCCAAATTCAGTTGGACCGACCTCGGAATCGTCCTGAGCAAACGCAAGCTCTGGGGCATTTACCTCGGCCAGTTCTGCCTCAACTCGACGCTGTGGTTTTTCCTGACCTGGTTCCCGACCTACCTGGTGAAATATCGCGGCATGGACTTCATCAAGTCTGGTTTGCTCGCATCGTTGCCGTTTCTCGCGGCCTTCGTCGGTGTGCTGTGTTCCGGGTTCTTTTCCGATTTCCTGATCCGTCGTGGCTACACCGTCGGTTTCGCGCGCAAGCTGCCGATCATTGGTGGTCTGCTGATTTCCACCTCGATCATCGGCGCCAACTTCGTCGAATCGACGCCGCTGGTGATCGCCTTCCTCGCGTTGGCGTTCTTCGGTAACGGGCTCGCCTCGATCACCTGGTCGCTGGTGTCAACGTTGGCCCCGGCACGGTTGCTCGGGTTGACCGGCGGGGTGTTCAATTTCATCGGCAACCTGTCGGCGATTACCACACCGATCGTCATCGGTTTCCTCGCTACCGGCGATTCGTTTGCCCCGGCCATTACTTACATCGCGGTGCTGGCGCTGATCGGTGCATTGTCCTACGTGCTGCTGGTGGGCAAGGTCGAGCGTATCGAGTTGTAGTGGCAGCCGTCGGGCGACCATAATGCCGCCCGTTCCCTCGCTCAACGGTAAAGGCTGGATATGCAGGAAGACGCCCCAAAAATCGCCAAGGACGCCGCGCCGACCGGCACCCAGACACTGCTTCGCGGCCTGGGTGTGGTTCAGGCCGTGGCCAGTGGCGCCCGGGATCTCAAGGAAATCGCCCGGCTGATCGGCACCACGCGCAGCACCACCCATCGACTGGCCAGTTGCCTGGTGGACGAGCGTTACCTGCGGGTGGTGCCGCAAGTCGGCTATTTGCTGGGGCCGAAGTTGATCGAGTTGGGGTTCCAGGCGCGGGAAGAGTTGCCACTGGTGACCCTGGCCGGGCCGTATCTGGATGAGTTGTCGGCGCTGACCGGCGACACCATTCACCTGGCGATTCGTGAGGGCGACGAGGTGCTGTACCTGCACAAGAATCCGGGGCGCAATGGCCCGGAAATGCGTTCGCGGGTCGGCCATCGCATGCCGTTGGCGCGCACCGGGATCGGCAAGGCGCTGATGCTCGATGACACCCAGGAAGACTGGAAGCGGCTGTACGAAGTGAGCCTGCCGGCCGGTGGGAAAAGTCAGTTCTGGCCGCAGCACCCGGAGCAGTCCTGGGAGCAGTTTCAGCAGCGCATGCTCGAGTATGTGGCGGGGGGGTACGCGTTTGATCTGGAAGATAACGAACCGTCGATCCGTTGTGTCGCGGCGCCGATTCGAGATGCCAGCAAGCGCATCGTCGCCGGTATCAGCATCGCCAGCACCGTGCCGTACATGCCGCTGGAAAAAATGGCCGAGCTGATCCCCCTGATCAAAGGGGTCACGGCCCGGCTCTCTGCCGAACTCGGCGCTAAGGTCTGATCAGACCTTCAGCGTCGCCATGTCGATCACGAAGCGGTACTTCACGTCACCGGCAATCATGCGGGTGAACGCTTCGTTGATCTGATGGATGTTGAGCATTTCGATGTCGCAGGTGATGTTGTGCTCGGCGCAGAAATCCAGCACTTCCTGGGTTTCGGCAACGCCACCGATCAGCGAACCGGCCAGCACGCGGCGGCTCATCACCAGTTTGCCGGCGTGGACCGGTGGATCAACCGGCTCGATCAAACCCACCAGGATATGCACGCCGTCGAAGCGCAGGGTGTCGAGGTAGGGGTTGAGGTCGTGCTGCACCGGAATGGTGTCCAGCAGGAAGTCGAAATGCCCGGCGGCGGCCTTCATCTGTTCGGCATCGGTGGACACGATCACGTGGTCCGCGCCCTGGCGCCGCGCTTCTTCAGCCTTGCTCGCCGAGCGGGTGAACAACGTCACTTCCGCGCCCATGGCCTTGGCGAATTTGATGCCCATGTGGCCGAGGCCGCCCATGCCGAGGATCCCGACCTTGTCGCCAGCCTTAACACCGTAGTGCTTGAGCGGCGAGTAGGTGGTGATGCCGGCGCAGAGGATCGGCGCGGCGCTGGCCAGGTCGAGTTTTTCCGGGATGCGCACCACGAAGTGCTCGCTGACCACGATGCTGTCGGAGTAACCGCCCATGGTGTTGCTGCCATCGACCCGGTCCGGGGTGGCGTAGGTCATGGTCGGACCTTCGAGGCAGTATTGCTCAAGGTTCGATTGGCAGGCTTCGCAGCTGCGGCAGGAATCGACCATGCAGCCGACGCCGACCAGATCGCCGACTTTGTGCTTGGTCACGTTCGCACCGATGGCAGTAACTTTGCCGACGATCTCATGGCCGGGCATCAGCGGGTAAACGGCAATGCCCCATTCGTTGCGGGCCTGGTGGATGTCGGAATGGCAGACGCCGCAGTACAGAATGTCGATCGCAACGTCGTCGGCGCGCGGGCTGCGGCGTTCGAATTTCACGGGGGCGAGGGGAGTGGTGGCCGACTGGGCGGCGTATCCGATAGCGGTGTACATGAGAAACCTCGCAAAAGCAGTGACAGGTGAGGTGGGCCATTCTGGGGACCGAACCGGGTGTCGGCCATGGCGATTCCTCCGGGTGTCATGCCTAATCCTCCGGCATGTGCCTCGGATCGGTCGCATTGGCCATCAGACCTGCGATGATGCTTTCATCCCGATTTCCATGAAGTTTTCCCCATGTTGTTGACTCGTCATTTAGATGCCAATGCCACGCTGGTTTCACTGCTCCAGCCGCTGACCACCCGCGACGGTTTCGCCCCCACGGCGTTGCCGGGTGTGCAGGTGTTGCGCGCCAGTTGCGACGTGGCCCGTGGGCCGCAGATCTATGAGCCGAGCCTGGTGATCATTGTCCAGGGCAGCAAATTGGCGTACCTGGGGCCGCGAACCCTGGAATATGGCGCCGGGCATTATCTGATCCAGGCGTTGCCGGTGCCGTTCGAGTGCGAAACCTTTGCCGCGCCGGAGGGGCCGATGCTGGGGATTTCCATCGCCATCGATCGGATCCTGCTTGGTGAATTGGTGCTGGCCATGGGGCTGGTGTCGGGGCGCAGTATTGCGGCGCAGACGCTGGAATCCATGACCTCGACGGTGCTCGATGACGGCATGCGCGGTTGTGTGGAGCGGCTGCTGCGCTGCCTGCACGATCCGCTGGAATGCCAGATCATGGGCCAGGCGCGGGTGCGTGAATTATTGTTCGTGGCCTTGCGCGGTCCCCAGGCCGATGTGTTGCGGGCGTTGGTAGAGCAGCAAGGGCAGTTCGCGCGGATTGCCGCGTCGCTCAACCATTTACACGGGCATTTCACCGAGCCGTTGAATGTCGAGACGCTGGCCAGTTGCGCGAACATGAGCGCGTCGACCTTTCATGAGCATTTCAAGCGCAGCACGTTGTTGTCGCCGGTGCAGTATCTGAAGCGTTTGCGCTTGCTCAAGGCGCAGCAGTTGTTGCTGGCTGAAGGGTTGGGCGTGGCGCAGGTGGCGCATCGGGTGGGGTATCAGAGCACGTCGCAGTTCAGTCGTGAGTACAAGCGCTACTTTGAGCGTAATCCGGGGGATGAGCGCGCTGCCTGAAACACCGACAATCTTCTGTAGGAGCAAAGCTTGCTCGCGATAGCGGTCTGTCATTCGGCATTGTCGTTGCCTGGCATACCGCTATCGCGAGCAAGCTTTGCTCCTACATTTGGGTTGTGGTGATTCCTGAATCGTAGGCAACAAAAAGGCCCCCATTCGGGAGCCTCGATGTTCAGGCGTGCGGCTTACATGTTCGGGTAAGTCGGGCCGCCGGAGCCTTCCGGCGCCACCCAGGTGATGTTCTGTGCAGGGTCCTTGATGTCGCAGGTCTTGCAGTGAACGCAGTTCTGGGCGTTGATCTGGAAGCGCTTCTCGCCGTCTTCCTTGGTCACCACTTCGTACACGCCGGCCGGGCAGTAGCGCTGGGCAGGCTCATCGTACAGCGGCAGGTTCTTGCTGATCGGGATGCTCGGGTCGGTCAGCTTCAGGTGGCACGGCTGTTCTTCTTCGTGGTTGGTACCGGAGATGAACACCGAGCTGAGTTTGTCGAAGCTGAGCTTGCCGTCGGGTTTCGGGTAGTCGATCTTCTTGCAGTCCGCCGCGAGCTTCAGGCACGCGTAATCCGGCTTGGTGTCGTGCAGGGTGAACGGCAGTTTGCCGCCGAAGATGTTCTGGTCCAGCCAGTTGAAACCGCCGCCGACGATGGCACCGAATTTGTGGATCGCCGGGCCGAAGTTGCGGCTGGCGAACAGTTCGTCGTAGAGCCAGCTCTTCTTGAACGCATCGACGTAAGTGGTCAGCTCTTCGGTGCCGTCCTTCTCGGCAAACAACGCCTCGGCTACGGATTCAGCGGCGAGCATGCCGGACTTCATCGCGGTGTGGCTGCCTTTGATCTTGGCGAAGTTCAGGGTGCCGAGGTCGCAACCGATCAGCGCGCCGCCCTTGAACACCATTTTCGGCAGCGAGTTCAGGCCACCCTTGCAGATCGCGCGAGCGCCGTAGCTGATGCGCTTGCCGCCTTCCAGGTACTGCTTGAGCACCGGGTGATGCTTGAGGCGCTGGAACTCGTCGAACGGCGACAGGTAAGTGTTGCTGTAGGACAGATCGACGATCAGACCGACTACGACCTGGTTGTTTTCCAGGTGATAGAGGAACGAGCCACCGGTGTTCTCGGTGCCCATGATGTCCAGCGGCCAACCGGCGGTGTGGACCACCAGGCCTGGCTGATGCTTGGCCGGGTCGATTTCCCAGATTTCTTTCAGGCCGATGCCGTAGTGCTGGGCGTCGGCATCGCTGTCGAGGTTGAAGCGCTTGATCAGTTGCTTGCCGATGTGGCCACGGCAACCTTCGGCGAACAGCGTGTACTTGCCACGCAGCTCCATGCCTGGGGTGTACAGGCCTTCTTTCGGATGGCCTTCGCGGTCAACGCCCAGATCGCCGGTGATGATCCCGCGTACCACGCCGTTCTCGTCGAACAGCGCTTCCTGGGCGGCGAAGCCCGGGTAGATTTCCACGCCCAGGTTCTCGGCCTGCTGGGCGAGCCAGCGGCACAGGTTGCCCAGGGAGATGATGTAGTTGCCTTCGTTGTGCATGGTCTTGGGCACAAAGAGGTCGGGGATTTTCTGCGCGCTTTCAGCGTTCTTGAGAACGAAGATGTCATCGCGGGTGACCGGCGTGTTCAGCGGGGCGCCGAGTTCTTTCCAGTCCGGGAACAGTTCGTTCAGGGCGCGTGGTTCAAACACGGCACCAGACAGGATGTGAGCACCGACTTCGGAGCCTTTTTCGACCACGCAGACGCTGATTTCCTTACCGGCTTCGGCGGCCTTCTGCTTCAAGCGGCAGGCGGCGGAAAGACCAGCGGGGCCGGCACCGACGATGACCACGTCGAATTCCATGTATTCGCGTTCCACAGGTTATCTCCTACTCAAGGCTCAACAGTTTTTTTTTCTAATATTGGAGGTTTGGTGTCGCATCCATGAATCCCGGCGCAAGGCCGGAAGAGGACAATCGATGAACCACCTTTCTCTCTGGGTGGCGCATTATATCTACACCACTCCTAGCGTCCAATACAAACGTTTGTTTGAATTGGCTCAAAGCCAGAGAAATCCAAGTCACGCGGCTTATGACTGGCCATTTTGCCGTATTGACCGGAATAGGTGTTCCGGTCAAGATACGGGCGGTTTTGCGCTCGCCGTAGGCTGACTGTTGGTTTCAAGAGCACCTCTAAAGACAGGGCGATGGCAGTACAAGGTGATGCGTGGCGAGGATTCGGCGCGCAGTTTACACGCCGCGGTAATGAATGACTCATCGGTCACCACTGACGAACGGTCATCAGCAACGCGAGCCGTGTCACCCCGTTCAGATGCCAGCGTTTTTAGAGGTGCCCTTGCGCCCACGAGCATCAACCGCCAGGTTCGCCTAGGCGACTTTCTTTTCACCGGAGAGTAACGAGGAATCCATGAAGGTTCTTGTAGCTGTCAAACGCGTTGTGGATTACAACGTCAAGGTTCGCGTCAAGGCGGACAATTCCGGCGTCGACCTCGCTAACGTGAAGATGTCGATGAACCCATTCTGCGAGATCGCAGTGGAAGAAGCCGTACGCCTGAAAGAGAAAGGTGTTGCGACTGAAATCGTCGTCGTCTCGATCGGCCCGTCCACCGCACAAGAGCAACTGCGCACCGCGCTGGCTCTGGGTGCCGACCGCGCCATCCTCGTCGAATCCGCTGAAGATCTGACTTCCCTGGCCGTTGCCAAACTGTTGAAGGCTGTCGTCGACAAGGAACAGCCTCAGCTGGTGATCCTTGGCAAACAAGCCATCGACAGCGACAACAACCAGACTGGCCAGATGCTCGCTGCATTGAGCGGCTACGGTCAGGGCACCTTCGCTTCGAAAGTCGAAGTCACTGGCGACACCGTTGCCGTGACCCGCGAAATCGACGGCGGCGCGCAGACGGTTTCCCTGAAACTGCCGGCCATCGTCACCACCGACCTGCGTTTGAACGAGCCGCGTTACGCGTCCCTGCCAAACATCATGAAAGCCAAGAAGAAGCCTCTCGAAGTGCTGACTCCGGACGCTTTGGGCGTTTCCACCGCCTCCACCAACAAGACCGTGAAAGTCGAAGCGCCGGCTGCACGCAGCGCGGGCATCAAGGTCAAGTCGGTGGCTGAACTGGTCGAGAAACTGAAAAACGAAGCGAAGGTAATCTAAATGACTATCTTGGTTATTGCTGAACACGACAACAAAGTGCTGGCCCCGGCCACGCTGAACACCGTGGCTGCTGCTGTCAAAATCGGCGGCGACATCCACGTGCTGGTTGCAGGTCAGGGCGCTGGCGCCGTGGCTGAAGCCGCTGCGAAAATCGCCGGCGTGGCGAAAGTGCTGGTGGCCGACAACGCCGCCTACGCTCACCAACTGCCGGAAAACGTTGCTCCTCTGGTTGCAGAGTTGGGTAAAAGCTACAGCCACATCCTGGCTGCCGCGACGTCCAACGGCAAAAACATCCTGCCGCGCGTTGCTGCGCAGCTGGACGTTGACCAGATCTCCGAGATCATCTCGGTTGAAAGCGCTGACACCTTCAAGCGTCCGATCTACGCCGGTAACGCCATCGCTACCGTTCAATCGAATGCTGCGGTCAAAGTGATCACCGTGCGCGCCACCGGTTTCGACCCGGTTGCCGCTGAAGGTGGTTCGGCTGCTGTGGAAGCGGTTGCGGCTGCCCACGACGCTGGCACTTCGAGCTTCGTTGGCGAAGAACTGGCCAAGTCCGATCGTCCGGAACTGACCGCTGCCAAGATCGTCGTTTCCGGCGGTCGCGGCATGCAGAACGGCGACAACTTCAAACACCTGTACGCCCTGGCCGACAAGCTGGGCGCTGCCGTCGGTGCTTCCCGTGCCGCGGTCGACGCAGGTTTTGTACCCAACGACATGCAGGTCGGTCAGACCGGCAAGATCGTTGCTCCACAGCTGTACATCGCGGTCGGTATCTCCGGCGCGATCCAGCACCTGGCCGGCATGAAAGACTCCAAAGTGATCGTTGCGATCAACAAGGACGAAGAAGCGCCGATCTTCCAGGTGGCCGATTACGGCCTGGTGGCAGACCTGTTCGAAGCAATCCCTGAGTTCGAGAAGCTGGTCTAATCCAGCGGCCTGACTTATAAAGAGCCCGACCTTTTGGTCGGGCTTTTTTTTGTTCCGGATTTGAATGGGAGAGTGTTGCCATGGATTTGCGCCGCGTAGGTGGCTGGTCATTGCTGCTGGGGCTGACGCTGTTGCCAGGGCTCGCGAGCGCCGCTGGCAAATGCGAGCGCCTGGTGGTCACCGGCAGCCCGGATGCACCGCCGTACCTGTGGCAAGACCCGCAGAACCCCAAGCACCTGATCGGCGCCAGTGCCGATTTGTTGCAGCACGTGGCGGGGGAGCTGGGTATCAAGATCGAGATGCTTTACGCCGGCAAACGTGCCCAGGCCCTGGATGAAGTGCGCAGCGGGCGCATGGACATGCTGGCGGACGCGCCGTTGACGCTCAGCGAGCTGGAAACCCTGGATTACATCCATCCGCCGTTGCTGGAAAACGACTATCTGGTCTGGACCCGTAAAGACTCGACGCTGCCCTACAGCGAAGCCAAAGACCTGCACGGGCACACCGGCGCTGTGTCGGAAAAGTCTCGAATGACCCGGGAATTTGGCACTTTCGCCGAGCAGCAATTGACCCTCAGCCGTACACCAAACCTGACCCAGGCCTTTCAGAAATTGCTGCTGGGCGAGGTGGAATATGTACTCGCCGGGCGCTACTCGGGCATGGCGGCCGCGCAGGCATTGGGCATGGGCAACGACCTGCAAGCCTATCCGCAACCGGTCGACAGACCCGGCCTGTTCCTCGCGGTTTCCCATAACTCCGCCTGCAACGATCCGTGGTTGCGCGGACAGCTGGCCAAAAAGATGACAGAATTGCCCGCGTCCGGACTGACGGAAGCCGTGCTGCAACGCAACATCGAGCGCTGGAAAGCCCAGCAGCAACTGCAGCAACACCCCGCCAGTACCCCAAAACAGTAGGGATTTTTAGTGAGTATTCGACCTCTTTTCGCTGCCCTGGCCGTTCTGGCTCTGGCGGGTTGTGCAGCCGATCCTGCGCCGAATGAACAAATACGCCTGACCGAGCAGGCCCTCGTCCAAGCCAAGGCCGTTGGCGCCACCGCTGACGAAGTGCCTGAGTTGAAGCTGGCAGAAGACAAATTCTCCCGCGCCCAAGGTGACATGACCGACCAGTCCTACAAGCATGCCCGCATGCGCGCCGAACAGGCTGAACTGGATGCGCGTCTGGCCGAAGCCCGGGTCCTGACCCTCAAGAGCCAGGAGCAGTTGAACGTACTCAATACCCGCATCACTCGCCTGCGCAAGCAACTGGGAGATGCCCAATGAGCCTCAAGACCAAAGCACTCGGCGGTTTGCTCCTCGCAGGCTGCGTCAGCCTGTATGGCTGCGCCGGCCAGCACAGTGAGTCGGCGCTGCAAGAAGCCAGCGCCGACTTCCAGAAGGTCAAGGAAGATTCCAACGTGCTGCGCATTGCGCCGAAGGATGTGATCCGCGCCGGTGAGTCCCTGGCCCGCGCCGATCGTTTGTCCAGCTACTGGGGCAGCGGCTCGGATGTGGTGCATTACGCGTACCTGAGCCAGCGCTACAGCGAAATTGCCCGGGAACACACCAATCAGGTGCTCAACGAGGAGCAGGCGGCCAAGCTCGAACTGGAGCGCCAGCGCCTGCAACTGGCCCTGCGCGAGTCCAAGTTGCTCAGCGTGCAACAACAGGGCAAGTGGCTTGAAGAGCAGATCGTTGCACTGGCCACCACCCAGACCGATCGCGGACTGGTGATGACCCTGGGCGACGTACTGTTCGATACCGGTGAGGCGGAGTTGAAGAACTCGGCGAACCGTGTGGTGCTGAAAATTGTGCAGTTCCTGCAACTCAACCCGAAACGCGTGGTGCGGATCGAGGGCTACACCGACAGCACCGGCGGCAAGCAGGACAACCTCAAACTGTCCCGCGACCGCGCGCAATCGGTGGCCGACGTGTTGATGGACCTGGGTATCGAAGACAAACGCATCCAGGTCGAAGGCTATGGCGATGAATACCCGGTGGACGTCAACGCCACTGAGCGTGGTCGCGCACAGAACCGTCGAGTGGAAATTGTGTTCTCCGACGAAAAAGGCCAGCTCGGCGCCGCCCGATAGGGCAGCGTCTCTGGAAAACCCGGCCTGCCCGTCAGCGCCGGGTTTAATGAGATGGTCAGCCTGACCGAGAAGCCCTGCAGGTTTACGCTTGCAGGGCTTTTCTCGTTTTCGGCGGAGGATCTCTCATGAATACGATGACGCTTCTCGGTATCGACATTGGCAAACACAGTTTCCACCTGCATGGCCAGGATGCCAAAGGTCATCAGGTATTGCGCAAGAAAACCAACCGCGGCCAATTGCTCAGCACATTGGCGCAGGTACCGTCCTGTACGGTGGTAATGGAGTCCTGCGGCGGCGCCCATTGGCTGGCTCGACAGATTGGTGCATTGGGCCACGAGGTGAAGCTGATCGCCCCGCAGTACGTCAAACCATTCGTCAAAGGCAACAAAAACGACTTCATTGATGCCGAAGCGATTTGCGAGGCGGCGAGCCGCCCCGCGATGCGCTTCTGCTCGATCAAAACCGCAGAGCAACAAACGCTTTCAGCCCTGCATCGTGTCCGTAAATCTTTGATTGGCCAGCGAACCGTCGCGACCAACCAGATTCATGGCTTTCTGCTGGAGTTCGGGATCAGCCTGCCTATAGGTGCCGCTGCGTTGCACCGCGTGCCGGCGCTGTTGGACGACCCGCAGCACCCGGTTCCGTTGCGCCTAAAGAGCGTAGTGATGCGTCTCCATCATCAAATTCAACAGCTGAATGATGAAATCAAGGACATCGAGTCCGATCTGAAGCAGCAGCTGAAAGAAGACGATGCCGGGAGTCGTTTGCAGAGTATTCCTGGCATCGGCCCGATCACCGCCAGCGCGGTATTGGCGGATGTGGGCGATGCGTCGAACTATCGAAGTGGACGCGATTTTGACGCTTCGCTAGGGCTGGTGCCGAGGCAGTATTCGACGGGCGGAAAAACAGTACTACTGGGGATCAGCAAGCGCGGCGACAAGCACATCCGCCAACTGCTGGTGCAGGGCGCGCGATCCATCATGCAGCATATCGATAAGCGGGAAGACGCCTTGGGGCCCTGGGTTCGAGAGCTGCTGACGCGTCGCCACTCCAATGTTGTCGCGTGCGCGCTGGCGAACAAACTGGCGCGCATCGTGTGGGCGGTACTGGCCAAAGGCGGCCAGTACGACCCACATCCGAACGCTTGAACAGCTTTACCACCGGCTTTTGCGACGTCACTGACTGATGACAGTAAACGGCAAACGGCCCGACTGAGAACCTGGCATAAAAATCAGCTTTAGAGGCTGAGGGTTTTTTCAGGACAGTCGGGAGCGGCTACTCATCGAGGGCCGAGCGTTGTTACAGCAACGCTCACAACGAGCCCGGATACATTAGCGCAAGCCAGCTTTACCGAAAACAGCCCATGAGGTTGCAGGAGATGGGCTGACCATACATTTTTACGCCTGCCAATCGCTTCACAAAGCAGTACAGATTTTGCTGACACTGCACTGTACGGTCGACTATTGTGGCAACTGTCCCCGTACACTTCTAAACTGTTCCGGTATTGTTTCACACAAGAATAAAATGCCCGTGAAATCGAGTGCTGCGTCATGACCAATCTCTTGCTCTACCAACGTATTGCTCAGCAACTGGCCGAGGACATCCGTCGTGGTGTCTATCAACCGGGGGAGCGCGTGCCTTCGGTGCGCAAGATGAGCTCGCAGCTCAACGTCAGCCATGCGACGGTGTTGCAGGCGTACGCCAACCTTGAGGACCAGGGCCTGATTCGCGCCCGGCCGCAGTCCGGTTACTACGTGCACCAGACTCCCGCCCTGACCGCGCCGACCCCGGACATTGCCCGGGTCGAACGGCCCGGCCTGGTCACCCGCAGCAGCATCATCCAGCAAGTGCTGGTCGAATCCCGCCGCGAAGGCGTGTTCCCGCTGGGTGCGGCGGTGCCGAGCGTCGACTATTTGCCGGTGCGGGCGCTGCATCAGCAATTGGCCAAGGTCACTCGCTTCCATAGCCCACGGGCCTTCAGCTACATGTTCAGCCCGGGTTTTGAACCTTTGCGCCGTCAGGTGGCGATTCGCATGCGCGATGCCGGCGTGGTGGTCGATCCGTCCGAAGTGGTGATCACCCACGGTTGCGTCGATGCCTTGCAGATGTCGCTTCGCGTATTGACCCGGCCGGGCGACCTGATCGCCGCCGAGTCGCCGACCTATTATGGGCTGCTGCAACTGGCCGACCTGCTCGGCCTCAAAGTTATCGAGATCCCCAGCGATCCCGCCACCGGCATGAGCCTCGAAGCGCTGCAACTGGCCGCCAACCAATGGTCGATCAAGGCGCTGGTGCTGACCACCCGCCTGAGCAATCCATTGGGCGGCACCATGCCCGAAGAGCGCCAGAAACAACTACTGCGCCTGGCCTCGGATTTCGACATCCAGATCGTCGAAGACGATATCTACGGCGAGCTGATGTTCGAGCAGGGTCGGACCAAAGCGCTCAAGGCCTACGACCGGCTCGACCGGGTGATCTATTGCTCGAGTTTCTCCAAGACCCTGTCGCCGGGCGTGCGGATCGGCTGGATGATCGCCGGTAAATATCAGCAGGAAATCCAGCGTCTGCAAACGTTCAGCACCCATTCGGCGTGTAGCGTCACGCAGATGGGCATCGCGGCGTACCTGGAAAACGGCGGCTACGACCGGCATTTACGTTTCATCCGTCAGGAGTACCGCAAAAACCTCAGCGCCTTCCAGTTGGCGGTGCAACAGTATTTCCCCGAAGGCACGCAGATGAGCCGGCCAACCGGTGGCTTTATTCTGTGGGTCAGTCTGCCGGGGCGGGTCAACACTCAGGAATTGCATGTGCGAGCCTTGCAGCAAGGCATCAGCATCGCCCCGGGCCTGATCTTCAGTAACACCGAGCAGTTCAATCACTGCATTCGACTGAACTGTGGCACGCCCTGGAACCGTGAAGCCGAGCGGGCATTGATGACGCTGGGCATGCTGGCGACCCAGCTCTGCCAGGAGACGGCCAACGGTTTTTGACCCCACGGGCAGGTCATCTGCTGCCCGTGCTTGTCATGTCGCTCCCAACAGGCGAGCATATGGCCCTCTGCCGTTAGTGCCGTTGGGTCCATGAAAACGATTTTTTCTGCTGCCTGGCTGTCGATCTGCCTGTTGGTGACTGCGTTTCCGGTCGGTGTCATGGCCGCTGCCGCCCAGGATAAACCGGCTGCCAGTAGTACCCAGGTAACTCCGAAGAAACCGGTTGTGACCAAAAAAGCGACGCCTGCTAAAAAGAAGGCCGCACCGATCAAAAAACGTCCCCCCATTGCCTCCAAATCCAAATCGGCCAGTGAAGTGGTCAAGACCACTCAACTGCCACCGGCCACGCTCGACTTGAGCTTGCCCAAGCAAATGGTCGAAGAGCTCAAGCCCAAAGGGACTGTGCCATTGCCCAAACACGATGGGGTATTGCCACAAATGTTCGGTGACAAGACCAGTGACTTCCAACTCAACGGCCGTCTGCTGAGCAACGAAATGCAGCTGCAACTGCGCAACGAAGAGCGTCGTGATGTTGAAGGCGCGGCGCTGGAATTCGAGTTCAAGCGTTAAATTATTCCCATCGGTGAGCCGCGGGCCAGACACTTCGTCGGAGACTGGTCGGTCACGTTCGCTTGAGCACAAAAACTGCGGGCCAGGTAATTTTAAACAGTCGTTTTAGCGGGTACTCTGTGCCACGTCCCTTTTACACATTGCCCGTCGCGAGGTGTTTGTCGTCATGAAATGCCGTGAAGGCTGTGGCGCCTGCTGTATTGCCCCTTCCATCAGTTCACCGATTCCCGGCATGCCGCAAGGCAAACCTGCCGGAGAACGTTGCGTGCAACTGTCTGTCGAAAACCTGTGCAATATTTTCGGCCAGGCCGAACGTCCGGCTGTCTGCTCGGCTTTCGAAGCCGATGCCGAGGTCTGCGGAAACAGCAGTGAAGAAGCCATCCGGCTGCTTGGCTGGTGGGAGCAAATGACGGCGGCGTGATGTGTTCAAGAATGGAACTTCAACAATAAGGAATAAGACTATGGGTTCGCTGCATCGTATGGCTGTGCTGTGTGGTTTGACGGTTGTGCTGGCCACCACGGCCGCTCACGCTGAAGACTGGAAAGTCGCCAAAAACGAAGACGGCATCAAGGTGTCCCTGAGTGAAGTGGCGGGTTCCGATTACAAGGCCTACCAGGGCGTCACCCTGATGAAGACGACCATCGCCAAGTTGCGCGCGTTGCAGGAAGACGTGGCGGGCGCCTGCTCGTGGATTCATGAGTGCAAAGCCCAGAAGCTGCTCAAACACGAAGGCGATCAGAGCTGGACCTACACTCAGTTCAACACCCCTTGGCCCGTCACTCCGCGTGATTCGGTACTGCACGTCACCACGGTCGAAGGCTCCGACGGCAGCCTGACCCGCAAACTCGAAGGCGTACCCAAATACATTCCTGAGGAAAAAGGCTTCGTCCGGGTCGCCAAAGTCGACGGCTTCTGGAAGTTCGTACCCAAGGGTGACCAGGTCGAAGTGACCTACCAGGTGCACACTGAGCCGGGTGGCAGCGTGCCGTCGATGGTGGCCAACAAGTTCGTGGTCGACGCACCGTTCAACACCCTGAAAGCCCTGAAAGAACGCGCCGAGAAGTAACCGCGCCGCTCTTTCGATAACGCCCCGACTGGTTCGGGGCGTTTTTCGTTGGGGGGAATGCAGCGGCTTTATTGTGTTTCCGGATATGCGTTGTACGAAATTTTCACAAAGTGTCCAAGACAATTCGCCCGCGCCAACATTGCGGACAGTAATCAATGGCAATGCCGCGAGTGATCGTGCAACATTTGCGCTCCGCGCAAGCCCCGGGGCCAAGTAGTGGCCAACAGAGGGCAGGGCGCAGCTGTATTTTTGCAACTTCAACTTCCAATGGGTCCTAAAACGACATGGCAAACCCGGACGCCCTGAATCAGCAGCGAGCTTCTAGTCGCCTGCTGCAACCGACCGTCAAATCGCATCTGGCCTACACGCTACTGTGTGCCCTGGTCATGATGGTCATGTTCAGCCTGCTGCGCGTTGCGCTGCTGGTTTACAACCGCGCGATGATCCTCGACACACCGGCTTCGACTTTCCTCGAAGCGTTCGCCAACGGCCTGCGTTTCGACCTGCGCCTGGTGGTCTACCTCATTATTCCGTTGCTGCTGGCCTTGTTCAGCGCCCGGGCCATGGCGGCCCGCGGGTTCTTCCGCCTCTGGCTGACCATTGCTTCAAGCATCGCGCTGTTCCTCGGCCTGATGGAGATGGACTTCTACCGTGAATTCCACCAGCGCCTCAACGGCCTGGTCTTCCAGTATGTGAAGGAAGACCCGAAAACCGTGATGAGCATGCTCTGGTACGGTTTCCCGGTGGTTCGCTATCTGCTGGCCTGGGCCGTGGGCACCTTGATCCTGACCCTGGCATTCAAGGGCGCCGACCGCGCCACCCGTCCTCGCGGCCCGTTCAGCGGTGGCAGCATCGGCACGCGCCAGATCGCCCCGTGGTATGCGCGCATCGCGGTGTTCGTGGTGTGCCTGCTGGTGTGCGTGGTCGCCGCCCGTGGCACCCTGCGTCAAGGCCCGCCGCTGCGTTGGGGTGACGTCTACACCACCGACTCCAACTTCGCCAACCAGTTGGGCCTCAACGGCACGCTGTCGCTGATTGCCGCCGGCAAGGCGCGGATGTCCGAAGAGCGCGACAACATCTGGAAAGCCACGCTGCCACAGCCTCTGGCCCAGCAGACCGTGCGCGACATGTTGCTGACGCCGAGTGACAAACTGGTCGATGCCGACATCGCAGCAGTGCGCCGCAACTACACGCCGGACGCCAATAAGACCCTGCCGATCAAGAACGTCGTGGTCATCCTGATGGAAAGCTTCGCCGGTCACTCGGTGGGCGCCCTGGGTCGTCCGGGCAACATCACGCCCGCCTTCGACAAGTTGTCGAAAGAAGGCCTGTTGTTCGATCGCTTTTTCTCCAATGGCACCCATACCCACCAGGGCATGTTCGCCACCATGGCCTGCTTCCCGAACCTGCCGGGTTTCGAATACCTGATGCAGACCCCGGAAGGCAGCCACAAACTGTCCGGCCTGCCGCAACTGCTCAGTACCCGTAACTATGACGATGTGTACGTCTACAACGGCGACTTCGCCTGGGACAACCAGTCGGGCTTCTTCAGCAACCAGGGCATGACCAACTTCATCGGGCGTAATGACTTCGTCAACCCGGTGTTCTCCGACCCGACCTGGGGTGTGTCCGACCAGGACATGTTCAACCGTGGCCTGGAAGAACTGAAGGCACGCGATGGCAAGGACAAAAAACCGTTCTATGCCTTGCTGCAAACCCTGTCCAACCACACGCCGTACGCCTTGCCGACACCCTTGCCGGTCGAACGCGTGACCGATCGCGGCAGCCTGAACGAACACTTGACCGCCATGCGCTACTCCGACTGGGCGCTGGGTCAGTTCTTCGAGAAGGCGCGTAAAGAGCCTTACTTCAATGAAACCCTGTTCGTGGTGGTGGGCGACCATGGTTTCGGCGACGAGCAGCAAATCACTGAAATGGACCTGGGCCGCTTCAACGTGCCGATGCTGATGATTGCGCCGGGCATCCAGGAGAAATTCGGTCAGCGTGACCACACCGTGGGCACTCAGATCGACATCGTGCCGACCATCATGGGCCGCGTCGGTGGCGACGTGATTCACCAATGCTGGGGTCGCGACCTGCTGAACCTGCCGGAAGGCGATAAAGGTTTCGGCGTGATCAAGCCTTCGGGCAGCGATCAGACCGTCGCATTGCTGACCGCCGACCGTGTGCTGGTGCTGCCAAAAGAGATGCCGCCGAAGCTGTATCAGTACGAACTGGGCGCTAACCCGAAAGGGGTGGTGATTCCAGAGTCGGCTGACGAAGCGGCACTCAAGCAGAAACTTGAGTCGTTCCTGCAAACCGCGACCAAGAGCCTGCTGGATAACACCGCCGGCGTGGTGAACGGCAAGCCGGACTAACGTTTGACGCAATAAAAAAGAGGCCCTTTTTCAAGGGCCTCTTTTTTTTGGTCGGGTTAAATCTTTATATCTTGCCGAGCAAGAGCAGAATCAACAGCACTACCAACACGACGCCGAGGATACCCGATGGCCCATAACCCCAACTTCTTGAGTGCGGGAAGACTGGCAAACCACCGACCAGCAGCAGGATCAGGATAACGATAAGAATTGTGCCCATGTCTATTTCCTTGTTGGAAGTGTTCTGAATGACCTAACGTTTTAACTATCAGCCGGAATGCGATAAATCCGAACTGCTTAACAACTCCGACTTGTGCAACTGAAAGAAAATTCAAAGTTTTTTAATGTTTTTTGGAAAGAAGGTTTATTTCTTTTTTGCGTTTTGTTGTTAGTTGGTCAGTTAAACCGTGTCATCGTTTTTCGCGGGCAAGCCTTGCTCCTACGGGGAACGCGGCGCTCTTCTTGTAGGAGCAAGGCTTGCCCGCGAAGGCCGCGACTCGGTTTCACGCCATGCCCCGGTTTGCGCAGACCATTCAGCAATCTGATGGAGCGTGGGTCGGGCAATATCCTTCGCTACACTCGGCGCATCTTCCCCAGAACAACAAGGCTGTTTGCTATGCAAAATCGCATGATGATCACTGGCGCAGGCTCAGGCCTGGGTCGCGAAATCGCGCTGCGTTGGGCCCGCGAAGGCTGGCAACTGGCCTTGTCGGATGTCAGCGAGCCCGGCTTGCAAGAAACGTTGAAACGGGTTCGCGAAGCCGGCGGCGACGGTTTTATCCAGCGTTGCGATGTGCGTGATTACAGCCAGCTGACGGCGTTTGCCCAGGCTTGCGAAGAGCGGCTCGGTGGCATCGATGTCATCGTCAACAATGCCGGGGTCGCCTCAGGTGGATTCTTCAGTGAGCTGTCCCTGGAAGACTGGGACTGGCAGATCGCGATCAACCTGATGGGCGTAGTCAAAGGCTGCAAGGCCTTCCTGCCGTTGTTGGAAAAGAGCAAAGGCAAGATCATCAACATCGCGTCGATGGCCGCGCTGATGCAGGGGCCGGCCATGAGCAACTACAACGTGGCCAAGGCCGGTGTGGTGGCGCTCTCTGAAAGCTTGCTGATCGAATTGGCCCAGCAGGAAGTCGGGGTCCACGTGGTCTGCCCGTCGTTCTTCCAGACCAACTTGCTGGATTCCTTCCGTGGCCCGACCCCGGCCATGAAAGCCCAGGTCGGCAAGTTGCTGGAAAGCTCACCGATCACCGCCACCGACATTGCCGACTACATCTACACGCAAGTGGCCGCCGGCGAATTCATGATCCTGCCCCACGAACAGGGACGCATGGCGTGGGCGCTCAAGCAGAAAAACCCGCAACTGCTCTACAACGAAATGACCGTCATGGCCGACAAAATGCGCGCCAAGGCCAAACAAACCGCCGGCTGATCTTGCCCGCTGGCACCCGCGTCGTTAGGGTGGCCGCCATCGGTCATCCAAACGAGACGCCTGCATGCTCAATTACCTGTGGTTTTTTCTCGCCGCACTGTTCGAAATCGCCGGTTGCTTCGCCTTCTGGATGTGGTTGCGCCAGGGCAAAAGTGCCCTGTGGGTCATCCCGGCGCTGCTGAGCCTGACCCTGTTCGCCTTGCTGCTGACCCGGGTCGAAGCCACGTACGCCGGCCGCGCCTATGCCGCCTACGGTGGCATCTACATCATTGCGTCGATTGGCTGGCTGGCGGTGATCGAGCGGATTCGTCCGCTGGGCTCGGACTGGATCGGCGTGGCGCTGTGCGTGATTGGCGCGTCTGTCATCCTTTTCGGCCCACGTTTCTCCGCGTCCTGAAGGATCGGTCCTTCATTTCACGGTGTTTGTAGGAGTTGTCTGAGGGTTGCGACGTCCTGGGCTGTAGGGCAGGACTGATTTGCCCGCAACGCATTGAAGCCCAAGTACGCGCGGGGCATCTTCAGGGGCCGGTAACTCTGAAGGACGAATGCCATGCTTGTACTCAGTCGCGTTGTTGGCGAGTTGATTTCCATCGGTGACAACATTTCCGTACGCATTCTGGCGGTCAACGGCGGCAGCGTGCGCTTCGGCGTCGAAGCCCCCCAAGACGTCAATGTGCATCGGGCCGAAGTCTACGAACGCATCCAGATCAAACGGGCGAAAAGCAAAGGACGTTAGGCGATCAGTCGAACAGGTGCTTGGGCACGTCGTGCTTGAGCATCAACTGGCATTGCTCGCTGTCCGGGTCGAAAACGATCAGTGCCTGGCCCTTGGTCAGTGCCTGGCGAACGCGCAATACGCGGGTTTCCAGCGGCGTGTCGTCGCCGTTGTCGGTGCCGTCGCGGGTCACGAAATCCTCGATCAGGCGGGTCAGGGTGTCGACTTCAAGTTGGTCGTAAGGGATCAGCATAGGCACCTCGGCTAAAACAATGGCGCGATGCTACGGCGAATGAAGTTTTGCGGCTAGCCTGAGCTCTTCATTGCCTGATCTGACGCCATCGCGGGCACGCCTTGCTCCTACAGGTTTTGTGTCGTGCCCGGATATCGAGGTCAACACAAGACCTGTAGGAGCAAGGCTTGCCCGCGAAGGCGATTGTTCAAACACCGCAGGACTTAGCTGTCGTTGCGCTGCCCAACCAGACTGTCCACCGACGGCACCCGCGTGTCGCTTTCCATCTGCGTGTCATGTTCGATCTGATGACTGAACCGGTCCAGTGAACCCTTGGCCGGCTGTGCATCGCTGGCAAATACCGGCGGGCTCAGGATATACGCGCCGAGCAAGCGACTGAGCGCCGCCAGGCTGTCGATGTGCGTCCGTTCATAGCCGTGGGTCGCGTCGCAACCAAACGCCAGCAGCGCGGTGCGGATGTCGTGCCCGGCGGTGACCGCCGAATGGGCGTCGCTGAAGTAATAGCGGAACAAGTCGCGGCGCACTGGCAATTCATTGTCACTGGCCAGCCGCAGCAGATGCCGCGACAGGTGATAGTCATACGGCCCGCCGGAATCCTGCATCGCCACGCTGACCGCGTGTTCGCTGGAATGCTGGCCCGGGGCAACCGGCGCAATGTCGATGCCGACGAATTCGCTGACATCCCACGGCAACGCGGCCGCCGCGCCACTGCCGGTTTCTTCGGTAATGGTGAACAGCGGATGACAATCGATCATCAGCTCTTCGCCGCTGTCGACAATGGCTTTCATCGCCGCCAACAGTGCAGCCACCCCGGCCTTGTCATCGAGGTGACGAGCGCTGATATGGCCGCTTTCGGTGAACTCCGGCAACGGGTCGAAAGCAACGAAATCGCCGACACTGATCCCCAGGGAATCGCAATCGGCGCGGGTGGCGCAGTAGGCATCCAGGCGCAACTCGACGTGATCCCAACTGATCGGCATCTCATCCACAGCGGTGTTGAACGCGTGCCCGGAGGCCATCAACGGCAACACGCTGCCACGGATCACGCCGTTGTCGGTAAACAGGCTGACCCGGCTGCCCTCGGCAAACCGGCTGGACCAGCAGCCGACCGGGGCCAGGGTCAGGCGCCCGTTGTCCTTTATCGCGCGCACGGCTGCGCCGATGGTGTCCAAGTGCGCGGACACCGCGCGATCGGGGCTGTTCTTCTTGCCCTTGAGGGTGGCGCGAATGGTGCCGCGCCGGGTCATCTCGAACGGAATGCCCAGCTCTTCGAGCCGCTCGGCGACGTAACGCACGATGGTGTCGGTGAACCCGGTCGGGCTGGGAATGGCGAGCATCTCCAGCAGGACTTTTTGCAGGTAGTTGAGGTCCGGTTCGGGGATTTTGCTGGTCATGGAAACTCCTGATGAGGTGACGACTGATCGTTCCTACGCTCTGCGTGGGAATGCAGCCAGGGACGCTCTGCGTCCCAAGAGCGGACGCGGAGCGTCCGAGGAGTCATTCCCACGCAGAGCGTGGGAACGATCATGAAGGGGGTTAAACCGCCGGCTGACTATGGGGAAACAACAAATCCACAAACCGCTCCGCCGTCGGCTGCGGTTCATGATTCGCCAGCCCGGCGCGTTCATTGGCTTCGATAAACACATACTCCGGCTGGTCGGCCGCCGGCACCATCAGGTCGAGCCCGACCATCGGGATATCCAGCGCCCGCGCCGCACGCACGGCGGCGTCCACCAGGGTCGGATGCAGGATCGCGGTGACATCCTCCAGCACGCCACCGGTATGCAGATTCGCCGTGCGCCGTACGAACAGATGCTCACCCGCCGGCAGAATGCTGTTGTAGTCGTAACCCGCCGCTTGCAAGGTGCGCTGGGTTTCGTGGTCCAGCGGAATCTTGCTTTCGCCGCTGGTAGCCGCTTGCCTGCGTCGGCTCTGGGCTTCGATCAGCGCACCGATGGAATGCTGGCCGTCACCGACCACTTCCGCCGGCCGCCGAATCGCGGCGGCGACCACTTCAAAACCGATCACCACAATCCGCAGGTCCAGGCCTTCGTGGAAGCTTTCCAGCAGCACCCGCGAATCAAACTTGCGCGCCGCTTCGATGGCTTGCTGAACCTCTTCAATGGTCTGCAAATCCACCGCCACGCCTTGACCCTGTTCACCGTCCAGCGGCTTGACCACCACCCGTTCGTGCTCGTCGAGAAACGCCAGGTTGTCGTCGCCGTTGCCCGCCAGTTGCTGGGAGGGCAGGTTCAAGCCGGCGGCCTTCAGCACCTTGTGGGTCAGGCTTTTGTCCTGACACAGGCTCATGCTGATAGCGCTGGTCAGGTCGCTCAGGGACTCGCGACAACGCACCCGGCGCCCGCCATGGCTGAGGGTAAACATCCCGGCGTCGGCGTCATCCACCTGCACATCAATGCCGCGCCGATGGGCTTCCTCGACGATGATCCGCGCATAAGGATTGAACTCGGCCTCCGGCCCCGGCCCAAGGAACAACGGCTGATTGATGCCGTTCTTGCGCTTGATCGCGAAGGTCGAGAGGTTACGAAAACCGAGCTTGGCGTACAGGCTTTTCGCCTGGCGGTTGTCGTGCAATACCGACAGGTCAAGGTAGCTCAGACCCCGGCTCATAAAGTGCTCGATCAAATGCCGCACCAGCACTTCACCGACACCGGGCCGCGAACAATGCGGGTCAACCGCCAGGCACCAGAGGCTGCTGCCGTTTTCCGGATCGTTGTAGGCCTTGTGGTGATTGAGGCCCATGACGCTGCCGATGATCGCGCCGCTGTCTTCATCTTCCGCCAGCCAATACACCGGGCCGCCCATATGACGCGGGGTCAGCAACGACGGGTCGATCGGCAACATGCCGCGCGCCTGATACAGCAGGTTGATCGCCTGCCAATCGGCGTCGCTCTGGGCCCGGCGAATGCGAAAGCCGCGAAACACCCGGGTCGACTGGCGGTAATCGCTGAACCACAGGCGCAAGGTGTCGGACGGATCGAGGAACAACTGCGCCGGTTCCAGCCCCAGCACTTGCTGGGGCGCGGCGACGTACAAGGCGATGTCGCGCTCGCCGGGCTGCTCGTTGAGCAACTCCTGGGCGATGCTCGCCGCGTCAGGGAACGTGTGGCCGATCAACAACCGGCCCCACCCGCAATGCACGGCAATCGGCGCGGCGTTCAATTCGCTGCCGTCTTCGGCCAGGCGCGCCTGCAAGCGTTCGTAGGAAGGGGACTGACCGCGCAACAAGCGTTGGCTGTAAGCCGAGGCGTGGGGTTTCATCGATCAGAGTCCTTGTTCACTGAGCCACAGGTTCAGCGCCGCCAATTGCCACAGCTTGGAGCCGCGCAACGGGGTCAACTGGCCTTGGGGATCGGTCAGCAGGCGGTCGAGCATGGCCGGGTTGAACAGGCCGCGATCCTGGCTTGGATCGAGCAGCAGTTCGCGCACCCAGTTCAGCGTGTCGCCCTGCAAATGCTTGAGGCCGGGCACCGGGAAGTAGCCCTTTTTACGGTCGATCACTTCACTTGGGATGACCAGTCGCGCGGCTTCTTTCAACACTTGCTTGCCGCCGTCCGGCAGTTTGAATTTGCCCGGCACCCGGGCCGACAGTTCCACCAGGCGATAATCGAGAAACGGCGTACGCGCTTCCAGGCCCCAGGCCATGGTCATGTTGTCGACGCGTTTGACCGGGTCGTCCACCAGCATGATCGTGCTGTCCAGACGCAGGGCTTTGTCCACCGCTGCATCGGCGCCGGGTTGTGCGAAATGTTCCTTCACGAAGTCGCCAGCGGCGTCATTCGCGGTCAGCCATTTTGGCTGCACGGTGGCGGCGTAGTCCTCGTAGCTGCGGTCGAAGAACGCCTCGCGATACGCCGCGTACGGATCGGCGGCGCCGTCCACTTGCGGGTACCAGTGATAACCGGCGAACAACTCATCCGCGCCCTGGCCGCTCTGCACAACCTTGCAGTGCTTGGCCACTTCCCGGGACAACAGATAGAAGGCGATGCAGTCATGGCTGACCATCGGCTCGCTCATGGCGCGGAACGCCGCGGGCAGTTGCTCGATGATCTCGCTTTCCTGAATGCGCAGTTGATGGTGCTGCGTGTTGTAGTGCTTGGCGATCAGGTCCGAATACTGGAATTCGTCGCCGCGCTCGCCGCCGGCATCCTGGAAACCGATGGAAAAGGTCGAGAGGTTTTCCACCCCGACTTCACGCAACAGACCCACGAGCATGCTCGAATCGACACCGCCCGAAAGCAGCACGCCCACATCGACGGCGGCACGCTGACGGATGGCGACGGCATCGCGGGTGCTGTCGAGCACGCGGTCGCGCCAGTCTTCCAGGGTCAGGTTCAGCTCATCGGCGTGGGGGCCGTAGGGCAGGGTCCACCAGGTTTTCTGCTCGGTGGTGCCATCCGCCTCGATGCGCATCCAGGTCGCGGGCGGCAGTTTCTCGATGCCGGCGATCAAGGTGCGCGGGGCCGGGACCACCGCGTGGAAATTCAGGTAATGATTGAGCGCCACCGGGTCGAGCATCGGGCTGATATCGCCGCCCTTGAGCAGCGCCGGCAGAGCCGAGGCAAAGCGCAAGCGTTGGCCAGTACGCGACAGGTACAACGGCTTCACGCCGAGACGGTCACGGGCGATGAACAGGCGCTGGGCGTCACGTTCCCAAATCGCGAAAGCAAACATGCCGTTGAGCTTGGGCAGCAATGCTTCGCCCCAGGCGTGATAGCCCTTGAGCAGCACTTCGGTGTCGCCGCCGGAATAGAAGGCATAGCCAAGCGCTTCAAGCTCGGTGCGCAGTTCCGGGAAGTTGTAGATCGCGCCGTTGAAGGCCAGGGACAGGCCCAGTTGGTTGTCGATCATCGGCTGCGCCGAGCCGTCCGACAGGTCCATGATTTTCAGGCGACGATGGCCCAGGGCAATCGGCCCTTGGCTGTGAAAACCCCACGCATCCGGGCCACGCGGGGCCAGGTAATGGGTGATTCGTTCAACGGCCGCGAGGTCCGCAGGTTGATGATCAAAGCGTAACTCGCCAGCTAATCCGCACATAAAGTCCTTACCGGTTTTTCCGTTGGGGAGGGTCATTCGAGTCCGCGCCAAAACGGCGGGTACTCTGAAACTGACCCGGTGGGTTGGCGGGAGTTTTAGATCGATCGGTTATAAGTAGCGGGGGCGGGGTGTTGCGGACGGTAGGCACAACAGCCGTGTCGCGGGTGGTTTTCCCCCGCGAGACTCAAGTGCTGGAGCGATTGACCGACGAGGCGATGGAAGGGGTCGATCTGGGTTTACAGGTCTTGTTGCGGTCTGCTCAACTGCTGCGAATCAACCGGCGCAAGGCAAAGCGATTCGGGTGACAGGCCTCGGCCACGCTGCGTGGCAACGGCAACGGTTCGTTGTCCAGCCACGCCGCCAGCAGCTCACCGGACAGCGGCGCGGTGATCAAGCCCCGTGAGCCGTGGCCGCTGTTGACGTACAAGCCGTCGAGCCAGGGGCAGGGTACGTCGGGCACCTGCCGGGCGTCCTTGCTCAGGGCGGCATAGGCCAGGTTAAACGCCTCGCCATCGGCGAGTGGTCCGACGATGGGCAGGTAATCGGGGCTGGTGCAACGGAACGCGGCGCGACCTTGCAGCTGTTCGGCGTCGAGTTGATCGGCGTGCAGGCGGGTGACCAGATCGCTGGAGATTTCTTCCAGCAATTGCAGGTTGCCCAAGTGTTCGGCGGCGGTCGGCGTCAGGTCGTCGCTGGTGAAATCGAAGCTCGCGCCCAGGGTGTGTTCGCCCAGGCGTGCCGGCGCCACGTAACCTTCGGCGCAAACCACCGTGGCCAGACTCTGGCTCTCGGTGGTTTGTGCCAACCGGGTGATTTGCCCGCGAATGCGTTTGAGCGGCAGGTCGGCGCTTTGTGCGAAACGCTTGATCTCGGCGGCGCCGGCCAGCACCACCACCGGAGCACTGGCGAGCAGGGTGTCGCCGTCCCAGGCTTGCCACTGGTCATCGACCTTGCGCAACTCCAGCACATCGCGATGGGCCAGCAATTGCACATTGGGTTGCGAAGCCTGCCACTGGCACAGCGCCGGCGGATGCACCCAGCCACCCTCGGGGTAGAACAAGCCGCCATGGGCCAGCGCAATGCCGGCCCGGGCCTCGGCGTGGGGCTGATCCAGCACGTGCAGCAAGTCGGCAGGAAACGCCGCCGCCAGTTGCGCCTGACGCTCGCCTTCCTTGGCATTGAACGCCAGTTGCAGCACGCCGCAGCCATCCCAGTCGACGCCGCGCTGCAACTGTTCGAGCACCCGCCGGGTATGGCCGAAACCGCTGACAATCAGTTGCGATAACGCCGTGCCGTGGGCCGACAGTTTGAGGTACAGCACGCCTTGGGGATTGCCCGAAGCTTCCTGGGCGATATCGGCGTGACGTTCCAGCAACCGCACCTGCCAACCCCGCGCCGCGAGACTGGCGGCACTGGCGCAACCGGCCAGCCCGGCGCCGATCACCAGGGCGCGGCGTTCGCCGTTATGTGGCGCAGGGCGAGCGAACCAGGGCTTGGCAGGCGTCGGTGCCGGTGTCTCAGAAGGCCAACCGACAAAAGCACCGCGCAGGATTTCCCATTTATGGCCGATGCCCGGCGTGCGCTTCATCTTGAAGCCCGCTGCGTTGAGCAAACGCCGGACCCAACCGGTGCTGGTGAAGGTACTGATTGTGGAATCGGGAGCGGCCAGGCGCGCCAGTTCGGCGAACAGCTCGGCGGTCCACATGTCGGGGTTTTTCGCCGGGGCAAAACCGTCGAGAAACCACGCGTCGATCTGCGCGTCCAGCTGCGGCAACTGTTCCAGCGCATCGCCGATCAGCAAGGTCAGGGTCACCCGGCCGTTATCCAGCACGAGGCGTTGAAAGCCTTGATGAATCGCCACGTACTGGGCCAGCAATTGATCGGCGAACGGCTTGAGTTCCGGCCACAACGCCAGCGCCCGTTGCAGGTCCGGGGCGGTCAACGGGTACTTTTCCACGCTGACAAAATGCAGGCGCGCACCGGCCACCGCTTGTTCTTCGAACAGTTGCCAGGCGCAGAGGAAATTCAACCCGGTGCCGAACCCGGTCTCGCCAATCACCAGGCGCCCGTCGGCGGGTAACGCGGCGAAGCGCTCCTTCAGGCGGTTTTGTTCGATGAACACATAGCGGGTTTCCTCCAGCCCGGACAGGTCGGAAAAATACACATCATCGAACACCCGCGAGTACGGGCGTCCCTGGTCGTCCCAGTCGAGCTGGGCGTTAGGCAATTCAGGGTTCATGGCGGGCTCGGCAACGGCAAGGCGGGCATTCTAGCTGATCAGGGCGTCGGTGCTTGATCCATGGCAGGTTCCAATGACTTTGCATCAGGGAGAATCTGGCGCCGGACTAATGTGGCGAGGGGGCAAGCCCCCTCGCCACAAGAGCCACAAATCACTTCTGCCAAAAAAACGGCCATACGGAATTTCTCTGATACCCATCAGGTCAATCCGCTAGTCTTGCTCAATCTAGGAACGGAGCCGCCCATGTTCGAATCTGCCGAAATCGGTCACGCCATCGACAAAGAAACCTACGACACCGAAGTGCCGATCCTGCGTGAAGCCTTGCTCGAAGCGCAGTTCGAACTTCAGCAGCAGCAACGCTTCCCGGTGATCATTTTGATCAACGGCATCGAAGGCGCCGGCAAGGGCGAGACGGTGAAGTTGCTCAACGAGTGGATGGACCCGCGCCTGATCGAGGTGCGCACCTTCGACCAGCAAACCGACGAAGAACTGGCGCGACCACCGGCCTGGCGCTACTGGCGGATGCTGCCGGCCAAGGGCCGCATGGGAATTTTCTTCGGCAACTGGTACAGCCAGATGTTGCAAGGGCGGGTCCATGGCTTGTTCAAGGACCCGGTGCTGGATCAGGCGATCAACCAGGCCGAGCGCATGGAGAAAATGCTCTGCGACGAAGGCGCGCTGATCTTCAAGTTCTGGTTCCACCTCTCCAAGAAACAGATGAAAGCGCGGCTCAAGGCCCTTGCCGACGATCCGTTGCACAGCTGGCGCATCAGTCCGCTGGACTGGCAGCAATCGAAAACCTACGACAAATTCGTCAAGTACGGCGAGCGCGTGTTGCGCCGAACCAGCCGCGATTACGCGCCGTGGCACGTGATTGAAGGCGCGGACCCGAATTACCGCAGTCTGGTGGTCGGCCAGATCCTGCTCGAAGGTCTGCAAAATGCCCTCAAGCGGCCCAAGATCCACCCCGACAAGGTCAACGCCGCGCCGTTGCCTACCCACATCGATCAAATCAACCTGCTCGACAGCCTCGACCTGACCCAGCGCCTGGACAAGGACGATTACGAAGAACAACTGATTACCGAGCAGGCGCGTTTCTCAGGGCTGATGCGCGACAAACGCATGCGCCAGCACGCCCTGGTGGCGGTGTTCGAAGGCAATGACGCGGCGGGCAAGGGCGGGGCGATCCGTCGGGTCGCGGCGGCCCTCGACCCACGCCAGTACAGCATCGTGCCGATTGCCGCGCCGACCGAAGAAGAGCGGGCGCAACCTTACCTGTGGCGGTTCTGGCGGCACCTCCCGGCCAAGGGCAAATTCACCGTGTTCGACCGCTCCTGGTACGGCCGGGTACTGGTGGAGCGCATCGAAGGGTTCTGCCCGCCGGCGGATTGGCTGCGGGCCTACAGCGAGATCAACGATTTCGAAGAGCAGATCGCCGAGTCGCACGTCATCGTCGTCAAGTTCTGGCTGGCCATCGACAAGCAGACCCAACTGGAGCGCTTCCAGGCCCGGGAAGAGATCCCCTTCAAGCGCTTCAAGATCACCGAGGACGACTGGCGCAATCGCGACAAGTGGGACGCTTACCGCGCGGCGGTCGGCGACATGGTCGATCGCACCAGCACCGAAATTTCGCCCTGGACCCTGGTGGAAGCCAACGACAAGCGCTGGGCGCGGATCAAGGTGTTGCGCACCATCAACCGGGCGCTGGAAGAGGCGTTTGAAAAAGCCGACAAGAAGGCCAGCAAGCACAAGAAGTGAAACGATGGTTGCGCATACGCGGGGTGAATGATTGTCGCGGTCGGTAATGGGGTGGACTTATGCTCGGTCCACTCTCAACCGACCACAACAATGAGGTATGCCATGCGTGAAGTGGTGATCGTCGACAGCGTACGGACCGGCCTGGCCAAGTCCTTTCGCGGCAAGTTCAACCAGACCCGTCCGGACGACATGGCGGCCCATTGCGTCAATGCGCTGCTCTCGCGTAACGACATCGACCCGGCCAGTGTCGAGGATTGCATCGTCGGCGCCGGCTCCAACGAGGGTGCTCAGGGCTACAACATCGGACGCAACGTCGCGGTGCTCTCGCACCTGGGCATCGGCACCGCCGGCATGACCCTCAACCGTTTCTGTTCCTCGGGCCTGCAAGCCATCGCGATTGCCGCCAACCAGATTGCCTCGGGGTGCAGCGACATCATCGTGGCGGGTGGCGTCGAGTCCATCAGCCTGACCATGAAAAGCGTCAACACCGACAACCTGATCAACCCGCTGCTCAAAGAGCAGGTGCCGGGCATCTACTTCCCGATGGGCCAGACCGCCGAAATCGTCGCCCGCCGCTACAACGTCAGCCGCGAAGAACAGGATCTGTATGCGTTGCAGAGCCAGCAGCGCACGGCCCAGGCTCAGGCTGCCGGCCTGTTCGACGATGAAATCATGCCGATGGCGGTCAAGTACCGGGTCGAAGACAAGGCCACCGGCCAGGTGCAGATCCTCGACGGTATGGTTGATCGCGACGACTGCAACCGCCCGGACACCACCCTGCAAAGCCTGGCCGGCTTGAATCCGGTATTTGCCGAGGACGGTTCGGTGACGGCGGGTAACTCGTCGCAACTGTCCGATGGCGCGTCGATGACGCTGGTGATGAGCCTGGAAAAAGCCCTGGAGTTGGGCTTGAAGCCGAAAGCGTTCTTCCGTGGGTTCACTGTGGCCGGTTGCGCCCCGGATGAAATGGGCATCGGCCCGGTGTTCTCGGTGCCGAAGTTGCTCAAGGCCAAGGGCTTGCAGATCGCTGATATCGACCTGTGGGAACTCAACGAAGCGTTCGCTTCCCAGTGCCTGTACAGCCGTAATCGACTGGAAATCGATAACGCGAAATACAACGTCAATGGCGGGTCGATTTCCATCGGCCACCCGTTCGGCATGACCGGGTCGCGGCAGGTCGGGCATCTCGTGCGCGAGTTGCAGCGGCGCCAATTGCGTTATGGCGTGGTGACCATGTGTGTTGGGGGCGGGATGGGGGCGACGGGGTTGTTTGAGGCGGTGCGTTAAACCGCAAGATTTGCATTGCCTGTTGTGGCGAGGGGGCTTACCCCCGTTGGGGTGCGAAGCGCCCCCAAAAAAGGGGACTGCTGCGCAGTCCAACGGGGGTAAGCCCCCTCGCCACAGGGTTATCGGTCCTGACGCTGGATCTGCATCCGCTCGATGTACGCCTGTATCTCCCGCGCCGCCGCCTCGGGGTTATCAAACGGCCCTTCAAGGGTGTTTTCCCGGGTGCTGAAATACAACTCCCCATTCACACGACACATCCGGTCACTGCGAAAGTGCGTGGCGGGGGCGTTGTCCTGGGCGCGCATGCCGTACATGGCGATCTCCTGAGGGTAAGTCCTGTTTGCGGATCCAATGAGCTTAGGTGTGAAGTACTTGCAGTGCCCGGCGACCTGATCGACGGCACTGCGTCAATTTAGCGTTGCGACCTGCACAGTTTCATTCGCGGCCTGTGCGTAACTGTCCCTGTGTGCCGTCGGGTGCTGGGCCTAGAATGACGATTCTTGTCACTGGGCTTTGGGGTCGGCATGCATATTTCATCGGGTCGCTGGGTGTATGGACTGTTCCTGGCGCTGCTGACGGCGCTGCTGTGGGGCATTTTGCCGATCAAACTCAAACAGGTGCTGGAAGTGATGGACCCGGTGACAGTGACCTGGTTTCGCCTGTCGGTATCCGGCGGGTGCCTGTTCCTGTATCTGGCGGCGACCAAGCGCTTGCCGAGCCGCAAGGTGCTCGGACCCAAGGGCGGCTGGCTGGTGCTGATGGCGGTGCTCGGCCTGGTCGGCAACTACGTGTTGTACCTGATGGGCCTGAACCTGCTCAGCCCCGGCACCGCGCAACTGGTGGTGCAGATGGGCCCGATCATGTTGCTGATCGCCAGCCTGTTTGTGTTCAAGGAGCGATTCAGCGTGGGGCAGGGCATTGGCCTGCTGGTGCTGCTGATCGGTTTCGGGCTGTTTTTCAATCAGCGGCTCATGGAACTGCTCACCTCCCTCACCGACTACACCGCTGGCGTCTTGATGGTGTTGGCGGCGTCCACGGTCTGGACGTTTTACGCCCTGGGCCAGAAGCAATTGCTGACGGTGTGGAACTCGTTGCAGGTGATGATGGTGATTTACCTGTTCTGCGCGCTGCTGCTGACGCCGTGGGTGCATCCACTGGAGGCGCTGAGCCTGAGCCCGCGGCAAGGCTGGCTGCTGCTGGCGTGTTGCATGAACACGCTGATCGCTTATGGCGCGTTTGCCGAAGCGCTGGCGCACTGGGAGGCTTCGCGGGTCAGTGCGACGCTGGCGATTACGCCGCTGGTGACGTTTGTGGCGGTGGCCGGGGCGGCGTGGGCGTGGCCGGAATATGTGCATGCCGAGACGATTAATGGTCTGGGGTATGGCGGGGCGGTGTTGGTGGTGGTCGGGTCGGCGCTGGTGGCGTTGGGGCCTTCGTTGATGGCGGGGCTTCGGGCGCGGCGTCAGCGGATGGCCGTCAGTTAATTGATCGTTCCCACGCTCCGCGTGGGAATGCAGCCCGGGACGCTCCGCGTCCCTACTGAAGCGGACGCAGAGCGTCCGGTGAGGCACTCCCACGCGGAGCGTGGGAACGATCAGTTCAGGGGGTCAACCCTTGGCGCCCGCTTCCAACATATTCTCCGGCCGTACCCAGGCATCGAATTGTTCATCGGTCAGATAACCCAATTGCAACGCCGCCTCGCGCAAGGTCAGTCCTTCGCTGTAGGCCTTCTTGGCGATCTCCGCCGACTTGTCATAACCGATGTGCGGGTTCAACGCAGTCACCAGCATCAAGCCCCGTTCCAGGTGTTCGGCCATTTTCTGCGCATCCGGCTCCAGCCCGGCAATGCAATGCTGCTGGAAGTTGCTGCACCCATCGGCCAGCAGCCGGATCGATTGCAGCAGGTTGTGGATGATCACCGGTTTGAACACGTTCAATTGCAGGTGGCCCTGACTCGCCGCAAAGCCGATGGACACGTCGTTGCCCAGCACCTGGCACGCCAGCATCGACAGGGCTTCGCATTGGGTCGGGTTGACCTTGCCGGGCATGATCGAACTGCCCGGCTCGTTGGCCGGCAGCTTCACTTCGGCAAAACCGGCCCGTGGCCCGGAGCCGAGCAGGCGCAGGTCGTTGGCGATTTTCATCAGGGTCACGGCCAGGGTTTTCAGCGCCCCCGACAACGTGGTCAGCGGTTCATGGCCGGCGAGGGCGGCGAATTTGTTCGGCGCGGTGACAAACGGCAGGCCGGACAGCGCGGCCAGTTCGGCGGCAATCGCTTCGCCAAATCCATGGGGTGAGTTCAGCCCGGTGCCGACCGCCGTGCCTCCCTGGGCCAGTTCACAGACCTGGGGCAGGGCGCTGCGGATCGCCCGTTCGGCGTAATCCAGCTGCGCGATAAACGCCGACAACTCCTGGCCGAAGGTGATCGGTGTCGCATCCATCATGTGGGTGCGACCGGTCTTGACCAGCTTCATGTGCCGCGCCGACAACTCGGCCAGGCCGCCCGACAATTCGCTGATCGCCGGCAGCAAGTTGTGCTGCACGGCTTGAACCGTGGCGATGTGCATGGCGGTGGGGAAGCAATCGTTGGAACTCTGGGAGCGGTTGACGTGATCGTTGGGGTGCACCGGCGACTTGCCGCCGCGGGCGTTGCCGGCCAGTTCGTTGGCGCGACCGGCGATCACTTCGTTGACGTTCATGTTGCTTTGGGTGCCGCTGCCGGTCTGCCAGACCACCAGCGGGAATTGGTCGTCATGGCTGCCGTCGAGCACTTCGTCGGCGGCTTGTTCGATCAGCCGGGCAATGTCCGCCGGCAGGTCGCCATTGCGGTCATTGACCCGGGCCGCGGCTTTCTTGATCAGCGCCAGGGCGTGCAGCACCGCCAGGGGCATGCGTTCCTGGCCGATGGCGAAGTTGATCAGCGAACGTTGGGTCTGTGCGCCCCAGTAGGCTTCATCCGGGACGTTCACTTCACCAAGGCTGTCGGTTTCGATACGGCTCATCGCTCACACTCCTGTAGGTCTGATTGCGCAGTTTAGGCCGTGATCGTCGGCCGTGGTTCCATCAGTCTGTTTTTTGACCATTCAACCCCTCTAATTCAGGCCCGACAAGGCTTGGGGTTGAGTGACACACTTTTTTAGGTGCAGAATGGTCGCCCTTGGGGTAACGACCTCGCCTGCTAGAAAGGAAACTCGATGACTCGTCTTCGTGCCATCTGTACCGCGGTTGCACTGGTTTGCGCCAGCGGCCCTGTTTTTGCCGATACCGCCAGCCACAATGCCAGTGCCGAAGCTTTCCTGACCCTGGCGCACGCTGACAAATTGGGCACTCCGGTGTACATGCAAGTGCAGCAAATGTTTGCCCAGCGCTTTGAACAGACCAAAGCCCCCGAATCGAAAAAAGCCCTGCTGGAAACCTACCAGGCCAAGGCTAACGCCGCTCTGGACCAGGCCATTGGCTGGAACAAGCTGAAACCTGACATGGTCAAGCTCTACACCACCAACTTCAGCGAATCCGAGCTCAAGGACCTGGTCGCGTTCTACCAGTCGCCACTGGGTAAAAAAGTCCTGGAAAAAATGCCGCAGCTGACTCAGCAATCGGCCCAGATGACCCAGGCCAAACTCGAAAGCGCGGTACCAGTGGTCAACAAACTGCTGGCTGACATGACTGCCGAGCTGGAGCCTAAAGGCGCCGCTGCTCCTGCCGTCAAGAAAAAGCCTTAAGCGGAGTCGGGTATGACCATGCAACAACGCATCGAATCAACGCTGGGGCTGTTGCAGCCCGAGCACCTGCAAGTGCTGGATGAAAGCCACATGCACAGCCGTGGGTTGCAAACCCACTTCAAGGCGGTGGTCGTCAGCCAGCAGTTTGAGGGCCTCAATCGCGTCAAGCGTCACCAGAAGGTCTACGGCACTCTGGGCGAGCTGATGGGTGAGTTTCATGCGTTGGCGCTGCATACCTACACGCCAGAAGAATGGGCACAGATCGACGCGGCCCCGGCCTCACCGACCTGTGCGGGAGGAAAGCAGTAAAAAGCAGCTGCAAGCTTCGAGCTGCAAGATCAGGCGCGCGGCTTTAACTTGCCGCTTATAGCTTGCCGCTCGAAGCCTACACGCCAGAAGAATGGGCACAGATCGACGCGGCTCCAGCAGGATTGATGGGCTGTTGTGGCGAGGGAGCTTGCTCCCGCTGGACTGCGAAGCAGTCCCAAAGCCTGCAACAGTGCTCTGTCTGAAAGAGTGCAGTTGCTTGCATTACGACTGCTTCGCAGCCGAGCGGGAGCAAGCTCCCTCGCCACAAAGGCAACTCGCAGTCCTAAAACCACACAGTTTTTGCTAGAATCCGCAACGCGCCGCTCACCCGGCGCGTTTTTTTTCGCATCCGGTTCACCCCTTACGAGGGTAGCCACCTGGAGAATCACCCATGACACAACAGATTGTTGTGGCGGCACTGTATAAGTTCGTCACCCTGGAAAACTACGTCGAGATGCGCGAGCCATTGCTGCAAGCGATGGTCGACAACGGCATCAAGGGCACCCTGCTGATCGCCGAAGAAGGCATCAACGGCACCGTCTCCGGCAGCCGCGAAGGCATTGACGGGCTGATGGCCTGGCTCAAGAACGATCCGCGCATGGACGACATCGACCACAAAGAGTCGTACTGCGACGACCAGCCGTTCTACCGCACCAAGGTCAAGCTCAAGAAAGAAATCGTCACCCTCGGCGTCGAAGGCGTGGACCCGAACAAAACCGTCGGTACCTACGTCGAGCCACAGAACTGGAACGCGCTGATCAGCGATCCGGAAGTGCTGCTGATCGACACCCGCAACGACTACGAAGTCGCGATCGGCACCTTCGAAGGCGCCATCGATCCGAAAACCACCAGTTTTCGCGAATTCCCCGACTACATCAAAGAGCACTTCGACCCGGCCGTGCACAAGAAAGTCGCGATGTTCTGCACCGGCGGCATTCGTTGCGAAAAGGCGTCGAGCTTCATGCTCAGCCAGGGCTTCGACGAGGTGTATCACCTCAAGGGCGGCATCCTGAAGTACCTCGAAGAGGTGCCGCAGGAAGAGACCAAGTGGCAGGGCGACTGCTTCGTCTTCGACAACCGCGTGACCGTGCGTCACGACTTGAGCGAAGGCGACTACGATCAATGTCATGCCTGTCGTACACCGATCAGCGTCGAAGACCGCACGTCTGAGCACTATGTGGCGGGCATCAGTTGCCCGCATTGCTGGGATACGCTGAGTGAGAAAACCCGTCGCAGCGCCATTGATCGGCAGAAGCAGATCGAATTGGCCAAGGCGCGCAACCTGCCGCACCCGATCGGTTACAACTACAAGCAAACCCCTGCCGAGGCTTGAATCATGTCTGCTCGCCTGCTCTATGTGATGGACCCGATGTGTTCCTGGTGCTGGGGCTTTGCGCCGGTGGCTGAGGCGCTGGTCGAGCAGGCACAGGCAGCGGGCGTGGAGTTGCATCTGGTGGTGGGCGGCTTGCGCACCGGCAGCGGCGCGGCCTTGGAGCCGACCACCCGGCGCTACATTCTTGAGCACTGGCAGGCGGTCACCGAGGCCACCGGCCAGCCGTTCAAACGCGAAGGCGCCTTGCCCGACGGCTTTGTCTACGACACCGAACCCGCTTGCCGGGCGCTGGTGACGGCGCGCAGCCTGGCGCCGGATTGCGCGTGGAAACTGCTAGGGCTGATCCAGCATGCGTTTTATGCCGAAGGTCGCGACGTCACCCACGCCAGCGTCCTGGTGGAACTGGCGGAGCAGGCCGGGGTACCACGCATCGAATTCGCCGCCGCGTTCGACCGCGCCGATCAACACGCCGCCACCGCCGCCGATTTCACCTGGGTCCAGGACCTGGGCATCGCCGGGTTCCCGACCTTGCTGGCCGAGCGCGACGGGCAACTGGCGCTGCTGACCAATGGCTATCAACCCTTGAGTGTCCTGTCACCGCTGCTCGGCCGCTGGCTGGAGCGCGCTGCCTGTGCATGACCTGCCCGATGATGCACCCGCAGCCCCGCGTGTCGATCGACTGAGCTGGGCGGAAATCCGCCGACTGGCCCTGCATCACAAAAAATCCCTGTGGATTGCCAACGGCGTGGCTGTGCTGGCGACCTTGTGCAGCGTGCCGATTCCGTTGCTGCTGCCGTTGCTGGTCGACGAAGTGCTGCTGGGGCACGGCGATTCCGCGCTGAAAATCATGAATCACGCCTTGCCCGACGCTTGGCAGAAAGCCGCCGGCTACATCGGCCTGATGTTGCTGGTGACCTTCGTCCTGCGCTGTGGCGCGTTGCTGTTCAACGTGGTCCAGGCCAAGTTGTTCGCGGCGCTGGCCAAGGACATCGTCTATCGCATTCGCGTGCGCCTGATCGAACGGCTCAAGCGCATCTCCCTCGGCGAATACGAAAGCCTGGGCAGCGGCACGGTGACCACGCACCTGGTCACCGACCTCGACACCCTGGACAAATTCGTCGGTGAAACCCTCAGCCGTTTCCTCGTGGCGATGCTGACCCTGGTCGGCACCGCGAGCATTCTGGTGTGGATGCACTGGAAACTGGCGCTGCTGATCATGCTGTTCAATCCGTTGGTGATCTACGCCACGGTGCAGTTGGGCAAACGGGTCAAGCACCTGAAGAAACTGGAGAACGACAGCACGTCGCGCTTCACCCAGGCCCTGACCGAAACCCTGGATTCGATCCAGGAAGTACGCGCCGGCAACCGCCAGGGCTTCTTCCTCGGACGCCTCGGCCAACGGGCCCGGGAAGTGCGGGATTACGCGGTGAACTCGCAGTGGAAAACCGATGCCTCGAACCGCGCCAGTGGCTTGTTGTTCCAGTTCGGTATCGATATTTTCCGCGCGGCGGCGATGCTTACAGTGTTGTTCTCCGACCTGTCCATCGGCCAGATGCTCGCGGTGTTCAGCTACCTGTGGTTCATGATCGGTCCGGTGGAACAGCTGCTGAACCTGCAATACGCCTACTACGCCGCCGGTGGCGCGCTGTCGCGGATCAACGAGTTGCTGGCCCGGGCCGATGAGCCGCAATACCCCGGTGGCGTTGATCCGTTCCAGGGCCGCAACACCGTGGGTATCGAGGTGCAGGGCCTGAGTTTCAGCTACGGCGACGAGCTGGTGCTGGACCAGATGAACCTGTCCATCGCCCCCGGTGAAAAAGTCGCGATTGTCGGCGCCAGCGGTGGCGGCAAAAGTACCTTGGTGCAATTGCTGCTGGGCCTGTACACGCCGCTGGCCGGGACCATTCGTTTCGGCGGTGCGACGCAGCAAGAGATCGGCCTGGAAACGGTCCGGGAGAATGTCGCGGTGGTGCTGCAACATCCGGCGCTGTTCAACGACACCATCCGCGCCAACCTGACCATGGGTCGCGAGCGCAGCGACGAAGCGTGCTGGCAGGCCCTGGAAATCGCCCAACTCGATGGCACCGTGCGCGGCTTGCCCCAAGGCCTGGACAGCGTGGTCGGGCGTTCCGGCGTGCGCCTGTCCGGCGGCCAGCGCCAACGCCTGGCCATTGCGCGGATGGTGCTGGCCCAGCCAAAAGTGGTAATCCTCGACGAAGCCACCTCGGCGCTGGACGCCGCCACCGAATACAGCCTGCATGAAGCCCTGGCGCGCTTCCTCAGTGAACGCACCACGCTGATCATTGCCCACCGACTGTCAGCGGTGAAACAGGCCGACCGGGTGCTGGTGTTCGATGGCGGGCGCATCGCCGAGGATGGCGACCATCAGCAACTGATTGCCGATGGTGGGTTGTACGCCAAGCTTTATGGGCATTTGCAGCAGTTGTAGGTCATTTCCACAGGACCTCCAGTGCATTTTCCCCGCCGTCGTAGGCGAACTGCTTCATCACCACCGAGCAGGAATCGCATGGCGCCATGGTTGTGGCGACATTGACCGACTGGATCGATTCACTGTCCGGGTACTTGGCACGGATCACGCTGATCAACTTGCTTTCGCTGTCCAGTGAGGTCGGTCGGCTGGTCAGCTCCGGACGGTAAGTGCCAATGTCATCGATAGTGCGCGGCACGGCGAGCAGCTTGCCCTCGGCGGTTACGTCCAGAGAGGTGCTGGAAAACGACTGGTTCATGTCGATATTGAAGTAAGTGGTTTCCCCCACGGTGACCTGATCTGCGCCGAAGTTTTGCTTGAATAGCGGAAGCTGTCCGGTGATCCCTTGAGCCCCCGAAACACTGACGTATACCTCGCGAGTGCCTGACGCGGTCGTGACTTCCGCATAGGCGATGTTCCTGGGATTCCTGGATCGCTTGCCACGAGGGAGCATGCTATGAAGCGTTCTCATCGTCTTATCGATCTTCAAAGCGCTGTTGGGCGTTTGTGTGATCACCTTTTCCATAAACAGTGCATCGAAGATCTCCGCGGTTCTCTGACGAAAGGCCTCCGAGGCATTCGTACTGCGTGACCAGGACGTTGCACCTTTTGGTTGGGTGGCGACGATCATGCGCGTCGAATGGTCGAACAATACCGCCTCACCGGGGCTGGTATCGACTGTCAACCATTTGAGCGTATCGGGCGGATAGGTGTGACCGCCGATGGGAATGGCGATGTTCTCCATGGTTTTCATGGCGCGCTCGACGGCTTCGATGCCGTAGAAGCGCGCCATGTTGTTGGCTTGGAGAGAGCCGGTGTAGACCACCCGCAATTCTTCCAGAAGCCCTTCTGCGAGGGTTGTGGCTTTTCTGAAGGTCAACAATTGCTGCACGCTTTGGCCTTTCAGGCGTTCGGCAACGTAAAAGTCCCCCGCATCCAACCGTGTGAATACGTAATGCCTTGAGCCGTCCTTCGCTTCGACGATCGTGGCGCCGGAGTTGAAGGTATGGAAAAAATCTCCCTCGGGGACCGGGACGCTGATTTTGACTCGCCCATAAATACCCGTCTGAAACTCCATCGTCCCTTTCAGCGTTGAATGTGCAGCGAGTGCGGAGATACTCAATGGTGCTCTGTTTGGGGCCGGCGTGTAGTGGCTGTCCCCGAACCAGGGGGCCCAACTGTTGGTTTCATCGAATACTCCCAGTTTGGGGGTGGGGGCCGGGGTGAGGCTGTTGACGTACTGTGTCTGGCAGGTAACGGGATCTCCGGCGCGTCGTACGCGGCAAGGCAACTTTTTGTAGGTCTGTTCGATCGTGAAGCTGTCGGCGCGACGCAGCGTATCGTTCTCCAACCGATACGCCACATCGTCAATAAACACGGTGGTGCGCCCATCGACCTCGAACACCTCCCTGACCTGGCTTTTTTTCGAGAGCTCAACGATCAGATGGCTGTCGGTTTTTTCCAGGAGGCGGTAGTGAGAGCGTCCCGGAGAAAGTTCTCCGGCCTTGGTCGCCAAAGTCGGGCCGAACAGCCTGGACGATAGCGGATCGATCAGGCGGTAGTCCGACTTGCCAGCGTTTGCCAGATTGCGCACCGGCACGTCGTCAATGCCTTTTACCCGGGCTAATTCATCACCGTTCACCAACGGATTCCAATGTCCTGCGTCACGGATCTGGGGGCGACTGTTCACGAAATCGTAGCGTCCCGCTCTGCCCATCAGCTCCAAGACTTTGAATCGACCGGCCCGGGCCAGTTTCACCGTGGCAGTGCCCAATCCGGTCAGCAGGGCGAGCGGGCCATCCAGCGGGTTCAGCGCCCCCAGAATCGACACCACCAACTCCATCGTCAGCTGTTTGAATGATGGCAGGGCGGCCCGCAGTGTTGATCGGCCCGTCTGGGTCATCAGTCGCAACGAACCCGAAGCAAACTTGCCGACCGGTATGAAAAATGAAATGGCGTCGGTAAACAGACCAAACGAACCGTTGATCAAGCGCATCCTGTCGCCTGAAATCAGGTCTTCGATGCTGCTCCAAAACGGAACGAACGCCTTGGTCAGCGCGACGACTTTTTTGTACCACTCAGTGTCTAGATCAAATTGGGTGATGCCATTGGCGGCGTCGCGTAGCGTCTTTGGGTCTATGAACAGCAGTTGAGTTGCGATAACACGGCTGATGCTCACTGTGCGCTCGGAGGAAAGTGTTTGCGCTGCAGGTGCTGAGGGATCTTTCGCGTAAACGACGGCGTCGAGCGTATCACCCAGTTGTTCGAGAATGGCTTGGCAACGTGCTGCGTCGTTCGGCGCGCTTCCGGTTGAATGGGCCTCCCAATCGAACGGTAAATCCTTGTGGCGCATAACATCGACGCGAACGCTTGAGGCGTTCCGCAAGCTCCAGCGTTCAGTCTCGAGTTGGCCACCAAAAAGCGCCGGGTCCAGTTTTTCGATGCGGCGCATGACGCCCGCCCTGGGCAGCAGTTCGTAATGGGTGACGTGTCCGTCGAGGGTTGCCTGCAAAATCAGGCCATTGCGAGCCCGGAGTGGCAATATCATTTCCGCCGTTTCATGTTGGGCCTCGATGCCCTTCGTTTCCTTTCTCAGGGAGTAAATCTTGACTTCACCGAACTCCAGGGCCAGGCGGTCGTTGTAGGGAAGGGATGCCAGCAGGCTTTTGATCAGCGTGGCATAGGCGTCTGTCGTGTCCGTCAAATAGCGCATGAACTCTACGTCGAACAGCGCCTTGACGTCTGGCAACACCAGCTTGGCCTTCGGCGGCCAGACCCGGCGCGTTCCTGCAAACGAGCCGCCGGGGGCCGGCAACGGACCGTTGGTTTCTATCGTTCGATGTTCGTCAATTTGAATCCATTGCTGGCTGACAGTACTGCCGTCGATGTCCGTAACAAACCATTCTTCCTGCTGATCAAACTTGCCAGCCGCCAATACGTCGAGAAACGAGTAGATGTCATAACCCTTGCCTTCGAGGTAGGGGATGTCACGAGAAACGAAAAGCGGCGGATGCAGCTTCTTAGCCAGTTGCCTGCCATCGGTGTTAAAGCCGTTTTTGCCGAAAAGCGTTTCCATTTCTCTTTTACTGATAGCCAGGCGCTCGGGCACCTTCTTGTCGATCTGGACAGAGGCTTTTGTCAGATCGTCGCTGTATTGCTCGAAGGCCGTCAGCGCTTGCTCAATGTCTGTTGCCGCATACGGCTCATGGGGTAAATGCGCAATGACGCCGTAGGTTTGCGCCCAGTCCAATGTCGGCTGCAGCCTCGCCAGGCTGATGAACGTCAGGACTTCTTTCGTCGCCTCTTCGCAGAGTATGCTCGGCAGGTTGACCAGTTGCTGGAAGGTCATTCTGTCCAGTGATCGGGCATCGCTCGCCTTGATCAAATTGACGCCAGTGAGGAAGTTGACCCATACCAACGAACTTCTGTAGGCCAGATCAGCAGGAATGCCAGTGACCCGAAACTCCGAGGGAAACCTGGAGAGGAACAGGCGCGCGATCACGATCGCTTCTTTGGCCGACGAGGCACGTTGTGATGTAAGCAGGTGGCTTTCAAACTCGGCCCGGATCACTTGATAACTTTTGCCCCAGTGTTCGCGTGCTTGCCAGTCATAACCGGCGATTCGTTGCGGATCGTCGGCAGGTCCCGCCAGCCAGATTTGCAGCGCCTGGGCGATCAGCCAGGTACGAATGCCTGGTGAAGTTTCTTCACCGATTTCCCCGCCGTACCAATCCAGTGCCGACAGCAGGAGCGTTCCGAGGTTCTCGGCTTCAGCGCTGTGCAGGATGTTTTGCAGGTAAACGGCAGGGCACCCCCGAACCTGTTCGAGGGTCGCTTCAGCGAGAATCGCATCGGTCAGGAAGGACAGCGACGATGCGCCTCGATCGGCCAGGAATTGGTCGACGGTGTCGATGATTTCAGCGCGGATGATTTGCGCATGGACCTTTTCAGTGTCCACTTGCAGGGGATCGGCTGAGCTGCGCCGACGGGCCCGGAACGTGGCACGGTCGGCATCGGTGGGGCGGCGCCTCAGCGCCAGGACTTCGAAGTCGTCCTCCAGCCTTAGCTGGTGACTGGCGATCTTTTCTTGCAGGGCCCGTATGGCGCCGGGATGTTCCTGCGGATGTCGTGGCTGCCAGGGCAGGAGGCCGTAAAACCAGCACATCCTGCCCAGCGTGATCCTGCGATTGGCGTTGATCTGCCCGCCCAATAAAGCAGCCGCCCGTTCGATACGCGGGGTCAGCGCATGCCATCTTGCGTTTTGCGTCAGATCCAGCGTGATTCGCTCTCCCGAGTCTTTATAGCCTTGGTACACATAGGTCTGTCCTTCGAGGGTCACACTCAGTGCGCCATGCCTGATGTGCAGTCTTGAGCACATATCGATGTAGTCTCGATCGCGCAACACATGCCATAACGCATTCAATCCGTCCTCGCTCACCCGGTGTAAGGGTGAAAAGGGCCCGATCAGGATCAAATTGTTCAGATTTACAGTTGCCTGCGGCTCGCGCATGGCGGACAGCATGAGTTCGTAGTCTTGCAACTGCCCTGTGTGCAGTTCGGCTGGGGAAGGATTAGTAGGAGGGTACAGGCCACTCGGCGTCATCATTTGCATGAACGTATTGATCTCTTGATAGTCGATTGAGTTGCGCGTTGCAGCGGGCAACGGCATTCGGGCTCGATTACAAGCGATCTATTTCAGCGCCGGGCTGTACATAGTTATTGCGCAGAAGCTTCTCTTGGAATTTCTCTGTTTTTGCCCGAATTGCGTCGAAAACCGGTTATTGGTGCAAACTTGCCCGCGCCGGAACGAACGCGTCCTTGCGGGGATGGGGATCGCCTCCTAGTCTTGCGGGAGCGGTTTGATCTGGATGATGATCAGGCAGTACCTATGCAAGGGACCTCATGAAGCCAAAACGGACTCTCGGAACGCCACGATTGTTGGGCATCGTCTGGCCGTTTATCGCCGTGGTGCTGTTTCAAGCGTTGCTCGGTGGCGTCAGCCTGTACGTGCTGTCGGCGGTGCGCGGCTATGTGGCCGGGGAAAGCCTCTGGTCCAAGGGCCAGAAAGACGCCATCTATTACCTCAACCTCTACGCCGACAGTCGCGACGAGGCGATTTTCCGCAAATACCAGAACGCCATTGCCGTGCCCCAAGGCGGGCATGAGTTGCGCGTGGCGCTGGACAAACAGCCTCCGGATCTTGAAGCGGCACGGGTGGGGATTCTCAAGGGGGGTAATCATCCGGACGACGTTTCCAGCGTTATCTGGCTGTACTTGAACTTCCGGCATTTCAGTTATCTGGAAAAAGCCATTGATCTCTGGACAGTGGGCGACTCTTATCTGGTACGACTGGATGACGTCGCCCGGGAGATGCACCAGCAAGTCGTCGACAATCAGGCTACCGCTACCGACATCAAGCGCTGGAAAGACCAGATTTTTGCGATCAACGACGGCGTGACCCCGGCCGCCAAGGCGTTTAGCGATGCGTTGGGCGAGGGCTCGCGGGTGATTCTGCGGCTGTTGCTGGTGACCAACCTGGCCACGGCGCTGGGGCTGATCGTGCTGGCATTGCTGCGCACCCACAAACTGCTCAAGCAACGGCATGCCTTCGCCGAGGCCCTGCAACTGGAGAAGGACCGGGCGCAGATCACCTTGCAGTCGATTGGCGATGGCGTGATCACCACGGATGTCGAAGGGGCGATTGCCTACATGAACCCGGCCGCCGAGGCCATGACCCACTGGAAAGCCGAACAGGCCACCGGCCTGCCCCTGGCGGCGCTGTTCAATCTGCTGGACGAGAATGCCCAGGCCGACGGCTTTACCCTGATCGAACACATCCTCAGTGGTCAGCTCAGCGGCGGCAGCGAACATTCCAAACTGATCCAGCGCCTGGATGGCAGCACCGTGTCGGTGACTCTGGTCGGCGCGCCGATCCGCAATGCCGGCAAGGTCAGCGGCACGGTGCTGGTGCTGCATGACATGACCCAGGAACGGCAATACATCGCCAACCTGTCCTGGCAAGCGACCCACGACGCCTTGACCGGGTTGGCGAACCGTCGCGAATTCGAATATCGCCTGGAGCAGGCGCTGCATAACCTGACGCGCCAGTCGGGGCGGCATGCCTTGATGTTCCTCGACCTGGACCAATTCAAACTGGTCAACGACACCTGCGGCCATGCGGCGGGGGATGAACTGCTGCGGCATATCTGTGCGTTGCTGCAATCCGGCCTGCGTGAAGGCGACACCCTGGCCCGGCTGGGCGGTGACGAGTTCGGCATCCTGCTGGAGAACTGCGCACCGGAGCACGCGGAAAAAATCGCCGAAGTGCTGCGCCAGACCGTGCAAAACCTGCACTTTGTGTGGAAGGGGCGGCCGTTCCTGACCACCGTGAGCATCGGCCTGGTCCATATCGCCCAGACGCCGACCACCCTTGAAACCTCGCTGCGCGCCGCCGATATGGCCTGTTACATGGCCAAGGAAAAGGGCCGCAACCGGGTTCAGGTCTACCACGCCGACGATTCGGAACTGTCCCTGCGCTTTGGCGAGATGGCTTGGGTCCAGCGTCTGCACATGGCCCTGGAAGAGAACCGTTTCTGCCTGTACGCCCAGGAAATTGCGCCGCTCGGCCATGTCGAACAGGGCGGACACATCGAAATACTGCTGCGCCTGCATGACGAGGCCGGGCGGATGATTTTGCCTGACAGTTTCATTCCGGCGGCCGAGCGCTATGGCTTGATGACGTCGCTGGATCGCTGGGTGGTAGAGAACGTTTTCAAGATCATTGCCCAATGTATTGCCGAACAACGTAAAGGCCCGTTGGCCATGTGTGCGATTAATCTTTCAGGCATTACTATCGGAGATGAGGCGTTCCTGGACTTCTTGCGTGAACAGTTTGTTACTTACGCTATTCCTCCGGAAATGATTTGTTTTGAAATTACAGAAACCAGCGCTATTTCGAATTTAGGAAGTGCAATCAGATTTATTAATGAACTCAAAGGTTTAGGTTGCCACTTCTCACTTGATGACTTCTGCGCCGGAATGTCCTCGTTCGCTTACTTGAAACATTTACCTGTAGACTTCTTGAAGATCGACGGGAGTTTCGTAAAGGACATGCTGGACGACCCGATTAACCGCGCTATGGTCGAGGTGATAAACCACATCGGCCATGTCATGGGTAAGCGCACCATTGCCGAGTTTGTCGAGACACCTCAGATCGAGCAGGCCTTGCTCGAGATCGGTGTCGATTACGCTCAAGGGTATGTCATCGAACGCCCGCAATTGTTTACCTGCGACAGTTTGCAAAGTCGTCCCGCCAGACCGCAACCGCTGTTATTCAAGGCGCCTGGCACGTTCCGTTGAAATCTCTTGCTGATCATTACAATCACAAATCAAAAGGAGCCGAACAGTGATCGACACATTCAACCGAACCGGACCACTCATGGAAGCTGCAAGTTATCCCGCCTGGGCCCAACAGTTGATCCAGGATTGCAGCGAGAGCAAACGCCGGGTTGTCGAACACGAACTGTATCAGCGCATGCGAGATAACAAACTCAGCGCAAAAACCATGCGCCAGTACCTGATAGGTGGCTGGCCCGTCGTTGAGCAGTTCGCTTTATATATGGCACAGAATCTCACCAAGACCCGCTTTGCTCGCCACCCCGGCGAAGACATGGCGCGGCGCTGGCTGATGCGTAACATTCGTGTCGAACTCAATCACGCCGATTACTGGGTGCACTGGAGCCGGGCTCACGGTGTCAGCCTGGAAGATCTGCAAGCCCAGCAAGTTGCGCCGGAGCTGCACGCCTTGAGTCACTGGTGCTGGCACACCAGTTCGGCGGATTCGCTGATCGTGGCCATCGCTGCGACCAACTACGCCATTGAAGGCGCGACCGGGGAGTGGTCGGCGCTGGTGTGTTCCACGGGTGTGTACGCGGCAGCGTTCCCCGAGGAAGATCGCAAGCGGGCGATGAAGTGGCTGAAGATGCACGCCCAGTACGACGATGCCCACCCGTGGGAAGCGCTGGAAATCATCTGTACCCTGGCCGGCACCAACCCGAGCAAAGCCCTGCAAGTGGAACTGCGCCAGGCCGTGTGCAAGAGCTACGACTACATGTTCCTGTTCCTGGAGCGCTGCATGCAGCAGGAACACGCGGAACGAGTGCCGGTCGCTCGCGAGCGGATGGCATTGGCGGAAAGCTAAACGTCGTCAACCCGTGTAGGCGCAGCCTTCGGCAGCGCCTACACGGGCCTGTTCAGGTATTACCCCGCCATCGCCAACCGATTACGCCCCTCGCGCTTGGCCACATACAGCGCGCTGTCAGCGCGACGCAGCAAACTCTCGGCCGACTCGCCCGGCAGCAATGTCGAGCAACCAAGGCTGACCGTCAGCTCAATCACCCGGCCATCAGCGTGATAATCCTGGGCCTGAGCTGCAAACCGCAGGCGTTCGCCCACCATCGCCGCCGCTTCCCGGCTGGTGTTGGACAGCAGGATCAAAAACTCCTCGCCACCAAAACGGAACACCATGTCCACGTTGCGCAACTGGCCCTTGATCGAGGCGGCAACCGCCTTGAGCACTTCATCGCCAGCACTGTGGCCGTGGCTGTCATTGACCCGTTTAAAGTGGTCGATATCCAGCATCAGCAACGACAACGGCTGGCGATGCCGGTGCGCCATGTCGATTTCCCGTTGCAGGGTCTGATCCATGGCGACGCGGTTGCCGGTGCCGGTGAGTGGGTCGCGCAGGGCGCTTTGGGTTGCGACGCGGTAGAGCAGGGCATTGCGCATCGGATAGAGCAGCGCCGACAACAGCGACTCCAGGTTGCCCTGTTCCTGCTCGTTAAACCGCTGATTGCGGCGGAACACCAACTCACCCAGATGTTCACCTTCATGGCTCAGGCTATAGCTGACCGAATGATGACCGCGCTGGCCGAATTCCAGGCGCAAGTCACTCGTCTTGTGCTGGTAGCTCAAGGCATCCAGAGGCACAAGGCGCTGAATTTCGCGGAAAAAGAGCCCGAGAATGCGTTGCGGCTCAAGACTGGTTTGCAGTTGCATGCCCAGTTGCTGGCGCAATTGCGCGAGGCTGACCGGCCGCTCCAGGAGAGGAGGCTGCTGACCAAAGCCCAGGCGTTGCAATTTGGCACTGTCGAAGTCAATTGCGTTGGTCTGGGAAGGTGATTTCATATGGCGTGAGCCCCTAAAGCAGTAAGGCTGTCTTACAGGCTGGGTGAGAGCGGCTTTGGGCTGCGCGTCATACTGGTCCATCAGTCCCGTAGGACATTTGGTACGAGTTTAGTCCGCTTTGTCGAAGATAAGGAACCTATCGACTCAGGCGCCACCGCCAGCTGCTGTCACACTGCGTGTCTGAACAAAATTAGAGCGAAAGTCGTGCCATTCGGTTCATTCGGATAAAAACTGTTTCAAATCATTGGATTAGAGCGGTTTTGAGAAAATGCCGCTGGAGGCAGCGGCATTTGTTTGACTGTAAAGGGCGGGAGTTGACGCGGATCCGGCATGCCGCGGCAATTAAATGCCGCGGCACAAAAGCGACATGCGGCGTTACTGAGCGTTGAACGCCTGGCCATTGATGCCCGTGCTGTCCGGCCCCATCAGGTACAGATAGACCGGCATGATCTCCTCAGGTGTCGGGTTGTTCAGCGGGTTTTCCCCCGGATAAGCCTGGGCGCGCATGCTGGTGCGGGTGGCGCCGGGGTTGATGCTGTTGGAGCGCACCGGTGCCACGGTGTCGACTTCGTCGGCCAGGGTTTGCATCAGCCCTTCGGTGGCAAACTTGGAGACGCCGTAAGCGCCCCAGTACGCCCGGCCCTTGCGTCCGACGCTGCTGGAGGTGAACACCACCGAAGCATCCTGCGACAGCTTCAGCAGCGGCAGCAGGGTGCTGGTGAGCATGAACATGGCGTTGACGTTGACGTGCATGACGCGCATGAAGTTTTCACCGGACAACTGCTCGATCGGCGTGCGCGGGCCGATGATCGAGGCGTTGTGCAGCAAACCGTCGAGATGCCCGAATTCAGTCTCGATCATCGCGGCCAACTCATCGTATTGATGGGGCAGGGCGGTTTCCAGATTGAACGGGATCACCGCCGGTTGCGGGTGACCGGCCGCTTCGATTTCGTCGTAGACCTGAGTCAGGTTGGCTTCGGTCTTGCCCAGCAGCAGCACGGTGGCACCGTGGGCGGCGTAGGTTTTTGCGGCGGCGGCGCCAATGCCACGGCCGGCGCCGGTGACCAGGATGACCCGGTCCTTGAGCAATTCAGGGCGGGCGGAATAATCAAACATAAAAACCTCAACACAATTAAGACGAACACCGAACCTGTGGCGAAGGAGCTTGCTGTGGCGAGGGGGCTTGCCCCCGTTGGAGTGCGAAGCGCTCCCTGCCTTCTCCCCGCTAAGTGTGTTCATCAGCTTATACGACTGCTTCGCAGCCGAACGGGGGCAAGCCCCCTCGCCACAGGTACTCATCAAGCAGTGCGGATCAGCAGCTACACAACGCGCTATCGAGCACTTTGCGCAACTCCAGCGGGTGGTCCACCACCACATCCGCGCCCCAATGCCGCGGGTTATCGTCCGGGTGGATATAGCCGTAGGTCACGGCGGCGGTCTTGGTGCCGGCATCACGCCCCGACTCGATATCCCGCAGATCATCACCGACGAACAACACACTGGCCGGGTCCAGGTCGAGCATCTTGCACGCGAGAATCAACGGCTCCGGGTCCGGTTTGCTGTTCTTCACATGGTCCGGGCAGATCAGCAGCGCCGAGCGCTCGGCCAGCCCCAGCTGTTGCATGATCGGTTCGGCAAACCGCAGCGGCTTGTTGGTGACCACGCCCCAGATCAGGTTGGCCTTCTCGATGTCGGCCAGCAGCTCGCCCATGCCGTCGAAGAGTTTACTGTGCACCGCGCAACCCACGAGGTAGCGCTCCAGGAACTCCAGGCGCAGCGCCTCGAACCCCGGGGATTCCGGGTCCATGGAGAACGTCACCGCGACCATCGCCTTGGCGCCGCCGGAGATCTCGTCGCGAATGTGCTGGTCGTTCATCGGCGGCAAGCCGCGCTCGGCACGCATCGCCTGGCAGATGGCGATGAAGTCCGGCGCGGTGTCGAGCAGGGTGCCGTCCATGTCAAAAAGGACTGCTCTGATTCGCATCGGCTTACTCCTCGCGCAGGGTCTGGATCATGTAGTTGACGTCAACGTCGGCCGCCAGTTTGTAGTGCTTGGTCAGCGGGTTGTACGTCAGGCCGATGATGTCCTTGACGGTCAGGCCGGCCATGCGGCTCCAGGCCCCGAGCTCGGACGGGCGGATGAATTTCTTGAAGTCGTGGGTGCCGCGCGGCAGCAGCTTCATGATGTACTCGGCGCCGATGATCGCGAACAGGTAGGCCTTCGGGTTGCGGTTGATGGTGGAGAAGAACACCTGACCACCGGGCTTGACCATCTTGAAGCAGGCGCGGATGACCGAGGATGGGTCCGGTACGTGCTCAAGCATTTCAAGGCAAGTGACCACGTCGAACTGCTCGGGCATCTCTTCGGCCAGGGCTTCGGCGGTGATCTGGCGATATTCGACGGTCACGCCGGATTCCAGTTGATGCAGTTGCGCGACCGCCAGCGGCGCTTCGCCCATGTCGATGCCCATGACGGTAGCGCCGCGCTGGGCCATGGCTTCGCTGAGGATGCCGCCGCCACAACCGACGTCGAGCACCTTTTTGCCGGCCAGGTTGACCCGCTCGTCAATCCAGTTGACCCGCAGCGGGTTGATGTCATGCAGCGGTTTGAACTCGCTTTCGCGGTCCCACCAGCGATGGGCCAGGGCTTCGAATTTGGCGATTTCGGCGTAGTCGACGTTGCTCATGGTTTAAGTCCTCTAAAACTTGAAAAATCCTGTTGCCCCGGGTTTGCGCCCGGGGGGCTTACGATTCGGTGTGGCCGCTGATGCGCTGGCCCCAGGCCTTGGCCGTGGCGCACAGTTGTGCTTCATCCAGGCGCGTCAGGCGCTTGTCGTCGAGCAGTTGTTTGCCAGCGACCCATAGGTGTTTCACGCAGTCGCGGCCAGTGGCGTAGATCAGTTGCGAAACCGGGTCGTAGATCGGTTGCTGGGCCAGGCCGGACAGGTCGAAAGCGACGATGTCCGCAGCCTTGCCGATTTCCAGCGAGCCGACTTCGGCTTCGATCCCGAGGGCGCGGGCACCGTTGAGCGTCGCCATGCGCAACGCGCGGTGGGCATCCAGCGCCGTGGCCGAGCCGGCGACAGCCTTGGCCAGCAACGCCGCGGTGCGGGTTTCGCCGAGCAGGTCGAGGTCATTATTGCTGGCCGCGCCATCGGTGCCGACGGCGACGTTCACCCCGGCCTGCCACAGGCGTTCCACCGGGCAGAAACCGCTGGCCAGCTTCAGGTTCGATTCCGGGCAATGAATCACATTGGTATTGCTTTCTACCAGCAAGGCCAGGTCTTCATCGCTGATCTGGGTCATGTGAACCGCCTGGAAGCGCGGCCCGAGCAAGCCCAGGCGCCCGAGGCGGGCCAGCGGGCGCTCGCCGCGCTGCTCCACCGATTGCTGCACTTCGAAGGCGGTTTCGTGGACGTGCATGTGGATCGCTGCGTCCAGCTCTTCGGCGATGACCCGGATTTTTTCCAGGTTTTCGTCGCCCACGGTGTAGGGGGCGTGGGGGCCGAAGGTGATTTTGATCCGTTCGTGGTGCTTCAAGTCGCCGAACAGTTCGACGCCCTGACGAATGGCTTCGTCCGCCGTGGCAGCGCCCGGAATCGGGAAATCGAGGATCGGAATCGCGATTTGCGCGCGAATGCCGCTGTTATGCACGCGTTCGCTGGCAACCTTCGGGAAGAAATACATGTCAGAGAAGCAGGTGATGCCGCCTTTGAGCTGTTCGGCAATCGCCAGGTCGGTGCCATCGCGCACAAACGCTTCATCGACCCACTTGGCCTCGGCCGGCCAGATGTGATTTTCCAGCCAGGTCATCAATGGCAGGTCATCGGCCAGACCCCGGAACAGCGTCATCGCCGCGTGGCCATGGGCGTTGATCAGGCCGGGGGCGAGCAGAACATCCGGCAGCTCGCGAGTTTCAGTCGCGTTACACTTCAGCGCTTCGGCACGCGGACCGATAAATACGATACGACCGTCGCGGATGCCCAGGCCGTGCTCTTTGAGGACCACGCCAGCGGGTTCGACGGGTACCAGCCAGGTCGGCAGCAATAATAAGTCGAGCGCAACGGCAGGTTTCGGCATCGAGGGTCGGTTCCAGTGCTTTTGTAAAGGATGGCGAAGTATACCCGAGCGTCTTCGCGGGGGGCTCGCTATAATCGGCGGCTTTTGTTCATGAGTGCGGGGTGTGGGATGCGCGATCGACTGTTGGCTGCGGAGAAGGTAAAGGCCATCGATTGGCGTGATGGCGCCCTGTACCTGCTGGATCAGCGGATTCTGCCGTTCGAGGAAACCTGGATCGCCTACACCAGCGCCGCCGGCGTGGCCGAGGCCATTCGCTCGATGGTGGTGCGCGGCGCGCCGGCGATTGGCATCAGCGCTGCTTATGCCATGGTGCTGTCGGCTCGTGCTCGCATTGCCGAGGGCGGCGACTGGCAGGCCGCGTGGGAAGAGGATTACGCGCTGCTGGCCGATTCCCGTCCGACGGCGGTGAATCTGTTCTGGGCCTTGGGTCGCATGCGTGATCGCCTGGACCGTCTCAAGGGCGATGCCGACCCGCTGGCGGCGCTGGAAGCGGAGGCCATCGCCATCCACGAAAGCGATCGCGAAGCCAACCTGACCATGGCGCAACTGGGTGTGGACTTGATTCGCAAGCACCAGGGCAACGCCCAGGCGATCCTCACCCATTGCAACACCGGTGCCCTGGCCACGGGTGGCTTCGGCACGGCGCTGGGGGTGATTCGCGGTGCGTTCATCGAAGGCATGGTCGAGCGCGTTTACGCCGACGAAACCCGCCCGTGGCTGCAAGGTTCGCGCTTGACGGCGTGGGAACTGGCCAACGAAGGCATTCCGGTGACGCTCAACGCCGACTCCGCCGCCGCGCACATCATGAAGACCAAGGGCATCACCTGGGTCATCGTCGGTGCCGACCGGATCACCGCCAATGGCGACGTGGCCAACAAGATCGGCACCTATCAACTGGCGGTCAGCGCGATGCACCACGGCGTGCGGTTCATGGTGGTGGCGCCGAGTTCGACCATCGACATGAACCTGGCCAGTGGCGACGACATTCCTATCGAAGAGCGTGCCGGCAGTGAACTGCTGGACGTTGGCGGCAAGCGCGTCGGGGCAGATGTTGATGCTTTCAATCCAGTGTTTGACGTGACCCCGGCCGACCTGATCGATGCCATCGTCACCGAGAAGGGCATCGTCGAGCGGCCGGATACGGCGAAAATGGCGCAGTTGATGTGCCGCAAGCGTCTGCATTGACGGTATTTGGTGTCAGTTAAAAGGCCTTCGCGGGCAAGCCTCGCTCCTACAGGAATGTGGAATCTGTAGGAGCGAGGCTTGCCCGCGAAGAACGATGACTCGATCTCTCCTCCCTACTGCCTCATATTCTGCTAGCGAATCGAGGGTTGTGCCGGCTCTAAGCCTCTCTCGTCGCCGTTAAGCCTGTCACCGGTCAACTAACTATGCTCCATGCGCATCAGGGGGATAGGTGCGTGGCGGCTCTTGTGATAACATCCGGCGTTTTCCGAGGCACTCCCACGGGGTTGTCTTTACTGCGCAGATCCATGGCATAACTCGTTGATTTGTCGTAAGTCGGTGCATGGCACTCAGCCGTCATCGGCGAGCTTCGTTCGTCCCGAATGGATGTGACGAAGTTTCACCAGAAAAAGGAATCAGGCTTCTCATGGGCGAACTGGCCAAAGAAATCCTCCCGGTCAATATCGAAGACGAGCTGAAGCAGTCCTACCTCGACTACGCGATGAGCGTAATTGTCGGGCGGGCACTGCCGGATGCGCGCGATGGCTTGAAGCCCGTGCACCGGCGTGTGCTGTTCGCGATGAGCGAGCTGGGCAACGACTTCAACAAGCCGTACAAGAAATCTGCCCGTGTTGTCGGTGACGTGATCGGTAAGTATCACCCTCACGGTGATACCGCGGTGTACGACACCATCGTTCGGATGGCGCAGCCATTCTCCTTGCGCTACCTGCTGGTAGACGGTCAGGGCAACTTCGGTTCGGTGGACGGCGACAACGCCGCCGCCATGCGATACACCGAAGTGCGCATGACCAAGCTGGCGCACGAGCTGCTGGCTGACCTGCATAAAGAAACCGTGGACTGGGTGCCGAACTACGACGGCACCGAAATGATCCCGGCGGTCATGCCGACCCGTATTCCCAACCTGCTGGTCAACGGCTCCAGCGGTATCGCCGTGGGCATGGCGACCAACATCCCGCCGCACAACCTCGGTGAAGTCATCGATGGTTGCCTGGCACTCATCGACAACCCTGAGTTGACCATCGATGAGCTGATGCAATACATCCCGGGTCCGGACTTCCCGACCGCCGCGATCATCAACGGTCGCGCCGGCATCATCGAAGCCTACCGCACCGGTCGCGGCCGCATTTACATGCGCGCCCGCTCGATGATCGAAGACATTGACAAGGTCGGTGGTCGCCAGCAGATCGTCATCACCGAACTCCCTTACCAGCTGAACAAGGCCCGTCTGATCGAGAAGATCGCCGAGCTGGTCAAAGAGAAGAAGTTGGAAGGCATCACCGAACTGCGCGACGAGTCCGACAAGGACGGTATGCGCGTCGTGATCGAGCTGCGTCGTGGCGAAGTGCCTGAGGTGATCCTCAACAACCTCTACGCCCAGACCCAGCTGCAAGCGGTGTTCGGCATCAACATCGTTGCGCTGATCGATGGCCGTCCGCGGATTCTGAACCTCAAGGACCTGCTGGAAGCCTTCGTTCGTCACCGTCGCGAAGTCGTGACCCGCCGTACCGTGTTCGAGCTGCGTAAAGCCCGCGAACGTGGCCACATCCTGGAAGGTCAAGCGGTTGCCCTGTCGAACATCGACCCGGTCATCGCCCTGATCAAGGCCTCGCCGACGCCGTCGGAAGCCAAGGAAGCGCTGATCAAGACCGCGTGGGAATCTTCCGCCGTGGTCGCGATGGTTGAGCGCGCCGGTGCCGATTCCTGCCGTCCGGAAACCCTGGACCCGCAATACGGTCTGCGCGAAGGCAAGTACTTCCTGTCGCCAGAACAGGCGCAAGCCATTCTGGAACTGCGTCTGCACCGCCTGACCGGTCTGGAGCACGAGAAGCTGCTGGCCGAGTACCAGGAGATCCTCAACCAGATCGGCGAACTGATCCGCATCCTCAGCAGCGCCACGCGCCTGATGGAAGTGATCCGCGAAGAACTGGAAGTGATCCGCGCCGAATACGGCGATGTGCGCCGCACCGAAATCCTCGATGCCCGTCTCGACCTGACCCTGGGTGACATGATCCCGGAAGAAGAGCGCGTCGTGACCATCTCTCACGGTGGCTACGCCAAGACCCAGCCATTGGCTGCGTACCAGGCCCAGCGTCGTGGCGGTAAAGGCAAATCGGCTACCGGCGTCAAGGATGAGGACTACATCGCTCACCTGCTGGTCGCCAACAGCCACACCACGCTGCTGCTGTTCTCCAGCAAAGGCAAAGTGTACTGGTTGAAAACCTACGAAATCCCGGAAGCCTCCCGCGCTGCCCGTGGTCGTCCGCTGGTCAACCTGCTGCCACTGGACAGTGATGAATACATCACCACCATGCTGCCGGTCGACGAATACACCGAAGGTCACTTCATCTTCATGGCGACCGCCAAAGGCACCGTGAAGAAGACCCCGCTGGAATCCTTCAGCCGTCAACGCAGCGTCGGCCTGATCGCGCTGGAGCTGGACGAAGGCGACGTGCTGATTTCTGCTTCCATTACTGATGGCAGCCGCGAAGTCATGCTGTTCTCCGACGGCGGCAAGGTGACGCGCTTCAAGGAAACCGACGTTCGCGCCATGGGCCGTACCGCTCGTGGTGTTCGCGGTATGCGTCTGCCGGAAGGCCAGAAGCTGATTTCCATGCTGATCCCGGAAGAAGGCAGCCAGATCCTGACCGCTTCGGCCCGTGGTTACGGCAAGCGCACGGCGATCACCGAGTTCCCTGAGTACAAGCGTGGCGGTCAGGGCGTTATTGCCATGGTCAGCAACGACCGTAACGGCCGTCTGGTCGGTGCCGTCCAGGTGCTCGACGGCGAGGAAATCATGCTGATTTCCGACCAGGGCACCCTGGTTCGTACTCGAGTCGACGAAGTTTCCAGCCTGGGGCGTAACACCCAGGGCGTGACCTTGATCAAACTGGCCAGCGATGAAAAGCTGGTAGGTCTGGAGCGGGTTCAGGAGCCGTCGGAAGTCGAAGGCGCAGAGCTCGAAGGTGAAGAGGGCGAAGAAGGTGCAGTGTTCGACGGTGAGGTCGTGATCGACGACGTTGCCGAAGACCAGCAACTCGACGCCGCCGCCGACGAAGAACCGCAGGAATAAGCGGACAAACAGGGGGCGGATGAGAATTCGCCCCCTTCTTGTTTCTCCGCAATGAAATATCGACACCCATGGAGATCCGTGTGGGTGCCGGGCTTTTGTGGCGAGGGGGCTTGCCCCCGTTGGGGTGCGAAGCGCCCCTGAAACCAGTCGCCGTTATCTTGCATGAGAACGTGGTGACCGGTTTGCGATTGCTTCGCAATCGAACGGGGGCAAGCCCCCTCGCCACAGGCAAGCCCGCTCCCGCATTGGGTCTGTGTCGACTGATATGTTTGTACGATCCACCAAATCAGAGCGAGATTGGATGTGAGCAAGAGAGCCTATAACTTCTGTGCCGGTCCTGCGGCGCTGCCTGAAGCTGTCCTGAAGCGCGCTCAGGGGGAACTCCTCGATTGGCACGGCAAGGGCCTGTCGGTCATGGAAATGAGCCATCGCAGCGATGAGTTCGTGTCCATCGCGACCAAGGCCGAGCAGGATCTGCGTGATCTGCTGAATATCCCCTCGAACTATAAAGTGCTGTTCCTGCAAGGCGGCGCCAGTCAGCAATTTGCCCAGATTCCGCTGAACCTGTTGCCTGAGGGCGGCTCGGCTGACTATATCGACACCGGTATCTGGTCGCAGAAAGCCATCGAAGAAGCTTCGCGCTACGGCCACGTCAACGTTGCCGCTACCGCCAAGCCTTACGACTATTTCGCCATTCCCGGCCAGAACGAATGGAAGCTGTCGAAAGACGCGGCCTACGTTCATTACGCGCCGAACGAAACCATCGGCGGCCTGGAATTCAACTGGATCCCGGAAACCGGCGACGTTCCGCTGGTGGCCGACATGTCTTCGGACATCCTCTCGCGTCCGGTGGACATCTCGCGTTTCGGCATGATCTACGCCGGCGCCCAGAAGAACATCGGCCCAAGCGGCATCCTGGTCAACATCGTGCGCGAAGACCTGCTCGGTCACGCCCGTTCGCTGTGCCCGACCATGCTCAATTACAAGGTCGCGGCCGATAACGGCTCGATGTACAACACCCCTCCGACCCTGGCCTGGTACTTGTCGGGCCTGGTATTCGAGTGGCTGAAAGAGCAGGGTGGTGTTGAAGCCATTGGCAAGCTCAATGAAGTCAAACAGCGCACGTTGTACGATTTCATCGACGCCAGCGGCCTGTACAGCAACCCGATCAACAAGTCGGACCGCTCGTGGATGAACGTGCCGTTCCGTTTGGCCGACGATCGCCTGGACAAGCCATTCCTGGCCGGCGCCGACGAACGTGGCCTGCTGAACCTCAAGGGTCACCGTTCCGTGGGCGGCATGCGCGCCTCCATCTATAACGCCGTCGATATCGTTGCGGTCAACGCACTGATTTCGTACATGGCAGAGTTCGAGAAGGAACATGGCTAATGTCTGAGCAAGAACTCAAGGCACTGCGCGTTCGCATTGATGCCCTGGACACCAAAGTCCTGGAGCTGATCAGCGAGCGTGCACGCTGCGCCCAGGAAGTTGCGCGAGTAAAGATGGCCTTGCTGGCCGAAGGCGAAGTGCCGGTGTTCTATCGTCCTGAGCGCGAAGCTCAGGTGCTCAAGCGCGTGATGGAGCGTAACCAGGGCCCGTTGGGCAACGAAGAGATGGCGCGGTTGTTCCGCGAAATCATGTCCTCGTGCCTGGCCCTCGAGCAGCCGCTGAAAGTGGCTTACCTCGGCCCAGAAGGTACGTTTACCCAGGCCGCGGCCATGAAGCATTTTGGCCACGCCGTGATCAGCAAGCCGATGGCGGCGATCGACGAAGTGTTCCGTGAAGTGGCGGCCGGTGCGGTGAACTTTGGCGTGGTTCCGGTGGAAAACTCCACCGAAGGCGCGGTCAACCACACCCTCGACAGCTTCCTGGAACACGACATGGTGATCTGCGGTGAAGTCGAGCTGCGAATTCACCATCACCTGTTGGTCGGTGAAAACACCAAGACCGACAGCATCAGTCGCATTTATTCCCACGCCCAGTCCCTGGCCCAGTGCCGCAAGTGGCTGGACGCCCATTACCCGAATGTCGAGCGCGTGGCGGTGTCCAGCAACGCCGAAGCGGCCAAGCGGGTCAAGGGTGAGTGGAACTCGGCGGCGATTGCCGGCGACATGGCTGCAGGCTTGTACGGGCTGACCCGTCTGGCCGAGAAAATCGAGGATCGCCCGGACAACTCCACGCGATTCCTGATGATCGGCAGTCAGGAAGTGCCGCCGACCGGCGACGACAAAACCTCGATCATCGTCTCCATGAGCAACAAACCCGGCGCACTGCACGAGTTGCTGGTGCCGTTCCACGACAACGGCATCGATCTGACACGAATCGAGACCCGTCCGTCGCGCAGCGGTAAATGGACCTACGTGTTCTTCATCGACTTCGTCGGCCACCACCGTGATCCATTGATCAAAGGCGTGCTGGAAAAGATCAGTCAGGAAGCAGTAGCACTCAAAGTGCTGGGTTCCTACCCGAAAGCAGTTCTCTAAGGGGTAGCAAATGAGTGGTGACTTCCTCGCTCTGGCACAGCCGGGCGTGCAACAACTTTCGCCGTACGTTCCGGGCAAGCCTGTGGACGAACTGGCGCGCGAACTAAATATCGATCCGGCGAAAATCGTCAAACTGGCCAGCAACGAAAACCCGCTGGGCGCCAGTCCCAAGGCGCTGGCTGCGATTCGTGAAGAATTGGCCGAGCTGACCCGCTATCCCGATGGCAATGGTTTTGCACTCAAGACCCTGCTGGCCGAGCAGTGCCGCGTCGAGCTGAATCAAGTGACGCTGGGCAACGGTTCCAACGACATTCTGGAGCTGGTCGCGCGTGCTTATCTGGCGCCGGGCCTGAATGCGGTGTTCAGCGAGCACGCGTTCGCGGTCTACCCGATCGTGACCCAGGCCGTGGGTGCTGACGCACGCGTGATCCCTGCCAAAGACTGGGGTCATGATCTGCCGGCCATGCTGGCCGCGATTGATGCCGACACTCGCGTGGTGTTCATCGCCAACCCGAACAACCCGACCGGGACCTGGTTCGGCGCCGAAGCGCTGGACGAATTCCTCCAGGACGTCCCGGCCCACGTGCTGGTGGTGCTGGACGAGGCCTACATCGAATACGCCGAAGGCAGCGACTTGCCGGATGGCCTGGACTTCCTCGCGGCGTATCCGAACCTGCTGGTCTCGCGCACGTTTTCCAAGGCCTATGGCCTGGCGGCGCTGCGGGTCGGTTATGGCTTGTCCACCGCCGTTGTCGCTGATGTGCTGAACCGCGTACGTCAGCCATTCAACGTCAACAGCCTGGCCTTGGCCGCTGCGTGCGCGGCATTGCAGGACGCCGAATACCTGGCTGAAAGCCGTCGCCTTAACGAAGCCGGCATGCTGCAGCTGCAAGCGGGTTTCCGTGAGCTGGGGCTGAGCTGGATTCCGTCCAAGGGCAACTTCATCTGCGTTGACCTGGGGCAGGTCGCTGCACCGGTCTTCCAGGGCTTGCTGCGCGAAGGCGTGATCGTGCGCCCGGTGGCCAATTACGGCATGCCGAACCACTTGCGCATCACCATCGGTCTGCCGGCTGAAAACAGTCGCTTCCTTGAGGCACTGACCAAGGTTCTGGCTCGTGGTTGATGTCACTGCACTGCAATCTGCTGAACCTATGATCGGGCGCCTGGTGGTGGTCGGTCTGGGGTTGATCGGTGGTTCGTTTGCCAAGGGGTTGCGCGAAAGTGGCCTGTGCCGCGAAGTGGTCGGGGTCGATCTCGATCCGCAGTCGCGCAAGTTGGCAGTTGAGTTGGGTGTTGTGGATCGCTGCGAAGAAGACCTGGCTGTTGCTTGCCAGGGGGCTGACGTGATCCAGCTCGCCGTGCCAATTCTTGCCATGGAAAAAATGCTTGGCCGTTTGGCGGGCATGGACCTGGGGCAAGCGATCCTGACCGACGTCGGCAGCGCCAAAGGCAATGTGGTGCGTGCGGCCACCGCAGCGTTCGGCGGCATGCCGGCGCGTTTCGTGCCGGGGCATCCGATTGCCGGCTCCGAGCAGAGCGGGGTGGAAGCCTCCAATGCCGAGCTGTTCCGTCGCCATAAAGTGATTTTGACGCCGCTGGATCAAACCGATCCGGCAGCCCTGGCCGTGGTCGACCGTTTGTGGCGCGAATTGGGTGCCGATGTCGAGCACATGCAGGTCGAGCGCCACGACGAAGTGTTGGCGGCGACCAGCCATTTGCCGCACCTGTTGGCGTTCGGTTTGGTCGATTCACTGGCCAAGCGCAATGAAAATCTTGAGATCTTCCGTTACGCTGCGGGCGGTTTTCGCGATTTCACAAGAATCGCCGGAAGCGACCCGGTCATGTGGCACGACATCTTCCTCGCCAACCGCGAAGCTGTCCTGCGCACACTCGATACATTTCGCAGCGACCTCGACGCCTTGCGCGACGCGGTCGATGCAGGGGATGGGCATCAATTGCTGGGCGTGTTCACGCGCGCCCGGGTTGCCCGCGAACATTTCAGTAAAATCCTGGCCCGCCGGGCTTATGTGGACGCTATGAACTCCAACGACCTGATTTTCCTGGGACAACCTGGTGGCCGCCTGACTGGGCGGATTCGTGTACCGGGCGACAAGTCCATTTCCCACCGTTCGATCATGCTCGGCTCCCTGGCCGAAGGCACCACCGAAGTGGAAGGTTTCCTTGAGGGCGAAGATGCCCTGGCGACCTTGCAAGCCGTCCGCGACATGGGCGTCGTGATCGAAGGTCCGCACCACGGTCGTGTGACCATTCACGGTGTCGGCCTGCATGGCCTGAAGCCTGCGCCAGGTCCGATCTATCTGGGCAACTCCGGTACTTCGATGCGTCTGCTGTCCGGCCTGTTGGCTGCGCAGAGTTTCGACAGCACGCTGACCGGTGATGCCTCGCTGTCCAAGCGCCCGATGAATCGCGTGGCCAACCCGCTGCGTGAGATGGGCGCCGTGATCGAAACCGCAGCAGAAGGTCGTCCGCCGATGACCATTCGCGGCGGCAACAAGCTTAAAGGCCTGACCTACACCATGCCGATGGCCAGTGCCCAGGTTAAGTCCTGCCTGCTGCTGGCTGGCCTGTACGCTGAAGGCAAGACCACCGTCACCGAGCCAGCGCCGACCCGCGATCACACCGAGCGCATGCTGCGTGGCTTCGGCTACCCGGTGACGGTCAATGGCGCCACGGCGTCGGTCGAGTCCGGCCACAAGCTGACTGCGACCCACATCGAAGTGCCGGGCGACATCTCGTCGTCGGCGTTCTTCCTGGTCGCCGCATCCATCGCCGAGGGTTCGGAGCTGGTGCTCGAACACGTTGGCATCAACCCGACCCGGACTGGCGTGATCGACATCCTGCGTCTGATGGGCGCCGACATCACCCTGGAAAACCAGCGTGAAGTCGGTGGCGAGCCTGTAGCCGACCTGCGCGTGCGAGCAGCTAAACTCAAGGGTATCGAGATTCCCGAGGCGCTGGTTCCACTGGCCATCGACGAGTTCCCGGTGTTGTTCGTGGCGGCGGCCTGTGCCGAAGGGCGCACCATCTTGCGCGGTGCCGAAGAGCTGCGAGTCAAGGAGTCGGACCGGATCCAGGTCATGGCCGACGGCTTGCTGGCGTTGGGCGTGAAGTGCGAGCCGACCCCGGACGGCATCATCATCGACGGCGGCCTGATCGGCGGCGGCGAAGTGCACGGTCACGGCGATCACCGGATTGCGATGGCCTTCAGCGTGGCTTCGTTGCGCGCCACGGCACCGATCCGCATCCATGATTGCGCCAACGTCGCGACTTCGTTTCCGAATTTCCTCGCGCTGTGCGCGCAGGTCGGTATCCGTGTTGCACAAGAGGCTCAGTCGTGATTATCAAGCCACCGGTCATCACCATCGACGGCCCTAGCGGTTCGGGCAAGGGCACTATTGCCGGGATTCTGGCAAAGCGCCTGGGCTGGTGCCTGCTGGATTCCGGTGCGTTGTATCGCCTCCTGGCATTCGCGGCGCGCAATCATGGTGTCGATCTGACCAATGAAGAGTCGTTGAAGCTGTTGGCCGCTCATCTGGACGTGCAGTTCGTCGGCGCGACGGAAGGGCATCCGCAGCGGATCATTCTCGAAGGTGACGATGTTACCGATGATCTGCGCAATGAGCAGGTCGGCGCCTGGGCTTCCCAGGTCGCTGCGCTGCCGGCGGTGCGCGACGCATTGCTGCAGCGCCAGCGGGCGTTTCAGGAGCCACCGGGCCTGGTGGCCGATGGTCGCGACATGGGCACGGTGGTATTTCCCGATGCGCCGCTGAAGATATTCCTCACTGCCAGTGCCGAGGAGCGTGCGCGCCGTCGATACTTGCAGTTGAAGGGCAAAGTCGATGGTGTTAGTCTGTCGAGTCTGCTAGATGAGATACGTGTCCGCGATGAGCGTGACACCCAGCGAGCGGTAGCCCCGCTCAAACCGGCGGCTGACGCCATACAGCTGGATTCCACGGAATTATCCATCGATCAGGTGCTGGAACGCATCATGAGTGAAATCGCCATTCGCGATATCACCGGGTGACCAAGAAGCTTTGCAGGGGACCAGTCATAGTCTTGCGATGCTTCTTCTAATGAACGTAACCCACGTCGTCTGGGATGTGGAGATGGGCGTATCCTTCGCCCTTATTCAACAGGAATTAAAATGAGCGAAAGCTTTGCGGAACTCTTTGAAGAAAGCCTAAAAACCCTGAACCTTCAGGCAGGCTCCATCATCACCGGTGTTATCGTTGATATCGATTACCAAGCTCGCTGGGTAACCGTTCACGCTGGCCTGAAGTCTGAAGCACTCATCCCGCTTGAGCAGTTCTACAACGATGCTGGCGAACTGACTATCAACGTCGGTGACGAAGTTCACGTTGCTCTGGACTCGGTTGAAGACGGCTTTGGTGAAACCAAGCTGTCCCGTGAAAAAGCCAAGCGCGCTGAATGCTGGATTGTTCTGGAAGCAGCCTTCGCAGCCGAAGAAGTGGTCAAGGGCGTTATCAACGGTAAGGTTAAAGGCGGCTTCACTGTCGACGTTAACGGCATCCGTGCGTTCCTGCCAGGTTCTCTGGTTGACGTTCGTCCAGTGCGCGACACCACGCACCTGGAAGGCAAAGAGCTGGAATTCAAGGTCATCAAGCTCGACCAGAAACGCAACAACGTTGTCGTTTCCCGTCGTAGCGTCCTCGAAGCCGAGAACTCCGCCGAGCGTGAAGCTCTGCTGGAATCCCTGCAGGAAGGCCAACAAGTCAAAGGTATCGTCAAGAACCTCACCGATTACGGCGCATTCGTCGATCTGGGTGGCGTCGATGGCCTGCTGCACATTACCGACATGGCTTGGAAGCGTATCAAGCATCCTTCCGAAATCGTCAACGTTGGCGACGAGATCGATGTCAAGGTTCTGAAATACGATCGCGAACGCAATCGTGTTTCCCTGGGCCTGAAGCAGCTGGGCGAAGATCCATGGGTTGCTATCAAAGCCCGTTACCCAGAAAGCACTCGCGTTACCGCTCGTGTAACCAACCTGACCGACTACGGCTGCTTCGCTGAGCTGGAAGAAGGCGTTGAAGGCCTGGTACACGTTTCCGAAATGGACTGGACCAACAAAAACATCCACCCTTCGAAAGTCGTACAAGTCGGCGACGAAGTGGAAGTTATGGTTCTGGACATCGACGAAGAGCGTCGTCGTATCTCCCTCGGCATCAAGCAGTGCAAATCTAACCCATGGGAAGATTTCTCTGGCCAGTTCAACAAGGGCGATAAAATCTCCGGCACCATCAAGTCGATCACCGATTTCGGTATCTTCATTGGTCTGGACGGCGGCATCGACGGTCTGGTTCACCTGTCCGACATCTCCTGGAACGAAGTGGGCGAAGAAGCCGTTCGCCGCTTCAAGAAAGGCGACGAGCTGGACACCGTTATCCTGTCGGTTGACCCAGAGCGCGAGCGCATCTCCCTGGGTATCAAGCAACTGGAAAGCGATCCGTTCTCCGAGTACGTTCAAGAGAACGACAAAGGCGCAATCGTTAAAGGCATCGTGAAAGAAGTTGACGCTAAAGGCGCCATCATCACTCTGGCCGACGATATCGAAGCGACTCTGAAAGCCTCCGAAATCAGCCGTGACCGCGTTGAAGACGCGCGCAACGTTCTGAAAGAAGGCCAGGAAGTAGAAGCCAAGATCATCAGCGTTGACCGCAAGAGCCGCGTAATCCAGCTCTCCATCAAGTCGAAAGACGATGCTGAAGAGAAAGAAGCAATCCAGAGCCTGCGCGACAAGCCAGCGACTTCGGAACCTGCTGCTGGTCCTACCACTCTGGGCGACCTGTTGCGTGCACAAATGGAAAAACAGAACTAAGTTCTGTCAGACCATAGAAAAAGGGCGACTTCGGTCGCCCTTTTTTGTGCCTGCGATTTAGTGAAGCTCCCCAAGCGCTGTTCTAAATCCTGTGCCAGTGAAACCAATGCCTTTAACCTGCTGTCTCTTTCTTTAACAGGATCAATCGTTTAATTGCAGCTAGGCTTACGCTTGATGCGAACGACAGTCGGGCCAAGCGTCCGATATAAGGAAGTGAATGAACAAGCTCATTGTCGCAGTAGTGTTACTGACACTGGCAGGCTGTACCACTAACGCCAAGACTCATGTCGTGCGTGGCGTCAGTGGTATCGAGGTCGATTGTTCTGGTTTGGGTTCCGGTTGGGAGAAGTGCCGCAAGCGAGCCGACAGGGAGTGCAAGGGGAGTGGTTACAAGGTGGTCGCCCGATCTGACGATGCCAAGGATGAGGACGAATTTCCGTTCGGCTTCAATCCGGCAGGGTTTGTGACGCGCACCATGTTGGTCATTTGTCGGTGAGTGCGTAACGCCTTTGTCGTGTTGTGGTGCTCCGTAAATGTGCATCACAGGCTTGGTAAATATATGTCAAGCCCTGGGCTGTTCAAATTCCTCCGGGCATGCTAAAACCTTTGAAGCGCTGATCTAGCTGCTTGAAAAAGAAGGGAAAAATATGACGAAGTCGGAGTTGATCGAACGAATTGTCACCCATCAAGGGCTGCTCTCATCCAAGGATGTGGAGCTGGCCATCAAGACCATGCTCGAACAAATGTCCCAATGTCTGGCCACCGGTGATCGCATCGAGATCCGAGGTTTTGGCAGCTTCTCCCTGCACTACCGCGCACCGCGCGTAGGTCGCAATCCAAAAACCGGTCAGTCCGTCAGCCTCGATGGCAAGTTCGTTCCGCATTTCAAGCCGGGCAAGGAACTGCGTGATCGGGTGAACGAGGAAGAGGAGGAAGGTTTTGACCTCCACAACTAAAGGGTCGACGCATGCGTAACCTCAAGCGTGTACTCCTTGGCTTGGTTCTCCTGTTGCTGGTCCTGGCGATTCTTGCGTTTGTCCTGGAAAATCAGCAATCAGTGTCGCTGCTGTTTCTTGGCTGGGCGGGGCCGCAATTGCCGGTATCGCTGGTCATGGTGCTGGCGCTGCTGATCGGCATGCTGATCGGGCCGATTCTGGGTTGGTTTCTGGGGCGTTCGTCCAGAGCATCCCGCAAGCGCCTCGTTTGATCGCGGCTGATGTAATGGACGTGTTGAATTTGCGTCACAGCTTGTCTATATCCATTAGTAAAAGCGTCATTAAGCTGTAAAATGCTGCGCTTGTCCGGTAATGGCATATTCCCATTTCGGTCAGACTGACTCTGTCAGAAGCCTTTAGCTTAGATGAAGGCTTTTGCATTCATGGATTAGACAGCGCTCGATCGACGGCCCTGTCAGCAACTCAAAGGGTGTAGTTTCGCGTGAAAATTCTAGTAACCGGTGGCGCCGGGTTTATCGGCTCCGCAGTCATTCGTCATATCATCTCAAACACTACCGACGCTGTCGTTAACGTCGATAAACTGACGTATGCCGGTAACTTGGAGTCGCTGGCCGAAGTCAGCCAGAACCCGCGTTATGCGTTTGAGCGCGTTGACATCTGCGACCGCGATCAAATCGACCGTGTCCTGCGTGAACACCAACCAGATGCCATCATGCACCTGGCCGCAGAGTCCCACGTTGATCGTTCGATCTCCGGTCCGTCCGAGTTCATCCAGACCAACATCATTGGCACCTACACCCTGCTGGAAGCCGCACGCCACTACTGGGCTGCACTGGATGATGCGCGTAAAGCCAACTTCCGCTTTCACCATATTTCGACAGACGAAGTCTACGGAGACCTCGAAGGTCCGGAAGACCTCTTCACCGAAACCACACCCTATCAGCCAAGCTCGCCGTATTCGGCGAGCAAAGCCAGTTCCGACCACTTGGTTCGCGCCTGGACCCGTACCTACGGTCTGCCGACCCTGGTCACCAATTGCTCGAACAACTACGGCCCGTGCCACTTCCCGGAGAAGTTGATCCCGCTGATCATCCTCAATGCGTTGGAAGGCAAGCCGCTGCCGGTCTATGGCAAGGGCAACCAGGTTCGTGACTGGCTCTACGTCGAAGACCACGCTCGCGCACTGTACAAAGTCGTGACCGAAGGTGTTATCGGTGAGACGTACAACATTGGTGGCCATAACGAAAAGCAAAACATCGAAGTCGTGAACACCTTGTGTGCACTGCTCGACGAGTTGCGCCCGGATTCTGCTCATCGCCCTCACGCCAGTCTGATCACCTATGTTCAGGATCGCCCGGGCCACGATCAGCGTTACGCGATCGATGCCAGCAAAATCCAGCGCGAGCTGGGTTGGACGCCTGAAGAAACATTCGAAACCGGCATTCGCAAAACTGTCGAGTGGTACCTCAATAACACTGAGTGGGTTGCTCACGTGAAGAGCGGCAGCTACCAGCAATGGATTGACCAGAACTACGCGGATCGTTCGAGTAAGGCATGAAAATCCTCCTACTGGGAAAAAATGGCCAGGTAGGGTGGGAGTTGCAACGCTCCTTGGCGCCGCTGGGTGAGCTGATTGCCCTGGATCGCAGCACCGGCGGTGACTTGTCCGATCTGGACGCCTTGCGCACGACGATCCGTCAGCTCAAGCCGGACGTCATCGTCAATGCCGCCGCCTACACCGCTGTAGATAAGGCCGAGTCCGAAACTGAGCTGGCCGACCGCGTTAATGGTCAGGCAAGCCAGGTTATGGCTGAAGAGGCCGTATTACTTGGGGCCTGGCTGATTCACTACTCGACCGATTACGTGTTCAGTGGGCAGGGTTCAAAGGCGTGGCAAGAAACCGATCCAGTCGCCCCGGTGAATCACTACGGCGCCAGTAAGCTGGCCGGTGAGCAGGCGATTATCGCTTCGAGCTGCAAATACCTGATCTTCCGCACCAGCTGGGTGTATGGCGCTCGCGGTAACAATTTCGCCAAGACCATGCTGCGTCTGGCCAAGGATCGCGAGACCCTGAGCGTCATCGCCGACCAGATCGGAGCCCCGACGGGTGCAGATCTGATTGCCGACGTGACCGCGTTGGCCATTCAGCAGGTCATGCAACGGCCCGAGCTGGCAGGTCTTTATCATCTGGCCGCCACGGGTGAAGTGTCGTGGCATGGCTATGCCAGGCATGTGATCGAGTTTGCCCAGGTCAATGGCGAGCTACTCGCCGTAACGGCGGTAAATCCGATCGAAACGACCGCTTATCCAACGCTTGCGCGTCGCCCTCTGAATTCACGTTTGAACACTCAGAAGCTACGTGACAATTTTTCTCTACACTTGCCGGATTGGCAAAGTGGTGTAACTCGAATGCTTAGGGAAGTTCTGAACAAATGACCACGACAAATCGTAAAGGGATCATCCTCGCCGGCGGCTCGGGCACACGACTGCATCCGTTGACTCTCGGTGTGTCCAAGCAGATGCTGCCGATCTACGACAAGCCGATGATCTTTTATCCTCTGTCGGTGCTGATGCTCGCAGGTATGCGGGAAATCCTGATCATCTCCACTCCGGAAGACTTGCCTTGCTTTCGCAAGCTGCTGGGTGATGGCAGTCTTTACGGTATTAAACTGACTTATGCCGAACAACCAAGCCCAGACGGCCTGGCACAAGCGTTTATTATCGGTGAAGAGTTCATCGGCAAGGACCCTTGCTGTCTGATCCTGGGAGATAACATTTTTTACGGCCAGCATTTCTCGGACAACCTTCGTTCGGCGACTACTCAAAAGGCAGGAGCAACGGTATTCGGTTATCACGTGTCTGATCCTGAGCGTTTTGGCGTGGTTGAGTTTGATCAGTCGGGCCGTGCATTGAGCATCGAAGAAAAACCCGAAAAACCGAAGTCCAACTACGCGGTTACAGGTCTTTATTTCTACGACAATGATGTTGTTGAAATAGCGAAAAATATCAAGCCTTCCGAGCGCGGCGAGTTGGAAATTACCGATGTGAACCGGGTCTATCTTGAGCGCAAGACTCTCAGTGTAGAGATGTTGGGGCGTGGTTTCGCCTGGCTTGACACAGGGACTCATGACTCACTTCTGGAGGCCAGCCATTTCGTTCACACAATTGAGCAGCGTCAAGGGCTTAAAGTGGCTTGTCTCGAAGAAATTGCCTTTACCAACGGCTGGATCGACAGGGCGCAGTTGGCGCAGCAGGCTGAGCGCCTTAAAAAGACGGGTTATGGTCAGTATTTGCTCAAACTGCTGAATTAATACCGCCTGATGTTTGGTGACAGGGCGTAATCCCTGTCACTGATAGGAACTGTTAGCGCGCAACCGGGGTCGATTGGTATTCGAAACTACTGTCCAATAAACTGGGAAAAACGTCAAGCTGTGATCTTCACAGATCGAGACCAGATTAAAACAAGGCTCAAAACACTATGCGAAGCGATGCTGCTAATAACCAAAACCCCGATGAAATTGAAGTTTTTTTGATCGCGCGAGCATTGTGTAAACGCGTGTGGCTAATTATAGGTATCGCCGCGATTGTGGTTGGCTTGGGCGTCATGTACGCGTTCTTTAGCGAGCGTGTTTACGAAGCTAGAGCCTATTTAGTTCCTCCTACTCAGAGTGATATTGCCGATCTGAATACCGGGCGCACTCGGGAGTTTGAGCTCACTCCGTATTCGATTGAAGATGTCTATCGTTTATTTGTTCGGAATCTACGCTCCGAGTCGCTTCGGCAGGAGTTTTTTGTGGACGAGTATCTGCCCTCGTTGAGTGACGATCAAAAGACACGGTCGCAAGACGCGCTGTACTCGGAGTATTCAAAAAAAATTCAGGTCAACCCTGTTACAGCGGATGAAGAAGGCCGTTACTCGGTTGTTGTACAGACCATGAGTAGTGAAAAAGCAGTTGACTGGGTTAAGAAATACGTAAAACGCGCCGAGTCCCGGGCGACTAAGGAGATAATGAAAAACGTGTCTTACGAGGCAAAAATCCGCGCCAAGAACACTAGCCAGGAAATTGATACCAAGCGTGAAACGGGCGAAACCTCGCGTGGCGATACCATTACCAAGCTGCGTGCAGCGCTTAGCGTCGCAGAGGCAGCTGGCGTGCAGAAACCAACCGTGGTATTCGGCGGAGCACCGGCTGGGGTGGCAGGAAACATGGAAGGAGAGATGAGTTTCTTGAGAGGGGTTGAAGCGATAAAGGCTGAGATAAAAAATCTTGAAAGCAGGTCATCCAACGACGCGTTTATTAAGGAACTGCGAGGCCTCCAAGCCAAGAAAAGTTTTTACGAAAAGTTGGCCGTCGCCCCGAGAGAAATCGATATGTATCGCTATGACGGCGTTGTAGAAACACCAGAAAATGCGATTAAGCCGAAAAAGACACTCGTCATAGCGCTGGCACTGGTGCTGGGGCTAATGCTTGGTGTTCTGTCAGCTTTTACGCAGTATCGCTGGGAGGAAACGCGGAAAAAAGCGTATACCTGATTCTGTGTCATCGAAGCGATGTTTCAGAGTGAGAAAGGCAATGGAAATGGTGCCTTTAAGTTGTTTATAGTCATTATAGGCAGAATATTCATAGCCGTTTAAGGTGTTACTACATGAAATTGCTAAAAACCGATTTACAGGAAGTAGTTATAATAGAGCCAACGGTTTTTAGGGATGATCGCGGCTGGTTTACTGAAAGTTTTAACGAGCCGCGTTTTCATGAGGCACTTTCGGAGTTGGGTTTACCTATTCCCAGAAGCTTCATCCAGGATAATCACTCGTGCTCCCAAAAAGGTGTGCTTCGAGGCCTGCACTACCAACTGTCGCCTCATGCCCAGGGGAAGTTGGTCAGAGTTGTTTCAGGTGCCGCATATGATGTTGCCGTCGATATTCGAAAGGGATCACCTACTTACGGGAACTGGGTTGGCGTCGAGTTGAGTGCAGCTAATAATCGGATGTTATGGATACCTGAAGGGTTTGCCCACGGCTTTATAGCTCTGGAAGACGATACTCATTTTCTATATAAAACCACAGATGTTTACTGTAAGGATCTTGAGCGTAGTATCAAGTGGAACGATGCCGATATTGGTATAAAGTGGCCTGAAGACATTGATCTTATTGTCAGTGAAAAAGACAGGCAAGCCAAGGCATTCAATGAAGCGGATTTGCCTACTGTTTACTTGCCAGGTACTACACAACTTATCGATTTGGAAGTGATTGGTGACAACCGTGGCAGTTTAGTATCCCTGGAGAAAGGTCGGCAAGTCCCATTCGAAATTAAACGCGTCTATTATATTTTCGGTACTCTGCCTGATGTAAGCCGAGGGTTTCACGCGCACAAACAGTTGCGGCAACTAGCAGTTTGCGTTTCAGGAAAGTGTCGCATGCTGATGGATAATGGCCTCACCAAAGAAGAAGTCTGGCTGGACTCACCCAAAAAAGGGGTTTTGATCAATAACCTTATTTGGCGAGAGATGCATGACTTCAGCGATGATTGCGTATTAGTGGTTTTTGCCAGTCACGAATATGATGAGGCCGACTATATACGAAGCTATGAAGAATTTATAAAAGTTGTTGCCATCAATACGGCGTCGAGCGGTGCGTGCTGATCGGTAGTTCAGCTGTAGCGTGATTGACATAAGTTTTGGTAATACGGACATAACAGGTGTTTTAATGATTGAGTTTTTAAGTTTGAAAGATGTGAACGCAGCCCATGCTGTCGAACTCAAGGCTGCCTGTGCGCGGGTAATTGACTCTGGTTGGTATATCCAGGGGAAAGAACTGGAGCAGTTCGAGACAGATTTCGCTGCTGCCTGTGGCTCGAAGTACTGCTTTGGCGTGGCGAATGGGTTGGACGCGCTTACTTTGACCTTGAGAGCTTGGAAAATTCTCGGGAAATTGAGCGTTGGCGATGAAGTGATCGTGCCTGCGAACACTTACATCGCCAGTGTCCTGGCGATTACCGAAAATGGTTTGACGCCAATCCTCGTTGAACCAGATGAGTCTCTGAATATTTCTCCTGCCCTTATCAAGGCTGCCATCGGGCCGAAAACAAAAGCGATCATCCCCGTTCACTTGTACGGGCAACTGGCTGATATGCCAGCGATCATGAATATCGCGAAAGACCACGGTCTTTTGGTTCTTGAAGATTCGGCTCAGTCGCATGGCGCCAGTTTTGATGGAAAGAAGGCGGGCAGCTGGGGCGATGCCGCGGGATTCAGTTTCTATCCAGGGAAGAACCTCGGTGCGCTTGGGGATGCTGGCGCCATTACCACTAACGATGACGAGTTAGCTCAAGTCGTAAAGGTGTTGAGAAATTATGGGTCGCACGAAAAGTACAAAAATATCTATCAAGGTGTAAATAGTCGGCTTGATGAAATTCAGGCGGCTATGTTAACTGTGAAACTAAAATACCTGTCGGAAGATATTAAAAGTCGCAGAAAAATTGCAGAATTGTATATGCGCGGAATAAAAAATGACCTGATTCGCTTACCGCTTGATATGGGTGTGTCTCCGCTGACTCTCGAGAGTCATGTCTGGCATCTCTTTGTTGTCCGCTCAGATAAGCGTGACGCGTTGCAAAAGCATCTGGCTGCATCCGGTGTGCAGACACTGATTCACTACCCGATCCCACCTCATAAGCAACAGGCTTATAAAGACTGGAATAGCTTGTCTTTCCCTATTACCGAAAAAATACACGACCAGGTACTGAGCCTGCCCATTGGGCCTACGATGTCTGTGGAAGACGCAGCGACAGTGATAAGCGCGTGCAATAGTTTCAACGGTAACGGTTGAAGGATAATGACGCTGATAAAAACGAGTTTGCTAAACGGGATTGCTGTCCTCGTTAAGATGCTCACACTGCTTGGAATAAATAAAGTACTGGCGATTTATGTTGGTCCTGTAGGTTATGCGGCTCTCGGGCAGTTTCAAAATGCCATTCAAATGATCACTACTTTTGCGAGCGGTGCGATTAATACAGGCGTCACCAAGTACACGGCAGAGTATCATTATGATGAGAAAAAGCAGCAAGCCGTTTGGCGGAGTGCAGGAACGATAGCTATTTCTGGCTCGTTATTATGCAGCGCCATTATATTGATCTTCAGTGATGACCTGGCAGGTTGGATACTGAAAAACAATGAGTTTGGAGGGGTTTTCAGGTGGTTTGCAGCCACGCTGGTATTCTTTACGTTAAATACACTTTTGCTCGCGATACTCAACGGTAAAAAAGACCTGTTGCGGTATGTGGCTGCGAATATTGCCGGAAGCCTGTTTGCGTTCGTAGTGACCACGGCTTTATCAATATTCTCAGGGCTCTATGGCGCGTTGATAGCGCTGGCAATATATCAGTCAATAAGTTTTTTTGTGACGTTGGTTATTTGTTTAAAAGCTTCTTGGTTTCGTCTGAGTTACCTGTATGGGCGTGTTGATAAAGAGGTAGCCAGGAATTTTTTAAAATACACAGCGATGGCGCTGACTTCGGCAATTTGCGTTCCGGTCAGCCACATCCTCGTGCGTAATCACCTTGGTGCTTCACTTGGCTGGGAAGCCGCGGGTTATTGGGAGGCTATGTGGCGTCTCAGCGCAGCATATCTGATGCTGGTGACTACAACGTTGAGTGTCTATTACTTGCCCAAGCTGTCGGAATTAACGAATGAAGCTGACGTAAGAGAAGAAATAATACAGGGTTATCGGTTTATATTGCCGTGCACTGCGATCTGCGGACTGCTCATCTACGTATTGCGTGATTTTATAATTCACGTGTTGTTTACCGCTGATTTCCTTCCCATGAGAAACCTTTTTGCGTGGCAAATTGTTGGTGACACGCTGAAAATCGGAAGCTGGATACTGGCCTACGTGATGCTTGGCAAGGCAATGTTCAAGCTCTTTATCATCTCGGAAATAGTCTCCGCTGCATGTTTTTATCTGCTGACTGTCGTTTTGACGAAGTATATGGGGCTGGAAGGTGTATCGCTGGCTCATGCAATAAACTACGCGATTTACTGGATCTTGATGATGTTGTTTGTTGCGAGGGCGCTCAAAAGGATGAAACCTGAGGTTTTAGCTGGCTGACGGTTGTTGGGTACTTGAATTTTTTTTTGCTGAGGCGGTTACGTTGAATATTTATAATCCAAAAGTTTCTGTAATGATCATCACTTACAATCAATCTCATTTGATTGCAGAAACTATTGAAAGCGTTCTTTTGCAAGATTACAAAAATCTCGAAATAGTCGTGGCGGATGATGCTTCGACGGATGGAACGCGAGAAGTGATTTTAGATTTTCAGCGTCGATACCCTGATGTGGTAATCCCAATCCTTAATGAAAAAAACATGGGCATCACTGGGAATTCGAATGCGGCTTTCTTCGCTTGCACTGGTGAGTTAGTTGCGATTCTGGGGGGGGATGATCTATTCCTGCCAGGTAAGATAAAAGCGCAGGTCGAACAGTTTGAAGATTCGAAAGTTGTTCTTTCCTACCACCCGGTTGATATTTTTAATCATGCCGACGGGAAGGTGCTTTTTCGAACCAATACCACTGAAAAAGAAAAAATCAATAACGTCTACGATCTGATATCGAAGGGAGGCATTCCAGGAGCCTCTTCCGTAATGGTGAGACGTTCAGCGTGCCCTTCGCACGGATTTGACCCGCTCTTTCCTGTAGTGTCAGATTGGATTTTTTATATAGAAGTCGCATTGCGTGGAGAAATTCGAGAACTCTCTGGAGTATTTGGTAAGTATCGTAAACATGGTTTGGGTGCAAGTGACAGAACATTCGAATTGCTGCAAGAGTCTCTATTGACTGTTGATCTTATTTCGCAGCGTTATGCAAGTGATCCTGCTATTCAAAAGGCTTGTGAGCAAGGGGGATATCGTTACCTTCTTGGTGAACTATTCAGGCAAATCGTTAAAAAGAACAAAGCAAACGTGGAGGCGCTTCATCCTTTGTTTTTGAAGTATTCTTCCGGAAGCAAGAAGTGCTTGACCAATATTGTGTTTAAAGTTCTCAATAACTCGATTATTTTTAACTTGGTTTCAGGGTTACTTCCAAAGTTAAAAAATGCGATAAAGCGGAATGTATAAATCATGCTTAATCCAGCATTCGTTTATATTTCTATGTGGTCATTGGTTTTGCTGTTGTATTTTTTTGGATTGACGACCAATTTGGTTCCGCCAACAGTGGTGGGGCTGATGGTGATATTGATGAACATGGTCAGCATATTTTTGCTGTATGTGCTTTTGAAGGGGCGTAAAAAAAACGAACCATTAAGTTCGGAAAGAACAGAGTATTATGTAGCTGTTGTTAGTAGGTTTTTTCGATTGCTGCTTGTTGTCTGGTTGTTGGGTACGGTTTTCGAGATTTATTACTCTGCTGGCGTACCTCTTTATTGGCGTCTCGCGGGTATCAATAAGTTGTATACGGAGTTTGGAGTTCCTTCGCTTCATGGTGTAATGAATGCCTGTTATCTGCAAATACTATCCATGGCAACTTACCTGTCGAGTAAGACTAGATCGAAAAAACTGATTTTCGTCATAGCTGTGTTGTTGCTTTGGCCGGTATTGATGTTGGGGCGGGGGATTTTACTCAGCGGATTGATACAAATAGTTTGTGTTTCCCTCGTTTTGACGAAAATATCTTATAAGAAGATAGCCACCTTGGTTGTTGTCTTGCTATCAGTAGTGGTGGTGTTTGGCTATCTTGGTGATATGCGGCAAACTTCAAATCCGTTTTCGTATTTAGTGTCTGGAACATCGGCTGAAGTCTTTGACGCTTTGCCGAGCGGATTTCTTTGGTTTTATGTTTATTTGACGGCGGGACTAAGTAATTTCTTCCATAACATTGATACGGTAAGTCCTGCCTGGTCGGTATCTTATTCCATGTCCAATATGTTGCCTTCTGTCGTAAAGGCGTCTTTTGGGTTAGATGCTCGGAACGACCTATTCACCTTTGTAGACAGAAATCTGAATACGTCCACTATTTATGCCGGCTTTGTATCGGATGTGGGGGCATTTGGTGGGTTCTTGTTTGTCGCCCTGATTCAGTTGGTGTGTTGCTGCATATATAATGCGTCTTTAAAGGGGAAACCTTGGGGGATATTTGCTTACTCCGTAGCCTTTCAGATTCTGGTTTTTTCGATTTTTTATGACATGTTTTTCTTGCTTCCAACGCTGTTTCAGTTCTTTATCTGCTTTTCGCTTTATGTTTTTGCAAATCTGCGCCTCGATAGTCAAAAAAAGGAGGCGCTGCAAGATACATAATTTATAGATTACTCGGGACACCAAGCCTGGAAAAATTGTTTTACTGTCGATTTCTAGAGGTACGATCATGAAGAAAATTCTAATCACCGGCGGCGCAGGATTCATAGGTTCACACCTTGTTCCCAAATTGCTGAGGACCAACCATACAGTCCGGATTCTGGATCCTTTGACTGTCCAGGTACATGGAAGTCTGCCGGCTGATCTCGATTGGCTGGGTGGAGAGGGGGTTGAATTCATTCGCGGTAGTGTTACTTCCCGAGAAGACTGGGTGAAAGCGCTGGAGGGTATCGACGGCATTGTCCACTTGGCGGCCGAGACCGGGACTGGTCAGTCGATGTATGAAATTGCCCGTTACAACGAGGTCAACTCCCAAGGCACTGCGTTGATGTTTGATGTGTTGGGTAAATTGCCGTCGCACAGCGTCAAGCGGATTATTCTCTCCTCCAGCCGTTCGGTTTACGGCGAGGGTGCCTACATCAATCCCGAGACCAATCAGCGTGTATGTCCTGCCGCGCGTTCGGCGGAGGCTTTGGGTAAGCAAATGTGGGAACCGTTGTGTCCCTCTACCGGCACTGTCCTGAAACTCGTGCCAACGACTGAAACGGATCTGATCGCCCCATCTTCGTTTTATGCTGCGACCAAGTATGCCCAAGAGGATCTTGTTCGGATTGGCGGTCAATCAATGGGTATTGATTACACGATATTCCGTTTGCAAAACGTCTACGGCGAACGTCAGTCGTTGAACAATCCTTACACCGGAATTCTGTCGATATTCTCCACCAAAATCCGCCGTGATAGCGTTCTTCCTCTTTTCGAAGACGGTCTGGAAAGCCGTGATTTTGTTCACGTTGATGATGTTACTGATGCATTGCTTGCAGGGTTACTTGTCGAGAAGTCGCCAAACACGATTGTTAACGTCGGCAGCGGTGTCGCTACCTCGGTTAAAGAAGTGGCGGAGGAACTGACGCGAGCATTTGGGAAGGAACCGAACGTAACAGTAACGGGGCAGTTCCGGGTTGGGGATATTCGCCACAATTATGCAGATATCAAACGCTTGGATGAGCTGCTGGGTGTTCATCCTAAAGTCACTTTGAAGGAGGGTCTCAAGCGCTTCGCTGAATGGGTCCTTCAGCAACCTCTGCCGGAAGATCAGTTGGAAAAGGCGAATCAAGAATTGCGCGCCCGAAAGTTGATGAATTAAGGAGATAGTCTATGGAGCAGGACAACCCGAGTTTGCGCAGTTTGTTGCGCGCAGATATTGACAGGCAGAGAGCGCTGTTCAATGCGCCCCCTATCAAGTCGAAAGTTAAATTAATCTTGGGTATGTTTGCTCCAAGATTTGCTCCTGTGCTGCTCTATAGACTGGCGTATTCAATGAACCATAAGGGTTTTAGAATACTGGCGCGTTTTTTCTCATTGCTGAATTACACTTTTTTCGGTATCGAAATAGCTGTTGTCTGCAAAATTGGCCCGGGGCTGTTCTTCCCTCATACCCAAGGTACCGTGATCGGAGCCGTGAGCATAGGTGCGAACGCAGTTATCTACCAGGGTGTTACCCTCGGCGCTAAAGACCTCGATTTCACCTATGACGAGCATCACCGCCCAGTCGTGGGCAATAATGTCGTTGTCGGCGCGGGGGCGAAAGTCCTTGGGGGGCTGACGCTGGGTGATAATGTCACAGTCGCCGCAAACTCAGTGTTGCTCATGAGTGTGCCGGCTGATGTTATTGTAGCCGGTATGCCTGCAAAAATTGTTAAAAAACGGACGATGTAGTCGTGAATTATTTGCTAGAAAACAAAAGCGTCTTATATATTGCTCCGGCTTTTTTTGGCTACGAAAGTGAGATAAAAAAGGAACTGGAGCAGCAGGGCGCTAACGTTACCTTTTTGCTGGATCGTCCCTTTAATTCTCCGCTTCTCAAGGCGCTCACCCGGGTTCGTCGCGAGTGGGTGATAGGGGCGGCTGATCGTTATTACGAAAGCCAGTTGACTTCTATCGATACCGAGTTCGATTACATATTTGTTGTTAATGGACAGACATTATCTACCCATACCCTCAGCGCCTGGCGTGAACGCTACCCGGCGGCTAAGTTTGTACTGTATATGTGGGATTCTTTTTCGAATCGGCAGCAAACGCTAAGGAATCTCAAGTATTTCGATAGTGTTTTCACATTTGACAAAAATGATGCTGAAAAATATCAGGCGAATTTTCGGCCTTTGTTTTTTTCAGCTGGATTTGAATCGGTAGACCTGACACCTATTCAATATGACATCAGCTTCATAGGTACGGCACATACCGATAGATTCTCTATCGTTGATAAAGTTGACCGACAGTTAGGTTCGTCATTCAGAAAGTACTGGTATCTTTTCTTACAGGCAAAATGGGTCTATTGGGTTTACCGTTTCACCAATAGTGCCTATCGCACGGCGCAATCTAATAACTTTAAGTACCAGTCTATTGCCAAGACGGAAGTGCAGCGAGTATTTAACGCTTCGAAAGCCATACTTGATATAGAACATCCTCAGCAAACGGGATTGACCATGCGTACCCTGGAAACACTCGGTGCGCGGAAGAAGTTAGTCACCACTAATGCCAGTGTAAAGTTGTACGATTTTTATTCTGAAGATAATATTTTTGTCATTGATCGGCAAGATCCTGTTATTCCTAAAGCGTTTCTCGATAAACCATACAAGGCGGTTGAACCTCATATTTACCGTCGCTATAGCCTGGCCGGGTGGCTCGAAGAAATTATCAGCTTGGTAAACGAAAAATGAAAATTTTAGTTACAGGGGCAAGCGGATTTATTGGTCGTGCGCTATGTCTGGATCTGCAATCCAGAGGATTGGCTGTGCGAGCGCTCATGAGAAAGCAGTCCTCGGTTGTCGCTGATTATGAATGTTTGTCTGGTGAGCTGGATGATGAGGCGTTTCTCTCGACAGCGTTGTCAGGCATAGATGTCGTTATTCATCTTGCCGGCAGAGCGCATCAGTTCGGAAAAGCTTCCACGAATCTGGAAGCAATGCTCGCGGTGAATAAGGATCTCACGCTTAAGTTAGCGTCATACGCAGAAAAACTCGGGGTTAAGCGCTTTATATTTGTCAGTTCCATTGGCGTCAATGGGGTGGAAACTGGCTCGGTAGCTATCGATGAAACGTCTTCCGCCAATCCAGTGAAGGACTACGCCTTGTCCAAGTATGAGGCGGAAATTGGCTTGACCGAGCGATACATAAATCATGCTAGTGAAATGGAGTTGGTTATCATCCGGCCTCCTCTCGTGTATGCAGCCAACGCACCTGGAAACTTTCAAAAGTTGCTTAAACTCGTTAAAGCTGGTGCGCCGTTGCCATTTTCCGGGGTTGCCAACAAGAGAAGTATGGTTTCACTCAATAATCTCACCGACTTTTTAAGCACCTGTGCAATTCATCCTCGGGCCGGTGGGCAGTTATTTCTAGTTTCTGATGGAGACGATCTTTCTTTGCCAGAGATACTTGAAGCGCTTTCAGAGGGGATGGGACGAAAATCCAGACTCTTTTACTTTCCTGTGTCGATCATGTCAGCGGTAAGTCGACTGCTCGGCAAGGGCGCACTGATGACACAACTGTGTGGCTCTTTCGTACTGAACTCCAATAAAGCTACGGCTTTGTTAAACTGGACGCCGCCTTTTTCTTCACGCGATGAGTTGATCAAATCGGCGCGAAATTTTGAGTTGTCCGGTGATGCACCTCGTTCAAAAACGGTGCGGTCTCAATAAGGAGTTTTTAATGCTGTGGTTATTTTTGCCGGTCATCGCCATTTTTTCCTTCTCTCTGACGTGGGTTCTTCGTCGGTACGCGCTGGCCCGCAGTCTTATCGATGTGCCCAATGCGCGTAGTTCTCATACCATTCCTACGCCCCGAGGTGGTGGTGTCGCAATCGTCGTGTGCTTCCTCGCCGCTGCCGTGGCGATGTTCTTTCTGGAAATGCTTCCATTGAATCAGGTCGCGGCGTTGCTGGGAGCCGGTGCATTGGTGGCCGTTCTGGGATTTTTGGATGATCACGGTCATATCGCTGCCAGATGGCGACTTTTAGGTCATTTCCTGGCGGCGTTTTGGGCCTTGTATTGGATTGGCGGTCTCGCACCTATTTCTGTGTTCGGGGTAAATATCGACCTCGGTATTTTCGGTTACGTTGTGGCCGCAATGTTTCTGGTCTGGATGCTTAATCTTTATAACTTCATGGATGGCATTGACGGGATAGCCAGTGTCGAGGCGGTGTCGGCTTGCGTCGGGGCTGCATTACTGTATTGGTGGCAGGGAGGTGCCGCAGTGGGCGGGCCGCTATTACTCGCTAGCGCGGTCTTGGGATTTCTATGCTGGAATTTTCCGCCAGCCAAGATCTTCATGGGGGATGCCGGGAGTGGATTTCTGGGCATGATTCTGGGGATTTTTGCGCTTCAGGCCGCGTGGATATCATCCAACTTGTTTTTTGCGTGGCTGATCCTGCTCGGCGTGTTCATAGTGGACGCCACCGTGACACTGCTTCGCCGATTGTTGCGTGGAGAAAAGGTTTACGAGGCGCACCGCAGTCATGCCTATCAATTTGCCTCTCGCCAGTACAAGCGACATTTGCCGGTGACGCTGGCGACGGGAATACTGAACACTGTGTGGCTGTTGCCGATTGCCTTCCTGGTGGTTGCTGGCAAGCTGGAAGGCATATTCGGATTGATTACAGCGTATGTACCTTTGCTGTTGCTGGCACTAAAATTCCGAGCCGGGGATGTAGAAGTTAGCTAGCCCCGATTGGTTTTGGCGTGTGAGTCCTCTCTGACGAGTTTGATAGAAAAGAGGATACTGACAGTCCAGGCGTTTTATGTAAGGTGCTCAAAGGATTTATGGATAAATTACGTGCTTTTTTGGTAGGACTACCGCGTCGACAGAAGCGTTTGATTCAGGTATCTGCCGATATCGTCCTCGTTTGGCTGGCATTATGGCTTTCCTTTGTGGTCCGGTTGGGGGTGGATGTTCTTATCAACCCTTTCACCATGCACGAAGTGCTGTTTCTGAGTGCACCGGCCATTGCTATTCCCTTATTTATCCGATTTGGCATGTACCGTGCGGTCATGCGGTATTTTGGCAACGACGCGCTGATTGCCATCGTCAAGGCGGTCACCCTTTCCTCGTTGATCTTGGGTGTGGTTGTTTATTGGTACAGCAATCACCAGAACATCGTTCCGAGATCGATCATTTTCAACTATTGGTGGCTCAGCCTGATCATGATTGGCGGGTTGCGCCTGGCAATGCGCCAGTATTTCCTCGGCGACTGGTTCACGGCCGCACAACACGTACCATTTACCAATCGTGATGACGGCCTGCCCAAGGTCGCCATTTACGGCGCCGGTGCTGCGGGTAATCAGTTGGTGGCCGCATTACGCATGGGGCGCGTCATGCGCCCGATCGCATTTATCGATGACGACAGCAGCATTGCCGATCGCGTCATTGCAGGGTTGCAGGTTTACAAGCCTAAACATATTCAGCGCATGATCGATGCAACGGGAGCGCAGGAAATACTATTGGCTATTCCTTCGGCAAACCGTGTAAGGCGTCGTGAAATACTCGGATTTTTAGAAGGCTTTCCGCTTCATGTGCGAAGCGTCCCCGGTTTTATGGATCTGGCAAGCGGGCGGGTCAAGGTTGATGACATTCAAGAAGTAGATATCGCGGACTTGCTGGGACGTGATGCGGTACCTGCCCAGGAGAATCTCCTTGAGCATTGTATTAAAGAGCAGTCTGTCATGGTCACCGGGGCAGGCGGTTCGATTGGCTCGGAATTATGCCGTCAAATACTTGAGCTGCGTCCAACGACGTTAATATTATTCGAGCACAGCGAGTTTAATCTCTACAGTATTCTTTCTGAGTTAGAACAACAGGTTACGCGGAAATCGCTGTCTGTCAGGCTGTTGCCAATACTTGGCTCGGTGAGTAACCCGCGTAAGCTGCTTGATGTCATGAACACCTGGCAAGTAGACACGGTATATCACGCCGCAGCGTATAAGCATGTGCCTATTGTCGAGCATAATATTGCTGAAGGCGTTATTAATAACGTCATTGGTACCTTGAATACTGCCCAAGCTGCTTTGCAGGCGGGTGTAGCGAACTTTGTTTTGATTTCGACAGATAAGGCCGTGCGTCCTACCAATGTAATGGGTAGCACTAAACGTCTGGCGGAACTGACGTTACAGGCGCTTAGTCGAGAATTAGCCCCGGTAATGTTTCGTGATAACTCGAATGTTTCACGTGTCAATAAAACCCGATTTACAATGGTGCGTTTCGGCAATGTTCTTGGATCATCCGGCTCCGTCATCCCTCTGTTTCATAAACAAATCAAATCCGGTGGCCCTCTAACTGTCACTCACCCGAAGATAACCCGTTACTTCATGACCATTCCTGAAGCTGCTCAGTTGGTTATTCAGGCAGGGTCCATGGGTTTGGGTGGAGATGTTTTTGTACTGGATATGGGGGAGCCGGTCAAGATCGTCGAACTGGCCGAAAAGATGATCCATCTTTCTGGCTTCAGTGTGCGTTCAGAGAAAAATCCGCACGGTGACATCGCTATTGAATTTACGGGGCTCCGTCCAGGAGAGAAGTTGTATGAGGAGCTATTGATAGGCGATAACGTCGTCAAGACCCCTCATCCAATGATTATGAGTGCAAACGAGGATTTCATATCTTGGGATGTACTAAAAGGCAAACTGGCGGAGCTAATCTCGGCCGTTGAATCAGACGACTACACACGTGTGCGTCAGCTGCTCCGTGATACGGTCAGCGGCTATGCGCCAGATGGCGAAATCGTAGACTGGATACATCAGCAACGACGGTTGGATCCTTGACAGCGAAGAGACGTCGTTATGGTAAAAGCGGGCCGCGTTCAGCTACTTCCAGTCGTTGAATAGCTTTTCGGTACCGCTGAATATTTCGGTAATTGTTTCGAGTCCTGCTTGCAGGATTTTTATAATTTTTCAGGGGCCTCCATTTTGCTGACCTTAGTCATTCCTGTTTATCGCAATGAAGGTTCATTATCTGATCTGATCAGTGTGATTGACCAATTGAACGACCAATTACAACAAAATCTTGAGGTGGTTTTTGTTGTGGATGGTAGTCCGGATAATTGCTATGAGATTCTTAGAAAAGACTTGCCTACGCGAAAATTTCGTTCTCAATTGATTTTACTGTCTCGAAATTTTGGTTCATTCATGGCTATTCGAACAGGCTTTCAGTTTGGTAACGGCGACCGATTCGCTGTGATGGCAGCGGACCTTCAGGAACCCCCTGAACTAATCAATGAAATGAATACTATTTTGATGTCCCAGGAAGTCGACGTCGTTGTAGGGGTTAGAGAGGGTAGGGATGATCCACTGCTTTCCCGACTGGCCTCAAAAGCTTTTTGGGGACTGTATCGACGTTACGTTGTCCCTGAGATTCCGCTCGGGGGAGTGGACATGTTTGCTTGTAACAAACCTTTCCGCGACACGCTCCTGACACTTGAGGAGCGACATAGCTCTTTGATAGCCCAGATTTTCTGGCTCGGATTTCGTCGCACTACAGTGCAATACAAACGACAGAAAAGACAGCATGGCAAGTCCGCTTGGACATTGCGCAAAAAAATTAACTACATGATGGACAGTGTATTTGCTTTCACCGATTTGCCGATTCGCCTGTTGATACGCGTTGGAGCAGCCGGATCCATTTTGGCATTTTTATTTGGCTTGATTGTTGTTTGGGCAAAGCTGCATGGGGAAATCACTGTTCCCGGATATGCTGTAACGATATTAATGATTACTCTGCTTGGAAGTTTGAATTTAATGGGGCTTGGTATTGTCGGCTCTTACGCATGGCGAACTTACGAAAATACAAAAAACAGGCCATTAGCGATCCCTATGCGGGTGGAGCAGTATGGAGGCCTGGCGTGACTAATCGTGCTGATCGATTTATACATGAGCAGGCCGAGTGTCTACCTGGCCAAATTGGCATGGGAACCTCTGTGCTGGCATTTGTGCGCCTGGACCCGACGGCATGCATTGGTGAAAATTGCTGTATTTTTAGCGATGTTTTCATTGATAAATACGTCACCATAGGGAGCGACGTGGTTATTAAATACGGTGCGAAAGTTTTGGACGGAGTCATTGTCGGGGATAACTCGGTCATTGGTGCTCATGTAAAAATATACGGAGCGACCTCAGAACCCGGGAATGATCGGAAGACGATTATAGGCAAAGGGGTTTCTCTGGGGGATGGCGTAGAGGTTCTGGCGGGTGTCCGGGTTGGTGATGGTGCTGTGGTTGGAGCGGATGTTGTACTAACAGCTTCAGTTCCACCTGGCGCTATCATGACTGGTAATCCGGCGAAAGTTGTTGGTTACACACGCGACACCGCGCCTGTCGCGGAAAGCGACTCGGATGCTGATGTATTACGAGAAGTGCAAACTACTTCTGTGGCGGGTGTCACGTTACATAATTTGCATAACGTTCAGGATAAACGCGGCAATTTATCAATGGGCGAGTTTGGTCGAAATATTCCTTTTATGGTGTCTCGATATTTCCTTGTTTACAATGTTCCCGCAGGGGAGGTTCGCGGTGACCACGCGCATTTTCGATGCCATCAATTCTTGGTCGCCGTTAAAGGTACGGTTCACGTCATCGCTGACGATGGGGTAAACCGGGAAGAATTTGTTCTGGATCGCGCCGATAAAGGGCTTCACCTTCCCCCAATGACCTGGGGTATCCAGCATAAATACTCTGCGGATGCGGTGCTGTTGGTGCTGGCTTCAGATTATTATGATAATGAAGACTATGTAAGAAGTTATGAGGAATTCATCTCTCATGTTTCGCTAAACCTGGGCGCGCCGGGTGTATAAATTTAGATCAACATACACTGTGTTCGCACGATTTTTATTGTCGGGTGGTTTTAATACGCTGTCGACGTATCTTGTGTATCTGCTGTTGCTTGCTTTTTTTTCATATCAGATAAGCTACACGATTTCGTACTTGCTAGGTGTTGTCCTATCTTATTTTTTGAATAGGGTAGTGGTTTTCAAAGCACATCAAGGCTTGCGTTCCGTGTTGTTGTTCCCTTTTATATATGTGCTCCAGTATCTATCGACAAGTTTTGCGTTGTGGTTGCTGGTGGATAATCTTGATGTTGATAGTCGGTTTGCTCTGCTCATCGCTATTGTGGCTTTCGTGCCGCTAAATTATTTTCTATCTAGTAAAATATTTTCTCGTAAAAATCAGAATAATGGAGATTTAAGTTGAGCAGAATTTCCGTTTACTGCGGCCTCGCTGTTGCATTTGCTTTTTTGATAGTCCACTACATAGTAGGGTTTATACCGGTCGGTGAGGGAGCCGGTTGGGACGGTGGTGTGTACGTCCAATACGTCGAACGCTTGGGGCAGGGGCTACCTATCTTCGGTGACCCATACCGCTCCATTCGCATGTCAGGTTTTCTTCCGCTTGTCGTTGCATCTTACCTGGGAGCTTCCAAAGCGGTACTCATTGGGTTGCAAGCCTGTCTCAACGCTGTGATGTTGTCTATTGGCGCGGCATTGCTTCACGACGTGATGGTGAGATTGAACGTCAGGCAGGCAGTAGCAACACTGTCTGTTGCGATCCTTTCTTGCAGTTGGCTGTTTTTGTGTATGCCGATGTTTTACCCTGTTTTAAGTGATCACGTTGCGTTGGCGATGGTTTGTTTTAGTTTGTGGAGTTGGGTGCGTTCCTACAAATTTACTGTGTACTTTCTGTGTGCGTATTGTGCATGGCTGATGCCGGGTCTTTTTATCATCCCGCTTGTTTTGGCAGCGTTTCCATACCGAGTCGATTCCTTGGAAACTATATCAGTCAATTACAAGTACACCTTCTCGTTGTTCGCGTTACTAGCGATACCGCTGACTGTGTTACTGCTGCTGACGATTTACCATGTTCCTTTGGCCGCTGTGGCTGCGCATTCAGTCAGCATTAATGGCAAGACAGCCAGTACTGACATGATCTTGTTGTCGGCGTTTTCAATGTTGGTTTCTATGTACCTGATTGTATGGGTCGGTGCCAGAGCGGCGCTGGATCCAGCCACATGGAAGTCGCTTAGTGTCCCAGGTTTACTTGTAGGGGCACTTTTCTTCGTTGCTTCGGCAACGTTAATGAAAGTCAGCTTTGACTGGAAGACAGGTTTCGCGGGACCGCCACTGCTCGACTATCTGCTTTACCAGTCGCTGGCTGCGCCGTTCAAACCATTGGTTGCTCACTTCATAAGCTTTGGTCCCGTCATATTACTCGCGATCTCCGCATGCCTGGTGGGACGCAGAATTCCCACCGCGCTTCAATTGGTGTTCCTGGCCTTCTTGCCGTTGCTGGCTTTCGGCTCCGAGAGCCGGCAGTGGATAGGCGTGTTGCCCATAGCCTTGGTCATTTTTGCTGTTGCGGATTATGCCTGGAGGACGCGTGTCTGGTGCCTGATTTTCTCAGCTCTGGTGTTACTTCCAGCCTTTTGGTTAAAACCAACCATCTCCGTAGCTGCGAGTACGGGGATGGGATTCCAGACTTTTCAGTGGCAATTCTATTTCGGCAGGCAGGGGCCGTGGATGTCACTTACAACTTATCAAGTTGGCGTGATTGCATCGTTGGTGTTTATTTCGATCGCGCTATTTATGCACATGTATTTCCGACGAGCGCCGGATGCACTGGTGATCGATAAGAACTGAATGGCAGGTAGCCATCGACGATACGCAAATCATTTGCGTATCGTCAGACGGTTCTTGTAGAAAACCTGCACGTCGCAACAAGTAAGCCAAGCGCTTTCCAGATCAATAGATTGGCGCTGACCCTGTTATTTCTTTGATTGCAGAATTCTCGCAGGGTTACCCACAACGGTCACGTTGGCGGGTACTGATCGAGTGACGACGGCACCAGCACCAATCATCGCATTCTCGCCAATGGTTATTCCCGGAAGGATTGTGCAGTTAGCACCCAGCGAAGCCCCTTTGCAGATCACGGTCTTATCAAAGCTTTCCGGGTAGACCTTGCTTCTCGGGAAGCGGTCATTGGTGAACGTTGCGTTCGGACCGATGAAAACGTCATCAGCAATAGAAATGCCATCCCAAATCTGGACGCCGCATTTGATAGTGACCCGATCGCCGATAACTACATTGTTTTCGATGAAGACGTGGTCACATACGTTGCAGTCTTCGCCGATTTTCGCTTTTGGCAGCACATGCGCAAAAGCCCAGATTCGAGAGCCTTTGCCTATTTGAGTCGTTTCGCACAAAGCGTGGGAATGCACGAAGTAGTCTTTGGGTTCGCTCATTTTGTCCGTTCCGTTTTGATATTTGGCGTTAGTGTCCTGGAAAGCGGGCGTTTCCAGAGAGTGGGCCGGGTATGCGATTGTCGTCCTGATAGTCACCTGCTCCCGTGTGAGGGGGAGGAGCTTACTTTAGTATTTGTCGCCCAAGACGGCAGCAAGGACGGCTTCCGCGATAACTCGATGCCCAAAGTCGTTGGGATGGTTCAGACCGTTTCCGGTTAAGTCGAGGTAGCGTTTATTCTTCAAAATCATCAGCCACGTCTCTGTGACATCGGCTAAAGCGACATTTTTGTTCTCGACAGTGAGCCCACGCATCATCTTTGGATAGCTCAATAGGAGTTTTCGATTCTGGACTGAACTGTCGGGGTTTGCAGAAATGCTACTGATAAGAAGTATCGGGACGTTAGGTTGTTTGCTGCGGATCGCGGATATTACGTTTTGTAAGTTGTGTTTGTAGTCGATGGCGGAAATAGAATTGCTGTCGTTCATTCCGAAACCGAGAACAACCAAGTCACTTTTTTTGTCCATCACCCTGTAACTGACGGCTGACATGGCATTCTTGGTACTCCAGCCGCCCACGGAGTTGTTGCGATACTCCCACAAACCGGGATATTGCGTGTTCAAGTAGGCCATGACCAACCCTACGTAACCGGGTTGGTTAGGCGCAGCGTAAATGTCAGTGGCATTCGCACCCAGGGTGATGGAATCGCCGAAAAACGTCACCTTCAGCGGCACTTTTCCCGCAATGGCCGGGATGTTTCCTAACTTGCCAAAAATACTGGGACGAAAATATCTGTTTTTGTCGTACGTGACAGCGTATTGATATTTCTGGAACTCAGGGGTCATGCGAACTTTATAGTTTTTTCTTTCATCGTCTGTGATAGTAGAAACAAAATTCGCTGGTGCCTTTTCAATTCCAGTGGTCGGAGTAAGCTTGATCCCCTCAGTAGTGGCAACATAATCTACACCCTGCTTATATATTTTCCCATTTGCCGGGTTAAATACTAAACGGATTCGTGTTGGTGGAAAGACTGTTTTATAGAAATTCGAATCTCCTTCAGCGACGAAAAAAGTTTCTCCGTTTACGGTTGCACCTGAAAGGGTCTTGTCCGTCAGATGAAATTTCATCATAGGATAAACACCGCAATCAAGGTTGTCGCAGTTGTGAAAGTCTTCATCCATCGGCGCACCATCCGGTGCGATACCGGCAAACACGGCACTACTTAAAAGTAAGGTTGTTAAAGCGAAGCAGGCGCGCATTTCTTTTCTCGTTGGGTAAGTTTTTTCAGAAAATTGTTCAGAGGTTTTTCTATTTTTAAATGCGCGGCAATACCCACTATGTGGCATACCGCTGCGTAGGAGATGATGTAGATCCATACGCTGACAAATTGCTCCAGACCCATTCGGGTCCAGAAGAAAACAAAGAGTGGTGCAACGACACCGTGTACTAAATACAAGCTGTAAGACGCATCCCCCAGTAATTCAAACAACTTTATTTCCTTGGTCTGGTTTTCCAGGCTAAGGGCTGCCCACACCAGCATGAATGCCGCAGGGCCATAGATAAATAACCTATGAAATGGTGATTCGAGTCGGAATGAAAAATTCAATTCGAGGTAAAAAAATGCAGGGATAGTTACTATCGCAATCACAATGGCAGCGAACTTGTTGAGCAACACTTCCGATGAAACAACCCGATACAGCAGCATTCCCATGATGAATTCAAAAATCACCGGGTTGGCCATTGTTGTCGTAAAGCCGAATGACGGAAGTGTCGAGAAACTGGCCATCAGGAACAGGAAGAAAAATCCGAAAGTACCCAATTCAAGTGCTTCGAACTTTTTGATTCGAAGAAAAAGCATCAGCGCGATGGCGGTATAGAAAATAAACTCGAACTGCAAGGTCCAGCCTATATTTAGAAGGGGCGGACGGTTCCAGTGGGTAAATGTTACGGTTTCAAGGAACCACTGAAATTCCAGCTTTGAACCATTGAATATATAGAAGAGATCAGCCGATGGGTTGGCGATTATTCCACGGGTTGTTAAAAGTGAAACGAACATAACGGTCAGAATTATGAACAGGTACATCGGCCAAATCCGAATGACCCTGCGCAGTAAAAAAGTACCTGCGTCCAGTTTTAACCGACTACCAGGCTTATACATACCACCATATAAAATGAAGGGCATGATAAAGCCACTGATAACGAAGAAGATATCTACACCGAAGCCACCCAGATTAGTGAGCGTTGCGGGTACACCATAGATTTGCAGGTTGGCGTGCGCAAGGATGACCAGGAAGGCCGCCAAAAAACGCAGATATTGGATATTTTTTATCATATTGTTGCTCTGAAAGGGGGGCAGCTGCGAGCGCGCAAGTTTAAACCGCCAAGTGCCCGTGCGCTATCGTTCGCTTCGCCCGAGGTGAAGGGGAGATGAGTGTGCCTGTGTTCCCCGTGTGGGAAATTCTCCAGGGTGGCGGAATCTGTTCCTATTACACTTTTTGCAACGCTCTCGTTTTTGACATGCGCTGCCCATCGCCTAAGTTTCAGGAGCAGCTTCGGAAAAGCTGCTTTCCCAATCGATGTCATGGAGCTTCATTTATGCGTACAGGTTATTTCTCCTCCCTGGTTTTTGCCCTGCTCACCAGCGCCTCTATCGCAGCCATTGCTGCACCTGCAACCAAGCCTGAAGCGGTTAATGCACCGTTGGTGCTGGACGTCGCCGCCAAGGCACAGGGCGAAAAAATCGATCTGAACGGCGCCGATGCCCCGACGTTGCAGCGGGAACTGGCGGGTGTCGGTGAGGCCAAGGCCAGGGCGATTGTTGCGTATCGTGAGACTAATGGGCCGTTCGCATCGGTGGATGAGTTGCTGGAGGTGAAGGGGATCGGCAAGGCGATTCTGGACAGGAATCGCGATAAGCTCGAAGTGAACTAAGCTTGTAGATCAACGCCAAGGGGCCGGTCATTGACCGGCCTTTTTTCGTTCTGGCGCCAGCGTGGGTGAGCGGCCTTTCGTCGGCGCATGAAAAATTACGGCTATCATATTGCGTTTGGATTATGCCTATAATAAAAGGGCGGAAGCGCTCTGGCGCTCGCTTTCCCTCAAGCATACTCAGGAGCACAGTCATGACTTCCACCCAGTCCCAAGGTACGGCCCTCGTCACCGGTGCTTCGTCCGGTATCGGGGCGGTTTACGCCGAGCGGTTGGCGGCCCGTGGTTTTGATTTGTTGTTGGTCGCTCGCGACGAGCAGCGGCTGGAGGCGGCGGCGAGCAAGTTGCGCGCTGAGCATGGCGTTCGGGTCGAAGTGCTCAAGGCGGACCTGACGCAAAAAGAAGAAGTGCTGAAGCTTGAGCAGCGTCTGCGCAGTGATTCGAGTATCAGCCTGTTGCTCAACAACGCCGGTGTTGCCGCCGATGGCTTGTTGGCCAACGCTGATCTGGACCAGTTGGAGCGTTTGATTCAGCTCAACGTCACCACCGTCACGCGTCTGGCTTCGGCGGCAGCGGCCAGTTTTGCCAAGGCCGGGCGGGGGACAATCATTAATATTGCGTCGGTCGTGGCGTTGTTCCCCGAGCGGTTCAACGCGACGTACAGCGCCAGCAAGGCGTATGTTCTGAGTCTGACCCAATCGTTGAATACTGAATTGAATGGCACCGGGGTCCAGGTGCAAGCGGTGTTGCCTGGAGTGACACGCACCGAGATTTGGGAGCGTTCCGGCATCGACACCAGTGGCATTCCGGCGGAAATGGTCATGGAAACAGGGGACATGGTCGACGCGGCGTTGTCCGGTCTGGACCAGGGTGAACTGATCACCATTCCTTCGTTGCCGGAAGCGTCCGAGTGGGAAGCGTTTGTTGCGGCCCGTCATGTGATGGCGCCGAACTTGTCTCGAGACAAAGCCGCCGCACGCTATAAGTGAGGCGCCATGAATCGGTTTGAGGTGAATGCGGTATGAGTGATCGTCGAGTCGTTGTAACGGGTATGGGCCTGGTGTCGCCGCTGGGCAGTGGCGTCGAAGCTGTCTGGGCGCGCCTGCTGGCCGGGCGCTCCGGGTTGCGCGTGTTGCCGGACGAAGTGGTCGCCGATTTGCCGGCCAAGGTCGGTGGTGTCGTGCCGAGCCTGGCTGAAGACGCTGAAGCCGGGTTCGACCCGGACCGGGCTACCCCGCCCAAAGAACAGAAGAAGATGGACCGCTTCATCATGTTTGCCATGGAGGCCGCACGCCAGGCGCTGGAGCAGGCCGGTTGGCAAGCGCAGGATGCCAATGCCCAGGAGCGGACCGCGACGATTATCGGTTCCGGTGTCGGCGGGTTTGGCGCGATCGCCGATGCGGTGCGCACCACGGACACTCGCGGGCCGCGACGGTTGTCGCCGTTCACCATTCCGTCGTTTCTGGTCAATCTCGCGGCTGGGCATGTGTCGATACAGCATGGCTTCAAAGGCCCGTTGGGTGCGCCGGTCACTGCCTGCGCCGCCGGCGTCCAGGCGATTGGTGATGCGGCGCGACTGATTCGTTGTGGCGAGGCTGATATTGCCGTGTGCGGCGGGGCGGAGGCGGCGATTGATCGCGTCAGCCTGGCCGGGTTTGCGGCTGCTCGTGCCTTGTCCAGCGGTTTCAATGAAACGCCGGAGCGCGCCTCGCGGCCATTCGACAGTGATCGCGACGGATTCGTAATGGGTGAGGGGTCGGGTCTGCTGGTGATCGAATCCCTGGAGCATGCGCTGGCCCGTGGGGCTAAGCCCATTGCCGAGCTGGTCGGTTACGGCACCAGTGCCGACGCCTATCACCTGACCGCCGGGCCTGAAGATGGCAGCGGTGCACGTCGGGCGATGTCGCTGGCGTTGGCGCAGGCGGGGATTTCGCCGGCGCAGGTCCAGCACCTCAACGCTCATGCGACCTCGACACCGGTTGGGGATCTCGGGGAGTTGGCGGCGATCAAGTCGTTGTTTGGCACGGATAACAAGATTGCCGTGACTTCGACCAAGTCCGCCACCGGGCATCTGCTCGGCGCCGCTGGCGGGATCGAGGCGATCTTCACGCTGTTGGCAATTCGTGATCAGATCGTGCCCGCAACCCTCAATTTCGAAAACCCTGACCCGGCGGCGCAAGGGGTGGATATCGTCCACGGCCAGGCGCGGCCGATGCCGATCGAATACGCCTTGTCCAACGGCTTCGGCTTTGGTGGGGTCAATGCCAGTGTGCTGTTCAAGCGTTGGCAGGATTAGTCTTTGGCTTGTTTGAGATGATCGCGAGTCACGTCGAGAATCCGCTGCGCCAGCTCAGGGTTCTCGACACTGCGTGATAACAGCAGCGCCCCGACCAGCGTCGACATGATGACGATGCTGCGCTCGGCGGCGTTTTCGCCTTCCAGGGTGCCTTGCACCTGTTCCAGACGCGCGTTTAGCACCGCATCGCTGGTGGGGCTCGCTTGCCCGCGCAGCCCGAGTTCCGACGACATGGTCGGCAGTGGGCATCCTTGATGGGGTGACGTCTGGTGCCATTCGGACAAGTAGGTATCGATGAAGGCGTCCAGCGGACGCTCGGACGCGAACAGCTCGGCGCACAACCCTTCAACTTCTTCGCCTGCGGCCACCAGAGCCTTTTCCACCAGTTCATCCTTGGACTTGAAGTGAGAATAGAAACCGCCGTGGGTCAGGCCCAGGGCTTTCATCAGTGGTTGCAAGCCGGTAGCACCGATTCCGTCGCGGCGGAAACGTGCTGACGCTTCCTTGATGATGCGTTGGTGGGTCTGGGCTTTATGGTCTTGCGAGTAACGCATCTCTAATCTCCGCGACAATGCGCCATATTAACCAATGAATGTTGAATGGTGACTGTACTTCTACTTCTAAAAAGCATGCAGATGCGTCCAACTCGGCTGGGAAATTCCAGGTCATTGGCATGAATAGTGATTACTCATTCGCTAACGATTGTTGAACAATCACGAGGCGACCCACATGAGCAGCGGACTGTCCCTGGCCGACCACATCACCCTGGAGTTGCGCGCCGACATCATTGACGGTCGTTTGCTGCCGGGCATGGCGTTGGTGGAAAACGATCTGGTGTCGGCCTACAACGCCTCGCGCAATACCATTCGCGAAGCGCTGCATCGGCTGGGACAGGAAGGTCTGACCCGCTATGTGCGCAACAAAGGCGTGATGGTGCGCAGGGTCGGCGCCGATGACGTGCGCGACCTGTTCAAGGTTCGCCGCACCCTGGAATTGCAAGCCATCAGCGGCAGCCAGCCCTTACGCGAGTACCAGTCCGACCGCATGCTCGAAGCCCTGGAGGCCACGGAACTGGCCCGGGACCGGGAAGACTGGCGCGCAGTCGGCACCCACGGTCTGGCGTTTCATCAACATATCGTCGGGTTGCTGCGCAGCCCGTTGTTCGATGAATTCTTCACCAACGTCGTCGCGCAATTGCGCCTGGTGTTTTGCAATGCACCCGATGAGTCGCGCTTCCAGGCGCCGTGGCTGGCCCGCGACCGGCTGATCCACGACCTGCTCGCCGAGGGTGACAAGGCTGGAGCGCTGGATGCGCTGAGCCTGTATCTCGACGATTCCGAGCAACTGCTGTTGCAGCTACTGACCCCTGTTCCCCATCACTGATCGAGGATTCGTGCCATGTACAAAGACTATCCGGCGGCCTATCAAGTCAGCAAAGGCTCGGCGTTGCAGGTGGACAAGGCGTTCTATGAACGGGTCCGCGACAGCAAGGACGGGCGCACGTTGATCGAGCAATTCGAAGTGCCGATCCGCACCGGCCGCGCCTGGCACGTGCCGGCCGGGCATGTCTTTCGAGTCACCACCCCTGTTGGCCCGCAGGTTGGGGATTTCAACGTCTGGAATGCCCATGATCCGCGGGAACGTCTGTGGGCGGCGCGCACCCGGCAGTTGCAGGGCGCCCATGTCAGCACCCACGACCGGCTCTGGTCGAACCTGCCGTTTCTGCGCCCGCTGGTGACCATCACTGACGACAGCCTGGCCGGTTATGGCATCGATGAGCACGGCGGTCGTTTGCACGATCTGCTGGGCACGCGTTGCGATCCGTATGTAAACAAAATGCTCACCGGCGAGGACTTTCATCATCACTGTCACTCCAACCTGACCCGCGCCGTGCTGCCCCATGGCCTGACCGAGTTCGACGTGCATGACGTACTGAATATCTTCCAGTGCACCGGCCTCAATCATGACGACATGTACTTCATGAAGGCATGCCCGGCGCAGAAGGGCGATTACCTGGAGTTCTTTGCCGAAATCGATTTGCTGTGTGCGCTATCGACCTGCCCCGGCGGCGATCTGTCGTTGGCCATGTGGGGGCCGGATGCGCAGGATCCATTGAGCGTGTGCCGCCCGCTGGGGGTGGAGATTTATCGGTTGGAGGATTCGTTGCTCGAAGGCTGGAGCCAGCCTGAGCGAGCGGCATACAAGGGGCTGCATGGCTTGCACATAGCCAAGGCTGATTGGGAGAAGTAGAAACGCATTTGTGGCGAGGGAGCTTGCTCCCGCTGGGTCGCGCAGCGGCCCCCTTATGGGACTGCTGCGCAGTCCAGCGGGAGCAAGCTCCCTCGCCACAGTTTTTGTTTTAGCGGTCCTGCGCTTCCTTGGCATCCATTTCCGCATTGCGTTCGGCGACGCGTTTACGTTGCTCTTCGGTCAGATCGACCTTGGTGGCGGTGTCGCGCAACATCATCAAACCACCAACGATCGAGCCGATTGCAACGACCAGAATCAACCAGGCATACCAGGGCATAGGGCTCTCCTTGAGGGCAGGCCGGTTGGCGGATTTTGCCAACCGATCGTGCATACCACTTTGAGCGATTCATTTTCGCAGTGGTTCCATTCTATGCCTGATATGGCAGCAACACCTGCGCTGTTTAAAGCCCGGTCAACATCGCATCCGCCGGCGCATCCGCACGCAATTGCGCGGTGAGCATGAAGTACACGAAACCCACCGCCATAAAGCCGAGGAAGATCACCCCGATCAACGCGTTGAACCAGGCCATCGCCACCAGGCACACCACCGCCAGCACCAGCGCGATCATCGGTACCAGCGGGTAGCACGGCGCGCGGAAGGTGCGTTCCAGGTTCGGCTCGGTTTTACGCAGTTTGAACAGGCTGAGCATGCTCATGATGTACATCACAATCGCGCCGAACACGGCCATGGTGATCATCGCCGCCGTCAGGGTCATGCCGCCGAGGTTGATCAAGCCGTCACTATAAATAGCTGCGATGCCGATCAGGCCACCGGCGATGATCGCCCGGTGCGGGGTCTGGAAGCGCGAGAGCTTGGCCAGGGATTTGGGCAAGTAACCGGCCCGGGCGAGGGCGAAGAACTGCCGCGAGTAGCCCAGAATGATCCCGTGGAAGCTCGCCACCAGACCAAACAAGCCGATCCACACCAGCATGTGCAACCAGCCGGAGCTTTCGCCGACCACGGTTTTCATCGCTTGCGGCAGCGGATCGTTGATGTTCGACAGCGTGCGCCAATCGCCGACGCCGCCGGCAAAGAACATCACGCCCATGGCCAGCAGCACCAGGGTGAGGATGCCGCTGATATAGGCTTTCGGAATCGTGCGCTTCGGATCCTTGGCTTCTTCGGCGGCCATGGCCGCGCCTTCGATGGCGAGGAAAAACCAGATCGCAAACGGGATCGCCGCAAACATCCCAGCAATCGCTGGTGCGCCGAACACATCGGAACCGGCCCAGCCATTGAGGGCGAAGTGGCTGAAGCTGAACGCCGGGGCAACCACGCCCATGAACACCAGCAGTTCGGCCACGGCCAATACGCAGACGATCAGCTCGAAGGTTGCCGCGAGTTTCACCCCAAGGATGTTCAGGCCCATGAACACGATGTAGGCGCCAACCGCCGCGTGTTTTGGATCGAGAGCGGGAAACTGCACGTTCAGGTACGCCCCAATCGCCAGGGCGATGGCGGGCGGGGCGAAGACGAATTCGATCAGCGTCGCCAGCCCGGCGATCAATCCGCCTTTCTCGCCAAAGGCGCGGCGGCTGTAGGCAAAGGGACCGCCGGCATGGGGAATCGCGGTGGTCAGCTCGGTGAAACTGAAGATAAAGCAGGTGTACATGGTCGCGACCATAAAGGACGTGACCAGAAAGCCCAGTGTCCCGGCCACGCCCCAGCCATAACTCCAGCCGAAGTACTCACCGGAAATCACCAGCCCCACCGCAATGCCCCACAGGTGCAACGTGCCCAGCGTGGGTTTGAGTTGTGTGTTCATGCGTTGCTCCCTGAACGGTTTGGAAAGCTCGGGGGAGGGCATTGCAGTGGGCGTGCCATTTTGTATTTGTGCGTCGTAAAGGGCTGAAAGCTGTCGTATCGGGGATGATCGCTGCCGGATGCGGGTTTTTTGTGCGCCAGTTGGGGGCGGTGGTGGCTGTTCTGCCGTCTTCGCGGGCAAGCCTCGCTCCTACAGGTTCACCGCGAACCTGCTTTTGTAGGAGCGAGGCTTGCCCGCGAAGAGGCCCGCCCAGACGCCACGAATATCGGCCTGTAACGCCCGCATAAACCCACTCTTTACGCTTTCTTTATGCCCAGCCAACCCCCTCGCTCTCGTTCCTTTACAGCCTCCCTGCCGACAATGACTGCACAAGCGGCAATACGCCGTAACACGGAGAACTTCCATGAGCGTTCTGGACGGGGTGTCACTGCTACTGGCAGTGGGGCTGTTCATTTATCTGTTGGTTGCGCTGTTGCGCGCGGATCGGAACTAGGAGCGGCTATGCACAGTTATGACTATTGGCTGATCCTGGCCTTCTTCGCCCTGGTGCTGATTCCGGCACCGTTCCTGGGGCGTTTTTACTACAAGGTGATGGAAGGCCAGCGCACTTGGCTGTCACCGATCCTCGGCCCCGTCGAGCGCGGCTGTTATCGAATTTCTGGCGTGGACCCGCAGGAAGAACAGACCTGGCAGAAATACACCCTGGCCTTGCTCGCCTTCAACCTCGCGGGCTTTTTGCTGTTGTTCGCGATCCTGTTGTTCCAGGACCACTTGCCGCTCAACCCGCAAAACCTGCCGGGTCAGGAGTGGACGCAAGCGTTCAATACTGCCGTCAGCTTCATGACCAATACCAACTGGCAGTCCTACAGCGGCGAAGCGACCCTGAGCTACCTGAGTCAGATGGCCGGCCTCACCGTGCAGAACTTCGTCAGCGCTGCCACCGGCCTCGCCGTGTTGGTAGCCCTGTGTCGCGGTATCGGTCGCAAGTCGAGCAAGACCCTGGGCAACTTCTGGGTCGACATGACCCGCGCCACCCTCTACGGCCTGTTGCCACTGTGCCTGCTGCTGGCGCTGTACCTGGTCTGGCAGGGCGTGCCGCAAACTTTTGCTCAGTACGTGAATGCCGTGACGATGCAAGGCGTCGATCAGGTGATCCCGCTCGGCCCGGCCGCCAGTCAGATTGCGATCAAGCAACTGGGCACCAACGGTGGCGGCTTCTTCGGCGTCAACTCGGCGCATCCGTTCGAGAACCCGACGGCGTGGAGCAACCTGTTTGAAGTCGGTTCGATCATCCTGATCCCGGTCGCCCTGGTGTTCACCTTCGGCCACTACGTGAAAGACCTGCGTCAGAGCCGCGCGATCATCGCCTGCATGCTGGCGCTGTTCCTGATTGGCGGCGCGACCTCGTTGTGGGCCGAGTACCAACCGAACCCAAGCCTGGCCAACGCTGCCGTCGAGCAGACCGCGCCGCTGGAAGGCAAGGAAGCGCGTTTCGGCACCACGGCCACCGTGCTCTGGTCCGTGACCACTACGGCGGCGTCCAACGGTTCGGTCAACGGCATGCACGACAGCCTCAACCCGCTGAGCGGCATGGTCGCGCTGGTCAACATGATGGTCGGCGAAGTGATCTTCGGCGGCGTCGGTGCCGGGCTCTACGGCATGTTGCTGAACGTGTTGATCGCGGTGTTCCTCGCCGGCCTGATGATCGGCCGCACCCCGGAATACCTCGGTAAAAAGTTGCAAGCCAAGGAAGTGCAATTGCTGGTGGTGACCTTGCTGGTGATGCCGGTCGGCGTGCTGGTACTCGGCGCGATTGCTGCCAGCCTGCCCGGTCCGGTGGCGGCGGTGAGTAACCCCGGTGCCCATGGTTTCAGTCAGTTGCTTTATGCGTACACCTCGGCCAGTGCCAACAACGGTTCGGCGTTCGGCGGTTTCGGTGCCAACACCCCGTTCCACAACCTGATGCTGGGCCTGGGCATGTTGATCGGTCGCTTCGGTTACATCCTCCCGGTTCTGGCCCTGGCCGGCAGCCTGGCGATGAAGAAAACCGCACCGATCGGCCAGAACAGCTTCCCGACCCACGGCCCGCTGTTCGTGACCTTGCTGACCGTGACCATTTTGCTGGTGGGTGGCCTGACCTTCTTGCCGACCCTGGCTTTGGGCCCAATCGCTGAACATCTGAGCATGGGCTTCTAAGGAGCTGATGATGAATATGCCTGTCAATAAACCGGTGGTCGTCAAAGCCCCGGAACAACCGAAAACCGCGATCTCGGCCCTGTGGCGCCCGGCGCTGGTGCAAGCCTTCGTCAAGCTCGACCCTCGGCAACTGCAGCGTGCGCCGGTGATGCTGGTGGTCGAACTGACTGCCGTGCTGACCACCGTGCTGTGCTTCATTCCCGACGGCAGCGTGCCGACCTTTGTCGCGGCGCAAATTGCGTTGTGGCTGTGGTTCACCGTGCTGTTCGCCAACTTCGCCGAAGCCTTGGCCGAAGGTCGTGGCAAGGCCCGCGCCGACAGCCTCAAGGCCGGCAGCGAAGGTTTGAGCGCTCGCCGCCGCACCTCCAATGGCACCTTCCAGGTGGTGCCCGCCACCAGCCTGCGCAAGGACGATGTGGTGCGCGTCGAAGCCGGGGAAATGATCCCCGGTGATGGCGAGGTGATTGAGGGTATCGCAGCGGTCAACGAAGCGGCGATTACCGGTGAATCCGCGCCGGTGATTCGCGAGTCCGGCGGCGACCGTTCGGCCGTCACCGGCAACACCCGCCTGGTGTCCGACTGGCTGCTGGTGCGCATCACCGCCAACCCGGGCGAGTCGACCCTGGACCGTATGATCGCCCTGGTCGAAGGCGCCAAACGCCAGAAAACCCCGAACGAAGTGGCGCTCGACATCCTGCTGATCGGCCTGACCCTGATCTTCCTGCTGGTGGTCGTGACCCTGCAACCGTTCGCCCACTTCGCCAATGGCAGCCTGCCGCTGGTGTTCCTGGTGGCGCTGTTGGTGACGCTGATTCCGACCACCATTGGCGGCTTGTTGTCGGCCATCGGTATCGCCGGGATGGATCGTCTGGTGCGCTTGAACGTGATTGCCAAATCCGGTCGCGCCGTGGAAGCGGCGGGGGACGTGCACGTCCTGCTGCTGGACAAGACCGGCACCATCACCTTCGGCAACCGTCGTTGCACCGCCGTGTATGCGGCACCGGGTGTCAGCGCTAAAGAGCTGTCGGAAGGTGCGTTGTTCGCTTCGTTGGCCGATGACACGGCTGAAGGCAAGTCCATCGTCGAGTACCTGCGTGGCCTGCATCCGCAGCCAGAGCCAAGTCCCGAGCTGCTGACCGCTGTGCCGTTCAGCGCCGAGACGCGCCTGTCCGGTGTCGACTATCAGGGCCGCGTGTACCGCAAAGGCGCGGTGGATTCACTGTTGGCCTTCGTTGGCCTGAAACGCGCCGACCTGGCGCCGTCTCTGTCCCGGGAAATCGACAAGATTGCCCAGAGCGGCGGCACCCCGTTGCTGGTCTGTGCCGACGGTAAATTGCTCGGTGCGATCCACCTCAAGGACGTGGTCAAGCCTGGCATTCGCGAACGTTTCGCCGAGCTGCGCAAGTTGGGCATTCGCACCGTTATGGTGACCGGCGACAACCCGCTGACCGCCGCCGCGATTGCTGCCGAAGCGGGCGTCGATGACGTGCTGGCCGAAGCCACCCCGGAGAAGAAACTGGCGCGCATTCGCCACGAGCAGAACGACGGTCGTTTGGTCGCGATGTGCGGCGACGGCGCCAACGACGCCCCGGCCCTGGCCCAGGCAGACGTCGGCATGGCGATGAACGACGGCACCCAGGCGGCGCGCGAGGCGGCGAACATGGTCGATCTCGACAGCGACCCGACCAAGCTGCTGGACGTGGTGCAGATCGGTAAAGAGTTGCTGGTGACCCGTGGCGCGTTGACGACCTTTTCCATCGCCAACGACGTGGCCAAGTACTTCGCAATCCTGCCGGCGCTGTTCGCCTCGATCTACCCGCAACTCGGCGTGCTGAACGTCATGCACCTGAGCAGCCCGCAGAGCGCGATCCTCTCGGCGATTGTGTTCAACGCCTTGATCATCGTCGTGCTGATCCCCCTGGCCCTGCGCGGTGTGCGGGTGCAGGCGGCGAGTGCGGCGGCATTGCTGCGCCGCAACCTGCTGATCTACGGCTTGGGCGGGATTGTGGTGCCGTTCGTGGGCATCAAGGCGATCGACATGCTGTTGACGGCGTTGCATCTGGTTTGACGCTCTGTGGCGGTGTGTCAGATGCGCCGTCTTCGCGGGCAAGCCTCGCTCCTACAGGAAAATGTATTCCCCTGTAGGAGCAAAGCTTGCTCGCGAAGAATGCACCACGGTTCACCTGACTGAACGCGGTATTTGTTCCCTGAATTCGAGGATTTTGAAATGTCCACAATGATACGTCCGGCCCTGAGCCTGCTGGTGCTGATGACCCTGATCACCGGCGTCGCCTACCCACTGGTGGTGACCGGTGTCGCGCAAGTCGCGTTCCCGGACCAGGCCAATGGCAGCCTGGTGCGTGATGCCGACGGCAAGGTCCGTGGTTCGTCGCTGATTGCCCAGGATTTCGTCGGTGACGCCTGGTTCCACCCACGGCCGTCGGCCGGTGCGTTTGCCACGGTATCGAGCAGTGCCAGCAACCTGTCGCCGAGCAACCCGGCGCTGGCCACGCGGGTGATCGACGATGCCAATAAACTGCAAGTGCCGGGGCAAGGTCCGGTGCCGTTGGCGATGCTGACCACCTCCGGCAGCGGCCTCGATCCCCACTTGCCTCCGGCGGCGATTGCCTATCAACTGGCGCGTGTTGCGGCGGCGCGTAATGTGCCGGTGTCTACGCTTGAGCAACTGCTGAACGCGAACATCGAGCAGCCGCTGGTGGGGCCGCCAGTGGTGAATGTGTTGGCATTGAACATCGCGCTGGAAAAACTGTAAGAGAGGATCGTTCCCACGCTCTGCGTGGGAATGCATCAAATGGACGCTCTGCGTCCGCTATTGGGACGCAGAGCGTCCCGGGCTGCATTCCCATGCGGAGCGTGGGAACGATCAAGAGAACTTCAAGCATGAGTGATTCCGGCCGCGCCGACGCGCTGTTAGCAGACCTGCCCCGCGACGGCCGTGGCCGGCTCAAGGTGTTCCTCGGTGCCGCCCCCGGTGTCGGCAAGACCTACGCCATGTTGCAAGCGGCCCACACCCAACTGCGCCAAGGCGTGAAAGTCATCGCCGGCGTGGTGGAAACCCACGGCCGCGCCGAAACCGAAGCCCTGCTCGGCGGCCTGCCGCAACAGCCGCTGGTGCGCTCGGAATACCGTGGTGTGATGCTTGAAGAAATGGACCTCGACGGCCTGATCAAAGCCAAGCCGAAACTGGTGCTGGTCGACGAACTGGCCCACAGCAACGCCCCGGGCAGTCGTCACGCCAAACGCTGGCAAGACATCCAGGAACTGCTCGCCGCCGGCATCGACGTCTACACCACGGTCAACGTCCAGCACCTGGAAAGTCTCAACGATAAAGTGCGCGGCATCACCGGCGTCCAGGTTCGCGAAACCCTGCCGGACTGGGTCCTGCAAGAAGCCTACGAACTGCTGCTGATCGACCTGCCGCCCCGGGAACTGCTGGAGCGTCTGCGCGACGGCAAGGTCTACGTACCGGAACAGGCGCGGGCGGCCATCGATGCGTTTTTCACCCAGACCAACCTCACCGCCCTGCGGGAAATGGCCATGCAAACCGCAGCGGCCCAGGTCGATGATGACCTGGCCCAGGGTTATCGCCAGCTCGGTCAGGCGGCGCCAGCGGTGCGCGGTCGTTTATTGGTCGGGGTCGATGGCGATGCCCAGGCCGAGCGCCTGGTGCGTCACGCCAGCCGCGTCGCCCAGCGTCGGCATCTGCCGTGGAGCCTGGTGCATGTGGACAACGGCCGCGTGCGCGATGAGCAATCGCGCCTGCGCCTGCAAAGCGCCCAGCAACTGGCCGAGCGCCTCGGTGGCGAAGTGGTGCTGCTGCGGGCCGGCGAGGTGGCGAAAACCCTGATCCAGCACGCCACCGAACGCCGCGCCAGTCTGGTGTTGGTTGGTCAGTCGCGGCAGCGTTTGCGTCGACGCTTGTTCGGCGGTGGTCTGGCGTCCCGTTTGTTGCGCGATGCCCGTGGTCTGGAAATCAACGTCCTCGACAGCGATCAGGAAACTCATGCACCGCGTCAGCGTTCAGCCCATTCACTGGTCTGGTTCGATTACGCACTCGCCTTGGTGGCAACGATTTTGGCCAGTGCTTTGGCCTGGGCAGTGGCGAGTGTTCTGCCGCTGCCGAATATCTCCCTGGTGTTCCTCGCCGCCGTGTTGCTGGTGGCGGTACGCAGCAGCCTCGGCCCGGCGCTGGCGTGTGCGGCGCTGTCGTTTCTGACCTACGACTTTCTGTTCATCCCGCCGAATTTCTCCTTCAGCATCCAGCGCGAAGAAGACGTCCTGACCTTGCTGTTCTTCCTGCTGATGGCGGCGCTCACCGGTAACCTCGCGGCCCGTCAGCGTCGGCAATTGCAGGCGTTGCGCGACACCCAGGAAGAAACCAGCGAACTGCTCGACCTGTCACGCAAACTCACCGCCGCCACCGACCGCCAAGCCGTGGTCAGCGCCGCCGCCCAGCATTTGAACGGCTGGAGCGACCTGCAATTGTGCCTGCTCAACCGCGACGGGCAGGGCGGCTGGAAAGTCGAGACCGGTGGCCCGCTGGAGTTCTCCGAAGCCGAACGCGCTGCCGCCGATTGGGCCTGGCAACACGATCAACCGGCGGGGGCGGGCACCGGCACCTTGCCGTTCGGGCGTTGGTGGTGGTGGCCGTTGTCGGTCGAGGATGGGCCGTTGGGCTTACTCGGTGTTTGTGCCAACGAAGGCCAGACCTTGAGCGGCCAGCGTCGGCGTTTGTTGACCGCCCTGAGCCAGCCGCTGGCCCAGGCGTTGGCCCGTGCGCAACTGGCTGAAGACCTGGAAGCCGCGCGGTTGCACGGCGAAACCGAGCAGTTGCGCAGCGCCTTGCTCGCCTCGGTGTCCCACGATTTGCGCACGCCGCTGACCTCCATGCGCGGCAGCATCGACAGCCTGCTGGCCCTCGGCGAGGCGATCCCGCTGGAGGATCGCCGTGAATTGCTCGAAGGCACCCGCGACGAAGCCGAACGCCTGGACCGCTACATTCAAAACCTGCTGGACATGACTCGCCTGGGTCACGGCGCCCTGAAACTGGCCCGGGACTGGGTGTCGCCAGCGGATATCGTCGGCAGTTCGCTTAATCGCCTGCGCGCGGTGCTGGCGCCGTTGCAGGTCAGCACCGAAGTGCCGGCCGAGTTGCCGTTGCTGTACGTGCATGCGGCGTTGATCGAACAGGCGCTGGTCAACGTGATCGAAAACGCCGCGCGGTTTTCACCGGTGCACGGACGCCTGCAAGTGCGCGCCGGGGCGGATGACAACGAGTTGTTTTTCGCGGTGAGCGATGAAGGTCCAGGGATTCCGGAGGATGAACGAGCGAAGATTTTCGACATGTTCTACACCGCCGCTCGCGGTGATCGCGGCGGGCAGGGCACGGGGTTGGGGCTGGCGATTTGTCAGGGCATGGTCGGCGCACATGGCGGGCGGATCAGCGTCGGCGATGGCATTGAAGGACGGGGCACCTGCATCACGCTTCATCTGCCATTGCAGGAACAGCCGGATTTTGAAAATTAAGAGCCGAATGTGAAGCCTGAACACGCTTGCGCTACTCTCTTGCCACTTCTTTGTGTTGATGGGAATTCATGAGCCAGACCGCGACCATTTTGGTCATCGACGACGAACCGCAGATCCGCAAGTTCCTGCGCATCAGCCTCGCTTCCCAGGGCTACAAAGTGCTGGAGGCCGGCACCGGCAACGAAGGCCTGGCGCAAGCCGCGCTGAACAAGCCCGATTTGCTGGTGCTCGACCTCGGCCTGCCGGACATGGACGGCCAGCAAGTGCTGCGCGAGTTTCGTGAGTGGTCAACAGTGCCGGTGCTGGTGCTGTCGGTGCGCGCCAGCGAGGGGCAGAAGGTTGAAGCGCTGGATGGCGGCGCCAACGATTACGTGACCAAGCCGTTCGGCATTCAGGAATTTTTGGCCCGGGTTCGCGCCTTGTTGCGCCAGGCTCCGGCCGGTGAAGCCCAGCAAGCGGCCCTGACGTTCGGCCCGTTGACCGTGGACCTGGCCTATCGCCGAGTGCTGCTCGACGGCGCCGAAGTCGCGCTGACCCGCAAGGAGTATGCGGTGCTGGCGCAACTGGCGCGGCATCCGGGGCGGGTCATCACCCAGCAGCAATTGCTCAAGGACATCTGGGGGCCGACCCATACCGAGGACAGTCATTACCTGCGGATTGTGGTCGGGCATCTGCGCCAGAAACTGGTGGATGATCCGACCCAGCCACGGTTTATCGTGACCGAGGCGGGGGTGGGGTATCGGTTGATCGAGCCCTGATCGTCCCCACGCTCCGCGTGGGAATGCATCCTGTGACGCTCCGCGTCACGACTTCAAGAGCGGACGCGGAGCGTCCATGGCGGCATTCCCACGCGGAGCGTGGGAACGATCAGGTAACGTTCAAATGCTCAATTCTGCTCATTCTCATACCGATCCATCGTATCCCGCGCAATCTCCCGTCCCAGCGCGATCAACTCCGGCGCCTTGTAGAACTCGAAAAACCGGCACACACGCTTCGGCACGTTGATCAGGATGTCCGGCGGATACCCGGCAATCTTGTACTGCGCCAACGAAGTCTGCATCACCTCGAAACTCTGGTTGATCAAGTCCAGCAAAGACGCCGGCCCGACGTTGTCGATGATGAACGATCCGGTAGCGGACTTCGGCGCGCCATCGCCTTGCGGAGCGGCGGCGGGTTGCTGGGCTTCGGGTTCGGCAGACTCGATCCACGGATTGATCTCCGCCGCTTCGGCCTTCAACGCTTCCTGTTCCAGCAGCAGCAATTGCTCAGCCTGTTTGCGTCGGAACGGCATCTTCGAACCCAGCGAATTGACCAGGCTGTTGAAGCGTGACTTGAACGCCGGAGGACGCGGGATCACCGGCAGTTGATAGTGGCGCTGGTTGGTCGAGTTGAGGTTGACCGCGATGATCAAATCGCAATGGCTCGACACCACCGGCACGATTGGCAACGGGTTCAACAAACCACCATCCACCAGCATGCGGTTGCCCTGCATCACTGGCGTGAACAGACTGGGAATCGCCGCCGAGGCGCGGATGGCCTGATGCAGACAGCCGGCCTGGAACCAGATTTCCTGCTGGTTGGTCAGGTCGGTGGCCACCGCTGTGTAGGGGATGCGCAGGTCTTCGATGTTGATCTCGCCGACGATTTTGCGGATCTGGCCGAAGACTTTTTCGCCACGAATCGCGCCGAGCCGGAAGCTGACATCCACCAGACGCAACACGTCGAGGTAATCCAGGCTTTCGATCCAGTTGCGATATTCGTTGAGTTTGCCGGCGGCATAGATCCCGCCGACCACGGCGCCCATCGAGCAACCGGCGATGCAGGCGATGTCGTAGCCACGCCGTTCGATCTCTTCAATGACACCGATATGGGCATAGCCCCGCGCTCCACCTGAGCCCAGCACCAGTGCGACACGCTTTTTCATGAATCCCCCTCGTCTGACAAGGTTCAACAATGCACCCATCGAGGGTGGCGCTTCAATCACCAAGGTCGTTTGCCGGGGCAGGGGCGTCGTTTTTTCGACACTGCATGGCGACAGATGGGTATGCTCGCGAGCGCTATAGTTTGTACGGGCGAGGCAAGGCACTTTTTGCGTGCCGCACCGTCTTACCTGCACGACTGTTTATCTAACTTTGAGGTGTTATCGATGAAAGCCTGGATCTGTGTGCCTTTGATTGCCCTGGCATTGGCCGGTTGTGCCGGGAAAACTGCGTACCGTGATAGCTGCGGCACCCAGATTGATGCGGCGTGGCACGAACTGGACCTGGCCAAGGCCGAAGGTTTTGCCGGCACAGTGAGCTACTCTAAAGCTCTGTCGCTGTTGACCGGTGCCAAGACCCAGCAGCAATTCGAAGCCTACGAAGGCTGCACCAGCAAAGCCGAGAAGGCGCGTTTCTATATTCGTGAATCCCGCGCCGGTCGTTAAGCCCATGATCTAGGGCAAGGACGCCGGGTTTCGATGCGGGCACGATACGTCGAGCGGGAAAATCCACATTCGATTCAGGGAGCAAGTGATGTCTGCCTTGGTTGACCGGTTGGTGGCTCAAGTCTTGAGCATTGAAGTCCGTTTGCTGGCCTGCCAGGCTCGCTTGACTGCCCGCACCGACCCGGAGGCGCTGCACGACCTGCGCACCACGGTTCGCCGCTTGCGCAGCCTGTTGCGACCGTTGCGGGGTTTGCCCGGGGTCGAGCAACTGGAAGTGGCGGCGTCCGGTGTCGGTCAATTGACCACGCCGCTGCGTGATCGCGAAGTGTTGGCGGCGTATTTGCTCGAGCACCATCAACCCGAAGCGGCGCAGCGACGCATGGCGCAAATGGACGTGGCCTATCCCACCGTGGCGACCAGCCCGCAAGTCATTCAATTGCTGATGATCCTCGACGCGTTTCCGCGTTTCCTGCGCGCTTCCCAGCGTCAGGGGTTGCTCAAGGGCTTGCGCAAACGCATCGAAAAACGCCTGGCCAAGCAATGGGAAAAACTCGACGAAGCCCTGCACGATCCGGCCCATGATCGCCATCGCTTGCGCTTGTTGATCAAGCGGGTGCGCTACGGCATCGAGGCCTATCCCGAACTGGACCGTTTGCCCAAGCAAGCCTTGCCACGACTCAAGTCCGCCCAGGCCGCGTTGGGTGATTGGCACGATTGCTGGCAGTGGCTGCTGCGGGCCGAACAGGAAGCGGACTTGAAACCCTGCGTCGCCGTGTGGAAAACCACCATGGCCGAGGCTGAAGGGCGTGCCGACCGAGTCCTCGACAAACTCGGCGCAGCCTGCTTCAAATCCTGAGAACACCACGGCTTCTGTTGATCGTTCCTACGCTCCGCGTGGGAATGCATTCCGGGACGCTCCGCGTCCCATCCAGAGCCGAACGCGGAGCGTCCGTTGAGGCATTCCCACGCAGAGCGTGGGAACGATCAAGAACACTGCGTAACCCCTGTGGGAACGAGCCTGTGTGGCGAGGGGGCTTGCCCCCGTTCGGCTGCGAAGCAGTCGTAAATCCATAGCATGCGGTTGGCCCGATGCACCACGGTCGTATGTTTTAGGGGCGCTTCGCACCCCAACGGGGGCAAGCCCCCTCGCCACACAGAATCGCTCCCACAGTTGGTTTTGTGTCAGACATAAGACCTGCGCGGCTCTTCTGTCAGTCAATTTGTCCGGAATAAGCGCTGTATCGTCCTCTTAGGCTGGTTACCATCCCTTCATCCTTTTCCTGCATCTTTGAGGTTTCCATGCGCTTTTCCGATCTGCTCGACGCTGTACGCAGCCAGCCGCAGGATCTGTCCATTCCTGCCGAATGGGGCCAGGGCCGCGCCAGTTTCGGTGGCCTGGTCGCCGCGTTGCAGTACGAAGCCATGCGCGCGCAAGTCCCGGCGGATCGTCCGGTGCGCTCGCTGGCGATCACCTTTGTCGGCCCGGTCGAGCCCGATGTGCCGGTGAGTTTTGAAGTGGATGTGTTGCGCGAAGGCAAGGCCGTCAGCCAGGTGCTGGGCCGGGCGATGCAGAAAGGCCAGGTGGTGACCCTGGTCCAGGGCAGTTTTGGCGCCTCGCGTCCTTCCGAAGTGGCCGTGGCGGCCGAGCCTGCTCCCGAGTTCAAACACTGGGACGACTGCCAGGAACTGCCTTACATCAAAGGCGTGACCCCGGAATTCATGAAGCATCTGGCGATGCGCTGGAGCGTTGGCGGGCTGCCGTTCACCGGCAACAAATCCCGAGACATGGGCGGTTGGGTGCGTTTGCGGGGGGATGTGAAGGAAGAAGCGCTGGGCGAGGCGCATATCCTGGCGCTGGTCGACGCCTGGCCACCGGCGCTGTTGCCGCACCTGAACAAACCGGCGATGGGCAGCACGCTGACCTGGACCATCGAATTCGTCCAGCCGTTGCTGGCGCTAAGCACCCTGGACTGGTGCAAGTACCTGGTGGAGATCGAACACGCCGCGGACGGCTACGGTCACGCAGCGGCGAAGCTGTGGAGCGCGGACGGTCAATTGATCGCCATGAGCCGCCAGACCGTGACGATCTTCGCCTGACTCAGCGCCGGTGGCGCTTGCGCCAGGCACGCCACCAGCCGCCGCTGAGGAAAAATCGAGGGAAGGTCAGGAACTGCTCGACCAGCAAGCGCGACATTGCATCTTTGCGATCACTGAACGGCTCGGCGGCTTGCGCCTCCAGGCTGTGACCGTGGCGCTGCAGGCCCAGGCCGGCAATCACGCCGATGACGCCAATCACGACATTCACCAGGTTCAGGCTGAACACCCCGGACACAATCAACAGAAAGCCGATGATGAACAGCGGCACGGCGATCAGGTGCAAGGCCAGATTGGTCGGGTGCTGATGATTGTTGGGGTAGGACTTCCATTGCCAGGCCGGAAGGTTGGGGTGACGTTTGCCCATGATGAAACTCCTCAAATCCATGTTGAATACATGCTTGAAGAATAGGCGTGGCGCGGGTGGGCGGCGAATCGAGGTTGGCTATCGCCGCGATAGCGGCAATGGCGCAAATTGATGTTGACCGGGCGGACGCCTTCGCGGGCAAGCCTCGCTCCTACAGGATTGAGTCGTTCGCAATATTTTTGAACGAACGCGGTCCCGTGTAGGAGCGAGGCTTGCCCGCGAAGGGGCCCTCAAAGCTTGAGCTGCCCGATCGCCTTGCTCAATTCCCCAGCCAACGTCGCCAACTCATTACTGGTGTTCGCCGAATCCACGGTCTGTTGCACGGTGTTCTCGGTCACGTCGCGAATGCTCACCACGGATCGGTTCATTTCCTCGGCCACATGGCTCTGCTGCTCGGCGGCCACGGCGATCTGCGTATTGCTTTCGCGCATCTGCGCCACCGCACTGGTGATTTGCGCCAACGCTGCGCCGGCTTCCTGCGCCTGTTGCACGCAATCGTCAGCCTTGAACGTGCTCTCCTGCATGAAATCCACCGCGTCCCGGGTCCCGGCCTGCAACGCGGAAACCATCAGGGTGATTTCATCGGTCGAGGCCTGCACACGCTTGGCCAGGTTGCGCACTTCATCGGCGACCACCGCAAAACCACGCCCCATTTCACCGGCCCGCGCCGCTTCAATCGCCGCATTGAGCGCCAGCAGATTGGTTTGCTCGGCGATGCTGTGAATCACACTGACCACGCCGTTGATCTTCTGGCTGTCTTCGGCCAGGCGCTGGATCATCTCGGCGGTCTGCTGCACGCCGCTGGACAACCCGGCAATCGACTTCTGCACCCGACTGACCACTTCCTGGCCACTGCCCGCGAGGGTGTCAGCGCTTTGCGACAGGTCGCGGGTGGCGCCTGCATGCTGGGCGATGTGGTAGACCGTGGCGGTCATTTCATTGATCGCCGTGGCCGCCTGGTCGGTTTCGCTTTGCTGGCCAAGCATGCGGTGGCGCACCTCGTTCATGCTCGACGCCAGCCGGGCTGCGCCGACATCCAGTTGCCGGGCGGTGTTGGCGACGGTGTTGACCACCCGCTGATAACCGGCCTGCATGGCGTTGAAGGCATTGGCCATTTGCCCGACTTCATCCTTGCCGGCCAGCGGTACACGGGCCGACAGGTCGCCGGTTTTCTCGACGTGCAGCATCACGTCCTTCAACGTGTTGAGTTGGCTGAGCAAGAAGCGGATCAATAACTGCGAAGCACCGAGCATCGCCAGCATCAGGATCGCCACCGCCATCGCATAGTTGAAGAAACGTTCGCTGAACACTTGGCTCAGGCTCGGGCCGTACGCGATTACCGCGACCTGTTGGCCGTCGGCGCGGCTGAAAACTTCGGCGCCCATCAACGGGTTGTCACCGAACAGCGGCATGCGGTTGATCTCGGTCCAACCGTTTTGGGTATCGGTCAGCTCCAGCACCGGTTGATCATTCAAGCGTGGCGCCTGGCCGTGGCTGAAGATCAGCACGTTGTCAGCCTTGGGCAACGGCTGCCCGGCAGGCCAGGCATCGAGCAACCGCGCCTGGGCCTGGGCCGATGCCTGGGACGCGTGGCTGCGGGCCTGTTGTTCGAGTTGCACGGCGTACAACACCAACAGCAGGGTAGTGACGAAGGCGACCGCGTTGACCGCCCAGAATTTGTATTTCAGCGAGATGTTGCTAAGCCAGGCACCCATAGGAAGGTCTTCTCTGATAGCGGAAACAGCATTGGCAAGGTGCCAGCATTGTGCCGCTATGCAGGTCGGGAGATTTTGATATGGGTCAAGTTTGAGTGGGGCGCTGGCGCAAGGACGCATCGCGGGCGGACAACATTAATCCGTAGGAGCAAGGCTTGCCCGCGATAGCGTCAACACGGTTTCAATCGATTGAAGGCAGCCCAAAGAATGCTCGCGCACAGGCCGTGGTATGCGCCGCCAGGTCGTCCTCGCTCTCGCCCCGATGCAACGCCACTTCGCGCAGCACTTCGGTCAGGTACGCCGGCTCGTTGCGCCCATTCTTCGGTTTCGGCCGCAGGCTGCGCGGCAGCAGATAAGGCGCATCGCTTTCCAGCATCAAGCGGCCGCGTTTGATTTCTTTGACCAGCGGATGCAAATGCGTGCCCCGACGCTCGTCGCAGATCCACCCGGTGATGCCGATGTGCAAATCCAGATCGAGGTAACTGAACAGCGCTTTCTTTTCCCCGGTGAAGCAATGCACCACGGCGGCGGGCAACTGATCGCGGTAGTCACGCAGGATTTCCAGCAAGCGCTGACTGGCATCGCGCTCATGCAGGAACACCGGCAATTGCAGCTCGACCGCCATGGCCAGGTGTTGTTCGAGGACTTTTTCCTGCTGCGGGCGCGGCGAGAAGTCGCGATTGAAATCCAGCCCGCATTCGCCCACGGCCACCATGTTCGGCTCCTTGAGCAAACTGCGCAGGCTGCGCTCGCTGTCGGCGTTCCAGTCGCTGGCGCTGTGGGGGTGAATGCCGGCCGTGGCGAACAGCCGTTGCGCACTTTCATCCAGTCGCCGGCACAGTTCCAGGGCCTGTTCGCTGCCCTCGACACTGGTGCCGGTGAGCACCAATTGGCAGACCCCGGCGGCATAGGCGCGATCGAGTACAGCCTGGTGTTTATCGTCGAAACTGGGGTTGGTCAGGTTGACGCCGATATCGATGAGTTGCATGGTGCTACCTCGGACCAAAGGCCGGAAAGCATATCAGAGCTGTAGATTTATAAGAAAAGCCAAGAACTACAACGAGTTAAAGCTGTCTGTTGATGCCGCTAGACAGGTCGGGTTGGTGAAACTGCCATCACTGTGCCAGTCTTTCGCACTTTGCCAGCGCTCACGGCGCTCTGTTTCTGTCGTTCGATGCCATGATTTTTCATGACGTCGACCAGTATTCTTTCCGGAGAGTGGATGACACGTCCCTCGGTTCTGCTACTGCTGTGTTGTTCGTTGCTGCTGCCGATGCCGGCGGTCGCGCGTCTGGCCGGACCGCTGCAAGCCGTGCCGTCGACCAAAGTGCGCGACCTGGCGGACATCCGCAGCAGCCGTGTGCTGAAGGTGCTGGTCAACCAGAGCCGCAACAGCTCCGGCGAAGTCCAGGGCCAGGCCATTGGCGTCGAATACCATCGCCTGCGCGCCTTCGAGCAATACCTCAACGGCCATGCGCGCGACGGCCAGGAAATCACCCTCAAGATCATCCCCAAAGCCAAGGATCAACTGCTCGGCGCCTTGCAGCGCGGCGAGGGTGATCTGGTGGCGCCAGGGGAGTTGCTCGATCCGCAATCGGGGCACGCCGTCAGCACCAGTGAACCGATTGCCAGCAACGTGCCGCTGATGCTGGTCGGCATCAAGGGCGAACGCCGCTACACCAAACTCGAACAACTCTCCGGCAAAACCCTGGCGCTGCCGACGGGGAGCGCCGCCGGGGATGCGGTCAGCCAGATCAATCAAAAACTCGCGCTGCACAAATTGGCACCGGTGAAGGTCGAGTGGGTCGACCCCAGCCTGGCGGTCGAAGATGTGCTGGAGATGGTCCAGGGTGGCATTTTCCACCTGACCATCGTCGAGCAACCGATTGCCGAGCGTTGGGGCAAGATCCTGCCCAAGCTGCGTTTCGATCGACAAGTGCTGATCAGCGAGCCCGGCGAGGAATACTGGTTCGTGCGCCGCGATGCTTCAATGCTGCGGGCGAGCATTGATCGGTTCCTGACCACCTACAAAAAGCCGTCGGATGAAGACGTGGCGTTTCTGCGGATCTACCGACGTTTGTACCAAGTGCACTATCCATTGGCCAAGGCTGATCGACAGCGTCTGGAAAAACTGCGTCCGGTGCTGCAGAAGCACGCGGATGCCCAAGGCATGGACTGGTTGAACTTGGCGGCGCTGGCGTTCAAGGAGTCGGCGTTGCAACCCGGGGCCCGCGGTGGCAGTGGCCCCACGGGTTTGATGCAAATCACCCCGTCTGCTGCCCAGCGGGTCGGGGTCAACAATATCCAGGACCTCGATGCCAATGTGCAGGCCGGGGCCAAGTACCTGGCGATGATCCGTCGCAAATTCTTCTCCAGCCCCAAACTCAATGAGCGCGAGCGCATGGCCTTTGTGCTGGCGGCCTACAACATGGGGCCGGAACGGGTCCAGGGCATGCGCGCCGAGGCTCGGCGTCGGGGGCTGAACCCGAACCAGTGGTTCTTCCAGGTCGAGCGCATTGCCATGGAGCAGGTGGGGATGGGCGCCGTCAGCTATGTTAATAGCGTAAACAAGTATTACTTGGCGTTCGATCGGGAGCGGGAGTCGTTGGAGCCCCAGGGGCAAAAAGTGGCCTCACGGAAGTGATCGAATAAACTGATTGTTATGGCGGAATATTTGCGCTTTTAACATTTGATTTACTGATTAATATAGCGGCCAACCAACACACACTCAATGGATGACACAGCATGAGCACTCTGATCAACAAGGTTCTGTTTACCCGCGCTGGCTACGGCCTGACTGTTCTGCGGATCTTTGTCGGCATCATCTTCGCGGCCCACGGCTCGCAGAAACTCTTCGGGCTGTTCGGTGGTTACGGCATCGCCGGCACCGCGCAGTACATGGAAAGCATCGGCCTGGCGCCGGGTCACCTGATGGCGATCCTGGCCGGTGGTACCGAGTTCTTCGCTGGCCTGGCGTTGATCATTGGCTTGTTGGTGCGTCCGGCGGCACTGGGGCTGGCGTTCCTTTCCCTGGTGGCGATCTTCACCGTGCACCTGCCTAACGGTTTGTTCATGGCCAACAACGGTTATGAGTTCGCCCTTGCCTTGCTCGGTGGCAGCATCGCGGTACTGATTGAAGGCGCCGGCAAGCTTTCGGCGGACCGCGCCATCGCCGGCTGACCGCTCTGGCTCAACGAAAAGGCCCGCATTGTGCGGGCCTTTTTTGTTGCGCGTCATTCTTGACACTGTCCGGTTAGGTTCTCTAGGATGCTGCCCATGCGCCGATTTAAACAGCTACTTGCGGGGCGCCAGGTGACTCATTCAGTTGCCGATAGAAGCCTGGAACAGGCTTCGAAATACCGCTAAAGCGCTGGTTCGGTGTTGCCTCTCACCTGCCATGCAGACTTTTGAGGCAGAGACACGACCCAATGAATGCACTAAGCCCCGTTGTACGCCCCGCGCCGATTACGGCACACCTCACCCAGCGCAATCCAAAAATCCTGCTTGGCGGCAAACATCAGCCGACGCTCCTGCGTTATCTCGATGGCTGGCCACGTCGCACCGGCGGTCCCGCCGCGTTCCTGATCCAGTTTGTCGAAGATGGCGAGTCCCTGGCGCGATTTGCCAACGACAGCTTTGATCTGGCGGTGATTCAGTCGCCGAACCTCGAAGACGCGCCTGAAGTGATCAAGCAGCTGACCCGTGTCGCCCGGCAAGGGCTGATTACTCGACGCTGAGGTCGTATCAGCCCTTGGCGCTCGCCCGGTACTGGTTGGCGTGGACACAGTTCTGCACGATGCGACTGCGGGTTGACCAGTCGGTATTGATGATGTGGAAGCGCTGGATGTAGCTGTTGCTGTCCTTGGAATGGAACCACTCATCGATCTTGTCGCTGAAATCATCCGGGACAAACAAGCCGGTGTATTTGGCGCACTGGATCGAGCGCAGTCCATACGCTCTTTTCGGCTCGAGGGAAACTTCATCCATGAACTTTTTAAGTTTGTCGGTAGAGACGTAGTTCTCGCCCATCCATTGTTGTTGCACGCCATCCCAGTAATCAGGGTAGCTAGTGTATTTGTTATAAGAAATGACTACGGTCTGGCCGGGAATTTTTTTCCAGATGTCGGCAATGGTCGAATACCTGTAACTCGGTGGAATGAGGCGTTTGCCAATTTTTTCGTTAATCAGCAAATGGAGTTCGTCATGGGCCGCATCGGTGAAGTTGTCGAATTGGTGAAAGTTCAGGATGATCAGTTCTTTCGCTCTGCTCGAAGAATCGTCGTAGAAGTCGTTCAACATATCGAGAATATCAGTGCTGATAAAGCGGTTCAGGTCATGCCAGTGATATAGCTGGAAGCGCTTGGGATCGTTAGCCGCCTTGCCGGGCAGGAATCTCACGCGCAGATCCAGGACCCTGAAGCCCGCCTTGATTTGCTCGGAAGCCGGAACGTCCTGAGTAATTTCCTGAGGGTAGTTCAGGATCGATGCCTTTTTGTCGGCGCCGGAATCGTGAGTCCCCGGCAGAATAAGTTCATCAATGCGTAGTTTGTAAAGGCCGGGGGTGTTATCCATCCATCTGTCCAGGCCTTGGATGTTCTGAGTCATGTTTATTCATCCTTGAATAAGTGCGATTAAAGTAAGTGCGCTCATAGGGCGCGCTATTAATCTCGCTCAGGCTTTGCCTATTGTCAAAGCGCCTGCGAGTTATAACTTTCGCGAAATATTGCGGAGTGAATAAGTTGGGTGCTTTTTATAGTTGGGATTTAGGGGTAACTAATGTCCATAATATAAACGCATTGTTCGCCCGTCGGTGTCTGCACCCGAACTTCGGCATCCAGTGCCTTGCCGATCAATGCCCGCGCCAGTGGCGAATCAATGCTGATCAGACCCAGTTTCAGGTCCAGCTCATCCGGGCCGACGATGCGATAACGCGACTCCTTGCCTTCCTCATCTTCAATCGTGACCCAGGCGCCGAAGTACACCTTGTTCGGATCGCTGGGTTTTTCGCTGACGACTTTCAGGGCTTCCAGGCGTTTGGTGAGAAAACGCACACGACTGTCGATTTCACGCAGCATTTTCTTGCCGTAGGTGTACTCGGCGTTTTCCGAGCGATCACCCTGGGCCGCCGCCTCACTGACCGATTGCGTGACCTGTGGTCGGCGCACGTGCCACAACTCGTGGAACTCGGCGCGCATCCGCGCTTCACCTTCGGGGGTGATCAGCGCGGTGCCAGCGGTGCGGGGAGGGCGATAACGGCTCATGGCGACTTCTTGTGGAAATGAGTCACGAGTCTATCAACCCTCGCGCAAGACTGTCAGGGGGCTGGCGTTCAAGGCGCGACGGGTGCCGAACACACCGGCACCACCGATCAGCACCGCACCAATCAGCGGCAGCACCAGCAACCACGGATGCGGATGCCAAGGCAGGTCGAAGGCGTAGCGGTACAGCACCAGGCTGACCAACTCCGAACCCAGCGCCGCCAGCAAGCCGCTGACCGCGCCGAGCAAGCCGAACTCGATGCGCCGGGCCTTGACCAGCAATTGCCGCTCAGCCCCCAATGCGCGCAACAACGCCCCTTGGCGAATGCGTTCATCCAGCGTTGCTTGCAGGCCGGAGAACAGCACCGCCATCCCCGCCGCCAACACGAACAGCAACACGTACTCCACCGCCAAGGTGACCTGGGCGAGGATGCTGCGCAGTTGTTCCAGCAAGGCTTCGACTTGCAGGATGGTCACTGCCGGGAACGCCCGGGACAGGTCGACAATCTGCTGATCGTGACCCGCCGCCAGATAGAAGCTGGTGAGGTAGGTCGCCGGCAGGTCCTTCAAGGTCCCGGGCTGGAAGATCATGAAGAAGTTCGGCTGAAAGTTGTCCCAGTTGATCTCCCGCAGGCTGGTGACTTTCGCTTCGCGATTGACCCCGCCGACGGTGAACACCAAATGATCGCCCAGCTTGAGCTTCAGGCTCTCGGCGACCTTTCCTTCGACCGATACCCCGGGGATCTCATCCGGGGTTTGTTCGGTCCACCAGTTACCCGAGGTGAGCTTGTTACCCGCCGGCAAATCCGCCGCCCAGGTCAGGCTCAGGTCACGCTGGATCGCCCGGTCGCCGGCCGAATCCTTGCTGACGATGTCCTGCACCGGTTCGCCATTGATGCTGATCAGCCGACCGGGCACCACCGGGTACAACGGTGCCGATTGCGCCGACAGTTCGATCAGGCGATCGGTGAACGCTTGCTTGTCCGCCGGCAGAATGTTCAGGGCGAAATAATTCGGCGCGTTTTTCGGCAGCTGGTTTTGCCAGGTATCGAGCAATTCGCCACGCAGCAATGCGATCAATGCCATCGACAGCAGAATCAAACCGAAGGCCAGGGATTGGCCAGCCGCCGCCAATGGGTGACGTAGCAATTGACCCAGGCCCAGGCGCCACGGCAACGAGGCTCGGGCCAACATCCGGCGCAGGCTTTTGAGCAGTAACAGTAGCAAGCCGCCCAGCACCACGGCCGCAATCACGCCACCGCCCAATAAGGCAAACGTCAGGACTAGGTCCAGGCTCAGGCGCCACATGATTAACCCGAGTGCGCCCAGCGCCGCGCCATAGACCATCCAGGTGCTGGACGGGATCGGCAGCATGTCCCGACGCAATACGCGCAAGGGCGGCACCCGACCGAGGGCTGCCAGCGGGGGCAGGGCAAAACCGGCCAGTGCGACCAGTCCAGTACCGATGCCAGCAACAGCCGGCAGCAAGCCCCCCGGCGGAACGTCGGTGGGCAACAAATCATGCAGCAACGCAAACAGCCCGAGCTGCGCCAGCCAACCGAGGAGGGCGCCACTGAGGCTGGCAAGCAGGCCGAGTACTGTCAGCTGCAAACTGAACAGCACCATGGTTTCCCGGCGCGACAGACCCAGACATCGCAGCAGGGCGCTGGCATCGAAGCGGCGCGTGGCGAAGCGCGTCGCCGACAGCGCCACCGCCACACCCGAGAGTAAAACGGCGACCAGACTGGCCATGTTCAAGTAGCGCTCGGCCTTGCCCAGCGCACCACCAATCTGTCGGTTGCCGTCCCGGGCATCCTGGATGCGCTGGTTGGCGGCCAGCCCCGGTTTGATCAACTGACGATAGGTTTCCAGCGCTTCAGCCTTGCCGCGCCAGAGTTCGCGGTAGCTGACCCGGCTGCCGGGTTGCACCACACCGGTTGCCGTGAGGTCGCTGAGGTTGATCAATACACGCGGGGTCAGGCTGTAGAAATTACCGGCACGATCCGGCTCATAGGTCAGCACCCGCGACAGCTTCAGGGTTTTCATGCCGACGTCGATGCTGTCGCCGATCTTCAGGTCCAGCGCCGTCAGCAGGCGCGCTTCGACCCAGGCTTCGCCGGATTTCGGTCCGCCGCCGGATTCTTCCGCAGCGAAGGGCGCCGGGGCGCTTTTCAGTTCGCCGCGCAAGGGATAAACATCGTCGGCAGCTTTGATGCTCGACAGTTGAATGCCGTTATCCGTGGCGATAACACTGGAAAATTCCACCACCTGGGCATGTTCCAGGCCCAGCTCGGTGCCACTCCTGATCTGTTCGGGCCGCGCCGGCGAACTGCCTTCGAGCAACAGGTCGGCGCCGAGAAACTCGGTGGCGCGCAGCATCATGGCGCCGTTGAGGCGGGCGCCGAAATAGCCGATGGCGGTACTCGCCGCCACGGCCACCAGCAAGGCGAAGAACAACACCCGCAGCTCACCGGCGCGGGCGTCGCGCAGCAATTGGCGGATGGCGAGGCTGAACAGGCGCAATAGCGGCAAGCGTGCCATCAAGGCTCCAGAGGGGCGACCAGCAGGCCGGCTTCAAGGCGGATCTGGCGCCGGCAACGATGTGCCAGGCGTTCGTCGTGAGTCACCAGCACCAGGGTCGTGCCGCGTTCCTGGTTCAATTCGAACAGCAAATCGCTGATGCGCTCGCCGGTGTGGCTGTCGAGGTTACCCGTGGGTTCATCGGCGAACAGCACGTCGGGCTCGGCGGCGAACGCCCGGGCAATCGCCACGCGCTGCTGCTCGCCACCGGAGAGCTGGCGTGGCGAATGGGTCAGGCGCTGGCCCAGGCCCACCCGTTGCAGCAACTCGGTGGCGCGCTCCCGGGCGTCTTTGCGGCCGTCGAGTTCCAGCGGCAGCATGACGTTTTCCAGGGCGTTGAGGCTGTCGAGCAATTGGAACGACTGGAAGACAAAGCCCACGTGCTCGGCGCGGATGCGCGCCCGTTGGTCTTCGTCGAGATTGCTCAGGGCCTGCCCGGCGAGGGTGACTTCGCCACTGCTCGGCAGGTCGAGGCCGGCCAGCAAACCGAGGAGGGTGGATTTGCCCGAACCGGAGGCGCCGACGATGGCCAGACTGTCGCCCTTGTTCAGTTCCAGGCTGAGTTCGTGCAGGATAGTCAGTTCACCTTCCGCGCTGGGAACCACTTTGCTGAGGTTCGTCGCGGTGAGAATGCTTGCGCCCATGGAGAATCCGATGCGTGTTTGGTTTTTGAGTGCTGGCCTGGCCTTGATGTGCATGGCCCAGAACGCAGCGGCGGGTACAGTCCTGATCGTTGGCGATAGTATCAGCGCCGGTTTCGGACTGGATACCCGCTTGGGGTGGGTGTCGCTGCTTGAGCAACGGCTCAAGCGCGAAGGTTTCGACGATAAAGTGATCAATGCCTCCATCAGCGGCGACACCAGTGCTGGAGGCCAGGCACGCCTGCCAGCGCTGCTTGCAGAGCATAAACCGGAGCTGGTGATCCTCGAATTGGGAGGCAACGACGGCTTGCGCGGAATGCTGCCAACGCAATTGCAACAAAACCTTGCGGCGATGATCGACAGCTCCCGGGCCAGTGGTGCGAAGGTCTTGTTGCTGGGCATGCAACTGCCGCCCAACTACGGCGCCCGCTACACCGAGGCATTTGCGAAGGTCTATGGCACGCTGGCCGAGGAGAAAAAAGTCCCGCTGGTACCGTTTTTCCTCGACGGGATCGGCGGTCATCCAGACCTGATGCAAGCCGACGGCCTGCACCCGGCAGCGGCGGCTCAGGACAAGTTGCTGGAAAATGTCTGGCCGACGCTGAAACCGCTGCTTTGAAATGTTTTATCGAAGGGGTCAGAAGGGGGAAAGCTGTTTGCTATACCCAAACTTGATGCCTGATGCGAAAAAGCCCCCGCACTCACGCTGCTTCTTGCAGTTTTGGCATTCGGGGGCGAACTCGTTCTTCCAGTCACTGATCGATTTTCGGTAGTAGGGAAGAATATCCGGGTTCACCAGGCACAGCTGATGGTTGTAGACAGAGACGTTCATGCCGTACTTGGCGAGAATGCCAACCGACTTGCTGAGCGTGTCTTTGTACTCGATGGGGTCGATCCATAGCTCGTCGAGATTGGCTCTGGTAAAGCCCATCATTTCAAGGCCCATCAGCGCTACTTGATCGACAAAAAGAAGATTGCGGGCGATGAACTCGCACAACTCAGGAAGTCGCTGCACCGAGAGCTTGTGTATGACCACTCGGATCTCAACCCTCTGGCCCAAACGCTTCAGGTTAAGAATGCCCTGAATGGTTTCATCGAACGCACCTTGAGCCTGGACGATGTAATCATGCAGCGTCGGATCGTCTGAGTAGACGGGAATTCCAATCATCGCATCGGGCAATTCGATCGCCGCATATTTTTCTGCGAACGTTGGATCTTTGAAGCTTCTACCGTTCGAAAGGATGTGGATCGCAGTTCTTGGCAGATAGCTTTTGGTGAGGCTGATGATCTTGAGGAAACGATCTTTGTTGGTCGTTGGCTCGCCCCCAGTAAAACCTAGCTCTCTGGTCTCTTTTGGGATTAACGGAATCAAGCTCTCGATCTCATCGAGTATCCATGAGTCATCTGCTGTTTTAGGCGGTTGAGAGCACATCAGGCAGTAATTGTTGCATTGCTCGGTTAGCAGGATGCTGTTGTTCGGTGATGAAGCACGAAACAACACTCGTATGCTCTGACGATCAGCGGATAGCCGGATTACGTCATTGTCACCGATGTAGCTGAAGTCATTCGCAAGGATGGAATAGTCACAGCCGGCAGGCAGTTCCTCAGCCAGCTTCTGATGTTGCTCAGTCAGTAAATAGTGGGCGAAACCTATGGGGATCTGGTGATCGGAAACCAGATAAGCCAATTCCTGTCGCAGGATTTCAGGCAGGTTCCGATTAGTGGAAACCTTGATCAGGGTGAGGTCCTTGTAAATGTTAACCGCGTGGATACGGATTACCTTCCCGCTGAGCTTCAGCATCGATTGGCCCACCCCATAAAAATCCGTTTCGTATTTTCGTCTTTACCCATCAGCTCAATGAGATGCTTGAAAATCGCCATGTTGCGTTTGCAGAACGAGGATTCGGGTTTTCTCGCCACGAGGTCCTTGTGCATGGCGTGGTGGTAGACGGGTTCGGCGCCACAATAGGGTTCAAACGCGCAGTCGGAGCACATTGGTGCGCTTAACGTGAAGGAGTTTTCCAGAGCATCCAGAAGCTGGTCGGACAGAATAATTTCCTCATAAGAATGTTCAAGAATGTTGCCTAGCCTGAACGTGTGATCGCCCATCTCGGCAAGCATCCGGCTTTCGTCTGAGGCATAGACGGCGCCGTCGTAATTGAACACGATGGCAGCGATGCCAGCGCCAGCAGGGTTCATTAAGTCAACAAATCCAGGGTCACTTGATGTCAGCATTTTTGTCAGGACGAGCGAGGAATATTGCTCGACAAAACGTACTCCCGACTTGTTCAGCTCGATGATGTACTCGAGACCTTCCTTGTAAAATTCCAGCCAGCGCTCAGTGTCATACGACATGAATTTCTTGGTCTTGATTGCAAAACAGTATGGGGAAAGAGTGCGCAGAAAGATTCCATCAAAGCCTAGGCGCAAGTACTCATCGATGATGTCCCTTGCCCGCGGCAGGCTCTTGTCCGTTGTTGTCATCAGAGCTGACACCTGATCGTAACCAAGCGCTGCACGTGCCTTTTTCAGCCCTTCTTCGAAGCGCTGATGGCTGTCTCGCCCGGGTCTTGGGCGGTTTGCGTTATGGAGATCCATTGGCCCGTCTAGAGAAGACGAAAGCACGATATGGTGCTGCTTGCAGAAATCGAGCACGTCATCGGTCAGTAGCGACAGTGTGGTTGCAATGACGAACTGCAGGTCACGACGCTCCATGATGTTGCGCTTTTTTGCCTCCAGAACGATGTACTTCACCATCTCGAAGTTCAGCAGCGGCTCGCCCCCCTGAAATTCTATTTTGATGGCGGGATTGGGTGATCTGAAAACGAAGTCCAACGATTTTTCAGCCATCTCCATCGTCATGTCGAATTCGCCTTTGCTTTCCGATTGCCTGGATACCTGGCAGTACGGGCAGCTATGGTCGCAGCGAAGGGTTACGACAAAGATATGCAGATTGGTGAACTGCGCCAGTCTGGACAAGCGTGTACGAATCTTGAGTGCCAGAAGCTGAAGTGGCGCCTGCTCATCGGTGAATCGGATGAACTGTTTCGACCGGAGTGTAGGGATCAGTTCGGATGAGATCGGAAGCGTCTTGCTGATCAGTGGTTCGAGTATCTGTATCGGTATGACGTGATACTCGCCTGCCATGTTGGTGATGACGTACTCGTCGTCATTCAGTCGATCAAATTTGAACGGAAGCAACTCGTAGGGACGTTGCTCTACATAAAATTCCAGCTTTTGGAATTTACTCACTGGTCAGTCCGGTTTTTGAGAAGGCCAGTCCAAGGATCAGATTCCTGATCGGTAGAGTCTCAGCGTTCAGCCGGTGCCGCAGCTGGTAGTCGAGTACATCCTTCTTGAATTCTTGAATAGCTGAAAGAAACGAAGATTCATCGATGCCGATATTCGAAGACAAGGCGCAGATTAATTTTCCATCGGCGCATGTGATATCGGCTGTCAGTGAGTTCATCGAGCGATAAGCGGCTTTTTGCAGAACCTGTCCGTCATAAAGCCGCTCATCAAAGACGAGCGTCGCCGCGTGTTCCATTTCAGGATCCCGAGTGGTGGGAGCTATGTGAGCTGTGTGAGGCGTGGGAGCTATGAGAGGTGTGGTAAGCCATGAATTGGCCTTGATCTCCACGTTTCAGGACAAACGCAAAGAGATCATTGCCGCCGCGAACCGAAAGGTTTTCGCTTTGAGGAGCCGATTTGAATGTGATGGTGGTGTCGGTGCTGGGCTCGACAACCTCGTGGGTAATTATGGCCGAAGCCTGTTCGGTAGCTACAGCAGCGGCCAGAGTTGCCATTGGTACCAGAAAGGAGCGCTTTTTCATTGTTTGATTTCCTTATCGTCGGTGTGGGTATTCGCCGAGTCTCACTGGCGGATAGCCATGATGTCAATGTGGAATTAGTGACGGAGCTCTTTCCATCCCTTAAATCCGACAGACGTACCTTGGGCAGCCTAAATTCGGGGCATTCGGTAACGTCGTCACCGAGAAAAAAATCCCGCTGGTACCGTTTTTCCTCGACGGGATCGGCGGTCATCCAGACCTGATGCAAGCCGACGGCCTGCACCCGGCAGCGGCGGCTCAGGACAAGTTGCTGGAAAATGTCTGGCCGACGCTGAAACCGCTGCTTTGACGCTTTTCTAGTGGCGGTGTTTCGGCTAAGGTGGCGCCCCCGATTTGGAGCCCCCGATGCCGCGTCCCGCCTGGTCCCTTTTTGCCTACCAACTGATCGAGCCTGACGAGCAGCTGGATCTGTTCGCCTGCCAGGAAGTGCGGGTGCATCTGGTGACCCGTCAGCTGGAGCTCGGCGGCTCTGCGGACCGGACCTTGTGCGGCAGCCTGCTGCCGGCGCAGCCGCGTTGGTCGAGTGTGGATCGCCGGGTGTTCCAGGACCAGCGCTTGTGCTCGTTGTGCCGGGCGATCCTGGAATCGCAAAAACGCGGCACCTCGCCGATCTGGCCTGAGTTGCGTTTCGAGCTTTAGGCCAGTGCGACAGCCCTTGTGGCGAGGGGGCTTGCCCCCGTTGCGCTGCGAAGCAGTGCCAAATCCTGCGGCCGGGCTTCAACTGACACACCGCGTGTGATGAATTTACGACTGCTTCGCAGCCGAACGGGGGCGAGCCCCCTCGCCACAAAAGCTTTCCAACCACCCCCCCCCTGTACATGAAAAAAACGTCATGTATCGCCTGCCACGTTCTCGACCTCCCCGAATTTGCGGGTGTCGGTGTACAATCGCGTTCTTATACCCTTGTCGACCCTGCGAAGGATTTTCCGGATGTTGCCGCGCTTTCCTGCCGTCACCCGCTGCCTGACCCTTGCTGCCCTCTGTGCAGCCGGTCCGGTTTCAGCACTAGAGCTGCCTCTACCGCCACCTGGTGAAGACATCATCGGTCAGGTGCAAGTGATCAAGGCCAAGTACGAAGACACCTTCGCCGACCTTGGTACAACCTACGATCTGGGCTATACGGAAATGGTTGCGGCCAACCCGGGCGTCGACGCCTGGCTGCCGGGCGCCGGGACTGAAATCGTGTTGCCGACCCGCTTCATCCTGCCACCGGGTCCGCGCGAAGGGATCGTCATCAACCTGGCTGAATACCGCCTCTACTACTACCCCAAAGGCCGGAACGTGGTGTACACCTTCCCGCTGGGGATTGGTCGTGAGGGTTGGGGATCGCCAATCGCCCACACCACCATCACGGCGAAAACGCCGAACCCGACCTGGACCCCTCCAGCGTCGATCAAGGCCGAGCATGCTGCTGACGGTGATCCGTTGCCGAATGTGGTGCCGGCCGGCCCGGACAACCCGCTGGGGCCGTTCAAGTTCAGCATGGGCACCCCGGGCTACCTGATCCACGGTTCGAACAAAAAATTCGGTATCGGCATGCGCACCAGCCATGGCTGCTTCCGCATGTTCAACAACAACGTGCTGGAAATGGCGGGCATGGTGCCGGTCGGTACGTCGGTGCGCATCATCAACGACCCGTACAAATTCGGCATGAGTGGCGGCAAGGTCTACCTCGAAGCGCACACGCCGCTCGACGACAACGGCAACCCGTCGGTGGTCGACAAGCACACCGCGGTGATCAACGCGATGCTCAAGCGTGAAGACATCACCAACAACCTGCGCATGAACTGGGATGTGGTGCGTGACGTGGTGGCGGCCGAAGATGGCCTGCCAGTAGAGATCGCCGTACCGAACACCTCCGCACCGATGGTGTCGAGCGTGCCGGTCGATCTGCAGCAGTAAGCACTCCAAAAGAACCCGCCGACGTTGGCCGTCGGCGGGTTTTTTATGGCCGGGACTAAACGCCGGACATAAAAAAAGCCGACCCATAAATGGATCGGCTTGATAACAATCCCGAAGGACTATTACTTGCGGCTAGCTTTGTCCAGCATGCGCAGAGCACGCTCGTTAGCTTCGTCAGCAGTCTGTTGTGCTTTTTGAGCAGCAGCCAGAGCTTCATCAGCTTTACGGTAAGCTTCGTCTGCACGAGCCTGGGAGCGAGCAGCTGCGTCTTCAGTAGCGGTCAGACGTGCTTCGGTTTCTTTCGATACGCTGCTGCAACCGGTAGCCAGAACTGCGGCCAGAGCCAGAGCAGAGAATTTCAGAACGTTGTTCATCGTGTTCCCCTTCAAGGACTTTCTATTAAGTGGCTGTCTCCTCAGAGTGAGGAAATAGCCGGCGTACATACTACCCATTACTTGTCGTAAGTAAACTGACGTAAAGCAAGAAGCAAAAAAAATTGTAGGCGTTGATTCTTTTTCGAGCAACTTTTAACTGCGCTGTTTAAAAAATACCCAGCTGCGAGGCCCGAGCTGAGCGAGCCCCATGGGAAAAGTTCCCTATTGCGAAGGCTGTATTTCCGGTATTTGTTAAAGTCTGTCTAGATGGTTTCGTCTACACTTTTGTTCGGATTTTGAGCAGCGGCTCTCATATCTTTCTGCATGTAGAGGTGACTTTAACCAAGGGCGCTCGTCTTAAGTCTCAACATCCGGCAATGTTCAGGCTTTCGACCCGGGAAGATCTTCGGTCGGGCCGTCCCTGCGTCACCCATGAGCAACACCCGTCGCCGCCTAAGCATGATGACGAGCGCACCTTGAGCATTTTCGCCAATGGTGCCTACTATTTGATACGTGCCAGGCTGCGCGAGATCGGTGTCGCTCTTCTCGGTGTCCATTCAGGCACAGGGTGGCGTAGATGTTCCTTCGCCGGAAAAACATCGGTAAGGTAGGGGTCAGAATCCAAGACCCGCGAGGAGTAGTGATGAGCGAGGCGTTGTCCATCCACCATGACCAGGCTGGTCATCAGTTCGAGACCAATGTGGACGGTCATCGTGCCTACCTGACCTATATGGATCTGGGGAAACAGACCCTGGATATCTATCGCACGTTCGTGCCCAACGCATTGCGTGGACGCGGCATTGCGGCAGCATTGACCGAGCAGGCGCTGCAGTACGCCGAAGAAATGGGCTACACGGTGATCCCGTCGTGCTCCTACGTGGAGCGCTACATGGAGCGTCATCAGCGGCACGCCGCGAAGCTGAGCCAGTAAACGCAACGCATAAAAAAACGCCGGGTTAAGCCCGGCGTTTTTTGTGCCCGAAAAACGTAGATCAGCTGCGATCGCGTTTCGGCAGCACGTCCTTGAGCTTGGCATGCATGCTGCGCAAGGTGTTTTCGGTGGCGGACCAGTCGATGCAGGCATCGGTGATCGACACGCCGTATTGCAGGTCGGCGAGGTCTTTCGGGATCGCCTGGCAGCCCCAGTTCAAGTGACTCTCGACCATCAGGCCGATGATCGACTGGTTGCCTTCGAGGATCTGGTTGGCGACGTTCTCCATCACCAGGGGTTGCAGGGCCGGGTCCTTGTTGGAGTTGGCGTGGCTGCAATCGACCATGATGTTCGGCTTGATCTTGGCCTTGTTCAGCGCTTGCTCGCAGAGCGCGACGCTGACCGAATCGTAGTTCGGCTTGCCGTTGCCACCACGCAATACCACGTGACCGTAGGCATTGCCCTTGGTGGTGACGATCGACACGCCACCTTCCTGGTTGATGCCGAGGAAACGGTGCGGGCTGGACACCGACTGCAAGGCGTTGATCGCCACAGTCAGGCCGCCGTCGGTGCCGTTCTTGAAGCCGACGGCCGAGGACAGGCCGGAAGCCATTTCACGGTGCGTCTGGGATTCGGTGGTGCGCGCGCCGATAGCCGACCAGCTGATCAGGTCCTGCAAGTACTGCGGGGAGATCGGGTCGAGGGCTTCGGTAGCGGTCGGCAGGCCCATCTCGGCCAGGTCCAGCAGCAACTTGCGACCGATGTGCAAACCATCCTGGATCTTGAACGAGTCATCCAGGTACGGATCGTTGATCAGACCTTTCCAGCCAACGGTGGTCCGCGGCTTCTCGAAATACACGCGCATCACCAGATACAGGGTATCGGACACTTCGGCGGCCAGGGTCTTCAGGCGCTCGGCGTATTCGTGGGCAGCCTTGATGTCGTGGATCGAGCACGGCCCGATCACCACGAACAGGCGGTGGTCGGTGCCATCAAGAATGTTGCGAATGACTTCGCGGCCCTTGGTCACGGTGCGCAGGGCAGCGTCGCTCAAAGGGATATCACGCTTGAGCTGATCGGGAGTGATCAGGGTTTCGTTGGAAGCGACGTTTAGGTCGTTGATCGGTAAATCAGCCATCGTTTACTCGTCAGGTCACGGGTGCCATCCGCCAGCGAACCCGCGCGGCGGAGCACAGCAAATTAAGCGCGTCGGGGAGCGGAACCTTAGCGCGTTACACCGTGATTCGACAATGGGCAGACACCGCTTTAATCCAGCACAGGCTGAGCAAAAGCCTTGCGGACTGTGTCGTGGGAGAACTCGTCGGCATGCTCCTGGACCCATTCGAGGGCCAGGGCCTGAATATCCTGCAAGTCATCATGTGCCTCATGCAGCCGGCGATAGTGTTCAATCTGGCACACCTGCTCACCCATCCGCGCACTGAATAGCATCTGCTCGTCCACAAACGCGATGCCCACCAGATAGCCGCGCTTTCGTCGCAGGCACCAGGCCACATAGCCCAGATAACGCAAGTCGGGGTTCAAGGTCGGCATGCGCACTTCCAGCGCCGTACCGTGACGCCAGGCGCGGTGGTAATTGCAAGCCATGCCCCCGAGGCTGATAGTGTGCAGCCGTTGCCGTGAAATGCACTCATGTTTGAGTAGCGTCAGCTCCACGGGTACATCGTAAGGATGAGGAAGAAAACGTCCCATGAACACGGACTCCCTGTGTCGCCCATTTGACATTGTTTCCCCCAGTATAGTGGTCGAATCGGAACTGACCGATTTCGACGCCGACCAGCGGCTGCTGGCGATGAGCGGCACTTCCCTGGTGATTTTCACCAGCGTCGGCTGCGCCAGTTGTCGTTTTGCCCGAGAGCAATTGCCCAGGCTCGATCTGAGGGTGGATCAGCTGTGCTGGATCGACGCCGGGGACAATGGCGGGTTGGTGGCGCGTTATGAGGTCTTTCATTTACCGGCGCTGTTTGTGGTGCGCGACGGTGAGTTTTTTGGGGCGGTACAGTCACGCCTGACCAGCACCGAACTCAATGCAGCGGTGGGGCAGGCGCTGAATCGAATTGCGGAGGAGTTGCCATGATGGGAGCAGTTGCCAAGCCGACAATCGGCATTGTCGGGACCGGGGCGATCGGTGGTTTCTACGGGCTGATGCTGGCGCGGGCCGGTTTCGATGTGCACTTTCTGTTGCGCAGTGAGTTTTCCGCAGTCGCCGAGCACGGCTTGCAAGTCAACAGTGCGGTGCATGGCGCGCTGAGCCTCAATCCGGTCCAGGCCTATTCAGCGGCCGAAGACATGCCACCCTGCGACTGGTTGCTGGTGGCGGCCAAGAGCACCAGCTCGGGCCTGGCCCCGATCATTACCCAGGCTGCTGCCCCCGGCGCCAAAGTCCTGTTGTTGCAAAACGGCCTGGATGTCGAAGACAGCCTGCGTGAGGTGCTGCCCGATTCGTTGCACCTGCTCGGTGGCCTGTGCCTGATTTGCGTCCACCGCGAAAGCCCGGGCGTGATCACCCATCAAGCGCTAGGCGCGGTCAATGTGGGCTACCACAGCGGCCCGGCCAGCGATGAAGCAGCGCGCATGGCGCTGGTCGAGGAGGGCGCCGGCCTATTCCGTGCCGCCGGCATCGACTCGCAAGCCATGCCCAACCTGCATCAGGCGCGCTGGCAGAAACTGGTCTGGAATATTCCTTACAACGGTCTGTCGGTGTTGCTGGGGGCGAGTACCACGCCATTGATGGCCGATGCCGATAGCCGCGCGCTGATCCAGGCGTTGATGGCCGAGGTGGTGCAGGGCGCCCAGGCTTGTGGTCACGCCATACCGCCCGGTTATGCCGACTACCTGTTCATGATGACCGAGAAAATGCCCGACTATTGGCCGAGCATGCACCACGATTTGCTGCACAAACGCCCGCTGGAGCTGGAGGCGATTTACGCCCGGCCCCTGGCGGCGGCGAAAGCGGCGGGCTGTGAATTGCCGCGCATCGAGGCCCTGTATCGGGCGCTCGGTTTTATTGATCGACGTAACGTTTAAGTCGATCCACCAGAGGGGAAGGGCATGGCAAAAGACATAGATGACAAGCTGGTGCTGGCGATTTCGTCGCGAGCGTTGTTCGACTTGAGCGAGAGCCACAAGGTGTATTTGTCGAGCGGCGTCGAAGCCTATCGGCAGTACCAGATCGACCACGAAGACGAAATCCTCGAGCCCGGCGATGCCTTCCCGCTGGTGGAAAAACTGCTGAAGCTCAACGCCAGTCTTGGCCGCGCGCGGGTCGAAGTCGTGCTGGTGTCGCGCAACAGTGCCGACACCGGCCTGCGGGTCTTCAACTCGATTCACCATTACGGCCTGGCGATTTCCCGGGCGGCGTTTGTCGGCGGACGCAGCCCTTATCCGTACCTCAAGGCCTTCGGCTGCGACCTGTTTCTCTCGACCCATGCCGAGGATGTGCGCAGCGCACTGGACGCCGGTTTTGCCGCGGCAACCATTCTCTCGGGGGGCGCGAGCCGCGCCGCCAGTGACGAATTGCGCATCGCCTTCGACGGTGACGCGGTGCTGTTTTCCGATGAGTCGGAGCGGGTCTATCAGGCCGGTGGGCTGGAAGCGTTCCAGGCCAGCGAGCGCGAAGCCGCCCGCGAGCCATTGCGCGGTGGGCCGTTCAAAGGCTTCCTGGCGGCGCTCAATCTGTTGCAGCGCGAGTTCCCCGACGATGCTTGTCCGATCCGCACCGCCCTGGTGACCGCGCGCTCGGCACCGGCCCACGAACGGGTGATCCGCACGTTGCGCGAGTGGGACATCCGCCTGGACGAATCGCTGTTTTTGGGGGGGCTGACCAAAGCGGCGTTTCTGGAAGCCTTTGCCGCCGACGTGTTTTTCGACGATCAGGCCGGCCATTGCGAACTGGCGCGCGAAGTGGTCGCCACCGGTCACGTGCCTCATGGCATAAGCAATGAGCAGAAAGTTTAAGCTCCTGCGTCAAGGTGTTACGCGGCCCGTCGTACTCGGCAAGGCACTGCTAAGCTGAATCAATCTCCGCCATGTCGGCACGCAAGGAGGTCATATGATTCGTTCCATGCTGTATGCCACCGACCTCGGCCTGTACGCACCTTTGGTGATGCAGCACGCCTTGGCGCTGGCGCGAACCTTCGATGCCGACTTGTATGTGGTGCACGCCGTGGAACCGATGGGGCTGTTCGCCGAGTCGGTGCTGCAAAGCTATCTCGATGAGCAGGCGTTGAACGAGTTTCACAGCCAGGGCCTGAACACGGTGATCGCCAATATCGAGCAACGGGTACTCGAAAGCTTTCGTGAAGAGCTGGGGGATGAGGGGGAGCAGGATCTGGAACGGATCAAAGCGGTGCGGGTGCTGCAGGGCGATCCGTCGCAGGTGATTCTCGACCAGGTGCAGAAACTCTCGGTGGATTTGCTGATCGTAGGTAGTCATAGCCATCGCGCCGGTGCGGAAACGCCTTTGGGGCGCACGGCGGCGCGGGTGTTGCAGTTGGCCAGGGTCCCGGTCTATCTGGTGCCGCTGGTGGAGCGTCGGCGTCAGGGCGATCGGTAGTGCGCGTTGCCGCTCCTCGCCATAGCGGGCTATGACTCGTCGCGGCGCCTTGCCTGGCAGCAACAGCCCCTCGTCAAAAGAGGAACGTATTCACGAAGCAGGGCACAAGAACACGAATAATGGCGTTCTGATAAAAAAGTTCTAGATTTATTCTTCAAACCATTAATATAGTTATATACCGTCGCTGATGCCCGTGGCGTCTACCTGCTTTGAGGGATTCATATGAAGCTTCAACAATTGCGCTACATCTGGGAAGTGGCGCACCACGACCTCAACGTTTCCGCTACCGCCCAAAGTCTCTACACCTCGCAGCCGGGCATCAGTAAACAGATCCGTTTGCTGGAAGACGAATTGGGCGTCGAGGTCTTCGCCCGCAGCGGCAAGCACCTGACCCGCGTCACCCCGGCCGGCGAGCGCATCATCACCACCGCCGGCGAAATCCTGCGCAAGGTTGAAAGCATCAAGCAGATTGCCCAGGAATTCTCCAACGAGAAGAAAGGCACTCTGTCGATCGCCACCACTCACACCCAGGCACGTTATGCGTTGCCCCCGGTGATCAGCAACTTCATCAAGCAGTACCCGGACGTGGCGTTGCACATGCACCAGGGGTCGCCGATGCAGATCGCCGAAATGGCCGCTGACGGCACCGTGGATTTCGCCATCGCCACCGAAGCCCTGGAGCTGTTCGGTGACTTGGTGATGATGCCGTGCTACCGCTGGAATCGCTGCGTGGTCGTGCCTCAGGGCCACCCGCTGACCAAGCTGCCGAAGCTGACCCTCGAAGCCCTGGCCGAATACCCGATCGTGACCTACGTGTTCGGTTTCACCGGCCGTTCGAAACTCGACGAAGCCTTCAGTCATCGTGGCCTGACACCGAAAGTGGTGTTCACCGCCGCCGACGCCGACGTGATCAAGACTTACGTGCGCCTGGGCCTGGGCGTGGGCATCGTCGCGAAAATGGCGGTCGACGCCAAGCTCGACAGCGATCTGGTGATGCTCGATGCCAGCGATCTGTTCGAGTCCAGCATCACCAAGATCGGCTTCCGTCGCGGCACTTTCCTGCGTGGCTTCATGTGCGACTTCATCGAGAAGTTTGCCCCGCACCTGACCCGCGAAGTCATGGCCAAAGCCATTCAGTGCCACAACAAGCAGGAACTGGAAGAGCTGTTCGACGGCGTCGAACTGCCGGTCCACTAAGCTTCGTTAGACAACCTCGGTAACAGCAAACTGTTGCCGAGCGCCCGCCACCAGAATCTCCACCTCGTCCCCTTCGAACTTGCCCAGCAGGCTTTTGCCCAGCGGCGAGCGGGGGGTGATGACGGTAATCATCTGCCCCACCAGATCGACCTTCAGGCCCGCCGCGTCGGGGGCCAGGAACAGCCATTGTTCCCGACCCTTCTCGTCTTCGAGACCGAGCAGGGCGCCGACTTCGATGCCACGCTGATCGTCATACGGGCGCAACGCCAGGTTCTGGCAAAGCGTCAGTGAATGGCGGATTTCCTCGACTCGCTTCGCCTGCCCGGCCGCCAGGTAAGACGCCTCCAGTCCGAGCGTGTCGTATTTGTTTTCGGCGATGTTCTCTTCGTGGGTCGCGGTTTCGTAAGCGGTTTGCGCAGCGCGTTCGGCGATGTCGAGGTCGATGCGCAGCTTGTCGAGAATCAGTTGGTGGACAATGTGCTTATTCATGATCAATCGCAGAATTGCTGGACGTTAGCGCGGCTTTTTTCGTTCGGCGCGGTCTGGTCCTGTTGCAACCAGAACTGGCATTTGGGGTTCGACAGATTACGGTTATTGGTACGGGCCTGATCGAGGAATTGCTGTTGCTCGTTCTTGCGCAGGTTTTCTTTGTATTGCTCGAACAACGGGCTCTGCGGTGGAATATCCGGCACCGGCTGTTGGACTACCGGCGGTTGCGCCAGTTGCTGCACGGCCTGGGCCACCGGCGCCAATTGCTCCGGGAAGATAAAACGCGAAGCGAGCCAGCACGTCAGCGCAATGGCCAGGAACCCGAGCCACAGACCCAGGGCAATGCTGCCGGTCAGTTGCAGGACGTTGAGGCGGATCGGCAACGGGCGGCGTGGGTTGGGACGGTAGGGCATGGCTGCCTCCTGGCGGGTGGTCGCGGGCGGATGGCGATTGTCGCACGAAGATTAATCGTCGTTGGCTCTTCTGCACGGGGTAATTTATGCGGACAATCGCCGCCTTTGCCAACGGATTCCTGGAATGCCTGAACTGAAAGCCCGCTGGGATATTTTTTGCATCGTCGTCGACAATTTTGGCGACATCGGCGTGACCTGGCGGCTGGCCCGGCAATTGGTGGCCGATCATGCGCTAGATGTGCGTTTGTGGGTCGATGATCTGCGGGCATTTGAACGCCTGTGCCCTGAGATCGACATCCATGCACCCCGGCAATGGCAGCAAGGTGTCGAGGTGTGCCAATGGCCGACTGAGTGGCAGCCTGCCGATGCTGCCGACGTGGTGATCGCCGCGTTCGCCTGCCAACTGCCCAGCGCCTACATGGACGCCATGGCCGAGCGCGAAAAACCGCCGCTGTGGATGAACCTCGACTACCTGAGCGCTGAAGACTGGGTCATCGGGTGCCACGGTTTGCCGTCGGTGAAGTACAAGAATGTGCAGAAATATTTCTTCTTCCCGGGGTTCCAGAAAGGCACCGGGGGCTTGCTACGGGAAAGCGGATTGCTGGAGCGGCGCCGGCAGTTTCAGCAAAGCCCCGCGGCCCAGCGCGAATTCCTGCAAGGGATAGGGGTCGATCATGCGCAAGGTGCGCAGTTGATCTCGCTGTTTGCCTACGAAAATGCCGGGCTGGCCAGTTGGCTCGATACATTGGCGAGCGATTCGGTGCCCACGCATCTATTGGTGCCGGAAGGGCGGATTCTCGGCGACGTTGAGCGCTGGCTCGGGGTCACTGATCTCGCCGCGGGTGCCTTGTATGTGCGCGATGCCCTGACCCTTCAGGTGCTGCCGTTCGTCCGGCAGGATCAATACGATCACCTGCTCTGGTGCTGCGACTTCAACGCCGTACGCGGCGAAGACTCTTTTGTCCGGGCGCAATGGGCGGGGCGACCGCTGCTGTGGCACATCTACCAGCAGGACGAAGACATTCACCTCGACAAGCTCGAAGCCTTCCTCACGCTCTATACAAAAGGCCTGTCGGCGCCCGCCACAGAGGCGATCAGCGGTCTTTGGCGAGCCTGGGATGCTGGCGACGACATGGCCGACCAGTGGCTCGCGACCCGCAAACACTGGCCAGAGCTGCAAAAACACGCCGAAGCGTGGTGTCTGGAACAAGCCTTGCAAGCTGATCTTGCCGCGGCGCTGGTACAGTTTTATGTAAATTGGATATGATACGCGGCCTAGATTTTTGTAAATCCCATCCAAATTCGGATATTCGCAATGAAAACTGGTAAAGAACTGAAACCCGGTACCGTGATCCGTCTCGAAAACGATCCTTGGCTGGTTCAGAAAGCTGAATTCACCAAGTCCGGTCGTAACAGCGCGATCATGAAGACCAAGCTGAAGAACCTGCTGACCGGTTACAAGACCGAGATCGTTTACAGCGCTGACGACAAACTGGACGACGTAATCCTCGACCGCAAAGAAGCGACCCTGTCCTTCATCAGCGGCGACACCTACACGTTCATGGACACCACCGACTACACCATGTACGAACTGAACGCTGAAGACATCGAAGCTGTTCTGCCTTTCGTTGAAGAAGGCATGACCGATGTTTGCGAAGCCATCTTCTTCGAAGAGCGTCTGGTTTCCGTAGAACTGCCGACCACTATCGTGCGCGTCGTTGACTACACCGAAGGTTCCGCTCGCGGTGACACTTCCGGCAAAGTCATGAAGCCTGCCAAGCTGAGCAACGGTACTGAGTTGCAAGTGGCTGACTTCATCGAAATCGGTGACCGCATCGAAATCGACACCCGCGAAGGCGGTTCCTACAAAGGCCGTGCTAAATAAGCACAGCCCCAGGAATGAAAAAGCCCGACCATTGAGTCGGGCTTTTTTTCGCCTTGGATTTGAAGATCAACTGATCGCAGCCCGGACGTTAAACGGTCACATGCAAACGCACTTCGACATTGCCACGGGTGGCGTTGGAGTACGGGCAGACCTGGTGGGCAGCTTCAACCAGGGATTGCGCATCGGCTTGTTCCAGACCTGGCAGGCTGATGTGCAGGTCGATGTCCAGGCCGAAACCGCCAGGAATCTGGCCGATGCCGACATGGGCAGTGATCGAGGCGTCGTTAGGGATGGTGCGTTTGGTCTGGCTGGCGACGAACTTCAGTGCGCCGATAAAGCAAGCGGAGTAGCCGGCTGCAAACAGTTGCTCAGGGTTGGTCGCCGCGCCGCCGGCACCGCCGAGTTCTTTCGGGGTGGCGAGTTTGACGTCCAGGACGTTGTCGCTGGAAACCGCACGACCGTCACGGCCACCGGTGGAAGTTGCGATTGCGGTGTAGAGAGTTTGCATGGTGTGAGCCTCATTCGGGTTTGGGTATTTTGCGCTAAATGTTTGCGCGCTAAGTAAGCGCGAGATGAATGTATCGCGCGAATATTTAGCGCGCAAGATAAATTTTTGAAAAAGTTTGGCTTGTGAGAGATGTCTTAGATGCGAATCGCCGCAGAGGCTTGGAATAGAGGGGTTTGTGCGGGTTGTGCAGGCGGGAAATTATTTGCGGCTTTTGAGGGCGCCTTCGCGGGCAAGCCTCGCTCCTACAAGGGGGAACGCATTCCAAATGTAGGAGCGAGCGGTGCGACGATTCGACTTGCCCGCGAAGAACGAAAACGCGGTCTAGCAAATGCCCCTAAAGACTGTCCTGCAAGTGGCTACGCAGCGCTTGAAGATCATTTTGCAGCTTCTTCAATTGCTCGATCGTCTGCCCGCTAGCCCCCAATATGCACTGCGGAATATCCCGAGCCTTGTCCCGCAACGCGCGACCCTGTTCGGTCAGTTCGACGATCACCACCCGTTCATCTTCACGGCTGCGAGTACGACTGAGCAGTCCTTCAACTTCAAGTCGCTTGAGCAAAGGGGTCAACGAGCCAGGATCGGTCAGCAGCCTTGTGCTGATTTCGCCTACGGTTAAACCATCCCGTTCCCACAACACCATCATCGCCAGGTACTGCGGATAGGTCAGGCCGAGCGCTTGCAGCAAGGGTTTGTAGACCTTGGTCATCAGCAGCGACGTGGAATGCAGGGCGAAGCAGACCTGATTGTCCAGCAGCAGGTGGTCGCAAGTGTCCGGGGTGTTGCTGTCGGTGGTCATTTCAAAGCCTTGATCTGTAATCGTCATGAATCTAGCGGGCGAATCTTTAATGCGCCAGATAATTATGGCTCAGTAGCCGGTCAGGTTGCCTTGCAGGGCCAGATCCCAAGGCGCAATCGGGCTGAAGCGCGTCTTCAGGTATTCGAGTAACAGGCGACTGCGGGAACTGGCCTGCTGCTCCAGACGCAAGGCGTAGATCCCGGCGGTTTCCGGGTTCGGCAGGCCGTTTTCACAGAACAATGGCAGCAGTTCGCCACGCAACAGGTATTCGCTGGCCAGCCAGGTCGGCAAATGCGCGATACCCAGCCCGGCCAGCGCACCGCAGACCAGCGCCTCGGCATTGTTGGCGCTCATGCGAATGCGCGCGGGCCGGTGCAACTGCATGCGCCCCTCTTGCTCGAAACGCCAGGCAAAGGGCGGGGCGAGGCCGTCCCAGTCGAGGCCGTCGTGTTCGCTCAGTTGGGATGGATTGGTCGGCACGCCCCGGCGCTTCAGATAGGCGGGGCTGGCGCAGGCGATGCGCACCATGTTCGCCAGCGGCGTGGCCACCAGCCGGGTGTCGGCCATCTGCCCGGCGCGTAGCACCAGATCGACCTTGCCCAGGTTCAAGCCCTGCATGTCGACGAAGCTGTCGATCAGGTGCAGTTGTACATCGAGGCCGGGGTACAGCATCAGAAAATCGGCAATGACCGGCGCCAGATGCCGGCGACCAAACGCGGCGGGCGCGTCCACTCGAATCAAGCCTTCGGGGGCGCTACTGAGAGAAACCGCTTCCGCCCGGGCCAGGCGCAGTTCGGCAACGATTCGCCGCGCGCGCTCGGCAAACGCCAGACCGGCCGGTGTCGCCCGGACGGCATGGGTGCTGCGCAGGAACAACTGACTGCCCACGGCGCTTTCCAGGCTATCGATGCGCCGAGCCACGGCCGAAGGCGTCAGCGGATGGCGCCGGGAGGCGGCGGAAAAACTCCCGGTTTCGAGCACATCGAGGAACAGCCCGAGTTGGTCGGTCAATTGATTGGGATTCATGGTTTACCAGCGCTTGTGCGAAATCGGCACAGCCATTGTGCGTTGCTATGCGTTTCCCCGCCAGGGCCGACTGCGTAGGATGAAACGCCTGACAAGAGGGAATAGACCTGTGCTTGAGTTTCTGCTGTACCTGATCTTCGGCGCTGCCTTGGGCACCCTGGGTGGTTTGTTCGGCATCGGTGGTGGCCTGATTGCCATTCCGCTGCTCGGGGTGTTGTGCGGTCTCGATCAACAGATCGCCCAAGGCACCGCACTGGTGATGGTGGTACCGAACGTGATGCTGGCGCTGTGGCGCTATCACCAGCGCAATCGCATCGAAATGCGCCACGCATTGCCGCTGGCGTCGATGGGGTTTTGTTTTGCCTGGATCGGTTCGATCTGGGCCGTGGGCATCGATGCGCAAACCATGCGCGTGGGATTTGTCGCGCTTCTGGTGGCGCTCTCGACCTACAACCTGGTGCGAATGTTTACCGCCAACGCACCGGCGACTTCGCAAATGCATTACTCCTGGCCATGGCTGGGCGTGCTCGGCGCGGCGTCCGGGACCATGGGCGGGTTGTTTGGTGTGGGCGGGGCGGTGGTGGCGACGCCGGTGCTGACCAGCCTGTTCGGCACCTCGCAGGTGGTGGCTCAAGGCTTGTCGCTGGCCCTGGCGTTGCCAAGCACCGGCGTCACCCTGGTGACGTACGCGGTGCATCATCAGGTGAACTGGATGATCGGTTTACCCTTGGCAATTGGCGGATTGATGAGCATCAGTTGGGGCGTGAAAATCGCCCACGCCATGCCGGAGCGGCTGCTGCGCGGGCTGTTCTGCGGTTTCCTGGTGTTCTGCGCGGTGATGCTCGCTCTTAAAGTTTGAAGCCTTCGACGATGTGCTCGGCCAGGCATTCGGTGATCGGCGACGGGTTGTGCAGGTTGCGCACCAGCATGATGCTGGCCTCGGGCAACATGGGCAGGTCTTCGGCGGCGCCGAGGATGCGCATGTCCGGGGTGATCAGGCTTTCCAGTTGCGCGGTCACCGCGAGGCCGGCACTGACCACGGCCATCAACGCCGAGAGGCTCGAGCTGTTGTAGGCAATGCGGTAATCCCGGCCCATGGCGTCGAGGGCATTGCACGCCCATAACCGGCAGAAACAATCACTGTTGAACATCGCCAGGGGCAACGGCGTCTGCTCGTGGGCGCTGAAACATTGCGCTTCGGCCCAGACAAAACGCTCCTTGCGCAGCAACTGGCCGATCTCGGTCCCCGGTTCGCGGGTGACGATCGACAAATCCAGGTCCTGACGCTGCAACAACTGCCTGGTCGACTCGCAATGCACTTCGATCTGGATCAGCGGATAGAATTTGGCGAACCGCGACAGAATCCCCGGCAGAAACCGCATCACATAATCATCCGGCGTGCCGATGCGCACCGTGCCGACCATGTGCGGTTCGCGCAGGGTATTGAAGACTTCGCTGTGCAGTTTGAGGATGCGCCGCGCATAGCCGAGCAGCACCTGGCCCTCGGCGGTCAACTTGACCTGACGCCCGTCGCGCTCGAACAGCTGGCGCTGCAACACGTCTTCTTCCAGGCGCTTCATCTGCATGCTCACCGCCGATTGCGTGCGGTTGACCAGTTCCCCGGCGCGGGTGAAACCGCCCAGGTCGGCGATGGCGACAAACGTGCGCAGTACATCGGTATCGATACTGGGGAACGCAGACATTCATCAATCTCCGAGATGTATGGCATCAGAAACATTCGTTGGATTGATCTTAGCTCCAGCGCGAGACTACAGCCATCCCTAAAGGAGGGCGACATGATGAAAGGTCAACACGAGCAGGTAACGGCAGAAAAATTCTCGATCCACGCGGTTTCCGATTTGCTGCACAAGTTTAGTCGCTGGTACGAACTTCACCGCGAACGTGAGCTGCTGGCGAGCTTGAGCGATGAAGCACTGAAGGACATCGGCGTCAGCCGTGCGGATGTCGAGCACGAATCGGTCCGGCCGTTCTGGGACGATCCGATGCATAAATGATGAGGCCATTGCTACACAAACCCCTCTCTGGTGAGGTAGGTTGCGAGCAGACAAGGAGATGCTCATGCCCGCAACGCTGTCCTTTTCCGTCAAACAGGCTCGACGTCTGGCACTGGCTGCACAAGGGTTCAACGGGCGCCAGCCGCCAGCGGCGATCAAACCGGTCCAGCTCAATCGCCTGATTGAACGGCTGGGCATTTTGCAGATCGATTCGGTCAATGCGTTGGTGCGTTCGCACTACCTTCCCTTGTTTTCCCGTCTTGGCAATTACTCATCCGACCTGCTTGACCAGGCAGCCTGGAGTCAGGGGCGGCGTCGTACGTTGTTTGAATATTGGGGCCACGAGGCTTCGTTATTGCCGCTGTCCATGTACCCGCTGATGCGCTGGCGCATGCAGCGCGCTACCCGCGGCGAAGACATCTACCAGCAACTGGCGAAGTTTGGTCGTGAACAGCAGGACACGATTCGCCGGGTACTGGGCTCGGTTGAAGAGCTCGGCGCATTGGGCGCCGGTAGCTTGTCGACCCGTCAGGAGCGCGCCGGTCCCTGGTGGGATTGGAGCGCCGAAAAGCATGCGCTGGAATGGTTGTTTGCCGCCGGTGAAGTGACCGTCGCCGGCCGACGCGGGTTTGAACGGCTTTACGATTTGCCGGAACGGGTGATTCCTTCGGCCGTTCTCCAACAGCCGTTGCTCACTGAAGCCGAAGCCCAGCGCGGTCTGTTGCTGCATGCCGCGAATGCCCTGGGTGTGGCGACAGAAAAAGACCTGCGGGACTATTTTCGGCTCAACCCCGGTGACGCCCGGCCGCGTTTGGCGGAACTGGTCGAGGCCGGTGAGTTGTTGAGCTGCGAAGTTCAGGGTTGGCGCCAACCGGCGTATTGCCTGCCCCAGCCCAAGGTCCCGCGCAAGGTCGAGGCCAGCGCCTTGCTGTCGCCCTTTGATTCGCTGGTCTGGGAGCGCAGCCGCACCGAGCGGTTGTTCGATTTCCGTTATCGGCTGGAGATTTATACGCCGCAGGACAAGCGGGTCTACGGCTATTACGTGCTGCCGTTTTTGCACAATGAGCGGATTGCCGCGCGGGTGGATCTGCGGGCGGAACGGGCGCTGGGCCGGTTGGCGGTGCATGCGGTGCACGAAGAAGAGCCGGGGCTGGATGACGCGGGGATGCTGGCGTTGGCGGTGAATTTGCGGCAGATGGCGGATTGGTTGGGGCTGGAGCGGGTGCAGTTGAATTGTCAGCGGGTGAGTGCTGGGCGGTTGCGGATGGCATTGGCGCAGATTGAGTAATTAGGCCTTAACCTGATCGTTCCCATGCTCTGCGTGGGAATGCTTCTAGGGACGCTCCGCGTCCAGTGACGCGGAGCGTCACGGGCTGCATTCCCACGCAGAGCTTGGGAACGATCACTGACTCAGCGGCGGACTTGTTTCAACGTCTCGGCAATCAAAAACGCCAATTCCAGCGACTGATCCGCGTTCATCCGCGGATCGCAATGGGTGTGATACCGGTCCGACAACCCATCCTCGGTAATCGGCCGCGCCCCGCCAATGCACTCGGTCACGTTCTGCCCGGTCATTTCGATGTGGATACCGCCGGCATAAGTGCCTTCCGCTTCGTGGACCTGGAAGAACTGCTTCACTTCGCCGAGGATCTGCGCAAAGTCGCGGGTTTTGTAGCCACTGCTGGCCTTGATCGTGTTGCCGTGCATAGGGTCGGAGCTCCACAGCACTTTCTTGCCTTCGCGCTCAACGGCGCGAATCAGCTGCGGCAGGTGATCGCCGACCTTGTTCGCGCCCATCCGCGCGATCAGGTTCAAGCGGCCCGGATCGTTGTCCGGGTTGAGCACGTCGATCAGGCGAATCAGGTCTTCCGGATTCATGCTCGGGCCGACCTTCACGCCGATCGGGTTGTTCACCCCGCGCAGGAACTCGACGTGGGCGCCGTCAAGCTGACGGGTGCGGTCGCCGATCCACAGCATGTGGGCCGAGCAGTCGTAGTAATCGTTGGTCAGGCTGTCGCGACGCACGAACGCTTCTTCGTAGTTCAGCAGCAGCGCTTCGTGGGCGGTGAAGAAACTGGTTTCGCGCAATTGCGGCGAGCTGTCCATGCCGCAGGCGCGCATGAAGGCCAGGGTTTCATCGATGCGATTAGCGAGGTGGCTGTACTTCTCGGCCAAGGCCGAGTTGGCGATGAAGTCCAGGTTCCACTTGTGCACTTGGTGCAGGTCGGCAAAACCGCCCTGGGCGAAGGCGCGCAGCAGGTTCAGGGTGGCGGTGGACTGGTGATAGGACTGCAGCAGGCGTTCCGGGTCCGGCACGCGGCTTTTTTCGTCGAAACCGATGCCGTTGACGATGTCGCCACGGTAGGCGGGCAGGGTCACGCCGTCGATGGTTTCGTCGTTGGCTGAGCGGGGCTTGGCGAACTGGCCGGCCATGCGCCCGACTTTAACCACCGGGCAGCCAGCGGCGAAGGTCATCACGATGGCCATTTGCAGCAGCACTTTAAAGGTGTCGCGGATTTTCGCGGCGGAGAACTCGGCGAAGCTTTCGGCGCAGTCGCCGCCTTGCAACAGAAACGCGCGGCCCTGGGTCACTTCGGCGAACTGACGGCGCAATTCCCGGGCTTCACCGGCAAACACCAGCGGCGGATAACTGGCCAGGGTTTGCTCGACCTGCGCCAAATGCGCGGCGTCGGGGTAGCGGGGTTGTTGCTGGATCGGCAAGGCACGCCAGCTGTCAGGGCTCCAGGGTTGGCTCATCACGGTCTCTAGTGTTTACGCACGGGCGCTTATGTTATCAGCAATTAGTGCGTGACCTGTTCCCGTCGCTTCGCGGACAATCGCGCCTTTGCCGCTTCATGTGGCGGCTTGTCGCGTTGCCGGCATCGGTGACGATCAGGAGACGAAATGACTGAGGAGCGCGTCGAGCATCTGCTCGCCGAGGTACAGGATGAGTTCGGCGTGATTCGCGTGCTGGAAGTGGCCGATTACCGTTTTCTCGAATTCGGCGATGCCATCGAGCAAAGCTGCGTGTTCACTGCTGACCCGAGCTGGCTGGAATACGACTACACCCGCGCCATGCTGATTGGTGCGCTGTGCCATGAACAGCCGGAAAGCGCGCTGTTCCTCGGCCTCGGCGCCGGCACGCTGACCCAGGCTTGCCTCAAGTTCCTGCCGCTGGAAGACGTCGAAGCGATTGAGCTGCGCCCCGACGTGCCGCGCCTGGCCATCGAATACCTGGGGCTGGATGATGATCCCCGGCTGTATATCCGCGTCGGCGATGCGCTGGACTTGCTGGAGACGGCTGAGCCGGCGGACCTGATTTTCGTCGACCTCTATACCGATGTCGGGCCGGGTGTCGGGCATCTGGCCTGGAGTTTTCTCGAAAACTGTCAGAAACGCTTGAATCCGGGGGGCTGGCTGGTGATCAACCAATGGGCCACCGATGACGGCAAACCCCTGGGCGCGGCGTTGTTTCGCGGGCTCTATCACCGGCATTACTGGGAACTGCCGGTGAAGGAGGGCAACGTGATCCTGATCGTGCCGTCGGAGCTGGATCAGGAACTGGACATGGACGGCTTGATCGCCCGGGCCGAAGGGCTGGCGCCGCGGTTGGGGTATTCGTTGTTGTCGTTGATCAAGGCGATTCGGCCGGCGACGTGAAGGCCGGCGGGGTCACTGTGGCGAGGGGGCTTGCCCCCGTTGGGCTGCGAAGCGGCCCTAAATGCTGCAACGGGGTCCGTCAGGTACACCGCGTTTGCCGCAACTGCGACTGCTGCGCAGCCGAATGGGGGCAAGCCCCCTCGCCACAGGTTGAGTGTCAGCAGCCTTTGAATACGCCGGGCCGCTTCTCGACCATCGACCGCACCCCCTCCTTGGCATCCTCACTGTTCAACAACTTCTTCACCATCGCCGGTAACGCCTGCGCCGCCGCGGTTTCTCCCTCATAACGCGCCTGTCTGGCCGACATCAATGTTGCCTGGACCCCCAGCGGTGCCTGTCGGGCAATGCGTTCTGCCAGTTCAATTGCCCTCGGCAGCAGATCCTCGCTGGCCATCACTTCTTGCACCAACCCCAGGTGCAACGCGTCATGGGCATCAAACTCATCACCGGTCAGCAGCCAGCGCATGGCGTTGCCCCAGCCGGCCACCTGATGCAAACGCAGGGTGGCGCCGCCAAACGGAAAGATCCCGCGCTGCACTTCCATCTGGGCAAATCGGGTATTGCTGGCGCACAGGTTGATGTCGGCGGCCAGCATCAGCTCGATGCCGATGGTCAGGCAATAACCTTGCGCGGCGACGATCACCGGTTTGCTCACCCTCGGTCCGGCGAACACGCCCCACGGATCGCAGCCGCCGGGCGGTGCCTGCCAGCCTTCGGCGAGTGCGGAACTGGCATTGATCAGGTCGAGCCCGGCGGTGAAATGCTCGCCGTGGCCGAACACCACCGCGACCCGCGCCTCGTTGTCGGCTTCGAACTCGCCGTAGGCCAGGCTCAGGTCGTTGAGCAGATCGAGGTCGAAGGCGTTGCGTTTGGCGACCCGGTCCAAGCCCAGCAACAACACATGACCACGTCGTTCGCGGCTGACACGACTGGAAACAGGCTGATTCATGAGGTATTTCCTCGGGCGGGAAGAAGGTGCCAGACCGAAGGTCCGGGTCATCAGGGTGAACCGTTTTAGCGCCATCGCCAGCAGGGCCGGGCCTTTGAAAAATAGACCGTTGCACGATTATCCGCAAAGCGTGTGACACAACGGCGTATGCGTCAGTTTTCCGACAAATAATGCTCCCTTTTTGGGCGAATTCCGGTATAGTGCGCGCCGGCCTTTAACCGGGCCGCGTTTAGGTAGCGCAATTCCCCGAAGTCAGCTTCGGCTGCACGTCCGCACAGCGGACTCTTCCTTGACGAATCTTTTTCATTCATTCGTTTTCGCAAATCCCCGCCGACAAAGCAGCCAGGGCGACTCTTGAGTCTTACACGGCATGCGCAGCTTTGGAGCATGGGTCTTTGCGGATGCACTTAGAGGCAGACCCATGACCCAGGAAACCGGCGGCTTCGCCGCTTTTAATCTTAATCCGAATATTCTTGCAGCCGTCATCGCGACTGGCTACGAAGAACCTTCGGCTATTCAGCAGCAATCGATCCCGATCATCATGGCCGGCCACGACATGATTGGCCAGGCGCAAACCGGTACTGGTAAAACCGCCGCGTTCGCTCTGCCAATCCTGCATCGCATCGATCCTGCCAAGCGCGAGCCGCAAGCCCTGATCCTGGCGCCAACCCGTGAGTTGGCGCTGCAAGTAGCAACCGCTTTCGAAACCTACGCCAAGCAAATGCCGGGCGTTACCGTTGTGGCCGTTTACGGCGGCGCCCCGATGGGCCCACAACTGAAAGCAATCCGTAATGGCGCACAGATCGTTGTCGCCACTCCGGGTCGTCTGTGCGACCACCTGCGTCGTGACGAAAAAGTCCTGTCGACCGTGAACCACCTGGTTCTGGACGAAGCGGACGAAATGCTCAAACTGGGTTTCATGGACGACCTCGAAGTTATCTTCAAGGCTCTGCCACCGACCCGTCAGACCGTATTGTTCTCGGCGACCCTGCCGCAGTCGATCCGTGCGATCGCCGAGCGTCACCTGCGTGATCCGCAGCACGTGAAGATCCAGACCAAGACTCAGACCGTTACCGCGATCGAACAGGCTCACCTGTTGGTTCACGCTGACCAGAAGACCTCGGCTGTATTGAGCCTGCTGGAAGTCGAAGACTTCGACGCCCTGATCATGTTCGTGCGCACCAAGCAAGCGACCCTGGACCTGGCCAGTGCCCTGGAAGCCAAAGGCTACAAAGCCGCTGCGCTGAACGGTGACATTGCTCAGAACCAACGTGAGCGCGTGATCGAATCCCTCAAGGATGGCCGTCTGGACATCGTTGTGGCGACCGACGTTGCCGCCCGTGGCCTGGACGTTCCGCGCATCACTCACGTGTTCAACGTTGACATGCCGTACGACCCGGAATCCTACGTTCACCGTATCGGCCGTACTGGCCGTGCCGGTCGCGAAGGTCGTGCACTGCTGCTGGTGACTCCACGTGAGCGCCGCATGCTGCAAGTGATCGAGCGTGTAACCGGTCAAAAGGTTGCCGAAGTTCGCCTGCCGGACGCACAAGCTGTTCTTGATGCCCGCATCAAGAAACTGACCAACAGCCTGTCGCCACTGGTGGCTGATGCCGAATCGACTCACGGTGATCTGCTCGATCGCCTGACCGCCGACATCGGTTGCACCCCGCGTGCCCTGGCCGCTGCACTGCTGCGCAAAGCCACCAACGCTCAGGCGCTGACCCTGGCTGCGATCGAGAAGGAACGTCCACTGGTGCCGAACAACGCACCGCGTGGCGATCGTCCAGAGCGCACCGGTGATCGTCCGGACCGTGGTGATCGTGAGCGTCGCGCTCCGGTTCCATTGGCCGAAGGCCGTGCTCGTTGCCGTACCGCGCTGGGCGCGCGTGATGGCATCGCTGCCAAGAACCTGCTGGGCGCTATCCTGAATGAAGGCGGTTTGGCTCGTGAAGCCATCGGTCGCATCCAGGTGCGTGACAGCTTCAGCCTCGTCGAGCTGCCGGAAGATGGTCTGGAAAAACTCCTGACCAAACTGAAGGACACTCGCGTTGCTGGCAAGCAGTTGAAGCTGCGTCGCTATCGCGAAGATTAATCCGCTCTTGAGCTGATTGATCGCACATAAAAAATCCCCGACTGGTTCGGGGATTTTTTTTGCCTGATCGTTCCCACGCAGAGTGTAGGAACGATCAGTTAACCAAAGCGATAAATATCCATGCCCAAGGCACCCATGGTGAACCCCTGGTGCGCAATCCCGAATTCGCCCCCGGCCCCGCGGGCAAAGTACAACGGCAGCAAGTGCTCATCACTCGGATGATTGCGCACCGCGCTTGGCGCTTGCTGACGATAATCGTGCAATGCGGCTTCATCGTTGGCGGCAAGCTTTTCAATCATCCAGTCGCGAAAGGCCTTGGCCCACGGCTCGACACTTTCCGGGCCGGCATGCCAGTCCAGTTCACGCAGGTTGTGGGTGATGCTCCCAGAGCCGATCAACAGCACGCCGTGCTCGCGCAGGCTGGCCAGCGCATGGCCGACACGGGTTTGCAGGGCCGGGCCGCCACGGGTTGGCAGTGAGACTTGCACCACCGGGATGTCGGCCTGGGGGTACATCAATGACAGCGGCACCCACACCCCGTGATCGAACGGGCGCTTGGCATCGATGCGCGCCGGCAGGTCATTCGCCTTGAGCAGCTCGACCACCTCGGCCGCCAGCTGCGGGTCGCCCGGCGCCGGGTATTGCACCTCAAACAGCGCCTTCGGAAAACCGCCGAAGTCATGCCAGGTTTCTGGCTGGGGGTTGCCGCTGATTAATAGCTCATTACTTTCCCAATGCGCAGACACAATCACGATGGCTTTTGGCCTGGGCATTTCTGCCGCCAGGCGCGCCAGGGCGGGACCGCTGGCGCCCGGTTCCAGTGCCAACATCGGCGAACCATGGGATATGTAGAGGCTGGGGAACATGAAAGAGCTCCTGAGGGGTAAGATGGCGTCATCTTCAGTCAGATCATTGATCTAAATCTAATATAAGTTTTAGGGTCTTTTGATCGAATTTTCGGGATTAATTATGCAGCCGGAGTTTTGGCACAAGCGGTGGACGTCGAATCAGATCGGCTTTCACCTGCCGGAAGTGAATCCATATCTGCAACGGTACTGGCCGCAACTGGGCCTGGAAGAGGGCGCGCGCGTACTGGTGCCGTTATGTGGCAAAAGCCTGGACCTGCTGTGGCTGGCAAAATGCGGTCACGAGGTATTGGGCATCGAATTGTCGGAAAAGGCCGTGGAGGACTTTTTCCACGAGCATCAATTTGACCCGGACGTGAGCGACCAGGGCCCGTTCACGGTCTATCGCGCCGGCTCGATCGAAATCTGGTGTGGTGATTTCTTCGCCCTGACCGCCGGTGATGTTGCCGATTGCAGCGCGCTGTATGACCGCGCGGCGTTGATCGCCTTGCCACCGAAGATGCGTGAGCAATACGCCGAGCATCTGAAGCGGATTGTGCCGAAGGACTCCCTGGGGCTGTTGATTACCCTGGATTACGAGCAGGCACAAAAGGACGGACCGCCGTTTGCCGTACTGGACGATGAAGTGCAGCGGTTGTTCGGGGCAGCCTGGAAATTGAAGATTCTGGAAGATCAGGATGTGCTGGGCGAGAGCTGGAAGTTTATCGAAAGCGGTGTGACGCGGCTTGAAGAGCGGGTGTATCGCTTGGTGAGTTGATTCAAAAAGCAGTAGACACAAAAAAGGGGCGATCAATCGATCGCCCCTTCGTGTTTCTGCGCAGGACTATCAGCCCCGGCGACGCAACGCGTCAATACGCTCTTCCAGCGGCGGGTGGCTCATGAACATGCGGGCGAAGCCCTGTTTGATGCCACCGTTGATGCCGAATGCGGTCAGGGTGTCCGGCATGTGCACCGGCATCCCTTGTTCGGCCCGCAGGCGCTGCAGGGCGCCGATCATTGCGCTGGTACCGGCCAGGCGTGCGCCGGCTTCGTCGGCACGGAACTCGCGTTTGCGCGAGAACCACATGACGATCGAGCTGGCGAGGATACCCAGCACCAGTTCGGCGATGATGGTCGCCACGTAGTAGGCGATGCCCTGGCCTTCTTCGTTCTTGAAGATCACCTTGTCGACAAAATTGCCGATGATCCGCGCGAAGAACATTACGAAGGTGTTCACCACGCCCTGGATCAGCGCCAGGGTGACCATGTCGCCATTGGCCACGTGACCGATCTCGTGGGCCAGCACGGCTTTGACTTCATCCGGCGAGAACCGCTCGAGCAGGCCCTGGCTGACCGCGACCAGCGCGTCGTTCTTGTTCCAGCCGGTGGCGAAGGCGTTGGCCTCGTAGGCAGGGAAAATCCCGACTTCGGGCATCTTGATCCCGGCTTCGCGCGACAGTTGTTCGACCGTTTGCAGCAGCCATTGCTCGTGACGGGTGCGCGGCTGGGTGATGATTTGGGTACTGGTGCTCATCTTCGCCATCCACTTGGAGATGAACAGCGAGAACAGCGAGCCGGCGAAACCAAAGACCGCACAGAAAATCAGCAGCTGATTGAGGTTCAGATCAACCCCGTTGGCCGCCATGAACCCGTTGAAGCCGAAAAGGCTCAGGGTGATGCTGGCAATCAGCACGACCGCCAGGTTAGTGGCCAAAAACAGCAGAATGCGCATCATGGTTGTAGAAATCTCCTCATGCTTAAGATGTAGCGTACTGCGGGGTATATAAGGTGCTGCACCGTGCTATTCAACCGAGTGACTATTTCAAACTGTGTCCTACAGCAACAGTTTAGCCGCGTGCAGGCAATTTCCGACGCTGATGCAGGACGTGGTTGTCAGTCGATGGACGACGCGGCCCCCGTCTTTGTTAGACGCGAGCAGGAAATCGGCGAACAGGTGGTGGTGACGGCAAGGATGGGCGGCAGGGCGCAGAGATGTGTTGCTGAATCAATCACCGTGCGACCCGGAACCGAGTCGCACGGTGTCCGTCAGCTTACTGGCGGTAAGTCTTGAGGAAGTTGCCGATCCGGCCGATGGCCTGATCCAGTTCGTCCACCCGGGGCAGGGTGACCACACGGAAGTGATCCGGCCACGGCCAGTTGAACGCCGTGCCTTGCACCACCAGCAGCTTCTCGGACAGCAGCAGGTCGAGCACGAACTTCTCGTCGTTGTGGATCGGGCAGACTTTCGGGTCGATGCGCGGGAAGGCATACAACGCGCCCATCGGCTTGACGCAGCTCACGCCCGGGATGTCGTTGAGCAATTCCCAGGTGCGATTACGCTGTTCCAGCAAGCGACCTTGCGGCAACACCAGGTCATTGATGCTCTGGTAGCCGCCGAGTGCGGTCTGGATCGCGTGCTGACTCGGTACGTTGGCACACAGGCGCATGTTCGCCAGCATGTCGATGCCTTCGATGTAGCTCTGGGCGTGGTGTTTCGGCCCGGAAATGGCGATCCAGCCGGAACGGAAACCGGCCACGCGGTAGGACTTGGACAGACCGTTGAAGGTCAGGCACAGCAGGTCCGGCGCCAGGGACGCGGTGCAGATGTGCACGGCGTCGTCGTAGAGGATCTTGTCGTAGATTTCGTCGGAGAACACCACCAGGTTGTGCGAGCGGGCCAGTTCGAGCATGCCCAGCAGCACTTCCTTCGAATACACCGCGCCAGTCGGGTTGTTCGGGTTGATGATCACCAGCGCCTTGGTGTTCGGTGTGATCTTGGCCTTGATGTCGGCCAGGTCCGGGAACCAGTCGGCGCCTTCATCGCACAGGTAATGCACCGGGTTGCCGCCGGCCAGGCTGACCGCGGCGGTCCACAGCGGATAGTCGGGGGCCGGCACCAGCACTTCGTCGCCGTTGTTGAGCAGGGCCTGCATCGACATCACGATCAGCTCGGAAACGCCGTTGCCCAGGTAGATGTCTTCGATGCCGACGCCTTCGACCTGCTTCTGCTGGTAGTACTGCATCACGGCTTTACGCGCGCTGAACAGGCCTTTGGAATCGCTGTAGCCCTGGGCGGTCGGCAGGTTGCGGATCACGTCCTGGAGGATTTCATCCGGCGCTTCGAAACCAAAGGGCGCCGGGTTGCCGATGTTCAGCTTGAGGATGCGATGGCCTTCCTCTTCCAGGCGTTTGGCGTGCTTGAGCACTGGGCCGCGAATGTCGTAGCAGACGTTGGCGAGCTTGTTCGATTTGCTGACCTGCATGGCGATGTGTTCCCGAAAATGAACGATCCAGGCGGCGTGTGAACGACCGTACTGGGAATCCTGCGTATTCACACAGGCCTGACGCCTGCGATGGCGACACTCATAATCCGTTTGAATGCGCGGTGTCTGGCTGCCAGACTGGCGTTTGACGAGGCGCAATCATACGTGCCGCCCGATCCTTGGAAAAGGTACAGATCGGGCTTTTTCAGCTGCTGAGGTGTGACGATGGAAAAGTTGGATAAAACCCTGGAAGAATGGAAGGCGATGCTCGACCCGGAGCAGTACAACGTTTGCCGCCTCAAGGGCACTGAGCGTCCGTTCTCCGGCAAGTACAACGACAGCAAGGTCGACGGCGTTTACCACTGCATCTGCTGTAACGAGCCGTTGTTCGATTCCAGGACCAAATTCGATTCCGGCTGCGGCTGGCCGAGCTTCTACGCGCCGATCGGCGACAGTGCGATGGTCGAGATCCGCGACGTCAGCCACGGCATGATCCGCACCGAAGTGGTCTGCGCCAAGTGCGATGCGCACCTGGGCCACGTGTTCCCGGATGGCCCGCCACCGACCGGTTTGCGTTATTGCATCAACTCGGTGTGCCTGGACCTGGTTCCCCGCGGATAACCCGAATCCCTCTGCTGTAGGAGCAAAGCTTGCTCGCGATGGCGTCTTAACATTCAACAATGATGTTGACTGATCCGACGCTTTCGCGAGCAAGCTTCGCTCCTAAAGGTACAGGTACAGGTACAGGTACAGGTACAGGTACAGGGATTGGCGTGGGTTCTATTGATTTATTAAATTGCACACAATTCAATTGCTCGCTATGTTCAACGCTTCTTCCATCCTCTGGAGCCCGAACCATGAGCGACAACCTGCTGAGTATCCCGGTGACCACCATCAAGGGTGAACAGAAAACCCTGTCCGACTTCGCCGGCAAAGCCGTGTTGGTGGTCAATACCGCCAGCAAATGCGGCTTCACCCCACAGTACAAAGGTCTGGAAGCGCTGTGGCAGACCTACAAGGATCAAGGGCTGGTGGTGCTCGGCTTCCCCTGCAACCAGTTCGGCAAGCAAGAGCCGGGCAATGAAGGGGCGATATCCGAGTTCTGCGAGTTGAACTACGGCGTCAGCTTCCCGCTGTTCAAAAAGATCGATGTCAACGGTTCCGACGCCCATCCGCTGTTCGTGCAACTGAAAAAGCGCGCACCGGGCCTGTTGGGTTCCCAAGGCATCAAGTGGAACTTCACCAAGTTCCTGATCGGCAAGGACGGCCAGTTGGTCAAGCGCTTCGCCCCGGCCACCAAGCCGCAGGACCTGAGCGCCGAGATTGAAGCCCTGCTCAAATGAACAGCGTGTCCGCCGATTCGCTGAAGCTCGACAGCCAACTGTGCTTCAAGCTGTATGCCGCTTCCCGGGCGGTGATTCGTGGCTACAAGCCGATGCTCGATCAGCTCGGCCTGACCTACCCGCAATACTTGGCGATGCTGGTGTTGTGGGAATGGCAGGAAGCGGCTCCGCAGCAGCCAACCGTCAAAGCCCTGGGTGAACGCCTGGCGCTGGATTCCGGCACGCTCACGCCGTTGCTTAAACGGCTTGAGCAACTGCAACTGGTCCAGCGCCAGCGTTCGGCGCGGGATGAGCGTGAGGTGCACCTGAGCCTGACGCCAGCCGGCCTGACCTTGCGCGAGCAGGTCGGGCCGCTCAAGGCGCGCCTGCTCTGCGACAGCGGCGTTGATCTCAATCACTTGAATGAACTGCGCGAGGGCCTTGATCAGCTGTTGGGGCAGATCAAAGCACTGTCGTAGTCGGTATCCACAAGTCGAGCAGGGCGGCCAGTTCTTCCCGGCGGAAGGGTTTGGCCAGGTAGTCGCTCATGCCCGCCGCACGGCAGCGCTCGCGTTCTTCGGACATGGCGTTGGCGGTCAGGGCGACAATCGGCAGCTGCGGCCAGCGCCCGCTGCGGCGGATGTGCCGACTGGCCTCGTAGCCGTCCATCACCGGCATGTTGCAGTCCATCAGCACCAGATCGAATTCACTCAGCTCCAGCTGATCCAGGGCTTCGGCACCGTGAGCCGCGACAATCACCTCGCAACCGAGTTTGCCGAGCATGCCCTTGGCCACCAATTGATTGACCGGGTTGTCCTCCACCAGCAACACCCGACCGCGGCGTTGAGGGGTGAGGGCGTCGAGGCGGGCGTCGTTGATTGTGCTGGTGTCCGGTTGCAGGATCCGGCGCAATGTCTGATAGAGCGCGTTACGTGCCAATGGCCGCGCCTGTTGCTGCAACGGCGCCAGGGCCGCGGCTTCTTCGCTGGGCATGAAACTGCCATAAGCGGTGACCAGCAGGATCGGTGCGCTGAGCGTGGTACGCAGGCCGAACAGGCATTCCGGGCAGTCAGTGATCAACACATCCGGTTCCAGGCCGAGCAAGGAATCCTCGATGGAGCGCTGCTGATAGTCGAGCCCCCATAACGGCAACAACCCTTTCAACAGTTCCGCCAGGCCACTGCTGGCGGCCGTAATCGCGATGACCTTGCCTTGCAACGGCTGCGGCGCGATGGCGCGGGTGTGGGCGGGCAACGGCAGGTCAGCGCAGAACTGGCTGCCGAACCCGGCTTCGGAACTGATCGTCAACCGTCCCTGCATGGCTTCGCAGAGGTTGAACGTCAGCGCCAGCCCCAGCCCGGTGCCGCCGAATTGCCGGGTAATGCCGGCGCCGGCCTGGGTGAAGGGCTGGAAGATTTTCACCTGGGCGTCCTGGGCGATGCCGATGCCGGTGTCGCAGACCTCGATGCGCACGCCGTCCTCAAAGGTGGACAGCCGCACATCGACCCGCCCGAAACGGGTGAACTTGAGCGCGTTGGACAGCAGGTTGCTGACAATCTGCCTGACCCGGGTCGGGTCGCCCAGCACCAGGGCCGGAAACTGCGGATCGATCAGGCAGGCCAGTTCGACGCTGGGCGCGGCGTTCTGCGACAGCAGGTTGGCGGTGTCCTCGATCAGCGAGCCGAGGTCGAACGGAATGTGTTCGAGCTCCAGTTGGCCGGCATCGAATTTCGACAGGTCGAGAATATCGTTGAGCAGCTCCACCAACACCTTGCCCGAGTCATGGGCGATGGACAGCTGTTGCTGTTGTTCGGCATTCAGCGGTCCATCGAGCGAGAGCGCGATCATCCCCAGCAGGCCATTGAGCGGCGTGCGGATTTCATGGCTCATGTTGGCCAGGAACGCCGAGCGTGCTTCGGCCATGTCCAGGGCCGTCCGGCGGGCGACTTCCAGTTCCTCGTTGGATTGGCTGAGCCGGGTGTTGATCGCCTTGAGTTCGGCAGTGCGGGCCGAGACGATATTTTCCAGTTGCCCGAGGTAATCGGTCAGGCGATTTTCGGCGTTGCGTCGTTGCTGGATTTCGGTGGCGATGTTTTCGAACTGTTGATTGGCGACCTTGACCAACACGCCGATTTCATCGTTTTCATGCCCCGCCGGGTACTCCAGCCACGTCGGTTCCGCGCTGCGCGGATCACGGCCGCTGAGTTCGCGGATAACCCGCACCAGTGGCTTGGTCAGCATCACGTAGAACAACGCCAGCAGGATCCCGGTCAGGATCAGGCTGCGGGCGAACCCGTTGAGCAGCGTCACTTCGGCCCGGCGCAGGAAACGGCTGCCGAAGGCATAGGTGTCGACCTCCAGTTGCAAGGTGCCGAGGGATTCGGCAGGCAAGTGGTCGAGGTAGAGGCGGTCTTCGAACTGGCGGTTGGCGCCAAACAGGAAGTCGCTGATCAGCCGATAACCGTCCTGCTGGCCCTGGCGTTTGACGCTGGCGAGCACGGTATTGTTGTTGTCGGTCAATTGCGCGCTGATGATCGCTGGCGAGCGCAGCAGGCCCATGGTCAGTTCCTGGGCGAGCTCGGCGTCGATGTTGTAGGCGATGCGTGAGGCCGGGTTGTGGCTGATTTCCAGCAAAGACAGTATTTCACGGTTGATGGAGGCGTCTTCGCTGGCATAATCGATGCCTATTTGCACCAGACTGAGCAAGGTGCCCAGTATGAAACCGACCAGCACAGTGAGCCGGGCTTGTTTGTATGAAAGCCGGTGGGTGAACTTGATATCCATGGGGTGTTGAACCACTTCCGTTTCCCTTCGCTGCTCAAGCATAGTCGATCATGCATGGATACCGATGTTCCCGCACCGCCCCAGTTTGAGGGGGCCGGTTGATGTAAGTTGCCGTATCACCATCATTACTGTGAAACGTGCCCGAGGAGAAGACGTGGATTCCCGATTGAATGCTTTTCTTGAACGCGCCGATGCCGTTCTGGCCCGTATCGAACCCCTGCTGCCGGCCCCTCGGCAAACCATCGACTGGGTGCATTGCCTGGCCGCGCGCTGGCAGCGTGAGGGCCGCAGCGGTTTCCTGTTGCCGCTGCAAGTCAGCCTCGACACCCGCTTGACCGACCTGATCGGTGTCGACCGCCAGGTGGAGCAACTGGGGCGCAATACCCAACAATTCATCGACGGCATGCCGGCCAACCACGCGTTGCTCTGGGGCTCGCGGGGCACCGGCAAATCGTCGCTGGTTCGCGCGTTGCTGGCCGAACATCACGCGGCCGGTTTGCGCCTGATCGAGATCGAGCGCGATCACCTGGCGGACTTGCCGCGTATCGTCGAGCAGGTCGCCAAGCTGCCCCAGCGTTTTGTGCTGTTCTGCGATGACCTGTCGTTCGAATCCGGCGAAGGCGATTACCGCGTACTCAAAAGCGTGCTCGACGGCTCTCTCGAACAGGCGCCGGACAACGTGCTGCTGTACGCCACGTCCAACCGTCGCCACCTGGTGCCGGAAAAGGAAAGCGATAACGAAAACTGGAAACGCGTTGACGGCGAACTGCATCCCAGCGAGGCCGTGGAAGACAAAATCGCGCTGTCGGATCGATTCGGGCTGTGGCTGTCGTTTTATCCGTTCACTCAAGAACACTTCCTTAATGTGGTCGAGCACTGGATCGGGCAACTGGCCGACAAGGCCGGCCTGGCCTGGCAACGCAACGAGGAACTCGACATTCTCGCCGTCCGCTGGGCCACTGGCCGGGGCAATCGCAATGGCCGTTGCGCCTATCAATTTGCACGTTATTGGGTTGGGTTAAAGCTGTTGGAGCACAAGGCATGATCGATTTAAAACAAAGCGGCCAGGGCCTTGAAGGCTACGGCATGCTGTGGGCGCAACTGGAATCCTTGCTGGCGGACGAGCGGGATTTCATCGCCAACGCCGCGCAGTTTTCCGCGTTTCTGTACAACCAGCTCGATGACCTGAACTGGGCCGGTTTCTACCTCAATCGCAATGAAGAACTGGTGCTGGGTCCGTTCCAGGGCCAGATCGCCTGCGTGCGAATTCCGTTTGGTCGCGGCGTCTGCGGGGCGGCAGCCGCTACCTTGCAAACCCAATTGGTCGAGGATGTGCACGCGTTTCCCGGGCATATCGCCTGCGACAGCGCCTCGAACAGCGAGCTGGTGGTGCCACTGGTCAAGGACGGCCGACTGATCGGCGTGCTGGACCTGGACAGCCCGAAACTGGCGCGTTTCACTGCCGACGACCAGGCCGGCATCGAACAGTTGGCCGCGATTTTCCTGCGCCTGACCGATTGCTGATCACGCCCGCAAGCCTGCCTTGACCAGCAGGCTTGCCGGGTCCACGGCATCGATCTGTTTCGGGTCGAGGAACTGCTCGGCGTATTGCCGGTAAATCTGTTCGTTGATAAACAGCCCGAACAACTCAGGGTCGATATGGGCATCACGGCACATCGTCGCCATGATGCCCAGCGCTTCGCTCAAGGACTTGGCTTTCTTGTAGGGGCGATCGGCTGCGGTCAGCGCCTCGAAAATATCGGCAATCGCCATCATCCGCGCCGGCAGGCTCATGTCTTCGCGCTTCAACCGTTTGGGATAACCGGTGCCGTCCATTTTTTCGTGGTGGCCGCCAGCGATTTCCGCGACGTTGTTGAGGTGGCCGGGGAAGGGCAGGTGGCTGAGCATCAGGATCGTCTGCACCATGTGGTGATTGATGATGTAGCGCTCTTCGCGGGTCAGGGTGCCGCGGGCAATGCTCAGGTTGTACAGCTCGCCGCGATTGTATTTGTGCGGCGGCACATCGAGTTTGAAGCCCCAGGGATTGTCTGGCGGGATCAGTTCGCCTTCGGCGCGTTCCAGCAGATGTTCGGGTTTGTCCGCCAGCAGCGGTTCACTGACCGGTAGCGTCGGCGCCAGGGTGCGCGCCTGACGCCGGTTCTCTTCCCAGGAAACCCCCAATCGATCATCCAGGGTTCGGGTCCAGGTCCGTTGGGCGATCACATTCAGGCGCTGGAGGTCGGCCTCGGCCATTGCCTCGCCACCCAGATTGCAGCGAGCGATAAAGGCGAAGTCATCGTCCAGACCGGCGAGGTTGGCGTTGCGCAATTCGGCCAGGTGCTGCTCGTCGCCACCCAGGGCGATGGCCTGCCAGTAGTTTATCCAGGCATCGCGCTTGAGCACTTCGAAACGGGTGCGGATCTCGTGGATGCGATCGTTCAGGGTTTCCAGTTTGGTGGCCTTGTCGACCACATATTCGGGCGTGGTGACCTTGCCGCAATCGTGCAGCCAGGCCGCGATGTGCAAGGCTTCCCACTCATCTTCGGTGGGGTGGTAGCCGCTGAACGCCGGGTCCTGGCTGGCCGCCGCAGCCTGGGCGAGCATCAGGGTCAGCGCCGGTACGCGCTGGCAATGGCCTCCGGTGTAGGGGCTTTTGGCGTCGATCGCACCGGCCAGCAGTTGAATGAAGGCGTCGAGCAGCTGTTTTTGCTTGGCTTGCAGACGCTGGCTTTCGATACTCACCGCCGCCGCGCCGGACACCGCTTGCAGAAAGGCGATGCGATCCGGGCGCAGTTTTTCCAGGTCGGTTTGGTTGCCGCTGTCGGCCAGCAGCAGTATCAGCAGACCAACCGTCTCGTTATGCCGGTTGCGCAGGCGAATGCCGATCAGGTGCACCCGCGGGCTCTGCATGGCGAGCAAGACTTTCTGCAAATCCCCCGCGTGTTCATAGCCGAGGTTGGCGACCACATTGTCCGCATTCGCCAGCTGTTGCAGCCACGCCGGGTTCTGCGGGTTCTGCAGTTCGTGGCCTTGAAGGTCGAACGACGGCAAGGGGTGGGAAGTGCCATTGATGTTCAGGCCTTGGGGTTCGATGCGCTCGCCGTCACCTTCGCGCAGGTAGATCAGGCCAGCCTGGGCCTGGGCGATTTTCACGGTTTCAAACAGCACCCGTTGCAGCAGCGGCGCGAAGCGGGTTTCAGCGCACAGGCTGTCGGTGATCTGGAAAAAACTGCCGAGGGTGTCCTTCATTCGCGCCATCGACAGGCTCAATTGATCGACCTCTAATACCGGCGAGCGGCGGCTGACGGGAAAGTTGAAATCGAAACTGCGAATCGCATCAGCTTCCTTCACCAGCGCACGCAGCGGCTTGACCAGGATGCGCGAGGTCAGCCAGCCCATCGGCAGGCACAGCAGCAAGGTGGCCAGGGTAATCAGCGCCCCTTGCCAGCGCATGCGGTAGGCATCGACGAGCAATTCATCCTCGGGCACCAGCAGTGCCATTTGCAAACCCTGGGGCCCTCCTTCCGGCATGTGGCTGCGGGCGACGATCCACTGCCGGCCAGCGACGTCCAGACGATTACCTGCCGCCGGGCTGGCCAGCAGGGCAGCGAGGGCCGGATTCAGGTCTGCGGCTTTGCCGAGGCGGGCGGTCTGGTCGTCGATGATCAGTTTGCCGCTGTCCGGGTAGGCGATGGCATTGCCCTCGGCATCGAAGAGCACGATCTCGGTGCTGGGGGTCACCACGTGTTTGGCCAGGGTGGCGCAAAGTTCGGCCAGGGTCAGGTCCGCGGCCATCACCGCACCGTCGCCGCTGCGTCGGGCCAGGGTGGTGCCGACGTTGTGGGTGGAGAAAAAAACGTAGGGTTCGGTGGTGATCTGGTCCGCCTCCGCCCGAGCGCTGGTAAACCAGGCGCGGGTTCGCGGGTCATAGGTTTCGTCGGGCATGTCCTGGCGACTGATGAGGTTCAGGGCCTGATCGTAGAAAAGGGATTGCGAGACGACCGCAGTGCCGCTGGCGGGGTGCTCGATGCTCCACACCTGATAGGCCGCCATGTCCGGGGCCTTGAGCAGCGCCTTCAACGCCTCGGTGCGCAGCGGACGCACCATGAAGAAGTCGCCATTGGCGTAGCCCAGGTACAGCGAGGCCAGGTTGGGGTTGTCCTGGAGCGATTGGCTGAACGGTTTGAGCAGCGCCAGGCGCTGCTCAAGGTTCGGGGCCTGGGTGGCCGGGGTCTCGGCCAGCAGGCTCAGCAGGTGGCGAATCGGTTCATAGGTGGCCTGCAGGTCCAGGCGTACATCCTGATCGATGCGCTCGAAGAGCTTTTCACTGCTCGAAAGAATGATCTGCGTGGTTTGCCTGTAGTTGAAAATGCCCAGCACCACACCGGTCAACAGCAACAGGAAGGTAAACATGACGCTGATATGCACGTGCAAGGGGAACCGGCGTCGATCCGGGCGCAGTGGGCTGGGCATTACGGTTCTCTCCATAGTGATTAACGCACTGCTCAGCGTCCAAGCATAGTTAAGGCGTCACCGTTTTGCCGTTGTCGTTGCAGCGTATCTGGTGCAGTAATGCTTGCTCCAGTTCGAGCATGACCTGGTTCATGGTTTTTATGCAGTGGGCGATGTCATCCGCGGGTGCTGCGTCGTGGCAGGCTTGCTCAAGGGCCTGGCAACAATCGATCAATCGGCACGCCTGGGCGATGCGGGCCGCACCTTTGATTTTATGCGCGACGTCCACCAGTGCCTGGCGGTCCCCGAGTCCGGATAAGCCCAGCAGCTCCTGGCGATCCAGGCGGTTGCTGCTCAGCAGCTCGTCCAGCAGGCGCCGGGCCATTTCCGGGTTGCCGCCTGTCAACAGCGCCAGCCCTTCCAGATTGAATGCCTGTTCACGGACCGCCGGCCTGATGCCTTCGACCCATTGGCTCAATACCGTCAGGCTCAGGGGCTTGAACAGGCAATCGTTCATTCCGGCGTGCTTGCAGCGCTGGATTTCCTCCGGCTGCGCATTGGCGGTAAAGCCGAGGATGGTGCAGGGCGAGCGTTGGGCCTGCTGCTCCTGCTGGCGGATGGTACTGGCCAGGTCGTAGCCATTCATGATCGGCATGTTGCAATCGACCACCACCAGATCGAAGGGCTCGCGCTGCCAGGCTTCCAGTCCCGCACGGCCATCATCAGCGCCGGTAAACCGATGCCCCAGGTATTCCAGTTGCTGGCACATGAGCAGGCGATTGGCGGGATGATCGTCGACCACCAGCACGTTCAAGGACGCGCCGCTGGTAGGGATGGCCGGCTCGACCCGGTCCGGCACCTGCTTGGGTGGCAGCGTCGGCAGGTACAGTGAAATGCTGACCTGGGTGCCTACCCCGGGCTGGCTGCGCAGTTGCAGGCTGCCGCCCATCATTTCGCACAAGCTGCGACTGATCACCAGCCCAAGCCCCGCGCCGCCCCGGGCCAGCTGTCCGCTGTTGCCGACCTGGGCAAAGGGCTCGAACAGGCGCTGCTGGTCCTTCTCGCTGATGCCGACCCCGCTGTCCTGGACCTGCACTTGCAGCTGCGTTCGTTCGGGTTCTTCACCCGCAAGCAGGTCAACGGTAATCCTGACCTCACCTTGCTCCGTAAATTTGATCGCGTTGCTGATCAGGTTGGACAGCACCTGCTTGAAGCGCAGCGGGTCGAGCAGCACATCGACGGGCGGTTGCGGCGGATTGAAGGCCAACAGCAGGCGCAGATTTTTCTGCCGGGCCAGCCCGTCGAAAATCCGCACCACCGAGGCGACGATTTCGCCCGGATTGACCCGCTCCGGGCTCAGGCTCAGGCGCCCGGATTCGATCCGGGCAATGTCCAGAATGTCGCCGATCAAGGCCAGCAAGTCTTTCGCCGAGCTGTACGCGGTTTCGATCGCGGAACGCTCCTGGCGCCCCTGATCCATGCGCTTGAGGGTCAGCTCAAGCATGCCGATCACCGCGTTCATCGGCGTGCGGATTTCGTGACTCATGGTCGCCAGGAAGGTGCTCTTGGCCCGGTTGGCCTCATCGGCCTGTTCCTTGGCGGCCCGCAGCTTGTCGAACAATTGCCGCCGTTCGCTGATGTCGATCCAGCCACCGATGACGCCTTGCACTTCACCGCTCGAATCACGGTAGGGGAGAATCCAGTGATAGATCGTCAGTCGACGGCCGCCGATGTGCAGCGGGCGATCAAGGATCAACGGTGTGCCTTCGGCGACGACCCGTTGATAGTCAGCCTGATATTCCCGGGCTTCGAAGGCATTGCTCATCTTGCCCTGCATGACGTTTTTGCCGATCACATCTTCGCGTTTCGCCTGGAACGCCTCCAGGTAACTGTCGTTGCAGCTTTTCAGCAGCCCCTGGCGGTCACGCACGTAAATCGGGTGAGGCGTGCCGTTGACCAGCGAGCGCATGAACTCGAACTGATCGTTCAGCGCCCGCTCGGCTGCTTTGCGCTGGTTGATCTGGCGCCGCATCCAGGCATTCCAGGCCATGGAAATCAGCAACAGGAAACTGGCGGCGGCGACGATCTGATAGAACACCCGGTGAAAGTTGTTCCAGGTTTTTTCCGAGGCCGCCGAGTAACCACGCCAGCGGCTGTTGATCACGCCCAGCTCTTCCGGGGCGATGCTCAGCAGCGCTTTGTCGATGATCGAACTCAGCTCCGTGGCGCCCCGGGCCGTGGCCAGGGAAAACGCCGCTTGCCGGGTACCGATGGTGGTGCTGATCTGCAGTTTGTGTTCAAAGATGTGCGACGAAATAAAGTAGTTGGCGATGACCAATGAATTGACGGCGCCCTCGACCTGGCCCTCGGCGAGCAGTTCCACGGCATGAAAGGTGTCCGGCGTTTCAATCAGGTGAATCCGTGGAAATTCGCTGCGCAAGTAGTCCATCAGCGGATTGCCCTGGGCGATGGCCAGGCGTTTGCCTTGCAGTTGCGCCAGGTGGGTCGCGCTGTCGGCGGACTTGCGGGTCACCAGCACAAAGGAGTTTTCCAGATAGGGGCGACTGAAATTCAACTGGGTCTGGCGCTGAACGCTGGGGAGCAGCGCGGCGATCAGGTCGGCCTGATTGTCTTTGATGCGCGCGATCATTTGATCGTCGCCGCGGCTGCGCTGGATCTCGAAGCGCAACCCGGTACGCAGCCTGATCAGCTCCAGGAGGTCGGCGGTGACACCACGAAAATTGCCGTCGCTGTCGAAAAACGTCAGGGGCGCGAACGCTTCGTTGACCACCACGCGCACCACCGGGTGCTGTACCAGCCACTGCTGCTCACGGTCGGTCAGTTGCAGCTTGTGATCAGTGAGCAGAATGTCGCTGCCGGCACTCCAGCGTTTGGCGATGTTGTCTCGCTCGCTGGTGGGGATGGCCGCGAGGATCGCATTGACGATCTGCAGCAGTTGCAGGTTGTCCTTGCGCACCGCAAAGCTGAAACCGTGTGCTTCGTGTTTACCGAAGTTGGCCATGCGGATGTTGTTCAGGTAACCCTTGTTGATCATGTAGTGGGTGGAAATGGTGTCGCCGAGGAAGACGTCCGCCTGGTCGAAAGCCACCGCATTGATTGCATTCTGGTAGGACGGGTAGTCGATGATGAGCGCCTTGGGGTACAGCGCCTTCACTTCCTCCAGCGGCAGGTAGTGATACACCATGCTCAGTCGCAGCCCGGCGAGGCCATCGGTCAACGATCGGGTTTCGCCCTCGCGGGTTACCAGCACCGGCCGATCCACGGCATAGGGAGCAGACAGCACAATGTCGGGGTTTTGGGCTTCGAAGCCATTGGCCGTGCCGAGCAGGTCGACCTCTCCCAGTTGCAATGCCTTGATGGCGGCCTGGCGCGAAGCGTAGCGCTGGACCTTGACCGGCAATCCCGTGGCCTGCCCGAGGATCCCGGCATAGTCAGCGGTGAAACCTTCATAGTCCTGGCCACTGACGGTCAGGTCGAAAGGGGGATAGTCGGGGGCGGAGGAGCCCAGTATCAGTTCGCGTTTGTTCTGTGCCCATTGGCGTTGTGTTTTATCCAGCTGGACTTCCAGGTGTCCACCCGTTGAGCGGCTGAGCAGGGAGTAGTTCTCGACGGCGGTGGGTGCTGCGCAAACTGAGGCGCTCAGGCATAAACCTGCACTCAATGTTATTAGATAGTCCTTTAGGCGACTGGGCATCCTGTCTCTCACACTAACGCGTTACGTTTTGCCATCTCGATGAGTGCTACCAGGGATTTGGCCTTGAGTTTTTGCATGAGGCGTTTCTTGTAAGTACTGACTGTCTTGTTACTCAGGAACATGCCTTTGGCGATTTCCTTATTGGTGCGTCCTTGAGCGAAGAGTTGCAAGACCATCAATTCCCGATCGTTGACGGATTTGAACAGTTCAAGTTCGGCATAACGCACATCATCCGGGCGTACGGGATTCAAGGCCTGGCTGGGGAAGTAGTTATAACCTGACAATACGGCCTTGATGGCGCTCATCAGTTCGCTGAGGTCTTCCTGTTTGCACACATACCCCGAGGCACCGGATTGCATGCAGCGAATGCCGAACAGTGTCGGGCATTGCGCGGTCAGCACCAGGGTTTTCAGCGGTGTGCTCATGGCATTGAAACGGGCGAGAACTTCCAGTCCATCCAGTTTGGGGATGCTGATGTCAAGAATGATCAAGTCGGGCATGCATTCACGAACCATCTGCATGGCATCGACCCCATTATCGGTTTCGCCCACGACTTTATAACCCTCATGCTCCAGCAGCATCCGCACGGCAAGGCGGATGACGGGGTGATCGTCGACAATAAAAACGGAGTTCATAATCAAGTCCCATACGTGCGCGAATAAAGCGCGCACCTTAGCTCAGTTAATTGTGAGGGCGCATGAACGGACGGGGCTGTAGCGGCAATATAGGACTTTTCCTACAAATGAAAAAGAATGGGGCTACGTATAAACTGGGTTTTGCATAAGGAATGTGAAAGTTCTGATTGTGTAATCGGAAATTGATTAGGGTTGGTATGTAAGTAATGCGCAGTAGTTGATTGCGTATGAGACGTATCAGAAAGTCGCGCGTTTTTCCCGCAACTGAAAGGGGTGGTCTTCCACCAGCAGGATGTGCAAGTCGAAGTCGAACAGTGGGGTTTGCATGAAAGGGAATACGCCGCCAGCAGTGAGCGCCTGATGATTGCGCGAGCCGGCCGGGTATTCGATCAGTCAGCTCAGCGCGGCGCGTAGGGAGATTCAGCGGCTGTTGAAAGGGCGTTGAAGGGCGAGCGCCTTCAATCAGCCGGTCAGAAGCGTCTGACACGGCTGATCTTGAGGTTTTTATCCGTGGATCGAGCGGCCAGTCATTTCCTGGGCCATCTCACTGGCATAGCTGTCGGTCATGCCGGCGATGAAATCAATCATGCGCAGAAACGAGGTATGCAACGGGCCGTGGGGATCGGGCGCGTTGTTACCCAACAGGTCCAACACCCGGCGGCTCTTGAAGGACGGCGAGCGCCCGTTGTGCTGTTCCAGCGCCGCGCCGCAGAAGGCGTTGAGCAGGATTTCCAGCGTGGTGTAGGCGCCGATTTCATGCAGCGTCTTGCGCTTGTCCTGGAAGATCTTTTTACGCGCCATGTCCTTGGCATTCAGCACGCATCGCTTGGCCGGGCCGTGCATGTGCTCCACCAGATCGCCGGGCAGCGTGCCGGCCAGCAACGCGTCCTGTTGCTCGACAAAGGCGCGGGCGGCGGCGTTGGTCAGGTGTTCGATGGCTTTGCCGCGCAGGATCGCCAGTTTGCGCCGACGCGAATCCTGCGCGCCGAGCTGGCGATAGGTCTGCGGAATATCATCACCCACCAGGTCCAGCAGCAGGGACTCGACTTCGGCGTACTCCAGCAGGTCCATCTCCAGGCCGTCTTCAAGATCGATCAGCGCGTAGCAGATGTCATCGGCGGCTTCCATCAGGTACACCAACGGATGACGCGCCCAGCGCTGGTCTTCCAGTTGTGGCAGGCCGAGCTTGTGCGCGATCTGTTCCAGCAGCGGCAGTTCGCTCTGGTAGCAGCCGAACTTGTGCTTTTTGTAGCCCAGGGAATCGGCGTGCTTGGCGGTCCAGGGGTATTTCAAATACGTGCCGAGGGTGGCGTAAGTCAGTCGGGTGCCGCCGTCGAACTGGTGATATTCCAGCTGCGTGAGCACGCGAAAGCCCTGGGCGTTGCCTTCGAAGTTGAGGAAGTCATTGCGTTCGACCTCGCTCATGCCATCGAGCCAGCCCCGTCCGGCGGCTTGCTGGAACCAGTGACGGATCGCATCTTCACCAGAGTGACCGAACGGTGGATTGCCGATGTCATGGGCCAGGCAGGCCGATTGCACGACCATGCCCAGGTCGCTCGGGTCGCACCAGTCGGGCAGGGCGCTGCGGATGGTTTCGCCGACGCGCATGCCTAAGGAGCGGCCGACACAACTGACTTCCAGCGAGTGGGTCAGGCGCGTGTGGATATGATCGTTGCTGGACACCGGATGGACCTGGGTCTTGCGCCCCAGGCGGCGGAACGCACCGGAGAAAATGATGCGGTCGTGGTCTTTGTGGAAAGGGCTGCGGCCGAGTTCTTCCGGGCTGTGCACAGGCTTTCCGAGGCGTTCGCGAGTAAGCAGGGTTTGCCAATCCAAGGCTGGTTCTCTCCGTCAAGGGACTGATGGGGCCAGTGTCCTGTCTCGCATCAAGGCCTGCAAGCAGAACTACAGCCCGGCGGCGTCGATATCGATGAGCAGCAGGCGCTCGCCATTATCGAAAAACTGTCCGGCGGTGAGGCAATACTGGTTGCTGGTGGCATCGCGATAGGTTGTGGAAAGGGTCAGCCGTCGCTCATCCCAACCCTCGGCCAACAGGTGATAGAAGTACGGCCGCCATGACCAGTTGTGGCCCAGGTAGCGGTTATCGGCTTCCCAGGCGTTGTTGCGCCATTCCAGGTTGGGTGTCAGTTGCGTGCCGTGGCGGTCGCATTGGTAGAAGCGCAACAACCAGGGGAAAGCATCCAGCTGTGGCAGGGCGCTGAGGGGCGCGCGGGTCTGGGCCCAGTGTTGCAGGATCGCCATCAGTTCGGTGAGTTGCCGGCGCATGACCATCAATTGCCCGCGTTCAATCAGTTTGCGCTGCACGTAGCGTTGGCGCAGTTGCGCGAACTGTTCGACGAAGGCGTCGCTGGCAAAGAAATCGGTTTGCGCCCGGGCGAACAGGAAACCCTGCACATAGCGCGAACCGCACTCCAGGGCGAAATTCAGCTGGGCTTCGGTTTCCACCCCTTCGGCAATGATCCAGCACCCGGTTTTCTCGGCCATCAGCGCCAGGGCCTTGACCACTTCGCTGCTCGGTCCGCCCAGGGCGGCGGCCTGAAACAGGCGCATGTCGAGCTTGAGAATGTCCGGTTGCAGGGCCAGCACGCGATCGAGTTGCGAATACCCGGCGCCGAAGTCATCGATCGCGATCCGTGCGCCGGCCTGGCGGTAGCGCGCCACGACGTCGGCCAGGCGTTGGCTGTCGCCGCCCAGTTCGGTGATCTCGAAGACGATGCGTTGCGGGTCGACCCCATGCTTGGCCAGTTGCTTGAGACTCGGCAGCGCCTGGTCCGGGCGCAAGCGGCTGATCCAGCGCGGCGACATGTTCAGGCTCAGAAACCATTCCGCAGGGGCTTCGTGCAAACGGCTCAGGGCGTTATCACGGATCTGCCGATCGAGGCGCCGCAGGGCAATGGCGGGAGTTCGCGGGTCGGCGAACAGCGGCCCTACCGAGGTTAATTGACCATCGGCCTGGCGCAGTCGACCCAGTGCCTCGACGCCGGCGATACGGCCGGTGGCGGTATCAATGAACGGCTGAAAGCAGGCGAGCGGTTGCCCGTCGATCACGAGGCCTCCTTAGTAAGGTCTTGTTTTTGGATAGACCCGGTGCCGGGTAGGCACGCAGGATGGAACCCCTCGATAAAGAGGTTCATCCCGGTGTTATTGCAAGAATGCAGCCAGATAACGGGTGATCAGGGTTTACGCGAGGAACCCTGCATCACCAGTTTGATCAGCGGACCGAGGCTGGTGCCCAACTGAACCAGGCGCGTCACGCTGCTGACGCCGCCGCTTTTGGCACCCTTGCCGGTCAGAAAACCGAGCAGGGTTACGGCGGCCATGCCCCAGAGCGGAGCGTGCTTGATGCCGAAACCGTCTTGCAGGTTTTGCGTCATCCCGCGCACCCGCTGCAAGGGTTGCAGCAGTTGCCGGGATTCCTGGCGGATTTCCTGGCGGTGCATTTCCATGCGCAAGCGGATCAGCGCCTTGCGCATTTCCGTGCGCGAACTGTTGTGAGGCAATTGGGGCAGGCTCATGGCAGCAGGCGCTCCCGGTCGTTGGCCAATTCTTCCAAAGTACCGTGGAAGGGCGAGGACTCATCGAACACGGCCGCTTTGAGCCGCATCCCGCAAAAAATCGCAGCCAGGGTGTAGAACACGCACAGCCCGATGATCGCAGCCAGGCGATAGGTGTCCCAGAACAGGATCAACACCAGCGTCGACAACCCCACCAGCAACAGCAAGGCAAACACCAGCGCCAAGCCTGCAAACAGCAACAGGCTGACGGTGCGGGCTTTCTGTTCCTGCAATTCGATGCCGAACAACTCGACATGGCTGTGCAGCAACCCTAGAAATGCCGCACCCAGCCGCCGCGAGGAAGCGCTTGTGCCCGTCGCGGACGGGCCGGATTCGCCGATAGACATATCAGCGCCGCGTGGCCAGCAGGCCAATCAGGAAGCCCACGCCCGCGGCGATCCCGACCGATTGCCATGGGTTGGCCTGGACGTAATCTTCGGTCGCGGTGACGGCTGCCTGGCCGCGCTGGCGCAGGGAGTCTTCAGTCAGTTTCAAGGTTTCCCGGGCACGCAGCAGGCTGTCGTGGATCTGGTCACGCAATTCATCGGCCTGATCGCCGGCGATGGATTTGGTGTGTTCCAGCAACCGTTCGGTGTCGCTGACCAGGGTTTGAAAATCGTTCATCAGGATTTCTTGAGCAGTCTTTGCCTTGATGCTGGCCATGGGTGGATCTCCGTAAGTGGCTTCTGATGCGTTCGAGTATGAGCCTTGGGTGAAGGTTCAGTACAAATGACTGGTACAACTTTTGCTATGTCATGGTGCGTCAGCCTGCGCCGTTGCGCTGTTGCCGGGCGTGATTTGAGCAAAACCATAACTCAAATAATCAAAACCCGCGCAAAGGTCGTGACCTTGTGCGCCAAAGCGGTTCATTGGAATCAATGCGTTGGTTCCAATACGTCGCAACTTGGTGCATGGATTGCCTGCGCGAACTGCTTTGGTGCTTTTTAGCCTTCAGGTCTGCCAACCCCATGGAAAATCTGCAAAGCGCTGTGGACAGTCTGGTCCATAGCTCCAATACGTTGTTCATTTTGATCGGTGCAGTCATGGTGCTGGCCATGCACGCCGGGTTTGCGTTTCTGGAAGTCGGCACGGTTCGACAAAAGAATCAGGTCAATGCCTTGTCGAAGATCCTCAGCGACTTCGCCATTTCGACCCTCGCGTATTTCTTTATAGGCTACTGGATTTCCTACGGCGTCACTTTCATGCAACCGGCGGCAGTGATCAATGCCGATCACGGTTACGCGTTGGTGAAGTTCTTCTTTCTGCTGACCTTCGCGGCGGCGATCCCGGCGATCATTTCCGGCGGCATTGCCGAACGTGCACGCTTCGTTCCGCAGTTGTGCGCGACCGCATTGATCGTGGCGTTCATCTACCCGTTTTTCGAGGGCATGATCTGGAACGGCAACTTCGGTGTGCAGGCCTGGTTGCTGGAGCGTTTTGGCGCCAGTTTCCATGACTTCGCCGGCTCCGTGGTGGTCCACGCCATGGGCGGCTGGCTGGCGTTGGCGGCGGTGCTGTTGCTCGGGCCACGCCAGGGGCGCTATCGCGACGGTCGACTGGTGGCGTTCGCGCCGTCGAGCATTCCGTTCCTGGCCTTGGGTTCGTGGATTCTGATCGTCGGCTGGTTCGGCTTTAACGTCATGAGCGCGCAGACGCTGCAAGGCGTCAGCGGCCTGGTGGCGGTGAACTCGTTGATGGCCATGGTCGGCGGCACCGTGGCGGCGTTGATCGTCGGGCGCAATGACCCGGGCTTCCTGCATAACGGCCCGTTGGCCGGGCTGGTGGCGATCTGCGCCGGTTCCGACCTGATGCACCCGGTGGGTGCGCTGCTGACCGGTGCGATCGCCGGGGCGTTGTTCGTCTGGTGCTTTACCGCCGCTCAAGGCAAATGGCACATCGACGATGTGCTGGGTGTGTGGCCGTTGCATGGTTTGTGTGGCGTGTGGGGCGGGATTGCTTGCGGCATTTTCGGTCAGACGGCGCTTGGCGGCTTGGGCGGTGTGAGTCTGATCAGTCAGTTGATCGGCACCTCGCTGGGCGTGATCGTGGCGCTCGCCGGTGGCTTTGCGGTGTATGGCACGATCAAGGCATTCCATGGTTTACGCCTGAGCCAGGAAGAAGAGTATTACGGCGCGGACTTGTCGGTGCACAAGATCGGCGCCGTGAGCCAGGACTAGTTTTCTACATCTTCAGCACCGGGGTAAAACCGGTGCAGCAGGCTGTAGCGGTCATGCCGGACCTGATCGACCCGCTCCTGGACCTGATGCGCGGGCAAGCCGAGCATGATCAGCGCATGGGAGGCGAGCATCAGGCTCGACTCCAGCAACTCCGGCACCACTTCATTGGCGCCGGCTGCTTTCAATTCGGCCCACTGACTGTCGTCCCGGGTGCGCACCAGGATCGGCACGCTTGGGTTGAATCGGCGCGCTTCCTTGAGGATCAGCAGCGCGATGTCGGTCTGGTCCACCGCGATCACCAGCAACCGGGCGCGTTCCAGCCCGACGGCGGCCAGCAGTTCGCCGCGCCGTGAGTCGCCGTAATGCACGCTGCTTTCACCGGCGGCGGCTTCCTGAACCCGCACGGGATCATTGTCCAGGGCGATGTAGGTTTGTTGCGCGTTGTGCAGGAACCGTCCGATGGATTGCCCCACGCGCCCGTAACCGCAAATCACCACATGGCCGTGCAGGCCGGCGTTGAGTGCGCTGATTTCTTCGAGCTTGGCTTCTTCGTTGGGCTTGCGGTGCAGGCTGGCGGCGATCCGCGGTGCGGCGCGCAGCAACAATGGCGTGACCAGCATCGAGCAGAAGGTCGCCGCCAGCAGCAGTGCGCCGAGGTCGGCGGGCATTATCTTGTTCTGTTGCATCTGGGCCATCAAGGCAAAGCAGAACTCGCCGCCCTGAGCCAATGCCAGGCCGCTGCGCCAGGCGGTCTCGCCATCGCTGCCGCGCCATTTGACCAGCAGCGCCACCACGCTGCCCTTGATCAGCAGCAACCCGAGGGTCAAGCCGAGGATGAGCACGCCGTGGCTGGCAAACAGCTGCAAGTCGATCAGCATGCCGATACTGACGAAAAACAGCCCGAGCAGGATGTCGCGGAATGGCCGGATGTCCGCCTCGATCTGATGCCGGTAATGGCTTTCCCCCAGCAGCATGCCAGCCAGGAAGGCGCCGAGGGCAGGGGAGAGGCCGAGCAGATGGGTCAGCCAGGCGGTCAGCAGCACAATCACCAACGCCAGCAGTACGAACAGTTCTGCGGAACGGGAGGCAGCGACTTCGTGGAACAGCCGGGGCAGCAACCAGCGACTGGCCAGCAGCAGGCCGACGAACAACAGCGCGGTCTTGGCCAGGGTCAGGGGCAGCGCCCAATACCAGGCTTGTTCGCTGCTGCCGGCGAACACCGGCACCAGGGTCAGCAACAACACCGCCACCACGTCCTGGAACAGCAATACGCCGATGGCATTCTGGCCGTGGCTGCTGAAAATTTCCCCCAGGCTGCCCAGCTCCTTGCTGACGATGGCCGTGGACGACAACGCCAGACCGGCACCGAGCAGCAAGGCCGGGGTGACCGACATGCCGAACAGCATTAGCAAGATCCCCAGCAGCAGCCCGGAAATCAACACTTGCAGGCTGCCAAGTCCGAATACCACCCGGCGTAGCGCGATCATTTTCGACAGGGAAAACTCCAGCCCCAGGGAGAACAGCAAAAACACCACGCCCAACTCCGCGAGATCCGGCAATTCGTCGCTTTTGTTGACCCAGTCGAGTGCCGTGGGCCCGACCATCAGGCCCACGCAGAGGTAGCCCAGCACAGGCGGCAAACGCAGGCGCCGAAACAGGGCAATGACCACCAGGGAGGAGGCGAGGATGATCAACAGATTGGCAAACACAAAAAACTCCGGTGACGGGTGCGGGCAACCCAAGCGTAGAGGCAAAAAAAGACCAGAGCATCGCGCAGACGGGATTCAGGGCAAATGATATGCATCAGGAAATTGCCGAAATTTTTTGAAATTTTACTGACGGGCGTCTGCAGGGCGTGCGCTCATTGGCTCGGCGGCGATGGTGGGCCTAGAATGAACCCTTACTTGAACGAGTTTGTTTGTCATGCCTCCTGAATGTCAGCTGTTCGGCACCCTGGGTTGCCATCTTTGTGAAGTGGCCGAAGAAGAACTGATGCCCTTGGTCGAGCACGGTTTGATGGTGGAGTTGGTCGATATCGCGGAAAACGAAGCCTGGGTCGATGAGTACGGGTTGCGTATCCCGGTGTTGCGGCGCCTGGATACCGGGGCTGAACTCGATTGGCCCTTCGATGCCGAGCAGGTTGTGGCGTTCTTGCGCTGAGTCTTCCCGCCCGTCGCGGCGTTGTGTTCGTCCATTGGCGAAAAACCGGTTATTCGGTTGCTGTACGTGCATACAGTTATTCGGATTGCCTGCCTCGCATCCTCCTATTTCGGAATTGGCCAGGTGATCCCGCTAGTCAGAGGGATGAATCGTGGTCAATGTCGAACAATTGAAGAACAGCGTGAACCGGATGTCGATCGACGTGGTGCGCGAGGCAGTGATCGAACTGCGCCTGGATGGCCTGGTCACCGAAGGTAAAACCCCTTTCAATAAGCTGCATTTCAACACCTGTTTTGCCGAAATCGAGGCGTTGTTCCAACGCGCGGGGTATCACCGGCAACTGGATGTCGTGGGTTACCAGGGCTTGATGTATGCGCTTTACGATCCCGGCCGCTGGGAAGCGGTGGATGTGTTGCGCTGGCTCAAGGAGTTCACCGAAGCGGCTGCGCGGGCACAGTCGATACCGGCGTGAGGATTCTGCGCTAGGTTCGTGCTGGCCACTGTTGGATAATGCCGCCCTGCATTGAGGGTTAGAGCTTTTCGTATGTCCACTTCATCGTTTTGCGCTGCACACAGCCAGGCCAGCACCCTCTACCTGCCGCCCGGCTCGTGGCAGACCGTACTCGATTGCCTGTGCGAACATTTTCGCGCTATCGGTCGTGAGCAATGGCTGGACCGGATCGCGCGTGGTCGGGTCCTCGACGGCCAGGGCCTGCCAATCGCCATTGACCTGCCGTACAAGGAAGGCCTGAGGATTCACTATTTTCGCGAGGTGCCGGACGAAAAGCCGATCCCGGTGATCGAGACGATCCTGTACGCCGATGAGCACCTGGTGGTTGCGGACAAACCGCACTTCCTGCCCGTGACGCCTGCTGGCGAATACGTTGAGCAAACCCTGCTGCGGCGGCTGATCCGCCGGTTGGACAACCCGCATCTGGTGCCTTTGCATCGCATCGACCGGCATACGGCGGGGCTGGTGCTGTTTTCCGCCAACCCTCAGACGCGTTCGGCGTATCAGTCGCTGTTTCCGACGCGGCAGATCGAGAAGCGCTACGAGGCCATTGCCCGGGCATTGCCGGAATTGTCCTTTCCATTAGTCCATAAAAGCCGACTGGTGGATGGCGAGCCGTTCTTTCGCATGCAGGAAGGGGCGGGCGTCAGCAACACCGAGACGGCGGTCGAGGTCAGGGAGAAAAACGGCGATCTCTGGCGTTACGGGCTCTACCCGGTGACCGGCAAGAAGCACCAGTTGCGGGTGCACATGACGGCGTTGGGCGCCAGTATCTGCAATGATCCGTTCTATCCGCAGGTGCTCAAGGATGTCGAGGATGACTACGCCAATCCGTTGAAGCTGCTGGCCCAGGGGCTACGTTTTGTCGACCCGGTGACTGGTCAGGAGCGTAGCTTCGAGAGCAGCATCACCTTGCAGTGGTGATCGCGCACCGCACTTTTCTCCAGTGTCTAGTCCTGAAATAGGTTTACACCTATTTCACCCTAACGCCCGATGCACCGCATCGGGCGTTTTGTATTTCAAGGACAGGTGTGGGCGTTCCTGGTTGTAGATCAGGATTGCCTCCCGCACCA
>NZ_VOBN01000010.1 GCF_008370045.1 Pseudomonas sp. ANT_J12
ATCAACAGCATCAGTGAGGAGAACGCCCGTGACGCCCAGGCGCTCGATCAGGTCAGCCGCGCCATGCAAGCGTTGTCATCGCGTTTGACTGGATTGAGTAGGGGCTAGTTGTTTAAGCCTTAAGCCTTAAGCCTCGGTGCTGGGTTGGCTATGCCCCCTATCTCATAGCTCGCTTCGACGTTAAAATCCAAGGCAAGAGCTGTATGCGATAACTCCGCACGTACGGATCTGTGGAGGGAGGGTTGCAGGTAACTGCCATTACTACCACGACCGTCATGGCAGACGTTATACGACGGAAATGGCGTTGCCAAGCCAGCCTATTTTGCCAAAGATAACCCAGCACCAGGGCATGCAGTTGTTCAGCGCTCAATTCTATTTGAGAGCAGTTCCGAGAACCCGGCCTGAAAAACTTGCCCTTGTGCAAACGACGGGCCGCCAACCAGATGCCCAGCCCCTCTTGCACCAGTACTTTCATGTGATTGGCGCGGCGGTTGGCAAACAGATAACACAGTGCAGCTGCGCCGAACCGAATAGGCCAACACCGGCGGCACCCAAGCTTTTGAGTCGATACTCACTCGCCAGACTAAGGGGGGCGTGAATAGCCTCGCAATCGTTCAGCGAATGCCACAGCGCTTTACCAAAGCATTCTCCGAACGGCTGAGTCAGTTGTGCCAGATCGAGGTGCTTGAGATATGCAATGGCAACCGGGTAATACCGGGGCGTGCAGTGATCGCAAGTATTCGTGGATCACTACCTTAAAAACTCGCAGGTATCGTCATGCGTCAGGTTGAAAATCCCCTGCCACTCCGCGCTATTTACCAAAAAACGTACCGTTCGCACTGCGGGGTAGACTTTTTAGCATATCTCCATGTTACACGCGCACATAACATGTCTGAAAATAAATTTTCCAGCTTTGCAAGTGATAGCCGTATTGGGTAATAGTATTTTAAGCGTATTTGCGCGCCTACTTTCTGTACTTTGCACCACAGTAAAAACAGATACTTTAGTTTCGTCATACAAATGTCGCCGACTTTAAAAATCAGCGAAAAATAATACGGCGGAAAACAAAAATCACCATAAATCGCTCGAGCCAAAAAATTCAAACACGAAAACCTTTCGAAAAATTTCATGAGATCGCTAGTCAGTAAAATAGTTAAAAAAGATCAAGCTTTTTTATAAGGACCTGGCAAATTTTCATCTCGAGAGCGCAACCCTGGCACATGGTTAAATCTGAGCCAATTATTTAAATCCAGTATCGTTACATAATCATTTTCTGTTTTGTATTCACCCTGCGCGAAATCATTTCGAGCTCTATCAGCTTTAGCGCGAGTCGGTACAATATTCGCTTGATCCACCATAATTAAATTACCAACACCATCTGCCTTAATACCGACTTTTTGCACTTCGCTATCAGATTTCAACAACAAGATAACAATTAGAGTATTTCGACCAATTTTAGTTTTCTCACCGCTAAAATGATTACTCAAATCAATCACAGGCACCACTGATCCGTCTAGATTAATAGCACTACGAATTTTATCTGGTACACCTGGGTCTGCAAAAAGCTTAGTAGCATGCAAAACTTCTACAACCGTAGCAATACTTACTGCGTACCGTTCACCACCTAAAATAAAAGGGAGATATGGCCGAAATAAAGATAAACCTGAAAAATCATCCATTGCCAACGATGGAGCTTCGGTTCTTACACGCTCCTTTGCTGCCAATAACCGCCTCAGAGCATCGTTTAACCCATGTATATTTTCGGTAGCTTTCGCGATTTTATGCTGAAAAATATTTGAATCCGTTGTTTGATCTATTACCCCTATTTTTTCTACCGCCGATTCTTCAGCCATGTAATCGCCCAAAACAAATTTTTTTGATTTCACTAAAGCGTCTTTTGCGGCACTACTTTCCACTCGAGACGAAAAACCTGAATTTTTTATTATGTCAACTTTGATCTTTGGGGTAATCTGCTGAAGAGAAACCTTTGAAGCCTCTAAGTTATTACCAACTAACTTCAGCAGCTCAAAAATATTAACATATTCCTCGGCGCGGTCTTTTTTTTGTTGCTTGTCGAGCAACTCCATGCGCTGGCGCGCTTTATTAACATTAACTCGTAAGAAGTAAATCAGAATAATAGAAGCTGCAATTATTAACACCAAAAACCCCAGAATTACGTGCGTATTTATCATATAGAGTACTCAATAGCCGTCGATATATTTTTATCAAGCTGACATATAAATGTTTTTCTATAATGCGTATTTAGTTAGAGCGTAACCGCCAGTCCAACACACATTCCTTATCCCCGCATGCCAGATCAATCCGAAGTTGACACCTGAAACCCGTACCGGCAAAGTCTCATTAGTTTTTGCTAAGGCCAGTTATATCCCGCCATGCATCTCAGTGCGTGTTCTCCTGCGATAAAAAGCGTGAATCGCCCCCCCTACGAATAGAAACCCAATCCCAAACGCTTCTATAGGGGAGAGCTAGCGTTGGTTGATTAGAAGATTCAGCGCAGTCGCATAAGGGGTTTCGCTAGCGATCAACTGCCCGCTGAGAGCTAGTGTGCTGTTTTAGAAATAATTTACCCGCCAACCTGTGAGGCCATCGCCTCACGGGCTCTCTGTATTTTGTTCAAAATATCTTCTCCCTTTGCGTTCCAGACGTAGCGAGTCTGCTGCGCATTTCGCAGTGCCAGGAACGTGGTAATCGAGCTCTCCAATTCGCGAACTGAACTGAAACTGCCCTCACGCAAATATACCGTGATGTCGCGAAAGAACCGCTCAACCATGTTCATCCACGAGCTGGAGGTCGGGGTGAAATGCATGTGGAAGCGTTTGTGCTTCTCAAGCCAGGCCTTCACTTTCGGGTGTTTGTGTGTGGTGTAATTGTCGACGGTCAGATGCAACTGAATGTGATTGGGCGTTTAGCGATTGATTTTTTTGAGAAATTCCAGCCATTCCTGATGCCGGTGTTGTCGCTCGATGGAACTGATCAAGCGTCCCTGAAGATAATCCAGCGCAGTCAATAAGGTGACGGTGCCGTGGCGAATATAATCGTGCTATTACGTGCGTATATGACCGATCCCCAAAGGCAGTCCAGCTGAGTAAGCTTCAGAGCCTGAACTTGGCTTTTTTCATAGCAACAGATCACTAATGCCTTATCCGGCGGTTCGAGATACAGCCCGATCACATCCCAGAACTACTCTTCGAAATGTGGATCATTGGACAGTTTGAGACAGCGGAAGTGTAGCCAAGACCACAGAAAAGTTATTTCGAGAACAGCGCACTAGCGAACGCTTTTTTGAGAATATCGCCGAGTTTACTTCAACACCATGCGGGTCTGACAGCATGAACACTGGTGCCTTGTCGCCCATTTTTTGGGCCTTGTCGGCCACGCCGGAAGCGCGCAGCTCGGCGGTGGCTCGTTGCATCACTTCGATTCCTGAATGCGGTACGTTGTAAGGCGGCTTGCCGGCGTCGAAATCAGCTTTGAAAGTGTCGAGTTTGGATTTAAGAGTCATGGCAGTTTTCCTTTATGTCAGTCGCTAGGCCAGGGGGATTGATGATCGAGGGGAAAGCCCATTTTATACTCGAACAACATTGCCAATCTACGGATCATATTCAATCGTTGTTTCAACTCTTCAGGCCAAAGCCACCGCCTCAGAAAAATGCTCTAACAATCTTCTGGAGACTACGTCTGGAATCTCCAGCATCGGCCAATGGCCACAATGCGGAAAGTGCTTCACCTTCTGAGCGCCAAAACATTCTGCAAATCGACTATCAATATAAGTATCACGGTCGCCCCAAATGACCAGGGAAGGTTTATTAGCCGCAAGCGCGCGCAATTCAGTATTCCAAGTCTGAAAGACTTCCGGATCGAGTCCCCGGTAAAGACGAAGCACCATCTGACGCACCGAACCGGTAAAATCTCGGTAAGTGGCGCTAATGTATTCGCGGCTAGGCTTAGTTATCCCTGAGTTGGAGCGTATTGAGCGTGCTAGTCCAGACTGCGACATGAGAATATGGAGCAACTCACCAAGAATTGGAGTGCGGCAAATACGTCCGTAGCGGTGCCAGCGGTACTCGGACTGAAAAACCGTATTCATGATGGTTATGGTTTTTACTTTTTCTGGATGGCGCACCGCCCACGCCAGACCGAATGGACCTCCGACATCATGAACAACCAAATTTACTGGCTCACTGATACCGACGGCTGCAAGGAAAGCGTCAATAAACTCAGCCATTCCATTAAGGGTTATCTGAAAGCCGGTCGGCACTGCCGACTGCCCGAATCCGGGAAGGTCTGGTACAACGCATCGGTACGAGGAACTCACGACGCGAGTAACGTCCTTCCACACAGTACCGGAATCAGGTATGCCATGCAAAAAGAGCGTTGGTACGCCTTTTCCTGTATCTGAAAAATTGATCTTTGCTCCTTTAATATTCACAAACATAGTGGCCACCTTTAAGTAAGACGTGCAACAGAAATGCACGCATGACCGCAGTTTCATCGATTCACAAATAAATGAATATGGCAATTTATGTCATAATTGATGCAAATTATGCCACCCTGTTTTATTGAGCCTTTACCGCAGAATCTTATAAAAATCGGACTTTTGGTCTACCTAGGATGCGTGTCGGCCAGGCTTTTTGCTGTGGCTGATATTTTTTAGGGCGGCAACCAACGAAAGGGAAACTTGTCTTCGAGCCGATATGGATAGGTACTGGCAACGAGAGGGTGAATTTGGGCGGTGGACCGGCCCTCGTGATGGACTATTCACTACCGGACCCTGCGACGCCTATTTAATACGTAGTTTTTGGGCTGAAACCGCTACTGACATCGACCGGATGCTGGACCGGCAATCGCTCTTCATCGACGGACGACGTCAAGCCTCGAAAGATATTTCATTGCGGGCCTATTGCATGGGCGGCATTAGTGACCGCGACATGGTGGCTTGAACAGTCACTTCGAAAACATTTTACGTCAGTCGGGTGAAACTTGCAGCAAGCCGTCAAAGAGGATCACCACGCCATTATCGCGGCTAGTGCGAATGGCTACTGGCAATGTTAAGCAAGCTAATAATCACTCGGATACCAGCAGAAGTGACTCGGGACGTCGAGCAGGCACTGTTGGTTCCTCGCGCCAACACCGCTCATCCAGTGTTCAGATCGGCTGAAATGATTGGCCAGACTGAGCCGCAACTACAGGAATTGATTGCTTATGCCCCAACGGCGCCAGCGTTCGACTTGACCTAAGTGCGGCAGAATAATACCTTTTTATGTCGTAAAGAACGTTAAGTAGAAAAATTGACTAGGCTACTCAAATTAGTGCGTGCGAATGGCTACGCCTGATTAAGCTGCTTCAAGTCGCAAACACCCATCTATCATCTACGGCATTGGTAAAGACGATATGTGCTGAGATGGGCTTTACTGACTAGGCAAGCTTAATGGGCGCCTTCAGAAAACTGCCCGGAATGACGACATCCCAATACAGACAACAGTATCGCCATTCAGTGACGTCGCTTGTTGATACTCTCAAACAACGACAAAACTGACGAGAGATTTTCCAGGTGTCGTGGCATGATTGGCTGATCACTAAAGATACTCCTCACCGGCGACGTAAACCCGCCAAAACTTGGCTTAACAATCGACCAGGATTATCTCTTGAGGCAAGCCATTGGTGTCGAGCACTCTACATAGCCAGTCATCAGGCATATTGGGCTTCGCCATTGCCCAATGACCAGTTTTCCTTTTTTACCTCGACTAGGTTAATGAACACATCTTCACGGCGCAACCCCAAACGCTCGTGCAAACCATCCGCTAAAGCTTTGTAGTACAGCGTCTTCAGTGCCAATGTCGCTCGCCCCTCGTTCAGCGTGATCTGTATGATGATGGCGTTTTCGCTTCTGTGAATACCATAATAGGTTGGGTCAATCACCAAATCTGTGGTCGAGTGCTCGGAAATCACATGGAATCGATTGTATTCTGGAACATTCAGTACTGTGAGCGTCGTATTGTAGATAACATCGCTTATGATACTACGATACTCGGCGGATTTGCCTTGCGGAACATGGATGCGAACGAGCGGCATGTGAGATCTCCTTGTGAACGGTGGAAAATGCTTGGATTTTAGTTGGGACGCTTCGTCATGTGTCAGTCACCAACGAATGAATCCCACGCAGGCATCGTGATCGTACGGCTAACACCCGACAACTTACTTTTATTCGTATATGAAATAGAATAACTATCCCATGAAAAATCTTCCCCCTCTTCGGTCATTAGTAGCTTTCGAGGCTGCGGCGAGGCACCTCAGCTTCACGAAAGCTGCTGAGGAACTGTATGTGACGCCAGGGGCGGTGGGGCAATTAATCCATAAGCTAGAAGACTGGCTAGAAATAAAACTATTTTACCGAGAGGTGAGAAAGGTCTCTCTAACCGAAGCCGGCGCTGCTTATTTCGGGCGTATCAGTTCCGCTCTAGGCCAGATTTCGCATGCCAGCATTCTGCTCAAGAAGCGCAGTTACAATGAGGTACGAATTTCGATGCCGCCCAGCTTTGCGAGGAAGTGGTTTGTTCCACGCATGGTGCGGTTCATGGACCTTCATCCTGAAATCCGCCTGAACATCGATGCAAGCGCAGCACTAGTGGATTTTGACAACGAATCGGTTGATATTGCGATCAGGCATTTCAAGGCGCAGGAGAGCAACAGGTTCGATGTTGAATTGCTTTTTCTTGACGAGCTGCGGATATATTGCAGTCCAATGTATTGCGAAAAACTGGAACTGAAACAGTCGGTTAATTTAGCAAAAGCGACTCTTTTGGCAACCAAAATCCACCCCTATTGGGAGCGCTGGCTCCTGCAATTTACCAAGTTGTCGGGGCGAGAAATTGGCGAGATTCCCACCATCAACTTCGATGCATCCCATCTGGCGGTTGATACTGCCAAGCGCCATCAGGGGGTCGTGCTGACCAGTACGTCGCTCGTGGAGCATGAAATTGCAAGCGGCGAGTTGATCGAACCATTTGAAGCTCTACTTCCCGTCGATGAAGGCTACTATCTCATTGGCCCCAAAGGCTCCTTCGCGCAGGGTGGCGCGGTTGAGGCTTTGAGGTTTTGGCTGAGGCAAGAGTGTCGCGTTAGTTAATAAACCTTTTGTGCAGGAAAACCAAAAAACAAAGTGCCAATTTCTTTTCTTTGGCTTGATCAGGTATTGACTAACACCTTTACTGCCTCGACGAGCAAGCGTCGAACTTTACCAAAGCGGCGGCTCAAGTGGGGGCGTCACAAACAGCACTGAGCCGAACGCTCAGACATCTCGAAGAGCAATTGGGTGTGCAGTTGCTAACTCGCAGTACCCGCAGCCTTTCACCGACAGAGGCTGGAGAACGCTTGATTGGCTCCATCGGTCCATACTTTTAAGGCATTGAAGCAGGGTCGGCAGATCTGTCCGAGCTAAGCGGAAACCAGCAGGCACCTGAGGATCACCTCGGTAGAACATGCATCTGCAACGATTCTGACGACAACGGTCAGTAGGCTCATGCTGGATTACGCAGAGGTTCGGGTCGAAATCACCAATGACTATGGGTTGGTGGATTTCGTCGAGCAACGGTACGACGCCGGGATTCGTTTAGGCGAGCAGGTGGCCAGGGCCATGATCGGATTTCGTATAGATCCTGACTTTCGGCAGGCCGTAGTGAGGTCACCCTCATACTTCGAACGCAGGACAACACCTGTTACGCCCCATGATCTGACAGTCCATATCGGAATCAACTTGCGTCTGCCCATATCAGGTGGGCTCTGGTTTTGGCCGTTTGCAAAGAAATCGTTGGTCAGAACGAATGCAAAAGACTGGTCAGGTCGAATGCAAACAGATGGTTAAGTCCAGTGCAATTTCGCGAAGGCTATCGCAGCTACTTGATGACTGATGATTACACTGTTTAGTCGAGCGCGTTTCCGGGCTGGCTTACGCTTCAGAAAGCATGATTTTGAGACCGGCGGCTCCGAAAACGGCGGCGAGAGTACCTTCAATCCATCGTCTTGCTCGACGATATGCATGCGATCATGGGTGCTGTTGAAAAAATGACGGCATAGCTACAGAAAATGGTGACGCTCAAAACGGCGCATCCAGCCAGAATCACAGCCACCTTAGCGGGAGAGGCTTGCGGCCCTAATCCGAGCGTCATGGTAGCGATCCAGCCCAGTAGCGCTTTGGGGTTGGTCAGGTGCATGAGTAGACCGCGTTTATAGAGGCTGAAGCCGGTAATCTGCCGCGCGGCTGCCGTTTGCATTTCGTGCCTTTTATCCGTGGTCAGCGCGGAGCGCCCAGCTTTGACAGCAAGGAAAAGCAAATAGGCCCCACCGAGTAGTTTCAAGATCCCTAGCGCCTGCGCGTATTGCGTGAGGATGGCGGATACGCCGGTTGCAGCCATCGACCCCCAAAAAAATGAGCCGCTTATCACACCTGCAGCGAGCATTAGCGCAGGCCGTCGCCCTTGGTGCATCGCAACGCCCATGATCCGCATATTGGGTTTTGCTTGGATTGCTGTGTAACCAGCAAGCGGAAGCGCGAATTGCTCCTGGCAGTAACATCGAACCTCGTAATGCTGTTTAGGCCGCGTCAGCGGCCAAAACAGCCATTCACTAACGATTAAACGACTTGGTTCACGCCCTAATAGCTTCAAGCAATCCTGGGATGCCGAAGATGCTCATCATTCGTTTGAGGTTGTACGCGAACACATGAAGGCTCATCTCGGTACTTACCCTTGGCAGAGTTTTAGTCAGGAAGTGGGTGGCTCCCATCCAATATTTGAGCGTTCCGAAAGGATACTCAACAGTCTGGCGGCGAGCCTTCATCTTCCTTGGGTAATTCGCGGGGCTCTAGCGTGTTTTGCCTTGGTCAGAAACTAGCAAAAAACGGGCGCGCAGAAAAAGAGCGCAAGAAGTTAGTAAAACGCAGTAATTATGTGTCGTACTGGTATTTATAGACGTTTTGCCGCTCGATAAGGTCAATAAACTGGCGACAACAAAAACACGTTAAGTGGTCGCGATGAAAAACCTTGCCAAAAATGCTTTGAGTCAACTTACTCGCCCAGACCTCCTGGAAACGCGCGCATATATTAATGGAGAGTGGATTGATGTCGATTTTCGCCTGGCTGTTACAGATCCGGCTACCGATGCAAAAATCGCAGAAGTCGCCCATTGCGATGTCATTTGGGTTGATCGCGCCGTTGAAGCGGCCGGTGCCGCATTCCCTGCATGGCGCGATTTGTTACCAGCTCAGCGGGGCGTAATTCTTCGGAAGTGGGCAGCGCTGACTCTCGAGCATGCCCAAGATTTGGCGGTCATCATGACCGCTGAACAAGGCAAGCCTTTTGAGGAGTCCTTGGGTGAAATCTCCTATGGTGCAGCTTTCTTGGAATGGTTCGCTGCTGAAGGGGAGCGCTGCTACGGAGAGACCATTCCGAGCCATTTGGCTGGTAGTCAGCTTCTAACAAAACTGCAGCCTCTCGGAGTTGTCGCCGCGATTACACCTTGGAATTTCCCAAGTGCAATGATTACTCGTAAGGCGGGTGCCGCACTAGCTGCCGGCTGCACGATGATCGTTAAGCCGGCGCCTGAAACGCCGTTGTCGGCACTTGCACTGGCCAAGCTCGCCGAGGAAGCAGGAATTCCTGCGGGCGTATTCCAAGTCCTGACCGGTGATGCGATTGAGCAATCCGCTCGTCTGCTGCAGCGCCCAGAGGTGCGTGCGTTCAGTTTCACTGGGTCTACTGAAGTAGGGAAGCTGCTGCTGAAGCAGTCCGGTGACACAGTGAAAAAAGTATCGCTCGAATTGGGTGGACATGCGCCTTTCATCGTGTTCGATGATGCTTCGATTGAAGAGTCAGTTGCTGGTTGTATTGGTGCCAAATTCTCAACATCAGGGCAGGACTGTCTCGGCGCTAACCGCATTTATGTTCAGCGCGGCCATTACGAAAAGTTCGTCGAAGCTTTCGCTGCTGCTACAGCTAAGTTGACGGTTGGTCATGGGCTTGAGAGAGGTGTCGATATCGGCCCGATGACTCGTCGTTCGGTCGCTATCAAGTGCCGTGACCATATTGAGAATGCTACGTCCCTGGGGGCGCGCATTGTGGTTGGTAGTGCGGTTATTCACGGGAATTTTGTCACGCCGACCGTTCTAGCAGATGTCACCGACGAGATGGACATCGCCTTCGAAGAAACCTTTGGGCCAGTTGCTGCGATTCTTCCATTTGATACGGAGGATGAGGTTTTACGTCGGGCTAACAAAACCGAGTTTGGCCTTGCGGCCTACGTTTACACCAATGATTTGCGCCGGGCACTTCGACTTTCTGATCGATTGGAATACGGCATGGTCGCGCTCAATACGCCGAAGTTTACTGGCGCTCCCATCCCATTCGGCGGCTGGAAGCAATCCGGCCTAGGCCGAGAAGGTTCCAAACACGGCCTTGCCGAATACATGGAACTCAAATACGTCTGCTTCGGCAACCTGTGAGAATTGAGGAGATAACAACATGAATAAGCAAACACATGATCTGATTGCAGCCCAGGATCGTAATGCCGTCCTGCATCCGTTTACCAATCTGAAAGATTTCGCCAGCGGCAAACTTGGTGATCCCACCATCGTTGAGTCTGGTAAAGGAATCCGGATCACAGATTCCACCGGTCGTGAATACATCGACGGTTTTGCGGGCTTGTATTGCATGAACGTTGGTTACGGTCGTACTGAAGTGGCCGAGGCTATTTCTCGTCAAGCACACAAGCTCGCCTACTACCACAGTTATGCAGCCCACACGACGGACGAATTGGCTCGCCTGTCGGATCGTCTGGTTCGCATGGCACCCGGCAAGATGAGCAAGGTTTTTTACGGTCTCTCCGGTTCCGATGCTAACGAAACTCAAGCCAAACTGGTCTGGTACTACAACAATCTGCGTGGTCTGCCGAGGAAGAAAAAAATCATCACCCGCGATCGTGGCTATCATGGCTGTTCGGTGATTTCGGGTTCTATGACCGGGATGAGCTTCTACCACGACTACATGGACTTGCCTGTCACCGGCATCCTGCGTACCGGGGCCCCGCACCATTATTGGGGGGCCGAAGCTGGTGAAACTGAAGAGCAATTTTCCGCCCGTCGCGCACAGGAGCTGGAGGAGCTGATCTTGCATGAAGATCCGGACACGATCGGGGCTTTCATTGCTGAACCAGTTCTGGGCACGGGGGGTATCACTCCGCCTCCAGCCGGCTATTGGGCTGCGATCCAGCCAGTCCTCAAGAAATACGACATCCTTCTGATTGCCGACGAGGTGATCACGGGATTTGGTCGCACCGGCGCGATGTTTGGCTGCGATAAGTACGGCATCGAGCCTGACCTTATCACCGTAGCAAAAGGCTTGACCTCGGCATACGCTCCACTGTCCGCTGCTATCGTTGGCGAGAAGGTTTACAAGGTTATGGAAGAGGGGGCCGATCATGTCGGTGCGTTCTCGCACGGGTATACATATTCTGGCCATCCAATTGGTGTCGCTGCCGCAAATGCTGTCCTGGACATTGTTGAGCAAGAAGATATCCCCGGCAACGCCGCTCGAGTGGGGGCTTATCTGCAGAGCAGCCTCAAGGAAGTGTTCGGTGGTCTGCCGATTGTTGGAGAGGTTCGGGGCGTCGGATTGATGGCAGCTCTGGAGTTTGTCGCGGATCCGGTTACCAAGAAACGCTTCGATCCGGCCCTGAAAGTAGGTGCGCGTATCTCCAAGGCTGCTCGCGATTTGAACCTGATTGCCCGGGCAATGCCCCATGGCGAAATCCTAGGTTTCGCTCCACCTCTGGTGACCACCGAAAAAGAAGTCGATCAGATAATTGATCTAGCCCATCAAGCTGTACAAAAAATTATCAACGAATTGACCGCTGAAGGCGCCCTGCGCTGATTCTTAACTAAAAGAATGATTTTTACTCTTGGCCGGAACCTCACCGGCCTTTTTTATCCTGTAATTACCTCTTGAGGTGCTATGAATTTAACATATGCATGATAAGCAGTGACTACGTGAATGATTCAGCTCATTTGAACGCAATGGTCTATCAAAGTAAGAGTCGAAGAGGGAAAAGCCTGGATTGGCCTCAACTTGTCAACGTTATGCAGCGGTTGATTCGCGGGGATATCAAAAAGGAAGTTGAGCAGACTAATGCAGCGGAAAACACGAACAGGCGAGTAGCCTTGGGCTGAGCGATTGAGGCTTCTTGCTGATCGGCTTCGTCGAGCGCAGTCAGGTACCGATTGATACTCGATTCAATTTCTTCCATTCGCCGCTTCAGTTTGGCGCTGGTGAAATTGCGGTCGCGGTTGTTGACCGCCTTGAACTTCCTGCCGTCGATGGCGACCAGATTTTCTCCGAACAGTCCCAGCTGCTGGCACAGCACCACGAATTGGCGGCAGACGCCTCGGATGGCCTTGCTGTTGTCTTTTCGGAAGTTGGCGATGGTCTTGAAATCGGGTATCAAACGTCCGGTCAGCCACATCAGCTCGACGTTGCGTTGGGCCTCTCGCTCCAGGCGTCGGCTTGAATGAATGCGGTTCAGATAGCCGTAGATATAAATCTTTAGCAGGATCGCGGGATGGTAAGCCGGCCGGCCTGTATCAGCCGGTATGGCACCTTCGAAACCCAATTTGACCAGGTCGAATTCGTCGACAAAGACGTCGACTACGCGCACCGGGTTGGTATCCGTGACGTAATCGTCGAGGCTCTCCGGAAGGAAGGTGCCTTGGTCTCGATGTTCACCTTGGATAAAGCGCTTCATGGGCGATCCCTGAGATGAAATCCTCAGAAATCATAGCAAGGGTTTGCGAGAGCGTTTTTACACACTCTGGGCCAAAAGCAGCCGGCGAGTACCAGTAAGAGTCGGAGATCAGTGGGGCGTTCGGTTGCGACTACTAAGCCAGGGGCTATTCAATGCTACGCTTCCTGTGATTCGTACTCGAACCCTCATCTAGGGCCAAAAAATGACAGCACTGAGGTTCTTTTTCGTGAAGTACAGATATCGCCTCAAGTCGTCGCTCGATAGCGAGTCCTGGTCCGAAGGCACAAGGCCGATTCGGGCGGATAGCAAAGAAGATGCCAATTACAGTGCTAGTCAAATGCTCCCGCAGGATATGCCAGATCATGTGGTTGAAATTTTAGACCTCAGAAACGAACCATAGGCCGCATACATGTCAACCGAACACCATCACGCAACATCTGTGTCGCTTCCTCCGGAGTCGGCGATTGCTAAAGCCTACGCATCAATGAATCTCGCCGACGCTTACTCGATCGAGCTTCCCACCGGAGCGTCAACCAATCCCGAATTGTTGGCGAGGTTCATCTTCGCTCACCAAGCGCCTTGGGTCAGCAGCCTCTTGACGGTTCGAGACGCGCTCGTAGCCGGTTTCGGCCTCAAGACAGCTAAGCATCTCGCATCACTGGATGCGGAGAGCGGAGCGGGCCGACTCGGCATCTTTAAGATCTACAGCACAAGTCCAACTGAAGTTGTTCTTGGAGAAGACGACAAGCACCTGGACTTCAGGCTCTCTGTTCTGTGTTCCGGTCAGTCGTCGCCGGGAGCTAAACGTCACTTGATTCTGTCGACCGTTGTTCATTGCCACAATCGCTTAGGTCGTCTCTATATTTTTCTCATTGCCCCGTTTCATCGCTTAGTCGTTCAGTCCAATCTTCGTCGTGCGGCACGGATCGGCTGGCCGTCGGCGACGGAGACGTAAGCCAAAGTCCAAATCATCATGCGCGGCCAACTGAGGTCTAACCCTTCCCTCAACCCGGACCGCAACCGAAGACTGGCGCTGCGCGGCATAGGTTGCGGCCTGTTAGCTCGGCGTTGAACGACAGCTTCCGGGAAGCATGACCTACGGCAAAGGGTCGGTTGCAGCCGTTTTCGCCCATCGTCATTCCCCTCCTGCTACGCTCTCACTTAGCGCCCCTAAGCAGCTCACGTCATCGTTGGGTCGTCAGGAGCCTAAAATGAAATTCGCATTTCTGACGTTCATAGCCCTACTCACCTGCTCATCGGCAATGGCATCACCGCCAGATGGAGAAACACTTTTTCAAGATAACTGCATGTTTTGTCATGGGCCTCGAGGCACGGGAGGATCGGCACCTAAGCTGGCCGGAGATGCCAGTGAGTGGAAATCAAAAGTATTTGAGAGAGCCGTGCTGAGCGGTATCGACGACCATGGGGCGCCTCTGAAGGCGCCAATGCCGCATTGGGTTAACGCTAGCTTCAAATCTGACAACGGTGTAAAGCCAAGCAAACTTGAAATTGATGCAATTCAGAAATACCTGCATCAGCAAAAGTAGTGTGTTTGCTTCGACCGAATGCTTTAGTTTCTGCGACATGCTTTTCACGCAGTGATCACAGAATGGAGCGCAGATTACCCCTGCTCATTTGAAGAATTCCCATTTGGCACGCCCGCATGCGGGCCATTTTTTTGGCTGCTACGCTTTCCTAATTCGAGGGAGGTTACCTGCAATGGAGGGCTGTTTTGATTCGATTTCTGCCTCTCGCGACTGGCAGCAAACGGCTGTGGATTGAACCGGTCGATGCAACGGATTGGCTGTTTTGTAGGACGAAGCAGTCATTGATGTTCCGCTGCCAACATTGACCTGAATTGAGAAGTGATCTCTGAAGATAGCCCGGCACCTTCGAACACTGCGCAGGTGAAGCTAACGGGTGCAGGGCCTGGAGCAGTTATGATGCGGTCTGCAACCACAGCCACTGGACTGCTTCGATAAAGCGTGGGCCCTTCATAACCTACGGCATTCTGTTGTAAGAAGTCAGCGCTGTTCGATGTATGAGGAACCGTGTCGAGAAGCCCGGCCCTCGCAAGTGCCAGCGTTCTCCCACAGATACCGGCAATTGTCGCTCCACTTGAACGACTAGCATGAAGAAACTCTCGAATATCCGGTGCTTCTGCACGTTTCCAGACCATTCCTCCAAAGACGACAACAACGTCCGGTTTCCAGTCCAGACATTGTTGCAAACTGCTATCGACAGTTACAGCCAATCCACCCTGCGAGCGGAACTGTCCCGTAGCAGAAGCGAAAAACCTGACGTCGATCCCGTAAAACGGAGACGCAGTTCCAGCAATGAAAGCATATTCCCAGTGGGTCAGTTTTCAATCAGCGCCAACAGATTACGACGTCTGGAGGCTGTACGAGCCGAAAAAGGCATTGCGTGTAGCGACCAGGACGGTTCGCATTGACCGGAAGACGCTCATTATAAAAAAAGCATTGGGCGGGTGACCAAACCTTACTCAATGCAAAAATAAAACTCTGAAGGGAATAGGCGCGCAAGTAAATTCAGCCGTGTAGAGCGCGATCATCCCGTACTCCGATTTTTGCTTTTTTTGTCAAATACCTGTTTGTAACACACGGCCTAAAAAGGCTTTGACCCGTGGGTTTTTATTATCCCCAAAGAATTGGGAGGGCGGAAGATCCTCCGCAATCTCTCCTTGATCGAAGAAAATCACCCTGTCAGCTACTTGACTGGCAAAACCCATTTCATGGGTAACAATGAGCATGGTGATACCTGTGGCCGCAAGGCGTTTCATTACATCCAGAACTTCGTTGACCATTTCCGGATCAAGCGCCGACGTGGGCTCATCGAACAGAAGAATCCGAGGTTCCATTGCCAATGCTCGTGCAATAGCGACCCTCTGCTGCTGACCACCTGAAAGCGCATGAGGATATTTATGGCTGTGGTCGCCCATACCTACTTTCTGTAGCAAGTCGTTGGCCAGTGACATTGCTTTTGCACGTGACAGTCCTCGAACTTTCATCGGCGCCAGACAAAGATTATCCAGCACGCTCAGATGTGGAAATAGATTGAATGACTGGAAAACCATTCCCACCTCGCGACGCAGCAACGCGAGGTTAGATGGTTTGTCTGATACCTCTACGCCGTCGATGACAATCGAGCCTTCTTCGTGTTTTTCCAGCCTATTCAAAAGACGTAGAAAGGTGGATTTTCCTGAACCGGAAGCACCAAGAATAGCGATAACTTCGCCGGCCTTTATTTGTACGCTCACGCGTTTCAACACACAGGTTGCACCATAGCTTTTCTTGACGCCGGCTATATTAATCAGAGTGGACACTTCAGGCGACTCCATCATTATCTCCTTTCAACACTTAGGTAGCGTTCAAGCGCATTAGTAACCTGGGTGAGTCCAGTGGTGAGCGTCAAGTAGATAAGAGCGGACGTAACCAAGACCGGGACTGGCTCAAATGTCGCGGACTGGATGCGGCTGGCCGCATTGGAAAGCTCGACCACTCCGATGGCATAAGCCAGTGAGGAGTCCTTTAATAGTGAGACGCCATTGTTCACAAGAGGGGGTAGGCAGATCCGTAGTGCCTGAGGCATCACAACATTGATGAAAATTGTAAATCTGGAGAGCCCAAGTGCATGAGCCGCTTCTATTTGCCCCTTTGGAACGGACTGCAGACCTGAGCGAATTGCTTCGGCATTATAAGCGCCAATGTTGAATGCCAATGCAACGGCGGCAGAGGTGAAGTCATTGAACTCTAAGGACGGTAATATTACAGGGAGCGCAAAAAACACAAACAAAATTTGCAGTAATAATGGGGTTCCTCGTGCTACCCAAACATAGAACGAACAAACCCATCGCAGAGGAGGAAGGGTTGATGCTTTTCCCAAGGCGATAATGGTTCCGATTGCTACTCCGAAAATTCCCGCCATAACGGTCAACTTTACCGTTACCCATACAGCTGCTGCCAGCTCCTTGGAGTTAGGCCCAATCGGGTTTGGAAAAAAATGCAGTATCGCATCCATTGCAAATAGTATTGCTGACGTGATGACGGTCGCTAACAAACCTTTGAGTAGCGAATTATTTATTTTCAGGGCTCTGCTTGGGAGTACGCAAAATTTTGCACTAGAAGACATAGTAGTACCTCAAAATCCAAGCTACTTGATTCTTAGCTTTTACCGAAAATTTTTATAAGCAACGAATATCTTCGTTGAACCATTTTTTCGAGATTTTTTCGTAAGTGCCATCAGATTGCATATCCGCAAGCGTTGTGTCGTAGGCCGCGGCGAGTGAGTCATTGTTGTTTTTAACTGCCGATGCAACCTTCTCGGAGAAAAGGTAATCTCCAACAGTCATTCCGCGTGTAGGTTGCTTCTCAACAGACAATTTAGCTACAAATTTATCGGTGACCCATGCATCGGCGCGGCCCGAAACCATTGCGTTACGGGCATCACTATCAGACGCAAAGTTTCGGACTTGCTTTATACCGGGGATGGTGCTCGCTTTTTGGAAGTAGGTAGACCCCGTTTGCGCGGACACCACCTTTCCATTCAGATCTGTGGCGCCTTTGATTCCAGGTTGATTGCTAACAATCACTCCGCCAGTGCAGTAAAGCGGAGATGTAAAATGGACGGCTTTGGCGCGTTCGTCTGTAATGGTGAATGACGCAATAACGATATCCCATCGATCCTGGGTCAAGCCGGCCAGCAGCGAGTCAAAAGACATAGGCTTCCACTCGGGCGTTACGCCCAACCGCCGAGCAACTTCATTACCGATATCAATTTCAAATCCAGTGAGGTTTCCGCCGTCAAAGTACTGAAATGGAGGGAATGTACCGTCCGTGCCGATAATAATTTTTCCGGAGCTTTGTATTTCCTCCAGGCTTTTAGCTTGCGTAGGGGCGATAGAAAGCGAGGCGATAAGCCCTACGACACCGAGGAATAGTGTGATTTTTTTCATCTTTGTAACTCCCACTTCGATTATTGTTAAAGGCAGTTTTTTGATGAGATAAGAAAGGCCGTACTTGTTAATTCAGATACTTATATACGTAATTCGGGCAATGTCGTCCTTTGTGTAAACGCCGTTTCTGGCGCTTTCTGCGCTGAATCGTCCCGTTGCCGCAGCAATAAGTTTATGAGATCCTCAGAGCGTATTTCGGCGTTAATATATGAGCTTTTGCATTTTTAATGCGTTAAATTGATAGTATTGGAGGAAAAACTGCATGATATCTTTGGATCGAATCGATGCGAGCATACTGAGTGCCGTCCAAAAAAATAATCGAATCACTTCTGAGGAGTTGGGCAACGCTGTGGGCTTGTCTGCTACGGCATGTCAAAGGCGATTAAAGGCGTTGCGAAAGGATGGTGTTATCGAAGGTGATGTGTCAATCGTGTCGCCTAAGGCAGTGGGGCGTCACGTATTCATGTTAGTACTTGTTTCTCTAGAAAGAGAGCGAGCGGATATCATTGATAAATTCAAAAAATCGATCCGTAATACACCAGAGGTTATGACGGGGTACTACGTGACAGGGGACTCTGATTTCGTTCTCGTTATAACCTCAAAAGATATGGAAGATTACGAGCGGTTTACCAGGAGATTTTTCTATGAGAATTTGGATATTAAAAGTTTTAAAACATTAGTTGTGATGGATAGGGTAAAGGCTGGATTTGAGCTTCCGATCGATATCGAGTAGTTACGCTTTTCTAGGCGTTCGATAAATAGTATTGTTTTTGGCCTGTTTAAATTAGGTCTCTCAGTGAGGGCCGGATCTAGGAGAGGACGCTGAGAATCCTGGAACGTATGGTCATATGTTAATTCTCTTGATCAAAAGCGAACGTTTATTGCATGAATTATCGATTGAGGGGGCCCTTTGCGGCCCTATTGGGCGCTGGAACCGTATGTTGACTCTTCATTCTTGTTGATCGTATCCAGAGCACCTCGCACATTGCCTCTAATCTCACCCGACCTGCTGCTTATATGGACAAACCGGAAATTTGCTTTGGGTAGGAACCGACTCCTAGTTCCACCGTCCGTATATGGACTCCTCCTCATTGCAAGCCCCGTTGCTTTGGCTCCCGTGCCGACTGCACGCGTATATTCGGCCTCTAAATACGGCATCGTTTCGATGCAGGGCCATGATGCGCTATTCGCGCGCCGGCTCTCGATCGCTTTTTCGTGCTTTTCGCACTTGGACATTCGAGGGTTTTGCCGACGCCGGTTCGACCGGTTTGTCATCGTTCAGGTTGCTTCGCAATCGTGGTTAAGAGTTGTTTCTCTCGTAGAATACGCCGGGTAAATAGATCAGGCCGCTGCCTGATTCGGTTGGTAATCAGTGCCGTGACGCAGCATCGCCCAAGCCATGCGTGCAGTTTTATTGGCCAGCGTAATAGCGGCCACATTGGGATGTGATCGCTCGGCTAAACGAACGGCTCACTGGCTGAGCCGATCCTAATTGGATTTGGCTGTGCGTAGCGCCGAGCGTGCGCCATGCACCATCAATGTTCGCAGATACGTATCACCGCGCTTGCTGATACCGAGCAGTCGATCCTTACCACCAGAACTGTGTTGCCTCGGTGTCAGTCCCAGCAAGGCGGCAAACTGTCGGCCATTGGCAAACTGACGAGCATCACCGAGAGCGACGACGAGCGCTGTGACGATCATTGGACCGACACCGCGCAGCTGTTGAAGGCGAACGGCGGACGGCTCGTTTGTCGCGATCGCAGTGATCTCGCCGTCGAGCTTGCATACACCCCCATCCAGCGCACGAAGGTCGTCCCACAAACCATCCAGCAGACGACGAAAGCGTGCCGTCAAACCGTTATCCGCATCCTCTAGCCAGGACGGTTTGCACGACCCAGCATTAGCAATTCCTTCGATGCAACGAGACCGTACTCGGCGATCAGCCCACGGATCTGATTGGCTTTGACCGTCCGCTGTTCGATTAAGCCGGCCCGGATGCGATGCGTCGACTGGATATCCTGTTGTTCGATCGTCTTGATGGCGACCAAGCGCATGCTGGGACGGCTCATCGCTTCGCAGATCGCCTCGGCATCGTTCGCGTCGTCCTTGTTGTTTTTGACATAAGGGTTAACGAACTGGGGGCGATCAGCTTGACTCGAAATCCGCGAGCTTCGAGTTGCCGCGCCCAATGATGGGCCCCACCGCAACTCTCCATGCCGATCCCACAACCAGGTTCGACCTTTTCCAGCACCGCTTGAAGCCAGCGATCACGTGGTAGCCACTGCCGCCAGACCGGCTTCTCATGGCAATCCACACCGTGGATCTGAAACACGTTCTTGGCCAGGTCAACCCCAATGCGCATAAGCTTCATGTGTGGACTCCTTCTCACTGTTGACTGTGGTTCGCACCTTCAGTCTGGCACTCAAGATACCGAAGTGAGGAGGAGTCCATCCCATTGCTTTTGGCTCAGGCTGTGTAAAAACGCAGGTGCCGTTTTGAAGTCTGCGTTGCTACGTAAAACCTGCCAGTGCTTGGTTAATCAGCAGACCTGAAATTTGCGCAGGAACTCGATTTTCGTCCTGGTTCTGACTGTCACACTTGCTCTAAAACGTTTTTACACAGCCTCGGCCGCTCTCTGCCGGTCATCGCTACGAAGCGCGCTGGTCAAGTCCAATATGGCTGATCAGGTCGAATGCAAACGGGTGGTCAAGGCAGTGCAATTACCCAGTGACGACCACGCTCCTATTTCTGAGCCTACTTCGAGGCCAGATCGACAACATTCGGATCGCTTAGCTTAGCCTTCAGCTCTCGGTTTTCGTCTAGCAGCACTTCGTTGATCGAAGCCAAACTGGCGACCTTGGTGTAGGTTTTGGAAATAAATGCGACTTTTCGGCAATCAATGCGACAAGGTTGATAATGAGTTTAACGTTTAGGCCTTTCCCTCTCCGGTGAATGAAAAGATATCTTCAGAACCGCACCAGGCGCTGCCTACCGACTAACCGACTTCACAGGACTAGAGATTTGTAGGATGCTGTTCTGCAACACTTACCTGGCCGAAGGGTGGCGCCATGTTTGCCGAACTCATGCTCAAAGATCCTTACCTTACCGCTCCTACCGGATTCGGCTGGAACTGCTATTAGGCATCCCCAGGCACGCATCCGATCAAGACATACATGAACTGTTTGATGGCTGCTTCATGCCCAACAGCGTCATTTCACTCAGCGATCTTCGCTTACTGAGCCCGCTAGAGCGTGACCAGATTATTCCGCTGAGAACTTTGAGAGACAGAGCGGCTCGTAATCAGCGACTCACAGTGTACGAGAGCGACCGGCTTTTCAGATTTGTGCACATCACGGCCATGGCGGAGGTACTTTTCGGGGACGAAACGAAGGCTAGGCGATGGCTCTCAAAGTCCAAAGAACGGCTGGCCGGCAGGAAGCCGTACGAGATGCTCTCTACCACCCCGGCACACGGGAGGTCGAGCTGATGCTGATCCAAGCAGCAGAACCATTTGCATTCTGAACACAGGAGCATCGGAGGCCATGAAAGGTAAGCGTAAGGCCAAGACAACCAAGTGGGGGTTGGAGCAACAGCTCAGGACCGAGGCCCAATGCCTGTTGGCCGGTAGATCACTGAGGACTCAACAGCGATTTCTAGTTGCTGCCTCCACATTTGATATCGAGCAAGAACCAGTCGGGATGCTAGCAGGGTTGTCGCTGATGCCTCACAGAACCAGGCCGAGAATTTAACGATAGCGCTCTGCACCTGCAACGCACCGGTACAGTTATCGGCATCACTGTTCCCACAACCCGTCTCGACTTACCGAGCTTAATCTATGCCTGCGCGCCAAATGGAACAGGTTTTCATGATGTCTCTAGTCTGTGACGGTCCACCATGGTGTGAGGCAACAACGATTCCTTCGAGAGACGTTTAACCATTGATCGAGTATCGGTATACCTCGTGCCATTGGTCTTGATTTCCCCGCTCCACGACCGTTTTTTGCATCTCAGGGAATCCTCGCCAGCAAAAAGGAACACGGCTACCACCGTCAGATGATCATTGCGATAACTAGCCTTCGGGGATAGATTGGTTATTGGTGATATGTGATCGCTCCGATAACCTTGGGGAAGTTGGCATGACTTTCAGAACTGACTCGGTTGAAATCGGTCCGGAATCGCTCGTGATTGAGATTGAAATCCTATCTCAAGAAACTGACGACTCTAGGCATAAGATTGTCATTACCGTGAACGCGAAATCACGGGACATGGTCGACGCCTATGTATGCTCGGTAGAAATGCTCACCCAGGCATTCCGCGCCCGCATGAACTCCCTTCCTGCCGATACGATTTCTTCCATCGTCTCACTAATGGTTCCTAAGAAACCCGTGCCGTCGACGTTACTACGCGAGGCCCGAATGCTGGCACAGGCGAAAACCGAGATACTTCAAAGTAACGACTGGTTGACGGCCAACGAGATCTCGAATCTCGCACAATTCAGCTCCAGCAACCCCAGCTCGCAGCCCAACAAATGGAAGCGGGCCGGGAAGATTTTTGCTTTGCGCCATGAAGGCGTCGATTATTTCCCGATCTACGGGCTCGACCCGGCACAGGGCTTTCGGCCGCTTTCTGCGCTGGAGAGTGTAGTTTCGACGTTCGCCACAATTAAGGACGGGTGGGCAATGGCGTTTTGGTTTGCTTCGCCAAATACCTTCCTCGGCGGGAAGCGGCCCAAAGAAGCGCTCTTGGCCAATCCCTCAGGCGTGCTCTCAGCGGCTAAGGAAGAGGTGTCCGGGGTCGTCCACGGATAACAATCCACCGAGGTTGCCGCAATCTCCCGGCGAAGTGATGCACTTACGAGACTTTACCCTCGAAGCCAATATGCGACTCCTGCATCGATTTCATATGGAAAAGTACCAAGCGACAAAATTTAACGACACCGCAAACAGAAATGCCTGCTTCAGCCAAGTCAGGTCAGGTCAGGGAGCAATCGGCCACGAACAGCCAGTGATCTGTATCCATCCACACGGGACACCGCACGACCATAATGAGGCGTTTCTTATGACGAAATGAGAGTCTTACGATCATGAGCGAAAACGAACACTGGACAGTCAAATGCCAAGACACTGCGGATGGAAGTGGCGACGTCATCGTCGATTTACCGCCTGAACTACTTGCAAAACTAGGCCTCAGCCTTGGTGATGAGTTGACCATCGAAATAATAGATGGCGCGATAGTCCTGAAGCCAAAGCGCAATACTTCGCCCTCTCCTTGAACCCAGTGCTGTCACGCTTCAAATTTTAAAGGTTTGCTGGGAAGCCAGCTCATCACAAGCGGCTCGGCATGATTGTCGGCTTTCATGCAAAAGCCGTCCTCCGAGACGTGACACTTCACATTATATTTCACATATGCGGCAGTCTCTTTCTCAGTGTTCACGGGGCATCCAAGCCACTATTCGACCCAAGCTAAGTCCGGCCTTCATTTTTTTCTTCACATCTTCTCGCTGACTCGTAAGGGAAAATCTCGATACCTAGGCCTAACCCGCGCTACCCGCGTCAGCTCCCGCGATGGTCGAACTGGTCTACGAGAACAGCGACTTTCGGTCCAGACTGTGTGAAACCCCATGCGCCGTCTTGAAGTCTGCGTTTCTCAGGAAGATCTGAAATACCCACCGATTTTTGATGCCCTCGCTGCCTGAGGTTCAAAAAATGCTAGTCGGCCAAAATCAGACCTTTCCTGTCGTTAACTCATGGTTTTTTCCTCTGATCGCTGTGCTTGAGGGCCATCAGCCCTCACTACAGACGCACCTCACCTGCATTCAACAACCGTTTTCGCACCATCCACAGGTTCGACAAAGCGAACAAGGTTGACTGTTGTGTAATTGCATGGACTTGACCACCCATTTGCATTGCCACTGACCAGTCAATTGCATACGTGCTGACCAATCGTTTGCATTCGACTTGACCAGCACACGCCGTAGTGACGACCGGCAGAGAACGACCCTGTAGCGGTCTGTCAGAACGGTGGATTTCTATACGTGAACGAACTCAACGGCATCGCTTTCTTGCGCGAGGATATGCACCCCAAAGCTTTTGATACTGGGCAAGGTAGCGTTGTGGTGAGCGATTATTTGCGCCGCGTCGGCATGGGCTTTGTCGTGAGTAGTGTGAGCATCACTCACCACGGTCACGTCGTACCCCAGTGCCGCTGCACGCCGGACCGTGGTGTCGATGCAGAACTCCGTGGCATAGCCACAGACGACAAGATGAGAACTGCCGCTTTCTACCAGCACTGATTCGAGGTCTGTTTTCAGAAAGGAGTCAGGGGTGGTTTTGCGGACAAAATAATCAGCGCTCCCTGTGAGGAGCCCGGAATCCAAAGCCCATGCCTCGCTGCCATGCCTAAAATACTCACCGTGAGTTGCCTCTTGCTGACACCAATGTCACGACGCGCTCGATGCCTGACTCGCGATAATGCATATCTACCTTGCCGTCGAGAACTGCAAATACCTTCTCACCATCGTTGACATGCCACTTATATGGCTGGTCGGTCCAGTGGAGGCGGACCGTGGTTCCACCCATGTTAGCTATGTCGTCAGCACCCCAAGCGCGAGTGGCGGTGAAATCTTTGCTACGAATAACTCTCATTGATCGCGGTTCTCGAACAGATAGTGAATTTCTACCAATTTATCAGAACCTTTGACCGTCCCCTGCTGGCCGAAAAGAAGGCCTGGACTGAACGCCCGCTGAACGATTTAGCCAATCTGTTGCCTCGACCGGTTGAATCCACAACCCTGAGCGGACATTCGTCAACGTCAGTTCAGAGTCGAAAGCTGCTCGCTCCGCTATTGCAGTGGAACATACACATCAGTTTGCCATTGATCCTGCGGTGTCTCGGGATAGACGCTCAGGTAATGGAAGAACAGCGGCTGGTCACGAAGTTCCTCTCCACTGGCAGGAAGCCAATCGCGGTAAATCGGATAGATCGTTTCGCCGATGTGATCCGGTGACCCCACGTGTCGTACCACGACGCAGCGACCGCCGGGAATGACGATCTCGCGCACGCCGAACTCATTCGGCGCCACGGTCTCGTGAATCTCGCCGCAGATTGCGAAGCGGAATGCTTGCGCAGGTGTCGTATCGGGGTTGCCATAGGGAATGCCAAAGCTGCGACTCGATGCCACCGGCGACTGTCCGCTCTGCTTACGCCACTCGATGAACTTGCGCACGCTCTCATTGACGAGCCCGGCGGGTCCGCAGTGTTCAAGCGCTGCGACCCTGACTTCAGGGAATTCCACGATTCGTATTTGCATGATGATAGTCCTAGAAAAGTGAGGGATTGCGAACACCGCATTCCAGACCTGCCAGTTCGGTTCCTTCCTGAACGCACTCGGCGTCATACCGAACGCCCGCCTGAACGCCCTGCAAAATGCCTCGGGACTTTCGAAGCCGGCACCGAGTGCAGCCTCCAGTACCGAGTGATCAGCGACGGCGGCTAGGCGATGCGCCGCGCGTCGTAATCGCATCAGTTGCACATAACGTGAAACAGGCACGCCTACGAACGCGGTGAATTGTCGATGGAAGTGAAACGCCGAAAAGTTCGCCACATGGCTCAACGTCTTCACCGACAGGTCACCTTCGAGATTTTCATCAATGTAGGCGAGGACGGTGTTGAAGCGTTTTGTGTAAGCGAAGTTGGTCGGCATGTCAGACACTGGGAAAAGGCTCTTGGAAGTACGGTCGGCAATAGAATCGACTATAGCGGCGTGAACGCGCCTAGCCGCGTTTGCTCAAGGCACGTTTTGGGTTGGCCGATACGATCTCTTCCAAAGCGATGTAAAGGTCAAAGAAAAGGGGACAAATTGGGACAGATCTATTTTTGGCGCAGATTCCGTCGTCACTCACACCGTCATTCGTCAACGCGGGCAAAACTGTCGCTACGGATGAGACCTATCGCGGCCAGTTCCGAATCTTGTTCACCAGCGCTCCTCGCTTGGCCTTTGACGTAACCGAATCGACAATTTCATATTGACAATCGCACCACAAGCCCACTTGACGAAGCCAGAAAGCCTGCGCGACGGGTTCTGTGCCAGCCGGCTGTGCAATCGCGTTCTGTTCCACCGACTGCTACTCGCAGGCTCACAAGCAGGGATTCAAGGGACCACTCAAGCACAGCGGCTTGCAAAAAAAGCCACCTTCCAACGTGACCGGCTAGTAATAGACTAGCTTTCGTAAGCTTGAGCCTTATGCGGGGAAACTCGCACGTACGGTTCTAAGGGAGTCCGGGATCAGTAATGATCCGGGGCTATCCGACAATTCCATGCCCGTAGACCTTCCAGATGATCCCGTTCTGCGCAAGCAAATGCTTGGGCAGATGCTCGACGAGCGTCAGGTGGATAAGGACCTCAGTTCCAACTGTTGCGTTTGATCGGCTCAGCGCTCGCTTGGTCTGTAGGTACAGGCGTTAACAGCGCCAGGCCACTAGAAGGAGCAGGGCAACCACAACAAGACGCCACATGATCTGACGCCGCAGGCTATAACGGACAAAGCACGATTCTAAATCCTGAGGAATAGGCATGGGTTTGATAGGCGAGGCATTGGTGCCTCCCGTGTTGCCAACGGGAACCCAACCGAATATATAACCCGGCACAACGGCAAGTATGCGGGTGAATTGCCCTATGCCCTCGCTTAGATCTTGGCGCAGAAATGCGATGCGAAGCATCCATAGGTGCGTGCTCAGGTGTGCCCAGAAGTAGCGTTGGCCAACAATGTGCGCACGCTCTAGGTGATGAATGGCAGTAGCCCAGTGTCCGGAGGCATAATCGCTCTTAGCTAAGTCCATCTCGAGCTTGAAAACTCGTTTTGCTTGGCTTGCCATGCGATACACCTGCTTGTAGTGAATATGAACATATTGTTTCGCTGTCTGGTCAAGCTGTATTGAACGATTCGGCTGAGTGATTCGGGTGCGGCGCACGATTTGAGATGCTGATTTTAGGGTGGTGCCAAGCACCTTACGCATGCTCCGTGTGAAGTGGGCTGGGTCGGCATCCCCGTATGGGCAGACTCGGCGAGTGGAACCCCCGCAGTCATCGCCCGACCAGCAGTCTTCAGTTTGCGCTAAGTGAGCCGCCGCGATAAGGACGGCGCCAAACTGTTCCTCGCCAGTGCTCGTAGCCTAGGTTCCAGCCGCCAACGCTACAAGCGGGAGCGGGCAAATCAACATATCGTAGAGTCCAAATTATTTGGCTACTACATAGATCGGCGCTTGTTCGGGTTAACAACTGCTTGAGCCGAATACGGTGAAAGTCGCACATTCGGTTGATAGGGCCCTAGGCCACCAGTGCCCGACTAAACTTATCCACAATTGCTGATGTAAAATCAGCAACCCGCCCTGGGTAAAGTTTCAATGTAATGGGCCGGGGAACAAACCTTCCTCGCCTGGCCGATAAGGGCGATTGTGTCCGCATATTTTTAAGCGGACGCAATCAGGCGTAATGGACGCGTCTTGTCAGTTATTCCAGGCAGCCTACATTTGATATTCACGGAAGGTGCGGGCGTTGGTTTGTATTCGCCGATGCCGTCGCATTCTCAAATTCTACTTTGTCCGGGTCCATAGCTATCAGGGTATTGCTCGGGCTCTTACATCGTTGGTTCAGTCACTTGTTCAGGTTCATCGTTGGGGGTACTCCGGGCATTTTTCGAGATGCTCGAAATTTCCTCCCTGTTTATTTCAGGCGTGCGAGGTGATTCTACTTCCGGTACGGATCGATAAGGCCTGACATATAGACGTTTTGTTCAAGACGAGGAATTACGGAATTTCTAGAATCAACAAATACGTTTCACCTCATATAGGCCGCCCATATTAATTGCCTGGTTGCAGGAGAACCGTTTCTTTTTAACTTGAACACGGAAGGTGGTCGAAGGGTGATTTTCCAAATGCACGACTCTTACTGACACAGGGTTTGACATGCTTTCCGGAATCGATAATTCTGACCAGCTTGCTGCGCTTATTGAAAGATTTTTGGCAGAAACAACAACTCGGGCAGTCCGCCTGAATCAAAACTTGAAGCACTTCAGGGGGAATAATGGAATATATCATCGGCGCGGGGCTCGCGTTGCTAGTTGCCGTATTTGCGGCACTAGTAGGGTTTGATCGAGATCGCGCATTTTACCCGACGGTTCTTGTCGTAATTGCATCCTATTACGTGCTTTTCGCAGCTATCGGCGGATCAGTGCAAGCGGCAACCACTGAAGCTCTGGGGATGACGGTATTTCTGATTGTAGCGGTTGCCGGATTCAAATTTAGCCCATGGTGGATCGTTCTCGGACTGTGCGCGCATGGTATCTACGACTTCAAGCACGGATTATTTATTGATAACGCGGGCGTTCCCTTGTGGTGGCCTTCGTTCTGCCTGATCTATGACATTGTAGCTGCTGCTTGTCTTGGTTTATTGCTCAAGCTTCGCGCAGGTCGGTTCGCTAACGTGAGGATGACTAAGTGAACCGCTACGATTGTTGAAAGGTCGCGCCACTTACGCTTAAGCGTAGCTTACAAAAAACGTAAGCAGTCCATAATTGCGAGACGCTCTGAATCAAGGGCCTCAGCTATCTTGGCGACGGCCGGTTTCTTCAGAAATGTAGGATGAGACATGCGTATCGTTCCCCGGCAATCCCAAAAGAGAAACCGGAAGTTAGGCCGTCCATTAGTTCGATAACGCGCACGTCATCTGCCGCCGTAGTAGCTCACGGAACAATAAAATTTGCATTTATTTCTATAAATCTGCATCTATTTCTAAATGTCACAGCCGCCACCGACCAGCGCCGGGCCTGATGCGGAGTGGTGGGGTTGGCGAAACGGGCGTTGGGGCCAATGACTCAACGGCATACAACTGACCACTGATTGAATCGCCGCGACTTCCAGCGCTTCCGTCTCGGCCAAGGGTGGCAACAGCCCTGGCAAGCGGCTCGCCAGCAAGGTTTTCCCCGTGCCTGGCGGACCGCTGAACAACAAGTTGTGCGCGCCCGCCGCCGCGATCAGCAGCGCTCGTTTAGCGGAAAGTTGGCCCTGCACTTCATTCAGGTCGGGATAGGGTTTGCTGGCGTATAGCAATCCATCGGAGACGTAGGGCTCAACGGGCGTATGACCATTGAAATGCGCCACTGCCTGAAGCAGATGATCCACCGCAATTACCTTCAACCCCGATGCCAGGCAAGCCTCTTCGGCGTTCGCCCGCGGCACCACCAGCGTCCGCCCGGCCTTGCGCGCTGCCAACGCGGCCGGCAACACACCGCGAACCGCCCGCACTGCGCCCGACAGTGCCAACTCTCCGAGACATTCCACGTCATCCAACGTCAACGTTGGCACCTGCACGCTGGCCGACAGAATCCCCAAGGCAATCGCCAGATCAAACCGCCCGCCATCCTTCGGCAAATCCGCCGGGGCGAGATTCAACGTGATGCGTCGCGCCGGAAATTGCAGGCCGGAATTGATGATCGCGCTACGCACCCGGTCCTTGCTTTCCTTCACCGCCGCCTCGGGCAAACCAACCATCGTCAGCGACGGCAAGCCGTTGGCCAGATGGACTTCTACGGTAACGGCGGGGGCATCGACACCAATCTGGGCGCGGCTGTGGACGATGGAGAGGGACATGGTCGTTCCTTGAGCTTTTACGGGAACCGCTTCCTGCGGTTTTTGAAGGGTAGCCGGGTCGTGTGGCGGCGCAGGCGCCAAACTTTCGCAGGATGTTGCGAGTGTCTTTCTGGTGGGGAAAGCGTAAGGGAGAGGGGAGTGCCGACGTAATCAGTCGCGGGATGAGGTTGTTGTAGGACGTTGCCTGGATCGATGAAGGACGTCGGTGAAAGCCGAATCGAAGGCGAAAAAAAACCGCCTTGAGTAGACGGTTTTTTATTTGCAGGCTTCGGTGAGGCCGAGGCCTGCACTTCCTCAATGAACACACTCACGGTGGGAAGCCTATTCAAATTTTCTCCTCCAGGCAAGCGTCGATAACAATCTGCTGATGGTAGGAACTAACAACGGCGATGAACCGGAAAAGGATTTCGCCACTTCATGATTTGATACAACTCGTTAACAGATTTGAAAGGTACGCATTGAAAGAACTGCGATAGCATTCGCCGCGATGAGGCTCGATGAGTGAGTGAGTCGCGAAGTGTGGCTGGGAGCGTAAAGATTTTCATGTTCCTCGACACGGTGTGAGAGTCGTGCCGGTGCAGGTTTTGAGGAACCCACACCCGGCCGCCTCAATGAATGCACTCACATGTATTCCCAAAGGTGCGCGTACACCGGAAAGCGCACTGGAGGTTTGGCCTCACGCAAGGAGGGCCAAAGTATGTCTAAGTTTCTTAAACATATGTGGAGCCTCGTTAGAAACGCGTTATGGGCTTTTCGCCTGTACGAGTTTCTGCGGGACCGCTGGGATGATCCGCAGTAAGGATTGACCCGGTGGAAACCGCCCTGGCTTCGGCTGGGGCGGTTTTTCGATCTGTATGAAAGTTAAGAGCTACATGTTTCAAGCTTGCTCCGTCATTCAACGCTGAATATTCGTTGTCGGTGCCAGAGGCAATATGAGTAATGACTAAAAACGGTATGCGCCCGGTTCACCCCGGCGAGATCCTCAAAGAGGAATACCTGGAGCCTCTGAGCCTTACAGCAGCGGCGTTGGCCAGGGCATTGAGCGTTTCGACGCCTACGGTGAATGACATCGTGCTTCAGCGTCGTGGTGTCAGTGCTGATATGGCTATTAGGCTTTCTATCTGCCTGGACACGACCCCTGAGTTTTGGCTGAACCTGCAATCGACTTACGATTTGCGTAAAGCCGAGATTGAACGAGGGGCTGCGATTCGGGAACAGGTTGAGCGTCTTGCGCACTGCGCCTGATTCTCTGCTCTAGAACGAACCCCACGCTACAAACGTGGGGTTTTTTGTGTCGCTCAGAATGCCTGGAGCATTCGCGATGCACGCTTCCACCAAGGCGCATTCACCGCACGCCGTGGCCGCTCACCCTCCAACAGCATATGCGGCACATCCTGTAACCGAATCCACGGCTGGTTATTCCAGTGCAGCAAGCTCAATGACATCTCTGGCCAGTTCAGCAGGCTCGGGCGTTCGGTTGTGGTCGATTGTTGGGCATCTCTGAGGGCTGGGACGACGTCGTGGGTCAGCCATTCGCGCAGGCCTCGGTATTCGGGGCAGTAGTGGTAGATCAGTAGTGCGTAAACGCCGGATTCGCTGATGAGCAGGGTGTTTTCGACGGTGCCGTGGCTGAGCATTTTCAGAGTCTGGTGTTGGTCGGGGTCGAGTTTGCGCACGGCGCGTTCGTCGAGGTAGAGGCGCAGGAGGCGGCCGAGGTCGCGGGCGCTGAACCAGGGTTGGTTTTGGAGGAGGAGGGCGTGGAGGTGGAGTTTGTGGCGGGTGAAGACGTGGGGGACTAGATAGTTGTCGTCCATAAACAGTTCTCAAATTCGCTTGATAGATCACTGCCACTTATCGTCGCCAAACAATAAGGGTGGCAGCTGCGTGCGGGTTGGCGAACCGGCCAAGCGAATACCGGCAGACCCGAAGGTCTCCCACACGCAGCCGCCATATTTCGAATTGGGAGAGATACCCATAATCGGATGTGGTTGCGTGCATAGCTTGGTTCCAGGTCGCCAAACCCAGTGCTGAATAAGTCAGCTGAGAATGAGCTTAGGCGCCGAAGCTTCACGACGCTATCGGACGGCGGTAGTGATCTTTGTAGGACGTTGCCGAGATTGTTGCGAGGCGCAAGATCAAAAGATCGCAGCCTTCGGCAGCTCCTGCAGGACATAGAGCGGAACGCGGAGCGCCCCTGGCGGCATTCCCACGCAGAGCGTGGGAACGATCAGTTACTCCGCGTCAGCAGGCGGATTGAGCTTCGCTTCCAGCTCCGCCACCTTCGCCTCAAGACTCTCCAGCCGTGCGCGAGTGCGTGCGAGCACCACCATCTGACTATCAAACTCTTCCCGGCTCACCAGATCCAGTTTGCTGAAGCCGCTCTGCAACAAGGCTTTGAACTGGCTTTCGATTTCGCTTTTCGGCAGCGGGGTGTCGCCGCTGAAGAGGCGGGAGGCGGTGCCGCTCAGGGCGTCGAGGAAGTCTTTGGGCGCGAGCATGGGAAAGGTCCTGGAAACAATGGCGGGCAGTGTATCACGCAGTGTCTATAGTCAATCCCGCAGGCAGGGATGCACGCTTTTCGCGCAGGCGGACGGACGGCAGCGCACTGTTGTTGTGCGTAATGCCATTGGCATTTGTGGAAAGCAGCTTGCAGCAGTGACCAAGGGGTTGAATTCAGTGAGTTTTGGCGAGATGGCAAGGTTTCTGCTTAGTCACCCTTGACCCATGCACTGATGCAGTCGCTGTGACGAATGCAGTGCGCCACACGAAACGGGGAAGTTTCGTACGGAGTGGTTAGCTGGCGTCGGACGGGCAGGTTGGGCCGACGATGCGTTACAAAGCCAGGCACTGCGCTTAGACTTGAGACGGGTTTGTTTTCCTGGGGCAAGTCCACCAATTCGGGAGAGAGTTTTCATGAAGCTAGTCACTGCCATCATCAAGCCGTTCAAACTGGACGATGTACGCGAGTCGTTGTCCGAGATCGGCGTGCAGGGCATTACCGTTACTGAGGTCAAAGGCTTCGGTCGGCAGAAGGGTCACACCGAGCTGTATCGCGGCGCGGAGTACGTGGTCGATTTTCTGCCCAAGGTGAAGATTGATGTCGCCATTGACGACAAGGATCTTGACCGGGTTATCGAGGCGATAACCAAGGCAGCCAACACCGGCAAGATCGGTGACGGCAAGATCTTCGTGGTCAATCTGGAACAGGCGATTCGCATCCGTACCGGCGAAACCGATACCGACGCAATCTAAGCCGCCACACACCCAACGCCCCAGGAGAAAACAATATGACTCTGCGTAAATTCGCAGGGCTAGGAGCCCTGTTGTCCATCGTAATGCCCGGCCTGGCTTTGGCGGCAGATCCGGTGGCGCCTCCAGTCCTCAATTCCGGCGATACCGCCTGGATGTTGACCTCGACTGCCCTTGTGCTGTTCATGACCATTCCGGGCCTTGCGCTGTTCTACGGCGGCATGGTTCGCTCCAAAAACATTCTTTCCGTGATGATGCAGTGCTTCGCCATTACCGGTCTGATCACCATCCTGTGGTTCATTTATGGCTACAGCATGGCGTTCGATACCACGGGGATGGAAGCCAACGTCGTCAACCTCAACTCCTTTGTCGGCAGCTTTGCCAAGGCCTTCCTCGCGGGCATCACGCCTGCCAGCATTACCGGCCCGGCGGCGCTGTTCCCTGAGGCAGTATTCGTTACTTACCAGATGACCTTTGCGATCATCACCCCGGCGCTGATCGTCGGTGCGTTCGCCGAGCGGATGAAGTTCTCCGCGATGCTGATCTTCATGGGCGTCTGGTTCACCCTGGTTTATGCGCCAATCGCGCACATGGTCTGGAGCGGTCCGGGTTCGCTGTTGGGCGACTGGGGCGTGCTCGACTTCGCGGGCGGCACCGTGGTTCACATCAACGCTGGTGTGGCGGGCCTGATTGCCTGCCTGGTGTTGGGCAAGCGCAAAGGCTTCCCGACCACCCCGATGGCACCGCATAACCTCGGTTACACCCTGATGGGCGCCGCCATGCTGTGGGTCGGCTGGTTCGGCTTCAACGCCGGTTCCGCTGCAGCGGCCAACGGCACGGCCGGTATGGCGATGCTGGTCACCCAGATCGCAACTGCTGCTGCTGCACTGGGCTGGATGTTCGCCGAGTGGATCACCCACGGCAAACCCAGTGCACTGGGTATCGCTTCGGGTGTGGTTGCCGGTCTGGTCGCCATTACCCCGGCTGCGGGCACCGTGGGCCCGATGGGCTCGCTGATCATCGGCCTGGCGGCTGGCGTGGTGTGCTTCTTCTGCGCCACCACCCTGAAACGCAAACTCGGCTATGACGATTCCCTGGACGCCTTCGGCGTGCACGGTATCGGCGGTATTCTCGGCGCGATCCTGACCGGTGTGTTCGCTGCACCGTCCCTGGGTGGCTTCGGCACCGTCACCGACATCGCCGCACAAGTCTGGATTCAAACCAAAGGCGTGGGCTTCACGGTGATCTACACCGCGATCGTCACCTTCATCATCCTCAAGGTCCTGGACGCCGTCATGGGTCTGCGTGTGACCGACGAAGAAGAAGCGGTCGGCCTCGATCTGGCACAACACAACGAACGCGGCTACAACTTGTAAGACGCGCAGAAAAAAACTTGCCCGGCTTGCCGGGCATTTTTTTGTCCGGGATTTGTCATTAAAGAGGTAGCTGAAAGGTTTTTTCCTACGGCTTAAGTCGTGTTTACGACGAGCGTTTTTCTGGGGCGAAAAACTTACAGCAATGCAGGAATATTAGGGCCTTTGTTTTTTCCCAGAGCGCGCTAGAATGCGCCCCGAACGTGCGGAGAACTGTATGTGGCAACAGACTCTGATTACCCTGCGGGCAAGGCCCCGGGGCTTTCATCTGGTAACGGACGAGTTACTCGCCGGCTTGCCTGAACTCAAGGCGTGTCGGGTCGGTCTGTTGCATTTGTGGCTGCAGCATACCTCGGCGTCGTTGACCATCAACGAGAACGCCGATCCGGCGGTACGTCGCGACTTCGAACGATTTTTCAATCGTCTGATCCCACAAGGAACAGACGGCTATGAGCATAACGACGAAGGCCTGGACGACCTCCCGGCGCACTTCAAGGCCAGCGTGCTTGGCTGTCAGCTCAGTTTGCCGATTTCGGCGGGCCGACTGGCGTTGGGGACCTGGCAAGGCGTTTATCTGGGCGAGCACCGTGATTTTGGCGGTGCCCGTAAAGTCCTCGCCACCGTGCACGGTGAAGGGGCATAAGCCGCTGGTTGCCAGCGGCTGTTGATTTTTTTCCGGCGGCCTTCGACAGATGGCGAAGCTGGGCTATAACTAATCTGCTTTTCGCAAGTCATGAGGTAGAACATGAGCGACGATGATCTGGAAAACGACGACCTCGAAGTAGGCGACGAAGACGAGGCCGAAGAAGGCTTGGAAGCAGCAGCGGAAGACGTTGCTGACGACGACGGCGGTGAAACGCCGGTTCCGACCGCTAAAGGCAAGGCCAAGGCTGCTGTGTCAGTCGATGAGCTGCCGAGCGTCGAAGCCAAAAACAAGGAACGCGACGCCCTGGCCAAAGCCATGGAAGAGTTCCTGGCCAAAGGTGGCAAGGTGCAGGAAGTGGAGGCCAATGTGGTCGCCGATCCGCCCAAGAAGCCTGACAACAAGTACGGCAGCCGGCCTATCTAAGCGCCTGCTACTGGCTTGCTTGCTGAAAAAGCCCGCCGTCGCTGCGGGCTTTTTCATGGGCGCAACAAAAGCCGGGGAACGCCTGCGTAGGAGCAAAGCTTGCTCGCGATAGCGGAGGGTCAGCCAATATCAATGCCGACTGACAGGGCCCCTTCGCGGGCAAGCCTCGCTCCTACAGGGTTGATGGCGTTCATACAATTGGCGTACGACACAAGTCCGTAGGAGCGAGGCTTGCCCGCGAAGAGGCCGTCACATTCAAAATGGATGTGGCTGATCCACCGCTATCGCGAGCAAGCTTTGCTCCTACGGGTTTTGTGTCAGGCCGAGGCTGCGTTCCAGCGGGCTAAAAGTGCCGGCAAATCGGTCAGGCTGCGAATCTCCGCATCCGGCAAACGATCCGCTTCCCAGGCCTTGCCCGCCGGGTTAAACCAGATTGCGCGCAAGCCTGCCTGTTGGGCGCCGGCAATGTCATCGCCGGGGTGATCGCCAATGTGCACCGCCGTTTCGGCCGTCGCACCGCCACGCTGCAACGCCTCGTGAAACAGCCGCGCATCGGGCTTGGCGATGCCGATGTCTTCGGCGCACAACGCAAACTTGAAGTAATCCGCCAGCCCCAGCCGACGCACGTCGGCGTTGCCATTGGTGACCACGCCGAGGGCGTAATGGTTGGCCAGGGTTTCCAGGGTCGGCTGCACTTCCGGGAAGATTTGCAGTTGATGCCGGGCGTGCAGGAACACTTCGAAGCTCTGATCCGCCAGGTCCGAAGCCTGGTCTTGGGCATAACCCGCGTCTTCCAGCGCATGGAACAGCACCCGCCGACGCAGGGCACTGATGCGGTGCTTCAAGGCAGGTTCGTTGGTCAAGACCCGCTCACGAATGGCCCACAAATGCTCCACCGGCACCGCGCCCAGCTTCGGTGCATGCTCGGTCAGCCATTCGCGCAACATGGCTTCGGCGCTGACGATCACCGGGGCGGTGTCCCACAGGGTGTCGTCGAGGTCGAAGGTGATCAACTGGATTCTCATGACTCATCGCCTTTGATGCGTTTGGCCCGTGGATGGGCGCTGTCGTAGACCGTGGCCAGGTGCTGGAAGTCCAGGTGGGTGTAGATCTGGGTGGTCTTGATGTCCGAGTGGCCGAGCAGTTCCTGCACCGCGCGCAGGTCCTGGGAGGATTCGAGCAGGTGGCTGGCGAAGGAGTGCCGCAGCATGTGCGGGTGCAGGTTTTGCCCCAGCTCGCGTTCGCCGGCAGCCTTGACCCGCACCTGAATCGCCCGTGGGCCGAGGCGCCGGCCTTGCTGGCTGACAAACACCGCGTCGTCCGTCGGGTTAGTCATCGCGCGCAGCGGTAGCCATAGCTCCAGCGCTTCCCGAGCCTTTTTGCCCACCGGCAGCAGGCGAGTCTTGCTGCCCTTGCCGAGCACCTGGACCATGCCGTCAGCCAGATCAAGCTGATCCATATTGAGCCCGGTCAGCTCCGAAAGCCGTAAACCCGAGGAATAGAACAATTCCAGAATCGCCTGATCCCGACGTGCCAGAAAGTCATCCTCCACCGCACCTTCCAAAAGTTGCAGCGCGCGGTCGGTGTCGAGGGTTTTCGGCAAGCGGCGTTCGCCCTTGGGCGGCGCCAGGCCGTTGGCCGGGTCGTGGTCGCACAAGCCTTCGCGATTCAGGTAGTGATAGAGCCCGCGCACCGCCGACAGCAGCCGCGCCAGGCTGCGGGAAGATTGCCCCTGGGAATGCAGGCGCGCAATCAGGCTGCGCAGGCGCTGGATATCCAGCCCGGCCCAGCTGTCGATGTTCTGTTTGACACACCAGCCGAGCACTTTGTCGAGGTCGCGGCGGTAGGCGTACAAGGTGTGGGGCGACACCTGTCGCTCACTGCGCAGGTGTTCGCAGTAAGCGTCCAGTTGTCGTTCCACGATCAGCGTACCGAGCGTAGGGAGTTGTTGACCCGAGGCAACACACGGCCCATGACTTCGGCGATGTAGCTCAGGAACAGCGTGCCCACCGAACTTTTGTAGTGCTGCGGATCGCGGCTGGCGATGGCCAGGACGCCGTGGATGCCTTGATGGCTGATGGCGACGACGGCCGTGGAACCGATCTGTTTGCGTTGTTCTTCGCCAAACAGGAAGTCCAGTTCGTGTTCACGCAGGCTGCCGCTGACGCTTTTGTCTTCCGAGAGCAGGCCGCCGATGGCGGTTTGTGCTTCGGCGTGGGTGACCCAGCGGCCCACCGGCATCGGGTTGTCACCGAGCAGAATCAGGCTGACGAAGGGCACCTGGAAATCCTGGCGCAGACTGTCTTCGACGCTGATCACCACGTCTTCGAGGCTGGCGGCGTCCATCAGCGTGAGGATCAGGCGACGGGTCTTGTCGAACAGGCGATCGTTGTCGCGCGCGACGTCCATCAGGTGCGACAGGCGATGGCGCAACTCGATGTTGCGGTCGCGCAGGATGGTCATCTGGCGTTCCACCAGCGAGATGGTATCGCCGCGCTGGTGGGGAATGCGCAAGGCCGGGAGCAGTTCTTCGTGTTCGACGAAGAAATCCGGATGAGCCTCCAGGTACGCGGCAATCGCCGCCGCCTCAAGGCTTTCGGAAGGGGATTCGTCGGGCTGTAGGGCGGGAACCTGAGGCTTGTCTTTCATGGATTTGGCTCTCTCAAAGACGCACTTGTCCTTCATATACGCGGACTGCCGGGCCGGTCATCAAGACCGGTTGGCCAGGGCCTGCCCATTCAATGGACAGACGCCCGCCAGGCAGGTCGATCAATAGCGGCGAATCCATCCACCCCTGGCTGATCGCGGCCACCGCCGCAGCACAGGCACCGGTGCCGCAAGCCTGGGTTTCCCCGGCCCCGCGTTCCCAGACCCGCAGCTGTGCACGGTTGCGGTCAATGACCTGGAGAAAACCGACATTGACCCGCGACGGGAAGCGCGGATGGTGTTCGATCTTCGGGCCCAGTTCATGCACCGGTGCGTTATTGATGTCGCTGACCCGCAGCACGGCATGGGGGTTGCCCATGGACACCGCCGCCAGTTCCACCGTGTTGCCGTCGACTTCGAGCTGATAGCTCAAGGCCTGGCCTTCGGCTTCGAACGGGATGTCGGCCGGTACCAGGCGCGGCGCGCCCATGTCGACGCTGATCTGGCCGTCGCTGCGGATATCCAGTTCGATGATGCCGCTTTTGGTCTCGACGCGAATCTGCCGCTTGGCGGTCAGGCGCTTGTCGAGCACGAAGCGGGCGAAGCAGCGCGCACCGTTGCCGCACTGCTCCACTTCGGAACCGTCGGAGTTGAAGATCCGGTAACGGAAATCTACGTCCGGGTTGCTCGGTGCTTCGACGATCAGCAACTGGTCGAAACCGATGCCGGTGTGCCGATCGCCCCATTGCTTGGCGTGCTTGGGCAGGATATGCGCGTGCTGGCTGACCAGGTCGAGGACCATGAAGTCATTGCCCAGGCCGTGCATCTTGGTAAAACGCAGCAGCATGGTTTTACTCCGGCAGCAGGCTTTCGCCAGCAAACAACTCGGCTACCGTCTCACGGCGACGCACTTCAAATGCCTGATCACCGTCCACCAACACTTCGGCGGTACGCCCGCGGGTGTTGTAGTTGGAACTCATGACAAACCCGTAGGCACCGGCCGAATGCACGGCCAGCAGGTCACCTTCTTCCAGGGCCAGTTCACGCTCCTTGGCCAGGAAGTCGCCGGTCTCGCAGATCGGGCCGACGATGTCGTAGGCGCGAGCAGCGGTATCGCGCGGGCGCACCGCGGTGACGTCCATCCAGGCCTGGTACAGCGCCGGGCGGATCAGGTCGTTCATGGCCGCATCGACGATGGCGAAGTCTTTGTGCTCGGTGTGCTTGAGGTACTCGACCTGGGTCAGCAGCACGCCGGCGTTGGCGACGATGTAGCGGCCCGGTTCGAACACCAGCGCCAGCTCGCGACCTTCGCAGCGCTCGCGCACGGCTTTGATGTAGTCGGCCACCAGCGGCGGCTCTTCATCGCGATAACGCACGCCGACGCCGCCACCGAGGTCGATGTGACGCAGGTAAATGCCGCATTCACCCAGACGATCGATCAAGCCCAGCAGGCGATCGAGGGCATCGAGGAAAGGAGGCAGGCTGGTCAGTTGCGAGCCGATGTGGCAATCGACGCCCAGCACTTCCAGGTTCGGCAGTTGCGCGGCGCGGATGTACACGTCTTCGGCGTCGGCGATGGCGATGCCGAACTTGTTCTCTTTAAGACCGGTGGAAATGTACGGGTGGGTGCCGGCATCGACGTCCGGGTTCACACGCAACGAGATCGGCGCGCGAACGCCCAGTTCGGCGGCGACCACTTGCAGGCGTTCCAGCTCATCGGTGGATTCGACGTTGAAGCAATGCACGCCGACTTCCAGGGCGCGGCGCATGTCTTCGCGGGTCTTGCCGACACCGGAGAACACGATCTTGTCCGGGCTGCCGCCAGCGGCGAGGACGCGTTCCAGCTCGCCACGGGAGACGATGTCAAAACCGGCGCCGAGACGGGCCAGGACATTCAGTACACCGAGGTTGGAGTTGGCCTTGACCGCAAAACAGACCAGGTGCGGCACGCCGGCCAGGGCATCGGCATACGCCAGGTACTGGGCTTCGATGTGGGCGCGGGAGTAGACGTAGGTCGGCGTGCCGAAGCGTTCGGCGATGGCGGACAGGGCCACGCCTTCCGCGAACAGCTCACCGTCACGGTAATTAAAAGCGTCCATGGCGTTCCCTTATTATTGGTAGACGTCGTGCTTGTGTGCTTTGGAGGCAGGCTGCTTTTGCGAGGACTGGGCCTGCTCGGCAGGGTCCTGGTTGTCGTCAGGCAGGTACAGCGGGCCTTTTTGACCACAGGCCGACACAAGGCAAGCGACCGCGAGGAGCGCGGCAAGGGAAGAGATCAGGCGCTTCATGGCGAAATCCTTGAAAATGCGTTAATTGCGCCGGAGTATACCGGCCACCCGTCAGCTTGCCTATGTAACGCGGCTCCCGTCCGGCGGGCCTTGGATTGAAGTGCGTTCACGGGTCCCGGGTCTTGCGTCGATATTTCATAACGCTACCGGGCGCTTGGTCGTTATCCTTTGCAATCGCCGGGGCTCGCCCGTATCTTGCGGCGCTTGAGCGTGAACAGACACTTTTTGAGGTTCCTGCAATGAGTTTGACCGAAGCCCGTTTCCACGACCTGGTCGATGCCACCCAGCAATCGCTGGAAGACATTTTCGATGAGAGTGACCTGGATATCGATCTGGAGAGCTCGGCCGGTGTGCTCACCGTCAAGTTCGAAAACGGCAGCCAGTTGATCTTCAGCCGCCAGGAACCGCTGCGCCAGTTGTGGCTGGCGGCGGTGTCCGGCGGCTTCCACTTCGACTATGACGAAGAGAGCGAGCGCTGGATGTGCGACAAGAGCGAAGAGCAGCTGGGCGAAATGCTTGAGCGCATCGTCAAGCAGCAGGCGGGCGCCGAATTCGATTTCGAAGGCCTGTGAAACCGTGACTCAGCCTGCACCGGTTCGTCCGCCCAAGCCGCTCTACAGCAACATCAGCCCGTCGGTGCCTTCGCCGTGCAGCGGCGTGTGCCGGCTGGATGAACAGAAGGTCTGCCTGGGGTGTTTTCGCCATGTCGAAGACATCCGCGAATGGCGCTCGGCCGACGACGATCGTCGTCGGGTGATCTGCGCCCAGGCGGCTGACCGCAAAGCCCTGGCGTAAGAGCTTTTGTGGCGAGGGGGCTTGCCCCCGCTGGGTCGCGAAGCGGCCCCAAAAGCTCACGACTGCTTCGCAGCCGAACGGGCGGCAAGCCCCCTCGCCACAGTGTTTCTCCCCGTGTGTCTGAAGCGCCCCTTCCCCTCACTTGTATATTTATTGAGCTGTGATAGTGTCCAGAAACGCCTCAACCCATCGAGGCTCGTGAAAACCCCGCCTTTTTCTGGCGGGGTTTTGCTTTTTTTGTGCAGAAGAAAGGAGTCTGCCCGGATCATGACCGTACCTTCCATCACCCTTACTCGTCTGGACGTGCAACGTCTGGAGCGCCTGATCGACAGCCTGGATGACACGCTGCCGGGCGTTATCGCGCTGCAAACCGAACTGGACCGCGCCGATACAGTGGTCGGTCACGATGAAGTGCCCGCCGATGTCGTCACCATGAATTCCCGCGTGCATTGCCGCGAAGAGATCAGCGGCAAGGACTATCACCTGACGCTGGTGTATCCCAAGGATGCCAATGCCGACGAAGGCAAGATTTCCATTCTGGCGCCCGTGGGCAGCGCCTTGCTCGGCCTGAAAGTCGGCCAGCACATCGACTGGCCGGCACCGGGTGGCAAGACCCTCAAACTGACCCTGCTGGAAGTGGAATCGCAGCCGGCCAATGGCGGCGCCTTTCCGGAATAACGCCTCAGACCTGCTCGAGTGCTTCGTTCAATGCGCGCTCCAGGTCGGCCTTGTAGCGCAGATACAAATTGCTTGAACTCTGCCCATCACCGAGCAGGCCCGACAGGTCCAGGTCGGTGATGTAGCAGCGGTAGCGCTCAATCTCGCGGCGCTGCTCGACGATTTCCCGGGCGACCACGGTAAACAGCTGATCGCCATACTCCAGTTCCGAAAACTCCCGCTGATTGCAATACAACGTGACCTGCACCTGGCCCGGTGCGGCTTTGCCGATGATCGCCTGCACGTCGTAGAACGGCTTGTTGACCGGGGTTTGCGGCGCTGGCCGCGCTTCGACCCGACGTGCCCGGCCAGGGCCGGACGGCAATAGTTGGTAATACAAAGTGTCGAGGCTCAACGGCTGGGCGGCGTCCATCGGCAACAAGGCGTCCCGGCGATACAGGATCGATTGCAGGAAACGTTGCAGCGGCACCAGCAGGCTTTGCTCGTCGTGATACGGCAGGCGTTGCTGCCACAGCGCGTTGAATTCATCCAATACGTACAGATCGGCCTGCTGCTCGGTGATCCGGTAGAACACCTGGATGCACTCGGGCTGACCCATCGGCAACAGCAACGCGAGGTCCTGTTCTTCGAGGGCCATCGGGTCCAGGTGCAGCGGGCTGTAGCTCGCCAGCTCCTCGCCCAGGTAGTCGAACAGCGCCGGCAGGGTGGCGAGGGCGACGTGGTTGACCTGGCCGGGCACCAATTCCAGCACGTGGTAATGCTGCTGCACCTGAATCAGGTAGCGATGGTTGAGTTTGCTCAACAGCAGGTTCTGCGCGGTATCGAGGATTTCTTCGACCCGCCGCGCAATGAATTGCGCGCGGTTGTGGCAGAAACAACGGACCCGCAAGCGCGGCTGTTGCGGCCCTTTGGGCAGGTTGTTGAGGTAATCGCGCAGGCAGTCGAGCAGCGCGTGCGGCCCGTCGTAGCGGCTGACCAGCACTTCATTCCAGCTATTGAGCGTGACCTGATCCAGGGTCAGCACCAGGTTTTCCCGCACGCCGGCGTAACTCAGGGAGTCGGTGCGCTCGGTGGTCATCAGGATGTTGAGGTCACGATGGTGCTTGAGCGGATCGACGCCGACGTTCACCAGGATCAACACTTCGCCGGGCACGCTGGGGCGCAACAGGGCATCTTCGGCGACGGTGGTCAGGGGCAGGGCGATGCTCTGCTGCAGGCTGCCGAGCAGGTTGAACAGTTCGAATTCGCTCAAGTCGCTGGTGCCGGGGTGCAAGGCCAGGCGGGTGCTGCTGTCGATCACGCCATTGCGGTGGCACCAGGTCAGCAGTTCCAGCAACTGACGGCTGCGCTTGATCGGCGCGAAATGCTCCCACTCGTGGGCGGTCAGGCTGCCGTTGTACAAACCCCATTGGGTTTGCCCCGGTTCTTTCTTGTTTGGCGCCTGCACCAGGGTCAGGGTGTCTTCGGCCAGGTCCGGGGCGATGCCCGGGTTGATGAATTCGACCTTGTCGGCCTTGCGCTCGAACGCCGCGTACAGCCGCCGGCCCAGCACGTTGAGGTCGCGCTTGTTGATCAGGCTGACAGTTTGCTCGGTGCGGGCGAACTGGGTCAGGAAGCGGTAGCTGTAATTCAGTTCGTTGACCAGCGCCCGGCGTTCGGCGCTGACCTGGCGGACTTTCCACTGGCTGCGGCTGTCGAGCAACGCCAGTTGCCGTTGATCCCAATGCCATTCGCTGGCCAGGCGTTCCAGCAGCGAGCGCTGCCAACTCGCGGTGCGGCTGTTGCTGCCGGTGAGCTTGCGATTGACCTTCAGGTACAGCGCACGGCGCACCAGTTCCAGGCGTTCGGGTTCGCCACGAGCGGTCAGGTATTCCTCGATGCGCCGGTAGACGACGATGTATGGGTCCAGCTCATCGAGGTCCAGCCGATTGGCGAACACTGCCTGTTTGAAGCGCAGGCTCAGGCAATGGACCTTGGGGTGTTCGCTGGCGTAGACCTCGATCAGCAGCAGTTTAAGCACCGACTTGTAGGGCGATTCGATGCCCTTGAACAACTGCCAGAGCCCGGCGCCGATGAACTCTCCCGGCGGAATGTGCGCCAGATGCCCCAGGTCCAGGGTTTCGTCGGCGCGGATAAAGCGCTTGGACAGCAGCGTGTGGGTGTATTGGTGATAACCCGTCTCTTCGTAGACCGGCACCAGCCACCAGATCGGCGTGCGGCCAGCGAGCCAGATCGCCGTGCGATAGAACTCGTCCAGCAGCAAGTAATGCTGGGTGGTGCCGCAGTCTTCCGAACTCAGTTGCGTATCGCGCTCGCCGTGCATGAAGCGGGTCGGGTCGATCAGGAAAAAGTGTGCCTCGGCGCCCTGGCTGGCGGCCCAGGCTTCGAGCAGTTGGCATTTCTTGCGCAGTTCGACGAGTTCGCTTTCGCTCAGATCCGGGCCGTGGCACACCCACACGTCCATGTCGCTCTGGTCGGCCTGGGCCAGGGTGCCGAGGCTGCCCATCAGGAACAGGCCATGAATCGGTCGTGGCGGATTGCTGCCGTGGCGCGGCTTGTAGGAAAACGAACGGGTCAGGCGCTGGGCTTCGGCGAGGGTGTTGGCGTCGGGCTCGTAATTCGACAGCCCGGCCGGCGCGCTGCCGGACACGTAACCCGGCAGCAGCGGGTGATTGACGTGGAAAAACAGCGGCAGCAGGGTCAACACCCCTTGCTGGCGCGTCGACAACCCTTCCATGGCGCGGGCCGTGCGGCCTTCGTTGAGCTTCAGGAAACGGGCGCGCAGCTGGCTCAGGACCTTGCGGTCGATGCCTTCGTCCAGGTCGGGGCGGATTTCATGGGTTCGGGTCATGTCAGCTCAAACCGGCTCGCGAAGCTCGGACGTAGGGTCTGCGGATGAGGGGCAGTTTAGCGCCTCGGCCCCGGGACTTTTAAGCTGTATTTGTTTTTTGGCGCCAGATTTCTATCGCGAGGCGACAAGCTGCCCGCGGAAATCCCGTCACAGGGGTTTCCGTGGGCGATGCGGTGAGGTTTAGGCTGTTTCCCGAACGCTCAGAATGGTCAGAACGGTTTGTACATTTTGCGCGGCGTCACGACCCAGGCTGGTCAGGTAACCGCCATCGGGCTGGTCGATCAGTTCTTTTTCGTGCAGGCGTTTAGCGGCGGCAATGTGTTTCGGGGCAGCGGTCTGATGAATTTTCAAACCTTCCTGGGAACTGTCCAGGTTGAAGAGTGCAAGGACTTCCAGTTCGGCAACCAACTCAGGGGTAAGCGACATAAGGACTCCAGACTTTCTAGGAATTGGACGACAGCGCCCCTAAGGTGAGCTCACTCGTGCGGCATGTCCAGTGCTGGCAGCAGGGTTTTTTCGCCTTGGGATCCGTTCCCCGATAACGGGGTGTTGTAGGAGCAAGGCTTGCCCGCGATTGCCGCGCCGCAATCTGTCAGATGAACCGTGTAATCGTTCATCGCGGGCAAGCCTCGCTCCTACAGGGGGGCGGTGCTTACTTTTTTTCTGGTGGCAATTCAGGAAGTGCACGCAGGGCGGCTTCGTACCATTCGGTATTGAACGCGCGGTCTTCTTCGAGGATCGCGTCGATTTCCACCGCCAGCACGTGGGCCATCAGGTTGAGGATTTCTTCGCGCTCGTAACCCACCAGGGTCAACTTGTTGAAGGTGGCCTTGGCGGCCGGCGGGTTGTCGCTTTCGATCTGGTTTTCAATCGCTTCGATCAGGGTGTTCTCGGTGAATTCTTCTTCGTCGCTATCGATATCAGTCGGCTCGCTCATGGCAGGCTCCTCAAGTTAAGGCGGGCAGTTTACCCGCATTCAGCGCCGTGATGCTGCTGGCAAGAAACGCCTGGGCGTTCTATAAACAGGCACTGCCCACCCCGCACGGCCTGGAGGCTTTGTGATGCTCAAGCTTTATGGATTTTCCGTCAGCAACTACTACAACATGGTGAAACTGGCGCTGCTCGAGAAAGGACTGCCGTTCGAGGAAGTGCTGTTTTACCCGTCCCCGACCCCCGAGGCGTTGGCCATCAGCCCGCGTGGCAAGGTTCCGGTGCTGGGCGTCGAACAGGGTTTCGTCAACGAAACCGCCGTCATTCTTGAATACATCGAGCAAACCCAGAAAGGCACGCCGCTGCTGCCGAGCGATCCGTTCGAGCGCTCGCAGGCCCTGGCGCTGGCCAAGGAAATCGAGCTGTACATCGAGTTGCCGGGCCGCGCCTGTTATGGCGAAGCGTTTTTCGGCTCGCCTGTACCGGATGCGATCAAGGACAAGACCAAGGCCGAATTGCTGCTGGGCTTTGCGTCGCTGGGCCGCCACGGCAAGTTCGCCCCGTACGTGGCGGGCGATAGCCTGAGCATTGCCGATTTGTATTTCCTCTACAGCGTGCCGCTGGCCTGTGCGGTCGGGCAGAAGCTGTTCGGGATTGATCTGTTGGCCGAAATGCCGGCGGCCAAGGCGCTGCTGGAGCGTCTGGAGCAAAACCCGCATGTGCAGCGGATTGCGGCGGACAAGGAAGCGGCGATGCCAGGGTTTTTGGCGATGGTCGCGTCCAAGAAGTAGGGTTTGTGTAGCGCATCCGAAATTGCATTCGCGGGCAAGCCTCGCTCCTACGCAGGTACAGCGCGACCTGTGTAGGAGCGAGCGGTGCGACGATTCGACTTGCCCGCGAAGCTTTTAACGGCTGGCGAGCAATGCCTGACCGCGCACCACGGCTTTCTTGACCTGCGCCGGCGCAGTCCCGCCGATATGGTCACGGGCATTCACCGAGCCTTCCAGGGTCAGCACGGCAAATACGTCCTGATCGATCTGGTCGCTGAACTTGCGCAGTTCTTCCAGGCTCATTTCCGCCAGGTCCTTGCCGCTTTCCACACCGTACTTCACCGCATGGCCAACGATTTCGTGGCAGTCACGGAACGGCAGGCCACGGCGTACCAGGTAGTCCGCCAGGTCGGTGGCGGTAGAGAAACCGCGCAGCGCCGCTTCGCGCATCATGGCGTGCTTGGGTTTGATCGCCGGGATCATGTCGGCAAAGGCCCGTAGCGAGTCGCGCAACGTATCGGCGGCGTCGAACAGCGGCTCTTTGTCTTCCTGGTTGTCCTTGTTGTAGGCCAATGGCTGGCCTTTCATCAAGGTCAGCAGGCCCATCAGCGCGCCGAACACACGGCCGGTCTTGCCACGCACCAGTTCCGGCACGTCCGGGTTTTTCTTTTGCGGCATGATCGAGCTGCCGGTGCAGAAGCGGTCCGGCAGATCGATGAACTGGAATTGCGCGCTGGTCCACAGCACCAGTTCTTCGGAGAAGCGCGACAAGTGCATCATCGCAATGCTCGCGGCCGAACAGAATTCGATGGCGAAGTCACGATCCGACACGTTGTCCAGCGAGTTGCCGCCGACGGCATCGAAGCCCAGCAGTTGCGCGGTGAACTCACGGTCGATCGGGTAGGTGGTGCCGGCCAGCGCGGCGCTGCCCAGGGGCATGCGGTTGGTGCGCTTGCGGCAATCCACCAGGCGCTCGTAGTCGCGGCTAAGCATTTCGAACCAGGCCAGCATGTGGTGCCCGAAGGTCACTGGCTGCGCGGTTTGCAGGTGGGTGAAGCCCGGCATGATGCTGCCGGCTTCGCGTTCGGCCTGCTCCAGCAAGCCTTTTTGCAGGCGGGTGATTTCGGCGAGGATCAGGTCGATCTCGTCCCGCAGCCACAGGCGGATGTCGGTGGCGACCTGGTCGTTACGGCTGCGGCCGGTGTGCAGCTTTTTACCGGTCACGCCGATGCGATCGGTCAGGCGCGCCTCGATGTTCATGTGCACGTCTTCGAGGTCGATGCGCCAGTCGAACTGGCCGGCCTCGATTTCACCCTGGATGGTCTTCAGGCCATCGGTGATGCTGTCGCGCTCGGCATCGGTCAGCACGCCGACCTTGGCCAGCATGGTGGCGTGGGCGATCGAACCCATGATGTCGTGGCGATACAGGCGCTGGTCGAAAGTGACGGAGGCGGTGAAGCGGGCGACGAAGGCGTCGACGGGTTCACTGAAGCGGCCGCCCCAGGACTGATTGGTCTTGTCAGTGCTCATGAATTCGCTCGTATCGGCTTGAAGAAGGTTGGCGTTTAACGCTGGGGCGGATAATAACAGGGTTGCCAATCCTGTCGCTGACACTGGTCGATACGTTTTTTTCTCATACGCCGGCCCATACTCGGGGTATCGCCAGAAGGCGTTGCGCAACGATATTTTTCAATTGAGCAATATCACGCCGGCAACCGTCTACAGTTGGACAGTAGGATCAGCGCACTTCTGTGCGCTGGCGCTGCCTATAAAAAAAGGGGGTGTTCGTATTGTGTATCAGCAAACCCTACGGCGATGCCTCGCCAACGCGGGCCCGGGCCGCCAATCGCCCCGCAGATGAAAATTTAGCCGCCGGTCTCGCGGCACTTTTTGGCCCTCGCGCCAGTCTTAGCGTGGATCGCGGTGACGGATGTCACTTCACCTGTCTACGCTATCCTTGTGCGAGACTCACGCAGGAATCCAGCGCAATATGAATGTCCTGATCGTTGATGACGAACCCCTAGCCCGCGAGCGCCTGAGCCGAATGGTCGGTGAACTCGAGGGATACAGTGTCATGGAGCCCGGTGCCACGAACGGCGAAGAGGCGTTGGCGCTGATCGACAGCCACAAGCCGGATATCGTGCTGCTCGATATCCGCATGCCGGGCCTCGATGGCCTGCAAGTGGCTGCGCGATTGTGCGAGCGTGAAACGCCGCCGGCCGTGGTGTTTTGCAGCGGCCCGGATGAATTCGCCGCCGAGGCCTTGCAGGCCAGTGGCGTGGGTTATCTGGTCAAGCCGGTGCGCACCGAGTTATTGCTCGAAGCCTTGAAGAAGGCCGAGCGGCCCAATCGCGTGCAACTCGCCGCCCTGACACGCCCGGCAGCCGAAACCGGCAGCGGCCCGCGCAGCCACATCAGTGCCCGCACCCGCAAAGGTATTGAACTGATCCCGTTGGGTCAGGTGGTCTATTTCATTGCCGACCACAAATACGTGACCTTGCGCCACGAAGGCGGCGAAGTGCTGCTGGACGAGCCGCTCAAGGCCCTGGAAGACGAATTCGGCGACCGCTTCGTGCGTATCCATCGCAACGCCCTGGTCGCCCGCGAACGCATCGAACGCCTGCAACGCACGCCCCTGGGGCATTTCCAGTTGTTCCTCAAGGGCTTGAACGGCGATGCGTTGATCGTCAGCCGTCGTCATGTGGCCGGCGTGCGCAAGATGATGCAGCAGCTTTAATCCGCCGTTCCCAGGCGGACTCCACACCCGATTGCCGGACGTCGAAGGCCAGGGAGGCCAAGCAGTTCCTGATACAAGTCAAAGTGGATTTGGCTGAGCTGTTATTATCCGCCGTATCTATTCAGTACGGATTGATCCATGTCCTCTCGCGAAATCCGCATCGCCACCCGTAAAAGTGCGCTGGCCCTCTGGCAGGCCGAATACGTCAAAGCTCGTCTTGAGCAAGCCCATCCAGGCCTGTTGGTGACGCTGGTGCCCATGGTCAGTCGCGGCGACAAGCTGCTCGACTCGCCACTGTCGAAAATCGGCGGCAAGGGCCTGTTCGTCAAGGAACTGGAAACCGCGCTGCTGGAAAACGAAGCCGACATCGCCGTGCACTCGATGAAAGACGTGCCAATGGACTTCCCCGAAGGCCTCGGTCTGTTTTGCATCTGCGAGCGCGAAGACCCGCGCGACGCTTTCGTTTCCAATACCTATGCCAGCCTCGATGAGTTGCCCCAGGGCAGCATCGTCGGCACGTCGAGCCTGCGCCGTCAGGCCCAGTTGCTGACGCGCCGGCCGGACCTGGAAATCCGCTTCCTGCGCGGCAACGTCAACACACGCCTGGCCAAGCTCGATGCCGGCGAATACGACGCCATCATCCTCGCTGCGGCGGGTTTGATTCGCCTGGGCTTCGAAGACCGCATCACCTCGGCCATCAGCGTCGACGACAGCCTGCCGGCCGGTGGCCAGGGCGCGGTCGGGATCGAATGCCGCAGCGTCGACACTGAAATCCACGCCTTGCTCGCACCGCTGCATCACCAGGACACCGCCACCCGCGTCACCGCCGAACGTGCCCTCAACAAACATTTGAATGGCGGCTGCCAAGTGCCGATCGCCTGCTACGCCGTGCTTGAAGGCGAGCAGATCTGGTTGCGCGGGCTGGTGGGCGATCCGAGCGGTGGCCTGCTGCTCAATGCCGAGGCCCGTGCGCCGCGCAGTGACGCCGAATCCCTGGGTGTGCAGGTCGCCGAAGACCTGCTGAGCCAGGGGGCCGGTGACATTCTGAAAGCGGTCTACGGCGAGGCAGGTCACGAGTGAATGGCTGGCGTCTGCTGCTGACGCGCCCCGCAGATGAGTCGGCGGCGCTGAGCAGCGTGTTGGCCGAGAGCGGGATTTTCAGCAACTGCCTGCCGCTTTTGGAAATCGAGCCGATTGCCGCCTCTGACACAATGCGCGCGGTGATCCGGGAGCTGGATCGCTATTGCGCGGTGATTGTGGTCAGCAAGCCGGCGGCCAGGCTTGGCGTTGATCTGCTCAGCCAGCAGTGGCCGCAGCCACCTCAACTGAAATGGTTCACCGTAGGCGCCGCGACCGCGCAAATCCTTGAAGATTTCGGGCTCGATGTGAGCTTCCCGGTCGATGGCGATGACAGCGAAGCCTTGCTTGAACTGGCGCAGTTGCGCGAGGCTGTCGCCCGGCCTGATCCGCGTGTGTTGATCATGCGCGGGGAGGGTGGCCGCGAGTTGCTGGCCGGGCGTTTGCGTGAGCTTGGTGCTAGTGTCGAGTATCTGGAGTTATACCGTCGTGGCTTGCCGAGCTATTCGACGACTGCGCTGCCGGACCGGATCGAAGCGGAACGCTTGAACGGGCTGGTGGTCAGCAGTGGACAGGGTTTTGAGCACCTGCACCAGTTGGCCGGCGATGCCTGGCCACGGTTGGCGCAGTTGCCGTTGTTTGTTCCAAGCCCAAGGGTCGCCGAGCTGGCACGTGCCGCCGGGGCCCAAACAGTTGTGGATTGTCGTGGCGCCAGTGCCACGGCTTTGCTGACGGCGTTACGGGAGCAACCCGTACCCGTTCTCTAATGCAAAGGATGGATACGTGAGCGAAACAGTCTTGCCTAAAGATGACGTGCAGCCGGTGCTCGATGCACCCGTTGAAACTCCACCACCTGCTGCGGTGCCGCGCAGGGGCAATGGACTGGCAATCGTCGCGCTGTTGCTGGGTGCCGCCGGCGTTGCCGTGGGCGGCTGGGGGGTGTGGCAAGTGCGCCACCTGCAGGCCAACACCCAACAGCAGTTGAGTGAAGTCCAGGCGCTGAACGATCAGGCCCAGAGCCTCAAGCTTAACGATCAACGCCTGACCGCACGTCTCGAACAACTGCCCGCCGCCGATGAGCTGGAAGACCGTCGCCGTCTGGTGACCCAGCTGCAAGGCGATCAACAACGCCTGAATCAAAAGCTGGAAACCGTCCTCGGTGCCAGTCGCAAGGATTGGCGCCTGGCCGAGGCCGAGCACTTGCTGCGTCTGGCCAGCCTGCGTCTTTCCGCGTTGCAGGACATCAGCAGCGCCCAGGCCCTGGTGCAGGGTGCCGATGAAATCCTGCGCGAACAGAACGACCCCGGCGCCTTCGCCGCCCGCGAGCAAGTGGCCAAGACCCTGGTGGCCTTGCGCAGCACCGAGCAGCCGGATCGCACCGGGTTGTTCCTGAGGCTGGGTGCATTGCGCGATCAGGTGATCAACCTCACCGAGCTGGCGCCCGAGTACAAGGACCGTGGCGAATCCCTGTTGGGCCTGACCGCCGATGGCGACGGCGCCAGTCGCTGGGCGCAATGGTGGGACGAGGTTTCGCGCTACATCCGCATCGACTTCAACGCCGACAAGAATGTGCGTCCGTTGCTGGCCGGGCAAAGCCTCAGCCAGGTGCGTCTGGCCCTGAGCCTGGCGCTGGAGCAGGCGCAGTGGGCCGCGCTCAACGGCCAGGCCTCGGTGTATACCCAGTCGCTGAAGGAAGCGCGGGATGTGCTCAAGGGCAACTTCAACCCGGACAACCCGCAGAGCAAAGCGATGCTTGAGCAGGTGGCCGATCTGGGCACGCAACCGGTCACGGTCGTCACGCCGGACCTGACGGGCACGTTGAGCGCGGTTCAGGGTTACCTGGAGCGGCGTAATGTGAATGCCGAGGATTCGATCAAACCGCTGGCCAAACCTGCCGCGAACACTGCGCAGGAGGCCACGCCATGAAACGCCTCTATGTGATCCTGTTCCTGGTCATCGCCGCTGCCGGGGCGCTGGGGCTGGCGATTGCCGAGCATTCCGGCTACGTGCTGATCGCCTACAAAAGCTTCCGCTATGAGTCGAGCCTGTGGGCGACCCTGGCCTTGCTGGCGGTGCTGTGGCTGGTGTTCTGGGGCATCAAGGCGTTGGTCGAACTGGTGACGACCTCCGGCGGTGTGGTCAACCCGTGGTCCCGACGCAATCGCAGTCGCCGGGTGCAAGTGGCGATCGAACATGGTCAGCTGGATTTGGCCGAAGGGCGTTGGGCCAGTGCCCAGCGTCATCTGCATCGGGCCGCCGAAGCCGAGCGCCAGCCACTGTTGTATTACCTCGGTGCGGCGCGTGCCGCCAACGAGCAAGGTCATTACGAAGAAAGCGACAACTTGCTGGAGCGCGCGCTGGAGCGTCAGCCCCAGGCCGAGCTGGCGATTGCCTTGAGCCACGCGCAATTGCAGACCGATCGCGGCGACACCGACGGCGCCCTGGCGACCCTGGAAGCCATGCACGAGCGTCATCCGCATAACGTGCAGACCCTGCGTCAATTGCAGCGCCTGCATCAGCAGCGCGGCGACTGGTCGGCAGTGATTCGGCTGCTGCCGGAACTGCGCAAGGACAAGGTCCTGCCAGCGGCCGAGCTGGCAGAGCTGGAGCGCCGGGCCTGGGGTGAAAATCTCAACCTGGCGGCGCACCGCGAGGAGGATGGCGTCGTTGGTTTGCAGTCCCTCAATCGGGCCTGGCAGCAACTCAGCACGGCGCAGCGTCAAGAGTCGCCACTGGTGCTGGCCTATGCCGAGCAATTGCGGCAGTTGGGCGCGCAGGCCGAAGCGGAAGAGGTTCTGCGTGCGGCGCTCAAGCGCAAGTACGACAGCCATCTGGCGCGCCTCTATGGGTTGGTGCGCGGCAGCGATCCGTCGCGGCAGTTGCAGACCGCCGAGGGTTGGCTCAAGGATCATCCCGCTGACCCGAGCCTGCTGCTGACCCTGGGCCGTCTGTGCCTGCAAAGCAGTCTGTGGGGCAAGGCCCGGGATTATCTGGAAAGCAGCCTGCGTGTGCAGCGCAACCCGGAAGCCTGTGCGGAGCTGGCCAGGTTGCTGGCGCAACTGGGCGATACCGAACGCAGTAACCAACTGTTCCAGGAAGGCCTTGGCCTGTTGGACGAGCGTCTACTGGCGGCGCCGTTGCCCGTCGCCGTCCGCGCCTGATTTCCGGGTTGGCATAAATCCTGGGGCGAGGGAGCTTGCTTGTGGCGAGGGGGCTTGCCCCCGTTGGACTGCGCAGCAGTCCCATCTGAAGGCGCTTCGCACCTCTGTGAGAGCAAGCGCCTCACCGCAAAACGCTCACTCCAGCGTCTTGTGTTTAGCTCTTGTCGTCCGCCATCGGCAACGTCCTACAAGGTGCTACATCTAATCCTTCAGATCCTGTCGGGAATTCCCTACACCTTTGGTGAAGTGTCCGTGGTGGCCCGCCTTGAAAGGCTGGCGCGCTTTCCTCTACCGTAACCGCCTGTCTCTAAAGTTACGGATTAGCCATGTCTTTGGCCTGCTCACGCTCCTTGTTTTTCATGGCTTTCACTGCAGGTGCCCTGGCCTTGGGCGTTTCCTTTTACCTGGAATATGTGGTCGGGCTCAGACCTTGCGGGTTGTGTTTATTGCAGCGGATTTTCCTCGCGCTGCTCATGCTGGTTTGCCTGGTGGCCTCGGTGCACGGCCCGCGGCGATTCGGGTCTTTTGTTTATTGGCTGATGGGGTTGTCTGCCAGCCTGGGCGGGACCGTCACCGCGTGGCGCCAGGTGCTGTTGCAAGCGGATCCGCTGCAGCAGTTGTCACTCTGCTCGCCCAATCTGGATGACGTGTACGAAAACCTGCCCTGGGCCTGCGCCGTGAAACGGATGTTCAAGGGCGGCGATGATTGCGCGCAACTCTCATGGACCTTGTTCGACCTGAGCATCCCGGAATGGAGCCTGCTGTTCTTCGTCGCGATGCTGATCCTGAGCATTTATCAGTTGCTGCGCCATGTCTGGATCGCCTGTCAGCGACCGCTCAGCGGCGTGTCGTCGCACCCGGCGGTGGCGCGTGATTAAACACTTGTATGAACTTTATCTCCTGCGTACCTTGAAGGCATTGTCGTGCGGGCATAATCTGGCCCGCACGTGTCATTGGATTTATGTTGCTCGATGACGCTCTGCCTGGCCGATTCTTGACCTTCAAGGGTGCGACAGGTGTAGAGCAGCATGACCCACAAGGGAAGAGAGATCACCATGCTCGAAAGTTGTCAGAATGCTCAGGAACGCTGGGGTGGAGTGCATCTGCTGATCGACCGCTGGTTGCAGGAGCGTCACGAACTGGTTCGGGCCTATGATGCTCTCGGCGACAAGCCTGAAGCGCTGGGTGAGAGCCGCAAACCGTTGCAGGAATTTTGCGGTGTGCTGGTCGACTACGTGTCGGCGGGGCATTTCGAGATCTACGAACAGCTCACCGGTGAAGCCAAGGCCTTTGGTGACAAGCGTGGTCTGGAGCTGGCCGAGACGATCTACCCACGCATCGACGTCATCACCGAGAAGCTGCTCGCGTTCAACGACCTGTGTGATGCAGGCAAGTGTGTCGCCGAGAAATTCAAAGAGCTGGGTGGCCTATTGCATGAACGCTTCGAGCTGGAAGATTGCCTGATCGAAGTGCTGCACACGGCTCACAAGGAAGAGGATTCGGTTCAAGCCTGAACCCCTTCCCGCAACAACCGAAACGGTGCGCTATGCGCGCCGTTTTTCGTTTCCGCGATTCAGCTGGTGGCGTCGCGCAATTCGACTTCAAACACCAGCGGAGTGAATGGCGCGATCAAGTCGCCGGCACCATCGGCGCCATAAGCCTGGGCCGATGGAATCACCAGTCGCCACTTCGCGCCAACCGGCATGTTTTGCAGCGCCGTGCGCCAGCCGGTGATCACGCTGTCGAGGCTGAACCACTGCGGCTGGCTGTTCTGATCGAACACCGTGCCGTCGGGCAGGCGACCGATGTACATCACCTGAACCTTGCCATTCGGCCCGGCCTTGGCGCCGTTGCCCGGGGTCAATTCCGTCAGCAAAATTCCATCGTCCAGTTCACGAACGCCGGGCCGGGCTTTTTCCTGAGTAAGAAAACGCTGCTCTTTTTCCAGGGCTTCTTCGGTTTGCGGCGCTGGCGTTTGCAAGGCGACCTGGGCTTCGTGGTCGGCCAGGATCTGCTCGATCTGCGCGTCTTTCAGCGCCAGGGGTTTGCCTTGATAGGCTTGCTGCAGGCCATCGACCAGCGCCTGAAGTTGCAGGTCCGGAACCTCTTGGCGCAAGCGTTCGCCGAGGCTTGCCCCCAGGCTGTAGGCGAGATCGTGAGCATCATTTGCAGCGGTTTTTTCCGCGGCATGAGCGACGGAAAAACACACCAGCAGGGATAAAAAAAGGTAACGCGACATGGGCACTCTCCGACCTGAGATGCGGGGGATTATGCCAGCGAGGATGGGTTGAACGGTGAACTGCTTTTGCGCCGATGCAGAACATTTTCGATTCGCTGCAACGCAACGCTTTGGATACTGTCAACATGACCTAGCGGCGGTGTCAGCAGAGGTCTAGTATGAGCCGCATTCACGTCAGCCAGGAGGTAAACCATGTCGGCCACCAAGAAGCCTGTAAATACTCCGTTGCACTTACTCCAACAACTCTCGGGCAGCCTGCTCGAGCATTTGGAAACCGCTTGTTCCCAAGCCTTGGCTGATGCTGAAAAACTGCTCGCCAAACTGGAAAAGCAGCGCGGTAAAGCGCAAGAAAAACTGCACAAATCCCGTACCAAATTGCAGGACGCTGCGGCGGCCGGCAAAGCCAAGGCACAAGCCAAGGCGAAGGACGGAGTGAAGCAACTCGAAGACTTGCTCGATGCCTTGAAAGATCGTCAGTCCGAGACCCGCACCTACATTCTGCAACTCAAGCGCGATGCTCAGGAAAGCCTGAAACTGGCCCAGGGCGTCGGTCGCGTACAAGAGGCTGTGAGCAAGGCGTTGTCCCTGCGTTCGGCCAAGCCTGCTGCGGCACCTGCCAAGAAAGCCGCGGCCAAACCGGTTGCTGCAAAAGCAGCCGCCAAGCCTGCTGCCAAACCGGCTGCCAAAGCGCCGGCCAAAGCCGCAGCAAAACCTGCCGCGAAAAAACCAGTGGCTGCCAGCGCTGCGAAACCAGCTGCCAGAACGACGGCTGCCAAGCCAGCTGCCGCCAAGCCAGTTGCTGCAAAAACGGCTGCTGCCAAACCGACTGCGGCGAAAACCGCAGCCGCTAAACCTGCTGCAAAAACGGCCGCCAAACCAGCCGCAAAACCGGCTGCCAGAACGGCAGCAGCGAAACCGGCTGCCAAGCCAGCCGCGAAGCCAGTAGCTGCAAAAGCCGCTGCAAAACCAGCCGCCAAGCCGGCAGCAAAACCAGCGGCTAAAACCGCAGCCGCCAAGCCTGCAGCCGCTAAACCTGCTGCTGCAAAATCGGCCGCCAAACCAGCAGCCGCTAAACCGGCTACTGCGAGCGCTGCAAAACCTGCCGCAGCCAAACCCGCTGCCAAGCCGGCTGCTGCAAAACCAGCTGCCGCTAAACCTGCTGCAAAACCAGCGGTGAAAAAACCAGTCGCGGCCAAACCCGCTACGGCCAAACCGGCTACCGCGCCAGTCGCCAAGCCTGCCACCCCGGCTCCGGCAGCATCGTCTGCTCCAGCCGCTACTACCTCGACCCCGACTGCTGCGCCAACGCCAGCCGCCGCATCGAGCACTGCCACCACCCCAACCAGCGCTTCCTAAGTGCCGGTTACCGCGGCGCGCAGCTGATGCAGCAGCGCGTCGCGGTCCAGGTTGGCGGCGCCTGCCGCCACACCTTCCAGCCAGGCCGATCGTTCGGTCACCTCAGCTTGCGGCCAATCCTGGGCCGTACGTTCCAATCGCAACAGCAGATGCCGTTCGGTTTCCAACTCCAGTGCCTTCACTTGTTCGCGTAACGCGTTGAGTTCGACGTCGTCCACGGCGGCGGCTTTCCATTGCATGCGCAATGCTCGCAGCGGCTGTACGACATTCATCTCCCACGGCCCGGCCACCTGAAATAGCGCCTGCAAGCGTTGCTCGGTGCAGCCCACGCCTCGTTGTTCCAGCCACAGCCCACACAGCAGCAGGCACACATTCGCCCCCGCCGCCTGCCATTGCAGGCACAGGCCTTCCACACCGGGACGGGCGTAAGTGTTCAGGGAAAAGCTCCACAGGTCAGCAGACATAGTGCTACTCGCGCCAGTTGTGAGCGAAGCTGATAGACTCCGCCGCCATTATGATCCGAATTCAGAACCTGACTTTACAGCGTGGCCCGCAACGTCTGCTAGAAGACGCCGAGCTGACCCTGCACGCCGGCCACAAAGCCGGCCTCATCGGTGCCAACGGCGCCGGCAAATCGAGCCTGTTCGCCTTGCTCCTGGGCGACCTGCACCCGGACTCGGGTGATTGCTTGCTGCCGGGCGACTGGCGCATCGCCCACATGCGCCAGGAGATCGACACCCTCGATCGCATCGCGGTCGACTACGTGCTCGATGGCGACCTGCGCCTGCGCGAGGTGCAACGTGACCTCGCCGCGGCCGAAGCGGCCCATGACGGTGCCGCCCAGGCCCGCCTGCATGCCGAGCTCGACAGCGCCGACGGTTACACCGCCGACGCCCGGGCGCGCAAGTTGCTGGCCGGCCTTGGGTTCACCAACGATCAGATGGATCGTCAGGTAGGCGATTTCTCCGGTGGCTGGCGGATGCGTCTGAACCTGGCGCAGGCTTTGATGTGTCCTTCGGACTTGCTGCTGCTCGATGAACCGACCAACCACTTGGACCTCGACGCCATCATCTGGCTCGAAGAGTGGCTCAAGAGCTACCCCGGCACCTTGATGCTGATTTCCCACGACCGGGACTTCCTCGATGCCGTGGTCGATCACGTCGCTCACGTCGATCAGCGCAAGATCACCCTGTATCGCGGCGGCTACAGCGCCTTCGAACGTGCGCGTGCTGAACGTCTGGCCCAGCAACAGCAGGCCTACGAGAAGCAGCAGGCGCAACGTGCGCACATGGAAAGCTACATCGCCCGCTTCAAGGCCCAGGCCACCAAGGCCCGTCAGGCCCAGAGCCGGATTAAGGCGCTGGAGCGGATGGAAGAACTGTCCGCCGCCCACGTCGATTCGCCGTTCGACTTCGTGTTCCGCGAGTCGCACAAAATCTCCAGCCCGTTGATTGATATCTCCGACGCTCGCCTGGGTTACGGCGAGCGCGCCGTGCTGGAGAAGGTCAAGCTGCAACTGACCCCTGGCGCGCGCATCGGCTTGCTCGGCCCCAACGGCGCGGGCAAATCGACCCTGATCAAAAACCTCGCCGGTGAACTCGAGCCATTGTCCGGTCGCCTGACCCGCGGCGAGAACACCGTGGTCGGCTACTTTGCCCAGCATCAACTGGACTCGCTCGACTCCAAGGCCAGCCCGTTGCTGCACATGCAGCGCCTGGCGCCGACCGAGCGCGAGCAGACCCTGCGCGACTTCCTCGGCGGTTTCGACTTCCGCGGTGCGCGCATTGATGAGCCGGTGCTGAATTTCTCCGGTGGCGAAAAGGCCCGACTGGCGCTGGCGTTGATCGCCTGGGGCCGCCCGAACCTGTTGCTGCTCGACGAACCGACCAACCACCTGGACCTGGAAATGCGCCTGGCGCTGACCATGGCCTTGCAGGAGTTCAGTGGCGCGGTACTGGTGGTCTCCCACGACCGTCATTTGCTCAAAAGCACCACTGACAATTTCTATCTGGTGGCGGACGGTAAGGTCGAAGAGTTCGACGGCGATCTGGAGGACTACACCCGCTGGCTGGTGGAGTACCGTCAGCGCAACGCGCCGGTCAGCAACACCCCGGTGAACCCGGACAAGACCGACAAGAAGGCTCAGCGTCAGGCTGCCGCTGCGTTGCGTCAGCAACTGGCGCCGCACAAGCGTGAGGCTGACAAGCTCGAAGCCGAGCTGGGCAAGATCCACGAGAAACTGGCGAAGATCGATGTCAGCCTCGGCGACAGCGATATCTACGAACCGATGCGCAAGAACGAATTGCGTGATCTGCTGGCCGAGCAAGCCAAGCTCAAGGTGCGTGAAGCCGAACTGGAAGAGTCCTGGATGGAAGCCCTGGAACTGCTGGAAAGCATGCAGGCGGAGCTGGAGGCGTTGTCCTGATGGACGCCTTCAAATGGCCGCTGCCGGCGGTGTGGGTCGAGCCGATCTGGCTCGTCGTGCAAATCCTGCTGATCCTGCTGGCCGGTTACTTCGCCCAGCGCTTCGTCGCCAAATGCCTGACTCGCCTCGGTGAGCGCTACCCGTTTCCGCCGCAACTGCTGATGCCGCTGCGCGGTGGCCTGCGCTGGCTGATCATGGGTAGCGCGTTGATCTTCGTGCTGGAACGCCTCGGCGTTTCGGCGACGGTGCTCTGGACCGCGTTGTCCGGGTTCGTCGCCGTAGCGGCGGTGGCGTTCTTCGCCATGTGGAGCGTGCTCTCCAACCTGCTGTGCGCGATCCTGATCTTCACCGTCGGCCCGTTCCGCATTGGTGACGTGGTCGAGCTGGTGGACACCCTCGACAAGCCCGGCGTCAAAGGCCGGGTCGTGGCGATCAATCTGCTGTTCACCACGCTGATCGAAGCCGAAGAAGCCGGGACTGGCAGCGCCATGGTGCAAGTGCCTAACAGCCTGTTCTTCCAGCGCTCGGTTCGGCGCTGGCGCGGTAGCGATGTATTCCCTTCGAGCGGTTTCGAAAAATAGGCGACACCGCCGATCACGCTGGTCGGCCGTCGTTCTGGTCCTGCAAAAAATCGGTGGTCATCGGCCCCAAGCCGCATTAGCTTAGACGTCTGTCACGAGTCTGAGTCGAGGTGTGCAATGGTGCTTCAAACATGGCTGGCGTTTTTTGCCGCCTGCTGGGTGATCAGCCTGTCTCCCGGTGCCGGCGCGATTGCGTCGATGTCCAGCGGTCTGCGATACGGTTTCTGGCGCGGTTACTGGAACGCCCTGGGCCTGCAGCTGGGCCTGGCGGTGCAGATTGCGATTGTCGGTGCGGGGGTGGGCGCCATTCTCACGGCTTCGGCAACCGCGTTCTACGCGATCAAATGGTTCGGTGTGGCGTACCTGGTTTACCTCGCGGTCAAGCAATGGCGGGCACTGCCCAGCGACATGAGCGACGACGGCGCGGTGCGCCAGATTGGCAAGCCGCTGGCCCTGATGTTCCGGGGGTTCCTGGTGAACATCAGCAACCCCAAGGCTCTGGTGTTCATGCTGGCCGTGTTGCCGCAGTTCATTGATCCCCATGCGCCGCTGCTGGCTCAATACCTGATCATCGGCGTCACCATGGTCTGCGTCGACCTGATCGTCATGGCCGGTTACACCGGGCTGGCGGCCAAAGTGTTGCGGATGTTGCGCACGCCCCAACAGCAGAAACGCATGAATCGCACGTTTGCCGGGCTGTTCATCGGTGCGGCGGCGTTCATGGCGACGTTGCGTAAAGCGGTGGTGTAAACCTTGCTGGCACAAAAAAGGCGACCTTTTCAGGTCGCCTTTTTCATTTGCCTTGCACTCATTGTGGCGAGGGAGCTTCTGTGGCGAGGGGGCTTGCCCCCGTTGAGGTGCGAAGCGCCTCCAAAATGGGCCTGCTGCGCAGTCCAACTGGGGCAAGCCCCCTCGCCACAGTGGTGTCCGGCCTGGATGTCAGCGCAGGATAACCGGCGCCGTGTCCCGCGGCAGGTTGTTACGCTGCGCGGCTGGCCCCGGCTGCTCGTAACCACCGCCACCCAGTTGTTGGCTCAGTTGCGCCGCCACGTCTTCGCCCAAGGCCTTGGACACATCACGCACCACCCGTGGGCGGTTCAGTGACACGTGGATGTCCCGGTCATTCACCAGTTTGGTGTCCTGGGCCTCACCCATGGCGGTGAAGGCCGAGGTGATTTCGAAGGTCTTGGTATTGATCAGGCTAAAATCTGCCACCAGGGTCAACGCCAGCACCGCCGAATAGCTGTCGGTGTTGGCCAGTTCGTTCATGTCCTGGGTGAAGTCGATGTCCGACACCGTGCCAAACAGCACGTAATCGGCGCCCTTGAAGTCGCCGGCCTTGATGCGCTTGATTACGTCGTACACATCGCGCTTGGCGCTGGCCGTGTAAGGCGTGCCCTGGATCAGCTGAAACATCCCGGTCTTGAGCATTTCCCCCTTGATATCGCCGCTGAAGCGTCGGATCTCGGTCTGCTCCAGGTAACTGTTGCGCGTGGTGTACTCGTCATAACTGGACGAGCCGCTGGCGCCGTAATAGTCCTGCTGTTGATTGTCCCGGGCCGAGATGACGTGGACGTATTGATCCACGCTGGCCTCATAGGCGAGGTCGGTGACAGCGATTTTCGGCGCGGCCTGGGCGCTCAACGCACAGGCCAGGGTGATGAAGCCAATCCATGCACGCATTGCTTAGCGCTCCGTGGTTTTGCGGATTTCTTTCTCGTCCATCCACTCGGCCAGTCCGCTTTCGACGTCGACCAGTTGCAGGCTGAATTTGTAGAAGACGTCCTTGTAGTCGTTGCTGCGCTTGACGATCGAGCTGATCGAGCCTTCCAGGCGATAGCGGGCGGCGATCATGTTGCCGGTCTTGGCCACCGTGCTTTTCTTGTACAGGCCACTCTGGTTTTGCAGCTTGAGGTGGTCGACCTGGCTTTGCATGTCGGTGTTGTCGCTGGCAAAACGCGCGGCGCCGCTGCGCATCAACTGGGTCTTGATCGAGGTGGTGATTTCCCGCGTGTCGATGTACTCGCTGGTCTTGTTCATCACGTCGTACACCTGCACCACCGGGCGGCCCTTCAGGACACCGGACTGGGCGAGGGAACGGGTCATGCTCTCGGCGATCATTTGCAGGTCGGTCGAGCCGAATTCGTTGGTCACCAGCTCCACGGCCTTCGGGTCGCCATAGCTGATGTTGCCACTGCACAATACCGGCGAGCGATTGTCGGCACAGCCACCGACCAGCAACGCGGCCAGGGCAACGCAAGAGAGGCGGGCCATCATGTGTGGGCGGTTCACGGCGTATTGATCTCCAGGCGGAAGTCCACGGCTTGTGGTACGGGGGCGATGGCGGGCAGGAAATTCGTCTGGCCGGCGTACAGGGTCAGGCTTTTCCAGGTATCGGCTTCGGCGACCGGAAATCCTTCCGGTCCCAGCCACAGATAGCGGTAATAGAGTGTTCGGTTATCGGTATCGGTATTGCTCAGCTGGGCGTTGACCGTGAGGAAGCCGTTTTCCCGGGCCATGCGCATCGGGCCGACGGCGACGTGCTGGATCGGTCCGGTGGCCATGACTTTACTGGCGGCGCTGCCGGGTTCCGGCGGCGGTGGCGGGGTGGCGCAACCGGCCAACAGGGCCAGGGCGATAACGGCGAAGCATTTCAATCCCATGAAAATCTCCGTTCAGGGTAGGGCGGGTTTGGCGTCAACGAGGGGGGCTGACTGGGCGTCTTGTCGCATGGCGAGGTCGGCGGCGTAAATCCGGTTACCCACGGCGCGCAAACTGAAGGCTTGATGGGTTTTATCAATCTCGAATTTGATCGGAAGGTATTGTGGCGCATTCGGTAGCGTCAGTTTGTGCATGCCCTTGCTCAGCCGGATTCGGGCGATCAAGGTCCTGTCGGGCAAGGTGCGCCAGACACGGGTATCGGCGTCCTCTTGCTGGGTTTGCCGCAGCATTTCCTCTTCAAGTTTCTCCGGGCTGCGTTTTTTCAGGAACGCCAGGTATTGGGCATTGGTGCGGGCGCGATGCAGCGTGCGTTGAATAATCCCCGGCATGTCGTCACGCAATGAACGGCGCGACATGTCGCCGAAGCTGTTGATCAGGGTCAGCTTCTGTTTTTTGTCGTCCACCGTTATGAAGTCCACCGGTGGCGTGGAGGTGTCGGGGACGACGGCCGGAAACGACATGTTGGTAATGAAGGTCTGGCCCTCGACGTCGACCGAAATCGGCACGCGCACCGACTGCAGCGCCGGCGCCAGACCGGTTTGCACGATCAACAGCACATCGGCCTCGCCAGCTTTGAGCGGGGATTTGGCCAGGTTGCGCAAGGCTTGTTCCAGCAGCGGTGTATTCGGGTGCAGTTCGATGGCCTGGCGATAACCCGGCGCGGCGAGGTCTTTCTCATCCAGTGATTCATAGATGAACCCGGCGAGGTAATGGCTGAACGCGCTCTGGTAGCTGTTTTTCAGCGCGACCACTTCGGGAGCGTCGAGGGTTGCCACCGGGTAGCCCTGAAGGTCTTTGTATTGCAGCGCGACCCCCTGATCCTTCGCCTGGTTTTCCAGGGCCAGGTATTCCAAGTCACGCTTGTCGGCAATGATCGCCTCGCGCTCGTGGGTTTTCTTGATCGCGACGCGAGCCTTTTCCGTCTCGGCGGCGGAGAGCAACATCAGGGCCATTTGCGTGGTCAGCGCGACTTTCTCGAAATCATGGCCGTCGTATAAGCGCACTTTGTCGTTGGCGCCGTAGCTGTTGAAGTCGGTGAAGCCTTTGAACGTGCCGAAATAGGGCGAGTTTGCCCACCCTTCGATCAAGCGGTCGGCGTAGTCCCAATTGGCGTAACTGCCGCTCATGTCGCCGTTCATGCGCAACAACTCACCCCGCTCGAAGTTGTAGAGGAGGTCGCCGGGGGCAATGGGGTTGTTGCGGTCGAGCACGGCAACAGCGCTTTCGATATCGCCGTCCCTGAAATAGTAGAGGGTCTCGTCGAGCTCCGCGTTGTAGTCACGGAACGAGGTGCACGCGCTCAGTAGAAGGCACGTACTGAGGACAAACCAGAAGCGCAGGCGGGTGGCCATTTACTGTGTGTCTTCCTTGAAGATAAGCCGCCAAGAGGCGGCAAATTATAGACTTGAATGATGGCACTTTGTTCCTGTTCGTCAGCGGCCGGCGTAGACAAAGCTTGAGTGAAACTCATTGGGAGTGAACAATGTGTTACTTCGTATTTCCATTTGAGATTCATTCATGACTGCCTCCTCTCGTTTTCTGGCGTGGCTAGTGCTGCCGGTGATCGCGCTTTGCAGCTTCAATGCGCTGGCCGAGACTGCCGAAGGCGCGCCCAAAGCGCTGCATTTACTCGACTACATTGGCGCTGATTACCCGGCGACGGTCGAGGCCGGCAAGGTCATTGATGAGTCCGAGTACCGCGAACAACAAGAGTTCATGGTGGTTCTGCAAGGGTTGATCGCCGAATTGCCGGCCAGGCCCGAGCGCGCCGAGCTGGAGCAGGGCGTTAGCAACCTGCGCGCGGCTATCGTCGCTCGCAGGGACAGCGCCGACGTCGTGCGTCAGGCCCGTCAGCTCGGTGCGAAGCTGGCCGTAGCCTATGAAGTCAGCCAGGCTCCGGTGATCACCCCGGACCCGACTCGCGGCGCGCCGCTGTATGCCCAGCAATGTTCGGTGTGCCACGGCGATGCGGGCGCCGGTGACGGCCCGGCCGGCGTTGGCATGACCCCGGCGCCGGCCAACCTGCGGGATGCAACGCGGCTGGATCGCCTGAGCCTCTACGGGATCTACAACACCCTGGGCCAGGGCGTCGAAGGCACCGACATGCCGTCCTTCGCCGACCAGCTGGATGACCGTCAGCGCTGGGATCTGGCGACTTATATTGCTGGTTTCAGCGCCGACCCGGCCGCCGCTAAATCCGAAAAGACCTACAACATCGCCGACCTGGCCCGTCAGACCCCGGCCGAAGTGCTGGCCGCCGAAGGCCCGCAAGCCGTGGCGACGTTCCGTGCGCAGCGGGCGCAACCGCCCCAGGTCAAGCGTGGCCCGGCGCAGTTGCTCGATTACACCGCCGCAACGCTCGACAAAAGCATCGCCGCCTACCGGACTGGCGAGCACGATCAGGCCTACGACCTGTCGGTGGCCGCGTACCTGGAAGGCTTCGAACTGGTCGAAAGCTCCCTGGACAACGTCGACGCCAACGTGCGCAAAGACACTGAAAAATCCCTGATGGCCTACCGTCAGTCGTTGCAGGATGGTTTGCCGCTGGCCCAGGTCGAGCAGCGTCTGGACGCGGCCAAGGCCAAGTTGAAGCAATCCGCTGGCCTGCTGGGCAGCGATGGCTTGAGCTGGTCCCTGAGCTACATCTCCGGCCTGTTGATTCTGCTGCGCGAAGGCCTGGAAGCGATTCTGGTGCTGGCGGCCATCCTCGCGTTCCTGCGCAATACCGGCCAGCAATCGGCGGTGCGCAGCGTCAACGTCGGTTGGGGGTTGGCGTTGTTGGCGGGACTCGGGACCTGGGCGCTGGCGGCGTATGTGATCGATGTCAGCGGCGCCCAGCGTGAATTGCTGGAGGGCGCGACGGCGTTGTTTGCCAGTGTCATGGTGCTTTGGCTTGGCGTGTGGATGCACGACCGTCGCCACGCGGCGGCCTGGCAGGATTACATCAAGAGCAGCCTGGTGGGCGGCGGCGGGCGTTTCGGCTTTGCGATCCTGGCGTTCTTCTCGGTGTATCGCGAACTGTTCGAAGTGATCCTGTTCTACGAAACCCTGTGGCTGCAGGCCGGTCCCGCCGGGCACAACGCGGTATTGGCCGGCGGTGCCACGGCGCTGGTGTTGCTGGTCGGCCTGGCCTGGGTGATCCTGCGCGGTTCGGCGAAACTGCCGCTCGCGCTGTTCTTCGGCATCAACGCCGGGTTGCTGTGCGCGTTGTCGGTGGTGTTTGCCGGGCATGGGGTGAAGGCGTTGCAGGAAGCCGGGATCTTCGGCACCCGGCCGGTGCCGTTCTTTGACTTCGACTGGTTGGGGATCCACGCTGATGCGTATTCGCTGAGTGCGCAGGCGGTGGCGATTATTGCGATTGTCGTGCTTTACAGTCGTAGCCGGATGGCTGAGAAGCGGCGGGTGCAGACGTCTTAAGTCCGCGTCGTCCCCATTCGCGGGCAAGCCTCGCTGCTACAGGATTCATGCGCCGGTTGCGTATAACCTGTAGGAGCAAGGCTTGCCCGCGATGCTTTTAAGAGGTAACACAATGCGTGTGTGGATCGATGCCGACGCTTGCCCAAGGGCGGCCAAGGATCTGGTGGTGAAATTCGCCCTCAAGCGCCAGTACGAAGTGGTGCTGGTGGCCGGTCAGCCGCAGATCAAGCCCGGCCTGGCGCTGGTGAAGCTGATCGTGGTGCCCAGTGGCCCGGATGCGGCCGACGATTACCTGGTGGAACACGCGGTGCCCGGTGAGCTGGTGATTTGCAGCGATGTGCCGTTGGCTGATCGCCTGGTGAAGAAGGGTGTTGCGGCGCTGGACCCGCGGGGCAAAGAGTTCGATGCGCAGAACATGGGCGACAGATTGGCGGTGCGTAATCTGTTCACTGACCTGCGAGAGCAGGGCCAGATGAGCGGCGGGCCCGCGCCATTTGGCGAGCGGGAGAAACAGGCGTTTGCCAATGCGCTGGATCGGATCCTGACCCGGCTGACCCGGGCACAATGATCGTTCCCACGCTCCGCGTGGGAATGCAGCCCGGGACGCTCCGCGTCCCATCCAGAGCCGAACGCGGAGCGTCCGTTGAGGCATTCCCACGCAGAGCGTGGGAACGATCAGGTGTCCGGTGTCAGGCGTCGTTTTCGTGGGTCAGTTCGAGCACACGGTCGACCAGCTTATTGATCCCCGACGCCGCCTCGCTGATCGTCTGCGCCAACATATACGCCGGTGTACTCACCAACTTGCGCGCCTTGTCTTCGACAATATCGCCCACGGCGCAATCGGCGTGGGTCGCGCCCATCTTGTTCATGGCCGCCGCCGTTTCGGCATCATTACCAATGGTGCAGGTTACGCCCGGGCCGTAAATCTTCGCCGCCAGCGCCGGCGAGATGCAGATCAACCCCACCGGTTTAGCGGCTTCGGCAAAGGCTTCGGCCAGCGCCAGGACTTGCGGTTGTACCGTGCAGCCAGCGCCTTCGACGGCAAAATTGGAGAGGTTCTTCGCCGCACCGAAACCGCCCGGCACGATCAACGCATCGAAGTCTTCGACGTTGGCTTCGCGGATGTCCTTGATATTGCCCCGGGTGATGCGCGCCGATTCCACCAACACATTGCGCGACTCGGGCATTTCTTCGCCGGTCAGGTGGTTGATTACATGCAACTGCGCAATGTTCGGCGCGAAGCACTGCACCTGGGCACCACGCTGGTCCAGGCGCAGCAGGGTGATCACGCTTTCGTGGATTTCGGCGCCGTCGTACACGCCACAGCCGGAAAGGATCACTGCAATTTTTTTGCTCATGGGCTTTTCTCCAGGTTCATGGCGCTAAATGTCCACTAATTTGTCGCGGGTTGCCATAGGGTTAATTCGCGGCGAGGCCTAGGATCAGTCATCACAATTGCCTTCAGGTCGCGTCATGAATTTCATTCTGTATGCGGTGCCGTTTTTCTTCGTGCTGATCGCCGTCGAACTGCTGGCCGACCGTTGGCGCGGGGTGCGCAATTATCGACTGGCCGACGCAATCAACAGCATCAGCACCGGTGTGTTGTCCACCACCACCGGCCTGCTGACCAAGGGCGTGGGGCTGCTGACGTATGCGTTTGCCCTGGAACATCTGGCGCTGTTCAAACTCTCGGGCGACAGCGTCTGGGTCTGGGTATTCGCGTTCGTCCTGTATGACTTTTGCTATTACTGGCTGCACCGCATGGGCCACGAGCGCAACATCCTGTGGGCCGCGCATTCGGTGCATCACCAGAGCGAGGACTACAACCTCTCCACCGCGTTGCGCCAGACCAGCACCGGTTTTCTGCTGAGCTGGATCTTCTACCTGCCCATGGCCGTGCTCGGCGTGCCGTTGCTGGTGTTTGTCAGCGTCGCGGCGCTGAACCTGCTGTATCAATTCTGGGTGCACACCAAACACATTTCCAAGCTTGGCTGGTTCGAGTGGTGCTTCGTCACGCCATCCAATCATCGGGCCCACCATGCACAGAACGCTCTCTACATGGATCGCAACTACGGCGGGGTGTTCATTATTTGGGACCGTCTATTTGGCTCGTTCCAGGAAGAGGACGCCAACGAACCGGTGATTTTTGGCGTGACCACGCCGTTGGCGAGCTGGAATCCGCTGTGGGCCAACCTGCAGTTTTATGCGCAGTTGTGGGATGACGCGAAGCGCGCGCAGAGCAAGTGGGACAAGTTGCGGATCTGGTTCATGCGTACCGGTTGGCGCCCGGCGGACGTGGCGGCCCAGTACCCGATGCACAAGCCGGATCTGAGCCAGTTCCGCAAATTCGAAGTGCCGCTGGACGGGCGCCAGCAGCGGTATGTGGCGTTGCAGTTCGGCGTCTACATCGCGTTGGGCAGCTATTTGATGAACCTGGAACAGAGCCTGCCGGCCGCCGCGTTGCTGCTCGGCTGGAGCGCGATCGCGCTGGGTCTGTTTACCTTGGGCGTGGCCCTGGAGAATCGCCCGTGGGCGTGGAAGCTGGAGCTGCTGCGGCTGGCGTCGAACCTGCCGCTGGTGTGGCTGGCGCCGCTGGTCGGGCTGTGGCCGGCCAGCGCGGTGGGCTGGGCCGGCCTGTTCAGTTACAGCCTGCTCAGCGCCATCGGGCTCTACTGGTGTAGAAACCGCTTCACTCGATTGGCGTCTTAGGCTCGCTGATCCGGGCTTGTTCGGCTTTCAAGGCTTGCTCGTCGGCGTAGATCTTCTTCGCCAGGCGCGCATTCTTGAAGCGCCGGCGCAGCCACAGGCCCAGGCCCAGCACCAGCAGCGCGCCGAGCACCCATAGCTCGTACTTCTTGACGCTGCCCAGCATGCCTTCGAGCACCGCACCGAAGTGATAGGCCGCCGCTGCGAGCGCGGAGGCCCAGACCGCGGCACCAATCCCGTTCAGCAGCAGGTAACGTCCCGGCGGATAACCCGACAGGCCGATCGCCACTGGCATCACCGTGCGCAGGCCGTAGACAAAGCGGAAGCTCAGGACCCAGATGTCCGGGTGCTTGCGGATGTGCTCCAGCGCGCGGTCGCCCATCAATTGCCAGCGCGGTTTGCGCGCCAGCAATTTGCGGCCGTGCTTGCGCCCCAGGAAGTACCACAGCTGATCACCGGCATAACTGCCGAAGAACGCCACGACGACGACCAGATTGATGTCCATGTATCCGCGAAACGCGAGGAAGCCCGCGAGCACCAGGATGGTTTCGCCTTCGAAGAACGTGCCGAGAAAAAGGGCAAAGTAGCCGAAGTCATGCAGAAATTGTTGGAGCATTGTCTGGGTGCTGGCGAAATGAACGCGCAGCCTAACCCTTCGTGCACATTCATGAAAGTGTCCAAATGTGTCTCGACGTGAACAATTCCTACAACGACAATGGAATGCGACTACGTGTCACGGGGATAAGCACAACTGTCATCTGTTCGTCATAATGGCCGCTTATAACTGTCACGCTCGCCTGCCAGCGCGGGCTCAGGAGTCTGCCGTGAGCTTTACCCCCGCCAACCGTTTGTTTCCTGCTACCCGCCTGCGTCGCAACCGTCGTGATGAATTCTCGCGTCGACTGGTCCGTGAAAACGTCCTGACCGTCGATGACCTGATCCTGCCGGTGTTCGTGCTGGACGGTGAAAACCGTCGCGAAGCGGTGGCGTCGATGCCGGGCGTGGAACGCCTGACCATCGATCTGTTGCTGGAAGAAGCGGCGAAGTGGGTCGAGCTGGGGATTCCGGCAGTGGCGCTGTTCCCGGTCACGCCACCAGAACTCAAGTCGCTGGACGCCGCCGAAGCCTGGAACCCGGACGGCATCGCCCAGCGCGCCACCCGCGCCCTGCGTGATCGCTTCCCGGAACTGGGTGTGATCACCGACGTCGCCCTGGACCCGTTCACCACCCACGGCCAGGACGGTATCCTCGACGAAGAAGGCTACGTGCAGAACGACATCACCGTCGATGCGCTGGTCAAACAGGCGCTGTCCCACGCCGCAGCCGGCGCCCAGGTGGTGGCCCCGTCGGACATGATGGACGGGCGTATCCAGGCGATCCGCGAAGCCCTTGAGCTGGCCGATCACGTCAATGTGCGGATCATGGCCTACTCGGCGAAGTACGCCAGCGCCTATTACGGCCCGTTCCGCGATGCAGTCGGTTCGGCGCTGAACCTGGGCAAGGCCAACAAGGCCTCCTACCAGATGGACCCGGCCAACGGCAACGAAGCCCTGCACGAAGTGGCGGCGGACTTGTCAGAAGGCGCGGATATGGTCATGGTCAAGCCAGGCATGCCGTATCTGGACATCCTTTACCGGGTCAAAGAAGAATTCAAAGTGCCGACGTTTGTTTACCAAGTCAGCGGCGAATACGCCATGCACATGGCGGCGATCCAGAATGGCTGGTTGAGCGAAGGGGTTATTCTCGAATCCCTGACCGCTTTTAAACGTGCAGGCGCAGATGGCATCCTCACTTACTTTGCCGTGCGCGCTGCCCAATTGTTACGAGAGCAAAAATAAGCCCTCCCAGGAACATTCCATGAATACCGAAGGACTCACTGAAGTTGCCGTAAAAGAGGCTCAGCCCGTGGTGGAGCAAATCGACGAAACCCCGCCGGACGTAGAGCCAGCTCCCGCCGCGGTGGTGACCGAACCCGCCGTCGCGGCGCCGGCGATTGCCATCCCCGGCCTGGATGACAGCAGCCTGTACATCCATCGCGAGCTCTCGCAACTGCAGTTCAACATCCGCGTGCTGGAACAGGCGCTGGATGAGTCCTACCCGTTGCTGGAGCGGCTGAAATTCCTGCTGATCTTCTCCAGCAACCTGGACGAGTTCTTCGAGATTCGCGTGGCCGGCCTGAAGAAGCAGATCACCTTCGCCCGTGAACAGGCCGGCGCCGATGGTCTGCAACCGCATCAGGCCCTGGCCCGGATCAGCGAACTGGTGCACGGTCACGTCGACCGCCAGTACGCGATCCTCAACGACATTCTGTTGCCGGAACTGGAGAAACATCAGGTCCGCTTCATCCGTCGTCGTCACTGGACGACCAAGATCAAAACCTGGGTCCGTCGTTATTTCCGCGACGAGATCGCGCCGATCATCACCCCGATCGGCCTGGACCCGACGCACCCGTTCCCGTTGCTGGTGAACAAGAGCCTGAACTTCATCGTCGAGCTGGAAGGCATCGATGCCTTCGGTCGCGACTCCGGTCTGGCGATCATCCCGGCGCCGCGTCTGCTGCCGCGCGTCATCAAGTTGCCGGAAGAGGTGGGCGGCGCAGGCGACAACTACGTGTTCCTGTCGTCGATGATCCATGCGCACGCCGATGACCTGTTCCAGGGCATGAAGGTCAAGGGCTGCTACCAGTTCCGCCTGACCCGAAACGCCGACCTCGCCGTCGACACCGAAGACGTGGAAGACCTGGCCCGCGCCCTGCGCGGCGAGTTGTTCTCCCGTCGCTACGGTGACGCGGTGCGTCTGGAAGTGGCCGACACCTGTCCGAAACACCTGTCCGACTACTTGCTCAAGCAGTTCAACCTGCACGAGACCGAGCTGTATCAGGTCAATGGTCCGGTCAACCTGACCCGCCTGTTCAGCATCACCGGTCTGGACAGCCAGCGAGCGCTGCAATACACGCCGTTCACCCCGCAGATCCCGAAACTGCTGCAAAACAGCGAGAACATCTTCAGCGTGATCAGCAAGCAGGACATCCTGCTGCTGCACCCGTTCGAGTCCTTCACTCCAGTGGTCGATCTGCTGCGCCAGGCGGCCAAGGACCCGCATGTATTGGCGGTCCGTCAGACCCTGTACCGCTCCGGCGCCAATTCGGAAATCGTCGATGCACTGGTCGACGCGGCGCGTAACGGCAAGGAAGTCACCGCGGTGATCGAATTGCGCGCGCGGTTCGACGAAGAGTCCAACCTGCAACTGGCCAGCCGTCTGCAAGCGGCCGGTGCGGTGGTGATTTACGGCGTGGTCGGCTTCAAGACCCACGCCAAGATGATGCTGATCCTGCGTCGCGAGGCCGGCGAAATCGTGCGTTACGCGCACTTGGGCACCGGCAACTACCACGCGGCCAACGCCCGTCTGTACACCGACTACAGCTTGCTGACCTCCGACGACGCCTTGTGCGAAGACGTCGGCAAACTGTTCAGCCAGTTGATCGGCATGGGCAAGACCCTGCGCATGAAGAAGTTGCTGCACGCGCCGTTCACGCTGAAGAAGGGCATGCTCGACATGATTGCCCGGGAAACCCAGTTCGCCCTCGACGGCAAACCGGCGCACATCATTGCCAAGTTCAACTCGCTGACCGATCCGAAGATCATCCGCGCGCTGTACAAGGCCAGTCAGTCGGGTGTGCGCATCGATCTGGTGGTGCGTGGCATGTGTTGCCTGCGTCCGGGCATTGCCGGGGTTTCGCACAACATCCACGTGCGCTCGATCATCGGTCGCTTCCTGGAACACACCCGGGTGTTCTACTTCCTCAACGGCGGCGAAGAGCAGATGTTCCTCTCCAGCGCCGACTGGATGGAGCGCAACCTCGACAAGCGCGTCGAGACGTGCTTCCCGGTGGAAGGCAAGAAGCTGATCATGCGGGTCAAGAAAGAGCTGGAGCTTTATCTGACCGATAACACGCATAGCTGGAGCTTGCAGGCGGACGGGCGCTACATTCGCAACACCCCGACCGGCAACCAGAACCCGCGCAGTGCCCAGGCGACGTTGCTGGAGCGGTTGGGCAGTCCGATTCTGGCGGTTCGCTAACGCGCCAAACCCTGTCGGAGCGGGCCTTTGTGGCGAGGGGGCTTGCCCCCGTTGGGTCGCGAAGCGGCCCTAAAATCCGCAATCGCGGTGTATCAGGTACATCGCGTGTAATGTTCTACGACTGCTACGCAGCCGAACGGGGGCAAGCCCCCTCGCCACAAAGGCCCGCTCCCACAGGGAGGGAGTCGCCTGCCGAATGGCAGGCACAAAAAAGGCCTTCCGCAGAAGGCCTTTTTCAATTTCAGTGCACGTTTCAGCGCACGTTCAGGGTGAACCCGACGCGCGTCAGCCATTCCGCTTCCAGGGCGAAGTCGGCCTGGGTCAGCTGGTTTTCGTCCAGCCAGTTTTCCGGGAACAACACATCGAGGCTGTCGCCGTTGGCGCGCAGGATGACCTGAGGCATTTCCTGGGTGCCGCGGATGTGGTGGAACAGGATCGCAAAGCGCAGCAGCACGCACAGGCGAATCAGCTTGCTGCCATCGCTGCCGAACTCGGCAAATTTGTCCTTGGGGATATTGCGGCGGTGACCGCGTACCAGCAGCGCGAGCATTTGCTGGTCTTCGCGAGAGAAGCCGGCCAGGTCCGAGTGCTCGATCAGGTAGGCGCCGTGCTTGTGGTAGTGATAGTGGGCGATGTCCAGGCCGACTTCATGGACCTTGGCGGCCCAGCCCAGCAGTTCGCGCCAGACGCCGTCGTCCAGGTCCCAGTCCTCGGCCACTTGATCGAAGGCATGCAGGGCCTTGCGTTCAACCCGCGCCGCTTGTTCCAGATCGACGTGATAACGCTCCATCAACGAGCTGAGGGTGCGCTCACGGACGTCTTCGTGATGATGACGGCCCAGCAGGTCGTAGAGCACGCCTTCACGCAGGGCGCCTTCACAGTGGTCCATGCGTTGCAGTTCGAGGGCATCGAAGATCGCTTCGAGAATCGCCAGACCGGCCGGGAAAATCGCGCGGCGGTCAGGCTTGATGCCTTCGAAGTCGATTTTCTCGACATCACCCAGCTTCATCAATTTGCGCTTGAGCCAGGCCAGGCCCTGGGCATTCACTTCGCCGGTACCGTGCCCGCCAGCCTTCAGCGCCAGGCCGATGGCGCGGATGGTGCCCGAGGAGCCGATGGCTTCATCCCAGGTCAGGCGGTGCAGGGCGTGCTCGATGCTCATGATCTCCAACCGTGCCGCGGTGTACGCCTGGGCGTAACGGGCCGGGGTGACCTTGCCATCTTTGAAGTAACGCTGGGTGTAGCTGACGCAACCCATTTGCAGGCTTTCGCGCAGCAGCGGCTCGAAGCGCTGGCCGATGATGAATTCGGTACTGCCACCGCCGATGTCGGCCACCAGGCGCTTGCCCGGGGTGTCGGCGAGGGTGTGGGAGACGCCGAGGTAGATCAGGCGCGCTTCTTCACGGCCGGAGATGACTTCCACCGGGTGGCCGAGGATTTCTTCGGCGCGGCGGATGAATTCGCCACGGTTGCGGGCTTCACGCAGGGCGTTGGTGCCGACGATGCGCACGGCGCCGGGGGGCATACCGTTGATCAGTTGGGCAAAACGCTTGAGGCAATCAAGCCCGCGCTGCATGGATTCTTCGTTGAGCTGGCGCTCGTCGTCGATGCCGGCGGCCAGTTGGACCTTTTCGCCGAGGCGCTCAAGAATACGGATTTCGCCGTTCTGGGCCTTGGCCACGACCATGTGAAAGCTGTTGGAGCCCAGGTCGATTGCGGCGATCAGGGACAGATTCTTGGCTTGGGATTGCGGCATGGTCAGGGGGGTCTCGGTCGATAACCCCGACATCGTGCCACGATCAAACGCTGACGCCAACGCGTACGGCGCAAAGCCTTGATCCAGAGCACCCGAGTCCGATCGTTCCCACGCTCGGCGTGGGAATGCCTCAAGGGACGCTCTGCGTTCCAGTGGGACGCGGAGCGTCCCGGGCTGTATTCCCACGCGGGAGCGTGGGAACGATCGTTAACCGGCGGCTCCCACCGTGCCGATAAAATTCGCCAGCTCCGCCGTTTGCGGATTGGCGAACAACAGCTTCGGATCCCCCACCTCATGCACCTTGCCCTGATGCATGAACACCAACTTATCCCCCACCTCCCGGGCAAAACGCATCTCGTGGGTGACCATGATCAACGTCATGCCTTCCTTGGCCAGTTGCCGGACCACGCTCAGCACTTCATTGACCAGTTCCGGGTCCAGCGCCGAGGTGATCTCGTCGCACAGCAACACCTTGGGCGACATCGCCAGGGCCCGGGCAATCGCCACGCGCTGTTGCTGGCCGCCGGACAGTCGATCCGGGAACGCATCAAATTTTTCCCCCAGGCCGACCCGTTCCAGCATCGCTTTTGCCAGCTCTTTAGCTTTCGCCTTGGGCACTTTCTGCACCACCTGCGGCGCGAGCATCACGTTCTCGCCCACGGTCAGGTGCGGAAACAGGTTGAACTGCTGGAACACCATCCCGACCTTCTGCCGCAAGCTGCGCAGGTCGGCGCGGGCGGCGTCGAGGTATTCGCCGTCGACTTCGATCACGCCGTCGTTGATCGACTCCAAACCATTCAAGGTACGGAGCAAGGTGGATTTGCCCGAGCCACTGCGACCGATGATCGCCACCACCTGGCCTTCCTCGACACTCAGGTCGATGCCTTTGAGCACATGGTGGTCGCCGTAATATTTATGCAGGGCCGAAATTCTAAGCAGAGGCATGCAGTCTCCTTTCCAGGTAGCGCGCACTGAGGGACAAGGGGTAGCAGAGCAAAAAGTAACCAAGGGCGACCAGGCCGTAGACCATGAACGGTTCAAACGTGGCGTTGGCCAACATGCCGCCGGTCTTGGTCAGTTCGGTGAAGCCGATGATCGAGGTGACGGCGGTGCCTTTGACCACTTGCACCGAGAAACCCACGGTCGGCGCCACGGCGATGCGCAGGGCTTGCGGCAGGATCACGTAGCGCAATTGCTCCAGCGGGTTCAGCGCCAGGCTCGATGAGGCTTCCCACTGGCCATTGGGGATCGAATCGACGCAACCGCGCCAGATCTCCGCGAGATAGGCGCTGGTGAACAGCGTCAATGCCACCGCCGCCGCCATCCACGGCGAAATCTCCACCCCGGCCAACGCCACGCCGAAGAACACCAGGAACAGCTGCATCAGCAGCGGCGTGCCCTGGAACAGTTCGATGTAGGTGCGGGCGAAGCTGCGGGGAAAGGTCTTTTTCGAGATGCGCATGACCATGACCAGCAAACCAATCACGCCACCGCCGATAAACGCCACCAGCGACAACGCCAGGGTCCATTGCAGGCCCGTGAGCAGGTTGCGCACCACGTCCCAGAAGGTGAAATCGCTCATTGGCTGCTCCGTGAAATGTAGCGCCGGCCAATCCAGTTCAATAGCTGGCGAATCATCAGCGCCATGCACAGGTAGATCAGCGTGGTCAGGGCGTAGGTTTCAAAGGCGCGGAAGTTGCGCGACTGAATGAAGTTGGCGGCGAAGCTCAACTCTTCGGTGGCGATCTGCGAGCACACCGCCGAGCCGAGCATGACGATGATGATCTGGCTGCTCAGCGCCGGCCACACCTTGCCCAGCGCCGGCAGCAACACCACGTGGCGAAAGGCTTCGAAGCGGCTCATCGCCAACGCGGCAGCGGCTTCCAGCTGGCCACGGGGAATCGCTTGAATGCCGGCGCGAATGATTTCAGTCGAATAAGCCCCGAGGTTGATCACCATCGCCAGCACCGCCGCCTGCCATTCGGAAATCTGCACGCCGAGCGAAGGCAGGCCGAAGAAGATGAAAAACAACTGCACCAGGAACGGCGTGTTGCGGATCAACTCGACGTAGACCCCAAAGATTGCCGAGAACGGGCGGATGTTCCATGCCCGCACCAGCGCCCCGACAATGCCAAGGCCCACGCCGAACACGGCGCCTATGGCCGTCAGTTCAAGGGTGAACAGCGCACCGCGCAGCAACAGGTCGGTGTTTTGCACCACCGGTAGAAAATCGAACTGGTAAGCCATGTTTAGTCTCCTGCGCGGCGATCAGAGATCGGCCGGCAGCGGCTCTTTGAGCCAGGTCATGGCGTTCTTTTCCAGCGAACCGTCGGTCTTGGCGGTGGCGATGATCTGGTTGACCTTGTCCAGCAACGCCGCTTCGTTCTTGTTCACGCCGACGTAGACCGGCGAATCCTTGAGCTTCACTTTCAGCGCCGGCACGCGTTTCGGGTTTTTCTCGCTGATCGCCACCATCACCACGTTGCCGCTGGCGATCAGGTCGACCTGGCCGGCGAGGTAGGCGGCGATGGTCGAGTTGTTGTCTTCGAAGCGCTTGATGGTCACGCCTTCGGGGGCGACTTTGGTCAGCTCGATGTCTTCGATGGCGCCACGGGTGACGCTGATGGTCTTGCCCTTGAGGTCGTCCAGGGTTTTGATCGCCGCGTCTGGCGGGCCGAACACGGCGAGGTAGAACGGTGCGTAGGCGCTGGAGAAGTCGATGACTTTCTCCCGCTCAGGGTTCTTGCCGAGGCTGGAAATCACCAGGTCGACCTTGCCGGTGGTCAGGAACGGAATGCGGTTGGTGCTGTTGACCGGGGTCAGTTCGAGTTTGACCTTGAGCTGGTCGGCCAGCAGTTTGGCGGTGTCGATGTCCAGGCCCCGGGGTTTCATGTCCGGGCCGACCGAACCGAACGGCGGGAAGTCCTGGGGCACGGCGACCTTGAGGGTGCCGCGCTTGACCACATCCTCCAGACCGTCGGCGTGGGCGGGTGCCTGGCTCAGCATCAGGCTGGCAAACAGGGCGGCGAGGAGGGCGCTGTAACGCTGGGTCATGGCAAATCTCCGAATCGGCGGGAAGTGATTTCTGCGGTTCGACAGAGCACGGGGCATGCCAACATCGGGCTTCTGGGGCGGCAGGCCACGGGTTTGCTGGGGTTGCTCGGTCTTACTGGTCTGAACAGTCAGGTCCGGTTTCGCACCCCGATAGCGCATCGCCGTTGCTCGCCGAACCCCGGTGGGGCACGACTTGCCGGGCGCGGCGAATAGCTTTACAACTAGCCGCTCATTGGCCTGGTTCGTCCGAAAAACCATGAACTCGATCTCTCGCGCCGTACCTGAAGTGGCGCTGCAAGCCATCCGCAAACTGATCACCGAACAAGGCTTCGGGGCGGGGGATGCCTTGCCCTCGCAACGGGACCTGGCGGTGCAATTGGGGGTTAGCCGGGCGTCGTTGCGTGAGGCGTTGTCGTCCCTGAGTGCGCTGGGGGTGATCAGCATTCAACCGGGCAAGGGTGTGTTCGTGCAGGCGCCGGTGGAGTTGCCGCGAGGTGATGCGGCGGCCAGTTGGCCGTTCGCGGCCCAGGCTTCGCCGCTGGATATTTTTCAGTTGCGCTATGCCCTGGAAGGTTTTGCGGCGGGGCTGGCGGCGGTGACGTTGAGCACGTTTGATCTCGATGCCCTGGAAGACAACGTCGCCGCCATGCGTACCGAACTGAAGGCCGGCGACTTCGATGCCGCCGCTCGTTTGGACTTCGACTTTCACCGGCGCATCCTGCTGGCCAGTGGTAATCAGGCGATGCTGAGCATCCTCACCGCCAGCGCCGACATCTTTCTGGAGAGCCAGAAGCTACCGTTCATCCGGGCCGAGCGGGCCATGGAAACCTGGCAGGAGCACCGCAAGATCCTCCGCGCACTGGCGCGCCGGGCGTCCGGGGCGGCACAGAAGGCGATGCAGGAACATGTACGCAATGCCGCACTGCGCACCGGAATTGCCTTCGTCGCCCCCGCCACCTCCTGACTTGAGCTATACCCAAACTCATGCGCCACCATAGCGAGACTCAATCATCTGCACCTTCCTGAACGAGGGAAGGACGGCTATGATGGGCCACGTTTTTTTGCTTACAACCTGGAGACTTCCATGAGCAGCGATCTTATCAAACACGTTAGCGACGCTAGCTTCGAGGCCGACGTACTCAAGGCCGAAGGCGCTGTACTGGTCGACTACTGGGCTGAATGGTGCGGCCCTTGCAAAATGATCGCTCCTGTCCTGGACGAAATTGCTGAAACGTACAAAGGCAAGCTGACCATTGCCAAACTGAACATCGATGAAAACCAGGAAACCCCGGCCAAGCACGGCGTGCGCGGTATCCCGACCCTGATGCTGTTCAAGAACGGCAACGTGGAAGCGACCAAGGTTGGCGCGCTGTCCAAGTCGCAACTGGCTGCATTCCTCGACGCCAACATCTAAGTCGGCGACGTTGTAAGAAAAGCCCCGCATATTGCGGGGCTTTTTGCGTATTCAGGGCTAGACGCTCCGAAACTCAGGTGGTACATTCGGCCCCGCACTGGTTTCTCCACTGCCCCCTGCTAGCCGTCGCCGACGCACTCCTTTTCGAATAAGTACGCGATCCTGTCGCCTTCTCTGCGGCGCGGCCTCATTAAGCCAAAAGCTTAATTTCCCCCCTCCATAAATGATTACGTCATTCCTATATGAATCTGACTGAACTCAAGCAAAAGCCGATTACCGAACTGCTCGAATTGGCCGAACAGATGGGCATAGAAAATATGGCCCGTTCGCGCAAGCAGGACGTGATTTTCTCCCTGCTCAAAAAGCACGCGAAAAGCGGCGAGGAAATCTCCGGTGATGGCGTGCTGGAGATTCTCCAGGACGGCTTCGGCTTCCTCCGCTCTGCTGACGCTTCCTATCTCGCCGGCCCAGACGATATCTACGTCTCGCCGAGCCAGATCCGTCGCTTCAACTTGCGCACCGGTGACACCATCGTTGGCAAGATCCGCCCTCCCAAGGAAGGCGAGCGTTATTTCGCACTGCTCAAGGTCGACACGATCAACTACGATCGTCCCGAGAACGCGAAAAACAAGATTCTCTTCGAGAACCTGACCCCGCTGTTCCCGACCGTGCGCATGAAGATGGAAGCCGGCAACGGTTCCACCGAAGACTTGACCGGTCGTGTCATCGACCTGTGCGCCCCGATCGGCAAAGGCCAGCGCGGTCTGATCGTTGCACCGCCCAAAGCCGGTAAAACGATCATGCTGCAGAACATCGCAGCGAACATCGCACGTAACAATCCTGAAGTTCACCTGATCGTGCTGCTGATCGATGAGCGTCCGGAAGAAGTCACCGAAATGCAGCGCACCGTGCGCGGCGAAGTGGTTGCCTCGACGTTCGATGAGCCGCCAACCCGCCACGTGCAGGTTGCCGAAATGGTGATCGAGAAGGCCAAGCGCCTGGTCGAACACAAGAAAGACGTGGTGATCCTGCTCGACTCCATCACCCGTCTGGCTCGCGCCTACAACACCGTGATCCCGAGCTCCGGCAAAGTGCTCACCGGTGGTGTCGATGCCCACGCCCTGGAGAAACCGAAACGTTTCTTCGGCGCTGCACGGAACATCGAAGAGGGCGGCTCGCTGACCATCATCGCCACCGCGCTGGTTGAAACCGGCTCGAAAATGGACGAAGTGATCTACGAGGAATTCAAAGGCACCGGCAACATGGAACTGCCTCTGGATCGCCGCATCGCTGAAAAACGCGTGTTCCCGGCCATCAACATCAACCGTTCCGGCACCCGCCGCGAAGAGTTGCTGACCGCGGACGACGAGTTGCAGCGCATGTGGATCCTGCGCAAGCTGCTGCACCCGATGGACGAAATCGCTGCCATCGAGTTCCTGGTCGACAAGCTGAAAACGACCAAGACCAACGACGAGTTCTTCTTGTCGATGAAGCGTAAGTAAGACGGTTTTTTAACCGCTAAAAATGGCGTCCTTCGGGGCGCCATTTTTTTTGCAAAAAAAAAAGGAAGGATTACGACTAGGGTTGGTCAGTACAGAAACGAAATGGGTCGACGAACCCAGAACTTCAATCTGACTGGCATTTTCTGTTTATGAGCACTCTTGCTTATCGAAGGGATATAGACGGCTTGCGGGCAATCGCCGTGATCGCGGTCGTGTTGTTCCATTTTGGCGTTCCTGGCTTTACCGGCGGCTTTGTCGGTGTCGACGTGTTCTTTGTGATATCCGGTTACCTGATTACTTCGATCATCTGGAACCAGCGCCAGGCCGGGCGTTTCAGCTTTGTCGATTTCTGGGCGCGACGTGCCCGGCGGATCCTGCCGGCGCTGTTTGTGATGATTGCTGCGGTGCTGGCAGTGGGCTGGTTCCTGATGGCACCCAAGGACTATGAAGAACTGGGGCGCTCGGTGCGCTACCAGGTGATGTTCGTCTCCAACATCCTGTTCATGCGCCAGGACGGTTACTTCGATGTGGCGTCCGACCTCAAGCCATTGCTGCACACGTGGTCGCTGGCGGTTGAAGAGCAGTTCTACATTGTCTTCCCGCTGCTGCTGACCTTGTTGTCGAGCCGCCTCAAGCATTGGCGGCTGGCGTTGTTCGGTGTGTTGCTGGTGTCGTTCGGGCTCAGCGTCTGGGCCGTGGCGCACCACCCTGAGAAAGCCTTTTTTCTGTTGCCGATGCGTGCCTGGGAGCTATTGGCTGGCGCGATGCTGGCGGTCGCGCCACGCGGTCACTGGCGCCTGACGGCGACCGGCGCTCAAGTCGTCAGCCTGTTTGGCTTCGGTCTGATCCTGCTGGCGGTGTTTGCCTACGATAAAAGCACGCCATTCCCCGGCGCGGCGGCGTTGTTGCCGACCCTCGGCGTGGTCACGTTGATCTGGGCCAATGGTCATAGGCAAACGCTGGTCGGTGGACTGCTGGCCAGTCGTGTGCTGGTCGGCCTCGGCCTGATTTCCTATTCCTGGTACCTGTGGCATTGGCCGGTCTTTGTCTTCGCCAGCTATGCCAGTGTCGAGGAGCCGGGGCTGGTGGATACCGCCGGTTTGATTCTGCTCACGCTGCTGCTCGGTTACCTGTCGTGGCGCTTCGTCGAGACACCGTTCCGCGAGCGCCGCTTGTTGGCCGGCCGCCGGCAGATCCTGATCGCGGCCGGTTGTGGCGTGGTGGTCCTCGGTCTGGCCGGTCAAGCGCTGCGCTGGACCGATGGCTTGCCTTCGCGCCTGTCTGATCAAGCTTTGCAATACGCCAAAGGCAAGGAGTGGCGGCCCGAACTGATGCGCTGCCTGGCCGATGATAAGACCCCTGACGACAAACTCTTTTGTCATTACGGGAAGCTTGCACCGAGCTCTACAAAGGCCTTGGTCTGGGGCGACAGTCACGCCACGGCGCTGATTCCGGTGTTCGATGATGGCGCGCAAAAGCATGGTGTCAGCGTGATTCTCGCCAGTTCTCCCGGCTGCATTCCGGTTGAAGGGCTTGAACACGATCAGCGATGTGCCCGTTTCAATCGTCGAGTCGAAGGGGCGTTGAAGCCGCAAGCAGTGGGCGACGTGGTGCTGGTCGCGCGTTGGAGCCTGTATCTCTATGGCGATGTGAAAGGCGATCTCGGGCACGTGCTGCGCGATACCCATGGCCGTTATGACCGCGCCACCGCCGAGCAACGCCTGGCTGACGGCTTGCAGGCGACCGTCCGGCAACTGCGTGAGGGCGGGCATCGCGTCTGGCTGGTCAAGGAGGCGCCGTTGCAGCAGTTCAGCCCGCCTTATCGCCTGACGCGCCTGGCCATGTTGCACCGACCGACGGATGACGTGGGTCTGGCGGTGACCGAACACTTCAAGCGCCAGGCGTTCATCAGCCAGTTGTTCGCGCAAATAGCCGCTGCCAATTCGGGGGTGAGCGTGGTGGACCCGGCGCCGTTGCTGTGTGATGACGCGGGACTTTGCCGGGTCGAGCGCGACGGCCATTCGCTGTATACCGACGACAATCACCTGTCGGAGATCGGCGCACGGTTCGTGGCGCCGGTGCTTGAGCCACTGTTCAAGCGCTTGCAGGCCCAGGCCACACTCGGCAATGGCAGCGTGAATGCGGCCAAGTAAGCAGCGATAAGCTGCCAGCGGCCGGCAGAGCAGGTAGGATGTACGCCTATTTTACGGGTGCCATCATCAATGAAATTCAAGGACCTTCGGGATTTCGTGCAGCAGCTTGAGCAGCGCGGAGAGTTGAAACGCATCCAGATCCCTGTCTCTCCAGTGCTGGAGATGACTGAAGTCTGTGATCGCACGCTGAGGGCCAAAGGCCCGGCGCTGCTGTTCGAGAACCCTACCGGCTACGACATCCCGGTCCTCGGCAACCTGTTCGGCACCCCCGAGCGGGTGGCCATGGGCATGGGCGCCGAGGCCGTCAGCGAGCTGCGCGAGATCGGCAAGTTGCTGGCGTTCCTCAAGGAACCCGAGCCGCCGAAGGGCTTGAAGGATGCGTGGTCCAAGCTGCCGATCTTCCGCAAGATCATCGCCATGGCGCCGAAAGTGGTCAAAGACGCGGTGTGCCAGGAAGTGGTCATCGAAGGCGACGACGTCGACCTGGCGATGCTGCCGGTGCAGACTTGCTGGCCTGGCGATGTCGGCCCGCTGATCACCTGGGGCCTGACTGTCACCAAGGGCCCGAACAAGGACCGGCAGAACCTCGGCATCTACCGTCAGCAAGTGATCGGCCGCAACAAGGTCATCATGCGTTGGCTGAGCCACCGTGGCGGCGCGCTGGATTACCGCGAGTGGTGCGAGAAGCACCCCGGCCAGCCGTTCCCGGTGTCCGTGGCGTTGGGCGCTGACCCGGCGACCATCCTCGGCGCCGTAACGCCGGTGCCGGACAGCCTCTCCGAATACGCCTTCGCCGGTCTGCTGCGGGGTAACCGCACCGAACTGGTGAAGTGCCGTGGCAACGACCTGCAAGTGCCGGCCACCGCCGAAATCATCCTGGAAGGCGTGATCCATCCGGGCGAAATGGCCGACGAAGGCCCGTACGGCGACCACACCGGTTACTACAACGAAGTCGACAGCTTCCCGGTGTTCACCGTCGAACGCATTACCCACCGGATCAAACCGATCTACCACAGCACCTACACCGGCCGTCCACCGGATGAACCGGCGATTCTCGGTGTGGCGCTGAACGAAGTGTTCGTGCCGATCCTGCAGAAGCAGTTCCCGGAAATCACCGACTTCTACCTGCCGCCCGAAGGCTGCTCGTACCGCATGGCCATCGTGACCATGAAGAAGTCGTATCCGGGCCATGCCAAGCGGGTAATGCTCGGTGTCTGGTCGTTTTTGCGACAGTTCATGTACACCAAGTTCGTTATCGTCACTGATGACGATATCAACGCGCGGGACTGGAACGACGTGATCTGGGCCATTACCACGCGCATGGACCCCAAGCGCGACACGGTGATGATCGACAACACGCCGATCGACTACCTCGACTTCGCCTCGCCGGTGTCCGGCCTGGGGTCGAAGATGGGGCTCGATGCCACGCATAAATGGCCGGGCGAAACCACTCGCGAGTGGGGCCGGGTGATCGTCAAGGATGAAGCCGTGACAAAACGGATCGATGCCATCTGGAATCAGTTAGGAATAGATTGATGCGTGTAACCTTGCAGCCCTCCGGAGCAGTGCTTGAGATATTGCCCGGCGAGCGGATTCTCGATGGCGCGCGGCGCTTGGGCTATGAATGCCCGCAAAGCTGTCGCAACGGCAATTGCCACGTCTGCGCGGCGTTGCTGGTGGAAGGCCGGGTTGAACAGGCCGGCCATGTGCGGGACCACGGCGAGTTCTACACTTGCATAGCTGAGCCGCTGGAAGACTGCATCGTGCTGTGGGATGGCGTGCTCGCGCTGGGAGAACTGCCGGTGCGCAGCTTGTCGTGTCAGGTTATTGAATGCAGGGACGTCGGCGGGGATACCTTTCGGGTGCACCTGCGGGCGCCGGCCGGCAAGCCGCCGCGCTATCACGCCGGTCAGTATTTGATGATCGAGCGCGAGAACGGCGAGAAATCCGCGTTCTCCCTGGCCTCGGCACCCCATGCCGGGCGCGACCTGGAAATCCATGTGCTGGCGCGCGAAAGCAGTGCGCTGAGCCTGATCGACCAGCTGCAACGCAATGCCATGGTGCGCATCGAGATGCCATTCGGCGACACCCACCTGGCCGAGTTGCCGGACGGGCCGCTGGTGCTGATCGCCGCGGGCACCGGCATGGGCCAGATTCACAGCCTGATCGAACATTGCCGCGCCACCGGGTTCAAGCACCCGGTGCATCTGTATTGGGGCGTGCGGCGTCCTGAAGACTTTTATGAAATAGAACACTGGGACGAATGGCTGAAACTGCCCAATCTGTTCCTGCATAAAGTCGTCAGCGATCAATGCGGCTGGGAAGGGCGCTGCGGCATGTTGCATGAGGCGGTGTGCGAGGATTTCCCGGATCTGAAGGCGCTGCATGTTTACGCCAGCGGTTCTCCGGCGATGGTCTACGGCACGCTGGATGCGTTGGTTGAAGCGGGGATGGATGCGCATCAGATGCGCGCCGACGTGTTTGCCTACGCGCCGCGATCTTAATCGTTATAACTCCCTATATAGCCGATCGGTATTTATAGATTTATATAAATACCGGTAGGTTATATGTCATATGGGCAATTATTTAAGAACTGTGCCATGGCACTTAAATTGCCTTAAAACATATGTGCCTTATTGTTACAGCGGTGCGTTCTATTAAGTAATTCTTTATCCGCGGGGAGCTGAACGCTATTCGCCATGAGCGCCATTGAATCTGCTTTTCTGAATTTGCCTTACCCTCCGCGGCTCGATCTGGGGCCGCAGCTTACGCACGAACAATTGCTCAGCTCGATGCAGGCAACCATGGCGCGCCACAAGGGTGGGCCGGTCTGGCTGTTCGCGTACGGCTCACTGATCTGGCGCCCTGAATGCCCGGCGGTGGAGCGAGTGCGCGGTCGGGTTCATGGCTACCATCGCGGTTTGTACCTGTGGTCCCACGAACATCGCGGTACGCCGGAAGTGCCGGGCCTGGTATTTGGCCTGGATCGCGGCGGCTCTTGCAGCGGTTTTGCCTATCGCCTTCCCGAAGAACAACTCGAAGCCTCGCTCTACGCCTTGTGGCAGCGCGAAATGCCATTCCCGTCCTATCGCCCACATTGGCTCAACTGCCGTCTTGAAGACGGAAGCCAGGTTCAGGCGTTGGGATTTGTTTTGGAACGGCACCTGCCCAGCTATGCCGGCAACTTGCCGGATCACGTGCTGAGCCAGGTGTTCGAAAGCGCTTGCGGGCGGTACGGCACCACTCGCGATTACGTCGAGCAGACCGCCAACGCCCTGCGTAGCCACGCCATGCCAGACCGGAATCTGGAGGCGCGGCTCAAGCGTTGTCAATCAAAGTCGGATCAGGCGATTGCTTCTTCGCGGGTCTGACTGGCGCTTTGTTTGTGCCCCAGCGTGGGAGCCAGGAAAGCCATCGCCAGCAAACAAGCAGCGACCAGCAGGATGAAGCCGCCATCCCAGCCGAAATAGTCCACGGTGTAGCCCATCAGCGCACTGGCCGCGACTGACCCGCCCAGGTAACCGAACAGGCCGGTAAAGCCCGCGGCGGTACCGGCGGCCTTCTTCGGCACCAGTTCCAGCGCTTGCAAACCCACCAGCATCACCGGACCGTAGATCAGGAAGCCGATCGCGAACAGCGAGATCATGTCGATCATCGGGTTGCCCGGCGGGTTCAGCCAATACACGATCGTCGCCACGGTCACCAACCCCATGAACACCATGCCGGTCAGGCCACGGTTGCCACGGAAGACCTTGTCCGACATCCAGCCACACAGCAGCGTGCCCGGAATGCCTGCCCACTCGTAGAGGAAATACGCCCAGGACGTTTTGTCGAAGTCGAAGTGCTTGACCTCTTTGAGGTAGGTCGGCGCCCAGTCGAGGATGCCGTAGCGCAGCAGGTAGACGAAGACGTTGGCCAGGGCGATAAGCCAGAGCATTTTGTTGCGCAGCACGTATTTGACGAAGATGTCCTTGGCGCTGAATTCTTCTTCGTGGCTGGCGTCGTAGCCTTCCGGGTAATCGTTCTTGTACTTCTCGATCGGCGGCAGGCCGGTCGATTGCGGCGTATCGCGCATCACAATGAAGGCAAACACGGCGACCAGCAGCGCCACGGCGGCCGGGACGTAGAACTTGCTGTGCCAATCGTTGAACCAGCCCATGCCGAGAATCGCCAGCGGACCAATCAACCCGCCGCCGACGTTATGCGCGGTGTTCCAGACCGACACCACCTGGCCACGTTCTTTCTGCGACCACCAGTGCACCATGGTCCGGCCGCTCGGTGGCCAGCCCATGCCTTGTGCCCAGCCGTTGATGAACAACAGGGTGAACATCATCGTCACACTCGACGTCGCCCAGGGCGCGAAACCGAAAACGAACATGACCCCGGCCGACACGATCAGCCCGAAGGGCAGGAAGTAACGTGGGTTGGAGCGGTCGGACACAATGCCCATCAAAAATTTGGACAGACCGTAGGCGATCGCAATCGCCGACATCGCCACACCCAGTTGACCCTTTGTGTAGCCCTGGGCGATCAGGTCCGGGAAGGCCAGCGTGAAGTTTTTGCGCAGCAGGTAGTAACCCGCATAGCCAATAAAAATCCCGGCGAAGATCTGCCAGCGAAGGCGTTTATAGGTGTCGTCTATTTTTTCTTCAGGCAGGGGCGCCTGATGTGCGGCAGGTCGAAAGAAAGCAAACATTCAAGAGCTCCAAATTTCTTGTTTTGACTGCGGATGCGAATGTTACAGTTTCGTTACCGAAAATAGCACCGGTTCGCATTGGTCAAACAGCGGAAAAGTTGGAGATCGCGTGTTCCTTTATGAACATGTCGCTCAGGTGTAAGTGTAGGACGGTGTGGGAAAGGTTACTGGGTGAGCCGTTGTGCGCTTTTCAAGCCAGAGTCGTGCGGGGTTTTGGGAAATGTCCTTCAAATAAAGAAGAAGCGATCCGGACTCTGCCGCCCAGATCGCTTCACTCGGCTCAGCGAACCTGTACCACCACTTTCCCGACCGCTTTGCGCTGGCCAAGATCATTGATCGCCTGCGCCGCATTGCTCAGCGGGTACACCTGCGACACCAGCGGCTTCAACTTGCCCTCGGCAAACCAGCCAAATAGCTGCTGGAAGTTCGCCGCGTTGTCCTGGGGTTGGCGCTGGGCGAAGGAGCCCCAGAACACGCCGACCACCGCCGCGCCTTTGAGCAGGGCGAGGTTGACCGGGAATTCGGGGATGCGTCCGCTGGCAAAGCCGACCACCAGCAGGCGGCCGTTCCAGGCGATGGCGCGCACGGCCTGGTCGAACAGGTCGCCGCCGACCGGGTCGTAGATCACGTCGGCGCCCTGGCCGTCGGTCAGGCGTTTGATTTCGTCCTTGAGACTGGTTTCGCTGTAGTTGATCAGCTCATCGGCGCCGGCAGCCTTGGCCACGGCGAGTTTTTCCGCGCTGCTGGCGGCGGCAATCACCCGGGCGCCCATGGCTTTGCCGATTTCCACGGCAGCCAGGCCGACACCGCCAGAGGCGCCGAGCACCAGCAAGGTTTCACCCGGTTGCAGATTGGCCCGCTGCTTGAGGGCGTGCATCGAGGTGCCGTAGGTCATGCTGAACGCGGCGGCGGTGTTGAAGTCCATCGACGGCGGGATCGGCAGCACGTTGTAGCCCGGCACCGCGACCTGCTCGGCAAAGCTGCCCCAACCGGTCAGGGCCATGACCCGGTCGCCGACCTTGAGATGGCTGACCTTTTCACCCACTGCACTGACCACGCCGGCCGCCTCACCGCCCGGCGAAAACGGGAAGGGCGGTTTGAACTGGTATTTGCCCTCGATGATCAGCGTGTCCGGAAAGTTGACCCCGGCGGCGTGCACGTCCAGCAGGATTTCGTTCTTCTTGGCGACAGGACTGGCGACGTCTTCCAGCACCAGCGATTCGGCGGGGCCGAAGGCTTTGCATAGCACGGCTTTCATCAGGGCTATTCCTTTGGGAGTGATGGCCGATAAGTGTAGGTGTGTGAGTCGACGGGTCAACGAGCATGCCCGGCTCTGATAGTCAGCCATAAGCTTGTGCTTGCGCGGCGGGTCGTTATGCTAGGCCGCAAACCGGATAAGGAGCGAATTGTGAAAGCGTGGATCATGTTGTTGCTGGCCCTGTCTCTGCCTTTGGCAGCAGTGGCTGAAGAAGCCGCCAAAGAAGGTGAGGCCCCAAAGGTCAACTACATCACCCTGAGCCCGCCGTTCGTGGGCAATTATGGGTTGGACGGCACGCCGAAGTTGAAGGTGTTCAAGGCTGACGTGGCGTTGCGGGTGACCGGTGAAGAGGCGACCAAAGCGGTCAAGGCCAACGAACCGTTGATTCGCAATCAACTGGTGGCGTTGTTCAGCCAGCAGACCACCGAGGCGATGGGCAGCGTCGAGGGCAAGGAAAAGCTGCGTCAGGAAGCCCTGAAGCAAACCCAGCAAGTGATGAATGATGAAACGGGCAAGCCGGTGGTTGAGGATCTGTTGTTCAACAACCTGATCATTCAATAGCGTCCCTGCTGCAAAGAGGCTTTTGTGGCGAGGGAGCTTGCTCCCGCTGGGCTGCGAAGCGGCCCTGAAAAGAGGGACTGCTTTGCAGTCCAACGGGAGCAAGCTCCCTCGCCACAGGTCAGGACGCCAGACTCTTGCGAAACCGCATCAGCGCAATCGCAAAGAACACCAGCCCGATGGCGGTCAGTGCCAGCAAGTCCGGCCAGACCACGCTCAGCCCGGCGTCGCGAAACAGAATCGCGGCGCTCAAGCTGACAAAGTGCGTCGATGGCGAACCCTGCATCACCCATTGCAGCCACTGCGGCATGCTGTCGAGCGGCGTGCTGCCGCCCGATAGCAGCAACATCGGGATGATCACCGGGATGGCCAGCAAACCGAACTGCGGCGTCGAGCGGGCCAGGGTCGCGAGAAAGATTCCCAGCGCCGTACTGGCGAACAGATAAACCGCCGTCACCAGCAAAAACAAGGTCATCGAGCCGGCCAGCGGCACGCCCAGCGCGCCTTTGACGATCACTTCCAGCGAAATCCAGGTGCACAGCACCACCACCAGCATGTTGCTCCAGATTTTTGCCAGCATGATTTCCAGTGCGGTCAGTGGCAGCACCAGCAAATGGTCGAGGGTGCCGTGCTCACGCTCTCGCAGCAGCGCGGTGCCGGTGAGGATGATGGCGAGGATGGTGATGTTGTTGACGATCTGGATCACCGCCAGAAACCAGCCACCTTCCAGATTTGGATTGAACAGCGAGCGCGTGGTCAGCAGCGCCGGCGCTTTGCTGGCGGGATCATTCTGGCCGCTGTAGTTCAGCAGTTCGCGCTGGAAAATCCGACCGATGTAACCCGCGCCCATGAACGCCTGGCTCATGGCCGTGGCGTCCACATTGACCTGCACCGCCGGTTGGCGTCCGGCCAGCAAATCGGTCTGGAAATTCACCGGCACGTTGATCACAAACGTGTACTGGCCGCTGTCCATGACTTGATCCAGTTGCTCATAAGGCAGCAGCACCGGACGCTGGAATTCCGGTGGTTGCAGGGCCTGGGTCAATTCCCGTGAGAGGTGACTGCGGTCTTCGTCTACCACGGCCACGCTGGCGTTGTGCACGCCGATGACCGAGCCGGCGGCCGGCATGTAGATCGCCACGGTAAAGGCGTAGAACAGAAACAGCAGCAACACGCTGTCGTGGCGCAGGCTGGTCAGTTCCTTGAGGCCGAGTCGCAAGATATGCGCAAGCTTATGCATCAGGCCTCCTGCTTTTTCAGCATGACCAGGCTGAGCCCGGTGAATCCGAGGAAGAACCCGAACAGCGCCAGGCATTGCGGCCATAGCTGTCGCAGGTCCAGTGCTTTGGTGAACGTGCCGACGGCGATATCGAGGAAATACCCCGCCGGAAACAGCATCCCCATGACCGAAGCCGCGCCTTCGAGGGAAGAGCGCGGCACGATCAGCCCGGAAAACTGGATGGTCGGCAGGCTGGTGATGATCATGGTGCCGAGGATCGCGGCGATCTGGGTTCGGGTGAACGCCGAAATCAGCAAGCCCATGCTGGTGGTGGCCAGCACGTAGAGCAATCCGCCGAAGGCCAGGGTCAGGCCGCTGCCCTTGAACGGCACGCCAAACAGCCAGCGGTTCATGGCCACCAGCACCGCCAGGTTGATCAGGCTGATCGCCAGATAGGGCGCCTGTTTACCCAGCAGGAATTCCAGTCGGGTCAGGGGCGTGGCGTAGAAGTTGGTGATCGAACCCAACTCCTTCTCGCGCACGATCCCCAGCGCCGTGAGCATGGCCGGGATGAAGGCGAGGATCAGCGCCATCACCCCGGGGCCGATGGCGTTGACGCTGACCACGTCCTGGTTGTAGCGGAACCGGGTTTCCAGTTTGGCCGCTGCGGGTCGGTTGCGCGCGGGGCTGCTCTGTTCGGCCAGTTGCTCAAGGTTGGCTTGATGCACTGCTTCCACGTAATTGCGGCTGGTCTCGGCCCGAAACGGCATGCCGCCATCCAGCCAGGCGGCGACGGTGGGTTGGCGCCCGGCGTACAGGTCGCGGCCAAAGCCTGGCGGGATCTCCAGCGCCAGTTTGATTTCCGAGCGTTGAAGGCGTCGATGCAATTCTTTGCTGTCGCGGATCGGTGATTGTTCGGCGAAATAGCGAGAACTGCGGAACGCTTCCAGATACGTGCGGCTTTGGGGCGTCTGGTCCTGGTCGAACACGGCGAAGGCGAGTTTTTCCACGTCCAGGGAAATGCCGTAGCCGAAGATCACCATCATGAAAATCGCCCCCAGCAGGGCGAACGCCATCCGCACTTTGTCGCGCAGCAATTCCTTGCCTTCACGACTGGCCACGGCTACCAGGCGGCCGACGCTGAAACCACGTTCTTTCATTGGCGTTGTCGGTGCGACTGGCGTGTCGGCGGGCACTTGCGGCGTCGGTGCTTCGCTAGCGCCCTGGGCCTGCTCCAGGCAGGTGACAAACGCCGCTTCCAGGGTGTCGCCCTTGAACTGCTGTTGCAGCGCCGCCGGGGTATCGCAGGCCAGTACTTTGCCGGCGTGCATCAGCGAAATGCGGTCGCAGCGCTGGGCTTCGTTCATGAAATGGGTGGACAGGAAAATCGTCACGCCTTGCTCGCGGGACAACTCGATCAGCAGCCGCCAGAAGTCATCCCGCGCCGCCGGGTCGACGCCGGAAGTCGGTTCATCGAGGATCAGCACTTCCGGGCGATGCAGCACCGCCACGGCCAGGGACAATCGTTGGCGTAAACCCAGGGGCAGGGCGCCGGACTGTTGATCGGCCACGTTGACCAGGTTGAAACGCTGGATCAGTTCGTCGATGCGTTGGGCGCTGTCGGCCTTGGGCAAATCGAACAGGCGCGCGTGCAAGTCGAGGTTTTGCCGCACGCTGAGTTCGCCATACAGCGAGAAACTCTGGGACATGAAACCGACACGCTTGCGCGTGGCCAGGTCCTTGGCGTTCACCGCGTTGCCCAGCAATGTGGCGCTGCCCTCACTGGCCGGCATCAGCCCGGTAAGGACTTTCATGGTGGTGGTTTTGCCACAGCCGTTGGAGCCGAGAAAACCGAAAATCTCCCCGCGACCGATGGCGAAGCTGACCTTGTCCACGGCGGTGAAATCGCCGAAGCGCAAGGTCAGGTCGTGGGCTTCGATGGCGATGTCAGTGTTGGCGCCGGTGCGGGGTGGAATCACCAGTGGCTGATTGTCGTGGCCACTGTCGCCCTGAAAGTGGGTGAAGGCTTCATCGAGTTTGCCGCTGGCAGTCGCGGCGGCCAATTCGCTGCTCAGACCGGTGGCGATCAGCTTGCCGCCGTCGAGCATCAGGCAATGTTCGAATTGCTCGGCCTCTTCCATGTACGCGGTGGCGACCAGCAGCGTCAGTTGCGGGCGTTGGCCGCGCACATCATCTACCAGCTCCCAGAAGCGCCGTCGGGACAAGGGATCGACGCCGGTGGTGGGTTCGTCGAGGATCAACAGGTCCGGTTCGTGGATCAGCGCGCAACAGAGCCCGAGTTTCTGCTTCATGCCACCGGAGAGCTTGCCGGCCGGGCGGTCCGCGAAGCGCAGCAGGTCGGTGGCCAGCAACAGGCTGTGCATGCGCTGGTCGCATTCGGCTTTCGACAGGCCGAACAGGGTGGCGAAAAAGTGGATGTTCTCGCTGATCGACAATTCGGGATACAGGTTGCCGCCCAGGCCTTGCGGCATGAAGGCGATGCGTGGGTAGAGGCTGTTGCGATGGCGACGGTCCTGGATCGAGCCGCCCAGCACTTCCAGCTGACCTTGTTGCAGGGTTTTCACCCCGGCGATCAGGCCCAGCAAACTCGACTTGCCGGCGCCGTCCGGGCCAATCAACCCGCAGCGCGTGCCGGCGGGCAGGCTGAAGGTGATGTCGGCCAGGGCCTGCTGTTTGCCGTAACGGTGGTTGATGCCGGTCGCTTGCAGCGCCAGGTCGGTCATTGCAGGTTGGCCGGCCAGCTAATCGGCGCGGTGCGCACATAACCGGCGCCGGGCATGCCCGGCTTGGCCTGGGGCAGGGCGCTCGGGTCGGTCAGCCGCAGTTTGACGCGGAACACCAGTTTCTGGCGTTCGTCACGGGTTTCGACTTCTTTGGGCGTGAACTGTGATTTGCCGGCGACGAAAGTGATTTTGGCTGGCACCGGGTGGTCGGGCAGGGCGTCGAGCAGGATGCGCGCGTCATCGCCAACGGCCACGCGCCCGGTGACGGAGGCCGGGAGGTAGAGGTTCATGTATTGGTCGCTCGGATCAATCAGCAGCAGCACTCGTCCGCCGGCGCCGAGTACTTCGCCCGGTTCGGCCATGCGCAACTGGATCACCCCGTCTATGGACGCCCGCAAGCTGCTGTCATCTATTTCGCTGGTCAGCATTGCGACTTGGGCCTGGGCCGCGCCGATCGCGGCGCCGACCGCCGACACCTGGGCGCGGGACGCTGCGACTGCCGCACTGCCGGTGTCCAGGCGTGCCTGTTGTTGATCGATGATCTGGCCGCTGACGAAGCCGTGCTTGAACAGTTCCTGGGAACGCTTGAGTTCTTGTTGGGCGAGCAGTTGTTCGCTCTGGCGCAATTGCACGTTGGCCTGGGCCGCGGCGAGGTTTTCCCGGGCGCGCAGCACCTCGGCTTCGGCCTGATTGCGCTGGGCTTCGAGGGTGCGGGTGTCCATGCGGGCCAGCAGTTGGCCCTTGGTGACTTTATCGCCCTCATCGACGAGCACCTCGGCCAGGCGCCCGGGTGTTTTGCTGGCGATCTGCACTTCTGTGGCTTCGAGGCGACCGTTGCCGACATACAAGCCTTCGGGCAGACGGTCATGCATCGACTTCCAGTAACCGAACCCTCCGGCGGCCAGCAGTAAAACCATCAAGGAACTGGCGAAAAAAATCGAAGAGCGACTGTGCGTAGACATGCGGGCATCCTGCGGCTGTAACGTCCTAGTCTGGCTGATCGAGCGCCGAAGCGGCTTGATGCCAGTCAACTAAGGCGCAAGCCTAACCCCATTGAGCAGGGAAAAGAGGATGACCGGGCAGTTCTGCTTTATTTAACGCAAGCCGAGTACCGCAGCCCATTGTTCGGCGGTGACGGGCATCACCGACAGCCGAGTGCCTTTCTGCACCAGTGGCATCTCGGCCAGCGCCGTCTGCTGCTTCAGATAATCCAGCTTCAGCACGTTGGCAAACGTCTCGACATGCGCGACATCAATCGCGCTCCAGGCGTTTTTCTCCGGGGTGGCCTTCGGATCGTAGTAATGACTCTGCGGCTCAAGGGCCGTCGGGTCCGGGTACGCCGCTTCGACAATCTGGCCGATCCCGGCAATCCCCGGCTCCGGGCAACTGGAGTGATAGAAGAAGAACTCGTCACCCACCGCCATCGCCCGCAGGAAATTGCGCGCCTGGTAGTTGCGAACCCCGTCCCAGCGCGCTTTGCCAAGCTTCTCAAGGTCTTTGATCGAGAGCTCGTCGGGCTCGGATTTCATCAGCCAATAGGCCATGGTTTTTGCTCCTTGCGAGAGGGGTGGGCAAGTTGTCGGGCAATTTTATGACAAACCGACAGTCGGTTGACGCCAGTGTTTGCGTGTCGGTTCACGTTGTCGCAAAATGCCGGCCTTCTAAGCTTTACGCTGCTGCACGGCCTACAACGGAAACCGCTGCTGTCATCGTGTTGATATGCCTTTGGGGGGCAATCGATGAAACGCAAACCGGATTTACTATGGATTTTGGTTATTTTGTTCGGCCTCGGCGTCGTGACCACTGGCTATGCCCAAAGCCTATGGAACAACAAGACCGACGCACCGATCGAAATCGCGCAGCAACAACAGCCGTCGGCCTTCAAGCGCTGATCTCTGTCTTTCGGACGCCGCACCCGTAGCAGCAAAGCTTGCTCGCGATGACGGCGTCACCTTCAACATCCATGTGCCTGTAGGACCGCTATCGCGAGCAAGCTTTGCTCCTACAGTGCGGCGCCTGCGAAATACCACGCCTTGTCTGTCACCGTTCCTTGCAACGGCACATCCCAGCTCGCTTGAGCCAATCGTTCGACCTTCTGACATTCATGGGCCAGCCCCAGCAGCGTCGGCTTGCGCCAGGTTTTGCGCCGCGCCAGATACGCCAGGCTGCGGTCATAGAAGCCGCCGCCCATGCCCAGGCGTCCGCCGACATCGTCAAATCCAACCAATGGCAACAACACTAAATCAAGCGCCCAGACTTTGCGTTGCCGGGCGAGGTTGTGCCTTGGTTCGAGAATACGGAAACGGTTGGGTTTCAATTTGTCGCCGGGGCGAACGCGCTGGAACACCATTTTGGTTCGCGGCCAGGCGCTGAGCACCGGCAGATACGTCGCCTTGCCCCGACGTTGAGCGGCACGCAGCAAAACACGCGGATCGATTTCACCGTCTGTAGGCAGATAAAGAGAGATATGTCTGGCGCGGCGAAACAGCGGGTGCTGGGCCAATTGCTTGTATAGCCCGCGAGCGGCCTGGCGCTGCTGACTGGGTGTCAGTGCGCGGCGGGCCTTGCGCAGCATGCGTCGAAGTTGCGGGCGGGGAAGCAGCGCAGGTTCGTTCATGAATTAGGCTTCGGCAGGGCGGGTACACAAAGCGTACCCGTAAAAAAGCCGATGCCGGTAATTAAACCGGCATCGGACTGGAATCAGGCTCCCCGGATGAACCGCTGCTGACTTAGCCCTTGAACCCGAAAGTTCAAGGTGGAAGAAGCAGTAGGCTTTAAGGCTTTCCGTCTAGCGGACATGCACACCAGCCCAACGTGCAACTTCCAGGGTAGTGCGAATCGGCTCAGGGACATCGTCAACTGGCAAGCACCCCAGGGAGTGACGCGAGTATACCCCAAGCGATTCCACGAATCAGCCCTTGGTGACGTCCGGATCAGTTGCCAGCACCAGATCGACGCGATCCAGCAGGTCGCGAACCTGCTCGCGGGTCGAACCGCTGGCCTGTACGTCCGGGCGTTCTTCCTTGTGCAGCAGGTCGTGGGTGATGTTCAGCGCGGCCATCACGGCGATGCGGTCGGCGCCGATGACTTTGCCGCTGCTGCGGATTTCGCGCATCTTGCCGTCCAGGTAGCGGGCGGCACTCACCAGGTTGCTGCGCTCTTCCTGGGGGCAGATGATCGAATATTCTTTATCGAGGATCTGCACGGTAACGCTATTGCTTGAACTCATGAGTCTTGCTCCAGGGCCTTGAGGCGCGAAATCATCGATTCGACCTTACGCCGGGCGATTTCGTTTTTTTCAATGAGGTGAGCGCGTTCCTCGCGCCAGGTCTTTTCCTGAGCTAATAGGAGTCCATTTTGGCTCTTTAGTTGCTCGACTCGGCTAATTAGCAACTCGAGTCTTGCCATCAGCGCTTGCAGATCGGTGTCTTCCATTGTGTCCACTGAATATGTGTCTGATGGGTGGCAGGCTCTGTAGGAAACTGCCGACGCGTCGGGCGCGCCTAGTTTCGTACAGCTCCAGGCTGGCGGACAGCCTTTAATAGTCTTGGCGAGTCTGTCGATGTAGGATACAAGGCCTTCATTCTAGACATAGCGCCGTCTGGCGCCTAGCTGCCCATGCCCATTCAGAATTCCCCGTACCAAGCCTTCGCCACCCTGCTGACTTCCAGCGGCCATAACGTCTCGCCTGCCGAACTGCATGGCCTGTTGCTCGGCCGCAGTTGCGCCGGTGCCGGCTTCGAAGCCGACAGCTGGCTGGCCGATGCCGCCGAGCTGCTCGAAGGCGAGCCACAAGACAACGTTCGCAATGCCCTGATCGGCCTGCAAGAGATGGTCAAGGGCGAGCTGACCGGCGACGACATGACCGTTGTCCTGCTGCTGCCCACCGACGACGCCCCGCTGGCCGACCGCGCCGCTGCGCTGGGCCAATGGTGCCAGGGCTTCCTGACCGGCTTCGGTCTGACCCGTCGTGAATATGCCCTGACCACCGAAGCGACCGAAGTGTTGCAGGATCTGGCCGCCATCGCCCAGGTGCAAGACGCCCTGGAAGAGTCTGACGACGGCGAAAGCGATTACATGGAAGTGATGGAGTACCTGCGCGTGGCTCCGTTGCTGCTGTTCACGGAAACCAAGAAAACCGACGAAGCCGCCGCCAAACCGTCGTTGCATTAATCGCCTGCCAGGGAACGCCATCTGCCCATGATTCATATCCCGAAATCGGAATACAGCCGTCGCCGCAAGGCCTTGATGGCGCAGATGGAACCCAACAGCATCGCGATCCTGCCCGCCGCCGCGGTGGCCATTCGCAACCGCGACGTTGAGCATGTCTATCGCCAGGACAGCGACTTCCAGTACCTCAGCGGTTTCCCCGAGCCACAAGCCGTCATCGTCCTGATGCCCGGTAGAGAGCACGGCGAATACCTGCTGTTTTGCCGGGAGCGCAACGTCGAGCGGGAGCTGTGGGACGGCCTGCGCGCCGGGCAGGAAGGCGCGATCCGCGACTTCGGCGCCGATGACGCCTTCCCCATCACTGACATCGACGACATCCTGCCGGGCCTGATCGAAGGGCGCGACCGGGTGTATTCGGCCATGGGCAGCAACCCGGAATTCGACCGGCACCTGATGGACTGGATCAACGTGATCCGCTCTAAAGCGCACCTTGGCGCCCAGCCACCGAACGAATTCGTTGCCCTGGATCATCTGCTGCACGACATGCGCCTGTATAAATCGGCGGCAGAAGTGAAGGTGATGCGCGAGGCCGCACGGATTTCCGCACAGGCGCATATCCGCGCGATGCAGGCCAGCCGCGCCGGTTTGCACGAGTTCAGCCTCGAAGCCGAGCTTGATTACGAGTTCCGCAAGGGCGGGGCGAAGATGCCGGCGTACGGCTCGATCGTCGCCGCCGGGCGCAACAGCTGCATCCTGCATTACCAGCAGAATGACGCCGTGCTCAAGGACGGCGACCTGGTGCTGATCGACGCCGGTTGCGAGATCGACTGCTACGCCAGCGACATCACCCGCACCTGGCCGGTCAACGGCAAATATTCAGCGGAGCAGAAGGCGATCTACGAGTTGGTGCTGGCTTCGCAAGAAGCGGCGTTCGCCGAGATTGCCCCGAACAAGCATTGGAATCAGGCCCACGAAGCCACGGTCCGGGTCATTACGACCGGGCTGGTGAAACTGGGGCTGTTGCAGGGCGACGTCGACGAGTTGATCGCCAGCGAAGCCTATAAAGCTTTCTATATGCACCGCGCCGGCCACTGGCTGGGCATGGATGTGCATGACGTCGGCGAGTACAAGGTCGGCGGCGAGTGGCGCGTGCTGGAGGTCGGCATGGCGCTGACCGTGGAGCCGGGGATCTACATCGCCCCGGACAACCCGAACGTGGCAAAGAAATGGCGTGGCATTGGCGTGCGCATCGAGGACGACGTGGTAGTGACCAAGACCGGTTGTGAAATCCTGACCCAAGGCGTGCCGAAAACGGTCGCTGAAATCGAGGCCTTGATGGCCCAAGCACGGGCACACGCGGCATGAGTCGAGTCAATCTGGCAATCATCGGTGGCGGCCTGGTCGGCGCGAGTCTGGCGTTGGCCTTGCAGGCCGGGGCCAAGGCGCGCGGCTGGAAGATCGTGCTGATCGAACCGTTCGCCCCCGGTGACACCTATCAACCGAGCTACGACGCCCGTTCTTCGGCGCTGTCCTACGGCGCCCGGCAGATTTATCAACGGCTGGGCGTGTGGCAGGAAATCTCCCGCCGCGCCGAGCCGATCAAGCAGATTCACGTGTCCGACCGTGGGCGTTTCTCCACGGCGCGACTGTCGGCGATGGAAGAGGGCGTTCCGGCCCTCGGCTATGTGGTGGAAAACGCCTGGCTCGGCCAATGCCTCTGGCAAGGCCTGGACAAGGACGTGGTCAGCTGGCGTTGCCCGGCGGAAGTCACCCGCATGGAACCGCTGACCGACGGCTATCGCCTGACCCTCAACGACGAAACCACCCTGGAATGCGACCTCGCGGTGCTCGCCGATGGCGGCCGCTCCGGCCTGCGCGAGCAACTGGGGATCGGCATCAAGACGCGCCCGTATAACCAGAGTGCGCTGATCGCCAACATTACCCCGAGCGAAGCCCATAACGGCATGGCGTTCGAGCGTTTCACCGACGAAGGCCCGATGGCCTTGTTGCCGTTGCCGGATAATCGCTGCGCCTTGGTCTGGACCCGTCTGGGCATGGACGCGCAACGATTGGCCGCCCTCGATGAAAAGAGTTTCCTCAGCGAGCTGCAGGGCGTGTTCGGTTATCGCCTCGGTACCTTGAAGCAGGTTGGCGCGCGGCATTTGTATCCGCTGACCTTGATCGAGGCCGAAGAGCAGGTGCGCCCGCATCTGGCGATTCTCGGCAACGCCGCCCACAGCCTGCACCCGATTGCCGGCCAGGGTTTCAACCTGTCGTTGCGCGATGCCCAGGCCCTGGCCGATGCATTGCTGGCCAGCGAAACCGGGCCCGGCGACTTCGCGACCTTGCAGGCTTATCGCGAACGCCAGCGCATGGACCAGAACCTCACCGTCGGTTTCTCCGACCAGGTCACCCGCTTGTTTGGCAGCACTCAGCCACTGGTGTCCCTGGGCCGCAACATTGGCTTGCTTGGCCTTGATCTGTTGCCGCCGGCCAAACGCTGGTTCGCCCGGCAGGCCATGGGTTTGGGTACTCGCCCGGATGCTTGAGTGGCTGACTGCAACATTCGGCAAGGCGCGGTTGATGCGCTGGGTCATGACGTTTTACCCGCCGTATCTCGGTGCCGGGGTACGGGTTCGGCACATCAGCGATGACTTCCGGGACATCAAGGTGTCGATGGGCCTGGGCTGGTACAACCGCAATTACGTCGGCACCCAGTTCGGTGGCAGCCTGTATTCGATGGTCGATCCGTTCTACATGCTGATGCTGATGGAAAACCTCGGGCGTCAATACATCGTCTGGGACAAAGCCGCCGACATCGATTTCATTGCGCCGGGCAAAGGCCCGGTGTTCGCCCGTTTCAACATCGACGAGACCTTGCTCGACGAGATCCGCCGGCAGACGGCGAGTGGCGAAAAATACCTGCCGCAGTTGCAGGTCGATATTCACGACGGCGCCGGCACCTTGGTGGCGCGGGTCGAAAAAACCCTTTACGTGCGGCTCAAGCCGCAAGCGAGACAGGCTTAAAGCATGGACATGCGCGCAGATCTGCTGATTGTCGGGGCCGGAATGGTCGGCAGCGCCCTGGCGCTGGCGTTACAGGACAGCGGGCTGGAAGTCCTGCTGCTGGACGGCAGCCCGATGAGCGTCAAACCCTTCGATGGTCAGGCACCGTTCGAACCGCGAGTGAGCGCCTTGTCGGCCGCCAGTCAGCGAATTCTTGAACGCCTCGGCGTCTGGGACGGCATCGCCAATCGGCGCAGCAGCCCCTACACCGACATGCACGTCTGGGACGGCAGCGGCACCGGACAGATCCACTTCTCGGCCGCCAGTGTGCATGCCGAGGTGCTCGGCCATATCGTCGAGAACCGCGTGGTGCAGGACGCCTTGCTCGACCGCTTGCACGACTGCGACCTCGGGATGCTGGCCAATGCGCGCCTGGAGCAGATGCGTCGCTCCGGCGATGACTGGCTGCTGACCCTGGCCGATGGCCGCACCTTGCGTGCGCCGTTGGTGATCGCGGCGGATGGCGCCAATTCGGCCGTGCGCCGGTTGACCGGTGTCGCCACCCGGGAGTGGGATTATCTGCATCACGCCATCGTGACCAGCGTGCGCAGTTCCAAAGCGCATCAGATGACCGCTTGGCAGCGTTTTACCGATAACGGTCCGCTGGCGTTTTTGCCGCTGGAGCGGGACGGTCAGCAGGATTGGTGTTCGATCGTCTGGTCGACCACGCCGAGCGAAGCCGAACGCTTGATGGCGCTGGATGACGAAGGTTTCTGTCGTGAACTGGAACGGGCCTTCGAGGGGCGTTTGGGCACGGTGCTCAGCGCCGATCCGCGCCTGTGCGTGCCGCTGCGTCAGCGCCATGCCAAGCGTTATGTGGCCGAAGGCCTGGCGCTGATCGGCGATGCGGCGCACACCATTCACCCGCTGGCCGGGCAGGGCGTGAACCTGGGCTTCCTCGATGCGGCGGTGCTGGCTGAAGTGCTGTTGCAAGCGGCGGAACGCGGCGAGCGCCTGGCGGATGTGAAAGTCCTCAGCCGCTACGAGCGCCGGCGCATGCCGCACAACCTGGCGTTGATGGCGGCGATGGAAGGCTTTGAACGGTTGTTCCAGGCCAATCCGCTGCCGGTGCGCTGGTTGCGCAATGCCGGGTTGAAAATGGTCGAGCAGATGCCGGAGGCCAAGGCGTTGTTTGTGCGTGAGGCGCTGGGGTTGACCGGGGATTTGCCGGCGTTGGCCAAGGCCTGAGGTCGGCATGGCCCTGTGGCGAGGGGGCTTGCCCCCGTTGGGCTGCGAAGCAGTCCCTGCATTTTTTCAGACAAACCCTGCATTCCGATTTGCGACCGCTTCGCGGTTGAACGGGGGCAAGCCCCCTCGCCACAAGGGGTGTGCGCGCATCCTGTGCAACATCTGGTAACTCCTCCGCAAAGTGTTCGATTGAGCTGGCAAATGTGAGTCCTTATCATTTGGCCTCATTTTTCAATCGAGAGACCGCTCCCATGTTGGCATCCAAGCGTCTATTGACCGCGCTGGCCCTGACCCTGATCGGCAGCACCGCCGCCCAGGCCGCCGACGAGGTGGTGGTCTACTCCTCGCGCATCGACGAACTGATCAAGCCTGTGTTTGATGCCTACACCGCGAAAACCGGTGTGCAGGTGAAGTTCATCACCGACAAGGAAGCGCCGCTGATGCAGCGCATCAAGGCCGAGGGCGAAAACGCCACCGCCGACCTGCTGCTCACCGTCGATGCCGGCAACCTCTGGCAGGCCGAGCAGATGGGCATCCTCCAGCCCTTCACCTCGAAAACCATCGACGCCAACATCCCGCTGCAATATCGCTCCTCGGCCCACGCCTGGACCGGCCTGAGCCTGCGGGCGCGGACCATCGCTTACTCCACCGACCGAGTGAAGCCGGGTGAACTGACCACGTACGAAGGCCTGGCCGACAAGAACTGGGAAGGTCGCCTGTGCCTGCGCACGGCGAAGAAGGTCTACAACCAGTCACTGACCGCCACCATGATCGAAGTCCACGGCGCCGATAAAACCGAGCAGATCCTCAAGGGCTGGGTGAGCAACCTGTCCACCGACGTGTTCTCCGACGACATCGCGGTGCTGGAGGCGATCAACGCCGGCCAATGCGACGTCGGCATCGTCAACACCTACTACTACGGTCGCTTGCACAAGCAGAAACCGGACCTGGCGGTGAAGCTGTTCTGGCCGAACCAGGGCGACCGTGGCGTGCACGTCAACCTGTCGGGCATCGGCCTGACCAAGCATGCGCCGCACCCGGAAGCAGCCAAGGCCCTGGTCGAGTGGATGACCACGCCTGAGGCGCAGAAGATCTTTGCGGATGTTAACCAGGAATTCCCGGCCAACCCTGCCGTTGCACCTTCTGCGGAAGTGGCAAGTTGGGGCAAGTTTGTTGCCGATACCTTGCCGGTGGAAATCGCTGGCAAGCGTCAGGCTGAAGCGATTCGCATGATGGATCGGGCGGGTTGGAACTGAGTCTGTGGCGAGGGGGCTTGCCCCCGTTCGAGCGCGAAGCGGTCGCAATTTGGCGTGTAGGGTTTGTCTGAAAAAATGCAGGGGGCTGCTTCGCAGCCCAACGGGGGCAAGCCCCCTCGCCACAGAGAGACCGGCGTTAAGCTAGCGTCGCTCAACACCTTCTAGAGAACGCCCTTGGCCCACCCCGCCCAACGCCGCTGGTACCCCCTGGTCTTCGCCATCGCTGCGCTGGTCCTGCTGCCCCTGAGCGTGCTGTTTTTCTCCTGGCAAACCATCGATCAACAGATCTGGTCCCACCTCTGGGACACGCAGATGCCACGTCTGTTGGGCAACACCCTGACCCTGGTCGTCGGTGTCGGCATCGGCGTGACGCTGTTGGGCGTGAGCCTGGCCTGGCTCACCAGTCTTTGCGAATTCCCCGGCCGACGTTGGCTGGACTGGGCGCTGATGCTGCCCTTTGCGATTCCCGCCTATGTGCTGGCGTTCGTCTTCGTCGGTCTGCTGGACTTCGCCGGCCCGGTGCAAACCCTGCTGCGGGAATGGTTCGGCAGCGGGCTGCGCTTGCCGAGAGTGCGTTCCACCGGCGGGGTGATCCTGGTGCTGGTGCTGGTGTTTTATCCCTACGTTTACCTGCTGGCCCGCACCGCGTTCCTCGCCCAGGGCAAAGGCTTGATGGAGGCTGCCCGGGTCCTCGGGCAATCGCCGTGGCAAGCGTTCTGGCGTGTGGCATTGCCGATGGCGCGTCCGGCCATTGGTGCCGGCGTGGCGTTGGCGTTGATGGAAACCCTGGCGGATTTCGGCGCGGTGTCAGTGTTCAACTTCGACACCTTCACCACCGCCATCTACAAGACCTGGTACGGCTTCTTCAGCCTGTCGACCGCCGCGCAACTGGCCAGCCTGTTGCTGCTGGTGGTGATGGTGGTGCTGTACGGCGAGCGCCGCGCCCGAGGCGCCAATCGGGCGAGCAACGAGCGACCGCGGGTCAAGGCGCTGTATCACCTGCGCGGCTCCAAGGCGTTGGCGGCAACGGCTTGGTGCGGGTTGGTGTTCGCCTGCGCCTTCGTCATTCCAATGCTCCAACTGGTGGTGTGGTTCTGGCAGCGCGGGCGCTTCGATCTGGATGAGCGCTACGCCGGCCTGATCGTCCACACCCTGTACCTGGGCGGCATGGCGGCGCTGATCACGGTTAGCGTGGCGTTGCTGCTGGCGTTTGCCCGACGCCTGGCGCCAACCCGGGCGATCCGCTCCGGCGTCAGCCTGGCCAACCTCGGCTACGCCTTGCCCGGCTCGGTGCTGGCGGTGTCGATCATGCTGGCGTTCAGTTACCTGGACCGCGAACTGGTCGTACCGCTGTGGGGCAAACCGTTGCTGTTGGGCAGTCTGTCGGCTCTGATCCTGGCTTATCTGGTGCGTTTCATCGCGGTGGCTTATGGACCACTGGAAAGCAGCCTGGCGCGAATACGGCCTTCTTTGCCCGAAGCAGCACGTAGCCTTGGGGTCAGTGGGCCACGACTGTTTTTCAAAGTGTATCTGCCACTTTTGCTGCCGGGCACGTTGAGCGCGGCGTTGCTGGTGTTTGTCGATGTGCTCAAGGAAATGCCGGCGACCCTGCTGATGCGCCCGTTTGGCTGGGACACGCTGGCCGTGCGCATCTTTGAAATGACCAGCGAAGGCGAGTGGGCGAGGGCCTCGTTGCCGGCGCTGACCCTGGTTTTGGTCGGGCTGTTACCGGTCATCGGATTGATTCGACGTTCGGCGCATCGAAACGCCTAGGTGCCAGTCCTACACCATGCGGCTACAATGCGCGGCATTCGGTACGGTCCGTCTGACAGACCAGGTAGCTGAAATCGGCTGTAGGCCTTCTATTTCAAGGCTTTCAGCTGTAAGCGCCTGTCCGCACCTTCGCCACGCCCGGAAGGAGAAACCCATGGGACAGCGTACGCCTCTGTATGACCTTCATCTCGCCCTCGGCGCGAAGATGGTCGATTTTGGCGGTTGGGATATGCCACTGCATTACGGCTCGCAGGTCGAGGAACACCATCAGGTGCGCCGCGATTGCGGGGTTTTCGATGTATCCCACATGACCGTGATCGATGTCGACGGCCCCCAGGCCAAGGCCTGGCTCCAGCAGTTGCTGGCCAATGACGTCGAACGCCTGCACAGCCCCGGCCGTGCCTTGTACAGCACCATGCTCAACGAGCGTGGCGGCATCGTCGATGACATGCTCGTCTACCGTCTCGAAGACGGTTATCGCCTGGTGGTCAACGCTTCCACCCGGGATCAGGACCTGGCCTGGATGCAAGCCCATGTCGGCGCCTTCAAGGTCCAGCTCCACGAGCGTTCCGAGTTGGCGATGCTGGCGATTCAAGGTCCCCAGGCCCGGCACAAGATTGCCGAGCTGGTCACGCAGTCTCGCGGCAATCTCATTCAAATCCTCAAGCCTTTCGAAGGCCGGTCCGACGGTGACTGGTTTATCGCCCGCACCGGTTACACCGGCGAAGACGGGTTGGAAATCGTGTTGCCCGCTGATCAGGCACCCGGATTCTTCAACGATCTGGTCGGCGCGGGCATCTCGCCCATCGGTCTTGGCGCCCGCGACACCTTGCGGGTCGAGGCCGGGATGAACCTCTACGGCCAGGACATTCATCAAGACGTCTCGCCGCTGGCCTCCAATATGGCCTGGAGCATTGCCTGGGAACCGGCCACCCGCCAGTTCATCGGTCGCGCTGCCCTGGAAGCCGAAAAGGCCAACGGCGTGCAGCACAAACTGGTCGGTCTGGTGCTTGAAGAGCGCGGGGTTTTGCGCGCCCATCAAGTGGTCCGTATCGCCAATGTTGGCGAAGGGGAGATCACCAGTGGTAGTTTCTCTCCTACGCTTAGCAAGTCGATTGCACTGGCGCGCGTGCCGATGGCGACCGCCGACCGCGCAGAAGTGGAAATCCGTGGCAAGTGGTACCCGGTCCGAGTGGTCAAACCGACCTTCGTACGCCATGGCAAAACCTTGATTTAAACTTTTCTGGCGGGCATCGACCGCTGACATTCTTCTTGAGGACACTGAACATGAGCGATATCCCTGCCGGCCTGCGTTTCGCCGAAAGTCACGAATGGGCGCGTCTGGAAGCCGATGGCACCGTCACCGTAGGCATCAGCGATCACGCTCAGGAAGCCTTGGGCGACGTGGTGTTCGTTGAGCTGACCGAAGTGGGCAAAGAGTTCGCTGCCGGCGATCAAGCCGGAGTGGTCGAGTCGGTTAAAGCCGCTTCCGACATCTACTCCCCGATTTCCGGTGAAGTGATCGCGATCAACGAAGAGCTGGGTGGTTCGCCTGAACTGCTCAACACCGACCCGTACGGTGCGTGGATCTTCAAGCTCAAGCCAAGCGACAAGGCTGAGCTGGACAAGCTGCTCGACGCGGCCGGTTACAAAGCCGCAATCGGCGAATAATCTTCGCCCCTGTAGGAGCAAGGCTTGCCCGCGATGGCGTCCTCGAAAACGCCATCGCGGGCAAGCCATGCTCCTACAAGAAACGATTCAAGACTTCAGTACGGCTTTGACCGCTGCGACTGAACGCTCGACATCCGTCTTGTTCATGGTGGTAAACATCGGCAATGACACGATCAAACGGCCGACACGCTCTGCCACCGGGAACATCCCCTCCTTGAAACCGCGTTCGCGGTAAAGACTCAGCAAGTGAATCGGCGGGTAGTGATAGCCGATGCCGACGCCCAATCCCTGCATCTGCTCCATAAACATCGCCCGTGGCTTGCGCTCCGGCAACACCAGCTGAAACAGATGCCAGTTGCTGTTCTCGAAATCCGCCGGCGGCAGTTGTGCCCCGTACTGCGCTTCGAAATCCGCGCCGAAACACGTGAAGTAGTGCCGCGCCAGCTCACGTCGATGCGCCGTGATCGCTTCAATGTGGGCAAATTGCCCCAGGCCAATGGCCGCCGCGACGTCGGTCATATTGAACTTGCCGCCCAGCACATCCACATCCAGGCCATCGAAGCCAGTGCGGGTGACGCCCTGCAGACGGTACTTCTCCGCCAGTCGCACCTCTTCAGGCGTGTTCAGCACCAGGCAACCGCCCTCCGAGCAGGTGACGTTCTTGTTCGCCTGGAAACTGAACGACACGAAATCGCCGGTAGCGCCGATGCGCTGGCCGTTCCAGCTCGAACCCAGGGCTTGCGCCGCGTCTTCGACAATTCGTAAGCCGTGTTTTTGCGCGATGGCATACAGCCGAGTCATGTCCAGAGGCAACCCGGCGAGGTACACCGGAATGATCGCCTTGGTGCGTGGCGTGATCGCCGCTTCCAGTTGATCGAGGTCGATGTTGCGGGTCACTGGGTCGATGTCGGCAAACACCGGGGTGGCGCCCACTTCCAGAATCACGTTGGCGGTGGCGACCCAGGAAATCGGCGTGGTGATCACTTCATCCCCCGGCCCGACGCCGGCAATGCGCAACGCAATCTCCATCGTGCAGGTGCCGGAGTTGAAGGTGCGCACCGTGCGCCCGCCAAAGAACGCCGACAGTTGCGCTTCAAAGGCCTGGACCTTGGGGCCGCTGGTGATCCAGCCCGAGCGCAGCACATCGCCGACCGCGGCAATGGTGGCTTCATCGATGACCGGTTTGGAAAATGGCAAAAACGGCAATTGGCTCATAAGCGATAGACACCCGATAGCGGACGTTAAGTAGGCGCCGAACATGATGATCGGGATTGGCCGAAGGCGCTACGCCATCCGCTCGGGTATCGACTGCTATGCTGGTTTGACCGTGTTGCATCGACGCCGAGCGCCAGTCAAGAGAGAGCCCGTCATGTCCCAGTTGCCGTCCTTGAGCCAGTTACGCGACCCCAATGCCTTCCTGCGCCGCCACCTGGGGCCGGACGCCGCCGAGCAGCAGGCGATGCTCGACAGCCTCGGTGTTGGCAGCCGGGTCGAGTTGATTGAGCAGACCGTGCCGCCGGGCATTCGCCTCAACCGGGAACTGGACTTGCCGTCGGCCCTCGATGAAGAAGCCGCGCTGGCCAAGCTGCGCGGCTATGCCGAACAGAACCAGGTCTGGACCAGCCTGATCGGCATGGGCTACCACGGCACCCTCACGCCGACGGTGATCCTGCGCAACGTGCTGGAAAATCCCGGCTGGTACACCGCCTACACGCCGTATCAACCGGAGATAGCCCAGGGCCGGCTCGAAGCACTGCTCAATTTCCAGCAACTGACCATCGACCTCACGGGTCTGGAACTGGCCAACGCTTCGCTGCTGGATGAGGCTACGGCTGCGGCGGAAGCCATGGCGCTGGCCAAGCGCGTCGCCAAGTCCAAGAGCAATCTGTTTTTCGTCGACGAGAACTGTCATCCGCAGACCATTTCCGTGGTGCAGACCCGGGCCGAGGGCTTCGGTTTCGAGCTGATCATCGACGCTGTGGATAACTTGAAACAGCATCAAGTGTTCGGTGCGTTGCTGCAGTACCCCGACACCCACGGCGAGATCCGCGATTTGCGGCCGCTGATTGATCATCTGCATGCCCAGCAAGCCTTGGCCTGCGTCGCGGCGGATCTGCTGAGCCTGTTGCTGCTGACGCCACCGGGGGAGTTGGGGGCTGATGTGGTGTTCGGTTCATCGCAGCGTTTCGGCGTACCGATGGGCTACGGCGGACCCCACGCGGCGTTTTTCGCCAGTCGCGACGAGTACAAACGGGCGATTCCCGGACGGATCATCGGTGTGTCGAAAGATGCCCGTGGCAACGTCGCCTTGCGCATGGCCCTGCAAACCCGCGAGCAACATATCCGCCGGGAGAAGGCCAATTCGAACATCTGCACCGCCCAGGTGCTGCTGGCCAATATCGCCAGTTTCTACGCGGTCTATCACGGGCCGGAAGGGTTGAAACGGATCGCCCAGCGTGTGCATCGGCTGACCTGCATCCTCGCGACCGGCCTGGAGCGGCACGGTATTACCCGGCTCAACCAACAGTTCTTCGACACCCTGACCCTCGAAGTCGGCGGCACCCAAACGGCGATCATTGAAAGCGCCCAGGCCGCACAAATCAATTTGCGCATTCTCGGGCGCGGGCAATTGGGCTTGAGCCTGGATGAAACCTGCGATGAAAGCACCGTGGCGAAATTGTTCGATGTGTTCCTCGGTGCCGATCATGGGCTCAACGTCGAGGAACTGGACGCTGAAACCCTGGCCTGCGGGATTCCTGATGGATTATTGCGAACCACGCCTTACCTGCGTCACCCGGTGTTCAGCGCCCATCACAGCGAAACCGAAATGCTGCGCTACCTCAAGCAACTGGAGAACAAGGACCTGGCGCTGAACCAGTCGATGATCCCGCTGGGCTCCTGCACCATGAAGCTCAACGCCACCAGCGAGATGATCCCGATCACTTGGCCGCAATTCGCCAATCTGCATCCGTTCGCGCCCAAGGAACAAGCCGTTGGTTATGGGCTGATGATCGAGGAGCTGGAGCGCTGGCTCTGCGCGATCACCGGTTTCGATGCGATCTGCATGCAGCCCAACTCTGGCGCCCAGGGCGAGTACGCCGGGTTGCTGGCGATCCGCAAATACCACGAGAGCCGGCATCAGGGTGGCCGAGACATTTGCCTGATCCCATCCTCGGCCCACGGCACCAACCCGGCCTCGGCGCAAATGGCCGGGATGCGCGTGGTGATCGTCGAGTGCGACGAGGCGGGCAACGTCGATCTGGACGACCTGAAGGACAAAGCCTCGGCGGCGGGGGACAAACTCGCGGCCCTGATGGCGACGTATCCTTCAACCCACGGCGTGTACGAGGAAGGCATCAGCGAAATCTGCGAAGTTATCCACAGCCACGGCGGCCAGGTCTACATGGATGGCGCCAACCTCAACGCTCAGGTGGGCTTGGCGCGGCCAGCGGACATTGGCGCCGACGTTTCCCACATGAACCTGCACAAAACCTTCTGCATTCCCCACGGTGGCGGCGGGCCGGGGATGGGGCCGATTGGTGTGCGGGCACATCTGGCGCCGTTCGTGGCCAATCACCCGGTGGTGCCGATCGACGGCCCGCAACCGCAGAACGGTGCCGTCAGCGCCGCGCCGTGGGGCAGTGCATGCATTTTGCCGATCAGTTGGATGTACATCGCGATGATGGGGCCGCAACTGGCGGACGCCAGTGAGGTGGCGATCCTGGCGGCGAATTACCTGGCGCAGCATTTGTCCGGCGCCTTCCCGGTGCTCTACACCGGGCGTAACGAGCGCGTGGCCCACGAATGCATCCTCGATCTGCGGCCGCTCAAGGCACTGACCGGGATCAGCGAAGAAGACGTGGCCAAGCGCCTAATGGACTACGGCTTCCATGCGCCAACCATGTCCTTCCCGGTACCGGGGACGTTGATGGTCGAGCCGACCGAGAGCGAATCCAAGGCCGAGCTGGACCGTTTTATCGGGGCGATGCTGAGCATCCGTGCGGAAATCACCGAGGTACAAAACGGTAATTGGGACCCGGAAGACAATCCTCTGAAACGCTCGCCCCACACCCTGGCTGACATCACTGGCGTGTGGGAGCGGCCTTACAGCATCGAGCAAGCGGTGACACCGGATGCGCACACCAAGGCCCATAAATATTGGCCGGCGGTGAACCGCGTCGATAACGTCTACGGCGACCGCAATCTGTTTTGCGCGTGTGTCCCGGTGGATGATTACCGATGAGAAGACCAAAAGATCGCAGCCTTCGGCAACTCGTACAGGAAGATGCGTTTCCATAGAGCTGCCGAAGGCTGCGATCTTTTGCTTTTTATGGTCGATGAATCAGAACGTCATACGCGCCTCGACGTACAGGTTCTGCTCCCGCAACTTGCCCTTGAGCTGTTCGTCCCGGGCATTGATGCGGTTGGCGAAGGTGTTGTACCCGGTTTCGATGTTGCCCATGTCGACATAGCGATAACCGGCGCCGAGGCTAATTTGCTGGTTGAGCTTGAGGTCAGCCCCGACACCCATGGCGTAGGCGAAGTTGTTCTGGCTGTTGTTGGCGAATCGTCGCGAAGGGTTGGTTTGATAACCTTCGGAGTTGACGTGCGCGACCCCCACGCCGGCCATTGCATACAGCGACAGGTAGTCGTTAAGCGGGAAATCCTTGTAGCCGTTGAGCATCAGGCGCTTGGACGAGACTTGCATGTTGTTGACGTTGGCGTTGAACGGCGCCCAGCGGCTCTTGAACTCCGAATCCTGCTTGATGCTGTATTCGGCTTCCAGGCGCCAATCGCCCTTGAATCCGTAGCCCAGCGCCACAGAGCCGCCAACATCTTTGTTGGTGTCCGGGCTGGCCACGCGATTGTTGACTCGGGGGCTGGTGAGCAGGGCGCTTTCCAGGTCTTGCTGGACGCTCTGGATTTTGACCGAGCCGTACAGGCCCTCGGCATGGGACACATTGCTGAACGCTGCAGCGAGCAGCAATAACGGCAGACCTGGGTTTTTCATGGGTATCGATTCGCTTGTGTAGGGTGTTCGAATCGACAAAGTTTGCAGGCCCGCAGCCGCCGCAAAAATCAGAGCATTCCTCAGTCATGCGCTGAATTCTCGTCAGGGTGGTGGGGAATTGGCATTCATCGCTGTAGGAAAATGCCCCATAAAAAATGCCGCTCATATGAGCGGCATTTCTACAGCTGGAAAAGTTTAGTCCGACGCGACGGCATTTTTCGCCAGGATCGCGTTCGCCAACTCCATGTCCGTGGCTTGCAGGCCCGGGTTGTCGGCACGGACTTTCTGCATCGCCGCTTCCAGGTAAGGGCCGCGGATGCCGCCGTCACTGGCGACGAAACTGCCGGCATCGTCCTGTGCCGCGACGATCAGCTTGTGATCCTTGAAGGTCAGGTAGGTCGAACCGGTGGTTGCACCGGACGAAATGACGTTACGCCAAAAGCTGTCGGCCATTGCTGAACCAACGGGGAGGGACAGCAAGGCAAGGGTAGCGACAGCAAGTTTGAGACGCATGATGGGTGACTCCACTGGGGTTAACTACGGGGTTGGATCGTCATTTACCCAATCGAGTTCCATGACCGCTCAGTCAGCCGGTTCCACCAGCAGAATCGCCCCTTGCTGGCTGACCACGCGCACGCGGCTACCCAGCGCCGCATCTGGCCCGCGCGCCATCCACACGCCATCGGCGACTTTGATCTTGCCGCGACCGTCGACAATCGCCTCGTGTACCACAAAGGTTTTGCCGATCAGTTCCTGGCCGCGCAGGTTGAGGTTCGGCTGATCACTCTCGCGCACGGCGCTGCGCTGGCGTCGCCACCAGTACACGGCGGTGGCGATCGAGAGCAGGCCGAACAGCAAAAATTGCAGCTCCCAGGACATGCTCGGCAGCACAAAGGTCAGCACGCCCACCGCTGCGGCGGCCATGCCGATCCACAGCAAGTAACCCCCGGCGCCGAACACTTCAAGAATCAGCAGCACCGTGCCCAGTGCCAACCAGTCCCAGAACGACAGATGTTGCAGGAATGCCCACATGGCGCGCGCCTCAGGCTTTTTTGTTGTCGAACGTGGCCTTGACGATTTCGCCGATACCACCGACGGCACCGATCATCGAGCTGGCCTCAAGCGGCATCAGGATCACTTTGCTGTTGTTGGCCGAGGCCAGCTTGCCCAGGGCATCGATGTACTTTTGCGCGACGAAGTAGTTCACCGCCTGCACGTTGCCATTGGCGATGGCCTCGGACACCACTTTGGTGGCCTGGGCTTCGGCTTCGGCCTGACGCTCCCGGGCTTCGGACTCAAGGAAAGCGGCCTGACGACCCCCTTCGGCCTCCAGGATCTGCGCCTGCTTCTTGCCTTCTGCGGTCAGGATCGCCGCGGCCCGCAGGCCTTCGGCTTCGAGGATTTGCGCGCGCTTGATCCGCTCGGCTTTCATCTGGCCGGACATGGCGGCCATCAAGTCCGCTGGCGGGCTGATGTCCTTGATCTCGATCCGGGTAATCTTGATGCCCCACGGTGCCGTTGCTTCATCGACCGTGCGCAGCAGTTTTTCGTTGATGTTGTCGCGCTGGCTGAGCATCGCGTCCAGCTCCATCGAGCCGAGCACGGTACGGATATTGGTTTGCAGCAGGTTACGCACGGCGTGCTCGAGGTTGTTCACCTCATAGGCAGCCTGGGCGGTGTTGACCACCTGGAAGAAACACACCGCATCGATCTGCACCGTGGCGTTATCGGCGGTGATGACTTCCTGGGGCGGAATATCCAGCACGCTTTCCATCACGTTGATCTTGCGACCAATGCGATCCATCACCGGAATGATGATGTTCAGGCCGGGCTTGAGGGTGTTGGTGTAACGACCAAAACGCTCGACCGTCCACTGATAACCCTGGGGCACGACCTTGAAACCCATGAACAGAATGGCGACGACCAGGCCGACAAACAGTAAAAGCACACTACCGATCTGCATAACGAATCCTTGTTGATGAATTGGCGATGGCAGGAGTGTAACGGCGCGCGTCGGCCAGCAGAACTGCTTAGTCACGCCTCGCATCATCAGGAGACATAAAAGGTTTCATTTCTGCTCACTCTGCGGCGTCACCCGCAACACCTCCTCAATCGTCGTGAGCCCCGCCGCCACTTTCTGCGCGCCGGACAGCCGCAAGCTACGCATGCCTTCCTTGAACGCCTGGCGCCGGATCGCCAGCAAGTCGGTATCGGGGGTGATCAGGGCTTTGACGCTGTCGGTCAGTTGCATGATTTCGTAGACCCCGGCGCGGCCGCGATAGCCGGTGTCGCGGCATTCCAGGCAGCCGATGGCGCGGTGGGCGTTGTTGGGTAGCGGAGCTTGCCAGGGCCGGGTCAGGGTTTGCCAGTCTTCTTCGCCGAGGGTCAGCGGCGCCTTGCAGTGTGGGCACAAGGTGCGGACCAGGCGCTGGGCCATGACTCCGAGCACCGTGGCTTTGATCAGGTAATGCGGCACGCCGAGCTCCAGCAGGCGGCTGATGGCGCTCGGTGCGTCGTTGGTGTGCAGGGTCGAGAGCACGAGGTGACCGGTGAGCGCGGCCTGGATCGCCATTTCGGCGGTTTCGAGGTCGCGGATCTCGCCGATCATGATGATGTCCGGGTCTTGCCGCATCAGTGCGCGTACGCCGGCAGCGAAGGTCAGGTCGATGTTGTGCTGGACCTGCATCTGGTTGAACGCTGGCTCGACCATCTCAATCGGGTCTTCGATGGTGCAGAGGTTGACCTCCGGCGTCGCCAGTTTCTTCAGTGTTGTATAGAGCGTGGTGGTCTTGCCCGAACCGGTCGGCCCGGTCACCAGGATGATGCCGTTGGGCTGGCGGGTCATGTCCTGCCAGCGGCGCAGGTCATCGGCGGAGAAACCCAACTGATCGAAGTCCTTGAGCAGCACTTCCGGATCGAAGATCCGCATGACCATTTTTTCGCCGAACGCGGTGGGCAGCGTCGATAGCCGCAGTTCCACTTCACCGCCGTCCGGGGTCTTGGTCTTGACCCGGCCGTCCTGGGGTTTGCGTTTCTCCGCGACGTTCATCCGGCCCAGGCTTTTCAGGCGACTGACGATGGCCATGGTCACCTGGGGCGGGAATTGATAGACGTTGTGCAGCACGCCGTCGATGCGAAACCGCACCGTGCCTTGCTCGCGCCGGGGCTCGATATGGATATCACTGGCGCGCTGCTGGAACGCGTACTGGAACAGCCAGTCGACGATATTGACGATGTGCGCGTCGTTGGCGTCCGGCTCCTGATCGCTGGCGCCGAGGTTCAGCAGTTGCTCGAAATTGCCGAGGGTGCTGGTCTGCTGATCGGCATTGGTGGCGCCGGTGACCGACTTGGCCAGGCGGAAAAACTCCACGCTGAAGCGCTGGATATCCGCCGGGTTGGCCACCACGCGCTTGATCGGCAGCTTCAATACGTGAGTCAGGTCGGCTTCCCAGCCCGTGACGTAGGGCTGGGCACTGGCCACGGTCACCGCATCGCGGTCGATGGAAACGGCGAGAATTTTGTGGCGCTGGGCGAAGGCGTAGGACATCAGCGGCGTAATGGCCGCGACGTTGATCTTCAGCGGGTCGATGCGCAGGTAAGGCTGGCCGGCCTGTTGCGACAACCACAGGGTCAGGCTTTCGAGGTCGAGGTGTTTGCCGGGACGGCTGAGGTCGTCCAGGTGTTGGCTGGCAATAAACTCCAACGGATGTAACTGGCCATTGGCGGCATGCCGGCGTCGGGCGTTGAGCGCGAGTTCGGCCGAATCCTGATTAATAAAGCCCTGGGCGACCAGCTCTCGCAGCAAATCATTGAGATCCAGCCAGCGGTCCTGAGTGGCAAGTTGAACGGACATGCGGGTTCCTTTTGAACAATCCTGCAAACAGCGATCTAGACCGCAGTGTGCAAAGGATAGTCGCGGACCCGCTGACCGTTGGGCCACTACCCGACGAAGCCGTTTCCAGTTCTTTCAGCCGGTCGCTTGCGCCTGCTCATCCCACGCAGAATCGGCACTTTGCAGGTTCACCGAACAGACGCTAATCAGGTTACGAAGTTTTTCCGCGATCACTTGGGCGCGATGCCAGGTCAGGCCGTCGATCACAATGTCAATCGACAGCAGATCGTCCATGCGCTGCACGTTGACCTGCTCCGGCGTCAAAAACTGCATGGCGAACAGGTTGAGTGCTCGACACAGTAAGTCCGGCTCGGCTTCGGCCAGCAGTTGGTAGTGCACGCGGCAATGGGCGTTGCTGACATTCCAGACATCGACGCGGGTCGGTGGGGTGTTCACGGCTTCTAGATGCAGCATGGGTCGGGCTCCAAAATCACTGGAGGAATTTTTACATTCGGTGCCGGGCATTTCTTGGCTATGATCGGGCGTATTACCGGTTTATCGAATCGTTTGATTCAACAAGTAGCCAATCAAGGGTTTTTCTATGCACGCCGAGCTGGATGGCTACGACCGCAAGATTCTCGCGTTGCTGCAAGAGGACGCTTCGCTGTCCAGCGCGCAGATTGCCGAGCAGGTGGGGCTGTCCCAGTCGCCGTGCTGGCGGCGGATTCAGCGGATGAAGGAGGAGGGGATCATTCGCGGTCAGGTGACGTTGCTCGACCGCAAGAAAATCGGCCTGAACACGCAGATCTTCGCCGAAATCAAACTCAACGCCCACGGGCGTTCCAACTTCACGGAGTTCACCGAGGCAATTCGCGGTTTTCCCGAAGTGCTGGAGTGTTATGTGCTGATGGGGTCGGTGGATTTTTTGCTGCGGATTGTCACGGCGGATATCGAGGCGTATGAGCGCTTCTTTTTTGAGAAGCTGTCGATGGTGCCGGGGATTCAGGAAGTGAATTCGATAGTGGCGTTATCGGAAATCAAGTCGACGACGAGTTTGCCGGTGTTGCGCTAAGTGATCGTTCCCACGCTCTGCGTGGGAATGCAGCCGGTGACGCTCCGCGTCACCTGGACGCAGAGCGTCCCTTGAGGCATTCCCACGCAGAGCGTGGGAACGATCATGTGGAGGGCGGGCTTACATACGCAGCAACATTTTCCAGGCACGATTCTGATACACGGCGATGGCCTGCTGCTTACGCGCATCCAGGCTTTCGTCGGTGATCGGCTCGTTGGCCAGTTGCGCCAGTTTGTTCAGTTCGCCGTACAGGCGATCCATTTCCGGGATGTCCAACACGCCACGGGCATGGTGCATCCAGGCCTGGATGCGTTCGATGCGCGGCAGTTGCTCGGCCAGGTCTTCGGGCTGTTGCTGGTAGCGTTGCAATTGCAGCGACGTGGCTTCTTCGCCCAGCAGGCGCGGCAGCCAGTTGGCCAGTTGTGCAGCGCCTTGGCGATTGCCACGCACGTTGCGGTCGGCAGCCCAGGTGCGAGCCAGCAACCAACGGGAAGTGTTCAGCGAGAACAGGCCCCAGCGCGGGTCTTGCAGTTCTTCGAGGAACTGCTCCGGCGCGGCTTTGCGCACGTCTTCGTCGTCCAGGCCGGCTTGCACCAGTGGGCGCCAGTCTTCCAGCAAGGCGTCCAGTGCAAGGCGCAGGTCGTGGGTCGACTGACGCGGTGCGGCTTGGCCAAGGCTGCTCAGCAGTGCGCGCAGTTCGCCGAGGTTTTCGACCCAGTCCTGCAACAGGCGCCAGTGGCCATTGAAGCGATATTGCTCAGCCAGACGCTGGCTGCTGCCCAGCAAGTGCCAGCTCAGCGCGGCGAAAGCGTCGTCCAGCGGCATTTCGGCGGTGATTTGCGGCGCCGGCAGGCTCAGCGAATAGCTGTTGGCGTCGTACAAACGGTAGCCGCGCTCGGCCTTGCTGATGTCACACGGCATCAGGGCCAGGGTCGCGGCCAGTTCGGCGGCCAGTTCCAGCAGCGCGGCAGGTTCGCCTTCGCGCAGTTCCAGTTCCAGCTCGCAGATTTCTTCTTTCTGCTTGCCGACGACCACGTGGCCGAAGTCCAGCGCCGCTTCGATGACCACTTTGGTCTTGCCGCGACCCCAAGCGATCTCGGCGCGTTCGCGCACGAAATCGGTGGTGAAGATGGCTTTCAGGGTTTTCTTGTCCAGCTCCGCCAGCTCTTCAGGCCAGCATTCGCCGTCGAGTTTCTTCACGTCGAGCTTGGCTTTGGGCAGGTTCCAGTCGTATTCGTTACGTTCGGACAGACCGGCAACACTCTGGCCACGGGTCTTGAGGGTCTGGATCACTTCTTCGCCATCGCGGCGCAGGCGCAGGGCAACCTTGGCACGGGCCAGGTCGCGCTCAGGCGTGTCGAAGTACTGATTCATCAACTCACGGCGTTCCCAGCCACTTTTGTTGCGTTTTTTCAGGAGCGGGTGCTCGCGCAGGGCGGCGAGGGTTTCGCGGCTGACGCGGAGTTTGATTTCGGTTTCTTTCTGCATGGCCGGAAAATCCAGGATCGGGAGCGCAGCCGGGGGAATGTGTGGCTGCCAAGGTCGTGCAGTGTACAGGAGTAGCCTGTCCTACGCGCCGCGACGGTTTATTCCTGTCGCCGGATGGTTCTATGATGGACTTCAATTCGGGAGTTGGAGTCAGCGATGCCTTTGCCGTCCATGAAAGATCAGTTCGCTGCGCTGATCGCTGCGCCGTCCGTCAGCTGTACCCAGCCGAGTCTCGATCAGACCAATCGCCCGGTGATCGATTTGCTGGCAACCTGGCTCGGCGATCTGGGTTTTACCTGCGATATCCAGCAGGTCAGCCCCGGCAAATTCAACCTGCTTGCCAGTTTCGGTTCCGGCCCGGGCGGCCTGGTGCTGGCCGGGCACAGCGACACCGTGCCGTTCGATGGCGCGTTGTGGCAGACCGATCCGTTGAAGCTGACCGAAGTGGACGGCCGCTGGGTGGGCCTGGGCAGTTGCGACATGAAGGGCTTTTTCGCCCTGGCCATCGAGGCAGTGATCCCGCTGCTCGACCAACCGTTCAAACAGCCGTTGCTGATTCTCGCCACCTGCGATGAAGAAAGCTCGATGTCCGGCGCGCGTGCCCTGGCCAAAGCCGGGCGTCCGCTGGGCCGGGCGGCGGTGATCGGCGAGCCGACCGGGCTCAAGCCGATCCGCATGCACAAAGGCATCATGATGGAGCGCATCGACATCCTCGGGCAGAGCGGCCATTCCTCCGACCCGCGCCTGGGCCACAGCGCCCTCGAAGCGATGCACGATGCCATCGGCGAACTGCGCGGCTTGCGCCTGTTGTGGCAGCGCGAATTCCGCAATCCGCAGTTTGGCGTGCCGACCCCGACGATGAATTTCGGCTGCATCCATGGCGGCGACAACCCCAATCGCATCTGTGGTCAATGCTCGCTGGAATTCGACCTGCGGCCGCTGCCGGGCATGGACCCCAAAGCCCTGCGTGCGGAAATCCTGGCGCGCCTCAAGCCGGTTGCCGAACGCCATCAGGTGAAGATCGACTACGCGCCGCTGTTCCCCGAAGTGCCCCCGTTCGAGCAGGCCGAGGACGCCGAATTGGTCCGCGTCGCGGAAAAGCTCACGGGCCATCGCGCCGAAGCAGTAGCGTTCGGCACCGAAGCGCCTTATCTTCAGCGTCTTGGCTGCGAAACACTGGTGCTTGGCCCGGGCGACATCGCCTGTGCTCACCAACCGGGGGAATACCTCGAAATGTCACGTTTGCAGCCTACCGTGCATCTATTACGTCAATTGATTGAACATTACTGCCTGACGCCGGCCCAAAGCCCTACGTTGGCCAATTGAACGCAACACCTGTAGGAGCAACGCTTGCTCGCGATGGCGGCATTAAATCCAACATCACAGTTGGCTGATACACCGCTATCGCGAGCAAGCTTTGCTCCTACAGAAATATATAAATTACCGGTGTCCCAACCCGTATTCATTAGGAGAGCTCGCGTGTCGCCAAGCCTGTTCCGACGATAACCACCAGCCCGTTGTGCGTTTTTTGCTTCGCCCATTTTTTTGGCTGCTATTTATTACAGGCCCAGGTTCATGCCCGACTACGTTAATTGGCTTCGTCACGCGTCTCCTTACATCAATGCCCACCGCGATTGCACGTTCGTCGTCATGCTGCCCGGTGACGGTGTGGAGCATCCGAACTTCGGCAATATCGTCCACGACCTGGTGCTGTTGCACAGCCTTGGCGTGCGACTGGTGCTGGTCCACGGTTCCCGTCCGCAAATCGAAACCCGCCTGGCCGCACGCGGCCTGATCCCGCATTACCACCACGGCATGCGCATCACCGATGCCGCGACCCTGGAATGCGTGATCGATGCCGTGGGCCAGTTGCGTATCGCCATCGAAGCGCGGTTGTCCATGGACATGGCTTCGTCGCCGATGCAGGGCTCGCGCCTGCGGGTGGCCAGCGGCAACCTGGTGACGGCACGGCCGATCGGCGTGCTTGAAGGCGTCGATTATCACCACACCGGCGAAGTGCGCCGGGTCGACCGCAAGGGCATCAATCGCCTGTTGGACGAGCGCTCCATCGTGCTGTTGTCGCCGCTCGGCTACTCGCCGACCGGTGAGATCTTCAACCTCGCTTGCGAAGACGTCGCCACCCGCGCGGCCATCGACCTGGGTGCGGATAAATTGCTGCTGTTCGGCGCCGACCTGGGCCTGATCGATGAAAACGGTCGCCTGGTTCGCGAACTGCGTCCGCAACAAGTGCCGGCGCACCTGCAACGTCTGGGCAACAATTATCAGGGCGAACTGCTGGATGCGGCGGCTGAAGCCTGCCGTGGTGGCGTAGCCCGTAGCCATATCGTCAGCTACGCCGAAGACGGCGCGCTGCTGACCGAACTGTTCACCCGTGACGGTGGCGGTACGCTGGTGGCCCAGGAGCAATTCGAACTGGTGCGCGAAGCGGCGATTGAAGACGTCGGCGGTTTGCTGGATTTGATCAGCCCGCTGGAAGAGCAGGGGATTCTGGTGCGTCGTTCCCGGGAAGTGCTGGAACGCGAGATTGAGCAGTTCAGCGTGGTCGAGCGGGAAGGCATGATCATCGCGTGCGCGGCGCTGTATCAGATTGCCGACTCGGATGCCGGGGAGCTGGCGTGCCTGGCGGTGAACCCGGAGTATCGCCATGGCGGTCGCGGCGATGAATTGCTGGAGCGGATCGAAACCCGCGCCCGGGCCCAGGGGTTGAAAACCTTGTTCGTCCTCACCACCCGCACCGCGCACTGGTTCCGCGAGCGCGGTTTCGAACCGAGCAGCGTCGAGCGCCTGCCGTCGGCGCGGGCGTCGCTGTACAACTACCAACGCAATTCGAAGATCTTCGAAAAGACCCTGTAACCGTAGCGCCACCCTCCTGTAGGAGCGAGGCTTGCCCGCGAAGGCGTCGTCACAGCCACTATCAATATCGGGCGTGATGGCCTCTTCGCGGGCAAGCCTCGCTCCTACGGGAGGTGGTGTTACTCGGTGACGAACTTCGCGCTGACATACGGCGAATAATCCGGCAGCACCGTCTCCACCTTTCCTTGTTCCTTCAAAAACTTCGCCGTCTCGCCGATCGCCTTGGCTGTGCCACCCTCGAGCCGTGCGATGGTTTGCCGGGCCTTGGCCTCCGGAAAGTTGAACCGGCGACCACCTCGGGATGCTTTTCGGCGTAATCCTCGTACACAGACTTCAAAAGTCGGCGCTCCCCCATTGGCCAACCTGCGCCGCGTCGGTGAGGCGCCTGTCAGTCTTGCGAATGGCCCCCAGCGTTGGCGACCAGCCATACGCACCCTCAATGGCACCGGATGCAGATGCCGGTGACCACCTGCAAACCGCTTTTAAAACGGCGTCAGTCGATTTTATGACCTATGGTCTTCTCACAAATCCCATCGGCCTCGGCGCTTTGCTCGGGTCGATACCGGTTTGTAGCCGGGAGTGAGGCTGGCTGGCTGGGCTTCCAAAAATCTTAATATCGATACACAAACTGTAACAATTGAGCCGGATAGTTCGCGTTTGATTGTCATGGCGTGGCTTTTGATGAGATGGATTGCGAGTGCTTTAAAACACGAGTCGATCTAAAAAAATACTAATAAATACCTTTTAGGAATTGGCTTGTGAGCCGCCATTTCAGCGGGCAGCAGCGCAGATCAATTCCTAAAGGGTATGAGAAAGGGTCTGCTGATTCTTTTTAGGCTTATGAAAATTCATGACCTTGCAGGGACCAAATCAGGGGGGGGTTAGACCATGGTCGTAGACACATAAAGTTACGATTGACTTGTGGGTCACGGTCTGGCGCTAATCGCCAATCCTAGAAACCCCGGGCTATTGACTCAGGGCCAGGAACACAAAAATTAGAAACGAGAGGAGCTTAACAATGAACAAGTCCACCTTGGCCTTGGCTGTGGCCGTAGGGGTTTTGGCGCAGCAGGCAGGCGCCGCGGGTTTCCTGGAAGACAGCAAGGCTTCCGTCAGTTCCCGCACCATGTATTACAACAACGATTTCCGCGAAGGCGCTAATACTCCTGCCAACAGTCAGCGAGAAACCGCTGAAGGTCTGAAGTTCGATTACCTGTCCGGTTTTACCCAAGGTGTTGTCGGCTTCGGTATTGATGCCCAGGCGCTTGTCGGTATCCATTTGGACGGTGGCAAGGGCCATCATCCGGACAGCAACTCGTTCTTCCCAAGCGACAGTGACGGTTCGGCCGTGGACGAGTGGAGCCGTGCATCGGCTAACGTCAAGGCTCGCTTCTCGAAGACCGAGGCCCACGTGGGTGGCGCTCTGGCACCTCAATTGCCGATCCTGCTGTCGAACGACAGCCGTCTGCTGCCACAGACCTTTGACGGTGGCACCATCACCTCGAAAGAAATCGACAACGTGACCTTCAACGCAGGTCAGTTGGAACACTCGGCCGGTCGTGCATCGTCCAATTCCACCGGCCTGGCAGTGGCGGGCGGTACTCAGGATAGCAACCAGTTCCGTTACGCTGGTGCTGACTGGAAGGTCACCAAAGACTTGATGCTGCAGTACTACTACGCGAACCTGGAAGACTACTACAAGCAGAGCTTCCTCGGCCTGGTGCACCTGTACCAGATCGCCCCGAACCAGTCGTTCAAGACTGACATCCGTTATTTCGACAGCAGCTCTGACGGCAAGAACGGCGACGTAGGCTACCGCTTCAACAACAACAACGGTTTCGCCAAGAACCCGGGCGAGGTCGATAACAAGACCTGGAGCGCCATGTTCACCTATACCCTGGGTGGCAACGCCTTCCTGGTCGGGCACCAGCGCGTCAGCGATGACGGCGGCTTCGTCATGCTGAACCAGGGCAACGTGGTTGATGGCAATAACCGTCCTGAAGGGAACGGAGGCACCAGCTTCTATCTATTCACTGACTCCATGGTTAACAGCTTTATCCGTGCCGGTGAAAACACCACCTTCGGTCAGTACAGCTACGACTTCGCGAGCCTGGGTGTACCTGGTCTGAGAGCGTCCATCGCCTACCTGCATGGCGACGATATCAAAGCCACGACTGGCAATGGCCCTGATGCATCCGAGTGGGAACGCGACATGCGGGTCGACTACACCATCCAGCAGGGCGCCCTTAAAGGTTTTGGCGTGACCGTGCGCAATGGTGTCTACCGGGGCAGCGAAGTCTCTAACAACCCCGATGTTGACCAGACCCGTCTGATCTTCAACTACACCTACAGCTTCTTGTAATCGCCTCGGAAAAAAACCTCGCTGAATGGCGAGGTTTTTTTTCGTGTTTTTTTTGATATTCCTAATTGAGCTTATCTACAAATTTTTTATTCTTTTTAGCTTTTAATCGAATCGCCTAAAGTGCATGCCGTATGGGCCGATACCTTATGTCCGACGTTACGAAGTAGTGCCCATTGATATTCCAGATCGGCATGAAAAATAATGAAATAATTTTTTATATGTTTAACATGCGTGCCCCCATCTGCATTGGTCGACTGGCAAGTCACGATTCGGTCGCGAGCGCATTTTTCAGGATCCAGGGCATTCGACCCAGGGCCGGAACACAAGAATTAGAAACGAGAGGAGCGAAACAATGAACAAGTCCACCTTGGCCCTGGCTGTGGCCGTAGGGGTTTTGGCGCAGCAGGCAGGCGCCGCCGGTTTTATCGAAGACAGCAAGGCCACTCTGGGTCTGCGTAACTTCTACATCAACACCGATAACCGTGATGGCACCGCCAGCCCAAGTCGAAACGAAGAGTGGGGCCAAGGCTTCGACCTGCGCTTCATTTCCGGTTACACCCAAGGCACCGTCGGCTTCGGTATCGACGCCATCGGCCTGCTGGGCGTACGCCTGGATTCGGGCGGCGGCACTAACGGCAACGTTGCCGCGAATGGCAGCCCTGGTACCGCTTACGGCGGCACTGTTTTCCCAAGCGAGTCCAACGGCCAGGCGGTTGATAACTTCTCCAGCCTGGGCTTGACCGCCAAAGCCAAGATCTCCCAGACCGAATTGAAGTTGGGCACTCTGCAGCCGAAGAACCCGGTGATTGTGACCAACGACGGTCGTCTGCTGCCGCAAACCTGGCAGGGCGGTCAGATCACTTCCGGCGAAATCAAGGACCTGACCCTGGTTGGCGGTCAGATCGAAGCTGTGAAGGGGCGTAACTCCAGCAACAACGAGAACCTGTCCATTAACGGTGCCTCCCCGCGTACCGCCAACAGCAATAAGTTCATCTACGCCGGTGGTGACTACAAAATCACCAAGGACCTGACTGCTCAGTACTACTACGGCAACCTGGAAGACTTCTACAAGCAACATTTCCTGGGTCTGGTTCACAACTGGGCCATCGGCCCGGGCGTATTGAAGTCCGACTTGCGCTACTTCAACAGCTCCGATGACGGCAAGAACGGCACCGATCCGCTGTACTACAGCACCGGTAACTACAGCAGCACTGCCAACGGTAAAGGCAAGGTCGACAACAACCTGTACAGCGGCCTGTTCCTGTACTCCGTTGCCGGTCACACCTTCGGTGGCGGTTACCAGGTCAGCAATGGCAGCAGCGACTTCCCTTGGCTGAACCAAGGTGACGGCTCGTCGAACTACACCATCACCGATATGCAGATCCAGAAGTTCGGCCGTGCCGGCGAGAAAACCTGGCAGGCTCGCTACTCGTATGATTTCGCCAAGGTCGGCTTGCCTGGCTTGACGGCTGGTATGGTTTATCTGCGTGGCGACGGTATCGACACTAACCGCGTCAGCGCTACCGTTCCAGCAGGTAACAACAGCACTGAATGGGAACGCGACCTGACCGTCGCTTACGTAGTACCAGAAGGTCCGCTGAAAAACGTTGGCTTCATGTGGAAAAATGCTACCTGGCGTACCGATATCCCGGGCGTTCGCTCCCAGGACGAAAACCGCCTGATCCTCAGCTACTCGATCCCGCTGCTGTAATAGCGCGCTCAAGTACACCTGAGTAAAAAAAGCCCCGCCCGGCACCTCGCCGGGCGGGGCTTTTGCGTTTTCAGGGCGGAGTCACCCCCGTAATCCCGCCCTGAAATTCCCCTCTTTTGCAGCAACTCAAGGCCTTCTCGAACCTTGAGGGCGATGTTGGCCGCGATGGCGGGCGAGGTCCAGTGAACAGATGTTTAATATTCACTTATGATCTAAATAAATCGATATTTATTCTTTTTAATTCAATCGGAATGCAGGCACAGTTGAGCTCAACAAGCACTCACCAGGAGCAGCACCATGAGCCTCAGACTTGGCGATATCGCCCCCGATTTCGAACAGGATTCCAGCGCCGGCACCATCCGTTTCCACGAATGGCTGGGCGATAGCTGGGGCGTGCTGTTTTCCCACCCGGCGGACTTCACCCCGGTGTGCACCACCGAACTGGGCTTTACCGCCAAGCTCAAGGATGAATTCTCCAAACGTGGCGTCAAAGCCATCGCCCTGTCGGTGGACCCGGTGGACTCGCACCACAAGTGGATCGAGGACATCAACGAAACCCAGAACACGATCGTCAACTTCCCGATCCTCGCCGACGCTGATCGCAAGGTCTCGGACCTGTACGACCTGATTCACCCGAACGCCAACGACACTCTGACCGTACGCTCGCTGTTCGTGATCGACCCGAACAAGAAGGTTAGGCTAACCATCACCTACCCGGCGAGCACCGGCCGTAACTTCCATGAAATCCTGCGGGTGATCGACTCGCTGCAACTCACCGACAACTACAAGGTGGCCACCCCGGCCAACTGGCAGGACGGTGATGAAGTGGTGATCGTGCCGTCGCTCAAGGACGAAGACGAAATCAAGAAACGCTTTCCCAAGGGCTATCGCGCGGTGAAACCGTACCTGCGCCTGACGCCGCAGCCGAATCGTTAATGATCGTTCCTACGCTCTGCGTGGGAACGATCAGCAACCCCTGTAGGAGCGAGGCTTGCCCGCGAAGGCGTCATCAAGGCCGCCATTGATGCAAGCCGTGATGGCCTCTTCGCGGGCAAGCCTCGCTCCTACAGGGGGTATGTGTATTCACAAAGCAGGGGATTTTTCAGGCCGTTTTTACGGCCTGTTTTTTTGTCTGGAGAAAGGCGTATCGCATAGTTCTTTAAAGAATAACCAAATGAATAAATATGATTTATGGATATATAAATCACCTGTTAAGGTCACTTCCATCAAAGCGAGATCGCACACTGCGAATCGCCACACCGCTCAAGGAATCACCTGAATGCTGGTCGTCTCACTCGGTGGCAGCCCCAGCCAACGCTCTCGTTCCGGGGTGTTGCTGGAGCGTTCGCAACGCTGGTTGCAGGAACAAGGGGTGGAAGTGGTGAGTTATCAGGTACGGGACTTCCCGGCCGAAGACTTGCTGCACGCACGCTTCGACAGCCCGAAGGTAATCGACCTGTTGCAACAGATTGAAAACGCCGACGGCCTGCTGATCGCGACGCCGGTGTACAAGGCGTCGTTCTCCGGTGCCTTGAAAACCGTACTCGACTTGCTGCCCGAGCGCGCCCTGGCGCACAAAGTGGTGTTGCCAATGGCGACCGGCGGCAGCATCGCCCACATGCTGGCGGTGGATTACGCGCTCAAACCAGTGCTGTCGGCACTCAAGGCCCAGGAAATGCTCCACGGGATTTTCGCCGTGGACAGCCAGATCGCTTACGGCGAAGGCAGTGCCCAGGCGCAATTGGCGCCGGAGCTGGAGCAACGATTGACTGAATCCCTGGAGCTGTTTTTCAGCGCCATGGCGCGACGGCCCAAGCCGATCGACCCGAACCTCTTGAACGAACGTTTATTGAGTGCTCGCTGGAGCATTTGAGCCTTACCCCGAATTTGATCCACTCACCTTACTCAGCCGCCAACGGCCAAGCAGGTGCAGCCAACACCCAACAGCAAATAGGAGAGCGCTATGCGCACTGTCATTTTGCGTCGTGGTCTGGTCGCCCTGTTTGTGGCGGCTGTGTCCTTCGGCGTTATTTCCCAAGCACAAGCCGAGACATTGCGAATCGGTTATCAGAAGTACGGCACCCTGGTGCTGCTCAAGGCCAAAGGCACCCTGGAAAAACGCCTCGCCGCCCAAGGCGTGGACGTGCAATGGACTGAATTCCCCGGTGGCCCGCAACTGCTGGAAGGCCTGAACGTCGGCTCGATTGACTTCGGTGTCACCGGCGAAACCCCGCCCGTCTTCGCTCAAGCCGCCGGTGCCGATTTGCTCTACGTCGCCTACGAACCGCCAGCACCTCACAGCGAAGCGATCCTGGTGCCGAAGGACTCGACGATCAAATCCGTTGCCGACCTCAAGGGCAAGAAAGTCGTCCTGAACAAGGGCTCCAACGTTCATTACCTGCTGGTCCGCGCCCTCGAAGACGCCGGCCTCAAGTACACCGATATCCAGACCGTATTCCTGCCACCCGCCGATGCCCGCGCTGCGTTCGAACGCGGCAGCGTCGATGCCTGGGTGATCTGGGACCCGTACCAGGCGGCCGCCGAACAGCAACTGCAAGCACGCACCCTGCGTGATGGCCAAGGCATCGTCGACAACCATCAGTTCTACCTGGCGACCAAGCCTTACGCACAGAAAAACCCCGAGGTGATCAAGACCCTCGTCGAAGAAGTGCGCGCCGTTGGGGAATGGTCCAAAGCCAACCCGGAAGACGTGACCAAACAAGTTTCGCCACTGCTCGGCCTGTCGCCGGAGATCACCCTGACCTCGGTAAAACGCCAGGGCTACGGCGCGCTGTTTCTGACCCCGGAAGTGGTCGCCGCGCAACAGAAAATCGCCGACAGCTTCTACCAGCTCAAGCTGATTCCCAAGCCGCTCAGCATTAAAGACGTGATCTGGACGCCACCGGCAGCCGTTGCCAAAGCGCAGTAATTCGAATTCCTAAGGAGACCACTCCATGAGCCTCAATATTTTCTGGTTCCTGCCTACCCACGGCGACGGCCATTACCTTGGCACCGCCGAAGGCGCTCGCGCCGTTGACCACGGTTATTTGCAGCAGATCGCCCAGGCAGCGGATCGCCTGGGCTTCGGCGGGGTGTTGATCCCGACCGGCCGCTCCTGTGAAGACTCGTGGCTGGTGGCCGCGTCGCTGATCCCGGTGACCCAGCGTCTGAAATTCCTTGTCGCCCTGCGCCCCGGGATCATTTCCCCGACGGTGGCGGCGCGGCAGGCGGCGACTCTGGATCGACTGTCCGGCGGTCGTGCGCTGTTCAACCTGGTGACCGGTGGCGATCCAGATGAATTGGCCGGCGACGGTTTGTTCCTCAGCCACGAAGAGCGTTATCAGGCCTCGGTGGAATTCACCCGCATCTGGCGCCGGGTGCTGGAAGGCGAAACCGTGGATTACGACGGTCAGCACATCAGCGTGAAGGGCGCGAAGTTGCTCTATCCGCCGATCCAGCAACCGCGTCCGCCGCTGTACTTCGGCGGTTCTTCGGAAGCAGCTCAAGACTTGGCAGCCGAGCAAGTGGAGATGGTCCTGACCTGGGGCGAACCTCCAGCGGCCGTGGCCGAGAAGATTGAACAAGTGCGCGCCAAAGCGGCGAAGCTCGGGCGTACCGTGCGCTTCGGTATTCGTTTGCATGTGATCGTGCGGGAAACCAACGAGGAAGCGTGGGCGGCGGCGGATCGGCTGATCTCCCATGTGGACGACGAAACCATCGCTCGGGCGCAAGCGTCCCTGTCGCGTTTCGATTCGGTCGGCCAGCAACGCATGGCCGCGCTGCATGGCGGCAGCCGCGACAACCTGGAAGTCAGCCCTAACCTGTGGGCCGGCGTCGGCCTGGTGCGCGGCGGTGCCGGGACGGCGCTGGTAGGCGACGGTCCGACCGTGGCTGCGCGGATGAAGGAATACGCGGACCTGGGCATCGATACGTTCATCTTCTCCGGTTATCCACACCTGGAAGAGGCTTACCGCGTGGCCGAATTGCTGTTCCCGCACATCGACGTGCAGCGTCCGGAACAACCCCAAGGTGCCAACTTCGTAAGCCCGTTCGGCGAAATGGTGGCCAACGACATTCTTCCCAAAGCCGCGTCCCAGAGCTGAGGCGCCGCCATGAAAAGAATTATCCACAACCTCGCGCCCTGGGCGTTGCCGGTGTTGCTGTTGGCGGTGTGGCAGTTGTCGGTGTCGGCGGGCTGGTTGTCGACGCGGATCCTGCCGGCGCCCATCGCGGTGATCGAGGCGGGCGTGAGTCTGGTGCGCAGCGGTGAAATCTGGACCCACCTGGCCATCAGCGGCTGGCGTGCGGCACTCGGTTTCACCATTGGCGGCGGCATTGGTCTGGCCTTGGGTTTCATCACCGGTCTGTCGAAGTGGGGCGAACGCCTGCTCGACAGTTCGGTGCAGATGATCCGCAACGTGCCGCACCTGGCGCTGATTCCGCTGGTGATCCTGTGGTTCGGCATCGATGAGTCGGCGAAGATTTTCCTCGTGGCCCTGGGCACGTTGTTCCCGATCTACCTCAACACGTATCACGGCATCCGCAACGTCGATCCGGCGCTGGTAGAGATGGCGCGCAGTTATGGCTTGTCCGGTTTCAGCCTGTTCCGTCAGGTGATTTTGCCGGGGGCGTTGCCTTCGATTCTGGTCGGTGTGCGTTTCGCTCTGGGGTTCATGTGGCTGACGCTGATCGTGGCCGAAACCATTTCCGCCAGTTCCGGCATTGGCTACCTGGCGATGAATGCCCGGGAGTTTTTGCAGACCGACGTGGTGGTGCTGGCGATTCTGCTTTACGCGGTGCTCGGCAAACTGGCTGATCTCGCGGCCCGTGGACTTGAGCGCGTTTGGTTGCGCTGGCATCCGGCGTATCAGGTTGCCAAAGGAGGTGCCGCATGACCGCTCAACAACCTCCACGCCTGCTGCGCGGGATTCCGCTGGCCGTGCGCAAGTTGCAAAAGACCTTTGGTTCGCGGCAAGTGCTGCGCGAGGTCGACCTGCATATTCCGGCCGGGCAATTCGTGGCGGTGGTCGGTCGCAGCGGCTGTGGCAAAAGTACCCTGCTGCGCTTGCTCGCCGGTCTCGACAAGCCTACGGGCGGCGAGCTGCTGGCCGGTTCGGCGCCACTGAGCGATGCCCGGGAAGACACGCGATTGATGTTCCAGGAAGCGCGTTTGCTGCCGTGGAAGAAGGTCATCGACAACGTCGGCCTGGGGCTTAAGGGCAACTGGCGCCCTCAAGCGTTGGAAGCGCTGGAGTCGGTGGGCCTGGCGGATCGCGCCAATGAGTGGCCAGCCGCGCTGTCCGGTGGGCAGAAGCAACGTGTGGCCCTGGCCCGCGCGCTGATCCATCAACCGCGCTTGCTGCTGCTGGATGAGCCTTTGGGCGCCCTGGATGCCCTGACCCGAATTGAAATGCAGCAGCTGATCGAACGGCTCTGGCAAAAGCACGGCTTCACTGTGTTGCTGGTGACCCACGACGTCAGTGAAGCGGTGGCGATTGCCGATCGGGTGATCCTGATCGAAGACGGCGAAGTCGGCCTCGACCTGCACGTGGAACTGCCGCGCCCTCGGGTGCGCGGCTCCCATCGGCTGGCGGCGCTGGAAACCGAAGTCCTCAACCGCGTGCTGTCCCTGCCGGGCGAGCCGCCGGAACCGGAACCCGTTTCACCCTTGCCTACGCAACTGCGTTGGGCGCAATAGAAGCAGCGGTAAGTTGCAAGCTGCAAGCGGTAAGTAAAAGCGTTCTGCTTCTTCTTGCGGCTTGTAGCTTGGAGCTTGCGGCTCATTTCGACTCGAGGAGAAATCGCATGACTATCAAAGCCATCAACGTTCGTAACCAGTTCAAGGGCTCGATCAAGGAAATCGTGCTGGGTGACGTGCTGTCGGAAATCGACGTTCAGACCGCGTCGGGCATCGTTACTTCCGTCATCACTACCCGTTCGGTGAAAGAGCTGGAACTGGTGGTCGGCAGCGAAGTGATTGCCTTCGTGAAATCCACTGAAGTGTCGATCGCCAAGTTGTAAACAATGCCGAAAGGTAGGCCCCGATCGTTCCCACGCTCTGCGTGGGAATGCAGCCCGGGATGCTCCGCGTCCCATTGGAACGCAGAGCGTCTCTGGAGGCATTCCCCCGTGGTGCGTGGGAACGATCAGAGGATGCGCTTGGGCAGGTACGGCGGCAGGTAAAGCCCCAGATACGCATCGAACACCCGCATCCCTTCCTCGGCCATTCGCGGTGTGATCTGCCCGTGCTGCTGCACCGAACGTGCATACACCCGATCCCCCAGCTCCATGGCCAACGCAAACACATCGACATCCTTGGGCAGCCTCGGCAGCTCGAAGTGATGATCGAACAGCTTGTGCATCAAGTCGCCCAGTTCGATGTCGTGCTGACGGTCGGCCTGGGTGACTTCGGTCAGGCCGTGTTGGGCGAGGATCAACTGGCGGGCGGCGGCGTCTTCGCCGTAGATGTCGAGCATGCGCTGTTCCACCAGCCGCGACAGGTCACGCCAGCCGCTGAGGGCTGCGTGGTCGATCGGTTCTAGCAGGCAGGCGCGGAACGCGGCGTGGACGTCGGCGGTCAGGGCTTCGAGCAGGGCCGGAACGCTGGCGAAGAAGTGGTAGACGGAGGAGGGCGGAATCTCCGCGCGCTCGGCGACGCTGTAGATCGACAGGCTGGCCACGCCCTCGGCGGCGAGCAGCGTGCGGGCGGCATCGAGGATCGAATCGATCCGCGCCTGGCTGCGTGCGCGGGGTTTGCGGATAGGGGCGGGGCGCGTCATTGGAGTCTCCTGCGGGGCAGCGGGCATTGTACGCAGAGGATGGGATAGAGCCATACCCTGTGGCGAGGGGGCTTGCCCCCGTTGGAGTGCGCAGCACTCCCAAATCCGGCTCATGCGGTGTGTCTGGTTTAATTTGGGGCTGCTACGCCGCCCAACGGGGGCAAGCCCCCTCGCCACAGGGTTTTATGCAGGCCATAAAAAAACGCCGTCAGCTTCATCAGCCGACGGCGTTCTTTTTTCACGGCAACCGCTTAAACGGTATGCAGGTACCAGTTGTACTCAAGGTCGGAGATGGAGTGTTCGAATTCCTCCAGCTCACTTTCCTTGCAGGCCACGAAGATATCGATGTACTTCGGATCGATGTACTTGGCCATGACTTCGCTGTCGTCCAGCTCGCGCAGTGCATCACGCAGGTTGTTCGGCAGGCTTTGCTCGTTCTGCTCGTAGGAGTTGCCTTCCACGGGCGCGCCCGGCTCGATCTTGTTGGTCAGGCCGTGATGCACGCCTGCCAGGACCGAAGCCATCAGCAGGTACGGGTTGGCATCGGCGCCGGCCACGCGGTGCTCGATACGCACCGCATCGGACGAGCCGGTCGGTACGCGAATCGCCACGGTCCGGTTGTCCAGGCCCCAGCACGGCGAGTTCGGCACGTAGAACTGTGCGCCGAAACGACGGTACGAGTTGACGTTCGGGCACAGGAAAGCCATTTGCGCCGGTAGGGTCTCGAGCACACCGCCGATCGCGTGACGCAGTGCGGCGTTCTGCTCGGGATCCTCGCTGGCAAAGATGTTGTTGCCTTCTTTGTCGAGAATCGAAATGTGTACGTGCAGACCATTGCCTGCCTGGCCCGGATACGGCTTGGCCATGAAGGTGGTGTCCATCTCGTGGTCATAGGCGATGTTCTTCACCAGACGCTTGAGCAACACCGCGTAGTCGCAGGCTTTGATCGGGTCGTTGACGTGATGCAGGTTGACTTCGAACTGCGCCGGGGCACTTTCCTTGACGATGGCGTCGGCCGGGATGCCTTGCTCCTTCGCACCTTCCAGAATGTCCTGGAGGCAGTCGACGTATTCGTCGAGGTCGTCGATCAGGTAGACCTGTGTCGAATGCGGGCGTTTGCCGGAGATCGGCGAGCGTGGCGGTTGCGGTCGGCCGTTCACGTTCTCCTGGTCGATCAGGTAGAACTCCAGTTCGAACGCGGCACAGATCGTCAGACCCATGTCATCGAACTTGGTCACCACTTGACGCAAGACTTCACGGGGATCCGCGAAGAAAGGTTCACCTTCGATTTCGTGCATGGTCATCAGCAGTTGCGCGGTAGGGCGCTTTTGCCAAGGCTCATTGCACAGGGTGTCGGGGATTGGATAGCAGATTCGGTCAGCATCGCCGATGTCCAGGCCCAGGCCGGTGCTTTCCACCGTCGAGCCATTGATATCCAGAGCAAATAGAGAGGCCGGCAGGTTGATGCCTTTCTCGTAAACCTTGTGGAGGCTGGTGCGTTCAATGCGCTTGCCGCGCACCACACCATTCATATCCGCAATCAGAAGGTCAACGTACAGAACCTCAGGATGTTCCTTAAGGAACGCGTTCGCTTCGTTAAGCTGAACGGCACGCGGGGGTACCGACATGATGCAACACCTTTGTTGTTAAAAATATCAATCATTGATCTCTTCGGGTTTCAGTCAACCCGAACGGCATGCCGAAGTCAAGCGAGGCCTTTTTTGCCCTAAAAAAGCGCTCACGCGGCTTTTTTGAGGCAGTTTGGGGCGTTTTTATGCCTTTGGACGCTTTGGCGCCCGCAGGCTTGAGCGGGCCGTGTTGTATTTTTTACGGGGGTGTTGTGTAAAAAAATGAACAAGGCTAAGCTCGATTCAAACCCATAACAGCAATAATACCGGGGTGCTTCATGTCTCGCCTGCCGTCAATCGGCGTCGCCGTCTGCTCTGGGCAGAACGGTCTGCATGCTTATCACATCAGTGGCGATCGTTGCGTTCACGCCAAGGCCCAAGTTGCCAAAGGCGTGCCGTCGACTCTTCCTTCCCCGGTGGCCTCGCTGGCCCCGTCCGATATTCTGGACGGTCTGCACGACATTCTCTTTACTGCCCGTACTCCCAATATAGAACCGTTTTACTTCAGCGGCCCGGCCAATGCGTCGGGCCCTGCTCATGATTCTGCACGTGCGGCTACGCTCTCTCTCACCCACGCCCTGGTCGCGGCGGGTGTTTGTGCGCGGCCCTTGCAGTGGCAATCTGTAACACGCGACGCCGATGCGTCAAACAACGCCTGACTTATCAGAGTCAGGAAACTCAGCCCAGAGGCATTTATGAGTAACAACCTCGACCAGCTCACCGATTGGTTGAAAGACCACAAGATCACAGAAGTCGAATGCATGATCGCCGACTTGACCGGGATCACCCGGGGCAAGATTTCGCCGACCAACAAGTTCATTGCCGAAAAAGGCATGCGCCTGCCCGAGAGCGTTCTGTTGCAGACCGTGACCGGCGACTATGTCGAAGACGACATCTATTACGAACTGCTCGACCCGGCCGACATCGACATGATCTGCCGCCCCGACCAGAACGCGGTGTACCTGGTGCCCTGGTCTATCGAGCCCACGGCTCAGGTGATCCACGACACCTACGATAAGCAAGGCAACCCGATCGAGCTGTCGCCGCGCAACGTATTGAAGAAGGTCCTGAAACTCTATGCCGACAAGGGCTGGCAGCCGATCGTGGCGCCGGAAATGGAGTTTTACCTGACCAAGCGCTGCGAAGACCCGGACTTCCCGCTGCAACCGCCCATCGGCCGTTCCGGTCGCCCGGAAACTGGTCGCCAGTCGTTCTCGATTGAAGCGGCAAACGAATTCGACCCGCTGTTTGAAGACGTCTACGACTGGTGCGAACTGCAGGAGCTGGACCTCGACACACTGATCCACGAGGACGGCACGGCGCAGATGGAAATCAATTTCCGTCACGGCGATGCCCTGTCCCTGGCCGACCAGATCCTGGTGTTCAAGCGCACCATGCGCGAAGCCGCGCTCAAGCACGACGTCGCGGCGACGTTCATGGCCAAGCCCATGACCGGCGAACCCGGCAGCGCGATGCATATCCACCAGAGCATCATCGATATCGAGACCGGCAAGAACGTCTTCTCCAATGAAGACGGAACCATGAGCCAGTTGTTCCTGCACCACATCGGTGGTTTGCAGAAACTGATCCCCGAGCTGCTGCCGCTGTTCGCCCCGAACGTCAACTCGTTCCGCCGCTTCCTGCCGGACACCTCGGCACCGGTGAACGTGGAGTGGGGCGAAGAGAACCGCACCGTGGGCCTGCGCGTGCCGGATGCCGGCCCGCAAAACCGTCGGGTGGAAAACCGCCTGCCGGGCGCCGACGCCAACCCGTACCTGGCGATTGCCGCGAGCCTGCTCTGCGGCTACATCGGCATGGTCGAAGGCTTGAACCCGAGTGCGCCGGTGGTGGGCCGTGGCTATGAACGCCGCAACCTGCGCCTGCCACTGACCATCGAAGACGCGCTGGAACGCATGGAACACAGCGCGACCATCGAGAAATACCTGGGCAAGAAATTCATTACTGGCTACGTCGCGGTCAAGCGGGCCGAGCATGAAAACTTCAAGCGCGTGATCAGTTCGTGGGAGCGGGAATTCCTGCTCTTCGCCGTCTGATACGCCGGGGCGCGGACGGAAGTTTCCGCGCCCTTCACTGGATAACTAGGAGAATTCGCATGACCAGCAACAACCCGCAAACCCGTGAATGGCAAGCCTTGAGCAGCGAGCACCACCTGGCGCCGTTCAGCGATTTCAAGCAGCTCAAAGAGAAAGGCCCGCGCATCATCACCAGCGCCAAGGGTGTTTATCTGTGGGACAGCGAAGGCAACAAGATCCTCGACGGCATGGCCGGCCTGTGGTGCGTGGCGATCGGTTACGGTCGCGATGAACTGGCCGACGCCGCTGCCAAGCAGATGCGCGAACTGCCTTATTACAACCTGTTCTTCCAGACCGCTCACCCGCCGGTACTGGAGCTGGCCAAGGCGATTTCCGACATCGCGCCAGAAGGCATGAACCACGTGTTCTTCACCGGTTCCGGCTCCGAAGGCAACGACACCATGCTGCGCATGGTCCGCCACTATTGGGCGATCAAGGGCCAGCCGAACAAGAAAGTCATCATCAGCCGCAAGAACGGTTATCACGGTTCCACCGTGGCCGGCGCGAGCCTGGGCGGCATGACGTACATGCACGAACAGGGCGACTTGCCGATCCCGGGCATCGTCCACATTGCCCAGCCGTACTGGTTCGGTGAAGGCGGCGACATGAGCCCGGACGAGTTCGGTATCTGGGCCGCCAATCAACTGGAAGAGAAAATCCTGGAACTGGGCGTGGATAACGTCGGTGCCTTTATTGCCGAGCCGATCCAGGGCGCCGGTGGCGTGATCGTGCCGCCCGACAGCTACTGGCCGCGCATCAAGGAAATCCTCGCCAAGTACGACATCCTGTTCGTGGCCGACGAAGTGATCTGTGGTTTCGGTCGTACCGGTGAGTGGTTCGGTAGCGATTACTACGATCTGAAGCCCGACATGATGACCATCGCCAAGGGCCTGACCTCCGGCTACATCCCGATGGGTGGCCTGATCGTGCGTGACGAAGTGGTGAAGGTGCTCAACGAGGGTGGCGATTTCAACCACGGTTTCACCTACTCCGGGCACCCGGTAGCCGCAGCGGTAGCGTTGGAAAACATCCGCATCCTGCGCGAAGAAAAAATTATCGAGCGCGTCCACGCCGAAACGGCACCCTATTTGCAAAAGCGTCTACGGGAACTGAACGATCACCCGTTGGTGGGAGAAGTGCGCGGCGTCGGTCTGTTGGGGGCCATCGAACTGGTCCAGGACAAGGCCACTCGCAAACGTTACGAAGGCAAGGGCGTGGGCATGATTTGCCGCACTTTCTGCTTCGACAACGGCCTGATCATGCGTGCCGTGGGCGACACCATGATCATCTCCCCGCCATTGGTGATTACCAAGGCGGAAATCGATGAGTTGGTGGCCAAGGCGCGCAAGTGCCTGGACCTGACCCTGAGTGCGTTGCAGGGCTAAGTGCTAGGCTCTGGGCGAGGTGTGCGGTCGGCACTTCGCCCAGTGCAAATAAAGGAGGGGTCTTTCCTTGAAAGCCTGCCTCGGAACTTGCCAGACTACCGGTTGTTCGGATGCCCAGTAACAGGCCGCTGAGCGCGTGGTTAAAAAGAAAAATTGGAGCATTACCCACATGAAGGCATTAGGTATGAAGATAGCTGGCAAGACCCTCCTCGCCATGTCCCTGATGGGCGTGATGGCGGGTGCAGTACAGGCCGATGACAAGGTACTGCACGTCTATAACTGGTCCGACTACATTGCACCGGACACCATCGCGAACTTCGAGAAAGAGTCCGGGATCAAGGTGGTGTACGACGTTTTCGACAGCAACGAAACCCTGGAAGCCAAGTTGCTGGCAGGCAAGTCCGGTTACGACGTGGTCGTGCCGTCGAACAACTTCCTCGCCAAGCAGATCAAGGCCGGGGTTTACCAGGAGCTGGACAAGTCCAAGCTGTCCAACTACGGCAACCTGAACAAATCGCTGCTTAAAGCGGTTTCCGTCAGCGACCCGGACAACAAACACGCCTTCCCTTACATGTGGGGCTCGATCGGCATCGGTTACAACGCGGAGAAAGTCAAAGCCGCGTTGGGCGTCGACACCATCGATTCCTGGGACATCCTGTTCAAGCCTGAAAACATCGCCAAGCTCAAGGGCTGCGGTGTGAGCTTCCTCGATTCGCCGACCGAAATGCTGCCGGTCGCGCTGCACTACCTGGGCCTGCCAACCGACAGCCAGAAGAAAGAAGACATCAAGAAAGCCGAAGAGCTGTTCCTCAAGATTCGTCCTTCGGTCACCTACTTCCACTCGTCCAAGTACATCTCCGACCTGGCCAACGGCAACATCTGCGTAGCCGTGGGTTACTCGGGTGACGTGCAACAAGCCAAGTCCCGCGCTGCTGAAGCCGGTGACAAGGTCAAAGTCAGCTACGCCATTCCGAAAGAAGGCGCGGGCAGCTTCTACGACATGGTCGCTATTCCGAAAGACGCGGAAAACGTCGACGGTGCCTACAAGTTCATGAACTACCTGTTGCAGCCGAAAGTGATGGCCGACATCACCAACGCCGTGCGTTTCCCTAACGGTAACGCCGAAGCGACCCAGTTCGTGAGCAAGGACATCACCTCGGACCCAGGCATCTACCCGACAGCCGACGTGCAGGCCAAGTTGTACGCGATTGCCGATTTGCCGGCCGCTACTCAGCGTGACCTGACCCGCAGCTGGACCAAGATCAAGTCCGGTAAATAAGCCGGTTTGAGGCGACATCCTGTTGCCGCTGCCTGCGCGGTGGCGGCAACAGGAATAATTAAATGACGGAAAGTTTTGCTGGAAAGGTTTATCGAGGGTAAGTTGCGCGCCGGTTTTGTTGCCAGGCAGCCATGGCTGTCATGTAACGCTGGGCAACTTGGGCCCAACTAATTTTAGAGGACCTCCACGTGCCTATTTTTTCTTTGTTACGCAATGCCCTGCTGGTCGGCGCCGGGCTGACGCTTGCCGTCAGTGTCCAGGCCGCCGGTACGGTGCATGTTTATAACTGGTCGGATTACATCGGCTCGACCACCCTGGCCGACTTCCAGAAAGAAACCGGGATCAAACCGGTGTATGACGTGTTCGACAGTAACGAAACCCTGGAAGGCAAGTTGCTGGCCGGGCGCACCGGCTACGACGTGGTCGTGCCGTCCAACCACTTCCTCGGCAAGCAGATCAAGGCGGGCGCGTTCCAGAAGCTCGACCGCAAGTTGCTGACCAATTACGCCAACCTCGACCCGGTGCTGCTCAAGCGCCTGGAACAGAACGATCCGGGCAACCAGTACGCCGTGCCGTACCTGTGGGGCACCAACGGCATCGGTTACAACGTCGACAAGATCAAGCAAGTGCTGGGCGTCGACAAGATCGATTCCTGGAGCGTGCTGTTCGAGCCGGAGAACATCAAGAAACTGCACAGCTGCGGCGTGGCGTTCCTCGATTCCGCCGATGAAATGATGCCCACCGTGCTCAACTACATGGGCCTCAACGCCAACAGCACCAACCCTGACGATTACAAAAAGGCCACCGCCAAGCTGCTCGCGGTGCGCCCGTACGTGACCTACTTCCACTCGTCCAAATACATCACCGACCTGGCCAACGGCGACATCTGCATCGCCATCGGTTTCTCCGGCGACATGTTCCAGGCCAAGGCCAGGGCCGCCGAAGCGGGCAAGGGCGTGAAGGTGGCCTACACCATTCCGAAAGAGGGTGGGGCGCTGTGGTTCGACATGCTGGCGATTCCAAAGGACTCGTCCAACGTCAAGGAAGCCCACGCCTTCATCAACTATTTGCTCAAACCTGAAGTGATTGCCCAGGTCAGTGATTCGGTCGGCTATGCCAACCCCAACCCTGGCTCGGACAAATTGATGGAGCAATCCATCCGCACGGACGAATCGGTGTATCCACCGCAGGCCGTGCTCGACAAGACCTACGTGTCGGTCGAGCTGCCGCCCAAGATTCAACGTTTGATGACCCGCAGCTGGACCACGGTCAAGACGGGTAAATAGCTTCAAGGCTCAAACTATCCAAAGTTGGCCCACCTCGGGCGAACTGCACTCTTTTTTTCTGGGAGTTTCGTAAATGGCAGTTGCCTCCGGCGCCTATAAGAAAGCCCTCGAGGGCGACCAGACACCTAAACAGGTGTTGGTCAAAATCGACCGGGTCACGAAGAAGTTCGACGAGACGATTGCCGTGGACGACGTGTCCCTGGAAATCAAGAAAGGCGAGATCTTCGCCCTGCTCGGCGGTTCGGGATCGGGCAAATCCACCTTGCTGCGCATGCTCGCAGGGTTTGAACGGCCCACGGAGGGGCGCATTTACCTCGACGGCGTCGACATCACCGAGATGCCGCCGTACGAGCGACCGATCAACATGATGTTCCAGTCCTACGCCTTGTTCCCGCACATGACCGTGGCGCAGAACATTGCCTTCGGCCTTAAGCAAGACAAGATCCCCGCCGCTGAAGTCGATGCCCGTGTCGCGGACATGCTCAAGCTGGTTCAGATGACGCAGTACGCCAAGCGCAAGCCGCATCAGTTGTCCGGTGGCCAGCGTCAGCGTGTGGCCCTGGCCCGTTCGCTGGCCAAGCGGCCGAAGCTGTTGCTGCTCGACGAACCGATGGGCGCACTGGATAAAAAGCTGCGTTCGCAAATGCAGCTGGAGCTGGTCGAGATCATCGAGCGCGTCGGCGTAACCTGCGTGATGGTGACCCACGACCAGGAAGAGGCCATGACCATGGCCGAGCGCATCGCGATCATGCACCTGGGCTGGATCGCCCAGATCGGCAGCCCGATCGACATCTACGAAACCCCGACCAGTCGCCTGGTCTGCGAATTCATCGGCAACGTCAACATCTTCGAAGGCGAAGTGATCGACGACGCTGAAGGCCACGCGACCATCACCTGCAAAGACCTGGATCGGCAGATCTACGTCGGCCACGGCATCAGCACCTCGGTGCAGGACAAGTCCGTCACCTACGCGATCCGCCCGGAGAAACTGCTGGTCACCGCCGAAATGCCGACCTGCGAGTACAACTGGTCCAGCGGCAAGGTGCATGACATCGCCTACCTCGGCGGTCACTCGGTGTTCTACGTCGAATTGCCGAGCGGCAAACTGGTGCAATCGTTCGTCGCCAACGCCGAGCGCCGTGGCCAGCGTCCGACCTGGGGCGATCAGGTCTACGTGTACTGGGAAGACGATAGCGGCGTGGTACTTCGCTCATGAACATGCGCAAATTCAAACGCCGCCTCAACCGAATAATTCCCGGTGGCCGCCAACTGGTCATCGGGGTTCCGTTCATCTGGCTGTTCATGTTCTTCATGCTGCCGTTCTTCATCGTCTTGAAGATCAGCTTTGCCGAAGCCGACGTGGCTATCCCGCCGTACACCGAGATCTACAGCTTCATCGACCAGAAGCTCCAGGTGCTGTTGAACCTGGGCAACTACGCGATGCTCGGCGACGACGAGTTGTACATCGCCGCCTACCTCGGCTCGCTGAAGATGGCGCTGATCAGCACCGTGCTGTGCCTGCTGATCGGTTACCCGATGGCCTACGCCATTGCCAGCGCCCGTAAAGAGCTGCAAACGGTGCTGGTGCTGCTGATCATGATGCCGACCTGGACCGCAATCCTGATCCGCGTTTACGCGTGGATGGGCATCCTCAGCAACAACGGTCTGCTCAACGGTTTCCTGATGACCATGGGCTGGATCAACGAACCGCTGCAGATCCTCAACACCAACCTCGCGGTCTATATTGGTGTTGTTTACTCCTATCTGCCGTTCATGATCCTGCCGCTCTACGCCAACCTGGTGAAGCACGACAACAGCCTGCTGGAAGCCGCGTCCGACCTGGGTTCGAGCACCTTCAACAGCTTCTGGAAGATCACCATTCCTCTGTCGAAAAACGGCATCGTCGCCGGCTGCATGCTGGTGTTCATTCCGGTGGTGGGCGAGTTCGTGATCCCGGAACTGCTCGGCGGTCCGGAAACCCTGATGATCGGTAAAGTGCTGTGGCAAGAGTTCTTCAACAACCGTGACTGGCCGGTGGCGTCCGCCCTGGCGGTGGTGATGCTGGCGATCCTGATTGTGCCGATCATCCTGTTCAACCGCAGTCAGGCCAAGGAAATGGAGGGCAAAGAATGAAGAACTTCCGTTTCTCCAGCCTGATGCTGGTGTTGGGTCTGCTGTTCATCTACGCACCGATGCTGATCCTGGTGATCTACTCGTTCAACGCCTCGAAACTGGTAACGGTGTGGGGTGGCTGGTCGATCAAGTGGTACGTCGGTTTGCTCGACAACACCCAACTGATGGGCTCGGTGGTGCGTTCGCTGGAAATCGCCTGCTACACCGCGATTGCGGCCGTAGCGCTGGGCACATTGGCGGCGTTCGTCCTGACGCGGATCACGCGCTTCAAGGGCCGCACGCTGTTCGGTGGCCTGGTCACCGCGCCGTTGGTGATGCCGGAAGTGATCACCGGTCTGTCGCTGTTGCTGCTGTTCGTGGCCATGGCGCAGATGATCGGTTGGCCCCAGGAACGCGGCATCGTCACCATCTGGATCGCCCACACCACGTTCTGTGCGGCGTATGTGGCGGTGGTGGTGTCGGCGCGCTTGCGTGAGCTGGATCTGTCCATCGAAGAGGCCGCCATGGACTTGGGTGCGCGGCCGTGGAAGGTGTTCTTCCTGATCACCATTCCGATGATCGCGCCATCGCTGGCGGCGGGCGGGATGATGTCCTTCGCGCTGTCGCTGGATGACCTGGTGTTGGCGAGCTTCGTGTCGGGTCCGGGGTCGACGACCCTGCCGATGGAAGTGTTCTCGGCGGTGCGCCTGGGCGTGAAGCCGGAAATCAACGCGGTGGCCAGTCTGATTCTGCTGGCGGTGTCGATCGTGACTTTCCTGGTGTGGTTCTTCAGCCGCCGCGCCGAAGAATCGCGCAAAAAGGCGATTCAGCAAGCGATCGAAGAAGGCGCTGCCGATTCCTGGAAGCAGCCGGACGTGCGCCGGGCGCAACAGGCGCCGGAAGTGGCCTGATGATCGTTCCCACGCTCCGCGTGGGAATGCCTCTTGTGACGCTCCGCGTCACGCTTTGGGACGCGATGCGTCTCGGGCTGCATTCCCACGCAGAACCTGGGAACGATCAGTGTGGGGTCAGGCAGCCCAAGGGGATTTGCGGATGATCTCGACAAAGTTCATCGGCTTGAACCCCGGCTCGCTGTCCACCAGCACATCCGCGTTCACCGTACCGAACGTGGTGTCGGGCTTGTGTTTGAAGCCATTGGCGAACGCACACAGGATGCATTCCTTGAAGCCTTCGCCACGGGGGTGGGCATGCACCACCGCCTCACGCTGCGCCGTCGGGAACGCGGCGTAATCGATACCCAACACATCCATCTCAACCCCCGCCGTGACCAGCGCCACGTTCGGCCGCAGGTGTTGCGGCACGCCCGGCGTGGTGTGCAGGGCAATCGACAACCACACCTGTTCGATATCGTCCTCGCTCAACCCATAAGGCTTGAGGAAGGCCTTGGCCGCATTGGCACTGTCGACTTCAAACCGCTCGTTATCGCTGCGCTGACCTTCCACCAGACCCAGGTCGTGGAACATCGCGCCGACGTAGAGCAACTCCGGGTTGTAGGCCAGTTGCTTGCGTTCACCGCTCAAGGCGCCGAACAGGAATACCCGGCGCGAGTGGTGGAACAACAAGTCGGATTCGACGTCGCGGATGTATTCGGTGGTGGCCCTGGCCAATGTGCTGTCGGGGATTTTGATACCGGCAATGATGCTGCTCATGGTGCTTTCCTCGTGGGGAACGCCGTGGCGGCGCTGATGGGGAAAGTCTGTGCCCGCACCCGAAACCGGACAATCGATCCATGGCTGCGATCCCGGCCAATGAGCATGCATATCGCGCCAACCTCGCTTGTTGGGCGGTGTTTCGCTAGGGTTGGTTGCGAATGACCCATTGTGGCGAGGGGGCTTGCCCCCGTTGGAGTGCGCAGCACTCGCCATCCCGGCACACGCGGTGAGCCTGAAATGGGGCCGCTTCGCAGCCCAACGGGGGCAAGCCCCCTCGCCACAGGTTTTGTGTTTGCCACAGGTCTGAAGTCAGAGGCGTTTCGAACCATGCAAAAATCCGTCGCCATCGTGGTGTTTTCCGGTGTGCAGTCCCTGGACGTCACCGGCCCCATGGATGTGTTCGCCGAGGCCAATCGGTTCCTCGCGCCCGAGGATCACTATCGGCTGGAGGTGATCGGGGTCGAACGCGGGATGATGCCGTGTTCCAACGGCTTGTCCCTGAACGCGCACCGGCATTTCAGCGAAGCGCTGGAGGCTTACGACTTGCTGTTGGTGGCGGGCGGGCCGCAGTTGCCGTTCCTGAATTTCGGCGCGACGTTCGACACCTGGCTGCGCGAGGCCTGCGCGCGGGCGCAGCGGTTTGGGTCGATCTGCAACGGCGCGTTCATGCTGGCGCGGGCCGGGTTGCTCGATGGGCGCACCGTCACCACGCATTGGGGCGATGCGGTGGCGCTGGCGGCGTTGTGTCCGTCCGCCCAGGTGGACGCGGATCGGTTGTACGTGCAGGACGGCGAGCTCTACACCTCGGCGGGGGTCACGGCGGGAATCGATCTGTCGCTGTATCTGCTGGCGCGCGATCACGGCCCGGAAGTGGCGCTCAGCGTGGCCAAGCGTTTGGTGGTGTTCACCCAGCGCTCTGGCGGGCAATCGCAGTTCAGTCCGTTCCTCACGCCCCACGCCGAACCGACCTCGGCGGTGGCGCTGGTGCAGCTCTATGTGCTCGCCAACCTCACCGGCGACTTGACCCTCGCCGATCTCGCGAATGCGGCCAACATGAGCGCGCGCAATTTTTCACGGGTGTTTGCCAAGGAAGCGAAAGTGACCCCGGCGGAATTCGTCGAGCGGGCGCGGGTGGATGCGGCGCGGGTGCTGTTGGAGAGCACCCAATCGCCGCTGAAAACGGTGGCGTACCAGTGCGGATTTCGTGACGCCCAGCACATGCGCAGCGTGTTCAACCGCCGACTGGGCGTGACGCCGCAACAGTTCAGGCTGAACTTTGCGGCGATGGTTTGAGCGCGTGAGCCTCTGGGGCGAGGGCGCTTGTTGTGGCGAGGGGGCTTGCCCCCGTTGGGTTGCGAAGCAACCCCCTAAACCCGTTGCATCAGACGCACCGAGGTTTATGGATTTGGGAGTGCTTCGCACTCCAACGGGGGCAAGCCCCCTCGCCACAGGATCGCGTTTCAGTTTTTCAGTGAGTCATACGCCTCCAGCGTGCGCAGCGAGTAGATGTACGCCGCCCCGGCATTCAGCGAAATCGCCGTCGCCAGTGTCGCGGCGACTTCTTCGCGACTCGCCCCAGCCTTGATCGCCGCATCCGTATGCGCCGCGATACACCCATCACAACGGGTAGTGATCGCCACGGCAATGGAGATCAGCTCGCGGGTCTTGGCATCCAGCACATCGTTTTCCGCAGCCGCTTCGCCAAGGGCCATGTAGGCCTTGACCATTTTCGGGTTGCTCTTGCCCAGGGCGCCAAAGGCTTTCTGGATGGTGGGCAGCAGTTCGGACCAGTTATGGAACATAGCGTTAACTCCTCAGCGGGTTGGGTGTACTGTTTCGACACGCTCAGTTTTGTCCTTTGGCGCGGTTCGGGTTTGTTCGATCCGCTCAGTTCTTTCTTCGATGCGCTCAAATGAATCCGATCGATAAACTCATCACTTTGGCCAACGTGCGCGGCACGCTGGATTTGCGCTGCCAGTTCCAGGGCGACTGGGCCCTGGCCCACGAGCAGCAAGCGCTGGGCATGGCGCCGTACCACATCGTGTTGGCCGGCGAGTGCCGCGTGGAATTTCCCGACGGCCAGCGCCTGCCCATGCGCGCGGGCGACATCCTGTTGCTGCCCGGCGGCACGCCTCACGTGATCCACAGCCCCGGGAAAACCGTCGCGCCCACGGCACAAAAGATCATCCGCGGCGGCGCGTTGCCGGTGCATCGAATTGGTGGCGCCAGTGCCGATCTGGACATGCTCTGCGGGACCTTTCACTACAACCGCGCCTCGCTGCTGTTTGCGTCGCTGCCGGACTATCTGGTGATCCCCAGCGGCGCGTTGCCGGCGAATGGGCCGTTGCCAGCGTTGGTCCAGGTGTTGCGCGGGGAGGCGGAGGGCAATCAGGCCGGGGCGAAGTTTTTGCTCGACGCCCTGTCCCAGGCGTTGTTCACCCTGATGCTGCGGGCGCACCTGGCGACGCTGGGCCCGGCCAGCGGCACCCTGGCGCTGCTCGGCGACAAACGCCTGGGTCGTGCCTGGCAAGCGATGCTGGCCGATCCGGCCCATGAGTGGACCATCGAAAGTCTGGCGGAAGCGGCGAGCATGTCCCGGGCCACGTTCATGCGCGCGTTTGTGAAGGTGGCCGGGGTGTCACCGTGGGTGTTGCTGACGCAGGTGCGGATGGAATTGGCGTTCAGTTTGTTGAGCCAATCGCATCTGGGGTTGAGTGATATTGCGGTGCAGGTGGGGTATCAGTCCCAAGCGGCGTTCAGCAAGAAATTCAAGGAGATTTATGGGGAGGCGCCGGGGCGGGTGCGGCGCGGGATTTAGATTTTTGGTGTCAGTGACGGCCTCTTCGCGGCCTCCAAAAATCTACCGCGCCGGCAACAGCTTCAACGTACTCCGTGTATTCGCCGTCACTTCCTCATCACTGAAATGCGCCTGCATGTACATCCCCTCGACATACGCCTCCGCCTGATCCTCATAGTGACTGTCAAACGGCACGCCACTCTGGCCGACCGGGTTGATGGTCAGGCTGTGGGCCGGGTCGGCGAAGTCGATCAGGCGTCGGGTCGAAGGGCCATACGTCACCGGCCATGGCGCCGGGCCGATTCGGGCCGAGAGGTTGTTCGGCACTTCGTGGGTGCCGGGCGCGTCGAACGGGCCGACGTTGAAGATCCGGTCCAACGGCTTCTGCGCCCCCAGCGGATGACCGTGAGTCAGCGTGTGCACCTTGCCCCACTGCCACTGCGCGAAATCAGGACCGAGGACGGTCTTGAGGTGCGCGATGCTCGCCTGCCACGCCACTTTCACCGTGTCGGCGCGGGTTTCCCTGGCCGGGGTGTTGCGGTTGTCCCACCACGGCGAATCGGCGCTGGCGGCCAGACGCGGTAGCGCGGCGTCGATCACCCGGGTCGAGAGCAGGGTTTCAAAGAAGTCGTTGCCCAACTCATCGTGCAGCGTCGCGTCGGTCAGGTTGAACAGGAACTGGTTGAACACCGTGGCGCTGATCGAACTGAGCGGGTAATCGCCTGGCCACTGAGCCAGTTGCTCCACCAGTTTGAGTTCGGCCGGGTCGCTCACCACGTCACGCAGCACCGGCAGCAATGGCGCGAGCAGGCGCGGGCCGTAAGCGGTGGTGGTGCCCAGTTGCAGCTTCTGGTTGGCGTCGTTGTCCCATTTCACGCTCTTGTCGCTGAGCTGGCGATTGAGCTGCTGACCGCGATCCGAAAGGTTGTAGTAACCGGGAATCTCCATCCCGGTCGGCGAAACCGGCTGGAAGTTGGCCGAGACGATATAGCCCCGTGCCGGGTTCTCTTCCTGGGGATTGGCGCTGAAGGGGTAGAAGCCTTCCTTGTCCGGTTGATTAGTGCTGCCGTCGAGGATGAAGCCGGGCTTCACTCCAGCCGCACGCTTGGGCAGCAACGCCGAGGCCCACCAGCCGATGTCGCCCTTGGCGTTGGCATACACGATGTTCAATCCTGGCGCCTGCACCTTGGCAGCGGCGGCGCGGGCCTTGGCCAGGGTGTCGGCGCGATTGAGCTGGTAGAAACCTTCGAGAATCGGGTTCGGCGTTTCGAGGAACGCCCACCACATCGCCACCGGGGTCTTGCCGGCGGCGGGGCCGAGGGCGTCGTTGATGATCGGGCCGTGGGGCGACTGGCGCAGGGTCAGCGTCACCGGCGCCTGGCCCTTCACCGCGATCTGCTGCTCGGTCTTGACCATGTCCACCCATTTGCCGCGATACCAGACCTGATTCGGGTTGTCCGGGTTGACCTTCTCGGCGATCAAATCCAGGTCGTCGTTCTGGAACATGGTCAGGCTCCAGCCGAAATCCAGGTTGTGGCCGAGAAAGGCAAACGGCACCAGCGCCTGATGATGGCCGTACAGTTCGAAGCCCGGCGCCGACAGTTGCGCCTCGTACCACACCGACGGCACCGAGAAGCGAATATGCGGATCACCGGCCAGCAGTGGCTTGCCGCTTTTGCTGCGGTTGCCGGAGATGGCCCAGGCGTTGCTGCCTTCGAACTGCGGCAGGCCATTGTCGGCCAGGGCTTGTTCGCTCAAACGGGCGAGGGCGTTCAGGTCTTGCCAGTCGCCGGCGGCCAGGGCCGGGCCCTGTTTGCTGCGTGCCTTGACCAGCACGCCTTTGGGCTGCCAGTCGAGGTCGAAGATGTTCAGGTACTCGGGGCCGAGCTCATCGCGCACGAAGGTCAGCAACGGTTCGGTGCGAAACGCCGCGGCAAAGCTGTAGGCCATGTAGCCGGCGACGCTGATGGTGTCTTCGGCGGTGAAGGGGCGCTTGTGGATCCCCAGCACGTCAAACTCAACGGGCGCGGCGTGGGTGTCCTGATATTGGTTGATCCCGTCCAGGTAGGCTTGCAGGGCCTTCCACGCCGGTGACTGCCGATCGAGCGCGGCCACATAACTCTCGGCGCGCTCGCGGATGCGCAGGCTGCGGAACAGTTTGTCGGTGTCCACCAGTTTCGGCCCGAGGACTTCCGCCAGTTCACCTCGGGCGAGGCGACGCATGGCTTCCATCTGAAACAAGCGGTCCTGGGCGTGCACGTAGCCGAGGGCGCGGTAGAGGTCGGTTTCGTTTTCGGCGCGGATATGCGGCACACCGCGCTCGTCATAGCGCACGGTCACCGAGCCCTGAAGATTGTTCAACGTCACCTGGCCCTGGCGCGTCGGCTGCTTGCTGTAGACGTAGCCGCCAACCCCGATGGCGAGGGCGACGAGCAGCAAGGCGAGTACGGTCAGGACGCGTTTCATGGTGACTCCTTGTTCTTTTCGGTTGCCACCCGTGTGGGCTGCAAACATGTAGCACAGACCTTCCGTGCCGGGCACCACCGTCCTCGAATTGTCCGCAATGCCTTATTTCACTTCCACCGGCCACGGGCAGTAGCAACCCACCGCCAGGGTGTGGGTGGCGTTGACTGTGCGGCCTTCGTTCAGTGCTTGCAGGATCGGCTCGATAAAGCTGTTGCTCGAATTGCAGGTCAGGCCTTCGCTGTAAGGGCCGAAATACGCGAGTTTGCCGGCGCGGTCCCAGATCGCCACCGCCGGGCTGGCGGGGATCTGCTCGGAACCGGGCAGCACGGTGATGGTTTTCAGGCGGCTCAAGGTGCTGGGCAACTGGCCGTGGCTACCGGGTTTTTGGACTGCGTAAAACTCGACGCCCTGGGGTACATACAGCTCGACGAGTTCGGTGAGGTGTTGTTGGTTGCCGACGTTGCACGGGCAGGCCGGGTCCCAGAAATGCACCAGGCGGATGGCACCGGGGCCGGCGAGGTCGTCGGGCAGGCGCAACGGATCGCCGGAAAACACCGCGGTGTGCTCGCTGAATGCCCGCAGGTAGCGCCCCTGAAACCAGTCGTAAGCGGCCCACAGCACGCCGGCGCACACAAGGGCGAGCAGGCTGGCAAGCAGTGTGGTGCGGTAGGCCGAACGCATGGGTTTCAATCCTCGAAGGTCGCCCAGCTTGCCATGCTTGCCGCGACAGATGAATATCGCAGGCCCATAAAGTCTGTTTCGCGTTCTGGAATTACCCATGCTTGCTACTTTCGACCCCGATCATTTGCGCGCCAGCCTGCGGCCATTGGCTGATTGGCAGCCGCTGTCGACGGAGGGCCTGGCCTATCAAGCGTTCTATGGGCTGGATTTGCCGGGGCGCACGCTGCGCCGTGGTCTGGGGCGGTTTCAGGTCGATGGTTATGAAGTGGTCAGCCAGGTCTGGTGGCCGGAGCGGGCGAAGGCGACGATGTTCCTGTTTCACGGTTTCTACGATCACACGGGGCTGTATCGGCATGTGATCGAGTGGGCGCTGGATCAGGGGTTCGCGGTGATTGCCTGCGACTTGCCGGGGCATGGCCTGTCCAGTGGCGAGCGCGCGAGCATCAAGGATTTCGCCGAGTATCAGGACACCTTGCAAGGCTTGTTCACCGAAGCGCGGTCCCTGGAATTACCACAGCCGTGGCACTTGTTCGGACAGAGCACCGGCGGGGCGATTGTGATCGATCATGTGCTGAGTCAGGGCGCGGAGAGCCCGGCGCAAGGTCAGGTGATCCTGCTGTCGCCGCTGGTACGACCACGGGCCTGGGGCTGGTCGCAGTTGAGTTATTACCTGCTCAAACCCTTCGTCAACGGCATCGCCCGGCGCTTCAGCGAGAACTCCAATGACCCGGCGTTCCTGCCCTTCCTGCAAGCCGACCCGTTGCAGCCGCTGCGTTTGCCGACCGCGTGGGTCGGTGCGCTGAAACGCTGGATCAAACGTATCGAGGCGTCGACGAACAGTCCGCGGCGGCCACTGATTGTGCAGGGGCAGGCAGACATGACCGTGGATTGGGAGCACAACCTGGAGGTGTTGAAGGCCAAGTTCGATCGGCCGCAGGTGTTGATGCTGCCGGAGGCGCGGCATCATTTGGCGAATGAGACGGTGGCGTTTCGGGAGGAGTATTTCGGGTTTCTGACGAAGCGGATCAAGGGGCGGAATCTCTAGCGGTCGTTCCGGCCTCTTCCCGGGCAAGCCTCGTTCCTACAGCGAAGGCAATCTTCCGGGCGGCGAAAATCCTACTGCCCCACCGCCAACCCCGCCCGAATCGCCGCCAACGCCGCCTGGTAATACGCCTTGCCCTCATCCGACTCGGCAAAGGTCGCAAACTCTTCCAGTTCGTTATCCGACAAGTCGCGATAGACGTAGAGCAGCGTGTTGTTCAGATCGGCGCCGATCTGATCCATCAGCCGCTGGCGCTGACCATTCAACATCCCGGGGGCCTGACCGCCGCCGAGCAGGCCCGGGATCATCGAGCTCAAGCTGTCCGCCGCGACCCCGGCAATCGCCAGGGTGACTTCGGCACCGGCCTCGCGGGCGGGCAGGGCCTGGGCCAGGTGGCCGATGATCAGCAGGCGCGTGTCACTGGCCTCAATCTTGGGCAAGCCCTTGGCGTTTTTCGCCAGTTGATCGCGTCGGGTCGCCAGCAACTCGGCGGCGACGACCTTCTTGCCCAGCGGGGTCTGGAAAAACGCCAGGGCCGGTTTCGGGTCGGCGAGGGTCTTGCGCAGTTGCGCTTCGGCGCGCTGGTCCATGGCCTGGGGGGCGAAGCGCTGGTTGCTGTTGTTGACCAACGCTTGGAAGACGGCGGGCGGCAGGCTGTTCTGGTAGCGCTGCTGGGCGGCCGAGAGGGCGTCGTTAAAATGCGCACGTTGGTCTGGCCAACCGGCGACCTTGTACAACTGGTCGTGGCCGTCTGCCCAGGCGGGCAAAACACAGAGCATCAACAGTGAAAAAAGCAAACGGCGCATAGGGACTCCTGTCGGCAGGCGACTATTCTCCGTGCGGTACAGGAACTTGTCGAGAATTCGTATCAGCCCGCCGCGCGGCTCTGTCGGATTTGCAGGCACAGGAATACTATGCGCGCCATGCAAATACCCTCTGATCACCCGCTGCTGTTACGTATCGTCGACGACCTGGCCGAACGGGGCTGGTCGCAGCAGAATATTTTCCTGCCTCTGGATCTGACCCGAGCGTTGGCGGCTGAGTGCCGTAAACGTGCGGCCGAAGGTGAACTGGCCCCGGCGGCGGTGGGGCGCGGACCGACGTCGGAGATTCGCGAAGGAATCCGTGGTGATCACATCCAGTGGCTCGAACCCGGCGAGACAGAGGCCTGCGACAGTTATCTGAGCTTGATGGACAGCCTGCGCGAGGCGATGAATCGTGGCCTGTTCCTCGGCCTGGAAGATTTCGAAAGCCATTTCGCCCTGTACCCGCCCGGCGCGTTCTACCTCAAGCACGTGGACCGTTTTCGCGACGATGACCGGCGCATGGTCTCGGCGGTGATCTACCTCAACGATGCCTGGCTGCCGGAACACGGCGGCGAACTGCGCATGTACCTGGACGGTGGCATTGAACACAATGTGGTGCCCACCGGCGGCTGCCTGGTGGTGTTCCTGTCGGGCGAGGTGCCCCACGAAGTCCTGCCCGCGACCCGGGATCGCCTGTCATTGACCGGTTGGTTCCGCCGTCGCGGTAACGAGCCGTTCTGATCATGCAAAAAATTCTGGTAAGCCGCTGCCTGCTGGGCCATCGCGTGCGTTACGACGGCGGGGCGAGTGGGCCGTTTGATCTATTGGACCAATGGATCGCCGAGGGCCGGGTGGTGCCGTTGTGCCCGGAAGTGGCCGGAGGGTTGCCGACACCGAGGGCGGCGGCAGAGATTCCGGGTGGGCAGGGTGGTGAGGTGCTGGATGGGCATGCGTCGGTGATGACCACTGAAGGTGAAGACGTCAGTGCCGAGTTTCTGTCGGGGGCTTATCAAGCGCTGGAGTTGGTGCAAAAGCACGGCATCCGGATTGCGGTGTTGAAGGCCAACAGTCCGTCTTGCGGGAATTTGCTGACCTATGACGGGACTTTCAGCGGCGTGAAAGTCAGTGGCGAAGGGGTGACGGCGGCATTGCTCAAGCGCCATGGCGTTCAAGTGTTCAGCGAACTGGAATTGGCCGAAGCCGCCGCTTTGCTCACACAAGACTGACGACTTAGACCAACCTTTAAGGGGCGAGCCTGAAATCAGGGCTTGGCCTCGACACTCGTATCCGCCCCAAACCACTTCTGCGTCAACGCCTCCAGCCGACCATCCGCCTTGATCCGCTGCAACGCGTTATCGAGGCTGGCGTGGAATGCCGGGTTACCTTTCTGGAACGGAATCGCCAGGCTCACCGGCTCGCTGGCTTTCGGCACCGCTTCCTTCAACGTCTGCACCAGCAACATCGACTGTGGCTGCTCTTCTTTCTGCGCGATCAATTGCGCATCGGTGTGGCTGTAAGGCGCGCTGAAGTCGAAACGATCCTTCAGATCCGCGGTCATTGCTATGTGGTTGATGGCGACGTCGTACTTGCCGGTTTCAACACCTGGCAGCAGATCGGCGGCATCGGTCACGACGAAGTCGGCGCGCACATCCAGTTCATTGGCCAGCAGCTGACCCAACTCGACTTCGAACCCGGTCAGTTTGCCGTCGTCCTTGAAATTGAATGGCGGTGTATTAGCCTCAAGAGCAATGCGCAATTCGCCACGGTCGAATACATCGTCAATCAGTTCGGCATGAGCCAAAGGGCTCAAAAGGGGTAGCAGGCAGATCAGGCCAGGCAAGAAACGCATGGTCACTCCTTTGAATTCATTATTGCGACGCTCTGATTCAGGCGCGCTTTGCTATGGTTGTCGAGTGCCTTCGACAACGAATGGCCGTGAAGTTAGATACGGTCACGCGGATTTTACGGAAAAACTGGAGAAGAGAATGAAAACGTTTATGTCACGAGCAGCATTGGCTGGCCTGTTGATGGGTGTGTCGGTGCTCGCCAGCGCTGCTACCCCGGCCCCTAAAGGTGCGGAAGTGTCCATCGTTTCTCCTGAAGATGGTGGGACTGTCCAGAAAACCTTCAAGGTTAAATTCGCTGTCGAGAATGTTGCGCTGGCGCCTGCGGGCGATACCACCAAGAACACCGGCCACCACCATTTGCTGATCGATGCCAAGGATGTTGTGGCTGCAGGCGCAGTCATCCCGGCAGATGCCAATCACGTTCATTTTGGCAAGGCGCAAACCGAAACCGAGCTGACGCTGACACCTGGCAAGCACACCTTGCAGTTGGAATTAGGCGACAAGAACCATATGGCCTTCGATCCGCCCATCGTGTCGAAAAAGATCACCGTCAATGTGAAATAAAAAAAGGGAGCCCCTTTTGGGGGCTCCCTTTTTTTATAGCTGCAAGCTTCAAGCTATAAGCCTCAAGTCAAAGCAAAAGCGAACTCAACTTGCCGCTTGAAGCTTGCCGCTTGCCACTGTCTTAGAACAAGACCCGGCAACGAATGGTGCCGTTGATGTGCTGCAGTTTCTCCTGGGCGATTTCCGAGTAATCGGCATCGACGTCGATCACGACGTAGCCGACTTTCTCGTTGGTCTGCAGGAACTGACCGGAAATGTTGATACCGTTTTCGGCGAAGACCTTGTTGATCTCGCTCATCACACCCGGGATGTTCTCGTGGATGTGCAGCAAACGGTGCTTGCCAGGGTGAGCCGGCAGGGCCACTTCCGGGAAGTTTACCGACGATACGGACGTGCCGTTGTCGCTGTACTTGACCAGTTTTTCCGCCACTTCCAGACCGATGTTGGCTTGCGCTTCAGCGGTGGAACCACCGATGTGCGGGGTCAGTATCACGTTGTCCAGGCCACGCAGCGGGCTTTCGAACTCTTCGTCGTTGGAGCGCGGCTCCACCGGGAACACGTCGATGGCCGCGCCGATCAGGTGCTTGTCCTTGATCGCGTCTGCCAGGGCTTGCAACTCAACCACAGTGCCGCGCGCGGCGTTGATCAGGATGCCGCCCTTCTTGATGGCGCGGATTTCCTTCTCGCCGATCATCCACTGGGTGGCGGCGGTTTCCGGAACGTGCAGGGTGACGATGTCGGACATGGCCAGCAGGTCGGTCAGTTTGCCGACCTGAGTCGCGTTGCCCAACGGCAGCTTGGTCACGGTGTCGTAGAAGAACACCTGCATGCCCAGGCCTTCAGCCAGGACCGACAGCTGAGTACCGATCGAGCCGTAACCGACGATGCCGAGCTTCTTGCCGCGAATCTCGAAGGAGTTGGCCGCGCTCTTGATCCAGCCGCCACGGTGGCAGGAAGCGTTCTTCTCAGGGATGCCGCGCAGCAACAGGATCGCTTCGGCCAGCACCAGCTCGGCCACGGAGCGGGTGTTGGAATACGGCGCGTTGAACACGGCGATACCGCGTTCGCGGGCAGCGTTCAGGTCAACCTGGTTGGTGCCGATGCAGAAACAGCCGACAGCGACCAGCTTCTTCGCGTGATCGAAGATCTCTTCGGTCAGTTGAGTGCGGGAGCGAATGCCGATGAAGTGCGCATCAGCGATCTTTTCCTTCAACTGGGCTTCCGGCAGAGAACCGGTGAGGTACTCGATGCTGGTGTAGCCAGCCGACTTGAGAACGTCGACAGCCGATTGGTGGACGCCTTCGAGAAGAAGGAACTTGATCTTGCTCTTATCGAGAGAAGTCTTGCTCATCTGCGTAAACCTGTATCCCGGAGAAAAATGGCAGGAAATGGTCAACAGATGCTGACCCGGACGGCAACAATGCCATCACCGCAGAATAGCCGTTGGGCACTACCCTGCGGGGTCGGTATGCTAGCATACGCACCCCGCTAAACACTCATTCCTGCGACGTGAAGCGTTCTCAGGATGACCATGAATTGTTCGAGAGTTCTGTCGATGACCAATCCTGCCCTGATTGAAGAGCTGAAGACCCTGGTTGAGCCTGGCAAGGTCCTGACCGATGCCGACTCCCTCAATGCTTATGGCAAGGATTGGACCAAGCATTTCGCCCCGGCCCCGACGGCCATCGTGTTTCCCAAGACCACCGAACAAGTCCAGGCCATTGTGCGCTGGGCTAATGAGCACAAAGTGGCGCTGGTACCGTCCGGCGGTCGCACCGGGCTTTCCGCTGCTGCGGTGGCCGCGAATGGCGAAGTGGTCGTCTCGTTCGATTACATGAACCAGATCCTCGACGTGAACCTCACCGACCGCACCGCCGTTTGTCAGCCAGGCGTGGTCACCGAGCATCTGCAGAACGTCGCTGAAGAAAAAGGCCTGTACTACCCGGTGGATTTCGCGTCCGCAGGTTCGAGCCAGATTGGCGGCAATATCGGCACCAATGCCGGCGGGATCAAGGTGATTCGCTATGGCATGACCCGTAACTGGGTGGCTGGCATGAAAGTCGTCACCGGCAAGGGCGATCTGTTGGAGCTGAACCGCGACCTGATCAAGAACGCCACCGGCTACGACCTGCGTCAGTTGTTCATCGGCGCTGAAGGCACCCTCGGTTTCGTGGTCGAAGCGACCATGCGCCTGGACCGGGCGCCGAAAAACCTCACCGCCATGGTCCTCGGCACCGCCGATTTCGACTCGATCATGCCGGTATTGCATGCGTTCCAGAGCAAACTCGACCTGACCGCGTTCGAATTCTTCTCCGACAAAGCCCTGGCCAAGGTCATGGGGCGCGGTGACGTGCCGGCGCCGTTCGAAACCGATTGCCCGTTCTACGCGTTGCTGGAATTCGAAGCGACCACCGAAGAAGTGGCCAACCACGCCCTGGAAACCTTCGAGCACTGCGTCGAGCAAGGCTGGGTGCTGGACGGTGTGATGAGCCAGAGCGAAACCCAGTTGCAGAACCTGTGGAAGCTGCGCGAGTACATCTCCGAGACCATCTCCCACTGGACGCCGTACAAGAACGACATCTCGGTTACCGTCTCGAAAGTCCCGGCGTTCCTGAAGGAAATCGACGCGATTGTCGGTGAACACTACCCGGACTTCGAAATCGTCTGGTTCGGCCACATCGGCGACGGCAACCTGCACTTGAACATCCTCAAGCCGGAAAACCTGAGCAAGGACGAGTTCTTTGCCAAGTGCGCGACCGTGAACAAGTGGGTGTTCGAAACCGTCGAGAAGTACAACGGCTCGATTTCCGCCGAACACGGCGTGGGCATGACCAAGCGCGACTACTTGACCTACAGCCGTTCCCCGGTTGAGATCGAGTACATGAAAGCCGTGAAAGCGGTGTTCGACCCGAACGGCATCATGAACCCGGGCAAAATTTTTGCTGTTTGAATCAACGAGCAGGAGTCGGTAATGAGCTATCAGCACCAGTATGTCGACGGTACGCGTATTCACTTCCCGCTGGGGAAAGTGGTGTGCATCGGCCGTAACTATGCCGAACACGCCAAGGAACTGGACAACCCGGTGCCTACCGAGCCGCTGCTGTTCATCAAGCCGGGCAGTTGCGTGGTGCCGCTGGAAGGCGGTTTTGCCATTCCGACCGAGCGCGGTTCGGTGCACTACGAAGCGGAAATCGCCGTGTTGATCGGCAAGCCGCTGTCGACCAAACCGAGCCGTGAAGAAGTGCTCGACGCCATCTCCGGTTTCGCCCCGGCCCTGGACCTGACCCTGCGCGACAAACAGGCCGAGCTGAAATCCAAGGGCCTGCCCTGGGAAATTGCCAAGTCCTTCGATGGCGCGGCGGTGCTTGCCCCGTTCGTGTCCGCGGGCAGCTTCGCCGACCTGACCGACATCGGCATCCGCCTGACCATCAATGGCGAAGTGCGCCAGGATGGCAACAGCAAGGACATGCTCAACCCGATCGTGCCGATGATCCAGTACATGGCCGGCTGCTTCTCGCTGCAGGCCGGCGACGTGATCCTCACCGGTACGCCGGTGGGGGTCGGCCCGCTGAATGTCGGTGACGAACTGGTGCTGGAATTGCCGGGTGTCAGCAGCTTCAACAGCAGCGTTCGCTGATCTACGCATGATCGTTCCCACGCTCTGCGTGGGAATGCATCCCGTGATGCTCCGCGTCACATTCGAAGCGGACGCGGAGCGTCCATGGCGGCATTCCCGCGCAGTGCGAGGGAACGATCAGGCGCAGGGCTTTCCCGCCATTTCCCGTTTTTTTCACATCCCTTCTGGATAATTCCTCGGTTCCTGGCGTCTGAGCCTGCCCGATTGTGCTATTACCTTTAGCCTGAATTTCTGGAACGCATCCCCTGATGGCCACACCACCGCTCCCGACCCTGCCAACTCCTCGTCGTCCACGATTCCTCATGCGCTGGTATTACTGGTTGTTGCTGGCCGTTGCAGCGGGTTATGGCCTGGCGTTTGCGATGCATTGGGACGACCGCGGTGCGCTTTGGCTGATGGAGCGTTTTGAAAGCCCGGCCGAGCGCCAACAGAGTGTCTGGCTCCCGGATTACCGGGCGGTGATCGACGCCAAACTGCTGCCGGGCATGGAAAAGGACGAAGCCTCGGACCTGTCCTACGACCCGCAGACCAAAACCCTGTTCTCGGTGATGGGCAAGAACCCGTTCCTGGTCGAACTGACCCTGCAGGGCGATGTGCTGCGCAAGATGCCACTGGTGGGCTGGACCAATCCGGAAGGCGTGACGACCATGGGCAATGGCTTGATCGCCATTACCGATGAGCGCGAGCACATGTTGTCGATCATCAAGGTCGATGCCAACACCCGCGAATTGCATCGCGAAGACTTCCCGAAATACGACCTGGGCCCGTCGAAAGACCAGAACAAGGCGTTCGAAGCCATCGTCTGGGACCCGCGCAATCAGCAACTGTTGCTGGGCGAAGAGCGCCCGCCGCAGCTGTTCAGCTGGAAAAGCGACGGCAGCCAGACCCTCACCGGCGATAAACAGAAACTGGCCAGCAACGAACTGGATATCCGCAACCTGTCGGCCCTGGCCATTGACCCGCGCACCGGCCATACGCTGGCGCTGTCCGCCGACTCGCACCTGCTGCTGGAGCTGGACGAGAAGGGCGAGCAGGTCAGCTTCATGACTCTGCTCGGCGGCTTCAACGGTCTGAAAAAGACCATCCCCCGCGCCGAAGGCGTAACCATGGACGAAGCGGGCACGCTGTACATGGTCAGCGAGCCGAATCTGTTTTATCGCTTCGAAAAACAGAAATAGCCTACAGATGCGGGGTGGCGCGCGGTCGCCGGTTAAGGTAAACCTGCGGGGCCGCGGCCATAGGCCATTAAGTTTGGATTCAGTCAGCCGTGGTATTTCATCCGCCCGCCCTGATTTCGAGCTTGCCTGAATGCGTCGACTTGCCCGCCCCAAACCCCTGATTCTGATCCTGTCGGTGATTGCGCTGATCGTGCTGGTCGCGGTCGGCCAGTACCTGCGTCTGTTCGAGCGCGCCTGGTTCAATGTGCACACGCTCTGGCAGCCGATGAATGCCGAGGCCATTGGCCTGGATCAGTATCGGGTCGAGATCGAGGCGCAAGTGATCGAAGGGCTGGACGATGACGTCTCGGCGCTGACCTACGATCCGGTGCGCCACAGCCTGTTCACGGTGACCAACAAAAACGCCGAGCTGATCGAGCTGTCCCTGGACGGCAAGATCCTGCGGCGTATCGCGCTGATTGGTTTTGGCGACCCGGAGGCGGTGGAGTTCATCAGCGCCGACACCTACGTGGTCACCGACGAACGCCAGCAGCGCCTGATCAAGATTCACCTGGAGAAAGACACCACGTTCCTCGACGCCGCGGACGCCGAGCAGATGACGCTTGGTGTGCACATGAGCGGCAACAAGGGTTTCGAAGGGTTGGCGTATGACTCGGTGGGCAAGCGCCTGTTTGTCGCCAAGGAACGCGACCCGATGCTGATCTACGAAGTGCAGGGCTTCCCGCATTACAACCCGGAGAAGTCCTACGCCGTGCACGTGGTCAACAACCCCAAACGCGATGCCGGGATGTTCGTGCGCGACCTGTCGAGCCTGCAATACGACGAACGCAGCGGCCACTTGATGGCGCTGTCCGATGAATCGCGGCTGATTATCGAGCTGGATGTGGATGGGCGACCGTTGAGCACGATGTCATTAAATAGCGGGCGTCAGGGCCTGAAAAAGACCGTGCCGCAAGCGGAAGGCATCGCCATGGACGATGAAGGCACCTTGTACCTGGTCAGCGAACCAAACCTGTTCTACACCTTCAAAAAACCTGCACAGCCCTGACAGTCACCACAATCCCCTGTAGGAGCGAAGCTTGCTCGCGAAGGGGCCATAACAGTCGACTGAGATATTGAATGTTACGGCCTCTTCGCGAGCAAGCTTCGCTCCTGCAGGGTAACGCGTCAGGCCTTGAGGGTTTTTACGCCTTCAGGGGTACCCAACAACAGCAAATCCGCCGGACGCGCCGCGAACAGGCCATTGGTAACCACGCCGACGATCGCATTGATCTGCGTCTCCAGCTCCACCGGGTTGGTGATCTGCATGTTGAACACGTCGAGGATGATGTTGCCGTTGTCGGTCAGCACGCCTTCGCGGTAAACCGGGTCGCCGCCCAGTTTCACCAGCTCGCGGGCCACGTGGCTGCGGGCCATCGGGATGACTTCCACCGGCAGCGGGAACGCGCCGAGCACCGGCACCAGTTTGCTGCCATCGGCGATGCAGATGAAGGTCTTGGCCACGGCCGCAACGATCTTCTCGCGGGTCAGGGCGGCACCGCCGCCCTTGATCAGGTTCAGGTGCTCGTCGCTTTCGTCGGCACCGTCGACGTAGAACTCCAGGTCGCTGACCGTATTCAGCTCATACACCGGAATACCGTGGCCCTTGAGGCGCGCGGCGGTGGCTTCGGAGCTGGCGACCGCGCCATCGAACGCACCCTTGTGCTTGGCCAGTGCATCGATGAAGCAGTTGGCGGTGGAGCCGGTGCCGACACCGACGACGCTCTTGTCGTCGAGTTTCGGGAGGATGAAGTCGACGGCGGCCTGGGCCACTGCCTGTTTGAGTTGATCCTGGGTCATGCGGGCTCCGAAGCGGGCAAGGGGAGAACGGAAAGGCCGGCATTATAGGCTTCGGGGCGGGGAAGGTCATTGGCCGATTGGCAGGCCGCGACGGTTACCTGTAGGAGCGAGGCTTGCCCGCGAAGAGGCCGTCACATCCAGCATAAATGTTGGCAGTAAGATCGCTTTCGCGGGCAAGCCTCGCTCCTACAGGTCCGAGATCCGTTCAGGAGAGGTAAAACCACCCGTTTAGTGTGGTCGCTCAGGCGAAAGCCGGGTTAGACTCCTTGGCCCTGCCCAACCCGCTCAGTGATGCTTTCCGATGCTCGAACAGTACGTCAAGAAGATCCTCACCTCGCGCGTTTATGACGTTGCCGTAGAAACCCCATTGCAGACTGCTCGCCAGCTCTCCGAGCGGCTGGGCAATAATATTTGGCTCAAGCGCGAAGACTTGCAGCCCGTGTTCTCGTTCAAGATTCGCGGCGCTTACAACAAGCTGACGCAGCTGAGCGATGAAGAACGTGCGCGCGGCGTGGTTACCGCATCGGCGGGCAACCATGCTCAAGGCCTGGCCCTGGCGGCCAAGGTGTTGGGCGTGAAAGCCACCATCGTGATGCCCAAGACCACCCCGGAAATCAAAGTCGAAGGCGTGCGTTCCCGTGGCGGCAAAGTGGTGTTGCACGGCGATTCGTTCCCGGAAGCCCTGGCCTACTCGCTGAAACTGGTCGACGAAAAAGGCTACGTCTACATCCACCCCTACGACGATCCCCACACCATTGCCGGGCAGGGCACAGTGGCGATGGAGATTCTGCGCCAGCACCCGGGCCGTCTCGACGCGATTTTCGTCCCGGTGGGCGGCGGCGGCCTGATCGCCGGCATTGCGGCTTATGTGAAATACCTGCGTCCGGAAATCAAGATCATCGGCGTCGAACCGGACGACTCCAACTGCCTGCAAGCCGCCATGGCCGCTGGCGAACGGGTGATTCTGCCGACCGTGGGCATCTTCGCCGACGGCGTGGCCGTGGCGCAGATTGGCCAGCACACCTTTGATATCTGCAAACACTATGTCGATGAAGTGATCACCGTCAGCACCGATGAAATCTGCGCGGCGATCAAGGACATCTACGACGATACCCGCTCGATCACCGAACCTGCCGGCGCCCTGGGCGTGGCCGGGATCAAGAAGTACGTCGAGCAACGCGGCGTCACCGGGCACACGTTCGTGGCCATCGACTCCGGCGCCAACGTCAACTTCGACCGCCTGCGCCACGTTGCCGAGCGCGCCGAGCTGGGCGAGGGCCGCGAAGCCATCATCGCCGTGACCATCCCCGAGAAACCGGGCAGCTTCAAGGCCTTCTGCGAAGCCGTCGGCAAACGCCAGATCACCGAATTCAACTACCGCTACAACACCGGCAGCGAAGCGCACATCTTCGTTGGCGTACAGACGCACCCGGACACCGATCCGCGCAGCGCGTTGATCACCAGCCTGAGCGAACAGGGCTTCCCGGTGTTGGACCTGACCGACAACGAACTGGCCAAGCTGCACATCCGCCATATGGTCGGTGGTCGTGCGGCCCAGGTTGTCGATGAAGTGGTGCTGCGCTTTGAGTTCCCGGAACGTCCGGGAGCGCTGTTCAACTTCCTCAACAAACTCGGCGGGCGCTGGAACATCTCGATGTTCCACTACCGCAACCACGGCGCGGCGGATGGCCGGGTAGTCGCCGGCCTGCAAGTGCCCCACGACGAACGTCATCTGGTGCCCGCAGCGCTGGAAGAAATCGGCTACCCGTACTGGGATGAAAGCGACAACCCGGCCTACAAACTGTTTCTCGGCTGAGCGGCTACGCTGATGGGCACGTCATAAGGAAATCGAACCATGGAAACATTAACCGCCCTCAAAGTGGCGCATGTGGTGGCGACGGTGTTGCTGCTGGCCAGCGCATTGGGCCTGGCGATCTGGGTCGGGCTTGCGCGGCGTAAGGGTGATGCCACGGCGGGCAGTCGCACGCTGCAACGGCCACGGGTGTTCGTCTGGCTGCTGATGGGCCTGGCCTTGCTGAGTATGCCGTTCACCGGTTGGTGGATGGTGCATCTGGTGGGCTGGCCGCTGGGGCAGACCTGGATTCTGGCGTCGAGCGTGCTTTACACCGTGGCGGCGCTGGCGTGGTTCTGGCTGCTGGTGCGGCTGAACAAGCTGCGCAAGGCGCCGGGTGGCGTGGGGAAATTTACCTTTGCCTTGGCGTTGTTCAGTTTTGTCTGCTTGATCGCGATTGCGGGTTTGATGGGCGCGAAACCGGTTTAAGGCGCTGGACCGCGTCGAGCCATTCGCGGACAAGTCGAATCGTCGCACCGCTCGCTCCTGCGGTTTATGCGCCGTGTCCATTTCCGGCGCGCAACACAAATCCTGTAGGAGCGAGGCCGCGAAGGCGATATCAGTCGCGCAGAGTCATCACCGGCCAACCGCGCTTCTCGGCTTCGGCACGCAGATTCGGATCAGGGTCCACCGCGACCGGATGCGTCACCTGCTCCAGCAACGGCAAATCATTCATCGAGTCGCTATAGAAATAGCTGTCTTCCAGCGAATGCCCGGTCTCTTCCAGCCAGCGACTCAAGCGCGTGACCTTGCCTTCACGGAAGCACGGAATGTCGGTGCTGCGCCCGGTGTAGCGGCCTTCGATCATTTCGCACTCGGTGGCGATCAGGGTGTCGACGCCCAGGCGCCGGGCAATCGGCCCGGTAACGAAGCGGTTGGTGGCAGTGATGATCACCAGTTTGTCGCCGGCTTCGCGGTGCTTGGCCAGCAGGGCCAGGGCCTTGGGCAACACGATCGGTTCGATGCAGTCGCGCATGTAGTCCAGATGCCATTGATCCAGGGTGGCCATCTCGGTGCGGCCGAGGATTTCCAGGCAAAAGTTCAGGTACTCGGCGTTATCCAGCTTGCCCGCGAGGTAATCCTGATAGAACTCGTCGTTGCGTGTCTTGTACGTCACGGCATCGAGAAAGCCGCGTTCGCACAGGTAATCGCCCCAGGCGTGGTCGCTGTCGCCGCCCAAAAGCGTGTTGTCCAAGTCGAATAAAGCCAGGCGCATTGCAGTTACTCGCTGAAAAGTCTGTAGAAAGGCGCCCAGAATACGTACTTTTCACAAGAGTGCACATAAGGTGGGCCGGCTCGTTGCTGCCTTCACAACCTTTGTGGAACAATGCGGCGACATGCGTTTGCGAGGTTGTTGCCGTGATCGACCCCGATGGTTTCCGCCCCAATGTCGGGATCATTCTCACGAATGATGCCGGCCAGGTGCTATGGGCTCGCCGTATCAATCAAGATGCCTGGCAGTTTCCACAGGGCGGGATCAACCCCCAGGAGACGCCGGAAGACGCCTTGTATCGCGAGTTGAACGAAGAAGTGGGTCTTGAGCGCGAAGATGTTGAAATTCTCGCCTGCACCCGGGGCTGGTTGCGCTATCGTTTGCCGCAACGTCTGGTCCGTACCCACAGCCAACCGCTGTGCATCGGCCAGAAACAGAAATGGTTTCTCCTGCGCCTGATCTCCAACGAGCAGCGGGTGCGGATGGATTTGACCGGTAAACCGGAATTCGATGGCTGGCGCTGGGTCAGTTATTGGTATCCGTTGGGCCAGGTGGTGACATTCAAGCGCGAGGTGTATCGACGCGCTCTCAAAGAGCTTGCCCCGCGCCTTTTAACGCGCGACTGACGACGGAGTTCGACCCCGAGCCATGCTCAATACGCTGCGCAAGATCGTCCAGGAAGTTAACTCCGCCAAGGATCTCAAGGCGGCGTTGGGGATTATTGTGTTGCGCGTCAAAGAGGCCATGGGCAGCCAGGTCTGCTCGGTCTACCTGCTTGATCCGGAAACCAACCGCTTCGTACTGATGGCCACCGAGGGCTTGAACAAGCGCTCGATCGGCAAAGTCAGCATGGCGCCCAACGAAGGTCTGGTTGGCCTGGTCGGCACGCGTGAAGAACCCCTGAACCTCGAAAACGCCGCGGATCACCCGCGCTACCGTTACTTCGCCGAGACCGGTGAAGAACGCTACGCCTCATTCCTCGGGGCGCCGATCATTCACCACCGTCGCGTCGTCGGCGTGTTGGTCATTCAGCAAAAAGAACGTCGCCAGTTCGATGAAGGTGAAGAAGCCTTCCTCGTGACCATGAGCGCGCAACTGGCGGGCGTTATCGCCCACGCCGAGGCCACCGGTTCGATCCGTGGCCTGGGCCGCCAGGGCAAAGGCATCCAGGAAGCCAAGTTCGTCGGCGTGCCGGGTTCGCCGGGTGCGGCGGTCGGGACCGCGGTGGTCATGCTGCCACCCGCCGACCTGGACGTGGTGCCGGACAAGACCATCACCGACATCAACGCCGAACTCGGGCTGTTCAAGACCGCCATCGAAGGCGTGCGCGCCGACATGCGCGCCTTGTCCGCCAAGCTCGCGACCCAGCTGCGGCCGGAAGAGCGCGCGCTGTTCGACGTCTACCTGATGATGCTCGACGATGCCTCCCTGGGCAGCGAAATCACCACGGTGATCAAGACCGGCCAGTGGGCCCAGGGCGCGTTGCGCCAGGTGGTCACCGAGCACGTCAACCGTTTCGAATTGATGGACGACGCCTACCTGCGTGAGCGCGCCTCCGACGTCAAGGACCTGGGCCGGCGCTTGCTGGCTTACTTGCAGGAAGAGCGTCAGCAGACCCTGGTCTACCCCGACAACACCATTCTGATCAGCGAAGAACTGACGCCGGCGATGCTCGGCGAGGTGCCGGAAGGCAAGCTGGTGGGTTTGGTGTCGGTACTCGGCTCCGGTAACTCCCACGTTGCAATCCTGGCCCGTGCCATGGGTATCCCGACGGTGATGGGCCTGGTCGATCTGCCGTATTCCAAGGTCGACGGCATCCAGATGATCGTCGACGGCTACCACGGCGAGGTTTACACCAACCCGAGTGACGTACTGCGCAAGCAGTTCGCCGAAGTGGTCGAGGAAGAGAAACAACTGTCCCTGGGGCTGGATAAGCTGCGGGACTTGCCGTGCGTGACCCTCGATGGCCACCGCATGCCGCTGTGGGTCAACACCGGCCTGCTGGCGGACGTGGCGCGGGCGCAGAAGCGTGGCGCCGAAGGCGTTGGCCTGTACCGCACCGAAGTGCCGTTCATGATCAACCAGCGCTTCCCGAGCGAAAAAGAGCAGCTGGCGATCTATCGCGAGCAGCTCGCCGCGTTTCACCCGCAACCGGTGACCATGCGCAGCCTGGACATCGGCGGCGACAAGTCGCTGTCGTACTTCCCGATCAAGGAAGACAACCCGTTCCTCGGCTGGCGCGGCATTCGCGTCACCCTCGACCACCCGGAAATCTTCCTGGTCCAGACCCGCGCCATGCTCAAGGCCAGCGAAGGCTTGAACAACCTGCGGATCCTGCTGCCGATGATCTCCGGCATCCACGAACTCGAAGAAGCCCTGCACCTGATCCATCGGGCCTGGGGCGAAGTCCGTGACGAAGGCACTGACGTGCCGATGCCGCCGATTGGGGTGATGATCGAGATTCCGGCGGCGGTGTACCAGACCAAGGAACTGGCGCGGATGGTGGACTTCCTGTCGGTCGGCTCCAACGACCTGACTCAGTACCTGCTGGCCGTGGACCGCAACAACCCACGGGTGGCCGACCTTTACGACTACCTGCACCCGGCGGTGCTGCAAGCCCTGCAGAACGTCGTGCGTGACGCCCATGCCGAAGGCAAGCCAGTGAGTATCTGCGGCGAGATGGCCGGCGACCCGGCAGCGGCGGTGCTGTTGATGGCGATGGGCTTCGACAGCCTGTCGATGAACGCCACCAACTTGCCGAAAGTGAAGTGGATGCTGCGTCAGATCAACCTGAGCAAGGCCAAGGAATTACTGGCGGAGTTGATGACCATCGACAACCCGCAAGTTATCCACAGCTCGCTGCAATTGGCGCTGAAGAACCTTGGGTTGGCGCGGATGATCAATCCGGCTTCGGTCAAGACGCTTTAAAAGGCTGATGGCCCCTTCGCGGGCAAGCCTCGCTCCTACAGGTTTGGTGTTGTTCGCGGATATCGCAAATCACCTGTAGGAGCGAGGCTTGCCCGCGAAGGCGTCGGCACAATCACCGCAATCTAAACCCTGATCTCCACTTCCCCCAAATGCCCGCCATACGGCCCGAAACTCCTTTCGACCATCACCCGCGTCCCATCCGCCGAAACAATCAACGCCGTACTCGCCCGGGTCCCATACGTCGGGCTGGCAATAAACACACTCGACAACAACGTCTCGGTGGCCAATCCAACCCCGGTATCCGGCAGCTCCGTGAGCGGCGCCGTTGCCGAGTCCGCCAAAATCGCCAGCATCGCCGCAGGTTGCGGATCATCCAGAAGTTCGCTCAATGCAGCCTTGGCCTTGAGCACTTTCGGCCACGGCGTATCCAGTCCCGCGTTCGACAGCCCATAAACCCCGGGCGCCAGCATCACCGCCTCGGTATCCCAAGCATTGAAGTGCCACAGCTCGTTGGAATTGCCTATCAGCAGGTTAAACCCCGCGTATTCCGCCGAACGGGCGACAACGTCGCTTAAATAGTCATCAATCGACCTCTCGCCGCTGAGAAATCCTGCGACCAGTTCACCCCGTGATTTCGGTGACGCTGGTTGATCGGGTTTGCGGATATTGGTCAGCGCGGCAAAGCGCCCATTGGCACCGATACCGAGCCAGGTACCGCCCGCTTCCAGATCCCGACCGGCATGGACATGAGGTGCATCGGCCCATTGCGCCAGGGGCTGGGTGGGCCGTGCATAGAATTCGTCGCGGTTGGCCGCCACGATCAGCGGCTGGGCGTGGCCCGGTCGCCAAGCGAAAACAATCAGGCACATAAGGTGGTCCTTGTGTGTTTTTGCTCACTCTACGCAGACATTGCGCGCGCATCCATCGCCATCCAGTAGAGCTTGAGGCCATGCATCCGTTACCATGCCGCTCCTATTTTCGGGATGCGTGGACTACGGCCATGGAATTTCTGCTCTACCTGGCGCTGGGCGCCTGTGCAGGCGTGCTGGCCGGGCTGTTTGGCGTCGGCGGCGGGATCATTATCGTCCCGGTGCTGGTCTTCAGCTTCAAGTTGCAGGGCTTCGATCCGTCGATCCTCACGCACCTGGCCGTCGGCACGTCCCTGGCGACGATCATTTTTACTTCGGTCAATGCAATCCGCGAGCATCACCGTCGCGGCGCCGTGCGTTGGCCGATCTTCGCCTGGATGACCCTCGGCATTCTGATCGGCGCCGGTTTCGGTGCGCTGACCGCCGAAGCGATCTCCGGCCCGCATTTGCAGAAGATCATCGGCGTCTTCGCGCTGATTGTCGCCGCGCAGCTCGCTTTGGACTTCAAACCCAAGGCCAGCCGAACGGTGCCGGGCAAAGTCGGTCTGACCGTGGCCGGCAGTGTGATTGGCTGGGCCTCGGCGATTTTCGGGATTGGCGGCGGGTCGTTGACGGTGCCGTTCCTGACCTGGCGCAGCGTGCCGATGCAGCAGGCGGTGGCCACGTCATCGGCCTGCGGGCTGCCCATCGCTCTGGCAAGTGCATTAAGTTTCATGATTCTGGGCTGGCACGATCCATTGTTGCCGGCCCATAGTCTCGGTTTTATTTATTTGCCGGCGCTGCTGGGGATCGCCCTGACCAGCATGTTCTTCGCCCGCTTCGGCGCGCGACTGGCGCACAATTTGTCGCCGCGCTTGCTCAAAAGACTGTTCGCCGCTTTGCTGTTGTGCGTCGGCCTGAATTTCCTGCTCTGACAATCCCGGCTTAATCCTGAGGTGGCAACGTCCCCCGGGAATTTTGAAGGTTTCAACTCTAACGAGGAGTCGCAATGCTGCCTTACCCGCAGATCGACCCGGTGGCCCTGGCCATCGGTCCGCTGAAAATCCACTGGTACGGCCTGATGTACCTGATCGGCATCGGCGGCGCCTGGCTGCTGGCGTCCCGTCGCCTGAACCGCTTCGACCCGACCTGGACCAAGGAGAAACTCTCCGACATGGTCTTCTGGATGTCGATGGGGGTGATTGTCGGCGGCCGCCTGGGCTACGTGCTGTTCTACGACCTGAGCGCGTACCTGGCCAACCCGATGCTGATTCTCGAAGTGTGGAAGGGCGGCATGTCGTTCCACGGCGGGTTTATCGGCGTGATGCTGGCGGCGTTGTGGTTCGGCAAGAAGAACAACAAGTCGTTCTTCCAGTTGATGGACTTCGTCGCACCGATGGTGCCGATCGGCCTGGGTGCCGGGCGCATCGGTAACTTCATCAACGCCGAGTTGTGGGGCAAGCCGACCGATGTGGCGTGGGCGATGGTCTTCCCGACCGATCCGGCGCAGCTGGCACGTCATCCTTCGCAGCTGTATCAGTTCGCGCTGGAAGGCGTGGCGCTGTTCCTGATCTTGTGGATCTTCTCGCGCAAGCCACGGCCAACCATGGCGGTGTCCGGGATGTTCACGCTGTTCTACGGCATCTTCCGTTTCATCGTCGAATTCGTCCGCGTTCCGGACGCGCAACTGGGCTATCTGGCCTGGGGCTGGCTGACCATGGGTCAGGTGCTGTGCGTACCGATGGTGCTCGCCGGTCTGTTCCTGATCTGGCTGGCGTATCATCGCGCCCCGGCAGCGCCAGCGGCGGCCGTATAAATTCGAATCCCGGGGGCGACGGCTCCCGGGTTCAAGGACACAGGTAACTCATGAAGCAATATCTCGATCTGGTGGCCCACGTCATCAAGAACGGCACCAAGCAAGCCAACCGCACTGGCGTGAACACCATCAGCTTCCCTGGCGCGATGCTGCGCTATGACCTGAAGGAAGGTTTTCCGGCGATCACCACCCGCAAAATGGCCTTCAAATCCGCCATCGGCGAGATGTGTGGGTTCCTGCGCGGGGTGAACAACGCCGCCGAATTCCGCGCCCTGGGCTGCAAGGTCTGGGACCAGAACGCCAACGAAAACGCGCAGTGGCTGGCCAACCCGTTCCGCCAGGGCGAAGACGACCTCGGCGAGATCTACGGCGTGCAATGGCGCAAATGGCCGGCGTACAAGCAGATCCCGGTCAGCAACCAAGCCGCGATTGAGCAGACCTTGAGCCAGGGCTATCGGCAGATTGCCGAAGGCGAAGAAGACGGTCAGGCCTATGTGGTGCTGTACAAGGCGATCGACCAGATTCGTCAGTGCGTCGACACGATCATTAAAGACCCGGGCAGCCGCCGCATCCTGTTCCACGGCTGGAACGTCGCCCAACTCGATGAAATGGCCCTGCCGCCGTGCCACTTGCTGTACCAGTTCCACCCGAATGTCGAGACCAAGGAAATCTCCCTGACCCTCTACATCCGCTCCAATGATTTGGGCCTGGGCACGCCGTTCAACCTCACCGAAGGCGCCGCGCTGCTGAGCCTGATCGGACGCCTGACCGGCTACACGCCGCGCTGGTTCACCTATTTCATCGGCGATGCGCACGTCTACGAAAACCATCTGGACATGCTGAATGAACAGCTCAAGCGCGAGCCATTCCCGATGCCAAAACTGGTAATCAGTGAGCGTGTGCCGGCGTTTGCCGAGACCGGCGTGTACCAGCCGGAATGGCTGGAGTTGATCGAGCCGAGCGATTTCTCGCTTGAGGGTTATCAGCACCATGCGCCGATGACCGCGCCGATGGCGGTCTGATCAGGCACCGCTTCGCGGTGTTCGCGGGCAAGCCTCGCTCCTATAGGGAAATGCGATGATCGTTCCCACGCTCTGCGTGGGAATGAATCCCGTGACGCTCTGCGTCACAGTGGACGCGGAGCGTCCATGGCGGCATTCCCACGCGGAGCGTGGGAACGATCAGGCCGGGTTATGCGGTGTGTTTAGTGGCCGTGACTGCGGCCCACATGGGAATGCTCAACCTCCGTCGCCACCACCCCGCCACTCACTTCCAACCGCTGCAAAATCCCACAATGATCGACATTCGGCCCTTCACCACAACGTTGGCGCAGGTCGAGCAGTTGTGTCTGCAAGGCCAGCAAGCCGTCGATCCGTGCCTTGACGTGGTGGATGTGTTCGTCGATCAGCGCATTCACGTTTTCACACTGATCCTGCGGGCTGTCGCGCAGGGTCAGCAGGCTGCGGATTTCTTCGAGGGTCATGTCGAGGGTGCGGCAATTGCGGATAAACGTCAGGCGTTCGGCGTGGGCCTGGGTGTAGACGCGGTAGTTGCCGTCGCTGCGGGCGGGCTCTGGCAGCAGGCTTTCGCGCTCGTAATAACGGATGGTTTCCACCGCGCAGTCGGTCAGTTTGGCCAGTTCTCCGATCTTCATCGCGACAATCTCCAAAAGGTTGCTTGACCCTATAGTGGCTACAGGGTCTTTACTTGGCAACAGGCACCTTTCATGGACGCGACCCGATGAGCGATTCCCTTCACACCCACAAACCCGAGGCTGATCACGATCACGATCACGATCACGATCACGATCACGATCACGATCATGATCACAGCCACAAGCTGCAGCCTGTGCAAAAGCACGCCCATGGCGGCCATGGCGATTCCTGCTGTTCGTCGAAAGCGGCAGCGCCATCGCTGATCAAGTTAAGCGAAACCTCGGCCGACGGCGCGCGGCTGAGCAGTTTCCGCATCGACGCCATGGACTGCCCGACCGAGCAAACGCTGATTCAGAACAAGCTTGGAAAATTGACCGGCATCCAGCAGTTGGAGTTCAACCTGATCAACCGGGTACTGGGCGTGACCCACGACCTGCCGAGCACGGCGCCGATCATCGACGCGATCAAGTCGCTGGGCATGGTGGCCGAGCCGTTGGAAAAAGGTGTTGAAGCCCCTGCGCCGGTCGCCGAGAAGAAGCACTGGTGGCCATTGGCGCTGTCCGGCGTGGGTGCCCTGGCGGCTGAAGTGATCCACTTCACCAACGCCGCGCCGAACTGGGTGGTGGCCATCATTGCGCTGGTGTCGATCCTCAGCGGCGGCCTGACCACTTACAAAAAAGGCTGGATCGCCCTCAAGAACCTCAACCTGAACATCAACGCGCTGATGAGCATCGCGGTGACCGGCGCGATCCTGATCGGCCAGTGGCCGGAAGCGGCGATGGTGATGTTCCTTTTCACCGTGGCCGAGTTGATCGAAGCCAAGTCCCTGGACCGTGCGCGCAACGCCATCGGCGGGCTGATGCAGATGACCCCGGAACAGGCCACGGTGCAGCAGGCTGATGGCAGTTGGGTCGAACAGGACGTTAAAAGCATCGAACTGGGCGCGCGGGTGCGGGTGCGGCCGGGCGAGCGAATTGGTCTCGACGGTGAAGTCGTGTCTGGCACGTCCACCATCGATCAGGCGCCGATCACCGGCGAAAGCCTGCCGATCGAGAAAACGGTGGGCGATAAAGTCTTCGCCGGCACCATCAACCAGGTGGGCTCTCTGGAATACACGGTGACCGCTGCCGCCAACAACTCGACCCTGGCGCGGATCATCCACGCCGTGGAGCAGGCCCAAGGCGCCCGGGCACCGACCCAGCGCTTCGTCGATCAATTCTCGAAAATCTACACCCCGGCGGTGTTTGTCCTCGCCCTGGCCGTGGCGGTCATCCCGCCGCTGTTCATGGGCGCGGTGTGGTTCGACTGGATTTACCGGGCGCTGGTGTTGCTGGTGGTCGCTTGCCCATGTGCGCTGGTGATTTCCACCCCGGTGACCATCGTCAGCGGCCTCGCGGCGGCGGCGCGCAAAGGGATCCTGGTCAAGGGCGGCGTCTATCTGGAGGGCGGTTACAAGCTCGATTACCTGGCCCTGGACAAGACCGGCACCATCACCCATGGCAAACCGGTGCAGACCGATTTCCTGTTGCTCGTGCCGACCGCCGCAGACACGGCCCCGGCGATTGCGGCGGCGCTGGCTGGCCGCTCCGATCACCCGGTATCGCTGGCCATCGCCAACGCGGCTGTGGATAAACAATTCGCGCCGCAGGTTGTGGATAACTTCGAAGCCCTGGCCGGACGCGGTGTGCGCGGCGAGGTCAACGGTCAGGTCTACCACTTGGGCAACCATCGCCTGGTGGAAGAGCTGAACCTCTGCTCGCCAGCGCTGGAAGAGAAACTGTTCGCTCTGGAGAAGCAAGGCAAATCCGTGGTGCTGCTGCTCGATCAGTCCGGTCCATTGGCGCTGTTCGCCGTGGCCGACACGGTCAAGGAATCCAGCCGCGAAGCGATCCAGCAACTCCACGACCTGGGCATCAAAACCCTGATGCTCACCGGCGACAACGTCCACACCGCCCAGGCGATTGCCGCACAAGTGGGCATCGACGAAGCCAAGGGCGATCTGTTGCCGACCGATAAGCTGCAAGCCATCGAAGCCTTGTATGCACAGGGTCACAACGTCGGCATGGTCGGCGACGGCATCAACGACGCCCCGGCGCTGGCCCGGGCGGAAATCGGGTTTGCCATGGCCGCGGCAGGCACCGATACCGCCATCGAGACGGCGGATGTCGCCCTGATGGACGACGATCTGCGCAAGATCCCCGCGTTCATTCGCCTGTCGCGGCAAACCTCGAGCATCCTGAAACAGAACATCGCCCTCGCTTTGGTCATCAAGGCGATCTTTCTTGGGGTAACCTTCGCCGGGATCGCCACCATGTGGATGGCGGTGTTCGCCGACATGGGCGTGAGCCTGTTGGTGGTGTTCAATGGTTTGCGCCTGTTGCGCAAATAAACGATGAGGGAAGGGTGTGCTGAGTGCCGAGCTGAAGGCGTTTTACATGGTGGCCCGCCTGGGCAGCATTACCCTGGCGGCGAAGAAGCTCGGCCTGAGCCAACCCACCGTGACCACGCAGATTCGCAATCTGGAAAGCCAGTACTCGGTTGAGCTGTTCTACCGTGGCGGCCGCCGCCTCAGCGTCAGCGATGAGGGCGCGCGGCTGTTGCCGATGGTCAAGGCGCTGTTGCAGCAGGAAGCTGACATCGAGTTTTTCCTGCGCAACAGCGGCCAGGTCCAGGGCACTTTGCGCATTGCGGCCACGGCGCCGTATTACATCCTCGATCTGGTGAAGACCTTTCGCGAGCGCTTGCCGCAAGTGGAAGTGTCGGTGGAAATCGGCAACTCCCAGCAAGTTCTCGAAGCGCTGGAGGATTACCGGGTCGATGTCGCCGCGTCTTCGCAGTTGCTGGACGATGCGCGGCTGATTCGTCGGGTGCTCGGCAGCGATCCGCTGGTGCTGGCGGTGCACCGCAATCATCCGCTGGCGGTGCACGATCATGTGCCGCTCAGTGCGTTGGCTGGGCATACGTTGTTGATGCGTGAGTCGGGTTCGACCACTCGGCGGTTGACCGAAGAATTGCTGGCCGGCGCCGGGGTGAGTTTCGGGCCGTTGCTGGAGATTGGCAGCCGCGAGTCGATTCGCGAGGCCGTGCTGCGCAATATCGGCATCAGCATCATCGCCCGCCAGGAAGTACCCCATGATCCGCAGCTGCGGGTGCTGACGATTGAGAATGCGCCGCAGATTCCCGAGTATTTGTATTGCCTCAAGGAACGCAAAGGCGCGCGGTTGCCGGCGGCGTTTCTGGGGTTGGCGCAGGAAATGGCCCCCGCATAGATCCCTGTGGCGAGGGGGCTTGCCCCCGTTCGGCGGCGAAGCCGTCGCAAACCCATCGAATGCGGTATGCCTGACAAAACACGGTTGCAGGTTTTGGGGCCGCTTCGCGACCCAACGGGGGCAAGCCCCCTCGCCACAATTTCATCCGACATAAGATCGTGGAATTTCCCAACCCAAATCCCCGAATACCACTATCAACCGTTTTTGCCTCACTGCCACATGACGGACGCATTACAAACCTAGGATGGGCCTCATCTGCTTGATGAGGTCTGTCCATGAACCACTCGATCGCAACTGCCCTGACCAACCCCGGCGCTCCTATGAAGGTGCGTGGCGTGCAGAAACGCTTCGGCGCGTTCACTGCGCTGGATAACGTCTCCCTCGACGTGGCGGCCGGTGAGCTGGTGTGTCTGCTGGGCCCGTCGGGTTGTGGCAAAACCACCTTGCTGCGCTGCATCGCCGGCCTGGAGAAACAAGACAGCGGCGAGTTGTACCTCGGCGAGCGCGATGTTTCCCACCTGGCGCCGCAAGCCCGGGACTACGGAATTCTGTTCCAGTCTTACGCGCTGTTCCCCAATCTGACCGTCGAAGCGAACATTGCCTACGGCCTCGCCGGCAGTGGTCGCGATGAAGTGCGCAAGCGCGTCGGCCAGATGCTGGAACTGGTCGGCCTGCTCGGCAGTGAGAAAAAGTACCCCGGCCAATTGTCCGGCGGCCAGCAACAGCGGGTTGCCCTCGCTCGGGCCCTGGCCCCGGCGCCTTCGTTGTTGCTGCTCGACGAACCGATGTCCGCCCTCGACGCTCGGGTCCGCGAGCACCTGTGCACCGAGCTGCGCCAACTGCAACGCAACCTCGGCGTCACCACGCTGATGGTCACCCACAACCAGGACGAGGCCATGCTGATGGCCGACCGTATCGCCGTGATGAACAACGGCAAGGTCGAGCAGTACGCCACGCCGCAGGAAATCTACGACCGCCCGGCCACGCCATTCGTGGCGGAGTTTGTCGGCCAGGGCAACTGGCTGCCGTTCCGTCGCAGCAGCGACAGCCACGCCCAGGTCGGTGGCATGAATATGCGCCTGGCCGAAGGCAGTGCCAAAACCGCTTCCGGCCGTCTGTTCTGCCGCCCGGAGGCGATCAACGTCAACCCGCCGGTGCATGAAGAAAACCTGTTCCCGGCCAAGGTTCGCGAAATCACCTTCCTCGGCAATCGTTGCCGCATGAGCTTCGAGCTCGATCAACTGCCGGGCCACGCCTTGCTGGCGGAGCTGGCGCCGGAAGCCATGCCGCGTCTCGGCGCCCAGCACATCATGGTCGCCTTGCCTCCACGCAGCCTGCAGGTGTTTGCCTGATGAGCGCGAACCTCGCGCTGCCGATACCGCACAAGCAGGTTCGGCAGACCTCCCGTGCCGAGATCGGCGACCGGGTGTTCGTGGTGGGCGGCAAAGTCCTGTTGCTGGTGTTGCTCGGCCTCGCAGTGTTGATGCCGTTGCTGGCGATCTTCTGGCGCGGTTTCAGCGCCGAAGCCGGGCAGGGCGGTGGTTTGGTCGCTGCTCGTGAACTGGTCACCAGCGCGAATTTCCATTGGTTGCTCGGCAATAGCCTGAAAGTTTCCCTCAGCGTCGCGGCGATTGTCGTACCGCTGGCCTACCTGTTTGCCTACGCATTGCAACGCACATTGATTCCGGGCAAAGGCATCTGGCGCGGCATGTCGTTGTTGCCGCTGATGGCGCCGTCGATGCTGCCGGGGATTGCGCTGGTTTACCTGTTCGGCAATCAGGGCCTGTTGCGCGGATTGCTCTCGGACAATATCTACGGTTTCTGGGGCATTGTTCTGGGTGAGGTGATCTACACCTTCCCACACGCCTTGATGATTCTTCTGTCGGCGCTTTCGTTGGCGGATGCGCGACTGTTCGATGCGGCGTCGAGCATGGGCGCCAGTCCGGCCAAAGCCTTTCGCAGCATCACCTGGCCGGCGACGCGTCAGGCGGTGTTCGCGGCGTTCTGTTTAGTCTTCACGTTGACCATCACCGACTTCGGCGTGCCCGTAGTAGTCGGCGGTGATTACCAAGTGCTGGCGCTGGAAGCCTACAAAGCCGTGGTCGGCCAGCAACAATTCGGTCGTGGTGCGTTGATCGGCATGGTGTTGCTGCTGCCGGCGCTGTTTAGCTTCGGCGTTGATGCCTGGTTGCGTCGACGTCACGGCGATTCCATGAGCGGCCGCGCGCAAGTGTTCAAACCGGCGCCATCGCAGCTGCGGGACGGCTGCTACCTGGCCATCGTCCTATTGATCTGCGCGGTGTTGCTGCTGGTGTTCGGCATGGCGGTGTACTCGTCGCTGGTGAAATTCTGGCCGTACAACCTGTCGCTGTCGCTCAATCATTACCAGTTCAACGACACGGCGGGCGGCGGCTGGCTGGCCTATGGCAACAGCGTGAAGATGGCGTTGTGCACGGCGTTGATCGGCAGCGTGCTGATCTTCACTGGCGCCTACCTGATGGAAAAAACCAAGGGCCAGCGCGGACTGAATCTGACACTGCGCATGCTCAGTTTCGTACCGATGGCGGTGCCGGGACTGGTGTTGGGTCTGGGTTACGTCTTCTTCTTCAACCTCAGCGGCAACCCGCTGCATGTGCTCTACGGGACCATGACGTTGCTGGTGATCTGCACCATTGCTCACTATTTGACCACCGCGCAAATGACCGCCACCACCGCGCTGCGCCAGCTCGACGCCGAGTTCGAAGCCGCCGCGCTGTCGCTCAAGGCACCGCTGTATCGGCATTACCTGCGGGTCACCGTGCCGATCTGTCTGCCGGCGCTGCTGGACATCGTGCGCTACCTGTTCGTCTCGGCCATGACCACCGTCTCGGCGGCGATCTTCCTCTACAGCCCCGACACCATCCTCGCGGCGGTGGCGGTGCTGAACATGGACGACGCCGGCAACGTTGGCGGCGCGGCGGCGATGTCGACCCTGATTCTGTTCACCTCGGCGGGCGTGTCCCTGCTGCTGGCCTGGGCTTCGCGCGGTTTGCTGCGTCGCTCCCAGGCCTGGCGGCAGACCGCGCCTGGCAACTGATTCAATAAATAAATCTGTCCCCATAAAAGGAACCGCATCATGTTCAAGCCTTTGGCCCTGGCCGCTGCTGTCCTCACCACTTTCAGCCTGAACGCCTTCGCGGCGAAAACCGAGTTGACGGTGTACACCGCCCTCGAAGCCGAACAATTGAAGACCTACAAGGACGCCTTCGAAAAGGCCAATCCGGACGTTGAGATCAAGTGGGTGCGTGATTCCACCGGGATCATCACCGCCAAGTTGCTGGCCGAGAAAGAGCGCCCGCAAGCCGATGCGGTCTGGGGCCTGGCCGCGTCGAGCCTGGCGATTCTCGATCAACAAGGCATGCTGCAAAGCTACGCGCCAAAGGACCTGGGCAAGATCGGCGGCAACTACCGCGACGCCGCCAACCCGCCCGCCTGGGTCGGCATGGACGTGTGGGCCGCGACCATTTGCTTCAACACTGTCGAAGCCGAGAAGCAGGGCCTGACCAAACCCGTGAGCTGGCAAGACCTGACCAAGCCGGAGTACAAAGGCAAGATCGTCATGCCCAACCCGGCCTCGTCCGGCACCGGTTTCCTCGACGTCAGCGCCTGGCTGCAAACCTTCGGCGAGAAGCAGGGCTGGGCCTACATGGATGGCCTGCACCAGAACATCGGCCAGTACGTTCACTCCGGTTCCAAGCCGTGCAAACTCGCGGCTTCCGGGGAATTCCCGATTGGTATTTCCTTTGAGTACCCGGCGGTTCAACTGAAGCGCCAAGGCGCGCCGCTGGACATCATCCTGCCGAAAGAAGGCCTGGGCTGGGAGATCGAAGCCACCGCCGTGATCAAGGGCACCGCCCACGAAGACGCGGCGAAGAAACTGGCCGACTTCTCCGCCAGCCCGGCGGCGATGGAGCTCTATAAAGAGAACTTCGCCGTTCTCGCTCAACCGGGCATCGCCAAGCCGCAGACCGAATTGCCGGCAGATTACGAGCAGCGTCTGATCAAGAACGACTTTGCCTGGGCCTCGAAAAATCGTGACGAGATCCTGACCGAGTGGCGTAAGCGCTATGACGGCAAGTCCGAGAAAGTGGTTGCCAAGTAACCGACACCGCTCGACCGATCGTTCCCACGCTCTGCGTGGGAATGCAGCCAAGGACGCTCCGCGTCCTCTGTGACGCAGAGCGTCACGGGATTCATTCCCACGCGGAGCGTGGGAACGATCATTGGGGGAACTCCATGACACACCACAACGACATGCTCATCGTCGGCGCCGGCATCCTCGGCCTGTCCCATGCCTACGCCGCCGCCAAGCGCGGTCTGAAAGTCAGCGTTTTCGAACGCAGCGAAACACCTTTGGGCGCCTCGGTCCGCAACTTCGGCCAGGCCCTGGTCACTGGCCAGCCACCGGGCCTGATGCTGGAACTGGCCAAAGCCAGCCGCGACATCTGGGGCCATTGGGCCAACGTCGCCGGCCTGCCACTCAAGCGCAACGGCTCGTACCTGTTCGCCCGCACCGAAGCCGAAGAACACCTGCTGCAAGCCTTTTGCAACGGTCGCGCCGTGGAACACAACTACAACGTCGAACTGCTGCGCGGTGCTGCCCTGCGGGATTTGTACGGCGGCCAGTTCAGCCATCACCGCGCCGCGCTGCACGGCATCGACGATCAGCAACTGTATTCCCGCGAAGCGATTCCGGCGCTGATCGATTACCTGCGCCGCGAACTCGGCGTCGAGTTTCACTTCTCCACCCTGGTGCGCGACATTGAGCCCGGTCGCTTGCACAGCACCGCCGGCAGCTTCAGCGCCGGGCAGATCATCGTTTGTTCGGGGCACGACTATCAGACCTTGCTGGCCGAACCGATCGCCGCGCTCAACCCGCACATCTGCCGCCTGCAAATGCTCCGCGCCCGGCCGCAGATCGATCTGAATCTGCAACACGCACTGCTCACCGGATTGAGCTGCGTGCATTACGGCGCATTCGCCGACCTGCCGGAAGCCGCCGCCGTAGAGGCGCAAATCCTGCGCGATGCCCCGCACCTGCACGACAACGGAATCCACCTGCTGATCAGCCCGACGCCTTACGGCGAATTGATCATCGGCGATTCCCATCACTACGGCAGCGATCCCTCACCGTTCAACGCCGAGCAGGTGGACGACTGGATGATCGAACTGGCCGAACAGACGTTGGGCTGCAAGATTCAGGTCATCGAGCGCTGGCAGGGGGTCTATGGTTCCAAGGGGCCGGGCCCGTTCTCGTTCCTGCGCCCGCAACCCGGCGTCAGCGTGGCGCTGATGCACACTGGCGTCGGCATGAGTGTCGGGCCGGCGATGGCCGAGCGTAACGTCGGCCTTCTATTGGGAGAGGATTGATGGCGCGGCATGAACAAGTGATTGCCGAGGTGTTCGCCCTGTACGAACGCTTCGGCGACAGCGACTACATCGGCGAACCGGTGTCGCAGATCGAGCACATGTCCCAGGCCGCCGAATTGGCCATGGCCGAAGGCTTCGACGATGAAGTGGTGTTGGCGGCGTTCTTTCACGATATCGGGCATATCTGCACCGAGAGTGCCGAGAACATGGGCGGTTTCGGCGTGGTCAGCCATGAACGCCTCGGTGCTGACTATCTGTGCCGCGCCGGTTTCAGCGAACGCATGGCGCGGCTGGTGGAATACCACGTGCAGGCCAAGCGGTATCTGACGCTGAAAGAGCCGGGGTACTACGAACGCTTGAGCGAGGCCAGTCGCCGGACCCTGGAATATCAGGGCGGGGTGATGACGTCGGCCGAGGCTGAGGCGTTCGAGCAGGACCCTTTGTGTGCGGTGAGTTTGCGCATGCGCCAGTGGGATGAGCAGGCCAAGGAGATGTGGGTACCGGTGCTGGACCTTGGTCTTTTGAAGGCAAAGGCGTTGCGCCTGTTGGCGGCGTAGGGCCATAAGAGCGAGGTGCGGTCATCGCGGGCAAGCCTTGCTCCTACAAGGGATCAGCGCCAGCCTCCTGTAGGAGCAAGGCGTGCCCGCGATGGCGTATAGATCGTTCCCACGCTCCGCGTGGGAATGCCTCAAGGGACGCTCCGCGTTCCAGTGACGCAGAGCGTCACGGGCTGCATTCCCACGGAGCGTGGGAACAATCACTCAACCACTTTCGCAGCCAACCCCTCAACCTGCTCCTGCCGCTCCGCCTGGCTCAACTTCGCCTGGGGATTGAGCGACGACCACTGCGGATGCGCCCGCGCCTTGTTCAGCGCCTCGGGCAGTTTGCCTTCGCGCCAGGTCTTGTCCTGGGGCGTGGCCACCTGGATGCTGTCCATCGCCGCATGCCCGCGCTGGTTCAAGGCTTGTACCAGTTGCCGCTGACGCAGGGCCAATAGCCGCAACACGCTGTCATCGACGGTCAATTCGCGCTGGCCCTTGATCTTGCCCAGCAAGCGCCCGCCGTAACTGCGGGCGGTTTGCAGGGCACCGCCAGCAATCGCCCCGGCCAATGCCGCCACGCCGAGGGTCAGGCCGCCGACCAGCAGATCCACGCCAGCCCCCGCCGCTGCGCCCGCCGCAATGCCACCGCCAACCCGCACGCCCAATTGCTTGAGGGTTTCGGGGTTGAACAAGTCATCGCCCCAACGGCCGTCAAGCAGCGGCAAGTCACTGGCCGCCGCGTCTTGCGGGCGGAAGGCGTAGAGCTTGAGCAAGGCTTCGACGCAACGCTGTTCTCGCTGGCGCACGGCTTTGCGCAGTTCGCTGATCGCTTGTTGTTCCTGTTCCGCCTCGCTGACCACGCTGCGTCGGCACGCAGCGCAATCGATCAATAAATCGGCAATCAGCCGCGCCGCGCTGTGCTGACGGGCGATGCGCTGGGCCTGTTGATCGGCGATCAGGCGATCCAGTTGCGGGCGGGCGTTTTCCAGCAACAGCGCGAGGCTTTCATAGAGCCGGCGTTCGCCATCCTCCGGCGGGGCGACGCTGTCGAAGCGCACCAACGCATGCAGCCCGAGACGCGCCAGAGCTTCACGCCAATCCGGCTCGCGATGCTGGGCGCTGCTGACGAAATTCAGCACCGGCAGCAGCGGTTTACCGCAACTGGCCAACACTTCCAGTTCATCGCGGTACTTGGCCAGCACCGGTTCCCGGGCGTCGATCACATAGAGGCCGGCGTCCGAGGCCAGGAGTTGGCGCAGCACTTTGGCTTCCTGTTCGAAACGCTGCCGGGCTTCGCTGCCTTCAAGGAATCGCGTCAGTCGCGCCGGGCCGTCGAGGCGTTCGCCCGGGCGCTCCAGGCGTTCGAGGTAGTCGAGCAGGGCGATGGCGTCTTCCAACCCGGGCGTGTCGTAGAGGTCGAGCAACGGTTCGCCGTCCACCGACAGCCGGGCACCTTCGACATGCCGAGTGGTGCTGGGCCGATGGGACACTTCGCCGAAACCGACATCTCGGGTCAGGGTGCGCAGCAATGAGGTTTTGCCGACGTTGGTGTGGCCGACCACCGCGAGTTTCAAAGGCTTAGTCATGACCGCTCTCCAGCCAATTCAACGGCGCGCAATCGGCGAAGGGCAGTTCAAGTTGTTGCAGCGCTGTGTGCCAGTCGCCGAGGCGCTCGGCATCCAGCGCTTCGCCGGGCGGCGCTTGCAGCAGCCAGACCCGGGTGGCGCTGGCGTTGCGTGCCAGCTCGGCGATCAAGGCCAGGCTGCCGCGATCCGGCGAACGCCGTGGATCGCAGGCAATCGCGAGGCGTGCCGGGGGAAAACGGCTCAATTGTTCGAGGAGTTTGTTTCGGGATTCACGGCTGTCGAGGATGCCCGCATCGCTGACGGATTTGGGCAGGGCCGGCGGCCACGGGCGTTGATCGTCGAGTTCGATGGCCACCAACAGTGCGCCTTCGGTTTGCAGGTCACTGACGCCGCTTTCGACGCGATGAAGCTGATCCGGCGCGGCATCGCTGATCCCGAGGCGTTCGCTGGTGGGCATCAGGCGTTCGCGCAGTTGTGCGTAGCCGGGCAGGTTCAGGTCCAGACGCAGGGTCGCGCGCCCGCGCTTCCAGCGCCAGCGGCAGAACAGCATCAAAAACAGACGCGGCAATACGCCGTAAATCAGCACGGCACCGACCAGCCAAATGGCCCAGCTCTGACGTACCAGCTCCCGGTTGTAATCGGTGTCCAGGGTGACACGAATCATGTCGACTCGGGGTGCGCTCCAGCCCAGCGCATGGGGCACGGCCGCCAAGGCGTCAGTGAGGGCCGCAAAAAAGTCGGCGCCAAACAGCGTGCTTTCCCAGATGAAGTCATAGCGCCGGGTGGCCATCATGAGCACCAGTAACGTCAGGGCGCTGAGCATGATCAGCAACCAGAGACCGTTGACGAGCGTTCCGATGGCCCAGCGATTGAGTTTATGGCGTTGCAGCAACAGCAGCAGGGCGGGTGGCAGCTGTGCGGCTTTGGTATCGCGCGCGAATTTTTCGCTGAGCCACAACCACAGACGACCAAGGGCGGCGCCATGCTCACCGGCAAACACCAGGCCCATCGCCCAACTCAGCATCAGAATCAGGTTCAGGCCCAACAGCGTACCCAACGCCCAGAACACATTGACCGGCTGTGTGCCATTGCCCAATGCCGAGAACGCCAGGCCGGCGCCGCTGATGGCCGCCAGCACGATCATCAACAACAACGCCAGGCGCGCCCCTTGCAGCCAATGTTTGAGCGCGCTGGTCAGTCCATCGCGCTCGGCCAGCCACAGGGCGCGGCGTTGAATCCGTGTCGGCAGATCGCCGCCGGCACTGCGGGCCAGTCGGTTGGCTTCCAGGTCGTCCAGAGGGCCGGCGTGTTCTTCGCGCAGGCGGATGGTTTCTGTCAGCCAGAGGTTATTCAGTTCAGTCACGCGGCATCCCGTCGCTTAGATGAACGGTGAGCATAACCGCTGTGGCGCTTATCGGGAAAAGGGAGGCTCTGGTATCCTCGCCGGCATGACTAAATCACTCCCCCTCAGCCTGATCGCAGCCCTCGGTGAAAACCGCGTGATCGGCGTCGACAACAGCATGCCCTGGTACTTGCCGGGGGACTTCAAATACTTCAAGGCCACCACCCTGGGCAAGCCGATCATCATGGGTCGCAAGACTTGGGATTCCCTCGGTCGTCCGCTGCCGGGTCGGTTGAACATCGTGGTCAGCCGTCAGGTGGATCTGGTGCTGGAAGGCGCGGAGGTTTATCCGTCGCTGGAAACTGCCGTCGTTCGCGCTGAAGAATGGGCGAAAGCGCAGGGCGTCGATGAGCTGATGCTGATTGGCGGGGCGCAGTTGTATGCGCAAGGGTTGGCGCAGGCTGATCGGCTGTATCTGACGCGCGTGGCGTTGAGCCCGGAAGGAGATGCGTGGTTTCCAGAGTTTGATTTGAACGAATGGAAATTGGTGTCGAACATTGAGAATCCGGCGGTGGAAGATAAGCCGGCATACAACTTCGAGGTTTGGGAGCGCGCATAGATCGTTCCCACGCGGGAGCGTGGGAACGATCGGTGCTGCAAGTACAAGCGGATGGGCTTTTTCTTGCAGCTTGCAGCTTGCAGCTTGCAGCTTGCAGCTTATAGCTCAGCTAGCTCGCTAGCTGCGCATGCTCATCCGCATCCAGCAGCGCTTTATCGGTCTGCTGCATCATCTGGCTGGTAATCGCCCCGGCCGTAATCGACCCGCTGACGTTCAGCGCCGTACGGCCCATGTCGATCAGCGGCTCAACCGAAATCAGCAACGCCACCAGTGACACCGGCAAACCCATGGCCGGCAGCACGATCAGCGCAGCAAACGTCGCGCCGCCACCCACGCCCGCCACACCGGCCGAACTCAGGGTCACAATCGCCACCAATGTCGCGATCCACAATGGGTCCAACGGGTTGATGCCCACGGTCGGCGCAACCATCACCGCCAACATCGCCGGGTACAGACCGGCACAGCCGTTCTGGCCGATGGTCGCGCCGAACGAAGCGGCGAAACTGGCGATGGATTGCGGGATACCCAAACGACGGGTCTGCGCTTCGATGCTCAGCGGAATGCTCGCGGCGCTGGAGCGGCTGGTGAAGGCAAAGGTCAGCACCGGCCAAATCTTGCGGAAGAAGCGCAGCGGGTTGATCCCGGCCGCCGACACCAGCAGACCGTGGACCACGAACATCAGGCCCAGGCCGATATAGGACACCACCACAAAACTGCCGAGCTTGATGATGTCTTGCAGGTTGGAACCGGCGACCACTTTGGTCATCAGCGCCAGCACGCCGTACGGGGTCAGTTTCATCACCAGGCGCACCAGGCGCATCACCCAGGCTTGCAGGGTGTCGATGGCGTTGATCACTTTCTGACCTTTTTCGACGTCATCCTTCAGCAGTTGCAGCGCGGCAACTCCGAGGAACGCAGCGAAGATCACCACGCTGATGATCGAGGTCGGCTTGGCCCGGGCCAGGTCGGCGAACGGGTTCTGCGGGATGAACGACAGCAGCAACTGCGGCACATTCAGGTCCGCCACCTTGCCCGCGTAATCGGTCTGGATCGTTTGCAGGCGCGCCATTTCCTGGGTGCCGGCGACCAGGCCTTCGGCGGTCAGGCCGAACAGGTTGGTCAGGCCGATGCCGATCAGCGCCGCGATGGCGGTGGTGAACAGCAGCGTGCCGATGGTCAGGAAGCTGATCTTGCCCAACGACGAAGCGTTGTGCAGACGGGCCACGGCACTGAGGATCGAGGCGAACACCAGCGGGATCACGATCATTTGCAGCAACTGCACGTAACCGTTGCCGACCAGATCGAACCAGCCGATCGAGGCTTTCAGCACCGGGTTGCCGGCGCCGTAAATAGCATGCAACGCCACGCCAAACGCCACGCCCAAGGCCAGTGCGAGCAGGACTTTCTTGGCTAAGCTCCAGGAGGTGTGACGGGTTTGCGCCAGGCCCAAGAGCAGGGCGAGGAACACCAGCAGATTGAGAATCAGCGGCAGATTCATAGAGACTCCATAGACTTGTGCCAGCCACCTTCGTGTGTGACTGCGAACCGGCAAGCCTAACAGCTTGATATCTAATGAATTAATACCAAAAACCGAGGTGGACTGTCGTTTTTGGAATAAGCCGGTGTCGCTGTCAGGGATGCAACTGGCGCGAAGGGGACGCAAGCGGTCGCGGGCAGGCGGGAACTGTCACACTTTTTTGTTAGCGTCGATGTCTTTGAATCTGGGTCTCTACAAGGAAGCATGCCGATGAAATTCGCACCGAAAATGCTGGCTGCCGCACTGGGTCTAGGGTTGGGCCTCGCCCTCGCCAGCCAGGCGTTCGCCACGGATTTGAAACACTGGCCAGCCGATCAGGCCAAGGCGCTGGACGCGATGATCGCGGCCAATGCCAACAAGGGTAACTTCGCGGTGTTCGACATGGACAACACCAGTTACCGCTACGACCTCGAAGAGTCGTTGCTGCCGTTCATGGAAAACAAGGGCCTGATCACCCGCGAAACCCTCGACCCCTCCCTGAAGCTGATCCCGTTCAAGGACACCGCCGACCACAAGGAAAGCCTGTTCAGCTATTACTACCGCCTCTGCGAAATCGACGACATGGTTTGCTACCCATGGGTCGCGCAGGTGTTCTCCGGCTTCACCCTGCAAGAACTCAAGGGCTATGTCGATGAGCTGATGGCGTCCGGCAAACCAGTGCCGAGCACGTATTACGACGGTGATGTGGTCAAGACCATCGACGTTCAGCCGCCGAAAGTCTTCACCGGCCAGGCCGAGCTGTACAACAAGCTGATGGAGAACGGTATCGAGGTCTACGTGATGACCGCCGCCTCCGAAGAACTGGTGCGCATGGTCGCGGCCGATCCGAAGTACGGCTACAACGTCAAACCGCAGAACGTGATCGGCGTGACCACGCTGCTCAAGGACCGCAAGACCGGCGAACTGACCACCGCGCGCAAACAGATCAGCGCCGGCAAGTATGACGAGAAGGCCAACCTCGGCCTGGAACTGACCCCGTACCTGTGGACCCCGGCGACCTGGATGGCCGGCAAGCAAGCGGCGATCCTGACTTACATCGATGAATGGAAAAAACCGGTGCTGGTGGGCGGCGATACCCCGAGCAGCGACGGCTACATGCTGTTCCACAGCGTCGACGTGGCCAAGGGCGGCATTCATTTGTGGGTGAACCGCAAAGACAAATACATGACCCAGATTAACGGCATGATGGCCAAGCACGCCGCGGCCCAGGCCAAGGAAGGGTTGCCGGTGACGGCGGACAAGAATTGGGTGATCGTGAAACCGGAAGAGATTCAGTAAGACCCGGCGCTCGATTCCACCGTGATGATCGTTCCCACGCTCCTGCGTGGGAATGCAGCCCGTGACGCTCCGCGTCACTGGACGCGGAGCGTCCCTTGAGGCATTCCCACGCGGGAGCGTGGGAACGATCAAGCGGCGAGCTGCAAGCCGCAAGTAAGAACCGCTTTGGTCTTTCTTGCCGCTTGTAGCTCATTGCTTGTAACTGCTTTAGATCCCGTCGAGCATCGCCTTGTTACGCACGGCACCCTTGTCGGCGCTGGTGGCGAGCAGGGCGTAGGCTTTGAGTGCGGTGGTCACCTTACGTGGACGTTTTTCCACAGGCTTCCAGCCTTTCTGATCCTGCTCGACCCGGCGTGCCGCCAGTTCTTCATCGCTGATCAACAGGTTGATCGAGCGGTTTGGAATGTCGATCAGTACCTTGTCGCCATCCTGCACCAGGCCAATCGCGCCACCGGCAGCGGCTTCTGGCGAAGCGTGGCCGATGGACAGGCCCGAGGTGCCGCCGGAGAAGCGACCGTCGGTGAGCAAGGCGCAAGCTTTGCCCAGGCCTTTGGATTTCAGGTAGGACGTCGGGTACAGCATTTCCTGCATGCCCGGGCCGCCTTTCGGGCCTTCGTAACGGATGATCACGATATCGCCGGCCTTCACTTCGTCAGCGAGGATGCCGCGCACGGCGCTGTCCTGGCTTTCAAAGATCTTCGCGTTGCCTTCGAACACGTGGATCGACTCGTCGACGCCAGCGGTTTTCACCACGCAACCGTCGAGGGCGATGTTGCCGTACAGAACGGCCAGGCCACCTTCTTGCGAATAAGCGTGCTCGACACTGCGGATACAGCCGTTTTCACGGTCGTCGTCCAGGGTTTCCCAGCGGGTCGACTGGCTGAACGCAGTTTGCGTCGGGATGCCCGCAGGACCAGCCTTGAAGAAGTGATGCACCGCTTCGTCGGTGGTCTGGGTGATGTCCCACTTGGCAATGCCTTCGGCCATGGACTTGCTGTGCACGGTCGGCAGCTCGGTGTGCAGCAGGCCGCCACGGGCCAGGGAGCCGAGGATGCTGAAAATCCCGCCGGCGCGGTGAACGTCTTCCATGTGGTACTTCTGGATGTTCGGCGCGACTTTGCACAGTTGCGGCACGTGGCGGGAGAGGCGGTCGATGTCCTTCAGGTCGAAGTCGATCTCGGCTTCCTGGGCGGCGGCCAGCAAGTGCAGGATGGTGTTGGTGGAACCGCCCATGGCGATGTCCAGGGTCATGGCGTTTTCGAACGCCTTGAAGTTGGCGATGTTGCGCGGCAACACCGACTCATCGTTGTCGCCGTAGTAACGCTTGCACAGGTCGACGATGGTGCGGCCGGCCTGCAGGAACAGCTGTTCGCGGTCGCTGTGGGTCGCGAGGGTCGAACCGTTGCCCGGCAAGGCCAGGCCCAGAGCTTCGACCAGGCAGTTCATCGAGTTGGCGGTGAACATGCCGGAGCACGAACCGCACGTCGGGCAGGCGCTGCGCTCGTACTCAGCGACTTTCTCGTCAGAAGCGCTGGAGTCGGCGGCGATCACCATGGCATCGACCAGGTCGAGGCCGTGGCTGGCCAGTTTGGTCTTGCCGGCTTCCATCGGGCCGCCGGACACGAAGATCACCGGGATGTTCAGGCGCAAAGCGGCCATCAGCATGCCGGGGGTGATCTTGTCGCAGTTGGAGATGCAGACGATGGCGTCGGCGCAGTGGGCGTTGACCATGTATTCGACGGAGTCGGCGATGATCTCGCGGCTCGGCAGCGAATAGAGCATGCCGTCGTGGCCCATGGCGATGCCGTCATCCACAGCGATGGTGTTGAATTCTTTGGCAACGCCACCGGCCCGTTCGATCTCGCGGGCGACCAGTTGGCCCAGGTCCTTGAGGTGGACGTGGCCCGGTACGAACTGGGTGAAGGAGTTGGCAATGGCGATGATCGGCTTCTTGAAGTCGTCATCTTTCATCCCCGTGGCGCGCCACAGTGCGCGGGCACCGGCCATGTTGCGGCCGTGGGTGGATGTTTTCGAGCGGTAATCAGGCATGGAGCACTCCGGGCGGCTAATCAGGTATCAAAGGGGAGTGAGCTTCTATTGACGTCTGGAACACTCAGAAATGGCCGTGTGTCCGGAAGTTGCCGATGACTTTGCGGGATCGCCGCTTGCCTCAGCCTGAGCTCATAAACCCGCCGGGGGATGAATGGCGATGAATCTCGCGATTCTACACCGCTGGCGTCAGGAGGGAATGGCTCAAAGTGTTGATCCAGCCCTGACGCCGTGTGCGGGATGACCATCGGTAAGGTGAACAAGCCTCCCGTGGGGATATCAGCACACGGGACGCTTGGCTAAACTGCCGCCCTTCGCGTAATCGCACCAAAAGGAATTGGCATGCCGCTGTTCAATCGCTCGTTGTGGTTTTACCTGCTCATCGGTCTGTGCCAGGGGGTGGTTTTCTGGCAGATCGAGTCATTTGGATCGCGCGGCGTGCTGGCGGCGAGCCTGACGCTGGTCGTGGTCGGGGGGCTGGTCCTGCAACTGCTCGGCCCAAAACTCAAGGACCGCCGGGTTTTGGCCCTGACGCTGGGCTTTTGCCTGTTGATGATGGCAATCAGTTCCTGGGTTCAACAGACCGGCCTCGATAACGGCAATCGTTGGTTGATGGAGAATTGGCTGTTAACCGGCGTGCCGTTGAGCTACGTGGTGTGTGCGTTTCTCGCCAGTTGGCCCTCGGGCACCGGCCGGCGCTGGGACTATGCTGATCTGTACCACAGCGCCTGGAGCCATGTGTTCGTGGTGTTTTTTGCACTGATGCTGACGGGCGTGTTCAGCCTGTTGCTGCTGCTCTGGAGCAAGTTGTTCCTCATGCTGGGCATCGATTTTTTTGCCGAGCAGTTCTCCTCCCGGGTCTTTATCTGCCTCAGCCTGTCGGTCGTCTTCTCCCTGGCCATGCGCCTGGGCCTGCACAACGAAAGAGTCATCGGCATGTTGCGGGGCGTCTTGTTGGCGGCCTGTCATTTCCTGTTGCCGTTGATCACCCTGATTACGGTCCTGTTTACCGTGACATTGCCCTTTACCGGCGTGCAAAAGATCTGGGACACCGGCTACTCGACCCCGATTCTGTTGTGCCTGGTGGGGACGTACCTGTTTTTGCTCAACGGGGTGTTCCAGGACGGGCGCCAGGCCAAGCCTTATCCGGCGTGGCTGATGCGCTGTGTCGAGGCGGGTTTGCTGTGCTTGCCAGTGCTGGTGGCGTTGTCCGGGTATTCCAGCTGGCTGCGTGTCGAGCAATACGGCTTGTCGCCCCGGCGTTTCATGGGGCTGTTGCTGGTCGCGATCTTCGCGGCGTACAGCCTGGCGGCGATGTTGGCCGTGGTGCAACGCAATGCCTTGTGGCTCAACGGGCTGCGGCGCAGCAACCCGGCCCTGGCCTTGGCGGTATGCCTGCTATTGGTGCTGATTAATACACCCTGGTTCAACGGCCAATCCTTCAGCGCACGGGATCAGGTGCACCGCTTGCTGGATGGCCGCACGTCGGTGCTGACGTTCGATAGCAATTACCTGCGCAATGGTTTGGGTACGGCCGGTCGGCAGCAGTTCGAGGCGTTGTCCGAACGGGTTGAACGCGATGAGGTGCTCGATGCGCCTTCGCGAGAGGTGCTGCGCGCCCAGATCAAACGCACGCCCGGTGAATCCACGGTTGAGCCCCGGCCCTATACACCGAGCCCGGTGAACCTGGAATGGATCGGCCCGAAAGTGGACGGCAGCGAGCAATTCATCAGCCTCAACAGTCGCCAGCTTCAGTGCCAGGATGCGGGTTGCGTGATGTGGGGCGTCGACCTTGATGGCGATGGCCAGGCTGAAGTGGTGCAATTCAATCAGCAGCCGTGGGACCACCGGGCGTTGCTCTACAAACGTGCCGCTGACGGCGAGTGGCAATACGTCACCGTGCTGCTGGGCGCCAATCTCTCGCCGCAGAACCTGAATCGGCTGCGCGCCGGTGACTTCAAGATCATCGAGCCGCGCTTCAAGAGCGTGCAAATAGGCGACCTCACATTGGCCCCCGAACCTGAGGAGCAATGACTTCCACTGGCTTCAGGCCTCACTCAAGGCCGGGCTGCGCAGGCGGAGATGGCTGCACACCACCAGCCCGATGCTGCTCAGGACGATGAAGGCGAGTGCCAGCGTCAGTTGCAATTCGAAGGGACTCAGGCTGATCAGGGCGCTGATCAGACCGCCCGAGACGAAGATCAGGGAACTGCCGGCTGACGCCGAGGTGCCGGCCATTTCCGGAAAAACGTCCATCGCCATCGAAGTGGCGACTGGCCGGGCGATGGTGGTGCCGGCGGTGCAGATGATCATCGGGACCAGTACGGTGAAGGTCGACAACCCCAGCCACGCTGAAAGCACCAGCATCACCAGGCCCGAAAAGAGGATCAGGCCCAGGCCCACGACGATCTGCGTAGTGGGTGCGATCCGGCCGCCGAGAAACCGGGCGACGATGCCGCCGATGATGTAGGCCAGGCCATAGAGCAGCAGGATCAGCGAAAATTCGTAGGGCGTGAGGTGCAACTGCTCCATGAAAATCAGCGGCGAAATGACGATGAAGGAAAAGTGGCAGGCAAAGGCGATTGAGGAGATCAGCCAATACCCCATGAACCCGGCATCGCGGTAGACCAGGCGGTATGACTGGGCGATGCTGCGCCGTATGACGTTGGCGGGACGCTGGTTTTCAAGAAACAGGCAGGCTTTCAGAAACACCGCGCCGGCCAGGACGATGAAGATCACAAAGCTGCCGGGCCAGTCCATGGCTTGTTGCAGCAGGGTCCCGGCCAGAGGCGAAATGGAAATGCAGATGCCGCTGGCGGTCACCAACAGTATCCGCAAGCGATCCCGATCCTTGCCTTCGAACAGGTCTTGCACCAGGGCTTGCGTGAGCACGAAGCAGCCGCAGCCGACAGCCTGGACCACACGGAACAGCAGGAACCAGGAATACTCGGTGGAAAGCATGCAACCCGCCGCGCCGATGATCGCAACGGCCATTCCGGACAGCAGCAGGCCTTTGCGCCCAATGATGTCCGACAACGGCCCGATCAGCAGTTGAGACAGGGAGATACCGACGGCGAACAGGCTGATGGATAACGCAATGTCGGTCGGGGTGGTCTGAAAGTGTTGGGCCAGTGCCGGAAACGACGGCAACAGAACATCCAGCGGAAAGACCCCGAGCAACACCATGGTCATTAACAGGATGACGGCGGCACGTCGTTTATCAGCAGGTTTTCCTTCATCCATCCACGAGCCCTGCCTGTGCGAAAAGTTGCTGGTTGGCGCGCAGGTCGAAAAACCCTGCGCTGTGTAAGGCCTGGAGCGTGGCGCCGGCCCCCGAGCGAGCCCGCAGCACGGTGGCTTGCTCGCCCGTCAGCCCATCGAGAATGTCTGCGATAACGGCATTGTTCAGACCCACGCTGTGCAGGCTTGCCTTCAGCCATCGCTCATCGACTTCAAAGAACAACAGAATGATGTCCACCAGCAGTTTGGCGGTGAACGTGCGTTGACTGCTGTTCAGGGTCAGCCACAGGTAGTGGAACACTTCTGAAAAATAGCGACTGTGGCGCGCCTCGTCCGTCAGGTGATCCCTGAGCATTTCCTGGACGCTGGAGACTAGTGCATCACGGCAAACTTCGAGCAGTTCCCTGGCGATGATCGTCTCTGACACGAAACCGACCATAAACCAGGCCAGTGCCTTGTGCCGGTCCGGGGCCTGGTCCAGCAGGGCATTGAGCCGGGATATCCGCCGTGGCATCGCTGGCCGCTGGGTGATGCCGTAATGACCGGCAACCTGCTCGGCGAGGCTGTTGGAGAACAACGCGTGAAAACCTTCATCGGTGTAGAGCTGCAAGGCCGCGGTTTTCATGCGCGGCGGGATGCTCACATCCAGCTCGCCGTGGACGATGGTTTCTACGGCGCGGTTGACGATGCGATGTTCGAGCAGGGTGGTGTAGTCGAGGAAATACACCAGGTGGTTGGCCGATAAGCGATGGATGACCGATTGGCCCGCGGCTTCGATGCTCGGGTGACTGAGGTAGGGTAGAAAGGCTGGCGGAAACCAGTGACGGGTTTCCAGTTGCTGCTTCAGGTCCGGCGGCAAGAGGTAGGTGTGCTCGCTGGCGCGCACCGAGGCTCGGGTATCCCATTCGCCAAGGGTGAAACGCCGGGCCCAGAATTCCGGGACAGAGGAGGCACCGGTCATTGTTGCGGGCCCTCGTTCAACAACGCTTTCAACTCCTTGCACATCGCCTGGCCATCGCTCTGGCCGCAACCGACAAAAAACAACGGTTGTTCCGCGCTGTCTTCAAGTCCCAGCAGTGTTTCCACCTGATCGTCCGTCAGTGCCCCCGTCAGCCAGGTATTCAGGCCCAGTGCAGTCGCCACCAGTTGGAACGTCTGGGAAATATGACCGGCCTCGACGTAGGCCATTCGGTAGGCCCGGGAGTGTTGGTATTTCCACCACAGTTTGTCGAAGCGCGCACTGATGAACAGGCCCACGGGCAAGTTGTTGATGAAGTGTTGCCCGCACAGCAACTGACCCAGCGGCGAGCCGGGCAACGGGTTGATAAAGCTCAGCGCGTGATCAGCCGGATGGTAGGCGTAGAGCCCGGGCTCCAGGCCTGTGACGTTCTGCGCCAGAAGAAACCCTTCACAGGCATTCAAGCCTCCCCCCGAAGGGCTGCTGCGGCGGGCGGCCAGGCCTTCGGCGATCGTTTCATCGACGTCGTCTTCGCGCTCTTTAAGGTAGCCGAGGGACAAATACAGCAGGTTACTGATATCGCCGAGAGAAACCGCTTCACCGGTGAACGAGCGGCAGGTCTTGCGGCGGACCAGGGCATCGCCGAGGCTCTCGGCCGGCAACCCGGAAGGCGCGGGCAGGGCAATCATCCCGGTGGCCGCACGGTGCGCGAGATCGGCGTCGGGTGCGCCGCAGGTCAATACTTCGGTGCAATGGTCCAGATAGTGTCTCGACCATTCATGAATATTCTGCGGTATGTATTGGCAAGGTATGTTCTTGGTGCCGATATGAAAGATCTTTGATAGTTCATCCCAGCCCCAGTCTTGAGGCACTTCTATTGAAGTTGTCAGTATTCCTGTGTTCAAGAATTGAGTGTCGATTATATTGGCGCTGTCGAATACTTCTGGATTGTCGATAAGTTGTGCAAGCCGGATTGAGTAATCCAGGTTTAGTTCGAATTGCTTGTGGTTTCTGTAATCCCAGACTATTTGCCCGGGTGTGCGAGGCAGTATGAATAGATGAGGGTTTATCTGCATGACGGGCGCTTCACTCTGGGCTGGGCCATGGAAAACGCTGGGTAAGCCGGCACTCCCCAGCGTCTTGTCTACTTAACGGGCTTTAGGGGCAACCAGAAAAGCCAGGTTAGCGATTTTGTTGGTTTCCAGAGTAACTGCTTTCATGTTTTTAACTCCTTGTAAGTGATAGTGAGTGCCACCGCTTGGTGACAACTCAATCATAGTTTGTAATGAGTTCTTATCAAGGGGTAAAACGGTAGGAAATATCCAGTAATTTTGTGGGAGCGATCTTTAGGTTGAAGGGTGCTTGTAAGTCTTATTCTTTAGAATAAAAGATGCAGGGAAACTTCCTGCACGTCTGTAGGACGGCAAGTGTAAGAAATAGAAGGATTCAGTGGGGGTAGAACGCAAACGGGGAGCCTGCTGACTCCCCGTCAAACCCGCGTAATCAGCTGTTTGGCAGCAGGCGGCAGGTGATGCTCTTGATGTAGCGGGTCTCGGCGATGGCCGGGTGTACCGGATGATCCGGGCCCTGACCGCCACGTTCCAGCATCTGGATGTTGCGATCCAGGTGACGGGCGCTGGTCAGCAGGATGTTCTGCAGGTCATCTTCCGGCAGGTGCATGGAGCACGAAGCACTGATGAGGATGCCGTCCTTGCTGAGCAGGCGCATGGCTTGCTCGTTCAGGCGACGGTAAGCGCCTTCACCGTTCTTCATGTCTTTCTTGCGTTTGATGAACGCCGGCGGGTCGGCCACGATCACGTCGAAACGCTCTTCGCTGGCTTTCAGCTCTTTCAGGGCTTCGAAGACATCGCCTTCGACGCAGGTCATTTTCTCGGCGACGCCGTTCAGTGCGGCGTTGCGCTCGACGCCGTCGAGGGCGAAGGCCGACGAGTCGACGCAGAACACTTCACTGGCGCCGAACGCGGCCGCTTGCACGCCCCAGCCGCCGATGTAGCTGTACAGGTCCAGCACGCGTTTGCCTTTGGCATACGGCGCCAGGCGTGCGCGGTTCATGCGGTGGTCGTAGAACCAGCCGGTTTTCTGGCCCTGGATGACCGGCGCTTCGAATTTCACGCCGTTCTCTTCCAGCGCCACCCACTCTGGCACCAGGCCGAACACGGTTTCGACGTAGCGGTTGAGGCCTTCGGCGTCGCGAGCGGCGGAATCGTTCTTGAACAGAATCCCGCTTGGCTTGAGCACTTGGGTCAGCGCCGCGATCACGTCATCTTTATGGGCTTCCATGGTCGCCGAAGCGATCTGCACCACCAGGATGTCGCCGAAACGGTCGACCACCAGGCCTGGCAACAGGTCGGAATCACCGTAGACCAGGCGATAGAACGGCTTGTCGAACAGGCGATCGCGCAGGGACAGGGCGACGTTCAGGCGATGCACCAGCAGCGATTTGTCCAGCGGCAACTTGATGTCGCGCGACAGCAGGCGGGCGCAGATCAGGTTGTTCGGGCTCATGGCGACGATGCCCAGCGGCTTGCCGCCGGCGGCTTCGAGGATCGCCTGGTCACCGGCCTTGAAGCCGTGCAACGGGGTGGCGGCCACGTCGATTTCGTTGCTGTAGACCCACAAGTGGCCGTTTCGCAGGCGTCGGTCGGCGTTGGCTTTGAGGCGCAGGCTAGGCAGGGACATGACGTCGCTCCGGAAAAAAGAGCGGGAGTATAGCGTGTTGCGCCTAAGGTTAGGTCTGCGAGTAGACCTGTGGCGAGGGGGCTTGTCGGAATGCCGCATCACCCCGTTCGGCTGCGAAGCAGTCGTTGCTTTTTGGGCCGGCTCCGCCGTCCAACGGGGGCAAGCCCCCTCGCCACAGGAAGCCGCCTGAGCTTGGGCAATCGATGAAATTTTCGTCGATCTGCCGGCCAGTGTGTCGGATCCAACTTTATAAGGGTTAGAATCCCCGCCTGTCCCAGAGTGTGTACTTATGTCCCAAGAGCTGAGTTCCGAACAGATTCAACAGTCCCTGCAAGGCATCAGCGTGCCGGCCCAGCCGCAGATCATGGTGGATCTGCAGATGGAGCAGTACATGCCCGACCCGGACCTGGAAGTGATCGCGAAGCTGATTTCCCAGGACCCGGGCCTCTCCGGGGCGCTGCTGAAAATCGTCAACTCGCCGTATTACGGCTTGAGTAACAAGATCGCCTCGATCCAGCGTGCGGTGAACCTGCTGGGCAGCCGCTCGATCATCAACCTGATCAATGCGCAGTCGATCAAGGGCGAGATGAATGACGACACGATCGTCACCCTGAACCGGTTCTGGGACACGGCTCAGGATGTGGCGATGACCTGCCTGACCCTGGCTAAGCGCATCGGCTCCCAGGCCGGCGACGAGGCGTATGCGCTGGGCCTGTTCCACGATTGCGGCGTGCCGCTGATGCTCAAGCGTTTCCCGGATTACATGAAGACCCTGGAACTGGCCTACGCCGACGCCAGCGCTGAAAACCGGGTCGTGGACACCGAAAACCGCGTGTTCAACACCAACCATGCGGTGGTCGGCTATTACACCGCCAAGTCCTGGCGTCTGCCGGAACACATCACCTCTGCCATCGCCAATCACCACAACGCCCTGGCGATCTTCACCGATGAGTCCTCGCGCAACACGCAGATGAAAAACCTGCTGTCGATCCTGAAAATGGCCGAGCACATTTGCGCGTCCTATCGGGTGTTGGGCAATCAGACCGAAGATCATGAGTGGAACAGCGTCGGGCCGTTGGTGCTCGATTATGTCGGCCTGTCGGATTACGATTTCGAGACCCTGAAACAAACGATCCGCGACCTGGGTAGCCACCACTGAAGATCAGCCATTGTCTGATCAATCGCGTCTGATTCGAGAGCACCATGCCTGAACTGCCGGAAGTCGAAACCACCCGCCGGGGCATCGCCCCGCACCTGGAAGGCCAGCGCGTCAGCCGGGTCATCGTGCGTGAGCGGCGCCTGCGTTGGCCGATTCCCGAAGACCTGGACGTGCGCCTGTCCGGCCAGCGCATCGTGCTGGTGGAGCGTCGCGCCAAGTACCTGTTGATCAATGCCGAAGTCGGGACGCTGATCAGCCACTTGGGCATGTCGGGCAACCTGCGGCTGGTGGAAGTCGGCTCGCCGGCGGCCAAGCATGAGCATGTGGACATCGAGCTGGAATCCGGCCTGGCCCTGCGCTACACCGACCCACGGCGGTTTGGCGCGATGCTCTGGAGCCTCGATCCGCTCAATCACGAATTGCTGATTCGCCTGGGGCCGGAGCCGTTGACCGACCTGTTCGACGGCGAGCGTCTGTTCCAGCAATCGCGCAACCGCTCGATGGCGGTCAAGCCGTTCATCATGGACAACGCGGTGGTGGTGGGGGTGGGCAATATCTATGCGACCGAAGCCTTGTTCGCCGCCGGCATCGACCCGCGCCGTGAAGCCAAGAGCATTTCCCGGGCGCGTTACTTGAAACTGGCGATCGAGATCAAACGCATCCTCGCCCACGCCATCGAACGGGGCGGCACTACGTTGCGCGACTTTATCGGCGGTGACGGCCAGCCGGGTTATTTCCAGCAGGAACTGTTCGTCTATGGCCGTGGCAGTGAGCCGTGCAAAGTCTGCGGCACGGAGTTGCGCAGTGTGATGCTGGGCCAGCGCGCCAGCGTCTTTTGCCCACGCTGCCAGAGCTGATACGCGCGACGGTCTATAGTCAGTGTTCTGACTGCCTAGCCGAAGGACCGTGCCATGAATTCGTTTCGAACCTTTGTCGTTGCCTTGCTGCTGAGCACCGGCCTGCCGGCGCTGGCGGCTGACAACGGCAGTGGCGACCCGCGCTACACCATCCAGAACCCACCGGCCTACGCCATGATCGGCGACTTGCTGATTGCACGACCCTTGCTGGTCGCGGCGACGGTGATTGGTGCGGGGGTGTTTGTGGTGTCGTTGCCGTTTACCGCGCTGGGTGGCGGTGTGGGCGATGCGGGGCAGGCGTTGGTGGTCGATCCGGCGAAAGCCGCGTTTGTGCGGTGCCTGGGGTGTGTCGGGGAAGGGTTTGAGCAGCGGGAGTGAGCTTTAAAAGCTTCGCGGGCAAGCCTCGCTCCTACAGGGATCGCGCTAATTCATGATTGGCGCAAGACCTGTAGGAGCGAGGCTTGCCCGCGAAGGCGCCCTCACAGACGCCAAAGGAATCAAGCCTTACCGGTAATGACCCGATACTTCGCCATCAACTGCTCTTCAGTCTCCGGATGCGCCTCGTCCAGCGGAATGCAATCCACCGGGCAGACCTGTTGGCACTGAGGCTCGTCGTAGTGGCCGACACATTGTGTGCACAGGTTCGGGTCGATCACGTAGATCTCTTCGCCCTGGGAAATGGCGGCGTTCGGGCACTCGGGTTCGCAGACGTCGCAGTTGATGCAATCGTCGGTGATGATCAGGGACATGCTAACTCCAGCCGGGGCGGCAGGCCCGGGCGCAATAAACCAATGCGCGCAATTGTGCCGCATTGGCGCCCGCAGTGCACGCGGGCGCCGCTTGAGCGGTCGTTACTTCTTGAAGCGCTCGGTGAGGGCGTCCGCCACCGCCGGGTGGACAAACTTGGTGATATCGCCGCCCAGGGCCGCGATTTCACGCACCAGCGTCGAGGAAATGAACGAATAACGTTCGGAAGGCGTAAGAAACAGGCTTTCCACATCCGGCGCCAATTGGCGGTTCATGTTGGCCAGCTGAAATTCGTATTCGAAGTCCGACACCGCGCGCAAACCACGCAGGAACACATTGGCATTCTTCTCTTTGGCAAAGTGCGCCAGCAGTGTCGAGAAGCCGACGACTTCCACGTTGGGCAGATGTTTAGTGACCTCGCGGGCCAGCTCCACACGCTGTTCCAGGGGAAACAACGGGTTTTTCTTCGGGCTGGCAGCGACGGCGATGATCACGTGATCGAACAGGCGCGCGGCGCGTTCGACCAGATCGCCATGGCCCTTGGTAATAGGGTCGAAGGTACCTGGGTACAACACTCGGTTCATCGCGTCGTCCTGGCGGGAGTCCGTTGGGGACTCGGATGGTATCGCAGCCTTCCCGGTCGGGAAAGTCGCCTGTTAGGTAAGAAAGCACTATAGACGATAGGAATAGTGTGGTTTTTCATGGGTTTTTCAGGCGTTCGGCTAAGGCTGTCGCCAGTTGCGCCGTCAATCCATACACCGACAATTGCGGGTTTGCGCCAATGCTGGTGGGGAACAGCGAGCCGTCGTGGATCGACAGATTACTCAGCTGGTGATGCCGGCCAAGGCTGTCGGTCACGGCATTCTTCGGGTCTTCGCCCATCGCGCAACCGCCCATCACATGGGCGCTGCCCAGGCGTGTGCGATACAGCTCAAGGCTCAAACCGTCGATCAGGCTGCGAGCCTCGGCGAGGGTTTTGACGTAACGCGCATCGGCGTGCATCGGCATGACCGCTTTGGCGCCGCCAGCGAACTGGATCTCGGCCATGCTGTGGAACGCCCGGCGTAAACCGTCCCAGGCGTAGGGCGAAACCTGATAATCGAGCACTGGCGTGCCGTCGCCGCGCAACTCGACACTGCCGCCGGGGCTGTCCGGGTGGAAACCGTCCCGCAGCAAGGCCAGCATGGCGTGGGTGTGGGGCAGGTTTTCCATGTGCTGGGAGTTTTCTTTACCAAAGCCGCCGAGCAAGGTCGCCGCCAACGCCGGTTGCAGCGGCGGCACTTCGAGTTTGTAAGACATTTTGCCGGTGGTGCCGTCCTGCCATTGGAAATGGTCGGAGTAGATCGACTGCGGTGCACCGTAGAACGGGTTGATCACCTCGTCGAACAGCCCGGCGGACATGTTCACCAGATGCAGGAAGGTGCGGGTGCCCAGGCGTTTATGCGGGTCTGGCGCATCGGAACGCAGCAGCAATGCCGGGCTGTTGATCCCGCCACCGGCCAGTACGTAATGCCGCGCCTTGACCGTGATGCGGCGACCGGTCGGCGCCACGCAACGCTCATCCATCGCCACGCAATTCAGGCCAGTGACCTTGCCATCCTTGATCGACAACTTTTCGGCGCGGGCCAGGTACAGCAACTCGCCACCCTTTTCCAGGGTCGCCGGAATGGTCGTCACCATCATCGATTGCTTGGCGTTGGTCGGGCAGCCCATGCCGCAATAGCCGAGGTTCCAGCAGCCGCGCACGTTGCGCGGGATCACGTGCCAGCTGTAGCCGAGTTGCTCGCAGCCTTTGCGGATCACGTCGTTGTTGGCATTGGGCGGAACCAGCCACGGGGCGACGCCGAGGCGTTGTTCCATTTTCTCGAACCACGGCGCCATCTCTGTCGGGCTGTGACCTTTGACGTTGTGTTCTTTGGCCCAGTGTTCGAGGGTCGGGTCCGGGGTGCGGAAGCTTGAGGTCCAGTTGATCAACGTGGTGCCGCCCACCGCTCGGCCCTGGAGAATGGTGATCGCGCCGTCCTTGCTCATGCGCCCGATGCCTTCCTGGTAGAGGCTGGCGTAGGCCTGGTCTTCAAGCATCTTGAAGTCGCTGCTGGTCTTGAGCGGGCCTTCTTCGATCAGCAACACCTTGTAGCCGGCGGCGCTGAGGATTTCCGCCGTGGTGCCGCCGCCGGCACCGCTGCCGATGATGGCCACGTCGGCTTCCAGGGTCAGGTCCTGGGTCAGTTGCGCGCCGTTGTAGGTTTTCCAGCCGCGGGCCAGGCCTTCGCGGAACGGATCGGGTACGGGCATGTTTGGGGTCTCTTCTTATTTTTGGATTCAGTGGTGAGGCGGCTGGCGCCTTCGCGGGCAAGCCTCGCTCCTACAGGATTTGAGGTGGACCACCCATTTGTGAACGACTCACACCCTGTAGGAGCGAAGCTTGCCCGCGAAGGGCGAGACACGGTCTTAAACGGTAGGCGGCCCGGGATAACCGCAATGCGCCCAGGACTCCTCCCGGCTGTACCACGCCATCATCACCAGTTGCAGCAACGAGCTATGCCCCATGCGCAGCAAGCTCAACGAACTGTTTTCCCAACGATCAAGGAAATGCCGGATCTCATCGGCGGAAGCATTTTCCCAACTGCCCCAGATTCCGGTCAGCGGCCCACGGGTCACGGCCATGCCGAGCACATCGAATAATTGCCGGGTCAGTTTGAGCATTTCCGGCGACAGGTGATTGAGGCCGTTATCCAGGGTTTTCAGGGTGCCATCGACGGCGGCCGGCATGTTTGCGCTGACCACGGCGCCGTCGAGCATCACCGGGATCAGCGCGCGCAAAAACAGCAGGTCGCCGCTGCGCAGAATCGCGAAACCGTCAGCGGAAACATTGGAGGAGCAACCGCTGAGGCTGGCGCCCAATCCCGCCGTGGCGAGGAAGACGCTGGCGCCCAGACTGAATTTCAGCAGGCCGCGCCGTGACAGCGCGGGTGTAGCGGACAGGCTTGGGTTCATTATTGTTATTACCCGGCGGCGATGATTGTTAGCGGATAAACAGCTTCTGAATCAGTTTCTGGATGGCTTTGCCGTACGGCGGGTAAATCAGCTTCGCCGCGTTGAGCCGCTGTTTGATCAGCACGCCCTTGGCCTTGCTGAAGGTCAGGAAACCTTCGTGGCCGTGGTAATGGCCCATGCCCGAGGCACCGATGCCGCCGAACGGCATGTCGTCCTGGGCTACGTGCAACAGCGTGTCGTTGAGGCAAACGCCGCCGGAATGGGTCTCGTGGAGCACGCGGTTTTGCTCGCGCTTGTCGTAGCCGAAGTAGTACAGCGCCAGCGGACGAGGCCGTTGATTGATGTAGGCAAACGCCTGGTCCAGATCGCTGTACGGCACGATCGGCAGCACCGGGCCGAAGATTTCATCCTGCATTACTGTCATGTCGTCGCTGACATTGAGCAGCAGGCTATGGCCCATGCGCCGGCCCTGGCCCTGGTCAAACAGCGGAATCAGCAGCGCACCCTTGCTGGTCGCGTCGCTGAGGTAGCCGTTAAGCCGCGCCAGTTGTCGGTCATTGATGATCGCGGTGTAGTCCGGGTTGTCAGCCAGGGTCGGATAAAACCCGCGAACCGCCTGGCGATAAGCTTCGACGAAGGAGCCGACGCGGTCTTCCGGTACCAGCACGTAGTCCGGGGCCACGCAGGTTTGCCCGGCGTTGAGGGTCTTGCCGAAGGCGATGCGCTCGGCGGCGTCCTTGAGCGGCACGTCCCGGGAGACGATGGCCGGGGACTTGCCGCCCAGTTCGAGGGTCACCGGGGTCAGGTTCTCCGCTGCCGCGCGCATCACGTGTTTGCCGATGCTGGTGGCGCCGGTAAACAGCAAATGATCGAAACGCAGACGGGAGAACGCGACGCCGATATCCGCCTCGCCCAGTACCACGCAGACCAGATCTGTCGGAAAGATCCGTGCGAGCAATGCCTTGAGCAGCAAGCCCGTGGCGGGCGTGGACTCGCTGAGTTTGAGCATCACCCGATTACCCGCCGCCAACGCTCCCACCAGCGGGCCGATGGCCAGGTACAGCGGGTAGTTCCAGGGCACGATCACGCCGACCACGCCCAATGGCTGGTAAACGACTTTGGCTGAAGCGGGTTGAAAGGCGATGCCGACCTTGCGCCGCGACGGTTTCATCCAGCCTTTGAGGTGCTGGCTGGCGTAATGGATGCCGTGCAGGCTGGGCATCAGCTCGGCGAGCAGGGTTTCATCGGCGCTGCGGTGGCTGAAATCCTGGCTGATCGCATCGATCAGGGCTTGGCGTTCATGGCTCAAGAGATCGCGCAATGCCTTGAGCCATTGCTGGCGCTGACCGGCGGTTGGCATCGGGTTGGCGGCGTAAGCGGCGCGCTGCGCATTGAACAAAGTCTGGAGCTCATCCAAAGGCTGCTGTAGGTTCTGCAGGTAGGCAATGTCGGCAGTCATCGTCGGCTCCGGATTTATTGTAATGAGGAACTTTTTAGAGTCTATGCTCTAGAAAGTCAAATGACTTCCTGATGCAGCATGGTTTTATCCACCACCGGATAGGCCGTAAGATGCTCCGTCACCGCACTCTGAATTAAAGCTCAAGCCATGGCCCCCAGGATCAAAACCAGCGAGCGCATCGTGCAGAACAGCCTGGAACTGTTCAATCAGCAGGGTGAGCGCAGCATCAGCACCAACCACATTGCAGCCCACATGGAAATTTCCCCGGGCAACCTGTACTACCACTTCCCCAACAAGCAGGCGATCATCGCCGTGTTGTTCAGTGAGTACGAAACCCTGGTGGACAGCTTCCTGCGCCCACCCCAGGGCCGCGCCGCCACGGTCGAAGACAAGCGCTACTACCTCAAGGAGCTGCTGTCGGCGATGTGGCGCTACCGCTTCCTGCACCGCGACCTCGAGCACTTGCTGGAAAGCGACCCGGACCTGGCTGCCCGTTACCGACGCTTTTCACAGCGCTGCGTGATTCAGGGCACCGCCATCTACGTCGGCTTCGTCGAGGCCGGCATCCTCAACATGGATCGCGTGCAGATCGAATCCCTGACCATCAATGCCTGGATCATTCTCACGTCCTGGGTGCGTTTCCTGTGCACCACGCGGGAAAACTCCAATCACCTGAGCGAACAGGCGATCAAGCGCGGCGTGTACCAGGTGCTGGTGCTGGAAGCGGGGTTTGTCACCGAGCAGGCGCGCGGCGAGGTGAATGCCCTGTTCGAAGAGTTTTACGTGCCGTTGGCCCAAGCCCTGGAAGAAGTGCAGTAGGATCAGACACCGACTTAAGCACAGGAGCCCGTTATGCCCATTGCGCAACTGATCAGCCCGCAAGCGTTGGACCTGAAAAAGGAGCCGCCGGGGCTGGTGATTCTGGATTGTCGTTTTGCCCTCGAAGACCCGGACTACGGTCAGCGCAGCTACTCGGAAGGGCATATCGCCGGGGCGCGCTTTGCCGATCTTGAGCGTGATCTGAGCGGGCCAGTGGTGAAGGGCGTCACCGGGCGTCATCCGCTGCCGGAACCTGAAGCCTTGATCGAACGCCTGCAAGCCTGGGGCATCAACGCCGACAGCGAAGTGGTTTTATACGATGACGGTCCCGGTGCCTTCGCGGCGCGGGCCTGGTGGTTGCTGGCCTGGCTGGGCAAGCGTGACGGCGTGTTTATCCTCGATGGCGGGCTCAAGGCCTGGCACGCGGCGGGGCTGCCGTTGAGTCTCGATGCGCCTTCCGTTATCCGTGGCACCTTCAGCGGCAAGCCGGATGCTTCGTTGCTGCTCAGCGCCGAACAACTCCAGCAACGTCTAGGCCAACCTGCGCTGACCCTGCTCGACGCCCGGGCTTTGCCACGCTTCAAGGGCGAAGTGGAACCGATCGACCCGATCGCCGGGCACATCCCCGGCGCGCAATGCGCGGCGTTCACCGACAACCTGAGCAGTGACGGGCGTTTCCTGCCAGCGGACCAGCTCAAGCAACGCTTTGCCGCGAAACTCGGTGATCGCTCGCCGACGGAGTTGGTGGCGTATTGCGGCTCCGGCGTGACGGCGTGCCACAACCTGTTTGCGTTGTGCCTGGCGGGTTATCCGTTGGCGGCGTTGTATGCCGGGTCTTGGAGCGAGTGGATCAATGAGCCGGCGCGGGGCATCGCTACCGGCGAATAACCCCGTAGCCCTTGGACCTGTCTTAATTCCTGAGGGGTGTTCGCGCACTGCGATACGCCCCCGGCCCAACCCCGTAAACCTGCTTGAACTGCCGGCTCAAGTGACTCTGGTCGGCAAACCCCAGTTGGGTCGCAACTTCCAGCGGCAGGCAACCACCCTGTAACAACGCCCGCGCCCGCGCAATACGTTGCTGCATCAGCCAGGTGTGCGGCGGCATGCCGGTGGCGCGGCGGAATACCCGGGCGAAGTGGAAGGGCGACAGGTTCACCGCGCTGGCCAGTTCTTCCAGCGACGGCGGCGCCGCCAGTTGCGAGTGCAACAAGTCCTTGGCCAGGGTCACCGCCCGGTGTTCCTTGCCGGGTTTGCCGGCAATCGGCACGGCGGCGTGGCGTTGCAGCAGCGACAGCATCATTTCCCGCCACACCGTTTGCTGTTGCAGCGCGGTGGACGGGCTCTCCAGCAGACGATGCAACTGACAGAAGCCCTTCACCAGATCCGGGTCGCGATACAGCGTGGCGCCAAACGCCGGCAACTCATTGGTCGGCAATTCCAGTTCGGCCAGCAGCGACAGGATCTGCCCGCTGTCGGGGTAAAACGCCCGGTACAACCAGCCGTCCTCCGTGCCTTTATGGCCGGTGTGCAGTTCATCCGGATTGATCAACACCAGCGTGCCGCTGCCCGCCAGGTGTTCGGCGCCGCGATAACGGTAACGCTGGGCGCCGGCCATGATCATGCCGATCACATAGCCGTCGTGCACATGGGGCGCGAAGCGGTGTTCGATGTAGCGCGCCGACAACAGCTCGACCCCGGCCAGCGGCGCTGTTTGCCAGAAGTGGATCGACTCGCCCTGATCGACGTCCATGACTTACTCGCGACCTGGGCTGGCCAGCCAGCGGGGGATGCGGCGTTCCAGGTAATAACTCGGCTGCCGGAACGAGCCGTCAACGAAACCGACATGCCCGCCCTTGGCCTGCAATTCGAACTGGGTGCTGGCGGACAACTCGCTGGCATCGGGCAGACTGTGGGGAAAGACGAACGGATCGTCGGCGGCCTGGATGATCAAGGTCGGCGTACGAATTTCCCCGAGGAAATAACGACTCGACGCGCGGCGATAGTAATCCTCGGCGTCGACAAAACCATTCAGCGGCGCCGTGACCCGGCCATCGAAATCCCAGAAGGTGCGCATGTTCTCCAGCGAACCCAGTGCCGCCAATGCCGCGAGGCCATCCTCGCGCCCGTCATGCTGGAACTGCCGTTGCTTGTTCTTGATGTAGGCGACCATCTCGCGCATGAAATGCGCCTGGTAAACCTTGGAAAAACCTTTGCCGATCCGGTCCGCGCACTGGTCGAGACGAAACGGCACCGACACCGCCACCGCGCCGAGCACACCGCTGTCGCTGCCGGTTTCGCCCAAGTGCTTGAGCAACACGTTGCCGCCCAGGGAATAGCCGACCGCGTACAACGGCGCGAGCGGGCGTTTGGCTTTCAGGTGTTTGATGGCTTCGGCCAGGTCTTCGCTGGCGCCAGAGTGATAGCTGCGGGGCAACAGATTCGGCTCCCCCGAGCAGCCGCGCCAGTTCAGCGCAACGCTGGCCCAACCTTGATCCCCGAGGACTTTTTGCAGGCCGGCGACATAAGGCGAGTTCGACGAGCCGGTCAGCCCGTGCAGCACCAGCACCAACGGCGCATCGACGGTGTGCGGGCCGTGCCAGTCGAGGTCGAGGAAGTCGCCATCGTCGAGCCACAGGCGTTCACGGTCACGTTGGATATGGGTGGTTTTGCGCCATAGCGGCCCCCACAAGGTTTGCAAGTGCGGGTTGCCGAGGCCGAAGGCCGGGGTGAAGCGTTCGCTGGGCTTGAGCACGGTGGTTCTCTGCAAGGTAAAACAATCGGCGGCAGGGCTGGAGCCTGCCACCGATGTCCAAAGAATCTAACTTGCCACAATCCCCGGCTCGGCGCGACACATGCTCTGGGTGGCCCCGCTGATCGGCAAGGGCAATGGCTGCTGTTCCACCGTCGGGCCGACGGTCACCACCGACCATTGGTCCGGGTCAAAATGCCGGTTCAACGCCGTTTTGATGTGCTCGGTCGTCAACCCTTGGGCCTGCTCAATGGTGAAGTCCAGGTCCAGGGGCAAGTTGTAGTGGTTGATCGCGACCAGTCGCTTCAGGATCTGTGCGTTGCTCGAACTGTTCAGCGCGGAGTGGCTGCGCAGCTGGCGCAGGGTGTCATCGAGTTCCTGTTGGGTCGGACCGGTTTGCAAAAACTCGCGATACATCGACTGCACCTTGTTCACCACGCCCTCACTGAACTGCGGGCTGGTCTGCAGGCTGATGATGGCGCTGCCGCCGCCCTGCCAGGGCGTGGTCTTCAGGTGTACGCCGTAGGTCACCCCGCGTTTTTCCCGTAGCTCGGTCATCAAGCGAGAGGTCAGTTTCTGGCCGCCGAAAATCGTATGACCCACTGTCAATGCCACGTAATCAGGATGCAGGCGCGGCACGCTTGGTTGGCCGAGCATGATCTGTGTCTGGCTCGCCGCTCGCTCGATATGCCGTGACGGTGCGTCGCCTTGTCGGCGGGGAACTGGCGGCACGGGGGCTAATTCGGCACCGGCCGGTAGCCTGTTGAACACATGCAGGCTGATGGCCTGGGCTTGCTCCAGCGTCAGGTCGCCGACCAGGGTGATCCGTGCGTTGGAGCCGGTGTAGGCCTGCCGATGGAACGCCCGTATCTGCTCCCGCGAGAGTGCGGCCACGCCGGGTTCGGTGCCCAGGACTGGCCTGGCATAGGGGTGACCCGCCATCAGCAAATCATTCATGGCTTGGGCGGTCTGCGATTCGGGGTTCTGCGGCCCGGCCTGGATCAGCTCGACGAGTTGTTTCTTGACGTGGATCAGCGCTTCTTCGGCCAACAAGGGTTGGCCAAGGATCTGGGTGAACAGCGCCAGCGCGGGGGCGCTTTTGTCCTTGGCGGTCAGGCTGCGCAAGGACAACGAGACCTGATCCTGATCGATGTTCATGGCAAATCGGGCGCCGAGCCCGTCAAAGGTTTCGGTAATCGCGGCCAGGTCCTTGCCCGACACACCCTCGTTCAGCAGGCTGAACGTCGCGGCCGCCAGCCCCGGATGTTCACCGTCCCGCGCGCTGCCGGCGGGGAAGCTCACATGCAGGTCGAACATCGGCAGTTCCGGGGTGTGGACAAACAGCACCTTGCCGCCAACCGGTGACTTCCAGCCGCGGATTTCCAGGGCGCGTTTGGCGCTGGCCGTTTCGTCCAGCTCGGCCAGGGATTGCAGGCGCGGGGGCTCGCTGTCGGCCAGGGCCAGGCAACCTTGCAGGCCACTGATCAGCAGCCATAGGGTCACGCAAGTGAGCTTATTCATGGGGTTTCTCCACGTGGACATGGGCCGAACTCAGGCGTTGGCGGGTCAGGTAGGTGATGGCGGCGTGCTGGATGTCGGCGGGGGTGACCTGATTCAGTTCGTGGGTGTCCTGTTCCGTCAGTTGCCAGGGAAGACCGACGCTCTCAAATGTACCCAGGAGGGACGCCTGGCTTTCGATGGCGTCGCGGTCGTAAACCTGCCGGGCGATCAGTTGGGTGCGGGCGCGTTCCAGTTCGGCGGGGGCGGGCGGGGTGGTCTTCAATTCCTCCAGCAGCGCCCAGATGCGTGCCTGTGCCTGATCGAGGCTTTCGGTGCGATGGGGGTTGAGTTGGGCAGTGAGGGTCAAAAGGCTGTCGCCGCGATACAGGGCGTTGTAATGGGAGGTCGCGCTGGAAAACAGCCGGTCGGTGAGTTGCAGGCGTTTGGGCAGGCGTGCGCTGGGGGAATCGCCCAGCAAGATGTTGAGCAGCCGCAAGGCATGTACCGAACGGCGGTTTTCAGCCGTGACCAGGCTCGGGACGTTGAACGACATGATCAGCCGAGGCGCAGCAATGGCTTGGTGCAGGGTGATGGTTCGCTCGCCGGGTTCGGCCAGTTCCAGGGAGGTTGTCGGGGCAATGAACGGCTTGGCCGGGACGACACCGAAGTAGCGCTCGGCCAAGGGTTTGATCGTCTCCAGCGTGACATCGCCGACCAGCACCAGCGTCGCGTTGCCGGGGGCGTAGCGGGTTTGATACCAATGGCGCAGGTCGTCGGCGGTCAGGCGTTGGATGTCGTGCATCCAGCCGATGACTGGTGCACCAGAGCTGCTGGCGGGGTAGGCGATACGGGTGAGGCGCTCATGGGCGATCTCGTCCGGATTGTCATCGGTGCGCAGCCGGCGCTCTTCCTGGATGACCGCCCGTTCGGGGATGAAATCCTCGGCGCGCAGGGTCGCCGTGGACATCATGTCGGCCATCAGTTCGAACGCGACGCCCAGTTGGTGGGGCTGCAAGGTCTGGTGATAAGTGGTCACGTCCTGGTCGGTAAAGGCGTTATGGTTCGCGCCCAGGTTGTCCAGGATGGCCGTGGCCTCGCCGGTGCAGGTCTTGCTGCTGCCCTTGAACAGCATGTGTTCCAGGGCGTGGGACAGGCCGGACTTTCCCGGCGGTTCATCGCTGGAGCCGACGCGAAACCAGAGTTGTGCGGTTACCACCGGCGCGCGGTGGTCTTCGCGCACCAGGACCTTGAGGCCGTTGCCGAGCGTGAATTCGTGGGTGGGTTGTGCGGGTTCGGCCAATGCCGAGAAGGGCAATAGCCAGGAAAAGAGCAGCATCCTGCTGCGAGCGACGTTCATCCGTGTTCATCCTCAGTGGTTTACGAAACATGCGTAAACCACTGTGGCGAATCGGACGCGGCGCCTGGCGGTAATTATCTACCGCACGGGCCGGGGTGTTTCAGGGATGGCGGCTCAGTTCGCCAGCGGGCTGCGCTGCCACAGCGCGTAGTAAACGCGCCCGGACTTCTGCTCCCGGTGCAGGCGCCAGTTACCCGGCAAACCCAGCACCGACGGTGCGTTCTCGCTTTCGGTATAGACCCAGGCGTCATCGGCCAGCCACTGCCGCTCTTCGAGCAAGGCGCACACGCCCGGCAACAGGTTCTGGTTGAACGGCGGGTCGAGGAACACCACGTCGTAGGCGGTCGCTGGCTGGATTTCCAGGTAGCGCAAGGCATCGGCGGTCTGGACCTGGCCGGTGGTGCAGCGCAGGGTGCCCAGGTGTTCCTTGATGCTGGACACCGCGATATTGCTCGCGTCCAGCGCCTGGCCCATGGCGGCGCCGCGGGACAGGGCTTCGAGAAACAGCGCGCCGCTACCCGCGAACGGGTCCAGCACCTTGGCCCCGGCGATATACGGCGCCAGCCAGTTGAACAGGGTTTCACGCACCCGGTCCGGGGTCGGACGCAGGCCCGGGGCGTCAGGGAAACTCAACTTCCGGCTGCCCCATTCGCCGCCGATGATGCGCAGTTGGTTCACGCCGTTGTGCACGTTGTGAACAGGTTTTTTAGGACGAGTGGCCATTAATGCTCCGGAACCCCGAGCGGCTGCTCGGCGGGTTTATCAGATGGGGCCGGTAACGGCTTTTGCGGCACGGTCGGGCCAGCGCTGACGATGACCATTTTGTCCGTGCTCAGGTGTTTGTTCAGTGCGTTTTTCACCTGCTCGACCGTCAGGCTCTGGGACTGCTGCATGAAGTCCTCAAGGTAGGTCAGCGGCAGGTTGTAGAAACCCATGGCGCCGAGCTGGCCGACGATATCGGCGTTGCTGGCGGTGGACAGCGGGAAGCTGCCGGCCAGTTCGCGCTTGGCGTCGTCGAGTTCTTTTTCGGTCGGGCCGGTTTTAAGGTAGTCGGCGAGTACGTCCTGCACCAGTTTCAGAGTGCCTTCGCTCATTTCGGCGCGGGTCTGCAGGTTGATCATGAACGGGCCACGGGCCTGCATCGGGGTGAAGCCCGAGTAGACGCCGTAAGCCAGGCCACGCTTCTCGCGCACTTCGCTCATCAAGCGGGTGCCGAAGCCACCGCCGCCGAGGATCTGGTTGCCCATGGACAGCGCCGCGTAGTCCGGGTCATCGCGGTCGATGCCCAGTTGCGCGAGCATCAGGTTGGTCTGCTTGGACGGGAACTCGATGTGGCCGATGCTGGCCTTGGGTTCGACCGGTTGCGGGATCTTCGCCAGGGCCGGGCCTTTTGGCAGCGCGCTGGAGACTTGCGCGGCAATCGCTTCGGCCTCGGCACGGGACAGGTCGCCCACCAGCGCAATCACCACGTTGCCAGCGGCGTAGGCTTTCTCGTGGAAGGCCCGCAGCTGCGCCAGGGTGATCGCCGGAACGGATTTCGCCGTGCCATCGCTGGAATTGGCGTAAGGATGATCGCCGTACAAGCGTTTCATCAGCTCAAGGCCGGCCAGTTTGCCGGGGTTCTGCTTCTGGTATTCGAAACCGGCGAGCAGCTGGTTCTTGATCCGCGCGAACGAGTCGGCGGGGAAGGTCGGTTTGCCGATGACTTCGGAAAACAGCTTCAAGGCTGGCTCGCGTTTGTCGGCGGCGCTCAAACTGCGCAGCGAAGCAACGGCCATGTCTTTGTAGGCGCCGTTGCCAAAGTCTGCCCCCAGGCCTTCGAAACCCTGGGCGATGGCGCCGACATCTTTACCGGCCACGCCTTCGTTGAGCATGGCATTGGTCAGCAGCGCGAGGCCCGGCGCATTGCCGTCCTGGCTGCTGCCGGCGGCGAAGATCAGGCGCATGTCGAACATCGGCAGCTCCCGGGCTTCGACAAACATCACCTTGGCGCCTTCGGCGGTGGTCCAGGTCTGCACGTCCATGTTGCGGTGGCTCGGGGCCTTGCCGTCGAGTTCGGCCAGAGATTGCAGCTTCTGGCTGGACTTGGCCTTGTCGAGGGCTTCGCTGGCCGTGGACTCGTCGGGCCGCAACAGGTAGACGGTGGCCGAGCCGATCAGTGCAACGAGGATCAGGCCAATCAGCGCCAGGCGCGGTTTTTTACGCTCACTCATGAGTCGTCTCCAGTGGAAGTACATGGGCGACGCTGAGACGTTCGCGGGTGAAATACAGCTTGGCGGCTTTCTGGATGTCGTCGGGGGTGACGCTTTCCAGGTCGGCGAGTTCGGTGTCCATCAGTTTCCACGACAAGCCGACGGTTTCGAGTTGGCCGATGGCGGTGGCCTGGCTGGTGATCGAATCCCGCTCGTAGACAAGGCCGGCAATCACCTGGGCCCGCACGCGCTCCAGCTCTTCAGCCGATGGCGCCGTGGTTTTCAACTGTTCGAGCAGCTTCCACAGGCCGGCTTCCGCCTGGGCGATGGTTTTCTTCTTTTGCGAGTTCGGGCTGGCCGACAGGGTGAACAGGCTGTCGCCACGGGTGTAGGCGTCGTAGCTCGACGAACCGCCGGACACCAGCTCTTCGCCGCGCTCCAGTTGCGTCGGAATCCGACCGCTGTAGCCGCCGTCGAGCAGGGCCGAGATCAGGCGCAAGGCATTCACCGAACGTTTGTCTTCGGCGGTGGCAATGCTCGGCACGTTGAAGGCCAGCATCAGGCTCGGCAGTTGGGTCTGCACGTGCAGGGTGATCTGCCGTTCACCGGGCTCGGCCAGTTCCAGCGGGATTTTCGCCGGTGGCACGTCACGCTTGGCAATCGGGCCGAAGTAACGCTGGGCCAGGGTTTTGACTTCATCCGGGGTGACGTCGCCGACCACGACGAGGGTGGCGTTGTTCGGCACGTACCAGGATTGGTACCAGTGGCGCAGTTCCTCGACCTTCATGCGGTCGAGGTCAGCCATCCAGCCGATGGTCGGCGTGTGATAGCCGCTGGCCGGGTAAGCCATGGCCTTGAAGCGTTCGTAGGCCTTGGACATCGGCTTGTCGTCGGTGCGCAGGCGACGTTCTTCCTTAATAACCTCGATTTCGCGGCTGAATTCGTCGGCCGGGAGTTTCAGGTTGGCCATGCGGTCGGCTTCGAGTTCGAAGGCCACGCCCAGGCGATCCCGGGCCAGCACTTGGTAATAGGCGGTGAAGTCGTCGCTGGTGAAGGCGTTTTCTTCGGCGCCGAGATCGCGCAGGATCAGCGACGCTTCGCCGGGGCCGACTTTCTCGCTGCCCTTGAACATCATGTGCTCCAGGGCGTGGGACAAACCGGTCTGACCCGGGGTCTCGTAGCTGGAGCCGACCTTGTACCAGACTTGGGAAACCACCACCGGCGCCCGATGGTCTTCGCGCACGACGACCTTCAAGCCGTTGTCGAGGGTGAATTCATGGGTGGGTTGCGGATCGGCAGCCAGGGCCGAGAGGGGCAGACAAACTGCGCTGAACAGCAGGCCTGCAGCGCGGCGGGCTAGAGCATTCATACGTTTTTAAACCTTTGGGGCTGCCCGCTTGTTCTTAGCGTCAGCGGGCGAGAGGGTGCTAGGATACTGATCCGTTTTACTGGCGGCCACGCCTGTGAGCCTTTTATCGGCGCGCAGGTTGTCTGGGTTCTCGGCAGAAGCTTTGAGTTTGTCCGCTAAACTCTGCGTTTTCGCCGACGATGCCGGTCCAGTCCTTCGTATTAGTCGACCTTTGAGGTGCCGTTGGCACCTCGACAAATTGTTGCGCGTGAACAAGCTGGGTGAATCGCAGTCTGTTCTGCATCGAATATTTATTTGCCGGGGCGCCCTTTGGCGCGTCGCTACCGTGAGATAGCCGTCCTCCATGTTTGGTTCCAACGACGACAAGAAGACCCCAGCTGCGGCTGGCGAGAAGAAAGGCCTGTTCGGATGGCTGCGCAAAAAGCCGCAGGAAACCGTCGTCGAACAGCCACAATCCATTCCTGAGCCTGTTCCCGCACCGGTAATAGAAGAAGAGCCGGCACCGGTTGTTCTGCCGAATGTCGAGCCGGTATTGCAACCGGTGGTTGAGACCGAGCCTGAAGTCGTGGCCGAATCGCCGCTGACGCCAGCCGCTGAGCCTTGGCTGACCTTGCCGGTCGCGGAAGAGCCGGTGGCGTTGGTTGAGGATGAGCAGGCCCCGCACATTGCTCCGCCTATTCCAGCGCCGATTGCGTTTACCCCTGAGCCGATTCATGTGCCGGTGATGGAGCCGGTTGTCGCGCCAGTCTTCGTGGCCGAACCTGAACCGGTTGTTGTTCCAGATCCAGAAGCGCCGGCCTTCGTAGCGCCTGTCGCTCCAATTGTCCAGGCGCTTGCGCCTGTTCCGGTTGTCGCTCCCGTTGTCGAAGCACCTGTCGCCCTCGTTGAAACCCCGGCCGAGCCGCCGCGCGCCGAGGAAACCAAAGCCGGTTTCTTCGCCCGCCTCAAGCAAGGCCTGTCCAAGACCAGCGCCAGCATCGGCGAAGGCATGGCCAGTCTGTTCCTGGGCCGCAAGACCATCGATGACGAACTGCTCGAAGACATCGAAACCCGTCTGCTGACCGCTGACGTGGGGGTCGAGGCGACCTCGGTGATCATTCAGCGCCTGACCCAGAAGGTCGCGCGCAAAGAATTGGCCGACGCCGACGCGCTGTACAAATCCCTGCAAGCTGAACTGGCGGCGATGCTCAAGCCAGTCGAGCAGCCGCTGAAAATCACCTCGCAGAACAAGCCATTCGTGATTCTGGTCGTCGGCGTCAACGGCGCCGGCAAGACCACCACCATCGGCAAACTGGCGAAGAAGCTGCAACTGGAAGGCAAGAAAGTCATGCTGGCCGCCGGTGACACCTTCCGCGCCGCCGCGGTGGAGCAATTGCAGGTCTGGGGTGAGCGCAACAAGATCCCGGTGATCGCCCAGCACACCGGCGCCGATTCGGCTTCGGTGATCTTCGACGCCGTGCAGGCTGCCAAGGCCCGTGGCATCGATGTGTTGATCGCCGACACCGCTGGTCGTCTGCACACCAAAGACAACCTGATGGAAGAGTTGAAAAAGGTGCGCCGGGTAATCAGCAAGCTCGACGCCGACGCGCCCCACGAGGTGCTGCTGGTGCTCGACGCCGGCACTGGCCAGAACGCGATCAACCAGGCCAAGCAGTTCAACCAGACCGTGCAACTGACGGGCCTGGCGCTGACCAAGCTCGACGGCACCGCCAAGGGTGGGGTGATTTTTGCCCTGGCCAAGCAGTTCGGCTTGCCCATCCGCTACATCGGTGTCGGTGAAGGCATCGATGATTTGCGTACCTTTGAAGCAGAACCCTTTGTCCAGGCATTGTTTGCCGAGCGGGAGCGTTCATGATTCGTTTCGAACAGGTCGGTAAACGCTACCCGAACGGTCACGTCGGCTTGCATGAGCTGAGCTTTCGAGTCCGTCGGGGCGAATTCTTGTTTGTCACCGGCCATTCCGGCGCCGGTAAAAGCACCTTGTTGCGGCTGTTGTTGGCGATGGAACGCCCGAGCACCGGCAAGTTGCTGCTGGCCGGGCAAGACCTGAGCACCATCAGCAACGCGCAGATTCCTTACCTGCGTCGGCAGATCGGCGTGGTGTTCCAGAACCACCAGTTGCTGTTTGATCGCACGGTGTTCAATAACGTCGCGCTGCCGTTGCAGATTCTTGGCCTGTCCAAGGCCGAAATCGTCAAGCGGGTGGATTCGGCCCTGGAGCGTGTGGCGCTCTCGGACAAGACCGATCTGTACCCCGGTGACTTGTCCACCGGTCAGCAACAGCGCGTCGGCATTGCCCGCGCCATCGTGCATCGCCCGGCCTTGCTGCTGGCGGACGAACCGACCGGTAACCTCGACCCGCGCCTGGCGGCCGAGATCATGGGCGTGTTTGAAGACATCAACCGTCTGGGCACCAGCGTGCTTATCGCCAGCCACGACCTGGCGCTGATCGCCCGTATGCGCCACCGCATGCTGACCCTGCAGCGCGGCCGCTTGATCGGCGACGGGGAGGCCGGCGTATGAGTGCGACACGCAGCCCCAAGGTTTCCGAGCGCGTGGCCCCGAAGGCCGCCGATCCGCAACCGCAAAAGAAAAAACGCGACGATGACGACGGCCCGGATTTCGCCACGCTGCTGCGCGCCTGGATCGAAAGCCATCGTGCCAGCCTGGTGGACAGCCTGCGTCGGTTGGGCAAACAGCCGATCGGCAGTTTTTTCACCTGCCTGGTGATGGCGGTAGCCCTGAGTTTGCCGATGGGGCTGTCACTTTTGCTGAATAACGTCGAGCGGCTCGGTGGCTCCTGGCAGCGTGCGGCGCAGATTTCCCTGTACTTGCAACTCGACGCCAGCCCAGAGCAGGGCGAGTCGTTGCGCGAGCAGATCAAAGGCATGCCCGGCGTCGCGGAGGCGGAATATGTCGGTCGCGACCAGGCACTGGAGGAATTCCAGCAGCAGTCCGGTTTGGGCGAGGCGCTCAAGGAGCTGCCGGAAAACCCGCTGCCGGGCGTGGTGCTGGTGACGCCGAACGAAGTCGACAAGCCAACGCTTGAAGCATTAAGACAAAAACTTTCCGAGCTGCCGAAGGTACAACAGGCTCAACTTGATCTAGTCTGGGTCGAGCGTCTGGCCGCCATCCTCAAGCTCGGAGACCGGTTTGTCTTCGGCCTGACCGTGCTTTTGGTGTCTGCATTACTTTTGGTGATAGGCAATACCATTCGTCTTCATATTGAAAACCGCCGCACAGAGATAGAAGTGATTAAACTCGTCGGCGGCACGGACAGCTATGTGCGCAGGCCCTTTCTGTATATGGGCGCGCTTTATGGCTTCGGTGCGGGGATTCTTTCCTGGGGCGTATTGGCGTTCGGCCTGAACTGGTTGAACGACGCGGTGGTTGGTTTGGCCGGCTTGTACGGCAGTAATTTTGCGCTGGCCGGAGTGCCAGTTGCCGATGGTCTGTCGCTCTTGCTTGGCGCGGTGCTGTTGGGTTATATCGGTGCATGGATTGCAGTCGCACGTCATCTCAGGGAGTTGGCGCCGAAGTAGTATCTTTTTGCGCGTATTGACCTTTCGGTTTTTATGGGAACTTGTCCCACGGTTTCCGGTCAATTTTCGCAGTGCTGAACTGCACGAGTTATGTAAGACGGAGGTTTTTTCGTATGACCACTTCTTTGCAACCTGCTTATGCTCTGGTCCCAGGCGCAAACCTGGAGGCCTATGTGCACACGGTGAACAGCATTCCATTGCTGACGCCGGAGCAGGAGCGTGAACTGGCCGAGAGTCTCTATTATGAGCAGGATTTGGGGGCGGCTCGGCAGATGGTGCTCGCCCACCTGCGTTTTGTCGTACACATTGCCCGTAGCTATTCCGGCTACGGCCTGGCCCAGGCTGACCTGATCCAGGAAGGCAACGTCGGCCTGATGAAGGCCGTTAAGCGCTTCAACCCGGAAATGGGTGTGCGCCTGGTATCGTTCGCTGTGCACTGGATCAAGGCGGAAATCCACGAGTTCATCCTGCGCAACTGGCGCATTGTGAAAGTCGCGACCACCAAGGCCCAGCGCAAGCTGTTCTTCAACCTGCGCAGCCAGAAGAAACGCCTGGCGTGGTTGAACAACGAAGAAGTCCACCGCGTGGCGGAAAGCCTCGGCGTAGAGCCGCGGGAAGTGCGCGAGATGGAAAGTCGCCTGACGGGCCACGACATGGCCTTCGACCCGGCCGCGGAAGCGGACGACGACAGCGCTTTCCAGTCGCCGGCCAACTATCTGGAAGACCACCGGTACGACCCGGCCCGTCAACTGGAAGATGCTGACTGGAGCGACAACTCCAACCACAACCTGCACGAAGCGCTTGAAGTGCTGGACGACCGCAGCCGTGACATCCTCTACCAGCGTTGGCTGGCAGAAGAAAAAGCCACGCTGCACGACCTGGCGCAGAAGTACAACGTGTCGGCCGAGCGTATTCGTCAGCTTGAGAAGAGCGCGATGAACAAGCTCAAGTTGTCGATTGCCGCCTAACCGGCGCACCGGCAATAAAAAACGCCCCGATCAGTGATGATCGGGGCGTTTTTGTTGGTGTCCGCTATTCCTGCCTCGCTCCTACAGGGATCGCGTCAATTCATTGGGCCCACGGTGCGCGTCGCGAATCGTTGAGGCCCAGCAGATAACTATCGCCCCCCAGCTGACTCATCTGCTGGCGAATCCACCCGGCACGCCGCGCTACATAATTAGTCGGATGACTCGCGCTCCAAACCCGTGGATTCGGCAACACCGCCGCCAGCAAACTCGCCTGCTGCCGGGACAATGACCGGGCGCCGACACCAAAGTGATGCCGGGCCGCCGCTTCCGCGCCAAACACCCCGTCATCCCACTCGACGCTGTTCAGGTAAACCTCAAGAATCCGCTGTTTGGGCCACAACACTTCAATCAGCCCGGTAAACCACGCTTCCAGGCCTTTGCGCAGCCAGCTGCGGCCGGACCACAGAAACAGGTTTTTCGACACTTGCTGACTCAAGGTACTGGCACCACGAATCGAGCCGCCGAGTTCGTTGTGCGCCAGAGCTGCCTGGATCGCCCCGAAGTCGAATCCCCAGTGCTCCGGGAATTTCTGGTCTTCGCCGGCAATCACCGCGACTTTCAGGTCGTCCGAGATTTCATCCCAGGGTTTCCAGGTGCGTTGCAGGTCGATGGGCTCGCCGTCGAACCAGGATTCGACTTTGCGCTCGACCATCAACGCCGTACCCGGTGGAGGCACCACGCGGAAAATCAGGACCAGCACCACGCTGCCGCAAGCGAACCAGAGCAGGGCCTTAGTGAATCGTCGTAAAAATAAACGCAGCATAGAGATGGCTTGGCCGAACCCGTTGAGCGGGCCATTATACAGACCCTGTTGATCGAGTCTGACTGGAGTTCTCATGCTGCGTGGCTTTCTGATGCTGGCCGCTTTCTTCGGCTTCACCGGCGTGGCCCTTGGCGCGTTCGCCGCCCATGGCCTGAAAAACCGCCTGACCCCGGAATACCTGGCGATTTTCCATACCGGCGTCACCTACCAACTGGTGCACACCCTGGCGTTGCTGGGCGTCGCGTTGCTGGCCACGCAGATCCAGGGGCGTTTGATCACCTGGGCTGGCGCATCCTTTGCCATTGGCATCCTGCTTTTTTCCGGCAGTTTGTACCTGCTGACCATCACCGGAGTCAGCAAGCTGGGGATCATCACACCGTTCGGAGGCCTGGCGTTCCTGATTGGTTGGCTGTGTCTGGGCCTCGCCGCGTGGCGCTTGCCGCTGACCGCTTGACGCTTGGTGCTGACCTTTAGGTCATGATCGGGCTAGAATGCCAGCCCCTAAAAATGATGGCGGCTTCTTGCATGCGCATTCAGTTGAACGGCGAATCCCTTGAACTGCCCGACGGTGAAACCGTCGCGGCCCTGCTGACCCGTCTGGAACTGACCGGACGCCGGGTGGCGGTTGAGCTCAATCTGGATATCGTCCCGCGCAGCCAGCACGCTGACACCACGTTGAACGACGGCGACAGCGTCGAAGTCGTGCACGCCATCGGCGGCGGCTAGTCGCCCGGCCCGCAAGGGCACAGAATTCTGCAAGAACCTCACCCCTACAGAGGATTTCCCATGAGCATCGTTCGTAGCGACAAGCCCTTCGTCCTGGCCGGTCGTACTTACCAGTCGCGTTTGCTGGTAGGCACCGGCAAGTACCGCGACATGGAAGAAACCCGCCTGGCCATCGAAGCCTCGGGTGCCGAGATCGTCACCTTCGCCGTGCGTCGCACCAACCTGGGCCAGAACCCGGGAGAGCCAAACCTGCTCGAAGTCCTGTCGCCGGATCGCTATACCTTCCTGCCGAACACCGCCGGTTGCTTCGACGCGACCGAGGCTGTGCGCACCTGCCGCCTGGCCCGTGAGCTGCTCGGCGGCCATAACCTGGTGAAGCTGGAAGTGCTGGCCGACCAGAAAACCCTGTTCCCCAACGTGATCGAAACCCTCAAGGCCGCCGAAGTGCTGGTCAAGGAAGGCTTCGACGTGATGGTCTACACCAGCGATGACCCGATCATCGCCCGTCAACTGGCGGAAATCGGCGTTATCGCGGTGATGCCGCTGGCTGGTCTGATCGGCACGGGCCTGGGGATCTGCAACCCGTACAACCTGCAGATCATCCTTGAAGAAGCCAAGATTCCGGTGTTGGTAGATGCCGGTGTTGGCACCGCTTCCGACGCCACCATCGCCATGGAACTGGGTTGCGAAGCGGTGCTGATGAACTCGGCCATCGCCCACGCCCAGCAGCCGATCATGATGGCCGAAGCCATGAAACACGCCATCGTCGCCGGTCGCCTGGCCTACCTCGCCGGCCGTATGCCGAAAAAACTCTATGCCAGCGCCTCCTCGCCGCTGGATGGTCTGATCAAGTAAGAGCCATTGATGACTGAATCGAACGACACGCCTATCCAGCCGGAAGAAGGCGAAGAACGCCAACACCGCCGCATCAAGAGTTTCGTGATGCGCGCCGGACGCATGACCGAAGGCCAGCAAAAAGGCCTGGAGCAGGGCACGCCGCTGTTCGTCCTGCCGCTGGCCGATGCGCCGGTGGACTTCGACCAGGTGTTCGGCCGCTCGGCCCCGCGCTCGCTAGAAATCGGTTTCGGCATGGGCCATTCGCTGCTGGAAATGGCCGCGGCTTCGCCGGAACAGGATTTCATTGGCGTGGAAGTTCACCGTCCGGGTGTCGGCGCGCTGCTCAATGGCGTGCTGACTCAGGGCCTGACCAACCTGCGGGTCTACGATTGCGACGCGATCGAAGTGCTCAACCAATGCATCGCCGACAACAGCCTCGACCGTCTGATGCTGTTTTTCCCGGACCCGTGGCACAAGAGCCGTCACCACAAGCGCCGCATCGTCCAGGCCTCGTTCGCTGAACTGGTGCGCAGCAAATTGAAAGTCGGCGGCATTCTGCACATGGCCACCGACTGGGAACCGTATGCCGAGTACATGCTGGAAGTGATGAACGTCGCGCCGGGCTACCGCAACCTGGCCGAAGACGGCAAATGCGTCCCGCGCCCGACCGAGCGCCCGATTACCAAGTTCGAACGCCGCGGCGAACGTCTTGGGCATGGCGTGTGGGACCTGAAGTTCGAAAAGCAGTCCTAAGCATAGCCCGACTGATCGTTCCTACGCAGAGCGTCGGAACGATCAAAAACAGCTTTAAGCGACCCGCAACCTGTAGGAGCGAGGCTTGCCCGCGAAGGCGGCGTGCCAGCCACTATCATCATCGACAGACGAACCGCTTTCGCGGGCAAGCCTCGCTCCTACGTTTTTTTGTGCGGCGGCTACACCGGTGTGATGAATTTCACCGGTACATGCTCTGTCAGCCAGACGCCACTCTCAGCCTGATAGAACTTGAAGCCTTGCTCCAGCATCTGTAATGCAGCGACCTTCAGAATCACCACGGTCCCATAACGCTGGCCTACGGCGCTGGCGGTTTCGACCTCTTGGGACAGGTGCACGTGATGGCGCGATCCCGCAATCAATCCCTGCTCGTTGATCGATGCCATGAACCGTGTCGCGGTGCCGTGGTACAGCGTGGCAGGAGGGCGTTTCTCTTCGAATTGCAGGTCGACGGTTTTGGTCGAGTGGCCTTGCACGGCGCGAATGCGTTGGTCGTCTTCGGAGATTGAAAAGCGTTTCTTGTCGCTGCTATCGACGACTTGCTGGATCAAGTCCCGATCCAGCGTTCTGCCATCGAGCGCCGCGCCGCTGATCAGTGTGTCGATATCCGCCCAGCCGTCGGCATCCAGTTCCAGCCCGATGGCCTGGGGTTCGTGACGCAATACATAGCTGAGAAATTTGCTTGTCTCGTCCAGCAGCTTTTTACTCATGATCTTCCCTGACTATTGGCAAACAATGCATCGACCACAACCCCTGTAGGAGCGAGGCTTGCCCGCGAAGGCGTCGTATCAGTCGATGATGATCGTGACTGATACGACG
>NZ_VOBN01000011.1 GCF_008370045.1 Pseudomonas sp. ANT_J12
CCAGGCTTGCCGGCGAAGGCGATTTAACGGACGCCTTCGCCGGCAAGCCTGGCTCCTACAAGGATCGGATTCCGGGCTACTTCACTGCACCAAACGACAGGCCGCGGACCAGTTGTTTCTGGCTGATCCAGCCGAAGATCAGGATCGGCGCACACGCCAGGGTCGATACCGCCGACAACTTGGCCCAGAACAGACCTTCGGGGCTTGAGTACGAGGCGATCAACGCGGTCAACGGTGCGGCTTTGGACGACGTCAGGTTCAAGGACCAGAACGCTTCGTTCCAGCACAGGATCAGCGACAGCAGCACCGTGGAGGCCAGGCCACCCTTGGCGATGGGCAGCAGCACGCGGACCATTTCTTGCCACAGCGTTGCCCCGTCCAGACGTGCGGCTTCGAGGATGTCTTTGGGGATGTCCTTGAAGTAGGTGTAAATCATCCAGACCACGATCGGCAGGTTGATCAGGGTGTAGATCACGATCAGCGCGATACGCGTATCGAGCAGGCCGAAACTCTTGGCCAGCAGGTAGATCGGCATCAGCACGCCCACCGGTGGCAGCATCTTGGTGGAGAGCATCCACAGCAGCGTGCCTTTGGTGCGTTTGGTTTCGTAGAACGCCATCGAGTAGGCCGCCGGCACTGCGATCAGCAGGCACAGGGCCGTGGCGCTGAAGGAAATCACCACCGAGTTCCAGGCGAAGCTGAAGTAGTCGCTGCGCTCGTTGATGTGCAGGTAGTTTTCCAGCGTCGGGGTGAAGATGAATTGCGGCGGCGTGGCGAACGCGTCGATTTCGGTTTTGAAACTGGTCAGCACCATCCAGAAGATCGGGAAGAAGATCAGGATCGCGATGGCCCAGGCCAGGGTGCCGAGCAGCAGGCTTTGCAGACGGCGGGATTGTTGAAGAGTCATGGCGCAGGCCTCAGGCTTTGTCTGTCAGGTTTTTGCCGATCATGCGCACCAGCACGATGGCCGCGACGTTGGCAATCACCACCGCGATCAAACCGCCGGCGGACGCCATGCCCACATCAAACTGCACCAGCGCCTGGTTGTAGATCAGGTAGGCGAGGTTGGTCGAGGCGTAGCCGGGGCCACCGTTGGTGGTGGTAAAGATTTCAGCAAACACCGAGAGCAGGAAGATCGTTTCAATCATCACCACCACCGCAATTGGCCGCGCCAGGTGCGGCAGGGTCAGGTGCCAGAAGATCGCGACCGGACCGGCACCGTCCAGGCGCGCGGCTTCTTTCTGTTCCTGGTCCAGCGACTGCATGGCGGTCATCAGGATCAGGATCGCGAAGGGCAGCCATTGCCACGAGACAATGATGATGATCGACAGCAGCGGGTAGTGCGCCAGCCAGTCCACCGGTTGTGCGCCGAACAGCTTCCAGACGTAGGCGAGAATCCCCGACACCGGATGGAAAATCAGGTTCTTCCAGATCAGCGCGCCGACGGTGGGCATGATGAAGAACGGCGAAATCAGCATGACCCGCACGATGCCGCGACCGAGGAACTCACTGGCCTCCAGCAACGCACTGATCAACACGCCGAACACCACGCTGATCAGCAGCACGCTGCCTACCAGCAACAGGGTGTTGGTGGCGCCGGGCAGGAAGCCCGAGTCGGTGAGGAAATAGGTGAAGTTCTCCAGCCCCACGAACTCGTTCTCGCCGGGGTTGAGCAGGTTGTAGCGGATCACCGAGAAGTAGAGGGTCATGCCCAGCGGCACGATCATCCACAGCAGCAACATGACCACCGAAGGGCTGACCAGAAACCAGCCGGGATTGGCCAACCGGCTTTTACGCACCGGTTGGGGAATGTCCATTTGAGCTTTGGCAGTTGAAATATTCATGGCGATAGAACCGATTAAGAACAGGCAGGTGAAGATCAACTGTAGGAGCGAGGCTTGTGTGGCGAGGGAGCTTGCTCCCGCTGGGTCGCGAAGCAACCCCAAAAGCTTTGCGACTGCTTCGCAGCCGAGCGGGAGCAAGCTCCCTCGCCACAAAAAGCGCTCCTACAGAGGGCGCGGGTTACTTGGGATAACCGGCGCGCTTCATCTCACGTTCGGTGGTTTGCTGGGCGGCGGCCAGGGCCTGGTCGACCGTGGTCTGACCGATCAGCGCTGCCGAGAACGACTTGCCGACCTGGGTGCCGATGCCCTGGAATTCAGGAATGGTCACCAGTTGGATGCCGATGTACGGCACAGGCTTGACGCTCGGTTTGCTCGGGTCGGCGGCTTTCAGCGACTCGAGGGTCACTTTGGCGAACGGCGCGGCTTTCATGTAGGCCTCGCTGTAAGTTGAGGCCCGGGTGCCTGGCGGTACGTTGGCGATGCCGTCTTTCTCGGCAACCAGTGCGCCGTACTCCTTGGAAGTCGCCCAGGCACTGAAGGTTTTCGCCGCGTCCTTGGCCTTGGAACTGGTCGGAATCGCCAGCGCCCAGGAGTACAACCAGGCCGAACCTTTATCGGTGACTTCATGGGGCGCATAGGTGAAACCGACGTGCTCGCTGACCTTGCTTTGCGTCTTGTCGGTGACGAAGGAGCCGGCGACGCTGGCATCGACCCAGATCGCGCACTTGCCGCTGTTGAACAGCGCCAGGTTTTCGTTGAAACCGTTGCTGGAGGCGCCCGGTGGGCCCGAATCCTTCATGGTCTGCACGTAGAAGTTCAGCGCGTTCTTCCACTCGGGGCCGGTGAATTCCGGTTGCCACTTCTCATCGAACCAGCGCGCGCCATAGGCGTTGGCGATGGTGGTGATCAGCGCCATGTTCTCGCCCCAGCCAGCCTTGCCGCGCAGGCAGATGCCGTACTGTTCTTTATCTTTATCGGTGAGTTTCTTCGCGAACTCGCTGATCTGGGTCCAGGTCGGGCGCTCCGGCATTTCCAGCCCGGCGTTCTTGAACAGATCGGTGCGGTAATAGGTGATCGAGCTTTCGGCGTAGAACGGCAGGGCGTACAGCGAACCCTTGACCGACAGGCCTTCACGCACCGACGGGAACACGTCGTCGAGGGCGTAGCTGGCCGGCAAGTCCTTCATCGGCTCCAGCCAACCTTTGGCGCCCCAGAGTGCGGCTTCGTACATGCCGATGGTCAGCACATCGAACTGCCCGCCCTGAGTCGCAATGTCGGTGGTCAGGCGTTGGCGCAGGACGTTTTCTTCGAGCACCACCCAATTGAGCTTGATGTCCGGATGCTCGGTCTCGAAGGTTTTCGAGAGCTTTTGCATGCGAATCATGTCGCTGTTGTTGACGGTGGCAATGGTCAGGGTCTGGGCGCCGAGACTGACGCTGCTGAGGGTCATGCAGGTGAGGGCAAGCAGAGCTTTTACAGAAGGTTGCATCGAGCACTCCTTTTCTGTACCCGGCGGGGCCAGAAGGACAGTTATTGTTTTTGTGTCTTCCTGATGAGGGAAGAATGTGCACTGATTACAGCCTTCAATTGCGGATGTGACAAATCATCCATCGCACTTGAATCGATACTTTTTTGCACTGGGGTTTTCGGTGGGAAGTACGGGGTAGGGCTTTTAGATGATTGTCGGTGATGAAATGCGTACAGGTTTTGTAGGGAAACCTGTAGGAGCGAGGCTTGCCCGCGAAGGCGTCTTTTCTGATACACCGCCTTCGCGGGCAAGCCTCGCCCGTACAACAAAGCATTTAACCGAGGTTTTGCTCGGTCAAACGTTGGACCGCCAACCGCCGGTAATGGGAAGGGGTCATGCCCTTGAGTTGCTGAAACCGTCGGTTGAAGTTGGAAATATTGTTGAAACCCGACTCGAAACACACATCGGTCACCGGTTTATCGCCATCGGCCAGCAGTTCACAGGACTTGCTGATGCGCAGGCGATTGACGAATTCGATGAAGCAGCGCCCGGTGGCCTGCTTGAACACTCGACTGAAATACGTCGGCTTCATACCCAGGTGCTCGGCGACTTCTTCCAGCGGCAGTTCCCGGGCGTAATGGGCAAAGATGTAATCCACCGCCCGGTTGGTGCGGTCAACGTTGTGTTCATCCGCCAATGGCGTGGTCGTGGCGCCCGACAGCAGTTGGTAATCATCGGACGCCGCGAGCAATTCCAGCAAAATCAGGAAATGCCCGAGCCGGGTCACGCCTTGGGTGTCGGCGATGCGCTGCATCAGGGTCATGGCTTGGCGGATGGTGCGCTTGCAGCGAAACTCGATGCCGTACTGCGCGCGCTCCAGCAAGGGCACCAGGGTCTTGAGTTCGGCAAACACCAGGTGACCGCTGTCGAACAACTCATCGGTGAAGTTGACCAGCATGTCCCGTTTGGGCACCACTTCGTCTTCGGCGACCTGGCTGATCCAGTTGTGCGGCAGGTTGGGGCCGGTCAGGAACAGCGTTTCCGGGTAGAAGTTGCCGATGTAATCACCGATGAACACCTTGCCGGAACTGGCGACGATCAGGTGCAGTTCGTATTCCTTGTGGAAATGCCAGCGCACCAACGGGCATGGGAAACCATGCTGGCGATAGATGATGGACAACCCGTTGTGGTCGTCCATCAACTCGTAGGAAGGATCGGTTATTCGGGCGGATCGGCTCATGGCAGGGCACTTTTATTGTTATTGCCCGCTGATGATGCCTCTTTCCGGGCCAGTTATGCCAGCGACTGCCTGAGTTGTGCCGCCTTCATGCTGTTGGCGACCCAGCAATAACCGACAATCTGCGACTCGTCGAAGAAGTCGGTGCTGATGATGCTGCATTGCGTCACCCAATCCCGGGAGGAGTGGAACCAGTCGTTGATGTGTTGCTTGATGTCCACCGGCCCGCCGAGGAAGGTGTAGCTGGTGGCGGTCAGGGACCACAGGTAATGGCCGTACCGGGGTGTGTCCAGGGTGCGGGCGATATGTCGGCGCAACTCGTCCACGTTGGTGAGCCGGGAGCCGCTCCACCGATGGGGGATGGTGCCCCAGAAATAATCCAGGTCCAGTTCCACCGACTTGCGGGAGGCGAGAACCACGCGTTTCTTGCTGCTCGCCGCCTTGAGCTCCCCAAGGGTCTTTTCTTCATCGTCGGGTGCAATGGCCCGGGCGCCGAGGCGTTGTATCAATAAGTCGCTGAGTTGCCGGTAGTCAAAGTGCTGGTCGCCATTACCCAATTGGTGAAAGTCGAGGACGATGAATTCATCCGGGTTGCGGTCGAGAAAGCTGTTGACCGCATCGATCAGCTCATCCAGCACCCTGTGCGACTGATAGCCGTTGTGGTGAAAGTAATAAGAACCCCTGGGCGAGCCGGGCAGGTAGCCCAGGCGCAAATCGAATGCCCGGGCACCGTTGGCCAGTTGCCAGGCAAAGGAGTCGTTCTGGCAGGTGGTCCAGTTGCCGATGATGACTTCGTAATTGGGGGCTTTTTTGTCCATGCCCGAGTTGTGCGTGCCGGGCCAGATGAGATCGGTGATTTTCATGCGGTCGATGTCGGGGACTTTGCTCATCCAGCATTGTTTGTCGACATTGGAAGTGGGGCTGTTGGTCATGGTGCAAGGCTCCTGCCTGTGGCTCGGCCCCCATCCGTGGGGCGCGAGGAATCGTGAAAAAATCACCTGATGCCCAAGAGCCTAGAAGCCCGGCAGGTGATTTTCAATGCACAGAAACATCCACATAAATATAGCCTTGCGCCACTTTTCTCAGGTCAGTTATCACCCGCGAGAATCAGAAACATCCGACTCGACGTGACGATTTTTCGCCTCGATCCATTGGGCCATGTACTGCGTGCTTTTGTGCGCGTGGTGGCGAAGCATGGCGCCGGTGAAGTTGTCGCGACGGCGCTCGGCCAGGTCACGCCGACAGGCTTGCAGGCGCTCGATCAAGGCCGGGCCGTGGTCTGACTGGCGATATTGGGCGCTGAGCAATTGGTCGCCATGTTGTTGCGCCTGGGTCCACAACGCCTTGTCCTGATACAGCGCAACAGCCGCGGCAGCCAGCGCTTCAGCGGATTCACCAATGACCCCCGGCCACAGCAGGCCATCGCTCATGCCCTCGGCGCCGATGGGCGTGGTGACGCTCGGCGTGCCACACAGCATGGCATCGACAATCTTGCCTTTGATCCCCGCGCCAAAGCGCAGCGGTGCCAGGCAGATTCGCGCCGCCGACATCACCTGCAACGCATCCTCCGCCCAGTTCATGACATGAAACCCTTGGGCCGGGTTGTGCAACGCGGTGGCTTTGGGCGGCGTGTAAGCGCCATAAAGATGCAACTGCGCACCGGGTAATTGCTGACGGATCAATGGCCAGACTGCGGTTTTCATCCACAGCACGGCGTCCCAGTTCGGCGCGTGACGGAAGTTGCCGATGCTGAGAAAGTTCGCCCGAGCTTCAAACGGGGTATGGGCCGCCGTTGGCAGGGAGGGCATCAAGGGACACCAGTGCAGCAAGTCCCGCGGCAGCTTGAACTGTTCGACCAGCAACTCGATTTCCACCGGGGAAATCATCAGGCTCAAGTCGCAACGATACAGCGCAGCAATCTCGCGTTTGGCCAGGTCGGTGCCGGCCATCAACTCGAACTCCTCACGGAGCGCCGGGGCAAACAGATCGCCGAAGTCGTTCTCATCGGCACTGGCCTTCAACCGATCCTTGAGCCGCTGGTGCCGGGCATGTCGCAAGCTTTGCAGATCGGAAGTTTCGAGCACGCGCAATGCGTCGGGGCACTGTTTCTCTACGCGCCAGCCGAATTGCTCTTCCATCATGAATTGGTCGAACAATACGATATCCGGGGTCAGTTCGCGGATAAACGTATCGAAACTGCTGTTATTCAGCTCAATCGCACATTCACGAATGCCCAGGGCGGCGAGGTCGGCTTTGTGTTCGCCGACGCCCGCCGGGCTGCTGAAGGTGATGTCCCAGCCTTGCTGCAAAAACGTGTCGAGAATTTGCATCACATGGCCACTGGCTGCCGAAGAGCGGGGTTCGGGCCAGACGTAACCAATGACCAGGACTTTGATGGGGGGCAGGCTCATGGGGCATTCCTGATGAGGGCGCAGGGCGATGAAAAAAAGAGCGCGATTAAACCACAGCCCTGCGCACAGATGCCCCTGCCAATGGGGCCGTTGATCAAACCGGGTTGAAGTTCAACACCACCTCCCAGCCAATGTAGCCACCGCGAGCTCTATCCGCCTGCTTCTGCAAGGTGGCGATGTTTTCAAGAAACATAAGGTTGTTGCTGGAAGATTGGCTCAACAAAGAGGTGGTCACGGCAAACGAGTCGGCATTGTCAAAGGCCAGGGTCTTATCCAGCAACTTGAGGTTGTCGTCACGGAAGTGACCAGACGCCAGGTTCATCAATCGCTTGACGTCCAGGCGTTGCTGGTTGCCGATTCGACCGGACACCGGCGCACTGGCGTAAGTGTGGTCCAGAGTGTCGGGGGCTCCGTGAAAGACTTCATGAATCAGATCATCAGCAGGAACGGTGGACGTGAATCCCTCCTTGCGATATTGGTCGTTGAAGTTTTCCGAATAAATACGCATGAATTTCTTTTGAGCCGCTTTAGTCTCACCGGCATTTATCCATTCCTTGTAGGCAATCGGATTCAGCGCGGCCAGGCTGTTTGTCTTGGTATAGGTGTCGAGTTCGAAGTTATCGGGCGTGATCTTTGCCAAGTCTTTTTTGACATCCTGCAGGGCGGACAGAAATTTTTTGCGACTCTCGGCGGAGTGATCCCCCATGAGCAGTTTCAGGGCGACGCCTGAATCTTTCTCCGATGTCACGTCAGTCAATACTTTAATGGCGTCATCCACTTTTTTCCGGGCAGCCGGCAATGCCTCCTGAAGCAACTTGCGGGTATAGGTTGCGGGCATGATTTTATGCAATCCGGGCAAGCGGAGCGCGTTCAGGAAATGGAAGTTTTGCAGCTTTGGCCCGATAGGCTGGCCACTACGGTTCAATGCGTACCATTGGTCGTTGTGGCGCGTAGCCAGGACGGCGATCGAGTCCGTCGATGACGCCAATGGACGCCAGGTTCCCATGCCGGTGTCTGCACGGTTGGCAGCTTTGACCAAGTCATAGGATTGCGCGCTGCCGGTCAACTTGCGCAGTTGAAACGTGGCGTTTTCCAGTACATTGGTGCCCAATTTCTTGAGCTTCAGCACCTTCACGCCCTTGCGCAGCAAGGCGGGAATGCCGTCCAACGGATTGAACACGCTGTTCAACAAGCCGACGCCCACTTTTGCCATGCTGGCGGCCTTTGCCGCGATGGAAGCGGTTTTAGCGGCAATGCTGACCACCTTGGCGACCGCGCCGACCACCAGCAGCAGTGTCATGGCCGCCTCAATGGTGCACGACGCCCAACCTTCTGCCCGGCGATCCGGATCGTCCGAAAGGATGTCCTGGATGCACGACTTGAACGGGACAATGAAGTTGAGCGCTGTGTCGATAATGCCATCGTACTCGGCCCGCAACCGCTCCAGTTTGGTCTGTCCCCAGCACTCTTTCGACAGCTCGTCATAGGTCGCAAGGGGACGGTGTTTCTGAATGAAGGCTGCAAGCTCGTTGAACTCGCCACTGTCAAAACTTTGGTAATAACTGCGCGGCTGGCGGGTTGAGTGTGTGGCGGCCACGGGAAGAATGGCGAGTTTTTCAATCACACCAATGCTGGCGGGTTGGATGCCGGGGTTTACGCCGTGGGTATAGCACTCGATATCAGTCGGTAAATGATAAGTGGCAGAAGGAGGGCCGTAGCGATTCGCACTGCCAGAGAAATCCGTGCGTGGGGCCTGGTTCAACAAGCCGTTACGGCTGATCACTTCGGCGAGCGCGGGGTTTTCGCGGCAGACGCCGTGCAGTGTGAACAGTTCGTAGCAATACAACTTGTTCTCGTAGTAAGCACCGACCACCACACCATAACGTCCGGTCGCGGCATCTTTGTCGGCCTGGTTTTCCTTGTAGCCTAGTTGGGTGAACTCGGTGACCGTGTGAGTGATTAACTTAAACGGGTTCAACGAGAATGTATTGTCCGGCTTGGGGATGACCGCGACTGAAGGCCGGACGGTGAACAGCGACACCTGTCCTTTTAACAATCGCTGGCGATCAAGCGGTGGCAGTGTCGCAAAAGCCAGTTTGAAACTGCTGCTCATGGCTTCCGAGAATTGGGTGTGAGCCCGATTGAACAAACGATCGAATTCGGGTTTCAACCGATGGGTTTCATTATTGATAAACGGATAAATGTCATAGAGGCTGTCGTTCGCCAAGTCCCATTCCCGGGAGCCGAGTTCATTGGCCATCAACAACTCAACCAACGACATCGGCTCTGATGTGGCAAAGCCCGGGCGAGCGGCGTGTGGGCTCTTTTTGCGCAGAATCTCATCTTCAACAAAATCGCAATCAGGGGCTGTAACTTTCAGCAGTCTTAACGCGATGTCCCGCCGTGTCGGGAATTTTTTCGACAACTGGGTCTGGATGTCGACGAGGTGTCCAAGGTGCTTTTCATAAGCCGAAGTTGCAGTGGCCACGGCCGTGGTGTGGGCGTTCTGCACGTCGGTCAGTGTGACAATGCCGTTGAGCAGGGCCCAGTCGAGCAGGGGATCGATGGCGAGCACGCTGTTGAGGGTTGTCAGCGCTTCATCCGCCCAATCAATCGTTGCCATTTTTTTGATGTGTGCATACGTCATCAGGCGGGAAGAGCCCGGCGCGTTGAATTCCACCATCGCCACGCCACGACAAAACTCAACCCATTGCGGTGTACCCAGCAGCAGGGTCGGTGGCACGTCTTTGACCAGGAACTCAGGCGCGGTGCCGGCTAGCAACAAATGGGCGGCAAGAGGCGCGGTCTGTTCGCTAACGCCGGCCTTGGCAACTAGATGGCTCTCCAACGCGGTGCGAACGGCAGCAAAAGAGTGTTCAACATGCTCAGTGGCGTAGAGATTAAACCCGGCAACATGATTGCGCGGTTCCGCTTCGCCAATGGAAGGGTGCAGGTCCAGGAGTACCGCTGTCAGCATCACCTGCTGCCGATACCCATCGGATATCGGCTCATCGCTCGATGCGCCATACCACCCTAGTTCGTTGATATAGCCTTCGGCCCAAGAGGCCGCGATGGAGTGGGATGCGAGTGTCTGCAGATGTTCATCGGCGTCGGATCGACTGATGGTCGAGATGTCCCGCCCCAAGGCAACTTGCGACAGGTGATCCAGCAGCGTCCCTCGCCCCTGAATGTGACGCTGGGTCAGGGCCTTGATTTGGCGGCGCTGGGTGTCATTCAGGCTGATCGGGCTGTCGGTGGCGACCGAGAGCATGTCCCAATAGTTACCCAGTAGCGGACTTTTCGGCAGATTCAGCTCCAGCAACGTGATGAGGCGTTGGGTCTGCTCGGCTGTTTTGGGGATGGGATGCTCGTGGAAACTGAACCATTGCGTCAGGCTGACCCGGTCGTCGAGCGTCACCGCGCCACCCAGTGCCGCCGCCATTTCGGCGAGGGTTTTCAGGTCATCGTCCAGTTCGGGGTCCAGTTGGGTGCGGCTGGTCAGGTCGTAGGTGAAGTTCGGAGTCTGTGCGGTGATGTGCCCGTTCTCTGCGACTTGAAACACCGCGTCTTCGGCTAATTGGTGCCTGCTCAGGATCCGTTTAAAGGCGTCTTTGCTGACCATTCGCTTTAACAGCTCAATGCCGGGCACCATCGAGCTTTCAAGGCTTGAATCGCGCTCCAGGGAAATAACTGGCAGGGTCCAGGCAGGGGCGAATCCTGTGTTGTCATCAGCCAATATGGTTTTCAATCGGCTGATGACTTCCTGTCGCTCGCTGTCATTGCTGCTTGTGGGATCGACATCGTTGTTGGAAGGGCTGATGGGGCGCGAAAGGTGTCGCTCGGTGAGCGTGCTGTTGCTTGTGTTATTCATTTTGAGTCCATTCATTAAGTTTGAAAAAAAAGAAGGAGGGCCCCTATGCCAGGCCTCCCGATGAAACAGGGGTTTAGAGCCTGTTCAGGTAAATCGGCACTGGCCGGTTGATAGCGCCCTGGCGAGCGGCTTGCAGCGCCGCACTCATGGCCGACAGGTTCTCGGCAAAGTTCGCCGGGTGGGTTTCCAGCTGACTCAATAGCGAGGTGAATACTGTCAAGGAGTCCGCGTTGTTCCGGGCCTGGGCGCGGTCGTGGTAGCGGGTCGCAACCCCTTCGTCGGCGATCGGATGATGCCCGTTGGCCAGGTTCAGCAGCGGCGCCACGTCCAGCTGTTGATAGCGCGAATCGGTGTTCGGCAACGGCAGGGCGTAGCTCAGGTCATCGATGCTGCTGGCGTGGAGCAGGGTTCGAATCAAATCATCGGCAATCACGCCTTCGTTCAGGTGGTGCTCGCGGAAGCGTTCGTTGAGGTCGGCGCAGTCGACGCGCAGGAATTGTTTCTCCCGTTGCAACGGGCCGGCGTTTTTCCATACCTGGAACTCACTGAGGTCCAAGGTGAGCATTTCGTTGGCACTGTCTGCTTCATCCAGCAGGAAATTACCCAGGTCCACCGCACCGCAGTACGACTTTTGCGCCATCAGAACGTTATTGACCGCTTCGATTGAGCTGCCACCCAGCAATAGCCTGGCGAGGGCATCGACATCGACTTTCCTGTTCGCCTGGGCCAGTACCCTGACGGCGGCGTCCATTTTTCGGCGGGCGCTCAACAGGGCATTTTCAATCACCGTGCTGGTGTAGAGGGCCGGCAATTGTTTGTCGAAACGCGGTAAGCGGATCTCGCCGACCCGGCGGAAATTTTTCAACGACTCGCCCCATGGCCGGCCAAAGCGATTGAGTGCGTGCCATTGATTGTTGCGGCTACGGCAGGCCCAGGCGTTAACGGATTCGCTGCTGTCCTTGGGAATCCAGGTCCCTTGCACGAGATCGGAGCGTTTCGACGCTTTGACCAGGTCATAGGAGTCGGCCATTTTGGTCAGCCGGTGCACCTGCATCCTGGCTTTCGTCACGGCGTCCATGCCCACCAGGTTCAAGCGCAGGCCACCTTTGAGGAGCGCCTTCGCACCGATGCTGGCGTAAGAACGCAAACCATCCAGCGGATTGAAAGTCCCGATCGCCAGGATGACCAGCTCTTTGGCAATGCTGGCGATCCTGGAGCAGGAGGAAACGGTCTTGGACATGATGCCGGCGATATTCGACGCCGCTCCGGCAACACCGCCGATGACCGCGATGGCATCCATGATGCAACCAAAGATGCCTTGCGCGACCCGTACCCGTTCCCCGGAACGAATTTCCGCGATGCAGGAGCGGAAGGGGATGATCAGGTTGAGCATGAACTCGGTCCGTTCTTCATTCTTGCTGATCAACTTTTCGAGCCGGGTTTGCCCCAAGGCGATTTCTTTCAGCTCGGCGTAAGTGGCGAGAGGACGATGGCGGGCGATGAAGTGGGCGATGCGTTCCAGGTTCGGGTAGTGGAAGCGTTGATAGACGCCTTTCTTGTCAATGGTCGTCTCAATGGGGGCCGCCAGTACCGCCAGTTTGTCGAGGACGACTTCACTGGACACTTTGCGGTTCGGTACGCTGCCGTGCGTGTAGTTGGTGATGTCCAGGGGCATGGCGCTCAGTTGCGCGGGTTTCATGGCGCGATTCAGGTCGCCAGTGAAGTCGATCCGGGCGCGGTTTTTGTGCAGCGCCGCTTGACTGATCGCCGCGCCAAGCGCTGGGTTTTTCAGGCATTGGCCATGCAGGCTGAAGAGCTCAAAACAGGTGGTTTTCCCGCGAAAAGACGCACACATGACCACACCGTAATGACCGGTAGCGGCATCGATCGCTTCCTGGGTTTCAATGCTGGTCAGGTACTCCATGCCGAAGCGGCCATTCAAGGCTACCGGGGCCTTGGCGTCGAACTGCGCCGAGGCGCGCACGGTGTATAAGGTGATTTCGCTGCGTAGCAGGTCTTTCTGATCGGCCTCATCCAACTGCGCCAATGCCAGTTGCAGATTGGTCGCCAACGCGTGTTGCAGTTGCTGCTGATAGGCGCGCACAGGCGCCTCAAAATCACCGGACAGCTTGTTCAGCTCGGGCAACAGCGCGGGGTATTTTTTAAAGAGGTCGTAAGCGGGGTCGTTCCATTGCTGGCGAACCAGGTCGCCGGACATGTGCAGCTCGACCATCGACATTTTCTGGTTTTCAAACATCTCGTCAGCGGCATAAGGCACGACCGGCTGATACTGCCAAGCGGTCCCGGCGTGGGTCAGGAATTCTTTTTCCAGGTCATCGCTATCCGGCAGGATCGCTTGCAGTTGCGCCAGGGCGAGCGCCCGGCGACTCGGGGGCGGCGTGGCAAACGTGGTGGCGGCCTGGTTCAACTGCTCCAGGAATGCGTGGTACGCCGTAGACGCTTCTTGCAGTGCTCCGGCACTGTGGCGTTGCAATGCCGCCCGTGTGATCACGCTGTTCAGCAATGCCCAATCGACAATCGGGTTGATGGCCGCCAAGCCGCTGATTTTTTCCTGGTAAGGACCGACGGGTTCAATGGCCGCGTATTGCATGACCTGCGCAAATGTCATCAAACGCGACGCCCCCCGGACTTGGAGCTCAATCAATGCGACGGTGCGGCTGAACGTCACCCAGGCAATGGAGCCCAAAAGCGGTGAGGAAGGTAATTGCTTGATCAGGAACTCCGGCGCGACGTTGGCGAGCAGCAGATGCGCCGCCAGTGGCGCGGCTTGTGCGCCGACCCGCTGGTTGTTCACCAGGTAGGTTTCCAGTTGTTGGCGCACCAGGAAGTGCGGCAAATCAACATTGTCCGGCGAATAAATGTCCAGGCTGCCGAACGGGCTGCGTGCGTCCTGCGTGACAACGGGCGGGTTCAGGTCCAACAGGATTGCCGTGATCAGGAGTTGATCGAGGTCTTCATCGTGGACCGATTCATCAGCGTTGGCGCCAAACCAGGCCAGTCGGGTGATGTAGCGTTTGGCCAATGCCCGGGAAGTGGGATGACTGACGAGCGACTTGAGCATATCCCCGGCGTCGTCCCAAATGACCGGGCGACTGTTCAATGCTTCTTCATACAGTTTATCGAGTAAGTTTTTTCCTTTAGGCAGGAACTCGGCAGTTAACTTGCGCATGGCAGCCTGTTGATCGGTGGTTAATACCGTTTCACCGTCCTCAGTCGCGAATAGTTGATTCCAATAGTTGCCCAGGTAATCGGCAGAAGGAATATCGAACTCCAGGAAGTCGAGCAGGTTTTTTGTTTGTGCCTGCGTGGTAGGTACATTCAGATCGTGAAACTTCATCCATTGCGATATTTCCACGGTATTGCTGGAGGAGACAATGCCGCCTATTTGTTTGGCAATGTCCGTCAGGCATTTCAGCTGGGCTTGGGTCGAGGCAGAACGGTTAGCCATCTGGGTGATGGGCTCCCAGGCGTCGCCGCGAATGAACAGGCTGCCCTCAGCGTTGACGAAAGCATCGATAAGCGGTTCGCGGAATAGCCGCACGGCATGTTGCTGGATAAGCGGTTCGGCGCTCAGTTTATTCAACAGGATGCTCGCGGGCATGTGCAGTTGATAAAGCGAAGAGCCCGGTTTCAAGTCAATTTCATGCGAGTCCCAGTCAGTCTCTTCAGTGCTGCGCACCGCCTCTTTTAGTTTGAGAATGACCAAGTCTCTTTCGAACTTGTCAGCTTCATTGCGCAGTGTTCTTGCTTGCAGGGTTGCGTCGAAAGAATAGCGGTTGATCGTTTTAAAGGTTGGAGTTGTCACGGTGTTACCTAATATTATTTATGGGGGTGTTCCTTGTTTGGATGTTGTGTATTTTTCGAGAAGGGTTCAAGTTGCTTTATATAAATGGATGTTGCGTTGGGTAGTTTGGTATTCAAACGTATCGGGTGGAAAGTTGAGCAGGCAACGACAAAGTTAAAGTACTTTGTCGTTGCGAGTGTTCAACTTAGGAGGTTATTTAGCCACGGTGCCGGGCAGTGTTCTGCAAAGCGCCTCATCAGCGGGCGGTGCCTGGGTCGGGTAGGTGTCCGGAAGAACCGTGACGGTGGTCGTGGCGACCAAGCCGTCAGCGAATTCAAACTCGAAAAACTCGGCACCCCAGCCGGTCTTGGGCGCCTGGTAAGTGGTCTGCAGTTCTGTCGACGGCGGGAACTGCGCGGCGGTGTAGGGCACTTTGCAGTTGTAGCGGAAGTCCCGGGCCTGCGGGTTGTGGGCTGCCCATTTGGTGACCTTGACCGGCAGCTCGGACAACGTCACGTGCAGTCGGGTCGACGTCACGCCCAGGCGCTGTTCCTGCACCTTCAACGTCGGCAGGGGCTTGCCCGCCTGCCGACGCTTGATGTACGGAATCAGGTTCGCCTCAACCAGTGGGCGGACGTCGTGGGGGGAATTGGGCAGGACACGCAGCGCCTTCTCACCCGGCAGCCCCGGGAAGTACAGGCGTGAAGCATCCGGGATGAAGAAGTCATCACCGCTGGCATTGACGATGTATTTGGGGATGCTCAAGCGGGCGAGATAAGCGGGCGGGTAGGTCGTCGGGTCTTCAACGCGCATCAGCTTGCTGAACGCCGGGGTCTTGCGTTGGGCGATCACGCCTTGGGAGTAGTAGTCGAAGTACGCCAAGGGCCAGTTGCCGCCGTACGCCAGAAACGTCTGGTCAAACACTCGCTCGGTGTTCAGGACATCAATGACAAACGGCGCAATGCTATCGATGCGATGGTCCGCCAGGGCCGCCAGCCATACCGCCCAGCCGCGCTTCGATACACCGGTGGCCAAAAAGCTTTTGGCCTGGCCCGCAGGCGCTTCCTTTTGCGCCAGGTCCATGGCCTTGACCAGCGCTTCCATCATCGGCACATGCAACGAGATAAAGGGTTGGCGCTCCGGTGCCTGCATGAACAGTTTCCAGCTATGGGCGACACTGCCATCTTCGGTGCGCGGCACGGCGTCATCGCTGTAGGTCAGGTACTGGTTCGGTACATTGCTGACCGCCACCACGATTGAACCGGTTTGTCGGGCGATGTTGAGCAATGTCTGTAGGGTAAAGTTGTTGGGCGGGGTGGGTGACTGGCCGGGCAGCGAGTTGTTGACGCCGTCGTTGGCGACCAGTACCGCCCGCGAGCCTTGAACATTGTCGGGAATGTACAGATCGACGTCATGCAGCCACTGCGCCGGGGCGACCTGACCGTCCTGGGCCCAGGCCTGCGACGACAGCTCAAATCGCCGGATGCTGACGCCGGGCTGTTGCTCCTGGCCCTTATCGGTGTAGCGCAACGGTTGCGACGCCTGGGCCTGGTGATAACACCTCAAGACTTCGCTGAACGCCTGTCCGTTTTGTTCAAAGCAGTGTTGGGGATCGTCGGGCGAAGAGGATTGGCAACCATAGCCAGCGATGAGTGCAAGCACCAGCGCGCAGGCCTTCAAGTAACGTGCATAGAGTTCGGTTTGACTCGGCATGGACTCAGTTCCTTATGAGCGGGAATGACCGGTCTAATCAAACTCCATGCGGGCGGGTTCCATCTACTGTCAGACTTGACAGGTGCGACAGGGTCTGAGGTCGAATCAGGCCAGCATACCCTTGACCTTGTCGCGCAACTGATCAATCGAGAACGGCTTGCCAATCACCTGCATGCCGGCCGGCACATCGATGCTTTCGGCATAACCGCTGGCAAACAGGATCGGCAGTTCCGGGCGCAGCATGCGCGCCTGGGTGGCCAGTTCACGGCCATCCATCACCGGCAAACCGACATCGGTCATCATCAGGTCGATGTACTGGTCTTCGTCATTGAGAAACTCCAGTGCCTTTTCGCTGCCATCGGCTTCCAGCACCTTGAATTCAAGTTCCTCCAGCACATCGACGATCAGCATGCGGACGATGGCATCGTCTTCGACGACGAGAATGATGGACGGGTCGGAGGACATAATAGAAAGCTCTCAAGGGTGGAATGGCGGGTCGGCGGTCGATCGAAATCGCCGGTCTCTTGGTTGAGTAATTGCCGGACCCCGACAAGTTCCCGACCCGATACAAAAAACTATGGTTGTACAAGAACCTGCAAGGATAACGCGCGGCAATGATCAAGCGCAGTTAATTGCAGGAATTTGTCACCAGAGCTGTCAGAAAATTAGATCAATGCGTCCGTTTTGGGGCAAACTCCTTGGTTTTCAACAGTTCGACAAGGCCTTCCCCATGACCTCTGCGTCTTCGGTTGACGAGCAACGATTCCGCAAACTCCTGAGCCGCAACGTCAGCTTGCCGCTGGGCGTGGGCGTGATCAGTGCGGTTTTCTTTGTGGCGTTGATCACTTACCTGTTGTCCGTCATTCAGTGGGTGGAGCACACCGACCGGGTGATCAATAACGCCAATGAAGCGGTAAAGCTGACCGTTGACCTGGAAACCGGCATGCGCGGCTTCCTGCTCAGTGGCGACGAGCACTTCCTGGACCCGTATGAAACGGCCAGGCCGCGAATCGCCGTCGCCCTCAATACCTTGCTCGAACTGACGGCCGACAACCCGGTGCAGACCGACCGTTTGCGCCGTCTCCAGGCCTTGCAAACCGAGTGGGCCGCCTACGCGCAATCGATGATCGATATGCAGCGCTCCAGTGGCGATTATCGCGGCGCGATCAAGGCCGGGCGCGGCAAGCGCCTGACCGATGAAATCCGTACGCAGTTCCAGGACGTGATCGACATGGAGCAGCAGTTGCGCACCACGCGCAACGAAGAAGTGCGCCGCACCACGATCTGGAGCATCACCCTGTACTTGGTGTTCGTGGCCGGGATCAGTGCATTGCTGGCTTACATTGGCCGCCGTGACCTGCTCAATCTCTCCCAAAACTACAGCGCCAACCTCGCCGCGCAGCAGAGTGCCGCCGACCGCCTGGAGAAGCAGGCGTGGCTGCGCAGTGGCCAGACCGAACTGGCTGAGCAAGTGCTGGGGCAACTGACCCTGAACTTGTTGGGTCGCAATATCCTGCAATTCTGCGCGCAATACCTCGGGACCGCCGTGGCGGCGATCTATGTGCGTGAAGAACATGGCGGCCTCAAGCGCGTGGCTTCTTATGGTTTGTCCCGCGAGCAGGAAGCGCAGGAACAGTCGGTCTACGACGGCGAAGGGATTATCGGCCAGGCGGTGAAACAAGGCCGGTTGATTCGCCTGGACAACGTGCCAGAAGACTACTTCAAGGTCAGCTCCGGCCTGGGCGAAGGCTTGCCCCACAGTGTGTTGGTGGTGCCGACCAGCGACGACGACCGGGTCAATGGCGTGATCGAACTTGGCTTCCTGCGGACCCTGGACGAGCGCGACATCGAACTGCTGGAGCTGATCGCCGGCAACATCGGCACTTCGATCGAAGCGGCGCGCTACCGTCAACGCTTGCAGGAAGTGCTGGCCGAAACCCAGCAGCTCAACGAAGAACTGCAAGTCCAGCAGGAAGAGCTCAAGACCGCGAACGAAGAGCTGGAAGAGCAATCGCGGATTCTCAAGGAATCCCAGGCGCACCTGGAAACCCAGCAAGTGGAGCTGGAGCAGACCAACGAACAGCTCGCCGAGCAGGCACAGATCCTCGCCGACCAGCGCGACGCCATGGATCAGAAGAACACCGAACTCAATCAGGCGCAGATTCAGCTGGAAGACCGCGCCGAAGAATTGCAGCGCTCCAGCAAGTACAAATCCGAATTCCTTGCCAACATGTCCCACGAACTGCGCACGCCGCTGAACAGTTCGTTGATCCTCGCCAAGTTGCTGGCGGAGAACCCGCAGGACAACCTCAGCGCCGAACAGGTCAAGTTCGCCGAGTCGATCTATTCCGCCGGCAATGACTTGCTCAACCTGATCAACGATATTCTGGATATTTCCAAAGTCGAGGCTGGCAAGCTGGACATGCGCCCGGAAAACACCAGCGTCTCTCGTCTGGTGGAGGGCCTGCGCGGCATGTTCGAGCCGATGGCCACGGACAAGAAGCTCGATTTCCAGATCGAGTTGCAGGCCGGTGCGCCGATGATGATCTACACCGACCGCCAGCGCCTGGAACAAGTGATCAAGAACCTGCTGTCGAACGCGGTGAAGTTCACCGAAAAAGGCACCGTCAGCCTGACCGTCGCCAGTCAGCCGGGCGACGGTATCGCCTTCATCGTTCGCGACTCCGGGATCGGTATTGCCGCGGAACAGCAGGAAAGCATCTTCGAAGCCTTCCGCCAGGCCGACGGCACCACCAACCGCCGTTATGGCGGCACCGGGTTGGGCCTGTCGATTTCCCGGGACCTGGCCATGTTGCTCGGCGGTTCGATCAGTGTCACCAGCGAACCGGGGCAGGGCAGTGCGTTCACCCTGGTGTTGCCGCAGCAATACGTCGAGCCGGGTGACGAGCCGGTCGAGCCAATGCGCGCGACGCCGGTCGCCTACACGCCAAAAGCACCGGTCGCGGCGCCGGTACCGCTGATTGCCGAAGTCGATATCCCGCGCTTCGATGATGACCGCGCCAAGGCACCGTTCGCCACGCGCTGCATCCTGGTGGTGGAAGATGAGGTGAATTTCGCCCACATCCTCTACGACCTGGCCCACGAACTGGGTTACCAGTGCCTGGTCGCCCACGGCGCCGATGAAGGGTATGACCTGGCCAGGGAGTTCATCCCCGACGCCATCCTGCTGGACATGCGCCTGCCGGATCATTCCGGGCTGACGGTGTTGCAGCGCCTGAAAGAACACGCCGAAACCCGGCACATCCCGGTGCACATCATCTCGGTCGAAGACCGGGTTGAAGCGGCGATGCACATGGGCGCCATCGGTTATGCGGTCAAGCCGACCACCCGCGAGGAGCTCAAGGACGTGTTTGCCCGCCTCGAAGCCAAGCTGACCCAGAAGGTCAAACGGGTGCTGCTGGTGGAAGACGATGATTTGCAGCGCGACAGCATTGCCCGCCTGATCGGCGAAGAAGACATCGAGATCACCGCCGTCGGTTTTGCACAGGAAGCGCTGGACCGGCTGCGCGAAACGGTCTTCGATTGCATGATCATCGACCTGAAGCTGCCGGACATGCTCGGCAACGATCTGCTCAAGCGCATGTCCACCGAAGACATCTGTTCGTTCCCGCCGGTGATTGTCTACACCGGACGCAACCTGACCCGGGACGAAGAGGCCGAGCTGCGCAAGTATTCGCGCTCGATCATCATCAAGGGTGCCCGCTCGCCAGAGCGGTTGCTGGATGAAGTGACACTCTTTCTGCACAAAGTCGAATCCCAGTTGTCCCATGAGCGGCAGAAGATGCTCAAGACCGCGCGCAGTCGCGACAAGGTCTTCGAGGGCCGCAAGGTGCTGCTGGTCGACGACGATGTGCGCAATATCTTCGCCCTGACCAGTGCGCTGGAGCAAAAGGGCGCAGTCGTGGTCATTGGCCGGAACGGTCGTGAGGCGATTGAAAAATTGAATGAAGTCGAAGACATCGACCTGGTGCTGATGGACGTGATGATGCCGGAGATGGACGGTTTCGAGGCCACGACCTTGATCCGCCAGGACCCGCGCTGGCGCAAGCTGCCGATCATCGCCGTCACGGCCAAGGCCATGAAGGACGATCAGGAGCGCTGCCTGGCGGCGGGTTCCAACGATTACCTGGCCAAGCCGATCGACCTCGATCGCCTGTTCTCGCTGATTCGTGTGTGGTTACCGAAGATGGAACGCATCTAGTGGATAGCATTTAGTGGAAAAGAACACCGAAATCGAACTGCGGCTGCTGATCGAGGCGATCTACCTCAAGTACAGCTATGACTTTCGTGACTACTCCGGCGCCTCGATCAAGCGCCGGGTCGCTCATGCCTTGAGTCAGTTCGAGTGCGCGACCATCTCGGCGTTGCAGGAGAAAGTCCTGCACGACCCGACCGCGTTCATGCAGTTGCTGCAGTTGCTGACGATCCCGGTCAGCGAGATGTTCCGTGACCCGTCGCACTTTCTGGCGATCCGTAAGGAAGTGGTACCGCTGCTCAAGACCTATCCGTCGATCAAGATCTGGATTGCCGGGTGCAGCACCGGTGAAGAGGTCTATTCGATGGCGATCCTGTTGCGCGAGGAAGGCTTGCTCGAACGCACGATCATCTACGCCACCGACATCAATCCGCGCTCACTGGAAAAAGCCAAGCAAGGGATTTTCTCCATGGAGAACGTGCGCGCCTACACTTCCAATTACCAGCAGGCCGGTGGCCAGCGCTCGTTTGCCGACTACTACACGGCCGCCTATGGTTACGCGATTTTCGACAAGAGCCTGTGCGAGAACGTGACCTTTGCTGACCATAGCCTGGCGACCGACAGTGTGTTTTCAGAAACTCAATTAATTTCGTGTCGCAACGTATTGATTTACTTCAATAAAAAATTGCAGGATCGAGCGTTTGGCTTGTTTCATGAGTCGCTGTGCCATCGTGGATTCCTGGTGCTGGGCAGTAAGGAAACCCCGGATTTCTCGGCGTTCGGCAAGCAGTTCGAGCCATTGGTCAAACAAGAACGGATCTACCGTAAATCATGAACAACGAAGCCGGTTTGCCGACCGTAGAGGCTATCGTGATCGGCGCTTCGGCCGGTGGAGTCGAGGCGCTGCTGAATATCCTCAGCCCGCTGCGTGAAGGGTTTGCCCTGCCGATCATCGTGGTGCTGCACCTGCCTGACGATCGTCGCAGCCAGTTGACCGAAGTGTTTGCCCGACGGGTTTCACTGCCGGTGCTGGAGGCTGTCGACAAGACATTGGTCGAAGCCGGGACCCTGTATTTTGCCGCGCCGGGCTATCACCTCTCGGTGGAACAGGACCGCAGTTTCTCGTTGAGCCTGGAGGACCGCGTGCACTATTCGCGGCCGGCCATTGATTTTCTGTTCGAGTCCGCCGCTGATGCTTACGGACCGGCGCTGGCGGCCGTGTTGTTGACCGGTGCCAACCGCGATGGCGCCAACGGTCTGGCCCAGGTCAAGTACCGTGGCGGCCTGACCGTGGTGCAAGACCCGGACGAAGCCCAGGTCGCGACGATGCCCCAGGCGGCGCTGGACTTGCATCAACCTGACCACATTCTCCCTATACGCGGCATCGGCCGTTTGCTTGTCGAGTTGGAACGAATAGCATGCTGAGTGACATCCAAGCCAAACTGCTGATCGTCGACGATCTGCCGGAAAACCTGCTGGCCCTCGAAGCGTTGATCAAGCGCGAAGACCGCATGGTCTACAAGGCGCTGTCGGCGGACGAAGCGCTGTCGTTGTTGCTGCAACACGAATTCGCCATGGCCATTCTTGACGTGCAGATGCCGGGCATGAACGGCTTCGAACTGGCCGAACTGATGCGCGGCACGGAAAAGACCAAGAACATCCCGATTGTCTTCGTCAGCGCTGCTGGCCGTGAGCTGAACTACGCGTTCAAAGGGTACGAAAGCGGTGCCGTGGACTTCTTGCACAAGCCGCTGGATATCCACGCGGTCAAGAGCAAGGTTAATGTGTTCGTCGACCTGTATCGCCAGAGCAAGGCCATGAAGCAACAGGTCGAAGCCCTGGAGCAGAGCCGTCGCGAGCAGGAAGCGCTGCTGAAAAAACTGCAGACCACTCAGAATGAACTGGAGCAGGCCGTGCGCATGCGCGATGACTTTATGTCGATCGTCGCCCACGAAGTGCGCACGCCGCTCAATGGCCTGATCCTCGAAACCCAATTGCGCAAGATGCACCTGGCCCGGGACAACGCAGCGGCGTTTACCCTGGACAAGATGCACGCCATGGTCGACCGCGACGAGCGGCAGATCAAAAGCCTGATCCGCCTGATCGAAGACATGCTCGATGTCTCGCGCATTCGCACCGGCAAACTGTCGATCCGCCCGAGCCGGGTAGATCTGGTGAAACTGGTCGACAACCTGCTGCAAAACTTCGCGCCGCAGGTCGATGCCGCCGAGTCCTCGGTGACGTTCAGCGCCGAAGGGCCGGTGGAAGGGCAGTGGGACGAGTTCCGGATCGAGCAGGTGATTTCCAACTTGCTGACCAACGCCCTGCGCTATGGCGGCAAGGGTCAGATCGATGTGCGGGTGTATTGCCACGAAGGCCAGGCCCGGGTCGAGGTCCAGGACCGCGGCATCGGCATCAGTGAAGAAAACCAGAAGCGTATTTTTCAACAGTTCGAACGGGTTTCAGCCAAGACCGTGATTGCGGGACTTGGGCTCGGGCTCTTTATTTCCGAGCAAATCGTCGCCGCCCATGGCGGATCCATCGTCGTCGAGAGCAGAATCAACGAAGGCGCCTTATTTCGCGTTTGTCTGCCGCTGTAGGAAAGCAGCCAGATAAACGCAACCTCTGAACGACCTCACGGTCGTATCAGCAGCTATTGACCGAACAAAGGCTTCCCATGAGTGAAGATGCGCAAGATGTAGTACTCATTGTCGAGGACGATCCCTCGATTTTGATGGTGTTGTCTGCCTATCTGTCGGGCGAGGGGTATCGGGTGTTGCAGGCCGAAAACGGCGAGCAAGCCTTCGAAATCCTGGCCAGTAAACCGCACCTGGACATGATGATTACCGACTTCCGCCTGCCTGGCGGGATTTCCGGCGTGCAGATCGCCGAGCCCGCGGTCAAGCTGCGACCGGAGCTCAAGGTTATTTTCATCAGCGGTTATCCGCAGGAAATCCGCGAGACCGACAGCCCGATTACCCGCAAGGCGCCGATTCTGGGCAAGCCGTTTGACCTGTATGTGTTGCAGGAATTGATGCAGGAAATGCTGTCCTGAGATCAAAAAACGCCTATCGGTGCATGGCTTGACGGTGAGGGTGATCCTGAAATCGCTTTCGCGGGCAAGCCTCGCTCCTACAGGTTCACGCGCGTCCCGTGTAGGAGCGAGGCTTGCCCACAAAGGCGTCCGTGAGACCGCCATCGTCGGTAAAACCTCTCGGGCGCTTTAGATTCGAATCATCTCCCGCACCTTCGCCGTCAACAGGTCGAAGGTAAACGGCTTGGTGATCATCTGCATCCCCGGGTCAAGGAAACCACCGCGCACCGCTGCGTGCTCGGCATACCCGGTAATGAACAAGACCTTGAGATCGGGCCGATACTGACGACCGATTTCCGCCAGTTGCCGGCCGTTCATCCCGGGCAACCCAACGTCGCTGATCAACAGATCAATGCGCTGGCCGGAATCCAGGATCGGCACTGCGCTGTCGGCATCGCCAGCCTCGACGAAGGCATAGCCCAACTCGCTCAACACCGCACTGACCAACACCCGGACCGCCGGGTCGTCTTCGACGATCAGCACGGTCTCACCGTCCTGGGCGAAGGGCGCTTGCTGGATATCCGCGAGCGGATCCTGCGCCAGGTTGCCCATGTAACGCGGCAGGTAGAGGTTAACCGTGGTGCCGTTGTCGACCTCGCTCTGGATCGTGACATGGCCTCGGGACTGCTTGCTGAAACCGTAGATCATCGATAACCCAAGGCCGGTGCCCTGGCCGATGGGTTTGGTCGTGAAGAAGGGATCAAATGCCCGGCTGATGGTGCTTTGCGGCATGCCACAGCCGGTGTCGGTGACGCTCAGCACCACGTAATCCCCGGGTTCGAGGTTGCCATGGGATTCGGCGAAACCGGTGTCCAGATGCTGATTGAAGGTGTTCACCACCAATTGGCCGCCGTCGGGCATCGCATCGCGGGCATTGAGCACCAGGTTCAGCAGGGCGCTTTCCAGTTGATTGGGGTCGGCCTCGGCCACCCACAGTTGATCGCTCAACTGCATGTCCAGTTGAATGCTTTCGTTGATGCTGCGCTGCAGCAATTCGCCCATCGAGGTCACCAGGGCGTTCATCTGCACGGGTTTGGAATCCAGCGACTGGCGGCGGGAAAACGCCAGCAAACGGTGGGTCAGGCCCGCCGCACGGTTGGCCGAAGTGACCCCCAGATCGATCAGGCTGTCGAGGTCGTCGGTGCGCCCGCGAGCCAGGCGTCGACGCAGCAGCTCCAGGCTGCCGATAATGCCGGTCAGCATGTTGTTGAAGTCATGGGCGATGCCGCCGGTCAATTGGCCGACTGCTTCCATCTTCTGCGACTGGCGCAATGCTTCTTCGTTGTGCCGCAGTTGCGCAGTGCGTTCCTCGACTTGTTGTTCAAGGGTTTCCAGGGTGGTTTGCAGGCGCAACTCGCTTTGGCTCAGGTCGATCAGCCGATCCCTGGCTTCGTACTGTCGTCGTCGCCCGCGCAACGCGGTGGTCACCAGACTGATCAGGGTTACCGGATGGAACGGGCGCTCAAGGAAGGTGACGTTGCCCAGTTGCGGGCCGAAGCGCGACGCCGGGTTGTGTTCCGGGCCGCCGTGATACGTCAGCAGCACAATCGGCAAGTCCGACCAGGCCGGTTGCTGTTCAATCAGGGTGAAGAGGGGTTCCAGGTCACTGCCGAGCAGCGCTTCGGACGAGATCAGCAGCAACCCGGCGCCAAACTCCAGTTCGCGACACAACGCTGGCATGTCACGGCTGATGACGCCGGCGTAACCGGCCTCGTTGAGCATCATCAGCGCAATCTGGCTGTCGCGCCCCAGCGGCGCGAGGATGATCGCGCGCTCGGAGGTCGCTGCCAGCGCCGTCATTTGTCGTCTTCCTTGAGCAGCGGATTGCTGGCGCCCAGGTAGGTCGGCACGCCGCGTAATACACCCTGGAACGCATCCAACGGTTCGCCGATGGTCATGCCGTGGCTGCTGATGCGGTATTCGCGAATGGTTGATTCATGGCTGCCGGTCCGTTTCTTGATGATGGAGATGGCCCGGCGCACTTTGCCCAGGGCTTCGAAGTAGCGCAGCAGAATTACGGTGTCGGCCAGGTAAGTGATATCGACCGGCGCTTGCATGTCACCGACCAGACCATGCTGGGCGACGGTCATGAAGGTCGCGGCGCCTTGGCGGTTGAGGTACAGCAGCAACTCATGCATGTGCAACACCAGGGCGTTTTCTTCGGGCATTGCCGCCTGATAGCCGTTGATGCTGTCGATCACCACAGTCTTGATATTGCGTTCATCGACGCAGCGCCGCACCCGGTGGGAGAACTCGCCGGGGGACAGTTCGGCGGCGTCCACTTGTTCGATCAGCAAGTTGCCGGTGTCTTGCAGGGCCTTGAGATCGATGCCCATGTTTTTCATGCGTTCAAACAGCAGCCCTAGCTCTTCATCGAAGATAAACAGCGCGGCTTTTTCGCCACGGGCCACGGCTGCAGCGGCGAATATCATTGAGATCAGGGATTTGCCGGTACCGGCGGGACCGAGGATCAGCGTGCTGGAGCCGGTTTCGATGCCGCCGCCGAGCAGGGCGTCCATTTCCTTGATGCCGCTGGTCAATTGCGTGCGAATGTACTTGCCGCGATGTTCCGCCGCCACCAGGCGCGGGAACACATGCACGCCGTCGCCCATGATGGTGAAGTCGTGAAAACCACCGCGATATTTCTGGCCACGGTATTTCACCACGCGAATCCGGCGGCGTTCTGCGCCGTAGTTGGGCGTCAGTTCTTCCAGGCGAATCACCCCGTGGGCCACGCTGTGCACGGTTTTATCCAGGGATTCGGTGGTCAGGTCATCCAGCAGCAACACCGTGGCGTCATAGCGCACGAAGTAATGCTTGATGGCCAGGATCTGCCGGCGATAGCGCAAAGAGCTTTGGGCCAGCAGGCGGATTTCCGAGAGGCTGTCGAGGACCACGCGGGTCGGCTTGACTCGCTCTACGACTTCAAAGATCTGTTTGGTGGCTTCGCCCAGCTCCAGGTCCGAGGAATACAGCAAGCTTTGCTGGTGCTCGGCGTTGAGCAGGCTTTCCGGCGGGGTAAGTTCAAAGATGTGGATGTTCTCATCCAGCTCCCAGCCGTGGGACAACGCGCCTTGGCGCAGTTCACGTTCGGTTTCCGACAGGGTGATGTACAACGAGCGCTCGCCGGCTCGGGCTCCGGCGAGGAGAAAATGCAAGGCGACGGTGGTTTTACCGGTTCCGGGTTCACCCTCCAGCAAAAACACATGGCCGCGAGACAATCCACCGGCCAGGATGTCATCCAGACCTTCGATGCCGGTGGCGGCTTTTGCACTGAACAACTCGTTAGATGTAGACAAAAAAAGCCCTCTCATGACTAGGGGAAGCGAGGCAGCAGGCCTGAAATGCCTGAATTGACTGCCTGTTTCTCTTGACCCTTGGCCGTGACGACGGTTCAACCTTTTTTGCCGGGCGCGATGACGCCTGTGTGACGCCTGCTGACTGTAGGAGCAAGGCTTGCTTGACGCTGTTTTTTTTTGTAGGAGCAAAGCTTGCTCGCGAAAGCGATCTCACGGACGCCATCGCCGTTCAGCCTTACTCCTACAGGGATGGTGGCGAGCGTTACAGACCTTGCTGCAACGCCGGATCATCCGGGTTCATCTGCTCCAGTTGCGCCAGCAGAATCTGCACGTTCTGCAACTGGCCGCTTTCCTTCCAGTAATTGATCAACAACACCCGCGCCTTGCGGTCGGCTGGGTGGCGCTGGACGATTTCCTGCAGCTGTTTCTGCGCGGCTTCCAGCTCTTCCTCACCGTGCAGCGTAGTGGCCAGGTCGTAACGGTAATCCTTGTTGTCCGGCTCCAGTTCAACCGCTTTGGAAAGGCCGAGTACCGCGAATTCACTCTGCCCGTGGTGCAGCAACCAGAGGCCGAGGGCATGTTGCAGGAAGGCGGAATCGGGCTGGGCCTTCAACTGTTTGGCCAGCAACTGGCGGGCGGCGTCGGTCTGGCCTTGCTTGTCCAGTACTTCGATTTGCATGACCAGTGCCGGCAGGTTGCCAGGCTCCAACTGCAAGGTGCGCTCCAGCGCTTGTTGCGCCTCCTTCAGTTCGGCGTTGTGCAGGTGCAGCCGTGCCAGCTGATAGTGCGTGTTGGCACTTTCCGGTTCGGCCTTGAGCACCAGTTCCCAGGCATCAATCGCCTGCTGCAATGGACCGAAATACAGGCCCAGATCATCCGGTGACAGCCCCAATAGCGCGTTGACGGCTGCCAAACGCACGGTTTGCTCGCTGTCATCGAGCAACGGCCCCAGCAACAGGCTGCGCTGACCGCTGGGGACCAGGCCGACCACACTCTTGATCGCCGCCACCCGGACATCCGCCGAGCTGTTTTGCAAGTCGGCATCGGCCAGCTTCAAGGCTTGCGGGCTGGGGTAGTTGGGCAACTCGGCGAGGAGCCAGAGCCGGCGTTTGGTCGACAAGTCAGGCCGCGCCAGTTGCTGATAAAGCACCCGCGCCGCCCCCGGTTGACCGGCGCGCGCCTGGGCCAGCGCTTCGCTGTAGCCATGTTTGATCGCCTCCGGCACCACGGGCGTGGTACTGCGCAGGAAAAACCAGGCGAGGGCAATGGCGAACAGGACGCAGAGGCTGATAAGCAGGTAGCGGCGGGACTGGGGCATGCACGGATCCGGGAGCTGGCGAGCTTTTGCAAAGGACGTCAGCTTCGGTCAGGTGCGGCCGTGAGTCAAACCCTGGCTCAGTTCAAGACGTACTCGATGGGTTCGAGGGCCGGCGGCAAATCGGTTTGCCCCAACGCCGCCAGCACTTCGCGCTCCAGGGTGCGCAAAATCGCATTACACGGCAAATCGTTCTCATCGAAGCCGAACGGGTCTTCCAGGTCGTCGCCGATCTCGTCGAGGCCAAAAAAGGTGTAACTGACGATGGCGGTGAACACCGGGGTCAGCCAACCCAATGGTTCGGCCATGGCAAACGGCAGCAGGATGCAAAACAGGTAAATGGTGCGGTGCAGCAACAGGGTGTAAGGGAAGGGCAGCGGCGTGCTTTTTATCCGTTCGCAACTGGCCTGGACCTGGCTCAGGCTGACCAGTCGGGATTCCAGTTGGGTGTAGCGCCATTCGCTGATCCGGCCGAGTTCGGCCAGCTCCGAACAGCGGGCGCCGATGCGTTGCAAGAGTGCGTCGGGGATGTTCGGGTGCTGATGATCGATGGGCGTGGGCGTCCAGGGGGCGACGGCTTGCCGCTCACTTTCAAAGCGCAGGCGCGCGATCAGGCCATGGGCGAAGCCGCAGAGTTCACGCAACAACAGTTCGCGTTCGTCGGCGTCCATCAGGCCCTGGGTCTGGCGGATCAGCGAGCGCACCTCGATGATCAATTGCCCCAATTGCTTGCGACCTTCCCACCAGCGGTCGTAACACGCGTTGTTGCGAAAACTCATGAAGATCGACAGCGACAACCCCAGTAGGGTGAAGGGCGTGGCATTGACCTTGGAGAAATACGCCGGGTGCCAGGTTTCCACCAGCACAATCACCGACGCGAGCAGGGTCACCAACAGGCTGCGCAAGGCAATGCGCTTGGCAATCGAGCCTTTGAGGGAAAACAGGATGCCGATCAGGTTCGGCTTGGGACGTACGATCATGGGGGCGGGGCTTATTCGAGTGACGCTTTCGCAGCGTTTAAAGCCTAGGGGCCGGGCCGGTTTCTGTCCAATCGCTATGGCTGACAGGGTTATCGAGCGCATCTATCGCTGGCGGCTGGCTGATCATCGAATTTGCCTACAACTCCCGTCGACTTTTTAACCTGTCGGGGTCTTGAAGCAGTGACTACGCTTGCTTGAGATGACCCGATGAGTTCGCCCATGCAACCGTTTCTTCACTACTTCAAGATGCTGCTCAATCCCGGCCAAGGGGGCTTGCTGTTTGCCTTGCGAACCATTGCCGCCGGTTTGCTGACCTTGTACCTGGCGTTCCTGTTCGACCTCGACCAGCCCAAGTGGTCGATCATGGCGGTGGTCATCGTCAGCCAGCCGTCGGGTGGCATGGCGTTGGCCCGCAGCTTCGGCCAGGTTATCGGCACCACGATGGGCGCGGTCGTCGCGGTGCTGATCATGGCGATTTTCCCCCAGGCCCCGCTGCCCTTCATTATTACCCTGGCCCTGTGGCTGGCGTTGTGCACCGCTGGCGGTACGTTGTTGCGCTACACCAGCTCCCAGGCCTTTGTGCTCAGCGGCTACACGGCCGTTGTTGTGGCGCTGCTGTCGGTGCCGGACCAGGACGGCACGTTCCTGCTGGCCGTCACACGGGTCACCGAGACACTGTTGGCGTTGGCTTGCGTGTGCGTGGTCAGCCTCCTGACCGCACGCCCGGAGACGGTGGCGCGCAACTATTTCGCCAAGGTCGACGAGGTGATCAAGCTGCTTGCGACCCACGCGGCGGCGGTCATCCGCACCGAAGAAAGCGAAGCCGATTTCCACCGTCGGCAGATGCAACTGTTGGGCGAGATCAGTGCGCTGGAAGGGTTGCGTCGGCATTTGTACTTCGATGCGCCTCGCCTGCGCAGTGCCAACGGCCTGGTGCAGATGCTGGGTAATCAGCTGGTGCTGCTGACCTCACGACTGACGGCGTTGCGCCACCAGCGAGAGCTGCTGGCCGAGCGCTGGCAAGGCGCATTGCCCGAAGAAATCGAGCTGTTGCGCGCCGAAGAACTGGCTTTTCTCGATGAATTGGCGATTCAGGGGCGCGCATTGTCGACCGAGGCGCGCAAGCATTTCGTCTCACTGCAACACCGCTTCGACAGCCAGGCTTACAAGGCCGAGCAGCTCACCGAAACCATGACCGCCACCTTGCGCTCGTTGGCCTGGGCGTTGCGTTGGGAGCAGGCGCGGTTGCTTCAGCAACTGGAGCAGATTCTGGAACTCAGCGATGCGATTCAGGAGGGGCGCGAAGCCAGTTGCGTGTTTCGCGGGCAGGAGAATCCATTGCATCTGGATTTCACCCTGGCGGCGATGAACGCCATTCGCGCCTTTATCGCGTTGGTGGTGGCTGGATTGATCTGGATCGAAACCGGCTGGGACGGCGCCCGTGGCGGAATGGTGCTGGTGGGCATTCTCTGTTCGCTGATGGCGACGTTCCCGCGACCGCTGCTGGCCGCCCAGAGTTATGCGAGGGGGCTGGTCATGGCGCTGATCGCTTCGGCGCTCTACCTGTTCATGCTGTTCCCGATGATCAGCCATTTCGAGTTGTTGGCGTTGCTGTTGGTGCCGCTGCTGTACGCCGTGGCGATCGGGCTGACCACGCCGCCTACCACCGGGACGGCCATTGGCCTGGGGCTCACGACATTCCTGTTGTTGGGGCCGCAAAACATCGGGATCGGCCAGAACACGGCGATCCAGTGGTTCGAGTTCGCCGCCGCGTACACCTGCGCCACCGTGCTGGCACTGAGTGTCTACGCGCTGATCTTCCCGTTCAGACCGGTTTTACGGATGCGCCGGTTGTTCAATGAGAGCTGTGAACAGGTCTACGCGTTACTCAAGACGCCAGCCACCGATGAGCAGCAATTTGCCTTTGAAAGCCGTATGGTCGACCGCCTGACCATGATGCTTGGCTTGCTGCCGGCGATTACCGAGCAGCGCTCCCGGGAGTTGTTCGAAGTCAGCCTGGGTTGCATGGCGCTGGGCGTGGCGTTGAACCAGCTCAGGCAGCAAGGGCGCAACCATGCGCTGCTGAGTACCGATCAACAAAACCGTTTGCTGGCGGCGGTCCGTGAGACCGGGCGGTTGATTGCCGGACGGCCCGGGATCGATCTTGAGCGCCTGCTCGCCAACTTGCGCAGCCTGGGGGATGAAATGGATGACCTGCATCTGGATGTTCATGAGCAGTTGTGGTCCGTATTCCGGATGCGCGTTTCGTTGCTGATCGTGGTGTCGTTTCTACAGCGCTACCGCGGCTACTTTCAACCTGCCGACACGGAAGGAGTACCAGCCCTTGCCCATTGATCTGGAATTGGGCGGTGTCTATCTGCCGCCAATCGCCCAGGCCCTGTTGCTGGCCTTGCCGATTTTTCTGCTGCTGGACTGGCTCCTGAGGCGCCTGGGTGTTTTGCGTTTCGTCTGGCATGAAGCGCTGTTTGAAGGGGCGTTGTATGCCTGCGTTTGCGCCACGCTGATCCTGGTCATGGGAGGCTGATGCCTTGAAGAAGATCCTTGCCCGACTCGCGACCGTCGCGGTGGTGTTGCTGGCGTTCATCCTCGGCTGGTTTGCTTGGGAGCATTACACCCGCGCGCCCTGGACCCGGGATGCCCGGGTGAGGGCGGATGTGGTGACCTTGTCGGCCGACGTCGCGGGACGCATCGTCAGCCTGGGCGTGCAGGACAACCAGCATGTGGAGAAAGGGCAGCTGCTGCTGGAGATCGATCCGGCGCGCTACAGCCTGGCGGTGGAGCGGGCCAAGCGTTCCGTGGAAGTCTCGAAAGCGACGCTTGGCCAATCTCAGGCTTCAATTGTGTCCAGCGAAGCGTTGCTCAAGCAGCGTCAAAGCGAAGAACAGCGGCGGCGCAAGTTGAAACAGGGTTTCGCGATTTCCGGTGAGGAGTGGGAAAAATCCAGCACTGAGGTCGCCGTGGCCCAGGCCGAGTTGTTACGCAATCAGGCTAACCTCGGGCTGGCCCAGGCCAATGTGCAACTGGCCATCGCCGCGTTGACCCAGGCCGAACTCGATTTGCAACGTACCCGGGTCGAAGCGCCGGTCAGTGGCTACGTCACCAACCTGCTGACCCGCCAGGGCGATTACGCCACGGCCGGTGGTGCGTTGCTGGCGCTGGTGGACAGCGACTCGTTTTACGTCAGTGGTTACTTTGAAGAAACCAAACTGCCGCGAATCCAGGAGGGGGACCGGGTGCGGATCGAGTTAATGAGCGGCGAAACCTTCGGCGGCACGGTGCAAAGCATCGCCTTCGCCATTGCCGACCGCGAGAACGCCCCGGGTGCGCGGTTGCTGGCCAACATCAACCCCAGTTACACGTGGGTCAAATTGGCGCAACGGGTGCCGGTGCGGATAGAGATCGATGCTGATTACGCAGCCAAAAACCGCTTGCGGGCCGGCACGACAGCCACAGTAACCGTCATGGAAAACCACAAGACAGACGAACACCGCTAATCCCTTATTGGAACGGGCATTTGTGGCGAGGGGGCTTGCCCCCGTTGGGTCGCGAAGCGGCCCCAAAACGTGTAGCCGAGATCTGTCAGACACACCGCATGCAATGATTCACGACTGCTTCGCAGCCGAACGGGGTGGTGCGGCATTCCGACAAGCCCCGTCGCCACACAAGCCCGTTCCCACAGATGGAATGCAGTGTCTTTTGAGCAAGCAAAAAAAAGCCCCGCGACCGAATGAGACGCGGGGCCAAAAAATTTGGTTGGTTGCGGCCAACCAAAGGAGCTCTTTAAAAACTTACTTGCTGGCGACCGTTGTCTCCGGTTGCCAACCGCCACCCAAGGCTTTGTAGATCGCGACGATGCCGCGATACAGATCGACTTCGGCCTGGGCCTGGGAATCTTCGGCGGCCAGACGTTCACGCTGGGCGTCGAGCAGGACCAGGAAGTCCGCCGTGCCTTCGCGGTAGCGAATCTGCGCCAGGTCGGCAGCGGCGCGGCTGGATTCACTCTGACGAATCAGCGAAATCAGGCGTTGCTGGCGTTTGCCGTAATCGCTGAAGGCGTTTTCCGATTCTTCCAGGGCCAGCAGCACTTGTTGCTCGTAGGTCGCCAGGGCGCCTTCGGCATCGGCATCGGCACCGCGCAAACGGGCGCGCACGCTACCCAGGTCAAACGCCGCCCAGGTAATGCTTGGGCCCAGTGCCCAGGCATTGGCTGCCGCAGAACCGATCTGCGAACCACGCCCGGCGGTGAAGCCGAGGAAGCCGCTGAGGCTGACCCGCGGGAACAAATCAGCCTTGGCTACGCCGATACGGGCGGTGGCGGAAGCGAGCTTGCGTTCGGCGCTGAGAATGTCCGGGCGACGTTGCAGCAGTTCACCCGGATTACCGATCGGCAGGGCCTTGGCGATCGCTGGCAAATCTTTCGGGCTCAAGTCGACGGTCAGCTTGTCCGGACGTTCACCCAGCAGGGTGGCGATACGGTTTTTCTGTCGAACCTGTTCGGCCTGCAATTGCGGCACACTGGCTTCGACGGAAGCCAGGCGTGCATCGGCGCGGACCACATCAAGCTGATCGCCGACGCCGGCATCACGCAGGCTGACGGTGATCTTGCTCGATTCCTGCTGGTTGTTCAGGTTGGCCAGGGCGATCTTTTCCCGCAGTTGTGCGCCGCGCAGCTGGCCGTAGGCGTCCACCAGTTCGGCAATCATGCTGACTTGCAGTTGGTACAGATCGGCCTCGGCGGCTTGTTGCTCGGCGTCGGCCGATTCCAGATTGCGCTGGATGCGACCGAACAAGTCCAGTTCCCACGCCATGTCCAGGCCCAGGTCATAGCGTTCGCTGTTAACCCGTTTGGTGGTCTGGCCAGGGATTTGCCCCTTGGCCAGGTCACTGCTGGCGCGGCTGGTGATGGTCGGCATGGCGTCGTTGCTGGCGTCGTCGCGAATCGCTCGTGCGGCTTTCCAGCGGGCGAATGCCACGCGCAGATCACGGTTGCCTTGCAGCGATTGCATCACCAACTGGTTGAGGGTCGGGTCTTCAAACTGTTGCCACCAGATGCCTTCGAAACGCGAGCGGTCATAGTTCTTCTGACCGCTGGCGCCATCGGTAGCGGCCGTGATGTTGGCCGGCTCCGTGGCAGGGGTTTTGTAGTCCGGGCCGACAGCACAGGCGCTCAGCGCCAGTACCAGCAAGCTCGGCAGGAAGGCTTTCAGGCTCATTGTTGCGACTCCAGTTTCAGGGTCTTGGCCGCTTTGCGCGCTTCACCGCGCTCCACAAAGTTACGAATCAATACGTAGAACACTGGCGTCAGCAACAGACCGAAGAAGGTCACCCCGAGCATCCCGGAGAACACCGCCACGCCCATGGCATGACGCATCTCGGCACCGGCACCGCTGGAGAACACCAGTGGCACAACACCCATGATGAACGCGAAAGAGGTCATCAGGATCGGCCGCAGACGCAGACGGCACGCTTCCAGTACCGCAGCCAGAGGGCCGAGGCCTTCCTGCTGTTTATCCTTGGCAAACTCGACGATCAGAATCGCGTTCTTACAGGCAAGCCCCACCAGTACGATCAAGCCGATCTGGGTGAAGATGTTGTTGTCGCCTCCCGAAGCAATCACACCGGTAATGGCCGACAGCAGCGTCATCGGTACGATCAGGATCACCGCCAGTGGCAGGCTCCAGCTTTCGTATTGCGCCGCGAGCACCAGGAACGCCAGCAGTACGCAGAGCGGGAACACGAACAGCGCAGTGTTGCCGGACAGAATCTGCTGGTAGGTCAGGTCGGTCCATTCGTAGGTCATGCCGTTTGGAAGTTCATCCTTGAGCAGTTTCTCGATGGCGATCTGGGCCTGGCCGGAGCTGTAGCCCGGGGCTGCCGCACCGTTGATTTCAGCGGTGATGAAGCCGTTGTAGTGCATCACGCGGTCGGGGCCTGAGGTGTCGCTGACCTTGATGAAGGTCGCCAGCGGGATCATCTCGCCTTTGTTGTTGCGCACTTTCAGCTGACCGATCTGGTCCGGTTCGAGGCGGAACTGTTGCTCGGCCTGAACGTTGACTTGATAGGTGCGACCAAAGCGGTTGAAGTCGTTGGCATACAGCGAACCCAGGTAAATCTGCAGGGTGTCGAAGATGTCGCTGACGGCGACGCCGTGGGTCTTGGCTTTCTCACGGTCGATGGCGGCATCGACCTGTGGCACGTTCACGGTGTAACTGGTGAACAGCGCGGCCAGTTCCGGCACGTTGTGGCTCTTGGTGATGATGTTCATGGTTTCTTTGTATAGCTCGTCGTAGCCCAGGTTGCCCCGGTCTTCGATCTGCAGGCGGAAACCACCGATGGTGCCCAGGCCTTGTACCGGCGGCGGCGGGAAGATCGCCATGTAGGCTTCTTCGATGCCGGCGAACTTGCCGTTCAAGGCACCGGCAATCGCACCGGCGGACATGCTCGGGTCTTTACGCTCGTCGAACGGTTTCAGGGTCACAAACACGATGCCGGCGTTCGGACTGTTGGTGAAGCCGTTGATCGACAGGCCCGGGAAGGCCACCGCACTTTCCACGCCAGGCTGTTTCAGGGCCAGGTCGGACATGCGCTTGATCACGTCTTCGGTACGGTCCAGGCTCGAAGCGTCCGGCAACTGCGCGAAGGCCACCAGGTATTGCTTGTCCTGGCCAGGTACGAAACCGGTCGGGGTGTTGGCGAAACCGAAGAAGGTCAGCACCATCAGGCCAGCGTACAGGAGAAGGGCGATACCGCTGCTGCGGATGACCCGGCCGACCGTGCCGACATAACCGTGGCTGGCTTTCTCAAAGAAGCGGTTGAACGGACGGAACAACCAGCCACCGAAGATCTTATCGAGGACCTTGGAGAAGCGGTCCTTCGGCGCGTCGTGGCTCTTGAGCAACACCGCAGCCAGCGCTGGCGACAGGGTCAGCGAGTTGAAGGCCGAGATCACCGTCGAAATCGCGATGGTCAGGGCGAACTGTTTATAGAACTGCCCGGTCAACCCGGAGATGAATGCCGCCGGGATAAACACAGCACACAACACCAGTGCCGTGGCGATGATCGGGCCGGTCACTTCACGCATGGCGCGCTTGGTGGCTTCGACCGGGGTCAATCCGAGTTCGATGTTCCGCTCGACGTTCTCCACCACCACGATGGCGTCATCCACCACGATACCGATGGCCAATACCAAACCGAACAGTGACAGGGCGTTCAGGGAGAAGCCAAACAGGTGCATCACCGCAAACGTACCGATCAACGATACCGGCACCGCCACCAATGGAATGATCGAGGCGCGCCAGGTTTGCAGGAACAGAATCACTACCAGCACTACGAGGATCAGCGCTTCGAATAGGGTGTGGACCACTGCCTCGATGGAGCCGCGCACGAAGATGGTCGGGTCATAGACGATGCTGAAGTCCATGCCTTCCGGGAAGCTCTTCTTCAGTTCGGCCATCTTGTCGCGAACTTCGTTGGAGATCTGGATCGCGTTGGAGCCAGGGCGCTGGAAGATCGGGATCGCCACCGCCGGTTGGTTGTTCAGCAACGAACGCAATGCGTATTGGCTGGAACCCAGTTCAACCCGAGCGATGTCTTTGAGGCGCGTGATTTCACCGTTGTCACCGGCGCGAATGATGATGTTCTCGAACTCTTCCTCGGAAACCAGACGACCTTGGGTGTTAACCGACAACTGGAAGCTGGTGGCATTCGGCGCAGGAGGCGCGCCCAGGGCACCGGCAGCGACCTGACGGTTCTGCTCACGAATGGCGTTGACCACATCGGTCGCGGTCAGGTTGCGCGAAGCGGTCTTGTTTGGATCGAGCCATACCCGCAGGGAGTAATCGCCCATCCCGAACAGCTGCACATCACCGACACCGCCCAGGCGCGCCAGCTCATCCTTGATGTTGAGCAAGGCGTAGTTGGACAGGTAGAGCATGTCGTAGCGTTTGTCCGGCGAGGTCAAGTGAACCACCATGGTCAGGTCCGGAGAGGCCTTGTCCACGGTGATACCAATGCGCGTCACTTCTTCTGGAAGCTTCGGCTCGGTCCGGGTTACGCGGTTCTGAACTTGCACCTGCGCGTTGTCCAGGTCAGTACCCAGGGCGAAGGTGATGGTCAGGGTGATCTTGCCATCGGCGGTGGACTGCGAGGACATGTACAGCATGTTCTCGACACCGGTGATGGCTTGCTCCAAAGGAGCTGCCACGGTTTCGCCGATGACTTTAGGGTTGGCACCCGGGAAGTTGGCGCGGACCACAACGGTCGGCGGAACCACTTCCGGGTATTCGCTGATCGGCAACTGGAACAGCGAGATGGCGCCGGCGATCAGGATCAGCAGCGACAGTACCGCTGCAAAGATCGGCCGAGAAATGAAGAATTGGGAAAAATTCATCGGAGTTGTCGTCCCTTAACCGCGTGGAGTCGCAGCAGCCAGTTTCACAACCGCACCCGGCGCGACCTTGGCAGGTGCGACTTGGGGCAGGTTGCTGGCTTCCAGCGCTTGTCGTTGTTGAGCCAGAGCGGCGAGGGTTTCCTTGGTGGCCATCGGGATCACTTCAGGCGTCACTGGAGAACCAGGGCGAACCCGTTGCAGACCCTTGACGATGACGGTGTCGTCCTTGTTCAGACCGCTGCGCACGATGCGCAAGCCTTCGATCTTCGGACCCAGCTCGACTGAGCGGTACACGGTCTTGTTGTCGGCATCCATCACCAGCACGAACTTTTTACCCAGGTCGGTACCGACCGCTTCGTCGTTGATCAACACGGCCGAGTAGGTGCCGCTGCCGACCAGTTTCAGGCGTGCGTACAGGCCTGGGGTGTACTGACCGTCAGCGTTATCGAACACGGCGCGACCACGGATGGTGCCGGTCTTCGGGTTGACCTGGTTGTCGACGAAGTTCATCACGCCCTGGTGCGGGTTGCCGTCCTCGTTGGACAGGCCGAGGTACACCGGAGTGGTGGCGCCGCGTTTGCCCTGACGAGCGAGCTGGGTGTATTTGAGGAACACACGCTCGTCGGCGTCGAAGTAGGCGTAGACCTTGTCAGTCGAGACGACGCTGGTGAGCGCGGTGGTATCGGCGGTCACCAGGTTACCGGCAGTGATTTCCGCACGGCTGACGCGGCCGCTGATCGGCGACGTCACGCGGGTGAAGCTCAGGTTCAGTTTGGCCAGGTCCAGTTGGGCCTGGAGGGCACCGACGGCAGCGCGGGCTTCTTGCGAAGCGCTGGTGCGCGAATCGGCCAGCTCGGCGGAGATCGCGTTGCTGGTCCGCAACCGTTCGCCACGCTGGGCTTCGTTTTCGCTGCGGGTGGCGTTGGCGCGGGATTGGGCGACCAGCGATTCGAGGCGGCGGACCTCAGCCTGGAATGGGCGGGGGTCGATCTGGAACAGTACATCGCCTTTCTTGACCAATGCGCCTTCAGTGAAAGCGACTTCATCGATCTGGCCGGAGACCCGTGGACGAATTTCTACGGTTTCTGGCGCTTCGAGGCGCCCGGTGAATTCGTCCCACTCGTTGACAGGTTGCTCCAGCACCTTGGCCACGCTGACCTTGGCCGCGGGCATGGTGGCGGCGGTCTCAGGAGCCTTGCCGCAAGCGCTCATCACCACTACGGCCAACAAGGCCAACGGGAAGCGCAAATGTTTGAGTGACTGTTCCATGGATGCATCCGCCAATGTATTGAGAATGGACGGATGATGCTCGGCGATGTTGTATCGCACGAATCGAATGAGGCAAAGGTAACTATCATTCGGAATGATATAAGCGCGAAGCAAGCCCTCTAGCATGCGCCTTTCGTTAGGGTGCTATCAATTGGGTTGATAACAAATCTGTGTTGCGCGGAATGCAAAGGTCGGACGGATTCGAAGTGTTGTCAACGGCTCAAACAAAGAGACGGCCATGGCGGCCGTCTCGATTAGCGTTAGTTCACTGACTTCAGTTGATCCCTTTAGGGTTCGGACCGAAGCGGTTGACGCCAGGCGTGCTGTCCTGGGCCAGGAATACGATGTTCACGATCGGCAGCAAGATCCACCAGCCACTGCGATCAGTGTCGTGCATCCGGCGAATGGCCGCACCGAGACCCGGGAGGAACACTGCCAGGCTATAAATATTGTTGAGGATCCCTTTGGTGCCCAACAAGGCGTCGATAATCATGAGGCCGATACCGATCGCAACGTTGATCAGAATAAACATCCAGTATTCCCGACGGCTTGCGCGGCCGCTGAACACAGCATATTTCTTCAGTACTTCAATGTAAGGATTACCTTGCGCTGCGCCTGCATTTGGCGCTGTAAAGGCTTGTTCGCTCGCTTGCGGCGCGCCGCACTGCGGGCAGGCTTTGGCCAGGGTACTGATTTCCTTGGCACAACCACGACAAAAAACCATGCTCATATTTTTTCCCTAAAATTAGTCTAATGACAGTCCGATGAAAACAAGCGTCGCAATAGCCGACAAGATAACGCCGGCAATCGCCAAGTTATTTCCTGGTTTCTTCTGGTTGATACTGATGATCCCGCAAATAAGACCGGCGACGGAAAATGTGCTCATACCGACGACGGTATCTCTGTCCCATTCGGAGTCATCAAGCAGGGTGAGTAAGCAGATGATGCCCAATATCAGCGAGAGGATGGCCAGCCACGGTGAGCCGATGCCAGGAGTTGCCGCCAAGGCAACGTGTTGGCTCGCTCCGCATTGGGGACACGCTGGAGCCGTCTCGTGAATTTCCTTGGCGCACGCGCGACAAAATACCATTGTCATCGTCTTCCTTAACGTTTAATCCTGAATACCAGCACCGTTATCGCCCGGATGCCGGGCGACTTTAATGTTATTTCCGATAACTTTCGAGTTCTGTTTTTAAGGCCGGGTGTGTTGCGCAAATCGCGCTTAGCGACTGTTACTCTGGCTGGGCTTGAAAGGCGCACTCATCAATAGCGTTTGATCTTGTTCGGGTGTGGACAGCATCGAGCTGCTCGCGCGACTTAAGTCAGGCTATCCGGATCCCCAAAAAACATCTGAATCCTGGACCGCAACCAACGCTCCCCCGGATCATTGTCCTGCGACCCGCGCCAGGCCATGTGCAGTTCAAAACTGCGCACTGGCAACGGCGGATCTTCCGCTCGCACGCCGCCTGCTGCGGTCAAGGCTTCAGCGGTGTAGTCCGGCACGGTGGCGACAATATCGGTCCCGCTGATGAGGGTGCTCAGCCCGTTGAACTGCGGCACTGCCAGGACAACATGGCGTTTGCGCCCGAGTTTTTCGAGTTCTTCATCTATAAAGCCGCTCAGGTCACCGGCGAATGACACCAGTGCATGCGGGCGCGCACAGAAGTCATCGAGGCTCAGCGGCCCCGGCACGGTATCGGCGCGTAGCAGCTTGGGCATGCTGCGGCGTAGCACTTTACGCTTGGCGTTGGCCGGCAAATCGGCGGTGTAGCTGACGCCGATCGAGATCTCGCCGGAGGCCAGCAAGCTCGGCATCAGGATGTAGTTGGCCCGACGTACCACCAGGACGATGCCCGGTGATTCGGCGCGCAGGCGTTTGAGCAGCATCGGCAGCAAGGCGAATTCGACGTCGTCCGACAGACCGATACGAAATACCGCAGTGCTGGTGGCCGGGTCGAATTCCGCCGCACGGCTGACCGCTGTGGAAATCGAGTCCAGGGCCGGGGAGAGCAGGGCGAAGATCTCCACCGCCCGGGCGGAAGGCTCCATGCTGCGGCCGGTGCGCACGAACAACGGATCGTCGAACAGCCCGCGCAGGCGCGACAACGCCGCGCTGATGGCCGGCTGGCCAAGGAACAGTTTTTCCGCCGCGCGGGTCACGCTGCGTTCGTGCATCAGTGTTTCGAATACGATCAACAGGTTCAGGTCGACACGACGCAGGTCATTACGATTCATCTGGAGTCCTGGCAGAGTCAGCAAACTTGACGTGAGCGGCCATATGAGAACAATGGCCGGCATGAATCTTACGGGCAAAGGCTGCTACTCTGCACCGTGTAATTCACTTTTTACTTAAATGGCTGCTTCGGTTTTTACGGCATCTGATGATGTCGCCGGCGCTGCGGAATCAATGACAGGCATGTCGACTATTAATAGCCACTGATGGTCTTGGGTAGAAAGCCCAGATAGAGTTCAGGGCATTAGAGGTTACTTTGACGAGGTTTGCGATGTCCCGCACGATCCGTTTTCACAAGTTTGGTCCAGCCGAGGTGCTCAAATGCGAAGAGCATGCGGCCGCTCTGCCTGCACCAGGTGAAGTGCAGGTGCGCGTCGAAGCAATCGGCATTAGCTGGTACGACATTCTCTGGCGCCAGAACCTGGCGTCGTCCCACGCTCGTCTACCTTCAGGCCTTGGCCATGAAATGGCCGGCGTCGTGACGGCGATTGGCGATGGTGTCGACGATCTGGCAGTAGGTGACAAGGTCGCCAGCTTCCCGGCCGAAAGCCCTAACGATTATCCGGTCTACGGCGAACAGATTGTCCTGCCGCGTTCAGCACTGACCCGCTACCCGGACGTGCTCAGCCCGATCGAAGCCAGCGTGCATTACACGCCGCTGTTGATCGCCTACTTTGCCTACGTCGACCTGGCGCGAGTCAAGCCGGGGCAATTCGCCCTGGTGACCGACGCAAGCCATTGCGCAGGGCCTTCCTTCGTGCAACTGGGCAAAGCCCTGGGTATACGGGTGATTGCCGCGACCAAGACCGCGGAAGAACGTGAAAACCTGCTGTCCCTCGGTGCCGAGAAAGTCATCGTCACCGAAGAACAGGATCTGCTTATGCAAATCAACAAAATCACGGACAACCGCGGGGTCGATGTGGTATTCGACGGCCTCGGCGGGCCACAGATGTCGCTACTCGGTGACGTGCTCGCACCCCGTGGCAGCCTGGTGCTTTATGGCCTGCAAGGGGGCAACCAGACGCCATTCCCGGCCTGTGCGGCGTTCCAGAAGAACATTCAGTTCTTCGTGCACTGCATCGGCAACTTCACCGGTAAGCCGGAGTTGGGCATTGTTCAGGATCAGGTGGCGTTGCAACGAGCGTTGCGCGATATCAACCAGTTGACCGCCGACCGTGTTCTGTTGCCGCTCAAGACTCGGGTCTTCCCGTTTGCCGAGTTTGTCGAAGCCCACCGCTACATGGACGAATGCCCATGCCGCGAACGGGTCGCCCTTCAGGTCGAGCCCGCGTAACACCCTTCAAGCAGTCCCCCGATGCCCTCGGTGCTCCCCGCGCCGAGGGCATTGTCGTTTCTGAACGGTGCATTTGAGCAACTGAACCGGTTTTTGCTTTCGATCTGTATCTTCTAATCATCATATAAGCCCTGATAATTGAATGATTACTTTCATCTCAAGGAACGAGTCATGGGTGGGCGTTCGATTGATATTAATTCGGGCATATTGGTTGCAGGCGATGGGCCGGTGTTGCAGTGGGCAACTATCAAAAATATATCAGTAACTTCTTTCTCTGTTTTTTGTACTCAATGTCTGTGGGACGTTGTCGGAAGTTTCCTAGGAAGTCAGTTTAAATCTCAAGGACCTTGCCCGCTGGGGCTTTGCGAGGAGGTGGCTGTCGCCTGGGTATAGGCAGAGTACAAACCATTTCAAATAATTACTCACATTCGAGTGCTAGCATTTTATGAAAGGATTGCTGCACTTCATCACCGAGAATCGGTCGCGCAGTGTTTATCACTGTTTGCGTGACATTGAACTTCCGAATACCAGGTAAAACACTGATGACTACAATCCACGATCAGGCAATGAACTATGTTTATCAGCAAGTACTGCAAAGGCTGCTGAGTTTTTTCTCTCGCGCCGAGCGCACTGCATTGCAGCTTATGATTCAGCGCCTGGTGGTGGCCGCCGGGGGGATGGAGCGAATTGGCGATTTCAAGGTGATGTCGATTCAGTCCGGGACGCTGGACAGTTGCTACACCCTGGCATTGCTGCGTGCCGCACAACTGAGTATCGCCAGCCGTGCACCGGCGACCTTCCAGTTGCGGGTGGCGACCTTGCGCCTGAACGGGACCGGCTCGACGGCGCTGGACAATATCCACCGCAGCAACGCGGCATTGTTCCTCTATGACGATCCTCGGGTCGAATTGTTGATGGTGGATAACCGTGAAGTCCTGCCATTCGACCACTTGGCCCCCATCTCCGAGGCCGGGCGCGAGTCGAATCGGCTCAATCAATTGATGGTCGGCCATTGCCGGACCTGTGACGGTCCGCTCGATCTATGGGATGACGGCTACCTGACCACTGGCGAGTTCTACGGGCAAATTGCGCGCTGGGACAGCGGCGTCGATGCCTTGATCAGCAGCGAAACGCCTCGCCAGCAGAGACAGTTTCTCGAAGGATTGAAGCGTGCGGCGCAAAAGGCCGGCCTCGGGACCTTGAACTGCACATCCGCTGGCTTCGAGGTGTTGTTTGCCATGCTTGATGAGCTGGGCAGCGACTATTACCGCGAGTTCTATTTCGGTCATGGGTACGCAACCTGGCGCCCGGCGGGCCGATTTGAAGCCTGCCGCCGGACCACTAGTCTCGATATTCACGACATGGTCGTCGGCAAACTGGAAGAACGCTGGCCTCTGCTCACCGAATTCCTGGGTGTCCGCCCCGACGAAATGGCGGCGCACCTGAGCGACAACGACTATGTCAGCCCTGGGATTGCGGCGCACTTGCGGGGGCTGCAAGCGTGCTTTGTGTCGGGCCGAAGCTACGAAACCGGGGTCGCCGAATATTTGCAGCGCGCTTTGGTGATGATGCGTCGCAAGCAGGTGCCGGAACGTATTTGCGAGCTGGCTCTGGAAGCATTCGGTAACCCGGCCACCGAGGCCGAACAGCGCCTGCTGGCGGCGGCCGAGGCGCAAAAAAACCTCGGGCTGACCGAGGCCCAACTGATATGCCTGCTGTTTTCGCCATTTATCGACAGTGGCGCGGGACTGGAGCGCTTCCTGCGCAGTTGTCATCCCGGCATGCTGGTGGCGATGCCGGACTTGCACAAGGCGATGCAGGGTTATCAGGTGCCGGAACAGGTGGTGCAGTGGATGGTCGATGTCAGCGGCTTGCCGGTCAGCCTGATCGGCACGTTGTATCGCATGAAGCCGGTGGTGGTTGAGGCCGACAACGGCGTCGAAGAACCGCGCAACGATGACGCTGCCGTGGTTGGCGAACTGTCCGCGGGGCATTGACGGTGCAAGGGCTGCCGCGATCCACAACCGCTCATGCACCTGCTCGCACCGTGCCTGGCCATTACCGATGAAAGGACCCAGAGAAACCGATTTTGCTTACCAGGCGGTTTACCGGTACTTGACGCACTTGACCCATAAGTCGGATGGCGGTACGCCCATCCGTCTGCCCTCGTTGAGGCAGTTGGCGGTGCGCCTTAATGTGTCGATCTCGACCATCCAGTACGCGTATTCGCTGCTAGAGAAGGAGGGCCGGGTCTACTCGGTGGCCAAGTCCGGCTATTACTCCCTGCCGGTCACCGCCATTGGCCCGCAGACCAGCGGTAATGATCTGCTTGAGTGCGTTTATGCCAATGCCCGGCGTCCGGAAATGCTGGTGTTGAGCACCGACGAGCCGGCCTTGTTGCAGCCACTGGACAGCCCTTTGCTGATGTTGGAGCGCGAGCTGCTGCGCCAATATCCGCGTCAACCGGCATCGGCTGCGCAACCCTGCGGCGAGCTGGAACTGCGCACGGCCCTCGCTGCGCGCTACACCACGTCGCCGGCGCGTTGCTGGCACGCCGATGAGGTGTACATCGGCGCCGATCTGCGTGGGGTTCTGGAAATACTGATCGCGGTCCTGCGACTCAAGGATGCGACCGTGGTCATCGAGTCGCCGTGCGATTGGGTCATCCTTCGGTTGTTCGAGGCGGCGGGTGTGCGGGTGGTCGAGTTGCCGTTGCGAGTCTGCGGCTCACTGGACCTGGAGCAACTCAAGGAAGTGCTGGAGGCCCGCCCGGTGCGGCTGGTGGTGCTGTCGTCCGGGATGAGCATGCCCCGAGGCAGCCAGATTCCCGACGACAATCGCCAGTCCATCGCCGACCTGTTGGCGCAGCATGGCAGCTGGGTGCTGGAAAACGACTGTTACGGTGAACTCGGTTTCGAGTCCGACGGCCCGAGATTTCGCGACCTTCTGGATCCTGACCGACTGATCGTGTTTTCTTCCTTCGAGAAACTCATCGGCCCCGAAGCGCCTTATGGCTATCTGCTCTCGCGGCTCCTGGGTAATGAATTGCAGCGGCATTTTTTGCTGCGCGCTTTTCGCTTGTCGCCGATCCGCCAGAAGGCCATCGCACGCCTGTACAGCAGTGGACGTATCGATCAGCATCTGCAAGTGCTGAGGCGCTTGCTCAAGGAGCGCCAGGTGCAGATGACCCAACTCTTGCACGAGCGCCTGGGCGATGCCTTGCAACTGGTGGAGCCGCAGGGTGGGGCGACGATCTGGGCGCGTTCGTTGCGCCAGGTCGATGTGCGCCGGGTGTTCCAGCGCTTGCTCAAGCAGCAGGTGGTGATTGCGCCGGGAGAGTTGTTCAGCCTGCAAGGCCTGTATGGTCAGCACTTGCGCCTGAGCCATACGTTTAGTGGTGATCATGATCTGGGAACCGCCCTGGGTTTGCTGGGGGATGCGTTGCGTCTGGAGTCGGTCGATTGAGCCAGGTTAAAAAACGTCGTCCATGGCTCGGATCGTTACCATCGCGTTGCGGTCAAACTGCCAGTAAACTGCGTTCCAATTCCTGAGCCACTCTATCTAGAGGTTTTGCATGACAATCAGTCCTTTTGCGGGCAAACCGGCACCGGCAGAATTGTTGGTCGACATCCCGCGACTGGTTACGGCCTACTACACCGGCCAGCCTGATGCCGCCATCTCTACCCAGCGCGTAGCCTTCGGCACGTCCGGTCACCGAGGCAGCTCGTTCGACTTGAGTTTCAACGAATGGCACGTTCTGGCGATCAGCCAGGCCATCTGCCTGTACCGTGAGGCCCAGGGCATCGATGGCCCACTGTTTGTCGGTATCGACACTCATGCGCTGTCGACGCCGGCCGGTGCGAGCGCCCTCGAAGTGCTGGCGGCCAACGGCGTCACCGTGATGATCGCCGAAGGCGACGAGTACACGCCGACCCCGGCCATTTCCCATGCGATTCTCTGCTACAACCGCGGCCGTACCTCGGGCCTGGCGGACGGTATCGTCATTACGCCATCCCATAACCCGCCACAAAGCGGCGGCTACAAATACAACCCTACCAACGGCGGCCCGGCCGATACCCATATCACCAAGTGGATCGAAGCCAAGGCCAACGAGTTGCTCGGCAACAAACTGGCCGGCGTCAAGCGCATCAGCTACGAACAGGCGCTGAAGGCCAGCACCACCCATCGTCACGACTACCTCAATACCTATGTCGCCGATCTGATCAACGTGATCGACTTCGACGCCATTCGCGATGCCAAGCTGCATCTGGGTGTCGATCCGCTGGGCGGAGCAGGGGTGCGTTACTGGTCGGCGATTGCCGAGCATTACCGCCTCGATCTGGAAGTGGTCAACACCCAGGTCGATCCGACGTTCCGTTTCATGACCGTCGATTGGGACGGGCAGATCCGCATGGACCCATCGTCCACCCACGCCATGCAAGGTTTGATCGGTCTGAAAGATCGCTTCGACGTGGCCTTCGGCTGTGACCCGGATCATGACCGTCATGGCATCGTCACCCCGTCCGGTGGCCTGTTGGCACCGAACAACTACCTCGCCGTGTCCATCGACTACCTGTTCCAGAACCGTCCACAGTGGCGTGCCGATGCCGCCGTGGGTAAAACCGTGGTCAGTAGCGGCCTGATCGATCGTGTGGCCAAGCGCCTGGGTCGTCGCCTGTACGAAGTGCCGGTCGGCTTCAAATGGTTTGCCGATGGCTTGTTCGACGGCTCCCTGGGCTTCGGTGGCGAAGAGAGCGCCGGTGCCTCGTTCCTGCGCAAGGATGGCGGCGTCTGGAGCACCGACAAGGATGGCCTGATCCCGGCCCTGCTGGCGGCAGAAATGACCGCGCGCACCGGTCGCGACCCAAGCCAGGCCTACCGCGCCCTGACCGATGAACTGGGCGAACCGTTCTCGGTGCGGGTCGATGCCAAGGCCAATCCTGAGCAGAAAGCGCTGCTGAGCAAACTGTCCCCGGATCAAGTCACCTCGACCCAACTGGCCGGCGAAGCGATCCAGAGCATCCTCAGCCATGCGCCGGGCAACGACCAGGCCATCGGCGGCTTGAAAGTCATGACCGAGAACGGCTGGTTCGCGGCGCGTCCGTCGGGTACCGAAGACATCTACAAGATCTACGCGGAAAGCTTTGTCAGCGACGAACACCTCAAGCAGTTGGTGGCTGAGGCCCAGACGCTGGTGGATGGCGCAATCTCGGCGAAGTGATTGAGGAACCCTGTGGCGAGGGGGCTTGCCCCCGTTGGGTTGCGAAGCAACTCCAAAACAGGCGAATGCGTTATTTCAGATCGTCCGCATTCACCGGTTTGCGACTGCTGCGCAGCCGAACGGGGGCAAGCCCCCTCGTCACATGCAATACACACATAGAAAAGGGGCGACCATTACGGTCGCCCCTTTTTTGTCTGCGATTTACTCGATCAAGCCAGATCCACCAACACGATTTCACTGTCCTCAATCGCCGTCACTCGCAACACCTGCTCATCGGCAACCGCGACACCGTCTCGAGCTTGTGCCCGCAAGCCGTTGACTTCAATCACACCCGTAGCCGGAACCAGATAAGCACGGCGCCCATTGTCCAGACGATACTCCGCCGATTCCCCGGCTTTCAGATTCGCCGCCACCAACCGCGCATCAGCGCGAATCCGCAGGCTCTGATCGTCACCGGACTTGCCACTGGCCAGGGTCACGAAACCTTCGCGCTGGCCTTTGGGGAAAGGCTTGGCGCCCCACGACGGCGCCGAACCGGCCTCGTTGGGGATGATCCAGATCTGGAAGATCCGGGTTTCAGTGGTTTCCAGGTTGTATTCGCTGTGGGCGATCCCGGTGCCGGCGCTCATGACTTGCACGTCGCCCGCTTCGGTGCGGCCCTTGTTGCCGAGGTTGTCCTGGTGGGTAATCGCACCTTCACGCACATAAGTGATGATTTCCATGTCGCGGTGCGGATGCTGGGGAAGCCGGTGCCGGGAGCGATCACATCGTCGTTCCAGACCCGCAGGTTGCCCCAGTTCATGCGTTTAGGGTCGTGGTACTCGGCGAACGAAAAATGGTGATGGGCATCCAACCAGCCATGGTGGGCGCCGCCCAAGGTGTTGAAAGGTCTGAGTTCAAGCATGATCGTCTCCTGAAAGGTTCGTCATGGGGCAGTGCGCCTGGACCACGAAACAAGAACCGGTGGTTGATGGCGTGCATCATCTATCAGGCGATAATCGATAAAAAGCGTAAAAAGTGCCTCAAAACAATCGATTTAGTTGATGCTAAATAACCTCGAAACATTCTCATCCAGCCTTCACTTCATCGCTTAAGCCAATGACCTGTAAGCATTTCACTAGAACTCAACGGCAAATGCAGACACCATAGCCCCCAACAGCCTCACACCCTGGAGTCCGTCCGCGTGCCGCAACACACCCCCGATCTTCCCCCCGAACTTCGTCCTCTGGCCGAGATGCCGTTGCTCAAGCGCCTGGCCGCGCGGTTTTTTGGCTATGGCTTGACCCAAATGCGCGCGCAACACCGTGCTTCATGGCTACACGGGCAAGCCGATGGCTTCCGCAGCGGGCACAGCGCCGGGGTGGATTACGGGTTCAAAGAGGGCAAGGCCGAAGGGTTGGAAGAAGGCCGGCAGGTGCTGCTGATCCGCGATTCGCGCTCCACCGAGCATCGGCCACCGAATGTCGATGACAACCTGTTCGACGATTGGCGCCTGCCATTAACGGCCGAGATCAAGAAGCGCATGAAGGCCGACGTTGCGCGCTGGCTGCCAGCGCATGCACAGCCCAGCCTCGCGCAATGGAAGATGATCTTCAGCGATACCCCATCCACCTCGGTGATCGCCGGTGCAGGCGCGGGCAAGTCGACGACGCTGGTGCTGCGCATTCTGTTGCTGACCCACTACCTGGGCTTCGAACTCGGCTCAATGACCGTGGTGACCTTCACCCGGGAGTCGCGCAAAGACTTCATTAATAAACTGATCGAACTGTTTGCGCTGTGGGGCCGGGCGCTCAGCCTCAAAGAGGCGCGGGACCTGGTGCGCACCTTCCATTCGCGGATTTTGCCGATGGTCCGCAGCTTGCCGGGGTTCGAACGCCTGCAAGCCTTCGAAAACCTCACTCATCGTGCGCAAAACGGCGACGACGAGGTCGACAGCAATCCGTTCGATCTGCGCATCAACGACGCCCAACGCCAGCAACTCAACGCTTGTTACCACAGCCTGTTTACCCGCAATGAGCGATTTCGCGAACTGATCCAGCCGTTGTCCCGCCACGCGTTGCAGCTCAAGGAATTGGAGCGCGATCACCCGGATGTGCAGAAACGCATGGCCGTGACGGAACTGGCGGCCAAGCGCGACGAAGAGCTCTGCGACACGATAGAGGACCTGTGGTTTCGCGCCGGTGCCTGGCCGATCAAGGGCATCGAGCCCAACCGCCAGACGTTCGATATCAACGGTTCGACATTCTATTGTCATGGCTATATTCCGACTCTGGATGCTTGGGTGGTGCTGGGTTTCGATCCTCGGGAAAACCCCCAGGTCAGCCGCCCGAATGCCAAGCTGACGGTTCGCGCCGAATGGGCGGTAAAACGCACCCTGTTTCAAGCTTTCTGTCGTAAGCCATTGATATGGCTGGATAGTTACGATTCGTCAAAACGTGTTTTGGCCTCGCTGGCAGGGGATGCCAGCGCCGGGCCAGGTTTCGATTACAAGGTCAAGGGTGAACTGGCGTCCGCCCCGTTACTGGACAGTTTTGTCGCCGCCGCCGGGTTTATCGAGAATCTGGGCCTCGACGTTCCGGACGCCGTGGGCCGGCTGAATTTTGCCAAGGACGACCCTGACCGGTTTTTCTTCGAGGCACTGAGCCTGTTCTGGCGTGCGCTGGAAGATCACTTGCTCGATCAAAAGCCGCCCGTGATGACTTACAACCGTATGTTCGCCCTGTTCAGCGAACACTCGCCGGAGAATCTCAAGCTGTTGAGCGATGAGCTGCTCAGGCCGCTTTCACACCTGATGATCGATGAGTTTCAGGACGTATCGCCGCAGATCGTATCGTGGATTCGCGCCAGCCTGGCAGAGATCCGCAGTCGCGGCCCGGCGATGCATGTCGGGCGCGGCGCACAGCGGTCCTCGCTGCTCTGCGTGGGCGATGATTGGCAGTCGATTTATGGCTGGCGCGGTAGCTCGCCGACGTATTTCATGGAGTTCAACAAGGAATTCCCGTCGCCGAGCACGACCCGGGTGATGCTCAGCGACAACTACCGCAGCCACCAGCACATCATCGATGCGGCCGAACATATCGTGCGCGCCGCGCCGGCCATCCCGGGCAAGAAGGCCAAGGCCAGCGGGGAGCCCAAGCCACTGCAGCCAGTCAACGTACTGGATCGCGATGATCAGGGCATGGCGCAGCGGCTGATGGAGCACTATAGAAAGGGCGATTCAATCTTGATGCTTTATCGAAAAAGCAGCGATAAGTTATTGATTGAGCAGCATATTCAGTCTGTAGTTAATGTTGATTCTAGCTTGCCGTACGAAGCGCGACGGCTTAAACAACTGACTTATCACAGTGCCAAAGGCTTGCAAGCCGACGCGGTATTCCTGTTGGGTGATTGCCAGCATCTCACCAGTTCGCCGTACAAGAACCAGGTGTATCGCATGGCCGGGCTTGGGAAAGCTGGCGATAGCGAGCCGTATGACAGCGCGCAGAAAGACGAGATTCTGCGGCTGGCTTATGTCGGTATTACCCGGGCGGTGAGTCATTGTTATTGGTACGTCGATGGTCAGGATAACCAGGCCGTCAATCTGCCCAAAGCGTCTGACAAGGTGGGTCAGGGCAAGGCGTTCTTTGCGGATCATCGACAAGGTCAGAAAGCGGCGACAGTCCCGTAGGCGCTACCGCAGAATCTTTTCACCCACAAAAAAGCCCACATCCTGTGGGCTTTTTACTGTGCGGCAGGACCTCAGGCATAACTCCTGAGTGAAACCGGCGGAATGAACGCTTCCAACTCATCCTCCACCGCTTCGATTATTCGTTCTACATCCGCCGCATTCATCACGGTCGCGCAGGGAATGCCGGCGATGGCGATCATGGTTTCGCCATTGGCACGGTCAAACAGACGGGCAATCATGCTGCCCGGCGCGTCCATGCTCGCCTCGAAACCCATGGGATGAAAATGCCAGCGCATCAGCTGGCAGGCGTTGGGAAAAGTGACCTTGCTGAATATCCCTTTGTTCATGTGTTGCCCGCCTTAGTCATCGAGCGCTTCCTTTTGCTCATGTGAGGAGGGGTAGAACCTTCATTGGTTCAACCGGTGGATGCCTTTAAAAGTAGCATCCAGATGTGAAAACCATGTGGATTTTTTCAGTCCGTTTGGCGATTGGTTCAATTTTTTTTGATATGGGTCACGTCACGCCCCGTTGTCGCCAAAACGCCAGTACCGATTGGCCATTGAAGCCGGCGCGGAACTTGGGCAAGCTCGGTTTTTTTTCGCCGAGCCCTTTATGCACGCCGATGATGATGGCCCGCTGCAAACCCAGGCCACGGGCGAAACGGTCATGCGCTACCACCTGTGCTGGAAACACCGGGACCTGGACGGCGTCATGGCCCTTTATCACCCGGACATCCAGTACAGCGACTTTTTCCAGAACCGGGTGATGGGGCTGGATGAGTTGCGCGAGTACGTGCGTGACAGCATGCCGCGCAATCCTGGCGAAGCGCTGGAGCACTCGGACCGAATCCGACTGGACGGCAATACGGCATTCATTCAATACCAGATGACGTTGCGCGGCACCGACGGATTGGTGTCGTTCCGCTCCAGCGAAGCAATCACCGTGCGTGACGGTTTGATCTGGCGCGTCAACGAATACGCCTCCCTGGTGCGCGAGCAGCCGGCCAACAAAGCCTCCACTAACTTGCGCCCGGCGGCCAGTCGGCTCGGTTTGTCACCGCGACAACTGAGCTTCATGGCCGAAGACCTGCAGCAGTACTTCCAGCGCCAGCAACCGTACCTGGACCCCGAACTCGACTTGCAGCGGGTGGCGAAGGAGTGCGGTTACAGCCGCAATCAGATTTCCTATCTGCTGAACCAGGTGCTGGGGCAGAGCTTTTATCGCTACGTCAACCAGGCGCGCTTGCAGCATTTGCTCGCCGCGCTGGATAAAGCGACGCCACCGCTGCGCGTCGATGAACTGGCCTTTGCTGCCGGTTTCAACTCGCTATCTGCTTTTTATAGCTGTTTTCGCCAGCACACCGGCCAGTCGCCGAAGGCCTACGTCAAACAAATTTCTTTGCGTGCACGCGCGCAAGACAGTCTCTGAGGTCGCGCACTAGGATCGACGCCATTGATGTGTTGAGTGGCGGAGTGGTGTATGTCGGCGTGGCGCGGTATCAGTTTATGGATGGATCAACTCGACGAGCCGTTACAGGCGCGCCCGGCCCTGGAACAGGAGCTGGACGTCGACGTAGCCATCATCGGCGCGGGCTACACCGGGCTGTGGACCGCTTACTACCTCAAGCGCCTGGCCCCGGGGTTGGACATCGCCATCATCGAGGCGCAAACCGCCGGGTTTGGCGCCTCCGGCCGCAATGGTGGCTGGTTGATGGGCAATCTGCTGGGCGAAGACCGTCTTCTCGCCGATCTGTCGGCTGAACAGCGTCGCGCCTCGTTCGATCTGTTGCACAGCATCCCCGATGAAGTAGAGATCGTCCTCGAACGCGAAGGCATCGACTGTGATTACCGCAAGGGTGGAGTGCTGTACTGCGCCGCGCGTTATCCCGAGCAGGAAGCCAGCCTGCGCAGCTACCTGGACAAACTCTATAGCCAGGGCCTGACCGAAAACGATTACCGCTGGCTCAGCCCCGAGCAATTGGCGCAACAGATCAGGGTTGCCAAGCCGTATGGCGGTATCTATGCACCGCACGTCGCGACCATCAATCCGGCCAAATTGGTCCGGGGCCTGGCGCGCACGGTAGAGCGCATGGGCGTCAAGATCTACGAGAACAGCCCGGTTACCCATTGGCAGTCCGGCAGCGTGCGCACGGCGCAAGCCCAGGTTCGCAGTCGCTGGGTGGTGCCGGCGGTGGAAGGTTATTCGGTCACGCTGCCGCCCCTGGGGCGTTATCAGTTACCCGTACAAAGCCTGCTGGTCGCCACCGAGCCGCTGTCCGCCGCCACTTGGGACGAAATCGGCCTGAGCCAGGGCCAGGCGTTCAGCGAAGCCAGTCGCCAGGTCACTTACGGCCAGCGCACTGTCGACAATCGCCTGGTGTTCGGCGCTCGCGGTGGTTATCAGTTCGCCGGCAAATTGCGCCATGACTTCAATCTCACGACTGGCGAAGTCGAGCTGCGGCGCTATCTGTTTGGCGAGCTGTTCCCGCAGTTGAAGAACGTGCGCATCACCCACGCCTGGGGCGGCAACCTGGGCATGTCCCGCCACTTCAAGCCGCACATGCTCTGCGATCGGGCCAATGGCATTGCCTTGTCCGGTGGTTATGGCGGGGAGGGTGTCGGTGCCAGCAATCTGGGCGGGCGCACCCTGGCCGATCTGATTCTGGAGCGCGACACCGAATTAGTCCGGCAGCCTTGGGTGATTCCACAAGGTGGCCTCAATGCGTTGAGAGCCTGGGAGCCGGAGCCCTGCCGCTGGCTCGGTTACAACGCGATCATCCGCAGCTTCGTCCACGAAGACCAGACCCTGGCCAACCCGGCCACTGCACCCTGGCGCCGCAAGTTGGCCAGCGGTGTGGCGGGGTTCATGGAAGGTTTCATGCACTAAATATTGATGGGTATTCCAATGAGCATTACGCAGTTCAAAAACACCGCCACCCTGAAACTGGACGACTCCAATCCCGTCGCTGTGCCCTTGGGAACCCCAGTGGCCGTGGCCTCAACCACCAGCGTCGAACGCGACGACGGCGTCGAAACCGGCGTCTGGGAATGCACGCCCGGGCGCTGGCGGCGGCAGATCGTGGCCCAGGAGTTTTGCCACTTCATCCAGGGCCGTTGCACCTTCACCCCCGACGGCGGTGAAACCCTGCACATAGAAGCTGGCGATGCACTGATGTTGCCGGCCAACAGCCTCGGGATCTGGGATATCCAGGAAACCGTGCGCAAGACCTACGTTCTGATTTTTTGATTTTGATCTTTTGATTGCCTGCCAATAACAACAAACCCACACAGGAATCGACTCATGATCCGAAAGACATTGACCCTGGCACCTCTCGCACTGGTCGCGACCCTCAGCCACGCGGCCGAGACCGTCAAGATTTACAACTGGTCGGACTACATCGCCCCGGACACCACCAAGAACTTCCAGAAAGAAACCGGCATCGGTTTCAGCTACGACGTCTACGACAGCAACGAAACCCTCGACGGCAAGTTGATGACCGGCAAATCCGGTTACGACGTGGTGTTCCCCTCCAACCACTTCATGGCTCGGCAGATTCAGGGCGGGGCCTTGAAGAAACTCGACAAGAGCCAGTTGCCGAACTGGAAAAACCTCAACCCCGTGTTGCTCAAAGCCTTGCAAACCAACGATCCGGGCAACGAACACGGCTTCCCGTATCTGTGGGGCAGCACCGGTATCGGCTACAACATCGCCAAGGTCAAGGCTGTGTTGGGTGACAACGCGCCCGTGGATTCCTGGGACTTGATCTTCAAGCCCGAGAATATGGCGAAACTGCAAAAATGCGGCGTGGCGATTCTCGACAACGGCCCGGAACTGCTGCCGGCCGCCCTGAACTACCTGGGCCTGCCGCACCACAGCAAAAACCCGGAAGACTATAAAAAGGCCGAAGCGCTGCTGCTCAAAGTCCGGCCGTACGTGAGCTATTTCCACTCGTCCAAATACACCAGCGACCTGGCCAACGGCGACATCTGCGTGGCCGTCGGTTTCTCCGGCGACATCCTGCAAGCGGAAACCCGCGCGAAAGAAGCCAAGAACGGCGTCGACATCGGCTACGCGATTCCCAAGGAAGGCGCCGCCATCTGGTTCGACATGGTCGCCATGCCCGCCGACGCCCCGGACGACAAAGCCGGCTACGCCTTCATGAACTACCTGCTGCGCCCGGACGTCATGGCCGGCATCAGCAACTACGTACACTACGCCAATGGCAACGAACAGGCCGACAGCCTGATTGACCCGGCGATCAAGAACGACACCAAGGTATATCCGAGCCCGGAAATGATGGGGAAATTGTTTGCGCTTGAGGCGATGCCGCTGAACATCGACCGGATTCGCACGCGGGTGTGGAACAAGATTCGGACGGGGAGTTGAGTCAGTCGACATCGTCTGAAATAGCAAAATGATCTTGAGACCTGTCAAACCTGACAGGTTTCAACATTTTTATTTGTCGATCAAATCATGACGGCAGGCGCCTCGCATCGAGGCGACACAAGGAGGGTTCGTCATGAGCAGCAATGTCACCGGCACGATGAAAGGCACCATTTCCGAAAAAAAAACGGGGTTGAAGAGGGCCTTTACTTCAACCGATGTGTTTAGAAATAACTCTGACCACCGCTTGAACGTCACTGGATACGCGGGCGGGTTCGCCGGCGAAGGCATCGCGTTTAGATTAGCCGATGAAAATGCTCCGAGCGGTACATACCACGTAGGTAGCAGTTCTGTGGTGAGTCTTTTCTATTTTGTGAACCCGTCTGGGGAGGTGTTCGAAGCTGTCACCGGTGGCACCCTCCATCTTCAAAATCACCAGCCAGAGGAGCGAATCAATGGGCAATTGAATTTTAGTTACCATACTCGGGCAGCTGAGCGAGTGGATGTTGAGGTCGTGTTTGCTATCGAAGGCATCGATCGAGTGCCTTAGCGTGTGAGGATGAGAAGGGCGGATCTATTGGAACAAGAATCCGCCCATACTCATTCATGAAGGCGACTCACTAGGAGATTGATTTAGTTGATGGCAATGCACTGGCACTCATATTAATAAGTCCAGCAAAGTGAGACGTCTTCGACAAAAAACAACTTAGCCATATTTAATATTTAAATTTGAAGTTGTCAGACAATCCATTCAAGCCCCATCACTCCAAACTATATTCCCTCCCCGCACCCCATGTTTCCGGGCATATTCCCAAACAGCCAAGTTCGACCCCAAAAAAGTGCTAGACGTTTGATTTCCAATTGTGTCAGGTTTCTTACGCCTTCATTGGGCGAGTGATTGGACGATCTCGCCAGAGATTGTCCCGTCGGACAAAAACTGTTCCATTGCTTAACAAGGAAGTGTGTTTATGTCGAAAGTAAAAGCCAAAGCCATTGATTCCGCCGAACTGGTCTTCCAGCCATTGCAAGCACTGGCCGCGCCGAGTTCTGCGTTCAACCAGATCAATAGCTTCAGCCATCAGTACGACCGTGGCGGCTACCTCACGGTCAATGGCAAACCCTCCTTCTCGGTAGATCAAGCCGCGACTCAACTGCTGCGCGATGGTGCTTCCTGGCACGATCTCAACGGCAGCGGCAAGATCGAACTGACTTACACCTTTCTGACGTCCCAGACCTCGAATTTCAGCGGCCTGGGCGTTACCGGTTTCAGTCAGTTCAGCGCCCTGCAAAAAGCCCAGGCCGTGCTCGCCATGCAATCCTGGGCTGACGTCGCCAATGTAACGTTTGCCGAAGCGTCCAAGGGTGGCGATGGCCACATGACCTTCGGTAACTACAGCGGCGGCCAGGACGGCGCAGCGGCATTTGCTTTCCTGCCGGGCACCGAGCCAGGTTATGACGGTCAGTCCTGGTACCTGACCGGCAGTGGTTACAACGTCAACAAAACCCCGGGCTTGAGCAATTACGGGCGTCAGACCCTGACCCACGAAATTGGTCACACCTTGGGCCTGTCTCACCCTGGCGACTATAACGCCGGCGAAGGCAACCCGACTTATAACGACGCGTCCTACGGCCAGGACACCCGTGGCTACAGCCTCATGAGCTACTGGAGCGAAAGCAATACCAGCCAGAACTTCAGCAAGGGCGGTGTCGAAGCGTATTCGTCCGGCCCGCTGATGGACGATATCGCGGCGATTCAGAAACTCTACGGCGCCAACCTGGAGACCCGTACCGGTGACACCACCTACGGTTTCAACTCCAATGCCGGCCGTGACTTCCTGAGCGCTTCGTCGTCCGCCGACAAACTCGTGTTCTCGGTCTGGGATGCGGGCGGCAAGGACACCCTGGACTTCTCCGGTTTTACCCAGAACCAGAAGATCAACCTCAATGACGCCTCGTTCTCCGACGTTGGCGGCCTGGTAGGTAACGTGTCCATCGCCAAGGGCGCGATCATCGAGAACGCCATCGGCGGTTCGGGCAACGATCTGCTGATTGGTAACAGCATCGCCAACGAACTGAAGGGCGGTGCCGGCAACGATCTGATCTACGGCGCGGGCGGTGCGGACAAACTGTGGGGTGGTTCGGGTTCGGACACCTTCGTGTTTGCCGCCAGCACTGATTCCAAGCCAGGTGCAGCCGACCAGATCCTCGACTTTGTCAGCGGTCTGGACAAGATCGACCTGACCGGCATCACCAAAGGCGCAGGCCTGCACTTCGTGAATTCGTTCACCGGTGCAGCAGGCGACGCGGTGTTGACCTCTTCGGGCGGTAACAGCCTGTTGTCGGTGGACTTCTCCGGGCACGGCGTGGCTGATTTCCTCGTCAGCACCGTTGGCCAGGCAGCTACCACGGACATCGTGGCCTGATTCAAGGCAAAAAGGAGCGCGGCGCCTGGTGCGCCGTGCTCCGTCCTTGCATCGATGCCCGTAGTGGGTAAGGCTACAGGCCGGAGTAAAAAGTCCTATGACCCATAACGTCTTTACCTACAGAGCAAGCGCGTGGCTATTGGCGACGCTGATGATGTTTTTTGGAGAAGTAGCCATGGCAAGTAGCCTGAAATTAGCTGACCCTTCGGAGCTGGCAGGTCGTTGGCAAGCCACCCTGAACGCCCCGCAAGACACCGCCGAGTCCCGCGCCCTGCAGGACAAGCCATCGAATGTTTGCGTCATCGAGTTGCAACCGAAACAGACCCTGGGCGAGGGCGCCGAATGCCTCGGTGCGTGGCTGGAGGAACAGCCGATTGGCTGGTTTCCGGATCCCGACGGTATTTCGATTACCGGCAAGGAAGGCTCAAGAATTGTGTTTTTCAGCCGACAGCGTGAAGGGTTTTACCAAAGCACTTTGAAGTCGGGCCTGAGCATCACGCTTGAACGTGTCGCTCGTTAAGCAACAAAGCCCACTGATGATGTGTGCTGGATATAAAGCCCTGTAACGCCGTTATAAGTAGCCCATCGATAACGTGAACTCTGGCTGAATCGAAAAGAGTTGTTATTAATGTGTAAACACATAGCGGGCAAAGAACGTCTCGACCCGTGTGCGGACAGTTAATGAAATCTCGCCAATGAATGGCGAGGCCTATCATCTCAGGAATATTCAATGAAGATGGCGAACGCCCCAGCCACCGCACCGTTATTCAAGGCACTGGGCGACTATAAGAGCATCTTGATCAGCGTCGGATGTTTCACCGCACTCATCAACGTGCTGATGCTGGTCCCATCGATTTATATGCTCCAGGTGTATGACCGGGTGCTGTCTTCGCAAAACGAAACCACCCTGGCGATGCTGTCATTGATGGTGGTCGGTTTCTTTGCCTTCATCGGCATGCTGGAAGTCATCCGCAGCTTTATCGTCATCCGCATCGGCAGCCAACTGGAGCGGCGCTTCAACCTGCGGGTCTACCAAGCCGCGTTCGAGCGCAACCTGTTCAAGGGCGAGGGCAACGCCGGGCAGTCCCTCGGTGACCTGACCCACATTCGCCAGTTCGTCACCGGTCCGGCCTTGTTCGCCTTCTTCGACGCGCCGTGGTTCCCGGTCTACCTGTTTGTGATTTTCCTGTTCAACGTCTGGCTGGGCGTGCTGGCCACGGCCGGCGCCGTACTGTTGATCGGGCTGGCTTGCCTCAACGAGGCGATGACCAAAAAGCCCTTGGGTGAAGCCGCAGGGTTTTCCCAGAAGTCCAGCCAGTTGGCCACCAGCCATTTGCACAACGCCGAAACCATCCAGGCCATGGGCATGCTCGGGGTCTTGCGCAAGCGTTGGTTCCAGGTGCATTCGCGTTTTCTGGGCCTGCAGAACCAGGCCAGTGACACCGGCGCCGTCATCAGTTCCCTGAGCAAAACCCTGCGCCTGTGCCTGCAATCGCTGGTGTTGGGCCTCGGTGCGTTGCTGGTGATCAAGGGCGACATGACCGCCGGGATGATGATTGCCGGTTCGATCCTGATGGGCCGGGTCCTGAGCCCGATCGATCAACTGATTGCCGTGTGGAAACAGTGGAGCGGCGCCAAGCTCGCCTATCGTCGGCTCGATGCCTTGCTGCAAGCCTTTCCGCCCAGCGATGAAGCCATGGCACTGCCGGCACCGAAAGGCCAGATCAGCTTCGAACAAGTCAGCGCCGGCCCACCGGGCCAGCGTGCGGCGACCTTGCACTTGGTCAACTTCAGCCTGGGTGCTGGCGAAGTGTTGGGCGTACTTGGCGCTTCCGGGTCTGGCAAATCGACCCTGGCCCGAGTGCTGGTCGGTGTCTGGCCGACCCTCGGCGGCACGGTACGCCTCGACGGCGCGGACATCCATCGCTGGAACCGCGACGACCTCGGCCCGTACATCGGTTATCTGCCCCAGGACATCGAACTGTTCAGCGGCAGCATTGCGGAAAACATCGCGCGGTTCCGGGAAGCCGATCCGCAGAAAGTCGTCGAGGCCGCCAAACACGCCGGTGTCCACGAGCTGATCCTGCGCATGCCCCAAGGCTACGACACCGTGCTCGGTGAAGACGGCAGCGGGTTGTCCGGCGGCCAGAAGCAGCGCGTGGCCCTGGCCCGTGCCTTGTATGGCAACCCGAGCCTGGTGGTGCTGGACGAACCCAACTCCAACCTCGACACCGTCGGCGAAGCAGCACTGGCCGGCGCCATTGCGCACATGAAAGCCAACGGCACCAGCGTGATTCTGGTGACCCATCGTTCCTCCGCGCTGGCCCAGGCCGACAAGTTGCTGGTGCTCAACGACGGTCGCTTGCAGGCGTTCGGCCCGAGTCAGGAAGTACTCAAGGCATTGTCCGGCAACCAGCCGACCGCCAATCAGGAGCACAAGGCACCCCAGGCGCCGGGCGGGCTCAGCATGAGCCGGCAGTATCAGCCCACGACAAGGAATTCGGGTGTATGAGCAGCGCACGCATGAACACTGAAAACGAAGCCACGATGGAACACGACTACATCGCCGAACGCCCTGAACGCGACGCCAAATTTTTCGCACGCATGGGCTGGATCCTCGCGATTGTCGGCGCTGGCAGCTTCTTCACTTGGGCCAGCCTCGCGCCGCTCGATCAAGGGATTCCGGTGCAAGGCACGGTGGTTGTGTCCGGCAAGCGCAAAGCGGTGCAATCGATGAGTCCCGGTGTTGTCAGCCGGATTCTGGTGCGCGAAGGCCAGGTGGTGAAACTCGGCCAGCCGCTGTTCCAGCTCGACCAGACCCAGGTCGCGGCCGACGTCGATTCGCTGCAGGCGCAATACCGCATGGCCTGGGCCAGCGTCGCGCGTTGGGAAAGCGAGCGGGACAACCTCAAGCAAGTGACTTTCCCCACCGAGCTGAGCAAGGACGCTGATCCGCGTCTGGCCCTGGTCCTCGAAGGCCAGCGCCAATTGTTCAGCAGCCGCCGCGAAGCCTACGCCCGTGAACAGGGCGGGTTGCGCGCCAATATCGAAGGCGCGAACGCGCAACTGGCCGGCATGCGCCGCGCCCGCACCGACCTGACGGCCCAGGCCAGCTCGCTGCAACAGCAACTGAGCAACCTTCAGCCTCTGGCCGACAACGGCTACATCCCGCGCAACCGGCTGATGGAATACCAGCGTCAGCTGTCGCAAGTGCAGCAACAACTGGCGGAGAACACCGGCGAAAGCGGGCGGGTGGAGCAGGGCATCCTCGAAGCGAAACTCAAGCTGCAACAGCACATCGAGGAGTACCAGAAAGAAGTCCGCACCCAACTGGCCGACGCGCAACTCAAGAGCGTGACCCTCAAGGAGCAATTGACCTCCGCCGGGTTCGACCTGCAACACCGCGAGATCATCGCCACTGCCGACGGCATCGCGGTCAACCTCGGGGTGCACACCGAAGGCGCCGTTGTGCGCCAGGGCGAAACCTTGCTGGAGATCGTGCCCCAAGGCACCACCCTGGAAGTGGAAGGGCACCTGCCGGTCAACCTGATCGACAAGGTCGGCACCCACTTGCCGGTGGACATCCTGTTCACCGCGTTCAACCAGAGCCGCACGCCACGGGTGCCGGGGGAAGTCAGCCTGATTTCCGCCGACCAGATGATCGACGAGAAAACCGGCGCCCCTTACTACGTCTTGCGCAGCAGCGTCAGTGACCAGGCCATGGAAAAACTCCACGGCCTGGTGATCAAGCCCGGCATGCCTGCGGAAATGTTCGTGCGCACCGGTGAGCGTTCACTCCTCAACTATTTGTTCAAGCCGCTGCTCGACCGGGCCAACTCCGCGTTGACCGAGGAATAAGGATGTTCGGTTGTATGAATAAGCTTTCCATGCTCGGGGCCGCCCTGGCGTTGCTGACCTGCAACAGTGCAATGGCCCTGGGGCCGTTTGAAATCTACGAACAGGCGTTGCGCAATGACCCGGTGTTCCTCGGCGCCATCAAGGAGCGGGATGCCGGCCTTGAAAACCGCATCATCGGCCGCGCCGGGCTGTTGCCCAAAGTGGGTTACAACTACAACAAAGGGCGCAACACCTCCAAGGTCACCCAGATTAACGAGGGGCGGCCGGACTTCACCGAGGACCGCAACTACAGCAGCTACGGCTCGACCTTGACGGTGCAACAACCGTTGCTCGACTACGAGGCTTACGCGTCGTATCGCAAAGGCGTGGCGCAATCGTTGTTCGCCGACGAAGCCTTCCGTGGCAAGAGCCAGGAATTGCTGGTGCGGGTGCTGGATAACTACACCAAGGCGTTGTTTGCCCAGGATCAGATCGACATCGCCCAGGCCAAGAAAAAGGCCTTCGAGCAACAGTTCCAGCAGAACGAACACATGTTCCGCCAGGGCGAAGGCACGCGCACCGACATTCTTGAGGCCGAGTCGCGCTATGAACTGGCCACGGCCGAGGAAATCGAGGCCCGTGACGAGCAGGACGCGTCGCTGCGTGAGCTGGGTGCGCTGATCGGCGTGCCGGCGGTCAACATCGGTGATCTGGCGCCCCTGGACCAGAACTTCCAGACCTTCGCCCTGCAACCGGCCAATTACGACACCTGGCACGAGATGGCCGTGGCCAACAATCCGAACCTGGCTTCCCAGCGTCAGGCCGTGGAAGTGGCGCGCTACGAAGTCGAACGCAACCGCGCCGGGCACCTGCCCAAAGTCAGCGCCTACGCCTCGGTGCGCCAGAACGAATCGGAAAGCGGCAACACCTATAACCAGCGCTACGACACCAACACCATCGGCATCGAAGTCAGCGTGCCGTTGTATGCCGGTGGCGGGGTCTCGGCCATGACCCGCCAGGCCAGCCGCACCATGGAGCAAGCCGAGTACGAACTGGACGGCAAGACCCGGGAAACCCTGATCGAACTGCGCCGCCAGTTCAGCGCCTGTTTGTCGGGGGTGAACAAGCTGCGCGCCTATCAAAAAGCCCTGGTGTCCGCCGAAGCGCTGGTGGTGTCGACCAAGCAAAGCATCCTTGGCGGTGAGCGGGTCAACCTGGATGCGCTCAACGCTGAACAACAGTTGTTCACCACTCGAAGAGACCTGGCGCAGGCGCGGTATGACTACCTGATGGCGTGGACCAAGCTGCATTACTACGCCGGGACATTGAACGACCAGGATCTGGCGAAGGTAGATGAGGCGTTTGGCCAGGGCCCGAAAACCCGCTGATCTGCTGACGAAAAACAAACCTGTGGCGAACAGGCTTTTGTGGCGAGGGACCTTGCTCCCGTAACCGCCGTGGGGGGGCCGCTTCGCAGCCCAGCGGGAGCAAGCTCCCTCGCCACGAAAAGCTCGATTGCCACAGGAATCGCGACATCCTGAAAGAAATGCATTTCGGCAACACCGCACGACCACCCCCGCGAACAGGGGGACTAAAACTCTAAAAACGCCAAAAAAGCGAGAAAGACATGGAAGTACAGATCAAGCCGATATCGGTCGGCACGCTATTGCTCCTGGTTTCTGCCATCCCCCAAGCAGCCCAGGCCCAATACCTCGAAACCGGCAAACCCGGTGACTCCGCCAGTTGGCGCTCGGCGGAGTTCCAGCGCGACTGGGGTCTGGCCCGCATGCAGGCCGATCAAGCCTACGCCGCCGGCATCACCGGCAAAGGCGTGAAGATCGGTGAACTGGATTCCGGCTTCGACGCCAGCCATCCCGAGTTCGCCACCGACCGATACCACGCGGTCACCACCCGCGGCACCTACGTCGACGGCACACCGTTCAACGTCGACGGTACGCTCAATCCCAACAACGACTCCCATGGCACCCACGTCACCGGCACCCTGGGCGCGTCCCGTGACGGCACCGGCATGCACGGGGTGGCGTTCAACGCGCAGATCTACGTGGCCAACACCAACAAGAACGACAGTTTCCTGTTCGGTCCCAATCCCGATCCGCAGTATTTCAAAGCGGCCTACAACGCCCTGGCCGATGCCGGTGTGCGGGCGATCAACAACAGCTGGGGCAGCCAGCCGCCGGATGTCAGCTATCGCACCCTCGACGACCTGCACGCGGCCTACGCTCAACACTTCAATAAAGGCACCTGGCTGGATGCCGCCGCCGACGTGTCGTCCCAACGCGGCGTGATCAACGTGTTCAGCGCCGGCAACAGCGGCTACCCCAACGCCAGCGTGCGTTCGGCGCTGCCGTATTTCCAGCCGGAATTGGAAGGCCACTGGCTGGCGGTCTCGGGGCTGGATCAAGCCAATCAGCAAAAGTACAACCAGTGCGGGATCGCCAAGTATTGGTGCATCACCACCCCCGGCGCGAAGATCGACAGCACCATTCCTGACGGTGGCTACGCGATCAAGTCAGGCACCTCCATGTCCGCGCCCCACGCCACGGCCGCCCTGGCGCTGGTGATGGAACGCTACCCGTACATGACCAATCAGCAGGCGCTGCAAGTGCTGCTGACCACCGCAACCCAGCTCGACGGCTCGATCACCGATGCGCCGACCACCCAGGTCGGCTGGGGCGTGGCCAACCTGGACCGGGCGATGCGCGGGCCGGGGCAATTACTCGGCGCGTTCGACGCCAATCTGGGGGCAGGGCAGAGTGACGTCTGGAGCAACGGCATCAGCGACAAGGCGTTGATCCAGCGCCAGGCCGAAGACGCCGCCGAACACAGTGCCTGGCAACAGACTCTGAAGGACAACGGCTGGGAAAACGGCGTGGCGGCGGGCGCCAGTCAACAGGATCAGACTGATTACGCCGTGGGCATGGCGCGCGATAGCGCGGCAGCCACGCGCGTTTATGAAGGCAGCCTGATCAAGTCCGGCGCTGGGCGCTTGATGCTCACCGGTGACAGCACCTATCGCGGGCCGACCACCGTCAACGGCGGCCTGCTGGCGGTCAACGGTTCGCTGACTTCCGCCGTGACCGTCAATGACAGCGGCACCCTGGGCGGTTCCGGGCGCATCGGCGCGCTGACCGCCAATAGCGGCGGCACCGTGGCGCCAGGCAATTCCATCGGCACCTTGCAGGTCGCCGGCGACGTGACCTTCGCCCCGGGTTCGACCTATGCCGTGGAACTGTCACCCACCCGCAGCGACCGAATTGTCGCTGGCGGCACCGCCACGGTCAGCGGCGCCACCGTCAGCCTGTCCCTGGAAAACAGTCCGACCTTGCTGACCACCGCCCAGACCCAATCCTTGCTCGGTCGTCAATACAACATCTTGCAAGCGGCTGGCGGTATCCAGGGTCAGTTCGGCGCGGTGTTGCCCAATTACCTGTTTATCGGCGGCACGCTCGATTATTCCGTCACCGGCATTGGCCTGAGCGTAGCGCGTAACGCCACGCGTTTCGCCAGCGTCGGCCAGACCCCGAACCAGCGTGCCGTGGCCGGCGCCGTGGAAGGGCTGGGCGCGGGCAATGCGGTGTACGAAAGCCTGCTGCTGTCGGCGACCGCGACTTCGGCACAGCAAGCGTTCCAGCAGTTGTCGGGGGAAATCTACCCGGCGCTGGGTTCGGTGCTGATCAACGACAGCCGTTACCTGCGCGATGCCGTGGGTGAACGTCTCAACGAGGCCAAAAGCGCGCAAAGCAACGGCTGGATCAAGGCCCTGGGCGCCTGGGGCAAGACCGATGACCGGCACGACACGGCGGGTTACACCACCTCGATTGGCGGTTTGCTGGCGGGCGTCGATGGCGCCGTGGATGAGCAAACCCGGATCGGCCTGGTCGCCGGTTACAGCGACAGTTCGGTGAACATGGGCTCAGGCACCCATTCCTCGGCGCAGGTCGATAGCTATCACCTGGGCGCGTATGCCGGCCACGAACTGGGCGCCTGGCGCCTGAGCGCGGGCGGTGCCTACAGCTGGCATCGCGCCGATGTGAAACGTGACCTGCAATACGGCGATGTCAGCGCCAAACAGAAAGCCAAGGTCGATGCAGCCACCACCCAGGTCTTCGGTGAGGCGGCGTATCGCCTGAACCTGCAACCCTTGGCCCTGGAACCGTTCGCCAACCTGGCCTACGTGCACCTCGACACCGAGGGATTTACCGAGAAAGGCGATGCCGCCGCGCTGAAAAGCCATGGCGACACCCGCGATGCGGTGCTCAGCACCCTCGGCCTGCGGGCACTGAAAACCGTGAACCTGTCCGGCCAGCAACAACTGGACCTGAGCGGCAGCCTCGGCTGGCAGCACAACCTGAGCAGCGTTGATTCCGAGCAGCATCTGGCGTTTGCCAGCGGTGGCACCGGGTTCGCGGTGGAAAGTTCGCCACTGGTGCGCGATGCCGCGCTGGTCGGTGCCCACGCCAGCCTGGCGCTGAGCCGCGATATTCGCCTGAACCTCGATTACACCGGCCAACTGGCCAGCCGCGAGAAAAGCCATGGCGTGGGGCTGAGCCTCAATTGGCAGTTCTGATTGTTTGAACCCGTGAAGAGCTCGCAGCCTGCGGGTGACGCGTTCGGCGTAGGAGTTGCCGAAGGCTGCGATCTTTTGGATACCCCAAATGACCTGGGGTCATGAAAAAGGCAACACAACTAAGGAAGGTAGCTGGATGACGTCCGAAAACAACAACACGTTCGCCCTCAAATCCCTCAACCTCGCCGTGCTCTGCGCGCTGGCCACGCTGGGCACTGCCCATGCCGCGCCTTACGTGGAAAACGGCAAGGTCGGCGATCCCAACAGTTGGCGCAGCGCCGAGTTCAACGCCGATTGGGGCGTGGGCGCGATCAACGCCCAGGAGGCCTACGCCGCTGGCTACTCCGGCAAAGGCGTGAAACTGGGGATTTTCGACCAGCCGGTCTACGCCCAACACCCGGAGTTTTCCGGGGCCAATAAGGTGATTAACCTGGTCACCAGCGGCATCCGTGAATACACCGACCCGTACATCCCGGTCAAAGCCGGGGACGCGTTCCTTTACAACGGCGCGCCCTCGGTCGGCTCCGACGGCAAGCTCGGCGCCCACGGCACCCACGTCGGCGGGATTGCCGCCGGCAGCCGCGACGGCGGCCCGATGCACGGCGTGGCCTTCGGCGCACAAATCATCAGCGCCGACAACGGCGACCCGGGCCCCGAGGACGGGATCATTCGCGGCAACGACGGCGCCGTGTACAAGGCCGGTTGGGATGCCCTGATCGCCAGCGGCGCGCGGATCATCAACAACAGCTGGGGGATCGGCATCACCGATCGCTTCGACCTCGGCGGGCGCGACCCGGCGTTCCCGCACTTCACCGTGCAGGACGCGCAATTGCAGTTCAACGAGATCCAGCCCTTGCTCGGCACCAAGCCCGGCGGTGCCTATGACGGCGCCATCGCGGCGGCTCGCAGCGGCATCGTCACGATCTTCGCCGCCGGTAACGACTACAACCTCAACAACCCGGACGCCATCGCCGGCCTGGCGTATTTCGTGCCGGACATTGCGCCAAACTGGATCACCGTGGCGGCGCTGCAAAAGAACCCGGACCTGACCTACGGCATCAGCACCTTCTCCTCGCGCTGCGGTTACACCGCCAGCTACTGCGTGTCGGCGCCGGGTAGCAAAATCTACAGCTCGATCATCAGCGGCACCGACCCTAACAATGTCGGCACCGGTTATGCCAACTACAACGGCACCTCGATGGCCGCGCCGCACGTGGCGGGCTCCATGGCGGTGTTGATGGAACGCTTCCCGTACATGACCGGCGCGCAGGTCGCCAGCGTGTTGCGCACCACGGCCACCGACCTCGGCGCCCCTGGCGTCGACGCGTTATACGGCTGGGGCATGATCAACCTGGGCAAGGGCATCAATGGCCCGGCGATGTTGGTCACCGAGCAGGACATCCCGGAAGAATTCCGCATCCAGGGTGCCTACGGCGACAGCCAGTTTGTCGCGGACCTGCCGGGCATCGGTGGCATCGTCGACGCCGGCAAACCCACCGAGCGCGTGTGCAACGACGTGCACTGCGGGCTCGACACCTGGCGCAACGACATCTCCGGGCATGGCGGCCTGACCAAGCAAGGCATCGGCACCCTGGTGCTGACCGGCGCCAACACCTACACCGGCCCGACCCTGGTCAATCAGGGTCGCCTGGCGATCAACGGTTCGCTGCAATCGGCAGTCACCGTCAATGACAACGGCATCCTCGGCGGTAACGGCCGCATCGGCGCGCTGACCGCGAAAAGCGGCGGCACCGTGGCGCCGGGCAACTCCATCGGTACCTTGCAAGTGGCCGGCGACGTGGTCTTCGAACCCGGTTCGACCTACGCCGTGGAACTGTCGCCCACCAGCAGCGACCAGATCATTGCCGGCGGCAAGGCTGTGATCGATGGCGCCACGGTCAGCCTGTCCCTGGAAAACAGTCCGACCCTGCTGACCACTGCTGAAACGCAAACCCTGCTCGGCCATCAGTACAACATCCTGCAAGCGGCGGGCGGCATCCAAGGGCAGTTTGGGCAAGTGTTGCCGAACTACCTGTTTATCGGCGGTGCCCTGGATTACACGGCCAACGGGATTCAACTGGCGGTGGAACGTAACGCGACGTCCTTCAGCGCTGTCGGCCAGACCCCGAACCAACGCGCCGTAGCCGCAGCCGCCGAGCAACTGGGCGCGGGCAATGCGCTGTACGAAACCCTGTTGCTGGCGCCGACCGCCGCAGTGGCGCAGCAAGCGTTCCAGCAACTGTCCGGCGAGATTCATCCGGCGGTGGGCACCATGCTGATGAACGACAGTCGCTACCTGCGTGACGCCGTCAGTGACCGTTTGCGTGAACGTGATCTGTTCGACGCCGGCGCGCCGACGGATGACAAAAGCAACCTGTGGGTCAAAGTCCTGGGCGCCTGGGGCAAGAGCGATGGCGGTAACGACAACGCCAGTTCCAACAGCTCCATCGGCGGCTTGCTGGTGGGTGGCGATGGCTTGATCGCTAAAGATACCCGTCTGGGTTTCGTCACCGGATATAGCAACAGCTCGTTGAGCATGGGCGATGGCACGCACTCGTCGGCGGACGTCGACAGCTACCACTTGGGTGCGTACCTGGGGCATGAAATCGATGCCCTGCGCCTGAGCGTCGGCGGTGCCTACAGCTGGCATCGCATTGATGCGAAACGTGACCTGCAATTCGCCGATGTCAGCGGCAAGCAGAAAACCAAGCACGATGCGACCACCGCGCAGGTGTTCACCGAAGCCGCTTACCGTTTGGACCTGCAACCCCTGGCCCTGGAACCGTTCGCCAAACTGGCTTACGTGCACTTGAACAGCGACAGCTTCACCGAGAAGGGTGATGCCGCCGCGCTCAAGGCGGGTGAAGACAACCGCGACGCGGTGCTGTCGACCCTCGGTCTGCGGGCGAGCAAAGCCATTGCGCTGTCCGACCAGAAGCAGCTCGAACTGTCTGGCAGCCTCGGCTGGCAGCACAACCTGAGCAGTGTCGATACCGATCAACACCTGGCCTTCGCCAGCAGCAACACCGGGTTCAACGTGCAGAGTGTGTCGATGGATCGCAATGCCGCCGTGGTCGGCCTGCGCGCCGGGTTGGCCTTGAACAAAGCGACCCGCGTAAACCTGGATTACAACGGATTGCTGGGTTCCAACGAGAAGGATCACGGCGTGGGCCTGACCTTGGACTGGCAGTTCTGATTTGACGCAAAGGAAGCAAAAAACATGGGACTGTTTGATTACAAAAATGCCGGCAGTGAAGCCGGCAAGGCGCTGTACAGCGATGCCATCGCGCTAACGCTGTATGCCTACACGCCGACGGGCCAGCCATTGCCCGCCACCGGTTGGGCGCCGATTGGCGCCTCGGCCCTGGGCTATCAAGGCAAGGTCGGCCCGCAAGGCTCGTACTTTGGCGAGAAGGACGGTTTCACCAGTGCCGAAGCCGAAGTGCTCGGCAAGTACGACGCGGCCGGCAAGCTGATCGGCCTCGGTGTAGCCTTTCGCGGCACCGGGGGCCTGGGCTACAGCGACACCTTCGGCGACATCAAGAACAACTTGCTGGCCGCCATCGGCCCGGTGGATTACGCGAAGAACTACGCCAAAAGCGCCTTCGACACCTTGCTCAAGGACGTCGCGGCGTTCGCCATCGCCCATGGCCTGAGTGCCAAGGACGTGCTGATCAGTGGCCACAGCCTCGGCGGACTTGGGGTCAACAGCGTGGCAGAACTGAGCGGCGACAACTGGGGCGGGTTCTTCAAGGACGCCAACTACGTGGCCTTCGCTTCGCCGACCCAAAGCATCTCGAATAACGTGCTGAACGTCGGTTACGAGAATGACCCGGTGTTCCGTGCGCTGGACGGCACCACGTTCAGCAGCGGTTCGGTGGGCAAGCACGATGGTTATCAGGCGTCGGCGACCAACAACATCGTCAACTTCAATGACCATTACGCCTCCACCGCGCAGAACCTGACGCCGTTCAGCATCCTCAACCCGCTGAGCTGGTCGGCCCACGGCTCGCTGGGTTATGCCGATGGTTTGAACCGGGTAATCGACTCGACGTTCTACGACCTGACCAGCAAGGACTCGACGCTGATCGTCTCCAACCTGGCGCTGGAGTCCCGGGGTAAAACCTGGGTCGAGGACCTGGGCCGCAGCGGCGAACCGCACACCGGCAGCACCTTCATCATCGGCACCGACAGCAACGACTTGCTCAAGGGCGGCGCCGGTAATGACTTTATCGAGGGCCGGGCCGGTGACGACCGTTTCCGCGATGACGGCGGCTACAACATCCTGCTGGGCGGCAAGGGCAGCAACACCTTCGAGCTGCAAAAGCCGTTGCAGAACTTCAGCTTTGCCAACGACGGCGACGGCACGTTGTATGTGCGTGACGCCTACGGCGGCATCAGCCTGACCCGGGACATCGGCGCGCTGGTGAGCAAGGAGCCGGGCTCATGGTTTGGCACTAAGGACGTCAGTTACAACGTCACGGCCAGCGGCTTGCTTAACGGTAATGATCTGACCCACTACAACCATTCGCTCAACGGCGACGCCTATGGCAACGCGCTGGCGGCCACGCTGGATGGCGATTGGTTGTTCGGCAATGCCGGTGACGACCTGCTGCGCAGCGACAAAAGCCACGTCACCTTCGTCGGCGGCGCGGGCAATGACGTGATGCACGCTTCGGGTGCCGGTAACAACACGTTCCTGTTCAGCGGTGCCTTTGGTTTCGACACGATCAATGGTTACCAGGGCAGTGACAAACTGGTGTTCATGGGCGTCCAGGGCGCGGGGCAGGGCTATGACTACAAACAGCATGCTTCACAGTCCGGCCACGACACCGTGCTCAAGGTCGGCGATTTTGCCGTGACCCTGGTCGGCGTCGGGCTGGATAACCTTTCCACTTCAAGTTTTACCTTTGCATAACGGCTGCATGCACTGAAATGCTCCGGAGCGCCTCATTCCCGAGGCACTTTGGCTGTGAGCTATCTCTGACAATTCCAACAAAAGAGAGGCAATAGCAAATGGGTGTTTACGATTACAAAAACTTCACCACAGCCGATTCCAAGGCGCTGTTCAGCGACGCCATGGCTATCACGCTGTATTCCTATCACAACCTCGATAACGGTTTTGCCACCGGTTATCAGCACAACGGTTTCGGGATCGGGCTGCCGGCCACCCTGGTCACCGCGCTGATTGGCGGCACCGATTCCCAAGGAGTTATACCGGGCGTTCCGTGGAACCCCGATTCGGAAAAACTCGCCCTGCAAGCGGTGCAGAAGGCCGGCTGGACCCCGATCACCGCCGCGCAGCTGGGCTATGACGGCAAGACCGACGCGCGCGGAACCTTCTACGGCGAAAAGGCCGGGTTCACCAGCGCCCAGGTCGAGATCCTCGGCAAGTACGACGCCCAGGGCCATCTCACTGAAGTCGGTGTCGCCTTTCGTGGCACCAGCGGCCCGCGGGAAATACAGATTGGTGACTCCATCGGCGACGTCATCAACGATCTGTTGGCGGCGCTTGGCCCCAAGGATTATGCGAAGAATTACGTCGGTGAAGCCTTTGGCAAACTGCTCGGCAATGTCGCGGCGTTTGCCAGTGCCAATGGTTTGTCCGGCAAGGACGTGTTGTTCAGCGGGCACAGCCTGGGCGGGTTGGCCGTCAACAGCGCGGCGGACCTGAGCACGGACAAGTGGGGCGGGTTCTACAAGGATTCGAACTACATCGCCTACGCGTCGCCGACCCAGAGCAGCAACGACAAAGTGCTCAACATCGGCTACGAAAACGACCCGGTGTTCCGCGCTCTCGACGGCTCGACTTTCAACCTGGCGTCGGTGGGTGTGCACGACGCGGCCAAGGCCTCGGCGACCGACAACATCGTCAGCTTCAACGATCACTACGCCTCCACGGTGTGGAACGTGCTGCCGTTTTCCATCCTCAACATTCCGACCTGGATTTCGCATTTGCCGACCGCTTACGGCGATGGGATGAACCGGGTGATCGAGTCGAAGTTCTATGACCTCACCAGCAAAGACTCGACCATCGTCGTGGCTAACCTGTCGGACCCGGCGCGGGCCAACACCTGGGTCCAGGACCTGAACCGCAACGCCGAAACCCACAAAGGCAGCACCTTTATCATCGGCAGCGACGCCAATGACCTGATCCAGGGCGGGAAGGGCAATGACTACCTCGAAGGCCGGGACGGCAACGACACCTTCCGCGACGGCGGCGGCTACAACATCGTGCTCGGCGGCAAGGGCAGCAACCTGCTGGACTTGCAACAGTCGGTGAAGAACTTCGTGTTCGCCAACGACGGCGTCGGCAACCTGTATGTGAAGGACGCCAACGGCGGAATCAGCATCACCCGCGACATCGGCAACATCCTGACCAAGGAACCGGCGTTCCTGTGGGGCGTGTTCAAGGACGACGTGACCCACAGCGTCACGGCGGATGGCCTGAAGGTCGGCAACAACCTGACCCAATACGCCTCGACGGTGAAGGGCGGCGCGGGTGCCGATACGCTCACGGCACACGCCAGCGGTGACTGGTTGTTTGGCCTGGACGGTAACGACCATTTGATCGGCGGCAAGGGCAATGACGTGTTTGTCGGCGGCGCAGGGAATGACCTGATGGAGTCGGGGGGCGGGGTTAATACCTTCCTGTTCACCGGGGCGTTTGGCCAGGACAGGGTGGTTGGCTATCAAGCCACCGATAAGCTGGTTTTCATGGGTGTGCAAGGCGTGACGCCGGACGATAACTTCCGGGCGCATGTCTCGGCGGTCGGGCATGACACGGTGCTGACGTTTGGCGGGGATTCGGTGACGTTGGTCGGGGTTGGGCTGGAGAGTTTGTCTGGCTCTGGAATCGTTATTGCCTGATAGGGACTCTTCGCGGGCAAGCCTCGCTCCTACAGGGGTTACGCGATCCCTTGTGGGGGCGAGGCTTGCCCGCGAAGAACGATAACGCGGTAAACCTGCCTATCACCGTGACCTGATGGTCACGCCTGGACTCCAATACCTGCACCAACAGGAACCGGCACTAAAGCATCCGCCCACTTCTGCGTTATTTCTACAACGCACCCGCGGCATGCCGCCATTGAGTACAGGAGATTCAGCCACGTGAGTAACAGCAAAACGGTTGTCTTGGGGTTGGCTTTGGCCGTGTTATCGGCAAACGCCGCCGCAGAACTGCCTCACGGCTCGATTTTGAGCCGTTATGGCATGACGCCGGATGAGTTGCCGAAACCGGCCGCCATCGAAACCCAGGCACCGGTCGAAGAGAAAAGCCGTTTTCAGATTGAGCCGGAGCAGCCTTGGGCGACGATCCGGATCGGCGACGGGAACAAGCCGCCAGTGACCGGCAACATCAGCATCGATAATTCCGTGCAGCAGGAATATGACCGTTGTCAGAAGCTGCGGGCGGAGCTGATCAAGCGCGGGGAGCGCTATTTCGTTTGCGATACCGGCATTCCGGGAATGCCTTGAAATTTGTAGTGATTTGACGGGCCTCTTCGCGGGCAAGCTCGCTCCTACAAGAGCAAGGCTTGCCCGCGATCAACGATAACGCGGTCTTTTAATCTTCCTTGCGCACCGTCGCCACATCATTGGCATTGACCTTCACGTTCGCCCCGGAAATATCCTCGAACTCGTAGAAGCCATCCTTGGTCTTGGTTTTCGGCATGTCCTTGGTCAAATACTGGGTGCCATTCTGCAGGGTCACCACCGTTGGCGTGGAGCAACCGGCCAGGGCCAGAAAGGCTGCTACGGCCAGGGGCAGGCCCAGGGTCTTGATATTCATATTTATCTCCTTGATCAAAAAATAAGCGCTATGGCGGTTGGTGCCACGGATTGCCGGAAAGTTCGATGGCCACCCGAAAAAGATCCAGTTCGCCGCGCCGCCCATCCTTTTCCGTTTGCGCCGAACCGGGTGGAGCTGGTATCTGTACGCATAACCAGTACTCGCTCGCCATGGTCCTTTTTCCTGTGACTGCAAACCCGCTCGACGACCCGTTCTATTACTTGAACAACTTCATGCAAGTGCTTGATTGGCTTGAGCATCGCTATGCCGATGTGTTGAGCCCGGACGAACAGCGCTTCATCGCCGAGTTCCACCGTTTGCCAAGGGAGTCCCGGGCGCTGCTGGTGCGGATGGTGATGCGCAAGGGCCTGCATTTCCGGGCCGGCAAACTTCATTACGTCGAAATCGGGGATACCGCCCTTGCGGCTGGCCCCTTACTGCAATTGGGCTGGATCGATGAGCAGGCGCCGTTATTAATCGAAGAACTGTTCGATGTCTTGCTCAAGGCCGAAATCCTGCAATGCCTGGGGCACGCCATCGACCAGCCCAAGGGCAAGAAGGCCGATTGGTTGCCGCTGCTCAGTGAGCAGTTTCCCGAGTCCCGCCGTTTCGCGCAGTGGTGCCCGACCCTGAATGACCGCTTGTTCAGCCTGACCATCATGGGTCTGTGTGACCGGTTGCGCCTGATGTTCTTCGGCAATCTCTACCAGGACTGGTCGGAGTTCGTGCTGGCGGACCTTGGCATCTTTGCCTATGAAAAAGTTGAGTTCTGCGATGATTCCCGTGGCCTGTGCAGCCGTGATGACGTGGACGCCTGTGTGTTCCTCCACGAGTGTCAGCAGCGTTTCGAGGCGGGTGAAGAGGTGGGGGCCGTTGTCGAGCAAATCAACGCATTGGCGCTAAGCAATCCCTGGCTGCAACGGCGTCGGGCCAAGTTGTTGTTCCAGATCGGCCAGTATTGTGAACGCATCGCCGATTTCCCCACCGCCCTGGGCATTTACCGCGAATGTGACTATCCCGGCGCGCGCCTGCGATTGATTCGGGTGCTGGAGCGTTGTGCTGAATACGCGTTGGCACTGGAACTGGCGGTCATCGCCGAGTTGTCACCGGAAAGCGCCGCCGAACAGCAACAACTGTTGCGGGTGCTGCCAAGGCTGCGACGCAAACTGGGTGGGCCGCCGATAAAGCGCGCAGGCCCGCTAGTCATGGAACGGCTGGATCTGCAACTGCCCCGCACCGATCTGGCGCTGTCTGTGGAGTATTACGTTCAGGCCCATCTGGCCGAAGAAACGGCGCCGGTGCATTACGTCGAGAACAGCCTGATCAACTCGCTGTTCGGCTTGCTCTGCTGGCCAGCGATCTTCGCGCCGTTGCCCGGGGCGTTTTTCCACCCGTTCCAGCGCGGGCCCGTGGACCTGCTCAATGAAGACTTTCATCACCGTCGTGCCGATGTGTTCCAGGCCTGCCTCGCGGAGCTGGATGACGGACGCTACCGCCAGACCATCCGCGGGCGCTACCTGGGCAAGTGGGGCGTGCAGTCGCCGTTCGTGTTCTGGGGCGCGCTGACCGAGGACTTGCTCGATCAGGCGCTGGATTGCCTGCCAGCCGAGCACCTCAAGCACTGGTTCAATCGCTTGTTGCTGGACATCAAGGCCAATCGCGCCGGCATGCCGGACCTGATCCAGTTCTGGCCGCAGGACAAGACCTACCGCATGATCGAAGTCAAAGGCCCCGGCGATCGCCTGCAAGACAACCAATTGCGCTGGATCGAGTTCTGCCACGAACACCAGATGCCGATTGCCGTCTGCTACGTGCAATGGGCGGAGCAGAGCGCTTGAGCTACAGCATCGCGGTGCGGGCGTTGTGTGAATTCACCGCCAAGGTTGGTGACCTCGACCTTCGTTTCACCCCCTCACCGACCGCGCTGGAAGGCATCGTCGGCCATCGCACTGTCGCATCACGGCGCAACGACAACTACCAAAGCGAAGTCGCCCTGGAGGGGCTGTATCAAACCTTGAAGGTCAAGGGCAGGGCGGACGGCTACGACCCGGCGCAAAACTGCCTGGAAGAAGTCAAAACCTATCGCGGCGACTTGAGCAAGCAACCGGCTAACCACCGCCAGTTGCACTGGGCCCAGGCCAAGATCTATGGCTGGTTGATGTGCCAGAAGTTGCACCTGCAACAGATCAACCTGGCGCTGGTGTACTTCGACATCGTCAGCGAAAAGGAAACCTGCCTGGTCGAGGGGTTCAGCGCCGATGAACTGGGGGCGTTCTTCGAGCAGCATTGCCGGTTGTTCCTGCATTGGGCCGAGCAGGAAATGGCCCATCGCGACGCGCGTAATCAAGCGGCGCAGGGGTTGGCGTTTCCCCATGCCGGGTTTCGTCCGGGGCAACGGCATCTGGCCGAATCGGTGTTCAAAGCCGTCAGCACCGGCCGCTGCCTGATGGCGCAGGCGCCCACCGGGATCGGCAAGACCGTCGGCACGCTGTTCCCGATGCTCAAGGCCCTGGCGCCGCAGCAACTGGACAAGGTGTTTTTCCTCACGGCGAAAACCCCGGGACGCAAACTGGCGCTGGATGCGGCGCAGGTGATCCTCGACAGCGCCGGCGCGCCACCGTTGCGCGTGCTGGAGATGATCGCCCGGGACAAGGCCTGCGAACACCCGGACAAGGCTTGCCATGGCGAATCCTGCCCGTTGGCCCAAGGCTTCTACGATCGTTTGCCTGCCGCGCGCCAGGCTGCCAGCCAATTGAGTCTGTTGAACCAGAGCGCCTTGCGGGAAGTGGCGCTGCAACACACCGTTTGCCCTTATTACCTGAGCCAGGAAATGGCGCGCTGGGCGGACGTGGTGGTCGCCGACTACAACTATTACTTCGACTTCAGCGCCTTGTTGTTCGGCCTGGCCCAGGCCAACAACTGGCGGGTCGCGGTGCTGGTGGACGAGGCGCACAACCTGGTTGAGCGCGGCCGGCAGATGTACAGCGCCAGCCTTGATCAAGCGACACTCAATAACGTGCGCAAAACCGCGCCTGAGCCATTGAAGAAATCCCTGCAACGGGTCAATCGCGAATGGAACGCCCTGCATGACCTGCAACTGAGCCCCTATCAGGCCTACGACAAGGCCCCGGAAAAACTCCTGCAAGCCTTGTCCTCGTGCAGCGCGAGCATCGGCGACTACCTGAACGACCATCCCCAGGGCCTGGACAGTGCCTTGCAGAATTTCTACTTCGACATCCTGCAATTCGGCCGAGTGGCCGAGCTGTTCGACGAACAGTTCCTGTTCGATATCAGCAAGCGCGACCTCGAACGCAAGCGCAACCTTTCGCAGCTGTGCCTGCGCAACGTGGTGCCTGCCGGGTTTATCCGCCCGCGCCTGACGGCAGCGCGCAGCACGGTGCTGTTTTCCGCGACCCTGAGCCCTCGGCATTACTACGCCGACTTGCTCGGCACGCCGGCGAATACCGTGTGCATCGACGTGGAGTCGCCGTTCCATGCCGATCAGTTGCACGTCAGCATCGTCAGCCAGATCTCAACGCGTTTCGTACACCGTCAGGCGTCCCTCGGGCCGATTGTCGAGCTGATCGCCCGGCAGTTCAGCGAGCGCCCCGGCAACTACCTGGCGTTTTTCAGCAGCTTCGATTATTTGCAACAAGTGGCGCAGTTGCTGGCCGAGCGGCATCCGCATATCACGTTGTGGTCACAGTCCCGAGGCATGGCCGAAAGTCAGCGCCAGGACTTTCTCGACCAATTCACCACTCACAGCCAGGGCGTTGGTTTCGCGGTATTGGGCGGGGCATTTGGCGAAGGCATCGACCTGCCGGGCGCACGGCTGATCGGTGCCTTTATTGCCACCCTGGGACTGGCGCAACTGAACCCGGTCAACGAACAAATGAAACACCGCATGGCGGCGATTTTCGGCGCGGGATACGACTACACCTATCTGTACCCCGGCGTGCAGAAAGTCGTGCAGGCCGCCGGGCGAGTGATCCGCACCCAGCAGGACCAGGGCGTGGTGATGCTGATCGATGACCGCTTTGGTGAGAGCAAGGTCAGGCAGTTGCTGCCGAGCTGGTGGTCTGTTCATCCAGCAGGCGCAGCCATTCGGCGGCAAAGCGATGACAGTCCCCTGGCCAGCGAGCGGTGAGCAATTGGCGGTCGCGGACCACGAAGCCGCGTTCCGGCTTGTCCGCCGAATCACGGCTGGACAACCAAGGGCCACGCTGGAAATCCGCCGGTTGGCGCAGGGCGGCGCGCACTTCGGCTTCGACGGTATCCCGATAGGTGCGGTAATAGCGCCCCAGCCACAGGCCGGTGAGGAACCAGGCCGGCATTTCCATGGTGCCGGCCACCAGTGCGGTGACCTTGTACCCATCGATCACCGGCCGCCCGGTGGCCAGGGCCAGGGTGCGGGCCAGCAACAGCACGCCATGGCACACGGCGGCTACCGGTTTGTCGGTCTGGAAAAAGTGCCGGGCAATGCGCCGGGCCTGTCCGGACTCCAGCAGGCTGCGCATGCCTTTGGCGTGGCCGCCGGGAATCAGCAGGCCGGCAAATTGCGCCGGGTCGACATCGGCGTAGGCCAATGGCTGGAGGAAGGCTGCGTCCTCGATCATCCGGGCGTAGTTGGCGAGGTCGGGTTTGCGTGTCATCAGCAACGGGTTCAACAGGCCGAAGCCCTTGTCCACCAGGCGTGGGTCGGCGAAGGCGGGCCGTCCCTCGGGCGTGGCGAAACGCACCTCGATCCCGGCCTGGCGCATGGCTTGCCAGGGCACGCTGCTTTCAGTCGGGTCGTAATCGCGGGTCGGCAACAGGATCAGAATCATCGAGAGCATCTTCCTTGGCCAGAAGTGGCCGTTGGCGTCGAGAATAGGTGGTCTGTGACTGGCGCTCCACCACGCCCATCCAAAGTCTGTTTATTGCGGCTTTCCAATCCTGTGGTTTGTCGCATACTCCACCAAACAATAATGCCGGGATGGATCAATGAGTGCAGATCGGACAAAAGCCAGTGCTATCGAGGACAGCCGATTCCGTCTGTTGATCGATGCTGTGGTGGACTATGCGATCTACATGATCGACCCCGATGGCATCATTACCAGCTGGAACGCCGGGGCCAAACGCTTCAAAGGCTACGAGGAAGCGGAGATTCTGGGCCAGCATTTCTCGCGGTTCTACACCGAACCGGATCGCCTGGCCGGGCTGCCGCAACGCGCGCTGGACACGGCCATCAGGGAAGGGCGCTTCGAAGGCGAAGGCTGGCGGGTGCGCAAGGACGGCACGCACTTCTGGTCCCACGTGGTGATCGACCCGATCATCGACCCCTCGGGCACGTTGCTGGGTTTCGCCAAGATCACCCGGGACCTGACCGACCGCAAGATGGCCGAAGAAACCCTCAAGCAAAGCGAGCAGCAGTTTCGCCTGCTGGTGCAGAGCGTCACGGACTACGCCATCTACATGCTCGACGCGAGCGGCTACCTGACCAACTGGAACCTTGGCGCCCAGCGCATCAAGGGCTACCTGCCCGAAGAAGTGATCGGCAAGCATTTTTCGATTTTCTACACCCCGGAAGACCGCGAAGCCGGCGAACCGCAACGGGCGCTGGAGACGGCTGCGCGGGAAGGTCGATTTGAAAAGAAGGCCTGGCGCGTGCGCAAGGACGGTACGCAGTTTTTCGCGCACGTGGTGGTGGACCCGATCTGGGGTGAGACGGGGACGCTGCTCGGTTTTGCCAAGATCACCCGGGACATTACCGAAGTAACCCAGGCACAGCATGCCCTGGAGCAAACCCGTGAAGCGTTGTTCCAGGCGCAAAAAATGCAGGCCATCGGCCAACTCAGTGGGGGGATCGCCCACGACTTCAACAACCTGTTGACGGTGATCCTGGGTAACCTGGAAATCGTGCGCAAACGGGTGGGGGATGAGCCGAAGATCGTTCGTTTGCTGGATAACGCGACCCAGGGCGCATTGCGTGGTGTGTCCCTGACCCAACGCATGCTGGCCTTCGCCCGGCGACAGGAACTCAAGACCGAACCGGTGGAAATACCCGCGCTGATCCACGGCATCACCGGGCTGTTACGCAGTTCCCTGGGACCGTCAGTGGCGCTGGAAACCCGCTTTGCTGGGGATCTCGAACCCGCGCTGGCTGACATTAACCAACTCGAACTGGCGGTGTTGAACCTGGCGACGAACGCCCGGGACGCTATGCCCGATGGCGGGAAAATGGTCATCAGCGCCCGGTCCGAGGTGGTCAGCGACCCGGCCCGGTCATCCTTGCCGGCCGGCCGCTATGTGTGTCTGTCGGTCACGGACACCGGGGAGGGTATGGACCTGGCCACCCTGGCGTCGGCGACCGATCCGTTCTTCACCACCAAAGGCGTCGGTAAAGGCACGGGCCTGGGTTTGTCGATGGTCCATGGTTTTATCGCGCAACTGGGCGGGCGCTTTATTCTCAAGAGCGAGAAAAACGTCGGCACCACGGCCGAACTCTGGCTACCGGTTGCCACGCCGGGTTCGATGGCCAAACCGGCCACTGAAGTGTCAGCGATGTCGCCGGTTCCGGGGCTGTCCGTGCTGGTGGTGGATGACGACACCCTGGTGTTGACCAGCACCAGCCTGCTGCTCGAGGACCTCGGCCACCGAGTGATCAGTGCGGCATCCGGGGTGCAGGCGCTGGAAGCATTCAACACCGGCCAGGCCATCGATCTGGTCATCACCGACATGGCCATGCCCCAGATGAATGGCGCACAACTGGCGCAGGCGATCCGGGGCCTGAAGCCCGACCTGCCGATCATCCTCGCCACCGGTTATGCCGAGCGGCTTGAGGGTTTCGTGACCGAACTGCCGCGCTTGTCCAAACCCTTTACCCAGGTGCACTTGGTGGAAATCATTGCCCAGGCCATGAAATAAAAAGCGGGTATGTGTTTTTTCTTTGACTTGGGACGCCTGGCAATCCGGCTGAACTTTGCCAATTTGCGGCTCTTCTAAACGTTTTCCACTCTGTGCGAGAACGTTGTGCCAAGAATCCTGACTGAAACCGTGGCCGAAGAAGCCCTGACCGAACACAACGCCAAGATGTTCGGTTCGCCCAAGGAACGCCTGGATTTTTATCGCCGGGAAATCCAGTACGAAACCAGCATCCTGGCCAACCGCACCGATGCCTACCTGGCGGCGCAATCGTTTCTGGTAATTGCCTTCGCGTCTTGCATGGCCAATCTCAACCCCGAATGGGGCAAGTTGTTCACGCTGGTGGTGCCGCCATTTTTGGCGCTGCTGGGCGTGCTCAGTTCGTTGAACGCCTGGCCGGGGATTCGCGCGGCGTATGACATCATCGATCACTGGCACTTCAAGCAAAGCCAATTGCTGAGTAGTGAACCGCTGATGGGGCTGGCTTACGACGAGTCGCCGCTGTTTGCTGAAACAGAGTCGAGCCACAAGGGGTATCGCAAGTCGCTGTTGTTCTCGGTGCGCACGCCGTGGATTTTTGCGACGTTCTGGATGTTGTTGGGCACTTATGCGGTTTACATCCAGGTCACGAATCCTGGGGGTTAAAAGGGTGCAGGGGGGCAAGGGGTGAATAAGCTGTTGTGGCGAGGGGGCTTGCCCCCGTTGGGCAGCGAAGCGGCCCCCGCTCTTGGGGGACTGCTGCGCAGTCCGACGGGGGCAAGCCCCCTCGCCACAGCAAGCCCTCTCGCCACAGCAAGCCTCTCACCACAGGCAAGCCTTTTAGCCACAGGTTCAGTGCCAGCCTTGCGATTACGCCGCAATGTTGGCCGCCGTCATTTCCTTCTTGTATTGCACCTTGAGCATTTCCATCTGCTGCCCGAGTTCATCAAGCGTCGCCTTGCCCAACAACTTCTTGGCCTGAGGGAACATCTCGGTCTCTTCTTCCTCGATGTGGTGCTCCAGCAGTTCCTTGACCACCTTCACCCGGCCAGCGAACTCGGGTGTCGAAGGGTCGGTGACCTTCAAGTCCGGCAGCACCAGCGAATCCACGGTTCGGTGTTCTTCCTTGGCCTCGTAGTACATGACGTCCTGCTCCTTGCCACCGGCCTTTTTATACGCGGGGTACAGCACTTCCTCTTCCAGGCGCGTGTGAATGGTGATTTCCATCTCCAGCTTGCCGATCAACTCCACGCGTTTTTTGATCGCGCGGTCGGTGGAATCGCTCAACTGGCTCAAGATGCCTTTTACGCGTTCGTGGTCGGCTTTTAACAGGTCAATGGCGTTCATGGTCGAACCTCTTTTTTAGTCACGGGACAGCGCAGACGATCGCGTTGCCGTCAGTCGCTTACAGTGCAAGAGCATTTCCTGTGCCTGATTTCGTCTGCGGACAAAACGTTAATAAAACAATAGGTTGGCGCGGCTAATAGCCATTTGTACCGTGCAAGGTGCATGAATTGACGAGGGTATTCAGTGCAGATCGCGGCATCGGATTGGGGAGCACGAAACGAAAAAATCGCAGCCTTCGGCAGCTCCTGCGGGCGTACACAAAACCCTGTAGGAGCTGGCGAAGGCTGCGATCTTTTGATCTTTCCAATTCCGCTCAAACCCGAGAATCAAACCCCGCCGATTTCGCACGCAACATCGCCAACGTCTCCGTCGACGGAAACTCTTCTTCAATCAGCCGCAGATGATCAATCGCGTCCTGGAACTTCACATCAGCCTTTTGGCGCAGCGCCTGGTATTGGGTGAACAACTCGGCATCCAGTTCGGCTTTTTCCAGCAGTTCAAACGCCTCCCGGCTCAGCAGATGCGCCTCTTCGAACAACAGACGATTGCATTCCAGTGCGAAGTTGCGGCGAGCCTCAGGATCTACCGGAGCCGAGAAGTACTTCATAGCGTTCACCTTGATAAGAGGGGTAGCCACACGGGCTGATAATCGTGTGACCGCCTGCCTTTCAAGGAAATTTCAAAATTTTTACGCACAAAAATGGATGGAAACATAGCTTGCTATCGTAAAAAACAATCAGAATTTTTGATTATTCAGTCACTCGTAGCGAGCCAGCATCAGCTGGGTGCTGATGCCATGGACCAGGATGCTCAGCGCCACGATCGACAACGTCAGGTCGGTGCACAGTAATCATTGGGGGAGAAGGTGCTGTCGGCATTGCGGATGCGCATCGACAAAGTCACGCGCCCGATGCCGTGGCCCATCCAGTTCGCCGCGTCCTTGATGTCCAGCTTGAGAAGGTCCATGCCCGCCGGGCCGATGGCCTCGTCCGACGCCAGCAACACATAGATTGGCGCCACTTCCACCCTTGCAGGAGCGAGGCTTGCCCGCGAAGACGGTGTGTCAGTCAACATCCCTATCGACTGGACGGACGCCTTCGCGGGCAAGCCTCGCTCCTACAGGGAATGGGGTCAGGCTTTGAGGCTGCGCTCCATCCGCGCAATCCCTTCTTCCAGCAATACCCGCGGGCAGCCGAAGTTCAGGCGTACAAACTGTTGGCTGTGATCCCCAAAATCCAGGCCCGCACTCAACCCGACCTTGGCCTGTTCCAGGAAGAACCGCTGCGGATCCTCCAGCCCCAGCGCCGAGCAGTCGAGCCACGCCAGGTAAGTGCCTTGGGGCACGTTGATGGTCACCCCCGGCAACCGCGTGCGCACGGCGTCCACCAGATAATCACGGTTAGCGTGCAGGTACGTTATCAGCCCGGCCAGCCAAGGTCCGCCTTCGGTATAGGCCACGCGGGTGGCTTCCAGGCCCAGCGGGTTGACGCTGTCGACCAGGCCGCAACGGGCGTGATTGACCCGCGACAGCAGCGCCGGATCCTGGATGATCATGAAGGAGGTCTTCAAACCCGCGATGTTGTAGGCCTTGCTCGCCGACATCAGGGTGATGGTGCGTTTGGCGATTTCAGCGCTCAACGACGCGGTAGGAATATGTACGCGACCGTCGTAACACAGCTCGGCGTGGATCTCGTCGGAGATGATCCAGGCGTCCTGCGCCAGGCAGATATCGGCCACGGCTTGCAGTTCTTCCCGGGGGAACACCTTGCCCAGCGGGTTATGCGGGTTGCTCAGCAGCAACGCGCCACCTCCGTTCAGGGATTCGCGCAAGGCATCGAGCGGTGTGGCGTAGGAACCGTCGGCCTGGGCGACGAATTCCAGCTCGACCTTGTTCAGTCCCCAATGTCCCGGTGCGTGACGCAGTGGCGGGTAGTTCGGTGTTTGCACCACGACGTTCTGCTGCGGCTCGACCAGCGCGTTCAGCGCCATGTTGAATCCCGATTCCACCCCCGGCAAAAACACCAGTTCCGAAGGTTTCACCCGCCAGGCGTATTTGTTCCAGAGGTCGGCGACGATGGCGTCGCGCAGGCTGTCCGGGGCCACGCTGTAGCCGAGCAACGGGTGTTCCAGGCGTTTTTGCAGGGCCTGGATAATCACCGGCGGCGCGGCGAAATCCATGTCCGCGACCCACATCGGCAACACGTCGGCCGGGTAACGGCTCCATTTGGTACTGCCGGTTGCGTGGCGGTCGAACACCTGGTCGAAATCGAAAGTCATGCGCGGTCTCATAGAAGGCAGGGTTAATCACGGCGGCCATGATAAGCCGCAACCCACACCGAGCACACCATTCTCCTGTAGGAGCGAGGCTTGCCCGCGAAGGCGGCGTGTCAGTCACCATAAATGCAGGCTGACACGACGCCATCGCGGGCAAGCCTTGCTCCTACAGGGAGTCGGTGGTGGTGTCAGGCGACGTTGGTGTTGTGCCGACGGTCGGTTTTCATAGTTGAACTCATAACCCTGGCCTAAAGTTTGAATTACCGGCAGCCACGCTGCCGCGACCGTGTCTGTCCAGAAAAACCCGGAAAAGCACCGGGTCTTCACCTGATCAGGAGTGCACGATGGACCTCAACCGTCGTCAGTTCTTCAAGGTCGCCGGTATCGGCCTTGCGGGCTCGAGCCTCGGCGCGCTGGGAATGCTCCCGGTGCCGGCCTTCGCCGAGCAAGTGCGTCATTTCAAACTCGCCCACACCCATGAAACCCGCAACACCTGCCCGTACTGCTCGGTGGGTTGCGGCTTGATCATGTACAGCCAGGGCGACCAGGCCAAGAACGTCGCGCAAAGCATCATTCACATCGAAGGCGACGCTGATCACCCGGTCAATCGCGGCACCCTGTGCCCCAAAGGCGCGGGCCTGCTGGACTTCATTCACAGCCCCAGCCGCTTGCAGTACCCGCAAGTACGCAAGCCTGGCAGCAGCGAATGGACACGTATCTCCTGGGATGAAGCCCTGGACCGCGTGGTCGACCTGATGAAGACCGACCGCGACGCCAATTTCATCGAGAAGAACGCCAAGGGCGAAACGGTGAACCGCTGGCTGACCACCGGGTTCCTCGCGGCGTCGGCGGCGTCCAACGAAGCGGGCTACATCACCCACAAGGTGATTCGCAGCCTGGGCATGCTGGGGTTCGATAACCAGGCGCGTGTCTGACACGGTCCGACGGTGGCAAGTCTTGCCCCGACGTACGGCCGTGGTGCCATGACCAATACCTGGACCGATATTGCCAACGCGAACCTGATCCTGGTGATGGGCGGCAACGCAGCAGAAGCGCACCCTTGCGGCTTTAAATGGGTGACCGAAGCCAAGGCCCACAACAAGGCCCGGTTGATCGTGGTCGATCCGCGCTTCACCCGCACCGCGTCCGTGGCCGACTATTACGCGCCGATCCGCACCGGCACCGACATCGCCTTCATGGGCGGGTTGATCAATTACCTGCTGACCGAGGACAAGATCCAGCACGAGTACGTGCGCAATTACACCGACGTGTCGTTCATCGTCAAAGCCGGGTTCGGTTTCGAGGACGGGATTTTCAGCGGCTACGACGCGGAAAAACGCCTGTACACCGACAAATCCGGCTGGGGTTATGAGCTGGGCGAGGACGGTTTTGCCAAGGTCGACCCGACCCTGCAAGACCCGCGCTGCGTCTATCAACTGATGAAAACCCACTACAGCCGCTACACCATCGACCTGGCGAGCCAGATCTGCGGCATGCCCGTGGACGCCATCAAGAAAATCTGGGAAGAAATCGCCACCTGCTCGACACCGGGCAAGACCATGACGATTCTCTACGCGCTCGGCTGGACTCAACATTCCATCGGTTCGCAGATCATTCGCAGCGCAGCGATGGTGCAACTGCTGCTGGGCAACGTCGGCATGCCGGGTGGCGGAGTCAATGCCTTGCGCGGCCACTCCAACATCCAGGGCCTGACCGACCTCGGCTTGCTCTCCAATGCGCTGCCCGGTTACCTGACCCTGGGCGTGGATGCCGAGCAGGACTACAAGGCCTACATCACCAAGCGCACACAAATGCCGTTGCGCCCGGGGCAGTTGTCCTACTGGCAGAACTACAGCAAGTTCCACGTCAGCCTGATGAAGTCCTGGTACGGCAACAACGCCACCGCCGAGAACAATTGGGCCTACGACTACCTGCCCAAACTCGACATCCCCAACTACGACATCCTGAAAATGTTCGATTTGATGGGGCAGGGCAAGGTCAACGGCTACATGTGCCAGGGCTTCAACCCGATTGCCGCGTTGCCGGACAAGAACCGGGTGATGGCGGCGCTGGCCAAGCTCAAATGGCTGGTGGTGATGGACCCACTGTCCACGGAGACCTCGGAATTCTGGAAAAACGTCGGGCCGTACAACGACGTGACCAGCGCCGATATTCATACCGAAGTCATTCGCCTGCCGACCACCTGTTTTGCCGAGGAGGACGGTTCGCTGGTCAACAGCAGTCGTTGGCTGCAATGGCACTGGAAAGGCGCAGACGGGCCGGGGGAAGCGCACACCGACATCAAGATCATGGGCGAACTGTTCCTGCGCCTGCGCAAGCGTTATCAGGCCGAGGGCGGTGCGTATCCCGATCCGCTGCTGAAACTGTCGTGGCCATACAAAATCCCTGACGAACCGTCGCCGGAAGAACTGGCCAAGGAAATCAACGGCAACGCCACGCTCGATTTCACCGATGCCACCGGCGCGGCGATCAAGGGCAACGCGCAACTGGCCGGTTTCGGCCAGCTCAAGGACGACGGCAGCACCGCGTCCGGCTGCTGGATTTTCTGCGGTAGCTGGACCGAAACCGGCAATCAGATGGCCCGTCGCGATAACAGCGATCCTTACGGCATGAAGCAACATTTGGGCTGGGCCTGGGCCTGGCCATCCAACCGGCGGATTCTCTACAACCGCGCCTCGGCCGACCCGCAGGGCAAGCCGTGGGACGAGAAAAAACGCCTGGTGTGGTGGAACGGCAAGGCCTGGGGCGGCACCGATGTGCCGGACTTCAAGGCCGATTCGCCACCGGAAGCGGGGATGAACCCATTCATCATGAACCCCGAAGGCGTGGCGCGGTTCTTCGCCGTGGACAAGATGAACGAAGGGCCATTCCCCGAGCACTACGAGCCGTTTGAAACCCCGATCGGCATCAACCCGCTGCACCCCAACAACAAGAAAGCCACCAGCAACCCGGCGGCGCGGATCTTCGATTCGGTGTGGGACACCCTCGGCGTGGCCAAGGATTACCCGTACGCCGCGACGAGTTATCGGCTGACCGAGCATTTCCACTTCTGGAGCAAGCACTGCAAGCTCAACGCCATCGCGCAGCCGGAGCAATTCGTCGAGATCGGCGAAGTGCTGGCCAAGGAGAAAGGCATCGTGGCCGGCGACAAGGTGCGGGTCAGCAGCAAGCGCGGCTTTATCGAAGCGGTGGCGGTGGTGACCAAGCGTATCCGGCCGTTGCAGGTCAACGGCCAGGTGGTGCACCACATCGGTATCCCGCTGCACTGGGGGTTTACCGGGTTGACGCGTCACGGTTATCTCACCAACACCCTGGTGCCGTTCCTCGGCGATGGTAATTCCCAGACCCCGGAATCCAAGTCATTCCTGGTCAACGTGGAGAAAGTCTAAATGGCCAGCCAAGACATCATTGCCCGCTCGGCCACCACCACCGTGCCGCCGTCGGCGCGTAATCAGGAAGAAGTGGCGAAGCTGATCGACACCACCAAGTGCATCGGTTGCAAGGCCTGCCAAGTGGCCTGTTCGGAATGGAACGAGTTGCGCGACGACATCGGCCATAACCTCGGCACCTACGACAATCCCCAGGACCTGACCGCTGAAACCTGGACCCTGATGCGTTTCACCGAGCACGAAACCGACGCCGGCAACCTCGAATGGCTGATCCGCAAGGACGGCTGCATGCACTGCGCCGAACCCGGTTGCCTGGCGGCGTGCCCGAGTCCTGGGGCGATCATCAAGCACGCCAATGGCATCGTCGATTTCGACCAGGACCATTGCATCGGCTGCGGCTATTGCATCACCGGTTGCCCGTTCAACATTCCGCGCATCTCGCAAAAGGACCACAAGGCCTACAAGTGCACGCTGTGCTCGGACCGGGTCGCCGTGGGCCTGGAACCGGCCTGCGTGAAAACCTGCCCGACCGGCGCCATCGTCTTCGGCACCAAGGAAGACATGAAGGAACACGCCGCCGAACGGATCGTTGATCTCAAGAGTCGCGGCTTTGAAAATGCCGGTTTGTACGACCCGGCCGGGGTTGGCGGCACCCACGTGATGTACGTGCTGCACCACGCCGATACGCCGCAGATCTACGCCGGGCTGGCGAAAGATCCTGAAATCAGTCCATTGGTGGGCCTGTGGAAAGGCGTGAGCAAACCCTTGGGCCTGCTCGCCATGGGCTTGGCGGTGCTGGCGGGGTTCTTCCATTACGTGCGCGTCGGGCCGCAGATTGTGGAAGAGGATGAGCTGCCACCGATCAAAGACCCGGCGGTGCACGAAGTCGATCCATCGGTGCACACCTTCGATCCGCGCGGGGAGGACAGACCATGATCCGCAAGCAGATCCTGCGCTACACCGCCAACCAGCGGACCAATCACTGGCTGGTGGCGATTCTGTTTTTCATGGCCGCGCTGTCGGGGCTGGCGCTGTTTCACCCGGCGCTGTTCTGGCTGAGCAACCTGTTTGGCGGCGGGCCGTGGACGCGGATTCTGCATCCGTTCATGGGGGTGGTGATGTTTGTGCTGTTCCTCGGCCTGGTGTTCCGCTTCTGGCGCGCCAACTACTTCATCCGCAACGATGGGCTGTGGCTCAAGCGCATCGACCGGGTGATCCAGAATGAAGAGGAGGGCGTGCCGCCGATTGGCAAATACAACCCCGGCCAGAAGTTGCTGTTCTGGACGTTGTTGTTGTGCATGTTAGGGTTGTTGTTCACGGGGTTGGTGATCTGGCGCGCGTACTTCAGCGTGTATTTCGGCATCACCACGATTCGCTGGGCCATGCTGCTGCATGCGCTGGCGGGGTTTGTGCTGGTGTTGAGCATCATCGTGCACATCTACGCCGGGATCTGGATCAAGGGCTCGATCAGCGCCATGGTCCACGGTTGGGTCAGCCGCGCTTGGGCGAAGAAGCACCATGAGCTCTGGTATCGCGAAGTGACCCGCGACGAAGACCCCGATCGACCGATCAGAAAAGGATAAGCACGTGGCGACGATTCTTGAGCCAGGCGAAATCGAAGCGGCGGCGAGTTCCCCGCCGTTTCTGCATTTGCCACCGCGTAACCTGTTCACCCTGCGAGCGCGGGGGCTGGAGCGTTTGGCCGAGGGCCATCCGCTGGCCGATTACCTGCGGCTGGTCGCCGGGTTGTGTCATCTGCAACAGGACATGCTCGATGACCTGCCGGTTGATGAGCTGCCCGACGCCGAACGGTTGAGCGTCTGCCAGCTGCACGGTTTGCCGCCGTTCGCCGCTGACAGTCTGGTGCGCGAGGCGGATTGGCTGCCGTTTCTGTACGCGCTGTTGCTGCGCTATAAGCCACCGCCACAGCCTGCGGTCAAAAGTGCGATCAACACGCTGCTAGGGGCCAACCCCGGTGAGCTCAAGGCTTGGGCCGTTGCGTTGGTCAGCGGTCAATATTCGTTATTGCCCGCCGAAGTGGTGCCGTTTCTCGGCGCGGCCCTGCAAGTGGCGTGGAGCCACTGGTTGCTGGACACGCCGAACCTGGACCTCAAACCCGGCGACAGCCTCAGCCAATGCCCGGCCTGTGGTTCGCCGGCCATGGCGGGGGTGATTCGTCATCGCGGCAAGTTCAACGGTTTGCGTTATCTGGTGTGCTCGCTGTGTGCCTGTGAATGGCATGTGGTGCGGGTCAAGTGCGTGTATTGCGAGCAGAGCAAAGGCCTGGAATACGTCAGCCTCGACGATGATCGCCACGCGGCGGATCAGGCGCCGTTGCGTGCCGAAGTCTGCCCGGGGTGCAACAGCTACCTGAAATTGCTGTATCTGGAAAACGATGCTGAGGCTGAAGCCTTGTCCACCGACCTGACCAGCCTGTTGCTGGACATGCGGCTGGAGCAAGAAGGTTATCAGCGCCTGGCGCCGAATCTGTTGCTAGCCCCCGGAAGCGAATAAGCCCAGCGTCTACACTCAGGCGCGACGGTCCATTGCTTTCGGGTGCTGCTGATGTCCAACCTGCGTCTGCCTTCCATCGACAGCCTATTGCGCCATCCGGCGTGCCAGCCGCTGGCCGAGCGCTATGGGCGCGAGGCGTTGCTCGCCAGTCTGCGACAGCTGCTGGATGACCTGCGCGAGCCGGTGTTGTCGGGGCAACTGGCGGCGGTCGAGATTGCGCCAGAAGTGTTGGCGGGCCGGGCCGGAGAACGGCTGGTTGCCCAGCATCGCAGCCATGTACGGCGGGTGTTCAACCTCACCGGGACCGTGCTGCATACCAACCTCGGACGGGCGTTGTTGCCGCAGGAAGCCATTGAAGCGGTGCAGATGGCGGCGCGTTATCCGATCAATCTTGAGTTTGATTTGCACAGCGGCAAGCGCGGTGACCGTGACGATTTGATCGAAGGCCTCATTCGCGAGTTGACCGGCGCCGAAGCAGTCACGGTGGTCAACAATAATGCGGCTGCGGTGCTGCTGACCCTCAACAGCCTCGGCGCACGCAAGGAAGGCATCATTTCCCGGGGCGAGTTGATCGAGATCGGCGGCGCGTTTCGCATTCCCGACATCATGGCCCGCGCCGGGGTGAAACTGGTTGAAGTCGGCACCACCAATCGCACCCACGCCAAAGACTATGAAGCCGCCATCGGCCTGCGCAGCGGGTTGATCATGCGCGTGCATGCGAGCAACTACGCGATCTCCGGTTTCACGACCAGCGTGCCGACGGCCGAACTGGCCGAGTTGGCGCACAAGCATGCGTTGCCGTTGCTGGAGGATTTGGGCAGCGGCAGTTTGCTGGACTTGACGCGCTGGGGTTTGCCGGCGGAACCGACGGTGCGGCAGGCGTTGCTCGACGGGGCGGATATCGTGACGTTTAGCGGCGATAAGTTGTTGGGTGGTCCCCAGGCCGGGCTGATTGTCGGGCGCAAGGATTTGATCGCGAAGATCAAGAAGAACCCGCTGAAACGGGCGTTGCGGGTCGACAAGCTGACGTTGGCGGCGCTTGAGGCGGTGTTGGGTTTGTACCGCGATCCGGATCGATTGGCCGAGCGCTTGCCGAGTTTGCGTCTGCTGACCCGGACTCAGGCTGACATCCTCGCCCAGGCCGAACGTCTGCAACCTTCATTGGCCCAACGGCTGGGTGATGGCTGGAACGTCAGCGCGGTGCCGGCGCTGGGCATGATCGGCAGCGGCAGCCAACCGGTGGCGCGGTTGCCGAGCGGGGCGTTGTGCCTGCGGCCGCTGGTGTCCAAACGTCTGCGTGGGCGGTTGTTGCTTACGCTGGAAACGGCATTTCGCACCTTGCCGATTCCGGTGCTCGGGCGCATTGACGATGACGCCTTGTGGCTGGACCTGCGGCAACTGGACGATGAAGCGGCATGGCTGGCGCAACTCGATCAGTTGAACGGCGGGCAGGCGTGATCGTCGGTACGGCAGGGCACATCGACCACGGCAAGACGTTGTTGCTTGAGGCGTTGACCGGTCAGCACGGGGATCGTCGTCGTGAGGAGCGGGAGCGGGGGATGACCATTGACCTCGGTTATCTCTACGCCGCCTTGGAGCCGGGTGCGGCGTTGACCGGGTTTATCGATGTGCCGGGGCATGAGCGTTTCACCCACAACATGCTAGCGGGCGCGCAAGGGATTGATCTGGTGCTGTTGGTGGTGGCGGCGGATGACGGGGTGATGCCCCAGACCCGTGAGCATCTGGCGATTGTCGAGTTGCTGGGGATCCCTCGGGCGTTGGTGGCGATGACCAAGTGTGATCGGGTTGAGTCGGATCGGGTTGAGGACGTCCGGACGCAGATATCAAGGTTATTGGCGCCTGGACCCTTTGCCGGTGCGCCGTTGATTGCGGTGTCGAGTGTGACGGGCGAGGGCGTTGAGACCCTGCGTGAAGCCTTGCTCGACGTGCAGAAAAACGTCCTTCAACGCAACATCCTTGGCGGCTTTCGCCTGGCGATTGATCGTGCCTTCAGCGTGGCCGGCGCGGGCATTGTGGTCACCGGCACGGCATTGTCCGGTGCCGTGAACGTGGGCGATACGTTGCTGCTCGGGCCGCAGGGGAAACCGGTGCGAGTGCGGGGCCTGCATGCGCAGAATCAAGCGGCCGACACTGCTTTCGCCGGGCAACGAGTCGCGCTGAATTTAAGCGCCGATCGCTTGAATCTGGAGCACATCCACCGTGGCCAATGGTTGCTGGCCGAGTGGCTGCATGCTCCGACCCAGCGCCTGGACATCGAGATGCAACTGCTGCCCAGCGAAGCCACCGCATTCCAGCATTTCCACCCGGTGCACGTTCACCTCGGCACCCAGGACGTGACCGGGCGTGTGGCGTTGCTCGAAGGCCCAAGCCTGGCCCCCGGCGAGCGGATGTTCGCGCAACTGCTGCTGAACGTGCCGGTACACGCGGTGAAGGGCGATCCCTTGATCCTGCGCGACCAGAGCGCCCAACGCACGCTCGGCGGCGGCCGCGTGCTCGATCCATTTGCCCCGAGCCGCCAGCGCCGCAGCCCTGAACGACTGGCTCAACTGCAAGCCCTCGCCAGCACCGACAGCCTTGAAGCTGTCATACCTGCGCTGTTGGCCCACAGCGACACAGGACTCGATCCGCAACGCCTGGAGCGCCAGTTCAACCGTCCTCGCGATAGCTGGGTCCTGCCCGGCGATGTCCGCCTGATCAACACCCGCCAAGGCCCGTTGTTGTTCAGCGCCGAACGCTGGGAATCTTTCAAGCCGCCACTGCTGGAACACCTTGCACGCTTCCACCAACTGGAGCCCGACCAAATGGGCCCGGACCGCGATCGCCTGCGTCGGTTCTCTGGCTCCGCGCTGGACCGCACGACGTTCATCAGTCTGCTCGACGAATTGCTCGCCAGCGGCGCTATCGTCAGCAGCGGACCGTGGCTGCATCTGCCCGATCATCAAGTGCGCCTAAGTGCCGAAGACGAAGCTTTGTGGCAGCAATTACAGCCGACATTTGAAGCAGCCGGTTTCAATCCACCGTGGGTGCGTGACCTGGGGCATGACGAAGTGGCAGTGCGCTTGCTGCTGCGCAAAATGGCACGGCTGGGGTTGCTGCACCAAGTGGTGCGCGACCTGTTCTACACCGACACGGTGTTGCGGCAATTGGCGGCTATGCTGATGCAACTGGCCGGGGAAAACCCGGTGATCGAGGTTGTGGCGTTTCGCGATGCGGTAGGGCTGGGGCGCAAGCGCAGCGTGCAGATTCTTGAATACTTCGATCGGATCGGCCTGACCCGACGCCTCAGCGACCGTCGTCAGATCCGCCTCGACAGTGCACTGGCCCAGGCCAACGAATAAGGAAGGCAATCGCGCCCGGTGGTGCGGCCGGGCTTCAAACCCGGTGGGGGACGGCATCCGTTCCCGGGCAGGTTCGACTCCGGCTGCCTTCCGCCAATTTCAGCGTGGCCCCAGTTCCTTGATCAGGAAATCAATGAACGTGCGGGTCTTCTGCGGCACCCGCCGTGCTGACGGGTAGACCGCGTTGATGGTGATCGGCGGCGCCTGCCATTCGCACAGCACCGGCACCAAACGACCGGCCGCCAACGCGTCTTCGACGATGAAGTCCGGGAGCAGGGCGATGCCCATGCCGGCTTCGGCGGCCTGGGCCAGCAGGTCACCGTTGTTGGCGTGCAGCGGGCCGGTGACGTTGACCCGTTGCGTGTCCTTGCCATTGCTCAGTTGCAAGCTGACGCCGCTTTGCAGATAGCCGTAGCTCAGGCATTGGTGGGCGGTCAGGTCCTTCGGCACCTGGGGTGTGCCGGCGCGTTTCAGATAGGCCGGTGAAGCAACCATGATTCGTGGCGCGGGGGCGATGAGGCGGGCGATCATCGATGAGTCCGGCATGCTCGCAATCCGCAAGGTCACATCAAAACCTCCGCGCACCGGGTCCACTTGCTGGTCACTCAGCACCAGCTGCAACTCGATGTTCGGGTGCTGCTCGTGGAACAGCGGAATCAGCGGCCCCAAGCGGCGCAGACCGAAGGACATCGGCGCGTTGATCCGCAGCACGCCGCGTAACTCTCCAATACCATCCCGCGCCCGTTGCTCGGCTTCGTCCAGCGAAGCAATCAGTTCCCGTGCCGCGTCGTAATACTCGGCGCCAGCCTCGGTCAGGTGCAGGCTGCGGGTGGTGCGTTGCAGTAATTGCACGCCGATGGCTTCTTCCAGCGCCTGAATCTGTTTGCTGACTTTGGAGCGCGGCACGTCCATTGCCCGGGCTGCGGCGGCGAAGCCGTTTTCACCGACGGTGACGATAAACGCGCGCATGCATTCGATACGATCCAATACTGTCCCCAATTTGGAATCAATGATTCCCGATTCTAGGGAATTGTTCCTTTTATCGCTAGCGCCTAAATTAGCCACAAGCCGGCAGCAAACAGCCTTCCAACGAAGCACGCAGCGGCTAACTCATTAAACACAACTCATCGACATCAAAAGGAACTCGCCATGTCCATCCGTGAATTGCTCAACCCAACCAACTCCGCCCTGATCCTGATCGACCACCAGCCGCAGATGTCCTTTGGCGTGCAATCGATCGATCGCCAGACCCTGAAGAACAACACCGTGGCCCTGGCTAAAACGGCGAAGATCTTCAACGTACCGACCATCCTGACTTCGGTCGAGACCGAAAGCTTCAGCGGCTTTATCTGGCCGGAATTGCTCGGCGTGTTCCCGGATCAACAGCCCATCGAACGCACCTCGATGAACTCCTGGGAAGACAAGGCGCTGGTCGCCGCAGTGAAGGCCACCGGGCGCAAAAAACTGATCATGGCCGCGCTGTGGACCGAGGTCTGCCTGAACTTCCCAGCGCTGGAAGCCCTGGCCGAAGGCTACGAGGTGTACATCGTCACCGACGCGTCCGGCGGCACCACCAAGGAAGCGCACGACATGTCGGTGCAGCGGATGATTCAGGCCGGCGCGGTGCCGGTGACCTGGCAACAAGTGCTGCTCGAATACCAACGCGACTGGGCGCACAAAGAAACCTACGACGCGGTGATGGAACTGGTGCGCGAACACAGCGGCGCCTACGGCATGGGCGTGGATTACGCCTACACCATGGTGCACAAGGCTCCGCAGCGGAAGGTTTAAATAACGATCGTCCACCGGCCCTGAGCCAGGCTCAGGGCCCTTGTGGCAGCCCAATCCCGCGACCGCCGCGATTCCCTGTAGGAGCGAGGCTTGCCCGCGAAGGCGTCGTATCAGTCGCCATCATCATCGACTGACACACCGTCTTCGCGGCCAAGTCGGATCGCCGCACCGCTCGCGCCTACAGGGACTTGTGAGAATCAGAACGGCCCGAAGCTCAACGGGTACTGGACCACGACATAAACCCGGTCGATGTCATCGCCCGCCTGGGCCGCGTTACCCCGGTGCGAGACATGGGACAGTTGCAGCGACAAGCCCTTGGCCGACCCTGACTGCACGACATAGCGCACATCGATATCCCGCTCCCAATGCTTGCCACCATTCCCTTGTTGCGGCACGTACTCGCCACTTTCCTCGTCGAACGGGTTATAGCCCCCGCCCTTGGGCGCGTGGGTGCCGTCGATGTTGCTGCCCCTTACATAACGGGTCATGAAGTTCAGCCCCGGAATGCCGAATTCACCCAAATCAAGGTCATAACGAGCCTGCCAGGAACGTTCATGGGCGCCGTTGAAGTCGGCGTACTTGATCGAGTTGGCCAGGTAGATGGAGTCGCCACCGACGAAATCGAAGGGCGTATCACCGTTGATTTGCTGGTAGGCGAGGGTAAAGGCTTGGGCGCCGAGGGTGTATTTGCCCGACAGACTGTAGGCGGTGTTGTCGATTGCCCCCGCCAATGCCCGGCCGGTGTCCTGCGTGTGGTACAGGTTCGCATCGAGAAAAATATCAGACTGCTTGAGGTGCAGATTGCCGTAGTACTGGTGCCAGGTGTCGCTCAGTTCGGAGGCATACAACGCACCGCCCACCGGGCTGTTGGTGAACAGGTCGGCCCCCAGGAAAGAAATCCCGCCAGCCTCGGTGTTGGCGCCGTAACCGAAAAAATCGCCCTTGCCCGATGAACTGTCCTGGTTCTTGAACGCCGTGAAGTGCCCGGCCACCAGGTTGATGCCGTCGATTTCCCGACTGTTCATCAGAAAACCCGTGGCGTACTCCGGTTGCAGGCGTTTGTCCGACGTATCGAACACCGGGGTTTCTACGGTCATTTCACCGAATGCCAGGGTGGTGCGAGACGCCTTGACCTTGATCGCGCCGCCGCCACTGGAGTAGTTGCTGTCGCTGCGACCGTCATCATCCAGCGGCAGCAATCCAGTGCCTGAATGGCCTTTACCGCCATCGAGCTTGAGCCCGAAAAACCCGTGGGCGTCGAGGCCAAAACCAATCGCGCCATCGGTGAAACCGGATTCAAAGTTGCTGATAAACCCTTGAGCCCATTCGGCTTTGTAGCTTTTTCCAGAAGGCGAGGGCGTTCGATAGTCGCTGTTGAGATAGAAGTTGCGACTCAACACCCCGAGCGTCGCACCGTCCAGAAAACCTGTGGGCGCCGGTTCATCTGCCAGGGCCGTGCCGGTCAGCAGTATCGACAAGCACAGGCTGCGATTTAACAAAGAAGACATCATGGGTTGATCACCACCAAGGCAGCGACTGCGCAAGCAAGTCACGCAGTCGCCGTTGTTGCTTAATGGCCTTCGGACGCGCCGAACATGGTTTTGGCGTAGATCAGGCCCAAACCGTAGGAGCCGCCATTGGCGATGGAGGTTTTCACGGTTTCTTCGTAGGTCTCGCTGCGTGCCCAGTCGCGTTGCAGTTCCAACAGGTATTGCAGCGATGTCATCGGCCGGGCGCCGAGCTGGATCATGCGTTGAATCGCCATGTCATGGGCTTCGATCGACACATCGCCACAGGCATCGGCGATGAAGTACACCTCGAAACCCTGGTCCAGGGCTGACAGCGCCGGGCCAACGATGCACACCGAGGTCCAGAGCCCGGCGAGAACGATTTTCTGCTTGCCGAACTTGTTCACTTCAACAGCGATGCGCTCGTCTTCCCAGGTGTTCATGCTGGTGCGGTCGATCACGTTGTGTTCCGGGAACACCGACTTGATTTCATCGAAGATCGGTCCGGAAAAGCTCTTCTCGGCCACAGTGGTGAGAATGGTCGAAACCTTGAAGCCACGCGCAGCCTTGGCCACCAGCGCGGCGTTGTTGCGCAGGGTCACGGCATCGATGGACTTGGTCGCGAAGGACATCTGCGACTGGTGATCAATCATGATCAGGGTGTGGTCGGTAGGGGTCAGCAGGGTTTTGCCGGGAACTGCTTTTGCAATGGCCATCACAAGGTCCTTACGGGAGTGAGTGAAGGCTCATGGTTGCGCAGATTCGGCTGGGGATCTTGAGTGGATGTGCTGTGTTTGTGTGTGGTATGAGCCCTGCGCGATGCAAGTTCATCGCGCAGGACGGCGGGTCATTGCATCACATACCGCCCCGGTGCCGACTCAATCGCCGGGAATTGGGCATTGCCGATGTGCAGCGCCGAAGGCTGGCGCTCCCCGGCGTGTTCGGCCAGCCAGGCAAACCAGTCATTCCACCAGCTACCGGGATGTTGCTGGGCATTCATGAACCATGTGTCCGGTTTTTTGCTGATGCGGTTGTTGGTCCAGTAATGACGCTTCTGATTGGCCGGCGGGTTGATCACCCCGGCGATATGCCCCGAGGCGCCGAGCACAAAGCGCTTGGTCCCGCCGAGCAGTTCGGTGCTGGCGTAGGCGCTTCGCCACGGCACGATGTGGTCGTCGTGGGTGGCGAGGATGTAGGCCGGTGCCTCGATGGCCCGCAGGTCGAGTTTGACCCCGCAGCAATCCAGCTCACCGGACTTCAAGTCGTTCTGCAAATACGTGTGGCGCAAATACCAGCAATACATCGGGCCGGGCAGGTTGGTGCTGTCGTTGTTCCAGAACAGCAGGTCCAGGGCGACCGGCTTCTGGCCCTTGAGGTATTTGTCGACGTTGTAGTTCCACCACAAGTCATTGGGGCGCAGCAGGGAGAAGGTGTTGCCCATGTCCTCGCCCTTGAACAGGCCGATGGGGCCGTCCAGCCCGCCGATGGTGCGTTCGCGGTAGGCCACCAGTTTTTCGTCGACAAAGATGTCGATGGGGCCGGTGTCGAGGTAATCGAGGAATGTGGTCAACAGGCTGACGCTGGCGATGTCTTTATCGCCACGCGCGGCCAACACCGCCAGCGCCGTGCTCAACAGCGTGCCGCCGATACAGAAGCCGACGCAATTGGGTCGTTGCTCGCCGCTGATCTCGCGGGTCACTTGCAGGCCTTTGATGATGCCGGTTTCGATCAGGTCATCCCACGTGGTGTTGGCGTGGGCCTGGTCGAAGTTGCGCCAGGACATCAGAAACACCGGATGGCCTTGCTGCAACAGATGGCCGATCATCGAGTTGTCGGGGCGCAAATCGAGGATGTAGTACTTGTTGATCGACGGCGGCACCACGAACACCGGGCGCCGGTACTGGGTTTCGGTTTGCGGGTAGTACTGGATCAGCTGGAACAATTCGTTCTCGAACACCACTTCGCCGGGTGTTGTCGCCAGGTCCTCGCCGACCTTGAACGCATTGCTGTCGCACTGGCGCATCTTGCCTTCTTGCAGGTCGCTGGCCAGGTGCAGCAACCCCGTGAGCAGGCTGGCGCCCTGGGTATCGACCACCCGTTGTAACGCGTCAGGGTTACTCGCCAGGAAGTTGCTCGGCGCGCCGGCGGCGATGGCTTGCTCCACCAGGTACAGCAGGCGTTGGCGCGGTTTCTTGTCCTTGATCGGCAACTTGTCGAGCAGCTTCAGCAGAAAGCCGGCGTTGAGCAGGTAAAACGCGGCGAGTGAACCGAACAGCGGTTGGCTCCAGGCGCCGCTGGCGAAGCGTCGATCATCGAAGGTGAACGGCTGGCCGGTCATCAGGCGCTGGCCGAGGTCACCCCATTGCAGTTGATAGTCGGACTGCAGGCTGTCGAGGGTGCCACGGGGCAGGTCAAACCAGTCGTTGTATTCCTGCCCGGTGAACCACGGATTAGTGCTGACCCACAGGCGTAATTGTTGCACTGCAAAGGAGGCAATGAACGGAACCTGGCCAGACCAGTAAGTGTTGAAGGTGTGCGCGTTGTTATCCATGGAACTCCTTGCCCACAAAGGTCAGCCGGGCAGAAAAAAGCGCGACACCGCGTACGGTGCCGCGTCATTAGCAAAGGCAAGCAGTTCGGTGTGACTAGCGCTCGATGACCAGGCTGACGCCTTGCCCGCCACCGATGCACAACGTGGCCAGGCCTTTATGGCCATCGCGACGAATCAGTTCGAACAACAGCGACACCAGAATCCGTGCCCCTGAGGCGCCGATCGGATGACCGAGGGCAATCGCACCGCCGTTGACGTTGACCTTGCTGGTGTCCCAGCCCAGTTCTTTGCCGACCGCCAGTGACTGCGCAGCGAAGGCTTCATTGGCTTCGATCAGGTCCAGGTCATCAAGGCTCCAGCCGGCCTTTTCCAGCGCCAGGCGGGTGGCCGGAACCGGGCCGATGCCCATGATCGACGGGTCAACGCCGGCACTGGCGTACGCCTTGATCCGCGCCAGGACCGGTAACCCCAAGGCTTGGGCCTTGGCGGCGCTGGCCAGCAACAGCACGGCGGCGCCGTCGTTGAGGGTCGACGAGTTGCCGGCGGTAACGCTGCCGTCTTTCTGGAACGCCGGCTTCAGCTTGCCCAGGGACTGGGCGCTGCTGTCCGCTCGTGGCTGTTCATCGGTGTCGAAGGCCAGCGGTTCGCCCTTGCGCTGGGGAATCAGGATCGGGGTGATTTCACGCTTGAAGTACCCGGCTTCGATGGCCGCTGCGGCTTTCTGCTGCGAGGCGGCGGCGAAGGTGTCCTGTTGCTCACGGGTGACACTGTATTTCTCAGCCAGATTCTCTGCGGTGATGCCCATGTGGTAGTCGTTGAAGGCATCCCACAAACCGTCCTGAATCACGCTGTCTTGCAGTTGCGCATGGCCCAGGCGCAAACCGGTGCGGGCCTTGGGCAGGACGTAAGGCGCCAGGCTCATGTTTTCCTGGCCGCCGGCAATCACCAGTTCGGCGTCACCACAGCGGATGGCCTGGACCGCCAGTTGCACAGCCTTGAGCCCGGAGCCACAGACTTTGTTCAGGGTCATGGCAGGGGTGGTGAAGGGCAGGCCGGCCTTGATCGCGGTCTGGCGTGCCGGGTTCTGTCCGGCACCGGCGCTGAGCACCTGGCCGAGGATCACTTCATCGATCTGTTCGCCGTTGATACCGGTCTGTTCCAGCAAGCGGCGAATCAGCGCCGCGCCCAGTTCGGTGGCCGGAATCGCGGACAAGGCACCCTGGAAGCTGCCAATGGCGGTACGAGTAGCGGCAACGATTACGACTTCGTTCATGCGTGACCTCATTAAGAATGTGTCGAACGGCAGCAGGGCCTCCTTGCCCTGCACGGGTTACTGCATATTCATGCCGCCGTTGACCGAGAAGTCGGCACCGGTGCTGTAGGCCGACTCATCGGACGCCAGCCAGGCGACGATGGAGGCAATTTCTTCCGGTTGGCCGAGGCGACCGACTGGTGTGGCGGCGATCATGCTGTCGAGGATGTCCGGGCGAATGGCCGCGGTCATGCTGGTCTGGATGTAGCCCGGCGACACGGTATTGACGGTCACGCCCTTGCCCGACACTTCCCGCGCCAGGGCCATGGTGAAACCGTGGATGCCGGCCTTGGCCGCGCTGTAGTTGGTCTGGCCGAACTGGCCGCGTTGGCCGTTGATGGACGAGATGTTGATGATCCGGCCCCAGCCTTTGCTCAACATGCCTTCAATCACCTGTTTGGTGGTGTTGAACATGCCGCTGAGGTTGGTGCCGATCACCGCGTTCCAGTCTTCGGGGGTGAGCTTGCGGAACGAGGCATCCCGGGTGATGCCGGCGTTGTTGACCAGCACGTCCACCGGACCGTACGTCTCCTTGACCCACTCAAACGCCGCGCGAGTTGACTCCCAGTCGGTGATGTCACCGTAGACAAAATGGAACTCGAACCCGGCTGCCGACTGGGCGGCGGCCCATTCTTCCTTGCGGCTGGAATTGGCGCTGCAGCCCACCACCACCTTGAAGCCTTCCTGGTAAAGACGCTGGCTGATCGCCGTACCAATCCCACCCATACCGCCGGTTACCAATGCAATACGACCAAGCGACTTCATAGACTTCTTCCTTTTATTATTTTGCGCTGCAAGATGGGAGGATTGTTCGGTATGGGTGGGGGCTGGGGAAGTGTTGTGAGGTGACTGTTTGGTGTCCAACGACGCCAGAAGTCGCTAAAAGCGACGAGTACCTATACTGGGATCAACACTCGACACTGAACGGCCCAATATTCTTTGATTCAGACGCAGATCCGTATGGCCCGAACAGGATGTTCGGCACCACAGGTCATTGAGGACGCCCATGTACAGAATGAGTTCAGGCTATGCCAGCGTGCTGGTGAATACGCTTTCTGCTCAAGGACTGGATGTCGCCAGCTTGTGCCAAGAGGCCGGACTGGACATCCATCTGGCGAAACTGCCCGGTGCGTTTTGCGAACGCCGGGCGATCTATCGATTGTGGGCCCTGGCCGCGCAGGCCAGCGCTGACCCGGACATCGGCTTGAAAGCCTATGGCAACTTCCATCCCGGCAGTTTCCAGATTGTCGGCTACACCATGATGTCCAGCCTGAACCTGAAAAGGGCGATAGAACGGCTGGTGCGTTTCAGCCCGTTGATCGGTACCGGCTTCAGCCTGTTTTTCACCGCTGAGCAGCAAAACTTTCGATTGGCGGCGCTTGATCATCAGCAGGCCGGCTCGGTCAAACCCCGGCAATACGTCGACGCCGCCCTGGCGTCCCTGATGGGGTTTTGCCGTTGGCTGGCAGGCGGCAACTCGCCGCAGCCGTTGCAGGTGCAGTTCAGTTATCCCGAACCCGCCGACACTTCGGAACATCGGCGTTTGTTTGGCTGCAACCTGCAGTTCAACGCACCCTACGACAGCATTCTGTTCGACGGCCAGGAAGTGCTGCGCCCGTTGAGCATGGCCAACGAGACACTGGCGGTGCTGCACGACAGTTTTGCCGAGGCACAACTTGACCTGCTGTTTGGCTTCTCGATTGTCGGCCGGATTCGCGCGTTGATCAGCGAGCGGTTGAGCCAGGGGCAAGGGCAGTACGACATGGAGTCGATCGCCGCGGCGCTGAACATCAGCAAACGTACGCTGCAACGCTCGCTGGAAAAGGAAGGGACGCAATTCAAGGATGTGCAGAATGCGGTGCGCCGGCAATTGGCTGACTACTACCTGCGCCACTCTCATTTCAACATGAAGCATGTGGCGTATCTCCTTGGTTTCCATGACCACAGCAGCTTCAACAAGGCGTGCAGCCGGTGGTTCGGGATGACGCCGGGGCAGTATCGGGCGGATGAATCTTTTGACGTCGAGACAGCCGCATCGGCCTGATCTGGCCGATGCGGTTCGGTTTTATTTCTTTGGTGGTTTCTTCGAGGTTTTGCGGGGTTTGGTGGGTTGCGGCGTCGGGACTTCAACCTTGGCGACAGGCGCGGGTTGTTCAGGAACTGCATCAGCCTCGCTGGGCGGTTGAGTCAGGTCAAAACCCGGTAGCGGTACTTCAAGCAAGGTGTGCAACTCGCACCAGAATCCGTGCCCGGCCGCGTTCTCGTTCAACAGTTCCGGCAGCAGATTGGCAACGGCGGCCAATACCTGCTGGCGCTCCTCGGTTTCAGGCAGCAATAGCGGCAGGCTTTGCAGGCTTTCTTGCGGATAAGTGAGGACCAGCATTTTCTGCGTTTGCAGGGTGTCACGCAGATCCAGCGGTTCGACGCTGTGGTCCTGCAACAAGCGCTGCATTTGTTCGAGCAGTTTGTCGAGATTGGCTTTGCCTCGCGCGTCGCTGTCGCGGTCCAGCAGGAACAGGATGCGCACCAGCGCTTCCATCAGGCCGCCCAGGGGCAGGGCGGTTTGCAGGCGTTCGAGCAGTGCTTTGTCGTGGTTCTCGGCGTGGGCTTGCAGATCGCGCGTTGGCACGTTGCCGCTGAGTTGGTTGAGTGCGCCGTAGACGCCGTAGAAACACAGTTCCTGGGTGGCATCGCGTAGATCGCGGTAGGCGTTCAAAGTGTCCTGAACCTGGTTGGAGAACAACGCCTGCAAGGCCAGCAACGGATTGTCGGTGGCGGCGGGGCGACGCTCATTGCGCACCTGGGCGGCGCTGCCGGCCAGCCACCAGAGGGCCGGGTTCGAACTGCTCCAGAGCACTTGTTGCTGATGGAACGGATGGGCCTTGCGTAGCAGATCGGCGGTCGGTTCATTGATCAACGGACGCAGCCACGGCCGAATGAAGCCGTCGTACACGCTGTTGTTGATACTCGAGGCGCGTTCGACCAGGGCGAATTCGCGATCATCATCCCGGGGCGGCGGCACTTCGCCATGGATGTCGGCGATGCGTCGGGGTTCGAAACGCACGGCGTATTGCGTGTCGGGTAGATCGTCGATCAGCATTTCATAGAGCCCGGCGGGCAGGGCGTTGATGGTCTCGACCGCACCCAGCAGCTCGCGGTGTTCACGCCGGGCCACTTCGCCGGAGACGAAAATCCCCAGGTGGCCGATGCTCGCGTGACGCAGGTAGACAATGGTCCGCCCGGCGTTCTGCAAGGCCAGGTCACTGGGGTAGACATCGGCGATCCAGTCCAGCGCCTGTTGCGGCGAGGTGATGTTGTCGCCATAGGAACAAAACACCACCACGGGCACTTCGATGCGCTTGAGGTCGAGCCCGCTGCTCTTGCGCCCCAGGCCGCCGGACAGCTGATTGCCGATGAACAGGTCGTCGACAATCATCTCGATTTCTTCGCCGTTCAGCAGCGTCGGGCTGCCCCACCAGCGTTCGAAGTCGAGGAAGCGCGCGGCTTCGGTGTCGACTTCGCTAAACAGGTGGTAGTACTTGCCCCAATAGGTGTTGGCCGGGTCGAGGTTTTCGAAATTGCTCACCAGCCAGGTGCCGTCGAACCGCTCGTTGCCCAGATCGCTACCCAAACGCGCCATCCAGCCACCGCCGAGCAAACCGCCGGTGTAGCGCATCGGGTTGCGGCCATTGACCCCGGCCCAGTACGACAGCGGTGCCCCGTTGACGATGATCAGCCCCGGCAGTTCGGGGCGTGTGGCGGCCAGTCCCATCAACGCCCAACCTGCCTGGCAGTTGCCGATCACCACCGGTTTGGCGCTGGCGGGATGCCGGGCACTGACTGTTTCGATGAACCGCGCTTGCGCCTCGACGATGTCCGCCAGGGTTTGCCCGGGAGCGGGTGAGTGACTGAACGAGATGAAGTAGGTGGGATGACCGGCGCGCAGGCTTTCGCCAATGAGTGAATCCTGCTTGAAGCCGCCGATGCCGGAGCCATGGCCGCCGCGCGGGTCGATGATGATCACCGGTGGCTGGCTGTCGATGGCTGGTTCGGCGCTGAGGATGCGCAACAGTGAGTAGTTGACCGGGCGCGGCAGGTCGGCGCCGTTGACCAGGGTTTCATGCTCGAACTTGAGCAGCAGCGGAAAGCCTGCCCGCTCGTGGGCCAAGGTGTTGTCGCCGCGCTGGCGCAAGGTGTCCCAGAACAACAGGCTGCGTTGGCTGAGGTCGGTGAAGTATTCCTGCCAGTGCGCCGCCGTCGGTTGTTTGAGCTGGCCCTGGCTGAGCGGCGCGAAGGTTTTTGCCTGGCGCTGCTGCACCGCGTCGAGCACGTTGCGGGTATTGAGCTGTTGTAGGTGATTCAGGTGCTCGAACAACCCGGTCGCCGGGGAAAGCCCCTCATCTTGCAGCGCAATATTTTCTTCCTGGCCCATGGTGAACTCCTGACACGGTGCGGGGGGAATCGTCAGTCAGTCTAGCGATGGCTAGGCCGGTCATCGGATTTCCACGAGTCTATAGTGAATAACTACCGCAGGAGTACCGTTTATTTTGCAGTGCACAAAATATCCGTTGCCAAACCTTTTTGTGCACTGCAATATCAAGGCTAACGCGACGACTGCCCGGATCGCTGTCGCGTCCTCAGGCCTGAATGGGCCTTCCAGTACCAGGAGATTTCAGCATGTCTTTTTTCAACTCGGAAAAACTGCAAGCCACCCAGAAAGCCAACCTCGACCTGTTGCAGCAGATCAGCGGCAAAGTCTTCGCCAGCGTTGAACAACTGAGCCAGTTGCAGTTCAAGGCACTGCGCGACTCCACCGAGGAGCACTTCGAAGGCGTGCGCAAGCTGCTGGCGGTGCGTGATCCACAAGGTTTCGCTGATTTGCAGGCGTCGTTCACCCAACCGAGCGCGCAAACCGAACGCCTGGCTGAATTCAATCGTCAGGTTCAGGCGCTGATCGTCGGCACCCAGTCGGAGATCGCCAAACTGACCGAAGGTCAAGTCCAAGCGGGCACTCAGCAGGTGAATGAGTTCGTCGAGTCGATCAGCAAGAATGCACCGGCTGGCTCCGAGCCAGTGGTCGCGGCCTTCAAATCGGGTCTGGCGAATGCCGGTACCGTGTTCGAAAGCGCACAGAAGGCGGTAAAGCAGGCGTCTGATGTAGCCCAGAGTGGCTTCGACGCTGCGACCGCTGCCGCCGGCAAAGCTGCTCCAGAAGCAGGTGCCAAGACTACCAACGGCAACAAATAAGTCAGATCAGGCCAGCATCACCGATGGCGATGGGATTATTCCCCATCGCCATTTTTTTTCGTCCCGTTATCGGTGCCCGGCTTGGCGCCGAACAGGCCGAACATGTTCTGGGTATTGAGGTAGAGCGCCTTGGACTGATCGACGTATTGGCGCATCAAGTCCTGCATCACCGGCGCCTGCTGGTGCATGAAGGTGCTCCAGTCCTCGGACGACTGGGCGCCGGTCTGGGACTGGATGTCGATCACGGTCTGGATGCTTTTATCCAGGTAGCTGCCGAGCACGCCCTGGTACGGGCCGTAGAACTGGATGATGCCCATCAGCATCTCGCTGCTGAAGATTGGCTCACCACCGCTTTCGGCTTCGAGGATGACTTGCAACAGAATACTGCGGGTCAAGTCCTCGCCAGTTTTGGCATCGACCACCTGGAACGGGATTTTATCGACCACCAATTGCCGAATATCGGCCAGGGTCAAGTGGCTGCTGGTATGGGTGTCGTACAGGCGGCGATTGGGGTATTTCTTGATCAGGCGGGGGGTGTTGGGGTTGTTAACGGTCATGCGGGGCGTCTCGCGGCGAGCCTGATTTGCAGGCATCTTAACCTACTATCGCCGATGTCGCCGACCCGCCGAGCCCTGTAGGAGCGAGGCTTGCTCGCGAAGACGTTGTGTCAGTCACTGTCGATGTTGGATGTGCCGACGCTTTCGCGGGCAAGCCTTGCTCCTACAAGATCACAAACAGACCGCAACGCCGCCTGACGACCACGCCCCCTGTAGGAGCGAGGCTTGCCCGCGAAGACGTTGCGTCAGTCACTGTCGATGTTGGATGTGCCGACGCTTTCGCGGGCAAGCCTTGCTCCTACAGGTGATGTGGTGGTTCAGCTTCGGTGATCGTTCCCACGCAGGAGCGTGGGAACGATCATGTGGTGCTTACCAGATCGGCAAGCTATAGCTGACGATCAACCGGTTCTCATCCAGATCACTGCCGAAATTCGTCGAGCGCACGGTCGCATTGCGCCATTTCACCCCAACGTTCTTCAGTGGGCCACTCTGCACGACATAACCGATATCGGTATCGCGCTCCCATTCCTTTCCCTCCGGGCGATTGCCGCCCAGATCGATATTGTCGCCCGTGAGATAACGGGTCATGAAGGTCAGCCCCGGCACGCCAATGGCTGCGAAGTTGTAGTCGTAACGGGCCTGCCAGGACTTTTCATCCTTGCTGGCGAAGTCGCCGATCTGCACGAAGTTGACCAGGAACGCGTCAGTGCCATTGATGTAGGCAAACCCGGTGTCGCCGCTCATGCTCTGATAACCCAGGCCCAGCGCATGCCCGCCGAGGCTGTAGGTGAACATCGCCCCCAGCGCCTTGTTGTCGACGTTGCTGCCGCCATCGTCGGTGGAGCGGGCAAAGCGCAAATCACTCTTGAACGACTGGCCCGCCGTCACCGGCAACACGTAAGTCAGGTTGACCATGTGCTGGCTGTAGAGGTTGTCGAGATGGCCATAGCTGTAGCCCGTGGCGAGGTTGCCGGTCCATTTGTAGTTGAGGCTGGCAAAGTCGAAGCTGTCGCTGGTGGTGTGCGGCGTGATGATGCCTTTGGCGCCGGTCCGGGTGATGCCCATGTCTTCATAGTCGGAGGAATCGCGCTGATTGACTTGTTTCAGGCGTCCGCCGTCCACGGTCAGGCCTTCGACTTCCAGCGAGGTCAACTGACCGCCCTCGAACGTCTGTGGCAACAGCCGCGAATCATTGGCCAACACCGTCGGCAACTTCGGCAGCAAAGTGCCGAGTTTCAGCACCGTTTTCGAGGCGCGCACCTTCGCTGTCACGCCCAAGTCGCCGTACTCGTCCTGAGCACCCTTGCTGGTGGTGCGATGGCGTTGCAGCAACCCGGAACCGGCGCGATCCGGGCTCGAATCGAGTTTGACCCCGAGCAGGCCAATAGCATCGACACCGAAGCCGACCAACCCATCCGTGAAGCCCGATTCATAGCGCAGCAGAAAACCCTGGGCCCATTCCTCTTGTTTCGATTGCGCAGCGTTGTCCTGGCGAAAGTCGCGGTTGAAGTAGAAGTTGCGCAGTTCCAGGCTGGCTTTGCTGTCCTTGATAAAGTCAGCGGCAGCGGGGGCCGAGAGGCTGATGACGCCACCGGCCAGTAACAGTCGGGTAGCGAGCGTGCGGGTGTGACGGTCCATGGTGAAGCCCCTTTATTTTTATTGTTGGAATAGTCGGCCATGCACCCTCGCCAGACGGGCGAGGGCTTGTTCAGTAAAAAACGCGAACGCCCAAAATGAGGAGCGGGGGCGCCGCGTGCGGTTCAATCGTCAGAACTGTTCGGCGCTCAGGCCATACAACGAGCCACTGCCGGCGCGAATGGATTGCTCCAGGCTCAAAATGCGCGGGAGCAAACGCTCGATGTAGAAATCGGCGGTGGCGATTTTCGCGCCGTAGAACGCCGGATCGTCACTGCGCTTTTTCTTCGCGACCTGGGCCATTCGCGCCCACAGCCAGGCGTAGGCGACATACCCGAACAAGTGCAGGTATTCCACCGACGCGGCGCCGATTTCATTGCGGTTGGTCGCGGCCTGGTCTTGCAGCCAGTCGCTGAGATTTTCCAGGCGCTGCACGGCATCGAACAGTTGAATGGAGTAGGGCGCGTCGGGCTGATGGGCGAAGTGGCGGATCTCGCCGGTGAACTGGCGCAGCACCACGCCGCTGTCGGCCAGCACTTTGCGTCCGAGCAAGTCCAGCGCCTGGATGCCGTTGGTGCCTTCGTAGATCTGCGCGATACGCACGTCACGCACCAGTTGCTCCTGGCCCCATTCGCGGATGTAACCGTGACCGCCGAACACTTGCTGGCCGTGGATGCAGCTGTCGAGGCCGGTGTCGGTGAAAAATGCCTTGGCCACCGGGGTCAGCAGCGCCACCAGGGTTTGCGCGTTGTCGCGCTCCCGGGCGTCGTCGGAGAACTTCGCCAAATCCAGTTGCTGGCCGACGTAACTGGCAAACGCGCGGCCACCTTCGGTCATGGCTTTCATGCTCAGCAGCATGCGGCGCACATCGGGGTGGACGATGATCGGGTCGGCGATCTGGCTCGGCGCCAGGGTACCGACCGGCGATCGGCTCTGGACCCGTTCGCGGGCATATTTCACCGCGCTCTGATAGGACGCCTCTGCGCAACCGATGCCCTGAATGCCGATCGACAGGCGCTCGTAGTTCATCATGGTGAACATCGCCGCCAAGCCTTTGTTGGCTTCACCCACCAACCAACCGCTGGCACCGTCGAAGTTCATCACGCAGGTGGCCGAGGCCTTGATGCCCATCTTGTGTTCGATCGAGCCGCAACTCACGGCGTTGGCATGGCCGAGGGAGCCGTCGGCATTCACCAGCACTTTGGGCACCACAAACAGCGAGATCCCTTTAGGCCCGGCCGGCGCGTCCGGCAGTTTGGCCAGCACCAGATGGATGATGTTTTCGGTCAGGTCCTGATCGCCGCCGGTGATGAAGATCTTGCTGCCGCTGAGCTGGTAACTGCCATCGGCCTGGGGTTCGGCGCGGGTGCGGATCAGCCCCAGGTCAGTACCGGCGTGGGCTTCGGTCAGGCACATGGAACCGGCCCAGCGGCCTTCGTACATCGGCGGCAGGTAGAGATTTTTCAGTTCTTCGCTGGCGTGGGCATCGATGGCCAGACAGGCACCGGAACTCAATGCCGAATAGAGCGCAAAGCTGGAATTGGCGCCGTAGAGCATTTCTTCGAACTGCACCGCGAGCATCTTCGGCATGCCCATGCCGCCGAACTCGGCGTTGCCGGACAAGCCGACCCAGCCGCCTTCGATGTAAGTGGTGTAAGCCTGTTTGAAACCGATCGGCGTCGTGACCTGGCCATAGACCCAATGCGCGCCTTCTTCGTCGCCGCTGCGATTCAAGGGTGCAATCAGGTGCGAGGTGACTTTCGCCGCCTCTTCAAGAATCGCGTCGGCAGTGTCGGCATCGACATTGTCCGCCAGGGCCGGCAGGCGCGCCCACAGGGCCGGGGCGTTGAACACTTCATGCAGCACGAAGCGCATGTCGCGCAGGGGAGCGTTGAATTCGGGCATAGCGTGAACCTCGTTGGGACGGTGGGCACGGCGCCGCAACGGCGGGCCGTGCTTTTTCAATCAATGACTGGAAGCGCTGGCGGCACCGAGACCGGTCTGGGCGCGCACGAACTGGTCGGCGTAGGCATCACGTTCCTTGTCGGCGCGCACGCTGCGGTCGAGTTTCGACACGACCACAATCACCAGGAACGCCAGCGGCATGGAGAACAGCGCCGGGTGGTCGTAGGGGAAGATCGCGTGGGCGTGGCCGAGCACGGTGACCCACACGGCTGGCGACAGAATCACCAGCACCAGCGCACAGATCAGCCCGGCGAAACCGCCGAGGATCGCGCCTTTGGTGGTCAGGCCTTTCCAGTACATGGCCATGATCAGCACCGGGAAGTTGGTCGACGCGGCGATGCCGAACGTCAGGCCCACCAGGAACGCGACGTTCATCTTCTCGAACAGAATGCCCAGCAAAATCGCGACGATGCCCAGGCCGACGGTAGCCATGCGCGTCACGCGCATTTCCTGTTTCTCGCTGGCCTTGCCTTTCTTGAACACCGTGGCGTACAGGTCGTGGGAAATCGCCGAGGCACCGGCCAGGGCGAGCCCGGAGACCACCGCCAGAATGGTGGCGAAGGCGACGGCGGCGAGGAAACCGAAGAACAGGTTCCCACCCACCGCTTTGGCCAGGTGCATGGCAACCATGTTGCCGCCGCCGATCAAGGCACCGCCGACTTCACCGTTGACGTAGTACTGCGGATCGGTGCCGATGATCACCATCGCCGCGAAGCCCAAGGTGCAGACCACGAGGAAGAAGAAACCGATGAAACCGGTGGCGTAGAACACCGATTTACGCGCTTCCTTGGCGTTCGGCACGGTGAAGAAGCGCATCAGGATGTGCGGCAACCCGGCAATCCCGAATACCAACCCGAGGGACATGGACGCGGTGTTGATCGGGTCGGCGAGCATTGCGCCTGGCCCCATGATGTTCCAGCCGCTGGCGTGGGCCTGGACCGCTTTGGCGGCGAGGGTTTCGTAGCTGAAACCGAATTGCGACATGGCCATGACCGCCAGGGTCGTACCACCGGCGAGCAGCAACACAGCCTTGATGATCTGCACCCAGGTGGTGGCGATCATGCCGCCGAAGATTACGTACACCAGCATCAGCGCACCGACGATCACCACCGCCACCGGGTAGTCGAGGCCAAACAACAATTTGATCAACTGCCCGGCACCGACCATCTGCACGATCAAGTAGCAGCACACCACGGTCAGCGACCCGAACGCGGCGAAGATCCGCACTTTGTTCTGGTCCAGGCGATAGGACACGATGTCGGCGAAGGTGTAGCGCCCCAGATTGCGCAAGCGCTCGGCCATCAGGAAGGTGATGATCGGCCAGCCGACGAAGAAGCCGATGGTGTAGATGAAACCGTCGTAACCCTTGGCAAACACCAGGCTCGACAGCCCGAGCAACGTGGCGGCGGACATGTAGTCACCGGCAATCGCCAGACCGTTCTGGAACCCGGTGATGCCGCCACCCGCGGTGTAGAAATCCGAGGTGGATTTGGTTTGCCGCGCGGCCCACCAGGTGATGCACAGGGTGCCGAGCACGAACACAAAGAACATGCTGATCGCGTTCAGATTGAGCGGTTGTTTCTCCACTGCACCGGTCAGCGGCGCGGCGAGTACGACGCCAGACGACAGCAGGGCTGCACCCGCGAGGCAAAGCTTTCTGAGCCGCTTCATCACTTGCTCTCCTCAAGAATCGCCGCGCCGAGCGCATCGAACCGGGTGTTGGCGCGGTAGACGTACCACCCCGTCAGCAACCAGGAAAAAATGATGATCGCCGCGCCCACCGGCATGCCCAGGGTCAACATCCGGTGCTCGCCGAGCGGTGCATGCAGCCATTGCGGGGCAAACGCCACCACTAGCATGAACAGGTAATAGGTGCCCAGGACCGTGGCACTCAACGTCCAGGCCAGGCGCGAACGGCTGCTGACCAGTTGGAGGAATTTCGGATTCGCGCGAATCCGTTCGCAACGCTGGGTGTCGGTTGAATGGATGTCGATCATCGGTAGCTCCACATTGTTTTTGTTGTCGGTGTGTGGGGGCAGGGCCGCGTTGCGCCGAATCCGGCGCGCACGAGCCCGAAACGGCAGGTTCGCGACCTGCCGCTTGAAGGGTTCAGCGTGGGAGGGTTAGAGCGCCTGGGCCCTGTCGCGCAGTACGTACTTCTGGATCTTGCCGGTGGACGTCTTCGGCAACAGGGTGAAGATCACCGTGCGCGGCACTTTGAACCCGGCCAGGTGTTCGCGGCAGAAACTGATGATGTCCGCCTCGCGCACGTCCTGGTGATCCGCTTTCAAGGTGATAAAGGCGCAGGGGGTTTCGCCCCATTTTTCGTCGGGACGGGCAACGACAGCGGCTTCCATCACACCCGGATGGCGGTAAAGCACGCCTTCGAGTTCGATGGTGGAAATGTTCTCGCCGCCGGAAATGATGATGTCTTTGAGTCGGTCCTTGATCTCGACATAACCGTCGGGATGACACACCGCCAGGTCGCCGGTGTGGAACCAGCCACCTTCAAACGCTTCGGCGGTGGCGGTCGGGTTTTTCAGATAGCCCTTCATCACGGTGTTGCCGCGCATGAAGATCTCGCCGATGGTCTTGCCGTCGCGCGGGGTCGGTTTCAGGGTGGTCGAGTCGCCGACCATCACCCCTTCGAGCGTCGGATAACGCACGCCTTGGCGGGACTTGATCTGCGCGCGCTCATCCAGGGGCAATTCATCCCACTCGGCATGCCAGGCACACAGTGTCACCGGGCCGTAGGTTTCGGTCAGGCCATAAACGTGGGTGACCTTGATGCCCATTTCTTCCACGGCACCGATGACTTTGGCCGGCGGCGCGGCACCGGCGACCATGGCGTTGACCGGGTGATCGATGGCGGCTTTGGCCGAGTCCGGCATGTTGACCAGCGCATTGAGCACGATCGGCGCGCCGCACAGGTGAGTCACCTGGTGCTCGCGGATCAGGGTGAGGATTTTCTGTGGATCGACCCGGCGCAGGAACACATGCACACCGGCCAGCGCGGTGATGGTCCATGGGTAGCACCAACCGTTGCAGTGGAACATCGGCAGGGTCCAGAGGTACACCGGGTGGTTGCCCATGGCCCAGGTCATTTGGTTGCCCAGGGCGTTGAGGTAGGCGCCGCGATGGTGATAGACCACGCCTTTCGGATTACCGGTGGTGCCGGAGGTGTAGTTCAGCGAAATGGCTTGCCACTCGTCATCCGGCCATTGCCAGGCGAACGCCGGATCGCCCTCGGCCAGCAGCGCTTCATAGTCCAGGTCGCTGACAGCCTGGCCTTCGCCGTATTCCGGGTCGTTGACGTCGATCACCAGCGGCGGGTGATCGAGCATGCCGATGGCCGCGTGAATCACGCTGTGGAATTCGCGGTCGGTGATCAGCACCTTGGCTTCGCCGTGTTGCAGCATGAAGGCGATGGCTTCGGCGTCCAGGCGTACGTTGAGCGGGTTGAGCACCGCGCCGATCATCGGCACGCCGAAGTGCACTTCGAGCATCTCGGGGATGTTCGGCAACATGACCGCGACGGTGTCGTCCTTGCCGATGCCACGCCCGGCCAGCGCCGAAGCCAGGCGTCGGCAGCGGGTGTAGGTCTGCGCCCAGGTGCGGCGGATCGAGCCGTGAATAACGGCGGGGTAGTCGGGGTAAACGTGGGCGGTGCGCTCGAGGAAGCTGAGCGGCGACAAGGCGATATGATTGACAGCCGTAGGGCTAAGCCCTTGTTCGAAGATCGACATGACGGGTACTCGGTGGCTGATTGTTAGCTCTATGGCTGACCTGTTCAGCGTAGCCGCTGAGGTCAACTTTTATGTCCGGTCTGCTTTATATAACAATCCACCGTCGATATGGAAGTACAACCTAGGTTGTATAGTATAAATACTATATAGAATTCTTCAGGCGCTAAATGAATGCGGCGATTCCTTCCTGGCCGGTATATTCTGGCCGTTCCCTACGCAGTGGACCGGTGATGACGCCTGACGCCCTCTTATTGAGCCATGACCCTCAGCCGAGCGTGCTGCTCGATAGCCAGGGTCAGCCGCTGGAGTTGAATGCAGCGCTGCTGGCATTGCTCGCACAGCATCCGCACAGCTACGTGCTCGGGTTTCTGCCGAAAAATCATCGCGACCTGGTGCGCGCCTGCCTGGCGCAGCAGCGGGCGATCGAAGGGGTCGAGGCGCAGTTTCAGACGCAGATTCTGATCTGGACCTTTATCCCCGATCCGCCCAACAACCGCGTGTTCGCCCGCTGTCTCGTGGCCACCGCCCAAGTGCTGGCCGAGCGTGAAGCGGCCACGGCGCGGCGGCTGTACCGGCTGATCATCGAGAACACCACCGACCTGATTTCCCGGCACACCCCGGACGGGCGCTTTCTGGATGCATCGCCAGCGTCCTGGACCTTGCTCGGCTATTGGCCCGAAGCGCTGCGCGGGCAAATGGCCCAAGGCTTGTTCCACGGCCAGGACCTGGCGAATCTGGTGCAAACCGCGCGCGATGCCCTGGAGCAGAACGGTTATCACACCATGACGTATCGCATCCGCCATCGTGACGGGCATTACCTGTGGTTCGAAACCGCCAGCCGGGCGATTCGCGAAACCTACACCGGGGCGGTGGTCGAAGTGGTGTGCGTGTCCCGGGACATCACCGCGCGGGTACAGGGCGAAGAAAACCGCCGACGCCTGGAAGATGAACTGGCCCACACCGCGCGCCTGGTGACGCTGGGGGAACTGGCCTCGGGCATCGCCCACGAAATCAACCAGCCACTGGCGGCGGTGGTCAATTACGCCAACGCCAGCCAGCGGTATATGCAGGCGTTGGCGACCAATCCCCAGGCGGCGGAACGGGTGGCCCAAGGCCTGGAACGCATCACGTTGCACGCCACCCATGCCTCGGAAGTCATCCGGCGTTTGCGCGGCTTCCTGCGCAAGGGCCAGCGGCGCATGCAGGCGCTGAACATGGTGGATGTCGCCCGTGAAGCGGTGCGCTTGTGTGCCTGGGAAGCGACCCATTGCCAAGTGACAATCGAGGATCGACTGCCGGATAATCTGCCGCCCGTTTATGCCGACCGGGTGCTGCTGGAACAAGTACTGCTCAACCTGTTGCGCAACGCCATCGATGCCAACCGCGAACAACATCCGGGCCGCCCGTCGCTGATCGTGATGGCTGCGGGGCAGGGCAGTGCGGCCACGGTGGAGATCAGCGTGCATGACCAGGGGCCGGGCGTCAGCGAACCGGAACTGGAGCAAATATTCACCCCGTTCTTCACCAGCAAACCGGATGGCCTGGGCCTGGGATTGTCCATGAGCCGCAGCATCATCGAAGGTTTCGGCGGCGAGTTACGGGCGCGCCGGCAACCGGTCGGGCTGCTGGTTTACTGCCGTTTGCCACTGGCTGGCCCCATAAAACAACAACAGGAATGACGCAATGGCAGGTGTGACGGAGCACGTGGTGTACGTGGTCGATGATGATCAAGGCATGCTCGATTCGACGGTTTGGCTGCTGGAGTCGGTGGGCCTCAAGGCCTTGCCGTTTACCAGCGGCGTCGAATTTCTGGAGGCCTGCGACGCACGGCTCAACGCCTGCGTGTTGCTCGATGTGCGCATGCCGGGCATGGGCGGTTTGAACGTTCAGGAAGAAATGCGCCTGCGCGAATTGAATCTGCCGATCATCTTCGTCAGCGGTCACGCCGACGTGCCGATCGTGGTCCGTGCCTTCAAGGCCGGCGCCCATGACTTCATCGAAAAACCCTACAACGAACAGCTGCTGCTCGACAGCGTGCAACAGGCCCTCAGCAACTGCGCGGCCAATCGCTCGGGCAATGTGGGCCACGAAGAATTGCAGGCACGCATGCTGACCCTGACCCCACGGGAGCGCGACGTATTGCTGCCGCTGGTGCAGGGTTACACCACCAAGGAAATCGCCGAGCAATTGGGCGTCAGCGCGAAAACCGTCGACTTGTATCGCTCACGGGTGATGAAACGGATGCAGGCCAATACCTTGCCGGACCTGGTGGGGATGGCGATTGCGGCGCAATTGGTCGATCCGTTGAAGCTGCGTTGAATCCATTGCAAGACAGACCGGGCGTCCCTGAGTGGGTAGTCACGGTTGCAGGGCGCGCGCATGATGGGCGAGGCCATTTCACCGAATAGTCGAGCACGTTCTCTGTCGATGGCAGGGACCGGAGGAGGCGTGTTGAAACCCTTTCTACCCAGGCCCAGCGCCTCAACGCTGAACATGTTGCGCCAAGGCTGCCTGCAACGTCGTGATGCGGTGCCTCAAGCGCTAACGGAACAAGCGGTCATCCCCGGTATCCCCAATGCGCGTTACTGGCTGGACCAGGACCTGACGTCGTTTATCCGGGATGCGAGTGAGGCCAACCATCGAGAGTACGAGGCGTTCGCCAGTACCGAGGCACCGGATGACAGGCTGCCGCTGGCCGATATGCTGGCCGTCTCGGGTGGTGGCGACGCCGGCACCTTCGCCGCTGGCATTATTGCCGGATGGTCCCTGCATGGCACCCGACCGGTGTTTAAGGTCGTCACCGGCATCAGCGCCGGCGCCCTGGTCGCCCCGTTTGCTTACCTGGGGCCTGAGTATGACGGGATCATTCTGGGGATCTGCAAGGGCATCGGTCCCAAAGACGTGTTCCATTCGCGCAGCATGCTGACCCGCCTGGCGAGCGACGGTATGGCCGATAGCAAGCCACTGTCGCGCTTGATTGCCAAGTACGTCAGCGCCGAAGTGCTGGCGGCCATCGCCGAGCAATACGCCAAGGGACGACTGCTGATGATCGGCACCACCGACCTGGATTCAGGGCGGGCCGTCACCTGGAACATGGGCGCGATTGCCGCCAGCGGTGCACCAGGAGCGCTCGAACTGTTTCGCAACATCATGGTGGCGTCGATGAGCATTCCCGGCGCGGTCTCACCGGTGATGATCGATGTAGAAGTCGACGACAAACAGTTCCAGGAAATGCACGTGGACGGCGGCGTCCTCACCCAGGTGTTCCTTTACCCACCGGGCACCGTGATGGCGCTGAACCAGGTGACCGGCGCGCGTTTGCGCCGGGAACGGCATTTCTATGTCATTCGCAACGGCAAACTGGAACCGCAGTGGTCCGGCACCAAGCGTCGTACCTTGAGTATCGGCGGCCGAGCCATCAGCACCTTGATCCAGACCCAGGGCATCAGCGACCTCGATCGAATCTACCGGATTGCCCAACAGGACGGCGCGGACTTCAACCTGGCGTACATCGGCGCCGATTTTGATGGTGCTCGTAGTCGCAAATTCGATGGCGCGTACATGAAGCGGTTATTTGATTACGCCTTTGAACTCAGCGCGAAAGGCTATCCGTGGCATAAATCGCCGAGTACGTGAGCGCGTGGCGTCGCCTGCGTTCGGCGTTGTAGCAGAGCTGCTATAACGCCAGACGCCGCCTCGCTGGGGCTCGACAGCTGCTACAAGCCGAGCGCCAACTGCTACGGATCGCGTTACGGTTTACCGGTACACAACTCCCCCGTGGCGCGGATCAATGCCAGTTCATGCAACTGATCGGTGGCCAGGTGGGCGCGTGCCTTTGCGATCCAGTCCGCGCACTGTGGATCCTTTCGATACGGAGTGAAGTCGGCGTATTGCTGCAATAGGCGGTTTTGCAGCTCATCCAGGCGTGGCCGGATTTGTTTGGCGAGGTCTGGGCGCGGGGTGTCTGGTGCCTTGCCGGTGGCTTGCCATTTGGCGAGCAGGCCGTATTGCACCAGTTTGTTGGCCTCCATCTGCGCCGCCAGTAACTGGCCGACGTCTTCCGGGTCCAGTTTCCGTTCGGCGGCGAGCTTCCTGGCGTTGGCAATCACTTGCGCTTCCCGGGGGCTGTCCTGTATCGGCTTGCCGCTGTCCCATTTGGTCAGGGCGACCAGGTCAGCGATGTTCAGGCGTTCGTTCAACGTCACCAACAGCGGTTGCAAGGTTTCGGGTGGCGCGCTGGCCTGGGCGTCGAGGACGATAAGGCTGAGGCCGGCGCAGCACAGGATGCGGAGTTTCGGTTTAACGCTCATTCATGAGTATCCAGGCAGGGATCGGTCAGATGTCGATCACTACTTTACCGATTGCCTGTCCCGCAGCAACGATGGCGTGAGCGTCATTGACGTTTTCCAGGGTAAAGCGTCGGTCGTCCAGCAGCACCCGCAGTTGCCCGGCTTCAGCCATCCGCGTGGCCTCAGCGAGGATCTCGCCGTGGTGCTTGCGGCCTTTTCCGGTGATCAGCGGCAGCAACGTGAAAACGCCGGAATAGGTCGCGCCCCGGAACGACAGCGGCGCAAGTTTGTGTTCGCCCCAGCCCAGGCAACTGACCACGTGGCCGGTGTAGACCTTCAAGACATCGAACGAGGCGTCCAGTGTCGCGCCGCCGACCGTGTCATACACGATGTCAAACCCTTCGCCGTTGGTGTGTTGCTCAAGATAATCGGCCGGCGCCTGACTGCGGTAATCAATCGCCGTGGCGCCGAAGCCCTCGATGATTGCCAGGCCCTTGCCACTGCCGGTGGCGAACACGTCGGCCCCGCGAGCCCTGGCGATCTGAACGGCCATATGCCCGCCCCCCCCGGCGCCACCTTGCACCAACACCTGTTGCCCGGCTCGGACATTGGCCCGATCTACCAAGCCTTCCCAGGCGGTGATGAAAATCAAGGGGAGGGCGGCAGCTTCGCGCATGCTCAGGTTTCGCGGTTTACGCGCCAGCAAATCGGCATCGACGGCAATGTATTGCGCCAGCGAACCCTGGTGACCGCCAATCCCACCGGCCATGCCGTAGACCTCGTCGCCGATATTGAACGCCGTAACGTCGACACCGACCGCTTCGACAACCCCGGCCAGGTCCATGCCCAACACAGCCGGCAACGGTTGCCGCGCATGACCGCCCTGGCCGCTGCTGATCTTCGTGTCCAATGGGTTCACGCCACTGGCGATGATCTTGATCAACACCTGGTCGGTCTTGATTTCAGGCCGTGGCAGGTTCTGCAGTTGCAGGGCGGCACCGGCATTCAAGGCGACGGCGGCGTGCATGGTGGTCTGGCTCATGGGAACTCCTGTTGAACTGTTTTGGGGCGATGGGCACAGTCTCACGCAGTCGAGCGATTCCGATAAGAGCGTAAATACCTATAGTATTCATTCCAAATCATCGCCAAGTAGGCAGTCATGGATACGTTGGAAGCGATGGCAGTTTTCCTGCGGGTGGTGGAGCGGGGCAGTTTCTCGGCCGTGGCCCGGGAGCTCGGGCTCAGCCAGCCGACCATCAGCAAGCAGATCGGCGCCCTGGAAAACAGGCTGGGCGGTCGGCTGTTCGCCCGCAGCACGCGCAACCTCAGTCTGACGGACGAAGGTCAGCGTTATTACGAGCATTGTCGGCAGATTCTGGCGGCGGTGGACAATGCCGAACACAGCTTCCAGACCGGCCAGGAGCGGGTGGCCGGGCCATTGCGCATCGCTTCTTCAGGCAGTTTCGGACGGATCCAGATCGCGCCTCGGCTGCACGGTTTTCTCCAGCAACATCCCGACGTGTCGATCGATTTGCAATTGAGCGACGAGAACGTTGATTTGATCAGCGAGGGGATTGATGTCGCCGTGCGCATTGGCGAGTTGAAGGACAGCAGCCTGATCGCCCGGCCCATTGGTCTGACGCGACGCCGGGTGTTCGCGGCCCCCAGCTATCTTGAACAGCACGGCGTGCCGGCGGCACCGGATGATTTGAGCGACCACAATTGCCTGGCCTTCAATCAACTGGAGCACTTCGACAGTTGGCGCTTCGAGCACGACGGCCAATGGCGCAGCGTCCAGATCAAAGGCAATGTGCGCAGCAACAACAGCGAAGCGATTCGGCAGATGGTGCTCAGTGGCTTGGGCGTATCCCTGTCGCCCTCGTGGTTGTTTCGTGAGGACTTGCAGGCCGGGCGCGTTGTGGCGTTGCTGGACGGCTACACACCGCCGTCATTGCCGATCCATGCGCTGTTTGCTCCGGATCGCCGCCAATCGGCGCGGGTGCGGGCGTTTACCGACTATTTGCGTGATGCGTTTGCGGTGGATGACGACGTTTGCCTGGGTTGAATCAACCCTCAGGTTCAGCCGTACAACTCATTTGCCCTGAGCCTGGCTTCTGGAAAAGGACGGTGTTGCCGTCTTGCCAGAAGCTGTAAATCCCCTGGCGATCCTTGCCGGAGTACCGGGCGCCGGCATCACTCGGCACCTGGCTCAGGGTGACCGAGGTGTTCGCCCATTTCAGGTACACCACCGCCGGCTGGGTGCTGAAAAAGGTCGCGGCAATCGGCGTATCAAGTCCGGGACATCGAATCGTTTGCGGGCCTTCGGTCAGTCGGTCCGGGTCCTTGGTCCGCACAATCGCCGAGCCTTGGCGCAACTGATGGGCGCGCTCGGCGTAGCGGCGGATCGCGCATACCTTGGGCTCCAGATCGGTGGCGCACTGATTGCGTTCCAAAGCCCAGAATTTCTGGTCGACGATGATTTTGTCCGGCGCCGGTACTGAACGTTCATCGGTGAGCGCGAGGCGATAGAGACGCGTCAGTTCCATGTCCATCTGCAACAGTTGCGGGTCACGGCAGATCAGCTTTTCGAGGGAGGCTTTGGCTTGGGCACAGTCGAAGGTGGTCTTGAGCGGGGGTGGCGGGTCGGCCGCCTGGGCACAGGTGCTGGTCGCCACCCAAAGACTGGCAGCAAACAGACGGGTGAAAAGGGTCGTGAGCGTTTTCATGCTGGCTTCACCCAGATCGTTACGTGATGCCCGGATTGCCGTGGGACCTGTCGATCCATGAACCGTCATTCGTTCGCAGTGGGTGTACGCAGTGTACGTCAGCGCTTGGAACTTGCCACTCCGCCCGGCGGCGGCCAACGAGCCGGGGCGAACAGGGCCATACGCTCACGCACTTCTTGCAGATACAAAAACGCCCCGACAGGTCGTCAGGGCGTTTTTATGTTCCGGCGAACCGCCTACCTCATTTCAGCACCAGCAAGGTATAAACCCCGGCCTCGCTTTCGATCCCGTGGGTGTCATGGGTGAACCCGGGGAAGGATTTGTCGAAGGCTTCCAGCGCCTTGAGATACGCCAGCAGCGGCCCGTCCGCAGGCCCGGCGTTTTCGCCTGGCATCAGCAATGGAATGCCTGGCGGATACGGCACGATGCCGGTAGCGACGATGCGTCCGGCGGCTTCTTCCAGGGTGACCCGTTCGATGTCGTTGCGCACCAGTTTCTCGTAGGCTTGCACCGGGCTGAATTCGGCTTTGGGCAGCATGCCGAAAGCCTGGGCCATGTTGGCGGTGGTCTTGTGTTTCTTCATGGCGGCGAAGATGTCGTCGGCCAGGTCCTTGAGGCCCATGCCGGCGTATCGCGTCTGGTTGGCGGCCAGCAGGTCCGGCAGGCACAGCTCCAGCTCGACGTTGTTGTCATAGTCGCGCTTGAAGTCGAGGAGGGCGTTGACCAGGGTGCCCCACTTGCCTTTGGTGATGCCGATGGAGAACAGGAACAGGATGGTGAAATCGGTGGTTTTCTCGACCACGATGCCCTGGCGACCGAGGTACGCCGTGAGCACACAGGCCGGAATACCTGAGTCGAGCAAATTGCCGTCGTCGCCCATGCCGGGGCTGAGCACCGAGACCTTGATCGGGTCCAGCATGCAGTAGCCGTCCTCAATGTCACCGAAACCGTGCCACACCTCGTTCGGGTGCAGGACCCAGCAGTTCGGCTCGGTTTTCAGCAGCACCGGATCGACTTCATGGAATGGAACGGTCGTGCCGCCAACGTGTACCGACGGCGGCTGCCAGCAGGTGAAGAACCAGTCGTCCTTGCTCAGCATCTCGTTGTGCATGCGCGAGATGACCTGGCGGAACGACACGGCTTCTTCGATGGACTCGGTGGTGAGGATCTGCCCACTCGGGGCTTCCATCATCGCCGAGCTGACATCACAGGAGGCCATGATCGCGTAGTTGGGCGAGGTGGAGGCGTGCATCATGAACGACTCGTTGAAACGCCCGTGGTCGATGGGATTGCGACCGTTGCGCACGTGAATCATCGAGGCCTGGGAGAGGGCGGCCAGCAGTTTGTGGGTCGATTGGGTGGCGAACACGGTGGGCTTGGACGCGTCGTGATCGTCCGGGCTGCCGTGCATCGCGAAGCGCTCGCGATACAACGGATTGAACCGCGCGTAACCGTACCAGGCCTCGTCGAAATGCAGGCGATCCACGCTCTGGCCCAACAGCTCTTCAACCCGGGTGACGTTGTAGGTCAGGCCGTCGTAGGTCGAGTTGGTGATGATCGCGTGGACCGGCGTCGGGTCGATGCCGTCCTTGACCAACGGGTTGTTGGCGATGGCCGCTTTCACGCCTTCGGCACTCAGGGTTTGCGGCAGGATCGGGCCGATGATGCCGAAGCGGTTGCGGGTCGGCACCAGGTAGGTCGGGATCGCCCCGGACAGGGTCATCGCGTGTTCGGCGGACTTGTGGCAGTTGCGATCGCACAGGGCAATCTGATTACGTGTGACGCTGGCCATGAGGATGACGCGGTTGGACGTCGATGAACCGTTGGTCACGTAATAGGTGCGGTGGGCGCCGAAGACTTTGGCGGCGTAGCGTTCGCCCTGGCCGATCGGGCCGCTGTGATCGAGCAGCGAACCGAGTTCGCCGACTGAAATCGACAGGTCGGAACGCAGGAGGTTTTCCCCGAAGAACTCATAAAACGCCCGGCCCGCCGTGCTTTTCAGAAACGCGGTGCCGCCGGCATGGCCGGGGGTGTGCCAGGAATATTCATAAGTACGGGCGAACTTCACCAGCGCGCCGAACATCGGCGGCAGCGCGGCCTGGCGATAGCGTTCGATGGCGGCGAGGATGCGCCCGCTGAGGAAACGACTGGTGTCCTCGGGCAGCCAGATAAAGTCGTCGGCGTGCTGCATCACCACCAGCGGAATGTTCGACGCGGTGCTGCGGTCACTGATCAGGAACACCGGCACGCGGGTATTGCGTTCGCGCAGGCTAACCAGCAATTTGATGCATTCTTCGTGGTTTTCGCTCTTGTCCATTTCCCAGCTGAGCAACACGCATTGCACGGCAGGATCGGTGCACAGGATCGACGTCGCATCGCTGAGGGTTTCCGAGGCGATGACGTGGACGGCGCGTTCTTCCACATCGTGGATCAATTGATCCAGGGCGCGACCGAAGACGGTGCGTTTGTCCGGCGGGTTGCTCACCAGCAGCGTGAGCATCCCGAGGGTTTGTCGATATTGCGTCATGACTGAGGCTCCAAAGTGGCGGATTGCAAGCGGTTGACCGGCACCGGCTCGCCCGTGATGTGCTGCGCGCTGACGGTTTGGGTCGGCACGCTGTTATTGAGAGCTTCGAGGCGGATCAGGCGGTTATTGACGAAGCCGAACAGCGTGTAACCAAAGATCGTCGCTACGCCGCCGAGCATCAGTGCCTGCTCGCCCGAACTGTAGAGCGCCAGGTAGCTGTAGGCCGCCGCGACCCAGGCGATGATGTTGGTCACCAGGGCCTTGCCAGCGGGCACGTTGGACACTTTCTGCATGGTCGCCAGCGCGGCCATGGACAGGATGTACGGCACCAGGTTGGTCACCACCGCCAGGTTGACGAGGGTGTCGAACTGTTTGCTCAGGTCCGGGCTGATGGTGAGCAGGCCCAACGCGGTCTGCCCGGCGAGCAGGATCAGCATGCCGACAATCGGCGTGCCGGCCTTGTTGGCCTTGGCGAATATCGGCAGGAAATAGCCGGTGTCCGCCGAGCTCTTGAACACCTGTGCAATGGTGAATTGCCAACCGAGCAGCGAGCCGATGCAGGCCATAATCATCGCGGCCATCACGATATCGCCGATCAGCGGCGTGAACATTTTGGCGAACACCAGCCCGAACGGGGCGGTGGAGGAGGCCAGCTCGGGGTTGGAGACGATGCCGGCAATGACGTTGGTGGAAACGATGTAGATCACCGCCGCCCCCAGGGTGCCGCCTAGGACCGCAATCGGCACGTTCTTCTCGGGGTTCTCCACGGCATCGGTGTTGGCGCACGCCGATTCCAGCCCCAGGAACGCCCACAAGGTGATCGCCACGGAAGCGCCCGCAGCTTCCATCCAGCCCTTGTTGTGCGGGTTCCAGCCAGCGGCGTACGTGCTGCTGTCGAACCAGAACCAGCCGATGGTCGACACCAGCACCACTGGCGCAATAACCCCCCAAACCGTCACCGCACCGATGCGCCCGGTAATCCGCGCGCCACCGAAGTTGGCGAAGGTGGTAATCCACAGCAAGGCAATGGTCGCCAGACCCACTTGCAGCGAGTCCAGCTTCACGTCGAACAGCACCTGGATGTAGCCAACCGCCGTAATGCTGATCGCCACATTGGCAATCAGCAGCGACGCGCCGTAGGTGTAGTTGGTCAGGTAGTTCCCGGCCTTGCCGAACGTATATTCGGCATAGCCACCCATGCCGCCGGTCTTGCGACTGAGCATCCCGCACCGGGCAAAGGCATACGCCAGAGCCAGTGAGCCAGTTGCAGTGATCAGCCAGGAAAGAATGGAAATGGCGCCGACTTCGGCGAGTTTGGTGGGTAACAACACAATGCCCGAGCCCAACATGTTGACGGCCGTCAACATCGTCAGTTGCCCCACACTCATTTTCTTCGCGACTGACATTCCGTTGCCTCATTAGATTGCGTTGTGGAATTTAGATATAGCAAAGGATGCAGAGGGTGCAACGCGACGGAGGTTCAATAGCGGATATGAATAAGGCTGAAAACCTGGATTTTGAAGCCCGTTAGCCGAGAACCGGGTTAGAGTGCTCGTCGACATCTGCTCATCCGGTCCTTCTCCGTGTCGTCGCGCCAAGCGGTTCCAGGGAAAGAACCGGGCTAAAAAACCGTATATCAACCGTTATGTGAAGAATGAATCGTCCGCTGTTTGTTTCTCTGGATGGCCCCAAGGGCGCCGGTAAAACCACACTGTTGGAGGCCGTTACGAAAGTACTGAGGGCCGACAACAAAAAGGTGATCCGGCTTTGCGAGAGTAAAAGCGATCCCTACAGGGGTGAAACTATGGCCCTCGTGAACAAACTCGTCAGAAATCCTACCCGGGATTTGGAGTTGAGGGTTTGTGAACGCTTTGCTGATAGTCGTGCCTGGATTTCGCAGCACGTGCTGACTAAACAGCCGCCCGACAGCCTCATCCTGATCGACCGCTGGTACCCGTCTGATGCAGCGTTTCGCCGAATGATCCCGTTTGCAGAGATTCTGCAGTTGAACATTGATCGAAACGTGCAAGTGCCAGACCTGCATGTCGGGGTTGTCACCGACCCTGAACTGTCATGGGCGAGAGCTGCGGCACGACGGCGTGGGTTGAGCAGTACGGTGATGTACAAGCTGGAGGATCATGTCGCTTGCACCCAGGCGTTCGAACGAGCGATTGCCGATCACGGCTGGGTGTTATGCCGTAATGAAGGAACGATCGAAGACGCAACGATGCAGGTGGTTTGCGAGATCTACAAAGTCCTTCGATTCACCGTATAGCGCTTAATTGTTCAAATGTAAGGCACGAGCACACCGAACTAAAAATAAAAAAACAGTACCCTCTCAACGTAATGTATCTTAAGAGTTTTTTGACATTTTCAGACTTTATCTTCCAGTGTACATCTTTAGTCGGTAAAAAATAGATTGGCTGACTGCTCAAAAATTAATCTTTTATAGCGATTGGTTATAGCTGCTTTCGCAGGAAGCACTAAGCTGCCACTGGGCTATTCCACTTTGCGCCTCGGCGCTCACAAGAGACCAAAATAGACCCATCTTTTCTTACGACGCCTTGCGCTAAGGAGGATGGGCTTATGCCAAAAGCAAAGTCTAGAACGCATAGTTTTCGATTAGTTAACGGCACCCCGACGGCACACATTCAGCGTAAAGACTGTCGTCACTCCAAGAGAAAAGCACTTGTACAAGTTAACAATCCTGGGGGCGCCCTCATATGGACGAGCGCCGAGCATACGCGCGCATTGCGTCCGCAATGAGCAACTAACCAAGCGAATCCAGCTACCGGTTTATCGCCTGCCAATTCATGTTTAGCGCAATCCATATCACGCCCCCAAATTTCGTCAGGCTGTCTTCACGTACAGGTGAACAATATGCAAAGCAGCACCGTCCGATTCTCCTGTGTAGGCTGCGGCATTTGCTGCAAGGGCCGACTGATACCGCTGACATTGGCTGAGGCACAACAATGGTTAAACCGCGGTCACGACATCGCGGTGATTCTTGAGGCCTTTGATGAATCGAGTTGGCCTCGTTCATCAGCGGAATTTGCCCACGCCAAAGGCCGATCTGTAAGCGTAAATTGTGGTAAGACCCAGATACAGGTCATCGCTGTGTTTGCCGGCAAAGCAATTGAACAATGCCCTAATCTCAGAGCTGACAATCTTTGCGGCATCTACGAAGAACGCCCCCAGGTTTGTCGCATTTATCCGATGGAAATCAACCCATTCATCGCGTTACGTCGAGATAACAAAGCGTGCCCACCACAGGCTTGGGAGAGCGACGACATTCTCTGCACAGATGGGCGTGCAGATCCGGCTCTGGAAGCACTCGTCAGTCAATCTCGACAAGCAGACAGAGCCGATGCATCAAGCAAAATCGCCATCTGCGCGCAACTGGGCCTGAATGTGGCAAGTTGGAAAGACAACGCGCTGGCCGTTTACTTTCCACCAAGGGGAAAACTGCTCGAAGCGATACACAGCGTTACAGGCACTTCAGAGGACTATCCTGACTTAGAGTGGCAAGTTCGGGTTGATGAACCAGTGCTGCGCGAGCGATTGGCCGCATCAACGGTGTCTCTGGCTGCCAACGAGTCCGCTGACTACATCTTTCATGTTTTTCAACGCCCAAGTCCTCGCTGGACACCTGCGCTGCCTCGGCGAGCCGTTGACGCATTTGAGTGGCTGCGATCGGCCCAGAGTGTGTAAAAACACTCCGCCAAAATTGAAGTGTGCGCGTCTGCGTTAAATCTGAAATTTATCGGCATGTCAGCAAATGCCGATTTCGCGTAGAAGTGCGATTTGCAGTCCGGTTTCGAGTACCAGTCGCGCTCAAAAACGTTCTTACACAGCCTAGGACAGGAACAGTCATTCAACCTCTATGAGACCAGAGGGCGATACACAGCGACCGTCAGCTTACGACTATGTCCGATACACAGGTAGCCTAATCGAGGGCTACGCTGATGCTTGGTGAAGCCCGGTCCATTCAAATCAGCAGTGGCGCACGAACATGGTTTTCTCTTTATTGATGGCGTTGGTATTAGCGTTCCTGATTGGCTGGGTTTCGCAGCGCATGGGCATGTGCCTTGTCAAAGCGAGCGAACAATTGCTGGCGGGGCGCCCGACGTTGTTTGTGGCACTGACATCGTGTGGATTGTTCGGGTTGCTGCTGGCCCCGCTCTATCGTTTCTCCGAGGTCAGCCTGCCGCTGTACTCGCCGGGTATTTCCTATCCTTTACTGGTTTCGGGAGGCTTGTTGTTCGGGGTGGCATCGGTGCTGAACAATGGTTGCAGCGTAGGTACGCTGACCAGGTTTGCTAGTGGCAATTTCAATAAACTGTTCACAATGATCGGCTGGGTCCTGGGGATCGTGCTCTGGTATTACATGCGCATGATGCCCGAACAGAAGACCATTCTGATGCCGGAAATTTCCAGCCGGCATTACTGGCTGTTGATCGGTGTAGTGGCGCTGGTGCTGACTTTTTTGGTCTGCATACATGGTAATAAACACCTTGTTTTCTCCAGCATGCTGCTGGGTGCGTTGACGAGTGCGCTCTATACGTTCGAGCCGTTATGGACACCGAGTGTGTTCTTTTACAATGTTTCGCAGTTGTTCTGGCAAGCCGATATGGCAATCAGCGCCCGGCGTATTGCTGTGTTTGTCATGTTGCTGGCAGGCATGCTGAGTTTTACCGTGTACAGGAAAATGTTTCGTTTCGAGGCCTTTACCCCGTCAAAGGCTGGCGTTCATTTGTTGGCGGGTATTTTGATGGGGATTGGGGCTTCGATGATGCTCGGCGGTAACGACTCGCAAATACTGTTGGTGTTTCCGACACTGAGCGTTGCTTCAAGCATTCCAATGGTGTCGATTGCCACAGGCATTCTGGTGTCATTGTGGGGCAAAAAACGCTTTACGAATTGAACACTTTCAAGATGGTTCCGCTTTCGACTCAATAATATAGAGAGTGATGACAGACAGAAATCGGCCAATTGTTGCCTGTCGCAAAGGGCTGCAACCGGCCCAGAGTGTGTAAAAACACTTTCCGTATGTTGGATGCCTAAGCCCAGCGCTCCTGGGCGAGGCGATTTCCCGAACATTTGCCAAGATCGGCGCCGATAGCGCGTCAGAGTGTTTATGAAGCACGTTGGCACCTCCTGGAGCAGTAAAAGCTGCGGATTTTACGCCGCCATCGCCTTCAGCAAGCCTTCTGTACCGATGATTTTCATAACCCGCTTCAAGTTATAGGCGAGCACATTCAAGCTCATCTCCGCACTCACCCCGTTCAGCTTTCGGGTCAGAAAGTGTGTTGCGCCCATCCATTGCTTGAGCGTGCCGAAGGGATGCTCAACTGTCCGTTTTCGAACCTTCATCATCTCTGGTGCTTGGTTCAACCGACGCTGCATTTCCTCCAGCACAGCTTCATGTTCCCACCGCCTTACTCGACGATTTGTGCTTGGCGTGCACTGGGTTTTCAGCGTGCAACTCTGGCACTTTGAACTCCAGTAGCAGTGCATATACAAGCCTTTCTCAACGCTGGAGAATCGCCAGATCAGTGCCTCTCCCGCCGGGCAGGTGTATTCGTTTTTCGTCGCGTTATACACGAAGGCATCTTTGTTGAATCGGCCATCAGCTTTGGCGCTTGAAGTCATCGGCTTCGGCACGTAGGCGGTGATGCTTGCGTCGTGACAGGCCAGGATTTCTTCGCCTTTGAAGTAGCCTCGGTCGGCAACTACCGACAACGTTTCTACGCCGATGGCTTCACGGGCCTGCTTCGCCATTGAACTGAGTTGGTCACGGTCAGAACCTCTGTTGGTGACCTCGTGAGCAACGATTAAATGGTGCTGCGTATCGACAGCCGTCTGCACGTTGTAGCCAACGATCCCGCTGCCGCGCGTCATCATCGAACGGGCATCCGGGTCGGTCAGCGAAACCTGTTTATCTGGCGATTCGTTGAGCTGAGACTCAATCCCCTGAAGCTCTTTCATCTGTGCTTTGAGCTTGGCGATTTTATCTTCCAAACTCACCGTGTCGGGCTTGGAGGCGCTAGGGAGCTGTCGATCAGCCGCATCGAGCGAGGCCAAATAACGGCTGATGCTCGCCTCGATTTCTTCCATGCGCCGCTTCAGTTTGGCGCTGGTGAAGTTCCGGTCGCGGTTGTTCACGGCCTTGAATTTACTGCCGTCGATGGCAACCAGGTTTTCGCTAAACAGCCCCAACTGCTGGCAGAGCAAAACGAACTGGCGGCAGACACCGCGAATGGCTTTGCTGTTGTCTTTTCGGAAGTTGGCGATGGTCTTGAAGTCGGGCATCAAGCGCCCGGTTAACCACATCAGCTCGACGTTGCGCTGGGCTTCTCGCTCAAGACGTCGGCTCGATTGAATACGGTTTAGGTAACCGTAGATATAGATCTTCAGCAGGATCGCGGGGTGATAAGCAGGTCTGCCGGTTTCGGCTGGAATGACGCCATCGAAACCCAGTTTGGCCAGGTCGAGTTCATCGACGAAGACATCGACCACACGCACTGGATTGGTATCGCTGACGTAGTCGTCCAGGCTTTCGGGAAGTAAGGTGCTTTGACCTCGGTGTTCACCCTGGATAAACCGTTTCATGGGTTTCCCTTGCAATGAGATTCTCAGAAATCATAGCAAGGGTTTACCAGGGCGTTTTTACACACTCTGGGCCAGAAGCAGACATTCGTGACGTGTAACTATCGACCTACAGCCTCACAAAATAGCCTCATTTGTGGAACGGCAGTAGTGGAGTCGTTTACAACTCACAAGCGACGCCATCGTCGTCGAAGTAGTAAATGTTTTCATGCTTGTAACCCCACTTACCGTCTCTGATCCGGATATGTGGCTCGAATGTGAAGCACGCCACCTCGCCCAACTCCCGTTTATTACCCGATTCAATGTAAAGCCTTTGATCGCGCTGCTCGCAGATGCTGTGACCAACGTTGCCAAGAAAATCGAGATTCTCGAAACCGATATCGATTATTGACTCATTCGCCAACTCGTACAGTTCATTGAAAGTGGTTTCAGGGCTGACAGTACGTAGCATGAGAGCATGCAGACTACGTTCAGCTTCATGCCCTTGAGTGAACTCATCACTGCGCGGCACCGATCGACACACACCTTCCTCGACATAGAATGAGCGTGCGCAATCGCCCCAATCACTCCCTGATCGGGGACTGAGATCGACGGTCACAAGATTATTCAGACCCACCTTTTCGCTGCTCGGCTGATAGTCTCGACCTGACACAGAAATCGAACTGCGCGATCCGAGTAGTACGAATGCCGGACAATCGTAATACCAGGTATCAGGAAACCCTGATTGCCTCAGCAGATCAGCTGCAATTTCCGCGATTGAAGACTCGGTTACGTCTGGTTTTATATGATCAACGAGCTGCGACAGGACGGATTTCGCTGCGGTCTGTACAAGTAGATTGCGTGGTGCTGGCATGAGTGAAGCCTCTATCGTCGTCCTTGGTTGATGGATCAGGCGCTTGAGCAAAATTGAACGTCCACTTCTGGCCGTTCTCTGCCGATCATGGTTACAAAGCGTGCTGGTCAAATCCGATGCAATCGGTGGTCAGAACGAATGCAAATGACTGGTCAGGTCGAATGCAAGCGGGTGGTCAAGTGGAGTGCAATTTCGTATTCCTTTCCTTGTCGGATGTGCCAACCAGAAATTCAAACCCGAATACCGTGCCCAGATACACATAGTGAAAATTCTCCCGGTTTCGTGGAAACCCCGGGTAATGAGTTACATGGGACGTGAACAAGCATGGGGCGCTGCATTGGGCGCAGGCGTCGGTGCCGGTGTAGGGATGGCAGCTGGTGCATCGAACCTGACCAAGCTGCTTCGGGTGGAGCTGGATTTGCCGTCGGCCTGAAAGCAGGCGACTTAGCGTCAATGTCTACGGTTGATGCGATTGTTTACAACATGGAAACCGCTGATATCAACTTGGGTGAGTTGGTCAAAAAGAGTTCCGAGGAGCAACTGGTCGCTACCGGGCGTTTCAAGATCGCTGCTGAAAACGAACCTGCCGATGCACAGATTGAACTGATCATCCTGAACTGGGGTTTCGCTCTGACTCAAGGCTTCAGCAGCGTGGTGTACCCAACGATTGCTGTGAGCGGCGTCATGAAACGCGGCGATGAACTGATCTGGCAGCGCAATGAACCGATAACAGCGTTCAACGGCGCCAACACCTATGGCTATACGCCGTTGCGCTATCGCACTGAACCGGAGTTGCTACGTACGGCGTTGACGGGGGTCACGCAAATTGTAGGCAGCTATCTGATCAAAGACATGAACGAATTACTGCTGGTCTGTAGGAAACTTAGTTTTTACGCAGCGTGCTCACACCGGAGGCCGACGGCGCAGAAGTCTGAAAATTGGCTGCCAGTGCAATACGAGCCAGTGCGGGAATAGATTTGGAATGAGTGCGGGTCATGATCGAAGCCCGATGATTTTCAACCGTGCGCTGGCTGATTCCGAGCTCTACTGCGATGTTTTTGCTCGGATGCCCTGCAAGTACCATGTGCATGATCTGTCGCTGCCGGAGGGTCAGGCTATCAATGCAATGAGTGGCTTCCTGAGTCCATGCCAGCTTTTTATTTGCGTCAAGTGAGTGCTCCAAGGCTCTCGCAACACTTTGAAGTACCTCGCTACGACCAAATGGCTTTTCAATAAAATCTGAAGCACCTGCCTTCATGGCATCTACGGCGATTGAAACTTCGCTGCTACCGCTAATCATTACGGCGGGCAGGTTATCGCCGTTGCGTCTCAATCGATGCAGGAGTTCAAGGCCTTCCATCCCTAGCGGATGAGTATCCACCAGTAAACATGCACGTAGGCCGGGAGAGTAGTCCTTCATGAACGCCTCGCATGACGCATAGTCCTGGACTAGGTAGTCGCTGGATTCAAGCACACCTCGAATCGTATCGCGAAAAAGATCGTCTCGATCCACTACAAATATGATTGATGTCTTGGTATCGCAGGACTCGGCTTTATCGAGTTCCTCATCGTCAACAATCGCCAGGCGTTGTTGTGCAAGCAAGGAAGTAATAACAAAAATGACCTGTTTGAGCTTCGCCGGTTTGTTGAGCTGAGTACAGTGCTCGAACGCCACGTCACGGGAGGTCTGTCGTGAAATATCACCAGTCAGAATGATGGCGGGAATGCTGCGGTGCAGTCTTTTGCGCAGCTGGCTGATTAGTTGCAAGCCATTGATCGATCCTGGCAGATTGAAGTCAGCCAGTATCAGATCAGGTTGGACACCTCGATGTGTGACGCTTTCGAGCGCCGTGACACCGTCGATCGCCATTGCCACCTGATATCCTTCGGATTTGAGCAGGCCGCCCAGTAATTCGAGCAGTTCAACGTCATCCTCGACAATCAGGATCATTTCTTTGTTGGTTACTGGGCCGTGCTCTTGTAAATCATCTTCTTGCGCCGCGCTTGGCAGGGCTGCGCTTTCACGGGATAAAGCAACGTCAACAGAAAATGCAGACCCTTTTGCAAGACTCGATTGCACACGTAAACGGTGGCCCAAGACGGTGCACAAGCGTTTAACGATAAGTAATCCTGTGCCATTCCCCAGGCTGAAGTTTTCTACAGGCGCCGCGTAGTCTTTGAGGATTAATTCCTGCTCCGATGACCCCATGCCTATACCGGTATCCCAGACTTCAATGCTGAGCCACCGGCCGTGGCGGCGGCAGCCCAGAAGTATCCGACCTTCATGGGTGTACTGCAGCGCATTGGACAGCAGATTGCGCAACATTTGCTCCAGTAGGCGCGGGTCAATTTCCACCGAAAGATGACAAGGAACTACCTTCAGTTTCAAACCTTTGGCACCTGCCTTGTAGCGGAACTCGTCAGCGAGTCGATCCAGCAGGTCACTCATTCGAAAGCTGACGGGGTTTGCCAGGATCGCGCCGGTTTCAATGTGGTTGATATCCAGAAGGGCATTCAGCATTCCGGACATTGCGCCCACGGTTTCGCCAATCCTGACCGTCAGCTTTCGAGGTTGCTCATCTTTGAGAATGCCCAGCAGCAGGCCTTGCAACAACTTGAGTGTTTGTAAAGGCTGGCGCAGATCATGACTGGCGGAGGAGAGAAAGCGTATCCGGGTGGCGTTAGCGAGTTCCGCTTTCTGCGTTGCGTCTTCAAGCGCTTGGGTGACCTGCTTTTTATCGCAGATATCGGTAAAGGTAATGATCACACCTTCAACAAAATCATCTTGTTTGTTATAGGGCGAAATCCGACGGGTAAAACTCACTCCACTACGCGATTCGACTTCTCGCTCCAGCGGAGTCATATCACGCATGACCGTCCTGGCATCATCCAGGAGATTCACATCGGTTGCCATCGGACATAGGTCAGCCAGTGGTCGCCCAATGTCCTGGGTAAGAATGTTGAATAGTGACTGACTAGCAGGGGTGAACAAGCGGATATTCAGATTTGCGTCTAACAGAATGACCGCGATGTTCATGCTATTCAGCACGTTCAGTGAAACAAGTGAGGCGGTCCGTTGCTGTTCGAGCGAAGCACAAAGCTGATCATTCATCTCAGTCAGCTCGATGTTCAAGGAGCGCAACTGGTGAGTGGATTCGGTTGTGTTCTTTGGTGTCAATTGCTCTTTCGAGCCCAGCGTTGCAGCATCGGCTGAAGGAGATGGGGTAATCACCTTGGGCGTGGCCGTTCCAGCGTCGAGTGGAAGGCGAACAGGCATTGTGATCTCGCAGCAATGCATTCCGAAGGAATACGTCTCCTTGGATCCTACACCCCTTTAGTCGCTACGCAATATCCACTCTTCAATGCTGTTCGAGTCAGCAACGTTGTAAATGGCATTCCCAACTGACCTGCTAAAAGTTACCCCGCCATTGCTGAACCGCGCCTACGTTTGTACCAGTGTATGTCGTCAAAGGTCTCCGACCGACGGTCGCTTATAGAATGCCTTGCTTACAGAAAACCCCTAGGTAGTTTCCGAGTCTGTCGCCCCCACTGTGATTCCTCATACCCTGAAATTCAGACCGGTGCATCTCTACGGGGGGTGCTTTTCGACGACTCGGCACTCAGAGTACGACCCATGACCGATAAAGATGACTCGCAAACAAATGTACCGAGTGAAACTGAGCCACGTTTCTACCTCGTAGGCGGGGGAATAGCGGCTATGGCTGCGGCCGCGTTCATGATCCGTGATGGCGATGTCATGGGGCGCAACATCACCCTCTTCGAAAAACTCGACACGCCCGGGGGTAGTCTTGATGGTGGAGGATCGGCACAGGACGGTTATGTGCTTCGTGGGGGACGGATGTTCGAGAGCAAGTATGTATGCACTCTGGAGTTGTTCGCGTCGATTCCGACCCTTGATGGCAAAACAACCGTCACGCAGGAGACACTCGCCTGGAATGAACGGATGCACACGTCTTCCAAGTCACGACTTGCCCGCAACGGTCTCAGGGAAACGGCTCCGGAATTCGGACTTACCGAGGGTGACATTCTGACGATCGAGAGGATCGCAATCGAGTCGGAAGCAGCATTGGGACGAACCACGATCGCCGATCAGTTTTCTGAGTCGTTCTTCCAGACTCAATTCTGGTTGATGTGGTGCACCACGTTTGCATTTCAACCCTGGCACAGTGCCGCGGAATTCCGTCGCTACATCGTGCGCTTCGCACACATGGTGGCGGGATTCAATCGGCTCGAAGGCATCATGCGAACGGTCTACAACCAGTACGATTCGCTGGTCAGGCCCTTGCACAAATGGCTGGTCGAGCACGGCGTGGTCTTTGAGCAAGGGGCTTGCGTGACGGATATGCATTTGCGTGAGCAAAGCAACGGCAAAAGCGTCAAGCGTATCCTCTACGAGCGCAATGGCGGGCAGTTAGTCGTCGATGTTCGAAGCTTTGATTACGTGTTAGTGACGCTTGGCTCCATGACCGAAGCGTCGAGCATTGGAGGCATGGATCAGGCTCCACAATTGAAAAGCAAAGCGATCAAAGGCGCTTGGGCTCTTTGGGAAACATTGGCAAAAGGCAGGCCCGAGTTTGGCCACCCACAGGTGTTTTCCAATCATATCGATGCGACCAAGTGGGTATCGTTTACGACGACCCTCAGCGATCCGGTCTTTTTGCGACGGACCGTGGAATTTACCGGCAACGTACCGGGGGAGGGCGGTTTAATAACCTTTCCTGAGTCCAACTGGTTGATGTCGATAGTGGTGCCATTCCAGCCCCACTTTATTGACCAGCCCGAGGAAGTCAGCGTGTTTTGGGGCTACGGATTGCATGTCGACGTCCCGGGCAATTTCGTCAATATCCCGATGTCTGCCTGTACCGGGCGGGAAATCATGACGGAGTTGCTTGGGCATCTGCACTTTGGTTCAGACAGCCAGGCCATCCTGAAAAGCGCAATCTGCATTCCCTGCATGATGCCGTTCATCACCAGTCAGTTCATGCCGCGAGAGGAGGGCGATCGACCTCAGGTCGTGCCCGAGGGATACAAAAACCTGGCCTTTATAGGGCAGTACTGTGAACTGCCTAACGACGTCGTCTTCACCGTGGAGTACTCGATACGTACTGCGCAATGCGCAGTTTCCAGTTTGCTGGGGCTCAAACGCAAACCGCCAAAAGTCTACAAGGGCGCGACTGATCCTCGTGTCTTGTTCAAAGCCTTCAAGGCGTTGCATGACATGGGCGTTTAAGTGCTGCTGATCTGCACATCCCTTGCCTAGGTAGTTTCCGAGCCTTTTTTCAGAGCCAACTACCGAATAGGGTGATCTCTCTGCATCGGCAGACCGAACTTCGCCTATTCAGGCGCCAAGGAGTGACACCATGAGAAAACTCACCCTGACTGCTTCATTGATCGTGGTCTTGGCGATGACTGCCGGTTGCAGTCACCGCCGACAGGAGATTGATGCCCGGATAAGCGGCGCCGAAGACATGGCAACAGCGGCCAGAGTGCACGCGGATCAATCGGCGGCCAAAGCTGATCAGGCACTGCGTGCGGCCCTGGAGGCAAAGAAATCGGCAGACGAAGCCAATGAGCGCGCACAACTTATGCTCAAAAAGGCCGGTCGCGCCAATTAGCGACAGACGCATTTCAATTCAATTGAATGGCACCACTATGAAAATGAACATTTTGCTGGGTCTGATGTGTGCTTGCCTTGCCGGCTGCGGACATGCTCCGACTGAAAAAACGGTGACCACGCCGGACTCTATCGAAAATCTCAATCAGCCCCGCATCAAAGTGCCGGTTACAGCCAAGGACGACTACGTTACCAAGACCAAAGCACTGACCGGGCTGGAGGGTGACGGATGGGTGTTCGACCCGCTCTACGCGACCGCCGTGAATACCGACCGCCGTGACCTTGCCGTGTGTGGCTTTGCTCGCCAGCGAGGTACGACAAACTCGGTTTACTTTGCCTATTACAGCGGCGAGCTGATCCTTTCGGATGACAAAGCTCCTTCTGGCGTCAGTGTCGAAAATGAATTCCTGACGATGATTTGTTCCCACTCCTGAAGCGTGACAGCCACGTTATTAGCGCTATTCAATCGCCCCGAATAGTCTGCCAACCACGGCGGTAATGACCATCGCCAACGCCCCCCAAAATGTCACCCTCCAGGCCCCCGCCAGCAAGGGAGCGCCCCCGGCCTTTGCGGCGACGGCGCCCAATGTGGCGAGGAAAACAAGTGACATGATCGATATCCAAAGGATCACGTTCTGAAGCGGCACTATCAGCGTTACGGCGACCGGCAAAATGGCGCCGACGATGAAACTCGTCGCTGACGCAAACGCTGCCGAAAGAGGCTTGGCACTCAGTTCCTCGGAAATACCCAGTTCATCTCGGGCGTGTGAACCAAGGGCATCGTGCGCCATTAACTGGATGGCCACCTGTCTGGCCAGTTCAGGCTCAACCCCTCGGCCGACGTAGATACGTGCCAGCTCTCGGTGTTCAGCCGCAGGCTTTGTCTCGATCTCTTTTTTCTCTCTTGCCAGGTCAGCGTGCTCGGTATCGGCTTGGGAGTGTACGGAAACATATTCACCTGCCGCCATCGACATGGCACCCGCGACGAGCCCCGCGACACCCGTCACGATCAGCGTGTTGTGCGTGGTACTGGCGGCTGCAACGCCGATTAACAGGCTGGCGGTTGACACAATTCCATCGTTTGCCCCCAGCACAGCCGCTCTGAGCCAGCCTATACGGCTGCTGTTATGGGTTTCGGCATGACGACGCATGAATTTGCTCATTGCAGTTGACCTGTTGCGCGATGGCTTCAGCCGAGAGTGTAGGTAGTTTCCGAGGCTACTCATGAGCAAATCAGGCGCCTAACTTGATTGACTCTGCCACTGCGCAGCCACAACGGTCGTTTTGGCGTTGAGGCCCAGGGACTGACTGACGCACGGCCCTGTCATAAAAGCCGCACCGGCAACCACATTATTCGGGATTGAATTGATGAAAACCGATAAGGAACTAAAAAACGACATCCTTGCAGAGCTGCGCTGGGACCCCTCCGTCAATGCCGAACAGATCGGTGTTGAGGTCGAGGATGGCATCGTGACCCTCGCCGGACACGTCAACAGTTACGTCGAAAAATGGGCCGCTGAACAAGCCGTGCAGAAGGTCTCGGGTGTTCGCGCGCTGGCCATAGAAATGGACGTCAAACTGCCGGGCGCGAGTCAGCGTAACGATGCCGATATTGCGCTTTCTGCTGAAAGTGCCTTGGAGTGGACAACCAACCTGACCAAGGACTCGATTAAGGTTCAGGTTGAAGGTGGTTGGGTGACTCTGTCCGGTGATGTGGAGTGGGAATACCAGCGCAGGGAAGCCAAAGGCGCGGTCCGTAACCTGATGGGCGTCAGGGGGATCAGTAACAACATTTTGATCAAGTCCACGATATCGGCAAAAGGAGTGAAGACCGACATCACGGATGCGCTCAAGCGTCGGGCCATTATTGACTCGCAGAAGATTACGGTCGAAGTCCACGGTGCTGATGTGACCTTGTCCGGGACAGTCGACAACTGGGCGGAGCGAGAGTTGGCGATGCATTCAGCCTGGAGTGCGGCTGGCGTAAAGAATGTGCAGAACAACATCATCGTCAGCTACTGATCTTCATGCGGTGTTCGGCATCGGAACTCGTGTGTCTTGCACCGTTTTCAGATACGACCCCATGAGCAGGCCTCAGACCATGAGCATTAACCGTTCTGATTTCTACATCTTTAAAACCCATGCCGAAGCCGAAAGTGCGATACGTGCTCTGAGCCAGGCAGACTTTGACGTAAAGAAACTCTCTATCGTGGGTAAGGGCTATCACACGGAAGAACACCCGATCGGGTTTTACCAGTTGGGAGACAAAGTAAAGTCTTGGGGCGCTATGGGAGCTCTTTGGGGCAGTGTCTGGGGGCTGCTTATTACTCCGGCATTTTTCTTCCTACCTGGCCTGGGGCTCGTTGCCTTGGCGGGTCCTTTGGTGGCCATGTTGGTGAGTGCGCTGGAGGGCGCTGTGATTGTCGGCGGTGTCTCCGCACTCGGCGCAGCGCTTTTAAATATGGGGTTAAGCAAAGACCAGGTCATCAAATACGAAACTGCCCTCAAGGCTGACGAGTATTTATTGATGGTGCATGGCAGCAGCCACGATATCGATGCGGTGCGAGCTGTGCTCGGGGATTGAAATCAGGGCGCTTTCGTTTCGAGAGAGCTGCGCATTTAGCCACTACCAGAGCACTCCCATAGGGAATAACCCTTGTGGGCTCTCAGCCGAAATCCATCGGCCTGTGTTCACTCAAGTGAAGGCATTCGTCATGGCTTATACAAGTGTTAATCCCAGTGACGGCCAGTTGCTGGAAAGCTTTGAACAAATCAGCGATCTCGAGCTGGAAGAAAAGCTTGCTGCCGCAGATCATTGTTTTCAGAGTTGGAAACACACCTCTTATGCGCAACGTGCCGCAGTGATTGGCAGGGCGGCAGAACTGATGCATTCCAGGATTGATGATTTGGCTCGACTGGCAACATTGGAGATGGGGAAACGCATCAGCGAAGCAAGTGGTGAAGTGACCTTCAGCGCCGATATTCTGGATTATTACGCAAAGAATGCTGAGCGTTTTTTAGCACGCCGAAGACTCCACCCCCAACAGGGCGAAGCCCATGTGGAAAGCAGCCCTATCGGGGTGATTTTCGGCGTTGAACCCTGGAACTTTCCTTTTTACCAATTGGCACGTGTCGCAGGGCCGCATCTCATGGCGGGCAATGTGTTGGTGGTCAAGCACGCCGGTTGTGTTCCGCAATGCGCGATGGCTTTCGAGTCGCTGTTGGTCGAGGCCGGAGCACCCTTGGGCCTCTACACCAACCTGATGATTTCCCATGAGCAGTCGGACCGCGTAGTGGACGACGCACGCATCAAAGGTGTCGCCCTGACGGGTAGCGTAGCCGCCGGCCGCAGTCTCGCGGCGAGGGCCGGAGCCAACCTCAAGCCTTCATCGATGGAACTGGGCGGCAGCGACGCATTTATCGTCCTGGAGGACGCCGACCTCGACCTCGCCATCAAATGGGCGGTCTGGGGCCGTATGTACAACTGCGGGCAAACCTGTTGCGCCGCCAAGCGTTTTATCGTGCTTGAAGAAGTCGCAAATGTATTTATCGAGCGCTTTCAGGCAGCACTGGCCGCGCTTAAGCCAGGCAATCCGATGGACGAAAGCACAACACTGGGACCCATGTCGACTGAGTCCGCCCTGCAACAATTGTTGGCACAGGTCGAAGACGCTGTTTTTAACGGCGCCGAGGTACTGCTTGGTGGCGAGAGAATTCGTCGTCCGGGCGCTTACATGAGTCCGACCATCCTGACCAACATTGCGCCCGACAATCCGGCTTTCAGAGATGAATTCTTTGGCCCTGTCGCGCTTTTTTTCCGGGTCAAGGATGAAGAAGAGGCGATCGCGCTAGCCAATGACTCGGATTTCGGCCTAGGTGGCTCGGTGTTCACAAGGGACGTAGGCCGTGGTCTGCGAGTCGCTAGCCGGATCGATACCGGCATGATGTTTATCAACAACATCAGCTGGTCAGATGCTGAGTTGCCCTTCGGCGGGATTAAGAACTCCGGTTACGGGCGTGAGTTGGGCGATATGGGCATCCAGGCCTTCGTTAACAAAAAACTGGTGCGTTACGTCTCCATCGACGCTCCGGTTTAAGAGCGCTTGGCGCGCATTCAGGGCTCTTGTCACTTCATGTGGCCCCACGTACGGGACCGCTCAAAAAGGAAGCTCCCATGACACTCCAAATGCAGGCTGCCGTCGTTGAACAATTCGGCCAGCCGCTGGTGCTTAAACGTTGCGATATTCCAACCCCCGGTCCCGGGCAGATTCTAGTTCGTACCGAGGCCTGCGGGGTTTGTCATACCGACCTGCATGCGGCTCGTGGCGACTGGCCGCTCAAACCGGGTTTGCCTTTTATTCCGGGACACGAAGGCATCGGTATCGTCACAGCACTCGGAGCCGGAGTAACCAGTGTCAAGGAAGGCGAGCGGGTCGGTGTGCCGTGGCTGTATTCGGCCTGCGGGCATTGTGAATACTGTCTGTCGGCTTGGGAGACTGTGTGTGCCCAAGCACAATTCGGCGGCTACACAAAGAACGGCGGCTTTGCCGAATACATTCTGGCCGACCCGAACTACGTCGCGCACATTCCCCATGGCCTTGATCCAAGAGAGGCGGCGCCGATCATTTGTGCCGGCGTCACGACTTACAAAGGCATCAAGGAAACCGGTGCCCGGCCCGGACAGTGGATTGTGATTTCTGGTGTGGGCGGACTGGGTCACCTGGCGGTTCAGTATGCCAAGGCCATGGGGCTGCGAGTCTGCGCCGTTGATATTGATGACCGCAAACTGGCCCATGCCACCCGGCTTGGAGCCGATGCCGTGGTTAACGCAAAAACGGGCGACCCGGTCGAAGCGGTAAAAGAGGCTACTGGCGGCGGTGGCCATGGTGTGCTGATCACGGCGCCTTCGCTCAGCGCATTCAATCAAGGCGTCGCCATGACGCGTAAACACGGGACTTGTGTGCTGGTGGGGTTGCCGCCGGGTGAGTTTCCAGTGCCGCTATTCGACGTGGTCGCCAATTGCATCACCGTTCGCGGTTCGTTTGTAGGCAATCGCCAGGACATGGCCGAGGCTCTGGCCTTTGCTGCTCAGGGCAAGGTCAAGGCAGACATCGAATTGCAGCCGTTGTCGGCGATCAACCAGATTTTCGAGCGCCTCGAACGCGGTGATGTTCCATCGCGAGTGGTCATTGACTTCAGTGCGCTTTGAAAGAGTGGCAGAGCATGAATATGTTGATTTCCGAGTCTGTACTGACTAGTCGCCAGACTGCCGTGCTGACAGTTCGGCAGATGGCGGATGTTGATCGGCGATCGGTCGCTGCCGGTGTGTCCTCTTTTGAATTGATGGCCAATGCCGGTGCGGCAGTGGCGCACGAAATCGAGTGCCGCTGGACACCAAGACCTGTGCTGGTGCTGTGCGGGCCAGGTAACAACGGTGGTGATGGTTTTGTCGCCGCGCATCTGCTGGCAGAAGCCGGTTGGCTGGTGAGGGTGGCAATGCTGGGTAGCCGATTCAGCCTCAAAGACGAAGCGCGGCAACATGCCCAGCGATGGAGCGGGGAAGTGGAAGCGTTGAGTCCCTCGGTGCTCGAAGGTGCCGAATTGATCGTTGACGCTCTGTTCGGGGCAGGTCTCAGTCGCCCATTGGAAGGCCAGGCGCTGGAAACGCTTGCCGCCGCCAGCCATGGCACCGCACCCATCGTCGCAATTGATACACCTAGCGGGGTAATGGGCGATACCGGAGAAGCGTTAGGGGCGGTATCGTCAGCCCTGACCGTGACTTTTTTCCGCAAAAAACCAGGTCATCTGCTGCTACCGGGGAGGGACCTGTGCGGCGAAGTTATCGTTGCCGACATTGGCACTCCCAAAGCGGTGATCGACTCCATCGCACCCCAGACGTTTGAGAATCATCCCGCGTTGTGGCTGGCCAACCTGCCGCAAGCCAAGGCTGACACCGACAAACATAGCCGTGGCCATGCACTGATCTTTGGCGGGTATCCAATGACCGGTGCTGCCCGAATGGCTGCCAGAGGTGCAGCAAGAGCCGGGGCTGGGCTCACGACCATTGCGGTGCCTGAAATAGCGTTCCCCATTTACGCCGCAGCGCTGAACAGCATCATGGTGCGTCCATGGGTGACGCCGGAAGATTTTGGTCACTTGCTTAATGGCAGTCGCTTTTCCGCCTGGTTGATCGGCCCGGGTGCCGGGGTGGACAAGGAAACCTTCGGCCATGCACTGGCAATGCTTGCCACTGGCCGCCCAACCATCATCGACGCCGATGCGATATCCGCATTTCAGGATGAACCCGGTGCGCTGGATCGAGCCATTCACGGTCCTTGCGTACTGACGCCCCATGAGAATGAGTTCCGTCGTGTTTTTGATCCCTTTGGCGACAAGCTGACCCGCACCCGAGCCGCCGCCCGGCGTAGCGGGGCGGTAGTCGTCCTCAAAGGCAGTGACACCGTGATTGCCGCCCCGGATGGCAGAGCAATCATTAACGCCAATGCGCCGCCAACATTGGCCTCCGCTGGCACGGGCGACGTTTTGAGTGGAATTATCCTGGGCCTGCTCGCGCAAGGAATGTCGGCCTTTGACAGTGCCGCTGCGGGAGTCTGGTTGCACGGCGCGGCGGCTGCGGAATTCGGCCCTGGATTAATGGCAGAAGATCTGCCGGAACTGTTGCCCGCGGTGTTCCGTCGGCTGTACAGCTGATAGCCATCCGCTAAGGAGAAAGCAATGCGCCAGGGACTTACGACTCAACAGTTACAGGTCATGGATGCCTATTGGCGGGCAGCCAACTATCTGTCCGTCGGGCAGATTTACTTGCAAGACAACCCCTTGCTTGAAGCGCCCTTGTTACTTAAACACCTAAAGCCACGACTGCTGGGCCATTGGGGGACAACGCCGGGTTTGAATTTGCTTTATGTGCACCTCAATCGGGTGATCAAAGCTTTTGACCTCGATATGATTTTCATTGCGGGGCCTGGCCATGGTGGCCCCGGTATCGTTGCGCAGACCTATCTCGAGGGCTCATATACCGAGCGTTATCCAGCGATCGAGCGTAATCGCAACGGGCTGTGCAGGCTCTTCCGTCAATTTTCCTGGCCAAACGGGATTTCCAGTCACGTCTCGGCGCAAGTACCCGGATCCATCCATGAAGGTGGGGAGCTGGGTTACTCCCTAGTGCATGCTTTCGGGGCGGCTTTCGACAATCCACAGTTGATCGTTGCCTGCGTGATTGGTGATGGTGAAGCCGAGACCGGCGCGCTGGCAGCCAGTTGGCACTCGAACAAATTCCTCAATCCGATTCGTGATGGCGCCGTACTCCCGATTCTGCATCTCAACGGTTTCAAGATTGCCAACCCGAGTGTGTTGGCACGTATCCCTTACGAGGAATTGATCTCGCTCATGCGGGGTTATGGCTATGAGCCTTATCTCGTCGAGGGCGATGACCCGTTGCTGGTGCATCAAGCACTGGCGGCCACGCTCGATACCGTTATGCAGAGCATTCGCGACATTCAGGCAACAGCCCGTCAGGCACCCAAAGGTGAAAGACCGCAACGGCCGACGTGGCCGATGATTATCTTGCGCACCCCCAAAGGCTGGACCGGGCCCAAGTGTGTCGACGGACTGCCAGTCGAAGGCACCTGGCGTGCACACCAGGTGCCAATTGCCGACTTCAGCAAACCTGAACATCTGCAACAGCTTGAGTCGTGGCTGCGCAGCTATCGGCCGCAAGAGCTGTTCGACAAAAACGGCCAACTTCGTGCCGAGCTGGCTGAACTGGCTCCGACCGGCCATCAGCGAATGGGCTCCAACCCTCACGCCAACGGGGGAGAGCTGTTGCGTCCGTTGTCGCTGCCTCACTTCCACGATTATGCTGTCCCCGTTAACCGACCCGGTGCAGTCAGGGCCGAAGCGACTCGCGTACTGGGTAACTATCTGCGCGACGTCATGCAGCGCAATCTCGAATCCAGCAATTTTCGGCTGTTCGGGCCTGACGAGACCGCATCGAACCGTCTGGATGCGGTGTATCAGGTGACTGGCAAAGCCTGGCTGGCCGCGATTGAAGAGATCGATCTCAATCTCAGCGCCGATGGCCGTGTGATGGAAGTCTTGAGCGAACACCTGTGCCAAGGGTGGCTTGAGGGCTACTTGTTAACCGGGCGCCACGGCCTGTTTTCCTGCTATGAAGCGTTCATCCACATCATCGACTCAATGTTCAACCAATACGCGAAGTGGCTCAAAGAATCGAAGGCCATTGCGTGGCGTAAGCCGATCGCGTCGCTTAACTACCTGCTGACCTCGCATCGTCATTGCACTGCCGGGGCGGGAATCTGGAACTGGGCGGGGACTGAGGGATCGGAGGGGCCGGATGTCGTCATGGCCTGTGCCGGCGACGTGCCGACGCTTGAGACGCTGGCCAGCGTTACGCTGTTGCGCGAGTACATCCCCGATATACGCATTCGTGTGGTCAACGTGGTTGATCTTATGGTTTTGCAGCCCAATAGCGAGCATCCCCACGGCCTGCAGGACAAGGATTTCGACGAATTGTTTACCCATGACAGGCCGGTGATTTTTGCCTTCCACGGGTACCCCGCACTGATCCATAAGTTGACGTACAAACGCTCCAATCATGACAACTTTCATGTACGCGGTTTCCGTGACGAGGGCACAACCACCACGCCGTTCGACATGGTGGTGCTCAACAATCTGGACCGTTACCAGTTGGCGTTGGACGCTATCGAACGCATCCCGCGGCTGGCTAGTGAAGTTGACCGTGCACGAGAGCGCTACTGGACCATGATCGAGTGCCACAAGCGATACATCAGCGAGCAGGGCGAAGACTTGCCGCATGTACGGGATTGGCAATGGACAGTCTGAACCCCGCGAATGCCGAGCCGGACGACGAACCGAACTCTGGACGGGTGCGACTTATTCTGGCGCTCAACAGCGGTTCGTCCTCACTCAAGTTCGGTGTTTATCGAGTCACGTTTGATCACGTCCTGAGATTGATTTCAGGTGAAGCGCAGGCGCTCGATACACAGGCCGGGCGCTTTGATGCGATCGACGCACACCAGCACCCGTTGATTGGACACGCTGTGCCCATGATCACGACGAAGCACGCGTTGCATGAGATTGAACGCTTGTTGGAGCAGACGCGATTGGGCCCTTTGGATGGCATAGGGCATCGCGTCGTACATGGCGGCCCTGCGTTTCGCCAGCCATGTCGCATCAACCTGCAGGTGCTTGAGCAACTGCAACAGGTGATCGACTTTGCTCCTTTGCACACACCGATGGCCCTGTCAGTTATTGAGGAAACCTCCAGACACTTTCCGGAGGTTGCACAGGTGATGTGTTTTGATACGGGATTTCACGCACAAATGCCTGCGGTTGCCCGTGTGCTGGCATTGCCCAGAGAGCTTTGTATGCAGGGGGTCCAGCGCTATGGCTTTCACGGGTTGTCTTGCGAGTCCATTGTCCGGCGGTTCGGGTCCAGTCTGCCCGAGCGTCTGATCATCGCCCATTTGGGCAACGGGGCGAGCATCACCGCGGTACGTGCAGGTCAGTCAGTAGACACCAGCATGGGATTGACCCCCAGCGGTGGAATGATCATGAGCACCCGCAGCGGTGACCTGGACCCCGGGGTCCTTATTTACCTGATACGCCAGAAAGGACTTGATGTGACGGCGGTCGAGGAGTTGGTTGATCGACAATCCGGTTTGCTTGGTATCTCAGGACTTAGCGCTGACATGTGCGCACTAAAGATCGCGGCGCCGGCTGAGGCTGACGCCCGCTTGGCGATCGAGATGTTCTGTTATTCGGCGTACAAGCAGATCGCTGCAATGATCGCGGTGCTTGGGGGTATCGACACGTTGGTCTTCACCGGGGGGATTGGCGAAAACGATGCCGCGGTACGCGCGCAGATTTGTGAAGGGCTGGCCTGGATCGGTTTGTCCCTGGACAGCACGCTGAATCAGTTGGGCAGTGACCTGATAAGTACCTCTGAATCCATTTGTGCGGTGCAAGTTTTTGCTTCTCAGGAAGACGAAGAAATTGCCCGCCATACCTGGCAACTCATCACCTGACGCCATTTTTCACTCCTTGATACAGGCACTCAATATGTTGACTGACTATGCAGTAGAAAAAATTCTTGCGGCGCTGGGGCACGCGTCACCCGATGAGCATTGGATCGAAGCCTTGAACAACGGCGCCCACGTACTCATCCGTCCGCTGCATGAGCAAGATCGCCAACTCGAGTTCGAGTTTATTAACCAGATGTCTGCCGAGTCGTTTCGCACCCGTTTTTTCGGGGCGATGGGGCACGAGAACGTGTCACTCCTGGACCAGATGATGGACGTGGATTACCGCAATCGAATGGCATACATCGCGATGGTTCATGAAAATGGGCATCTCATTGAGGTCGGGATCAGCCGTTACGCCGACTCTGCCGATGTCCAGCAGTGTGAGTGTGCAGTAGTAGTCGCGGATCGCTGGCAACGTCAAGGCATTGGGACGCTATTGATGGAGCACTTGATCGTCGCGGCGCAACGCAATGGCTTCAAAAAGATGATGTCGATTCACCAGACTAACAACTTCGGCATGCATCGCCTGGCGCGCAGCCTTGGGTTTCATAGTCGATACCCGGCAACTGGCGATAACGAGATCATTCACGAACTCGACCTGACGCCAGCCTTCGGTTGACACTACTGCTGATGGGCTTCCTGAATTGCCGCGCAATAGATAAATGCTGGAGTGTGAATGATGCTGATCAATACCGAACAAACGAGGCCGTTGACGCCATTTTTTGCGCGTCCTTACCCTTCGATAAAAGCCCTTAATCAATCCGCAATTCATGATCTTTTTTTGTCGTCAAAATGCTCCGATGAGGACCGCGAGCGGTTTGACGAATTAATCATTCACAAAGTGCGTATTGCAAAGGGGGCCGACCTCTATCATGCGGGCGGTTCTTCGCAATATTTGTATTTTGTCCGGGTTGGAAGTTTTAAAACCATTCTTGTCAGCGAGCAAGGACATAGCCTTGTTACGGGTTTCGCAATGTCCGGCGAACCGATTGGGTTAGAAGCAATCACTGGAGAGCGTCATGTATGCACAGCGTTGGCACTCGAAAACAGTGAAGTCAGCCTGATTTCCTATCATCGGTTGGAACGTCTCGCTCGGGATTTACCTCTGTTGCAGTTGAGCTTGAACAGAATGCTGAGCCGGGAAATTATCCGCAGCCAGAACATGTTGATCACTCTGGGGCATTGCAATGCGGAAAAACGCTTGGCAATCTTCGTGCTCGGTCTCTCCAGGGGTTTTGCACTGAGGGGTTACTCCGCGCAGTGCTTCCACCTGCGTATGTCGCGTGAGGATATTGCATCCTACATTGGCGTCAGATCCGAAACGATATGCCGAGCCATTGCGCGGCTGCGCGATCTAAGGCTTATGACTTTTGAAGGTCGTAACGTCGAAATCATGGATTTACCGCTGCTTGAAAAGTTTTGTCAGCGAAGCTGATACAAACAAGGTTTAGCGATGAAGGAAGAATACGATAAATGATCTGAGTATATTTACTCATGGTTGTGCCAATCCAAAAGGATTAAGCACTCTTTCCTTTGGGTCGAACTATCGTTTTAATCAGTATTGCGTGAGTAGATTCCGATGCTTTCCTGAGTTAAGCGCGCGCATTATGATTGCGGAGAAGGAAAAGAGTTATGGGGAAAAGCAGTATTGGCTGTCAATGTGATTTCCGGAGCGGATTTTTGGAAAGTGGGCACTCAAGCCCAACAGTCAAAAATTTTTCATGCCTGCGTTTATTTCGCGATTAATGTTGTGGGGTAAAAAGCATCTACCGATGAGCTTTGCTCTTTTTGTTTTTTACTTTGGTCGAAGTCAAGCGGTAACGGTATACGACATGGATTTTGCGATCACGCTCACCTAATAGCTGAAACCACGGTTTGTATCGGTCACACCGTACTGAAAACAATTAAATAAATCAATTCCAGCTGAATTCCGTAGAGCAATACTCCGAAGTATGGTTCTGTCGTTGATTATAGTTCGCGTTCGACTACATACACTTGCGCAATTGATTACGGAGTTAGAATCTTGACTCGCTCCCGGCTTCACCTATCCAATCTGGAGGTTGCGATGCCCCTTGAGCAGCAACGACGTCTCGGTATGAAAGCCTTACTCATACATGAAGAGCTTTCAAATAAAACGGCGGCAGGCCGCGCGGTGAGAGAGTTAGCCGAGGTATTGGAAGGGCGTCAGGTGGAAGTCATATTGGCGCAATCGGCACTGGATGCGATTGCCATCATCCATTCCGACCCGATGGTGCAATGTGTGCTGCTCGATTGGGACCTGAGTCTGGACGACAGCCATGAGATAGCCATGAGCGTGCTGGATGCCGTGCGCGAACGCAGTGAAGCGGTGCCGATTTTTCTCCTGGCCGACCGCAGCAGTGCAGCCACCATTGCGTTGGATGCCATGCAGAAATCGGATGATTTCATCTGGCTGCTGGAAGACACTAGCGTCTTTATCGGTGGGCGAATCATTGCGGCCATCCAGCGCTATCGAGACGAGGTATTGCCGCCGATGTTCGGCGCGTTGGTACGCTTTTCCCAGGTCTATGAATACTCCTGGCACACCCCGGGGCATACCGGTGGCACAGCCTTTTTGAAGTCGACAGTAGGGCGCGCGTTCTTCGATTTTTTTGGTGAAAACCTGTTCCGTTCCGACTTGTCGATTTCTGTCGGTGAACTCGGTTCGTTGCTCGATCACTCCGGGCCCATCGGCGCCAGCGAAGTGTATGCGGCCAGGGTCTTCGGCGCCCATCGCACCTATCATGTCACCAATGGTTCCTCGACCTCCAATCGGGTGATCCTGATGGCCAGTGTGACCCGTGGCCAGGTCACCCTGTGTGACCGCAACTGTCATAAGTCGGTCGAGCACGCCATGACGATGTCTGGGGCGATACCCACCTATCTTGTGCCGCTGCGTAATCACTACGGTTTGATCGGGCCAATCCCCCCGCAGCACCTGACCGTTGAGGCGATCCGCGAGAGCATCGCCAACAACCCGCTGGTGACTGATGGGACCGACCCGACGCCGATGCACGCGATCATCACCAACTCTACCTATGACGGCCTCTGCTACAACGTGTCGCGAGTCGAGGAGTTGCTGGGCGCTAGCGTCGACCGCCTGCATTTCGACGAAGCCTGGTTCGGCTATGCACGCTTCAATCCGATTTATCGCGAACGTTTCGCCATGCATGGCGAGCCGGGCGATCACGGCCCGGACCGGCCGACGGTGTTTGCCACCCAGTCCACTCACAAATTATTGGCGGCGTTGTCCCAGGCTTCGATGATTCATGTTCGAGACGGCCGGCGCCCTATCGATCATGCACGATTCAACGAGTCGTTCATGATGCATGCTTCGACTTCGCCGAATTACGCCATCATCGCCTCCAACGATGTCAGCGCCGCGATGATGGACGGCCCGGGCGGCAAGGCCCTGACAGGCGATGCCATTCGCGAGGCGATTGCCTTTCGGCGCATGCTCGCGCGGCTCAATGGCGAGTTTCAAGGCCGCGATGAGTGGTTTTTCAATGTCTGGCAGCCGGATACGGTGACCTTGCCCAAGACAGGCCAGACAATACCTTTTCATATCGCCGACGAGGCCTTGCTGGCGAGCGACCCGGCTTGCTGGTTCCTCAAGCCCAATGCCGCCTGGCATGGCTTTGGCGATATAGAGGATGGCTATTGCCTGCTCGACCCGATCAAGGTTTCGATTACCACGCCGGGCATTCTGCCTGTCGGCGGCATGGGCGAGCTGGGTATACCTGCCCAAGTGGTCACGGCCTACCTGGACCGGCAGGGCATCGTGGTCGAGAAAACCACCGATTTCACGATTCTGGTGCTGTTCTCCATCGGCGTCACCAAGGGCAAATGGGGGACGTTGGTCAACGCATTGCTCGACTTCAAGCGCGATTACGACGCCAACGCTCCATTGGATCGAGTCTTGCCCGGGCTGTTGACCGCCCATCCGCTGCGTTATCAAAGCATGGGGCTACGTGACCTCTGTGAAACCATGTTTGTCGCGATGGCCGAGTTGCGCACCACTGAAACAATGTCCCAAGCATTTTCGATGTTACCGGTACCTGATCTGAGCCCAGTAATGGCCTATGAGCAACTGGTACGCGGCAACGTGGAAATTGTGTCCCTCGACAGGATGGCGGGCCGTACCGTGGCCACTGCCGTTGTACCTTATCCGCCGGGTATTCCATTGTTGATGCCGGGTGAGAACGCTGGCGCAGCCGATGGTGCGGTACTCGGCTACCTCAAGGCATTGGAAAGCTTTGACCGGCATTTCCCTGGGTTCACTCATGACACTCATGGCGTCGAAGTGGAAGAGGGGCGTTATCTGGTCCGCTGCATAACAACCCCGGTACAGGCTCCAGCACTGGGGGCTCAGGCCTTCCACAGGGATAACATCGGTGAATAAACTAAAAGTGGCCGCTAACGCAGCCTCACGCATCAGTTTTTTAACCTCGCGTGAAGTCGTGGACTTTTCTCAAACCGACCTGACGGATGTTGCTGCCGCCGTGATTACCGGCGCGGATGTTCAAAACGGTTTGCTCGATGTCATCAGTCGATCCGGATTCGATATCCCGATCTTCTTTGCCGTTAGCGCCAAGGACGAATTGTCTGGGGAAAACCTGCCCAGCATTGAGCATGTCCTGCTGCAAATCAGCGGCGTGTTCGACTTGGGCAGCGGTAAGGCCGAGTACTACGGCGACAAATTGGAAACAGCGGCCAGTCAATACGAGGAAGCATTGCTGCCGCCGTTCTTCGGTGCGCTCAAACACTATGTCGAGCGCGGCAATTCGACGTTTGCTTGCCCGGGACATCAGGGCGGACAGTTCTTTCGCAAGCACCCGGCCGGCCGCCAATTCTTCGACTTCTTTGGCGAGACACTGTTTCGTGCCGACCGCTGTAACGCCGACGTGGAAATGGGCGATTTGCTCATCCATGAAGGGGCGCCTCTGGAAGCGCAAAAGCGCGCCGCGAAAGTCTACAACGCAGACAAAACCTATTTTGTCTTGAACGGCACTTCAGCGTCGAACAAGGTCGTGACCAACGCCTTGCTGACTCCGGGCGATGTCGTGTTGTTCGATCGCAACAATCACAAATCAATCCATCAGGGCGCCTTGTTTCAAGCGGGCGCTACGCCGCTGTACCTGGAAACCGCGCGTAACCCCTACGGTTTCATCGGCGGTATCGATGCGCACTGTTTTGACGAATCTTACCTGCGCGATGAGTTGCGTCGGGTTGCGCCAGGCAAGGCAGACGATCCCCGGCCATTCCGGCTGGCCGTGATTCAGCTGGGCACCTATGACGGCACCATCTACAACGCCCGGCAGGTGGTCGATAGCATCGGCCATCTGTGCGATTACATCCTCTTCGACTCGGCGTGGGTCGGCTATGAGCAGTTCATTCCGATGATGAAGGATTGCTCGCCGATGCTGCTCGAACTGGGACCAGACGATCCTGGCATTTTCGTCACGCAGTCGATTCACAAGCAGCAGGCGGGTTTCTCCCAGGCGTCGCAGATCCATAAAAAGGATCGCCACATCAAAGGCCAGGAGCGCTACTGCAATCATCATCGGCTGAACAACTCGTTCATGGCCCAGGCGTCCACCAGCCCGTTTTACCCGCTGTTTGCCTCACTCGATGTCAATGCGCGGATGCACAGCGGTCGCAGTGGTCATAGGCTCTGGGACGAATGCATTCGCGCCGGTATCGACGCCCGAAAATTGGTGATGGATAACTGCACCTTGATTCGACCATTCGTGCCGCCGACCATCGACGGGCGTTACTGGCAGGATTATCCGACCGATGAAATCGCCACTAATCGACGGTTCTTCATGTTTCATCCGGAGGAGCGCTGGCACGCCTTCGAGGGCTATACCGAGAATCAATACTTCATCGATCCGTGCAAATTGCTGTTCACCACCCCGGGCATTGATGCGGCGACGGGCGAATACGCGGAGTTCGGCATCCATGCCGGGGTCCTCGCCACGTTCCTGCGTCAGTACGGCATGGTCCCTGAAAAAAGCGATCTGAACTCCATTCTGTTCTTGCTCACGCCAGCCGAAAGCCAGGCCAAGATGCAGCACCTGGTCGCGCAGATCGCGCGCTTCGAGCGGTTTATCCACGACGACGCGCCGCTGGCCGAGGTATTGCCGGGTATCTATCGCGCCCACGAAGCCCGCTACAAGGACTACAGCATTCGTCAGTTGTGCCTGGAAATGCACCAGCTCTACGCCGGACATAACGTCAAACAATTGCAAAAGGACATGTTCCGCAAAGCTCATATGCCCGCCGTAGTCATGGACCCCCGCGAGGCGAATCTTGAGTTTGTGCGCGGCAAAGTAGAGCTGATCGCGCTCGAAGACGCCCAGGGACGAATCGCCGCAGAAGGGGCTCTGCCTTATCCGCCGGGGGTTCTGTGTGTGGTCCCCGGTGAAGTGTGGTCGGGTGCGGCGCTGAGCTATTTCCTGGCGCTACAGGATGCAATCAATCGCTTGCCTGGCTTCAATCCCGAATTACAGGGTGTTTACCTCAAGACGGAAGAGGGTGGTCGCATTCGGGCGTATGGCTACGTCATCAAGCAATAAAACGTTCCTGAGTGGGCACTGGAAGTTCATCCCGGTATTCGTCTATCCGCAATGCAGCGCTCCGCGAAGGAGCGTTTTTGGAGTTCAAATATGGCCACTGTTGTGAAGAAGATGAGCGTGGTGCAACTCACCGTGCTAACGGCCATCAACATGTTGGGGTCGGGTATCGTCCTGCTGCCGTCCAAGCTGGCACAAGTGGGCACGATCTCGATTTTTTCGTGGATCGTGACGGCACTTGGCTCGCTGGCCCTGGCTTATGCCTTCGCCAAGTGCGGGCGTTTCAGCCGCAAGCCTGGCGGTATGGGCGGGTATGCCGAATACGCCTTTGGTCGCTCCGGCAACTTCATGTCTAACTACACCTATGGCGTGTCGCTGCTGATCGCCAACGTTGCCATCGCGATTACGGCGGTGGGGTATGCAACGGAGTTGTTCCATGTGACGTTGACGCCTATCGGCGTCGCGGTAGCTACCGTGGTGCTGCTGTGGTTGACCACCATCGCTAACTTCGGCGGCCCCCACATTACCGGCCAGATCGGCAATGTTACCATCATGGGCGTCATCATTCCGGTGCTGGGGGTTTCGATACTGGGCTGGTTCTGGTTCGACTCATCGCTGTACGTTGCCGCCTGGAACCCACACGACATGCCGATTTTCCATGCGGTTGGCGCATCGATTTCGATAACCCTGTGGGCCTTTCTTGGTCTCGAATCGGCGTGTGCGAACACCGACGCAGTGGAAAATCCAGAGCGTAATGTGCCGATCGCAGTACTGGGCGGGACGATCGGTGCAGCGGTCATCTATATCGCGTCGACTAATGTGATCGCCGGGATTGTGCCGAACATGGACCTTGCCGCCTCCACCGCGCCCTTCGGGCTGGCGTTCGCCACCATGTTCACCCCACTGATAGGCAACATTGTCATGGGGCTGATGATCATTGCCTGTATCGGTTCGCTGCTCGGTTGGCAGTTCACCATTGCCCAAGTGTTCAAAAGCTCGGCCGATGTTGGCTATTTCCTGAAGATCTTCGCCAAGACGACCAAGTCCGGCACCCCCATCGTAGGCATGCTGGTGCTGGTGGTCTGTCAGAGTGTTTTGACGCTGATGACCATCAGTCCGGACCTGAGCAAACAGTTCGACATGATCGTCAACCTGGCGGTAGTGACCAACCTGGTCCCGTACTTGATGTCGATGGCCGCTTTGATGACGATTCAGAAGGCGGCTGGTGTCACTCCTCGCAAGGCCTTGCTTACCAATGGCATTGCCTATGTCGCGGCTGCGTATAGCTACTACGCGCTCTATAGCTCCGGTGCCGATGCAATGATGTTGGGCGGTATTGTCACCATGCTCGGATGGACCCTGTATGGGACTGTCAGTCGTCGATTCATGACGGTCGATACCCCAGTCGTGGAAGCTCAGTGGCCTCAGAAGGTGTAGTCAGTAAATTCGACTTTTCTTGGGTACGTCACCCAAAGTACGTCCGCCAAACTGACCTTGCCAGTTGGCTACGTGGCGTCTGGCTAAGTCTCCGCGATGGGGCGGCGGTTCGCCGTGTACGTGATTCCTAGGCAGGTGGGGCTGACGCTGGCGATTTGGGTTGGCACCTTGCTGCACTGTAAACCCGTCTCGCCTTGTTGCTGACAAAGATCAAGCCGCCCGAACCCGAAACGCTCAATCTGGAGTTCTACTCATTCCTAAATCCTAAGCCGGGTATAATCCCAAGATTGTATTTTTACTTCCTATAAATTTAGATTTTTACTTCCGGGTACTCTAGTGTAAGGCACGGTTACTGTCTGTTTCCTCAAACCTACGAAGCCCTACTAACAGTCTGAATTACCTGATTTTTTAACTGAGTTTCACAAAATACCGGTTTTTCATACTTTTAAAACCGTAGCTTTATGAAATCCATAAATATTAAATATATTAAAAACAATAGCTTACAATCCTGCGAAATTTCCCTCGCGATTTCTTAATATAGTGCTAAACCTGTAGTGTCCACACTCATCCCGAGACGACACTCATGACTTACCTAGGTGCTTTAGTCCTCCAGCTTAACGATTCAGAACTGTGCCTGATCACGGGCAAGGTCTTGGTGGGTAATCGGGTCAAGCTGCAAAGGTGGTCTGACGGCTCCGTCCGGACAGCGAAAGAGGAGCACGTCGTCCATATTCCTGTACCTGATGCAGTCGAGCGGCTCCGGACTTTGCTTGTGTCCGAGACCCATCCTCCCGCTTATGAAAATTTGGATGGCAAATTGGATCTGGTCGCAGCGGCGTACGCGTACACTTCCGCGTTCAGCGGTGTAATGCCTACGGATAAGCTCAGTCGCGGAATCCGGACAATTGATGGTCTGAACAACACAGACAGTTCGGCTACGCATTCAACCACTATCGCACCATTCAAAGAGGACTTCGTACGGGAAGCAATTATTGTCGAGGTTTTGCTGTCAAATCTGACTGTGAATGCGTCAGGCAAGATCGCGATCTGGGGTACGAAAGTAGACATGATTCGATTAATTCAAGTCTACTGCTGCACTGCAGGCGTCCGCTTTCCCACTAAGTCTTTAGTACTTCGCCGTTTTGACGGGATCATCTCATTCTTCACGCATAAGCTAGCAGAGCCAGACTTGGCTTTCGTGCTTAATAATCTATATCCACTGCGAGAGCTTCGTGTTGATATTCAGGAGATGGAGCCATGAACGCTTCATTGCCTCTTGAGACTATCGTAACAGTCGATGAAGAGAACGAGGCAGCGGATCTGGCGAATAGCGTGATATCTGCTGGTCAGGCAGCCAACCAGAATGGTGTTGAAGGGGCGTCAAACCCTACCAATGGAAATCAGAATACGCCTTTTACACCTTCTTTCTACAGGGTGATTGGCTTTGACCTTTCGAGTAACAAGGTCACCCTGAAATCGGAAGTTGTCGCTGACGTTATCCGAACAGTATGCATAACCAACGTCATAAGAATTGATGAGCACATTCAGGATATTGCGCTCACCGCCGTGGCTAAGCACCGGGAGATCTCCCGAGTCAAAGCAAAGCTGGATGAGCCTATTGCAGTCGATGATGTAGACCTAGATGCAGAAATCGAGGCAAAGCGGCGGACGGAAATCCTGAGCAGGCATTGCAGAAAGGACAATCCGATTTCCAAACCGCAAGCTCTTCAGGAGTTGGGTCTTGGCCCTACAGTTTTCCATAGAATCAAAAGTATTCACCTTACCAATTCAGACTGGCATGCCCAGTTGCCTGGTCAATCTGGTCGTCAAGCTGGAGAAAACCGAATCGACCCTTATGTAGATGAGATTATCCAAGCAGTATTCGTAACTCATCGTAAAGGCTACGGGGCCAACGACGCGGAGGTGATGGATGAAATTGAACTCCGCTGTAGAGATGCCAATAAATCCTCGCCATCTCGAACTACCGTATGGCGGCGTTGGCAACAAATCTCAGCTAGGGAACAACTTCGATCTTCAGATGGTGCTGCAGCAGCGAATGCGAAGTATGGTGCATTTCCTACACCTAAGGTGGAAGACGATTATCCTGGCAGGATACATGAAATTGATCATACCCCGCTGGATTGTCACGCCATCGATTCTAAAACCGGGGAGGCACTTGGCAGGCCTCATCTGACATTGGTAAGGGATGTCGATATCGAAGGCATCTACGGGTTTGCATTGCTCTATGGCGCGCCCAAACGAGCTAGCATTTCGGCGGCAATACGCATGGCACTTTGCCCCAAGAGCAGTTTGCTCGCCCGGCTCGGCATGTCACACCTGCACTGGCCGTTATACGGTAAACCAGAACAATACCGAGTAGATCATGGATCTGATTTACAGGCTCTTAGTTTCAAGCTGGCATGTAACGATCAGGATATTCTTCATGTGCCTCGCCTCCGGCCTCAATCTGGAGGGGGTATAGAGCGGCAGCTTGGAATATTGAATCGCGGTCTTGCTCAAACTTTAGACGGAGGAACCGCTTCGGCGCCTAAGAAAGGGCCTGGTTATCGTCCAGGCGAGAAAGGGATTTATACCCTTGAACGACTAACAGCCATTATTGTTGCATGGATATGCAAATGGAATAATCGGAAAGGCCGTGATGGTTTGTCACCAAACGAGCGATTTGAAAGAAAATACGGCGTTCACAACGGCGTCATTTTAGCGCCGTCAGCTGTTTCGGATCCAGATCGCTTTGTCATCGATATTCTCGAAGGTAAGTCTGTTACGGTGGCGCGTAACGGGGTCGTTACTAGGGACTTAGTCTATGAATTCGGCCCATTCAGGAACATGGTGGGGGAGAAGATAATGATCAAAATTGATCCTAATAATCTCCATAGGATTTGGGGTCTAAATGGTAATTACTGGCATCCGCTAAGCATAGTCAATATTCAGGACTCTGCCAAAACATTATCCGAACAGAAACTTATCCTGAAGGCCCGCCGCGCAGATCGGTCTGCAAACCGCAAGCGTCTCGATGCTCAGGCTGAACTAAATCATCAGAAGGATATGGGTAAAACCGAACGCAGAGTAATCCTGAGGGCGCAAGAGGATGTCGCGCAGAATAACCGCATGGGACACTTCGGCTCAGCTCCTAATGCCGCTCCATCCGAACCTTCTACCTCCCGCAAGTCACTTCCAGTGGTAATCATGGAAATGGATGAAGACCTATGAATGCTTCCCTGACCCCCCTGGCGCGCGAGTACCTTTCGCTTCCGAGAGATGAGCGGGCAGTTAAATGCTGTCGCGATGTTTGGATAACACACCCATACGCTGTGGCGGCCACGGAATGTGTTAAGGCATTGGTTGGCTGGCCCAGAGTTGCTAGCAACCCATGTATGGCTGTGGTGGGGTCTCCGGGTGTAGGTAAAAGCAGGCTTGCTCAGAGATGGAGGGACGAGAGTTTCGCTGGCAAGACCGGTTGGGCAGGTAAGGTACTTTATATTGATATGTCCAATCGTAAAAGTGGCCTTGATTTGGAGAAACGACTGCTGCAAGAGCTAGGCAAGCTTGTCCGCGGGCGCGCTTATACTTTGAGCGCACGAGATTACACAGAGGCTCAGGAAGCAGTCCGCACAGAGAATATCCGAGCGGTCGTTTTTGATGAGATTCATGGATTGCAGAAACGGATGTCTGAGCAACGCCTTCATAACACGCTGGAGGCATTGAAAGGCTTTACCGGCCCCGAGTGGGGATTGAACGTTATCCTGTGCGGAATTCAAGAGCTTAAAGAACTTTTGGAAGAGGATCAGCAAATTGAATCAAGGTTCGGGCTTCGCAGCCTTACTCTTCCAGACTGGAAAAATGACAACATTTTTGCGTCCTTTGTTGCAAGCTTTATGTGTCATATGCCCTTGTTGGAGGTATCTGAAGTTACCTCCGAAGAGTTTCTCAGCGAGCTTTATGAGCTGGCGCAACTAACTAATCCAACCGATAAAAAAAATCGTCGTAAAGATTATGAGGGTGGTCAGCCTGGCAGTTCTCTCCGTGCGATCATTGACATCATGAAGGAAGCTTGTCGGTACGCAGTGGTTACCGGCGAAGAATCTATCGATGTTGGGAGCATTAAAAGCGCACGTGCGAGGCTCAAGGGCGACGTCGATATTCAAGAATTACTGCTACTGCACCAGCGTGCATTGTAGTTTGGGGAGAAGGCAGTGAAGCTAGCGCATCGGTCGTATGAAAACTTGCATGCCTGGAATCGCTTCAGTGGTAATGAGCTTGCGCTGAAATATTGTCTAGGCGCGCTCGGCGACTATGATGGGGCTGTTGCCAAGGCTATATGTCTCAATGCGCCCACCGGCTCAGGAGGATCTGCGCTTCTAAGCCAAATCGCCAGTAGGGCGGTTAAACGCGGGAGGCGTGTTCTGTACCTGGATGATGGTTTGTACCTCGGTAATCGATATTTAGCATCTAAAATTATGCGCTCAATGGGCATTGGGATCGTGAACGTCGAAGGAAGTGACGGACTCACGATGCTTTGCGCCGAGACCATGCGGCTCCGTAGATATGATGCGGTAATAATAGATGATGTTCAAAAATACACGCAGGCCGCTAAACGAGTCGCGCAAAGCAATTCACAAGCTATTTTGCAGATGACGTGCCTGCCTAAGCCGCCCTTCGTCATCATGTCAGGGAGTGCCGATGCAATTGAGACCTACCATGCAAATTTCATATGCGCCGGTATTTCTGCCGAAGTTAAATTTTTAGCTCCGATGAAGTTTGATGAGAGCTACATTCAGTTCGTTGAAGCATTTTTCGAAGCCAATCCTAATATGCGAATCGAGTTCAAATCGCTCGATCTGGATGCTCTATATCGACAGTCCCAAGGCCGGGTGGGTCTCACCGTTAGAAATCTTGATTGGCTGCATTTAAAAACAATGGCAGATCGCTCGTGTTGTCATGAGTTGCAAATGCAGGCAGGTCAGGTAGTCGAAGATGACTACTCACACTAATACAGGTTTGACCTACACCAGAAGGCTGTTGGCGATGGTGATAAGACTCTACCCATCTACAGGATGAAGAGCCGATGCGCGCATTCATAGGATCGCTCAAGCCAGTGCACGATGAAACAATGTCGTCGTGGATGAGCAGGATGTACCAAAAAAGGTATTTTGATAGTGCGCTGACAGCAGCATTCGAGCAGCTCGCTGCCAAAGACCCCTATTTGAAAGGTGATTCTGATTTTCTGTACGAATCACCTACGTTTTTGTCCTACTTCACCCCAGTGCAGCAGAGTGAAATCGCGATTCGGTTTCGAATGCCAGAATCGGACGTCACCGTACCAAGCCTCAGCAGCAAGTATTGCTCTGAATGTTTTAAAGAAGATATCAGCAATCTGCTGGTGCCAATTTGGCGCAAGTCATGGCGTATCAGCGGGGCAGCTGTGTGTTTGAACCATCCCCGGCCAATGCTCCTTTCTAGACTAATCCAGTACACTAAGGATCTGAGGGAAAGGGGCTGGCAGGGGTTTAAAGAGCACCTGGAGAGCCCTGCATCAAGGCTGCTCACCAACTTCCCGATCATGAGCACCTCCTGCAGAAAAGCTGCTGCCAACAACGAGAAACTTCTCCTATTGGTGAAGAGAGTACAGTGCTGGTATCAGACTCATACATGCAACCACCCGAGGATTCCTCTTTCCCGCAACTCACTGCGATTTCTCATGGGCATTTGGCTGCATCAAGCTGATCCGCCCAAATTGAGTCCTGGCATAGCCCGGGCTTGTTTTCAGAGCGCACCAGGCGGGCAGTGCCGCTCAAATGCCGGCAGGCTGACAGCACCTGAAGTGTCCATTGATACTGCGACGCCCCGTGAGTTAGCGGTTGCTTACTGGCTTATGGGTGTTTCTTATGGGGTGATCACCTATAAAGAGGCATGTTTTATACGCGACACTATTCGGCCAGTGTTCTCACTTTTCCCAACGACCAAGATGCAGATAGCCGCTGCAACCACTAGAAATTATTTGGGTGAAGGTTTGAGTCGTTTGCTTTATGAAGCGGACAGTACTTTGACCAAGGACGAGTTTCGCGAAGTGTCCTGGGTGCTTATCAGACTGCTACAGTCTAAAGATTAATTGCGCTTTGTAGACTTTGGAAACATGCGCTAGTACACAGATTTTTCGTAAGTGGATTCAGCCAAACCTTTCTCGAACGGTGGGCGTGTACATGACATGTACATAAGATCACGCTACGGATTTCGGAAACTTTGGTGCGGCAAAATAAGCCTTGGCTTTTAGTTGCGTGAATGTCACCTAAGTATCCCTAGTAATTTTGTTTTTGCTGCGGTGAAGATAACGTACTCGCCCTCAAGCCAAACTCCATGGTGATCTGGCTGCTGCCTTGATGGACGCCGCAAGCGCGTTGGGCGTGGATGCGACACCTGGATGATCACGCTAGCACCATAGGAAAAAATGCTGCGTACCCTGGAAAGCTCACGCTTGCAGACTCCTTCCACACCTACGGTCGGAATATTCCAAATATTGACGATTTGCCGGATCGATTAAGAAATTTAGCGCAGCAAGGCAAGCCCCCCTGAGCTGTTTTGTCGTTTTGCTGGAAAGTGCTGGTTTAGACGCTTTTGAATGGTGGTATCGAGATCTCACACAGCGTGAGAAAGTAGGATTTACTGGTTAATTGACATGATGATTTCACGCACAGCCAATTGCCGCTCTCTAGCGTAATAGTCATGCGCTATCACGAATTCCCTGCCACGAAGGAGGTTTGCCGTGGGTAAGCCTCTATGTTCGTATGATTACTAATATTTCTAGTTTTTGGCGTCACGTTTCACCGTATCTACAGGCCGGTCGGTGACAGCAATTTTAGGTTTATTACTCTTTTAGCATGGGCTACACTCGGTGGCAGACGCTCACTCAACGCGGCTTGGTGAATGACATGAGCAGACCCCATACCTTGGTAGAATTCCGGTTGGCGGAGTACCAATTGGCCAAGACACTACTTGCCTTGTCCAAAAAAAAGGATCAACCGAATTACGTGCTAGACATTGAGTTCCATACGCAGCTTAGAGAGCTGATGCTGGAGTTTGGTTACACTGCAAAACAAGTCATCAGTATATTGCTGGCGCGAGAGAAGTTTTCATTTCAGCAATTAAATCCGCTTTTGGACTTAATTCCTATGGTTGGCGGTGAACAGCCTTCGTCCGATGGGAACTCGTTGTCAACCGGCCAAGAACTCATCGAGCCTCCAGTTCGACTTCGCTCTCGCGAAAGCGCGCCGGCCTGATTTATTTTTTGACTACGGCGATGATGCAGGAGGAAATCTTGGAAAAGTTTACCGAATTTCTCGCTGCGAATGATCGCATTGCCAATGAGTGCGAGGCGGCTTTACCTCTTGCTCGCGATCCTGAGGTGATAAAAGCATTTCAGTTCCTGAGTAAGCTGAACGTACTTGCTAAAAAATATCAGTTTGAACCATGCGACATCATCTTGCTTTTGGATCCTAGTCACGCTGCCGGTATACCTAGCGAGGAAGAGCAGAACGCTCCCACTTTTAAGAGAAAGCCACGGCAAGTGAAGTGCTATCGAAATCCCCATACTGGCCAAGTAATAGAGACTAGAGGGGCTAACCAAAAACTTCTGAAGCAGTGGAAAGCGGTGCATGGTGCTAAAATCGTAGAAGGTTGGCGCGACCCGCTAAATTCGACGGATGAGAAGTAGTTATGGTTTCAATCCTTTTGGTATATAGTTGATGCGCACTCACTGCCATCCTTGTTATTAGTCGATCTTCCTTCATATTGGTAATAGTCAGGTATTTACTCTACATCTCTTTTCCAATTCCCGCTCACGATCGACGTTGAGATACTAAGCTCCTGTGCCGACTACTTCTGACGACCAGTGCATCCAGTTCATTTCCTTGCTCACAAAGATGCCTGATAAGCTGCTAATAGGACTGCCTGCGGTCAAGGATCGACGCTACAGTGATGCGGGTGAGAGAGTCTATTTGCAGGCCATTACATGCCAAGAAATCCCTGTCCCTACGACCTCAAAAGGTAGGGATGATGCTCTATAGAAATCCGTTCACTAGCGAAGTAATTGAGACAAAGGGAACGAACAACAAGAAGCTGCGAGAGTGGAAGTCCAGCCACGGCAGTAAGATCGTAGAAGGATGGAGGGAAATTTAGCAAGCTCCAAGCTTGGTGTTTGATCAAGTCACCACCAAGGCGCCACGCCAGAGTAGCGTGAGTTCATTTGCCAGGTGTGAACTCCTTATAATCAGCTCTTCCTCCAATACTCCCTCACCGACGTCAACGCCAGCCCCAACTGCGCCGCTGCCTGCTGCTGCGTCGCACCTTCTGCCTTGAGTGCCAATACCGCTCTCTCATTCTCTGCGTTCAACGGTTTGCCGCGTCCTCGTTTTATGAGGTTACCGTCAGCATCGAATTGGTCACCGAGCACCTTCATGCCACCCTCAGCTTCAAAGGCCGCCACGTCGGTCAATGCCCGGCCAATTACGGTGAGTGGCTGCTCACCCTGGCGGTGGGCAATGCAGAGGGTAAGCATCGCTATGGGATCGAGGTCAAGGGATTGCGCCAACTCGTCAAATTGCTCAACGGTGATGCTGGTCTGCGCGTTCTCGAGAGCACTGACTTTACGTCGGTGAGTCGCATCCGAGACGTCAGCGTACTTGGCGCGCCGTACGAGACGGAGCGCCCGAAGCACGCCTGCAAATGCGATTCTCAAATCCATGACTTTCTCAAAAGTCAGGATATAGCCATAACTGAGCCTTACGGATAAACGTCAATATAGTGTATTATCCGCAACATCGAGTGTACTAAGGGATGGTGCACATTGATTTAAAGTCAGAGGCAGGACACCGCCAAGGCCTCTCTGCAGGAGCAGTGAAGCTGGGGTGTTCATGGAGCGCGCGCCAGTTTTCAAGCCCTTCAGATGCCTCATGCACCGAGGTTGAGCGAGCGAAGTTCGTGATCAGCCAATCACGTTTGTTCGAGATCGGGTCAGGCCTACGATTGCGCCACCTATGAAGGGATCGCGCAATGAATACAGCGGAGATTTTGAGGGTGAGCACAGATCAAAACAAAGGTGCTGACGAACTGCTCGCCAGCCCAGGCGAGCCCCGCCAAGGATCGATGGACTCAGAAGAATTTCTCATCGGACTCGTGCAGGCTCTCTATCCGCGCAAACCGTATTGCTTAGTAGAGGATTGGACAATCTTCCGCGCCGATGTCAGCGAAGACGATCTCGCCAAGATCCGAGCAGCCGGCCACCTCCCGCTTTTCGTCTTTGCCCACAAAGTCATGGAAGACAGCAGGCAACGCTTCCAACCCGGCGACTGGGTGCGCAGCAGCATGTGCATCTCTTTTGAGGACGGCGTGATGTTTGAAACCAAGCACACCATTTACGTCCTCATGGGCCCTGGCCACGAAAAAAAGGCCGACCTAAAAACGATTTTCTCCTTCTTTTGACAAGTCACTGCGCAGGCGTTGGCTTGAGTCGAGACATGAAATGTTCAGAACCCAGAATTCAGAAATTGCCGGGCTTCCCGAGATGTTTGGCGAAGGACTCACGCACTGGAATTCCGTGTCGCGCGTTCTTGCAATGCACTGGTATCACGTGAGTGTCCAGGAGTTTCATGAAGGCCGCCTCATCACCTTCGTCCACATGATCAATGACGAAGTCAGACTCAACGACCTCTTCACCAATCAAAGCCAGGAGTTGATCGTCGACGATGTTCAGGTGGTCACTCCACCATGGATGAATAAAAGTCTGAACTGGAAAATGGAAAAGCTGATGTCTGTGTCTATTGGCTTCGACAAAAATGACGTCGTCGTATGTCTGGTCGAGGTCGAAGGGGGCGAGGTCTACTCCGACACTCACGACCGGAATTTCGACGCCAGTACCCTGACCGACCTTCGAAGAATTTACTGAGTATTTGCAGCGCAACCAAAAGCTGTAACGCAATTTTTCCAATGTAACAACGGCTATGTTACCGATCAAAAAACACGTTACAAGCCAGCAATTACGCCTCAGGAGTGCATAAAAATGCTGAACACGATCAATGCTGAGCTGCACGGCAAACGGCTTACTGAGTTCCATCTCAAGCGCATCTCGCGCGCCTATGATCAGGCCTACTCGGCTCCTATCACCGCCTATCTCAGTGATGTCTTCATTTTCTCCAATTCTGCCGTGGGCATTGTGTTCGGTCATGAGAGAACGGATCAGTTTGGACGCTTCGAAGACGGCCATCTGATGCGCACATCCGATATCCGGTTCGCTCGCAAAGAAGGCCGATTCTGGGTGCTTACGACCATGCGCTCGCGTTACGTGGTTGCATCGTTCAAGAAGGTGATTGGTAGGGCTAGCCTCCAAACCTACCTACGATCAGCGCAGGGGCGTTATCACTTCACACCGCCAGTGTTGCAGTAGAGGGCTGTGTGCCTGATAGGGCGGGAACCTTTCGGGAAATCTATAGGTTCGTCAAGATTGATCGACGGCAACCACGATTTCCACAAAGCTGGGTACACCGAAGTCCCGTCAAGGCGGTTACTCCAATGAAGCTTCAAATCTATTCAGATCTGCACAATGAGTTTGCTCGGTTCAATCCACCTGTAAGCGATGCTGACGTTGTCATTCTTGCGGGTGACATTGATCTGAAATCACGCGGAGTGAAATGGGCGAACGAAACTTTTCAGTGTCCAGTGATCTATGTGTGCGGAAATCACGAGTACTACGGTGGCCACCTTGACCACACGCTGCGGAAGATGAAGGAAGCGGCAAAACCACACGTCCACGTACTCGAAAACGAGGTTTTAATCTTGGATCAGACCCGGTTTTTGGTCACTACAGCGTGGACAGATTACTCGTCGACAGGAGATATCGTTGCGGCGAAACGCATCGCCTGGGAGTGGATGAACGATTTCACAGTGATCAGAAAAGATGCGAGTTACCGGCGGCTTCGCCCTGATGACCTGATTGCGAAATCCAAGGTAGCCTACGCCTGGCTTTCTGCAGAGCTGGATAAGCCATTCGACGGCATAACCGTAGTGGTTACGCACCACGCGCCAACGTTGGATCACGTGGGTGATGACTTGCCTGAACACTTGGTCGCAGCCTATGCGAATGATTGGCCGGAGCTATTGGGTAAGGCCGATCTTTGGGTCTACGGACATACCCACGTCGCAGCAGATTTCCTCAAGAATAGGTGCCGCATTGTTTCAAATCCAAGGGGCTATCCGAATCAAAGTACTGGTTTTGATCCTGATTTCTTGATTGAGATTTGAAGAGAAGCCGTTCAGGTTCTCAGCGCACTGAATTTTTGCAGCATAATGGCATCGGTGCACCACTTTCTGTGCGCAACAGTGAGGATTGTCCTGAGGGGCATCCTTGAGCGCCTGTAGATAGCCAGGCTATCGGTTCCCACTCCTAGTTAGAAATGCTGTTCTGAAAGGCTAGGCGCTTGCGCGAAAAGGCGAATACATAATTGCCGATGCCGCATCAGACAAACTTGGCAGTCTCACCTGCTATCTCGGCCCCAGCAGCCTAAGCGTGCGCCGTTGCCGCCGCAGTTTCCACGCACCGTGATCCGTCACGAACAATAGAACACCCAGTGCGTGTGCGGCTGCCAGCTTCAGCGCGTCGGCGAAGACGTCAGCGAGAGGCTGGACTACACGCCAGGCGTGTTCACGGTCGAGCAACACGTACGTGGAAAATGGGCCTGCCGCGAGTGTGAAACGCTTATCCAGGCACCGGTGCCGGCGCAAGTGATCGACAAAGGTATCGCGACCGCAGGCCTGTTGGCTCATGTGATGGTGGCCAAGTTTGCTGACCATTTGCCGCTGTATCGGCAAGAGAAAATCTTTGGCCGTGCCGGCTTGGCTATGGCTCGCTCGACACTGGCGCAATGGGTCGGCCAAACCGGCGTGCAGCTCCAGCCGCTGGTCGATGCGTTACGCGAAACGGTACTTGCCCAAGGCGTGATCCACGCTGACGAAACGCCAGTGCAGATGCTCGCGCCCGGCCAGAAGAAGACCCACCGTGCTTACGTCTGGGCTTACTGCTCTACGCCTTTTTCGCCGCTCAAGGCAGTGGTTTATGACTTCAGCCCGAGCCGTGCGGGCGAACATGCGCGCAACTTCCTTGGCGAGTGGAATGGCAAGCTGGTGTGCGACAATTTCGCCGGCTACAAAGCAAGCTTCCAGCAAGGCATCACTGAAATCGGCTGCATGGCGCATGCCCGCCGCAAGTTCTTCGATCTGCATGCGACCAACAAAAGCCAACTGGCCGAACAGGCGCTTCACTCGATTGGCGGGTTATACGAAATCGAACGGCAAGCGCGGGATATGACCGACGAAGATCGCTGGAGAATACGTCAGGAAAAAGCGGCGCCGATACTCAATGCACTGCATACCTGGATGCTGGCCCAGCGCGATCTTGTGCCCGAAGGGTCGGCTATCGCCAAAGCTCTGGATTACAGCCTCAAGCGCTGGACGGCACTGGCTCGATATCTCGAGGACGGCGCTGTGCCCATCGATAATAACGCGGTCGAAAATCAGATACGGCCGTGGGCACTTGGACGCTCGAATTGGTTGTTCGCCGGGTCACTACGCAGCGGTAAGCGGGCAGCTGCGATCATGAGCTTGATCCAGTCGGCACGCATGAATGGGCATGATCCGTATGCCTATCTCAAAGATGTGCTGACGCGGCTGCCGACGCAGCGTGCGAGTGAGATTTACGAGCTGCTGCCGCAAAAGTGGGCAGCTGTTTAACCACACGGTGCGTGTTTCCCTTATTTAACGATATCCAGATATATTGACCCCTGCACGTGTGTGCATGGAGGCTTGCTTTGCTTAGGAAATTACTAATCGGTGTACTAGCGCTTTTGGCGCTCGTAATCGTGACTATCGCGCTGATAGCCGCGCTGCAGGCTGCTAACCGCTCCCCATCCTATGGCGTGCCGCTCGAAATCGATGGCCCAGTAAGCACGACCAACTTAGTGGTACGTGTAAGCAAACCTGACACCTACACCGTGTCTCTGAGCTACCCATACATCGACGGTGTCGAACGGAAAAAAGCTTGGGCGCTTGCAGGAGGTGATTCCCTCAAGGACGGCTTATGGCAAGAGTCGGGTTCCCCCTTTGTTTTTCAAATCCGCATTAATGAAATCCCCAGCGGAAAAGAGATGTTGAACCAGCAAGTCACCCATCCAAAATTGACCTCGTGGGGGAGCGGAGATTTAAATGCCGACTTGACTCGTATAAAACTTGAAAGTGGTCGTTATCAAGTATTTGTGCAGCGCTCTGGGAACTTGGCCGAAGCGCCGCCAGCCGAACTCCAGCTTCAATTTCATAGGGCATATCAAGGAAAGTGAAGTGGGCTTACTGAGTTGAGCGCATACGTTATACGGCGCTTGCGGGCAGTATCCTTAAATTCATCACAACGCATTTCTAGGTTTGCTGGAATTGGCCAGCAATGCTGTACCGGTCGCGTATTCCATGTGTCAATCATAGGAATTGATTCAGGCAAGATGGGTTTGGCAGACGCTTACGTTGCCATGACGGGGTTGCTCCTTATCGTTACGTCTTCTTGAATTTGATGTCGCCGTAGGCACTGCATTCGATTGGCGGCTTGTATGAAGTTAAACGCCAAGCGTGCGACATGAGTGATGAGGATCGCTGGCGGATACAATCTAGGCACCGGGCTAGCCACACTCTTGAATGACCTGGGCCTAGAAGGATTTGGAATAGGAACGGCGTGTTGGCTGCATGAAGTACCCGCTTAAAAGGCTAGAACTGGTGCCCACTTAAATTTAAGCGCACACCATGTCTTGGCTTTGCGGGCCTGGGTAGATGACTGGGCCGGACGGTTACTTAATTGGTGACATTGTGCTGCCTGCGCGATTCAAATTATTGGCGGAAATATCGGCCACTTGTCCCTGCCATTAATGCAAATCTCTTTTTTTGGTGTACCGTTAGAACATTAATCCAGAAGAGGTTTTCCATGTCCAAGCTCGCCGAGTTCCGCCAACTTGAAAAACATCTAGCAGAGCAGCTCCAAGCGCTCGAAGCCCTGAAAGGCGATGCTGGCCTCAAGAAAGAAATCGAATTCGAAACGAAGCTTTGCGCCTTGCTCGCTGAGTACGGCTACAGCCTACCGAACGTGATCAACTTGCTTGATCCTAAGCCTGGTCGTCGCGCACCAGCAGCCGAGTCCAAGACTGGCACTCGTAAGCCACGCCAAGTAAAGGTCTACAAAAACCCTCACACTGGCGAAGTCGTCGAAACCAAGGGCGGCAACCATAAAGGCCTCAAAGAATGGAAGGTAGAACACGGCTCCGACACGGTCGAGTCTTGGCTCACCAAGTGACTTCGATTTGAGTACAAAAGGGCCCGGAAAGGGCCTTTTTTGTAGCGAATTGAGGGGCATTGAATCTGGCGTCAGCGTAGAGGGCTATCACGCTCCATTGCGCGCTCAACCATGCCGTACCTCCCATGGAACCTTGCCTGCCAAACGCTGCACGGTGTTGTCGTCGACTTCGCCGGTGATTGCATAATCTGCACAAAGAGCAGGGGTGGTACAAATGACTACTAAAGTAGACGAGTACGTAAAAAGTATCGGTAAGAGTTATTCTGTATTGCTGGCGGAAGGTACTATTCCTAAAAAGAGCCTTCAGTATTTATTTGAAGGTGATCATGAGCCATATTTGACTGTCGAAGACGGTTTGAGCTTGAGCTTTTCTGAGGAGAAGATACTTCAGCATGTCTATGTGACACTTCTTAAAACTGTTGAGGGCACCAAAGAGTATAAAGGCCCCTTGCCTGAGCCCTTGGTCAAACAGATAAACCAAAGCTGGGTGATAGAAAGATTTGGTGCCCCGGTAGACTCAAAAGGGCCCGTAACGCTTCCAGTGCTCGGAAAGAAGGGCGGTTGGGATGCATACAGTCTAGACCCGAAGGTGTATGGATCAGTTCGGATGATCTTTCAATACACCGAGTCTTTGGCTGTCAACGTCATTCACTTTAAGCGCAATTAGATAGTTATGGGGTAGCGCTCAACAGTCCTACCCCAGAGTCTGGTGCGCGTCCTCGCAGACGGGCCGCATCAGCAATCCAAGTGTGCGCACAGTAGTTGGGCGCATTGATATGGCCTATGCATTTAAGTCCAAAGTATCTGTACCTCCGGGATTTTGAGCAAGGCCATTTTGGCTGAAGGGGTTGCCGGGATCCAACCAAGATTGGATAGTCTTTATAATCGTACTCTTCGCCTTGTGTAGTCACTGTTCACAACCAAGGCCGCCTGGTTTCAGCGGAACATCTACCTCGACTGTTTGAGCGCTTCTACCGGTGCGCCCCGTCACTCAATCAGTTAGATGATTCTGGTGGCCTGGGGTTAGCAATCGTTCGCTCGATTATGTAACTGCATGGCGGTCGGGTAACTGTTGAGAGCACCGGAGTAGATACTAGCATTCCCTTGGAATTCCCCCTTCGCGATGTATGAGTGAATCCCTGGCTCTTATATCTTGAGGTGATTTTATTGGTTAGTATCAATAGTTGTCATCTGATTAAAAAGTCCTCACTTGAGTAAACATTAAAATAACTATCCTGGCCAACCAAAAAAAATCTCCTGTGTTCGGAACTACAAGCGCTTTGCCGAGAAGAGTAGAGCGTTCCAGCTTGCTCCCCATACCATCGGCGTTGAAGCAGGAGAGTACCTGTAAATGCCATCGAGGAAACCCGCCGAGGCGGGCTTTCCAAACGCATTTGATTTTTCCTGTGAAGCTCTGATCTATTGGGACATATCATTCTTCTTCATATCGTCTTTCTTCATGCCGTCATTGGACATGGAATCTTTCTTCATCGTGTCTTTGCCCATACTATCTTTCTTCATCGCGTCCTTACTCATTGAGTCTTTGTGCATTTCATCCTTTTTCATAGTGTCCTTTTGCATTGTATCTTTGGACATGGAGTCCTTTTTCATAGTGTCGTTGTTCATCGTGTCATCGGCATACACAGTTGCGACGCCCACTGCCAAGCAAAAACCTAGGATTGCGGTAGTTAAAGTTTTCATATTGAGGCTCCTTGAAGCTCAGGTTGCGAATAAGCGCAGCCCGGGCCGCGCAATGAGGTTGCCATGGACGTCAGCTGCCACCGAACCAGTTGTAGCCCTGGTCTTCCCAGTAACCACCCGGATAGGTATTAGTGACGAAAATCGCTTGTATGTGTTTTGGGTTCTTATAACCAAGCTTGGTGGGCATGCGCAGCTTCATTGGGAAGCCATATTCACGCGGCAGTACGGCACCGTCGTAGGTCAGCGTCAGCAGCGTTTGAGCATGCAGTGCCGTGGCCATGTCGATACTGGTGTAGTAATCGTCGGCGCATTTGAAGCCGACGTACTTTGCGTCGGTCTCAGCACCAACGCGCTTGAGGAAATCACTGAAGCGTATGCCACCCCATCGACCGATGGCGCTCCAGCCCTCGACACAGATGTGCCGGGTGATTTGATCGGTCTGGGCCATGGCTCGCAGTTCATCAAGCTTCCAGCTGTGCTTGTCGGCGACCATGCCGGTTACTTCCAGTCGATAGGAGTCTTCATCGACGACGGGCGCTTCGTCGATGCCGTAGAAGGCATTGAAGGGAAATGGCCGTGTAATCATCGACTCTGCGTAGGTCGGGGCCATGGCGTTCGGGTTGAACAGCCATCCCTGCACCCTATCATTGAAGCGCGACATGGAGGACAGAGCCGTTTCAACGTGATCGTTATCGGTGATATTGCAGCCGGACAGCATGGCGACACCGCCCAAGGTCAAGCTACGCATCAGGAAGGAGCGTCGTGAGCGATCTTCGACCTGGAGCGAAATAATTTTCCGTGCATCCTTCAAAATGGACGACTCATCCAGCTCTGGGCTTTGCTCGCGCTTCCTCATACGCGCTCCCTATGGCCGACAAACATGGCCAATAACGTCTTTGGAACCAGTGCGACCATAACCAGATGCACTGCGATGAACGCCACCAGCAGAGACATCGCAATGAAGTGCACGTGCCGTGCGCTGTCGTAGCCGCCCAGCAGTTCGCGTAGTAGCGGAAACTGAACTGACTTCCACAAGACCAACCCGGAAATCACCAGAACGGTAACGTCGAGCATCACGAACAAATACGCCACACGCTGCACATGGTTGTAATGGCTTATATCGTCATGCCCCAGCCGACCATGGAGTGCAGACCACAGGTCATGAAAAAAGCCTTTGGGTGATACAGGGAAAAAACGTCGTGACAGCCGACCACTAAAAAGATTGAAAAGTATGTAGAACAGGCTGACTACAACCAGCACCCACATGGCTGCGAAATGCCATTGCAACGCGCCTCCCAACCAGCCGCCCAAGGTAATCGACTTTGGAAAATCAAAACCATAAAGGGGAGAGGCGTTGTAAATACGCCATCCGCTCGTGACCATGACCAACACCGCCAGGGCGTTCAGCCAATGGGCCAGCCTCAACCAGCGAGGATGGCTGTTTTGCGAATTCAGCTTTTTGGTACTGGTCGTTTCAGGTGCACCGGGCATTGGAGAAAGCTCCAAATCTGAATAACGTCATAACCTAAGTTCGAGTGTAGACGCTAACCTAAACCACGATGCTCAATTAAGTGTGGGTGTAGCGTAGCGTCATCATTCTCGTGGAAACGGTCGCCAGCCAGCTAGGCTTGTAGCCTGAAGAAGCCGATGAGGTGAGGGCGGGGTTATGCCAATTGCGAAAACAGCGCTTGTCCTGGCCGGAGGTGGCAGCCTGGGCGCGGTTCAAGTCGGGATGTTACAGGCTCTGGTTGAGGCTGAAGTCGTGTTCGACCTGGTGGTGGGAGCATCGGTCGGCGCCATCAACGGCGCCTACTTCGCCGCCAGACCGAATGCCCAAGGCGTGAGCGAACTTGCGGACTTCTGGCGCAGCCTGCGCAAGTCGGATGTGTTTCCGTTCTCGGCGTTCGACACAATCAAGGGCATTCTCAATCGTCGCGGTCACCTGATGAGTGCATCCGCGTTGCATCGCTTGGTGAGCAGGTCACTGCCAGTCAAACGGATTGAAGACACTGAGTTGCCGCTTTATATCGTCACCACCAATCTGCTCAGCGGTGCCGAAGAGCTATTGTCCAGTGGCAGCGCTGAACAGGCTTTGCTCGCCAGCGCTGCGATTCCGCTGGTGTTTCCCAGCGTGCGAGTCGGAGAAAAGTTCTTGGTCGACGGCGGCGTCAGCAGCAACACGCCGATTGCCAGTGCGGTGGCATTGGGCGCAACACGGGTTCTGGTGCTGCCCACCGGGTTCGGTTGTGCCTGCCCATGTCCGCCCAGTGGACTCGTTGCGCTGGCCTTGCACACGCTCAATTTGATGAGCATGCGTCAACTGGTGCGAGACATCGAGTTGTACCGCACACGTGCAGCCATCCATGTCGTCCCGCCTTTGTGCCCACTGGACGCTTCAGTGTTCGATTTCAACCAGACAGATCAACTGCTGCAGCGTGCTTATCAATCAACCCTAGTTTGGATACAGGAGGGCGGATTGATCCGCGACGGGATACCCGACTCGTTGCTGGCGCATACTCATCATTTTACTGACGAGTGAATTCATCATCGCACCCAAACGGATAAAGCGGTTCTGGTGGAGGTCTCTCCAGTCGAGCGTATTTGCACAACGTTAAGTAGCCCGGAAAATCGCAGAGACGTAATCAAGCCGCCGCAGCCGAATAGGTATGTGCAAGGGTACGTTGGAGGGGCCAGCTTTCCAGCAAGGCTTCAATTTCAGCATCGTTTACCAATCCAGCAGGATATCGGTGCAAAAGCGCAATCCTGTATTCCGCCGTCTGCCGCACCAGCATTTGTCTTCTCCAGAAAGCACCGATCACTCTCTTCCGGACGTCTGCGTTTGCAGCTAAACGTCGAATTTTTACCCGGCTCTCTGCATTCATAAGATCACCCTCCAGCGTCTTGGCTAGCGAACGCTACGGGGCTTACGTGACAGAAATGAGACAAGTTGGCGATATCAGATTAGTGGCTATTTTCTAAAGCCAAGCAGGGCGCCCAAAAGCGTCAGGGGGCGTTCACCTCACCCTCCTTGAGCTGAATCAACCTGATGATGAAACGCGTCGAGGTATTGAGTTTTCAATTGGTCGGCCAGCGGGCTGAGTATCGGATTGGCTCGAAAATTCACCAGAAGGGTATCTATGACTGCCGTACCCCTCTCGATGGCTGCGTCAACGCTTGAGGGGATAAAGGGATCAAAGTTGATAGCTTCCAGCGCCACATCAAGCTGCTTCAATACCGGCTCTGCCTCTTGCATTTGAGCGCGTACTACGTCTAGCGTTGAATTCATAGCAACATCCTTGTAAGGCGATCTCGTCACGGTTCTATTTGAATCAGGCGGTGGTTAGATTGGTCAACGTAGGGTTGTACGGTCAAACGTGCCTGACTTAAAACTGAAACAAAATAGTAGCCTATAGTGAGTAATCGCTGTAGCGCACCGCCATGCCGAGCACGGTACAGGTCAATGCGCTGAGGCTAGATCATTGATGACCTTATCAAGCCGCGAGCAGGGTCAATATTTGGCGACTAGCGCTTCTGCTCAGCTCGTGTCCATAGCGCTTCAAAGAGATGATTGCATGTCCTTCGTTGACAAGTTCGTTGCTGAGATACTGACGCTTCAAGTCGCCCTGTATCACTCCCGTGCACGATTGGAGGCCAGGACTGATAGCGAGGCTTTGCATGACCTCAGGATATCTGTGAGGCGCATCCGGAGCCTCCTCCGACCGATGCGTTCGATGAGTGAGGTCACCGCGCTGAATAATGCTGCGGCGGAAGTGGGAAGGCTGACCACGCCGGCTCGCGATCTTGAGGTATTGATCGAAGAGCTAGAGGAGAGGGGCTTTCCTGACCTGGCGCAGTTCAGGAAAGCGCATCTGGATTCGGACTACTCCAAAATTCTAAAAAGCCCGGCTCTCAAGAACCTGTTCATTCACTTGGATGAGTGGCCTACAACCTTTCGCTCGGTTGAGGTCAACGGTGGTTTGAAGCATGTCCAGACTCAAATTGAAAAAGCGCTGACAAAGCAGATCGACCGATTGCATGCGGCGGTAGATGACGCTGAAAGTGATCGGCACGAGTTAAGAATCCTGGTCAAGCGAACTCGTTACCAGACAGAGGCTTTTCCCAAACTGTCACCGCTTTCGGGAAAAGCGGCGAGCTCTCTCAAAACCCTGCAATCGGCTTTGGGTGCCTGGCATGACCATTATCAGTGGTGCCAAAGGGCACTGATCGAATCTGACCTGCTCCCGCTGGAAAAGGTTTGGCAGCGCTGTGCAGCAACCGCACTCGAAAAAGCTGAGATCCAGTTAAAAAACTTGGCAGCACGGTTGCCAAAATCTTCGGGCAAAAAAAAGCTGCCTAAAGTGGCAGCGAAAGAATGAGCGCGTTTTGAATGGCCTGAGTATGGCGGGCAGAAAGTTACAAATCGATGATTGGTTTTTCCATCAATGCCAGCACCTTAAGACAGTTCAACCACAGGTCTGTTTATGCTGATAGGCAAGGGGTGGGCTGCATTTACACGATCTTCCAGTTTTTTTCGAACGCTTCGGCTTCGGCATAGCTGCGAAATTTGACGCACCATGCATCCATCCACACAAGCCAACCCTCGGGCGTGTTCGCTTCTTCGATTTTGATCAGCATCACGAGAATCCTTTCATGAGGTAGCTCGGGTCAATGACGAGCCTGAAAAGAGCTCGCACCCTTTCGAGGTCTAAGTATTGACTCAAGCGATACAGGGAATTGGGGGCTAGGTTTCATCTGATGGTTTTTCTCAGTGCCTCAATTCCCTTTCTGACGGACTCGGTATTCAAGTCGAGCGTGGCGATAGCACCAAGGACGGTGCTTGAAACGCCAGTGGATCCCCTCTGATCGACCCACATCGTTATCGACTCAATGGAACCACTCAAGCAATTCCGCCATTGCGGCGTTCATGCATTAACCTCCGCATTCCTTTTCACCTGCGAGCTGTTTGCTTGCTTGTATAGTTAGCTGGTCAGGAATAGATTCAACCTTTCAAGGATGCCATCTAGCCATCAGTCAAAGGGAAATTGCCGTGACTTACTCAAATTCGCTCGGTTACAACCCCTCCCTCTGACCTCAGCGTCGACTATCGTTGCTGTTGGCTGCTAGTCAGCCACTAAGACGTTGCGAAGTTGCGCGTCAATCCAGTGAGGATTACCGAATGCGAGTGATGATTCTGGATGATGACCCCTGGATATCAGATCTTTTAAAACAGCTCGTGTTGAGCATCCGCCCGGTTGGCTCAACAAAGCGGTCTGGATCCCGCGCCGCTGCAAAGTGCCGCCCTGTTGCACCGCATGGGCGAACTCTGTGTGCTGTACCAAACTCAGAAATGGGAGAACCAGGGCAATAGCGTGACCGAAGAAACGCTCACGCATGCTTTCCCTGATTTTGCAGCGCCTTTTGCCATTCGCTTGAAAGCAAGTTGGGGGTTACCAATGGTTCTACGTGAGCTGATAGGTGCTATCTATGCCTTGCCGCCCATGCAAGTCCGCCGCGAACAAGTGGTGATGCGCCTTGCCGCTGCCATCAACAACGGTGAGCCCGAAGCAGACATTGAAAGACTTCAACGATTAGCCGGCTTGACCTAAGCGTATTTGGGGCTTGCAGGTTGGACATCTCGCGGCCCCCCAACAGGGTTCGATCTTTAATATTGAAGGCTTAAAAGCCTTCTGCAAAGGGACAGAGCGGGTGAGAAAGCATAAGGTTTTTGCATTGAGCTGGGGGGTAGTTATCACTCTGGTTGTCGGGTTAGGGGCAAGCATTCTTGGCGGCTGGGCCCTTGAACGTACCAACGAGCAGCAGACTCAGGAAGCGATCATAGCGGCTACCGAAGAAGCCGCAGATGTTGTTTTGGCTCGCCTCAATCTTTACCAATATGGATTGCGAGGCGCTCGTGGTGCGTTGCTGACAGCGGGTGAGAATGGTATCAGCCGCGAGGTTTTTGACCGCTATAACCAAACGCGCGACCTCGTTGCCGAGTTCCCTGGCGCGAGTGCCTTAGGCTTTATCAGGCGCGTGCCTGAACAGGATGAAAGCGAGTTTCTCAAGCACGCTCGAGCTGACAGCAAAGCTGACTTTTCTATTCGTCAATTTTCTCCCCATTCTGGCGAGCGTTACGTTGTCCAGTATGTTGAGCCGGTGGAGGGTAATCAGCCCGCCATTGGCTTGGACATCGCTTCGGAAACATCGCGGCGAGAGGCGGCACAATCCGCGATACAAAGCGGTGTGCCACGGATCACTGGGCCCATCACGCTGATACAGGCCATAGGAAAACCGCAGCAGTCTTTCCTGGTGTTGATGCCCATCTTTCGCGGCGGAGTGACTCCGGCGACCGCTGCTGAACGAGAGGCAGCTGCTTTTGGCTGGAGCTATGTTGTGTTGCAGACTGCGGAGGTGCTCAAAGGGCTTCGCATAGAAAATGAGACGGTGCATCTGCGATTGAGGGATATCACTGTCCCCGGGCAAGAGAAACTGTTTTATGAAAGCAGTAACGACCCGACTAGCCCCCAAACGCAAGTGACCCACCGGCTGGAGCGTGACGTATACGGGAGGCGATGGCAAATTGAACTCGGCGCAAATCCATTGTTCATCCAGCGCTTGCATCAGGTTTCACCAACGCTCGTTCTGTTGATGGGCGGTTTGCTCACTCTTCTTCTGGCGACTCTGGCTGGTGTCGTGAGTGTCAGCCGTCAACGCAGACGTCAAATCTTTGCCGAGCAGGCAAGGTTGGCCGCCATCGTCGAAAGTTCGGCTGATGGCATTATTGGAAAAACACTCGATGGAGTCGTCACCAACTGGAACAAGGGCGCCGAGCATCTGTTTGGTTATACCGCCGAGGAGGCCGTCGGCCAGACGTTGATCAGCTTGATTGTTCCTGAGGAACTCGTAGCTGACGAAACCCATATCCTTACCAGCATAAGGGCAGGAGAGCGCATCACCAGTTTTGACACTCAACGCCGCCGAAAAGATAGTCGGCTGATCGATGTCTCCGCCAGCATCTCCCCCATTTATGACGAAGGTGGTCGTGTCATTGGCGCGTCCAAGACGTTGAGGGATATCTCGGCAAAAAAAGCAGCAGAGGCCCAAATTCTCGAGCTCAATTCTAACCTAGAGGAGCAGGTTGCGCAGCGAACGTCTGAGTTGCGACATCTAAATCTGTTGTTGGGTACCGTGCTGCGCTCGGCCACTGAAGTCTCGATAATTGCGACGGATCTCGATGGCGTTATCCGTGTGTTCAACAAAGGCGCCGAACATTTGTTGGGTTATGACGCCGATGAGGTAGTGGGCAAAAACACCCCGGCGCTCTTCCATATACCCGAAGACGTCGCTGCCCGTGGCGTAGAGTTGAGCGAGGAGTGCGCTCAGACAATCGACGGTTTCCGTGTGTTTGCCCATAAACCTGAGCTTGAAGGCGCAGAAACCCGAGAGTGGACTTACATACGCAAGGATGGCTCGCGGTTTCCTGTCACGCTAGTGGTCACCTCCATGCGCGATGCCGATGGGGTATTGAGCGGTTACCTGGGTATTGCGGTAGACATCACAGAACGTAAAGCGGCAGAAAAGGAGCTGGCTGCGAGCCTTAAGGCGACACAGAAACAACGTAGTGAACTGATGGCGATCCATGATCAGTTGCTGATGGCTGCCGAAGTAGCAGAACTGGGCATCTGGTCTTGGACGTTGGCGGACAATTCCTTGCTGTGGAATGACCGCATGTTCGAGTTTTACGATCAGCCGCTGACATTGCGCAGTATCGGTCTGAGCTATGAGCACTGGTACTCGCGTGTTCACCCCGAGGATGTCGTGGCTGCGGCTGCAAAGCTGAATGCCGCTGTTGAAGGTACTGATGTGTACGACACAATTTTCCGTGTCGTTAGTCCTGACGGTCAGATCCGCTTTATCCAAGCTGGTGCGCAAATTGAACGGGATTATGCTGGTGTGGCTTTGCGCGTGACGGGCATCAATCGGGACATCACTGCCCAGCGCGAACTCGAGTCGCGCCTGCATTACGCCAAAGAACAGGCTGATGGGGCAAGTGCGGCTAAGTCTGCTTTTCTGGCTAACATGAGCCATGAAATACGTACGCCAATGAATGCTGTGCTGGGTATGTTGCAGTTGGTTCAGAACACTGACCTGAATGATCGCCAGCTCGATTATGTGACCAAAGCGCAAACCGCTGCGAAATCACTGCTGGGCTTGCTCAATGACATCCTCGATTACTCCAAGATTGAGGCGGGCAAACTGCAACTCGATGTGCATCCTTTCGAACTTGAACCGGTCATGCGTGACCTCGCCGTTGTATTGGCAGGTAACCAAGGCGAGAAGGAGGTTGAGGTCATGTTCGACCTGGACTCCAATTTACCCAACGATCTGATCGGCGATAGCCTGCGACTGCAACAGGTGCTGATCAATCTGGCGGGTAATGCCCTCAAGTTCACTCTCGAAGGCCAGGTCGTGGTCAGCGTTCAACAACTGAAACGCACGGAAAATGCTGTGAGTTTGCGCATCGCCGTTTCTGATACCGGCATCGGTATCAGCCCGGAACAGCTTCAGCGTATTTTTGAAGGCTTCACTCAGGCCGAGGCTTCAACTTCCCGACGTTTTGGAGGCACAGGCCTTGGCCTGGTGATCTGCAAGCGGTTAGTCACCTTGATGGGTGGTGAACTTCACGTAGAGAGCCAGCAGGGAGTCGGGAGTCGTTTCTGGTTCGATATCACTCTGGATGTAGCGCCAACGTCACTGTTGAGATCGGCCTGTACTGGAGTCGATGTGTCCTTACGGATTCTAGTCGTCGACGACAACGCCATGGCGGGTGAATTGCTGTTGCGAACCGTTCATGCATTGGGATGGAAAGCTGATCGCGTGAGTGGTGGCACGCAAGCGGTGGAATGGGTGAAGAAAGCCCAGGCGCTAGGTGAAGCCTACGACGTGGTGCTGATGGACTGGCGGATGTCCGATATGGATGGGCTAAGCGCTGCGCAATTGATCCATCAGCAGGGTAACGGTTTGCCACCTCCGATGGTCATTATGATCACTGCTTACGGCCGCGAAATATTGGCCGACGCCCACCATGCAGGAGACGCCCCCTTCGTGGGTTTTCTCACCAAACCTGTCACTCCCAAGCAGCTAGCCGACGCTGTTCAGCGAGCACTCAAGGGCAAAGACCTGCTGCATTCCCCCCTCCCTCGGTCAACGGTTGACAGGCCACAGCGTCTGGCCGGGCTGCGACTATTGGTGGTGGAAGACAACATGCTCAATCGCCAGGTCGCCGATGAGTTACTGACAAGGGAAGGCGCTCAGGTAACGCTGTCCGAAGGTGGGCTGGAAGGTGTGAGCAAGGTGATGAATGAGCGTGTGCCCTTCGACGTCGTATTAATGGATATCCAGATGCCAGATATTGATGGCTTGGAGGCGACCCGTCGCATTCGATCGAATCCGCGCTTTGCAACGTTGCCGATTGTGGCGATGACCGCAAATGCCTCCAATACCGACCGTGAAGCCTGTCTTGCTGCGGGGATGAATGATCATGTCGGCAAACCTATAGACCTAGAGCAACTCGTCGTAACGTTGCTCTTTCAAGCGGGCTGTGAAGATGGCCAGGCATCTTTAACCGTGGGACAAGTCAATACAGGAGAAAGCGTTATAGAGTCTCGGTCATCAACTATTGACCGCTTTGGTGGTGACCTCGATTTGATCCGCAAGGTGCTACGTACCTTTGGCCCAGAGATGGAAAAACAACTTGTTCGGTTGCGCGATCAGATCCAGCGGCAAGATGCTTCGGGGGCCGCTTTTGTGCTCCATACCATTAAAGGTAGCAGCGGCACCATGGGTGCCAAGGCGGTGTCGCAACTGGCCGGCAACCTGGAGCACACACTAAAACACGGAGATGCAGAGTCTGTAGCGAGCCTCTTGGTCGACCCAACATGGTTTGACGAGTTGAGCAGGTTACTGCAACAAAGCCTTGAGCAAATGAATGTCGATTTTGGCCAGAGCCTGCGTGTAAAAAGCAGTGCTGACGACGATTCCATGGCTCCGGCGCAATGGAAAGAGGCCCTAGAGGAGATTTTGTTGTTGTTGGAAGCGGGTAACCTTCAAGCCATAGAGCTTGCAGACGCATTGGCATCAAAAATGCCGCAATCCCTGCGCCCACAGTTCGACGAACTGGTTCTCAGGGTGCAGTCGCTAGACTTCTCAGCTGCGATGCCGATTGGTCATGACCTGTTGAGATCTGCCTGATGGAACAATCAATGGAAACCTGGCTACCGCATTCCTTTAACCGTCCAAAACTCCTTATTGTCGACGACCAACCGACTAACATCCGGGTACTGCATGAGCTATTTCGTGAGGACTGTGATGTTTTCATGGCCACCAGCGGTGAGCAGGCAATCAGCGTATGCCAGACCCAGCTACCTGATTTGATTCTTCTGGACGTGGTCATGGAGGGCATGGACGGGCATGAAGTATGCCGTCGACTCCAGGTTGATCCTGCGACTCGGGGCATCCCCATCATTTTCATTACCGCACAGCAGCAGGAGTCAGATGAAGTGCTAGGTCTGGAGCTTGGCGCGGTGGACTTCATCACCAAACCCATCAATCCGGTCATTGTTAAAGCACGGGTACGAACACATCTAACCCTGAAACTACAAAGCGATCTGCTGCGTTCCATGGCGTTGATAGATGGTCTTACTGGGGTGGCCAATCGACGCAAATTTAATGAGGACATATTGGCGGATTGGCGTCTGTGCTTTCGAGAGCAAAAGCCGCTATCGCTCATTTTGGTGGATGTCGACTATTTCAAACGCTACAACGACCAGTACGGGCACCAGGCTGGAGATGGCTGCTTGAAATCCATTGCTCAAGCGTTATCTGAAACGGTTAGACGGCCCTACGACCTAGTCGCTCGGTATGGTGGCGAAGAGTTCGCCTGCGTTCTGCCCAATACCGTTCTTTCGGGTGCGGTCGACATTGCAGAAAGAATGCAAAAGCGTGTCCGATCGCTGGGCATCGAGCATTCTGCTTCTGATGTCGATCGCGTGATGACTATCTCTCTAGGCGTGGCAACATTGACGCCTACTGGCGAACAAGGATTCGAGGCTTTGATAGAAGCTGCGGACAAGCAACTCTACGAAGCTAAGAACGCGGGTAGGGCGCGGGTATGTTCATCTGTGATGTCATCCAGTTGAGGAGTTTTTCCGCTGCTAATTGCATTTTTGGTTGGCGCTACTGGTTTGGTGCATTGGGTTATATGTGCGAGTGGAAACGCTCTGGTGCGCTAACCCGTCAAGATAAGATGCATTCAGATTTTGTATTGCAATTGAGCCAGTTGGATCTTCAACTGTGAGACTTCAGCTTCCAGTTCGCGAACGCGCTCGCTAGTATCAACTTGGGCGCTGACGTCCTTCTGGATACCGATGTAGTAAGTGAGATGGTCTGCGTCGTTGAATACTGGGGTAATCGACAGTTCATTCCAGAAGGCACTACCGTCCTTGCGATAATTGCGAATGATTTGTCGGCAGGGGTGACGGTTTCTTATCGCTTCTCGGATTGCTGCCAAGCCGGTTTGGTCACGGTCATCACCCTGCAGGAAACGGCAGTCCTGATACAGGATGTCGTCAAGGCCGTATCCAGTGAGACGCTGGAAGGCAGGGTTAGCGTAGATCAGGATGTTCTCGTCGCCTTCCTGCTCTGCCACCACGATGCCATCGTTGGATGCCTCAATCACCAGTTTTAGCAGTTCTGCGTTGATCATTTTTTGAACCCAATTGAATAGGACATCAGTCTAGAACAACCTGGCGCATCTGAGCGCTTTCTAGAAATCGCTGGCTTTTTTTCTGCTTTTGCCCTTGTTGGACTGGGCGAAGGCCCGTTCTGCTCAACTGCGCAGTCTTAATGGTTGCTGACACTTAGGCTGAGCAGTCGTTGGATCCCCTTTGCCGGCGCACAATGCTTGAGTGCTGGTCATTTATCTTGATCCCTCCCTAAAGGGATTTTCACAAAAAAAGTGGTTCCTTGCGCTCTGTTGGACGCCACATCTAAAGTTCCCGAGTGCGCGGTCACGATCTCCGAAGCTATGTACAGACCTAGGCCTAGGCCGGTGCTAGGGCCTAGCTCAAGTGAGGTGTTCTGAGAGAAGCGAGCCATAGGATTAAAGATGAAGGGCAAAGTATCTTCCGGTATAGGCTCCCCGAAATTATGGACGGAGAAAACGACGCTGCCGCCTGTTACCTCCAGTGAAACCCTGATCGGAAACTGCAGATCACCATGCTGCACAGCATTACTGAGCAGGTTAGAAAAAACTTGCTCCATGCGGGCGCCATCGAATTCACCGCGAGCTAATGTACCCGCTGTCAAGATGATATCCGCGCTTGGATGAAAGGTTCGGATCTCTTCAACTATGCGTGTGCATCGTGGCAATAGGTCGATATTCTCCTTTTTGACGGGAATCCCCGGGCCCATTTGGCAGCGGGTAAGATCTAGCAAGTCGTCGACGATCTGGCTGGCTCGTCTGACACTGGTGTATATCCCCAATGCAATTTTACTCTTACGTGCTCCTAGATCATTCGAGCGCCGCAAAACATCGGAACCCAGCAAAATGGCACCCAGTGGCGTGCGCAAATCATGGCCAAGGATGCCTAAAAAAACGTTGCGTGACGCCTCTACTGCACGCGAGTAGCTAGCAATAGATTCTGCGAGCGCTTGGTCTATGGCTTCGTTGAAGCGGATCATATCGTCCACTTCCAAAACTGTCCCTGCCTTCATCCGACCCAGCCATTGACTTAGAACGCTCGACCTAAGTGCACGATACTCAGAAACCATTTGATCCAGCGTGAAACCCGCCATTAAACGAGTCACCGCATGGGTTTCGGCAGCAGTCTCCAACTCCTCCGTAGGTGCATTGCCGTGGGCCTTGGCTATTTGCTCTTGGGCGGACTGGTATGTGCGCAGGTCTAGCGCAATAGCTCGCAGCATCTGTTCTGCATGATCCCGCAATGCTTTGGAATCCAGTGCTTCGCCGGGTACCTCAATGGTTCGAGCGAAGTCTTCCCAAGCTTGCAGAATCGGCTCAAGGTTCTTGATGATGAAGTCAGACAGGCGCATGCCGGTGATCCAGGTAGGGAGTCGTAATAGACGTCGAAAGCGGGAGCGGAACAGCGTGTGCTGAATTAGAGCACTGATTAAGTCACTTGGCTTCTATGACAGACCGCGAGCCTGTTCATTACCAAAGCAGATTTGAGGAGTTACCGTACTCAGCGAAACCTCCAAAGCCGGTGATCCTCGTCATTTTCGGGCAGGGCGTATCAGCTTTGTTGCGAGGGTTTGGAGTTGACTGGTTGGATGTCATCAAGCTCTTCCCTGGGACGTGACCGCGCATCTGCTCTTGGGCAGATAGAATTGCGGGGGAGGTCGCTGCCTCTATCCCGCGCCATCTGCCCAGATTTGCATGACCTGCGAGTAACGAAACCCTTTGAAAGTCTCCAATTTTGTGCAAAAGCTATAAGTCGTTCTGAATAGACATTTTATTTCCGAGCTTGAAGGTGTTTGTACAATTTCAGTTTTTGTACAGTTTTTGCGAGCGATTTTTCGTTGCTTCACAATTAACTTTCCCAAGAGCAGGGGGTGTGAGCCGTGCTGGCGCCGGTCTGATCGACGCAATACACAACGAACGGGCGTTCGATTATCTTTGACTTTGTGGCCATTGGGTCACAGAAACTTCCTGGAGTCATCATCTGTACGGGAAGAATCTTGGCTCAATGACTGATCCGGTGATACGCCTGCCTCCATTGTGGGTGCCTTCCATTTCATACTTCCCTTCACTCCACTCGATAATCAACAGACACTGCTGATCGATATGGTCGATCAGGGTAGCCCTTGATTTGGACTCCTTAGCGCGAACATGCCGGCGATGATACGGGCATCCAAGAGAGCGTGATGTGGAAGCGGTACCCCATCGTTTATAACCCTCAAAGTGTTAGCATCAACAGGGTGATTTCGGACATTTCTTGGCCATTTCCCATCGTCATACGCTAGTTCACAGAAAAGCTCCCAGTCGTACTGTGGGGCGTCTGTGACAATCTCCAGGGCTTCGTCGAACGACGTGAGGAACTCGAACAGTGCTGACCTTGCGCCAATGATGGGTAGTGCATAGCTTCCGCCCCAGAGCTGCGGAAGGACGATCTTGATTACGAAGTCGCTGCAGTCTGCTTCTCGCCATGTGTCGATCAATTCCGCGTAGAATTCGCGTCCATCCTCGGCCACCAACGCCAGCGAAATAAGCTTTGCTGCCGCCGAGAGCTGAGTAAGTTCGCAATCAAGAAAGAGCCGCATGGCGTTAGAACTCCGTAATGACTAGGGGTTGCCTGGATATGTCGCAGGAAGCTCTGCTGTGGGAGATGGCCCTTGAGCATTTTGGCTCAGACGGGCTGCTCAAAGTGGTAGCAGAGATGTGGGGTAGCGTAGCCCCTCCGTCTAGACCAGTCGTTGAACACTTGTCCACCGATAGGGTGAGTCAGGAAGCCCTGAATATACTGAAAATTACCTAAGAGCGATTGGGCGCTTTCGGATCGTGAACGAGCCCCATGAAAGACAGGACACCGTTTCCCCCTTACGATAAGGGATAGGCAAACGGTTATGCTTATCACTAACAGCAACGATAAGAATGGAGAGCTTTTGGGTCAGGAGCGGCGACGCCGCTGGAGCCCGGAGCAAAAACTGGCCATGGTTCGCGAGAGCCTTGAGCCCGGGCAAAGCGTTTCGGTGGTGGCTCGGCGTAACGGCATCAATGCCAACCAGTTGTTCCTGTGGCGCAAGATGTACCAGGACGGCAGCCTGTCGGCGGTCAGTGCTGGCGAGGCCGTGGTGCCTGCTTCCGTGCTGAGCGGCGCTCAAGCAGATCCGTGAACTGCAACGGATGCTGTGCAAGAAAACGATGGAAGCAGAAATCCTTAAAGAGGCCGTGGAGATCGCCCGGCCGCGAAAATGGATTGCGCACTCACCCTTGTTGCCGGGGGACGACCAGTGAAGCTGGTCAGTGAATGTCTCGGTGTGGCGCGCTCGCAATTAACGGTTCGAATCAAGCAATCGGTATCGCCCAAAGTACGGCGCCGCAGGCCTGTGGACGATGCTCATCTGGTGGTTGAAATCCAGCAACAGGTCAGCGAACTGCCCAGCTATGGATACAGTCGCGTCTGGGGACTGCTGCGTCGTGCACGTGAAAAGCGGTCGCTGCCCGCGATCAACGTGAAACGGGTTTACCGGGTCATGCGTGATCACAATCTGCTGCTTGAACGCCGGATCAAACAGCCCGGCGTGCCGCGTCGGCACGAAGGCTGTATTGCCGTGAAAACCAGCGATACACGTTGGTGCTCGGACGGCTTTGAGTTCCGCTGCGAGGACGGCGCCAAACTGAGCGTCACCTTCGCCCTGGACTGCTGTGATCGCGAGGCCATCGGCTGGGTCGCGAGCCCGACGGGGTACAGCGGTGATGATATCCGCGACTTGATGCTGGAAAGCGTGGAAAAGCGTTTTGGTGACCAGCTACCTACTGCCTGTTGTGGTCACTACGCTACATCAAGTTAATGATGCAGTGGAAAGCCTAGAATGCTTGCGTGGGATCTTAAATCGCCCAGTGTGCAAAGTGGGGAGCGGTGTTCATCTTCCTAATTTCGGAAGCAACCCTGGCGGGCGTTTGGTTCGTCTACAAGCACTGCTAAATAGCATCCTCAGTCTCCTCTCGGTGCCGATGATTACAGGATGAAAATATGAGTAGCGGATGTTCAAGTATCAAAGCTGAGCCTCTTCCTATTCCGCGCACGATCTGGGCGTTGGGCTTTGTCAGCCTGTTTATGGATCTATCGTCTGAGTTGGTACACAGCTTACTTCCCGTGTTTTTGGTCACCACATTAGGTGCGAGTGCATTGACTGTTGGGGTAATCGAGGGGATCGCCGAGTCGACCGCCATGCTCGTCAAGATATTCTCTGGCGCCATCAGCGACTTTATTGGTCGGCGCAAAGGGCTTCTGTTGCTTGGGTATGGTTTGGCTGCCCTGACCAAGCCGCTTTTTCCTCTGGCCCACTCAGTTGAAGTGGTCTTCACAGCACGCTTTCTGGATCGTATCGGCAAAGGCATTCGTGGTGCACCGCGAGATGCCCTCGTCGCAGATGTTTCGCCACCAGAGATCCGTGGGGCCTGCTTTGGGTTGCGTCAATCGATGGATACCGTCGGGGCCGTTCTTGGCCCTGCTCTGGCCATCTTGCTGATGTTGTGGCTCGCAGATATACAGCTTGTACTGTGGGTTGCAGTGATTCCGGCAGCTATAGCGGTGGCTCTCATTGTCACCGGAGTAAAAGAGCCCATACACGACTCCGGAGAACACAAATTTCGATCTCCAATTCATTGGAGAGTCCTTCACGACTTCTCCGTTGGGTATTGGTGGGTTGTCGTCGTGGGCGGGGTGTTTACGCTTGCCCGGTTTAGTGAAGCGTTTCTGGTATTACGGGCGCAACAGTTAGGCTTGTCAGTTACCTGGATTCCGTTGGTGATGGTAGTAATGGCACTTTTCTATACGTTGTCCGCTTACCCTGCCGGTTGGCTATCTGATCGTATCAGTCGCACGAAACTGCTCTGTGTGGGTATGGGATTACTCGTCTTAGCGGATCTGGTGCTTGCTCAGTCCAGTTCTATCATCACGATGATGCTGGGCGTTGCGTTGTGGGGGCTTCATATGGGATTCAGCCAAGGCATTCTTGCCTCGCTGGTAGCCGATAAAGCGCCTGGAAAACTCAAGGGCACCGCCTTCGGCATTTTCAATCTAGTTAGCGGTGCATGCATGCTGATCGCCAGCGCTCTTGCGGGCTGGCTATGGCAAAGCATTGGATCAGACAGCACGTTCCTCATGGGGGCATTTCTTGCCGCAACAGCTCTGCTCTTACTGTTACTTAAGAAACAATAATTCCTTAGGCAAAGAGCTGAAGAGTTTCGATCTGATTTAGCAGCTCACTTGTTGAACAGCGTGTGTCAGTAGTAAGTAGGCTCAGCATGGTGAGCTAACAGGACTTTGCCATCCCAATCCCCGTCTGCCGTCCCAAGGGTTCGAGGTAGGAGCCGTCCATCGTCAAAAACGGCAGCTAGCTTGCTCCGTGGCGCATTCATACCAGGCTGTGTCGACGTCACCGTGAGGAGGGATAGGGGATGATAGAAACGCTCCTCCACAACTGATCCCATCCACAGCGGTGAAGTACGCCCGTTCGTGAGCTCGATATCGACGACCCACACTCGAAGCACGAGGCGTGAGCGGGTAAGTGCGTCTGCACCACTCGGTCGAACAAACGTCAGACTGGGGAGGCGACCACCAGCGAAAAATGGAATAACTGGAAGAAATGCCGGGTCGGTTTGGACAGAAAGCCAATTCAGGGTATTCAATAGCGTCCAGTCCGCTGAGTCACGCCACTCATTTTTCTGCAGGACATCTTGCAAGTCTTTCAGATCACCGGCCCACTGGAACGTCAGCGGCTCATTCGTCTCGCCCATCAGATCAATACGCCGTACCGGCAGTTGCTGCCAACCCGCCTCCCACCAATCGGTGGTGGCCATGGACGGAGTTCTTTCGTTGACGGCATATCGGTCACTGTCGGTCGCATGGCTACGATAGATATTGAGTCCTCCGACAAGAATCAGTGCTGAACATCCGGCGGTGAATAGGCCCATTGGATCAATGCGTCCGGCTTGGCGCCTCAGAAAGGACTGGCCGAGCTGGGCCAGCCACGCCGCTCCGAATGCCAGCCCCCCGAGTACGTCGGAAAACCAATGCGCACCGAGGTAGAGGCGCGAGAATGCAATCAGAAATATCAGGGTTGCTGCGCCGAGAACGACCGCAAGGCGCCATGCCGCATGGATCTCACGCGCGATGAGAAAAGTGAGGAAACCGTAGAGCACGACATTGACCGTGCTATGCCCGCTAGGGAAGGAGAACGCGCTCCACCCTGAGTAGAGAAGTTCACCGGGGCGAACTCGATGCAACGCTACTTTGATGACGGTGTTGAGCGCCGAAGCGCCGACAATCGCAACCAGCCAATAGGTAGCTGTACGCCATGCGCGTTTCCATATCAGCCACAGCAGGACAACGATCGTGACCGCCGCCACAACCTTGGTGTCGCCGAGTTCTGTAATAGCGATCATCACCGCATCGCTTGGTGCTGTACGAAGATCCTGAAGCGCGTGGTATATCGAGCTGTCTGCGAGCAGCAATGGGTCGCCGGTGACGACATCTTCGAGGATGCCAAAGAAGAGCCAGGCTGCACCGACGAGAAGCACACCCGACAATGCGAGAGTCCGTACTTCAGGCTGCGAAGGATTGAGTAAATGGGTGAGACTGCGGCTCAGCAAGGTGTCGTGGGTGCCGGCCCAGTACCTCAGCCGCCCCAGTGCGTCGATGAAGTAAGGGACACCGCGACGCAACGTCAAACGCACGATATGCAGGAGCGCCCAGCCCGCCGCCATGAGAACCACCAGCAAAATTGCGAGCGGCTTTGCGGCCGCTCCGAGAATGCTGAACGTCGCACCTGCGAGTACGCCAGACAGGATATGCGACAGGGCCCAAGCAAACGCCGAGGCAATATTGACGAGATAAAACCGCTTGACGGCCATTCCCATCATGCCGGCGAGGAGCGGGATGAAGGCCCGGACGCCTGGTACGAAGCGCGCGAGAAATACACTCTTGGCGCCGTGACGCTCGAAAAAGGCCTCGCTGCTCTGAGTCAGTTCCGGGTGGCGGTTAAAAGGCCAGATATCAAGAATCTCGCGATGGTATCGATGCCCGAGCCAAAACGAAAGACCATCACCCGCGATGGCACCTAACGTGGCGGCGACCAGCAACGGCCAGAGCAATAATACGCCGCTCGGCACCAAGGCACTGAGTGCGAGGATTACGGCTGTGCCGGGAACGACGGCACCGATAATCGGGATTGACTCGGAAAGTGCCAGAAGAAACACCGCCAGATAGGCGACCTGTGGATGCGCCGTCAGAAACTCGATGACCGATGTGACCAAGGACGTCATCCTTCGCTGACTTCAGCGGTTTAGGCCACCCCGTTCATAAGCAGGGTCTTGAGCACAGCGATAAGCAGTCTGGTACTCATGGGCGTTCTCCAGTTTTAAACAGAGCGTTTATCGACAGCAGCAACCGCCGCCGTTCCCGCCACAGCCCAAGGTTTTCTTACTCGCTACGCTTTCCACTGTCGCCAGCTGTGCTGGATAGCCCGCGTTCTCCAGGGCCGCAAGCAGCGCATGGCTGTCCGAATCGCCGCTGACCTTCACCCGTCCGGCTTGTAGATCCACTGCTACGTCACTCACGCCTTCAACTGGGCGCAGCGCTTCGGTGACATGTTTGACACATGAACCACAGCTCATGCCTTGGACTTGCAGTTCAACAGTTTTCATTGGTGACTCCTCACAACAAAGTTGATCATGGAAAGACTGACGCATGAGGCTTTTCTGCGGCGTTGGCTTATCCTCAACCTTGCTGCCATGGCAAGGTCAAGCGGTCGTTTTCACTCAATCAATGGAAGCCTGGCGCAGACGCAAGGCGTTGAATACCACCGACGCCGAGCTCACGCTCATGGCCAGTGCGGCAATGAGCGGTGACAGAAGGTGACCGGTAAGTGGAAAGAACAAGCCGGCAGCCAGTGGAATACCCATGGCGTTGTAAAGGAAGGCGAAGGTCAGGTTCTGGTGCATATTTCTCACCGTTGCTACTGACAGGCTGCGAGCACGCAGGATACCGAGCAGATCGCCTTTGACCAGGGTGACCTGGGCGCTGTTCATCGCCACGTCAGTGCCAGTGCCCATGGCGATTCCTACATCAGCGCGAGCCAGTGCGGGGGCATCATTAATGCCGTCGCCGGCCATCGCCACCCGGTGTCCAGCTTGTTGCAGAGATGCCATCAGACGTTCTTTATCTTGCGGTTTGACCTCGCCGTGAACCTCCTCGATGCCCAACTGGCGAGCTACCGAGCGAGCAGTCGTAAGGCCGTCGCCAGTGGCCATGATGACCTTGACGCCATCAGCCTGCAGACGCTCGACGGCCAGCTTCGTGGTGGGTTTGATGGGGTCGGCAACAGCCAGCAAACCCGCCAGGGCGCCATCGACTGCCAGGTACATGATGCTCGTACCGTCGCCGCGTAGCTTCTCGGCATGTACTTGCAAGCTCTCTGTGGAAACGCCGGCCTCCTGCATCAACGCGGTATTGCCTAGCATCAGGCGGCGACCCTCGACCTGACCGCTTACACCAATACCTGAGGCTGACTCGAAGGTTTCAGGTGTCACCAGTTTTAGCCCTGCGGCACGAGCCTGCTCGACGATGGCGTGGGCCAATGGATGCTCACTGCCCTGATCGAGACTTGCGGCCAGGCGCAACACTTCATCCTGAGTAAATCCGGGTACGGCCTCGACGCTATGGAACGCTGGTCGACCTTCAGTGAGGGTGCCAGTTTTGTCGACTATCAAGATGTCTATCTTGCGCAGGTTTTCGATGGCGGCGGCATCGCGAAACAATACGCCGCTGCCAGCAGCCTTGCCGGTGGCAACCATGACTGACATCGGTGTCGCTAGGCCAAGGGCACAGGGACAGGCGATGATCATGACCGCGACAGCGTTGATCAGCCCGAACACCCAACTTGGCTCGGGCCCCCACACCCCCCAGCCGAGTAGAGTCAGCGCGGCGATAGCAATCACCACAATCACGAAGTAACTGGCAATCACATCTGCCAGCCGTTGCATCGTAAACGCTCCATGAACCCCACACTCAAAGTCACCACCTGATCCCAGACGCGGTGCCCCATATTTCTATACCTGTGGCACATAAATAGCTCACCTACCATTTTGCTGGCATAAAAATGCCACTGT
>NZ_VOBN01000012.1 GCF_008370045.1 Pseudomonas sp. ANT_J12
GTGTGTCAGTCGACATCATCGTTACTGACACACCGTCTTCGCGGGCAAGCCTCGCTCCTACAGGGGGTGTGTTTTGCTCACTGGCAGGTGTTCTGCGGCGCGACGATCAAACTATAGAGATAATCCGCAATCACCCGCCCTCCCGCCCCCGGGATCGGGTGAATCTTGTCCGGCCCGATCATCGGTGCAGCGCCGCCCAAGGCATAACGTTTGACGTCGGTACCAAACGCACACTGCATATTCGCGTAACCCAGATGTTCCTCGCGCGCCCAGGGTTCCAGTACCTGGGCATACGCCGACATCGGATAGGCACTTGCGCGTGTGGTGTCCTGGCGCAGGATCAGGTTGATGCTCGCCTTCGGGTGAACCTCGCGCACCATCCGCACCAGGCCTTGGATGTTCTGCAGATACTGTTCGGGTTTCACACCAAACCCCTGGTCGTTACCGCCGAGCATGATCAGGTAGATATCCGCCGGAATCTTCGCCACCACCGCTTTCCACTGCAGCTGCCACTGGGCATCGCTGTGATAGAAATCAGCGGAAGCCGCGCCGGACGCCGCGAGTTTTGACACCCGGACGCCACCCTGGCGATTGCTCATCCACAGACCAAACAGCGTCGGCGCACCGTTGACCACTTCCAGTCGAAACGCCCACTCGGGCTGATCAGAAAAGCCAGGTAACTGAACCTCCTGAGCACCTGAGCCGTCGAGTTTCAACGAATGCCAGGCGCCGGATGCCGTCCACCGATAGCGCACTTCACTGGACTTCCCATCCCCCAGGTACAGCAATTTTGCCTGGGCAATGGACGTGTCCACGGCGGGCGTCGGTTTGGCATCGATCTCCAGATAAGCACCGGGCCGGCCCGAGACGGTGCGACTGTCGGGGCTGGCCTGGCCGAGTCCGGACACCTCCCAATCACCACCGAAGTATTTTTCACTGCTGCGGGTGTATTTGTAGTGAGTCCCACCGAGCGCCGCACCGTGGTTGAAGCCGACGTAACCCGGCCCGGCGAAACCTGCTTTGTGGGTGAGCCGCTGGACGAGTTTGTTCAGGTAAAAATCCTGCCCGGCGCTGTAGCTGTCGCCGATCACCGAGATGGCCAGCACCTTCCCCGCCTTGCCTTCGCGCCATTGCGCAAAGCGTTCACGCGCGTCACCGACTTCGATCACCGAAGTTGCTGCGGGATGTACGTCATCAACTGCCACCACGGGGCACTTCCTTCATCAAAACGACCATCAGGTTTGTGTCGCCGGCACCACAACGGCCGGCGGTTTTTTACGTGCAGCCCGCTCGCCCAGAAACAGCATGGAGGTGACGCTGAAGCGGCTGAAAATATTCGACAACACCACCGGCCCGAGCAGACCACAGGTCACGCCGCTGAGCACCAAAACGCCGTCATCGTGTATCCCAAGGCGCCCCAGCACGGATCGCGAAGTGGCGGCGAACAGCACATGAAACAGGAAAATCGCATAGGAATAACCACCGAGCCAGATCAGCCAGCGCGCTTGCAAGTTACTCGACAGCAACGCCACACAAGACACACACCCTACCAGCAAGCCGACCAGGCTGCGGCGATCAACGATCAACCCGCGATCCACCGTCGCCACATACAGCAGCACTACCGAGATCAACACAAACACCAGCGGCCCGATCACCCGGAACGCTTGCCTGATCTCACCGACCTTTTCATGGCCAATCATCCCCAGTACAAAAAATGGCAGCAGGTACACCGCGCCATTGATGCCGAACGCGTCCACCGTAAACGGCGGCAGCAGAAACACCGCCGCCGCAAACGCCAGCAACAGGTACTGGCGCGTCATGGTCTGCAACCACCCACGCCATTCCAGCAGGCCGACGAACATGAAGATGATGAACACCGCCTGCAAAAACCAGAAGTGGTTGATCGGAATGTAAAACGACAACAGCGCATCGATCACGCCAACGTCCTTGTTCACCCCAGGGCCGACCGCTTGCAGCACCGAGAACGGCACCCCCACGCAAAACAGCGGCACGATCAGCCGCCGGACCTTGCCGACAAAATAGGCGGAGAAGTCATTGCCGCGAATTTTGTAGATGGAATAGATGTAACCCGAGATAAAGGTGAACAGCGGCATGCGCACGTACACCATGGAGTCGGCGATCACCCGGAACGGCGAGCCCACGTCGATTTTCAAGCCGCCACCCAGCGGCCCGATCACGTGATACAGCACCAGCAACAGGCAGGCCAGGCCGCGCAGGGTTTCGATCTCCAGCGACTTCTTCTTGCTCGACATAAAACACAAACCTCAGCTCAGGATTCTTGTTTCAACCAACGCAGGTTTCTTGGTGCGCAACTGCAAACCCAGGCCCATAAACAGCACCGGCACCACCATGGAAAAGTGCCGGGCGAAGGAACCGAAGTCCGGTTCGAACAAGCCCTGCACCAGCAGAAAGGACAGCGGAATCGCGATCAGCTCCTTGACCTTGGTGTCGATGCGCACGCCCTTGTAGTCGCTGGACGTGATCATTTTGAACATCAGCAACGACGTCATCATCATCAACACCACGAAGATGATCTGGCCCAGACCGGAGAGCAGGATCAGTTCCACGGGGAACGACAGGCGGAAAAAGATGCTCATCGAGTCCAGCGCTTGGGACACGAAGTCACCGCCGCTGATCCAGGACACGATCAGCGACTTCGAACCCTCCTCGCCCGCCGTGCGCAGCTCATTGTTGCTGGCGCGAATCGACGACACCGAATAGCCGACCACCAGTTGAATCGCGGTGGCGATGGCCAGGTAGAACAGGAACAGCATCAGGAAGAAGGTCATGCGCGAGACGTACTTCTTCATCACGCACACGCCGAACCAGGCCAGGGAAAACAGGATCCAGTAGGGCCGGATCAGCACACCGTAAATCACTGCGGAACAGAAAAATCCGCCGCGATAACGCCGGGAAAACGAGAACAGCAAAATCGAAATCATCGCCACCGAAACGATGATTTCCTTGGTCAGGTTTTCCAGGAAAAACGAGCGGACCACACCCCACAAACACAGGGTGAAAAAAATCGTCAGCGGCATGCGCCGGAACATCAATACCGGGACCGCCGTGAGGAACAGGTTGCACGCCATGCCATAGGCCCAGGCATTGGTCAGGTTGATGCCGGTGGGTCGCAGCAGGTACGCCGAGCACTCGTAGGATGAGCGGTCCGGCGAGAACGGGTTCCAGAAGTTGCAGTTGTCGGCGCGGGCGTAGGACGACCATAGCGTCATGGCATCGGGGCCGGGATCGCGGTGCATCAGCACCGGCATGGCCACCGACAGGAACAGGCCCGTGAACAGAATCAGGAACGAGATCGACGCGTCGAGCCGTCGGCCGCGAAACTCGATGGAAGGTAATTTCAACGCCATTACGCCGTCACCTTCACACGAGCAAACCGGGTCAGCACGGCAATGACGCCGAGCTGCACGGTGATCGAAAACACATTCCCCCAGGCCGCGCCGTAAATCGAATAGTGCTTGATCAACAGGTAACTCACCGGCAGGGAAACCGCCAGGCAGATGGCCGCGCTGGCGAGTGACACCCGGCTGTTTTTCGACGCGATCAGACCACCCCAGACGATGTCGCCGACGGCGCGCAGGGCAAAGGAAAAAATCAGCACGCCAAGGATGGCGTTATCGGGACGCGGCACCGACGTGGCGACGTAATCGAGCACGATGTTGAAGAACAGAAAAATCATCAGCGCCACACCGCCAGACACCACCAGCGCGCGCATCACCCATTTATTCACGAACAACTGCCCCACGGTCAGCGCCTGCTGATCACGCTGATAACGCTTGGCGAGCACGGGAATGCCGACCACCGCGACCACCGCATAGGACAGCGCTTGCAAGGTGTTGGCCGCCGACCAGGCGTAAACATACTTGCCCAAACTCGCGTAGGGCTCGAGGTCGATAATCAGGAAGCGCTCGGCGTACTGACTCAACGCGATCAGGCCCGTACCCAGGTAAAACGGCAATCCAGCCTTCCATACCGAAGCCGTGGTCAAGGCCGCGGTCACTCGCCCACGGTGAACGTTCACCACAATCAGGTAACCGGCAACGATCACCAACACGTTGGCCGCCACCCACAACCACAGCACGCTGGCGATGTCGGACACCCAGCCGAGCATCATCCCGCCCAGGGCCAACAACGCCCAGAGGCCGGTCTTGATAAAGAACAGCAGCGCGCCCCACGTGGCTTTCTGCGCGGAGAACACGAAGGAATTGATTTCGAACGACAGGTGCTCGGTGAGCAGCAACAACGCCACACACACGATCAGCGTGGCACTCGCTTCGATGCCCTGGAACAGCGAATACACCATGACCGTCGCCACCGACAACACCACGCCCACGGCCAGGTACAGCAGCAAGACTCTGTCCACAACCAGCCGCGAGCTGCGACCGACGCTGATCAGCCGATTGATTTCGGAACTGAACCCGACGCTGTAGAACTTCGACGCAATCAACGACGCGGCCACTACCACGCCGTAAAAGCCCAGCGCGTCATAGCCCAGGTAATGGGTGATGGCCAACACCAGCAAGAACTTCGCACCTAATGCCCCGCCTCGGAGCAGTAGCCGAAATATCATCGAACGATACCCTTGATGATCCCGTCCATGACCTGGGTCTTGGCTTCGATTTCCTTGCAGGTGTCGGTCAAGCGCTGGCCAAACCGGGACAAGGCGTTCGGCGCGTAAACCGTGTCGATGATGGTGTCGACATTGATGTCGCCGCCATTGATCACCCAGTCTTCCACACCCATGTCCTGATAGGCGCCAAAGCCCTTGCGCTCATAGCTGATATGGAACGCCGGGACGCCCGCCAGCAGCGATTCGATCGCGCCATGCAGGCGCACGGAAATCACCAGGTCCGGCTGATATTTGGCCAGGGTCGCCTTCAACGGCAGCAAATCCTCGGAGATGCCCAACTCGCGATAGAACGCGCCGTCATCATTGCCACGCACCGCGCTTTGCACCGCGCACACCACTTTGCTTTTGTTCTTCAAGCGCTGCAGCAGCCGTTTCAGGTTAGCCACGTAAGCGACTTTCTTTTCCTTGCTCCACGCCGGCGGTTTGCGCAACACCACGCAGACCGTCGCCGGCGTCGGCGCACAACGGGTGAACTTGGATTGCAGCAGAATCTTGCTGGCCAGGGCCTGCACCGCCAGGTCGGGTGCGCGGTAGACATTGGCATGGGTGCCGAACATCTCCGAGGACCGATTGTCCCGGACAAACACCGCGTCAGCCTGGGCGTAATCCCCGACGATCTTGCTGCCCTCACCGTGGAACGGACCGATGCTTTGCGGCAGGTACACCGACGGCACTTTGCTCAGGATCGCGGTTTCCAGTTGCTTGGCGTGCCCCAGTTTCAACTTGATGTGTTCGAAGGCACTTTTGGAGCGCATGTAGCCGCCGCCGACGCCGACGATCAAGTCCGTGGTTTTCAACAGGTCCGCCAGGCCGGCGTAGGACTGATCCAGGAACAGCGCTTGCTTGACCCGCCCCAATCCCTTGGCTGCCATGACCGGCGCGTCATAGCGCTTGTAAGGCAAGTAGCTGAATGATTTCGGGTCCGAGGCCACGACGTTGATCGAGGTGTCGGCACCGAAGTTGCGCAGTACCAGGGCGATGGCCAGGTCCACGAGCAGGCCATCACCGGAGTTGGAGGCGCTGTAGCCATGCAAAATAGTTACGTTCATAAGCTGATATCTACTTAAAAAGAGGGGGCGGAATACGCGGCATAGGTCTGCTTGATCATCAACGTGGCACTGAACCGCTCACGAACCATTTCGCGACCTTGAACGCCGAGCGCCAGCAAGCCGGGCTTCTGGATTTTCACCAACAGCTGGGTCAATGCCTGGTGATCCCCGGCGGGAAAGACGTAGCCGGTCACGCCGTGGGTGACCAACTCGGGCAAGGACGTGCAATCGCTGGCAATCACTGGCAAGCCCATGGCCATCCCTTCGAGAGGCACCATGGCAAAGCCTTCCCAGCGACTGGGAACGATCAGCGCATCCGCCGACTGATACAGCGCGTTCACTTCCGCCGGCGTGACCCACGGGATGTACTCGACCCCCTGCATCACCGGGCAATCGACGGTGTCTTCGTTGACCGCACTGCCCACCACCGTCAGTTTCAGGTCGGTGCGCTGGACGCCGGCAAAGCCTTTGAGCAAGACGTCGAACCCTTTCTGATAGTCGAGCCGCCCGACAAACAGCAGATGGATCGGCGCCTGACTCTGGCTTTTCGGCTCATCGCTTTTGTGATGGATACCGTTGTAGATCAACGTCATGCGGCTGCGATCGATACCAAAGCGCGCGGCTTTGTCCAGTTCGTACTGGCTGACGCAAATGATCGTGTCCGTGACCTTCTGCAAGAGCCGTTCAATCAGCGAATAGATTTTCTGCTTGGCCGGCGAACTCTCCATCAGAAACGAAAAGGCATGGGGGCAGTAGATAATCCTCGGCGAGCGCCACGGCCGCAGGAGCAGGCACACGCAACGGCCAATGACCCCGGAAAAGGTGCTGTGCAAATGCACCACATCGGGTTTTTCCTTGAAAATCACCCGGGCCAGCTGCCAGGCGAAACGCAGCAGCGAGCGCATATCGCGCTTGGTCCGGTCGAAGGTCCTGATCTGTTGCTCATCAATGCCGACCAGCTCTTTTTTCTGATCGAGGGGGATCAGATAGACCAGTTCATAGTTCGCCGCCTCGCCCTCAGGCGGCACCGAAATCGTGCGGATCACGGTGGCCACGCCACCTTTAATCGTTTCGGCCACGTGCAGTATTTTTTTCACAATCCACCCATTTCCATGCAGGTAATGACCATCGCCGAATCAAGCCTTGTCGGACGCATACTCGTAGTTGTAATTGCCGTAGCCACCGTTGCCGTAGTAGCTCGCCGCGCGCTTCTCGACGCCGTTGAACACAGCGCCCTTCAACTGGATACCGTTCTGCGCAAATCGACGGATCGTCAGTTCGATCTCTTTGGCGGGGTTCACCCCGAAGCGGGTGACGATCAGGCTGATCGCCGCTTCACGCCCGACGATCGCGGCGTCGGTCACGGCCAGTAGCGGTGGGGTATCGATGATCACCACGTCATACAGGTCGCTGAGTTGTGCCAGCAGCTCACGGAAGTTCGCATGCATCAGCAACTCCGACGGATTGGGCGGGACCTGTCCGCGACTGATGAAGTGCAGGTTGTCGACCTCGGTGTGATGGATGCCCTGCTCCAGGCTGCAGCGCTTGACCAGCAGGTCCGACAAGCCATTGGTGATCGGCGTGTTGAGCGTCTTGTGCAAATGCCCTTTGCGCATGTCGGCATCGATCAGCACCACCCGCTGACCGCTTTGCGCCATCACGGCGGCGAGGTTGGAGGAGACGAAGGTTTTACCGACCTGCGGGCTCGGGCCGGAAATCATGATGCGGTTGTTGGTCGAGTCCAGCCCGGCAAAGTGCAGGCAGGTGCGCAGGCTGCGGATCGACTCGATCGACAGGTCGGTGGGGTTACGCAGCGCCAACAGGAACGCCTGGCGGCCCGACGCGTCACTCAAGCGCGGTTTTTTACTGTCCTCTTCCTGTTGCAGCGCGCTGTAGGGAATCGACGCATACACCGGCAAGCCGAGTTGCTCAATGGCTTCGGGCCCCTCCAGGCCACGACTCAGGGATTTACGCACCAGCACCAGGGCGACGCCGACAAACCCGCCGAGGAAGGTGGCAATCAGCACGATCAGCGCCTTGCGCGGTTTGACCGGGGTGGTCTTGTCGACATCCGCCGCGTCGATCAGCCGCGCATTGCCCACCGCCCCGGCCCGGACGATGTCCAGCTCCTGGGATTTGTTCAGCAACTGCGTGTAGATCTGCGACGCCACTTCCACGTCGCGGGTCAGGTTCAGCAATTCCTGTTGCGTAGCGGGCAGGTCCTGGACCTTGCTCTCCAGGCTTTTCTGTTGCCGGGTCAATTCGCCGATCTGCGTCATCAAGGCGCGATAGACCGGATGCTGCTTGGTGAACTTGCGATCAAGGTCCGCCTGTTGCAGCTTCAACTCGGAAATCCGCGTGTCGAGGCCGACAATCTGTTCCAGCACCGATTGGGTTTCGAGGGAAATGTTGACGGTCTTGCCACGGGTTTGATAACCGTTGAGCGCGTCGCTGGCCTTGATCAGGTCATGCTTGACCTGCGGCAGTTGGCCTTGCAGGAAATCCAGGCTTTGCGCGGCTTCGGCCGAGGTGCGCTCGACGTTTTGCTGCACGTATAACGTGGCGACTTTATTGAGAATCTTCACCGCCTGGGCGTGGTCAGGGCTGGCCAGGGCCAGGCGGATAATGCCCGACTCCTTGCCTTGCTCGGACACGTCCAGCGCGTCCTGGTAATCCAGGATGGTGACGATCCTTGGATCGCGCACCACGTCGAAACGGGTGCCGGGATTGGCCTTTAATTCCGCGATCCGACCTTCGACGCCATTCTGCGCAAATGCTTCTCCGGCGACGCCCTCCACCAGCAGATTGTCGTTGTCGTCGAACAGCTGGAAGCGCTGCTGCTCACCGGCAATCAGCGTCAGTTTCTTGCCCAGCAGTTCTTCCGGCAGATTGAGCCGGGCGATCTCCAGGCGTTCACCGCCCCATGCATAGCTGCTCAGGCCAAAACGTGGCGCGGCTACGCCCTCGCCCTTGTAGCGCCGGGCCAGAAAATTGCCAATGAACGGGAAGGTGTTGGGCGTGACGTCGATGTCCAGTTGCAGATCGTCGACGGCTTTGCCGATCACTGCGCGAGATTTGATGATGCCGATCTCGGTCACCGACGGCGATTGCCCGGTGAGCATGCTGTTGAGATCGGAGAAACCGAGCATGTCGTTCTTTTTCGGTTCGACCTGTACCACGGCGTTTGCCAGATACACGGGCGTCGCCAGAATGGCATAGGCCACGCCGGTCAGCATAAATGCACCGGTGAGCGCGCCGATCAACCATTTCTGATCAATTAAACTGCCGAATATACCGAGAAGATCAATATCATCTCGCTCGTTGTCCCGGGTGCCGACTACTGACGGTAACTGCATAAGTGTGTTCTTACCATTTACTGATCTGAAAATTACTCATCAATGCCCCAGGCGCTGCGCCCATGAGCAAACAGCATCTTCAATCAATGCATGGGCATGAATAAAAGCTGCTTTTCCTTGACGATACGGGTCTTGTATTTCTCGCTCGCCCTGCCACTTCCCGAGAAGAAACACTTTGCCCCTGGCGTGCGATGCCATCTTCAGCACTTGCGTTACATGCTGTTTTTCCATGACCAGAATCAGGTCTGATTCATTAACGATGTCCGGGGTGATTTGCCGCGCTTTAAACGCCTTGGCGCAATGCCCGCGGTCTTCCAGAACCTGGCGCGCCGAAGGCTCCATGGCCTCGCCAACCCTGGCGGACAAGCCCGCAGAAGTCACGGCGATGGTTGAAGTAGCCAGCGCATTGCGCAACAGCAGTTCTGCTGTGGGACTTCGGCAGATATTGCCGACGCAGACGACAAGAATATTTCTGAACAAGGCAATGTTTCCCGTGTAATGTCGAACCAACCAATGCGCAGTGGGGATTTGAATGAACCCACGGGTTCATTCCGCACTCAGAAACGGATCAGCCTTGTAAATACAAGCGTATTAAGTACCACGACACCTAAAACCCACCCAACCAGAATAACCGGACCAAAAATAACGAACGTTTTCTAACAATTCTTATCCGACAAAACATAACAGTGGCGCACTGGGTTACTTCAGCGGCGTCCAACTAATTACCGGATAAAACCAATAAAAAACGTTATTTCCAGTTCGACGAGAGGGCATTCGCCATGCATTTCAAACGCCTTGCCGCTTCAACGCTGTTGATGTTCAGCAGTGCCAGTCAGGTTCACGCCGATCCGCTGTTCCCCGCCCTCAGCGCCGACAAGACCTTCGGTGTACAGGTCAAGATCCAGAATTTCACCGCCGCCGATGCCGGGCAGATCAAAGCCGCGGGTTTCGGCTTCGTGCGTTTTGGCGCCTGGACCGACAACCTCGGTAACGCGGCTTATCAAAAACAGGTCAGCGACGCGTTCGCGGCGGCCAGGTCCGCCGGGTTGCCGGTACTGCTGACCATTCGCGCCACCGAGGCGCTGACCACCACCGGCGACGCCAGTGAGCTTGCGAGGGCGGGAGAATCCCTCGCCCAGTCGGTACTCGCCCTGGAGCAGACCTACCGCACACAATTGGTGGCGATTGAAATCTGGAACGAGCCCGACCTGGAAAAGTACTGGCCGACCGGTCACTTCGAGACAACCTTCGTGCCGTTCATGAGCGCCATGTGCCGCACCCTGGCGCCAAAAGCGCCCACCACGCCGCTGGTCGGCTTCGGCTTCGCGAAAGTCCCGAGCGCGGGCTCCGAGTCCACCGTGGCGTTGAACCGGATCGTCAGTGAATACCCTAAATGCCTGAGCGCCGTGTCCTATCACCCTTATGGTTTGTCCGGTGCGCAGATCAGCGGGGCCCAGGCGTTTATTCAGCAGAACTTCCATCTGCCGGGGGTCATCAGCGAATGGGGGGTGTCGGCGCTCAGTTCCAATGGCGGCACTGAAGGGCAAGCCAGCAAGGTCAGCACCTTCATTTCCGACGTGAAAAAACTCAACATCCCGCTGACCTCTGTTTATGAATGGAAGAACAGCGAGTCGGGAGGAAATGACCGGGAAAAGAATTTCGGTCTACTAACGGCAGATGGCCAACCGAAGCCGGCGGAAACAGCAGTACGGACCCTGCTCAATGCAAAATAGGCGGGTTACGCCAACGTCAGCGATCAGTTGCTTTGAACCTGTGCCCCGATTTGGCATCGTATTTACCGATACCACGCCCCTGCATTCAAACACCCGTTTTCAGGATGTTGCCCTTGGGGCCATCGATACGCACACCCGCCCTTGAGTGGCTGTCAGCGCTCGGGTAATGTCAACAGACCCATAGGACAGAGCACGCCCATGACTTCCAAGCTGGAACAACTTAAACAAATCACTACCGTCGTTGCCGACACCGGCGACTTCGAAGCAATCGCTCGCGTTAAACCCGTGGACGCCACCACCAACCCTTCCCTGCTGCTCAAAGCCGGGGCCATTCCCGGTTATGCCGAGTTGCTGAACGCCTGCGTTCACGACTGCAAGGGCGATGTGGGCCTGGCCAGCGACCGTTTTGGCGTCGCGGTAGGGCAAGAAATCCTCAAAGTGGTCCCGGGCCGTATTTCCACCGAAGTGGATGCACGTCTTTCGTTCGACACTGACGCCGTATTGAAGCGCGCGCACCGTCTGATCGAGCTCTACGACAAAGCCGGCATTGGCCGTGACCGCGTACTGATCAAGATCGCTTCCACCTGGGAAGGCATTCGCGCCGCCGAGATCCTGGAAAAGGAAGGCATCCAGACCAACCTGACCCTGCTGTTCTCCTTCGCCCAGGCCGCGGCTTGCGCCGACGCCGGCGTGTTCCTGATTTCGCCGTTCGTGGGCCGCATCTACGACTGGTACAAGAAGGCCAACGGCAACGACTACACCGGCGCGGATGATCCGGGTGTGCAGTCGGTGACGCGCATCTACAACTACTACAAGGCCAATGACTACAAAACCGTAGTGATGGGCGCAAGCTTCCGTAACCTGAACCAGATCGAGCAACTGGCCGGCTGTGATCGGCTGACCATCAGCCCGGACCTGCTGGAGAAACTGGCGGCGGACAACGGCAAGCTGGAACGCAAACTGGCGCCTGGGCATGCCGGTGAAGCACGTCTGAGCCTGAACGAAGCGCAATTCCGTTGGTTGTCCAACGAAGATGCGATGGCGACCGAGAAGCTGGCGGAAGGTATTCGTCAGTTTGCCCGCGATCAGGAAAAGCTTGAGGCGTTGCTGCAAGCCAAGCTGTGATCTAGTTCGACGCAATGCAAAAAGGGCGAACCCGGTGGGTTCGCCCTTTTTTGTGTTTGGCTGGTAATGCGGCGATGAGGGCCTGGGATCAATGACGCTCGAGCGCATTCACCAGATCATGAAACGCTTCACGATTGGAGTCGTTCAGGCCCATGAGGATCTTGTGCGCTTCAAGCACCTTGATCCGCACGATTTCTTCGGACTGATCCTGGTCTGGCAGGTCGGTCAGGCATTCAGGGCACGGGATCGGGCGGTCAACGATGTTGAACACTTGCTCGAAGCCCATGGACTGCAGCAGACGGGTGATGTCTTCGTGGGTGGTGACGACGGTCGGCAGCAAGCCGACCTTCTGCCGCGACAGGATCGACAGTTTGGCCAGCAGGCCCAACGTGGTGCTGTCGATGCTGCGGGTTTCGGTCAGGTCGATCACGATCGCGTTGAAGTTCAACGCCGTGAAGATCCGCTCAATAGTCGCATCCAACGCCGAACACAGGGTCAGGCGAACTTCACCGACGAACTTGAGGACGAAGGTGCCGTCCTGCTCGGCGAACTGGATTCTACCGGTACTCATTAAAGATTCCTGCTCAACACCAACAGGGCGATATCATCCGGCATCTCCCCTAGCGTGGCCAATCCAAAAACCTGCCGCAGCCCATCCAGGGTGCCGCCCGCAGCCTTGACCCGTTGGGGCAACGCCGCTTCTTTCTCTTTGAGTGTCGGTTCTGGCAAGAGGTCCAGAATGCCGTCGGACATCAGCGTCAGGCTGAACGTCGGAGGCAACTCCATCACGTGGTCTTCGTAGGTGGCTTCATTGAAGAGGCCTACCGGCAGACCACGCCCTTCCAGGTAACGAACACTGTCTGGCGTGTACAACACAGGCAACGGCAGATGACCGCCGATGCTATAGGTCAACAAACCTGTCTCCTCGTCGATGACACCACCGACCATTGTGACGTGTTTACCCAGCTTACAACTGATCAGGCCTCGGTTGATATGACCAAGTACCTCTGAAGGCTTGAATTCCGGCAATGTGCCATTGCGCTTGGATTCGAACAGCAGGCGCGTGGTCATGAACTTCAGCAGCACGGTGACGAACGCTGAAGAGGCGCCATGCCCGGAAACGTCCGCCAGGTAGAAGGCTACCCGACGCTCGTCGACCCGAAAGTAGTCGACGAAATCACCCGACAGGTACAGCGACGGGATGATCTGGTGCGCAAACTGGAACTCGTCGATGGTCCAGGGGCTGACCGGCAGCATGTTCATCTGCACTTGGCGACCGGCGTTCTGGTCTTCCTGGAGCAGGTTCAGGCTGGCTTCGAGTTCGCGGTTGGCCTTTTCGAGCTTGTCGCGGTAGCGCTGGTTTTCCAGCAACAGGCGCGCACGATCCAGAGCCCGGCGCACGGAGTGCTCAAGCACGGCCAGATCTTCGAGAGGCTTGATCAGGTAATCCGCCGCGCCCAGGCGCAGGGCCTCGACCGCATCGTTCATCACGCCGGCACCCGACACCACGATAACCGGGGTTTGCGGCGACAGCTCGGTGACCTGGCGAATGAGTTCGAGTCCGCCCATCTGCGGCATGCGCAGATCGCAGATGACCAAGTCGGGCTTGTCTTGCTCGAATACCTGAAGACCCTGTTGGCCATTGCTGGCCTGCAGGACACTGAAACCACTGTCTTCCAAATAGGCGGCGAGGCTCGCGCGCACTACTTCGTCATCATCGATTATCAGCAGCGTGGCACTGGTTTTTGGCATGTGGGCAAACGGCGCCAGAATTAGGTTGGCGTAGCAGGCAGGGGTTTTATCCCGGCTCTCACTACTGGATTCGCTTTCTAGCCTCTCTGCTGCACTGTTTTCGAGCGTTTGCCCTACACACAGGTCCACCAGAGGTGCCCTTCTAAGGCGCAGACGGTACTCCCATCCGCGGGGCGTTTCAAGCTCACGCCGATGGTCGCTTGACGTCTTTACTTCTCAAATCACCGGGAGTTATAAGAACAGGCAAAACCGTAACCCAATGGAAGGATCGAGCCCATGAGTCAAACCGATCGGGACTACAGCGAAAAGCGCGATTTCATCCGCATGCGAGTCGATGCCGATGTCTCGCTGATTCACGAGGGCGATGAGGTGCCAGCCGTCTGCATAGACCTTTCCAGCAGTGGCATGCAGGTGGAGGCGCCGCGTTTGTTTAAGGTCGGGGACCGGCTCAGCGTGCGGATCGACTCCGATCACGCAGCGCTCAAAGGACTGGAAGCAGACACTGAAGTGGTGTGGGTCAAGGAACAGGACGGTGGCAGCCAGAAACTCGGGCTTACAATCTTGAAGATGAAATAAACAGGATCCAGAAACAAGGAAGGCGGCCAAATGGCCGCCTTCTTCGTTTTTACCGCGCTAAATCAGAAATCGTCTTCGACGTGGCCGTCTTTGACCTTGAATTCGCGGTTTTGCAGGTACGCGTTACGGATGAAGATGTACTTGTCGCCATTGATCAGCTTCTCGGCCGACAACAGGCTGGCCCGGGTATCGACGATGTTCAGGCCGAAGATCGAGTTACGCACAGGCACGTCGTTGATGTAACGGTACGGGCCGGTGTAGCTGTCGACGAACTTGGACGGCGCATCACGCAGGGTGCTTGGGCCGAGCAACGGCAGCATCACGTACGGACCACTGCCGACGCCCCAATAGCCAAGCGTCTGGCCGAAATCTTCGTCGCTGCGTTGCAGGCCCATTTTGGTCCCGACATCGAAGAAGCCCAGCAGACCGAAAGTGGTGTTGAAAATGAGGCGAGCAGTGTCGACACCAGCGGCGGCCGGTTTGGCCTGCAAGACGTTGTTGGCCAGGTTGGTGACATCCCCGACGTTACGGAACATGTTGTGAATGCCGTCTTCCAGGAACTGCGGCGTCACGAACTCATAGCCTTGGGCAATGGGCTTCAGTGCGTAGGTATCGACAAAGTCGTTGAACTGATAAATCGGGCGGTTGACGCTTTCCCAAGGGTCATCTTCCGAAGCTGCCTGGGCAACAAACGGAACCAGCAATACGCTGGCACACATACATAGCTGAGCGAATTGATTGCTCCAGCGCATAGAAAACTCCTTGGATTGTACTGGCGCGGGCGCGCGGCCCAAGCGTAAAGGCGGCTAGTATAAGACGGAAAGGTTGGTTTAGGCAGCTCCCTAACCGTCAGTCTGCCGATGATGCGAAATGACTGTGAGCGATTCACATCAATGTCACTCAACTGTCACTGTCCTCCCCTAGCCTTGGCGCTATTTCAGGGACGTTGATATGCCGCATGCCGAAGCCTTGCCCGACGCCGCGCCAAACCTGACCGCAATATTGTTCGGCCTCAGTGGTTGCCTGGTGGATTTCGGTGCCCGCACGGGTCAGCCCGGCCCGCCCACTGCCGAGCACGCTGAAGCCACCCCCGGCGCCCTCGACAGCCTGCGCAGTCTGCAGCGCCAGCAAATTCCCTGCGCCTGGCTCGACGAGCTCCCCCCTGCCCTCAGCCAGACCCTGGCCGCCGGCCTGCCGACGTGGATCAAACCTTCGCAACATCCAGCAACAATCAATCCTTGGCCGGCGCCGAACGCCTGCTGGCAAGCCTTGATGGCGTTGAATGTCGAGCGTCTGGACGGCTGCGTGCTGGTCAGCGGCGAACCGCGATTGTTGCAGGCTGGGCTGAATGCCGGTTTATGGACCATTGGCCTGGCGTCATGCGGTTCGCTGTGCGGGCTGGCGCCGAGCGAATGGCAAGCCTTGAGCCAAAAGGAGCGCGAACACCTGCGTGGCAAAGCGACCGTGCAGCTGTTTGGCCTGGGGGTGCATTCGGTGATCGATCACCTCGGCGAGCTCGACACCTGCCTGGCGGACATCAGCCTGCGCCGGCTCAAGGGCGAAAAGCCCTGATCGAGATCATGCAGCCTGCCCGAGAGTGGATTAATCTAAAGGTCAGCCATAGACCTTTGGCACGCTGCTGCGGTCTATGCCAGTGCCTATCGATAAAAGGAAGAACGCCATGCCTGCCCGCGAACTGCAAGAACAGCTCAATACTCTGCGCGAGCAATTGGAACAGAATCCGCCGCTTTCCGAAGCCGAGCGCGCCGATCTGCACGCGCTGATGCAACAGATCGAACTTGAGCTTGAACTCGAAACCAAAACCCAGGATTCCAGCCTCGCCGACGGTGTGAACCTGGCCGTAGAACGCTTCGAACTCGAACACCCCGCCATTGCCGGTACGTTGCGCAACATCGTGCAAACACTGGGCAATATCGGGATCTGAAGCCGCCAGATACAAAAAAGCCCTGCTAGCGATAGCGGGGCTTTTTCGTTTTTGAAGCAGAAGATCTATTGGCGGACCAGACGATGGTTCGGCAACTGCACGTCTTCAGTACTGCGATACGGATTGATATCCAACCCGCCACGACGCACATACCGCGCATACACCGTCAATTTTTCCGGTTTCAACAACCGTTGCAGGTCAAGGAAGATGCGCTCCACGCACTGCTCATGGAAGTCCGAGTGCTGGCGGAAGCTGACGATGTACTCCAGCAAACTCGCGTGATCCAGCGCAGAACCCCGGTACTCCACCGCGACGCTGCCCCAATCCGGCTGACTGGTGACCGGGCAATTGGACTTGAGCAAATGGCTATGCACCGCCTCTTCGACAATGCGCGAGTCATCGCAACGCAGCAGTTCCGGACGCGGGTGCTCGTAGTTGCTAACGCTGATATCGAGGTCATCGATGCACACGCCTGGCAACGCGACGACGCCTTCGGCTTCCACATCGCGCAGGCTGCGAATGCGCACGCCAACCGGTTTACCGGCAGCCGCCGACAGGTCTTTGACCAGCGTGGCTTCAAGGCTCGCGGTGTCGGCGAACGGCGTCTGGTTCAGTGAATTGAGGTACAGCTTGAACGACTTGGATTCGATGATGTTCGGCGAATCCGCCGGAATGCTAAATTCACCGATCGCCACCACCGGCTTGCCGGACGGCAACAGCCATGACAGTTCGAAGCAGTTCCAGAAATCCACGCCTTTATATGGCAGGGTGTCCGCCGTCAGGCCCAGTTCGGCCCATTTCGCGGTGCGCGGGATCGGGAACAGCAACGACGGCGTATAGGTGGCGATGTATTCGCTGGATTTGCCCAGCGGCGAATGTTCGGCTGCGGGATGCATGGCGGAAACCTGACTGAAGAATCAGCGGATTCTATCAGCCTTTGCGCCCGCCTTTGAGTGCTTACTGACTGACTGTCAGTTTGCCGACCATGCCCGCCTGATAGTGACCCGGGATGTTGCAGGCAAATTCCAGGCTGGTGGCCTTGGTGAACGTCCAGGTCAGCTCGGCGGTTTTGCCCGGCGGCACCAGCACGCTATTCGGGTCGTCATGCTTCATGCCGTGATCCATACCGGCCATTGAGCCGTGGTCCATTTCCTTCATGGCTGTAGGCGTCAGCATGCCGCTTTGCTGCATCTTCAGCATTTCCTGCTGGTGCGCGGCATGCATCGCCGCGTCGCCAAGGTTGAATTCGTGCAACAACTGGCCCTTATTCACCAGCACAAAGCGAATCGTCTCACCGGCCTTGATATCGATGGCCTTCGGATCGAAGGACATATCGCCCATCACCACTTCCACGCTGCGGCTGGCCTTGGCCGCCGGCGCCGGCTGACCGAAGTCGTAAGTCTGCGCCGGCGACGCCCATACCGGCGCACTCAACGTCAGCAAACACGCGGCCAGCATCAAGGGTTTGCGCAAAAACATAGTCGTACTCCAACAAGATAAGGTTCAGCCTGTGGAAAACTCTAAACTGACACGCCTGCCCGCAACCTGACAGGCAGATTACAACTTTGTCAGGTTGGCCTGCATCGCTGCCACCCACGGTATAAAGCGCTCGTTCCACTTAAACAGAGCTATCCATGAAACTGCTGATCGTCGAAGACCAGGCCAAAACCGGCCACTACCTGCGCCAGGGCCTGACCGAGGCCGGTTTCACCACCGAACTGGTGGCCGACGGCAGCACCGGCCAGCAATTGGCGCTGACCGGCGATTACGCCTTGCTGATCCTCGATGTCATGTTGCCCGGCCGCGATGGCTGGCAGATTCTGCAAGCGGTGCGCGGCGCTGGCCTCGACACCCCGGTACTTTTTCTGACCGCCCGAGACGCGGTGGAGGACAGGGTTCACGGCCTGGAACTGGGTGCCGACGACTACCTGGTCAAGCCCTTCGCGTTTTCCGAACTGCTGGCCCGGGTCCGCAGCCTGTTACGTCGCGGCAGCGCCACGCCTCAGGAAACAACCCTGCAATTGGCCGACCTGCGCCTGGACCTGATCCGCCGCCGGGTCGAACGCAACGGTCAGCGCGTCGACTTGACCGCCAAGGAATTCGCCCTGCTGGAAATGCTCCTGCGCCGCCAGGGTGAAGTGCTGCCCAAGTCGCTGATCGCCTCCCAGGTGTGGGACATGAATTTCGACAGCGACACCAATGTCATCGAAGTGGCGATCCGCCGTCTGCGCCTGAAGATCGACGACGACTTCCCCAACAAGCTGATCCACACCGTGCGCGGCATGGGTTATGTGCTTGAAGAGCGCGACGCCTGATGCGCCGACTGTCCCTGAGTAATCGCCTGGCTCTGCTGTTTGCCGCCTGCACCGCCGTGGTTTCGTTGTTCGCCGGGGTGTTGTTCAGCCGCGCCAGCGAAGCGCACTTTATCGAGCTCGATCAGCAGTTGCTGGACGGGAAGTTGATTGGCCTGCGCCGGGCGCTGCACGACATTCAGTCCAGTGAAAGCGAAGTCAAACTGCAGGATGAGCTGAGCCGACAGGCTGATTTGTCGCTGCGCATTACTGGCAGCGATGGCCAGCGCTGGTATGACAGTTCGGCGCGCCTGCCCGAAAAGCTGCCGCAAAAACCGGGCTTGTCGACCGTAAACGATGACGGCACCGACTATCGCGTCCTGAACGCCCCGCTGTTTCTCGACAAACCCGACTCGCCACAACTGACGTTGCTGCTGGACATCACCCATCACCAACACTTCCTGCAACGCATGCAACGCTTGATCTGGCTGACCGTCGGCCTCTCGGCCCTGGCCACGGCCCTGCTCGGGGCCTGGGCGGCGCGTAGCGGTTTACGTCCCTTGCGACGCATGAGTGCGGTGGCCAGCGGGGTGTCGGCGCATTCGCTCAATGCACGGCTACCGGAGGAGAACATGCCGCCGGAACTGGCGGAAATGGCCCACAACTTTAACGCCATGTTCGGACGGCTCGACGACTCTTTTCAACGGCTCTCGGCCTTCTCTGCCGACATCGCCCATGAACTGCGCACGCCGCTGTCGAACCTGCTGACCCACACCCAAGTCACCCTCACCCGCCCACGCCCCATCGAGGATTACCGCGAAGCGCTGCACAGCAACCTCGAAGAACTGCAATGGATGGCCCAACTGGTCAACGACATGCTGTACCTGGCCAAGGCTGACCATGGGTTGCTGATGCCCAAGCGCGAACCGCTGGAACTGGCGGAGGAAGTGGATCTGTTGCTGGAGTTTTTCGCGCCGCTGGCCGAGGACGCGCAAGTGACGCTGACCCGCGATGGCCGTGCAGGCATGGAAGGTGACCGCAGCATGTTGCGGCGGGCACTGTCCAATCTGCTGGACAATGCGTTGCGGTTTACCCCGGCCGACGGTGAAGTTCGGGTGCGGATTGTTGATCAGCCTAAAGGGTTGAGCCTGACGGTTGAGAACAGCGGCGACGGGATTGCTGAGGCGTTGCTGCCGCGCCTGTTTGACCGTTTCTATCGAGCGGATCCGGCGCGTCAGGAAGGCAGTAGTGAACATGCAGGATTGGGTTTGGCGATTACCCAGTCGATCATCCGTGCCCATGGCGGGCAGATTCGTTGCGAATCAGGTCAAGGATGGACGAGGTTTGTGATTGAGTTGCCAAGGGGCGATTGAGGTCGGCAGGTCCGGCCTCTTCGCGGGCAAGCCTCGCTCCTACAGGGATTGCGTCGAACACAAATAATGGATCGACATCAAACCTGTAGGAGCGAGGCTTGCCCGCGAAAGCGATTTCAGCACTTACGAATACCGCAACGCGTGAGCCGGCTCAATCTTCGCCGCCCGCCAGGCAGGGTAAACGGTGGCGAGGAAGCTCAGGATGAACCCCGCCGAGCAGATCAACAACACATCCCCGCCCTGCAATTCCGAAGGCAGGTTGCTGACGAAGTACACGTCCGAACTGAAGATGTGCTGCCCGCTGACGCGCTCCAGCCAACCCACCAGTTCACTGACGTTCAACGCCGCAATCACCCCCAGCACACCGCCGATCAAGGTGCCGACGATGCCGATCACCGTGCCCTGGACCATGAAGATCGCCATGATCTGCCGTGGCGTGGCGCCGATGGTGCGCAGGATCGCAATGTCCGCGCCCTTGTCGTTCACCACCATGATCAGGGTTGCAATGATGTTGAACGCCGCCACCGCGACGATCATCAGCAACAGCAGGCCGATCATGGTTTTTTCCATTTTCATCGCGCTGAACAGACTGCCCTGGGTGTGGGTCCAGTCGTCAGCCTTGTACGCCGTGCCCAGGCCATTGGCGATGTCGTTCGACACCTTGGGCGCCGCGTACAGATCCTTGACCGCCAGGCGCACGCTCTGCACCTGATTCGGCTGCCAATGCTGCATTTGCGCGGCATCGGCCATGTGAATCAGCGCCATCGAACCGTCGAGCTCGGCGCCAACCTTGAACACACCGACCACGTTCAGCCGCTGCATGCGCGGGGTGATGCCCCCCGGTGCGGTGCTGACTTCCGGCACGATCAAGGTGAGTTTGTCGCCGACGTTCAAGCGAAAGCGCCGCGCCGTGATCTCGCCGACCACTACACCGAACTCGCCAGGCTTCAAGGCATCAAGACGCCCCTGGACGATGTGCTGGGCGACGATGGAGACCTTGCCTTCCTGCGCCGGGTCGATGCCGCTGATCTGGATCGGCTGCATCGCGCCCTTATAAGAGAGCATGCCTTCCATCTCGGTGAATGGCACGGCGGCGGTCACTTCGGGATTTTTCATCGCGGCGGCGGCCACCGGCTGCCAATCGTCGATCGGGTTCACGCCGACGATGGTCGCGTGGGGCACCATGCCGAGGATGCGCGAGCTCATTTCGCGCTGGAAACCGTTCATCACCGAGAGCACCACGATCATCGCCAGCACGCCCAGGGCGAGGCCGATCATCGAGGTCATCGAGATGAAGGAAACAAAGCGATTGCGGCGCTTGGCGCGGGTATAGCGCGCGCCGATAAAGATCGATAACGGTCTGAACATTCGCTGGGCACCGTATAAAAATAAAAGACCCGACGGGCTTTTCAGCCGCGCCGGGTTTCGGTCAATCAGATGGGCGTCAGGCAACCTTCCTGCAAATGCAGGACGCGATCCATCTGGCGAGCCAGGTTCATATCGTGGGTCACCACCAGGAACGCGGTGCGCATCGAGGTGCTGAGTTCCAGCATCAAGTCCTGAATGCCTTGCGCTGTGTGGGAGTCCAGGTTGCCGGTCGGCTCATCGAGCATCACCAGCCCCGGGTTGTTCACCAGGGCGCGGGCGATGGCCACACGCTGACGCTCACCACCGGACAGTTCCGACGGCTTGTGCTGCAAGCGATGCCCCAGCCCTACCCGCTCCAGCAACGCGGTGGCACGCTGACGCGCCTCCGGGATCGCGGTCTTGCCGATCAGCAGCGGCATGCAGACGTTTTCCAGGGCGGTGAATTCCGGCAGCAAGTGGTGGAACTGGTACACGAACCCGAGGGAACGGTTACGCAGCAACCCGCGATTCTTCTCGCTCAGTGCCGAGAGCTCTTCGCCGTCGAGCCAGACGCTGCCCTTGGTCGGCGTATCGAGACCGCCCAACAGGTTGAGCAAGGTACTTTTGCCCGAACCCGAAGTGCCGACAATCGCCACGCGCTCACCCGGATGCAGTTCCAGTTGCAGACCGGCCAGCACCTCTACCGACTCCGGGCCTTCCTCGTAGGATTTGCCCAGGTTGCGACAGCTCAAGATTGCTTTTTCACTCATGCCCGACTCACTCATAACGTAGCGCCTCCGCAGGCTGGGTGCGCGCGGCACGCCAGGCTGGATACAGGGTGGCGAGGAAACTCAGTACCAACGCAGCGGCGCAGACCATCAACACATCCTGGCTCTGCACTTGCGACGGCAGGTAATCAATGAAATACACGTCGGCGTTGAGGAATTTATGCCCGATCAGGCCTTCCAGCGCCGAGATCGCGGCGCTGACGTTCAGCGCGGCGAAGATCCCGACCACGGCGCCGATCAGCGTTCCGATCACACCAATGACCGTGCCCTGGACCATGAAGATCGCCATGATCTGCCCCGGCGTGGAGCCCAGGGTGCGCAGGATAGCGATGTCGCCTTTCTTGTCATTCACCACCATCACCAGCGTGGAGATGATGTTGAAAGCCGCGACGGCAACGATCAGCAGCAACAGCAGACCGATCATGGCTTTTTCCATGCGGATCGCCTGATACAGGTTGCCGTGGGTGCGGGTCCAGTCGCGGGCGTAGTAATGGTCTTCGCCGAGTTGCTGGGCCAGGGTCCACGCCACGCGCGGTGCCTGGAACAGGTCATCAAACTTCAGGCGGATGCCCTGGACCTGATCCGGCTTCCAGCGATGCAGCCTGGCCAGGTCCTGCAGGTTGGTCACGCCCAGGTAGCCATCCAGCTCACCGGCGCCGACATGGAAGATGCCGACCACGGTAAAGCGTTTCATGCGCGGGAACATCCCGGCCGGGGTTACGGTGACTTCCGGTGCGACGAAGGTCAGCTTGTCGCCGATGGCCGCGCCGAGCTTGGCCGCCGCCTTGTCGCCAATGACGATGCCGAAGCTGCCGGGGGCCAGGTCGTCGAGCTTGCCCTGCTGCATGAAGTTATCAATGATCGAGACCTGCCGCTCCAGCGCCGGGTCAATGCCATTGAGCAGCACCTTGGACACCTTGCCATTGTTGGTCAGCAGCCCCTGCATCTGGGTGAACGGCGCAACGGCCGTCACCTGCGGGTTCTGCTTGACCTTGGTGGCCAGGCTTTGCCAGTCGCTGATCGCTTCACCGGACTCGATGGTCGCGTGGGGCACCATGCCCAGCACGCGGGTGCGCATCTCATGATCGAAACCGTTCATGACCGACAGCACGACGATCATCACGACCACGCCAAGGGCGAGCCCGATCATCGAAGTCAGGGAAATGAACGACACAAAATGATTGCGACGCTTTGCACGGGTATAACGCGTGCCAATAAATACGAAGAGAGGTCTGAACATGTCGGGGCTTGTTCGGAGGGAAAAGGAACGTCCTTGTGGCGGGGGTCGATAACCAGCTTTACACTCAGACCACCGCCGCTACCATGGGTTCGCCATGTCGACATTAGATGAAGAAGATCGCCGCGAATACTACCGTATCGAGGACACGATCGCACTGGAAATTCGGACCCTGTCTGCTCCCGAAGCCGCAGGCCAGGAAGTGTTGCAGGATGCTTCCCCCCTCTTCAACTTGCTCAGTGAACTGCACCTGAGCGAATTCGAGTCGCAGCACCTGTTGCGCCAGATCAGTGAGCGCGACCGGGCGATTGCTGCCTTCTTGAAATCCCAGAACAAACGCATCGACCTGCTCAGCCAGGTGGTCGCCCTGACCGTGCTCGGGCACATCGGCGACCCGCAACCGGTGATCATCTCCGAAGGCGGCATCGACTTTCAGCATCCGACCCCCATTGCCGTCGGCGCGCACCTGTCGGTCAAACTGGTGCTGATGCCGCAAGCGCTGGGCCTGTTGCTGCGGGCCAGGGTCACCCATTGCGACCGCAAGGGCGACGGCTACGACGTCGGCACCGAGTTCGAGTACCCGACCGATGCCCAGCGCCAATTGCTCGCCCGCTACATCTTGCAAAAGCAGGCCCAGGAACGACGTCTGGCCCGCGAACAAAACGAATCAGGCATTTAATTAAGGAAGAACCGTGACCCTCATCTACGGCCATCGCGGCGCCAAAGGCGAAGCACCGGAAAACACCCTGACCAGTTTTCAGGAATGTCTCAAGCACGGCGTGCGCCGTTGCGAACTGGATCTGCACCTGTCCATGGACGGCGAGTTGATGGTCATCCACGACCCGACACTCAAGCGCACCACCGACCGCCGCGGCAAAGTGGTCGAGCATACCGCTAAGGATCTGGTGACCTACGACGCGCGCAAGGGCGGCCCGGGCTGGATCAAGCCGTGCCCGATTCCAACGCTGGAAGAGCTGTTCGAGAAATGCGATTTCGAGCACTGGCAACTGGAAGTCAAAAGCGCTTCACGCACCCGCGCCGCGACTACGGTGCTGGCGATTCGGGAAATGGCGGTGCGTCACGGCCTGCTGGAAAAGGTGACCATCACCTCCAGTTCCCGCGAAGTATTGAAGGCCGCGCTGGACCTGGTGCCGGATGTGTCTCGCGGATTGGTCGCCGAGTACGCCTGGCTCGACCCGTTGAAAGTCGCGCAAAGCTATGGCTGTGAGATTCTGGCGCTGAACTGGACCCTGTGTACGCCGGAACGCCTGCAGAAGGCGCAGCGTCAGGGGCTGCATGTGTCGGTATGGACAGTCAACGAGCCCGCGCTGATGCGCAGACTCGCCGACTTCGGCGTTGACAGCCTGATTACAGACTTTCCCGGTTTGGCCACTGCCACCCTCGAGAATTGCTGAAATCGGTCTCCCCGGCCGGCTCAGGCCACCGGCCGGAGCCGCTCAAAAAAGCCGGTTGAGGCCATCGTATGCCGCTACCCGATAGGCTTCGGCCATGGTCGGGTAGTTGAACGTGGTGTTGACGAAGTACTTGAGGGTGTTCAGTTCGCCCGGCTGGCTCATGATCGCCTGGCCGATGTGAACAATCTCCGACGCCTGATAGCCGAAGCAGTGCACGCCCAGCACTTCCAGGGTTTCGCGGTGGAACAGGATCTTCAGCATGCCCTGGGGCTCGCCGGCGATCTGTGCCCGCGCCATGCTCTTGAAGAACGCCTTGCCCACTTCGTACGGCACTTTGGCCTGGGTCAGCTCTTGCTCGTTCTTGCCGATCGAGCTGATCTCCGGAATGGTGTAGATGCCGGTCGGCACGTCATTCACGAAACGCCAGCTGTTGTTATCGACGATGCTGCCAGCGGCCGAGCGACCCTGGTCGTGAGCGGCACTGGCCAGGCTCGGCCAGCCGATCACGTCACCGGCACCGTAGATGTTCGGCACGCAGGTGCGGTAGGCCTCGTCCACTTCGATCTGACCACGGCTGTTGACCTTCACGCCGATGTTTTCCAGACCCAACTGGTCGGTATTACCGGTACGGCCGTTGCACCAGAGCAAGGCGTCGGCCTTGATCTTCTTGCCGGACTTGAGGTGCAGGATCACACCGTTGTCCACGCCTTCGACGCGGTCGTAGTCTTCGTTGTGGCGAACCGTGATGTTGTTGTTACTGAAGTGATAGCTCAGGGCCTGGGAAATTTCCGAGTCCAGGAAGCTCAGCAACTGACCACGGTTGTCCACCAGTTCAACCAGCACACCCAGGCCACTAAAGATCGAGGCGTACTCGCAACCGATCACGCCCGCGCCGTAAACGATGAGTTTGCGCGGGGTGTGGCCGAGGCTGAGGATGGTGTCGCTATCGTAGATACGCGGGTGATGGAAATCGATGTCCGCCGGGCGATACGGACGCGAACCGGTGGCGATGATGATGTGCTTGGCGACAAGCTTTTCGACTACACCGTTGGCGCACACCACTTCGATGGTTTGCTCGTCGGCGAAGCTGCCGGTGCCGAAGAACACGTCGACGCGGTTACGGGCGTAGTAGCCGGTACGCGAAGTGACTTGTTTGGAAATGACTTTTTCTGCGCTTTTCAGCACGTCCGGAAACGAGAACCAACGCGGCTCACCAATGGCCCGGAACATCGGGTTGGTGTTGAACTGCATGATCTGCCGGACCGAGTGACGCAATGCCTTGGACGGGATGGTACCCAAGTGGGTGCAGTTGCCGCCGACCTGGCGACGGCTGTCGACCATGGCCACCTTGCGTCCTGCTTTGGCGGCGTTCATTGCCGCACCTTCTCCTGCCGGGCCGGAACCCAGCACCACCACGTCGTAGTTGTAGACAGCCATGCGTACTCCTCAGAACAGGCCGCGGCGCCATCGGCACCTGCGGCTAAATCACGCCGATCTGCGGCGTGAAGGAACAATTTGGGGCCAGTGCAGAACCCGGACACAGTCTATAGAAGCGTCAACGCCGCGCACATTAACCCTTGGTCGCGTCGTAGGCTACTTTTGCCGGCGCTACAACGCCAGTCTTCAATGCTCGGATCGCCGCAATCATTCGGTTTTGCCGCCACTCTGGCGCTCAAAAGCCTGATTGGCCCGTGTGACGAAACCTGTATCGGCACGAATCACAAAGAATGCACCAATGTTGTGTTTTTGCGCGTAGTCCCATCCACGTTCGGGGCCGAGAATCAGCAACAGCGTCGATAAGCCATCGGCCATCAGCGTTGAAGGATTAATGACCGTGACCGACGCCAGGTTGTGGGTAATCGGTGCACCCGTGCGGGCGTCGAAGGTGTGGGAATAGCGGTGGCCGTCTTGCTCGAAATAGTTGCGATAGTCGCCGGAAGTGGACACGCCGTAGCCGTCGACATTGATGATGCGCTCGGCCACTTGCTGATTGGCCCGGGGCTCTTCCAGGGCAATTTTCCACGGTGAGCCATCGAGCTTTTTGCCGGCTGCCTTGAGTTCGCCGGTGACTTCGGCGAGGTAGTTATGGATGCCCATGCTTTCAAGTTTTGCGGCAATGGTGTCCACGGTGTAGCCGGCGGCGATGCTGTTGAAATCGACCTCGACGGCGGTGTCCTTGCAGAGTTGGTCACCGTCGATGCGCAGGTGTGTGTGACCGACTCGTTGCATTGCGTGGGTGAGTGCTTCGGTACTCGGGACTTTTTCTTCACGAGCCTGTGGGCCGAACCCCCAGAGGTTCATCAGTGGTTCGACGGTCAGGTCGTAGGAGCCTTCGCTTTGCAGCGACAGTTGTTCGCCGACACGGACCAATTCGAGGATCGGCACGGGCATTGTCTGACAGCGATTGGCGGGCAGATCGTTGAAGCGCTCAATGTCCGAGTCACTGCGGTAGGTGGACATTTGCCGGTCGACGTCGGCGAGGATCTTTTCGACTTCGACCTGTACTGCTTGCGGTGCGGGCAGTTCCTCGTTTCGAACGTACTTGATCGAATAGGTGCTGCCCATGGTCGGGCCACCGAAGCTTTCCATGGAATCACCGTTGCCGCAGCCGGACAGGGCAACGAACAGCGCCAGGACAAAACCCTTCCGTCTCAACAATCTCACTCCCCCTGACTCCCCTGGCACAACACCGAGGGTCGCCATTATGCACTCTCCCTGTAGGAGCGAGGCTTGCCCGCGAAGGCGGTGCGCCAGGTTTATCGCCTTCACGGGCAAGCCTCGCTACTACAAAGGCTAATTCGCTCCACCTCTAATTTCATGCCGCTTAATGGCTATAACGTTTAAGCAGCAGGCTAACTAGTGGTTGCCTATCCATCTTCATACACATATCGTTACAAAACTGTTCGGTGCGTGCCTGCGTGCTTGAGGCCGACAGCCAGGAAGCGTCAAGACCAGGGATTTCCAATAAGACAGCCAAAGTGAGAGCGTTCAAATGTCCTCGAATACGGGCAAAGGCAAAGCGATCTTTCGCGTTGTCAGCGGTAATTTTCTTGAGATGTTCGATTTTATGGTCTACGGCTTCTACGCCACGGCCATTGCCAAGACCTTCTTCCCTGCCGACAGCGCTTTCGCTTCCTTGATGCTGTCCCTGGCAACCTTCGGCGCCGGGTTCCTGATGCGTCCGCTGGGTGCGATTTTCCTCGGTGCCTACATCGACCGTCACGGCCGTCGCAAAGGGCTGATCATCACCCTGGCCCTGATGGCCGCCGGTACGATACTGATTGCCTGCGTGCCGGGTTACGCCACCCTGGGCGTGGCTGCGCCGCTGATCGTGCTGTTCGGCCGCCTGTTACAAGGCTTCTCGGCGGGCGTGGAACTGGGCGGTGTGTCGGTTTACCTGGCCGAAATCTCCACCCCGGGGCGCAAGGGCTTCTTCGTCAGCTGGCAGTCCGCCAGTCAACAAGCCGCCGTGGTATTCGCCGGATTGCTGGGGGTCGGTTTGAACCACTGGCTCAGCCCGGAACAAATGGGTGACTGGGGCTGGCGCGTGCCGTTCCTGATCGGTTGCATGATCGTGCCGGTGATCTTCGTGATTCGACGCTCGCTGGAAGAAACTCCGGAATTCCAGGCGCGTAAACATCGCCCTACCCTGCAGGAAATCATCCGTTCGATCGGTCAGAACTTTGGCATCGTTATCGCCGGCATGGCGCTGGTGGTCATGACCACCGTGTCGTTCTACCTGATCACTGCGTACACCCCGACATTCGGTAAAGCCGAACTGCATTTGTCGGACCTGGATGCGTTACTGGTTACTGTGTGCATCGGCCTGTCGAACTTCTTCTGGCTGCCGGTGATGGGAGCTTTTTCCGACAAGATCGGCCGCAAACCCCTACTGTTGGCGGCGACGATTCTGGCGATCCTCACGGCTTACCCGGCCCTGTCGTGGCTGGTGGCCAACCCGAGTTTCAGCCATCTGCTGATCGTCGAGTTGTGGTTGTCGTTCTTGTATGGCTCGTACAACGGCGCCATGGTGGTGGCGCTGACCGAGATCATGCCGGTAGAAGTTCGTACAACCGGTTTCTCCCTGGCCTACAGCCTGGCGACCGCGACCTTCGGTGGGTTTACTCCGGCGGCGTGCACTTATCTGATCCACGTGCTGGATAACAAGGCCGCGCCGGGGATCTGGCTCAGTGGTGCGGCGGTGCTGGGGTTGATTGCGACGCTGGTGTTGTTCCGTGGCAACAAGCATGAGTTGCGGACTGCGCAAGCCGCAGTGGCTGGCGGCGCCAGGTAGATCGCATTCGTCAGCACGATCGTTCCCACGCTCTGCGTGGGAACGATCACCGCACAAACAAAAACGCCCCGACAATGTCGGGGCGTTTTCATTTGCGGCTGAAGCTTAGCGCGGGAACGCTGGCGGGTTGACCCCGGCCATGTCTTCCATCACGCGCACCACCTGGCAGCTGTAACCGAATTCGTTGTCGTACCAAACGTACAGAACAACGCGGTTGTCTTGGGTGATGGTCGCTTCAGCGTCCACAACACCGGCGTGGCGCGAGCCAACGAAGTCGGTGGACACCACTTCCTGCGAGTTGACGTAGTCGATTTGCTTATGCAGATCGGAGTGCAACGCCATGTAACGCAGGTAATCGTTCATCTCTTCGCGGGTCGCGGCTTTCTCAAGGTTCAGGTTGAGAATGGCCATCGACACGTTCGGCGTCGGAACGCGGATCGCGTTGCCGGTCAGCTTGCCGGCCAGCTCAGGCAGAGCCTTGGCAGCAGCGGTGGCAGCACCGGTCTCGGTGATCACCATGTTCAGCGCGGCGCTACGGCCACGGCGATCGCCCTTGTGGAAGTTGTCGATCAGGTTCTGGTCGTTGGTGTACGAGTGAACCGTTTCAACGTGACCGTTGATGATGCCGAACTTGTCGTTGACGGCCTTCAGCACCGGCACGATGGCGTTGGTGGTGCAGGAAGCCGCGGAAACGATCTTGTCATCAGCGGTGATTTCGCCGTGGTTGATGCCGTGAACGATGTTCTTCAGCTTGCCTTTGCCAGGCGCGGTCAGCACAACGCGGTCGATACCCGGGCAAGCCAGGTGTTGGCCCAGGCCCTCGGCGTCACGCCATACACCGGTGTTGTCCACCAGCAGCGCGTCTTTGATGCCGTACTGGGTGTAATCCACTTCAGTCGGGTTTTTCGCGTAGATAACCTGAATCAGGTTGCCGTTGGCGGTGATGGTGTTGTTGGCTTCATCAATGGTGATGGTGCCATCGAACGGACCATGGACCGAGTCGCGACGCAGCAGGCTGGCGCGTTTGACCAGGTCGTTCTCGGCGCCCTTGCGGACCACGATGGCGCGCAGACGCAGGCCGTCGCCACCACCGGTTTTTTCGATCAGGATGCGCGCCAGCAGACGGCCGATACGACCGAAGCCGTAGAGGACAACGTCGGTGCCTTTGCGCGCGGCAACGTTTTGCTGGCCAACCACGTCGGCCAGTTCTTCACGGACGAACTGCTCGGCAGTGCGGCCATTGCCTTCGGCCTTGAATTTGACCGCCAGCTTGCCCAGGTCGACCGAAGCGGCGCCGAGCTTGAGCTCGCTCATGGCTTTGAGCAGCGGGAATGTTTCGTGGACGGACAGTTCGCTGTCATCGGACTGGCGATGGCGAGCGAAGCGGTGAGCTTTGAGAATCGCAATGACTGAACGATTGATCAGGCTGCGGCCATAGATCGAGCTCACCACGTTGTTATTGCGGTAGAGCTGACCGATAAGCGGAATCATCGCTTCTGCGAGTGCTTCACGGTCGATCCATTCACCAAGACACTGGTCGGGCTTCTGAGTCACGGGAACCTTCCACATATGTAGGGGCAGAAAAAAGGGGCTACATTATGCCGCCGAGTGCCTCTCGTAGCAATGCGCGCCTGTCGTGCGAGCCGTAACAAATTTCTGTTCAAAAAAATTACGCCGCGCTGGAGCCCAGTAAATACGGGGCTTTCAGCGCAGTCAATTTTTTGGAGGTAGCGCTGCCTTGTCCGTAACCATCCGTAACACCTGCTCGTTTTGCCACTACATAATCGCTAAATTTCAGCAAAAAACCGCCGGATTTTGTCTTTACCACTACATTTCGCCCAACCCGCGTAATAGACATATCTGCAACTGACAGCCGGCACCTGAGGCCGCTACAATTACCGACTTTGTCGCAACGCTTGGAGCTCAACCTTCCGTGCCCGTTCTGCGTCTACCGCTTCTCCCTGCCGCGGCAGGTAAACAGCACTGGGGCAACTTGCCCGGTGCCGCCCTGAGCCTGGCCATCGCCGAGGCCGCCAGCGCTGCCAAGCGCTTTACCCTGCTGCTGACCGCTGACAGCCAAAGCGCTGAACGGCTGGAACAGGAGCTGAGCTTCTTCGCCCCGGATTTGCCCGTGCTGCATTTTCCCGACTGGGAAACCCTGCCTTACGACCTGTTCTCGCCGCACCAGGACATCATCTCCCAGCGCATTGCCAGCTTATATAGGCTGCCGGAGCTGACCCACGGTGTGCTGGTGGTGCCAATCACCACGGCCCTGCATCGCCTGGCGCCGACCAAGTTCCTGCTCGGCAGCAGCCTGGTGCTGGATGTCGGCCAGAAACTCGACGTCGAGCAAATGCGCACCCGGCTCGAAGCCAGCGGCTATCGCTACGTCGATACGGTGTACGAGCACGGTGAATTCACGGTGCGCGGTTCACTGATCGACCTGTTCCCTATGGGCAGCAAACTGCCGTTCCGCATCGATCTGTTCGACGACGAAATCGAGACCCTGCGCACATTCGATCCGGACAACCAGCGCTCCATCGACAAGGTCGACACCGTGCGCCTGCTGCCGGCCCGGGAATTCCCGCTGCAAAAGGACGCGGTCACTCGCTTCAAGGCGCGCTTTCGCGAGCGTTTCGATGTCGACTTCCGCCGCTGCCCGATCTTCCAGGACCTGAGCAGCGGGATTACCCCGGCCGGTATCGAGTACTACCTGCCGCTGTTCTTCGATGAAACCTCGACCCTGTTCGATTACCTGCCACAAGACACCCAGGTGTTTTCCCTGCCGGGCATCGAGCAAGCGGCGGAGAATTTCTGGAACGACGTGCGCAATCGTTATGAAGAGCGCCGCGTCGACCCGTCCCGTCCTTTATTGCCGCCGGCCGAGCTGTTCCTGCCGGTGGAAGACTGCTTCGCACGCCTGAAGAACTGGCCGCGCGTGGTCGCCAGCCAGCAAGACGTGGAAACCGGCGTAGGCCGCGAACGCTTCCCGGCGCAAGCGCTGCCGAACCTGGCCATCGAAGCCAAGGCCACCCAGCCGTTGGCGGCGCTGGCCGGTTTCCTCGACGGGTTCCCCGGTCGCGTGCTGTTTACCGCCGAGTCTGCGGGCCGTCGTGAAGTGCTGCTGGAATTGCTTGAACGCCTGAAGCTGCGACCGAAAACCGTCGATAGCTGGCCGGACTTTGTCGCAAGCAAGGATCGCCTGGCGATCACCATCGCGCCGCTGGATGAAGGCCTGCTGCTGGACGATCCGGCATTAGCGTTGATCGCCGAAAGCCCATTGTTCGGTCAGCGGGTGATGCAGCGTCGGCGCCGCGAGAAACGCGCCGATGGCAACAATGACGCAGTGATCAAGAACCTCACCGAGCTGCGCGAAGGCGCGCCGGTGGTGCACATCGATCACGGTGTCGGCCGTTACCTCGGCCTGGCAACCCTGGAAATCGACGACCAGGCCGCCGAGTTCCTGACCCTTCAATACGCCGAAGGCGCCAAGCTCTACGTGCCGGTGGCCAACCTGCATTTGATCGCGCGCTACACCGGCAGCGACGATGCCTTGGCCCCGCTGCACCGCCTCGGTTCCGAGACCTGGCAGAAAGCCAAGCGCAAAGCCGCCGAACAGGTGCGCGACGTGGCCGCCGAGCTGCTCGACATCTATGCCCGCCGCGCCGCCCGCGAGGGCTACGCCTTCGCCGATCCGAAAGCCGATTACGCGACGTTCAGCGCCGGATTCCCGTTCGAAGAAACCCCGGACCAGCAAACCACCATCGATGCGGTGCGCGCCGACATGCTCGCGCCCAAACCGATGGACCGACTGGTCTGCGGCGACGTCGGTTTCGGCAAGACCGAAGTGGCGATGCGTGCCGCGTTCATCGCGGTACACGGCGGTCGCCAAGTGGCGATCCTGGTGCCGACCACCCTGCTCGCCCAACAGCACTACAACAGCTTCCGCGACCGCTTTGCCGACTGGCCGGTGAGCGTGGAAGTGATGAGCCGCTTCAAGTCCACCAAGGAAGTGAATGCCGCGATTGCGGACTTGGCGGAAGGCAAGATCGACATCGTCATCGGCACCCACAAGCTGTTGTCCGACGATGTGAAAATCAAAAACCTCGGGCTGGTGATCATCGACGAAGAGCACCGTTTCGGTGTGCGTCAGAAAGAACAGCTCAAGGCCCTGCGCAGTGAAGTCGACATCCTCACCCTGACCGCCACGCCGATTCCACGCACGCTGAACATGGCGGTGTCGGGCATGCGCGACCTGTCGATCATCGCCACGCCGCCGGCCCGTCGCCTGTCGGTGCGGACCTTCGTCATGGAGCAGAACAAAAGCACGATCAAGGAAGCCTTGCTCCGCGAGCTGCTGCGCGGCGGTCAGGTCTATTACCTGCACAACGATGTCAAAACCATCGAGAAATGCGCCGCCGACCTCGCCGAACTGGTGCCGGAAGCACGCATCGGTATCGGCCACGGGCAGATGCGCGAGCGCGAACTCGAACAGGTGATGAGCGACTTCTACCACAAGCGCTTCAACGTGCTGATCGCCTCGACCATCATCGAGACCGGCATCGACGTGCCGAGCGCCAACACCATCATCATCGAGCGTGCCGACAAGTTCGGCCTGGCGCAGTTGCACCAATTGCGCGGCCGGGTCGGTCGCAGTCACCACCAGGCTTACGCGTACCTGCTGACGCCGCCGCGCCAGCAAATCACCGGCGACGCCGAAAAGCGTCTGGAAGCGATTGCCAACACCCAGGACCTCGGCGCGGGCTTTGTGCTTGCGACCAACGACCTGGAAATCCGTGGCGCCGGCGAATTGCTGGGCGACGGCCAGAGCGGGCAGATCCAGGCGGTGGGCTTCACGCTGTACATGGAAATGCTCGAGCGCGCGGTGAAGTCGATCCGCAAGGGCGAACAACCAAACCTTGATCAACCGTTGGGCGGCGGTCCGGAAGTCAACTTGCGCGTACCGGCGTTGATTCCCGAGGACTACTTGCCGGATGTTCACGCCCGCTTGATTCTCTACAAACGCATCGCCTCGGCGACCGACGAGGAAGGTCTCAAGGACCTGCAAGTGGAGATGATCGACCGTTTCGGCCTGTTGCCCGAGCCAACCAAGAACCTGGTACGGATCACGCTTCTGAAATTGCAGGCCGAGCAACTGGGCATCAAGAAAGTCGACGGCGGTCCGCAAGGCGGTCGTATCGAGTTCGCGGCGCAGACCCCGGTCGATCCGTTGACCCTGATCAAACTGATCCAGAGCCAACCCAAACGCTACAAATTCGAAGGTGCCACGATGTTCAAATTCATGGTGCCGATGGAGCGCCCGGAAGAGCGCTTTAATACTGTAGAGGCGCTGTTTGAGCGCCTACTCCCGACAACTGCTTGAAGGACGCCGCATGCGCCTGTTTCGCTCGCTAACTTTGCTGATGACGTTGTTTGCTTCAACGGCGTTTGCCGATGACAAGTATCAGGTTGAAATGATCCTGTTCCGGCAAAACGCCGTGCCGGCAATCGTCAGTCGTGCAGCACCGGAAGACTGGGCGGCCGGCGCACAACACATCGCCCCCGACAGCCTGCGCACGCCAAGCCTCAATGGCACAGTGGAAAAACTCACCAACAGCGCCGACTACACGGTGCTGCTGCACAAGGCCTGGCAACAGAACCTGGGTGAAGAAGCCAGCAAGATTGCGATCAGCGACGGCAACGAACAGTTCGGTCAATTCCCGATCGAAGGCACGCTTGACCTGAAGGTGGGGCGCCTCACCGACATTGACGCGGACTTCTGGGTCAATCAGTTCGACGCCAACGGCATGGTCACTGCCAGCGAACGTCTGAAGCAGGAAAGCCACACCAGGAGCGGCCAGCTGAACTACCTCGATAACGGCCATCTGGGCCTGATGATCAAGATCACCTCGCTGACTGCGCCAGCCCCTCGGCCAGCCCCCGAAGAAATTCCGGACTGATTGAAGTCCCTATGTCGACCCTGAGCAAACCCCTGGCACCTTCCTGGGTCAGCCGATTCAAGGAACAGAGCCTGGAGCGTGGCCGTCGCTACGCGCTGGAGAACCGCGTCAGGATCGTCGAGGTCGGCGATGCCACGATCATCGCTGCGTGCGAAGGTTCGGGCGGTAACGTTTACCGTCAGACCATTCGCCTGCGCGAGTCAGCCAAAGGCACCTTGCTGATGGTCGACGCCAACTGCACCTGCCCGGTCCATAGCAACTGCAAACATTGCGCGGCGGTGCTGCTCAAAGTCCAGGAAACCCTGGCCTATCCGGCGGCTGCGCAAGACGCCGAACTGCTGGAAAAACTCCAGGCAGTCCTGGAAAACCGCAGCCCGAAGGCACCGCCACAAGTGCTGGTGGATAACGTGCAACCGGTGCCGCGCCTGTGGCTGGCGAGTGTCGAATTCAGCGCCTTCGAACCGCGCAACGGCAAGATGCAGCGCTACATCCAGCATCGTGCGGCGTTGTCCTTCAGTTATCTGGACGAATACGTGTCCGGGCAGAAGAATGCCGACGTCCTGATTCGTCAGGAGACACAGACCTTACGGATAAAACGTCACCCGGAAGTCGAACAGGCCTACAGGGAACAGCTAAGAATCCTCGGTTTCAAGATCGCCACCCGGCAAAGCAAGGCCTTACCCGAAAGCGCTGGCGAACTGTTCGAAATGGTCAACGACAGCGCCTGGCTGACCTTCACCCTCAATGATTTGCCGAAGCTGCGCACCCAGGGCTGGGAGTTGCAGATCGACGAGGATTTCGGTTTCGACCTGACGGCCGTGGACGATTGGTACGCCACTGTCGAACAAGTGCCGGAGCGCGACTGGTTTGATCTGGAGCTGGGGATCATCGTCAATGGCGAACGGCTTAGCCTGCTGCCGATCCTGTTGAACCTGATGCGCTCGCACACCGAAATCCTCAACCCGGAACGCCTGGCCCGCCGTCGCGATGACGAGTTGATCCTGGTGAACATCCCCAATCGCCCGAACTCCGAATACGGCCCGCTGCAAGTCGCCCTGCCCTTCGGCCGCCTGAAACCGGTACTGGCGACCCTTGGCGAGTTTTACCTGCAAGGGCCCGGCGAAACCACGCTGCGCTTGAGCAAGGCTGACGCGATCCGGCTGAATCCGCTGGAAGACATGCCGTTGCTGTGGGAAGGCGGCGATCAGATTCGTACCTTTACCCAGCGCCTGCGCGATATCAAGGATTTCACCACAGAGGCACCGCAGGGCTTGAACGCTACGTTGCGGCCATATCAGCTCGAAGGCCTGAGCTGGATGCAGTCGTTACGCCAGCTGGAAGTCGGCGGGATTCTCGCGGATGACATGGGCCTGGGCAAAACCCTACAGACCCTGGCGCATATTCTCAGCGAGAAAATCGCCGGGCGCCTTGATCGACCGTGCATGGTGGTGATGCCCACCAGCCTGATCCCCAACTGGCTCGACGAAGCGGCGCACTTCACGCCGCAGCTCAACGTGCTGGCGCTGTACGGCGCCAGCCGCAAAAAACACTTCGAGAACCTGACCGATTACGACCTGATCCTGACCACCTATGCATTGCTGCCCAAGGACGTGGAAACCCTGGCGGCGGTGCCACTGCACGTGTTGGTGCTGGATGAAGCTCAATACATCAAGAACCCCAACAGCAAGGCGGCCCAGGCGGCCCGTGAGTTAAATGCCCGGCAGCGTCTGTGCCTGAGTGGCACGCCGCTGGAAAACCACTTGGGCGAGCTGTGGTCACTGTTCCACTTCCTGCTGCCCGGTTGGCTCGGCGATGTGAAAAGCTTCAATCGCGATTACCGCGTGCCCATCGAAAAGCGCGGCAGTGAGGTCCGACTTCAGCACCTCAACGGTCGGATCAAACCGTTTCTGCTGCGCAGGACCAAGGAACAGGTGGCGACCGAATTGCCGCCGAAAACCGAGATCATCCATTGGGTCGATCTCAACGAAGCCCAGCGCGACGTGTACGAAACCATGCGCCTGGCCATGGACAAGAAAGTTCGCGATGAGATCACCCGCAAAGGCGTGGCCCGCAGCCAGATCATCATCCTGGAAGCACTGCTGAAGCTGCGCCAGGTCTGCTGCGACTTGCGCCTGGTCAACGACGCCGTCCTGCCTACTCGCGGTAGCACGTCCGGCAAGCTCGACAGCTTGATGGAGATGCTTGACGAGTTGTTTGAAGAAGGCCGGCGTATTTTGCTGTTCTCGCAGTTCACCTCGATGCTGGCGCTGATCGAGGTCGAACTGAAGAAGCGCGGTGTTGAATACGCCCTATTGACCGGACAAACCCGCGACCGACGCGCTCCGGTGAAGGACTTCCAGAGCGGCAAGCGTCAGATCTTTCTGATCAGCTTGAAGGCTGGTGGCGTGGGTTTGAACCTGACCGAAGCCGACACGGTGATTCACTACGACCCGTGGTGGAACCCGGCGACGGAAAACCAGGCGACTGACCGGGCTTATCGCATCGGCCAGGAGAAGCCCGTGTTCGTCTACAAGATGATTGCCCGGGGTACGGTCGAAGAGAAGATTCAGCACCTGCAAAAGGAAAAGTCCGACCTGGCGGCGGGCGTACTGGATGGCCGCTCGGCCGGGGACTGGAAGTTGCAGAGTGATGACATTGAAGCGCTGTTTGCGCCGTTGCCGGATAAGCTGGAGAAGCGTTGAGGTCTGTGGCGTCAGGTAGATCGCCATCGCGGGCAAGCCTTGCTCCTACAGGCTCTATGCCGCGAACGACACAAAACCCGAGCGAGGCTTGCCCGCGAAGAGGCCAGTACTGAAGAAACCCGCTATCAGGCCTTGAGAGTGGGCAACGGCGCAAACAACGCCTCGATATCACTCGGCTCAAGCTTCAACCCACCCGACGCCCCACCTTCAAGCACCGCTTCGGCCAGCACGGCTTTCTCCTGCTGCAACGCCTGGATTTTTTCTTCCACCGTACCCCGGGCAATCAGCTTGTAGACGAACACCGGTTTGTTTTGCCCGATCCTATAGGCACGGTCGGTCGCCTGATTTTCTACTGCCGGGTTCCACCAGGGATCGAAATGGATCACCGTGTCCGCCGCCGTCAGGTTCAGGCCGGTGCCGCCAGCTTTCAGACTGATCAAAAACAATGGCACGTTACCGCTCTGGAAGTTCTTGACCGGCGTGCGCCGATCCGTGGTTTCGCCGGTCAGTATCGAATAGCCGAGGCCACGCTGCTGCAACTCCTCCTCAATCAGGGCCAGCATCGAGGTGAACTGTGAAAACAGCAGAATCTTGCGCCCTTCACTGAGCAGTTCTTCCAGCATCTCCATCAGACTGACCAGTTTGCCACTGCCCGAACGCAAGGCTTTGGCGGTGAGCGGCGTCTTGATCAGACGCAGATCGCAGCAGACCTGACGCAGCTTGAGCAACGCGTCGAGGATGATGATTTGACTGCGCCCCACGCCACTGCGCGCGATTTCGTCGCGGACCTTCTTGTCCATCGCCACGCGCACGGTTTCATACACATCCCGTTGCCCGTCGCTGAGATCAACCCAATGCACAATCTCGGTTTTCGGCGGCAGTTCAGTCGCCACCTGGTCTTTCTTGCGCCGGAGCAAGAAAGGTTTTATCCGGGCGGTCAGGTGCTGCATACGCTCGCTGTTGCCGTGCTTCTCGATCGGCGTACGGTAATCGCGGTTGAAGGTTTTGCTGTCCCCAAGCCAGCCGGGCAACAGAAAGTGGAACTGCGACCACAACTCGCCGAGGTGGTTTTCCAGCGGCGTACCGGACAGACACAATCGCTGGCGAGCCTGTAGATCACGGGCGGCTTGAGCGGCTTTGCTGAGCGGGTTTTTGATGTTCTGCGCTTCGTCGAGAATCAGCACGCTCCAGGCCTGCGACTGCAAAATCTCCAGGTCCCGAGGCAGCAGCGCATAGGTAGTCAACACCAGGTCGTATTCAGCAAGGTTGGTAAAGTCTTTTTGCCGGGCGGCGCCATGCAGTGCCAGCACTTTTAATTGCGGGGTAAAGCGCAGGGACTCGTCGAGCCAGTTGGGAATCAGGCTGGTGGGCATCACGGCCAGGGCTGGACGATCAAGGCGCCCGGCCAGTTTTTCCGTCAGCAGGTGAGCCAGGGTTTGCAGGGTTTTCCCCAGCCCCATGTCGTCGCCGAGGATGCCGCCCACTTCCAGTTCGCGAAGGGTTTGCATCCAGTTCAGGCCTTCAAGCTGATACGGTCGCAGTGTCGCCTTCAGGCCCTCGGGCGCTTCGACCTGAACGTGCGTCGACTCACGCAAGCGTTTGGCAAAACTGCGCAGTCGCTCGCCGCCCTGCCAGACCAGTGGAACGCCTTCCAGCGCACTGAGGCGCGCGGCGTCCGGCGCACTCAAACGCAACGAGTCGCCCTCGTGCCCCCCCAGGTACAACTCGCCAAGGGTGGCCATCAGAGGTTTGATCCGGCCATAGGGCAATGCGACTTTGTCATGGGGCTGGGCACCGAAACGCCCGTCACCCAGTCCAATCAGCAACAGTTCGTCATCGTTGCGCTGGGCCAGACTTGCAGGTTCCATCAGTCGCGGCTGACTGCGCAGTAAATGCAGCAAAATCGGTAACAGGCTATGCCGCTCGCCGTTAACGACGATCCCCAGTTGCAGGTCAAACCACTGGTGCCCCGCCTCTTCCTCAACCTCCGCATACCACTCTTCCACAGGCTGCACGTTGAAGTGGAAGTTGTCGCTGATATCGATCAGCCAATTCCTCTCCCTCAGCGCCGGAACCCCGTCCTGCGCAAAGGCAAGCCAGGCGGTGTCATCCGGCAGCGTGAACATTTCACCCGGACGGTCGAGGCTGCTTTTGCGCGTGGCTTTTTTGAAACCGTGTTTTTGCAAGGCTTGGCGCAAGGCTTTTTCAGCGACGGGATTGCGTTGGATACGCTGGGTTTCAGTCCCGGAAAGGATCAACACCTCCGGGTTCCGGTCCGACGTCGGATGGCCGTTGTAGGTAAAGACCAATGCCGCACGGTGCTCTGCCTCATGCTGCCAGCGCACGTAACGCCTGGCACTGGCGAGCGTCAGGTGAGCCTGAGGAAGAATGCCGTCGATGACCCGCTCCGTCAGCGCATGGGGTGCCGGCGCGCCGCGCGTCGCGGCGCTCAGCCGATGGCTGAACTGCATTGCCTGACGCGCCGGAATATCGGGCGCCAACGACAAATGACACGCCAGCTTCTCATCCATCTCGCTGAACAAAGGCCCGACCTGCAGCCGCTCGCGATCCATATAGTACAAAGGCTCCAGGGCCAGGATCGTTTCCACCGGGGCTTCATCGCTACCCCATTGCGGGCGGAAACTGCCGTTTGCTTGCTCGGCCCAGACGAATTGGCCCGTCCTCCTCATTCCTGGTGTCAGGGGCTGGGGCTGGTCGAGATCGAGGAAAAGGCGCGAGGTGCGCAACAGCATCTCGATCAGTTCTGCACCGCTGCTGCCTTCCAGGGGATAACCGGAGTAATAGGCGTGGTGGGAGTGAACCGCCACCAAAAGCCTGGCGATTCGAAGGTCGAGTTCGGTCAGATAACCGGGTTGGCGAATCAGCGTATCCGAGAGTGAATACACTGACTTGATGTCTTGCAAATGGCCGTCCTTGAGCTGACGGGCCTTGAAGATTTCCAGCGTCCATTTCCCGGCGACAGGCGTCGCCCTGAGTTTGTAGAACAGGCGCGCGCCAGTGACCTGCGTCGACTCGTCAGAGGGATTACTTGCAGAAGGGATACCGTCGAGCCAGCGCTCCAGCTCGCGATTCAAGTGAACGGAAACCGCACCGTCAGTCGCGGCGACAGGCAGTTCCTGCAGGTGATAGATAACGGTTGCGCAGTGTTTGCAATCAGTCAGTACGGGGCATGAGCAGGTGCAATCCAGCTCAAAATCACCATCTGCATCTTCGACCAGTTCGATGTGCTGTTCGTAGACGTAACCTCGGGAGCCCCGGCAGTTCGCACGAACGAACACATCATCAAGTTCGAGAATTTTTACCCGATCCTCCTGTGCGTATTTGCGCGCCTTATCCAGAGCACGATGACTGAACTCTTCCGCCCATGACAGCTGTTGAATTTGCTCAATGATTGCAGACATACATTCAATGCTTTTTAAATTGAATTAGTGACGGTAGCGCACAATTTAACCTTCAAGCACCCGCGCCAACGTCGACTTCACTTTGCCCATCCCGTCATGCAACGCCTGTTCGATCTCGGCCATGGTGATCACCGCCGTGGACTTGCCCGCCGCCGGGTTGACCACCAGCGCGAGGCAGGCGTAATCCAGTTCCAGCTCACGGGCCAGCGCCGCTTCGGGCATGCCGGTCATGCCGACGATGTCGCAGCCGTCACGTTCCAGCCGGGCGATTTCAGCGACGGTTTCCAGGCGTGGGCCTTGGGTGCAGGCGTATACGCCATGACTGCTGTAGCCCACACCTTCCGCTGCCAATGCAGCAATCAACTGCTGACGCAGCGGCTCGCTGTACGGATAGCTGAAATCGATGTGAGTGACCTGTTCCAGGTCTCCGGCGAAATAGGTGTGTTCGCGACCGCTGGTGTAGTCGATCAACTGGTGGGGCACGCAGAAATGTCCAGTGCCCATGGCGGCATGAATCCCACCCACGGCATTGACCGCAAGAATCGCTTCGGCCCCGGCCTGTTTCAGCGCCCAGAGGTTGGCGCGGTAATTCACCTGATGCGGCGGCAAACGATGCGGGTGACCGTGGCGCGCGAGAAACAGCACTTCCTTGCCCGCATATTCACCGATATGCACCTCGGACGATGGCGGACCGTAAGGCGTGTCTACCGCCAGTGACTGACGAATGCTCAGGCCTTCGAGTTGAGTCAGGCCGGTGCCGCCGATAATCGCGTAGATCGTCATAACGAAAAGTCCTTATCCAATCAGTTGAGCGTCTTTGAGCGCGCCGACAGCAACGAGCCAGCGCGGGTCTTGACGATATTCGGTACCGGCAAACGACTGGCCGCGCATCCGCGCGATACGTGGCGATGGCTTGACCTTCATGCGCTGGGCAGCGGTCAGGGCCAGCTCGGCAGCCGCACGATCGTTGCACACCAGGCCCATATCGCAACCGGCGGTCAGCGCGGCTTCGATGCGACTGGCGGCATCGCCGACCACATGGGCGCCGGCCATGGACAAATCATCGCTGAAGATCACGCCGTCGAACTGCAACTCACCACGCAGGATGTCCTGCAACCAGCGCCGGGAGAAACCGGCCGGTTGCGAGTCGACCTGTGGATAAATGACGTGGGCTGGCATGACGGCGGCCAGTTGCTTGCTCAGTCGAGCGAACGGCACCAAATCATTGGCGCGGATCTCGTCGAGACTGCGTTCATCGTTGGGAATGGCGACGTGGGAATCCGCCTCGGCCCAACCATGACCCGGGAAATGCTTGCCGGTGGCGGCCATGCCGGCGCTGTTCATGCCGCGGATGAAGGCTCCGGCGAGCAACGCTGCGCGCTCGGGGTCGCCTTCGAAGGAGCGGGTACCGACCACAGCGCTGCGCTGGTAATCCAGATCCAATACCGGGGCGAAGCTCAGGTCGAGACCAACAGCGAGGACTTCGGTGGCCATGATCCAGCCGCATTGTTCGGCCAGGTATTCGGCATTCGGGTTGTCGGCAATGGCCCGCATGGCCGGCAGTCGCACGAAGCCCTGACGCAAGCGCTGGACCCGACCGCCCTCCTGGTCTACCGCCAACAGCAGATCAGGACGAATGGCACGGATCGCGGCGCTCAGTTCGCGCACCTGGCGTGGGTGCTCGATATTGCGAGCGAAAATGATCAGGCCGCCCACTTCAGGCTGGCGCAACAATTGGCGATCTTCGGCCGTCAGCCAGGTACCGGCGACGTCCACCATCAACGAGCCTTGGAGGCCAGCAGTCATAAGGATTCCTTGAAAACGAAAAACCCGGCTCGCACGATGTCGCCACCGAGGGCTGTGCCCGGCAGGTCGGCGATATCAATGGGAAACGGGTTCAAAACGAGAGTCGGCATGGGCGGCTAGCTTAGCGGATGTCAGCTGCCGCGCCCACCCGTGTGCGGTTAAACCTTGGCGGCAACCGGGGCCGACTTGCTGCGCGGACGCAACTGTGCGGTGGCCATGGCCGTGTCAGTGACGCCCGTTTCGGCACGCATGCCAGCAGCGAGGAACGGCACCATCAGGCGCATCACCTGCTCGATGGACGTGTTGACGCCGAAATCGGTCTCGGCAATCGCCCGCAGGGCCTTGATCCCCGACATGCTGAACGCTGCAGCGCCGAGCATGAAGTGCACGCGCCAGAACAGTTCGATCGGCGGAATACGCGGTGCGGCCTCGTTGACCAGCATCATGTAGCGACGGAAAACCTTGCCGTACATGTCTTCCAGATAACGACGCAAGTGGCCCTGGCTCTGACTGAAGGCCAGGCCCAGCAACCGCATGAATATGGAGAGATCGTTGCCGCTACGTGGCTGTACCACCAGGGCCTGCTCGACGAGGATTTCCAGCAGGTCTTCCAGCGTCGGCTTGTTTTCCGGCTTGGCCTGTCGCCGCTCCAGCTCCTTATCGAGGCTGGTGCAGAACGGACCGAGGAAGCGCGAGAACACCGCCTGGATCAATGCCTTCTTGGAGCCGAAATGATAATTCACCGCCGCCAGGTTGACCCCTGCCTTGCTGGTGATCAGACGCAACGAGGTTTCGGCGAAACCTTTTTCCGCGAACAACTGCTCGGCAGCATCGAGAATGCGTTCAACGGTTTCCGACTGGGACATGGCTACTCCGCCTGACAAACACTTGTTTGAAACATACGTTTCAGCCTGTGCATTGTCAAGCCTGCCGGTTCGTTTTGGGAATGGTCGGTCAGCTATTTAACCATACAACCCGGCGTCGTTAATCAGCGAGCTGACTGACCGTCCAGCGGCGCGCTAAAAAAGGGGCATTGCCAAGAAGCTTTCACTGTATATAATCCCAGTCACTGTATAAAAAGACAGAGCGATCAATATGCTAAAGCTGACGCCACGCCAAGCAGAGATTCTGGCCTTCATCAAACGTTGCCTCGACGACAACGGCTACCCGCCGACCCGCGCGGAAATCGCTCAGGAACTGGGTTTCAAATCGCCAAACGCGGCGGAAGAACACCTCAAGGCATTAGCCCGCAAAGGTGCGATCGAGATGACGCCTGGCGCCTCTCGCGGTATCCGTATTCCCGGTTTCGAAGCCAAGGCCGACGAGTCCACCCTGCCGATCATCGGTCGCGTAGCGGCTGGTGCACCCATCCTCGCCCAGCAACACATCGAAGAGTCCTGCAACATCAATCCGACGTTCTTCCATCCGCGTGCCGACTATCTGTTGCGGGTGCATGGCATGAGCATGAAGGACGTGGGCATTTTCGACGGTGACCTGCTCGCCGTCCACACCACCCGTGAAGCCCGCAACGGCCAGATCGTGGTGGCACGGATTGGCGATGAAGTGACCGTCAAGCGCTTCAAGCGCGATGGCAGCAAAGTCTGGCTGATTGCCGAAAACCCTGAGTTCGCCCCCATTGAAGTCAACCTGAAAGATCAGGAACTGGTGATCGAAGGCTTGAGTGTCGGCGTGATTCGCCGCTAAAGGAGGCTTTATGCAGTTCCCACATACACCACAGCAAGCCCAACTGCCGTTGTTCGAGGCGTTCATGGTGCAACCGCTGGCGCCGATCCTGAAAGATGTGGTCGAGTCGCCCTGGAGCGCCGAGCCCGAAGTCTTCAGCGAGCTATCACTGCGTGGTGCAGCAGGGAGCTGCCTGAACCTTCTGGCGCCGATTCTCCGGGAATTGAGCCAGGACCAGGACGCACGCTGGCTGACGCTGATCGCCCCGCCCGCCAGCCTGACCCAGACCTGGTTGCGAGACGCCGGCCTCAACCGCGAACGCATCCTGCTCCTGCAACCGCGCGGCACCCAGAGCGCTCAACAGCTGACCTGCGAAGCCTTGCGACTGGGCCGCAGTCACACGGTCGTCAGCTGGCTCAACCCGCTGACTGCCACTTCGCGGCAACAGCTGATCAGCGCCGCCCGCACCGGGGACGCTCAAAGCCTGAATATTAGATTGGGATAACTGATAAACAATTTGCACCCTGAAAAGGGCTTGGCTTCTCCAGGGATAGAGAAGCCGATCTATAGCGGAATCAGCAGAAACCGACGGACGGGATCAATGCAGGATCCGCGGTTCCTCATCTTTATTGAATTCGCCTTCTACCAAGCGTCCCGCCATCTGCACACCAACGCTCAACATCGCCTTGGCGACTTCCACGTGATTGCCTTGCAGGAACGCCTTGGCATCCTCGGAGAAATCCAAAGTAACCAGAGAACCCTCGTCCTCAGCCCTGCGCAGCTCGATTCGGCCGTCTGGTAACTCGACAATTTCTAGAAAGGACGTTGGCATAAAGGTCTGTTCTCCACGAAAGGCGGGGATTATATAGGCATCGGCCAGGCTTCGCTCGGGATCTTGACCAGAAGTCATCGCGAAGAAATATCTATTAGTACTTAATGCTGAACGGCCAACCCAATGGGTCATCCATCAAAATCGATCAATTCCTTAGCACTCATTCAACCCTTCACGAAAGCGAAGCGCCAGCCCTTTGAGGTTCTGCCGCCAACTCTCCAGCTCTTCGCGGCTCAGCTCTTGAGGCGCTTCCTCTTCATCCAGGTTCACCGCCATGATCAACGGCTGCGTCACGTCGCCTTTCGGCTTGTGCGGCACCCGTGGTGGCTGAAACAGGGCTGCGTGAGCGGCCAGCAGTTTGGCCAGCCAGGTTTCGGAATTACCCGCCAACTCCACCAGCTCGGCCATTTCCGGAATCGCGATGGCTTCCAGCACCTCGCGGGTCAGCAACATCTCTGCCCGCGGCGCATTGGCCTGGGGCAAGCGATAGAAACCGGCTATTTCATGGCACAACCCCAGCAGCGCACCGTAAAGGTGAAACAGCGCCGATTCGCGCCCGGCCTGAATCAGTGCCAGGGAATTCATCGCCCGCCCCTCTTCGGCCCTGGCAAGCGCTTCGAGCGACAGGCCGGCAAAATAAATCTTCTGATTGGTACGGGTATAGAGTTCGTGGGCCATGACGGCAGCCTCCACAGCGAAATAATTGCGTCACACAGACTCGACAGTGTCGTGGATCAGCCGATCCGACCGCAAGCCCAAAACAAAAAGGCCGCCTGAAAATCCGAGGATTGTCAGGCGGCCTTTTCAGTGCAGCGACGTTTTAAGCCTTCGCGGGGGTCCGCTTGTCTTCAACCGTCCATTTGCCACCGTCGTAGAAAGCTTTCCAGCCTGTTGGCTTGCCTTCGACTTCGGTCTGCACGTATTGCTCCTTGGTCTTGCGGCTGTAGCGAATCACGGCTGGACGACCATCCGGATCTTTCTTCGGCGCCTCACAGAGGAAGTGGTACTTCGGATCGATCTCGTCTTTGTGCGGCACAATCTCGATCACCAGCGGAGCACGAGTCTCGCGGTTTTTCGGGAACTGGCTCGCCGCCAGGAACAGACCGGAAGCCCCATCGCGCAGTATGTAGGTGTCGTTGACCTTTTCGCATTTCAGCTCAGGCATCTTCACCGGATCCATCTTCGGCGGCGCCGCGTCACCGCTTTTCAGCAGTTTGCGGGTGTTTTTACATGTCGCGTTGGTGCAGCCGAAGAACTTGCCGAAACGGCCGGTCTTGAGCTGCATCTCGCTGCCGCACTTGTCGCATTCCAGGCTCGGACCTTCGTAGCCTTTGATGCGATAGCTGCCTTCTTCGATTTCGTAGCCGTCGCAGTCCGGGTTGTTACCGCAGATGTGCAGCTTGCGCTTCTCATCCAGCAGGTAAGCGTCCATCGCCGTGCTGCAGATCGGGCAACGGTGCTTGCCACGCAGCACCAGGGATTCCGATTCACCCTCGTCGTCCGCGGCGATTTCGTCGCCCGGCACCAGATTGACAGTGGCCTTGCAGCGTTCTTTCGGCGGCAGGCTGTAGCCCGAGCAACCGAGGAACACGCCAGTGGATGCGGTACGAATCTGCATCGGACGACCGCACACCACGCACGGAATATCCGTCATCACCGGCTGGTTGGCACGCATGCCGCCTTCCGCGCTTTCAGCTACTTCGAGTTTCTTCTTGAAGTCGCCGTAGAACTCGTCGAGCACGTTTTTCCAGTCGCGTTCGCCCTGGGCCACGTCATCGAGGTTCTCTTCCATGCCGGCGGTAAAGCCGTAGTCCATGAGATTGGAGAAGCTCTCGGCCAAGCGCTCGGTAACGATATCGCCCATCTTTTCCGAGTAGAAACGACGGTTGTGCAGCGCTACGTAGCCACGATCCTGGATGGTCGAAATGATCGCTGCGTAGGTCGAAGGACGACCGATGCCGCGTTTTTCCATTTCCTTGACCAGGCTCGCTTCCGAGTAACGGGCCGGCGGCTTGGTGAAGTGCTGGGTCGGATCAAGCTTGATCAGCTTCATCGCGTCGCCCTGGGCCATGTCCGGCAGCACATCGTCATCGCCAGGCTTGGCAATTTGCGGCATAACGCGGGTGTAGCCGTCGAACTTCAGGATGCGGCCTTTGGCACGCAACTCGAAATCGCCGGCACCGACGGTCACGGTAGTCGACAGGTATTGCGCAGGCAACATCTGGCAAGCGAGGAACTGGCGCCAGATCAGCTCGTACAGACGCTCAGCATCACGCTCCATGCCCGACAGTTTGCTTGGCTCGGTATTGGCGTCGGAGGGACGAATCGCTTCGTGAGCCTCTTGTGCGCCTTCCTTGCTGCTGTAGACGTTCGGGTTTTCCGGCAGGTACTTCTTACCGAACTCGCCTTCAATATAAGTACGCGCCATCGCCACCGCATCCACCGAGAGGTTGGTGGAGTCGGTACGCATATACGTGATGTAGCCCGCTTCGTACAAACGCTGGGCCATCATCATGGTTTTCTTCACCCCGAAGCCCAGGCGGTTACTCGCGGCCTGCTGCAGGGTGGAGGTGATGAACGGTGCCGACGGCTTGCTGCTGGTCGGTTTGTCTTCACGCTTGACGATGCTGTAGCTGGAAGACTTGAGCTTCTCCAGCGCGGCCATGGCCTGGGTTTCGTTAAGCGGCTTGAAGGCTTCGCCTTTCTCGCGGGCCACGTCGAAGCGCACGGTAGCGCCCTTGGCGGTGCCGAGGTCAGCGTGGACTTCCCAGTACTCTTCCGGGTTGAACGCGCGGATCTCACGCTCACGCTCGACCACCAGTTTTACCGCAACCGACTGCACGCGACCGGCGGACAGGCCGCGAGCGACCTTGGCCCACAGCAGCGGCGAAACCATGTAACCCACCACGCGATCGAGGAAACGACGCGCCTGCTGGGCGTTGACACGGTCTATGTCCAGTTCGCCCGGCTTGGAGAAGGCTTCCTGAATCGCCTTCTTGGTGATTTCGTTGAACACCACGCGCTTGTAGCGGCTGTCGTCACCACCGATGGCTTCGCGCAGGTGCCAGGCAATGGCTTCCCCCTCGCGATCCAAGTCGGTTGCGAGATAGATGGTGTCAGCATCTTTGGCGAGCCGGCGCAGCTCTTCGATGACCTTCTCTTTGCCCGGGAGGATCTCGTACTTGGCTTTCCAGCCATGATCGGGATCGACACCCATGCGCGAGACGAGCTGCTTGCGCGCCTTCTCTTTCGGCGTGAGCACCGGACCTTCACCCGCGGCGGCCTTGCTGCGCTTGGCGGCTGGCTCTTTGCTGGCGCTAGCCGAACCGCTGGTGGGCAGGTCTCGGATATGGCCGATACTCGACTTCACCACGTATTGGTTACCCAGATACTTGTTGATGGTCTTGGCCTTAGCCGGGGATTCCACAATGACCAGCGATTTGCCCATGGATCAGAAAATTCCTGAATTCTAGAAGTGAAAGGCGGTTGGCGCCTGACGCGGCACCGCTATATATAGTGGCTACAAGGTGAGGTCAAGCGCAGGGTTCAGCGCGCACTCAGCTTATGGCTTGGAAAAAAGGCTCGGTTCGGCTTGCACCAAAGCAAAGCGTGGGACCTGTTCGCCGTCAACCTCGACCGACTCCAGGAACATGCTCAAGGGACGTACCCAAAAGCCGTAATCGCCATACAGGGCTTGGTAGAAGACCACTTCTTCTTCGGTCTCGGAATGCCGCGCAACATTAAATACACGGTACTGCGGACCTTTGTAATGTTGGTAGAGCCCAGGTTGTATCGGCATGGTTTGGCCCTCTCTCAAATCTTTTCAAAATAAAAACAAAAATAAATTCAGAAAAACAAAAACCGGGGCACTTGGCCCCGGCTTCCATCAACGAGACGCTTAAACGCGTTCGAAGACGGTGGAGATGCCTTGGCCGAGACCAATGCACATGGTGGCTACCCCAAAGGTGCCGCCATTTTGCTTCATCACGTTGAGCAAAGTGCCGGAGATACGTGCACCGGAGCAACCGAATGGGTGACCCAAGGCGATTGCGCCGCCGTGCAGGTTAACCTTCTCGTTCATCTTGTCGAGCACTTTCAGATCTTTCAGCACGGGCAGGGCCTGTGCGGCGAAAGCTTCGTTGAGCTCGAAGAAGTCGATATCGTTGATCCCCAGACCCGCGCGCTTCAGTGCTTTCTGTGTTGCCGGAACTGGACCATAGCCCATGATTGCCGGATCCACACCTGCCACTGCCATCGAACGAATCACGGCCAGAGGCTGGATACCCAGGTCCTGGGCACGCTGCGCCGACATCACGATCATGCACGAAGCACCATCGGTAATCTGCGACGAAGTACCGGCAGTCACGGTGCCGCCCTTTGGATTGAAAGCAGGCTTGAGAGCCGCCAGGCTTTCCAGGGTGGTTTCCGGACGAATGGTTTCATCGTAGTCGAACAGTTTCAGGAAACCGTTCTCGTCATAGCCCTGCATCGGGATGATTTCGTCTTTGAACTTGCCTTCCAGGGTCGCCTTGTGGGCGAGCTGGTGGGAGCGCACGCCGAAAGCGTCCTGTTGTTCGCGAGTGATGCCGTGCATTTTGCCCAGCATTTCAGCGGTCAGGCCCATCATGCCCGAGGCTTTCGCCGCGTACAGGGACATGTGCGGGTTCGGATCGACACCGTGCATCATGCTCACGTGGCCCATGTGCTCGACGCCGCCGACGACGAACACGTCACCGTTGCCGGTCATGATCGCTTGCGCAGCGGTGTGCAGCGCGCTCATCGACGAACCACACAGACGACTGACGGTCTGGCCGGCGGCAGTGTGCGGGATCTGCGTCATCAGGGACGCCATGCGGGCGATGTTCCAGCCCTGCTCCAAAGTCTGGTTCACGCAGCCCCAGATCACGTCTTCGACTTCGTTCGGGTCAACCTTGACGTTGCGTTCCAGCAATTTGCTGATCAGGTGCGCCGACATGTCTTCGGCGCGGGTGTTGCGGTGCATGCCGCCCTTGGAGCGGCCCATCGGAGTACGACCGAAGTCGACAATCACGACGTCTCTTGGATTCAAGCTCATAAAATTTCACTCTCGCTCAAAAGTTGGGACGCTTAACCGAAGAACCGTTGGCCAGTCTTGGCCATTTCACGCAGCTTCGCGGTCGGGTGGTACAGCGCGCCCAAATCGGCGTACTGGTCAGCCAGGGCAACGAACTCTGCAACACCGAGCGAATCGATGTAGCGCAGCGCACCGCCACGGAATGGAGGGAAACCAATACCGTAGACCAGACCCATGTCGGCTTCGGCGGCGGTTTCGACAATGCCGTCTTCCAGGCAACGCACGGTTTCCAGGCACAGCGGGATCATCATCCAGTTGATGATGTCTTCGTCAGTGACTTCGCGCTGCTCGTAGACGATCGGCTTGAGCACTTCCAGTACCGACGGGTCGGCGACTTTCTTCTGCTTGCCCTTCTTGTCGGTTTCGTAAGCGTAGAAACCCTTGCCGTTCTTCTGGCCCAGGCGCTTGGCTTCGTAGAGCACGTCGATGGCCGAGCGGCGATCGTCTTTCATGCGATCCGGGAAACCTTCAGCCATCACGTCACGACCGTGGTGCCCGGTGTCGATGCCGACCACGTCCATCAGGTATGCCGGGCCCATAGGCCAGCCGAATTTTTCCATGACCTTGTCGATACGGACGAAGTCCACACCGGCGCTGACCAGTTTGGCGAAACCGCCGAAGTACGGGAACAGCACGCGGTTGACCAGGAAGCCCGGGCAGTCGTTGACGACAATCGGGTTCTTGCCCATTTTCTTGGCGTAGGCAACGGTGGTGGCAACAGCCAGCTCGCTGGACTTCTCGCCACGGATCACTTCAACCAGCGGCATCATGTGCACCGGGTTGAAGAAGTGCATGCCGACGAAGTTTTCCGGGCGCTTGAGGGCTTTGGCCAGCAAGGTGATGGAAATGGTCGAGGTGTTGGACGCGAGGATGGTGTCCTCTTTGACCTTGTCTTCGACTTCGGCCAATACGGCTTGCTTGACCTTCGGGTTCTCGACGACAGCTTCGACCACCAGATCCACGTGACCGAAGTCACCGTAAGACAGAGTCGGACGAATGCCATTGAGCACTTCAGCCATTTTCGCCGCGGTCATGCGACCTTTATCAACGCGACCGACCAGCAGCTTGGCGGCTTCAGCCAGGCCCTGCTCAATGCCGTGCTCGTTGATGTCTTTCATCAGGATCGGCGTGCCTTTGGAGGCCGACTGATAAGCGATACCGCCACCCATGATGCCGGCGCCCAATACGGCAGCCTGCTTCACGTCTTTGGCGATTTCGTCGTAGGCCTTGGCCTTTTTCTTCAGTTCCTGATCGTTCAGGAACAGACCGATCAAGCTCTGCGCGGCAGAGGTCTTGGCCAGTTTGACGAAACCGTTGGCTTCGACTTCCAGCGCTTTGTCGCGACCGAAGTTCGCCGCTTTCTGGATGGTCTTGATCGCTTCAACCGGCGCCGGGTAGTTCGGGCCAGCCTGACCGGCCACGAAACCTTTGGCGGTTTCGAAAGCCATCATTTGTTCAATGGCGTTCAACTTCAGCTTTTCAAGCTTCGGCTGGCGCTTGGCCTTGTAGTCAAACTCGCCGGAGATGGCGCGCTTGATCAGTTCCAGAGCGGCTTCCTGCAGTTTCTCAGGAGCAACCACCGCATCGACTGCGCCAACTTTCAGCGCGTCTTCAGGACGGTTTTCCTTGCCGGAGGCAATCCACTCGATGGCGTTGTCGGCACCGATGAGGCGCGGCAGGCGCACGGTGCCGCCGAAGCCCGGGTAGATGCCCAGTTTGACTTCTGGCAGACCGATCTTGGCCTTGGTGGACATGACGCGGTAGTCCGCCGCCAGGCACATTTCCAGACCGCCGCCCAGGGCGATGCCGTTGATCGCGGCGACAGTCGGGACGTTGAGGTCTTCGAAATCGCTGAAAATCTTGTTGGCTTCGAGGTTGCCAGCGACAAGCTCTGCATCAGGCAGCTTGAAGTTCTCGACAAATTCGGTGATGTCGGCGCCGACGATGAACACGTCCTTGCCACTGCTGACGATCACACCCTTGATCGAAGCATCTGCCTTGATGGTGTCTACGGCCTGACGCAATTCGTTCAGGGTTAGACGGTTGAACTTGTTGACGGACTCACCCTTGAGATCGAACTTCAGTTCGACGATGCCACTTTCAAGAGCCTTAACCGTGATGGCTTTACCTTCGTAAATCATCAACTGATCTCCACGATATGGAAGCTGAACAGTACACGTCGGACGCAGGCGAATGGCTCGGCAGGACGCTTTTCGTCGATGCTAACGCCAATCCACCCGGCACACCCGCCAACGCGATAGTCGGGATTCTGTAGGAGCGTCCTGTAAGACAAACGCTCAATTCATACGCCCGTTTGATTTGGGTACGCCACCTTCACGGAATTTCCGGCAATTGTCAATCGCCCAAAATGCTGGTTGAAACGCGACTTTGCAGTCATTTCCGTAAGACGAAGGCTCACAACACGCAGGTGCATGTGAGGCCATTCATAGAATCAATAGTTAGAAAAGTCGCCCTAATTCACGGCAACCTCTGTTTAAGCAGCTACGCTGGCGGGGGCATGAAGAAAAAATTTGAACGCTTTTGGCGAATGCCCAGCGTAAGATCTGCGCCACAAAGAATTTCCGGCCTGCCTGGCCAACTCCAGCCCGATGATGATGTCGGGCTTTTTATTGCCTGTCTGTCGGGCGTTTCGCGCCATTGCAGCACGAAATTTCCGCAAGTCATGCGAGTGCTTTCAGCACCCCGTCAATTTGCTGCAAAACCGTCGCTTCGCCCTTCTCGCCCCAGTACAACGTGATCATCTGCTTGTCCGCTTCGATCTTGTAGACGTTGTCTGGCAATTTTTCGAAATGAATCAGCAACGCCGGATCCTCACAGACCTCCTGCCACTGATTGACCCACACGCCCGGCGACTTTTGCCAATAACTCCAGCACTTCGGCTGATTACCCCGGCGCGGTCGATGGTACTGCGCGCACGGGCTCGGCGGCTCCTGGCTCAGCCAGTGCGGCCACTCCTGGGGCGCCAGCTGCATGGCCAGCCCGATACGCCGTGCCTCCATGCGCAAGGCCATGCGGCCGCTCTGGTGGCGGGACGGTCGCAACCATGCCAGCGGACTCAAGACCACCAGCAGGATTGACACCACTATCCAGACCGTCATATCTGTACTCCCGATTCTTGATGAGCGCTTTGGGTCACTTTGGAACCATTGCGCTTGAAACCAGCCATACTTACCAATATTGCAATCCTCAGGAGGAGCACCTCATGCCCTACAACCATATTCTGGTCGCTGTAGATCTAACCGAAGAGTGCGATCCTGTTATCCACCGCGCCCGCGAACTGTCGGTGAGCAATGGCGCGAAGCTGTCCCTGGTGCACATTGTCGAGCCGATGGCCATGGCCTTTGGCGGCGACGTGCCGATGGACCTGTCACAACTGCAACAACAGCAGTTCGACCAGGCCAAGGAGCGACTTGACCGGTTGATCGTGAAATACCCGGAACTCACGAAGGAATACAGCCACCTGACTTACGGCCAGCCGCGCCAGGAAATTCATCACCTGGCCAAGGAACAGACCTGCGACCTGATCGTGGTCGGCAGCCACGGCCGACATGGCCTGGCGCTGCTACTGGGCTCCACCGCTAACGACGTGCTGCACGGTGCGCCGTGTGATGTACTCGCCGTACGCCTGATCAAAAGCTGAAACCCGTTGCCCCTGTTGGAGCTGCCGAAGGCAGCTCCTACAAAAAGCCCGACACTCGAGTAACCGAGGTCGGGCTTTTTTATTGCCGCAGGATCAATCAGGCATCCAGCTCGGCCCAACGCTCGACCATCACCTCGAGTTCAGCCTGCAATTGCTCAAGCTGAGCAATCACTGCCGCGCTCTCGGCAGCCGGACGCAGGTAGAAACCGGCGTCGGCCATCTGTGCTTCAACCGTCGCAATCTGCTGCTCCATGGCTTCGATCTGGCCCGGCAACATTTCCAGCTCACGCTGCAACTTGTAGCTGAGTTTCTTCTTCGCCACCGGCGCTTCCACCGCAGCAACAGGTGCAGCTTCGGCGGTAACGACCGCGGAGGTCAGGTCGGCCTTGCCGGACTTGCTCTCGGTCACGCCCAGCAGGCGCGGCGAGCCGCCCTGACGCAGCCAGTCCTGATAACCACCGACGTATTCGCGAACCTTGCCTTCACCTTCGAAGACCAGGGTGCTGGTGACCACGTTGTCGAGGAATGCCCGGTCGTGGCTGACCATCAGCACGGTGCCGTTGAAGGTCAGCAAGACCTCTTCCAGCAGTTCGAGTGTTTCCACGTCGAGGTCGTTGGTCGGTTCGTCGAGGACCAGCAGGTTCGCCGGTTTGCTGAACAGTTTCGCCAGCAACAGACGGGCACGCTCACCACCGGACAGCGCCTTGACCGGCGTGCGGGCACGCTGCGGGCTGAACAGGAAGTCGCCGAGGTAGCTCAGCACGTGACGGCTCTGACCATCGATATCGATGAAGTCGCGACCTTCGGCCACGTTGTCGATCACGGTCTTTTCCAGGTCCAGCTGATGGCGCAACTGGTCGAAGTAGGCCACGTCGATGCGCGTGCCCTCTTCCACGGTGCCGCTGGTGGGCTGCAGACCGTTGAGCATCAGTTTCAGCAAAGTGGTCTTGCCGGTACCGTTGGCGCCCAGCAGACCGATACGGTCGCCGCGCTGCAGGACCATCGAGAAGTCCTTGATCAGGAACGGGCCGCCCGGGTGAGCGAAACTCACGTTCTCGAGGACCATCACCTGCTTGCCGGACTTGTCAGCGGTATCGAGCTGAATGTTGGCCTTGCCGGTGCGCTCACGACGCTCGCTGCGCTCGTTGCGCAGGGCTTTCAGGGCGCGGACGCGGCCTTCGTTACGGGTGCGGCGCGCCTTGATGCCCTGGCGGATCCAGACTTCTTCCTGGGCCAGTTTCTTGTCGAACAGCGCGTTGGCGGTGTCTTCAGCGGCCAGCGAGGCTTCTTTGTGCACGAGGAAACTGGCGTAGTCGCCGTTCCAGTCGATCAGGCCGCCGCGATCCAGTTCGAGGATGCGGGTGGCGAGGTTCTGCAGGAAGGAACGGTCGTGCGTGATGAACAGCACGGCGCCCTGGAAATCCTTCAGCGCTTCTTCGAGCCACGCGATCGCACCGATGTCCAGGTGGTTGGTCGGTTCGTCGAGCAGCAGCAGGTCCGGCTCGGAAACCAGGGCCTGGGCCAGCAGGACGCGGCGACGCCAGCCGCCGGACAATTCGGCGAGGGTTTTGTCGGCGGGCAATTGCAGACGGCTCAAGGTGCTGTCGACCAATTGCTGCAAACGCCAGCCGTCGCGGGCTTCGAGGTCGTGCTGGACGTGCATCAGTTTGTCCAGGTCGGCGTCGGTGACGATGTTCTGGCTCAGGTGGTGATACTGCGCAAGCAGCTCGCCGACACCGTCCAGGCCTTCAGCCACCACGTCGAACACGGTCCGCTCGTCGGCTACCGGCAGTTCTTGCGGCAATTCGCCAATCTTGAGGCCAGGTGAACGCCAAACAGAGCCGTCATCGGGCTTCTGGTCGCCCTTGACGAGCTTCATCATGCTGGACTTGCCAGTGCCGTTGCGGCCGATGATGCACACCCGCTCACCACGGGCGATCTGCCAGGACACCTTGTCCAACAACGGCGTAGAGCCGAAAGCAAGGGACACATCGCTGAATTTGAGCAGGGTCATGAGCTTCTCCAAAAACCGGGCGCGCATTCTACCTGACTTGAGGCTTCAGAAGGCCGGCAATTTCACCTGTGTAGCACTCTGCATGACAATTGTTGCGATCTTGCACCGACAGGCCGGCAAAGCTTTCGCCCATTGCTGGCAAAAGGCTAAGCTACAGATTATTCAGTGCCGGCCCTGTCAGCACTTGTCATGATTTTTCTGCCCGGATGTCTCATGCGCAGTCGCCTTTTCAGTCTTTTATCGTGTTTTCTTCTTTCTGCCACTGCCGCTCAATCAGTCCAGGCGGTCGACCTGTCCACCCAACGCCAGTATTACGATGAAGCCAAGCGTGCCTTGGCCAAAGGCGATTCCGAGCCTTATTTTCGCTATAGCCAGGCACTCAGCGATTATCCGCTGGAACCATACCTCGCGTATGACGAACTGACCGCGCGCCTGAAAACCGCGAGCAATGCCGAAATCGAGAAATTCCTCGCCGAACACGGGGACCTGCCCCAGGCCAACTGGATGAAGCTACGCTGGTTGCGCTGGCTGGCGGATCGCGGTGACTGGGCGACCTTCGTCAAGTATTACGACCCCAAGCTCAACTTCACCGAACTGGACTGCCTGAATGCGCAGTATCAGATCGGGCATAACCAGAAAGCTGTCGGTTACGCCAATGCCGACAAACTCTGGCTGACCGGCAAATCCCAACCCGCGGCCTGTGATGGCTTGTTCGGGATCTGGGCCGCCGAAGGTCAATTGACCGAACAGAAACGCTGGGAACGCACCAAACTGGCAGCTCAGGCACGCAATTACCCGCTGGCCAACAGCCTGGTGAGCGGCCTGACCACCCTCGCCCCGCGCGGTCGCTTGTTGGTGGATGTGGCGCAGAAACCCGAACTGCTCAATCAGCCGTCGCGATTCAGCCCGGCCGATGAACCGATGTCCGACATCGTCAGCCTCGGCTTGCGTCGCCTGGCCAAGCAGGACCCGGACAAGGCCATGGACCTGCTCGACGGTTACGCCAGTAGCATGCACTTCTCCCGCGATGAAAAAGTCGCCATTGCCCGGGAAATCGGCCTGACCCTCGCCCGGCGTTTCGACCCCCGCGCGCTGGACGTGATGACCAAGTACGACCCGGAACTGCGCGACAACACCGTGTCGGAATGGCGCCTGCGCCTGCTCTTGCGTCTGGCCCGTTGGGACGACGCCTATCAGTTGACCCGTCGTTTGCCGCAGGACCTGGCCATCACCAACCGCTGGCGCTACTGGCAGGCCCGCAGCCTGGAACTGGCGCAACCGCAGAACCCGGAAGCGCAGACGCTTTACAAAGGCCTCGCCCGCGAACGTGATTTCTACGGTTTCCTCGCCGCCGACCGTTCGCAATTGCCCTACTCGCTGATGAACAAGCCGCTGGTGCTCAGCCAAGCGATCATCAACAAGGTGCGCAACACCCCCGGCATACGTCGCGCCCTGGAATTCCACGCCCGTGGGCAGATCGTCGACGGTCGTCGCGAGTGGTACCACGTCAGCCGTCATTTCAACCGTGACGAGATGGTCGCCCAGGCCAAGCTGGCCTATGACCTGAAATGGTACTTCCCGGCGATCCGCACCATCAGCCAGGCGCAGTACTGGGACGACCTGGACATCCGCTTCCCGATGGCCCACCGCGAAACCCTGGTGCGTGAAGCCAAGGTCCGTGGCCTGCATTCGAGCTGGGTGTTCGCCATCACTCGCCAGGAAAGTGCCTTCATGGACGACGCCCGTTCCGGCGTCGGCGCCAGCGGCCTGATGCAACTGATGCCCGGCACCGCCAAGGAAACCGCGCGCAAGTTCAGCATCCCCCTGGCTTCGCCGCAGCAAGTGCTCGACCCGGACAAGAACATCCAACTCGGCGCCGCCTACCTGAGTCAGGTCCACAGCCAGTTCAACGGCAACCGCGTCCTCGCCTCCGCCGCCTACAACGCCGGCCCCGGCCGCGTGCGCCAGTGGCTGCGTGGCGCTGATCACCTGAGCTTCGACGTGTGGGTGGAAAGCATCCCGTTCGACGAAACCCGCCAGTACGTGCAAAACGTGCTGTCGTACTCGGTGATCTACGGCCAGAAGCTGAATTCGCCGCAACCGCTGGTGGATTGGCATGAGCGGTATTTTGATGATCAGTGACCGGTAATGCCGGTCACGCAGGAGCTGCCGAAGGCTGCGATCTTTTGATCTGCTCCTAAAAAAAATGCCCGCATCGATTGATGCGGGCATTTTTATAGCGCGTTAGAAGCGAAGATCAAAAGATCGCAGCCTCGTTTCACTCGACAGCTCCTACACCGCGCCTACGCCGATCCTGCTCGTACGAACGTCTTGCCGGTTTTGGTCAGGCGGTACCGTTGAGCTGGACTCTTAGGTGAGTCGGGATCAGTCATTTCGATCAAACCGGCGGCTAATGCGGGCTTGAGGTAGTTAGCTCGAAAGGTCGCCTTGTGAGCCAGTCCGACCTCTGCCATCAACTCATTGACCTTGAGTGAGCTGCCGTCATGGAGCACCCGAAGCAATTTTGCTACATGGTCGGTTACTTGGTCGGTTACTTGGTCGGTTACTTGGTCGGTCATCGGTTCGCTCCGCGCTGCTTCGGCGAGCGCGAGACTCAATGCCTGGAGCATGAATTCAACAAAAGGCGTCGACTCGGCCATCTGGTCGGCCGCCGACAGCGCAGCGTAATAGGCATCCTGCTGCTCACGAATCACCGCTTCAACCGGCAAATACGCCAACACGGGTCGCCACTGACTGAGGATCAAAGTCTGCCAGAGCCGCCCCATCCGTCCATTGCCATCGGCAAAGGGATGGATAAATTCGAATTCGTAATGAAACACACAGCTGATGATCAGCGGATGCCAGTCAGAGTCGCGCCTACACAGCGCCTACGCGTGAAGATCGAATTCGGCCTTGCCGTCGTTGAACTGCAACGCCGCCAGCCGCGCATACAACGCGTTACTCGCCACCAGTTCCTGGTGCGTGCCCACTGCCACCAGTTTCCCTTGGTCCATCACCGCAATCCGATCCGCGTTTTTCACCGTGGCCAGGCGGTGGGCGATGACCAGGGTGGTGCGGTTTTTCATCAGGCTGGGCAGGGCTTGCTGGATCAGGTGTTCGCTTTGGGCGTCGAGGGCGCTGGTGGCTTCGTCCAGCAGCAGGATCGGCGCGTCCACCAGCAACGCCCGGGCGATGGCCAGGCGTTGGCGCTGGCCGCCGGACAGACCGAGGCCGCCGTCGCCGAGGTGGGTCTGGTAGCCGTCGGGCATTTGTTCGATAAAGTCGTGGGCGTAGGCGATTTTGGCGGCTTCCTGGACCTGGGCCAAGGTCGCGGTGGGATTGCCGTAGCGGATGTTTTCTTCGATGCTGCCGAAGAACAGCGCCGGGGTTTGCGAGACCAGGGCGAAGCAGCGGCGCAAGTCCAGCGGATCGAGCTGAGTCAGCGGCACACCGTCGAGCAGGATGCGCCCGTCGGCAGGATCATAAAACCGCAGCAGCAAGTCATACACGGTGGACTTGCCCGCGCCGGATGGCCCGACCAGCGCCAGGGTTTCCCCCGCGTTGATCGTCAGATTCAAGCCATCGACAGCAAAGCTTTCGGGACGCGACGGGTAGGAAAAGCGCACACCCTGCAATTCCAGATTGCCCTTGACCCGCTCGGGCAAGGTCACCAATCCCGTGGTCGGCGGCTGGATGATGTTTTCCGAGCGCAACAATTCGGCTATCCGCTCCGCCGCACCGGCCGCGCGCTGCAACTCGCCGATCACTTCGCTCAAGGTGCCGAAAGCGCTACCGACGATCAGGCTGTAGAAGACAAATGCCGCCAGTTCACCCGCAGAAATCCGCCCGGCAATTACGTCCATGCCGCCTACCCACAACATCACCCCGACCGCCCCGAGCACCAGCACGATCACCAGGGTTATCAGCCAGGCCCGCTGGAAGATGCGCTTGCGCGCGGTGTTGAACGCCTCTTCTACGGTCACCGCGAAACGTCGCTCGTCTTGGACTTGATGGTTATAGGCCTGCACGGTTTTGATCTGGCCGAGAGTTTCGGCGACGTAGCTGCCGATGTCGGCAATCCGGTCCTGGCTCAGGCGTGACAGGCTGCGTACCCGGCGACCGAAGATCAGGATCGGTGCGACCACCAAGGGCAAGGCAATCACCACAATGCTGGTGAGCTTGGGATTGGTGATAAACAGCAGCACGATCCCGCCGATCACCATCAGCAGATTGCGCAAAAACAGCGACAGCGACGAGCCAATCACCGATTGCAACAGCGTGGTGTCGGCCGTCAGGCGCGATTGGATCTCGGAGCTGCGATTGTCTTCATAGAACCCCGGATGCAGGTAAACCAGATGATTGAACACCTGCCGGCGAATATCCGCGACAACCCGCTCGCCGATCCACGACACCAGATAAAAACGCGCGAAAGTGCCGACGGCCAGACCGAGCACCAGCAACATGAACAAGCCAATCGTCTGGTTAAGCAGGTGTGCCGACTGCGTCATGAAGCCCTGATCCACCAACAGGCGAATACCCTGCCCCATGGACAAGGTAATGCCTGCCGTGACGATCAACGCGAGCAAGGCACCCAGCGCCGGCCAGCGATACGGCGCAAGAAAATGACGGGTCAGGCGCAGGGCACGGCGGTGACGGGAAGAGAGCATCGGGTTCATCCAGGTTCGCAGCCCAAGCGATGGATAGGGCCAGCCTACACACTCAATGGGGTGGAACTCTGTAAATCACAATGAGTCAGGTTAATTATGCTCGCCAAGACTAGCGGCTAGACGCTATTGGTCTAATGTCCGGGTGGCAAGGTTCAAGCATTTCTGATGGACTGGTATTGCCGTCCGGAAGATCGCAGGGAGTTGTCACAGCCCGGTCACATGGCGGATTCAGAGTAAGCACACAACCTGATGAGGAGACAGGCCATGTCCTTGCAAAACAGCAGCGAAGACAAGATTCAAGTGATCCGCACACAGCCCGACCAGTCTCTGGGTTGCTCGATTATCGATAAGGATGGGCGCGAAGTTCCGATCACTGAAGACATGATCCAGGACGCGTGCCGTGAACTGGAACAGCGATTGGTCAAGCCTGCCGAACAAAAGTGATATAGCCACCGTCTTCTTGACCCGGCCCAGGTTGGCCGGGTTTTTTATGGGTGTTCGTCAGGAGATTGCGGCGCGGCCTTCGCTGCAGGAGCGAGGCTTGCCCGCGAAAGGGCCAATGCGGTCCCTAGACAGCCGTCGCGCCCAACGCCGCCACGATCTGGCGCAACACCGGCGAATCCCCTTCAATCCGCACCTGCAACCCATCAATCTCCCGGCGCGCCGGATAATGCTTGCGCAGCGCATCGAACGCCGCGCGCTGCTCGTTCACATTACCGACAAGGCTGCGGCGAAAATCGGCATCGTCGCGGCGCGGGTCGTACACGCCGCGGCACACCATTGCCAGCGCCCAGGCCGGGTCACTGTCCGCGTGCAAGGTCACGTGGGACAACCACGGCGCCGGCAGTAAATCGCTGAGGCTGACCTGGGCTGGCTGACCAAGAAAATCGCAATACGCCTGATAGATCTGCGCCGTGCCGCGCTGTTTGCCGTCGAGGCTGTAACCGGCGATGTGCGGGGTCGCCAGCACACAGAGGTCAGCCAGCGCCACGTCGACCTCGGGTTCGCCTTCCCAGACGTCCAGCACCGCTTGCAGGTCTTCACGTTGCAGCAACACCTGGCGCAGGGCGGCGTTATCCACCACCGGCCCACGGCTGGCGTTGATCAGCCAGGTGCCGGGTTTGAGTCGGTTCAACCGGGGTTTGTCGAACAGGTGCCAGGTCGATTGCGCGCCGTGCTTCTTCAACGGGGTGTGCAGGCTGATGACGTCGCACTGCTCGATGATCTGTTCGAGGCTGACAAATTCGCCGCCCTCCGCCGCTTGCCGTGGCGGATCGCAGACTAGCACGTTCCAGCCCAGGCCTTGCAAGACCTTGACCAACCGCCCGCCCACTTCACCGGCACCGACGACACCGTAGGTGCGCTGATTCAGGTCGGCGCCTTCGATTTCGGCGAGGGTCAGCAGGCTGCCGAGCACATAGTCGACCACGCCCCGGGCATTGCAGCCGGGGGCGCTGGACCAGGTGATGCCGGCCTGCTGGAAGTAATCCAGGTCCAGGTGATCGGTGCCGATGGTGCACGTGCCGACAAACTTCACGTTGCTGCCTTCGAGCAAGGCGCGGTTGACGTTGGTCACCGAACGCACCAGCAGCACATCGGCCTGTTCAACCGTCGCACGGTCAATGGAACGCCCCGGCACCCGGCGAATTTCGCCGAAACCTTCGAAGAAGGCATCAAGCAGCGGGATATTTTCATCGGCAACAATCAGCATGGCGAGGCTCCTTTGGCGGATCGGCAGTTTAGGCGCAGAAGGTGGGATCGGCCAGCGAGTATTCAGGATCGCCGCATGCCTGTGTGGCGAGGTATGGCGAAACGTCGAAACGGATTACAAATCCCTAACACAGCTCTTTTCCTGACTGGCGCGTCAGCAGGTAGAATGCGCCGCCCTCGCGCATCAAATACCCCTGGACGCTTCGCCCTTGAATTCCGTGACTGATCGCCCCGCTGCAACCGCCCTCACCCGCCCTGCCCGGATTCGTCTGGAGCTGAAAACCCTGTTCGCCCTGGCGCTGCCGATCATGATCGCGCAACTGGCGACCACCGCCATGGGCTTCGTCGATGCGGTGATGGCTGGTCGGGTCGGGCCGCGAGACCTGGCGGCCGTGGCGCTGGGCAACTCGATCTGGGTGCCGGTGTTTCTGTTGATGACCGGCACGCTGCTGGCGACCACACCGAAAGTCGCCCAGCGCTTCGGCGCCGGCACCCACAGCGAAATCGGCCCGATTGTGCGCCAGGCTCTGTGGCTGGCGCTGGTGGTGGGTTTGATGGCGACTGTCATGCTCATCGCTGCCGAACCGATCCTGCACCTGATGAAAGTCGATCCGGAACTGATCGGCCCGTGCATGCAATACCTGCACGGCATTGCCGCCGGTTTGCCTGCGGTCGCGTTCTATCACGTGTTGCGCTGCTTCAGCGACGGCATGGGCCGCACGCGCCCGGCGATGATCCTCGGTCTGTGTGCCCTGGCGCTGAACATCCCGCTCAATTACGTGTTCATTTATGGTCACTTAGGGGTGCCCGCCATGGGCGGCGCCGGTTGTGGCTGGGCGACGGGGATTGTCATGTGGTTCATGGCCCTCGGCATGGTGGCCTATACCCACTGGGCCCCCGCCTACCAGAAAAGTGAACTGTTCAGCCGCTTCGACTGGCCACAGTGGTCGGTGATCAAACGCCTGCTGGGCATCGGCCTGCCTATCGGCATCGCGGTGTTTGCCGAATCGAGCATCTTCGCGGTGATCGCCCTGCTGATCGGCAGCCTTGGCGCGACCGTCGTCGCCGGGCACCAGATTGCGCTGAACGTCAGCTCCCTGGTGTTCATGATTCCTTACTCGCTGGGCATGGCCGTCACCGTGCGCGTCGGCCAGGCACTCGGTCGCAATGAACCACGGGAGGCACGCTTCGCCGCCGGTGTCGGCATGGGCAGCGCGTTGGCCTATGCCTGCCTGTCGGCGAGCATGATGTTTTTGCTGCGCGAACACATTGCAACCATCTACACGACAGACCCGACGGTGATTCATGTCGCGGCGATGTTGATTGTGTATTCGGCGCTGTTTCAGTTTTCCGATGCGATCCAGGTCACGGCAGCGGGTGCGTTGCGCGGCTATCAGGACACGCGGGTGACGATGATCCTGACCTTGTTCGCCTATTGGGGGATTGGTTTGCCGGTGGGCTACGCCCTGGGCCTGACTGACTGGCTCGGCGCGCCGAGTGGCCCGAGCGGGCTGTGGCAGGGTTTGATCGTGGGCTTGAGTTGCGCGGCGCTGATGCTGTCGATCCGCCTGGCGCGCAGTGCACGCAAGCGGATCCGCATCAGCAAGTCGATGGGTTAAGCGAGTTTCTTGCGGATCCAGTAGAGGTAGGTGCCTGCCTCTTCGTGCTGGCCGACCAGTTCATGGTCGAGGAACACGCAAAACTTGGGGATATCGCGACGGGTCGACGGGTCGGTGGCGATCACCTTCAGCAAGCCGCCGGGCGCCAGGTCACGGATGTGTTGGTGCAGCATCATCACCGGCTCCGGGCAGTTGAGGCCGGTGGCGTCGAGGGTGCCGTCTACCGGCGTATCAATCATTTCACTCATGATTCACTCCTGAAACTGGCCGGCATTGTCGCGCATTGCCGGGTGTTCGGTCATCTTTCTCATAACACCGCCCTCGCCTGATCGTTCCCACGCTCCGCGTGGGAATGCCGCCTGGGACGCTCCGCGTTCCGCCTTGCAAGTGACGCAGAGCGTCACGGGATGCATTCCCACGCAGAGCGTGGGAACGATCGGCGTACGAATCAGCGGGACTTGGGTTTCTTTACATCAATCCGGCGCAAATGGCAGGTCACTTCTTCACGGTCGTGGTACAGCTGCTTACAGCCGATCTCAACCTTGATCCCGCGCTCCTTGAACCCCTCGGCGATGCGCTCGAGCAAACGCTTCACTTCCGCGTAACGCTGTTTCATCGGCAGCTTGAGGTTGACCACCGCTTCGCGGCAATGCCCTTCGCCGATCCACTCTTCGAGCATCGCGGCGTTGCGCGCCGGTTTCTCGACGATGTCGCACACCATCCAGTCCACCGGTTGGCGCGGCTTGAAGGTGAAACCGTCGGCCATCAAGTGCTGCACCAGGCCGGTGTCCATCAGGCTTTCGGCCATCGGGCCGTTGTCGATGGCGGTCACCAGCATGCCACGGTTGACCAACTGCCAGGTCCAGCCGCCCGGCGCGGCGCCGAGGTCGACGCCGGTCATGTCACTGTGCAGGCGCTCGTCCCACTGGTCGCGAGGGATGAAATGGTGCCAGGCCTCTTCCAGCTTCAGGGTCGAACGGCTTGGCGCGTCACGCGGGAACTTGAGGCGCGGAATGCCCATCGGCCACATCGCCGAATTATTCGACTCGGCCAGGCCGACAAACACTTCGCGGCCACTCTTGAAGGTCAGCAACAGACGCGGCTTGCTGGCGTCTTCCACCAGTTTGCCGGCGGCCATCAGCGCCTTGCGCAGGTGGCCTTCGAACTTCTTGCAGAAGTTCGACAGTTCCTTGCCATCGTTGGTGTCGACCATTTCCAGCCACAGGCTGCCACATACCGGGAAGTCGACGATGTGCGCGAGGATCACGCTGATGCGGTCGGTTTCCGGCAGGTCAATGAACATCCCGCGCGCCCATTGGCGCGGGAAGATCAGCTCGGCGAAACGCTGGCCACGCATCAGGCGCGCGGCACCGTCTTCTTCGGTGCAGATGAATTCGGCGCAGGCGCTGGCGGTCTTGGCCTTGGCATAACCGGCCACGTTCAGCCGTGCGGCGTGTTCGGAAATCTCGGAACAGACTTCGCCTTCGAAGCCCGGCCGGCAGTGCATAAAGAGGGTGTTCATTGAATCTCCTGGGCAATCGGCAATGATCGATGCGCAAACTTGCCCTGTAGCAAAGCCTGTCACGAAAACCGGCGCATGATAGCCGAGTTCGGAACCTTGGACTTGTCGATAGAGTCCAGTTATTAGCCAGCTACTTAAAACAGGGCTAGGTTAAAGGCTCTGTTTGTCCCGTCAGTCCGTAGCCGTGCGGACCCAAAGGAGTCATTTCAAATGCCGTCCCTCGATAGCCTGAAAACCCTTAAAACCCTGCAAGTCGACGACAAGACCTACCACTATTTCAGTCTGCCCGACGCTGCCAAGAGCCTCGGTGATCTCGACAAGCTGCCAATGTCGTTGAAAGTGCTGCTGGAAAACCTGCTGCGCTGGGAGGACGAAAAAACCGTCACCGGCGCCGACCTCAAGGCGATTGCCGCGTGGCTCAAGGAGCGCCGCTCCGACCGCGAAATCCAATACCGCCCGGCCCGGGTATTAATGCAGGACTTCACCGGCGTGCCCGCCGTGGTCGATCTGGCCGCCATGCGCGCCGCCATGGCCAAGGCTGGCGGCGATCCACAGCGGATCAACCCGCTGTCCCCGGTAGATCTGGTGATCGACCACTCCGTAATGGTCGACAAATTCGCCAGTTCCAGCGCCTTCGAACAGAACGTCGACATCGAAATGCAGCGCAACGGCGAGCGTTACGCCTTCCTGCGCTGGGGCCAGAGTGCCTTCGACAACTTCAGCGTGGTGCCGCCGGGCACCGGGATCTGTCACCAGGTCAACCTGGAATACCTCGGGCGCACGGTCTGGACCAAGGACGAGGACGGCCGCACTTACGCGTTCCCCGACACCCTGGTCGGCACCGACTCCCACACCACCATGATCAACGGCCTCGGCGTGCTCGGCTGGGGCGTGGGCGGGATCGAAGCGGAAGCAGCGATGCTCGGCCAACCGGTGTCGATGCTGATCCCGGAAGTGATTGGCTTCAAACTCACCGGCAAGCTCAAGGAAGGCATCACCGCCACCGACCTGGTGCTGACGGTTACGCAGATGCTGCGCAAGAAAGGCGTGGTCGGCAAATTCGTCGAGTTCTACGGTGACGGCCTCGCCGATCTGCCGTTGGCCGACCGCGCGACCATCGCCAACATGGCCCCGGAATACGGCGCCACCTGCGGCTTCTTCCCGGTGGACGACGTGACACTGGACTACCTGCGCCTGTCCGGCCGCCCACCCGAAGTGGTCAAACTGGTCGAGGCCTACACCAAGGCCCAGGGCCTGTGGCGCCTGCCGGGCAAGGAACCGATCTTTACCGACAGCCTGGAACTGGACATGGCCAGCGTCGAAGCCAGCCTCGCCGGGCCCAAACGCCCGCAGGATCGCGTCTCGCTGCCGAACGTCGCCCAGGCCTTCAGCGATTTCCTCGGCCTGCAGATCAAACCCACCAGCAAGGAAGAAGGTCGCCTGGAAAGTGAAGGCGGCGGTGGCGTCGCGGTGGGCAACGCCGACCTGATCGGCGAGGCGGACTACGAGTCTGAAGGCCACACCTATCGCCTGAAGAACGGTGCGGTGGTGATCGCCGCGATCACCTCCTGCACCAACACCTCCAACCCGAGTGTGATGATGGCGGCCGGACTGGTGGCGAAGAAAGCCATCGAGAAAGGCCTGAAACGCAAACCGTGGGTCAAGAGTTCCCTGGCGCCGGGTTCGAAAGTGGTCACCGACTACTACAAGGCGGCGGGCCTGACCCAATACCTCGATGAACTGGGTTTTGCCCTGGTCGGCTACGGCTGCACCACTTGTATCGGCAACTCCGGGCCGCTGCCGGAACCGATCGAGAAAGCGATTCAGAAAGCCGATCTGGCCGTGGCCTCGGTGCTGTCCGGTAACCGCAACTTTGAAGGCCGGGTGCATCCGCTGGTGAAAACCAACTGGCTGGCCTCCCCGCCCCTGGTTGTCGCTTATGCGCTGGCCGGCACGGTGCGCATCGATATCAGCAGCGAACCCCTGGGCAATGACCAGAACGGCAACCCGGTTTATCTGCGCGACATCTGGCCGAGCACCAAAGAGATTGCCGACGCGGTGAACCAGGTCAACACCGCGATGTTCCACAAGGAATACGCCGAGGTGTTTGCCGGAGACGAACAGTGGCAGGCGATCGAAGTGCCGCAGGCGGCGACTTATGTGTGGCAGGAGGATTCGACCTACATCCAGCATCCGCCGTTCTTTGATGACATCGGCGGGCCGTTGCCGGTGATCCAGGACGTGAAGAAAGCCAACGTGCTGGCGCTGCTCGGCGATTCGGTGACCACCGACCACATCTCCCCCGCCGGCAACATCAAGGCCGACAGCCCGGCCGGGCATTACCTGCGCGAGAAAGGCGTGGAACCAAGGGACTTCAACTCTTATGGCTCGCGTCGCGGCAACCATGAAGTGATGATGCGCGGCACCTTCGCCAACATCCGCATCCGTAACGAAATGCTTGGTGGCGAAGAAGGTGGCAACACCATTTACATTCCGACGGGCGAGCGCCTGCCGATCTACGACGCCGCCATGCGTTATCAAGCGTCGGGCACGCCGTTGGTGGTGATCGCCGGGCAAGAATACGGTACCGGGTCGAGCCGCGACTGGGCCGCCAAGGGCACCAATCTGCTGGGGGTGAAGGCGGTGATCGCCGAGAGCTTCGAGCGGATTCACCGTTCCAACCTGGTGGGCATGGGCGTGTTGCCGTTGCAGTTCAAACTGGATCAGAACCGCAAGAGCCTGAACCTGACCGGCAAGGAGACTGTGGATATTCTGGGTCTGACCGGCGTTGAAGTAACGCCGCGCATGAACCTGACGCTGGTCATCACCCGTGAAGACGGAAGCAGCGAGAAGATCGAGGTGTTGTGCCGGATCGATACGCTCAATGAAGTGGAGTACTTCAAGGCCGGGGGGATTTTGCATTACGTGTTGCGGCAGTTGATTGCCTCATAGGCATCGTTGCTGACAGAGACACCGCCTTCGGGCGGTGTTTTTGTTTGTGCGGTTTACATCCTTATAATCGCGCCCTTCAAAGCACCTGCACCCTGTGGCGGGGGGGCTTGCCCCCGTTCGGCTGCGCAGCAGTCGTAATTCGGACGAGGGTGTATTGAGGAAAAGCGGGGGGCCGCTGCGCGGCCCAACGGGGGCAAGCCCCCTCGCCACAGGCAAGCCCCCTAGCCACAGGCAAGCCCCCTCGCCACAGAAGCTTTCAGCCTTAAGGACTCTTTATGCTCGCTCTGCCATGGCTCCACCTGGCACTCCTCTCCATCGGCTATGCAATCGCGCTGACCTACGGCCATCTCGGCTGGCTCGCCGCGATTTCCGTCGCATTGCTGTTGTTAGCCGGTTTCGCCGTACGCCAGCAAAAGATCCAGGCCGGTCGCTACATCGGCCATGGTTTGTTCATCGTCCTGGCCCTGGCGCTGGCGATGCATTGGCTGCCGGGTTTCTACAACGGTCGCGGCATCGACCCGCAACGGTTCACCGACAATGCCGTGCCGTTTTCCATGTATTTGAACCAGGACAAGCCGCTAATAGGTTTCTGGTTGTTGCTGGTCTGCCCGTGGATTGTCGGTCGGCGCTCACTGCGGCTGTCGATTTACGCCACCGCCCTCGCCCTGACCTTGAGTGTCGTGCTCGCCCTCGGCGGCGCCTTTTTGTTGGGTGTGATCAGTTGGGCGCCAAAATGGCCGGACCAAGCCTGGCTGTGGGTCTTGAACAACCTGCTGCTGGTCACCCTGGTGGAAGAAGCGCTGTTTCGCGGCTACATCCAGGGCGGTTTGAGCCGGCATTTCAAACACCTGCCCTACGGCGAAAACCTCGCGCTGCTGCTCGCCTCGCTGCTATTTGGCCTCGCTCACTTGGGCGCGGGCTGGCAATGGGTGTTACTGGCGGGGCTGGCAGGGGTCGGCTATGGTCTGGCCTACCGATTTGGCGGGTTGGGTGCGGCCATCGCCACCCATTTCGGCTTGAACCTGCTGCACTTTGGGCTGTTTACCTATCCGATGCTGGCTGGGTAACAACACATATCCTCGTGAAGGGCTGGCTCGCCAACCCTTGGCCAAGCTGTTGCGCGTGGATGCGAAGCTCCGGGACTGCTATTGCCTCCCAATACTTTGCTTTGAGCATCGGGCCGATGTAGTGCAGCCCGCGCAACGAATTACTGCCCGCCGTAATGAGCTGGTAATGCTCATCCACCTCAAGTCCGATTTTCTGTCGATCCTGTTTGATCAAGCCATCACGTAGCAATTGATTGAGAATAGGCTGATCCACAGCTGCGATATCGTAGCTGGGGCCGGTTCCATTAATCAGAGCGCCGACCTCGATGCTACTTACGCCTTGATGACCTCTGAGCGCTACATCGATCCGAAGGCCCGAACAGAATTTCTCTACCCCCCTTACCCTGCCAGCCAGTTGAACAACCTGCCCCGATTCGATCAGCTGCTTAATGCGGCGCTCGGAGGCTGGTGCCAGGCGGTGGCGGTGGATATCCCAGTACGGCACGACCCTCTGCAGGAATTTGCCCCTCTCTGTGTCTGAAAGGTTTTTCCATAGGGTAGCTGTGTGAGGGCGAAGCTCATTAAACATATCCCGCCAGTCGCCGCCGTCCGCTTCACGAGCCTTTGCTTCTTTCCGCGCAGCACGGGTATAGGCGCGTATGGTCATGGGGAGGGAAGCAAGCCAGGACGGGAATCCGCTGGTGCGTGGCGGCTGGGGATTGAAGCGGTGACCAAAAGGCAAAAGACCACGGCGGGAAATCATGTAGACCTTGCGGCCCGGGTTACAGCTGGTCAGCCTGAACACCGCATCGATAGCGGTATGACCCATCCCGAGGACAGCCACTGGTGCATCTCGGTCAAGGACGTCGATGGCGGCGAAGTCCAGGGCACTGACCACCTGGCTGCTCATTGCGACTGGAATTCCAGCGGGCAGTTTCGGGGAAAAATGACCTAGCGCCAGCACAACCTTATCAGCCATCACGTCTTCAGCGTTTTCCAGTTGCAGCCGGTAAGGTTTGCAGTCAGTAGAAAGATGTACGGCATTCACTTGCGCATTCACGATTGAAATGACACCGGGGTACTGATCCATGGCGTCCTTTAACTTCTGCTCCAGATACTCGCCATACAGCCGGCGCGAAATGAATGACTTGGCGTTGAAGGCTGGATCCAGCTCTTCGCAAAACGCGACGAAATCGTTGGGTTCATCAGCAATGGCGCTCATGTTGCCTGCCGGAACATTGAGCAGGAGATTATCGTCATCGTAGCGATAGGCAAGACCACGAGAGATCTGACTGGTTTTCTCGATTAACAGAATGCGCAGCCCCATTGCCGGGTTGGCTCTAAGCGTGTTGATGGCCGTGAGGGTTCCACTGAAACCTGCGCCGACGATGGCGATGCAGCATGCAGGAGAGGTAAAGGCGGTCATAGGTATTGGACATCCGTGTGGGCAAAACCAGTTAAGGCACTTGCCAGTGTGAAGGCACCGTTAATCATCCTGACGTAGAGCTGTCATGTGGAAGCATTCCAAAGAAAATCTGTCGCAGATTGTGATTTAATACAAAAAACAATCAAGCCAAATGATTTAAATAGTGTTTTTTCATATTCACCCACATAAATTGCGTATTGCGACAAGGGAAACTGTCCATGTTAAGCCCTGATCTTCTTGGATTGGGCGCGCCCGTGGTGTGGGATACGCAGCTCTTCAACCCCACAACCAGTTAATGCGGCTAGAACTGCAACCGAAAACAATAGCGCAACTTTTTCAACCTGAATAAAGCTAAAAAAAAAACCAATTAAAAATCACGCCAATTTATGTCAACGAACCACTTTCATCTTAAAACCAATCCGAAAACTCCAGCCCAGCCAACTCCATATTTTTTTCAATATCTGCTCTAAATAAGTCCTTAAGAGTAATCAAGTCAGGCACGTTTCAAAGTGATCTGCCATGTCTGCCCGAAGTTGGTTTGCGGCTGCTGCGAGCGCATCGCCCAAGTGCCAGCACCGAGTCGCCCGATAGCCCGAGGCCTCGCTGGCCCGGGGTTACTGGCCCATGTACTGGTCTCCAAATTTGTCAATCATCTTCCCTTGTATCGCCAGTCCGAGATCTACGCCCGCGAGGGCGTGGATCTGGAGCGCTCAAACCTCGCCGACTGGGTCGGCCAGAGCAGTCAGTTACTGCGACCACTGATCAACGCCCTTGAGCGTCACGTCATGAGCAGCCATAAAGTCCATGCCGACGGCACGCCGATTGGCGTACTCGCGCCGGGCAACGGCAAAACCAAAACGGCTCGCTTGTGGACATACGTGCGTGACGACCGACCTGCCGGTTACACGGCGCCGGCGGCGGTATGGTTTGCCTACTCGACGGATCGCAAGGGGCAACATCCCTGTGCTCATCTCAAGAGCTTCAGCGGGATCTTGTAGACTGACGGCTACGCCGGTTTTGCTCAGCTGTGTGCCAGGGGCTCCATTCAGGAAGCCGCATGCTGGGCTCACGCCCGCGGCTAGTTTTACGATGTCTATAAAGACCAGGCTTCACGACTTGCCGCCGAGGCGGCGCAACGGATAGCGGCCCTGTATGCCATCGAAAGCGGGATTCGCGGGCACCCACCCGATCAACGAAGAACCGTTCGACAAAGCCGGACAAGCCCACTGCTTGACCAATTAAACGCGTGGCTCAGCCAGACGCTGACTCAACTGTCGAAAAATCGGCGTAGGCGTGCAATTTGCCCAACGTGATGTTCTCGGATACCGCCACGCGGCGCCAAATGGCAGGGTCGATCCATTTCAATTCAATGTATTAGCCCTCAATCGGGAGGGAGGACATATGCACGAGTTTGAAATAGCCGGTGAAAACTACGGCATCCCCGACCCCGATGGATGGGGGCCACCCGTCAACTCGGAAACCCGCAAGACCCTGATCAAAGCGTTGTACGGGATAAAGAAGTTTAGCTATCTCTACGACTTTGGCGACGGCTGGGATCATCGGATCAAAGTCGAAAAGAAACTGCCCGCTGGGGCGTGTCCTCAAGTGCCGTACTGCATCGACGGCGCCAATACTTGCCCGCCGGAAGATATCGGCGGTGCGCCAGGTTATGCGTAATTCGGACGCTTACAAATCATCGCACTTTGCAAATGAATTTTATCTCTATCAAACAAAGACAAAAAATGAGCAATCAACTGAGAGTACAGCCCATTCCTTACGTATTCCTCAACCGCCTGATAAGGTTGTATTTCATCATGGCCAATAGAGTCGCTAACCACTTGACTAAAGGTACGATTTTCGACTACCGATTCAGTAGCCAGCTTTATTTCACAACAAGTGGCGTAATGCCACTGATACGATGGTACCCTTTGCAGATCTTACAGATCCAAGACCTGTCGGCCTCCAGTCAGTCGCCATTTACCTGAAAGTACTTGCAACCCAATATGCATCCAAGCCTGACCAATGGAGTGATGAAGTTGAAAGCAGTGGAACTGCCCACCATTGATGAACTGGTCAAGTCGCCTCTACATGGCGAGTGTGATGTGATCATCGTCAATTACAACGCAGGTGAACTATTGGTTGCTTGTGTAGGGTCAGCATTTGCCGCCGGTGCTTCAAGGATCATTGTGGTGGATAACAGCTCCCACGATGATAGTTTGAGGACGCTGGAGCGAACCCATACTACCGACGACTCGCTTCAAATCGTACGCAATGCAACCAACCTCGGCTTCGCCGTGGCGTGCAACCAAGGCGCCCTCCGGTCAGCGGCCCCCAATGTATTGTTTTTGAATCCGGACAGCGTACTCGCCGTAAATGCCATAGACCGTATGCTACTGGCTCTGCACAAGTCGCCAGAGATCGGTATGGTCGGAGGATTTCTGTGCAACCCAGACGGCAGTGAACAAGCCGGCGGGCGCCGAGTGTTTCCGACACCCAGACGCGCTTTCATGCGGGCTTTCGGGCTTTCGCGACTCGCCACGGTTTTCCCATCTGCGTTTTCCGACTTTTTACTGCATAAGGAGCCTCTACCTGCCGCCCCAATTGTCGTTGAAGCCATTTCCGGGGCTTGCATGCTGGTCAAGCGCGAAGCTATCGAAAGCGTCGGACTGTGGGATGAACACTATTTTCTCCACTGCGAGGACCTCGATTGGTGCATGCGTTTCCGTCAGGCAGGCTGGAGCGTTCTATTCGTGCCGGATGCTCAGATAACTCATGTATTCGGTGGCTGCAGTCGTAATCGCCCCTATTTCGTCGAGTGGCACAAGCACCATGGGATCCTGCGTTTCTACAGCAAATTTTTCCGCCGCAAATACTCTGTCCTCTTGTGGATCAGCGTGGTTATCGGGGTCTGGTTTCGATTCAGCCTGATGGTCATTCGCCATGCTGTTATCCAGCTTTTCAATGTATTGAACCTACAGAAAGAGACCTGAGTTGCGGATAGGAATATTAGGTGGTTCCAGCCTCTTGGGTGAACGCGCACTGCCATTGCTGGCACAAGCTGGCATTCAGGTAACCGCCTTTACTCGGGGGCTACCCAAAGCTTCCTGCCCCGGAGCTACCTGGAAAAATGCTGACCACTGGCACGGGCTGGAACTGGACACCTTCCTGTCATTTGCTCCCCTCTGGGTTTTACCGGACTACCTTGGGCGCCTCGCCAGCACAAACGTCAAGCGCGTTATCGTCTTGTCATCCACGAGTCGCTTTACCAAAGAAGCATCGCCTGACGCCCAAGAAAGGGTCTTGGCGCAGCGCTTGATAAGTGCAGAAGAGCATCTCGAGAAATGGGCGATCGAACGACAAATCGAATGGGTGATCCTGCGACCGACAATGATCTACGGACATGGGCGCGACAAAAACATTACTGAAGTAGCACGCTTCATTCAACGTTTCGGATTCTTCCCGCTGATCGGTGGCAGTACCGGATTGCGCCAGCCGGTACATAGTGATGACGTGGTTCAGGCGTGTCTGTCAGCCATTGGAATTCCTGACCTGCAAAGTGGCGGTTACAACCTTTCAGGGGGAGAAATCTTGCCTTATCACGCAATGGTGAGACGAATATTCCAGGCTCAGGGACGTCCGGAGCGAACACTGGCCCTCTCCGCGAAGACATTGAGCATGGTTGTTTCGATCATGCGGTGCCTGCCACGCTACCGGCATCTTTCAAGCGCGCTGGTGGAGCGCATGAACCAGAATTTGGTATTTGACCATACGGACGCCAGTGATCGGCTTGGCTTTTCTCCCAGACCGTTTCATTTGACACTCGAAGACTTGCCAGGACATTGAAATCACATTTAGCAACGGGCCTTCCGGTCTCTGCCTGACTCAGCCCCTGGAACATCTGATCAAGGTGTGGTTTACCCCCTCCCAGTCTTTTCCGGAACAAGCTCGTCGCGATGAACGTGGGCTTGCCAGGCTCCCCATTTGCTTTCGAAGTACGCCTGGTTTTTGTCCCAGAGTGCTTGATATTCGCCACTGGCGATCAGCTTCCTGAACGATGCCTGCCCGTAATGATGGATAAACGCATCTTCGGCACAGACCGTTCGGTAGCCACTAGCCTGCACGCGACGACTGTAGTCGTCATCCTCGAACATACCGATACCGAATGCCTCATCCAGAAAACCGACCTCATCCAGGACATCCCTGCGAAAGGCAACACAAAACATGGCGAGCATCGAAATATCGAACAGCCGTCCCTTGTGAGCTTCGGTGTAACCATCTGCAAAGTCTTGCATCTGTTGAATATCGGTGTAGGAAACTTTGATTTTCGCTTCGTTTCCTACAGCGTTTGTGACCGGTCCGACCAAGCCAATACTTGAGTCTCTTAAATGATGGACTAACGGGTCCAGCCATCCTTTAGGAACCACAGTGTCATTATTGAGCAGCAGCAGAATGTCGCCATTGGCTTCTCGCAAGCCTTGATTGTTGGCGGCAGCAAACCCCCGGTTTTCCGGGTTCAGGATGATCTTAACCGACGGCACTTCTTGACGCAGGCGCTCAAGATAGTCACACGTGCCATCGTCAGAGCCATTGTCGACAACAATGAGCTGGTAGTTGGGCCACGTCGTATTACGCAGAATACTGTTTACACATTGAACCGTCAGATTGAAATTGTTGTACGTAATGACCACGACGGAGACTTTTTCGTACAGATCGACGATGGCAAGTTGCATGCTATTGAATCGATCCTTCCAGTCATTGGCACGGGCGAGCTCAACTCGCCTTTTGTACATGGCAAGATCGCACTCAGCCAAAGCGCACTCTATCTGTTCGATGAACTCATCGACCCCGGTTGCGAAGTACAGCAGATCCTTATAGACGCTAATTTCTTTGAGCGGAGTGGATACCACCGGCTTGCCCGCACTGATGTACTCATAAAACTTCACCGGATCGACCGCGTGCGTCACGTTGTAGAGCCGGAAGGGGATCAGGCAGGCATCGAAATGGTCCAGATAAAGTGGCATTTGCGAGTAAGGCTTCCTGCCCAGCAACTGCACATTGGGCTTGTGCTCAAGGCCCGCCAGATCTTCGACGAAAATATCCCCCACCAGAATGAAATTCCACTCTGGTCGCCTGTCCGCCAACGCCGCCAACAATGGATAATCCAGCCATTGCGCCAAGGCACCATAGTAGCCAATCACAGGCCCGGTAAGTCCACTCAGCACTTCATTGGCAAAACAGTGTTGCTGGAAAAAAGCGAAATCTACTGCATTTCTGACCAGCAAGCATCGCGCGTTACAGGCGCACCACTTCTGATAAAGCGAGGCGGCAGAAACGGTCACCAGATCAGCCTGGGCAACCAGGATCTTCTCCTCACTCAGTAGCTGTTCGCCGATGTTCGGAAAGCCGTCCCAGTCATCCATACAGTCATAGTGGATTCGCCAGCCATGCGCGGATCGCAGACTGAGTGCCAACGGGCTCCAGTAAGCAATGTGAATCATCAAGAGAGCGCTTTTTATCTGCATGTCGGCTACTAGCGCAGCAACGGCTCGCAGGTAAATCCGGTTATTCTCAGGCGTCACTATTTTTTCGTAATACTCCTCTTGGACATCGCGCTGCAGTGCCACCTCAAAAATATTCGGTGCTACGGACGTCAACCTATAGAGCTGTCCTTGTTCAGGCACACTGGATGGGACGACATAAAACACCCGATAACCATTGTGCGCAAATTGACTCATCAACTGCTGTGGTCGCTGGAATCGTGCGGCCCAATCGATATTGGCGAAGCAGAGAATATCCAGGCGCCCTGCCGTTACGAAATCCGGGGCCACCTCAGGCATCAGTAACGGCTCTGGTGCTGCGGGGTACACGATTGCGCCCACCGTCTCGGGCAGATTTTGCCTAGTTGTAAAACCATAACGCATCAGCCGGACAAGAGAGCGCAGTGGTCGGGTGATGCGCCACGAGCGAGTATTTTGCAGAAAGTCGATCTTTGCCAGCGCGGTATCGCGTTCATTGATGGCTGAATCTCGCTGGGCCAAGGCCGCGTCGCGGTCGATCAAGATGCTATCGAGCTCAGCCATGTGGGTACCCATGCAACAGAGTAGTGTCGCCCTGCGACCACATGGAGCTGACGGAGCCAGGGCGATAGAACGTTGCAGTCAAGCTGCGGCGTGAGGAACTGCAGCCGCCCACCACCTGCGAGACGGCATGCCAGGAGTTATCCGAGCGCACCAGGATCGCCGAGTTGCCAACCAGGGGTTCAATCTCGGCAGCGACAGAGGCGGGATCATTGCTGTGTAAAATATTCAGGCAACCGCCGTCGTTGCGGTTCCATGACTCATTGAAATACAGGATATGGGTGACCAATTTGTCTGGCAGATCCGGATGGGCTCCCAGGCTGGCGCCAGGTCCGTAATGAAACACGTTGACCTCCATCGGCACATTGCGCAGATCGATCCCCGTCAGTCGCGACATGGCGTCCCGATAGTCAGCCGAACCAAGATCTTGCGCCAGACTCAGCCACGCTTCGCTCAGCTCTTCGGGAAAAGCAATGGTATTAGTCCCCATGCCCACCAAGGCACGAGCCTCATAGTCATAATTTTTTTCGCCCCCGTAACCACTCACTGTCTTGAAGTGATCATGGGGAAAAGACTGTGCCAACGCTGCGGCATCCTTGACTGAATACAGACTACCGATTTCAGCCCATGAGAAAGGGTGAGCCTTTAGAGCGGCGGGCTTGAGACGAGAGAGATCTAACATTATTTTTTCTTATTCGCTGCCAGGTTTCTGATGCCACGCGCGATGGAGCGCAGTGGTGCGGTCATTCGGAATGAACTGGAATTTTGCAATTCAAGAACCCTAGCATCACTTAGTACTAGCTGCTGACTGAGCTGAAAAATCCGTTGTTGCTGAGCCAGCTCTTGTATTGGCAGGTTTTGCGCTGGATTGATGATCTCAGGTACGACGGGGTGTACCGGACATTCAGCTTGCGATGCATCACTGCCCTCGACTGCTGCTTCGAGCAGATTCGGCAGATTTTGCAAAAATGCGCCCAACACTGGCTGGGACGAGGTTTTGCCCTGGCGAATGATCGCAGCGACCCGATCCCAGTGCTCAACCAACTTATCCGCCGCTGCGCGAGCCGCGGGCGATGGACTGGTTTTCCCCACACGCGAAATAAACCATTGAGGGTCGACGGTCACCACGTCCGGCAACGCATGGAGTGAGTCGAATTCAGCCAGCGCCGTGTATTTGCCCGTTGTCAGATCCGCCGAGCAAAACACCGGGACGCCAAACGCCAGTGCGGTTATCGCCAGATGGTAGCTATGTCCGATCACGGCTTGCGCCTGACTGAGAATTTCAGCCATCAGCAAAGGCTGCGGCCAAAACGACAAGGTGATGGCATGGGGTAGGCGCTTGGCAATGATTGATGGATCGTCACCCAGAACGGGGCCAATCGGAATAACCAGAAACCGATAGTGCTGGAACGCCTCAGGGTAGTCTTCGAACAGCTGTACAAAGGATTCCACCACGTGAATGGCGTGAATCACGATATATGGCCCGGTCAGCCCTGTTTGCTCACGCAGGCGAGTGAATTCACTGGAGGGTTGCTGCTCATCGATCAAGCGGGGCAAGCCAAACGCGGTATCAGGCAATACTTCGATCTCGGCCTGGTGAGTGAGCGCGCCAAGGGCATCACGTGACAAAGCGTCGCGTACTCGCACGTACTGGCTTTGCTCAAGGGCCATCGTCAATAGCGGCCTGGCCCAGGTGGGAATACTGTTGCAATGCATCCCGGGGGAATTCCACATTACCGGGACCGCATGCTGTAAGGCGATTAGCGCAGGTGTAAGCCAATAGCCCGTAGGGTGATGGATGTCGCGGGTTGTCGGGCCATAGCCATGGGCAACGACTTTATCGAAGCGGATGAGAAAACCACCGCCGATCAGAACGCCATCCAGGCTACCGGCAATACTCGGCAGTTCCGTCAGTGACGTCACCGTATACGGCCATTCAGGTTGGGTTTTCGCATTGTAGGAAAAACGATGCAGGTTAACTGAGCCCAGACGCTGAGCCAGCTCCGCTTCGGCAATGATCGGAAACAACAGATCGCCGTAGTTTTCTACGTCAAAGGTACCGAATATAGCAACCTGCCACGCGGGCTCGTTTATGTGCTCTGCCAAAACCTCACTCTCCTTGAGTCCGCCCTCGGGAAGTCGATCGACATTGAGTAGCTTTTCACTCGGCCGAGGGCTGACACTCTGCAGGCCCAGATTAACCATGCCCAGAAAGTCTCTTTGGTTCGGCAACATATCGAACGCCAACGGCGCTACCTGCTTCTCGATCAATTGCGAGGTGTCTTCAGTCACTCCGTGCAGGAGCTTCAGGGTGACGTGGTAGCGACCCGCCGCGAGGTTGGCCGGGAAGCGCACGGTGATCGCTGTACGCCGCCAACCATTTTCGACGGGGCCAGCCTGCAGCGCAAAATTCGCCCCACCAATCACCAGCAGCCTTGCCTCCTGGATGGTGAAACTGATGTTGGGTTGACTGATCGACTGATGAAGCAACGCCTCAACACGAATCTCAATGTCGTCGCCATACATGTAACTTGATGAAAGCTCCTGAGTGTTGGTGAAACAGGCAGAGCTGATGTGTCCCTCTTCGGTACCGAAAGCAATGCCGTCCTGGCCACCCATGAATGATTTGCGCGTAACCGGTATGACACCACCACTTGCCCATCGGCGTTGCTCGTCGCGCATATCGAGCAAGTACAACTCCGCCATTTCATCGGGCGCGCCGCTGGCTACTACCCGGCCTTCGCGCAAATAAATGACCCGATGGCAGAAACGTTTAACCATGCTCATGTCATGAGAGACGAACAACAGCGTCGTGCCTTTCGTGGTCAGCTCTTCCAGTCGATTCAGGCATTTGAACTGGAAGGATGCATCGCCGACAGAGAGGGCCTCATCGACGATCAGGATATCGGGCTCTACACAGACCGAAACAGCGAAGGCCAACCGTACCAGCATTCCACTGGAGTAGATTTTAATGGGCTGATCGATAAAGTCGCCGATATTGGCGAAGGCGATGATTTCATCAAAGCGAGCGTCGATTTCCGAGCGTTTCAAGCCCAGCACCGCCGCATTCATATAGACGTTTTCCCTGCCGGTGAACTCTGGATTGAAACCAGCCCCCAACTCAAGCAACGCAGCAATCCGGCCATGCCCCCGGACACTGCCACGGGTTGGCATCAACGTCCCGCAAATCAGTTGCAACAACGTAGATTTGCCACTGCCATTACGACCGATGATACCGACTGTCTCACCCTTTCCGACCGTCAGGGAAACATCGTCCAGGGCCCAAAACTCGCGATAAAAACGCTTCCTGCCACGCACCAACATCTGCAGCAGGCGGTCCTTGGGCGCATCATAAATTTGATAGCACTTGCTCAGGTTTTCGGCGCTGATGGCCATTTCAAACGACATCGGCTAAACCCTTCTGTGCGTCACTACCGTTATTTCGACGGCCCCTGAAAATAGTACTGAGCAGGGCGCTGCGAACTAGTTGAGCACAGACGCGATGAAAACACGATCTTCGCCCAGCCTCCTCTTCAGTTTGCCACTTACACCTAAAGAACGATCCCAAAATGATCCGGCACAATGAACTAGCGCACCTATCGCTGGCGTCAGTTAACTGACTAATACTCGGCACACCTGATCGCCCAACCCTCAAAAAAGGCTCTGCAGAAAAACGAGTTTTGATTGTAGGAAAAGTTCAGCACGCGTAATATCTCGCCCCCTCTACTAACGGAATCAGTAGTATCGAAAAAGGAAGTCGACAGCATCGGCAGGGGACCAGCCTGATAGCACAGCAAGTCAGCATGCAGTGCTACAAACGAACAGGTACACGGAGGTTGATTCGTTTTGAGTGGCTCGACAGTTAACATTGAATAATATTAGTTCGTCGCTTCACGTCGAATTCGCCACTACACCGAATAGATTTACATCTGGCCTACCACTCCATGAGGACGTCGCTCAGGGAGCATGTGATCGACATCGCCTTAAGGATCAAGCAACCGATGCAGCCGTTCAGCACTTCCCCCGCCGCCATGATCAAGAGTGTTCTGATCAATCGAAACTTGATCCATGTCTTGATCCGCAGAGAAGTGATCGGTCGCTATAAAGGCTCGATGCTCGGCATTTTCTGGTCGTTCTTCACGCCCGCGTTCATGCTGGTGGTCTACACGTTTGTATTCAGTGTTGTATTCAAGGCCCGCTGGGCTGGTGGCGGTGACTCCAAGAGTGAATTCGCCCTGGTACTGTTCGCTGGCCTGCTGGTATTCAACCTGTTTTCCGAATGCGTGAATCGTGCGCCGGGATTGGTATTGGCGAATACCAATTACGTCAAGAAAATTGTGTTCCCACTTGAAATACTGCCCCTCGTGTCGCTCGGTGCAGCCCTGTTCCACACGACTGTCAGCCTCCTGGCCTGGCTGGTTTTCTATGTCGTACTGTTCGGAATCCCACCGGTAACCATTCTTCTACTACCGCTGGTGCTTTTTCCCTTGGTATTGCTAACGCTGGGTATCTCCTGGTTTCTCGCCTCGATCAGCGTTTACCTGCGTGACATTGGCCAACTCATCGGCATTCTCACCACGGCGATGCTATTTCTTTCACCGATTTTCTATCCGCTTTCGACGCTTCCGGAAAGCTATCAAACCGTCTTGCAGGCAAACCCTCTAACCCTTCCAGTAGAAATGGCTCGCGATGTACTTTTCTGGGGCAAGACGCCGCAATGGGGCAGCCTGGCCGCTTATTCGGCAGTGTCTGTATTCATTGCCTGGTCAGGCTTTACCTGGTTCCAGAAAACACGCAAAGGCTTTGCCGATGTCATCTGAAATTGTTATCCGTGTTGAACAGCTCAGCAAACGCTATCACGTCTATGAAAAACCCGTTCACCGCCTGCTGCAGATGTTTTCAAGGCAGCGCAAGCAGTACTTCAAGGTTTTCCCTGTACTGAACGACGTGAGCTTCGAGATAAAAAAAGGCGAAACGGTGGGCATCATCGGCCGCAATGGCAGCGGCAAGTCAACGTTGCTGCAGATGATCTGCGGCACGCTGAACCCAAGCAGCGGCCAGGTCACCACCCACGGTCGTATCGCTGCATTGCTGGAGCTTGGGTCTGGATTCAATCCTGAGTTCACGGGGCGTGAGAACATCTATCTCAACGGTGCGATGCTGGGCCTCAGCACTGCAGAGATCAACGAGCGCTATGCCGCCATCGAAACCTTCGCTGAAATTGGCGAATACATTGAACAACCGGTCAAGAGCTATTCCAGCGGCATGTACGTCCGCCTGGCGTTTGCAATTCAAGCCAACATCGACCCTGAAATCCTGATTGTCGACGAAGCGCTCGCGGTCGGTGATGCCCATTTCGTCCATCGCTGCATGGACCGCCTGCATCAACTCCAGGAACGAGGAACTTCCATCCTGCTCGTGACCCACGACAGCATGCTGGTCAAACGCTTCTGTGATCGCGCGATATGGCTGCATCAAGGCAAAGTGCAAAGCATCGGCGCAGCCAACGGCGTGGTTGATGACTACCTGGCGTGGCTCTTTCAAATGCCCGTCGCCAGTGAAACAAAGAGCCTTGAGCCAGCGACCCGCTTGCAGGCGGGCAACGACGAAGAACACATTGCAAATATCGACAGGCGCCTGGGCGATCAGCGCTGCCAGATAATTGGTGCACGTCTGTACGATAAAGACAGAAACCCGACCGACGAGGTACAAGGTGGTTCTGATGTCATCCTCAGATTCACCGCGACAAACGTCAGCTTGCCCCATGAACATTCACTGGTATTCGGCTACATCGTCAGGAACTTCAGAGGCGAGGAAATCGCGGCGACCAACACGCGGCTCGAAGGCATGGCCGCGGAACGATTCACGACCCTCGGCGAGCGCATTACGGTCGAAGCGCGAATCCACATTCCTCTGCTACATCCAGGGCACTACTCGATCAGCGTCGGCACCTCCTATGAACAGGACGGCGAGCTGCAACTGATAGTAGCCGACCGAATTATCAACGCGATCGTCTTCAGCGTAAGTTGCCACAAGAAAATCAGCACCATGACCTGTTTCGATACCGAGTTCAGCCTTCAGCGAGCGCCGCAATGTTCATAATCTTTGGTAGCCCACGTTCGGGTACGACGTTCCTCAGAGAATCGCTGAACCAGAACCCGGCAATCGTCATTCCTCACGAAACCGACTTCATCGTTCCTCTCGCGTTTTTGATCGACCGCATACGCGATGAACAAATCGGTCGCAGACTCGCTGCTGAAATGATTGTTTCGACCAAAGACTTTGCCGCCAGTATTGGCTGCTACCTTGCCCCGAGCGAAGTCGAAAATTGCGTCTATAGCGCTGATTACAACGTGCCTGCCATACTCGAAAGCCTGTACGCACTGGTCGCCGAGAAAACAGGAGCTTCCATTGCCGGGGATAAATCCCCCAATGATTTGGGCTCATTCGGAATCCTGCGCAATACCCAGGTATTCAACTCGAACATCAAGGTGATCCATATCGTGCGGGATGTACGTGACGTCGTACTGTCCCTGCAAAGTACCGCTTGGGCACCTCAAAACATTGAGAAGACATTCCCGGGCATCTGGAACAACACCAACCTCAACCTCCGACGGTTCGCCACTCAAAAACCGGAGAATTACTTTTTCGTCCGTTATGAGGACCTCGTGGCGGGCCCTGAGTCGGTACTCCAGCCCTTGTGCGATTTCCTTGACGTGGCGTTCGATGATCGAATGCTGGATTGGCAGAGCCTCGGCAAGGATTTGCGGCATTTGCCCCATCACAAAAATCTCGGCCAACCACCACTGAACAACCGTTGCTACGCCTGGAAAAATCTCGGCGACGCGGCCAGCTTCCCGTGGGTTGCAAGAGCCAGTGAGGCACTGCTGGAGTTCGACTATGAGCTTGCGTCGAATAGTCAGCAGTAACCGAGCAAGACAACACCTCGCGGCTCAAAATTTGTTTTAAAACGTGCGACTCGCGAACGGTAGATGCCGCGCCTGAGTTGACCGCATTTACCATAGGACCAGAAAATCGCATGGAACAGATCAATCGTCTTGTTGATTGCATCGACCAACTGACTCGTTCAGCAGAATCCAGATCCGTCGAAGCCTTGCAGCTCGTCAAGGAAATCGAGAATCGAGATAGGCTTATCGATCAACTACGCCTTGATTCAAAAGAACTTCGGACTCGCGTATCGCTTCAGGAACGCGAGATCGAACTGCTGCACGAGCAGTTGCAGGCGACTGAACAGTATCTGAAAGATGCCGGTGTGTTACTCCAGGCAAAAGAACGCGAGGCTGTCGCCATTTCCGATTGGGCGGTGGATTTGCGCACTCGACTGGCTGCAAAGCAAGCAGAGCTGCTCAAACTCTCTGACTGGAGCAGCGCCATCGAGCGCGCACCGCTGCATTATTCGATACGCAAACTACTGTTTAAATTATCGCGCAGCATCTACGCGCACCTGCCGCTCACCGCAAACCAAAAAAGCAGGCTGGCGCGTCGTGTTCGCAGCTGGCTAAAACCACGCAAGGCAACGTCGGGCAAATCACTGACATCGTCAGGCGTTACATCGTTGCCGCTCCCGCCACCTCAAGCAAACATTGAAGTACAGTCCTCCACTGCGCATCCCACGGTCCTGATGTTCGGAGTCATTGACTGGCACTTCCGCATTCAGCGCCCGCAAAACCTGGCCAAAGAGTTGGCCAGAGCAGGACAGACGACATTTTATATCTCGAATCATTTTATCGACGACGAGGCACCCGGCTTCGAAGTAGAACCACTGGATGAGTCCAGCGGACTATTCCAGATCCGCCTTAAGGTCCTCGGCGCACCGGCTATTTATCATGCTCCGCCCTCAACTGCCGCGATCAGCCAGCTGTGCCAGAGTATCGCCATGCTCCTGCAATGGGCGAAAGTCGATACTGTGGATTGCATCGTCCAGCATGCCTACTGGTTCCCGCTGGCAAGACGTATCCCAAATTCCACGCTGATCTATGACTGCATGGATCATCATGAAGGCTTTGGCAACGTTGCGCAGGAATTGCTCGACCTTGAAATCGCCTTGATGCGCAGAGCGGACCTGCTGGTAGCGACGTCCGACTGGATTGAACAGCACGCCAAGCGAGAAAACCGCAACGTAGAAGTGATCCGCAATGCCGCTGAGTACAACTTCTTCAGCCAACGTCCCGACAACGTCTACCGGGATCCTGAAAATAGAAAAATCATCGGTTATTACGGCGCCATTGCCGAATGGTTCGATCTGGACCTCGTCAAGCAAGTAGCCCAATCCTTCCCGCAGCACCTGATACTGCTGATTGGCAATGATACGGTGCAGGCGAAAAAACACCTCAAGGCCTGTCCGAATGTGGTCATGGAAGGCGAAGTTCCGTATGCCTCACTACCGCACTATCTCCATGCCATAGACGTTTGCCTGCTTCCGTTCAAAGTCATTCCGTTGACCCTGGCCACCAATCCGGTAAAGGTCTATGAATACTTGAGCGCGGGGAAACCCGTGGTGTCGGTGAAACTACCGGAGCTGAGCCAGTTCGGGGAACTGGTCTGGACGGCTAAAAACCCGACTGACTTCATCTCGGCAATACACAATATTCTGGAAACACTGCCAGAGGCCGACTCCACGCTGCAAGCGCGCCAATCATTCGCACAGGGTCAGACCTGGCAGCATCGGGCCGCAAGCTTGCGTCAGGCCATCGACACCTTGCCCCTGCCTAAAGTCAGCGTCGTGGTGTTGACCTATAACAATCTGGAGCTCACCAAGGCCTGCCTCGACAGCCTGTTGACCCAGAGTCACTACGCGAACCTTGAGATTATAGTCGTCGATAACAACTCCAGCGACCACACCCCTGCATTCCTCACCGCCTGGGCAGATGGACATCCAGACCGGATCGTCATCCTCAACCCTGACAACAAGGGATTCGCAGCGGGCAATAACGTGGGTCTCGCAGCGGCCAGCGGCGATTATATGGTTGTCCTGAACAATGACACAGTGGTCACCGCCGGCTGGATCAAAGGCTTGATCCGTCACCTACAGGACAACAAAGACATCGGGATCATCGGCCCGATCACTAACAACATCGGCAATGAAGCAAAAGTCAGCACCCGTTATTGCCGGATAGAAGACATGCACACCGAGTCTTCAGAAATGACCCGCGCCCATATGGGTGAGTGGTTCGAAATCAATACCCTGGCCTTTTTCTGCGTAATGTTCCCGCGCTCGACCTATGAGCAAATAGGTGGACTGTGCGAAGAGTATGGTCTGGGGTTCTTCGAAGATGACGATTACTGTCGCCGCGTGCAGCACAGCGGCATGCGTGCTGCCTGTGCCGAAGATGTCTTCGTTCACCACCACTTATCCGCCTCGTTCAACAAATTAGGCGCAGAGAAAAAACAGGCACTTTTCGAAAAAAACAAAGCGATTTACGAGCGCAAGTGGGGACCTTGGGTCCCGCACACGTATCGAGACGTATAAGCAGCCCGTTATGCGCCCCTTTGCACGACACTGATGTGTTGAACACCAGAGACGATATTTTGCATAGAGATAGCCTGAAATACGCAGTGGTACTGTCCGTTTTATTAGCAAGTACGGCTATCAGCCTGTACGGTTTTTCGACGCTTGAACTTCCGAGTATGAACAGCGACATCCGGACGCTATTGCTGTCGGTGGCAGGTCTGACCGCCCTCACTGTCATCACCCGCCAGTCACCGATAGTTCTGGGCTTCGGTTTGATTGCATGCCTGTCCATTGCCTTCGGACAGGCTTGGCCAATGATTGTCCTCGCTGTGTTCGCGCTGTCTTCAACCGTATTCGGCAGATGGATGCTGGGGCAAAGAATATCCGCCGACTGGACCGTCCACTTCCTGATCGGAGCGGGTACGTTTGGCACGTTTACAGGCCTGGCGGCGTACTTCCCGATCAACTACCCTTGGCTGTATTCAGCGCTGCTGTTATTGCCGCTTTTATTGGGGCACAAACACACCACGTCGATATGTCGTGAACTTCTGACGCGAATTCGAGCCGTCCACCGCCCGAAAACAACAACCCAGACTGTACTTGACGTACTGATTTGTAGCTTCGCATGCCTTTACGTATTGGTAGCCTTCATGCCGGAGGTAGGGCACGACGCGCTGGCTATGCACCTCTTCGTTCCTTCACATCTGGCACAGCTACATCAGTGGAAGTTCGACGCAAACACTTATGTGTGGGCTGTCATGCCCATGCTGGTCGACTGGATCTACAGTATTACCTATATGCTGGCCGGTGAGACAGCATCGCGCCTGACCAACTCCGCATTTACTTTGTTGCTGGCGTGGCAAGTTCGGAACATGACAATTTGGGCCGGAGGAACTGCCACAAGCTCCCGGTGGGCAGCCCTTATCTTCCTGTCGACTCCCCTCGCATTCGCTGAAAGCAGCAGCCTGCATATAGAGTCGGCGTGGACCGCTTTCATAATGGGCGGATCACTCGCGATATTAAAAGTCTCAAGTTTCACACCTGATGCCAAAGAGCGTATGTCGCACCTGCTCCTGGCAGGGACAATGCTGGGCTTCGCCATGGCGGCCAAGGCCGTGACACTGAATATCCTACCGGTCCTCCTGGTTTTTCTCTTATTGCAATACAAAGCCTGGGCCCTCCAAGGGATAGTCAGGACGCTCATCCTGGGCTGCATCTGCTTGATACTAGCGGGGGTTACACCTTACGTCTCTGCCTGGTATCTGACGGGCAATCCCGTATTCCCGTTTTTCAATGCCATTTTCCAATCGCCGCTATGGCCGAACAAAAACTTCGAACCACCGGCAATCTTCGGCACAGGGGTTACCTGGGATACCCTCTATCGAATGGTCTTCAAGTCGAATCAGTTCATTGAAGGACAAGTTGGCGCGGCAGGTTTCCAATGGCTACTGCTGCCCACGACTGCCGCCGCCCTTGTATTGAGCGGAAACAAAAAAGCGTTGTGCATCCTCTTTTTCGCCGTCGGCGCGATGATCATGACGTTCCACTCAACGGCGTATTTGCGTTATATATTCCCCTCTTTCGCTCTGTTTTCAGTGATTCTCGCCCTGCCCTTCTCCGACAGTAAGGTCTTCCCGCGGCCCCTCGCAATCATTGCCGGTGTCCTGTTGGTCCTGACCAATACCCGATTCATTCAGACGGCGACTTACTACGGTCAAATAAATCCATCTTCGCTGTTCAGTGCGGCCGGTCGAGATGCCTATCTATCAGAGCGTTTGCCTATCAGAAAAATGGTCGACGCAGTCAACGCTTTAAATACCGAACATCATCCCGTGGCGGTCTTTGCGTCCCCCTTGATGGCGGGCTTGAGCAGCGATGCCCTTTACACGTCGTGGTACAACGTGAAATGGAAAGCCGAATTCGACGCGGCGACCTCGCAACCAAAACTTACGCAGCTATTACGCCGCCGTCAGGTGGACTGGCTGATTATCGACCTCAAGAACACTCCCAAGGCTCAACTCGAGCTACTGCTCAATGTGTCCACTTCGTATGCAAAAAAAGGTGATCTGGACCTGCGCAAACTTAATAACACTTACTCCGAACGGTTGCTCAACCCCGAACTATCCAACCTCGAAGGCTGGAGTCTGAGTTCGCCATCGACCTATGACGCGTCTCGAAAAATCCTGACCGTCAATGTAAAGACACCGGCAACACAGCGTGTCGAAGTGACGCCGGGACAACCTTACATAAACAGCGTCTTTGCACGCTGCGCAACGACGCCCACTCCCGGAAGAATCCAGGCCAACTGGATGGATGCCCAAGACGCCTTCATTACTACCGACATCGAGACGTTTGACTGCACGACGGAATGGGAGACACACGAGATGAACGTAGTCGCACCTCTGAATGCCTCGTCCGTAATCATCTATGCGTCCGGCCATACCGATACTCCTCTGGAGTTCAAGTCACTTTCATTCAGACAATAGTCAGCGATATCGATGAACTCAAAAACAGAGCTTTTCACGGAAGAACAACGAGTTGCGGTAGTCATCCCAAGCTACCGGGTAACTGCGCACATCGCAGGTGTCATTGAAGCCATAGGGCCGGAAGTGTGGCGTATCTATGTCATTGACGATGCCTGCCCAGATGGTTCAGGTGGGCATGTGCTGACTTCCTGTACCGACCCGAGAGTCAAGGTGCTGCCCCACGACGTCAACAAAGGGGTGGGCGGTGCAGTAATGACCGGCTATCGAGCAGCCATTGAGGATGGTGCGAGCATCATCGTTAAAGTCGATGGCGATGGTCAGATGGATCCGGGTCTGATCCCGCTTTTTATTGAGCCGATCCTTGCGGGAGAAGCCGACTATACAAAAGGCAATCGCTTTTTCGATCTGGAAGAAGTTCAATCGATGCCGCGGGTTCGCCTCTTCGGCAATGCCATATTGTCGCTGATGGCCAAACTGTCGACGGGGTATTGGGATCTGTTTGACCCCACTAACGGGTATACCGCGATTCATCGTGACGTCGCCAAGCTATTGCCCCTCGACAAGGTCAGTCAACGCTACTTTTTCGAGACCGACATTCTGTTCCGCTTGAACACCGTGCGCGCCGTGGTTGTCGATATCCCAATGGAAGCCAGATACGGCGACGAAGTCAGCAATCTTAAAATCTCGAAAATCATTGGCGAGTTTCTATTCAAACACCTGCGAAACTTTACCAAACGAGTGTTCTACAACTACTACCTGCGAGACATGTCTTTGGCCTCGATCGAATTACCGATCGGGATTCTCATGTTCTTGTTCGGGACCCTCTTCGGCAGCTATCACTGGCTTGAATCCGCTCAGAATGCCGTCGCGACGCCAGCCGGGACCGTGATGCTCAGCGCTCTGCCTATGCTCTTTGGGTTGCAGTTGATCATGGCATTCCTCGGCCATGACATCGCCTCCGTACCAAGCAGGCCAAGGCATTCCAGGCGCCGTAAGGCAATGCCATTGCGAGAAAAAAACCTATGAAGGCACTGAGAGATTTTCTGTCCGATCCATCGCTCAAGGCATTGGACGTCGATGGCGTCGAGCGCCTTGAACTTCATGAGAGAGTTCTTGAGCGCAAGCGAATGCTCCGGGAAGTATTCATCGAATTCCATCATTCGTTTCATCGCCTGGCCGACCGGTATTTCAAGGTCAAAGGTCTTGAGGTGGAGCTGGGTGCGGGCATCGCGCCCATGCGCAATTCGTACCCTGAAGTATTGGCCACGGACATTGTCTCCACCGAGCAACTAGACATGGCACTGAATGCTGAATCAATGAGCCTGGACGACCACTCGGTCAAAGCATTTTATGGCCAAAACTGCTTTCACCATTTTCCTCATCCCGATCGGTTTTTCACAGAGCTGGAGAGGACGCTCAAACCAGGTGGCGGGGCCATTTTAATAGAACCCTTTCACGGACCATTTGCCGCTTTTCTCTATAAGCGTCTGTTCAAGTCCGAGGGATTCGACATGCACTTCGAGTCGTGGGAAACACCGTCGACCGGCCCCATGAACGGCGCCAATCAGGCCCTCAGCTATATCGTCTTCGTTCGGGACAGGAACGCATTCGAGCTCAAGCACCCTGGTCTGGAGATCGTCCATCAGGAAATTTGCTGTAATTATCCCCGCTACCTGATTTCGGGCGGATTAAACTTTCGCCAGTTGCTCCCTGATTCGCTGATCCCCTTGATTAAAGTCGTTGAAAAACTGCTTTACCCCTTGCGGCGTGTGCTCGCACTCCATCACATCGTGGTCATCAGGAGGAAGTCTTGACCTTTATCAGGTATGGCGCTATCCAGCTCCTAGCCTATGCGTTGGACATGGGAACCTTTTTGCTTTTGATCTCTTTATTCAAGGATCAACCGGTCCTGGCCAATATCGCCGGCAAAGGGGTCGCCGGTGTGTTCGCTTTCTTTTTGCATCGGTACTTTACGTTCCAGTCGACCCGTGGCAGCGGCAAAGCTCAAGCACTCAGCTACTTCTCATTGCTCGCCATTAATATCCCGGTTGCTTCGGCCTTGTTCAGCGCGGGTCTGTATTTCGTCAATAGCCCTACCCCGGTGAAGTTTGTCTCCGACGTGGCCTGTGTAGTCGTGACTTACTGGATCAGCAAACTGTTCGTGTTTAGTTCCGATGCGCACACGTCTGCCGCGTCCGACCGCACTAAAGGTGTATGACGATGAAGCTGCTCATTACCGGTGCGACGGGCTACATCGGACAACGGCTGACATCTCTCGCGGCAGCGGGCGGACACGAGGTCATTTGCGCCACGCGCCAACCGTGTCCCGCAGCCTATACCTGGCTCGCTTACGACCTGCAGGGGCCGCCCCCTGATTGCCCGACAGGAATTCAGGCGCTTATCCATTTGGCTGCCGATACATCGACAGGCGCTCACACTGGCGCGGACAACGAAGTAAGGGCAGCTCAAGCGCTAATCCGTTGCGCCCATCAATGCTCGGCCAGGTTCATCTTCATCTCCAGCCAGACTGCCGAGGCCACGGCTCCTAGTGCTTACGGCCGGACAAAATGGCGTATCGAGCAGGAGGTGCTTGCCGCCGGAGGAGTCGTGATCCGCCCCGGACAAGTGTATGGCGGCCCCGAACGCGGGCTGTTTGGTGTGTTATCAAGACTGGTTCGCCGACTGCCCATCATTCCGATATTAATGCCTGCGCCTTGCGTGCAGCCCATCCATGTCGACGACCTTGCAGCCTCAATATTGGCCGTGGTCGAGCAGGAAGACATTCGCGCCGAGATTTTGAATCTGGGCGCGGTGCAGCCGATTTCGTTTGGCCGCTTTCTCATGTCGATCGCAGTACACCGAGTCCATGCCGTTCGCCTGCCAGTCCCCCTGCCGGTGGCACTGCTCAAATTGCTCAGCCTGTCACTCGGGCAATCGCTGAGCACGAAACTGGGCTTGGAGCGGATTTTTTCACTCATCAATCTCCCGCACATGGACAGCGAGCGCTCCCTGCAAAAGCTGGGTGTCAAGCTGCGCCCCCTCGCTCATGGCATGCACCGCTCTGGCCGTGGCCAACGCCGGCAACTCCTTCAAGAGGCCGCCGCACTCTTGAACTACCTGCTCAAAAACCCGCCGCAAAGAAGCCTGATCAGTCGGTACGCAAGAGCGCTGGAGCGCGCAGGCAAAACCCGACCGGTCATCAGCTCACGCCTGTTGATGCGCTGGCCGATACTCCTGACACTCCTCGACAATCACCGCGTCCTGAAGGAGCCCTGCGCTCAGGATCTCTCCTGGCGGCTTCAGGTTGCACTCAGTATTGCCGAAGCCAGCCCCCAGGGAGCGAAGACGTTTCTCGGCACCCTGCAGCAGCGCAACCTTGTCACCACGCTGATAGCGCTGGGATTGACCTCGGTCAAAGAGCTTGTGTGGCGGATATCAACCCTGTTGTGCCGACCCTTTGCCCGCCAGCTGTTTCTTGGAAGGGAAGCCCAGCGTGAAGACTGAATTTGATGTAATCATTGTCGGTAGCGGCCCTGCCGGGACTTCGGCCGCCTATCCACTGGTTAAAGCCGGCCTGAAAGTACTCATGGTGGATGCCCAGGTCGATGCTGGCTCAGCGGCGGCGCCGACCCGTCCGTTCCTCACCAGCAGGACAAACGACGAGCTTCAGTGGAAATGGATGATCGGCGAAAACTTCCACGCGTTGAATCAACTGGATGCGGTATCACCCAAACTGAAGACGCCGACCCATGCCCATGTCTTTCAGGGGTTCAGCGCAAGCAATCGCATCGAAGCCAACAACTTTATCGGCATAGGATCATTGGCAACCGGTGGCCTGTCGAATGCCTGGGGCTGCGGCGTTGCGCGTCTCCCCGCCAGCGATTTTTCCGATCTGCCCATCGACTACTCCGAGCTGGAGAAGTCCTACGAAACGGTCTCTCGCCGGATCGGTATCAGTGGTCAGATCGACGACGATCTTTCAAGCTACTTCGGCCTCGATGAGTGGTCGCAACCGCCTTTGCCACTGGACAAATTGCATCAACGACTACTTGATAACTACACTCGACGCCGACAGTCGTTACCCGATTCGGGGTTTCGTCTTGGCCGCTCCAGGGTGGCAGTCTTGAGTCAGCCTCTGGAAGAACGCAAAGCCTGCGATCTGTCTGGAAACTGCTTGTGGGGATGTCAGAATCAGGCGCTGTATTGCGCATCGCAAGAGCTTCCGAAACTCAAGCAATACCCGGGATTCCAGCACGTTCAAGACTTCCTGGTGGATGACCTCTTGAAACAGGACGGTTCGTGGGCAATCACCGACCATCGCTCCTCCCGACGGTTCTCTGGTACGCGCCTACTGCTGGCGGCAGGAACTCTCGCGTCGACCAGACTCGCCCTTAAGCACCTGAATTATTCAGCTCCATTACCACTGTTATCGTCGCCAACTGCAGCCTTCCTGCTATGGCTGCCGAAAATGCTCGGCACCCCAAGAGTTTCGGCGTTTGGTCTGGGCCAGCTATCGTTCGCCCTGGAGCTGACTTCTGATGCTACGGCTTTCGGCTCGACGTTCAGCACCACAGGATTGCCGATGAGCGAGTTTGTCAGCCGGGTTCCGATGAGCAAACGCTATAGCATCGAACTGCTGAAAAACCTGCTCAGCTCTTGCCTTGTCGGAAATATCTTCCTTCCTGGCCACCTGTCCAACAATACGGCAGCGTTGCGCCCCGATGGTTCGTTGAGCATCAACGGCGATCTGCAACCAGAGATACCGGCGCTCATGAAAACTGCCGAGGCAAAGCTGCGTCGAATCTATTGGAAAATGGGCGCGCTGTTGATGCCCATGAGTTTCACCGTCGGAAAGCCAGGGGCGGATATCCACTATGCGGGAACACTCCCCATGCACTCGATGCCCAAGATCGGGCAGACCGATATCTTTGGCGAAGTGGCGGGACTTCCCGGCATACATATTGTCGACGGGGCTTGCTTGCCCAGCCTTACCGAGAAATCGCACACCCTGACTATCATGGCCAACGCGGACCGGATAGGGCGTTCACTTGCAACACAACGATAGGAAATCAAAAGGAATGATCCGTAAGGTACTCTGCATCGTCGGCACACGTCCGGAAGCCATCAAAATGGCACCTGTGATCAAGGCTCTGCAGGCAGAAAAAAATATCGATTGTCGGGTTCTGGCCACCGCCCAGCACCGAGGCATGCTTGACCAAGTGCTTGAGTTCTTCGGAATTACTCCCGATCTGGACCTGGACATCATGCGCCCCAATCAGTCATTGACGACGCTGACCGCACGTTTGCTACTGGATCTGGATGGCGTCCTGCAGTCCGAGAAACCGGATGTAGTGCTGGCTCAAGGTGACACGACCACCGTGATGAGCGCTGCGCTGGCGTGCTTCTATTTGCGGATTCCTTTCGGTCATATCGAAGCAGGCCTGCGCACCGGGGATATCTACAACCCATTCCCCGAAGAAGCCAACCGAGTGATCGCCGGTAAACTGGCCCGCTGGCATTTCGCACCGACTCAGGGTTCCATGGACAATCTACTGCGCGAAGGCGTAGCCCCAGCGAATATCACCATGACCGGCAATACCGTCATTGATGCGTTGCTGATGACTGCTGCGCGAACGCTGCCACTCGATATCGAGCTGGATCCGAGCAAACGTCTGGTGCTGGTGACTTCCCACCGTAGAGAAAACTTCGGTGAACCGTTCCAGAATATCTGCCAGGCACTCAAGAGCCTGGCAGAACGGAACCCGGACATCCAGATTCTTTACCCCGTACACCCCAATCCGAACGTCAAGGATGTCGCATATCAGTTGCTCGGCCATACACCGAACATCATTCTGTGTGCGCCACTGGATTACGCACCGTTCATTGCCGCGATGAAACGCTCGTACCTTATCATCAGCGACTCCGGCGGCGTGCAGGAAGAAGCACCAGCCCTCGGTAAACCCGTTCTGGTACTCCGGGAGGAAACCGAACGCCCGGAAGCGGTCGACCTTGGCGTGGTCAAGCTGGTAGGTGCCAACCGAGACACCATTATCGAACAAGCACAACGTTTGCTTGATGACCCTCTGGCTTATCGGAGCATGGCACGTGGGGTTTCCCCCTATGGCGACGGCAAGGCCGCAGCGCGCATAGTCGGCGTTTTAAGGCAGCACTTCCAACAATGCGAATGATCTACTTATCCCCGGTGCCGTGGGCCAGCTTCAGCCAGCGCTCGCATCATTTCGTCAACTGGTATCACAACCAGACCGGGGAGTCCGTGTTCTGGATCGATCCGTACCCGACACGCTTGCCATCGCTGAATGATTTCAGACGCAAGCTGCCTGTTGCCGATCAGCAAAGCGTCAGCGTTCCGCCCTGGCTGCAGGTCTGCAAACTCCAGACCTTACCGATCGAGCCCATTCCGGGCTCGACGATGGTACTAAAGCAACTCTGGCGCAACATTTTCAAAAAAACCGCGGCGTTTTCTGCGGGAGGACCGTGCATGATTTGTGTCGGAAAACCCTCCGAACTGGCTCTGCAGTTGCTGTCGCGCATGCCTGAAAGCTATGCCGTCTACGATGCCATGGATGACTTTCCGGCCTTTTATCAGGGCCTGTCACGGTGGTCCATGGAACGTCGCCAGGAACACCTCATTCGTCGGGTATCTAACGTGCTGGTGTCCTCCACGGCCCTTCGCGACAAGCACTTGAGCGTGACGGACAAGGTAGAACTGGCCCTCAATGCATGTGACGTGCAGGAACTGGTGCCGATCGAGAGTCTTGACCTGGGCGCAAAACAACAGGTACTCGGCTACGTCGGCACGGTGGGCCGGTGGTTCGATTGGGATCTGGTCATTGCGCTAGCACGAGCCAATCCTGAAAATAAAATTCGGCTGATCGGCCCCATATTCTCTCCGGCGCCTTGCGTATTGCCTGCCAATATCGAACTGCTCCCCGAGCGCTCCCACGCCAGTGCAATAGCAGCCATGGCAACGTTTTCGGTAGGATTGATTCCTTTCAGACTCAGCCGGCTGACCGCTTCGGTTGACCCGATCAAATACTATGAATACCGCGCCCTCGGCTTGCCCGTTATATCCACCCGTTTCGGTGAAATGGCGCAACGTGGCCAAGAGCCTGGCGTTTGGATAGTGGATGAAGGAACTGATTTGCGTAAAACCACCCTTGAGGCGCTCGCCAGTCACAGCGATCATTCAACTATTCATCAATTTCGCCAGAACAATCTATGGGCGAACCGTTTCGCTGCGACGCACATGCAAACACAGGTATACGCCGCTCGAACCGAGTTCGACCTACGCACACAGCAAAACCCGGCGTAGCGCTGTTTTGACGTCATCGCGCTCCCCTAAACCCGCCTCAACATTACGATTGGATTGAGTCATTTCATGGCACATAAACAACCTAACCTTCTGGTATGGCATGGCAGCCAGGTCACCGCAGAGGAACGACGTCAACTGTTGGGCCAGAAGCCTGTAACGCTTTGGCTCACGGGACTTAGCGCTTCGGGCAAGTCTACCCTCGCCTACGCTCTCGAACGGTCCTTGATGGACATGGGACGCATGTGCTTCGTGCTTGATGGCGACAACGTCCGTCATGGACTCAACAACAATATTGGATTCAGCCCGGAGGATCGGGCGGAAAACATCCGCAGAGTCGCGGAAGTAGCGAAACTGATGAACTCCGCCGGCATGATCGTCATCGCGGCCTTCATCTCTCCCTTTAATTATGACCGCCAACAGGCACACGAAATCATAGGCGCTGCCAACTTTCGGGAAGTACACGTCAGCACTTCTCTGGCCGTTTGCGAGTCTCGCGATCCAAAAGGGTTGTATAGCAAGGCGAGAGCGGGAACCCTGGCGGAATTCACTGGCATCTCCTCGCCTTATGAAGCACCTGAGCAGCCTGACCTGAGAATCGACACTAATATTTCGACGCTGGACGAGTCGGTCAATCAACTGCTCGCCATCATTGATCCCAACTACCCCCTCAGGATTCAAAAACCCTCATAGCTGCTGATAACGTACAGCTGATAGTTCGCATCAACGAAGCGACTACTTCTATCATGGCCTCGTTTACAGCCTCATCTTTTTACCCTTCCCTGCCTGCCTCAGGAACACGCCAAGCATGCCCAATGCATTCGAAAATCTGCTGGTTTCCTCGCCCAATGGAGGGGGGCTGCTCCTTATCCACAATGGCCTGGTATTTCGTCTGGACGACATCAACACCACCGGCATCAGCCTGAGTGGTGACAAATTTTTGAGGGGTTTTCAGCCTGAGGGGCTGGTTTTTTACCAGGAAAACCAAACTTCAGAGGACTCAGGGACGTCGATTCCCGACATCCATGATGTGCTCATCGTGGACTCTTCTCTCTACGCTGTAGGGACGAACGCTAATGAAGTCCTGCAGTTGGATATGAATGCAATCCCGCTGCGCCGATGGACCTTTCCCGGTGAAAACGACGCAAAACATATCAACTGCCTGGCGCTCTGGAATCAGCGCATAGTCTTTAGCGCCTTTGGTGACTTCACGGACCACCGTGAGTACAAAGGCAATACAACCCAAGCCGGTTTCGTCCAGGATTTGCACACTGGAGAACGCTTGATCGAGGCGTTGTCGCAACCCCATAGCCTGGTCCCGTTTGGCGACAAGCTGTTACTCGCCAACTCCGAAACCAGGGAGTTACGGGAATACGACAGCAGCGCAAAACTGTTGCGAAGCAAAACGCTGGACGGTTACACCCGAGGTATCTGCGTTCAGGACAACATTCTGTACATCGGCTTGAGTCGCTCACGCAATATCGATAGCAGTGCCATCGTGAATGCAAACCTGGTGGCACTGGACCTTCAAAGCTGGGAGGAACTGGGGCGCATAGAACTCCCGATATCGGAAATTTACTCGGTCCTGCCCATTGAGGATATCGACGCACTCCCCTCTGTACTTGCTGGCATCAGCCAGCGTGCAGCCGTTGATTATCGACACGCCATAAACACGCGCGACGAACAAATCCAGGAGCTGAAGAACAATAACGAGCGGCTCAAGCTGATGGAAAAGTCCCTGACTGAGCACCTCGATACGCGAAACAAGCAATACACCGAACACGTCGTCGCCTTGACTGAACGAGATACCCGTATTGTCGATCTGGCTCAAGGAAGCGCAGCGCTGATGCACGAGCTAGAGCAGTCTACGGCGCTCCGTGCCGACGATAGCCTCAAGCTTGTGCAAAGCCAGTCATACATCCAGACGCTCGAAGCTGACCTTCAAGAGTATGCTCAGCAGTCCTTGATCCTGCAGCAGCACTCCAAAGATATCGCAGAACAACTACAGGGAACCCTTCCTCGCATCCATATCCAGGAACAACAGATCCAGGACTTGACAGCCACCCGGGCAAAAAACAATGAACACATCGCCGAGCTCATCGCCCAGGACCAGCAGACCAAACTGCAGTTGGATCAGACCACACAGGAACTCCTGATCGAGAAACAACAGCTCCTGCTATTGACGGATGTGATTCAGGAAAAAGAGCAACAGCTAGAGGCCGCACAAATGTTGTTGGCCGATGTCACGAGGAAGAACAACGCGGAACTGGAAGCGGCCCGCGTGGCGTTGGCTGATGTAACGAGGGAGAAGAACGCACAACTGGAAGCGGCTCGCGTGGCGTTGGCTGATGTAACGAGGGAGAAGAACACACAACTGGAAGCGGCTCGCGTCGCGTTGGCTGATGTAACGAGGGAGAAGAACACACAACTGGAAGCGGCTCGCGTCGCGTTGGCTGATGTAACGCAGGCGAAAGACGATCAACTCGATGCACTGGGGGCTTCACTGGCAGAGCGCGATTCGCAAATGAGCGTCATGAGCCAACAGCTCGAAGCAAGTACGCAAATCAACCGCGTCCTGCTCGAGAGCCACTCATGGCGCTGGACGCGCCCGCTGAGAGACCTTCGACGCCTGCTCAGGCTTTAAATTCAGCACGCCTCCGATACCGCAGATCAGAGGCGCCAAGCCTTTGACTCCATCAAACAGGTCAGCGAATTGGGAGGACAGAAAAGCGCCTCGTACAACCATTTTGTCAGGCGCTTGTTGCCCTTCGGGCCGGCATGATCACCAAACTCACGACCAAGCGTACGTTCGCAAAAATGCCTTGAGTAACAAAATCGGCGAATCGTAAAGCACTTAAAACTGAGCTCCGAATGTTACCAAGAACGAATTTTTGAGACACAGCACCCACAATTGAAAAATATTTTCAATAAATCCCCCCCATTGCCGACAACCTGACAAAGCCTTGCAAAGTCTTGCGGATTAAAAAACACCATGCGTAATAACCAGCCCAACACACAACGCGAACGGACCTTCCCGGCTCAGCAACGGTTGATCTCCACTACCGACGCCAAAGGCGTGATCACTTACTGCAACGACGCCTTTGTCGAAATCAGTGGGTTTTCCCGTGAAGAGCTGATCCGTGCGCCGCACAACCTGGTCCGTCACCCCGACGTGCCGGCAGCGGTGTTCGCGCACATGTGGGGCACATTGAAACAAGGCTTGCCATGGATGGGCATTGTCAAGAATCGCTGCAAGACCGGTGATCACTACTGGGTTAACGCCTATGTCACGCCGGTGTTCGAAGGCAATCAGGTGGTCGGTTACGAGTCGGTGCGGATCAAACCCACCGCCGAACAGATCCGCCGTGCCGAAGCGCTCTACCAACGCATCAACCAGGGCAAGTCGGCGATTCCTTCGACCGATAAATGGCTGCCGATCCTGCAGGATTGGGTGCCGTTTATTCTGATCAGCCAGATCAGCTTCATGATCGGCGCCTCGCTCAACTCCCAATGGGGTTTTGCCTTGGCCGCCGGTTTGTCGGTGCCGCTGGGCCTGATGGGTTTGAGCTGGCAACAGCGCGGCCTCAAGCGCCTGCTGGTCCTGGCCGGGCAAACCACGTCCGACCCGCTGATCGCCCAGATGTACACCGACAGCCGTGGCGCCCAGGCGCGCCTGGAGATGTCGATCCTCAGCCAGGAAGCGCGTCTGAAGACTTGCCTGACCCGTCTGCAGGACACCGCCGAGCACCTGACCGAGCAAGCCAAGCAGTCCGACACCCTGGCGCACAACAGCTCCAATGGCCTGGAACGCCAGCGCGTCGAAACCGAGCAAGTGGCCACCGCCGTCAACCAGATGGCCGCCACCACCCAGGAAGTCGCCAGCCATGTGCAACGCACGGCGGATGCCACCCAGGAAGCCAATCGCCTGACCAGTCGCGGCCGTGACATTGCCGGGGAAACCCGCGAAGCCATTCAACGTCTGTCGGTAGTGGTGGGTGAAACCGGCCTGACCGTGACTCAACTGGCCAAGGACAGCGACGAAATCGGTGGCGTGGTCGATGTGATCAAAGGCATCGCCGACCAGACCAACCTGCTGGCACTCAACGCCGCCATCGAAGCGGCCCGCGCCGGTGAAATGGGCCGTGGTTTCGCGGTGGTCGCGGACGAAGTGCGCCAACTGGCGCAACGCACCAGCGAATCCACCGGGCAGATCCACGCCCTGATCGCCAAGCTGCAACAGACCGCCAACACCGCCGTACAAACCATGGACGCCGGGCACCGACAGGCCGAAGAAGGCGTGGCGCGGGTCTTGGAAGCGGACCAGGCACTGATCGGCATCAGCGAAGCGGTGGCGCACATCACCGACATGACCACACAGATTGCAGCGGCGACTGAAGAACAAAGCTCGGTGGCCGAAGAAATCAGCCGCAACATCAGCAACATCTCGCAACTGGCGGACCAGACATCGGAACAGGCGCAACACTCGGCGCTACTGAGTGAAGAACTGACGAAGACGGCCAGTACCCAGTATTCGTTGGTGGAGCGGTTTAACCGCTGATTGATGTTTGAAAGACAAAAACCCGGACAGCGAAAGCCTCCGGGTTTTTTATTGCCCGCAGCAATGCCCTACCCCAAACAACTCTCCCCCACAAGCTGTCAGGTCTGACAGTAGACGAGCATAAACAAAATTCGCAATATTCCTGGGCAGTTTGCTCACACCTGTCAAGAGGAATGCAACATGAATATTGACAAGTATTGGCTTCAGCCCATACCTAAAAACGATGATCCGACCAACATGTTTGCGTGGGTCATTAACGGCGACCAGGAAATAATCGCTAAAAATATATTTTTTTTCAGGGAATATGATCCGACTTCTGGCGGAGACCTTTACATATGGATGGCAGAAGAGGACGACCATAAATTCCTAATAGCGACCACCTACAACATAATTGATCCACCACTGGTTACCGGCGTTGAACTCATCAACGAAGAATTCATCTTGGTATACGGTAACGGAAACGAATCGACTTCAATCAATAACGGAAGCCTGGCGGTATATCTGGATGCTGGAACAAAGACCGTTGCGGGAGGCTTCAGCATTGAAATCCCCCTCCATTCCCAGCACGTAAGCGCCAAAGGACGCTTCAATGTGAAGATGTAGGCCTGGCAATATGATTCCGAATGGCGGAAAACCTCATTAACCAAGAAGAGGACATCAAGATGAGACACTTCGATATCATCCTCCCCAGGAAGAGCAATAACAAAAAACTCCGCCATTCATTCCATTGGACGCTCGATGGTCATCTGACAAAGGCTCATGACTGCTTTTTGCATCTCACCGAACCGCCTCACGATGAATACTGGCACTTCATTGGCACTACCGGAACTCTTGAAGAGCACGGTAATTACTTCAGTTTCAACCTGACGGTGCCTAACATGGGAGAGGAACTTCTGGAGCATACTTATACGCTTGAAGATGGACTGGAGTTTTATCATGTCTATTCGGTGACCTACCCTGACTATATCGAGCTCAGATCATTCCCTGCCATCTATGCAGAACTCGCTATCCGGCTTAAACCCAAGGGCAAGGTCAAAGGCGACTTCAAGGGCAGGTTCAACTTCGACAATAAAGTCCTGGCTCCGGAAGGTGCATTTGAATTGTTTAGACATTAACCACTAAAAAGCACTGCACCATAGCGGGAGAAATCAGGCGCAACACTCGGCGCTACTGAGTGAAGAACTGACGAAGACGGCCAGTACCCAGTATTCGTTGGTGGAGCGGTTTAACCGCTGATCTTCGTTGTCAGGGCGTGATGATCGTTCCCACGCTCCGCGTGGGAATGCAGCCCGGGACGCTCCGCGTCCCAACAGCGGACGCAGAGCGTCCATTGAGGCATTCCCACGCGGAGCGTGGGAACGATCAAGACCTCACTGAAGAAACCCGGCCACCTTCTGCGCCGCAGCCGCCAAATGCTGCTCATGACTAAACCCCGAAGCCTTCAGCGGCTTCAAATCATGATCCCCGGCCACCAGCCAGAACACCTCGATACTCGGCGACAACGCATACGCCTCGACCGCCTCCCGATTGCCCAGCGCATCCCGCTCGCCCTGCACAATCAAAGTCCGGGTCTTGAGCCCGGCCAGGTGCTCGACCCTGGGTTTCTCCGGTTTGCCCACGGCATAAAACGGATAGCCCAGGCACACCAGCGCATCCGCGCCCAATTCATCCGCCAGCAAACTGGCCATGCGGCCACCCATGGACTTGCCGCCAATGGCCAGCGTCCCAGTGACATGGCGTCGCACCTGGGCATACACCTCACGCCAGCATTCCAGCAGTTTCGGTGCCGGATTTGGTGGGCGTTTGCCGCCGTCGAGGCGTCGTTGCGCCATGTAGGGAAACTCGAAGCGCACCACGTTGACGCCTTGTGCGGCAAGGCGCGCGGCCATGTCGTTCATCCAGGCGCTGTCCATCGGTGCACCGGCGCCGTGGGCGAGGATCAGCGTGGTCGATGACGGCATCGAGGCGGCATTCCACAGCCATCCATGATCCTCCAGGCACCGCGCCCATTGATCCCCGTCAATACTGGCTTTGTGCTCTTTGTCCATGCTTGCCTCGCTTTTAGTCTGCCTATAACTCCAGGCGAAGGAAGCGCTTGCCTCGTGCGCGCGCATTCACTTCGGCTGAACCGTGGATGGGGAACCATGAACACTTCTATCAGTACCGCCTACAACTACAAGGTGGTCCGCCAATTCGCCATTATGACGGTGGTATGGGGCATCGTCGGCATGGGGCTCGGGGTTTTTCTCGCCGCTCAATTGGTCTGGCCCGAACTCAACTTCAATTTGCCGTGGACCAGCTTCGGCCGTTTGCGCCCGCTGCACACCAACGCGGTGATCTTCGCTTTCGGCGGCTGCGCCCTGTTCGCCAGTTCGTTCTATTCGGTGCAACGCACCTGTCAGACCCAACTGTTTGCACCGAAAGTCGCCCAGTTCTGCTTCTGGGGCTGGCAACTGGTAATCGTGTTGGCGGCCGTCAGCCTGCCGCTGGGCTACACCAGTTCCAAGGAATACGCCGAGCTGGAATGGCCGATCGACATCCTGATCACCATCGTCTGGGTCGCCTACGCCATCGTGTTCTTCGGCACGCTGGCCAAGCGCAAGACCAAGCACATCTATGTCGGCAACTGGTTCTTCGGTGCGTTCATCGTCACCGTGGCGATCCTGCACATCGTCAACAACATGGAAATCCCGGTCAGCTGGACCAAGTCCTACTCGCTGTACGGCGGCGCGACCGACGCCATGGTGCAGTGGTGGTACGGCCACAACGCGGTAGGCTTTTTCCTCACCGCAGGCTTCCTCGGGATGATGTACTACTTCGTGCCGAAACAGGCCGAGCGTCCGGTTTACTCCTATCGCCTGTCCATCGTGCACTTCTGGGCGCTGATCACCCTGTACATCTGGGCCGGTCCGCACCACTTGCACTACACCGCGTTGCCGGATTGGGCACAGTCCCTGGGCATGGTGATGTCGCTGATCCTGCTGGCGCCAAGCTGGGGCGGGATGATCAACGGGATGATGACGCTCTCTGGCGCCTGGCATAAGTTGCGCAGCGACCCGATCCTGCGCTTCCTCGTGGTCTCCCTGGCGTTCTACGGCATGTCGACCTTCGAGGGGCCGATGATGGCGATCAAGACTGTGAACGCCCTCTCCCACTACACCGACTGGACCATCGGCCACGTTCACGCCGGCGCGCTCGGCTGGGTGGCGATGATTTCCATCGGCGCGCTGTACCACATGATCCCGAAAATCTTCGGCCGGCCACAGATGCACAGCATCGGCCTGATCAACGCGCACTTCTGGCTCGCGACTATCGGCACCGTGCTCTACATCGCCTCGATGTGGGTCAACGGCATCGCCCAGGGCCTTATGTGGCGCGCTGTCAACGAAGACGGCACGCTGACCTACTCCTTCGTCGAAACCCTGGTGGCCAGCCACCCAGGCTTCGTCGTGCGATTGGTGGGCGGTGCGATCTTCTTCAGCGGCATGTTGCTGATGGCCTACAACACCTGGCGCACCGTGCGGGCCTCACAGCCTGCCGAAGCCGCCGCTGCCGCGCAGATGGCCTGAGGAGTCCGCCATGAAACACGAAACCATCGAGAAAAACGTCGGCCTGCTGCTGTTGCTGATGATCCTGGCCGTGAGCATCGGCGGTCTGACCCAGATCGTCCCGCTGTTCTTCCAGGACGTGACCAATAAACCGGTGGAAGGCATGAAGCCCTACACCGCGCTGCAACTGGAAGGTCGCGACATTTACATCCGCGAAGGCTGCGTAGGCTGCCACTCGCAGATGATCCGGCCATTTCGCGCCGAGACCGAACGCTACGGCCACTACTCGGTCGCCGGGGAAAGCGTCTGGGATCACCCGTTCCTGTGGGGCTCCAAGCGTACCGGGCCTGACCTGGCACGGGTCGGCGGCCGCTACTCCGAAGACTGGCACCGCGCGCATTTGTACAACCCGCGCAACGTCGTCCCGGAATCGAAGATGCCTGGCTACCCATGGCTGGTGGCCAATCAGCTCGACAGCAGCCACACCGAAACCAAGATCAAGGCCATGCGCACCCTCGGCGTGCCATACAGCGACGACGACATCAGCGGTGCCGTCGCCTCGCTCAAGGGCAAGACCGAAATGGACGCACTTGTCGCCTACCTGCAAGTGCTCGGCACTGCCATCAAGAGCAAGAGGTGAGCCATGGCCATTCCCTTTGAAATAGCCAGTGTGATGAGCAGTGGAATGATCCGCGGCCTGGGCACGGTCGTGGTGTTTGTGGCCTTCGTCGGCCTGGCGTTGTGGGTGTTCAACGGCAAGCGCAGCCCGGAATTCGCCGAAGCACGAATGCTGCCGTTCGCCGACGAGTTGAACCCCGATGACGCCACCCAAGAACCTGAACCAAGGAGTACCCGGCCATGACCACCTTCTGGAGTACGTGGATCTGCGTACTGACCATCGGCAGCCTGATCGGCCTGACCTGGCTGCTGATCGGCACCCGCAAGGGCGAAACCAAGGGCAGCGTCGACCAGACTATGGGCCACAGCTTCGACGGCATCGAGGAGTACGACAACCCGCTGCCGCAGTGGTGGTTCATGCTGTTCGCCGCCACGCTGGTGTTTGCCGTGGGTTATCTGGTCCTGTATCCGGGCCTGGGCAACTGGAAAGGCGTGCTGCCGGGTTACGAGGACGGCTGGACCGGCGTCCACGAGTGGGAAAAGGAAATGGACAAGGCAGATGCCAAGTTCGGACCGATCTTCGCCAAATTCGCCGCCATGCCGGTGGCAGAAGTGGCGAAAGACCCGCAAGCGCTGAAAATGGGCGGTCGCCTGTTTGCCTCCAACTGCGCGGTGTGCCACGGCTCGGACGCCAAGGGCGCCTTCGGCTTCCCCAACCTGGTGGACCGTGATTGGCGCTGGGGCGGCGATCCCGACATGATCAAGACCACGATCATGGGTGGCCGGATGGCGGCGATGCCGGCCTGGGGTGAAATCCTCGGTGAGGCTGGCGTGAAAAACGTCGCCGCGTATGTGCGTCACGACCTGGCCGGCCTGCCGTTGCCCGCCGACAGCAACGCCGATGTGCAAGCCGGTCAGCAGTTGTTCAGCACCACCTGCGTCGCCTGTCATGGGGCAAATGGCCACGGCACTGAAGCCATGGGCGCACCGAACCTGACGCACCCGGCCGGTTTCATTTATGGTTCAAGCCTGGCGCAACTGCAACAAACCATTCGCCATGGTCGCCAGGGCCATATGCCGGCGCAGAACGAGTTGCTCGGTAATGACAAGGTGCAACTGCTCGCCGCCTACGTTTTCAGCCTTTCGAAGGGTGAGGAGCAGTTGAGCGGCAAGTTGCAAGCTACAAGCGGCAAGTAAAGGCATAAAAATCAGCGACAAGTTTCAAGCTACAAGCGGCAAGTACAGGCAAAAGCAAAAGCTGCAAGCAACGAGATCCCTCTTGAAGCTTGCAGCTTGACGCTTATGGCTGCTTCTTTTTGTCACACCCCCTCCCCGCCTCCCTTTCGGTTCCCCTGATTCGGGTCTACGCTTGCTCGATGCGGACTGGCAAAGTACCGGTTCCAGGTCGAAATTAGCCGATGTGTTCGACAAATCTGCTCGATGACAGGCCGCAAAGGCTGGTAGATACCGGCTGTCGTGCAAATTGCCTTCTGTCACCCGAACCTTGCGTTTGAACACACCCCGTTACAACTGACCTGAACCCCTCGCCTTTTTCGTCCGCTGCGACATTTTGTCCGGGGCCGATTTTGTCCTTACGCGGCGCATGGAAAGGCCGCAGAATCAGCTTCTGAAAGCATTGACCCAGGTCATGGTGCGTTGCAATGCCCCCCTGCTTTCTACATACTTGCGGCCGATTTTTATCCTAATAAAACACCCAAACCGTGGAACCTTAGAATGAGCACAGCAATCAGTCCGACTGCTTATAACTATAAGGTAGTCCGCCAGTTCGCCATCATGACGGTGGTCTGGGGGATCCTTGGCATGGGGCTTGGTGTCTTCATCGCCTCACAGCTCGTATGGCCGGAATTGAACTTCGGTCTGCCGTGGACGACTTTTGGACGCTTACGCCCGTTGCACACCAACCTGGTGATTTTCGCCTTCGGTGGTTGTGCACTGTTTGCCACTTCTTATTACGTCGTGCAGCGAACCTGCCAAACGCGACTGATTTCCGACAGCCTCGCGGCCTTCCACTTCTGGGGTTGGCAAGCGGTGATCATCGGCGCCATCGTCACCTTGCCGCTGGGTTACACCACCACCAAGGAATACGCCGAACTGGAATGGCCACTGGCTATTCTGCTGGCCATCGTCTGGGTGGTTTACGGTCTGGTGTTCTTTGGCACCATCGTCAAGCGCAAGACCAAGCACATCTATGTCGGTAACTGGTTCTACGGCGCCTTCATCGTCGTGACCGCGATGCTGCACATCGTCAACCACATGTCGCTGCCGGTCAGCCTGTTCAAGTCCTACTCGGCCTACTCGGGTGCGACGGATGCGATGATCCAGTGGTGGTACGGCCACAACGCGGTGGGCTTCTTCCTGACCACCGGTTTCCTGGGGATGATGTACTACTTCGTGCCGAAACAGGCCGAACGTCCGATCTACTCCTATCGCCTGTCCATCGTGCACTTCTGGGCACTGATCACCCTGTACATCTGGGCCGGTCCGCACCACTTGCACTACACCGCGCTGCCGGATTGGGCGCAGTCCCTGGGCATGGCGATGTCGATCATCCTGCTCGCGCCAAGCTGGGGCGGCATGATCAACGGCATGATGACCCTGTCGGGCGCCTGGCATAAGCTGCGCACCGACCCGATCCTGCGCTTCCTCGTGGTCTCGCTGGCGTTCTACGGCATGTCGACCTTCGAAGGCCCGATGATGGCGATCAAGACCGTCAACTCGCTCTCGCACTACACCGACTGGACCATCGGCCACGTACACGCCGGCGCGCTCGGCTGGGTAGCGATGATTTCGATCGGCGCGATCTACCACATGATCCCGAAACTGTTCGGTCGCGTGCAGATGCACAGCATCGGCCTGATCAACACGCACTTCTGGCTCGCGACCATCGGTACCGTGCTGTACATCGCTTCGATGTGGGTCAACGGCATCACCCAGGGCCTGATGTGGCGTGCAATCAACGACGACGGCACCCTCACCTACTCGTTCGTTGAAGCACTGCAAGCCAGCCACCCTGGCTACATCGTTCGCGCCCTGGGCGGTGCGTTCTTTGCCAGCGGCATGCTGTTCATGGCCTACAACGTATTCCGTACCGTACGCGCCTCGAACCCGGTTGAAGCCGAAGCCGCCGCTCAGATTGCTGTAGTTGGAGCTCACTGATGAAGCATGAAGCAGTCGAGAAGAACATTGGCCTGCTGGCCTTCTTCATGGTTATCGCCGTCAGCATCGGCGGCCTGACCCAGATCGTTCCGCTGTTTTTCCAGGACGTCACCAACAAGCCGGTCGAAGGCATGAAGCCTCGCCCTGCGCTTGAAGTCGAAGGACGCGACGTCTTCATCGCCAACGGTTGTGTCGGCTGCCACTCGCAGATGATCCGCCCGTTCCGTGCTGAAACCGAACGTTACGGCCACTACTCGGTCGCCGGTGAAAGCGTCTGGGACCACCCGTTCCTGTGGGGTTCCAAGCGTACCGGTCCGGACCTGGCCCGTGTCGGCGGTCGTTACTCCGATGACTGGCAGCGTGCGCACTTGTACAACCCGCGCAACGTGGTGCCTGAGTCGAAAATGCCGGCCTACCCGTTCCTCGTGGAAAACAAGCTCGACGGCAAGGACACCGCCAAGAAACTGGAAGTCCTGCGCACGCTCGGCGTCCCTTACACCGACGAAGACATCGCCGGTGCCAAGGATGCGGTGAAGGGCAAGACCGAAATGGACGCGCTGGTGGCCTATCTGCAAGGCCTGGGCACCATCATCAAAAGCAAACGGTGATCTAGATGGATATCGGGATGATTCGTGGCCTGGGCACCGTTGTCGTGATGGTGGCCTTTATCGGTCTGGCGTTGTGGGTGTTCAGCCCCAAGCGCAAGTCGGAGTTTGAAGACGCGACCTTGCTGCCTTTCGCGGATGATCCCGAAGCCATCAAGCACGTCGAGCAAGCTTCTAGGAGTAACAAAGAATGACTACGTTCTGGAGTCTGTACGTCACAGTCCTGAGCCTGGGTACCATCTTCGCCCTGACCTGGCTGCTGCTGTCCACCCGCAAGGGCCAGCGCAGCGAAGCCACCGAAGAAACGGTTGGCCACTCCTTCGACGGGATCGAGGAGTACGACAACCCACTGCCGAAATGGTGGTTCATGCTGTTCGTGGGCACCATCATCTTCGCCCTGGGCTACCTGGTGCTGTACCCGGGCCTGGGCAACTGGAAAGGCCTGCTGCCAGGCTACAACTACCTCGATACCGACAAGCAGACTGCGTTCGCCAACGGCCAGACCGGCTGGACCGGCGTTCACGAGTGGGAAAAGGAAATGGCCAAATCGGACGCCAAGTTCGGTCCGATCTTCGCCAAGTTCGCGTCCATGCCGATCGAAGAAGTGGCCAAGGACCCGCAAGCCCTGAAGATGGGTGGCCGCCTGTTCGCCTCCAACTGCTCGGTCTGCCACGGTTCCGACGCCAAGGGCGCCTATGGCTTCCCGAACCTGACCGACGCCGACTGGCGCTGGGGCGGCGAACCGGAAACCATCAAGACCACCATCATGGGCGGCCGTCACGCGGTGATGCCTGCGTGGGCTGAAGTGATCGGCGAACAAGGCGTTGCCGATGTTGCCGGCTTCGTGCTGACCAACCTCGACGGTCGCAAGCTGCCGGAAGGCACCAAGTCCGACCCGGTTGCCGGGCAGAAACTGTTCGCGGCCAACTGCGCGGTGTGCCACGGTCCGGAAGGCAAAGGTACCCCGGCCATGGGCGCACCGAACCTGACCCACCCTGCCGCATTCATCTACGGTTCGAGCTTCGCTCAACTGCAGCAGACCATCCGTTACGGCCGTCAGGGCCAGATGCCTGCGCAAGAGCAGCTGCAAGGCAACGACAAGGTTCACCTGCTGGCCGCTTACGTCTACAGCCTGTCTCATGGTGAGAAGGCTCCAGCGGCGGACGCTCAGTAAGGCTTAAGCTTGATGCAATAAAAAACGGCCCCGCCAATGTGAATTGGCGGGGCCTTTTTCATGGACGACTGGCGAAAATCGATTTCACCTTCACCGTGCGCACCAGCTTCCGTGTTTGCCACTGGTTTTTTTCCACCAGATTGACGTGCAACTGCTTGCGATCCTCGGAAAAACTGGCAATCAGGTAGGTCTCTTGGGAAGCGCTGCCACTGAGGAACGTTGGCACGCCGCCTATGTACTGCGTCGAGCCGCCCTCGTCATGGTAATGACCGGCAAAAATGGCCGTTACTTCGTACTTTGCAACCATCGCCGCGAAACGCCGTTGCTGCTCCCAAGTGCCCTTCCACTGATCATGCGCATGCAGGTTGATGATGATGGCGTAACCCTGAGTCCGGGCCACTCTAAGATCATTCTCAAGCCAATCCAGCGCATGGGTGATGTTGAATGTCGTTGGATTCAGGGGGTGCGAAATATTGACTTCATACGTTGGCTCATAGTTGAGTTGAACCAAATGAACCTCTCCAATGTTCTTCGAATATGCCAAACTGCCGGAGTACCGCTTATTTAAAAATCCACCATCCACTTTCAAGTCAAAGTTTTCGACTTGACCCTCATGATGCTCCTTATATTCAACGATACTGCCCGCCGCGCAACTATTACTGAAGCAATCATCTACGTTGTTCGCATAATCGTGATTACCCAAACCGTACAGAAAATCTTTTTTGAAGTACTTTTCCAGCGTCGAATTAATGTACGAACGTTGCCAACCATGACCAAACGCCGTCATATCACCATTGATCATCAACGGCACATTCGCCTGACCACCGGATTGATGACGAAAGTCGGCAATACTGGCGAACTGGGTTTCCACCAGCCATTTTGCACGCACCTTAAACTCTGCATCCGTTTCTGGTTCACGACTGTCGGTCTTGTCAGTCCAGGGGTATTGCGGGTCAGACGCAAACACCATATGACGAGGCATGTTTTCAATCGAATGCACAACAGGCGCCAGTGACAACAACCACAGGCACGCTAATACGCTTGCGCCTTTTTTGATACTCATAGAAATCCGTTTCCGTTATTAGTTAATAGGTGCACTGCTGTTCTTAATGCACTCGACATAACTTACCGCAAGAAAAAACCAACGACAAACAACAAAATCAAAGCAATTAAATAAATATATTTCATCCGCTTTTCAATTATTTAAAAAACTAAACATTTAAGACTTTTCACTCTCTCCCAGCAGCGCTTTGATCAAGCCATGGCATAAATGAAATTCGCCGTGCCGGAACATCAGCGTGGCCGACATAATTTGAGACGGACTTTTAATCGACCGACTGCCTTGCGACCCTGTAGCTTTTCCACCACTTGAACGCCCACCTTCCAAAGCGAAACGTTCAAGAACAGAAGATGCATTCACAGGTCATCACCAAGGAAGAAATGACATGTCCCATTCTGCAAACAATCTTCATTCCGCTGAAATCATCTCGGCGCTGGAGCCTGGAAACGGCTCGGGCGGGCTGGACGGCCTGGGGGGCGGTCGCCTTCCCAGACCCTGAAGGCGCCACCTGACACAGGGCAGCGCCAACGCGCTGCTCTCAAGGCAAATCGCGGATCGTCTATAGTCAATTGATCTGGATCATGCTTTGTTACATCCGCTACACCATCTGCGCTTTTCTCCCAACGCGACCAAAGGTCGCACCCTTGAGCTAGAGCGACAGGCGTATCATTGCGCCACTGCAACACCTCTTTGACCGCGGTCGGCATGTACTGACCGAGGCATTTTTCCACTGCCGTGGGATGCAATGATGAGCAATCAGATTCCGGTACACGACGTTACCCCGCCTGCCAAGAACGCGAACAACAGCGTCGACCTCTACGCCTCTCGAGAAAAGATCTACACCCGCGCCTTCACCGGCCTGTTCCGCAACCTGCGGATGATGGGCGGCGCTGCGTTGTTCCTGCTGTATTTCGGTACGGTGTGGCTGAACTGGGGCGGCCACCAGGCGGTCTGGTGGAACCTGCCGGAACGCAAGTTCTTCATCTTCGGCGCAACCTTCTGGCCCCAGGATTTCATCCTGCTCTCGGGCCTGCTGATCATCAGCGCCTTCGGCCTGTTCTTCATCACCGTGTACGCCGGGCGCGTCTGGTGCGGCTATACCTGCCCGCAGAGCGTCTGGACCTGGATCTTCATGTGGTGCGAGAAGGTCACCGAAGGCGACCGTAACCAGCGCATCAAACTCGACAAGACGCCGATGAGCGCCCACAAATTCCTGCGCAAGTTCAGCAAACACAGCCTGTGGCTGTTGATCGGCTTCGTCACCGGCATGACTTTTGTCGGTTACTTCTCGCCTATCCGCGAGCTGACCATCGACTTCTTCACCGGCGAGGCCGATGGCTGGTCGTACTTCTGGGTCGGCTTTTTCACCCTCGCCACTTACGGCAACGCCGGCTGGTTGCGCGAGCAGGTGTGCATCTACATGTGCCCGTATGCGCGCTTCCAGAGCGTGATGTTCGACAAGGACACCCTGATCGTTTCCTACGACCCGCGTCGTGGCGAGTCCCGTGGCCCGCGCAAGAAAGGCGTGGATTACAAGGCCCAGGGCCTGGGCGACTGCATCGACTGCACCATGTGCGTGCAGGTCTGCCCGACCGGCATCGACATCCGCGACGGCCTGCAAATCGAGTGCATCGGTTGCGCCGCGTGCATCGATGCCTGCGACAGCATCATGGACAAGATGGATTACCCGCGGGGCCTGATCAGCTACACCACCGAGCACAACCTGTCCGGGCAGAAAACCCATAAACTGCGCCCGCGCCTGATCGGCTACGCGCTGGTGCTGTTGACCATGATCGGCTTGCTGGTGACCGCGTTCTTCATGCGTTCGCTGGTGGGCTTTGATGTCAGCAAGGACCGCGTGCTTTACCGCGAGAACGCCGAAGGCCGGATCGAAAACGTCTACAGCCTGAAGATCATGAACAAGGACCAGCGCGACCACACCTACCTGCTGGAAGCCAGCGGCCTGCCGGACCTCAAGCTGCAAGGCAAGCGCGAGATAAAAGTCGCCGCCGGGGAAATTTTCAGCCAGCCGGTGGAGCTGTCCAGCGCGCCGGAGCAATTGCCATCGAGCACCAACGAGGTGAAATTCACCCTCAAGGATGCCGATGATGACAGCGTCCATGTTGAAGCCAAGAGCCGATTCATCGGCCCACAAATTCGTTGAGAGAAGTGATCATGCCCGCAGCAACTGCCGCAAGCCCTTGGTACAAGCATCTTTGGCCGTGGATCATCATAGGGATTCTCGCCTGCTCGGTGACCCTGACCCTGTCCATGGTGACCATCGCCGTGAACAACCCGGACAACCTGGTCAACGACAACTACTACGAGGCCGGCAAAGGCATCAACCGCTCCCTGGACCGTGAACTGCTGGCCCAGACCCTGCAACTGCGCGCCAACGTTCATCTGGACGAGTTGACCGGTGAAGTCGACCTGCGCCTGAGCGGCAACAGCCAGCCCAAGACCGTTGAGCTGAACCTGATCTCGCCGACCCAGCCGGAGAAGGATCGCAAAATCACCCTGACCCGCAGCGAAACCGAACAGGGCCGCTATATCGGCCAGATGAGCGACAAGGTCGAAGGCCGCCGTTTTGTCGAATTGCTGGGGGTGCAGGACGACAAGACCTGGCGCATGTTCGAGGAAGAACAGGTCAGCCACGACAAGGACCTGCTGCTGGGCGATGAGCCGTTGCAAGGTGCGGAAGACCTGAAGAAGTAATTACTGCGATCCCTTGTGGCGAGCGGGCTTGCCCGCGTTTGGCTGCGCAGCAGCCATAAGACCTGTGCACTCGATCGACCGGAAGATCGCGGTCTCAGGGTTTGGGACCGCTTCGCGGTCCAACGGGGGCAAGCCCCCTCGCCACAGGGTCTGAGTTGAATCAGCCACAATTGTTTCCATGGCGACAGACATGACCACCCCAACCCCCTGCTACCACTGCGCCCTGCCTGTCCCGGCCGGCAGCCGCTTCACCGCCGTTGTCCTCGGTGAAACCCGCGAGCTTTGCTGCCCGGGTTGCCAGGCGGTAGCCGAAGCCATCGTGGCCGGCGGGCTGGAGAGTTATTACCAGCATCGCAGCGAATCCTCGGCCAACCCCGAAACCTTGCCCGTGCAATTGGTCGATGAACTGGCGCTGTACGACCGCGCCGACGTCCAGCAGCCCTTCGTCCGTCACGAAGGCGAGCTCGCCGAAACCACCCTGCTGATGGAGGGCATCAGTTGCGCCGCCTGCGGCTGGCTGATCGAGAAACACCTGCGCGGCTTGCCGGCGGTAGCCGAGGCACGGCTGAACCTGTCCAACCATCGCCTGCACGTACGCTGGGCCGACGCGCAACTGCCGCTGAGTCAGGTACTCAGTGAGCTGCGCCACATCGGTTACGCCGCCCACCCCTATCAAGCCGACCGCGCCAGCGAACAACTGGCCAGCGAAAATCGTCTGGCCCTGCGCCAACTCGGCGTCGCCGGATTGCTGTGGTTCCAGGCGATGATGGCGACCATGGCCACCTGGCCGGAATTCAACATCGACTTAAGCCCGGAGCTGCACACGATCCTGCGCTGGGTCGCGCTGTTCCTGACCACGCCGATTGTGTTCTACAGCTGCGCGCCGTTCTTCAAGGGCGCCATGCGCGACTTGCGCACCCGGCACCTGACCATGGATGTGTCGGTTTCGCTGGCGATCGGCAGCGCTTATCTGGCCGGGATCTGGACGTCGATCACCGGCGTTGGCGAGCTGTATTTCGATGCCGTCGGCATGTTCGCGCTGTTCCTGCTGGCCGGGCGCTACCTGGAACGCCGCGCCCGGGAACGCACCGCCGCCGCCACCGCACAGCTGGTGAATCTATTGCCCGCCTCATGTTTGCGCCTGGGTCCCGATGGCCAGAGCGAGCGCATCCTGCTCAGCGAATTGCGCGTCGGTGATCAGGTGCTGGTGCACCCCGGCGCGATCCTGCCGGCTGACGGCAAAATCCTCGACGGCCAGTCGAGCATCGACGAATCCCTGCTCACCGGCGAGTACCTGCCACAACCGCGCACACTCGGCGATGCGGTCACCGCCGGCACGTTGAACGTTGAAGGCGCATTGACCGTTGAAGTGCTGGCGCTGGGGCACGACACGCGGCTGTCCGCCATCGTCCGCCTGCTCGACCGCGCCCAGGCCGAGAAACCGCGCCTGGCGGAAATCGCCGACCGCGCCGCCCAGTGGTTCCTGTTGCTGTCGCTGATTGCCGTCGCCGCTATTGGCTTGCTGTGGTGGGAACTGGATTCGTCGCGGGCGTTCTGGATCGTGCTCGCCATGCTCGTGGCGACCTGCCCATGCGCCCTGTCCCTCGCAACGCCGACCGCGCTGACCGCCGCCACCGGTACGCTGCATAAACTCGGCTTGCTGCTGACCCGAGGCCATGTACTGGAAGGCCTGAACCAGATCGACACGGTGATTTTCGACAAGACCGGTACGCTGACCGAAGGTCGCCTGGCCCTGCGCTCGATTCGCCCCCTCGGCTCACTCGGCAGCGATGAGTGCCTGGGGCTCGCAGCCGCCCTGGAGAACCGCTCCGAACACCCGATTGCCCGCGCCTTTGGCCGTGCGCCACTGGCCGCCGAAGAAGTCCTCAGTACGCCAGGGCTGGGGCTTGAAGGATTGGTCGGCGAACAGCGCCTGCGCATCGGCCAACCGGGGTTTGTCTGCGAACTCAGTGGCGCCAGCGTGCCGCTGATGCCGGAAGAAGCGGGCCAATGGCTGCTGCTGGGCGACAGCTTCGGGCCGCTGGCGTGGTTTGTCCTCGACGACCGTTTGCGCACCGATGCGCCCGCCCTGCTCGCGGCCTGCAAGGCTCGCGGCTGGCGCACACTGTTGCTGTCCGGCGACAGTTCGCCGATGGTCGCCAGCGTCGCAGCCGAATTGGGTATCGACGAGGCCCGTGGCGGCCTGCGTCCCGATGACAAGTTGCAAGTGCTGCAACAGCTGCACAAGGAAGGGCGCAAGGTATTGATGCTCGGCGACGGGGTCAATGATGTGCCGGTGCTGGCCGCCGCCGATATCAGCGTGGCCATGGGCTCGGCCACCGACCTGGCGAAAACCAGCGCCGACGCGGTGCTGCTGTCCAACCGCCTCGACGCCCTGGTGCAAGCCTTCAGCCTGGCGCGGCGCACCCGCCGGATAATCATCGAAAACCTGCTGTGGGCCGGGCTGTACAATGGCCTCATGTTGCCGTTCGCCGCCCTCGGCTGGATCACTCCAGTGTGGGCCGCGGTCGGCATGTCGATCAGTTCGTTGACCGTGGTGCTCAACGCCCTGCGCCTGACTCGGATGCCGAGCACGCCCAAGGCCAGCGCCACGCCAGAAACCCGCCCGCTGCCGGCCTGAGCCGCGCGGGCATGGAGTGACCCATGCCAGCTCTTTACGTGATGATCCCGGCCGCGCTGCTGATCGTGGCCATCGCCGTCTATATCTTCTTCTGGGCGGTGGACAGCGGTCAGTACGATGACCTCGACGGCCCGGCCCACAGCATTCTGTTCGACGACCAGGACCCGAACCACACCGCTGCGGTCGATGAGGCCAGCGGTCATCCGGCCAAACCCCACGACAAGGCGCCACCCCATGCTTGAGTTGGCACCCCTGCTGGTGTCTGCGGTGATCCTCGGCCTGCTCGGCGGCGGTCATTGCCTGGGCATGTGCGGCGGCTTGATGGGCGCGCTGACCCTGGCGATTCCCAAGGAACAACGCAGCCGCCGCTTCAGATTGTTGCTGGCCTACAACCTGGGCCGAATTCTCAGCTACGCCACGGCGGGCCTGTTGATCGGGCTCGCCGGCTGGGCAGTGGCCAACAGCCCGGCGGCGATGTTCATGCGCATCATCGCCGGCCTGCTGCTGATTGCCATGGGCCTGTACCTGGCTGGCTGGTGGAGCGGCCTGACCCGCATCGAAAGCCTCGGTCGCGGCCTGTGGCGGCATATCCAGCCGGTTGCCAACAAATTGCTGCCGGTGTCGAGCCTGCCCCGCGCCCTGCTGCTGGGCGCGCTCTGGGGCTGGCTGCCGTGCGGGCTGGTTTACAGCACGTTGTTGTGGGCGGCGAGTCAGGGCAATGCGCTGGATAGTGCTTTGTTGATGTTGGCGTTCGGGCTGGGGACATGGCCGGTTTTATTGGCTACAGGCCTGGCAGCCGAGCGCGTGACGGCGTTGCTGCGCAAACGCAGTGTGCGGATGAGTGGCGGGGTGCTGGTGATGTTGTTCGGGATCTGGACATTACCGGGGCCGCATCAGCATTGGTTGATGGGCCACTGACCCTGTGGCGAGGGGGCTTGCCCCCTCGCCACAAAAGCCGACCATGGCCACCCATCGCCGTTGACGCAAATCAAGATGCCCCAACGCCGCCCCCCATAGACTCGCTGACACTGCAAGCCTATCCGGGGGAACGCCCGCATGCTCGACGCCATTCGTTGGGACACCGATCTGATTCGCCGTTACGACCTGTCGGGGCCGCGCTACACCTCGTACCCGACCGCCGTCCAATTCAACAGCCAGGTTGGCACGTTCGACCTGTTCCATGCCCTGCGCGACAGCCGCAAAGCGCTGCGCCCGCTGTCGTTGTATGTGCATGTGCCATTCTGCGCGAACATTTGCTACTACTGCGCCTGCAACAAAGTCATCACCAAGGACCGCGGCCGCGCACTGCCCTATTTGCAGCGTCTGGAGCAGGAGATCCAGCTGATCGCCTGTCACCTGGACCCGGCCCAGAAAGTCGAGCAACTGCATTTCGGCGGCGGCACCCCGACCTTTCTCAGCCACGACGAACTGCGCCAGTTGATGGCGCAGCTGCGCAAGTCCTTCAATTTGCTGGACGATGACTCCGGCGACTACGGCATCGAGATCGATCCCCGGGAAGCCGACTGGTCAACTATGGGCCTGCTGCGGGAGCTGGGCTTCAACCGCGTGAGCATCGGCTTGCAGGACCTCGATCCGGCGGTGCAACGCGCGGTCAATCGCCTGCAAAGCCTGGAAGAAACCCGCGCCGTGATCGATGCCGCGCGGACCTTGCAGTTTCGCTCGATCAACATTGACCTGATCTACGGCCTGCCGCGCCAGACTCCCGAAAATTTCGCCCGCACGGTCGATGAAGTCATCGCCCTGCAACCGGACCGGCTCTCGGTGTTCAACTACGCCCACCTGCCGGAACGCTTCTTGCCGCAACGGCGGATCAACAGCAACGAACTGCCGACGCCGGCACAAAAACTGGAAATGCTCCAGGGCACCATCGAACAGCTGACCAAGGCCGGCTATCGCTACATCGGCATGGACCACTTCGCCCTGCCCGACGATGAACTGGCGATTGCCCAGGAAGAATCAACCCTGCAACGCAACTTCCAGGGCTACACCACCCACGGACATTGCGACTTGATCGGCCTCGGCGTCTCGGCCATCAGCCAGATCGGCGACCTGTACTGCCAGAACACCAGCGACCTGAATCTGTACCAAAACACCCTGGCCTCGGCGCAATTGGCTACCAATCGCGGCCTGCTGTGCAACGCCGACGACCGTGTGCGACGAGCGGTGATTCAGCAATTGATCTGCAGTTTCAGCCTGGAATTCGCCGCTATCGAGAAGACTTTCAACATCGACTTTCGTGGTTACTTCAGCGAACTTTGGCCGCAGTTGGAAGAGATGGCCAGGGACGGCTTGATCGAGCTGGACAGCGAACGAATCAGCGTACTGCCCGCCGGGCGACTGCTGGTGCGCTCGGTGTGCATGGTCTTCGATGCGTATCTGGAGCAGCAGAATCGGCAGCGTTTTTCCCGAGTGATTTAGGACTTCATGAGCAGCGACGCCGCCTTGAGGATTTGCTCCGGCGTCAGGCCCGCCTGCTTCATGGCTTTTCCGAGCGCGGTGTTGGCGGTGATCAGGCCACCGTTGAGGTTGTTGATAAACGCTTGCAAGGCACCGAGCTTGGCTTTGATTTCTTCCGGACTCAGACGTTTATCCCTCATGACCGCCTGCATTTCGGCCAGTTTTTCGGCGATCTGCTGCTGCAATTTGCGAATCATCTTCAGGATCTGCTGAATGTTTTCCGGCAAGCCGCTTTCTTCGATGTCGCTGTCATCACCCTGGGCCCCGGCGGCTTTTTCAATTCCGGCACCGGACAGCGAGACTTTGATGCCTTCGACTTTGGCGGGGGTTTCGACGGGCGTCACGGTGACGTCCGATTCATTGACCGACGGGATTTTCGAGGTATCGAGCAACGACGAGACACCGCCGTTACCGGGATTCAACGTGCCAATGGCGGACATGAATACAGTTCCTCGAAAGCGATCAGTAGACAGGTTATCGGCCGTCCGTCCGCAGGCTTTACGCGCCTGCGGCAAATTCGCCGTGCGCTGGCCTGAATGTCCTCCCGTGAGTTACCCTTACGGCTTATGTGTGTTTTCCCACAAGGATTAAAGAAATGTCTGAGCCAGTTAAACTGCGCGCTCACAGCCAGGCCCATTGCAAGGATTGCAGCCTGGCTCCCCTCTGCTTGCCACTTTCTTTGAATCTGGAAGACATGGATGCGCTGGACGAAATCGTTAAACGTGGTCGCCCGCTGAAGAAAGGCGAGTTCCTGTTCCGCCAGGGCGACACGTTCGATTCCGTTTATGCAGTTCGCTCCGGCGCCCTGAAGACCTTCAGCCTCAGCGATGGCGGCGAAGAACAGCTCACCGGTTTCCACTTGCCGAGCGAACTGGTCGGCCTGTCGGGCATGGACACGGAAAAACACCCGGTGTCGGCCCAGGCACTGGAAACCACCTCAGTCTGCGAAATCCCTTTCGAACGCCTCGACGAACTGTCCATTCAACTGCCGCAACTGCGTCGTCAGTTGATGCGGGTAATGAGCCGGGAGATTCGCGACGACCAGCAAATGATGTTGCTGCTGTCGAAGAAAACCGCCGACGAGCGCATCGCCACGTTCCTGGTCAACCTCTCCGCGCGCTTCCGCGCTCGCGGCTTCTCGGCCAACCAGTTCCGCCTGAGCATGTCGCGCAACGAAATCGGCAACTACCTGGGCCTGGCGGTGGAAACCGTGTCCCGGGTATTCACCCGCTTCCAGCAAAACGAACTGATCGCCGCCGAGGGCAAGGAAATCCATATCCTCGACCCGATCCAGCTCTGCGCCCTGGCCGGCGGCTCGCTCGACTGACTAGTGCAATTGCGGCTGAGCGAAACGGTTCAGCCGCCGTTATACTGCGTCGTTTGCAGCCTGCCAGGACAACTCGACGATGGTCTTCGACTCCTTCGACATCAAATCCCTGATCCGCCCCGTGATCGACTTTCCCAAGCCGGGCGTGATCTTTCGCGACATCACCCCGCTGTTCCAATCGCCCACGGCCCTGCGCCTGGTGATGGACACTTTCGCCCACCGTTACGTCGAGGCCGACTTCACCCATATCGGCGCGATGGATGCGCGTGGCTTCCTGATCGGCTCGGTGCTGGCGTATCAGTTGAACAAGCCGCTGGTGCTGTTCCGCAAGCAAGGCAAATTGCCGGCGGACGTGCTGGCCGAGGGTTATGCGACCGAATACGGCGAAGCCTTACTAGAAGTGCACGCCGACAGCCTGTGCGAGGGTGATTCGGTGGTGATGTTCGATGACCTGATTGCGACCGGCGGCACCTTGATCGCGGCGGCGAACCTGATTCGGCGCATGGGTGCGCGGGTGCATGAAGCGGCGGCGATTATTGATTTGCCAGAGTTGGGTGGGTCGCAGCGCCTGGAAGACATGGGTATTCCTACGTTTTGCCTGACGCAGTTTGCGTTGAGCGAACAGTAAGCGGCCACCGCTCGATCGTTCCCACGCTCCGCGTGGGAACGATCGGACGTTGACGTTAAAGCCCCATCTGCTTACTGATGATCTCGTTCATCACTTCCCGCGTCCCACCGCCAATCGACAGAATCCGATTGTCGCGATACAGCCGTTCCACCAGACTGTCCCGCATATACCCCAGCCCTCCCAGAATCTGCACGGCATCCGTGGTGATGCGATCCGCCATGTCGGTGGCGAAATTCTTGGCCATGGAAATTTCCTTGATCACGCTCTGCCCCGCCGCCATTTTCGCTGCCTGGCGGTAGGTGAATTCCCGTGACACTTCCAGGGCCGTGGCCATTTCGGCGAGGCGGTGCTTGAGCACCTGGAACTTGCCGATCGGCTTACCAAAGGCCTCACGCTGACGCGCCCATTTCAAGCTCTCCTCCAGCGCCAGTTGCGCGGTCATGTTGGCCATCAGCGCCAGGGCCAGGCGTTCGCTCTGGAAATTACCCATGATGCAGGCGAAGCCCATGTTTTCGGCACCGATCAGGTTTCCTACAGGCACCTGGCAATTGTCGAAGAACAATTCGGCCGTGTCCGACGCCCACCAACCCATTTTCTTCAACTGCCGACCGACGGTGAACCCGGGCGTGCCCTTCTCGATCAACAACAGGCTGATCCCGCCGAAACCCGGCGCGCCGGTGCGCACCGCCACCGTGTAGAAATCGGCACGCACACCGCTCGTGATAAAGGTCTTGCTGCCGCTGACCCGGTAGCAGTCGCCGTCTCGCACGGCACGGGTTTGCAGGTTGGCCACATCGGAGCCGCCACTGGGTTCGGTGATGGCCAAGGCGCTGATTTTCTTGCCGGACAACACTTGCGGCACCACTCGATCACGAACCTCGGGGCGGGCCCACTTGAGGATCGGCGGCAGACCGATGTCCAGCGAACCGAGGCCGGCGACCAAACCGCCGGAGCCGCAACGCATCAGCTCTTCGCTGGCGGCGACCTTGGCGAACAGATCACCTTCATGGCTGCCACCCAGGGATTCGGGGTATCCGATGCCGAGAATCCCCGCGGCACCGGCCTTGAGGTACAGCTCCCGGGGAAAGCTTTCGGCTTCCTCCCACTGATCGATGTCCGGCAGGATCTCGCGCTCGACGAAACGCCTGACGCTGTCGCGGACCAATTGGTGGCTGGGGTCGAAGTATTCCTGAAAGGCAGGCATCGGCGAGCTCCGCTGAAGGGTTCAGCGAAGTTAACCGAGCGCTTGCTTGGTTTTCAACAGGATTGTGTGAATCAGAGGGACCGAGGTGCGTCCTTCGCGGGCAAGCCTTGCTCCTACAAAAGCAAAGACGCCGCGCTACCTGTAGGAGCGAGGCTTGCCCGCGATGAGGCCCGCCCAGGCACTACAACGCGATCGGCTTGCGCCCAGCAAACGAATGCGCCAACGTCCCGCCATCCACCAATTCCAGCTCGCCACCCAACGGCACCCCATGGGCGATGCGCGAGGCGATCAAGCCCTTGTTGCTGAGCAACTGGGCAATGTAATGCGCCGTGGCTTCGCCTTCTACCGTCGGGTTGGTAGCCAGGATGACTTCGGTAAAGGTGCCCGCCTCTTCAATCCGCGCCAGCAATTGCGGAATGCCGATGGCTTCCGGCCCGAGACCGTCGAGTGGCGACAAATGGCCCTTGAGCACGAAGTAACGACCACGGAAACCGGTCTGCTCCACGGCGTAGACATCCATCGGCCCTTCCACCACGCACAGCAAGGTGTCGTCGCGGCGGTTGTCGGCGCATTGTGGGCACAGGTCGTCTTCGGTCAGCGTGCGGCACAAGCGGCAGTGACCGACCCCTTCCATGGCCTGGCTCAGGGCCAGCGCCAGGCGAGAGCCGCCGCTGCGATCACGCTCGAGCAGTTGCAACGCCATGCGCTGGGCGGTTTTCTGGCCCACGCCCGGCAACGTTCGCAGGGCATCGATCAGTTGGCGAATCAGAGGGCTGAAGCTCATTGGGGAAAAGTCCGACAAAACAACGAGACGCGGTTTATACCCGCGCCTCTGGCCAGCGTCAAATACTCAGTCCTGGGCGACCCGCACGACCAGTTTGCCGAAGTTGCGTCCCTCCAGCAGACCGATGAACGCCTCGGGCGCTTGCTCCAGGCCATCGACGATGTCCTCGCGGAACTTGACCTTGCCGTCGCGCACCCACGGCGCCATGGCACTGACGAATTCCGGCTGGCGATCACCGTAGTCATCAAAGACGATAAAGCCCTGGATACGCACGCGCTTGGTCAGCAAGGTGCGCTGCAATTGCGGCAGGCGATCCGGCCCGCTCGGCGCTTCATGGGCGTTGTAACCGGCGATCAGACCACACAGCGGAATCCGCGCCTTGGCGTTGAGCAGCGGCACGATCGCATCGAAGACTTTGCCGCCAACGTTCTCGTAATAGATATCGACGCCTTTGGGACATGCCAGCGCCAGCTCCTGGGCAAAGTCCGGGCTCTTGTGGTCGATGCAGGCGTCGAAGCCCAGTTCCTCGACCACGTAGCGGCACTTATCCGCACCGCCGGCCACACCGACCACGCGCAGGCCTTTGATCTTCGCCACCTGGCCAACCACTGAACCCACCGCGCCGGACGCGGCGGCGACCACCAGGGTTTCGCCGGCCTTGGGCTGGCCGATGTCCATCAGGCCCATATAGGCCGTCATGCCCGGCATGCCCAGCACACCCAGTGCCATCGACGGGCTCGGCAGCCCGGACGGGATCGGAATGATGTTGCGCCCATCACTGATGCTGTGGCTCTGCCAGCCGGTAGAGCCGACTACCAGGTCACCTTCCTGGAATTTGGGATTGAGCGAACGTTCGACACGGCTGACAGCGCCACCGGTCATCACTTCGTCGATTTCTACCGGCGCGGCGTAGGACGGCGCGTCACTCATGCGTCCGCGCATGTAGGGATCGAGGGATAGGTAAAGGGTCTTGAGCAACACCTGACCGTCGGCCAGGTCCGGCAGCGCGACGCGCTCCAGGCGAAAATTCTCCGGGGTCGGCGCGCCTACCGGGCGGGACACCAGGACGATACGTTGGTTGAGGGTCAATGCTTGTGGCATGTGAGCGTCTCCTTTGATCGATGAATTTTGCGGTATAGGGTGCAGACCGTTGTGAACAGGGTGCGTTCGATGTTTTGCCTCTGTGGCGAGGGGGCTTGCCCCCGTTGGAGTGCGAAGCGCTCCCAAAAACTGCCAACGCGTTGTATCAGGTAAATCCTAGTTGTCAGTTAAGCGACTGCTTCGCAGTCCAACGGGGGCAAGCCCCCTCGCCACAAAAGCGTGGGAACGATCTGTGTGCGCCGGAAACAAAAATGCCAGGCGCAATGCCTGGCATTTTTTAGCTCATCCGAGGCGCGTTGGCGAATCAGAATGGCAGTTTCATACCCGGTGGCAGTTGCATGCCAGCGGTCACGCCGGACATTTTGTCCTGGCTGTTGGCTTCGATCTTGCGCACGGCATCGTTGACGGCGGCGGCGAACACGGCCTCCAGCATCTCTTTGTCGTCTTCGCTCAGGCCTTCCACCAGGCTTGGGTCGATGGTCACGCGCTTGACGTCGTGACGACCGGTCATCACCACGGTGACCATATCGCCGCCGGCCTTACCGGTGACTTCGGCGTTGGCCAGTTCTTCCTGCATCTTGGCCATTTTTTCCTGCATCTGCTGTGCCTGCTTCATCAGGCCGGCCATGCCACCTTTCATCATGGTAATCACCTCAAAGTACTTGGATAAAAACAGCGCCCGGCCCATGCGGCCAAACGCCTTCAGTTATTAGCCCTGACTGACCAGGGCTTCGACAGGTTCAATAGTATCGTTACGGATCACCGCACCGAACTGCTGCATCATTTGCTGGATGAACGGATCGCCGTGAATCGACTCCTCGGCCTCGCGCTGACGGTTCACCCGCCGGCGGGACGCGGCCTGGGCCGGGGTTTCCTGCTCGGGCTTGATCAGTTCCATGCTCAGGCTCAGCGTACGCCCGTGGAACTGGTTCAGCGCATCGTTGAGACGACGTTGCTGGGTCGCATTGAACAAGGCGCTGTGGGCCGGGTCCAGGTGCAACAGCCAGTTGTCGCCATCAACGGCGATCAGCGTGCAGTTGGCGGCGATGCTGCCGGTCATGCCGGAGATCGGCAGTTTCGGGAACAGCTCCAGCCATTGCAGCGCCAGACCGGTGGCCGGTGCTGCGGCGGGCTCTGGCTCGGGTTCCGGCGCCGGCTCGGCGGTGTGCTCGCTGGCCAGTTCATCGAGATAGCTGTAAGCCGAATCGATGTCCGGCTCAATGTAATCCTCGTCCAGCGGCGGCTCGTCATCCTGATCGGCGCCCGGAGTAGCGGCATCGACCTCAGCCACGGACGGTTCCGGGATCGGCGCAGCGGCCCATTCCGGTGCGTCCGGCACCACGCTGTCCGGCGTGGGCATGGGCATCGGCGGCAATTCGGGTTGCTCGCTGGCGGTTTCCAGTACCGGCTCGATGTCGGGTTGCTGGACCACTTCGGGTTCGACCGGGTCGTTCCATGGCAGATCGACTACGGGGGCGACCGCCTCAACCACAGGATCGGGCACGATAACTGGCGCAACCGGTTCAGGCGCCGGGACCGGTGCAACGACCGCTGCGACCGGCGCAGGCACAACCAGGGCAACTGCCGCAGGGACTACCGGCGCAGCTTTAGGCGCGGCAGCCACTGAATTGGCGGAATCAACTGTGGCCTGGCTGATCCCCACTGGCTTTAGCGGTTGCCTCGGGGCGTCCGCCGTATCCGCCGGCCTGAACGCCAACATGCGCAGCAGGACCATTTCGAAGCCACCGCGCGGGTCGGGCGCCAGCGGCAAGTCGCGACGGCCGATCAGGCCCATCTGGTAGTAAAACTGTACGTCTTCGGCCGGCAACGCCTGGGCCAGCGCCAGCACCCGATCACGGTCGCCGTGGCCGTTGTCGACGCCTTCGGGCAAGGCCTGGGCGATGGCGACACGGTGCAGCACGTTGAGAATTTCCGAGAGCACGCCGTTCCAGTCCGGGCCTTGTTCGGCCAGGTGACGAACGGCTTCGAGCAACGCCTTGGCGTCGCCTTCGATCAACGAATGCAGGACATCGAATACCTGACCGTGATCCAGCGTGCCCAGCATCGCCCGCACGTCAGCGGCCATGACCTTGCCTTCACCGAAGGCGATGGCCTGGTCGGTCAGGCTCATGGCGTCACGCATCGATCCGTCGGCGGCGCGGCCCAGCAGCCACAGCGCGTCGTCTTCGAACGGCACCTGCTCGACGCCCAGCACGTGGGTCAAATGCTCGACCACCCGTTCCGGGGTCATGTTCTTCAGCGAAAATTGCAGGCACCGCGAAAGTATCGTTGCCGGAAGTTTCTGCGGATCGGTGGTCGCCAGGATGAACTTGACGTAGGGCGGCGGCTCTTCGAGGGTTTTCAACAGCGCATTGAAGGAATGGCTGGAGAGCATGTGCACTTCGTCGATCAGGTAGACCTTGAAGCGCCCACGGCTCGGGGCGTACTGCACGTTGTCGAGCAGCTCGCGAGTGTCCTCGACCTTGGTCCGGCTCGCGGCGTCGATCTCGATCAGGTCGACAAAGCGCCCTTCATCGATCTCGCGGCACACCGAGCACTCGCCACAGGGCGTTGAAGTGATACCTGTTTCACAGTTCAGGCATTTGGCAATGATTCGTGCGATGGTGGTCTTGCCGACACCGCGCGTCCCGGTAAACAGGTAGGCGTGGTGCAGTCGCTGGCTGTCCAAGGCATTGATCAGAGCCTTGAGCACATGGGTCTGGCCGACCATTTCGCGGAACGAGCGCGGACGCCATTTACGTGCAAGAACCTGATAACTCATCGAAAACCATCGCCACTGGGAAGCAGAAGCGGCTAATGCTAGCGGAGCAGGCCCGAAATTGCATCCGGTGCGCTCGTCTAATCTGGCTAAGCTGCATTTTGGGGGGCTATTTATCGGTTCAGGATTGATCAGTACCGGAGCGTTTATGCGGTTGGCCTTGGGGGCATTGTTGGTAATCAGCCTGAACGTCACGGCCGCTGACGCGCCTGTGCGCTACGTGATGGCCGACAGTTGGGCGATGTCGATGGTACAACTGGAGCGCGGCCGCCCGACCCAGGGCATCCTTTATGACGTCATGCTCAGCCTCTCGACCCAGGTCGGTGTGCCGGCGGAGTTTCATGTGTTGCCGCGGGCTCGGGTGCAGAACGCCATGGAGCACGGCGAGGTCGATGTGCGCTGTTATGCCGCGCAAACGTGGCTGCCGAACCAGTCCGGGGACTATATCTGGAGCATTCCGCTGTTTCTGCAACGGGACCTGCTGGTCAGTCGCAATGGCTCGCCCACGTTGATCAACCCCGCGGATCTGCGGCACGAAACCATCGGCACCGTGCTGGGCTACATTTACCCGACGCTGCAACCGCTGTTCGACTCCGGCCAGTTGCAACGCGAAGACGCGCGTAATCAGGAACAAGTGCTGGATAAACTCCTGGCCGGACGCTCGCGCTACGCCGTCAGCAACCAATGGACCCTGGACTGGTTCAACCAGCGCCTGATGCCCGGTCGGCAACTGCAAGCCGTGGCGGTGCTGCAGGAACAGAATGTCGGCTGCTATGTGCGTAACGACCCGAAAGTGCCGGTGCAGCGGATTTTGCGCACGCTGCTGCGAATGAAAATGTCCGGGGAGATCGATGACATTATCGGGCTCTACATCGGCAACGAGCCCGCAACGCCTTGAGCGTCAGCCCACCTGATCCAGCGTCTGCCACTGCGTCGGAGCAACAAACCCCGCGACCCAATCCGGCACCTCGGCAGGCGGCATCGGCCGGGCAATGAAATAGCCCTGGGCCACTTCACAGCCGAGCTGCAACAACAGTAGACCATGCTCGATACTCTCCAGGCCCTCGGCAATCACCTGTCGGCCAAATGCCCGGGCCAGGCCGATCACTGCGGTGGTCAGGGCCAGGTCGTCACGGTCGTGAAGAATGTCGCGGACAAAGGATTTATCAATCTTGATGGTTTGCGTACGCAAGCGCTTGAGGTAGCTCAGGGACGAATAACCGGTGCCGAAATCCCCCAGCGAAAACTGCACCCCGAGCGCTTGGCAAGCCTGCAAACAGGCGCTGACATGCTGGATATTCTCGACAGCCACCGACTCAACGATTTCCAGATCCAGCAATTGCGGGGCGACCTGGGCATGCCGGGCGAGCACCTGCCTGAGCCGCTCGACGAAATCCGCCCGCTGGAAATGCCTTGCCGCAATATTAATGCTGATCGGCCAGCCCTGCCCCGCTTGCTGCCAACGGTGCAGTTGCGCCAGGACCTGATCCATCACCCATTCACCAATGTCGATGATCAGGTCCGTCTCCTCCACCAGCGGCAGGAAATCCCGCGGCAGCACCAGGCCGTTTTGCGGATGCTCCCAGCGCAACAGCGCCTCGAAACCGACGACCTCGCCACGACGCATGTTCACCTTGGGCTGAAAATGCAGGCGCAACTCGCCGGCGGCCAGGGCCTGCCGAACCCGCTCGACCGTCTGGTGCGTGGCTTTGACTTCCTGATCGCGGGAGACATCGAACAGATGAAAACGGTTGCGCCCGCGCTGCTTGGCCACGTACATCGCCTGATCGGCATGGCGCAACAGGGTTTCGGCATCTTCGTTGTCGTAAGGAAACAGGGTGACGCCGATGCTGGCGAACACGTTGATGTCCTTGCCATGCAACGAGTACGGCGCGGAAATCGCACCCAGCACCCGATTCAGCGCCGCGCGTAACTCCGGTAGATCGCGCACGTAACGCAACACCAGAACGAACTCATCACCGGCCAGCCGCGCCACCACGTCCTCGCCGCGCACGATCGTGCGCAATCGCTTGGCCACTTCCACCAACAGCAGATCGCCGCTGGCGTGACCGTAGCCATCGTTGACCGCCTTGAAGCCATCAAGGTCGAGCATGCACACCGCCAGCGGGATGTTTTCCTGGCGCGAGAACTCCAGCGCCTGATCCAGCAGGTCCGAGAGGAATGCGCGATTGGGCAGGCCCGTGAGCACGTCATGCCCGACTCGCCATTGCAGGGAATGCAGCAGTTGGCGTTTTTCGCTGATGTCGAAGCGGATCGACAAGTAGCGGTCAACTCGCCCGGTATCGTCATTGAGCACCGGCACCATGGTGCTCTCGACCCAGTACAGGCTGCCATCCTTGGCCCGATTGCAGATCTCGCCTTTCCAGACGCTGCCCAGGGCGATGGTGCGCCACAGGCCGGCGAAGAACTCGGCGGAGTGCAGGCCGGAATTCAGCAGCCGATGGTTCTGCCCGATCAGCTCCTCGCGGCTATAGCCGGAGATGGTGCAGAACTGGTCATTGACGTACGTGATACGGCCGCTCAGATCCGTCTCGGAAAAGATGGCGGCGGCATCCACGGCCCTGCGGTATTTCTCGTCCATGAGGGGTGCTCGTTGTCGCTAGCGGTGGTACCGCTCGACCAGCGCACAATGCCCGGAAGAGATGTTTTGAGACGGACTGCGCAGAGACACGTAATCACTCCATGGACAGCAGTTGATGGCCCCGGGACAGCAGAAGATCAACTAGGCTAAAAGACCTCGGACAAGCTGGAAACAGCGACCCAGGTAACGTTTTGCAGGGCATCCGAGCCACGCTTGGCTTCTGCGCACAGCCGACATTGGAACGCAATGCAGGCTGTTCCCTATCGCCTCAACTTCTGAAAGCAGGTCACCAAATGCCCCCTTTGAGCGGCGATTCTACGAAATACATCACATTTTGCAAAGCAAGGTGATGGATCATGCAGTTGTCTAATGCAAAAATCTATCGTTAAGTTCTTGATTCTAAATGGGAATTGAGCGATGCAAATTTCAAGTTTGGGTCCAGCCATCCGACGCTATCGCAAGGTCGCGGGGCTTACTCAGGCTGAACTCGGCGAAAAAACCGGTTTTGACCCCAAAACCATCAGCCGCTTCGAAACCGGCACCTATACCCCCAGCGTGGAAGCATTGTTCCTGCTTGCCGATGTGCTGGGTGTGAAGCTGAAAGCGTTTTTCGCAGATTTAGGCGATGAAGACGAACAGCGGGCGTACCTGTTCAGCGTCATACATAAAGCCACCCCGAAGGATCTGGGAAAGCTGATCGCAGCGGTTGACCAGGCCTTGTCCAAGCCTTAGTGCCAGTAATAGAAAAGGCAGGTATGTCGATAACGACAGACCTGCCTTTTGCTTATCCAGACATCAGGATTCGTCTCGAATAGCGTGCGCCAATAATGGCCATCCGATATCCTTGCGCGAAATTAATTCAAAATGTAAGGGACTACGATGAAACACCTCCGCCCATTCCTGATGGCCGCACTGCTGTGCGCACTGCACAACCCCGCACAAGCGGCCAAAGCTGCCCAGCCAGCCCCCGTCGAAGCGCCACAGGTCGAACAAACCCCCGCACAGTTTCTCGCCACCCTGAAGCAGCAGCACGGCACCATCACCCTGCCCTCCGGCATCGCCACGATGAAACTCAACGACGAGTTTTACTACCTCGATCCGAAAGACACCGAGCGCTTGCTGACTGAAGGCTGGGGCAACCCGCCCGGCCACAAGACGTTGGGCATGATCATTCCAAAAGCCGTTAACCCACTGACCGCCAGCGGCTGGGGTGTGATCGTCAGCTACAAGGACGACGGGCATATTTCCGACGAAGACGCGGCCAAAATCGACTACGCCGACCTGCTCAAGCAAATGCAGGAAGAAGACGAGGAAGACAACAAGGAGCGCCAGAAACAAGGCTATGCCGGGCTGCACCTGTTGGGCTGGGCCGAGCAACCGCATTACGACGAAGCCAGCCACAAAATGTACTGGGCCCGGGAACTGAAAGCTGACGACGCCGAGGACAGCACGCTGAACTACAGCATTCGGGTGCTGGGCCGCAAAGGCGTCCTGGAATTGAACGCGGTCGCTGCCATGGCGGACCTGCCGATGATCAAGCAGGAATTGCCGAAAGTCATCGCTTTCACCAACTTCACCGATGGCAACCTCTACACCGACTACAGCCCTGGCACCGACAAACTGGCCTCTTATGGCCTGGCGGCACTGGTGGGTGGCGGCCTGGCGGCCAAGGCCGGGTTGTTTGCCAAGATCGGCATCTTCCTGCTGGCGGCGAAAAAGTTTGTGATCGTAGGTTTGGTGGTGATCGCTGGCTTTGTGCGCAAGCTGTTCAGTCGCAACAAAGCTTAAAGCTATTGTCCTTCTGGGCTGCCGGGTGACGCCGGCAGCGCGGGATGCACAAACGACAGGCATGACAAAACCGCTACAGGACAGCGCAGCAGACGATCAGCAACAAAAGGATTTGAACAAGAGGTGTATCGAAGGGTATTGCGCGCGCCAGCCTCGAATCGGAGGACTTGGCGTTATGGAGGCAACCCCACCAGCCACACCCCGGCACACAATGTTCCCGCTGTGGCTGCTTCCTTCCGGATCTGACCAGGTTCACGGGTAATCGTTGCGGGGGGACCGATGGAGTCACCATAACGACATTCACCTTGACGGCGAACGGCGCCATTGTACCTATCTGAGACGAAGTTACAACCGTTCACATGGATTAAAAAATATGAGTCGGTTCAAGGACATGCGGTGCGCCCGAAAAGATCGCAGCCTGCGGACCTACACGGATCCATGCAGGAGCTGCCGCAGGCTGCGATCTTTTGATCTTATTGCACCAACACCTCATCCGCCTTGCCGCCCTCCTCCTGGATCACCAGGTGGATAAAGTGCAGTTTGGCGATCACCGCTGGCGGCAGGACGAACGGATAAAAATCCGGCTGCCCCATGCTGCGCGATAACTCATTAAGCATGCCGGCCAGTTCGATCCACGCATTGACGAACGACAGGAACGCCGCGCCACCGGGATGCTGCGGGTCGTAGAGGGTGCTGGAGGGAAATGGCTGGTAATCGAAGTCCATCTCCCGGGCGCTCATGCCAAAGCCCAGGGCGGTGTCCACGGCGTCCATCATGTGCAGGTAATGCGCCCAGGTTTCAGCCCAGTCTTCCCAGGGGTGCATGGTCGCGTAAGCGCTGACAGCATGTTGCTGCCAGTCCAGCGGCGCACCTTGTTGGTAGTGGCGCTCAAGCGCATCGGCATAGCTGGCGCATTCATCGCCGAACAAGCCACGAAACGGTTCCAGCCAATGACTGTTGGCGATCAACCGATCCCAATAGTAGTGCCCGACTTCGTGACGAAAGTGCCCGAGCAGCGTGCGATACGGTTCGTGCATCTGCACCCGCACCTGCTCGCGGTGAGCATCGTCGGCTTCCTTGATGTCCAGAGTGATTAGGCCATTGGCGTGGCCGGTGGTTGGCGGTTTGCCGTCGAGGTCGACGCCGATGAAATCGAAGGCCAGGCCGGTTTCTTCGTCCACGGTTTTCGGGATCACCTGCAAACCGAGGCTGACCAGTTGCGCGACCAAGCGGCGCTTGGCCGTCTCGACCTTGCGCCAGCGTTCAGGGTTTTCGGGGATCGATAGATCGGGGATGGTGTGGTTCAGGCTGCACGCGATGCACAACGCATCGTGATCGTTGGCCGACAGCAGCCAGTTGCAGGCGGCCGGGGAATCCAGATTGGCGCAGCGGCGAAACACACCCGCCTCGGGATCGGCGTCCAGCAGCCAGGTATCCGCTTGCGGGCCGGGTTGCAGCGACGACAAGCGACTCTGCTCCGGCTGATAGCCCAGCGCCGCCGAGCAGGCCAGGCACTGGCTGTTGCGAAAGAACAGCGACTGCCCGCAGCGACACTGCCAGACCTTGCTGTTGCGCGAGCTCTCGCCGATGAAGGGCGCGGCGATGCGGGAACTGAGCTGTTCGAAGAAACGGTACATGGCGAACTCTCCCTGAGGGGTGCCAAGACTAGATCATTTCAGCTAGCCGATCGCTCCCATAATTGGGGGCAGAGGCTTACCTGTGGCGAAGGAGCTTTCCCCCGTTCGACTGCGCAGCAGGCGCCAGCATCGAGGGGACCGCTTCGCGCTCCAGCGGGAGCAAGCTCCCTCGCCACAGGTCCGGTGTCAGATTGGAATACCGTGCTTCTTCAAGAACTCGACAAACGCCTCTTCATCCAGCACCTTCAACCCCAACTCATTGGCCTTGGCCAACTTGGAACCCGCCCCCGGCCCCGCGACCACGCAATGGGTCTTGGCCGATACCGAACCCGCCACCTTGGCCCCCAGGCTTTCGAGCTTGTCCTTGGCCACATCGCGGCTCATCAGTTCAAGCGATCCGGTCAGCACCCAGGTTTGCCCGGCCAGCGGCAGGCCTTCGACGACTTTCTTCTCGCTCAGCCAGTGCATGCCGAAATCACGCAATTGCTTCTCGGCGGCTTGAGCAATCTGGCGATTTTCTGCGACCGCGAAAAACTCGCGAACCGAATTCGCCTGTTTCTCCGGTAATGCCTGACGCATGTCCAGCCAATCCGCTTCGAACACGCCTTCCAGCGAACCAAACTTGTCCGCCAGCTTCTGCGCCCCGCCCGGCCCGACCGACGGGATGTGCAATTTGTCGAGGAACCCGCCGAGGGTGGTGCTCGCGGAGAACTCCGCGCCCAACTCGCCCTGATCCTGAATCTGCAGACCGTGCTTGAGCAGTTGCGCGATCACCTGCTGGTTGTGCGCATCTTCAAAGAAGCTGTGAATCTCATAAGCCACTTCCAGCCCGACATCCGGCAAGTACGTCAGCACTTGCGGCAACGCCTGCTGAACCCGCTCCAGCGAGCCCAGAGAGCGCGCCAGCACCTTGGCCGTCTCTTCGCCGACATCAGGGATGCCGAGGGCGTAGATGAAGCGGGCCAGGCTCGGCTGCTTGCTGTCTTCGATGGCGCCGAGCAGTTTCTTGCTCGACAGCTCGGCGAAGCCTTCCAGGTCGACGATGTCTTCGAACTTCAGGGCATACAGATCGGCCGGTGAACTTACCAGGCCTTCGTCGACCAGTTGCTCGACGCTCTTGTCGCCCAGGCCTTCGATGTCCATGGCGCGACGGGACACGAAATGGATGATCGCTTGCTTGAGTTGTGCGCCGCAGGCCAGGCGACCGACGCAGCGATATACCGCGCCTTCGCTGACGGTCTCGCGGCCCTTGCTGCGCTTGACCAGTTGCGTGCGCTCGACATGGGAGCCGCACACCGGGCACTTTTCAGGAATCTGTACCGGCCGCGCATTCTCCGGACGGCGCTCAAGCACCACTTGCACCACTTGCGGAATCACATCGCCGGCGCGGCGGATGATCACCGTATCGCCGATCATCAAGCCCAGACGTGCGACTTCATCCATGTTGTGCAACGTGGCATTGGCCACGGTCACGCCCGCGACCTTCACCGGTTTCAAGCGCGCCACTGGCGTAACGGCACCGGTGCGGCCGACCTGGAACTCCACGTCGAGCAACTCGGTGAGTTCTTCCATTGCCGGGAATTTGTGAGCAATCGCCCAACGCGGCTCGCGCGCGCGGAAACCCAGCTCACGTTGCGAGGCAATGCTGTTGACCTTGAACACCACGCCATCGATTTCATAGCCCAGCGCATTACGGCGCTCGCCGATATCGCGGTAGTAATCCAGGCATTCATCGATGCCATGGGCCAGTTTCATTTCATGGCTGATCGGCATGCCCCAAACCTGCAGCTGCTTGAGATTGCCGATGTGGGTGTCGGCAATGTCAGCGGAAATCTGGCCGATGCCGTAGCAGCAGAATTCCAGCGGGCGGTTGGCGGTGATCTTCGAATCCAGCTGACGCAAGCTGCCGGCCGCGGCGTTGCGCGGGTTGGCGAAGGTCTTGCCGCCGACCTCCAGTTGCGTGGCGTTAAGCCGTTCGAAACCGGCCTTGGACATGAACACTTCGCCGCGCACTTCAAGGGTCGCCGGCCAGCCAGTGCCGTGCAGCTTGAGCGGGATGTTACGCACAGTGCGCACGTTGACGCTGATGTCTTCGCCGGTAGTACCGTCGCCGCGGGTGGCGCCGCGCACCAGCACGCCGTCCTGATACAACAGGCTGACCGCCAGGCCATCGAGCTTGGGTTCGCAGCTGTATTCCACCGCCGCGCCGCCACCGAACAGGTCACCGGCCGGCAGGTCCAGGCCTTCGGTCACCCGGCGATCGAACTCGCGCATGTCGGTTTCTTCGAAGGCATTGCCGAGGCTGAGCATCGGCACCTCGTGGCGCACCTGGGTAAACGCCGACAGCGCCGCGCTGCCGACACGCTGGGTCGGCGAGTCGCTGGTGATCAGCTCGGGATTGGCGGCTTCGAGGGCTTTGAGCTCGTGGAACAATCGGTCGTATTCGGCGTCCGGAATGCTCGGCTCGTCCATCACGTGATAACGATAGTTGTGCTGATCCAGCTCAGCGCGCAGCTCTAGAATGCGGTTTTTGGCGGCGGTCATGGGTGTTCTCTCATAAAGCAAAAGAACAGCCGAGGCTGCTCAATCTTCTAAATACAGTAGCTTAAAGCTATGGACACTGTGGCGAGGGAGCTTGCTCCCGCTCGGCTGCGAAGCAGCCGTAAATCCTGCACCGCTGCAACGCGTCGGATGGTTTTGGGGCTGCTTCGCAGCCCAGCGGGAGCAAGCTCCCTCGCCACAAAATGTGTTCCACCCTTCCGGTTTAGCGTTTTTGGGTCAATGCGCGACGTTCGAACTCGACGATGCGCTGACGGTAATGCTCGATGGTCTGGGCAGTCAGCACGCTGCGCTGATCGTCTTTCAGTTCGCCGTTCAGCTCCTGGGACAGCTTGCGTGCCGCGGCCACCATCACGTCGAAGGCTTGCTTCGGATGGCGCGGGCCTGGCAGTCCGAGGAAGAAGCTCACCGCCGGGGTGCTGAAATGGTCGATGTCGTCCAGATCAAAAATGCCCGGCTTGACCGCATTGGCCATGGAGAACAGCACTTCGCCGTTGCCGGCCATGCTTTCGTGGCGATGGAAAATATCCATCTCGCCGAAACGCAGGCCGCTTTCCAGGATGTTCTGCAACAGCGCCGGGCCCTTGAAGCCGGCAGCGTCGCGGCAGATCACGCTGATCACCAGCACTTCTTCGGCTTGCGGTTGTTCCTTGTCACTGACCGAAGGCGAGGACTTGGTGTCATCCGGGAAGTCGTCGTCACGGCTGCTGAAGCTCGGGCCGCCGTCCAGGTCCAGGCTCAGGTTCATGTCGCCCTGGGACGGTTCGTTATGGCCACGCTTGCCGCGCTTGGAACCCGACTCACGGGGCTCCCGGGCCGGCATGCTCACCGACGGCAGATCGTGCTCGTCCAGTTGCGGCTCTTTATGGGTATCCAGCACCCGAGGCGGGCCCAACAGCTCGGCGCTGGTGTCCTCGTCCGGCAGGTTGGACAGACTTCGGTCAAGACGGAATTTAAGTTTTCCCTTGCCGCCGCGCATGCGACGCCAGCCATCGAAAAGAATACCGGCAATGACAATAATGCCGATGACGATCAGCCACTCGCGCAGACCGATTTCCATGTAATCCCGTGCCTCTATAAAAAATGCTGAAAAATAAGGGGTTTACACTGTGCAAACCGCTTTAAAACGTGGCGCCAACTCTATGTTCTGACAGGCGTTTTGCCCACGTATACGAAAAATTGACATTAAACTAGCACGACCAAAGCCTTCGCAGCTACAAGCTTTAAGCTCCAAGGGGCAAGCCGTGTCAACTTGCAGCTTAAAGCTTGCAACTTGCGGCTGGCCGCTAGGCCTCCACCATCGCCATCGCCTCCTCGACATCCACTGCCACCAAGCGTGAGCAACCCGGTTCGTGCATCGTCACCCCCATCAGTTGATCGGCCATTTCCATGGCGATCTTGTTGTGGGTGATGTAGATGAACTGCACCGTCTGCGACATCTCTTTGACCAGCCGTGCGTAGCGTCCAACGTTAGCGTCATCCAGTGGCGCGTCCACTTCATCAAGCATGCAGAACGGCGCCGGGTTCAACTTGAAGATCGCAAAAACCAGGGCCAATGCGGTCAGGGCTTTTTCGCCACCGGAGAGCAAATGGATGGTGCTGTTCTTCTTTCCTGGCGGCCGCGCCATGATCGTTACCCCTGTATCGAGTAGATCTTCGCCCGTCAGTTCCAAATACGCGCTGCCTCCACCGAAAACTTTTGGGAAAAGTGCCTGAATTCCGGCATTGATCTGATCAAAGGTATCTTTGAAGCGGTTGCGGGTTTCCTTGTCGATCTTGCGAATCACGTTTTCCAACGTGTCCAGCGCCTCCACCAAATCGTCGTTCTGCGCATCCAGATAACGTTTACGCTCGGATTGTTGCGTGTATTCGTCGATGGCCGCCAAGTTGATCGCGCCCAGACGCGCAATGCGCGCGGCGATGCGCTCCAGCTCTTCCTCGGCCTCTTTCTCGTTGGCCTCGGCCACCAGGGTCGCGATCACGCCGTGGAGGTCGTAGCCGTCCTCCAGCAACTGATCTTCCAGGGTTTTGCGGCGCACGGTCAGGGCTTGCCATTCCATGCGCTGGTGTTCGAGTTGGCCGCGGATCAATTGCGATTGCTGCTCGGCCTGATTACGACGCTTCTCGGCGTCACGCAATTCACGGTCGGCATCTTCCATGGCCATTTGCGCGGTCTTGAGTTCTTCGTCGACGGTCATGCGCTTGTCGAGCAACTCTTCGAGTTTCAGGCGCAGTTCTTCCAGCGGTGCCTCGCCCTCCTCCAGATTCAGACTGAGTTGCTCGCGCTTCTCGGTCAGGCGTTCGGACTGCATCTCCAACCGCTCCAACGCCTGACGCGTGGAATCGTGCTGCGCCTTGAGCGAACCCAGGCGCACCGCCAATTGATGGGCGTGATCCTTATGCTGCCGGGCTTCCTGGCGCACCCGATCAAGACGTTCGCGCAGGCTGTCACGCTGGGCCAGCAGCAACTCCCGTTGCTCGGTATCCAGCGCCATGGCATCGAGGGCTTCCTGCAATTGCAGGCGCGCTTCGCCGATGTTTTCGTGTTCCAGCGCCCGCTGCTCGCCCAGCTCGGTGAGTTCTTCATCGAGACGGGTACGGCGCAGGGTCAGTTGTTCGGCCTTGGCTTTACCGGCGGACAACTGGGCTTTCAATTCGCCTTGCTGACGGGCTTCGTCTTGCAGCAAACGGCGCAAATGTTCGCGACCGCTCTCCTGCTGACGCTGTTGCGCCCGCAGGTTTTGCAGTTCGGTTTCCAGTGTTTCGACCGTGGCTTCGCGCTCTTCGCGCTCGATGCCCAGATTCTGGATTTCCTGACCTCGGGCGAGTACACCACTTTCCGCTTCGCTGGCGCGACGCACCCGTAGAAAGTGCCGGCCGACCCAGTAACCGTCGCGGCTGATCAGGCTTTCGCCGGGCGCCAATTGACCGCGTAAAGCCAAGGCCTGTTCGAGACTTTCGACCGGTTTGACCTGCCCCAGCCATGGCGACAGATCAATCTGCGCCTCGACTTTATCGAGCAAGCTGCCCGCCACGCGCACGCCATCACTGGCGGGGCTGAGCAAACGCAAATCGCCCTGGGCAAACCCGGCCAGATCGAAATCGCCGAAGTCATCCACCAGCACCGCTTGCAGGTCGGCGCCCAGCACGGTTTCCACCGCCAGCTCCCAACCCGCTTCAACCTTCAGGCCTTCGGCCAGGCGCGGACGATCCGCCAGATTCTGTTCACGTAGCCATTCGGCGGTGCCGGTGCCCGGATCGAGTGCGGCTTGTTGCAAGGCTTCAAGGGACGCCAGACGTCCGTTGAGCCGCTGCAAATCACCCTGGGCCTGTTGCTGCGCCGTCAGCGCGTGCTGCAATTCTTGACGCAGTTGTTCAAGCCGTTCGACCTGAGCCTGTTCACTGGTCTGCAAATCCTCAAGCGTCGCTTCGGATTCAGCGAGCTGCTCGCTGAGTTCCATGATCGCCGCATCTTCCGGGTCCGCCGAGAGCAACGCGCGCTCCTCGCCCAGACGCTTCTGCCGATCGGCCAGACGCTCCATGCTGGTTTCCAGCTGCTGGATCCGCGACTGCTGCACTTCCGATTGACGACGGGGCTCGGCGGCCGTGAGGTTGAAGGTGTCCCACTGCTCCTGCCAGCCGTGCATGGTGGTTTCGGATTCTTCCAGCGCGGCGGCGGCTTCTTCGGCGGCGGCGCTGGTGACTTCCTGTTCCGGCGTGAGCTGGTCCAGCTCTTCGCCGAGGGTCAGCAGCAAGGTGCGGTCGTGGCCCAGGTGCGACTCGGTTTCCAGGCGCGCGCGCTCGGCTTCTTTCAGATCATCCTGCAACTGGCGCAAACGCTGCTGGCCGTGCTGAATGCTCTGCTCGACCCGGGCGATGTCGCCGCCGACCGAATAGAAGCGCCCCTGCACCAGATTGAAGCGCTCGGAGAGGTCATGGTGACCATCGCGCAGGCGTTCAATCGCCGCATCGGCGTTGCGCTGTTCGGCGACCAAGGCTTCGAAAGTAATTTCCTGGGTGCCGATGATCGCTTCGCGCTGACCCACCTGCTCGTTCAACGCCTGCCAGCGCAGGGCCGACAGTTGCGCCTTGAGCTGACGTTCTTCGCCTTTATATTCCTGATACTTCTTCGCCGACTCGGCCTGGCGATGCAGGCGCTCAAGTTGACGCTCAAGCTCGTCGCGCAGGTCGGTCAGGCGGGCGAGGTTTTCGTGGGTACGGCGGATGCGGTTTTCAGTCTCGCGCCGGCGCTCCTTGTACTTGGAGATCCCCGCCGCTTCTTCAATAAAGTTACGCAGGTCTTCGGGCTTGGCTTCGATCAGCTTGGAGATCATGCCCTGCTCGATGATCGAGTAGCTGCGCGGGCCCAGGCCGGTGCCGAGGAAGATGTCGGTGATGTCACGACGACGGCATTTGGTGCCGTTGAGGAAGTAACTGTTCTGGCTGTCGCGCGTCACTTTGCGGCGAATCGAGATTTCCGCATAGGCGGCGTATTCGCCAACCAGGGTGCCGTCGGAGTTGTCGAAGACCAGTTCGATGCTCGCCTGGCTCACCGGTTTGCGACTGGTGGAGCCGTTGAAGATGACGTCGGTCATCGACTCGCCGCGCAGGTTCTTGGCCGAGCTCTCGCCCATCACCCAACGCACGGCATCGATGATGTTCGACTTGCCGCAACCATTGGGCCCGACCACCGCCGCCATGTTACTGGGGAAGTTCACCGTGGTCGGGTCGACGAAGGATTTGAACCCCGCCAGTTTGATGCACTTGAGCCGCACGCTTAAGCGACCGTCAGGGCGGAAACCACCAGATCGCAGCTGCGCTGGGCATACGCCGTCAGCACTTCACGAATCTGCGGATAGTCACGGGCGATCACGGCGGCGAGCAGGCGCTCGAACAGCTCCAGGAATTCGCTCATCTCGGCCTTGCGCTGTTCCAGGGCGAGGAAATACGCGCGGCTCATGGCCGGCTGCAGATTCTCGACGGTTTCCTGCAAGTACGGGTTGTTGGCGAACGGGTATGCAGCGCGCATCACGCTGAAGCTGTCGTCGACAAAGGTGCGGATGTCCTGGCGTTCGTAACTGGCGGCCAGGCGCTGCTGGATCTGCACGAACGGCGCGAGGTCGGCCTGGACTTGCCAGCCGTTGGCCACGGCGTTGCCGAGCAAGATATAGAGTTCGCTCATCAGCGTGCACAGGCTCTGGACCTTGTGCGCGGTGAGTTCGGTGACATGGGCGCCCCGTCGCGGCAGGATCGCGATCAGGTGGCGACGCTCGAGGATCAGCAAAGCCTCACGGACTGAACCGCGGCTGACATTGAGGGCCAGCGTGACCTTCTGTTCCTGGATGCGCTCTCCCGGCTTCATTTCGCCGCGAATGATGCGTTCGGCGAGGTGGTGAGCAATTTGCTCGGCGAGGCTGTCCGGCGCCTTGAACGTCATGGTTGTCCTTCAAACTCTTCGATCTGCACAAGCGGCGCAGTGTAGCGCAATTGGTACGTCATGGCGGAGTGCCCACCCGGCGGTTTTTGGCACGAATTAAGCAAAAAGCAGGCTAGCGCGTGAGGGTCAATACTGTTGAAACGCGCTGTTGATCGACAAAACGGTTTTTCCTGACCTTTAAGTCAGAAAATCATTGACCGAAAAGTCAGACCTGATAAATTCGGTTCAAATCGGTTAACAACAATAATGAGTCTGCGAGGCCTTCCGTGATCCAGTTTTTACTAAACCAGGAACTCCGTAGCGAGCACGCCCTGGACCCGAACCTGACCGTGCTCAATTACTTGCGCGACCATGTGGGCAAACCCGGCACCAAAGAAGGCTGCGCCAGCGGTGACTGCGGCGCGTGCACCGTGGTGGTCGGCGAATTGCAGACGGATGACGACGGCCGCGAACACATTCGCTATCGCAGTCTCAACTCATGCCTGACGTTTGTTTCGTCACTGCACGGCAAACAACTGATCAGCGTCGAAGACCTCAAGCACCAGGGCGAACTGCACAGCGTGCAAAAAGCCATGGTCGAGTGCCACGGCTCGCAATGCGGCTTCTGCACCCCCGGCTTCGTAATGTCGTTGTTCGCCCTGCAAAAGAACAGCGACGAACCGAACGCCCATAAAGCCCACGAAGCGCTGGCCGGCAACCTTTGCCGTTGCACCGGCTATCGGCCAATCCTGCAAGCCGCCGAACAATCCTGCTGCGGCAAGCAACCGGACCAGTTCGACGCGCGCGAGGCCGACACCATCGCCCGCCTCAAAGCCATCGCCCCCACCGACATCGGCGAACTCAACAGTGGCGACAAGCGCTGCCTGGTGCCGCTGACCGTCGCCGATCTGGCCGACCTCTACGACGCTTATCCACAGGCCCGGCTGCTGGCCGGCGGTACGGACCTGGCGCTGGAAGTCACGCAGTTCCACCGCACCCTGCCGGTGATGATCTACGTCGGCAACGTCGCGGAGATGAAGCGCATCGAACGCTTCGACGATCGCCTGGAAATCGGCGCCGCGACTGCCCTCTCCGATTGCTACGACGCGCTGAAAAGCGAATACCCGGACTTCGGCGAATTGCTGCAACGCTTCGCCTCGTTGCAGATCCGCAACCAGGGCACCCTGGGCGGCAACATCGGCAACGCCTCGCCGATCGGTGACTCGCCACCGCTGCTGATTGCCCTGGGCGCGCAGATCGTTTTGTGCAAAGGCGAGACCCGCCGCACGATGGCGCTGGAAGATTACTTCATTGATTACCGGGTCACTGCGCGTCAGGAAAGCGAGTTCATCGAAAAGATCATTGTGCCCCGGGCCAGTGCCGAACAACTGTTCCGCGCCTACAAGGTCTCCAAGCGCCTGGACGATGACATTTCCGCTGTCTGCGCCGCGTTCAACCTGCGCATCGACAACGGTGTTATCGCCGATGCCCGCGTCGCGTTCGGCGGCATGGCGGCCATCCCGAAACGCGCAAAAAACTGCGAAACCGTCCTGCTCGGTGCGCCGTTCAACCATGCCACGGTCGAACGTGCCTGCGCCGCCCTGGCCGAAGACTTCACGCCGCTCTCGGACTTCCGCGCCAGCAAGGAATACCGCCTGCTCAGCGCGCAAAACCTGCTGCGAAAATACTTCATCGAACTGCAAACACCGCACATCGAGACTCGGGTGACCGCTTATGTCTAATCATCACGCTGTAGAGAAGACCCAAGCCGAACTGGCTGAACTGTTCGCCAAGGACTTGACCACCGGTGTCGGCCGCAGCGTCAAGCACGACAGCGCCGCCAAGCATGTGTCCGGTGAAGCGCAGTACATCGATGACCGCCTGGAATTTCCGAATCAGCTGCACGTGTATGCACGCCTGTCGGACCGCGCCCACGCGAAAATCATCAGCATTGATACGAAGCCCTGCTACGCCTTTGAAGGCGTGCGCATCGCCATCACCCACGAAGATGTGCCGGGCCTGAAAGACATCGGGCCGTTGCTGCCGGGAGATCCATTGCTGGCCATCGACACGGTGGAATTCGTTGGCCAACCGGTGATTGCCGTCGCGGCCAAAGACCTGGAAACCGCACGCAAAGCCGCGATGGCCGCGATCATCGAATACGAAGATCTGGAACCGGTTCTGGACGTGGTTGAAGCGTTAAGAAAGCGCCACTTCGTGCTCGACAGCCACACTCACCAACGCGGTGATTCGGCCGGCGCGTTGGCCAGTGCTGAACATCGCATCCAGGGCACGCTGCACATCGGCGGCCAGGAACACTTCTACCTCGAAACCCAGATCTCGTCGGTGATGCCCACTGAAGACGGCGGGATGATCGTCTACTGCTCGACCCAGAACCCGACCGAAGTGCAGAAACTGGTCGCCGAAGTACTGGACGTGTCGATGAACAAAATCGTCGTCGACATGCGCCGCATGGGCGGTGGTTTTGGCGGCAAGGAAACCCAGGCCGCGAGCCCGGCGTGCCTGTGCGCAGTGATCGCGCACCTCACCGGCCAGCCGACCAAGATGCGCCTGCCGCGGGTCGAAGACATGTTGATGACCGGCAAGCGTCACCCGTTCTACGTCGAGTACGACGTCGGCTTCGACAGCACCGGTCGCCTGCACGGCATCGCCCTGGAACTGGCCGGCAACTGCGGCTGCTCGCCGGACTTGTCGGCGTCGATTGTCGACCGTGCGATGTTCCACGCAGACAACTCTTATTACCTGGGCGATGCGACCATCAACGGTCATCGCTGCAAGACCAACACCGCGTCGAACACCGCTTACCGTGGCTTCGGCGGCCCGCAAGGCATGGTTGCCATCGAAGAAGTGATGGACGCGATTGCCCGGCATCTGGGCCTCGATCCGCTGTCGGTACGCAAGGCCAACTACTACGGCAAGACCGAGCGCAACGTCACCCATTACTACCAGACCGTCGAGCACAACATGCTCGAAGAGATGACCGCCGAACTGGAAGAAAGCAGCCAGTACGCCGAGCGCCGCGAAGCGATCCGTCGCTACAACGCCAACAGCCCGATCCTGAAAAAAGGCCTGGCGCTGACCCCGGTGAAATTCGGTATTTCCTTCACTGCGAGTTTCCTCAACCAGGCCGGTGCGCTGGTGCACGTCTACACCGACGGCAGCATCCATTTGAACCACGGTGGCACCGAAATGGGCCAGGGTTTGAACACCAAAGTCGCGCAGGTCGTGGCCGAAGTGTTCCAGGTGGAAATGGACCGCGTGCAGATCACCGCGACCAACACCGACAAGGTGCCGAACACCTCGCCGACCGCCGCCTCCAGCGGTGCCGACCTCAACGGTAAAGCCGCACAGAACGCCGCTGAAATCATCAAGAAACGCCTGGTCGAATTCGCTGCCCGCCAGTACAAGGTCAGCGAAGAAGACGTGGAGTTCCACAACGGCCATGTACGCGTTCGCGATCACATCCTGACCTTCGAAGCGCTGATCCAGCAGGCGTATTTCGCCCAGGTGTCGTTGTCCAGCACCGGGTTCTACAAGACCCCGAAAATCTTCTACGACCGCAGCCAGGCCCGGGGGCGCCCGTTCTACTACTACGCCTTCGGCGCGGCGTGCTGCGAGGTGATCGTCGACACCCTGACCGGCGAATACAAAATGCTGCGCACCGACATCCTGCACGACGTCGGCGCCTCGCTGAACCCGGCCATCGACATCGGCCAGGTCGAGGGCGGTTTCATCCAGGGCATGGGGTGGCTGACCATGGAAGAACTGGTGTGGAACAACAAAGGCAAACTGATGACCAACGGCCCGGCGAGCTACAAGATCCCGGCCGTGGCGGACATGCCGCTGGACCTGCGGGTGAAGCTGGTGGAGAACCGCAAGAACCCTGAAGACACGGTGTTCCATTCCAAGGCTGTGGGCGAGCCGCCGTTCATGCTCGGCATCGCCTCGTGGTGTGCGATCAAGGACGCCGTCGCCAGTCTGGGCGACTACAAGCATCAACCGAAGATCGATGCGCCGGCGACCCCGGAGCGGGTGTTGTGGGGGTGTGAGCAGATGCGGCAGTTGAAAGCGGCGAAGGCTGTCGAGGCTGAGCCGGCGGAGTTGGCTTCGCTTTAAGGACCGAGGCGTGGCCTTCGCGGGCAAGCCTCGCTCCTACAGGTTTACGGTGATCTTGCGAACATCACCATTCCCGTAGGAGCGAGGCTTGCCCGCGAAGAGGCCCGAACAGACAACACAGATGTCGAGGTGAATATGTACAACTGGATCGACGCCCTCGCCGACCTGCAATCCCAGGGTGAACCCTGCGTGTTGGTGACCATCATCGAAGAGCTCGGCTCGACACCGCGCAATGCCGGTTCGAAGATGGTCATCAGCGCCACCCAGACCTTCGACACCATCGGTGGCGGGCATCTGGAATACAAGGCCATGCAGATCGGCCGCGAGATGCTCGCCAGCGGCAAGCAGGACACGCACCTGGAGCGCTTCAGCCTCGGCGCCAGCCTCGGCCAGTGCTGTGGCGGCGCGACGGTGTTGCTGTTCGAACCGATGGGCCAGGTCCAGGCGCAAATCGCCGTGTTCGGCGCCGGTCATGTCGGCCGCGCGCTGGTGCCGCTGCTCGCCAGCCTGCCCTGCCGGGTGCGCTGGATCGACTCCCGGGAAGCGGAGTTCCCGGAACAGATCCCCCACGGCGTGCGTAAAATAGTCGCCGAAGAGCCTGTGGATGAAATCGATGACCTGCCCGTCGGCAGCTACTGCATCGTCATGACCCACAACCACCAGCTCGACCTCGAACTCACCGCCGCGATCCTCAAGCGCAACGACTTCGCCTACTTCGGCCTGATCGGCTCGAAGACCAAACGGGTGAAGTTCGAACATCGCCTGCGCGACCGCGGTTTTGACAGCAGCGTGCTGCAACGCATGCGCTGCCCGATGGGCATCGGCGAAGTCAAAGGCAAGTTGCCTGTGGAAATCGCCATCTCCATCGCCGGCGAAATCATCGCCACCTATAACGCGAATTTCGGCCAGCAAACCGCCAGCGCCGGATCATCGATTGCCAAACTGCTGCCGGCTTCACGGCGCAGCCAAGCCACAAACTGAGAACGAACATGCCTTTGACTCGCAAAGCCTACCGCGCCGCCATCCTGCACAGCATCGCCGACCCTGCCGAAGTGGGGATCGAAGCGTCGTATGAGTATTTCGAAGACGGTTTGCTGGTGGTCGAAAACGGCAAGATCAGCGCCATTGGCCATGCCACCGAATTGTTGTCGACCCTGCCGGCGGACATCGAGATCACCCATTACCAGGACGCGCTGATCACCCCGGGCCTGATCGACACCCACATCCATTTGCCGCAAACCGGGATGGTCGGCGCTTATGGCGAGCAACTGCTGGACTGGCTCAACACCTACACCTTCCCGTGCGAAAGCCAGTTCGCCGACAAGGCCCACGCCCATGAAGTGGCGGACATTTTCATCAAGGAACTGCTGCGCAACGGCACCACCACCGCGCTGGTGTTCGGCAGCGTGCATCCGCAATCGGTGAACTCGTTCTTCGAAGCCGCCGAGCAACTTGACCTGCGGATGATCGCCGGCAAGGTGATGATGGACCGCAACGCGCCGGACTACCTGACCGACACCGCCGAATCCAGCTATGTCGAAAGCAAGGCGTTGATCGAGCGCTGGCACGGCAAGGGCCGCTTGCACTACGCGGTCACCCCACGTTTCGCCCCGACCAGCACTCCGGAACAACTGACCCTCGCCGGCCAGTTGCTCGGCGAATATCCAGACCTGTATATGCAGACCCACATCAGTGAAAACCTGAAAGAAGTCGAATGGGTCAAGGAACTGTTCCCGGAGCGCAAGGGCTACCTGGATGTCTATGACCACTACCAACTGCTGGGCGAGCGTTCGGTGTTTGCCCACGGCGTGCACCTGTGCGACGACGAGTGTGCGCGGTTGGCGGAAACCGGCTCGGCGATCGCCTTCTGCCCGACGTCGAACTTTTTCCTCGGCAGCGGTTTGTTCAATTTACCGATGGCTGAGAAGCACAAGTTGAATGTCGGTTTGGGTACGGATGTGGGCGGCGGTACCAGTTTCTCGCTGCTGCAAACCTTGAACGAAGCGTACAAGGTCATGCAGTTGCAGGGCGCGCGGTTGAGCCCGTTCAAGTCGCTGTACCTGGCGACCCTGGGCGGTGCGCGGGCGCTGCGGCTGGAAGACAAGATCGGCACGTTGCATGCCGGCACCGATGCGGACTTCCTGGTGCTGGACTACAACGCCACGCCGTTGCTCAGCTATCGCTTGAAGCAGGCCAATAACATTGCCGAGACGTTGTTTGTGTTGATGACGCTGGGGGATGACCGGACGGTGTTGCAGACGTATGCGGCGGGGAAATTGGTGCATCAGCGGTAAGGTTTGTTCGTACCGATCGTTCCCACGCTCTGCGTGGGAATGCAGCCCGTGACGCTCCGCGTCACTGGACGCGGAGCGTCCCTAGAGGCATTCCCACGCGGAGCATGGGAACGATCAATCCCCCGCAATCGATGGTTGCGGGGGATTTTTTGTGTCTTTGAGGACGCCTTCGCGGGCAAGCCTCGCTCCTACACGGATCACGCTGAATCTGTAGGAGCGAGGCTTGCCCGCGAAGGCCGCGCCTCGGTCTATCAGAGCTTGGCGGTCGACCGCCCCGGCTTCTTGGTCTGCAACAAATGCGAGAACACCGCATGCAAATCATCCGACGCGCTTTCTTCGTCGAGGTTGAGTTTGCTGTCGATGTGATCCATGTGATGCATCATCAAATCCACCGCCAACTCACCGTTGCGCGCTTCGATCGCGTCGATCAACTGGGTGTGTTCATCGTAGGAACAGTGCGAGCGGTTGCCGCTTTCGTACTGGGCGATGATCAACGAAGTCTGGGACACCAGGCTGCGCTGGAAGCTGATCAGCGGCGCATTCTTCGCCGCTTCGGCCAGTTTCAGGTGGAATTCACCCGACAGACGGATACCGGCGCCGCGATCGCCACGGGAGAAGCTGTCGCGTTCGTCGTTGACCATCTGCCGCAACTCGGCGATTTGCTCGGTGGTGGCGTGCTGCACGGCCAGTTCAGTGATCGCTCGTTCGACCAGGCGACGGGCGAGGAACACCTGACGGGCCTCTTCGACGCTCGGGCTGGCGACGACCGCGCCACGGTTCGGTCGCAGTAAAACCACGCCTTCATGGGCCAGGCGCGACAGCGCGCGGCGAATGATGGTGCGGCTGACCCCGAAAATTTCCCCCAGCGCTTCTTCGCTCAACTTGGTGCCGGGCGCCAGGCGCTGTTCGAGGATGGCCTCGAAGATATGCGCGTAGACAATATCGTCCTGGGTACCACTGCGGCCGGCTTTGCCTGCTCGCGGTTGTTTCTTTAGGGGCTGCAACTGTTCGTTCATGGGCACTCGAGTCGGGAGAACTGCGGCGAATAGACCGTGACTGTAATACGGCACAGTGGGTCGCTGGCAAGTATCGCGTAAAAAACACCGCGATTGTACACAATGGATGGTGGCAACACGACTGTATGGCTGTTTGCGGCCTCGGCTGTATTGCAACGGTGCGTTACATTTGAGTTTAGGCTTGAACGCAGAATCCGCCTGAACGCCATCCTTTGTAGGAGCGAGGCTTGCCCGCGAAGGCGTCGTCTCATTCAACATTGATATCGACTGACACGACGCCTTCGCGGGCAAACCTCGCTCCTACAGGGATCGCGTTGTTCCGGGCTTTTTTATCAGAACAAGGAACACCGCTGTCATGAACGACGCCACGCAAACGCAACTGCGCCCCCTGGCCGACACGTCACCCTCGGCCATCGTCGCCGGTTTCATCGCCATGATGACCGGCTACACCAGCTCCCTGGTCCTGATGTTCCAGGCCGGACAAGCAGCGGGCCTGAGCAGCGGGCAGATTTCCTCGTGGATCTGGGCGATCTCCATCGGCATGGCGGTGTGTTCGATCGGCCTGTCCCTGCGCTACCGCACGCCGATCACCATCGCCTGGTCGACCCCCGGCGCGGCGTTGCTGATCACCAGCCTGGGCGGTGTGACCTACGGCGAAGCCATCGGTGCCTACGTTACCTGCGCGCTACTGGTGATCATTTGCGGTTTGACCGGCAGTTTCGAACGGCTGGTGAAAAAGATCCCGGCCTCGCTGGCGGCGGCGTTGCTGGCGGGGATTCTGTTCAAGATCGGCAGCGAGATTTTCGTCGCCGCCCAGCACCGCACTGCCCTCGTGCTGGGAATGTTCTTCACGTATCTGGTGGTCAAGCGCCTGTCGCCCCGCTACGCCGTGCTTGCCGCGCTGTTGATCGGCACCGCACTGTCCGGGTTCATGGGGTTGCTGGATTTCAGCGGTTTCCATCTGGAATTGGCGACGCCGGTCTGGACCACGCCGCACTTCTCCCTGGCGGCGACCATCAGCATCGGCATCCCGCTGTTCGTGGTGGCCATGACCTCGCAGAACATGCCCGGCATCGCGGTGTTGCGCGCCGACGGCTATGACGTACCCGCCTCGCCGCTGATCACCACCACCGGCATCGCTTCGTTGCTGCTGGCACCGTTCGGCTCCCACGGCATCAACCTGGCGGCGATCAGCGCGGCAATCTGCACCGGCCCGCACGCCCATGAAGATCGCAACAAGCGCTACACCGCTGCGGTCTGGTGCGGGATTTTCTACGGGATTGCCGGGGTGTTCGGCGCGACGCTGGCGGCGTTGTTTGCCGCGTTGCCGAAAGAACTGGTGCTGTCGATTGCGGCGCTGGCGTTGTTCGGCTCGATCATCAATGGCTTGAGCATCGCCATGAGCGAAGTGAAGGAGCGGGAAGCGGCGTTGGTGACGTTTATGGTGACGGCGTCGGGGCTGACGCTGTTTTCCATCGGGTCAGCATTTTGGGGGATTGTGGCGGGGGTGTTGACGTTGGTGATTTTGAATTGGCGTAAGGCTTGAGGGCCTCTTCGCGGGCAAGCCTCGCTCCTACAGGTTCGGCGTGATCCCTTGTAGGAGCGAGGCTTGCCCGCGAAGGCATTCCCATGATCAACATCCCAGCCCAAGCCATACACCTACAAATCGCAGGCGTAAAAAAACGGCGACCCGTGGGTCGCCGTTTTTCATGACATCAAGCTACCGGATTGATCGGCTTTTCCGGGTACCAGACGTCCAGCAGCGGGCTGACGGTGACTTCAGTCAGTTCGCTGCGGCCTTTGAGCCAGGCTTCAACTGCAACGCGCTGCTCTTCGGACACCGAGCCGCGCTTCTGCAGGCAAACCAGACCGAAGTCGTCGCCGCCAACATAACCCAGACCGTTGGCTTCCATCGCTTCTTTCAGGAACGCGTTGAGGAAAGCATCAATGGCTTCATCAGCCAAATCTTCTTTGAAATCCAGGTTCAGTTCGAAACCCAGCTCTTGAAATTCATCGACGCACAGTTTTTTGCGCAGACGCTGGGAACGGTTAGTCGCCATTGGAACAATCCTCATAAGTAATAACGGGCGGCACTTTAGCAGTTTAAGGCGCCAATTGCCCGTTCCACGGTAGTGGCCAACCTACCGTCGGTAAAAAAATAGCGGATTAGAAGGTCCGAGCACGGCACAAGCCGTTACACCTTGGGGCATAATGCCGACACTTTCATGACCACCGGGGGATTTTATCTTCATGCCCTCACCTTTTTTCCCCTCGACTGCAGGGTTTTATTTCACATGATCAAATCTTTACGCCCACTGCTACTCGCCGGTCTTCTCCTGCCTCTGGCGCTCCCGATTTCTGCCGCTCCGATCAATACCGCGCTGTCACCCAACGTTGAAAAGGCCCTCAAGGCCAGCAAGTTGCAGGACAACGCCCTGTCCCTGGTGATGCTCCCGCTGAACGGCCCCGGCACCCCGACCATTTTCAACGCCGACGTCTCGGTCAACCCGGCTTCGACCATGAAACTGGTCACCACGTACGCGGCCCTGGAAATGCTCGGCCCCAACCACCAGTGGAAAACCGAGTTCTACACCGACGGCACCCTGAGCGGCGGCATCCTCAACGGCAACCTCTACCTCAAGGGTGGCGGTGATCCGAAGCTGAACATGGAAAAACTCTGGCTGCTGATGCGCGACCTGCGGGCCAATGGCGTGACCCAGGTCACCGGCAATCTGGTGCTCGATCGCGGCTTCTTCATGCAGCCGCAACTGCCCGAGTTCAATGACGATGGCAATGACGAGAACAAGCCGTTCCTGGTCAAGCCTGACTCGCTGATGGTCAACCTCAAGGCCCTGCGTTTTGTGGCGCGCAACGACAATGGCAAGGTGCTGGTGTCGGTGGAGCCGCCGATTGCGACGATTAACATCGACAATCAGGTCAAGGCGATCAACTCCAAACAATGCACCGGTGGCGTGCGCTACAACCCGGTGACCCAGCCCGATGGCAGCGTGACCGTGACCGTTGGCGGCCAGTTGGGCGAAGGTTGCAGCTCGCAGACTTACCTGTCGCTGCTCGACCACGCGACCTACACCGCCGGTGCGGTGCGGGCCATCTGGAAAGAACTGGGCGGCAGCATCCAGGGCAAGGATGTGCTGGGATCGACGCCAAAAGATGCCAAGGTGCTGGCCCGGGCCTTCTCGCCGGATCTCGCGGAAGTCATTCGCGACATCAACAAATACAGCAACAACACCATGGCCCAGCAACTGTTCCTGAGCCTGGGCCAGAGGTTTCGTAACGACGCCGACGGTGACGATGCCAAAGCCGCCCAACGGGTGGTGCGCCAGTGGCTGGCCCAGAAAGGCATCACCGCGCCACACTTGGTGATGGAGAACGGCTCCGGCCTGTCCCGCGCCGAACGGGTGAGTGCCCGTGAGATGGCCGGTATGCTGCAAGCCGCGTGGCGCAGCCCGTACGCCGCCGAGTTCATCAGTTCGCTGCCGATTGCCGGCACCGACGGCACCATGCGCAAACGCCTGAAGACCACCGCGATGCGCGGCGAAGCCCACATCAAGACCGGCACGCTGAATACCGTACGGGCGATTTCCGGCTTCAGCCGCGACATCAATGGCAACACTTGGGCGGTGGTGGCGATTCTCAACGACAAGGCACCGTTTGGCGCGTCTTCGGTGCTGGATCAGGTGCTGCTGGATTTGTATCGCCAGCCTAAAGTCCCGGCGACCGCTTCGGTGTTGTAACTCTCTACCTGATCGTTCCCACGCTCTGCGTGATAATGCAGCCAGGGACGCTCCGCGTCCCAAAGCGGACGCAGAGCGTCCATTGAGGCATTCCCACGCAGAGCGTGGGAACGATCATCAACAAGCCTTGCTCCTACAAGCGCTGGTTCTCAACCCGATCCCTGCCCGCCTGCTTCGCCGCATACACCCCCGAGTCCGCCCGCAGCAACAGCGCATCCGCGCCCTCGCCGACCTGCCAACTGGCAATCCCGAAACTGGCGGTCACCGTGCCGACGCCGTCGATCGGTGAGCTGCGCAACGCTTGCCACAACTGCAAGGCCAGGACATGGGCGTGTTCGCCATTGATGTCCGGGCACAGCACCATGAACTCCTCGCCGCCCAGGCGACAGAACACGTCGGTGCGGCGCAGGCGATGGCCAATGCGCTCGCACACCGCCTGCAACACCCGATCCCCCACGGCGTGGCCGTGCTGGTCGTTGATGCGTTTGAAATGGTCGATGTCGAGCATGATCACCGACAACTCGCCACCGCCGCGTTCGACCCGGGCCATTTCCATGGTCAGGCGTTCCTGGAAGTAGCGGCGGTTGTGAATGCCAGTCAAAGAGTCGGTCACCGACAGCGCCCGCAGCTCTTCTTCCACTCGCTTGAGATCGGAGATATCCGAGATGTAGCCGTGCCACAGCACACCACCGCCGGGCAGTTCCTCCGGGGTCGCCTCGCCACGGACCCAGCGCAATCCGCCCACCGGCAGTTGCACGCGGTATTCCTCGCGCCACGGACTGAGGGTATCGGCCGAGGCGCGGATGGAGGCGCGGACCCGGGTCGAATCCTGTGGATGAATCCGGGTGAAGATCGCTTCGGCGTTGAGCAGCAACACATCCGGTTCCAGCTCATAGATGTCGCGGATGCCATCACTGGCATAGATCACACTGAAGCGTCCGTCGAATTCCATCTTGAACTGGTAGATGCCGCCGGGCACATGGGCACTGAGTTTCTTCAGCAACAAGTCCCGCGCCGCCAGGGCTTCGTGGACACGCTTGCGTTCGGTGATGTCGATGCAGATCGCCAGGTGCCCAACCCACAGCCCTTGCTCATCCAGCACCGGCGTCGCCAGCATGTTCACCGTCAGGTGGCTGCCATCCTTGCGCATCAGGGTCCATTCCCGGGCTTCGTGACCGCCCTCTTCACCGCCCTCGACCAGCATCGCCTGGCAGGTCGGGATCAACTTGCCGTAACGCGCGCTCAGCTCCGCCGAGCGCGCTACGAGCTCCCGGGGGAAGTGCAGGTTTTCCAGGGTCATGTGCCCCACCACCTCGGTTGCGGTGTAACCGAGCATGTGTTCGGCACCGGCGTTGAAGGTGCTGATGACTCCGCGCAGATCGGTAGCAATGATCGCCACCTGCGTCGCGGCATTCAGCACGCCGCGCAACTGACCGTGGGTGCCGCGCAATTCCTGCTCGCGGGCGCGCAGTTCCTCGGTGCGCTGCTCGACCATTTTCAATGCCCGTTGGCGCTGGCTGACCAGTACGTAGAGCAAGGCGCTGAGCAACAGACTGAGCAAACCACCGAGCACCACCAGGCTGCTCGCCGAAGAGTGGTTGGCCTGCACAAAGGCTTCGCTGGGCTGGATGTCCACTTGATAGTCGTGGTCGGCCAGGCGCAGCAAGCGGCTCGCGGACAGGTCACTGACGGCTGGAGGCTTCGCCGATTCGTACAGCACTTCGTGTTGATCGTTGGTGGACAGGTCGAGAATGCGCACCGTCAGGTAATCGTGACCGGCCTCCGGTAATCCGTCGGCCAGCAACTGGCGCATGCTGATCACTGCCATGACGTAGCCGAACGGCTTGGTCGTCGGCGCTTGCAGGCCTTCACGTGGAACCACCGGCGCCACCAGCAGCACACCGCGGGCATAGGCCGGTTCAACATTCACTAAATGCATCGGTTGCGAAACCGCCATGCCACCGCTCGCATCCGCCCGTTCCAGGGTGGCACGGCGCAACGGCTGGGCGAGCAAGTCGTAGCCCAGCGGCGAGCCGAGTCGACTTTGCGTCTGGCTGTAAAGCACCACCACGTACTCATCGCGTTCTGCCGCCAGTTGCAGTTCGCCCGCCACATTGAGCTCACGGATGGAGAAGTCGCTCAGCCCCTGGGCGCGCACCTCTTGCTCGAACGCCGGACGTTCATCGCCGGACACCCGTTTTGCAAACGAGTACGCCTGGGTGCGATGCAATAAAGGTTGGGTGTAACCGTCAAATTCGGCGCGAGACACCGATTCGGAATTGGCAAAGAACCGGCGCAGGCCATCGAGGCGCTGCTCCTGATCTTCGAAACGTTCTTCGATACGGCTGTAGCGCTCACTGGCCAGCAGTTGGAAGCGTTGCCGTAATTGATGATGAAACAGATTCAGCGTGGACCAGGCCAGCAACCCCGTGAGAATCCCGCCAGCGAGCAATACCAACATCGCGACCAACCAGGCCGAGACGTCTTCGCTGATAAAGCCCAGGATCTTGGGGCGCACGGCGTGCAACGACATAAAACGCAACTCAAAACGCCAGGTGCCGGAAAAGCCCATTGGCCATGAGTTGAGTTATAGCTATTAGCCACTAATTTGACCAGCCCTGAAAAGAATCCAAGAGCCTTTAAAAATCAAGGCTCTGTGGATCCAATCAGGTCAGGTGTCAGCGGGCCGTGATTTTCCAGGCGCGGTGGATCTTACCGTTGCGGGCAAAGTCCGGATCGATGGTCTTGTCGGTGATTTCCTCGACCGCATAACGGGTGGTGAGGTTCTCCTCCAGCACGAACTTGCGGAAGTTGTTGGAGAAGTACAACACCCCGCCCGGGGCCAGGCGCGCCATGGCCAGGTCGATCAATTGCACCTGGTCACGCTGCACGTCAAAGATGCCTTCCATGCGCTTGGAGTTGGAGAAGGTCGGCGGATCGATGAAGATCAGGTCGAACTCGTCACGGCAGGCATCGAGCCAGGCCATCACGTCGCCCTGCTCCAGACGGTTCTTGTCGGAGAAACCGTTCAGCGACAGGTTGCGACGCGCCCAGTCCAGATAGGTTTTCGACAGGTCGACGCTAGTGGTGCTGCGCGCGCCACCCTTGGCTGCATGCACACTGGCGGTCGCGGTGTAGCTGTACAGATTGAGGAAACGCTTGCCGGCCGCCTCTTTCTGGATACGCATGCGCATTGGCCGGTGGTCGAGGAACAGCCCGGTGTCGAGGTAGTCGGTGAGGTTGACCAACAGCTTCACGCCACCTTCGTTGACCTCGACAAACTTGCCCTGTGCCGCTTGGCGTTCGTACTGCTTGGTGCCGCTCTGACGCTCGCGTCGCTTGACCACCACGCGGCTCTTGTCGATGTTCAGGGCCTGAGGAATGGCGGCCAGGGCATCGAACATCCGGGCCGAGGCTTTTTCCGGGTCGATGGACTTCGGCGCGGCGTATTCCTGGACGTGGACCCAATCCTGGTACAGGTCGATGGCCATCGAGTATTCCGGCATGTCGGCGTCATACACGCGATAGCAGTCGATGCCTTCACGCTTGACCCACTTGCCCAGAGCCTTGAGGTTCTTTTGCAGGCGGTTGGCAAACATCTGCCCGCCTTCGCTCAAGCGCGGTTGCTCGATCACCACCGGGGCCGGTTTGATCGGGTTGCCGTTCTTGTTGTACTTCTCGTACTTGCCCGGCGCCACGTCGTTGTCAGCGACTTCGACTTCAGCCTGCTCGCGCTCGACCTGACGTTGTTCCGGAGTGCGGCGCTCGCCGGTGACGAACTGATCCGGGGTGACCTTGATCAGCAGCAACTTGCACGGCAACGCGCCGTTCCAGAACGAATACTGCTTGTGGCTGCGGATGCCCATGCGCTTGCCCAGGTCCGGGGCGCCGGTGAACACGGCGGCTTCCCAGTTCAGGCAGGCCTGGCGCAGACGCTCGCCAAGGTTCTGGTAGAGGTAGAGCAGGCTCGCCTCGTCACCCAGACGCTCGCCGTACGGCGGGTTGCAGATGACCAGGCCTTTCTGGTTCTGGTCCGGACGCGGCTCGAAGGTGCCGACTTCGCCCTGGTAGATCTTGATCCACTCGCTGAGGCCGGCGCGCTCAACGTTGTTGCGGCCCGGTTGAATCAGGCGTGGGTCGGCTTCATAGCCGCGAATCCACAGCGGAGGCTTGGCCAGGCCGGCGGCGCAACGCTCGGTGGCTTCTTCGTGGAGTTTTTTCCACAGCGCCGGAACGTGGCCGAGCCAGGCGGTGAAGCCCCACTGCTCGCGGCGCAGGTTCGGCGCCATATCGGCGGCGATCATGGCGGCTTCTACCAGGAACGTGCCGACACCGCACATCGGGTCAGCCAGCGCGCCGCCTTCGGCCGCAATGCGTGGCCAGCCGGAACGGATCAGGATCGCCGCCGCGAGGTTTTCCTTCAGCGGCGCCGCGCCCTGCTGCAAGCGATAGCCGCGCTGGTGCAGGCTGTGGCCGGACAGGTCGAGGGACAGGATCGCTTCGCCACGGTCCAGGCGCAGGTGAATGCGCAGGTCCGGATTGAGCTTGTCGATGGACGGACGGTCGCCCTGCGGGGTGCGCAGTTTGTCGACGATGGCGTCTTTGACTTTCAAGGCGCCGAAGTGGGTGTTGTCGATGCCCGAGCCGTGACCGCTGAACTCGACGGCCAGGGTGCCGTCATTGAGCATGTGGTCTTGCCACTCGATGTCGAGCACGCCGTGGTACAGGTCTTCGGCGTCCTTCATCGGGAACCGCTTGAGCACCAGCAGCACCCGGTTCGCCAGACGCGACCACAGGCACAGGCGATAAGCGGTTTCCATGGTGGCCATGCCGCGCACGGCCGAGGTGTGCTCACGCGCTTCTTCAAGGCCAAGCCCGACGGCTTCCTCGATGAGCAGGCCTTCAAGGCCTTTGGGGCAAGTGAGGAAGATTTCGAATTGATCGGACATTGGAATTTCAAAGCCTTTGGCTGAGTGAACCGACAACGCATTGCCGGTCCGGTTTTCAATCAGGCGCTTTTCTAAAAGAGCGCCCGCGTGGCACGAAGGTGTGCCGTCCCACCCTGACTGCTCGGGTTAAAAGAGCTTAGATGTCAGGGCAGATAAAATAGTTGAAGCAACAAAATGTCATAAAGCGACCCTTCGTCGAATAGTACCCCAGCGCAAACGTGGGTCATTCTCACTAAAGGATTACCCCGTCATACAGCGCGGGGCTGATCATACCGGGGTTTGACCAATAAACACGGGACAAACATCGTGTTACTTATGGCCATACCATCTTTATGGTTACGTTCTTATGACAAAACGATCATTCCCTCGATGTGACCTATTGGTTAGAACTCAACACAGGTTGACGTCGCAACGGCGTCAACACCTTGGCTCGCGACGCCGGCAGCGAGCCGCCAACGGCAGAGAATTTCTGCCAGACCTCGATTGAGGTCGACGCGATAAATACAGTCAACAAGTGAGGGCAACACCCTATGAGAAGACTTAAGCGTGATCCGTTGGAAAGAGCATTTTTGCGCGGATATCAATATGGCGTTGGTGGCAAATCCCGTGAGCTTTGCCCATTTACTCTACCGTCGGTACGCCAAGCCTGGATTAACGGCTGGCGCGAAGGACGCGGCGACAACTGGGACGGTATGACCGGCACTGCGGGAATCCATAGACTCAACGAACTTCACGCCGTTGGCTAACAAAGGGCCTGACACTGCAACACAATCACCTGATTACGTAACACCTTAACCACGCACGTCCCATCCGGACGGCGGGCTTCGGCCCAGGGGCACCTTCGAGGTGCCCTTTTTTATGCCTGCCTGATACACAAAATTGCTGCGAACTGCTTTTGTGGCGAGGGAGCTTGCTCCCGCTCGGCTGCGCAGCAGTCGTAAACCCTGCCACCGCGTTTTGCCTGACATACCGCGTTGACCGGGTTGGGGCTGCTGCGCAGCCCAGCGGGAGCAAGCTCCCTCGCCACAAGCAAGCCCCCTCGCCACAAAAGCCCGCTCCCACCGAGGTTCAGCGCAGAGCGGCAATGGCGTCGACCGACTCACGAATCAGCGCCGGGCCTTTATAGATGAAGCCCGAATACAGCTGCACCAGGCTCGCACCCGCCGCGATTTTCTCAGCCGCGTGCTTGCCTTCGGTGATACCACCCACGGCGATGATCGGCAAACGGCCGGCCAACTCTGCCGCCAACACCTTCACGGTATGGGTGCTCTTGTCGCGAACCGGCGCGCCGGACAGGCCGCCCGCCTCGTCGCCATGCTCCAGGCCTTCGACGCCAACCCGGCTCAGGGTGGTGTTGGTGGCGATCACCGCGTCCATCCCGGTTTCGATCAGCGCTTGTGCCACCTGCGCGGTTTCTTCGTCGGTCATGTCCGGTGCGATCTTGATCGCCAGCGGTACATGTTTGCCGTGGCGCAAGGCCAGTTCGGCCCGGCGCTGGGCCAGGTCGGCGAGCAATTGCTTGAGCGAATCACCGAACTGCAGGCTGCGCAGGCCCGGGGTGTTCGGCGAGCTGACGTTGACCGTCACATAGCTGGCGTGGGCGTAGACCTTGTCCAGGCAGATCAGGTAGTCGTCAACCGCACGCTCAACCGGCGTATCGAAGTTCTTGCCGATGTTGATGCCCAGCACGCCCTTGTATTTGGCGGCGGCAACACGGGCCAGCAGGTGATCGACGCCGAGGTTGTTGAACCCCATGCGGTTGATGATCGCCTCGGCGTCCGGCAGGCGGAAAATCCGTGGTTTCGGGTTACCCGGCTGCGCACGCGGGGTGATGGTGCCGATTTCAACAAAACCGAAACCCAACTGGGCAAAACCGTCGATGGCCGCGCCGTTCTTGTCCAGGCCGGCCGCCAGACCCACCGGGTTCGGGAACTCCAGGCCCATGACCTTCACCGGCACTTTCGCCGGCGCCTTGCACAGCAAACCGTTGAGGCCCAAACGCCCGCCCGCGCCGATCAGGTCCAGGGACAGATCGTGGGAGGTTTCCGGGGAAAGTTTGAACAACAGCTGACGGGCCAGGGTGTACATGGGCGGGTTTGACTCGAATGGCGGCGAAATGAGGCGGCGATTATAGCCGGGCATCGGGGTCGCAAGCGAGGCGCACACGCAAATCAACGCTCGATGGCATATGCCTTGCACCGACAAAGGCATCAGCACTCATGCCAACGACGGGATGAGTCGACAGACGATGGCGTCGTCACCCGGTTCTGCTCACGCGGGGGCCTGGGGCGACGCTTTTTTTTGCAAGGTGTTTAGCGATGAATGAAACCACAGTCGGCCCGTTGGCCTGGGTCAACGGCAGCGATGCCCCGGAAAAATCCGCGATCAACGTAGGATTCATGGCCCTGAGCGACTGCGCCTCGGTAGTGGTCGCCGCCACCCAGGGTTTCGCCCAACCCTATGGCCTGACCCTCAACCTCAAACGCCAGTCATCCTGGGCCAACCTGCGGGACAAACTGGTCAGCGGCGAACTCGACGCCGCCCACAGCCTCTACGGCCTGATCTACGCCGTGCACCTGGGCATCGGCGGCGTTGCCCCCACCGACATGGCCGTGCTGATGGGCCTGAATCAGAACGGCCAGAGCATCAACCTGTCCCACGGCTTGCAAGCGCTGGGCGTGACCGGTCCTGAAGCACTGCACCGGCACGTGCACCAAACTCGTCCAAAACTGACGTTCGCCCAGACCTTCCCGACCGGCACCCATGCCATGTGGCTGTATTACTGGCTGGCGAGCCAGGGCATTCATCCGTTGCAGGATGTCGACAGCGTGGTGGTGCCACCGCCGCAAATGGTCGCGCACCTGCAAGCCGGGCGGATTGACGGTTTCTGCGTCGGCGAGCCGTGGTGCGCCAGCGCGGTTAAACAGGATCTCGGGTTTACCATTTCGACGACCCAGACCATTTGGCCCGACCACCCGGAAAAAGTCCTCGGCTGCACCCGCGCCTTTGTCGAGCAATACCCCAACACCGCCCGGGCGCTGGTGATGGCGATCCTCGAAGCCAGCCGTTTCATTGAGGAAAGCCCCGAAAACCGCCGCAGTACTGCGCAATTGTTGAGCGCGCCCGAGTACCTCGATGCGCCGCTGGATTGCATCGAACCGCGTCTGCTGGGGGATTACGCCGATGGCCTGGGCCATCGCTGGCAAGACCCGCACGCTCTGCGCTTCCATGGTGGCGGCGAGGTCAATTTGCCTTACCTGTCCGACGGCATGTGGTTCATGACCCAGTTCCGCCGTTGGGGTTTGCTGCGTGAAGATCCGGATTACCTCGGCGTCGCGCGCAAGGTCCAGCAACTGGATCTCTATCGCGAGGCGGCGACGGCAGTCGGCGTTGCGGCCTGGGGTCAGGAGATGCGCAGCAGTCAGTTGATCGACGGCAAAGTCTGGGACGGCTCAGACCCGGCCGGCTATGCCCGAGGCTTCACACTGCACGCCATGAGCGACAGCTCGCCATTGCTCGCCAGCCGCTGACGGGAGACTGCGAATATGTTGCGTATCCTGCTGATCAACGACACGGCCAAGAAAGTCGGACGACTGAAAGCCGCCCTGACCGAGGCCGGGTTCGAGGTGATCGACGAATCCGGCCTGACCATCGACCTGCCCACACGCGTCGAAACGGTGCGCCCGGACGTAATCCTGATCGATACCGAGTCACCGAGCCGCGATGTGATGGAGCAAGTGGTATTGGTCACGCGTGATCAACCCCGGCCCATCGTGATGTTCACCGACGAACACGACCCCGGTGTGATGCGCCAGGCGATCAAGTCCGGGGTCAGTGCCTACATCGTCGAAGGCATTCACGCACAACGCTTGCAGCCGATTCTCGACGTGGCCATGGCCCGTTTCGAAAGCGACCAGGCCCTGCGCGCCCAGCTTCATGCACGGGATCAGCAACTGGCCGAGCGTAAGCGCATTGAACTGGCGAAAGGCTTGTTGATGAAGATGAAGGACTGCGGCGAGGAAGAGGCCTACACCCTGATGCGGCGCCAGGCCATGAGCCGCCAGCAGAAGTTGATTCAGGTGGCGGAGCAGATTATTGCCATGAGTGAGTTGCTCGGCTGAAGGACGCCTTCGCGGGCAAGCCTCGCTCCTACAGGGTTTGTGTCGTTCACAGCATTTGAATTCGCCGAAGTCCTGTAGGAGCGAGGCTTGCCCGAGGCTTGCCCGCGAATGGCCGCGACTCGGTCCCGGCTGTTGGCACAGATCTCGCTAAGTAATCTGTACAGGTAACCAACGGCGGTTGCCCCACCTACGACAAAGACGTCGCTCACCTCATTCGCCCATGGCGGATCCGGTGGCGGCGTTTTTTCGTTTTGGCCCCAGAGACCGGGGCCGGTGGTGCGGCCGTGGCGGCGCCCCACCTGCAAGCTCATGACTCCTTCTCGAGACGCTTAACAGCTGAGGTGCGCGATGAATTCAAGCTTCTGGAAATCCGGCCATACCCCGACATTGTTTGCGGCCTTCCTCTATTTCGACCTGAGCTTCATGGTCTGGTACCTGCTCGGCCCACTGGCGGTGCAGATCGCCGCCGACCTGCACCTGACCACCCAACAGCGCGGGATGGTGGTGGCCACGCCAATTCTGGCCGGCGCGGTGTTGCGCTTTGTGATGGGCCTGCTGGCGGATCGCCTGTCACCGAAAACCGCCGGCATCATCGGCCAGGTCATCGTGATCTGTGCACTGTTCGGTGCCTGGAAACTCGGGATCCACAGCTACGAACAGGCGCTGGTGCTCGGCCTGTTCCTCGGCATGGCCGGGGCGTCCTTCGCCGTCGCCTTGCCGCTGGCGTCGCAATGGTATCCGCCGCAGCATCAAGGCAAGGCCATGGGCATCGCCGGGGCCGGTAACTCGGGCACGGTTCTCGCGGCGCTGATCGCCCCGGTGCTGGCGGCCGCGTTCGGCTGGAGCAACGTGTTCGGCTTCGCCCTGATCCCGTTGATCCTGACCCTGATCGTGTTCGCATGGCTGGCGAAAAACGCTCCGGAACGGCCGAAAGCCAAGTCCATGGCCGACTACCTCAAGGCCCTTGGCGACCGTGACAGTTGGTGGTTCATGTTTTTCTACAGCGTGACCTTCGGTGGCTTCATTGGCCTGGCCAGCGCCCTGCCCGGCTATTTCAACGACCAATATGGCCTGAGCCCGGTCACCGCCGGTTACTACACCGCCGCCTGCGTGTTCGGCGGCAGTTTGATGCGGCCATTAGGCGGCGCTTTGGCGGATCGTTTTGGCGGCATTCGCACCTTGCTGGGCATGTACACGGTGGCGGCGATCTGCATTGCGGCCGTCGGGTTCAATTTGCCGAGTTCCTACGCGGCATTGGCACTTTTCGTCTGCACCATGCTCGGGTTGGGGGCCGGTAACGGCGCGGTGTTCCAACTGGTGCCACAGCGTTTTCGTCGGGAGATCGGCGTGATGACCGGGTTGATCGGCATGGCCGGCGGCATCGGCGGCTTCGCCCTCGCGGCGGGCATGGGCGCAATCAAGCAGAGCACCGGCAGCTATCAACTGGCCTTGTGGTTGTTCGCCAGCCTCGGCGTGCTGGCCTGGTTCGGTTTGTACGGTGTGAAACGCCGCTGGAGAACCACCTGGGGTTCGGCCGCCGTCACGGCGGCGCGGGTCTGAGGCTTCCATGAGCCTGCAACTGAGCTTCGCCGAAGCCAGCGCCATCGGCCCCCGCGCGGAAAATCAAGACGCCCTGCGCCTGGTCACGCCGGCCCCGGCGCTGGCGGCGAGCAAGGGTTATCTGTTTGCCATCGCCGACGGTGTCAGCCAATGCGCCGACGGCGGCCTCGCCGCCCGTTCGACCTTGCAGGCATTGGCGCTGGACTACTACGCCACCCCGGAAACCTGGGGCGTGGCCCAGGCATTGGATCGCCTGTTATCCGCACAGAATCGCTGGTTACAGGCTAACGGCGGTGGGCAGCCGCTGCTCACCACCGTCAGTGCTTTGGTCATGCGCGGCAGGCGTTTTACCTTGGCTCATGTGGGAGATTGTCGGGTGTATCGCTGGCACGCCGATCAGTTGCAGCGGATCAGCGAGGATCACGTCTGGGAGCAGCAAGGCATGCAACATGTGCTCAAGCGCGCCCTCGGCCTGGATCAGCATCTGGTACTGGATTTTCTCGATGGCGAACTTCGTCTGGATGAGCGTTTCGTACTGCTCAGCGATGGGGTCTGGGCGGTGCTGGGTGAAACCGCCATTGCGGCGATTCTGCGCGACCAACCCGATCTTGATAGCGCCGCCAAGACCCTGGTCAACGCCGCGCACCTGGCCGGCAGCCAGGACAACGCCAGCGCCTTGCTGGTGCGGGTCGATGCCCTCGGTGAAACGAGCATTGGCGATGCGCTGATTCATTTGCAGCAATGGCCCCTGCCGCCCGCGCTGAAACCGGGGCAATCCTTTGAAGGCTGGCAGGTGGAATGCCTTCTTGGGCAGAGCCAGCAATCGCTGCTGTATCGGGTGCGGGACGGGCAACAACAACCCTGGCTGCTGAAAACCCTGCCCGGGCATTTGCACGACGATCACCTGGCCGGGCAGGCATTGCTGTCGGAGGAATGGTTTCTCAAACGGGTGGCCGGGCGGCATTTTCCTGAAGTCCATGCCGCCAGTCAGCGTCAGCATTTGTACTACGTGATGCGGGAATATTCCGGATCGACATTGGCGCAGTTGTACGCCGATGTCGGCCCCTTGCCGCTGCCCCAGTGGCTGGATGTGGCCGAGCGCCTATTGCGGGCGGTTGGGATGCTGCATCGACGACAGATCCTGCATCGCGACATCAAGCCGGAGAACTTGCTGCTGGGGGACGACGGTGAGCTGCGCTTGCTGGACTTCGGCCTCGCCTACTGCCCTGGCCTGTCCGAAGACCAGCCCTCCGCCCTGCCGGGCACGCCGAGCCATATCGCGCCGGAAGCGTTTCACGGGGTTGCGCCAACGCCGCAACAGGATTTGTATGCGGTCGGCGTGACCCTGTATTTCCTGCTGACCGGGCATTATCCCTATGGTGAAATCGAAGCCTTTCAGCGCCCGCGCTTTGGTGTGCCGGTCAGTGCCAGTCGCTATCGGCCGGACCTGCCGGAGTGGATCGCTTTGAGTCTGGAGCGGTCGGTCGCGGTTGATCCGCAGCAGCGTTTTGAAACGGCGGAAGAATGGTTGTTGTTGCTGGAACAGGGGGAGCGGCGGAGTTTGAGTGTGCGTCCCCGGCCATTGCTGGAGCGTGAGCCGTTGAAGGTTTGGCGGACATTGGCGCTGATGTCGTTGGGGGTGAATGTGCTGTTGCTGGTTCTGGCATTGCACTCATCCTGACTCGATCCCTCGCCACACGTTTCATTTGCCCCAGGACCGGGCGATTCGCCTCGAATCGGTGCACAACTATAGATTTTGATCCTGCCCCCCCATCATGAGCCCGGCCAAACTAAGCCTTGAACGACTTGGCACAACCACTGCATTACCTTTCCCACCATACATAAAGCCCAGCCTTCAACGACGAAGGTTGTGCTTCCCGAGAGAACGGGACCAGGACAAAGGCGTCCTCGCTAGGCAACTAGCGGGACGCCTTTTTTTGTTTGCGCGAAATTTGTCGAGCACGACCTGAAAGCCCTGATGAGGCGAGTCTGAGCTCCCGGAGAACCTGATGAAAAAACTAAAACTGGTGATGATCGGCAACGGCATGGCCGGGGTTCGTACCCTGGAGGAACTGCTCAAGCTGAGCAACGAGCTGTACGACATCACAGTCTTCGGCGCCGAACCCCACACCAACTACAACCGCATCCTGCTCTCGCCGGTGCTGGCTGGTGAACAGACCTTCGAAGAGATCGTGCTCAACGATCTCGACTGGTACCTGAGCAACAACATCAAATTGCTGCTCAACCGCAAAGTGGTGGAGATCGACCGGATCAAGCGCCGGGTGATCGCCGAAGACGGCACCGAAGCCGAGTACGATCGCCTGCTGATCGCCACCGGCTCGACCCCGTTCATCCTGCCGATCCCCGGCAACACCTTGCACGGCGTGATCGGCTACCGTGACATCGCCGACACCCAGGCGATGATCAACACCGCGAAAACCCACAAGCACGCCGTGGTGATCGGCGGCGGCCTGCTGGGCCTGGAAGCCGCCAATGGCCTGATGTTGCGCGGCATGCACGTCACCGTGGTGCACATCGGCGAATGGTTGATGGAACGGCAACTGGACAAAACCAGCGGCCAATTGCTGCAAACCGCTCTCGAAGTCCGTGGCCTGCATTTTCGCCTCTGCGAACAGACCCAGGCCCTGCACGATGCCGGCAATGGCCGGGTCGGCTCGGTGCAGTTCAAGAACGGCGACATCATTCCCGCCGACCTGGTGGTGATGGCCGCCGGGATTCGCCCCAACACCGAACTCGCGGAAAAATCCGGCATCCCGTGCAACCGCGGCATTCTGGTCAACGACACCCTGCAAACCTACGACCCGCGCATCTATGCGATCGGTGAATGCGCCAGCCACCGTGGCATCGCCTACGGCCTGGTCGCGCCGTTGTTCGAACAGGCCAAGGTCTGCGCCAACCACCTCGCACAGCTGGGCTTCGCCACCTACAAAGGCTCGGTGACCTCAACCAAATTGAAAGTCACCGGCATCGACCTGTTCTCCGCCGGCGACTTCATGGGCGGCGAAGGCACCGAGACCATCACCCTGTCCGACCCGATCGGCGGGGTCTACAAAAAACTGGTGATCAAGGATGACGTGCTGGTCGGCGCCTGTCTGTACGGCGATACGGCAGATGGCGGTTGGTATTTCCGACAAATCCGTGAGAATCACGCCATCGGTGAGATCCGCGATCACCTGATGTTTGGCGAAAACGCACTCGGCGACGTAGGACATCAGGGCCAGGACAAAGCCATGAGCATGGCCGACACCGCCGAAGTCTGCGGCTGCAACGGCGTGTGCAAAGGCACCATCGTCAAGGCGATTCAGGAACATGGGTTGTTCAGCGTCGACGACGTAAAAAAACACACCAAGGCTGCCAGTTCCTGCGGTTCCTGCGCTGGCCTCGTCGAGCAGATCCTGATCAACACCGTCGGCGGCGCAGCGGACGTCAAACCGAAAAGCGAAAAAGCCATCTGCGGCTGCAGCGACCTCAATCACGGGCAGATTCGCCAGGCCATCCGCGAACAACATCTGCTGACCATCGCCACCACCATGAGCTACCTGAACTGGCGCACACCCAACGGCTGCGCCACCTGTCGCCCGGCGCTCAACTATTACCTGATTTCCACCTGGCCAGGCGAAGCCAAGGACGACCCGCAATCGCGACTGATCAACGAACGGGCCCACGCCAACATTCAGAAAGACGGCACCTACTCGGTGGTCCCGCGGATGTGGGGCGGTGTGACCAATCCGTCGGAGTTACGGCGGATTGCCGACGTCGCCGACAAGTACAACGTGCCGATGGTCAAGGTCACGGGCGGCCAGCGCATCGACTTGCTGGGGATCAAGAAGCAGGACCTGCCGGGGGTCTGGAAAGACCTGGACATGCCGTCCGGCCACGCCTACGGCAAATCCATCCGCACCGTGAAAACCTGCGTCGGCAGTGAGTTTTGCCGCTTCGGTACGCAGAATTCGACGCAACTGGGCATCGAACTCGAGCACGACCTGTTCAACATGTGGTCGCCACACAAAGTGAAACTGGCCGTCTCCGGTTGCCCGCGCAACTGTTCGGAAGCGGGGATCAAGGACGTAGGAATTATCGGCGTGGACTCGGGCTGGGAGATGTACATCGGCGGTAACGGCGGGATCAAGACCGAAGTCGCCGAATTCTTCGTCAAGCTGAAAACCGCGGAAGAAGTGCGCGAATACAACGGCGCTTTCCTACAGCTGTATCGGGAGGAAGCTTTCTACCTCGAACGCACCGTGCACTACCTGCAACGAGTCGGCATGGAACACATCAAGAAAGCCGTGCTGGAAGACCCGGAACGGCGCAAGGCACTGAATGATCGCCTGCAATTCTCCCTGTCGTTCGAACAGGACCCGTGGAAAGAACGCCTGGAACAGCCGCTTCTGAAAAAGGAATTCGACGTCATCCCCGTAAAAAACCTGGAGGTGCTGGCATGAACTGGCTGGATATCTGCGCACTGGAAGAGATCAATACCCTCGGCTCGCGGATCATCGCCGGGCCGAAAGGTGACATCGCGATTTTTCGTACCAGCGACGATGAGGTTTTCGCACTCGATGACCGCTGCCCGCACAAGGGCGGGCCGTTGTCCCAGGGCTTGATCTACGGCAAACGCGTCGCCTGCCCGTTACACAACTGGCAGATCGACCTGCAAAGCGGTGAAGCCCAGGCGCCGGATGTTGGCTGCGCCCATCACCATCCGGCGCGGGTGGAAAATGGTCGGGTGCTGCTGTCGCTGCGGGATGCAGGCTGATGAACCGCCAAATCACCGCCTCGACCTGCTGCTACTGCGGGGTCGGTTGCGGTGTGCTGATCGAGCATGACGGCGAGCGTATCCTTGGCGTCAGCGGCGATCCGGCGCACCCGGCCAACTTCGGCAAATTGTGCAGCAAAGGTTCCACCCTGCACCTGACCGGCGACCTCGCCGCCCGGGCGCTGTACCCGGAACTGCGCCTGGGCAAAGGCCTGGCCCGTGGCCGCACCGACTGGGACACCGCCCTCGATCACGCCGCCCAAGTGTTTGCTGAAACGATCGCCGAACACGGCCCGGACAGCGTGGCGTTCTACATTTCCGGGCAGTTGCTGACCGAGGACTACTACGCCTTCAACAAACTGGCGCGGGCGCTGGTGGGCACTAACAACATCGATAGCAATTCACGGCTGTGCATGTCGTCGGCAGTGGTCGGCTACAAGCGCAGCCTGGGCGCCGATGCGCCGCCGTGCAGCTACGAAGACCTGGAGCTGAGCGATTGCGTGATGATCGTCGGCAGTAACATGGCCTACGCCCACCCGGTCCTGTTCCGACGCCTGGAAGAAGCCAAATCCCGCCGCCCGCTGATGAAAGTCATCGTCATCGACCCACGTCGTACCGACACTTGCGATCTGGCTGACCTGCACCTGGCGATTTTGCCGGGCACCGATGTCGCGTTGTTCCATGGGATTTTGCACCTGCTGTTGTGGGAAGACTGGGTCGATCGCGACTTCATCAAGGCCCACACCGAAGGCCTGGCGGAGCTGAAAAACCTGGTACGTGATTACACCCCGCAAATGGTTTCGCAACTGTGCGGGATTGGCATTGAGCAACTGCAGCAGTGCGCCGAATGGGTCGGCACTTCGCCGAGCTTTCTGTCGCTGTGGTGCATGGGGCTGAATCAATCCACCGCTGGCAGCGCGAAGAACAGCGCACTGATCAATCTGCACTTGGCCACCGGGCAAATCGGTCGTCCCGGCGCAGGACCTTTCTCCCTGACCGGTCAGCCGAATGCCATGGGCGGGCGGGAAACCGGCAGCTTGTCGAACCTGCTGCCGGGTCATCGTGAAGCTGCCAATGCCGAGCACCGTGCCGAAGTGGCGACGTACTGGGGGGTTGAACAATTGCCCGAGAACACCGGGCTTACGGCGATCGAGTTGTTCGAACAGGTGCGCAGTGGCCAGATCAAGGCGCTGTGGATCGCCTGCACCAACCCCGCGCAATCCTTGCCGGACCAGACTGCCGTACGCGCAGCGTTGGAGGCCTGCCCGTTCGTGGTGTTGCAGGAAGCCTTTCGCACCACCGAAACCGCGGCGTTCGCCGACCTGCTGCTGCCCGCCGCGAGCTGGGGGGAGAAGGACGGCACGGTGACCAATTCCGAGCGGCGAATTTCCCACGTCCGCCAGGCCATTCGCCCACCCGGTGAAGCGCGGTCGGATTGGGCAATCACAGTGGATTTCGCACAACGCCTGGAGAAACGTCTGCGCCCTGCACAACCGGGTCTGTTTGCCTTTGATACGGCGGCCCAGGTATTCGATGAGTACAAGCAACTGACCCAAGGCCGGGATCTGGACTTGTCCGGCATCAGCCACGCGCTGCTGGATCGGCTCGGTCCGCAGCAATGGCCCTTCCCCACCGGCGCCAGCGAAGGCACGGCGCGGCTGTACCTGGACGGGGTATTCCCGACCGCCAGCGGTCGTGCGCAGTTCATCGCCGACCCGTACCGTGCCGCCAAGGAGCAGCGCGATGCGCGTTTCCCGCTGACCTTGATCACCGGCCGCCTGCGCGATCAATGGCACGGCATGAGCCGAACCGGCACCGCCGCGCAATTGTTCGGTCATGTCAGCGAAGCCGTGTTGAGCCTGCACCCGGATGAACTGCGCCGGCATCGACTGCAACCCGGTGATCTGGTCAGCCTGAAAAGCCGTCGTGGCGCGGTGATCGTGGCCGTCGGCAGTGACGACAGCGTGCGTCCGGGGCAGGCGTTTCTGCCCATGCATTGGGGCGACCGTTTTCTCAAGGGTGGCGTCAACGGGATCACTCAGCCGGCATTCGACCCCTTGTCGAAACAACCGGAACTCAAACACAGCGGCGTGCGCCTGGAACCGGTGCAACTGCCCTGGCACCTTTTCGCCTTGATCGAGGGCGATGTTCAACAACATTTCGAGACGCTACGCCCCCTCTGTGAGGCGTTTTCCTACGTCAGCCTCAGTCTGGCCGGCCGTGAGCGCCCGGCGCTGCTGATACGCGCTGCCAGCGCCACGCCGCCCGATGCGCAATTGCTGCGTGATATCGATCAGTGTCTTGGGCTTAACGACGGGCCTGTTTTGGCTTACGACGATCCTCGGCGCGCCATCGGCAAACGGGTGCGCATCGAGAACGGCCGGATCACCGCGATTCGCCTGGCGGGTGAAACCCTCGCCCAGCACTGGCTGCAAAGCCTCTGGCTCGAAGGTCGGGCCGACGAACAATTGCGGCGTTGGCTGCTGGCGCCATTGAGCGCGCCGCCGGGCAACGTCGACGCGCCGGCCGCCGGCCACAAAACCCTGTGCAACTGCAAAAATGTCAGCCAAAGCGCGGTCTGCGCCGGCATCAGCCGTGGCCTGGATCTGCAGGGCCTGAAACAAGAACTGGGCTGTGGCACGCAATGCGGTTCCTGCGTCCCGGAAATCAAGCGTCTGCTGGCTGCCACTGCGCAGCCAGTCGCCGTTATCTCGTGAGGAAAATACGATGAGCGCAAAAGTCTGGCTGGTGGGTGCGGGTCCCGGCGACCCTGAATTACTGACCCTCAAAGCGGTTCGGGCCTTGAGGGAAGCGGATGTGGTGCTGATCGATGACCTGGTCAACGAAGCAGTGCTGGAGCACTGCCCGGGTGCGCGGATCATTGCGGTTGGCAAGCGCGGCGGCTGTCGCTCGACGCCTCAGGCCTTCATTCATCGGTTGATGCTGCGTTATGCCCGCCACGGCAAGTGCGTGGTGCGACTCAAGGGCGGTGATCCATGCATTTTTGGCCGCGGCGGCGAAGAAGCGCAGTGGCTGCGCGAGCGCGGGGTGGAGGTCGAGTTGGTCAATGGCATCACCGCCGGACTGGCGGGGGCGACGCAATGTGATATCCCCTTGACCCTGCGCGGCGTGGCACGCGGCGTGACACTGGTCACCGCCCACACTCAGGACGACAGCAGCCTGAACTGGCGAGCCTTGGCCCAGGGTGGCACGACACTGGTGATTTACATGGGCGTGGCGAAGCTGAGTGAGATCCGCGAGCAACTGCTGGCCGGTGGCATGGCAGCGGATACGCCGGTGGCGATGATTGAAAACGCTTCACTGCCACAGCAGCGCGAATGTCGGAGCGATCTGACAGCCATGGAAGAGGATGCCCACAGCTTCGAGCTCAAGAGCCCAGCGATACTGGTGATTGGTGCGGTGGCGGCCGGTGATCAGATCAAAAGATCGCAGCCTTTGGCAGCTCCTGCATGGGTTCGGCATACCGCTCTGTAGGAGCTGGCGCAGGCTGCGATCTTTTAAAAGCGACGACGAACCCAAGCGGAAACTCAAATCGCAGGCAAAGAAAAGCCCGGCCTAAGCCGGGCTTTTCCTGAGCTGCGGGCTAATTACTTAGCTTTAGCTTCAACCTGCGCTTCTACGCGACGGTTTACAGCGCGACCAGCTTCAGTTTTGTTGTCAGCAACTGGGCGGGATTCGCCGTAGCCAACAGACTGAACGCGGGACGATTCAACACCGTACTGGTTGGTCAGAACTTGTTTCACGGCGTTTGCACGACGCTCGGACAGTTTCTGGTTGTAAGCGTCAGGACCGACGGAGTCAGTGTGACCTTCAACAGTAGTGGTGGTGGATGGGTACTGTTTCATGAAATCAGCGAGGTTTTTGATGTCGCCGTAGCTGTTAGGCTTGACTACCGACTTGTCGAAGTCGAATTTCACGTCCAGCTCAACACGAACAACTTCAGCAACTGCTGGGCAGCCGTCAGCGTCAACAGTTACGTTGGCTGGGGTGTCCGGGCACTTGTCAACGTTGTCGCAAACGCCATCGTTGTCGCTGTCGGAGCAGACTTCAGCTGGTGCTGGAACTGGAGCAGCAGCAGGCTTGGAGCCGCCACCGAAGTTCACACCGATACCGACGCTTGGAGCCCACTCGGTGTCGCCCTGGTCGATGTTGTACTGAGCTTCAACGCCGGCACGAGCGTAGAAGTTGTCAGTGAAGTACAGCTTGGCACCGCCGCCAACGTTGGCGAAGGTGGAACGGTTACGACCGCCGGAGCCGTTCTGACCGATGCTCTGATCGGAGAAGCCAGCCGATACGTACGGACGCAGCATGTCGCCCGGGTTGTTGAAGTGGTACAGAGCGTCCAGAGCGGTGTTGGCGCCCTTGATGTTACGGCCGTCGTCGGAACGCACGTTGTGCACTTCGTCGTAGCCCAGACGCAGTTCAACGTCGTCGGTCAGGAAGTAACCAACCGAACCGCCGAACAGGTTGCCGTTGTTCTTGAAGTTACGAGCGCTGTCGAATTGTTCTTTCTTAGCGAAGCCTTCGATTTCAACTGCGCCTTGGCCTTGTGCCAGCGCGCCGAACGAAGTAGCGGCAATAAGAGAACCAATGGCAAAGCCCAAGGTGTTTTTCAGTTTCATCCGTTAAATCCCCATCTGGTGATTGTGAAGCAGTCCCGCAAACCGGGGGACAACTCGGCGGCAAGTCTATCAGAACTTGCCTACACGTAAGAGATATTTGCGCTGAACTAAGTTTCAGCAACGCCCGCAAATTTCTCACGCAATTTATCTAGAGCACGTTTGTAACGCATTTTTGTCGCACTCAAGCCCATATGCATGATGTCTGCGATCTCCTGAAACTCCAGCTCTGCGACAAATCGTAGCACCAGAATTTCACGGTCAATCGGGTTCACATACACCAGCCAGCGATCAAGTCCACCCTTATCCTCGGGTTTCGGCGCCTTTTCTTCAGACGCTTCCTCGAGGGGGTCCAGACTCAACGCGTCCATCAAGCGACGCTTTCGCCGTTCTTTCCGATACTGTGTGATGCATTCGTTGTACGTGATGCTGTAGAGCCACGTCTTGAACTTCGATTTCCCCTCGAAGTTCTTCAGGCCGTACAACACCTTCAACATCACTTCCTGACAGACATCGTCTGCGTCGCGATCGTTCCCAAGATACCGCGCACAGACGTTAAATAATGTTCGTTGGTAACGCCGCATCAGTTCTTCATAGGCGCGTGTTACGTGAAACAGCTCGGTATGCGAGCGCGCGACCAACTCCTCATCAGAGAGCTCGCGGGGGTCGTAGCGCGTGGAGAGCGATTGAGCTTTATTCAAAACAAGTCGGGCCGACAGTCAGGTCAATGTCCGCCGCAGCCCTTACAGGGCACTTTGCGGCGGCATACATTAGCAGGGTTTGCCGGGTTAGCGGCTACTCACATGCTGCTCCAGGAGGATCCGATTGGAGAGAGAGACTAGCTCACCCTCGTCGGTCAGCAATGTGGTTTTAACCGTGCCGATCTCTTCGATCTGACCTTCGACCTCGCCAACACGCACTTGTTGCCCAACCTGATACAACTCACGCACATAGATTCCCGCAAGAATCTGACCGGCAATTTCCCGGCTTCCCAAGCCCATGGCCAGCGCAACCGCCAGACCAACGGTAATCAAAACGATCACAATCACATGGTTGAGCAGGTCAGTCTTGACCTCCAACTGGCTGATCGCAACCGAGAGGCTGATGATAATCACCAGGCCTTGGGCAATCCGCCCCAGGCCCGACGCGTAATCCAGCCCTACCCCTTCTGCCGCCCCGCGCACCAGCCCATTGGCCAATTGCGCCAGCAACACACCTACCAACAACACCAGCGCGGCGCCAAATACTTTCGGCAAATACAGCGCAAGCATATCCAGCGTAGCTGAAACTCGCTCAAGTCCAAGGGATTCTGCGGCAGAAACCAGGAAAATAAGCAAAACAAACCAATAAACGATTTTGCCGATCAGGGTTGAAATAGGCACCTGAAGCCCGGCACGGGACAGCAACTTGGTCAAACCGGTGCCGCCCATCAGGCGATCAAGGCCCAGTTTGGCGAGCAATTTTGAGAGCAAGGTGTCCAGAAGCTTGGCGACGACAAAACCCAGCAGTAGGACAACCAGTGCCCCGAAGAGGTTCGGAATAAAATTCGCAATCTTGGTCCACAACGCAGTCATTGCTGTGACGAGGCTCTGAGTCCAGAGATCAAGTTCCATATTCAATCAGCCTTATCAGCAGTGCGAACGGTAGGTTTACGGTGGCGGGAGACCGGCGCGACGTGGGCCGATCCATTGTTCAAGGCAATCATCAGCGCGGGCAGCCAGCGGCCCAGCAGGCTGAACAGATCGCCGGCGCCGACCTGCCGGTTGGCGGTTTTCAGGACACGACCAAGGCACGCATCGTCGTCCCGAGTGGACGGAGATGCCTTGAGCATGTCACGCAAAGACTGTTCAAACGGATCGTGCATACGCACCTCTCGTGATGTCTGTGAAAGACGCGATCAATTTTGCCCGGGTCACATGGCTCATCATCACACCCAGCGCAAACGTCGGAATAACCACCACTGCCCGAGCGCCACCGACACCATCATCAGGCACGCAATCAGGAACCCATAAGGGCTGGCGGAGAACGGAATGCCACCGACGTTTATCCCCAAAAGACCGGTCAGAAAACTCATCGGCAAAAAGATCCCGGTGATGATCCCGAAGCGGTACATCGTGCGGTTCATGCGCACGCTCAAACGCCGGTCTTCGGCCTCCAGGACCAGCCCCACCCGCTCCCGGGTCAATTCCAGCTCCTCGAGATAGCGGGTCAGACTGTTGTTCAATTCGTTCCAGTAATCGCCGTCATCTTCGACAAACCAGGGCAGTTTTATCCGCGTCAGTTGTCCGAAAATATCCCGTTGCGGGGCCAGGAAACGTTTCAGCCCGGCCGCCCTGCGACGGATCTGCAAAATGGAACCATGCTCGGGTGTATACCGTTCGTCGGCATCCAGTTTTTCTTCTTCCTCATCGACCACTTCCGAGAGGCAAGCGACCAGATCCTGCACCTTGTTGGTGAGGTTCTGAGCCATATAAAGGATGAGTTCGGAGGCGGTTTTCGGCCCCTTGCCTTCCGCAAGCTGCACCAGCAACTCATCGGTGGCGCGCAACGGACGCAAACGCAGAGAAATCACCCGCTGGGCCGAAGCGAAGATGCGCACCGAAACCATATCCTCAGGCTCGGCGCCAGGATTGAGGTTCACACCGCGCAAAAATAGCAGCAGCTCGCTGTCGGAAAGCTGTAGAAGACGCGGACGGGTGTTTTCTTCAAGCAGCAGATCGCAGGTGAATTCGCTCAGACCGCTGGATTTACGCAGCCAGGTCTGGGTTTGCGGGTGACTGCGATCCCAATGCAGCCACAGGCTCTCATGGGCCTGCAGCTGCAATTCGTCGAGTTCAGTCCGGGCTATCGAACGCGCACCACCTTTTCCATCCAGCACCAGGGCATGCACCAGCCCCCACTGCGCGTTTTCTTCCTCGAACATCCTCACTCCATGCTTGCCACGAAAATGGGCATCGACGCGTTATTCAGGCATCTTCAGCGGGCTTGGCGAGATGATCACGCCGTTGTTGTCCGCATAAATGTAATGGCCTGGATGGAAGGTCACGCCGGCGAAGGTCACCGGAACGTTAATGTCACCAAGCCCGCGCCTGTCGGATTTTCTCGGATGGCTCGCGAGGGCCTGCACACCCAGATCGGTCTGCGCGAGGATATCGACGTCGCGGATGCACCCGTAGATCACCAGCCCTGCCCAACCGTTTTTCGAGGCTTTCTCGGCCAGCATGTCACCCAGCAACGCATGACGCAGGGAACCGCCACCGTCGACCACCAACACCTTGCCATCACCCTGGAGTTCGACTTGCTCTTTAACCCGCGAGTTGTCTTCGAAGCACTTGATGGTCACGATTTCGCCGCCGAAGGAATCACGGCCGCCGAAATTGCTGAACATCGGTTCCAGCACCTGTACCAATTCTGGATAGGCGTCGCACAGGTCAGGCGTAACGTAATGGTTCATCGAGAAACTCCTGTAAAGAGGAAGACAATCGAGGATGTCGCAAAGTGACCAAAAAAGCTCAATGCGTCATATCTTAGCCGCAAGCCGACCGGAGCGAAATGCCCTTGTTAGAGCACTGGGCTCAGACCGCCGTGGCCAAATCCGGCTTTTCGCCCAACAACGGCGTCTGTTGATCGGCCAGCCAGCGCGCGACCAATGGCCAGACTTCGGCTTGGGCGGCTTTGCTGATCAGCATTTCAACGTGACCGAAATTGTCACTGAAACCCTGCTCGCGCCCCAGGTTGATGAACTGCTTGTGCTCGGAACCGAGCTGATCAAACAGCTTGCGGCAAGCCCAGGCCGGGTCCTGATGGTCACCGGCCGCGCTCACGGCCAGTACTGGCAGCTCAACCTCGGCCAGACCGCCCCACCAATCCTTGTCAGCATCGCCAAAGCGTCCGAACAGGCCATACCAGCGCATGCTTTCCAGGGCCAGGCCAATCGGCTCGTCCTCCGGGCCGCGCTTGAGCCGTGAACCGGACAACTGGGCAAAGCGCTTGAGAATAAAACGCCCGCTCCACTCCACCGGCGGAATTTTCAGCGGCCAATAAGTGCGGCTGACCTGCGTACCGAAAAACGCCGCCGAGGCCACCACTGGTTCGCCGATGTACTGACCGCCCAACGCGGCGGCCAGGGTAATGCCGCCGAGGGAATGACCGATCCAGTGCGGGACTTGGCCACTTTGCTCGCGCACGAATGCACCAATGGCCGGCAGATCGTAACGGGCGTAGTCCGAGACGCGGTTCTTGCGGTAGTTCTGATTGCGTTGGGACAAGCCGTGACCGCGCATCTCCGGGATCCACACATCGAATCCCAGGCGCGTCAGATAGGCGCCCAGACCCAGGCCTTTGGGGGAAAACCAGAACCTGCGATTGGAAAAGCTGCCGTGCAGCAAAATCACCGGAACGCCGCGCGTGTCCGGGCCGTCCGCCATGCCCAGGCGTGTCACTGCCAGCTCGACGGTGCCGTCGGGGCTGTTGCCGGGTTTCAATCGATACACGTCTTCGCTCAGATCGCCGCGCCGCTCGGCGCTGATCAGGGCGACAGGAAATAGGTTGCTGCTGCTTTGCATAATGCTCTTGCACAAAAAAGGGCGGCATCCAGAGGAGCCCGCCCTACTTCAATCTCAAAAAACGGCTACCCCTTGTAGGCGCACAGCTTGCTGGCGATGGCGATTTTGAAGATGCCATCGCGGGCAAGCCACGCTCCTACAGGGAGCGGTCGTTCACACACCATCAGGCCGAAGCTTGACCTTCTGCCAGGAAGAACCAGGTTTCCAGGACGGAATCGGGGTTCAGCGAAACGCTTTCGATGCCCTGTTCCATCAGCCATTTGGCCAGGTCCGGGTGATCCGAAGGACCCTGACCGCAGATGCCGATGTACTTGCCCGCCTTGTTACAGGCCTGGATGGCATTGGCCAGCAGCTTCTTGACCGCCGGATTACGCTCGTCGAACAGGTGAGCGATGATCCCGGAGTCACGGTCCAGGCCCAAGGTCAGCTGGGTCAGGTCGTTGGAGCCGATGGAGAAGCCGTCGAAGAATTCGAGGAATTCTTCAGCCAGGATCGCGTTGGACGGCAGTTCGCACATCATGATGATGCGCAGACCGTTCTCACCGCGGGCCAGGCCGTTTTCCGCCAGCAGATCGATCACCTGGCTCGCTTCGCCCAGGGTACGGACGAACGGCACCATGATTTCAACGTTGGTCAGGCCCATCTCGTTGCGCACGCGTTTCAGCGCACGGCATTCGAGTTCGAAGCAATCGCGGAATGCTTCGCTGATGTAACGCGAGGCGCCACGGAAGCCCAGCATCGGGTTTTCTTCTTCCGGCTCGTAGAGTTTGCCGCCAATCAGGTTCGCGTATTCGTTGGACTTGAAGTCCGACAGACGCACGATGACCTTTTTCGGGGTAAACGCCGCAGCCAGGGTGCTGATGCCTTCGACCAGTTTGTCGACATAGAAGCCAACCGGATCGTCGTAACCGGCGATGCGCTTGTCGACGCTGTCCTTGATGTCCTGCGGCAGGCCGTCGTAGTTCAACAGCGCTTTGGGGTGAACACCGATCATGCGGTTGATGATGAACTCCAGGCGGGCCAGGCCCACACCGGCGTTCGGCAGTTGCGCGAAGTCGAATGCACGATCCGGGTTGCCGACGTTCATCATGATCTTGAACGGCAGATCAGGCATGGCGTCCACGGAGTTTTTCTTGATGTCGAAGCCCAGTTCGCCTTCGAAGATGTAACCGGTGTCGCCTTCGGCGCAGGAAACGGTCACGCCCTGGCCGTCTTTCAACAGCTGGGTGGCGTTGCCGCAACCGACCACGGCCGGAATGCCCAGCTCACGGGCGATGATCGCCGCGTGGCAGGTACGACCGCCACGGTTGGTGACGATGGCACTGGCGCGCTTCATGACCGGCTCCCAGTCCGGGTCGGTCATGTCGGATACAAGAACGTCGCCTGGCTGGACTTTGTCCATCTCGGACACGTCCTTGATGATGCGGACCTTGCCGGCGCCGATGCGCTGGCCAATGGCGCGACCTTCAACCAGCACAGTGCCGGTTTCTTTCAACAGGTAACGTTCCATGACGTTGGCCTGGGTGCGGCTCTTCACGGTTTCAGGACGGGCCTGAACGATGTAGAGCTTGCCGTCGTCGCCGTCCTTGGCCCATTCGATGTCCATCGGGCACTTGTAGTGCTTCTCGATGATCATCGCCTGCTTGGCCAGTTCGCTGACTTCGGCATCGGTCAGGCAGAAACGCGCGCGATCAGCCTTGTCCACGTCGATGGTCTTGACCGACTTGCCGGCCGTGGCCACTTCGCCGTAGATCATCTTGATGGCTTTGCTGCCCAGGTTGCGGCGCAGGATCGCTGGACGACCGGCTTCAAGGGTTTGCTTGTGGACGTAGAATTCGTCCGGGTTCACCGCGCCTTGTACGACGGTTTCGCCCAGGCCGTAGGCGCCGGTGATGAACACCACGTCACGGAAGCCCGATTCGGTATCGAGGGTGAACATCACGCCGGCGGTGCCGGTTTCGGAGCGGACCATGCGCTGCACACCGGCCGACAAGGCCACCAGCTTGTGATCGAAGCCCTGGTGGACGCGGTAGGAAATAGCGCGGTCGTTGAAGAGGGAGGCAAACACCTCTTTGGCGGCGCGAATGACGTTTTCGACACCACGGATGTTCAGGAAGGTTTCCTGCTGACCGGCGAAGGAAGCGTCCGGCAGGTCTTCGGCGGTAGCGGAAGAACGCACGGCCACGGCCATGTCAGGGTTGCCGGCCGACAGCGTGGCGAACGCGGTGCGGATCTCGGCGTTGAGTTTCTCGGGGAATTCGGCTTCCATGATCCATTTGCGGATCTGGGCGCCGGTCTTGGCCAGGGCGTTGACATCGTCGACGTCCAGGGCGTCGAGCGCGGCATGGATCTGATCGTTCAGGCCGCTCAGTTCCAGAAAATCACGATAAGCCTGAGCTGTCGTGGCGAAGCCACCGGGCACCGATACACCGGCACCTGCAAGGTTACTGATCATCTCGCCCAGGGATGCGTTCTTGCCCCCTACGTGCTCTACATCATGGACGCCGAGCTTATCGAGGGAAACTACGTACTCTACCAAGGTGATCTCTCCACTAACTGTGTTGGAAAAGCTCAGAAGCCGGCGGCTCGGGGGAGCATTGACCGGCTATATGGCCTGGACCTGGAAAATAAGTGAGAATGCGGGCCACTGGCGGCCGACAAATCGCGCCTATCATATCCAAGATTCGTTATTAGCTTAAGGCCCAAGGTGCAAATGAAACGATCTGCTTTCTTCATCTCCGATGGCACCGGCATTACAGCCGAAACCCTGGGTCAAAGCCTCTTGGCGCAGTTCGAAAACATTACCTTCAGCAAATTCACGCGGCCGTACATCGATAACGTCGATAAAGCGCGGGCCATGGTACAACAAATCAACAAGGCCGCCGAAACCGACGGTTTTCGGCCGATCATCTTCGACACCATCGTCAATCAAGACATCCGTGAGATCCTCGCAACGTCCAATGGTTTCATGATCGACATTTTCTCGACCTTCCTGGCGCCCCTTGAACAGGAACTGACCGAGCATTCTTCCTACACCGTCGGCAAGTCCCACTCCATTGGCAGCAGCACCAATTACATGGAACGGATCGAGGCGGTGAACTTCGCCCTCGACAACGACGACGGTGCGCGCACGCATTATTACGACAAGGCCGACCTGATCCTGGTGGGCGTGTCGCGATGTGGCAAGACGCCGACGTGCCTGTACATGGCGATGCAATTCGGCATCCGCGCGGCCAACTACCCGCTGACCGAAGACGATATGGAACGCCTGACCCTGCCCGCCGCCCTGCGCGCCCACCAGCACAAGCTGTTCGGCCTGACCATCGACCCTGACCGCCTCACCGCGATCCGCAACGAGCGCAAGCCCAACAGCCGCTATTCGAGCTATGCCCAGTGCGAGTTCGAAGTGCGTGAAGTGGAGAATCTGTTTCGCCGGGAGAACATTCCCCACATCAATTCCACGCATTTTTCGGTGGAAGAGATTTCGGCGAAGATCCTCGTGGAGAAAGGGGTTGAGCGGCGGTTCAAGTAGCCCTTCAGCGCCTGTGAGGGCGCCTTCGCGGGCAAGCATCGCTCCTACAGGAGCACGGCTTGCCCGCGATGAACGATTACACGGTTTCTGTTAATGCCTCCGCCAACGCTTCAAACCCCTGCAGCAACAACCGATCATCCCCCACCGAATTACACACACTCGCCCGAATGAACTGCGGCACCGCGCCATGCCCCACCGCAAACGCCTCGGCAGTCGCCACCAGATAATTCTTCTCCCTGAGCTCCGCCGCGATCTGCGACGCCCGCCATGGCTCTGGCACTTCGAGCCAGAAGTGTGGGCTATCGGGGTGGGTCTTGTAACTGACCTCTTTTAACACCCCGCTGACCCAGCGCTTGCGCCGATTGATTTCGGCAATCTGCTGCCCCAGCAACTGTTCGGCGATACCGTTTTCAATCCACGCCGTCGCCACTTCCATCGACAGCGGATTGGCCATCCAGCACGTCCCGCGTAGCGCGGCACTCAATCTTCCGATCAACGGCAGCGGCGCGTGCAGATAACCGACCCGCAAACCCGCCGAAACCGCCTTGCTCAAACTGCCGATCAGCACCGAACGCTCCGGCGCGAAATGGCTCAGCGGCAACGGTCGTTGTTGCGCCAGAACCGCATGGGCTTCGTCTTCGATGATCAGCAGGTTGTGCTGGCGACAGATCTCGGCAATCGCCTCGCGCCGTGGTACCGACATGACCGCCGCCGTAGGATTCTGGATCGTCGGCGTGCAGTACAACGCCGATATCCGATGATGCTGGCAAACGTCCGACAGCGCCTCGGGCAACAGTCCTTCGTCATCCATGCCGACCCCGATCAGCTTGATGCCGAGCATGCGTGCGACGCTGATCAGTCCGGGGTAGGTCAAATGCTCGGTCACCAAGGTGTCGCCGGGCTTGAGCAGCGCCATCAACACACAGAGCAAGCCGTGCTGACCACCATTGACGCAAATGACCTGCTCGGCGTTCGGAACGAATTCCTGGTGCCGTAACCAGTGAGCACCCGCCGCACGGTGGCGAGGCAATCCGCAATCGGCCGTATAGCCGCTGAGCAACTGCAAGGTGTTCGGATCACTGGCCATGGCCTGCAGGCTCTGACTCATAAAGTCAGCTTCCTGCCCCGGAATCGGCTGATTCCGACTCATATCGAAGAATGGCTGTGGCTCTTCGCTGACATTGCGAAAGCCAGCATCCCGCGGCCGTTCCATCCCCCTCTGACGCACATAAGTGCCATCTCCTACGCGGGCCACCACCAGCCCTACCCGTTCCAGCTCGCCATATGCGCGGCTGATGGTGCCGATGGTCACGCCCAGACTGTCCGCCAACAAACGGTGGGGCGGGAGTTTGCTGCCGGGCTCGATCAAGCCTTCGCCAATGCTTTTTTCCAGGGCTTCGGCCAGGCGCTTGTACTTCACGCCGCGCCCTTCAGCCAAGCCGACCCGCAGGATTGACACCGTGGCAATACTTACTTTGACAGTCATTTCCATCCCGAATAGCGTGTTTAAAACAGGTTCAATCAGGGATAGACCTTTTCCGTTATCAGGTCAATTGCGACGACCAGAGGAGCACGACCATGTCGATTGCCATCAGCACGCCTTCCATCGCGGGAAAACCCTGGTTGGCGGGGTTAATCACCAGCACTTTGTTCCTGATCGTGTGCTTGAGTTGGGGCACCACTTGGCTGGGGATCAAGATCGCCGTCGAAAGCGTGCCGCCCCTGACCGCCGCTGGCCTGCGCTTTCTGATCGCGTTCCCGCTGTTTTTGAGTTTCGCCTTACTGCGTCGCGAGCCGCTGCTGTTTCCACGGCAGAGTCGCTGGTTTTTCGTGTTCGTCACGCTGTCGTATTTCAGCCTGCCATATTACTTGCTCAACTACGGCGAACTGCATGTCTCGTCGGGGCTGACGGCGCTGCTGTTCAGTTGCATGCCGGTGTTCATCCTGATTTTTTCCGCGGTGTTCCTGCGGGAGAAAATCTACCCTTCGTAGGTGGTGGGCATCGCGATTGGCTTTGGCAGCTTGTTCATGATCATCCGCAGCCAAGGCCTGCACCTGGACCATGCCGAATTCTTCGGGATGCTGGCGATTCTGGCGGCAGCGGTGATGCATGCGCTGTGTTACGTGATTACCAAGAAACACGGCGCGGCGATCAGCGTGATCACTTACAACACGCTACCCATCGGCCTCGCGGGTCTGATGCTGTTTGTGGCGGGGCTGGGCGTTGAGACGCCGGTGTTCGGCGACATCACCGCACGCTCGTGGGGTGCCCTGCTCTACCTGGGACTGGTGGCATCGGTGGGCGGGTTTATCGTTTACTTTTTGCTGCTCAAGCGCCTGAGCCCGATCATTTTGTCGTTCGTGTTTATTATTTTTCCGGTGTTCGCGGTGGTGATTGGCGCGTGGTACGAGGGGCAGAGCCTGTCGCGGGAATTGATGGGGTATTCGGCGGTGCTGCTGGCGGGGTTTGCCATTACCAAATTGCCGGTTGAGAAATGGCTCAAACGCTGAGCACATCACCCCCTCTTCTATAGGAGCATGGCTTGCCCGCGATGGCGATCTCAAGGACGCCATCGCGGGCAAGCCTTGCTCCTACAGAACGAGGGTGTGTCAGATCACGAACAGGTCGACGAAGCGATTGACCGGGGTGGCTTCCAGTGCAGCCTGATCCTTGCACAACGCAAAGATCTCATTACTGCGCTGAGCGGTGAACCGCGTCGCCAGGTTGGCCTTGAACTTGTCCTCCAACAACGGAATGCCATCGGCACGGCGACGACGATGGCCGATCGGGTATTCGACCACCACGTTCTCAGTGCTGGAGCCATCCTTGAAAAACACCTGAATCGCATTGGCGATGGAACGCTTGTCGGCTTCCAGGTATTCGCGGGTGAAACGCGGCTCTTCAACGATGACCATTTTCTCGCGCAGCACGTCGATGATCGGGTGCGCGGCGTGGAAGTCGTCTTCGTATTGCTCGGCCACCAGATTGCCGAACGCCAGCGGCACGGCGGTCATGTACTGAATGCAATGGTCGCGGTCGGCGGCATTGGCCAGCGGGCCGACCTTGGAAATGATGCGGATCGCCGATTCGTGAGTGGTGATGACGATCTTGTCGATTTCGTGCAGGCGATTGCGCACCTGCGGGTGCAGGGTGACAGCGGCCTCGCAAGCGGTCTGCGCGTGGAATTCGGCGGGGAAACTGATCTTGAACAGCACGTTTTCCATCACGTAGCTGCCGTACTTGCGAGAGAAACTGAACGCGCGTTTGTCGTCGGGTTTGAGCGCCAGATCGTTGTTGGTGTGGCTGAACAACACGTCGTAGAAGCCCCACTGCTTGGCCGTCAGCACACCGGGGATGCCCATCTCGCCACGCATCGCGATGTCCGCCAGACGCACGCCCCGGCTGGAGGCATCACCTGCCGCCCAGGATTTGCGCGAGCCGGCGTTCGGCGCATGCCGATAGGTACGCAGCGCCTGGCCATCGGCAAACGCGTGGGACAGCGCCGACAACAACTGCTCACGATTGGCGCCCATGAGTTTGGCGGTAACGGCGGTCGAGGCGACTTTCACCAGCAACACGTGATCGAGTCCTACGCGGTTGAAGGAGTTTTCCAGCGCGATGACGCCTTGAATCTCGTGGGCCATGATCATCGCTTCCAGCACCGCGCGAATGGTCAGCGGCGCGTCGCCATTGGCCAGGCGTTTTTGCGAGAGGTGGTCGGCCACCGCGAGAATCCCGCCGAGGTTATCCGACGGATGACCCCACTCGGCGGCGAGCCAGGTGTCGTTGTAGTCGAGCCAGCGCACGATGCAGCCGATGTCCCATGCGGCTTTGACCGGATCGAGACGAAAAGGCGTGCCGGGGACACGGGCACCGAACGGCACGACGGTGCCTTCGACGATCGGGCCCAAGTGTTTGGTGCATTCGGGAAAGCGCAGGGCCAGCAGGCCACAGCCGAGGGTGTCCATCAGGCAGTTGCGGGCGGTGTCGAGTGCTTCGGTGGCCTCGATTTTGAAGGTGAGGACGTAGTCGGCAATGTCCTGCAGGACCGTGTCGTAGTCGGGGCGGTTGTTCTGGTCGACGTTGGTGCTCATGTTCGATTCACTCTTGCAGTGGTTCGTTGATGGGACCTCGGTTCAGGGCAAATCTCAGTCGGTTACAAGATTCTTATTGTTGAAATGCCGTCCTGTAGGAGCCAGGCTTGCCGGCGAAGGCGTCCGTTAAATCGCCTTCGCCGGCAAG
>NZ_VOBN01000013.1 GCF_008370045.1 Pseudomonas sp. ANT_J12
GACGATGTTGTGGGTCAGTTCCAGTGCCCGAGCGAGACGCATAAAAAAATCCGATGCCAATACAGGCATCGGATTTTGATTTCTTGCGGCCAAAGGTCAAGTAAAAGGGCTTAACTGATCGGCATTACCCGCACAGGCGTCTTTTTTTCGCCTGTCAGAACCCGACCATTGGTCCGAAAGCTAGGTTGACCTGTTATTTATGACAGTAGGCAGGGCTTCAATTCCAGGCGTCAAATCGCTCTTGAGTTCTCCGCTATCGCGGTGATGCCATCGAGAGAGCATCGGATCATGTCGAATCGAAACGTTGTGCCTGAAATTACGTCCATCACCGACGCTGAGGGACGCCCGATTCTTGACGGGGGAGCCACCAGCTCCACCACGCTGAACCTGAGCGGAACCGCAGGGATGGACGATGTTGTTGACGTTCTTGTCGACGGGCAAAAACGAGGGGTAGCCCAAGCAACAGATGGCAAATGGGACTATTCCCTGGAAAATTTGACCAGAGGCAGGACGTATGGCATCAGGGCTTCTGCCTACGGGGTGCCTTCGCTTGCCTGGCAGGTTCGGGTAGAAGAGATACAACCCTTGATTTTGGAGGTCGTGGACACTGAGGGAAATTCGGTTCCTGACGGCGGCATTACCGCCTCCACCACTCTAGTGTTTAAAGGCTCAGCCGCTGTTAATGGCTACGTCGAATTTTTTGTCGGGGATTCACATTGGGGTGGAGCGTATTCTCCAAAGGGTAACTGGGCTTTCATAGTGACGGACTTGAACCAGGACACGCAATATGCGTTCAAGGCAGTGAGCCGCGAAGTATCGTCCAACATCTGGCACGTGACCGTGGAAGCTGTGAAAGGGACGGTCTGGATCAGAGCAATAAAAGACCGCGACGGTTATGACATTCCACCCGCTCGTTACACGGCTTCGACGACAGTGGACGTCATAGGCACCGCTTCACCGCTTCAGTTGGTCAGGGTTTTCCCCGCCAGCGGTGAAGAAAAATCTGCAATGGCCGATCCTGAGGGTAACTGGAAAGTACGATTGGAGGACCTCACTCAACAGCTCTATGTCGTCAAGGTGGCTGAATCCATTGCTGGTCATAATCGTGTATTTCGCTGTGTGGATCAGCGCCTGCCAATCATTCGACTGGCGAGAGACTCCACGGGCAATCCCATTCCAATCAATGGGACGACGAGGGATCGTTCGATTGTATTGACCGGTACTGGTGCCGCGGGAGAAGAACTCAGCGTTAAAAATAGAACGGATCTGGTGGGCAATCCGATCGTCGACGCCCTCGGTGTTTGGGAACTGCAGCTCCGAGATTTAGCGAGCGATACTCACGTGTTCCACGTAGAAGGAAGCTATGACTCTGGGCTAGTGAGGGAAAGCTACTCTTTCCAGGTGGTATGAACACAGCACTGCCTTCGGCATTCGGAGAATGCTGAAGGCAGGTATTACGGCTTACGGCGCAAACGGCATCACCCGCTTGTGATGCGTCTTCCTGTACGTATCACAGATGATCTTGAACGCGTCCTCACGCACCGGCTCGCCGTGCAGGAACGCGTCAATCTCGGCATACGTCACGCCATGGGACGCTTCGTCCGGCTTGCCCGGCGACAGGTCTTCAAGGTCCGCTGTCGGGACCTTCTCCACCAACGACTCCGGCGCACCGAAGCTGCGGGCAATCGCCCGGACCTGGTTCTTCACCAACCCGCTCAACGGCGCCAGATCGCAGGCGCCGTCACCGAACTTGGTGAAGAAGCCCATCACGGCTTCCGCCGCGTGGTCAGTACCGATCACCAGCCCCTGTGCCGCGCCGGCGATGGTGTACTGGGCGACCATGCGCATCCGCGCCTTGGTGTTGCCGAGCACGAAATCCACCGACACCGCATGCTTGCCTTCGAACGCTGCGACTTCACTGGCCAGGGATTTGACCGCCGGGCCGATGTTCACGGTGTGGCGTTCGTCCGGCGCGATGAAGTCCACCGAAGCCTGGGCATCGTGTTCATCGAACTGGGTTTCGTACGGCAGGCGCACGGCGATGAACTTGTAACTGTCGTCACCGGTGCGGGTGCGCAGTTCGCGCATGGCACGCTGGGCCAACAGCCCGGCAGTCAGGGAATCGACGCCGCCGCTGATACCCAGTACCAGGGTCTTGAGACCGGAATTGACCAGGCAATCCTGGATAAAGGTAATCCGCCGGGCGACTTCAGCCTCGAGGGCGGCCTGGTCGGCGAACGGCGGCTGGACGTTGAGCTGTTCAGCAATCTCACGCTGTTCGGCTTGCATGAATTCACTCCTTGCTGGGAATACTGGAAAGGGCAGGGACTTTGAACACGTGTCGCAAGTAGGCGACGAAATTCGGGTCTTTGCAGTGAGTCTTGCCAGGCTCATCGGAAATCTTGGCCACGGGCTGACCGTTGCAGGCGGTCATTTTAAGCACGATGCTCATCGGTTCAACACCTGGTATGTCACAGGTCAGGTTGGTGCCGATGCCGAAACTGACATTGATCCGACCGCGCAGCGCACGGAATATTTCCAGGGACTTGGGCAGCGTCAGGCTGTCGGAGAACACCAGGGTCTTGCTCATCGGGTCGATGCCGAGCTTGTGGTAATGGGCGATGGATTTTTCCGCCCACAGCACCGGGTCCCCGGAATCGTGGCGCAAACCGTCGAAGAGCTTGGCGAAATACAGGTCGAAATCGCCGAGGAAGGCATCGGTGGTGATGCAGTCGGTCAGGGCGATCCCCAGCAAACCGCGATACTCGCGAACCCAGCAATCGAGGGCCGCAATCTGACTGTCGATCAACCGTGGGCCGAGTTGTTGATGGGCCATGATCCACTCGTGGGCCATGGTGCCCAAGGGTTTCATGTTCAGCTCCCGGGACAGGTGCACGTTGCTGGTGCCGACGAAACGCCCGGGGAAATCGTGCTTGAGCACGTTCACCACTTCTTCCTGCACGCGGTACGAAAACCGGCGGCGAGTGCCGAAATCGGCGACCTGCAATTCGGACAATTCATCGCTGCTGGCGTTGGCCGTCAGCCAGTCGAACTTGCGGTAGAGCTGCTCGCGCGCCTGTTCCAGCACGACTTCGCGGTAGCGATAGCGGTTACGCACTTCGCTGACGATCGCCAGCATTGGCACTTCGAACAGAATCACATGCAGCCACGGCCCGCGCAGGCGGATGAACAGCTCGCCGTTTTCGATGCCGGTGTGGACGTACCGCAGGTTGAAGCGGAACAAGCCGAGAAAGCGCAGGAAATCCGGCTTCATGAAGCTGATGCGTTCCAGGAAACTCAACTGGTCGGCGCTCAGGCTCAACTCGGCCAGACGCTCGATCTGGTAGCGGATCTCCGCCAGGTACGGGCGCAAATCCTCACTGTTACGGCAACGAAACTCCCATTCGACTTCCACGTTAGGGTAGTTGTGCAGCACCGCCTGCATCATCGTCAGTTTGTAGAAGTCGGTGTCGAGCAGGTTCTGCACGATGCGATCGCCGAATACGCTCTCGCTCATAAGGGAATCTCCAGGCTGGCCGCGGCCCGTGCTCGCGACGTTTCAGCTGTATTAATGAATGGGGCTAGTGGCGCATATCAGAGGTGCGGATTGCCAGCGATTTTTTAGACCGCGGCCGATTCCTGTGGGCGCGAGCCTTTGTGGCGAGGGGGCTTGCCCCCGTTCGGCTGCGCAGCAGTCGTCGATTTCAGGGCCGCTTCGCGACGCAACGGGGGCAAGCCCCCTCGCCACAGGTATCGCATGCGGACTTAATGTTGCGGCGCATCCGGGCTATCAATCTGCTCCAACATCCACTTCACAAAATCCCGCACCTTGGGCACTTCCGCCGAATGCTCGGGGTACGCCAGGTAATAAGCGTCGGAACTGGGCATCGCATGCTTCCAAGGAATCACCAGTTTGCCGTCCGCCAATTCCTCCTCCACCAGAAACCGTGGCAGCAACGCCACGCCGCAGCCAACCTGTGCGGCACGGATGCACATATAAAAGGTTTCGAAGCGCGGGCCGTGGTAGCTGTGTTCGGTGTGGTAGCCCTGGTTGTCGAACCAGTCGTGCCAGGCCTGGGGCCGGGAGGCGTTTTGCAGCAGGACCAGGTCGGCGAGTTGCGTCGGGTCGGTGAAAGGCTTATCCGGCAGGCTGCCCGGTGCACACACAGGAACAAGCTCTTCGCCAAACAGCTTCAGGCTTTCGGTGCCGGGCCGCGAGCCTTGGCCGAAGTAGAACGCCAGGTCGCTGCGACCTTGCAGCAGGTCGTCGGCTTCCTGCTCGCTGCACAAATCTAGATGAATCGAGGGATGACGCAGGCGCCAGCCTTTCAGACGCGGCACCAGCCAGCGGGCGCCGAAGGTCGGCGGCGTCGACACGCGCAGGACTTCGGTATCACCGCCGTAGGAACGCAGGTAGTGGGTCGACATCTCCACTTGCGTGAGGATTTTTCGCACTTCCACCAGGTACAAATCACCGGCCGGGGTCATTTGCAGGCGTCGGCGCACCCGGCGGAACAGCAGGTGCTGCAGCAATTCTTCCAGCTGCGCCACCTGCTTGCTGACGGCGCTCTGGGTCAGGTTCAGCTCTTCGGCGGCCCGGGTGAAGCTCAAATGCCGGGTCACGGCCTCGAAACACTGCAGGGCGGTGATCGACGGCAAGTAGCGTTTATTCAGCATGGGTGGTCCTTTTTCTTGTTGCTCTATGCTTTTCTTTTACCGACAGATGCGAAGCATGAATAAACGGAATGATATCTCGCTTAATGGTCGTTTGTTGGCTCGTCTGAGTGGCGCTACAACTACAGGCCTGATCAGCCGTGATATTCCGGCTGCACGATTTCCGTTTTTTGCTTGAGGAGTGACCCATGGTTGCCGCATTGCTTGATCGTCTTGGTGTAAACCCGGCCCTGTACCAGAACGGCAAAGTGCCGGTGCATTCGCCGATCGATGGCAGCCAGATTGCCAGCGTGAACTGGGAAGGCGCTGCCGAAGTCGAGCAGCACATCAGTCGCGCAGATCATGCGTTCGAACTGTGGCGCAAGGTCCCGGCACCGCGCCGTGGCGAACTGGTGCGCCAATTGGGCGACATCCTGCGTGAATACAAGGCTGATCTCGGTGAGCTGGTGTCCTGGGAAGCCGGCAAGATCACCCAGGAAGGCTTGGGCGAAGTTCAGGAAATGATCGACATCTGCGACTTCGCCGTCGGTCTGTCCCGCCAGCTGTACGGTTTGACCATCGCTTCCGAGCGTCCTGGCCACCACATGCGTGAAACCTGGCACCCGCTGGGCGTTGTCGGCGTGATCAGCGCGTTCAACTTCCCGGTCGCGGTTTGGGCCTGGAACACCGCGCTGGCGCTGGTCTGCGGCAACCCGGTGATCTGGAAACCGTCGGAGAAAACCCCGCTGACCGCCCTGGCCTGTCAGGCACTGTTCGACCGCGTCCTGAAAAACTTCAGCGATGCGCCGCCGCACCTGAGCCAAGTGATCATCGGCGGCCGCGATGCCGGCGAAGCCCTGGTCGATGACCCGCGTGTCGCGCTGATCAGCGCCACCGGCAGCACCCGCATGGGCCGCGAAGTGGCGCCGAAAATCGCCGCCCGTTTCGCTCGCAGCATCCTGGAACTGGGCGGCAACAACGCCATGATTCTTGGCCCAAGCGCCGACCTGGACATGGCCGTTCGCGCGATCCTGTTCAGCGCCGTCGGCACCGCCGGTCAACGCTGCACCACCCTGCGTCGCCTGATCGCTCATGAATCGGTAAAAGAAGAAATCGTCACCCGCCTGAAGGCTGCCTACGCCAAGGTGCGCATCGGCAACCCGCTGGAAGGCAATCTGATCGGCCCGCTGATCGACAAAAACAGCTTCGAAAACATGCAGGAAGCGCTGGAACAAGCCTTGAGCGAAGGCGGCCGGGTGTTTGGCGGCAAGCGTCAACTGGAAGACAAATTCCCGAATGCTTACTACGTTTCGCCGGCCATCGTTGAGATGCCGGAGCAAAGCGACGTGGTGTGCAGCGAAACCTTCGCGCCGATCCTCTACGTGGTCGGCTACACCGATTTCAACGAAGCGATGCGCTTGAACAACGCCGTACCGCAAGGTCTGTCGTCGTGCATCTTCACCACCGACGTGCGTGAAGCCGAGCAGTTCATGTCGGACGTGGGCAGCGACTGCGGCATCGCCAACGTCAACATCGGCCCGAGCGGCGCGGAAATCGGCGGGGCATTTGGTGGCGAGAAGGAAACCGGTGGCGGTCGTGAATCGGGCTCCGATGCCTGGCGCGCCTACATGCGCCGCCAGACCAACACCGTGAACTATTCGCTGGAGCTGCCGTTGGCCCAGGGGATTACGTTCGATTAAAAGCAGCCTGCAAGCTGCAAGCCTCAAGCTTCAAGCAGACTGGCTTGCAGCTTGTGTTGATCGTTCCCACGCTCTGCGTGGGAATGCCTCAATGGACGCTCTGCGTCCGCTTTTGGGACGCGGAGCGTCCCGGGCTGCATTCCCACGCAGAGCGTGGGAACGATCAGTGTGTGATGGTTAGGTTTCTGATTGGAGTCTGGCAATGCCGTTACGCGAAGAGTGTCTGTGGGAAAAACTGACGCCGCAAAGGCCTGATAACGCGGCGCTCAAGGGCGAAGTAACGATCGATGTCTGCGTCATCGGCGCCGGTTTTACCGGTCTGTCGGCGGCGGTGCATCTGTTGGAAGCAGGTAAAAGCGTCTGCGTGGTGGAAGCCCATCGCGCCGGCCATGGTGGCTCGGGGCGCAACGTCGGGCTGGTCAACGCCGGGATGTGGATTCCACCGGACGAGATCGAAGCCGGGTTCGGCGAAGCGGTGGGCAGTCAGCTCAACCGCATGCTTGGTGCAGCACCGTCCCTGGTGTTCAGCCTTGTGGATAAGTACAACATCGATTGCCAACTGCGCCGCGAAGGCACGCTGCACATGGCGCACAACAGCCGTGGCGAAGCGGATCTGCGCAGTCGTGAAGAACAATGGAAGCGCCGTGGGGCGCCGGTGGAACTGTTGACCGGCCAGGCCTGCGAACAAGCGACCGGCACCAAAAAGATCGCCGCTGCGCTGCTGGATCGACGTGCTGGCACCATCAATCCGATGGCTTATACGACCGGGCTGGCCAAAGCGGCCATCAACCTCGGCGGTCAACTGTTCGATCATTCCCCGGTGACCCGGCTGGAACGTCAGGGCCAGCGCTGGTCGGTGCAAACCGCCCAAGGTTCGGTGCTTGCCGATCAGGTAGTGATCGCTTCCAACGCCTACACCGAAGGCGACTGGACAGAACTTCGGCGCAACTTTTTTCCCGGTTATTACTACCAAGTGGCCTCGGTGCCGCTGACCGATGACGCTGCGCAACAGATTCTGCCCGGCGGCCAGGGTTCGTGGGACACCCGCCAGGTTCTGAGCAGCATCCGTCGCGATAAGGACGGGCGTCTGTTGCTCGGCAGCCTCGGTAATGGCAATCAGAAACCGACCTGGTTCTTGAAAGCCTGGGCCGACCGCGTTCAGCAGCATTACTTTCCCTACCTGAAACCGGTGGAATGGGAGTGCACCTGGACTGGCTGCATCGCCTTTACCCCCGATCACCTGATGCGCCTGTTCGAACCGGCGCCCGGAATAGTGGCAGTTACCGGTTACAACGGCCGGGGCGTGACGACGGGCACGGTGGTCGGCAAAGCGTTTGCCGACTATTTGTGTAACGGAAATCCTCAAGCACTACCGATTCCGTTCGCACCGATGCAGCCCCTGGCGGGTGTCGGCTTGCGCAGCTGTCTGTATGAGGCCGGTTTTTCGCTGTATCACGCAGGCCAGTGCTTGCGGATCGTGATTTGATTGTTGAATTTTGTTGCGGGGGAGCGGCGCTTTTTCGCGCAGCGACTAGCCTGTAGTGGTGCGGGTTGTAGCAGTTGCGCACCACGAGTGTGCACTTCGGTGACGCAGGCTGTTACAGGCTGGTTGCACGTCGTTTGGCGCCGCGGTTGCAATGATGGCGCGTGCGGGTTGCGCCTTTTGAAATAAATGGTTTCACCTTCCGCGGTTTAGACGGTTGCACGCCCAATGAAAATGGGATCGAAACAGTCGAAATAACAATAAAGCAGCGACTTTTTTCAGAATAAAAAACCGATGGCACGGCGCTTGCTCTGAGCAACCACAGAAGTCGCAGTGCCAACTAAAAAAAACCTTGGAGCACCACCTCATGTCCCAGACGTTTTACAAGAAAGGCTTTCTGGCCCTCGCAGTGGCAACTGCGTTGGGTGTTTCTGCGTTTGCACAGGCTGATGTGAAAATCGGTGTGGCAGGTCCAATGACTGGCGCCAACGCGGCATTTGGCGAGCAGTACATGAAGGGTGCACAGGCAGCAGCCGATGCGATCAACGCATCGGGCGGCGTCAACGGGGAAAAAATCGTACTGGTCAAGGGCGATGACGCCTGCGAACCGAAACAGGCTGTGACGGTCGCCAAGGACCTGACCAACCAGAAAGTCGCCGGCGTCGTCGGTCACTTCTGCTCCTCATCCACCATTCCGGCTTCCGAGATCTACGACGAAGCGGGCATCATTGCGATCACTCCAGGTTCCACCAACCCACAGGTGACCGAGCGCGGCCTGAGCGCCATGTTCCGTATGTGCGGGCGTGACGACCAGCAAGGCATCGTGGCCGGCGACTACATCGTCGACGTGCTCAAGGGCAAGAAAGTCGCCGTACTGCACGACAAAGACACCTACGGCCAAGGCCTGGCGGATGCCACCAAGGCTCAGCTGGTCAAGCGCGGTGTAACGCCAGTGCTGTACGAAGGCCTGACCCGCGGCGAGAAAGACTTCAGCGCCGTGGTCACCAAGATCCGGGCGGCCGGTGCCGACGTGGTCTACTTCGGTGGTCTGCACCCAGAGGCTGGTCCACTGGTTAAACAACTGCGTACCGAAGGCCTGAAAGACGTGAAATTCATGTCCGACGACGGCATCGTGACCGACGAACTGGTGACCACCGCTGGCGGCCCGCAATACGTCGACGGCGTGCTCATGACCTTCGGCGCCGACCCGCGCCTGCTGCCAGACAGCAAGACGGTAGTGGACGAGTTCCGCAAAAAAGGCACCGAGCCTGAAGGCTACACCCTGTACGCCTACGCGTCGGTCCAGACCCTGGCTGCCGCTTTCAATGGCGCCAAGTCCAACAAGGGCGAAGAAGCGGCTGCCTGGCTGAAGAAAAACCCGGTCAAGACCGTCATGGGCGAGAAGACCTGGGACAGCAAGGGCGACCTGAAAGTCTCCGACTACGTGGTTTACCAGTGGGACAAGGACGGCAAATACCACCAGCTGGAAAAACAGAAGTGATATGAACCGCTGATTGCCCGGTGCCTTGTGCGCCGGGCAGTCAGAGAACATGTCCGTGCAGTACCTGTCTTTTCTCGTAGAGCTGCACACAACCGTGTTGCACTGGCGGCTGAACCCCGGTCCGTTGCAACCCGCTTCTGTGCAGTCTCTCAAATGCGTGAGATTGCGTTATGGATGGTATTTTCCTGCAGCAACTGGTCAACGGTCTGACCCTCGGGTCGGTCTATGGCCTGATCGCCATCGGCTACACAATGGTCTATGGCATCATCGGCATGATCAACTTCGCCCACGGCGAGGTTTACATGATTTCCGCTTACCTCGCGGCAATCAGTCTGGCTCTGCTGGCTTACTTCGGTATTGAATCCTTCCCTCTGCTGATGCTCGGCACACTGGTCTTCACCATCGTCGTCACGGCGGTGTATGGCTGGGTCATCGAACGCGTCGCCTACAAACCGCTGCGCAACTCCACACGACTGGCACCGCTGATCAGCGCCATCGGTATTTCCCTGATCCTGCAAAACTATGCACAAATCGCCCAAGGTGCGCGGCAACAGGGTGTGCCCACACTCCTGACCGGCGCATGGCGCGTGGATGTCGGCACTGGCTTCGTCCAGCTGACCTACACCAAGATCTTCATTCTGGTCGCAGCGTTCGCCGGGATGGCCCTGCTGACCTATGTCATCAAGTACACCAAGCTCGGCCGCATGTGCCGTGCCACCCAGCAAGACCGCAAGATGGCCTCGATCCTGGGGATCAACACCGACCGCGTGATTTCCTACGTATTCATCATCGGTGCAGCGATGGCGGCCCTGGCCGGCGTGCTGATCACCATGAACTACGGCACGTTCGACTTTTACGCAGGCTTCGTCATCGGGATCAAGGCGTTCACCGCCGCGGTACTCGGCGGCATCGGTTCGCTGCCTGGGGCGATGCTCGGCGGGATCATCCTCGGGATTTCCGAGTCGCTGTTCTCGGGCCTGGTGAACTCGGACTACAAAGACGTTTTCAGCTTCTCGCTGCTCGTTCTCGTTCTGGTCTTTCGGCCCCAAGGCCTGCTCGGCCGTCCTCTTGTGTCGAAGGTGTAAGCGATGTCTTCAACCACTAAAAAAACCATTGATCTCAAAAGAAGCCTGGTTGACGCGATTCTTGCCGGCCTCGTTGCCCTGATTGTGTTCGGCCCGATTGTCGGCGTGGTCCTCGACGGCTACGGCTTCAACCTGCAACCGACCCGTGTGGCGTGGATTGTCGCCATCGTCATGGCTGGCCGTTTTGCCCTGAGCCTGTTCCTGCAAACCCCCAAGGGCCTGAAAATCCTCGAAGGTTTTGAAAGCACCGGTTCCGGGGTTCATGTACTGCCGCCCGATTACAAAACCCGCTTGCGCTGGATCATCCCGCTGGTAATCGTCATTGCCGTGGTGTTCCCGTTCTTCTCCAACTCCTACCTGCTGGGCGTGGTCATCCTCGGTTTGATCTACGTGTTGCTGGGCCTGGGCCTGAACATCGTGGTCGGCCTGGCCGGCTTGCTCGACCTGGGTTACGTGGCGTTCTACGCCATCGGTGCCTACGGCCTGGCGCTCGGTTATCAATACCTGGGCCTGGGTTTCTGGACGGTGCTGCCGCTGGCGGCGATCACGGCGGGACTGGCCGGGTGCATTCTCGGTTTCCCGGTGTTACGCCTGCACGGTGACTACCTGGCGATCGTGACCCTGGGCTTCGGTGAAATCATCCGCTTGATCCTCAACAACTGGCTGTCCCTGACCGGCGGCCCGAATGGCATGGCGGCGCCACTGCCTACCTTCTTCGGCCTGGAGTTCGGTAAACGCGCGAAGGACGGCGGGGTGCCGTTCCATGAGTTCTTCGGCATCGCCTACAACCCGGACGTGAAGTATTACTTCATCTATGCGGTGTTGTTCCTGGTGGTCCTGGCCGTGCTGTACATCAAGCATCGTCTGGTGAAAATGCCGGTCGGCCGCGCCTGGGAAGCCCTGCGTGAAGACGAAATCGCCTGCCGCTCCATGGGCCTGAACCACGTACTGGTCAAGCTCTCGGCGTTCACCATCGGTGCCTCGACCGCCGGTCTGGCGGGTGTGTTCTTTGCGACCTATCAAGGTTTCGTCAACCCGACCTCGTTCACCTTCTTCGAATCGGCCCTGATCCTCGCCATCGTGGTACTCGGCGGCATGGGGTCGACCATCGGCGTGGTTATCGCTGCCTTCGTGCTGACCGTGGCCCCGGAACTGCTGCGCGGCTTCGCGGAATACCGCGTGCTGCTGTTCGGCATCCTGATGGTGTTGATGATGATCTGGCGACCGCGCGGCCTGATCCGGATCAGCCGTACCGGTGTGACCCCGCGTAAAGGAGTAGCGCCATGAGCGAAGTCGTACTCTCGGTCGAGAAGCTGATGATGCACTTCGGCGGCATCAAGGCGTTGAGCGATGTCAGCCTCAAGGTGCACCGCAACTCGATCTTCGCCCTGATCGGCCCCAACGGCGCCGGCAAGACCACGGTGTTCAACTGCCTGACCGGGTTCTACAAAGCCTCGGGCGGCAAGATTGAACTCAATGTGCGCGGCGAGCAGACCAACGTTATCCAGTTGCTGGGCGAGTCCTTCAAACCGGTGGATTTCGTTTCGCCGAAATCTTTCCTTAGCCGGATGTACTACAAGATGTTCGGCGGTACCCATCTGGTAAACCGTGCCGGTTTGGCGCGCACATTCCAGAACATTCGCCTGTTCAAGGAAATGTCGGTGCTGGAAAACCTGCTGGTGGCCCAACACATGTGGGTCAACCGCAAAATGCTCGCGGGCATCCTCAACACCAAGGGCTATCGCAAGGCTGAAAGTGATGCGCTGGACCATGCGTTCTACTGGCTGGAAGTGGTGGACCTGGTGGACTGCGCCAACCGTCTGGCGGGCGAGCTCTCCTACGGGCAGCAACGTCGCCTGGAAATCGCCCGGGCCATGTGCACGCGGCCGCAGATCATCTGCCTCGACGAACCGGCCGCCGGCCTTAACCCTCAGGAAACCGAAGCACTGAGCGCGATGATCAGGCTGCTGCGCGACGAGCACGACCTGACCGTGGTGCTGATCGAGCACGACATGGGCATGGTCATGAGCATTTCCGACCACATCGTGGTACTGGACCACGGCATCGTCATCGCCGAGGGCGGGCCTGATGCCATTCGCAACGACCCGAAAGTGATTGCGGCCTACCTGGGCGCTGATGAAGAGGAAGTGGTGCTATGAGCCAACCCATCCTCGAACTGAAGGATCTGGATGTGTTTTACGGGCCGATCCAGGCCCTGAAGAAAGTCTCGCTGCACATCAACGAAGGCGAAACCGTCAGCCTGATCGGCTCCAATGGCGCCGGCAAGTCGACCCTGCTGATGTCGATCTTCGGCCAGCCTCGCGCCGCTGACGGGCAGATCATCTATCAAGGGGTGGATATCACCCACAAGTCGTCCCACTACATCGCGTCCCACGGCATCGCGCAATCGCCGGAAGGGCGGCGGGTGTTCCCCGACATGACCGTCGAGGAAAACCTGTTGATGGGCACCATCCCGATTGGCGACAAGTACGCCAAGGAAGACATGCAGCGCATGTTCGAGCTGTTTCCACGGCTCGAAGAGCGGCGCACCCAGCGGGCCATGACCATGTCCGGCGGCGAACAGCAAATGCTCGCCATCGCCCGGGCACTGATGAGCCGGCCGAAGTTGTTGCTGCTTGATGAGCCGAGCCTGGGCCTGGCGCCAATCGTGGTGAAACAGATTTTCGCGACTCTGCGGGAACTGGCAAAAACCGGCATGACCATCTTCCTGGTCGAGCAGAACGCCAACCACGCGCTCAAGCTCTCGGACCGGGCGTACGTGATGGTCAACGGCGAGATTCGCCTAACAGGCACCGGCAAGGAGCTGCTGGTGAACGAGGAGGTGCGTAACGCGTATCTCGGCGGGCACTAAGCCTTCGGCCCCATAAAAAACGCCCTGACGCACTCCACGCCAGGGCGTTTTTTTATGCCCACACAAATCCCCCGTAGGGGCTGTCGAGAGAAACGAGGCTGCGATCTTTTGATCTTGCTTTTAAACCGCAAAAGCAAAAGATCGCAGCCTTCGGCAGCTCCTATACGGGGCCGCGATTCAAGGCAAATGGAAATTGTGGAAAACAATATTCGCAAGCTCTCAAACCGCGACATAAAGCCGCTGCAAATAGTTGTTTTGTCACGGTTTTGACTTGTCCCCGTTTGCTGTGGAGCTGGCTGTGAATAACGTGGGAGTAGCTGGCTGAGAGCCTTTGAAACCGTGGCTTGCAGACTTGTGGTTGTTTTTTGATCAGACATTTTTCCCGGACCATGAGCTGTGGTTGTCAACCTTTTTGTTGTGGGCGAAAACGGCAGGAATGCAGGTGTGCCAGCCTGTGGATAAGTCTGTGGTTAAACTCTGGAAAGACTTGGCTGAGGGCCGTCGTTACTGGCTTGGCGCCATCGTTCTTGGGTGTGGCCAATCGTGCAAAATGCCATGGGGCTACACGGCGAGCGGTCGAGGGTCAAGCAAAAAACTTTCTGTGCTGCTCGCAAAGCCTTATACACAGCGGCTTGCAGCTTTTGCACTTGCCCCCAAAGACTGTGGACCGGCCTGTGGATAACGTGCGCGCACATGGCTGCAAGCCACGGTGGGTAAGGCGCCGCTTCGGCTGGTTGTTTTTTGTACAGAAAACACCGGGGAACGAGGTTGCCGGTCAGCGCCGCGCCGGGCATGCTGGCTGCTGATTTTCTATTCCAATGGCTGCCGATCAGCCGAAGCAAGGAGAACACGATGTCCAACACCCTGTTTATCACCGGCGCAACGTCCGGTTTTGGCGAAGCCTGTGCCCGTCGTTTTGCCGAGGCGGGTTGGAAACTGGTGCTGACGGGCCGTCGTGAAGAGCGCCTCAACGCCCTGTGCGCCGAGTTGTCGAAGCAGACCGAGGTCCATGGCCTGGTGCTCGACGTGCGTGATCGCAAGGCCATGGAGGAGGCGATTGCCAATCTGCCGCCGTCCTTCGCCAAGCTGCGCGGGCTGATCAACAACGCCGGCCTGGCCCTGGGCGTGGACCCGGCGCCCAAGTGTGACCTGGACGACTGGGACACCATGGTCGATACCAACATCAAAGGCCTGATGTACAGCACTCGCCTGCTGCTGCCGCGCCTGATCGCCCACGGTCGTGGCGCCGGCATCGTCAACCTCGGCTCCATCGCCGGCAACTACCCGTACCCAGGCAGTCACGTGTATGGCGCGAGCAAAGCGTTCGTCAAACAGTTCTCCCTGAACCTGCGCTGCGACCTGCAAGGCACGGGCGTACGCGTTAGTAACATCGAGCCGGGGCTGTGCGAAAGCGAGTTCTCCCTGGTGCGTTTCGCCGGTGACCAGGAGCGCTACAACGCCACCTACGCCGGGGCCGAGCCGATTCAGCCGCAGGACATTGCCGATACCATTTTCTGGGTCCTCAATGCCCCGGCGCATATCAACATCAACAGCCTGGAGTTGATGCCGGTGAGCCAGACCTGGGCCGGGTTCTCCATTGAGCGTAATGGTGGCAAGGCTTAATTGTGGCGAGGGGGCTTGCCTGTGGTGAGGGGGCTTGCCTGTGGCGAGGGGGCTTGCCTGTGGCGAGGGGGCTTGCCCCCGTTGGGCTGCGTAGCAGCCCCTGAGCCAAACGCCACGTTTTGTCAGATATGCCGCATTCTCAGGTTTGCGGCTGCTGCGCATCCGAACGGGGGCAAGCCCCCTCGCCACAAAAACCGGGCAAAACAAGGCATAAGGTAGACTCCCGCCCAACAACCCCACCGCACCCCGCGGTTTCCAGGGTTTTCAGAGGAGGCTACGTGAGTAACCGAGGTGAGCAGTCACTGCTCAAACAATCGACCATCCTGATGTTCGCCGTGGCGATCGCCGGGATCGTTACCGGTTTTGTTTCGGGTGCCCAATCCATCCTGTTCGATGGTTTTTTCTCGTTGATCGCGACCTTTATCAAGGTCTTGATGCTGATCACCGCCAAACTGATCGCCAAAGAAAGTAACCACCGCTTCCAGTTCGGCTTCTGGCACCTGGAGCCCATGGTGTTGCTGATCGAAGGCAGCTTCCTGTTCCTGATCGCGATCTACGCCTTTCTCAACGGTGTGTTCGGCATCATCAATGGCGGCCGCGAGATCGAGCTGGGGTTGGTGATCATCTATGCGGCGGTGTTTACCGTCGTTGAGTTCGCCTATTTCTTCTACGTGCGCCATCGCAATCGCAAGCTTAAATCGACGCTGATCCAGTTCGACAACATCAGTTGGCTGGTGGACGCGATGCTTTCGGTGGGCCTGTTGGTCAGTTTCCTGACCGCGCTGCTGCTCAAGTCCCAGGGCTATGGCGAGTGGGCGGTGTATGTCGACCCCTTGATCCTGATTCTGCTGGCCCTGAGCATGCTGCCACCAGCCTTCAAAATACTGCGTCCAGCGCTGCGCGATGTACTGGGGATTGTCCCGGATCAACTCAACGACAAGGTGCGCCAGGTGATGGACGCGGCGAAGGTCGAGCATGGTTTCGACGACTACATTTCCTACGTGCAGAAGCACGGTCGGGCGCGGTTTATCGAAATTCATGTGGTGTTGCCGACGGATTATCCGCTGCACGGCGTGGGGCAGCTGGATGTATTGCGCGAGGAGATTTCCGCGAAGTTGGGCAAGGCGGATGCGGCGCGATGGCTGACCATCAGTTTTACCGGGGATCGGAAGTGGATTGCGTGATTGGCCGGTGACCGCTTCAAGGCCATTCGCGGGCAAGCCTCGCTCCTACAGGTTATGTGTCGTTCGCATTACCGCGTTCAAACATAAATCCTGTAGGAGCGAGGCTTGCCCGCGAAAGCGATCTCGAACTCAGCGCAAATATTCAACCAGCCCGCGGTAACAAGTCGCCAAGTGATAAGGCGTAGTCGAAGGCATGTCCTTGCGGCTGACTTCGCCTTCCTCATCCCGACACTCATACCAACCGCCAACATGCAGAAACCGCTGCTGCAACGCCTGCAATTGGCGCAGCACCACTGCCTCGCCGTCCGGCCGCAACGTCAGTGCGCGCAGGTATTCAGCCTGGGCCCAGATTCTTTCAGTGCCGTCCTTCGCGCGGCCATCCAGATCGAGCATCGCTCGAACAGCGTTTGTCTGTGGATCCACGCCCAGGTGCTCAGTGAAAGCAAAGGCCCGGTCCAGCGAGGCATGCAGCTTCGATCCACGCAGCAATGGCGAGGACTCCAGCAGGAAATACCATTCGAATTGATGCCCCGGTTCAAACCAGTTATCCACAGCCCCCAGCGGTTTTTCCATCAACACACCGGTCTGTGGATCGATGAACCGCTTGTGCATGACTGTGCATAACTTGACGAGCGCAGCTTGGGCGCCAGCGTCTTCGCGTACCGACAGGGTGGCGAGGAAGGCTTCGGCCAGGTGCATCAACGGGTTTTGCAGCGGGCCGGTGTCGAGGGATGACCAGTCGCGCTCAAGGCACGCTTCGTACAGACCGTCGTCCGTGGCGAAGCGCTGGGCCACGACTTCCTGCGCGGCATTGAGCACCGACTCCACCAGCGGTTCGCGCACCTTGTCCCAGTAATGGGCGCAGGCGAACAGGATGAAGGCGTGGGTATAGAGGTCTTTGCGCTGATCCAGCGGCGCGCCTTGCGGGTCGATGCTGTAGAACCAGCCACCGTGCTCGGCATCGTGGAAATGCTGCTGCAAGGAACGGAACAACGCTGCCGCGCGTTCTTCGGCCGCCGGCACCTGGCCGATCAGGCTGGAAAACAGATACAGCTGGCGGGCGCAGGCCATGGCTCGATAGCGTTGTGGCGCCAGCGTTTGATGCCCGGCGTCCAGCGCTTCATACGGCAGCGCCATGTCGGCGTTCCAGCCGGGGCCTTGCCAGAGCGGCACGATCACGTCCTGGAAATGCTGTTGCACCGAAGCGAACAGGGCGGTCAATTCAGGCTGGGAGGCAGAGCGGGAAGCATGGGGCATTGGCTGGCGTCGTCACGGCAGGGGCGATTGCGCGACATGGTAGCAGAGTGAGCGGGTCGATCGTTCCCATGCTCCGCGTGGGAATGCCTCTAGGGACGCTCCGCGTCCAGTGACGCGGAACGTCACGGGCTGCATTCCCACGCGGAGCGTGGGAACGATCTCTGGGGGGCTTAGCCCGCCAACAACCAGACCCCGGTCGCCGCGGAAGCCGCACCCGCGACGCGAATCAACGGCGCCGCCGCCTGAGGCAGCACGCGCACCACCGCATAACCGGCTGCATGCAATGCCGCCGTCGCCGCCACAAACCCTGCGGCATACGCCCAAGGGCTGGACATGTCCGGCAATTCCAGACCATGGGCCACGCCGTGGAACAGCGCAAACAATGCAGTCGCTGCAACGGCCACGCTCAACGGCGGACGCACCGCCAAGGCCACGGCCAGGCCCAGCGCCAGCACCGAGGCCGCAATCCCGCTTTCCAGCGCCGGCAGGTTCAGCCCTTCAAACCCCAACAAGCCGCCGATCAGCATGGTGCCGACAAAGGTGCACGGCAGAGCCCAACGCGCCGCGCCTTTTTGCTGCGCGGCCCACAAACCCACCGCGACCATCGCCAGCAGGTGATCGATGCCACCAATCGGGTGGCTGATGCCGGCGATCAAACCGTTGTCGCCATGCCCCGGGTGGGCGAAGGCGATGGCTGGGGTCAGCAGCAGGGCCAAAGCGCCCAGGATGCGTTTGAGTGTCATGGATAAGCTTCCTTGTTGATAAGTCGTGATCAGGCTGCGATCAGCAGGCCTTGGCGTTCGATGAAGGCAATGATGTCTTCCAGGCCCAGGCCGGTTTTCTGGTTGCTGAAGACGAATGGCTTGCCGTTGCGCATGCGTTTGGTGTCGCTGTCCATCTGCTCCAGCGAGGCGCCCACCAGCGGCGCGAGGTCGACCTTGTTGATCACCAGCAGATCGGATTTGCAGATCCCCGGTCCACCCTTGCGCGGCAGTTTGTCGCCGGCGGAAACGTCGATCACGTAGATGGTCAGGTCGGACAGTTCCGGGCTGAAGGTCGCCGAGAGGTTGTCGCCACCGGACTCGACAATGATCAGGTCCAGCCCCGGAAAGCGCCGGTTCAACTGGTCCACGGCTTCGAGGTTGATCGAGGCGTCTTCGCGGATCGCCGTGTGCGGGCAGCCGCCGGTTTCCACGCCGATGATGCGTTCCGGTGCCAAGGCTTCATTGCGCACCAGGAAGTCGGCGTCTTCGCGGGTGTAGATGTCGTTGGTCACCACCGCCAGGTTGTAGCGGTCGCGCAGGGCCAGGCACAGGGCCAGGGTCAGGGCGGTTTTGCCGGAGCCGACCGGGCCGCCGATGCCGACGCGCAGGGGTTGAGTGTTCATATGCTTCTCCAAAATAAAGGGCCCTAGGAGCGAAACAGACGGCTGTACTGGCGTTCATGGGCCATGCACGCCAGGGACAGGCCGAAAGCGGCGCTGCCATAGTGTTCGGGGTTGATTCGAGTGGCGTGCTGCTGGGCTTCCTGCAGCAGCGGCAGCAATTGGCTGGTCAGGCGCTGGGCGGCTTGCTGGCCCAGGGGCAGGGTTTTCATCAGCACGGCCAATTGGTTTTCCAGCCAGCTCCAGAGCCATGCGGCCAGCGCATCTTGAGGACTGATCCCCCAGGCGCGAGCGGCCAGGGCCCAACCGAGGGCGAGGTGCGGTTCGGGGCGTTGCTCAAGAAAGGCCCGGGCCGGCGCATCGAGTTCGGGCAAACCGTTGAGCAGTTGCTGCAACGAATAGCCCATCTGCCGGCTTTCCTGATGCAACTCGCGGGTTTCGCGGCTGGCGCGATGTTCCTCGCAGCGTTGCAGCAAGTCTGCCCAGTTTTCGTCCGCCGCCGCTGTGCAATGGGCGAGCAGCAACGGCGCTTCGAAACGCGCCAGGTTGAGCAGCAATTGATCGCTGATCCAGCGTCGCGCGCTGTCGGCATCCGTCACCCGCAAGTTATCCACCGCCATTTCCAGGCCTTGGGAATAGCTGTAGCCGCCAATCGGCAATTGCGGACTGGCCAGGCGCAACAGCGCCCAGGCTGGGTTCATAAGCGCACGCCGAACTGGTGCAGTTTCGGCGGGTAGTTGAAATCTTCATCGCCGTGGCGCGAGTGGTGATGGCCGCCGCCATAGGCGCCATGTTCCGGCTGGAACGGCGCCTCAATGTTTTCCACCTTGGCATCCAGCTGTTCGAGCATGGCCTTGAGCACGTAGTCGTCGAGCAGGCGCAGCCAGCCGTCACCGACTTGCAGGGCAACGTGGCGATTGCCCAGATGATAAGCGGCGCGGGTCAGTTCGAAAGCATTGGCGCAGGTGACGTGCAGCAGTTGCTCAGGACGGGCGCAGACGCGGACGATGCGCCCGTCTTCGGCCTGCAGGCATTCGCCGTCATACAGCGGCGGCTGGCCGCGCTCCAGAAACAACCCGACGTCTTCTTGTTCGGCACTGAAACAGCGCAAACGGCTTTTGCTCCGGGCTTCGAAGGTCAGGTGCAACTCGGCGGCCCAGACGGGTTGAGGCTCGATTCTGCGATGAATCACCAGCATCGGAATGCTTCCAGCAAAGGACAATGCTCAGGCTAGAGCAAGGGGCTTGCCAATTGGGGTGATGCGTAGGAAAACCCTGTCGGAGCTTAGTAGTTGTTTCAGGATGTTGCGGGGTTTTGGTGCATGTTGGTGCGTGAAGGATTCTTCATGCACCAAATTGGGGGGGGTGGGCATGTATGGCGAGGGGGCTTGTCGGAATGCCGCACCACCCCGTTCGGCTGTGAAGCAGTCGTAAAATCTGAGAAACGCGGTGCGCTGATAGGACGCGAGGGAGCGCTTCGCACTCCAGCGGGGGCAAGCCCTCTCGCCACACAAGCCGCTCTCACAGAGGATGTGTGTTATTCCGTACTGCCGAGCCCCTGCCAATGCTTCAACCCAATAAAGATAAAACGCAGTTGCTGAGTGATCTTCGCCTGGGGCGTCAGATGCTCCGGCAACGCTTCCACCGGCGGATCGATAATGTCCGGCAACGTGGCAAATACGCTTTTAACGATCAGGTCGGCCATGACGCTCAGCCCGTCGATGCCCAGATGCTGCAGTTTCGGCATCAGCGATAAATCGGAGGCCAGGTCGGAACTGATGCCTTCGCGCAAACGGCCAATGGCCTGGCGCACCGGCAGCGAACCACCGTATTGCTCGCGGGCCAGAAACAGGAATTGCGAGCGATTGGCGCTGACCACATCGAGAAAGATCCGCACCGACGCATCAATGATGCCGCCCATGACGAATTCGTTGTGGCGTACCAGGCGGATGGTTTCGCGGAAGGTCTGGCCGACTTCGCTGACCAGCACCAGGCCCAGTTCGTCCATATCGGCAAAATGCCGGTAGAAACCGGTGGGCACGATCCCGGCGGTTTTCGCCACTTCGCGCAGGCTCAGGCTGCCGAATCCTCGGCCGCATTCCATCAAATGGCGGGCGGCGTCCATCAGGGCGTTGCGGGTCTGTTGTTTCTGTTCGGCGCGGGGCAGCATCGCAAGGGTGTTTTCTGGACAGGACAGCGGCGCACTCTAGCAAATCGGCTTTGCCGGCGTCGAACGGGGATCGGGGATCAGGGATTCAAGCGAGGAAGAAGGGCGCTGCTGTAAAAGTCAAAAGCCCAATCCAGTGATTGGGCTTTTTTTCAGGGCCGCCACAGGCTCAGCTCACAGCGCTGTTGCGTTCGATAACACGGTCACCACCACCTTCGGCAACGGCTTGGCCTTGTGGGGTTTTGTCGTAGCCATCTTCAACCAGGCCTTTTTCTTCAAGACGGTTGCGGCCGTTTTCAGCGACTTGGCCTTGTGGGGTTTTATCGTAACCGTCTTCGGCTACAGCCTGACCTTGTGGAGTTTTGTCGTAGCCATCTTCAGTGATCAGGCCTTTCTCTTTCAGGCGATCATTACCACCTTCAGCAAGGGTCTGGCCTTGTGGAGTGCGGTCCGAACCATCGGCGGCAACGGTTTGGCTGAATACAGAGTGATTGTCTTCGACTTGCGGAGTGGCCTGATCAGCGGCTGGCAGAGCAAAAGCGGTGCTGGCTAGCATCGAGAGGGTCAGGCTAAGCAATAATTGGCGTTTCATGATGGGTTGCTCCTTGGGAGGGCGATAAAGTGGGTACGAGGGCAATGCTACTCTCGATAAGTCGATATAAAAGTTCATAAACGCAATGGTAATAATCAACAGAATTGATTGTTCCGCGTAGAGGCTCTAGATCGGGCTTCTCCGGCCGGTGGTTTTGCACCGAGGTGGGTATTTTCGACCCACTCGTGCCGCACAAAAGTGCGGGGCCGGTAACGTCGGTAGCGGGCGCACTGTGTCGCCGGACGATTATTTGAGCGTTAAGGAGACTTTCGGTTAAACCTGCGAGCCGTTTTCCAGTCGTAGATTTCATGGCGCGCCGCTTCTGGCCCGCCGTTTCAAACGTGCGTCGCAGTCAGGGCGCTCAGTCGTATTCAGGAGCCCTGTGCAATGACGCGCACTGCAAAAATAATCAGCTGGACCGTCGCCAGCCTTGTTGTACTGCTGGCGGTACTGGTTCTGGTCATCGTGTTCTTCGATTGGAACCGGATCAAACCCACCCTCAACACCAAAGTCTCCGAAGAGCTGCACCGTCCGTTCGCCATTAATGGCAACCTCGCGGTGGTCTGGCAGCGTGAGCCCGATGAGGGCGGCTGGCGGGCCTGGGTGCCATGGCCGCATGTGGTGGCCGAGGACTTGAGCCTGGGCAACCCGAACTGGTCGAAGAAGCCGCAGATGGTCACGCTCAAGCGCGTCGAACTGCGGATTTCGCCGCTGGCCTTGCTGGCGCAGCGCGTGGTCATCCCGCGCATCGACCTCACCGAACCCAATGCCGACCTCCAGCGCCTGGCCGACGGCCGCGCCAACTGGACCTTCAAGTTCGATCCGAAAGACCCGAACGCCGAACCGTCGAACTGGGTGGTGGACATTGGCGCCATCGGCTTCGACAAAGGCCACGTGACCCTCGACGACCAGAGTCTGAAGACTCAGCTCGACCTGTTGATCGATCCACTGGGCAAACCGATTCCGTTCAGCGACATCGTCGGCGACAAAGCGGCGAAAACCGCGGTCGAGAAGGGCGGCGCCCCTCAGGACTACGCCTTCGCAATCAAAGTGAAGGGCCAATACCACGATCAGAAACTCGCCGGCGAAGGCAAGATTGGCGGCCTGCTGGCCTTGCAAGACGCGGCCAAGCCGTTCCCGATGCAAGCCCAGGTCAAAATCGCCGACACCAGCGTCGAACTCGCCGGCACCCTGACCGATCCGCTGAACCTCGGCGCGTTGGACCTGCGCCTGAAACTGGCCGGCAGCAGCCTGGCCAACCTGTATCCACTGACCGGCGTAACCCTGCCGGACTCCCCGCCCTATGCCACCGACGGTCACTTGATCGCCAAACTGCATGACGCGGCAGGTGCACAGTTCCGCTACGAGGGTTTCAACGGCAAGATCGGCGCCAGTGATATCCACGGCGACCTGGCCTACGTCGCCAGTCAGCCCCGGCCGAAACTCAGCGGTGCGCTGGTTTCCAATCAATTGCTGTTTGCCGACCTCGCGCCGTTGATCGGTGCCGACTCCAACGCCAAGCAAAAGGCCCGTGGCGGTGAAAGCAAGCAGCCGACGGACAAGGTGTTGCCGGTCGAGGAATTCAAGACCGAGCGCTGGCGCGATATGGACGCCGACGTCGAATTCACCGGCAAGCGCATCGTCCACAGCGAGAAGTTGCCGTTCACCGACCTCTATACGCATCTGGTGCTGACCGACGGCGTGCTGAGCCTCGAACCCCTGCGTTTCGGCGTCGCCGGCGGCAAGCTCGACGCACAGATTCGCCTCAATGGCCGCACCGAACCGCTGGAAGGCCAGGCCAAACTCACCGCGCGCGGTTTCAAACTCAAGCAGTTGTTCCCGACCTTTGAACCGATGAAAACCAGTTTCGGCGAGTTGAACGGCGACGCTGATATCGCCGGTCGCGGCAACTCAGTGGCCAAGCTGCTGGGCACGGCCAACGGCAAGCTGAAAATGCTGATCAATGACGGCGCCATCAGCCGCGAGTTGATGGAGCTGGCCGGGCTTAATGTCGGCAACTACGTGGTCGGCAAGATCTTTGGCGACAAGGAAGTGAAGATCAACTGCGCGGCGGCGGATTTCGACATCAAGACTGGCCTGGCGACCACGCAGTTGTTCGTCTTCGATACCGAGAACGCGATTATCTATATCGACGGCACGGCGAACATGGCGACTGAACAACTGGACTTGACCATCACCCCGGAATCCAAGGGCTGGCGTTTGATTTCCCTGCGCTCGCCGCTGTATGTGCAGGGCAAGTTCATCAAGCCGAGCGCGGGCGTGAAAGCCGTGCCGCTGTTGTTGCGCGGGGCCGGGATGGTTGCGCTGGGCGTGATTGCCGCGCCGGCGGCGGGGTTGCTGGCGTTGGTGGCGCCGAGCGGTGGCGAGCCGAACCAGTGTGCGCCGTTGCTGGAACAGATGAAGCAGGGCAAGGCGCCGGTGACCGTCAAGCCCACCCGATAAATGTGCGGCGTCTACAAGATCGTTCCCACGCGGAACGTGGGAACGATCAGGGGTTAGAGGTCTTTCAGAATGTCGGCCATATCATCCGCATGCTCTTCTTCCTGGGCCAGGATGTCTTCGAAGATGCGGCGGGTGGTCGGGTCTTTTTCGCCGATGTACTGAATGATTTCGCGGTAGCTGTCGATGGCGATCCGCTCGGCCACCAGGTCTTCGTAGACCATTTCCTTGAGGTCTTTCCCGGCCACGTATTGGGCGTGGGAGTTTTTCGACAGCAGGTCGGGGTTGAATTCCGGCTCACCGCCCAGTTGCACGATGCGCTCGGCCAGGCGGTCGGCGTGTTCGGCTTCCTGGGTCGCGTGTTCAAGGAACTCGTCGGCGGCCACATGGGCCTTGAGGCCGTTGGCCATGAAGTAGTGGCGCTTGTAGCGCAACACGCAGACCAATTCGGTGGCCAGCGATTCGTTGAGCAGGCGCAGCACTTCTTCGCGGTCGGCGCTGTAGCCTTCGGTCACGGCGCCGTTCTCGACGTTCTGGCGGGCTCGTGCGCGAAGGGTGGTTACATCAGACAAATGCATGTCGCTCATCTCGATCTCCTGGAGGCTAATCCGGTGGGCGTCACGCCTCTGGGGACGTGATCGCTACTTAAGATGTGAGTAATGAGCGTCGCGAAAAGTTTGATGTATTTGACGGGCGTGAAAGATCGCAGCCTTCGGCAGTTCCTACGGGGAGGTGGGTTGAGCCTTTGATCTTGGCAATAGACCAGACGCCGCTGCTTCTTCCTGCAACCACGCAAAAAATGCGCGTACCGGTGGATGCCGTTCACGCCCCGGCACACACAACGCGGCATAGCCGGCGCCTTCCACTTGAACCTCGCCCTTGTAAGGCACCAGCAACCCGCTGGCCACGCTTTCGGACACCAGGATATTGCTCGCCAACACCAGCCCTTGCCCGGCAATCGCCGCTTGCAGGGCGTAATGCTCTTCGTCGTATTCACGCACCGCCGGTCGCCCGGCCAGCCAGGTTTCGTCGGACTTCGCGCACCAGGCTTCCCAACCGTGGGCGTAGAGCTTGGAGTTATGCCAACGCACGCTGATCAGCGTTGGTACCCGACTGGCCGCCGACGCTACCTGCTCGGGAGAGCCATAAACGCCGAAGGATTCATCGAACAGGCACAGCCCATACAGGTTCGGGTAATCGTCGAGGCTGTAGCGCAGTACCAGATCGACGCTGGCGTCCTGATGCAAATCGATGACTTCGCAATGGGTATCGAGCCGCAGGCTGATGGTCGGGTGCCGGGCATAAAAGCGCCCGAGTCGCGGTACCAGCCACAACGCGGCGAAGGCGGCGGTAGTGGAGAGCGTCAGGCTGGCGCCGCTGCGTTGCGGGCGCAGGGTGTCGACGCTCTGCGCCACTTCCAGCAAGGCACCGTGCAGGCTCTGGAACAAACGTTCACCGCCATCAGTCAGGCGCACCTGACGCGGCAATCGCTCGAACAGCGCAATGCCAAGCCAACTCTCCAGCGAACGAATCTGATGGGAAATCGCCGTGGGCGTTACCGAGAGTTCTTCGGCGGCGGCCTTGAAACTCAATAGGCGCGAGGCGGACTCAAAGGCGCGTAGGGCGGTCAGAGGCAGCGAGGCAAACATGGGAACTCCATGGATGAAATGAATTCATCCTGACTGACTTTTGTTCATTTGAAGAAGAACAGCTACGAGCTTCAAGCTGCAAGCCTCAAGCAGTTTAGCCATTAAGGAGTTTTCAGATGAGCACAGTTCTTGCGGTTCACGCCAGCCCCCGTGGGGAACGTTCCCATTCCCGGCGTCTGGCCGAGGTGTTTTTGTCGGCGTGGCAGGCCCGTCATCCGCAGTCGCAGTTGACCCGACGTGAAGTCGGTCGGGCGTTGATTCCGCCGGTTAACGAGGCGTTCGTGGCAGCGGCGTTTTACCCCGAACCCGAGGCCCGGCCGTTGTCGATGCAGGCCGATCTGGCCTTCAGCGATGAACTGGTGGGCGAATTGCTCGGCCACGATGTGCTGGTGATTTCCACGCCGATGCACAACTTCAGCGTGCCCAGCGGCCTCAAGGCCTGGATCGATCAGATCGTGCGGCTCGGGCTGACCTTCAATCACACCCTGGACAATGGCGTGGCGCAGTACGAACCGTTGGTGCGGGGCAAGAAAGCCCTGATCGTCACCAGTCGCGGCGGCTTCGGTTTTGGCCCGGGTGGTGAGCTGGAAGCGATGAATCACGCCGATCCGTTGTTGCGCACCGCGCTGGGTTTCATCGGCATCACCGACATCACGGTGGTCGCCGCCGAAGGTGAAGAGTCCGCCGAGCGTACTTTCCAGATCTCCGCCGCCGAGGCCGAACAGCGTCTGTTGGCGCTGGCCAGGGAGTTCTAGATGGCCTGGGTGTTTCTGCTGATCGCCGCCGGTTTCGAAGTGACCTTCGCCATGGGCATGAAGTACGCCGAAGGTTTCACCCGGCTCTGGCCGTCGCTGATCACGGTGGCGGCGGCGGTCGGCGGGATTTATTTCCTGACCCTGGCCATGCGCGAGTTGCCGGTGAGCATCGCCTACCCGATCTGGACCGCCATCGGGTCGCTGGGCACGGTGTTTCTCGGGTTTGCGCTGCTGGGCGAGAGCCTGACGGCGCTCAAACTGGTCTCGGTCGGGTTGATCGTGGCGGGGGTGGTGGGCTTGAAGTAACGCGGATGTCATAGACTGGTCATGTTCGGTGGCGATGCTTGGCTGATGTCTTGCATCCCGCCTTGCGTCATCTCACCGATCACAAGGATGTCCGCCCATGTCGCAAGGTTCCGCCACGCGTTACCCGTTGGTGCTGGTTCCCGGAATGCTCGGGTTCATCCGTTTGCTGCTGTATCCGTACTGGTTCGGGATCGTCGCGGCGTTGCGCCGTGGTGGTGCGGTGGTGTTTGCGGTGCAGGTGTCGCCGCTCAATTCCAGCGAAGTGCGCGGCGAGCAGTTGCTGGCGCGGATCGACGAGATCCTGCGCGAAACCGGAGCCGAGAAGGTCAACCTGATCGGCCACAGCCAAGGCTCGCTGACCGCGCGTTATGCCGCTGCCAAACGCCCGGATCGGGTGGCGTCGGTCACGTCGGTGGCCGGGCCGAACCACGGTTCGGAATTGGCGGATTACCTGCACAAACACTATCCGTCGGACAGCGCCAAGGGGCGCGTACTGGCGGTTTTGCTGCGCCTGATCGGTGGCTTGATGAGTGTGTTGGAAACCGGTTATCGCGGGCCGAAACTGCCGGTGGATATCCATGCCTCCCACGAATCCCTGACGACTACCGGCGTGGCGCTGTTCAACCAGCGTTATCCACAGGGCCTGCCGCAAACCTGGGGCGGGCACGGGCCGGAGGAGGTCAACGGCGTGCGTTATTACTCCTGGTCCGGGACCTTGCAGCCGGGCAAGACCGATCGCGGCGGCAATCTGTTCGATGGGACCAACCGGTTTTGCCGGTTATTCGCGACAACCTTCGTGCGGGAAAAGGGGCATTGCGACGGGATGGTCGGGCGCTACAGCTCGCACCTGGGGACGGTGATCGGCGATGAATACCCGATGGATCACTTCGATATCGTCAACCAGTCGTTGGGGCTGGTGGGGAAGGGCGCGCAGCCGGTTCGGTTGTTTGTCGAGCATGCGGCGCGGTTGAAAGCGGCAGGTCTTTAGACCGCCTGTGGCGAGGGGGCTTGCCCCCGTTCGAGCGCGTAGCGGTCGCAAAATGGGGCCGCTACGCAGCCCAACGGGGGCAAGCCCCCTCGCCACAAAGGATTAGGTGCGCCCCAACACGGTGGTCCACCGCTCCGACAAAATCACCCCACCCAACGTCAACATCCCGCCGACCAGGTGATACATCGCCAACTGCTCATGCAACACCACCGCCGCAATCAGTGCGGTAATCAGCGGCAGCAGGTTGAAAAACTGCGTGGTCCGGCTCGGCCCCAGGCGCACCACGGCTTGCATCCACGCCAAGGGCGCAATCATCGAGGCCAGCAGGCAGGCGTAGAGCACCAGCGGGATGTTCTGCCAGGTCGGGCCGATTTTTGGCGAGGCCACGAACAGCGGAAACAGCACCACCACCGCCACCAGCACCTGCAAATACAGCAACACCAGCGGCGGCAGGCGCAGCTGCCATTTTTTCAGGAGCGTGCTGTAGATCGCGTAGGCCAGAGTCGCGATCAGCATCATCGCGTCGCCCAGGTTCACCCCGTGCTCCAGCAATGCGCTCAGGCTGCCGGACGACACCACCACCAGCACCCCGGCAAACGACAGCACCGCACCGGACAGCGCACCGGCGGTCAGGCGCTGGCCGAGGCTGATGATCGCCATCGTCAGTGACATCAGCGGCATCAACGACAGGATGATGCCCATGTTGGTGGCGGTGGTCAGGCTCGCCGCGAAGTACGCCAGGCTCTGATAAACCGCCATGCCGAGCACGCCGAGGACGAAGATCTTCCACAGGTTGGGGCGGATCATCGGCCAGTGGGCGATCACTGGTTTGAGCATGAAGGGCGTGAACAGAATCCCGGCCAGCAGCCAGCGATAGAAACCGATCTCGGCGGGGAAGATCGCGCCGGCCGACATCTTGGTGATCACGGTATTGCCGGCCCAAATGAAAATGGCCAGCAGGGGAAACGCATATTGCATGGGAGAGAAACCAGAACGTTGATGAGGCGCAATTATCCGCCTGTCTGGATGCAAGCCTATACTCCGATCCAGACAATCGGCCCTTGATGACGGACAGCATGAGCAGTAAACACATCGATCTGCTGGATTTCAGCGAACTGCCGGCCCCGGTGTACTTCCGCTACGCCGACTTCGACACCCACGAATACGCCTCGGCCCACCGCCACCCGTGGGGCACCCTGGAGTATTCGGCCAATGGCGTGTTGCACATGGAAATCGGCAGCAGCCGCTTCATGTCGCCGCCGCAGTACGCGGTGTGGGTGCCACCGCAGACCGAGCACAGTTTCTACAGCAACCAGCCGATCAACTACCGCGCGGTGTGCCTGGCGCCGTCGCTGTGCCGGGATCTGCCGCAACAAGCGTGCACCCTGGCCATCAGCGACATTCTCAAGGCGATCCTCAAGGACTTCGCCGCTCGCGACGTGAAGATTCCCGAACAGGACACTGACGTGCGCCTGGCCCAGGTGTTGGTGGATCAATTGCAACAGGCCCCCGAGCACGCCTGTTATTTGCCTTACGCCAGCAGTCCGGGGCTGCTCGGGATACTTGAAGCCTTGCAGGCCGAGCCCGGGGATAACCGGCCCTTGGCGGCGTGGGCGACGCAGATTCACGTCAGCGAACGCACCCTGGCCCGGCAATTCGTGCGTGAATTGGGCATGAGTTTCGGCGAGTGGCGCCTGCGCCTGCGATTCCTCGCGGCGATTGAAGCGCTGGGCAGCCAGCACAGCATTCAGGACATCGCCTTCGACATGGGCTACAGCACCGGTTCGGCCTTTATCGCCATGTTTCAGCGCCAGGCCGGGTGCACGCCGGAGCAATATCGCCGCAGCCACCTCGAGACCAGGTGAAGGTGTTACAGGGTTTGTCTACACTTCAGGGCGAGGCCGCATCCATCGGTGCGGCAACAAGGAGAAAACTCCATGAAGATGTTGCGTGTCCCTTTGTTGATGATCGGTTTGCTGCTCTGCTCCCAGGGCTTCGCCGCCACGGCCCAACAGAACAAAATGACCACCTGCAATGCCGACGCTACCGCGAAAAGCCTCAAGGGCGATGAGCGCAAGACATTCATGAGCACCTGCCTCAAAGCCGCCCCGGCCGCCAATGACGCGAAAGTCCTGACCCCGCAGCAGGAAAAAATGAAAACCTGCAACGCGGACGCCAAGACCAAAGCCCTCACGGGCGATGCGCGCAAAACCTTCATGAGCGATTGCCTGAAGAAGAAATAATCCGGCCCTGTAGGCGCATGGCTCGCCCGCGATGAACGATAACGCGGTGTGTCATGGGTATTCGCGGCGCGCCCATCGCGGGCAAGCCTTGCTCCTACAGGTTATGCACAATTCCTAGTGCTGACCTCGGATCGCTGGCAGACTGCCCATCCTTTTACGCCGTTCGTTTTGAGGCTGTATGCCAACGTTTTCTCAGCGTCATGTATTGCTGTTGGTCAGTTGGGTGATCATTTTTGGCGGGCTGCTGCTGGTGATCCCGCTGCGCCTGTTGCCCAGCCTGCTGGCCGGGTTGTTGGTATTTGAACTGGTCAACATGCTCACGCCGCAGTTGCAGCGGCTGATCGAAGGTCGCCGCGCCCGTTGGCTGGCGGTGGCGTTGCTCGGCACATTGGTGGTCAGCGTGCTGGCGCTGATCTTTGCCGGTGCGATCAGTTTTCTATTGCACGAAGCGGAAAACCCCGGGGCTTCCCTCGACAAATTCATGCACGTGGTCGACCGCGCCCGCGGGCAGTTGCCGCCGTTCATCGATGTTTACCTGCCGGCCAGCGCCGCCGAATTCCGCGTGGCCATTGGCGAATGGATGAGCAAACACCTCAGCGATTTGCAACTGGTGGGCAAGGACGCGGCGCACATGTTCGTGACGTTGCTGATCGGCATGGTGCTGGGCGCGATCATCGCCTTGCAGCGGGTGCCGGACGTGACCAAGCGCAAACCGCTGGCCGCCGCGCTGTTCGACCGCTTGCACCTGCTGGTCCAGGCGTTTCGCAACATCGTGTTCGCGCAGATCAAGATTTCCCTGCTCAACACCTTCTTCACCGGGATTTTCCTGGCGGTGATCCTGCCGATGTTCGGCATCAAGCTGCCGCTGACCAAAACCCTGATCGTGCTGACCTTCCTGCTCGGCCTGTTGCCGGTGATCGGCAATCTGATGTCGAACACCCTGATCACCATCGTCGGTTTGTCGCTGTCGATCTGGGTCGCGGTGGCGGCGCTGGGTTACCTGATCTTTATCCACAAGCTCGAATACTTCCTCAACGCGCGCATCGTCGGCGGGCAGATCAGTGCCAAGTCGTGGGAGTTGCTGCTGGCAATGCTGGTGTTCGAGGCCGCGTTCGGCCTGCCGGGGGTGGTGGCGGGGCCGATTTATTACGCGTATTTGAAGAGTGAGTTGAAGCTGGTAGGGATGGTTTAAAAGCAGTTGCAAGCCGCAAGTTTCAAGCGACAAGTCAAAGCAGTGGCGGTGTTCGCTCCTGCTTTTTACTTGCCGCTTGAAGCTTGCAACTTACCGCTGCTTCTCAGCAGCCGTAACGCTTCATGGCTTCAATCGCCAAACCACTGCCGATGCTGCCAAAGATATTCCCTTCCACATGCCGCGCCTTCGGCAGCATCGCCGAGACGCTGTTGCGCAGCGCCGGGATGCCGCTGGAACCGCCGGTGAAGAACACCGTATCGACCTGATCAACCCGCACGTTGGCATCGTTGAGCAGTTGCGTGACGCTGTTGCGCACGCGCTCCAGCAGGTTGTCGATGGCGGATTCGAACAAGGCGCGGGTCAGTTCCACGCTCAGGCCCGGCTCTATGCGGTCCAGCGGTACATGGCGGCTGTCGGCGTGGGTCAGCTGGATCTTGGTTTCTTCCACTTCCATGGCCAGCCAGTGGCCGGCGCGCTGGTCGATCAGCTTGAACAGGCGATCGATGCCGCCGGTGTCTTCGATGTCGTAGCGCATGCTGCCCAGGGCCAACGTCGACTTCTGCGAGTACACCGAGTTGATGGTGTGCCAGGTCGCCAGGTTCATGTGGTGGCTGGTGGGCATGTAGGCGCCGCTCTTCATGCGGCTGCCGTAGCCGAACAGCGGCATCAGGCCTTGCAGGCTCAGTTGCTTGTCGAAATCGGTCCCGCCGATGTGCACGCCGCCGGTGGCGAGGATGTCGTCGTGGCGGTTGTCGTGCATGCGCCGCTCAGGGGACAGGCGCACCAGCGAGAAGTCGGAGGTACCACCGCCGATGTCGACAATCAGCACCAACTCTTCTTTTTCGATGGTCGACTCGTAGTCGAACGCCGCGGCAATCGGCTCGTACTGGAACGACACGTCCTTGAAGCCGATGGCGCGGGCCACGTCGACCAAGGTGTTTTCGGCTTCCTGGTCCGCCAGTTCGTCGTCATCGACGAAGAACACCGGGCGACCCAGCACCACTTCTTCGAACTCACGACCGGCTTCGGCTTCGGCGCGCTTCTTCAACTGGCCGATGAACAGGCCCAGCAAGTCCTTGAACGGCATCGCCGTGCCGAGGACGCTGGTGTCGTGCTTGATCAGCTTGGAACCCAGCAGGCTCTTGAGCGAGCGCATCAGCCGGCCTTCGTAGCCTTCCAGGTACTCGTGCAGCGCCAGCCGGCCGTACACCGGGCGGCGTTCTTCGATGTTGAAGAAGACCACCGAGGGCAGGGTGATCTTGTCGTCCTCCAGCGCGATCAGCGTTTCCATGCCGGGGCGTAGCCAGCCGACGGTGGAGTTGGACGTGCCGAAGTCGATACCACAGGCACGGGCTGGGGATGCGTTTTTCATGTCTTTCGAGTTCCGGTTAAAAAACGGCCGCGCAGTGTATGCCAGTGCGGCGAAGATTCGAAGGCCGACTATCCGCTAAATCACCGGCAATAGCGCCTTGATAAGCGGGCACGATGCCCCAAACTTGTCTGCATCGACCCTGGCAGCCATTTGGCGGTCGCAAGAACCGCCCGCCGCTGCCGATAAACTTCTGATGCGCTGCCCGGTCACAAACTTGAGATCGGTCAACCCGACAGCCTGCAATGCGCGCATGCTGTCGGGGTAGCGGCGCGATTTTGATAACGGATGGTGATCCTTAGATGGACTTCAAAGACTATTACAAGATTCTCGGTGTGGAACCGACCGCGGACGATAAGACGATTAAAGCCGCCTATCGCAAGCTGGCCCGCAAATACCACCCCGACGTCAGCAAGGAAAAAGACGCCGAGGCCAAGTTCAAGGACGCCTCGGAAGCCTATGAAGCGCTGAAAAGCGCCGACAAGCGCGCCGAATATGACGACTTGCGCAAATACGGCCAGCACGGCCAACCGTTCCAGGGCCCGCCAGGCTGGCAGGGGCGTGGCGGCGGCGGCGGTGGTTTCGGTGGCGGTCAGGACACGGGCGATTTTTCGGACTTCTTCAGTTCGATCTTCGGCAACCGTGGGCCTGGTTTTGGGGGTGGAGAGTCGCGTCGCAGTGCCGGACGTCGAGGGCAAGACGTGGAAATGGAACTTGGAATTTTTCTGGAAGAAACCCTCTCGAACGAATCGAAGAAGGTCACTTTCCAGGTGCCGCAGTACAACGCGGCTGGGCAGCATGTCAGCAACACCTCGAAAAGCCTGAACGTGAAGATCCCGGCCGGTGTGGCCGACGGCGAGCGTATTCGCCTCAAGGGCCAGGGCGCGCCGGGTACCGGTGGTGGCGCCAATGGCGACCTGTTCCTGATCATCCGCTTCGCCCCGCACCCGAAATTCGACGTCGAAGGCGAGAACCTGATCATCACCTTGCCGCTGGCTCCTTGGGAGCTGGCGCTGGGCGCCGAAGTCGCGGTGCCGACCCTGACCGGCAAGATCAACCTCAAGGTCCCGGCCGGCAGCCAGAATGGCCAGCGCATGCGCGCCAAGGGCCATGGCTTGCTGAACAAGAAGGGCGAGCGTGGCTTCCTGTTCGTGCAGCTCAAGGCCGTGATGCCGAAAGCCTCGGACGATGAGGTCAAGGCGTTGTGGCAAGAGCTGGCGCAGAAAGCCGCGTTCGACCCACGGGAAAATTTTTGATCCGCTAGAACCCTGGAGCTACTGACAATGAGCAGTCCCCTGATCGTTCAACTGGACATGGCAGAATTCTGTGAGGCGACCGAGCTGTCGGACGTCTACGTGATCGAAATCGTCGAACACGGCATCCTCGAACCTCAGGGCTCTGCGCCCAAGGACTGGCGTTTCAACGATTACGAACTGGCCCTGGCCAAACGCGCCGCCAAGCTGCGGCGCGATCTGGAGCTGGAGTGGGAAGGCGTCGCGCTGGCGCTGGACTTGCTGGAAGAAGTGCAGCAGCTGCGGGCTGAGAATCGAATGCTCAAGCAGCGGTTGGGAAGGTTGGTCGTTGAGTAGCAGCAGGCACTGAACCTGTGGTGAGGGGGCTTGCCCCTCGCCACAAAAGCGGTCCCAAGCCATCACACCTTCCTGGGCAACACCACCGTAAACAACGTCCCCTCCAATTCGCTGGAGCTGACCTCGATCGTGCCCCGGTGAGCGTTTACCACTTCCTTGACGATAAACAAGCCCAAACCGAGGCTGGTCGACGGCTGCCCGAGTTCTTCGTCGGCGTTGCGCACCAGGGGATCGAAAATGGTGCCGAGCGCCTCTTCCGGAATCGGCACGCCATAGTTATGCACCGTCAGGCGCACCGAGTCGGCCTCGCCGCTGAGCACTACACTGACGTCACGCTTGTTCGAGCCATGCTGCAACGCGTTGCCGATCAGGTTCTGCAACAGCTGATTGATGCGCCCGGCATCCCAGGTGCCGTGGGTATCGCCCTGCACCGTGATCGTCGGATCGCATTCGGGGTTGCCGGCGCAGGCCTGGGCAATGGCTTCGCGCGCGGCGTCGGCCAGGTCCATCGGTTTTGGTTCGATGGGCAAGCTCTTGCCCAGGCGACTGCGCACCAGTTCCAGCAAATCACTGACCATCGCCGCCATGTGCCGGGTGCCACGCTTGATGTGGTGCGCGCAGGTCAGGGCGTCACCTTCGAGATTGGCTTTGCGCATCAGCATTTCGGTGGACATGCTCACCGCCTGCAACGGTGCGCGCAGGTCGTGGCCGAGGATCGCCAGGAAAATATCCCGGGAATGATTGACCTGCTCGGCATAGGCCGCAGTCGACTCGGCCAGGGCTTCGTCGATGGCTTCGTTGAAGCGGATCATGTCCTGGAAGTAGGCGAGGTCCGGCGATTGCAGGCTCTCGACCCAGAGCCGGATGACACAGGCGCGCAGATGACGGAACTCTGAGGTCATCTGCACCAGGTCAAAGCCGACGTTGTGCCGCAATTCGCCATGGCTGGCGGCGGCCTTGTCCAGGCTGGGGGTTTTCTCCGGGCCGTCACCCTTGGCCTTGGCGGCCTGTTCCTGGGCGGTCTGCGCGGTGGTCATGTCCCGGGCGGCGGCCAGCAGGATGGAGCGGGCATGATCGCGCAAGGTGGCGCGATCCAGGTTGTCGTCAGGGGTGATCGCGCGGGCGAACTGCTCCCATTCATCGACGACACGATCGACCTCTACCACGATGAATTCGCTTAAACGCATGGAGCAGAATCCTGAGCAGGTACGGCGGAAAGTGACCCGCATCTTAGCGCCTTCCCGGTCAGGTAAACACCGCACAAATGGAGAGGCGCCCGGTGGTATTTATATATAGTCGGCTTTTGGAATGTTGAAAGGTCGACGTTGTTTAAGGGCGGGGACACTTCGTGTTTTTGCATTATTGTTGATGAACAATAATCGCTAGCCTGATGGCTTTGTCATCAAGGACGATAGCGATATGCAAGATTCACCAGACACCCGCACGCCAGTGCCCGCTTATATTCCCGGTATTAATGAAAATGCAGGCGCTTATGAGCGTGTTGCACAGTCCCTCCAGCATTGGCAGGGGCAGGCTCCCGAGGCCCACCTGCTGGCGGCCGAACCCGTACGGGGCGCCTTTCCTGACTGGTACCTCAAGGCGCGAAAGATTGATCGAGAAAGTCTCAAGGACTTGTTCAGTCGCCGCTGGTTCTTACAAGGGCAACTCGACACGTTGACCGGCACGTTGCAACAGGATGTTCGCAAGTTTGCCGAACCGTTATTGGTCAACGCACTAAAAGAACACTTAAACCTGACGCTGGATGTGCGCGAAGCCGAGTTGCGCCTGTATATCCCCGATACCTTGATCTTTGGCATTGACCGTGATGCCAGCCGGTTCAGACAACTGAGCCTGCTGGACGCAGCCCTGCACAATTTCGAAGCCAGCGAAGCCGAGCCCAAGGCCTGGCGTGAGGGTTCCGGGATTTTCACCCGCGATGCCGATGGCGCGCCGGTGCGACATGCCCTGACGGTGGCGCAGTTTGTCGCGTTGTGCCGGCGCCTGGACCTGGGGGCGCAGTACCAGGCGCATATCCAGGCGATTTTGCAGCCGGTCGCGGCCACGGCCAGGATGACCTTGCAGCAGCAATCGGTGGACAGCGACAAAGCGGCGTTCAAATACGCGGCGTTCCGGGCGTTGCTCAAGGGCGAGATTACCGCCCACGGTTATGCCTGCCTGCTCGCCGTCCACGACGGCACCCCTGGGCAGCAGCTCAATGGCGCGCCCATGCTCAACCATCGCCTGTCGCTGATGGGCTTCAGGATGAGCGGCATTACCTTGTTCAGCGCCGTGGCTGAACCGGGCTGGGCGAAGCAAGCCGTCGACGCCATGGCCGGGCCTTTGCTCAGCGTGGTGCTGGATGTCTCGCAACAACTGCCGATCCTGCCGGGCCAGGAATACGAACGGATCAAACTGCTCAGGGCCTTTTTCGCCAACGGGCCCAGGGGCCTGTCCGAGGCACTGGCGCGCAACCAGGACACGTATCGCCAAAGCCGTTTGGTGGGCAGCCTGCTGGTGTACATCCCGGATGATCCCGACCATCCGCTCAAGCAGTACGACTCGTTCACCGACTTCATGAAAACCCTGGTCAGCCAGTTGAACAGGCCCGACTACCAGGCGTTCTTCAGCCGGTTTGTCGCGCAGAACGACAAGGGTGTGTTCTTCAGCCGGGTCAAGGAACGCCTCAGGACCTTCACCTGGCAGCAGCGCGAACCCTTGGACATGGGGCCATGGTGGCGCGAAACAGCGGTGGAAAATCCCGACCCGGAACCGATCACCAACATCATCACCGGCAATCTGTGGAGCCACCGGTACGTCGAGCGCCGGGACAAGTTGATCAGCGATGCCCGGCTGATTGCCGTACCGACCGGCGACGAAGATGCCCAAAGCCGCTGGAAGCGCCTGACCAGCTACCTCGACATCGCCTGGAATGTCTTCAACTTCGCCGCGATGCTGGTGCCGGGCGTCGGCGAGGCCGTGCTCGTGGTCATGGCGGCGCAGCTCCTCGAAGAACTGGCCGAAGGCCTTGAGGACTGGAGCAAGGGCGACCGCGATGAAGCGGCGGGGCACATTATTTCGGTGCTGATCAACGGCGCCCAGTTGGCGATGATGGGCGCCGGGCATGTGCTGCCCGGCGGCGTCACGCCGATCCGGCCCTCGCCGGTGCTCGACAGCCTGCGCCCGGTGGAACTGCCCGATGGCCAGCCCAGCCTGTGGAAACCCGACCTTGCGCCCTATGCCCATGACCAGCCGTTGCCCGACACTTCTGGCCCCGACGAACTGGGTTTGCACCACCAGGACGGCAAAACCCTGTTGCCCCTGGAAAACACCCGCTATCGGGTGAGCACCGAACCCGCAACGGGCGAGTACCGCATCGAACACCCGACCCGAGCCAACGCCTACCGACCCCGACTTGCCCATAACGGCGCCGGCGCCTGGGCCACCGAACTGGAGCAACCATTGGCCTGGGACGAGGCGAAGGTCTGGCGGCGGCTGGGGCATGCGCTGGAGGCGTTTGCCGAGCCGACCCAGGCGCAGATTCGCACGGTCAGCGGCGTCGATCAGCGCGTATTGCGCCGACTGCACGCCGAGCATGAAAGCCCGCCACCGTTGCTCAGCGACACCCTCAAGCGGTTCAAGGCCTACGCCGAGGCCGAAGCCGTGGGGCGGCAGATCCTCGATAACCGGATGTCGGAAACCCTGGAAGGGTTCCTGCCGACCTTTGTCACCGAACTGCCTGGCTGGCCCGAAGCCCGGGCGATTGAACTGTTTGATACGCAGGCTCTGTCCGGTCCCTCGATCAAGTACGGGAATGTCCACGCGACGGCGCCAGACACGATCAAGCTCAGCCGCGCGCATCTCAAGGGCGGGGACTTGCCCGGGCGCGTACTGGATTCGCTCAAGGAACACGAAATCCACGACCTGCTCGGCACGCGGCTGTCGGTGGATCGCAACCCACGCCTGGAGGCATTGCGCGCACGCCTGGCCATGCATGCCGGGCGCCAGACCCGGCGTCTGTTCGATTCGCTTTATCACGCCGCTGAACGGACTCGCGATGCCCGGTTGATCGTGCTTCAGGACAAATACCCCGGGTTGCCGGGCAGCGTCGGCCAACGATTGCTGGAGCAGGCGCATGCCGAGGACTTGAGGTTCATGGCGCAAAAAGGTCGCCTGCCGCTGCGCCTGGACGCCCAGGCACGCCAGGCCCTGGAGGAGGTGCGGGTGGTGCGCGCCTACGAGGGTTTGTACCTCAAGGACCTGGCCAGCGCGGACGCCGATCGCCTGGCGCTGCACAGCATCGCGGCGTTGCCGGGGTGGTCGAAAAACGTGCGGATCGAGGTGCGCCTGTTTTCATTCAATGGCGCGCTGCGTGACAGCGTCGGCCCGGCGGATGCACCGATTCGCAAAGTACTGGTGCTCAATGAGGACGGCACTTTCGAGACCCGCGATGCCCGGGATCAGCATTTGCACGGCGCGGATGATCTGTACGGTGCGCTGCTGCATGCCTTGCCCGATACCGAACGCAAGGCGCTGGGCTATGAAATCAATCAGGGGGCCCAGCTCAAGTTGCAGGTGCAGCAAGCCCCCTTGGCCCATGATCGACTGGCGCTGATCCTGCAGGACTCACCGCAGCGCAAACCGGCTTACGACCCCCAGACCATGAAGTTGCGCGGCGGCATGCAGAGCGGCCATGGGTATGTGCCGGACGTGGGGATTCTGCGCCATCGCGCCAGGTCCCTGTACCCCGGATTTTCCGAGGCAGACCTCGATTGGTTGATCGCGAAGTTCCAGCAAAGAGGCACTTCGATATCCGTGCAGATGCGCGCACTGGAAGCCGAGTTCAACGACCTGAACAACCGATTGTCCCGTTGGGTCAATTCGAGGGTGTTGAACCTGACCTCGCGCAGCATGGCGCAGTGGGATGCCCGCAACAAAGTGGCGACGGCGCTGCGTCGCTGCTGGCAGCGCCTCGGGCCCCGAGGCCCTGAAGTGATTGGGGAGGATCATCCGCAGTTGCTTGATCTCGACAATCACAACCTGGGCGAACTGCTGGCGACCATGCCGCCGCTCCGGGCCAATTTCGATCACGTGACCGGCCTGAACCTGCGCAACAACGGTTTGCTCACAGGCCAGATGGATTTTCTCAAGCCGTTTGGCCGGGTGCGTTGGCTGAGCCTGACCGGCAACCGGTTGAATCGCCTGCCCGCAGCGGTGGGTGACATGCGTTACCTCACCGAATTGTCGCTGAGTAATAACCAGATCGAGTTGACGGACCTCGCGGTGGCGCAGCTGCGCAAAATGGTCCGCCTGGAATCCATTTCGCTCAGCGGCAATCCATTGCGTCGCCTGCCGGATGTCAGCGGCATGGCGCGTTTGCAGGTGCTGCTGCTCAACAGCACCGGGATCGACACCTGGCCCATGGGGCTGTTTGCCAGCCCGCGCCCGCGCAATATCTACCTCGACCTGCGTAACAACCCCATCAGCCTGGTGCCGGTCGTGGCGCCAGGGTCGGCGCGTGCCGAATTGCTCGCCCGCACCCATGTGAGCCGCAGCCCACAGTGGATGTCGGCCGAAACCCTGGAGCAACTGAGGATGTATATCGAGTCCGTGGGCATGGATCCGGATCGTCCGTATCCGCCTCGCAGTTCCGTGGATGGGGTCTACTGGGCCGCAGGCATGTCCGAAACCCAATGGAGTAGGCGCATGCCGGTGTGGGACGCGCTGGAAGATGAGTGGGGTTCCGAACCGTTTTTCAATCGCATCAGGTCCCTGACCCAGACCGCCGACTTCAAGGCTGCCGGCGCTTACCGTGCCGATCTGACGGCCAAAGTCTGGCGCATGCTGGAGGCCATGGCCGAGAACGCCGAGCTGCGGGAAAAGCTCTTTGCCGAAGCCCTGGCGCCCACCGAGTGTGTGGATGGGCTCACTCATGTGTTCAACGCGATGGGTATCGAAGTCTTGACCCACGAGGCGTATCAGTTGACCAATCCGGCCCTGATCGAGGCGGAACTGGTGACGCTGGCGCGGGGCAAGTCACGGCTGAACCAGCTCGATGCCATCGCCCGGCGCCGCGTCTCCGAACGCTTGGCGGCGGGTGAAACCTACCGCCGTGTCAACGAGCAGGGTGACGTCGTCGGCACGATCGACGTGGTGGAAGTGCATCTGGCGTACATGACCGACCTGGCCGCACGCCTTGATCTGCCCTGGCAGGCCCGGGGCATGCAGTTCCGCAACATCGCCGGAGTCACGCAAGCGATGATTGATGCGGCGTATGAGCGAGTGCTGGCGTTGGAGGAGGGGGATTTGCTGCGCGATGCGATTGCCGAGGTGCCGTTCTGGAAAACCTGGGTCGAGGGGCAGAACCGCGAGGCGTTTGATGTGTTCAGGCGCAAGGTCGACCTCACCACCGAATTCAAGGTGGCGATGGATGAGCGAGCCGACGCTGACGTGACGCCGGACGCCCTGGCACGCTTGAATGAATAACTCAAGGAACTGGCCACGGCGCTGGATCTACCGGATAGCGAGATTGCCGCGGGGCAGGTCATGACCGATGAAGCCTATGACGCTCAGCTCAAACTCATCCTCGATGACATGGATGCCTTGCTGAAAAAACTGACCCAGGAAGCCATGGACCGGGCCAGGCTGCAGCGGGTTGAATTGCCGTTCACGGTGGTCACCGAATCCTGATCGCCACAAAAAAACCTGTGGGAGCACGCTTGCTCCCACAGTGGTTTTTTGCGGGTGTCAGAACAGGAAGTAACGCTGGGCCATCGGCAAGGTTTCTGCCGGTTCGCACCACAACAAAACCCCGTCGGCCTTGACCTGATACGTCTGCGGATCGACGTCGATGTTCGGCAGGTAGTCGTTGTGGATCAGGTCGGTTTTCTGCACGTCGCGGCAGCCCTTCACCACGGCGATTTTCTTCTTCAAACCCAGGGCTTCGGGCAATCCGGCGTCCTGGGCGGCCTGGCTGATAAAGGTCAGGCTGGTGGCATGCAGCGAGCCGCCGTAGCTGGCGAACATCGGGCGGTAGTGCACCGGTTGTGGCGTCGGGATCGAGGCGTTGGCGTCGCCCATCAGGCTCGCCGCAATGGCGCCGCCCTTGAGAATCAGCGTTGGCTTGACCCCGAAAAACGCCGGGCGCCACAGCACCAGATCCGCCCATTTCCCGACTTCGATTGAACCCACTTCATGGCTGATGCCGTGGGTGATCGCCGGGTTGATGGTGTACTTGGCGATGTAGCGTTTGGCGCGGAAGTTGTCGTTGCCTTCGCCGTCGCCCGGTAGCGCGCCGCGCTGTTTTTTCATCTTGTCGGCGGTCTGCCAGGTGCGGGTGATGACTTCGCCGACCCGGCCCATGGCCTGGCTGTCGGAGCTGATCATCGAGAACGCGCCGAGGTCGTGGAGGATGTCTTCGGCGGCAATTGTTTCGCGGCGAATGCGGCTTTCGGCGAACGCCACGTCTTCAGCAATGCTCGGGTCCAGGTGATGGCAGACCATCAGCATGTCCAGGTGTTCGTCGATGGTGTTGCGGGTGAACGGCCGGGTGGGGTTGGTCGAACTCGGCAACACGTTCGGGAAGCCGCAGGCCTTGATGATGTCCGGCGCATGACCGCCGCCCGCGCCTTCGGTGTGGTAGGTGTGGATGGTGCGGCCCTTGAACGCGGCGAGGGTGGTTTCGACGAAGCCGGACTCGTTCAGGGTGTCGGTGTGGATCGCCACTTGCACGTCGTACTGATCGGCGACGGTCAGGCAGTTGTCGATGCTCGCCGGAGTGGTGCCCCAGTCTTCGTGCAGTTTCAGGCCAATGGCGCCAGCCTTGACCTGCTCGATCAACGGCTCCGGCAGGCTGGCGTTGCCCTTGCCGGTGAGGCCGATGTTCATCGGGAACGCATCCGCTGCCTGGAGCATGCGCGCCAGGTGCCACGGCCCGGAGGTGCAAGTGGTGGCGTTGGTGCCGGTGGCCGGGCCAGTGCCGCCGCCGATCATGGTGGTGACGCCGCTCATCAGCGCTTCTTCGATCTGCTGCGGGCAGATGAAATGGATGTGGGTGTCGATGCCGCCGGCGGTGAGGATCATGCCTTCCCCGGCGATGACTTCGGTGCTGGCGCCGATGGCGAGGGTCACGTTCGGTTGCACGTCCGGGTTACCGGCCTTGCCGATGCCGGCGATGCGTCCGTCCTTGAGGCCGACGTCGGCTTTGACGATGCCCCAGTGATCGATGATCAGGGCGTTGGTGATCACCGTGTCGACCACTTCGGCCGCGAGCAACTGGCTCTGGCCCTGGCCGTCGCGGATGACTTTGCCGCCGCCGAACTTCACTTCTTCGCCGTAGGTGGTGAAGTCTTTTTCCACCTCGATCCACAGCTCGGTGTCGGCCAGGCGCACCTTGTCACCGACGGTAGGGCCGAACATGTCGGCGTAGGCCTGACGGGAAATCTTCAATTACTCGTTCCTCGTAATTGAGTTGCAAGCTTCTAGCTGCAAGCCTCAAGTAAAAGCGGATAGGGGGGGCCGCAAACTGCTCTTTCTTGCAGCTTGCAGCTTGCAGCTTGCTGCTTGTTACTGGCTGCTGAAGCCGATCTATAAGTCGCCCATGATTCTTCCCGCAAACCCAAAGACCCGGCGCAACCCCGCGAGCTCGACAAGCTCGACTTCCCGACTCTGCCCCGGCTCAAAGCGCACGGCGGTGCCGGCCGGGATGTTCAGGCGCATGCCGCGGCTGGCGGCGCGGTCGAAGGTGAGGGCGTCGTTGGTTTCGAAAAAATGGTAATGCGAGCCGACCTGGATCGGCCGGTCGCCGCTGTTGGCCACCTTCAGGCTGACCGTGCGGCGACCGACGTTGAGTTCGATGTCGCCGGGCTGGATCTGGTATTCACCGGGAATCATCCATTCACTCCTTGCAGAATCTTGTAGTAGAGGGCGGTCGGCCGGTAATTGCCGGCGGGATCGCAGGCGTAATCCGGGATCTGGCCGGCGCGGGTGTAGCCCAAGGCCTTGTAGAAATCTTCGGCGGGGGAGCCGGCCTCGGTGTCGAGGTAGAGCATGCCGCGCTTGTGCTGGCGGGCGGCGAGTTCCAAGGCGCTCATCAATTGCTGGCCCAGGCCGCGACGGCGGGCGTGTTCACGCACCAACAACTTCTGCACCTCGGCGCGGTTCAAGCCGTTGGCTTTCTGGCACAGGGTCAATTGCACGCTGGCTTGCACCTGCTCGTCCTTGACCACCACCCACAGCAGCACATTGCCCTGGTTCAGGTCGGCCTGGACCTCATCGAAATAAGCCCGGGCCTGTGTCGCATCCAAATCAGCCATGAAACCGACGCTGGCGCCGTAACCCACAGCATCCAGCAGCAAATCGATCAAACCCTGGCGATAGTGCGCAAAGCTTTCAACATTCACGCGGCGCAGTTGGGCGGCGTTCATCGGGTGTCACTCCTTGTTGGCGATTGGCGGCTCCGCGCCAGGATTGAGGGTCAGTTGCATGAAGGTCAGGTCCAGCCAGCGGCCGAACTTGGTGCCCACTTGGGGCATCTGTCCGGTGATGATGAAACCGGCGCGTTCATGCAGACGAATAGAGGCGGCATTCCCGCTTTCGATGGCGGCGACCATCACGTGCTTGTCGCAGCCTTTGGCGCGTTCGATCAGCTCGGTCATCAATTGCAGGCCGAGGCCGTTGCCGCGCTGGTCGCTGCGCACGTAGACCGAATGCTCGACGGTGTAGCGAAACCCGTCGAACGGCCGCCAGTCACCGAATGAAGCGTAGCCCAGTACTGCGTTGTCACCGTCGACGATCACCAGGATCGGATAACCCTGGGCCTGCCGGGCGCTGAACCAGGCCTGGCGGTTGCCCAGGTCCACGGCCTGTTCGTTCCAGATCGCGGTGGTGTTGAGCACCGCATCGTTGTAGATGTCGCGGATCGCCGGCAGGTCGGCGTGCAGCGCATCACGAATCAGATAAGTCATGGCGCGGCCTCAAGCGATCGGTTGGTGGACGGTGACCAGTTTGGTGCCGTCGGGGAACGTCGCTTCGACCTGGATCTCGGGGATCATTTCCGGGATGCCTTCCATCACTTGTTCACGGCTCAACAGGGTGGTGCCGAAATGCATCAGCTCGGCCACGGTGCGACCGTCACGGGCACCTTCGAGCAGCGCCGCGGAGATGTAGGCCATGGCTTCCGGGTAATTGAGTTTCACGCCGCGAGCCAAACGCCGCTCGGCGACGAGGCCGGCGGTGAAGATCAACAGCTTGTCTTTTTCGCGTGGGGTCAGGTCCATCGTTGGAATCCATATCGGCAGATAAAAGGTCACTACAACCCTGTAGGAGCGAGGCTTGCCCGCGAAGGGGACCTTGAGGCCGCCAAAAGCTTCGCGGGCAAGCCTCGCTCCTACAGGAGATCGGTGATCAGGAGATCCGTGGATCGATGATCAAGGATCAGTGTTCAGGTGCTCCATATTCGCGGGGGGACGGCTTCGCGTCCGAGCAATGCGGGCCGCAGCAACCGCCACAAATCAATCAGCCAACCCCGCGCCAGCAGCGCCTCACTGGCCAGGCACCGCGCCACCAACAGCCCCGGCAACTGGGTCAGATCCCCGCGCACGTCATTGGGCAGTGAGCGGCACTGTTCCAGCAAATCGCTATCAATCTCCCCGGTCACCAGCAACGTCGCAAACACCGGTTGCCCATCGAGCCCGATCGGCGAGTCGAGCAAGCCATCATCCCCGACAATGCGCTGGCGTTCGTGCCAGAGCAACTGGCCGTCGCGGCGGATATCCAGTTTTGCCTGAAAGTGCCCGAGGTCGAAACGTTCGCCGCTGGCCGGACGCCCCAGCGCGACCACGTCCCAATAGAACAACCGGGCATCGCCTTCAAGGTTGATCGAGGTACTGAGTTCTGCCTGGGCGGCGCTGAAGATGATCGTCTCCTGGGGCAGCCATTCCAGTGTCGCACCGGCCGCCACCTGCAAGTCCAGCTGCTGATAGGCGGGGCCGGCGGCGCGGTACCACTTGGCGGCGCCCGGGCTGGTGATCTGGGCCCAGGCATCGACGCCGACGCTGGCGCTGATGTCCAGCCGATCACCGCCGGCAATCCCGCCCGGCGGGTGGACGATGATGTGCTGGCACACCTCGGGCCCTTCGGCGTACAGGTGCTTTTGCACCCGCAGCGGACCTTGGTGCCGCCGCAGGACCGGGCGCGTGCTGTCGCCGAAACGGGCGTAGCCCAGCTCCAGCTCGGCGTGCCAGCTCGGGGTAAACAGGACAGTGGGTGCAGGTAAATTCATGGTTTCTAATTATCGTTAGGACGCTACAGGTTAGATCGTAACCAGACCGCGCACACCTTCGGCTTCCATATTTTCACCGCGACCCTGCTGCACGATCTCGCCCCGGGACATCACCAGGTATTGATCGGCCAGTTCGGCGGCGAAATCGTAAAACTGTTCCACCAGCAAAATCGCCATGTCGCCCCGGGCCGCGAGCTTCTTGATCACCGCGCCGATTTCCTTGATCACCGACGGCTGGATGCCCTCGGTGGGCTCGTCGAGGATCAGCAGGCGCGGACGACTGGCCAGCGCACGGCCAATCGCCAATTGCTGCTGTTGCCCACCGGACAAGTCCCCGCCACGGCGCTGCTTCATTTGCAGCAGTACCGGGAACAGCTCGTAGATGAAGGCCGGGACTTCCTTGGCTTCAGAACCGGGAAACCGCGACAGGCCCATCAGCAGGTTTTCCTCGACGGTCAACCGCCCGAAAATCTCCCGGCCCTGGGGCACGTAGGCAATCCCGGCATGCACCCGTTGATGCGGCTTGAACGTGGTGATCGGCTTGCCTTCCCAATTCACCGCGCCTTCCTTGGACTGCAACAGGCCCATCAGGCACTTGAGCAGGGTGGTCTTGCCCACGCCATTGCGCCCGAGCAGGCACGTGACTTCGCCGACCTTCACCTCAAACGAAAGGCCGCGCAGGATGTGGCTACCGCCGTAGTACTGGTGAAGGTGTTGGACCTGTAGCATCGGAACTCCGTTAGTTGGGCTTCAAGCGCCAAGCTTTAAGCTGCAAGTGAGAGCGGAACGGTGTACGGCTTTGCTTCAACTTGCCGCTCGAAGCTTGCGGCTTGAAGCTGGCCGATTCACCTCCCCAAATAAACTTCAACAACTCGTTCATCGGCCTGCACCTGCTCCAGCGACCCTTCCGCCAGCACGCTGCCCTGGTGCAACACGGTGACGTGGTCAGCAATCGAGCCCACAAACCCCATGTCATGCTCCACCACCATCAGCGAATGCTTGCCCGCCAGGCTTTTGAACAGTTCGGCGGTGAACTCGGTTTCGGCGTCGGTCATGCCCGCCACCGGTTCGTCGAGCAGCAGCAATTGCGGGTCTTGCATGAGCAACATGCCGATTTCCAGGAACTGCTTCTGCCCGTGGGACAACAGCCCGGCAGGGCGATTGACCGAGGTGGTCAGGCGAATGGTGTCCAGCACTTCAGCGATACGGTCACGTTGCTCGCCGCTCAATCGTGCCCGCAGGCTGGCCCACACCGACTTGTCGGTTTTCTGCGCCAGCTCCAGGTTTTCGAACACGCTCAAGGCTTCGAACACCGTCGGTTTCTGGAACTTGCGCCCGATGCCGGCCTGGGCAATTTGCACTTCGCTCATCTGCGTCAAATCCAGTGTTTCGCCGAACCAGGCCTTGCCGTGACTCGGGCGGGTCTTGCCGGTGATCACGTCCATCAACGTGGTCTTGCCCGCGCCGTTGGGGCCGATGATGCAGCGCAATTCGCCGACGCCGATGTACAGGTTCAGCGCGTTCAACGCCTTGAAGCCATCGAAACTGACGCTGATGTCTTCCAGGGTCAGGATCGTGCCGTGGCGCGTATCAAGGCCGGGGCCGACACGTTGGCCGAAGCCGATGTTGTCGCGGCTGGTGCCCGCGTCCTTGTTCGGTTCCACCGGGAAAAACGCGGGTTCGAGCATAAATTCCGCCGTCGCAGTGACTCTCATTTTACAAGCCTCATTGTTCGCCCCTTTTCTTCAGCAGACCGATCACGCCCTTGGGCAAATACAAGGTCACGACGATGAACAGAGCCCCGAGGAAAAACAGCCAGTATTCCGGGAACGCCACGGTGAACCAGCTCTTCATCCCGTTGACCACACCGGCGCCGAGCAACGGCCCGATCAGCGTGCCGCGACCGCCCAAGGCCACCCAGACGGCGGCTTCAATCGAGTTGGTCGGCGACATCTCGCTCGGGTTGATGATCCCCACTTGCGGTACGTACAACGCACCCGCCAGCCCACAGAGCACCGCGCTCAACACCCAGACAAACAACTTGAAACCACGGGGATCGTAGCCGCAAAACATCAAACGGTTTTCCGCGTCCCGCAGCGCGGTCAACACCCGGCCAAACTTGCTCTGCGCCAGGCGCCAACCGATAAACAGGCTCGCCACCAGCAACACCACCGTGGCAAAAAACAGCACCGCGCGCGTCCCCGGTTCGGTGATGCCAAACCCGAGAATCGTGCGGAAATTGGTGAAGCCGTTGTTGCCGCCAAACCCGGTTTCGTTGCGAAAAAACAGCAGCATTCCGGCGAAGGTCAGGGCCTGGGTCATGATCGAGAAATACACGCCCTTGATCCGCGAGCGGAAGGCGAAGAAGCCGAACACCAGGGCCAGCAATCCCGGCGCTAGCACCACCAGACACATGGCCCAGAGAAAGCTGCTGGTGCCGGTCCAGTACCACGGCAATTCGGTCCACGACAGGAAGGTCATGAACGCCGGCAACGCATCCCCCGAAGCCTGGCGCATCAGGTACATGCCCATCGCATAACCGCCGAGGGCGAAGAACAAGCCGTGGCCGAGGGACAGCAGGCCGGCGTAGCCCCAGACCAGATCGAGGGCGAGGGCGACGATGGCGTAGCAAAGAATCTTGCCCACCAACGTCAAGGTGTAGGCCGAGACGTGGAACACGCTGACCGGCGAGAGCAGCGACATCAACGGCAGCGCCAGCAACAAAACAAGGATCACTGCGCCGACGGCAATCGTGACCCTCGGGCCGGCCTTTTGTGTTGCGGTAACGAGCAGGGGCTGGTTCATCAGTCGATCACCCGTCCTTTCAATGCGAAGAGGCCTTGCGGACGTTTCTGGATAAACAGAATGATCAGCGCGAGGATCAGGATTTTGCCGAGCACCGCACCGATCTGCGGTTCGAGAATCTTGTTCGCGATACCGAGGCCGAACGCGGCGAGCACGCTACCGGCCAACTGCCCGACACCGCCGAGCACCACCACCAGGAACGAGTCGATGATGTAGCTCTGGCCGAGGTCCGGGCCGACGTTGCCGATCTGGCTCAACGCGACGCCACCGAGGCCGGCGATGCCCGAGCCGAGGCCGAAGGCGAGCATGTCCACCCGCCCGGTGGGCACGCCGCAGCAGGCGGCCATGTTGCGGTTCTGGGTGACGGCGCGCACGTTCAGGCCCAGGCGCGTCTTGTTCAGCAGCAGCCAGGTCAACACCACCACAAACAGCGCGAAAGCGATGATCACGATGCGGTTGTATGGCAGCACCAGGTTCGGCAACACCTGAATCCCGCCCGAGAGCCAGGCCGGGTTGGCGACTTCGACGTTCTGCGCGCCGAACAGCAAACGCACCAACTGAATCAGCATCAGGCTGATGCCCCAAGTGGCGAGCAGGGTTTCCAGCGGGCGGCCGTAGAGGTGGCGGATCACCGTGCGCTCCAGCGCCATGCCGATGGCGGCGGTGACGAAAAACGCCACGGGCAAGGCGATCAGCGGGTAGAACTCGATGGCCTGCGGGGCGAAGCGCTGGAACATCAGTTGCACGACGTAGGTCGAGTAGGCGCCGAGCATCAGCATCTCGCCGTGGGCCATGTTGATCACGCCGAGCAGGCCGAAAGTGATCGCCAACCCGAGGGCGGCGAGCAGCAGGATCGAGCCGAGGGACATGCCGCTGAAGGCCTGGCCGAGCATCTCGCCGATCAGCAGTTTGCGTTTGACTTGAGCGAGGCTGGTTTCGGCGGCAGTGCGCACGCCGGCATCGGCTTCGACACCGGGTTCGAGCAAGCCTTCGAGGCGTGTACGGGCCAACGGGTCGCCGGTTTCACCGAGCAAACGCACGGCGGCGAGACGCACGCTCGGGTCGCTGTCCACCAGTTGCAGGTTGGCTAACGCCAGGCTCAACGCGGCGTGAACGGTGTCGTCTTTTTCGTCAGCCAGTTGCTGGTCGAGGAATTTCAGCTGCGCGGGTTTGGCGCTTTTCTGCAATTGTTGCGCGGCGGCCAAGCGGGTTTTCGGGTCGGCGGCGAGCAATTGGTGGCTGGCCAACGCGGTGTCGATCAGACCCCGCAGGCGGTTATTCAGGCGCAGGGTTTTCGGTTGGCCGTCGACGGTCAGTTCGCCTTGTTGCAGGGCGTTGATCAGCTCGACACGGGCCGGATCGGGCTGCGCGGCCCAGGTTTCCAGAAGCTTGGCTTGCTGCATGGGATTGGCGGCGACGAAGTCTTCGGCGTCGCTGGCGTGGGTGGCCATCGGCAGCAAGAGTGCGATGGCGAGAAATAGACGATAAAGGGACATGGCAACGTCCTGAAAGGCGATGAGTAACCTGTAGGAGCGAGGCTTGCCCGCGAAGCTTTTGGCGGCCTTGAGGTCCCCTTCGCGGGCAAGCCTCGCTCCTACAGGTTTCGTGTGAGTTCAGTCAGGTGCCTCAGTTGCTCTTCACCGCATAATCCGGCTTCTTGTCGTTACCCGCGATAAACGGGCTCCACGGTTCGGCACGGATCGGCCCTTCGGTTTGCCATACAACGTTGAACTGACCGTCGGCCTGGATCTCGCCGATCATCACCGGTTTGTGCAGGTGGTGGTTGGTCTTGTCCATGGTCAGGGTGTAACCCGACGGCGCGGCAAAGGTCTGGCCGGCCAGGGCTTCGCGGACTTTGTCGACGTCAGTGGACTTGGCTTTCTCCGCCGCTTGCGCCCACATATGAATGCCGACGTAGGTAGCTTCCATCGGGTCGTTGGTCACCGCTTTGTCGGCGCCCGGCAGGTTGTGTTTCTTCGCGTAGGCTTTCCAGTCAGCGACGAATTTCTTGTTCTGCGGGTTCTCGACGGACTCGAAGTAGTTCCACGCCGCAAGGTTGCCCACCAGCGGTTTGGTGTCGATGCCGCGCAGTTCTTCTTCGCCCACCGAGAACGCCACCACCGGTACGTCGGTGGCTTTCAAACCCTGGTTGGCCAGTTCTTTATAGAACGGCACGTTGGAGTCGCCGTTGACCGTGGAGATGACCGCGGTCTTGCCCCCCGCCGAGAATTTTTTGATGTTGGCGACGATGGTCTGGTAATCGGCGTGGCCGAACGGGGTGTAGACCTCTTCGATGTCCTTGTCCGCCACGCCTTTGGAGTGCAGGAACGAACGCAGGATTTTGTTGGTGGTGCGCGGGTAGACGTAGTCGGTGCCAAGCAGGAAGTAACGCTTGGCGCTGCCACCTTCTTCGCTCATCAGGTATTCCACCGCCGGGATTGCCTGTTGGTTCGGCGCGGCGCCGGTGTAGAACACGTTTGGCGACATCTCTTCGCCTTCGTATTGCACCGGGTAGAACAGCAAGCCGTTGAGTTCTTCGAACACCGGCAACACCGATTTACGCGACACCGAGGTCCAGCAACCGAACACCACGGCGACCTTGTCCTGGGTCAGCAACTGCCGGCCCTTCTCGGCGAACAGCGGCCAGTTCGAGGCCGGGTCGACCACCACCGGTTCCAGCATCTTGCCGTTCACGCCACCCTTGGCGTTGATCTCGTCGATGGTCATCAACGCCATGTCTTTGAGGGAGGTTTCGGAGATCGCCATGGTCCCGGACAAGGAGTGCAGGATGCCAACCTTGATGGTCTCGGCGGCCTGGACCGTCCAGGTCATGCCCATCGCGGCAATGCTTGCCGTGAGTGTGAAAGCCTTGATCAAGCTGCGACGCTTCATTGTGCGATCTCCATGAACATTGATATTTTTTTTGATGGCAGAGGCGGACTACTGAAGGCTGTTTTGCAAGGGCTGTGCCCGGTCGGGGTTTGGCCGGTAAATGTCGTGCCAGAGCGGTTGCCCGGGAGTGCCGGCGCACCAGGAAGGAACGCCGAGGATGCACGGGTGCGTCGGGTTGCGCCACATTGGGGCGCGGGCGCTGTCTCGCCACGCGATACATATGTACCGCACGCCACGCTTGGGGATGTCGATCATGAAGGCTCTTCTTCCGGTGAGCCGTTTATGGACAACTCGACTATCCCACTCCCTCCTCTTTCCTCCGGTGGTGCGGTTTTCCCCGCGCTGGGCCCCACCTTCATCAGTGCGGACGACGCCGCCTATTGGGCGCACCTGCAAACCGGTCAGCGGCGTGACCGGGCGTACGGTGCCGTCATCGTGCAAAGCGGCGATGGCAAGTACCGGGCGACGCTGCCGGTGGCGGGTAAGCGCACGCTGTATTTCGACTTCGACGACCTGCTGGCCCACGAGCCGGATTCCCAGCGTTACGTGGTGCCCGAAGGCTATGTGGGGGTGGGCTATTACATTTCCCACGCCGCCGACCGTGCCGAGCCGCGACGCGTGCACCCGGACTGGACGCAGGAGCAAATCAGCCTGTACCTCGGTTTCTTTTTCATGGGGCACCTGGCGTCCCACCTCCAGGACCCCGGCCCCTACGGGCAGCGCCACTACCTGTCGGGGCCGGATGGCTCGCTGATCAAGTACGAATCCACCGAACCTGGCCGGGAACGGCAACTGTTTACGCCGGGCTTTACCCACCTGGGCTCCTTCAGCGATGTCGAGCGCCTGATCCAGCACCTGGCGCACATCGGCACCCTGCAAGTGCTGGTGGCCAATGCCGCCTGGGGTGGGCGCGCGGGCACGGTGTCGGGCAACTGGACGCTTGGCACGCCGGCGCTCAACACCTCCGTGCACAACGAAAAAGCGTTCTATGGACCGGTCGCCGATTACACCAGCCAGGCCATCATCGCGGCAGGCAGTGCGCAGGCCCTTGAGCCGAACAGCCGCTACCTGGGCTTCGTCCTGCGGTCGGCGGACGGTCGCGACTGTCTCGCCACTTACCCGATCGTCTCGACCACACCGAGCGCCGAGCTGACGCGGCGGCTGCGGTTCGAGGACCTCAACCGGCTCAAACTGGCCGAGCCCCAGGCTTACCAACTCGCCGGCGTGTATTTCATCTTCCGTGGGGACGCGCTCCCCGGTGTCCAGGAACCCTGGATGTACCCGCATTTCTTCACGCCGGGCGAGTTGGCGGACGGCATACGGTTCGTCCATGAGAACAGCCACCGGCGCCGGGAAGGCGACGAATTGCAGGTGTACACCTGGACCCGCGAGGGGGCGGTGTTGCAATACGGTCCCGCGCTCGATGTGGCGGAACAAGCCCTGCGCAACAGTGCGACCTTCAACGAGCAACTGAGCAGCGGGACACTCAGCCCCAGCGACTATGTGCGACGTGTGGCGGGCCATGGCGAACTGTCGGTGCTCCTTGGCAGCCCGCTGTGGGACGTCGCCGGGCGCGTCGCGCAGGATTGGCGACCTTACGCCGGGGCCAGCCGTTTGAGCCCGGTGTTCATCACCGACGACGACGCGGCGCGCTTCGCCCAGCAGGCCATTGGCAGCCTGCGCGATCAGGCGTATGTCGGGTTGATCCTGCGCTCGGCGGACAACGGGTTTGTCGCGACCTTGCCGGTGCCCGCCTTCGGTCCCCGGTTTGTCCTCGACCGCTTGTGCCCCCGGGACAGCAGCGGTGCGCCCATCGTGTTGGCCGCCGGTTATTCGCTGCACGGGCTGTACGCGTCGCGTTGGCAGGGCGATGCCAGGCCCGGCGGCGCCGACGAGGCGCATCAGCGCAGGGCGGCGCAGATGTTCACCGACGCGGATATTCACGCGCTGCTGGACAGCCGTAATGCGGTCAGCGTGGCGTACCTGTGCGGGGCGGCGGACAGCGTGCTGGCTTATCGCGGCGACGAGCGAGCACAGAGCGCCCGCACCCGGTTGCGAGAGCGCATCGCCAATCCCCACGTGAGCGATCCGCTGCCCGTGTCGGAGCTGATCACCGCCCTGGCGATCACCGGGGAACTGCGGGTCGTCGTCGGCAGTGACCTGTGGGGCGAGCGGGGCAGCCTGTTGGGTGGCGGCGTGCATCGCGGGCCCTTGGCGCCCGTGCTGGGGCCCCGATTCGCCTCGGCGGAACAGGCCGTGCTCGACGCCCGCCAGCGCGCCCGCGCCGATTATCGGGCGGCCAGTGGCGGCCTGGGTTTTATCCTCAAGCACAAGACCCGGCAGGAATACGTGGCGACCGAAACGGTGCCGGCCAAGGACCTGAACCGCTTGAACCTGGCGAGTGATTTCGGCGCTGCGGTGCTGATCGACGAATTCCGCACCCACTGCGTCTATTACGCCGCCAGTTGGCTGCTGCCGGGCCTGTCCACCGCCGATGCCTGGTTCGCCCGACACTTCTTGGCCCTGACGGACCTGTTCGCTGCGCTTCACGACGACGAGGGTACGCAACGGCTGACCCATCACCAGGACCTGACCCTGTACATCGCCGCCCTGGACGGTGCCTTGCTGCGCTATCGCTATTCGAGCACCTCGACCTTGTTCGACCTGGCACAGGGCGGCCTGGGCGCCGACGACTTGCTGGCGCGCATGAGCCGTGACACACCGCCCTTTGCCTCGGTCATGAACAGCATCGCGGCAGGGGGTGAATTGCAGGTTCGGATCAGCAGCGAATGTTGGGACGAAAAAGGCCGGGTGACCGCGCAATGGCAACCCTTTGCCTTAAGGCAGCGACGTCCGCTCAGCCCGGTGTTCCTCGGGCCGGATGACGCGGTGCGTTTTGTCATCCAGCACGTGGGACCGGACCGCGAGCGGGTCTACGGTGGGCTGGTGCTGCGCCGCCGGGACGGTCGGTTCGTTGCGACCATGCCGGTGCCGCTGGATGTCGAGGATTTTCCGCCCGCCTGGATTCAGCCGGACACCGTGGCCGGCAGCACAGTGGTGGCCCGCTACCATTCGCGGCGGCGGGTCGAGCCGGTGTTTGCCTTGTCCGGCGAGCAGCGGGCGCTGTATCAGAACCTGTTTTCCACGGACTTTCTGGCCGCCATCGTCTTGCCGCCGCTTAGCGGTCCGCGCTGGTCGCCGGGTGATGAATACCTGATCGGCCTCGATGACAGCCTTCTGCGCTACCGCCTCGGCGACAACGTGCAAACACGGCCACTGGCTACGGCACTGGCGACGCCCAGCCGCTTGCAGCAACGCCAAACCGTGCTGGAGTTGCAGATGCGCGCCGGGACGCTGACCCCGGGGGATCTGGTACAGCGACTGGCGAGCGCCGGACAGTTGCAGGTGGTCCAGGGCGGCCCGGCATGGGGGCGCCCAAGGCCTGTGGTGCAATGGACCGGTCCGGTATCGGCGCAGGCGCTGCAGCGGTTTGCCGTTGTCGAACCGGCGTTGAGTCCGCTGTTCACCCAACTGGATGACGCCGCCCGCCATGTGCATCGCCTGGCCCAGTCTCGTGGGGCACTGAGGTTCGGTTATTTCCTCAAGTCCCAGGGCGTCGAGCGGTATATCGCAACGCTGCCGATCCCCGCCACCGAGGGCCCGTTGAGTGTGGAGCGGGTGTTTCCCCAGGCGCAGCTGCCGCCAGGGTTTTCGGTGCAGGGGCTTTATCTGCTGGTGCCGTCGGCTGTGCGCCAGGACGACCTGCACCGCAGCTTCGTCTCGGTTCGGGAGCTGACGCGGGCGCTGGATGCGGTGCGGGTGTCCAGCGCCGAGGGTGACACGTACCTGGGGTTGTATCTTTCGTGTGCCGACGGTGCGTTGCTGCACTACAGCGCCACCCGGATGGCCACCGAATGGGCGAGTTTTCCGGCGACCCATGTCTACGACACATTGCTCCAGTCGGGCCACGAACCGCTGCTCGAATTCGTTCGCAAACTGATCAAGACCGGTGGGCTGCGTGTGCTGGAGCGCAGTCGCTACTGGTCGCCACTGCGGGTGGACGCCCATGGCGTGAAAACCGGTATCGGACTGGTGCGCTGGCCGCGGGAAAAACGCCAGGCGCTCGGGCCGCTGTTCGCCCATGCCGATGATGCGGCGCGGCATGCCCAGCACCGTTTGGGACCGTTCACGGGCAAGCCATACCTGGGCGGGGTGTTAGTGCTGCCCGACGCCGATTTGTGCGTAGGGATCGAGCCGTTGGAGGACAGCCCCGACAGCGACCCGGCATCACGCCTGTTTTATTCGGGGCCCGGCGGGCCGATTGCGCCGGTCACCGTGCCGGGGGCACCGTCCTTGCCGATACCGGAATTTCCAGCCGGGTTCAGGCTGGGGGCGGTCCACCAGTTTTATAAGGTCGCCCGGGTGATCAACCCGACCACCGAGGAAGAACAGCAATTGATGAATAACCTGGCCCTGGGCGATCTGTATTTCAGCGTCGATGTCCTGAAAAAAAATGCCGTGGTGGGGGCTTGTTGTTACCTGAGCGGTCGCGGGGGAGCCTTGCTCAAGTTCACCCCCAATTTCACCGCCGAGGAAACCGCGCTGTTCAAGGAAGACATGGGCGCGGGCGTCGGCCGGTTCTTCAAGCGCTTGATCGGTATCAGCCGGTTGCAGGTGCTGGAGGTGGATGGGTACTGGACGCGTCCCGGCCCGGTCAGTCCGTCAGCGCTGCCTTACCCGGTCGTGCCGCCGCAACCGAAGCACGACGAACTGTAATCCACCGACCTGTTGGCTGAGCCCTTGGTGACAGGGGCTCAGCGACGACGCATCAGGCCGATGAAAAACAAGCCGCCAATCGCGGCGGTCGCCACGCCGATGGGCAGGTCTTCCGGGGCGATAAGGGTGCGGGCGGCGACGTCGACCCAGACCAGGAAGATGCTGCCGAGCAACACGCACACCGGTAGTAATCGCCGGTGTTCAGCCCCGACCAGGCGCCGGGCGATGTGCGGCACCATCAGCCCGACAAAGCCGATGGAGCCGCTGATCGACACCAACACGCCGGTCATCAACGACGCGATCAAAAACACCCGCAACCGTACGGTGCGAGCATTCAGCCCGAGTGTCACGGCCGTCTGCTCGCCCGCCATCAAAGCGTTAAGCGGCCGAGCCATCCCCAGCAACAAAACCAGTCCCAGCAACACGCTAGCCGCCGGCACCGCCAGCAATTCCCAACGGGCCAATCCGAGCCCGCCGAGCATCCAGAACATCACCGCCGAACTCGCCCGATGATCCCCCATAAACAACAGCAAATTGGCAATCGCCATCATCACGAACGACACCGCCACGCCACACAGCAACAGCCGATCACTGTCCAGCCGCCCGTTGCGATTGGCGATCATCAGCACGATCAGCATGCTCGCCAGCGCGCCGATAAACGCGGCAATCGGCAAGGTCAGCAGGCCGACGATTTCACCCACATGCAGCACCACAATCACCGCGCCCAGGGTCGCGCCGGAGGTGACGCCGAGCAGGTGCGGATCCGCCAGCGGATTACGCGTGACCGCTTGCAACACCGCACCGATCAACGCCAACCCGGCGCCGACCAACGCACCGAGCAACATGCGCGGCACGCGAATCAGCCACACGATATGTTCCTGGCCCGCCGCCCAATCCGGCACGCCGATGCCGAAGAGCTTGTGCAGCAGAATCCGCCACACCACGTCCACCGGCACCCGCGCCGGGCCGAAGCCCAGAGACACCACGCACGACACCAGCAACAGTGTGCCCAGGGCGATCAGCAGCAAGGCGTAGCGACGGTCGATCATTCGCCGTGGAACCCTTTGGCCAGGGTTTCCACCGCCAGCACGTTGTCGATGCCTGGCGTGGCTTGCACGTAGGGGATGACGATAAAGCGCTGGTGCTTGATCGCGTCCACCGATTGCAGGGCTTTGTTGTCGAGCAGGAATTGCTGTTTCTGTTCGGCGGTGACTTCGCCGTAGTCGACGATCACGATCACCTGCGGGTTGCGCTCGACCACGTTCTCCCAGTTCACACGCGTCCAGCTGGCCTCGACGTCATCCAGAATATTGCGCCCGCCCGCTGCATCGATCAGCGCTTGCGGCATTCCCAGGCGTCCGGAGGTCATGGCCCGGTCTTCGCCGCTGTCGTAGAGGAATACGCGAGGTTTGTCCGCCGGCAGATCCTTGCGCACCGCGGCGACTTGCGCCTGCATCTGGGCGATCAAGGCGTTGGCGCGGTCCTGCACGTCGAAGATTTTGCCGAGGCTGCGCAGGTCGTTGTAAGTGTCTTCCAGGGTCGCGGCCGGGCGCTTCATGACGAAGGCGCAGGACTCGGTCAACTCGTAGACATTGATGCCCAGTGGTTGCAGGGTTTGCGGCGTCAGGTCACCGCCGACGCGCATGCCGTAGTCCCAACCGGCGAAGAAGAAATCGACGTTGGCGTTGAGCAGGGTTTCCACCGACGGGTACTTCGCCGCCAGTTCCGGCAGGCCATCGAGCAACGACTGCATGGCCGGGGTCACCGACTTCCAGCCACTGACGCCGCTGTAGCCGACCATGCTTGGCTTGAGGCCGAGGGCGAGCATCATCTGGGTCATGTTGATGTCGTGGCTGACGGCATGTTTCGGCGCTTGCTTGAACGTCACTTCGCGGTTGCAGCTTTGGACGGTCAGTGGGTATTTCGTTGCTTCGGCAAAGGCGTGAGTACTGCCCAGCAGCAGGGCGAGGCACAGCAGGGAGCGCACAGTCATGGTTGGGTTATCCAGGTGATTCGGGGGTAGCCGTGGAGGGGGTGGTCGTCGATCAGCGCTTCGACGCCAAATACATCGTGCAGCAGCGACGTGGTCAGGACTGCTTTTGGCGTGCCGCTGGCGACGATGCGGCCGTGGTTGATCACGTACAACCGGTCGCAAAAAGCGGCGGCCAGATTCAAATCGTGGATGCTCGCCAGGGTGCCGATGTTCAGGCGTTTGACCAGTTGCAACAGCTCCAGCTGATAGCGCGGGTCGAGGTGGTTGGTCGGCTCGTCGAGGATCAGCAATTGCGGTTGCTGGGCCAGGGCGCGGGCGAGGATCACTCGCTGTTTTTCGCCGCCGGAGAGCGTGGCGAAGGCATGGTCTTCGAAGCCCTTGAGGCCGACGGATTCCAGGGCTTGGGTAGCGAGGTGGCGGTCTTCGAGGGTGTCGCCATCGAACAGGCCTTTGTGCGGCGTGCGACCCATGGCGACCACTTCCTCGACGGTCAGGCCGAAGGCATCGGGGAATTCCTGCAAGACCACGGCGATGCGTTGGGCGCACCAGCGTGAGGATTGTTTCCAGACGTTGTGGTGGTCGAGCCGGACCTCGCCGCTTTCCGGTTTGCTGAAGCGATAGGCACAACGCAACAGGCTGGTCTTGCCGCTGCCGTTGGGGCCGATCAACCCGACAAACTCACCGGCGGCCACGTGCAACGAGGCGTCACGCAGTTGGAACTGGTGATGGCAGTGGCCGTGGCCCAGGGGTGTCCAGGCGAGGTGGGTGAGGTTAAGCGAGGTCATTGAATTCCTGATGATCATTTTGGGGCGGTACACATCCCTGTGGCGAGGGAGCTTGCTCCCGCTCGGCTGCGCAGCAGTCGCAAATTCAGCCGACGCGGTGTGTCAGGGACAACCTGGTTGTCGGGTTTGGGGTCGCTTCGCAACCCAGCGGGAGCAAGCTCCCTCGCCACACAAGCATTCCAACTTTAAAAGGTGTAATCAGCCGTGACGAAGAACGACCGTGGTTCCCCAAGAATCCACTGCTGCCCCTCATTGTATTGGCTTTGCGCGTACTGCCGGTCAAACAGATTGTTCACCTGCAACCCCAGCGTCGTGTTGCGCAGCGCCTGCCACGACAACGTGGCATCGACCACGGTGTAGCTCGGCAGCTCATTGCGGTTGGCCATGTCCGCAAAACGCGCATCGACGTAACGCACACCGGCCCCGGCCTTGAGGTCATCGTTGATCGCCTTGCTCAGCCACAGATTCGCGGTGCGGCGCGGTACATCGGTCGGGCGGTTGCCGTTGTACGACACGGTTTCCCCGTTCACCACCGCCGAGAAATCGTCGTACCGGGCTTTGACGATGGCCGCGTTCGCCTGCAGTTGCCAGGCGTGTGGCAGTTGCAGGTCGAGGCTGGCTTCCAGGCCATTGGACGATTGCTGGCCGACCTGTTGCTTGAGCGTCGGGTTGCCCGGGTCGTCGGTCAGCAGTTTCTTTTTGACGATGTGATAGGCCGCCAACGTGAACTCGCCGCGCTGATCCCAGAACAATTGCTTCAGGCCGATTTCGGTCTGTTTGGCGGTGGCCAGGTCGTATTGCTGCTGGCTCGGGCTCAAGGAAATCAGGCCGCCGACGCCGTCCGTGCTGGTGGCGTACTGGCCGTACAACGAAGTGTCCGGGGTCAGCGCGAATACCAATCCGGCCTTCCAGTTGTTGCCGGTCAGGGTCTTGTCGCTCTGGCTGTCCTTGACCAGATCGGTGCGGTCGACATGTACGTAATCGCGGCGCACACCAGTCACCACGGACCAGCGCTCGCTCAGTTGCGTGCGGTTTTCGGCGAAGGCCGACATCTGCTTCGTCGTCGACTGGAACTGGCCACGGTACGGATTGGTACTTTCAAACTGACCGGGTTGCGGGTGATACAGATCCAGCGGTTGGCCATTCGGCAGCACGTCGTTGAACGGCGAATTGCTCTCGAGCTGGAAGCGGATGCGGTTGTAATCGATGCCGGTCACGGTCTGGCTGTCGAGGCCGAACAGGGTGTGTTTGAAGGTGAAGGTCTGGCGGTCGCCGACCTGTTCCTGGGTGTGGCCGATGCCGAAATAACCGCTACGGCTGAGTTGCTGGCTGTCGCGGTCGAAGTTGTAGTTCTCGGCGTTCTGCCAGCGGCGCTGGGCCTTGAGGTAATACAGCTCGTTGCTCGCACTGACGCTGCCGGTGATCTGCCAGTCGCTGGTCAGCCGCGTCCATTGATCGTTGTAGTGCTGTTTATCGTTGCTGACGTTGTAGTTCTTGTCCCGCAGGCTGTCCTTTAGGCGGCCATTGATCAGTGGCGTGCCAAAGTAATTCATCGGCTTTTGGTCGCCGTAATCGTGGGCGAGGGTGAACGACAAATCATCCGTCGCCTGCCAGCGCAAAGCGGCGCTGATGAAGTCGCTGGCGGAGTCGCCGCGATCGATCCAGCCATTGCTGCGCAGGCGATTGAGGTTCAGGCGATAGCTCAGGGTATCGGTCAGCGAGCCGCCGCTGTCGAAGGCTTGCTGCCGACTGTCGTAGGAACCGTAGCCAACGCGCAGGTGGTTTTCGATCTCGCCCTCGAAGGGTTTTTTCGGGATCACGTTGACCACCGCGCCCGTCGCGCCTTCGCCGTACAACACCGACGCCGGGCCGCGCAGCACATCGACGCGCTCCGCCGACCAGGTGTCCACCGGGAACGTCGCGGTGCCCATGCCGGTGTACATCCGATTGCCGTCATACAGCTGCATCACCGAGCTCTGCCCGGTAAATCCCCGCGCCTGCAACGACGTGCCGCCATCCCCCGGCGTGCCGGTGCGGCTGATCCCGGTGCTGCGCGACACCGCGTCCTGCACGTTGCGATCACCCCGCGCGCGAATCTGTTCGCCGCTCAGGCTTTCGACACTGGCCGGGGTTTGCATCGCCGTGAGGTTCAGGCGCGAACCGGCGGTGGTCGGCGTGTTGAGGCTGACGGTTTCGTCATCGACGGCCGCTGCGGTGATGGTGCCGGTGGGCAGCGTCAACGGTTGCGCCTGGGCGTCGTTGTTCAGGGCGAGCAGGCAAAGACTGGACAAGAGGTACTTGTTCATCGGGGCGGTGAATCACTTCTGCAAAGAAAACCCGCGACATTCCTGTTGCGGGCGGGGCGGCGCATTTGCGTTATACAGTAACACTAAAAATGACCGGGAGATAAGCGCGCGAAGTCTACAGATCCCTCTAATGCGCGCATCTCGCGTGATTCATGATGAAGGTGAGGCGGATTCAGGTTGCGTGGTGCGTCGAGTTTTTTATCTCCAGACGGTCTAGCCGACTGTCACTTTTGACAGTAGATCGAATTCTCTGGCGGCGTTAGTTTTGAGCCTTGTTGATAGTGAAAGGGAGTGCTGATCATGTCCGTATCAGGGATCAGCAAAGTCATCGGTATTTTGGCTTTTTGTGACTGTGCGACGCTCATGGCGGAGCAGGATTGCCTCAGTCTTTGGCAGCAGAATCCCGTCAGCGAGAGTTGCAGGTCCTACGTCAGTGCCACCGCGCCGGATCAGGTCACACCGATGCTCGTTGATCTGGAGAATGGCCAGTGTCGGATGACGCTCCTTTGCAAAAACCGGTACGGCGCCAGCACACCGAACCTCGCGCGGGATGTCGAAAAAACCGAGTTAAAAAAAATCCACAACTGCAACGGCGAGCTGCAGCTTGAGCCCTGCCCGGTCATTCAATCTGAACAGGGCCAGTGAGGGTGCTGGCCCTGAATCAGATCAATATTCAGGCCGCCGAACCCGGTTCAGCTTGCCGGTTCAGGCGTGTCAACAGCAGCCGATCCAGGACCCATACGACCACCAGCGAAGCCCCCACCAACGGGAACAGCACCGCCAGCGCCAGCATGATCGCCACCCCGGTTTTCCATTTCGGCAGGTCATGGCGCAGTGGTGGAACGCCGAATTTGCCTTGCGGACGACGCTTCCACCAGATCACCACGCCGCTGACCGCGCTGAGCAGAATCATCAGGCAGATCAGCAGCACGATGATCTGGTTGAACGCACCGAACATCTTGCCTTTATGCAACATCACGCCGATTTCCGTGGCGCGAGCGACGCTGCCGTATTGCTCGAAGCGCACGTCGGCGAGAACGTCGCCGGTGTATTGATCGACGTGCAGGGTGGCGTCGTTGCGCGGGTCATCGGCGAATACCGCGATGGTGAACACGCCGGTGGCGGTGGTGGGCAGGGTGATGCTGTAGCCCGGCTCGACCTTGCGTTGCACGGCGATGTTCTGCACGTCTTGCAGGCTGATGGTCGGCGCGGCGGGACCGGCCGGTGCGGCGCCGTGGGCCATGTGTTCGGCGTGGTCGCCGGACATCGGCATCGGCGTGTTTTCCATCGCCCAAGGCACGGTCTGGCGCGTGGCGCTGTTGAGGCTGCGGGCTTCGACGTCGGACTTCGGCACGTTGTCCCACATCGCCGCCGGGAAGGTGTTCCAGACCTCGGCGTATTGCTTGCCCCAGAACCCGGTCCAGGTCATGCCGCTGAGCAGCATCACCAGCAGGAAGGCGGCGCCCCAGAACCCGGTCACGGCGTGCAAATCACGCCACAACACGCGACCGCGACTGCTGAGTCGTGGCCACAACACGCCGGCGTACTGACCTCGCGGCCACCACAGGAAAACCCCGGACACCACCAGCACCACGCCCCAGCCGGCGGCGAGTTCCACCAGCCGATCACCGACAGTGCCAATCATCAGCTCGCCGTGAATCGCCCGGGCGAGGGCTTGCAGGTTTTTCTTGGCGTCTTGCTCGCCGAGGATGTCGCCGTGGTACGGATCGATGAAGACGTTCAGCTCCTGGCCGCCGTTGATCACCACAAACTGCGCGCTACGTTCGGCGTTGATGGGCGGCAGGTATTGCTTGATCTGACCTTGTGGATAAGCCGTTTTCACTCGCTTGAGCAGGTCGTCGGCGGACACCGTTTGATGCCCCGCCGGGACGTTCATCAGGCTGCCGTACATCAGCGGGTCGAGTTGCGGTTTGAACAGGTAGATGAGGCCGGTCAGGGCCAGCATGACCATGAACGGTGCGACGAATAATCCGGCGTAGAAATGCCAACGCCAGGCCAGGTTGTAGAAGTTGGGTTTGGGCTGTTTCATCACGTGTGCTCCGCTTTGGCTTGGTTCTTTGTTGTTGTCCGGTGACTGCTGCGCAGTCGTTCGCGGGCGAGCCTCGTTCCTACAGGTCCAGGGTGTTCGCATCGTTTGTAAACGACACAAATCCGTAGGAGCGAGGCGTGCCCGCGAAGCTTTTAAAAGCTCATATCCACCTTGGTCCAGAGCGTGCGCCCCGGTTCGTTGATGGCTTGCGGGTCATTGGCCGGGTAGCCGAAACCGGCATTGCCCGCCAGGTTCAAATGCTCGGCGTAAGCCTTGCCGAACAGGTTGTCGACGCCGGTGCTGACCTTCCAGTTTTTGTTGATGCGGTACGCGCCGTTGAGCGAGAACACGCCGAAACCGGAGCTCTTGTCGAAGTCCTTGCCGACCACGTTGCCCTTGTTCTGGTCGATGCGGTTCTGCGCCGCCACCACGCGCCACAAGGCACCGGCGCTCCAGTTGTCTTCGCTGTAGGTCAGGCCGAAACGTGCGTCCAGCGGCGGCATTTGCGGCAGTGCCTTGCCGTCGCTGCTGTTCTTGCCCCAGGCGTAGGCCAGGGTCGCGTCGGCTTTCCAGTTCGAGGTCAATTTGTAAGCGGCCCCGAGTTCGCCGCCCATGATTCGCGCGTCGATGTTCTGCGCTTGTGACGTACTGCCCATCATCCCCGGCGTGTAGTTGAACAGGATGTAATCGCGCACCTGGCCGACGTAGCCCGAGGCCCAGGCTTCGAGGTCGTCGGTCTTGTATTGCAGGCCGAAGTCGAGCTGGGTGGTTTTTTCCGGTTTGATCGAGTCGAAGGCGTTCACCGAACCGGCGGCACCGGCATCCGGGGAAAACAGCTCCCAGTAATCCGGGAAGCGCTGGCTGTGACCGAGGCCGGCGTACAGCGTGGTCGGGCTGTCCGCCAAGTCGTGTTCATAGCGGACGAAACCGCTGGGCAGGGTGTCAGCGCGGGTTTTGTCGGCGGTCGGGTTCGGCATGCTCATCATCCCGGAACCGGTGCTCTGCCGATAATCCTTGGCCGAGGCACGGTCCACCCGCGCACCGGTAATCAGCCGATCACGGTCGGCGGCGTACCAGGTCAATTCGCTGAACACCCCGTAGTTATGGAAGTCGGCGTCCTTGGTGTAAGGCAGGTCCTTGTAGGTGTCGATGCCCATGCTGCTGCGCTGGCGGTGTTCGTTGGTCTGGGCGTCGAGGCCGCTGATCAATTGCACATCGGCCCAGCGCCAGGTCGCCTTGATCCGCGCGCCGAGGGTGCGCCGGTCGACGTTGGACGCCATCGGCCCCGCCATCATCCCGGTGCCGGACGGCGTGCGCAGGGTGTAGTTGTCCATCACGTGGTCGGCGTAGTTGTAGTAGACCTGGGCCTCGATCTTATCCAGCACGTCGCCGATGTTGGACTTCTCGAAACGCAGCCCCAGGCTTTCGCGTTTGAACTGCGAACCGTCCATGCCGCGTCCGGCGTACCGCGCCTCGCCGTCGCCCTTGCCGGCGGTCAGCTCCAGCAGGGTGTCGGCGTCCGGAGTCCAACCCACCGCGACGTCGCCGTTCCACTTGTCGTAGCGCGACGCCACGGTGTCGTTGTTACCGTCCTTGTAGTCATCGGAATGGGCGGTGTTGCCGATCACTCGCACATAGCCCAACGGCCCGCCCGCTGCGGCGTCCACCACTTTGTCGAAGCGGCCGTTGGAGCCGGCCAACACGCTGGCGTTCACCCGGGTGCCGAGTTCGCCGAAGCTTTCCGGTTCACGGTCGAACAGGACGGTGCCGGCCGATGCGCCCGGGCCCCACAGTACGGTTTGTGGGCCTTTGATCACGGTGAGCTTGTCGTAGGTTTCCGGGGAAATGTACGACGTCGGCGCGTCCATGCGGCCCGGGCAGGCGCCGAGCATCATGCTGCCGTTGGTGAGGATGTTCAGCCGCGAGCCGAACATGCCGCGCAACACCGGATCGCCATTGGTGCCGCCATTGCGCACGAGGGCGAAGCCGGGAATGGTCTTCAGATAATCGCCACCGTCACTGGCCGGCACTGGTTGGCGCGGGTCCTTGGGGTTGGTGACGATGGTCAGCGGCGAGCTTGGCGCGATGGCGGCAATCACCGTCGGGCTCAGTTCTTCGGCGTGGCCGGCGTGATCATCGGCCAGCGCCAATGGGGTCAGCAAAACGCCGCAAAGGACGGCGGAGGCATGGGTGTAAAAAAAGCGTGTGTCAGCAGAAAACCTGGACATGACAATTTCCATCGAACAGTCGTAAACGACACGGCCGGCAGCGTTCGCATTCCCTGTGGGAGCGGGCTTTATGGTGAGGCGCTTGTGTGGCGAGGGGGCTTGCCCCCGTTCGGCTGCGAAGCAGTCGTAAACCATTGCGTGCGGTGTACCTGATACACAGCAATTGCCGGTTTTGGGGCCGCTGCGCGACCCAACGGGGGCAAGCCCCCTCGCCACAAATGCCCGCTCCCACAAGTTGCTACGGCTACTTCATAAACCGTGTGAGATCGGTGTGGTGTTTACGACGTGATGGGCGGGGCGCGGGTTCGGGCGCCAGGGAAGAACGATTGCCGGGCGTGGCCCAGGCGGGTGGCAGGCGTGGTGAAGGTCGTTACGTGAGGTGTGTTGAACGCGACGAAGGATTGGCCGCCGGTCAGCGCCGGGCAGTTGAACAGCAGGCTGCAATAGCCACACTTTTCCCAGAGCGCGTGATGCTCTGCTTTCGCAGGGCAGTGTTCTTGCGCCTGCTCACCGTGGCCGTCCATGCTCATGTCCATCGACATGTTCATGGACATTGGGGCGCCCTGATCCATCGGCATCGACTGAGAAATCAGTGGACCGATAAAGATCATCAGCATGGCGAACAGGCTGATCCAGCTACCTCGCGTCAGGCCTGACGACTGACGGCGATGTGCGGATGACCTGGCGCTAAGGGCGCGCATGGCGGTTTCTGCTCAGGCGTTTACTGGGCGTGAGCGTGCATCTGCATGTCTTCCGGTGGCTTCTTCTGCACCGAGACTTCAACCGTCACGTTGCCGGACTTCTCGAAATGCATCGTCAATGGAAAACGCTTGCCGTCGCTCAAAAGGCTGCGGTCTTTCAGGTTCAGCAGCATCACGTGATGGGCCATCGGCGCAAACGTCACGTTGCCACCCGCAGGGATTTCCACGCTCGGCACCTGCTGCATTTTCATCAGATCGTTTTGCATGACGTGTTCATGCAACTGGGCTTCGCCGGAGATCGGAGAGTCGACACTGAGCAGTCGATCAGCGGTTTTGCCGTTGTTGTGAATCACGAAGTACGCCGCCACGGTCGGCGCGTTAGGCGGTAGTTCCTGCGACCACGGATGGGCGATTTCCAGCTCGCCGGCCTTGTATTCGTGGGCATTGGCGAAACAGGCAGGCAGCAGCAACGCGGCCAGAACGATGAGTTTGTTCAACATGGCAGTTCTCCAGAACGATTCAAAACGCAGGTCAATTGCGAGAAGGAATCACACCAGAGGGGAAGCGCGGGGGTTGAGACTCGGCCATTGCTGGCGCGGCGTGGGCGTATCGAGCGAGGCGGCGGGCAGGCTTCGATTGGCCTCGAACCGCGCGAAATACAACTGCGGCATATGCCCCGGCAGCGCCACCAGAGGCGCCGAGCCCGAGCAGCACCAGCAATGCTGCATAGTGGAATGATCGTCGTTTTGCGGGGTTTTCTGTTCCAGCGTGCCCAGGGAAATCGCCACCATCTTCGTCCCGCTGGACGTGCAGAAACTGCCCCACAACAACTGCTCGGCGGGTGACTTCGCCGACTGCGCCATCGCTCCGGTCATCGGCATGGCGAGCATATTGAACAGCACTGCAAAGCAGGCGATCCAGGCAAATGCGAGCCGTAGTCGGGACATGGGACAGATCCGGTTGAGTGGGCGATCAGGCGCGGCTATTTAGCCTGATCAGGGCCGATAAGTAAAAAAGCGGCGTGCGGTGTGGTGTCGCAGCGTACTTTCAAAAGAGTGTAGCGGCTTCGATTCAAAATGCCGGAGTTCAGGCTAGAACACTACCCTGTGGCGAGGGAGCTTGCTCCCGCTGGACTGCGTAGCAGTCCCATCTTTTGTGAGCGCTTCGCACTCAAGCGGGAGCAAGCTCCCTCGCCACAATGATTTATGCGTCTGTCATGTTGCATTCCGCCAGTGCGGCCAATACCTCATCCACCAACTCAAACTCCCGATCAACCCGCGCCAACACCGGCCGCTTCAACACCAACACCGGCACCCCGCGCTCCCGCGCCACTTCCAGCTTCGGCTCGGTGGCGGTGCTTCCGCTGTTTTTGCTGATCAGCACATCGATTTGCCGACGTTCGAACAAATCCCGCTCCTCCTCGATCACAAACGGCCCCCGGGCGCCGATGACTTCGCAGCGTTCGTTGCCGGGGTAAACGTCGAGGGCGCGCAAGGTCCAGAATTGCTCCGGGGGGATTTCGTGCAGGTGTTGCAACGGCTCGCGGCCGAGTGTGAACAGTGGTCGGCGGAACGGCTTCAAGGCTTCGATCAATTCTGCCCAGTCGCTGACTTCCCGCCAGTCGTCTCCGGCCTGAGGTTGCCAGGCCGGGCGTCGCAATGCCCAGCACGGGATGCCGCTCATTTGTGCGGCGGTGGCGGCGTTCTGGCTGATTTGCGCGGCGTAGGGGTGGGTGGCGTCCAGCAGCAGTTCAATGCCTTCATCGCGAATGAACTGCGCCAGGCCTTCAGCACCGCCGTATCCGCCGACGCGCACCTGGCAGGTCAAATCCGTCGGCACCCGACCGACGCCGGCCAGGCTGTAAATATGCTCCGGCCCCAACGTCCGGGCGATGGCCAGGGCTTCGGTGACGCCACCGAGCAACAACATACGCTTCATTGAAAAGCTCCCGCATGACCCACAATCCCGCCCTGGCGATCAATCGCAAACACCTCGACCTGCACCTGCGCCGGCACCACGCTGCGGGCAAACTCCAGCGCATGCCGACACACTTCATCGCCTAACGCGATGCCGACAGCGCTGGCCATGGCCAACGCCTGCTGACTGGTATTGGCCTCACGGATCGATTGCTGCAAAGCACCGTCCGCCCCAATCGCCGCCGCCCATTCGGCCAGTTGCGGCAAGTCGATGCTTGAATGCCGGCTGTGCAGGTCCATGTGCCCGGCCGCCAGTTTGCTGATCTTGCCGAAGCCGCCGCAAATGCTGAGTTTATCCACCGGCACTTTGCGCAGGTGCTTGAGCACCGCACCCACGAAGTCGCCCATTTCGATCAGGGCGATTTCCGGCAGGTCATAGACCCGGCGCATGGTGTCTTCGCTGGCATTGCCGGTGCAGGCGGCGATGTGCAGATAGCCGTTGGTTTTGGCGACGTCGATGCCCTGGTGGATCGAGGCGATGTACGCCGCGCAGGAAAACGGCCGGACGATGCCGCTGGTGCCGAGGATCGACAAGCCGCCGAGAATCCCCAGGCGCGGGTTCATGGTTTTCAGCGCCAGGGCTTCGCCGTTCTCGACATTGACAGTGACCTCGAAACCGCCGCTGTAGCTCAGCTCTTCGGCCAGCAATGTCAGATGCTCGGTGATCATCTTGCGCGGCACCGGGTTGATCGCCGGCTCGCCGACGTTCAGCACCAGACCGGGACGCGTCACGGTGCCGACGCCACGGCCGGCAAAAAAGCGAATCCCCGGCTCGGCACCCAGGCGCACGTGGGAATAAAGCAACGCGCCATGGGTCACGTCCGGGTCATCCCCGGCGTCCTTGAGGGTTCCAGCCTCGGCGCCGTCGTCGTTCAAACGGCAGAATTCCAGACGCATCCGCACCTGCTTGCCCTTGGGCAGGACGATCTCCACCGCGTCCGCCGTCGCGCCACTGAGCAACAACCGGGCGGCGGCGAGGCTGGTGGCCGTGGCGCAGCTGCCGGTGGTCAGGCCGCTGCGCAGGGGCGCGGGTTGTTCGGCGGTTTCGTCACGCATCGAACGGTTTCGTCACGTCGAGCAAGGTAATCGGCAACGCCTGACGCCAGGTATCGAACTCGCCAAGGGGTTGGGCCTGGGCGATGTGGATGCGGGTCAGTTCACCGCCATGCTGTTCGCGCCAAGCCATCAGGGTCATTTCACTTTGCAGGGTCACCGCGTTGGCGATCAGGCGGCCGCCGGGTTTCAGCACCGACCAGCAGGCGTCGAGCACACCGTCGCGGGTCACGCCGCCGCCAATGAAAATCGCATCCGGGCGTTCGAGCCCGGCCAGCGCTTGCGGCGCGCTGCCGCGAATCAATTGCAGGCCCGGGACGCCCAGGGCATCGCGGTTGTGTTCGATCAATAGCTGCCGACCTTCATCAGCCTCGATGGCCAGCGCCCGGCAGCTCGGGTGCGTGCGCATCCATTCGATGCCGATCGAGCCGCTGCCGGCGCCGACGTCCCACAGCAGTTCGCCGGGTGTCGGCGCGAGGCGGGCGAGGGTGATGGCGCGCACGTCACGCTTGGTCAGTTGGCCGTCGTGCTGGAAGGCGCAATCCGGCAAACCGGCGAGGCGTGACAGGCGTGGGGTGCCAGGGTCGGCGATGCACTCGATGGCGACAATATTGAGATCGGCAATGCCCGTTGCGCTCCAGTCGCGGGCCACCCCGTCGATGCGCCGTTCGGCATCGCCGCCCAAGTGTTCCAGCACGGTCAGCCGGCTCGCCCCGAAACCGCGTTCGCGCAGCAACTCGGCAACCGCCGCCGGGCTCTGCCCGTCATTGCTCAACACCAACAACCGCACGCCACCGGACAACTGCGCATTCAGCGCAGCCACCGGGCGAGCCACCACTGAAAGCGTCACCACGTCTTGCAACGGCCAACCCAGGCGCGCCGCCGCGAGTGAGCAAGAGGAGGGCGCCGGCAGAATCAGCATTTGCTCGGCAGGAACCTGTCGCGCGAGGCTGGCACCGACGCCAAAGAACATCGGGTCGCCACTGGCCAGCACGCACACCGCTTCGCCATGGCGCTCCAGCACCGGGGCCAGGGAAAACGGACTCGGCCACAACTGCCGCTCGCCGCGAATGCACACCGGCAGCAAATCCAGTTGGCGCTGGCCGCCGATGATCCGCGAGGCGTTCATCAGGGCGCGTCGGGCGTTTTTGCCCAGGCCCTTGAAGCCGTCTTCACCGATTCCCACAACCGTCAGCCAGGGTGTCATGCCGTTCCTTAATCCAGGGTTGATCTTCAAGGGCGGCATGATAACGCGGCTTGCGTCATTGCAGGCTCATCACTTGTCGAATGCCTGCCTGCTGTGCACTGACATTTAATGTTGATAAACCTCGACTGTTTTAATTAATCAATTTGTTTAGTCTGGTTTGTGCAGGGGCGCTGGGTATAGGGCGCCCATCAAAAGACCGGATGATATAAATGCCAAGGAGGCGAGGAAGTAATGAACTCAGTAAGTAACTTAAAAGGCACAGCCACCGTTGTGGATAACACGGTGTTATGCAGTGCCCAGGGGCCGACAAAAGAGGAACGTGACTTTGCCAGGAACTGCTTTTTACTGGCACAGCGCGAAGCAGACCAACATTACAACGTGGAAAGAGAAACAGGGCGGTGGTTTGACCATTACGCCGACTTGATGTGGAAGCATGGCTGGTCGCTGGACAGCGATCACATTGAAGTGGTTAAACCCAGTTTTTCCGGAAACATACAACAGATGTGGTCAAGTGCGGTTTCTAAACTGGTTTCCGGCCCTCAGATAGAAGAAGTTGAGCGGGTTATTGCACTGGTCGAACGAGATGCCCGATTGCTGACGGCATTTTCCGACGTCAGTGGAAGAGCGGTCAGGTTTCAACTGATTCCCATGGGCTACAACCGTAACGGGGATCTGGACGTCGTGGTGTCGCACATCCGGCTGATAAAACTGACCATGAGCACGACCTATCTGTTCTGGCGCGTGCGCCAACACACCTCTCAGTTGGAAATCCGCGCCCGACGCCTTGTAATCAAGCGCCGGGTGGTCGAGGCCCGCAAAAAGAGCGTGGAAGACGCTGTTCGGAGTCTGCCTTTTACAGAGTACGAACTGTAAGCCCGCCCGGCGGCGGATTTTTACCCTCGATCGGTCGGCAGGCATTTTCATGCGCTCGGGCAAAGCAGGCATAATGGCGACCTTTCGCCCATCACCGCGCAGCCAACCATCCCTTGAACGTCCGTCCGATGTCCACCGCCTTACGCCCCTCGGCTTGCCCGGGGTTGTTGCGTATTGTCCAGGCGCTGGATGGCGGTATCTGCCGGATCAAGTTGAATGGCGGCTCGATCAGCGCAGCCCAGGCTGACGCCGTGGCCGATGCCGCCGAGCGTTACGCCGGCGGCGTGATCGAGGCGACCAACCGCGCCAACCTGCAGATTCGCGGGATTGGCCGCGAAGAGACGGCATTGATCGATAGCCTGCTGGCCGCCGGGTTGGGGCCACGCACGGCGGCGGGCGACGATGTGCGCAACCTGATGCTCAGCCCGAGCGCCGGGATTGATCGGCAGATGCTGTTCGACACGCGCCCTTTGGCCGAGCAGATCCTCACCAGCCTGCAAAGCCATGAGCGTTTCCACGGGTTGAGCGCCAAGTTCGCCTTGCAACTCGATGGCGGCGAAGCCTTGGCGATGCTCGAACATCACCATGACCTGTGGCTGAGTGCCGTTGAACAGAATGGCGAGTGTCTGTTGGCGTTCGGCCTGGCCGGCTGCCCGACGGACGTAGCCCTGGGCGCGGTGCGGCTGGAACACGGTCATGCCTTGGTGATCGCGGTGCTGGAGCGGTTCCTCGACCTGGCGCGCCCCGAGCTGACCCGCCTGCGTCATCTGTTGGCCGAGTACCCGCTGGCCGGGTTTGTCGCGCAACTGGCCGAACGTGTGCCGCTGCTGTCCATCGCCAGTGTGCCGCGCACCGTTTCTGGCGTCCTGCACATCGGCGCGCATCCACAGCGCGAGGCCGGTCGCGTCTATATCGGCGCGGTGCCCACGTTGGGCCGGCTCGATCCCGCCATGCTCCGTGGCGCGGCACAACTGGCTCGCGAGAAGGGCGACGGCACCCTACGTTTCACGCCATGGCAAAGCCTGCTGCTGCCCACTATCCACGAAGACGACGCCGCTGAAGTTATCCACAGCCTGGAAAACCTCGGCCTGCGCTGCTCGTCCGACGACGCCCTGACCCATGTGATTGCCTGCACCGGTTCCGCCGGTTGCGGCAAAGGTGTGTCCGACACCAAAAGCGATGCCCTGCAACTGGCGGCGCTGCTGCAACGTCACGACCAGATCCTCAATGTGCACCTGTCCGGCTGCCCGCGTTCCTGCGCCGCCGCGCACGTTGCGCCGTTCACCTTGCTGGCGGTTTCTCCCGGTCACTACGACCTCTATTTTCGCGATGCAGCACAGCCCGGTTTCGGCGCGCTGCACGCACGCAACCTTACTATTGAAGCGGTCGCGACCTTGCTCGACGCCCGCTCACGGAGCCCCCTTGATGCTTGATTACATCCGCGACGGTCAGGAGATCTATCGCAACTCCTTCGCGATCATTCGTGCCGAGGCTAACCTCTCGCGCATCCCGGCCGACCTGGAAAAACTCGCGGTGCGGGTGATCCACGCCTGCGGCATGGTCGACGCCATCGACGGTCTGCAATTCTCCGAAGGTGCCGGCAAGGCCGGGCGCGATGCCCTGGCCGCCGGCGCGCCGATTCTGTGCGACGCGCGGATGGTGTCCGAAGGCGTGACCCGCACGCGCCTGCCCGCCAATAATCAAGTGATCTGCACCCTGCGCGACGACAGCGTGCCGGAGCTGGCCCGTGAGTTGGGCAACACCCGTTCCGCCGCCGCGCTGGAACTGTGGCGCCCGCACCTGGAAGGCAGCGTGGTGGTGATCGGCAACGCGCCGACCGCGTTGTTTTATTTGCTGGAAATGCTCGACGCCGGCGCCCCGAAACCAGCGCTGATCCTCGGCTTCCCGGTGGGCTTCGTCGGCGCCGCCGAATCGAAAGCCGCGCTGGCGGCGGACAGTCGCGGCGTGCCGTTCGTCATCATGCAAGGCCGGCTCGGCGGTAGCGCCATGGCCGCCGCCGCCGTCAATGCGCTCGCCACGGAGATCGAATGATGCAGCAGCCTGGACGCTTGATCGGCCTGGGCGTGGGCCCCGGTGACCCGGAACTGATTACCGTCAAAGCCCTGCGCCTGCTGCGCGAATCGCCGGTGGTGGCGTACTTCGTCGCCAAGGGCAAGAAGGGCAATGCGTTCGGCATCATCGAAGCGCACCTTGTCGATGCACAAAACCTGTTGCCGCTGGTGTACCCGGTGACCACCGAAGCGCTGCCGGCGCCGCTGTCCTATGAACAAGTGATCAGCGATTTCTACGACACCGCCGCCGAGCAGTTGGCGCAACATTTGGACGCCGGGCGCGACGTGGCGGTGATCTGCGAAGGCGATCCGTTCTTCTACGGTTCCTACATGTACCTGCACGATCGTTTGGCCGAGCGTTATGTGGCTGAAGTGGTGCCGGGTGTGTGCTCGATGCTTGGCGGTGCTTCGGTATTGGGCGCCCCGCTGGTGTATCGCAATCAGAGTTTGTCGGTGCTGTCCGGCGTGCTGCCCCATGACGAACTCAAGCGTCGTCTAGCGGATGCGGACGCGGCGGTGATCATGAAGCTGGGGCGCAACTTCCCCAAAGTGCGCCAGGTGCTTGAAGAACTCGGTCTGGCCGGGCGTGCGCTGTACGTCGAACGCGCGACCATGGCCAACCAGAAAATCGTGCCGCTGGATGCAGTCGAGCCGATGTCCTCGCCCTACTTCTCGCTGATCATCGTCCCCGGCGAACGGTGGCAAGGGTGATGGGCCGTCCTGCTCCGGCCATTGTCATCCTCGGCAATGGCAGCCTCGCCACGGCGCGGCGGATTCAGCAGCGCTACCCGGACGCTTTGATTCACGGACTGGCCGGGCGGGTTGAAGGCGCCGACCGCGACTATCAGGAATTTGGCGCGACCCTGCGCGAACTCTATCAGCAAGACACGCCGATCATCGCCCTGTGCGCCGCCGGCATTGTCATCCGCACCCTGGCGCCGTTGCTCCTGGAAAAAGGCGCCGAACCGCCAGTGCTCGCGGTGGCCGAAGACGGCAGCGCCGTGGTGCCGCTGCTCGGTGGCCTGGGAGGGGTGAATGTCTTGGCGCGGGAAATCGCCGCCGCGTTGGACGTCGCCGCCGCGATCACCACCAGCGGTGAATTGCGCTTCGGCACCTGCCTGCTCAACCCGCCCGCTGGTTATGCCTTGGGCGATCTGGAGCTGGGCAAGCGCTTCGTTTCGGATTTGCTCGCGGGTGAATCGGTGCGCATTGAAGGCCCGGCGCCGTGGCTGGCCGCGGCGCAGTTGCCGGAGGATCAGCAGGCGCGATTGGCGATTCATGTCGGGCATGCCGAGCGTAAGCCGAGTGCCAATGAACTGCTGATCTATCCGCGCAACGTGCTGGTGGCGTTGACGGCGGGGACGGCTGAAACCCTTCGAGCGGCATTGCATGACGCGAATATTGCGCTGCAATCGTTGGCCTGTTTGTTGGCCGATGAACGCGAGATGGCCAACCCGGCCCTGCGCGAAGCGGCGCTGGAATTGGGTGTGCCGCTGCGATTCAGTGCCCGGCCCGGCAGCGTGCTTGAGCTGGCCCGCAGTGCAGTGCCGTCGCTGCTGACGTCGATTGAAATCAATGACTCGATGGCCATCGCCGTCGCCGCCGAACCCCTCGACCCACTGCTGCTCGGCCGCCCGCGTGGTCGTCTCGCCGTGATCGGCCTCGGCCCCGGCGCCGCCGAATTGATGGTGCCGGCGGTCAAGGCCGAACTGGCCCGGGCCCATGACATCCTGGGTTACGAAACCTACGTGCGCATGGCCGGGCCGTTCCGCGCCGATCAAGTGATGCACTGCACCGACAACCGCGAAGAGATGCAGCGTGCTCGCCACGCCTTCGAACTCGCGGCCCAGGGGCGTTCGGTGGTGGTGGTGTCGTCGGGTGATCCGGGCGTGTTCGCCATGGCTGCGGCGGTGCTCGAAGCCTTGCACGAATCCAGCGATGCCAACTGGCACAACGTCGATCTGGAAATCCTGCCCGGCGTTTCCGCGTCCCTGGCCACCGCCGCTCAGGCGGGTGCGCCACTGGGCCATGACTTCTGCGTGATGTCGCTGTCGGACAACCTCAAGCCGTGGGCGATCATCGAGAAACGACTGGATCTGGCCTCCCAGGCCGACCTGGCCCTGGCCTTCTACAACCCGATCTCCCGCTCACGTCCGTGGCAGCTGGGCCGTGCGCTGGAGATCGTCGCGCAGCACCGCACCGCCGAAACACCGGTGGTGCTGGGGCGTGACATTGGCCGGCCGGGGCAGACATTGCGTGTCACCACGCTTGGCCAATTGACCCCGGACCAAGTGGACATGCGCACGATGGTGTTGATCGGTTCGTCCACCACCTGCGTGTTCCCTCGCGCCGAGGGTGGTGCGTGGGTCTATACGCCGCGCTGGTACGGCGACAAGCCGACCTCTTGATACACGACGCCTCCACTCGGAGGCGTTTTTTTTGTTCATTTATTAGTTGGCGCGATGTGATGTCGGGCTGGTTTTTGTGTGCCTGGCACTAAGTTTCAAGTTGTGTAGACATTAAATGAATTGTTTGTGGTTTGAAAAGTTCTATGCGAACTATTAGTTTTGTTCCGTGCAGTGTGTTTGTGGTTATTAATTTTAATACTTTTCAGATGATTTCAATTGTGACTTGTTACTCCAGTTGCAAGTGGCGGTGTGTGCTTGTCTGATGGATCGTATTTAATAACTGCCAAGAAAAATCAATGCGAAGTTGAATGTCGAGGGATGAACATTTTTCGACGTGCCCACGCGTGTCCCATTTTTTATTCAATGGATAAGTTGTCATGGAAGAACGTAATTTGAATGCGCTGGCCCTGCCGGCCTGGATCGATATGGCTGAAGTCAGGTCGATACTGGCCGAAGCTGTTTCGATGCCCGAATTCAGTCACTTGGAACGGTATTTTCAGGCCTCCATTAGCGCCATGGATGTGTCCGAAGAACTCACGGCGGTCAAGCTGTTCGAAGACACCCTGACGTCGCTGATCAAGCAACTCGAGACACCGACGACCGGGGAGCAGACCAGGCTGATTGCCACGGTCAGGGAATACGCGGTGCGCTGCGAAAACACCGTCACCATGTTGGTCGGTACGCAACCGGAAGTGCCGAAGGTCATGCACTTTGTCTGGGTCGGTGGCAGCGAGTTCGGCGCCATTCAACGGGATTACATGAACATCTGGCGCCAGGTGATGGTGCCCGAGGGGCATCGGTTCAACCTGTGGTACGACAGCGATGCATTGCTGGCCTTTGAGATGAATCGGGTCATCCATGAGAGCGCCAGGGTGCATGCCATGGAGGCGGGCGGCGCTACGGTAACGAAGCCGGCTGAACTGGCGGGGATGATCGAAGATCGGGCGCGGGTGCTCAAGTGGCAAATGGCTGAGCATCTCGCCCAGCCGCAATGGGCCGGCAAGGCCGATGAAGCGCGGATCGATTTGATGGTCAGGGCTTATGGCAAAGACAAGGATGTGCTCACGGCCTTCCGGCAAAAGTGCCTGGACAGTCACTTGGCCATGGTTGATGACAACACCCGCCTGCGCGATGTTCGCGATACGTTCCAGTCGCACTTTCTCTGGGATGTTTATCAGCGTGAAGTGGCGATGCGTGGCAATTTTGCAGCGGCCAGTGATGTGGTGCGCCTGCTGGCGGTGGATATTGAAGGTGGACGCTACAGCGACCTGGATTACTTGCCGGGGCTGATCAAGCCGATCGGCGGTGTCGATATCAGCAAGTTTAGCGATGGGGCAGCAATAGGCGTGTTGCAACTTCTGCTCAATCACAATGCGCTGCTGTTGCCGGGGCGCGATGTTAAACGCTACGAGGATCGAACCGGGAGCATCCCGGTGGAGCATCAAGAGGCACTGCGCAAGTTTGCCGAAAGTAAGCCCTCGGTTCATGACATTTTTGTCTTACCCAAAGACAATCGAGTCGCCGTGGACGGCATGCGCCTGGCGCGTGCCACGTTCGGTGATATGAATTCGCACATCATCGCCCACCCAAAGAGCGGAGCTGTGCAGCACACGCTGCAATTGATCCGTTTCCACTACGACTGCTTGCTTGAAGTCGAGCGAAGGCTGTTAGCTCTGGGAACTGATTTTGGAGATGCCCGGGTAGCGTCTGATCTTATTGTTGATGTCGTGCGCGATCGCTATGCACAACGTTCATTCCAGTCTAGTGATCCCAGTACCGTAATCAAAAATGCGACGGATGGAATCAGCGCTTATTACCGGGATGGAATACGGCCGGAAGCTCGTGGAACCGTTGCGATGACTGGCCCTGGTGCGACGGTACTCGGTCTTGCAGAATTTGGCGAAATGCACCTTTCGCCTAGCGGGGCTGCAACCATCAGGGTGGACATGCAACTGAAGGAAGGTTTCAACGATCTGACCGAAGAAGACAAAATTTCTGGTTGGTCAGTCAACGACAATCCACAGGAATGGCTGCAACAAGAACAGGAAAAATGGACCGCCGGCCGCTACAAAACCCGTTACGCCGGTGACCTTGCCGAGTTGCTCAAAGGCCAGGCCCTGACCTTCGAAAAAGGCTGGCCGGTGATCGAGGGGCGTCCGGTCCTGGATACCCCGTTATTACAACGCTGGGTCGATGAATCGGGTGAAGCATTCGTCCGCGCCATGACCGATAAATTGTCCGGCGAGGTTCGCCTACAAGGGCGGCTGCGTGTCAGTTTCGAAGAGCGCCAGCGGATCCGCGCACAAGCGCCGGTCGAACTGCCGTCGTCAATTGGTGCTCAGCCGCTGGGCAACTTTAACGAACTGTTCGCCCGTATCGCCCATGGTTCACTGCCGCTGAACCAACTGAGCCCGGTGCACCGGGTGTATCTCGGCGGTTTGTTCGGCGCCCAAACCCTGGATGATGCGGGGTTTGCCGACACCTGGCAGCGCAGCCGCGAGCTGGCACAGAACACCGTCGAGCGCGGTCTTGCGCAGCGCTACCTCGCGATTGAGCAAGCGTTGCTCAGCCAGAACAGTCCCGCTTTTGCCGCTGGTTTCGCCGAAGGACAAGCGCGTTTCGAAGTCTCGGCGCAAAACGCCAAAACCCTCAAGGCTCTGGCCTTTACCCAACCGTTGAGTGTGCGCGCGTGGGGCGAGCACATCGCTCGGATCCGCCTGCAAACCGAACACGAATTACGCATCCAGGTTCTGGACCGCAGTGCTTCCGTGCTGGAACGTTTTGTCGCGGCGGGCGCGTCGTCCGCCAAGATGATGCCGCAGGGGCTTTTGATTCGCGCAGAAGGCGACCCCGGCCGGCACTGCTATCCGCTGGTGCTGACCCTGGCGGCGGCGCTGTCGAAGGACGCGTCGGCAGTAGACGCAATGATCGCTCGCGTGGCCAACGCGAACCTGGACCCGAATGCCAACGATAGCCACGTGTTTCTGCGCACCCTGGATGAGTTGCGGACGGTGGCGATGGTCGAGACCGGTACGCCGGCCGGTCAGTTGCGGCTGGACCAGCTTCTGCGAACGCTGGAAGACAGTGCCAGCACCCGCACATTGATGGTCAATACCGACAACCACTCGATGCTGATCGCCAAAGTGGTCGACGGAGCATCAAGCAGCTACCGGTTCTATGACCCGAACTTTGGCATCTTTGGTTTTACAGAGGCTCAAGCTCTGCGCCGCGGCCTCCAGCAGTTTCTCGGCGATCCGGGCATCAGTGGCCTGTACGGCATCAGCCCGTCGGTGGATGCGACCTACCATGTGCTCGATCTCAATGGCTCGCGAATCGCCGAGAGGTCGCTGCCGTCGCATGTTGCAGTGTCTGCATTGCTGGAACATGCCCCACTGAGTGGCGACACGGCGGTCACGCCATGGGCGCATCACGCGGCATTGCGCGCACGCTCCCTGTCGGAAAATGCCCGTCTGGGTCAGGGGCTGGCGGATCTGGAAGGCCAAAACTGGGCCCGGCAACTGGATGAAGTGACATCCCGGCTGCGCCTGGAAAACAGCCTGGGTCGTGAATTCATCCCAATGATCGAAACCGCACAAACCAACGCCGCCGGCCAAGTCACGGTGTCGATGGTCAACGTCAAGAATTCGCAGACGGTGATGAGTGTCACCACGGCCGACACTCGCCTGATCCGGATCAAATCCTATCTGCGCGAACGTTTTCTGGCGCTGGGCCAACCCGCCGAAGCTTCGCCGGTCAATACACTGAACGCCGGTTTCGCGATCCAGTCCCTGATGCTCGCACTGCATCAGCGCGAGGGCGCATTGAGCGCCGATAACGCGCCGTTGGCGCTGTCCGTGCGGCTGCACAGCTATGTCGTTTACGCACAAATGATTCACGGCGTTGTCAGTGATGTGGTCGGCGTCATACGGCTGGTGCGTGAGGCCTTGAGAAACGAGAAGGTGATCGCCGCCACGACGTCCAGTGTGGTCGGTCGCGCGCTGGGCCGGGCCGTTGGTGAGGGCATCGGCCATCTGCTGGCCGTTGCCAGCGTCGGGTTCGATATCTATGAACTGGCCAACGCCGATGACCCCGCGCAAATCGCGCGTATCGGTACTCAGCTGTTTTTTGATTCGGTGGGGCTGGTACTCGGAGTGGGTGGGCTGGCCGTCGGCGGCACCGCCGGTGCTTTTGCCGGAGCAGTCGCGGTGCCATTGGCAGGAATCGGTTTTGGCGTTTCAGCCCTGGTCAATAACTACAGCTCGATCCTTCTGAAGTCGCAGAGCGTCGGCAAGTATTTCTACAGGTTGAAGTCCGCCTACGAGGATGGCGGTCACCTGGTGTTCAATGGCGTGTTGTGGCCAAGGCCGGAGGTCGTGACCACCACGATTGAACTACGCCGTCGGAATATCCAGTTCGACACGCATAAGTTGTTTCCCTCGCGGCGAAACGGGCCAGGCTTGCCGGACTATGTGGTCGACAGGTCCCGGGGGATTGATCTACGGGATAATTGGGGCTTGCTCGACTTTGCCTTGATTGATGGCGGCATTGACCCTAATACCGACCAGCCCGGTGATGAAGTGATCACCAGGGTCGTGCTGCCGAGCACGCCCAAACGTCATTACGGGTTTGAGTATCAGTTGCTGCCTGGTGCCGTGAACCGGCATGACAAAGGCTTCGACGAGGCACGCGAGCTGGAGTTCGATGGTCGGGGCAACCGCCAGTTTTACTTCACTCCCTGGACCCCTTTCGAATATATCGTCTACAAACTATTGCCAGTCTATGAACCCACGCAAATCAGTGTGCACCTGGATAAAGTCGTCACCTCGTTGTCCGTCTGGCCAATTCTTGCTGAATGCCATGGCCTGGTCTCCTATGACATTGAAGGCGTCGGCGGACAATGCTCTCTCACGCTCATCCCGGGCATTGCCAGCGTGCAGCTGACCACCTTGAAAGGCTCTGGCGCGATGCGTTGGATGATTGGCGCGGCCTGGGTCAATGAACGAAGCGTGGTTGTGGGTGACTCGACGCTGAAAGTGGGTGGCATTGAAGTCACGGTCGAAGCGGGCAACGAAATCTATCTGCTGCTTGAAGGCGGTCAGGTGTTCCAGGTCGATCGGGCGAAGCGCCAGTTGGTCCTGACGCAACTGAATATCAGCGACAAGGCCGACTTGGCAGCCTTGCGAGAACAATTGGCCAAACTGGGTGATGATCACCGAATCCCCACCCCCTATCTGCCATTGCAACACTTCACCGCGCCTTTCAGTGACCCGGCGGCACCGGTTCGAACCCGGGCTTTCTACGACGTAGCGAAAAAACGGACGCTGTACGCGCGCAACCTGCCTGCCGCTGTCCGCGAGGAACTTCAGCTCGGCACGGTGGTGGGCGACCACGTGTATTTCTATCATCGTGAACACACGAGCATCTGGCGCGTCGATGTATCCACCGGGCTGGTCAACCGTCGCTACCGGTTGCTCAATCCTCAGTCGGGTTCGACCCTGATCGCTTGTGAGAGTGCGGGGTCGACGGTGCGAGTTGTGCAGCAGGTGACGGGTAATAACGGCCAGTCCTATAACCTGGTCTATTTGGTACAGGGCGATCAGATCCATATGAGCGCCGTATCGACAATGGTGAGCGACGCAGATCAGGAGGACCCGTACTGGTATGCCTGGAATGACTTCCTGGCGCTGTTTAGCTTGAGCGATGTTTATGCGGATGCCACGCCGAACATGGCTTCGGATGTCAAACAGTGGCAACCGCCGCTGTACCTCGCATTGCAGGCCCACTTGAAGACTCGGATCTACACCTCCTGGTTGCGCATCCGTGACAACTGGATGATTGTCAGTGCTGACCCTGTCGCTGATAACGCTGTGTTGCTAATGCCAGAGACGGATCAGCACGACAGCTTCCTGATCTACACCATTTCTCTCGGGCGGCTGCGACGCGGCACTCGAGGCGAGGGAGACAGGATCACCGTCGAGACAGTGCTGGACGGCATCAAGAGCTTGACGGCACAGGGGCGCAGCTACCAGGTGGTGACCGACTCCGGCCTGATGTTTGATGCACGCGGCTCCGGGACGGTGGAACTCTGCGGGGTCAACCTGACGTGGCTGGAAAAGCAGGCTAATTGGCTGAGCGAGTTGGCATTGCTGGCCGAGCAGTATCAGGTGGCAGGTATCGAGGTGACGGGATTGACCACGTCCCGGGGAAGCGCGCTGGTCGGCTGGTATCAGGACAAGCGGTTGCTGTTGGTCGATGCTCAGAGCGACCAGGGCTTGCGTTTCCTGGCAACCACCCCGGACCAACGCTACGCCTGGTTGTTCGCACCGACGACTGGCCAGCTTTATCGCCAAGCCTATCTGGATAACGAACAACTGAGCGCGGCATTTGCCCAGGGCACGCGCCTGCTATCAGGCCATCCGTTGGCCGCCGCGCAGCGCGAGTGGTCAGAATGGACGTTTGCCGAGGTCGAGTTGCATGGCAGCGGCCTGAGGGGCGTGACCCGCGATGGCATTCAGCTTGATTTGCAATACGGTCTTCAAGCCCGCATCGTCGGTGTCACGGAGAAATGGCTCCGGGCCAATGCCGCAACGTTTGATCCGAGGCACGACCGTGCAAGAGCTGCTCTGAAAACGCTGGTCAGCCAGCACCCGCATCACCCGAATGTGTCCATCGGCAATCGCTTCAGCCGTGACTGGTATGTGAGCGACATTGATGAGGTGGTGGGCGTGAGTGGCTCCAAGCTTGACATGCGATTGCTGGGTGTTCGCAACCTGGGTGTCGGCAACAAAACCATGGCATTGGTGCATGAAGTGCCGACTGAGCTGACTTACAACTCATCCAAGGTCGTATGGGTGCAGCCGAGCTTCGCCCGGCGTGAGGGTGACGTGCTGACCCTGCGACTGCAGGGCAGCTTCACCGACCTGGAGCCACTGCTGCCTGATGGCGTCACACAATTGGTCCTGGGCACGGGCTCGGATTCGCTGAGTTGTCGCGTATCGCTTGCGGTCTGGCAGCGTCTGGAATGCCTGGTGCTGGATGCCTCCGGGCGTTCATCGGACGGTGCGGCCGGGCCGTCCACCACCCTGATCATGGACGTCGGTCCTCAGGATCTGTGGCGCGTGGATCAGGTTGACGGGCAGTTGCTGTTCACCGATCCGGACTCAGGCCACAGCCTGGTCCTGAGCGAGGTGGAATCGGCTGATCCAGCCTCGCGCAGCCAGGTAAGCCTGGGCCTGCACGTGCTGGGTGAAACACGAACCGTGAGCCTGGAGCAATTGATCGGGGCGCTGAGCGTCGGTCAGGTTGATTCGCTGGCGGCGCTGGTCCGGCGGATAAACCCGAAGTGACAGGGCTTCGGCAGTCCGTGTAAATGAAAACGCCGCAGGTTATTCAAACCTGCGGCGTTTTTTTTCACGGTCACTTTTCAAGACGTGGCATTCAGGGCACCAGGTAACCCCTGACCCCGGTAAAGATGATTTGTGCCGCCAGGGCGCAGACGAACAGGCCCATCAAGCGGCTGACGATCTGCAAGCCCTGATCACCGAGGATGCGTTCGATGCGGTTGGACAGGTAAAGCACCACGCCCACGGTGAGGCTGGCCATGGCAATGCTGAGGATGGCCGTGAGTTTGTCATCCCAATGCGGCTGGCTGACGCCCATCACCAGCAGCGCACCGATGGTGCCGGGGCCGACGGTCAGGGGAATGGTCAGCGGCACGATGGTCACGTCTTGTTGCACGTTGTCGGTCTGCACCACGGATTTGCCTTGGGCCATGCCGAGCGCGGAGATGAACAGCACACTGCCGGCGCCGATGCGAAAGGCATCCACCGTGATCCCGAACACGTCGAAGATCACTCGCCCGAACAGGTACAGCAAGACGCTCGAGATCAGGGTCGCCAGGGCCACTTTCCAGGCCAGGCGACGTTGCTCCTTGCGTGAGTAACCGCGGGTCAGGCTGATGAAGCAGGACAATACGAAGAACGGGCTGTAGAGCACCAACATCTTCAGGTAAACGCTGAATAACACGTGGAGCATGGTTGGAACTCGCAGCAAGAGAGTTGAGGCGGAGTCTATCAGTCGATACGTGGCCCGTGGGATATGTTTCAAGCGTCTTTTTTACCTTCGTTCTTGCGCTGCTCCAGTGTGTTCAGGGGGTGGTTTCTTAGTTGCGAAAGTTGATTAAGGATAATGTTACAGCTTTCAGTTTGTTGGTTTTTTAGAGCTTGGTTAGAGTGGGTTCCACAAGCTCATGATGAGTTTGATTAATTATTTAAAAAGGAGTTTATTATGTACAACCAATCTATTCGTGACAGCTATGTTGCTACTTGCCTGAAGAATATTGAAGCGTATGAAGTTGATGCCCCGGAAGTTTCCCGTCCGCGTGGCTTTCTAATGGCGCAACCGCCTGTTGAAGAGCCGAGCAAAGCGTCTATTGTGGGCGAAGCCGTTGTAACGTTCACCGGTAATCTCAGTGCGGAAAATCGCTCGGATGCTCAGAACGCCTTTCTGTTCGCTTCCCTGGTAGCAAACAAGAAATACCCGTTGCAACATCAGGGTAAAGAGAATTACGAGATGTTCCGCGAAGTGATGACCAGTTGCGGTTGGACGCCAGTCACCAAGTTCTACAGTGATTTGAATGTTTCCGGGACCAGCGTCCGTATGGATAAGTTGGTACTGGAGATCCTGGGCTCGGTCGTCGCCGGTGTCGCCCTGCCGGGTCCGACCAGTGCACTGATGCTCAAGGTCGCGGGGGATGCCATTTCCGCGTTGCAGAAACGCGATACCGCGCTGACCACGTATGAGCGAAACCTGCTGGAAAACGGTATTGGCGGTGTCGCCACCGGTGCGTGCACTGAAGTTAATGGCGAGGCGATCATGGCCGTAGGCGCGGTGCGTTTCATGCGTCGAAACTCGTCGACCAAAGTGCTGTTCGTGGATGTAGATATTCGTGATGCGAAACTGTATCGCGGTGAAACCATGTTTGCCAAAAACGATATGGTCGCTAATCAGGCGCGCGAAGCGATCAAGACTAAACTGGGCTTGAATATCGAGAAGAAGATTGAAGATTACGAAATCTGATTAATTCGTGACGGAGCGGCCAGGTATCGGCCGCTCTTTCAATAGTACGGGGGTTGAATGGATTACAAATTTTCCTTTTTGGTCGTTGGCAGTGCGCTCGTTATTATTCCTGGCGCGGATAAAAGTGTCGTCGGCACAGACATGCTCAACTCTGTATTGCTGGCGCAACTGGTTGCCAACAAAGAAGTTGAAAAGCACCCGCAACGCAATTGGTACGATGCTTATTTGCAAGTGCTGGATGATTTCTGGCTGCGGTATGCAAAAGCACAGCAGAAATGGCGGATAACCGGCGATAGTGCGGAGTCTGCGGTCGACTGGATCGTCGGCGCGATGGGCAAGGGTGAAATGAGCGCAGGACAACTCATTGCTGCAGCCTTGAAGCAGGTAGCGGGTTTGCCGGGGACCGAGCCTGCCATCGGCTTACTGCGTAAACACCTGCAAAACGCTATCGATGGACAGCGGGAGGACACGGAAGCGCCCTCGAAAAATGCACGTTTGCTGGTGCTCCTGGCGCAATCGGCGACTTCACTCACCAGTGTGTATTTCGAGTTTCAATCCCATCAGGCCGTCGGCCCCAACCCCTTCGCCCAGTTGCATACAGCCCTGGACGTGCCAGGCTCTGTGTCCATGCGCTACGACCAGGCGAAACTGGCCGAAACCCGCTATAGCCCCGTGCGTGACCTTATTGCCCAGAAAGTTCGGGACAGGCTCAAGGACAATGTCGCAGTGATGACACTGAGCGAGAAGTCGCAGCCCTGAGTCTTGAGATGCCGAACAGCCTGGACCTGCCGCGAGAGCGGCTTCAGAACGTCGAGGCTGTACGATTCTGCTGATCGCGCTGGGCCACCCAGTGTTCGATCAGTTCACGCAGCTGCGACAACTCCACCGGTTTGGCCATGTGCCCGTCCATACCCGCCTGGCGCGCGCGTTCCTTGTGCTCGGCGAGGATGTGTGCGGTCAACGCCACCACCGGGGTGCGAATCCGTTGGTTGCCGACTTCCCACGCCCGCAATTGCTGGGTGGCGGAGAAGCCGTCGAGGATCGGCATTTCGCAATCCATCAACACCAGGTCGTAGCGTTGGGCCTTCATCGCCTGCAAGGCCTCTTCGCCGTTGCTGGCGGTGTCCGGTTGCAGGTTGAGCTTGCCCAGCATGCCGCGAATAACCTTGGTCGAGATGCTGTTGTCTTCGGCCACCAGGATCCTGAAGTCGCTCGGCACCTTGACCGGCAGGGTCGGGCCGGCGGGCAGGTGATGGTTCACGACCTGGCCTTTGTTGCGCTGGTTCAGCTCATCCGCCAGGGTGGTCTTGAGGGTGTAGCCGGCCACCGGTTTGGCGAGGATGCGCTTGATCCCCGAGTTGCGGGCGATGATCTTGCTCGGCGCATTGCTGATGCCGGTGAGCATGATCAGCAGGATGTCGTGGTTCAGGCTCGGGTCTTCCTTGATCTTGGCCGCCAGTTGCATGCCGGTCATGCCGGGCATGTTCTGGTCCAGCAGGACCACGTCGAAGTAGTCGCGCAGGTGCGCCTTGGTGCGCAGCAACGCCAACGCTTCCTTGCCGGATGGCACGGCGCTGACGTTCAGGCCCCAGGCGCTGCATTGCTGCACCAGCACCTTGCGACAGGTGTCGTTGTCGTCCACCACCAGCACCCGCGCGCCTTGCAACGGGCTGTCGAGGTCGGAGGTCGGGTGTTCCAGGCGATCCGGGTCCAGCGGCAAGGTCAGCCATAAGGTGCTGCCCTGATTGGTGCCGCTCTTGATCCCGAATTCCCCTTGCATCAGGCGAATCAACTGACGGGCGATCACCAGCCCCAGGTTGCCGCCCAGGCGCGTGGCCGAGAGGAAATGCTTGCTGTGCAACTCGGCGTGCATCAACGCATCGCGTTCCTCGGCTTCCATCGGCACGCCGCTGTCCTGCACGGCGATGCGCAGGCGTGGTTTGGCGCTGCGTTCGTCGAGGGCGACGACGATCAGGATTTCGCCTTCGTCGGTCTTTTTCAGGGCGTTTTCCAGCAGGCTCAGCAGGGTCTGGCGCAGGCGCGTCGGATCACCGCTGATCACCCGTGGCACTTGCGGCTGAATAAAGCTGATCAGCTCGACGTTCTGCTGTTCGGCCTTGGCCCGGAAGATACTCAGGCAGTCTTCGATCAGGGCATTGAGGTCGAATTGCACGTCGTCCAGTTCGATCTGCCCGGACTCGAGCTTGGAGATGTCGAGAATCTCGTTGATCAGGGTCAGCAGTTCGTTGCCGGCGCTGTGGATGGTCTGCACGTAATCCCGCTGCTTGACCGACAGCGGCGTACCCAGCAGCAGTTCGGTCATGCCCAATACGCCATTCATCGGCGTGCGGATCTCGTGGCTGATCTTGGCCAGGAATTCGGCCTTGGCGTTGATCTCGGCGTTGCTGGCGGCCAGGTCGCGGCTGACGCTGAAGCGGTCTTCGGTGATGCTGCGCTGGCGCTCGCCCAGGGCGATGCTCATCAACAGGCCGCTGATGCAGATGAAGGCCAGCAAGGTGATGATCAGGCCTTGCGGCGCCACCAGGGTCAGCCCCAACAGTGCCGGCAGGATGATCAGCGCGCCGATGTTGAACACCACCATGGCTGCCACGAACAGGCGCGCCGGGCGATAGCCTTTTTGCCAGTGGAAGGCGCTGACAAACAGCATGCTCAAGCCTGCGAGCGCGACGAGGGCGTAGGTGATGATGTTCAACGGCAGGGTGTTGACGAACAACAGCAGCAGCCCGCAGACCACCGTGAACAGAATGGCCCCGAGCAGCAATTTGTTCAGCGGGTGCGGGCCCAGCGGCGCGAAGAAGCGGTAGGCGAACATCAGGCCGCACGGCGCGGTCAGCAGCAAGGCGAGATAGGCGCCGGGGGTCTGGACCGCGTGCCAGTTCGGCAGCCAGGGTCCGGCCAGGTTCAGCAGCAGGATCAGGCTGAGCATCAGCAGGAATTCGCACGCGGCCAGCCACAGGCTGCTGCGCGAGCGGGTGTAGGCGTAGCGCACGATGTTGTGCAGGATCAGCATGGCGATGCAGCCGAACAGCAGGCCATAGATCAGCGTGAGGTTCTGATTGGCGGCGGTCATTACTGCCGATTGCAGGGTGATGTAAGGCCGCAATTGGTGTTCGGACACCAGTCGCAGGTAGACGTCGAGGGGTTTGTCGCTTTGCGGCAGCGGCAACATGAAGTCGCTGCTGGGTAATGGCCGATCGGCCTGGGGCTGCTGGGTGCCGGTGTTCAGTTGCTCGACCAGCTTTTCGCCGTCCAGCACATACAGATTGAGGTGTGACAGGTCCGGGGCGAACACCCGCAGCAATTGTTCGTGCTTGCCGGGGGCCAGGCGAAAACGCAGCCATAACGCACCGTCGGGCTCGGCCGCGGTGAGGCGGTCAAGTTCGATGGGGCTGAATTGATTGGTGAAGCGGGCGGAACGGATGTCGCTCAGCGCCAGGTCGCCCTGTTCGTCGAGCAATACCGACCAGCCACTGCCTTGCGCGGCCTGGGCCGGGAGCATGCAGAGCAAGGTCAACAGAGTGACGGTAAGACCTATGGCAATCCTGAGCCAGCGCACGGCGAAATCCCTTCGTAGGTTGATGCCAGAATATAACTATGCGCGGCGCTGGAACAGTCCGGCAAGGGCATCACGCCCTTGCCTGGCCGAATGGCTGGCCTATTCCTGATTTTCGCCACGCTCGCGGGCAATGGCACGGTAGCCAATGTCCTTGCGATAGAAGCTGCCTTCCCAGTCGATCTTCGCCGCCAGCTTGTAAGCCTGCTGCTGGGCCGCATCGACGCTGGCGCCCATGGCCGTGGCGCACAACACCCGACCACCGGCCGTTACCACCTGGCCGTCCTTCAGCGCAGTACCGGCGTGGAAGACTTTGCCTTCCAGTGCCGCCGCTGCTTCCAGACCGTTGATCGCCACGCCTTTAGCGTAGTCGCCCGGATAGCCGCCTGCCGCCAATACAATGCCGACGCTCGGACGTGGATCCCATTGCGCTTCGACCTTGTCCAGGGCTTGCGCCAAGGCCGCTTCGACCAACAATACCAGGCTCGACTGCAAGCGCAGCATCACCGGTTGGGTCTCAGGGTCGCCGAAACGGCAGTTGAACTCGATAACTTTTGGGTTACCGGCTTTGTCGATCATCAGGCCGGCGTAGAGGAAACCGGTGTAGACGTTGCCTTCATCGGCCATGCCGCGCACGGTTGGCCAGATCACCAGGTCCATCACGCGCTTGTGCACTTCAGCGGTCACGACCGGGGCAGGGGAGTAAGCACCCATGCCGCCGGTGTTCGGGCCGGTGTCGCCGTCGCCGACGCGTTTGTGGTCCTGGCTGGTGGCCATCGGCAATACGTTCTTGCCGTCGACCATGACGATGAAGCTGGCTTCTTCGCCGTCGAGGAATTCTTCGATCACCACGCGGGAACCGGCATCGCCGAACGCGTTGCCGGCGAGCATGTCGCGCACGGCGTCTTCGGCTTCGGCCAGAGTCATGGCGACGATCACGCCTTTACCGGCGGCCAGGCCGTCGGCCTTGATCACGATCGGTGCGCCTTTTTCACGCAGATAAGCCAGGGCCGGCTCGATCTCGGTGAAGTTCTGGTAGTCGGCGGTCGGGATCTTGTGGCGCGCCAGGAAATCCTTGGTAAACGCTTTCGAGCCTTCCAGCTGGGCAGCGCCCGCGGTCGGGCCGAAGCAATCCAGGCCACGGGCGCGGAACAGGTCGACAACACCGGCAACCAACGGGACTTCCGGGCCGACGATGGTCAGGGAAACGTTCTTCTCGGCAAAGTCGGCCAACTGCTCAAGGGCCAGCACGTCGATGGCGACGTTCTCGCATTTGGCTTCGATGGCCGTACCGGCGTTGCCCGGCGCGACGAAAACCTTCTGCACGCGCGGATCCTGAGCCACTTTCCAGGCCAGGGCGTGTTCACGGCCACCGCTGCCAATGATCAAAACATTCATTTCAAAAAACCTCGGATGACGCTAATTCTGGGGAGCAGCCTGAGCTGCCTGGCTAACGGTGCGCGGCATCTGCCATACACCGAACCTGTAGGAGCGAGGCTTGCCCGCGAAGGCATCACCTCGGTATTGCTGTTGCACCGCGGCGTCCCCTTCGCGGGCAAGCCTCGCTCCTACAAGAGCATTAGTGACGGAAATGGCGCATGCCGGTGAAGACCATGGCGATGCCGGCTTCGTCAGCGGCAGCAATCACTTCCGCATCACGCATCGAGCCGCCTGGCTGGATCACGGCGGTGATACCGACCTTGGCCGCATTGTCCAGGCCGTCGCGGAACGGGAAGAACGCGTCCGATGCCATCACCGAGCCCGCCACTTGCAACCCGGCGTGTTCAGCCTTGATCGCGGCGATACGCGCGGAGTTCACACGGCTCATCTGGCCAGCGCCGACACCGATGGTCTGACGGTTCTTGGCGTAGACGATGGCGTTGGATTTAACGTACTTGGCTACTTTCCAGGCGAAGATCAGGTCGTTGATTTCCTGTTCGGTCGGCGCACGCTTGGTCACGACTTTCAGGTCTGCGCTGCTGATCATGCCGACGTCGCGGCTCTGTACCAGCAAGCCGCCGTTGACGCGCTTGTAGTCCCAGGCAGCGGCGCGATCAGCCGACCACTCGCCGCAGGCCAGCAGGCGCACGTTGGCTTTGGCCGCCACGATGGCGCGAGCTTCTGCGCTGACGGATGGCGCGATGATGACTTCGACGAATTGACGCTCGACGATGGCCTTGGCGGTTTCAGCATCCAGCTCGCGGTTGAAGGCGATGATGCCGCCGAACGCCGATTCGGTGTCGGTGGCATAAGCCAGTTCGTAAGCCTGACGGATGCCGCCTTCGGCGTCCGGGCTGACCGCAACGCCGCACGGGTTGGCGTGCTTGACGATCACGCAGGCCGGCTTGACGAAGCTTTTTACGCATTCCAGCGCGGCGTCGGTGTCGGCCACGTTGTTGTACGACAGTTCTTTGCCTTGCAGTTGGGTCGCGGTGGCGATGCCGACTTCGGCAGGCTTGGCTTCCACGTAGAACGCCGCGCTCTGGTGCGGGTTCTCGCCGTAGCGCATTTCCTGCGCCTTGACGAACTGGCTGTTGAACGTGCGCGGGAACTCGCTGCGACCTTCGGTGCTGAGGGTGTCAGCCGCCTGGTTCACGGTGCCCATGTAGTTGGCGATCATGCCGTCGTAGGCGGCGGTGTGTTCGAAGGCCTTGAGCATCAGGTCGAAACGCTGTGCGTAGGTCAGGCCGCCGGCCTTGAGGCTTTCCAGGACGTTGGCGTAGTCGCTGGCATTCACCACGATGGCCACGTCTTTATGGTTTTTTGCCGCCGAACGGACCATGGTCGGGCCGCCGATGTCGATGTTTTCGATGGCGGTCGGCAGGTCGCAGCCTGGCTTGTTGATGGTGGCTTCGAACGGGTACAGGTTAACCGCCACCAGATCGATCGGCTTGATGCCGTGCTCGTTCATGATGGCGTCGTCGATACCGCGACGACCGAGGATCCCACCGTGGATTTTCGGGTGCAGGGTCTTGACCCGACCGTCCATCATTTCTGCGAAACCGGTGTAATCCGCGACTTCCACTGCGGCAACGCCGTTGTCACGCAGCAGCTTGAACGTCCCGCCGGTGGAGAGGATCTCGACACCCAGGGCTTCGAGCTCCTTGGCGAATTCGAGGATCCCGGTCTTGTCGGAGACGCTGATCAAGGCGCGGCGGATCGGCAGGCGGGTAGTCTGGTCGGTCATTTCAATTTCCATCAAAAGCAAAGGAGTCAGCAAAAAAGGCGACCGTTTTTACGCGGGCGCCTTTCTGGTTTGATTGAATGCTTACAGCAAATCGTACTGCTTGAGTTTCTTGCGCAGCGTGCCTCGGTTCAGCCCGAGCAGCTCGCTGGCCTTGGTCTGGTTGCCCTTGACATAGTTCATCACGCACTCGAGCAGGGGAGCCTCGACTTCGGAGAGCACCAGGTTGTACACATCCGTGACGGCAGCGCCCTCAAGGTGGGCGAAATAATTGTGCAGCGCCTTCTCGACACTCCCGCGAAGGGTCTGGCCTTCTTCGCTCGGCGTATTGAGGTGCTGTTTCAAATTCACGTTGTCGCTCACGGGTGTTGTTCCACTCACTAAAGTCTCGGTCATCATCGTCATGCGGCCACCCCTTCTCCGTCCCCTGTCAGGCTCTTGTAACGTTCGGCGAAGAACTCCCGGACGTTGGCGCATTGTGTTTCCGTACCATCCAAACGATTGAAGTGGGCGCGGAACTCCCTGGCGCCCGGCAGGGTTGCGAGGTACCAGCCCACATGCTTGCGGGCAATGCGTACGCCCATCACGTCTCCGTAGAAAGCGTGCAGCGCGGCCAGATGCTCAAGCAGAATACGTTCCACCTCGATCAGTTCCGGTGCCGGGAGTTTTTCGCCGGTCCGCAGAAAATGGTCGATCTCACGGAAAATCCATGGCCGCCCCTGGGCAGCCCGGCCTATCAACAGGCCATCGGCACCGGTCGCATCGAGCACGTACCGGGCCTTCTCGGGTGAATCGATGTCGCCATTGGCGAAGACCGGGATCGACACCGCCTGCTTGATCGCGGCAATGGTGTCGTACTCGGCCTCGCCGGTGTACAGGTCGGCCCGGGTGCGGCCATGGACCGCCAGCGCCGTGATGCCTGCCTGCTCGGCGATCTTCGCCACGGTCAGGCCGTTCTTGTTGTCCCGGTCCCAACCCGTGCGGATCTTCAACGTGACCGGCACATCCACCGCAGCCACCACGGCCTGCAGGATCTCGGTCACCAATGCTTCATCTTTCAACAGCGCGGAACCGGCGGCCTTGTTGCAGACCTTCTTCGCCGGACAGCCCATGTTGATATCAATAATCTGTGCGCCCAGTTCCACGTTGGCCCGGGCCGCGTCCGCCAACATCTGTGCATCGCCACCGGCGATCTGTACCGAGCGTGGCTCGGGATCACCTTCGTGGATCATGCGCATCCGCGATTTGCGGGTGTTCCACAAGCTCATGTCGCTGGTGACCATTTCCGAGACTACAAGCCCTGCGCCCAGTCGCTTGCACAGCTGACGAAAGGGCTGGTCGGTGACCCCCGCCATCGGGGCGAGGATCAAGCCGTTGTGCAATGTATATGGACCGATGCGTACCGCCGACATAGGACTTCCCTGTTGTGGGGCCGGATCATTAGAGTTCGAAAAAGGGTTGGCATGATACCCGCTCTCGATGACTGGTTAAAGGCTGAATTGAACAAAATCTGAACAGTTATTCTGTTATCGCCAGCGGTTTGGTTCGCAGGGGTGAAGTCAGAAAACCGCCGTCAATCCCGCAACACTGAAGCGTTTCACTCGGGTGAATGGAAGCTCAGGCTGTAGTTCACCGCTTTGGGGCCTGGGTCGAGGATGTCCAGCGCGATGTGGATCGGCGTCTGTGGTGGCATCTCGGCCATGCCTTCGAGGTCACCGTTGAGGTACTCGCCGGGTTTGAAGCGACGACTGGCGATCAGGTGGCCGTTGAGGTCGGCAAAGCGCAGTTCCAGCAGCGGGAAGGGCTGGGAGAACGCCGCGCGGTTATAGATGATGGCATCCACCACCAGCGCGCCGCTGAAGTCCGGGTGGCTGCGCACCACCAGGTTGCTGCTTTTGACCTTGGCGATGTCGACCTTGGACGGCACCGTGCAGCCGATGTGCGGGCACAGTTGCTGGAACCACGGGCGGTATTGGTCCTGGCGCGCCAATTCTTCGAAATGGTAGGCCACGTACTGGCCGACGAGGGCGCCGGCGCCGAGCAGGATCAGCACCAGCCAGAAAAACCGTCGGCCCCACGGCGAACGGCGTTTTTGCCAATCGAGTTGCAGCGGGTCGTCAGACAGGTCGAGCAAGGCTTCGTCACGCTCGGTCGCCTCGCTGCGTTCGTGTCGCTTGCGCAAGGGGACAATCGGAGGCAGGTCGTCGTCAGTGGTAGCGGCGGCCGACAGACGATCATGGCGCAGCGGCGTGTCGAGCGGATCATTCAGGCGCAGGTGCGGCACCAGGGGCTCGTCGTCCAGATCAACCGGTTCCAGTGAGAACGAAGGTTCAGTGCGCGAGTGCTTGCCCGGATCTGCCTGCGTTTCCCGTTGGTCGGCTTCGACGGCCTGGGCGCGATCGGCGGCCGATTCGCTGAACAGGCTGTCGGACCAGGGCTCATCGTCGTGCTCGACACTGTCCCGGCGCGCGCTCAAGGTGTCTTCGCGGTGCTGGCCGAATTCCTTGGTGGGCTGGATTTCCCGCTGTTCGAGCCGGGCCAGTTCCTGGTCCAGGTCGAGGCTGTCCAGGTCCATTTCGGCGGCGGACCACTGCTTTTGGCTGATGGCCCGTACCGGCGGCTCGACGATGGCCGGGGCGACCGGTGTGACAGCGTCTTTGCCGGCCCGTTGCTCAAGCAGTTGCTTGGCAGCGTTGAACACCTGCAAGCAGGAGCCACAGCGAACCACCCCACGGGCCACGCTCAATTGGGCATGGCTGACGCGGAAGCTGGTTTGGCAATGCGGGCACTGGGTGACGAAGCTATCGGTCATGCGGCGATCCGGATTATGCAGGCGCTCATTCTAGCGCCGACGGCCAGTGATGCGCACCCAGCCATCGCGATTGGCAATCGGGTCCAGATCGAAGTCCTGGGCGTAGGCCTTGGCCACTTCTTCGCCTTGTTCGGCGAGGATGCCGGACAACGCCAGGCGGCCACCCGGTTTGACCAGGCTCGACAGTTGCGGCGCCAGGGACACCAGCGGCCCCGCCAGGATATTGGCCACCAGCACGTCGGCCTGCACCTGCGGCAGATCTTGCGGCAGGTACAGCGGGAAGAGTGCTTCGGCAATGTTGTTGCGCCCGGCGTTATCGCGGGAGGCTTCCAGGGCTTGCACGTCGATGTCGGTGCCGACGGCTTCCTTGGCGCCCAGCAACAGGGCGGCAATCGCCAGAATCCCCGAGCCACAGCCGAAGTCGAGGACGTTGCAATCCTTCAGGTCCTGGCCGTCGAGCCATTCCAGGCACAGCGCGGTGGTCGGGTGGGTGCCGGTGCCGAACGCCAGGCCCGGGTCCAGCAGCAGGTTCACGGCGTCGGGTTCCGGCGCGGCGTGCCAGCTCGGGACGATCCACAGGCGCTCACCGAAACGCATCGGCTGGAAGCCATCCATCCAGCTGCGTTCCCAGTCCTGGTCTTCGATGATTTCGCTGTGATGCTCGGGCAGCGGGCCGCCGGTCAGCAGTTCCATATGGGCCAGGACGCTGGCGGCTTCGGTGCCGTCCTCGAACAGGGCCAGCAGATGGGTGTGCGACCACAGCGGCGTGGTGTTGAGTTCCGGTTCGAAGATCGGCTGGTCTTCGGCGTCCATGAACGTCACCGACACGGCGCCCACTTCGAGGAAAGCGTCTTCGTAGGTTTCGGCTTGTTCTGGGCTGATGGCGAGACGGACTTGCAGCCAAGGCATGGCGGGCACCTTTGAAAAATGTTGATTGCAGCCTAGCGGGCTGCGAGAAGCGCGCAAGTTTACGCGAGCGCGCAGCAGAAGACGACCGGATTGCGGTGAGGCGGGCGCGCGGGCGGATTCCGACTTGTCGACGGAACAATTCCTTACGAATTCGCGGACTCATCTCACTGCTCGTCTTGAATCGTCCTCTTTTGCCCGATGGTGCGCTTTACGAACATAGGTCATTCATGGCGCCCCAATACCTGGGGGCCTGGCAGCGGTACTTTTTTCATGGAAGAACATCTGTTTATCAAGGGGCCGGTGGCCGGCAAAGACCTGGACTCGATCCGGCTGGCGGATTTTCAGGTCAAGGGCGACGAGGGCGACCGCGCGCTCATCAATGTGCTGATCGACTGCCTGTCGGCCGCTGTGGCTCGGGAGTCGATCCGGTATGAAATGCCCGATACCTTTGCCCTCCCCGAGAATTGCATGCTGTGGCAATGGCTGGACGTGTACCTCAAAGCCATCCAGCACCCGGAATTCCTGGCTTGGGCGGCCGAGCGTCATCTGGACCTCAAGAGCCTGCGGGTGCACGACGGGACGTTGTATGTGAATGCCGTTGAAGACGCTGTTACGACCCCGAAGGTCATGGCCTTGCACGATGATTCCGGTTGGTGGCGGGTGGCGGACCCCATCAACGCTGTGGCGCGGATCATCGACCCCGCCGGCATTGATCCGTTTGGTTTGCGGGACCCATCGACAGCTTCCAGCCATGCGTTTTCCCTGGCGGCGACCCTGGCTTTCCACGGCTACCCGCTGCCGGCCAATCGCCCCCAGGCCCATGTCCTGATTGACGAATTGCGCCGATTGTCCGGCTTTCCGGTGATTGACAGCAGTGGCCATATTTCCACCTCCGTGTCGGTGGAGCAGGCGGAACAACTCAAGGATTGCGCGAAGGTGGCCCGCGAGTTGGAACGAGCGCTGCAGGATCAGCTCTCGAGCACGGGAGATTACGATTTCCTGGAAGCTTATCGGCGGCGCATCAAACTGGATTCCGGCTCGATGTTGTCGCAAACAATGAATTCGGCGCTGCGTCTGCTCCAGGGCCTGAGCATCAAATTGAATGTGGGGCGCTTGCCGACGCCGGCCGGCTACTATTTTTCCCTGGTCGAGAAGACGCTCATGGAAGTCGATCGGTTTGCCGTGCCGAAAGCCGTGGCGGCCGACCGGCTCTCGGCGCCGGAGGTGGCCGGTGATTTGCGTGAGCTCGCCGCACTGGCGCAGAAACTCGGCGCCAACGTGCATGCCGATGGCTGTTTCAGCCTGGCTGTCGTGCTACGGGCCTATGAACGCGAGACGCCGACGGATGTGGATGAGGTTCGGGCGCTGGTCGTCGACCTGTGTCAGGAGCCCGATACCTTCACACCCTATGTCCATGCGTCGGCCCATTCCACCGCAGCGTTGCTCAGGCATCGGCGTTACCTGGGCTTGCTCAATAACCGCTACTGGATGGGCTTCGAACTCCAGCGCCTGGGCAGCGGCCTGGAGGATAGCGCCGCTGTCGCCACTGGCGCGGTGACGGTCGCCATCGACCCTGATTCGCCGCTGTCGGAGTTGATCGAGGCTGGCCGCCAAGAACTGTTGGCGGTCATGGCGCTGGATGAATTCAAAAGCATCATCCGATCCAGGCAACTGGATCCGGCCGGTCATGTGCTGGTGAGCAGTTCCGGTTATGTCGGTGGTCTCAAGCTGGACGGTACCTGGGCCGACCTGGACACGGCGGTGAACGCCGTCGCTGTGCTGGCAGGCAAGTTCCAGTCCCTGGCGGCGATTGCCCGTCGAACCGGTGGCGCCCTTCGATCCAATGGCAACGTGACGCTGGAGCAGATGCTGAAGTTCTACAGCCTCGCGCCATCGGTCACGGCGCAAGAGGCGCTGGTCATGGCGCAGCGACTGCGTGGGGTGCCATTGCGCCCGCGCCCGTCGGTGGAGTACTGGAATGCGCTGGGCGGGCCATTTGCCTCCGTGTCGTCGCCCTTGTTATCCCGGCGCTTGCAGATCATTGAAGAGCCCGAGCATTTCATGCCGAGGATCGGCACTTCGCTGTATTACTGGTCAGTGCTGAAAAGGGTCGACGTCACCGTTGTGCTTTCAGCTTCCCAGCGCCAGCAGGTGCGCGATGCGGCGGCGCAGTTTATGGGCGGGATTGATGGCCCGTTGTTCGACTACCTTGCGCAGTCACTGGTGAGGGGCAAGTCCAGTGAGAGCGTACGGGCCGAGGCTGATCTGCTGGTCTCGCAGATGCTCGCGTGCCCGCGGGCGCAAAAACTGGCGGACACGCTGTCCCGGGCCGTGACCTGGCATGGCGAGCAGGCCCGTCACGCCGCGACCCGCGCTGGTCGTCACTCGCTGGTGCTGGCGGCGGCGATTCTCAGTCTTGATCCGCTGGCCGGGCAGAGCAGGGCCCGGATTGCCGGGATTGACCTGGCGGACGAGGCATTCTGGGCGGACGGCTATGGCAATCTCCTGGCCGTCATCGAGCAACGGCTGGTGGCTGACTTCGGGATCGGCAACAGCAGCGCGCCGCTGGCCGCGCACCTGTTGCTCAGTGGTATCGCGCCTGAGTTCCTGGTGCGGGATATTCCTGAAGCAATGGCCTATATGTCCGGCCAGGTCTGGGTGCATTTCAAGCACTGTGTCGCGTACCTGGAGGGGAAGTACCCCGGGTCTTCGCGCCGGCTGACGTTCGACAGCATCATGAGCGGCGACCGGCTGAAGTCGATCAAGCCGCAGTACTGGGAGTTGAAAGAATTTTCCGGCCCGGTGATCGACTGGGCACGGGCCAATGGTTTGCTGCCCAAAAACGGTGAGGTGTTCACATCGTCGGAACTCGCCAGGGGCAAGGCCGCCTTGCTGGCTCAGTATGAGGGGCTCCAGACAACCATTGACTCGTTCCACCGTGTGCCCGTCACTCGCCGTGAGATGGCCCTGGCTGATTTGCGCCGGGTTTACCCGGGCAATGAGGCGCTGGAAAGGAAGGTCCTGACGCGGCTGCCGGATGATCCGACGGCGGCGGGAGACACCGCAGTGGGGCAGGGCGTCCAGCAGGCTTCGTTAGTCGATTTGCACCTGGCCGGGCTATTGGCCTCGGGCTCGAACCGCTGGACCTCCACCAGTGACACCCTCGATTATCCGGGCATGGCCCGGCAGTTCCATTTGCTGAGCGACGTCAATACGGCGTACGGCCAGGATTTCGTCACCCGTGAAACCGAACTGTGGGCTGCGCATGTGCAGGCGCTGCGGTACAGCCTGTCGCTAATGTCGCTGAGGCATCGCAAGCGTCTGGAATATGGCGCGCTGACGCTGTTCTTCGTCAGTCAGTCCCAGGCCGGTACGGTGACGCGGGGGCGTTTCGGCATCCTGGTGCTGTGCCAGCACCCAGCCTTTGCCGATTGCGTCTACGAGTTTTTCCCCGGGCAATGGCTCGTCGTCGAGCGGGAGGACTTGAATGTCCGGCGTTTGCGCGGGTACGCCGAACCGACTTCCCCTGGCTCGGCGACGCCCGGTTCGACGGTCGCCACCGGTGCCCCGACCTTGTTGCCGCTTGACTGGGCCGCTTATGAAACCGGGGCAATGCCCATGCCTGGCGTGACGTCTACGGTCACTCTGGAAAAGTTCGGCGCCATGACGCTGGCCCCCGAACAGGCCGCCGCGGATGCCAGCACCCTGGACGTGCCGCAAACCATGACGTCATTCCGAATCCGCAGCCTGGCCTCGGACGTGCTGAGCAACAGCCTGTTCTCGGCGAGTCTGGGACTGCGCCTGACGGCCGCCAGCACGCCAAGCCTGGAGGATGCGATCAGTGGGCGTGATCCCTGGGCCGAGTACCTCATGGGCATGACAATCCAGGAGAGCCCGCAGGTGTAGTGCGCTGTCGGGAAACGCATAAAGCAGAAACAACAAAGCCGCTCGAAAGCGGCTTTGTTGGTCTGGATCACATCTTAATGCTGGTTAGCCAGCTTGTGTTCCAGGTAGTGGATGTTGATTCCACCTTTGCAGAAGCCTTCATCGCGGACCAGGTCGCGGTGCAGCGGGATGTTGGTCTTGATACCGTCGACAACGATTTCGTCCAGCGCATTGCGCATGCGCGCCAGGGCTTCGTCACGGGTTGCGCCGTAGGTGATCAGCTTGCCGATCAACGAATCGTAGTTCGGCGGAACGGCATAGCCACTGTACAGGTGCGAATCGACGCGAACGCCGTTGCCGCCTGGCGCGTGGAAATGCTTGACCGTGCCTGGGCTTGGCATGAAGGTTTTCGGGTCTTCGGCGTTGATTCGGCATTCAAGTGCGTGACCACGGATGACGACGTCTTCCTGGGTATACGACAGCTTGTTGCCAGCGGCGATGCTGAGCATCTCCTTGACGATGTCGATGCCGGTGACCATTTCCGATACCGGGTGCTCAACCTGAACGCGGGTGTTCATTTCGATGAAATAGAACGCGCCGTTTTCATACAGGAACTCGAAAGTACCTGCGCCACGGTAGTTGATGTCGATGCACGCCTTGACGCAGCGGGCGAGGACTTCAGCACGAGCCTTCTCGTCGATGCCCGGTGCCGGCGCTTCTTCGAGAACTTTCTGGTGACGACGTTGCAGCGAGCAATCGCGGTCGCCCAGGTGGATCGCGTGACCCTGGCCATCGGAAAGCACCTGGACTTCCACGTGACGTGGGTTGGTCAGGAATTTTTCCAGGTAGACCATCGGGTTGCCGAACGCCGCGCCAGCTTCGGAGCGAGTCAGTTTGGCCGAGGAGATCAGGTCTTCTTCTTTATGCACAACGCGCATGCCGCGACCACCACCGCCGCCAGCGGCCTTGATGATCACCGGGTAGCCGACTTCACGGCCGATGCGCAGGGCAGTTTCTTCGTCTTCCGGCAGCGGACCGTCGGAACCCGGAACGGTTGGAACACCGGCCGCGATCATGGCGTGCTTGGCCGATACCTTGTCGCCCATCAGGCGAATGGTGTCGGCTTTCGGGCCAATGAAGGCGAAACCGGAGTTCTCGACCTGTTCGGCGAAATCGGCGTTTTCCGCGAGGAAACCGTAGCCTGGGTGAATAGCGGTAGCGCCGGTCACTTCAGCCGCGGCGATGATCGCCGGAATGTGCAGGTAAGACTTTGCAGCCGATGCCGGACCGATGCAGACGGATTCGTCCGCCAGACCCAGGTGCATCAGCTCTTTGTCTGCCGTGGAGTACACGGCGACGGTCTTGATGCCCATCTCTTTGCAGGCACGCAGGATCCGCAGGGCGATCTCACCGCGGTTGGCGATCAGAACTTTTTCCAACTTCGCAGTCATCAAAGTCTCTCCGCGGTTCAAACGATGGTGAACAGCGGTTGGTCGTACTCAACCGGCTGGCCGTCTTCGACGAGGATGGATTCGATCACACCGCTGGTTTCAGCTTCGATGTGGTTCATCATCTTCATCGCTTCAACGATGCACAGGGTGTCGCCTTTCTTCACGGTCTGGCCCACTTCAACGAAGGATGGCGAGGACGGGGAAGACTTGCGATAGAAGGTGCCGACCATAGGCGAACGGGCAACGGTGCCGTTCAGTACGGGGGCGGCCGGAGCAGCAGGGGCGGCAGCAGCCACCGGAGCAGCGGCAACAGGTGCCGGGGCCGGAGCGTGCATTGGCGCAGGAGCGTAGTACTGCTGAGCCGGGGTCTTGCTGTGACGGCTGATGCGAACGGACTCTTCGCCTTCCTTGATCTCGAGCTCGTCGATGCCGGACTCTTCCAGCAATTCGATCAGTTTCTTAACTTTACGGATATCCATGAATCATCAACTCCCAAGGGTCGGTCAGGGGCGTTTAGCTTGTGTTTCAAGCTGTTCCAGGGCGGCCTCCAGGGCCAGTCGATAACCGCTGGCGCCAAGGCCGCAGATCACTCCCACCGCTACATCGGAGAAGTAAGAGTGATGGCGGAAAGGTTCGCGTTTGTGCACGTTAGACAAATGCACTTCGATGAATGGGATGCTCACCGCCAGCAGCGCGTCACGTAATGCGACGCTTGTGTGAGTAAAAGCTGCTGGATTGATCAGAATGAAGTCCACACCTTCGCTGCTGGCAGCGTGGATGCGGTCGATCAATTCGTACTCGGCGTTGCTTTGCAGGTAGAGCAAATGATGGCCGGCTTCACGGGCACGGCGTTCCAGGTCCTGGTTGATCTGCGCCAGGGTGGTCGCCCCGTAGACGCCCGGTTCGCGGGTGCCGAGCAAGTTCAGGTTGGGTCCGTGCAGAACCAGTAGCGTCGCCATCTGCTGTTCCTTGTTATCTGTGTGCAATTGTCAGAACCCGGCGACTATGCCGCAAAGCCTTTGTGACTGTCCAGTTCTATGCAATAGCCAGCACGATGGCCGATGTTTGCGCGAAATATATGACCGAGTGATTAAATCCGGTCATTCGCTTTGACGACACGTTCGGCGAAGTCTTTCGCATTGATCTCGCCGATCACTCGCACATCGGCACGTTCGGCGCCGTCTTTGCCGAAAAACATCAGCGCGGGCGGGCCAAACAGCTTGTAGCGGTCGAGGAGGGTGCGTTGCTCGGCATTGCTGGCGGTGATGTCGAAACGGATCAATCGATAACCCTGCAGATGTTCGACGACTTTGGTGTCGTTGAGCACCTCGTGCTCGATGACTTTGCAACTGATGCACCAGTCGGCATACCAGTCCAGCAACAGCGGAGTGCCGGACGATTTGGCTTCGGCGAGGACACGGTCGAGGTCGGCTGGCGTGCTGACGGTTTGCCAGGCGTTGCTGGTTTGCGTTTGGTTGGCAACCACGGTGCGGCCCAGCGGGTTGAGCAAGTCACCCTGGCCGCTGAAAGCGCCATACCAGCAGGCCATCGCGTAAAACAGCAGGAACAGGCCGAGCAATTGCCCGAGGCGCTTTCGCGGCGGTTTATACACAAACTCCAGCGCGCCCAGGAACAGGCCGACGCCACCCCATAGCAAACCCACCAGCAGCAAGGTGACCTGGCCCGGTACGACGCGGCTCAGCAAACCAATCGCCAGCGCCAGCAACAACACGCCAATCGCGTTTTTCACATAGACCAGCCACGGGCCGCTTTTCGGCAGCCAGGCCGCACCGCCGGTGGCTACCAGTAACAGCGGCGTGCCCATGCCCAGGCCCAGCACGAACAGTTTCAATCCGCCGCCCAGCGCATCGCCGCTGGCGCTGATGTACAGCAGCGCACCGGCCAAGGGCGCGGAAACGCAAGGTGATACCAACAGGCTGGAAACCACCCCCAACACCGCCGCGCCCCACAACGAGCCGCCCTCGGTGCGCCCGGCAATCCGGTCCAGTCGGCTGCTGATGAAGTGCGGCAGTTTCAGCTCAAACACGCCGAACATCGCCAACGCAAACACCGCAAAAAATGTGGCGAACGGCACCAGCACCCAGGCCGATTGCAGGCGGGCCTGAAGATTGAGCTGCGCGCCGAACATCCCCATCAGCGCGCCGAGCAGGGCGAAACACGCGGCCATCGGCAGCACGTAGGCCAGGGACAGATTGAAGCCGCGCACCCCGCCAATCTGGCCGCGCAGAACCACGCTGGACAGGATCGGCAGCATCGGCAGCACACAGGGCGTAAACGTCAGGCCCAATCCGGCGAGGAAGAACAACGCCAGTTCGCGCCAGCTCCAGTTTGCCGCCGTGGTGGCGACCTTATCGGCAACCACCGCGCCGTTGCCATCAATGCTCAACCGCTCGGTTTCCGGCGGATAGCACAGGCCTTTGTCGGCGCAGCCCTGATAGGTCACCACCAATGTAAACGGTCGTTGATCGGTGCGCGGCAGTTCTACATCGAGAATCCCGTGGTACACCTCGACATCGCCGAAGTACTCATCGTGCTTCTTTTCACCGTCGGGCAGTTGCGCCGCGCCGAGGGCGACATCCGCCGGATCGGCGCGAAACTGGAAACGGTGACGATAGAGGTAGTAACCCTCGGTGGCGACGAAGCGCAGCTTGATCGATTGCGGCGTGCTGTCTACCAGGCTCAACTGAAAGGCTTCGCGCACCGGCAGGAAATCGGCGCTGTTGTTGATCGAACCCAATGTCGAACTGGGCCGACTGTCCAGCAACCCGGTGGCGGAGGCCGGCAGGGCGAGCACTAACAGCAGCAGGCAAAGCAAACGGCGCATGACAATCTCGCGTGTTGGACGTGGGGGCATGATAGCGGACAGCGACGCGGATTGCCGCCGTACCTGTGGGAGCGAGGCTTGCCCGCGAAGAACGATAACGCGGTACATCAGGCAGACCGCGTTATCGTTCTTCGCGGGCAAGCCTCGCTCCTACAGGTGCCCCGATCATTCCCACGCACGGTGAAAACGATCATTAATCAGACGCGGAAGGCCTGGACGGCGGTGTGAAGCCGCCCACCCAACACCAACAAATTCTCCCCTTGCTCACGCCCCTGGCCAATCCTCAGCAAATTATCCCCACCCAACTGATGAATCCGCTCGCTGTGATCGCGGATCTCGCTGACCGCGCCACTTTGCTGCGCCGTGACATCGGCAATGCGCACCGCCGTGTCGGCGATGGTCTGGATCGCGTCGACGATTTTATCCAGCGCCCCATCCGCGTCTTGTGCCTGATTGGCCGTGGCTTCGGCATGTTCGACTTGCGCGCGCATGCCTTCCACCGATTGCCGCGCTGCCGTTTGCAGGCCGGCGATCAAGGTCTGGATTTCGGCAGTGGCGCCGGCGGTGCGTTGGGCGAGGGAGCGCACTTCTTCGGCGACCACCGCAAAACCACGGCCCATTTCCCCGGCGCGCGCCGCTTCGATGGCCGCGTTCAGGGCCAGCAGGTTGGTCTGGTCGGCAATCGAGCGGATCACCGTCAGCACGCCGCCGATGGTCGCCGACTCTTCGGCCAGGTGTTCGATCATCTGCGCGTTGCCTTGCACCTCGCCCACCAACGCATGCAGCCCGGTCAGGCTCAAGCCGATGACCTTCTGCCCATGCTCCACCGCCAGCCCGGCATTACGGCTGGCATCGGCGGCCTGGCTGGCGTCGCCGGCCACTTGCTGAATGGTGGCTTCCAGTTCGCCCAGGGAGTCGCGGATCAGCGCGGTGTCGCCGGCCTGATGCTCGGCGCCGCTGTGCAGGTCGTTGCTCAACTCGGCCAGGGTGCGGCTGCTGCCGGCGACTTGTTCGGCGTTGAGGCGAATGGTCCCTACCAAGTCCACGAGATAAGCACGCAAGCGATTGAGCGAGGCCTGGATGTCATGCAGTTCGCGGTTGGTCTTGCCCAGTTGAATGTCCTGGCTGAAGTCACCTTCGGCCCAGGTCGACAGGGCGGGTGCGAGGTTGGTCAGGGTTCGGGCCAAACGGCGTTGCAGGGTGTCGATCAACAGTGCGATCAGCAGAATCAGACCGATCATCAGCCCTTGCATCAAGCGCACTTCGCCCTGGATCTGCCCGTGCTGGGCGCGTACCACCGGTTCCAGGCCGGCGATGGCTTGTTGCACGGCGGCGATTTTCAGGTGCGTGGCGGCGCTCAGGTCGGCGCGTTTTTGAATTTGATCGCGGGTGCGCGCCAGTTCCGCCGGGTAGCGGGTGAGCAGGCCGTTCAATTCACGCTTGAGGCCGACGCCGGCATCTTCGGCCACGGCTTTTTCGGTGTTCTCCAGGCCCATCATCGCGTTGAAATCGTCGCTGCTCGATTCCACGCTGGCCGTCACTCCAAGCAGCGGCAACGCATCCAGTTGCGTCGCTTGGGCGCGAATGCTGGTGACCTCGCGCTCGACATCAGCGGCCAGTTCGCTGCGCCCGCTGCTGACCAGTTTGTCCCGGGCCAGGGACAGCTTGCCCAAGTGCTGGGAGGCGGTGAGCAACGGCGTCAGGTAGCTCGCGTTTGTGCTGGCGTACTGGCTGAGCTGATCGAGGCTGGCGCCCAGTTCCCGTTCGGCTTGCAGTAATAGCGCTTGCGGATCCCCCGCAAGTTTGCCGGCGGCCAGCAGGTCGGTCTTGCTGAATTCTTCCAGGCTCGACAGGCTCGGGCGCAAGGACTCAGCCAAGGTCGGGGGCAGTTCGGTGAGTTCTTTTTGCAGGCCATCGATGGCCTGGCCGGCACTGCTCAAGCGCAAGGCATCGCCGCTGGACAGGTAATCCTCGACGTTACGCGCCACTTCATTTTGAAACTGCTGGGATAAACCGAGGTAGCGCTCCATCAACAGATAGGGGCGCTCCAGGGCTTTTTGCGACCACCACAGCGTGGCGCCGAGGGCGACGCACACGGCGATCAGCAGGAGAGTATTGAGATTGGTCAGCAGCTTCAGGCGCATAACGGGTCTACCGACGGCAGAATGGTAAGCGCCTGAATTTATTGCGTTTGTGTTACAGGGTTATGACCGACTCAGTGGATTCCGATGAAAAAGTGGCACTTTGCTTTGACGCCCGCGCGGCCTGCACACGGTTGCGCCCGGCATCCTTGGCGCGGTACAGCGCCTCGTCCGCCTGGCTGGCCATCATCAGGCTGTCGGAATCTTCGCGCAGCTCCACCACCCCGGCGCTGAAGGTGCACCAAAGGTCTTGCGGTTGGGCCGGGTAGTGAATTTCGGCAAAGCGCTGACGGATTTCGTCGAGCACCTTGTGGGCCGATTCGACATCGGTGTCCGGCATGACAATGGCGAACTCTTCACCGCCGTAACGGCCAATGAAGTCGGTCTTGCGCAAGCGTTGCTTGAGAAACAGCGCCAAGCTCTTGATCACCCGGTCGCCCATGGGGTGGCCGTGGCTGTCGTTGACCCGTTTGAAGTGGTCGATGTCGAGCATCGCAAAGCTCAACGGCTTGTTCTCGCGACGGGCGCGGAACGAGCAGTCTTCGAGCAATTGCAGAATGTGCGTGTGGTTGTACAGACCGGTGAGGCTGTCCCGGACCATCCGCGCCTTGAGGTTACGCGCACGGGCGGCGCGGTTGCGCACGGTGGTGATCAGGTGCCGGGGCTTGATTGGCTTGGTCAGGAAGTCGTCGCCGCCTTCGCTCATGGCGTCGAGCTGCTTGTCCAGGTCGTCCTCGGCCGACAGATAAATGATCGGCACGCTGACATAACGGTCGTTGTGGCGGATCACCTTGGCCAGTTCGGTACCGGTGCAGGCCGGCATGTACATGTCGAGGATGATCAGGTCGGGCTGGAAATCCGCGAGTTCGGCCATGGCCTGGATCGGTTCGATCAAGGTCCGCGTGACAATCCCGGCGCTGTTGAGCAGGCGCTCGGTGTGTAGGGCCTGGGCGCGGGAGTCGTCGATGATCAGCACTTTATAGGGTTCGTACTGGGCGACGCAGGTCAGGACTTCGATCTTCTCCAGCAGGCTCGAGGCTTCGAGGGTGCCGGTGAGGAATTCCTGGCCGCCGGCGCGCACGGCGGCGAGCCGGGTCGGGGTGTCGGTTTCGTGCAGGCTGAAAAACAACAGCGGCAGTGGTTCGTCGAGGCCGACCTGGGCTTCGGCGGCCAGTTTCAGCCCGATGCCGGGGCCGCTGAAGTCCACATCCATGACAATCGCCGCCGGCAAGCGCTCGACCATCGAGGAGCGAAACGCCGAGACGCTGTCCAGGGACTGGGCGCTGAGGCCGAAGAATTCCAGTTGCTTGGCCAGCCGCTCGGCCCGGTCGTGATCCTGCAACATCACGTAGATCGGCTTGCGCAGCGGCGGCAGGAACGTCTGGTCCAGTTGATCGCCGTGACGCAGGCCGGTGCGCGACAGGCGCTGCATCAAACGGTTGAGGTCAGTGATCAGGCCGCTGCTCAGGCGTCCGCGATTGGCGTCCACCGCTTCCAGCGACTGGCCGATGTGGCGCGCCAGTTGCGAGTGTTCCGGTTGTTCGAAACGCTCGGCAAAGAGCAGCAGGCGCAGGTTGGCCTCGCTCAGCTCGGACAAATCGGTGGTGGACCACTCGCTGCGTTGCAGGCGCTGCCATATCTCAAGAATTTGACGTGCCTGATGAATTACCCGCTGGGCAAAGTGGTGCTTGAGGCGCTCACGGCTGGGGTCTTCTGGCTCGGTCATATCCTGACTACTAGTTAGGGTGCATGCTGAGATCGACTGGTGGCTCTATGCTAGCACCTCTTTTCCGTCACATGAGTGTCGTACGTCAATAATCTGCAAAGCGACCTCATTCAGTTTCTGACCGACTGGTCGCATAGGCTCCAGGGCTGTGCTTCATTTATAGTGGCGCCTCGATCGCCGCGATTGTATGGCTCGTTGTTTCCCGCAGGATTGAGGTGCGGTAAAAAGCGGCACGATGGCGTAGGGTTGTGGTCGAACCGATGAACTCAAGTGATTGAAAGGATATCGCCATGCTGGACTGGAAGAACCGCGCGGGCAGCGCACCCGAACGTGCCGCTGAACCGAAATCGGCCACCCGCAGCTACGTCAGCGGCCTGTTGTTCAGCCGGGCGCTGGCCACTCTGATTGCCATTTACCTGTTGGTGACCATCGGCCTGGGCTGGTACTGGAGCGAAGAGCCTGCGCTGTTTCCGGTCCAGCAAAATGCCCAGGTCGCGGCCGAGCAACAAGGCAAGCAGATGGTCGTCGGCTACACCACGGTGGAAACCCTCAAGACCGTCGCCGGTACGTTGCTGACCAAACCGGGCGGCTACATTTCCAACGACCGCTTCCCGCCGGGCCTGTGGATGGACAACATGCCGAGCTGGGAATATGGCGTGCTGGTGCAGGTCCGCGACCTGACCCGCGCCCTGCGTAAAGACTTCGCCCGCTCGCAATCGCAGTCGGCGGAAGACTCGGACCTGGCCAAGGCCGAGCCGCGTTTCAACTTCGATAACAAGAGCTGGATCTTGCCGTCCAGTGAGTCGGAGTATCAGGAAGGCATCAATTCCCTGAGCCGCTACCAGGCGCGCCTGTCCGACCCGTCGCAGAAAAACGCGTTGTTCTATGCCCGCGCCGACAACCTGAACAACTGGCTGGGCGATGTCGGCACCCGTTTGGGTTCGTTGTCGCAACGCCTGTCGGCCAGCGTTGGCCGGGTCAAGCTCAACACTTCGCTGAAAACCGAAGTGGTGGTGCCGGGCCAGGTACCGCAGGTTGACGAAGAAATCGTCGAAACCCCGTGGATGCAGATCGACAACGTGTTTTACGAAGCGCGCGGCCAGGCCTGGGCCTTGTCCCACCTGTTGCGTGCCATCGAAGTCGACTTCGCCGACGTGTTGGCGAAGAAAAACGCCACGGTCAGCGTGCGCCAGATCATCCGTGAACTGGAGGCTTCCCAAGAGCCGGTCTGGAGCCCGATGATCCTCAACGGCAGCGGCTTCGGCGTGTTGGCCAACCACTCGCTGGTCATGGCCAACTACATTTCCCGGGCTAACGCGGCGGTGATCGATTTGCGTCAACTGCTGAACCAGGGCTGATTCATGGTTGATAACGCCAAAGAGGCCGCCCATCGCGCGGCCTCGGATGCCGAACAGATCGCCTGGGTCGACGAGCAGGACAACCTGCTCGGCGGCTTGGTCCGCCGCGACTTGCGCGAACGCGGGCTGATCGGGCGCGGCACCTACATCATGCTGTTCAACTCGGCCGGTGAACTTTGCGTACACCGGCGCACCCTGAGCAAAGCCATTTATCCCGGTTACTGGGACGTGGCGGCGGGGGGCATGGTCCAGGCCAACGAGAGCTACGCCGAGTCGGCCGCCCGAGAGCTGGAAGAGGAACTGGGGGTAAGCGGTGTGGAACTGACTGCCCATGACCATTTTTTCTTCGAAGACACCGGCAATCGGCTGTGGTGTTCGGCGTTTTCGGCGGTGTGGGACGGCCCGTTGATCCTGCAGCCGGAAGAAGTGCTTGAAGCGCGCTTTATCCCGATCGATCAGGTGATGCTGGAAATCCAGCAAAAGCCTTACTGCCCGGACTCTTTGGCCGCGTTGAAGCGTTATCTGCGGGCTCAGCAAACCGACGTCGCAAAAGAGCCATAAATTGGCGCCGATTGGCTCTTAGCAAGTCGGCTTTTTGCCGTTACACTGCGCGACCTTTTCAAGCTGAACCGACATGGCTCTTTGCAGGAGCGAAGCTTGCTCGCGAAGACGGCGGCACATCCGGAATGGATGTGCCTGACACACCGCTTTCGCGAGCAAGTTTCGCTCCTACAGGTCTGTACCGTTTCAGTAGCGCTGCCCCTGCCTGAGTGGGGCTTCGCGGTCGATGGCGTCCTCCCGGGTTGCCGCGGCCAGTCTTTGTCCTCCCAAGAGGATTGCCGGTGGCCAAAAAAGCCGCATCCTTCGCCGCCCTAGGTGGCCTGGTATTTTCCACCGACGCAGGTCGTCATTGCCCGGATTGCAGTAAACCGGTGGACGCCTGTATCTGCAAACAGACCGTGATCCCGGCCGGCGACGGCATTGCTCGCGTGCGTCGCGAAAGCAAGGGGCGTGGCGGCAAGACGGTGACCACCATCACCGGCGTGCCGTTGGCTCTGGATGCGCTCACGGCCCTGGCGACCACCTTGAAGAAGCGTTGTGGCACCGGTGGGGCGTTGAAAGACGGCATCATCGAAATCCAGGGCGATCATGTCGAGCTACTCTTGGCCGAGCTGATCAAGCTGGGTTTCAAGGCCAAGAAGTCCGGCGGCTAGCAGCTTCTGTGAAAACCACCCTCGGCTTGATCCGGTCCTGATTTCATTCGGTCCGGCGTCGCCTACATGGTTTTCACAGAGCCTGTTCTGACTGGTTTCTAAACTCACTGCGCTCAGCGAGGTCTATCCCCTCGTTGACGAACCGTCATTTTCATTCTTTAGACTGCGCCGGCCTGAACCCAGGCGACGCTCTATGACTTCTTTATAGGGGACTTCAATGTCCGTAAGACGCACACGCAAAGACGATGGCAGCCAATGGACAGTTGCGGACAGCCGCAGTGTTTACGGGATCCGCCATTGGGGGGCCGGATATTTCGCGATCAATGACGCCGGTCGCGTCGAAGTTCGTCCGAACGGTCCGACCAGTTCGCCTATCGACCTGTTCGAGCAAGTCGACCAACTGCGCAAAAGCGGTTTGTCCTTGCCATTGCTGGTGCGGTTCCCCGATATCCTGCAAGACCGCGTGCGTCAGCTGACCGGCGCGTTCGACGCCAACATCGAGCGCCTGGAATACCAGAGCAAATACACCGCGCTGTACCCGATCAAGGTTAACCAGCAAGAAGCGGTGATCGAGAACATCATTGCCACCCAGGACGTGTCCATCGGCCTGGAAGCCGGTTCCAAGCCTGAGCTGCTGGCCGTGCTGGCCCTGGCGCCGAAGGGCGGCACCATCGTCTGCAACGGCTACAAGGACCGCGAGTTCATCCGCTTGGCGTTGATGGGTCAGAAGCTCGGTCACAACGTGTTCATCGTGATCGAGAAAGAATCCGAAGTTGAGCTGGTGATCGAAGAAGCGGCCTCGCTCAAGGTCAAGCCACAGGTTGGCCTGCGCGTGCGCCTGTCGTCCCTGGCCTCGTCCAAGTGGGCGGACACCGGCGGCGAGAAATCCAAATTCGGCCTGTCGGCGGCGCAGTTGCTGTCCGTGGTCGAGCGCTTCCGCGCTGCGGGCCTGGATCAAGGCATTCGCCTGCTGCACTTCCACATGGGCTCGCAGATCGCCAACCTGGCGGACTACCAGCACGGTTTCAAGGAAGCGATCCGCTACTACGGCGAACTGCGCAACCTCGGCCTGCCGGTGGACCACATCGACGTCGGCGGCGGCTTGGGCGTGGACTACGACGGTACGCACTCGCGTAACGCCAGTTCGATCAACTACGACATGGACGACTACGCCGGTGTCGTGGTCGGGATGCTCAAGGAGTTCTGCGACGCGCAGAGCCTGCCGCACCCGAACATCTTCTCCGAGAGCGGCCGCTCCCTGACCGCCCACCACGCGATGCTGGTGGTGCAAGTGACCGACGTCGAGAAACACAACGACGACGTGCCGAAGATCGAGAACAAGGAAGAGCTGCCGGAAACCGTGCAGTGGCTGGTTGACCTGCTGGGCCCGACCGACATCGAGATGGTCACCGAAACCTACTGGCGCGCCACGCACTACATGAGCGACATCGCCGCCCAGTACGCCGATGGCAAGCTGACCCTGGCGGAAAAAGCCCTGGCCGAGCAGTGCTACTTCGCGGTCTGCCGTCGTCTGCACAACTCGTTGAAGGCGCGTCAGCGTTCGCACCGCCAAGTGCTCGACGAACTCAACGACAAGCTGGCCGACAAGTACATCTGCAACTTCTCGGTGTTCCAGAGCCTGCCGGACACCTGGGCCATCGGCCAGGTATTGCCGATCCTGCCGCTGCACCGTCTCGACGAAGAGCCGATGCGCCGTGCGGTGCTGCAAGACCTGACCTGCGACTCCGACGGCAAGATCAAGCAATACGTCGACGAGCAGAGCATCGAAACCAGCCTGCCCGTGCACGGCCTGAACGAAGGTGAAGACTACCTGCTGGGGATCTTCCTGGTCGGCGCTTACCAGGAAATTCTCGGCGACATGCACAACCTGTTCGGTGACACCGACTCGGTGAACATCTACCAGAACGCCGACGGCAGCGTTTACCACGCCGGGATCGAGACCCACGACACCATCGAAGACATGCTGCGCTACGTGCACTTGTCGCCGGAGGAGTTGATGACCCACTACCGCGACAAGTGCGCCAGTGCGCGCATCACTGCCGCCGAGCGTACCCAGTTCCTCGACGCGCTGCGCCTGGGCCTGACCCGCTCGTCTTACCTGTCTTCTTGAGGTAAGGCACTGTTCCCATCGGGTTGTCTGAAAATGTTCCGCACGCTGCGGAAATTTCAGATGACCCGGTGCGACATTTCCCTGTTTTCAAACGAAATGACTCACATCGACGGTTGTTAAAGCGATGTGGTCTTCTTTTCGCGTAGGTCATTTCCTAAGTTGTACTTCGGCACTCTACTCGGCCATGTCTCTCGGCGAGAATCCCCGGCCGCCCCTCCTGTAGAGAATCGCCGATGTTCGATCCAGTCAACGAGCCGTCATTTCGTCTGGACGTAGCGGGCCTGCCCGACGCCTTTGAGGTCCTGGCCTTTACCGGCAGTGAAGCCATCAGCGAACCGTTTGTGTTCGAGGTGGACCTGCTGATCGATGACCCGACACTCGACCTTGCCAGCCTGCTGTATCGCGGGGCGTTCTTGCAGTTCGAAGCCTCGGGCACCGGTATCCACGGGCAATTGCATGAACTCGTCCAGCGTGAACATGGCACCTTGTCCCGGCTGTGTCGTGTGCGTCTGCGGCCGAAACTGGCGTGCCTGGCCCAGCGCTTCAGCCAGCGCATTTTCAGCGGGCGTTCGGTGCCGCAGATTCTTGGGCAGGTGCTCAAGGAGCATGGGATTGCCGGCAAGGACTGGCGCCTGGCCTTGAGCAGCGATTACCCGCCCCGGGATTTCTGCACGCAGTACCGCGAATCGGACCTGCAATTTTTCCAGCGCCTGTGCGCCGAAGAGCGTCTTCACTACCACTTCGAGCATTCCAGCCGAGGGCACTGTTTGATCATCAGTGACGATCAGGGGGCCTCGCGCCATGGGCAAACGCTGGTGTTCCAGGGTGAAAGCGAGCCGTGCGCAGTGTCTCGGTTCGAGGTGCAAGTTGGTGTGAATGCGGCGCCGGTCGCCGAGGGCCGGACGACCCTGACGACGTTGCGCAGTGGTCAGTTGATGCCGCTGGCCGGTCATCCGGTCAATGAATGGAATGATGTGTGGCGCTTGATTGAGGTTGAGCACCGGGGCGGCCAGGAGCCGCTGTTTGCCTATGCCAACACGATTCGCGCCGTGCCATGGGAGGCGCCCTGGGTGGCCACCCATGGGCCGGCGAAACCCCGGATGCTCAGCCTGCAACGGGCCTGGGTCGTCGATGTCGAGGAGGCCCAACCCGATCCGGCGCGTCCCGTGGCGGTGCAGTTCGACTGGCTCTATCAAGGCGAAGGCGCAAAACCGGATCACTGTTGGCTGCCCCTGGCCCCCGAACTGAACAACGCCGCCCGTTCGCAATGGAGGGCAGGGGCCGAGGTGGTGGTCAGTTTCATCGAGGGCGATCCGGACCAGCCGTTGATCACCGGGTTGCTGCAAGGCCCGCCGTGCGTCAATGAACCTGAAGTGACGAGCGCGGTGCAGCCTGAATCAGCAGGTTTGCTGGCCTTGCTGCGATCGAGCGAACCCTTGCTGTTGCTCTGCCTGCTGCCGGGCGGCGGTAGTTTCAGTCATTGTCGGGAGCAGGTCTGCACCTGTCGGGCGGCAACGCTGTTTGGCCAGAGCGGTGCGGCATGATCGGCGTCCAGACGCCAGACCCGACCTCGCAATGGCTGTTGCTGGATGTACCCGGTGCGCCTGGCGCGGCGGCCATGCTGCGGCGACGATTCACCGATGTGCGCTGGTGCTGGTTGTTCGAAGACACCGAGTTGCATTCCTTGCGCGAGCACGGACCGGCGCTGATCGAACTGCGGGACTGCCCGGCGCTGATCGAGTTTTGCTACAGCGAGCCCCACACCTGGCAAGGTTTGCTGCTGGTCAGCGAGGCGTCGGTGGCCCTGCTGCTGGCGCATTTGCGGCGCATGCTCACGGTGTCGCTCGGCCTGCATCACCGGGCGTTGCTGAGCTATTACAACCCGCACTGCGCCAGCTACTTCTTTGATGCCTGTGATGCCGAGGAGCTGAGCCGCTGGCTTGGCCCGATCAGCCAGTTGCGCTGGTTCGGCGGGACCTGGGCCGATCGGGCCATTGGCAGTCAGGGCTGGCAGAAACTGCTCAATCCGGGACTGGCGGTCAGCCCGCTGGCGGTCGAAGAAAACCTCAGCCCGCGCCAACAGGAAAAGCTGCAAACCTGTGTGCTGGAGCAACATGCCTGGCACTGGAGCCGATCCACTGGCACTGAGTACAACCGCTTGTGGTCCCATGTGCAGGAAGGCCTAGCGCTGGGCTTTAGTGAACGGCCGGTACTGGATGGCTGGTTGTGGCTACGCTTGCAGTGTCCGGGCGCTTTGCCCGCGCAACCCTTGCCGGGGCAGACCCAGCAGGAACGACTCGATTACCTGCGCAATCGCTGGCAGGGCGATCAACCCTGACACGAGGATGTCACCGACATGGCGAACACAATTCGACGACTGTTCAAGGCGTGTATCGGCGGGGTTTTACTGGCCATGGTGGTTGCCTGTTCGCCACTGAAAATGCTCAATGCCCTCACCCCTGACGGCACTTTCGACAAGACCGACGGCATTGCTTATGGCGGTGATCCACGGCAAAAACTCGATGTGTATGTGCCCCGGTATCCGGTGAAAAACGCGCCGGTGGTGGTGTTTTTTTATGGCGGCAGCTGGAACAGCGGTTCACGCAGCGATTACAGCTTTGTCGGCGAGGCGTTGGCCTCCCGAGGCATCGTCGCGGTGCTGGCGGATTATCGTTTGTATCCACAGGTGCGTTATCCGCTGTTTCTAGAGGACTGCGCCAAAGCCGTGGCCTGGGCCCACGACCACATTCGTGAGTTTTCCGGGGACCCTGAGCGGATGTTCCTGATGGGCCACAGTTCGGGGGCCTACAACGTGGCGATGTTGGCGCTGGAGCCGCCGTTGCTGGAGGCGGTGGGCATGTCGCCCCATGATCTGCGTGGCTGGATCGGCCTGGCCGGGCCGTATGATTTTCTGCCGATCAAGAATCCCGAGGTGCGCCCGGTATTTTTCTGGCCAGATTCACCGCCGCAGTCACAGCCGATCAATCACATCAGTCGCGGGGCGCCGCCGGCCTTGTTAATCGCGGCAAAGGACGATGACGTGGTCAACCCGACCCGCAACACCGGCGGCTTGGCGAACAAACTGCGGGCGGCCGGGGTTGCGGTTCAGGATCGATACTATGCCCGCACCAGCCACGCCACGCTGGTGGCGACGCTGTCCCGGCCCCTGCGCGGCCTGGCGCCGGTGCTGGATGAGGTCACGTCTTTCGTCAAATCCACGCCGAGTCAGTGAACGCGGCCGGCAAACCAGCCATCGTTCTGGCGCAAGCGCCAGGCAATCGCGCCAAGCGTCAGGCTGCGCAGCAACATGAACAGCAGGAAAGTGATCCACAGCCCATGGTTGCCCAGACCTTGCAACGCCCAGGCGAAGGGCAGCAACAGCAGCATGGTCAACAGCATGCCGTTGCGCATTTCCCGGGCGCGGGTGGCGCCGATGAACAACCCGTCCAGCAGGTAACTCCAGACCGCAATCAGCGGCAGGGCGGCGAGGTAGGGCAGGTAGACGAACGCGGTGTCGCGCACGCTCTGGATGTTGGTTTGCATCTCGACGAACAGATGCCCGGCGAACAGAAACAGCGCGGCAAAGCCCAGGCTGGCGATCAACGACCAACCGGCGGCCACCACCAATGAGCGGCGCAAAGCATCGCGATCCCGCGCGCCGATGGCGTGGCCGCACAGGGCTTCCACGGCGTGGGCCAGGCCATCGAGGGCGTGGGCGGTCAATAACAAACCGTTGAGCAGCAGCGCGTTGGCGGCGACCGTGGCATCGCCCAGCCGCGCGCCTTGTACGGTGATCAGGAAAAACACCGATTGCAGCACCAGGCTTCGGATGAAAATGTCGCGGTTGACCGCCAGCAGCGGGCGCCAACTCTGCCACAGCGCCAGGGCGGCCCAGGCGATGTGGCCGGGATAGGCGCGCAGGGCCTTGCGCGTCATCAACAGGCCGATCAGCGCACCGGTCCATTCGGCAATCACCGACGCTCGGGCGGCGCCGACCACGCCCCAGTCCAGGCCGAGGACGAACCACAGGTTCAGCGCGATGTTCACCAGGTTAGTGCCCAGCAGAATCGCCAGCGGCGCCCGGGCGTTCTGGGTGCCGAGGAACCAGCCGACCAGCGCGTAACTGGCCAGCGCTGCCGGCAGGCCAAACAAACGGGTGTGGAAAAATTCCCGGGTCAGTTGATCCAACTCGGCCGACGGTTGCATGAAGTGCAGCGCCACGCCGCTCAACGGAATCCCCGCCGCCCCGAGCACGATGGCCAGGCCCATGGCCAACAGCAGGCCCTGCAACAGAATCTGCCGCAACGCCGCGCCATCCCCGCGCCCGGCGGCCTGTGCGGCAAAACCGGTGGTGCCCATGCGCAGAAAACCCATGCCCCAGGCCAGGAAGGTATACAGGCTGGCCCCGACGGCGACGGCGCCCAGTTGATGGGCGTGGGGCAAGTGACCGATGACGGTGCTGTCGACCAGCGCCACCAGCGGTACGGAAATGTTCGAGAGGATCATGGGGGCGGCGAGGGCCCAGACCTTGCGGTGGGTCGGGCGGTCGCGCCAGTCGGCGATCAGGTTGGACATGCGGGCTCCTTGGGGAGCGGGCATTGTAGCGACAGTTTGCGTGATCTTTCCCACGCTCTGTGGGAATGACTCCTGTGACGCTCTGCGTCACGTCGTCAGGGACGCGGAGCGTCCCGGGCTGCATTCCCACGCAGAGCGTGGGAACGATCAGGGGTGTCAGTGGATGATCCAGCTCAACAACCAAAGCCCCAGCAACAACCAGATGATCCCCATGATGATCGACGCATTCATGAACGCCCGGATCGCCGACCACAACAGCATCAGCCCGATGATCAGCGCGATGATGCTGATGATCGAGGTGTCCATGCCCAGTGTCCGGGACAGCCCTTCGACAAAGTTGCTGCCGGCATGGCTGAGGATATTGAACAGGCCACTGAGGCCGTCGACGATAAAGCGGATGACCGAACCGAGTGCCTGGCCGAGCCATTCAAAGAAACTTTCTACCTGCATGTGGGCGTCCTGATGATGGTGGTGGCAAGGTTGCCGCGCCTGACTTGGGCCGCGGATCGTAGTGCCGAGTTCCCTACTAGCATAGAGGGTTTGACTTGCCCCTGTGGCAGGGCTTTTGTGGCGAGGGAGCTTGCTCCCGCTTGAGTGCGCAGCACTCACCCAAGGGGCCGCTGCGCAGCCCGACGCGAGCAAGCTCGCTCGCCACAGGTTCGACACCCATGGAAAAGCGCGCAATCTCCGGGACTTGCCTTCACCCGCCATCCCCCCGAAGCTATACGCCTTCAGGAGAGCCCGATGAACCTTGTTGAACTGACCGAACGCCTGCACGCCATCCGTGACCGTAATGACTGGCGCCAATTTCACAGCCCGAAAAACCTGGCCATGGCCGCGAGCGTGGAAATGTCCGAGCTGGTGGAAATCTTCCAGTGGCTGAGCGAAGACCAGTCCCGCCAATTGCCCGCCGACAAACTGGCCCACGCCGGGCAGGAAGTCGGCGACATCGTGCTCTATCTCTTATTGCTGTGCAGCGAGTTGGGGTTGGACATGAACGAAGTGGTGCGCAGCAAACTCGCGGACAGCGAACGGCGGTTCAGCTGATGAGCGACCGTCATTTCGATCAACTGGCGACCCGCTTCGCGGAAAAAATCTACGGCGGGGCCAAAGGCGCGATTCGCCTGGCCGTGCTGCAAGCCGACCTGGCGGAAACCCTGCCGGACCGTCCGCTGCGCGTCCTCGACATCGGCGCCGGCCTCGGTCACATGTCGCTGTGGCTGGCCCAGCGCGGGCATGACGTCACCCTCGCCGAACCGGCCGCGCCAATGCTCGAAGGCGCGCGCCAACGCTTCGCCGACGCCGGCCAGAGCGCGACCTTCATTCAAGCGCCATGGCAGGATTTGCTCGGCCAGCTCACCGAACCCTACGACCTGGTGCTGTGTCACGCCGTGCTGGAATGGCTGGCCGAACCCCACGCGATCCTGCCGGTGCTGCATCAACTCACGACCAAGGAGGGCTGGCTGTCCCTGGCCTTCTATAACCGTGACGCACTGATCTACCGCAACCTGCTCAAGGGACACTTCCGCAAAATGCGCAAGAACGACATGGCCGGTGAGAAGCAGAGCCTGACCCCGCAACAGCCCCTTGATCCACGGGAACTGGCGGCGCAACTTGAAGGTCTGTGGCAGGTCGAAACCCAAAGTGGGGTGCGGGTTTTTCACGACTACATGCCGGTGGAATTCCAGGCCCGCGCCGAACTGGTGGACTTGCTCGAAATGGAACTGGCCCACCGTCGCCACCCAAGCTTTGCCGGGCTTGGGCGTTACTTGCACTGGATCTGTCGGCCGATCTGATCGGAGAACAACATGAACGCGCGTTCAGGGTTACTGCTGATGTGTCTGGGGTTGGCCGCCTGCCAGGGCAGCAACCCGTATGTGGCGACGTCCAACCCCTTGCCGCCGGCGCCCGCGCAAGCGGCGAATACCTTCGACCGCAGCGCCTACCCGGCGCCGCCCCGGGACTACGGGCGTTACCGCAGTTGGGCCTGGCTCAACGGGCAACTGCCGCCGGGTTCGGCCTGGGCGGATTCGGCGCAAGTGGCCGAAGCGGTCAGCAGCGCCCTCGATCAGCGCGGCTTGCGCCCATTACACGATAATCGCCCGGCGGACCTGTTGGTCAGCGCCAACCTGCATCTGGAAACCCGCTTGCGCCAGGTTCAGGACGACTACGGTTATTACGGCGGCGGTTATGGCGGCTACCGCCGATATGGCGGCGGTTACGGCATGTACGAAACCGTGCCGATCGTGCGCACTTATTCGGAACAGGTTGTGGTGGTGCGTGTCGATCTGTTCGACGCCGGCACCGGTCAACCGGTGTGGAGCGCCAGCGCCGAAACGGCGAACCAGGGCAATCAAAGCCAGCGTGTCGATGCGATTCGGGAGGCTGTGGAAAAGGCCATGTCGGCGTATCCTCCCAGTTAGCTTCTTGTAGATAAGAAGCATTGCGCAGGTTCATGTCTTCAATCGGAGAACCATCATGTTCCGCCCTCTCGTATTACTGGCTGTGGCCGTGCTGCTCAGTGCCTGCGCCCACCAGGTCAACCATGATTTCGACGCCAGCCGCGACTTCGCCGCCTATCGCAACTGGAGCTGGAAAGAACCCGCCCTGCAATACCGCCCCGATGACCCGCGCATCAAGAGCGACCTGACCGAACAGCGCATCCGTCAGGCGGTGACCGATCAGCTCGATCAACGCGGCTTGCGTCCCGCCGCCGGGGGCCAGAAGGGTGATGTGAATGTGCAGGCCTACCTGATCGTCGAAGACCGTCAGCAACAAGTGACCACCAATTACGGCGGCGGTTGGGGCGGCCCATGGAACGGCTACTGGGGCGGCCCGATGTACAACGAAACCCGCAACGTCAGCTACAAAGTGGCGACCATCCAGATCGACCTGCTCGACGGCAAGGACGGCAAACTGGTGTGGCGCGGCAGCGACGAGCAAATTCTCAGCAGCTCGCCCAACCCGGCAGATCGCAGCAATGCCGTGCGCGAAACCGTGGGCCGGATCCTGGCCAACTACCCACCCCGATAAACCCCACAATCCCTGTAGGAGCAAAGCTTGCTCGCGAAGACGTCGGCACATCCAAAACGGATGTGCCTGACACACCGCTTTCGCGAGCAAGCTTCGCTCCTACAGGTTTTGTGTGGCCGGCAACCTCGCCAACCCTTGTCTACACTGCAATTTGCCAATGGAGGCAGCACAAGGTGTGCGCCGGCGAAGGAGTGCGCGATGTCGCAGTTTCGCGGCCCGGTCCGGCAACGGGGGGCTATCGGTTTGATGGCGGCGCTGACCTTGGGCATGGCCCTGGTGTTCCTGCTGCTGGTGGTCGATAGCGGTCGGCTGTACCTGGAAAAACGCAACCTGCAACGGGTGGCGGACATGGCGGCCCTGGAGGCGGCCAGCCGGGGTGGCGATTGCGCCGCCGGTGCCACGGCCACCACGTATGCCACCGCCAGTGCGACACGCAACGGTTTCATCCTGCCCGACCCCACTCGCACCCTGGCCGTCACCTGCGGCGCCTTGAGCCTGGACGCCAACAACCTGCGGGTATTCGGCGCCGATCCGAGTAAAAGCGAAGCCATTCGAGTGATCGCCAGCCATGCCGTCCCGCGCAGCATTGCCGGGGGCATCGGCGCGCTGTTCGGCGGTGCGCCCGCCGGATCGACCCTCAACCTGAGCGCCACCGCCGTCGCCGCATTACCGCCGCCGGTGGCCGCCCTGACCATTCGCAGCACCTTGCTGAGCGTTGATACCAGCAAGTCCGCCATGCTCAACGCATTGTTCGGTGGCTTGCTCGGGGGCAACGTCAATATCAGCGTCGCGGGCTGGAACGGATTGATCAATACCAACATCAGCCTGCTCGGTTACCTGGACCGCTTGAAACTGGACCTCGGCCTGACCGTCGTCGGTTATGACCAGGCTCTGGGTACCGCCGTCAACGTCAGCCAACTGATCCAGACCGCCATCAATGTGCTCGACCCCGGCGGCACGCTGGGGGCGACCGTGACCATCGCCAGCCTGCAAGCGCTCAAGGTTGCGGCGGGTACCACCAAGGTGGTGCTGGGCAATCTGCTGCATGTCGAGGCCGGCAGCAACATCGCGGCGCTGGCGACCAACATCAAGGTGTTCGACCTCGTCGAGTCATTTGTGCAACTGGCCAACAAGAAGAACGGCCTGGTGGCGACCCAGCAAATCAACCTGGCGGGGCTGGCGCAAATCACGGCCCGGGTACAAGTGCTGGAACCGCCGCAGTTGTCGGCCATCGGCAACCCGAAAAATGCGGCGCTCGCGCCGTTGGGGCCGAATCGGATTTATGTGAAAACCGCCCAGGTGCGCACGCTGCTGTCGATCAATTTGCCGGTGCTGGATGCGATTACCCCGCTGGTCAACGCGGTGGCCGATCTGGCCGGGCCGTTGACCAATACGCTCAACGCCTTGCTCAACCTCAATCTGGTCGGCGTGCTCGATTCGCTCACTTGCCTGTTGGGCGTGCCCTGCCAGACGCCCGACATCATCGTGCTGCCGGCGCCGATCCGCCTCGATGTGGCGCTGGACGTGGCCAGCGCCAACAGCTACGTCACCGCCTACAGTTGCCTCAGCCCCACCAGCAAAACCCTGACCACCAACACCAGCACATCATTGGTGAACCTGAAAATCGGCACGATCGATCCGGCCATGGCGTTCGGCAGCAACATCACGCCGCCCACCGTGGTGGCGCAGCCGTTGAAGGTCATCGATATCGGCGTGAAAACCTGCCAGCGCTTCCTGTTGGTCTTGCCGTTCAACTGCACCCCGCGCACGCCGGGTGTCGGCGGAGGGCTCGATATCTCGGCCAACACCACCGTGGGTTCGAACGCCAACATGCCTCACGTGTATGCCGCACCCGCCGCCGCCAACCTGCCGGACATCAACCAGCCGCCGTTCTATTACTCCTTTGCCACCACCAACGTGGTCAGCAGCCTTAACGACACCCTGAACAACCTCCAGCTCAACATGTATGGCCCGTCGGGCAGTCTGGTCAGTGTGCTGGGGACGATCCTCAGCTCGGTCAAAACCTTGCTGGTCAACGCGATCAATAGCGTCCTCAGCCCCTTGCTCGACACGCTGATCAACACCTTGCTGGTGAGCCTGGGCATTGACCTGAACAAAGTTGATGTCGGCGCCAACCTCAGCTGTCACTCAGGCCGCGCCTCGCTGGTGATCTGATCGTCCGGGGCAATCGGCAGCTCGATACAAAACCGCGCGCCCTCGCTCGAGTTGCGCACGCTCAAGCGCCCGCCCATGTTTTCGACGATGCCATAACTCACCGACAACCCCAGCCCGGTGCCGACGCCCACCGGTTTGGTGGTGAAGAACGGTTCGAAAATCCGCTCCAGCAAACGCGGATCAATGCCGCCGCCGTTGTCCTCGACCCACAGCCTCACCGACTGAGCATCGCGTTCGGCGTACACCGAGATCCACGGCTTGAAATCCCGATCCGCCTCGCGCTTGCCGAGCAACGCGTCCCGGGCGTTGACGATCAGGTTGATCAGCACCTGTTCCAGTTGATCCACATGACCGCGCACCTGCACCGCAAAATCGATCTCGCTGACCCGCAGTTCCACGCCTTTGCCGCGCATGCCTTCGGCCAGCAGCGCCAGGGTGCCTTCGATGGCCTCGGCCGGGTTGAACGGATGCTGCTCGACCTCGGAGCGGCGACCGAACACGCGCATGTGGTCGACGACCCGTGCCGCCCGCTGCACCTGCGTGTCGATGCGCTTGAGTTTGTCGGTCAGGTAATCGATTTGCACATCGCCGTTGCCCAGGCGCTTGAGCACATTGACGATGGCCATGCGCATCACGTTCAGCGGCTGATTGATTTCATGGGCCAGCCCCGTGGCCATTTCGCCGAGGGTGGCCATTTTCGCGCTCTGGGTCAGTTGCTGCTGGGAGCGGCGCACGTCCGTGTTGTCGCGGCCCACGGCCTGGACTTCAAGCAAACGGCCCTGCTCGTCGAACACCCCGCGATCCGACCAGACCCACCAGGCGTGTTCCCGTCCCGGCAATTGCAGGTTGATTTCCGCGGTGCTGACCGGGCATTCCGGGCTCAGTTGCCCGATCCGTTGCAGGAAGGCGTCACGCTGTTCCGGCGACATCCAACTGCCCAGGTTCACTCCGGGCAATTGATCGGGTTGGCATTCCAGGTACGTCGCCAGCGGCCGGTTGCCAAAGCTCAGGGTCAGGTCCGGGCGATAACGGCAGATCATCGCCGGGGAGTCTTCCACCAGTATCCGATAGCGTTCTTCGCTCTGTTTCACGGCCTCGGCCGCCAGGGTTGCTTCGGTGACGTCCAGCCACAAACCGACGGCTTCCACCGGCAGCCCGAGGTCGTCGCGCAACAGCTTGGCTTCGTCGAGCAGCCAGTGATAATCGCCGCGCCTGTCGCGCAGTCGATACCGGGCGCGCACCGAGCCCTGACGCAACAGCTGCCGCGTGCGCTCGAAGTAGTGCTCGCGGTCGTCGGGGTGCACCCGTTCCACCAGTGAGCCGTTGCTGATATCGGCCAGGTTCCAGCCCAGCAGCGGCAACAGGCTGTCGCTGAAAAACGTCGGTTGCAGCGCCCCTTCGACGTAGCGCTGCACGTAGATCACCGCCGGTGAACTGGCGATCAGATTGTCCAGCCGGGCATGGGCCGCTGCGGCCTGTTGCTCCTGGTTCTTGATGTCGCTGATGTCGAGCATGAACCCCACCAAACGACGGTTTTGGCCGAGGCCCAGGGCCTGGCCTTGCAGGCGATACCACGCTGCGCTGTGTGGCGCGTCGGGGTGATGCAGGCGCACGCACAGGACGAATGTCGTGCCTTCGTCGCGCAAGGTGTGCAAGTGGCTGCGCAGTTCTTCGCGGTCGGCCGGGTGGACCTGATCCAGCCAGTCGTGCAGCGGCAGTCGGCCGGTCGACAGGTGCAAGGTGTTGGCCAGTGACGGCGCCAGTTGCACCTCGGCCTGCTCGCTGAACAGCTCCCACCAACCGGTACCCAGCAAGGCTTGCAACGACTCCAGCCGCTCCAGTTGCAGGTGATGCCAGTGTTCGCGCAAACGCTCCAGCAACGGGCCGGCGAGGGCGGCGCACAGGTGCAGCCAATCGCGCTCGGTCACGTCCGGCGCCTGCTGTTGCGCGGGGTAGAAACCACAGAGCAGCCAGGCGACCACGCCCTGGGCATCGTGATAGGGCACGGCCAGGCCCTCGGCATTGCCGAACGTACTTTGCAGGCGCGGGTGTTCATTGAGGGTCATGCGCTGGGGGGCGGAGCCGCTCAAGCTGTCGAGGCCGGCACCCAGGTGTTGCCCGGTCTGCCACAGCTGCGGAGCATCGAAAGCGGCGAACTGCTGGTGAACCTGCCAGCCTTGTTCCTGCTCGTCGAGCAGGGCCACGGCGAGGCACGGGATGTGAAAGCGTTGCGCCAGGCCTTGCAGTTGTTCCGTCAGCACCTCGGGCAGGCGCGACAGGCTGCACAAGCGCAACTGTTCGCTGATCTGCGTCGCCAGGAACTGGCAGTGTTCGCGGCTTTGCGCCTGCCGCCGTTCCAGCAACAAGTCGCCGATGTCCATCAACTGCAACAGCCAGGTGTCGGCCAACGGCTGGACCCAGCCGCGCAGATGCAAGGGTTGGCCGCTGAGGCTGAAGAAATCCAGGTCCAGGCTTTGTCCCTGCCAGTCCGCCGGTTTGCCTTCGACCACCAACACGCTTTGCGGCATGAGGTAGTCAAGCAAGTGCGGGGTTTGCCCGACCGGCATCGACGGGGCCAACACATGGCGCAGCGGACCGGTCAGGTGCAGCACCCGACCCTCGGCATCCACATGCACTTGCAGGCCGATGCTGGGCACGTTCAAAGGCTCTGGTGCTTGAGAGGAGGGCGGCGATTGGCGATGGAGCAGGCGCCCGAACAGCGTGTCCCCGGAACTCAAAATTGCAGGCTCGAACTGGCCGTCAGATTGGCCGGCAGATTGGGCACCGCACCGATGCCCGGCAACACCAGGAACGGGATGACCTGATTCAGCTTGGCGACCGGATAAGTGATGCTGACCTTGAGGACCCCGCCGGTGTAGGTGGCCGCCGTGTCGGTGGCCACATTGAAATTCAGCGCGGCAGGAATCCACGACAGTTGCCGGGCCAGTTCGGTGGTCGCCAGGGCGGTGACGGCGGTGTTGTAGTTGGCGGTGCCGGGGTCCAGCGCCACGCTGCGGCGCACCGCTTCGGCGGTGGCCTGGTTGAATGACTGCATCAGCAACAGCGGCAGGTTGTAACTCACCAGCCCATAAAACACGGCAAAAAAGATCACGAACACCAAGGCGAATTCAATCGCGGCGGCGCCTTTTTGCTTGCGGGGGAGGCCTGCTTTCATGACTGCGTCTACCCTGACAATCACTGCGTAATATCAGCATAGAATCATTCAGCCAAAACGGACGGTTTTTACCGGATGCAGAGCCTTGTCTTGATTATCTGGCTGGCGCTGTGCGCCGTGCAGGACGCTCGCCAGCGCCACATCGCCAACGTCCTGACATTGGGCGCCGGCGGGTTGGCCCTGACGTATGTGGTGTGCACCGGCAACACCTGGCTGGGGGCCGGGGCCGAACAAGCCGGCTGGGCGGCGTTGCTGGCGTTGGCCTTCACATTGCCGGGCTACGTGATGAAGCGCATGGGCGCCGGCGATGTGAAATTAATGACAGCTTTGGGTTTGGCGACCGACGGTATGCACCTGCTTGGGGCGATTATCGGTGCGGGGCTGGCCAGTGCGTTGTGGTTACTGCTTGCGCCAAAAGTCTGGCTGCATATGAGTCAAGGACTTAGGCAGCGTCTGCGCTTTTTTCGCCACGAAGCGTCAAGGAAGCAGCCTTACGCGCCGTTCGTATTGATAGGCATGGTGTGTACGCTCCTTTGGATCCATTAATCGCAACAGGCTACCAGTGCTATGTACATAGTCGGAAAGTGCGACTACTTTTCATTTAGAGCAGTTATACAACCAGCGGCTATTAGTACAGGAATGGTCAGCTTTCGGCCTGGGCATGGAGTAGCACGTGAACAAGCTTACGTCCGCAGTAAAAGTGCTTGTGGTCGACGATCAGCCTCTGGTGGTCGAAGAGCTGTGTGAATTCCTGGAGAGCAACGGTTACCGCTGTGTGCCGTGCGAGTCCAGCACCCAGGCGGTCGAGCGCTTCACCCAGGACCCGGAGATCGGTCTGGTGCTGTGCGATTTGCACATGCCGGACATGGACGGCATCCAGATGGTGCAGGAGCTCAAGCGCCTGTGCGGCCGGCAGCGGGCGTTCGAGGCGATCATGCTCACCGGGCGCGCCGACAAGCAGGACGTGATCAAGGCCTTGCGCGCCGGGATTGCCGATTACTACCAGAAGCCGATTGACCTGGATGAATTGCTGGAAGGTTTGCAGCGCCAGGAAGCGGCGTTGCAGGAGCGGCATAAAGATGTGCAGCTCGGGCATTTGAATCAGAAGTTGCAGTACTTGTCCGAGTCGATCGACGACCTTTACCAGGATCTGGACCGGGTGCGACGCGCGCCGCGTTCGTCGGCGTTGCTGGGCACTGACACGGGCGAGCCGAGTGAGGCGGAGCGGCAAGAGATCCCGGCGATTTTCAATCAGCTGTCGCCACGCCAACTCGATGTGGCGCGCTTGGTGGGCAAGGGCCAGACCAACTATCAAATTGCCTGTGAATTGGGGATTACCGAGAACACGGTGAAGTTGTACGTGTCCCAGGTGCTGCGCCTGACCCACATGCATAACCGCACGCAATTGGCGCTGGCCTTGTCGCCGAACAATGCCGCAATGCACCAGCGCGTGACCGCGCACTGATAGAGGCCGACCGCCTAAAACCTGTGCGCTAACGCGTAATCAGGACAGTGAGGGAGCACGCCCCCCTCACTGCTGTGCCTGGAGGTTACCCAGGCTTGTGGTTATCCAGTACGCGATTGACCGACAGCTCACTCAACATGATCACCCGCTGCAGCACCAGCATCGAATAGCGTCGCGGGCCGTCCGACAGTTCGACGAGGTCGTTGACCAACTCGCGGGCGGATGCCAACGATTCGCTGGCATCGACCAGCAACGTTTCATCATCCACCGCTGCGTCGATGGTGAAGAAGGTGCCGGATTTGCGGGGCGGTATCTGCGTTTTCGTCGCCCCGGGGGTGAGGTAATGCTTGAGCGCGCGCTCGGCCGACGCTTTCAGCTTCTCGGGATCGAGATTGAAAGAGGCGTCGTTGGGGACTGGACCGGTGTTCGGGGGGTTAGGTGTAGCTTTGAACATTGTTAAAACTCCGTCGCAAATTTTAAGGAGCCATCACCCTCGCTACCAAACGAATGGGTGGCGGCCATGCATGGGTTGGTAGACCGGTCGCGACAGAAAACCCGGCGCTCACGAATGAGCCCCACACATGACCACCATATAAAGCGAGTCCCAACAACAGGGCTGCATAAGGTGTTGCCATACGACTATCACGACGGGCTACCAAACCCGGTCACTGTTTTGCAGTGACCCGGAAACGATATAGCCCACCCCATAGCCGCACAAGCCGGCGGATTCTGGCGTACGCGTAGGCAACGACGCAAGGCGTTGTAGCCGTTTATGACGTAACACTGGGTGTCTTTAAACGTTCGCGAAAAAAACTGTTTAACCGTGGCAAAAACGGTGCCCGCTATCCCCCCGACCCACTGTCGACTTTCCCGCCCTCATCCTGATCAAAGAACTTCGGTATCTCGTGCAGGTAGCTTTTCAACCAGCGCTGCATGCTCAGTTCGCGCTCGGTCGCGGTGGCGGTTTGCAGCTTGGGCGAGGCCAGCGTGTTGCGGCTTTGCAGTTGCAGCCAGACTTCGGTTTCCTGCTGTTGCGGCGACGCGGGGCCGGCGTCGATGGCGAAGGCGCCCAGGGGCAAGGTCAACAGCGCGAGGCCGCAGAAGGTGGTGGTTTTCATCAAAGGCCTCGTCTATTGGATGGTCGATGCCGTCGCGGTGGCGTCCTGCGCCGCCACGGCCGGGACAGCCTTGCCCGGCGTCTTGAGTCGTTCTGCGCGGGCCTGGGCCTCGGTGACTTGCGCCGGGCTCAGGCCGACGCGGCTGACCAGTTCGGCGGCGCGGCTCCAGTCATCCTGGTAGATCAACAGCGTCACCAGATTGACCGCCGCTAACTGGTCGCTCTGCTTGAGCTCCATCGCGGTGAGGAATTCGAATTGGGCGTCTTCGACCCGCCGCTGATTGAGATAAACCACGCCCAGGTCGTTGCGGATTTTTTCGTCGGTGGGCGCCAGGCGTGCGGCGCGTTGCAAGTGGGCCTGGGCTTGACCGTTGTCGCCGTTGGCGGCGGCGAGTTGGCCCAGGCCATGTTCGGCTTCGGCGGCCATGCAACTGCCGAGCAGGCTGCGGTACAACGGCTCGGCTTCGTTGCGGCCCAGCAGTCGATAGACCTTGGCTTTGCGCAAGCGCACGTCGGCCAGGTTGTCGGGCAGGTTTTGCAGGTTGGCCAGGCTGGCGTGCAGTTTGCCGTCCTTGGCCATGTCGTCGGCCAGGTTCAACGACAGCTGTTGATCGGCGCTGGGTTTGCTGCAACTGGCGCTGCTGGTCAAAGTGCTCCAAGGGTCCTGCCCGTTGCTCGCGCAGCCACCGAGCAACAGCAGACTCAAACCGGCCATCATCGCTTTCATCTCATTCCCCTCAAGAAGCAAAGGCCCGGGCCAGGGCGGTGAAGCCCGGGCCGGCCAGCACGATCAATAACGCCGGGAAGAGGAACAGCATCATCACGACGGACATTTTGGCGGACATCTTGGAAATGTATTCCTGCAAGCGCGTCAGGCGCCGGTCATCGAGCAGCAGTTTGAGCGCCAGCAGGGATTTCATCGCGCCGCCGCCCTGGTGAATCAATTGCTGAAGGATCACGCAGGTGTCGCTGAACTCATCCACCGCCAGCAAGCGGCTGGCCTTGTTCAGTTCCTCGCCCAGTTCCAGGCCGGAGTCGACCCGGGCCAGCACCAGGCGCAATTCATGGGTCAGGGCCGGCAGTAAATGTTTGCCTTCGAGGCTCAACACCCGCAGCGCCTGCTCCACCGCCATGCCCGACTCGAACAAAATCCGCAGCAAGGGAATGAAGGTGGAAATCTCGGTCGCCAATTGTTTTTGCCGGTGTTGCGCCGCCGCGACCAGCAAGCGTTTGGGCAGCAGATAACCGATACCGGTGGCGAACGCCGGGACGATCCAATGGTTGTCCAGGTCAGGAAAAAACAGGCCCTGGATCAGCAACGTCACCGCCAGCGCCAGCACCGGTACGCCAACCTGGAACGCCGCGAACAGTGAGCGCCGACGCGCACTGCGCCAGCCCAGACGGTTGAGCAACACTTGGGTTTCATGGTCCAGGTTGACCGAGCGCTGACCGAGCCGGCTGTTGCCCAGCACCTGCAACCAACGGCTGAAGCGGCGGTGGTCCGGCAGGTGCCCATCCAGCCGCCGTGTCACCTGGCGCACCCGGCGCTGTTGGTCCAGCAGGCCGGCGAATAACAACACACCGGCGGTGAGCAACAGCAGCGCGCTGATCAGCAACGGGATCTTCATAGGCTGCGCAACATGCGCCACAGCGCCAGGCAACCCACCACCTGCAAACCGAACGCGGTGGCGAGCATGAGCTGCCCCGAACCGTCGTGCCACATGGCGAGCAGGTATTGCGGGTTGGACAACAGGAAGTAGCCGGCGAGGCTGATCGGCAACCCGGCCAGCACGATTGCCGTGACGCGGGTTTCACCGGTCATGGCACTGAGCTGACGCGCGGCCTGGTCCCGCTCGCGAATCATCTTGATCAGGTTTTCCAGCAGCTCGCTGGCGTTGCCGCCGTAGCGGTGATTGACCTTGAGCCCCAGGGCGAACAGACGAAATTCCTCCTGCTCATACAGCTCGGCCAGGTCCGACACGGCATCCGGCAGGCTGACCCCCAGCTGCACGTTACGCTGGACCCGGCTCATGGCGTTTTTCAGCGGGTCTTCGGCGGCATCGATGCCGCCGAGCACGGCGTCGGCCAAGGTGCGTCCGGATTTCAGGCTGCGCACGGTGTGATCGAGCAACTGCGGCAGTTGTTCGATCATGCGCTTGAGCCGGCGCTGGTAACGCCAACCGACGTACAGCCGCAGGAGCAGCGGCGGCACCGCCAGCAACACCAAAAGGCCGGGCCAGCCACCCAGCGCGAAACCGATCACGACGCCCAGCGCCCACAGCAGCAACCACAGGCCGAGGCGTTCGGTGGGACGCCCGAGGCCGGCGCGCAGAAAGGCCCGTTCCAGGCCGACCCACGACGACTTTTGCACCACCAACTCCGGCTGCCCTTGGGTTAACCGGCCGATCACCCGCTCGGTGGCGGACTGGCGTAATCCGCGCTGGAACATCCGCGCCGATAAGCCGAGCAGCGCCAGGCAAACCAGGATCAGCAGCAACACCTTGAGCATGCCCGGGCCCTCAGTTCGGAAAAGGAATGAGCGCCGATTCGCGGCGCAATTTGTCGCCGGCGGGGTGGACCGCCTCGCGCAGAAAACCGAATCCGGTACGCCGGTCGAGGCGGAACAATGTGTTGGTCACGTAGACGTCGTCGCGCACGCCGACCACCTCCACCACCTCGCTGACACAGCGCCGGCCATCGGGCAGGCGGGTCAACTGGATCACCACGTCCAGGGCCGCGCAGATCATATGGCGCAGGGTGCGTTCGGCGATGGTCCGGCCGGTCAGGCCCACCAGGGTCTCCAGGCGCAACAGGGCATCCTGGGCGTTGTTGGCGTGCACGGTGCTCATGGAGCCGTCGTGGCCGGTGTTCATCGCGGTGAGCACATCGAGCACTTCGACGCCGCGAATCTCGCCGAGGATGATCCGGTCGGGACGCATGCGCAGGGCGTTGCGGATCAAGTCGCTGGACTTCACTTCGCCGTGGCCCTCGGCATTTGGCGGACGGGTTTCCAGGCGAACCACATGGGGATGGCCCAACTGCAACTCCGCCACGTCTTCGATGGTGACCAGGCGTTCGTGGGGGTTGATCAACTGGCTGAGAATGTTCAGCAACGTGGTTTTGCCGGTGCCGGTGCCGCCGCTGATCAGGATGTTGCAGCGCTTGCCCACGGCGTCCTGAAAGAAATCGAAGATCGCCTGATCGATGGTTTGCATGGCCATCAGGTCGTTGCTCTTGAGCATGTCCTTGCGAAATTTTCGAATCGACAGGCACGGGCCATCGAGGGCAATCGGCGGAATGATCGCGTTGACCCGACTGCCATCGGGCAGCCGCGCATCGACCATCGGCGACGACTCATCGAGCCGTCGCCCGAGCGGCGCGAGGATCCGTTGCATCACCCGTTCGACGTGGTGCGCATCGATAAAACGCAGGTCACTTTGATGCAGCACGCCGTCGCGTTCGATGAAGACCCGGTGCGGGCCGTTGACCAGAATCTCGGTCACGGCGGGGTCGCGCAGCAGCACTTCCAGCGGACCGAAACCGGTGAGTTCGTCGACGATTTCCTCGGCCAGGCGTTCCATCTCATAGCGGGAGATCGCCAGGTGCAGGCGGGCGATGTACTCGGCCACCTTGTCGATCACAAACTGCGAGAGCACTGGCCGCGAGCCTTCCAGCAGGTTTTTTCCGGACTCCTCGATGGCGTCGATGATGTAGCGGTGCAACACCAGTTTCAGGCCTTCGTGGTCACTGTTGCCGGCCGGTCCGCGCGCGGGCGCGCCGAACAGTTTTTCGCCGCTCATGGTGTGCCCCTCAAGCGGTTGAACCAGCCGGCCTTGGGTTTGGCCAGGCCTTCGGAGCGTTTCGCCAGCCGTTCGCCGAGGGTGCGCAGGCTCTGGGTGAGGACTTCGCGGGGGGCAAACTGGAACAGGGTGACGCCCTGGTTCTTGGCGTTGAGCCGCACTTCGGGGCTGTAGGCGAGCACGGCGATGACCTCCAGGCCGAAGCTCTTGCCCAGGGTCTCGGAATCCGGGGCGACGCTGCGCAAATAGCGGTCCACCAGCAGCCGTGCGTGGTCGAGTTTCATGCCTTTTTCGCGCCACAGATTCAGCACCGCTAGGTTGCGGCGGCAGTCGAGCACGTTCTGGTCGGTGTACCACAGTAACTTGTCGCAGTGGCTGACAAAGGTGCGCAGCGCTTCGCTGTCCGGCTGCCCGGTGAGGTTCACCACAATGTGCTGGAAGTGTTGGCGCAAGGCGCTGAGCAGCATGTACAACTCGGCGGCGCTGGTGTGTTCCAGCGGCTCGTCGCTGGCGGCGTAAGCGAGGATGCGCAGCCCGGCTTCGGCACTGGTGAAGGCGCTGTCGATCAGGGTCGCGTCGAGGCGCCGCAAATGCCGCAACGCATCGCCGAAGTGGAACGAACTTTCAAGGCCGAGCAAGGCCAGGCTGTCGCCGCGGGGCAGGCCCAGGTCCAGCAGCAGGGTTTGCTGGCCGCTCTTTTGCACCACTTGCGCCATGTGGTTGGCCAGCAGCGCGCCGTCCCCGTTGCTTTGCACGCCATACAGCACCGTCAGGCCGCCGAGTTGCGTGTTGGGTGCCACTGGCGGCAGGCGTTTGCTCAGGCGTCGCACCAGCCCGGCGACCTCACTGGAGCGCGAGCCATAAGCAACGAAATCCCGCGCCCCGGCGCGCATGGCGTTGAGCACCAATTGGTTGTCCATGCCGTCGCCCAACGCGACCACCGCCAGCATCGGTTTGGCTTCCAGGGCGCCTTCAATCAACGCGCTCTGGGCCACCACGTGTTCACGGTCCAGGCCCACGAACACCAGGCTGGCGAAGGTCACGTCGACCAGCGCCAGCAGTTCGTCAAGACTGCCGCCACCGGCGCTGACCACTTGCCCCAACGGCGCGAGCGCGCCTTGCAGCCACTCCAGGTCGGTGCTGTTGCGGGTGATGGCGAGGAAGGTCTGGTTCAGGTTCTGGCTCATTGCGATAACCCGCTGCGTTTATCGAAATTGCCGTTTTCCAGGAAGTACAGGCGATACCAGTTGGGGTCGTAGTTGCGCAGTTTTTCCCCGGGCAACGACGGCAATTGCGCGTTGGCCGCCAATGGCTGCACCAGGTGCGGGGTGACGATCATCAGCAGTTCACGCTCTTCGCGCTTGATCGACGAGTTGCGAAAGAACGCACCGATCACCGGGATGTCGCCCAGGCCGGGAAATTTTTCGACCTGCGACGAGTTCTGGGTGCTGATCAAGCCGCTGATGACGAAGCTCTCGCCATCGGCCAGGGAAATGCTGGTGTCGGTGCGGCGAATGGTGAACGCCGGCACGGTGGTGCCGCCGATGGTTACGCCGTTGTTGTAGTCCAGTTCACTGACTTCCGGCGCCACCTTGAGGGCGATGCGATCCTGGCTGACCACGGTTGGCGTCAGGGTCAGGCGGATCCCGAATTCCTTGTACTCGATGGAGTAGCTGTTGCTGTTGGCGCTGGGCACCGGGATCGGGATTTCACCGCCGGCGAGAAAACTCGCGCTCTGTCCGCTGATCGCCACCAGGCTCGGCCGCGCCAGGGTGTAGGCAAAGCCGCTGCCTTCCATGGCGTTGATGATGGCGAGGAAATTACCGCCGCCGGCGACGATGTTGAACATGTCGTTGGCCAGGGGAATGCTCGGCACGGCGATGCGCGGATCGAGGTTGCGCAGCGGCAGCACTCGGGGGGTGACGGCGGTGTTGGGCACCGTGCCCGGCGAGCCGAACAGAAAGTTGGAGTTCTTGCCATAGATCGAGGTGCCGGCCTCTTTCAGTTTGGTGCGGCTGACTTCGACGAAGCGAATATCGGTCTGCACTTGCGACGGCAGCAGCGGGTCATCGGACGGCAAGCGGGTGGCGCTGGTCATGGCCGCCGTGGCCTTGCCTTGCACGAACACCATGCTTTGGCGCGGTGCGCTGGCGCAGGCCGTCCAGACCATCAGGCTGGTGGCGCCGGGAGCCATGCCGGTGACCAGAAACGCTTGATTGCCGTTGACCCGAACATCGGCGATTTTCGGATCGCCCACCGCCACCCGGGTGATCGCCACCGGTGATTGCAGGGCCTGTTGCACCCCTTCACCGACTTCCAGCACCGCCGGCAACGGGCCGAGCGCGGCGCAATTGCCGACGGCTGCCAGGGTGGTTGTAAGTGGCAGGCCGCTGAGCACGGAGGCCCAGAGCAGGCCTTGGAACATGGACATGGAACGTCTGCGCATTTAGATGCGTCCTTGCTCGACTCAGGGGGTTTGTTGGGTGATTTCATTGCCGCGTATGACTTCCACGCTCGACGTGCGCGGTGCGGCGCGACTGGCGGTGGCGAGGGGTTTTGGCGCAGGCGTCATGGCCAGTTGGTTGAACTGGATCAAGTCGCGGTTGGCGCTGGTCAGGTTGGCGGGTGAAGCGCTTTCACCAGCCCAGTAATGGGCCAGGCGTTTCTCTTCGGCGCTGCGTACCGCCAGGCGCAAAACCCCGGCCTGGGCAGCGAGCATCAAGCGACTCAGCAACGGTTCGGGCACCGCGAGCAGCACCGATCGGGCGCTGGCGCGCAGTTGATCTTGCTTGAGTTTATCGTCGTCGCTCAGGCCGGGCCTGGCGGGTTGACCGTCGTTGGTCAGGCCCAATTGTTCACCGACCCCGAGCACCCGCAGCGCCGGCACCACGACCTGGGCCGATTGCTGGGGGTTGTTCACGTCCGAGCGCAGAAACAGCAGCACGTCGACATAGTCGCCGGGGCTCAACTGGCCGCCGGCATTGATCACTTCATCCACGGCCACCGCGAGGGCGCGTTCGTCGGGGCGGATCATCCGGGCCAGTGCGCTGCCGGCTTCGAAACTCTCATCGTTGAGCCAGCTCCCGGCGCTCAGGGCGCGCCACGGCGCACGACCGATCGCCTGATCGAGTCGGCTCAGGCTGCCGGCCGGCGCGGTGCGCAGTTTTTCCAGGGCCACGTCGGCTGCAGTGATTTGCACAAACGGCGCGATATCGCGCAGCAACACCACCACCGGTTGGCGGGTGGGGTCTTCCTCGGGCGCTGCGGCCACGGCCGGTGCGGTGACCGTCACCACGTTGGGCTGCGCCACAGGCGCGGGTTCCGGCTGACGGCCCAGCACCAGGCCCCAATAACCGGCAATGACGGCACCTGCCAGGAATAATCCGGCCAGGCCCAGGGTGACACGGCTGTTCATGACGGCTCTCCCTTTCCCCGCTGCTAATGACTCGCCATTCCTTCGAGACAATTTCGCAATCAGGCAGCTATGAACATGCAACTATTTCGCTATTTGACGGTAGCGCAGCTAAAGCAAAACGCCATTACCTCGCTTTAAATAGCGAACGAAAGTAGAGGGTTAAAGCGCCAAACGTGGTTTTTTCAAGCGTAAGTGCTCGACTTAATACTTAAGTGATAATTCGTTCTTACAGTTGTTGGTAAAGCCTTTGCCGACAATGCTGATGCTGGCATAGGGGAATTATGTTGTGACCCTGCAACACCCGCAGTCATCAGGAGAAATGCCATGTCCTTCAAAGCAACGGCTCAGAAGATCAAGTCCGAACTTTCTTTCTACGTAAATCTGGCGAAGGACACCGAAGGGGCTTCGGGTATCGAGTACGCCATCATTGCCGGCATGGTGGCGGTGGCGCTGGCGGCGTTTGTAACGCCGATCAAAACGGCGGTGACCACCATGTTCACCACCATTTCGGGTGCGCTCTGAATCCAGTCGATGCAAATGGACGGTCACTTGCCAATGCGCCAAAGGGCTTCTAACGTCAGCGCTTAGTCCACAGCGGGTGCCATCCTATGAACGCTTCTCAAGAACGCCAACAGTTGCTGCTGGTTGACGACGAAGAGGACGCGTTGCTGGAGTTGGCGGAGTTGCTGGAGGGCGAGGGCTTCAGTTGCTTTACGGCCACCTCGGTCAAGCTCGCCCTGCATCATCTGACCCGCCACCCTGATATCGCCCTGGTGATCACTGATCTGCGCATGCCGGAGGAGAGCGGCATGTCGCTGATCAAGCGTTTGCGCGAACACACCTCACGCCAGCACTTGCCGGTGATCGTGACGTCCGGGCATGCGGACATGGAGGATGTCAGCGACATGCTGCGCCTGCAGGTGCTCGACCTGTTTCGCAAGCCGATCTATCACGTGCGGTTGCTGGAGACGTTGAACAATCTGTTCCCGCTGCCCGCGACCCACCTGGTCAATCTTTGATCAGTTAAATTTGACGCCATCACTTTGACATTTAAGTAGTGTCGAAATGATGGCTCGTGTACATTTGCCGCCCCCGATCAGCACCCTGCTGAGGGGCCGGTAGGGATGCCTGATTAATTCGTCACCCTGCTGAAACTGCCATTTCAAGTTTCGGAAGGGACTCTCGATTGAATACCTCTTGCCTGCGCCGCTCGTTGCTGGCGTTGTCCGTGGCGACTGCCGCGTTTCAGACCTCTGCCGTTGAAGCGGCGGACCTCAATTACGATTTGAGCAATGGCCCGTACTCTGGCACCGGGCAGACGTGGCGAGCCGCCACGTTCACCGGAAGTCTCAACGTCGTACCTGCGTTGCCTGGATCGGGTGATGCGGTGAACTTCCAGGCGCTGACCCTCCAGGAAAACCTGACCAACAAAGGCTCGATCGTCATTGATGGTCTGGCGTTTGCACGCGGCATCTCGATCAGCAATGGCAGTGGTGCGACGGTGATCGGCGGCTCCCTGATCAATGACGGCTCAATCAAGATCAATGGCCTTGCCACAAGCGGTGCGTCGATGGGTATCGACGCCAGCGGCATCACGCTGACGAATTCGTTGGTCAATAGTGGCGAAATTACGGTCAATGGCATGCGCCCGGTAGGGGTGCTGCTGTCCCACACCACGCTGACGGGGATCAACAACACCGGTTCGATCAGCGCCAATGGTGAAGGTGCGATGGCGGTGGATCTGGACCGCGCGACGCTGAGCAACACCGTCTATAACGAGGGCAGCATTCGCGCCACCGGCCTCGACGCCGAGGCGCTGGCATTTGAAGGTGTGGTGTTGGCGCCCGGCAACCGGTATGCGGCGTGGAACCGCGGCACGATCTCGGGTGAGGCCTACGGCATCCATGTCAGCCTGCCCGTCGCAGGCCAGGGCGCCTTCAATTTTTATCAGGACGGCGGCCTCATCGAGGGCGGCACGGCTGCGATCCAGGTTGACGGTGGCAATAGCTATTTCTACTGGAATGGCGGCAACGTCAAAGGCGATCTGCTGGGCCTTTCGGGGGTGCTCATCGACGGCGACGTGAACTTCGATGGCTCAACCATCCGCTCGGGGTACGTCACGGTCGAGAGCGGCAAGCTGACGCTAATGCAACCGCACACCACGATCATCGGCGACTTCGACATGGAAGGGTCCGACTCGGTGCTGGAAATGTACCTGGGCAACGACACCAACCCCGCGTTGCCGGTGTTGAAGGTCACTGGCGACACGGATATTGCACCGGGTGGGCAACTGAAGTTGCTGGCGCGCTCCAGCGACTTCCGCATCAACGCGAGCGGCACTCGCTACACCTTGATCAGTTCGGGCTCATTGACCGGCGGTGAGAACCTGAGCGTGACTTCGTCGTCGGCCTTGCTGGATGTCAAAAGCTTTGGCGTTGAAGGCAACGACATCAAAGCCCTGGTGACGACCAAATCCGAAGCCGTGGTTGCACAAAATATCCTCAGTGCCGGCGGTACGCGCAACGCGGTTGGGGCCATTGGGCGTTTCTCGACGGCCGTCATGCCGTTGCTCGACGAACAGGACCCGGTGTTCCAGGCCTTCGCCAACGCGGGCACGGACGCCGAACTGGCGCAACTGTCGGAAAAACTCAGCCCGGACGTCAGCCGTGGCGTGTTGCATGCGACCACCAACAGCCAGACGCTGATGACCAATGCCATCAACGACCGCTCCAGCCGCGCCCGTACCGGCACCGGTTCGACGGACAAAGGCGTGTGGTTGCAAGCGCTGAGCAGCGATGCCAATCAGGACGAGCGCCATGGCGTGGCGGGTTATGACGCCGATAGCCACGGGATTGCGGTTGGTGCTGACGGTCAGTTGAATGCCGACACCGTTGTCGGCCTGGCCTACAGCTACCTCAAGAGCGATGTGAAATCCGATCTGGGCAGCAAGACCGATGTCACCGGGCATGCGTTGACCCTGTATGGCAACTGGACCCATGACAACTGGTTCGTTGATTCGTCGTTGATGTATGGCTGGAACGATAACGAGTCCAAGCGCTACATCGCCGGCACTCGGGCCAAGGGCGATTACGACAGCGATATCTTGGGTGTCAGCGCATTGGCCGGTTACAGCTTGCGCTTGCAGCCGAACCTGGTGCTCGAACCGCAGGTGGGTGCGCGTTACGCCAACGTCGGCATGGATGCGTACCGCGAGAAGGGCAGTTCGGCGTCGCTGAACGTCGGCAGCCAGCGCTATGAAGTGGGCGAAATGGGCGTGGGCGCACGCCTGGCCGCAGCGTTCGATGTCGGCACCGGCAGCTTTGAACCTGAAGCCAAGGTCATGGCGTGGCACGACTTTATCGGTGACAAGACCGCGACCACGTCGGCCTTTGCACTGGGCGGCGATTCGTTCACTACGCGCGGTACGACGCCGGTGCGCGACAGCTATGAACTGGGCCTGGGCGCCAACTATGTGATGGGCGCCTGGAGTGTCGGTGGGTCTTACAACTACGTGACCAGCACCGATTTCAATGCCGATTCCTTTACGGCGAAGGTGCGTTACGCGTTCTGATTTCAGACCGCGTTTTTGTTCATCGCGAGCAAGCGTGTTGCCTGCTCGCGATGGCCTCTACAACTGATAACTGAAACTCACGCTATAGCGCGGTCGCCGGTTAAACGTGTCCAGCGCTTCATCCGACATCGGCTTGGCCGCTTCCAGCGCGATGTTGTAGTACTTCGCATCCCCAAACCGCAGGCCCACCGCCGCCGAGGACAAGTTGTTGCCCTGCACCGGCAACTGGTTGAACCAGGTTTTCGAGCGGTCCAGCACCACATAGGGTTGCAGCACCCGCAGCCAGTTTCCGTCGCGGTTGAAGCTGTAGTTCACTTCGTAAGCCACCCCCCAACCCTTGTCACCGGACGCCTGGTCGTCGGGGTAGCCACGGCCGAAATTCTGTCCGCCGAACACCGCGCGTTCACTGTCGGGCAGGGTGTCGTCGCTCCAGTACAGCGCAGCCGAGAGCACGCCTTGCCAGTTGTCGAAGAACTTGTCGCTCTGCACTCCCGATACGCGCAGGCGCAGGAAATTGAGGTCGACATCGGCACTGGTTTTCGCCCCCATGCCATCGATGCCCTGGTACGCCCCGCCACTGAGAATCCGTAATTGTCGGGCGTCGGCCTGGCGCCAGTCGCTTTCGAAGGCTAGGGCGCGGATGTCGGTGCGCACTTCGACGCTGCGCGGGTCATCGACCACGTCGTAGCGGGTTTTGTCGTTGACCGCATACAGCCGCGCACCGGCGCTGAGTTGTTCATTGGGCGAGGCGATCAGCGGGTGGCTGAAGCCGATGGAGTAGCGATCGTTTTCCCGGTGCGGCTTGAGCTGCAGGCCATTGTCGAGCAGCACATTGGTGCCCGGATCAGCGCGGTAGCGCGAGGCCGACAAGCTCAGTTGCGTGCCTTCGGCGTTGAGGAACTGGTTGTAGTCCAGACGGTAGTAATGCTCTTTGTCGTCCCCCGGCGGGAACAGCCCGCTGAGGCTCACTTGTTCGCCCATCGCCGTCTGGGAATTGCTGCTGATTCCGAGCAAGGCCTGGGTGCCATTGCGACTGTTTTCGGTGGCGCTCAAGCTGCTGGTGAACGGTTTGCGACTGGCTTGCACCGCCAGGTACGCCGCGCCGTCGGTGGTGCCCGGTGGCGGCACTTGCGCCTGCAAGGTCACGCCGGGGATGCGGCTCATTAACGTGGTGTAGCGCTCGAAGGTTTTGCGGGTCAGCGGTCGTTCGGCCTGGAGCTTGGCCACCAGTTTGTCCAGCAGGCTTTTCACCCGCCCGAGGTCGCCCTGCACCTGGTAGTCCTTGATGTAACCCTCCACCAACACCACCCGTGCCACGCCCTGGCTGAAATCCTGTTGCGGCAGGAAGGCGTAGGACAGCAAGTAACCGTCCTGTTGGAAACGGCGGGTGATATTGCGGGTGGCTTCGATCAACTCGGCGAGGCTGGTTTCGTGGCCGAGCAACGGTTGATACAGCGCCGCCAATTCGTTGAGCGGGTAAATCGTCCCGCCTTCGATCTGCACGTTTTTGATCGTCACTTTGGTGCCCATCATCAACGGTTGCGCTGCGGTCGCGCCGGGCTCCGGCACTTGCAACGGTGCCGCTGTCGGGCGGTAGGCGTCGGCGGGCAGGTTTGGCACGGGGAGGTTGCGGATCGTTTCGTTACTGTTGAGAAAGCTCGGAAGGGTGTCGGCGAAAGTGAAAGAACTGACGGTCAGGCACAGCAGGGAAGCCATAACGCGCATAGGACACTCCATGGTCATATCGCGACATCCCGGGGCTCGTCAGCTGACTGAACCAGAACCGCAGGCTGTCTTGCTCCAAAAGAAAAAGCGGAAGACCCATCTGAATCTTCCGCCTCCAACCAAGCGTAGGCGCTGCAGGTAAGGCCGTCGAATCGGCCAGGTGCAATTCAGCGTTTGTTACCGCTCAGGCCACCCAACAGGCCGCCGAGACCACCGGTTGTGCCGGTGCTGCCGGTGCCGCTAGCGACCAGCCCACCGACCGCGCCAACGGTAGCGCCGACGGTGGTGACGGTGTTGCCGACAGCGGCTACTACCGGGTTGGGCGCGGCAGCGGTAATGCTGCTACCGACGCCGCCGACCGCTCCACCGACCTGGCTGAGCAGACCAGTGACCGGGGCGCCGAGACCGGTGGTGCCACCCACTTGTTGAGTGAGGCTGGTGACGCTGCTGGTGACAGGATTCAACGCAGTACCGATCACGCCTGCGACGCTGGCCAGCGGTGCGGTTGGGCCGAGGTTGGGAGCACTCGAGCCGCCGAGTGCGCCGCCAATCGATGCCACCGTGCCGCCTATGGCGCCCAGGTTCACACCGCCGGCACTGACAACGGAGCTGGTACTGCCGGCGTTCAAACCACCGCCGACATTCGCCACGGCACCGCCGACTGTTTGCAGCAACCCGGTGCTGCCCAAGCCACCCAGACCGCCGCCCGTCCCTGCACCGGAACTCGCCACCAGGCCGCCCGCCGAACCCACGGAGGTGCCCAGGTTAGTCAGCGCGCCGCCCGCGGTGTTAGTCACCGCATTGCCATTGCCTGCCGCCGTCACTTTGCTGCCCAGACCGCCCACGGTGCTGCCGACCTTGTCGACCAGGCCATCGATTGGGTTGCCCAGGCCAGTGGCGCTGCCGACTTTGCCGGTCAGGCCTTCAGCCAGCGTGACCACCGGCACCAGCACCTTATTGCCCACGCCGTTGGTGACGGAGCCCAGCGGCCCGGTGCTGGTGGCGATGTTCAAGGTATCGCCGAGCATGGTGACTTTTTCACCGACATCGCCGAGCACCGGGGTGACTTTGCTGACGACGCCGCCGACCAGGGGAATGCTGCTGGTGGCCGTGTTCAGTTTGCTGCTCAAATCCGTCACGCCGTTACCGGCATCGGACACCACGTCGCCGACGACTGCCGTGGTTTTACTGAGGGCTTGCGGGTCGCTGCCCAATTTGCCCAAGCCATTGGCGAGATCGTCACCGACGGTGCTGACCACATTGCCGGTGGTGTTGACCGCGCTTTGCACCACGCCGCCAACCACCGGAACCGTGCTCAGGGAATCGCCGATCTGCCCGACGCCATTGCCCACGCCGCTGACGGTTTTGCCGACGTCCTGGACCAGCGTGCTGGTCACCAGTGGTGCAGGCCCGCCGGGATTGGTCGGGTTGGTGGGATCAGTCGGGTCTGTCGGATTGGTTGGATTGGTTGGATTGGTTGGATTGGTTGGGTCGGTGGTGCCTCCCGTGCCGCCAGTGCCTCCGGTCCCGGCCGTTCCATCCGTCCCGCTCGCACCACCGGTGCCGCCACCCGTACCGCTGGTGCCGCCGCTACCCGTTCCCGCCGCACCCGCCGCGCCATCGGACGAGCTGCCGGACGTGCTGTGATGACCGCCACCGCCGCTGCTGCAACCGGCCAGGCCGAGGGAGAGGACCAACGCCAAAGCTGTTGCCGACTTGCACCACACTTGAGTTTTCATGAGAGTCATTCCTTGCACCTGTTACAACGTTCGTTGTCTTCGATGGCTTGCCGATCTGTCGCCGGCAATGCCTTCGTCCGTTGTGCACATCACAATCCAGGGCGTGCTTTGAGGCCATTCTCAAGTTGGTATTAACGCCTTTATACAAGGCGCAGGAATGCTGCCTAAGGGTTAATACCTTGGGTGTGGGTCGAGAGGGGAATTCGTTTTAAATCAATGAGGATGGTTTGGACGCAGGCGAGTAATGGCGGGGGAGAGCACTTAAGTTATATACACAATTGACCATGGTCCCCCGACACCTGATCGTTCCCACGCTCTGCGTGGGAAGGCCTCAACGGACGCTCTGCGTTCGGCTCTGAAGGGACGCGGAGCGTCCCGGGCTGCATTCCCACGCAGAGCGTGGGAACGATCATCAGGCCACCGGCCGCCAATGCCCGACCATATGCTCCAACTCCCCGGTGCCGACCAACTGCAAATCGCCACTCGGCGCCGCCGCACGGGCCAGCCACTGACCTGATCGTTCCCACGCTCTGCGTGGGAATGCCTCAACGGACGCTCCGCGTTCGGCTCTGAAGGGACGCGGAGCGTCCCGGGCTGCATGCCCACGCAGAGCGTGGGAACGATCATCAGGCCACCGGCCGCCAATGCCCGACCATATGCTCCAATTCCCCGGCGCCGACCAACTGCAAATCGCCACTGGACGCCGCCGCACTGGCCAGCAACGTCACTTCGCTGGGCAAGCGCACCGGTTTGCGAAACTGCACGGCAATCTCAATGTTCGCCGTCGGCAGATGATCGGCCAGCGCTGCCAGGGTCCGCGCCTTGTTCCACAGGCCGTGGGCAATCGCCGTAGGAAAGCCGAACAGCTTGGCGCTGGCCGCACTCAGGTGAATCGGGTTGTAGTCCCCGGACACCTTGGCGTATTGCCGGCCAATGTCCGCCGGGGCTTTCCAGCGCGCCACTTCCGTCAGCGCCAGCGTCGTCGCCAACTCATCCTCCACCGGCTCGCCCTCGAGCTTGACCCCGCGACACAGCATCTGGCTTTCGGCCTCCCACAGCGTGCCGAGTTGATCGTCCAGCGTCGTCACCAGATCGAACGTCGCGCCCTTGGCATGGGGTTGCAGGTTTTGCACTTGCACACTGACCCGCACACGGCCCACCCCGCCCATGGGCCGCAGCACGCGAATGCGGTTGCTCAGGTGAATCAGCCCCAACAGCGGAAAGGGAAACTCCCTGGCGGTGAGCAATTGCATCTGCAAGGCAAAGGCGAGGATGTGGGGATAGGTCGGTGGCAGCAGGCCGTTGTCCGCAAAACCACAGACCTTGCGGTACGCCGCCAGGCGTTTTGGATCGACGTCGAGCCAGCAGCGCAAACCGCTATCGGGCAGGGTGGTGCCGGTGATTTTTCGGCGCGTGGCCGCCCGCACATACAACCCGGGCAGGCTTGGTTCACGGTTGAGGGTGTGCCAGTCGATGATCATCGCTACGCTCCCAGAACACTTTGCCCACACACCCGCAACGCCTGCCCGGTAAACGCGCCGGTGCCCGGTTGCGCGAGCCAGGCCACCGCCTCGGCGACGTCTTGCGGCAAACCGCCCTGGCCCAGCGAACTCATGCGTCGGCCCGCTTCACGCAGGGCAAACGGAATGTGTGCGGTCATCTGGGTTTCGATAAACCCCGGCGCCACGGCGTTGATGCTGATCCCGCGCTCATGCAACAGCGGCGCCCAGGCTTGGGCCAGGCCGATCAGCCCGGCCTTGCTCGCGGCGTAATTGGTTTGCCCGCGATTGCCGGCGATGCCGCTGATCGAGGCCAGCAAAATCACCCGGCCGTTGTCGTGCAGGGTGCCGGCGTCGAGCAGGGCCTTGGTCAACACTTGCGGCGCATTGAGGTTGACCGCCAGCACCGCGTCCCAGAATTCCGGGGTCATGTTGGCCAGGGTTTTGTCGCGGGTGATGCCGGCGTTATGCACCACGATGTCGACGCCGTCGGGCAAGTGTTCGATCAACTGCGCGGCGGCATCGTCGGCGCAAATATCCAGGGTGATGCTGCGCCCGCCAAGGCGTGCGGCGAGGGCTTCGAGATCGGCCTTGGCCGGTGGCACGTCGAGCAGGATCACCTCGGCGCCGTCCCGGGCCAGGGTTTCGGCAATCGAGGCGCCGATGCCGCGAGCGGCACCCGTCACCAGCGCCTTGCGCCCGGACAGTGGCCGCGTCCAGTCTTCGACCGGCGTGTCGCAGGCGTTCAAGCGAATCACTTGCCCGGAGACAAATGCGCTTTTCGGCGAGAGGAAAAACCGCAGTGGCCCTTCCAGTTGATTCTCGGCGCCTTCTCCGACGTAGATCAGCTGCAAGGTGCCACCGCTGCGCAATTCTTTGGCGAGGGAACGGCTGAACCCTTCCAGGGCACGCTGGACGCTGGAGGCGATCGGGTCGCTCAAGGACTCCGGCGCCCGGCCCAGAATCACCAGGTGTGCACTGTGATCGAGGTTTTTCATCAGCGGCTGAAAGAACTCGCGCAGCTGTTTGAGCTGATCGGTTTGCACCAGGTGACTGGCATCGAACACCACGGCTTTGAGTTTCGGGCCGTGGCCGGGAATCCACGCGGTGGCCAGGGACGGCTCGGTGCCGTAGCTGTAGATTGCGTCGGTCAGGCGGTTGGCGAAGGCGCTGACTTTTTCTGTCAACGGTCCGCCACCCATCAGCAATGCGCCTTCGACCGGCCGCAGGCGCCCGGCCTGCCAGCGTTCCAGACGCACCGGCGACGGCAGGCCCATGGCCCCGACCAGGCGATGGCCGATGGACGAATTGGCGAAGTCGATATAACGGTCTGACATGGAACGCTCTCCGGCAGCTGGGGTTCAAAGTGTGGACCATGAATGGCGATCAGTCGTTCGATCCACGAGATAAGGCCTACGCTAGAACACAGGTGATTGATGTGTAGCAGGACTTTCGGGGAAATGCAGAACCTGTGGCGAGGGAGCTTGTGTGGCGAGGGTGGCTTGCCCCCGTTCGGCTGCGAAGCAGTCGGAAAACCATCCCCTGCGGTGTATTTGATGTATCGCGATTACGGGTTTGGGGGCGCTTCGCGACCCAACGGGGGCAAGCCCCCTCGCCACAGGCCACCCGTTCCCACAGTGGATCGCATTCATATTTGAATATTTGGAAAGGAGCATTTCATGACTCAGCTGCGCCGCGTCGCGATCATTGGCGGTAACCGTATCCCTTTCGCCCGTTCCAACGGGCCGTACGCCACCGCCAGTAACCAGGCGATGCTCACCGCAGCGCTCGAAGGCTTGATCGAACGTTTCAACCTGCACGGTTTGCGCATGGGCGAAGTGGCGGCGGGGGCGGTGCTCAAGCATTCCCGGGATTTCAACCTGACCCGCGAATGCGTGCTCGGCTCGCGGCTGTCGCCGACCACCCCGGCCTACGACATCCAGCAAGCCTGCGGCACCGGTCTGGAAGCGGCGCTGCTGGTGGCCAACAAAATCGCCCTCGGTCAGATCGAGTGCGGCATTGCCGGCGGTGTCGACACCACGTCCGACGCGCCAATCGGCATCAATGAAGGCCTGCGCAAAATCCTCCTGCAAGCCAACCGCGCCAAGACCACCGGCGACAAACTGAAAACTTTTCTGCAACTGCGTCCCGGTCACTTGATCCCCGAGTTCCCGCGCAACGGCGAACCGCGCACGGGCCTGTCCATGGGCGAGCATTGCGAGTTGATGGCCCAGACCTGGAACATCCCCCGGGCCGAGCAGGACCAACTGGCCCTCGAAAGCCATCAGAAACTCGCCGCGTCCTACGCCGAAGGCTGGCACAACGACCTGATGACGCCGTTCCTCGGCCTGACCCGCGACAACAACCTGCGCCCGGACCTGACCCTGGAAAAACTCGCCTCGCTCAAACCGGCGTTCGAGAAAAGCGCCAAGGGCACCATGACCGCAGGCAACTCCACACCGCTCACCGACGGCGCCTCGCTGGTGTTGTTGGGCAGTGAGGAATGGGCCAAGGAACGCGGCTTGCCGATCCTCGCCTATTTGCGCGATGGCGAAGCGGCGGCGGTGGATTTCGTCAACGGCGCCGAAGGCCTGCTGATGGCGCCGGCGTATGCGGTGCCGCGCTTGCTGGCGCGCAATGGCCTGACCTTGCAGGACTTCGACTACTACGAAATCCACGAAGCCTTCGCCGCCCAGGTGCTGTGCACGTTGAAGGCCTGGGAAGACCCGCAATACTGCAAAACCCGCCTCGGCCTCGACGCGCCGCTGGGCTCCATCGACCGCAGCCGCCTCAACGTCAAGGGCAGTTCACTGGCAGCCGGGCACCCGTTTGCCGCGACGGGCGGGCGCATCGTCGCCAACCTGGCGAAGTTGCTGGACGCGGCGGGCAAGGGGCGCGGGCTGATCTCTATCTGCGCGGCTGGCGGCCAAGGCGTAACAGCCATCATCGAACGCTAAGGCGCACGAAGCTAATGCGGGGAGGGCTTTTGTGGCGAGGGGGCTTGCCCCCGTTCGGCTGCGAAGCAGTCGTAAAACCATTACACGCGATTCGCCTGATGCATTTAGGTGGCAAGTTTTGGGGCCGCTTCGCAACCCAACGGGGGCAAGCCCCCTCGCCACAAAGGTTCGCTCCACCTTGGAGGATTGTGTTTGTCAGGGCGGGCAAGTTGGCCTAACGTCGCGTTATCTGCCGTCCTGCGACACAAGGCTCAACAATGACGTCCAACGGACAACTTTCCCTCGAACGTTCAATCCCGGCGCTAACCGCCTTACCGCGGCCACTGTTCGCCCGCGCCGAAAGCCTCAACGCTGGTTCCTGGACACCACCCCATCGCCACGATTGGGTGCAGTTCTCCTACGCCATCAGTGGCGTGCTCGGTGTGCACACCGCCGAGGGCAGTTTCTTCGCGCCGCCGCAGTGGGGCATCTGGATTCCCGCCGATCTCGAACACCAGGTGGTGACCTCGATGCGCGCCGAGATGCGCAGCCTGTATGTGCGACGTGAAGATTGCGCCTGGGCGGACGGGCGTTGCCGGGTGCTCGAAGTGACGCCCCTGGCCCGGGAACTGATCAAGAGTTTTTGCCTGTTGCCGGTGGAATATCCACAGGGCGACAGCCAGGAAGCGCGGCTGGTGAATGTGTTGCTGGATCAGTTGGCGAATCTGCCGGAAGTCGAGTTCTCGCTGCCGCTGCCCCGGCATGAACGCTTGCTCGGGTTGTGCAACGAGCTGATCGAGAATCCGGAGCTGAACGTGACGTTGCACGCGTGGGCGGGGCGCTTGGGCACGTCGGAGAAAACGTTAATGCGGCTGTTTCAGCGCGAAACCGGCTTGAGCTTTCGCGGCTGGCGCCAGCGTGCGCGGCTGCTGTCGTCGCTGAGTTTGCTGGAGGAGGGCGAAAGCGTGACCAATGCGGCGCTGGCGTGTGGGTATGACTCGACGTCGGCGTTTATTGCGGCGTTCAAGGGGTTGTTCGGGTTTACCCCGGGGGAATTGTTTCGGCAGTAATTGTGGCGAGGGAGCTTGCTCCCGCTGGAGCGCGAAGCGGTCCCAATTCGGTCAACGCGGTGTATCAGGTATTTCGCGTTTTCCGGTTTGCGACTGCTTCGCAGCCGAGCGGGAGCAAGCTCCCTCGCCACAGGTATCGGTGCGGATCAAGTCCTGAACCGACGAACCAACCCATCCAGCTCATTCGACAACCCGGCCAAACTCTGGGAATCCAGGCGTGCCGAGTTCGCCAGTTCCGCCACCAACTGCGCATCACCATGAATCTGGCTGATGTGCCGATTGATGTCTTCCGCCACCTGATGCTGCTCTTCCGCCGCCGTCGCAATCTGGGTGTTCATATCGCGAATCACATCCACCGACTCACGAATCAGCCCGAAGCTGCTGCACGCTTCGCCAATGCGCGTCACCGACTGCTGCGACACTTCCAGGCTCGCGTGCATCTGCTGCGTGACCTGGCTGGTGCGCTTGGCGAGGGTGCCGAGCAAACCGTCGATTTCTGCCGTGGAATCGGCCGTGCGTTTGGCCAGGGCGCGAACTTCATCCGCCACCACCGCAAACCCACGACCTTGTTCACCGGCCCGCGCCGCCTCAATCGCCGCGTTCAGCGCCAACAGGTTGGTCTGTTCGGCAATCGAGCGAATCGTCCCGAGAATCGACTGAATGTCATTGCTGTCGCGTTCCAGTTGCTGCATCGACTGCGCTGACGATTCGATTTCCTGACTCAGGCGATCGACGCTGGTCACCGCGGCATCGATCTGCTGCTGACCTTCGCGCGCCTGGCGTTGGCCACTGTCGGCCGACTCGGCGGCCTGGCTGCACGAACGGGCGACTTCGTTGGCGGTGGCGACCATTTCGTGGAACGCCGTGGACACCATGTCCACCGCTTCGCGCTGGCGCCCGGCGGCTTCGGCCATGTCGCTGGAGACCCGGGTCGAGCTCTGGGAAGTGGCGAGGATTCTGTTGGCGGCGCCACCGATGTTTTGAATCAGGTTACGGATCGCCGACAGGAACTGGTTGAACCAGCTGGCCAGTTGCGCGGTTTCGTCGCTGCCACGGATTTCCAGGTTCTTGGTCAGGTCGCCTTCGCCCTGGGCGATGCCTTCCAGACCGCTGGCCACGCTGCTGATTGGCCGCACAATGACACGGGCGAAACTGGCGCCGACGATGGCGAAGAACACCGCCAGTACCCCGGCAATGCCCGCGATCAACCAAGTTAGCTGAGTAACGGAGCTCATCACATCGGCTTGCTTGATCAGGCCGATAAAGGTCCAGCCCAGTTGCTCCGACGGCCAGACGTTGGCCATGTAGCGCTCGCCATTCAACTCGACTTCCACCAGGCCTTTGCCGGCCTTGGCCAGTTGCGCATAGCCCTCGCCGAGGCTGCCCAGGGCCTTGAAGTTGTGCTCCGGCTGTTTCGGATCGACCAGCACGGTGCCGCTGTTTTCCAGCAGCATCAGGTAGCCGGTTTCGCCGAGTTTGATCTGTTTGACGATTTCGGTGAGCTGCTTGAGCGTCACGTCGATGCTGACCACGCCGCCGTTGCTGCCCAACTTGTTATCGATGGTGCGCACGGTGCTGACGTACGTCGCGTCGTCCTGGGCCCAATAGTAGGCCTCGGTGCGGAACGGCTTGCCGGGCTTGGCCTGGGCAGCCTTGTACCAGGGGCGCTGGCGCGGGTCGTAATTGTTCAGTTTTGCGTCATCCGGCCAGGACACATAACCGCCGGCGGCGGTGCCGACGATCGCGTAGGCGTAGGACGGATGGCTGTTGCCCAGATCCTGGAGGAACGCGAAGACCTTTTTGTCCATCTCGCCCTGGGGAATGGACTCGGCGTTGGCGGCCATGTAGGTCTTGAGGCTGTCGTCGGTGTTCTTGATCAGCGGTTGCGACGCCAGGTAATCGACGTTCTGGCTGATGCCGTCGAAGAACAGCTGCATGGCATTGCTGACCTGGCGAATCTCGCGGCCGCTACCGTCGACGAAATTGTCCTTGGCATCGCTGCGCAAGTTCAGCACGACCAGGGTGGCGACCAGCACCACCGGTAAGCAGGCGATGATTGCAAACGCCCAGGTCAACTTCTGTTTGATGTTCATCCGCGCTCCAGATTTTCTTGTTGGCCCACGCAGTGCAGATGACTCGCGGATTATTGGCAGCCGAAAACGGTGTAGTGGGACTCGGTTCCTTGAGTACGGCCTCGTCTTTTTGGTCAGGACGATTGTCGGACAAATCCTTTTCTCTCTGAGGACTTCGGCCGAAAAAAGGGGAAATTGAGGCTCCTTGAGAAAAATCCGACAAATAGAAGGAATACGGATGTCAGCTTCTGTCGTAAATGCCCTTGCATCCCTTCGCCAACAAGTGCCGGCGGCTCGGCTATGATCTCCAACGGTCGTTGAGCGGCGGCGGATTTGCCGGAAAAATCCGGCACATTGTGTGCATCTGCAATGTTCATAGGTCGGCAACCCCTCCCCGAGGCGCGAGGATTGCCGTATAACGAATGACTTTCGCGTGTTTGGTAATAAAGGACCCACAATAAAAGCTGATGAAGACTCCAAAACGCATTGAACCCCTGATCGAGGACGGTCTGGTCGACGAGGTGCTGCGCCCACTCATGAGTGGTAAAGAAGCAGCTGTTTATGTGGTGCGCTGCGGTAACGAGCTACGTTGCGCGAAGGTCTACAAGGAGGCGAATAAACGCAGTTTCCGCCAGGCGGCCGAGTATCAGGAAGGCCGCAAGGTACGCAACAGCCGACAGGCTCGGGCGATGGCCAAGGGCTCCAAGTTCGGCAAGAAAGAAACCGAGGACGCCTGGCAGAACGCCGAAGTGGCGGCCCTGTTTCGTCTGGCCGGCGCCGGTGTGCGGGTGCCCAAGCCGTATGACTTCCTCGAAGGCGTACTGCTGATGGAACTGGTAGCCGACGAATACGGCGATGCCGCGCCGCGTCTGAACGACGTGGTGCTGGAACCGGACCAGGCCCGTGAATACCACACGTTCCTGATCTCGCAGATCGTGCTGATGTTGTGTACCGGTCTGGTGCATGGCGACCTCTCGGAGTTCAACGTGCTGTTGACCCCGACCGGCCCGGTGATCATCGACCTGCCTCAGGCAGTGGACGCGGCGGGTAACAACCACGCGTTCACCATGCTGGAGCGGGACGTGGGCAACATGGCCTCTTACTTCGGGCGGTTTGCGCCGGAGTTGAAGAAGACCAAGTACGCCAAGGAAATGTGGGCCCTGTACGAAGCCGGCACCTTGCACCCGGCGAGCATCCTGACCGGCGAGTTCGATGAACCGGAAGAGCTGGCCGATGTGGGCGGCGTCATCCGCGAAATCGAGGCGGCACGCCTGGATGAAGAGCGCAAGCAAGCGGTGCGCGCGGCGGATGATGCGCCACCGGGCAAAACCGAAGAGCCGCCTCCACCCTGGATGCAGTGATCGGTTAACAAAAAACCCGGCTTAAGCCGGGTTTTTTGTGGGACTGTGTTTTTGAGACCGTGGCGTCTGCATCGCGGGCAAACCTTGCTCCTACAGGGTTAGGCGTCGTATGGGATATCCCGGTCTGCGCAAACCCGTAGGAGCAAGGCTTGCCCGCGATGGCGTCAAACCAGACAAACACATATCGTGTCGTCGACGCCAACACACTCAAGGATTGAATGTGAACTCCACCCGCAACGCCCACCTGATCATCACCGCCCGCCTGATCTCTGATTTCGGCGCGTTCCTCAACATGGTCGCCCTGGCCACTTACGTCTATGTCCTGAGCAACAGCGCCATGAGCGTGGCGATTTTCCTCGCCAGCCGCGTGGCCGGAGGGATTTTTGCCAGTTTGATTGGCACTCCGTTCTACCGTCGCGTGGCCGGGCGCCTGCCGCTGATTGCCTTCGATTTGTTGCGCGCCGGGGTGCTCGGTTTGCTGCTGATTCTGCCGGTGACCCAGCAAGCGTTGCTGCTGCCGGTGATCGCCTTCGGCCTGGGCTTTGGCAATTCGATGTTCGCCATCGGCCTCAACAGCCAGTTGCCGAACCTGATCGATCGTGAACACTTGCTCAAGACCAACGCCTGGATCACCTCGGCGGCGTCGATTGCCATGGTCGGTGGCAGTCTGGTGGCGGGGCTGGTCGTTGCGGCGTTTGGCTTTGAAGCGGTGTTTGCGCTGAACGTGGTCACGTATCTGCTGGCGGCGTTGTTGATTGTGCCGTTGCGGTTTCGCGCGGCAGCGACGAGCGCTGAATCCAAAAGCGAGCGCGGGGAATGGTCGGCGTTGCTGCAAGGCCTGCGCAGCGCTCCGGTATTGGCGGCGATGCTCGCGGTGGCCATGGCGGATACCTTGGGCAGTGCGGCGCATAACGTCGGTTTACCGATCATCTCGCGGCTGCTGACGCCGGAATCGGCCAGCACCACGCTGGGCCTGATGCTGGCGGTGTGGGCCAGCGGCAAACTGATCGGTGCGCGGATCGCCAGTCGCCTCAAAAGCTCGGACAACATCAACCTGGAGCGGCGCTTTTTCTACGGCGTGCTGCTGATGTCCTGCGGCTTCATCCTGATGTTCCAGCAGCAGACGCTCGTCGGTTTGCTGCTGTTCTCATTGCCGGCCGGACTGGGTGACGGGTTTTCCGAAGTCGGTTTGATGTCGCGCCTGCAACGGGAGCCGGAGCACCTGCGCCTGCCGATCTTCAGCTTCCTGACCTTGCTGCAAATGACCGGGTTCGGCATCGGCATGCTGATCGCCGCGCCGTTCTATGCCTGGTGGACGCCGGGTGCGGTGGTGGCATTGTTCCACGGCATTCCCCTCACCACGTTGCTGGTGGTGAAGGGGGTGTCCGTCAGGCGCGGGCAGGTTCGGCGCAGCAACCCGACGCCAGCTCCTTGAGGATCGGGCAATCGGGGCGGTGGTCGCCGTGGCAGTGCTCGACCAGGTCCTGCAAGGTGTCGCGCAACTGGCCGAGTTCGCGGATCTTCTGGTTCAGCTCGTCGATGTGCTGACGGGCCAGGGCCTTCACGTCGGCGCTGGCGCGCTGGCGGTCCTGCCACAGGGTCAGCAACTTGCCGACCTCTTCCAGGGAAAAGCCCAGATCCCGGGAGCGCTTGATAAATGCCAGCGTATGGAGGTCGTCATCGCCGTACACCCGGTAGCCGCTGTCGGTGCGATGGGCCGCCTTGAGCAGGCCGATGGACTCGTAATAACGAATCATCTTCGCGCTCAGGCCGCTGTGGCGGGCCGCTTGGCCGATGTTCATCGGTTGTCCTCCAGATCCTTGGGTTTCCAGGTTTTCAACAGTAGCGCATTGCTCACCACGCTGACGCTCGACAACGCCATGGCCGCGCCGGCCAGTACCGGGTTGAGGAAGCCGAACGCCGCCAGCGGAATGCCGATCAGGTTATAGACGAAGGCCCAGAACAGGTTCTGGCGGATCTTCGCGTAGGTCTTGCGGCTGATCTCCAGCGCCGCCGGCACCAGCCGTGGATCGCCGCGCATCAGGGTGATCCCGGCGGCGTGCATCGCCACGTCGGTGCCGCCGCCCATGGCGATGCCGATGTCCGCCGCCGCCAGGGCCGGGGCGTCGTTGATGCCGTCGCCGACCATCGCCACCACGCCGGTTTTCTTCAGCTCGGCAACGGTGGCGGCTTTGTCCGCCGGCAGGACTTCGGCGTGAACATCGGTGATGCCCAGTGCCTCGGCGACGACTTTGGCGCTGCCCCGGTTGTCGCCGGTCAGCAGGTGGCTGCTGATGTTGCGCGCGTTGAGTTGCTGCACCGCTTGCAGGGCGCCAGGTTTGAGGGTGTCGCCGAAGGCGAACAGGCCGAGGACCCGGGGGGCGGGGCTTTGTTCGATCAGCCAGGACAGGGTCCGGCCTTCGGTTTCCCAGGCTTTTGCGGAGTCGGCGAGTACCCCGGCGCTCAACGCGCTTTCTTCCAACAGACGTCGATTGCCCAGCGCCAGCCGACGACCGTCGAGCGTTCCGGCAATGCCGCGTCCGGTCAGGGACTGGCTGTCGCTGACATCCGCCACGTCCAATCCGCGCTCAGCACAGGCATCCAGCACCGCCTTGGCCAACGGATGTTCGCTGCCCCGTTGCAGCGCGCCAGCCCTTTGCAGCAGGGCGGCTTCGTCACCGTCGAGCGCACTCAAATGCGCGATACGCGGAGCGCCAGAGGTCAGGGTGCCAGTCTTGTCGAACACCACGGCGCTGACTTCATGGGCGCGTTCCAGCGCTTCGGCGTCCTTGATCAAAATTCCGTAGCGCGCCGCCACGCCAGTGCCGGCCATGATCGCGGTCGGCGTGGCCAGGCCCAGGGCGCAAGGGCAGGCGATCACCAGCACCGCGACGGCATTGATCAGCGCGGTTTCAATCGGTGCGCCGTATAGCCACCAACCGATCAACGTCGCCAGGGCCAGCACCAAAACGGTCGGCACGAACACCTGGCTGACTTTATCCACCAGTTTCTGGATCGGCGCTTTCGCGGCCTGGGCGTCTTCCACCAGACGAATGATGCGGGCGAGCACGGTTTCTGCGCCGAGCGCCAGGGTGCGCACCAGCAAGCGGCCTTCGCCGTTGATTGCGCCGCCGGTGACTTTGTCGCCGGGTTGTTTCGGCACCGGCAGGCTTTCGCCGCTGATCAGCGCTTCGTCGGCGTGGCTTTGGCCTTCGACCACTTCGCCGTCCACCGGGAAACGCTCGCCGGGTTTGACCATCACCAGATCGTTCAAGCGCAGGGCGCTGATGGCGACGTCTTGTTCGCGCCCATCGATCACCTGAATCGCCCGTTCCGGACGCAAGGCTTCGAGGGCGCGGATGGCGCTGGCAGTCTGGCGCTTGGCGCGGCTTTCCAGGTATTTGCCCAGCAGCACCAGCGCAATCACCACTGCCGACGCTTCGAAATACAGATGCGGCATGCGCCCGGCGGCAGTCGCCCATTCATAAAGACTCAAGCCATAACCGGCGCTGGTGCCCAGCGCGACAAGCAAATCCATATTGCCAGCCCCGGCGCGTACGGCTTTCCAGGCTGCAACGTAAAAACGTGCGCCGAAGATGAACTGCACCGGCGTGGCCAACGCAAATTGCGCCCAGGCCGGGAGCATCCAGTGCACGCCGAAGGGTTGCAGCAGCATCGGCAACACCAGCGGCAAGGCGAGGGCGATGGCCGCAAGCAGGATCCAGCGCTCGCGTTTCAGGCGGATGTGTTGATTGTCGGTGGGGTGTTCGATTTCAAAGACGCTGGCGTTGTAGCCAGCCTTGGTCACGGCGGCGATCAGGGTTTGTGGATCGATCTGGCCGAGCAATTCGAGGTGGGCACGTTCATTGGCCAGGTTGACGCTGGCGCTTTTCACCCCCGGCACTTTGGTCAGGGCGCGTTCGACCCGACCGACGCAGGAGGCGCAAGTCATGCCGTCGATGCTCAATTCCAGACTGTGCTGTGGCACGCTGTAACCGGCTTGCTGCACCGCGTCCATCAACGCCGGCAAGCTGTCGCTGGGGGCCTGGACACGTGCCTGCTCGGTGGCGAGGTTGACGCTGACGGCGCTGGCGCCGATGACTTTGCTCAAGGCACGCTCGACACGCCCGGCGCAACTGGCGCAGGTCATGCCGGCAATCGGCAGATTGAAAGTGGTGGATTCGGACATCGGTCACGCTCCCTGTAGAAAGTGCCTACAGGATCAACCTTGCCATGCGGGCAAGGTCAAGCGCCATGTCGCAGATCAATGGATCGCCGCATGACCGCCGGATCGTTCCCACGCTGTGCGTGGGAATGCCTCAACGGACGCTCCGCGTTCGGCCTTTTGGGACGCGGAGCGTCCCGGGCTGCCTTCCCACGCCGGAGCGTGGGAACGATCAACGATCAGGTGGGGATCAGTATTCGAGGGCGGCGGGTTTCAGGTACATCCCTTCCTGCGTCATCGCAATCCGGAACTTCAACACGTCCCCGGCCTTGAGCGTGATGTTTTGCGAGCCCGGCGCCAGCACCCCTGCGTTGCAGCCCGGCGCCTGGCCCGGCAGCAGTTTCAGGCGCAGGGACACATTGCCCGGCGGCAGGTTGAATGAGGTGCTTTGTTCCTGAAACAGCCGCGCCGACAGTTGGTCCTGGATGTACACGCCGATCTCGCAATTGGTCGCGACTTCCAGGCGCTCGCGGGAAATGATCAGTACGCCGTAATCCTCGCCGGCGGCATTGGCCGAGGGCAGGGCGGCGAAAAGGCTGAGGAAGCCAAACAGGCTGAGAGCTGACCAGCGCATGGCTGAATCTCCTGAGGTCGGGTCATTGATGACGCAGCTTGGCCGAGCGCGACGCCGAATGCCAGCCCGGCAGTTTGTTTCAGAACTTGACCTTGCCATGGTGGCAAGCTCAAGACTGCCCGCAACCTCACTAAAGGAGTTACACCATGCAAGTATTCAACGTTCAAGGCATGTCCTGCGGTCACTGCGTCAAGGCCATCACCCAAGCCCTGCTAGCCAAGGACCCGGCGGCCAGTGTGCGGGTGGATCTGGCGGCGAAGGAAGTTGGCGTCGAAAGCGCATTGACGGCCGAGCAAGTCATCGCCGCCATCACCGAAGAAGGCTACGACGCCAAAGTCGCCTGACACATCGCGCCTCTGCTTTTGTAGGAGCAAAGCTTGCTCGCGAAGAGGCCGGCACATCCAACGTTGATATCGCCTGACGCGCCGCGCCTCTGCTCCTGCTCCTGCTTCTGCTTCTGCTTCTGTAGGAGCAAAGCTTGCTTGCGAAGAGGCCGGCACATCCAACGTTGATATTGCCTGACGTGCCGCGCCTCTGCTCCTGCTCCTGCTTCTGCTTCTGTAGGAGCAAAGCTTGCTCGCGAAGAGGCCGGTACATCCAACATCAATGTCGGCTGACACTCCGCTTTCGCGAGCAAGCCTTGCTCCTACGGAAGCGAATGCGTGTTTATCCGTCGGTTTTTAATAGTTAGCGACCTATCGGATTGTCCAAGGCGTCCCCACGCGGCTAGACTGTCGAGCCTGCCGACCCACGCCCAATGGATGCCTGATGAACTTCCGTACCATTCTGATTCTTGGCGCCCTGACCGCTTTCGGTCCGCTGGCGATCGATTTCTACTTGCCGGCGTTCCCGGCGATCGCACAGTCATTCGGCACCGACGAAAAACACGTGCAAATGACCCTCGCCGCGTATTTCCTCGGCTTGTCCATTGGTCAACTGCTCTACGGCCCGGTGGCGGATCGGTTCGGGCGGCGCATTCCGTTGCTCACTGGCGTTGGCTTGTTCACCGCAGCCTCTCTTGCCTGTGCCTTCGCGCCGAACCTGGAATGGCTGATGGGCGCACGCTTCATCCAGGCGCTGGGCGGTTGCGCGGGGATGGTGATTTCCCGAGCAGTGGTCAGTGATAAATGCGATGCGGTGGGTTCGGCAAAAGTCTTTTCGCAACTGATGCTGGTGATGGGCCTGGCGCCGATCCTGGCTCCGATGCTGGGTGGGCTGCTGGTCAACACCACCGGTTGGCAGTCGATCTTCCTCGTGCTGACCGGGTTCAGCGCCCTGGCCGCACTGGCCGTGGCCCTCGGTTTGCCGGAAAGCCTGCCTGACTACGTGCCGCGCCAACCATTGAAAGGCGCATTGCGTCAGTACGGCCGGTTGCTGGCCGATCCGGTCTACCTCGGCCACGCCCTGACCGGCGGTCTGGCCGTCGCCGGGATGTTTGCCTACATCGCCGGTTCGCCGTTTGTCTTCATCAAGCTGTATGGTGTGCCGGCCGAACATTTCGGCTGGCTGTTCGGCACCAACGCGGCGGGCTTCATCCTGGTGGCGCAGGTCAACGCGCGACTGCTGGCCAAGCGTGGGCCGGCGTTCCTGTTGGCACGCACCGTGTGGATTTACCTGGGCGCGGGCCTGACATTGCTGGCGGTCAGCTCGATGCACACCGAACAGCTGTGGCCACTGCTGATTCCATTGTTTGTCTGCATCGCCAGCCTCGGTTGCATCCTGCCCAACGCCTCGGCCTGCGCCATGAACGGGCAGGGCGCCCGCGCCGGCAGTGCGTCGGCACTGCTCGGGTGCCTGCAATTCAGCATCGCCGCCGGGGCGGCATCACTGGTGGGTTTCTTGCACGATGGCAGCGCCATGCCGATGGCCATGGTCATCAGCCTGTGCGGAGTTCTGGTGGTGAGCGTGGCGATGCTCACCCGGCGTTTGCAAAATGCCCGGGCACTGGCCCAAGCCGAAGTGTGAGTGCGGACTCAGCCAGCGGCACGCTGCTGGCGGTCGGGGATTTGATGAGGGGCTAGCAGTCGCGCTTCCAGGGTTCGGGTGAAGGCGCGCGCTTCGGCTTCGCTGCGGAAGGTGACGGCGTGTTGGTCCAGACGGACTTGCCACTGGGATGTTGCCACTTCTTTTATCAGGATCTTCATTGCTGACCTCCTTAAGTAAAAGACTGTGTCGCAGAGGTTTCGATTGTAGACCCGAATACGATCGCAATTATGACAACGGTCAACTCTCTGACTGACGGTGCAAGACCGCTTTTGTAGGAGCAAGGCTTGCCCGCGATGGCGATTCAGAGGGCGCCATCGCGGGCAAGCCATGCTCCTGCGCAAATGTTTAGAAACCTTCTAATACAATTTTGCCCTTGGACTTGCCGCTCTCCAGCAGTTCATGGGCGCGACGCAGGTTCTGCGCATTGATGGTGCCGAAGTGCTCGCCCACCGTGGTCTTCAGGGTGCCGGCGTCGATCAGCTCCGAGACGCGGTTGAGCAGTTTGTGTTGCTCGATCATGTCCGTGGTCTCGAACAGCGAGCGGGTGTACATGAACTCCCAGTGCAACGAAAGGCTCTTGCGCTTGAGCTTGGTCACGTCCAGTGCCTTCGGATCATCGATCAGCGCCAATTTGCCTTGAGGCGCCAGGGCCTCGACCAGTTGATCCAGATGCGCATCGGTCTGGGTCAGACTGGCAACGTGGGTCACCTGAGCAACGCCCGCACGCTTGAGTTCTTCGCTCAAAGGCTGGCTGTGATCAATCACCAGGTCAGCGCCCAACTCACGCACCCAGCTCTGGGTTTGCGGACGGGAAGCGGTGCCGATGACTTTCAGCCCGGTGAGCTGATGGGCCAGTTGAGTCAGGATCGAACCCACACCGCCGGCAGCCCCCACGATCAGCAAACTCTGACCTTCATCGGTGTTGCCTTCGCGCACTTGCAGGCGTTCAAAGAGCAATTCCCACGCGGTGATCGCGGTCAGGGGCAGTGCCGCCGCTTCGGCAAAGCCGAGGGTTTTCGGCATGTGCCCGACGATCCGCTCGTCCACCACATGCAACTCGCTGTTGCCACCGGCACGGGCGATGGAGCCGGCGTAAAACACTTTGTCGCCGGCCTTGAACAGCGTCACGTCGCTGCCCACTGCCTTGACCACTCCGGCCACGTCCCAGCCCAGCACTTTGGCCGCGCCTTCTTCAGGCTGGACGTTCTGCCGGACCTTGGCGTCCACCGGGTTGACGGAGATGGCTTTGACTTCCACCAGCAGGTCGCGCGGGCCGGCGACCGGTTCGGGCAGTTCGATGTCTTGCAGGGAGTTGGCGTCGCTGATCGGCAGGGAGGCGTAGTAGGCAATGGCTTTCATCAAGAAGGGCTCCAGAGGTAATAAAGGAAGGAATCAGGCGAGGGGGCGCAGGCGCTTGAGCTCGAAGTGTTCGAGAAAGTCCCCGGCCCTGGCACGGAAGTTCTGGACGTGGGCGCTGGCGTCGTGGGCTTGCAGGGCCTCGTCGCTACTCCATTGTTCGATCATGTAGAAGCCCAGCGGGTTGGCCAAGTCCTGGTGCAAATCGTATTGACCGCAACCGGCCTCGGCGCGGGTCGGCTCGATGAGTGCCCGCAGGTGCTGTTCGAGAGCGTCTTGCTGGCCGGGTTTGGCGATGAGGGTGGCGATGGCGGTAAAAGGCTGGGACATGTTCGACTCCTGACGCTGAGTGATTTTCGATGGGGCAGATGATTGGCTATTTCCCGGCAAGATAAAACCCGCTAAAAGAGCAGTCTCTTTCAATATTATTTTGATAATCGGGGCTGAAGATGCTGCGTTTCGACGACTTGCAGTTGTTTGTCCGGGCGGCGGACCTGGGTAGCCTGTCGGCGGCGGCACGGGTGATGGACATGTCGGCGGCGGTGGCCAGTGCGGCGCTCAAGCGCATCGAACAGCAACTCGGCGCCCGATTGCTGGCCCGTTCCACTCGCAGCTTGCGCCTGACTGCCGAAGGCGAAGGCTTTCTGGAATACGCCCGGGCGGCCCTGAGCAATCTGGACGAGGGCCGACGGTTGTTGGCCAGCGGTCAGGATCAGGTCAGCGGTGTGTTGCAACTGTCGGCGCCTTCGGATTTCGGGCGCAACCTGCTGCTGCCGTGGCTGGATGAGTTCCAGCGCGAGCACCCGAAGCTGACCGTGCGTTTGTTGCTGGGCGATCGCATCGCCGACCTGTTTCGCCAACCGGTGGACATCGCCCTGCGCTACGGCGAACCGGAAGACTCGAGCCTGGTGGCGCTGCCCATCGCCCCGCAGAACCGTCGCGTGCTCTGTGCGTCGCCCGCTTACCTGGCCCGGCACGGCGAGCCCCGCCAGCTGGAGCAACTGGCGCAGCACAATTGCTTGCTGTTCATGCTCGGCAGCCGGGTGCACGACCGCTGGAGTTTCCATGATGGCAAGCGCGAAGTCGGGCTGACGGTCAGTGGCGACCGCTTCAGCGATGACGCCGACGTGGTGCGCCTGTGGGCGGTGGCGGGGGCCGGGATCGCCTACAAGTCCTGGCTCGATGTGGGGGCCGATGTGTTGGCCGGTCGCTTGAAAGTGCTGTTGCCGGAGTTGCTGTGTGAGCGCGCACCGCTGAATTTGCTGTGCGCCCATCGCGCGCAATTGAGTAAGCCGGTGAACCTTTTGCGGGAAATGCTTGCCAGCCGATGCGCACAGTTGAGTAGTCAATTTCCAGTGTTACCGGGGGCTGATCATTAGTCGCAGGTAAATAGCGAAATTTCTGTCAGGAACTATCACCACCCACGAACTCCCAAGGGCAGGATCCGGCGGTCAACCCGCTTATACTAGCGCCGCCTCATACCTGCACCGTCGAACCGGCCCGGACGCGTTCACCTTGCAGTCGTCCTTGCCCGGGAGTCGGCCCGGGTGGTTCGACAGAACGCGTTGTGTGGGTGGCGTGCCTGACTCGGTCCAAGACAGTTTTGCGTCTTGGCCGACGACACATTACTGGTCAAGATGTCTCTGAGCAGTAGACGAAACGATTCAACAGGGAGTGAATACATGGAACATGCACCTTGCATCAGCCAGATCGCCACGTTGCTGGCTGACCCCAAGCGCAGCGCAATGATGTGGGCCTTGATGGATGGCTCGGCGCGGCATACCGAAGAGCTGGCCCTGGCAGCCGGGCTGTCGCCGTCTTCGGCCAGTGCACACCTGGGGCGTTTGTCCGCCGGAGGTCTGTTGAAAGTCGAAGAGCGCGGGCGAAAAAGGTTCTTCCGCCTGGCCGCGCCCGAAATCGGCGCCGCGGTAGAGGCCCTGGCCAGTGCGACCCTGGCCAGCAAGCCGCGGGATATTCCGGAGACGATCAAACGCGGCAACCCTCTGGGCAAGCGCCAGCCTGCACCGTCGTCGCTGTTGCAGGCGCGGCTGTGCGATGACCATCTGGGTGGCACGCTGGCGGCGGACCTGTATCAGCGTTTGCTGGATGCCGGCTGGATCGAGCAGTTCGATCAGCGCGTCGTCGTCACCTATAAAGGCTCTACACAACTGGCCAACCGAGGGGTGTTCATCCAGGCCCTGGCCCACCGCAACGGGCAAGTCGCCTGTGCCTGCCCTGACTGGAGTGAACGCCGTCCGCACCTGGGCGGCTCACTGGGCGCGGCGTTGTTGCAGTTGTTCATGCAGTCCGGCTGGCTGACGCTGCCCAATGATTCGCGGGCCTTGCAGATCACTGCGGCCGGGCAGCGTGAAGTTCACCGTTTCGCCAAGGAGTCCGAGCTGGAAATGGCGTTGTAGACGCCTCGGGACCGACGTCTGAGGTGTCGGGCGTCGTTCAGGGTTGCGGGCAGGTCGCATCCAGCAATAACCCCCAGCCGCTATCGCGCACACTCGATCCGGGGACTTTCGGATGGGGGGACGTGGCATGGAAATACCAGGATTCAGCGCGGCAGAACGCTTGGAACGGCTGCCCATCAGCGGCTATCACCGCATTATTTTCATCATTATTGCCTTGGCGTTTTTCTTCGACTCCATGGACCTGGCGATGATGACGTTCCTGCTCGGCTCGATCAAAACCGAGTTCGGCCTGAGCAGCGCCCAGGCCGGGTTGCTGGCCAGTTCGAGCTTCTTTGGCATGGTGCTGGGGGCATCGCTGTCCGGCATGCTGGCCGACCGTTTCGGGCGCAAACCGGTGTTCCAGTGGAGCATCGTGTTGTGGGGCCTCGCCAGTTACCTGTGCTCCACCGCGCAGACGGTGGAAACCCTGACGCTGTTCCGCATCCTCCTGGGGATCGGCATGGGCATGGAGTTTCCCATCGCTCAGTCGATGCTCTCGGAGCTGATTCCGGCCAAGGGCCGTGGGCGCTATATCGCGTTGATGGACGGATTCTGGCCGCTGGGTTTCGTCGCCGCCGGGGTGCTGTCGTATTTCCTGTTGCCGGTGATTGGCTGGCGCGACATCTTCCTGGTGTTTGCGGTGCCGGCGGTGTTTGTCCTGGCGATTCGTTTCTTCATTCCCGAGTCACCGCGCTGGCTCGAACAGGCCGGCAAGCATGCGGCGGCGGACAAGGTCTTGCTGGGTATCGAAGATCGGGTCCGCAGGTCCTTGGGACGTTCTGATCTTCCCTCGCCGATCCGCTTGCCCCGAGTGGCAAGCACGCCGGGGACTTTCTTTTCCGCGTTGCAGCAGATCTGGTCGCCGCTGTACCGCCAGCGCACGATGATGATCTGGAGCGTCTGGTTCTTCGCTTTGCTCGGCTTCTACGGCTTGACCTCGTGGCTTAGCGCCTTGTTGCAACAGTCGGGTTTTGCCGTGACCCAGTCGGTGTATTACACGGTGCTGATTTCCCTCGGCGGGATTCCCGGTTTCCTCATGGCCGCCTGGCTGGTGGAACGCTGGGGACGTAAACCGGTGTGCATCGTGACGTTGCTGGGCGGTGGGGTGATGGCGTTTCTCTACGGCCAGAGCGCGGTGTTTGGCGGCAACGTCGCCCTGCTGATCACCTCGGGTCTGCTGATGCAATTCTTCCTGTTCGGCATGTGGGCCGTGCTCTACACCTACACCCCGGAGCTGTACCCGACCTCGGCGCGAGCCACGGGCTCGGGGTTTGCTTCGGCGATCGGGCGCGTCGGTTCGTTGCTCGGGCCGTTGGTGACCGGGCTGGTGTTCCCGATTACCGGGCAGGGCGGAGTGTTCGCCTTGGGGGCGATGTGCTTTGCGATTGCGGCGGCGGTGGTGTGGATGTTCGGGATGGAGACGCGGGGCAAGACGTTGGAGGAGTTGAGCGAGGCGGTTACTTGAAGATCGTTCCCACGCTCTGCGTGGGAATGCCTCAATGGACGCTCTGCGTCCGCTTTTGGGACGCGGAGCGTCCCGGGCTGCATTCCCACGCGGAGCGTGGGAACGATCATTGCGGCAGGCTTACGGTTTGACCAGTCGAGCATCCAGGCTGTTCTGGGCCAAGCGCTTGGCCTGGTCCTGGGTCATGCCCAGATCGGTGTACAGCGCGTGGAAGTTCTCCGTGACATAACCGCCGAAGTACGCCGGGTCATCGGAGTTCACCGTCACTTTCACCCCGCGTTCAAGCATGTCGAGGATGTTGTGCTGGGACATGTGATCGAACACGCAAAGCTTGGTGTTCGACAACGGGCACACGGTCAGCGGGATCTGCTCGTCGATGATCCGCTGCATCAGGCGCTCGTCTTCGATGGCGCGCACGCCATGGTCGATACGCTGGATTTTCAGCAGGTCGATGGCTTCCCAGATGTACTCCGGCGGGCCTTCTTCACCAGCGTGGGCGACGGTCAGGAAGCCTTCGTGGCGAGCACGATCAAACACGCGCTGAAACTTGCTCGGCGGGTGACCCATCTCCGAACTGTCCAGGCCCACGGCCACAAACGCATCGCGGAACGGCAGCGCCTGGTCGAGGGTTTTCTGTGCTTCGTCTTCGCTCAAGTGGCGCAGGAAGCTCAGGATCAAACCGCTGGTGATACCCAGTTGCTGCTCGCCATCTTTCAGCGCAGCCGCGATGCCGTTGAGCACCACTTCGAACGGCACACCACGGTCGGTATGGGTCTGCGGGTCGAAGAACGGTTCGGTGTGAATCACGTTCTGCGCCTTGCAACGCAACAGGTAGGCCCAGGTCAGGTCGTAGAAATCCTGGGAGGTGCGCAGCACATCGGCACCCTTGTAGTACAGGTCGAGAAACTCCTGCAGGTTGTTGAAGGCGTAGGCCTTGCGCAGTGTTTCGACGTCGTCCCAAGGCAGGGCGATCTTGTTGCGTTCGGCCAGGGCGAACAGCAGCTCAGGCTCCAGCGAGCCTTCCAGGTGCAAGTGCAGTTCTGCCTTGGGCAGGGCATTCAGCCAGTCGTACATGTTCGAATTCTCATCAGGTGCAATGACGGCATTCTACAGATGCTCGCTGCAACAATTGGTAAAACCTGACCAGACGGTTGATCAAACCGCTTCCTGTTCCCGGCGATAGGCGTAGGTATCGGCGAAGCGTGACAGCAGGAATTCAGCGCAGGTGGTGGCCGGATATTTCGCCGGATGCGATTCATCCTGGCAACCGGGCAGGCATTCGATGGGTGTGTCGGGATGCGGTTCGGCGAAGAACGGCATGGAGTAGCGGTCCACACCCAGCGGACTGATCACCCGGTGCGGTGTCGACAGGTAACGATCGTTGCTCCAGCGCGCCATCATGTCGCCGAGGTTTACCACGAACGTGCCTTCGATCGGCGGCGCGTCTATCCATTGACCTTTGACGTTGCGCACTTGCAGGCCACCGGCGGCGTCCTGGTAGAGCAGGGTGATGCAGCCGTAATCGGTGTGGGCGCCGGCGCCTTGTTGCTCGTCGGAACTGGCGGTGTGGCGCGGCGGGTAGTGAATCATTCGCAGCACGCTGACCGGCTCGTTAAAGCGTGTGTCGAAGAAGTCCCGTTCAATGCCGAGCGCCATCGTCATGGCGCGCAACAGGGTTTGGGCGAGGGCCTGCATGTCGAGGTAGTGCTGCTCCATCAGCGCTGGCCAACCGTGCATCGAGGGATGGCGATTGGGGCCGCGCAGCGGTTTTTCTGCCAGCACTTGCGGGTGATCGGCGGGCAGGTGCAGGCCCATGTCGAAGGTTTCTTTCAGGTCGCTGGGTTTGCTTGGGTCCAGTTGCTCGGTGGCGATGGCGCCGTAGCCGCGATGGTGTCGGGTCTGGGTGATGTCGATCTTGAGTTTTTCGGCGGCAGGCAGGGCGAAGAAACGTTGGGCGTGGTCGAGCACGGCGTCGATGCGGGCGGCGCTGATCGGATGACCCTTGATGTAGAAGAAGCCCCAATTGCGGCAGGCGTGGTCGATTTGGGTGGCGACGGATTGCCAGGCATCCTGGTCGTCGGTGTAGAGCGGGGCGATGTCGATGATCGGGAGCTGATTCATGCTGAATTCTCGCTAATGATCGTTCCCACGCTCCGCGTGGGAATGCCTCATGGGACGCTCCGCGTTCCAAGGGGACGCGGAGCGTCCCGGGCTGCATTCCCACGCGGAGCGTGGGAACGATCTGCAGAAGGGAATTACTTCGGAATGTCGGCCTTCATGCCTTCAACGTAATAATTCATCGACGCCAATTCCGCATTGCTCGCCGTTGCCCCCGCCGGGATTTTCTCGACACCGGCCTGATCCTTGATCGGCCCGGTAAACGGATGCAGCGCACCGCTCTTGATGTCGGCAATGATCTGCTCGGCCTCGGCTTTCACCGGCGCCGGCACCAGGTCGCTGATCGGCAGTTCAACCGTGCCTTCCTTCAAACCACCCCAGTAATCCTGGGATTTCCAGGTGTGGTCGAGCACGCTCTGGGTCGCTTGAATGTAGTGCGGGCCCCAGTCGTTGACGATGGAGGTCAGCACCGCTTTCGGCCCGAAGTGCGCCATGTCCGAAGCGTAGCCCACGGCATACACGCCGCGACGTTCGGCGGCCTGGATCGGCGCCGGGCTGTCGGTGTGCTGGAACACCACGTCCACGCCCTGGTCGATCAGCGCGTTGGCGGCATCCGCCTCTTTACCCGGATCGAACCACGAGTTGACCCACACCACCTTGATCTCGGTGCCGGGGTTGTACTTGTTCAGGGCCAGTTGAATGGCGTTGATGTCGCGGATCACTTCCGGGATCGGGAACGAGGCGACGTAACCGATCTTCTTGGTCTTGGTCATCTTCGCCGCGAGGAAACCTCCTACATAGCGTCCCTCATAGGTGCGCGCCAGGTAGGTGCCGAGGTTCTTGTCCTGCTTGTAGCCGGTGGCGTGTTCGAAAGTGACCTTTGGGAATTGCTTGGCGACTTTCAGGGTCGGGTTCATGTAGCCGAAGGAGGTGGTGAAGATCAGGTCGTAGTTGTCCTTGGCCATGTTGCGGATCACCCGCTCGGCGTCGGCGCCTTCGGCGACGTTCTCCACGTAATTGGTGGTGATCTGCGAACCGAACTTCTCCGCCAGCGCCTTGCGTCCCTGTTCATGCTGATACGTCCAGCCGTGGTCACCGATCGGGCCGATATAGACGAAGCCGACTTTCTGCGGGTCGGCGGCACTGGCGCTCAGGCTGGCGCTCAGACCGATGGCCGCCGCGACGGTGCACAGCAACTTCTTCAACGGACGTTTATGCATGAACTCGAACTCCATTTTGTTTTGAGGTTGGCGAGGTCAATGCAAATTGCTGACCAACAGGACAACAAAAAAATCCGAAATCGTGTGGAGGCCTTCGCGGGCAAGCCTCGCTCTTACAAAAACGACGCGAACACCGCCCCTGCAGGAGCGAGGCTTGCCCGCGAAGAGGCCCTGACGGCTGCCGCAGAACTATCCCGGTGCACGCTTGCCCATCCACGCCATCCACTGGTGCGCTAAGGTGTAACGAAACGTTAGCGCCGCCCCGCATTCAGTAGCTCATCACACCGATCCCGCTCCCCTGTGCAAAAGGCTCGCAATGCTCACACACCTCAAGCAAGAAAGTTTCCTGCTGCTGGCCGTCCTCGCCGCCATCATGGCCTACCCGTTGGAGCACTGGATGCTGCACAGCGGCCAGCCCGTCGCACTGGCCGCCGGCCTGGTGCTGATCGCCTTCATCGTCGTGGCCTCCATGCGTGTCGCGCATCACGCCGAACTGCTCGCGGAGAAAGTCGGCGACCCCTACGGCACGATGATCCTGACCCTGGCCGCGGTGCTGGTGGAAGTGGTGATCCTGGCGATCATGATGAGCAACGAAGCCTCGCCGACCCTGGTGCGCGACACGATTTACTCGGCGGTGATGCTCGATATCAACGGCATCCTCGGCCTGGCGGCGTTGATGGGTGGGATCAAGCATGGCGAACAGTCCTACAACGACGATTCGGCGCGCAGCTACAGCGTGATGATCCTCACCGCCATGGGCGTTTCCATGGTGGTGCCGGAGTTCATTCCCGAGGCCAATTGGAAGGTTTATTCGGCGTTCACCATTGGCGCGATGGTCGTGCTCTATACCTTGTTCCTGCGCATGCAGGTCGGGCCGCACAGTTACTTCTTCAGCTACAGCTACCCGGAAAAACGCCGCAAGAAAGACCCCGAAGAGGACACCGAATCGGTCAACGTGCCGCTCAGCATCGCGACCCTGGTGTTTGGCGTGGTGGTGATCGGCGCACTGGCCGAAGTGATGTCCAAGACCCTCGACCTGGGCCTGGAAGGCACCGGCGCGCCGCCCGTCATCACAGCGATCCTGGTGGCAGCGATCTCCGCCGCCCCAGAGATCCTGACCGCGTTGCGCGCAGCCTTGGCTAACCGCATGCAATCGGTGGTCAACATCGCGATGGGGGCTTCGCTGTCGACGGTAATCCTGACCGTGCCGGTGATGGAAGCGATGGCGCTCTACACCGGCCAACCGTTTCAGATGGCGATGACCCCGGTGCAGACGGTGATGATCTTCCTGACGTTGATCGTCAGTGCGATCAACCTCAATGACGGGGAGACCAATGCCATTGAGGGCATGACGCATTTTGTGTTGTTTGCGACGTTTATCATGTTGTCGTTACTCGGCCTTTAAGAGCTTCGCGGGCAAGCCTCGCTCCTACAGGTTTTGCGCCAATCTCATGACTGGCACAAAACCTGTAGGAGCGAGGCTTGCCCGCGAAGGCGTCCGATCAGACGCCGGCGATCAGTTGCCGAGCCGCCTGGCTATGATCCGCAATCAACCCCTTCAGATCCAACCCCTCAACCTGCCCATCAATCACCCGCCACTTGCCGCCGATCATCACCCGATCCGCGCGATCCGCGCCGCACAACAGCAGCGCCGACACCGGATCATGGCTGCCGGAGAAGCGCAGTTCATCGAGCTTGAACAACGCCAGGTCCGCCTGCTTGCCCACCGCCAGCTCGCCGATGTCGCTACGCCCGAGCAAACTCGCCGAGCCCTTGGTCGCCCAGCCCAGGACCAGTTCCGGGGTGATCTTCTCGGCGCCATAGCGCAGGCGCTGGATGTACAGCGCCTGACGGGTTTCGAGCATCATGTTCGACGCATCGTTGGACGCCGAACCGTCCACGCCCAGGCCCAACAACGCACCCGCAGCCGTCAGGTCCAGGGTCGGGCAGATGCCGGAGGCCAGGCGCATGTTCGAGCTCGGGCAATGGCAAATCCCGGTGCCGGCGGCGCCGAGGCGGGCGATTTCGTCGGGGTTGAAATGGATGCCGTGGGCCAGCCAGGTGCGTGGGCCGAGCCAGCCGACGCTGTCCAGGTAATCCACGGTGCGCAGGCCGAAGCGTTGCAGGCAGAAGTCTTCTTCGTCGAGGGTTTCCGCCAGGTGAGTGTGCAGGCGCACGTCGAGTTTGTTCGCCAGTTCGGCGCTGGCGGACATGATTTGCGGGGTTACCGAGAACGGCGAGCACGGCGCCAGGGCGATCTGGATTTGCGCACCGTCGCCACGTTCGTGGTAGGCGGCGATCAGGCGCTGACTGTCGTCGAGGATCACTTCACCTTGCTGCACGGTTTGCTGCGGCGGCAGACCTCCGTCCTTTTCGCCGAGGCTCATGGAACCGCGGGTGAGCATAGCGCGCATGCCCAGTTCACGGACGCTTTCGACCTGTACGTCGATCGCGTTTTCCAGGCCTTCGGGAAACAGGTAATGGTGATCGGCGGCGGTGGTGCAGCCGGACAACAGCAACTCGGCCAACGCGACTTTGCTGGCGAGGGCGAGTTTTTCCGGGGTGAGGCGGGCCCAGACCGGGTACAGGGTTTTCAGCCAGGGGAACAACGGCTGATTGACCACCGGCGCCCAGGCGCGGGTCAGGGTTTGGTAGAAATGGTGATGGGTGTTGATCAGGCCGGGCAGGATCACATGCTCGCGGGCATCGAAGACTTGTCCACAGGGCGCGGACGGTTGCTGGCCAGCGGCGAGCAGTTCAACGATCACACCGTCTTGCACCACCAGACCGCCACGGGCATCGAGGCCATTGGCAGTAAAGATGGCGAGGGGATTTTTTAACCAGGTACGGGTCGCAGGCATGTTGGCCGGCTCCTCTGAAAGTGGGTTCAGGTTAGCCAGCTCAGTGATTACCCTGTCTGCTGATCCAGGGTCGCCGCGGGGGACGAGGTGCGGAGTTTCAAACAAAAGTGCGTTGTGAGCAAGCCCTGCCCGACCAGACGACACGTTCCCCTGTAGGAGCGAGCGGTGCGACGATTCGACTTGCCCGCGAAGGCGGCGTGTCAGTCGACATCATTGTTGGATGACACACCGCCTTCGCGGGCAAGCCTTGCTCCTACAAGGTTTCGGGGGGTTACCAGGGAATGGTTTCACCCTTGTAGTTCACAAAATGATGCCCGCCCTTGCCGGTGTACGCGTTCACCTGATCCACCAAACCACGGGTACTGGTTTCGACGTCAATATCAGCGCCTTCACCGCCCATATCCGTCTTCACCCAACCCGGATGCAGCGACAACACGGTGAGTTTCTGCTCGCCCAGCTGCGTCACAAAGCTATTGGTCATCGAGTTCAACGCTGCCTTGCTCGCCTTGTACAGCGCCAGTTCCGGCGCGTCGGGCATGGTCACGCTACCCAGCACCGAGCTCATGAACGCCAGCACGCCGCTGCCGTCGCGAATCTGCCCGGCGAAGCGCTGGGCCAGGTTGATCGGCGCCACGGCGTTGGTGAAAAACAGTTGCCCGACTTCGGCCAGTGTCGCGCCACCCGGAGTTTGAACATCAGGCCCTTTGACCCCGGCATTCACGAACAGCAAGTCAAACACTTCGCCCTTGAGTTGCTGGTTCAGCGCGATGACCGCTTGCTGATCATCCATGTCGAGTTTTTCAATCCGGACCTTGCCCAGCGCTTGCAGCGCCTCAGCCTTTTGCGGGTTGCGCACGGTGGCGGTGACTTGCCAGCCGTCGGCCAGCAGGGTTTTCACCAGGCCGAGGCCCAGGCCCCGGGAGGCGCCGATGATGAGTGCGGTTTTTGCCGTGGACATGAGTGGCTTCCTTGATAAATGAGAATCACGGATTTAGTGGACAACGTTGACCGAGCCGTTGCTGCAACTCGTTGCGCAGGGCGCCGAGTTCGTCCATTCGGGTTTCGATCAGCTTGAGCTTGTCTTGCAGCAATTGCGTGACGGCACTGTCCGGGTCGGGCGATTGCCACAACGCGGCGACACTGTTGCCGATCTCGCCGAGGGTAAAGCCCAGTCGCTGAGCGGTCTTGATGTACAGCACCAGTTGCACCATATCTGCCGGGTAGTCGCGATAACCGTTGGCGCTGCGTTGCGCCGCGATCAACCCGCGCTGCTCGTAGAAGCGCAACGTGTCGCGGCTGACGGCGCTGGCCTGGGCTAATTCACCGATGCGCATCATGACGTCTCAGAAAGGCTTGACCTTGGAGCATACTCCAGGCTTTAGCCTTGTTGCTCCCTGAATTTATGGAGCAACGCCGATGTGGACTTCAACACAATATCGCCGAGTGGTGCGCGGCAGCGCCTGGTACGACTTGATCGTGACGGCGGCGTTTGTCACACCGTGGAGTTTTGCTTTGCTTCACGGTGCGCTAACGGGGTTGAGTCAGGCGTTGAATCTGCCGGGTAAGCTGCCGGCGTTCGAGCCGATGCACATGTTGATGGCGAATCTGTTGGGGTCGATTGTGTGTGTTTGGGCGGTGTTGCGGATTCGCGATCCGCAGCCGATTTACGGTCGGTATGACGCGGTGGGACGGTTTCTGTTTGCGGCGTGGCAGGCTTATGCCTTGGCCCAGGGGGCCAGTTCGTTATTGGTGATTTTCCTGTTCTTTGAATTGGCGTGGGGCGTGGTTCAGGTGTTGCCGGTGCGGACGCCTTCGCGGGCAAGCCTTGCTCCCGCGGGGGCTGCGTCGCTCTTGTAGGAGCGAGGCTTGCCCGCGAAGAGGCCGGACCTGCCAACCGCTAATGCCCTCCCTGCCACGGCTGCCCCAACGAAACCGGCGCATACAGCCGCGTGCGCAGCGCATCCCGGGACAACAGCACCAACACCACAATGGTCGCGACATACGGCAGCATCGCCAACAAACTGGAAGGAATCGCCAGCCCCAACCCCTGCGCCACCAAATGCAGGATGCTGGCGAGCCCGAACAGGTACGCCCCAAGCAACAACCGCCACACCCGCCAACTGGCAAACACCACCAGCGCCAAGGCAATCCAGCCGCGCCCGGCGCTCATGTTTTCCGCCCACATCGGCGTATAGGCCAGGGACAAATAAGCCCCGGCCAACCCGGCCATCGCCCCGCCGAACAGCACCGCCAAAGTGCGCACACCCAGCACCGGCAAACCCATGGCACTGGCCGCGTCCGGGTTTTCCCCGTCCGCTTGAATGATCAAGCCCACACGACTTTTCAGAATCACCCACGCCACCAGCGTAAACAGTGCGAACGACAGGTACACCAACAAATCCTGGGCAAACAGCATCCGCCCGATCAGCGGAATCTCACTCAAATACGGAATCGCCACCGGCTCAAAACCGGCCAGCGGTTTACCGACCCACGCCGCACCGACAAAGGTCGACAGGCCCACGCCGAAGATCGTCAACGCCAATCCGGTGGCCACTTGATTGGCGTTGAACACCAACGCCACCAAGGCAAACAGCGACGACAACAGCATCCCGGCCAGCATCGCCAGCAACACGCCAAGCCACAGGTTGCCGCTGTTCAGGGCGACGATAAAACCGATCACCGCGCCAAACAGCATCATGCCTTCCTGGCCCAGATTGAGGACGCCGCTCTTCTCGCAGATCAGTTCGCCCAGCGCCACCAGCAGCAACGGCGTACCGCAGCGGACCATGGCGTAGAAAATGTTGCTCAGCAGATCGATATCCATCACAGCGCTCCAGCGGTTATGGCAGGGGCGCGGCGGGCCCAGCGCAGGTTCAAACGTGGTCGGTAGAGAATCAGCACGTCACTGGCCAACAGGAAAAACAGCATCATCCCCTGGAACAATTGAGTAATCGCTTGCGGCAGGTTCATGCTCATCTGCGCACTCTCGCCGCCGATGTACAGCAGCGCCATCAACAGGCTGGAAAACAGAATGCCGATGGGATTGAGTCGCCCGAGAAACGCCACGGTGATCGCCGCATAGCCGTAACCCGGCGAGACTTGCGGCACCAGTTGGCCAATCGGCCCAATGACTTCACAGACTCCGGCCAGCCCCGCCAAACCGCCACTGATCAACAGCGCCAGCCAGATCAAACGCTTCTCGCGAAAGCCGACGAAACCGGCGGCGCGCTTATCCAGCCCAAGCACTTTGATCTGAAACCCGACAAAACTTTTCTGCAGCAACACCCACACCGCAACCAACGCCAGCAGGGCGAAATACACCCCGGCGTGAACCCGACCGTCCTCCATCAACAACGGCAAGCGGCTGGCATCGCCAAACATCGCAGACTCTGGAAAGTTGAACCCGGCCGGGTCTTTCAGCGGCCCGTGCACACAGAACAGCAACAGGTTGAGGGCGATGTAATTGAGCATGATGCTGGTGAGGATTTCGTTGGCGTTGAAGCGCGTGCGCAACCACGCCGTGAGCCCGGCCCACGCGGCGCCGGCCAACGTACCGACCAGCAGAATGAACGCCAGCGCCCAGCGACTTTGCATGTCGATGATATTCACCGCCAGCGCACTGCCGGCCAGGGCGCCGAGCAGCAGTTGACCTTCGGCGCCGATGTTCCAGATCCGCGCCTGATACGCCACCGCCAGGCCTAACGCGCAAAGCAGAATCGGCAAGGCTTTGACCAGCAACTCGGAAACGCCATACAAATCGCTGATCGGCGCGATCAGCAAGGTGTGTAACGTCAGCAATGGGTCGTGGCCCAAGGCGATAAACAACAAAGAGCCGCAGCCGAGGGTCAGCGCCGCCGCCAGCAACGGCGAGCACCACAACATCAGGCGCGATTGCTGGCCACGGGGTTCGAGAGAAAGCAGCATGTGAAACTCCGTTAAACCGTTGCGGGTGCAGGTGAGTGAGGGGCGTCGAACTGGCCGGCCATCCAGCCACCGACGTCGCTCAGCCGGGTGTCGACGGTGGCCTTGAGTGGCGACAATCGGCCGCTGCACAAGGCGCCGAGCCGATCGCAAATCTGGAACAGTTCATCGAGGTCTTCGGAAATCACCAGGATCGCCGCGCCGGCGTCGCGCAAGGCAATCAGCGCGCGGTGAATGGTTGCCGCCGCACCGACATCCACGCCCCAGGTCGGGTGCGCGGCCACCAGCAATTTCGGCTGCTGGAGGATTTCCCGGCCGAGGATGAATTTCTGCAGGTTGCCGCCGGACAGGCTGCGGGCCGGGGTCTGGGTGTCGGGCGTCTTCACTGCGAAACGGCGGATGATCTCTTCGGCTAACGCCTCGACCTTGGCGCGCAGGATCAAGCCGTTGCTGACCAATCCTTGTTGGAATGCCGTGAGCAGGGCGTTGTCGGCCAGGCTCAGTTCCGGCACCGCGCCGTGGCCCAGGCGTTCGGCGGGGACGAAGGCGAGGCCGAGATTGCGTCGCGCATCGGGGCGCAGATGCGCGACGGCTTGCCCGGTGAAACTGATGGTTTTGCTTTTGTTGCGATCGAGGCGTTGTTCACCGCTAAGCAACGCCAGCAACTCATCCTGGCCGTTGCCCGCGACTCCGGCGATGCCGACGATTTCACCGCTGCGCACTTCCAGATCGATGGCTTTGAGCGAGCAACCGAACGGGTCCGGGTTGTGCCAGGACAATCCAGTCACCTTCAAGAAAACTTCGCCGCCGATGACCTTCGGGAAGTCAGTGATCAGCTCGGCCGCTTCACCGACCATCAACCGCGCCAATTGCTGATCCGAACACTGGGCCGGCACGCAATGCCCGGCCACTCGCCCGCCGCGCAACACCGTGGCGCTGTGGCACAACGCTCGGACTTCACCGAGCTTGTGGCTGATAAACAAAATGCTGCAACCCTCGCCAGCCAATCGGCGCAGGGTGATGAACAATTCGTCGGCCTCTTGCGGCGTCAGCACCGAAGTCGGCTCATCGAGGATCAACAGACGAATGTCTTGCATCAGGCAGCGAATGATTTCTACGCGTTGCCGTTCTCCAATGGACAGGCTGTGGACCAGGCGCTCCGGTTCCAGCGCCATGCCGTAGCGTTGGGACACTTCGCGGATCTTTGGCTCAAGCTGTTTCGGCGTGCCGGCCGCCGCACCCATGGCCAGGGCTATGTTCTGCGCCACGCTCAGGGTTTCGAACAGCGAGAAATGCTGGAACACCATGCCGATCCCCAAGCCTCGGGCCTGGGCCGGATTGCGCATGGCCACGCGTTGCCCTTGCCAGATCACTTCCCCGGAATCAGCGTGGGTGACGCCGTAGATGATCTTCATCAGCGTACTTTTACCCGCGCCGTTTTCACCGAGCAGGGCATGGATTTCACCGGGTGCGATACTCAGGTCGATGGCATCGTTGGCCAGGCAGCCGGGGTAGCGTTTGCTGATGTTGCGCAGTTGCAGGCGTGGGGTTGGATCGGGGCTGGGCATGACTGGCTCGGTCGCTTGGAGTTATGCCTGTGGATAAAGCAATTTTCTGGCCATTGAGTCAGGAAATTTGAAAAGCCATGTCGATCAAGGGCTTTGCCAGTGTCCCAGGAAGTGTTTCGCCGCTGAATCAAGCACCACTTGAGGGCAAAGCCGTTGATCCGGCTCCGGTTTTGCCCGCGCTTACTTGATCAAAAAACGAGCAGTCGACTGCAAGCTATGCCAGATATGGGGCTGCGCCAGTCATGAACGGGTTATCCACAGGTTGCTCCACAGTATTTGTGCGCAAGCCCGACGCTCGGGCATAAGCACTGAGCGGCTATCTTCTAAAGGACATAAACCGCGCTAACTGTTTGTTTTTTGGTGGGTTTGGAAAATTTAGTGGCACTTTGGACGAAAAATGAACAAAGCCCTGAAAGCCGCATGACAGAAGGGTTACAGCGGAATGTGCTCAGGTTATCCACAGCCGGGTGCACAGCAGATGTGGGCAAGTGTGGAGTGCAGGGGGAATCACCAATGCCCCAAAAAAAAGCAACCTCCTGTAGGCGCTGCCGCAGACTGCGATCTTTTGATCTTGCTCTTATCGCTCCAACAAAATCCGCCCGCGACTCAAATCCGCCAACTGCAATTGCAACGTCTCGATTTGCGCCTCGCCAATCGCCAATTTCAAATCCACACCGTTAGCCGTAAAAGACTCTCCCACCACCAACCCACCCAATTCCGCCACCCGCAACTTCACCAACGCCAGCTCGCCAAACCCACAGGCACAACTCACCGGCACCCGGCTGATCAACTCAACCTTCGGCGCCCCTTGCAGGCATTTGTTCGCGCCGCCGCCGTAGGCTCGGGCCAAGCCGCCGGTACCAAGTTGAATGCCGCCGTACCAACGAATCACCAGCACCGCGACCTGATCGCAATCCTGCGCTTCAATCGCTGCCAGGATCGGCCGGCCTGCGGTGCCGCCGGGTTCGCCATCGTCGTTGCTGCGGTATTGGTCGCCGAGCTTCCAGGCCCAGCAATTGTGCGAGGCGTTCAAGTCGCTGTGCTGTTCGATGAACGCCTGGGCTTCGGCCGGGCTGCTGATCGGCCCGGCGAAGGTGATGAAGCGGCTTTTGCGAATCTCTTCGCGGTACTCGCAAAGACCGCTGAGGGTAAAAGGCATAGGCTTCTTAAATGGCAGGTGTGAGGCCGCAGCCCTTGAGGATGATGCGGATCAGGTTGTTGCCGGCGTCTTCCATGTCTTGCTTGGTCAGCTTGGTGCGGCCGCTGACCCGGCAGATCTGCGTGGCGAAATCGGCGTAATGCTGAGTGCTGCCCCACAACAGGAAGATCAGGTTCACCGGGTCCACCGGGTCCATCTTGCCGGCGTCGATCCACGCCTGGAACACCGCCGCCCGACCCTGGAACCAGGCGCGATAGTCCTGGTTGAAATATTCGGTCAAACACTCGCCACCGCTGATCACTTCCATGGCGAAGATTCGCGAGGCTTGCGGCTGGCGTCGGGAGAATTCCATCTTGGCGCGGATGTAGCGGGTCAGCGCTTCGGCCGGATCGTCCTCGGCCGTCAACGTGTTGAAGGTGCTGTCCCACAATTCGATGATGTTGCTCAGCACCGCCACGTACAACCCAAGCTTGTTGCTGAAGTAGTAATGCAGGTTCGCCTTGGGCAACCCGGCATTCAGGGCGATGGTGTTCATGCTGGTGCCTTTGAACCCGTGGCGGGCGAATTCATCTTCGGCGGCTTTGAGGATCGTCTCTTCGTTCTTCTGACGAATGCGGCTGGCAGGTTTGCCGCCGTGGGCGGGGACTTCAAAGGTCATAGGCACTTCCGAAATAGTCTGTGGGTGCAACCCCTGCGTTGATAGCGCACCCGCAGGTTTCAGACAAGTGCCGACACGATAAAACCTCCAACACCACAACCCCTGTAGGAGCGAAGCTTGCTCGCGAAAGCGGCCTGACATTCAGCATTGATGTTGGCTGATCTGACGCCTTCGCGAGCAAGCTTCGCTCCTACAGGGTTTCGTGGTGGTTTAGCGAGTGGCCGCCAGGCTTTCGAGGAAGCTTTCCAGCACCAAATGCGGGCGCCGGCCCTTGCGCGTGACCGAGGCGAGGCTCAGATCATAAAAACGCACGGTCGGTTTGAGCGCGCGCAACCGACCTTGCTGGACCCAAAGGCTGGCGTAGTGGTCCGGCAGGTAACCGATGTAGCGCCCGGTCAGAATCAGGAACGCCATTCCTTCGCGATCGGATGCACTGGCGGTGCAATTGAGCGCCTGGTAATGGGCCTGGATCTCGGCGGGCAGGCGGAAGGTCGGGGCGATGGCGTCCTGGCTGTTGAGGCGCTCGTCGTCAAGTTGCTTGTCATCGACGTAAAACAGCGGGTGCCCCACCGCGCAGTACAGCAGCGAACGCTCGCTGTAGAGCGGTTGGTATTCCAGCCCCGACAACGCACTGGCCTGTGGCACCACGCCGACATGCAGGCGCCCGTCGAGCACGCCTTGTTCGACTTCATTAGGCGCAATCATGCGGATCTGAATCTGCACATCCGGCCCGCGTTCCTTCAACTGCGCCAAGGCATGGGTGATGCGCATGTGGGGCAGGGTGACCAGGTTGTCGGTCAGGCCGATGGTCAGTTCGCCGCGCAGGTGTTGGTGCAGGCCGTTGACCTCGGTACGGAAACTTTCCAGCGCACTTAATAGCTGCAACGCCGATTGATAGACCTCGCGGCCTTCTTCGGTCAGGGAGAAACCGGCGCGACCGCGTTGGCACAGGCGCAGGCCGAGGCGTTGTTCCAGATCGCTCATTTGCTGGCTGATGGCCGAACGGCCAATGCCGAGCACCGATTCGGCTGCAGAGAAGCCGCCGCACTCCACCACGCTGCGGAAAATCCTCAATAAGCGGATATCAAAGTCGCTGACTTGGGCCAGAGGATCGGGGCGTCGAGTGCTCATAAGTTTAGTGCCGGCCTGACTGAACGTTAGAAGAGTTGGGTTTCACCGACTCTAGCCCCGTGGCAATTTAGCTGCAAGAACGCTTTTGATCTCTACGCCGCTTATTGCCCTGCGAGGTTTTAATCATGAACTTGCCCGAAAACGCCCCGTCTTCCCTGGCCAGCCAGCTCAAACTTGATGCGCACTGGATGCCCTACACCGCCAACCGAAATTTCCAGCGCGATCCGCGACTGATCGTCGCCGCCGAAGGCAGTTGGCTGACAGACGACAAGGGCCGCAAGGTCTACGATTCGCTCTCGGGTCTGTGGACCTGTGGCGCCGGGCACACCCGCAAGGAAATCCAGGAAGCCGTCGCCAAGCAATTGGGTACCCTTGATTACTCACCGGGCTTCCAGTACGGCCATCCGTTGTCGTTCCAGTTGGCGGAAAAAATCACCGACCTGACCCCGGGCAATCTGAATCATGTGTTCTTCACTGACTCGGGGTCCGAGTGTGCGGACACCGCGGTGAAAATGGTCCGCGCTTACTGGCGTCTGAAAGGCCAGGCGACCAAGACCAAAATGATTGGTCGTGCCCGTGGTTATCACGGCGTGAACATCGCCGGCACCAGCCTGGGTGGCGTGAACGGCAACCGTAAAATGTTCGGTCAGGCGATGATGGACGTCGATCACCTGCCGCACACTTTGCTGGCGAGCAATGCTTATTCCCGTGGCATGCCGAAAGAGGGCGGTATCGCCCTGGCGGATGAGCTGCTGAAGTTGATCGAACTGCACGATGCGTCGAACATCGCGGCTGTGTTCGTTGAACCCATGGCCGGTTCCGCTGGCGTGCTGGTTCCACCTGAGGGCTACCTCAAGCGTCTGCGCGACATCTGCGACCAGCACAACATCCTGCTGGTGTTTGACGAAGTGATCACCGGTTTCGGCCGTACCGGTTCGATGTTCGGCGCCGACAGCTTCGGCGTGACTCCGGACCTGATGTGCATTGCCAAACAAGTCACCAACGGCGCGATCCCGATGGGCGCGGTGATTGCCAGCTCCGAGATCTACCAGACCTTCATGAACCAGGCCACGCCTGAGTACGCGGTGGAATTCCCGCACGGCTATACCTACTCGGCCCACCCGGTGGCGTGCGCCGCCGGCCTGGCGGCACTGGACCTGCTGCAAAAGGAAAACCTGGTGCAGAGCGTGGCCGAAGTCGCACCGCATTTCGAAAATGCGCTGCACGGTTTGAAGGGCTCGAAGAACGTTATCGATATTCGTAACTACGGCTTGGCTGGTGCGATCCAGATTGCCCCGCGTGACGGCGACGCGATCGTGCGTCCGTTCGAGGCGGGCATGGCGCTGTGGAAAGCCGGGTTCTACGTGCGCTTCGGCGGTGACACCCTGCAGTTCGGGCCAACCTTCAACAGCAAGCCGCAAGACCTCGATCGCCTGTTCGACGCGGTCGGCGAAGTGCTGAACAAGATCGACTGATTTCTCCCTCTATATAAGAAGGGCGCTCGTTGATGGGCGCCTGCGAACATTTTTCTGGAGTACCGCATGAGCCTCATCCCGCATTTGATCAATGGCGAACTGGTGACCGAAGACGGTCGCACGGCTGACGTGTTCAACCCGTCGACTGGCAAAGCCATTCATAAGCTGCCATTGGCCAGCCGCGAAACCATTCAAAAAGCCATCGACGCCGCCAAGGCTGCGTTCCCGGCTTGGCGCAATACACCGCCGGCCAAACGTGCCCAAGTGATGTTCCGCTTCAAGCAACTGCTGGAACAGAACGAGGCACGCATCGCGCAGTTGATCAGCGAAGAACATGGCAAGACCCTGGAAGATGCTGCCGGTGAACTGAAGCGCGGGATCGAGAACGTCGAGTTCGCTTGCGCGGCGCCGGAGATCCTTAAAGGCGAGTACAGCCGTAACGTCGGCCCGAACATCGATGCGTGGTCGGACTTCCAGCCGTTGGGCGTGGTGGCCGGTATTACCCCGTTCAACTTCCCGGCGATGGTGCCGTTGTGGATGTATCCACTGGCGATCGTCTGCGGCAACTGCTTCATCCTCAAACCGTCCGAGCGTGATCCAAGTTCGACACTGCTGATTGCCCAGCTGTTGATCGAGGCCGGTCTGCCTAAAGGCGTGCTGAGCGTGGTACATGGCGACAAGGCGGCGGTGGATGCGCTGATCGAAGCGCCAGAAGTCAAGGCGCTGAGCTTTGTCGGCTCGACGCCGATTGCCGAATACATTTACGCCGAAGGTACCAAACGCGGCAAACGCGTCCAGGCACTGGGCGGTGCGAAGAACCACGCGGTGCTGATGCCGGATGCGGATCTGGATAATGCCGTTAGTGCCTTGATGGGCGCAGCTTATGGTTCCTGCGGTGAGCGTTGCATGGCGATCTCGGTGGCCGTGTGCGTCGGTGACCAGGTGGCGGATGCATTGGTGGCCAAGCTGGTGCCGCAGATCAAGGCGCTGAAAATTGGTGCGGGCACTTCCTGCGGTCTGGATATGGGGCCGCTGGTTTCCGGTCAGGCTCGGGACAAGGTCAGTGGCTATATAGAAGACGGCGTTTCTGCCGGTGCTTCCCTGGTGGTGGATGGCCGTGGTCTGAGTGTGGCCGGGCATGAGGAAGGGTTCTTCCTGGGTGGTTGCCTGTTCGATAACGTCACGCCTGAGATGCGCATCTATAAAGAAGAGATCTTTGGGCCAGTGTTGTGCGTCGTCCGGGTGAACAGTCTGGAAGAGGCGATGCAACTGATCAACGATCACGAGTATGGCAACGGTACCTGCATCTTTACCCGTGACGGTGAAGCGGCGCGGTTGTTCTGTGATGAGATTGAAGTCGGCATGGTTGGCGTTAACGTGCCATTGCCGGTGCCGGTGGCGTATCACAGCTTTGGTGGCTGGAAGCGCTCGCTGTTCGGCGACTTGCATGCCTATGGTCCGGATGGTGTGCGTTTCTACACCCGTCGCAAGGCGATCACCCAGCGCTGGCCGCAACGGGCGAGCCATGAAGCTTCGCAATTCGCATTCCCTAGTTTGTAAGTAAAAGGGGAGAAGGCCGGTCCCTTGGGACCGGCTTTTGCGTTTTTAGAGGCTTTTCTGACCTATATGACAGAAATGTGAAATTAGGTGTTGACGGCAGATTCTGGAAGTCTATAATTCGCCCCACTTCCGGCGCAGTCGAAACGGAAAACTCCTTGGTAAACAAAGAGTTACGCAGTTTTCGACAGCGAGTTGCTTCAGGTCATCGAAGCCCAGAAGGAGTTGATAAGGCAGTGTGTTGTCGCCTTGTTAACGGTTCGATCTTCTCGGTCGAAAGCGGAACAAAAGAGGTGTTGACAGCAGCGAGTAACGCTGTAGAATTCGCCTCCCGCTAACGAGAGATCGGAAGCGCAAGTGGTTGAAGTTGCAAAGGAAACTT
>NZ_VOBN01000014.1 GCF_008370045.1 Pseudomonas sp. ANT_J12
CTTGCCCGCGAAGGCGTCCGTAAGATCGCCTTCGCGGGCAAGCCTCGCTCCTACAAGATCGGGTTTTCACCAAGAAGAAGGTGTCAGCCAAGCATCTCGCGCAAGCGATACCAGAACATGCCCAGCGCCAGCAGCGGTGAGCGCAAGGCGCGGCCGCCGGGGAAGGTCATGTGCGGCACGGCGCCGAACACATCGAAGCCTTTGCTGTGGCCGGCGTGGATCGCTTCACCCAGCAGCTTGGCGCACCAGTGGGTCACGTTCAGGCCATGGCCGGAATAACCCTGGGCGTAGAACACGTTCGGGTAATGGCTCAAGCGGCCGACCTGGGGAAAACGGTTGGCCGAGATGCCGATCTTGCCGCCCCATTGATAGTCAATGCGCACGCTGGCCAGTTGCGGGAACACCTTGAGCATGGCCGGGCGCATGTAAGCGGCGATGTCCGAAGGATCGCGCCCGGAGTAGTGACAGGCGCCGCCGAACAGCAAGCGCCGGTCCGCCGAGAGCCGGTAGTAATCCAGGCCGACTTTCTGGTCGCACAGCGCCAGGTTCTGCGGGATCAACTGCGCGGCGACCTCTTCTGACAACGGTTCGGTGGCGATGATGTAGCTGCCCGCCGGCAGCACCTTGCCGCTGAGTTTCGGTTCGAGTTCTTCGAGGTGCGCATTGCAACCGAGCACCACGCTGCCGGCGCGGATCGTGCCGCCGGCACAACGAACCTGCACGGTGCTGCCATGGATCAACTCCAGCACCGGACTTTGCTCGAAGATCCGCACGCCGAGGGACACGGCCAGACTCGCTTCGCCCAATACCAGGTTGAGCGGGTGCAGATGCCCGGAGCCCATGTCGATCAAGCCACCGGCATACACCCCGGAATTCACCACTTGCTGGCGAATCTGTTCCGGCCCGATCAGTCGGGTCTCATGGGCGTAACCCTGTTCGATGAGACCTTCTTGCTCAACCTTGAACGCCGCAAACTGCGCCGCCGTGTTCGCCAGTTCACAGAAGCCCCAGCGCAGGTCGCAGTCGATCCCGTGTTCGCGGATGCGGTTGCCCACCAGCGCCACGGATTCAACCCCGGCCTGCTCCATGTAACGCACGCCTTCTGCACCGACATAGCGGGCAAACCCGCTGACATCATGGCCGATGCCGCGAATCAACTGCCCGCCGTTGCGCCCGCTGGCGCCCCAGCCAATGCGCCGGGCCTCCAGCAGGATCACCGACAGCCCGCGTTGCGCCAGTTCGATGGCGGTGTTGACACCCGTGAACCCGCCGCCGATCACGCAGACATCGGCGTCAAGGTCCGAGGCCAACGTGGGGTAGGGCGCCAGGCGCTTCGCCGTGGCGGCGTAATAGGAATGGGCGTGTTCGTGGCTGTACTGATTCATTTGTTGGACTTCACTTTGCTCCAGGAACGGGTCATCAAACGCATGATCGCCTGGGGCGGGGTGGTAGAAATGTAGAGCTTGTCGAGCACCGCCTGGGAAGGATAGACCTCAGGGTTGTTCACCAACGCCTCGTCCATGTACTGCTTGGCGGCCGGGTTCGGGTTGGCGTAACCCACCGAGGCGCTGACCTTGGCGATCACTTGCGGGTCCAGCAGGTAATTGATGAAGGCGAGGGCTTCTTTGGTGTTGGCGGCGTCGGCGGGAATCGCCAGCAGGTCAAACCACAAGTTGCTGCCTTCCTTTGGAATGGCATAGGCGATGTTCACGCCGTTCTTCGCTTCCTTGGCCCGATTGGCGGCCTGGAACACGTCGCCGGAGTAACCGAACGCCACGCAGATGTCGCCGTTGGCCAGGTCGGAAACGTATTTCGACGAATGGAAATAGGTGATGTACGGCCGAATGCTCATGAGCTTGGCTTCAGCTTTTTTGAAGTCCTCGGGGTTTTCGCTGCGTGGGTCCATGCCCATGTAGTTGAGCACCGCCGGGAACACTTCATCCGCCGAGTCCATCATCGATACGCCGCACTGGCTGAGTTTCTTGATGTTCTCCGGCTCGAACAGCACGGCCCAGGAATCGATATGGTCGATGCCCAGCACTTGCTTGACCTTGTCGACGTTGTAGCCGATGCCGTTGGTGCCCCACAGGTACGGCACCGAATGCGCGTTCTCGGGATCGTTTTTCTCCAACAGCGTCAGCAGTTTCGGGTCGAGGTTCTTGAAGTTGGGCAGTTGCGAGCGGTCCAGTTTGAGGAACGCCCCGGCCTTCACCTGGCGCGCGAGAAAGTGGTTGGACGGCACCACTACGTCATACCCGGTGCGGCCGGCGAGCAATTTGCCTTCCAGGGTTTCGTTGGAATCGAATACGTCGTAGATCACCTTGATCCCGGTTTTGCCCTGGAAGTCGGCGAGGGTGGTTTCGCCGATGTAATCGGTCCAGTTGTAGACGCTGACCTGTGGCTGAGCCGGGGCACCGGCACTGAACAGGATCGCCAGCGCGACCGGAACCACGGATTTCAATAGACGCATTCGACACCTCTTTTTGTTGTTGGATGATCGTTCCCACGCTCTGCGTGGGAATGCAGCCCGGAACGCTCTGCGTCCCTTTGCCGGATTAGACGCTCAGCAGCAGAAACTCCCGCTCCCAGGAACTGATCACGCGCTTGAAGTTTTCATGTTCGGCGCGTTTCACGGCGACATACCCGCGCACGAATTTGCTGCCCAGGTAACGCCCGACGGTTTCGCATTCTTCCATCTGGCTCAGGGCGTCTTCGATGGTGATCGGCAGGCGCAGGTTGCGACGTTCATAGGCACGCCCCTGCACCGCAGCGCTCGGCTCGATCTTCTCGACCATGCCGAGGTAACCGCACAACAGGCTCGCGGCAATCGCCAGGTACGGGTTGGCATCGGCGCCCGGCAAACGGTTTTCCACGCGCATGGCGTCCGGGGTGGAGGTCGGCACACGCAGGCCGACGGTGCGGTTTTCTTCGCCCCATTCAACGTTCACCGGTGCCGAGGTGTCCGGCAGAAAGCGGCGGAACGAGTTCACGTTGGGCGCGAACATCGGCAGCACTTTCGGGATGTACTTTTGCAGGCCGCCGATGTGGTGCAGGAACAACTCGCTCATCTTGCCGTCGGCATCAGCGAAGATCGGCTGACCGGTGACGATGTCGACCACGCTCTGGTGCAAATGCATGGCGCTGCCCGGCTCGTCGCCAATCGGCTTGGCCATGAAGGTCGCGGTCACGTTGTGCTTGAGCGCCGCTTCGCGCAGGGTGCGTTTGAACACGGTGATCTGGTCGGCCAGGTCGAGGGCATCGCCGTGGCGGAAGTTGATTTCCATCTGCGCCGGGCCGTCTTCGTGGATCAGCGTGTCGAGGTCCAGGCCCTGGAGTTCGCACCAGTCGTAGACGTCTTCGAACAACGGATCGAATTCGTTGGCGGCATCGATGGAGAACGACTGCCGGCCACTTTCCGCTCGGCCGGAACGGCCCAGGGGTGCCTTGAGCGGCAAGTCCGGATCTTCACAGCGCTGGGTCAGGTAGAACTCCATTTCCGGCGCGACAATTGGCTTCCAGCCCTTGTCGGTGTACAGCTGCAAGACTTTCTTCAGCACGTTGCGCGGCGACAGTTCGATCGGGTTGCCGAACTTGTCGAAGGTGTCGTGGATCACGATGGCGGTCGGCTCGATGGCCCATGGAATCACATACACCGCGTCGGCCACGGGTTTACAGACCATGTCGATATCGGCCGGGTCGAGCAGGTCGTAGTAGATGTCGTCGTCGACAAAATCCCCGGTTACTGTTTGCAGAAGCACACTTTCCGGCAGGCGCATGCCTCGCTCATGCAGGAACTTGTTGGTGGGTGCAATCTTGCCGCGAGCGATGCCGGTCAAGTCGCTGACCACACACTCGACCTCAGTAATCTTGTGATCTTTCAGCCACGTGAACAGCTGATCGAAAGGGACATTCATAAAGACCTCGTTATTGGTTTTGGTAACGCCGGGGAGGGCGGTCGCATCCGACAGACACTTCCCCTGAAGCGCGTTGACGACTATCTTGGGCGAGCCTTGCGGTTCCATCTATCCACTTTAAGCAGCACCAAAACGCACCAAACGAGTGCGTAAGGTCACCCATGACAGTGTGCAATCCGTTACAAGTCCAAGCGTTCAATACCGCCGATGTCGCCGAGCAAATCCGCGCCACACCGGGTTGGGTGCAGCATTACCAGCAGATGTCGCCGGGGCATTTCGCCGGGCTGGTGCGTTATCTGGACCTGCAAGGCGTAGAGATTTACGAAGAACACATGAACACCCGGGTCGAGCAGAATTTCAGTGCGCCGCAGGGGTCACTGGCGTTCTGTTTTGATCGCAGTGACAACTCGCTGTACGTGCTGAATGGCGAAAGTCGCAACATCTGGATCACCCCGGAGAACTATCAGGAGATCGCCGTGGTGTTCGGTCCTGAGTTCGTGCAGCGCCATGGCTTGAATGTGACACGGCTGGAAGGGCTGTTCATGTCGCCGCTCAATTGCCAGCAGAACGCGCTGTTCAGCCGCTGGTTAAGCGGGACCTTGACCCGATTGGCACAAACCCTGGACCCGCCCAGTCGCGAAGCCTTGACCCTGCAACTGCTGGAAGACTGCCTGTACATCCTCGACAACGCCTGCGTGCGCCTGGATCAGGGCGGGTTGCAGCGGCGGACCGAGGAGCGAACGATCATGAAGCGCGTCGGCGAATGGGCCGCCGATGCGCCGGAAGAAACCCTCAACTTGCTCGAGCTTTCCCAGGTCGCGGGGGTTTCGCTGCGTCAGTTACAGCATGCGTTCAAGGCCTTTACCGGGATGACACCGACCCATTGGTTGCGCTTGCGCCGGCTCAATAGTGCGCATCGCGAATTACTCAGCCGCACAGCGATGCAGACCACGGTCGCCGAAGTGGCGATGCATTGGTCGTTCTGGCATTTGGGGAGGTTTTCCAGCAGTTATTACGCGCTGTTCAAAGAGTTGCCGAGTGAGACGCTCAAGCGTGGCAGTCGAGTGTAACTAAGCCGGCAACTAGTAATTGCCTGTAGGACGCATCCTGCATATGTAGCTCGATGTTTCGGGGCCGATCGACTTTCGAATCTATTTCTTTGCGCATCAAGTAGTTAGAGCTTCCGCCAAGCATTCCTTTTATTTGACGAGGCACCACGGTCATCTAGCTTCTGTTCGTCGCTATCGACATCAATGAACCGAGGCAAACGTATGTCTGTTGTGTTGAAAGATTCAGAAAGCAGTAATGATCTTCCCAAAGCTGTACTGCATCTGATCTCGGGTGAATATCCGGGTGTGGCTCGCAGTGCCGGGGTATTTACCAAAGAAGATGTCATCAAAATAAAACAGTATGTGAAGAAAGGTTTGTCACTGCCGAGCGAACTGCCGGAAGTCGAGTCGTACCTGAAATACACCAGGCTCGATATCCCCGGGCTGGAACCCAGTGATATCCAGGTGCTATTCAAGAAAATCCGCATACACGCCGCCAGTTGGGATGCGGTCGAAAACAAGATCATCCAGCAAAGCATCGACTTGAGTTCGGCGGCTAAAAACATTGTCAGCAGTGGTGGCGAGATCATTTCCGTGATCAAGGAAATGCCGATCATGGACCGGGTCCGGACCACCTTGGGTCAACGGAGCAAAGATGAACTGGAAGGTATCCGATATACCTCGGATGACGGTGAAGTCGCGTCAGCGGTGACTGAAATCATCGAGTTGATGAAGGCCGACATCAAGCGCCAGCAGGGCGCAACCAAAGAGCTGAAAGACCGTATATCCAACTTCAAGATCGAACTGGCCGGTGGCGAATTGTCCACCGGCAAGCGAGCCTTTGGCTTGCAGTCCGAGGTCAAGGCCAAGTACGACCTGATGGAACGCAACAGTCTGCTCGAATCCATCGCCAGTTCCAAAGAAGCCATCCGGACCAAAAAAGACCGGATCACCCAGTTGGATAAGGACTACGACTATTACGTCGGTATGTCGTTTTCCGGTGGCTTGCCGATTTTCTGGCCGATTTCCGGCTCGATCTTTGGTCCGAAAGCCGAAGCCGCCCGCAAAGAGCGCAATGCGCTGAAGAGCGAAGTTGATGAGTTGGAACTGTCCGTCAGTGGCAAGGAAGGATTGCAAAGCGCCATGGAGAGCTCCCTGTCGAACTTTGGCGATATCGGCATCCGCATGGCCGGCGCTGAAGCGGCACTCAATATCCTCAACACGATGTGGCAAACCATTCTGAGCAAGATCGATGCATCCGCCGAACAATTCGCACGGATCAACGATGCCTTGCGCCTGACCTCATTTGTCGCGGAATTCGCGATGGTCATCGACCCGTGGCGCGATGTGAAAAACACCGCAGGTGAGTTGGTGGCTGTATTTAATGAAGCCCTGGAAGAATACAAAAAGAACTTTAATTGATTGCCCGGCGACCAAAGGATGACTGCCATGACTAATGTGACACCGATCGATAATCCGCGTATTCCCGACATCGACGTTAAAAAAATCATTCAAACCATTCGCGATATTTCGAGGCTGGCCAGCTTCCGACAGAACCGGTCCGACGTATTGCAGGAGAGGGCGCTGCGGGTTTCCGCGTATCTGAACAACATCGATAAAACCATGCGTGAATCTTTCCCGGTATTGCTGACCGCGCTGAATGGCGCCACCGGCCAGAGCTACTTTGATGCCCTCGCCGAGTTGAACGACGCTTTGGCCAGGAATGATCTGACGGCGCAAGATCGAGAAATGGTCGGCGAGGAAGTCGTGAACATCAAACGCAACATCGAGGCGATGCTGGAAGGCGTTGAAGCCAAGTTTACCGACCGCTCCCGGTTTCTCGAGAACGAAGTACGCAGCCTTTACAGGGTTGAAATAGATGAGCGTGCGGATGAACCGCTGAAAGTGGCCAGGGCGCGCAAAGCCAGAATCCTGGAGGAGTTGAATGATCACAGCCTGAGCAAAGCGAAAGCCGAGCACCAGCGAGACACGCTGATCAAGGCGCAGGACGTGATTCGCGAGTTCAACCTGGCGGACATGTATAAAAACTACATCCCAGACGGTGAAGCGCTTGACGGCCTGGACATGGAGAATCCGAAAAAAGAAGCGGTGAAGCAGGGGATTGAACTGGTCAGAAAGGTGCTGGGCGTTGTGTCTGACAGCATCAAGTACAGTGAACTGGCGACCTCACGGAACAATCTGGACAAGGAGATTCAGAGCCTCTCTCAGTTGAAGGATGGATTGAACAGAGAGCTTCAGACGGCCGAGGATGCCTTATCCGACATCAACGCCATCGTGGAAGTAAGCCGTCAACGCAGAACAGTCGGTGAGGAAATCATTACTGTGGCGGGTGTATGGTTGGGGTTTTCGCTGAATCTGGATAATCTGAAACGGATGGATTACACCCAGGCTGAGTTGTCGAGATTCCTGAATCGATACAAATCTCATCTAGCGACGTTAAGCACTGACTACAACAGCATCATGATTCATTGATACAGACGTGCGGTTTATCCTACGGATTGACCGCACTTTAATTGGCGCTGTGTAGAGTAGGGTGTTCGCGCATATATGCTATAAAATAATAACTATGCTAAATGACCGTTTAGTTTAGTTATAAAAAATACTTTTATATCAGCACCATTATGGAAGAAGGACACAGGAAGATGCACAGCCAACCCAATGCCAAGGAACTGATCAACGCTCTCGAATTGGAAGAACACGTTGAAGGCGGTTATTACCGCAGAACCTTTCAATCGGATCGCCACCCCATGGTCGAGACCGAGCGCGGCCAGCGCTATTTGATGACCTCCATCTATTACTTGCTGACTCGGAATTCGCCCATTGGCTATTTTCACTTCAACCAATCCGACATCGTGCATTACTACCATCTGGGCGATGCAATCCAGTACAGCCTGATTTTCCCGGACGGCACATTGCAAACTGTGGTGATGGGCGGCGACGTTGTTGCGGGTCAGTGTTTGCAGTTGCACGTACCCGGCGGTATCTGGAAGGCTTCGCGGATTATCGACGGACCTGCGGGTTACGGTCTGATCAGTGAAGCGGTTTCGCCTGGATTCGATTACGCGGATATGGAAATGAGCGACCGCCAGAAACTCACGGCGCAGTTTCCCGAGCATACGGCGCTGATCGAGAAAATGACGCAGGGGTAATGCGGTGCAGGTGATCGAGATCGAGTGCTTCAAGTCGGTCAGAAGTATTTACACGTGAAGGACCTGGCGTGGTCATGTCGTAAACACTTAATGTCAAGAATTTGTATCTCGTTGATTTTTAGAATTATCTTTTTGCGCGCATGTGACGTCTATCCGAAAAATGATCTTTTTTTTGCATTTAAATGGCATTCTGCTTGAATTATTGTATTTAGATAATATTCGAATCCGCCATGAAAATTCAACAAAACGACAGGTTTCTCTATGAGGGGAAGGTGTGGAGCTACGTAGCGTCCCTTACGGAAACCTCAGTTCAGCTGTACTGCGAGGCGGAACATCTTTTTGCTGAGGCTGACCTATCGAAGATTGAGCTGATTTCTTTAAGTTCTCCATCAATTGAGGAGCCAACAAAAGATTTGTCGGGAGCATCATGGGTCGAGTGGGAATTAGCTGAGTTTCGGTATCGTGCGATTAAAGAATATTTGCAGCATGCTGAAAAGCATGAAACATTCGCGAAACTGCAAGCAACTCTATCGTTGAGCGAGTCTCGTGTGTATGTACTCGTACAAAATTATAACGAGGAGGAGGGGCCAAGTAGCCTTTTAAGATCCAAAAAAGGGAGGAAGGCAGGTTCGAAATTTATCGCTCACAATATAGAGGGTATCATAAATTCCGCTATCGAGCACGAATGGAACGGCCCCGGCAGTACAATAAAGGGAGTTCATCTAAGGGCCGAAGAAATGTGTCGGGCGGCTGGTGTGTCTCCCCCCTCCTACGGAACCGTTCAAAAAAGATTGAAAGAGCGCCCCGAATCAACGTTGGCGAAGTTGCGTATAGGAGTCAAGCGAGCGAATGATAAGTACTCAGCTCGGCCCAAGCATAACAATTCACCAAGGCCACTCGCAAAGTGGCAGATGGATCACTGTGTTATAGATTGCATCATCGTGGATGAAAAAACCCGCAAGCCATTATGTCGCCCTTGGGCCACGTTGATTATTGATGTGCATAACCGAGTCGTGCCTGGTTACTATTTATCACTAAATGCTCCGGGATCTTATAATGTTGCAATGGCAATCAGTCACGCCGTATTTCCTAAAGGAAAGTGGATTGAAGCGCTTGGGGATGAAGATATTAAGTATCCGTATTACGGAAAGCCAGAAGAAATTGCCATGGATAATGCCAAGGAGTTTAAGTCGCAGTTTTTTAGGATTGCCGCAAAAAAAAATAATATACATTTAGTTTGGCGGCCAATTGGTAAACCTTGGTGGGGAGGGCATATTGAGCGCTTGAATGGCACTTTAGCCATGAGCTATATTCACTTTCTTCCTGGAACAACACTTTCCAATGTGGTGTTAAAGGGGGACTATGACAGTGAAGGGCAAGCCTGTCTTACATTTTCCGAGTTCAGATTATGGTTCGCGCGAGCGATTCAGTCGTACCACCACAGTGAGCATCGCATGTTGGGCGGCATGACGCCCCATGAAAAATGGATTGAAGACTGGACAGCAGAGAGTGGAAAGCTGTCTCATCCGGCCTTGCTCGCGAATCCGCAAGACTTCTTTATTGACTTTCTACCGGAGGAAAAGCGAGTGATATCGCGCCAAGGCATCGAACTTTGGAATATCACGTATTGGTCGCCCTCATTAGCCTCGTGCATATCGAGTAAAAAATACTCGGTCAAATATAATCCCAATTCACTGCGACATATATGGGTTAACCCTACGGGGGAGCGCTATATACAAGTACCGTACAGCGACATTACCCGCCCTGACGTGAGTATTGAAGAGTATCGAGCGGCAAAAAGGGAAGTTAAAAGAGATAGGCCGGGTATGGCCAAGGTAACCTCTGATGAGGTTTTTTTAATGATACAAAAAAATAGAGCACTGGTCGAAAATTCAAAGGCGTTAACCAAGCAAGCAAAAAAAATAAGAGAGCATCGAGAAAATGCAATTGGTTTTGACCGTGTCGCTGGGGCAGTCGAAATGCCTACTGCTACCGTGAACATTGACGATGATGAGTACGACTCCCCACCCCGCATATTTCCGGTGGACACATGAGGTGTTAAATGAGCGAGTTGGAGCACTATTCGCATGTCATCCCAAGTCGTCGGAGTATTGTCGATGCTGAGGAAGCTGTGCGCATCCGGGCAATTAACGAAGATATTTGGGTTGAATACCCACTCGCTGCAAAAATCTTAGGGCATGTGAAATACATGTTGCAGCTACCTGTAAAGCACCAATCACCTTGCTTGTTGGTCCATTCTGGGGGAGGGATGGGCAAAAGTGCTCTTTATCAAAGAATATTGAGTTTGTATGGTTTCGGACGTAACTCTGGCGCTACGCTGGCGTCCATGACTATCAGGGCGAAGCATGCCGCAGGCCATCGAATTTTTAGTGATGACCTTATTGGTGCGGTTACGGGCAACATGTATAGGAATAGTCGAATAGACGATGAGAAACTTTCCGCGGCGATCGTTTCCAGGGATATTAGGGGCGTTGCATTGGATGAAGTCAACGATATGCTGCACGCCAATCGATCTGATCTAGGCCGAAATATGAAGCTTATTAAGGAGCTATCGGGTGCTCCTTACTACCTTATAGTCATTGCGATTGGTACTCATGAATGCAATGAGGCAATCAATTCAGATCGACAATTTGCAAGACGATTTTCTAGAATTGAATTGACGCCTTGGCGGGATGAGCAAGTACTAAGATCTTTCATAGCGACCTACACCATGACATTTCCTCTGAAGTCGCCCTCTGATGTGGGTAAGCCAGCGATCGTCAAATACTTAGTGAGCGAATCAGATGGGGTACTTGATACCATTGTGAAGATGCTTTGTAACGCGGCCTCGTGGGCAGTGCTTGAAGGGCGCGAGGAAATTGATCTGGACTTAATAAAAAAAGGGCGGGAGATGCCGGTAGCGAGGAAGGACTAGGCAGTGAATGAGATGCTCGGCGATGAAACTATATCCTCTTGGTTAGAAAGACGGTTATTTTACGCGTCTCTTGGAGGGGAAAGCCAATTTTCTTGCGGCATACGAGAGTACTTGGACGCTCGGGCCAATAGCGACGCAGACTATTATTCCGATCAAGATTTCGGTTGTTTAGTTTCGATGTTGCCTTATATCCCTCCAGATCTAAGCTTACATAAGATGCCCGCGACTTCCTTTATGCTTATTCCATCATTGGAACGGATTAATTTCTGCCCTGCTTGTGTGAAAGATGACCTTAAAACGAAGAAAACTGCCGTTTGGCGAGAACAATGGTCATTGGGATGGTATGTAATTTGTGTCAAGCACCGGTGTACATTGTGTTCGTTGGGTACAGAGCATCGTGTTGACAGCACGAAATACCGGGCCGAAAAAGCTTGCAAGTTTTTGATTGAGAATGCGTATCTAAATCCGCACAGCCGCCAGTCCAACGAGTATCCTCTTTCATCAGTGTTACCTATCGACAGGACAGTTAAAGTATTAGCTAATGAAATCGATGGTCTTGCTTTTATAATGCAGTTGAGAATTCAACAGCTAACCATGTACAAGCCATCTATAGCGAGCGCTGAATTGGCTCTCATCTATGATTTGATGAGCGTAATGCTGCGAAGTCATGTGCGAAGGATAGAGGCCGCCCCCTTTTGCTATCAGTTAGTAAAAAAAATCACAGGACGAAATTTCTCAATTCCTCGCCAGCTATCTGGCGATGCTTCGGTGGCCTTGTCTGGGATTGCACAGGTGGTCGAGCCTTACCCACGTTTGTTAGCGATGGCTTTGAGCGCTTTTTTACTAGAGCTGCCTGGATCACAAGCACGCTGGTTGCGTGCAAGTCAGTTATTTGCCGAAATGGGTATGTTAGTTCCTGGGGATAAAGGGCTGTTATATGCAGCACTCGCTGGCGTCCCCGAACTGGGAATTAAAAGCTGGTTTTTCAAGCGTATATCAAGATACCCGATTGAGCTTCGTATGCTATGCCGAAAATTTTCCCTCGATTCATGATGCTTGCGGCGAGCTCAGCGCTCTAACGTATAGACATTACATGCCGGCTTGGGTAACCCTGCCACCCTACATGCGCGAGAATCGATTCTCGGTCCCAGCTTCCAGCCTCTTCGTTAGCAGTTAATCCATTACTTAAACCTGTACTAGTGATCCGAGCGATCACTCCTGCGTTATTCGCAACCGTATCAAGAATAAGATTAATTGATTGCGAATGAAGTTTCTCATTCTTGATCTCTCCCCACCTATTTATTGGACGCAATAGAGGACCCCCATTAGAAAATATCGCGGCTATCCACTCTTCGGTCGCTTTCACTGGGCAATGATGCTTCAGATAGGGAACCAACATTTTAGCTCGATGATTAGTGGAGGGTGAAAGATTGATCAGCATACCTCGGGCTTTTGAGATCTCCAGGTCGTTTATCTCCAAGCCGACGATCTGCTTGGCTGAAAGCGAGCACCAATAACCCAGGAGCAGGATCACTCGGTCACGTATTGACCGTAATTGTTCGCCGGTGGAAGGGAGGAACAATTCGCTATGCTCATCGTGTGCATCCTCATCAAGACAATCGTCCATTATTGTTAGGTCATTAAACGTCACCGCCTGGCGGCGACAGGGAACGTGATCGCTGGTTCTTTTGATGTGGTCCATGAACTCACGGACGGCCTCATCCTTGGTGGGGTCCGCGAAGCCTTGGTTGCTATGCCAGTCAGAGAGAGCAGACAAGTGGATTTGAAGCGTGCCAGGCGAGAACGAATCTCTCGATACCGACAAGTATTCTATGATTGACGCTGCGGAGGTAGGCAGCTGCTTCCCATAGGTGAAGCGATAGTGATCTATGGCATTTTTGTAGGATCTGACCGTATTGAGGCTGGAATATGCCGAGTGAGAAGGTTTGCCCTTGGGCCCTTGGCGCTCATTAAGAAATACCTCGTTTATGAAGGTCTGTTCAGAGCTTGATTTATCACCTCTATCGCCGTTCATACTTGTTAGCTCATCCAAGATTTCTCTTAAATCGTAGCCACTATCAAGTGCATGTCAAACTCGACGAGTTTGAGCGGGGGGGAGCACGGTACGGACTCACCTCGGATGCGCGCTCAGGTCATGTCAGTATTTGCCTAAGTTGCCATGAGGGTAGTCCGTGCTGTATTCATCCTTCAGTGGAACTGATGGTGGTGCTGATGCCCTTACGGAAGGAGCCTTGTTGCTTGGCTGTTTAGGCTCTGTACGAAATCAGCTGAAACTCATTTGAACCCAGCAATCGTCGGGACTCAGTAAAGTCCGCGTCCATCAAAGGCAGGAGCCCACGATGGCCAAACGGTACGAACTTCCCGACGCAGCCTGGGATTTGGTTGCAGACATTTTCAGTGAACCCCGCCGAAACGGACGCCCACGAGCAGATGATCGGCTGATGCTCAACGGCGTGCTCTGGGTGCTCTGCTCGGCGCTGCCTGGCGCGACATGCCCGAGCGCTTCGGCCCATGGTCGACGGTGTATCAGCGCTTTCGTGACTGGCGCAATCGCGGGACATTCGACCAGATGCTTAAGCGGCTTCACATTAGATTGAACGAGCAAGGGTTAGTTGATCTGGAGACCTGGATGATCGATTCCACGGCGGTACGCGCAACCCGGGCCTCTTCTGGTGCTGGGAAAAAAGGGGGCCTGAAGAACCGCAAGACCATGCCCTCGGACGAAGCCGGGGCGGCCTGACGACGAAGATTCACATGCTGTGCGATGCCAATGGCGTACCGCTGAACTTTCTACTGTCCGGTGGGCAAGCCAGCGACATTGCCTATGCACAGCCGCTGCTGGATAACGCTTATATCCCAAGTTTGCGAGGACGCCCTCGCAAACGCTGCCGATGGTTGCTGGCCGACAAAGGCTATGACGCCGAAGCGTTGCGGCGCGGCGCTACTGCGACCGCTATCGGATGCAACCGGTCATCCCGCTGCGCACGATGAAGCGCAAACCCAAGCCGGGATTACCGAGACTGTTTGATCGCCCCAAATACCGACAGCGCAACATCATTGAGCGCATGTTCGGCTGGCTGAAGGAGAACCGCCGCATCGTTACGCGCTTCGACAAGCTCGCGAAAAGTTATGCGGCGATGGTCTCACTGGCTTGCGCCATGCGGTGTTTGAGACAGTACTTTTCGTACAGTGCCTAGCAGTGCGTCAGCTTCAAAGTAACCCATCACCGAGGTCACACTTCGATGTTCGGTCATGGCCATGACCTCTCCCAGCGGCACGCCCTGCCGCCCAGCCTCAGTCACAAAGCCTGAACGCAAGCTGTGTGCCGCCCAATTTCCTTCAAGTCCGGCGAGTTTCGCACGGCGCTGCACGATGCGCGCTACCTGGTCGCCCGACAACACGCCGGTACCAACCTTGCCGCCTTTATACAGGCGGCGAAACAGTGGGCCCTCTGTGGCTGGCGCCGCGGCCAGCCAGGCGGCGAGGGCGTGCGCCGCCGGGCAGCGTAGGGGTTTCTCGCGGCGCGTGCCGCCGGTGTCGGTCTTAGTGACGCCCAAGGCATACAGCCAGGTGTCGGCATCCAATGGGCGCACATCACCCATTTGCAGGCCCACCACTTCCGAACGCCGTCGACCGCCACCGCTCCAAGCCAGCAAGAGCAGGGCGCGGTCACGAACGCCGCGCACGCCGTCGTCGCAGGTAGCCAGCAACGCCTGCAATGGCTCGAGCACCATCGCGCTTTTCTTGCGCACCGACACGCCTTGTCGCGACTGGGCTTTGCGTGCCTCGCGCAGCAGTGTCTTCAGCGCTGGCGCCTCGCATGGGCTGTCCCACTCATTGATCCGGTGCCATTTACCGAGCACCGCCAGTCGGTGGCTCACAGTGCTAAATGCCAGCGGGCCGGGCTTTGCCTTAATGCCCGCGTCAACCAGCGCGGCGTCAATCGTCGGCGGTAACAAGTGCATCCACCCGCCATCGTCCAGCGGCCGCGCCAGGTGATCCAGTACAAACTGAAGCGCCACCGCGGCAGGCAACGGCGTGCTGCCCTGCGTGTGCCCATACCGCAGCTGCAACCAGGCTGACCAGTAGGCGAGGGCGCTGCGATAGCTGCGTACGGTATTGGCCGCAGTGCCGGCGGCAATAAACGCCGCCGCGGCTTCCTGGGCGTGCAGCGCCAAGGATTGCGGGTTAAGCGGCATTTCGTCGACCAGAGCCAGCTGATCTGTAATATTTAGTACGCTCAACGTATTATTAATCCACATCGAAGAAAATAACGTCGGATAACATTCTATTATCAGACCTAATATACGCGGAGCTAGGCTATGGCAGTAGGGGTGCCGGAAATCGAGGTGTTTGCTGCGGCGGATCCGGTATTGGCCCGCGGCGAACGGCGAACGGCGAACGGCGAACGGCGAACGGCCGACAGTCGAACGGGTGCGCTTGGAGTTGGGGCGTGGCAGCCCGGCGCGGGTTGGGGGTTTGCTCGATCAATGGTGGGCGCGCCTTTCCGAACGCCTGAGTGGCGAGACCCGCCTGCCGGCACTACCGGGAGACGTCTCACAGGCCTTTGTTCGGGTGTGGCAGCAGGCAGTTCTTTTGGCGCAGATGTTGCCGAGCAGGCAATCGTTAAGCAACACCAGGTGCTGGACACCGACGCGAACGGCTTGCGGCGGTAGAGGATCAGGAGCGTCAAGATGCGGCGTTGATTCGCCAGCAGGCGGGGCAGGCCTTGGCCGGGCATCAGGTAGCGGAGTTGCGTATGGCAGATCTGGAGCCGCTGTTGTCCCAACGCCAGACGCAGATCGAGGTCCTGCAACAACAGCGTGTAAATCTGGCGCACGAGCGCCGCGAAGCTCAGATGAATAACCAGATATTGCAGTAGTATCTACAGTCGCTGTGGCTCAAGGCCGAGCAGGAGCGCGTCGACCAGGAGAGCTACATTCGCGGAGTCGAAGATCGTGCGCACCGAGATGTCGACCGCGCAAGGGAGGAGGTTAAGGCGATTTCGACCTAATTCAAAGAGACAGTTCGGCACTTTGAGCAGTTGCAACGACGGCTGGAATAGATCCAAGTCGAACCCAGTCAAAGCCTGCAACGGGCAGTGGCGCAGCAAGCTCGTGCCGACACATTGGATCAGCAACTGGTGCAGGTGCGCCAGGCGCCTGTCGTCAAGCGTAAAGTGAGGGCAACAAAACATAAGGTGCCGATGAGTGATTCCTGATAGGTGATGATGTTATTGCGCCAGTATAATAATGTAATTGAGCCGCACATGAAGGTAAGTACTGGTTGGCGCTTTGCGGCGCAGATACTTGATGGTCCATTGACGAAAGATTACCGAGCGCTTTCGGGTGTCGGGCATTATTCGATCCACGGCTGGATGGTGGCAACAGACAGAAAACGGCGGATATCCCAAATAAGCCTGGCGCAATAGGTTTTCCTCGAACCCAACCGAGCTTTCTTCACCGTTGATAGGCGCAGTTTTTGCTTGTTCACCGAATTTTTAAATCGATATTGTAGTGATTCAGGGGGTAGTTTGATCTTTCGCCTTAGCGGTCAAAACAATTGCTCCGTCGACCACCTCAATGGTTAATTCGTCACCGATGATCAGTCCCATGCTCACGAGTAGGTCAGAAGGCAAGTCAACGATGACGTCGCCGCTTCCATCTTTAGGGTCTTGGCATTTCACGTTCCAGCGCTGAACTTCGATCATGACGTTATCCACAATTTGGGTTTGGTATGAACGATTCATTATGCTCGCAATGCCTTGGCCAGCTGAAGCGTGATTGCGCCGGCCGAGAGGGTGTCCCAGATTTTGTGTAAACGGGATTTCCATTAAACCGTTAATAGCCGATCTTTAAACTGGATACTGAAGCGATTCAACGACGCTTTCCAGTCCCGGATCGGCTTTGTCTACTTCTTGCTGATGTTGTTAATCTCCAGATAAAACAGCTTCATTACCGCCTCATCGGTCGGAAATGACGCACGGTTTTTAATCACTTTGCGCAGGCTCATGTTGATCGATTCGATGGCATTGGTGGTGTAGATCACCTTGCGGATCTCGGCTGGATAGTCAAAAAACGGGATCACCCGAGCCCAGTTTCCACGCCACGACAGGCTGATCGATTGGTACTCGGCGTTCTATTTGGCTTCAAATTCGCAGAGCCGTTGTTCAGCCATGTCAGCGGGGTCGAGGTATAAATCAGCTTTAGATCAGCCGCCACTTCCCGCTACGTTCTCCACGACACAAAGTTCAAGCTGTTGCGCACCATGTGAACGATGCACAGCTGAACGACGGCTTTCGGGTAAACCGTTTCAATCGCCTCAGGGAAGAGTTTTAGGCCGTCCACGCAGGCGATGAAGGTGTCCTGCACGCCCCGACTCTTGAGTTCGGTCACCACTTGCAGCCAGAATTTGGCGCCTTCATTTTGAGCGACCCACAAGCCCAGCACGTCTTTGTGACCGGCCATGTTGACGCCGATCGCCAGGTAAACCGCCTTGTTGCGCACGGCGCCGGCATCGCGGACTTTGATGTGAATGCAGTCCAGGTAGAGGATCGAGTACAGCGCGTCCAAAGGGCGGGCCTGCCAGAGCCTGACCTCGTCACTCACCGCGTCAGTAATCGCCGAGATCAGGCTGGGAGAGACGTCGGTGCCGTATATTTCCTGCAAATGCGCGTTAATTTCTCTGACACTCAAACCGCGAGCGTATAGCGAAATGACTTTGTCATCGAAGCCCGTCCAGCGGGTGTGATGCTTGACAACCAACTGCGGCTCGAAAGACGCTTATCGGTCGCGAGAGATGTCCAGCGGCAGCTCACCGAAGTCGCCCTTCAGGGTTTTACCGCTGTGACCGTTGCGCGCATTGGCAGCGGCGTTAGTGATCGCTGCGCTTTTGTCGTGCCCCATCCCCCAGCCTTGAGCCCGGCGTAAACACGCGGACGCTATTTTTATATCGACTCAGAGCTGGACGCACCGCCAATAGCGGTCGCATCAGATAGGAATATTTCTACCTCGTGGATCAGCAATACTCGGGCATGGACCAGTGAACACATCCATATTCCAAGGCGTGTGACACTGCCGCTGTGCTGCGCGGCAATCGCGTCCAAGTGATCGAATAGGCTCTGCATCAGAGTGGCGGTTGGGATGTTCAAAATTTCTGTTCGCAATGCCACCGTGATACGTCCCGCCAAATCAGCGCAACCAGGTGACACATTACGTAAGCACTCTATCCGCAAACGATACGGATTGGTGATGGTAAAGGGCATTACCGCGCTTCCTATCTGGGAAAGAGGCAACCTGTGGATCGACCACCGGCTATATGATGGTTGACCAGTCTATAGGGACGAGACGTTTCGTGCCCATCTTAAGGCCCTCCTGATGGCTGTAGATCACGGGCGCGTGACGTAGATTGCGGTCAGGATAGCCGGAGGTCTAGCTTCTGTTGATCAGTAAGGGCTTTTCACTTGATTACTACCCTATAGCTACGGAGGCGTTTGCAACGAATTTATCGCTTGGATGTGAAATGCTCCCCCGATGCAAATCGGTACAGCCAGTGGCCCCCCCAACGCACAAGCACGTCTAACATCAACAGGCACACATCGAAACTCCATAAGCCATCTCTGGGATTACTCAGAATGAAAACGCCCTTCACAATTTTATTTGCGCTTGTGCTATTGGCCCCGGTTTACGCCTGGTCCCAGCTCTCCAGTAGCCCAATTCCAAACTTTACGGCGACTGTGCTGACAGGCGAAAAAGTCAGTTCAGCCCAATTGATCGGCCAACCGACGATACTGATAGTTACGCCAAGCAAAGAGGCTGCGACGGACACCCGCCTATGGGCCGAGGCGCTGCGTAAAAATGTTAACCAGAGTGAGGTTCGTATCATTGACGTGCTTGCGATCGACCTTCCGTTTTTCATGAGCGAGGAAGATGCCATCGGCCGGGCGAAAGAAAAAATCCCGGCGCGCTATCAGGACCAAACCTGGATTTTGAGTAAGTCAAACCTTGAGACCGCTTTGAACATCCCGAGCAGTAGCGCCAAAGCATTCGTATTTGTTTTGAACACTCAAGGGAGCATTCTTGCCCGCGTCGAGGGCAAGCCGAACAATGCCAAGCTCATGGATATAAAACAGGCTCTTCGCTCGATCAAGTAGGGAGAACTTTGTTGGATGCAGCATCACTCATTTGAGGTTGGCGAATTGGAGAAACACCTTGAGAACTTTGCTGCTGAAGTATTGGTATCGTCTTCGGTCTAGTTTCTGGTTTGTACCAACAACCATGGCATGCTTGGCCGTAGCTTTGGCTTTCTCCTGCGTGGCGCTCGACAAAACCGTTACTGACGATTGGTTGCAGCTAGTTGGCTGGAGCTATTCAGGTGGGGCCGAGGGTGCGAGCTTGGTGCTAAGCACTGTTGCGGGGTCGATGATAGCCATTGCCGGGACTGTGTTCTCGATGACATTGGTGGCGCTGTCGCTTGCTTCGTCACAGTTGGGCCCACTTTTGATGCGCAACTTCATGCGCGACACCGCTAACCAAGTGGTGCTTGGCACCTTTGTTGCGACGTTTGTGTACTGTCTGCTCGTCCTGCGAACCATCCGTCGTGCGGACGAGGTGGCATTCGTACCTCATCTCTCCGTCAGCATTGGTGTGCTGCTGGCGATTATCAGTGTTGGAGTGCTGATCTATTTTATCCACCACATATCGGTTTCGATCCAGGCAGATCAGGTCGTTGCGCGAGTCGGCCGCGAACTCAACGGAGGGATCGACAGTTTGTTTCCCGACGACTTTGGAAGTCCCGGTTCTGAAGCCTCAAACCCCGTAATCGAAGCTAACCTGCCAGCAGTGTTCGCTGGCGACGCTGCTGTGGTGAGAGCCCTTGATGACGGCTATCTCCAACTGATCGATGCTGACGTCCTGATGGCGTTGGCCATCAAGGAAGATCTATTAATTCGGCTTGAGCGCCGGCCTGGGCATTACCTCATTAAAAGCAGGGCGATGCTAATTGTCTGGCCTGCTGAGCGTGTTAATGAAACCTTGGCGGCCAAACTGCAAGCCGCCTTCGTACTGGGTAACCAGCGAACTGCTGCACAGGATGTGGAGTTCTCCTTCCAGCAGTTGGTCGAGATTGCTTTGAGAGCGCTGTCTCCGGGCATCAATGACCCATTCACAGCTGTCGCCTGCGTGGATCGACTAGGATCGGCCCTCTGTCGATTAGCCCGACGGGACATCCCGTCCCCCCTACGATTCGACAGCGAAGGGCGACTGCGGGTGATCGCGCCAGGATCCACGTTTACAGGCATCGTGGACACTGCGTTCAACCAGATCAGGCAAAGCGGGCGGTCGAACCCGGCGGTGGCTATCCGCATGCTCGATGCCATCGCCCAGATTGCTGACCATGTGCATTGTTCGCAAGACGCGGACTGTCTCCAGCGTCACGTCAACATGATCGTCAAAGGGGCGCGAGAAGCAGTGCCGGATCCGGAGGACGTGAGCGCCGTGGAGATGCGTTATACAGCGACAACACTAAGGTTGCGTGAGGTTCGGTGCTGACCGAACGATGTGTCTTGTCTTAGATAGATCAGATGTGTTTCGAGTTTATATTTCATTCCTGCGATGTCAGACCATCGGTTCAAATAACATGTCGCGAGCGATGCCAACCAATTTGGTAGAGTGGGGAACCATCATGTTTTATTGAGCTGATCATTCGATCAGCGTTCTGCGACATCGCAGGGAATCACCTTCTCTACCAATTTTCCAACCGATATTCCCTGGACCAGAATCGAAAAAGCCACAACCTGGTACGTCAGGGCCACCACAACATCGCGAGCTTCGCCTCGCGGCAGCGACAATGCTAGTGCCACTGATATTCCGCCGCGCAGCCCTCCCCAGGTCATTACACTCCAGGCGCCTTTGGGAAGCCTGAAGCGTTGACCTAATACTGCAATCGGAGCCCCGACTGTCAGCAATCGAGACAGTAGAGTCAACGCTATGACCATCATGCCCGTAGCGAGCAGTGGACTGGAAAACTGAATCAGAACCACCTCCAAGCCGATGAGCACAAACAACACGGCGTTCAGGATTTCGTCGATCAACTCCCAGAACATGTCGAGATTTTTTTCGGTCTGTTCGGACATCGCGTGGGATCGCCCTTGATTACCTATGATCAGTCCCATTACCACCATCGCCAGCGGTCCGGATACATGTAGGTGCGTCGCCAAGGCATAACCGCCGAGCACAGCAGCCAAGGTAATGAGGACTTCTTCCTGATAGCTGTCGATGCTCTTGAGCATGCGATAAGTGATGTAACCGAAGGCGGCGCCTAAAAGGATGCCTCCCCCCGCCTCTGTCAATAAGAGTTGCGATGCGTTGCTGATTGACGGTATGTCCCCGCTTGCGATGATCGCCAGAATTAGCGAAAACAGGACGACGCTGACGCCGTCATTGAACAGAGACTCTCCCGAGATCACCAATTCAACACTATTTGGTGCGCCCGCTGACTTGAGAATGCCCATTACAGCAATTGGATCGGTGGGGGAAATCAATGCACCGAACACCAAACAGTAGGAAAGCGGCAACTCCAAGCTGGTCAGGGATAACAATCCCCAGAGCCCGAAGCCTATGAGCAGGGTCGATAGTGTGGTCCCGATCACTGCTAAAGATGCAATCTGCCATTTGTAGGCACGCAGCTCAGACAAGTCGATATGCAGTGCACCAGCAAATAGCAGCAGCGACAACATGCCTTGCATTAACAACTCGGAAAAATCGATGGACTCGACCAGCGATTGCTCCAATGTGTGCAAGGCGTGGAAACCCAGCGCGTCGGATGCCATGTTTATCAATGACAAGCTCAAGGCAATAGCCATTACGCCGATGGCGGAGGGTAGCCCCACATAACGACGGTTGAGGAAGGCAAGCACAGCTGTGATGCAGAAGAAAGCCGCAATAGTGTCCAGCATGGCCTGATGACTCCATTTCAAAGGGCAATTATTTCGTCCGAAAGAAATTGCCAGCGGACAGATAGATCCTCTGCCTATGAAGCGTAGGCAAACCGCGTCCTGCCACGTCGTTTTTAGCCTGACTGGTCATATTGGTGACGTTGTTGACGCGTTTGCTGACGGGTGGGGTTCCGATTGTGGTCATCGGGCGGCGCGCTCGGTTACCCAAAAGTCCTGGAGTGTGCTGACCTGGGGTGGCCTTCGCGGCGGCATATCGGTGGCACTGGCGTTGTCGTTGCCGCGCGGCGAAGCTCGCGATTTGGTGGTTTCCCTAACTTATCTTGTCGTGGTGTTTTCCATACTGATCCAAGGTATGTCCATAGGTATATTGGTCAAGCGAGTGAATCCATGCGGCAAAGGATGAAGGTCAACCCGTAATCCCCATGGAGGCTCTCGGGATTGGTTTCCGTTCGATTTGAACTATTGCGTGCGTCGCCAACTCAACCGCATTGAGGTACATCCATATACCACAGACCTCGCGGTACGGAATGGACGCTGGATGATGTGGCGTGTCGCTTCTCTGCCGTCCCCATGGCCACTCATCGCCGCGAATACGCAGTGATCGCGCAGCTGCAACGCAGAGGAGCATGAAGATGCAAATCGGCATGATAGGACTCGGTCGTATGGGCGCCAGCATGGTGACCCGCCTGCTTCGCGGCGGCCATGACTGCGTGGTCCACGACCAAGCCCCGGAAGGCATCGCACGCCTCGTAGCGCTCGGCAGCACGGGCTCCACGTCGTTGCAACAGTTTGTCGAATTATTGACGCCGCCGCGTGCGGTCTGGCTTATGGTGCCGGCTGCGGCCGTCGATACACTGCTCGAACAACTGACGCCTCTGCTGCAACCGGGCGACATCATCATTGATGGCGGCAACTCGCACTACCACGACGACCTGCGCCGTGCTGAGGCTCTGGCGGCGTTGAATATTGCCCATGTGGACGTCGGTACCAGCGGAGGAGTGGCAGGCCTTGATCGCGGTTATTGCTTGATGATCGGTGGCGGCAAGGAGCCGGTGCAGCATCTCGCACCGGTTTTCGCCACGCTGGCTCCTGGGGCCGGCACCGCGGCGGCGACACCTGGCCGCGACGCGTGCCATAGCAGCGCTGATCAGGGTTGGCTGCACTGTGGGCCGCATGGTGCAGGTCACTTCGTCAAGATGGTGCACAACGGGATCGAGTACGGCGTAATGGCCGCCTATGCCGAAGGGCTGAATATCCTGCGCCACGCGAATGTCGGCTCGCGCGAGCACACCGTCGATGCGGAGACGACGCCGTTGCGTTGCCCCACTCACTATCAATACGAGATGGACCTGCCGAAGATTGCGGAAGTCTGGCGGCGCGGCAGTGTGATCGGTTCATGGCTACTGGATCTCACCGCCGCGGCTCTAGCGGCTGACCCCACGCTAGGCGGTTATGAAGGCCGTATATCGGATTCCGGTGAAGGACGCTGGACGGTGCAAGCGGCCATCGACGAAGCCGTGCCTGCACCGGTTTTGAGCGCGGCTTTGTATGCCCGCTTCGGCTCGCGCGGCGATGCCGATTTCGCCAACCGCGTGCAGTCAGCCATGCGTCATGAGTTCGGCGGCCATGTCGAGAAGTCCCTTCAGGATCCCGCCGGCGGAGACCTGAAATGAACTCCGACCTCACCGATTCGCACATGCCGTCCGCCGATGTATTGGTCGTTTTCGGTGCCACCGGCGACCTGGCGCATAAAAAGATCTTCCCTGCGCTTTACGCGATGTGCCAACGCGGTGCACTCAAGATGCCGGTAATCGGCGTTGCCTCGTCAAAATGGAGTGTCGAGCAACTGCGTACGCGAGCCCGCGAAAGCATCGAGCACATTTGCGGCGAAGTCGATCCGACTGTGCTGACCAGCCTCTTGTCGGCGCTGCAATATGTCTGCGGCGACTACGAAGACGCGACCACCTTCGATGCGCTGCGCCTCGCCCTGCTAGGCGCGCGGCACCCAGCGTTCTACCTCGCAATCCCTCCCGCACTTTTTCCCACGGTCATCCGCGGCCTCGAGGCCGCCGGATTGGCCGATGGTGGGCGAGTCATCGTCGAAAAACCGTTCGGCCGCGATCTTGCTTCGGCGCGTGACCTCAACCAGATTGCACGGGATGCGTTCCCCGAAAACGCGATCTTTCGCATTGATCACTTCCTGGGCAAGGAAGCGATCATGAACATCCTTTACTTGCGTTTCGCCAACGCCTTATTTGAACCAATCTGGAATCGCAACCACATCGCGAGTGTGCAGATAACACTGGCCGAGCATTTTGGTGTCGACGGCCGCGGCGCATTCTATGAAAGCGCGGGGTGCCTGCGTGATGTGATGCAAAACCATCTGTTCCAGATTGTCGCGCTGTTGGCGATGGAACCGCCAGCAAGCCGCAATTTCGAGGCCGTGCACCGTCATAAAACCGATGTTTTCTCTGCGATGCGGCCACTGGGCGCCGACGACATCCTCCGTGGGCAGTACCAGGGCTACCGCGACGAGCCGCAGGTCGCAAGCGACTCTGATGTCGAAACTTTCTGCGCCCTGCGCCTTTATATCGATTCCTGGCGCTGGGGCGGGGTTCCCTGGTACCTCCGCTCAGGCAAGTGCCTGCCGATCTCCGCCTGTGAAGTGGTGGTGCGCTTCAAGCCGCCGCCGCAGAACCTTTTTTGCGACGCCTCGATGGGCGAGGGTGCCAACTATTTACGCTTCCATTTGTCACCACATTCGACAATCGCGCTCGCCGCTCGCGTCAAACGGACCGGCAAGGAGTTTGTCGGCGTGCAGCGAGAGTTCTTGCTACTTCAAGAGGAGTCCGGCGAGCAGTCCCCATATGAACGTCTGTTGAGCGACGCGATAAGCGGCGACGGCGCGCTGTTTGCCCATGAAGACACCATCGAATCCTCCTGGGCGGTTGTCGCCCCTGCGCTGGTCGATCCCCCCCCGGTCCACCTCTACGTCGCGGGCTCCTGGGGCCCGCCAGCTGCGGACCTTTTCATGTCCGCTGATGGCGGCTGGCACAACCCCGAAAAGGCGAGCTGAATCGTGCCCTTGCGCATTGAAGATTACGCGATGATCGGTGACTGCCACACCGCTGCGCTGGTGGGCCGCGATGGTTCGATTGATTGGCTATGCTTGCCTCGTTTCGACTCGGGCGCCTGCTTCGCCGCCCTTTTAGGTGGCCCAGAGAACGGTCGCTGGTTGATCTCGACACGCGATGAAGCCACGAAAGTGAGTCGTCGCTACCGCGAAGGCACGCTGATCCTGGAAACAGACTTTGAGACAGCGTCGGGTGCCGTGCGCGTGATCGACTGCATGCCGCTGTCAGACGAGCGGTGGGACGTGTTACGCATCGTCGTGGGCCTGCGGGGACGCGTCGCCATGAACATGGAACTCATCATTCGTTTCGACTATGGCTCCATTGTTCCCTGGGTGAGTCGGAGCGACGGTACGCTGTTCGCGACTGCCGGGCCAGACACGATCGAGTTGCATACACCGGTGCACACGCGCGGTGTGCAAATGACTACGCGGGCCGATTTCGAGGTTGGCGCCGGTGAACGTGTACCTTTCGTGCTCAACTACCGGCCGTCACACGAGCCCGTTCAACAGGTCATCGACGCTGAAAGCACGCTTGTGCAGACCGAGCACCACTGGCAGTACTGGTCACGGCACTGTCGTTTCGAGAGCCGTTGGCAGGAAGCGGTGCTGCGTTCCTTGCTAACGCTCAAAGCGCTCATCTTCCAGCCCACGGGCGGCATCGTGGCGGCGCCAACCACCTCACTGCCGGAGCACCCCGGGGGTGTGCGCAACTGGGACTACCGCTATTGCTGGCTGCGCGACGCGACCTTCACGTTGAACGCCTTGCTGCTCGCCGGCTACACCGGCGAGGCGGAGGCTTGGTGCGGCTGGCTTCTGCGCGCCGTGGCAGGCAGCCCGGCCGACATGCAGATTCTGTACAGTGTGACCGGCGAGCGCCGGCTGGAAGAGAGAGAACTCTCTTGGCTGCCCGGCTATCTGCAGGCTGCGCCGGTTCGCATCGGCAACGCAGCGGCTGAACAGTTCCAGCTCGACGTTTATGGTGAGGTGATGGACACCCTGCACCTGGCGCGCGCGGCAGGGCAGGTGCAGCTCCCGCATGCCTGGGACATCCAGCGAGCCTTGCTGGACTTCCTCGACAGTCATTGGCAAGAGCCTGATGAAGGCATCTGGGAGGTCCGTGGGCCGAGGCGCCACTTCACCCACTCCAAGGTGATGGCTTGGGTCGCCTTCGACCGCGGGGTCAAGGCCGTCGAACGCTACGGCCTGGAAGGTCCGGTTGAGGCCTGGCGTCGTACCCGTGACCAGATCCACGCGCAGGTGTGCGAAGCGGGGTTCGATGTGAAGCGCAACTGCTTCGTTCAGTACTACGGCAGCACGGCGCTCGATGCCAGCCTGCTGCTGATTCCACTGGTGGGCTTTTTGCCGCCGGACGATCCCCGTGTGAAGAGCACGATCGCCGCGATCGAACGGGAACTGGTCGTTGATGGCCTGGTGTTGCGCTACCGAGTCGATACCGCGACGAGTGTCGATGGCCTTCCTCCTGGCGAAGGTGTCTTTTTGCCCTGCAGTTTTTGGCTAGCCGATTGCCTCGCTGTCATCGGCCGTCGCGTCGAGGCTGAAGCGCTGTTCGAACGCCTACTTGCGTTGCGCAACGACGTTGGCCTGCTGGCCGAGGAATTCGATCCCCGGAGTGGTCACATGCAAGGCAATTTCCCGCAGGCGCTTAGCCACATGGCGCTGGTAAACACCGCACACCTGCTTTCGCTGGCGCCGGATCAGATCGATGAATCGAGCCGCAAAGGCGAGCGTCCGGTTACCGCTAAGGAAGTGCCATGAGCACTCCGCGAAAGTCAGTTCAACCGAAGATCCTCGTCGTCGATGTCGGCGGTTCACACATCAAATGCCTGCTCAGTGGCGAGACGACTCGGCGCAAGTTCAAATCCGGGCCAAAACTCACACCGCAGCAGATGGTCGCCGGGATACTCAAGATTACCGCCGACTGGCGTTTCGATGCGCTGTCGATCGGCTACCCCGGTGTCGTCACTCAGGGCGCCCCGGCGCTGGAGCCGCACCACTTGGCGCCAGGGTGGGTCGGCTTCGATTTCGAGGAGGCGTTCGGCCTGCCGGTACGTATCGTCAACGATGCGGCAATGCAGGCCCTCGGCAGCTATCGGGGCGGTAAAATGCTGTTCCTGGGCCTGGGCACCGGCCTGGGGTCCGCGCTGATTTTGGACGGGCATATCGTGGCGATGGAGCTTGGTCACTTGCGGCGTAGTAAGCGGCATGATTATGAAGATCTGCTCGGCAAACGCGGCTACAAGCGCCTAGGTAAGAAGAAATGGCGGCGCAAGGTACATGCCGTCGTCGAAGGCTTTTGCGCGGCACTGATGCCCGACGAAATCGTCATCGGCGGCGGACAGGCCGACCGGCTCAAGACACTTCCACCCCGAAGCCGATTGGGCAATAACGCGGCGGCCTTTGTGGGCGGGTTTCGCCTGTGGGACACGTCGCCGCCGGCCAAGTCACCAAGCGCTTATAAGGATCTTTCGTGACCGCGAGTTCGGCATTGCATCAAAGCGGCAGGGATAAGCGCGATTAATCGTTTATCCCATTCAGGTGGCAATAATCGTTCCAGTCCATTTCTACCATTTCTGCGACTTCACGATGGAACTCCATGGTCAGGCATTTCAGTTCTTCGGGAGATTCAGATATCAGTGTAAGCGTCAACTCCCACACCTCTATTCCCAGACGTATAGCCTCTTGTTCAAAGGCTGACTCAATACACATTTTTTTTTCGTCTTGACTCAGTCCCTGGACAGCATCATTGAGCGATGAGTCGCCGTTGAAAAATTTGGAGAGCGCTAATTCTCTTCGTAAATCATCTGAATTCATCAGTTCTTCCAGTCTTGTGAGACGTCCAGGATTTTTGCCTTGGCGTGGTATGACGATCGACCATCGTCAGGCAGTTTCAGTCTCCTCGAACCAACCGAGAATCATTTGAGTAAAAAACAAATGCACCGTATCCCACCAGCGTGTCCACCAACTGCCTGGCTCACCGTCCTCAAGTGCTATCAAGGGCCGGCTCCCCAGTTTTTTTCCAGCATCGTACAGTTCCAGTTTTCCAAGGACGGTGCCCATAGCGATAGGTGCTTCGAGCGGTCCATCAATCTCTATGCGTGTCTCTAAATCCCGATTTTTATTCTTGGGCAAGGTGAGGGTCATGTCGTCAAGTAATCCCAGAGCGAGCGATCGATTTTTACCTTTCCAGAGCGCAGACCACGTGAGAATTTCCCCGGCTTTTTTGTAGGTTTGAGTGTCGTAGAAGCGAAAGCCGTAACCCATCAGTTTTTCTGTTTCTGCTGTGCGCTTTAGGGTACTGCTAGCGCCGAAAATCACACTGATCAAACGTCGCCCGCTTCGGTGGGACGAAGCCACCAGGCAATAGCCAGCCGCCTCGGTATGGCCGGTTTTCAAACCGTCGAAGCTTGCGTCGCGCCATAACAGTAGGTTGCGGTTGGCTTGGCGTATTCCATTCCAGGTGAAGTGTTTTTTGGCGTATAGCCCGTAGTAATCACTACCTTCACTGATGATCGCGCGAGCCAATGTTGCCATGTCCCGGGCAGATGAATAATGCTCTGGCTCAGGCAACCCTGTGGAATTCATGAAGTGTGTGTTGGCCATCCCCAGAGTAGTCGCGGTCGAGTTCATCATCCCAACGAAGACGCCTTCCGTTCCGGCCACATGTTCGGCGAGCGCAACGCTTGCGTCATTCCCCGAGTCGATGATCACCCCACTAAGCAAGTCGTGAACCGAGACCGAACTGCCGGGATCAAGAAACATGCGTGAGCCGCCGGTACGCCAGGCATTTTCGCTGACCGTGACCATGGCATCAGCGCTCATACGCCCGGCCTTGATCTCACGACTGGTGACAAATGCGGTCATCATTTTCGTCAGGCTGGCTGGCGGTAGATGCATATCACTGTTGTGGCTGGTAATGACGGTACCCGTTTCAGCATCGACCAGTATCCAGGCTTTGGCGCCAAGCTTCGGCGCGGCAGGGATCATGGCCCCTTGAGTGTTATTGTCAGCCAGAGCAGGGCTAGCCCAGGCGAGCGGCGCTGTTACACAGAGAGCAGTGAGCATGAGCAGGAACAACAGGTATTTCACAAGCAAAAGACCTTGGGGCAGCAGAAAGTGCCGCCAAGCTAGCCCCCAGGGCAGGGGGGCTCAAATTAAGCTGGATTAAGTTAAATTTAATGTTCGGTCTCCGATAAGGACGTAGATCAGTCGGAAACCATCGGGCAATGAATCAAAACACGGGTGCCAAGACCGAAGGCGGCGGGCTGGATATCCAGCGAGTAGCCATGCAGTTTCACAATGGCAGCGACCAACGATAATCCGAGGCCGTGGCCGGGCTGCATGCTGCTAGCTTCCCCTCGATAAAGCCTGCGAATGACATGTGTACGGTCCGCCTCGGGAATCCCGGCCCCATCATCGGCAACCTCGATGATGACTGTTGAATCCTTGATGCTACCGCGCAATGTGATATGCCCGCCCACTGGCGCAAACTTGATGGCGTTATCCAGTAAGTTGACCAGCGCTTCGAACAGCAACGATGAGTCGCCATACAATCTGGGCAAGTCATCGGTAATTTCCAGGGAAAGAGTCTGAGAACGATCCAGCGCCAGAGGTTCATAAAACTCATGTGCCTGTTGCAACAGCGCCATGATCGGAAAAGGAGCAAAGGCCGAGCAGCGACGGATATCGTCGAGCTCGGCGACTCGAAGCAGTCCTTGAAAGCGCACCATGATTGATTCGCTTTCCTCAAGGGCCTGATTCAATGTGTGCTGGTGATCACTGTCCAGAGGCAACTGTTGGAGTTGATAAAGCCTTGCACGCAACCGTGTCAGTGGCGTTCGCAAATCATGGGCAACGCCATCGCAGACACTCTTGACCTCATGCATCAGTTGCTCGATATGGTCGAGCATTGTATTCACGGCGCTTGCCAGCATATCCAGTTCATCACGGCGGGCTGACAAGGGTAAACGCTCCGCCAAGTTGCCTGAAACGATACTTTCCGTACAAAGCTGCAAGCGTTTGACACGACGCAACGGTCGGCGTCGCAACAAACGCCAGCCAATTAACCCGGGAATCAGTGTTAACGAAAAACCCCACATCAAGGCCTGCTCAATAATCCCGCCCACGGCAGAAATCGAGCCGCCGTCACGCGCCAGAATAAGAATATGCCCGTCGGGGCGGCGTGCTAACAGCGCATAACTGCTTCTGGTTTCTTTGTTGGGTAGTGCGATACTCAGTCCGCGCTCAAGATAATGAACCTTGCCATCATCGGGCAGACTGGAGCGAAGTTTGAGCAGGTCTCCGGCAACGTGTTGTCCATCGGAAGTGAACAATCCGTAAGCATCGATACCGGGCGTTGAATAGGCTTCACTGACAGCCAGTTCCTTCACCAGTTTTTCATCATCGATCTTTTGATAGTAATGGGCACGCTGCAGTAATGTTCGCTCTGCAACGGTTCCCAGATAGTGGGAGATTTCCCAGTACAACACGCCGGTAAAAAGTGCACCCCACGCTACAAAAAACAGCGCGTAGAAACCGATCAGTCGACTACCGGACGAGCGCCATTTCTCAGTCTTTGACAGCAAGGACATAACCGGCACCGCGTATTGTATGGATGGCGGGAGTGCCTTCGGCGCCTTCCAGCTTTTTGCGCAGCCGACCGATGTGGACATCAATGATGTTAGTCCCCGGGTCGAATCGATAACCCCAGACTTCTTCAAAAAGCATGGTGCGGGTGACCAGTTGGCCAGCACTGCGCATCAGGTAATTGAGCAGTTTGAATTCGGTTGGCAGCAGCAGGATATGTTCGTCATTTCGAGACAGTTTGTGCTCGACCAGTTCCAGTCGCAGGTTTCCGTAAGTGAGTTGCGGATGGCTTGCATCGGTACTGGTACGCCGAAGCAATGCGTCAAGACGCGCAACCATCTCGATAGCAGAAAAGGGTTTGGTCAGATAGTCATCGCCGCCCGCGCGAAGCCCTTGGACGCGCTCATCTACATCCGAAAGCGCACTGATCATCAAGACGGGCGTATTAATCCCCAGACTACGCAACGTACTGACAATCGTCAGTCCATCAAAGTCGGGAAGCATCCGATCCAGGGTAATGGCGTCGTAACCTCCTGCAATCGCCAGGGCCAGGCCGTCTCGACCGGTAGCGGCCCATCTTGAACTGAACCCATGGCGTTGGAGTTCAGCAATGATGACTTCCGCCGTCACCTTGTCGTCCTCTATGACCAGTGCGCAACTCATAACTTCCTCCATTAGTACCTGTTTTCGGGCAATTGCGGCGCAATGTCGACAGCCAATGCAGGCGTACCCTAGTGACCAACGATCCCGCCGAACATTAAATATTTCTTAACCCACCTTAACCCCGTCGCCAGTTAAAGCACGGATATATTCGCCACAACAACGGATCAATCGCACTGAAAGGATGAAAGATGTGACCCCTTATCTGGCTTTCTTTTTACTGACGTTCGGCTTGGTGTGTACCTACGCGACATGGGCCGCACAGACTACTAGCGAGGATTAACTGAGCCGGCGGTTGAGTTGTCTGTGTGATAAGGCACGTAAGTATTAGTTGGAAATCGTGCAGGCCAGCCCGCTGATGAAAATTAACAGCAAGGTATGTGGGGTGGCGTACAGACCTGATTTTGAACGTGGGGAATAGTCAAAGGTGAGGTACGAGGACTACGGCATGAGTCGCAGTACTACCACTTGATTAGAGGTATCGACATGTCGGTTCCCTACCACAGGCTATTTCATTTCCTGCTATACAGCCCCGTGTTCGTTCACGCACCTGAAAGCAACGAAGCGCGGCTCGTCCAGCGCCTGATTGACGCAATTGGCGAATATGACTATCGAACCGATGTCGTGCCCACGCCGACCGGTGCCAAGGTCGCGGCAGAGACGGATATGGGGATCGGTTGCTTTCTGCTGTCTATCGACGGCCCGGAAGAGTCTGCGATTCAGGCGCTCATCAACACCATCAGACATGAGCGCGGGCTTGATACGCCCATCTACCTGATGAGCGAATTGAAAGGTCTGGAGTCGCTATCACTCGTTCCGTTGGGCGAGGTCACCGGATACGTCTATCTCGACCATGAAACGCCAGCCTTTTCGGCAAAGGAAACGATTTTCGCGCTGGAGCGCTATGCCACCGGGTTAAAGCCACCGTTCTTCGGTGCCCTGATGGACTACGACTACGAAGGCAACCAGATGTGGACCTGTCCGGGTCACCAGGGCGGTGCTTTCTACCGGCGCAGCCCGGCTGGACGTCTCTTTGTCGAGCATCTGGGCGAAGCAGTGTTTCGTAACGACATCGACAACTCGGTGCCCGAAATGGGCGATCTGCTGACACACGTCGGTCCGGCGCTTGCCGCGCAGATGGCGGCGGCAAAGGTCTTTGGCGCCGATCGCACTTACTTCATCCTCAACGGAACCTCGACGTCGAACAAGGTCGTGACCGCGGCGCTGCTAAAGCGTGGCGACCTTGTGTTATTCGATCGCAACAACCATAAATCGAATCATCAAGGGGCGCTGCAACTGGCCGGTGCGATCCCGATTTACCTCGAAACGGACCGCAACCCACAGGGCCTCATCGGCCCAATCGATTACGACGCACTGGACGAAACGAAGTTGCGTGAGCAAATCCGCAACCATCCACTGGTCACCGACCCAGAGGCATGGAAACGTGAGCGGCCGTTCCGCCTGGCCATCGTCGAGCAATGCAGTTATGACGGCACGATCTATAACACTGGTAGCCTGATCGAACGAATCGGCCACCTGTGTGAGTACGTCCACTTCGACGAAGCGTGGGCGGGTTTCATGAAGTTTCACCCGTTATTTGCCGGGCATTTTGCGATGGGGCTGGAGAACCTCGACGCCGATAGTCCCGGCATCGTCGCTACCCAGTCAACTCACAAGCAACTGGCCGGCTTCTCGCAGGCCTCGCAAATTCATGTGCGCGACGAGCATATCAAGGGGCAAGCGCGACGCACCGGACATCGACGGTTCAACGAGATGTTCATGCTGCACTGCTCGACCTCGCCGTTCTATCCACTGTTTGCCAGCCTTGATGTCGATGCTCAGATGCATAAGGGGCGCAACGGCTTGGTGCTTTGGGACGACGCGATCCGCATCGGTATTGAAACGCGTAAAAAGCTACGCACGTTAAAACACCAATTTGCGGAGACTGCCAAGGGCGATGCCAGTGATTGGTTCTTCGATCCGTTCGTGCCCGATGTGGTGACGATCACAGATTCCAGGTTCAGCCCGCTACTTGATGGCGTGCGCTGGGAGGATATCCCCACCGACGTGCTTGCGCGCGAGCCCGCGTGCTGGGCTCTGGTCCCGGATGCTCGCTGGCATGGTTTCCGGCACGCGGCGCCGGACTGGGCGATGACTGATCCGAACAAGCTGACGCTGATCACGCCTGGCTTCGACCGTAAGACCGGGGAGTACAGCGATACCGGCATCCCGGCGACGCTGTTGGCCGCCTACCTGCGCGAGAACAATATCGTGCCGGAAAAATGCGACCTCAATAGCATTCTCTTCCTGCTGACTCCCGCCGTTGAGGCCGGCAAGTGCGGGTCATTGATTTCCAGGCTGGTGGCGTTTAAGCACCTGTACGACACAGACGCGGTGCTCGAAGCGGTGCTGCCGACAACGCTTGCGCGCTATCCGCAGCGTTACGCCGGTTACACGCTGCGGCGCCTGTGCGACGAGATGCATGGTTTCTACCGCAAGCACGACATCGCGTCCCTGCAAAGGCTGTGCTTTCGCGGCGAGCACTTTCCAGAGCAGGCTATGTCGGTCGCCGACGCCACCGAGGCGTTCGTCGGCAACCGCGTCGACTACCTGCCGCTGTCCGAGTGCAAGGGGCGTATTTCGGCAACGCTGGCACTCATTTATCCACCTGGGATCGGCATTGTTGTACCCGGCGAACGGTATGACGATCGGGCGCAGCCGATGCTCGACTACTTTCTCGTGTTCGAAGAGGCGTTCAATCGGTTCCCTGGCTTCGAGTTCGAGGTACAGGGCGTTTATGCCGATGATGTCGACGGCCGCGTTGTTTTCCACACCTATGTCGTGCAGGAGTCAACATGAGCGGCTTCTCACCGAACGTGCCCGGGATTCTCTATCGACGTCGGGTGCTTGTAGTGCATAACGGTACTGGCGCCGAGAGTGCCGGTCGTCACGCGACAGCGGCGCTGATCGACGCGTTGAAAGATCGCGATATCGATGTCATTGACGCCACTTCGGAAAGCGACGCGATAGCCCAACTCAGTATGCATTCGCTATTACAGGCAGTACTGGTCGATTGGGACCTTGCTGGTTCAAAAGATCACAAAAGTGCCCGGCACGTTATTGCTGCGGTGCGTGCACGTTCAGAGCGCCTGCCGATCTTTCTACTGGCCGCCAACGGCTCGGTGAGCGAAATGTCTGCCGATGTGCTCTCGCAGGTCAACGATTATGTTTGGCTGTTCGAGGATACGAAGAGTTTCCTTGGCGGCAGAATTGTCGCAGCGATCGATCGCTACCGCGCAACGCTGCTGCCGCCGATGTTCAAAGCGCTCGCCAGCTTCGCCGGCCAGTACGAATACTCATGGCACACTCCCGGGCATGCGGGTGGCACCGCATTTATGAAGCACCCGACAGGTCGCGCCTTTGTGGAATTTTTTGGCGAGGAGTTGTTTCGCTCGGATTTGTCGATTTCGGTTGCAGAGGTTGGCTCCTTGCTTGATCACTCGGGCGCCATCGGGGAGGCAGAGCATAACGCTGCGCGGGTGTTTGGCGCCGATCGAACTTACTTCGTCACCAACGGCTCCTCGACGTCCAATCGCGTGATTCTGATGTCGAGCGTGACGCGTGACCAGATCGCACTGTGTGATCGCAATTGCCACAAGTCTGTCGAGCACGCGATGACGTTGTCTGGGGCGATACCGACCTACCTGATGCCGGTGCGTAATTATCTGGGGTTGATCGGTCCCATCCCGGCATCACGACTTACGGCCACGTCGGTCGCCAAGAGCATTGCGGCCAACCCTCTGGTTACCGAACTGATATCCCCCTCAGCCGTTCACGCAATCATCACGAACTCAACCTACGACGGTTTGTGCTACGACGTCGAGCGGGTCGAGACGTTGCTTGGCAAGTCAGTCGATCGGCTGCATTTTGACGAAGCCTGGTATGGCTACGCACGTTTCAATCCACTGTATTCAGGGCGTTACGCGATGCGTGGCGACCCCAAGACACCCCGTCCCGATGGGCCAACGATTTTTTCGACCCAGTCGACTCACAAGTTGCTTGCCGGGCTCTCCCAAGCCTCTTATATCCATGTGCGTGACGGCCGCCGGCCAATTGCGCATGGACGCTTTAACGAAGCATTCATGATGCACGCCTCGACATCCCCGCAGTACGCCATCATTGCCTCAAACGACGTAGCGGCGGCGATGATGGACGGTCCCGGCGGCAAGGCTCTCACGGATGAAACGATTGCTGAGGCGATTGCCTTTCGTCAGACGCTGGCGCGATTGAACGCTGAATTCACAGCGAAGGGCGATTGGTTTTTCAATGCCTGGCAACCGGAGACCGTCAATGAAGGCACGGGGCACAAGAGAACGCCATTTCATTTGGCGGACCCTAAACGTCTAGCATGCGATCCAGCGGCCTGGGTGCTGCATCCGGGCGAAGCGTGGCACGGTTTCGACGATCTCGAGGACGGTTACTGCATGCTCGATCCGATCAAAGTATCGGTGGTCACTCCTGGCATGGGCCGGGACGGCAAGCTGAGTGCAACGGGCATTCCGGCATCACTCCTCGCTGCGTGCCTGGACGCGCAAGGGATCGTGGTGGAAAAGACCACCGACTTCACCAGTCTTTTCCTTTTTTCGATGGGGGTGACGCGTGGCAAGTGGGGAACCCTGATTAACGCGCTCCTGGGTTTTCATCGAGACGTCCTCGCCAACACACCACTGGAGCTATCAATCCCGGCGTTGGTCGCCGCTCATCCTCAGCAGTACGGCCTGCTGGGTCTCGGCGACCTCGCTGAGGCGATGTTTGCTGCGGTGAAAAAGCACAAGACAACCGAGTTGATGTCAGCGGCATTTGGGGTATTGCCGGTGCCCGTCCTGTCACCGGTCAGCGCGTACGAACTCCTCGTTAACAACCGTGTGGAGTCGCTGCCACTGGACCAGATTGCGGGTCGCACCGTTGCAACCGGCGTGGTGCCGTATCCCCCAGGAATACCGTTGCTGATGCCCGGAGAAAATATGGGTATAGCAACAGGCCCAATGCTCGGCTACCTGAAAGCCCTCGAGGCATTTGATGCTGAAATGCCGGGCTTTTCCCATGACACGCATGGCGTTGAAGTCGTCGGCGGCCGCTATCAGATTTTGTGTATTACTGAGGATTGATCCCATGAAAGCAGCCACAGCAGCGGGCGTTATTCCGGATTCTGGCGCCTCAACCGCTTCGACGAACGTACCCGCCAAGAACAAGCTGGGTATGCTCTCCATGACCCTGTTGGTGATCGGCGCAATGGTGGGGGGAGGGGCCTTCAACCTGCCACAGAACATGGCACAACATGCCGGGTTGGGCGCGGTACTTATCGCCTGGCTGGTTTCCGGGCTCGGGATTTTCTTTCTGGCCCGAACTTTCCAGGTGCTTGCCGACATCAAGCCTGAGATTACCGCCGGCATCTACATGTACTCGCGTAAGGGCTTCGGCAAGTTCGCCGGATTTCAGGTCGCTTGGGGTTACTGGCTCTCGTCCGCCTTCGGCAATGTTGGCTTCGCGGTACTGCTGATGGACACACTCAACTACTTCTTTCCTCCTTATTTTGAGGGCGGGAATACGTGGTTGGCGATTTTGATCGGATCCAGCGTCTTCTGGATACTGAACTGGCTCGTATTACGCGGCGTCAAAAGTGCGTCGGCCCTTAACGTGATCGGCACGATTGCCAAGTTCGTCCCGATCGCAGTCTTCCTCGGCGTTGTCGTGATATCGATGAAAGCAGGCCTGTTCACGACCGACTTCTGGGGCAATGTAAGCGATAACGTGTCGGGTGGTAAGCCGCTGGGTAACCTGCTGGAGCAGGTCAAGAGCACCATGCTCGTGACGCTGTGGGTCTTCATCGGCATAGAAGGCGCAGTGGTGATGTCCGACGAGTCGGATGCCAAGACCGTGAGCCGAGCAACGTTGATGGGGTTCTTCGTTACGTTGCTACTGTACGTCCTTATTTCCGTGCTGCCCTTTGGGATCATGACCCAGGCTCAGTTGTCGGTTATCTCGCCACCGTCCATGGCGGCGATTCTCGGCTCGATTGTCGGCAAATGGGGCGAGTATTTCGTTAATGGTGGGGTCTTGATATCGGTTCTTGCCTGCTGGCTGGTTTGGACGATGCTCGTCGCAGAACTGCCCTGGGCCGCGGCGAAGGACGGGACATTTCCCCAAGCGTTCGCCGTGACCAACAAAAAGGGTTCGGCCTCTGTTTCGCTGTGGGTTTCCACCGTCGTTATGCAAGCCGTGATGATTCTGATGTTCTTCTCGAACAACGCCTGGAACGTGATGCTTTCCATCACTGGCGTGATGATTTTGCCGGCTTACATTGGTGCCACCGGCTTCTTGTGGAAAATCATGGTCAATGGCAGTTACCCGCCAACCGCAAAAATTGGCAGAACCACAGCGCTGGTCAGTAGCGTGCTGGGCACGGTCTACGGATTCTGGCTGGTGTACGCGGCGGGCCTCGAATACATGATTGCCGGTGCAGTGTTCTTCGCCATTGGCAACCTCGTTTTCATCTGGGCTCGCAAAGAGCACGCGCCGACTGAGCCGGTGTTCAAAAAGGTCGAGATGATTGTTGCCGCGGTGCTTGTGGTCCTTGGCGTGTTGGCGATGTGGATGCTGTTCAGCGGGCATCTGACGCAGGTCTATTCGCCTTGAGTAAGGTCGCACCGTACACCCATTCGAAAAACGGCAACTGACACGTCGCCCTTGCAAGAGGCATGGGCCGAACAGATCAGCCTTCAGAGAGGGTGGCTAACTCACAAGCGGGAGCTTTCAATGAAAAGTTCATATCTTGCGTTTGTAGCGCTTTTTACCTCGACATTTTGCTTGGCGGCTCCACTCGATGGCGCCGCCCTCTACCAAAATAACTGCGCCCAATGCCACGGCGAGCGTGGAATGGGTGGGACCGTTGGCATGGGCAACATGACGCCAGGCGCGAGCGGGACAATGGCTGGGAAGGGCATGATGAACGGCACGTCCGGCAAAGGCGGCTCGCAAATGATGGGGCTCAAAGCACCGAAGCTTGTCGGTGATGCCAGCGCCTGGGAGCCTGAACTATTCGAACGCGCGGTGCTTCAAGGGATCGATGATGAAGGCCAGCCACTGAACAAAGTCATGCCTCATTGGGGCTCGTCGAGCTTCAGATCCGACCATGGAACTGCGCCCACCAAAGAAGAAGTCGACGCCATTCAGCATTATTTGCAAGCACAGAAATAGCAGGGCAAGCCGATCTGCGTTGTGTTACCGGCTGCGCAAGCAGGCCCTCCACACATCGCAGCCCTCGGGTTTCTCGCCGGAAGGGAAAATATGATGGACATGAACACGCAAGACACGCACGCGCCCCAATTAGACCGTCAAACCAAACCGGTCGCCCCTGGCACAACGATCTACACCTGCCCGATGCACCCGGAAGTACGACAGAACGGTCCTGGCGCCTGCCCCAAATGCGGAATGACGCTGGAGCCAACCACCCCTGCCGTTGAGGAGTCCGAAAATCCGGAGTTAGAAGACTTCAGCCGCCGTTTCTACTGGACCTTGCCGCTGAGCATAATGGTTGCAGTACTCGCGATGATCGGCCCCCACCTGCAGTGGTTCGATATGGCCTTGCAGAGCTGGATAGAGCTGGCGCTGACTTTGCCAGTGGTGCTATGGGCAGGCCTGCCGTTCTTCAGAAGGGCAGTGCAATCGGTTCTGCACGCCAGCCCGAACATGTGGACATTGATTGGCCTCGGCACGTCGGCGGCGTTCGTCTACAGCGTAGTCGCGACTGCAGTGCCTGGGGTATTTCCGGCATCGTTCGTGGCGATGGGGCGTGTCTCGGTGTACTTCGACGCTGCAGCCATGATCATTTCGCTCACGTTGTTGGGCCAGGTGCTTGAGCTCAAAGCTCGATCGAAAACCGGCGCGGCCATCAAGTCCTTACTCGGCCTGGCACCCAAGACCGCGCGCCGTATTGCTGCCGACGGTAGCGAAGCGGATGTGGCGCTGGCCAGCGTACGCCAGGGCGACCAGTTGCGTGTTCGCCCTGGCGAGAAAGTGCCGGTGGACGGCGAAGTGGTCGAAGGCGCCAGCGCAGTCGATGAATCAATGCTCACCGGCGAACCTATGCCGGTGAGCAAAGGTGTCGGCGACAAACTGATTGGCGCCACCCTCAACACAAGCGGCGCACTGGTGATGCGCGCTGAGAAGATCGGCGCGGACTCCGTGCTTGCCAGCATTGTGCAGATGGTCTCGCAAGCACAGCGTTCGCGGGCTCCGATGCAGAGCATGGCTGACACCGTGGCCCGCTATTTCGTTATCACGGTCATCGGCATCTCGATACTGACCCTTTTTATATGGGGGCTGTTCGGGCCCACTTCGGCCGGGGAATCGAGCTGGGTCTACGGGCTGATCAATGCCGTGGCGGTTCTGATCGTTGCATGCCCCTGCGCCCTGGGTTTGGCTACGCCGATGTCGATCATGGTCGCCAGTGGCAGGGCTGCGACGCAGGGCGTGCTGTTCAGAGACGCCGCGGCTATCGAGAACTTCTGCAAGGTCAATACGTTGATCGTCGACAAAACCGGAACCCTGACAGAGGGCAGACCGCGATTTGACCGTGTTGTCGCCGCCGAGGGCACTACGGAGGAGGAAGTGCTAAAACTGGCCGCCAGCCTCGATCAAGGCAGCGAGCATCCACTCGCGACGGCCATCGTAAATGCTGCGCGCGAGCAGGGTATCGCCTTGGACAAAGCAGAAGACTTCGAGTCGAGCACCGGCATCGGCGTGCGCGGCCGGGTTGGGGGCAAGACCCTGGCCTTGGGTAACGCTGCGCTGATGACGCAACTGAAGATCTCGGTGGACAGTTTAAGAGAGCAGGCCGAGGCACTCAGAGCCGAAGGTGCCAGTGTCATGCTGCTGGCGGTGGACGGCGAGGCCGCGGGCCTGTTGGCAGTTTCAGACCCTGTGAAGGCCAGTTCCGCCGCGGCACTGGAGGGGCTCAAAGTCGCCGGCATTCGCGTCATCATGGCCACGGGTGATGGCCTGACCACCGCCAAGGCGGTTGCCGCGCGATTGGGAATTGATGAAGTGCACGGAGGAGTCACGCCGGCTGACAAACTCGCGCTGGTGGAAAAGCTGCAACGCGAAGGGTGCGTCGTCGCAATGGCCGGAGACGGCATCAACGATGCCCCGGCATTGGCCAAGGCCGACGTAGGCGTAGCAATGGGAACAGGCACGGACGTGGCCATGAACAGCGCCCAGATTACCCTGGTCAAAGGCGACCTGCGCGGCATCGCCCAGGCACGTATGATTTCGGAGCAGACGGTCACCAACATGAAGCAGAACCTGGGGTTCGCGCTTGTCTACAATGCGCTTGGGATACCTTTGGCCGCCGGTCTGTTGTTCCCGATCACCGGTTGGTTGTTATCACCGATGGTCGCCGCGTTTGCCATGAGTCTAAGCTCATTGTCGGTGGTAACCAATGCGTTGCGGTTACGTCGATGAGGTTCTACCTTGGATTGCACAACAAGGGGCGTCGCTCGCCCGTTCAATACGCTGACCGGACGAGCAACCTTGGCTGGGTTTCAACAACCTCCGATTTGTCTTGCACTTATTTCTCTCGCTCTATGACGGTTTCAATCAGCCAATAGCCAGTACGCCCATAGTGGTTGTACAGATTCGACTCTCGTTCTCGGTTCAACTGGTGTGACGAATCATAAGGAGGCGATGCCTTGATCGACGCACAGTCGAGGTCGACAGTGACGGATTTGTCCAGCCAACGGATCCCATCGATCCACTCGGGAGCAATCAAAACCTTGTGTCCGAGCCACCAGTTGCTGGTGTTGATCACAAGGTATTGAATCGCCCAGGTCTCTTCATCGATCAGCAGACTCTCCACGTGTCCCACTTCGCCATCAGTGGCTTTGATGTGATAGCCGATAACGGCTTTGCAACTGCGTAAATTCGGGTCGTCATCGGCATGGCGCGCACGTTCAGCTTTTGCACTTTGTTCGCGAGCGTTTTCCTCTTGGACTTGGCTACCCGGAAGTCCAAAGCCTCCTGGGTATATCCCGGCCCAGTAATATGGATAACTGTAGTAGCCGAGGTATTTCATTTCGTGCTGTCGAGAGATCGGTTTATCGGTATCGATATCGGGACTGCATTTGACTTGTTCCTTGGTAATCGCGACGTGCAAACGCCGCAGCGCCCACTCGGGACGTTGAATGGCTAAAGGAGTAATCAGTACCTTGCGGCTGGCGAGCCAGTCACCGGTCTCGACGACGAAGTAACGGATCACCCACGCGTCATTATCGAAATAGAAGTCTTTGACTTCGCCGATGTCACCATCGGTGGCGGCAATGGTGTAATCCTCCAGGTCATGCATGCTTCGTAACATAGGACTGTCCTTTGTGGAGCACCGATCAATGTCCTCGGCACATGGAAACGCTGCAGGTCGAGTATTCGACTTGGCCAAGGACACTGTGCGCGTTACACCACTTAGCGTCTGTTCGGTGACGCACGCTGCCGAACCGAAACTGCAAAGTCATGATGGTTCAGCTGTAAGAATCGAAAGACCGAAAATGGAAGGCATTTTGCTGAAGATTGATTCACGGGAGACTTAGCTTTTCCTTGGCGCGTTTACGTCAGAGGGGGGCGGTGCAGAAGCCTGAACGTTGGCTGCCAGTGCAATGCGCGCCAATGCAGGAATGGATTTGGAATGAGTTCGGGTCATGATCGAGGCACGGTGATTTTCAACAGTGCGTTGACTGATCCCGAGTTCGACCGCGATGTTTTTGCTCGGATGGCCTGCTAACACCATGTCCATGATTTGCCGCTGCCGTAAGGTTAGGCTGTCTATGTAATGAGCCGCTTCCTGAGTCCAGGCCAATTTTTTATTTGCATCGTGTGAGTGTTCCAACGCTCTCGCAATGCTTTGAAGTACCTCGATACGACCAAATGGCTTTTCGATAAAATCCGACGCGCCAGCTTTCATGGCATCCACGGCGATTGAAACGTCACTGCTACCGCTGATCATGACCGCAGGCAAGTCGTCACCGTTGCGCCTCAAACGATGCAAGAGTTCAAGACTCTCCATTCCTGGTAAGTGAGCATCAACCAGCAAACATGTATGGAGACCAGGCGAGTAATCCGCAAGGAAGGCCTCGCATGACGCATAGTCCTGTACGTGGTAGTCGCTTGATTCAAGTACGCCGCGGATCGTGTCTCGAAAAAGATCGTCGGCGTCGACCACGAATATGGTTGATGGCCCAGGATTGCAGGACTCGCTGTCTTCGAGTAGCTCATCATTAACAGTGGTTAAACATTGCTGGGCGAGCAGCGAAGCAATAACGAAAATGATCTCTTTGAGCTTTGCCGGTTTGTTGAGCTGAGTACAGTGTTCAAACGCTACGTCACGGGAAGTCTGTCTTGAAATATCACCGGTCAGAACGATCGCTGGAATGCGGCGATGCAGTTTTTTTCGCAACTGAGTGATCATTTGTAAGCCATTGCTCGAACCAGGCAAATTGAAGTCCGCCAGTATCAAGTCCGGCTGCACACCACCGTGCGTGACGCTATCCAAGGCGGTTGCACCGTCGATGGCCATTGCCACCTGATAACCTTCCGACTTGAGCAGGTTGCCCAGCAATTCGAGCAATTCGGCGTCATCCTCGACTATCAGTATCATTCCATTTTTAGTCACGGAGCCTGGTTCTTGTGGTTTGCCATCCTGAATGGCAATTGGCAGGGTTGCGCATTCACGGGATAACGCGACATCAATGGAAAACGTCGATCCTTTTGCGAAACTCGATTGCGCACGCAATCGATGCCCCAACACAGCACACAAACGCTTAACGATAAGTAAAGCGGCGCCACTTTCCTGGCCTGGATTGTCGGTAGGGTCTTGCTCCTCGATCAGTGAATCGAGCACCGACGACTCCATGCCTATGCCGGTATCCCAGACTTCAATACTGAGCCACCCGCCGTGGCGACGGCAGCCCAACAGTATCCGACCTTCGTGGGTGTACTTCAGCGCGTTGGAAAGCAAGTTGCGCAATATTTGCTCCAGCAGGCGCGGATCACTTTCCACTGAGAGATGACAGGGGACTACCTTCAGTTTCAGGCCTTTAGCACCTGCCTTGTAGCTGAATTCGTCAGCGAGTCGATCCAGCAGGTCACTCACTCGGAAACTCACGGGAGTTGCCTGAACCGTGCCGGTTTCGATGTGGTTGATATCCAGAAGGGCATTTAACATTCCGGACATCGCGCCCACGGTTTCGCCGATCCTGACCGTCAGCTTGCGGGGTTGCTCATCGTTCAGAATGTCCAGCAGCAGCCCTTGCAACAACTTGAGAGTTTGCAGAGGCTGGCGCAGATCATGACTGGCGCAAGCGAGAAAACGTGAGCGAGTGGCTGTCTCCAGTTCCGCTTTCTGCGTCGCTTTTTCAAGCGCTTGTGTGATCTGTTTTTTGTCGCAGATGTCGGTGAAGGTGATAACCACCCCATCACCAAAACTATCCTGTTGGCTGCAGGGTGAAATTCGACGGGTAAAACTCACGCCACTGCGTGATTCGATTTCCCGCTCCAGTGGCGTCTTATCACTCATGACGGCTCTGGCATCTTCCAAAAGGTTGGAATCACTGGCCAGTGGGCGCAAGTCAGCCAACGGTCGTCCAATGTCCTGGGCAAGAATGTTGAACAAGGACTGACTCGCCGGGGTGAACAGGCGAATATTCAAATCTTCGTCTAACAGAATCGCTGCAATGTTGATGCTGTACAGCACGTTCAGAGACACCATGGCGGCTGCTCGTTGCTGTTCGAGTGAGGAACGAAGTTGTTCGTTCATCTCTATAAGCTCATTGTTCAGCGAGCGCATTTGGTCAAGGGATTCAGTCGCGTCGCGAGAGTCCGATTGTTTGTCTGAGTTCAGCGTTGAAGCGTCGGCTGAAGGGGATGGCGCTATCACCTTGGGCTTGGCCGTTCCAGCGTCGAGTGGAAGGCGAACGGGCATTGTGATGTTCCGCAGCAATGCATTCCGAAGGAACACGTCTTTAAATCCTACTCTCCTTCAGGGGCGACGCAACGTCCACCTTGGCGAAGCCGTGTGGATTGACGACTTTGTAAATTGCATACGCGGCGAACCTCTAAAAATATCCCGCCTTTGTTGCTTGGCGAGCGCGCTTATCGCGATGGGTTTCGCGGCAGTTCTCAGACCAGCGGTCATCGCTGGGCGCCTCATTCGCAAAGGCCACTGAGTAGTTTCCGAGCCTTCTGCCTTATCTCACAACCGAATAGGCTGATTATTCTGCATCGGCAGAGCGTGCTTACCTATTCAGGCATGAAGGAGTGACACCATGAAAAAACTCATTCTAAACACGTCTTTAATCGTGGCTTTGGGGATGACCGCCGGTTGCAGCCATCACCAACAGGAGATGGATGCGTGGCTGAGCAGCGCCGAAGACATGGCGACAGCGGCCAGAGTGCATGCGGACGAGTCAGCGATAAAGGCGGATCAGGCGTTGCGGGCAGCCCTAGAGGCAAAAAAATCGGCGGACGAAGCCAATGAACGGGCGCAGCTGATGCTCAAAAAAGCCGGTCGTGCCAATTAATCAAAGGCGCATTTCAACTCAATGGAATGGCACAGCGATGAAAATAATCTTTTTGCTTGGTGTGCTGTGTGCGTGCCTTGCTGGCTGTGGGCATACGCCGACTCAAAAAACAGTGATTACGCCGGACTCGATCGAAAACCTCAATCAGTCCCGGATCAAGGTGCCGGTCCCCGCCAGGGATGGCATCGTTGCCAGGACCAAAGCATTGGCCGGCCTGGAAGGCAGCGGCTGGGTATTCGACCCGCTATACGCGACGGCGGTGAATACCGATGGTCGTGACCTGGCCGTGTGTGGTTTCGCTCGCCAGAGAGGAACGGAAAATTCGGCGTACTTCGCCTATTACAGCGGCGAACTGATCGTTTCGGATGACAAGGCGCCTTCTGGGGTCAGTGTCGAAAATGAATTTCTGGCGATGATCTGTTCCCACTCCTGAATCTTGATATCTACGCACGCGTTTCGGCATGACGACGTGTGAATTTGTACTGCCGTTGGCTCGTTGTGTGATGGCTTCAACCGCAAGCGTAGGTAGTTTCCGAGGCTACTCACTAGTGATTCAGGCGACTAACTTGATTGATGCAGCCAACGCACTGTCGCATTGAGCAGGTGGGTGTCGAGCCCACAGGGACAGATCTTCTGACTTTTACGCGGTGCAAGGCACCCGAGAGGAATAACCGATGAGTCTGAAAATGCGAGCAGCCGTTGTCGAGCAATTCGGCCAACCGCTGGTGATCAGAGAATTTGACGTCCCTGTAGCCGGGCCAGGGCAGATTCTGGTGAAAACCGAAGCCTGTGGTGTCTGCCATACCGATCTTCACGCCGCTCGCGGCGACTGGCCGCTCAAGCCCACGGTGCCCTTTATTCCAGGCCATGAAGGTATCGGTGTCGTGACGGCGATCGGTGAGGGTGTCACCAGCGTAAAGGTGGGCGAACGAGTCGGAGTGCCATGGCTTTACTCGGCCTGCGGGCACTGTGAGTACTGTCTGACCGCTTGGGAGACCGTATGTGCTCAAGCACAGTTTGGTGGCTACACGAAGAACGGCGGCTTTGCCGAATACATCCTGGCCGACCCGAACTACGTCGCTCACATTCCACCGGGCCTTGATCCAAGGGAAGCGGCGCCGATCATTTGTGCCGGCGTGACGACCTACAAAGGGATTAAAGAGACCGGTGCCCGGCCCGGGCAGTGGATTGTGATTTCCGGGGTCGGCGGACTGGGCCACCTGGCTGTTCAGTACGCCAAAGCCATGGGGCTGCAAGTCTGCGCCGTGGATATTGATGACCGCAAACTTGCCCATGCCACCAAGCTTGGCGCCGATGCCGTGGTTAACGCAAAAAATGGCGATCCGGTCGAAACCGTGAAGGAGGCCACCGGTGGTGGTGCCCATGGTGTGCTGATCACGGCGCCTTCACTCAGCGCCTTTAAACAAGGCGTTGCCATGACACGCAAGCACGGGACGTGCGTGCTGGTGGGTTTACCGCCGGGTGAGTTTCCTGTGCCGTTGTTCGACGTGGTCGCCAATTGCATCACCGTACGAGGCTCCTTTGTAGGCAATCGTCAGGACATGGCCGAAGCGTTGGCCTTTGCTGCTCAGGGCAAGGTCAAGGCCGACATTGAATTGCAGCCGCTATCGGCGATCAACCAGATTTTCGAGCGACTCGAACACGGTGATGTGCCATCGCGAGTGGTCATCGATTTCAGTGCGGTTTGAAAGAGTGGCAACGCATGAACATGTTCAGTTCCGAGCCTGTGCTGATAGGCCGCCAAACCGCTCTGCTGACCGTTCGGCAGATGGCGGATGCGGATCGACTATCGGTCGCTGCCGGTATCTCGCTTTTTGAATTGATGGCCAATGCCGGTGCGGCAGTGGCCCACGAAATCCAGCATCACTGGACACCCCGTCCCGTAGTGGTGTTGTGTGGGCCAGGCAACAACGGAGGTGACGGGTTCGTCACCGCACACTGGCTGGCCGAAGCGGGCTGGCCGGTGAGGGTTGCAATGTTGGGCAGCCGATTCAGCCTTAAAGATGAGGCGAGGCAACATTCATTGCGCTGGAAGGGGGACGTCGAAGCGTTGAGTCCCTCGGTGCTCGAAGGTGCGGAATTGATCGTCGATGCGTTGTTTGGCGCCGGTCTCAGTCGTCCGCTGGAAGGCCAGGCGCTGGAAACGCTGGCTGCCGTCAGCTTTGGCTCCGTGCCCATTGTCGCAATTGACACGCCCAGCGGGGTCATGGGCGATACCGGCGAAGCGCTGGGGGCGGTGCGGGCCGTACTGACCGTGACGTTTTTTCGCAAAAAACCAGGTCATTTACTGTTACCCGGGCGGGACCTGTGTGGTGAAGTCATCGTTGCGGATATCGGCACTCCCAAAGCGGTAGCCGACGCCATCGCACCCCAGGCGTTCGAGAATGATCCCGAGTTATGGCTGGCCAACCTGCCGCGCGCGAAGGCTGACACCGATAAACACCGCCGTGGTCACGCACTGATATTTGGCGGGTATCCGATGACCGGTGCGGCCCGAATGGCTGGCAGAGGCGCAGCAAGAGCCGGGGCGGGTCTCACGACCATTGCGGTGCCTGAAATAGCGCTGCCCATCTACGCCACAGCGCTGGACAGCATCATGGTGCGGCCATGGGTGACGCCGGAAGATTTTGGTCACTTGCTCAATGGCAGTCGCTTCTCCGCCTGGTTGATTGGCCCGGGCGCCGGCGTTGATAAGGATACGTTCGGCCACGTGCTGGCCATGCTCGCTACTGGACGCCCAACCGTCATCGACGCCGATGCGATCACGGCTTTCCAGGATGATCCCGGGGCCTTGGATCGAGCGATTCACGGGCCCTGCGTGCTGACGCCCCATGAAGGGGAGTTCCGCCGCGTATTTGATCCTTTTGGCGACAAGCTGACCCGCACCCGGGCCGCTGCCAGACGGAGCGGGGCGGTGGTCGTCCTCAAGGGAAGCGACACCGTCATTGCAGCCCCTGATGGCAGAGCAATCATTAATGCTAATGCACCTTCAACCTTGGCTACCGCAGGCTCGGGCGACGTCTTGAGTGGAATCATTCTGGGCTTGCTTGCACAGGGGATGACGGCCTTCGCCAGCGCTGCTGCGGGTGTTTGGCTACACAGTGCCGCGGCCGCCGAATTCGGCCCCGGATTGCTGGCAGAAGACCTGCCCGATCTGCTGCCAGCGGTATTCCGTCGGCTGTACAGCTAAACGCTAACCGTTAAGGAGATCACAATGCGCCACGGACTTACTTCTCAACAATTGCAGGGCATGAATGCTTATTTGCGGGCGGCCAATTACCTGTCAGTCGGGCAGATTTACCTGCAAGACAACCCTTCCAATGGTTTCTGTGACGAGGGCACGGCCACAACGCCATTCGACAGGGTAGTGCTCAACAGTCCGGACCACTTTCAATTGGCTCTGGACGCCGTCGAACGCGTCCCTCAACTGAGTAATGAAGTTGGTCGGGCGCAAGAGCGCTATCGGACGATGATCCAGAGGCATAAGCGTTACATCAGTGAGCACGGCGAAGTTCTGCCGCATGTGCGGGATTGGCATGGACAGGCTGAAGCCGCCATGGCGATTCAATCAGGCAGACCGTGCTCTCTCGCTCCAGACAAAGGTTACTGATATGTCCTATACACCGAGCCCTCAGCAAAATCATCTACTCGCCGCATTGCCGGTCGAGGTTCGGCATCGCTTGTTCCCTCAACTCGAGCGGGTGTCATTCCCCCTTGGCAAAGTCATGTATGAGCCCGGAGATGTTCTGCGTTACGTCTATTTTCCGACTGACTCGATCGTTTCATTGCTTTACGTGATGGAAAACGGAGCGGCGGCGGATATTTCGGTGGTGGGCAATGAGGGGTTGATCGGCGTGGCCTTGTTCATGGGCGGCGAAAGCACTTCGAGTAGAGCCGTCGTCCAGAGTGCCGGACACGCCTTTCGGCTGAGAGGGCAATTGCTCAAGGACGAATTCAATCGCCACGGTGAAATGCTGCATCTGATGCTGCGTTATACCCAGGCCTTGATCACGCAGATGGCCCAGACGGCGGTCTGCAACCGCCACCACTCAATCGACCAGCAACTGTGCCGTTGGCTGTTATTGTCGCTGGACCGTCTGCCAGGTAACCAGTTGGCCATGACTCAAGAACTCATTGCCAACATGCTCGGTGTGCGTCGTGAAGGCATCACCGAGGCCGCTCGTAAGTTGCAAAAGCTTGGCGTGATCGAGTACTGCCGTGGGCTGATCACCGTGCTCGACCGACCCCGGCTTGAAGAGTTGAGTTGTGAGTGTTACGCCGTCGTTAAACATGAGACCGACCGACTTCTCCCCTACGCTCGCCCAAAAACCTTGAACATACCCGTATGCCGGGCCGTCATAGCGCATGCTCATTGATTCTATGGCGGTTCCTTGTGTTCGATACCGCACAGAGACCGGGTGCCGTTGCCAGCATGATGAAAGTAGGCATGCATGGCTGACTCCGCGTTGCATCGATGCAGGCTCGGCACGACAACCCAAAGGGAGGCCAGGAGATGAAGGAATGCCAGGTAACGACCGATAAGGACTCGGTGAACTTCGGCGTGGTTGCTGCGGTGCGCGGCAGTGTCGTGGACATTCGTTTCGATGTCGCGCTGCCGCCTATCCACACCCTTCTGCGGGCCGGAGATGCGGGCCGTGTGGCCATCGAGGTGTTGGCCCAACGCGACGAGCGTCACGTACGAGGTATCGCGCTCACTCCCACGCAGGGCCTTGCGCGAGGGATGCTCGTGCACGACACCGGAGGGCCGTTGAAGGCCCCGGTTGGAAATCAGATCCTGTCGCGCATGTTCGACGTCTTTGGCAATACCATCGATCGCCAACCCGCGCTGGACGGTGTGCAGTGGCGCTCTGTGCACCAGACGCCACCGCCGTTGGTGCGCCGCTCAACCAAATCAGAAGTGTTCGAGACCGGTATCAAGGCTATTGATGTGCTCACCCCACTGGAGCGCGGCGGCAAGGCCGGTCTTTTTGGCGGAGCCGGCGTCGGCAAGACGGTGCTGTTGACCGAAATGATCCATAACATGATCGGCCACCAGGAAGGTGTAAGCATCTTTTGCGGTGTCGGGGAGCGTTCTCGAGAAGGCGAGGAGCTTTACCGAGAGATGGAGGCCGCCGGCGTGCTGCCCAACATGGTGATGATTTTTGCGCAGATGAACGAGCCGCCCGGGGCGCGCTTCCGGGTGGGGCATGCCGCGCTGACGATGGCAGAGTACTTCCGCGATGACGAACACCGCGATGTACTGCTGCTCATCGACAATATTTTTCGCTTCATCCAGGCCGGCTCGGAGGTTTCGGGCTTGATGGGGCAGATGCCGTCTCGCTTGGGTTACCAGCCGACGATGGGCACCGAACTCGCGGCGCTGGAAGAGCGTATCGCCAACACTGACAGCGGCGCGATCACCTCGATTCAGGCGGTGTACGTGCCGGCCGACGACTTCACCGACCCGGCGGCGGTGCACACCTTCTCGCACCTTTCGGCGTCCATCGTGTTGTCGCGCAAGCGCGCAAGCGAAGGACTGTTTCCAGCCATAGACCCGCTTCAGTCCAGCTCCAAAGTGCTCACGCCGGGCATCGTCGGCGAGCGCCACTACCAACTGGCGCAGGCCATCCGCCGCACGTTGGCCCAATACGCCGAGCTCAAGGACATCATCGCCATGCTCGGGCTGGAGCAGTTGTCGCCCGACGACCGCAAAGTGGTGGCCCGTGCGCGGCGCCTGGAACGCTTCCTCACGCAGCCATTCTTCACCACCGAGCAGTTCACCAACATGAGCGGCAAACTCGTCAGCCTGCAAGATTCACTGGATGGCTGCGAGCGCATTCTGGCGGATGAGTTCAAGGATTTTCCTGAGAGCGCGCTGTACATGATCGGTGCGGTCGATGAAGCCAAGACCAAGGTTAAAGCCAAAACCGAGGCCGAGCAGCAGGCCAGCCAGGCTGCCAAGGAGCCAAGTCATGTTGTTGATGACATTTAAGGTGTTGCTGCCCTTCGAAGTGTTTGCCGTCGAAACGAACGTGTCGTGCATCGTTGTCGAGACGGCACAAGGGTCATTCGGCTTGCTGCCCCGGCGTCTGGACTGCGTGGCGGCACTTGTACCGGGCATCCTCAGTTTCGAGGTCGAATCGCAAGGCGAAGTGTTCCTGGCGCTGGACGAGGGCGTGCTAGTCAAGACCGGGCCGGATGTGGTGATTTCGGCGCGGCGGGCGTCGCGCGGCGCTGATCTGGCTCGGCTGCGTGAGGCAGTCGAGCAGGAATTCCTGACGCTGGACACGCATGAACAAGCCATGCGCCAGACCATGGCTCGGCTGGAAACCGGGTTTATGCGCCGGTTCGTTTCTTTGCGCGATCACTTGTCATGAAACCGGATCCCAAGCGCACGCCTGCCGGCCAGACGCTGGCTGAACAGGTCGGCGCCAAAGCGGCCCGCAAACTCAAGGCGCGCCAAAGGGGCACGCCAGTGGTGTGGTTCGGCTTGGGCATGATGGGCTTGATCGGCTGGTCGGTGGTGGTCCCGACATTGCTCGGCGCGGCCCTCGGACTTTGGCTCGATCAGCATCATCCCGGCGGTCACTCTTGGACGCTGGCGCTGCTGGTGGCGGGACTCACCATCGGTTGCCTTAACGCCTGGCACTGGGTGGCAAAGGAAGACCAGGCCATGCACGACGAACGCGATGATAAGGAACAGGGCGATGATTGACCATGGTAGTTGGGCGCTCGTATGGGTGGCCGCGTTGTTGGCAGGCGCCGCGCTGGGGTTCATTTTTTTCGCCGGACTGTGGTGGACGGTGCGCCGCGGCGCCTCGTCGCCGACACCGGCACGCTGGTTTCTAGCCAGCCTGATACTGCGAACCGCCACTGTGTTGTTTGGCTTTTACCTGGTCGGTGCCGGTCAACCGCTGCGGCTGGCTCTGTGCATGCTGGGTTTTCTGCTGGCTCGCATGATCGTCTTGCGTGCCACACAACCGACCGCGGCCGCACTGGCGCCGCCAACATCCGGACCGCCACCATGCGCCTGACACCTGATGCCTGGATCTTTTGGCAATATGGCTTCTTCAAGCTCAATGCCACCATTGTCTTCACCTGGGCACTGATGACCGTGCTGGTGTTGGGCGCAGCGATGATCACGCGCCGCCTCGCCACCGGTCACCAACGCTCACGCTGGCAGAACCTGCTGGAGATCGTAGTGACTGCGATCGTCGGGCAGATCAAAGACGTCGGCCTGCAGCAGCCTCAACGCTACCTGAGTTTTCTCGGCACGTTGTTCCTGTTCATCGCTGCGGCGGCGTTGGCCACGGTGATCCCCGGTTACGAGCCTCCCACCGCGTCGCTGTCGACCACCGTAGCGCTGGCCCTGTGCGTGCTGGTGGCAGTGCCGCTGTTCGGCATCTCCGGTCAGGGGTTGGCGGGATACCTGAAGTCGTACATGCAGCCGACGCCGATCATGTTGCCCTTCAACCTCATCAGTGAGGCGTCGCGGACGCTGGCGCTGGCTGTGCGTCTGTTTGGCAACATGATGAGCGGCGCGATGATCATCGCCATCCTGTTATCGATCACGCCGTTCGTCTTCCCCATCGTTATGACAGTGCTGGGCTTGCTCACCGGTATGGTACAGGCCTACATCTTTACCATTCTGGCGGCGGTGTACATCGCGGCGGCCACGCGTAGCAGCAAAACGGTCAAAAAGCCTTCGCCAGCGGCAACGGACTGAGCGGCTATTACTCTTCCTCCCAACTCATATATAGGCACTTTATGGACTCTCTCACCTGGATCGCCATCGCCTCCATTGTCATGGCCGGCCTGACCACCGGCTTCGGTACGATGGCCCCCGCGCTCGCCGAGGGAAGGGCTGTAGCCACGGCGCTCAGTTCGCTGGCCCAGCAGCCCGATGCGTCGGCAACCATCACCCGTACACTATTTGTCGGCCTGGCGATGATCGAATCGACGGCCATCTACTGCTTTGTGGTGTCGATGATCCTGATCTTCGCCAACCCGTTCTGGAATGCCGCTGTCACAGCGGCCGCCCAGGCGGCAGGTAAATAGACCGTGCTCATCGACTGGTTCACCGTCGCCGCCCAAGTGCTGAATTTCATCATACTGGTGTGGTTGATGAAGCGTTTTCTGTATCAGCCCGTACTGAACGCCATTGCGGCGCGGGAAGAGAAAATTGCAGTCGAACTCAAAGACGCCGCCGAAACCAAGGCTAAAGCCCATCAGCAGCAAGACGAGTTCGAGAAGAAAAACCAGTCCTTCGACGAACAGCGGGCCGCTTTGCTGAGTAAGGCCACCGATGAAGCAAACGATCAGCGAGTGCGGCTGCTGGCCGAGGCTCGCAAAACGGCTGATGCTGCAAGCGCGGTGAGAGCAAAGGCACTGGTGACCGAAAGACAACATCTGCATGCAGATTTCTTCCACCACACTCAACAGCAGTTCTACGACATTTCACGTCGGGTGCTCGGTGACTTGGCATCTGTCAGCCTTGAGCAGCGGACTTGCGAAGTCTTCATCCAACGCCTGCGAGCTCTCAACGGCACCGCGCTGGACGAGTTGACCGCCGCGCTGAAGGGCACGTCTGATGGCGAGCCGGCTCGATTGCGCAGCGCATTCGAGTTGCCGACAGCGCAACGTACCTTGATCCAAGCTGGCCTGGATGAGTTGTTCGGGCAGGCAATTGCGCTCAAGTTCGAGACCGCACCGGAGCTGGTCAGCGGTATTGAGTTCAGCGTCCAGGGGCTGAAACTGGCCTGGAGCATTTCTGATTACCTTGATGCCCTGTCATCAGATATGAACGAGCAACTGCGCTCAACGGAGCGCACATGACGATGACCAAGTCGTTAGACGCTACGCTGCAAAGCACACTGGAAGATGCGTTCGCCAGCATCAGCCAACGACTCCAGACCTTCAAGCCGCAACTGGCATTGCACGAAGTGGGTACGGTCGTTAGCGTCGCCACTGGCATTGCCCGTGTCCATGGGTTGCCGCATCTGGGGTTCGAGGAATTACTGCTGTTTTCCGGTGGCTTGTCGGGCATCGCGTTCAATCTGGACGAGGAGGGTGTCGATGTGGTGCTGCTGGGCGACTACGCTCACCTGCGCGCCGGTCAGGAGGTGCGGCGTACTGGCCGGGTGATGGACGTGGCCGTGGGCGATGCGCTGTTGGGCCGGGTGATTGATCCACTCGGCCGGCCACTGGACGGCGGTGCAAAGGTGGCGACCCAAGAGCGCCTGCCCATCGAACGGCCGGCGGCGCCCATCATGGACCGCGCGCCCGTGACCGAGCCGCTGCAAAGCGGGCTGAAAGTCATCGACGCGCTGATCCCCATCGGCCGGGGCCAGCGCGAACTGATCCTGGGCGACCGCCAGACCGGCAAGACAGCGATCGCCATCGATACCATCTTCAATCAACGTGACAAGAACGTGTTGTGCGTTTACTGCGCCATCGGCCAACGAGCGTCGGCAGTGGCCAAGGCGGTGGCCAACCTGCGCGAGAAGGGGGCGATGGCCTATACCGTGGTGGTGGTAGCCGAAGGCAACGAGGCGCCCGGACTGTCCTACATCGCACCGTACGCCGCCACCAGCATCGCCGAGTACTTCATGGAAGCGGGGCGCGACGTGCTGATTGTCTATGACGACCTGACTCACCACGCGCGTGCCTATCGTGAACTGTCCCTGCTACTGCGGCGACCGCCAGGGCGCGAGGCCTTTCCGGGCGATATTTTCTACATCCATTCGCGCATGCTGGAGCGCGCCACTCATCTGAGTAAGGAGCGCGGCGGTGGCTCGATGACTGCGTTGCCCATCATCGAGACCGAAGCACAGAACATATCGGCCTATATCCCAACCAATCTGATCTCCATTACCGACGGGCAGATTGTGCTGTCGCCGTCACTGTTCGAACTCGGTGTACTGCCGGCCATCGATGTCGGCCAGTCGGTGTCGCGCGTGGGTGGCAAGGCGCAGCGCGCGGCTTATCGGGCAGTGGCGGGCGACCTCAAACTAGCCTATGCACAATTCGAGGAGCTGGAGACCTTTGCGCGCTTCGGCGCTCGGCTGGACGAGGATACGCGGCAGTCCATCATCCACGGAAAGCGTATCCGCGCCTGCCTCGGCCAACCCGAGTTCTCGCCGGTGACGGTGCCCGCTCAGATCGCCATCTTGCTGGCATTGAATGCGGCACTCTTCGACGCGGTACCGCTTGATCGCATGGCTGCTGCACAGCACGCCGTGGAAGAGGCTGCCAATGGGCTCCCGGATGACGTCGGCAAGCGACTGGCAGATGTCGGTCCGCTGACTGACACTGATCGCAAGCAGGTCAGCGAAGCTGCGCGTCAGGCACTTGCAGCGTTTCTGGCGCCGCCCGTGACAGACACCAAGGAAACCTGATGGCCGCCTCCATCACCGCACTGCGCCGCCAAATCAGTAGCGCAGGTGACCTTAAGTCAGTGGTTCGGGTCATGAAAGCATCGGCGGCCTCGGCGATTGGACAATACGAGCGATCAGTGGCCGCACTCGCCGACTACGCGCACACGGTTGAACTCGGTCTGGGCGTGTGTCTTCGCTCGGTCGATCCAACGGCAGCGTACGCTCCGTTCTCCTCGTCGCACGCCGATGACATTGAGGTACACGCCGTTGTATTCGGCTCCGATCAGGGGCTGGTGGGACGGTTCAACGAGGAAGTCGTCGACTACGCGATGGCGCAGCTCGCGTCTTCCCCGGTGAAGGTTTGGGCGGTTGGCGAACGTGTGCATGAACGACTTCTCGATGCCGGCATGACGCCCGAAGGCTTGTTTGCCGTGCCTGGATCGGTAGAGCAAATCACGCAACTGGTCGGACAGATTCTGCAAACGGTCCAGATCCCGGAAAGCGGAGCCGTGGGTGGGCGGCAAAGTGCAACGCTGATTCTTTTCTATAACCGGCCGGCTGGCAGCGGTTATCACCCGGTCAGCCAGCGACTGTTACCTCTGGACGAGCATTGGCAGCTTGGACTGGCACAGCCGCCCTGGCCCACCGTTCAACGGCCCGAAGTCCTAAGCGCAAACGCGCAGACACTGCGCGCCTTCATCCGCGAGCACCTGTTTGTTTCACTGTTTCGTGCCAGTGCCGAGTCGTTGGCCAGTGAAAACGCCAGCCGTCTAGCTGCGATGCAGCGCGCAGATCGAAACATCGGCGAACTTCTGCTGGACCTCAACGCTACCTACCATCGTTTACGCCAAGCCGGCATCGACGAGGAGCTCTTTGACGTGATCTCTGGTTTTGACGCCTTGTCGCCGAATGCCGATGCCACCCCTTAACGCTAAACGCACTGTGTGTGCTGTCGAACAGACAGGCCAACGTACGGCTAACAGAATGAGGACAGATGGTCTGCCAACTCACGCTATTGAAGCGGTGGCAGGCAATAACCTGTTGAGGTACTTCCTATGACCCAGCCGTTATCTGCTGTTTACCAATACATCGTCAGGGAGCTCGCGCCCACCGAGCACGCGTTGGATGAAGCACCGGTTTCCATCGTCTGCGAGCCGGTCAAAGTGCCTGGCAGTCCAAGTGCACATGGCAGGATAACCATGCATCTCGCGGCGGGCACCACGCTTGAAGAAGCGCAGGCCATCGCGAGCACGCTGCAAGCCAAGGTCAAGGGGCTGTTTCATTTGAAAGCCTCGGCGGACGAGCCTGTTTAGTTTGAGTTTGATGACTTGCCTCGGGACGGATTGGCCTGTGTAAAGCGCTTCTCGTTCATCCCCCGTGTATTTGCATAGGAAACCGACGTCATGACCGAAGGTGTGAATTCTGAAGTTGGCCGACTGCGTCGCGTGCTGGTTTGCCGACCTGGGCTGGCGCAACAGCGCTTGACGCCCGCGAACTGCCGCGACTTGCTGTTTGACGACGTGTTATGGGTGTCGCAGGCGCGCAATGAACACGACGCCTTCACCAATGCGATGGTGGAGCGCGAGGTGGAGGTGCTGGAGTTGCATGATTTACTTGCCTCCACCATGGCTGACCCAATCGCCCGTGCTTGGCTGCTTGACCGCAAACTCAGCCCTGGCACCGTCGATGTTGAGCTTGCGCAACAACTGCGGCCATGGCTGGAGGCGCTACCGCCGCTACGTCTGGCCGAGCACTTGATTGGCGGGCTGGCGCGCTCCGAGCTGCCGTTCGAACCCGAAGGCCTGCTGGCACGCTTTGCTGCCGCGTCTGATTTCCTGCTGCCGCCGCTACCCAACACGCTGTTCAGCCGCGACAGTAGTTGCTGGGTCGGGAAGGGAGTGGTGCTGTGCCCGATGCACTGGCCTGCACGCCGACAAGAGACGCTGCTGACCGCCGCGGTCTATCGTTTCCATCCGCTGTTCGCCGGTCGGGTGACAACATGGTGGGGTGATCCAGACCAGGATCACGGCAGTGCCTGCCTGGAAGGCGGGGACGTGATGCCGCTGGGGCAGGGCGTGGTGCTGATCGGTATGGGCGAGCGCACGTCGCCACAGGCTGTGAGCCAACTCGCCCGAGCCCTGTTTGCTCAAGGAGCGGCGACCCTCGTGTTGGCCGCACAGATTCCGAAATCGCGCGGTGCGATGCACCTGGACACCGTCATTACCTTTTGCGACGTGGACTTGGTGACGTGTTTCCCGGACATGGTCGATGCGATCCGCGTGCACAGTCTGCGACCGGGCCAGCGTGAGGGCAGCCTGGACGTGCGCACCGAGAGCGGTGCTTTCCTAAGTGTCCTGGCCGCTGCGCTGGGACTGCCCAAATTGCGATCAGTCGCCACCGGCGGTGACGTCTGGCAGGCCGAACGCGAGCAATGGGATGACGGTAATAACTTGCTGGCGTTAGCGCCTGTTGTGGTGATGGGCTACGCGCGCAACACGCACACCAATACCCTGTTACGTAAAGCCGGTGTCGAGGTGATCACCGTCTCCGGTTCTGAACTGGGCCGCGGACGCGGTGGCAGCCATTGCATGTCGTGCCCGATCGAGCGCGATGCGCTCTGACATTCAACCAAATGCGGGAGTCACCATGAGTTTCAACCTGCGAAATCGTAGCTTGCTAGCACTCGAGGACTACGAGCCGGATGCAATCCGCTTTCTGCTCGACCTGGCAGCGGAGCTTAAACGTTCGAAAGCCGTGGGCAACGAACGGCCATCCCTGAAGGGCAAGAACATCGTGTTGATCTTCGAGAAGCCGTCGACGCGCACCCGCTGCGCCTTTGAGGTAGCGGTGCACGATCAGGGAGGACACGTCACTTATCTGGATGCAGGCAGCTCGCAACTGGGGCACAAGGAATCGCTAAAGGACACTGCCCGGGTGCTCGGGCGCTATTACGACGGCATCGAGTACCGAGGCTTCCACCAAAGCGTGGTCGAGGAACTTGCACGCTACGCCAACGTGCCGGTCTGGAATGGTCTGACCGATGAAAGACACCCCACCCAAATACTCGCCGACTTGATGACGATGCAGGAGTTTGGAGAGAAACCACTGCACGAGTTGAGCTTTTGCTATCTGGGTGATGCCAGTTTCAACATGGGCTGTTCACTTTTGGTGGGTGGCACAAAGATGGGCATGGATGTCCGTATTTGTGCCCCCGCCACTTTACAACCGCCCCCCGAACTGGTCGCGCAAATGCGCGAACTGGCTCGCAGTACCGGGGCACGCATCACCTTGGAGACAGACCCGTTGAAAGCGGTGGTTGGCGCCGACTTTCTTTACACCGATGTTTGGGTGTCTATGGGCGAGGACGACGCGGTGTGGCAGCAGCGTATTGATCAACTGCTGCCCTATCAGGTAACGACCGCACTGATGCAGGCCACCGGCAAGCCGCGCACAAAGTTCATGCACTGCCTGCCTGCATTCCATGGGATGGATACAGAAGTCGGTCGCCAGGTGCACGAGAAGTACGGTCTGACCGAGATCGAGGTCACCGACGAGGTGTTCGAGTCTGATACCTCAATTGTCTTCACCCAGGCCGAGAACCGTATGCACACCATCAAGGCTGTCCTGGTGGCTACGCTCGGATGACCCTTTTCGGAGTACGCTCATGAAGGTTGTGGTTGCATTGGGTGGAAATGCGCTGTTACGACGCGACCAACCTCCAACAGCGGAAAATCAGCTAGAGAACATCCGCGCCGCCGCTCTGCAACTGGCACGAGTGGCCGAGCAGCACGATCTGGTGTTGACGCATGGCAATGGACCTCAGGTGGGTTTGTTGGCGCTTCAGGCTGCCGCCTACGAGAAGGTGGCAGCTTACCCACTGGATGTGTTGGGCGCGCAGACTGACGGCATGCTCGGTTACCTGCTGGAGCAGGAGCTCGCCAACGCGCTGCCCGCTTCGCGTACGGTGACGACGCTCATCACGCGGGTAGAGGTCGACCCGCAGGACCCTGCTTTCAGTCATCCCAGTAAGCCAATTGGACCGATGTACACAAAGGCAGACTCCGAGCGTATTGCGTCGGAAAAGAATTGGGTCATGGCGGCGGACGGTGCAGCGTTCCGGCGCGTCGTCGCATCGCCCGCGCCGTTGCGTGTACTTGGACTTCAGGCGATCCGCTGGCTGCTGGAACATGGCGCGCTCGTCATCGCCGCCGGCGGCGGAGGCATTCCGGTGGCACGCACGGGCGCGAGTGGTGATAGCAGGCTGCACGGCGTGTCTGCTGTGATCGACAAGGATCTGTGCACCAGCTTGCTCGCGCGCGAGCTTCAAGCCGACTTGCTAATCATCGCTACTGACGTGCCGGCGGTCTACATCGACTGGGGCTTACCCACGCAGCGCGCGCTCGGCGAAGTGACGCCGCAGGATCTCGCCAAATACCACTTCGCTGAAGGATCGATGGGACCGAAGGTCGAGGCCGCACGAGACTTTGTACTCGCTACCGGCAAACGTGCAGTGATCGGTTCGCTCGACCAGATCGAGGAAATGCTCGCTGGCAACGCGGGTACCCGAGTTTACCTTGCGAAAGCCAATGGTGCGGTGTGACGATCAAATTCAACCTGCATTGCATTCCCACTGTAGGGAGCACTGACTATGCGTAGGCGCTCCGACCCACTGGTTCACCGAGGAGCCTTGGCTATAGAAGCACAGCGGGGAAGTCCTCCTCCCCGCGAATCCTTGTATTGCAATCTTTTGGCAAGCTGACTGGCACGGGGGGGCGCCGGTCACTGTTTTGCAATCATTTGGCCTGTGCCGGTTGGAGCTCATCATTTATCCGGTTAATCTCGCGCTCACAACAGTGCTGCAACTCAACTGGAATCCTCTCGGGTGATCAAACCGCTATTGCTGATTCGCCGCCGTTTTGCCTCGATCCGTTGGCGTACTCGAGTCACGCTCTGGGTGGCCGCTACCCTCGCGGGGCTGCTGGTTGTGATGTTCGCCCGACTGGCCGACCTGGCACTGACGCAATTTGCCCAACAGACCGCCGAACGGCCTTGGCTGCCCTTTGTATACACACCGCTGGTGGGCATGCTGGTGGTGTGGCTTACCACACGTTTTTTTGTTGGCTCACAGGGCAGTGGGATCCCGCAGGTTATCGCCGCTACCCGACTGGCGCACCAAGGTAAGCCGGTCGATAAACTAGTGTCTTTACGTATCGCATTAGCCAAGATCGGTCTTGGTACCCTGGCACTCACCGGTGGTTTTTCGGCCGGACGCGAAGGCCCTTCGGTTCAGGTCGCCGCCTCGATCATGCATTTTTTTAACCGCTATTTGCCCAACGCACGAATCATTCGCAGCGAAGACTTGATCCTCGCTGGCGGCGCAGCGGGCATTGCTGCAGCATTCAACACGCCTTTGGCCGGTGTGGCCTTTGCGGTTGAGGAGCTCGGGCGCAAGCTGGAAACCCGAACCAGCGGGGTCTTGCTCAGCACGATTATCTTGTCGGGGATGGTCGCGATTGTCTTGCAGGGCAACTACAACTATTTCGGCCACTTCGACGTTCAAGATATCCAGCTCGACATCGTTGTCCCGGTGCTGGCGATTGGCATTGGATGTGGTCTTCTGGGTGGATTGTTCAGCCGGATGCTGCTGTGGCCGCAGCGCCATCATCGATTTGTCGTCTGGGAATGGCGCCGCGTGCATCCCGTCTGGTTCGCCGGTATATGTGGAATGATCGTGGCGATACTCGGTTGGCTCAGTGGCGGTATGTCGTTCGGCAGTGGTTACGGGATCACATCCCAGATCATCACGTCCGATATCGGCCTGCCATGGCATGCGCCCATTACGCGTTTTCTCGCGACGGTGGTGACTTACTTTTCCGGTATTCCCGGCGGCATTTTCGCCCCCTCCCTGGCGGTAGGAGCGGCCATTGGAGCCAACGTCGCGGAACTCTTCGGTCTGGCTGCACAGCCGATGATTGCTCTGTGTATGGTCGGTTTTCTGTCTGCTGTAACGCAGTCGCCGATCACGTCAGCGATTATCGTGATGGAGATGATCGACAGCCACGGTATGGTGATCAGTCTGTTGGCTGTAGCGCTGATAGCCAAAGCGGTCAGTGCCAGGATGGGGCCTGAGTTGTATCAGCAATTGGCCCGTGGTTTTTTGCACGCCCCGGACAGTGGCGCAGCCCCGCGAAAACCAGATTGAACTAGCGGATCAGTTGTCGAGCCGCTGCCCTGAGTGTTTGTTTGTCTTCCTCCAATGTCAGCGACAGGTCTGAGCGTTTGAGTAGAAGGCCTGCGTGCCTGGCACAAGCATCCTTGAACATCTCGGGGTTTATCTGCGCCAGGCTGACAAGCGCCTTCATCATGCGAAGGTCTACTTCGAGCAAGCTCGCGCCATCTCTGGCAATCGGCGCAAAAAAGTCATCGAACAGATCATCTACAGTCAGGCCGCGGAGGTAAACCTGCTCGCAGTCTTCATCGATTTTCGCTGCGGGGTCTTGTGGTTTACCCCAGCAGGAGAGGCTTCTGATCCCCCGGCCAATAACGTCAATGGCAGTCCCTGGGTCGTTGACTGCCGGCGACAAGGCGCGAGAGGCGATTTCCGACAGCACCGACAACCCGAACCTGGGATCGTGTTCAAACGTTCGGCGTACGTCAATGGTCAACGTGGCGAGGATTTTTTTGGTGCTGGCGTGCAACTCGTCTACGCGCTCCGCGTTCAAGCTCACCGTTCGGGCGAGCGGCATGCCCAGATGCACAAAAGTTCCCGGAAGGATGTCCAGAAAAACCTGTATCTCGTCTGCTTTTGCAACGGCGCCTAACGCGTGTACGTCGATGTGTTGGACGTACCCGGTTTGGTGGCTTGTGATTGTTTGAGCCAAGGGTGGAATCATCCACTCGGCAGGGTAAGCGGCACCGCCCAAATGAGGCCATTGGACCCTGTTGTTAATTGCGGCGATTGTCGCCTGTTCGACACGATCAATGGTTTCACCCACCCGTCCGAGCTTGGACAGGTGATCGATCCAGCGCAGAAGTGTGTAAACAATCAGAATCACCACGACTATCGTCACTGCAAATAGCAGAACCCTTCCTTGTGTTCCGTAGGCCCCTGTACTCAGTGCAATGATTCCCACCAGGCTAAACAGAAACGAGCCGATAAAGGTGGCAAGGGCATTTTGCGTGGTGGTGTCTTCCATCACCAGTGTGGTGGCTCGGGGCGTCACGCCACTGCTGGCTGCACCGTAGGCGGTTACCATCGTGCTTAACGAAAAAGTGGTCACTGCGAGCATGCTTGAGGCGATGATGCCCAGGATCTTGTCGACAGCGTCGGCGCCGATACGGGCGGGCAATGATTCGGGTATGTAGTCTTTGAAGACAACGGCGAGCAACGCTGTTGCCACGCCTAGCAGCGAAAACAGCGTGGCTCTGAACCATAGCCGTTTGGTCAGTTGTTGTAACAGCCAGCGCCAGCGAGCGATCATTTTTCATACCTTTTGATAGTGGGGTGATCAGTCAGTGGTTTCAGGTTTCGGTCAGCAAAGACGGGGGGTGACTTTCCTTGGTTGGGTTCTCATAAGTAAGGATGGTTCATTCAGCAGTCACCCTAGCCGCAATCTTCGAATAAACCCGAGGGAGAATAAAGTTTTGAGGTGGACGTACCCCTTAATAGGCGAGAATCAGGTCGACACGTTGCGATCCTGCTGATCGCACTTGGAAGTTGCGGACCCAGGAGGCGTAGCCTCCGATATCGCGTGGCACAAATTTGTCAGGTTACTTCTATGTCGATCGCAGCAATACGGCTCATTGGCTTCATCTTAGGTATTTTTCTTATTACGTTGGCCGTCAGTATGGCTATTCCCATGATCACGTTGGTGGTCTATGAGCGCCGCGACGATCTGTCAGCCTTTCTCTGGTCCAGTTTGATTACCTTCATCTGTGGTCTGTTATTGGTCGCTCGTGGGCGCCCCGATACTGCGCAACTTCGTCCGCGAGATATGTACTTGCTGACCACCGGCAGTTGGGTGGTGGTGTGTACCTTCGCTGCGTTGCCGATGGTCTTTATCAGCCAAATCAGTTACACCGACGCTTTTTTTGAAACCATGTCCGGTATCACTACTACCGGATCAACGGTACTGAGTGGTTTGGACACAGCCTCTCCTGGATTGTTGATCTGGCGTTCGATGTTGCACTGGTTGGGAGGTATCGGCTTTATCGGTATGGCCGTGGCGATCCTTCCTCTATTGCGAGTGGGCGGCATGCGTCTTTTTCAGACAGAGTCTTCAGACTGGTCGGAGAAAGTGACCCCGCGCTCCCATGTGGCAGCCAAGTACATCCTTTTCCTCTATCTGGGGCTAACGGGCGCCGGAGCACTGGCGCTCTGGATGGCCGGAATGACGCCGTTTGAAGCAGTCAACCACGCCATGTCGTTGATCTCTACCGGGGGATTCTCAACCTCGGACGCGTCACTTGGGCATTGGACACAGCCAGCTATTCATTGGGTAGCGGTGGTGATCATGATTCTGGGCAGTCTGCCCTTTACCTTGTATGTCGCGACATTGCGCGGTCATCGACGTGCGCTACTGAAAGATCATCAGGTGCGCGGATTTATCGGGTTCTTGATCGTTACCTGGCTGGCGGTGGGGACCTGGCTGTGCTTTCACAGTGATTACGGATGGTGGGATGCGTTTCGTATCGTGGCAGTCAATGTGACCTCGGTCGTCACGACCACCGGTGTTGCGGTAGGTGATTACACCTTATGGGGCAGCTTCGCCGTCCTGCTCTTTTTCTATCTGACCTTCGTCGGTGGATGTTCAGGCTCCACGGCCGGTGGTCTCAAGATTTTTCGTTTTCAGGTGGCTGCCGCGTTACTGGTCAGTAGCTTGAAACAACTGATTCATCCACGGGCAGTGATTCAGAAAAAGTACAACGGCCATCCGATTGATGAGGAGATCGTGCGCTCACTTTTGACCTTTTCGTTTTTCTTCACGATCACGATTGCCGCTATTGCCCTGGGCCTGGCTCTGATTGGACTTGACTGGACAACAGCATTGAGCGGCGCCGCTACGGCGGTGTGTAACGTAGGGCCAGGGCTTGGCACGATCATTGGGCCAGCAGGTAATTTTTCATCATTACCTGATTCCGCAAAATGGCTATTGACCGTTGGAATGCTCCTTGGAAGGCTGGAAATTCTGACGGTGCTGGTGCTTGTAACGCCAGTGTTCTGGAGATACTGAGCTTGGCGTTTTTACTCATCGCCCGCTTTCGCATATTCGTGCTCCAGCAGCCCTGGCAAGCGTGCACGACACTGAACGTGAACCCGGTGTTCGATGTGGTCATCGATCAGCACCAGCGCACCGTCTTCGATGCGCCGGTCGTCCAGCGTCATTGAGGTGGAGCCGGTAACGCCTTGGGTGACTTCGAAATGGTAGTGGGTCAAGCCGAATCGGTAAGTCAGGGTAAAACCGGGCCAGTCCTGCGGGATCAAAGGCTCGATCTTGAGCGTGTTTCCGCTGCGTTGCAGACCTAATAGTGACTCCACCCCCAGTCGGTACATCCATCCTGCCGAGCCTGTATACCAAGTCCAGCCGCCGCGTCCTGCGTGGGGCTGTTTAGCGTAAACATCGGCGGCCATCACATAGGGCTCAACTTTGTACGTCTCAATATTGAGAGGGCCGGCGGGGTTGATCAAGTTCAGTAACTCCCAGGCTTTCCGGGCATCGCCCAATTGAGCAAACGCCATAGCTGCCCAGATGGCGGCGTGGGTGTACTGTCCGCCGTTCTCTCGGACACCTGGCACATAACCCTTGATATAACCGGGGTCTTGTTCGCCTTTATCGAATGGAGGGTCGAGCAGCAGGATGGCGCGAATCTCGGGTTTTACCAGATGCAGATCCAGCGCACGCATTGCCAGGCGCTGATGTTTTGCCGAGCCGACACCAGACAGGACTGACCAGCTCTGGGCAATGGAGTCTATGCGGCAATCATCGTTGATTGATGAGCCCAGTAGCTGGCCGTCATCAAACCATGCTCGACGATACCAGGCGCCGTCCCACGCAGCTTTTTCCAGATTGTCACTGAGCTGCCTGGCGTGTTCGTTACAGAGTTGTGCAAAGTCATCATCACCGTAGCGTTGCGCGACAGCTGCGAAACGTTTGAGCACGTCGCAAGTAAAGAACCCCAGCCACACACTTTCGCCTTGGCCGAGATAACCGACACGGTTCATCCCGTCATTCCAGTCGCCGCTACCCATCAACGGCAGCCCGTGCTTGCCACGGCGCAGGCTGTGCTCGATAGCGCGGACACAATGGCGATAAAGTGGCTCGCGCAAATCCGATACACCCGGCAAGTCGTAATAGGACTCTTCGCCACTGTTCAATGCGCGGCCTTCCAGAAATCCAGCAGACTCGTCCAGCACAGTCAGATCATCGGTTATCTCCACATAGCGGTTGGTGGCAGCCACCAGCCACAGGAAATCGTCCGAGCAGGCCGTACGCACGCCGCGATTCAGCGGCGGGTGCCACCAGTGCTGGACATCACCTTCCTGATACTGGTGATTTGCGCACAACAATAAATGGGCGCGTACCGCTGCAGGGTCTGCATGAATCATGGCCATGCTGTCTTGCAACTGATCGCGAAATCCAATGGCTCCACCCGATTGGTAATAGCCACTTCGGGCCAGGAAACGGCAGGCAATGACCTGATACATCAACCAGCCGTTGAGCATCACATCCAGCCCTGCTGCCGGCGTCTTCACTTGGATTACCGAAAGCAGCGAGCGCCAGTGCTCTCGAGCTTTCTGTAACTGTATGGCGGCAACCTGGACGCCCCGGTAGCTCTGCACCAATTGAGTCGCCGCTTGAGCATTCTTCTCTGCACCCATGCGCAGAACTACTTCTGTGCTTTCCCCTGGATCGAGTGCGACGGCTATTTGAATCGCCGCACAAGGATCCAGCCCACCGCCGATGCGTCCGGACAGTCTTGCGTGATGCATTGCCGCCGGCGATTGCAGGCTGCCATTGCGGCCGATGAACTCGCTGCGATCGCCGGTGATGGTGTGGTCGATTGTGTCAGTGTCAAAGAACGCCACACGCTCACCGAACTCGACTGAATAAGCGTTTCGGGCGAACAACGCACCGCTGACAGGATCGGATTGGGTCACCACATGCATCGCTGACTTGCTGCGCAAATCCCCCAACACCCATTCAACATAACCCGTCACGGTGAGTGTTCGTCTGCGTTCGGACATGTTGCGCATAACCATCCGTGAGAACTTGACCGGGGCATCGAGCGCCACATAAACCCACAATTCCGTCTTGATTCCGTCGCCTTCACGTTCGAAAACGCTGTATCCAAAACCGTGGCGCGTCTGATAGTGACCGGCGCCGGGGCAGGGCTGGGGTGTGGCTGACCAGAAATGCCCCGTCTCCTCATCGCGCAAATAGATGACTTCTCCGCTGGGATCGGTAACAGGGTCGTTGTGCCAGGGGGTGAGTCGGTATTCATGAGCATTTTCCGCCCAAGTGTAGGCGCTGCCGGACTCGGATATGACGGTGCCAAGTTGTGCGTTCGCGATGACATTGGCCCAAGGGGCCGGTGTGGGCGTGGTGGCTGTCGAGTTGATCACATACTCGCAGCCATCCTCACTGAAACCGCCATAGGCGTTGTCCAGTAATAACTGACGAGGGATTGGTGCAAGCCGCTTTGCCGCTGCTGTGGGTACGTACTGCCGTGTCGACACGAATGGAGCGTATGCCGGGGCTACGCGTCGGCGGTTTACCTGTTCGGCAATTGAGCCCAACCCTTCGCTGAGCACCAACCGTGCGACAGAGAGGAACAGCGTGCGGTCCTCTCTCGACATTTGTTGCGCGCTGCGCACGAAAATTCCGCCGGGGCGATCCACCAGCGAAGCTTCGCTGCCGGAACTGACAAGCCCCATGATCGCATCCTGTAATTGCTGGCGGTAACCGCTCTGATCTTCATTCCAGATCAACAGGTCCACCACTAATCCTTTCTGGCGCCAGTACGCATGGGCCTGAATCATCTTCTGGACCAGCTCGAAGTTATCCAGGCTTTTTACCCGCAAGAGCACGATAGGCAGATCGCCGGAAATCGACTGCCCCCAAAGCCCCTGCTGGTTGCGTCGATTACTCATCAATATGGCGCTGTCTGAGCGTAATGCGGCGTTGGCGTAAAGCAACGAAGAGGCCATCTGTTCAAACAACCGGGCGTCTGCGGGTGAAGCGTTAAGCTGTCGCAACAGCACTTGGCTGTGGGTCCATGACAGATCGAAGACCCTGTCTGCCAAGTGGCGATCGCGGTATTTATTGATCAGGGAAATGCAATCGTCTCGGCTATCCGCCACGCCCGTCACAAGATCGATGGTGGCCTGCTGTCCCGCTTGCAGTGTGATACGGCAGCGGATCGCCACGATCGGATCAAGCACCGCGCCGTGACTTCCCGATAATTGCGCACACCCGGGCGCCATCGCGGCAGGCGCACTCAAGTTGAGCCCTCGACCGATGAAGCGTGCTCGGTCCGTTTCGTAGGAGATCGTGTCGATATGAACCCCGTGTGCCGCCAGCAAGTGACACATCCACGGTGTGTGTTCAACACTGGATCGAGGACGGCGACTGCAGATGATGGCTTGCAGCGGTAACAGCAACTCGGTCTGCACGAACAACTTGCTGAACGCTGGATGCATTGCATCGGTGTCAGCCGGGGCCAGCACCACTTCTGCGTAGGTGGTGATCTCGAATTTTCTGGCAGAGGCCCCGCGATTAGTGATGTGCAACCGGCGTAGTTCAATGTCGTCTTCTGGCGAAACGACGATTTCCATGTGTGAGTCGTAATCCATTTCCAGCGCCCGAAATTCTGCCCGGGCATCGCTGAAAATGGCCTCCTGAACCTCTGTGCGGCGCAGAGTGGGTTGAAACGCAGCGGACCAGAATTCGCCGCTCGCGATATCCCGCAAATAACAGAAAGTACCCCAATTATCTTGAGTGATGTCCTCGTGCCAGCGACTTACAGCCATATCATTTCGGCTACTGTAGCCGCCGCCTGCACTGCTGAGCATTACGTGATAGTTGCCGTTGGAGAGCAATTGAACGGCGGTACGCTTCCGCCCTGGTTGGGCAAATAACCTCAGCTTGGTGTCGTGGCTCTGGCCGTTGTCACCAACGGCTGGTGTTTGGGAGGGTTGCAGATAAGGTTCTGTTGCTTTGGGCACGCGCTCCTGCAGCAACAGCAGGGCAGATCGCAACGCAGGGTCTGACTCGAAACGACGTTGCATCGGCTGGTTGAGCAGCACGCTGGTCAAGGCGAGCAGGCTCATGCCTTGATGGTGAGCCATGAACGACTGCACCAAGGCGAAACGCTGGCCACTCGGTAATCGTGCTTCGGTGTAATCGACGGCTTCGTAAAGTCCGTAACGCCCCATCGCGCCCTGTTGAGCGAGGCGTTGCAGGTTTTTGCAGGCGGCCTCGGCATTTACCATCAGCGCCAGGGCACTGGCGTAGGGTGCTATCACGATGTCATCGCTCAAGCCGCGCTTAAGGCCGAGCGCCTGCACGCCAAACGCTCGGTATTGGTAATTGAACTGGGTATCGAGCATGTAGTAGCCCGACTCCGATACCCCCCAAGGTATGCCAAGGCTTTTGCCTTGTTCGATTTGTATGGTCACGGCGGCACGGCAGGTCTGATCTAGCAGGCTGCCGTCATAGTTGGGCATGACCAGCAGCGGCATCAGGTATTCGAACATCGACCCGGACCAGGACATCAAGGTTGGTACGCCGGCATAAACCCCCAACAATCGGCCCAAGGTAAACCAGGCCCGCTGGGGTATTTGGCCCTGTGCAATCACAACAAAATTGGTCAGGCGCACCTCGGAGGCCAGCAGGTCGTAGTAGCCGGTGTCCAGGCGACGTTCTTCAGTGTTGTAGCCGATGGAAAACAAATCGCGTTTGCGGTCGTAGAGCAACGCGAAATCCATCTGCGAAAGGCCGCCAGTCAGTTTGATCAGCCGATCCAGGAGGCTGATGGACTCGCGGGCGTGGGTACGTACCGCCTCAAGACGAACATGGTGTTCGGTGGACCAGTCGTCACTGTTGAGTTGGGTTAGTTGCCTCAGCGTTTGGCAGAGAGGTTCGTGGTTGAGGAGAGGGGCAGGCAGTTCATCGCGAGCAAGCGCCGCGATCCAGTCGTCGCATTGAGCAGTGAACGCATGCTGCCAGTAGATGCAATCGTCCTCGGCGTTTGCCAGCGGTGCCGCAACGATGGCCCGAGCAGTTTGCAGGTGATCCAGCAATGCATGGGTTTCGAGGGTTTGCGCTGCTCGCTCAAGGATCGGCTGTAACTGATTACACAGGTCTTTCGTATTCTGCGTTTCACCCAGGGTGTTTAACGTATCACGCAGGCCGTTAACGACGGAAAGGCCGAAGAGGGGTTTATCCGGCATTTGCACCAAACCCGCTCGCAAAGTGAGTAGCAGGCCTGCCAGGTTGCCGCTGTCAACAGTGGAGATGTATTGAGGCCTGAGTGGCAGGCGAGTCTGTGTGTCATACCAGTTATAAAAGTGCTGATGGTGACGCTCCAGTGTGTTCATGCTGTCCAGTGAGGCGGCCAGGCGTAGCAACAGGCGTTCGGTGCTCAAATAACCAAAGTCGTGGGCGGCCAGATGGGCGAGCAGGGCCATGCCCATATTAGTGGGGGAGGTGCGATGGGCAATCGTCGGTTTAGGTTCTTCTTGGATATTGTCCGGCGGTAACCAGTTGTCCTGCGGGCCTACGAATTCATCGAAAAACGCCCATGTTCGACGGGCCAGCACCCCCAAAAAATGCAACGCCTCGGGCGAGGGGGCGAACGCCGCGTGCTCCGGCTTGGCACTAAGACGCCAGGCGATCCATGGACCTGCCAGCCAAGCCAGTAGCAGCGGAGCGGCAATGGTCAGCCTGACCGGATCAGTCAACAACCCGGCCAGCGCGCTCAGCGCAAGCAGTGGTCCAAACCACATCTCGCGGTAGAGTCCGGATACCCGATTCGACGAACTGCGCTCGACCTCGCGGGACGGCTGCCATTGCAACAGCAAGCGCCGGCTGAAAAATATACGCCACAGCGACCGCGTAATGGCACCAGCGCTGTAGTACATCTCGAACGGTAGCCAGGCGATGGCGGCGCAGACTTGCGCGAGGTCTTGTGCCAGCCCATTAAGAAGGGCTTTGAGGTACTCCCGATAAGGCACGTTCAGTGGTGGTTGCAGGACATCGGTAAAGGTTCTGAGCAACGGTTGGATAACCAGCAAACCGACCACCGCCAGTGTCCAGGCCAAGGGTTCACTGCTGGCAAACCAGCCCCAGACCAGCATTGACAGCAAGGCCATTGGCTCAAGACTTCGACGCAGATTGTCGAGGATCTTCCAGCGCGCCATGACGCCCAAGCGGTTGCGCGTCCATTCACCTCGTGTATTGCGTGCCCAAGGGAGCAGCCATGGGACTAACTGCCAGTCACCGCGGATCCAACGATGCCTGCGTTTGATGTCGGCGCTGTAACGGGAGGGGTATTGCTCATACAACTGCACATCGCTGAGCAAACCCGAGCGTGCGTAGCAGCCCTCGATCAAGTCGTGGCTGAGTATCTGGTTATCTGGCAGACAGCCTTCCAGCGCACAGCTAAAGGCATCCACATCATAGATGCCCTTGCCAATGAAGGACCCTTGCTGGAACAGATCCTGATAGATGTCCGACACCGCACGGGTATAGGGGTCGACACCACCATCACAACCAAACAACCGGGAGTAGAGGGTGCGTGGTGTGCTGGCAAGGCTGATGCCTACGCGCGGCTGCAACAACGCGTAACCGGATACGATTTTTTCCTTGCGAGTGTCGAACAAGGGCCGGCTGAGCGGGTGCATCATGGCTGCCACACATTGGCGAGCAACATCCTGCGGCAGCAATGTGTCGGTATCGAGGGTCAGCACGTAACGCACCGATAGAAGGGGGCGTATGTCACCGACAATCGTCGTGAAACGCGTTTTGCCGGTGCCGCGCAGCAACGCATTTAGGTCGTTGAGTTTTCCTCGTTTGCGTTCATGCCCCATCCACACCTGTTGCCCGGGGTTCCAGCAGCGCGATCGATGAAACAGGAAAAACCGGTCGACCACGCCTTCAGCGTATTTACGATTGAGTTGGTTGATAGCCTGGGAGGCGAGTGTCAGCAATTCTGCGTCCTGAACCTCGACCTCTTCTGGCGCATCAAGAAAATCAGTGAGCAAGGCGAAAAACAGATTATCGTCGCGATTGGCCAGGTACCTGACCTCCAGGCCTTCCACCAGCTCCTCGATATCGGCACTAGTCGCGATGAGTGAAGGAATGGCCACCAGCGTGCGAGCTTCCTCAGGAATACCGCCGGCGTAGTCCATCTTCGGCAATATGGTGGGCAACAGGCTGAAGGTCACTAGCCAATTGATCAGACTGATTGCCAGGCGACTGGTCATGATCAGGCAGGGCACCGCCAGCGCCAGCAAGGCCAAGTCGGGCAGACCGTCACGACTCGCAGAGGCGAGCAATGGCAAGGCAAAAATCAGTGTGAGAACGCCTACCGGTGTCAGGTAAAACATCAATGGTGAAAATTGCAGAAGGCGCTTCCAGCGCTCATGCATAGGCACGTTGGCAACAAGCCTTTGTTCAAGAACACCAATGCCAGCGCCGATCAGGTAATAGCCGATATGGCTGTGCAGCGAGCTGTCCAGTGCCGCTGCGTGCTGCTGTCCCGACAGATCAACGACGATCTGAGCCACCTGAATCTCTGGCCGATGACTGCGCCTGGCGAGCCGTTCGATCATGTGTCGATAACTGTCGCGGGTGGCGAAATCCATGAAAGGGTAAACGGCGGCGGGGTCTTTCTTCAGAGTCTGTTCGACATGACTCATCGATTCGACGAATTCGCGCCAATTGGTGGCCGTCAACAGGCGCAGGCTTGCGATGCTATTGCTGATAGACACTTGGTCGGCAGACTGTTGCTGCGCGTCGAGGTGTACCTGACGCTCTGTGCTGGAGCCCGTTTCACCCAGTATTTGCTCGATCCAGTTGAGGGGCAGGGCGAGGGCCACACTCTGGCCCTGCAAGCGGCGGGCAAACTCAGCTACGAACGCAGCACTCAACCGTGGCACCGAATGGGCCATGTCGGCGACGGTCAGCACGACATTTTTTACATCACGCCCGGAAACCTCGATCAGGCGCTCGGCCCAGTCATCCGCCCTGTTTCGGTCGTCCGAGTCTGCCATTACCCGTGACGCCACCCGGCGCAGGTTTTCGATCAACGCAAGGCGCACCATGATCGGGATCGCCCATAGCTCCCCCAGTGCCAGTGGTGTTACGGTCTGATAGGCAACGATGAAGCGTCTGAGGCTCCGTTCGTCGAATCGGCCGTCACCATGGGAGATCGTTTCCAGCGCAATGTCATAGACCCGTGGAAGGCCTGCGGAAGGGCCGTTGGTCAAGCGTGGCAACTCCCGGCTGTAGCCTTTGGGCAGATGCTTTCTGGCGGTACGAATGTGATCTTCAACGAGGAAGTAGTTGTCCAGTAACCACTCGGCGGCCGGGGTGACGCGACGGCTGGAAGACTGCGCCTGCGTCAGCGCGGTGCAGCTTCGGTTGAGCACAACCTCATTGTCGTCCAGTCTGCCCAGTAGAGCATCGTGGGAGGACAAGGCACTGACCTGATGCTGGTTGGCCAGGGCCATACCGTGACTGGCCATTTGGTCTGCGTTGAACAGTTCGGCGCGTAGAATCGGCTCATCGGCAAACTTGATTCTGGCGAACTTGCCGGTTCGACAAAAGGCAGCCAATCGAGGTAACAACAGTCTGATGCGTGTCCATATGCTTGTCATATTCCCCCTGATCTGACACGCGTGCTCGCACACCCGATAACGATGAGTTGAGCGCGGCGCAGGCGCCTGCGTGTGCCATGTGAGCGTCACTATTCGAGAAACTAGAAGTGTGCTGACTTGACGCCATTGCAGTCTGTTCGGTGGCGAACATACCGATGGGCCTTGCGTCTGCCGGGTCAGCTGATGAGTAGGTGGTTTTCTACAAGTTTTACGCCTTGAACCGCCCAGGCTGTGTGTTCGACTGCTTTACGTTCAAGCCATCGGTGAACTGTGCCTTCGAGCGTTACTTGATTGCCCTGCACAGTGACGCGGATCTTGCTGGGATCCAGCTCGGCACTTCGTGCCAGGGCTTCTTCTATAAGCGTCTTGATATCTTGAATGCTGTCTTTAGGCTTTATGGTTATACGGTTGTCGATCCCCACGATCCCTTGCAATTGCTGTATGAGGGCTTTTACGGCGGCTTTCTGGTATTGCCATTCCACATGCCCCTCAATCGTTACCCATCCGTGCTGAACCTTGATCTGAATGGGCTCCTTGGAAACCGCCGTGTCCCAGTGAATCAGATCCAGACAACGGGAGGCGATCACACCATCATCAATAGCGTGGGCGCCGGATACCTGCACCTCGAGCTCTTCTGCCACGGCAACGACGCCTTTAACGCTCTGAACTGCGTGTTCGGCGGCGATTTTTTCAGCGTAAGTCCTCACATGCCCGGTAAGTACAACAACGCCGTTTTCGATGGTGACACCAATAGCGGCAGCATCGATGTGCGGTAAAAACTCCAGCTCGTCCAGAATACTTCTACGTAACGTCAGGTCATTCATCATCAATCCTCTTGGCGGGCAGATTCTCCACGGCCAATTACTGCGCACCGGGTTCTTCCTTGGCGATTCATGGCGTGTGCAGTCCGGTGATGAACCGCTGAGAGCTTTGCGAGTTTGCGGGGGGAGGGCGCTTGCTCGATGCCAAAATGGTCTCAAGTTAAAGCGCCGTCTGTGCGTCAGCACACAGACGTGCCGTAACGACCACGCGCACGCTGTTGGAATCGTTTCTCAAGACAACTACGGAACGTCACGCCTTGCGCCATTAAGGTATAGCCCCACAAACACTCACCCCGGTGAAGCCGGACGAGGTCCTCAATGATGGCTGACGTTGTCTTTCTGCTCGACGTCGACAACACGTTGCTGGACGGCGACCGCGTTGTTGATGACTTTCACGAGCACTTGAAAGCGCATTTGGGAGACGACCATGCCCGGCGCTACTGGGCAATCTTCGCCAGATTGCGCAAAGAACTCGGCTATGTCGACTACCTGGGTGCCTTGCAGCGCTACCGGCTTGAGATCGGGCAGGGCAGTGCAGACGAACAAAGATTGTTGATGATGGCGTCCTTCCTTATTGACTACCCGTTTGCCGATCGACTCTACGCACATGCACTGCAAGTCATAAGGCATCTGGGCCAATACGGCCTGACCGTAATCCTTTCCGATGGCGATGTGGTTTTACAGCCGCGCAAGCTGCAACGCTCGGGGCTGTGGCAGGCCGTAGAAGGGCGTGCATTGGTCTATGTGCACAAGGAAAAGATGCTACAGGCCGCAGAACACCACTATCCCAGCCGTCACTATGTGATGGTTGACGACAAGTTGGGCATCCTGGCGGCCATGAAGGATATCTGGCAAGAGCGGTTAACCACCCTTTTTGTGCGACAGGGTCATTACGCCATGGACCCGCAGATCATCGCCGCCGAGCCGGCGGCCGATTTTACGATTGAATGCATCGGCGATCTCGCCGCGGGTGATCTCTCGTACCTGTATCCACCGGCTATACGCCGCTGATCGGAATTGCCAGATTCTCCATGGCGGCCGAATAGTCACCTAGTCGCGCAGCACGGTTGCAGGTGGCGCGGTGCTGGAGCGCGCGCTGGGCTTGCTTTACTTTGCCAGGCTCGCCGCGCCAGATATCGAGGGCCGCCTGCTGGATCGCGCGTGCGAACGAAAACGTCAATGCCCAAGGTAGCCTGGACTTGAAGCGACGGTTCATCGCGTTCAAACGCGCTGTCGCCAGTTCGGCACTCTGGCCGCCCGACAGAAACGCGATGCCCGCCACGGCGGCTGGCACGGCGCGCAGGAGGGCCGTCACGGTGGTGTCGGCCACCTCGTCGATGTTGTCCTGATGGCTGCAGTTCAGGCCCGGCAGGAGCATGCTCGGTTTCAACACCATGCCTTCCAGCAGCACGTCTTGCACATGCAGTTGCTCGAAGACTTCGTGCAGCACTAGCGCGCTGACTTCGGCACAACGTTGCAGCGAGTGATCGCCCGACATCAGCACTTCGGGTTCAACCACGGGCACGAGCCCAACCTCCTGGCAGAGGGCCGCGTAGCGCGCCAGTGCATGAGCGTTGGCCGTGATGCATGCTGGGCTGGGCAGACCGGCGCCCATCGAGATCACCGCACGCCACTTCGCGAAGCGCGCACCGAGGGCGGCATAGCATTGCAGCCGTTCGCGCAAACCATCCAGCCCTTCGGTGATTTTCTCGCCGTTGTGTCCGGCCAGAGCCTTCGCACCGGTGTCGACTTTAATCCCGACGACGATGCCGGCATCAGTCAACACCTGCACGAACGGCCTGCCATCGGTACACCGCTGGTAGATGGTCTCGTCATACAGAATTACGCCGCCGATACTCTCGGCCAGCCCCGGAGTCGTGATGATGAGCTCACGCCACCCGCGTCGCGCCGCCTCAGTCGGTTCAATGCCAACGGCTGCGAAGCGTTCGTTGCAAGTAGGGGTACTCTCGTCCATCGCAAGAAGCCCCTTGCCGTTAGCCAGCATCTGGCGTGCCGTATCGACAAGCTCGTGGGTATTCATATGCTCGCCCCCCATTTCCAGTTGCGGATTTCGGGCAGGTCCTCGCCATACTGGTTGATGTAGAGCTTGTGCTGGACAAGCTTGTCCTGAACCATCTGCTTCAAGTAAGCGCCCCTGCTGCCGAGATGAGGCAAGCGGTCGACAACGTCCTGTACCAAATGAAAACGGTCCAGGTCGTTCTGGACCCGTATGTCAAAAGCCGTGGTAATCGTCCCTTCTTCCTTGTAGCCGCGCACATGCAGGTTGCGGTTGTTTCGACGATAGGTAAGCCGATGCACCAGGCAAGGGTAGCCGTGGAAGCCGAAGATGATGTGCTTGTCCTTGGTGAACAGCGAGTCATAGTCCGCATCACTCAACCCGTGCGGATGCTCACTGGCTGACTGCAGTTTCATCAGGTCAACGACATTGATTACCCGAATCCGCAGGTCGGGTAAATGTTCACGCAGAATGGACACGGCCGCCAGAATCTCAAGTGTCGGAGTATCGCCGCAGCAAGCCATCACGACGTCCGGTTCGCTGTCCTGGTCGTTGCTCGCCCAGTGCCAGATCCCAACGCCCTGAGTGCAGTGCACGACCGCCTCATCCATGGTCAACCATTGCGGCAGCGCGTGCTTCCCGGCGACGACCACATTGACGTAATTACGGCTGCGCAGGCAGTGATCGAATGTTGATAACAGACAGTTCGCATCGGGCGGCAGATAAACGCGAACGATGTCGGCTTTCTTGTTGATCACATGGTCGAGGAAACCTGGGTCCTGATGCGTGAAACCGTTATGGTCCTGCTGCCAGACGTGCGAGGCAAGGAGGTAGTTCAACGAGGCGATCGGCCGTCGCCACGCCAGCTCCTTGGTGACTTTGAGCCACTTGGCATGCTGGCTGAACATCGAATCAATGATGCGGATGAAGGCCTCGTAGCTGTTGAAAAGCCCATGCCGACCGGTCAGCAGGTAGCCCTCCAGCCAGCCCTCGCACTGGTGCTCGCTCAGCATCGAATCGAGGACGCGGCCGGTGGGCGCGAGAAACTCGTCGTTCGCAACGGTCGCCATATCCCATTGGCGGTTGGTGACATCAAAGACTGCGCCAAGCAGGTTCGACAATGTCTCGTCCGGCCCGAAGATTCGAAAGTTGTCGGGGTTCAGCTTGATGATGTCCTTGAAAAACTCTCCGAGCACCAGGGTGTCCTGGGCGAAAACGGCGCCGGGGGAGGAGATCTGAACCGCGTGTACACGGAAGTCGGGCATATGTAGATCGCGCAGCAACAGTCCGCCGTTAGCGTTTGGATTAGCGCCCATGCGCCGCAGGCCTTTCGGTGCCATCTCGGCCAATTTCGCAATCAATCGTCCGCTGGAGTCGAATAGCTCCTGCGCCTTGTAACTCTTCATCCAGCTTTCAAGTTGAGCCAAGTGCTCGGAGTGATGGGCATCGACCAACAGCGGCACCTGATGCGAGCGGAAGGTGCCCTCGATTTGTAGCCCATCGACACTTTTCGGCCCGGTCCAGCCTTTGGGTGATCTGAGAACGATCATCGGCCAGCGCGACCGTGTGACCGATTCAGTGGAGCGGGCAACTGTCTGCAATTGCCTGATTTGCGCGATGACGGTGTCTGTCGCGCGGGCCATCAGTTCGTGCATCGTCGCAGGGTCGTCGCCCTCGACAAAGCAAGGCTCCCAGCCGCAGCCACGCAGAAACTGCTCCAGTTCGTCATGAGCGATGCGCGCAAGCAACGTCGGATTGCTGATCTTGTAGCCGTTCAGATGCAGGATCGGCAGCACTGCACCGTCAGTGACCGGATCGAGAAAACGGGTGGACTGCCACGCCGTGGCCAGCGGGCCGGTCTCGGCCTCGCCGTCGCCGATGACGCAGGCCACTATCAGATTCGGATTATCAAATGCGGCACCGAAGGCGTGGCTGAGTGAATAGCCGAGTTCGCCGCCCTCGTGGATTGAGCCTGGTGTCGTCGGTGCGACATGGCTGGAAATACCGCCCGGAAACGAGAACTGCTTGAACAGCTTCTTCAGTCCTGCTTCATCCTGGCTGATATTCGGATAAACCTCGCTCCAGGTGCCTTCAAGATAGACGTTACCGACGATTGCCGGGCCTCCATGTCCAGGACCGGCAATGTATATCATGTCAAGATCGTGATTTTTGATCACTCGATTCAAATGCACGTAGATGAAGTTCTGGCCCGGCGTCGTACCCCAGTGGCTGACCACGAGCGGCTTGACGTGTGACATGGTCAAAGGCTCAAGCAACAGCGGGTTGTCGTAGAGGTACATCTGGCCGACCGAAATGTAATTGGCGGCTCGCCAGTAAGCGTTCATGCGCCACAATTCATCTGCAGCTAACGTCGGTACATCGACGGCAAGCTGCCCGGCGACGTCAACGTTTTGATTCTCTTGCGTCAAGGTGAGCGCGTCGTTCATGGTCACTGTTCCTTTTGTGAATTGACGGTAGGGGAATTCAGGGCCGGGGCCGCTCGGCAGATCGCCAGAAAATCCTCGGACTTCAGACTGGCGCCGCCAACCAGGACGCCATCGACTTGCGGCAACGCCAGAATCGAGTGCGCATTGGAAGGTTTGACCGAACCGCCATACAGGATGCGTACCTTTTGACCCTCAGCCCCGAAGCACTGGGTCAGGCATGCCCTGATGTGCGCATGCATTTCAATGATTTGTTCGGACGTTGGCATCTGGCCGGACCCGATAGCCCAAAGTGGCTCGTATCCGATCACTGCGTCGGACGCCGTCATCTCCTTGGGCACACTCCCGGCGATCTGATCGCCGCAGATGGACAGGGCATTCCCTGCAAGCCGCTGCGCGTTCGTCTCACCGATGCAGATGATTGCCAACAGACCCGCACGTCGCGCCGCTTTGGCCTTGGCGGCCACGACTGCATCAGTCTCCCCGTGATGCTGGCGGCGGTCCGAATGCCCGACGATGACTGCGCAGGCGCCGGCATCCTTGAGCATCTCTGAGCTGAAGTCTCCAGTGAAGGGGCCCGAGATCTCAGCACTGCAATCCTCCCCACCGATCGCGATGCGTCCAGCAGCCGTCTGCACTGCGCGCGTGATCAGTGTTGCGGGCAGGCAAATCAGAACCTCGGTCGATGGTAGTGTCGCTTTCACCGAGGCGGCCACCGCTTCGATCTCATGGAGCTGGGATGCCACGCCATTCATCTTCCAGTTTCCGGCGATCAGTGGTTGCATAGGCTGCTTCGCTCTCCCGTTCGAACCGCAAGGCTCCTCGATAAGGTTTGACGATGCGCTCCGACAGCGCTTCGTTCTGTGCGCCAGCGCACGCTACGGTCAACTTGGTGTGAAAAGTGGAACGCAGAAAGGGTCGTATCGCTCCTTCAGGCAACCCAGAGAAAGCGCATTAGGCACTTGCGTGTGGTAGCGAACAGACCTATTCCGCATGCGTAGGTACAGTCGATTACAGGCCTCGGTTTCCGCCAACTACTGCATAAGGAGTTGAGATCATCGTCGCCGATACACACCGGCCGCATAAGAAATACAGCGGGAGTATAAGAATGAAAATCTCAAGTATCGGTCCTCATCGAATGGGGGCCAGCACGCTTAACCGTTTTGCACTTGGCGCTCGGGGATTCAGGCGTTGAAGGCGCTCAACGCCCGGCCCGCATGGTTAGCGCTGGCAACACACTACGCACAAATAGGCAGCACACATCTGCGTGATTTGTTTGCTGCGGACCCGGAGCGTGGCACACGCTTTGTGCTTGAGGCCGCCGGGCTTTACCTTGATTATTCAAAAAACCGCATCAGCGGCGAGACCATCGGTCTGTTAGCCTCGCTGGCACGCGACTGCGATCTTTATGAGCGTATCGCCGCAATGTTTCGCGGCGAACTGATCAACACCACCGAACAACGGGCGGTGCTGCATACAGCCTTGCGAGCACCGGCGTGCGAGCAATTGTGGGTAGGCGGCGTTGATGTTGTAGCTCAAGTGCACTGCGTGCTGGATCGCATGTCCATTTTCAGCGAGCAGATCCGCAGCGGCACTTGGTGCGGTCATACCGGCAAGCCCATACGTCATGTCATCAATATTGGTATCGGTGGCTCCGATCTCGGCCCAGTGATGGCGTACGACGCCTTAAAACACTACAGCCAGCGCAATCTGGATATGAAGTTCGTCTCCAACGTTGATGGTACTGCGCTGGCTGAGGCCACCCATGGGTTGAAGGCGGAGCAGACGCTATTCATCATTTGCTCCAAGAGTTTTCATACGCAAGAGACGCTGACGAACGCTCTTGCTGCGCGAGCCTGGAGTCTGTCCCAGCTGGGAGACGAGGCTTCGGTGGTGCGCCATTTTGTGGCCATCTCAACCAACACCGAGGCGACCGCTGCATTCGGTATCGCGCCCGAACAGACGTTTCCTTTGTGGGATTGGGTAGGAGGTCGTTATTCGATGGCATCGGCCATAGGCCTGTCGACCATGATAGCTATCGGACCAGCTCGTTTTCGCGACATGCTTGCTGGCATGCGAGCCATGGACGAGCATTTCCTGCACGCACCGATCGAACGGAACATGCCCGTAATGATGGGCTTGCTGGCGATATGGAATAACGACTTCCTTGGTGCCAGCACGCAAGCGATTCTGCCCTATGAACAGTACCTGTCACGCTTTCCTGCTTACCTGCAGCAGTTGACCATGGAAAGTAACGGCAAACATGTCACTTGTGATGGAGCCGCTGTCGGTTGCGACACATCACCCGTTGTGTGGGGGGAACCGGGTACAAACGGCCAGCATTCGTTCTACCAGCTACTGCATCAAGGCACCCGATTGGTGCCTTGTGATTTCATTGGCTTCGCTCATAGCCTTATCCCGTGTCAGGGAGACGACAGGTTTTTTGACAACCAGCATGACCTTTTGATGGCCAACCTGATCGCAGCTTCCGAGGCACTGGCTTTTGGCAAGACGGCGAGCGAACTCTACGCCGAGGGCACAGAAGAGGCCCTAGTGCCGCACCGTGTAGTGGGAGGCAACCGGCCCAGCAATACTCTGTTGGCCATGCGACTGAGCCCGCACACACTGGGCGCACTGGTAGCGTTGTACGAACACAGCGTTTTCACGCAAGGTGTGATTTGGGATATTGATTCTTTTGACCAATGGGGCGTCGAGTTCGGCAAGGTTCTGGCTGGGCTGGTGTTGGCCGAACTGACCGAATCCGAACATGTGGCGCTAGCGCACGACAGTTCGACCAATGCATTGATAAGAAAGTATCGTCATCTTCAATGATTTTTGGTTACAACCCGTGCTACAACTCTTCTAATCGAAGTGAATCGAATGAAACTAGACCTCTGCAACCACTAAAAATTTCTGTAAGCCTCGTCCGATCCTGGTTACCTCAGCACTTCTGGTTTTGGTGCTGCAACCTGAACAGCTAGCTCCCCAAACGATGAGCTGGCATCTACATATCGCATCGCCGACTTCACATCCTTCCAGCCCACATAACTCATCAAACTCTTAATGTCCCAGCCATTCGCCGATGCCCAGGTCGCGAATCCGCGGCGCATGGAGTGACTGCTGTAGAGATCAGCCGAGACGCCAGCCTGCTCGAAGATGCGGCGAAGCAGTGGTATCAGGCTATTAGAGTTGATACCGCCGTCAGCAAGGTTTCCCCAACGATCGACCTTCCTGAATACAGGCCCGCGCGAAATGCCGGCGACGGTGATCCAGTTGATGTAAGCCTGAACGGGGCAGAGCTTCTTGAGCGCGGGGGTGTGGAATGTCGTCCCCAGGTGTTGTCGATCGCCTTTCGTATGCGGCAGGTAGAAAGTGATCCCTATCCCTGACTCGGCTTGGGTGTGTTCGACCTGAAGACGTGCCAGTTCATCACCCCGGAAACCCCTCCAGAACCCGATCAGCACCAAAGCAATGTCTCGCCGATGTCTGATCATACTTACAAATTGGCCGCGCTCAGCCGCGAGAGCTGCCTCTCGCTCAAGCCAGCTCACCGCTTGCTCCAGGTGGAATAGAAGGAGAGGGGCTGCCTGTTTTTCTTGGGTCGGATGCAATGTCCGGATGCCCTTGATCATTTGCTTAACAGTCGGCGTTTTTGTGGGATCAGGGAATCCCTGCGTGATGTGCCACTGAGCCAATGCGGCCAAGCGCTGCTTCAGCGTGTTGATGGCGTGCTTATCCGCATACTCGGCGAGGTAACGCACGATGCCATCCCCAGTGGCAGGCAGGAACCCACCCCAGGTCACTTCGAAGTGCTCCACCGCGGCACGATAGCTTAGCCGGGTGTTTTCCCGGGTGCCGGCCTGCAGATAACGATCAACTTTGTTCATCTCGACCCTTCTACGCGAAACGTACCTTTCCCGGCGTCGAAAAAGGCCAAAACCAGTTATATGATGCGATAACGCTCGATTATTTTATCAAAGAAAAGCTCTCATGCTGTACTTTTTATAGCTGTAAAGTGCTATGTATATACGTGGTATGTAAAACAGTACGAAATCGTAGGAGAGGAAAATGGCACGCGGCGGAATTAACAAGGCGACTGTCCTGGAGGCTAGGAGAGCGCTGCTCGCCCGCGGCGAGAATCCGAGCATCGACGCCGTGCGCATTGAACTGGGTAATACCGGCTCAAAGACGACCATTCACCGTTATTTGAAGGAGATTGAAGATTTTGATCCGCGGCCTCGGGCATCCACGGAGCGATTAAGTGACGAGCTGACTGAGCTTGTGGCCGGCTTGTTGGCGCGAATGACGGAGGAGGGGGGTGAAGCTATTGCACACGCCCAAGGCGTTTTTGACGAACAGCGCGTTGCCTTGGAAAAAAAGTACGAAGCTCTCAATGCAGAGTTCACCTTCTTGCAGCGCCAGTTTGATAGCCAGAAGGCGGCATTTGAGGCTCAAACGGAAGAGTTGCTGATCTGCCAGACCGGCCTTCAAACTGAAATCACCCGCAATGCGCGCCTGAGCCAAAATCGCAGTGATCTCGAACTGCGCGTGCAGGAGAAGGATGAGCAGATCCGCTCCCTGGAAGAAAAGCACCTGCATTCACGCGATGCGCTGGAACATTACCGCAACGCGGTCAAGGAGCAGCGGGAGCAGGAACAACAGCGCCACGAAGGGCAGGTGCAGCAAGTTCAGGTTGAGCTGCGCCAACTCCAGCAGACGTTGATGATCAAGCAGGACGAACTGACTCGACTCAACAGAGATAACGAGCGCCTGCTGAGTGAGGCTCGGCAGCAGGCCAAAGCGGCGGCGACACATGAAGATGCGACGCTTCGGTTGACCGGTGAGATTGCTGCCATGAAGACAGCAGTTGCCAAGGCAGACGGGGCGAAAGAAGCGCTTCAGGAACAGCTTGGTATGTCACGCGCCGAATCCAAGCGACTGGAGGACGGCCTGGCGCAGGCAAGCGCGCAATTGGCCGAAGCCAAGAGGTTGTCGTTGCACTATTCAGCGGAGCTCACTCAGCTACGACAAGCCGCGGGTCACCCTGATATCGAAAATGAAAGCTCCACTAAATAAAACCCAAGGAGAGTTAGATTGAACAAATTTAACGCGGCGTGCAGCGGTTCTGATGCAAGTACTCTTGGCCTGAAACATGCGCATGAGCGCCTGATGTAACCGCCACTGCATTTTTGACCCAGGTGCCGACGCTATTCTGACCCAACCCAGAAGTCTAAAAGCGAAATTCAACAACGAGTCCGGTGTTCGAAACTGGGTCAATGAAATTCCGGCATGTGGGTGAAAAATGCGTCGGCGCCAACAGTAGGGCCCCGGACAGCGGACTCAAGTAGCGACGGCAATTGGCACCAAATGATGAATGTTGAAATCCGGCCGCATAGACACCTGACGCCTCAGCAGTCTGAGCAGGGGGCTCTTGATTACTGCATGACAGACGGGCGGGGCCGGTTCAGCTGTCGGCGCACCTTGCTGTGGGACGCGTTGGTGAATCTGGCATTGGATGAAGAGCGTTTGCCACCGCGACTCTTGGCAGCTTTGTTGCCTTTACCGACGACGTGGAACCACCAGTTGCCCGTTGTATCCCGCCGCAAATCTTCCATTGTTGGCCGCCAGTTGTCACGGCCGACCAGATCAGACACTCGGAGGTACATAGCAAAGAGCGTCGCCACGACAAACAGCGTGCGCTCATGGGCTGGATCATCGTCAGCCATCTGTTCCGCAGTATCAATCACGAAACTCCATTGCAACTCGGTCAAGGACCGAGACGCCACGTCCAGTGTGTTTCGCTGCTTGTAGATCGACTTCTGCTTGATGGCGCGGAACGGATTCGCTTCCGTAAGGCCTTCATCCATCGCGTGCTGAAAGAAGCTACCGCAGGCAGCGAAGACCTGAGCCACAGATCCCTGGGCCATATGGTAAGTACGGGTGGAGAGATCGCTCATCGCTTCAGACGCCAGCTTGCGCTCACGTTTAGAAACGGTGCAACTGAATGGGCGCCAGTCAGGATTCACGACGTACTCATCTGACTCAAGCCGTTTTCGCCCACCGATGCGTTTGAACCGAGATTTGATCATGGGGCCGACCCACGCGGGCGGGTTAAGACAGAATTCCATGAATTGCTCTGCATCGGAGCGACGCAGGCCCAGGAGCGGTTTGCGAGCGATAATCAGCGCCCAGAGCAGCAAGCGTTCGACGTGTGTTCTGAAGGAGTTGAAGGTCGACTGGTTACCGGCGTACGACTTCAAGAAACTCCGCACAATCAAGTAGCTGTCAACGGCACGGAAGCTGACGTCGAATCTGTTGAGATATCGCTGGACACTGGACCGCTCGTGGCTTAATTGGAGAAAGTTGAGTTCGTGGAAACATTCGAAGGTATCGAATATCGGCTGAGGTATATGTGGCATGACTGCACCATGCAATACTGGAATGGCGTTAGCCTGAACGCCTCTAAGGCGAATTCTGCAATATCCGGGGCTGACAGTTATCGGATATTGCATTCCAGCCTTTTGGTGTTGCCGTGCAGCACAATGGCAGTAAGCGCTTGTTGATCAACCTAACGTCATCACCAGCATGCCAAGGCTTCTGGGAGAGGACGGTCTAGGGCAGCTCTGCAATAGTACAGCTAAGCTGACAGAAATGTTTTATTTCATGAAACGCATCAATGAAAATGGCATGGGCTGATACACGTGACTAGTTTATGCCGACCTGGTGCAATCTGCGCTGTCAGAGGACTATCAGACGATTTGAGCGAGTGACACACACTGTGGGCCGGGCTAGTGAATGCATACTGGGCGTGTAGTGCGCCGGTGCTGAAGGGTCAGCTCTAAGCGCTGTCTAGATTTAAGCCATTTCCCATTGGAATGGTAAACTCCCGTGCAGTGAAGTGTAAGATCTATTGGACATGTATTTGTGCACCGAAGGGGAGGCATTTGTGTCCGTTGCGTACGTCATCTCACAGAGAGTCAAACGCCTGAAGAAAGGGCAGCCCTTCGTCGGCACGAAGTTGGCCTCAGTCGGCTCTCGCTCTGCGGTCAATAAAGCACTTTCCAAACTGGTACTCGCAGGATTACTAGAACGCGTGGCCCGAGGCGTATACATGCGCCCCAAGTTAAACAGCTACATCGGTCCAGTACGTCCGAGCCCACTCACGGTTATGAAGGTAATCACCACCGCTAACGGTGAGACGATACAGGTACATGGAGCGGAGGCAGTCCGCAGATTGGGCCTCAGCACACAAATGCAGGTGCTACCAACTTATTATACAAGCGGCTCTTCGCGCGAAATCAAAATCGGGGTTGCCTTGGTGCGTCTCAAGCATGTATCTAAAGACCGCCTTCAGCATGCCGGTACGAATCTAGGATTAGTACTCACGGCACTCCACTACGTGGGAAAGCGGGGGATGTCCAAGGAGATTCTGTCAAAAATTACTGATACGCTGAGCAATGAAGAATTTCGCAAGCTTTTAGATTGCAAAATGCCGAAATGGATGCGGTCCTGTCTTACCTCATGACCTATCAGTTGGAGCTAGCGCGATGGCAAGGAATTATGGCTGCGTTGGTCAGCGGCTGCGCCCGTCATTAGCCACCCAATCGTGGCTATGCTTTCAAAAACTGACATGAACGCACACATACCGTTCGCCCGTTGCGACCTAGAGCTTTCGCAAGGATGAGGACCAGGCTTGAATTAAGCTGATCGGTGTGCATAGGCGCGGGGGTACGGTGGAGCTTGCATATTATATCAACCTTCACTCCGAACTTTTGCTGAAGCTGCTGGGAGATCGAAATGACCATGCCGGAAGAGCGCACTCGCGCGGTGATTCAGACTCGAGAATTCTTAGTTGAGCTATACAGCGATAAATCTCTTCCCGAAAAAATTCGGCGCGATGCCAAATATCTTTTACGACATTACCCGAGCAAAGCTGACATGGTGCTAGCAGCCCGACTCGAGGAGCAACCCGCTTTGTTAACAGAGCTCATCGGGCCCGTTTTCAGCTTACCAGGCGATGATTGAAGCAACGTTTTCTCGCCTGCGCTCTGTTTTATCGGGTGTGACGAAGATCGGTCTCTGCACAGAACAAGACACGGATAGCAGGGAGTGTGAGATCGAGATCGTCCCTCAACGAATAGGTAGAGCCGCTGGTCACCTTGAATACTAGGAAATGGGTGCCATCCGTTGGAGCTTCTACGAGCGAGACCTGTTGCAGCGGCTCCATTAACCATCTGGCTTGACCATTCATATATGGCGGGGTTACCAACTGCACCTGCTCGATCCACGTTCGGGTCGACTGGTAATCGACGTACTGCTTAAGCTCTTGGGCGTGATATAGCATCAGCATGGTGGCATTTAATTCCCGCCCATGGCGGCGTACCACCTGCAGGTAGAACCAAGGCAAGATCAACTCCTGCTCGACGCAGCTCCATAATTGCTGGTTGGGAGCGGAGCACAGCTCATCGGGCAGCTCCAATCCGATTTCTGTATGACGGTAAGTAGTGAACATAGCCACCTCAAAATGAACACTATAGATTGTAGCTCTATAGGTTTCGAGAGCGCTTCATCGTTCCTTTTGCGGAATCGGCAAATTGGAACTCAACACAGCGTTTGGCCTTGCGCTCAAACAGGTCCGTAAGCGACAGCAGCTCACCCAAGAGGACTTTTCAAATATCAGCAGCCGGACGTATCTGAGCACCTTGGAGCGAGGCCTGAAAAGTCCCACACTGGAAAAGCTGGAACAGTTGTCCTCAGTGCTCAACGTCCATCCACTGACCATGATGGTTGTTGCATATATGTACAAAGAAAATCGGCAAAATGAATCCGATCTTCTCAAAAATATTGAAACCGAATTAGCTTCGCTTTCACCCAGTGACACCGTTTAACTTGCACATGACCAAAAGAGTCCGAGCCAACCATAGCCTATCCGGGCGCCGAGAATGGCAGCCTTGCAGCGTGTTGCACATAGCCGTAGCGGTTGCCGCATCCGGGCCTACGCTCGTTCAGTCTGCACCTGAAACACTTCAATCAGCTGCTGGTTGTAATCGTCAAGGTGCAGTAGGAGTTCGTGACAACCATGGCCTCGTCACCGCCGTAGAACGCTTTAGCAGAGATCGCCTGCAACACCGCTGCGTTGCCCACAGAGCCTGTGGAGTTTTTTGGCCTGTATGACCATGTTTCTTACCCAACCATCCGAGGCCGGTAGGTCATTGATAAACCCCTAACTCAACCCGCTCCAGGTAGTCCTCGACAGCCTGAAACCCAAGAGAGTTATCGATAAGGTCAAGAGGGACGCTGCCTGCAAGGTGCTTACAAGGTCGATCGAGCCATTCTTCAGCAAGCCGCAGTGCGCCAAAAACAGTCGTCGCGTGCTCTAGTACCTTCGCGTATTGGAAGGCCACCGCGTCCTGCTGAACGTTAAGGCGAGCTGTCTTCGAGTCATCGCCCTGACGTTGGCTCGTTCGGATGGACTTGCCAACGATCCGCCCGATGACCCTCGATGAGGAGTAAAGCTCAGAGATCGAGAGCATGGCCTGAACATCTTTGAGGGCGAAACCTTCCATGGCCAGCAAGAAAATACTGAGCTGGCTTAGCTGTTCGATTTTGACTTGGGTCAAGTATTCCGTAGGCGTACGGGCTGGCAGTGTCGATTTAGCTGTTTGGGTAGGAGGAGGAACCATCTGGCTGACTTCGGTTGCGACATTTGAAGCTAGCTTAGCCCGCTTTGATGCGTCGCGCGTGGTGGCCTGCACCGAATTGATCAGTCGTCCGGCAGGTCGCCCAACGTAATTGAAATGCTGATGGGCACATTGACGTTGAGGTTGTAAAAGTCGGTATCCCCAAGGGAGCACTACGCCTGGCGCCAAGACAAAGCTCGATAGCATCCAGAATGGTAGATTTTCCGCTGTCACCTGGCCGAATCAGGCAATTGAAGCCTGGGGAGGGTGGCTAGTAAATTCGCGAGCGGCGAGCACGCGAATTCCGGAAATCTGAGAACTACTCTGCATGAGCTTGCTGCAACCCAAAGATGAAACTGAGGATGCCAGAACCCGTCACAAAGCTGTACGTACCTGCCCGTTGGGAGCCTGGGACCATGCCGACTACTGGCTCCCGATTCATTTGACTTCGCTCCAGGAGCTCGCGCCTTTCTACGTTTACCCGGCTGACGGCGCAATGGTATTGTCGCCCATCGCTATGCTGCAGTGTCAAACGGATACAGGAGTTCAGTTTATGGGTGTTATGGAAAGAGCATTGGCCTCGTCGCCATTTTTAGCGAGGGCCGCGATTCCGCGTACAGGAGACGATGAAATCCCGGGGTATTACTCCACTGAACTTGATATGTGGGTCGTGAACACGACTGACGGAATCGCCCCCGTCATTGCGGAAGGTGCCTTAAGCGAGCTAATGACCAAGACCAAGGTCAATTTGGAGCAGGACGACGAGGCGCCCTGGCAATTGGACTTGCTCACGAAGACGTTTCACAACACGGAAAGTGACGACAATCACACTGGTGGAAGTAATGAGCTTCTCCAACTAGTGACAAAAACTGACACGACTCAGGAGCGTGACGATCGTTGCGACGTCAATCACATCCTTGAGCTCATCACCAAAACCAATGTCGAGCTAGAGCATGACGACAACGGTGACCCGACCTTTGGTCTCGACACCCGATACTACGAAGGTTGAGGAGGGGGAGAGCTATGCTGTTGTTGGTTACGAATCAGCGGGACATTACGATGGATTATGTCGTAGCTGAAATCCGACGTCGCGATGTACCTTACTTTCGCTTGAATACCGAACGCCTTCCTCAGTCACTTTGCGCTATGGCAAGTCACCCTCGTTCGGCATGGTCGATCTCGATCGATGGCCGCATGATCACTGGTGATCAGATAACTGCGGCGTATTTCCGCCGGCCTGGAGCACCGTATGTGACCGAAAGCGTGACTGATGCTGGCGAGCGTGCCTACATCGCCGCTGAGTGGAGCAGTTTTCTTAAAAGCTTTTATGCACGCCTCGGAGGCCGCTGGCTAAATTCGCCGTCCAATATCTTTGCAGCCGAAGATAAGCCACTGCAACTCCTGATGGCCCATGAGCTTGGATTCAAAGTGCCCACGGTCACCGTTACCAATGATATCGAGTCAGCACGCCAAGTTGCTGAGATGGGCCAGGCCATCGGCAAGCCTCTGCGCCAGGCGGTGCTTACAGGGGAGCGCGAGCGAGTGATCTTCACCACGCGCTTGGGCAAGCTTGAAGATGATCAAGCCCAGTCAATCGCTTTGACACCCTTTATTGTTCAGTCAGAGATCGTTAAGAAATATGACGTTAGGGTCACCGTCGTTGGGGAGTATGTTTTCGCCACGGCCATCTGGTCTCAGGATCACGTTGAGACCGAGGTCGACTGGCGCCAGGGCAGTCGACCAGATTTGAGGCATGAGAAAATCGAGCTTCCTGTCGAGATTCAGAAACAGTGCATTGCACTCGTCAGCGGATTGGGGCTGAGGTATGGGGCTATTGACCTAGTCTGCGATCAGCAAGACGAACTCTGGTTTCTTGAAATCAATCCCAATGGTCAGTGGGCATGGATTGAGAACTTGACAGGGTATCCAATTGCGTCGGCCATCGTGGACGATCTGTTGAAGATTGCCCGTGGTTGAGGAGGGCAGCTCTGTGCGCCTCTACTGCGCAAAGAAGCTGGGTAAGCTACGGTGGTTCTGGCCGATCATTCAACGCTTGCCACCGGATGCCCAAGCCGATTACGACACCTGGATGAAAGGGATCGGCGACTCAGTCAAGGAAGGCGATTGGGCGAAGGACAGCGAAGTCGCACTCGATGAAGCTCGCCGAATTTTCGACGCCGAAACTGATCGTCGCAAAAGTGCAGATGCTAAGGCGGGGATCTACCTGGCCGCGATTACTGCCCTGATTCCCGTATTGGTCTCTCTATTGCCGAGCCTATGGAACGATAAAGCGAGCAAGGTGTTGAGTGTGACTTCACTATTCGTCTTCACCTGGGCGGTGGCATATTTACTGAGGGCTGGAGGTTGGGCTTTCAGCACCTTAAAGGTTGCAGGGTTCACTCAAGTTGGACCGGGAGAGATTGCCACCTGCTGGAAAAAAGAAGAACCCAAGGTGGCTCTCGCAAAATCGTTGGCGATGGCAGCCTTTCTTAATTTCCCATCCGCAAATCAGAAGGTGACCGGCATAAAAATGACCCATGAATATCTTCTGCGAGCATTCCTCAGCTTTACGGTATTGATGGTTGTCCAAGTCGTCTGGCCGGTCGGTACTTGGATAGTCGTTCAGGCGGGAGGGTTATGGAAAACCGACCCCCCCAAAGTTCTTGTCATGTGTTTCTCCTAAGGCTTACAAGTCAAAATTGTGGTTAACAACAGTACAGGATAAGCATTTTACTGAGCTTTTCATCTAGCCAGATTCTGGCGAGCTTCCAGGGTATTTGGTGGGAGGAAAGCTCCACAGCCTTCTAGCGAAAGGTGTGCAATGCCAAACTCAGCCGGCGTTTGTCTTTTTCACATGTGGCAGCCCTTGAAATCTGAGCACAAACTCCACGCTGAACGCTGCAGATTTCACACCGCGACGTGCTCGTAGATGGACCTCATGCTTCCGTATGGCTGCGAAGAGCTAAAATGTCGTATGAGGCCGATGATGATCGTGGCATCGATTTTTGTATTGCGTGGGACAGCGCCGATTACTTCATATGCCTAAACCACGAAGAATAATTTTCGTGATTTTCTAGGCCTATGAATTTTCGAGAATATTTTTTAAGATGATTTTTCTGATTTTAAAGTGACAACGACAGCTCTACAGTTTCTGTGTTTTAGGGGCAAAAAATTCTGATCTTTGTACGGCGGACTATTAGTGAAGCCGAAAGACAGGACACGCCAAGATGTCGTAGGAGTTAAAAAGGAGAATACTTAAGAAAGGATCGACATAATCTACGTACGTTATTGATTTTTAAGATTATTTCTTTTACGTAAAAATTCTTGTTTTTAAAAAAACACGACAACCAGACGCTCCCACGTCCGTATAGGACGGTACGCATAATGTATATTATGTTAAATGATGTGTCTGAACGGACCCTCTCGGTAACTGTCTGTTTCCACTTACCTACGAACGGAATTTCGCAAACCACCGAACCTCTGCAAAATCATGAATATAGCCGCCTTTCCTGATCTGGAATTTGAGCTATTGTTTCATCAACATGTGTTCAGCCGATTTCGTTGATCACGTTGAGTCGATAGAAATCATAGCGTGCGACTCGTCAGCAATTGGTGACAACAAAACCACGCGGTTAGAGTCTAGCTCGCGGAGAGATTTTATGACTGCTCCGTTTGTCCCTATCCCTTTGTTCCCACCGTACAAACATTGGCACGCTGATAGTCCTGAGGATTTTCCTGAGAATCACAACATTCGTTATCGGCTAGAAGAGCTCGACCCCGTCAAGCTGCCTTTCCTCAGCCTGTGGTACTGCAAAAGATTTTTGGAGGCGGCCGCTCACAATTGGCCGCCTTCCCGTGCGAGGGAACTTTACGATTTGGTAACCAGAGTCGCGGAGAAAATGCTCAACTGGAGCTACCTGAATGGCATCTCACTTCTGGACTGGAATCAATCGGAGTTTTGTAATTTCATCAATTTTCTGAAGCAGCCGCCAGGCACGTGGTGTTCACAAACACGTCACAGTAAATTTGTATCAAGTCCCCTGGCCCCATTTTCAGAATGGAAATTCAACGGAAAGTGGCGACTGTTCTGTCGTTCTATTGACGGCACGAATGTTAGAATCCAAAGCCGCAGAGATTTGCAGAGGTCTGCACAAATAGTGCGAGAGTTCTTCGCGTATTACATTTCTACTACGGGTATTAGAAAAGATAACTGCGCGGAGAACGTGCCAGATTTTATCCTCGATGGAATGCCCGCAAACGCGCCATCCTTAGCCCACCTGCCTTATGAGTTGGACTGGACTTTCGAGCAGGTTTTGAATAATTCAGCAGTAGTTCGTAGGCCAGAACAAATATTGTTGTATCTTGCAATGGCCCGTTTCAGCGTCATCCACATCCGCCACGCTCAAAATTTGTCGCAGTTTTTCAAAGTCGGTGACGGTGCTTGGTATTTCAATAATGGCGGAGTTGCGGCAGTGAGTATAGAGCTATCCGCAGATTTCTGCGTCCATCTTGAGCACAGCTTAATCCTGCGTGGCATTGACACGAACGACAGTCTGCCGACAGTACCGTGTTTCCCCACGAATGATGGAGTATTCCCATACGGCTTAGACTCTATGCAGCGCCACATGAAAGAATTTGCGCGCGTGATGGCCGATATAGCCAGCCAAAGCGAAGATCCCAAGATAGCCGCCGCAGAAGATAAATTCAGGCGTATGACGTTTTTATCTATACGTAGCTCTTCTGAATACTATTCAGTTTCAAGGCGGCGAAACCGAATTTAGTAACCGCGCCGTACATCAAAGGCATGAGCTACGTCTTAGCGAATTGCGTCCGCCGGCTGAATTTCAAGCTCAATCTGAGCATGCCCCTGCCGCCGACCAGGCTATTTTAAACGTCCCTTGATGGAAAGTTTGCTAGGTAAAGCAGGCAGCTTTGAGAGAGCTTGCCTTTAATTCCCAAGATTTGCAGATTTGAGGGTGTGTCTAAAAATACCAAAATCTTACATTCTCGACCTTGCGAGGTTCCTCGGTTACGTAGCCGAAGCGCGTAGGGGATACAGTGCTGGGAGAAAGGGCATATGTCCCCTCCTCCACAGCTAGCGCCGGGATACAGAGTGAATCAGCAATGCTCGCTGATACCACTAAGTTTACCGCGGCTGGCGCCCCCAGAAAGATGCCCAAATGTAAGTCGGGTTTATTGCAAAATTCATGGCTGACATCGTTGGCGTAGATGGGTAGGTTCATCTCAGTGTGCTTGGACGAACATCACGAAACTCTGATCAGACCTTGTTCCTCGTACACACGGGTATAAAATCTTAGTGCGCTGATCAAAGGAGAGTCTCAGGCATTCGAAATCTATGCTCGAAATGCAGCAGACGGAACGCCCGTTCTTTATGCTCGGCATAAACAAGGAAGCAAGTAGAGCAAGGCACAGGCCGAAAGGGAGTTTTTTGGCTCCCTTGCTCCCTTGCTACAGCAAGTAAGTTGGTTCTATGTGCAAGCCGTGTGCTGTTGATAAAAAAGCTCTCGTGGGCTGCGGAGCTGATTCCTCATAGGAGTTTCGTTGTGTGCAGCGATCGCACGGCCTAACTCCTGTTTGAAAGTCTCAACGTTTTTTGGATAAGAATTATCGCAGCCGTTTTCGGGTTGGTGAAGTCTTACCGCGACTGAAACATTACGCACTAGAGCTTCAATGCGGCCATTGTAACGTGGCCGCGTGTAAGCTAAGTTTATTCCAAGTCTCATCGCGGCTTGCTTAATCCTATCGCTTTCAAGGTGATATCCATTCATCACTACCCAGTCAATCGAGTAATTTAGAGACGTGTCGGGGCGCTTACGTGAAGTCTCATATCCCTTCTGCAATGCAGATACTACCGCCTTGTTTATATTGTGTGACTGTACCACCGCATATTCAAGTACGTACATTGAATTACTGTCAAACAACAATACTACTTCTGGCCTGGAAACCTGGTTACCATAAAGCAACCGGTAATCTATCACCGTCGTCTCTATTTGGGCTCGGATCAGCAACTTATTCATAGCGATTATCCATTGAGTTTTGTTTCAGGTGCTCAACTCCTACTTTTTGGTAGTGCTGAGCACATGAACGTATTGAGTATCATCGATACTATTTTCGCGGAAAGCGGTGGCCGCGCTTACGCCATGCCTCACCAGACAGAGGATTTTTAGGCGAAGGATGGTGCTGTTTGTAGAGGGGGCATGATGGGATCACAAAAAGGTCTGCCGGAGTGCGATCAATTTGGATCGGGCTATGTTCTTTATTTTTTGAGGCCAACTCTGATTGCGCTGTAAGCTCTTTTAATGCCTTAACAAAGCCCGCATTACTGAGCTCGGGCGAATTTTCAACAGTGGGGCGACCTGGAATGCCAGTAACATGGAATTTTATTCCATTCAAACTAGAAAATATGGTTTCCAATTGGCGAGTATGAATTCGATGTTTTTTCTTAGCACGTGTATCACAAATGGAGAAGCTCAAAATACTTCGAGTGAGTTTATCTACTTCAAGTGTGATAAGTCGCTCATTAGGAAGCTTAGAGCGCGTATAAGGGATACCATGAAACAGTATGCCCGCGTCCTGTAGAGCGACTTGATTTTCCTTATTCATTCGGATGGCCTCTAGTGTTCGACTTGAAAGTTTTTTCAGTACAGATCACTAGCCTAGAACTCCAGCTTGAGGAGTCAAGGTGAAGATCTATGTTCTGATGACTTAGGGGGGAGTGTTAAAAATCTGAATTATGGGGTGGGCCTGTAATCGGAGTGATCACGTCGTATTTTGTTTTTTTAAAGCAACTCGCTGGCAATTTTGTTGAATTGTTTTAAGGGTAGTGAGGCGAATAAAGCAAAATCAAGGGTTTAGCTTGTGAGATGGTCGCTAGTTTTGATTGTTAAATTATTGATTAATTGCCATGTTGCCGCTTGTCGATACTTGAATGTTTGCTGTGAGAACTAAAACAATATAGCAATATTGTCAGGTTTGCCCGCCTAATTGTGAGGATTTAATTATTGTCGGGATGGTTTATTATCGCTTTTTAACATGTGTGATTCGTCGGTTGCGGCCAAAATCAAGGCACCATTTTGGCAAAAGTTTGTGTGTGCTCCTTAAGAACGGCTTTCGTAAACCGAGCCACCGGCTTTGGCCGACGTCTCGGCACGTTCGGCTTCCAACCTCACGACTCCGGGCCAAGGCCTGCGCGCTCCGCTTACCGTCTGAGATAAGTGGGACGTTTGCTGGCAGCTTGCTTCGTACGCTTTAAGAGGATCTGCATGAGGGATAAAATTCTCCTGGATATCGACTGCCATGCGAGACTTCCAAATAGAGCTCGAGGTCATCAAGCGACGGCGATGGCAGTGCCGAGGCAAGCCTGCCATGCGACGTTTCATATCCATGAGTTCGAGACCGATCTGCACAGGCGCACCCCGTTTTGCTCCCTAAAACCCTTTCAGCCCGCGAGGCTTACCAAGTTCTACGTGACATGGCTTTGGGAGTACGCATCATGCGTCGACTCGGCAACCAATCCTGGCCTGAAATCTACTGCGGGCTTACGACCGTCGAGGCGGATGGGTGGGTGATCACGTTTTACAACGATTGCGATACGCTCGACTACTGCGACAGCTGCTGTAGCCCTGACGGCAGGGCCTATATCTTTGATTCATCTCAGCGATACGGTACCGACCCGGCGGTGCTTCTAAGCACGTGCGAACTTGCGCAGCGTGAGAGTTTACTCAGTTCTGTGTGAGCTATTTCCAAGGTGCTCTCCACAGGCACCACCCTTCACCTAGCCCTTGTCAGCAGGTGGCTGTCGTTATGTTCTCGGGAAATGAGGCTCCCTGCTGATTGGGGAGTTACTTTGAAGTCGACTCAACAGATACCAATTCCAAGTATTTGTATTTTTGCTTCTTCGCCGCGGCCTTTGCCTCCTGCTCGGCTACCAGCTTGCTCAGGCTGCTCGAGTCGTGAACAAAGACTTCGACTTCACCGTCATACACCTTCGATACATGTAAGGTCACACGTAGCTTAGACGTATGGTAACCAGTAATTTTCTTCGGGCTGGTGGCTGAGCTTGGTGCTGGTGGGGTCGATGTTGTATCGATTACGGGTTCTGTTGCCTTAGCTTTACGCGGGGCCCGGCAAGCGTCCTCCATTGAGAGTAAAAGGAGTTCCGGTGATCGATCACGCACTGATTGACGTCTAACCAACATGCGGGGCGACTTTGTCGCAGGGATGTATTGGTGTGAGCTTTAGTGGCTCATCCCAGTCACCGAACGCACAAACCTAGCAGCTGGACGTTGCACTGAGCGCTAGGATGCAGCAAACCTTATGTCCTTCCGCGTGCCACTGAACTGCTGAAGCCTCCTGGTGACTCAAGCGCGAGAAACTCCAGTTCCATCCCCGCCATGGACTCCTGCGAAAGCGCCAGCTTCCTCCTCAGCATATCTTGCACTCGGGGTAGATCCACCCTCCCCAACCATTCTCGGGCAACGCACTGCTTTTCGTAGTCCATGGGCTTGTCCCATTCCTCGAAAACAATGGTGTCAATTGCTCGCATGGATGGCACCACAATTCCGCGGGCCTTAGCAGTCAGGCTATTCATCCAGCCTTGAGGGTCGTAATCGGGGAAGCTTATGACCTGGTTAACCCCGGACAAGGCCTTAGTGACAGCCGCCGGAGTGATTTGTGGGCTTCCGCGGAAAAGCATGGGCAGGTGTTTCACCTCGCTTGGCCAGCGGTACTCTTGAACCGCGTACATGACAGCCTGGTTCTCCACCAAGAGCACGGTATCAAGACCATGGAATTCTTCTGCTGGGACGCTGAGACTCCCTCCAACTGGGTGGTTGTACATCCCGGAAGCCAGCTGCAATTGGCCAGAGACCGAGGCAACCATCACTATTCTGTCTCCGGTCTTCAAACGAGCTAGCTTCTCATTGCGCGATTTTTTCGCGATAGCCAGGCGATCGCCTTCCAGCTCTTCAAGGCTGACATGCAATGCATCCACGCCTGCTTCTTTCTTAAGCATCATACGGACGGTTTGGAGATCGTCTTCCGTCAGTGACAAAAAGTTGTTACCAAGCTTCTTGCCAATTTTGTAGTCGTTATTGAGCCGCAACCAAGTGGCGTTGATCTGAACTTTCCTGGTGTCTTGCCGGATCGCGATTACCACAGGCTTGATCGCTCTCATGTTGCCAAAGATGCTCATAGCCGCCCCACCCTCTCTAGAATCAAATCAAGGACTCGTCGGTTTGCGGACGCGCGGAGGTAGGGCGCGTAAACCGAACTCAGCCGATAATTAAGCGGTTTGTGCCGTACCTTGCTAACCGCGGACTGTAGACGTACGTAGCCATCCAGAGCATAGAGCCATATGCTCATGGAAATCTCTGGATCCCCAAGCTCCTCCCAATACGCCACGGCTGATTGAGGTTTTTTGGTTTCGTTCAAGCTCTGCAGCATGTGCTTGAGGTGATCACGAGCAAATGGTTTTTCCAGTACCTTGGGCGGCTCATCGTTGGGAACTACGGACTTCGACTCACGTGGCTTCGGCGGCTCCTCCGCCCGTCGGGTTTTCGGTGGAGGAAGCGATGCAATCAGTAGCTCAAGCGCCTCCAAGCTCTCACCTGCATCGACATCACAATAGACGCTACCAGCCAAGTCAATCTTTGCTGACGGAACCCAGGAAGCGGCATCCTTCCTGTCAAAAAGAGGCTCCAAGTCGATAGGATTTCCTGCCTGGAGGAACACATCGACGGCGTGAGCAACCTGGCGCATATGATTGCGCTTGCGCACCGTCAGACTAAGCCGGTCAAGGCGCCCTATCATTTCATCTAGAGCGAGACGAATCCGCGACACGGCACCGAGGAGGTTCTCCAGGAGTATGCGCCGCAACGCTCGATCGCTATTGGTCAAACTGGATAAGCCAACATGGGTGAACAACCCTAGCTTCTCGTGCAGGCGCTTGAGGCGGCCAATTGCATTGTTGATGTCTCGTAACCGGTCTTTAAGTCGGGGTGAGAAGCCATAACCGCCCTCAATAAAAGCGCGCGTCTGGGCTTGCTCGTTACGCAGATGGTTGGTGACTTGGCGGCAGCTGTGGGTTAAACGCTTCAGGTGCCGTTCGGCATGACTGGAAGAGTCAGATGCCTTGGCTTCATGATATGCCTCACAGTGTTGCTCAATGGCAATAAGAGACTCCTGCAAGTCAGGAGCTGCTCGCTCGAATCCCTGAAGTGAAATCTGTGCACCTACATCTAGAAGCAGGCCACTGAGATAGTAGAGCTCATCATCTTCTTCTATTAGCCCCTTGGACATCAGGTAGGAAATGCCTTTTGTCTTTCGCTCAGGAAGTGCGATCCCGTCCTCGTCTGCGATCGACAATGCTTCGAGAAAGGGAGAATTTCGCGTATCCTCCTCCGCCACATCTGCAGTCGCTACACCCCGTTGACCATTCAGGTCACCCATTCGGTCTCTATTCAGCTTTTGTAACTGATCGTCTTCGCTGTGTAGCTCAGCCAAAGCCGCGGCTCGGATGTTCTGACGTTCTCTTAGCTTGTCATCCAACATCAAAACGCGGCGCTTTTGTGTCCCCATTTGCCGTACGACGGCACGAAACTCATGGGACTGGAGGTTCAGTTCAAAGATGTCTGGCTTCAGCGAATCCATCAATAGATAGCCAGCGCGGTTATCGACAACACTCCTGAGGGGTTGTGCATTGAGCATCATCAGAGTGCGACTTGGATCGGCGTTGTCTTGTTGAAGAATCTCGGCCATGGTCGCTTTCATGGTATCGAAGGTACCACCGCTCTCTATGAGCGCCAGCGTTACCAAATCGATCCCATTGAAATCCTTCCGCTTCGGTGCCAGCGAGAAACCCGAACGGAGGCTCACGATTAGCTTACGCTTGCCGGCGTCGGTGACTTTTTCGAGATGAGCTGTGCCGCTGTTAAATTGGATGATTTGCCGGTAGTGATACGGCTGTAGCCTTGAAGAGTATTTCCTTGATCGCTTGGCTGTACCAGATGTTCAAGGGCAGCCGAGGGGGTGGTCTGAAGTAGGGAACGGAGAACGCAAGCGGTTCTTGTCGACGGTCTTTACGCACACCCATGTATCATCTGATGACGAACTGATGTTGCGCAAAACGTATGATCTTTGCGCCATGGGTGTAGCTCCTCGTACTAACGATCAGCGCGCGGCTCGATAACCTTTTGAGCCTTGCTGTTGTGGCATGCCCCTTTGGGGATGGCTGTCGTAAACCCAGCCCTGTCTATCGACAGGGCTTGGCCCTACGGGCTTCCATCCTCATGCCCTTCGACCGTCCTGGTCTGCGCGCTCCGCTTGCACGATGACCTGGGTCACCTCTCGGTTTGGGCATTACCCGCACCTTCATGCACCCAGTAAAAAATAGGGCATTTACTCAGTCAGTGATTGCAGTGGAGTGTCCATGGTGCTCGAGGAGTCCGCGAACTCGTTAGATGGTTTGAGTTTCACTGTCTTTGAATCTATCAAAAACTCGAAATCTCGCGGGCTAATGCCCAACAAAAGCTAGTCGGGCGTTTCCGCCTCTTGGCTAGCCTGCTCAGAGGTCAGATCATTGGTGGCAAAAGAAAGTTGAGTAATCGCTAAAGCTTTCGGACTTTCCTTCCGTTTAGTAAATAACGGCGAAGCTCATGCGAGCCGCCGTCAAATCCCATTTATTTCACTGGAAAGAAAAGCTAGGAAAAATATGAAAGAGCTCGAAATTTTCAAAGACGACAATAATCTCCGATTTTCAGTTGGGCGCTTCAAAAATCTGCCAAAAGACTCGCGAAGGTCAACTGTAAAGGCTAAATACTATGACGTCATGGTTGCCGAACTATCTGAAAAAAGGGTCGAGATCACTCTGGGCGATTTCCAAATTGTGCTATCGGCAGAGCAAGCGCATGAGCTGGCCTGCCATCTTGTTCTTGCCGGCTTCGATGCGGAAAAATTTGAAAACCAAATGGCACCACCTTTATAAAGCTTGAGATTTTTGGAACCCGGCAGAAATCACCTCTCCAACGGCCATCGCTTTGTCTATCAGGAGGAATGGCGCATCCGTCTCCTCTTGAACTAAATCAATCCGCCCCCCCTCGCGGACGTCGACGGCTTCACGGAGTTGCTGCCCCATTTTTAACCCGACGCTAAGCGGCAGTCGCAATGACCTGCCGTAAATGCCTCGCTGCGGAAGACCTGCTGACAACCGAAGGACTTACCCCTGATGACAAGGGCCGTTGACGGATTTTGATGCGTAGGCGCCAATCAGCAGCTACGCATCGGCGCAGTTGCTACCCTTTCCCGAAATTTTCAAGAGAACCTACTGCGTCCATTCCTCGGCCGCAACGATGTTCACATCACCCTGGAGTCGGGCAGTTTGGGAGAGCTGTTGGAGCGGCTGGTGTTACACAAGCTTGATGTAGTCCTCACCAACACACCGGTCAGCTCGGATGCGCATCGCTCCTGGCGTTGCCAACTATTGGATCGCCAATCTGTTTGCCTGGTTGGCCCGCCCCGGGAAGGGCAGCCGCCTTTTGACCTGCGCCGTGACCTTCAGCATGTCCGCCTGATTTTGCCCGGCCGCAGCAGCGACATTCGCAGTCAATTTGAGTTGTACTGCGATAGCCACGAAGTACGCGCGACCATCTTTGCAGAGGTGGACGACATGGCCATGCTGCGCCTGCTTGCTCGCGACTCCGGCGACGTAGCACTACTGCCAGCGGTAGTAGTGCAGGATGAACTGCGGACTGGTGCTCTACAGTTATATTTGGAAATCCCGGAGATAGTTGAACAATTTTTCGCCGTCACCCAGCAGCGGCATTTCAGTTTAAGTGTCCTCAACGAGTTGTTAAAAGCTCATTAAGTTTTAAAGAAACGCTATGTGTGGTTAATTTAGAGCATTGACGTGCTCATGATTCAATTCAGCATTCGCAGCTTAGCAGACTTGAATTTCTTGAATTTTACTTGCGACCTATTAAGTTCAGCTAGTACAAAGCCCAACACGACGAATTCTAGCTCAACGTTTCCGGCTCGCAGAATTTAGCCTTACTAACCCCAAAAACTATAGCCTTAAGCTTAGAAACAATTTTAATCGCGTCAACTAAATTTTCGAAATAGGAACTTATCTAGAATCACAGTTAATCCGCAGCAGGTGCCCACATTGCAGGTAGTCTTTGTCTAGATGACGAGAGACAATTGCTCGTCATGCTACTTAGATGAATAAATACAGGTCAGTGTGGTTCACCTTGTCTGATCGACAAGGTAGTGAGCGTATTTGAAGAAATTGTTTGTTGGTCAATTACAGGCATTTAAGTACCTACAATTTTCCGGATTATTATATTTGTGCGCACTCTTCCATGGCTTCAGCCAAGCATCGTCCTCCAGTTTTCGTCAGCAATATAGGTTAGAAGGCTTCGGCCTTCCGAGTCCTGCCGACTGAAAAAAATCACCTCATCACTGTAGTGAATCACCAATTTAACACTGGTATTCTCGCTACCACGTTCGCCAATCATTAAGGGATGGAGGCGAAAATAGAAGCCCCGAAGACGCGAACCTTCGGGGCTTTGCATTTTTGCATCAAGGCCACTGTAATTGGCTACCGCGAATATGACCGCACGACTCGCAGAGTTAGCGCCCCTAAGGAACTCACGGAAACATGGGATAGCAACCAGATTGGTAACGCCCAAGAGAAATGAGACAGCGCGCTATGCGCTTCCTTGACACACTCACGGAAGGCCGCCAGCAGTCAGTCATGGTGCGGGAGCTGCCTCGATCAAGCGGGCGTTATGTAAAGGCCTGATTAAGCGGTAGCGGTGACCAAGGCGAGCATTTATCGTCAATAAAGTGCTCAAATCACGAAAGGCTCGAACAGCCTCCGGACATTCACCCGCGCCTTCAGCTTCGCGGCCAACAGGTACAAACCTGCCACCTTGCGATGCAGAAACAGTACATCCACAGGTGGCGTGTGCCAGAAGTCGCGGTCGGCACCTAGTTCCCAACCGGTATCACGTAGGCGTACGGCCAGGTCAGACGTCGCAAAGTCATAGGCACCTTGATGCCTCAGTGGCTCGCAGGCCTGTGTAATGAGATCAGTGAGCACCGCTCGGTGTTTGGGCAGCGTTTCAGGCTGAAAGTAGCCGACGTCCAGCGCGGCATTGGTGATGGCGGCACGGTCTTCATGCAGGCCTGCAATCAGCAAGCGGCGATAAGCCTCGGTAGTGTTGCGGTCATAAAGTCGCGTGGCGCCGAAGTCCAACAACACCATCCGACCGGAGCCTTGCTGATAACGGTAATTGGCAAAGTTAGGATCGGTCTGCACGCACTGGAACTCGAACACCTCGCGCAGAAACAGGCCGAATAGCAACATGATGATCCGGTCGCGCTCTGCTTGGGGGGCGTGCTCTAGTGACTCCACCGCTACCCCGTCAACGAAGGACATCACCAAAATATTCGGCGTGCTGAACTGGGCATACGCACGAGGAACCAGAAAGTCAGGACTGTCGGCCAACAGTTGATCAAAGCGTCGTAAGTGCTCGGTTTCTTTCATGTAGTCCGCTTCATCCTGCAGCTGACGCTTGGCCTCTTGGAGCAATGGGCCGATGTCCATGCCCTTAGGCAGCATCCCGGACATGCGCAGCAAGGTAGCAACGTTATCCACATCGCTGGAAATACTCTCGCGCACGCCAGGGTATTGCACCTTGATCGCCAGGCGTTGGCCGTCCTTATCTTTCGCAGCATGAACCTGGCCGATGGACGCTGCCGCCAATGGCGTGAAGGAAAACCGTTCGAAGCGCCCTTCCCACCCCTTGCCCCAGCTTTCGTTGAGGACTTCCACCAACTGGCTCATAGGCATAGGGTGAGCGTCGCAACGCAGACGAGAAAGGATTACGCTGAACTCGCGCGGCAACAAATCACCTGCATCCATCGATAACAACTGCCCAACCTTCATGGCGGCGCCACGCAGTTGCGACAGTTGCTCGACCACCCGATGCACATTGCCCGACGTCAACAGCAGTTCGCTGAGCGCCGGACGTTTGCCCTGAACCCACTGCCGAGCGCCTTCGGCTAGCATGCCGCCCGCGACGCCCGAGGCCAAACTGCCAAAACGCATCAACCGCGATAAGCGGCTGCCAGGCACGGGCAACGAGCCGGGCTCACGAGGCTTCATGAATGAAGCGCCTCAACGATCGCGGCAAGCAGCAAGCAGACGCTCGCCACTAGGGTAAGCCGTAATCGCATCGGCAGGTACCAGGCGGGCAAGCTAGTAATCCGCAACAGCTGCCTGTCCTGCCGGAGGTGGACAACTAAGCCGATGACCAACAGCAAGCAACCCAATGGCATTGGCAGTAACGTGGCAATCCAAGCAATAAGCGCAGGAATGACACTCCAGAGGAACCGGTCGCTGCCCTGCTCGGCGCTTATGTCTTGCACGGTCATGGCGAAACCCCAGTGTAAGGCGCCGACGAAGCTCAGGATGACTGCGCCATAGTTAACAAGCGCAATCGCAAACAACGGCCGATAGTCGAGAGAGAACGGGATCAGCAGCGCCAGAAAAATAAACGGCAACAGACCGCCATAACCCAGCAGGCTGACGTGCTTTGGCAGAGAGGTTGAAGGCAACACGTTCATTTGTATTCCTTGCAGTGAGCGAAACTACAAGACTGTAGGCCCAAAAGCCCCGCTTGGGCGAGATATTGATGGCGATCCGAAGCTGGGGTCAGCGTAATGAGTCGCTTTGTAGAATTAGGTCATTGCCCCATTCCTTTTCGGGCAAGCAGGCGACGGCATATGAGGAGTTTCGCATCCTTGAGATCATGCTCAGTGCCTGTATTTACCAAGCCGACCGCACCCTAGAACCCTTCCAGCCTTTAGTTCTTCGTGAGCGGGTTTTTAAAGCGTTCCAATGCAATGAACAGATTCTTGAAACCAAAATTAATAGGAAAACCGCGCCAGCTGTGCTTTGCCTGGTCGTCGAAGACTGCTTGCAGTAAGTCATGACGCGAAGTGACTGATGACGCTGCTTGAGATGATCAGGCGCTAGAACACGAAAGTCACGACTACAAATTTTCGGAAATGTCTGGTCGTTTCACCGTCGCGTCAAAGCATACGAGCCCGGGCTCTCTCTGACTAATCCCAGTTCCCTCATCGGGCCACCTAGCTTTTACGAACCGATCCGCTCGCCATCTTGGTGCATCAGCGAAACCAGACTGCGACTGCCAGCAGTGGCTCGACTTTGCGAAAAGCGATAAAACCTATACAAAATTAAATTCGTGTATAGGTTTTATGCAATGTGTGCCATTCTGCCATCAGTCAGCTATCACCAGCTGCTCGCGCTCGTGCCTCGCCAGTCTGTCTTCACTTTCAAATGGGTGGTAGAGGCACACAAGTAGCCCTTGGCATGGATAGCAAAAAGTAACCAGCAAGTTTTGCCCGTATAGGGTCTATCTAAGAGCTCCGCCGATGAAAAACTCAATCTCACTAGCCTCGCGCATAGGCCTTGGCTTCGCCGTAATTGTGTCGTTGCTCATACTAATCACTGCCGTGGGCATCCAACGTGTGGGTTTTATCGACTCCACCCTGGAAAACGTAAGCGAAAATGCGGCGAAAATTCAACGCTACGCTATTAACTTTCGCGGAAGCGTGCACAACCGAGCCATTAGTATTCGGGACGCAGTGTTGGTGGATAGTGATCAAGACTTAACCGTCCACCTCAATGAAGTTATCAATCTAGAACAGGCCTACTCCGATTCAGCCATACCAATGGATCAGCTATTCGCAACTGCAGGGGTAACATCGCAGGAGCAACAGCTGTTACTGGCGATTAAAGACATTGAGAAGCAAACTCTAGTTTCCACTAAGTCGGTAATTGCTTTGCGTCGCGCCGGAGATATTTCAGGTGCACAGGCTTTGCTGCTGCGCCAAACCTCCGGTGAATACAGTGAGTGGTTGAAACGCGTGAATGCACTGATTGACTACGAAGAAGCCTCGATCAAAAGCCAACTCAGTGCGGTACAAGCCACCGCTAGTGAGTTTCGAGGCCTGATGCTCATGGCCAGCGGGATAGCGCTGCTGCTAAGCATCATCCTGGCTATCTCTATCATTCGCTTCGTCAAGTCAACACTGGGTGCTGAGCCGACTCAGGTTGCCCAGGCGATCCAACGGTTGGCGGCAGGTGACTTGCAACAAATGATTGTTACCGATTATCCGAACAGCGTTATGGGCGTCCTGAAAACTGCCCTCAGCCGTTTGGCTGATACCATTAGCGAAGTACGCATTGCGGCCCAAGAGGTCAACAATTCATCTAGGCTGCTGTTGACCACATCGTCCACCAATAACAATCAAATCAGCCTGCAGACCCGCGAAGCCGAGCAGGTGGCAACTGCCATTACGCAAATGGCGGCAACGGTCAATGAAGTTTCGGGCTATGCATCTCAAGCAGCGGACGCAACGAGTCTAGCCGATGCTGAAGTTGTAAGCGGTAATTGCGTCGTTGCGGACACCACACTCGCTATAGAACAGTTAGCGAACACACTGGTTGAAACCACCAATACGGTAGAGCAGGTGTCCAAGCGTAGCGAAGAGATTGAAATAGTGATCGAGGTAATCAATTCAATTGCCACGCAAACTAACCTGTTGGCGCTGAACGCAGCCATCGAAGCGGCCCGAGCAGGTGAGCATGGCAGAGGGTTTGCGGTTGTGGCCGATGAAGTGCGCTCTCTAGCTAATCGCACCCAGGAGTCGACGCGGGAAATACGAGAAATGATAGGCACACTGCAGAGCGGTACTGAAACGGCTGCACAAACCATGCGTAATAGTTGCGAACTGGTAAGCCACACCGTTGCGCAAACCCGCAACGCCCAGACGGCGCTAGCTAAAATCAGCCAGCAAGTCGGCGCCATAAACCACATGAATGCCCAAATCGCCAGCGCATCTATCCAACAAAGCGCCGTGGCCGAAGACGTTGCGCAAAATATCACGCGCATCCATAGCTCAACGGTGCAATCGGCAACTGGCTCTCGTGAAGTTGCAACGGCCAGCCAGGAGTTAGCGCAGCTTGCTGATCGTCTTACCCATAAGGTCGCATTTTTCAGCGTGGCTTAGGGCAGGCCTATTGTCAGTCCTTTTCTTTCAGCATACCTTGTACAAAACCTATACAAGGCCGCTAGAAATGTACAATAAAAAGGATTGGCCACTAACGCTGTACTTTGACGGTCAATGTCCGCTGTGTGCGCGCGAAATCAAGATCCTTAATCGACACGCGGCAGAGAGTCGACTGCTATTTATTGACATCAGCAGCGGTGAGTTCGACGCCAAGGCACTGGGGTTCACATTCGAGCAAATGCAGTCCTCGCTGCACGCCCGTTTCGCCGATGGCCGCTGGGTAACTGGTCTGGACGCCACCTTGTGGAGCTGGCGAGCCGCCGGCTTGGGATTTTGGGCAGCTCCACTGACATGGCGTGCCATCCGACCGCTGCTTGCTTTAGGTTATCGCCTCTTCTGCCGCTTACGCCCCCATTTGGCTTGGCTTCCACACCCTGATGGTCGTCGTCGCTGTGTCGATGACCGTTGCGGGGTGCCGGAGTCAAAACCTGCACCTGACGAGCGGCCCACTTTGAAAACAAAGCAGACCTAGGAAGCTTGGCTTTGTCATGGCCGGACGAAGAAGCTGGGGCATAGCTGATCTGGTGAACAACGTTTTTTCTGGTTAGCAGCAGGCACTCCCCTACTGCCAAGGATTGCCGCCACATTAAGCGCAGCATGGCTGCGAGGAGTCTAAATGAACCCATCAATAGCCGAGCATTACCGGGAAATTCTCGTCGCCGTAGGCGAGAACCCAGAGCGTGAAGGTCTTCTGGACACGCCCGAACGCGCAGCCAAAGCAATGCAGTACCTATGCAACGGCTACACGATGAATCTGGAGGAAGTTATCAACGGCGCACTGTTCGAATCGCTAAACGACGAAATGGTCATCGTGCGCGACATCGAACTGTATTCATTGTGCGAGCACCACCTGCTGCCCTTCATCGGCAAAGCTCATGTCGCGTACATCCCGACAGGGAGGGTATTAGGCCTGTCCAAGGTCGCAAGAGTAGTCGATATGTTTGCCCGTCGCTTACAGATTCAGGAAAACCTTACCAAACAAATTGCCGACGCCCTTCAGCACATGACCGATGCCGCCGGTGTGGCTGTGGTTATTGAGGCAAAGCACATGTGCATGATGATGCGGGGCGTGGAGAAGCAAAACTCGGTGATGACCACATCGGTGATGCTAGGCGCCTTTCGCGACTCGTCCGCTACGCGTCACGAGTTCCTGCAATTGATAGGGCGACTCGGTTAGCGCCAAAAATCGCGACTGTCTGCGGGAGAGGCTAAATGAATAGAACCTTCAAAATGAACTCCCTTGGCGATGGCTACCGTGCCTTGGTGATAGGCGCCAGTGGAGCGCTCGGCACGGCATTTTGTGAGTTGCTCAATGAAGATCCACGATGCTCGGCTGTTCGTGAGCTGGGACGCAACAGTGTTCCAGGACTGGATCTGGAAAAGCCCGACAGTATTCCCAGGGCGGCTGCCGAATTAGCTGAAGAGGCCCCATACCAGTTGATTTTGAATGCTGCCGGGCTGCTCCATCGCGACGACATCAAACCTGAAAAAAGTTACTCCGCGATTGAAGCGGATGCGCTCCAGGCGATATTCCAAGTCAATACGCTCGGGCCTGCGCTGGTTTTGCGTCACTTTCTACCGTTGCTTGACCCTCGTGGCGCGATGGCGGTGCTCTCCGCCAAGGTGGGCAGTATCGGCGACAACCGTTTTGGGTGGCTGGTATGCCTATCGCGCCTCCAAGGCAGCGTTGAACATGTTGATTAAAACGGCTGCGATCGAACTAGCGCGGACACGCCCTCAGACCCGCTTATTTACTCTTCATCCCGGCACCGTCATTTCGGGCCTGTCACAACCCTTTCGTGGCGCCTCTGCAGCCAGGCCGGCAAGTATTGCCGCCCATGAGTTGTTATCACTGATTGACCGTTTGACGCCTGCAGACAGCGGCAATTTCTTTGCTTATACCGGAGAACGCCTACCTTGGTAGGCAGGGAGTGAATTTTGAATCTGCAAGCGTTGACCGAACGGGCCGCGAATGGCGAAGTTTGCGAGTTGGAGTTGCTGTCGCTGGAGGGCGGTTTTTATCTAGCGCGAGTCAGGACGGATCATGGCCAGTTCACGCTGCTGGACGATACGGCGAAGCCTATGCACCTTCGCTCCATCAATCACCTACGTGAGTTGTTGCAGCTTGTCCCTACGTTTCCCTGCGCGCTCGTGCAGCAGTGCGTCCATGACGAGATGTGCGGTTCACGTGAAGGGCCAATTGAGTCGTTACGCATTCCTTTCTCACTGACTGCGCCCTGGTGAGTTTCATTCCGTTGGATCCAGTCGAATGAACAAGTCTCACCGACTATGCCTGGTCTTGGGTGACCAGTTATCTTTTGAACTGGCCTCATTGAAGGAGCTGGATAGCGAGCGCGATACGGTATTACTGGTCGAAGTGATGGAGGAAGCCAGCCATGTGCCCCATCACCCGCAAAAAATAACGCTGATCTTCAGTGCTATGCGCCATTTTGCCAAGGCATTGCAACAGCGCGGTATTCGCGTGCAATACGTCACGCTTGATGACCCGCAAAATAGCGGATCGGTGCCGGGCGAATTACGGCGCTGGCAGTCACTGCTGCAACCGGATGAGCTGCACCTGACAGAATGCGGTGACTGGCGCCTGGAGCAGTCGCTGAAAAATTGTGGCTTGGCGATCCAGTGGCATACCGATAGCCGTTTTCTCTGCACCCGACTCGAATTTGCGTCCTGGGCAGAAGGCAAAAAGCAGCTGCGCATGGAGTTCTTCTACCGTGAGATGCGACGCAAGAGTGGCCTGTTGCTCAACGGCGACGGCAGCCCGGTCGGCGGCGCCTGGAACTTTGATGCCGAAAACCGAAAGGCACTTCCCAAAGGCTTTAGAGCCCCCTCGCCCATGGGCTTTTCAGCCGATGCGATAACCCAAGACGTGCTGGCGCTGATCGCAAAAAACTTCTCCAGCCACTACGGCGCACTCGAGACTTTTGATTACCCGGTCACCCACGCCGATGCCCAAGCGCTGTGGGACTACTTCCTCGACTGGGGTTTGGCAGCCTTCGGCGACTACCAGGATGCGATGGCCAGTGATGAACCTTTCCTGTTCCATGCGCGGATCAGCGCCGCGCTGAATATTGGCCTGCTGGATCTGCGTCAATTGTGCAGCGACGTCGAGGCTGCGTATTGGTCGCACAGGATTCCATTGAACGCCGCCGAAGGCTTTATCCGCCAACTCATTGGCTGGCGTGAATACGTACGCGGCGTCTACTGGCTGAAAATGCCCGACTACGCCGGCGGCAATCTGTTTGGCAACAGCAGACCGCTTCCACCGTTCTATTGGACAGGCGATACCAAGATGAACTGCATGGGCCAGGCAATCGGCCAAAGTTTGAAACATGCCTATGCCCACCATATCCAACGGTTGATGGTGACCGGCAACTTTGCGCTGCTGGCAGGCATCGCACCAAGCCAGATTTGCGACTGGTACCTGGCGATCTACATGGACGCGTTCGACTGGGTCGAACTGCCCAATACATTGGGCATGGTGATGCACGCCGATGGCGGTTACCTGGGCTCCAAGCCTTACTGCGCCAGTGGCCAATATATAAAGCGCATGTCCGACTACTGCCGTAACTGCGCGTACAAAGTCACTGAAAGCACGACGGACGACGCCTGCCCTTTCAATTCGCTTTACTGGCATTTTGTGATGCGTCACGGCGATCTTTTGCGCAGCAATCAGCGCATGGGCATGGTCTACAAAAACCTCGATCAGATGACTGAATCAAAGCAGCAGGCGCTGTGGGATCGTGGCCAGAAGCTGCTCGCCAAACTGGATGTCGGGGAGTCGTTTTGAAGAAGAGTGAACTCCTGGTCAAAACCTTTGCGGTCTGCGGATTGCCTTTCGCCTGGCGCAAGAAATGGGCGCGCTGCTGGGCTGAGGTGCGCTATTGCTCGGAGCGTTGCCAACGGCGCAGAAGCATTAAATGCTGAGAATGTGAATCAGATAAGCGTACGTCTCCTGCTGGGATTCAAAGCACCCGAGGTTCTACGATTTTATCGCAACGCTTAGCGCCGGATAATCATAAGGCATTGGTAAATGCCTAGTGAGAAGGCATAGCTTGCCACTGTAAAAACGACTTTAGTTGCTACAGGTTCTGCCGCTCGCACTCAAGATCAGCTTCAACTCGAGTCTGGTAGGTGGTCTTCCGACGCAGCTTCTCCCCATTGTTATAGAGGTTAAAACCTCTAGTCGTGGGCTCGCAGTAGAAACGCGTTCCGTTCCGCATGGATCCCGTTTACGTTCGAATTGCAGGGACAACAACAAATCTCGATATCATCTTCACGCCTTCTCAAAGCCCCCTTCACCATTAGCGGCCATAAGCCTCCATCGCAAGCGACCGTTGTCAGTTTCCGATGGGGAGCACGACCGGACATGAGTCGATTGGAAGCTTCGTAAAAAAGGCACGGGATCTACCTTTTGGGCGGCACTGCTCTCTCCCTCCGTATTCGCTGGCTAATATCCGAAAGATCAAAATGGTACATATGATTATTCATTTCATATTTAATTTTTTTTCAAAGGGCGGCAAATTTTAGGGGGTGAGAGCTCTGTGCTCGCCTATACTAACGATGTTAAATCATGCTGGTGAGCTCAGTTAACAAGGTATTGATAAATATAGAGATTTAAAATTTGTTTACCTTGGAGGTCGCGGGTTAAGAAATATTTCGCCGTGATGGTTTGGTGTCGTTAAGGGGTTTTGATATGAACGTCTTGTTGAAAGAACTTCAGTCATATCATCATGAGGTGGCTATAAAAATCACTCAGATCAAAGAGTTGCTGAGGAAGATGAGGCATGAATCCGAATCCGATGGTGCTGATGACTGCAAGCTCTTGTTCAAGATGCTGGAAGCCATGCATGGTGATGCAGAACGACACCACCATGAAAATGAAGAACTTATTCGGCTGGCTTTGCTAGGGACTGAGGCACCGATCCACCAACGGGTCAAGGATATCGAGCGAGATCATCAAGCATTTGGTCGCATTGCTGGACAGCTGAAGATGTTGGAGGACACAACTCAGGAAACGAGAGTAATTGCTGACACTATCGATGACTTTATCAAAAAATATTTCGATCATATGGACTCGGAGGAAAATATTTTCTTTCCGTTGGCAGATAAGTGGCTGTCAGACGAGCAGTGGCATGAAATAAAGCGTCAGTGGCATTAATTGGGTCTTACCGTAGACCTTAAAATTCTAGCTACTACTTAGTCCGCGAACTAACAAGCTCGGTTTGTTTTACTTGACTTGGTAATCGGAATATTGCAATGCGCTCATTTAAGCCTCTTAACTTTTTCTCCGGTGAGAAAAATTATAAACTCGGAATCGCTGATTTGACTGACCGGCCCAAAATCTATCGCGCGCAAATATGATGATCCGTTAACCCACTTTGACTCATCGCCAATCATGGCGTCTCGTGACGACTGGCTCGTTGATTCAACAATCGTGTACTGCCGTCCAGACTTACCTATTGCTTCGAAGCGATCGGTTTCTTGAAGACGACTAGCCATTTCATAGAACTCCATTTCGGTTGGAAGCCGTTAAAAGATAGCATCGTGGTACTAAATTGCCAGAAAACGGGCTTGTTCCAGCTTTGGTAATTTATCCGGTGTAATAGGCAAGCCCTCACACGTCGCTGCAAGCGTAATCGGCTTCAAAGATGATGTTATTGGCGCTTTGCCGACCTCTACAACTAGCCCCAGAAATGCACATCCTTACCCGTGGATCGATTCCCGTCACATACCAGAGGCAAGAGCGTATGCGTTAACCACTCGTGTGCAGGGGGCGTTTAGCTAGCGTAACGAACGTCCTGGCTGGCCAAATCCGGCGATTTACTGCTGCTTTTGCATGCTGCGGTCTGTGTCGTAGCGGCCATGATTCAGGTCGTATTTGGATGCACCTCAATCTTACCGGTCAGTATAGTTAGATCCGTCCCTATGCCGGAGTGCTTAAATTGGACAATACCCGTGAACGCTTGATTGACTCAGCGCTGAAGCTGTTTCTGTCGCAAGGTATATACATAACTGGTGTGATGGCCATCGCCGCGATGGCGGGTGTTACCAAGATGACGCTCTACAGCCATTTCCCCTCCAAGGATGCGCTGATAGTGGCTTGCCTTGAGGAGCGTGACCGACGCTGGCGTGAAGAGGTAGCGCGCACCTTGGCAGGGCATCCTGACCCGGTCAGTGGCATGCTCGCTTTTTTCGATTTGTATCAACGCTTTCTTTTACAAGACAGCGAACGCGGGTGCCTGTTCGTCAACAGTGCGGCTGAATTCCCCCATTTTAGCCACCCTGTACATTTAGCAGTGAGCAGGCATAAGCAAGGGATACGCGACAATCTTAATGCCTTGGCCGTGAGCGCCGGTATAAGTGACCCTGACGTAGTTGCTGAGGGGCTGTTTATCTTACTGGAGGGCAGTTTTGTAAGCGGCGCCATGGGCCAGGACGTGCGGGTATTCGACACTGCCCGACACGTAGCTCATTGCTGGATCCGGAAGCAGGGCCAGCAGGAGCAGAGCGTATGACCCTAGGCTTATTAGCGGCCATTGCCGCCACTTTTTCCTGGTCGCTGCTCTACATCTTTCCGGGGTTGGTCGGCGATTACAGCCTTTTTGATCTGGCTGTGGTGAGCTATGCCTTTGCCGGTTTAGGTAGCCTGCTTGTGCTGTTTGTTTACCGTAGCGAAGTGCGGCAATTGCGACTGAGTGACTGGGCCTGTGCCGCACTGCTGGGCTTCTTGGGATACATCGGCTACTTCTTCCTGATCACCACTGCGGTCTTGGCAGCTGGGCCGGTGATCCCTCCTGTGATGATGGGGTCAGTACCGATTGTGCTCGCGATTGCCGGCAACATGCGAAGCTCCAGCGTGCCCTGGCGCGCCATTGCCGGGCCGCTGGTGGTGGCGGCCTTGGGGATAGGTTTGGTCAATCTGAGCGTGTTTGATCTTAGCCGTGCGACTTCAGTACTCCCTACAGCTTCGATACTGCTTGGGCTGCTCGCATCGTTAATGGCAATTGGATTTTGGACTGGTTTTGGATTGTTAAATGAAAGTGCTTTGGCTCAGCGCCCAAGCATGTCCCCGATGTTGTGGTCAGCCATGCTGATCTTCATGTGTAGCGTCGAGATGCTGGCCTTCATCCCCGTTGGTCTGCACTTAAACCTGTCCCACTTCGCTAGCCATCCGAGCGGGTTAGCAGGTACTCAGGCGCTAATAGTCTGTGGGTTGATTCAGGGGTTAGGGGCTACCCTTGCAGGTGCGTGGGCATGGTCAATTGCAACTCGGCGTCTACCTCTGGCGCTCAGCGGGCAATTGATCGCCAGCGGAACCATTTATGCAACTACGATGGGCCTGCTCATCAACCAACGCTGGCCCTCTCCTATGGAAGCGCTTGGGACAGGGTTGCTATTGGTAGGGGTGACATGGGCTATTCACGCCTTTTATCGCCGGCAAACACGCCCCGCGACGCGTGGTGGGATCACTGACCTTAGCCAAAACTAATGCGACTTTGCCGGTATGGGCATTTCAGGTGTCCGCTTTGGATTGATTTGGCATCATTGCCCTGAGTGCCCAGGTCGGGAAGGTGTGTTTCGCGGACGGTTACGGCGTAAGCGAGCGGCAATCACACCTCTTTGATAGATGCCCAGTTTTGCGGTAGCAATTCATCGAGTCGCACAGGAGATGATACTGAGGCCCTCTGAACCCAGGCCGCTAACCGTAACTTGTAAGTCCCAGCCGAATAGATCAGCTCGTAGTTGTGGCTATAGATTTCCAGGATGTGGCCAAAGGGTCTTCCATATAGACCATGCGGTATGGCTTCTCGCCAGGAAATACTCGCGTACGGGCATGCGCTGCTTGCCACCAGCGGCAACTACTTTGGCGGCCAGTCCTTCGACATCTGGATCTTGGGCGCAGAAGCGGAAGATGCCGGTCTTCCAATACTCGAAGTTGTTCTGCGACTTTTCGGCATTGCGAACCCAAAGATCTCTGCCGATCCGATCACCTGTGGACAGGTGCGCAATACGGAACGAACCCCAGCCGCCACCTTTTGGGATTTACTCATGCGAGCCAGCAGAGGCCTGGTCGCGGGTTTTCCACAGCGACAGCAGCACACCGCCCAGCAGAAGCGCTAGGGTTACGCTGAGGGAAATGACTGCTGGAATCTTGCCGATGATGCCGACCAGGAAAATCTTGCCACCGATAAACACCAGCACCAGTGCCAGCGCGTACTTGAGATAGGCGAAGCGGTGGATCATCGCCGCCAGGGCGAAATACAACGCACGAAGGCCAAGGATGGCGAAGATGTTCGAGGTGTAGACGATGAAGGGGTCTTGGGTGATGGCGAAGATCGCCGGCACACTGTCCACGGCGAACACCAGGTCGGCAGACTCGATCAGCACCAAGGCTAAGAACAACGGCGTCGCCCAGACCACGGGCTTGCCGCTGGCGTCCGCCTGACGGACAAAGAAGCGCCCTTCATGCAGTTGCTCGGTCACCCGCATGTGTTTGCGCAGGAACTTCACCAGCAGGTTATCGCTAAGGTTGGGCTGGGCATCGGTAACCGTCTGGCCAATACACGTTCCCGAGCCATATCCTCAGGAGACCATCAGGAAGTTATGTTGCCCGGAAGACCACTCATGGACTCGTCTTTTGGCGACCTGATCGACAGGACGACGTATATTGGAATGAGCCTGATTGCATCCCCGACCTTCCAGCTGGCACGGTTTCTAGAATCTCTACCACCTGCGTTTTCTCGGAGCAAACAGCAAGGTTCAGCGCTGAATTAGGGTAGAGTTACCGGTAGAAAAATCGGGAAGGCAGCATGACAAGGAACATTTACAGCCCTAGCGTTGATGACCAGATCGCTTATCTAAGAGAAGCGTTGGAGCTACGTGTCCTTGAGGTCTCGGACATTGTGCAATGGGCGGATGATCAGATCATTACACGGGAAAATCCTGCCTACGAACTGATAGAGCTTGCACTGATGAGTGACTCGAATCGGTACGACACTGCTAGTCAGTTACTTCGAGTCGGGACGCCCACCTTGAGCCGCGCAGAGGTATTGCCCTATGTGCTCGCCAAGGCACATGAACGACTCCTTGTAGATCCTGATTTTGGAAAGGTCTTAGCAGAAGGACTTTACCAATCCTGGTTTCGGTCGAATTACGACTTTCCTGACGCTCTTAGCCTGTGCGGCTATTTCGAGGATGCCTATTCATTGGCTGAGAGCGAGATAGTTGGAACAGTTGACCAGATCAACCGAGAGCTGCTTGAGTTTACTGCCCAGTTTCAGGACTGCAATTGGTTAGAGAGCGTGCTTGGCCGATAGAGTTCTAGTTTTGAGGTTGGCTCCGAGATTGTGGGTCAAGACGACATTGGCGATAAGCGCTCGCCGAAATCACCTTGCGTGACTCAGACGAGCATCCACTGATGCGGCAGCAGTTGGTTGATCTCACTGGATCGCTGCGTGGGCAGCCGCGTCAGCACATCTTTGAGATAGGCATACGGATCGTGCCCATTCATGCGCGCCGACTGGATTAAACTCATGATCGCCGCGGCCCGTTTACCGCTGCGCAGCGACCCGGCAAACAACCAGTTGGAACGTCCAAGCGCCCATGGTCGGATCTGATTTTCCACCGGGTTATTGTCTATGGGCACAGCCCCATCTTCCAGGTAGCGCGTCAGCGCTACCCAGCGTTTAAGGCTGTAATCCAAGGCTTTGGCCGTTGCTGAGCCGTTGGGCACAAGATCGCGCTGGGTCAACATCCAGTTGTGCAGCGCTTTCGCCACCGGCGCTGCTTTTTCTTGCCGTATTCGGCAGCGATCCTCGTCACTCATGTCACGCGCTTGGCGCTCAACTTCGTATAACCCGCCAATCAAGTGCAGTGCTTGTTCAGCCAACTGGCTTTTATTCGCCGCGTGCAGATCGAAAAACTTACGGCGGGCGTGGGCCATGCAGCCAATTTCGGTCATGCCCTTCTCGAAGCCTGCTTTGTAGCCAGCAAAGTCATCGCACACCAGCTTGCCGTTCCACGAGCCGAGGAAGTTACGCGCATGCTCACCGGCGCGGCTCGGACTGAAGTCATAGACCACAGCCTTGAGCGCCGAAAACGGTGAGGTGCAGTAAGCCCAGACATATGCGCGGTGCGTTTTCTTCTGTCCGGGCGCAAGCATCTGCACCGGAGTTTCGTCGGCATGGACGACTCGTTGGGCCAGAACAGCTTCTCGCAAGGCATCAACCAATGGCTGAAGCTGCACACCAGTCTGTCCAACCCATTGCGCGAGAGTTGAACGCGCGATGGCTAAGCCGGCTCGGCCAAAGATCTTCTCCTGCCGGTACAGCGGCAAGTGATCGGCGAATTTCGCCACCATTACATGAGCGAGCAGACCTGCCGTAGGTATTCCCTTGTCGATCACCTGGGCCGGTACCGGCGCCTGGATCAATGTTTCGCACTGACGGCAGGCCCACTTCCCACGCACATGTTGTTCGACGGTGAACACGCCTGGCGTGTAATCGAGCTTCTCGCTGACGTCCTCGCCAATGCGCTGGAGCTGGCAACCGCAGGAGCACTGAGTATTTTCTGGCTCATGATGAATGACGGTGCGTGGAAACTGTGGCGGCAACGGCGCGCGCTTTGGTTTTTGGCGCGCCTCTTCTGGAGCAGTAACCGGCTGGAGTGCCGTCAGCTCAGCGTCGATGGCCTCAAGGTCAGTGTTTAGCAGATTGTCGAGCAAGCTGCCTTGCTCAGGACTGATCTGCTCGCTGCGCTTGGCAAACCGGTGCCGCTTGAGGAGCGCGATCTCGTGGGTCAGCTGCTCGATGATGGTGTTATCGCGGTGGCTCTTTCTGCCCATGGTGTCGACCTGCGACATCAACTGCGCAGCGAGTGCACGCAGTTGGTCGGGGGTCATTTGGTCGAGGTTGGGCAAGGAAGTCATGCCGTGGATTTTACCAAAGCAGACCGCCTGCGGTAGCAGGCTCAGGCGTTAATTACTGCCTTTTTAAAGGATCGTGATTGCACCGCCAGCGCCAACACGCTGCCATGGAAGACCAAGTACAAGGGCCTGAAGTTGCTCGCTATCCAGCTCCAGCTCGCAACCTTGTCGAATGCCTGGCAACTGGAACTTCCCCTGATTCAACCGGCGTGCCGCCAGCCAAACACCAATCCCATCATGCACCAGGACTTTCATTCGATTGGCCCGACGATTGGCAAACAGATAAGCGCAGTGCGGCTTCGCCGCACCGAACACCGCAATCACCCTAGCCAGCGCGGTTTCTGTGCCGGCGCGCATATCCATGGGCTCAGTGGCCAGCCAGATGGCGTCGATGCGGATCATTGAGTGAGGCCACGGACAAAACGGGCACAGCCTTCAGGATCGGAGATGGGCCATTTGACGGAGAGGGTTTGCTGACCCAGCGATAGCTCGACGGTCGCTAACGCTTCAACCTTTCGCTTTGGTTCCACCTTCAACGGAATGAACGCTGGCAGCGTGCTGGCTTGCTGATCGCTAAAAAGGGGCAGCCATCGGCGAACCACATTGGCGTTGATGCCATGGCTCATCGCAATGGCCGCGACCGAAACACCGGGCTGCTGACATTCTTTGACGACCTGAGACTTGAAGGATTTCGGGTAAGACTTACGTTGGCGCATGACGATCCTGACATTAAGGGTAATTGCGTCCGCTTAAATTTACGCGGACACAATCGCCCTTAATGCTGGAGTTCGGAAGGTGTGTTTGCCATCCGCTTACGGGCATCGACCTTGCTGAACAGCATCTTCACTCCAGTTACCAGCAGGAAGATGCCTAACACATACAGAATCCAGCTGAACTCGGCGATCAGCGCCGCACCCAGGCCAATCATGATCGCGCGCAGCACGATGACACCGAGAATGCCCCAGAACAGCACCTCGTGCTGATACCTACGCGGGATAGAGAGGAAGCTGAAGATCATCGCCATCAGGAACACGTTGTCCATCGACAACGATTTCTCGATCAGAAAACCGGAGTAGAAATCCATCCCGGCGTCAACACCCTTGACCTGCCAGACCCAGAGGCCGAACAGCAAGCCAGCCGTGATATAGCCAGCAGAAAGCAGCAGACTTTCAGTAACGCCGATTTCTCGCTGCTCACGGTGGAGAACCCCGAGGTCGAAGACCAACAGGCCTATCACGATGCTTATAAAGACTAGCCAAAACCAAGTGGCGGTGCCGAGGAACTCGGCCAGGAAGAACGGTTCTAGGGCAGTCATGAGCCCCTCCTCTAAGTGTCGAAGTTATACAAACTGCAACTCCGACATGGCAGCGGGTAGCTGTCAGAGGGGCCCGGCATTGCGAGTTCAAATCTAGAGAGACGCGTGGGGTTTCTCAATCACGCAAGGTTTGCAAGTTATTTCAAATCGGTAGGTCGTAGCGGAAGTCGGAATGCCGATATGCAGAAATGATATCTGCATCCAGAGAGCCTTTAACAGAGCCTGGCTCCCTGGCTTTTTTGTTGCCGAACTTAGCGATTAAATGAGCCTGAATATCCTATAAGCATCTCAAGCTTCCGGGGACTCAGTCATCGCGACTCCTTTTCGCCCCAGTTGTTTAACGCCATACATGGCCTGATCCGCCGCCTTAAGCAATGTATCGAGACTCTTGCCATGGATAGGACACAGCGAGACTCCAATACTGCACGATATTGAAAGCTCTCCTGCACTGGTCACGACTGTCTGCGCGATGGTCTCGAGCACCCTCGCCGCCTTCAGTTCAGCACTCTCGGGGTGGGTAATGCCTGTAACCAGAATCACGAACTCATCCCCGCCGTAGCGTGCGATGGTGTCACACGAGCGAGTGGCTTGAAGCATGCGATTTGCGACCGCTCGGAGAACCTGATCGCCGACCTCATGGCCGTACTTATCGTTGATATCCTTGAAGTGATCCAGGTCGATCAGCAGCACGGCAAACGGAACCCCGTTCACTTTCCAATCGGAGTAGGCCTGATCAAATCGATCGGCGAAAAGGTAGCGATTAGGCAGTTGGGTGAGCACGTCATGAGTTGCGAGATAAGCCGAGCGTTCGTGTTCAACCTCTGCTCTTTCGATCGCTTTGAAATGCCGAATCAACGCCACAGGCACAAGCACGAATGCCCCCGCGAGAACCGCAAGGATGATCAATGTTTCCGCTGTCAGAATATCGCCCAATCGCAACTGACGCTCAAACAACAAGATCATCGGTTGTGAAACACTCCTAATCTCGACTCGGTCAGATAGCGCCGGTAATAGGAAGCGATCCAAGATACCGGCCTGCTCGGTCTGCGTTGAAAAGACATTGCTTTCAGATCCTGCAGCGGTTTTCAGGACAGCACTGACGCGAACCAGGGGATCTACGTTCGCATAACTCACAGCATCCTGTAGCGAATCCGTCTTGATCAAAAGCAAAGACACCATCGTGCTGCCAAAGAAATTGGGGCGAGTGTTCTCTCGATCCTGTTCAGGACGAATGACTGACTGCATCAGAATGTAAGCGTCCCCCCCCTCATACATTGAGAAAACAGGCGATACGACCGGCTTCTGATTATTGTGTGTTCGAGCCAACGCATAGGAGAGATAGGCGACGGTTTCTAGCTTGACGCCATAGATCGAACTCGATTCAGGGAGTAAGGGGTACATGAACAATACAGGCCAAGTCTCATTGAGATAGACCTGATGTTGCGCAGGTTGGTGAGTGAGACTCGGAAAATCCTTGAGTTGAAAGTCTGGACGCCAAGTACGGCGCAACAGATCTTCAAAAGCCGCCTGTTCGGCGATGGGTACCGCCCGCGCCGCCTCAAGCATGTAAATATGAGGGTAAGCAGCTAAAACGACAGCTGCATACCGGGCCGCAGCTTCCGTATCGCTCTGATCGACGGCCTGAAGAAATGCCGAGAAACCCGCCAGCACCGCCTCATTAGTATCAAGCTGATTGCGCACGATGCCGGAAATATTCTGCACGTATTCCGAGAAACGCTTTTCTCTACGTTCAGTCTCGGACTTCAGCAGTAACAGGGCTGAAAAGCCAACCAATCCGACAGCGAGGATAATGAAACCTGCCAGGGAGCTGTTCCGCCTAGTAAGCATCACTTTAACTTTTCCAAGGCGCAGAGCGAGAGCCGAGCCTTGGCAAGCACCGTTGAAGCTAAACGAGATCGCGGGTGAACGACCGATAAATGCCGATTTGAAGGTCGCTGAGCATTGAAAACAATTCCCAAGGTGTCAGATCCGATACGATTTCTGCTCTGCACTGCGATTACCCCTTTCGCATGTGCTCGAAAGAAAAATTTTCGAGCCCCACTTTCTGCTTCCTAGATGTTCACTGCTGCAACGAAACCCACTATAGGGCAATTTGCCAGCACTCGCTGTGTCGTGTGCAATAGCTTCGGTTCGAGCTCAAGCGTTTATAAGGGGAAACTCCAAGTGAAAGCTCGTACCTGCGTCAGTGCTAACAACGGTTATACAACCACCATGCAGTTGCATAATCGAACGAACGATGGCCAATCCCAGACCGCCTGAATCGTCGGGTTGATTGCGTGAGGGGTCACACCGGTAAAAGCGCTCAAACAATCGTGGAAGATGTTCTGCCGCAATCGGCTCGCCGTGGTTGTGCACCGTGATGTCGAGACTGTCCTCCAAAACCCTGCTGCTGATCGTCACTGCAGAGGTAGGAGTTGCGTAGCGCAGCGCATTCGCCAGCAAGTTAGCCAGTGCTCGACGGATCAAGCCTGGATCACCCAGCAATTGATCCTGGGCCTGGTTTATCAGATGCACATCTCGTTCTTGCGCTACCCCTTCGAAATACTCACAAAGCTGCTCAATCAGATCGTGCAGGTCGATTTGCTCGAACTTTACGCAAGCGTTGGGTTGCTCGGTGCGAGCGAGAAACAACATGCTGTCGATCATTCGCGCCAGCCTTTCATACTCTTCCTGATTGGAAACCAGCAAGTTCTGATAGTCCTCGATAGAGCGACTGCGCCTCAGGGTTTGCTGGGTATGTCCCATCAGGTTGCCTAGTGGGGTTCGCATCTCATGGGCGAGGTCTTCCGAGAAACGTGAAAGCTGGGCGAATCCGTCCTCAAGGCGTGCAAGCATCTGGTTGAGGGCATTACAGAGCGGTTTGAGCTCATTCAGCTCACTGAACTCATCCAGCCGCAGATGCAGATGCTGCACATCGATTCCGGCAGCGCGCTTGGCCAGCAGGCGAACAGGGTGAAGGCCTCGTTGACTCACCCACCAACCGAATGCAAAAGCCAATAGCGCTCCGACTGACATGGCCAGCCAAAGCCTGAGTCGGTAAACCCCCAGCATCTGCTCGCGCTCACCCAACAACTTGCCAGCGATCAGGGTCAAGCTGCGATCACCCTGTACGACATCCCGCCAGGCTAGCCGCACAGGCTCGGAAGAGTGATCCTCAACAAGGCGAGCCTGGGGGGCAGCCGGCAACTTTGGAAAAGTCATACCCACCGGGTTGATTTCGATCAACACCCTACCGTTGTCATCGACGATCCAGAGCAGATTGTCGCGATTGCCCAACATGTTTTCGTAAAGCTTGGGCCGACCTTGCAATTGCTCGATGCTATCGCTATCGCTGATCAACGCCTGCATTCGCTCCAGGCGCCCCAGCAATGCCTGGTCATCGCGCCAGGCAATCTCTCGCTGTAGCGATTGATAAAGGTAAAAACCAATTGAGCCCAATAACACTAAGCTGACCAGTGCGAACATGATGGCCAGGCGCAGGCTCAGGGTGCGCGGTAATAGTTTCAGGATTGCACCTCGAGCATGTAACCGATGCCACGCACTGTGTGAATCAACTTCAGCGCGTAAGGATCGTCAACCTTGGCCCGCAGGCGGCGAATAGCGACATCCACCACATTGGTGTCACTGTCGAAGTTCATCTGCCAGATCTGGGAGGCAATCAGCGAGCGCGATAACACCTCCCCTTCACGACTGAGCAGCAGATGCAGTAGCGCGAACTCCTTGTTGGTCAGGGTGAGACGTTCTCCATTGCGCGTTACCTTGCGTCGCAACAAATCCAGGATCAGGTCGCCAGCGACAAAATGCTCAACCTCGCGAGGCGGGCCACGGCGTAGCAAAGTGCGTACGCGTGCCAACAGCTCGGCATAGGAAAAGGGTTTGACCAGATAATCATCGGCCCCCAACTCCAGCCCTTTGACCCGATCATCCACTGAATCACGTGCGGTGAGAAACAGTACTGGGGTCTGCCACTTACGCCGGATGATTTGCAGCAATTGCCAGCCATCCAACCCCGGTAGCATGACATCCAGAATGATCAGGTCGAACTCACTCTCCTGTGCCAAATGCTGGCCATCCAGCCCGTCAAGGGCGATCTCCACCACATAACCCGATTCAGTCAGGGCTTTGCGCAGGTAATCCGCCATTTTCGTTTCATCTTCAACCACCAGGATACGCATTTTTTCCTCCACGACTGGAGCACAGGCTAGCCCGCTTCGCTGATTTCTCACATTACATATTGGTAATCAGGCGGCAATCATCCTGACGGGGTGGGCTGGTCATGATGTCTGGCAATGACTCAGACAGACTCAACCCACCAAGGAAACAGCATGCGTACAAGCCTATCGACTTCATTGCTAATGACACTTGCAATGAGCTCTGCGTTCGCCGTTGCAGGCTCGGATCAAGTTGCGCAGCGCAAGGACGTGTCACTTGCAATGGCCAACGATTTGCTGACTGCCGCGCTGACAGCCTGTCACGCCGATGGCCGCACAGCCGTTGCCGCAGTTGTTGACCGAGGCGGCAATCTGGTTGCCGTGCAACGCGATGACAATGTCGGCCCGCACAACACGTTAGCCGCGCAACGCAAAGCCTATACCGCCCTGTCGACCAAGACTTCGACGCGGTTGTTAGCTGAACGCGCTCGCGCTAATCCGGATGCTGAAAACCTCAACACCCTCGATGAGTTGTTGCTGCTCGGCGGAGGCGTGCCATTGAAATTCGATGGTCAGGTCATCGGCGCCATCGGGGTGGCTGGTGCGGGGGGCGCTGCACACGATGAAGGATGTGCAGAGGTCGCTATCAACAAAGTTTTACCTGCCGTTAAAAACTAAGGACATCACTATGACTGTATTGAAAAGTTTCTTCGCTGGCGCAGTATTAAGTGCCTTTTCAGCCCTTGCATCAGCGGCAGCAAATCCATTGAGCGTGCATGTACTCAACTTGCAGGATGGCCTGCCCTCCCCTGGAGTCAATGTCACGTTGGAAAAACAGGATGGGAAAGACTGGGACATGCTCAACAGCGCGAAAACCAACGAGCAAGGTCGTATCACCGAGCTGTATCCGCAAGGTCGGGGTCTGGAGAAAGGTACCTACCGTGTCACCTTCAAGACCGGTGAGTGGTTCAAAGCGCACAAAACCTCCAGCTTCTTTCCGGAAGTACCGGTCGTTTTTGAGGTGGATGGTACCGTCCCGCATTACCACATTCCGTTACTACTCAGTCCATACGGATTCTCCACATACCGAGGAAATTGATCGTTAAACGATACAAAATGGATACCGCACGAACGTGAAGACAGCCGCCCCTACTCAAAAGGGCGGCACTGTCGATTAACTTTTCGGCATCAAAACCTTAAGCAATGAACCACGCTCACTCCTTAGGCTTGGTTCACGTTTCAGGGGGGGATGCCGGTGACAGCACCTTTCTGATCCTCGACCATGAACTGCAGGCCACTCATCACCCCACCCGATTGGTCATGCCGAGACAAGGCATGCGGTGGATTTCAAGGCGCAAAGAATAGCGTCCATCCTCAGTGTGTTCCTGTGCTTACTTGATAAAAACCTATACAAGACTCTGAAATTCGCACAAGACTGATCAGCAGGCGGTGACGCCTTACTTTATCGATGAATGCCCGTTCTGCGCGCTATACATCAATGACCTGCGCAGAGGCGCCAATGAGTCCCAACCGCTATTTATTGGTATCCGTTGTGATCGGATTGAACCCGCGTCTTGACGCTCTCGTGCCGCAAACGTTAGGAATTTAGGCCACTAAAATCACTTGAGGTGCAATCCGCACGCCCCTTTCAGTCGGATATCGAGTGCTCTGCCGAGAGTGCAAAAGCTACGTAAACCGATAGTCTATTGCCGGTGCGCAATCCCCTACCCGATCAGCGCATTACTCGCGATCAACATGCTTCCCTCGTGTTCAATCTGGAATTTTCTTGTACAATCACAATATCGTTGTATAGATTTTGCGTTGGATTGATGAAAGTGCCAAGCAGTTCATAACCACTGAGGTTCGTATGTTCAACTCGCAAATCAAAAAAGAACTGACCATCAGCAAGCAGCGTTTGGCTGACTGCGAAGCCACCCTCGTAGCATTAGGTGGCTCCATGGCTCTGATTGAGTTCCAACCTGATGGCACGATCCTCGGCGCCAATCACAATTTCCTGAGCGTAATGGGCTATCGCCTTGAGGAAATTCACTCCCGGCATCACCGCTTATTCTGTACACCGAAATACGCCAACAGCGTCGCTTATCAAGGTTTTTGGTCACGGCTGAGTAATGGTGAGTTCATAAACGACCGCTTCCTGCGCCTGGACAAACAGGGGCGTGAGATCTGGCTGGAGGCTAGTTACAACCCTGTTCGCGACGCCTCTGGACGGGTGATTAAGGTCGTCAAGATTGCTACTGATGTGACTGACCGGGTGCGGAAGGAACAAGAGCAGGAGAGCCAAATCAATGCGATTAACCGTTCCATGGCAACCATTGAGTTCAACAGACAGGGAGAAGTCATCAGCGCCAACGAAAACTTCCTTGCAGCGATGGGTTACCGTTTGGATGAGATTGTTGGCAAGCACCATCGTCTGTTCTGTGAGCGTAGCGAAAGTGAATCCAACGAGTATCGCCAGTTCTGGGAGCGCCTGAATCACGGCGAATTTTTCTCCGGTAACTTCAAACGCCTCAACAACCAGGGACAAACAGTCTGGTTACGTGCGACTTACAATCCGGTGTTCGACGCCAGCGGCAGCCTTTACAAAGTAGTTAAGTTTGCGAGCGATATCACGGCTCAGGTTCTCCAGCAGGAAACTGAGTCACGAGCCGCACGCATGGCTTACGAGACTTCACTGAAAACCGACAATACAGCACACGAAGGCGCCCGAGTGGTGCAGGAGACCGTGGATGTCATGCAAAGCCTGGCTGGCGAATTGAATCACGCAGCCGAAGGTATCAATGATGTCAGTCAGCAGTCGGAAGTAATCAGCAGCATCGTGCAGACCATCCGTGGCATCGCCGAACAAACGAATCTTCTTGCGCTAAACGCCGCCATCGAAGCCGCTCGTGCCGGAGAGCAGGGTCGAGGTTTTGCGGTGGTCGCAGACGAAGTGCGCAATCTTGCTTCGCGCACAAGCCAGGCGACCATCAAGATTGTCGAGGTGGTGCAGCACAATCGTGAATTGGCCCGGGGGGCAGTGGCCAGGATGGAGGCAAGTAAAGACAAGGCAGAACAAGGAGTCAAATTAGCCGGTGAGGCTGGTCAAGTAATCCTGGATATTCAGGATAGTGCTCGCCAAGTCGTAAAGGCGATCAGCAATTTCTCGTCGACATTAGCTAGATGATTCAGCTTTGCGGCATGTGCAAAATCTTGGTTTGATCGACACATGGATAGTGATTGAAAAGCGGGGTTTGAATGAACGAAAAATCACGACCAGTATCTCCTTGTAGCGCCTGCCGAGAGGGCAATGAACTGGATTTTGAGTTCAGTATGGCGTTCCAGCCAATCGTAGATCTACGCGACAACAGTATTTTTGCCTACGAGGCTTTGGTACGTGGTTGCGATGGCAGTGGTGCCGCTGCCATTCTTGGAAAGGTGAACGAACAGAACCGTTATGCCTTTGACCAAGCATGTCGAGTCAAGGCTGTTGAGCTTGCTTCGCGCTTACAAATACCCTGCTTTGTCAGCATCAACTTCTTACCCAATGCGGTATATCAAGCAGCCACGTGCATTCGTGCGACGCTTGAAGCCGCACGCAGATTTGGATTTCCTACCGAAAGGCTGATTTTCGAGATCACCGAAAACGAAGAACTGGTGGACAAGGAACATCTAAAAAGCATCATTCGAGAATATCGCCTTGAAGGCTTCAAGACAGCGATAGATGATTTCGGTGCTGGGTACTCGGGGCTCAATTTGCTGGCAGAGTTTCAACCCGACATCATAAAACTGGACATGACCCTGGTACGTAGCATAGGCACTGACCCGGTGCGACAGGCAATCGTCCAAGGTATATTAGGTGTATGCAAAGCTCTCAAAATTGATGTGATTGCAGAGGGCGTAGAGACCAATGCTGAATTACAGCAGTTACTAGCCCTCGGCATTTACTTCTATCAAGGCTATCTGTTCGCAAGGCCCGAATATGAAACACTGCCTAACGTGAACTGGCCGATACCGAACATTGGCTAGGTATAAGGTTTACTCATTCTGGATCTATTACCTGAATAAATTGCGTGGGAAGACCAATTAACCAATAGGAATGGCTCTTTATCTATTCGGATCGGCTGACCGATAGCGATGCGAACACCATGCTGACATAGGCCTACCAAATTGCGGCAGGTCACTACGACAGACAAATCACGCTCCCCGACACATAGGATCGATGAACTGACTCTCGGTGAAACCACACTTGGGCGAATGATCATCGTAACAGCTGTTGGTGCGGTTTTATAACTGAACAAATACTGAGCTCAAGCGTCCAAAAGCCGTTTAGTCGTGGCCATCGACGTGCGCAAGGATTGACCAGTACGTTGTAACTTATTGAGCAAGCTTGCACCCAACCAAAGTTGGTATAGCGTCTCAGCCAAGTAGCGTGCGTCGTCGTTAGGTAGGCATTTTTCAACTTGCCCCTGCTCGATGCAGGTGGTGATTCTCGAAACAATTTTTTCTGCCCCATCACGCAAAGTGAGACGCATAGACTCGGAAAGATCAGCCACTTCGGCGCTCAACTTTACGACGAGGCACTCGTCGCCATGTCCGGTCAAAATGCAGCGGTCTTGCCACCCTTGCCAGTAGTCCATCAGACACTCATAAGCTGTCAGCCCTGGCTGCGCCAGGCGCCGATCCATATCCGCCAGATAACCGACGAAATAGTCTTCGAGCAAGGCCTGACCATACTGTTCTTTGGACTTGAAGTAGTGATAGAACGAGCCTTTGGGCACGCCAGCCGTTTGCAGGATTTCATTGAGGCCGACACTGGTGAAGCCCTTCTCAGCCATCATGCGGTGGCCGGTGTCGAGCAAGTGTTGGCGTGTGTCGTCGTAGGTTGGTTTCATGAGCGCAAAATACCAGACAATAGACCAGTCGTATATTTTTCAAGTCGCAATTTTTCCATGGGAGTAGCGCTGAAAACATCCGTAAAAAAAAATACTAGACGACTGGTCTAATTGAACCATATGCTTAGCGCCACCAAATCACATAACGCTGATGATGATGATGATGATGATCGAAGACGATCCGCTTCATTAGCGTCAGACCTCCATCCAAAAAGTGCCCTATGAAAATTTTGATGGTTTTGACCTCACACAACCTACTAGGTGACACCGGCAAAAAAACCGGTTTCTGGCTCGAAGAATTTGTTGCCCCCTACTATGTCTTCAAGGACGCCGGTGCTGAAGTCACGCTCGCGTCCCCTGCCGGCGGCCAACCTCCACTCGATCCAAAAAGTGATGAGCCCGACGCTCAGACTACTGAAACTAATCGTTTCCGGAGTGATGCAGCTACCCAGCAAGTGCTCGCACATACAAAGCGCCTAGCCGACGTGAATGCTGAAGATTTCGATGCGGTCTTTTACCCAGGCGGCCATGGCCCCCTTTGGGATTTGACCGAAAACAAAGACTCAATCGCCTTGATTGAAGCTTTTGACCGTAGCAACAAACCACACGGTTTTGTCTGCCACGCTCCGGGAGTGTTGCGCCACGTCTTAGGAAACGACGGGAAACCTTTAATCCATCAGCGTTACGTGACTGGCTTCTCCAACTCCGAAGAAGCTGCCGTTGGCCTGACGAATGTGGTTCCGTTCCTGATTGAGGATGAGTTTCAGCGCATTGGGGCCCGCTACACCAAATCTGCAGACTGGCAAATTCATGTAGTAATCGATGGACGGTTGATCACCGGTCAGAACCCAGCCAGCTCTGCAGCAGCGGCCTTAGCATTGCTGAATATGCTGGGATGAACCTTTCCCAGAGCCTCTGAACAGTTGTCCATTTGAGCACCGCGCTCTGATTGCGCGGTGTTCCTTTTTTTCGTTAGTTAAAAGTCGACCGGTCTAATAGTTATTGAGATCGACGCATCATGCACGTAAGGCAGGCCTATGAAAAACAACAGCTTATTCAAAACCGCCACTCTCGGGAATCACACCCTTAAAAACCGGATTGTATTGCCCCCACTCACTCGTCAACGCAGCACTCAACCCGGCAACATCGCCAATGAGTTGATGGCCGAGTATTATCAGCAACGTGCGGGTGCGGGCTTGATTGTCACTGAGGGCACTCAGATTGAGCCCCGAGGACAGGGTTATGCTTGGACTCCAGGCATCCATACAGCAGAGCAGATCGCCGGATGGCGTAAAGTGACTGAAGCAGTGCATGCCCGCGAAGGAGTTATTTTCGCGCAACTCTGGCACGTAGGCCGCGTCTCTCACACCTCGCTACAACCTGAGAATGCAGCTCCTGTTTCGGCTTCTGCCATTGCGACCGAACGGGTCAGTGTCTTCATAGAAACAGAACCAGGTGCCGGAGCCTTGGTGAAGCCATCAGCCCCAAGAGCTCTGACCACTCGTGAAGTAGAAGAACTTGTACAGCTTTATATCCAGGCGGCACGTAATGCCATGGAAGCTGGCTTTGACGGTATTGAGCTACATTGCGCCAATGGTTACATGGTAAATCAGTTCATTTCAGCCCACAGCAATAATCGCGAAGACCAGTACGGCGGTTCACTTCACAACCGCCTTCGGTTTCTGCGTGAGGTGGTTGCTGGGGTAGCAGAGTGTATTGGCAAAGAAAAGGTTGGCGCCCGTTTCGCGCCATTGTTCAGCAGCACCGATGAGGAGCGCACTTACCTAGGGATGGTTGAAGACGATCCTCATACCACCTACATCGAAGCGATCAAAGTACTTGAGGTTGTTGGGATTGCTTACCTCTCCATCGCCGAAGCGGACTGGGATAATGCACCACGGATGCCGGAATCGTTCCGTCGCGCAGTCCGTAGTTCCTTCAGCGGGGCGATCATCTACGCCGGTCGTTACACTGCACAAAGCGCTACGCAGTTGCTGGATTCAGGATTGGCCGACCTTGTCGCTTTTGGCCGTACGTTCATGGCCAACCCGGATCTACCAGCCAGAATCGCGAACGATTGGCCGCTGAACCCTCTGAACTCAGCCACAGTGTATGGCGGCAATGCCGAGGGTTATACTGATTACTCCGTGTATGGCGGGTAACCGCTAAAAATGAGATGTCACTCACTGGGGCTCTGAAAATGATCGACGCAGAACTGCTGAAACTGGTGGTTGAAGCATCCAATGACGGCATCGTGGTAGCAGAGCAGGAAGGCGACGAAAACATCCTGATCTATGCCAACCCCGCCTTTCAGCGCCTTACGGGGTACAGCGTTGACGACATCCTGTACCAGGACTGCCGCTTCCTGCAGGGTGATGACCGTAATCAAGCTGGTTTGACAGTAATCCGCGAGGCGATAAGGAACCTGCTCCCCTGCCGCCAAGTCATTCGTAACTATCGCAAGGACGGCAGCGCCTTCTGGAACGAACTGTCGATCACACCAGTGTTCAACGACACAGATCAACTCAGCTACTTCATCGGTATCCAGAAGGACGTTAGCGTCGAAGTTGAGGCCAAGGAGCGAGTGCGTGAACTGGAAGCTGAAGTCGCACAGCTGAAGACCCAGCTGGCTCTATTACAATCTAAAGCCTAGATGGATCCGCACTTGATGGGTTAGCGATCCAGTATCTACTCGTAAAAATGTCCCTGTTTCTGAACCGGGTACTGGTGAACTCTTAAGCAACTTACCAAACCACTCCCCTCGCAATCATCCACCAAAATTTGTGCACTGCCGTAATCGTAATCAGATGGTGCACAAGGTCATGGCCCATTCCAGCTATGCGGCGAGATGCCAATGGCCCGGCCTTTCGCCGAGTTTGGTGTATGCCGATGCCCTACGTCATCGAAAGACAAACGTGGTGCTTAAGGATGGCTGGGCTGCACGGATGTTCTGGTATAGAAGCCCCTGAAAGTAATCGCTCAACTTGTGTCACTTTTTCAACGCTGGCAGAGCTAGCATCCGGCTTAAGGCCAGAAAGTATCTGCGTGTTTGATTTCTTCGCTAAATAGTAGGCTCACTACAAGACATCAGACCAACCTAGCGTCAGGGAGCCTTGTTTTCGATCAGACAATTACCGCCATCCACCACTAGCACTTCACCGGTGATATAGCTGGCCTCCGGAGACGCCAAAAACGCCACCGCAGCGGCAACCTCTTCTGGACGACCGGCGCGGCCGATCGGAGTGTAGGTACCGGCGCGGCTTTCTTCCTCGGTCAATGCTCCCGTATCAATCCAGCCTGGTGCAACACTGTTGACGGTGATGCCCCGTTTGCCGACTTCCAGCGCCAGGGCCATATTCATCCCCAGCATCGCTGCTTTTGCCGCACTGTAAGCCGACTCACCTGGATTGCTTCCGCGTGTACCGGACGTCGAACTGATGTGGACGATGCGTCCGTAACCGCGCGTCTTCATCCCCGGCAACACCGCACGAGTCAGCAAAAAAGCGCTAGTCAGGTTGCGCGCCAGAGATAGATTCCAGGTCGCTAAATCCATGTCCGCCACTTCGACGAAGGGCTCCGGGCTGCCGACCATAGCCATACCGGCGTTATTGACTAAAATGTCGATATGGCCGAACTGCTCATGAGCCCAATCGGTCAGCGCTTTGACTTGTAATTCGTCAGTCAGGTCGGCTGCCATCGCCCGAGCGTCTATACCCTCAGCCTGCAACTCGGCGACACGTTGCTGGATCCGCGCACTGCTGGCAGTGATCAAGACTCGCACGCCTTGGCGGCCCAAGCGTCGGGCGATCGCCAGACCAATACCATTTTCACTGCCCGCACCGCTGACCAGGGCGACTTTACCTTGCCACATTGGAATCGCCATTTCTTATCTCTTTGTAATCACAAATTTAATACACGATAGCAAAAAAGCCGATGAATGCCGGTGATTCGGGAATTTGTGATCAGGCCGGATACCGGTTGACATTGATACCTGCAAGTCAGGCGGTGCTGGCCTTACGAGCGGCGCAGATTGCCCTTAATACGCTATGGACACTGGTGTCTTTAAGAGCTCACCACATTTTCGCCGGCATGGTGATCCTGAAGCTACACTGGGTTGTGGCCGCTGCGATGGTGGTGATGGCATTGCAGCTTAACGTGATCACTGGCTTGATCCTGTTTCCTTACCTTGTGTGGCTTTATATCGCAGCGGCGTTGAATCTTTCTATCTTACGCAATAACCGCTGGTGCTCAATCCCGATGGGCTACTTAAAACCCGCGTATGTGGAGAAGCTTAATGACAAGAAACGAGCTGATCGACATCTACCAAGGCTACAGCGGCGGCGGTCTTAACCACAAAGATTAGGGAGACTCGGGCACTTCGTCCGCGATGACGTTAGGGGCTAGTCTGCTCAAGCATATAATGCGCTGTCGAGATGTCGCGTGACTGCGGTTAGTGAATCACCTGCCTCTTTGACGGCTGATTTGATTTCATCCCTTGAAACCCCAAATTTTTCAGCCCAATACTTGAGTTCAGTGATGAACTCGACATTGATTCGAATCGCGTCGGTGCCGAGTATCGGCTTTCGCTGTTCCATGAAAAGCTCCGGGGCATGCTTAATCTGCAGAATGAGAGTAGTCCGTTCAGGCAGGTCGCGTTGGCTTTTGTGAAAAATTCGTGAATTGCGCAGACAGCCACAGCATCTATTTCGAAACTTTGGTTCAAGCTATGGCCTACGCGATCTGATATTTGAAAGACCGATATCGGCTCGCAGCTAGGGGTTAGGAAACTCGGGGCGGTCTATGACCGGGCCGCCTGCTTCAGCCTTACCTCTTTTTAGCCAGACCGAAACACATAATCCGTTCTTGTTCATCTCATCCGCAAAACTCATACGTATGTGCGCCCCCAGACGATCAGCAATCGCCTTGACTATAGATAAACCCAGCCCAGAGCCTGATTCATCGGTTCCCAAGCTGCGGTAAAACGGATCGAACACCAGCAACTGTTCTTCTGCGCTGATACCTTTGCCCGAGTCCTTGACTTCAAGGATCACAATCTCAAATTCCAACTCGACAGCCAAGTCAACTCGTCCACCAACAGGGGTATAACGGATGGCGTTGTCCACCAGATTCCTGACCAGGATGAAGAGATCCATTTCGTTTCCAACGACCTGTACGTCTTCAAAGCTTTCAACACCGATATCGATGTGCCGGCGCTCTGCGAGAGGCAGTAAGTCCTCTAGAGCCCGTCGATAAACTTTTAGGACTGAAACTGATGTCGGTTTTCGATCCGAGCTCGATTGTGCTGCAGCCAAGGCCAGCATTTGATCGATCAATTTTCTGCTGCGTTCAATTCCTAGGGACAGTGGCAAGAAACGCTCATAGGCCGCAGTCGACATTTCTATGGCCGACAGTCGCTCGGCTTGCAGTGACAAGGCCGTCATCGGGGAGCGCAGTTCGTGGGCGGCGTCAGCAATGAAGCGACGCTGGGTTTCCATGGACTGCGAGACGCGCGTCAACATTCGATTGATCGCCACGACGAAAGGCCGGATCTCGGTTGGTAGGTGGTTTTCGTCGATAGGATGTAGCGCCTGCTCGTCGCGCCGATATATTTCTTCCGAGAGGGTTGCTATGGGACGGAACAGTTTGCGCACCAGATCGCTCACCACCAACAACAGCACCGGAAACAGAATGAGAAACGGCAACAGACTACGCCAAGCGCTCTTTCGCGCCTCTTTCTCACGCACGTCAGCTTCTTGGGCGACAACGATGCGTTCGCCACCGACCGTTGTCCTCACCAGCACGCGAAAATTCTCACCTGCGACGCTCAAGGTCGACAAGCCATCGGCCAGTGTTGTCGGGAAGGGCAACGGTGTTGTTGCGTCGTCATTGCCGGTCGCTTTACTGCTGTCGGACAAGTATTGCACGCTAACCCTGGACTCTTCGTCGTCGCCAACAACCTGCTCAACCACAGGATAGTGCAAGGTCATCTTTTGCCGATCAAACAGGATGGCCACTTGACGCAAGGTCTCGTCCTGCATCTCGTGCGACTCGTTGATCGTAGAAGCAAACGCGAAAATACCTGCCAGTACCGCCACGATCAGGATGGCAAGCGACAGCGTTACGGACAACCGCAACTGTACCGAGTCGTTCAAGCGTTTTTTAAAACCAACCATCCCATTCCCCGGACATTCTTGATGACGTGGTTCCCCAGTTTTCTTCGTAGCGCATGAATCAGAAACTCCACGGCATTGCTTTCCACTTCATTGCCCCAGCCGTAAATACGGTCTTCCAGCTCACTGCGCGACAGAATGGCTCCAGGTCGGATTAGTAGCGCCTGTAGCAGGGCAAACTCGCGGCTCGAGAGCTGAATATCGGGGGTCTCCGCAGTAGCCGCTTGTTTGGATACCAAATCCAGTGACACCACACCATTGTCTAGCACTGACTGGGCACTGCCGCCTTTTCGGCGTAATACGGCGCGCATGCGTGCCAATAACTCCGCCATGGCAAAGGGTTTGAGCAAGAAGTCGTCCGCGCCGGCGTCGAGGCCGCGCAGGCGATCATCGAGTCCATCCCTTGCGGTGATGATCAGTAACGGCACCGGGTTGTTGCGTCCACGAATACCATCGAGCACATCAAGACCGTCTTTGCCGGGCAAGCTGAGATCCAGCAACACCATGTCATAGGCTTGGGTTTCCAGTGCTGCAAGGGCGGTGAGTCCGTTTTTCACCCAGTCGGCGGCGTAGCTAGCGTCATTGAGCGCGCCTTGAATGGCATCACCAATCATCGGGTCATCTTCGACCAGCAATATCCGCATTTATCGCTCCGCAAAAAAAAGGCGCGTCGATCATGACCACCGCGCCTGCATTGAAGCATTTGGGTCGGGACTTGTCCGCTTCCGGATCAACGCAATGTACAGCTGCGGGTCATTGCTTGCCTTTCATCGAATCGAAAGCTTTCAGCAGATCATCCATTGCCGCTTTGCAATCGCTCTGCTTTGGAGTGCTGTTGCGTAATGCGTCCAGTGCCCGGTCGATGGCTTTGTCCAGCACATGCCAATCACTGGCGGCACGAGGTTTGATGCCAGCTTCGGCAGAGTCCCACGAAGTTTCCAGTTCTTTGATACGGGCTTTCGCTCCAGGCAGGTCATTTTTATCGACGAGCGCTGCGACATCAGCGGCGGTGGTGCGGAACTCCGACAGATCACCCAATTTGGAACCCGACTGGGCAGGCGCGCTCGTCGAGGTGGTCGGCGTGGCAGAACCGGGTTTGTCAGCGGGTTTCGAGCAGCCAGCGGCGACGCTGAGCAAAAAGATCGATGAGACAATAGCAACGTGGCGGATGACATTTTGAATTGAGAGCATGACGGATTCCTTGATTCGTTCTTTGACAGGTTATTGGTTGACGGCTTTACGGTTGCCAAGACTGATTTGTGCGACCGCGACCAAAAGAACAATGACGCAAAGGAAGATGGCACTTGTCCAAGTTGCTCCCATGCCGAGGCCACCATAGGTTTTAGCTTGGGTCAGCAAATCTCCCAGAGAGGCGCCAAATGGGCGGGTCAGGATGTAGGCTATCCAAAAGGTCAGCACCACATTGCCGCCCAAGCGCCAAGCCACCAGAGTCGCGGCGATCAGCGAACCGAAAATCACGACACCGAGGGTGAAACCAAGGCCCAGTGCTTCGGTGGCCAGGTCGCCCGCTGCTGTCCCGAGGGCAAAGGTACAAAGCACGGTGGCCCAGTAGAAAAGCTCCCGTCGCGGGGTGACGATTTCGCGGATCGACAGGTTGTGTTCTATCCGATACCAGACTGAAAAGTTGATTGTCAGCAGAACGGCGAAGACTGCCGTGCTGGTGTACAGGCTGATATCGAGCATGTCAGTCATGATGTCCGTGATCTGTGTCCCGACGATGCTTACCAGCACTACTGTTAACCAGTAGATCCAAGGTGCATAGGCCTTGGTACGCAGTTGAAAAAACAACGCGAGAGCTAGCAGGACGGCCATGCCGATGCTTGTCCATGCCGCACCGAAACCGGCATCCACTGCCAAAAAGTCTGCGCCTGTTTCACCCACCGTCGTCGACAAAATTTTGATAACCCAGAATGACAGGGTCACCTCGGGCACTTTGTTGAGCCATCCGGCTTTCTCGACATTCATGTGCTGGTCGCCTCTCCTAATCTTCGCTGAACTTGCGTAGGAGAGAAGATACGTAGCGAAACTTAGGTGAGACTGAGGGGGGGTATGCGATTGGGCACATCCTTGGATGACCTGAGCGTTGATGCATTCGCTAAGCGCGCTCCTTTCGCAGCCTGTATGGCGTGACCAGGAGTCCGAACACGGAATCATCCACGCTGATGCCGTGCTTTGACGCTCGGTTGGTTCTAACAGGATGCCCCTTTGCGCCTATCGCAAGCCTTGAACTATCCGTAGTCTGCGTATATTGCTGCGCCGGCTCTTTTAAGTCCGTGCGAGTCCTGCAGCATTCTTGGTATCAGTTAAAGGCTGGGACATTAGTGCAAGTTTTAGTAAGAGGATGAACCGTGAGAATTTGGAGAGGCGCGGCGGCAGGGCCTATCAGCCTATTGATGATGGTTGCGAGTATGAGCCTTATCGCAATCGTAACTGATGCGCAGGCTCAGGCCACTCCTCAAGCCACTCAAGAGATTAAAGGCTTGCTGGACTTTGTCGAACACAGTCAATGTCAGTTTGTGCGTAACGGGAGTGAGTACCCAGGAACCCTGGCTCGAGGGCATCTGGAGAAGAAGCTTAGTTATCTCGAAGGTAAGAACATGGTGAACAGTGCAGAAGACTTCATTGATCTTGCTGCCACTAAAAGCAGTTCAAGTGGCCGCGCCTATGAGGTGCGATGTCCAGAAGGCGCGCAGCCGGCAAACACGTGGCTGAAAAAGGAGCTACAGAGGCAACGGCAGCTTCATTGATTTAGTCCAAAGTCGAACAACACCCTAGGTGGCATAGCTTTTCACTCCCATCTGTGACGCGTTTGGTAAGCAAAATGGCGTCGGTGATCATTGTTGTGGTTTGAGGGGCTATTCTGGCGGGAACTTATTTCGCTGCGACGCCAGCGCAATCCCCCGGTCAATCTGGTTTGACCAGACGTGTAACGGGAGGGAGAGCTATTTTTGGCGGGCACTAGGCACACCAAAAAAATCGGCACGACAGAGCGTGCCGGTGATTCTCATCGTTACATTCTTATTTTTTAATGGAAACAATTGCGGCTTTGCCGCCCTCTAGCCGAAAGGAAAACGTTACACGGTCTCCAGCCGTCAGCCCTGTCAGCTGATCTTCCGTCACTGAAAAGGCCATTGTCATTGGAGGCCACTGTACGGCTGGAACAGCTCCGTGGGAGATGGTCAACGTATGCTTCGTAGTATCTATAGCCTTGATCGTTCCCTCGGCATTGGCAACTTGAGCCTGTTTTGAATCTTGTTCCATCTGCATGCCCTCCATACCGTCCATTTTCATGCCCGGCATGTCCTCTGCATGGACAGAAAGTGAAAGCGCAAATACGGTGCTTGCAACTGCAATCATGGTCAGTTTCATACGACTTTTCCTTGAGGCTTGATGGGTGCAACTGAGAGGTGCCGACGACGCATCAGACGATAGGCTGCCGGAATGACAAACAGGGAAAGCAAAGGTGCCGTGACCATACCGCCGATCATGGGCGCGGCAATGCGGCTCATCACTTCGCTACCAGTCCCGCTGCCTAACAAGATGGGTAATAGCCCAGCGATAATGACGGCCACTGTCATGGCCTTGGGCCGAACTCTCTGCACAGCTCCTTCACGAATCGCCGCAACCAGCCCGCGCTCAGTGCTATCGCCGAGGTCTTCACGTTCAGCCCAAGCGTTCTTCAGGTAGAGCAGCATGATCACGCCGAACTCGGCAGACACCCCGGCCAATGCGATAAAGCCGACTCCGGTGGCGACCGACAGGTTGAATCCCAACAGATAGAGGAACCATGCTCCACCGGTCAGTGCGAATGGCAGAGTGGCCATGATCAGCAAGGCCTCATCGAAGCGGGCGAAAGTCAGGTAGAGCAGCACGAAGATGATCAACAGCGTGGCAGGTACCACCAGTTTGAGGCGTGCGTTGGCCCTTTCGAGAAACTCGAACTGTCCTGAGTAGCTCAGACTCATGCCGGGCTGCAACTTGACCTGCTCATTGACGACCTGGCGTAGATCGGCGACCACAGAAGCAATGTCCCGACCACGCACATCTATATAAACCCAGCCTGAAGGCCGTGCGTTCTCGCTCTTGAGCATAGGCGGGCCGTCCGTGACCGTGACCTTCGCTACCGTGCCGAGGGTGATCTGGCTACCTAGCGGTGTGTAGATTGGCAACTGCGCCAAAGCGCCTAGCGAGTCACGCCACTCACGTGGGTAACGCACGTTAATCGGAAAGCGTGCGAGGCCTTCAATGGTCTCCCCGACGTTTTCGCCGCCGATAGCGCCGGCAACGATGGACTGCACATCAGCGATATTTAGTCCGTAGCGGGCGGCGGCCTTGCGGTCGATATCCACGTCGATATAGCGGCCACCGGTCAGTCGCTCGGCCAGAGCCGAACTGACACCGGGCACGTCCTTTGCCACCCGCTCGACGGCCTGAGTCGCCGCATCGATTTCCGTCAGGTTGCTGCCGGCAACTTTCACTCCGATGGGACTCTTGATCCCGGTGGCCAGCATGTCGATGCGGTTACGAATCGGCGGTATCCAGATATTGGTCAACCCTGGGACTCGTACCACTCGATCCAGTTCTTCCACCAGTTTTTCCTGGGTCATCCCTGAACGCCATTGGTCATGCGGCTTGAACTGGATCGTGGTTTCGAACATTTCCAGCGGTGCGGGGTCAGTGGCGGTTTCGGCACGACCAGCTTTACCGAAGACATGTTCGACCTCTGGCACGGTTTTGATCAGGCGGTCGGTCTGTTGCAGTAGTTGCGCCGTTTTCTGTGCCGACAACCCCGGCAGAGCCGAAGGCATATACAGCAGATCACCCTCGTCCAACGGTGGAAGAAACTCGCCACCTAGGCGTGACAATGGCCATAACGCGCTGACAAAAACCAATAGCACCACCAGCAGCGTGATCTTTGGTCGACGCAGCACCGCGTCCAGAGCGGGCTGGTAGATCCGGATCAGCCAACGGTTTAGCGGGTTGTGCTGCTCAGTGGGGATTCGACCCCGAATCCAATAGCCCATCAGCACTGGTACCAAAGTCACTGACAATCCCGCCGCTGCGGCCATGGCGTAGGTCTTGGTGAAAGCTAATGGGCCGAACAATCGCCCTTCCTGTGCTTCCAGGGTAAAAACCGGAATGAACGACAGGGTGATGATTAACAAACAGAAGAACAGTGCTGGGCCTACTTCTGCCGCCGCTTCGGTCATTACATGCCAATGACGCTCACCCTTCAGTTCCTCCCCAGGATTGGCCGCGTGCCAGGCCTCGATCTTCTTATGGGCGTTCTCGATCATCACCACGGCAGCATCGACCATGGCGCCGATGGCGATGGCAATCCCACCCAAGGACATGATGTTGGCGTTGATCCCTTGGTAACGCATGACGATGAAAGCAATCAACACCCCCACTGGCAGCGAAATGATCTCTACCAGCGATGAGCGCAAGTGCCAGAGAAAGATCCCGCAGACCAACGCGACGACGATGAACTCTTCGATTAGCTTGTGGCTGAGGTTTTCCACGGCACGGTCGATCAGCTTGCTCCGGTCATAGGTGGTGACGATTTCCACCCCGACCGGCAAACTTTTTTTCAGCTCGTCGAGTTTCGTCTTGACCGCCGCAATGGTCTCGCGAGCATTCTTGCCGCTGCGCAAAATCACCACGCCGCCGACTGTCTCGCCTTCGCCGTCGAGTTCAGTAATGCCACGCCGCATTTCCGGCCCCAACTGGATCGTGGCGACATCGCCAAGACTCACCGGTACACCTCCAGCACCGAGCTTCAACGGGATAGCACGAAAGTCATTGAGCGTTTTTAGGTAGCCTGAGGCCCGCACAATGAACTCGGTCTCTGCCATCTCCAGCACGGCACCACCGGTTTCCTGATTGGCCTTGCCGATAGCCTCGGTTACCTCAGCTTGAGTGATACCGAGGCTGGCCAGTTTGAGGGGATCAAGCTGCACCTGGTACTGCTTGACCATACCCCCCACAGTGGCCACCTCCGCAACGTTCGGCAGGGTCTTGAGTTCGAACTTGAGAAACCAGTCCTGAAGTGCACGAAGCTGTGCAAGATCATGTCCGCCACTGCGATCCACCAGGGCGTACTGATAGATCCAACCCACTCCCGTCGCATCCGGCCCCAACGCTGGCTTTGCGCTGGCTGGCAACCGACTTTGTATCTGACTCAGATACTCCAACACCCGTGAGCGGGCCCAGTACAGGTCAGTACCGTCCTCGAACAGCACGTAGACGAAGCTGTCACCGAAGAAGGAATAACCGCGCACCGTCTTTGCGCCTGGCACCGAGAGCATGGTGGTCGCCAACGGATAGGTCACCTGGTTTTCGACAATCTGCGGCGCCTGGCCTGCGTAAGGTGTACGGATGATCACCTGCACATCGGAGAGGTCTGGCAGCGCATCAATGGGCGTGCTCTGCACCGACCAAATGCCCCACGCCGTGACAAAAGGTGTCGCCAGTAGCACCAGGAATCGGTTGGCCACTGACCAACGAATTAGGGCCGCGATCATGGCTGGCTCCCCGATTTATCCAGGCGCTCAACACGCAAACCATCATCGGTCTGGCTGACCGCGATACGAACCTTGTCGCCCGCTTTGAGGCCCTGTATCAGAGCCGGACTGGCGAGTGGGAAAGTCATCGTCATGCCAGGCATGCCCAGCGTCTTGAAGGGGCCATGGGTGAGCGTGACTTCTTTGTCGTTGATCTCAACGATCTGCCCATCCGCCTCATGAAAACTGGAGGTTGCTGCGCTGGGCAGTGACTCTTCCTCCGAGCTTGCAACGATTCCCTTAAGACTGGCCTCCGAGTCGAGCAGGAACTGGCCAGACGTAACCACCTTCTGGCCTTCTTCCAGACCTTTCACTATCGCCGTCTTGCCATCGCTTTCCTGCCCGAGGTGCACTTCCACTGGACGGTAGCGGCCCGCGTCTTCGGCGAGCATCACCAAGGCACGTCGGCCAGTGCGAATGACGGCCTCGCTCGGCACCCACAACACACTTTGCCCGGTCGAGCGATTCAGGCGTACCTGCGCCGTCAAACCCGGTATGAGGCGTCCGTCGGGATTGGGGAGTTCCACCCGCACGCGAAGAGTGCGGCTGTCCGGGTTGGTCTCGGGTAAAATCGCGCTGACCTTGCCACTGAGCATTGTCCCTGGGAAGGCTGGCAGACGCGCTTCGACCGCCTGCCCCACGGTGATCAATCCGGCATCCGATTCTGGAACGGCCACGGCGAGCCAGTCACTGCTCAAGCCATTGACGCGTGCCAGAGTATCGCCAGTCGCCACAGTCATACCCGCACGTACATTCAATTCTTGCAGCACACCACCAATAGGGCTGGTGAGAGTCAGGTAGGGTTGAACCTTGCCGCCACGCTCTGCCTGAGCAATCAATGCTGCTGGCATACCGGTGAGCCGCAGTCGCTGACGGGCCGCAGCCAACAGGTCAGCATCCCCGCTGCGCTTCAATGCAAGAAACTCTGTCTGGGCAGCCGCCCAATCCGGCACCAGGATATCCGCTAACGCCGCGTTGGCTTTGAGCACATCACCGGGAGCGTGGGCATAGACCCGCTCCACAAAGCCCGTGGTGCGTGCCTGAATCACCGCGACATCACGTTCGTTGAATCCCAAAACACCCGTCACATCGAGGCTGGAGTCAAAGATTCCACGGGTGACTGTTGCAAAACGCAGACCGAGATTCTGGGTCAGACTCGGATCGATACTGACGGTCGCACGATCCCCTGCGCCACCGGCGTACTTAGGAACCAGTTGCATGTCCATGAAGGGGGACTTACCCGGCTTATCGAATTTTTGCTGCGGGTACATGGGGTCATACCAATACAGAGCCTTGCGTTCGTCAGGTGAATCGAGGGTCTGCTCCTGGGCAGAACTGGATACCCCATTCATGCGCTGTTGAGCGAACCAGTAACCACCGGCAATACCGAACGCCAGCGAGATGCCTACCAACAATGCCCCGTTCCCTTTTTTAAGGATCATTGGCTGGACTCCCCATAAGCAAAATACAACCACGCACTGGTCAGCGCTCGCTGCTCTTCCACGTCGATCTGTTTGAGGCGGGCCTCGATGAGTTCACGACGGGCGGCAACAACGGCGTTTAAATCGCCTTTTCCCGAGCGATAACTGGCCATGCTGAGTTCGACCTTTTCCTTAGCCAGCGGCAACAGGCTTTCCTGGTTACGGCGTACCGCACGACTCAGGCGCTCGTAGTCAGCCAGTTCGTTTTCCAGTTGCTGGGTATGCTCGCGTGACAGGGCTTCGCGCTCGGCCTCAAGCTGACTGAGTTCCGCCTGTTTGGCTGCGATTTTGGGGTTTTGGCGAGAGTCAGGAAACAGCGGTAGATCCCAGGAAAATTGCACGCTGACCATATCGCCGAACTCACGGCCACGGCGCTGGTAATCCAGTTCCCAGCTCCAGTCTGACTGCTTCTCCGACACAGCTTCACGAACCTTGGCTTGCGCTTCGCGGGTCATCGGTGCAAACGCTGCCAACTCGGGATGGTGTTGCAGTTTATGAGAGTAACTTGAGGTGTCGACGGGCCATTCAGGCAAGCTGCCCACAGGCTTGTCGTTGGCGGCGGAGCCAATCCAGCGTTTGAGGGCCGCTCGAGCCTGTGCTCTCTGGAGAATCAGATCGTCCTGCTGCTCCGCCAGTTGAGCTGCTTCCTGCTTGGGTGTCACCGCATCGGCGGGTTGAGCGCGGCCACCGGCAATTTGGGCCCGGACGGTATCGCTCAGCAGGCGGTTTTCTTTGTAGAAGTCCTGGAAAAGCACATCTTTGCGCTCAACCGCGTAGCTGCTGATCCAGGCCAACGCCGTGGACTAGCGCACCTTCAGACGTTCGACTCGACGCTCCGCAGAGGCACGATCAATAGCTGCATCGGCGACTTCGATACGCGCTTTGCGCTTGTCGCTATTGGGCATCTCCTGCCTGACCCCGACAATCTGCATAGTCATGAAGTCTTGGTCGATACTCCAACGATCCGGCCCGCCGATGGGGTAGTTCTGCACGCCCACCAGGAGCTTGGGATCAGGTAATTCACCAGCAGGGATGGCTGCATTGCTGGCAGCCTGAATTTTCGCGTCTTGTGCGGTCAGCGACGGCGCATTGTTTTCTGCCAGCCGCAACGCTTCATCGAGCGTCAATGCGGCAGCGAAACTCGGCAATGCCAGCACGCTTGCCGCTAGGCCGGCCACTAGAGACCAGCCTGTGCATTTCACTTGGAGTTCATGTTTACGATTCCTGTAATCATCCACTGCACGCGTCAAAAGACATGCGCGCAGCTAGTCCATCCCGCTAATGCGGAATGAGGCTCAATGTGGGACAGGAATCAAACTCGGTGCGGTCGCCATACCCCGGACGGGGTCTGTACAGGTAGGGAGTCGCTGATGAGGGAAAGCACTACGGGGCTGAACACGGTTACAGGAGGCTTGAAGATCGAGACTTGCAGCATGCCGCCCGTCTTGCATTCCTGGCCCGGCTTGCAAGGTTTACCGTGCTCGGAAGGGCTTTTCATGTCGTTGCAGCAGTCCATCCCCATATCGTCCATCATCGCCATGCCCATCGTCTTCATTGGGCACGGTTCTGTCGGTGCCTGAACGCCCGCCATCCCGCTGAGGGGAAGCGCCAAGCTGATCATGAAGATGATGCAAAACCGCAGATAGCGTTTCATGGTCTGGAGTCTAGTCGCTGAGAATGGCTCTTACAATTGGAAGCGGTCGGCCCAATAGGCCTGCCAAAGGCGATAAAGCACATCCTAAGTTAAGCCAACATTACCGACGCGAAATAAAGTTTCTGACATGCAGTTTCTAGATCTGCAGTGGTTAAAAACCGATCAAGGCATCACTCAAGCCAATTCAGCCGAGACGTATTACTTCGTCTGCACAGCTGCGTGGCTGGGTTATCTCAGTTGCCATTGCATGAGGATAATACTCACAGCCAAACCGAGTGTAAGGATTCCGATTCCAAGCGAAACTCCGATAAGCAGAGGACGTTTCCACAAGGCTCTAATCTCCGGTTTTCGATTACTCAACGAATATTGAGTACAAGCATGAGAGCAATTACCAAGCCAGTTGGTAGGTCACCACGACTTTGCGATGAAATGGCCACTTCAGGACGGTAGATTCATATTGCTTCACGGAGCATTCCCCAAAAGTGGGGTGACCTTCCTTACAAATGGTGCTGAGTTCCCGAGAGTGGTGCAGGCATTGGGGCTATGACTGATTTCATCCATTAGCTGTCCTTCGCGGTTTTGCGCGATGGTGCCTATCTGTTGCCTGACTCCAATGTCTGTCGTGAAGCCCTGGCGTCCGTCGAACGCGACATCTTTTCCATCAATGGCACTGCTTACATCCTTCCGGTGGTCGATCCGCAGGGCACTCGGACATCACCTTATGCGTTCAGGCCGATCCAGCCATGGAACCCTACGTACAGACCAACACAAATGATCAACACGCTGGATAGGTACGGCGCACGACGAGCAACGGTGCCAAGCCATGGCCAGCGGTTAGATGCCTGCTTAGCGCCAATGGCCGCAGCAGCACCCACAGTCACCAAGGTGAGCGCCAATCCGATGCTGAAGCACAGGACGAGCATGCCTCCCAGCGCGACTTCTTTAACCTGAAGGCAGAGCAGCAGGACAGTGATTGCGGCAGGGCAAGGAATCAGACCACCAGTCAGACCGAACATGACGATCTGACCCGTGGTCACCTCGCGGTTGGTGAAGCGTTTACGGATATCATTGGCATGTGCACGTTCGTGCGCATCCTGATAGCCATCAATCGACAACTCCAGGCCTTCCAGTTCGGAATGCGTGTGCCCGTGATCATGCTCTAGGTATTCCAGGTCATAATCATGGGAATGACCTGCATGGCCCAGACTCAAGCGGGCACTGAACTCATGAGGCTCCGGGATATCGACTGCCGACTCCAGGAAGCCTTCGCGCTCGACGAAAGAGAACGATTGAGTGCTGCCGTCCGGACGAGTAGTCATCAGGCGAACATCTGAGGCTGTCCAGGCGTGTCCGGTCAATGTCTTCAGGCGCCAATGCGGTGGCACGTCTTCTTCGAAGATCGACAGCTCAACACGGCCATGGCCAGTATCGATTCGGTGGGTCTCATCATGATGACCATGGTCATGCTCGTCGTGGTGATGATCATCACCTTGCTCGAACTTGAACATCTGCTCACCGCGCCAGGTACGCCACAGCATCCACAGCGCAATCACGATGATCAGTGCAGAGGACGCAAGCTGGAAGTACGGCTCAGTGGTTTGAGCATCCAGTCCTTTGCCCAGGTACATGCCGCCGATGGCGACCAACCACACCACAGCGGTGTGCGACAGCGTCGCGGCCAAGCCCAACAATACGGCTTGTTTTACCGAGCCACGAATGGCCACGATGAAGGCTGCCATCATAGTTTTTGAATGGCCCGGTTCAAGCCCATGCAAGGCTCCGAGCAGAATAGCGCTCGGGAAATACAGCCAGGCGTGAGCCCCGCCTTGTTGCAGCAGTTCAGCGAAGTTGGGCATATCAGACCTAGAGGTATTTGGTGATTTGTTTGAACGCTTCCAGCGGTGCGCGCTCGCCATTACCTAACGCCGAAACGGTGTCCTCAAGGCAGTGATCGATGTGATCCTGGATGAGCGTGCGCTTTGCCTGGCAGACCGCTTTTTCGACAGCGTGCAACTGCTGAGCAATGTCCACGCATTCACGACCCTCTTCGATCATGGTGATGATGCCGCGTAAATGGCCATCAGCCCGCTTGAGGCGCTTGATGATCGCCTCGTGACTTTGGTGGGTGTGCGGATGGCTATGCTGGTGTTCTTGCTCACTCATGACTTGAGCCTCGGGCCCCAAAGAATTACGCTGGCATCCTATCCCCCCCAGGGGGATAGGTCAAACGTAACAAAACCCTATAAAACAAGTTTAAACCCGAACGCCATGTTCAGCAGAACGCTGACAACGACGGTGGTACTCACGCTTACTCTCGCCATAGTTTGTGGCCTGGGCCAGGCATACCTATATCTTGTCAGTGACGTCGAAACAGCTAGCATGGGAGATTGCGCAAGGCATACAAGCGATCTCTTGCTTTCACTCGTGATCAGCAGGCCACGCGGGTAAGCGGATTACAAAGGTCGTATGACCTTCTCTGGAGACACATCCGACGGTGCCGTCATGGGCGTCAACCAGTGATTTGACGATTGCCAACCCTAACCCCGCATGGTTCGTAGCGCTCTCTCTCCGTGCGGGATCGACTCGGTAAAAACGGTCAAACAGCCGGGGCAGATGCTCTACCGCTATCCCCTCGCCGGGGTTTTCCACTGACAAGCTGATCATGTCGCCAAGGGGCTCGATTTTCACGGAGATCGTACAGTCAGGTGGGGTATACCTGAGCGCATTGGACAGCAAATTTGAGATCGTCCGATCCAGCATCGTCCTGTCACCATTCACCGCGCCGTGCCCGACTACCTGCAGCTTTACCCCTGTGTCGTCTGCCAGAAGCTGGTAATACTCGAACAATTTCTCGACGACCGAACGCAACTCGATTTTCTCTTTGGCAGGTAGAACCAGGCCGTTGTCCGACTTTGCTAAAAAAAGCATGCCGTCAATAATGCTGGAGAGTCGGTTCAGATCTTCCAGGTTGGAATAAAGATTCTCTTCATAATCCTCTGGTGCACGTTTCTTTGTGAGGATGACTTCGGTATGTGTGCGCAGATTGCTGATAGGAGTACGTAGCTCGTGCGCGATATCGGCTGAAAAGTTAGACAACCGAGCAAATGATTCTTCAAGGCGAGCCAGCATAGCGTTGAACGAAGTGACGAGGAGCTCTAGCTCGCGAGGCACAGAGTCCATGGGAATCCGCTCTTTCAGCGATCCGGCTGACATCGAGGCCGCGACTTTCGTTACTTGTGCGACCGGCTTCAGTCCGCTGAGCGCGACCAACCACCCTAAACCTGCGCTGACCAAGGCGCTAATCGCCAGCCCGATCACTAACCACCAGCGCAGAGTTTCAACGAAATGCATATGGCTTGTAATGTCTAGACTCAGCCACGCGGTCAGTGGCTCAGCTTCATTCGCCAAATGAACTTGGGCTTTCATGCCTCGGTACATATGGCTTCCAGCTGTCCACTCCCACATATCTTCCCTCGGGTCACCAGAGGAGGAAGAAGGATGTCCAACTGCATTTGAAGTCGCGAAGAACGTCTTCCCGCCCATCGCGATAATTGAGGCTGAGAGTTCTTGGTGAGCACCAAGGAGTGCTTGTAGTTGCAACACAACTTCTGAAGGGTCTGCGGAGCCAGCTTCGCCATCCATTATTTGCCGAATGGATTCGAGCTTTTCCGTCATCGCTTGACGGTCGATGGCCTTAAAGTGATGCTGACTGAACCCATCAAAGGTAAAGCCTGCTACTACCAACACGGCCACCACGGCACAGACAAACATCATGCTTAAACGGAGGGTAAGAGATGCGCGCTTCATTCTGTATCCGGAGCATCTAGCATGTACCCCATTCCCCTCGCGGTCTGAATCATCTTGGTGTCGAAATCGTCATCGATTTTGGCCCGGAGCCGACGAATCGCGACTTCGATCACGTTGGTATCACTGTCGAAGTTCATGTCCCAAACCTGCGATGCGATCAGTGATTTCGGCAAGACTTCTCCCCGACGGCGCATCAGCAGCTCTAGCAGCGAAAATTCCTTGGCGGTAAGGTCAATGCGTCGACCTGAGCGCGAGGCCCGTCGCTTTAGAAGATCGACCTCCAGATCCCCGATCTTAATAGATGTCTGGTTGGGTACGGCGGCGCCACGGCGAAGCAAGCTTCTGACGCGGGCAAGCAATTCAGAAAATGCGAAGGGTTTGACTAGATAATCGTCCGCACCTAACTCCAAGCCTTTGACCCGGTCATCAACTCCGTCCCTGGCAGTCAGAAACAGCACAGGAACCGAGCTCCCGGCTGTGCGGACAGATCGAATGACCTCCCAGCCATCCAGGCCCGGCATCATTACGTCCAGGATTAGAAGATCGTAGGCCTCATTTAGCGCCTGGTCTAACGCCTCTGTTCCCGTCACAACCCGGTCGACACTGAAGCCAGCTTCCAAGAGGCCTTGCTGTAGGTACATTCCGATTTTGGGTTCGTCTTCTGCAACCAAGAGTTTCATGCTTGGGCTCCGGTTTTGCGGTGTTCTAGTGTGCTACCAATCTGACGACTGTGCGGAAGCTTACGCAAATGTAATTGCCCCAACAGCAAACAGAAAGCACGCAGTCACGACAGGCTCGGGGGCAATTCAGCGAGGGCAGCGAAGACGCGGCTTACAAAAATGTAATCGGGAACCTGAGCTTTTTGCGCTTAACCTACCTTCCATCCAGTGCGGAAGCACGACTCCTGGCCTACGGCCAGTGCATACAGCGCAACCGCACACTAAAACGTGACGAGGTGCATCGAATGTTCAAACGAAAGCTATCGCTTGCTGTGGGATTGATGATTTGTGGGGTTGTGCAGGCAGCTGAGCCACTCACAATCGATGTACATCGGGACGCGAACTGCGGGTGCTGCAAGGAATGGGTCAAGCACCTCGAATCGAATGGATTCAAGGTGGTCGACCACGTGGAAACCAACATGAGCGCTATCAAGCAGAATCTGGGCGTGCCACAGGGACTCGCTTCATGCCATACGGCTGTGATTGACGGAAAATTCGTAGAGGGTCATGTCCCCGCCGATGAAATCAAGAAGCTGAATGGTCGTTCAGACCTCGCAGGAATTGCAGTGCCAGGCATGCCCGCAGGTTCTCCTGGTATGGACTACGGCCAGAATCATCAACCTTACCAAGTCCTGGGGCTCACCAAGGCAGGTGCGCAAAAAGTGGTCGCTGACTACCCCATCAGCCGATAGTCGTTGCTCAGATCTGAGCGCCCTTGGGGCCGCCCGGATCTAGCTCCTGGATCACCCTTGAGCCATCTCGATTGAGGGGCTCAATGTTCCTAGCCAAGCCACCAAGCAAACGATGACGACAGCACAGGTCGATTCGATCACCACACTTTTTCTCAAAGCAGTTGCCGCTAGAGAAAAATCACCGGCCACCACAGATCGCTCTAGTGAAGGGCTCAGGTAGAAACGATTGAGGGTAGCTAGCCCGATCATGCCCACGAAAAGTAGGATCTTCACGAGTAGGAGAATGCCATAGGTACTGGTTACGACTTCGATTACTGTCGGCCCGACAATGAAGAAATAATTAGCGACGCCAGTAACTATGATCGTACCAACAATGAATGCGCCCGCTGTTTCGAATCCCTTGAGCGCTCGCGATAGCACTCGTACCAGTTGCTCCGAATTAGCCCCCCTAATACTCAACATCAGACCAAACGCCGCGAGAGCTCCGATCCATCCGCCAGCGGCAAGTAGGTGCAGAATATCAGCGGCAAAGTGCCAGAATCGCAGGGCGCCTTCATCCATCGCCCCGTGACCTGTCCATGGGATTGTCGCTAAGGCAATGCTGCCCGCAATGGTAGCGACCCAGAGACTGCCCGTCGGCCATCGCCTGTTCTGGCTTCCAGCAAAAATCACCACTGCTAGCGAGATCATGCGTGTCACCCAGCTGTAGCCGACCTCAGTCTCGTACAGCATCATTTCCATGTGAGGTCGCAGCTCTGCCCAGTCGGATGCGCCGCTCATATTTTTTGTCATAACTACAAAAGCTGCTATGGACAAAAGCATACCTATAACAGCGGTGCCAGGTAGTAGCGACCCAAAATGCAACAGCGCTCCCGATACACGCTCTTTTTCCCGAAAGCTGTATAGCCCAAAGACGGCAAGACCGAAGAGGAGCATCAGATCCAAATACAGCGCGAGGCGCAGCGCCACGTTAATTGGGTCGCTCATACTTATTTCACTTTGAAGGTGACGCTGCCAGTAATCGGATGGGTATCGGACGAAACCGCTCGCCATTCCACTTTGTAGGTGCCAGTTGTGAGAGGAGAGGCCGGGGTCAAGACCATGGTTTTAGGGTCGTTACTGCCGGCCACGCTGGCTTTCACACCCATAGGAGAGTTTGGCATGCCGGGCATGTCGGTCATGATCAACTTGGCTCCGGAAAACTGGGTAACCAGGTTTTCAGAAAAGTGCAGCTCAATCTTTGCTGGGGCTGGGCCGTTCGCGCCTTCAGCTGGAGTTGAAGAGACTAGCTTCGGGTGAGCCTGGGCAACTGCACTGAGCAGAAGGCTGGATGAAAGAGCGACGGCCACAACACAGGATTTAAATACAGACATGCAAGGCTCCTCACAGCGCGTAGCTGTTGTAATGAGGTTAAGTAATTATTTGGTGCCGCTTACCGTGATTTAGAACCACACCCGGACGCCAAGCACTAGACGTGCTTCGCTGCGGTCTTCGCCTTCGTCGCTGGCATAGTCAGCGGTTTTTCCATAAGACCGATTCCAAGTCACACCTACGTAAGGTGCGAACTCTGGACGGATTTCGTATCGCAGCCGCAAACCAACTTCACTCTCAGACAACCCTGAACCGACTCCACGTTTGGGATCGTTTTTGCCATAGAAATTGAATTCTGCCGTTGGTTGCAAAATCAGCTTATTGGTTAGAAGAATGTCGTAGTTCCCTTCCAGTCGCGCTGCGGTCTGGCCACCTTCACCTAGATAAGCTGTGGCCTGGGCCTCGAAATTGTAGAGCGCCAAGCCCTGGACACCGAAAGCCGCCCACGTTTGAGGATTTTCTGGTTTGAAGTCTTGACGAACACCGCCGACTAGATCCCACCAGGGGCTGATTGAGTGCCCCCACAATGCTTGCACTTCAGCTTTTTCAGTCTTCCCATTGGTGCGCTCGCCTTCGGAACGCAACCATAGACGATCAACATCTCCCCCTATCCAACCTTGGGCTTCCCAGTTCAGTGCGCTTCCATCGTCAGCATCCTGCCATTCCAACTTCTCAAATATAAAAAATGAGTTGAGGGCTGTGTCATGAACCGCGTGACCACCAGGGGACTTATAGACAGCGGCTCTGTCGGCATCAGTCAATTGCGGTATCGGCGTCCGGCTTTGGGTCTGCGGTTGTTGCTTGGCGGGCTGCATACCCTCCATTTTGCTGTGATCCATACCTTGCATCTGGCTGTGATCCATACCCTGCATCTGGCTATGATCCATGCCTTCCATCTTGCCGTGATCCATGCCCTGCATCTGGCTGTGATCCATGGTCTGCATCTGCCCGTCTTCGGTACCCTGGCTTGTTTCAGCGGCTGCCGGCAAGACAAAACCAGCGGCTAGAGCGACGGTAAATACAGCTGAGTGCATGCGAGTCCCGCAAAAATAATTGCTCATAGTCGACTCCTTATTCCTCTACACGCACTTCGCGGAACATCCCCATTTCCATGTGGTACAGGAGATGGCAGTGGTAGGCCCAGCGCCCCAGCGCATCGGCTGTCACTCGGTAGCTGCGCTTCGACCCTGGCGGCATATCAATGGTGTGTTTGCGTACAAGGAATTGCCCGTTTTCATCTTCAAGGTCGCTCCACATGCCATGCAAGTGGATGGGATGAGTCATCATGGTGTCGTTGACGAGAACGATCCGGACTCGCTCGCCGTATTTCAGTTTTAAAGGCTCGGCGTCCGAAAACTTCACCCCGTCGAAAGACCAGGAAAATTTCTCCATATGCCCGGTCAAGTGCAGTTCAATAGTTCGACTTGGCTCACGGCCATCTGGATCCTCAAACGTGCTCTTTAGGTCAGAATACGTCAGCACTTTTCGACCATTCTCGCGAAGGCCCATGCCAGGATCATCAAGCTTTGGCGACGTTGACATTGCCTGCATATCGACGAGAGGATTGTTGGATTCTGTGGCTGGGTGCGACTGCATTTCTCCCATACCACTCATGCCGCCCATAGACATTTTGCTGTGATCCATCCCAGCCATGCTGTCCATGCCGGACATGTCTTGCGTAGCGCCATGGTTCATACCTTTCATGGCACCGCCGTCCATGCCTGACATGCCCTCCATTGAGCTGTCCCCCATGCCGGCCATCTTGCTGTGATCCATCCCAGCCATATCCCCCATACCAGCCATCGCGCCATGATCCATACCCGCCATGCCCATGTCGGCCATGGTGACGAGAGGACGAGGGTCAAGCTTAGGTACTGGGGCAGCCAGACCAGGCCGGACGGCCAAGGTGCCTCTTGCGTACCCCGATCGATCCATCGACTGCGCAAACAGTGTGTAGGCGTCCTGAGTTGGTTCGACGATCACATCGAAAGTCTCGGCAGTGGCGATCCTGAACTCGTCCACGCTTACGGGCATAACATACTGGCCATCGGCAGCCACAACAGTCATCTTCAAACCCGGAATACGGACATCAAAGTAGCTCATGGCTGAACCATTGATGAACCTCAACCTAAGCTTTTCGCCAGGTTTGAAGGTGCCCGTCCAGTTGGAGTTCGGCGCGTGGCCGTTCATCAAGTAGGTGTATGTCGCGCCACTGACGTCTGCAATGTCAGTGGGATTCATCTTCATTTCGGCCCACATCTTGCGGTCAGCGACGGTAGCTGACCAACCTTTGTCAGCTACGTCATGGATGAAATCACTGACTGTGCGCTTGTGGGTGTTGTAGTAGTCAGACTGCTTCTTCAGTGTTTTCATCATCGAAGCCGGATCTTCATCCGTCCAGTCGGTAAGCATCACCACGTATTCACGGTCATACTCAAACGGCTCGGGCTCTTTCGCGTCGATTACCAGTGGGCCGTACACACCTACTTGTTCCTGGAAGCCGGAGTGACTGTGATACCAGTACGTTCCGTTCTGCTTGACCTTGAATTGATAGACATACGTGCCGTCAGGCTCGATCCCATGGAAGCTAAGGCCCGGCACGCCGTCCATATTCGCGGGGAGGATAATCCCGTGCCAGTGGATTGATGTCATATCCTTGAGGTGGTTCTTGACCCGCAAGGTCACGGTATCGCCCTCACGCCAGCGCAGCTGAGGCCCCGGAATCCCACCATTGATTGTCATGGCAGTCCGGGCATTCCCAGTGATATTTACCGGTGTTTCTCCGATAAAGAGGTCGAACTCTGTACCTGACAGGACATTAGTCTCGCCCAAGCTACGGGCCGCCCAAATAGGGGTATGCCAGAGGCCTAAGCCACCGAGAATCCCGCCTGCGGTGAGACCTTTCACAAAGGTGCGCCGAGAAGTTTTGGAATGCATACCGATTCATGTCCCGTCAGTCGGATGTCAGGTGCACGCACGTTGGCGTGTTCCCGAGGGTTCACGCTTTGGATAGCTAGTGCGCTTGATACATTGGAAGATGCCATAAGCCAGCAAACGGGGTGATTACATTTCCGTAAGCTGGGCGGCTCAGCATTGATGCTTCTGCTCTTCAGCCGTGGGCTTTTCCTGTGCAATATCCTCTTGCGCTTTCGCTTGTGGGACGGGCTTGGTGGTGGCCATTGCCGTCTCGCGAGCTCGTTCCATGCGCTCAACCGCACTGTCGCCGCCACCTTCGGCAAAGGCCAGGGACGATATAGCCAAACTGAGTGTAAGAATCACAACGTTGGTTGCTTTCATAGTGCATCTCCTTCAAGGAATTGACTCTCGTTGAAACCAGAGAGTTTGAGCGTCAGCTCGATGAGGATGATGAGGGGACGCACCTGTCAGCACGCTTAGCCGGTGATTACACTTTTGACAGCACACGGAGAAACTCAACATCTGAAAGATCGACGGGTGTCGTAAAATTTGACCGCACCACAGAACCGACAGCCGGCTGCATAAATTGATGTAGATCAACCGTGGCACTTCAATGTGGCGTATGTTGAAAAATCAAAATCCGCTAATCAGTACCGGAGATTCTCCATGTTCTGGTTTCGCCATCGTCAACCAACGTTCATACGCCTCGCCATCGTGCTGTGGGTGTTAGCGTTTGGTCTGGCAGCGACCCAGGGATGTCTGGCACAGCCCAGCCACAATCCGGCTACAGCTCATGTCTCGCTGATCACCGCGCAAGACCACGATAGCCACGACGCCCATGCCCTCGGTTGCCTTCAGCACTGCGCCGATGCGGCAATAGCTGTAAGTCCTTCGCTCCATCTTCATATATTTGACCTGTTCAGTTGGACGTTTCTGCTCCTTATCCCAGCGTTGCTGATTTTGTATCCCGCCAATCCCTCCGCTTTTGCCTTTCTTGCATTACGGCGCCCTGTACCGGCCAGACCTCCTGCCCGCCTGATTTTCGTCCGTTTCAACGATTAATCCGACCTTCTGCGCGCCGGTCTTCGGCGCACTGTCTGACTGCGCCAACCTGGCGCGGCTTGGTATTACCTGAGTTGTCCTGACCCTTTGGAGATTGCCATGCATGCCACATTGAAATTTATCCTCGCCACCCTGCTCGTGAGCAGCCCACTTATCGCCTCGGCAGTCGATGAGCATCACCCGGAGGGGCAGACCGCGCCCGCCAAGACAAGCGAAGCAGCTACGCCGATGCAAAACAATGTCATGACCGAGCAAATGCAAAAAATGCAGGCTGCACACGACAAGGCAGCCGCCGCCAAGACCCCTGCCGAGCGACACGCCGCCATGCAGGAGAGCATGAAGACGATGAAGGACAGCATGGCCATGATGCATAAGAACTGTCATGGCAAGGGCATGGACGGCAACAAAGACGGCATGGAGATGGGAATGATGAACATGATGATGAAAATGATGGATCAGCAAACGAGCATGATGAACATGCCGATGAGCAAGTGACGCGCACAAGCCTGTAGGCAATGCAGCGACGGTTTTACTTTAGCCAATATGCCAAGGGTAAAACTGCCGCCCGTTGCACCTATACGACGTATCACTAAACAGCACTCCCTCAGGAGTACAAAACCATGATGAATTCACCACATTCCGCTAACACCTCTCCAACATTTTGGAGGAGTAAACCCGGTATAGCGCTGGGCATGCTGCTGGTGATCGTGCTGTTCTATCTAGCAAGAGAACACTAAGGCCATATGCTGGGCTTACTGCCTTACATGATTTTGCTGTTGTGCCCGCTGATGCATTTTTTCGGGCACCACCACGGTGGTCACAATCATCACGGCGAGACCTTAGACTCAACCAAGGATGCGAACAGGAGTTAGCTCATGCACACCCCTGAGGTTCGTCAAGAGCACGGCCCTATACAGAACTCTGAACCCCAACCCACCGGTTCCCATGACCCGGTATGTGGAATGACCGTCAGTAACGACAGCCAGTTCAGTACGGAATATGAGGGGCAAAAATACAGGTTCTGCAGCCAGAAATGCCAAACGACCTTCAGGGCAGCGCCCGAGCGTTATCGAATATCCCAACTGAAAAACGAACAAATCCCTCAGACAACAGCAGAACCGTTAACGGGTGCCGCTGAATACACATGTCCCATGCATCCGGAAATTCGCCAGATCGGCCCCGGCGTCTGCCCTAAGTGCGGCATGACCTTAGAGCCGGTGATTCCCGAATTGGAGGAAGAAGAGAACTTAGAACTCAAGGACTTCACCCGGCGCTTCTGGTGGACATTGCCACTGACAGTGATCGTAACCGTGCTGGCTATGGGTGGCCATGCCCTGGTGCTGTTCCATGGCACCACGCAAAATTGGGTCGAGCTGGGATTGGCTACACCCGTCGTGCTGTGGGCTGGCTGGCCGTTTTATGTGCGTGGTGTGCGTTCGGTGATTCAGCGAAGTCCGAACATGTGGACGCTAATCGGCCTCGGCACGGCGGCGGCCTTCCTTTACAGCGTCGTGGCCACCCTGACCCCCGATGTATTCCCCAGCAACTTCATGATGGAGGGCCGCATCGGTGTGTACTTCGAAGCGGCGGCTGTGATCATCTCACTGACCCTTCTCGGCCAGATGCTTGAACTCAAGGCTCGCTCGCAAACCTCGGCTGCCATCAAGTCGCTGCTTGGACTGGCACCCAAAACTGCCCGACGGATCAATGCCGATGGCACGGAAGAAGACATCCCTCTGACACACGTACACAGCGGCGACACGTTACGTGTGCGACCGGGCGAAAAAGTGCCTGTCGACGGTCAGGTGTTGCAAGGCGAAAGCGCTGTAGATGAGTCGATGCTCACCGGCGAACCGATACCGATCATGAAGAGGGCCGGCGACGCGCTGATTGGCGCCACTCTCAACATCCACGGCTGTCTGGTGATGCAGGCGCAGAAGATAGGGTCGGCGACACTGCTCGCACAGATTGTGCAGATGGTTGTGCAGGCACAACGCTCAAAAGCGCCGATGCAACGTATCCGCTCCATGAACCCCACATTCCAAGCGGATAGCTGACGGCTGATGCTGTGCTCCCGATTTCCATCAGGAGTCCATCACCATGATGCGTCCCAATGCCAGCGTTGAAAAAGTGTACCTCTACCCAAAGCCGGTAGATTTTCGAAAGTCCATTGATGGCCTAGCTGCGCTAGTCGAACTGGATATCAAGGTCGCGGTGTTTGACCCCGTGCTCTTTGTTTTTCTGAATCGCCACCGTAATCGGGTCAAAGTGTTGTACTGGGAGCGTAACGGCTTCTGCCTTTGGCTCAAGCGCCTGGAGTCCGAGCGTTTTAAGACTTCACCCGAAGAGGTGGACGAGGCTATCGTGCTGACCGTCCAAGAACTGAACTGGCTACTGGATGGATTTGATCTCTGGCGCAACCGTCCACACAAGGTTTTAACGCCAAGATTCGTCGCCTGACGGGTATAATCCGGGCATGAATTTGATGCCCGAAGACCTCCCTGACGACCCTGTTCTGCTCAAGCAAATGT
>NZ_VOBN01000015.1 GCF_008370045.1 Pseudomonas sp. ANT_J12
GGTAGAGGTACACTTTTTCAACGCTGGCATTGGGACGCATCATGGTGATGGACTCCTGATGGAAATCGGGAGCACAGCATCAGCCGTCAGCTATCCGCTTGGAATGTGGGGTTCATGGAGCGGATACCCACAATCATCATGACTATTAAGGTTTTTCCCTCGTGCGAAATATGCCAAACTACCTATATCGATCGGTTTTTTCCTTATTTTTTTTGACAGCTGTAAGCGCAACAACTCAGGTTCGAGGATTGGCTGCATAGCATCCACAAGTGTAATAACGTTTGTCTCACGGAGCTCCATTTTCGCCAATTCACACATGGCGGCTATCCACTATCAGCACATCGTAACTACCGTTAAATAGCTTTTTTTCCCACAACTCCTGGGCACATATTTTCTCATGCGTCATTTTAAACAACTTCAAATACCCCTCAGTAGTTTGCCGCGACTCATGATGCATTCGCTTTTGTATGAAAGCTATATCGTCACCCATATGCATTAGCCCTTCTCGGATTAAAACCTGAAGACGCTGATATAGTTGGTAAGCAAAAGTTGCTCGTAACCAGTGGTAAGAAAAATCGTTGGGGAAACCTGCTGTTATACTTTTTAGTAACTTACGCTTTATCGTCTCCGTCACCTGACCTGTTTGAGGTGATTTAGTCATAAAATATCTAGGATCAGATTTTGCCATATAGTAGCTATTACATTGATCAGATAAAAACAAGTAAACGTCATCCTCCTCAAATGACTGATCAGGAAAGAGCACTCGTAATTCGTTCAAGAATATGGTCTGCCGCTTTTTCATCGCTGGGCTGCTGGCCAGCACGATCAATTCTTCAGCAAGCTGTTTGGGGAAATATAGAGTCTGTGCTTTATCATTTTTTGTATCGATACCAGTCGATGGTCCTGCGTGCAATTTATAGGCTCCTTCCGATAACAGCTTGGTTTCTTCGAAAGCTTTTAAATGTTTTAGACGCATCGTTAAAACTGTTTGCTTGCGCGCACCGGTCATCAAGGAAGTGAGCAGTATCAATCTCTCAACTGTAGACCAAAATCCCCCCCCATTAATTGTTTCCAACAGCAGACGAAGCTCAATATTGGTAAGTGGTCTTAAGTCGTCGCCACCGTCTCTAACAAAACCATTTTGAATTGCGTTACTAGAAGGCGTGCGTCGAGTCTGACTACGCTTCATAACATCAATTACTTGGGCGCCTCGCGGGGTCTGAACAAGGAATTTAACTTGCTTAACCGTATCCACTCGCCTTATATCGAGTGGATGCCAATATTGCGATACATATTTGTAAAAGTGATATACCACCGAGGTATATTGATTTATTACACCACCACTTCGTTTTCCGGCAATCACTAAATTATTGAAATATTTATAGGTCGGGCGAAGAGGGGGGCGCGAACCAGAAAAGTCCAGCCAATCCAAGTTATTGGTCTCACAGAACAAAAGGTAGTCGAGTAATTTACTGCCACGACGCCGCACCTCATCAGTTCGCCTCTCTAAAGGGGATTTGTCGCGCATACACCAGAGAAGGTATGAGTTTGCTTCATGCCAAGGCTCGCCATTTGGATGAAGCAGGAATGGGACGTGGTAGAGATCGTGCGTATCTTCAGCGCCGCCTTCATTAACCTTATATACAACCTCCGAAGCCCCCCCTTCAAGCATTGAGCAAACAGCGCCAGGGATTTCTCGCGTGTAGAGATCAGCGAAAGCATCACGCGCGAGGGAGATGATTATCAGACGGCCTTCAAGATTTGGATTGGTGTAAGACATGGCTCACCTCGAATATGGTGAGTTCACGTTAAAGGTTGGGGTGTCGCGATGCCTCCCAAGTCGTTGCAGATTGTCCAGCCCCCTTGATTTACAAGGCGCACGCAACGTGCCCGAGAGGTATGTGTCTTATGCGAGCACCATCAACTCTGTCAATGGTGCTCGTTATGGGAGAGCTCTCTAGTGAAAAGCGTCAATCACTTTTTGTTAAGCGATTCAACCCAAGGGTCCAACTTATGGAATAGTTTCGGATACCGCCCCTTCAAATCCTTCTTCACCTCGGCATAGGTGCTGCGCCAGAAGTTCGCCAGGTCCTGGGTCACCTGCACCGGCCGCCGCGCCGGGGACAACAGGTGCAGCTTGACCACCTGCCGCCCACCGGCGATGCGCGGGGTCTCGGCCAGGCCGAACAGTTCCTGCAAACGCACCGCCAGAATCGGTGGCTGCTCGCTGTAGTCCAGACGAATCGATGACCCGGACGGCACGCTCAAATGATGCGGCGCCAGTTCGTCCAGCCGCTGGGGCAATGGCCACGGCAGCAGGTTATGCACGATGCTCGACAGGTCCAGATTGGCGAAATGACTGAGCCGCGAGACTTTGCCCAGGTACGGCATCAACCAGTGTTCAAGATTCTTCAACAGCGCGGCGTCACTGACATCCGGCCATTCGCTCTCGCCCTTGCCTGCGAGATCCAACTGGCGCAACAACGCCACCCGCGCCTGCCACTGACGCAGCTCCGGAGTCCAGGGCAACAACTCCAGACCTTTGCGCCGCACCAGATTGACCAGCGCCTGGCTGCGCGCGCTTTCGTCGAGGCCGGTCAAGGGTTCGCGGCTGAGGATCAATTCACCGACCTTGCGCTGGCGCTCGGCCCGCAGCACGCCTTCGCGCTCATCCCAATCCAGTTGATCGACGCAGCGCACTTGCTCGGCCAGCACTGAGTCGAACAGCGCCGGATCGAAATCCGCCGCCAGATAAATCCGCTCTTCACGCTGGCCCTGACGACTGCCGAGGTCGGCGATTACCAGCCAGGGCTGCTTCATCAAACTGTCGGCCTCGGCGAACAGCGCCGCCCGGCCATTGGCCAGCCGATATTCCGCGCCACCGGCCCGTCGCTGTTGCGCAACCCGGTCCGGGTAGGCCAGCGCCAGCAATGCGCCGAGCCAGCGTGGATGATCGGGATCGCTGACTGGCTCCGAGGCTTTACCGCGCAAGTAGCCGCGATACTGCCGTGCCAGTTGCCGGGCTCGTTGTACCCCGCCCTGAGCCCCGCGCGCGGCGCGCTCTTCACCGGACAACAGCACCAATCGGCTGTGCAGGTCGGCGCCAGCGCCACGCAAAATATCGCGCTCGCCCAGCAGTGCGGCGACATCGCACGCCATGTCCGCCAGACCGAGCGCCTGACCGCGCAGCAGCAAATGCGCGATCCGAGGATGCGCCGGCAATTGAGCCATGGCTTGACCGTGACGGGTCAACGCTTCGCCGTCCAATGCGCCGAGACGGTCGAGCAAATCCTGAGCCTGTGCATAAGCCGCAGCGGGCGGCACGTCGAGCCAGACCAATTGACCCGGTGTCACGCCCCAACGCCCGAGCTGCAACGCCAACCCGGCGAGGTCCGCCGAAAGAATTTCCGCACTGGCGTACGCCGCCAGTTGTTCATGCTGATCCTGCGACCACAGGCGATAACACACGCCCGGTTCCAGACGCCCGGCCCGACCTGCACGCTGCGTGGCGCTGGCGCGGGAGATGCGCTGAGTATCGAGGCGGGTCATGCCGCTGCCGGGATCGAAACGCGGTACCCGCGCCAACCCGGCATCGATCACCACGCGCACGCCGTCGATGGTCAGGCTGGTCTCGGCGATGTTGGTCGCCAGCACCACTTTGCGAAAACCTGCCGGTGCCGGGTCAATCGCGGCGCGTTGCGCGGCCAGATCAAGCTCACCATGCAACGGGCAAAGCAGCACCTGTGTGCTATTGCCCAAGGCATCGGCCAGTTGCTGATGCACCCGCCGGATCTCCGCCTGCCCCGGCAGGAACACCAGCACGCTGCCGGTTGCATCGTTCAAGGCTTCGAGGATGGTTTGCACCAGCCGTGGTTCGATAAATTCGCCAGGCTGGAACGGCCGGCCCCAGCGCATCGCCACCGGGTACATGCGCCCTTCGCTGCGCAGGATCGGCGCGTCATCGAGCAAGCCGGCCAGACGTTCGCCTTCCAGGGTGGCCGACATCAAGAGGATTTTCAGTGGCTGGTCTTCGCGAAACAGCTCGCGGCCATTGAGGCTCAGGGCCAGCGCCAGATCCGCATCCAAGCTACGCTCGTGGAACTCGTCAAAGATCAGCAGCCCCACGCCATCCAGCGCCGGATCATCCTGCAAGCGCCGGGTAAGAATGCCTTCCGTCACTACTTCAATGCGGGTGTTGGGGCCGACTTTGCTGTCGAGACGAATGCGATAGCCAACGGTTTCACCCACCTTTTCACCCAGCTCGCTAGCCAAACGCTCCGCCGCCGCCCGCGCCGCCAGTCGCCGTGGTTCGAGCATCAGAATGGTCTGCCCCGCCAGCCACGCCTCGTTGAGCAAGGCCAATGGCACGCGGGTGGTTTTACCGGCGCCGGGCGGTGCTTCGAGCACGGCTTCGTGGCGTGTCGCCAAGGCTTCACGCAGGGCGGGTAAAACTTCATCAATCGGCAAAGAAATCATGCTGGCTCCCAAACAGAGCGGCGAGTATAACGGCGAACTGCTTGGCGTTAATCACAGTCCTAATTCATACAGACGCCCATTCGTTTTCAAATGACCCAGGAGATTTCATATGCGTATCCCCTTTCGCCTGATTGGCGGTGTTCTGGTCGCCACCCTGCTGACCCAAGTGACTGCCTGCGGATCGATTTTCTACCCGGACCGTCGCGGCCAGATCGACGGCAAGATCGACCCGGCCATCGCGGTGCTCGATGCCGTGGGCCTGTTGTTCTACGTCATCCCTGGCTTGATCGCCTTCGCCGTGGACTTCGCCACTGGCGCGATTTACTTCGAACCGGGCAAGACCGCCCAGGTAGCGCCGGAAAAACTCAAGGAAGCGATCGGTCCGGACGGTCAGGTCGATAACCGCAAGTTGCAGACCATTCTGGAAACCGAACTGGGCCGCAGCTTCCCGCTCGACGACCCACGCCTGATCCAGCACAAGGGCAGCACCCAGCAACTGGCCATGTTCGGCCTGCAACCTGCCGCATAAGGAAGCGCTTCACCCATGACCACCAGTCTCGAACACGCTCGCCTGCTGCGGTTGGCGACCCGCGCCTCCGTGGCGGTGGCTTGCACGCTGATCATTGCCAAAGCCATTGCCTGGTGGCTGAGCGGTTCGGTGAGCATGCTCGCCGGGTTGACCGACTCGGCCCTCGACGGCATCACCTCGCTGCTCAACCTGCTGGCGGTGCATTACGCCTTGCGCCCGGCGGATGACGATCATCGCTACGGCCACGGCAAGGCTGAATCGCTATCGGGCATGGCCCAGGCGTTGTTTATTGGTGGCAGTGCGGTATTGATTTCGTTGCAGGCGATTGAGCGACTCAAGCATCCGGAACCGGTGGGCGCGCCGTGGATCAGCATCGGGGTGATTATTTTCTCCCTCGCACTGACCGTGGCGTTGCTGATGTTGCAGCATCGGGTGATCAAGGCCACCGGCTCCAACGCCGTGCGCGCCGACTCGCTGCATTACCGTTCTGACCTGATGCTCAATGGCAGCATCCTGGTGGCGCTGGTACTGGCCGGGTTCGGCTGGCATCAACTGGACGCGTGGTTCGGCCTGGGGATTGCGGTGTATATCCTCTGGAGCGCGGTGCAGATCGCCCGGGAAAGTTTTGCGGTGCTAATGGATGAAGAACTGCCGGCGGATGTCAGCCAGCACATGCTGGAGCTGGCGTGCGGCGTACCGGGAGTGCTGGGGGCGCATGATTTGCGCACGCGGATTTCCGGAAACCACTGGTTTGTGCAGTTGCACCTGGAATTGCCGGGGGAGCTGACGTTGTCAGTCGCGCACGGCATCAGCGATCAAGCCGCCGACGCCATCCACGCCGCCTACCCGCGAGCCGAAGTGCTGGTGCACGCTGACCCGATAAGAGCAGCTGCAAGCGGTAAGCTTTAAGCTGCAAGCTGCAAGCTGCAAGCTGCAAGCTGCAAGCTGCAAGCTCCAAGCTTGCCGCTTAAAGCTTGAAACTTGCAGCTGCTTTTATTCCACTTGATAACCGCGACTGCTCAGGCAGTTGCCCTGGGCCTGGCGGTAGGCTTGCACGACTGACGGATCAGGCTGGTACGTCGCGGTTTGCGGATTGAAGCCGCTTTGCTGCACCGCGTATTGCGAGCACTCGTAACCGTCCTGGGCGACTTGCTCCGGGGATTGGCCGTTGGCCGGATACGCGGTGACGTCAATGCCGTTGCTGGTCGGTTGCGGTTGCGGCGCGCCTGTCGGCGGCTCGACCACTACGTAATCCTGAGTGCTTTCTTCGTAGGCATAGTAGGAACCGGCCGCGAGGAACAACAGCGCGCCGCCGATCCACACTTCACGGGCGTAGTCGGGCATGTAATGCACACGAATCCCGCGTGGCGGCTGAACCACTACGTAACGCGGACCTTGTGGGCGATACCAGTAGCCGCCGGAGTAGAAGTAATCCTGGCCACGGTACGGCACACGGAAGTTGCGGTCCGGGAAGCGATCGACCATCTGACCGGGACGATACTGCGGGCCTGGGCCCCAACCATTGCCGTGCCCGTTCGGGCGACCTTCCCAGCGATGGTCATCGGGACGCGGGCCCTGATTGCCGTTCTGCCAGTGCTGGTTGTTATCGTTGCGGCGCGGGATGTCCTGATAGTTGCCGTAGCGCGGCTGCTGGGTCTGGCGCACGGTGTCGGGCCGGCCCTGGATCGGCAGGCTATTGGCCGGGAGTTGCGGCGGCGGTGGCGCCGGACGAACCTGGGTGTTGGCGTCGTGCGGCTGACGGTTCTGCCATTGGCCGTCGTTGCGGTTCTGGCCGTTGTGCTCGAACTGACGACTGTTGTCGCCGCGAATGATCTCGTTGTTCTGCGGACGCGGCTGATTTTGTTGCGGGTTGTTTTGCGGCCGGGGCTGGTTCTGATTGTCGCCGCCATGCCCCTGATTATTACCCTGATGCTCCGGCCCGCGCTGCCCGCCATGGGGGCTGCGGCTTTCCTGATCATCGGCGAGCGATTGCGCGCTGACACTTACACACAGCAAACCAACACCGGCCAAACGCCAGATGCGCGACTTCATGCTCTTCCTCACTGCGGGTTAGGGCTTGTACATGAGACTGGGAAAGCACAGGCCGGTTCTGCAACAGGTTATCAGTCACGCAACTTATTTATTGAGCAATAAAAAAGGGAGACCCGTCGGCCTCCCTTTGAGAACTTCGTCCGTGCTCGACGCTTATGACGTCGGCTCACCTCACGCCGTCTTCTGGACAGTGTGTAGCTCGGAGGCCGGCACATCCCCGGTGGGGGTGGCGGCCGCGACTGGCCTGATTGGGCGAGTCGCTGTGGACTGTTTGTCCGAGCAGTGATTCTGTTAATAAGAATAGGCCTGGGGCGCTGGCAGAGGATTGCGAAGATTGCTCAATTAAACATCACTTGCGCAATTTTTAACCCTGGATAGATAATCCGCCGCAATAGTTACGACAAAGGACTGATTGATGAGCAAACTCGACCGTTACGACCTGAGCATTTTGGCGGAATTGCAGCGTGACGCGCGCATCTCCAACCAGGAACTGGCCGAACGCATCGGCCTGTCGCCTTCGCCGTGCTCGCGCCGCGTCAAACAGCTGGAAGACGACGGCTACATCTCCCGCCAGGTGGCCCTGTTGGACCGCAAGATGCTTGGCCTGAGCCTCACGGCCTACGTGCTGATCGGCATGGACCGCCACACGCCTGAACGTTTCGAGAATTTCGAAGCAGCTATCCGTACCTTGCCGCAGGTGCTGGAATGCAGCCTGGTGACGGGGATGGATGCGGACTATCAGCTCAAGGTGGTGGTGCCGGACATGGATCACTACCAGAAACTGCTGCTGGGGCATCTGACCCGAATTGAAGGGGTGACCAGCGTGCGGTCGAGTTTTGTGTTGAATCAGGTGTTGAACAGCACCGAATTACCGTTGACGCATCTGCGCAGTTGATCGAGTTGCGGATCGTTCCCACGCTCCGCGTGTGAATGCCTCCCGGGACGCTCCGCGTTCCGCTCTTGAATCGTGACGCAGAGCGTCACTGGCTGCATTCCCACGCAGAGCGTGGGAACGATCAGTGTCCGGGGCGACGAATAACCGCGACACACTGCCGCAGGTCAATGCCCGCCTCACTCGCCGTGCCGTATACTCGCCCCCGCCCTTTTAGCCTCGCCCGCGCTGGAGATGTTCGATGGATCCTGCAGTATTCGAAGAGTGGATGATGACTGGCTTGGTCAGCATCCTGATTATTTTCATGGGTTTCATCGTCTGGGACCTGGCGAAGAAATCCAAGGCTGGCAAGTTCGGCACCATGATTCTGTTCTTCGTGCTGGGCCTGGGGATCTTCGCGTTCATCATTAAAAGCGTGGTCATCGCCTACATCGAAACCAGCTCATAACCGCGCCGGTACTTCCTTCCACTGGCCCTGATCGAGCCCTTCGATCGTCCAGTCGCCAATCCTGACCCGCACCAGACGCAACGTCGGCAAGCCGACCGCCGCGGTCATGCGCCGCACCTGACGGTTGCGCCCTTCACGAATCACCAATTCCAGCCAACAGGTCGGCACGCTTTTGCGAAAGCGCACCGGCGGATTGCGCGGCCACAGCTCCGGCTCTTCCAACTGCCGCGCTTCGGCGGGCAAGGTCATGCCGTCGTTCAGCTCGACGCCATCGCGCAGGCGTTGCAACTGCTCGGCGTTCGGCTCGCCTTCCACTTGCACCCAATAGGTCTTGGCCAGTTTGTGTTTCGGGTCGGCGATTCGCGCCTGAAGCTGGCCGTCGTTGGTCAGCAGCAGCAAACCTTCGCTGTCGCGGTCCAGTCGTCCTGCCGGGTAAATGCCGGGAATCTCGATGTAATCCTTGAGCGTCGCCCGCCCTTCTGCGTCGCTGAATTGCGTCAGCACATCGAACGGTTTGTTGAACAGAATCAGTTTCGGCTCGGCCGGTGGCGCTTTGGCGGCACGGCGCGGGGCGGATGACGAGGTATTCGCGCCAGGGCGGCGGGAAACGGGACGTGGAGGACGCGACATGGGGAAAGGAACATCTAACGGTCAGGGCTGCTAATGCTAGGGCGTGCCATCGATTATTGCCACAGCAGTGGAAATAATCGATGGCACGCCCTGCCCCAACCGCTAAATGGCCATGACAACTGTTATCGGAACGGCGGCTCGTCGAAGCTGCGCAGTTTGCGCGAGTGCAACGAGTTGAGTTCGGTGCGCAACAGATCCACCGCCTCGATGCCGATCTTCAAGTGCTGGCTGACCGCGCGTTCATAGAAAGCGTTGGCCGAACCCGGCAGCTTGATTTCGCTGTGCAGCGGTTTGTCCGAGACGCAGAGCAACGTGCCATACGGCACCCGCAGGCGATAACCCTGGGCGGCGATGGTGCCGCTTTCCATGTCCACGGCCACGGCGCGGGACAGGTTGATCAGCGGTCGTTCCTGCGCCCAGCGCAATTCCCAGTTCCGGTCGTCGTAAGTCAGCACGGTGCCGGTGCGCAGGCGTTTCTTCAGCTCATCGCCCTTCTCGCCGGTGATGTTGGCCGCCGCTTGCTGCAAGGCCATCTGCACTTCGGCCAGGGCCGGGATCGGAATGTTCGGCGGCACCACCCGGTCGAGAATCCCGTCGCGACGCATGTAGGCGTGAGCCAGCACGTAGTCGCCAATGGTCTGGGACTGACGCAGGCCGCCACAGTGGCCGATCATCAGCCAGCAATGCGGACGCAGCACGGCCAGGTGGTCGGTGATGTTCTTGGCGTTGGACGGGCCGACGCCAATGTTCACCAGCGTCACGCCGTGGCCATCGCTGGCGATCAGGTGATAGGCCGGCATCTGGTAGCGGTGCCAGACCACGCCCGCCGCAATTGCGGAAGCTTCGCCGTGGTCCATGCTTTTTTCAATGATCACATTGCCGGGCAAGACCATACGCACGAAACGCGGATCGCTGCGCAATTGCTCCAGGCCATGCACGATGAATTGGTCAACGTAACGATGGTAGTTGGTCAGCAGGATCCACGGCTGCACATGCCGCCAGTCGCTGCCGGTGTAATGCACCAGCCGGCGCAGGGAGAAATCCACCCGCGCCGCATCGAACAGCGCCAAGGGCAGCGGATCGGTGTTTTCCCAGTCGTACAGGCCATCGGCGATGCCGTCGGTGGCGGCGGACAGGTCGGTACTCGGGAACACCCGCGCGAGCGTGGCTGCGGTGACGCCGGAACCGGCCAGTTCATCGCCTTGCTCGACTACGTACGGATACGGAATGTTCTGCTGGCTGACGCCGACTTCCACCGTGACGGTGAAGTCGTGCATCAGCGGCACCAGTTGTTCCAGCAGGTATTTACGGAACGCCGCCGGGTGGGTGACGGTGACGCTGTAGGTCCCCGGCAACTGAACCTTGGCGTAGGCGCGGGTGGTTTGTGGCACTTCGCCCTGGCAGAGGTAGGTCAGGCGCAGCTCGGGATAACGAAACATCGCCCGCTGTTCGGCGTCCGGTTCGATACGATCCTTGAGGTAACGCTTGAGCGCCTGATTCAGCGCAGAGGTGGCCTGCTCATGCAGGGCGGCGAGCCGGTCGACGGCTTGTTCGGCGGTTTGAACAACAATAAACGCTTCGGTCACGATCAGCTTCCTGTGTTCTGACATGCAGACCTTCATCTTGCCTGCATCGTCGCTTCACGGGAACAGTGGCGTGAGGATGGCGACCCACCCTCTCCAACCACAGGGTATCGGTGTGCCTTTGATTGGATTATCAAAAGCCTTGCGGGGTCGAGCGCGCCACGATTGCTTCCACGTCCAGCCCACGCGGCAACGCGCCATACACCCTTCCCGCCTGACCCAGCCGACTGGCGATAAACCCGTCACTGACCGCCGCATTCCCCGCCTCCAGCAACAACCTGGCCTGCAAGCCCAGCGCAATGTCTTCAGTCAGCTGCCGGGCGCGGTATTGAATGTCGCTGGTGTCCTTGAACGCCGCCTGCAATTGGCTGATGTGCGCGGCCAGGCGTTTGTCACCGTGGCCATCGCCCAACTCGCTGAACAGCACATCCAGCACGCCTGGCTCTTTCGACAAGGCCCGCAGCACGTCGAGGCATTGCACGTTGCCGGAACCTTCCCACGTCGAGTTCACCGGCGCCTCCCGATACAAACGCGGCAGGATGCTTTCTTCGACATACCCGGCACCGCCCATGCATTCGGCGGCTTCGTTGATCATTCCGGGGGCACGTTTGCAGATCCAGTATTTGCCCACCGCCGTTACCAGCCGGGCGAATTTGGCTTCATGGCTGTCATCCAGATGATCCAGCGCCTTGCCCAAGCGCAAGCTGAGCGCCAAAGCGGCTTCGCTTTCCAGGGCCAGGTCGGCCAGTACGTTCTGCATCAACGGTTGTTCGCTGAGCAGCTTGCCGCCGACCGTGCGGTGGGCGCAGTGATGGCTGGCCTGGGTCAGAGCCTGGCGCATCAGGGCGCTGGAACCGACCATGCAATCGAAGCGGGTCATGGCGACCATTTCGATGATGGTCGGCACGCCCCGGCCTTCCTCGCCGATCATCCACGCCAGGGCGCCACGGAACTCGACTTCGCTGGACGCGTTGGAGCAATTGCCGAGTTTGTTTTTCAGGCGCTGGATGTAGAACTGATTGCGCGTGTCGTCTGGGCGATGGCGTGGCAGCAGGAAACAGGTCAGGCCCTTGTCGGTCTGGGCCAAGGTCAGGAACGCATCGCACATTGGCGCCGAACAGAACCACTTGTGCCCCACCAGTTCATAGGCCTGGCCCGGACCGCTGGCGCCCAACGGATAAGCCTTGGTGGTGTTGGCCCGCACGTCGGTGCCGCCCTGTTTCTCGGTCATGGCCATGCCGATGGTGACGCCGGCCTTGTGGGCCATGCCGACGTTGCGTGGGTCATATTCGGTGGCGAGGATTTTCGGTAGCCACTGCTCGGCCAGACTCGGTTGCAGGCGCATCGCCGGGACGCTGGCGAAGGTCATGGTCAGCGGGCAACCGCTGCCGGCCTCGGCCTGGCTGTGCAGGTAACTCATGGAGGCGCGCGCAACGTGGGCGCCGGATTGCGGATGCGCCCAGGGCAACGAGGTCAAACCGTGCTCGACCGCCGTGCGCATCAGTTCGTGATAGGCCGGGTGAAACTCCACCAGATCGATGCGATGACCATAACGGTCATGGCTGACGAACACCGGTTTGTTCTGATTGGCCAGGAACCCGGCCTCCATCAGCGGCCCACCGGCCAGCGCGCCATACGCGTCGATCCGTGATTCGGCCCAACCGGCGCCAAAGCGTCGCGACCACTCCTGCAACGGCAGGTCGATGCGATACAGGTTGGTGCCGTCCAGAGACGGTGGCTGGTTGGTGACTTCGTGGGTTTCGGCGAACTGATGCAGGTTCATGACGGGGCTCCTTTGGTCAGCCAGGAATCCAGTTAAGCACCGGCCCTTGGATGATCAAAGTGTCATATCCGCCCAATTACCGGCGCTTTCACCCTAGTTCGTAACAAAGTACTCGCCGGTATAACGCGGCCTGCAAGTCCTCGAACTTCACCGGTTTGCTCAGGTAATCGATCACGGCGCCGGCTGTGCGGCCTTCCCGATCAACATTCAGCGCCACCATGAACACCGGCAACTCGGCACACCCCGGCAAGCCACGGATCTGGCAGCAGAGGGAAGCACCGTCCTGAGCCGGCAGCTGACAATCGAGCACCACTGCATCGAAGGTTTCGCGCTGCAAATGGTCGAGCGCGGCCGCGCCGCTGTCGGCGGATCGCACCCGGAACCCGAGCTTGAGCAACATCCCGCGCATGACCAGTTGATTGATGCTGTTGTCATCCACCAGCAGCACCGTGCAGTCCTGGGGCTGCCGCAGACGCGGGAGGTCACGGGTCGTCGATGGCGTTGGCGTGCGCTCGACCGGCGGCAACGCGACTTCGATATCGAGCTGGAAGCGGCTGCCGCGTCCAGGTTCGGAGCGGTGGGTCAGGCGCCCGCCGAGCAATTCGACCAATTGCCGGCAGATCGCCAGGCCAACCCCCAAACCACCGTATTCGCGGGTCATCGAGCCGTCGAGCTGGAAGAAGCGCTGATACATCGTCGCTTCTCCCAAATCGGTGAAGCCAATGCCGGTGTCGATCACCGCAAAGGACAGCGCCAACCGCCCCTCCTCCATCGTCTGGCCGGTCACTCGCAGCGCAACACCGCCGACCCGAGTGAACTTGATCGCGTTGTCCAGCAGGCATTCCAGGCATTGCATCAGTTTGCTGCGGTCGCCGAGCAGGCGATCGGGCAGCCCCGGCGTGACCTCGACCTTGAGGTCCAGCGACTTGCCGGACGCATTGCCTTCGAACTGCACACGCAAGGCCTCGACCGCGCCGCGCAAGCTGAAAGCTTCCGGGTAAGCCTTGAGCTTGCCGGCCTGCAACTCGGTAAGGGTGAGGATGCCGTTGACCATGCGCATCATGTCCCGCGCCGAACCGGCGGCGGTTTGCTGGTATTGCTCCAGCTCCGGGTCCATCTCGACGGTCTGCATCAATTCCAGCGAACCGATCACCCCGTTCATCGGCGTGCGCAGTTCGTGGGTCAGGGTCGCGAGGAATTCGTCCTTGAGCTTGTTGCTGCGGGCCAGTTGCTGGTTGAGCACTTCCAGCTTTTGCCCGGCATCGAACAGGGTCTGCGCCTGCTGCTCACGCATGGCGTTGATGCGATCCGCCAGGGCCAGGGACAGCAGCGCGACTTCGATGGCCGAGCCGATCTGGCTGGCATACATGGTCAGGAACACGTTCGGCAGGTAACCGAGCACCATCAGGGTATTGACGATGCCGCCGAGCAAAAACGCCGACCAGGCAATGATGAAATAACGCGCCACCCGCAGGCCCCGGGCCCAGGCGAAGATCCCGGCGGCAAAAATCACCACGGTAAACAGCAGCGCGAGGGTCGTGGCCAGGCGCAGGGCCAGAGCGTAACTGGTCATCAGCGACAAGCCGACCACCACCGCGCCAAACGCGATCAGCGCCAACAGCACGCGATCAAGCCAGCGGCTGTGTTCCTTGGTTTGCAGGAAGCTGCGGGCGAACTGGCTGCCGAACAGCCCGGCGCAACCGATGAAGAACGGCGTCGCGGCGTTGGCCCACCACGGGTTGTCCGGCCAGAAATACTCCACCGCCGCGCCGTTCACCGACAGCTGATACAAGCCGAACGAGGCGATGTAGAAGATGTAATAGAGGTAACTGGTGTCGCGCACGCTGAGGAAGATGAACAGGTTGTAGACCACCATCCCCAGCAATACGCCGTAGATCAGGCCCAACACATACAGGCGCACCGGTTGCTCTTCGAGGTACGCGGTGCTCGACCACAAGGTCACCGGCGCCTGGATCGAGCCTTCGCTTTGCAACCGCAGGTACACGGTTTGCGCCTGGTCGGGTTTGAAATTCAGGTTGAACAGGTAGTTGTTCTGACGGATTTCGCGACTGGCAAACGGCAGCGCATCGCCGGTGCGTCGGATCAGTTGATAGTCGCCAGCGGCATCGGGCAAATACAGATCAAGGTGATCGAGGGGCGGATAGGCCAGTTCCAGCAACCAGGTCCGTTGCGTCTGCGGATTGGTCGGACGGTAGTGCAGGTCGATTTTCAGCCAGAACACCGAACGCGAATAACCGGCGTTGAGGGTGGCTTTATCGTGGGTCTTGAAGTTGCCGGCGGCGGCTTGCGCACGGACATCGGCGATGCTCGCCTGACCGCCCGCGTCTTCGTACACCTGCAGGGTTCGACCCAGGGGAAGGCTCTGGGTGAACTCGTCAAATTCAACGGCGCTCGCCAGGAGGGGCAAGCACAACAGCAACATCAGCAAATAGCGCATTTAAGCCCCAGCGTGGCCTGTCCGGTCCTGTCAGGAAGCCCCCCATTCCTTTTGAGTAGACGTAAAACCGGTATTACCTGTTATTGGTTTGGATCCACTCTAGCATAGCCGTTGATGGCCATTGAGCACCATTGAAATTTTTCCGGTAGAGGCTCTAGCACGGGCGTTCCAGCGCAGGGTATTGAGATAGAGCTGTTGGTCTGGTCAGAATATGACAATGATCCCGAGCCACTGAACCTTTGTGGCGAGGGGGCTTGCCGCCGTTGGGGTGCGAAGCGCTCCCATTTGCCTTCTGCCTGGAACACCGCTTCTGCAGGTTTGCGACTGCTTCGCAGCCGAACGGGGGCAAGCCCCCTCGCCACACTGTATCGGCAATTCCTGGTGTCACTGCACCCGAAAAAACAGCATTGGTGGTAAGCTCGCGCACCATGAATATCTACAGCTCTCGCCCCGTTGTCCTCTGTCTCTCCGGCCACGACCCAAGTGGTGGCGCCGGCTTGCAGGCAGATATCGAAGCCCTGCTCGCCCAGGGTTGTCATGCGGCCCCGGCCGTCACCGCCCTGACCGTGCAAGACACGGTCAACGTCACGGATTTCCGCGTCCTCGACCGTGAGTGGGTGTTGGCCCAGGCCAACGCCGTGCTCAACGACTCCGAAGTCGCGGCCGTGAAACTGGGCATGCTCGGTTCCCTGGAAATGGTCGACACCGTGGTCGAACTGCTCTCGGCGCACCCGCATTTGCCGGTGGTCTGCGACCCGGTGCTGCGCGCCGGTGGCGGCGGACGCCTGGGCAAGGACGAAGTCGGCTACGCCATGCGCGAACGCCTGCTGCCTCTGTCCATCATCGCCACCCCGAACCTTCCCGAAGCGCGCATCCTCGCCGAACTGCCCGACGGCACCGCGGACGAATGCGCGGAAAAACTCCTGCCGTTCGTCAAACACCTGCTGATCACCGGCGGCCATGGCGATGAACACGAAATCCACAACCGTCTGTACAGCCGCGACGGTCGTCGCGAAACCTTTACCTGTCAGCGTTTGCCCGGCAGCTATCACGGTTCCGGTTGCACCCTGGCCAGCGCGTTGGCCGGTCGTCTGGCCCAGGGCGAAAACCTCGCCAGTGCCGTGCAGACCGCGCTTAACTACACGTGGCGTACCCTGCGCGATGCCGAGCAACTGGGCAAAGGCCAGTTCGTGCCGCGCCGCCTGCCGCTGGATTTCTGTTCCTGACTTTTGATGCGTGAAGCGCCGAGGCTTGTCCGATGAAACTACGTGGCCTGTACGCCATTACCGATAGCCAGTTGCTGGCCGGTAAATTTCTTTCGTACGTGGAGGCGGCGCTGGAAGGTGGCGTCGTCCTGCTGCAATACCGCGACAAGAGCAGCGACGAGGCCCGCCGCCTGCGTGAGGCCCAAGCCCTGCGGGATTTGTGTGATCGCTACAAGACCCAGTTGATCATCAATGACGACGCCGAACTGGCTGCGCGCCTGAACGTCGGCGTGCACCTGGGCCAGACCGACGGCCCGCTGACCCCGGCCCGCGCCTTGCTCGGTCGCCAGGCCATCATCGGTTCGACCTGCCACGCGCAACTCGAACTCGCCGAACAAGCGGCCAAGGAAGGCGCGAGTTACGTCGCCTTCGGCCGCTTCTTCAACTCCAACACCAAACCCGGTGCCCCCACCTGCAGCCTCGACTTGCTCGACCAGGCCCGCAGCAAACTGCACCTGCCGATCTGCGCGATCGGCGGCATCACCCTGGACAACGCCGCGCCGCTGGTGGCCCACGGCGTCGATCTGCTGGCGGTGGTACATGGCCTGTTTGGCGCCGAGAGCACGGCTGAAGTCACCCGCCGCGCCCGCGCCTTCAATGAATTACTGAAAGTCTGATTAGAGAGCCCGATCATGTCTCGTTCCGAAACCCTGTTTGCCGATGCCCAGAAACACATTCCCGGTGGCGTGAATTCCCCGGTTCGCGCGTTCAAGAGCGTTGGCGGCACACCGCTGTTCTTCAAACACGCTGAAGGCGCCTACGTCACTGACGAAGACGACAAGCGTTATGTGGATTACGTTGGCTCCTGGGGCCCGATGATCCTCGGCCACAGCCACCCGGACGTGCTCGACGCCGTGCGTAAACAGCTGGAACACGGCTTGTCCTACGGCGCACCGACCGCGATGGAAACCGAGATGGCCGACCTGGTCTGCTCGATCGTGCCGTCGATGGAAATGGTGCGCATGGTCAGCTCCGGCACCGAAGCGACCATGAGCGCGATCCGCCTGGCCCGTGGTTTCACCGGCCGCGACGCGATCATCAAGTTCGAAGGCTGCTACCACGGCCACTCCGACAGCCTGCTGGTCAAGGCCGGCTCCGGTCTGCTGACCCAAGGCGTACCGAGTTCGGCGGGTGTCCCTGCTGACTTCGCGAAACACACCCTGACCCTGCCGTTCAACGACATTGACGCCGTGGAAGTCATGCTCGCCGAAGTCGGCCAGACCGTGGCATGCATCATCGTCGAGCCGGTGGCCGGCAACATGAACTGCGTACCGCCGGCACCGGGTTTCCTCGAAGGCTTGCGGACCCTGTGCGACAAGCACGGCGTGGTGCTGATCTTCGACGAAGTGATGACCGGTTTCCGCGTGGCACTCGGCGGTGCCCAGGCGCACTTCGGCGTGACCCCGGACCTGAGCACCTTCGGCAAGATCATCGGCGGCGGCATGCCGGTCGGCTGCTTCGGCGGCAAGCGCGAAATCATGTCGCACATCGCGCCACTGGGCCCGGTGTATCAGGCAGGCACCTTGTCGGGTAACCCGCTGGCCATGGCCGCCGGCCTGACCACCCTGCGCCTGATCAGCCGTCCGGGCTTCCACGCCGAACTGAGCGACTACACCAGCCGCCTGCTCGATGGCCTGCAACAGCGCGCCGATGCGGCGGGCATCCCATTCGTGACCACCCAGGCGGGCGGTATGTTCGGCCTGTACTTCAGCGGTGCCGACGACATCGTGACCTTCGATGACGTGATGTCCAGCGACGCCAACCTGTTCAAGCGCTTCTTCCACTTGATGCTGGAAGGTGGCGTATACCTGGCGCCGAGTGCCTTCGAAGCCGGCTTCACCTCGATTGCCCACGGCGAAACCGAGTTGAAACTGACTTTGGATGCTGCCGAACGCGCCTTCGCCGCACTGAAATAACGCTGTTCCGCTGACGTTGGCGATTGCCAGCGTCAGCTTTTACCTACATTCCTGCGTCTTTTCCTACCCTTGTGCCAATAATCTCCCGCAAAGTAGGCGATATATTCCCCGCGCAGCAGAAAAACGAGTAAAGACTTTGTAAGGTTGGCCCTGCTTATTTCATAATGCGCGCTTATTGGATCCCTCGATGGGTCCGCGCGCCCTTCAGAGGTAAGTCGATTCCCATGAACCGCACCGGCCGCACCCTTGCATTGGGCTGCCTGTTGCTCCTTCAGCCCCTGCTCGCGCTCGCACAAGCAGGCGGCAACTCGTTGTTGATCCCAGCGATGGGTCGCTGCACCCTCAATACTCAGCCGCAAGACCTGACGCAAGCGCTGGCCGCCTGCCAGAAAGCGTCGGATGAAGGGGATGCGCAAGCGCAATACGAGTTGGGCGAGTTCTACTACGACGGCAAAAATACGCCGCGTGACCTCGATAAAGCGCTTAAATTCTTCGAAAAGGCCTCGCTGCAAGGCCACGCCCAGGCGCAATTCAAACTCGGCACCATGTTCTTCCACGGCGAAGGCGTGCCGGCCAATAACGTTCAGGCCTATATCGTGCTGAAAATGGCCGCGGTCAACGGCGCAGAAGATGCGTTGGACACCGCCGATGAAGTCGCCGAGAAAATGCCCCGCGAAGATCTGGAAGTCGCCACGCAGGTGCTGGGGCAAATCTTCCGTAAATACCTGATGGAATTGCAGAGCGCCGATGGGCGGACGCCTTTCTCGCCGCTGCCCTGATCCCCCCTCAAGGCGATAACAGATCGCCTTGCCGATACGCCTCGACGCCAGCAACATGGGCGATCGTCATGCCCGCCGTGGCCATTCGCCGTAACGAACGCACATACAGCAGCCCTTCCCGGACACAAGCCACCGTCGTGACACGGTCGCTGACCGGATCGATGATCTCAGCCACCACCTGCCCGGCCGCCAGATAATCACCAACCTGCACACAAAACACGATCAGCCCGCCAACTGGACTTATCAGCGGTTCGACACCCGCCAGCGGCGTCGGCCGGTTGAGCAACTTCGGTAAAGGTGGTGCGTCAGCGTCGATCGCGCCAACGTGGGTCAAGTAATTGATCAAACCCTGGCAGTCCTGCCCCGCCAGCTCATGGCTTACGTCAGCCACTCCCCGCAACTCTACCGTCACCGCAAACCCCGGCCTCGCAAAGCGCCCAGGGAAACGTGCCTGCATCTGCGACCAGAACAGCGTGAAACTCTCATCGAACGAGCGCCCGCCTGCGTCTTTTGCCATAAAGCAGGCCTTGGCCCCCAGATACCTGGCCAAGGGTTCGACCTGGGTCCAGAAGTCCGGTGACAGGTACAGATGCTGTACGGCCTCAAAGTCGCAATGCAGGTCCAGCACGATATCGGCATCGCAGGCCAGGGTTTGCAGAACCAGACGCAAGGATTGCAGCTGGGTCGTGGGGATCTGGCTGGCCAATACCTGCAACAGGGTCGAACGGATCAGCCCCAGATTGTCGTCGAGGCTGTCGGTCAACCCGGTCATCACTGCATCGCCCACTTGCTGGCTGACATCCAGAAAGAACCGATTGAAGTTTTCTCGGCTGTCGTTATCGAAACGCCCTTGGGGGACGTCCATCAGCACTTGCTCCAGCCCTGCCGGATTGGCGACCGGCACCAGCACGATTGGTTTGCGCAGTAGATTGGCGGCTTCCAATTCTTCCAACCGTCGCTTGAGATGCCACAGCACCAGCATCCCCGGCAGTTCGTCGGCGTGCAGGGACGATTGGATATAGATCTTGCCGTCCGCGTGCGCCGGGCCGTAATGGAAGCTGTGAATCTGCCGCGCCGTTCCCGGAACCGCCGCTATCAATTGATGTTGTTTGGTCTGCATCGGATCTCCCGTCGGCCGGAACCGGGAACGCACTGCCAACACCGCCCCGGCCAGGTCAAAAAGTCGGTTAGTTGCCGCTGAACATATCCACGCCGTCGAAGTACGTGTCTTGCAACCGCACATAGGTGCCGTCGGCATGCAGGGCGGCCAACCCCCGATCCAGCATGGTTTTCAAGGTGGCATTGCCTTTGGCGATGCCGATACCGCTTGTCGACGGCATCAGCTCGCTTTCAATCAGCGGCCCCAGGACAAAACCGGCACCCCGGGGCGAACTCAGGAAGCCGCTCTGAGCCTGCTGCGCATCCTGCAAAGAGGCTTGCAAGCGACCTGCGACCAGATCGGCGTAGGCCTGCTCCTGATCCGGGTAAGCCAACACTTTCATGCCCGCCTTGGCCAATACCTGCCTGGCATAGATTTCCTGGGTGGTGCCCTGCAAATAGCCAACGGACTGGCCCTTGGGTTCTTCAAGGTTTTCGCCCTTCCTGAACACCATGGCAGTGGGACTGGAAAAAACCTCCGAGGAGAAATCGATAACCTTCAGCCGCGCCGCAGTAATGCTCATGGACGCCAATATCGCGTCGATCTTTCCGGCCAGAAGACTGGGGATCAGGCCATCAGAGTCGATTTCAACCCACTGGCAACGAACTTCCAGATGCGCGCAGATACCATTGCCGATATCAATCTCGAAACCGACCAACTTGCCAGTCTCATCCTTATAAGCGAAGGGTGCGTAGTTGGGGTCAGCACCGAATCGTATGACTTCATAATCTTTGGCAAAGAGTGAAACGCTGAATAACACAACGACCAATAGCAATAACAACAGGATTATTTTTTTCATTGTTCTATTCCTTGTTATTAGAAGAACAGGACTGCGTTACAACACGTCCAGATACGGAACCTCTCGACGCATCGTTAATGAAGCGGCGGGCGCATCGAACTCTCGCCCCAGCCGATGCCCGCCATACACGGCCGCCGCAATCGTGCCTGGCGCCAGACAGTCACCGACCAACTCTACGGTTTGAATACCGACATCCCGCCACACTTGCGGCGCATCATGGAGCGCCTGGTACAGCGCTTGATCGGGCTCCCGGGAAGTCACCAACAGCAACGAGGCCGCCGGAATCACACGCGGTCGGCCGGTATAGACACAGCCCGCCATCACACCATCGGGCGTGACGCTGCACAGCGTGTGGGACGCGATGATGGTGATATTCAGCTCCAGCAGGCGACGCTGGATGCGGTGCTGCTCGAGGGTGTTGTGGGTCCATGTCGCCACGTCCGCCGCCGGGGTGACGAAGATCACTTCCACCCCCCGATCCACCAGATGCTCGGCCAGTACGCTGCCGAGGTAATAGTGATCGTCGTCGAACAACAGCACGGGGGACGGCGGGATGGCGCCAGCCAGCACATCATCCGGAGTCAGCACGGGGATGCCGGACAAACCCGGCAGGACCTGGCGCAAAGCCCGACCCAGACCGTCCCGGCGCCAGTGAGATCCGGTTGCGATGAAGACGTGCTCGGCGGCAAAGTCCAGCACATCCTGGGCGTTCAGCCGGCTCTCGCGGTAGATGTCCACTGAGGCCAGCCGATTCAGCGCGTCGAGGCGATAGTCGACCACCCGTGACCAGCTCGCCAACCCCGGGAGCCTGGACTCAAGCGTCACGCGACCGCCCAGGTTGCGCGAGCTTTCTACCAGCGCCACGTCCATGCCCCGCAGGCCTAGCACCCGCGCGCATTCAAGCCCGGCAGGCCCCGCCCCGATCACCAGCGCCCGGCCGGGATGGCCCACACGCGCCACCGACTCAGGATGCCAGCCCCGCCGCCACTCTTCGCCCATGGTCGGGTTCTGGGTGCAGCGCAACGGTGTGCTGGTGTGATCACCACTGACGCAGATATTGCAGCCGATGCACTCACGGATTTCGTCCATCCGCCCTTCTTCGATTTTCTTCGGCAGAAAGGGGTCGGCAATGGAGGGGCGCGCTGCACCGATCAGGTCCAGCACCCCGCGGCGCACCAGCGACACCATGGTGTCAGGCGAGGTGAATCGACCAACCCCCACCAGCGGCTTGCGGGTCAGCGCCTTGAGCCCCAGCAACAATGTCTCTTGATAGCCCTCGCTGGCAAAGCGCGAGGTCACACTGTCGTTGGCCCAGTCGGCGACATTGACGTCCCACAGGTCGGGCAAATCTGCCAGTATCGAGAAGATTTCAGCGCCTTCGCCCTCCCGGGACAGGCCGCCGGCGGCTTGTTCATCCACCGCCAGGCGCACGGCCACCGCACAACGATCACCCACCGCGTCCCGGGTGTCTTCAATCAATTCGCGCAACAGACGCACACGGTTCTTCAGCACTCCGCCGTATTCATCGGTGCGGCGATTGTTGCGCGGGGTCAGGAAATGAAACGGCAGGCCGAGGTCGTGGCCCGCGTATACGTAGACAATGTCGAAACCCGCCTGACGCGCCCGCAACGCAGCAGCCCGGTGCATCTGGCGCAGTTGCTGGATATCGGCCCGGCTCATGGCCCTGGCCTGTACGGGGTCATAGCCGCGCACCGGCGTGTTTGACGGCGCCCACGGGATTTCGCGACTGTATCGATTGGGGGCGGAGTAGCCGTTGAAAGCCAGTTCAACACCGGCCAATGAACCATGCTGATGGACCGCCTCGCACATGCGGGCCAGCGCCGGGATGTCACGCTCATCCCACAGACGCGCCTCTATATAAGGGGAGAATTCGCTCAGGGGACTGATCTCGCATTCCTCCGTGCAGACCACCCCCCAGCCCCCCTCGGCTTTTATTCCACGCATGCGAGCCATTGCCGAGGGATGCACATGCCCCATGCCATTGCAGTGGGGCACCTGGTAAAAACGGTTACGCGTACGAACGGGGCCAATCTGGACCGGCTCGAAAAGAATGTCATAACGAGAATCGCGCACAGAGCTACCCCCGAACCAATAAGTCCGCCAATAATTGTTTTATAAATAGGCAGTGCTTGATTAGCCGCCGAGTGGCAACTTGCGTTCAACGTTGGGCATCGCCAAAAAACTTTTGACGCAACCGGGCAATTGACCGTAAACGGTTTTCAGTTTGCGGTTTTTTATGGTTGGACTCATGGCATTCACTGCATGACCACAACCTGATATTTTTCCGACAAGCAGTCAATACGCCGGATAAATATCAGAAGCGTCCTACACACTGAAATCAGACGACACAAAGTCGAGGCGAAAGCTATTTTTCAGGCATCGGCATCGGAAACGGCATCACATTGCCGACCGCGCCGCGGGCTTCGCTGATTTTCGGCGTACCGAGGCGCTCGACTTCGTCGATGCGCACGATCGAATGCATCGGCACGAAACTGCGCACCACGCCCTCGAACTGAGCCTTGAGTTTCTCTTCGCTCGGATCGACGACCACTTGCGTGCGCTCGCCAAAGACGAACTCTTCCACTTCCAGGAAGCCCCACAGATCACTTTGATAGATCTGCTTGGCATACATTTCGTACACCTGGCCCTGGTTGAGGAAAATCACCTTGTAGATTGGGGCTTCACGTTTGGTCATGGTGGGCGGGCAACACATTGGGGGATAAAAATGAGGGCGCGAACTATAGCATAGCCACCGGACGCACAACGGTAGGAACCTTGGGACATGTTCCCTATAATGCGCGGTTCTTTGAATCACGTGATGACTCTGTCCATGGCCAAGAAGCTTTACATCGAAACCCACGGTTGCCAGATGAACGAGTACGACAGCTCGCGCATGGTCGATCTGCTGGGTGAACATCAGGCCCTGGAAGTCACCGCTCGCGCCGAAGATGCCGACGTGATCCTGCTCAACACCTGCTCGATCCGCGAACGCGCCCAGGACCGGGTGTATTCCCAGCTCGGTCGCTGGCGCGAACTGAAACTGGCCAACCCGGACATGGTGATCGCCGTCGGCGGTTGCGTGGCCAGCCAGGAAGGCGCGGCCATCCGCGACCGCGCACCGTATGTGGACGTGGTCTTCGGCCCGCAGACCCTGCACCGCCTGCCGAAAATGATCGACGCTGCCCGCGCCACCAAGCTGCCGCAAGTCGACGTCTCGTTCCCGGAAATCGAAAAATTCGACCATTTGCCCGAGCCGCGCATCGATGGCCCGAGCGCTTACGTGTCGGTGATGGAAGGTTGCAGCAAGTACTGCACGTTCTGCGTGGTGCCCTACACCCGGGGTGAAGAAGTCAGCCGGCCGTTCGACGACGTGATCGCCGAGATCATTCACCTGGCCGAAAACGGCGTGCGCGAAGTGACCCTGCTGGGGCAGAACGTCAACGGTTATCGCGGCACCACCCACGATGGGCGCCTGGCGGATCTGGCCGAGTTGATCCGCGTGGTGGCCGCCGTCGATGGCATCGACCGGATTCGCTACACCACGTCGCACCCGCTGGAGTTCTCCGACAGCCTGATTCAGGCCCACGCCGATGTGCCAGAACTGGTGAAACACCTGCATTTGCCAGTGCAATCGGGCTCCGACCGCATTCTGTCGGCGATGAAGCGCAACCACACCGCGCTGGAATACAAATCCAAACTGCGCAAGCTGCGGGCCGCCGTGCCGGGGATCTGCATCAGTTCCGACTTTATCGTCGGCTTCCCGGGCGAGACCGAGAAAGACTTTCAACAGACCATGAAGCTGATCGAAGACGTCGGTTTCGACTTCTCCTACTCCTTCGTTTACAGCCAGCGCCCGGGCACTCCGGCCGCCGACCTGGCCGACGAGACGCCGGAAGCACTGAAAAAAGAACGCCTGAACGCGCTGCAACATCGCTTGAATCAGCAAGGTTTCGAGATCAGCCGACAAATGGTCGGCTCGGTCCAGCGGATTCTGGTGACCGATTACTCGAAAAAAGACCCCGGCGAGCTGCAAGGCCGGACCGAGAATAACCGGATCGTCAACTTCCGCTGCGACAATCCAACCCTGATTGGCCAGTTCGCCGACGTGCATATTGATGCGGCACAGCCGCACTCGTTGCGGGGCTCGCTGATCCAATAATCACCTGAATGCCCGTGACTGCGGGCTTTTTGTGGCGAGGGAGCTTGCTCCCGCTGGAGTGCGAAGCGCTCCCAATATCTGCAGGTTGTACTGAGGTGACTGGCTTGCGACTGCTTCGCAGCCGAGCGGGAGCAAGCTCCCTCGCCACAGGTATGAAGTGTCCGTTAGACATTGGTCTGTTTAAGAGCTTTCGTACCCAGCCCACTGGCGTTATCCTTGATTTCATCTTAATTGCCCCAGGGCGGCTAAATACGACCTTGAACGCACCCATCGAACCACATCGTTTTATCCTCGAGCCCTTTGAGGCTCGCCGCTTCGCCAATCTGTGCGGGCAATTCGACGAGCATCTGCGCTTGATCGAACAACGCCTGACCATCGAGATCCGCAATCGCGGAAACCAGTTCGAGCTAATCGGCGAACCCAAGCACACCACTTCTGCGGAAAACCTGATCCGCCGCCTGTACCGGGAAACCAAGGGTACGGAGCTGTCGCCGGATACGGTTCACCTGTTCCTGCAGGAATCGGCCGTCGAAGAATTGGACAACGTCTCCCCCGGCGAACCCTCCGTTGCCTTGCGCACCAAGAAAGGCATGATTCGCCCTCGCGGCTTGAATCAGCTGCGCTACGTGAAGGAAATCCTCGGTAACGACATCAATTTCGGCATCGGCCCGGCCGGTACCGGCAAGACCTATCTGGCCGTTGCCTGCGCGGTAGACGCGCTGGAACGCGAGCAGATTCGCCGCATCCTGCTGGTGCGCCCGGCGGTTGAGGCTGGCGAAAAGCTTGGCTTCCTGCCCGGCGACCTGTCGCAGAAAATCGATCCGTACCTGCGCCCGCTGTACGACGCGCTCTACGAAATGCTCGGCTTCGAACACGTGGCCAAGCTGATCGAGCGCCAGGTGATCGAAGTCGCACCGCTGGCTTACATGCGCGGTCGCACGCTGAACAACAGTTTCATCATCCTCGACGAAAGCCAGAACACCACCGTCGAGCAGATGAAGATGTTCCTGACCCGCATCGGCTTCGGCTCCACGGCGGTCATCACCGGTGACATCACCCAGGTCGACCTGCCCAAAGGCACCAAATCCGGGCTGCACCATGTGATCGAAGTCCTGAAAGACGTGCCGGGCATCAGCTTCACCCATTTCATGCCCAAGGACGTGGTGCGCCATCCATTGGTGCAACGCATCGTCGAAGCCTACGAGCGCTTCGAGAATCGCGTGGCCGATGAAGCGCCAAAGGATAAACGCCACGATGCTTGAGCTTGATCTGCAACAGGCCACCGAAGCGCCTGTCCCCAGCGAAGCCGAGTTCCGCCAATGGTGCGAACTGGCCCTGCGCCAGCGCACTGCCGATTCTGAAATGACCATCCGTTTGGTCGACGAAGAAGAAGCCCGCGAACTGAACTTCACCTGGCGGCAGAAAGACTACGCGACCAACGTTTTGTCGTTCCCGGCCGACGTGCCCGACGAGTTTCTCGACATTCCCCTGCTGGGCGATCTGGTGATCTGCGTGGCGGTGGTCGAGCGCGAAGCCGCGGAACAAGGCAAGGAACCAAAGGCCCATTGGGCGCATCTGGTCATTCACGGCTGCTTGCATCTGCTTGGTTACGACCATATAGATGACGAGGAAGCCGAGGAAATGGAAGCACTGGAACGAACGTTGCTTGCCGAGTTGGGTTATCCCGACCCTTACGCGGACGACGAAACCGAAACATCCCCTATTGTTACAACAAAGGATTCAGAGTAATCGCTATGAGCGAAGATCGATCGAGCAACGGGCAGAAGTCATGGCTGGGTAAGCTCACCCAGGCTTTTGCCCACGAGCCGAAGAACCGCCAGGAGCTGCTGGAGCTGCTGCGCGACGCACACCAAAACAAACTGCTGGACAGCGAAGCGCTGGCCATCGTCGAAGGCGCCATCCAGGTGGCTGACCTGCAAGTTCGGGACATCATGGTCCCGCGCTCGCAGATGATCAGCATCAAGGCGACCCAGACACCTCGCGAGTTCCTGCCCGCCGTGGTCGACTCGGCCCACTCCCGCTACCCGGTGATCGGCGAAAGCCACGATGACGTGATGGGCGTGTTGCTGGCCAAGGACTTGCTGCCGTTGATCCTCAAGGAGAACGGCGACAGCTTCAACATCAAGGACCTGCTGCGCCCGGCCACGTTCGTGCCGGAGTCCAAGCGCCTGAATGTGCTGCTGCGTGAGTTCCGCGCCAACCACAATCACATGGCCATCGTCATCGACGAATACGGCGGCGTGGCGGGTCTGGTGACCATCGAAGACGTGCTGGAACAAATCGTCGGCGACATCGAAGACGAGCACGACGTCGAAGAGGACAGCTACATCAAGCCACTGCCCAGCGGTGACTTCCTGATCAAGGCCCTGACGCCGATCGAGAACTTCAACGAGTTCTTCGACAGCCAGTACTCCGACGATGAGTTCGACACGGTGGGCGGCCTGGTGATGAGCGCGTTCGGGCACTTGCCAAAACGCAACGAAATCACTGAAATCGGGCCGTATCGCTTCCGTATCCTGAATGCTGACAGCCGTCGGATTCACTTGCTGCGCCTGACTCCAATTGCACGCTAAGGATTGAAATGCACCGTCTGACCCGTCCCGGCTGGCCCGGTAATCTGCTGGCCGTGGTGGCCGGTGCAATCACCACCCTGGCGTTGGCGCCGTTCGATATCTGGCCGTTGGCGTTGCTGGCGGTCGGTTTCTTCTATGCCGGTTTGCGAGAACTGAACCCCCGTCAGGCCCTGGGCCGTGGCTGGTGTTTCGGTTTCGGCCTGTTTGGCGCCGGCACCAGCTGGATCTACTACAGCATCCACCATTTCGGTGGGGCGTCGGTGTTGCTGGCCGGTTTCCTGATGCTGATCTTCACCGCGGCGATTGCCTGGTTCTTCGCCCTGCCGGCCTGGATCTGGGCGCGCTGGTTGCGCCGTAACGAAGCACCGCTGGCCGATGCGTTGGCGTTTGCCGCGTTGTGGGTCGGCCAGGAAGCCTTTCGTGGCTGGTTCCTCACCGGTTTCCCGTGGCTCTATTCCGGTTACAGCCAGCTCGACGGCCCGTTGGCCGGGCTCGCGCCGGTCGGCGGGATGTGGTTGATTTCCTTTACCCTGGCGCTGACAGCCGCGTTGATCTGGAACGCTCCACGACTGATTCGCACGGGTCGCACAGGCTTCATCGCGGCGGGCGTGGTGTTGCTGGCCGGGCCATGGGTCGCGGGCCTGTTGCTCAAGGAACATGCCTGGACCACCCCGGCCGGTCCGCCCCTGAGCGTCGCCGCCATTCAGGGCAACATCGAACAAAGCATGAAGTGGGACCCGGCGCAGCTCAACTCGCAGCTGGCGCTGTACCGCGACATGAGCTTCAGTTCCAAGCGCGTCGACCTGCTGATCTGGCCGGAAACCGCCGTCCCGGTGCTCAAGGAGTCCGCCGAGGGCTACCTGAACATGATGGGAAACTTCGCCGCCGAGCGTAAGACTGCGCTGATTACCGGCGTACCGATTCGCCAGGAAGTGCGGCACGAACGACGCTTCTTCAACGGCATCACCGTGGTCGGCGAAGGCGACGGCACGTACCTCAAGCAGAAACTGGTGCCGTTTGGCGAGTACGTGCCGTTGCAGGATATTTTGCGTGGACTGATCGCCTTCTTCGACCTGCCGATGTCGGACTTTGCCCGCGGGCCTGCCGATCAGGCGATGCTGCAAGCCAAGGGTTATCAGATCGCGCCGTTCATTTGCTATGAAGTGGTCTACCCGGAGTTTGCCGCCGGCCTCGCCGCCCGTAGCGATCTATTGCTGACGATTAGTAACGACACCTGGTTCGGTACCTCTATCGGCCCGCTGCAACATTTGCAGATGGCGCAGATGCGCGCACTGGAGGCCGGCCGCTGGATGATCCGCGCCACCAACAATGGCGTGACCGGCCTGATCAACCCCTTCGGGCAGATCACGACCCAGCTTCCGCAGTTCGAACGCGGGATTCTGTATGGCGAGGTGGTGCCGATGCACAACCTGACGCCGTACCTGGAATGGCGTTCGTGGCCGTTGATCATTGTGTGTGTGTTGTTGTTTGGCTGGGCTTTGATCGCCAGCCGGATGGCCAAGACCGTCTGAAATCTGGCGAGCTTTTGTGGCGAGGGGGCTTGCCCCCGTTGGGGTGCGAAGCGCCCCCATCTACCCGATGTTTGGAACACCGCGTCAGTAGGTTTGCGACTGCTTCGCAGCCGAACGGGGGCAAGCCCCCTCGCCACAGTGTTCAGCGGTAGAACATCGAATACCCGACCTGCCCCACCGCCTCATTCAACAACTGCCCACTCTGCCAGATCGATTTGAATTCCGGCATCCAGCCGCCCAGCGGCCGGGCATTGTCTACGCCCAAGAACCCCACTGGCGCGGGCACCACTTCAAATCCCGCCTGTTTGAAACTCCAGACCGCCCGCGGCATGTGCCAGGCCTGCGTCACCACCACCACGCGCTTGATCCCTTGCGGCAGCAACACCTCGGCACTGAACTGCGCATTTTCCCAAGTGGTGCGGCTACGCCCTTCCTGCCAGCGCACGGTTACGCCGAAATCGTCGAGCAGCGAATCCGCCATCAACTTGGCTTCGGTGGGCGGCGTGCCGTAATGCAAGCCGCCGCTGGTGAGGATCGGCAGGCCCGAGGCCTTGGCCAACCGCGCGGCATAACGCTGACGCTCCAGGCCCACGCCGGTTGGTTGGTCGGCGCCCCAGGCGAGGTCGCCCCGCTCACGCCCGGAACCCAGCACCACAATCGCATCGGCGCGCTGACCCAAGGTCGCCCATTCATTCAGGGCCAGTGCCGGCTCCCGTTCCAGGGCCTTGGCGCTCCATTGCACCACCACCGGCAAGCTCATCAGCCAGAACCCGCCAAGCCCCAGGGCAAAGCAAAATCCGGCCAGGCGTGGCCTTGAGCGGCGCAACCACCAGGCAAGCGCGAGCAGCAGCAAAAGGATGCCGGGAGGCAACAGAAGTTGTTTCACGAAATAACGAAAAGGCATCGAGCATCTCCAGAGATGCCCGAAGCCTAAGTGGGTTGACGCCATGCGACAACTAATGCGGAAGGACTATGCTGAAAAAACCATGCGTCATGGCTTCAAGTGCCCTTACTTGAATTGCAGGGACCGGACCTTTACCGCGTCCCTGCCGAGTGTTTTGTCCTTGAGCCAGATGATCTTGGCCGAACGTGGTGCGTCGAGTTGCTTCACTGCTTCAGACAAGCATCCCTGTGTTTCACGTTCACTGCGATCCAGATACGCCTTGACCAGTGCAAACTCTGCGGGGCTCAGGCCACGCAACTCCAGCTCCAGGGGACGTTCATCTCGCAACCGACCGGCGGTTTTTGCCGCGTCCAGAGCCATCCCCAGACGATCGATCAGTCGCTCATACAGCTCCGGTTTTGTAACTTTATGTCGTGACTCAACCATCCCTCACCTCATTGAAGATAAGACTCACTCCCCAATTAGGAGCTTAGCTTCCATCAACAAACCGGCTGAACCCTGCGACCAACGGCCCTCGCGGCAGGTTTGGGGCGACTTTTTGCCTGTAATCAGGGTTTCCCTCGATAGAGTGCGGTCATGTATGCTACGGCGCTTCCTGTAACTCCACTTCCAGCTCGCCTGGACACCGAACCGCCGATTTGGCGCGATCACCGTCCAGGGTTGCATTGAAGAGGATTAGGCCACCCCTATTCAGTTCAAAAGTAGCCATGCACGAACAATATCAGCCCCGTGAAATCGAAGCCGCCGCCCAGTCGTTCTGGGACGAGCAAAAGTCCTTTGACGTCAGTGAACAGCCAGGCAAGGAGACGTTCTACTGCCTGTCGATGTTCCCTTACCCCAGCGGCAAGCTACACATGGGGCACGTGCGCAACTACACCATCGGCGACGTGATCTCCCGCTACCAGCGCATGCAAGGCAAGAACGTTCTGCAACCCATGGGTTGGGACGCCTTCGGCATGCCGGCGGAAAACGCCGCGATGAAGAACAACGTAGCGCCCGCCAAGTGGACCTACGAAAACATCGCCTACATGAAAACCCAGCTGCGCAGCCTGGGCCTGGCGGTGGACTGGTCCCGCGAAGTGACCACCTGCAAGCCCGATTACTACCGCTGGGAACAATGGCTGTTCACGCGCCTGTTCGAAAAAGGCGTGATCTACAAAAAGAGCGGCACCGTGAACTGGGACCCGGTCGACCAGACCGTCCTGGCCAACGAACAGGTGATCGACGGGCGCGGCTGGCGTTCCGGCGCGCTGATCGAAAAGCGCGAAATCCCGATGTACTACTTCAAGATCACCGCCTACGCGGATGAGCTGCTGTCGAGCCTCGACGATCTGCCGGGCTGGCCTGAACAGGTCAAGACCATGCAGCGCAACTGGATCGGCAAGTCCCGGGGCATGGAAGTGCAGTTCCCGTACAACGTCGACTCGATCGGCGAAAGCGGCGTGCTGAAAGTCTTCACTACCCGCCCGGACACCCTGATGGGCGCGACCTACGTAGCGGTCGCCGCCGAACACCCGCTGGCCACCCTGGCCGCAAAGAACAGTCCCGAGCTGCAAGCGTTCATCGCTGAATGCAAGGGCGGCAGCGTCGCTGAAGCCGACGTCGCCACCCAAGAGAAAAAAGGCCTGCCGACCTCGCTGTTCGTCGAGCACCCGCTGACCGGTGAGAAACTCCCGGTGTGGGTCGCCAACTATGTGCTGATGCATTACGGCGACGGCGCCGTGATGGCAGTCCCGGCCCACGACGAACGTGATTTCGAGTTCGCCACCAAGTACAACCTGCCGATCAAATCCGTGGTGCGCACCAGTTCGGGCGACACCAACCCGGCGCCATGGCAAGACGCCTACGGCGAGCACGGCACGCTGATCAATTCCGGCGAGTTCGACGGCCTCGACTTCGAAGGCGCCTTCGACGCCATGGAAGTCGCGCTGATCAAGAAAAACCTCGGTGCCTCGCGCACCCAGTTCCGCCTGCGCGACTGGGGCATCAGCCGCCAGCGCTACTGGGGCTGCCCGATCCCGATCATCCACTGCGAAACCTGCGGTGATGTGCCGGTCCCGGAAGATCAACTGCCGGTCGTCCTGCCGGAAGACGTGGTGCCGGACGGCGCCGGTTCGCCACTGGCACGCATGCCCGAGTTCTACGAGTGCAGCTGCCCGAAATGTGGTGCACCGGCCAAGCGTGAAACCGACACCATGGACACCTTCGTCGAGTCCTCGTGGTACTACGCCCGCTACGCCTCGCCGCACTATCAAGGCGGTCTGGTGAAAAAATCCGCGGCCGACCACTGGTTGCCGGTGGATCAGTACATCGGCGGTATCGAACACGCGATTCTTCACCTGCTGTACGCGCGCTTCTTCCACAAGCTGATGCGTGACGAAGGCCTGGTGAGCTCCAACGAGCCGTTCAAGAACCTGCTGACCCAGGGCATGGTGATCGCCGAGACTTACTATCGTCGCGAAGCCAATGGTGCTTTCACCTGGTTCAACCCGGCGGACGTGGAACTCGAGCGCGACAGCAAGGCCAAGGTGATCAGCGCCAAGCTGATCGCTGACGGCCTGCCGGTGGAAATCGGCGGCACCGAGAAGATGGCCAAGTCCAAGAACAACGGCGTCGACCCACAGTCGATGATCGTCCAGTTCGGCGCAGACACTTGCCGCCTGTTCATGATGTTCGCCTCGCCGCCCGACATGAGCGCGGAATGGTCGGACTCCGGCGTTGAAGGTTCGCACCGCTTCCTCAAGCGCGTCTGGCGTCTGGCGCAAGCACACGTCACTCAGGGCTTGCCGGGCAAACTGAACGTCGCCGGCCTGAACGACGAGCAGAAAGCCATTCGCCGTTCGATCCACCAGGCGATCAAGCAAGCCAGCCACGACGTCGGCCAGAACCACAAATTCAACACCGCCATCGCCCAGGTGATGACGCTGATGAACGTGCTGGAAAAAGCCCCGCAAGGCACCGCACAGGATCGCGCGCTGATTCACGAAGGCCTGGAAACCGTGGTCCTGCTGCTGGCACCGATCACTCCGCACATCAGCCACGAGCTGTGGAATCAACTGGGTCACGCCGACCCGGTGATCGACGCAAGCTGGCCGGTGCTGGATGAGAGCGCCCTGGTACAGGACAGCCTGCAACTGGTGATTCAGGTCAACGGCAAGCTGCGCGGCCAGATTGAAATGCCGGCCAGCGCGACTCGCGAAGAAGTCGAAGCCGCCGCACGGGCCAACGAAAACGTACTGCGTTTTGTCGATGGCCTGACTATTCGTAAAGTGATCGTAGTGCCCGGGAAACTGGTCAATATCGTCGCCAGCTAATTGGATCAGGCGCCAGGTGAGCCTGGCGCCGAGTTAAACCTTTCGGGCCGCACGGTCGGCCCACATGGTTTCAAGGGGAGCAACAAGATGATCAAACGCAATCTGCTGGTGATGGGCCTCGCAGTCCTGTTGAGCGCCTGCGGTTTCCAGCTGCGCGGCACTGGCACCACCGAACTGGCGATCAAGGAACTCGACCTGAGCGCCCGCAACGCCTATGGCGAAACCGTGACGCAACTGCGTCAGGTGCTGTCGAGCAGCGGCGTCAAGGTTTATACCGGTGCACCGTACAAGCTGATCCTGACGGACGAGCAGGAAAGCCAGCGCATCCTCAGCTACGCCGGTGCCGGTCGTACGGGTGAGTATCAGGTGACCACCGTGCTGAACTACGACATCCGTGGCGAGCATGACCTGGCCCTGATGAGCGACAAGCTTGAAGTGCAGAAAATCTTCATCCACGACGGCAACAACCTGGTGGGTTCCGATCAGGAAGCGGCCACTGCCCGCGTAGAAACCCGTCGTGAACTGGTTCAACGCATGATGCTGCGCCTGCAGCAGATCACGCCGACCCAGCTGGAGCAGCTGCAAAATACTGCCAATGCCCGTGCCAAGGCTGAAGCCGATGCACTGAACGCAGCACAGAAGGCTGAAGCGGAAACCCCGCGCCAGTCGCCAGTCGAAATCCCGCAGCAATAAGACTTACGGGGCGCCCAGGCGCCCCGTTTGCCCTCTCTTATGAAACTCGCCCCCGCTCAACTCGCCAAACACCTGCAAGGTGCCCTCGCGCCGGTCTACATCATCAGTGGTGATGACCCGTTGCTGTGCCAGGAAGCAGCTGACGCCATTCGCGCGGCAGCTCGCCAGCAAGGTTTCGATGAACGCCAGGTCTTTGCCGCCGACGCCAGTTTCGATTGGGGAACGCTGCTGCAGGCCGGTGCGAGCATGTCGTTGTTCGCCGAAAAGCGCCTATTGGAACTGCGCCTGCCCTCCGGCAAGCCGGGTGACAAAGGCGCCGCCGCGTTCATTGAATACTGCTCGCGCCCGGCCGAAGACACGATCTTGCTGATCAGCCTGCCCAAGCTCGATGGCGCCGCGCAAAAGACCAAATGGGGCAAGGCGCTGGTTGAAGGTGCGCAGACCCAGTTCGTGCAGATCTGGCCGGTGGATGCCAATCAGTTGCCGAGCTGGATTCGCCAGCGCTTGTCCCAGGCTGGGCTGTCTGCCAGCCAGGACGCGGTCGAACTGATCGCTGCCCGGGTCGAGGGCAACCTGTTGGCCGCGGCCCAGGAAATCGAAAAGCTCAAGCTGATGGCCGAGAGTGGCCAGATCACCGTCGAAACCGTGCAGGCGGCCGTGGCCGACAGTGCGCGCTTTGACGTGTTCGGCCTGACCGATGCGATCCTCAACGGCGAAGCCGCCCACGCCTTGCGCATGCTCGAAGGGCTGCGCGGCGAGGGTGTCGAGCCGCCGGTGATTCTCTGGGCCCTGGCCCGGGAGCTGCGCCTGCTGGCCAGTCTGGCGCTGCAATACAGCCAGGGTGTGCCGCTGGACAAAGCCTTCAGCTCGGCCCGGCCGCCGGTCTGGGACAAGCGCAAACCACTGATGAGCAAAGCCCTGCAACGCTACTCGGCGCAACGCTGGGCGCAGTTGTTGCTGGAAGCGCAGCGCATTGATGCGCAGATCAAAGGGCAAGCAGCGGGTTCGCCGTGGATGAGTTTGAGTCGGTTGTCGTTGTTGATGGCTGGGCAGCGCCTGAACTTGCCCGCAGAGTAAGGCTTCTTGTGGCGAGGGGGCTTGCCCCCGTTGGGGCGCGAAGCGGCCCTGAGATTTGCAACCGAGTTTTTCCAGGTACTAGGCGGACGCAGGTTTTGCGACTGCTTCGCAGCCGAACGGGGGCAAGCCCCCTCGCCACAAGGGGCTGGACAGAACCCCAACTTCGGCAGATTATTTCCCCCGCAAAACCCACCTATCTGTGAGATCCGATCATGAGCAAAAAGCCATCTAAAAATGGCCCGAACAAGGCCAAATCCATCATCGCCCAGCCACTGTTCCGCAGCCGTCAGGAACGAGCCGGCAAGGGCAAAGGCAGCTACCGCCGCGAAGCCTTCCAGTCTAATAGCTGGGAGGCTTCTTACTTTCTGGCCGCTTGAAGCACAGCCCCCCTTCTCCATGTTAAGGTCTGCACCTGATTCGTATTCCCTGGACCTGTGCATGCCCCTTTGTCTTTCCCGTCGTTGGCACTTACGCCAATTGATCGCTGCCTCCAGCCTCATCTTGCTTGTCGCCTGCGCAGAAAAACCGACCGCCGCCGACGCCCAACCGCTTCAGACCGTCCCCGTCGCGACCGCCCCCGCGGTGATTCCGCCCGTGGTGCCGAGCGGTGACAACCTAGACATCCAGCCGACCCAGACCTTCGCCGAATGGCAGGCGGGTTTTCGCAAGGACGCCCTGGCCGCCGGTATTCGCGCCGATCTGTTCGACCGTGCCTTCGCCAATGTCAGCTTCGACGACAGCGTGATCCGCGCCGACCGTAGCCAACCGGAATTCTCCCGCCCGGTGTGGGAATACCTCGACGGCGCGCTGTCGCCACTGCGGGTGCGCAAAGGCCAGGCGCTGGTCAGCCAGTATGCCGACATCCTGCAAAGCATCGAGCAGCGCTACGGCGTCGACCGTCAGGCACTCGTCGCGGTGTGGGGCATGGAAAGTAACTTCGGGCAATTCCAGGGCACCAAGTCGGTGATCAATTCCCTGGCGACCCTGGCCTATGAAGGCCGGCGCCCGGGCTTTGCCCATGCGCAACTGATCGCCGCCCTGCAGATCCTGCAACAGGGCGATATCACGCCGGAGAAAATGCTCGGCTCCTGGGCCGGTGCCATGGGTCAGACCCAGTTCATTCCGACCACCTACAACACCCACGCCGTGGATTTCGATGGTGACGGTCGCCGCGATATCTGGGGCAGCCCGGCCGACGCCCTGGCCTCGACCGCGCATTACCTGCAAAGCTCCGGCTGGCAGAAAGGCCAGCCGTGGGGCTTCGAAGCGCAACTGCCTGGCAACTTCAATTACGTCCTGGCTGACGGCACGATGCGCAAAAGCGTGGCCGAATGGCTGCAACTGGGCGTGACCCTGCCCAATGGCGCGCAGGTTCCGGCGGGCGCCGAACACTTGTCGGCCGCCCTGCTGCTCCCGGCCGGTTATCGCGGCCCGGCGTTCCTGGTCCTCGACAACTTCCGCGCAATCCTCAAGTACAACAACTCGTCATCGTATGCCTTGGCGGTGAGTCTGCTGTCCGAACGCTTCAACGGCGCAGGCCTGATCAACGGCACCTGGCCAAAAGACGATTTGCCGCTGAGCCGCAGCGAGCGTATCGAACTGCAAAACCTGCTGAGTGCGCAGAACTACGAGGCGGGCACTGCCGATGGCATCATCGGTGCCAATACCCGTAAGGCGATCCGCAGCGCCCAGCAGTCGTTTGGCTGGCCGGCGGACGGCTATCCGACGCACAAATTGTTGGAAGGTTTGCGTAGCCGTTAAAAGCATCGCGGGCAAGCTTTGCTCCTACAGTGTTGCGCTCTGTAGGGGCGAGGCTTGCCCGCGAAGACTGACTAACTGACGACCACGCTCTAACGCTTGACCACCACATCCTGCTCCAACACCAACACCTTGTTCCCCGCATCCAGCTTGACCAGCGCCCCCATGGGCAGCGTCAGGTTCGGGTCGCAATGCCCGCTGCGCCATCCGGCCAGCACCGGAATCCGCAACGGTTCAAAGGTCTGCTTGAGCAGCCGCGCCAACGCAGCAGCCTCCACCCCCGCCACATCCCCGACCAACACCCCGCGCAGCTTGCCGAGCGTGCCGGCCAGGCGCAGATGGGTCAGCAGCCGGTCGATGCGGTACAGCGGCTCGTTGATGTCCTCGATGAACAGAATGGCGCCTTCGGCCTCGATTTCGTACGGCGTGCCCATGGTTGCGGCAATCATCGACAGATTGCCCCCCAGCAAGCGCCCATGAGCGATGCCAGGCTCGATAGTGCTCAACGGGTAGGCCACCGGGTGCGTGAGCACGCTGCCGGCCTTCAGTTGCCCGCGCAGCATGTTGAAGAACGAAGCCTCGGTAGGCTTTTGCTTGTCCCCCAGCAAATCCGCGTTGAGCAACGGCCCATGAAAGGTCACGAAGCCTGCATGACGGCTGATGGCCAGATGCAACGCGGTGATGTCGCTGTAGCCGATGAAAGGCTTGGCGTTGGCACGCAGCAAGTCGAAGTCGAGGCGATCGAGCAAACGCGGCGTACCGTAACCGCCGCGCAGGCAAATGATCGCGTCGACTTCAGGGTCGGCGAACGCCCCATGCAAATCGTTGAGTCGCACCTCGTCGCTGCCGGCCAGGTAGCCGTCTTGCTGGTAAACACCGGGAAACACCCGCAGCGCATAACCCCGGGCGCGCATCCATTGCACAGCCTTATCAGTGTCCAGGGTGGCGGGGCCGGCGGGCGCAATCACGCCGATCAGCCCTTCCGACGGCAAGGCCGGCACAGGGGCGTGAGGAAAAAGGGTGTGGATCGGTCGAACGGTCATCCATGAATCTCCCAGCGTGAAATCTTCAGCACACAGTAGTCAGGAACGGGCATAAACAGAAGGGGGTCGATCGCGCCGCGCTGTGCGGGAAAAGACCACCGTGGACGTAGGCCAGGCAAAAAAACGCCCGCATGGCCGAAGCCGTGCGGGCGTTTTTGTCGTTCAGCCGCGCATCACAAGGAGGCGATCAGCTCGGCCTTGACCAGCTTCGCCTGCTCGTCGGCGTGGTACGAGGAACGCACCAACGGGCCGGACGCGACGTTCTTGAAGCCCATCTTGTAGCCTTCCTCGGCGAACCAGGCGAACACGTCCGGGTGCACGAAACGCTGCACCGGCAAGTGGCTGCGCGACGGTTGCAGGTATTGGCCGAGGGTCAGCATGTCGATGTCGTGTTCGCGCATGCGCTTCATGACTTCGATGACTTCTTCGTCGGTTTCGCCCAGGCCCAGCATCAGGCCGGATTTGGTCGGAATGTGCGGCATCATCTGCTTGAAGCGTTGCAGCAGGGTCAGCGACCACTGGTAATCCGAACCCGGACGCGCAGCCTTGTACAGGCGCGGCACGGTTTCCAGGTTGTGGTTGAACACATCCGGCGGCTCGGCGGCGGTGATTTCCAGCGCCACGTCCATGCGGCCACGGTAGTCCGGGACCAGGGTTTCGAGCTGCACGTTCGGCGACAGCTTGCGGATCTCGCGGATGCAGTCGGCAAAGTGCTGGGCACCGCCGTCACGCAGGTCGTCGCGGTCAACCGAGGTGATCACCACGTACTTGAGTTTCAGGTCGGCGATGGCGATGGCCAGGCTTTGCGGCTCGTTGGTGTCCAGTGGCTTCGGACGGCCGTGGCCGACGTCGCAGAACGGGCAACGACGGGTGCAGATGTCGCCCATGATCATGAACGTGGCGGTGCCGCCGGAGAAGCACTCGCCCAGGTTCGGGCAGGATGCTTCTTCGCAGACGCTGTGCAGCTTGTGTTTGCGCAGCAGGGCCTTGATGCGGTCGACTTCCGGGGACACCGGGATGCGCACGCGGATCCAGTCAGGTTTCTTCGGCAGTTCGGTGGTCGGAATGATCTTTACCGGGATGCGTGCAACCTTCTCGGCGCCGCGCAGCTTGACGCCGGCTTCTACCTTGGCACGCGGGGCCGGACGCTCGGTGACATCCAGCGTCGGGATCATGGTTTGCACTGCATCAGTAGTCATATCAGTCGATTCCGCCCGTTAGGGTCGTCTGCTCAGCATAGTCGAGGTGTTTGACGAGCTGCGCGCGCAGCCGGGCACTTACCTCGGCAAATTCAATCGATCCTACGTGATCGCTCAGCTGGGTCATCGCCAGCCCGGCGTAGCCGCAGGGATTAATCCGTCGAAACGGTTCCAGGTTCATGTCCACGTTCAGGGCCAGGCCATGGAAGGAGCAACCATGGCGGATGCGCAGACCCAGCGAAGCAATTTTTGCCCCGTCGACGTAGACACCCGGCGCGTCCGGCTTGGCTGCGGCAGTGACGCCGTAGCTGGCCAGCAACTCGATCAGGCAGTGTTCCATGCGGGTGACCAGGTCACGCACGCCGAAACCCAGTTTGCGCACATCCAGCAACAGATAGGCCACCAACTGGCCGGGACCGTGATAAGTCACCTGCCCGCCGCGATCGACCTGCACCACCGGGATATCTCCCGGCAGCAACAGGTGCTCGGCCTTGCCGGCCTGGCCCTGGGTGAACACCGGCGGGTGTTCCACCAGCCAGATCTCGTCCGCGGCGTCAGTGCCGCGTTCGTTGGTGAAGCGCTGCATGGCATGCCAGACCGGCTCGTAAGCCATCTGGCCGAGCTCGCGAAAGCCCAGCGTGCCCGGCATCACAGCACCATGTGCACGAAACCGGTAGCCCGCAGTTCGCTGTTGATGTCGTACAGCTGGTCTTGACCGGTGGCGATGATGTGTAGCTGGATCGTGGTGTACTTGCCGTTGCTGCTCTGGCGTTCGTCCACTTTCTCATCGTTGATCGTCGCGTGCTTGGCCACGATATCGATGATCTTTTGCTTGATGTCCACAATGGTGTCGCCGATCACTTTGATCGGGTAATCCTTTGCAGGGAATTCGATCTTTGGCGCCTTTACTTCGGTATCTGTCATGGCGTAACGGCCTCGTAAGCCGTGGCAACGGACATGGCCCCGCTCCGGATTGGATCGGGGCCATGCAAGTCCACACTAATTCAGTTGAACAAGCCGTAGAAGAATAGACGGATGCTATCCCACATGCGGCGGAAGATACCACCCTCGTCGACCGCGTCCAGGGCGATCAGGTCAGCGCTGTGCACCACCTTGTCGTCCAGTTTCACTTCGACTTTACCGATCACGTCGCCCTTGGCGATAGGTGCAACCAGTTGCGGGTTCATGGTCATGCTGGCGGCGAGCTTTTTCAGCTGGCCCTTGGGCAGGGTCATGGTCAGGTCTTCAGCCAGGCCGGCCTTGACTTGATTGGTGGTGCCTTTCCAGACAGGGGCCTGAGCCAGCTCGGCGCCTTTCTGATAGAAGGTCTGGGTTTCGAAGAAGCGGAAACCGTAGGTCAGCAGTTTCTGGGTTTCGGAGGCGCGGGCCACTTCGCTGTTGGTGCCGAACACCACGGCGATCAGGCGCATGCCATCACGCACGGCCGAGGACACCATGCAGTAGCCGGCTTCGTCGGTGTGACCGGTTTTCAGGCCATCGACAGTCTTGTCGCGCCACAGCAGCAGGTTGCGGTTAGGCTGCTTGATGCCGTTCCAGAAAAACTCTTTCTGCGAGTAGATCGCATAGTGAGCCGGGTCTTCGTGGATGATCGCGCGAGCCAGCAGCGACATGTCGTGAGCCGACGAGTAGTGCTCCGGGTTCGGCAGACCGGTCGGGTTCATGAAGTGGCTGTTGGTCATGCCCAGGTCGCCGGCCGTCTTGTTCATCATGTCGGCGAACGCGTCTTCGCTGCCGGCGATGTGCTCGGAGAGCGCAACACTGGCGTCGTTACCCGACTGGATGATGATGCCGTGCAGCAGGTCACTGACAGTTACCTGCGAGCCAACCTTGATGAACATCCGCGAACCGCCGGTGCGCCAGGCGTTTTCGCTGACGGTCACCGGGTCGTTTTCGCCGATCTGGCCACGACGGATTTCCAGCGTCGCAATGTACGCGGTCATCAGTTTGGTCAGGCTGGCGGGTGGCAGGCGCTGGTCACCGTTGTTCTCGACCAGCACGTTGCCGCTGCTGGCGTCCATGAGCACGTAGGATTTGGCGGCCAGTTGCGGTGGCGACGGCATCATTTCTACCGCAAAAGCGGCAGGCGTGATGAACAGCGGGACTAACAGGCACAGGCGTTTGGCAAAGGTGGTGATGTTCATCCGTCTCTCGAAATCGCTAATGGAAACTGCCCGAAGGCAAAACTTAATCAGATGGCTTTCTAACGGGCCATCGCGTGTTCAGTTGCTCACTCAGAACCCTTGCCGGGCTTTTGTTCTTAACGAGCCAACAACCAGGTCCTCCCCCCAAACCGCAAGCGAACCTTCAATCCAGTACTGCGTGTTACTCGGCGGTGACCAGGCTCGGTGAACCGAGATTGGCCAGTCGCACACTGTTCTGCACTTGCTGGATTTCACCCTGCGAACCGATCGGCCCCAGGCGTACCCGATGCAGTGTCTGTTGGTTGCGCACGATCGAGCTGATGAACACCGGAGCGCTCACCATCCCGCTGAGCTTCGATCTCAGGAGTTCTGCAGCGTCCGGGTTGGCGAACGCGCCCACCTGCAGATACTGGCCAGAGGCTGGTGCAGAAGCGTTTTTTTTTGCGGCAACCGGTACAGGCACTGTGTCCGACGCGTGTTGCTGCGGCGGTGGTGTCCATTGTTCGACCGTCCCCGCCGAGGCGGTAATGGTCGGCGCGGCATTTTGCGCTACTTGCGGCTCGTTGAGCATCAAAGGCGCCGGACGGCCTTTGGCGGCCCACCACTGTTGCGGATCGATCCCTTCGACCTTGACCCGCGCCGTGCCGATTTCGGCATAACCGAGCTTTTTGGCGGCGGCGTAGGACAAGTCGATGATGCGATCCGAGTAGAACGGCCCACGGTCGTTGACCCGCAGGACCACGCTCTTGTTGTTGTCCAGGTTGGTCACCCGAACGTAACTTGGCAGCGGTAACGTCTTGTGGGCGGCACTCATGCCATACAGGTCATACACCTCGCCATTGGCGGTGTTCTGGCCGTGGAACTTGGTGCCGTACCAGGACGCCGTGCCCGAGGCGACGTAGGTCTTGGAGTCCTGCAGCGGGAAATAGGTCTTGCCCAGCACGGTGTACGGGTTGGCTTTATAAGGCCCGCTGTGCAGGGTCGGCGTGGCATCCGGGATGCGCGACACGTCGACGTCCCACCATGGCGCGCCGTCTTTGTGCGCACGGTTGATGTCCAGCCCCGGCGTAGCGCGCACGGCGGTGTTGGAGGACTTCTGGGTCGGCGCGCGGCTGGTCGTACAACTGGCGACCAGCGCCGCCAACGCGACGTACGCCATCAGCTTCAGGGGTTTATTCATAGGCAATGCCCGCATTACTTGACGCCCCGTGCTTGGACCAGCTGTTCAGACAGTTGATGTACGGCCATGGCGTACATCACGCTGCGGTTATAACGCGTGATCGCGTAAAAATTCTTCAGGCCCATCCAGTACTCGGGGCCATTGTCACCTTCCAGGCGGAAAGCGGTGACCGGCATATCATCGCGCAGCGCATCATGACTCGACCACCCCAACGCCCGCAACTCCCCGACGGTTTTCGTCGGCTCGATGCCGGTGGTCAAACCCTCGTCCACCTGATCGCCACGCACATCGGCGCGGCTGACCACTGGCTCGCCAGCGACCCAGCCGTGACGCTTGAAATAGCTGGCAACGCTGCCAATGGCATCGTCCGGATTGGTCCAGATATTAATGTGGCCATCCCCGTCGAAGTCCACCGCATAGGCGCGGAAACTGCTCGGCATGAACTGCGGCAAGCCCATGGCGCCGGCGTAGGAACCCTTGAGGGTCAACGGATCGACCTGCTCCTCCCGGGCCAACAGCAGGAACTCACGCAATTCCTTGCGGAAGAATTCGGCACGGGGAGGATAGTCGAAACCCAGGGTCGACAACGCGTCGATCACCCGGTAATTGCCGGTATTGCGGCCGAAAAAGGTTTCAACGCCGATGATCGAGACAATCACCTGGGCCGGCACGCCGTATTCCTGCTCGGCACGGGCCAATACCGCCTCGTGCTGGCGCCAGAAGTCCACACCACGGGCGATACGCGCGTCGGTGATGAACATCGGGCGATATTCGTTCCACTGTTTAACCCGTTCGGCGGGTTTGGAAATGGCGTCCAGGATCGCCTGCTTGCGCGCGGCTTCGCGGAACACGCCCATCAGCTGTTCACCGGCAAAGCCGTAGTCGCGGGTCATTTCACCGACGAATTCGGCCACCTGGGGTGAACCTTCGTAATCGCCGGCCTGCGCTTGCGCAGTACCAAGGATGCCTACCAGGCCGACCCACGGCGCGTATCGAGTCGCCCAGCCATGCATTGCTTGCATTGAAATCTTCACCTTATTCAAACCTGTGCGATCCACTTACGATGGGTATGGATCGACATCAAAACCCCAAACGCTGACAGCAGCGTCACCAGCGAAGTTCCTCCGTAGCTAATGAACGGCAACGGCACCCCCACAACCGGCAACAGGCCACTGACCATACCGATGTTGACGAAAACGTAAACAAAAAACGTCATGGTCAGGCTGCCCGCGAGCAATTTGCCGAACAAAGTCTGGGCCTGGGCGGTAATTACCAGCCCGCGACCGATCAACAACAGGTAAATCAGCAGCAGTGCACAAATGCCCACCAGGCCGAATTCTTCGCCCAGCACCGCAATAATGAAGTCGGTGTGGCTTTCCGGCAGGAAGTCCAGGTGCGACTGGGTGCCCAGCAGCCAGCCCTTGCCAAACACGCCGCCGGAACCGATGGCGGCCTTGGACTGGATGATGTTCCAGCCAGTGCCCAGCGGATCGCTTTCCGGGTCGAGGAAGGTCAGGATTCGCTGCTTCTGGTAGTCGTGCATGATGAAGAACCACATCGCCACCGCCACCGGCACCGCCGCGGCAATCACGCTGAGGATCCAGCGCCAGCGCAGGCCGCCCATGAACAGCACGAACGCACCGCCCGCAAGGATCAGCAGCGAAGTCCCAAGGTCGGGCTGACGCACGATCAGGATAAACGGCAAGCCGATCAGGAACAGACTGACGCCCACATGCTTGAGCTGCGGCGGCAACGTACGTTTGGACAGGTACCAGGCGATGGTCGCCGGCATCAGGATCTTCATGAATTCCGAAGGCTGGAAGCGGATCACCCCGGGAATGTTGATCCAGCGCGTGGCGCCCATGGCGTTGTGGCCCATGACGTCCACCACCACCAGCAACAACACGCCGAGCACGTAACCGATCGGCACCCAACGGGCCATGAACCGCGGCTCGAACTGGGCGATGACGATCATCGACACCAGGCCGATGCCGAATGAAGTGGCTTGCTTGGCCAGCAGGTCCCAGCTCTTGCCACTGGCCGAATACAGCACGAACAGGCTGCCAGCGGCGAGGGTCAGCAGCAGAATCAGCAATGGGCCATCAATGTGCAGACGTTGCAACAGCGTCGCTCGGCGACGCATCACGTCCTCACTGGAGAGGATGCGATCGAAATTACTCTTCACGGGCCGTAGCCTCCGCACTGATAGGGCCGGCGTACTCAGGTTTGAGTCGTCCATCCTGGTCCAGGAGCCAGGCATCCATGACTTGACGTACCACCGGTGCGGCGACGCCGGAGCCGGACTCGCCGTTCTCGACCATCACCGACACCACGATTTTCGGGTTGTCGGCCGGCGCGAAGCCGACGAACAAGGCGTGGTCGCGGTGACGCTCCTGCACCTTGGAGCGGTCGTACTTCTCGCCTTGCTTGATCGCGACCACCTGGGCCGTACCGCTTTTGCCGGCGATCCGGTATTGCGCACCGATTGCCGCTTTGCGCGCGGTACCGCGTGCGCCGTGCATTACTTGCTGCATGCCGTGGTTGACCTTGGTCCAGTCCGACGGGTCGCGCAGGATGATGTCCGGCATCGGATTTTCATCCTTGGGCTTTTCACCTTCGACGGTCTTGGCCAGGTGCGGACGGTTCCACACGCCTTTGTTGGCCACCAGCGCCGTGGCTTGCGCCAGTTGCAGCGGCGTGGATTGCATGTAGCCCTGGCCGATCCCCAGGATCAGGGTTTCGCCCGGGAACCAGGCCTGACGCCGGGTCGCACGCTTCCACTCCCGGGACGGCATCAGCCCCGGCGACTCTTCAAACATGTCCAGCGAGACCTTCTGGCCAATGCCGAACTTGCCCAGGTACGAGGACAAGCGGTCGATGCCCAGCTTGTGGGCCAGGTCATAGAAGTAGGTGTCGTTGGAACGCATGATCGCCGTGTCCAGGTCGACGTAGCCGTCGCCGGTACGGTTCCAGTTGCGGTATTTGTGATCGTAGTTGGGCAGCATGTAGTAGCCGGGGTCGAACACGCGGGTCGACGCCGTGACCACGCCAGAATCGAGGCCGGCAATCGCCACCGCAGGCTTGATCGTCGAGCCCGGCGGGTACAGCCCGCGCAGCACGCGGTTGAACAGCGGCCGATCGATGGAATCGCGCAACTCGGCATAGGCCTTGAAGCTGATGCCGGTGACGAACAGATTCGGGTCGAAGCTCGGCGCACTGACCATGGCCAGGACTTCGCCGGTGTTCGGGTCCAGCGCCACCACCGCACCACGGCGACCGCCGAGTGCCGCTTCGGCGGCTTCCTGCAATTTGATGTCCAGGCTCAGGACGATGTCCTTGCCGGGAATCGGATCGGTACGCTTGAGCACGCGCAATACGCGGCCCCGAGCGTTGGTCTCGACTTCTTCGTAACCCACCTGGCCGTGCAGTTCGGGCTCGTAGAAGCGTTCGATGCCGGTCTTGCCAATTTGATGAGTACCGCTGTAACCCACCGGGTCCAGGGTTTTGAGCTCTTTCTCGTTGATCCGGCCCATGTAACCCACGGAGTGCGCGAAGTGCGCGCCCTGAGGGTAATGCCGCACCAACTGCGCGACCACCTCAACACCCGGCAGCCGGAACTGGTTCACCGCGATCCGGGCGATCTGCTCTTCGGTCAGCTCGAACAGGATCGGCACCGGCTCGAATGGCCGGCGCCCCTGCTTCATGCGCTTCTCGAAGATCACCCGGTCCTCGGGGGTCAGTTCCAGCACCTGGACGATCACGTCGAGCACTTGCTGCCAGTCGCCGGAGCGCTCGCGGGTCATGCTCAAACTGAAGCTGGGCCGGTTATCGGCCACCACCACGCCATTACGGTCGAAGATCAACCCGCGAGTCGGCGGAATCGGCTGCACGTGGACGCGGTTGTTTTCCGACAGGGTCGAGTGGTACTCGTACTGGATGACCTGAAGGAAATACAGCCGCGCGATCAGCACGCAGATCAGCGCCACCACCGCAATTGCCCCGAACACGACGCGGCCACGCACCAGACGGGCGTCTTTTTCGTGGTCCTTGATGCGGATCGGCTGGGACATGAGGGCAGAACTACTTGTGGTAAGGGTGGCCGGACAGGACTGTCCAGGCACGATACAACTGTTCGCCGATCAGAATCCGCACCAGCGGGTGCGGCAACGTCAACGGCGACAACGACCAACGCTGATCGGCCCGGGCACAGACTTCCGGCGCCAGCCCCTCGGGGCCGCCGACCATGAAATTCACCGTGCGCGAATCCAGCCGCCAGCGATCGAGTTCGACCGCCAGTTGCTCGGTGCTCCAGGGCTTGCCGTGGACTTCGAGGGTGACAACCCGCTCGTTTGGCCCGACCTTGGCCAGCATGGCTTCGCCTTCCTGACGGATGAAGCGCGCCACGTCGGCGTTCTTGCCACGGGTGTTGAGCGGTATTTCCACCAGTTCCAGCGCCAGCTCGGACGGAAGACGCTTGGCATATTCATGCCAGCCTTCTTCCACCCACTTGGGCATGCGTGAACCGACGGCGATCAGTCGCAGTCGCACAGCAATCCCTTACAGCTGGTCTTTGTTGAGCTTGATGAAATGCTCGTGGGTGTTTTCCGGGCTGTGGTGAGCCGCGTTCAGCGCACGGCTCTGCTCGGCACCGGACCACAGACGCTCGAGGTCGTAAAACTGACGCGCCGAAGCGGTCATCATGTGCACGATCACGTCGTCCATATCCAGCAGGACCCAGTCGCTGTCACCCTTGCCTTCTTCACCCAGTGGCTTGACGCCCAGGGCTTTGACGGCTTCGCGAACCTTGTCCAGCATCGCGCCGATCTGGCGGTTGGAGGTACCGGTAGCGATGATCATGTAGTCGGTGATGCTCTGCTTTTCGCGAACGTCGATGACCTGGATGTCCTGGCCTTTCACGTCTTCCAGGGCAGCTACGGCAATCTTGACCAGCTCATCACCCTTCAGCGGCTCGGTGGTGAGGACCGGCTCAGGCAGAGGGGCGCTCTTGAACGTGCCTTTGCGCTTTACTTTAGTTACGTCTTTGTTCGTCATATAAAACTCGTTTTGCTCATATGTTCGGGCGTTTCAATACACGTCATTTCGTGCCTTGAAACCTGCCCTTTTTTTCAGTTCGACGCACGGTACAGACCGTGCGCATCGATGTAGGCCAGGACCGCGTCGGGCACCAGGAAACGTACCGACTTACCGCTGGCCAGCAGTTGACGGATCTGGGTGGCGGATACCGCGAGCGGCGTCTGCCAGACGAATGCAATCTGTCCGCTCGGCCCTTTGAGGGCCAGCGGGTCGCTCACCGAGCGTGCCGCCAACAGATTGCGCAAGGCATCCGGCGGTTCGCTGTCGGCATCCGGGCGTTGCAGCACCAGGATGTGGCAATGCTGGAGCAACTCTTCCCAGCGGTGCCAAGTGGGCAGGCCGCAAAATGCGTCCCAGCCCAAAAGTAGAAAAACCTGGGTGTCCGCGGCCATTTCGGCACGCATCAATTCCAGGGTATCGATAGTGTAGGACGGTTTGTCCCGCTGCAATTCGCGGGCGTCCACCACCAACGGCGCCACACCAGCCACCGCGCACTCGACCATCGCCAGGCGATCCTTGGCCGACACCTGCGGCGTGTCCCGATGGGGCGGTCTGGCACTGGGTGTCAGACGCAGCTCATCGAGCCCAAGGGATTCGGCGACTTCCAGTGCACCGCGCAAATGGCCGATGTGCACCGGGTCGAAGGTGCCGCCCAGCACGCCAATGCGTCGAGGCCCAGCCTCGCCGGCAGTGATCGGGGCTGACGGGTCGAGGTCGCCCAAGTCAGACCGACTCCTGTCCGCGCAACTGGCCATCACCGACCACGATGTACTTCTCGCAGGTCAGACCTTCGAGGCCCACCGGGCCGCGGGCGTGCAGCTTATCAGTAGAAATGCCAATCTCGGCACCCAATCCGTATTCAAAGCCATCGGCGAAGCAGGTCGGGGTGTTGATCATCACCGACGACGAGTCGACTTCCGCCACGAAACGCCGGGTGTCCGCCAGGTTTTCACTGACGATGGAATCGGTGTGATGGGAGCCGTATTTGTTGATGTGCTCGATGGCCTGAGCCAGCCCGTCGACCACGCGGATCGACAGAATCGGCGCCAGGTATTCGGTGGACCAGTCGTCTTCAGTCGCGGCAACGGCCTCGATGATCGACCGGGTGCGTTCGCAACCACGCAGCTCGACGCCTTTTTCGCGGAACTGGGCCGCCATCGACGGCAGGAAATCTTTGGCAACGCTTTGATCCACCAGCAGCGTTTCCATCGCGCCGCAGATGCCATAACGGTAAGTCTTGGCATTGAAGGCGATGCGCTGGGCTTTCGGCAGATCGGCGTGGGCACTGACGTAGACGTGGCAAATGCCGTCCAGGTGCTTGATCACCGGCACGCGGGCGTCACGGCTGACCCGTTCGATCAGGCCCTTGCCACCGCGTGGCACGATGACGTCCACGTACTCCGGCATGGTGATCAGAGCGCCAACGGCAGCACGGTCGGTGGTCTCGACCACTTGCACCACGGCGGCCGGCAGCTCGGCCTCGGCCAGGCCGCGCTGGATGCAGGCCGCAATGGCACGGTTGGAATGAATCGCTTCGGAGCCGCCGCGCAGGATGGTTGCGTTACCGGATTTCAGGCACAGGCTGGCGGCGTCGATGGTCACGTTGGGCCGGGACTCGTAGATGATCCCGATCACGCCCAGCGGCACGCGCATCTTGCCGACCTGAATGCCCGACGGGCGGAAGCTCATGTCGCGGATGGCGCCGACCGGGTCCGGCAGGGCCGCGACCTGGCGCAGGCCGACGATCATGCCGTCGATGCGTGCCGGGGTCAGTGCCAGGCGTTCCAGCAACGCAGCTTCAAGCCCATTCGCCCGACCGGCGGCCAGATCCAGCTCATTGGCGGCCGTCAACTCGGCACGCGCGGCGTCCAGCGCATTGGCGGCAGCCTGCAAGGCGCGGTTTTTCTGCGCAGTGCTGGCACGGCCGATGATGCGCGACGCTTCGCGGGCAGCGCGACCCAGGCGGGTCATGTAGTCGAGGACGGACTCAGTCATGTCTGATGGGATCTTGGCAAAGATGAAAGCGGCAGATTATAGCTGTCGCGTCCTAGGACTAACAGCGGTGACAGGCGGATGGTCGAAATGGAGGGCAATTTGCCGACGTTCAGCCGTGATTAAGCTGCAAATTGTTATCATCGCCGCTCAATCAGCCCTGATAAACGCCGTTCATCATGTCCAACCTGACTGTTCGCGCTTCCCTTTCGGCCCTGCCCACGGCGCTGCCGGATGCTTTTTTTGACCGCGACGCGCAAGTCCTGGCCCGGGATTTACTCGGCAAAGTCATCCGTCACCGGGTCGGCGACCTGTGGCTCAGCGCCCGGATCATCGAGACCGAAGCCTATTACTGCGAAGAAAAAGGCAGCCACGCGTCCCTCGGCTACACAGAAAAGCGTAAGGCTTTGTTTCTGGATGGCGGCCACATCTATATGTATTACGCCCGAGGCGGTGATTCCCTGAACTTCAGCGCCCAGGGCCCGGGCAACGCAGTGCTGATCAAATCCGCCTACCCGTGGGTCGATGAGTTGAGCGGACCGGCGAGCCTGGCGCAGATGCTGCTGAACAACCCCGACGCCCAGGGTCGCCCTCGCCCTTCGCAAAAACTCTGCGCCGGCCAGACCTTGCTGTGCAAATCGCTGGGGCTGAAGGTGCCGGTCTGGGACGCCAAGCGCTTTGATCATGAAGTGCTGCTGGTGCAAGACATCGGCCCCGCCCCCGCCCACATCATTCAAACCACGCGCCTGGGCATTCCCCATGGCCGTGACGAACACCTGATGTACCGCTTCGTCGATGCGGCGTATGCGCCGTACTGCACGCGGAACCCGCTGCGCCGAGGGCAAGTCGAAGGTCGCGATTATTTTTTGCTGTGAACCCAATTCCCCGTAGTAGCTGCCGAAGGCTGCGCCTACGAGTTTATGAACAATGATGGAGTTGTACGTATGGGCCCATGGCTCGATAGCATCACCGGGTGGTTGACGGTCAATCCACAGTGGCTGGCCGCCGCGGTGTTTATAGTGGCCTGCGTGGAATGCCTGGCGATTGCCGGGTTGATCGTACCGGGCACCGTCCTGCTGTTTGCCGTGGCGGTACTGGCCGGCAGCGGTGCGTTGTCGCTGGGCGAAACGCTGTTGCTGGGGTTTCTCGGCGGTTTGCTGGGTGACGGGGTGTCGTACTTCCTGGGACGCCATTTCCATCAGAACATCCGGCGCCTGCCCGGCCTGCGCCATCACCCGGAATGGATCGCCGGGGCGGAGTCTTACTTCCAGCGCTACGGAATTGCCAGCCTGCTGGTCGGACGCTTCATCGGCCCATTGCGACCGATGCTGCCGATGGTCGCCGGGATGTTCGACATGCCTTTCCCGCGCTTCGCCGCCGTCAGCCTGTTGGCCGCCGCCGGCTGGAGCATTGCTTATCTGCTGCCCGGCTGGGCCACGGGCGCGGCGATTCGCCTGCCCTTGCCGGAGGGTTTCTGGCCGGAAGCGGGCATTGTCGCCGGCAGCATCGCAGTGATGATCGGCTTGAGCGTCACCAGCAGCTTGCGTCGCCATCGCCACGCCACCGCCTACATTGCCGGCCTGGGCCTGGTGATTTTGATCGGGCTGTTTATCGGCTATCCGCACCTGACCGCCCTCGACCAGGGCTTGATGACCCTGGTGCAGGAACACCGCAACCCGATGCTGGATGAGGTGGCGGTCACCTTCACGTTGATCGGCGAGTTCCGCAACATGTTGGTGTTCAGCGCCCTGCTGACGGGTTTGCTGTTGCTCACCCGACAATGGCGCCAGGCGATTTTCGCGGGCGGCGCGTTGCTGTTTACCGCGCTGGGCAACACCGTAACCAAGCAGTTTTTCGCCCGGGTGCGTCCGGAAGTGTTGAGCGACCCACTGACCAGTTACAGCATGCCCAGCGGCCACGCCTCCGGCTCCTTCGCGCTGTTCCTGGCCATCGCCGTCCTGGCCGGACGCGGACAACCGCCACGCATGCGCCTGACCTGGCTGCTATTGGGGTGCCTGCCGGCATTGGCGATTGCGTTGTCGCGGGTCTATTTGGGCGCGCATTGGCCGACGGACGTGCTGGCCGGCGCGATGCTGGCGGCCGGTGTCTGCGCGGCGAGCCTGTGGCTGAGCCAACGCCAGACGCCGCTCAACCCCATGCCACCCAAGGTCTGGTGGCTGGTGCTGCCGTCGCTGCTGGCGTTGTTTGCCTTTTTTGCGTTGCGGCATCTGCCGCATATGATGTTGCGGTATGCGTATTAACATATAGCGCGAACGGCTTGGCACTGCGCCGTTATTTGTGCGTGGGTGCCAGGCTGTCGATATCGCCGCACAATGCCGATTCGAAACTCATCCACGCCTGCCGCTCATAACGTTCATTTTATAGCCGCTTCCTGCACGTGAAAGTTGCAGATATGCCCCCCAAAAACTTTATTTAAGTATCGCCACACTCTGTCATCACAACTTCCAAATTTCGTCATCAGGCATACTCCCCTCCTGTGAGCAAACAAAGACCCGTTGACATATCGCCCTCCTGCCCCACCCAGTACTGGCTTAATACAAAATAAAACTGCCAAACATTTAATCCACATAGAAACACTTTAAAACAGACATCTAGTTGCCATAAACCACGACCACAACCAAACTTCCCGCCGTCAATCAGACACCCCACCAACCCAATGCAAGGATTGCAATATGGCTGATATCAAGAACTCTTTTCTGGCGACACTTTCCCTGGCAGGAAAACCGCTGGTTCTCATGCAACACAAGCTGGAATATCTTCTGACCGATAAGACGCTCACACCTGAACGTCGCGCCGAATTGACGGATTATCTGGGCCGAGAAGATATCCGTAAAATGATTACTACTGCAGACTACGGCACCGTCGAACCACTGGAACTCTATTTTCGCCGTGGAAGCGAAAACTACACTATCTTCATTCGCGACCCGATCAGCTTCCGCGGTAATGCCTTCAGCATGGAATATGCCGCCCGCAGCCTGATCGCCTACAGCAGCGATTCGCCAACCCGCTTTCATTTGAGGCAGGGCCGACGGAAAGTACTGCTGACGGATTTGATCAAAGACGCAGCACCGATTGAGTTGTTCAGCCATTCCAAGGAAGTCAACATCAAGGCCGTACTCAATACTCCAGTACTTGAGCATTTCACCGATCTGCCTTCGCGCATCGACGGCAAAGAGGCGGAATTTGTACTCAGCATTATCGAGCGCAATGTCGCCCCACTGCGTGACGAAATCCAATAAGGCGGTCCGGATCACAGCGCTGACAGAAATGGCGCTGTGATCCATTGGTATTGGATGGCAAGACCAGGCCGACCAAAAACGGTCGGCCACTGTCATTTCTTTCCGCGTTTTAGAACGAAAGGCCCCGTCAAAAAAGCCATCGACCGTCACAGCCGATGGCGTACATTCACTCTGTAATGGGCACGGTTTTATCGACAATCTTGAGAACAAACGCGACGGGCGTATTGTTCAACGCGTCATGCACCGTGGCATTGGGGTCCACATCCATGAAGTATTTTTTCCCCGCCTCGTCAGCCTTATACAAGGGTCGCCCCCTCCGCTCACTGACGATTTGCACATAAGAGGGGCCCGCGCTGAGGTGTTCAAACTTCGCTCTTTCCACACCATGCTTGCGTATTGAAAACAAATCAGCTGCCGCGTTATCGCTCACTGACAAATGAAAGGTGCCGGCCTCAATCTTTAAACGCCACCCGTCAAACATTCCTCGCAACACGGCCGTCACGATGTACTTGTCGTCCTGCAAAGAAAACTTGAACAACAAAGGTTTGTCATCTTCATGATCAGCCAATGTCACAAAACTGGTACCACTGCGGTCTGTCAACGCCACTTCAACGTCCAGGCGTTCACGCCGGGTGATGCGGGGGTCCCGCAGTCTCCGCTTCAGACGCTGCTGATTAAGGACTAACGGCAATCCGTCGACATAAAGATTAGCCATGAAAGCACTGTTACTGTTTTCCAACGACATACAACCACCCACACATATTAATTTTGACGCCACCTTGCTCTTGCCGCGCATCGCCGAAGCCAAGGGGACATAGGCTCAAATTAGAATCGAAGTGTTTTAACCCGCAACCGTTATAGAACCTGCATCATCGTTCAGGCTTACGACTGGCAACTTGGCACGTTTGCGCTTGCGGCGTTCCAGCACCATCGAGTCGGCATAAAAGCCGGCGCCTTCAATAATATGTTTGGAGTTGTGATCACTCGCCGCATGCTTTAACAAGTAGCGACCTGCGATATCATCCCAGAACGCCCATTCATCTTCATAAATAATCATCACCACTTCCTTGTTATTAATGAGTTACTCACTCCCTGTGAGTGAGTTCAAACTAAGGGAAGGATGACGCGTGAACAATACTGGCAAAGCATTCAAGTTAATACAAAATACCACTAGGCGAACAACTCGCCCTGCAACTCATCCAGCAACGCCTGAATCGCATCCAGGCGTTGTTGCGGATCGTCGAGTTGCAACAGGTCGATCTTGTCCACTTCGGCAAACGGCAGCAAATACGCCAACTGATTGGCCAGTGATTGCTGGCCGGTGGCTTCGGTGCCCATATTCAGCGCCTCGACCATCGGGTGCTCGGCCAGGGCTTTGAGCAATGCGACGAGGTCGGCATCTTCGTCCTGCAACGGTTGTTCCGGCTCGTCTTCCAGCCACTCGACCTCGGCAAGAGTCAGGTGATCGCGCTGCACTTCCGAGCGCAAGACGTGGAACCGCCGGCCACCCTGCACGCGAATGCCCAACAGGCCGTTGTCCTGCTGCTTGAAGTCGGTGATCAAGGCTTCGCAGCCCACCAGCGCATAACCCGCCGGGGCGATGCCAACCTCCTCGCCGTCGAGGATGCACACCACGCCGAAGCCACTGCCCTGTTTCATGCAGCGGCTGATCATGTCCAGGTAGCGCGCCTCGAAAATCTGCAAGTCGAGGATGCAACCAGGGAACAGCACCGTGTTCAGCGGAAAAAGCGGCAAGCTCATAGACATTTCCTTACACCACCATCGACACCGCCAACGGCAGGAACACCGCCGTGGCCACGCCCATCAGACTCATCGCCAGCGCCGCGAAGGCGCCGCATTCTTCACTTTCCTGCAACGCCACCGACGTACCGACCGCGTGGGCGGTCAGCCCCAAGGCCATGCCCCGGGCTTCAGGGCTATGGACACCGAGCCTCGTCAAAAGACCCGGGCCGAAAATCGCACCGATCACGCCAGTAATCAACACGAACACCGCCGCCAGCGCCGCGACACCACCGATCTGCTCGGCCACCAGCATGGCGATCGGCGAGGTCACGGATTTGGGCGCCATGGTCATCAGGATCATGTGTTCGGCGCCGAACCACCAGCCCAGCAACACGCCCATGCCCGTGGCGACCACGCCGCCTATCACCAGCGTAGTAAATATCGGCCAGAATAACTGCCGAATCCGTCGCAGATTCAGGTACAGCGGCACCGCCAGAGCAACGGTGGCGGGACCGAGCAGAATGCTGAGGATCTCGGTGCTCTTGCGGTACTCGGCGTAGGTCAGGCCGCAGCCCACCAGAATGCCGATCACCAGCAGCATCGAAACCAGCACCGGCTGCAGGAAGATCCAGCGGGTTTTCTCGAACGCCGCGAGTACCAGTTGATAGGCGCCCAGGGTGATGCCTATACCGAACAACGGGTGGTGGATCACCGAATCGAGGGCGCCCTGCCAATCGAGGATCATGGGCGGTCTCCGCGATGGGCATGGCGCTTGAGCAGGCGCTGCATCAGCACCCCGACGAAGGCCATCGACAGCACCAACGACAACACCAGCGCGCCGGCGATGGCCCAGAAGTCGGCGGCAATGTCCTTGGCATACACCATCACGCCCACCGCCGGCGGCACCAGCAGCAACGGTAGATAACGCAGCAAACTGCTGGCGGCCAGGTTCAGCGGTTCACCGACCTCGCCACGACAAATCAAAAACACCAGCATCAGCAACAGGCCAATAATCGGCCCCGGCAGCACCGGCAACATCAGGTGGTTGATGGCTGTGCCCAGCAATTGGAACAGCACCAGCCAGGTCAGGCCACGTAACAACATCCCGCAATCTCCCCACGCGTTGTCCCCTGCAAAAAGGGGCCGGGCATTATAAGCACGCCGACGCTATAGACCGGCATTCGCCAAAAGCATGGTCAGTTGACCGGAGCAATTTGCCATGTTGATCTAAAGTGGTTCGCAGGGAGGTCAAATCCCCCCAACTCAAAACCAATAAAACCGATGAACCCAAGGAGAGTCTCAATGCCCTATGTTCCCGTTGCAGAGCTCAAAGATTATGTCGGCAAGGAACTTGGACGTTCCGAATGGCTCACCATCGATCAGGAGCGCATCAACCTGTTCGCTGAAGCCACCGGGGATTATCAGTTCATTCACGTCGACCCGGTCAAAGCCGCGCAAACGCCATTTGGCAGCACCATTGCCCACGGTTTCCTGTCGCTGTCGCTGATTCCCAAACTGATGGAAGACATCCTGATCCTGCCGCAAGGCGCGAAGATGGTGGTCAACTATGGCCTGGACAGCGTGCGTTTCATCCAGCCGGTGAAAGTCAATTCACGGGTCCGACTCAAGGTCGACATGAACGAAGTCACCGAGAAAAAACCCGGTCAATGGCTGCTCAAGGCCACCGCTACCCTTGAGATAGAAGGCTCGGACAAACCGGCGTACATCGCCGAACCGCTGTCCCTCTGTTTCGTGTAAACCATCCCGGATGCGAAGCAGCACACGCTGTTTCGCGACCTTCTCTATATATACGACACATAGCTGCGGCATACTCGGTCGCCTAATTGCCCGGATCCCGCTATGCGCTCACTTGCACTCCTTGCTTTGACCCTGATGCTCACCGCTTGCGGCGATGGTGAATCGCTGTTGTCCCCTGACGCCCGCCTGCCGGACGGCGGACGCTATCGGGGGGATCTGGTCAACGGGTTGTTGCAGGGCCAGGGTCGCATCGACTACCCGAGCGGCAGTTGGTACGCCGGCCAGTTCGACAAAGGCCAGTGGCATGGCCAGGGCGAATGGCACGGCAGCAATGGCGAAGTCTATCGCGGGCAATTCCAGCAAGGGTTGTTCGACGGCCAGGGCACGCTGACCACCAATGGCAGCAGCTACACCGGCGGCTTCAAGCTGGGCCGACGCGACGGCGAAGGCACCCTCAAAGAAAACGGCATGACTTACCGCGGTGAGTTCAAGGCCGATCAGTATTCAGGGCTCGGTCGTCTCGAACTCGAAGACGGCAGCTCGTATCAAGGCCAGTTCGCCCACGGCAAGCCCAACGGCGAAGGCCAGCGCGGCGACGCCAGTGGCAATCAGTTCAGCGGGCATTTCGTCGATGGCCAGCTGGAAGGCAACGGCACGTTCAACAGCGCAGACGGCGATATCTACGTCGGTGGTTTCAAGGACAACCAGCTCAACGGCAAGGGTCGCTACGAGAACGCCGATGGCGACGTCTGGATCGGCCAGTTCAAGGAAGGCGTGCTCAGCGGCAAGGGCGAGCTGATCGGCACCGACGGCAGCCATTACATTGGCCAGTTCAGCGATTGGCGCTTCACCGGCCCGGGCCGCTTGAACCTGGCGGATGGCAGTTTTTACGTCGGTGGTTTCGACAACGACAGTTATTCCGGGCGCGGCACCCTGGTGCTGACCGATGGCACGGTGATGAGCGGCACCTGGATCAACGGCCAGCGTGTGCGCGACGCCGATGGCAAGTTGCTGCCCGACACCCTGGAACTCGGCTTGCTCGCCCAGGGCCGCTTGCTCGACGAAGCGCTGGCGGCCGTGCCCGCCTCGACCCCGGCGGTCGAGCTGTACACCCTGACCCTCGGCGGCGACGGCAAGCAGAGTGTGTTCCTGCGTGAATCCGACTATGTCGCGAACATGCTCGCCAGCCGCTTCGGCGCTTATGGGCAGATTCGCCTGGTCAACCATCGTGAACACCTCGCCGACCGGCCGATGGCCACCCGGGAAAACCTGCGCCGTGCCGCCCAGACCCTGGCCGAACGCAGCGGCCCGGAAGACTTGCTGTTCATCTACCTGACCAGCCACGGCACCAGCGAACATGAATTCGTACTCGACCAGCCGCGCATGGAACTGGCCGATCTGCCGGCCGACGAATTGGCGGCAGTCCTCGCCCCGCTGAAGAATCGCGACAAGATCATTGTCATCTCTTCCTGCTATTCCGGTGGTTTCATCCCGGCGCTGAAAGACGAACGCACCCTGATCATGACCGCGTCGCGGGCGGACCGGGTGTCCTTCGGTTGCTCCGAGGAGGCCAACTTCACCTACTTCGGCGACGCACTGTTCGCCCAGGCACTGAACCAGACCGACGATCTGGAGCAAGCCTTCAAACTGGCCAAGGCCACCGTGGCCGAGCGGGAACTGGCGGACAACTTCGAAGCCTCTGAACCGCAGATCTGGGCACCGAAAACCGTGCTCTCCCATTGGCAACTGCTGCGCAAGCAACAAGCGCGTAAAGCATTACAAAGTGCTGCTATCAGCAGCAAGGACGCCAAGCTCAACTAAGCTGAACAGTATCAAGGGGGAAACACTATGTACTTGACGCCTCAGCATGTATTGCTTGCCGGAGCTACCGGATTAACCGGCGAACATTTGCTTGATCGCTTGCTCAATGAGCCAACGATTACGCGGGTATTGGCACCTTCACGCCGGCCATTGGCCGAGCATCCCCACCTGGAAAACCCCGTCGGCGACCCGGCAGTATTTCTGCCGCAACTCAATGGTCGCGTCGACATCGCTTACTGCTGCCTCGGCACTACCATCAAACAGGCCGGCTCCGAGGAGGCGTTTCGCGCGGTGGACCTGGACATGGTGGTGGCGTTCGCCAAGCGTGCACGGGAGATGGGCGCACGGCACTTGATCGTGATCAGCGCCTTGGGGGCCGATCGCAGATCCTCGATTTTCTACAACAAGGTCAAAGGCGAGATGGAACACGCACTGCGCGCGCAGAACTGGCCGCAGTTGACCATTTGTCGGCCGTCCCTGTTGCTGGGTGACCGCCTGGAACCGCGCATGGCCGAGCAATTCGCCGGACCGTTTTCGCGCTTGATCCCGGGCAAATACCGCGGCATCGAAGCCTGCCAACTGGCCCGCGCAATGTGGCGCCTGGCGCTGGAAGAGCAGGATGGGGTGCGAGTGGTTGAGTCGGATGAGTTGCGTAAGCTCGGCAAGTAATTCTGCGGTGCCGGAGCCGACGCCTTCGCGGGCAAGCCTCGCTCCTACAGGTTGGTAGCGTTTGATCGTTCCCACGCAGAGCGTGGGAACGATCGTCAAAGTCCGCCCGTCGCCTGGAAACTCACGCCAATCACCGTCAGCAGTGACAGCGGCAACAGCAGCGTGTCGAGCAACGCACTGCCCGGCAAATCCACCCCGGGATAGCTCGGCGCTTCAGCACCAAACCGATCCATGGCGCAGCAGCCACCGTTCATCGCATACAAATCCAGCCGCGTCCCCGAATACACCACCGGTGCCCCCGGCTTCGCGGCATCGAGCGTGCGCGCCGTGGCGCAGCCGGCCAGCTGCAGCGCCAGCACGACCACCAGCAGCTTATTCATCGCTGCTCAAATGGTGCTCGCCCCAACGCGGCAGCATGTCCTGAGGAATATTCAGCAGATTGAGAATCCGCGCGACGACGAAGTCGATCAGGTCGTCGATGGTCTGTGGCTGGTGATAAAACCCCGGCGAGGCTGGCAGGATCGTCACGCCCATGTTCGACAACTTGAGCATGTGCTCCAGATGAATACTCGAATACGGCGCCTCACGCGGCACCAGAATCAACTGGCGGCGCTCCTTCAAGGTTACGTCGGCGGCGCGTTCGATCAGGTTGTTACAGGCGCCGGTGGCGATGGCTGACAAGGTTCCGGTGGAACACGGCACCACCACCATCGCGGCTGGCGCACCGGAGCCCGAGGCCACTGGCGACATCCAGTCTTCCTTGCCATACACCTTGATCTGCCCGGCAGCGGCGCCGGTGTATTCGGTGAGGAAAGCCTGCATGGTTTGCGGCTTGGGCGGCAACGTGACATCAGTCTCGGTGGCCATCACCAGTTGCGCAGCCTTGGAGATCAGGAAATGCACCTCGCGGTCTTCACGCACCAGGCAATCGAGCAAGCGCAAACCGTACTGTGCGCCGGACGCACCGGTCATCGCCAGCGTGATGCGTTCCGGGCCGCCGCTCTGGGCAAAAGTGTTCATTGCAGCGCCTCGGCGAGTTTGCCGTGCAGGCCGCCGAAGCCGCCGTTGCTCATGATCACCACGTGGGTACCGGGCTGGGCCTGGCTTTTCACGCGTTCGATGATGCCTTCCAGGGAATCGCTGACGATCGAGGGCACGGTGCACAGCGCGGCGGTCGCGCCCAAATCCCAACCGAGGTTGGCCGGCGCGTACCAGATCACCTGATCGGCATCGACCACGCTTTCCGGTAAACCGTCACGGTGCGCGCCGAGCTTCATGGAGTTGGAGCGCGGCTCGATGATCGCGATCAACGGCGCATCGCCGATCTTCTTACGCAAGCCGTCGAGGGTGGTGGCGATGGCGGTCGGGTGGTGGGCGAAGTCGTCGTAGATCGTGATGCCACGGACTTCCGCGACTTTCTCCATCCGACGCTTCACGCTTTTGAACGCACTCAACGCTTCAATACCCATCGACGGCACAACGCCGACATGCCGCGCCGCCGCCAGGGTGGCCAGCGCGTTGGCGACGTTGTGCTGGCCGGTCATGTCCCACTCGACCACGCCTTGGGCAACGCCTTCGAACATCACTTCAAACTTCGAGCCGTCTTCGCTCAGCAACTTGACCTGCCACTGACCGCCGGCGCCGGTGGTTTGCACCGGGGTCCAGCAACCCATCTCGATCACACGCTGCAAGGCAGGTTCTGTGGTCGGATGGATCACCAGGCCTTCGCTCGGAATGGTCCGCACCAAATGGTGGAACTGTCGCTCGATGGCCGGCAGATCAGGGAAGATGTCGGCGTGATCGAACTCAAGATTGTTCAGGATCGCTGTGCGCGGACCGTAGTGAACGAACTTCGAACGCTTGTCGAAGAACGCACTGTCGTACTCATCGGCTTCGATCACGAAGAACGGCGTACCGCCGAGGCGCGCGGACACCGAGAAATTCTGCGGCACGCCACCAATCAGGAAACCCGGGCTCATGCCCGCGTGCTCCAACACCCAGGCGAGCATGCTGCTGGTGGTGGTCTTGCCGTGGGTGCCGGCGACGGCCAGTACCCAACGGCCGCGCAGTACGTGTTCGGCCAGCCATTGCGGGCCGGAGACGTAAGGCAGGCCTTTGTTCAGGACGTATTCGACCGCCGGGTTGCCACGGGACATGGCGTTGCCGATCACCACCAGGTCCGGGGCCGGATCGAGCTGCGCCGGGTCGTAGCCTTGGGTCAACTGAATGCCCTGGGCCTCAAGCTGAGTGCTCATCGGCGGATAGACGTTGGCATCGGAGCCGGTCACGTGATGGCCCAGCTCTTTGGCCAGAACCGCCATCGAACCCATGAAAGTGCCGCAGATACCAAGAATATGAATATGCATAGTCGACCTCGTAAAACATGGCCGCAGGTTAGCCTAGGGTGGGAAAATTCGCACCTTTGTTTAAGGCTGATCGCAGAACCCGTAGGCGCGAGCGGTGCGGCGATCCGACTTGCCCGCGAAAGCGGTGTGTCAGGTTGTGATCGCTCCCACGCTCCGCGTGGGAATGCAGCCCGGGACGCTCCGCGTCCCATCCAAAGCCGAACGCGGAGCGTCCGTTGAGGCATTCCCACGCAGAGCGTAGGAACGATCAGTTAGGCAGAGCGGGCGATGCCGTGTTTACGCAGCTTTCGATAGAGGGTATTGCGACTGACACCGAGCTGTTCCGCCGTATGCGTCATATGCCACCGCTGTTGCTCCAACGCATTGAGCAACGCCAGCCGCTCGGCATCGTCCAGCGGATGCTCCGACGGCTCTTCCACCACCAACGCCACCACCGGCCGCACCTGGCGAATCATCGCCGGCAAATCCTCCAACCCGATCCGCCCGCCATCACACAACGCCGCCAAGGTCCGCAGCACATTGCGCAACTGCCGCACATTCCCTGGCCAGGCGAAACCGAGCAAGGCTTCCCGTGCCGGTTGATCAATCAGCACTGCTTCCCCGCCCGCCTCTTCCGCCAGCAGGAAATCCAGCAACTGGGATTTGTCGCTGCGGTCGCGCAAGGCCGGCAATGCCAGTTCCAGGCCATTGAGCCGGTAGTACAAGTCCTCGCGAAAACTGCCGTCCCGCACCCGATCCAGCAAATTCCGGTGGGTCGCGCTGATAATTCTGACGTTCACCGACTCCGGTTCCCCGCCAATCGGCACTACCTGGCGATCTTCCAAAACTCTTAAGAGCCGAGTCTGCAAAGCCAGGGGCATGTCGCCGATCTCATCGAGGAACAACGTGCCGCCATCGGCCTGCTGCAACTTGCCGCGCATGCCTTCCTTGCGCGCGCCGGTGAAGCTGCCGCCGCGATAGCCGAACAGTTCGCTTTCGATCAGGCTTTCCGGGATGGCCGCGCAGTTGAGGGCGACGAAGGCTTTGTTCGCCCGCTGACTGGCCTGGTGCACGGCTTTGGCGAAGGCTTCCTTGCCGGAGCCGGTTTCGCCATTGATCAGCAGCGGCACGTCCCGTTCGAATACGCGCAGGGACTTGCGGAAATCCTCTTGCAACGCGGCATCGCCCAGGCAAATGCCGGACAAGCGCGGACGCTCGGCCACTATCGGACTTGGCACCACCGGCACCGGAATACTCCGAGGCTGACCCCGCAGCAGCGCAAATAGACTGCGCCCATCGCGAGTGCGCAGCGGCCAACTGGCGCTGGCATTCACACTGGCACGCCCCAGCAATTCATCCAGCGAGCAATCGAAGAGCGCTTCCACCGGTTTGCCCAGCAACCCGCCGCGAATATGCCCGAGCAGGTTCAACGCACTTTGGTTGACCGCGCTGATCCGCCCTTCGCCATCGAACGCCAACAGGCCCTCGCTGAACAGCCCGACGGACTCGGCCTGCAGGTGAAAACGCAGCAGCCATTGATTGTCGAAGTAACGCAGGAAATAACAGCTCTCGATCATCTTCGCCGAGAGGTTGACCAGGGCCATGGTATGGAACTGGCTCTGGCGCGAGACGTCATGCCGGGCCGAGGACACGTCGAGCACCGCCAGCAGTTCGCCGTGGGGGTCGAACACCGGGCTCGCCGAGCAGGTCAGGCCGGTGTGGCGGCCGCGAAAGTGTTCGTCCTGGTGAATGGTCAGCGCCTGGCGTTCCACCAGGCAAGTGCCGATGCCATTGGTGCCTTCGCAGGCTTCGCTCCAGTCGGCGCCAAGCCAGAGCCCGGCACGCTCGAAAATCTTGCGTTCGGCGGGGGCGGTGACGCAGTTGAGGATCACCCCACGGGCATCGGTCAGCAGCACCGCGTGGCCGGCGCCGGAAAGCTGCTGGTGCAGGCTGGTCATTTCGTTGCCGGCGATGTGCAGCACTTGCTGCAAGCGTTCGCGGCTTTCGAGCACGCGCCCATGTTCCAGCACCGTGGGTGCCATGGTCAGGGCCGGGTCGAGGTGATAGTCCTCAAGACAACGCAGCCAGGAACGGGCAATCGACGGATCACTGCCGGGGCCGTGCAGGTGCGACTTGCCCTGGGTAACGGTCAGGACTTGCCGGGCATGGCGACTCAAATGGTTGTCGTGCATTTCTTATTATTCCCCGAAAGGGTCCACGAACCCTGCAGCGCGTTGAGGTCGAGCATCCTCCACGTCGGCGTGCTTTGCAATGCTGGCAAGGCCACCCCCTCGCTCGCTGTGCCACAAGCGGTACAAACTGTCACCCAAGCTGTACCGAAACCGTCACAGGCACCACCCGCCTGTCCGACAAAAACCGCGCAAGGCCTTGATTTGCCTGCCCTGCAAGGCAGTGGCCCAACCTTTGCTCTACGCTTATAGCAAGCGCACATGCGCGTCTCTCTAATAAGTACAAAGCCAAGGAGAACTCACCATGCGTTACGCTCACCCCGGTACTGAAGGCGCTATCGTTTCGTTCAAGAGCAAATACGGTAACTACATCGGCGGCGAGTTCGTCGCGCCTGTCAAAGGTCAGTACTTCACCAACACTTCGCCCGTGAATGGCCAACCGATTGCCGAATTCCCACGTTCCACGGCCGAAGACATCGACAAAGCCCTGGACGCTGCCCATGCGGCTGCCGATGCCTGGGGCGCCACGTCCGCCCAGGCGCGCTCGCTGGTGCTGCTGAAAATCGCCGACCGCATCGAGCAGAACCTGGAACTGCTGGCGATCACCGAATCCTGGGACAACGGCAAAGCCGTTCGCGAAACCCTCAACGCCGACATCCCGCTGGCGGCGGATCACTTCCGCTACTTCGCCGGTTGCATCCGCGCCCAGGAAGGCAGCGCCGCCGAGATCGACGGCAACACCGTGGCGTACCACATCCATGAACCCCTGGGCGTGGTCGGGCAGATCATCCCGTGGAACTTCCCGATCCTGATGGCCGCCTGGAAACTCGCCCCGGCCCTGGCCGCCGGTAACTGCGTGGTGCTCAAGCCTGCCGAGCAAACCCCGCTGGGCATCACCGTGCTGATGGAACTGATCGGCGACCTGCTGCCACCCGGCGTGCTGAACGTGGTGCAAGGGTTCGGCAAAGAAGCCGGCGAAGCCCTGGCCACCAGCAAACGCATCGCCAAGATCGCCTTCACAGGCTCGACCCCGGTCGGCTCGCACATCATGCACGCCGCCGCCGAAAACATTATTCCGTCCACCGTGGAGCTGGGTGGCAAGTCGCCGAACATCTTCTTCGCCGACATCATGCAAGCCGAAGAAACCTTCATCGAGAAAGCCGCTGAAGGCCTGGTGCTCGCCTTCTTCAACCAGGGCGAAGTCTGCACCTGCCCGTCCCGCGCACTGGTGCAAGAATCGATCTACGACGACTTCATGAAAGTGGTGATGAAGAAAGTCCTGTCGATCAAACGTGGCGACCCGCTGGACACCGACACCATGGTCGGCGCCCAGGCGTCCGAGCAGCAATTCGACAAAATCCTTTCGTACCTGGAAATCGCCAAGGGCGAAGGCGCCGAGCTGCTGACCGGCGGCAAGGTGGAAAAACTCGAGGGCAACCTGGCGACCGGGTATTACATCCAGCCGACCCTGCTCAAGGGCACCAACAAAATGCGCGTGTTCCAGGAAGAAATCTTTGGCCCGGTGGTGAGCATCACCACGTTCAAGGACGAAGCCGAAGCCCTGGCCATCGCCAACGACACCGAGTTCGGCCTGGGTGCCGGCCTCTGGACCCGCGACATCAACCGCGCCTACCGCATGGGCCGCGCCATCAAGGCCGGTCGTGTGTGGACCAACTGCTACCACCTGTACCCGGCGCACGCCGCGTTCGGTGGTTACAAAAAGTCCGGCGTCGGGCGTGAAACCCACAAGATGATGCTCGATCACTATCAGCAGACCAAAAACCTGCTGGTGAGCTACGACATCAATCCGTTGGGCTTCTTCTAAACCCGACGCGGGACCGCGTAACGGCCATCGCGGGCAAGCCTTGCTCCTACGGGAGCGTGGCTTGCTCGCGATGACGCCCTCAATCACACCGTAAATCATCGCCCTGCCGCTCTGGCACGGGCTTTGCGTGCCTGCTGTACCGCCACACCCGAAAGTCCAACCGATCAAACAATAAAAAATAGAGAGGACTTATGACTTCTACTACACAGCTCAAACCCACACTCGGCACCCTGCATTTATGGGGCATTGCCGTCGGCCTGGTGATTTCCGGCGAGTACTTCGGCTGGAGTTACGGCTGGGGCACCGCAGGCACATTGGGTTTCCTCGTCACCGCCCTGATGGTGGCGACGATGTACACCTGCTTCATCTTCAGTTTCACCGAACTGACCACCGCGATTCCCCACGCGGGCGGGCCGTTTGCCTACAGCCGACGGGCGTTTGGCGAAAAAGGCGGACTGATCGCCGGCATCGCCACCCTGATTGAATTCGTCTTTGCGCCACCGGCGATTGCCATGGCCATCGGCGCGTACCTCAACGTGCAGTACCCGGAACTGGACCCGAAGATTGCGGCGGTCGGCGCGTATTTCGTGTTCATGACCCTGAACATTCTCGGCGTCAGCATCGCCGCTACCTTTGAGCTGGTGGTCACGGTGCTGGCAGTTGCCGAATTGCTGGTGTTCATGGGCGTAGTGGCGCCGGGCTTCAGCTTCAGCAACTTCGTGCTCAACGGCTGGTCGGGTTCCAACGAATTCACCATGGCCTCGATCCCCGGGATCTTTGCGGCGATTCCCTTTGCGATCTGGTTCTTCCTCGCCATCGAAGGCGCGGCCATGGCGGCCGAGGAAGCCAAGGACCCGAAACGCACGATTCCCAAGGCTTACGTCAGCGGCATCCTGACCCTGGTGTTCCTCGCTATCGGCGTGATGGTGATGGCTGGCGGCGTTGGCGACTGGCGCCAACTGTCGAACATCAACGATCCGCTGCCCCAGGCGATGAAAGCCGTAGTCGGCAACAATTCGAGCTGGATGCACATGCTGGTCTGGATCGGCCTGTTTGGCCTGGTGGCGAGTTTCCACGGGATCATTCTGGGCTACTCGCGGCAGTTCTTCGCCTTGGCCCGCGCCGGTTATCTGCCCAAAGGCCTGGCCAAACTCTCGCGTTTCCAGACCCCGCACCGGGCGATCCTGGCCGGCGGCGTGATCGGCATCGCCGCGATCTATAGCGATGGCCTGGTCAACTTGCAAGGCATGACCCTGACAGCGGCGATGATCACCATGTCGGTATTCGGCGCCATCGTGATGTACATCATCAGCATGCTCAGCCTGTTCAAACTGCGCAAAACCGAGCCGAACCTGGAACGCACCTTCCGCGCGCCGGGCTATCCGATTGTGCCGGGGATCGCGCTGTTTCTGGCGGTGGTGTGTTTGATCGCGATGGCGTGGTTCAACACGGTGATTGGCCTGGTGTTCCTCGGGTTCATGGCGGCGGGTTATCTGTACTTCCAGTTGACCGCCAAGCAGCGCGCCGACGCGCCGGCAGACGCTATGCTCGAAGGTATCTGAGTTGCACCGGTGCCGGGCTCAATGCCCTATTTGAGAGCACCCCTGCTCCGTAGGAGCGAGGCTTGCCCGCGAAGAACGATAATGCGGTCCGACAGATTCACCGCGTCATCGTTCTTCGCGGGCAAGCCTCGCTCCTACGGGCCACACTTTTAATCAGGAGGACCCCGTCCCATGGCCGCATTTGCCCATTCCGTCGGCGCCCAGACCTACCGTTTCGACAGCCTCAAGGACGTCATGGCCAAGGCCAGCCCGGCGCGTTCCGGGGACTTTCTGGCCGGCGTCGCCGCGCTCAACGATGGCGAGCGTGTGGCCGCGCAAATGGCGTTGGCCGACATCCCGCTGACACACTTCCTACAAGAAGTACTGATTCCCTACGAGGCCGATGAAGTCACCCGATTGATCATCGACACTCACGACAAACAAGCCTTCGCCGTGGTCAGCCACCTCACCGTCGGCGGTTTTCGCGACTGGCTGCTCAGCGACGCCGCCGACGAACAGAGCTTGCGCGCCCTCGCCCCCGGCCTGACTCCGGAAATGGCCGCCGCCGTGTCGAAGATCATGCGCGTGCAGGACCTGGTGCTGGTGGCGCAGAAGATCCGCGTGGTCACGCAATTCCGCGGCACCATGGGCCTGCGCGGGCGCTTATCCACACGCCTGCAACCCAATCACCCGACCGACGAACCCGCCGGCATCGCCGCGAGCATTCTCGACGGTCTGCTGTACGGCAACGGCGACGCGATGATCGGCATCAACCCGGCCACCGACAGCATCGCCTCGATCTGCGCCATGCTGGAAATGCTCGATGCGATCATCCAGCGCTACGACATTCCGACCCAGGCCTGCGTGCTGACCCACGTCACCACCTCAATCGAAGCGGTGAACCGTGGCGTGCCCCTGGACCTGGTGTTCCAGTCGATCGCTGGCACCGAAGCGGCCAACGCCAGTTTCGGCATCAACCTCAACGTATTGCAGGAAGGCTACGACGCCGGTTTGAGCCTGAATCGCGGGACCCTCGGGCAAAACCTGATGTATTTCGAAACCGGCCAGGGCAGCGCGCTGTCAGCCAACGCCCACCACGGCATCGATCAACAGACCTGCGAGACGCGGGCCTACGCCGTGGCGCGACATTTCAAGCCGTTTTTGGTGAACACCGTCGTAGGATTTATCGGCCCGGAATACCTCTACAACGGAAAACAGATCATCCGCGCCGGCCTCGAAGACCACTTCTGCGGCAAGCTGCTCGGTGTGCCGATGGGTTGCGACATCTGCTACACCAACCACGCCGAAGCCGACCAGGACGACATGGACACCCTGCTGACCTTGCTGGGCGTGGCCGGGATCAACTTCATCATGGGCATCCCCGGCTCCGACGACATCATGCTCAACTACCAGACCACCTCGTTCCACGACGCCCTCTACGCCCGGCAAACCCTGGGCTTGAAACCGGCGCCGGAGTTCGAACAATGGCTGGCGAACATGGGCATCTTCACCCAGGCCGACGGCAAGGTTCACTTCGGCAACAACCTGCCGCCGGCCTTCCGCCAGGCTTTGGCGCAACTGGGATGAGTGTTGATATGGATAAACCACCCGTCGATCCGCAAAACCCGTGGCTTGAACTGCGGCGCCTGACCCCGGCGCGCATTGCCCTGGGCCGCACCGGCACCAGCATGCCAACCAAGGCACAACTGGATTTCCAGTTCGCCCACGCCCAGGCCCGGGATGCTGTGCATTTGCCGTTCGACCACGCCGGGCTCAGCGCGCAACTGGCCGAGCGCGGCCGGGAAAGTCTGCTGTTGCACAGCGCTGCCACGGACCGGAACAGTTATTTGCAGCGCCCGGATCTGGGGCGCAAGTTGAGCGACGAGTCGGCGCAGACCCTGCGTGATTACGCCTCGGCCCATCCGGGCGGCGTGGATTTGGTGATCGTGGTCGCCGATGGCCTGTCGGCGTTGGCGGTTCATCGCCATACCGTGCCGTTTCTGACACGCATGGAGGAACAGTCTGCGGCGGATGGCTGGTCCATGGCGCCGGTGATCCTGGTGGAACAAGGTCGAGTCGCGGTGGCCGACGAAATCGGCGAGTTGCTGGGCGCAAAAATGGTGGTGATCTTGATTGGTGAACGCCCTGGGCTCAGCTCTCCTGATAGTCTGGGTTTATATTTCACCTACAATCCAAAGATTGGCCTGACCGATGCTTATCGCAACTGCATCTCCAATGTCCGACTGGAAGGCCTCAGTTACGGCATGGCGGCGCACCGCTTGCTGTACCTGATGCGCGAAGCCTGTCGGCGGCAGTTGTCGGGGGTCAATCTGAAGGACGAAGCCCAGGTTCAGACACTGGAGTCGGACGCTGGGGCGGACATGAAAGGAAATTTCCTACTCAGCCCGCCGGATGCCTGAACCGTTTCCGCATTGCGTTTCTGATTCGTTTTCAGGCAGGATCGACGCACGGCCGCCAGGGGTTTCCCATCGCCGTCACGCACGTAAGCCAGCCATTTGAAGCGAGACCTACCATGCGGATTATTCAAGCGACCCTCGAACACCTGGACCTGCTGACCCCGTTATTCGTCAAATACCGCGAGTTTTACGGCTCCCTGCCTTACCCGGACTCGTCCCGGGCGTTCCTCGAAAAACGCCTGCGTCGCAAGGAATCGGTCATCTACCTGGCCCTGTCCGATGACGACAACAACAAACTGATGGGTTTCTGTCAGCTGTACCCGAGCTTTTCGTCGCTGTCGCTTAAACGCGTGTGGATCCTCAACGACATCTACGTCGCCGAAGACGCCCGCCGCCAACTGGTCGCCGACAACCTGATTCGCACCGCGAAGAAAATGGCCAAGGAAACCAACGCCGTGCGCATGCGCGTTTCCACCAGCAGCAACAACGAAGTGGCGCAGAAAACTTACGAGTCGATCGGCTTCAAGGAAGACACCGAATTCAAGAACTACGTGTTGCCGATTAGCGACGAGTTATAACAACACCGGGGCGTGGCCTGGTCTTTGGCGAGGGCGCTTTTGTGGCGAGGGGGCTTGCCCCCGTTTGGCTGCGAAGCCGTCGTAATCCAGACGCTGCGGCACTCCCAGGATTGCAGGGGGCCGCTTCGCGACCCAACGGGGGCAAGCTCCCTCGCCACAAGGATTTGTGTGCAGCCTGTCGGCCACTGATTACCCGCGACATCCCCCGCTACAAACTCGACGCGCTTTTCACTATTCCCGCCGTATAATCCCGAGCTTCCCGGCTTGTAAGAAAAACTACACCCGCATGTAGTCTTACACGAAGTCATATGCACAGGTCTGCTGAGCCGGACCATCACCACAGGTGCCCCCCATGGATTTCAACCCGATCGACCTTATCCTGCATCTCGATGTGTACCTCGACATGCTGGTAACCAATTACGGTCCATGGATCTACGCCATTCTGTTCCTGGTGATCTTCTGCGAAACCGGCCTGGTGGTAATGCCGTTCCTGCCGGGTGATTCCCTGCTCTTTATCGCCGGCGCCGTCGCGGCCGGTGGCGGCATGGACCCGGTATTGCTGGGCGGCCTGCTGATGCTGGCGGCGATCCTCGGCGACAGCACCAACTACGTGATCGGACGCACGGCGGGCGAGCGCCTGTTCAGCAACCCGAATTCGAAAATCTTCCGCCGCGACTACCTGCAACAAACCCACGATTTCTACGACAAGCACGGCGGCAAAACCGTGACCATGGCGCGCTTCCTGCCGATCATCCGCACCTTTGCACCGTTCGTCGCCGGCATCGCCCGGATGCCTTACCCGCGGTTCTTCTTCTTTAGTGTGCTGGGCACGATCCTGTGGGTCGGCGGCCTGGTGACCCTCGGCTACTTCTTCGGCAACGTCCCGTTCATCAAGAAAAACCTGTCGTTGCTGGTGGTGGGCATCATCCTGCTGTCGCTGGTACCGATGATCATCGGCGTCGTGCGCAGCCGCTTCGGCGGTTCGAGCTCCAAAGCCGAAACCCGCTAAGCCCCATGTGGTCCCTGAGCGCCTGGCGTCGCCGGCGCATCCTGGCCAGGCACCCGATTGCCGACGACATGTGGCAGCGGGTGCGCCAGCACTTGAGCTTTCTCGACGGCATCAGCGCCGCCGAGGACCAGTGGCTGCGTGAAGCCAGCGTGCTGTTTCTGGAAGACAAACACCTGACCGCCCTGCCCGGCGTCGAACTCCATCAGGAGCAACGCCTGCTGCTCGCCGCCCAGGCGCAATTGCCGCTGCTGAACCTCGGCGATCTGAACTGGTATCAGGGCTTTCACGAAATCGTCCTCTACCCCGACGACTTCCTCAGCCCCCAGCGTCATCGCGATGCCAGCGGCGTCGAACACGAATGGGACGGCGAACACAGCGGCGAAGCCTGGCAGCAAGGCCCGATCATCCTGGCCTGGCCCGGCGTCATGGCCAGCGGCGGCTGGGAAGGCTACAACCTGGTGATTCACGAACTGGCGCACAAACTCGACATGCTCAACGGCGATGCGAACGGCCTGCCGCCGCTGCACCCCGACATGCGCGTCAGTGACTGGGCCAAGGTCATGCAACAAGCCTACGATGACCTCAACCGGAAACTTGACCGTCATCCGGACACCGAAACCGCCATCGACCCTTACGCCGCCGAGAACCCGGCGGAGTTCTTCGCCGTCACCAGCGAGTACTTCTTCAGCGCCCCGGATTTGCTGCACAAGGCTTATCCACAGGTCTACGAGCAGTTGCAGCTGTTTTACCGCCAGGACCCGCTGGCCCGGCTGCAGCAACTTCTGGCCGAGAACCCGGTCTATCAGGCACACGACTAAGGTCTACACGACCTCTGGCACATAGCAACGGTGGCGGAATATGCCTATAATCGCCGCCACTTTTTGGTCAATCCGGCCAAGTGTTTTTGGTCAACTAACGGGGGCACCGCCCAATGAGCTACAGCAAGATTCCGGCTGGCAAAGACCTGCCGAACGACATCTACGTCGCGATCGAGATTCCGGCCAACCACGCGCCGATCAAGTACGAAATCGACAAAGACAGCGATTGCCTGTTCGTTGACCGTTTCATGGCTACCCCGATGTTCTACCCGGCCAACTACGGTTTCATCCCGAACACCCTGGCTGACGACGGTGATCCCCTCGACGTGCTGGTCGTGACCCCTTACCCGGTTGCCCCAGGTTCCGTGATCCGCGCCCGTCCAATCGGCATCCTGCACATGACCGACGACGGCGGCGGCGATGCCAAAGTCATCGCAGTCCCACACGACAAGCTGTCCCAGCTGTACGTCGACGTGAAGGAATGCAGCGACCTGCCACAACTGCTGATCCAGCAGATCGAGCACTTCTTCGCGAACTACAAAGACCTCGAAAAAGGCAAATGGGTGAAGATCGAAGGTTGGGGCGACTCCGAAGCCGCTCGCACCGAGATCATGAAGTCGGTTGCTGCCTACAAGGGCTGAAGCCAGCTTTAAGCTGCAAGCTTTAAGCTTCAAGAAGAACCCCGGTTGATCCGGGGTTTTTTGTGGGCGCTGACAAATGCCGACTTAAACAAGACGTTTAACTGGTTGGCCGTTTGGTTTTTTATTGTTTAAAAATCCCGAAAAGCGTCTTACATCCGGTCGTAAAATTCCCGCTCAATTTGAACGGTTCGTTTATTCAAACCCCTCCCCCGCGCCCGTAAACTCGCGTTCATGAAAAAGAACACTAGCGGTCCACGGTTTAAAGCGCTGCTCAAAGCGGCGAACATCTCGACAACAGGATTCGCCGAATTCCTGAACACGGCGCCGCAAAACGTCCACAACTGGTACACCCGCGGTGTGCCCGCCCACTGCATGGAAGAAGTCGCCCGAAAGCTGTCCGTCAACAGCAACTGGCTCAAAGCCGCCGAAGGCCCCAAAGACCTGTGCCTGTTCGACGAGTCTGCCAACACCTACGACGCCCAGGCCATCCGAGGCGTCTATACCGTCGTCGAACCCACCGATGTCGAGCTGTCCTTCTACAAAGAAATGCCTGTCACGCCCGGCTCCAGCAAAACCCACGTCATCGAAGACAACAGCCACCCCATTCGCCTGCCCCGCAGCTATCTCGACGCCCTGGAAATCGACCATAAAGACGCCATCTGCGCCCGCATGATCGGCAACAGCATGGCCGAGAAGATAGAAGACGGTTCAACCCTGGCCATCGATCGCGGCCTGACACAGATCATCGACGGGGAGATTTACGCGATCGAGCATGACGGCATGTTGCGAATCAAATACCTGCACCGAATGCCCGGGAACGGGTTGCGATTGCGTAGCCACAACAGCGCCGAGTATCCGGATGAGGTTTTTCGGGCGGCGCAGATCGAGGAACAGAACATTCGGGTATTGGGCTGGGTGTTCTGGTGCTCAACGCTGAACAAGCGACGGCCGCCGGTGCCGTTCCTGTAACGCATGCAATCCATTGTGGCGAGGGGGCTTGCCCCCGTTCGACTGCGCAGCAGACGTAAACCCGTCAATCGCGGTCTTCCCTGGACACCGCAAATTATGGTTTTACGACTGCTGCGCCGCCGAACGCAGCCTTCGGCAACTGCTACACATCAGCGCAATCGCTCTACCCTGCACTTCCTACTGGGAATCCCCCAAAAAAATCAGTATGCTGCGCCCCACATTTGCGATCACCCCGCCCCGCGGCGCTGATCGCACCGACAAGGCAGATGATTTTCTCGCCAAGTCCCACAGCCGGACGCAAGATCCGGGTGTACGTTTTGAAGGCTGGCGCGGTTTACCAAAAATGAACCAAGCCAGTCCCCGAGAAGCCGGCCACAAGCCGGCTTTTTAATGCCTGTCGAAAAGTCTCCTGTCCAGCTTCAGCAGTGCAGCAACCTTTCTCTCTATCAGCGATAGAAACCTAAAAGTAAGCCGCTTCGCTTTCTTCTGAAGGAAATTTCCTGGAAAGCCAAACCCGCTTGCGCCTGATAAATGCGCTGTCTAGCCTTCGGCCGAAAGAGCTCAAAGGACAAAAGCATGAGCGACACCCCCGCAGGCCTGACCACGCCCCCCGAAGGCTACGGTGATTGGCTGATCGACCTCAAAAGCCGCATCCACAATGCCCAGCAGCGCGCCGCGCTGGCGGTGAATCGCGAGTTGGTTCTGCTCTATTGGCAGATCGGGCAGGATATTTTGTCCCGCCAGGCCCAACAGGGCTGGGGAACCAAGGTGATCGACCGCTTGGCTCAGGATTTGCGCGCGGCGTTTCCGGATATGAAAGGATTTTCGCCACGTAACCTGAAGTACATGCGCGCATTTGCCGAAGCTTGGCCGGACTCGGAATTTGTGCAACAAGCTGCTGCACAATTGCCTTGGGGTCACAATTTAGTGCTGCTAGACAAGCTCCACGCCCCTGAAACCCGCCGCTGGTACGCAGCCAAAGCCATCGAGCACAACTGGTCGCGCAACATTTTAGTGATGCAGATCGAAACCCGTCTGCTGGAGCGCAGCGGCAACGCAGTCAGTAACTTCGATAGTCAGTTGCCTAAACCGCAATCCGACCTTGCCCGCGAAACACTGAAAGACCCTTACCGTTTCGACTTCCTCGGCCTAACCCTTGATGCCCAGGAGCGCGAGATCGAAAACGCCTTGGTGAAGCACGTCACCGATTTCTTATTGGAGCTGGGCGCAGGCTTTGCCTTCGTCGGCAAGCAAGTGCTGCTGGACGTAGGCGGTGACGAGTTTTTCATCGACCTGCTGTTTTATCACCTCAAGCTGCGTTGCTATGTGGTGATCGAACTCAAGGCTGGCAAGTTCAAACCCGGGCATTTGGGGCAACTGGGTTTTTACCTCGCCGCCGTGGATGCCCAACTCAAACATCCGCAGGACGGCCCGACCATTGGCCTGTTGCTATGCAAGAGCAAGAACACGGTAGTGGCCGAATATGCCCTGCGTGATAACGCCCGCCCCATTGGCGTGGCCGAATATCAATTAGTGGAGTCCTTGCCGGCAGAGCTGCAAACCAGCCTGCCCAGCATTGAGCAGATTGAGCGTGAGCTGGCCAGTGATGACGTCTAGATTCACTTTTTGCATGCAGGCCAGAACGGCCTGCAGCACCACGGATACCTGTATCAGAAGGTTCAGCCCCTCAAAGCTCAAACCGTATCCGACTTTCCCGCCGCTGCCCCACCGGCAACTCCTCCCCCCGCCTCACCGCCACCAACAACTGCTCAACCCCCACATGCACCGCATCCGCCTGCACATTCGCCGGCTTGAAACCCGCCGCATTATCAAGCCCCTCTCTATGCGCCTGAATGATTTTCACGTCCTGGCGAATGACGATGCGGGTGTACAGGTGGATGAACGGGCGCAAGGTTCGCAGTAGCCAGTGGGGTAAGCGGAAGCGGTAGGCGATGTAGGTGTAGACGCGGGATTGGCGGGGGTTGATCGGGGTGATTTGGCTGATGATGTAGAAGGCCGAGCGGTCGCCCCATTGGTAGTCGCAGCGGGTGACATTGGGGGCAAAGAAGCGATCGGTGTGGACCAGTGGCTCGCCGTCGGGGTTGCTCAGCCAGTTCAGGAGCCCGATTTTGTCGCCGTCGTCGTGATAGGTCACTTCGATGCTGTGTGCCTTGCAGGCGAGTGTGGCTTCCATGGTGCGGCCGGTGCCGGACCTGAAGATGCCTTCGTGGACGAAGACGGTGTGTGGCACGTCCATGAAGTTTTGCACCAGGCTGCCGACGTCGGCTTCGAAGGTGTTGATCATGAAATAAGACTGCCAGCCTTTTTCCGCATAGGCCGGCAGCCTGAACACCGGTTTGGCCTGCGGGTCGCCGGTGCCGGTGTACACCCAGATCAGTCCGTCGAGTTCTTGCACGGCAAAATGGCGCTGTTTGAATCGAGGCTCTCGCGGTGTCGATGAGCATTGTTTATCGCCGACGCTGGGGATATGCACCACTTGGCCCTGGGCGTCATAGCGCCAGCCATGGTAGGGGCAGACGAGGCAATCGTCGGCGATCTTGCCTGCCGACAATCGCGTGCCTCGGTGCACGCATTGGTCGAGCAATGCCGCGACCTGGCCGTCTCGCTGACGGAAGAGCACAAGGTTGAGTTCAAGAATCCTTGCCCGGTGCGGCTTGCCCTTGGGCAATTCCTGGCTGGAGCACGCCACATACCATTGTTCGAGGGTGGCATCGCAAGGCACCTCGACGGTGCTGATCAGAAGTGCGGACATTGGGGTTCCGTCAGGGCAAGGATGGCGTCGGCTGTTGCAAGCCGATTGATAAGTGGGCGCGGTTTGACGTCCCCGGCGCGGATGCCGCTCAACTCCGCTGCCTGTTGCAGGACCTGGGCGAGCAGATCGGCGTCACCTTTTAGCCATCGAACCCGTAGCGGCGCCAGTTGCCCCAGGCTGCGTGCCTGGGCGTAATGGAAGGCGCCCGACAACGCTGACTCGATCGCCAGCGCCAGCGCGGGTGAATCGATGTCCTCGCCGGTGGCGACCAACGCCAGGTAATACGGTGGCGTGGCCGAAGCATTGGGGATCAGGCACGCGGCAGCCTCTGTAGTAAGGCAACGTTCAAAAATGCCCTGGACGATTTGCTCATCGAGCTTCTCCCCGACCAGGTCACTGGTCACCTCGGCGCGCCCGATAAACTCCACGCGCGGCGTACGCCCCTGCACACCGACAACCCGGACCCGATCGCCCAATGCGTAGCGATACAAACCGCCACCGGTGGTGAGCAGGACTTGCGCGGTTTCGCCCATGCGCAACGCATGAGCATTACGCAAGGCACCGTCTTCGCAGAGAAACTCCAGGTAATGACTGCCGATCGCCAGCGGGCACCCGGCGCCGTCGCCATAGGGCACGCTGACCACGCCTTCGGTGGCGAACAGGCCTTTGGGCAGCCATTGCGCCTGGGGAAAACGCGCCGCCAATGCCTTGAAATAGTGACGGCTGGGGCCGTCCACCCAGCAACTGACGGCGGCCAGGCGTGGCCACAGTTCGGTGCACACGCCCTGGGATCTTGCCCGGCGCAAGGCGGACTTGCGCGAGGCGGGAAGCGCCTCTTCCAACCATGCAAATGTTTGTGCATGTTCAGGCGTTTCGCCGTCAAACAACGGCTGCAACAGACTGGTCAGGAACGTCGGGCTCCACACACTGATGAAACTCAAATCAGCATCGGCCAGCAACGCCAGCAGGGTCTGCCGGCGCCACTGTGACGGATCGCCGGCAAACCCTGGAATCAGCAACGTCCCCGCCAGGCTGGCGATGTTGCTACCGCTCAAGTACTCCAGATCACTGGCGGAACCGATGGAGATCCCATTCGGCGCGGCCACCGGCATTTGCAGCGGCGGCGACATCGACCAGTAGCCTGAGCCATGACTGATTTCCGGCACTTGGCGATACATGTCGGCGAGCCAGACGTTCAGCGCGCTGTGCATTTCACCGAGGAAGGCACGCGTATAGGGAATCGCTTTTTGCAGCGCACTGCTGCCGCTCGTGCGCTCGAAAAACACCGGCGGGACGGAGGTCAAAATCGCTTGCGACTCGTGTTGCGCACGCTCGATCCAGGGATGCAGTTGCGCATAAGTGTGGATCGGTACGTTGTCGCGAAACTGCGTTGAATCGGCGATATGGGCGAAGCCGTGGGCACGCCCGAACGCGCAGTCACGATTGGCGTTGAGCAGGCGCTGCAACACACATTCTTGCGCCAATTCCGGCTGCTCAAGTTGTTCGCGCCAATGCTCAAGAGCGGGCTGGGCACTGTCGATAAACCCCTGCCACAGAGCGCGTTTGGCGCCGTTGTCGGCGCTCATCAAAAGTAGGTCTTGTCGAGCTGGGTCAAGTCGTCGGGCAGGCGTTGGGGCGGCAGGAACACTTGCAGCCAGCCAAACCACAACGGCCGGGTTTCCTTGAGGTTGGAGGCCCTGTGCATCTGCTGCCAATGCAGCCCCGATTGCCGATGATGGGTCAGGTTGTAGTTGAAGTTCAGGAATGCCCAGCGCACCAGGCGCGGCGCCCGCATGTTATAGGCGCCCTCGACTACATCCAGCGGCGTGCGCATGTGGTACACCCACTGCAACGACGACCAGGAAAATGCAAAAGCGAGGTAGGCCATGAGCACCACCTGCCATGTCCAGCCCAGCACCAGCCCGACCGACAGCCACACCGCGAGACTGGCGATCACCTCCAGGCGGATACGCCGGAAGTCACTGTTGGAGAAGTCCTTGAAGGCCGCGGCGTAGGTATTGACCTCGGCGGTTTGCGACCATTTGTCAGTGATCCGCGCCGGCAGCAGCGGCAACAAGAGACTGCCGACAAACGCCGCCAGCCAGATCCCGCCGAGCACCGCGAAGTAGTACTCGACCCGCTTACGCAGCAGCGACTCATCCGCGACCGCGAAATCCGCCAGTTCGGCACGAGTGCGATTACGCGTGTGGTGGCCCAGGTGGTTGATGTGGATCAGCGTGGCCGAGGCCCCAAACAGCGTTGAAGCCCACCACATGACGAAGTAGTTCAGCGACTTCTTACTGTGGGCCAACCCATGAAAGGACTCGTGCATCATCGAGAACACGCCTTGCATGACCAGGCAAAACGGAATCAGGACCAGCCACTTGAGCCCACCCACATCAGTGTGTGAAAGCCAGGTCAGTGTCGCCCCCCACACCAGGGTTTGCAGCGCCAGAACACACAGGTTAGCCACGTCGAAACGACGGGTTGGCGAAATGTCAGTGGAACGGCGCATGAGGGATCCTGTGGAAAGGTCATAGGCCGCGAGTATAACGCCCAGTTCTGCGCGCTCACGATAAGTTGCCGGGGCCATGCGGCAACGACGCATCGCGGACAACTTCGCTATGACTACTAGTTGCGGTACTCAAGAAAGAGATAGCCTGTAGTTTTTCAAGGCAGCTCCCGTCGATATGTCGTATCTCAAACGCCTGTTCTCCCGGTGCCCGCCTGCGCAATCAACTAATACAACAATCCCCCATCGCAACGTTCGCTTTGCACTGGATGCGAGTATTCCCCGTTACTGGTATCGAGACTGGCCCCACGTCACGCGTTTTTTTGATGGGCTGTCGATCATGTTTCCCCTCGGCGAAAAACTGTTCATTGATAGTGTCGTGCACTTTCGTGGCGCGATCGAAACAGATGCCACGCTGTCCAGGGCAGTTGACGCGTTTGTTTATCAGGAAGCGTCGCATATCCGTGAACATCGGTTGTACAACCAACTATTGGCGGCACAGGGAGCGCCGATTGATGAACTGGAGAAACTGCTCCTGCGCCGGCAGGAAGTCGGCAATCGGTTCATGCCGGCGACGCGTCTGGCCATGACCGCCAGCCTGGAACATTTCACCGCCATACTCTCCGACCAGTTGCTGCGCCATCCCGCCGTGCTGGAAGGCGCCGACCCGAGGATGGCTATGTTGTGGCGCTGGCACGCCATCGAAGAAACCGAACACAAGGCCGTCGCCTTCGACGTGCTGTGCGCGGTGGTGCGTCATCCGCTGTGGCGCTACCTGATGCGCTGCGGGGTCATGCTGACCATGACGGCGTACTTTGCCGTCGACGTCCTGTATTTCATTTACCGACTGGCCAGGAATGACGGGCAACGCCGTAACTGGCGAGGCTGGCTGCGCTTGCAGTGGTGGTTATTCGTCAACCCCGGCCCGCTGACACGCGCCTTTCCGAGGTGGCTGTTCTGGTTCGTCCCAGGGTTTCACCCCAACCGCCTCGACACCACTCAAGCCCTGGACGCGGCACGCCAAACACTCGACGAATACGCCGGGCCCACTCGATGAACACGCCTTGGGTGCCAGAGGGCTTTGACGATTGGCCGCTGCATTTTCCGGCCACACCATTCGCAAGGCCGACGGCACACCTGGATTGGACGGGGCGATTTATCTCGTGCTGGGACAAACCCACACCAGACCTTCCCCAAAGCACTCTGGTGGTGCTGGTGGCCGGGCTGTTTTCCGAGTGGTTGCCACGGTGTTTTCAGGAGTGCGCACAGGCGCTGAGGCGCGCGGGTTATCAGGTGCTGCGCATGCCTGTACGTTCTTCGCGCGGGGTGATGGCGCAAGGCATGCATATCCGCCAAGTGTTGGCCGCCGAACTCAAGCCAGGGCAACGCTTTGTCGTGTTGGCGCACAGCAAGGGCGGGCTCGATGCGCTGGCGGCACTGTCTCAGGACCGCGCCTTGAACGACGCCTGTGATGGCGTTGCGCTGGTGCAACCGCCGACCGGTCCTTCGACGGTCATGGATGAAGTGCTGGGTTGCGCCACCGGGCTATCCGCCCACGGCTACCCCCTCGACCGCGTTCGCCGGGTGCTGGCCAAAACGCCGTGGATGGCCGCGGGCACACGGGATATCAGCAGCCGGCGCGACCCGCAGATCGCTCAACTGCTCAATCAACTGCCCGCCGACTTGCATGCAGCCCACGTCGTCAGTTGGACCGCCGCCCCCAGCTCACGCTTCGACACCCATCATGCGCGCCTCAATGCGCAACGACCGGGCTGTGCCCATGACGGCCAGTTTTACCTCGAGAACCTGTGCATCGAGGGCATGCCGCAGATTTGCCTGCCGCGACTCGATCACGGCCAGCCTGTGCTGGGCGGTGGTGGTTTCGACGCGACCCGGTTCTGGCTGACGCTGCTGAACGTCTTGCATGAGATCCGGCCCGATCAGACCAGATAGATCTCAAACCCCGGGATACGCCCGGCATCCAGCGCCAGCGCGGGTGCGCTACTGACGCAAGGCGCCGTGTACAAATCCATGGGCACGGACACTGAGCGATAGCGGTTCATCGCCGTCCACAGCGGATCATTGTCATACAGGCACAGTTGCATCAGCGCGTACCAACCGCGAAGACGCGCCCAGGCGACATCCAGCAGGGCGGCAAAAATCTGCGGGTTTCGCTCCCGAACCTGTAGATGAGTCAGGTAAATGTCCTGCAGCGCCTCGCCCGGGGCGGCAATCGCCGGACGCCCCAACGCCGGCGCGCAGGCATTGAACGCGAGGCGCAGCGCCTGGTGGGACAGCGGCAGTTTCTCCAGCACCACCCGTTTGATACGCCCGGCATCCCAAGGGGCGACACAACCGAGCAGATTGTCTTGCGCGTCCACGGCCAGCAGAAAGGACTCGATACCGAAGTCCGGCCAGGTCTCCAGGCGCCGCGAAAACTGCGCCTCGCTAAAAACGCTGCCAAACGGCTGGCCCGCCGATTCACGGTCGAGAAAGGCCCGCAGCGCATCGGCATGGCGGGGTTGCGCCTGGACAATGCGCACGTTCTCCACCGTTCGCGGCGCACTTCCCCAGCCGCGCTGACCATACACGGCGACGTTGCTGTAGCCGCGCCAGTGGGAAAGCATCAGCGGATTGGCACGCCGACCACCGAGCAGCGAGTGTGCCGCCAGCCGATTGCTGCGAATGACACAGCAATAGGCGTGCTGCACCCCGGTTTCGTCGGCCAAGGCTGCGAGCCGAACCTTGACCTCGGCCATCCACGACTTTGACAGGCGCCGGTCTGGCACCAGGCGCAAATCCCCCAGATACGCCACGGGCTGAATGCGTTCCTGCAAATAGCCCTCACGCACCACCAGGCTGGCGATGCCCTTCAACTCACCGCCCTCGCCTTCGGCCATCCAGGTCCGATGGTCCGCGGCATGGCAATGGTGCAGCGCGAAATAGTCCGGCCCGCGATCAAAGCGCATCGGCAAGCCACCTTGCATGGCCCGCTGCGCCTGGAAATCCAGCAGTTTCAGGTTGTCGGCGGCGCTGGCCTGGCGGATCAGCATGGCGACGGGCGCGCGTCGGCAAACAGGCGCAACGCCAACGGCCGAAGATTATCGGGGCGCAATTCACACAGGCAGGCCAACTCATCGCCCGAGGCGTAGCGGGGATTTTTTTCGAGGAAATATAAAACGTTGTTCAGGCGCAAGTGAGGCCCGGGGACCTCGGCCAGTTCCGTGGTCAGGCGACCTTGGGGCACGTCGAAGGACAGCACGCCGGTGTTCGGATCGTAGGCGTCGCCAAAGCGATCGATCGCCAAGTGATCGAGCAAGGCCTGGGTATCACAATCCGTCACCCTGCCCGCGCGCGGGGCATAGTTCAGCGCCATGGCGCCCAGATAGCGATAGGTGCGGTGGCCCTTGCAGATCAGGAACCAGTAGAGCGGAACTTCAGGCATCGCCTGCCAGATCTCCCCCGCCAGGCGCATCCAGGCGAATGCCAGTTGCTGGCTGCCCCAATGTTCACGGTCAATGATGGTATCGCCCGAAAAAATCACTTTAATCGGTTGGCCGGCCCAGGTTTTTTCATACAGTTTGAGGGTGGTAAAACCGACAATAACTTCATCCGCACCACGCAAAACGATGCAGTGGGTTTTGTCCTTGAGATCCTGATCAAAGCGTAAACGCGAAGTATCGTGGTACGACGCAGAATAAATCTCGAACATCCGATCAATTTCATTTAGGCGCAGCCGGGAGCATTCAAAGGACGTTGCGCATAAACTCATGGAGACCTTCTGCATCAAGAGCAAGATGGCCGGATTCTGGCGGGATCAATCGGTCAATGCAACGTAGACTTCCGTGGGTCAAACAGGTCTTCCAATGACAAACTTAATGACTACGTGTCCTGATATATCCAGGTGCCCTTAATTCATGCCCCACAGCGCTACCGGTCTTGGTTTTAATACGTCCCGCGTGACCCGCCCCTTTAGTTGGCTCGTGGTCTACACCGTGGTGACCGGTCTTTTATATTTTCTGGTCACGCACTTTCCGATGGGGCCGGTGCGGGTTATTCAGCCGGGCATGATTGACGCGCACATCAAGAAGTTGCCTTTCACGCTGGCGCTGTATTTGAGTTATCTGTTGATCATGCCGACCCTGGTGTTGATGGGTCGGCGTTGCGAGTGGCTGCTGCCGGCCTTTTTTGCCGCCGCCCTGGCCTCCGGGACCTGCCTGGTGAGCCACCTGTTCTGGCCCACCCTGGTGATGCGCCCGGACACCTCGTCACAGTTGCTTACGTGGTTCTACCAGATCGACTCACCGCTGGCCGCCTCGCCCAGCGGCCATGTCGCGCTGCCGGTGGCGATCAGCGTGGTCCTGAGTTACCTGCGCGTTCGCCAGGCCTGGCTGTTTGCGCTGTGGAGCCTGGTGCTGGTGATAACCGTGCTGACCACCGGACAACATGTCTTTCTCGACGCGGTGTATGGCATCGCCGTTGGCGCCGTCGCAGGCCTGATCACCGTCCTGCTGCTTCGCCTGAAGGTGGATTTGCGCACCCTGGGCGCGATCCTGCTGGAATGGCTGTGCATCATCGTGACGCTGCGCATCGCGATCTATGTCGCGGACTGGCGCGTGTACGGCCTGGCCTTCGTCATCATTGCCGCGCGCCAACATGCGCTGTTCATCCTGTACCACGACGCCACGCACTACCACCTGACGCGCCATCGCCGTCTCAACGACTTTCTGATCAACCTGGCCATCGGCGTTCCGGGCACGGTGCCCATCGAGTTCTATCGACCGCTGCACCTCGAGCATCATCAGCACACGGGGGCAGCACGGGACCCGGAGCGGCGCTTTCTTTATCATCGGCAACCCTGGCAGTTCCGGCCCTTGAGCGGGAGGTTGCTGCTCCGGCAATTACTGGGCGATTTGTTGATCATCAATATGCTGCGTAACCTGCGCGCTTATAAAAACGCCGGCGGCGCGTCACTGAAGATGACCCGGCCAGTTATGGCGGCGGGCATTATCTGGCTGGCGCTGTTGTCAGTGCTGGTCTGGCAATGTTCTGCACAAACACTGTTGCTGCTGGCCCTGCTATGGTTTGTGCCACTGGCCACGCTGGGCACTTTGTTGCAGAAAATCCGCAGCATTGCCGAACACAGCGGTGGACCGGGTGTAACCCCCGGCTGGCCGGAATGGACGTACGCATGGCGCGTAGGCTGTATCGGCCGGTTTTTCATCTGGCCGTATCACATCAACCTGCATCTGCATCATCATCGCAACGCCAACCTGCCATGGCATGCCCTGCCGGAACTGGTCAGCGCCGATGATCGCCTCATGGACTCCCGGGCGCTGCTGGCCCTGCTCTGGTCGGGGTCGAAGCAAAAAGGCTGAGTTCATTCGCTTCGGGCGAAAACGCTTGGGCTAACACACTTATTACGAAGCAACTCGGGATGCCAATGGCGCATGGAAACAAGGAAGTAACGAGCGGACTGGATGTCGTCGCAGCCAACACGGCATTAGTCGTCGAAACCAATAATCTGCGCGGCGGCCATGACTCACAGGAAGCGTTGGCGAGCCTGAAACGGCTGATCAGCGCCCTGGGCCAACAAACATTGGCACCGCAGACTTTTGCGCAGTGGGTCATCACCCATGACGGTCTGGATGCTCAGGCGTGCAACGAGCTTTCAGAACTGGCCGGGCGGCCGATCGACTTCATCGAAATCGATTCGAGCACCGGCTACTACGATGCGAAAAATGTCGGTTTCGACGCGATCGATCAAAGCCGCTGCCAATACGTGGTGTTTGCCGATGCCGATTGCAGTCCCTGCCTCGACTGGCTGGAGCAGTTGCTCTCGCCCTTCGCCCAGCCCGGGGCGACGGCACCGCTGGCGGTCGCCGGGCGCACCAGTTACGACGCGAGCCCGACGGGCAGTGCCCTGACCGCGATCGACTTCATGTATTTCCCCAGCCCGTTGCGCGAAGGCGCCACGCGCAACTTCTACGCGAATAACGTCGCGTTTCGCTGTGACACCTTCGAACAGCATCGCTATGAACCGCTCGATGGCGTGTACCGCGCGCATTGCCAGGTCATGGGCCTGCGCCTGCAAGCTGCCGGGGTGGCGGTGCTGTACGCCCCGCGCGCGCACACCGAACACAAATTGCCGGACACCCGTGGCGAAGTGGTGAAACTGCGTTGGCTCAGGGGCGGCGACAGCGTCGGCCTCACGCCGTACCTGGTGCGCGCCTATATGCCGGCCTGGCTGCAATGGCTCGGCCGCAGCGGGCCCGTAGGCCCTTTTTGCGTGATGGCGGGCCGTCTCGGTTACAGCCTGCGCGCCTTGAACCATCAGGATTTGCCGCCGCTGCACGGTGTGCGACGCCTCGCCGGGATATCGATGGTGATTGGCATGTCGTTGCTCGACACCGCAGGCGCAGTCGTTCGGGGGCTGGGCATCTCTGCCGGTCGCGGGAAAGCTCGCCACTCTGAAGCACTGTCCTATCACCGACCTTTGGATTGATTCCGGGCAACGCCGCAGATTTTTGCACGTAACCCGATTACAGGAAGTAATGATGAAAACTGACTCCTTCGTTTCACGCTGTTCCTACCTGACGAGCCTGGTCCTGCTGTCACTGAGCATCCAGGCCAACGCCGCGCCCGCCGAGTTTACCGGCCGTGGCGTGTTTCACTTCGCCTCCACCGAAGGCTGCCCGCCCGACCTCATGGGCGGTACGACGGGCAATAACGCGCAGTGCAACCGCATCGCGCTGGATGTGCCGGATGCCCACGCCAGCCTCGACGCTGACGCTCATACCATCGTGATATCTGCCGATGCCGCCCATGACAGCAAAGCCGTGATTGGCGACGTGTTGCTGCATGGCAGCGGTATCGCGGCTGACGGTCAGCGTGTGCCGTTGAGCCTGCACGTGCTGCTGCGTCGATCAGGCAAGACCTGGAAGCCCGACACCTACGTGCACTCGCCGGTGCGCGGCAAATTCGACGACATCGTGATGCCCCCGTACCGGATCAGCGTCCGCGAAGGCAGCACTGAGCGCGTGCTGTTCACCGCCGAACAGGCGCGCAATCTGCTCGCGCACCCATCACTCGCTGCGCGGGTGGCCAACTACTTTGTCGTCGTGCGCCCAAGCGATGAGAAGCATCCTTCCGCCAACGACATCACGATTTCCCTCGGCGTCGGCAAGGTCTCGAAGTCGCTGATGCGGGCCGGTTTTACCTCGGAAGAACCGACGACTACCGACCTGAATCAATTGCTCACCAATGGCAGCTGGAGCCTCAAGTTGCAGGCGTTGAGCAGCCACATTCCGGTGTGGGTGGTGCAGCGCCAGCTGTTTATTTTCGGTCTCGAAGACAGCCCGCTTCTGAAAGACGTGCGCGAGCGTGGCTTTAATAAACAGGACACGCTGGAATTCGGGGCGCGCAACGGCACCGGTTATCTGCGTTACAACGACCGTGAAGAAGCCTTCCCCGCTGCCGCCACTTCGGGCTACGCCTTTATGCAGGACAGCTTTATCGGCTTGATCCTGGCCTGGCACCGCAAGCCGGAAGCGCAAACCACCTCGGCTACCGCACAGCAGTCGGCGCAATGAGGGTGATGGAACAAACCGGCACCGAAGACGGATTTACCTGTTTGGCCACACCCAAGGCACAAGGCCTGGGCGCGGTGCAGGCGCGTTGGGTGGACCGGATCAAGCGTGCCGCACTGGCACGTTTGCACCGCAGCCAACGCGGCGAAAGGTTGCTGCTGCGCATGTACCTTGCCGGGGAAGACGCAACAGAACGCGCCTTGCTGGAAGAGTTGTTGCCACAGTCGCCCGACTGGCTTGAGCGTCAGGTCGAGCAACACCTGGCCGATGAGCGCCGGCATGTGACGCTGTTCAGCGAAGCCTTGCGCGCGGTGGGGGATGACGGCGAGACGCGCCTGGCCCCGGACTGGCTCAGCCGCCGCAAGATCCAGCGCTGGCAGCGCCTGGCGCATCGCTATGCAAAACATTTCGAGCACGGTTTGCTGGTACCCGCTTACGCAACAGGCCTGTGCGCCGAGCAGATGGCCGAGCGCGTCCTCAGTCGCCACTGCGCTGTGATTGGCCCCGAGCATGGGTTCTACCCGTTGTTGTCCCGGGTGCTGGCCGACGAAAAAGCCCACGTCCGACTGTGCGAACACACCTTGCGGCGCATCGTCGGCCCCCAGGAAACCGGCCACCTGCGCACGTTGCTGGCCGAGATCCGCACGATCGAATCCGGCTTCGGCGTGACCGGCGCACTGGCGATGTACGTGGCCGGCTGGGTCTATGGCGGGACGCGCGGTGGTCACCGATGACTTCGCGCATTCTCTACCTCGCCACCGCCGATGCACGGGGTCATTTGATGCGCGCCCAACTGCTGGTGCACGCGTTGCACAAGGCGGGCGCGCAGGTCGAAGTACTGACCACTTCGGATCAAGGGCAGCGCTTTCTGGAAAGCTTCGGTATCCAGGCCGAGATCCTGTCGCGGCACTACGCGGTGCAGTTCGACAGCGGGCAGAACATGCTGCGCAAGGCGACCAACAGCAACGTGGCGCACTATGTTTTCCGGCCGGGCCGGATGCTTCGCGACATCCTGCGCTTGCGCCGCAAACTGCGCAGCGCCGACCTGGTGATCAATGACTCCTTCCACCCGGCGCTGCTGTTCATGGGCGCGGTGCCCGGGTGGCGGCGCAAGGTCGTGCATGTGTACGGCGCGAGCCTGAAGGTCGCGCTGATCAACAATTTCGAGGGGATGTGGCCGCGTTTTTTCGGGCGGTTATTCGGCTGGATCGTCGGCCTGCAGATCGACGCGGCGCGCTCGTGTATCGAGCATGACTTCGCCTATGAGGTCGACGATACCCAGGCACCGGCAGTGTTTCGATTGCCGACGCCCGTCGCCCTGGCTGACACGCAAACGACGCAAAAAGCGGTGGGCGCGGCGATTTATCTGAACCCGCATTTCAGCGATATCCTCCTGGCCGAAGCCTTGAGCGCGGGCATCGCCGATGCGGGCCTGAGCGCTCATCAGGTGGGTGAAGGTTACGCCGGGGTTGGCGGCTGGCTCGGGGTTGACCCGGACTGGGCCAGCCGTGCGGCGCAGGCACAGGTGATCGTGTCGGCACCGGGCATGGCTGCGCTGTCGATCGCGCGGGTCTATCGGCGGCCGATCATTCTGGTCCTTACCGATCAGCCCGAGCAGGCGACCAATGCCGCCCGCGCGGCACAGCTGCAGTTGGAGCACCGAGTGGTGACCTGGCGCGGTGACGCCGCTGATTTTCGCCGTCAGGTGGCACAAGCTGCCGCGCAATTGACCGAGGCTCAAGCGCCGGATTCCGACGGGGCAGCCGGCAACGCGTGCGCCCAGGCGCGGATCGACGCGTGGGTCAGTCGCTTGCTCAGCGTGTGAATCCGCTCACTCACGCCGCCACACACAAGGAGGTGACGCACGTGTCCAGACCCAGTTCCCGTGCCGGCGACAATCCGGCCCTGAATGCTTACACGCTGCCCGCAGAATTCTTTGCGTTGAAACCGTGGCTGACCCTGTTGGCGCTGCTGGCGGACTGGGGCTTGATCGCCGCGTCATTGGCGGCGGCGGCGCTGTGGCCGCACCCGGTCACTTACCTGCTGGCGGCGATCATCATTGCCCGCAGCCAATTGGCGCTGGCGGTGATCATGCATGAAAGCGCCCACGGCGTGGTCGTGCGCCACCAGGGCCTGAATGATGTTATCGGGCAGTTGTTTGCCGCCGGGCCGTTGTTCCTGTCGCTGCACACCTACCGCGCCGGGCATTTAAAACATCACCTCGCGCCGATGCGGCATGACGACCCGGTGGTCGCAGTGTTTGGTCTCGGTGACTTTCCGCTACCCAGGGGCAAGCTCGCCGCCAAGCTGTTGGCGGACCTCTGTGGGGTGGGCTACTTCATCAGCGCCGGCCAGTTTGCCCGGGGCGACTATCGGGACATCATGCCCAAGGTCGACAAATCACCCCGCCGGGTTACGTGGGAAGTGTTTTCAATGCTCGCCAGCAACGGCCTGCTGCTCGGCGTGTTGGCGTGGTCCGGGCACGCCTGGCTCTACCCGGCCTTGTGGTTGCTGCCGGCGATCACCCTGCTGCCGTTCATGGGCCGCATCCGCGCCATCATGGAACACGCCGGCCTGCCCGCCTGCGATGACCAGAGCCAGAATGCGCGGAGCATTGTCCGGAGCAACTGGCAGACCTTCGTGTTCGGCCCGCATGCCATTCACTACCACATCGAGCACCACCTGTTTGTGCGCGTGCCCTTCTACCATTTGCGTAGCGTGCATCAGCAACTCGTGGCCCGGCAGTTGGTGCCCACCGGCAATCTGTATAACGGTTACATCGGGGTTTTGCGCGATGTCAGTCTTGCGGCCGCTAAAATGCCGGCCGCCTGATTCGACATCCTGCGGGATTGCTCAACTGGCGGCGTCGACTTTGGGGTTCACAGTCCTCTGGCTACCCCCTCACGGATAGCTGAACCCCTTGACCAGCGTCAACTCTCCCACCGCCCGCATCGGCACCAGAAACGTCTCCATCTTCTCGTTGGGCGTGCCTTCCTCCGTAATCACCGTCACTTGCGCCGTGGTCAACGCCTGAACCGCATCCTCCTGCCCTTCTTCGTCATTGCGATAGCCGCCGCCGAAGTAATTCACATACACCAGGTACTGCCCCTTGATCGGCGCCGGCATCGCGAAGATTTCCGGGCCATACCCCGTGGTCACGTCGACATCGAGCGCTGCGCCATTGGGTGCCACCCGGTCGCCGTACCAGATGTGGGCGCCGTCCGGGGTAATCAGGTGCAGGTCCAGATCGGTGTTGTCGCTGTCCCACGACAGCAGCACCCGCAACTTGGCCGGCGTCGCCCCGCCGCTGACATTCAGGAACTGGGTGCGATGCCGTTGCTGGCCATCGGGGCTGCGGACTTCAACGCTGTTGCTGCCATTGGGGAATGAATACGGGCGATCAAAACGGCCTGCCGGGTCGATTTTCAGCGGCATGCTGATACCGTTGACGATCAAGCGTCCCGGTTCTTTCGACTTGGGCGTGGCGTTGATCTGCCCGGTAATGCGCGCGGTGTTGGCTTGGCCTGGCGGTGTATTCACCGACGAGGCCGGGTAGTTGACGCTCTGGCGAAAGTTTTCGCCTTCGCCCTCGAGGGCGCCGGTACGCCAGCCACCGATGGGGGTGTCGAGTTTGACCGCGGCATCGGCGGCGAAGGTCGTCGGCAATACGCAAAACGAACAGAGGAACAGGAAGACCTGTGGATAACGGAGTTTCATGGCCTATTCCAGCAAGAGGTGGCGGGCGAGCCCTTCGATGTAGGTTTCATCCTGGCCGTTGGGGTGTGCTTCGAAGGCCAGGTGCAGGTATTCGTGGGTCAGGTCGAGGCGGTCCTGCAGCGACAGCACGCCGCGCACATAAATGCGCTGGCGTTCGCGGTCGACGTAGGGGCGGCCGAAGGCCAGGCGGCAGACGGCGAAGGTGTTGACTTCGTTGTAGCCGACTTCGTTTTCGAGTTGTGGGCGCCAGCCGCGACGTTGTTTTTGTAGCCAGTCTTGCGCGGCGGGTAACGCTTCGCAGGAGGCGACGGGGTTGTCCCAGCGGCTGAGGCTGGCGCGCGGGTAGGCGTGCAGCAGGATCGCGTCGTAGCGTTGGCCGGCGTTGGCTTGTTCAACGGCTTGTTGCCAGGACAGTTTGTCCGGGCCGGGTTGGTCGGAGTGATAGGTGACGGTGCTGCCGGCCAGGACCAGGTCGTTGGTCCACGCGGCAATGTCGCGGGATTCGGCCGTCGCCGGGCGTGGGGCGACCCGTTGGCGGCTGCTGCTGTCATCGATGCTCAGGCAGTCGCCGTTGCGCGTGGCGTTTTGCAGCAGGTAGGTTCTGATTGCGATGGCCAGTGCTTTCGCGGCTTCGGCAGGTTCGGATTTGGCTTCCCGTTGCAGCACGCGGGCGACGTACTCTTCGCGGTCCAGGCGCGCGACCAGCTTGTCGTTGAGTAAAAACAATTCGCCGTCGCTGTGGATGTCCAGTTGATTGCCGTTGGCAAATTCGACGCGGTAGTCGCCCTGCAAAGGGCCCGACGGAATAACCCGATCCCCCGCCAGGACGCGGCCGATCGGATACCGTGAAAACAGCCCGACTTCGACACAACGTCCCGCATCCGCCGGCCAACCCGTCGGCAACACTGACGCCAGCGCCTGACCGTAATGGCGCAGCACCATTTGACTGGTCCCGCGTCCACCGGCCCAGATCGGCGTGCCATCCAGCGTCCATCCGGCGAATCCGCCCTGACGCGACGAAGAGTCCTGATCCCCCAACCAGCTCCAGGTTTTCACCCGCAACCGGCCACCGAGTTCGCCCACGGCGTTGCCGTCAGCGGCGTTCAACACCACGTCCAGCAACACGCGTCGGGCCTGATCCTGAGCGGGCATCACCGCCAGCACTTTCAGCAACTCCGCCACGGAAACCCGCGTAGCCGGCTGCAATGACGGCAGGTTCAGCAACCATTGCGGCGCTTGGCGTGCCTGCCAATAGCTGCGCCAATCAGCGCCATTAATCCCCAATCGCGCCGGCTCGAAGTACAAGCCGCACGACTTCACCAACGCTTGATCGCGGCCAATCTTGCCGCCCGCGGTGCAGCAATACACTTCTTCCTTGGATTGCCCGCGACACTCATACGCAGGTTCCCGCGCACCGGTGTCCACCAGCCAGCCGTAGACAAACAGCTTCCACAAACTCCCTAACGGCGTCTGCAGATCGGAAGGCAACGGCTCGCGGGCCATCACCTGGGTCCGGCTCAGCGACAGCAATTCACCCTTGAAGCCCAGTCGCAACGGTTCGTCCTGCGCGGTCGCCAGCGCAGGGAGCAAACACAGCAGCCACCAGACCAGAGGCCGGGTCATGTCAGTTGACCGTGACCTGGCCGAGCGCCGGTTTCTGTTCCTGGGCCTGATGCTGTGGCGCATACACCTGGGTGAAACGCACCGGCGGCAGATTGAACTGGCCTTTCTGCGAGAAGCGCACCAGATGCCGCACACGCAATTCGCCGCTCAAGGCGTCCACCGGAATCGCGTAGGCCAGTTGGCCCGGTTCGAAGCGCGCCTTCTCCAGCGCGGTCGGTTCGGTGCCAGCCTTGCCCAGCAACTTGATGCCCCACGTGGTGCGCTCGACATCGGCGCCCGGTGGCAGCGGCACTTCGATCATGCCGTAGCGCAGCGGCTTGGCAGCTTTGCTGGTGATGATCACTTCGTCCAGGTACAGGCTGTCGCTGGACAACGGCTTGGTGCCGACCGCTTCGAGTTTGAATTCGAAGGCTTCGTCACCCGGCACCAGACGCGACAGGCGACGGGTGATGGTCACGGCCATCGGGTCGATGGCCGGTTGCTGGGTCTGATAGCTCAGCGCGGCACGCAGCGGACGTTCCTGGGTTCCGGTCAACGACAACGCCGCCGGTACCGGCGTAGCGCCCTGCCAGGTCCAGTACATCTCGCCGGTACTGCCGTAGTTTTTCTTCCAGCCTTCACCCGGCGCCAGGGCGATGGTCGGCGACGCCTGTTCGATGCTGTGTTGCAACCAGCTCAGCGCCAAGGCGCGTTCGAGGGTCGATTGCTGTGGCAGCAGACGTTGCAACAACTGTTGCGCGTGAGCCTGATCGAAAGCTTGCAGCGACAGGTTCAAGGCTTCGGCAAACGGCTGCGAACTCACGGCCAGACGCTGTTGCGCATCCGGCACTTGCCGATTGAACGCATCGGGCAGCGTGACCTTGGATTGCTTGGCCAGGGAAGCCGTCAGCGCACGCGCCGCCGCCAACCCGAGCGCCGAATCCGGATCGCTCATGACCAGGCTGTCTTCGCCATCGTCCATCAGGTTCGCGGCATTGCCGTCGCCGGCCTTCGCCAAGTCATCCATCAAGCCGCTGAGCAAGGTGTTCACCGGCAATTGCATCTGCTTGGCGAACGACAGGATCAGCGCCCGTTGCAGCAGCGGCGTGTTCTTCGCCTGCTTCGAATACACCTCCAACACCCGCTGCCAATGCTCCGGCGGCAGGCTCAGTTCCAGAGCTTTGCTGGCGTACCAGTCGGCGTAATAGGCGTAAGCGGTGAGGAACGCGTCCGGCTCGCCGTCCTGGCCCCACCAAGTGAAGCTCGCCGAAGGCCCGGCCATTTGCACCAGGCGCAGACGGCTGTTTTGCATGATCAGGCGCAAGCGATCACGCACCTGCGGGTTCGACGACAGCGAAGGATAGGCAATGCTCAGTGGCAACAAACGACTGGCGGTCTGCTCGACGCCGCCGTACGGATAGCTCAGCAGATCATCGAGGGCCGAACGGAACAGCGCTTGCGGGCTGTCATCCAGACGCAGGCGAATGTCCGTCGCGTCGGCCGGCAAGGTCAGCGCGGTATCGCCGCTGAGCGCGTCCACCACTTGGCTTTGCGTGACTTGCCAGCCTTCGCCGGTCGCGGTCAGGCGCACGGCCAGGGCGTCGGCGGTCTTGCCGTCCTGCACCAGCTCGGCGGTCCAGTCGCCGCTCGCCAGGGCAAACGCCGGCAGCGCGATGTAGTTGATGCCGCTGTTCAGAGTCACCGGCATGCGCTGCTCGGCGCCGCCGTAATGGATCACCAGTTCAGCCTTGACCGGTTTCTCAGCCTGGCTGAAGGCGAACACGCCGAGGGCCGGCTTGTCGCCATTGCGGAACTTGGTCGGGCCGCTCCACTTCAGGTACAGCGGTTTTTCCGAGCGCACGAATTGCTTCTTCTGCCCGACCTGGCCGTCATCGGCGATGGCCCGGGCGGTGATGCGCCAACGGGTCAGGGAGTCCGGCATCTTGAAGGTGAAGCGGGTCTTACCGTTGGCGTCGGTGATCAATTCCGGCTGCCACGCGGCGGTGTCGACGTCTTCACGACGGGGCCGCTCCAGCACTTTCACGCCACGTTCGCTGCGGTTGGCTTTGCCCGGCGCGCCGGGGCTGCCCGGCAACGCCACGTCGTAGCTGATGAACGACAGGCTGGCGCTGGTGCGCACGTTGTTGCGGCGCGGGTGGTAGAAGAACTGGTCGATGGTCGGCGCGACTTCCGGTTGCAGCGCGTAGATCATTTCATCCACGACGCTGACCGTCAGGTGCGCCGGAATCGGCTTGCCGGCGAACTGCGTCGTCAGGTCTACCGACACGGTATCCCCCGGCTGATACGACGCTTTATCGGTGGCAATGGCCACGTCGATTTGCGGCGTAATCACCTTGATGCCGGCGTTCTGGAAGCTGTACTGACCGCCCTTGGTGTAGAGCACGGAGAAGGTCAGGTTCGGTGCGAAGTTATCCTTCACCGCAATCCGTGCGCGGTATTGGGTGTCGCTGAGTTTTTCCATCTTCAGCCAGTCAGCGCCCTTGGACAGCAGCGCCGTGGCCTCGACCTTGTCCCGCTCCAGGGACAGCAGCGCATCGCTGACCGGCTCCGGGAAGGTGATCAACGCCATGGCTTCGTCGCCAGCCTTGTACTCGGGTTTGTCGAGGACGATTTCCACGGTGCCCGGCACGGCTTTGACGCCCTCGCCGGTGACCGAATGCCCGGTGGCGCCGACCACGCGGCCATGGTCATCCTTCAACGTCAGGTTGTAGGTGCCCGGCCGCGCGAACGCCACGCTGAAGCCTTTGTCTTTCGCGGTGAGCTTGCCGTCGCCGGAGGTCTGGTCTTCCAGGCGTACCCAGCTGTAGCTGCTCGGGGTGACGGCTTTGGTTTGTTCGCTGCCGCCTTCGTTCATGTAACTGAAGGCAACCTTGTCACCCACCGCGCTGAAGCGTTGCGGTGCACGCAGGCTGAAGCTCGCAGCGCCACGGTCGATGAGGATTTCCTTGGTGGTCTTGACCCGATACGCCGCGCCATCGCTGGCGAACACGGTGAGCATGTAGCGGCTCGGTTTGTCGGCCGCTGGCAGGTCGAGGGTCGCGTTGCCCTTGGCGTCGGTGGTCAGTTCGGTGCTGGTCAGCTCAATCGGGAATTGCCCGAGGTATTGCAGCTCGTTATCGACCATCGACAGTTGCTGGGCGCGCAGGCTCAGGGTCAATTTGGCGTCGGCCACCGGTTTGCCGTCCGGGTACAACAGCACCAGGCTGCCTTTCACCGGTTCGCCGGTGCGGTAGTCCTGCTTGGCCAGGTTCAACGAAATTTCGAAGTGCGGCTTGATGTACTCGGCGACGCGGAAGGCGCTGCTGTAGGCCTGATCCTTGTAGCTGAAACGCAGCTCATAACCGCCCGCCACCGCGTTGTCCGGCAACTGGAAACGGCCCTGGGTGCCGGACTTGGAATCCAGCTTCAGCGCCAGGGATTGCAGCGCGGTGCCGGTAGCATCGAGCACGGTCACGTTAACGTCGGCAGCGCTCGGCGCCACGGAATCCCGGGCGTTCTTGAACTCGCGACCGACGATTTTCAGCGACACCCAATCCCCCGGCCGATACAGCGGCCGGTCGGTGAAGGCATAGAGTTTGGTGTCGTAAATTTCGCTGTCGTAATAGAAGTTCTCGGAGACAAACACCCCGCCCTCTTCGTCTTCGCCGATCACGAACGAACGCTCGGGGCTGACGTGTTTCAGGCGCAGCAAGCCGTCGGCGTCGGTCGCACCGCTGCTCATCACACCCAGGCCATCGGTCCACAGCACATTCACTTTCGGCACCGAACTGCCTTCGTGTTTGCGCGCGGCCCACACCAGCAATTCATCACCGGCAATCTTGCTCACCGCCACGGTGTTGGAGACGAAGACCATGGTGGTTGCGCGGTACTTGCCGATCAGCGCTTCCACCAGGTACAGGCCCGGTTTCAGGTGACCCAACGGGATGTACACATTGCCCGGTGCCACGCTGACGAATTCACTGGACGAACCGGCCAGGTTCACGCCCGCAGGCGGCTGGATCGGTTTGGCTTCCCACAGCGGATAACGGAATTGGCTGACAACGGGCAGGCCCGGAATCAGCGCGAATTGCGGCTGAGCGTCGTAAGGCGTTGGCGCGGCAATCGCGGTGCCCATCTTCAGCTCCGGCACTTCCTCGGTGACTTGTTTGCGCGACTCGTAGGAAAACGCCCGCTGCATCACGCGCCGGGATTTGCGATACCAGTTGTCCCACAGGTACGCGAGGGTGTTCGACAGGCCTTCGCCCTTGAACTGACCGTCGCTGACCACGCGGTGCAGGTTCTTCTGGCGCTTGAGGAAATCCAGCGGCTTGTCGATGCGGTACACGCGAATGTCGGCGCCGCCGTAAGGCTCCATGCGGAACCGGCGATAGTCGCGACCCGGCGCTTCGAGGCGCACCATCGCCTGCTCGTCGGCAGCGAAACTGCTGTCGGCCAGCAGGAAAAAGCTTTCACCGGCCACCGGCGTATAGCCGCTCGGCTCGACGGTGTCTTCGGCGTTGACCGTGGCAATAGGAACCAACAAGGCCAACAGCAAAGGAATTTTTGAGCAGATACGCAGCATGCGGGCACCGATCATTGGGAGAGAAAGTTCAGTCGATAGACGCCGATGAAGTTGGGGTTGGCTGCGTCGGGTATCCATCGGGTGTCCTTCCATGTCATGAGTTGCTGCAGGCTCGCGGATCGCATGCCGTTGTCAGTGGGGGTGGTGGTGCCGGTGTGATAGGCGATGTAGCGACCCATCCAGATCATCAGGTGCTGGTCGTCGCCCTGATCGAAAAACATCAGGTCGCCGGGCCGGGCCTGGGACACGTCGCGGCTGACCAGATGGCTGTTGAACTGAATCAATTTGATCGCGTTGACGTACGGCCCGACCTTGCCGCCGCCCTGCTGCCATTGCTGGGCGAGGCCGCGCTGGGCCTCGCTCAGTTGCAGTTCCGGCGGCAGGTAGCGGTTGGACAGGCCATTGCTGCGCAGCCATTTGTCGTCATGGACTTTCAGCGCTTCGTTGGCGGCGAAACGCACCAGGCCCGCGCAATCCTGCTGGAACCAGCGCGGGCTCGGGCCTTGGGTCAGTTGTTCCTGGGCGATGCGCACGAACCAGGCGCGGAACACCTGGGATTGCTGCGCATCCAACGGCGCGGCTTCGGTGGCGAACACCCGACTGCCCAGCAACATCGCCAGCAGGCCGAGGCCTCGGATAAGGGCTGTCACAGGGCTTTCCACTCCAGCGGCAACCATTGCCAGTGGCCGTCGGGCTCGCTGCCTTTTGGCAGAGTCAGCGCATATTTGCCGTAACCGCCGAGCTTGCGCAGTTTCGGGATCAGGTAGGTTTGCGCGGCGTTGTAGAACACCGGTTCCATGTCCTGGGGCAGGCTGTCGAGGGTTTCCTGTTGCATCAGTTGCGCCATGGAATCCGGGCCGAAGTAGACCGGCATCAGCAGGTCTTTCGGCACCACGTCGGCCATCGGCGGGAAGCGTTTGTCGAGGGTGCCGAGGGCTTTATCCACCAGCTTGTCGTCGAGGGAAAACAGCAGGGTCGAACCGTGGCGCGCCAGACTGACCTTCATGAAGGCCTTGCCGGTGATCGCGTCCGGGTTCTCGGCGTCCTTGGCTTTATAAGGACCGAAGTTGGAGCTGACCTGACGCTGCCACTGATGGCTTTCGCCTTCCGTTTTCTCGACCACCGGGAAGGCGTGTTCTTCGACGTTGCCTTCATAGGCGCCGACCATCGAGCCAAACAGGTTGCCCAGGTCGCCGTCGAGTTTGGCGCTGTCGCTGTCATTCAGGCTGGCCACCAGCAGCGGCGTGTACAGCCGCGAATCGGCGTACCAGCACAGGCCCGCCGCGCCGGCCATGTGTTCGGTCAGGGCCTGGGCGACTTTTTCTTCGGCGCCGAGTTTGACCAGCAGCGGTTTCTGTTGCTCCGCCGCCAGCGGCAAGGCTACGCAAGCACTGGCGCCCATCGGCATGGCTTGCCAGATCGGTTTGAAATCGAAGTCCGGCTGGTTATCCAGTTCGTCCATGGCGAGGAAGCTGTGCCAGCCCTTGTCGTCCATGTCGAAACGCAGGCCGGCGAAGTTCGGGATGAAGCGCTGATAACCCATGGCCAATACGCTGGCGTTGACCGACAGGCGTTGCTTCACTTCCGGCGCGCGGGGTTGCAGGCCGAAGGCTTCGGGGAACAGTTTTTGGCCGCCGAGCAGGGCTTCCAGCGACTGAGTCGAAACCATGCCCGGTTCATCGACCGGACCATGGCCGCCTTCGTACAGCTTGGCCGGGTTCGACAGCACCACCAGTTTGTCGCCATGGGAGGCGAACAGCAGCGCTTTGGTGGCGTTGTAGGTCAGTTGATAGAGCGCCACGTCGTCGGTGCCGACTTTCACGGTGCCGACCTGAGTCAGTTGCGTGTCATCCAGCGCGACTTTGGCCAACGGCTCCAGCAGCTTGGCCAGGCCACCGCGATCCATCACCAACAGGAAATCTTTGAGTCGACCGTCCGCCCCACGCCACAGCGCCACGTCTGCCGGTTGATCGAAGAGTTGCTCGATCAGGCTGTCCTGCAATTTCAGGTCATGTTCGTAAATGATCCGCCGCAGGCTGCCGATCAAGCCGAGGCGATCGGCGTGGGCTTCGTAATAGAAGACGAAATCTTCGGTCAGGGTTTCCTTGAGGAACGGCACGGCCAGCAAGTCCTTGGGCAATTGGCTCAAGGAATGGGTTTCCAGCAGACCGTCCGGGCGGCCCATGCCCAGTTTGTCACTGGCCAACACCGCCAGCGGCTCTTTGGGTTTGTGCATGAACCAGCCCAACCCGCCCGCCACACCAGCCACCAGGCACAGCCCGATCAGCACGGCAGGCCAGCGCCGTGGAGGTTTGGCGGCAGGGGTTTCGGCGGCCGGAGAAGCCGCTGGTGAAATCGTGTTATCGCTCATGTTCACGCTCATGTTCCCAAAGCTCAGCAGTTCATCCGTGGAGCGGGATGCTTAATAGTTGAAAGTCTTGACCAGCAACAGGTCACCGATGGCCCGCAGGGGCACGATGAAGGTCTCGCGTTTTTCGTCGACGGTGTTTTCGTTGAGCACCAGGTTGATCTGCGAGGTGATGACCTCGTTCTGGTTGCTGGTCTCATCGAAGTTATAGCCTTCGCTGCCGAAGTTGCCCCAATAGTTCACGTAAACCAGATAGGTGCCGTGCATCGGCGCGGTCATGGTGAACATTTCCGGGCCGGGACCATCGACGCCGTCCGGGTCCAGGCCGCCGCCGTTGGTCAACGCCGTATGGGCGAAAAACGCGTGCTGGCCGTCCGGGGTAATGATGTGCAAGTCGAGTTCGGCTTTCGGGTCGTCCCAACCCAGCACCACGCGAATCCGCGCCGGGGTGCGCAGGTTGTTGGCTTCATAGAATTGAACGCGCTTGAGGGATTTGCCTTCGGCGCTGCGCACTTCGACGCTGTTGGAGCCGGCGCCAAAGGCATACGGCCGGGCGAAACGCCCTTCGTCGTCGGTGTACAGGTTCAGTGGATTGCCGTTGACCGCCAGCGTGTGCGGCCCGCGCTGGGTGCCGATGGCCTTGAGCTGGCCTTCGATCATCGTGCGATTGCGCTGGATGCCGCGGTCGATGGGCGGCGTGGGATAGGCGACTTGCGGGTTTTCACTGCGGTCCAGCAAGCCGTTGTAACGCCAGCCGCCTACCGGCTCCGACAACTCGGCCGTCGGCTCCGCCCGGGCCGCGCAGGCCCAGACCAGCATGATCAGCAGTGAAAGAAAGCAACGCATGTGACGCCTCCTGCCATGCACAACGAAACCCTGCGCCCGGTCCTCGGCGCGTTACAGCTGCAAAAACTGCGTTTCGTCAAAATGACCCATGACTATCGGGTCGTAGAAGGCACGAAGGTTAGCGATGTAGCGATTTTTTAACAATCAGATACATCTTTATTTGTGGTGAAAATCACGGTGATTGTTGGGTGTGAGCCGAATAGCGGGGTTATTCGGCTCACGGGATGAGCCGAATAAGACTATTATTCGGCTCATTGACCTTGGAGTACCCGAATTCATGGCGTCGCACTGGATCTGGCAACAGCCCGACTGGCCGAACTTCAATTGGCAGGCCGACCGCTTGGCGCCGCTATTGCGCGAGTGCGTGCAGGCGCAAGGTCGGTTGATGGGGATGGCCAGTTCCGTGGGCAGTTCGTTGAGCGCCCAGAGCGAACTGGACGCACTGCTGCAGAACATCGTGACGTCCTCGGCTATTGAAGGCGAAACGCTGAATGTCGGCTCGGTTCGCTCATCCCTGGCGCGGCGCTTGGGGCTGGAACAGCTCGACGACGATCACGTCAGCCAACGCAGCGAAGGGCTGGCGCAGTTGATGCTCGATGCCACCCAGCAGTTTGCGCAGCCCCTGACGTTGGAGCGATTGCTGGAATGGCATGCGTGGCTGTTTCCGGATCAGGAAGCGGACTTCTCTGCCCATTCGGTCCGGGTCGGTGCATTACGCGGTGATGAGCCGATGCAGGTGGTTTCAGGACGACTCGACAGGCCGACCGTTCACTTCGAGGCACCACCTCGCCTGGGCCTTGAGCAGCAATTGAACACTTTCCTCACCTGGTTTGAAGACAGTCGGAGCCAGGAACAGCTCGATCCATTGCTGCGGGCCGGGATTGCGCACTTCTGGTTCGTCACCCTGCATCCCTTCGATGACGGCAACGGGCGCCTGACGCGTACCATTACCGATCTGGCATTGGCCCAGGGCGAAGCGCTGGCCATTCGTTTTTATGCGATGTCGGCGAGCATCCTTGAGGATCGCGCCGGGTACTACCGAGTGCTGGAAGCCAGTCAGAAGGCAACATCGGACATCACCGAGTGGCTGGAATGGTTCCTGAAAACCCTGCTGCGCAGCTTGCAACAGGCGATGGCGCGGATTGAATCCGTGCTGGGCAAGGCGCGGTTCTGGCAGGTGCATCGAGAATCAACGTTGACGGCGGAGCAGGCCAAGGTGCTGAACCGCTTGCTGGATGGCGGGGAGCGCGGTTTCGAGCAAGGGATCAGCGCGGCGCAATATCAGGCGGTGGCGAAGGTGTCCAAGGCGACGGCGACGCGTCATCTGGCTGAATTGCTGGAAAAGGGCTGTCTCCAACGCCTTCCTGGTGGCGGGCGCAGTACGCGCTACGCAATTAACCATCCTGGCGTTGATTGATGCCACAACGATCCGTAGCAGCCTGCGCTCGGATTGTAGGAGCAAGGCTTGCCCGCGATGGCGGTCTTGAGGATGCTATCGCGGGCAAGCCTTGCTCCTACAAAACGAACGCAGGCTTCGCCAGCGGCTACAAAGGTTGCGTCAAAACCCCCGCTCATTTGCCCATACCCCCCATGTCTGCTAGTGTCGCGCCGGTTTAACGTCAACCGGAAATAGCCGCCATGGCCCGCAAAAAAGCTGCACTGGATTTCGAACAATCCCTCGCTGACCTGCAAACGCTGGTAGAGCGACTGGAGAACGGCGAGTTGTCGCTGGAAGACTCGCTGACGGCTTTCGAGCAAGGCATCGGTCTGACCCGCGATTGCCAGGCAGCACTGGCCCAGGCTGAGCAAAAGGTTCAAGTGCTGCTCGAGCGTGATGGCGAGCTGGCCGAGGAACCCTTTGAAGCGGATCAGCCAGAATGATTGCAGCGTATTCGGCGACCAGCCAGGCCCGCGTTAACGCAGCGCTGGAAACCCTGTTCAACCCGCCAAGCCCCGAGCTCGCCCGCCTCTATGACGCCATGCGCTACAGCGTGATGAATGGCGGCAAGCGCGTGCGTCCGCTGCTGGCCTACGCCGCGTGCGAAGCGCTGGGCGGCAAGGCTGAGCAGGCCAACGGCGCAGCGTGTGCGGTGGAGCTGATCCACGCCTATTCCCTGGTACACGACGATTTGCCGGCGATGGACGACGACGATTTGCGTCGCGGCCAACCGACCACCCACAAGAAATTCGATGAAGCCTGCGCGATCCTCGCCGGTGACGGCTTGCAAAGCCTGGCGTTCAGCGCCCTGCTCGACCCGCGCCTGAGCACCTCGGACGCAGAGATTCTTTTGCAAATGGTCAGCGCCCTGGCGTTGGCCGCAGGCCCGGCGGGTATGGTCGGCGGTCAGGCCATCGACCTTGGCTCGGTGGGCTTGAAGCTGGATCAGAAAGCCCTTGAATACATGCACCGGCACAAGACCGGCGCGCTGATCGAGGTCAGCGTCAAACTCGGCGCCCTGGCCAGTGGTCGCGCCGAGAAAGACGAACTGAAGTCCTTGCAGACCTATGCACAGGCCATCGGCCTCGCGTTTCAGGTGCAGGACGACATTCTCGACGTCGAAAGTGACACCGAAACCCTCGGCAAACGCCAGGGCGCCGATATCGCGCGCGACAAGCCGACCTACCCGGCCCTGCTCGGTCTCGACGCGGCCAAGGCTTATGCCCTGGAATTGCGCGATCAGGCCCTGCATGCGCTGCGACCGTTTGACGCGGCCGCCGAGCCTTTACGCGATCTGGCCCGCTATATCGTCGAACGACGTAGCTGACAGCGTATCCGCCAAAAAAGAGTAACGCGTGGGCAGGGGCCGATGCATCGGGTAAACTGCCGCCTCTTCTATACCTATAACGATTCGCCTGATGCCCACGACGTTTCATGAGATTCCCCGCAAGCGCCCGACCACGCCCCTGCTCGACCGTGCTAACACGCCGGACGGCCTGCGCCGGTTAGGCGAAGCCGAGCTGGAAACCCTGGCCGATGAATTGCGCCTGGAATTGCTCTACACGGTCGGTCAGACCGGTGGGCATTTCGGTGCCGGCCTGGGCGTCATCGAGCTGACCATCGCGTTGCATTACGTGTTTGACACCCCGGACGACCGGCTGGTGTGGGACGTGGGTCATCAGGCCTATCCGCACAAAATCCTCACCGGCCGTCGCGAGCGCATGGGCACCCTGCGCCAGAAGGACGGCGTCGCTGCCTTCCCGCGCCGCTCAGAGAGCGAGTACGACACCTTTGGCGTCGGCCACTCCAGCACCTCGATCAGTGCCGCGCTGGGCATGGCGATTGCCGCCCGCCTGCAGAACAGTGATCGCAAGGCGATTGCGGTGATCGGCGATGGCGCGTTGACTGCCGGCATGGCCTTCGAGGCGCTGAACCACGCGCCTGAAGTGAACGCCAACATGCTGGTGATCCTGAACGACAACGACATGTCGATCTCGCGCAACGTCGGTGGTTTGTCGAACTACCTGGCGAAAATCCTTTCCAGCCGCACGTATGCCAGCATGCGTGAAGGCAGCAAAAAGGTCCTGTCGCGCCTGCCCGGCGCCTGGGAAATCGCCCGGCGTACCGAAGAATACGCTAAGGGCATGCTGGTCCCGGGCACGCTGTTCGAAGAGCTGGGCTGGAACTACATCGGCCCGATCGACGGCCACGACCTGCCGACCCTGATCGCTACCCTGCGCAACATGCGCGATCTCAAAGGCCCGCAATTCCTGCACGTGGTCACCAAGAAAGGCAAAGGCTTCGCCCCGGCGGAAGTCGACCCGATCGGTTACCACGCCATCACCAAACTCGATCCTCTGGACGCTCCGGCCGCGGCGCCGAAGAAGTCCGGCGGGCCGAAGTATTCCGGTGTGTTCGGCGAATGGCTGTGTGACATGGCCGCGGCCGACCCGCGTCTGGTCGGGATCACCCCGGCGATGAAGGAAGGCTCGGACCTGGTGGCGTTCAGCGAGCGTTTCCCGCTGCGCTATTTTGACGTGGCGATTGCCGAGCAACACGCGGTGACGTTCGCCGCCGGCATGGCCTGCGAAGGCGCGAAACCGGTGGTGGCGATCTATTCGACCTTCCTGCAACGCGGCTATGACCAGCTTGTGCATGATGTGGCGGTGCAAAACCTCGACGTGTTGTTCGCCATCGACCGCGCCGGTCTGGTGGGCGAAGACGGCCCGACCCACGCCGGCAGTTTCGACCTGTCGTTCCTGCGCTGCATCCCCGGCATGCTGGTGATGACCCCGAGCGACGAAAACGAACTGCGCAAAATGCTCACCACCGGCCACCTGTACAACGGCCCGGCGGCAGTGCGTTACCCGCGCGGCAATGGCCCGAACGCGACGATCGAAAAAGACCTGCAACCGATTGAAATCGGCAAGGGTGTGGTTCGCCGTCAGGGCAACAAAGTCGCCCTGCTGGTGTTTGGTGTGCAACTGGCTGAAGCGCTGAAAGTCGCCGAGACGCTGGACGCGACCGTGGTCGATATGCGCTTCGTCAAACCCCTCGATGAAGCACTGGTTCGTGAAGTCGCCAACAGCCATGAATTGCTGGTGACCATCGAAGAGAACGCGATCATGGGCGGCGCCGGTGGCGCGGTCAGCGAATTCCTGGCCCGGGAGAACATCCTCAAGTCGATGCTGCACCTGGGCTTGCCGGACAGCTACGTCGAACACGCCAAACCGGCGCAGATGCTGGCCGAATGCGGACTGGATGAAGCCGGGATCGAAGCGTCGGTGCGTCAGCGCCTGCAACTGCTCACCAAGTAACCCCCTTTCCCTGTAGGAGCGAGGCTTGCCCGCGAAGAGGCCATAACATTCAACATCATTGTTGCCTGTTAAGACGCTTTCGCGAGCAAGCCTCGCGCCTACAAGGACCGCGTTTTTTTCGATTTTTACGAATACATCATGAATTTCTCCCGCCTCGCCCTGACGCTGACCTTGTTGCCAGCCGGCCACCTCCTGGCCGACACCTTCGAACGCGATCAAGCCCTCAAGCTCCCCGACGTGCTGATCAGCGCCAACCGCCAGGTCGAGGCGCGCAACGACAGCAGCGCGGCCAACACGGTGTTCACCCGCGAAGACATCGATCGCCTGCAACCGAGCAGCGTCACGGATCTATTGCGTCGGGTGCCGGGCGTGCAAGTCGGGCAAACCGGCGGGCGCGGCAGCTTGCCGGGGATCTACATTCGCGGCACCAAATCGGCCCAGAGCCTGGTGCTGGTGGACGGCCAGCGTATTGGTAGCACCACCTCCGGCGACAGCAATCTGCAACACATCAACATCGAACAGGTCGAGCGCGTGGAAGTGTTGCGCGGCTCCCGTTCGGTGATTTATGGCAGCGATGCGATTGGCGGGGTGATTCAGATCTTTACCCGTCGTGGCGGCGAACAAGGCCTGCAACCGCGACTGCATATGGGGTTTGGCAGTAATCAGACGTGGGAGCGTAGCCTCGGGCTGTCCGGCGGTGACGAGAAAACCCGTTTCAATCTGGGCGCCAGCCTGGATGAAACCGCCGGGATCAATCGCACCCATGAGTCGTATCCCAGCGATGGCGATCACGACGAATACCGCAATAAATCGGTGAGTTTGAGCCTGAGCCACGCGCTGACAGATGACATCGAAATCGGCGCGAATGTGCTGGATAACCACGGTAAAAGCGCGTTCGACAACCCGTTCGGCCGCTTCGACATGAACACCTTCGAATCGGTCCAGCAGCAGCCTTACAGTGAGTTCGATGTCAGCAGCGTCAGCAGTTACATCGACGCGCGCATCAACGACGTATGGAAAACCCGCCTGGAATTCGGCCACAGCGAAAACCGCGAGAAGACCCTCGACAAGCTCAGCGATGAACGCACGGTGTTCAACACCTACCGCGATTCGGTGAACTGGCAGAACGACCTGACGCTCAACGAGCGCAACAGTTTGATCGTCGGCGGCGACTGGTACGAAGACCGGATCAACAGCAGCACGCCGTTTGATGAAGACAGTCGCTGGAATCGCGCGGCGTTTATCCAGCATCGCTATCAGACGGACAGCTTCTCCACGGAACTGGGCCTGCGTCGCGACCAGAACCAGCAATTCGGCGGGCAAAACAGTTGGAGCGGCACCTTCACCCTGCCGCTGAACCCGGACAACGATGTGCTGCTGACCTACAGCGAAGGCTTCCGCGCGCCGACCTTCAACGACTTGTATTACCCGGATTACAGCAACCCGGACCTCAAGCCTGAAACCTCGAAAAGCTATGAGCTGCAATGGCGCAGCCAGTTGACCGACACCAGTCGTCTGGAAGCGTCGCTATACCGCACTGACCTGGAAGACGCGATCATCTTCGGCAGCAACAACCGCCCGCAGAACGTGGCGTCGGCGCGGATCAATGGTTTCGAAGCCGCGCTGAAACAGGAACTGTTCGGCTGGCAGAGCAACCTCGGCGTGGCGATCATCGACCCACGGGATCGCGAAAGCGGTCACACCTTGGCCCGGCGTGCGCGGCGCACGTTAAGTCTGGATCTGGATCGCCAGTTTGATCAGTTGGGGCTCGGCGCCAGTTGGCAGGCGGTCAGCGGTAGTTATGACGATGAGAACAATCAGCAGCCGTTGGGTGGCTATGCGTTGCTTGGGTTGCGCAGCAGTTGGGCGCTGAATCGGGAAGTGAAGCTGGAATTGAAGGTCGATAACCTGCTGGACAAGGGTTACAGCCGGGCGTTGTACAGCTATGAAGGCAGTCAGTATGGGTATCGCGAGGAAGGTCGGGCGTGGATGTTTGGGGTGACCTGGACGCCGGAGTTCTGATCCCGGATTAACGGCGCCTGGGCCGGCCTCTTCGCGGGCAAGCCTCGCTCCTACAGGGGCGCCACCGATACCTGTAGGAGCGAGGCTTGCCCGCGAAGGCCGCGACTCGGTCTTAACGGCCCGGCGCGATAATCCGGCACAACTTGGCCGTCGCCTCAATCATCTGCCCGCTCGGCCGCTCCAATCCCTTGTCCGTCACCAACAACAACCGCCCCTGCACCACCGCCGCCACCTGCGGCCACGCCTTCCAGGCATCGAGCTGCGCCTGATCACTGGCCAGAATCACCTCGGGATTGCGCTGCAACACCGCTTCCACGCTGACCTGCGGCGCTGGCAAGGACAGGTCGGCAAACACGTTGCGCGCGCCGCACACCTCCAGCGCATCGCTGATGATTTGCCCGCCACCCACGGTGTACAGCGGCCGATCCCAGACTTGATAGAACACCGTCAGCGGATTATCCCGGCGATAGCGCTGGCGCAGGTTATCCAGTTTCTGCCGCAGACCTGCTGCCAGCGCGACGCCCCGCTCCGGTCGGCCGAGTTGCGTGGCAATCGCTTCAATCTGCGCCGTGAGCTGGTCGAGGTTGTGGGGTTCGGCGACGTAGGTGGGAATGTTCAAGCGCTTGAGCTGGTCCCGCTGGGCCGGGCCGACGCTGCCGGGCCAGAGCAATAACAGGTCGGGCTTGAGGCTCAGCAGCCGTTCCATGTCCAGTTGGCCATAGCTGCCAACCGAGGGAAGGTGCTTGAGTTCGACCGGACGCTCACCCGCATCCAGCACTCCGACCAACAAGTCGGCGGAGCCCAGTTCAACGACGATTTCAGAGAGAGAAGGCGCGAGGCTGACCACGCGTTCGACGGAATAAGCCGAGCCGCTGACGGCCAGCAGCAAAACCGCCAGCCAGACGCGCAGCATCAGCCGAGTTGACGCGGGATACGGTAGAGGTAGAACAGCACCGCGGTGGACAGCGCCAGCAACACCAACGGCACCGCTTCGAGGCCGACGAACACGGCCAACGCACCGATCCACGCTGGCAGGCTCGCCGCCAGAAAGGCGATACGACGCTTGGCTGCCAGGGCAATCCAGGCCGCCGGTTCTTCAGGGGTATCGAGGGCTTTCTGGGTGGCGATCAGCGCATGTTTGTAGCCGCCGAAAAACTTCAGGCTGACAAACATCGAGGCCACACCGGCGATAAACAGCGGCATCGCCAGCACCGGCAGGATCGCCTCGCTCTGGCCGAACACGCCATTGATCACGAACAGCGGCACCAAGGCCAGCGCCAGGTATTGCCACCAGTTGAAGGACAGTCGCCGCCGCACTTGACCGCGAGTCACGCCCGATCAGCCTCGCCCTGATGCTCGTTGCCCATCATGTGGTCGAGCTTGCTGGCCTTGGTGGCCAGGTACAGTTTGTTGTGCGGGTTGTGCCCGGTGTGCAGCGGCACGCGCTCGGCGACGACAATACCCATGTCGGTCAAGGCTTTGACCTTGCGTGGGTTGTTGGTCATCAGGCGCAGGGATTTCACGCCCAGATGCTGCAGCATCGGCAGGCACATGGCGTAGTCACGCTGGTCGGCGGCAAAGCCCAAGCGCTCGTTGGCTTCAACGGTGTCGGCACCGCCGTCCTGCAACTCGTAGGCGCGGATCTTGTTCAGCAGGCCAATGCCCCGGCCTTCCTGACGCAAGTACAGCAACACGCCACGACCTTCACGGGCGATGGCCTGCAACGCGGCCTCAAGTTGCGAGCCGCAGTCGCAACGCTGGCTGAACAAGGCATCGCCGGTCAGGCATTCGGAGTGCAACCGGCCGAGCACCGGGGCACCGTCGGCGAAATCACCCAGGCTCAGCACCACGTGCTCGCGCCCGTTCTCTTCATCGAGAAAGCCGTGCATGGTGAATTGCGCAAAAGGTGTTGGCAGCTTCGAAGCGGCGACAAAAACGACAGGCACCTGTGTGCTCCTGATCAATAAGTACTGGAGATTCGCAGAGGCGGCATTGTAACAGCAGGTTCCGACCGACGCTTAGGCTGAATTATGAGGCATAACGATCAAAAAGTTTGATCAAGCGGCCAAGTCCCGCCGGCCCATTGGCCCGTGTTCAATTCGCATCAAATGGATAAGGCTGTTTCCACTTGGCAAAGATCGGTCTCAACTGGCCGCTTTTCACCAGCAGTTCCATACGCTGGTCGAACAACGCCATCAACGCGCGGGCCTTGGGGTTGTCGGCAAAACACAGGTACAGCGGCAACTCGGCGATGTGGGTGCGGCGGAACAGCGACGGATCCCTGGCCCGGGCGAGCAGGTAATCGATTTCGGTCAGCGCATCGATGTAATAGTCGGCGCGGTTGTGGGTCAGCATCGACAGGATCCCGGCGCGCCGCACCACTTCGTTGTAGCGCTGCACGTTGGGCAGGTACGCCTGATACTTGTAGCCGCGCACCCAGGCCAGTCGGTAACTGCCGAGATTATCGAGGGTCGGCGACGGATTGCTCGCCAGGCCCAGGGCATAGATGTGATCGGAGTCGAAGTTCCAGTGCGGATAAAGCACGTCGCTGGTTTCGTCGCGATAGGCGCCGACGCAGGCGTCCACTTCCCCGCGCTGGGCCAGGCCAACGGCGCGGGTGTAGGGCTCGGTGCGGATATCGAGCCTGATCCCGGCCGGTTCGAAGATGGCGCGCAGCACGTCCCAGCCCAGGCCATGACCGTCAGCGGCGGTGTAGTCTTCCCAGGCTTCGCTGGCCAGATGAATCACGGACGGCGTCGGCGTAGCGTCCCCCGCCTGGGCGAGCGAGCAGAACATCGCGAAAACCACCATCAACCAGCGTCGAGCCATGCCTAATCCCTGCTTCACCACTCAGGCGAAAAACCACACCAGCCCCTGCATCCCCAGCCATGCAAAGACCCCGGCCAATACGTCGTCGAGCATGATCCCGACACCACCGTGCACATGGCGGTCGATCCAGCGAATTGGCCACGGCTTGAGGATGTCGAAGAAGCGGAACATCAGGAACCCCGCCAACAACCAGTACCAGCCATCCGGCACCAGCCACAGGGTGATCCACATCCCGACCATCTCATCCCAGACGATGCCTTCGTGATCGTGTACCCGCAGATCGTCGGCCACTTTGCCGCACAGCCAGAACCCGAACAGCATGGTGATGCCGAGCATCAGCCAGTAGCCCCAGTCGGGCAACATCTGCCACAACGGGATAAAGGGTAGCGCAACTAACGAACCCCAGGTGCCCGGAGCCTTTGGCAAGGTGCCCGAGCCGAAGCCGAACGCCAGGAAATGCCAAGGGTTGCGCCAGACCGAAGGCGGTACGAATTCCGCCGGCGTCTGCTTGGGATGATCGGTCACGGGGTCTCCGGAAAATGTTGATAACCCCGGGTTTGCGGGGTGATGTCGCGCCCATCGGCGTCCAGCAGCCTGACGCCCTGCCCGGCCACGACCCAGCCCACCACATGGACCGGCCAGCCGTCCGCCAGCAACCGGGGCAAAACGACGGGCGGCACGGTGAAGGCCAGCACGTAGTCGTCGCCACCGCTCAGGGCGGCGTTTTCGGCGCCTGTCTGGCCGAGGAAGCTCACCAACGCTTGGGACACCGGCAGCTTGCTCCGGTCAATCTGAATGCCGACTTTCGAAGCGAGCGCGATGTGCCCGCAGTCGGCGAGCAGGCCGTCGGAGATATCCAGCGCCGCCGTGGCGTGGCCGCGCAACGCCTGACCGAGGGCCAGTTGCGGTTGCGGCGACCAGTAATGGCGCAGCAGCGGATCGGCGATGGCCTCGTCCGCAGTCCGTTGGCCAAGCACCAGCGGCAACGCGCCAGCGGCATTGCCCAACTCGCCGCCGACACACAGCAAGTCCCCCGGCTGCGCGCCGCTGCGGGTCAGGGCCTGGCCGCTCGGCACGCGGCCAAACACGGTCAGGGTCAGGCTCAACGGCCCACGGGTGGTGTCGCCGCCGATCAGCGCCACGCCACAGCCCTGGGCCATGACATTCAAGCCACGGGCGTAGGCGTCCAGCCAATCGGCGGTCACCGTCGGCAAGGTCAGGGCAAGGGTAAAGGCAACGGGGGTGGCGCCCATGGCGGCCAGGTCACTGACCGCGACAGCCAGCGAGCGCTGACCGAGCAGAAACGGGTCGCAAGGATCTGCGAAATGCACGCCGGCAACCAGCGTGTCGGTGGAAATTGCCAACTGCTCCCCGGGAGGAACAGCCAGCAAGGCGCAGTCATCGCCGATTCCCAGTGCGACGCCCTCGCCGCCCTGCGCACAAGGCGCGGCGGCGAAGAAATTGCGGATCAGCTCAAACTCGCCCATTTGGCAGCCATTCAAGCGCTTATCAGCGCTTGAACGCCTTTACTTCAGCTTCACGCAGACGCGGGGCCAGCTTGTCGAGTACACCGTTGACGAACTTGTGGCCGTCGGTGGAACCGAAGACTTTCGCCAACTCGATACCTTCGTTGATCACAACGCGGTACGGCACGTCGACGCGCTTGAGCAGTTCCCATGTGGACAGGCGCAGAACCGCCAGTTCAACCGGGTCCAGCTCTTCGATGGTGATGTCCAGGCAAGGCGACAGCGCAGCGTCAATCTCAGGCTTGTGGGCCGGAACGCCGTGCAGGATGTCGTGGAAGTAGGCGGCATCGACATCGCTGAAATCGTTATCGACCCGGAACTGCGCTTCGATCTCGTTCAGCGACTGCTTGGCCATGTGCCATTGGTACAGCGCTTGAGTCGCGAGCTGACGGGCTTCGCGACGCTTGACGCTTTTCGATGGCTTGCCGGCATCCGCAGGCTTTGGATCGCGTGGGTTGAACTGATCGCTGTCGTCGCTAATCACTTGGCCTCCAACTGTGCCAGCAGGCTGACCATTTCCAGAGCGGACAGGGCAGCTTCGGCACCTTTGTTACCGGCCTTGGTGCCGGAACGTTCGATGGCTTGCTCGATGGAATCAACGGTCAGCACGCCGAAAGCGACTGGAACGCCGAACTCCATGGACACCTGGGCCAGGCCCTTGGTGCATTCGCCTGCCACGTATTCGAAGTGCGGAGTACCGCCACGAATGACCGCGCCCAGGGCGATGATTGCCGCGTATTCGCCCTTCTGGGCTACTTTCTGCGCAACCAGCGGGATTTCGAAGGCGCCAGGGGCACGGATGATGGTGATGTCGCTTTCGCTCACGCCATGGCGAACCAGGGCATCAACTGCACCGCTGACCAGGCTTTCAACGACGAAGCTGTTGAAACGGCCTACTACCAAAGCGTAGCGGCCTTTAGGGGCGATGAAGGTACCTTCGATGGTCTTCAGGGTCATTCGTTAGATCTCTTAAAGAGCCGGGACGCGTTTTCTACGCGTCCCTCAGTGATGTGTTAACCGCGAATCAAGGCCCGGAAACAACCGGTCATTATTCGGAGGGCACGTATTCTACAACTTCCAGATCGAAACCGGATATCGCATTAAATTTCATTGGCGCACTCATCAGGCGCATTTTGCGAACGCCCAGGTCCCGCAGGATCTGCGAACCGGCACCGACGATGCTGTAGGTGGTCGGTTTTTTCGCCGGGACGTGCTCGGCGGTTTCGCGGATATGTGCCAGCAATACATCGCCATCGAGCGGGTGACCGAGCAACAGCACCACGCCGCTGCCAGCCTCGGCGACCGCGGCCATGGCGGCGCGCAGGCTCCAGCGGCCCGGCTGCTTGACCATCAGCAGGTCGCGCAATGGGTCCATGTTGTGCACGCGAACCAGGGTCGGCTCGTCGGCGCACACGGTGCCCAGGGTCAGGGCCATGTGCACGTCGCCTTCCACGGAATCACGATAGGTCACCAGGTTGAATTGGCCCAGTTCGCTGTCCAGCGGCTGCTCGGCAATCCGCTGAACGGTACGTTCGTGGATCATCCGGTAGTGAATCAGGTCGGCGATGGTGCCGATCTTGATGTTGTGTTCGGCGGCAAACGTTTCCAGTTCGGCGCGACGGGACATGGTGCCGTCGTCGTTCATCACTTCGCAGATCACGCCGCTCGGCTCGAAACCGGCCATACGCGCCAGGTCGCAAGCAGCTTCGGTGTGGCCGGCACGCGCGAGGGTGCCGCCCGGTTGGGCCATCAACGGGAAGATGTGGCCGGGGCTGACGATGTCTTCAGCCTTGGCGTCCTTGGCGGCAGCGGCCTGCACGGTGCGGGCGCGGTCGGCGGCGGAGATGCCGGTGGTCACGCCAGTGGTGGCTTCAATCGAGACGGTGAATTTGGTGCCGAACCCGGAACCGTTGCGCGGCGCCATCAGCGGCAGCTTCAGCAGTTCGCAGCGCTCGCGGCTCATCGGCATGCAGATCAGGCCACGGGCGTGCTTGGCCATGAAGTTGATGTGTTCAGGCTGGCAGCACTCGGCGGCCATGATCAGGTCGCCTTCGTTCTCGCGGTCTTCGTCATCCATGAGGATGACCATCTTGCCTTGGCGGATGTCTTCAACCAGTTCTTCGATGCTATTGAGCGCCACAAGGCACCCCCTTGAGTCAGGATTTGAGGTAGCCGTTTTGGGCCAGAAAGCTTTCGGTGATGTTCCCGGATTTTGTAGGCTCTGCGGCCTTATCGCCCAGCAACAGGCGCTCCAGATAACGTGCCAGCAAGTCCACTTCCAGATTCACCCGGCGACCTGGCTGGTAAGACGCCATGATGGTTTCGCTCAGGGTGTGGGGAATGATCGTCAGCAAGAACTCGGCGCCATCGACTGCGTTCACGGTCAGGCTGGTGCCATCGACGGTGATCGAGCCTTTATGGGCGATGTACTTGGCGAGGTCTTTCGGCGCGCGGATGCGGAATTCCACAGCGCGGGCATTCTCGGTGCGGGTCACTACTTCGCCCACACCATCGACGTGGCCGCTGACCAGGTGTCCGCCCAGTCGGGTAGTCGGGGTCAGGGCTTTTTCCAGGTTGACCGGGCTGCCGCTTTTCAAGTCATTCATGGCGGTGCAGTCGAGGGTTTCGCGGCTGACATCCGCTGCAAAGCCGTTGCCTGGCAGTTCAACTGCGGTCAGGCACACGCCGTTGACCGCGATGCTGTCGCCCAGTTTGACGTCGCTCAGGTCGAGCTTGCCGGTTTCTACGTAAACCCGCACATCTCCGCCTTTTGGGGTCAATGCACGAATACTGCCGATGGATTCGATGATGCCGGTAAACATGGAGTCCTCCTCGAGAACAGGCCGTCTTGGCTCAGGCCGGGAATTATACGCTCGCGGCTGGCGAAGGAATGGCAGTGACTCGCCAGTCATCGCCAACCGCTCGAATTTCGGTGATTTTCAGCTCGGGCGCGTCCTTCATGTGCGCCAGCGGCCAGTCCAGCAACGGGCGAGCCGAGGAGCCGAGGAACTTGCCGGCGATGAAGATCTGGAACTCATCCACCAGACCTAGCTGGGCAAACGCCCCGGCCAGGCGCGGCCCCGCTTCGACCAACACTTCGTTAACCCCACGGTTGGCCAGTTCGACCAGCAGTTTGCGCAGGTCCACCAGACCATCGTCGCCGGCCACGATCAGGCATTCCGGGCCGTTGGCGTATTGCTCTTCGATCGCCATGCAGGTGGCGACCAACACCGGGCCCGCCTTGAAGAACGGTGCATCCAGCGGCACGCGCAAGCGGCCGTCGATCAGTACGCGCAGCGGCGGACGGCTCATGGCCAGCGTGGTTTGCTCGGCGTCCAGGCCCAATTCGGCGGCGCGCACGGTCAAACGGGCGTTGTCGGCCAGCACTGTGTCGGCGCCGGTCAGCACTACGCTGGCCTGGGCACGCAGGCGTTGCACTGCCGAGCGAGCGGCCGGGCCAGTGATCCATTGGCTTTCGCCGCTTTCCATCGCCGTGCGACCGTCGAGGCTCATGGCCAACTTGACCCGCACGAACGGCAAGCCATGTTCCATGCGCTTCAGGAAACCTTCGTTGAGCTTGCGCGCTTCACCTTCCAGCACACCGCTTTCGATGGCGATCCCGGCCTGGGCCAGGCGCTGCATGCCGCGACCGGCGACCGACGGGTTCGGGTCCTGCATCGCTGCAACCACACGGGCCAGACCGGCATTCACCAGCGCATCAGCGCAGGGCGGCGTGTGGCCGTGATGGCTGCAGGGTTCGAGGGTCACGTAAGCGGTGGCGCCACGGGCCTTGTCACCCGCCGCACGCAACGCATGGACTTCGGCGTGGGGTTCGCCGGTGCGCACATGCCAGCCTTCGCCGACAATCTGCCCGTCCTTGACGATCACGCAGCCAACCCGTGGGTTGGGGTGAGTCGTGTAGTGACCTTTGCGCGCCAGTTCCAGGGCGCGGGCCATGTAATGGGCGTCGAGGATGGCTTGTTCTGCGGAGGTGGTCATTCTTTCACCGGCTCACGGGCCAGGCGATCGATCTCTTCGCGGAACTCGTTGAGGTCCTGGAAGCGCCGATACACGGAGGCGAAACGAATGTAGGCGACTTCGTCGAGCTTTTGCAGCTCGGCCATCACCAGTTCACCGACCACGAGGGATTTGACCTCGCGTTCGCCGGTGGCGCGCAGTTTGTGTTTGATGTGCACCAGCGACGATTCGAGGCGCTCGACACTCACCGGGCGCTTCTCCAGCGCCCGCTGCATGCCGGCGCGGAGTTTTTCTTCGTCGAACGGCTGGCGGCTGCCGTCGGTTTTGATCAGGCGCGGCAACACCAGTTCGGCGGTTTCGAACGTCGTGAAACGCTCGCCGCAGGCCAGGCATTCACGCCGGCGGCGCACCTGTTCGCCCTCGGCGACCAGACGCGAGTCGATGACCTTGGTGTCGTTGGCACCGCAGAAGGGACAGTGCATGGTGGCAGGCAACAAAAAAAGGGAGGGCCATGGTAGCGCATCCCCGTGGCAAGACAAGCCATAGGGTTTGCGGTATACAGACGAGCAATATGTTTGATTCATGGATTTCACCTTGCTGGAGCCACAAATGTCGCTACGACCGCTCGTCCTGCTCAGTGTTTTAAGCCTGCTGGTGGCCTGCGGCAGCGATGCGCCCAAGCCGCAGCCGCCGACCCCGGGCCCCGCGCCACAAGCGGCGCAGAAGAAAGCCAAAGAATCCGCTGACCTCGGCCCGCTGCCGGCCTTTCAGCGTGAATTGAGCGGCACCCTGCAAGGCGTGCCCGCCGGCGCCGAAGTGGAACTGGCGCTGCTGGTGATCGACGACAAATCCCGCCCGCAACAATTGCTCGCCAGCTCCAGCCTGATCGGCACCAATCAAATCCTGCCGTTTCACCTGCGTTTCAACCCGGAATCCTTTCCGGTCGGTGCCCGGGTTGAACTGCGCGGCCGCGCCAGCCAGTCCGGCCAGTTGATCCTGCACCTGCCGTCGCAGACCATCACCCAGCCGACAACCCAGGCCCTGGGCCAACTGCAATTCGTCAAAGCCCCATGATTGCACCGCTCGACCTGCAACAGGCGTTAGGTGAACTGCTCGGCGACGCGCAACTCGTCGCCTGCCATTTGCCGGACACCAACCTGAAACTCTGGCTGATCGACGGCGACAACATGGACCGCGCCTTCAGCCCGGAAGAAACCCGGCGAATCCTGCATGAACCGCCCTATTGGAGTTTCTGCTGGGCCAGTGGCTTGGCGATGGCGCGGTATCTCGCGGCGTTTCCCGAGTGGGTCAAAGGCAAGCGCGTTTTGGATTTTGGCGCGGGTTCTGGTGTGGCGGGGATTGCGGCGGTAAAGGCCGGGGCGCTGGAAGTGGTGGCCTGTGACCTGGACCCGCTGGCGATTGCGGCGTGTCGGGCGAATGCTGAACTCAATGAGGTGCAGCTCAACTACTCGACGGATTTCTTTGCCGAGGCGGATCGCTTTGATCTGATACTGGTGGCCGACGTGCTGTATGACCGGGCGAATCTGCCGCTGCTCGATGAGTTTTTGAGTCGCGGCAAGGAAGCCTTGGTCGCGGATTCGCGGGTTCGGGATTTTCGTCATCCGTTGTACCGGCGCATTGAAATGCTGGAGGCGATGACCTTGCCCGATCTGGCCGAGCCCGAAGAGTTTCGGCATGTGAGCCTCTATCACGCCACCCGCATATGATCCTTCCCACGCTCCGCGTGGGAATGCAGCCCGGGACGCTCCGCGTCCCAAAGCGGACGCAGAGCGTCCATTGAGGCATTCCCACGCAGAGCGTGGGAACGATCTGTGTTCCCGCTTCCGGCCACCCCCCGCCAAGCCTTATAGTGGCCTCATTCACGCTTCCAAGAGATCCCCCATGAGTCAGGAAACGCCGTATATCTTCGACGCCACGACTGCCGATTTCGACCAGTCGGTGATCGAGAACTCTTTTCACAAACCAGTGCTGGTGGATTTCTGGGCCGAATGGTGTGCGCCGTGCAAGGCGCTGATGCCGATGCTGCAAACCATCGCCGAGAGCTATCAGGGCGAGTTGTTGCTGGCCAAGGTCAATTGCGACGTCGAGCCGGACATCGTCTCGCGCTTCGGCATCCGTAGCCTGCCGACCGTGGTGCTGTTCAAGGACGGTCAACCGGTGGACGGTTTTGCCGGTGCGCAACCGGAGTCCGCCGTACGCGCCATGCTTGAACCCCATGTGCAAATGCCGCCGCCGGCTGCTGCCGATCCGTTCGAACAGGCTCAGGCGTTGTTCGATGAAGGCCGCTTTGCCGACGCCGAAGCCATCCTCAAAGTGCTGCTGGGCGAAGACAACACCAATGCCAAAGCGCTGATCCTTTACGCCCGCTGCCTCACCGAGCGTGGCGAACTGGGCGAAGCGCAAACTGTGCTCGACGCGGTCAAGACCGATGAGCACAAGGCCGCGCTGGCCGGCGCCAAGGCGCAGATTCAGTTTCTGGGCCAGGCCAAGGATTTGCCGGATGCCGCCGACCTGAAAGCGCGTCTGGCGAAAAACCCGCAGGACGATGAAGCGGTGTATCAATTGGCAATCCAGCAATTGGCCCGCCAGCAATACGAACCGGCGCTGGATTCGTTGCTCAAGCTGTTCATCCGCAACCGCAGCTACAGCGAAGGCCTGCCGCACAAGACCTTGCTGCAAGTGTTCGAACTGCTGGGCAATGATCACCCGCTGGTGACCACGTACCGGCGCAAGTTGTTCGCCGCGCTTTATTGATTCTGTAGGAGCGAGGCTTGCCCGCGATGGCGTCCGTAAGATCGCCATCGCTGTAGGAGCAAGGCTTGCCCGCGATGGCGTCCGTATGATCACCATCGCCGTAGGAGCAAGACTTGCCCGCGATGGCGTCCGTATGATCGCCATCGCTGTAGGAGCAAGGCTTGCCCGCGATGGCGTCCGTAAGATCGCCATCGCGAGCAAGCTTTGTTCCTACAGTTCCTACGCAGGTTCAACCCAGCTGTACAGCGGCGTATCCCCGCCGCTCACCACCTTCACATCCGCACAATGGCGCAGGCGCACCAGCAAGCGCTTACCCGACGCCGCACTACCGGTCAGCCCTTCCAACTGCTCCAGCAAATCCGGCCCGCTCAATTGCCCGGCCTTGCGCAGCAGGTCCTTGGCGATCTGCCACAGCGCGTCATCCTGGTTCAGCGGCTTGGCCGCCGGGGCGCTGACGTCCTCGGTTTTGCCCACCTGCAACTGCGCGCCGAGCCGCGCCCAATCGCCGTCATCCATCTCCAGGGTCAAATCCACCGGCCAGTCGCCGATGCTTCCGCGTATTCGCAACATAGGTCCGCTCCTGCACATTTCTGACCTGCATGCTCCCATGGGTCTTGTGTATCGCAAAGCGGGCGGTCAAACTCTCCGCACTTTCGTTATAAGATTACATAACAAACCTTTCACTTTACTTTCCGGAGACCCGCCATGCGTCGTCTGCTGCTCGCTCTGCCGTTTGCCCTGTTGCCGTTGGCCGCTGCCTTTGCGGCCAATGAACCTGAACACGGCAGCCTAGGCGCCCACGAACATGGCGTCGGTCGTTTGAATGCGGCGCTGGACGGTCAGACGTTGGAGCTGGAGCTGGAAAGCCCGGCGATGAATCTGGTGGGCTTCGAACACGTCGCCACCAGCGACGCCGATAAAGCCAAAGTCGCCGCCGCCAAGGTGAAACTGGAAAATCCGCTGGTGCTGTTCAACCTGCCGAAAGCCGCCGGTTGCAAAGTCGCGACCCAGGAACTGGAAAGCCCGCTGTTCGGTGACAAGCCCGACGCCGATGATGAACACGACGAAGCGGACAAGGACGGTCACGAGCATCACCACGACCACAGTGAAATCCACGCCCACTATCAATTCAGTTGCTCGGCACCCGGCGCGCTGAAGACCCTGGATCTGGCGAACCTCTTCAACACCTTCCCGGCGACCCAGAAGATTCAGGTACAACTGATCAGCCCGAGCGGCCAGCAAGGCGTTGAAGTGACGTCCAAGGCGGCTGCCCTGAAATTCTGATCCACCCCGATCCTGTAGGAGCGAGGCTTGCCCGCGAAGAGGCCGTCACATTCAACACAGATGTCGACGGATAGATCGCCTTCGCGGGCAAGCCTCGCTCCTACAAGGGTTCACTTCATTACCTGACCGGTTTCACATGACCCAAGCACTCATCGAACTGTCCGACCTGGGCTTCAGTTGGCCCGGTCACCCACCGCTGCTGGATATCCCGGCGTTTCGCCTGGAACCCGGTGAAACCCTGTTCCTCAAAGGCCCCAGCGGCAGCGGCAAGACCACCCTGCTCGGTCTGCTCGGCGGTGTGCAAAAGCCCGATCGCGGCAGCATTCGTTTGCTCGGCCAGGAACTGACCGAACTCGGCGCTGGCGCCCGCGACCGCTTTCGCGTCGATCACACCGGCTACATCTTCCAGCAGTTCAACTTGCTGCCGTTTCTCTCGGTACGCGAGAACGTCGAGTTGCCTTGCCACTTCTCCACATTGCGCGCCGAACGGGCGAAACAGCGCCACGGCAGCGTCGACCAGGCCGCCGCGACCCTGCTCGCGCATTTGGGTTTGAAGGATGAAAGCATCCTCAGTCGCCGCGCCGACTCGCTGTCCATCGGCCAGCAACAACGGGTCGCCGCCGCGCGGGCGTTGATCGGTCAGCCGGAACTGGTGATCGCCGACGAACCGACCTCGGCCCTGGACTACGACGCCCGCGAGAACTTCATTCGCCTGCTGTTCGCCGAATGCCGCGAAGCCGGGTCGAGCCTGTTGTTCGTCAGCCATGACCAGAGCCTCGCGCCGCTGTTCGACCGCAACCTGTCGCTGGCCGAGCTCAATCGCGCCGCCACCCCGTTCGAGGTCTGAGATGTATTTGTTTCGTCTAGCCCTGGCCAGCCTGGCTAACCGCCGCTTCACCGCGATCCTCACCGCGTTCGCCATCGCCCTCTCGGTGTGCCTGCTTTTAGCCGTTGAACGTGTACGCACCGAGGCCAAGGCCAGTTTTGCCAGCACCATCAGCGGCACCGACCTGATCGTCGGCGCCCGCTCCGGGTCGGTGAACCTGCTGCTGTACTCGGTGTTCCGCATCGGCAACGCCACCAACAACATCCGCTGGGACAGCTTCGAACACTTCGCCAACAACCCGAAAGTGAAGTGGGCGATCCCGATGTCCCTTGGCGATTCCCATCGCGGTTATCGGGTGATGGGCACCACCGAGGCGTACTTCGAGCACTACCAGTACGGCCGTCAACAACACCTGGAACTGGCCGACGGCCGCGCCTTCGCCACCGACCCGTTCGAAGTGGTGCTCGGCGCCGAAGTGGCGGATGCGCTGCACTACAAACTCGGCGACAAACTGGTGCTGGCCCACGGTGTGGCGGTGATCAGCCTGGTCAAGCACGACGACAAACCGTTCACCGTGGTCGGCATTCTCAAACGCACCGGCACCCCGGTGGACCGCACGTTGCACATCAGCCTCGGCGGCATGGAGGCGATCCACATCGACTGGCACAACGGCGTGCCCGCACAAGGCAAAGGCCGGATCAGTGCCGATCAGGCGCGCAACATGGACCTGACGCCGCAAGCGATCACTGCGTTCATGCTCGGCCTCAACAGCAAGATTTCGACATTCGCGGTGCAACGCGAGATCAACGAATTCCGTGGCGAGCCGATGCTGGCGATCCTGCCGGGCGTGGCGTTGCAAGAGCTGTGGAGTTTGATGAGCACGGCGGAAAAAGCCCTGTTCGTGGTCTCGTTGTTCGTGGTGTTGACCGGGTTGATCGGCATGCTCACGGCGATTCTCACCAGCCTCAATGAACGGCGGCGCGAGATGGCGATCCTGCGTTCGGTGGGCGCGCGGCCGTGGCACATCGCGACGTTGTTGGTGCTGGAAGCCTTTGCCCTGGCGCTGTCCGGGGTGATTGCCGGCGTGGCGCTGCTGTATGTGTGCATCGCCGCCGCCCAGGGTTACGTGCAGGCCAATTACGGCTTGTACCTGCCGCTGTCGTGGCCGAGCGAATATGAATGGACGCTGCTCGGTGGCATCCTGATCGCCGCGCTGCTGATGGGCAGCGTGCCGGCCTGGCGCGCGTATCGCCAATCATTGGCCGATGGCCTGTCGATCCGTTTATGAGGACGTTAAAGATGCCCCGCGCTCTGCTCGCGCTGTTGATGCTGGTCGCCCTGCCGCTGTGGGCGGCCGAACCTGCGGATTTGACCTGGTCGGAAATGATCCCGCCAGACGCCCCGGCGGAAGTGCCGAACATGACGCCGCTGCACGATCTGTCGCAAATGAGCAGCACGCTGGAGTCGGCCCCGGCCGCCAAGCAGGACATGCCCAACGCACCGGTGGTGAAAAGCCTCGATGGCAAGAACATCCGCTTGCCGGGTTACATCGTGCCGCTGGAAGTCAGTGAAGAAGGTCGCACCACGGAGTTTCTGCTGGTGCCGTATTTCGGCGCCTGCATCCACGTGCCGCCACCGCCGTCGAACCAGATCGTGCATGTGAAAAGCAAAGTCGGCGTGAAGCTGGATGAGCTGTATCAGCCGTACTGGATCGAGGGGGCTTTGCAGGTTAAAACGTCCAGCAGCGAGTTGGCGGATGCGGGGTATCAGATGGAGGCGGACAAGATTTATGTGTATGAATTGCCGGAGTGAATCCGGGGGTTCGGTGTTGTTTGTGAAGACGCCTTCGCGGGCAAGCCTCGCTCCTACAGGGTTTGTGTTTGCCGCAATACCGCGAACGCCACAAACCTTGTAGGAGCGAGGCTTGCCCGCGAAGGCGCCCGCAAAGGTTCCACAAAAACCAGGCCCATCACTGTTTCATTGAGCTGAATCAAAAGACCGTATCAGATGGCTCTTTACCATTGGACATCGAACATTTTTAACGTCCTTTGGAGCCCTCATGAACAAGTCCTTGCTCAGTGCCTCGCTGTTTGCCCTCGCGCTCGCAGCCCCGCTCGCCCACGCCCACGAAGCCGGCGACATCATCGTTCGCGCCGGTGCGATCACCGTCAACCCGAAGGCTGACAGCTCCAGCGTCAAGGTTGACCAGGGCCCGTTGGCGGGTACCAATCTGGGTGGCAAGGCGACCATGAGCAGCGACACGCAACTGGGTCTGAACTTCGCTTACATGATCGACAGCCACTGGGGCATCGAGCTGCTCGCGGCCTCGCCGTTTGAGCACGACGTGAAGATCAAAGGCACCGCCCTGGGCGCGGCCAACGGCAAACTCGGTACCCTGAAACACCTGCCGCCGACCTTGAGCGTTGTGTACTACCCACTGGACGGCAAGTCCGTGTTCCAGCCCTACGTTGGCGCCGGTATCAACTACACCTGGATCTACGACGAACACGTCGGCAGCGAAGCCCAGGCCAACGGCTTCAGCAACTTCAAGGCGAAAAACTCCTGGGGCATGGCGTTCCAGGTCGGCGCCGACTACATGATCACCGACAACATCATGCTCAACGCCCAGGTGCGCTACATCGACATTGACACCCGCGCGACCGTGGAAAACAACGCCGTGGCTCCGGGTACTCGGGCCAAGGTCAATGTGGATGTGGATCCGTTCATCTACATGGTGGGCCTGGGTTACAAGTTCTAAGAAAGACCTGAATTGCTTTTGTGGCGAGGGAGCTTGCTCCCGCTGGGCTGCGCAGCAGACCCAAAACCTGCGACCGCGATTCATCTGGCACACCGCGTTCACTGGGTTGCGACTGCTGCGCAGCCGAGCGGGAGCAAGCTCCCTCGCCACAGGGATTGAGTCAACCTGAGCTAAAATGCCAGCCACAAAAAAGGCGCCTCGAAAGGCGCCTTTTTCATGGCGGCGAAAAACTCAGCGTCCCAGCAACCGCGCCAAACCAACGCTCATCGGAGTCTGTTCAGGGTAGGTAAACCGCTCCAGCAAGCGCCGATTATTGGCCCGCGAGTGACGGATATCACCAGACCGCGCCGGGCCGTAGCTCACTGGCGGCAATTCACCCACCACTTGGGACAGCGCTTCGAGCATCTGCTTGAGGGTCGTTGCCTGATTCCAGCCAACGTTCACCGCGCCGACTTCGATCTGCGGTTTCTCGATCGCCTGCACCAGCAAATCCACCAAATCCTCGACGTAGACAAAATCCCGGGTCTGCTCGCCGTCACCAAACACGGTGATTGGCAAACCTTTCTGCGCGCGTTCGCTGAAGATGCTGATCACCCCGGAGTACGGCGAGGACGGGTCCTGGCGCGGGCCGAAGATGTTGAAGAAGCGGAACACCACCGGCTCCAGGCAATGCTGGCGGCGGTAGAAATCAAAGTAATACTCGCCGGCCAGTTTGTCCGAGGCGTAAGGCGTCAGCGGCGCCTTGGCGGTGTCTTCGTCAATTGACTCGCCTTCGCCGTTGTTGCCGTACACCGCCGCGCTGGAGGCGAACAGCACCCGTTTGACGCCAGCCTGGCGCATGGCCTCGCAGACATTCAGGGTGCCGATGAAATTGCTCTGATGGGTCTTGACCGGATCGTCCACCGACGCCTGCACCGAGGCCACGGCCGCCAGATGCGCCACGGCGCTGCAACCGAGCATCGAGCGCGCGACCAATGCCGCATCGGCGACGTCGCCGACAATCAGCTCGACCTTGGGGTTGTCCAGCGGCAGGTTGCTGCGCTTGCCGGTGGACAGGTCATCGAGGATGCGCACCGCGTGGCCCTTGGCGAGCAAGGCGTCGGTGAGGTGCGAGCCGATGAAACCGGCGCCGCCGGTGATTAAAACTGGGCCGTCAGCCATGGCGATAGAACCTATCCAGTAAGCCCGGGAGTGCCGCGCGCCAGGCGCGGGGCTTGATCCCGAAGGTGTGCAGAATTTTCTTGCAGGCCAGCACCGCGTGTTGCGGCTCTTCGGCAGCATCGGGCCGCGCGGCGTGGGCCTGGGCGGTCGGTGCTTCGATGGCCAGCTCGTGCAGGTTGCGTGCTTCGGTGATGATCGCCTGCCCCAATGCCAGCGGCGTGGTCGCCTCATGTCCGGCGTAATGGTAGGTGCCCCACAGCGGCGCCGCACAATCGAGTTGCTTGAGCACCGAAATGATCACCCGGGCCGCGTCGTCCACGGGCGTCGGATTGCCCCGGCGGTCGTCGGCCATCAGCAATTCTTCCGGGGTTTCGGCCCGGGCGAGGAAGCGCCCGAGGATGCCGTCGGCGCTGTCATCGAGCAACCAGCCGAAACGCAACAACACATGTTGCGGACAGGTGGCGCGTACGCTTTGCTCGATCCGCCACAAGGCCTGACCGCGCAGGCCCAGGGGCACCGGCTCGTCTTTTTCGCTGTAGGCGGTAGCACGCGAACCGTCGAAGACGCGATAGCTCGACGGCTGCAGCAGCACGATGTTGTGGTGCTGACACAATTCGGCCAGGCGCTCGACCGCCCGCTCCTGCCCGGCAAGACGCTGCTCGCTGACGGTCTCCGCCTGGAACCAGTCGAAGTAGTAGGCGAGGTTGATCAGCGCATCCGGGCGGGTGTCGTCGAGCAGTTGCGTCAGGCTCGCGGCATCCCAGCCGTCTTGTGGTGGGCGGGGGGCGAGGAAACCGATGTCTTCCTCCGCACCGAGGCGAATCAGCGCCTGCCCAAGGGCATTTCCGCCGCCCAGTAACATAAGGCGCATTCGCATAGAGTCAGCAGGCCCAGTCTGATTGGAACAATGGCTTAATCGACAGCGCCCGCAGGCAATGCCGTCGATAGTTGCCGGAATCGTTGCATTTTGCGGGTTTAGTGCGCAACCGTCATCCGTAAAGTGTAGATCCCCGGATTTTGTCGCGGCCCTTGTGGCGAGGGGGCTTGCCCCCGTTGGGCTGCGAAGCGCCCCCAAAACCGGCCTCCCGGTTTTTAATGACACACCGCGTCGTTCAATTTCACGACTGCTTCGCAGCCGAACGGGGGCAAGCCCCCTCGCCACAGTAGTACCGGTCGGCTTTCAAGACTTGCATCTTCCCCACCCCACCCGCATAACTTACCCCATGAACCTGCCCATCCCCGCCGACAGCGCCCTGGCCGGCTTCCACCCCGCCGTCAGCGCCTGGTTCCGCAACACCTTCCCGACGGTGACTGCCGCCCAAGCTCGGGCGTGGCCGTTGATTCGCCAGCGCCGCTCGACGTTGATTGCCGCGCCCACTGGTTCCGGCAAAACCCTCACCGCGTTCCTCGCCGTGCTGGATGACCTGTTTCACCAAGGCCTGGAGAACGGCGGCCATCTGCCGGACGAAACCCTGGTGGTCTACGTTTCGCCGCTCAAGGCGCTATCCAACGACATCCAAATCAACCTGCAAACCCCGCTGGCCGGGATCACCGAGCAATTGCGCGTCATGGGCCTGCCCGAATTGCAGATCAACACCGCCGTGCGCACCGGCGACACGCCGCAAAAAGACCGCTCGGCGATGCGCAAGACCGCGCCGCACATCCTGGTGACCACCCCGGAATCCCTTTATGTGCTGCTCGGTTCCGACTCCGGGCGCAAAATGCTCGGCACTACGCGCACGGTGATCGTCGATGAAATCCATGCCATCGCCGCCAGTAAACGTGGCAGCCACTTGGCGTTGAGCCTCGAACGGTTACAGGCGCTGTGCCCCGAACCGCTGATGCGCATCGGCCTGTCCGCCACGCAAAAGCCCATCGAAGCGGTGTCACGTTTCCTGGTCGGCCGTGATCGCGAGTGCGCCATCATCGACATCGGCCACGCCCGCCCGCGAGATCTCGACATCGAAGTGCCGCCCGTGCCGCTGTCGGCGGTGATGGCCAATGACGTGTGGGAACTGGTCTACGACCGCCTCGCCGTCCTCGCCCGTGAACACCGCACCACGCTGATTTTCGTCAATACCCGGCGTCTGGCCGAACGCCTGAGCCGGCACCTGAGCGAACGCCTGGGTAAAGAAGCGGTGGCCGCGCACCACGGCAGCCTGGCCAAGGAATTTCGCCTCGACGCCGAACAACGGCTCAAGCGCGGTGACCTGCAAGTGCTGATCGCCACGGCGTCACTGGAGTTGGGGATCGATATCGGCGATGTCGATCTGGTCTGCCAGATCGCCTCGCCGCGTTCGATTGCCGGGTTCCTGCAACGGGTCGGCCGCTCCGGGCACCAGGTCGGCGGCACGCCCAAGGGTCGTTTGTTCGCCACCACCCGCGACGATCTGATCGAATGCACCGCCCTGCTCGACTGCGTGCGCCGGGGCGAACTCGACACCTTGTTGATCCCGGTCGCGCCGCTGGACGTGCTGGCCCAACAAATCATCGCCGAAGTCAGTTGCCAGGAATGGCAGGAGGATGCGCTGCTGGCGTTGTTCCGCCAGGCTTCGCCCTACGCCCACCTCGACGAAAAACACTATCAGGCGCTGTTGCAGATGCTCGCCGAGGGCTACAACGGTCGCCAGGGCATCCGTAGCGCTTATCTGCATCGCGACGCCGTAAGTCGTACCCTGCGCGGTCGCCGCGGTGCCAAGCTGACGGCCGTGACCAGCGGCGGCACCATCCCCGACAACGCCGACTACAGCGTGTTGCTGGAACCCCAAGGGCTGAACATCGGCAGCGTCAACGAAGACTTCGCCGTGGAAAGCATTGCCGGCGACGTGTTCCAACTCGGCAACACCTCGTATCGCATCCTGCGGGTCGACACCGGCAAGGTCCGCGTCGAAGTCGCCCAGGGCCAGCCGCCGACCATTCCGTTCTGGCTCGGCGAAGCGCCGGGGCGCAGCGCGGAACTGTCATTTGCAGTGGCGCGCCTGCAAGCGCAACTTGATGAACTGCTCGGCGCCACACCCGGCAACTTGCAGCCTGCGATTGACTGGCTGACCGACACCCTGGGCCTGAACCTCGCCAGCGCCGAGCAACTGGTGGATTACCTCGCCCGCGCCCGCCTGACCCTCGGTGCTTTGCCCTCACAAGACACGTTGCTGATGGAGCGGTTTTTCGACGAGTCCGGCGGCACCCAACTGATCATCCACACGCCGTTTGGCAGTCGCATCAACCGCGCCTGGGGCCTGGCCCTGCGCAAGCGCTTCTGCCGCACCTTCAACTTCGAATTACAGGCCGCCGCCAGCGAAGACGCGATCGTGTTGTCGCTGTCCACCAGCCACAGTTTTGAACTCGATGATGTCTGGCGCTATCTGCACAGCAACAGCGCCGAGCACATCCTGATTCAAGCCGTGCTCGAAGCGCCGCTGTTCGGCGTGCGCTGGCGCTGGAATGCCGGGGTCGCCCTGGCGCTGCCGCGTTACACCGGCGGGCGCAAAGTCGCGCCGCAGATTCAACGCATGAAAAGCGAAGACCTGATCGCCAGCGTGTTCCCCGACCAGATCGCCTGCGTGGAAAACCTCGCCGGCGAGCGCGAGGTGCCCGAGCATCCACTGGTGGAACAAACCCTCGACGATTGCCTGCACGAAGCGATGGACACCGAGGGCTGGCTGGCGCTGCTGCGGCGCATGGAAAGCGGCGATGTCCGCCTGATCAGCCGCGACCTGCCGGCGCCCTCGCCGCTGGCGGCAGAAATTCTCAGCGCCCGGCCTTACACCTTTCTCGACGACGCGCCGCTGGAAGAACGCCGCACCCAAGCCGTGCTCAATCGGCGCTGGACCGATCCGCAATCCACCGACGACCTCGGCGCACTGGATGCCGAAGCGATTCAAGCGGTACGCGACGAAGCCTGGCCCGCGCCCGCAGGTGTGGATGAAATGCATGAGGCGTTGATGAGCCTGGCGTGCATCAGCGATGCCGAGGCCCGGGCCAACCCGCATTGGCTGGAATGGCTGAGCACCCTTGCCGAGAGCGGTCGCGCCAGCCGCTTGCAGATCAAGCCGGATCAATCGTTGTGGCTGGCGCTGGAACGGCTAACCTGCCTGCGGGCGATTTATCCACAGGGGATTTGGCTGCCGCCACTGGAAGCATTGCCCGGTTTCGATGAAGCCTGGGACGCCGACGAAGCGGTGCTGGAAGTGATCCGCGCACGGCTCAGCGCGTTTGGCCCGTTACCGTTGAAGGCGATTGCCGAGCCGCTGGGCTTACCGGCGATTCAAGTCACTCAAACCCTGGCACACCTGGAGCGCGAAGGTTACGTGCTGCGCGGTCAGTTCACGCCGGGCATTGATCAGGACGAATGGTGCGAGCGGCATCTGCTGGCGCGGATTCATCGCTACACGGTCAAGCGTCTGCGCCGGGAAATCGAACCGGTGGCGTTGCAGGATTTCATGCGTTTCCTGTTCGACTGGCAGCACCTGTCCCCGGCGACCCAAGGTCAGGGCAGCGCGGTGTTGCCGTCGATTGTCAGTCAGTTCGAAGGCTATCCCGCCGCCGCGTCGGCATGGGACAGCGACCTCCTGCCGGCGCGGCTCAAGGACTACTCGGCGAGTTGGCTGGATGACCTGTGCCGCAGCGGCAAACTGGTGTGGACGCGCCTGACCGCGCGCAACACGAGCACCGCGCTGCGCAGCACACCGATTGTGCTGTTGCCGCGTAGCCAGGTCGGGTTGTGGAGCGGCTTGACCGAGCAAACGCCAGTCAGCGAACTCTCGCCCAAGACGCAAAAAGTCTTCGAAGCCCTGAGCCAGCACGGCGCGTTGTTTTTCGATGAGCTGATCCACGAAGCGCACCTGCTGCGCACGGAACTGGAAATCGCCTTGCAGGAACTGGTGGGCGCCGGGTTGGTGAATGCCGACAGCTTCGCCGGGCTGCGCGCGCTGATCACGCCGGCGAGCAAACGCCAGCAACGCAGCAGTCGGCGCGGGCGCGGGGCGTTTGTCGGCGGCATGGACGATGCCGGACGCTGGGCCTTGCTGCGACGCGGGCCACCGCCGGTGGTTGTGGATAACAAACGCCCGGCGCCGACGCCCGCCGACACCCTGGAACACATTGCCATGACTTTGCTGCGCCGTTATGGCGTGGTGTTCTGGCGTTTGCTGGAACGGGAGGCGGACTGGCTGCCGAATTGGCGCGAATTGCTGCGTACCTTCCATCGGCTGGAGGCCCGGGGGGAGATTCGTGGCGGGCGGTTTGTCAGTGGTTTGGCCGGTGAACAATTTGCGCTGCCCGAGGCGATTCCCCTGCTGCGGGAAGTGCGGCGCCGGCCCCATGACGGGAGCCTGGTCGCGGTGTGCGGGGTGGATCCGCTGAACCTGGCCGGGACGTTGTTGCCGGGGGCGAAAGTGCCGGCGCTGGCGAGTAATCGGTTGGTGTATCGGGATGGGTTGCCGGCTGCAGCAGAGATTGCCGGCAAACAGGTTACTTGGGTGGAGTTGGATCAGCAGGCCAGTGCTGAATTACACAATAAGCTGACCAGACACCATTACCTGTAGGAGCGAGGCTTGCCCGCGAAGAGGCCATCACAGCCAATAGAGATGTTGACTGACAGATCGCCTTCGCGGGCAAGCCTCGCTCCTACAGGGGATTGTGTTTGACCATTCTCATGCGACCCGTAAGAACGATCGTCACTGGGTGCGCGGCTGATCCGGCAACAACACCGCCGAATGCTCCGGCGCCGGCCCCTCCTCTTGCGCTTCAACCACGCCATGCCGAGGCATCAACACCTGCTGTGGATAAGTCTGCGCGAAGTGCACCCACGGGCTGTTGTCCACAAGCTTTTTCAGCCGCTGGTTAAACGCCCGGCTCACCGCATATTGCCCGCCGGACACCGTGCGGAACTGCGCCGTCAGCACCACGCCATTGAGGTCCATTTTGTCGACGCCAAACACATCCAGCGGCCCTTGCAGGTTGTACTTGAGGAACGCGTCGTCGCGGATCGAATCCCCCGCCTCGCGAATCAGCTCAATGGCTTTATCCACATCCGTGTCGTAGGTGAACTGCACCGAGAAAAACGCATAGGCAAATTGCCGCGATTGGTTGGTCACCGCCTTGATCTGCCCGAATGGCACCGAGTGCACGAAACCCTTGCCGTCGCGCAGGCGCAAGGTGCGGATGGTCAGGCCTTCGACCGTACCGGCGTGGCCGGAGTCGAGCACCACCCAGTCGCCGATCGACAGGGTGTCTTCGATGATGATGAACAGCCCGGTGATCACGTCCTGCACCAACTGCTGGGAACCAAAACCGATGGCCAGGCCGACCACCCCGGCACCGGCCAGCAGCGGTGCCACGTTGATCCCCAGGTTGGCCATGGTGGTGATCGCGCAAATCACCACCAGGATGATTTTTATCGCGTTGCGCAGCAGCGGCAGGATGGTTTTGACTCGAGTACTGGGCTGGCGCGCCGAGCGTTTACTGACCGGTGGTTTCAGCGCCTCCTGAATCGCCGTGTCGAGCACCACCCACAGCAGCCAGGTCACGAGGAAGATCAACCCGATGCTGCTCAGCGAGTTGCTGATCGCACGCCCCACCGAATTCTGCTCGGCGAACTCGAATAGCGAAATGCCCCAGATCCGTCCAAGGATCTCGATGAACGCCACGGCCATGACGATGCGCAACAAGGCGTGCAACAAGCTGAGAAAGCGGTCCTTGTAGGCGCTGCTGCGCTGGAATCTTTCGACTTTCCGGGATTTGAACAGGTGCTGGAAAATCGTGCTCAGGAACACCGTGGCGATCAGCAATATCGTGGTGAACAACGCGCAGCGCAGGGCTTTTTGATTGTCCTCGCCGACGCCGATCAGGTTGATCGCCGAGACCATCACCATCAACAGGATCGGCCAGTACCAGAGCCCGGAAAAGATTCGCAGGGAATCCTGCAGCGAGGGTTGTTTGATGCGTTGGGGCAAGGGGCGGTTGCGGATCAGATGCGCCACCGGCCGGCGCAGACGGATGACCAGATAACCGAAGATGATCGAGGCAAACAACCCGGTGAACACCGCGACGCTGCTGGTGATATTGCCGCCCAGTTGTCGAGCGATCTGGGGGCTGGTCAACGCATCGCTGAGTGCCGCGAGGAAGCCGATCAGAAACAGCGGTTTGGGGCAGTAGTCACGGATGATCTGTACCGCCGGGCGCTTGTGGCCGGTGTTGAACATGACAATCACGCAGAGCAGCATCGAGGTCGAGAAAATGCCGCTGCTGGTGGCGTAAGCAAAACACAGCGCCAGCGCCCGACCGGCCGAGGCCTGCATGAAGTGGCTGACGTACAGCGTGAGTGGCAGCGAGGCGATAGCGGGCAAAGTGTAGGGCAACAAGTAGCCGAGCAGGTCCTGGCTGCGTTGCCGGGTGCGCAACCAATGGCCGAGGCTCAAGCGCTTGGCGGCAATCCCGCCGAGCACCGTGAGCAAGGCAAAGGTGCCGAGCCAGATACCGGACAACATCAGGAAATCGCCGGCCACGCTCCAGCCGGATCGCGCCGAGGGCTGGTTGACCAGTTTGTCGACTTCATCGGCCGCCCGATCCGCCCGCAGGCGCCAGGCGTCGACCAGGTTGTCGTTGAGCTCGAGTTTGTCCTGCACGTCGTCGATGCTGGAACTGATGGCCCCGAGCAAGCCGCCCTGGACCAGCGGCTCAGGTTTTGCGGCCTCTTCAGTGGCGGCGGGAACACCCGGCAGCGTCACGGCTTCCAGCTCGCTGCTCCCCAGAATCAGCAACGCCCCCAGTAGTATCGCGGTCTTGAACTTGAACAAAACGCGGAGCTCCTTGCGAAGGGTCTGTAAGGAACTGATCGGCAAATGCCCGGCAAGTTCGGTTTTGGCCGCGAGATAACCAGCCCAGAGGCTCTCTGTGGCGTGGAACACCCTCTGTGGCGAGGGGGCTTGCCCCCGTTGGGCTGCGAAGCGGCCCTAAAACCTTCCGACCTTGTTCTTCAGGTATACCGCGTTTGCCGGGTTTACGACTGCTTCGCAGCCGAACGGGGGCAAGCCCCCCTCGCCACAGGTCATCACCGTTCTTGGTGATATTTGACCCGCACGCAAATATCAAATGCCCAGCCCTCTATTTTTCCGCATACCCCAAACCCCGACACTGCGCTCCATCAAATAACCCACCGGAGTTGCAGTCATGCCCATTGCCTTGCTCGCGCTGACCCTCAGCGCCTTCGCCATCGGGACGACCGAGTTCGTCATCGTTGGCCTGTTACCCACCATCGGCGCCGACCTCGGGGTCAGCCTGCCGTCCGCCGGCCTGCTGGTCAGCCTCTACGCCCTGGGTGTGGCCATCGGCGCGCCGGTGCTGACTGCCCTCACCGGCAAAGTCCCGCGCAAATTGCTGCTGTTGTCGCTGATGGTGCTGTTCACCCTCGGCAACCTGCTGGCCTGGAAAGCCCCAAGCTACGAATCGCTGATCATTGCGCGGATCGTCACCGGCCTGGCCCACGGGGTGTTTTTCTCGATTGGCTCGACCATCGCCACCAGCCTGGTGCCAAAGGAAAAAGCCGCCAGCGCGATTGCAATCATGTTCACGGGCCTGACCGTGGCGTTGGTCACCGGTGTGCCGTTGGGGACGTTTATCGGTCAGCATTTCGGCTGGCGTGAAACCTTCCTCGCCGTGTCGGCCCTGGGTGTGATCGCGTTTATCGGCAGCCTGATCTACGTGCCGAAAAACATCGCCCACAGCAAACCCGCGTCGCTGTTGCAGCAATTGCAGGTGCTCAAACAACCGCGCCTGCTGCTGGTGTATGCCATGACGGCGGTCGGTTACGGCGGCTCGTTCATTGCGTTTACCTTCCTGGCACCGATTCTTCAGGACATCTCGGGTTTCAGCGCCAGCACCGTCAGCCTGGTGTTGCTGGTGTACGGCATCTCGGTGGCGGTCGGTAACATCTGGGGCGGCAAACTGGCGGACAAACGCGGCCCGATCAGCGCCCTGAAAATCATCTTCGCCCTGCTCGCTGCCGTGTTGTTCGTGTTGACCTTCACCGCCGGCAATCCATGGCTGGCCCTGGCCACCGTGCTGGTCTGGGGTGCGGTGGCGTTCGGCAACGTGCCGGGCTTGCAGGTTTACGTGGTGCGTCAGGCCGAGCATCACACCCCGCAGGCGGTGGATGTGGCCTCGGGGCTGAACATTGCGGCGTTCAACCTCGGGATTGCCGGGGGTGCGTGGGGTGGCGGGTTGATCGTCGCGCACATGGGGCTGATTCACACGGCGTGGATTGGCGGGCTGGTGGTGTTGGTGGCCCTGGCGTTGACCATGTGGAGTGGTCGTCTTGATCGGTTGGGGCCGGTGTATGCCGAGAGCTCGACGCGGATTGTCGCCGGGCACTGACCGTTTGCGGTGACGGCGGCACATCCGGCTTTGATGTGACGGATAGACCGCTATCGCGAGCAAGCGTTGCTCCCACAGGTGTGATGCGTTGCGTGTGTACCGTCCGTAGTCCCACGGAAACTTTCTCGTTTGCCCGACAGTCATCCAGAAATGGCGGGCAAACGACGGGAGGGACACATGGCGGCGATTCACATTGGTATTTCCGGCTGGCGCTACACGCCGTGGCGCGGGGGCTTCTATCCAAAAGGCCTGACCCACAAGCGCGAATTGCAATTCGCCTCACGGGCGGTCAACAGCATCGAAATCAATGGATCGTTCTACGCCCTGCAACGGCCCGAACGCTATCTGCAGTGGTACGACGAAACCCCGTCGGGCTTCGTCTTCAGCGTCAAGGCCCCGCGTTTCATCACCCACATCCGCCGCTTGCGGGACATCCATACACCCCTAGCGAATTTCTTCGCCTCCGGGGTGCTGGAGCTCAAGGACAAGCTCGGCCCGATCCTCTGGCAATTCCCGCCCAGCTTCAAATTCGACGCCGAACTGTTTGAACACTTTCTCGAACAACTGCCCCACACCACCGAACAGGCCGCCGCCCTCGCCCGCCAGCATGATTCGCATCTGCACGGCCACGCCAGCCTCAAGGCCCACGGCAAAAAACCGATGCGCCACGCCGTGGAAATTCGTCACGAGAGCTTCGTCGACCCGGCCTTCACCCGTCTGCTGCGACGCTACAACACCGCCCTGGTGATCGCCGACACCGCCGGCAAATGGCCGTACCGCGAAGACCTCACCAGCGATTTCGTCTACCTGCGCCTGCACGGTGCCGAAGCACTCTACGCCAGCGGCTACACGCCCCAGGCGCTGAAGCGTTGGGGCGAGCGGATCGAGGCGTGGAACCACGGTCAACAACCCACCGATCCGCAGTTGATCGCGCCACGACAGAAACCCAAGGTGCGCAAATCCCGGGAAGTGTTCTGCTATTTCGATAACGACATCAAGGTCCGCGCACCTTTCGATGCACGCCGCCTGCTGGAACGCTTCCATCTCGATAAAGAGCTCGCCACCCGCCCCGGCGAGCCCGCCGCCGAAGGGGTGCTGTCATGAGCCTTTCCGAACCGATAGGCAGCACCGACGAGCAGCAAACCGTGATCACAGGAGTGCGCAGCTTTACCGTGCTGACGGTCAACACCCACAAGGGTTTCACCGCGCTCAACCGGCGTTTCATCCTGCCCGAACTGCGCGAAGCGGTGCGCAGTGTCTCCGCCGACGTGGTGTTTTTGCAGGAAGTCCACGGCACCCACGAGCAGCATCCCCAGCGCTACAGCAATTGGCCGCCCATGCCGCAATACGAATTCCTCGCCGACACCCTGTGGCCGCAGTTCGCCTATGGCCGCAACGCGGTGTACCCGGCGGGCGATCACGGCAATGCGTTGCTGTCGAAATTCCAGATCATCCGCCACGACAACCTCGACGTGTCCATCAGCGGCCATGAGAACCGTGGCCTGCTGCATTGCGTACTGCGCCTGCCCGGTGACGGCCAGGAAGTGCACGCGATTTGTGTGCACCTCGGGCTGCGGGAAAGCCATCGCACGGAACAACTCAAGTTGCTGGCCGAACGCCTGGAAGAACTGCCGAGCGATGCGCCGGTGATTGTCGCGGGCGATTTCAACGACTGGCGCCAGCGTGCCGATGCCTTGCTCAAACCCTGTGGTTTGCGCGAGGTTTTCGCCGAACACCACGGCAAACCGGCGCGCAGTTTTCCGGCGCGCTGGCCGACGTTGCGCCTGGACCGCATCTACGTACGCAACCTCAAGGCCAGCCGCCCGCAAGTATTGGCGGCGCGGCCCTGGTCCCACCTTTCCGACCATGCACCGCTGTCGGTGGAGATCGAGCTATGAACAATCCATCGATGGAAAAAGCCGCCGTGGAACACATCGCCGCGCCGCCACTGGGCGAGCCGGCAGCGGCCGACGTGGAATACGCCTGGCACGGCAACAACCGGGTCGAGTTGCTGGAAAACGGCGAAGCGTATTTCCCCCGGGTGTTTGAGGTGTTGCGCGAAGCCAAGAGTGAAATCCTCCTGGAGACCTTCATCCTGTGGGAGGACAAGGTCGGCACCGAGTTGCAGCAGATCCTGATGGACGCGGCCCGGCGTGGCGTGCGGGTGACCATCAGCCTCGACGGTTTTGGCTGCGGCGAACTGAGCACGGGGTATCTCGCGGCGCTGAACGAGGCCGGCGTGCACATCCAGATGTTTGACCCGGCGCCCAAGCATTTGGGCTTTCGCACTAACTGGTTCCGGCGCCTGCACCGCAAGATCGTGGTGGTCGACGGCACCATCGCGTTTATCGGCGGGATCAATTTTTCCGGCGATCACCTGGCGGACTTCGGCCCGGAGGCCAAGCAGGATTATTCCGTTGAAGTCCAAGGCCCGGCAGTGGCGGACATTCATCACTTCGCGCTGCTGCAAAGCGGCCGTCCGGCCCGGGCCAAATACTGGTGGCAGCGCCGTCGGCAACGACGTTCGGAACTGGCGTTCAGCGACCATGACGGCCAGGTGCGGCTGGTGTACCGCGACAACAACGACCATAGCACCGACATCGAGGAGGTTTATCGCCTGGCGTTGCGTAGCGCCCAACGCCGGGTGGTGATCGCCAACGCCTACTTCTTCCCCGGTTATCGCCTGTTGCGCGAGATCCGCAACGCCGCGCGCCGGGGCGTGGATGTGCGGCTGATCCTGCAAGGCCAGCCGGACATGCTGGTGGCCAAGCTGGCGGCGCGCATGACCTATGACTATTTGCTCAAGGCCGGGGTGCGGATCTACGAATATTGCGACCGACCGTTGCACGGCAAAGTGGCGCTGGTGGACGAGGACTGGAGCACCGTCGGTTCGAGCAACCTCGACCCGTTGAGCCTGTCGATGAACCTGGAAGCCAACGTGTTGATCCGCGACCGGACCTTCAACCGCGAGTTATTCGAACGCCTGGAAGAGCTGAGCAATCACCACTGCAAGGCCATGTCCCCGGACAAGGCACCGCGCGGGCGGGTCTGGCACATGACCGTGGGCTTCCTGGTGTTCCACTTCCTGCGCCATTTCCCGGCGTGGGCCGGTTGGCTGCCGGCGCACAAGCCGCGGCTCAAACCCTTCACTCATCCGACCGGGAGCGACCACCATGAGCCGCGCTGATGCCCCCTCCGTCGCCCAGGCCGACAGCCCGGCAAAATCCCGCTGGAGCCGCTGGAAAAAACCGCTGACGATGCTGTTTTTCCTGGCGCTGATCGTGCTGTTGACGATGCTCGCCCAGCGCCTGGAATGGAACGAGGTGTTCGACACCCTGGCGGATTTCAAGGTGCGCACGCTGATCATTGCGTCTGGCGTGACGCTGCTGAGTTTCCTGGTTTACGCCTGCTTCGATCTGATCGGCCGCACCTACATCCGCCAGGACCTGACCTGGAAACAGATCCTGCCGGTGGGGATCATCAGCTACGCCTTCAACCTGAATCTGAGCGCGTGGGTCGGCGGCATCGCCATGCGTTATCGCCTGTATTCGCGCCTCGGCGTGAGCAAAAGCAACATCGCGAAAATCCTCGGGCTGAGCCTGGCCACCAACTGGATTGGCTACATGCTAATTGCCGGCGCGATCTTCAGCAGCGGGCTGGTGAGGATGCCGCCGGGCTGGAAGCTGAGCAGCGATGCGTTGCAAATCGTCGGGGTGGTGTTGCTGCTGCTGAGCGCGGGGTATCTGGCGGCGTGTCAGTTTTCCAAGCGCCGGGAGTGGGCGATTCGCGGGGTGGAAATCGACTTGCCGTCGCTGCGCATGGCGGTGCTGCAACTGGCGCTCGGGGCATTGAACTGGTCGTTGATGGCGGCGGTGATTTTCACCCTGCTGCCGAGCAAGCTCGACTATCCGCTGGTGCTGGGAGTGTTGCTGATCAGCGCGATTGCCGGGGTCATCACCCACATTCCGGCGGGGCTCGGGGTGCTGGAAGCGGTGTTTGTGGCGTTGCTGCAACATGAGGTGTCGCGGGGCAGTCTGGTGGCGGGGTTGCTGGCGTATCGGGCGATTTATTTCATCTTGCCGCTGTTGATTGCGTTGGTGATGTACCTGGTGGTGGAGGCGAAGGCCAAATCATTGCGGATTTCGAAGAAACCTTCTTGAGATTAGCGGTGATGCGGAAGACGCCTTCGCGGGCAAGCCTCGCTCCTACGGGCTCGTGGTGAATGGGATTTCGCGAACGACACATCCCCTGTAGGAGCGAGGCTTGCCCGCGAATGGTCTTAAGAACACCGCAAATTCAACTGGACTGAATAATGCTCAACCGCTCACCCACCACCATTTCCGTGATCCAGTCCACGAGGATCGAGGTGTAGGCCTGCTGTGCAATCGGGTCGGTCAACGCGTGATCGGCACCGTCGATGATGCGGTGGGTCAGCGAATGGGTCTGCTGGCACGCCGCGCGGTAACTCATGATCGTCGCATGGGGAATGTGATCATCCGTCTCCGATTCCACCAGCAACACATCCCCGGTAAACGCCGCGCAGGCATGCAGCGCCCGATTGTTCGCGGCATGTACTAGCGTGCTGCGGTAATCGAGCAAATCCACCTTGTCCAGTTCGCGCTTGGGCGTGTGCCACTGCTCGTCGCGGTACAGCGCCGGGACCCGCAGCGCCAGCCAGCGCACCGGGCGCAAGGACGTGAGGATCGCCGCCAGGTAACCGCCATAACTGGTGCCGACCACCGCAATCGCCGAAGTATCGAGGGCCGGATGCGCGAGCAGGCGATCGTACGCCGCCAGCAAGTCGCGCAAATTGTCTTCCCGGGTCACCTGGGACAACGCAATGCCGGTGCCGCCGGTATGCCCGCGCAGATCGAAGGTCAGGCACACACAACCGAGGCCGGCGATGCCTTTGGCCCGTTCCAGATCCCGTTCCTGACTGCCGCCCCAGCCGTGCACAAACAACACGCCCGGGACTTTCGATTTGGGGCTGAGGAAATGCCCGGTCATCTGTTCGCCGTCGATGTCGATTTCTATGGTTTCGCTTCTAGCCGTCATAGGATTTGACCGTTACGTACTTGAGAAGAAAGTCACTGTCTTGCGCCGGGCCACGATAGACCTCGATGGCGTCCGCCGGCAGCGGCTGCTCGATGTAGGTTTCCACCGACGACACACGAATCGCGCGCATCCCCGGATCGTTGACGAAGCTTTGCAACGCCGCGATTTCGGCGCTGCTGGCACCGCCCATGCGCCAGGATTGTTCAAGCACGCCGCTGCGCTGTTTGCCGTTGCTGTCCAGGCCCTGGGCGATGTCGTAATTGCGCCGCGACGCATAAAAACCGGGGTAAGCCTCGTCCGCCGCGCTGTCGAACACCTGGGCTTGCTGAATCGCCAGGCGCACATCCTCGGGCAGGTCCAGTTCCAGCAGGTCCTCGTAGTAACCCTGGACCACCAGCAGATTGGAGCCTCCATAAACCTGCTCGCCCTGCCCGTCTTCGGTCAAGTATTGATCACCGCAGTAACTCAGCACTTTGTCGCCGATAAACGTCTGGCCAACGCTGTGGGTGATGACCTGGTCGAGGTCCTGCTCCAGCACCACGCCTTCGGTGAACAATTGCTCGGCGTCGGGGCGGGCGAGGATGGCATCGAACTGGTCGAGGCTCTTGATCACTTCCTGGCCGCGCCCGGCGCAGGCATGAATCGGTTTGAGGCGGATCGGGCCGCTGTAGAGCAAGTGCTCCGCCGCCGGCCGCGCATCCTCCAGGGAAAACACGCTAAGACCGTCGAGCACCACACTGCGCACCCGCTCGGAAAACAGTGGCGACCAGCCTTCGGGGGCGAATGCATCGCGGTTGAGCAAACCGTGGCTGATGGCTTTGGTGCAGATAAAGTCGTAGTCGACATAACCGCCCCACAGATCTTCCGGCCCCTTGACGCCAAACTTAAGCGCAGCGGCGGCGCCGACCAGCGTCTGGGTCGGCAACAGGTACAAGTCTCGGCCGTTGTGCAATTCGGGGTCGTAGCTGCCGCCGTATTTGAGCCCGAGGATCTGCGCCAGCCAACGGGCCAGCGCGCGATTGGTCTCGACTTCGTGCAGCGGGGCTTCAGGCCGCACGGAATGAGCGACGACCAGTTTTTTGCGGTTTGTTGGGGTCATGCGTCCCCCTTCAATCTGCGCTTGATGAGTGTGGCTTGATGGTGCAGAGATCAGGCCAACGGTGGCCGGTTGGAAATGACTTTGAGATCAGTCATTTGCTCTAGCCGTGGTGGCATTGAGCCCGTTTATTCTGCACGACCTGTTCCCGGGCCCCGGCATTTTGCACGACGCTCCTCTGTAGGAGCATAGCTTGCTCGCGATGGCGGCCTGTCAGGCAGATCGATGTTGGATGTTCCGACGCTTTCGCGAGCAAGCTCCGCTCCTACAGGTTTCGAGGCGGTGTTATGCCGAACCGGGTCCGGTAATCACTCGGCGCCAGCCCGGTGATTTTCTTGAACGTGGCGCGAAATGCGCTTGGGTCCTGATAACCCACGGTCCAGGCGATGTGATCGATGGTGCCGTTGGTGAACTCCAGCATTTCCCGGGCCTTGCCGACCCGCAGGTGCTGGCAATACTCGGTAGGCTTGAGCCCGGTCGCCGCGCGGAATCGGCGCAGGAAGGTGCGCTCCTCCAACCCTGCCCGTTCGGCCATCGCGGTCAGCGACACGTCGGTCGCGCCGGTGCTTTGCAGCCAATGCTGGACCTTGAGAATCGACCCATCGCCATGGCTGAGGATCGGCGCAAAGTTGCTGCCGCACTGGCTCGCGCTGTCGCTGTGTTCGATCACCAGAAACCGCGCAGTGCTGGCGGCGATGCTCGGCCCGAGCAAGCGGTCGACCATGCGCAAGCCCAGCTCGGACCAGGCCATCAGCCCGGCGGTGGTGATCAGGTCGCCGTCATCGACAATGGGCGTATCGGCCAGGAGCTTGATCGCCGGGTAACGTTCGGCAAAGGCTTTGGCCGAGGTCCAGTGGGTGGTGGCGCTGCGACCATCGAGCAAACCGCTTTCGGCCAACAGGATCGAACCCACGCACACGCCGCCCAGCGTCGCGCCTTGCCCGTGTTGCTGACGAATCCAGCGCAGCAGCCCTTGGGGCGCCTGACCTTCGGAAAAACCGCCAATCGACGGCGGGATCATCACCGCCACCAAGCCGCTGTCCGGGCCGGGATGACTGTCATACACCCGCTCGGGCACCTGATCGCCCTCGCCCCGCCAATGACTGACCCGCAGCAACGGCAATTGCGCCGCCTGATGCTCGGCGGCGATCCGGTTGGCAACGCCGAACAGGTCCGTCAACCCATGCACCGCCGCCATCTGCGCGCCGGGATAGATCAGCACACCCAGTTCGGCGACCGCTCTTTCTAGGCCCATTGTCAGTTTTCCCCCTTTTATTGTCGGTGCGGCCAATCCCCGGAAGGTCGGCCAGCGCCAATACTTGATTCCACACCTACACACACTTCGAGGAAACACCCATGGCCAAGCAAGCGCTCATCGTAGTTGATATCCAGAACGACTACTTCCCCCAAGGCAAGTGGCCGTTGGTCGGCGCCGACGCGGCGGCGGACAACGCCGTACGCCTGATCAACGCCTTTCGCGAAGCCGGCGACCCGGTGGTGCATATCCGCCATGAATTCACTTCCGACGCCGCGCCGTTCTTCACCCCGGGATCGGACGGCGCGAAGCTGCACCCCAAAGTCCTCAACCGCGCCGACGAGCCGGTGGTGCTCAAGCATTTCGTCAACTCGTTCCGCGAAACCGAGCTGCAAGCCATCCTCGATGAACAAGGCATCGAGCATCTGGTGGTCGTCGGCAGCATGAGCCACATGTGCGTCGATGGCATCACCCGCGCCGCCGCCGACCTGGGCTACACCGTGACCGTGATCCATGACGCCTGCGCCACTCGCGATCTGGAGTTCAATGGCGTTACGGTGCCTGCCGCCCACGTTCACGCCGCGTTTATGTCGGCACTGGGGTTTGCTTATGCGAGCGTGGTGTCGGCTGATGAGTTTCTTGGGGCTGGGCGCTAACGGCATGACCTGAGAAAAATCAAAAGATCGCAGCCTTCGGGAGGCGATTTGAGGCCCGCAGTGTTTTCGCGCTGCGGGCTTTTGTATTTCCGTTGGTAAAAATCCTCACGCGTGAGCTATTGAGAGGGCCAGACAATCCCTGTAGTGTTTCTCACGCGTGAGATTTCACAACGGAGTCACCAGTATGAAAAGCAGCTCTGCATCAGGTCCGCCTGCCGAGCCTGTTACCGATACAGCGAGTCGCAAGGGAGAGCGCTCGAAACCGTCCGCGAAAAAACCGTCGAGCTTCTACATGAAGCAGATGCGCGCGGGCCTGGGTGCCGCCGGTTATGTGAAACACGAGACTTGGGTGCTTCCCGAAAACCGAAGCCTGCTCAAGCAGATGGAGAAACAGCTACGCCAACCGATCCTGGCTGGCTCATTCATGTCGGAGAATTTCATGAGCGCAGGTAACAACTGGAACATCGACCGCCTCTTCAGCGCCCTCCAGGCCCTGGATGACGTGGTTTCCAACGACATCACCCTTTCCCTCGTTCAAGGCTCCGAATCCAGCATCAAGCTGGAAATGAACGACTTTGGCGGCTTGCCGATTTACATCGCGGTCGTGGGCGAGCAGATCATCGTCGACACCGTGCTGGTGGACGTCGAGTCGATCAAGGACGTCGCAGCCTTCAACGACGCCGTGCTGCGCAGCCGCGAGCTGTTCCCGCTGTCCTCGATTGGTATCGAGTCGATGCCGAACGGCCAGGTCGTCTACAACATGTTCGGCGCCCTGAGCTCCGATTCGAGCCTGACCAACGTCGTGACCGAGGTCAAAACCCTCGTCGACAATGTGCAGCGCGCCAGCGAAGCCTTTGAACGTTTCTTCCATTAATTATTCAGCCATAGGGCATATCCAATGACTCAGTCCATCTGGAGCAAATTGTTCACCGCGCTGCGCGGCGGTGCCAGTGAAGTCGGCGAAGCCATCGTCGATCAACAGGCCCTGCGCATCCTCGACCAGGAAATCCGCGATGCTGACACCGCCCTGGCCAACGCCAAGCGCGAGCTGGTCACCATCATGGCCAAGCACAAACTGTCGGCGGATCGTGTGGCCGAGTACAACGCCAAGATCCAGGACCTGGAAACCAAGGCCATGGCCGCGATCCAGGCCAACCGCGAAGACCTGGCGCTGGAAGTCGCCGAAGCCATTTCGACCCTGACCAACGAACTCGAGGTCGAGCAAAAGCAGGCCAGCGAATTCGGCGGTTACGCGGACAACATGCGCAAAGACATCACCAAGGCCGAAAACCGCATCAAGAGCCTGCGCCAGCAAGTGGACATGGCCAAGGCGCGCGAAAGCGTACAGAAAGCCCAGGTCAGCGCTTCGATCGCCAGTGGCGGCGCCAACGGCAAGCTGGAAACGGCCGTCGGCACGCTGAACCGTTTGCAGGCCAAGCAGCAGCAACGCGCTGCCGAACTGCAAGCCCAGGATGAACTGGCCGACGCGTCGACCGGCACGGACCTGGAGCGCAAACTGCGCGAAGCTGGCATCACCCCGGATTCGGGCAGTGCCAATGCGATCCTGGATCGTCTGAAGAAAAAATCGGCTGAGTAATCGGTCCGGGCAATCTGGAGCGCGACGAACATCCTGTGGCGAGGGGGCTTGCCCCCGTTCGGCTGCGAAGCAGTCGCAAACCGTTTCAAGCGGCGTACCTGATACAGGACGTTTGCAGGTTTTGGGGCTGCTGCGCGACCCAACGGGGGCAAGCCCCCCTCGCCACAGGTGTGTGTTCGTCGCACCTGTTTGCCCTTTTTTGTAGAGTCGAGGTCAAGAATGGATGCCCTGAAGGGTTTCAAGACAATCGCCGGCCTGGCCCTTTTCATGGTGGCGCTGCAAGTGCTCAATTTCGTGAGCGGCTACAGCCTGCTGTCATTCGGCCTGGTCCCGCGGACACTCTACGGACTGCCCGGCATCCTCACTTCGCCTTTCCTCCACGCCTCGTTCGCGCACCTGAGCGCCAACCTGATTCCCTTTTTGATCCTCGGCACCCTGGTCATCGTCGATGGGCTCAACCGCTTCCTGGCCGTCAGCGCGATCATCATTGGCCTGGGTGGTTTGCTGGTCTGGCTGTTCGGTTTTTCCGGCCTGCACATCGGCGCCAGCGGCTGGGTGTTCGGGTTGTGGGCGTACATTCTGTTCCGCGCCTGGTTCCAGCACAGTTGGGGCAACCTGATCACGGCGGCGGTCGTCGCCTTGTTGTATGGCGGGCTGGTGTTTGGCTTCCTGCCGCGCCAGGGGGTTTCTTTCGAAGGCCATATCGCCGGGGCATTCGCCGGATTTATTGCGGCAAAGGTACTTCTCTCGGCGCCCGGCAACAGGTTTAATGCCGCCCGGTAGATGCGGATTCGAACCACGCATAGTGCCTGGAACGAGTTTTCCCACGGAGTCAGGGACGCCATGTCGATTTTTCTTTTATTACGCGTGTATGCCGCGACCTTCTTCCACCGTTTCGGCTGGGCAGGACTGGCAATTGCCTTGGGCATACACCTGAGCACGGCTTACCTCGGCCTGGTGCTTCTGGGCGAACAACACCTCACCGCCCCCGCGACGTTCACCTACTTCTATCTCACCACCACGCTGACGGTCGGCTACGGCGATCTCGCGCCGCAAACGGCGGCCGGGCGGGTGTTCGTGGCCACTTGGGTCATGCTTGGCGGCATTGCGCTGCTCACGGCAGCCATCGGCAAAACCACCAGCAGCGTCATTGATGTATGGAGAAAAGGCATGAAGGGCAAAGGCGATTTCAGCGGCAAGTCCGGCCATACGGTGCTGATTGGCTGGGAAGGTTCGTCCAGTGAGCGGGTCATCGAGCTGCTGCTGGAGGATGAAACCTCCAATGACAACCTGATCGTCATTTGCGATTGCGACCTCGAAGAAAACCCCATGCCGGGCAAAGCCGCCTTCATCAAAGGTGAAAGCCTGTCCTCCAGCGCGCTACTGATACGGGCCGGTGTGCCCGGTGCCGAACGCGTGCTGGTGCGCACCCATTCCGACGACCTGACCCTGGCCACCGTGCTGGCGGTCAATCAACTGAGCCCGGTCGGACACGTGGTGGCGCACTTCAACGAAAGCGAAATCGCCGCCCTCGCCAGCTCCTACGCGCCCAGCCTGGAATGCACCTCAAGCATGGCCATCGAGATGCTGGTGCGCGCGTCGCAGGACCCGGGCTCGTCCGTGGTCATCAACGAGTTGTTATGCGTCGGCCAGGGCGCCACGCAATACCTCATGAAACTGGCGCCGGACTATGTGGCAACATTCGGCGAGCTGTACGCGCGCATGAAAGACCGCCACAACGCGACCCTCATCGGCTATCGCGCCAAAGGCGCCCAGCAACCATCGATCAATCCGCCCAACGCCACGCGCATTGAGGGCGGTGAACTCTTCTACATCGCCTCCACTCGCCTCAAGGAAATCTCCAATGGGATGGTTTAAACAGTTGATGGGGCTTGAGGCCCCGGCCCCTAAAGCGGACCCGAACTGGACAGCCAACGCCAGCCAGCAGGCAGTCGGCCCGCTGGGCCTGGCGCTGGGTAAAGGCGTGATGTTCGACAGCACGCTCACATTGCTGCTCGACGAAAAAACCGCCGTGACCATCCCCGGCTCCCAGCAGATCTGGTGCGCCGGCACGGTCGATCTCGGGCAGTCGAACTGGCTGTCACGCTATTACATGAACGACGAAGACTACTGGCTGCAAGTGCACACCACCGGCGACATCGCCGGGCAGGTCGAGTCGGTCATCCTGTTCAACTACCTCAGCTACGTGACCATCAGCAGTGAGGCGGAGTTGAGTCGCTTGGCCGGCCCGCAAAGCCTGATCGGGCTGCCGTACTACGCCCACAAAGGCGTCGAATTCACCCGCGAATGGGGCACCGAGAACGGACAAACCGAGCTGGTCGCCCTGAGCGAAAACCTGAAGAACCCGAACGAGGCCTACACCATTGAGCACCGCTCGATGCTGTACGCCCGTGAAACCGGGCTGACCGATCGACGGGAATTCCTGCTGTTCTCCGTCGAAGAGGACGCCGAAGGCAGCATCAGCTTGAGCACATCGCTGGGCATTTCGCTGTACACCACCGATCTGAACACCATTTAAAAAAAGGAAGAATGCCATGCTAGAAGCGCTCTCTATCTCCCTGAACAAGGCCGCTGTGCTCGGGTTTGTCGCCTATATCATCGGCGCGGCCGTGCTGTTCGCGCTGTTCCAGTTCATCTATACCCGCATTACCCCGCACAAAGAGTTCGAACTGATCCGCTCGGGCAACGTCGCGGCGGCGATTGCCCTGGGCGGCGCGATCATCGGCTTCGCCATTCCGGCCAGCAACGTGATTGCCTACTCGATCAGCATCCTCGACTTCGTGGTCTGGGCGGTCATTGCCGCGTTCGTCCAACTGCTGGCGTTCCTGATGACCAGCCTGGTACTCAAGGGCACGTCCGAGCGCATTCGCAACGGTGAAATCGCTGCCGGCATCTACGTGGCAGCCGTGGCCATCAGCGTCGGCATGCTCAACGCCGCGTGCATGACCCCGTCCCAGAACTGATCGCGCAAACGGAGATTGTGATGAAACGAAGCAAGTACGTTCAGCTCTCGCTCGCCGCGTCAGTTGCCATGGCGATCTCAGGCTGCGGGCCATCAGAAAAAACCTACGAGATCCACAAGAAGTACAACTTCCAGTCCGTCCAGCAGTGTGCCGATGAAAAGCTTCCGGTCGACATCTGCTCTGACGCCTACATGAAGGCCATGACCCAGCATCGCAGCATTGCGCCGGTGTACGACAACAAGGCCGATTGCGATGCTGACTTCGTCGCCGACTGGTGCCAACAGGACTCCGCCGGCAAGTTCATCCCCAAACTTGGCGGTTTCGAACTGAACGCCGATGGCGAGGTGACGCAATCGGAAGTGGACGCGGCCAAGTCGAAACTGCCGGCGTCGGAAGCGAGCGCCGTCGGTGATTCCGGATTCTCCGGCAGCAGCCTGCTGATGGGGATGTTGGTGGGCAACATGCTCAGCGGCAACCGCAGCAGCTACTACTCCGAACCCGTCTACCGCTACCGCGATGATCGCGGCAGCTACTCGAACTCGACACTCAGCCAGCGGGTTTCGTCGGGTTCGACCTTCAACAAGTCCAATCAGGCGCGCTACGGCAGCAGCAATTACGCCGACACCGTCAGCCGCAGCAAGTCGGCGACGGTTTCCTCAGCGACCTCTCGCGGCGGCTTCGGCAGCCAGGCCAGCGCACGCAGTGGCTGGGGCGGTTCGGGCAAGAGTTCGGGCGGCTCAAGCAGCTAAGGGAACAGGGCCATGAAGAAAATCCTCTGCGCAGAGCGTCCCGACTGGAAACAGACTGCCGAAAGCCTCGGCTTTATGTTCCACACCATCGACGACGAGCCCTATTGGGACGAGAGCGCGTATTACCAGTTCACGCTCAAGCAGATCGAGAACGACCTGGAAGACCCGACCACCGAGCTGCATGAGATGTGCATGGACTTGGTGGCCCGGGTGGTGCAGAGCGAGGAATTGCTGGAGCGCCTGAGCATTCCCGCGCCGTTCTTCGACCTGGTCCGTACTTCATGGCTCGAAGGCCACCCGCATTTGTACGGGCGCATGGACTTCTCCTACAACGGCAGCGGCCCGGCCAAGTTGCTGGAACTCAACTACGACACGCCGACCAGCCTGTACGAAGCGGCGGCGTTTCAGTGGGGTTGGCTGGAGCAATGCATCGAACGCGGCCTGCTGCCCAAGCATGCTGACCAGTTCAACAGCATCGACACCAAGCTGCACCAGGCCTTTGCCCAACTGCAACTCAAGCAGCCGTTCTATTTCGCCTCGATGAAAGGTTCGGTCGAAGACAAAGGCACCACCGACTACCTGCGCCTGATTGCGGAGAAGGTCGGAATCGAATCCCGCCACATCGACCTCGAAGACATCGGCCTGACCAGTGACGGACGTTTCGTCGATCTTGAAGATCGCTGGATCCCGCACCTGTTCAAGCTGCATGCCTGGGAATTCATCTTCCACGAACCGTTCGGCGCTGCGATTGCCCAGAGCGATACGCAGTTTTTCGAGCCAGCCTGGAAAGCGATCATCTCCAACAAAGGCATCCTGCCGCTGTTGTGGGCGTTCAACAAAGGTCACCCGAATCTGCTCGCGGCGCACGTGGATACCGACCCGAACAAAGCCGTGCCGAAAGGCTGGGTGCGTAAACCTTTTTTCTCCCGGGAAGGCGCCAACATCGAGTTGCAAACGGCCGACGGTCTGATTGTGAAAGAGGACGGGCCCTACACGGATGCGCCGTTTATCCTTCAGGAATTTGCGCCGTTGCCGCAGTTTGGCGACAGCTTCACGCTGGTGGGTTCGTGGGTGATTGGCGACCAGGCGGCCGGCATCGGCGTGCGGGAAGACAACAGCCTGATCACCAAGGATTCGAGCCGGTTTCTGCCGCACCTGATTCTTGATTGATCGGCACTTCACTTATAAAAAAGCCCGGTGCCGTGCATCGGGCTTTCGGGTGAAACAGGCTCTGGCCCCGACAACGACAAGACATACGTCTGAAAAGCCGGATAATGGCGGCCAATTCGTCTGCCGTCATGCTGGTAATCCCCCATGGAAATCAAGGTCAACTTTCTCGACAACCTTCGACTTGAAGCCAAGTTCGACGACTTCACGGTGGTGGCCGATCAACCTATCCGCTACAAGGGCGATGGCTCGGCACCGGGTCCGTTCGATTACTTCCTGGCGTCCTCGGCGTTGTGTGCGGCTTATTTCGTGAAGTTGTACTGCGACACGCGCAGCATTCCCACGGAAAACATCCGCCTGTCGCAGAACAACATTGTTGATCCGGAAAACCGCTACAACCAGATTTTCAAGATTCAGGTCGAGCTGCCCGCGGACATTTCCGACAAGGACCGCCAAGGCATCCTGCGTTCCATCGACCGCTGCACCGTGAAAAAAGTGGTGCAAGCCGGGCCTGAGTTTGTCATCGAAGAAGTCGACAACCTCGACGCCGATGCCCAGGCATTGTTGATGCCGGCGTCCAGTTCCGAGGCGAGCACTTTTATTGCCGGCAAGGACCTGCCGCTGGAGCAGACCATCGCCAACATGTCGGCCATCCTGGCTGACCTGGGCATGAAGATTGAAATCGCTTCGTGGCGCAATATCGTGCCCAACGTATGGTCGCTGCACATCCGCGACGCGCACTCGCCGATGTGTTTCACCAACGGCAAGGGCGCGACCAAGGAAGGCGCATTGGCGTCGGCATTGGGCGAGTTTATCGAGCGTCTGAACTGCAACTTCTTCTACAACGACCAGTTCTGGGGCGAAGACATCGCCAACGCGCCGTTCGTGCATTACCCGGACGAACGCTGGCTCAAGCCTGGCCGTAAAGATGCACTGCCGAGCGAAATCCTCGACGAGTACTGCCTGAAGATTTACAACCGCGACGGCGAGCTGCGTGGCTCCCATCTGATCGATACCAACTCGGGCAACGAAGAGCGCGGCATCTGCTCGCTGCCGTACGTGCGCCAGTCGGACGGTGAAGTGGTGTATTTCCCGTCCAACCTGATCGAGAACCTGTTCCTGAGCAACGGCATGAGCGCCGGCAATACTTTGGCTGAAGCCCAGGTGCAATGCCTGTCGGAGATCTTCGAGCGCGCGGTCAAACGCGAAATCATCGAAGGCGAATTTGCTCTGCCGGATGTGCCGGCCGAGGTGCTGGCGAAGTACCCCGGGATATTGGCCGGTATTCAGGCGCTGGAAGAACAAGGCTTCCCGGTGCTGGTGAAGGATGCGTCCCTGGGCGGTGAATTCCCGGTGATGTGCGTCACGTTGATGAACCCGCGCACTGGCGGTGTATTCGCCTCGTTCGGCGCGCACCCGAGCCTGGAAGTGGCGCTGGAACGCAGCCTCACCGAATTGCTCCAGGGTCGCAGCTTCGAAGGCCTCAACGACCTGCCACAGCCGACCTTTGAAGGCCATGCGGTGACCGAGCCGAACAACTTCGTCGAGCACTTTATCGACTCCAGCGGCGTGGTGTCGTGGCGCTTCTTCAGCTCCAAGTCGGATTACGAATTCGTAGAGTGGGACTTCTCCGGCCAGGGTGAAAACTCGAACGCCGAGGAAGCCGCGACCTTGTTCGGCATTCTTAAAGCCATGGGCAAAGAATCGTACATGGCGGTCTACGAGCACATCGGCGCAACGGCGTGCCGCATCCTGGTGCCGGACTACTCGGAAATCTATCCTGCGGACGACCTGATCTGGGATAACACCAACAAAGCGCTGTTCTTCCGCGCCGACATCCTCAACCTGCATCGCCTGGACGAAGACGAACTGCAAGCGCTGGTTGAACGTCTGGTGGAAAGCGAGCTGGACGACTACACCGACATCACCTCGTTGATCGGCATCGAATTTGACGACAACACGGCGTGGGGTCAGCTGACGATCCTGGAGTTGAAGCTGCTGATCTATCTCGCCCTGCAGCAATATGAAGAGGCGAAAGAAGCGGTAGAAATGTTCCTGCAGTACAACGACAACACGGTTGAGCGCGGCTTGTTCTACCAGGCGGTCAATGTGGTGCTGGAGATGAAACTGGACGAAGACCTGGAACTGGAAGACTACGAGGCCAATTTCCGCCGGATGTTTGGCAACGAGCGTACGGAAGCAGCGATCGGCTCGGTGGACGGCAGCGTACGTTTCCACGGCCTGACGCCGACCAGCATGAAACTCGAGGGGCTCGACCGGCACCTGCGGTTGATCGAAAGCTACAAGAAGCTGCACTCGGCCCGGGCCAATGTGAACGCCCGTTAAAACAGCGCCCACAAAAAAGCGAAGCCAGATGGCTTCGCTTTTTTTTGTTCGCGGTTCTGAACCAGTTAGGGATCAAAATGGGGGTGCTGATAAAAGACTGTAAGACACTGATTAATATATCTTTTTCATATATTTAAAGGTCTCCAGACTTAATTTTGTAAAGCAAATTCCTTGAAAATCAGCTCGATAGTCACGGCTGAACATCTGTAAAGCTAGCGCTTCCTGATTCTGTAAAGATCGAAAGAGGAAGCAAGGAGCCAGGAAAATCACTTGAAAAGTGACGGACAAAGCCGCTCTGTAAAGCTTTTCGTAAAGCTAGTAGCACAGCTGGGGATTCCATGACCATCCGGACACCCATTCCACCAACATCCGGACACTGATTCCACGCTGATCCGGACACTCATTCCACGAGCATCCGGACACCGATTCCACGGCCATCCGGACACTTTCAGGCA
>NZ_VOBN01000016.1 GCF_008370045.1 Pseudomonas sp. ANT_J12
CCCGCGATGGCGTCCCCAAGATCGCCATCGCGGGCAAGCCTTGCTCCTACAGGGATCGCGTGCAAACCACCGGGAGTCGAAATATGCAGCGTTCCATTGCCACCGTTTCCTTGAGCGGCACCCTGCCGGAAAAACTCGAAGCCATCGCCGCCGCCGGGTTTGACGGGGTGGAGATTTTCGAAAATGACCTGCTTTATTACGACGGCAGTCCCCGTGAAATCAGACAGATGTGCGTCGATCTCGGCATCGCTATCACCCTGTTTCAACCCTTCCGTGATTTCGAAGGTTGCCGTCGCGATCGCCTGCCGCGCAATCTGGAGCGGGCTGAGCGCAAGTTCGACCTGATGCAGGAACTCGGCACCGACTTGGTGCTGGTGTGCAGCAACGCGGCGGCTGACTCGATCGGTGATGAACAGATCCTGATCGATGATTTGCGCCTGCTCGCCGAGCGGGCCGGTGCCCGTGGCTTGCGCATCGGCTATGAAGCACTGGCCTGGGGCCGGCATGTGAACACTTATCAACAGGTGTGGAACATCGTGCGCCAGGCCGATCATCCGAGTCTTGGCGTCTTGCTCGACAGCTTCCACACGCTGTCGCTCAAAGGCGATCCAAGCGCCATCGCCGAGATTCCCGGCGACAAGATCTTCTTCGTGCAAATGGCCGACGCGCCGATCCTGGCCATGGATGTGCTGGAGTGGAGCCGGCATTTCCGCTGTTTTCCGGGCCAGGGCGAATTCGACCTGGCGGGGTTCCTCGCGCCGATCATCCAGAGTGGCTACACCGGGCCGCTGTCGCTGGAGATTTTCAACGACGGCTTCCGCGCCGCGCCACCCCGGGCCAACGCCGCCGACGGTTTGCGCTCGTTGCTGTACCTGGAAGAGAAGACCCGCCAGCGTCTGGAGCCGCAAAACCAACCTGTCGATATCCTGTTCGAAACCCCGAAGGCCAGCGAATACAACGGCATCGAGTTTCTCGAATTCGCCGTGGATGAAAGTCTCGGCGCCAAGCTCTCGCATTGGCTGGAACGCCTGGGTTTCGTCAAGGCCGGGCAGCATCGTTCCAAGAGCGTCAGCCTGCTGCGTCAGGGCGATATCAATTTGATCCTCAACTCCGAACCGTACTCGTTCGCCCACAGCTTTTTCGAGGCCCACGGCCCATCGTTGTGCGCCACGGCGGTGCGGGTCAACGATAGCGCCAGTGCCCTGGCCCGCGCCGTCGCCTACAAGGGCCAGCCCTATCGCGGACTGGTCGGCCCCAATGAACTGGAACTCGCCGCCGTGCGCGCACCGGACGGCAGCCTGATTTATCTGGTGGATCAGGACGCCGATGTCTACGGCACCGACTTCAATCTGCAACCGACCGCTACGGCCAGCGGCGGCCTCAAACGCATCGACCACATGGCCATGGCGCTGCCGGCGGACAGCCTCGACAGTTGGGTACTGTTCTATAAAAGCCTGCTGGATTTCGAGGCCGACGACGAAGTGGTGCTGCCCGACCCCTACGGTCTGGTGAAGAGCCGGGCGCTGCGTAGCCGGGACAGTTCGATCCGCTTGCCGCTGAACATTTCCGAAAACCGCAACACCGCGATCTCACACGCGCTGTCGAGTTATCGCGGCTCCGGGGTGCATCACATCGCCTTCGACTGCGACGACATCTTCGCCGAAGTCAGCCGGGCGAAAGAGGCGGGCGTGCCGCTGCTGGATATCCCGCTCAACTACTACGATGACCTCGCTGCGCGTTTCGATTTCGATGACGAATTCCTCAGCGAACTGGCCTACTTCAACGTGCTGTACGACCGCGATGCCCAGGGCGGCGAGCTGTTTCATGTGTACACCGAGCCGTTCGAAGGGCGGTTCTTCTTCGAGATCATCCAGCGCAAGAACGGCTACGCCGGTTATGGCGCGGCCAACGTGGCGGTGCGGCTGGCGGCCATGGCCAAATCCCGAAGTGGTGCCGTACGTCAGGCAAAGTTGTAGGAAAATCGTAAACACGGGGTTAAACGGCGGCCGCGCAGCTTCCTTCACTGTGCGGCGCGGCCCATAATCGCCAGCCTGTGCAGTGATGGCCGTGAGCCCGCAATGACAATAACTTCAGAACGCTCCATCGCCCCCGGCGAACCGCTTGTCGAGCCTCGCAAGAGTCGCAAGAACAACCCGGAAAAGACCCGCGAGAACATCCTGCAAGAGGCGATCGTCGAGTTCGTCCAGCAAGGGCTTTCCGGCGCGCGCGTCGATGCGATCGCCGAGCGCATCCACACCTCCAAACGCATGATCTATTACTACTTCGGCAGTAAGGAGCAGCTGTATGTCGAGGTGCTGGAGAAACTCTACGGCGATATCCGCAGCACCGAAAACCGTCTGCACCTGGCCGAGCTGGCGCCAGTGGAAGCGATTCGGCGCCTGGTGGAGTTCACCTTCGATCACCACGACCGCAACGTCGATTTCGTGCGCATCGTCAGCATCGAGAACATTCACAACGCCGAGTACGTGAAGCGCTCCGATGCGATCAAGGCGATGAACAACACCATCCTCGATTCACTGAACGAGATCCTGCGTCGCGGGGCTGAAGAGGGTGTGTTCCGGTCGGGCCTGGAGCCGCTGGATGTGCATTTGCTGATCAGCTCGTTCTGCTTCTATCGCGTGTCGAACCGCCATACGCTGGGTGAGATTTTTCAGGTCGACCTGCCGGATGAAGGCATCAAGCAGCGTCATCGGGCGATGATCTGCGAGTCGGTTTTGCGCTATCTGCAGGCCTGACCTGTGGCGAGGGGGCTTGCCCCCGTTGGGCTGCGAAGCAGCCCCCCCCCGGTCTATCACCCATTCAAACTCTGAAAATGCGCCAGCATCCGCGCCGCATCCGGCACCACCCCACTAAACAATTCAAACGCCTTCACCGCCTGAAACACCGCCATGGTCCCACCATCCAGCGTCCGGCAACCCAGCGCGCGAGCGTTGCGCAGCAGTTCGGTTTCCAGCGGAAAGTACACAATCTCCGCCACCCACAAATCAGCCCTCAGTAACGCCACCGGCACCGGCGTGCCCGGCAGTTTCTGCATGCCCATCGGCGTGGTGTTCACCAGACCATCGGCCACCGCCAGCGTGCTCGCCAGATCATGCCCAGCCACCGCCCGACCCGCACCAAAATGCTGATTGAGATTGTTCGCCAGCGCCTGCGCCCGACTGTGATCCACATCGAAAATGCTCAGCTGCTGCACGCCCTCACTCAACAACGCGTGGGCCACTGCCGCACCCGCGCCCCCGGCGCCCATTTGCACCACGCGCTCACGGGCAACGTCCCGCAGGCCCCGGCGAAACCCTTCGGCAAACCCCAGGCAGTCGGTGTTGTGGCCGACGCGTTTGCCATCCTTGAGCACCACCGTGTTGACCGCACCAATCCCCCGGGCTTCTGGGGACAGTTCGTCGAGTAGCGGGATGATCGCCTGCTTGCACGGAAAGGTGATGTTCAGCCCGGTGAAGTTCATGCGTTCGGCGGCCATCAGCAGATCGGGCAGGGCATTGAGGTCGAGTTTCAACTGATCAAGGTCGATCAGGCGATACAGGTAACGCAGGCCCTGGGCATCGCCTTCATGCTCGTGCAGCGTCGGCGTGCGCGAGGCCTGGATGCCAGCGCCGATCAGTCCGGCCAGTACAACGTCGTTCTGAGACATGGCGTTCACCCCTGCAAACGATGGCTGAAATGCTCCAGCGCCAAACGATAGCCGTGGCTGCCGAAACCGGCCATTACCGCCGTGGCGATGGCCGAGACAAAGGAGTGGTGACGGAACGGTTCGCGGGCATGGACGTTGGACAGGTGAACTTCGATCACCGGCAGTTCACTGGCCACCAAGGCGTCGCGAATCGCCACCGACGTGTGGGTCCAGGCCGCCGGGTTGATGACGATCCCGGCGCAACGTCCGCGAGCGGCGTGAATCCAGTCGAGCAATTCGCCCTCGTGGTTGGTCTGGCGAAACTCCACGGCCAGGCCGAACTCTTCGCCAGAGCGCCCGCACAAGGCGGAAATGTCGGCCAGGGTTTCGTGGCCGTAGGTCGCCGGCTCACGGGTGCCGAGCAGGTTCAGGTTCGGGCCGTTGAGCACCAGAACGATAGGGGGCATCGGGGTCTCTCCACTTATTATTGTTGGCGTTGGCTGTAGGGTTCAGCCTGTGGAGATAAATTGTACTAGACGGTTACTTTGGTCAATTGAAGAGGTGGAGGGGCGGGTTTTTGTGTTCGGTGATCGGACGGTTGTTGCTTAGCGAGGCAAACGCTCAACCAGAAAATCGATAAACGCCCGTAACCGTAATGGCATATGCCGACTCTGCGGATAGAGCAGGGTGAACGGCCGCGAGCGCCCGCCATACGGCTTGAGCACCTCCACCAGCGAGCCATCGGCCAATTCGTTTTCGACAATGAAGCGATAGGTCTGAAACAACCCCGCACCGTGTTTCGCCAGGGTCACGCCACCCAGCACATCGTCGGAACAACTGAGATTTCCGTCGGCGAGAATCTCCAGCGGCACGCCACTGTCATTGAACAACCAGGCAATCCGCCGCCCGCTGCTAGGCAGTTCGTACTGGATGCATTCGTGCTGCTGCAGATCATCCAGGGATTGCGGCACCCCGGCGCGTTTCAGGTAATCGGGGCTGGCGATCATCACCAGCGCCGCGTCTTCCAGAGGCCGCGCAATCAAACCGGAATCGGGGATGGCCCGCACACGAATCGCCATGTCATAGCCTTCGCCGACAAAATCGATGTTGCGATTGCTGATGTGGGTTTCGACCTTCACCGCTGGAAACCGCGCCCGAAACTCCGGCAACAACGGCAGGATTCGATGGTGGGCGTAGGTCGTAGGAATACTGATGCGCAGGGTGCCGGACGGTTCCTGCTGCTGGCCCATGACCTCCCGCTGAGCTTCAACCAGCTGCGCCAGCGCCTGACGGCATTCCTCGTAATAACGTCGACCACTGTCAGTCAACTTGACGCTGCGGGTGGTGCGGGCAAACAACCGCACGCCCAGGCGTTCCTCCATGCGCGACACCGAACGGCTCACGGCGGCGGGCGTTACCCCGGCCACCAGCGCCGCGGCGGTAAAACTGCCGGCTTCGGCGGCGAGGCAAAACAGTTCGATGCTGCCGAGCTGAAGATCGTCGAAGTGTCGTTGCATGATTGGTTACGCCGGGGATCAGATGAAGGCTGGAGCTCTGTATTTATCAAATGCCTGCGCATTAATACAGCGTGTTACTGCGAAAGGTTTGTTAACTATTTTTTGGCGTCGTGGGCAGGGCACGCGTGGTCTCGAAAGCTAGGCTCAATTCAGGTGGCTGACTCGGAGAGTCAGTGCCAGTTATCGGAATTTCAAGGAATGTTGAGCCTTACGGCTTATTAAACCTAACGGATGGGTTAGCATGAGATTGTTCAGTTACAAAGGGTTTTCGATGTTGATCAACTTGCGTGACGAACACTGCCCGCCGCACACCCATGTGGACGGCGGGACATGGAGCGCGCGTTTCAAGTTCAGCTTTTGGCACAACGGTGTCGAGCTTTGGGATGTTGTTCCGCATTCACGCCGGCCACCTGGCGCCGTGCTTGAGGGCTTGCGTTACGGACTCAGGCAACCTGTACACCTGCGCCGTGCGCGCAGTATTTGGTGGGACAAGTTGCAAACGGCATGCCTCGACAATCAGCTTTGGGATTCGCAGGACAACGAAGTCGTGGTGATGAAAAGGATCACAAGCACAACCTACGTGATTGGCTCAGCGTGTTACGAGCCCGATAAGAACAAGACCCTACTGGCCCTGATCGGCGCGCCGGAGGGTGTGGAGATCGAACTTTGAAAACGATTAAAGCGAAAATGCAGGTAGACCGGCCAGTCACTGAAGCAGTACTGGATGAGGCAATTGAGCGGGGGAAAATTCGCCATAAAAGCACCTTGCAGGCGACAGCGGTGACGTTTCAGGAGGAGTGCCTTACGGTCCGCTTCGAAGATGGCTCTGGCGTTTTACTGCCCGTGAAGCACTACCCGGAATTCGATGGTTTTGAAGCCGAGGATTATGCCGATCTGAAAGTAGGCCTCTGCGGCACTGCACTTTTTCATGAGGAAAAGGACCTGCACGTCTCCATCGCCGGGATGATTTCCGCCAGCAAGCCCCTGATGAATATGGCCGCTTCGGTTGTTTCCTCGCGCAATGGCCGGCAAAGCAGCGCCGCGAAGGCTGAAGCGGCCCGGGCTAATGGCAAAAAGGGCGGTCGCCCGCGCAAGGTCGAAGTCATCCCGTAAACACCACCCACAAAAAAGCCGTCATCAAGACGGCTGATTTGTATCGGGCACCTGCGATCACCGCCGAGTCAACAACACCCCGGATTCCATGTGATGGGTCCACGGGAACTGGTCGAACATCGCGCATTGGGTAATGCGGTGAGTGTCGTGCAGTTGGGCGATGTTGGCCGCCAGGGTTTCCGGGTTGCAGGAGATGTACAGGATGTTGTCGAAGCGGCGGGTCAGTTCGCAGGTGTCCGGGTCCATGCCGGCACGGGGCGGGTCGACGAAGACGCTGCCGAATTCGTAGCTCTTGAGGTCGATGCCGTGCAGGCGTCGGAACGGCCGCACTTCGTTCAAGGCTTCGGTCAGTTCTTCGGCGGACAAACGCACCAGGGTGACGTTATCCACCGCGTTTTCGCTGAGGTTGCTCAACGCCGCGTTGACCGAACTCTTGCTGATTTCAGTGGCCAGGGCTTTGCGCGCGCGGGTGGCGAGCGGCAGGGTGAAGTTGCCGTTGCCGCAATACAGCTCCAGCAAATCGTCCGTGCGATCGCCCATGGCGTCGTAGGCCCAGTTGAGCATCTTCTGGTTCACGGTGCCGTTGGGCTGGGTGAACGCGCCTTCCGGCTGGCGATAGCTGAAGGTGCGGCCGCCGACTTCGAATTGCTCGACCACGTAATCGTGGCCGATGACTTCGCGCTTGCCCTTGGAGCGACCGATGATGCTGACGTTCAGGTCCGCCGCCAGTTTCGACGCCGCAGTGTGCCAATGCTCGTCCAGCGGACGGTGGTAGCACAGGGTGATCATCGCGTCGCCGGCCAGGGTGGTCAGGAACTCCACCTGGAACAATTTGTGGCTCAGGGCCGCGCTCGCTTGCCATGCGGCCTTGAGCTTGGGCATCAGCTCATTGATGCGCAGGCTGGCGATCGGGAATTCTTCGATCAGGATCGGCGTGCGTTTGTCATCTTGGGCAAACATCGCGTAGTGACGGTCGCCGCCTTCGCGCCACAGGCGAAATTCCGCGCGCAGGCGAAAGTTTTGCAGCGGCGAGTCGAATACTTCAGGTTCTGGCGCACCGAACGGGGCCAGCAGGTCACGCAGGCGCGTGACCTTTTCTTCGAGCTGTACGGCGTAGGCCTGGGAATCAAAAGTCATGCGCTGAACCAACCCAACTTGATCACAAACAGAATCGACAGAATCACCAGCGCCGGGTTCAGCTCACGGGCACGCCCGGACAGCAACTTGATCGCGGTCCAGGAAATGAAACCGAAGGCGATGCCGTTGGCGATGGAATAGGTGAACGGCATGGCCAGGGCAGTGACCACGACCGGTGCGGCCACGGTGATGTCGTCCCAGTCTATTTCGGCCAGGCCGGAAGTCATCAGCACGGCGACGAACAGCAGTGCCGGTGCGGTAGCAAAGGCTGGAACACTGGCGGCCAATGGCGAGAAGAACAGCGCCAGCAGGAACAGGATCGCCACCACGACAGCCGTTAAACCGGTACGACCACCGGCACTCACGCCAGCGGCGGATTCGATGTAGCTGGTGGTGGTCGAGGTGCCCAGCAGCGAACCGGCCATGGCCGCGGTGCTGTCGGCGATCAGCGCACGACCCATTTTCGGCATGTGGCCGTCCTTGCCCATCAGGCCGGCGCGCTTGGCGACGCCGATCAGGGTGCCGGAGTTGTCGAACAGGTCGACGAACAGGAAGGCGAAAATCACGCTGACCAGACCGATGTCCAGTGCACCTTTGATGTCCAGTTGCAGGAAGGTCGGGGCCAGCGACGGTGGCATCGACATCACGCCGCCGAACGGGGTGACATTCATCGCGATGGAGACGATCGTCACCGCCAGAATGCCGATCAGTACCGCGCCGCGAACCTTCAGGGCTTCGAGGGCGACGATCAGGGCAAAACCCAGGGTCGCGAGGATCGGAGCCGGTTTTTTCAAGTCACCGAGGCCGAGCATGGTCGCCTCGTTACTGACCACGATGCCGGCGTTGTGCAGGGCGATCAAGGCCAGGAACAGGCCGATACCGGCGGCAATCGCCGAACGCAGGGGCAGCGGGATGCTGTTGATGATCCATTCGCGGATGCGGAAGATCGACAGCAGGAAGAAGCACACGGCCGAAATGAACACCGCACCCAGCGCCACTTGCCAGGTATGGCCCATGTGCAGGACCACGGTATACGTGAAGAACGCGTTCAGGCCCATGCCCGGCGCGAGCGCGATCGGGTAGTTGGCGATCAGGCCCATCACCGTCGAGCCGAAGGCCGCGGCCAGGCAGGTCGCGACAAACACCGCGCCCTTGTCCATGCCGGTCTCGCCGAGAATGCTCGGGTTGACGAACAGAATGTAGGCCATGGCCAGGAAGGTCGTGACGCCCGCCAGAATCTCGGTGCGCACGTTGGTGTTATGTGCCTTGAGTTGAAACAGCCTTTCCAGCATGTCTGCTCCCCGTGGCGCGCAGGGCGCCGTGAATGTATCGACCTCAACAGCAAAGCACAGACCGCCCAAGGCGCCCGGGAATTTTCTGTGGGTCGGAAAAAGCCGCGCATCATACCAGCCGCGTGGGGTAATGGCTGCGATCGTCGGCGATGTTTTGCGGTTGGCTGAACTGCGCCATACTGCGCGCCTGTTTTGGGGGAGTGTTCATGGTGGGTGACAAGCGCAACATCGTTCGGTCGTTGGGGCTGTTTTTCGCGTGTATGGCGGGTGCGCCTGCCGTGATGGCAGCGTCGGCACCGCCGTTGACCAACGTTCAGGTGCTCAAGGTGCAGTCGGCGGCGTGCGGGATTGAAAACATTTCCGCCGGACAAGAGCGCACGACATGCGACCACGGCGGCGCAGACATCAAGGTGTATGTGCTGGAGGTGGGGTATGGCCGCAAGCCGACCGTCCAGCTCGACGGCTTCAACCTCGCCGGGGCGCAGCAAAAAGTCTGTGCCTATGGCAATGGCAACCCGACCGAATGCACCGCCACCGAGACAAGGGTCGTCGGCACGCTGTACGTCTTTGACTTGGGGGGCAGGCAGGAAGGGACGTTCAGCTTCAGTAACCGCTCGATCAACGCGCCGGGCAACGTCGTTTCGACGCAGCTTTACATCAAGTAACGGCAGACACGAACAAGGGACACTAAAGCTGACTACGCTTTAAGAATCATCCCGTGGACCGTGCCCATGACCTTTAGAGCCCTGATTACCCTCGCCGAGGGCATCGATGACCTGCAATGCGTGACCCTGATTGATGTGCTGCGCCGCGCTCAGATTGAAGTGGTGGTGGCCAGCATCGAGGGCCGACGCATGCTCACATGCGCTCGCGGCACTCGCCTGACCGCCGACGCCATGCTGGTAGACCTGCTGGCCCAACCGTTCGACCTGATTGCCCTGCCCGGCGGCGTCGTTGGCGCGCAACACCTGGCGGCACATCAACCCCTGGAACAACTGATCAAGGACCAGGCCGCCGCCGGGCGCCTGTTCGCCGGCATCGCCGAAGCCCCGGCGCTGGCGCTGCAAGCCTTCGGGGTTCTGCGTCAACGCCGCATGACCTGCCTGCCCTCCGCCAGCCATCAATTGTCAGGCTGCACCTTCGTCGATCAACCGGTGGTGGTCGACGGCAACTGCATCACCGCCCAAGGCTCGGGCGCAGCGTTGCCGTTTGCGCTGGCGCTGGTGGAACAACTCTGTGGTAAAGCCATTCGAGCGGCAGTGGCGGGGGAGTTGCTGGTTTAGAAACGATCAGACGTGGGCGGCAATGGGCTCGATAGCCGGCTGCTCACGATGTTCCGCCTGCCAGAGGTCGTAGTCGGTTTGAACCCCGAGCCACATTCTGGCTTTACCGATGCCTGCCCGTTCCAGACGTACCGCCAGGTCTGGGCTGATCGGCGCGTGGCCGTGCAACACCCTGGAAAGGTGTGGCCGGGCAAAACCGAGATGGCGGGCCAATTCAGTGACGCTGATGCCAAGCTCGGGTAAGACGTCCTGCAACAATGTTTCGCCAGGGTGCGGCGGGTTGTGCATGGGCATGGTCCTGCCTCCTGTCAGTGATAGTCCAGATAGTCCAGATAGTCGACCAGTTCGATATCCGAGCCAATAAAACGAAAAATAACCCGCCAGTTCCCCGATACGCTGAGCGACCAATATTCGGTCAGATCTCCTTTGAACGGGTGTAACCGCCATCCTGGAAGATCAAGATCGCCAGGCACCACTGCGCGGTCCATGAACTGCAGCATTCGGGACAGCCGTTTCGCAGGGTCTGCACGAATCCCACGAGTCGAACCGGTTTCATAGAAGCCACGAAGGCCTTTGTGCTGAAAGGATTTGATCATGGGGGAAGTGTAAGGCGATACATTACACTCGATGCGGTATCTATGTATCGCACTTGGTCGGCACTTTTGTGCTTCGAGTGGTATTGCGCCACAGATCAATTCCTTTGAACGCCCATCCCACCCCCGAAGTCGTACCCCTTAATGACGGCGGTTTGCCAAAACGCCGCGAAGGTACGATCAACCGTGAGGTGTTTATGAGCGCGATCACTCCCGACGCAGCGCCGTCGGTGTTCACCCGTCATCCGCTGCGCCTGCGGCTCAACGGCCAGGTCCGTGAGCTTGATGTGCTGCCGTGGACCACATTGCTGGACCTGTTGCGCGAGCAACTGGATCTGGTTGGCACCAAGAAAGGCTGCGACCACGGCCAGTGCGGGGCCTGCACGGTATTGCTCAACGGCAAGCGGGTGAATGCCTGCCTGACCCTGGCGGTGATGTGCGACGGCGCCGAGTTGACCACCATCGAAGGCCTGGCCGATGGCGAGGCGCTGCACCCGATGCAGCAAGCCTTCATCAAGCACGACGCCTTTCAGTGTGGTTATTGCACGCCGGGGCAGATCTGTTCGGCGGTGGGGCTGGCCAATGAAGGCCGGGCGCAGACCACGCAGCAGATCAAGGAATTGATGAGCGGCAACCTCTGCCGCTGCGGCGCCTACAGCAATATTTGCGATGCCATTGAAGAAGCCTTGCCCGCCTGCCAGCAAGGAGGCGACCAATGACGCCCTTCCACTACAGCAAACCCAATTCAGTAGAGCACGCTGTGCACCTTGCCGGTCCCGCATCTCGATTCATCGCCGGCGGTACGAATCTTCTGGATTTGATGAAGGAAAATCTCACCCGCCCTGAACATCTGATCGACATCACCGGACTGCCGTTGCGTGAGGTCACGCAAACGCAAAACGGTGGGCTAATGATCGGTGCATTGGTCAGCAACGCCGACCTGGCCTGGCACCCGTTGATCGAACAGCGTTACCCGCTCCTGTCCCAAGCCATTCTGGCCGGCGCCTCGCCGCAATTGCGCAACATGGCCAGCACCGGCGGCAACCTGCTGCAACGCACCCGCTGCTACTACTTCTACGACGCCAATGTGCCGTGCAACAAACGCGAACCCGGCAGTGGCTGCCCGGCGCGGGACGGATTGAACCGGATTCATGCGATTTTCGGCGCCAGCGTGCAATGCGTGGCCACCCATCCTTCCGATATGTGCGTGGCACTGGCGGCTTTGGAGGCGGTGGTCCATGTGCACGGGCGCAATGGCGCAAGAACCATCGAGTTTGCCGACTTTCATCGCCTGCCCGGTGACCACCCCGAGCGCGACAACCAATTGGCCGACGATGAGCTGATCACCGCCATTGAACTGCCCGCCGCCGGTTTCGCCGAGCACTGCCATTACCTGAAGATTCGCGACCGTGCGTCCTACGCGTTCGCGCTGGTGTCGGTGGCCGCGGCGCTGGAAATGAACGGGCCGGTGATTCGCGAGGCACGTCTTGTCCTCGGCGGGGTCGCCCACAAACCGTGGCGTGACGAAGCGGTCGAGCAATGGTTGGTGGGCAAACCGGCCAGCCGCGAAACCTTCACGGCTGCTGCCGACGCGTTACTGCAAAACGCGCAGCCCCTCGAACACAACGGGTTCAAAGTCAAACTGGCAAGCCGGGCCATCATCCGCGCCTTGAGCGATGCCGCGCCGGGAGTGCAAGCCTGATGTCTACCTTCACCAAGCCCATGGGCCAGCCGCTGGATCGCGTCGACGGTCATCTCAAAGTCACCGGCCAGGCGCGTTATGCCGGGGAGTTTCCCGAGGACGGCCTGCTGCACGGCAGTGTAGTGTCCAGCCGCATTGCCCGCGGTCGGGTCACCCGCATCGACGCGTCCAAAGCCCTCGCGCTGCCCGGCGTGGTCGCGGTGATCGATCACGGCAACCGCCCGAAGATCGCCAGTTACGACAAAGACTACGAAGACGCCGACTCGGCCGAGGGCTCGCCGTTTCGTCCGTTGTACAACGATCGGGTGCTGTACAGCGGCCAGCCGCTGGTGCTGGTGGTGGCGGATAACCTTGAGCTGGCGCGTTACGCCGGGTCATTGATCGACATCGAGTACGAGGCCGAGCCGCATCAGACCGATCTGCTGAGCCTGCAAGACGAAGCCCATCCGGCACCCGCCGAACTCCCGAAACCCCGTGGGAATTTTCAGGCCGAGTTTACCGGCGCGGCCATGGGCCTGGACCTGAGCTACAGCACCCCCATCGAACACCATAATCCGATGGAACCCCACGCCAGTACGGTGTTGTTCCAGGCCGATGGCAGCTTGCACATCCATGACAAGACCCAAGGCCCGCAGAACTGTCAGTCCTACGTGCAAAAGGTCTTCGGATTACAAAAAGAGCAGGTCAGGATTTTCGCCGCCTATGTCGGCGGCGCTTTCGGTTCCGGGCTGCGCCCGCAATATCAGCTGCCGCTGGCGGTGATGGCGGCGTTGCACCTCAAACGTTCGGTGCGAGTGACGTTGACGCGCCAGCAGATGTTCACCTTCGGCTATCGCCCCCGCACCTTGCAGCGTCTGCAACTGGGCGCGGCGGCCAACGGACGCTTGCTCGCGGTGGCCCACACCGCTATCGGCCAGACTTCGCGTTTCGAGGACTTCACCGAACATGTGGTGGAGTGGAGCGGCATGCTCTATCACTGCGACAACGTGCAACTGACTTACAAACTGGTGCCGCTGGACGTATTCACGCCGCTGGACATGCGGGCCCCCGGCGCGGCGCTGGGGCTGATTGGGCTGGAATGCGCGATGGATGAACTGGCCTGTGCCCTGGCCATCGATCCGGTGCAACTGCGCCTGATCAACTATTCAGAGCGCAATCAGAACGAAGACAAACCCTATTCCAGCAAAGAACTGCGCGAATGCTATGCCCAAGGTGCGAAGCGTTTCGGCTGGGAAGCGCGTGATCCGGAGCCGCGCAGCATGCGCCAAGGCCGACAACTGGTGGGCTGGGGCATGGCCGGCGGGGTCTGGGAAGCGATGCAACAGAAAGCCAGCGCGAAGGCATCGCTTGATCACAATGGCAAACTCACCGTCAGCAGCGCGACCACGGACATCGGCACCGGCACCTACACGGTGATGACGCAAATCGCCGCCCAGGCGTCGGGCGTTTCGCACAAGGACGTCACTTTTATCCTCGGCGACTCTTCATTGCCCACCGCGCCGTTGCAGGGTGGGTCGTTCACCGTGTCGTCGGTCGGAACAGCGGTGCAGCAGGCGTGTGAAGCACTCAAGGAAAAACTGTTGGCGGTGGCACGCCAGACCTGTCCGGCCTTCGGCGGAGTCACGCTGGAACAGGCGACGTTCGAGGAGGGGCAGTTGTCCTTCGGTGACGCGCGGGTTTCGCTGGCGGAACTCGCCAGAGACAGCGGTGAAGAAACCCTGGAGGTCCAGGTTGACGCCCAACCCGACCAGAAACGCGAAGCCTACGCCACGGCCACCCACTCGGCGGTTTTCGTCGAGGTGTTGGTGGATGAGGATTTAGGCACGGTGAAGGTCAACCGAGTGGTCAGCGCCATCGCCGCCGGCCGGGTGGTCAACCCGAAAATGGCCCGCAGCCAGATTCTCGGCGGCGTGGTCTGGGGTATCGGCATGGCGTTGCATGAAGAGACGCAAACCGACCACGCCCTGGGCCGGCACATGAACCACAGCCTGGCCGAGTACCACATCCCGGTTAACGCCGATATCGGCGACATTGAGGTGCTGTTCGTCGAAGAAAACGACGAGATCGTCAACGCCCTCGGGTCCAAGGGCGTCGGCGAGATCGGCATCGTCGGCGTGGCGGCGGCGGTGGCCAATGCGATCTATCACGCCACCGGCAAACGGGTGCGGGACTTCCCCATCACCCTCGATAAGTTGCTCTAGACCTTGGCTTCTTCCTTGGCCACATGCATGCGGTCGCGGTTGGCCAGGGTCGGGAACAGTTTGATCCAGGTGCCAGTTACCAACAGCGTGCCGATGCCGCCCATGACCACGGCCGGCACGGTGCCGAACCAATGGGCGGTGAGGCCGGATTCGAACTCGCCCAACTGGTTCGAAGCGCCGATGAACAGGCCGTTCACGGCGCTTACCCGGCCGCGCATTTCATCCGGGGTTTCCAGTTGCACGAAGGAGGCGCGGATCACCATGCTGATCATGTCCGCCGCGCCCAGCACCACCAGCACCGCCAGCGAGAACCAGAACGAGGTGGACAGGCCGAAGGCGATGGTCGCGACGCCGAAGATGCCGACGGCGGTGAACATCACCCGCCCGACTTTACGTTCCACGGCAAATCGAGCCAGGAACAACGACATCAATAGCGCGCCCACCGCGGGTGCCGAACGCAGCAGGCCCAGGCCCCAAGGGCCGGTCAGCAGAATGTCCTTGGCGAATACCGGCAGCAACGCCGTCGCGCCGCCCAACAGCACGGCGAACAGATCCAGGGAAATCGCCCCGAGAATGTCCGGACGGCTGCGGATGAAACGAATCCCGGCCAATAGCGAATCCATCGTTGCCTTGCCCTTGTTCAGTGGCGTTTGCCGGGCCGGCAGGTTGAGCATCAAGCAGCAGGCGATGATGTACAGAATGACCGTCGGGCCGTAGACCCAGACGCTGCCGAACGCGTAGAGCAAACCGCCAAGTGCCGGAGCGACGATGGTGGCCGATTGCTGTGCCGATTGGGCGGCGGCCACGGCGCGGGGGAACAGGGCGCTGGGCACGATGCTCGGCAGCAGGGCCTGGGTGGTCGGCATCTCGAACGAGCGCGCGGCACCGAGCAGGAACGCGAGGATGAAGATCATTTCCCGGGTGACGTGATCGGTGGCGCTGCCGATGGCCAAGGACAGGGCGATCAAGGCTTGCAGGGACTGGCAGATCGCCGCGACCTTGCGTCGGTCGTAACGGTCGGCGACATGCCCGGTGTGCAACATGAACAGCACCCGCGGGGCGAACTCGACCAAACCCACCAGGCCCAGGTCCAGCACGTTGCCGGTCAATTGGTACAGGTTCCAGCCGATGGCCACGGTGAGCATCTGGAAACCGCTGGCGGTAAACACCCGAGCCAGCCAGAACGCAATGAAAGGACGGTGATGACGTAACAGCAGGGGCGCTTGGCTGGGCATCTGACGGCAGGTCTTGAGCGAGGGGAGGGGTGAGACTATCACCAAGCTGTAACAAGAAGTTGCGCTGACAAAAATTTTAGGTAGCTAGACATCGATCTCAAAAATACTGTGCCGATCTCCTGTGGCGAGGGGGCTTGCCCCCGCTGGGCTGCGTAGCAGCCCCCAATGGTTGCGGCTTCATTCAGGCAGAAATAGCGCATTCACCTTTTTACGACTGCTTCGCAGTCGAACGGGGGCAAGCCCCCTCGCCACAGCAAGCCTCCTTGCCACAAATATTCACTCACCACAGTGAATGTGTTTCAGCACGTAAGCAGAGCAATGAGGCAACCTGTCACGCGTCAAAAGACCACACCGTCCATCGCCAAAAATGGGACTACTCTTTCTACGTTGCTTGATCCAGATCAAGACCCCGCAAGGAATTGATCCGGCGGCCTGATGGCCAGACTCCCTACGTTGTGATGTTTCTAAAAAAAGAACGAATTGGAATTCGCCACACTCCATATCCGTGGGGGCAGAGTGGGTGCAGGGTCATAAGCCCTACAGCCGGTATTACCTGACAGAGGAAGACTTATGTTCGGTTTGGAGGCACTTGATCTCGCCCGGATGCAGTTCGCGTTCACCATCTCGTTCCACATCCTGTTCCCGGCCATCACCATTGGCCTGGCGAGTTACCTGGCGGTACTCGAAGGGCTGTGGCTGAAAACCAACAACGACACCTACCGCGATCTGTACCACTTCTGGTCGAAGATCTTTGCCGTGAACTTCGGCATGGGCGTGGTCTCCGGCCTCGTCATGGCCTATCAGTTCGGCACCAACTGGAGCCGTTTCTCGGACTTCGCCGGCGCCGTCACCGGGCCGTTGCTGACCTATGAAGTGCTCACCGCGTTCTTCCTCGAAGCCGGTTTCCTCGGCGTGATGTTGTTCGGCTGGAACAAGGTCGGACGCAATCTGCACTTTTTCTCCACCGTCATGGTGGCCGTCGGCACGCTGATCTCGACGTTCTGGATTCTCGCGTCCAACAGCTGGATGCAGACGCCACAAGGCTTTGAAATCATCGACGGCCGAGTGATTCCGGTCGACTGGCTGGCAGTGATCTTCAACCCGTCGTTTCCCTATCGCCTGATGCACATGGCGACGGCGGCGTTCGTGGCGACTGCATTCTTCGTCGGCTCCTCGGCAGCCTGGCACTTGCTGCGCGGCAAAGACAACCCGGCGATCCGCACCATGCTCTCGATGGCCATGTGGATGGCCTTGATCGTGGCACCGATCCAGGCCGTGATCGGCGACTTCCACGGCCTCAATACACTCAAGCATCAACCGGCGAAAATCGCCGCGATCGAAGGGCACTGGGAAAACGTTGGCGATGAACCGACCCCGCTGATCCTGTTCGGCTGGCCGGACATGAAAGCCGAGAAGACCAAATACGCGGTCGAGATTCCTTACCTGGGCAGCCTGATCCTGACCCACTCCCTGGACAAACAGGTGCCGGCACTCAAGGACTTCCCACCCGAAGACCGGCCGAATTCGACCATCGTGTTCTGGTCGTTCCGGATCATGGTCGGCCTCGGTTTCCTGATGATCTTCACCGGTTTGTGGAGCCTGTGGCTGCGCAAACGCGACAAGTTGTACACCTCACGGCCGTTCCTGTACCTGGCGTTGTGGATGGGCCCGTCCGGCCTGATCGCGATCCTCGCCGGTTGGTTCACCACGGAAATCGGGCGGCAGCCGTGGGTGGTCTACGGGTTGATGCGCACGGCGGATGCGTCCTCCAATCACAGCTTCGCGCAGATGAGCATTACGCTGGTGCTGTTTGTGGTGGTGTATTTCGCGCTGTTCGGCGCCGGTCTTGGCTACATGATGCGCCTGGTGCGCAAAGGGCCGAAGATCGACGAAGGCAAGGAAACCAACGAGGGGGGGCCTGGCCAGAAACGCACGCCGGCCCGTCCGTTGTCCGCGGCTGACGACGATCACGCCGATGCTGATCACACCGCGACCAAGGAGATTTGAATCATGGGTATTGATCTTCCGCTGATCTGGGCCGTGATCATCATCTTCGGCATCATGATGTACGTGGTCATGGACGGTTTCGACCTGGGCATCGGGATTCTCTTCCCGTTCATCCCTGGCAAGACCGACCGTGACGTGATGATGAACACCGTCGCACCGGTCTGGGACGGCAACGAAACCTGGCTGGTACTGGGCGGCGCGGCGTTGTTCGGCGCCTTCCCGCTGGCCTATTCGGTGGTGCTCTCGGCGTTGTACCTGCCGCTGATCTTCATGCTGATCGGGCTGATTTTCCGCGGCGTGGCGTTCGAGTTTCGCTTCAAGGCCAAGGACGACAAGCGTCACCTGTGGGACAAGGCCTTTATCGGTGGCTCGGTGGCTGCAACCTTCTTCCAGGGCGTGGCGCTGGGGGCGTTCATTGATGGGCTGCCGGTGGTCAATCGCCAGTTTGCCGGTGGTTCACTGGACTGGCTGACGCCATTCACGATGTTCTGCGGCTTGGCGCTGGTGATTGCCTACGCGTTGCTCGGTTGCACCTGGCTGATCATGAAGACCGAAGGCAAGTTGCAGGAACAGATGCACAACCTGGCGCGGCCCTTGGCGTTCGTGGTGTTGGCGGTGATTGGCATCGTCAGCATCTGGACCCCGCTGGCCCACGCCGAGATTGCGGCGCGCTGGTTCACCCTGCCGAACCTGTTCTGGTTCCTGCCGGTGCCGATCCTGGTGCTGGTGACCATGTACGGCCTGATCCGCGCGGTGGCCCGCAATGCCCACTACACGCCATTTCTGCTGACCCTGGTGCTGATCTTCCTCGGCTACAGCGGCTTGGGCATCAGCCTGTGGCCGAACATCGTGCCGCCGTCGATCTCGATCTGGGACGCCGCCGCACCGCCGCAAAGCCAGGGCTTCATGCTGGTGGGCACGCTGTTCATCATCCCGTTCATCCTGGGCTACACCTTCTGGAGCTACTACGTGTTCCGCGGCAAGGTCACCCACGAAGACGGTTACCACTAGGAACCCCTGTAGGAGCAAAGCTTGCTCGCGATGGCGCCAGCCCAGGCGCCACACCAGGAACCCCTGTAGGAGCACAGCTTGCTTGCGAAGGCGTCCTCACAGACGCCATCACTTCAAGAGAGGATCGACAGCATGTCCACCAAACCCACCCTGCACGACATTCAACAGGCCGAAAAAAAGCCGCTGTGGCAGCGGCTCGGATGGTTGGCGATGATCTGGACCGGCAGCGTCGTGGCGCTGTTCATCGTGGCCAGCCTGATGCGCATGTTCATGAATGCCGCAGGTCTGACTACCCACTGAATTCCCATCCCGTTGCCTCGCGGCACGGTTGTGTGGCCCTCCTGACGGAGGGCTTTTTTTTGGTGCGCGATTATTTGCGGGCCTTGAGAATGACGAATTTCGGCGTCGCCGCCACTTGTTCGACGCCGCGAAACAACCGCGCCAGCTTACTGTGATAACCCAGGTGGCGATTGCCGACGATGTACAACGCGCCACCGACCACCAGCGCCTCCCGGGCTTGCTGGAACATGCGCCAGGCCAGGAAATCGCCGACCACTTGTTGTTGGTGAAACGGCGGGTTGCACAGCACCACGTCCAGCGACTGCGGTTCCTGCCCGGCCAGGCCATCGCCGGCGCGCACAATCACCTCGCGTTCACCCAGCGCCGCGTGCCAGTTTTCGCGGGCCGATTGCACCGCCATGAACGACTCGTCCACCAGCGTGTAATGGCCTTCAGGGTTTTGCAGGGCGCTGGCGATGGCCAACACGCCGTTGCCGCAACCCAGATCCGCCACCCGCGCCGCGCCGAGGTTCTTCGGCAAGTGCGGGAGAAAGGCGCGGGTGCCGATGTCCAGTCCTTCGCGGCAGAACACGTTGGCGTGGTTGAGCAGTTCAATCGCCGGATCATCGAGCAAGTAGCGCGAAGGGTAGGGCGAGACGGCCGGTGTTTTGGCTTCGGGCGTGGCGATCAGCAACCGCGCCTTCTTCACCGCCAACGAGGCTTGGACCGGGCCGATGTAGCGCTCCAGCAAATCCCCGGCGGCGCGGGGCAGGTGCTTGACCATCGCCGCCGCAATCACCTGGGCGCCCGGGGCCAGTTGGCCTTGCAGACGAATCAGTTGTTCTTCGAGCAAGGCGAGGGTTTTTGGCACCCGGATCAACACCCGGTCAAATGGTCCGACGAAGGCTTCATTGGCTGGCACGCTCGGTACGGCGTCGAAAGCCAGGCCGTTGCGGATCAGGTTCTTTTCCAGTCCCTGGAACGCCAGGAACGAGTCGCCGCTGCTGGTGACCCGAACCTTGCCCGCCAGGCTGGCAGCCAGCGCGCCAAAGCTGTCGTTGAGCACCAGTACCCGCGCATCGGCTGTTGGTTGCTGTTCGGCCAGATGATTGAGCAGGTATTCGTCAGCCGCATCGAAGGCTTGCAGCGGTTCGTTCTGCTGTTCGGGTTGGCGGATGAGGTCGAGTTGGGCGAAGGGTGTTTCGAGCAAGGGCATGGGGCGGGGGCTCTGGAAAATCAACGGGTATCCCGCGGCCCTGGGGCGATGTAGCGGGCGGAACCGACCGAGTGGACTGCGGCGTGAAGTTTCACACGTCAACACTCAGGAAGGATCGCAAATGGTACGTTTTTTTCCAGTGGATTACCCGCAGGTTTTCCCGGGATCAAGCGGTTTCAGATGGCGCCGGCCCTTGTCGCTGCGCACACCGCAGCAATCTTGTTGCAGACCCCCAGTTTCTCGATGGCACGGTGCACGTGGAAATTCACCGTACGCTCGCTCAGGTTAAGGATTCTGGAGATTTCGTATGCGGTCTTGCCGTCGGCGGACAGTCGCAACACCTCGACTTCACGGACCGACAACGGCGGCGTACTCGGTCTCGGTATTTTTTTCGGCAGGCCCTTGGCTGCCAGAGTGTGCAAATGACGACCAATGAACACCGTGAAGCCGAGGTTTTCATACAGCTCATACGCGGTAATCGGGCAGTGGCTTCTCGCCAGGCTCAGCATGCTGCACAGACCGCTTTCCTCGTCATGGAAGGATTGCGACCAGCCGTGTTGCAGGCCTTGTTGTTGCAAGGCTTGCCACAGCCACGGCGTCCGGGAGAAAACGTCTTCAGTCCATAAAATCGGCAGCATGGATTGATTGCAATGGGCTACTACTGGGTCAATGGCGCGAAATTGGTTTTGTTCATATTCGGTGTTCCAGGCTTGGGGGAAATTGTTCCGGTTCTGGGTGGTGTCATGAGTACCTGGCGTATTTGAAGTTATTGAAAAAGCACAGAATTTGAAGCCGAGATTTTTTGCGAAGTTAAGTGAGATCTGGTAGGCGGTATCCATTTCCTTGGCATAAGACAGTTGCGTTAGCTGAGACTCCTTCCATATTTCCATTGCCGTTCTCCACATGCGTGTTCCTCTGGGGTGCCCATTGGATCCAAGATCCGGCACGTCACGAGTGTAGGACGAATCCTACGCAGGTGCTCCGATTTTTTTGCTCTTTATAACTGTTGGAAGTGCGAGGTCGGTTTATAAGGAGTGTCACTGTTGAGTAACACGCTCATGGATAATTAACTGACAATTTTTTCACAAATGCTTAATGGCTAATTAATGTCACCGACCGCCGATATTAAATAAGAACAACTAATGAACAGTAACCGTCGCTAAAGCCACTACAAACCACCGGTGTTTAAGTCGCCTGCTTTGCGGGACACTGGGCTCACCTGTCCGATGGAGTGCCCCATGACCGCCAGTGCGGAAAAATTCACCCGCCAGACCCTGCTCGACGTCCAGCCACTGACCCCGAGCCTGTTTACCCTGCGCACTACCCGGGATTCGGGCTTCCGTTTTCGTGCGGGGCAATTTGCTCGGCTGGGGGTGACCAAGCCCGATGGCAGCACGGTGTGGCGCGCCTACTCCATGGTCTCTTCGCCGTATGACGAGTTTCTCGAGTTCTTCTCCATAGTCGTGCCGGGTGGCGAGTTCACCAGTGAGTTGAGCCGCCTGGAGGTGGGGGATACGTTGCTGATCGAGCGGCAGGCCAAGGGCTACCTGACTCTGGACCGTTTCGTCGATGGCCGCGATCTGTGGTTGTTATCCACCGGTACCGGGGTGGCACCGTTCCTGTCGATCCTGCAGGATTTCGAGGTGTGGGAAAAATTCGAACGGATCATCCTGGTCTACAGCGCCCGCGAAGGTCGGGAGCTGGCCTATCAGGACTTGATTGCGGGGCTGGCGCAGCGTGATTACCTGGCGCAGTACGCCCACAAGCTGCAGTTCATCCCCACGGTCACGCGCGAGCAGGTGCCCGGCGTCCTGAAGGGACGGATCACCGATCTGATTGAAAATGGCGAGCTGGAGCGCGCGGCCGGGCTGGCGCTGACGCCCGAGCATTCGCGGGTGATGATCTGCGGCAACCCGCAGATGATCGATGACACGCGCCAGTTGCTCAAGCAACGGGACATGAACCTGAGCCTCAGCCGCCGGCCCGGGCAAGTGGCGGTGGAAAACTACTGGTAAAAAAACGGCGCCCCGAAGGCGCCGTTTTCATTGCAATACAGCCCTTAAGGCCGGTCGTTCTGGGCCTTGAGCAGATCACGGATCTCGCTCAGCAACTCTTCTTCCTTGGTTGGAACCGGTGGAAGGGGCGGTGCCACGGCTTCTTCGCGCTTCAGGCGGTTGATGGCCTTGACGCCCATGAAGATCGCAAACGCGACGATGATGAAGTCGATCATGCTCTGGATGAACTTGCCATACGCCAGCACCACCGCCGGGATGTTGCCATTCGCGGCTTTTAGCGTAATGGCCAGGTCGCTGAAATCCACCCCACCGATCAGCAGGCCAATCGGCGGCATGACCACATCGCCGACAAACGACGAGACGATCTTGCCGAACGCGGCGCCGATGATGATACCGACGGCCATATCGACCACATTGCCTTTGACCGCGAAGGCCTTGAACTCGTTAAGCACGCCCATAGGTTATTTCCTTGTTACAGATGAGGTTGGTGAAGGCAGTGTAAATCAGCAAAACGCATCTCGCTCGACACAACTGCTTACATCGCTTGCCTGCTATCGACCGGCCCGGCGCCGGAAAGTTTACAAAAGGCCAGCATTCGCGCGCGGTTACCCCCTCTAGACCGGCCCTTCCAGCATCTTTTGCCTATCGGCCCGGTGTGGCATTTCTATTTAGGTTTTGCGCTGTCGGTCACTAGCCTCTGCTGAGCGCACCTGGATGCGCTTTATAAAATCAGAGGAAACTCCTATGACTACTTCCCTTGGCCTCGGGGCTTTTCCCCATCGCCGCGCCCTGGGCGTCTTGAGCGCCGGCCTGCTGTCCTTTTCCGTGAATGCAGCCACCCTGACCCGCGATAACGGTGCCGCCGTCGGCGATAACCAGAACTCGCAAACCGCCGGCGCCACGGGCCCGGTGTTGTTGCAAGACGTGCAACTGATCCAGAAACTCCAGCGTTTCGACCGCGAACGCATTCCTGAACGGGTGGTGCATGCCCGTGGTACCGGGGCCCATGGCACTTTCACGGTGACCGACGACCTCAGCGACCTGACCAAGGCCAAGGTGTTCGCCGGCGGCCAGAGCACGCCGGTGTTTGTGCGCTTCTCAGCGGTGGTGCATGGCAACCACTCCCCGGAAACCCTGCGTGACCCCCGCGGCTTCGCCACCAAGTTCTACACCGCGGACGGCAACTGGGACCTGGTCGGCAACAATTTCCCGACCTTCTTCATCCGCGACGCCATCAAGTTCCCGGACATGGTCCACGCCTTCAAGCCTGACCCGCGCACCAACCTCGACGACGATTCCCGTCGCTTCGATTTCTTCTCCCACGTACCGGAAGCCACCCGCACCCTGACCGAGTTGTATTCCAACTCCGGGACCCCGGCCAGTTATCGGGAGATGGATGGTAATGGCGTGCATGCCTATAAGTTGGTGAATGCCAAAGGCGAAGTGCACTACGTGAAGTTTCATTGGAAAAGTTTGCAGGGGATTAACAATCTCGATCCAAAGGCTGTCGTCAAAGTTCAAGGTCAGGACTACAGTCATATGACCAACGATTTGGTGGCTCATATAAACAAAGGCGACTTCCCGAAGTGGGACTTGTACGTGCAAGTTGTAAATCCTCAAGACTTGTACAAGTTTGATTTCGATCCTTTGGATGCCACCAAGATTTGGCCAGGTATACCTGAACGCAAAGTTGGACAAATGGTGTTGAACCGTAATCCGGCGAATGTATTCCAGGAAACCGAACAAGTCGCCATGGCGCCGGCCAATCTGGTTCCCGGAATCGAGCCTTCGGAAGATCGCCTGTTACAAGGTCGAGTGTTCTCTTATGCCGATACTCAAATGTATCGCCTGGGTGCCAATGCCCTGCAACTGCCGATCAACGCGCCCAAGGTGGCGGTGAATAACGGTAACCAGGATGGCGCCATGAACAGCGGCGCCAGCAGCACTGGCGTGAATTACCAGCCAAGCCGTTTGCTGGCGCGTGAGGAGCCGCAAACCGCACGCTACAGCCAGTCGGCGCTGTCGGGCAGCACCCAGCAGGCGAAGATCCAGCGTGAGCAGAACTTCAAGCAGGCGGGCGACCTGTATCGCTCGTTCAGCCCGAAGGAACGCCAGGACCTGATCGACAACTTCGGCGGCTCCCTGGCCGACACCGACGACGAGAGCAAGCACATCATGCTGTCGTTCCTTTATAAGGCCGACCCGGAATACGGCTCCGGCGTGACCAAGGTCGCCAAAGGTGACCTGGCGCGGGTCAAGGCACTGGCGGCCAAACTGGTCGACTGATCCCGTTTGCCTGAAACGCGGGGCCCCGCACGGGGTCCCGTCTGACCAAGGAACCCTCCCATGCGTTTCTATTTCTTCCTGTTGCTGGCGGCACTGTCGTCCAGTGCGTTTGCTGAACCTGCGGCACACGTCGCGCAAGACCCCGCCGCGCTCAAAGCGCAATTGCAGGATTACTACTTCGATGCCGCCCGCCGTGGCGATGTGCCGATGCTCGAGACTTTCATCGAGGCCGGTTACGCCCTCGATACCCGCGACAGCAAGGGTTACACCGCGCTGATTCTGGCGGCGTATCACGGCCAAAGCGCTGCTGTGGACCGTCTGCTCGCCGCTGGCGCCGATGCCTGCGCCCAGGATCAGCGGGGCAACACAGCTTTGATGGGCGCGATTTTCAAAGGCGAAGTGCAGATCGCCCGAACCCTGCTGGCCGCCAATTGCAGCCCCGACCAGCGTAACGGGGCCGGGCAGACGGCAGCGATGTACGCCGGATTGTTTCATCGCGTGGAATTGCTGGACGCGCTCAAGGCCAAGGGCGCCGACCTGAATGCCGAGGATCCGCTGGGCAACAGCGCCGCGCGTCTGGCCAGTGGCGAAATCCGTAACGCCACGCCGCGCTGATCCGGTCCGGCTGCGCTATCATCGCGGTTTTTGCCGGGAGTTCAGATGGCCAAGGCCAAGCGCATGTACGGCTGCACCGAGTGCGGCTCCACCTTCCCCAAGTGGGCCGGCCAGTGCGGCGAGTGCGGGGCCTGGAACACGCTGACCGAAACCATGGTCGAGAGCGGCGGGGCGGCGGCGCCCAGCGGTCGCACCGGCTGGACCGGCCAGCAGGCCCAGATCAGGACCCTGGCCGAAGTCAGTGTCGAAGAGATTCCACGGTTCTCCACGGCCTCCAGTGAACTCGATCGCGTGCTGGGTGGCGGCCTGGTGGACGGCTCGGTGGTGTTGATCGGCGGTGATCCCGGCATCGGCAAGTCGACCATTTTGTTGCAAACCTTGTGCAACCTCGCCAAGAGCATGCCGGCGCTGTACGTCACCGGCGAAGAATCCCAGCAACAAGTGGCCATGCGCGCCCGTCGTCTCGGTTTGCCCCAGGACAAGCTGCGGGTGATGACCGAAACCTGCATCGAAACCATCATCGCCACGGCCCGGCAGGAAAAGCCCAAGGTCATGGTGATCGACTCGATCCAGACGATTTTCACCGAACAACTGCAATCGGCGCCGGGCGGCGTGTCCCAGGTGCGCGAAAGTGCGGCGTTGCTGGTGCGTTATGCCAAGCAGAGCGGCACGGCGATTTTCCTGGTCGGCCACGTGACCAAGGAAGGCGCGTTGGCCGGCCCGCGTGTTCTGGAGCACATGGTCGACACCGTGCTGTATTTCGAAGGCGAATCCGATGGGCGTTTGCGGCTGTTGCGGGCGGTGAAAAACCGCTTCGGCGCGGTGAATGAGCTGGGCGTGTTCGGCATGACCGACAAGGGCCTGAAAGAAGTATCCAACCCTTCGGCGATTTTTCTCACGCGTGCTCAGGAAGAAGTCCCGGGCAGTGTGGTCATGGCGACGTGGGAAGGCACGCGACCGATGTTGGTCGAAGTGCAGGCGCTGGTGGATGACAGTCACCTGGCCAACCCGCGCCGGGTGACGCTGGGGCTGGATCAGAATCGGCTGGCCATGTTGCTGGCGGTGTTGCACCGCCACGGTGGCATTCCGACCCACGATCAGGACGTGTTCCTCAACGTGGTCGGCGGGGTCAAGGTACTGGAAACAGCGTCGGACCTGGCGCTGATGGCGGCCGTGATGTCGAGCTTGCGCAACAAACCGCTGCCCCATGATCTGCTGGTGTTTGGCGAAGTCGGGTTGTCCGGTGAAGTGCGCCCGGTGCCGAGTGGTCAGGAGCGCCTGAAGGAAGCGGCCAAGCACGGCTTCAAGCGCGCCATCGTGCCCAAGGGCAACGCGCCGAAAGAAGCACCGCCGGGGTTGCAGATCATTGCGGTCACCCGGCTGGAACAGGCCCTCGATGCCTTATTCGAATAAACCACAATTCCCCTGTGGGAGCGGGCTTGTTGTGGCGAGGGAGCTTGCTCCCGCTTGAGCGCGAAGCGCTCACAAGATTTTGGGCCTGCTTCGCAGCCCAGCGGGAGCAAGCTCCCTCGCCACACAAGCTCGTTTGCGCAAGTACTTTAGACCTCGATCAAGGCACCCAGCTCGCGTTCCAGTTCCTCGGGATCCCCCAGGTTGAACTCAATCAACCGCCGCAAGCGCTCGATGGATTCCAGGCTGATGTGTTTGCAGACGAAGCCGAGCTGGCCATGATCGTCGTGGGTCAGCAGCACATCCATCTTGATCTCGACGTCTGTATTGAGATGAATATCGAGCAGGAAATGCCAATCCGGATTGCCCAGCCACGGCTCGGGTTTTTCGATCAGCGCCCCCTTGAGCGAGAGGTCGATCAGCTTCACCGGCCAGGTGAGTCCGTCCTGGCTCAGCTCGGTTCGGGCGTCGAACGCAAAACGTTTGAAGCGGCGGCGATCTGCAGGTTGGTCGCTCATGGCGCAATCCTCGTGAAGGTTGGCTGACTATAGACCCGCATTGATAAAGGCTGCCAGCACAGTGATGGCGCTCGACCAATGTCGGACTATGGTCTTTGTCGCCAGTAGAGCTAAACTCGGGGTGGCTGTCTTTCTTGTCCACTCTGGCTGGATTAAAAAAATGAAAAATAATAATAGCCTGCTACGCCATCTACCCTGGCTGCTGCTGGCAATCGTAGGAGCGTGCGCCCTTGGCGTAGTGGCATTGCGTCGAGGCGAGGCGATCAACGCCTTGTGGATTGTGGTCGCGGCCGTGGCCATTTATCTGGTTGCCTATCGTTACTACAGTCTGTTTATCGCCAACAATGTGATGCAGCTCGACCCGCGCCGGGCCACCCCCGCCGTGCTCAACAATGATGGCCTGGACTACGTCCCGACCAACAAACACATCCTCTTCGGTCACCACTTCGCGGCCATCGCTGGCGCGGGGCCTCTGGTCGGTCCGGTATTGGCGGCGCAGATGGGTTATCTGCCCGGTACGCTGTGGCTGATCGCCGGCGTGGTGCTGGCCGGTGCGGTGCAGGACTTCATGGTCCTGTTCCTTTCCACCCGCCGTAATGGCCGCTCCCTGGGCGATATGGTCCGGGAAGAAATGGGCCGCGTTCCCGGTACCATCGCGCTGTTCGGTTGCTTCCTGATCATGATCATCATCCTCGCGGTGCTGGCGCTGATCGTGGTCAAAGCCCTGGCCGAAAGTCCGTGGGGTATCTTCACGGTGATGGCGACCATCCCGATCGCGATGTTCATGGGCATCTACATGCGCTACATCCGCCCGGGTCGCATTGGTGAAATCTCGGTGGTCGGCGTGTTGCTGCTGCTGGGTTCGATCTGGCTGGGCGGGCAGATTGCCGCCGACCCGTACTGGGCCAAGGCGTTCAGTTTCACGGGCGTGCAGATTACCTGGATGCTGGTCGGTTACGGTTTCGTCGCCGCCTCGTTACCGGTGTGGCTGATCCTGGCGCCCCGTGACTATCTCTCCACGTTCTTGAAAATCGGCACCATCATCGCCCTGGCGATCGGCATTCTGGTCACCATGCCCGAGCTGAAAATGCCGGCGCTGACCCAGTTCATCGACGGCACCGGTCCGGTGTGGAAGGGCGGTCTGTTCCCGTTCCTGTTCATTACCATCGCTTGTGGCGCGGTTTCGGGTTTCCACGCGCTGATCTCTTCCGGCACCACGCCGAAGCTGCTGGATAACGAAGTCAATGCCCGCTACATCGGCTACGGCGCGATGTTGATGGAATCCTTCGTCGCCATCATGGCCATGGTTGCCGCTTCGGTGATCGAGCCAGGCGTGTACTTCGCCATGAACAGCCCGGCGGCAGTCGTCGGCGGTGACGTGGTGGCCGTGGCGCAAACCGTCAGCAGCTGGGGTTTTGCAATTACCCCGGAAGCCCTGCAGGCGGTGGCTCATGACATTGGTGAAACCACCATCCTCGCCCGCGCTGGCGGCGCCCCGACCCTGGCGGTCGGTATCGCGCAGATCCTGCACAGCGTGTTGCCAGGTGAAAACACCATGGCGTTCTGGTACCACTTCGCGATCCTGTTTGAAGCGCTGTTCATCCTGACCGCCGTCGATGCCGGTACCCGGGCCGGACGTTTCATGCTCCAGGACTTGCTCGGCTCCTTCGTGCCGTCGCTCAAACGCACGGAATCCTGGACCGCCAACTTGATCGCCACCGCCGGTTGTGTGGCGATGTGGGGCTGGTTGCTGTACCAGGGCGTGATCGACCCGTTGGGCGGGATCAACACCTTGTGGCCGCTGTTCGGCATCTCCAACCAGATGCTCGCCGGCATCGCGCTGATGCTTGCCACGGTGGTGCTGATCAAAATGAAACGCCAACGCTACATCTGGGTGACCTTGCTGCCCGCCGCGTGGTTGCTGATCTGCACCACCACTGCCGGTTTCATCAAGCTGTTCGACGCGAATCCTGCGATCGGCTTCCTGTCCCTGGCGAAAAAATACAGCGATGCCCTGGCCAACGGCCAGATCCTCGCCCCGGCCAAGGACATTACGCAGATGCAACACGTGATCTTCAACGCCTACACCAACGCAACGCTGACGGCGCTGTTCCTGTTCGTGGTGTTCAGCATCCTGTTCTATGCGCTCAAGGTCGGTATCTCGGCCTGGGGCAGCAAGGAACGTACGGATAAAGAAGCGCCATTCCAGGCTGTGCCGGACGCGTAACTGAGGATTGCAAAGATGTTCAATGACCTGAGTCGCCTCGGTAAATACCTCGGTCAGGCCGCGCGCCTGATGGTCGGCATGCCCGACTACGACAACTACGTCGAGCATATGCAAACCAAGCACCCGGACAAACCGGTGATGACCTACGAGATGTTCTTCCGGGAACGTCAGGAGGCGCGTTACGGTGGCAAGGGTGGGCCGAAGTGCTGTTGAGGCACGCGGTCTAGGCAACACCGCACTGTAGGAGCATGGCTTGGCCGCGATGGTGATCTTCGGACGCCATCGCGGGCAAGCCTTGCTCCTACGGTTTTTTTTGCGTCCGGGAGACCTTATTTTGTTAGCCCCTATCCCTGTCACCATCCTCAGCGGCTTCCTAGGCGCGGGTAAAACCACGCTGTTGCGCCACCTGCTCAAAGCCGAGCACGGCCTGAAAATCGCCGTGATCGAAAACGAATTCAGTGATGCCGGTATCGACACCCAACTGTTGGGCGACGAACCGGTGCAAGTGATGACGCTGTCCAACGGCTGCGTCTGCTGCACCATTCACACCGACCTGACCAAGGCCCTGTACCTGCTGCTCGAACGCCTGGACAGCGGTGTGATCGCCTTCGACCGTCTGGTGATCGAATGCACCGGCCTGGCCGACCCTGCCCCGGTGGCGCAAACCTTCTTCATCGATGAAGAACTGCGCGAGCGTTACATCCTCGACGGCATCATCACCCTGGTGGACGCGGCCCATGCCGAGACGCACCTGACCCAGACCATCGCCCAGGCGCAGATCGGTTTCGCCGACCGCTTGCTGGTGAGCAAGCGCGATCTGGTGGATGAGCCGACCTTCACCGCGTTGAGTGAACGCCTGACCCGCATCAACCGTCGCGCACCGATCCGCGTGGTCAAGCACGGCGAGATCGACCTGGCGGAATTGCTCGACGTACGCGGTTTCAACCTCAATGCCGACCTCGGCGGTGGCATGAGTTTGCGGCCGGTGAGCAAGGCGCCGTCCATCGACCGCATTTCCAGCCTGGTGCTGCGCACCGATAAGCCGCTGGATCTCGACAAGCTCAGCGAATTCATGAACGAACTGCTGGAAGACCACGGCAAGCAACTGTTGCGCTACAAGGGTGTGTTGAACATCGTGGGCGAGGCGCGACGCATGGTGTTTCAGGGCGTGTTGAAGTTGTACGGCTTCGATTGGGACACCGAATGGGCCGAGGGCGAGACGCGCGAAAGTGTGATGGTGTTTATTGCCGATGATTTGCCGGAAGAGAAGATTCGCGAGGGGTTTGCGCGGGTGGCGGCGGATTGAATTGTTGCGTTCGTCAGTGATGACGCCTTCGCGGGCAAGCCTCGCTCCTACAGGTATGGGGTTGCCGTTGTAGGAGCGAGGCTTGCCCGCGAAAGCGATCTAACCGGCAACACGATTCTCGCTGAATGTCGGTCCAGCATTGAGCAACGTCTCTTCCAAATAATCCAGATGCCGGCCCAGCAAGCGCTCAGCCATACCTGCATCCCGGCGTTCCACAGCCTCCAGAATCGCCTGATGCTTTTTCCAAACGCAATAGCCCTCTAATTCCACCTCAAACTGCGCAATCGCCAATGAGGTCAGCGGCACCAGACTGCCCAGAAAATGCGCCAACGGTGCATTCCCAGCGATTTCCGCCAGCCGCAAATGAAATTCCCACGATAACCGGATCGCCGGTCCACGGGCGGTGCATTGGCGCTCGCTGTCGATCAAGGCTTGCAGCGGCTGCAAGTCTTGCAGGCCAGATCGCTGACAGGCCAGGCGTACCAGGGTGATTTCCGTCAGCCGCCGTGCATGCAACATTTGCCGGGTCTGCTCGCTGTCGAGCGCGGCGACGCGGGGACGGTGGTTGGCCCGCAGGACGATGATCTGTTGATGGGACAATTGCGTCAGCACACCACGAATGTCACTGCGCCGGGCGCTGAACATCTGCGCCAGGCTTTCTTCGGTAAAACGACTGGCCGCATCGATGCGCTGTTCCAGAATTGCGTCGAAGACCCGCGAATAAAGGTCATCCGCCCGCTGAGGAAAGGGCAGGGCGCTGGGGGGTGGCGCTGGGGCGAAGCTGTTCATGGCCTGTCTCCAGTTCGAAGCAGTTCAACTGCCGAGGTGGTCGTCCGGAATATTCAGTTCGATGCCCATCCGTTGGCCTTCACGCAGGATGTGCCGACGCATCTCGGCGCTGGCCTGGGCGCTGTTCTTGCTGCGGATCGCCCGCACCACGGCTTCGTTTTCTTCCAGGCGTTCGGCCAAATGCTCCGGCGAATTGCGCAACACCTCGGCGCTTTGCTTGAGGGCGTTGCTGGTCTGCTGCACCACGCTCTGGAAAATCGGGTTTGAGGTCAGGGTGAACAGTTCTTCGTGGAACGCGATGTAGGCGTTGACCCCGGCTTCGGCGTCGTTGGCCTCCAGGGCTTCGCGCATGTCCATCAGGGTCAGGCGCAGTTGCCCGACTTCCTTGCTGCTGATCGATTGCGCCACCAGCCCGACGATGAACGGCTCGAGGGTGTAGCGCAGTTGCAGCACGTCTTCCAGGCTGGCGCCGGCCACTGCGCTGTCGTGATGTTGGCTGTCGCTGAGGTTGGCCTCCAGCACCACCACGCCCTTGCCCGGCATCGAGCGCACCAGCCCGAGGGTTTCGAGGACGATCACGGCTTCGCGCAGGCTCGGGCGGCTGATGCCCAGTTGTTCGGCCAGTTCGCGCTGGCCCGGTAGCATTTCGCCGGAGCGCCACTGGCCACGGGCCAGCGCGGCCCGGAGTTTTTCTACAACTGAGTTGACGACCGTTGAAGTGGTAATCACGGTTTGCTCCATGGATAAGGCCGGGAGCCTGCCCTATGGCAGGCTCCGCATGCTTCAAAATTCCTGTTGATGGGCCGGCGCCACCGGTTTTCTCGGCTGGAAGGTATACCCCACCTGGCCGGAAAGCACCTTGTTCGCCCGTTGGATATCGATGTCTTTTTCCCAGCGCGCAATGGCCACGGTGGCGACGCAGTTGCCGATCAGGTTGGTCAGCGCCCGGCCGATGCCCATGAACCAGTCCACCGCCAACACCAGCACCAGGCCGACCACCGGAATCGCCGGGATCGCGGTCAGGGTGGCCGCCAGAATCACCAGCGCCGAGCCGGGGATGCCGTGGGCACCTTTGGAGGTGATCAGCGACACCAGCAGAATCGTCAGCAAATCGGTCATGGCCAGCGGCGTGCCGGTGGCGTTGGCGATGAAGACGATGGCCAGGGTCAGGTAGATCGAGAAACCGTCGAGGTTGAAGGAATAACCGGTCGGAATCACCAGCCCGACCGTGGAACTGCCGATGCCCAGGTGTTCCAGCTTGCGCATGATCTGTGGCAGCACGGCGTCGGAAGAGGCGGTGCCCATCACGATCAGCAACTCTTCACGCAGGTACTTGAGCAATGGCCACATGCGCAGGCCGGACAGGCGCATCACCAGGCCGAGAATCAGCGACACAAACGCGGCGCAGGTCAGGTAGAACAGGCCCACCAGACTGCCCAGGTGTTGCAGGGAGTCCAGGCCATATTTGCTGGTGGTGAACGCGATGGCGCCGAACACGCCAATCGGCGCCAGGCGCACGATCATGCCCATGATGCGGAAGATCACATGGCTGAGTTCGTTGATCAGCCGCGAGATGCCCGAAGCCGCTTCGCCCACCAGGTTCAGCGCGCTGCCGAACAGCACCGAAAACAGCAGCACCTGCAGGATGTTGTTGTCGGCAAAGGCACCGATCACCGAGGTCGGGATCAGGTCCATCAGAAATTGCGTGGTGGTGTGCATCTGCTGGCCGCGCTGGGCCAGATCGCCCATGTCGGCTTTGGCCAGTTGGTCCAGATGAATATTCGCGCCGCTGCCAATCCCGGTGCTGAACGCGAACACCAGGCCGATCACCAGGGCGATGGTGGTCAACACTTCGAAGTAGATGACCGACTTGAGGCCGATGCGCCCGACCTTCTTCAGATCGCCGGCGCCGCTGATGCCGCTGACCACCACGCAGAACACGATGAGGCCGATGAGCATCTTGATCAGTTTGATAAAGCCATCGCCCAAGGGTTTGAGCTGTGCGGAGTATTCGGGAAGGGTCAGCCCACAGACGATGCCGAGCACCAGTCCGAGAACCACTTGAAGGAAGATTGAACGCGAGCACCATCTGAGCATGGGAGGAATCCTGGTCGGTGTCCTGGCTGCCGTGCGCTGAGCGCATCAGATTCAGGACTTAATTATTGTGGTCTTACCGGTATGTCCAGTGCAGGCGCAGTCTAGGCGCTGTTTTTCATTGATCGCAAGTGAAAATTCATCTATTGGCATGACCGGTCTTACCAGTTGGGCGCAATGCCCCGACCTTGAGCCTTTCCTGATTTGAAAAAATGCGATGAAAAAGTGCAGGCGAAAAAAAACCGGCCATCACTGACCGGTTTTTTTATCGCTGCGATTTAGCGGTGCAATTAAGCGCCGTACACCGGCAGCTTCTTGCAGATGGCCTTGACCTTCTCACGAACGGCGTCGATCACCGCTTCGTTGTTCAGGTCAGCCAGGATGTCGCAGATCCAGCCAGCCAGCTCTTTGCACTCGGCTTCTTTAAAGCCACGAGTGGTCACAGCCGGAGTGCCGAAGCGCAGGCCGGAGGTGACGAACGGGGAGCGTGGGTCGTTTGGCACGGAGTTCTTGTTCACGGTGATGAACGCTTTGCCCAGAGCGGCGTCGGCGTCTTTACCGGAGATGTCCTGCTTGATCAGCGACAGCAGGAACAGGTGGTTCTTGGTACCGCCGGACACCACGTCGAAGCCGCGCGCGATGAACACTTCGGCCATGGCCTGGGCGTTCTTCACCACTTGTTGCTGGTAAGTCTTGAACTCAGGCTGCAGCGCTTCCTTGAAGCAGATCGCTTTGGCGGCGATCACGTGCTCCAGCGGGCCACCCTGGGCGCCCGGGAAAACGGCGGAGTTCAGTTTCTTCTCGATGTCGGCGTTGGCGCGCGCCAGGATCAGACCGCCACGTGGACCGCGCAGGGTTTTGTGGGTGGTGGTGGTCACGACGTCAGCGAATGGAACCGGGTTCGGGTAGACGCCAGCGGCGACCAGACCGGCCACGTGGGCCATGTCGACGAACAGGTAGGCGCCAACCTTGTCGGCGATTTCGCGGAAGCGCGGGAAGTCCAGAATCTGCGAGTAGGCAGAGAAACCGGCCACGATCATTTTCGGCTTGTGCTCGACGGCCAGGCGCTCGACTTCGTCGTAGTCGATCAGGCCATTGGCATCGATACCGTACTGGACGGCGTTATACAGCTTGCCGGAGGACGAAACGCTGGCACCGTGGGTCAGGTGACCGCCGTGGGCCAGGCTCATGCCCAGGATGGTGTCACCGGCTTGCAGCAGGGCCAGGTAAACGGCGCTGTTGGCTTGGGAACCGGCGTGCGGCTGAACGTTGGCGTAATCGGCGCCGAACAGTTCTTTGGCTCGATCAATTGCAAGCTGCTCAACCACGTCGACGAACTCGCAACCACCGTAGTAGCGCTTGCCCGGGTAGCCTTCGGCGTACTTGTTGGTCAGTACCGAGCCTTGAGCTTCCATCACCGCAGGGCTGGTGTAGTTTTCCGAAGCGATCAGCTCAATGTGTTCTTCCTGGCGCTGAGCTTCTTGCTCCATGGCGGCAAAGAGATCGGCGTCGTACTTGGCAATAGTCAAATCACGGCTGAACATGGCGGTCCTCAAGGATCGGGGCAGAAAAGGGGGGCATTCTAACCCAACCGCTTTTAGAAGGGATATGAAACGCAGTCAGGTTGTGGATAAGCGGGCTTCAAGCAGCAAGCCCCAAGCGGCAAGCAAAAGCCGATTTGCTCTTACTTGTAGCTTGCCACTTGAAGCTTGCAGCTCTGTTCATGTTCGATTGATTGGAGCCAACAGCTCCGATCAATCGAACATGAACAGCGCATCATTGCTGAACTGCGCCTCAAACCGGCTCGCCGGCATCGGCCGCCCGAACAGATACCCCTGAACCTCATCACACCCATGCTCGCGCAGGAAGTCGAGTTGCTCGTGGGTTTCCACGCCTTCGGCGATCACCGCCAGATTGAGGCTGTGGGCCATGGCGATGATCGCCCGGGCAATCTGCGCATCCTGTTCGCCCGACGGCAGGCCGTCGACGAAGGTGCGGTCGATTTTCAGTACATCAATCGGGAATTGCTTGAGGTAGTTGAGCGATGAGTAACCGGTGCCGAAGTCGTCGACCGCGATGCTCAGGCCGAGGTTTTTCAACCCGGCGAGGATCTGCATCGCCTCGCTGACTTCGCGCATCAGGATACTTTCGGTCAGTTCCAGCTCCAGGCACGCCGGCGGCAGGCCGGTGTCCTTGAGGATGTTGGCGATGCGCGTGCCGAGCTGACCGTCGGAGAACTGCCGCGCCGAGATGTTCACCGACACCTTCGGCACCCGGACCTTGGCCTGGTGCCAGGTCTTGAGCTGCCGACAGGCCTCGCTGATCACCCAGTCGCCAACGTCCACCACCAGCCCGAGCTCTTCGAGCACTGGAATGAAATCCCCCGGCGGCACCAGCCCGCGACGGGGATGGCGCCAGCGCAGCAGGGCTTCGGCGCCGGTCAGGCGTTTGCCGTCGCCGCTGAACTGCGGCTGGTAATACAGCACGAATTCGTTCTGCTCCAGGGCATGGCGCAGGTCGCTTTCCAGCTCCAGACGCTCGAGGGCGCTGGCGTTCATGTCGGCCTGATAGAACTGGAAGTTGTTCTTGCCGCGCTCCTTGGCGTGGTACATCGCGGTGTCGGCGTTTTTCATCAACTGGCTGAGTTCGTTGCCGTCCTGGGGGCTCAGGGCGATGCCGATACTGGCCGTGACGAAGAACTCGCGGCCTTCCAGCACAAACGGCTTCACCAGGCTGGCGAGAATCTGTTCCGCCACGTGAATCGCCCGGTTCAGCGCCACTTCACGGTTGATGCGCGGTTGCAGGAGCAAGGTGAACTCATCGCCGCCCATGCGCGCCACGGTGTCGTCATCGTCGACGCAACCGAGCAGGCGCGTGGCCATTTCCTTGAGCATGCGGTCGCCGGCGGCGTGGCCCAGGGAGTCGTTGATCGGCTTGAAGCGGTCGAGGTCGAGGAACATCAGCACCACCCACGACTTCTGCCGTTCAGCCGATTGCAGCGCGGTGTGCAAGCGGTCCTGGAACAGCGTGCGGTTGGGCAGGTGAGTCAGGGCGTCGTAGTAGGCGAGGCGGTGAATCCGCTGCTCACTGGCCTTGCGCTCGCTGATGTCGCTGAAGAAACACACGTAACTGGCCAGGTCGCCTTCATCGTCGAGCACCGCGGTGATGCCGACCCACGCCGGGTAATGCTCGCCATTGCGGCGCTTGAGCCAGACTTCGCCTTCCCAGGTGCTGTGCTGGTGCAATTGCTTGAGCACATAACGCAGATGCGCTTCCTGCTGCTCATCGACGGTGAGCATGTTCGGCAACTGGTCGAGAACCTGCGACACCGCATAACCGCTGACGCGACTGAACGCTTCGTTGGCCTGGACGATGTAGCCAGCCGGGTCGGTGATCAGGATCGCCGACGTCGAATGCTCGAATACTGTGGCCGCCATGCGCAGGTCTTTCTCGGCGCGGCGTTGCTGGCTGATGTCGCGACCGACCCCGAGCACGCCTTCGAAGGCGCCGTGTTCGTCCCACACCAGCACCAGACGCAGCTCGATCGGGATCTTGCGCCCGTCGGCCCGCAGGCAGTCGAACAGGAACAACTGGGTCTGCACCTGGCTGCGCAACAACGCCAGTTGATCGGGTTTATCCAGGGCTTTGCTGACCCGGTCCATCAAACCGTAGATGCCGCTCAGTTGCTGCGGGTTGGCGATGGTCGATTGCCAGCCGTTCTGGAAAATCCAGTCAACGTCATAACCCAGCACGGCTTGCACCGAGGGGCTGACGTAGTTGAGCGAGAGCTTGTTGTCGGTGGAGAAAATCACGTCGCTGATGCTTTCGGCGAGCATGCGGTAGCGCTGCTCGCTGTCGCGCAGGGATTCGCTGGCCTCGATCTGTTCGGTGATGTCTTTGGCTACGCCGATGATCCGCGTGACCTGATCATTCCTGTCCCGGGCCAGGGCCTGTTCACGAATTTCGAAGCGCCGCCAGTTGCCATCGCGATGACGGAACCGCAGTTGGCATTGCAGCAATTGCGAGTAGCCGGCCTGGCGCTGGGTCTGGCGCGAGCGGTGGTAATAGTCGGCGTCTTCGGGGTGCAGCAGGATTTCCCAGAAGTACTCGCCCATCTGGTGCAGTTCGGAGCGGTTGTAGCCCAGCGTCTGCCCCAGGTGATGGTTGCTGAAAATCATGCGCTGGCTGATCACGTCCTGCACGTACAGGTGATCCGGTACGGTGCGCACCACATCAGACCAGAAGCCTTCGCGCTCCAGCAGCGACAGTTCGATCAGCTTGCGGCTGGTGATGTCGTTGATGCTCAGGATCACCGCTTTGTAGTCGTGCTGCTCTTGCGGCAGGCGCAGCACCAGCCACAGGTGTTGGTCGCGACCGTTGGTGTCCTGGAGCTTGATTTCCAGTTCGAGTTGTTTCTGCTGGTTGAGCACGGCCTCCAGTATCTGGTTGCCGATGGCGGTGCATTCCAGGGGACAACCCTCGATCAGCAACTTCCAGGCCTGCTCGCATGAATTGACGTTGAGCAGTTGCAGGGCGACCTGATTGACCTCGGTGATGCGCAATTCTTGCAGCAGTTGCTGGCGTTGCTCAGGCACTTCAAGCCAGGTTTTCAGTTGTTCGCTGCTGTGGAGCTGAGCCTTGTCGAAGACGCCTTTCAGCCCGGACAGGTCGAGCACGCACAGCGCGACGCCGGTGCCTTCGAAAATGTCCTGATAGCGCCGACGCCCCTCATGCAGCTGGCGCTGACGGCGGCGCATGCTCAGCAGCGCAATAAACGGCAGCAGGGAGAAGGCCAGGCCCAGCAGGCATTTGCCGATGAACGCCGGCAGCAGTTGTTCGAGCACTTGTTGGCGGTCGAACAGCCCGCGCAGTTGCCAGTCGCTGCTGCTCAGGGGCACGGTCAGCACGCTGTTGGCCAGGTCATCCTCGCTCAGCGTGCCCGGCTTGACGGCGGGCAGGGCTTCATCGCGGCTGACGATTTGATGATTGACGCGGTTTTCCACCAGCCACAGCGGGCGGATGCCGGCTTCGCTCTGTTTGGTCAGAGAGGAGAAAAACGTCGGGGTCAGGCGCAACGCCCAATAGCCACGCGTGCTGCCGCTGGCCTGATGCAGCAGCAAGTGCACCACCGAGCCATCGTCGGCGTTGCTGAAATAGTGGGCTTGCGAACGGCTGCGGCGCACCAGATCGACCAGGTAGTCGGCGTCCTGGCTGTCGGCGGCGCTGTCACTGAGGATTTTGCCGGATGGGCTGAGTAACGCCAGGCTGCGCAGGTCGGGCAGCGATTGCTGCAACTTGCGCAACAGCACCTGCTGTTCGTCGGCGGATTGCGGTTGCTCGACGATCGGTAGCAGGTTCAGGGCGATCTGCGCGTTGAGCGCCATGTTCAGGCTGACTTGGGAGGCCAGGTCGGCGGTGTAGTCGATGGTGTACTGGCGCTGGTTTTTCTGGGTTTCGCTCAGTTGATCCAGCAGTTGCCAAAACAGCAGCGCGAGCAGCAACAGCACGAGTGTCGCCAGTGCGCCCTTCAGGGTTCCGCGCAGGGGGGAGCCGAGCGCGGCAGCCGGTGCACGGGTAGAAAGAGGCGGCGTGACATTAGACAAACTGAAATCCTGCGGTTTGGCTGGACTGGCGCGACGTGCACTATAAGCCGGACGCCCGGAGGGCGGCTAGCATGCCTTGAGTTGTGGCGAAGTGCCAGCCCCTGACGGCTGGACTGCCATCGGTCATTCAGGTAGCTTTGCCGGTTACGTGGGAGCGTTCCAGCTCCTAGGCTTTTTTAGCGTGCACGCCTGATACGTCCGGCGGACGACGCGCACAGCCTGGCCCGGGCATCGCCTGCGCTCCAATCATTCATCTGTCACTGACCCAAGGTTCTCCATGGCTCAATACGTCTTCACCATGCATCGGCTGGGCAAAGTTGTTCCGCCGAAGCGGGAAATCCTGAAAAACATTTCGCTGTCGTTCTTCCCCGGCGCCAAGATCGGCGTACTCGGCCTCAACGGTTCGGGTAAGTCCACGCTGTTGAAAATCATGGCCGGCGTCGACACCGAGTTCGAGGGCGAAGCCCGACCGATGCCGGAGCTGAACATCGGCTACCTGCCGCAGGAACCGATCCTGGACCCGACCAAGACCGTGCGTGAAGTGGTCGAGGAAGCGGTCAGCGTGATCAAGAACGCCCAGGCGCGCCTGGACGAGGTCTACGCGGCCTACGCCGATGAAGACGCCGACTTCGACAAACTGGCTGCTGAACAGGCCAAGCTCGAAGCTATCCTGCAAGCCAGCGACGGTCACAACCTGGATCGCCAACTGGAAGTCGCCGCCGATGCGCTGCGTCTGCCGGCGTGGGATGCCAAGGTCGAATTCCTGTCCGGTGGTGAAAAGCGTCGCGTGGCCCTGTGCCGCCTGCTGCTGTCCGCCCCCGACATGCTGCTGCTCGACGAACCGACCAACCACCTGGACGCCGATTCCGTCGCCTGGCTGGAGCACTTCCTGCACGATTTCCCGGGCACCGTGGTTGCGATCACGCACGACCGTTACTTCCTGGACAACGTCGCCGGCTGGATCCTCGAGCTCGACCGCGGCGCCGGTATCCCGTACGAGGGCAACTACTCGGGTTGGCTCGAAGCCAAGTCCGATCGTCTGGCTGCCGAATCCAAGCAGCAGTCGGCCCATGAAAAAGCCATGAAGGAAGAACTGGAGTGGGTGCGCAAAGGCGCCAAGGCCCGCCAGTCCAAATCCAAGGCTCGTCTGCAACGCTTCGAAGAAATGCAATCGCAGGAATTCCAGAAGCGCAGCGAAACCAACGAGATCTACATCCCGGCCGGTCCGCGCCTGGGTGACAAGGTCATCGAGTTCAAGAACGTTTCCAAGGGCTACGGCGATCGCGTGCTGATCGACAACCTGTCGTTCTCCATGCCCAAGGGCGCCATTGTTGGCGTGATCGGCGGTAACGGTGCCGGTAAATCGACCCTGTTCCGCATGCTGATGGGCAAGGAACAGCCGGATTCGGGCAGCATCGAAGTCGGCGAAACCGTGCAACTGGCTTGTGTGGACCAGAGCCGCGAAGACCTGGACGGCAGCAAGACGGTGTTCCAGCAAATCTCCGACGGTTCCGATCAGATTCGCATCGGTAACTACGAGATCCCGTCGCGGACCTACGTCGGTCGCTTCAACTTCAAGGGCGGCGATCAGCAGAAGTTCGTCAAGGACCTGTCCGGTGGTGAGCGCGGTCGCTTGCACCTGGCGCTGACCCTGAAAGAGGGCGGCAACGTCCTGCTGCTCGACGAACCGTCCAACGACCTCGACGTTGAAACCCTGCGTTCCCTGGAAGAAGCCCTGCTGGACTTCCCGGGCGCCGCCATTGTGATCTCTCACGATCGGTGGTTCCTTGACCGCGTGGCGACCCACATCCTGGCGTACGAAGACGACTCGCAAGCGATCTTCTTTGAAGGCAACTACACCGAGTACGAAGCTGATCGTAAAAAGCGTCTCGGCGAAGCGGCTTCCCAGCCGCACCGTGTACGGCACAAGAAACTGGCCTGATATCGGGTTGGTTGCATGAAAAAACGGAGCCTTTCGGGGCTCCGTTTTTTTTATGGGTGGTATTCAGGTAGACCGCGGTGTGGCCTTCGCGGGCAAGCCTCGCTCCTACAGTATTGTGGTGTTCCGAAATATTGCGCCCGCCCCCGCCCCGTAGGAGCAAGGCATGCCCGCGATGGCGATGGCGATGGCGATGTTGTGGTGTGCCGAAATATTGCGCCCGACCCTGCCCCCGTAGGAGCAAGGCTTGCCCGCGAAAGCGTCCGTATGGTCACTGAATATCGATGCTCAGCACCTCAATCACCCAATCCCCCGCCGGCCGCTTCCACAACACCTCGTCCCCAACCTGCGCGCCCAACAATGCCCGACCCAGCGGTGAAGCCCAATTGATCAACCCACTGGCAGCCTCCGCCTGATCCTCGCCGACCAACTGCACCCGCTGCTCATTGCCCTGTTCATCGGCAAACGTCACCCAGGCGCCAATCTGCACCTTGTCGGTCGAGGAGGCGGGAGTGACGACCTGGGCGCTTTGCAATCGCTGATTGAAATACCGCCAGTCACGCTCCAGGTCAGCCTGGCGTTGTTTGTCCGCCAGTTCACCGTTGGCGCTCTGTTCATTGAGCAGGTTTTGCACCTCGGCCAGTTTCGCCTGCAACTGGGCAAGACCGGCCGGGGTGACGTAGTTGGGCTGCGCGCTGACCTGCCGTTCGACGGGCTGGTCGGCTTGCGCGGCGGCGTTATCTTCATTGACGAAGGCACGGCTCATGGTTTTCTCCCGTTATAGGGTTTGGGCCATGGTCGCAGGGGATTAGTTTCGATGGATGTCTGGCAGCGACCTATGGCGAGCGAAACGCCCGGGCAGCGTCCTGGTCTTTCTGCTGTTGCCAGGCTCTGTCGCGATCATCCCAATGGTGGCTGCGATAGTCCTCGCGGTCGCGGTTTTCCAGCATTGCCTGGCACTGGCGGAAGCCATCGCCCCAGCCCTCGGCGTATTGCTTGTCCTTGAGGTAGCGCGGCACGTTCTTGCGGAATTCACCGGTCATTGCCCCGGCGGCTTGACGACCACTGACGCAACCGTCGTCGAAACCGTCGGCGAACGCCGGTGGGTAACCCTTGGCGATCAGATCTTCGTGGGTCGACTGGCAACCCGCGCACAACAGCAGCAACCCCAACACACCCACGTAACGCCACATCTCAGACTCCCGGCCGGTTGACGGCCTATGTAGCAAGTCTAGAAGTCGATTCGTTGTCGGGATGTGAAAGAAAGATCAAAAGATCCGTAGGAGCAAAGCTTGCTCGCGAAGGCATCACCGCGGTTATTCAGGAAGACCGAGGTTATGCCTTCGCGAGCAAGCTTTGCTCCTACGGGGGGGCGTGTGTTGGTCAGTAGTGATACCACTTCACCTCAAGCATCACTTCATTCTCGGGGGAGGCGAGGTGGCTGAATTCGCGCTGGGCGCTCAAGCGCAGGCCGAGGTTGCGCGACAACTCCCACTGCTGGTTCAGGCTCACGCTGCGGCGTACTTCGCCGTTGGTGAAGAAGTCGCCCTTGGTTTCCAGGCTGAAATTGCCCAGCGGGTTTTTCCACAACACGCCGCTGTTGAACCCGGCTGCCGGGGCGACGAACCCGGCGAAGTCGTTGTTGTGTTCGATGCGCACGGTGCCCAGAGCAAAACCGAGCACATCCTCGCCCAACGCCCAGGTCCCGCCGGCACCGCCGTTGACATGGCTGACCAGGGTTTCATCGTCATGCTTGCCCGGCACCCGCTCCAGGCCGCCGGTGACTTGCCACGACAGCGGCTGCAACAGCTCATTGCGCGGGGTCAGGGAGCGAATAGTCGCCAGATCCAATTGCTGCAATTGCCAGTGATTGCCTTCGTATTGGCGCAGTTTCATTTGCAGGATTTCGATCTGCGCACCCAGCGGGAAGCTCTCGGCGTTGTCGTTGAGGTCGTGATAGGCCATGCGCAAGCCGTACTCGCCGAACGCCTTATCGCCCCGGGTGCCGAGGCCGGCCTGCCAGGTGCGGGATTCGTGACCGTCCTCGGGCAAGCCCGGACGCGGGATATCCAGCTCCGGCGGCGGGTTCTGATTGATCGCCCGCAACAGTTCGAAACTGCGCTGGGCTCGGGCCGGATCGCGCTCCTGGCCGTTGGCGCGGTAGCGTTCCAGGCGGTAAGCAGCGTCGACGATCAGTGCTTGCCGGTCGCGTGGCTGGGCTTTGAATTCAGGTGCCTGCAATTGCTTCTGATCGGCGCTGACTTTCAGCACCCATTGCTGCTCTTCAGGATTCAACGGCTCGGCGCGGCTCAGCAGTTCACGCTCGCGGGACGGGCGATACTGGATCGATTCCACCAGCCCGGCTTCTTTCACCGCTTTGACCGTGTCGGTGGGGATCGCTGTCAGCGGGAATTGCTCGGTCAGCCGCAGACTCGGCCGCGCCACTTGCAGCAGTTCCAGCAGGCGATAGGAGCAGTTTTCGTCGAAGAAGAAATAGTCGAACTGAATCTGCTTGAGCTCCCAGACGTGCTCGACCATGCGTTCGGTTTCTTGCTGGGTCAGGTTCAATCGATATTCCCACAGGTCACGGTTTTCCAGGCTGCGGTATTCCGAGAGTTTTTCCTGATAGGGCACGAGGGCGAACAGGCCCGGATAACCGCCCATCAAGCCTTTCCAGGCGTAGAGGATGCTGTTGTCCGAACCTTCGATGTAGGCGCCGAAGTTGATCGCGTAGCTGAGCAGTGCGGTCTGGTCGCTTTGCACATTGGCCTGATCGATGCGCAGCAGCGTGTGGCCGAACATCGATGACGGGCTGTTCAAGTAGGCCGCCGGGAAAATCATCACCGCGCTGTGGGGGGCGACATCCTTGAACCACTGGGTGAACTCGGCGCAATCCAGCTTCGGCAAGTCGGTGAGGTTCAGTTGTGCCTTGAGCCAGCGAGTGCGCGCCGGATAGACGCATTGCGCATGCTTTTCGCCAGCGCTGGCCGGGGCATACAGCGCCTGCACGGTTGCCGCCAGTTCACGGTCCGGGTGTTCATTGCCATCGGGGGCGAGGAAGAATTTCTTGTCGCTGACATAGCTGCGCCAGCCGCCGAGCTTGGCGGTTTCGTAGTGACCCAGGGAAATCCAGAAGGGGTCGTTGGCCAGTTGCTGCAAACGTTGATCGTCGATGTGTGGCGCGGCGGACAGCGGGGCGCAGACACAGAGCGCCAGCCAGGCAAGGCGTTTGAGCATAGTGGGCAACTTAAGTCGGAATAAACAAAGACCCAAAGAGGGTTAGGTCCAAAAAACAAAAGCCGCTCCCCGAAAGGAGCGGTTGGGTCGAGCTTAAGCTTGAGTGGCGTACTTGGCCAGACGAGGATCGCTCTTCAGGACGGCCAGGGTGTTGGTATGCACGTCGTCAGCGGTCACGTCAGCCTTGCTGAAGATCTGCTGGAAGTGCTCGTGAGTCACGGCGGCGAAGTGCGCACGGTCTTCCGGCGCCACGCCCAGTACCACGGCATAGGTAGTCAGCGCTTCGCCATTACCTTTGGCCATGTCTTCGGACAGCTCGTTCATCATGCCATTCATGGCAATCCAGGATTTACCGCCATAGGTCAGCGCTGCATTGGTCGAGCAACCGTTGGTGCCGGAAGTCATACCGAATGTGGCGTTGCCGGAGGTGCCGTTAGTGGTGGATGCCAGGAAGTGAGCCGGGGTGCCGCGCTGTCCTTCGAACAGCATGTTGCCCCAACCACAATCCGGGCCGCCTGGCGCCTGAGCCATGGCATTGAGGGATACAACGGTGAAGAGAGTACCGAGAAGAATCCGTTTCATAGCTTTGTTCTCTTTGTGTGCATACCAATGGACAAGGGGTTTAGCGTCGTCTCGACGCCATCGGGCCGGTTATTAGTTCCAGCCGCGCAGTTTGGAGTTTAGGCACGTTCCAAGGGTTCCGTGATTTTTTGCAAAACATTCGCGCAAAACATTGATTTGGCCCCGCCCCGCGTGGAGATAGCGGTTTGTCTATGCTTTGGCTTGAGGCGCGCCTTGCCAGTCGGGTATGGGCAGCGCCAGAATGCCGCTATCTGCCCCGCCTGATGTAAGGAAGCCCGATGCCTGATCCTGTTGCTGCCAGCTTGCGTCTAGCGCCCGACGCGCTGACCCGTCCGTTTTCCGCTGAACAGTTCAGCTTCTCTACCACCAATGATCTGGAGCCTTTTCGCGGTGTGCTTGGCCAGGAACGTGCTGTTGAAGCCCTGCAATTCGGTGTGGCGATGCCACGTCCCGGTTACAACGTCTTTGTCATGGGCGAGCCGGGCACTGGCCGCTTCTCGTTCGTCAAACGCTACCTGAAGGCCGAAGGCAAACGCCTGCAGACCCCGGCGGACTGGGTCTACGTCAATAATTTCGATGAGCCCCGCGAACCGCGCGCCCTGGAATTGCCATCGGGCACCGCCGGGGCGTTCATCGGCGATATCAACGGTTTGATCGACAATCTGCTGGCGACGTTTCCGGCAGTGTTCGAACACCCGTCCTACCAGCAGAAGAAAAGCGCGATCGACCGCGCCTTCAACCAGCGCTATGACAAGGCGCTGGACATCATCGAGCGCCTGGCGCTGGAGAAAGAAGTCGCGCTGTACCGCGACGCCAGCAACATCGCCTTCACCCCGATGGCTGATGGCAAGGCGCTGGACGAGGCCGAGTTCGCACAATTGCCGGAAGCCGATCGCGAGCGTTTTCACGAAGACATCTCTGGCCTCGAAGAGCGCCTGAACGAAGAACTTGCCAGCCTGCCGCAGTGGAAGCGCGAGTCGAGCAATCAACTGCGCCAGCTCAACGAAGAAACCATCACCCTGGCCTTGCAGCCGTTGCTGTCGCCGTTGTCGGAGAAATACGCCGAGAACGCCGCCGTGTGCGGTTACCTGCAAGCGATGCAGGTGTACTTGCTGAAAACCGTGGTCGAGCAACTGGTCGACGACAGCAAGGTCGACGCCGTTGCGCGCAAGATGCTCGAAGAGCAATACGCGCCAAGCCTGGTGGTCGGTCATTCGGCCAGCGGCGGTGCGCCGGTGGTGTTTGAACCGCACCCGACTTACGAAAACCTGTTTGGCCGTATCGAATACAGCACCGATCAGGGCGCGCTCTACACCACTTACCGGCAGCTGCGTCCGGGTGCGTTGCATCGGGCCAACGGCGGCTTCCTGATCCTTGAAGCGGAAAAAATGCTCAGCGAGCCGTTCGTGTGGGATGCGCTCAAACGCGCCCTGCAATCGCGCAAACTGAAAATGGAATCGCCGCTGGGTGAACTGGGCCGTCTGGCCACCGTGACCCTGACCCCGCAACACATTCCGTTGCAGGTCAAAGTCATCATCATCGGCGCCCGGCAGCTCTACTACACGCTGCAAGACCTCGATCCGGACTTCCAGGAGATGTTCCGCGTTCTGGTGGACTTCGACGAAGACATCCCGATGGTCGAGGAGAGCCTGGAGCAGTTCGCCCAGTTGCTCAAAACCCGCACCTCGGAAGAAGGCATGGCGCCACTGACTGCCGATGCGGTAGCGCGTCTGGCGACCTACAGCGCTCGCCTGGCGGAACACCAGGGGCGTTTGTCGGCGCGGATCGGTGATCTGTTCCAACTGGTGAGCGAGGCGGATTTCATTCGTCACCTGGCGGGTGACGAGATGACCGACGCCGGCCACATCGAACGTGCGCTCAAGGCCAAGGCCACCCGCACCGGACGCGTATCGGCGCGGATTCTCGACGACATGCTGGCGGGGATCATCCTGATCGACACCGATGGCGCGGCGGTCGGCAAGTGCAACGGGCTGACGGTGCTGGAAGTCGGTGACTCGGCATTCGGTGTGCCGGCGCGGATTTCCGCCACGGTGTATCCGGGCGGCAGCGGTATCGTCGACATTGAACGTGAGGTTAACCTCGGCCAGCCGATTCACTCCAAGGGTGTGATGATTCTCACCGGGTATCTGGGCAGCCGTTACGCCCAGGAATTCCCGCTGGCGATTTCTGCGAGCATCGCGCTGGAGCAATCCTACGGTTACGTTGATGGCGACAGTGCGTCGCTGGGCGAGGCGTGCACGCTGATCTCGGCGTTGTCGAAGACGCCGCTCAAGCAGTGCTTTGCGATCACCGGCTCGATCAACCAGTTCGGCGAAGTGCAGGCGGTGGGCGGGGTCAACGAGAAGATCGAAGGCTTCTTCCGTCTCTGTGAAGCCCGTGGGTTGACCGGCGAGCAGGGGGCGATCATTCCCCAGGCCAACGTTGCGACGCTGATGCTCGACGAGAAAGTGCTGTCGGCGGTGCGGGCGGGGCAGTTCCATGTCTACGCCGTGCGCCAGGCTGACGAGGCCCTGAGCCTGCTGGTGGGCGAGCCCGCCGGTTCGCCGGATGCCGATGGCCAGTTCCCGGAAGGCAGCGTCAATGCGCGGGTGGTGGAGCGCTTGCGGGTGATCGCGGAAATGATCAGCGAAGAAGATCTCAAGGAAGCCGAGAAGGAGATGGCGCTGGAAGCGTTGGTCGAGGCCAAACCGGCCTGACCTGAGGTGATGATCGTTCCCACGCTACTGCGTGGGAATGCCTCCTGTGACGCTCCGCGTCACGTCGTTATGGGACGCGGAGCGTCCCGGGCTGCATTCCCACGCAGAGCGTGGGAACGATCTATCAACATAGATCCCTTGTAGGAGCGAGGCTTGCCCGCGAATGCAATCTGTCAGCCGGCATTGATGTTGGCTGATACACCGCTTTCGCGGGCAAGCCTCGCTCCTACACGGGTTTTGGGTATTGGCGAAATCGACATTTGCGGGAAAAAGTGCCATCAGTCTGACGTCAATATTCACACAATGACCGCTCGGCGCCTTCTGGTCTCGCATTGCTTGCGAGGCGAACTTTTCTTCTATTCTCAGCTCAAGGATAGGGACAGCAATCACTGGATCGAAACAGCCTTCCCAGGAGGGCTGAATACCGGATCTACCGAGGGTCGCCGCCATGTCGCGCAACCTCTGCCTCACCCGTCAATGCCTGGGTCTTGTGACCCGTATCGAGTGCGCCATCCGCCCATTGGCGGGAGATACGGGCATGTGGACCTTACTCTTCGCCGCCGGAATGGCCGGCGAGCAACCTTCGGCCATCAAGGCCCAAGGCCCGTTCCATGGCCCCTTCGTGGCTGAGTCGATCCTCGACACCATTGTTGAAAGCCTGACCTTGCACGGTTACGAGCTGGCCGATGACCCGCAAATCTGGAGCCTGCACCTGCAAGCCCAGCTGCGGGAAATCAACGGTGGCCGTGTTCGAAGCCTGGGTGGCTTCGAGTTTCGCCCCGATCACTGAGTCGGGTCGGGCACATCGGCTTTGTCGAGTTTGACCTCGAAGCCATATTGCACGGTGACGAGGTCGGTTCGTTGGTAGGTTTCCAGCCGGGTCGGCTGGCCATAGAAGTAATGCACGCCAAATAGCGCAGGACCTTCTGCGCTCGCGTCATGACTGACCGAAAGGATCTCCTTCAGATAGTTACCGCTGTCGTCCTTGGCGAAAAAACGCCAGTCCTGGGCGGGAAACAGCTTCAGATCGACCACCAGCGCGTTGCCTTTGAGTTCCAGGCCCTTGGGCAGTTGGTGCGCGTCGAGGGTTTTGTGTTCGACCGTGGCCAGGAACAACGGCATCGAGCCCACCGCGAAGGCCGGTGTTTCCGGAAACAGGTTCAAATCGTAAGTGATGACGCCGCGCAACGGGTCGACCTGATAAGCCTCGGGCGGTAGTTCGATCGGCTCATCGCGCTTGCCGTTATCGCCTGCGGTAAAGAACGTTACCGGGCTGTCGCCAGGGCTGAAGGAGGAGCCGAGCAGTTCGTCGTTGAAGCCGCGCGGATGATCGAACTCGATGCGCGCCGCACTGGGGTCATCCACCGATTGCGTGATGTTGACGCTCTTTTTCAGTTGTTCTTCACCGAGCGTCGCGCCTTTGAGCCAGATCGGTGCCTGGTCGTCGTACACCACCACCGGCAAGCTCAGTGGCTGGATGGCCTTCTCGGTGGTGTTGTGATCAAAGCGGCGGACCGGCAGGTCCAGATCCTTGCGGGTCACGGTGGCGGAAGAAAAGTCCAGCACGCTGACTTCGAGTGTCTCGATCGGGCCGTTGAAATACACCTTGGTGTAATGCCGGGTCTGCTGTTTCTCGAACGCTCGCTGGTCTTCATCCAGCTGCTTTTCGAACGCCTCGCTCCAGACTTTCTGCTGTTGCATCTGCGCCAGTTGTTTTTGATAGAAGGCGATTTGCGCTGCGGTTTCGTTGATCGAGCCCGAGCGCGAGAGGAATTGTCCGGTGTTGTCTTTGGCCTGCACGATCAGCGGGTTGAGCGGCGTCTCGCTGACTTCGGCGGCCATGGGCAGGCTGTTGGTGAACTCGACCTCGGCGTGGTTGTTCGTCAGGCTCAAGAGGGTGACGCTGAGGTTGTCGTTGGTGCGCGTCTGGCCGACGTCCTTTTTGGTCAGGTCAAAGCTGTACAGCCGCCGCGGCGCGATGACCTCGACCTTGCCTTGCAGGCTTACCGGTTGCGGCTGGTTTTTGTTTTCAACGTCAAGGCCATCGATGAACGGGTAGGTCACCGTCAGGTCATCGGGGTTGGTCAGGTTCGAGCTGGAAGGGCTGAGTTGAATGCCCGGATCGGTTTCCGACCATTCCGGCTGGAACGGGATGACGCGCTTGTTGCTCAGGGTCACCGATTGCCATTCCAGGCCGTGGGGAAAGAGGAAGGCGGCGGGAATGCTGAAGTTGAAGGGGAACACCGGCTGCAGGTCGGTCAGGTAGTCGGAGCTGGAATCCTTGTGCAGCACAAACAGACCGTTGATGTAGGTATCCACCAGCGCCTGGGGCGTGGGGTAGTGCTTGAGCACCGCCAGGGCGTCTTCGCTGTATTCGGTTTGCAGCGGCTTGCTGTCGAGCTTGAGCTGCGCCCGTTCGAGCAACAGCAGCGAGCCGCCCAGTTCGGCGACGGCGTCCTTGAGTTTCGGGTCCGCAATGGCATCGAGGGACTTTTCAAACTGCGCGGTTTTTTCTTCGAGGCTGACCTGGCGCTTCTCATCGCTGGGTGAACAACCGCCGAGCAGCAACGCGAGGCAAAGTCCGGCACTCGTTAAAGGCAATCGCACATCCATTTCCTGTCTTCCTGTCCGGTGTCGCTAACCTGTCAATGGTTTGGACACTAGCAGAAAAACTTTGTCACACACACGCAGGTTGCGGATTTGCGGGCGGTTTCTGGGTGTTACAAGCGGCTGATATACTCGCCGCCATTTACCAGCCCTTGTGTGAGATTCAATGGAACGCTTTATCGAAAATGCAATGTACGCCTCCCGCTGGCTGCTGGCGCCGATCTACTTCGGTCTGTCCCTGGGCCTGCTGGCGCTGGCGTTGAAGTTTTTCCAGGAAGTCTTTCATGTCATTCCCAACGTCTTCTCGATGGCGGAATCGGACCTGATTCTGGTGCTGCTGTCGCTGATCGACATGGCGCTGGTGGGCGGCCTGTTGGTGATGGTGATGATCTCCGGCTACGAGAACTTCGTCTCGCAACTGGACATCGACGAGGACAAAGAGAAGCTGCATTGGCTGGGGACCATGGATTCGTCTTCGTTGAAGATGAAAGTCGCGGCCTCGATCGTGGCGATTTCGTCGATCCACCTGTTGCGGATTTTCATGGACGCCAAGAACGTCGATCCCGAGCATTTGAAGTGGTACGTGATCATCCACATGACCTTCGTGATCTCGGCGTTTGCGATGGGCTATCTGGATAAGCTCACTAAGCACTAAAGCAGAAACTTGTAGGAGCAAGGCTTGCCCGCGATTGCAGCGATTCGGTATCCCGGGTGTTTATAAGTCCGCTATCGCGAGCAAGCTTTGCTCCTACAGGTTGTGTTGGGATTGATGTGAAACAGACGGGCGGTTGGGTTTGTGGGTTGTGCTTTGCAGCGTCGAGGCATATGCCTGTAAGGGTCTTGGTCCGCCACTGTCTGAGGTGCGCTGATGAACCTGCAAGAGCTCAATGCCTACGCCATCGCCGGGAAGATCGATGAACTGAACCTGATTTCGCTGGAAGGCGGGATCTATCTGCTGGAAGCGCGGATGCATGGGGCGGCTTATCCACTGAACGATACCCATGGCCAGTCGTTTCATCTGCGCTCGGTCGAGCATGCCCGTGAAGTCCTGCACGCTTTCCCCAAGCTGCAATTCAATCTGGTGCATACCTCGGTGCATGACGAGATGTGCGGGCTCGGCGCCATTGAGGAAGAAACCCTGAAGGTGCCGATCGCGTTCCGCTCAACCTGGCAGCGCTGAGCCCCTGATCAACACCATGGCTTCTGTGCTAGTCTGCTCGCCCTTTTGATTCCGGGCGCTCCGAGATGCGCTGTGTCCGCACGGCAAGTTCCAGGGCCGTCCGCACAGCGGAGCAGTGTCATGTCCGAAGTAAATCTGTCCACCGACGAAACCCGCGTCAGCTACGGTATCGGCCGTCAGTTGGGCGACCAACTGCGCGACAACCCGCCACCGGGCGTTAACCTGGATGCGATCCTGGCTGGCCTGACTGACGCATTTGCCGGCAAGCCGAGCCGTGTGGGTCAGGAAGAAATGTCCGCCAGCTTCAAGGTGATCCGCGAGATCATGCAAGCCGAAGCGGCTGCCAAAGCTGAAGCCGCTGCTGGCGAAGGCCTGGCCTTCCTGGCTGAAAACGCCAAGCGTGATGGCATCACTACCCTGGCGTCCGGCCTGCAATTCGAAGTACTGACTCAAGGTGAAGGCGCCAAGCCGACCCGTGAAGATCAAGTGCGCACTCACTACCACGGCACCCTGATCGACGGCACTGTGTTCGACAGCTCCTACGAGCGCGGCGAGCCTGCAGAATTCCCGGTTGGCGGCGTGATCGCTGGCTGGACCGAAGCCCTGCAACTGATGAATGCCGGCAGCAAATGGCGCCTGTACGTGCCGAGCGAACTGGCTTACGGCGCTCAAGGCGTTGGCAGCATTCCGCCACACAGCGTACTGGTGTTCGACGTTGAGCTGCTTGACGTTCTGTAAGACCGTGATCGCGTGATCCTGCGGTCGCGTGATTAACGTGATCCTGTAGGAGCGAAGCTTGCTCGCGAAGGCGGTGCGTCAGTCAACAATGATGTTGAATGTGATGGCCTCTTCGCGGGCAAGCCTCGCTCCTACAGGGTTTTGCGGCGTATTTCATAATTCGATCTTATGGTTCAGATCGCTGGTCGGGCGCAACGCCCGGGCATAGCAGAACAGAAACAGATTGCGCACCAGTTCCTTGAGCACCACCGGCTCGCTGGAACTCAAGCCGCTGACGTCCAGGTCGCCCTGATCCTGCAGCTCGTTCAAGGCATCTTCTTCAAGCACCGCACAGACTTCCCCGGTTTCCCGATGCAGGATCCTGAGGTAAGGGTGTGGGCGGTCCAGCCAGGCATCGATCAAATAAGTCATGGGTCTCATCTCCATTGATGGGTTTCAATGAGAATAATTCTTATTCATCAAATAGCAAGGACCTATTGGCTGTTTGTGTTTTTTTCAGGGTAAAGGTTGCGTAAGGTCAAAACGGCTGGCGTTTGGCTACTGCGCGGGATTGCGGGGGGAGGCGGGGGAGGGCGAAGCACCATCCCACGCCGGGCGCAGGATGGAGGACAGCAGGTTCAGACTTTTCTGACGAACTCGGATTTGAGCTTCATAGGGCCGATACCGTCGATCTTGCAGTCGATGTCGTGATCGCCATCGCACAGGCGGATGTTCTTGACCTTGGTGCCGACCTTGACCACCAGGGACGTGCCCTTGACCTTGAGGTCCTTGATCACGGTGATGGTATCGCCGTCTTGCAGGACGTTGCCCACCGAATCCTTCTTCACGGTGTCATCGGACGCCGCTTCAGCTTCGCCGCTGGCGGACCACTCATGGGCGCACTCAGGGCAGATCAGCTGTGCGCCGTCTTCGTAGGTGTATTCGGAATTGCATTTCGGGCAGGGTGGCAACGTGCTCACTAAAGCTCCTTGGATTGAGGATCACTAAAAGTCGCACATTATATAGGGTTTATTCGGGAGAGGGGCGACACGTGACTTTGTAGGAGCGAGGCTTGCCCGCGAAGGCGTCGTGTCAGTCGAGACAAATGTCGGCTGATAGATCGCCTTCGCGGGCAAGCCACGCTCCTACACAGGTAGCGTTTTAGTGCGTGCGGGCTACCGCAAACTCACTCAACTCCACCAGCGCATCGCGATATTCGCTGGCTGGCAACGCGTCGAGGCACTTGATCGCGCGAGCCACGTAGTCACGGGCCAGTTGCGCGGTGTACTCCAGCGAACCGGACGCTTCAACGGCCTCGCGGATGCTTTCCAGGTCTTCGATGCCACCCTTCTGGATCGCCTGGCGTACCAATGCGGCCTGCTCAGGGGTGCCTTCGCGCATGGTGTAGATCAGCGGCAGGGTCGGCTTGCCTTCGGCCAGATCGTCACCGACGTTCTTGCCCAGGGTTTCCGCGTCGCCTTTGTAATCCAGCAGGTCGTCGACCAGTTGGAAGGCCACGCCCAGGTGGTCGCCGAACGTACGCAGCGCTTCACTCTGTTCCGGCGAGGCTTCGCACAGGGCCGCGGCGCTGTGGGTCGAGGCTTCGAAGAGCATCGCGGTCTTGCCGCGGATGACTTCCATGTAGGTTTCTTCAGTGGTGCTGGCGTCACGAACCTTCGACAGTTGCAGCACTTCGCCTTCGGCAATGATGCGCGTGGCTTGCGAAAGGATCTTCATCACCGGCATGGAACCCAGTTCGACCATCATTTCGAAAGAACGCGAATACAGGAAGTCGCCGACCAGCACGCTTGGCGCGTTGCCCCACATCGCATTGGCCGTCGAGCGGCCACGGCGCATGCCGGACATGTCGACCACGTCGTCATGCAGCAGGGTGGCGGTGTGCAGGAACTCGATGGTGGCAGCCAGCAGGCGCAGGTCATCGCCTTCGCGCCCCAGGGCCTTGCCACACAGCAACACTAATAGAGGACGCAGGCGTTTACCGCCGGCCGAGGTAATGTAGTCGCCGATTTTCGATACCAGCGGCACTCGAGAAGTCAGCTGCTTCTTGATGATGCCGTCGACGGCACTAAAATCGTCCGCCACCGCGCGGTAGAAAGCTTGGGGTTGCATCAGCGACAGTTGCTCCAGAAGGGTTGCGCGGCATGCTAGGACCCACGTCCGGACCTGTCAAGGCGCGATGGACGGCCTCTTGCATCACTCCGGCAGCTTGCGTACAATCGCGCACCCTGAACTTCCTGGGCAGCACCTGCCTTACGCAATTGCAATCAGGCCTTCCAGCCTTATGCAGCCATGCCAGCCAATACCTCTTCTTATAAAGAGCTGGGTGAGCAGGATTATCGGAGAAATACCATGTCGTACGCAGTAATTGTTACTGGTGGCAAGCAATACAAGGTCGCCCCAGGTGAATACCTGAAGATCGAAAAACTGGAAATCGCTACCGGCGAATCCGTTACTTTTGATCGCGTTCTGTTGGTCGCCAATGGCGATGACGTGAACATCGGCGCTCCAGTTGTTGCTGGCGCTACCGTTGTGGCTGAAGTGATCTCCCAAGGTCGTCACGATAAAGTCCGCATCATCAAGTTCCGTCGTCGTAAGCACCACATGAAGCGTATGGGCCACCGCCAGTGGTACACCGAGATCAAAATCACAGGTATTCAGGCTTAATTTCAGCCTAATTCCTCACTAGGAGAATTGACTCATGGCACACAAAAAAGCTGGTGGTAGTACCCGTAACGGTCGCGACTCAGAAGCCAAACGCCTTGGCGTGAAGATGTATGGCGGCCAGGTTATCATTCCGGGCAACATCATCGTGCGTCAGCGCGGCACCCAATTCCACGCTGGCTACGGCGTTGGTATGGGCAAAGATCACACTCTGTTCGCTAAAATCGACGGCGTGATCAAGTTCGAAGTAAAAGGCGCCTTCGGTCGTCGTTACGTAAGCATTGTTCCGAAGACTGACGTCGTCGCGGCATAATTACGTAGTTGCTGGAAAAGCCCTGTCTCGCGACGGGGCTTTTTCGTTTGTGGGGTGAGTCTCTTGCAAAGCTGTTTGTGATGGGCGAAAGCAGCTGGGTTTGAGGTTGTTGCTTGAGGTCGCTGCGCTCATTTTTGCAAGAGTCTTATGTCTTGGTTTTTTCGGCTCGTCCGTATGGCGAGAGGCGTTTTGTTATGAAGTTTGTTGATGAAGTATCGATTCGAGTAAAGGCCGGCGACGGCGGCAACGGTTGCATGAGCTTCCGTCGCGAAAAGTTTATTGAAAACGGCGGCCCGAACGGCGGTGATGGCGGTGATGGCGGCTCGGTCTACATGGTTGCCGACGAAAACCTCAACACCCTGGTGGATTACCGTTACACCCGGCACTTCGATGCCGAGCGCGGTTCCAACGGCGGCAGCACCGACTGCACCGGCAAGAAAGGTGAAGAACTGGTGCTGCGCGTGCCGGTCGGCACCACGGTGATCGACTCCGCTACCCAGGAAATCATCGGCGACCTGACCAAGGCTGGTCAGCGTCTGCTGGTGGCCCATGGCGGCTGGCATGGTCTGGGCAACACCCGTTTCAAATCCAGTACCAACCGGGCTCCACGTCAGACCACTCCGGGCAAGCCGGGTGAGGCGCGTGATCTCAAGCTGGAAATGAAAGTATTGGCTGACGTCGGTCTGCTCGGCTTGCCGAACGCCGGTAAAAGCACGCTGATCCGCGCTGTTTCGGCCGCCAAGCCGAAAGTTGCCGACTACCCGTTCACTACCTTGGTGCCGAACCTGGGTGTGGTCAGTGTCGATCGCTGGAAAAGCTTCGTGGTCGCGGACATTCCGGGCCTGATCGAAGGCGCTTCCGACGGCGCCGGCCTGGGGATTCGCTTCCTCAAGCACTTGTCCCGTACCCGCCTGCTGCTTCATCTCGTGGATATGGCGCCACTGGATGACACCAGCGCCCCGGATGCGGCGGAAGTGATTGTCAGCGAGCTGACCAAGTTCAGTCCGTCCCTGGCCGAGCGCGATCGTTGGTTGGTACTGAACAAGTGCGACCAGATTCTTGAAGAAGAGCACGATGAGCGCGTCAAGGAAATCGTTGATCGCCTGGAATGGACCGGTCCGGTCTATGTGATCTCCGCGATCTCCAAGCTCGGCACCGAGCGTCTGTGCCACGACATCATGCGTTATCTGGAAGATCGTGCCGATCGCCTGGCAGCCGACCCGGCCTACAAGGAAGAGCTGGCCGAGCTCGATCAGCGCATCGAAGACGAAGCCCGTGCTCAGCTGCAGGCCCTGGATGACCAGCGTGCCCTGCGCCGTAGCGGCGTGAAGTCGGTCCATGACATCGGCGACGATGATTGGGATGAAGAAGATGTGGATGACGAAGACGGTCCGGAAATCATTTACGTGCGTGACTGATCCGTTGCGATAAACTTAAGCGCCGCTCAATCGAGCGGCGTTTTAGTATCTGGAAATCGATAGTTGGTCACGAATAACCACGAATAACGTTACGGGCAGTGCCAGGTCGCACTGCCCTCAAACTAAGGTTGAAGATGATGCGGAGCAAGGTGACAGGTGCGCAGCGTTGGGTCGTGAAGATCGGCAGCGCTTTGCTGACGGCGGACGGCAAGGGCCTGGATCGCGCGGCAATGGGTGTCTGGGTTGAACAGATGGTGGCCTTGCATGAGGCGGGCGTTGAGTTGGTGCTGGTGTCCTCTGGGGCAGTGGCGGCCGGCATGAGCCGTCTGGGCTGGACCGTACGACCCAGTGCAATGCACGAGTTGCAGGCGGCTGCCGCCATCGGTCAGATGGGGCTGGTGCAGGCCTGGGAGTCGAGCTTTGCCGAGCATGGCCGGCATACCGCGCAGATTCTCCTGACCCACGACGACCTGTCCGACCGCAAGCGCTACCTGAACGCCCGCAGCACCTTGCGCGCGCTGGTGGATCTCAAGGTTATCCCGGTGATCAACGAAAACGACACCGTGGTCACTGACGAAATCCGTTTCGGCGACAACGACACGTTGGCGGCGCTGGTGGCCAACCTGGTCGAGGCTGATTTGCTGGTGATCCTGACTGATCGCGACGGCATGTTCGATGCTGATCCGCGCAACAACCCCGACGCTAACCTGATTTACGAAGCTCGTGCCGATGATCCGGCGCTGGATGCGGTGGCGGGTGGCACCGGCGGTGCGCTGGGTCGCGGTGGTATGCAGACCAAGTTGCGTGCGGCGCGGCTGGCAGCGCGTTCCGGGGCGCACACCATCATCGTCGGCGGGCGCCTGGAGCGCGTGCTTGATCGCCTCAAGGCGGGCGAGCGCATCGGCACGTTATTGTCGCCTGAGCGCGGCCTGCTGGCGGCGCGCAAGCAATGGCTGGCCGGGCATCTGCAAACCCGTGGCACCCTGGTGCTGGATGCGGGCGCTGTCACGGCATTGTCCAAGGGCAATAAAAGTTTGCTGCCGGTCGGCGTCAAATTGGTTCAGGGCAGCTTCCGTCGTGGCGAAATGGTGGTGTGCGTGGCGCCGGACGGTCGGGAAATCGCCCGGGGTCTGGCCAATTACAGCGCTCTGGAAGCACAAAAAATCATCGGGCAGTCGTCTGAGGCGATTGTCGGTCTGTTGGGTTATATGGCGGAACCGGAACTGGTTCACCGCGATAACCTGATCCTGGTCTGAAGGAAAACTGAATGCGCGTTGCAAAGGGATTATTGGGCTTGTTGCTGGCGATGCCGTTGCTGGCTTCGGCAGAAGAGATCGGTCAGGTGTCGACAGTGTTCAAATTTGTCGGCCCGAATGACCGAATTGTGGTCGAGGCGTTTGACGATCCGAAAGTCGAAGGCGTGACTTGCTATCTGTCGCGGGCCAAGACTGGCGGCGTGAAGGGTGGTTTGGGGCTGGCTGAAGATCGTGCTGAGGCATCCCTGGCGTGTCGTCAGGTGGGGCCGATCAACTTCAAGGGCGAGCTGAAGGATGGCGATGAGGTGTTCAAGGAGCGCACTTCGCTGGTGTTCAAGACCATGCAGGTGGTGCGTTTCCTGGACAAGAAGCGCAATACGCTGGTGTACCTGGTCTACAGCGACCGCTTGATTGAAGGCAGTCCGCAGAATGCGGTGACGGCGATTCCGATTCTGCCGTGGCCTCATCAGTGATTTGAAAATCGCCTTCGCTCCTGCGGGGTATGCGACACAACCCTGTAGGAGCGAGGCTTGCCCGCGAAAGCGTCAGGTCGGCCGCCGCAATACTCACTGAAATAAAAGCCAAATCGCAGGCAATAAAAAACCGACCCTGAGGTCGGTTTTTTAACAAGCTTGTAGCTTAAGCGGCAACAGCAAGGTTCAGAGCCTTGACGTGACCGTTCAGGCGGCTCTTATGACGAGCAGCCTTGTTCTTGTGGATGATGCCTTTATCGGCCATACGGTCGATAACTGGCACGGCCAGAACGTAAGCAGCTTGAGCTTTTTCAGCGTCTTTTGCGTCGATGGCTTTAACTACATTCTTGATGTAGGTACGAACCATGGAACGCAGGCTGGCGTTGTGGCTGCGACGCTTCTCAGCCTGTTTTGCACGTTTTTTGGCGGAAGGTGTGTTGGCCACCGTCGAGCTCCTCGAAAGACTTTTTAGGAAATAGCAAACAAAATAGGCCGCGAATCATGCCGATGAGTTGATGTCTTGTCAAGGGCGGTTGAGACGTTCCGCTAAGTGGTAGGTATAAAGAGGCGGGATATTTATTTCCGGCGCTTGACCTGTAAACTCGCGAGCTTTGGCTCTGTGCTGCTGCGGCGCGGAGTATCGCATAAGTAGGCGCTTTGTTCGCCTGCTGTTTATCGACAGGCACAAACTCTTTCAATGAATCTGCTCAAATCGTTGGCCGCCGTCAGCTCTATCACGATGCTTTCCCGGATTCTGGGGTTCGTTCGTGACACGCTTATCGCACGTACATTTGGTGCGGGGATGGCGACCGACGCCTTCTTTATCGCCTTTAAACTGCCCAATCTGCTGCGGCGGATCTTCGCCGAGGGCGCCTTTTCCCAGGCCTTCGTGCCGATTCTTGCCGAATATAAAAGCCAGAAGGGCGAGGAGGCGACGCGAACGTTCATTGCCTACGTCTCGGGTCTGCTGACCCTGGTGCTGGCCTTGGTCACGGCGCTGGGGATGATCGCCGCGCCCTGGGTGATCTGGGCCACAGCGCCGGGTTTTACCGATACCCCGGAGAAATTCGAGCTGACGTCCAGCCTGTTGCGGGTGACGTTCCCTTATATATTGCTGATCTCCCTGTCTTCATTGGCCGGGGCGATCCTCAATACCTATAACCGTTTCTCGGTGCCGGCCTTTGTGCCGACGCTGCTGAACGTCAGCATGATTATTTTTGCGCTGTTCCTGACGCCGTACTTCAATCCGCCGGTGATGGCGCTTGGCTGGGCCGTTCTGGCCGGTGGCCTGGCGCAATTGCTGTATCAGCTGCCACACCTGAAAAAGATCGGCATGCTGGTGCTGCCGCGCCTGAACCTGCGCGATACGGGCGTCTGGCGGGTGATGAAGCAGATGTTGCCGGCCATTCTTGGCGTTTCCGTCAGCCAGATTTCCCTGATCATCAACACGATCTTTGCCTCGTACCTGGTGGCCGGCTCCGTGTCCTGGATGTATTACGCCGATCGCCTGATGGAATTGCCGTCCGGCGTGCTGGGCGTGGCGCTGGGCACGATTTTGCTGCCGACCCTGGCCAAGACCTACGCCGGCAAGGATCGCCAGGAATACTCACGCATCCTCGATTGGGGCCTGCGCCTGTGCTTCGTGCTGGTGCTGCCGTGCTCGCTTGCGTTGGGGATTCTGGCCGAGCCTCTGACGGTTTCGCTGTTCCAGTATGGCGCATTCAGCGCGCTTGACGCCTCTATGACCCAGCGGGCATTGATCGCTTATTCGGTCGGTTTGCTCGGGATTATCGTGATCAAAGTGCTGGCGCCGGGCTTTTATGCGCAACAAAACATCCGCACGCCGGTAAAAATCGCGATCTTCACCCTGATCGTCACGCAATTGTTCAACCTGGTGCTGATCGGCCCGCTGGCCCATGCCGGTCTGGCCCTGGCCATCAGCATCGGCGCCTGCATCAATGCCGGGCTGTTGTTCTATCAACTGCGCAAACAGCAGATGTACCAGCCGCAACCGGGCTGGGGGAAGTTCGGGCTCAAGCTTGTCGTTGCGGTGTTGGTGATGTCGGCGGTGTTGCTCGCCGGGATGCATTTCATGCCGGCCTGGGATCAGGGGCACATGCTTGAGCGTTTCCTGCGCCTGGGCGCCTTGGTGGTGGCTGGCGTGGTGGCGTATTTCGGCATGCTGCTGCTGATGGGCTTCCGTTTGCGCGACTTCAATCGCAAGGCGTTGAGCTGAGGCGCAAGCCTGAATAAACACGGGCGGGCCGGCAGTTTTGTCGGCTCGATCACTTTGGGTTACGGTGTTGCCTGTCGTCGGCCGCCGGGTGTGGTTATAATCGACCACTTTATGAGCAAGAAGCGCGTTATGCAGCTGGTTCGAGGCCTCCACAATCTGCGCCCCCAGCATCGGGGCTGTGTCGCCACTATTGGCAACTTTGACGGTGTTCACCGTGGTCACCAGGCAATCCTGGTCAGGCTGCGTGAGCGTGCGCTCGAGTTGGGCGTGCCCAGCTGCGTGGTGATTTTCGAGCCACAGCCGCGGGAATTTTTTGCGCCCGACACGGCGCCGGCCCGTCTGGCCCGGCTGCGGGACAAACTGCAGCTGCTGGCCGACGAAGGCGTCGATCGGGTCCTGTGCCTGGCGTTCAACCATCGTCTGAGCAAACTCAGCGCCGCGGAATTCGTCGATACGATTCTGGTGGATGGCCTGGGCGTGCAGCATCTGGAGGTCGGTGACGATTTCCGTTTCGGTTGCGACCGTGTCGGGGATTTCGATTTCCTGCAACAGGCCGGCGTCCTCCAGGGTTTTACCGTCGAAGCGGCGCAAACCGTCGAGCTGGACGGTATTCGCGTCAGCAGCACCCAAGTGCGGAATGCCTTGGCCGCTGCCGACTTTGCCTTGGCCGAGCGCCTGCTGGGGCGGCCGTTCCAGATTACCGGGCGGGTGCTGCATGGCCAGAAGCTGGCGCGCCAGCTCGGAACACCGACCGCCAACATCCAGCTCAAGCGTCGTCGCGTGCCGTTGTCCGGGGTGTACCTGGTCAATGTCGACATCGACGGCAAGACCTGGCCCGGCGTTGCCAATATCGGCGTACGGCCCACGGTCCAGGGGGATGGCAAGGCCCACCTCGAAGTACATCTTTTAGATTTTGCCGGCGATCTGTATGACCGGCGTTTGACGGTGGTTTTCCACCACAAGCTGCGTGAAGAGCAGCGTTTCGCCTCTCTGGAGGCGCTTAAGACGGCGATCAATGCGGATGTCGCCGCCGCCCGTGCCCTGTCGCACCTAGCGCCAATCGCTAATGAAGAGCCTTAAATGACCGACTATAAAGCCACGCTAAACCTTCCGGACACCGCCTTCCCAATGAAGGCCGGCCTGCCACAGCGCGAACCGCAGATTCTGCAGCGCTGGGACAGTATTGGCCTGTACGGTAAGTTGCGCGAGATTGGCAAGGATCGTCCGAAGTTCGTTCTGCACGACGGCCCTCCGTACGCCAACGGCACGATCCACATCGGTCACGCACTGAACAAGATTCTCAAGGACATGATCATCCGCTCGAAGACCCTGTCGGGTTTCGATGCGCCTTATGTTCCGGGCTGGGACTGCCACGGCCTGCCGATCGAGCACAAAGTCGAAGTGACCCACGGCAAGAACCTGGGCGCGGATAAAACCCGCGAACTGTGCCGTGCCTACGCCACCGAGCAGATCGAAGGCCAGAAATCCGAATTCATCCGTCTGGGCGTGTTGGGCGATTTCGCCAACCCGTACAAGACCATGGACTTCAAGAACGAGGCCGGTGAAATCCGTGCCTTGGCCGAAATCGTCAAGGGCGGTTTCGTGTTCAAGGGTCTCAAGCCTGTGAACTGGTGCTTCGACTGCGGCTCGGCCCTGGCTGAAGCGGAAGTCGAATACGAGAACAAAGACTCCTCGACCATCGACGTGGCGTTCCCGATCGCCGACGAAGCCAAGCTGGCTGCCGCTTTCGGTCTGTCGTCCCTGGCCAAACCGGCGTCGATCGTGATCTGGACCACCACCCCGTGGACCATCCCGGCCAACCAGGCGCTGAACGTCCACCCGGAATTCAACTACGCCCTGGTCGATGTCGGCGACAAACTGCTGGTGCTGGCTGAAGAGCTGGTCGAGTCATGCCTGGCCCGCTACAACCTGGAAGGTTCGGTCATTGCGACCACCACCGGTAAAGCGCTGGAGCTGATCAACTTCCGTCACCCGTTCTACGATCGCCTGTCGCCGGTTTACCTGGCCGAGTACGTCGAACTGGGCGCTGGCACTGGCGTGGTTCACTCCGCCCCGGCCTATGGCGTTGACGACTTCGTGACCTGCAAAGCTTATGGCATGGTCAACGATGACATCCTCAATCCAGTGCAAAGCAACGGTGTGTACGTGCCGTCGCTGGAATTCTTTGGCGGCCAGTTCATCTGGAAGGCCAACCCGGTCATCGTCGACAAACTGACCGAAGTCGGTGCGCTGCTGCACACCGCCATCATCAGCCACAGCTACATGCACTGCTGGCGCCACAAGTCCGCGCTGATCTACCGCGCCACCGCGCAGTGGTTCATCGGCATGGACAAAGAGCCGACGTCGGGTGAAACCCTGCGCAAGCGCGCGATCAAAGCCATCGAAGAAACCAAGTTCGTCCCGGCCTGGGGCCAGGCGCGCCTGCATTCGATGATCGCCAACCGTCCGGACTGGTGCATCTCCCGCCAGCGCAACTGGGGCGTGCCGATCCCGTTTTTCCTGAACAAGGAAAGCGGCGAGTTGCACCCGCGCACCGCCGAGCTGATGGAAGAAGTCGCCAAACGCGTCGAAGTCGAAGGCATCGAAGCCTGGTTCAAGATGGACGCGGCCGAGCTGCTCGGTGACGAAGCGCCGCTGTACGACAAGATCAGCGACACCCTCGACGTCTGGTTCGACTCGGGTACCACGCACTGGCACGTCCTGCGCGGTTCGCACCCGATGGGCCACGAGACCGGCCCGCGTGCCGACCTGTATCTGGAAGGCTCGGACCAACACCGTGGCTGGTTCCACTCGTCGTTGCTGACCGGTTGCGCCATCGACAACCACGCGCCGTACCGCGAACTGCTGACCCACGGTTTCACTGTGGATGAGTCCGGTCGCAAGATGTCCAAGTCCCTGGGCAACGTGATCGCGCCGCAAAAGGTCAATGACACACTCGGCGCCGACATCATGCGTCTGTGGGTCGCTTCCACCGATTACTCGGGTGAAATGGCGGTTTCCGACCAGATCCTGCAGCGCAGTGCGGACGCCTACCGGCGGATCCGTAACACCGCGCGCTTCCTGCTCTCGAACCTGACCGGTTTCAACCCGGCCACCGACATCCTGCCGGCCGAAGAAATGCTCGCCCTGGACCGTTGGGCCGTGGATCGCACCCTGCTGCTGCAACGCGAGTTGCAAGTGCACTACGGCGAATACCGCTTCTGGAACGTCTACTCCAAGATCCACAACTTCTGCGTGCAGGAGCTGGGCGGTTTCTACCTCGACATCATCAAGGACCGCCAGTACACCACTGGCGCCAACAGCAAGGCCCGTCGTTCGGCGCAAACCGCGCTGTACCACATCAGTGAAGCGCTGGTGCGCTGGATCGCGCCGATCCTCGCCTTCACCGCTGACGAACTGTGGGAATACCTGCCGGGCGAGCGCAACGAATCGGTGATGCTCAACACCTGGTACGAAGGCCTGACCGAACTGCCGGACAACGTCGAGCTGGGCCGCGCCTACTGGGAGCGGATCATGGCGGTGAAGGTCGCGGTCAACAAGGAAATGGAAATCCAGCGCGCGGCCAAGGCTGTCGGTGGCAACCTGCAAGCCGAAGTGACGCTGTTCGCCGAAGAGGCGCTGAGCGCCGACCTGGCCAAGCTGAGCAACGAACTGCGCTTTGTCCTGATCACTTCGACCGCCAGCGTTGCGCCATTCGTACAGGCTCCGGCCGATGCCGTAGTCACCGAAGTCAGCGGCCTGAAGCTGAAGATCGTCAAGTCGGCCTTCGCCAAGTGCGCCCGTTGCTGGCACTGCCGTGAAGACGTCGGCGTGAACCCGGAGCATCCGGAAATCTGCGGTCGTTGCGTCGACAACATCAGCGGCGCGGGCGAGGTTCGTCACTATGCCTAACGCGGCTGGCCGTTTCGGACGGCTGAGCTGGCTTTGGTTGAGCGTGCTGGTCCTGGTCATTGACCAGGCCAGCAAGTTCTACTTCGAAGGCAAGCTCGAGATGTACCAGCAAATCGTGGTGATCCCCGATTTGTTCAGTTGGACCCTGGCCTACAACACCGGCGCGGCGTTCAGCTTCCTGGCCGACAGCTCCGGCTGGCAGCGCTGGTTGTTTGCGTTGATCGCGGTAGTGGTCAGTGCGGTGCTGGTGGTCTGGCTTAAACGCCTGGGCCGCAACGAAACCTGGCTGGCCATCGCTTTGGCGCTGGTGCTGGGCGGGGCGCTGGGCAATCTGTATGACCGCATCGCCCTGGGCCATGTGATCGATTTCATTCTTGTGCATTGGCAGAACCGCTGGTATTTCCCGGCGTTCAACTTTGCCGACAGCGCCATCAGCGTCGGTGCGGTAATGCTTGCGCTGGATATGTTCAAAAGCAAGAAAACCGGAGAAACCGTTCATGACTGAACAGGTATTGGCTGAGCAACGCATCCGCCAGAACACGGAAGTCACCTTGCACTTTGCATTGCGCCTGGAGAACGGCGACACGGTCGACAGCACCTTCGATAAAGCCCCGGCGACCTTCAAGGTCGGTGACGGCAACCTGTTGCCAGGTTTCGAAGCGGCACTGTTCGGCTTCAAGGCGGGCGACAAACGTACACTGGCCATTGCGCCGGAAAACGCGTTTGGCCAGCCCAACCCGCAAAACGTGCAGGTCATCCCGCGTTCGCAGTTCAAGGACATGGACCTGTCGCCGGGTTTGCTGGTGATCTTCAACGATGCGGCCAATACTGAATTGCCCGGTATCGTGAAAGAATTCGATGACGACCAGGTCACCATCGACTTCAATCACCCGCTGGCGGGCAAGACATTGACCTTTGACGTCGAGATCATCGACGTCAAATCGCTGTAACTGACCCAACACGGTCAACTGTAGGAGCGGGCTTGTGTGGCGAGGGGGCTTGCCCCCGTTGGGGTGCGAAGCGCCCCTAAAACCAGCCGCCGCAATCTTGAATGAGCTTGCGATGACTGATTTACGATTGCTGCGCAATCGAACGGGGGCAAGCCCCCCCCGCCACAACAAGCCGGTTGCCACAGTGGTTTTTCATTGTTTTCGCTATTTCTTGCGCGCAAGACACGAGGCACAGCATGCAAATCAAACTCGCCAACCCCCGTGGCTTCTGCGCCGGCGTGGACCGGGCGATCGAAATCGTCAACCGCGCCCTGGAAGTCTTCGGGCCGCCGATCTACGTGCGCCACGAAGTGGTCCACAACAAATTCGTCGTCGAAGACCTGCGCTCCCGCGGTGCGATCTTCGTTGAAGAACTGGATCAGGTGCCGGACGACGTCATCGTGATCTTCAGTGCCCACGGCGTTTCCCAGGCTGTGCGTACCGAAGCGGCCGGCCGTGGCTTGAAAGTGTTCGACGCCACCTGCCCGCTGGTGACCAAAGTGCACATCGAAGTCGCGCGCTACAGCCGTGACGGTCGCGAGTGCATCCTGATCGGCCACGCCGGTCACCCGGAAGTCGAAGGCACCATGGGCCAGTACGATGGCAGCAATGGCGGCGCGATCTACCTGGTCGAAGACGAAAAAGACGTCGCCACGCTGCAAGTGCACAACCCCGACAAACTGGCGTTCGTGACCCAGACGACCCTGTCCATGGACGACACCAGCCGCGTGATCGACGCCCTGCGTGCGCGCTTCCCGGCCATCGGTGGCCCGCGCAAGGACGACATTTGCTACGCCACGCAAAACCGTCAGGACGCCGTCAAGCAACTGGCCGACGAATGCGACGTGGTGCTGGTGGTCGGCAGCCCGAACAGCTCCAACTCCAATCGCCTGCGTGAACTGGCCGAACGCATGGCTACGCCGGCGTACCTGATCGACGGTGCCGAAGACCTGCAAAAGAGCTGGTTCGATGGCGTCGAGCGTATCGGCATCACCGCTGGCGCCTCCGCACCGGAAGTACTGGTGCGTGGCGTGATCCAGCAGTTGCAGGCCTGGGGCGCTACCGGTGCCGATGAACTGTCCGGTCGCGAGGAGAACATCACCTTCTCCATGCCTAAAGAGTTGCGCGTGCGTTCTTTGCTTTAAGCCTTTTCTCCTGCGCACACAGCGCCTGCTCAGTCTTTTTGCTGTCCAGGCGCACGCGGCCCGTCGCGGCTAGCACCACCCGCAGGTGGCTGACCGGCTCCCGGGGCGCGCACAGGTGCAATGTCCCTGCTTGAAAGGCCCGGCCGGGCATCAACGGTTGGCCTAGATGGCTGAAGCGTACAAAGCGCTGGACATGCCAATTGCCGACAATCGGCACTTGAGCGCCACTCCCGTGCTCCATCAGCAGAGGATTCCTGCTGTCTTCAGGCCCCTTGCCACTGATATCCAGAATAATCCGCCAACCCTGGCTCCAGTCGCCATTGATGCCATGGATCACCACGTTCTGGTTGTGCGTGAGGGCCGCCGTCCTGGCGTTGCGAATGCCACTGATCAGTGACTGAGCGGCCACCTCTCGATCATTGGATTCCACCAGCGCTCCGAACGCCGGACTGACCAACAGCAGAACAATCCCGGCAATTGCCAGTCCCATAAGCAGTTCGATCAGGCTGAAGCCTCGTTGATGCATGCATTTCCCTCCGTGGAGCGGTGCGGTTCGCGCCATCCGTGCGCGAGTAATGGCAAAACAACCGTACATCTGCCGGTCGAATGTTCTAGCGTGTAGAAGCAGGTATAGCCGACGGCAACGGAGGGCACCGATGGATCATCGTACAAAAGGTTTCACGCTGGTCGAGGTGCTGGTCACCCTCGCGGTTTTTCTGATCCTGATCACGATGGCGGTGCCGATGTTTACCCGTTCGATACAGGGCACCCGGGCTGATACCGACATTGGCGACTTGCAGCGCGCGCTCAATTACGCACGGCTGGAGGCCATCGACCGTGGCGTGACCACACGCCTGCGGCCGACGGCGGGTGGCAGCGTCTGGACCGGCGAACTGGCGGTCTACGACAGTACTGGCACTCCGGCCAATATATTACGGGTTGTTCCAGCGATGAGCGGCGGCGCCACTCTGGCGCTAACCTCAGGAGTGACCGCCATCGATTTCAACAATCTGGGCGGTTTGTCGGCACCGTCCACGGCGGTGGTGATCACTTATAGGTTGGGGGCGCAAAGCAGGACGCTGAACGTGTGCTTGAACGGACGGATTCTATTGGGTGGAAGTTGCGGATGAGGGAACGGAGCAAGAGAGCACAGGAGGGCATGACGCTGATCGAGGTATTGGTCGCGTTGTTGATTCTGACCGTGGGGCTGTTGGGGGCGGCGGCGATTCAGCTCAATGCGCTCAAGTACACCGACAGCGCGCGAATGACCACTCAGGCGAGCTTTATCGCCTATGACATGATGGATCGCATCCGTGCCAACTCCGGCGCCGATTACACCGTCACGCCTCCGACCTCGGGCAACCTGAGCGTCGCGCGGGACCAGGACCTCTTCGATTTCACCACCAATATCGTCAATTTTGGCGGGGCGACTGCCACCGGCAGCGTGGCACTGAACCAGCGGGTGTACACCATCACTATTACCTGGGATGACTCGCGAGCCGCCAATGTCGCCAACACGCGTCGTGTTTTTGTCCTGACCAGTCGTGCTGTAGCCGATCCAGTGGCGACCCCATGAAGCAATCCAGCCGAGGTTTCGGCCTGATCGAGTTGTTGATCGCCCTGGCGCTGAGCCTGATCGTGGTGCTGGGCGTGGCGCAGGTGTTCATCTCGGCCAAGAACACCTACGTCAGCCAGAACATCGCCGCCGGGATGCAGGAAGACGCGCGGTTCGTGTTGAGCAAGATGATTCAGGAAATCCGCATGGTCGGGATGTTTGGCTGCCTGGGGACGGTGACGGATGCCAGTACCGCAGGTGACTTCAACGCCAGTCAGCTGGCGCCGATCAGTTGGGATAACGCCAATCTCAAGCTGACGCTGATCACGGCTGACGTCGGGAGCGGTGGCGGTACGCCAACCTGGACCGTGCTCACTGACTGTAAAACCAGCGCCACGGCGTACACGGACTTGCGAGCCCCGGCGTCCGGGCAGATGGCGTTCCCGATACGTCGCTTGATTTACAGCTTCACAGCCAATCAGCTGTTGATGGGCTCTGGGCACGGCACGCCGACCCAAGCCGTTTTGATCAATAACGTCAGTGCATTCAGTTTGTTGTTCGGCGTCGCCACGAGCACCACGGATGTGGCCGCCTCCAGTTACACCGCCAACCCGACCAATCCCGCGCTGATCCGCAGTGTGCGCCTGACCCTGACGTTATTCGATCCGAACAATCGCGTGCACAACCAGACCTTCACCGCCGTTGCCGCTTTGCGCAACCGGCTGCAGTAAGTGAGCGCAGGATGAGAGCCCCGACAAACATGCAAACACGCCAACAAGGCATGGCCTTGCTGGTCAGCCTGGTATTTCTGTTGCTGCTGACGGTGATCGGTATTTCGTCGATGCAGAACGCGACCCTCCAGGAAAAAATGGCCGGTAGCGTGACCCTGCGCAATCAGTCCTTCCAACTGGCTGAGGCGGCCTTGCGTATGGGTGAAAGCGCGGTGCAACTGGCGACCTACACCCTGGCGGTGTGCGGCACCACGGCGCAATGCGCGCCGCCGGCGGAATCCTCGACCGTGACCGGTGCCGGGCTCAATTCCACGTCCGGGGTCACCTGGATTGCCGCGGGCGGCGGTTTTTATGGGGTACAGAACATCGGCACCACCACGGGCGCCGTCAACATCCCGAGCAACTCCTCGGCGACGCTGTATCGGGTCACCGCCGTCGGCATCGTCGGTAATAACATTCGCAGTGTGGTGGAGAGCATCTATGCCAAGTATTGATGCTCGCGGTGGCTGGCGCCGAGGGTGGGCGCAGGTGCTTTTCGGTGCGTTGCTGAGCCTCTATCTGGCGGCGCCGGCCTACGCCTTCACGCCCTCGGACTCACCGTTGTTGAGCGCGGCGGCGGTGCCACCGAACGTCATGTTGTTGATCGACGATTCGGGGAGCATGAACACCATCATCTTCGCGGCGGGGTTCGATCCGACCGTCAATCGCACGCCGGCCCGGCAATGTAATGCGTTTATCGGCCTGTGCCTGAGCTCCTCGGACATCGTCGGCAACTCGATCTTCCTCTCCAGCCTGCCGACCTCCGGCTGTTCCGGGGGGGCCTACGCGTTCTACAACAACAGCCTGACCCCGCAATGCATCAAGCTCCCGGATCCTGTCGGCAATGAAAATACCCGCTACACCGACGACTACCTCTCCTACCTGGTGGGACTGGCAAACGGCAGTAACCGGGATTTCACTAACGGCTCGATTCCCAACGATTACCGCATCAACGTGGCGCGCAACGTCTCCAGCGCCTTGGTGACGAGCAACCGCGGCTTGCGGATTGGCTTGGCCACGTTCAACTCGCCCACCAGCACCAACTCCGGAAACGGTGGTTACATCGCCCGCGCCGTCAGTGACCTGGCGGTCGTCACCGGTAGCGTCACCCAGGCCCAGGCGGACACCAACTACAACGCCCTGATCAGCTCGATTAACGGCCTCGGCGCCGTGGCCAACACGCCGCTGGCCGAAACCTATTACGAAATCACCCGCTACTTTCGCGGCATGGCGCCGTACTACAACACCACGCCGACGACCTACACCAGCCCGATCCAGTACCGCTGCCAGAAGAACTACGGCGTGGTCGTCACCGACGGTTTGCCGACCTACGACCGCACGTTCCCGACCAGCGATCCACTGGGTGGCACTCGCTTGCCCAACTGGGACGGAATCAACAACGACGGCAATAACATCGCAGGCGATGATGAGGGCGATACCCTGTACCTGGACGACATCGCCAAGTTCGCCTTCGATATCGACATGCGTTCGACCGGCACTGACCTGGCCGGCAAAAGCTGGACGGCGGCGGATTTTCCCAAGCAGTACATGAACACGTACACCGTGGGTTTCACCGCGGCCAACCCGATGCTGTCGGATGCCGCCGCTTACGGCCAGGGCCTGTATTACCAGGCTAACGATGCCGCCGGCCTGAACACGGCGCTGTCTTCCGCTTTGAGCAACATCACCTCCAAGGCCGGATCGGGCGGTAGCGGTGTCACCAGCGGCACTACGGTGGCCAGTGGTTCGAGTTACTTCCAGACCAGCTACGATCCAAAGGACTGGCGCGGCACTATCAAGTCCTACGGCTTCACGGCCAACGGTTCGGTCAACACCGCCTCGGTGTTATGGACCACCGACACCGCCATCGTGCCCGGTGCCACGGCGCCGACTTACCAGTCCTGGAACACCCTGACCAACGCCGCGATAACCCTGGCCTACAGCAACTTTTCCCCGGCCCAGCAAACTTCACTCAGCCAGAGCCTGCCGACCGGGATTGTCGGCAATGACCTGGTGGAGTGGAGCAAGGGCACCAACAAGACTGGCTTGAAAGTACGCTCGGTTTTACTCGGCGACATCATCAACTCGCCGCTGGCGCTGGCTTCTCCCACGGATCAGACCGCGTCGGACCTGGTGGGCGATTCCACTTACACCACCTACCTGGCGACCAAAGCCGCCAACATGAGCCCCAGTCTGGTGGTCAACGCCAATGATGGCTTCCTCAATGTCATCAACGCCGCCAACGGTGCCCGGCGGTATGCCTACATGCCCTCCAGCGTGCTGCCGTCGTTGCGCTACATCGCCGATCCCACCTACATCAACGGCGTGAGCCACAAGTTTCTGGTGGACGGTCAGGTCGGGGTGTTCGATGCGCAATTGAGCAGCGCCTGGAAAACCCTGGCCCTGGGCGGGGTAGGGGCGGGCGGCAAGACGTTCTACGCGGTGCAGTTGTTCGATGCGTCGGCGGGCAACGTCTTCAAGGCATTGTGGGAAATCAGCGCACCGGCCACGGCGAACACGGCGAACGCTTTCAATGACCTGGGTTATGCCTATGCACGCCCGGAAGTGGCACGCTTGGCCGATGGGCGCTGGGCGGCCTTCATCTCCAATGGCTACGGGAGCAATTCGGGGGTGGCGGCATTGTATGTGGTGGATGTGCGCGACGGCTCGCTGATCAGGAAAATCGTTATCGACAACACGGAAACCACCAATGGCCTGTCGTCGGTGAAGCTCAGGGTCAACTCGCAGAACGTAGTGCAGGCCGCGTATGGCGGCGACCTGAAAGGACGTCTGTGGAAGTTCGACCTGAGCGGCGCCACGACGGACACCTGGGGCGTCGCCTTTTCCGGCAAGCCGTTGTTCACGGCGCCGGGGGGTGCCACGCAGCCGATTACCGCGCAACCGTTGCTGGCCGACAACTCTCTGGGTGGCAAGCAAGTGTTTTTCGGCACCGGGAAGTTCAATGAGGCCATCGACAAGACCAACAAGGATCTTCAGGCGTTTTATTCGGTATGGGACGCCGATGGCGGATCGGGTCAGTTGACCGTGTCGAGCCTGCAGGCCCAGGCCGTGACCGGGGTTACCAGCGGCAGCACTGGCGGGCAATTCATTACCACCAGCCAGAATGACACGACCTACCCGGCAGAGAAGGGTTGGTATCTGCCATTGGTGTACAACAACGTGCTGACCGGTGAGCGGGTGATCAATCAGGCCAGCCTGGTGGCCGGTCGGGTCGTGTTCACCACGGCCAGCGTCGACACCACCGACCCTTGCGCCAGTTTCGGCACCGGCAAGCTGGTCGAGCTGGATGCATTCAGCGGTAAGATGCTCAACTACGCGGTGCTCGACACCAATGGCGACGGGCTGGTCGACAGCACTGACTCGATTTCCAGCGGGGTGATTTTCACCGGTGGTATTCCGACGCTGAACGCGATCGTCAACAATGCGTCCCGCAAAATTGTGAACGACTCCAGTGGCGGCATTACCTCCCTGGTGGAAAAAACCGGCGGTGGCGGCAGCCGTCGCATCATGTGGCGACAAATACAGTAAGTGAGAGTTGAGGCAATGCGCAGATCCAACCGAGGTTTTACCCTGATCGAAATCATGATCGTGATTGCGATCATCGGAATCATTATCACCATTGGCTACCCGAGCTTCACCGAGTACATGAAAAAGGGCCGGCGCGCCGAGGTGACCGGGCTGCTGTCCGAACAGGCGCAAATTCTTGAGCGGTTCTATTCCAAGAGCAATGTCTATACCGGCGCCACCGGCCTGAGCGCAGGTAACGACTTTTACACCATCACCCCGACCCTTACCGATCAGGCCTTTACGCTGACGGCGGTGCGCAAGTCGGGTACGAGCATGGCGACCGACAAGTGTGGGGATTTCACGATCACCAATACCGGCGTCAGAAGCATGCTCAACGCCACGGCTACCACCAAGGATTGCTGGGGCCGCTGAGTTTCCTTTTCGGGCGCCTTTTGCGTCCCCTGTCTATTGAACGGTTGGATCAGAACATGAGCAGGCAACAGCAAGTGGTGATTGTCGGCGGCGGGGTGATTGGCCTGCTGACCGCGTTCAATCTCGCGTCCGAAGTGCAGAGCGTTGTGCTGCTGGATCGCTCGAACGTCGGCCAGGAATCGTCCTGGGCTGGGGGCGGCATTGTTTCGCCGCTGTACCCGTGGCGCTATAGCCCGGCGGTCACCGCGCTGGCTCACTGGTCCCAGGACTTTTATCCACAGCTGGGTGAGCGGCTGTTTGCCGCCACCGGCGTCGACCCCGAAGTGCACACCACCGGCCTGTACTGGCTGGACCTCGATGATGAAGCCGAGGCGTTGGCGTGGGCCAAGCACGAGAACCGGCCGCTGCGGGCTGTGGATATCTCGGCGGCCCATGACGCAGTGCCGGTTCTGGGCGGCGGTTTCTCCCGGGCCATCTACATGGCCGATGTCGCCAACGTGCGCAACCCGCGGCTGGTGAAATCCCTGAAGGCAGCCCTGTTGGCAATGCCGAACGTGACGATCCATGAACAGTGCGAAGTCAGCGGGTTTATCCGTGACGGCGACGCGGTGGTCGGGGTACAGACGTCCTCGGGCGCTATTCATGGCGACCAGGTGGTGCTGACGGCGGGTGCCTGGAGCGGTGATCTGCTCAAGAGTCTTGGTTTGGAACTGCCGGTCGAGCCAGTCAAAGGCCAGATGATTCTCTACAAGTGCGCGGCTGACTTTTTGCCGAGCATGGTCTTGGCCAAGGGCCGTTATGCGATTCCGCGCCGCGACGGGCATATCCTGATCGGCAGCACGCTGGAGCACGAGGGATTCGACAAGACCCCGACCGAGTCGGCGCTGGAAAGCCTGATGGCCTCGGCCGTGGAGTTGATCCCGGCGTTGGCGGAGGCCGAGGTGGTGGGGCATTGGGCCGGGCTGCGGCCGGGTTCGCCGGAAGGTATTCCGTATATTGGCCGGGTGCCGGGGTTTGCCGGGCTGTGGCTCAACTGCGGGCATTACCGCAACGGATTGGTGCTGGCGCCAGCGTCGTGCCAGTTGTTTGCGGATGTGATGCTGGGCAGGGCGCCGATCATTGATCCGGCGCCGTATGCACCAGTGGGGCGAATTTAAGGCGAAGAGCAAGATACCGCGGACGCCACAAACCTGGTAGGAGCGAGGCTTGCCCGCGAAGGCGTCATCACAGGATCGCAGCCATCGGGGGAAACCTGTGCTCCTGGAGCTGGCGAAGGCTGCGATCTTTTAAGCGGTCAATCCAATCCCAGCTTCTTGAGCCGATAGCGCATCGACCGAAACGACAGATTCAACCGCTGTGCCGCCGCCGTGCGGTTCCAGCGGGTTTCTTCCAGCGCCTGGAGGATGAGTTTGCGTTCGACGTTTTCCAGATAATCCTCCAGGTTGTCGATCCGCGTCAGGTCCGGCACGCCAGCCTCGGCGGCGCAGTTACCTTCGGCCAGGCGCAGGTCGGCGGCTTCGATCTGTTTGTTCTCGCACAAGGTGTGGGCGCGTTCGAGCATGTTCTCCAACTCCCGCACATTGCCCGGGAAGCGGTAGCTTTTCAGCGCTTCGACGGCTTGCGGGTGCAGCTTGGCGGCGGGTTGGCCGGTGCCGGCCGCCAGGCGCTTGAGCACGTGGCTGGCCAGGGTCTCGATATCGTCCCGGCGTTCGCGCAAGGGCGGGACCCGCAATTCGATCACGTTCAGGCGATAGTACAAATCCTGGCGAAAACGTTCGGCACTGACTTCGGCGTCGAGGTCTTTATGGGTGGCGCAGAGGATGCGCACATCGACCACGGTTTCCTGTTGTCCGCCGACGCTGCGCACCGCTTTTTCCTGAATCGCCCGCAGCAGCTTGACCTGCATGGCCAGTGGCAGATCAGCCACTTCGTCGAGAAACAGGGTGCCGCCATGGGCCGCCTGGAACAGTCCGGGCTTGTCTTCGATGGCGCCGCTGAAACTGCCCTTGCGATGGCCGAAGAATTCACTTTCCATCAGTTCCGACGGTATCGCCCCACAATTGACCGGGACGAAAGGTCGGCTGGCGCGTGGGCCTTGTTCGTGGATCAGGCGGGCGACCAGTTCCTTGCCGCTGCCGGATTCGCCGCTGATGTACACCGGGGCCTGGCTGCGGGCCAGTTTATCGATCTGTTTACGCAGGCTGCGCATCGGCAGTGAATCGCCGAGCAAGCGGCGATCAATCGCGGTGCTGGCGCCACCCGGTGCGGGCAGGCGCAGGGCGCTGGTGACCAGCTCTCGCAGGCGGGTGAGGTCCACCGGTTTAGTCAGGAAGTCGAAGGCTCCGGCCTTGAGGGCGTTGATCGCCGTTTCCAGGTTGCCGTAGGCCGTGATCATCGCCACCGGCACTTGGGGGTAACGTTGCTGGATGTGTTGCACCAACTCCAGGCCAGTGCCATCGGGCAGGCGCATGTCGGTCAGGCACAGATCGAACGTCTCCCGGCCCAGCAGGGCCTGGGCTTCGCCGAGGTTACGGGCACTGAAGGTGTCGAGTTTCATCCGTCCCAGGGTGATTTCCAGGAGTTCGCGAATATCCGGCTCGTCGTCGACGATCAGGACTTTCTGCTGTGGGCTCATGTTCAACGTTGTTTCCGTCCGTGTGCAAAGGTGATGCGAAAGCAGCCGCCGCCTTGGCGTGGTTTGAAGTCTAGGCGGGCCTGGTTGCTTTCGCACAGCTCACGGGACAGATAGAGCCCAAGGCCGGTGCCTTGGGTGCTGGTGGTAAAGAACGGTTCGAACAGGTGCACTTGCTGGTCCGGTGCCACGCCGGGACCGTTGTCCAGCACTTCGAGCACCGGTAACTGGCTGTCGGCGTCGATAAACAGCTCAAGCCAGACCTCGGCCCTGTCATGGGTCAAGGCGCTGTGCCGCCAGGCGTTGCGCAACAGGTTGTCGAGAATTTGCGTCAGTTGGTTCGGGTCCATCAGCGTTGTGAAGTGGCCCAGGCCGATGCGCAGGTGAATGTGCTGGCGTTCGCTCGCGGCTTCACGGGGCTCTTCGACGAACTGCATTAGCCAAGGCTTCAGGTCGAGCCGTTGCGGTGCGGTTTGCTGGCGGCGGGACAGTTGCAGGACGTTTTCGATAACCCGATTCATTCGCTGAGAGTGGTCTTGAATAATCTGGGTCAGACGTCGATCCGCGCCGTTCAGTTCCTCGGATTCCTGCAGCAACTGCGCGGCGTGACTAACGGCGCCCAACGGATTGCGGATTTCGTGGGCGATACCGGCGGTCAGGCGACCGAGGGCGGCGAGCTTCAGTTGTTGGGCTTGTTGGGCAATCTGGGCGAGGTCTTCGAGAAAGATCAGGGTCTGATGGTGCGGGCTTTGGTCCAGGGCAATAAAACTCGGCTGCAACTCCAGGCCGGAATGGGCGACTTTCAGGCTCTGGGGGCGCAAGGTCGGGTTGTTCAGCCACAGTTGCAGGCGTTCGACCAGGGTTGGCGAGTAATCATCGATCAGTTCCCCATCCAGACGTTCCTGCCCCAGCAAGGACAGGGCGCTGTGGTTGGCCAGTTGCACGCGGCGCTGGTCGTCGAGCACAAGGATGCCGGTGCGCATGCGTTGCAGGATCAATGCGTTGAGGGCCTCAAGGCCGACCACTTCGCTGGCCCGCTGTTCGGCGAGGTGTTCGCTGACTTCCAGGCGCCGGATCAAGCCTTGCACCAGCAACGCGGCGGCAAAGCACAGCGCGCCAAGGGTGCCGGCTTGCAGATAGTCGCTGGGGCTGGTGGGGTGGCTGAAGCTCAGCAGGAAGCTTGAGCCGACGATGCCAAGGGCCGCGACCGCCGCAATCAACAGGCCGATACGCCCGCGCAGCAGGGTGTTGCCGATCGCCACCGACACGATCAGCAAATTGCCGATGGCGCTGGCTACACCGCCGGCGGCGTAGAACAGGCCGCATAACAGCAAGACGTCGACCAGGGTCAAACTGAACAGCTGCGCCGGGCGCCGGGTGTTCTCCAGGAACACCACCAGCAGGATGTTCAGCACCAGATACAACCAGCTGCCACTGCGCAGCAGATCGTTATTGGCGAGCGTCAGCAACTGGTTGTCCATGTTGCTGGAGATCAGCAGCACCAAGGTGATGCCGACACTTAAACGGTATAGATGGTAGAGGCGCAGCAGTCGCTGGGCCTGTTTGCTGCCGGGGCCGGAAGCCTCAGCGATCACTGGAGCCCGGGCCTTGCTCGAGGTGGGCCTGGCTGCAATACCACTGTTGTTGAAGGCTCAACGCGCGGTCGCGCGGCAGGTGCACGCCGCAATGGGCGCAGCGCACCATGGGGGCGGCTTCCAGTTCGGCGGAGGAGCGGGGCGCTGAAGCCTGGCCCTTGTACTTGCGCCAGAACCATACCGCAGCGGCAATCAGGGCGATCCAGAACAATAAACGGAGCATGGTGGGCTGCTTAAAGAATGATGATCAGGCAGTTTAGCCAAGGACATGACGGGCGCACAGCGTAATAAATCGCCGCCATGAAAAAGGGAGACCCGAGGGTCTCCCTTTTTGCACAGCCTTGGGTGTTAGTCGAACACACCAAAGGTCATGTAGCTGAACCACGAACGGTCGCTGTTGTTGCCTTCCGCTTCGTGTTGCTCTTCCTCGATCACGTCGCCGTTTTCATCTTTAGGCTTGAGATCGTTCGGAATCGAGTCTTTCGCGTCCTGGAACTGCTTCTGCACGTCCTGGTTGGCGCGGGTTTCGCCCGGCGGCAGCGGTGGACGGGATTCGATCAGGCCCAGAGTAGCCTTGCTCAGCCACGAACGGTTGTCCGCTTCGTCGACCGATGGCTTGAACTGACCGTCCACCAGGCTTGGGTGGTTCGGGTAGTTGAGCTTCAGGGTTTCGAGGCTGGTGTTGGCCAGTTCGTCCAGGTGCAGACGCTGATAGGACTCGACCATCACCGCCAGGCCGTCACCGACCGAAGGGGTTTCCTGGAAGTTTTCCACCACATAACGACCACGGTTCGCGGCGGCAACGTAGGCCTGACGGGTCAGGTAGTAGTCGGCAACGTGAATCTCGTAGGAAGCCAGCAGGTTGCGCAGGTAAATCATGCGCTGCTTGGCATCCGGCGAGTAGCGGCTGTTCGGGTAGCGGCTGGTCAGCTGGGCGAACTCGTTGTACGAGTCGCGGGCAGCGCCCGGGTCACGCTTGGTCATGTCCAGCGGCAGGAAGCGCGCCAGCAGGCCGACGTCCTGGTCGAAGGAGGTCAGACCCTTGAGGTAATACGCGTAATCCACGTTCGGATGCTGTGGGTGCAAACGAATGAAACGCTCGGCGGCAGACTTGGCAGCCTCAGGCTCGGCGTTCTTGTAGTTGGCGTAGATAAGCTCGAGTTGAGCCTGATCAGCGTAGCGCCCGAACGGATAACGCGACTCCAGGGCCTTCAGCTTGGCTGTGGCGCTGGTGTAGCTGTTGTTGTCCAGGTCGGTCTGAGCCTGCTGGTACAGCTCGACTTCGCTAAGGTTTTCGTCTACGACTTCCTTCGATGAGCAAGCAGCGGTCAATGCGAGGATGGCGATCAGCAGCAGGTGTTTCACTTGCATGGCGGCTTGCGTCCCTATGACGGCCGCTGTCTTGGGCGGGGCCGTCCTGTTATGATGAGCGCCCCGTTGAATAGCCTCGGGGCAAAAGACGCCGTATTTAACCACAAGCGCGCAGCCGAAACCAAAGGCTGTGCCGACGCCTAGTCTGAGCATGTCCGATAAAATTGAACTTCGCGCAGAGGTGCCGTCCGAATTGGGCGGCCAACGCCTCGATCAAGTCGCCGCACAATTATTCGCTGAGCACTCGCGCTCGCGCCTTTCCGCCTGGATCAAAGACGGCCGCCTGACTGTGGATGGGGCGGTTATCCGCCCGCGAGACATCGTTCATGGTGGTGCCATTCTTGAACTCACTGCCGAGCAGGAAGCTCAGGGCGAATGGATCGCTCAGGACATCGAACTGGACATCGTCTATGAAGACGACGACATCCTGGTGATCAACAAACCTGCGGGTCTGGTGGTGCATCCGGCTGCCGGTCACGCTGATGGCACCCTGCTCAACGCCTTGCTGCATCACGTGCCGGACATCATCAATGTGCCCCGCGCCGGTATCGTGCATCGTCTGGACAAGGACACCACCGGTCTGATGGTGGTGGCCAAGACCATTCAAGCGCAGACGCAGCTGGTTACACAGTTGCAGAGCCGCAGCGTCAGCCGGATCTACGAGTGCATCGTGATTGGCGTAGTGACTGCCGGTGGCAAGATCAACGCGCCGATCGGTCGTCACGGCCAGCAGCGCCAGCGCATGGCGGTGATGGAAGGTGGCAAGCAGGCCGTCTCCCACTACCGCGTGCTCGAGCGTTTCCGCTCCCACACTCACGTGCGGGTGAAGCTGGAAACCGGTCGTACGCACCAGATTCGCGTGCACATGGCCCACATCAACTACCCGTTGGTCGGAGACCCTGCCTACGGCGGTCGCTTCCGCATCCCGCCGGCAGCCAGTGTGACCATGGTCGAATCGTTGAAGGCGTTCCCGCGTCAGGCCCTGCATGCGCGGTTCCTGGAGCTGGATCATCCGACCACCGGTAAACGCATGAGCTGGGAATCGCCGCTGCCGGACGACTTCGTCTGGTTGCTGACCCTGCTCAAGCAAGACCGTGAGGCGTTCATTGGATGAGTGACTGGCTGATTCCCGACTGGCCTGCGCCTGCCGGGGTGAAAGCCTGTGTGACCACCCGTGCGGGCGGCGTCAGTCTGACGCCGTTCGACAGCCTCAACCTCGGCGATCACGTCGACGACAGCCCTGAAGCCGTCGCCGAAAATCGCCGGCGCCTTACCGATCATTTCTCTATTCAACCGGCCTGGCTGCAACAGGTTCACGGCATTGTCGTGGCCGATGCAGACCCAAGTCAGGTGGCCACCGCCGACGCCAGTTGGACGCAAACACCCGGTGTCGCCTGCGCGGCGATGACGGCCGACTGCCTGCCTGCATTGTTTTGCGACCGTGCCGGCACGCGCGTTGCCGCGGCCCATGCCGGTTGGCGCGGGTTGGCGGCGGGCGTGCTGGAAGCGACCCTCGACAGCCTGGCCGTACCGCCCGCCGACGTGCTGGTCTGGCTCGGCCCGGCAATTGGCCCGCAGGCCTTCGAAGTCGGCCCGGAAGTCCGGGAAGTCTTCATCCGGCAATTGCCGGAAGCCACTAAAGCCTTCGTGCCGAGCCAGAACGCCGGCAAGTTCATGGCCGACATCTATGAGCTGGCGCGTTTGCGTCTGGCCGCTCGCGGTGTCACCGCTGTTTATGGTGGTGGTTTCTGCACCGTGACCGATCCGCGCTTCTTTTCTTACCGCCGCAGTCCGCGCACTGGTCGGTTTGCCTCCCTGGTCTGGCTCGAAGACTAAGCTTCCCTGATCTACATCAACTGTATGACGCTTGAAACTCCCAGAATCGACCGCATCTAGTGAGGTATCTGGCAGGTTTCTTCACTCAGGATGGTTTTTTAGGTCCGGCCTGCTCAAAAGGAAGGTGACCCATGCGTATAGACCGTTTAACCAGCAAATTGCAGTTAGCCCTATCCGATGCCCAATCCCTGGCCGTCGGCCTCGATCATCCGGGCATTGAACCGGCGCACTTGATGCAAGCCATGCTTGAACAACAGGGTGGTTCGATCAAACCCCTGTTGATGCAAGTCGGCTTTGACGTCAACAGCCTGCGCAAAGAGCTGACCAAAGAGCTCGACCAACTACCGAAAATCCAGAACCCGACCGGCGACGTGAACATGTCGCAGGATTTGGCGCGCCTGCTCAACCAGGCCGATCGCCTGGCCCAGCAGAAGGGCGACCAGTTCATCTCCAGCGAGCTGGTGTTGCTCGCTGCCATGGACGAGAACAGCAAGCTCGGCAAGTTGCTGCTCGGCCAGGGCGTCAGCAAGAAAGCCCTGGAAAACGCCATCAATAACCTGCGCGGCGGCGGAGCCGTCAATGATGCCAACCACGAAGAGTCGCGTCAGGCTCTGGATAAGTACACCGTCGACCTGACCAAGCGCGCTGAAGAAGGCAAGCTTGACCCCGTGATCGGCCGTGACGACGAAATTCGCCGGACCATTCAAGTCCTGCAACGCCGTACCAAGAACAACCCGGTGCTGATCGGCGAGCCTGGCGTGGGTAAAACCGCGATCGCCGAAGGCCTGGCCCAGCGCATCATCAACGGCGAAGTGCCGGATGGCCTCAAGGGCAAGCGCCTGTTGTCCCTGGACATGGGCGCGCTGATTGCCGGCGCCAAGTATCGCGGCGAGTTCGAAGAACGCCTGAAATCCCTGCTCAACGAACTGTCCAAGCAGGAAGGGCAGATCATTCTGTTCATCGACGAACTGCACACCATGGTCGGCGCCGGTAAAGGCGAAGGCTCGATGGATGCGGGCAACATGCTCAAGCCAGCCCTGGCCCGTGGCGAGTTGCACTGCGTCGGCGCAACCACGCTCAACGAGTACCGCCAATATATAGAGAAGGACGCGGCCCTCGAGCGGCGATTCCAGAAAGTGCTGGTGGAAGAACCGAGCGAAGAAGACACCATCGCCATCCTGCGTGGCCTCAAGGAGCGTTACGAGGTGCACCACAAGGTGGCGATCACCGACGGCGCGATCATTGCGGCGGCCAAACTGAGTCATCGCTACATCACGGACCGTCAATTGCCGGATAAGGCCATCGACCTGATCGACGAAGCCGCCAGCCGTATCCGCATGGAAATCGACTCCAAGCCGGAAGTGCTGGATCGTCTGGAGCGCCGGTTGATCCAATTGAAGGTGGAATCCCAGGCACTGAAAAAAGAAAGCGACGACGCGGCGAAGAAACGCCTGGAAAAACTCCAGGAAGAAATCGTCCGCCACGAGCGGGAGTACTCGGACCTCGAAGAAATCTGGAACGCGGAAAAAGCCGAAGTCCAGGGTTCGGCCCAGATCCAGCAGAAAATCGAACAGTCCCGTCAGGAACTGGAAGCCGCACGCCGTAAAGGTGACTTGAACCGCATGGCCGAGCTGCAATACGGGATCATCCCGGACCTGGAGCGCAGCCTGCAAATGGTCGACCAGCATGGCAAGAGCGAAAACCAGTTGCTGCGCAGCAAAGTGACGGAAGAAGAGATTGCGGAAGTCGTGTCGAAGTGGACCGGCATCCCCGTGTCGAAAATGCTCGAAGGCGAGCGCGACAAGTTGATGAAGATGGAAAGCCTGTTGCACCAGCGTGTGATCGGCCAGGACGAAGCGGTGATCGCGGTCTCCAATGCGGTGCGGCGTTCCCGTGCCGGGTTGTCCGACCCGAATCGCCCGAGCGGTTCGTTCATGTTCCTCGGCCCGACCGGCGTCGGTAAAACCGAGCTGTGCAAGGCCCTGGCCGAGTTCCTCTTTGATACCGAAGAGGCGATGGTGCGGATCGACATGTCCGAGTTTATGGAGAAACATTCCGTGGCTCGCTTGATCGGCGCGCCACCAGGCTACGTAGGCTATGAAGAGGGCGGTTATCTGACTGAGGCGGTGCGTCGCAAGCCTTACTCGGTGATCCTCCTGGACGAGGTCGAGAAGGCCCACCCGGACGTGTTCAACATCTTGCTGCAAGTGCTGGAAGATGGCCGGTTGACCGACAGCCATGGCCGCACGGTGGATTTCAAGAACACCGTGATTGTCATGACTTCCAACCTCGGTTCGGTACAGATCCAGGAACTGGTCGGTGATCGTGAAGCGCAACGGGCGGCAGTGATGGATGCGATTTCCACCCACTTCCGTCCGGAGTTCATCAACCGGGTAGACGAAGTGGTGATCTTCGAGCCATTGGCGCGGGATCAGATCGCGGGCATCACCGAGATCCAGTTGGGTCGCCTGCGCAGTCGCCTGACCGAGCGCGAGCTGAAGCTGGAGCTGAGCCCTGAGGCGATGGATAAGTTGATCGCGGTGGGTTACGACCCGGTGTATGGCGCAAGGCCGCTCAAACGAGCGATCCAGCGCTGGATCGAGAACCCATTGGCGCAGCTGATTCTGTCCGGTCGTTTCCTGCCGGGCGAGACCGCTTTCGGCAAGGTGGAAAACGACGAAATCGTTTTTGGCTGAGCCGTAATGCCTGTGAAATAAACAAGGCCTCGCATTGCGAGGCCTTTTTTTCGCCAGGCTGTTGAACTGAAAGGAAAAGGCTTGTAAAGTGCGCCCCGCAGTAAGTCACCCGTCAGGGTTTCTACTCCCCAAGTAGAAATCTGAAATAAGTTGCAAATCATTAACTTGAATGCAAATTAGGGGGTTGACAGAGGTGCTTAAGATTGTAGAATAGCGCGCCTCAGACACACGAACGCAGCGATGCGAACGGGTCGAGAGATGCAGCAAGTTTCACCGTTGTAAATTGAAATATGTAGTTCCGTGATAGCTCAGTCGGTAGAGCAAATGACTGTTAATCATTGGGTCCCAGGTTCGAGTCCTGGTCACGGAGCCAATTTCAAACCGGGGTATAGCGCAGTCCGGTAGCGCGCCTGCTTTGGGAGCAGGATGTCAGGAGTTCGAATCCCCTTACCCCGACCATTTTTGGGTCGTTAGCTCAGTTGGTAGAGCAGTTGGCTTTTAACCAATTGGTCGTAGGTTCGAATCCCACACGACCCACCATTTTTGAAACCAGTTAACGCTGGGATCAGATCTTAAGATCAGAGGCCAAAAGCGCTGATCGAAGAAGAAGGCGACTGAAAGGTCGCCTTTTTTTACCGGGGTATAGCGCAGTCCGGTAGCGCGCCTGCTTTGGGAGCAGGATGTCAGGAGTTCGAATCCCCTTACCCCGACCATATTAAAAATCCTCGTATCGAAAGATACGGGGATTTTTTTTGTCTTTGAAAAAGTGCAGTCTAGCTTCAAGTCATCGTACAACTTGCCGATAACGAGCCATCGGAGCGCAAAGCCGCGTCTCCCTCCCGCCCATAAAAACAAAAGGCGCTCGTTATGTTTCTTCGTCAGCTGAATATTGCCCCCCGTGCTGCGCTGGGTTTTGCCCTGATTGCGGTGTTGGTGGCGTTGCTCGGGGTGTTTGCGCTGGGGCAGATGTCGAGTATTCGTGACAGCGAGGTAGCGGTTGAAAGCCAATGGCTGCCGAGCATCCGTGGCGGCGACGAGATCCGCGAGATCATGTTGCGCATCCGCACCATTTCCCTGCGCATGGCCCTGGACCAGGACCCGAAGAACATCGCGCAGTACCGCAGCCAGATGGACACACGGGACAAGGAGCTGAGCGACAAGATTGCCGCCTACGACAAGTTGGTCAACACCGTTGAGGGCCAGCAGTTGTATGACCAGTTCAAAAGCACCTTCGCCGCTTATCGCACGGGCATCGCTCAGTCGTTCATCCTGGCCGAACAGGGCCGTCGCGACGAGCTGACCAAATTGCTGCTGATCGACATGAAGACCGTGGTCGATGGCTCCGGCAAACAGCTCACTGACCTGGCAGATATGTTTGCCAAACAAGTCGCCGCCGAAAGCCAGAAGTCCGCCGCGCACTATGAAACATCGCGCACGATTGTCGGCCTGTTCATCGCCCTGGCGGCGCTGGCCACCGTCGGCCTGGCGATGCTGCTGACCCGCAGCATCGTACGTCCGCTGAATGAAGCCTTGAATGCCGCAGAAAACGTGGCCCGTGGCGATCTCACCAACCCCATCGAAACCCACGGCAGCGACGAAGTCAGTCGCCTGCTCAAAGCCCTGGCGACCATGCAGCAGAATTTGCGCGAAACCCTGCAGGGCATCAGCGGCTCGGCCACGCAACTGGCCACCGCCGCCGATGAACTGAACGCCGTCACCCTCGACAGCACCCAAGGCCTGCAACAGCAAAACAACGAGATCGAGCAGGCCGCCACAGCCGTCAACGAGATGACCACCGCTGTGGAAGAAGTCGCACGCAACGCGGTGTCGACGTCCGACGCCACGCGCCAGTCCAGCGAATCGGCGCACCAGGGCCAGGAACGGGTCAGCGAAACCGCCAGCGCCATCAGCGCCCTCGCCAACGATGTGCAACACACCGGCGAGTTGGTGCAGTCCCTGGCCAATCAATCCCAGGACATCGGCAAGGTGCTGGACGTGATTCGCGCCATCGCCGAGCAAACCAACCTGTTGGCGCTCAACGCCGCCATTGAAGCGGCGCGGGCGGGGGAGAGCGGTCGCGGATTCGCCGTGGTGGCCGATGAAGTGCGGGCGCTGGCCCATCGCACCCAGCAATCGACCCAGGAAATCGAGCAGATGGTCCAGGGCATGCGCAGCGGCTCGACCCTGGCACTGGACTCCATGCACGCCAGCGCTTCTCGTGCCGCCAGTACGCTGGTCCTGGCCGAACGCGCCGGCGAAGCGCTGCAGACCATCACTGCGTCGGTACACGAGATTCACGAACGCAACCTGGTGATCGCCAGCGCCGCTGAAGAACAGGCGCAAGTGGCGCGGGAAGTCGACCGCAACCTGGTGAACATCCGCGACCTGTCAGTGCGTTCTGCCGCGGGCGCCGATCAGACCAGCGCCTCCAGCCATGAACTGACCAAACTGGCCAGTGCCCTGCAAGGCATGGTGCGGCGCTTTCGGGTGTAAATCCGCAAGGCACAAAAAAGCCGCGCTTCCCTTGAGAATACGCGGCTTGTTTGTTCTGGGGCTTAGGCGCCGTCTTGGTCTTTCAGGTGTTCGAACAGGCCTTTTGGCATTTTCTTGCCGTTGGCCTCGAAGTTGGCTTTCACGTTGTCGAAAGCCTCTTGTTCGTCGATGAAGCCATCGTGGTTTTTGTCGATCTTGTCGAAATTAGACTTCGGCGCGACAGCCTGGAACTCGGCGCGGGAGACCTTGCCGTCGCCATCGGTGTCGGTCTTGGCCATCGACGCATCGCCGCATTTACCTTCGCCACACTTGCCTTCCGGGGTTTTCACAACCTGTTCGGCGGAGGCCAGCAGGTAGCCTTGGGTCAGTGGCTGGGAAGCGAATACGGAGCCGGTCAACATCATGCCGCCAGCCAAAACAGCGCCGAACAGACCAATAGTGTTTTTAGTGGTACGGGACATTTCAACTCTCCTGGGTTGCACGACACAACCGCTCGATAAAGGATGCCGCGTGATTGCGGCGTTAACCGAAGCAGGCGGTGCCTTGCTCGGGTGTGGCCATTTAACGGGGCGGGTGTATCGCTTCTGTGTCGTGCAAGGGGGGAGTTTGTAAGCGAAGGGGGGAAAAGGTGGGGCGGGATACAGTGGGACACATATGAATGAACATGTTGGACCGCGTTGCCCCATTCGCGGGCAAGCCTCGCTCCTGCAGGAGCGAGGCTTGCCCGCGATGAGGCCCTAACCGGCGCTAAAGATCTTAATGCAGCTTGAGCCGCGGCTCAGTCCCACGCCCGATCTTGCTCCCGAGCATCAACATCGCCGTGCGAAACGCGCCATACAACGCCATCTGGTGCATTCGGTACAGCGACACATAGAACATCCGCGCCAGCCAGCCTTCCAGCATCACGCTGCCCGTGAGGTTGCCCATCAAGTTACCCACAGCCGAAAAACGCGACAGCGAGATCAGCGAGCCGTAGTCGGTGTACTTGTACTCCGGCAGGGTCTTGCCTTCGATCCGCAGTTTCAGCGATTTAGCCAGCAACGACGCCTGCTGATGCGCAGCCTGGGCGCGTGGCGGCACGTTGCGGTCGGTGCCCGGTTGCGGGCAGGCGGCGCAGTCACCGAAGGCGAAGATGTTCTCGTCGCGGGTGGTTTGCAGCGTCGGCAGCACTTGCAGTTGATTGATGCGGTTGGTTTCCAGGCCGTCGATGTCCTTGAGGAACCCCGGCGCACGAATCCCGGCCGCCCAGACTTTCAGGCTCGCGTTGATCACCTTGCCGTCGGCGGTGATCAGGCTCTCGGCCGTCACTTCACTGACCGCCGCATTGGTCATGACGTTGACCCCGAGCTTCTCCAGGGTTTTATGCACAGGCCCGCCGATACGTTCCGGCAGGGCAGGCAGCACCCGTGGCCCGGCTTCGATCAGGGTGATGTGCATGTTTTCCGGTTTGATCCGGTCCAGTCCATAGGCCGCCAATTCATGGGCCGCGTTGTGCAGTTCCGCCGCCAGCTCCACACCGGTGGCACCGGCGCCGACGATGGCCACGCTGATCTGCTCCACGACATCGGTTTGCCCGGCATGGGCGCGCAGATAGTGGTTGAGCAATTGCTGATGGAAACGCTCGGCCTGTTTGCGGGTGTCGAGGAACAGGCAATGCTGTGCCGCGCCCTGGGTGCCGAAATCGTTGGTGGTGCTGCCGACCGCGATCACCAGCGAGTCGTAACCCACCTCGCGCGCCGGGACCAGTTCAATGCCGGCTTCGTCGTAGGTCGCCGCCAACTGGATTTTTTTCTGCGTGCGGTCGAGCCCGCTCATGCGCCCTAGCTGGAACTCGAAGTGGTTCCATTTGGCCTGGGCAACATAGTTGAGTTCGTCTTCGGAAGAGTTCAGCGACCCGGCCGCCACTTCGTGCAACAGCGGTTTCCAGATGTGGGTCAGGTTCGCGTCGACCAGCATCACACTGGCCGTGCCGCGCTTGCCCAGAGTCTTACCCAGACGGGTAGCCAACTCCAGACCGCCGGCGCCGCCGCCAACGATAACAATACGGTGAGTCATGGGGATATCTCGCAAGGCTAAAAGAAATCGGTGCGATTACCCGAGCGAGCGCAAGGCAGCTCATAGCGTCAGGTAACCGATAAGGCGGCTGAGCAAGCCCAAACCAATGGTCACTGCCAGCACCAGCACCAGGAGCATCCACGGCCGGAAGGGCCGGCGCTCGACTCGGTGTTGGGACAAGTGCAGGTACTCTTCGACATGCTTCTGGTCGTCGGGGTTCAGGCGGCTGGTCATATTGGGCCTCGTCAGGGGTAGACGTTGCTGAATGTGTAGAAGCTACAGGCTGATTTAACGAACGTTGAACGGAGCATAGCCGGTGTCGGGAATGGGCTCGACGCTCACCGTATCGTCCAGGCGAATGATTCCACTTTGTAACACTCGGGCGGTGATTCCGCCATGTCCGCGCACGGCCTGAAACGTCCCGGGGCCGAGGTTGTTTTGCAGGCGTGCGCAGGGCTGGCACCAGCCGGTGGTTTCGAAAATCGCCTGGCCGATCTTGAAGCGCCGGCCCTTGAGGCTGAACAGGTTGATCCCGCTGATCACCAGATTGCGCCGCAATTCACCCGGCAGCACCGGTTGATCATCCGGGCGGCCCATCAGCGAGCTGATCACGGCCAAGTGTTCCCACTGGATCAGCGTCACCTGCCGCGCATTGCGTACGCCGGGGCGGGCCTTGTCACCGGTCAAACCGGCCTCGAGTCGCGCTTCCACGACGTCCAGTTCAATCATCGGCACATGGGACGCCGGGCGCACGCCAATCCAGCGCACGCGGCCAACTTGCGGGACTTCGGCCATCAATTCCTGCAAAGGGCTCACAGGCTGATCCCGACATCGAAGACGATGCTGCGACCGAGGTTGCTGCGCAAAAAGTCTGGCGCATCCGGATGGGCGAACAGCACCCGGGCGAAGGTCGGCCCGACCAGCGACAACGAGCGCCAACCCTGGCGCAAGTACTCGGTAGGCGGCGGGAAATGGCTGTTGAGGTCCAGCACTTCGCGCTTGAGGCTGGCGAAGGCGATGATGTCCAGCTCGCCCAGGTCCATGCCGCGTTCTTTGTAGTTGTGGGCTTTTTTGCGCAGGGTCGGCGCCAGTCGCAGCAGGAATTCATTGGCCGGGATGCGTCGGGGCTTGGCCTCGCGACGTACCAGGGAACTGAGGGAAAACGCGCTGCGCCTTCGTTGCAGTTCGTCGCGCCATTCGTCGTTGAGGCGTCGGCCTTCGTCGAGCACGAAGAACACCTCGAAACTGGCGTCGCGGAACAGCACGTCCGGCGGCTCCCCGGCGGGGGCGAATTCGTCGGCGCGGTAGGGAATGTTCAGGCCTTGCAGCAGGCGCTGGCAGACCCAACGCTCACGCTCCCATTTGCGGGCATTGGACAGGAACGCGTTGGCTTGCTCGGCCGCGATGGTCAGCAGGCGTAAATAATCTGAGTCATCCATAGGCCCAAGCTTAGCGTTCAAATGCGACAAGCAGAAAGCCTTTACCGGTAAACGACGTTACTGGGCGGCCAGAACCGGCGGTGTAGACTGATATCCATCGTGCGTATCCACTATCGAGGAGTTGAATGTGAAATATTGGCCGGTGTTGTTGCTCAGTCTTCTGCCCTTGTGGGCCCAGGCGTTGGAGGTGGGCGAGCGCCTGGCGCCCTGGACCTTGCTGGATCAATTCGATCAGGCCTACAGCCTCGACAACCAGACGCAGACGTTGCTGGTGGCGCGCAGCATGGACGCCGCGAAGCTGGTCGATGCCGCGTTGCAAGGCCAGCCCAAGGGCTATCTGGAGTCGCGCCAGACGGTATTTGTCGCGGACATCCAGCGCATGCCCCGGCTGATTGCAAAAATGTTCGCTGTACCCAAGATGCGCGACTATGCCTATCGGGTCATGCTCGACCGCGATGGCCGCGTAGCGCCGCGCTATCCAGGGGCTGTGGACAACGTGCTGTGGCTGCAGCTCAAGGAGGGTCGCTTGGTTGAGCAGCACGAGTACGCCACGGCAGCGCAATTGCGAGAGGCGTTGGAGAAAGCCCGGCCATGATCGGTGCCGAGCTCCTGTCACCGGAGAGCCTGATAGTCGGCTGGGGGATTTACTTGCCCGTGCTGATCTGGGCGATCTGCCGTGCGCCCTGGGTCGAGCTGTTCACCGACAGTCGTCGCCAGCATCTGTTGTTCGGCACGGTGTTCGCGCTGTTCATGTTGTGGCTGGTGCGACGGGATTTCGATACCGGCGTGTCGTATCACTTTATCGGCATGACCGCGGTGACGTTGCTGCTGGACTGGCCGCTGGCGATTGTCGGTGGCTTGATCGCGCAGATGGGGTTGGTACTGCTTGGGCGACAGGACCTGATGGCCGTCGGGGTGAATGGTTCGCTACTGATTCTGCTGCCGGTGCTGGTGACGGAATGCTGCGCGATCCTCGTCGAGCGGGCCCAGCCGCGTAATCCCTTTGTGTATATCTTCGTTTCCGGTTTCTTTGCGGCGGCGCTGTCGGCGTTGTTGTGCCTGTTGCTGGCGCTCACGTTGCTGTGGTGGGACGAACGCTTTGCGATGCCGTACTGGCTGGAAGATTTTGTCGGTTACTTGTGGCTGCTGATTTTCCCCGAGGCGTTTATCAACGGCATGATCATCAGTGCGCTGGTGGTGTTCAGTCCTGAGTGGCTGGAGACTTTCAACCGCACCCGCTACCTTTCGGCGCCCTGGAAAGACGACGATCCCAAGTCTTGATCCACATCAAATCGGTCAGGTGCTCGCGAACTCATGCTCGGCGAAACCTTCAGGAGCACCGATATGAGCGTTTACGAGTGGGCAAGGCAGGAGTTGCGTCACAGCCTGGATGCGGCGCAGGAAGTCGGGTTTGATCCGGGGTTGAGCCTGCGCGCCTTGCTCAGTGCGGTGGTGCAACAGAGCAAGGCGGTGCGCAGTGTCGAGGACCTGGCGGATGAGTTGCAGTTTCTCGCCGAGAACCTCGATGACGGGCAGGACTACGGTTTCATGCGGCCCTGATGTTAGTGATCAGTGACGCGGCTCGAAGTCTTCGCTGAACAGGTCGTCCTCGGCATCCGGGCTCACCGGGATCTTGTGTTCTTCCGACGCCCAGGCTCCCAGGTCGATCAGTTTGCAACGGTCCGAACAGAAGGGCCGGAAGACGTTCTCCGGTTTCCATTCCACGGGTGCGCCGCAAGTCGGGCATTCGACGGTCGAGATTGGGCTCATGACTGGCCTCCACGCAAAGTAAGGTAAAAGTGATGCAGGCGTTCGACCTCGCTGTGCAGCCAGGCGAGGTCGCGGTCGTTGACCACCACATCGTCGGCATGGCTCACGCGATCCTGGCGGCTGGACTGGGCCTTGAGGATCGCCTGGACCTGTTGCTCGCTGGTCTGGTCACGCTGCAGGGTGCGTTCGATCTGTAGTTGTTCCGGCGCGTCGATCACCAGCACCCGTTGGGTCATGGCGTTCTGCCCGGACTCGATCAACAGCGGCGACACCAGAATCGCGTAAGGCGATTGTGCCTTGGCCAAGTGAGTAACGATTTCCTCGGCGATCAGCGGATGCAGCAACGCTTCGAGCCAGCGGCGTTCCTCCGGGACTTCGAAGATCAGTTTGCGCAGCGCCGCGCGATCGAGTTGGCCATCGGCTTGCAGTACGCCGGGGCCGAAGTGCTCGGCGATCTTAGCGAGCGCCGGACGCCCCGGTTCCACCACCCAGCGTGCCGCGTGATCGGCGTCCACCACATGCACACCGAGGTCGATGAAGTGCTGGGCCGCCGCGCTTTTGCCGCTGCCGATGCCGCCGGTCAGGCCGAGAATCCAGGGTTTTTCCACAGGGGTATTCATTTCAAACCGACAAACTGCCAATAGAAGCCGGTTATTTGACCACCCCAGAGCAATGCAATCCAGCCAGCAATCGCCAGATAGGGACCGAAGGGGATGGGCGTCGAGGTTTTCGCGTCGCGCAAGCGCAGCAAAATCACCCCGAGAATCGCCCCCACCAGCGATGACAGGAGGATGGTCAGCGGCAGAATCTGCCAACCGCCCCAGGCCCCCAGCATCGCCAGCAGCTTGAAGTCGCCATGGCCGATGCCGTCCTTGCCGGTGATCAGCTTGAACAGCCAGAACACCGACCACAGCGCCATGTAGCCGGCCACCGCGCCCCACAAGGCATCGTGCAAGGGCACGAACAGCTCGAAGCTGTTGACGATCAGCCCCAGCCACAACAACGGCAGCACCAGCACGTCGGGCAACAGTTGATGCTCGGCATCGATCAGGCTCATGGCCAACAGGCCCCAGCTCAACACCAGCATCAGGCCGCCAGGCCAGCCGAAACCGAAATGCCAGGCGACGAACGCCGAGAGCAAGCCGCAGGCCAGTTCGGTCAGTGGGTAACGCTTGCTGATCGGTGCGGCGCAGGTCGAACAGCGCCCGCGCAGCAACAGGTAACTGAGCAGCGGGATGTTTTCCCAGGCTCGGATCCGGTGGGCGCAGTGCGGGCATTGGGAATGGGGCAGCATCAGGTTATAGGTCGGCAGGGGCGTCTCACCGGGTAAGCCCAAGACATCGTGGGCCTGCACGCGCCATTCCCGTTCGAGCATCTTCGGCAGGCGCCAGACCACCACGTTGAGGAAGCTGCCGATCACTAGGCCGAGCACCAGCGCAAAGATCACGAAGGCCAGCGGATAGAGGGTCAAGTAGTCGATCAAGGGCATGTCAGATCGCTGAGCCGAGTTGGAAAATGGGGAGGTACATGGCAACCACCAGACCGCCGACGACGACGCCCAGCACCACCATAATGAACGGTTCCATCAGGCTGGTCAGGTTGTCGACCATGTTGTCGACTTCGTCCTCGTAGAAGCTGGCGACCTTGTCGAGCATGTCGTCGAGGGCGCCGGACTCCTCGCCGATGGCTGCCATCTGGATCGCCATGTTCGGGAACACGCCCGAAGTGCGCATGGCAAAGTTCAGCTGCATGCCGGTCGACACGTCCTGCTTGATGCGCAGCACCGCACGTTTGAACACGATATTGCCGGTGGCGCCGGCCACCGATTCCAGGGCATCCACCAGCGGCACCCCGGCGGCGAAGGTGGTCGACAGCGTGCGGGCGTAGCGGGCCACGGCGGACTTGTACATCAGCGTGCCCACCAAGGGCAGTTTCAACAGCCAGGTGTCCACCCGATCGCGAAAGACCTGGGATTTTTTGAAGGCGCGACGCACACCGTAGATCGCCGCAGCCATGACGCCGAGCATCACCCACCACCATTCCTGCATGAACTCCGACAGGTTGATCACCATCAAGGTGAAGCCCGGCAGTTCGGCGCCAAACCCGGCGAACACAGTCTTGAACTGCGGCACCACCTTGACCAGCAAAATCCCGGTGACGATGATCGCGACGAACACCACGGCCAGCGGGTAGGTCATGGCTTTCTTGATCTTGGCCTTGAGGCTCTCGCTCTTTTCCTTATAGGTCGCGACCCGATCCAGAAGCGTATCCAGGGCGCCGGCCTGTTCACCGGCGTCCACCAGGTTGCAGTACAACTCATCAAAATATTGCGGCTTCTTGCGCAGGGAGGCGGCGAAGCTGTTACCGGCCGCGACCTCCTGTTTCACCTCATCCACCAGCTTGCGCATGGCCGGGTTGTCGAAGCCTTCGCCAATGATGTCGAACGACTGCAGCAGCGGCACACCGGCCTTCATCATGGTCGCCATCTGCCGGGTGAACAGGGAGATGTCCTGGGCCTTGATGCGTTTGCCCAGGCTGAAAATAGACGCGGATTTCTTGCGCACCTTGCCCGGGTTGATCCCCTGCTTGCGCAGCTGTGCCTTGATCAGCGCCGGGTTCTGACCGCTCAACTCGCCGCTCATCTTCGTGCCTTTCTTGTCCATGCCTTCCCAGGCGTAGACGCTGATTTTTGCTGCCTTGACCGCCATGTTCAGTCCTTGGTGACCCGGTTGATTTCTTCAAGGCTGGTGATGCCTTGCATGGCCTTGATCAGCCCCGACGTACGCAGATCGTTGAAGCCGTCCTTGCGCATCTGGATGTCGATTTCCAGGGAGTTACCCTCGGCCATGATCAGCCGTTGCAGGTCCGGGGTGTTCTTCACCACTTCATATATCCCGATTCGCCCTTTGTAACCGTTGTTGCACTGATCGCAACCGACGGGCTCATAGATCGTGAAAGAACCGATGCGTTCCTCGGGGAAGCCTTCCTTGATCAGGGCCTCCCGGGGAATCTTGATCGGCGTCTTGCAATGACTGCACAATTTGCGCGCCAGGCGCTGGGCGATGATCAGGCTGACCGAGGTGGCGATGTTGAAGCCGGGGATGCCCATGTTGTGCAGGCGGGTCAGGGTTTCGGCGGCGCTGTTGGTGTGCAGGGTCGACAGCACCAGGTGCCCGGTCTGGGCGGCCTTGATCGCGATTTCTGCGGTTTCCAGGTCACGGATCTCGCCGACCATGATCACGTCCGGGTCCTGACGCAGGAACGAGCGCAAGGCCTGGGCGAAATCCAGTCCCTGCCTGGGATTGACGTTGACCTGGTTGATGCCTTCCATGTTGATCTCCACCGGGTCTTCGGCGGTGGAGATGTTGATGTCCACGGTGTTGAGAATATTCAGCCCGGTATACAGCGACACAGTTTTACCCGAACCGGTGGGGCCGGTGACCAGAATCATCCCCTGCGGCTGCTTGAGCGCGGCCATGAACAGGGCTTTCTGGTCGGGCTCGTAGCCGAGGGCGTCGATGCCCATTTGCGCGCTGGACGGGTCGAGGATCCGGATCACCACTTTCTCGCCCCACAGCGTCGGCAGGGTGTTGACCCGGAAGTCGATGGACTTGCTCTTGGACAGGCGCATCTTGATCCGCCCGTCCTGAGGTTTGCGTCGCTCGGAAATGTCGAGGCTGGCCATGACCTTGAGGCGGGCGGCAATCCGTCCGGCCAGTTGAATCGGTGGCTTGGCCACTTCGCGCAGAATGCCGTCGGTGCGCATCCGCACCCGGTAGGTTTTTTCGTAGGGTTCGAAGTGCAGGTCGGAAGAGCCGCTCTTGATCGCATCCAGCAGCATCTTGTGGACGAACCGCACCACGGGCGCGTCGTCGGCATCCTGCCCGGCGATGGAATCGTGGTTTTTGTCGTCGGGCGACTCGATGTCCAGGCCATCCAGGTCAACGTCGGCCATTTCTTCCAGGCCGGTGGTGTGGGTGTCGAAGAATTTTTCGATGGCGTCGCTGAGCTTGTCGTCCTCCACCAGAATGGCTTCGGTGCTCAGCCCGGTGCTGAACTGGATGTCGTTGATCGCTTGATGGTTGGTGGGGTCGGAAATCCCCACGAACAATTTATTGCCACGTCGCCAGAGGGGCAGGGCGTGGTGCAGGCGAACCAGTTTCTCGCTGACCAGCCCTTTGGGCTGGGTTTCCTTGTCCAGGCAATTGAGGTCCAGCAAGGCCATGCCGAAGTGCTCCGAGGCAATCTCCGCCACCTGCCGGCTTCGCACCAGTTTGTTCTGCACCAGGTAGCTGACCAGGGAGATGCGATTGCGTTGGGCTTGCTGATACGCCTGTTGCGCGCTTTTTTCAGTGAGCAGTTCGGCCAGCACCAATTGCTTGGCCAGGCCACTAAGGGCGATGTCGTTCATGGGGATACCGGACGCAGACAGTTCATGACTTATAGCCTAGTCAAGGCGAGGAACCAAACCAGCGGTGTTGAGGTGACAAAAAGTGTCAGATAGTGCGGATTCAGGGAGTAGGAAAGGGCGCTTTCTTTGCGCCGCGCCCCGTGTACAGGGCATGCGAGGCTTGGCACGGACCCTGCTGGGGCTTATTCAGATCATGAGATTCCGACTCATGCATGGAGCTTGTCTATGAATATTCAGAAAGGTTTTACGTTGATCGAGCTGTTGATCGTGGTGGCGATCATCGGGATTCTGGCGACGTTTGCGATTCCGGCTTATACCAAGTACCAGGCGCGGGCCAAGGTGACGGCCGGGATCGCGGAAGTCTCCGCGCTCAAGGTGGCGTATGAAGACATTATCAATGCAGGTTCGGCTGACCCGACGGCCGCTACTGTCGCGCCGAGTTTCGCTTCGCAAAACTGCACCCTGACAGTCACTGGCACCGTTGCCTCCGGTGCAGGGACCATTGCCTGCACGCTGATTCAAGCGCCGGCGCCTGTGTTGGGCAAGGTGATTACCTTGACTCGCACGGCGGCTGCGGGGTGGTCGTGTGCGACCACTGCCCTGAAGGATTACTCGACGCCGAGCTGCCCGGGCGCTTGATATTCCTTTAGCAGAATCAATACCCCGCCCTTGATGGCGGGGTATTTTTTTGTCTGAACGCTGCCGAAAACGCGCATTCGTTAAATCCATTTCACCCTCTACCGGGTGAACAAGGAAATTCCCGGCAATTCATGGCCTTAGGCCTGCTTCAAAACCCGCAACTTGCATGTCGATAACGTCCGGCTCATGCATTTTGCATGATTCCGGAATTTCGCATATTTTATAAGTTGTTGTTTTATAACGATTTATTGTCTGTCTCAAAGTTGGCACAGCGTTCGCAATATACCCAGTAACCCTGCTGAGAAGACACGCAGCAGACTTTATAGAAAAACAGGAGTTACTCGTATGAAGAAGTTCGCTATTGCTACTGCTACCGCGCTGACCCTGACCATGGCCGGTGCAGCTTTTGCACAGACCACTACCACCACCCAAGCCCCGATGACTCTGGCGGCCGGTGAAATGACCAAGGCCAAGGAAACCACTTCCGATACCTGGATCACTACCAAAGTCAAAAGCGACCTGGTAACCGAGAAAGGCATTCCAGGCACTGACATCAAAGTAGAAACCAACAAAGGTGTTGTATCCCTGTCGTCGACTGTAGCCATTACCGACGCTCAGAAAACCACCGCTGTTGCGATCACCAAGAAAATCAAAGGCGTTAAAGCGGTTTCCGCTGACGGCCTGAAAGCCGAGTAAGGCAAGACTTCTCCGCTTGAACCGGGAGAAGGCGTGGCAGACGAGCCGAGCCATACGTCTGCCGCCTCTGGAGAGTTCATGCGAAGGCCACAAGGATGTGGCCATTACAGGCCTCCGACATTCGTGTCGGGGGCCTGTTTTATTCCGGGTCGTAAAAGCAAAAGATCGCAGCCTTCGACAGCTCCTGCACAAGTGATGTATTCACCCCGTAGGCGCTGCCGAAGGTTGCGATCTTTTGCTCTTTAATTGCCGCGTTTGCTGGTGATCTGCACTAGCCGATTCCCTTCAAACCGCAGGTATTGGTACATCCCGCTGTTGGGTCCGTAGGTCCATTCCTCGACCTGGAATTCTTCCCGGCGGTTGGCGCTGCGCTTGTAGCCCAGCGCATCCCGGGCCACGGGTTGTCCACATTTCTGCAGTACTTCGCTGGACCTGTCGCCGACGCTGATCAACTGGCTGCCACAGCGCAGGGTATCGGCAGCTGCGGCCTGGCCCGCCGCGAGTGCCAGGGCCAGGCTGAGTAACCAGCGCGCGCCCATCACTCGGCGTCCAGGTGCATCGGGGTAACCACCCGACCGTCGCTTTGCGCTTCGCCAAGGTTGGCGTCGACAAAGTACACGCGGTCATCGGCCATTTGCGTCTTGTCCACCAGGAAATCCTTGATGCTGCTGGCCCGTTCCTGGCCCAGTTGACGCAACAGCACGTCGCTGGAACTCCAGAACTTGATCACGTCCGCACGCATTTTGGCGGTGCGTTCTTCCTTGCCCAGATCCTTCCATTCGGCCGGTGGCTGGGTCTTGAGGCGCGTGCGATAAATCCCTTCCAGCAGCGGACCTTTCTCGCCCTCCGGCACTTGCAGCAGGGACGCTTGGGCCGGGACCTTGTCGCCACGGCGCTGGAGCATCTTGTAGTAGTTGTACTGGTATTCGCGCTCCAGGCGTTGCTCGGCGATCAAGGGGCCATCGCTGCTTTGTGCCGCCGTGCCTTCGATTTCCAGGCGCAGGGCCGGGCGTTCCTTGAGCGCGCTGGAGAGTTTGATCAGCGACGCTTCGGCGTCTTTGGTCAGGTCACTCGAACCCGGTGCGAACGACACGGTGCCCAGATCTTCCGAACCGCCACCACTGATCAGCCCGCCAATCATTTTGAACGGCGCGGCGGCCGCCTTGACGATCAGGTTGCGCAGGGTCTGCCAGACAATCGGCATGACGCTGAACTGCGGGTTGTTCAAGTCGCCGGTCACTGGCAGCTCGATGGAAATCTTGCCGTCGACGTCCTTGAGCAGGGCGATCGCCAACTTCAGCGGCAGGCTTGTGGCGTCCGGGCTGTCGACTTTTTCGCCGAGTTGCAGTTGCTCGACCACCACTTTGTTTTCAGCCTTCAACTGGCCCTTGGTGATCAGGTAATGCAGGTCGAGATTGAGGCGGCCCTTGCGGATGCGGTAACCGGCGAACTTGCCGGAGTAGGGCGTAAGCGTCGTCAGCTCGACACGTTTGAAACTGGTAGCAATGTCGAGGCTGGCCATCGGGTCGAACGGGTTGACCGCGCCCTTGATCGTCACCGGCGCATAGCGGTCGACCTTGCCCTTGATGTCGACACTGGCCGGTTTCGCCTGGCGGCTGTCGATGGTGCCGATTGCACCGTTGAGTTCTTGCACGGCGGTGGCGAAGTTCGGGGTCAGGCTGAAGTCGGCAAAGTTGGCCGAGCCATCATTGATCGCAATGCCGCCCACGTGAATGCCCAGCGGTTTGTCCTTGCCGGCCGCTGGTTTGGCGGCGGCGGTCTTGGCGCCGGCGTCAGGCGGTTGCGGCACCAGCAGGTCATCGATGTTGGTGGTGCGGTCATCGTTGATCATGAAACGCGCATAGGGCTGGAACAGGTTGACCTTGTCGATCGACAGGCTGTCACCGTGCTGATAGTTCAGGCCTTCGAGCACCAGTTGCTGCCACTTGAGGAAGTCGCGGGTTTTCAGGGTGTCGAGGGTGTGCAGCTGATCGACCTGGGCGCGGCCGGTCACGCTGAACGCCAGCGGATCGGTGCTTTTCAGGTCCACCGCGAGGTCACTGCCGAGCATGCCGCTGCGCAGTTCCAGGCGAATGAACGGGGTGATGTAGGACTGGGCGACGCGCAGGTCGATGTCCTTGGTCTGCACTTTCAGCTTGGCGCTGACCGGTGCCAGATTGACCTGGCCGTCCGCCGTGATCTTGCCTTGCTTGCCCAGGCCGGTGTCGAGCTTGAGGTTGAAAGGCGAGCCGTTGAGGCTGTCGAAGTTCTGCAGGTCAACGTTCAACGGGCCGACTTCCAGGGCCACGGGCGGTTGTGCCTTACGGTCCGCCAGGTGCACCTGGTAATTGCGCAGTTGCACGTCTTTGAGCAGCACTTGCCACGGTTTGCTTGGCGCGGCGGGTGCCGGAGGCGGTGAATCCGCTGCGGCTGGGGCCGTGGCGGGTTCTTTATTGGCCTTCACCGTTGCCTTGGACGGTTGGCTGGCGAACAGTTTCTGCCAGTCCAGTTGGCCGTCCGCTTCGAGGGCGGCCCAGGTTTCCAGTTTGTTGCTGCGGATCTTGCCGACCACCACTTGCTGCTTGGCCAGGTCGATGCTGGTGTCGCTGACATCCAGGCGTTCAAGCCGCACCAATGGCCGACCGTCCGGTGCATTGATGGCAAACGGTGCGACGCTGACTGCGACGTTGCTCAGCAGCAGTTCGGTTTCCTTGGCCAGGTTGAGCTTGTAGTCGGTGCTCAGGTTCAGCACGCCGTTTTCCAGGGCCAGCGGCAGCGCATCGCGCACGTACGGCCACCAGACTTTCATCTGGCCGTCGGTGACTTTCAACTTACCTTCGGAGGCGATCGGGATCAGGCTGAAGTTGCCGGTCCAGTCGATCTGCCCGCCCGACGGGCCGGCCGCGACCAGGGTCATGTCGGCGTTGTCATCGGGCAGGGTGCTGAGGTTCTTCAGCTCGAAATCGAGTTTGTCGTAAAGGAATTCGATGGGCTCGCTGGGGCGCGCATCCTGGAAGTGCACATAGCCGCCGGCCAGTTTGATCCGCTCGACCCGCAGGGGGAACGGTTTGGCGTTCGGGTCGGCCGGGGTCGGTTCGCTGGCGGGGATCTTGAACAGGCCGAGCAAGTTGAGCTTGCCGTCCTTGCCAAAGAGGATTTCGGTCTTGGGCTTGTCCAGTTCGATATCGGACAAGTGCAGGGCCTTGGTCCACAGGCTGTCGATCTGCAGGTTGGCGTAAAGCCGTTCGAAGCCGACCTGTTCCTTGCCCGGTTCACCGATGATCAGGCCCCACAGGGTCACTTCAAGGCTGAACGGATTGAGTTCGATCCGCTGGATATGGGCGGGCGTCGTGGCGTAGTTGGCCAACTGCTGGTTGGCGACCCGCAAGGCGATGCCCGGCAAAATCAGAAAACCCAGCAGGCTGTAGAGGGCCAGAGCAGTCAACAGAGCGCCGATAGCGCGGATCAATCCTTTGGGCATGTGCGGCTTCATTTGTCTGATCGGAGTGCCTTGGAGTATGGCACGCGTTTTCGGTTCCGAAGTACACGCCCTGTTAAGGATTGTTCAGAAAAAAGTGTAGGAAATTTCCCGCGTGATCAAAGTTGCAGGATCAGGGTTTTCAACGGTGGCTGCTGATCCATCGACGGAAAATCCGCGCCCGGGGTCATCACCGACCATTCCCGCACCGGCCGTCCGGCCTTCTCGGCGCAGCGCAAAACCTGCTCGCGCCAGTCGTCCATGCTGACTTTCGCCAGGTTGTTGCAGCAGATCAGCACGCCGTTGTCGGCGGTGGTCAGCAGTGCCGGCTTGAGCAGGCTCTGATAGTCGCGCAGCAGGTCGACGGTGCCGAAGGCGCTCTTGGCCCAGGCCGGTGGGTCGAGCAGCACCAGGTCGTATTGACGTTGTTCCAGGCGCTCATAGCTCGGCAGTTTCTGCCCGCGACGCTGACTGATCGGCAGGCCCGCCAATTGGCGGATCGCCGGGAAGTAATCGGACTGGATGAATTCCATCGTCGGCAACTGCGGGTTGAGCAGGCCGTTTTCGCGGCCGACGGCCAGGTTGCCTTCGGCGAAGTCCAGGTTGCACACCTCGCTGGCACCACCGGCCGCCGCACTCAGGCCGACGCCGCAGGTGTAGGCGAACAGGTTGAGCACGCTTTTGTTCTGGCTGTGGGCCTTGACCCAGCCGCGGGTGTTGCGCAGGTCGAGGAACAGCAGCGGGTCTTGCCCGGCGTGACGGCCGCGAACCCGGTAGTTGAGGCCCCATTCGTGGCCGATCAGGTCTTGCAACGCGGCGTCGTCGGCGCGGTAGACGGTGTCTTCACGGTCAATGCGCGAATTGCCCCGGGAGCGGTCGTTGTAGACCAGCAGCGTGTCGAAGCCCAAGTGTTGATTGATGAGGCCGTGCAGTTCCAGCAGGGCATCCCGTTCCAGGGCTTGGTGAAAGCTTTGCACCAGCAGTTGCGGGCCGTAGCGGTCGATGGTCAAGCCGCCGGCGCCTTCCTGGCTGCCGTGGAACAGGCGATAGCAATCGGTGCCCTGCTGATGCAGTTCGGCAAGCAGGTCCTGGCGATGATCGAGGGCGGCGCGCAGCGCCTGATTCAAGGAAGACATGCTGGGCGCCTTGCAGGAGGAGGGAATTTGGCGCGGGAGTTTAGCAGTTACTGAGCTGCAAGCCGCAAGCCGCAAGCTTGAAGCTTGAAGCTCTATTCCAATAACCCCATCCGCCGCTGCGCCCGTTGCACCGAGCCATTCCTCATCGCCCAGCGCAGCATCGGCGCGCTGCGTTTGACGCTGGCGCGGATCAGTTGGCGTTGCAACGGGTTCTGGCGGACGCCGAGCATGTCGCTGGCCCAGTCCGGCAGCAGGTCGATCCCGGCCTGCATCATCAAACCGCCAAACGGCTTGGCCATACGGCTGGGGGCGGGCGCGTTGAGCAGCAGGCGCAACACCTCTCGACTGCGGGCATCGCACAGCAACTGTGGACGGATTCGCTCAAGGTAATCAGCGATTTCCTGACGGCTGCGCGGCACATCACGGGCGCCCAGGCGCTCGGCGATCACCGCGATTTCAGCGTAGTAACGGTCCTGATCCGCCACGGATAACTGCGGATTGCGATACCGCAGGTGCGCGGCGAGGAAGTTGCTGACTTCGGCCACATGCACCCAGGTCAGCAAGTCCGGATCGCTGGCGGCATAAGGTCGGCCATCCGGCGCGGTGCCGATCACCTGCAGGAGAATGGTGCGGACCTTTTCGATCAGCCAGTCGGCGTCCTTGCGCGAACCGAACGTGGTTCCGGAAATGAACTGACTGGTGCGGCGCAAGCGGCCGAGCATGTCTTCGCGAAAATTCGAGTGATCCCAGACCCCGGCCAGGGCCAGTGGGTGCAGGGCTTGCAGCATCAGCGCACTGATGCCGCCGATCAGCATGCTGCTGAAATCGCCATGGACCTGCCAACTCACCGAATCGGGCCCGAACAGGCCGGGATCGCCCTTGGGGTTCTCCAGGTCAAGCTTGCCCAAGGACAGGCCGGTCAGGCTCATGAGCTGGGTTTCGATGCGGCTGCGAATGAATTCCATGGCGACTCAGTGGTGAAAAAAAGGCGGACCTGGAATGCCTCTGTAGGCGTTCCAAGTCCGCGTGTTATTGGTTCAGGCGTTTATCAACCAGGTCCTGAACCACGCTCGGATCGGCCAGGGTCGAGGTATCGCCCAGGCTGTCCAGTTCGTTGCAGGCGATCTTGCGCAGAATCCGGCGCATGATCTTGCCCGAACGGGTTTTAGGCAAGGCCGGCGCCCATTGAATCAGGTCCGGTTTGGCGAAGCTGCCGATTTCCTTGCTGACGTGGGCCAGCAGCTCTTTCTTCAGTTCGTCGCTGGGTTCGGCGCCGTTCATGGGCGTAACAAAGGCATAGATGCCCTGGCCCTTGACGTCATGGGGGTAACCGACCACGGCAGCCTCGGCGATGCTGTCGTGCAGTACCAGGGCGCTTTCCACTTCGGCGGTGCCGATGCGATGTCCGGAAACATTGATCACATCGTCGATGCGCCCGGTGATCCAGTAGTCGCCATCCTCGTCGCGCCGTGCGCCGTCGCCGGTGAAGTAGTAGCCGGGGTAGGGCTTGAAGTAGGTGTCGACCATGCGCTGCGGATCGCCGTAGACGCTGCGGATCTGCGCCGGCCAGCTGGATTTGATCGCCAGTACGCCGCTGCCGGCGCCTTTGATTTCCTTGCCCGTTTCATCGAGCAATACCGGTTGCACGCCGAACATCGGTTGTGTGGCGCAACCCGGTTTGATCCGTTGGGCACTGACCAGCGGGCTGAGCATGATCCCGCCGGTTTCGGTCTGCCACCAGGTATCGACGATGGGGCAACGCTGCTCGCCCACGACGTTGAAGTACCAATCCCACGCTTCCGGGTTGATCGGCTCACCGACGCTGCCGAGTAATCTGAGGCTCGCGCGCGACGTTTCCTTCAACGGCTCGGCGCCTTCGCGCATCAGCGAGCGCAGGGCGGTCGGCGCGGTGTAGAAGATGTTGACGTGGTGTTTGTCGATGACCTGCCAGAAGCGTGAACTGGTGGGGTAACTCGGCACGCCTTCGAAGATCAGCGTGGTCGCGCCGTTGGCCAATGGCCCGTAGACGATGTAGCTGTGGCCGGTGACCCAGCCGACGTCGGCGGTGCACCAGAACACTTCGTCGTCGCGGTAGTCGAGCACGTATTTGAAGGTCATCGCCGCTTGCAGCAGGTAACCGCCGGTGGTGTGCAGCACGCCTTTGGGTTTGCCGGTGCTGCCGGAGGTGTAGAGGATGAACAGCGGGTCTTCGGCGTCCATCGGTTCCGGCGGGCAATCGTCGCTGACATCGCGCAGGGCCTGGTGATACCAGATGTCCCGGCCTTCGACCCAGTTCACTTCGCCCTGGGTGCGCTCGACCACAATCACCGTGCTGACGTTCGGGCAGCTCTCGAGCGCTTTGTCGACCTTCTCCTTGAGCGGCACGAACTTGCCGCCGCGCACGCCTTCATCGGCAGTGATCACGGTGCGGCAGTCGGCGTCGAGGATGCGGTCGCGCACGGAGTCCGGGGAAAATCCGCCAAACACCACCGAATGAATCGCGCCGATCCGCGCACAAGCGAGCATGGCGTAGGCGGCTTCGGGGATCATCGGCATGTAGATGCACACCCGATCGCCTTTCTTCACGCCACGGCTTTTCAGCACGTTGGCCAGGCGGCAGACGTTGTGATGGAGTTTTTTGTAGGTGATCTGGGCGGATTCGACGGGGTCATCGCCTTCCCAGATGATTGCGGTCTGATCGCCGCGTTTTTCCAGGTGACGATCGATGCAGTTGTAACTGACGTTCAGCTTGCCCCCGGCAAACCAGCTGGCTTCGCCGGTTTTCAGGTTATAGCGCTGGACGGTTTGCCACGGCGTGCTCCAGTCGAGAAAGCGCGTGGCCTGTTCGGCCCAGAAGGTGCTGGGGTGTTCGATGGATTGTCGGTACAGGCGATGGTAGTCGTCCTGACTCAGATTGGCAGCCCGGCGCACGGCATCGGCTTTGGGGAACGTGCTGATATCGAACATGACGGTTCCTTATTCTTGTTTTGCGACAAGATTAAGATGCGCCGAGTGACGAATGGGTTCAAGAGCGCAGACAAGCGAGCCGTGTAGGAGCCAAGCTTGCTCGCGAAGCAGACGACGCGGTGTATCAGATACACCGCGTCATCGTTCTTCGCGAGCAAGCTTGGCTCCTACAGCGATAGCGTCAGGTCAGCCAACAGCATTGTTGAATGACGAACCGCCATCGCGGGCAAGCCTTGCTCCTACAGCGTTAGCCGCGGTGACGCCCTGTAGGAGCAAAGCTTGCTCGCGAAGCAGGCGACGCGGTGTATCAGATACACCGCGTCATCGTTCTTCGCGAGCAAGCTTCGCTCCTACAGCGATAGCGTCAGGTCAGCCAACAGCATTGTTGAATGACGAACCGCCATCGCGGGCAAGCCTTGCTCCTACAGAATCATCCGCGGTGACGCCCACGGAAGTAGTTGATCAGGCCTTGGGTCGAAGCATCGTCAGCCGGGGTTTCTTCGCTGCCGACCAGGCGGTTGTAAACGCCTTTGCCCAGTTCTTTGCCCAGCTCCACGCCCCACTGGTCGAAGGCGTTGATGCCCCAGACCACGCTTTGCACGAAGACTTTGTGCTCATACAACGCCACCAATGCGCCGAGACGACGCGGACTGATGCGCTCGACCACCAGAGTGTTGCTCGGGCGGTTGCCCGGGATCACCTTGTGCGGTGCGAGTTTGTGCACTTCTTCTTCGCTCAGGCCCTTGTCGCGCAGCTCGGTTTCGGCTTCGGCGAGGGTCTTGCCGAGCATCAGGGCCTGGCTTTGCGACAGGCAGTTGGCGTACAGCCACTGATGGTGGTCGGACACCGGGTTGAAGCTGACGATCGGCACGATGAAGTCCGCCGGAATCAGCTGGGTGCCCTGGTGCAGCAACTGGTGGTAGGCGTGCTGACCGTTGCAGCCCACACCACCCCAAATCACCGGACCGGTATCGGTGGACACGGGCGTGCCGTCCTGGCGCACGCTCTTGCCGTTGGATTCCATGTCCAGCTGTTGCAGGTGCTTGGTGATGTTGCGCAGGTAGTGGTCGTACGGCAGGATCGCGTGGCTTTGCGCGCCCCAGAAATTGCCGTACCAGACACCGAGCAACGCCAGCAGCACCGGCATGTTCTGTTCGAATGGCGCGCTCTGGAAATGCTGGTCCATGGTGTAGGCACCGGACAGCAGTTCTTTGAAGTTCGACATGCCGATGGCCAGGGCAATCGGCAAACCGATGGCCGACCACAGCGAGTAACGCCCGCCGACCCAGTCCCACATCGGGAAGATGTTCTCTTCACGGATACCGAACGCCACGGCTGCGGCGTTGTTGCTCGATACCGCGATGAAGTGGCGATACAGCTCGGCTTCCGAACCACCCTGGGCCAGGTACCAGGCACGTGCGGCCTGGGCATTCTTCAGGGTTTCGAGGGTGTTGAAGGATTTCGACGAGACGATGAACAACGTGGTCTCGGCGCGCAGCTTCATGGTCAGCTCGTGGAACTCGCTGCCGTCGATGTTCGCCAGGTAGTGGCAACGCACGCCTTTCTGGGCGTAGGACAGCAGTGCTTCGGACACCAGCTCAGGGCCGAGGAACGAGCCACCGATGCCGATGTTCACCACGTCAGTGATTGGCTTCTCGGTGTAGCCGCGCCACAGACCGTCGTGGATACGGCCCACGAGGTCGGTGATCTGGTTCAGTACCTTGTGCACTTCCGGCATCACGTTGACGCCGTTGACCGACAACTTGTCGCCCACCGGACGACGCAATGCAGTGTGCAGCGCCGGGCGACCTTCGGAGGAGTTGACGATTTCGCCGTCGAACAGCGCTTTGATTGCGCCCTTGAGGTCGACTTCGTTGGCCAGGCCCACCAACAGGTTGCGGGTCTCGGCGTTGATCAGGTTCTTCGAATAATCGAGAAACAGACCGCAGCTGCTGAGGGTGAATTGGGTAAAGCGCTGCGGGTCGGCATTGAAGGCTTCGCGCATGCTGAAATCCTGCATGGCTTGGCGGTGGTCTTTCAACGCTTGCCAGGCGGGCAGAGCGGTAACGTCGTGAGGAGTGCGGTAGTACGCCATCGCTGCGATTTTCCTTTTACTTGAACTGCCTTTAAGACACTGAAGATCCCGGAATGTCCCGTCCATTGGGAGGGCTACGTCCGGTCAATCTGCGTGGACACGATTAAATAGCGCAGGGCGGTAACAGTAAACCTCGCGTGTGGATCTGTCTTCGCTTTGTATGACTGGTTTTCTGTACTTTTTTAACATTCAAACCGCAAATCCCCCGACAGACGGACGGAGGCTGCGATCAGGCCACCTGAACCGGGATGGCGTTGCTGGTGTGGCTCAGCTCATTGCCCGGCGCCATGTACAACATGCGCGGCTTGAAGTTGAGCAGTTCGGCCTCGCTGTAATGCGCGTAGGCACAGATGATCACCCGGTCGCCCACCTTGGCTTTGTGCGCCGCAGCGCCGTTGACCGAGATCATGCGCGAGCCTGCTTCGCCACGAATCGCGTAGGTGGTGAAACGTTCGCCGTTGTCGACGTTATAAATCTGGATCTGTTCGTATTCACGGATGCCGGACAAGTCCAGCCATTCGCCGTCGATGGCGCAAGAACCTTCGTAATCGAGAACTGCGTGGGTGACTTCGGCGCGGTGAAGCTTGGCCTTGAGCATGATGGCGTGCATGAGTGGTGTCCCAGGTCGGAATCGAACGGCGGGCATATTGCCCGAAGGCTTGAGGGGCGGCAATACAGGGCGAAGCCGCGCGGGAGCGTGCAGGAGCGAGGCTTGCCCGCGAAGAGGCCGTCACGTTCGACATCTTCATCGACGGATAGGACGCCTTCGCGAGCAAGCTTCGCTCCTACAGGTTTCTGCGGTGTCAGGACGCGTCGAGGTTCAGGTGCAGGTTGTCGATCAACCGCGTCGTCCCGAGGAACGCCGCCACCAGAATCACCAGGTCCCGATCTTCCGGGGTCGCCGGACGCAAGGTCACGGCATGGCGGATTTCCAGGTAGTCGCTACGCAAACCCGCCGCTTCGAGCTGTTTAACCTGCCCGTCGATCAGCGCAGGATAATCGCGCTCACCCTGTTTAATGGCCTCGGCAATCGTCGCCAGCGTGCGGTACACCACCGGCGCGGTCGCACGTTGTTCTTGGCTGAGGAAGCCATTGCGCGACGACAGCGCCAGGCCATCGGCGGCCCGTACGGTCGGTTCGCCGATGATCTGGATTGGCATGTTCAAGTCATGCACCAGCGCGCGAATCACCGCCAGTTGCTGGAAATCTTTCTGGCCGAAGATCGCCAGGTCCGGCTGGACCATGTTGAACAGCTTGCTGACTACGGTCGCCACGCCTTCGAAATGCCCCGGACGGCTGGCGCCGCACAGGCCTTCGGACAATTGCGGCACGCTGACCCGGGTCTGGCCGGCCATGCCGTCGGGGTACATTTCTTCGACAGTGGGGGCGAACAGCAAGTGGCAACCGGCCTGGAGCAGTTTTTCCTGGTCGGCTGTCAGGGTTCTCGGGTACTTGTCGAGGTCTTCGCCGGCGCCGAATTGCAGCGGGTTGACGAAGATGCTCGCGACCACGAAATCCGCCCGTTGCGCGGCTTTGGTAATCAGCGCGACGTGGCCGCTGTGCAGGTTGCCCATGGTCGGGACGAAGGCGATTCGCTTGCCTTCACCGCGGGCACGGGCGATGGCAGCCCGCAGTTCGCGGACGGTTTTGACGGTGTTCATGCAGAGAATCCGTGTTCGATACCTGGGAAAGAGACGGTTTTGACTTCAGCGACATAAGCGCTCAAGGCTGCGTGAATGCTGGCCTGGCCATTCATGAAGTTCTTCACGAACTTCGGCACGCGCCCAGTGATGGACAGGCCGAGCATGTCGTGCAGCACCAGGACCTGGCCGTCGGTGCCGCTGCCAGCGCCAATGCCGATCACCGGAATGCCCACGGCCTGAGTGATTTCAAGCGCCAACTCGCTCGGTACGCATTCGAGCAGCAGCATGGAGGCACCGGCCTGTTCCAGGGCGATGGCGTCGGCGCGCATCTGCCGGGCCTGGTTTTCGCTGCGACCCTGGACTTTGTAGCCGCCCAGGATGTTGACCGCTTGTGGGGTCAGGCCCATGTGCGCGCACACCGGCACACCACGTTCGGCCAGCAGGCGGATCGAGTCCGCCAGCCACAGGGCGCCTTCAACCTTGATCATGTGCGCGCCGGCCTGCATCAACGTGGCGCTGTTGATCATGGTCTGGTCGAGGGTGGCGTTGGCCATGAACGGCAGGTCGGCGAGGATCAGGGCGTCGCTGTTGCCGCGTTTAACGGAGGCCACGTGGTAGGCCATTTCCGCGGTGGTAACGGGCAGGGTGCTGTCGTGACCTTGCAGAACCATGCCGAGGGAGTCGCCCACCAGCAGCACTTCGACACCGGCCTCGTTGCAGGCGTGGGCGAAGGTCGCGTCATAGCAGGTCAGCATGGTGATTTTTTCACCTTTCTGCTTGAGGCTCTGGAGCGTGGTCAGGGTGATGGCTGGCATGTAAAAAATCCTCGTTCAGGCGCTATGGAAACTACTGCGAGTAACGCGCGTGATTCTTCATTTACTCAGGCGCACGGTCTTTTGTCGTGCTTATAAGGCCTGGATTGCGCCCTTTAGCGCCACGTTGGCGGCAGCGGGACGCCTATAGTCGTGAGGAGGACTCGGGAAGTCAATTGTGTGTGTTACCGCGTTGTTACGGTGGGGGTGTTACCGGCGGAAATAGACGCTTGCAGGAGCAAAGCGTGCTCGCGATGGCGTTCGGTCAGTCGGCCTGGGGGCTGAATGTCAGGCCGCAATCGCGAGCAAGCTTTGCTCCTACGGGGGATTTGCGTCAGTTTTGGGAAAGGCGCTCCAACCCGATGAACGGGCAGGCGGCGAGCAATTCGCTGAGAGTCCGGCCATCCGCCAGGCGCAAATCCACAGGCGCCAGTTCGGCCAGCGGATACAGCACGAAGGCACGTTCCTGCAGGTGGTAATGCGGCACCTTGAGCCGAGGCTCGTCGATCAGGCGATCACCGAACAACACGATGTCGAGGTCCAGCGTGCGTGGCCCCCAACGTTCAAGACGTTCGCGGCCCTGTTCGTTCTCGATGGCTTGCAGCGCATCGAGCAGTTCCAGTGGCGCGAGGTCACTGTCGAGGGCGGCGACGGCGTTGGTGTAGCGGGGTTGGCCGGGCAGCAGCGAATCGCTTTGGTAAAACGCGGAGACGCCGACCAGTTCGGTTTTCGGCAACCGCGCCAGCGCCTCGACGGCGCTGCGCAACTGTTCGGCGGGGTCAGCCAGATTGCTGCCCATGCCGATGTAGATGCGTTCCATGACTTACTCGCCCGTGGTGCTCGGGGCGCCAGCCGTGCGTTTGCGCTTGGCGCCACCGCTGCGACGACGCTTGCGCGGGGCGCCGGTGCCTTCATCTTTGCCGCTGAGGTCGCGGATCATGTCGCGACGTTCGCTGTCGTTGGCGTCCTGATAATCGGTCCACCATTCGCCCAGGCCATCGGTCTGCTCGCCGGCGCTTTCGCGCAACAGCAGGAAGTCGTAACCGGCACGGAACCGTGGGTTGTCGAGCAACAGGTCGGCGCGTTTGCCGCTGCGACGTGGCAGACGCTCCTGCATGTCCCAGATCTCGCGGATCGGCATGGTGAAGCGTTTCGGGATTGCGATGCGCTGGCACTGTTCGGCGATCAGTTCGTGGGCCGCTTCCTGCATCGCAGGGATTGGCGGCATGCCACGCTCTTGCAGACGCAACACACGAGCCGGCAGGGCAGGCCACAACAAGGCTGCAAACAGGAACGCCGGGGTCACCGGTTTGTTCTGCTTGATCCGCAGGTCGGTGTTGATCAGCGCTTCACTGATCAGCGTGTGCGTGTACGTCGGGTTGTATTCCAACGCCTCGGCACTCGCCGGGAACAGGGGATCGAACAGCTGCAAGTCGACCAGCATCTCGAAAGTGTCCGCGGCATGGCCGGAGAGGAACAGCTTGAGCACTTCTTCGAACAGGCGTGCCGACGGGATCTCGCGCAGCATCGGCGCCAGGTCGCGGATCGGCGCGGCGCTGTGTTTTTCGATACCGAAATTCAGCTTGGCGGCGAAACGCACGGCCCGCAGCATCCGTACCGGGTCTTCCTGGTAGCGTTGCTTCGGGTCGCCGATCAGGCGGATCAAGTGATTGCGGATGTCGTGTACGCCGTTGGCGTAGTCGAGAATGCGCTCGCTGACCGGATCGTAATACAAGGCGTTGATGGTGAAGTCGCGGCGTTGCGCGTCTTCTTCCAGGGTGCCGTAGACGTTGTCACGCAGGATGCGCCCGCTCTCGTTGCGGGAAGACTGGTTGCTGTCTTCCTCTTCATCGTTTTGCGGGTGATTGGCGCGGAACGTCGCGACTTCAATGATTTCGCGACCGAAGTGGATGTGCACCAGTTTGAAGCGACGACCGATGATCCGCGCATTGCGGAATTCGGCCCTGACTTGTTCAGGGGTGGCACTGGTGGCGACGTCGAAATCCTTCGGCGTGATGCCGAGCATCATGTCACGCACACAACCGCCGACCAGGTAAGCCTGGTAACCGGCGTTCTGCAGGCGTTCGACGATATTCACCGCGTAACGGCTGAATTGCGCCTTCTGCAGCGAATGTTGGCCGCTGTTAAGCACTTCAGGCGTGCTGCGGATGTGTTGCGTATGACGCTTGGGAGAACGGAATGACTGGAACAGCTTCTTCAGCATGGGATGCACTGTTTGAAGGAATGTTCGGCCATAACGAAGAATGACCGCATGATGGGCCGGGATTCTAGCATTTAGTCGGGGGATGGTGTAGGACACAGCAAATATGAGCTGTAAGCCGCAAGCTTTAAGCTGTCAGCGACGGGCGCTTGGGGCGTTTTTATCAAATCGCAGAAACTACAAGGGGAGCCGAAGCTCCCCAAGAAGTAGTTGCATGCTCTATTTTTATTATTGGTTTCGGGCTTTTTGTTTTTGTTAAGTGCCCTCGTCATGAAGTTTTTCCTTCATGACCCTCCCAATCGGGAGCCAAGAGCAAACGGATTGCTTTGGTCGCTGTGTTGCAGTGATCTTGCGATCCAACCAGTTCAGGCTCTGTCTTAGGACAGTTTTTGTTGTTCTCGGCCTGGTCGTGGGGCAAGCCCCAAATACAACGCCTCTCCAAAAGAATCAGTTAGCTGCGCCTCTCGCCGTCTTGTTTTTATTGTGCGTGAGTCGATTCGTCTTATTTTTATTGTCTTGTGCATTGCTTGTTATTGTTCTTGTACTAAACATATAGCAGGGTGCGTGCCAACTTTTGTGAAGCCCAGCAAAACAAGGGGTTAGGCCAGGTAACAAGGTTTTTCGGGGCCAAAAAAAACCGGGGCTTCGTTACCGTAAGCCCCGGCTTCTGTTACGTGAAAAGACTGGGGTAACAGTTTTTTCACACAATCACGTGTTACCCGCACACCTGACAGGTGACGTTCAGCTCTCGCTGGCGACACCGGTCTTGCGCCGTGGAATGCCCAGGCGCTGGCGCCGTTCCCACAGGCATTTGCGGCTGACCCCGAGTTTGCGGGCCAGTTCGGTTTCGGTCATGTGGTCCTGATGCTCGAGGACGAAGTGCTGGAAGTAGTCTTCCAGCGACAGGTCTTCGGTCGGCTCATGGCTGTTGTTACCGGCGGCGTTGCCCTGTTGTGGGGGCAGCCCAATGAAATCGTCATCGTCCAGATCGCTCAGTTCGATGTCGATGCCCAGCAACTCGGCGGAGATTTCCGGGCTCTCGCACAGGATCACCGCGCGTTCGACCGCGTTTTCCAGTTCGCGCACGTTCCCCGGCCAGGTGTAGTGACGAATTGCCTGCTCGGCATCCGGGGCAAACTTCAGATCGGTGCGGTTGACCCGCGCGCTCTGCCGCTTCAGGAAGGCCTCGGCGATTTCGTTGACGTCGGCACCGCGCTCGCGCAGGGCCGGCAGTTTCAGGGCAATCACGTGCAGACGGTAATAAAGGTCTTCACGGAACTGGCCGATCTTCGCCAAGCTCTTGAGGTCCCGGTGGGTGGCGGCGATCAGGCGCACATCGACCTTCTGCGACTGCACCGAACCAACCCGGCGGATTTCACCTTCCTGCAACACGCGCAGCAGGCGGGCCTGGGCTTCGAGGGGCAGTTCGCCGATCTCATCGAGGAACAGCGTGCCGCCGTCCGCCGCTTCCACCAGCCCGGCACGCCCGGCGCTGGCGCCAGTGAACGCACCTTTTTCGTGGCCGAACAGTTCGGACTCGATCAGGCTTTCCGGGATGGCCGCGCAGTTCACCGAAATCATCGGCGCCTTGGCGCGTTTCGACAGATTGTGCAGGGCGCGGGCCACCAGTTCTTTACCAGTACCGGACTCGCCCTGGATCAAGACATTGGAATCGGTGGGGGCGACTTTGCGGATCTTGCTGTACAGGTCCTGCATCGGCGGACAGGAGCCGATGATGCCGATCTCGCCATTGCTGTTATCGACGCCCGGTTTCGCCGCGCCATTGGCAGCTTTGCCGACCACAGGTTCACCTGCGGCGGGGGACGACTGGCGATCACGCAGGATGCGCGCAACGGCCTGGAGCATCTCATCGTGATCGAAAGGCTTGGCGATGTAATCCACCGCGCCCATCTTCATGGAGTCGACGGCCGAACGCAGGCTGGCGTAGCTGGTCATGATCAGCACCGGAGTGCCCTGACCGAGCTTGATCAGTTCAGTGCCCGGTGCGCCAGGCAGGCGCAGGTCACTGACGATCAGGTCAAACGAGGGAATGCTGAAACGCTCTTGTGCTTCCTGCACGGATCCGGCTTCGCTGACCTGGTACTGATTACGTTCCAGCAGACGGCGCAAGGCGGAGCGGATAATTGTTTCGTCTTCGACGATCAAAATGTGCGGCATTGATTCGATACTCTCGACGGTCTCAGTTCACAGCGGACGTCGCTTCGACATGACGCGGCAAAGTCACCCGGATACGGGTACCGCGTTGGCTTTGAACATCAGCCGGGCTGTCGATGGTGATTTGTCCATAATGCTCTTCAACGATGGAATAGACCAGTGCAAGGCCCAGACCGGTGCCTTCGCCAGGATCCTTGGTGGTGAAGAAAGGTTCGAACAATCTATCCATGATGTTCTTCGGAATACCGCTGCCTTCGTCTTCCACGATCAGGTCGACCGTGTGTTCGCCGGCTTCGCTTTTGACCCGTACCGCACTGTGCGGCGGTGAGGCGTCGCGGGCGTTGGAGAGCAGGTTGATCAACACCTGGGCCAGCCGCTGGGGGTCGCCTTCGACCCAGTGATCGGGGTCGCACAGGTTATAGAACTGGACTTCGAAATTGCGCCGGTTCAGGGCCAGCAAGCCGATGGCATCCTGGGCCACTTCCGCCAGACAGACGGGCTCGTCGCTGTGCTGATGACTACCGGCGTGGGCGAAGCTCATCAACGACTGGACGATGCGCGACACGCGTTTGGTCTGCTCCAGAATCTGTCCGCTGATTTCCGTTAGCTCGGCATCTTCCTCGCGCTCTTCGCGCAGGTTCTGCGCCAGGCAGGCGATGCCGGTGATCGGGTTGCCGATTTCATGGGCCACGCCCGCCGCCAGTCGGCCAATGCTCGCCAGGCGCTCGGAGTGCACCAGTTTGTCTTCGAGCATCTGGGTTTCGGTCAGGTCTTCCACCAGCAGTACCAAACCACTGTTACCCGGAGCGAGCGGTTCGTCGATGGCCGCTTTGTGCAGGTTCAACCAACGGGTCTGGCCATCGAGGGCCAGGTGCTGTTTGTGCAAGTGCTCGTCGGGCAGGTTGATAAAGCCTTGGAGCAATTCTTTCCACGGATCGCCAATCGTACTCAGACGCGAACCGACCACGCGCTGCGCGGCGATCCCGGTCAGCTCTTCCATGGCTTTGTTCCACATCAGGATCTCTTGATCCTTGGCCAGGGAGCAGACGCCCATCGGCAGTTCCTGCAAGGTCTGGCGGTGGTAACGGCGCAGGGCATCGAGTTCAGCCGCCAGGCCGGTAAGGCGCGAGTGGTAATCCTCGAGACGGCTTTCGATGAAGTGAATGTCTTCGGTCACATAGTTTTCGCCGCCGGCCTTATAAGGCAGGAAGGTTTCGACCATGTCCTGGGCGACGCTCGGTCCCATCAGGCCGGAAAGGTTGGCTTCGATGCGGTCACGCAAACGACGCAAGGCATACGGCCGGCGCTCGTCGAAGGGCAGATAGAGATCGCGCAGGGCTTGTTCGACTTCCTTCTGTGCAGCCTTGGCGCCCAGGGGTTTGGCCAGTTGCGTGGCGAATTCCTGGGGCGAAGCGGCGTGCAGTTCCCGACGTTGCGGGCGACGAACGTTGTCCACCGCACACGCTTCGGCGGCGCTGGCCTCTTCCGGGCTGGCGTTGGTGAACAGCGAGATCAGGGTGAACATCAGCACGTTGGCGGCCAGCGAGGCAATCGCCGCCATGTGCCAACTGGTGTCGTCGAGCACGTAGATCATGTTCAGCAGCGGAATGTAGAAACCCTGCAGATTGCCCACCAGCGGCATCAGCATGGTCACCATCCACACCAGGACCCCGGCGAGCAAACCAGCGATGAAGCCACGACGGTTGGCGGTCGGCCAGTACAGGACCGAAAGAACGCCCGGCAAGAATTGCAGGGTGGCGACGAAAGCGACGATGCCGAGGTTGGCCAGGTCTTGCTCCGCGCCCAGCAGCAGGTAGAAGCCGTAGCCGGCCATGATGATCGCGACGATCAGCGCCCGGCGGGTCCACTTCAGCCAACGGTAGATATTGCCTTCGGCCGGCGGCTGATACAGCGGCAGCACCAAATGGTTGAGCGCCATCCCGGACAGCGCCAGGGTGGTGACGATGATCAAGCCGCTGGCCGCCGACAAACCGCCGACATAGGCCAATAGCGCCAACGCCTTGTTGTTGGCGGCGATGCCGATGCCCAGCGTGAAGTATTCCGGATTCGTCGTGGCGCCGAGTTTCAGCCCGGCCCAGAGAATCAGCGGCACCGCCAGACTCATCAGCAACAGGAACAGCGGCAAGCCCCAGCTCGCACTGACCAGCGAGCGCGGGTTGAGGTTTTCGGTAAAGGTCATGTGGTACATGTGCGGCATCACGATCGCCGAGGCGAAGAACACCAGCAACAACGTGCGCCACGGGCCTTCCTGCAGCGGCGTGTGCAGGGCGGCGAGGGCGGTCTGGTTTTGCAGCAGCCACAGTTCCAGCTGTTGCGGGCCATCGAACACACCATACAACGCGTACAGGCCAACGCCGCCGATGGCGATCAGCTTGATTACCGATTCAAAGGCAATCGCGAACACCAGGCCTTCGTGTTTCTCCCGCGTCGCAATGTGCCGCGAGCCGAAGAAGATCGTGAACAGGGTAATCAGCGCGCAGAAGCTCAGGGCCACGCGGTGCTGCACCGGTTCGCGGGTGAGGATGCCGATGGAGTCGGCCACCGCTTGAATCTGCAACGCCAGCAGCGGCAGCACGCCGATCAGCATGAAAATCGTGGTCAGCGCGCCGGCCCAGGTGCTGCGGAAGCGGAAGGCGAACAAGTCCGCCAGCGACGACAGTTGATAGGTGCGGGTGATCTTCAGGATCGGGTACAGCAACACCGGCGCCAGCAGGAATGCACCGGAGACGCCTAGATAGCTGGAGAGAAAGCCGTAGCCGTACTGATAGGCCAGGCCGACCGTGCCGTAGAACGCCCAGGCACTGGCGTAAACCCCCAGCGACAGGGTGTAGGTCAGCGGGTGGCGAATGATCGCGCGCGGGATCATGCCCCGTTCGCTGATCCAGGCGACGCCGAACAGCACCGCCAGGTACGCGGCGCTGATCAGGATCATCTGGGTCAGGCTAAAGCTCATCGGCATCTTTTTGGCTCTGCAGGATGAAGGTCACGACAATCAGGATCAACCAGAGCAGATACGGCCGATACCAGGCACCCGTGGCGTCGATCCACCAATCCATGATGGCCGGGGAGAACAGGTAAATCCCCACTACCAAAAGCAGGACCAAGCGATAGATGTACATCCCGGCCTCTCTTTTTTATGCGCGTGCCCGAAAACGTGCGGCGATGGTAACGGATGGCAGCGCGACTGCAAGTGCCATCACTGTAGTTGCGCTTCGGGCAGGGTCAGTGTGCGCGGGATCTTCGATGCATCCCAGTGGGCAATGCCCCAATCCAGCACTTCCCGGGGCGTGGCGTAGGCCAGTTCAGCCCCCGGATTCTGCCCCAGCGCCCGCAAGGCCCGCAGCAACAGTGGCGTGGCCTGATCTTCCGCCAACGGCGGCGAACGGTAGGATTTGCCGAGCTTGTTGCCATCGGGCTGGATAATCAGCGGCACATGCAGGTAGCGCGGTTGGTGCAGGCCGAGCAGTTCCTGCAGGTAGAGCTGGCGTGGCGTGGAGTCGAGCAGGTCGGCGCCGCGCACGATATCGGTGATGCCCTGCCAGGCGTCATCGAGGACCACGGCCAATTGATAGGCGTAGAGCCCGTCGCGGCGACGAATCACGAAATCGCCGACCTCCCGGCCCAGGTGCTGAAGGAATTCGCCTTGTACCCGGTCGATAAAGTGATATTCCAGCTCCGGCACGCGCAGGCGAATCGCGGCGTCTTCGGTGCCATGCCCGGCATTGCGGCACAGGCCCGGGTAAATGCCGTGATACGGCTCCAGTTGTTTGCGCGAACAGGTGCAGGCGTAGGCCAGGCCATGATTGAACAGGCGATTGAGCACTTCGGCGTAGGCGTCGTGACGATCGCTCTGGCGCACCAGCTCGCCGTCCCACTCGAAACCGTAGCTTTCCAGCGCGTTGAGAATCGCAGCCTGAGCGCCAGGTTCTTCCCGGGGCGGGTCGAGGTCTTCCATGCGCATCAGCCAACGCCCCCCCACGGAGCGGGCGTCGAGGTACGAGGCCAGCGCGGCGACCAGCGAACCGAAGTGCAGGTGGCCGCTGGGCGTGGGGGCGAAGCGGCCGATGTAGGGGGCGGAGGCAGTCATAAGGGCCGATATTAGGCTGTTCAATCGTTTTGGGCACGGCTTGAAGCCGCCTTCGCGAGCAAGCTCAGCTCCTACAGGAGATTGCGCAAGCCTGTGTAGGAGCGAAGCTTGCTCGCGAAAGCGATTTCGAATTCGCCATAGGCGCCAGCAAATGTCAGAAACAAAAACGGAGCGTTCGCACGCTCCGTTTTTAATTCAAGTCGAGATTACTTGCCGACTTGCTTTTCCTTGATTTCCGCCAGGGTCTTGCAGTCAACGCACATGTCGGCGGTAGGGCGGGCTTCCAGTCGCTTGACGCCAATCTCGACGCCGCAGGACTCGCACCAGCCATATTCTTCGTCTTCGATCAATTGCAGCGTCTTGTCGATCTTCTTGATCAACTTGCGCTCACGGTCGCGGGCGCGCAATTCAAGGCTGAATTCTTCTTCCTGGCTGGCACGATCTGCCGGGTCAGGGAAGTTGGCCGCTTCGTCTTTCATGTGATCAACCGTACGGTCGACTTCCTGCATCAAGTCCTGTTTCCACTTATTCAGGATCTTGGTGAAGTGAGCGCGCATGGGCTTGCCCATGTACTCCTCGCCCTTTACTTCTACGTAGGGTTCGAAGCCGCTGATCGACTGGTTTTGCTGCTTTGCTTGGGTGGGCATGAAATGGACCGCCTCTACTCTTGTAATCCATTGCGCAGGATTGCTCCATCACCGACACCTGCCGGCCCTGCGGCTGCAAGCGGGCGAACTTACCAGATCAAAACGGGCCGCGCTACTCCCGGATGTCGAGGTAGTGGCCCAGGGTGCTTGCAAATGATTGCAAAGCCTTGTCTGGTGGTGTTGGAGGCCTGATCAAATATTGATTTTAGTCAAAGCTGAGACACTCGCTTGAGTCGTTTGCAGCCCCGGTTATACGGCTCTGACCGCTTTAGGTTCTCCCTCGTTCCAGCGGATAGGTAGAATCGATTCTTTTCCCCGTTGAAGGAAGGCTAATGGCTCAGTCCTACAGTGCGCGCAGTCGTGCGATCGAACCATTCCATGTCATGGCGCTGCTGGCGCGGGCCAATGAACTGCAAGCCGCCGGCCACGATGTGATTCACCTGGAGATCGGCGAACCGGACTTCACCACCGCCGAGCCGATCATCCAGGCCGGCCAGGCTGCGCTGACTGCGGGCAAGACCCGTTACACAGCGGCCCGGGGCATTCCTGAACTGCGCGAGGCCATTTCCGGCTTTTACCAGCAGCGGTACGGGCTGAACATTGATCCACAGCGAATTCTGGTGACGCCGGGCGGTTCCGGTGCGTTGTTGCTGGCCAGCGCCTTGCTGGTCGACCCCGGCAAACACTGGCTGCTGGCGGACCCTGGCTACCCGTGTAACCGACACTTCCTGCGCCTGGTGGAAGGCGCGGCGCAGCTGGTGCCGGTCGGCCCGGACGTGCGCTATCAACTGACCCCGGACCTGGTGGCGCGGCATTGGGATCACGACAGCGTCGGCGCCCTGGTGGCCTCGCCAGCCAATCCGACCGGGACCATCCTGACCCGCGATGAGCTGGCCGGGCTGTCGGCGGCGATCAAACAGCGCCACGGCCATCTGGTGGTGGACGAGATCTACCATGGCCTGACCTACGGCACTGACGCGGCCAGTGTGCTGGAAGTCGATGACAGCGCCTTCGTCCTGAATAGTTTTTCCAAGTATTTCGGCATGACCGGTTGGCGCCTCGGCTGGCTGGTGGCGCCGGAAGCGGCGGTCGGCGAATTGGAAAAACTCGCGCAAAACCTCTACATCAGCGCGCCGAGCATGGCCCAGCACGCCGCGCTGGCCTGCTTCGAGCCCGCCACCATCGCCATCCTGGAAGAGCGCCGCGCCGAATTCGGTCGTCGTCGCGATTTCCTGCTGCCGGCCCTGCGTGAACTCGGTTTCGGTATCGCCGTGGAACCTGAGGGCGCGTTCTACTTGTACGCCGATATCAGCCAATTCGGCGGCGATGCCTTCGCGTTCTGCCGACACTTCCTCGAAACCGAGCATGTGGCGATCACCCCGGGCCTGGACTTCGGGCGGTATCAGGCCGGGCATCACGTGCGGTTTGCCTACACCCAAAGCCTGCCGCGCTTGCAAGAAGCGGTGGAGCGCATCGCGCGCGGCTTGAAGAGCTGGCAAGGCTGATGCGTTTTCATCCTCCCCTCGAAGAAGGTCGTCTCATTCGTCGTTACAAGCGTTTTCTCGCCGATATCGAAACCGTTACCGGCGAGTTGCTGACCATTCACTGCCCTAATACTGGCTCGATGCTTAATTGTCAGGTCGAGGGCGGGCAGGTCTGGTTCAGTCGTTCCAACGACCCCAAGCGTAAGTTGCCCGGCACCTGGGAAATCGGCGAAACCCCGCAAGGCCGGCTGTTTTGCGTGAACACCGGGCGCGCCAACGGTTTGATCGAAGAAGCGCTGCACGCAGGCGTGATCACCGAGCTGAACGGCTTTACCGAACTGAAACGGGAAGTGGCCTACGGTCAGGAAAGCAGCCGTATCGATTTTCGCCTCGATTACCCGAGCGGGCCGGCGTACGTGGAAGTCAAAAGCGTCACCCTGGGTTACGACGGGACAGCGGTGGCGGCGTTTCCCGATGCGGTGACCCAGCGCGGGGCCAAGCATTTACGGGAACTGGCGCATCTGGCGCGGGACGGGATTCGTGCGGTGCAGCTGTATTGCGTCAATCTCAGCGGCATCGAGGCCGTGCGTCCTGCAGAAGAAATTGATTCGGCCTACGCCGCCGCATTGCGTGAGGCGGTGGCGTGCGGCGTTGAGGTGCTGGCTTATGGCGTGCAACTTAGCCACGAAGGGATGGTGGTGGATCGACGTCTGGACGTGCTGCTCAACGGTTAAAGGCTGACCCAGATCCCTTGCGCGTCTTCGCGGCAGTCGACAGCGGTCAGGGATTGCCCGGCGCAGGGGCCGGCGACGCATTCGCCGTCCTCGATCAGAAACAGTGCGCCGTGGGTGGCGCACTGGATCAGGCTGTTGCTGGGGTCCAGGAACTGGTCGGGCTTCCATTCCAGGCCGACGCCCCGGTGCGGGCAGCGGTTGATATAGACGTAAACCTGACCCGCCCGGCGCACGGCGAAGAGCTTCTGGCCGTCGATGTCGAAACCGCGACTGCTGGCGTCGGCCAATTCTGAGCCTTGGCAAAGAAACTTCATGTCTATCCTCTAGTGTCGCGGCGCGTGACGAGATATGTCCGGGCTTGACGCGCAAATGCAAACAATTATCAAATGACCGCCCGCCCATGGGGCGCGTGCGATCTGCCGAGGATACTTGGCCTGTCCGCCGGATGCCCGGGAAAACCCTTCAAGGAAGCTGTTTATGCGCCTGAGTATCCGCGTTGTCGCGCTGTGTGTCGGACTGCTGGTCAGTCACGAGGCCTGCGCCGTCGAATTGCCGCAACGTTGGGTCAGTGCCGGTGGTGCCTTGACGGAGTGGGTGAGCGCGTTGGGCGGTGAGTCGAAACTGGTCGGCGTCGATACCACCAGCCAGCATCCCGAATCCCTCAAGGCGTTGCCGAGCATCGGCTATCAGCGGCAATTGTCGGCCGAAGGCATCTTGAGCCTGCGCCCGCAGATACTGGTCGGCACCGAGGAAATGGGGCCGCCGCCGGTGCTGTCGCAGATTCGCAGTGCTGGCGTTCAGGTTGAATTGTTCTCGGCCCAGCCGGATTTGCCGGCGCTGCAAAGTAACCTGGAGCATCTGGGCAAGCTGCTTGGCGCGGAAGATCAGGCTTCGAAAGCTTTGCAGACGTATCACCAGCAACTGGATCAGCAGAAGGCGCGGGTCAGCGAGGCGCAGCTCAAGCAGAAGGCGCCAGGCGTGCTGTTGTTGCTCGGCCATATGGGCGGCAAGCCGATGATCGCCGGCAAGGACACCGCCGCCGATTGGCTGCTGCAACAGGCCGGCGGCCACAACCTGGCGACCCATACCGGCTACAAACCGTTTTCCAATGAATCCCTGGCCAGTCTGAATCCCGAAGTGCTGGTGTTCGTCGATCGTGCACTGACCGGCGACGCGGCCCGTGCGGCGTTGTTCAAGGAAAATCCGATCCTGTTCTCGACCCGTGCAGCCAAGGACGGACGGGTCATGGAGCTTGATCCGACCTTGTTGGTGGGCGGTCTGGGGCCGCGCTTGCCCGAGGCGCTGAAAAAACTGTCTGACGGTTTCTATCCCGGCGCGACCGGCCAATGACCACGCTGGTTAAACCTCGCACACTGTTTATTGGCTTGAGCCTGCTGTGTTTGCTGGCGATCTGGTTGTCGCTGGCCCTTGGGCCCGTGAGCCTGCCGCTGCTCGACACCTTGCGCGCGGCGTTGCGGCTGCTCGGTGTGCCGATTGCCCCGGATGGGTTGGAGCAGGCTGAATTGATTCTTGGGCAGATTCGTCTGCCGCGAACGCTGTTAGGTTTGGCGGTCGGCGGTGTGTTGGCGTTGTCAGGCGTGGCGATGCAGGGTTTGTTTCGCAACCCATTGGCGGATCCGGGGTTGGTCGGGGTGTCCAGTGGGGCGGCGTTGGGCGCGGCGATTGCGATTGTCGGCGGCTCGGCGTTTGGCGGTTTGCCGGAGGCGTTCGGGCCTTATCTTTTGTCGTTGTGTGCATTTCTCGGTGGCCTCGGTGTGACGGCGCTGGTGTACCGACTGGGGCGGCGCAATGGGCAAACCAATGTCGCAACCATGTTGCTGGCCGGGATCGCACTGACTGCATTGGCCGGCTCGGCCGTGGGTTTGTTCACGTATCTGGCGGACGACGCGACCCTGCGCACGCTGACGTTCTGGAACCTGGGCAGTCTCAATGGCGCCAGTTATGCGCGGCTCTGGCCGTTGCTGCTGGTCACGGTCGGGGTGGCGCTGTGGTTGCCGCGCCGGGCCAACGCTTTGAATGCGTTGCTGCTCGGGGAATCGGAAGCGGGTCACTTGGGCATCGATGTCGAAGGGCTCAAGCGTGAACTGGTGTTTTGCACCGCGTTGGGTGTCGGCGCAGCGGTGGCGGCGGCGGGGATGATCGGGTTTGTCGGGTTGGTGGTGCCGCATCTGGTGCGGCTGCTGGCCGGGCCTGATCATCGAGTGTTGCTGCCGGCCTCAGTGTTGGCCGGTGCGAGTCTGCTGTTGTTCGCTGATCTGGTGGCGCGCCTGGCCCTGGCGCCGGCCGAATTGCCGATCGGTATCGTCACAGCGTTCATTGGCGCGCCGTTCTTCCTGTTCCTGCTGCTCAGGAGGCCTGCCTGATGCTGCGCACGGAAAACCTGTCGATCCGTCGCGGCAGCAAAACCGTGCTGGCGGACATCAATCTTGAACTCAAACCGGGCGAAGTCCTTGGTGTGCTGGGACCGAACGGCGCCGGCAAGAGTACGTTGCTCGGCGCTTTGTGCGGTGAACTACATCCGGATGAGGGACGCGTCTGGCTCGACCAACAGGAGTTGCGGCATTGCACCGGTATCCAGCGTGCCCAACGACTGGCAGTGTTACCGCAAGTGTCGACCCTGGACTTCGCCTTTCGCGTCGAGGAAGTGGTCGGCATGGGCCGCTTGCCCTATCAGAGTGGCCGGGTGCGCGATGCTGAAATCGTCGCCGCCGCATTGGGTGCTGCCGATGCCGGGCATCTGAGCGGGCGCAGTTATCTGGCGCTGTCCGGTGGCGAACGTCAGAGGGTGCATCTGGCGCGGGTGCTGGCGCAGCTTTGGCCGGGGGAGGTGGGGCAGACGCTGCTGTTGGATGAGCCGACTTCGATGCTTGATCCGCTGCATCAGCACACCACGTTGCAAGCGGTGCGCGAGTTTGCTGATCGCGGTGCGGCGGTGTTGGTGATCCTGCATGATCTGAATCTGGCGGCGCGTTATTGTGACCGCATCTTGCTGCTCGAAGGCGGGCGCCCGGTGGCGTTGGATACACCGGAGCAGGTGCTGCGGCCGGAACCGCTCAAAGCGGTGTTCGGCCTGGAAGTGCTGGTGCAACCGCACCCGGAGCGTGGGCATCCGCTGATCATCGCCCGCTGAGTCATTCATCGAGGTGAGAACATGCGAGGGATTCTGCTGCTGGCGGCGTTGTTGCTGAGCGCTTGTCAGCATGTGGCGGCGCCGCCACCGATCACTGGGGATATCCGCGATTTACGCAGCGGTCAGTCGTTGACGGCGCAAGAACTGGTCATACGCTTGGCCAAGCCGTTACGGCTGATTGTTGGTGAACAGCACGACAACCGCGATCACCATCAACTGCAATTGTGGTTGCTCCAGGCGCTGGGGCAGCAGCGGCCTCAAGGCAGCCTGCTGCTGGAGATGCTCACGCCCGATCAACAACCGCGCGTTGATAACGCACGCCATGCCTCGACACTTCCAACTGACCTGCCCGGCGCATTGGCCTGGCCATCGGGCTGGGATTGGGAAACGTACGGGCCGATTGTGCGTTTCGCCCTCGGCCAGCCTTATCCATTGCTGGCGGCCAACCTCGACAACAGCGAAGTTCGGGGTTTCTACACCCAGCCTACGGCCGTGAGCGGTTCGCGCAGCAATGCCCCATCGGTCAAGAAAGAGCTGCTGGAGCAAATCAGCGGCTCCCATTGCGGCCTGCTGGCCCAATCGCAAATGCCGGCGATGCTGGCGGTGCAGCAGCAGCGTGACCGGCGCATCGCTGAGCGGCTGATCGGGGCACCCACACCATCAATGCTGTTGGCCGGTGCCTACCATGCGCGCAAGGATGTCGGCGTGCCGCTGCATGTGCTGGACCTGGGCGAATCCGAAGCCCCCACGGTGTTGATGCTGGCGCAGCAGGGCAGTGAGGTCACGGCGGGCATGGCCGATTACGTCTGGTACACACCTGCCACGCCGACGCCGGATTATTGCGCAGAGATGCGCAAGCAGATGAGCCAGTAAGCACTTTTCCACAGGCAAAAAAAGACCCGGCAAGAGCCGGGTCAAATAACCGTGATTAGCCTGATGAGGAGATAATCTGAGAGTCCGAACCAAGGGCTTTTCAGAATATCGACCAGTCTCGCGACCAGTTGTGGTAATCATAGCGATTCTCATTACCAAGTCAACCGCTGATTTCTCATTTATTCAAAATTAGCCTGTAGGCCCCGAAATCATTGAGCTTCAGCCTGAAGCTTTAACTGCGCTCAGTTGGGTGATCTGCTTGTTCAACAGATCAATGCGCCGCGCCATGCTCTCGATCAGGCTGTGGGCGATCTTCGGATTGTTTTGCGTCAGGCTCAGAAACTGGTCCTTGGGAATCAGCATCAATGTGCAAGGTTCGTTGGTGATCACGCTGGCGTTGCGTTTCTCGCCGGTGAACACCGCCATGGCGCCGAAAATCTCATCCTTGGGCACATCGCCGACTTTATGGCCGTCGACAAATGCTTCTGCATGGCCTTCGATGATGACGAACACATGGTCGGCCTCATCGCCCTGCCTGATCAGCACTTCGCCGCTGGGCACGCGCTGAAAGCCGTGGGTGCTGCGGTACTCGGGTTGTTTCAGGCGGGCGACCGCGTCGTACAGCAGGGCGGTCTGGCCGATCAGGTATTGCAGCAATAGCTCCGAGCGCTGCGGCTCGGCATAAATATGCTGAAACACCTCGGTGCGCAGATAAGGCAACAAGGACAGCGGGCCGTCGCTGCGCAAGCGGCAATGCGGCAGCGCAACATCCTGGCGCAGACCAACCAGATCGCCTTCATGCAAATAGAACAAGGGGCGATGGTCGACGCAGCCATGTAACAGGCCGTTGTCGAGCAAAAACAACTGATTGCCGGGCAGCAGCGTCGCGAGGTCGTCGACGGCAGCAAACTCCAGCGCCGGGCCGCAGGGCGATAACCCCTCCAGCAACCGCGCGGGCATGTTTTGCAGTCGATTGATCAGCGTGTCGGCGTAAGCCGGTTGTTCCCCGAGCAGATACATGGCGATGGCGCCTGTTCAATTCTTGTGGCGTGAAGAGATGGCTTCCAGTTGTTTGTTCAAGGCTTCCTTGCGTTCAGCGGGAATGTCGTTCCAGTGCACGTCCATCAGGGCGCCTTCGATTGCATACAGCAACACCTTCGACGCCCGGAACCCGCGTGTACGCACGGCCCGATAAGCATCGACCGCCCCCAGGCGACGCAAGTCCGAGGCGCTGTGGATGCCCACGGCATGCAGCCACTGTGCCGACGTCTTGCCAAGATTCTTCAGGTGTTGCAGTTCATCATTCATCAAGCCTCCTTGCGACAGCCGAACGGTGCGTGGGCGAGCCTTTGAGGAGTGTAGCCATCAGTAGGAAAAGCGTGATTGTTTGGTCGGTTTCGAGGCAAAAGCTTCTAAGAGGAAAGCGCTTGGCGCGCAAGAATGGTCTGCGGACGCAGTAGGAGAAGGTGCAGGGAAGCAGTGATTACGGCAGATAACGCGCGGCGTCCAGCGCAAGGCGAGAGCGCTGGACTTGTCAGGTGACGGTCGTTTTTAGCGGGTGCGGTAACGCAGGCGTGTACCGAAGTTCATCGACATCAGGATCTCGTCGGCACTCAGCTCTGGCGGAAAGTAAGCGCCGGAGATCTGCGCATGGGCCAGGCTCGCACCTTCCAGGGACGCATTGCGAAAGTCGATACCGCGCAGGTCGGCGGAACGGAAGTACGCATCGGTAAAGTCGACGCCATCGGCATTCAACTCACGCAGGTCGAGACCTCGGAAGTCGCCACCGACCATGTCGATCGGGCCGTCCACCGGGCGTTCCTTGTTGAAACCTGTGATGTCATCTTTGTGCAGCAAGGCATAAAGCGGGGTGTCGAGAAGTTTCGGCTGGCTCATGTCACATCACCTGTTGGTTTTATGACGCCAGTATAGTGCCACTATTTGACAGCCGTGAAGCCGGCGAAGGCTCCACGGCTGAAATAGTTTCTTACAGGCCTGGCATGCGTTGGCGAATCTGCGCCACAACCGTGTCGAGGGTCCCGCTTTCATTGGTCTGAACGCGCTTGCTGCAGAGAATCTCGGCGGGCGTCAGCGCTTCGCGACTGGCTTGCTGGTCGGCGATAACGGCCAGGTTGGCGTCGGACGGATCCGTTTTATCTGCCTGACGCAGGGCCAGCCAGGTTTCGATCACGGCTTGCGGCGCATTGCAGTCCAGAATCAGGAATGGTGCACCGGTGGCTTCGGCAATTTTCGCCGCGCCGTCACGCTGGTCACGCTTGAGATAGGTGGCATCGATCACCACCGGGAAACCGGCGCGCAGGATTACCGAGGCGATGTCATGCAGGCGGGTGTAGGTCGCAGCGCTGGCGTCAGCGCTATAGATGCCGGCATGGGGATCGTTCTGCACGGTTTGCTCGCCGAACAGGCGTTTGCGTTCCACATCCGAGCGCAGGCGCACGGCGCCCAGTGCTTCCACCAGACGCATGGCCACGCGGCTCTTGCCGACCGCGGAAACACCGTGGGTGATGGCCAGGAAACGCGAAGGAATGGTGCTGTAGCTTTCCGCCAGGTTGGCGTAGTTGCGGTACTGGCGCAGCGTGGTGGCGCGCTGCACTGGATCGGCCTCGGCCGGCATGCTGAACAGGCTGACCTTGGCGCGAACCAATGCGCGGTAGGCTTTATAGAAGTTCAGCAGCTCAAGGCCCTGGTAATCGCCGGTCAGTTCCAGGTATTGACTGATAAAACGGCGCGCCAGGCTTTTCAGGCCGCGATCTTCCAAGTCCATCGCCAGGAAGCCAGTGTCGGCATAGACGTCGGTGAAGCGGAACGGCTCGTTGAATTCGATGCAGTCGAAGATCACGACCTTGTCGTCGATCACGGTGGCGTTGCCCAGGTGAATGTCACCATGGCATTCGCGGATGAAGCCTTCAGTCTTGCGTTGGGCAAACAGCGGCTTCAGGCGTTCGAAGCTGCTTTCGGCCCAGGCTTGCAGGGCGTCGAGTTGCAGCAGGTCGGCCTTGTCGCTGAGGAACGGACGAATCTGCTCGAAGTTTTGGCGCACTGGTGCCATCACGGCGTCCGGGGTGCCGGCTTCGTGTTCGGCCGGTACTTTCGGCGCGGTGAGGTGGAATTGCGCGATTTGCGCGGCCATCTCATCGATGTGCGCAGTGGTCAGTTCACCGTTGGCTTGCAGGGTGCTGAGCAACTGGCTTTGCGGGAACTGGCGCATTTTCAGGGCGAAATCGACGACCGGGCCGTCACCGCCCAGTTGTGGCGCTTCGGCGCTGCCAGTGATCGGCAACACTTCCAGATACAAATCGTTAGTCAGACGCTGGTTCAGGCGCAGCTCTTCGCCGCAGAAATGTTCACGCGCATCGAGGCTGGTGAAGTCGAGGAAGCCGAAATTCACCGGTTTCTTCACTTTATAAGCAAAGGGACCCGTGAGGATGACCCAGGAGATATGGGTCTCGATAACCTGGAACCCTTCGACGGAATGCGGGTAGAGGGCCGGGTTTTGCAGGGCGGCGATCAGGGACTGGCTCACAGGCGATCCTTCAGAGTCTGGGGAAAATTCACGGCCGCCATTATGGCCGCAAGTCCGGCTGACGCAAACCTCGGCGAGCGCCTGTTGAGTATGAATAAAGTGCGTATAATCCGCCGCCATGACTCGTACTCGATCCCCTCGCAGCAAAAAAAAACCACCTTCCAAGGGCCTTAGCCCGTGGTTGAGCTGGGCCATTAAACTCAGCCTGGTCGGCCTCGTCGTGCTCGCCGGGTTCGCGGTTTACCTCGACGCGATTGTCCAGGAGAAGTTCTCCGGCAAGCGCTGGACCATTCCGGCCAAGGTGTACGCCCGCCCGCTTGAGCTGTTTACCGGCCAGAAGCTGAGCAAGGACGACTTCCTCACCGAACTCGATGCCTTGGGCTATCGACGCGAAGCCGTGAGCAACGGCCCCGGCGCTGCGGCGGTCAACGGCAATACCGTCGACCTGAATACCCGCGGCTTCCAGTTCTATGAAGGCATGGAGAAGCCCCAGCCCGTGCGGGTTCGGTTCTCCGGCGACTATGTGGCCGAACTCTCGGCGACCAACGGTTCGAAGCTGTCCGTGGTGCGCCTTGAGCCGCTGATGATCGGCGGGATTTACCCGAAAAACCTCGAAGACCGCATCCTGATCAAGATCGATCAGGTTCCGCCGTACCTGCTGGAAACCCTGGTTGCCGTTGAAGACCGGGACTTCTATCACCACTGGGGCGTATCGCCGAAGTCGATTGCCCGGGCCGTCTACGTCAACACCTCTGGCGGCAAGATGACCCAGGGTGGCAGTACGCTGACGCAACAATTGGTCAAGAACTTCTACCTGACCAGCGAACGCAGCCTGACCCGCAAGCTCACCGAAGCCATGATGGCGATGTTGCTGGAACTGCATTACGACAAACGGGAAATTCTTGAGGCTTACCTCAATGAAGTATTCGTCGGTCAGGATGGCCAGCGCGCCGTGCACGGGTTTGGTCTGGCCAGTCAGTTCTTCTTCGGCCAGCCGTTGTCCGAACTGAAACTGCATCAAGTCGCCTTGCTGGTGGGCATGGTCAAGGGGCCGTCCTATTACAACCCGCGCCGCAATCCTGAGCGTGCGCTGGAACGGCGCAACCTGGTGCTCGACGTACTTGAGCAACAAGGCGTTGCGACGGCCGAGCAAGTTGCTGCGGCGAAGGCCATGCCGTTGGGCGTGACCACTCGCGGCAAACTGGCTGACAGCTCGTTCCCGGGCTTTATCGATCTGGTTAAACGTCAGCTGCGCGAAGACTATCGCGACGAAGACTTGACCGAAGAAGGCCTGCGGATCTTCACCAGTTTCGACCCGATCCTGCAGATGAAAGCCGAAGCGTCGGTCAACGACACTTTTAAACGCCTGGCCGGACGCAAGGGTTCGGATGACGTCGAAGCGGCCATGGTCGTGACCAACCCGGAAACCGGCGAAGTCCAGGCCATGATCGGCAGTCGTCAGGCGAGTTTTGCCGGTTTCAACCGGGCGCTGGACGCAGTGCGGCCGATCGGCTCGTTGATCAAGCCGGCGGTGTACCTGACCGCGCTTGAGAAGCCAAGCCAGTACAGCTTGACCAGTTGGTTGTCGGACGAATCCTTCTCGGTGAAGGGCGCGGATGGTCAGGTCTGGAAACCGCAGAACTATGATCGCCGCTCCCATGGCACGGTGTTCCTGTATCAAGGGCTGGCGCATTCCTACAACTTGTCGACGGCGCGTCTCGGTCTGGAACTGGGCGTGCCGAATGTCCTCAAGACCCTGGCGCGGCTGGGCGTGACTCGTGAGTTTCCGGCGTTTCCGTCGATGCTGTTGGGGGCGGGTGGCCTGACGCCGATGGAAGTGGCGACTATGTACCAGACCCTGGCCAATGGCGGTTTCAATACGCCGATGCGCGGGATTCGCAGCGTGCTGACGGCCGAGGGCGAGCCACTGAAGCGTTATCCGTTCCAGATTCAGCAGCGGTTCGATCCGGCGTCGATTTTCCTGATCCAGAGCGCGATGCAGCGGGTCATGCGTGAAGGTACCGGCAGCTCGGTCTACAACGTGCTGCCGAAAACCCTGACGCTGGCGGGCAAGACCGGGACCAGTAACGATTCCCGTGACAGCTGGTTCGCCGGTTTCAGCCAGGATTTGCTGGCGGTGGTCTGGCTGGGGCGCGACGATAACGGCAAGACACCGTTCACCGGTGCCACCGGCGCGTTGCAGGTCTGGACCAGTTTCATGCGCAAGGCTGACCCGCTGCCGTTGGACATGCCGCAGCCGGACAACATCGTCCAGGCCTGGGTTGATTCGCGCACCGGGCAAGGCTCTGACGCCAACTGCCCAGGTGCGGTGCAGATGCCGTATATTCGCGGCAGCGAACCGCCTCCCGGCGCCGCTTGCGGTGGGGAAACCCCTGCTTCCGGCGAAACGGTGATGGATTGGGTCAAGGGCTGGATGAATTAAGCAAAGAGGGTTTCACGTGAACAAGTGGTTGATTCCAGCGGTTACCGCCGTAGCTTTGCTCAGCGGTTGTTCCTCCGTACAGCGCGGTTCGATCCCGGTTGTGGATTCCGGCAGCGCGGTGTCGAACAGTGAACGGATTCAGGCGAATGGCGGTTTCCGCCAGACGACTGTGAAACGTCCTGCACAAGGCCAGCCTCAGGCGATCCCGCAAGGTGATACCGGCGTGGTAGTGATGGTGCCAGGTGGTGGCGCCGTGAGCTCGGCACCGATCAGCACTTCGCCGATCACGCCTGGCCCGATTACCCCGGGTCCGATTGATACGTCGCCGGTCCAGTCCGCGCCGATCAATCAAGGCAGCTACAGCATGCCGTCGGCGCCGACCGGGATTCCATCCGCCAGTACCGGCGGTGGTTTGTCTGCCGACGAGCAACTGGATGGTCCCGTGTTGGCGTTGCTGACCACCGCGCAACAGCAACAGGCCGGTGGCGACCTTAACGGCGCGTCTTCGAGCCTGGAGCGTGCCCAGCGTGTTGCACCCCGTGAGCCGCAAGTGCTTTATCGCCTGGCGCAGGTGCGCATGGCCCAAGGCGACGCGCCGCAGGCCGAGCAGTTTGCCCGGCGTGGTCTGACGTTCGCCAATGGCCGTCCGGACCTTCAAGCCAGCCTGTGGGAACTGATCGCTCAGGCTCGTGAGAAACAGGGCGACTCCACCGGCGCCGCACTGGCCCGTCAGAAGGCCAAGGTTTCGCTGTGATGGATGCACGTTTCCCGAAGATTGCCGAGCAGTTGCTGCTGATCGAGCGTGAGCTGCGGATTCAGGGCTGGTGGGACGAGGTTTCGCCGAGTGCTGAAGCGTTGTCCAGTGTCGAGCCGTTTTCGGTCGACACCCTGGACTTCGAGCAATGGCTGCAATGGATCTTCCTGCCGCGCATGAAGGCGATCCTCGAACAGGATCTGCCTTTGCCCAATGCGTCGGGCATTCAGGAGATGGCCGAGATGGTCTTCGCCGCGCGCAATGTCCAGGGCAAGGATCGGCAGCTTCAGGTCTTGCTCAAAGAGTTCGACCTGCTGATCACCGCCTCCCGCTGACACCGTCCCCGTGTAGGCGCGAAGCTTGCTCGCGAAGGCGGCATAACATTCAGCACATTTGTTGGATGTTATGCCGCCTTCGCGAGCAAGCTTCGCTCCTACAGGTTTCTATTGGCAGTTATCGGCGATTTGTTTCTGTGCTTCGGTCATGCGCTCCTGACGCGTCTGGTCAGTCAGGCGGCGCATCTCACCGTCAATTTCTTCCCGTAGTCGCGGATTGTTCTGCAGTTGGGCAAGGTTGGTTCGTGCCTGCTCACAGAACACCTTGAGCTGGGCCTGCTGCTCGGCGACCTGCTTTTTCACGTTCTTATCGATGGCCTGTTGATCACCCAGCACATTGCTGCGTTGCGGTGCGGGCGATTTGCCGGTGGACGGGGCGGGCGTCACCACGGTGGTCGCTTGCTGGTCTTGGGGCGGCTGGGCATCGAAGTGAGTCACGCCCTGGGCGTCGACCCACTTGTAAATCTGCGCGGCCATGCACAAAGGGCTCAGGACGATCAGCAGACCGGCGGTGAAGAAGAAGGTACGCATGCCATTTCCTTGTCAAAAGTTGCGCAATTGAAGCTAACACACACGCGGTTTACGGGTTTTTTCTTGCGTTCTCATGTGCTTACTCACAATAAAGCACATAGACGACTTGACTTGCAGGGGACGAAACAGAAGAATCCAAAGTCCGCTGTAGAGGGACTGCCAGAAGCAGACCCACTCGGTAGATCATGAGGCGCATACCCGCGCCGACCTGTTACACCCGCAACGCGTTACCTCGCGCTGGGTGGGAAAGGCCCGCAACACTTGGGACGATCCCAATACTTGCTCAGTCAGTGCTGACGTAGTCGGCGACCACCGTCGCTCATGCTCTGCCGAGAAGTAAACCTATTAAGACCCGTCCTCTTGTGAGTGGACGGTATTCTGGCGTTTTAGAGGTGAACAACGTGGAGCTTTTATCTGGCGGTGAGATGCTCGTCCGCTTTTTGCGTGACGAAGGCGTCAAATATATCTACGGGTACCCGGGTGGTGCTCTTCTTCATGTCTACGATGCCCTGTTCAAAGAACCGGAAGTGACCCACATCCTGGTTCGTCACGAACAAGCGGCGACCCATATGGCTGACGGCTATGCCCGTGCCACCGGTAAAGCCGGCGTGGTACTGGTGACTTCCGGTCCTGGCGCAACAAACGCCATTACCGGGATCGCCACCGCCTATATGGACTCCATTCCAATGGTGGTCATTTCCGGCCAGGTGCCTAGCACCATGGTAGGTACCGACGCGTTCCAGGAAACCGACATGATCGGTATCTCCCGGCCGATCGTGAAGCACAGCTTCATGATCAAGCACGCTTCGGAAATCCCGGAAGTCATGAAGAAAGCGTTCTACCTGGCGCAATCCGGTCGTCCGGGCCCGGTCGTGGTCGATATCCCGAAAGACATGACCAACCCGGCCGAGAGGTTCGAATACGTCTTCCCGAAAAAAGCCAAGCTGCGTTCCTACAGCCCGGCCGTTCGCGGTCACTCCGGGCAAATCCGCAAGGCAGCCGAAATGCTCCTGGCGGCCAAGCGTCCGGTGATGTACGCCGGCGGCGGCGTGATCCTCGGTGGTGGCTCCGCGACGCTGACCGAATTGGCGAAGATGCTCAACCTGCCAGTGACTAATACCCTGATGGGCCTGGGTGCCTACCCTGGCACCGACCGTCAGTTCATCGGCATGCTCGGCATGCACGGCAGCTACACCGCCAACCTGGCGATGCACCATGCGGACGTGATCCTCGCCGTCGGTGCGCGTTTCGATGACCGCGTGATCAACGGCCCGGCGAAGTTCTGCCCGAATGCCAAGATCATCCACATCGACATCGACCCGGCTTCGATTTCCAAGACCATCAAGGCCGACGTGCCTATCGTCGGTCCGGTGGAAAGTGTCCTGACCGAAATGGTCGCGATCCTCAAGGAAATCGGCGAGACCCCGAACAAGGAGTCCGTGGCCAGTTGGTGGAAGCAGGTGGATGAGTGGCGCGGTGATCGCGGCCTGTTCCCTTACGACAAGGGCGACGGCAGCGTCATCAAGCCGCAGACCGTGATCGAAACCCTGTGCGAAGTGACCAAGGGCGATGCCTATGTCGCATCGGACGTGGGCCAGCACCAGATGTTCGCCGCGCAGTACTACAGGTTCAACAAGCCGAACCGTTGGATCAACTCCGGCGGCCTGGGCACCATGGGCTTCGGTTTTCCGGCGGCCATGGGCATCAAGTTGAGCTTCCCGGATGCCGACGTCGTCTGCGTAACGGGTGAGGGCAGCATCCAGATGAACATCCAGGAACTGTCCACCTGTCTGCAATATGGCTTGCCGGTGAAAATTGTCATCCTGAACAACGGTGTTCTGGGGATGGTTCGCCAGTGGCAAGACATGAGCTACGGCAGCCGTCACTCGCATTCCTACATGGAATCGTTGCCTGATTTCGTCAAGTTGGCAGAGGCCTATGGTCACGTCGGCGTGCGCATCACCGAATCGAAAGATTTGAAGACGAAGATGGAAGAGGCGTTCGCCATGAAGGATCGTCTGGTGATCATCGATGTTTCGGTCGACACCAGCGAGCACGTCTACCCGATGCAGATCAAAGACGGCTCCATGCGCGATATGTGGCTGAGCAAGACGGAGCGTACTTAATCATGCGGCACATTATTTCCTTGCTTCTGGAAAACGAACCCGGCGCTCTGTCTCGCGTAGTCGGCCTGTTCTCGCAGCGCAACTACAACATCGAAAGCCTGACCGTGGCCCCGACCGAAGACCCGACTCTGTCGCGACTGACGTTGACCACTGTTGGTCATGACGAAGTGATCGAGCAGATCACCAAGAACCTGAACAAGCTGATCGAAGTGGTCAAATTGGTCGACCTGTCGGAGAGTGCTCATATCGAGCGCGAACTGATGCTGGTCAAGGTCAAGGCAACCGGCGCCCAGCGCGCCGAGATCAAGCGCACTACCGATATTTACCGTGGGCAGATCGTCGATGTCAGCGCCAGCGTGTATACCGTTCAACTGACCGGTACCAGCGACAAGCTCGACAGCTTCATTCAGTCCATCGGCACTGCGTCGATCCTGGAAACCGTCCGTAGCGGCGTAACCGGTATTGCTCGCGGCGACAAAGTACTCAGCATCTAAACCAAATTAGCGAATGGCCTGAACGGCCTGGATATTTAGGGGAATTTCATGAAAGTTTATTACGAAAAAGACTGCGACCTGTCGATCATCCAGGGCAAGAAAGTTGCCATCATCGGTTACGGTTCCCAGGGTCACGCTCAAGCGTGCAACCTGAAAGACTCCGGCGTTGACGTTACCGTCGGCCTGCGTAAAGGTTCGGCCACTGTTGCCAAGGCCGAAGCCCACGGCCTGAAAGTGACTGACGTTGCTTCCGCTGTTGCTGCTGCCGACCTGGTCATGATCCTGACCCCGGACGAGTTCCAGTCTGCTTTGTACAAGAACGAAATCGAGCCGAACATCAAGAAAGGCGCCACCCTGGCCTTCTCCCACGGCTTCGCGATCCACTACAACCAGGTTGTTCCGCGTTCCGACCTCGACGTGATCATGATCGCGCCGAAAGCACCGGGTCACACCGTGCGTTCCGAGTTCGTCAAAGGCGGCGGTATCCCTGACCTGATCGCTATCTACCAGGATGCGTCGGGCAACGCCAAGAACGTTGCACTGTCCTACGCTGCTGGCGTTGGTGGCGGTCGTACCGGCATCATCGAAACCACCTTCAAGGACGAGACCGAAACCGACCTGTTCGGCGAACAAGCCGTTCTGTGTGGTGGTACCGTTGAGCTGGTAAAAGCCGGTTTCGAAACCCTGGTTGAAGCTGGCTACGCGCCGGAAATGGCCTACTTCGAATGCCTGCACGAACTGAAGCTGATCGTTGACCTCATGTACGAAGGCGGCATCGCCAACATGAACTACTCGATCTCCAACAACGCTGAATACGGCGAGTACGTGACCGGCCCGGAAGTCATCAACGCCGAATCCCGTCAGGCTATGCGCAACGCCCTGAAACGTATTCAGGACGGCGAATACGCCAAGATGTTCATCAGCGAAGGCGCGACCGGCTATCCTTCGATGACCGCCAAGCGTCGTAACAACGCCGCTCACGGTATCGAAATCATCGGCGAGCAACTGCGCTCCATGATGCCGTGGATCGGTGCCAACAAGATCGTCGACAAAGCCAAAAACTAAGTCGCTGTCTTGTACGGAAAACGCGGCCTAGGCCGCGTTTTTTCGTTTGGATCGCCGGTTCTGGTATAAAGCTGCATCGTTTGCGGCCGAACCGTCGTCCCAGACACCTGTCGAAACTTTCCACCCTGTTGCAAGGTAATGTCCATGAGCGAACGTCCCGAAGAGCCAAACCAGGCTCCTGACGCCGAAAGTCTGCTGCCCATCGATGAGCACATCGAAGAAGGGCATGACGCTGAAGGTCGTAAAGTCCGGCATCGTGGTATCTATCTTCTGCCGAATCTGTTCACTACTGCGAACCTGTTCGCAGGGTTCTATTCCATCATCAACTCGATGAGTGCCCAGGCAGCCTTGAGCGCCGGTGACTCGGTCGGTGCGAGCAAGTACTTTGCGTTTGCTGCCATCGCCATTTTCGTGGCCATGGTGCTTGACGGTCTCGACGGCCGCGTTGCGCGCATGACCAATACCCAGAGTGCCTTCGGTGCCGAGTACGACTCGCTGTCGGACATGGTTGCCTTTGGTGTGGCGCCGGCGTTGCTGGCGTTCGGTTGGGCGTTGGGTGACATGGGCAAGGTCGGCTGGATGGTTGCCTTCATCTATGTCGCGGGCGCGGCGTTGCGCCTGGCGCGGTTCAACACTCAAGTTGGTACTGCGGACAAACGCTACTTCATTGGCCTGGCGAGTCCGGCGGCTGCCGGTGTGGTCGCGGGGATTGTCTGGGCGTTCAGTGATTACGGCATCCAGGGCTCCAAGATGTCGTTCCTGGTGGCGTTGATGGTAGCGGCGGCCGGCATGCTGATGGTCAGCAACATCAAGTACAACAGCTTTAAAGAGCTGGACTTGAAAGGGCGCGTTCCTTTTGTAGCGATCCTGGCCGTCGTGCTGGTGTTTGCCGTGGTCTTCAGTGATCCGCCGCGCATTCTGTTGCTGGTGTTCCTCGGCTATGCAGCCTCGGGCCCGGTTCAGTATCTGTTGCGTCTTCGTCGGCACAAAAACGCCGAGTGATGTAATTTCCCTCATACTCCGCAGTCTGTTGGTGCATCTGTTCTCCAATGCTGCGGAGTAGCCATGCTGATCAAAGTCCCCAAAACGTCCGACTGCCATGAGTCGGACATTACGCCTGAATCTTTCTATCTATCCCGTCGTAATGTACTCGGTGCTGCCGTGGCCGGTTTGGCTGTGGGCGGTCTTCCTCGCTGGGCCAATGCTGACGAGGTTGCACGTTATGCCGATGTCGAGCCCGGTAAGGCGCCATCCTGGTTCGCCGAAAAGCTGCCCTCTACTAAATGGGGCGCGGTCAACGTCAAGGATGAGGCGATCACGCCGTTCAAAGATGCCACCCACTACAACAACTTTTACGAGTTCGGTACGGATAAAGGTGATCCCGCGGCCAATGCTGGCGCGTTGAAAACCGAGCCGTGGAGCGTGGTGGTGGACGGGGAAGTGGGCAAGCCGGGGCGATACGCACTGGAAGACTTCATGAAGCCTTACCAGTTGGAGGAGCGGATCTATCGTCTTCGCTGCGTAGAGGCGTGGTCGATGGTGATTCCCTGGATTGGCTTTCCTCTCTCGGCGTTGCTCAATCAAGTCGAGCCCACCTCCAACGCCAAATACATTCGCTTCGAAACCCTGCAGGATCCCAAAACCATGCCCGGACAGCGTTCCGGTTTCGCCTTGATTGAATGGCCTTATGTAGAGGGGTTGCGTCTGGATGAGGCAATGAACCCGTTGGCAATTCTTGCGGTGGGCATGTATGGGCGAGAGTTGCCGAATCAGAACGGGGCGCCTTTGCGGTTGGTGGTGCCGTGGAAGTACGGCTTCAAGAGTGTTAAATCCATTGTGCGCATCAGTCTGGTCAGCGAACAGCCGAAGACGACCTGGCAGAGCATTGCTTCGGATGAGTATGGTTTTTATGCGAATGTGAATCCTACGGTCGATCACCCCCGTTGGACCCAGGCTCGGGAACGGCGTTTACCGAGTGGTCTGTTCAAGCCCAATGTGCGGGATACACAGATGTTCAACGGTTACTCGGATGAAGTCGCCTCTCTATATACAGGACTCGATTTGCGGAAGAACTACTGATGCGTTTTGCGGTTTGGCGGGTGTTTGTCTTTATATCTATCGCGGTCTGGCCACTTCTTTGGTTGTATCAAGCCTGGGCGGATGTGCTCGGGCCTGACCCGGGCAAAGTCCTGGTTGATCGCCTGGGGCTGGGCACCCTTGTCCTCCTGCTCATTACGTTAAGCATGACGCCTTTGCAAAAGCTGAGCGGTTGGGCGGGGTGGATTGCTGTCCGGCGACAGCTGGGATTGTGGTGCTTCGCCTATGTCGCGCTGCATTTGAGTGGGTATACGGCGTTCATCCTAGGGTTTGACTGGTCGCAGTTGGGCGTGGAGTTGCGCAAGCGGCCTTACATTATTGTCGGGACGTTGGGCTTTCTCTGTTTGCTGGCGTTGGCTGTCACGTCCAATCGATATAGTCAGCGGCGTTTGGGGGCTCGTTGGAAGAAACTGCATCGACTGGTCTATGTGATTCTCGGGCTCGGGTTGCTGCATATGTTGTGGATCGTTCGCGCGGATCTGAAGGAGTGGGTTGTCTATGCTTCTATAGGTGCGTTGCTGATAGTGCTGCGTTTGCCGCCTGTAGCGCGTCGAATCCCGCGTTTAACGGCTAAAAAGACACCTTCTGCAAGAAAGGCGTAATTAAGGGTTGACGGCAGATTCTGGAAGTCTATAATTCGCCCCACTTCCGGCGCAGTCGAAACGGAAAACTCCTTGGTAAACAAAGAGTTACGCAGTTTTCGACAGCGAGTTGCTTCAGGTCATCGAAGCCCAG
>NZ_VOBN01000017.1 GCF_008370045.1 Pseudomonas sp. ANT_J12
ACTGGCAAGCCCTGCTGACACTCAGGGTTTGGGTTTGCGCAACGACTTGCCGGGCCGCTTTTTTACAACGGATACGCCGTAGTCGTTCTTCAGGACATCGACCACGTCTTCAAAGAATTTGGCTTTCAGATTCGCCAGCGCCAACTGCTCCTCAAGCTCCTTAATTCTCTGCTCGGGAGTTAATGGCAAAGTAGGCTCGTCCATCGGTCGGACCCTCTGGGAGCGAATGGAAGCGCCTTGGCTCCAGTCCTGTCGACCATGCTTGCGTAGCCAGACCAACACCGTCGACCGACCCTGAATCCCGTAGCGCCGTTGAGCCTCTTTATAACTCAACTCGCCTTTTTCGACCTGATCGACAACCGACAATTTAAAAGTCAGCGTGTAATCGCGTTGACTGCGTTTTATGCCCGTATCCATTGCACCTTCCTGATGAGAAGTCAGAAGGTGTAAACCTTATTCAGGACGGAACAGGGCATAAAAAAAGGCCACCCGAAGGCAGCCTTTAAAAACTAGAGAGGTTTTTTGCTTACACGGCCGCAACAGGACGCATGTAAGAGATCGGTGCGGTGCTGGCGTCTTCGAAAGTCACGACTTCCCAAGCATCTGTCTGCTCAATCAACTTGCGCAGCAGCTGGTTGTTCAATGCATGTCCGGACTTGAAGCCCTTGAACTCACCAATCAGGCTATTGCCCAGCAGGTAGAGGTCACCAATGGCATCGAGGATCTTGTGCTTCACGAATTCGTCTTCATAGCGAAGGCCGTCTTCGTTCAGTACGCCATCCGCGTCGACCACAATAGCGTTTTCAACGCTGCCGCCGAGTGCGAGGTTGTGCTTGCGCAGGTACTCGATGTCACTCATGAAACCAAAGGTACGGGCGCGGCTGACTTCTTTTACGAACGAAGTGCTGGAAAAATCCACGCTTGCACTTTGTGTGCGGTTACGGAAAACCGGGTGATCGAAATCGATCTCGAAGCTCACTTTGAAACCTTCGAAAGGGACGAAAGTGGCGCGCTTGTCGCCGTCTTCCACTGTCACTTCCCGCAGGATCCGGATGAACTTCTTGGCCGCGTCCTGTTCTTCCAGGCCGGCCGATTGAATCAGGAATACGAAAGGTCCAGCGCTACCATCCATGATCGGGACTTCGGACGCGGAGAGCTCGACGTAGGCGTTATCGATGCCCAGGCCAGCCATGGCCGAGAGCAAGTGCTCCACCGTATCCACTTTGACGTCACCGTTGACCAGCGTGGTCGACATCGTGGTTTCGCCAACGTTTTCCGCGCGAGCAGGAATCTGCACCACAGGGTCCAGATCGGCACGAACAAACACGATGCCGGTGTCGATAGGTGCAGGCTTGAGGGTCAGGTATACCTTCTCCCCGGAGTGCAGGCCTACACCTGTGGCACGGATAATATTTTTCAGTGTGCGTTGTTTAATCATGGCTTGGGCCGCTTCAGCGCAAATTGCGAACTGGTATCAACAAAGGCTGGCGATGATAGCAGACCATGCCTTTGCTGAACACCAATCACCTTCATAGCCCTGATACATTCCATCAATCAGCCTGACGACGCAGGAATGCCGGGATGTCCAGGTAGTCCAGATCGTCTTGTGGATTCATCTTCGCGGCAGTCGCAGCACCAGCCTGAGCCTGGTTGCGCATGACGGTCGGACGGTCCAGGTCACGGTAGTTCACAGCAGGCGCTTCCTGACGCGAAGGCGCTTGTTGCTGCGGCTGCGAAGCCACGGACGTGTGCATGGTGTTGTCGATAACCTTGACAGGCTTCTCGATTTTCGCGCCCAGACCCGTGGCAACCACGGTTACGTGCAGCTCGTCGCGCATGTCCGGATCGATAACGGTACCGACCTTGACCATCGCGTGCTCGGAAGCGAAGGCTTCGATGATGCTACCCACGTCGGAGTACTCACCCAGGGACAGGTCAGGACCGGCGGTGATGTTCACCAGGATGCCGCGTGCACCTTGCAGGTTCACGTCTTCAAGCAACGGGTTGCGAATGGCCGCTTCGGTGGCCTCGCGTGCACGGTTCGGACCGCTGGCGCAGCCAGTGCCCATCATCGCCATGCCCATTTCGCTCATGACAGTCCGTACGTCGGCAAAGTCGACGTTGATCATGCCTGGGCGCTTGATGATGTCGGAGATACCGCGAACGGCACCGGCCAGTACATCGTCAGCCTTGGCGAAAGCCGACAGCAGGCTTGCGTCTTTACCGAGGATGGTCAGCAGCTTCTCGTTGGGAATGGTGATCAACGAGTCGACGCTTTCAGACAGCAGACGGATACCTTCGTCGGCGATCTGCATACGCTTGCGGCCTTCGAACGGGAACGGACGGGTCACCACCGCAACGGTGAGGATCCCCATTTCCTTGGCCACTTCGGCAATGATCGGCGCAGCACCGGTACCGGTACCGCCGCCCATGCCAGTGGTGATGAACACCATGTTGGTGCCCTGCAGGACTTCGGCAATGCGCTCACGGTCTTCGAGAGCGGCCTGACGACCTACTTCAGGGTTGGCGCCGGCGCCCAGACCTTTGGTCACACCGGTACCCAGTTGCAGGATGGTCCGCGCGCCGATGGATTTCAGCGCCTGGGCATCAGTGTTGGCGCAGATGAATTCAACGCCTTCAATGTTGCTCTTGACCATGTGGTTGACAGCGTTGCCGCCGCCTCCGCCAACACCGATAACTTTAATAACCGGGCTTGCGGGGATGTTGTCTACGAGTTCGAACATTTTCCCTCTCCTTTACATTCTCTAGTTTTTTCGCCTACTGCTTTTGCTGCTTGTCGCTTGTAGCTTGCCGCTTGAAACTGCTTCGTCAGAAGTTGCCTTGCACCCAGCTCTTGATGCGATCGAGCAAGGCGGGTTTGGCTTCTTCATTGCTGTAACTGTCGCGGCTGCTGATGCCCGAGAACGAAATCCCGTCGGACTGCTTTTGCAGGCCGTACATCAACAGGCCAACGCCAGTGGAATAAATCGGGTTGCGGACCACGTCATCCAGGCCCTTGACGCCGTGCGGCACGCCCAGGCGGACTGGCATGTGGAAGATCTCTTCGGCCAGTTCGACCGCGCCTTCCATTTTCGACGTACCGCCGGTCAGCACGATGCCGGCCGGGATCAGGTCTTCGTAGCCGCTGCGACGCAGTTCGGCCTGGATCAGCGTGAACAGCTCGTCGTAACGCGGCTCGACCACTTCGGCCAGGGCCTGGCGGGACAGCTCGCGCGGTGGACGGTCGCCCACGCTTGGGACCTTGATGGTTTCCCCGGCACCGGCCAGTTTGGCCAGGGCGCAGGCGTAGCGAATCTTGATTTCTTCGGCGTACTGGGTCGGGGTGCGCAACGCCATGGCGATGTCGTTGGTCACCTGGTCGCCCGCAATCGGGATCACGGCGGTGTGACGGATCGCGCCTTCGGTGAAGATCGCGATGTCGGTGGTGCCGCCGCCGATGTCCACCAGGCACACGCCCAGTTCTTTCTCGTCGTCGGTCAGGACCGAGTAGGCCGAGGCCAGTTGCTCGAGAATGATGTCGTCGATTTCCAGGCCGCAGCGGCGCACGCATTTTTCAATGTTCTGTGCGGCATTGACGGCGCAGGTGACCACGTGGACCTTGGCTTCCAGACGTACGCCCGACATGCCCAGCGGCTCACGAACGCCTTCCTGGTTATCGATCACGTAATCCTGCGGCAGGGTGTGCAGCACGCGCTGGTCAGCCGGGATCGCCACGGCCTGGGCTGCATCGAGGACGCGTTCAAGGTCGGCGGCGCTGACTTCGCGATCACGAATCGCCACGATGCCGTGGGAGTTCAGGCTGCGGATGTGATTGCCGGCCACGCCGACGAACGCCGAGTGGATCCGGCAACCGGCCATCAGCTGCGCTTCTTCGATGGCGCGCTGGATCGACTGCACGGTGGACTCGATGTTCACCACCACGCCTTTCTTCAGGCCGCGGGACGGATGAGTGCCGATCCCGACGATTTCGAGCGTGCCGTCGTCCGAGACCTCGCCGACCAGCGCCACCACCTTGGAGGTGCCGATATCGAGACCGACGATCATTTTGCCGCTTTGCACGTTTGCCATGGGTCCTGCCTCTTCTTAATTCTTCGCGACAGCGGGTTGGGCTGTCGTGGGCGCTACAGGTTCCCGCCAGCCAACAGCGAGGCCGTTGGCGTAGCGCAGATCGATGCGCGCAATGTTCGTAATCTGTTCTTTAAGCGTCTTGTCGTAGATGGCAATGAAGCGGCGCATCTTTTCCACCAGGTTGCCGCGTCCCAGCAGCAGTTCGATCCCCGGGCCAGAACTACCGGCACCGGTGGTCAGGAACCAGCTGCCTCGTTCACGCAATTCCAGGCGTGCAATCGAGAAGCCCAATGGCCTGAGCATCTGGCTCAGCACCTGGTATTGCTGCATCACTTGCTGCTGGGCCCGTTGTGGGCCGAACAGCTGTGGCAAGTGTTCGTAGTTCGCCAGCTCACGCGGGGTGAACGCCTGGCCCTGGTTGTTCAACAGCGACTCGTCGCCCCAACGGGCCACCGGCAGCTGTTCTTCCAGGCGAATCACCACCTGGTCCGGCCACACCCGACGCACTTCGGCGTGGGCAATCCATGGCATCGTTTCCAGCTCGGTGCGCATGCTCTCCAGGTCGATGGTGAAGAAGCTCGACGCCACGTACGGGGCGATCCGCTGCTGCACCGCTTGCTGGCTGATGTAACTCAAATCGCCCTGCACATTGATCTTGGTGATCGGCCGGTCGGCGTAGGGCAGCAAACGCTGCGCGCCTTCGTAAGTGCCGAAACCCAGCGCAACCAACAGCACCGGCCAGAACAAGGCTTTGAGAAAACCAAAATTGGCTTTCGGCAGGCGCGCAGACATCGGCTCTTTGGCCACCATTCGGCTGGCACCCCGCGGCACCGGCTTGCGGCCGGGTGGTGCGGGGGGCTGATGTCTCAACTGAGCGCCTTGCATGGTCTTACCCTCGCGGCTCAATGCTTGCGGCCAAAATCGCCAGGACCAATTGCTGGAAATCCAGACCGGCAGCACGGGCCGCCATCGGCACCAGGCTGTGATCGGTCATGCCCGGTGCGGTGTTGACTTCCAGGAACCAGAATTGCCCATCGGCGTCCTGCATCACGTCTGCCCTGCCCCAACCGGCAATACCCAGCGCCTCACAGGCTTTGGCCGTCAGGTCCATCAGTTCTTTTTCTTTGTGGCTGTCGAGGCCACACGGGATCCGGTACTGGGTATCGGAAGCCACGTACTTGGCGTCGTAGTCGTAGAAGCTGTGCGTCGTGCCCAGGGCAATCGGTGGCAACACCTGGTCACGCAGGGTGGCGATGGTGAACTCCGGACCTTGAATCCATTGCTCGACCAACACTTGCGAATCGTAGGTAGCGGCCGCTTTCCAGGCGTCGATCAACTCCGACGCGGAACTCACTTTGGCCATACCGATACTTGAACCTTCATGGGCCGGTTTGACGATCAAAGGGAAGCCCAGTTCCGTCGCCGCCGAAATACAATCGGCCTCAGAACTCAGTACGGCGTGGCGTGGCGTCGGAATCCCGAGGCTGTGCCAGACCTGCTTGGTACGCAGCTTGTCCATGGCCAAAGCCGAAGCCAGGATGCCGCTGCCGGTGTAGGGAATGCCCAGGCATTCGAGCAGGCCCTGCATGCTGCCGTCTTCACCGCCACGACCGTGGAGAATGATGAAGGCGCGATCGATTTTTTCGTTGAGCAAACGCTGCAACAGGTCATCGCCGACGTCGAGGCCGAACGCATCCACACCGGCGCTTTGCAGCGCTTCGAGAACGGCGTTACCCGACTTCAGGGACACCTCACGCTCGGCACTCTTGCCGCCGAACAGCACGGCGACGCGGCCGAAGTCTTTCGGCGCGAGGGTGGAGACGAGGTTGGCGTAAGCAGCAGTCATTTCAACTTCCCCACCGCAGGCGCGGCAACCGCACCCACGAACAACGGACTGTTCAACAATTTCGGCGCAAGGCCGCCGATATCACCGGCGCCCTGGCACAGCAGGATGTCGCCGGCACGCAGCAGCGGCTTGACGATTGGCGCGAGGTCGACACCGCGCTCGATGTAGATCGGGTCCAGCTGACCGCGCTGGCGGATGCTGTTGCACAGCTTGCGGCTGTCGGCGCCCGGGATCGGTTCTTCACCGGCCGGATAGACTTCCATCAGCAGCAGCACGTTGGCGTCGGCCAATACATTGACGAAATCGTCGTACAGGTCGCGGGTGCGGCTGTAGCGGTGCGGCTGGTACACCATCACCAGACGACGCTCCGGCCAGCCACCGCGTACGGCTTTGATCACTGCTGCGACTTCGGTCGGGTGGTGACCGTAGTCATCGACCAGCATCACGTTGCCGCCGTCTACCGGCAGTTCACCGTAGACCTGGAAGCGTCGGCCGACACCCTGGAACCCGGACAGGCCCTGGACGATGGCTTCATCGCTGACACCCTCGTCGGAGGCGATGCAAATGGTCGCCAAAGCGTTCAATACGTTGTGATTGCCCGGCATGTTCACCGAGACATCCAGCGGCTCGCGCTCAGGACGCAGCACGGTGAAGAAGGTCTGCATGCCTTGCTGGCGCACATTGATTGCGCGCACGTCGCAGTCGTCGCCGAAGCCATAGGTCACCGTCGGGCGTTTGACCAGCGGCAGGATTTCGCGCACCACCGGATCGTCCAGGCACACCACCGCCAAACCGTAGAACGGCAGGTTGTGCAGGAACTCGACGAAGGTTTTCTTCAGTTTGTTGAAGTCACCGTCGTAGGTCGCCATGTGGTCGGCGTCGATGTTGGTGACCACGGCCACCAACGGCTGCAAGTGCAGGAAGCTCGCATCGCTTTCGTCGGCTTCGGCGATCAGGTAACGGCTGGTGCCAAGCTGGGCATTGGTGCCCGCGGCATTCAGACGGCCACCGATGACGAACGTAGGGTCCAGGCCACCAGCGGCGAACACCGAAGCGATCAGGCTGGTCGTCGTGGTTTTGCCGTGCGTGCCGGCGACGGCGATGCCGTGGCGATAGCGCATCAGCTCGGCGAGCATTTCGGCACGGGGCACCACCGGGATCCGGCGTTCCAGGGCGGTGGCGACTTCCGGGTTGGAAGTGTTCACGGCACTGGACGTAACCAGCACATCGGCGTTCGCGGCGTTCTCGGCGCGGTGACCGATATAGATGTGCGCGCCAAAGGATTCCAGGCGCTCGGTCACCGGCGATGCTTTGAGGTCGGAACCGGACACTTCATAGCCCAGGTTCAACAACACTTCGGCAATACCGCACATGCCCACGCCGCCGATGCCGACGAAGTGGATGCGGCGGATGCGGCGCATTTCCGGGTGCGGCATGGCTTTCTGATTCTCAACCATGGGCCACCTCCAGGCAGGTGTCGACAACGTTACGGGTTGCATCAGGTTTCGCCAGGCGGCGGGCCGCGTTGGCCATGTCATTGAGTCGTTGCGGTTGCATCAGGACCTCTGTCAGGCGTGCGGCAAGATCTGCGGCGCCAGTCGTTCTTTGCGGCATCAGGAAGGCAGCGCCTTCACGGGCCAAATATTCGGCGTTGCGGGTCTGGTGATCGTCGATTGCGTGGGGCAAAGGCACCAGCATCGAGGGCAGACCGGCGGCGGCCAGTTCACTGATGGTCAACGCGCCGGCTCGGCACACCACCAGGTCGGCCCAGCCATAGGCTTGGGCCATGTCTTTGATGAAAGGCTGCACTTGCGCCTCGACGCCAGCCTCGCGATAGCGCTGCGCAGTCACTTCATCGTGGTTTCTGCCGGCCTGATGAAACACTTCCGGGCGCAGGTCGGCGGCGACTTGCGACAGGGCTTCAGGCAGCAACTTGTTCAACGGTTCTGCGCCCAGGCTTCCGCCCAGGATCAGCAAACGCGCCTTGCGACCGGCCAGAGCGGGTCGCGGTGTGTCGAGGAACAGTTCGGTGCGCACCGGGTTACCGGTGGTCCGACGGCTGTCCGACAGGGTAAAGGTGTCGGGGAACGCTTCACACACCCGGGCGGCCAACGGCATGAGCAACCGATTGGCGGTACCGGCGACGGCGTTCTGCTCGTGAACGATGACCGGCACGCCAGACAATTTGGCCGCAACACCGCCAGGGCCCGTCACATAACCGCCAAAGCCGACCACACACACCGGCCGCAGCTTGCGAATGATCGCCCGCGCCTGCCAGATCGACTTGAGCAACATGAACGGTGCCTTGAGCAGCGACAGATTGCCCTTGCCCCGCAGGCCAGTGGCATTGATGCGATGCAGTTCCAGACCGGCGGCCGGGACCAGGTCGTTTTCGATGCCGCGCGGGGTGCCAAGCCAATGCACGGTGTAACCGCGGGCCTGGAACTCACGAGCACAGGCCAGCGCCGGGAACACGTGCCCGCCGGTGCCGCCCGCCATGATCAATACATTAGCGCCCATGGGGTGGCTCCTCGGCGAAGTCACTCTCATGGAACTCCATCTCTTCACTGCCCAGGTGGGTTCGACTCTCCCACTCAATGCGCAGCAACAAGCCGAGACAGGCACAGCAGATCACCAACGAGCTACCGCCATAACTGAGGAACGGCAGGGTCAGGCCCTTGGTCGGCAGCAGGCCGACGTTCACCCCAATGTTGATCAGGAATTGACCAATCCACAGGAACGACAAGCCGTAGGCCACATACGCCGCAAAAAACTGCTTGGCCTTCTCAGCCCACAAACCGATGTACATGCCACGAATACAGACGAAGACGAACAGCGCGACGGTGCACAAGGAGCCCACGGCCCCCAGTTCTTCGGCCAGGACCGAGAACACGAAGTCGGTATGCGCTTCCGGCAGGTAGAACTGTTTCTGCACGCTGTTGCCCAGGCCAACGCCCAGCCATTCACCGCGACCAAACGCAATCAAGGCTTGCGACAACTGATAGCCGGCACCGAACTGGTCGGCCCACGGATCCGCGAAGTTGGTCAGGCGCGCCATTCGATACGGCTGCACCTGAATCAACAACACCACAGCCCCGACCGCCAGCACCACCATCAAGGAGAACCGGAACAGCCCGACCCCACCGAGGAACAGCATCGCCGCCGCCGCGCCCATCATTACAACGGTGGCACCGAAGTCCGGTTCCATCAGCAACAGACCGGCCATTGGCAGCAGCACGATGAATGGCTTGAAGAAGCCCATCCAGCTCTCGCGCACTTCTTTCTGCCGACGCACCAGGTAACCGGCGAGGTAAATCACCACGAACACCTTGGCGATCTCGGATGGCTGCACGTTGAAGAAACTGAACCCGATCCAGCGCATCGAACCGTTCACTTCGCGGCCGATGCCGGGGACGATCACCATCACCAGCAGGCCGAACGCACCAATCAGCATCAGCCAGCCCAGGCGTTGCCAGGTGGCGATCGGAATCATCATGGTGACGATGCAGGCAGCGAGACCCAACACGATGTAGATCAGGTGGCGAGTCATGTAGTACAGGGCACTGCCCGACTGCACGGCCGCCACTTCGGTCGAGGCCGAGGCGATCATGACCAGCCCCAGGCCGATCAACGCCAGGCAACCGACGAGCATCGGGAAGTCGAGGTCGATACCGCGCCCGGTGATGATTGGCGATGGATACGGCTTGATGATATTTCGCAGGCTCATGCCAGATCCTCCACAGCGCGGACGAACTGGTGACCACGGTCTTCGTAATTCTTGAACATGTCGAAACTGGCGCAGGCCGGGGACAGCAGCACCACATCGCCCGGGTGCGCAGCGGCGCGGCATTGCTCGACGGCTTCGACCAGCGAGCCGACGCGAATCAGCGGCACGGCGTCGCCAATGGCCTCGCCGATCTTGTCGGAATCGCGGCCCATCAAAATGACCGCGCGGCAGTTGACCGCTACCGGATCGCGCAGATCCTTGAACTCGGCACCCTTGCCATCGCCACCGGCGATCAGCACGACCTTGCCGTCGATGTCCGCGCCCAGGCCTTCGATGGCGGCCAGTGCGGCGCCGACGTTGGTGGCTTTGGAATCGTTGTAGTAGCCGACGCCATCCAGATCACGGACCCATTGGCAACGATGTTCCAGGCCGGCGAAGGTGCGCAGGCTCGACAGCATCGCGTCGAACGACAGGCCGACGGCGTGACCCAGCGCCAATGCCGCCAGGGCGTTGGACTGGTTATGGGCGCCACGAATCTTCAACTCGCGCACCGGCATCAGGTTCTGGAATTCGAAGGCCAGGTACTTCTCGCCGTCCTCTTCGCGGATACCGAATGCCTTGAAATCGGGTTTGCTCAAACCGAAGGTCCAGCATGGCTGGCCCTCGCCCATCAGCGGACGGCTCAAGGCGTCCTGACGGTTGACTACAAACTGTTTGGCCCCGCGGAAGATCCGGTGCTTGGCCAGGTGATAGGCCGGCAGGCCGCTGTAGCGGTCCATGTGGTCTTCGCTGACGTTAAGCACAGTCGCCACTTCGGCGTTGAGTTGATCGGTGGTTTCGAGCTGGAAGCTCGACAGTTCCATCACGTACAACTCGACGTCGTCGCTGAGCAAATCCAGCGCCGGCGTACCGAGGTTACCGCCGACCGCCACACGCTTGCCTGCCGCCGCAGCCATCTCACCAACCAGGGTGGTAACGGTGCTTTTCGCGTTGGAACCGCTGATGGCGACAATCGGCGCCTTCGCGTTACGCGCGAACAGCTCGATGTCGCCGGACAATTTCACGCCACGGGCGGCGGCAGCCTGCAGGGCCGGGGTCGCCAGCGCCAGGCCGGGGCTCACGTAGAGCTCGTCGGCGCGGCACAGGAACTCGACGTCCAGCTCGCCACAACGCACTTCCACGTGCGGATAGTCACGCTTGAGCGTGGCCAGTTCCGGTGGATTTTCCCGCGTATCGGCCACGGCAAACGACGTGCCCCGGTTCGCCAGGAAGCGAACCAGGGACATGCCGCTCTTGCCGAGGCCGACAACGATGCGGAAGTGGTCAGAAGCGATCAGAGACACTCGTTCTACCTCAGCTTCAGGGTGGCAAGGCCGACCAGTACGAGAATCACGGTGATGATCCAGAAACGGACGATCACGCGCGGCTCAGGCCAGCCCTTGAGTTCAAAGTGGTGGTGGATCGGTGCCATGCGGAACACGCGGCGCCCGGTCAACTTGAAGGAAGCTACCTGGATGACCACCGACAGGGTTTCCATCACGAACACGCCGCCCATGATGAACAGGACGATTTCCTGACGGACGATCACTGCGATGGTGCCCAGGGCTGCGCCCAGCGCCAGTGCGCCGACGTCGCCCATGAAGACTTGCGCCGGATAGGTGTTGAACCAGAGAAAGCCCAGGCCCGCCCCGATCAAGGCGCCGCAGAATACGATCAGTTCACCCGCGCCCGGTACGTAAGGGATCAGCAGGTATTCAGCGAATTTCACGTTACCGGACAGGTAGCAGAAGATCCCCAGGCCGCCACCGACCATCACGGTCGGCATGATCGCCAGGCCATCGAGGCCATCGGTCAGGTTGACCGCGTTGCTCGAACCGACAATCACGAAATAGGTCAGGACCACAAAACCTGCGCCCAGTGGAATGCTGTAATCCTTGAGCATCGGCAGGATCAGGGTGGTTTCCACCGGGGTGGTCGCGGTCATATAAAGGAAGAGCGCCGCGGCCAGGCCGAACACCGACTGCCAGAAATACTTCCAGCGGCTTGGAAGGCCTTTGGAGTTTTTCTCGATCACCTTGCGGTAGTCGTCGACCCAACCGATGGCGCCGAACAGCAAGGTCACCAACAGCACGGTCCAGACATAGCGGTTGCTCAGGTCAGCCCAAAGCAGCGTACTGACGCCGATGGACGACAGGATCAGTGCGCCGCCCATGGTCGGGGTGCCCGACTTGGACAGGTGCGATTGCGGACCATCGTTGCGAACGGACTGGCCGATCTGACGGTTCTGCAACGTGCGGATCATCCACGGGCCATAGCACAGCGACAAAACCAACGCGGTCAGCACACCGAGGATCCCGCGCAGGGTCAGGTACTGAAAGACCGCGAAGCCTTTGTGGAACTGTTGCAAGTACTCCGCTAACAGCAGCAGCATTAATGTTTCTCCAGACTGGACCCGCACAAAGCGGCGACGATGTTTTCCATCGCAGCGCTGCGCGAGCCCTTGATCAAAATAGTGGTGTTTGTATCTTGCTCGGCGCCCAGGGCCTCGATCAGTTCAGCCTGAGTGCTGAAGTGCCGGGCCTGCGGGCCGAATGCGTTCACGGCGTGAGCCATCATTGGCCCGACTGCGTAAAGCGCAGAAACCTTGCCACGGGCGTACTCGCCCACGTCGCGGTGCCCCTGCTCCGCCCAGTCGCCCAACTCGCCGATATCCCCGAGCACCAGAACGGTGCGGCCGGAAAAGCCGGCGAGTATATCAACGGCAGCGCACATGGAGGTGGGGTTCGCGTTGTAAGTGTCATCAATCACGCGCATGCCGTTGGTCGCCAGTTGCGCAACGGTGCGGCCCTTGACCGGTTGTACCGCGCCAAGGCCGGTGGCGATGCCGAACAGCGACACGCCCAGGGCATGGGCAGCCGCGGCGGCGGCCATGGCGTTGGCGACGTTATGGGTGCCGAGCAGGTTCAGTTGCACCCGCTCCACACCTTCGGGGCTGTGCAGGTTGAACGCCGGGCAACCGCGGGCATCGCGGTCCAGATCGCTGGCGTAGAAATCGGCACTGGGGTTGTTCAGGGCAAAGGTCAGCACTTTGCGACCGGCAGCACGGGTCTTCCAGATGCCGAACGCCTTGTCGTCGAGATTGAGCACGGCGACGCCATCGGCCTCCAGCCCTTCAATAATCTCGCCCTTGGCTTCTACGATTTTGTCCGGCCCGCCGAACTCGCCGACGTGGGCGGTCCCTGCGTTATTAAGAATGGCCACGTGGGGCTTGGTCATGCCCACGGTGTAGGCAATTTCGCCCAGGCGCGAAGCACCGAGTTCAATCACGGCGGCGGTATGTTCCGGCGCCAGTTCGAGCAGGGTCAGCGGTACGCCGAGGTCGTTGTTCAGGTTGCCACGGGTCGCATGCACCGGACCGCGGGTGCGCAGGATGCTCGCGAGCATTTCCTTGACCGTGGTCTTGCCGCTGGAACCGGTAACGGCCGCGACCGGGTTGTTATAGGCCGCACGGTTCAGCGCGCCCAACTGGCCGAGGGCCTGGCGCGTATCTTTCACAATGAGCTGCGGCAGCGTGCTGTCGGCGACTTCACGCTCGACCAACGCCGCTACGGCGCCTTTGGCGGCTACGTCATTGAGGTAGTCATGACCATCGAAGCGTGGACCGGTCAGGGCAATAAACAGCTGGCCTGGCTTGATTGCACGGCTGTCGATGCTGACACCGTCGAAACTGGCGTCGGCAGCCACCAGGCGCGCCTTCAGCACGCTGGTCAGCTCGCTCAGTTTCAAGGCTTTAAGCATGGGCCACCTCCCACGCGGTCAAGGCGTGATCGGCCTCGACCAGATCGGAGAACGCATGGCGCTCGCCGTTGATTTCCTGATAGTCCTCGTGACCTTTGCCGGCCAGGACAATGACGTCATCCGCCGAGGCACTGGCGATCAACTGGGCAATCGCCTGGCCACGGCCAGCCACGAAGGTGACGTTATCCACAGCCGTGAAGCCGGCGCGGATGTCGTCGAAAATGACGGACGGGTCTTCGGTGCGCGGGTTGTCGTCGGTGACCAGCACGCCATCGGCCAGGCGCTCGACCACTTCGGCCATCAGCGGGCGCTTGCCGCGATCGCGATCACCGCCGCAACCGAACAGGCACAACAACCGGCCTTTGGCGTGTGGACGCAGGGCCATCAAGACTTTTTCCAGCGCATCCGGGGTATGGGCGTAATCGACCACCACCAGTGGCTGAGTACCGCCGCCCAAGCGCTGCATGCGACCGGCCGGGCCTTCGAGTTTCGGCAGGACCTTGAGGATTTCGTCCAGCGCGTAGTCCAAGCCGAGCAAGGCACCGACCGCAGCCAGGACGTTGCTCAGGTTGAAACGACCGAGCAAGGTGCTGCGCAAATGGTGCTCGCCCTGGGGCGTGACCAACGTGGCGCGCACGCCTTCGTCGTCGAACTGCGCTTCGCGGCAATACAGGTAGGCGCTGGCGTCTTCCAGGCTGTAGGTGATCAAGCGCGACTCACGTTTATCAGCCGCGAGTTCACGGCCGAATTCGTCGTCGAGGTTGATCACCCGGCACTTCAGATCGTTCCAGGCAAACAGCTTGGCCTTGGCTTCGCCATAGGCCTGCATGGTGCCGTGGTAATCCAGATGATCCCGGGACAGGTTGGTCATCACCGCCACATCGAACGCCAAGGCGGTCACGCGCCCCTGATCCAGACCGTGGGAAGACACTTCCATGGCCACGGCTTTGGCGCCGGCCTTTTTCAGGTCGGCGAGGGTCGCCTGTACGGCAATCGGGTTTGGCGTGGTGTGCAGGCCGCTTTCCAGCGCGCCGTAGAAACCGGTGCCCAGGGTGCCGACGATGCCGCAATGTTGGCCGAGCAGATCCAGGGCTTGCGCAACCAATTGGGTCACGCTGGTTTTGCCGTTGGTGCCGGTCACGCCGACCAGGTTCAGGTGGCGGCTCGGGTCGCCATAGAAGCGCCCGGCAATGTCCGACAACTGCGCCGCCAGGCCTTTGACCGGAATCAGCGGCGCATCGGTAATCGGCAGCACGGTGGCGCCTTCGACTTCATAAGCCACGGCAGCCGCACCGCGCTGCAAGGCATCGGCAATGTGCGCGCGCCCGTCGAACTTGCCGCCCGGGACCGCAAGGAACAAGTCCCCTGCCCGCACATTGCGGCTGTCGAGGGTCAGTTCGCGGATCAACAGATCACGACCGGCGTGGGCAAAAATTTTATTCAGACTCAGAGACATCAGCCGCGCCCTCCATTGGCTTTCAGCGGAACGACCGGTGCTGCGTTGGCCTGTTGGGTCGGCGGCAGGTTGTCCGGGGTGATGTTCATCAGGCGCAAGGTCCCGGACATCACTTTGCTGAACACCGGCGCCGATACCAGGCCACCGAAGTAACCGGCCTTGGTCGGTTCATCGATGACTACGACGATGGCGAAACGCGGATCGCTCATCGGGCCGAAACCGGCGAACAGCGAGCGATAGGAATTCTCGGCATAGCCTTTGGTGCCCACCGAGGTCTTACGCGCAGTACCCGACTTGCCGGCCACGTGATACGCCGGCACCTGCGCACGGAATACACCGCGTGGGGCCTCGATCACCTGGGTCAGCATGCCTTGCATGGTTTTGGCGACGTTTTCCGGGATCACCTGGGTGGTCTGCGGCGGCTTGTCTGTCTTGATCAGGGTCAGCGGCGCAATGCGACCGTTGTTAGCCAGTGCCGAGAAGGCGTGGACCAACTGGATCGCCGTCACCGAAATACCGTAGCCGTACGACAGCGTGGCGGTTTCAGCCTTGCGCCATTCGCGGTAGTTCGGCAGGTTGCCGACGCGTTCGCCCGGGAAGGCGAGGCCGGTGTCCTGGCCAAGGCCGACTTTCTGCGCCAGGCGGAAAATGGCTTCGCCGCCGATATCGAACGCGACCTTACTCATGCCGACGTTGCTGGAGTTGATCAGGATGCCGGTCAGGTCGAGCACCGGGCCTTCGGACTTCGATACGTCCTTGATGGTGTACTTACCAATCTGCAAGGTACCCGGATAGACCTCGACGGTGTCGCTCGGCTTCCAGCGCCCGGTTTCCAGGGCGGCACTCATGGAGATCGCCTTCATGGTCGAACCGGGTTCGAACACGTCGATCATCGCGCGGTTACGCATCATCGCCGGTTGCAGGTTGCGACGGTTGTTCGGGTTGTAGGTCGGCTGGTTGACCATGGCCAGGATTTCGCCGCTCTTCACGTCCATGATCACCAGGCTGCCGGCCTTGGCGCCGTTCTCGATGATCGCGTTGCGCAGTTCGCGGTTGGCCAGGTATTGCAGGCGCAGGTCAATGGACAACGCCAAGGGCTTGCCGGCCTTGGCGTTTTTGGTGACCTGGACATCCTTGATCAGTCTGCCGCGCCGATCCTTGATGACCTGTCGCTTGCCGGCGACCCCGGCCAGCCATTCGTCGTAGGCCAACTCGACGCCTTCGCGCCCGTGATCATCGATGTCGGTAAAGCCGACCATGTGCGCGGTGACTTCGCCGGCAGGATAGAAACGGCGGAACTCTTCGATGCCGTAGACGCCGGGCACTTTCAGGTCGAGTACCGACTGGCCCTGCTCGGGGGTCAAGCCGCGCACCAGATAGATGAATTCTTTGTTGGCCTGGGCTTCGAGGCGCTCGCTCAGGGCTTTGGGGTCCTGGCCCAGCGCGGCGGCGAGTGCCGGCCACTTCTCTTTGGCCAGTTGCATTTCCTTGGCGTTGGCCCACAGCGTGGTGACCGGGGTACTCACGGCCAACGGCTCGCCGTTACGGTCGGTGATCAGACCACGGTGAGCCGGAATAGGAATGTGACGAACGCTGCGCGCATCGCCCTGACCTTTGAGGAAGTCACGGTCGACCACTTGCAGGTCGATGATGCGCCAGCAGATTGCGGCGACCATGATGCCGAGCAAACCCAGCACCACGCGGAACCGCCAAGGGAAGAGTGCACCTTCGATTTTCATCATGGCGCCACCATCCGTACTTCAGCGGCACCAGGGATGCGCATTTTCAGTTGTTCGGTGGCCAGCACTTCGATACGGCTATGGGCGGTCCAGGTGCTCTGTTCGAGAATCAACCGGCCCCACTCGGCCTGCGCCTTGTCGCGCACGCTCAACTCGTTGTACAGCGAGTTCAACAGCTGGCGGTTCCAGTGGGCGCTGTAGGACACGCCGATGGCAGACACGAGCACGCCGATGAACAGCAGCATCATGAAAAAGCTTCCGCCGGGAAGTGGCTTGGCGAAAAGCTTGCTCACCGCAGCTTCTCCGCGACGCGCATGATGGCGCTACGAGAACGTGGGTTGGCTTTGAGTTCGGCCTCGGAGGCGGACTGCGCTTTGCCATGGACTTTGATTTTCGGTTCGAAAGCGACGTGACGGACCGGCAGGTTGCGCGGCAGGTTGTCGGCTTCGCCTTTCACCAGCTTGCGCATGAACAGTTTGACGATGCGGTCTTCCAGGGAATGGAAGCTGATGACCACCAGGCGACCGCCGATTTCCAGGCTTTCCAGCGCCGCTTCGAGGCCGGCCTCCAGATCGCCCAGTTCGTTGTTGACGTGAATACGCAGGCCCTGGAACGCGCGGGTGGCCGGGTTCTTGCCCTTTTCCCACGCCGGATTGGCGACTTTCAGGACTTCTGCCAGGTCGGCAGTGCGCTCGAACGGCTTGATGTCGCGGCGCTCGGCCACGGCACGGGCCATGCGGCCGGAGAAACGTTCTTCGCCGTATTCCTTGAACACCCGGGCGATTTCTTCCACCGGCGCGGTGTTGACGAATTCGGCCGCACTGATCCCGCGGGACGGGTCCATGCGCATGTCCAACGGGCCATCGTTGAGGAAACTGAAGCCGCGTTCAGGGTCGTCGAGCTGCGGCGACGACACGCCGAGGTCAAGCAAAACACCGCTGACCTTGCCGGCCAGACCGCGTTCGGCCACTTCCGACCCCAGCTCGGCAAAGCTGCGCTGCACAACGACAAAGCGGCCGTCTTCGGCCGCTAGCGTTTGCCCGGTGGCAATCGCTTGAGGATCCTTGTCAAATCCGAGCACCCGGCCATCGGGGCCGAGCTGGCTGAGGATCAACCGGCTATGTCCGCCGCGTCCGAACGTGCCGTCCAGATAGCAGCCATCAGGACGTACGGCGAGAGCCTCCACGGCTTCGTCGAGCAGTACGGTGATGTGGTTAAAGCCGCTATCAATAGTCACAGGATCAAATCACGCAGTTCATCAGGCATGGCGCCCGGTTGTTGAATAGCAGCCAGGTCAGCGGCAGAAACCGCATCCCAGGCATCCTCGTCCCATAATTGGAACTTGTTCAGTTGGCCCACCAACATTGCGCGCTTATCCAACTTGGCATATTCACGCAGACGCGGCGGAACCAGAAAACGACCACTGCCATCGAGTTCGAGGTCGACGGCATTACCAATCAGCAAACGTTGCAGGCGGCGGTTCTCTTCGCGAAGCGAAGGCAGTGCGCGCAGTTTGGTTTCAATAATTTCCCACTCATCGAGGGGATAAACACACAAACACGGATCAACGGCATCGATTGTCACGATCAATTGACCGGAACTGCGCGAAACCAACTCGTCACGGTACCGGCTCGGCATAGCGAGACGGCCCTTTGCATCGAGACTGATTGCGTTAGCTCCGCGAAACACGTCTGCGTTTCTCCAATTTTTAGCGTTTTGAGCTCAAAAAACCCACTTCATGCCACTTTCCGCCACTTGCGCACACTATAGGAATGCGCCCACCACACCGTCAAGGCGCGGATTAAAGGAAAAGCCTTACAGAACGGAGATTTAGGAGCGTAAAAGCAGGGGTAACGAGAATCTTGCGTTTGTTTTTGACCAATAACTTGATTCAGCACGGATGGCTGCGCTCGAAAGTTAAAGTAGTTTGTTAAGAGTAAGATTTTTTCGGTATTACGACGGAGGGTCTGCTGGTGTTTAAGTACGGAGGGAAATCGGTGTCGCGGGGAGATTTGTAAAGTGCTGTCAGTACAGGCTAATGAATATCACAAAAGCCTGCCATCAGCACCTGCCTGATGATTCAGGCAGGGAATGAAAAAGGTGGAGAGTCGATCTGTAAGCCGGGTTCTGTCTTGAACAGTCATTCGTCTACGATGGCCATCACTGGACATCTTTAGCAACCTACCCGGTCCCAGCGCGGGCCACGCCTTGGGACCCTATTTGGTCTTGCTCCAAGTGGGGTTTACCTAGCCACGAACTGTTGCCAGTCGCGCGGTGCGCTCTTACCGCACCTTTTCACCCTTACCGGCGCTTGAGCGCTTAGGCGGTTATTTTCTGTGGCACTTTCCGTAGGCTCACGCCTCCCAGGCATTACCTGGCACTTCGCCCTATGGAGCCCGGACTTTCCTCCCCCCCCTAATTTTCATAGAGGGCAGCGACTGTCCAATCGACTCTCCGGCGCAAAGGTTAACGGCAGAGCGCCCGAAGAACAAGCGCTAAACGCCTTTGGCCGCTCCTGCACGTCAGGTTTCTACTCGCTCTTCTGCTGATCCAGCGCAACTTGATACAGCACATTCTTGCGCTCGCCGGTAATTTGCGCCGCCAAGGCTGCCGCACGCTTGAGCGGCATTTCTTCGAGCAACAGATTGAGGATGCGCATGGCTTCGCTGCTGACCGCATCCTCCGTCTCCGGTGCCGACCAACCGGCCACCAGCACCACGCATTCACCGCGCTGCTGATTGCTGTCGGACTCGACGAATTCGCGCAACTCGGCGAGCGGCAGCCCCTTGAGCGTTTCGAAGGTTTTCGTGATTTCCCGGGCCAGCAACGCCGGACGCTCGCCGCCGAACACCAGTTCCATGTCTTGCAGACATTCAAGGATGCGGTGCGGAGCTTCGTAGAAAATCAGCGTACGCGGCTCCTCCTTGACCAATTCCAGGCGCGCCCGGCGCCCCACGGCCTTGGCCGGCAGGAAGCCTTCGAAGATAAAGCGATCCGACGGCAGACCCGCCGCCGACAGCGCCGCAATCAAGGCACAGGCGCCCGGCACCGGCACCACATTGATCCCCGCCGCACGCGCCTGACGCACCAGGTGATAACCCGGATCGGAAATCAGCGGCGTCCCGGCATCAGAGATCAACGCCACATCGTCGCCGGCCAGCAGGCGCGTAATAAAACGGCTACCTTCATCGCGCTCATTATGCTCATGGCAGGCTGCCAGCGGCGTCGGGATACCGAAGTGCTGCATCAAACGCTGGGAGTGACGCGTGTCTTCGGCGGCAATCAATGCCACCTCACGCAGGATTTTCAGCGCACGGGCGCTGATGTCGTCCAGGTTGCCGATGGGCGTCGCCACCACATAAAGCGAGCCAGCAGCGGAATTCAAAGCACCTGGAGCAGTCAAAGCGCACACCTCATGATCGGTAAAAGTCGCCATTGTAACGCGTAGAGACACTTGCGATACGCGCAAGCCACCCTCGGTTTTGCGACCTTTTGTGCAGTTGCGCAACGTTTGCAGCAGTTAATTGACAGTTTCATGCCAGTAACATCGCGCCCCGGCCAGTGCTTGGGTACAATTCCACGCTTATTTGATCGAGTAACAGGAACACTACATGATCGCTTGCCTGCGGCTGTTCACTGCCCTCTGCCTCGCTGCCCTGCTGGCGGCTTGCGCCAGCACATCGTCATCCAGCCTTGGCGAACTTCCACGCACCCCGGATGCCAGTATCGAGCAACTGCTCGAAAAGGCCGCTCAAAGCAAAACGCCGGAACAAGCCGCGCTGTTTCGCCTGAGCGCGGCAGACCTGGCCTACCGCCAGGGAAACGCCGGCCAGTCCGCGCAAATCCTGCAACAAGTGCCGGTGGAACAACTCAAGCCGGGCCAACAGGTCTTCGCCAGTACCCTGGCGGCTGAACTGGCCATGGTGCGCAATCAGCCAAAAGCGGCGTTGACGGCCTTGAGCCATCCGAGCCTGCAACGCCTGGGCGAACTGCCCGTCGAGCAACAGGTTCGCACCGGTACCGTTCACGCCCGCGCCCTGGAAGCTGATGGCCAGACCCTGGCCGCTGCACGGGAACGTATCTTTATTGCCCCGATGCTCGAAGGCGAGGCCGCCAGCAAGAACCACGAAGCGATCTGGACCCTGATCGCCTCGCTGCCGACCGATCAATTGCAGCCGACCACCACCGATGACCTCGGCGGCTGGATGAGCCTGGCCCTGGCGGTGAAAACCGCCGGCACCCTGGAACAGCAGCAAGCAGCGATCGACAACTGGCGCGCACAGAATCCAAAGCACCCGGCTGCGCTTCAACTGCCACTGCCACTGACCCAACTCAAGGAACTGGCCAGCCAGCCCCTGGGCAAAATCGCCGTGCTGCTACCTCAGACAGACGGCCCGCTGGCGGCGGCCAGCAAGGCACTGCGCGAAGGTATCGTGGCTGCTCACTATCAGGCGCAACAAGCCGGGCAGAAACCGCCAGCCATCGTATTTTATGACAGCTCGCCAATGACCATGGTGCCGCCACGGATGTCGCTGGACGAGTTCTATCGCAAGGCCCAGGCCGACGGCGTGCAACTGGTCATCGGCCCGCTGGAGAAGCCGCTGGTCAAACAGCTCAGCCTTCGCCCGCAATTGCCTATCACCACCCTGGCGCTGAATTACAGCGAAGGTGAACAAGGACCGGCCCAACTGTTCCAGTTCGGCCTCGCTGCTGAAGACGAAGCCCGCGAAGTGTCCCGCCGCGCTCGTGCCGACGGCCTGCATCGCGCCGCCGCCATGGTGCCGAAAGGTGAATGGGGCGACCGCGTATTGAAGGCGTTCAGTCAGGACTGGCAGGCGAATGGCGGTAGCATCGTCGCCGTCGAGCACATTGACCAGCCGGTACAACTGGCGCAACAGATTGCCGACATGTTCCAACTGCGTCAGAGCGAAGGCCGCGCCAAGGCCTTGCAGAGCACCGTAGGCTCGCAAGTCGCCGCACAACCTTCCCGTCGTCAGGACATCGAGTTCATCTTCCTTGCGGCCTCCCCGAAACAGGCGCAACAGATCAAACCGACCCTGAACTTCCAGTACGCCGGTGATGTGCCTGTTTATGCGACCTCCAATGTGTTCAGTGCCAGCGGCGACGTAAACGAGTACAACGACATGAACGGCGTTCGCTTCTGCGAAACCCCGTGGTTGCTGGACGTCAATGACCCACTGCGCAAACAAGTGACTGCACAATGGCCACAGGCCGGTACCAGCCTCGGCCGCTTGTTCGCGATGGGTGTTGACGCTTATCGCCTGGCACCGCGCCTGGGACAGCTCAAGACCTTGCCGGACAGCCGCATCGAAGGTCAGTCGGGCAGCCTGGGCATGACCCAGAACCAACGCGTGGTTCGCCAGATGCCGTGGGCACAGTTCGTCAATGGCCAGGTTCAACGCCTGCCGGACACCCCGCGCTGATGCCTGACCGGTCACGCCAGCAAAGCGGCAAAGATGCCGAGCGCCATGCGCTCGAGCATCTTCAACAACAGGGTCTGCGCCTGCTGGCGCAGAACTGGTTGTGCAAACGCGGCGAGCTTGATCTGGTCATGCTTGATGGCGATACAGTAGTATTCGTTGAAGTCCGCTACAGAAAAAACACTCAATGGGGTGGCGCGCTCGATAGCATCGATGGGCGCAAACGGCAGAAACTGATTTTCGCCGCGCAGTATTTTCTTCAGCGCGAGTCGCGTTGGGCCAATTCCCCTTGCCGCTTCGACGTGGTTGCCATCGACAGCCACCTGAATCAGCTGAACTGGCTGCAGAATGCCTTCGACAGCTGATGGCTTGCACCTCGAACCGGACACTTTCACCCAACATTTTTGCTCTTTGCTTTGCGGGCTGCACATTCATGTGCCAAGTAGCCGCGCTAATTAAGGTCACACAGATGGACATGCAATCCCGAATTCGCCAGCTTTTTCAGGCCAGTATCGACACCAAGCAACAGGCGATGGACGTACTTGCACCGCACATCGAGCAAGCCAGCCAGGTGATGGTCAACGCCCTGTACGATGGCAAAATACTTTCCTGCGGTAACGGCGGTTCCGCCAGTGACGCCCAGCACTTCTCGTCGGAGCTGCTCAACCGCTTCGAACGTGAACGCCCGAGCCTGCCCGCCATCGCACTGACCACCGACAGCTCGACGATCACCTCAATCGCCAACGATTACAGCTACAACGAAATCTTCTCTAAACAGATCCATGCCCTTGGCCGACCGGGCGATGTATTGCTGGCGATTTCCACCAGCGGTAACTCGGCGAACATTATTCAAGCGATCCAGACCGCACATGATCGCGAAATGATTGTCGTAGCATTGACCGGTCGCGATGGCGGCGGCATGGCGTCGCTGCTTTTGCCTGAAGACGTCGAGATCCGCGTACCGGCCTATGTCACCGCACGTATTCAGGAAGTCCACCTGCTGACGATCCACTGCCTTTGCTACTTGATCGACAGCCAACTGTTCGGGAGTGAAGAATGACCCCTAATCGCCTAGGCCTTCTGGCCTTGACCCTATGCCTCGGCATCAGCGGCTGCACCTCGGTGGTTAAAGCCAGCCGCGAAGCACCGATTGAAGATGACCGCGGCACGCGCACCTTCGGCAGCAAAATCGACGACTCCCTGATCGACACCAAGGTCGGCGTCAACGTCGCCAAGGCCGATCCGGCGCTGGATAACGACTCGCACATCGTCGTCACCAGCTTCAACGGCGTCGTGCTGCTGGCCGGGCAAACGCCCACCGCCGACCTCAAGGCCAAGGCCGAACAGGCCGCTTCCGCGGTCCAGCGCGTGAAGAAGGTGCATAACGAGCTACAAGTCCTGCCGCCGTCCGGTTTCCTGGCCCGCCAGAACGACACTTGGCTGACCTCCAAGATCAAAACCCAGATGCTCACCGACCCGAACATCCCGGGCTCGCGCATCAAGGTCGTCACCGAAAATGGCATCGTCTATCTGCTCGGCCTGCTGACCAAGCAGGAAGCTGCTCAAGCCACCAACCTGGTGCAGAGCGTTTCCGGGGTGCAGAAGATTGTGAAGTTGTTTGAGTACATCGACTGATACCCACACCTGCCGACGATGGCGCTCGTGAGACCGCCATCGCCCGTAGGAGCAAAGCTTGCTCGCGATGGCGTACTTGAGATCGCCATCGCGAGCAAGCTCTGCTCCTACACGTAATAAAAAAGGCGATCCTTTCGGATCGCCTTTTTTATTACTTCACCACCTTCAAACTCGGTCGACCGCTGGGACGCGGCGGCTCGTTGTCGGGTGGCGGGACATCATCATCCGGCTCGATCTCTTCATCGTCTTCCATAGGCGATTCCAGATCGAACACCATGCCTTGGCCGTTTTCCCGGGCGTAAATGCCCAGGATCGAAGCGATAGGCACGAACAGGGTGTGTGGCACGCCACCGAAGCGCCCCTCGAAGCTGACCGCTTCGTTGTCCATGTGCAAATGACGCACGGCTGCCGGCGATACGTTCAGGACTATCTGACCGTCACTGGCGAAACCTTGAGGCACCTGCACCGACGGATATTCGGAATTGACCAGCATGTGCGGGGTGCAATCGTTATCAACAATCCACTCGTAGAGCGCGCGGACCAGATAAGGTCGACTGGAGTTCATAGCGGCTCCTTAAGCCTTAGCGCATATCGCGTTCGACACCAGACAGACTCGCCTGGAAAGCCTCACGCGCGAAAGAGCGCTCCATGTAATCAAGCAGCGGCTTGGCAGGCCGCGGCAGTTCAATACCCAAAATCGGCAATCGCCAGAGTATTGGCAATAGGCAGCAATCCACCAGACTTTGTTCCTCGCTGAGGAAAAACGGCTTGTCGGCGAACAACGGCGACACGCCAGTCAGGCTTTCGCGCAGCTCTTTACGAGCGACGACGCGGGCGGCTTCCTTGGACTTGGGATCCAGGATCAGATCCACCAGCCCACACCAGTCACGCTGAATACGATGAATCAGCAGACGGCTGTTTGCACGCGCCACAGGATAAACCGGCAGTAAAGGCGGGTGCGGGTAACGCTCATCCAGATATTCCATCACCACGGTCGACTCCCACAACGCCAGGTCACGATCGACCAGGGTGGGCAAGCTGCCGTAAGGGTTCACTTCGATCAGTTTAGGCGGCTGGCGACCAGCTTCCACATAAATGATCTCGGCGCTGACACCCTTCTCTGCAAGTACGATGCGTACTCGGTGGGAATAGTGGTCGGCGGGGTCGGAGTAACAGGCCAACCGATTGGTCACGCCCATGGCGGTCCTCCTCGCTTGTTGAAATTATCGGAAGCGGAAAAACGCGCGCGCCCAGAGGACGCCTCCCGTAACGCCTGGCTCGCCAGACTCGTTACACCTTCAGAGACGCCCCTGGGCGCGCGCGATCAACAGCAATTGCTTACAGCTTTATCAATGGACGTCTTTCCAGTATTCACGCTTGAGCAAGTAAGCGAATACGAAGAAGAACGCCAAGTAGAGCAATACATAGGTACCGATGCGCTGATGTTGCAGCTTTACCGGGTTAGCCGAGTAAGCGAGGAAGGTTACCAGATTCTTGACCTTCTCATCGAACTGCTCTTCATTCAGCGCACCGCTCTTCGGCACGATGGTCAACTGATCGCACGCTTCATGAGTCAGCGGCGTACCGGTCAGCGGATCATACTGCTTCTTGCCGTCCTCGACGATTTGAACCTGTTTGCAGCCGACCACCTGACGACCTTGCAGGCCGACCAGGACGTTAGGCATGCCGACGTTCGGGAACACCTTGTTGTTCACGCCCCAGGGACGCGCAGGGTCTTCATAGAACGAACGCAGGTAACCGTAGAGCCAGTCAGTGCCACGAACGCGAGCCACCAGGGTCAGGTCCGGCGGTGCAGCACCGAACCAGGTCTTGGCGTCTGCCGGCTGCATGCCGATGCTCATGTGGTCGCCGATCTTGGCGCCGGTGAACACCAGGTTTTTCAGCATCAGATCGTGAGGAATCCCCAGGTCGTCGGCAACGCGCTCATAGCGCTGGAACTTGGCACTGTGGCAACCCATGCAATAGTTGGCAAACGTACGTGCGCCGTCCTGCATGGCCGCTTTATCGGAGACGTCGATATCGACCTTTTCCAGTTCAGGACCGTGTTCGGCCGCGAAGGAAAACACCGGCAAGGCCGCAAGAATCAATACAGCAAATAGCTTTTTCATCAGCCAGTCACCCTTTCCGGAACCGGTTTGGTCTTCTCGAGCCTGGTGTAGAACGGCATCAGAATGAAGTAGGCGAAGTACAGGAAGGTGCAAATCTGCGACACCAGTGTCCGCTCAGGGGTTGGGGCCAATACGCCCAGCACGCCGAGAATCACGAAACAGATGCAGAACACCCAAAGCCAGATCTTGCTCAGCCAGCCCTTGTAGCGCATGGACTTGACCGGACTGCGGTCGAGCCAAGGCAGCACGAACAGCATGGCAATCGAAGCACCCATGGCGATAACACCCATGAGCTTGTCCGGAATGGCCCGCAAGATGGCGTAGAACGGCGTGAAGTACCAGACCGGAGCGATGTGCTCTGGGGTCTTGAAGGCGTTCGCCACTTCAAAGTTCGGCTTCTCGAGGAAGTAACCGCCCATTTCAGGGAAGAAGAACACGATCGAGCAGAAGATGAACAGGAACACCACCACGCCGACGATATCTTTCACGGTGTAGTACGGATGGAAGGCAATGCCATCCAGCGGTACGCCGTTTTCGTCTTTGAATTTCTTGATGTCCACGCCGTCCGGGTTGTTCGACCCGACTTCGTGCAGCGCCAGGACGTGCAACACCACCAGGCCGAGAATCACGATCGGCAGCGCCACAACGTGCAAGGCGAAGAAGCGGTTCAGGGTGATACCGGAAATCAGGTAGTCACCACGGATCCACTGGGTCAGGTCGTTGCCGATGACCGGGATCGCACCGAACAGCGAGATGATCACCTGGGCACCCCAGTAGGACATCTGACCCCACGGCAGCAGGTAACCCATGAAGGCTTCCGCCATCAGCGCCAGGTAGATCAGCATGCCGAAGACCCACACCAGCTCACGAGGCTTCTGGTACGAACCGTAGAGCAAGCCACGGAACATGTGCAGATAGACCACGATGAAGAACGCCGAAGCGCCGGTGGAGTGCAGCAGACGCAGGATCGAGCCGTACTCGACGTCGCGCATGATGTATTCGACGGACGCAAACGCTTCTTCCGCCGACGGGGTGTAGCTCATGGTCAGCCAGACACCGGTGACGATCTGGTTGACCAGAACGAGCAGCGCGAGGGAACCAAAGAAATAGAAGAAGTTGAAGTTCTTCGGGGCGTAGTACTTGCTGAGATGGTCTTCCCACATTTTGGTCGCGGGAAAGCGCGCATCAACCCAATCCATGAACTTGCTCATCACGCTTTCTCCGTATCGACGCCGATGACAATGATCTCATCGGTCTCATAGGAATGCGGGGGAACTGGCAGGTTCAAAGGCGCAGGTTGCGACTTGTAGACGCGGCCAGCCAGATCGTAGTGGGAACCGTGGCAAGGGCAGAAATAACCACCTACCCAGTCCTTGCCCAGATCAGCAGGTGCCACTTCAGGACGGAAGGTCGGCGAGCAACCCAGGTGTGTGCAGATACCGATCAGCAGCAGGACCTCTGGCTTGATCGAACGCGTTTCTGGATCGACGTAGGTCGGTTGTGTCGAGTTCTTGGAGGTCGGGTCAGACAGCTGGCCCTCGATCTTTTTCAGATTCCCCAGGATTTCCGCGGTTCGGCGGACAATGAATACTGGCTGGCCGCGCCACTCAGCAATCATCTGCTGGCCTGGCTCGATTTTGCTGACATTCACTTTCACCGGTGCACCTGCGGCTTTCGCCTTGGCACTGGGAAACCATGACCCCACGAACGGGACCGCAGCCCCCACCGCTCCTGCAGCACCCACCACGGATGTGGCTGCTACCAAGAAGCGACGCCGGCCTGCATTCACGCCGTCATTGCTCATTTAGTCCTCTCCCATCAGCTTTGTGGCCTGTTAAATCAGGCATCTACTAAGTTAAATCTATGTACTTATAAAAATTTTGCCGAATGGTAATGAAAAGCCCCAATTCTGACAAGGTAATTACCCAAGGGCTCCACTGCCAAGCCTTGCAGTATAGGGGCTCTACGGCTGTGGCAAGTTGTCACAGCGCAATTCTTTGAGAAATCGCACGCACAAAAAAACGCCCAGCTCCGTGAGGAGATGGGCGTTCTTTTTGAACGTGGAAGCGAATTAACGCTTCGAGTACTGCGGACGCTTACGCGCTTTACGCAGACCAACTTTCTTACGTTCAACTTCGCGAGCATCGCGAGTAACGAAGCCAGCTTTGCGCAGAGCGCCACGCAGGGTTTCGTCGTACTGCATCAGTGCGCGAGTGATACCGTGGCGGATTGCGCCAGCTTGACCACTTACACCACCACCGATCACGGTGACGTAGATGTCGAATTTCTCGACAGTCTCAGTCAGTTCCAGCGGCTGACGAACTACCATGCGGGCAGTTTCGCGGCCGAAGAAATTTTCCAGGGTGCGGTTGTTGATGGAGATGTTACCAGTACCCGGACGCAGGAAAACGCGTGCGGTTGCGGTCTTGCGACGGCCAGTGCCGTAATTTTGAGTCGCCGACATAATGAACTATTCCGTTAAAACTTCAGTTCTTGGGGCTGCTGAGCAGCATGAGGGTGAGCAGCGCCCGCATAGACTTTCAGCTTGCGATACATGTCGCGACCCAGTGGGCCCTTCGGCAGCATACCTTTAACCGCGATCTCGATCGGGGATTCAGGCTTCTTGGCGATCAGTTTTTCGAAACTGATCGACTTGATGCCACCCGGGAAACCGGAGTGGGAGTAGTAGATTTTGTCGGTGGTTTTAGCACCGGTTACACGAACCTGCTCGGCATTGATAACGACGATGTAATCGCCGGTGTCAACGTGAGGAGTGTACTCAGCTTTATGCTTGCCACGCAGACGGCTCGCGATTTCGGTAGCCAGACGACCCAGGGTCTGACCAGCGGCGTCGACGACAAACCAGTCGCGCACAACTGTTTCTGGTTTTGCAGTAAAAGTTGTCATTCTTTAATAGCCTCAGGGGCCGCCCTGTAAATTAGACGGCGGATCTTACTGAATAGTGCGTGCTTTGACAAGTCAAAGGCAGCCGGATACAGACGCTATCGGGGGCTCGGGTCGGCGCGTCCGTTCAACGGCAAGATCTCTTCCGCAGGCGGCGCATCACTTCCACTGCATAAAGAGGTGGGCAATTATGCAGATTGCGAAAAAATATTCAACCTGCTTTTATGATTGTTTTGCCCAAGGAGCACCCGATGGATTATCGACAGCTAGGCCGAACCGATCTGAACGTGAGTGCAATCTGCCTCGGAACCATGACCTGGGGCGAGCAAAACAGCGAGGCTGAAGCCTTCGCCCAGATCGAACGAGCCAAAGGCGCCGGGATCAATTTCATCGACACCGCCGAAATGTACCCGGCGCCCCCCAAGGCCGACACCTACGCCACCACCGAGCGCTACATCGGCAATTACTTCAAGAGTCGCGGCGATCGTGCCGACTGGATCCTGGCCAGCAAGATCGCCGGCCCGGGCAACACCATCGACTACATCCGCGACAAAAACCTGCGCCACAACCGCCAGCACATCACCGAAGCCGTGGACGCCAGCCTCAAGCGCCTGCAGACCGACTACATCGATCTCTACCAACTGCACTGGCCGGAGCGCAGCACCAATTTCTTCGGTCAGTTGGGCTACAAGCACAAGATCGAAGCCAACCTGACGCCGCTGGAAGACACCCTCGAAGCACTCGACGAACAGGTCAAGGCCGGCAGGATCCGCCACATCGGCCTGTCCAATGAAACCCCGTGGGGCACCATGCGCTTCCTGGCCTTGGCCGAAGCCCGTGGCTGGCCGCGCGCCGTGTCGATCCAGAACCCGTACAACCTGCTGAACCGCAGCTTCGAAGTCGGCCTGGCGGAAATCGCCATTCGCGAACAGTGCGGCCTGCTGGCCTATTCGCCGCTGGCGTTCGGGTTCCTGTCAGGCAAGTACGAAGGTGGCGCCCGCCCGCCAAAAGGCCGCCTGAGCCTCTACAGCCGCTTCAGCCGCTATTTCAACCCGCAGTCGGAAGCAGCATGCAGCCGTTACGTGGCCCTGGCCCGTGAACACGGCCTGGACCCGGCGCAAATGGCATTGGCTTTCGTAAACCAGCAGCCGTTCGTGACCAGCAACATCATCGGGGCGACGTCGCTTGAGCAGTTGGACAGCAACATCGCCAGTTTCGAGCTGAAGCTTTCCGACGAAGTGCTGGCGGGGATCGAGGCGATTCACAAGGATCACCCGAATCCTGCGCCGTAACCAACAGTGATCGTTCCCACGCTCCTGCGTGGGAATGCATCTCGTGACGCTCTGCGTCACATTCAACAGCTGAACGCGGAGCGTCCCCGGCGGCATTCCCACGCAGAGCGTGGGAACGATCACGCGGCATTACAGCGACCGCGCAATAATCTCCTTCATGATCTCGTTGGTGCCGGCATAGATCCGCTGCACCCGCGCATCCGCCCACGCCCGGGCCACCGGGTATTCCCACATGAACCCGTAGCCGCCATGCAACTGCACGCACTCGTCGAGCACCTTGCATTGCAGGTCGGTGCCCCAGTATTTCGCCATCGCTGCCGTCGGCACGTCCAGCTTGCCTTGCAGGTGCAGTTCCAGGCATTTATCGACGAACACCCGGCCAATCTGAATCTCGGTGGCCATCTCCGCCAGTTTGAAGCGAGTGTTCTGAAAATCGGCAATCGCCTTGCCGAACGCCTTGCGTTCGCGGGTGTAGTCCAGTGTCCATTGCAGCGCTGCCTCGGCCGAAGCGAGTCCGCCGACAGCCACGGTGAGACGCTCTTGCGGCAATTCCTGCATCAAGTAAGCGAAGCCCATCCCGGCCTGCCCCAAGAGGTTTTCCTTCGGCACGCGTACATCCTGGAAGAACAATTCCGACGTGTCCTGAGCCTTCATTCCGACTTTTTCCAGGCGCTTGCCCTTGGCGAAGCCCGGCGTATTGGCTTCCACCAGAAACAGACTGGTGCCCTTCGCGCCCGCTTTCGGATCGGTCTTGGCGACGACAATCACCAGGTCCGCCAGAAAGCCGTTGGTGATGAAGGTTTTCGAGCCGTTGATCACGTATTCGTCACCGTCCAGCACGGCGGTGGTTTTCACCCCTTGCAGGTCGGAGCCGGCACCCGGCTCGGTCATGGCGATGGCCGTGACCATTTCGCCCGACACCAGTTTTGGCAGGTATTTGTGCTTCAGTGCTTCGCTGCCGTAATGCAGGATGTACGGCGCGACGATGTCTGAATGCAGGGAGAAACCGATCCCTGTGAGGCCGAGGCGGCCGACCTCTTCGATCACCACCGCGCTGTAGAGAAAGTCCGCACCCAACCCGCCATATTCTTCCGGCAGGTGCGAACAGAGCATCCCCGCCTCCCCCGCCTTGTTCCACAGCTGGCGGTCGATGTAGCCCTGTTTTTCCCATTGCCCATGGAACGGCACGGCCTCTTTTTCGAGGAACGTTCGCACGCTGTCGCGAAAAAGTTCGTGCTCGGAACTGAACAAGGTTCTGGGGATCATGGGGCACCTGTCGTTATTGTTGGAAGAAGTTGACCTTCAGAGCCTAAGCCGCGCTTGCGATACAGGACACTGGACACATCAGACAAAAAATAAGACGATCCAGCCGTCTGGTGACCACTTTCCCCTATAAGAATAAAGTTGAATTATGTCTAACCAAGTCTCCACGCCCCTGCGGCGCGTCAGCATCCTGGCTATCGACCGGGTTTTCGCTTCCACCCTTATGCAAGCCAAGGATTTCTTCCACCTAGCCAGCCTGCGCTACGGCAAACAACTGGGCCACGGCCTGACACCGGCGTTCGAAACGCGCCTGGTCAGCCCCGACGGCAAACCGGTGAACAGCTTCAGCGATGTGATCATGCCGGTGGACGGCGGCCTGGAAAACGCTGACATCATCATCCTCCCGGCCTTCTGGGACGATTTCGAAACACTGTGCAAACGTTATCCTCAGGTGCTGCCGTGGCTGCGCGAACAACACGCCCGTGGCGCCGTGCTGTGCGGCGAAGCCACCGGGGTGTTCTGGCTGGCGGAAGCCGGGCTGCTCAATGGCAAGGAAGCGACCACCTACTGGCGTTTTTTCAACGCGTTTGCCGAGCGCTATCCGCAGGTTCAACTCAATCAGGACAAGCACCTGACCGACGCGGACAACCTGTATTGCGCCGGCGGTACGACCTCGGCGTGCGACCTCTATATCTACCTGATCGAACGCTTCTGCGGCGCCAACGTGGCCCAGGCCGTGGCCCGGGACATTCTCTACGAAGTGCAGCGCAGTTATGCGCCGGGGCGCATCGGTTTCGGCGGGCAGAAGTTGCATCAGGACGTGATCATCCTGCAGATCCAGCACTGGCTCGAAGAACACTTCGCCGACAAATTCCGCTTCGAAGACGTTGCCCGCGAACACGGCATGAGCATCCGCAACTTCATGCGCCGCTTCCAGACCGCCACCGGCGACAAGCCGCTGCATTACCTGCAACGCCTGCGCATCGAAACCGCCAAGGGCCTGCTGTCCGGCAGCCGCAAGAGCATCAAGACCATCAGTTATGAGGTCGGCTACGACGATGCGAGCTTCTTTGCGCGGCTGTTCCGCCAGCACACCGAATTGTCGCCGAACCAGTATCGGCAGCAGTTTCAGCAAGCCGCATAAGCGTCCCGACCGATCGTTCCCACGCTCTGCGTGGGAACGATCAGCATCGGCCCGCATAAAAAAGGGCCTGCAATGCAGGCCCTTTTTTATTATCCGAAACGTCCTACGGCTTATGCGCCCGGGACAGAAATTCGTGGGACTGCATCTCCAACAGACGACTCAGCGTGCGCTGGAACTCAAAGTTCAAGCGACCGCCGGTGTACAGGTCTTTAAGTTCGACTTCTGCAGAAATGATCAGCTTCACGTTACGGTCGTAGAACTCGTCGACCATGTTGATAAAGCGTCGAGCGATGTCGTCGGTGGTGACGCTCATCTGCTCGACACCGCTGAGCAGTACGGCGTGGAAGATCTTGCCCAGTTCGATGTAATCGTTCTGGCTGCGCGGGCCGTCGCACAGTTCGCGGAAGTCGAACCAGGCCACGTCATCGCAGGTGCGCAAGGCACGGATTTCGCGGTTTTCGATCATCAGCACATCGTTTTCGGTGGCCGCGGTGCATTCCGGCGTCAAGGCTCGAAAGCTCTTGCGCAAGCTTTCCTGGGACGCTTCGTCCAGCGGGAAGTGGAACAATTCCGCTTGTTCGAGGTGGCGCAGACGGTAATCGACGCCGCTGTCGACGTTGACGATGTCGGTGTTCTGCTTGATCAGTGCAATCGCCGGCAGGAAGCGCGCACGTTGCAGGCCGTCCTTGTACAGGCCGTCCGGCACGATGTTCGACGTCGCGACCAGAGTCACGCCGTTCTTGAACAGCTCTTCCATCAGCGTGCCGAGGATCATCGCGTCGGTGATGTCCGAGACGAAGAATTCATCGAAACAGATCACCCGGGCTTCGTCGGAGAAACGCTTGGCGATGATGGTCAGCGGGTTTTTCTCGCCACCGAGGGTCTTCATCTCTTCGTGCACGCGCTTCATGAAGCGGTGGAAGTGAGTGCGGACCTTTTCCTTGAACGGCAGGGCTTCGAAGAAGGTGTCGACCAGGTAGGTCTTGCCACGACCCACGCCGCCCCAGAAGTACAGGCCCTTGACCGGTGCCTGGTCTTTCTTGCCAAACAGTTTGCCGAACAGGCCCGGCTTGCTCTGCGAGGCCGCGACCAGGTCGTCGTACAGGCGCTGCAAATGACGCACCGCAGTTTCCTGGGCGGCGTCATGGAAGAATTCCGGGCGTTTCAGATCAGCTTGATATCGTTCTAGGGGCGTCATAATTCGTTAGCAAGGCAACAAAAACGGGCCGCCACTGTAGCGACGGCCCGTCAGAATGGCAATCAGCCCTTGGTCGGGCCGAGCCGCTGATTTATTCCTGAACCGGCGTCAACGCCACGCGCAGGGCGTCGATGGCAACGTCGCGAGCGGCGCTGTCGGCGAAGGTCGGGCTGTCGCCGACGCACTCGCCTTCCAGCCAGACGCTGAAGCTCAGGTCTTCGCTGCGCACGTCCAGCGGTTGGCCGGCTTGCAGCTGCTTGGTCACCTGACCAGCGGTTTTACCGTCGGCGAAGTTGCGTGACATCAGCAATTGCTCGCCATCGGCCGCGAGCAGACGGAAGCGGAAGCTGCCGTCGTCTTCACGAAAACTGACGAAACGCGCGGCTTTCGCGGCTTTTTTCTTGGTGGTCGCTGCAACTTGAGTCTGAGCGACAAAAGAACGCAGGCCGACCGCTTCGCGCAGTTCGTGGAGGAACGGCGTCGCCACCGAACGGGCCTTCTTGGCGCCGATCTGCAGCATGTCTTCGAGGTCTGCCGGACGTTCGATCAACTGGTGATAGCGCTCGCGGGACTCGCCCAGTTCGCTGTCCAGCAGTTGGAACAGACGATTCTTCGCCTCGCCCCAGCCCAGGCCCTGCAACAACTCGCTGCGGAACTCGTCGGACTGCGCCGGGGTGGCGAAGGCCTGGAACAAGGTGAACAGGTGCGAGTTGTCTGGATCTTTCGCTTCGCCCGGCGCGCGGGAGTCGGTGACGATCCGCGAAATCGCGTCCTTCATTTCCTTGGCGCTGCTGAACAACGGAATGGTGTTGTCGTAGCTCTTCGACATCTTGCGACCGTCGAGGCCTGGCAGCGTGGCGACGCTTTCTTCGATCAGCGCCTCAGGCATGGTGAAGAACTCTTTGCCCTGACCGAACAAATGGTTGAAGCGCTGGCCGATGTCACGGGCCATTTCCACGTGCTGGATCTGGTCACGACCGACCGGCACCTTGTGGGCGTTGAACATCAGAATGTCGGCAGCCATCAGCACCGGGTAGCTGTACAAGCCCATGGTGATGCCGGCGTCCGGGTCTTCGCCGGTCTCGACGTTCTTGTCCACCGAGGCCTTGTAGGCATGGGCGCGATTGAGCAGGCCCTTGGCGGCGACGCAGGTCAGCAGCCAGGTGAGCTCGGGGATTTCCGGGATGTCGGACTGGCGATAGAAGGTCACGCGGTCCACATCCAGGCCACCGGCCAGCCAGGTCGCAGCGATTTCCAGACGCGAGCGCTGAATGCGCAGCGGGTCATCGCATTTGATCAGGGCGTGATAGTCGGCCAGGAAATAGAACGAATCGGCATTGCTGTCACGGCTGGCCAGGATCGCCGGGCGGATGGCGCCGGCGTAATTGCCCAGGTGCGGCGTGCCGGTGGTGGTGATGCCAGTGAGGATACGGGTACGAGTCGTCATGGGTAATCGCTTGTCAGACTGCAATCAATTCGAAAGACGCGGCAGGATCAGATCCTTGAGATCGGTCAGCTTGCCATGAAAAAAGTGTCCGCATTCTGCCACTTTCAGCAGCTCATGGGGGCGATCGAGTTTGTCGGACCATTCGTAAACAAGCTGCGGATCGATGACTTCATCGGTTTCCGGCTGGATCAGGGTCAGCTCGCCTTGCTGCGGCAGTTGATCCTGATCGCCCAGACGCATCACCGCCGGCGCGACCATGAACAGGTGCTTGAGCTGCTCACCCTTGGCTTCCAGACGTCCGCCGAGACTTGCTGCAACAAAACCGCCGAAGGAGAATCCGAACAGCGTCAGCGGCAACTCGGGGTGTTTGACTCGCAGCCATTCGGCCACTGCCTGGGCGTCGTCGACTTCGCCGGTGCCCATATCGTGGGTACCGGCGCTGGCGCCGACGCCACGGTAGTTGAAACGTAAAGTAATCAAACCGGCGTCACGCGCAGTGCGCTGCAAGGTCGAGACGACTTTGTTGAGCATGGTGCCGCCCTGCACCGGGTTCGGATGACAGATCAGCGCCAGGCCGCGGGGCTGCTCGCTCTCCAGGTAAAGGGCTTCCAGTTGGCCGACCGGGCCATCAATCACTACAGGGGTTTCGCGCATAAGCAAGGAAGGAACTCCGTGACCTCGAATCGGGTCGACTCGTCTAGCAAATTGTCTGTGCCAATCTATTGCGAGTGAATCGCGGTATACAGCGCAGGTTCGAGCCGTTAACGTAAAGCAAAGCCGTTTATAGAGGAAGGACTCGTGGAACACTCGCTCTTAGTTTGGTTGTTGCCGACTCTTGCCCTGGTTGTGGGTGTCGCCGTTGGTTTCCTGATCGCTCGCCTGGTGCCGAATGCCGCTCCCAGCAGCACGCAACGTCAGCTGGATGACATTCAGGAACGTTTCGACAGTTATCAGAACGAGGTGGTTACTCACTTCAACAGCACGGCCTCGCTGGTCAAGAAACTGACTGCCAGCTATCAGGACGTGCAGGATCATCTCGCCGAGGGTGCCAACCGCCTGGCCCTGGACGAGCAGACTCGCCAACGCCTGCTGGCCGCCCTGCACGCTGACGCAACCGTGGCACCACGGGAACGCCTGACGCCGCCGCGCAATCAGGAGCCGCCTCGCGACTACGCGCCCAAAGCCCCGAACGCGCCGGGCATGCTCGATGAGCATTACGGCCTGAAGAAGTAATCAGGTTTCGCGCACTACAAAAAAGCCCGCCCGATCTGTTGAGGATCGGGCGGGCTTTTTTACGCCTGGGGTTCAGTCAGGCTATTACTGGTACTGCTGAACAGGCTGCCCCTGCTGCTGATACTGCTGGCCCGGAATTGCCTTCAGGTTGACCTCGACCCGACGGTTCTGCGCCCGGCCATTGACGTCACCGTTGCTGGCAATCGGGTTATCCGGCCCGGCACCGCGTGCCGACAGGTTGGCCCCGCTCACACCTTGGGAGGTCAGGTAAGTCGCCACGCTCTGGGCGCGACGCTGGGACAGGTCCATGTTGTGCTGGCGAGCCCCCGTGCTGTCGGTGTAGCCGACGATCTCGATCTGGTTCTGGCTGAATTCCTTGAGCGAGCCCGCCAGGTTGTTCAACGGCTGGTAGAAGCTTGAAGCGATGTTCGCCGAATCAGTGGCGAAGGTGATGTTACCCGGCATGATCAGCTTGATCTGATCGCCCTGGCGCTGCACCTCAACCCCGGTATTGGCCATGCTGGCCCGCAGCTTTTTCTCCTGCTGATCGGCGTAGTAACCGTAACCGGCGGCGGAAGCCCCCACGACCGCAGCGCCAATCAACGCGCCTTTACCACGGTTATCGTGACCGATGGCGGCACCGGCCAACGCACCAGCCAAGGCGCCGAGGCCACCGTACTTGGCGGTTTTGCTCATGCCCTGGGAGCCGCTGTCGGCCTGTCCCTGGTTGTCATAAGGATTAGGTGAAGCGCAGCCGGACAACAGGGCCACAGCCGTTGCGACAATAATCAAACGCTGCTTGGTGAACATGAAGAGCTCCTACTTTTGCATTCTGTGGTGCAACGGGCCCAGGCATCGGCCTATGCGGGCGTTGGATCATTGGCGCGAGTAAAAATTCCACTGGTTACAATTCAGGCACGCACAAAAGGGTTCTCGCGCATCTCATCGCCCAGGCGCGTGTCCGGACCATGCCCGGTGACAACGATAGCTTCCTCGTCGAGGGTATACAGCCGTTGCTTGATCGAACGCACGATGGTCGCCTGATCGCCACCCCACAAATCCGTGCGCCCTACCCCGCGCTTGAACAGCGTGTCACCGGCAATCAGCAGCTTAGCTTCTGAAAACCAAAAGCTCATGGAACCTGGCGTATGCCCCGGCGTATGAAGCGCCACACCGCAACCGCAGGCCAGTTCTTCGTCATCGGCCAGCCAGCGATCCGGCGCTGGTACTGGCGTGTAAGGCACGCCGAACATTTGGCATTGCATCTCTAGATTGTCCCAGAGGAATTGATCTTCTTTGTGCAGGTGCAGGGTGGCGCCGGTTTTCTCTTTCAACTGACCGGAGGCGAGGAAGTGATCGAGGTGCGCGTGGGTGTGGATGATGCTGACCACCTTCAGGCCCAGTGCGTCGAGCCGGGCCAGGATCAACTCGTGATTGCCGCCGGGATCGACGACGATGGCTTTTTTAGTGATCGGGTCGCCGATGATGGTGCAGTTGCACTGGAGAGGGCCGACGGGGAACGTTTCGCGGATCAACATGGAACGAGGAACAGTCATGGAAATGAATGGCCTTTAGTGGACGGAAGGCGGTGCAGCGTGCTTCAGGATTCTACGCCACTCGCCGATACAGTTCGCCAGGCCAGTTATTTGACGCCAGCCATCAAAAAATAGTGGCCTATTGATATCAAATGTACCCGCTCTGGTGCAAAATCATACTTTTGTAGCGGTCGCATCCAGGAAGGACCGCAGCGCGCTCAGGAATTCCGCATGCCTACTCCAACTGGTTCTACCCCAAGTTCGTATTCTTCGCTGACCGGCGTTAAAACCCTGGACAGCCTGCTGGCCGGGACTTATTGGCTCGGTTCCAACGGGACGACGAATCTGACCTATAGCTTCATGGCGGCCAGCACGTCGTATTTCGCTTTCAACTACAGCCCTGAAAATGAATACAAGGCGATGTACGACCTGTCGCTGGACCAAAAGGGCGGGATCATCAGAGCGCTGAGCACCTGGAGTGCTGTCGCCAACATCAATTTCACACAGACCACCGACAACATTTCGAACGTCGGTGACTTGCGTTTCGGTGGCTACGCGGACATGAAGGATCAGGCGGCTGCCTGGGCCTATACGCCATCGAGCGGGCCCAACGGCGGCGATGTCTGGATCGGCGATCCAGCCGGTGAGTTCTCGATCAACGGTTCGTACGATTTCATGACCTATATCCATGAGATCGGGCATGCCATCGGCCTCAAGCACCCGTTCTCGGCCAGCACGTTGAACACGACGATTCTTGACCCTGCGCTGGACGATGTCCGCTACACGGTCATGAGCTACAACAACAACTACTCGTATGAACCTACGACCCCCATGTTGCTGGATATCCTCGCGATACAGAAATTGTATGGCGCCAACACGCAATGGCACGCCGGCGACAATGTGTATAGCTGGCAGTCCTACGACAAAATTTTCGAAACCATCTGGGACTCAGGTGGTACCGACACAATCGACGCCAGTAACCAACTGATTTCGGTTAACCTCGACTTGAACGAGGGCGCGTTCAGTTCAATCGGCGTCTCTTTCGAGCAGTACACGAGCGGCACCACGCACGCGTTCAACAGCGGCCTGGCGATTGCCTATGGCACCAAGATCGAAAACGCCATCGGCTCGACATTCAACGACGTCTTGAAAGGCAATGCCCTGAATAACGTCCTGGATGGTCGTGAAGGCGTGGATACCATGTACGGCGGCGCAGGTAACGACACCTACTACGTCGACAATCGTGATGACGTCGTCGTCGAAACCGGCACGTCCGCCACGGAACTCGACTCGGTTTTTTCCACCGTCACCTACAACCTCGTCAGCAGCGCCAACGTCGAAAATCTCACGCTGCTCACCAATGCCAACATCAATGCATATGGCAACGCCTCGAACAACGTCATCACCGGTAATGCCGGCAACAACATTCTCGACGGCGATACGGGCGCCGACACCCTGATTGGCGGCGCGGGCAATGACACTTACGTCGTCGACAACCTGGGCGATGTCATCAGCGAAACCAGCAGCCTGACCACCGAGATCGACACGGTCAGAGCGTCGCTGAGCTGGACCCTCGTCGCCAACCTGGAAAACCTCGAGCTGACCGGCACCGGCACTATCAACGCGACCGGTAACAGCCAGGACAACGTCCTGACCGGTAATAACGCCGACAACATTCTCAACGGCATGGGCGGCCTGGACACCCTGATCGGTGGCGCAGGTGACGACTCCTACATCATCGACCAGGCGGGTGAACTGGATCTGGTGAAGGAAATTTCCAGTCAGGGCTTCGATACACTCGTCCTCACCTATGACGTGGCCAGCAACACCCTCATTGATTTGAACGGCAGCACGCTGGGCAACTTCGAAAACGTCACCCTCAACGGTGCAGGCGCCTTCGATGTGCAGGGCAACAATCAGGACAACATCCTGATCGGCAATGTCTTCGCCAACAACCTTAGGGGTGGCGCTGGCAATGATGTGCTGGACGGCGGTGCGGGTGCCGACACACTGAGCGGAGGCACCGGTAACGATATCTATTTCATCAGCGGCCTCGACGACACCGTCGTCGAACTGGCGAACGAAGGTCGCGACGAGGTTCGCACAGCCGTCAGCTACAACCTCGGTGCCAATATCGAAGACGGCTCGCTGCTGGGCACTGCCAGTCTCGCTCTCAACGGCAATGAGCTTAACAACGTCCTGACCGGCAATGCGGGCAACAACACCCTCGATGGCGGCATCGGCGCCGACACCCTGGATGGCGGCGCCGGCAACGACAACTACTACGTCGACAACGTCGGTGATGTGGTCATCGAACGGGGCACTTCGGCCTCGGAAATCGACGCCGTCGCCTCAACGATTGACTACACCCTGGGCGCCAACCTCGAATACCTGACCCTGCTGGGTTCCGCCAACCTCAGCGGCACCGGCAACGCCTCGAACAACGTCATCATTGGTAATGCCGGCAACAACATCCTTGATGGCGGCATTGGCGGCGACTACCTGGCGGGCGGCACGGGCAACGATACCTACATCATCGACAACGTTGGCGATGTCATCAGCGAAACCAGCACCCTGGCCAGCGAAATCGACACCGTGCGCGCCTCGATCAACTACACCCTCGGCGCCAACCTGGAAAACCTCACTCTTACCGGTGCGGGCAACCTCTACGCCACCGGCAACGCCCTGGACAACGTGCTGACCGGCAACAGTGGCAACAACGTTCTCGACGGCGGCACGGGTGCCGACACCCTGGACGGCGGCGCCGGCAACGACAGTTATTACGTCGACAACGTCGGGGACGTGGTCATCGAAACCGGCACTTCGGCCTCGGAAATCGATGCCGTCGCCACCACGGTTGATTACACCCTGGGTGCCAACCTCGAGTACCTGACCCTGCTCGGCTCGGCCAACCTCAACGGCAGTGGCAACACCTCGAACAATGTGATCATCGGTAATGCCGGCAACAACATCCTCGATGGCGGCATTGGCGGCGACTACCTGGCGGGCGGCACGGGCAACGACACCTACATCATCGATAACGTCGGCGACGTGATCAGCGAAACCAGTACCCTGGCCAGCGAAATCGACACCGTGCGCGCCTCGGTCAACTACACGCTTGGCGCCAACCTGGAAAACATCACGCTGACGGGCACCGACGACATCTATGCCATCGGTAACGCCCAGAACAACGTGATGATCGGCAACGACGGCGACAATGAGCTCAACGGTCGCTCCGGCCTGGACACCATGATTGGCGGCAAAGGCAACGATATCTATAACATCGACCAGTCAGGGGAGCTGACGCTTGTCCAGGAAAACGCCAATGAGGGGATCGACACGCTCAATATCGTCTACGACAAGTACTTTCGCATCGACTCCATTGACCTGCGCGGCAATCTGCAGAACGTCGAAAATATTCGGCTGCTAGGCAGCGGTTCGTTCGACCTGACAGGCAACAGCCTGAACAACGTCCTGACGGGTAATGCCGATAACAACGTAATTGACGGCGGTGCGGGTGCCGACACCATGGAAGGCGGCGGCGGGAACGACACCTATGTCGTCGACAACGTCGGTGACGTCATCATCGAACGAGGCATTTCGGCCTCGGAAATCGATACTGTCAACAGCACGGTCAGCTACACCCTGAGCGCCAATATCGAGAACCTGAACCTCGGAAACTTCGGCAACCTCAACGGAACAGGCAACGCCCAGGACAACCGCATTATTGGCAACTCCTTCGACAATATTCTGGACGGCGGCGCTGGCGCCGACTACTTGGAGGGCGGCTGGGGCAATGACACCTACATCGTCGATAACGTCAGCGATGTCATCAACGAAATGCAAGGGGGATTCGATGTCGACAGCGTACTCGCCTCGGTCAACTACGCCCTGGGTGCCAACCTGGATAACCTCACGCTGACGGGCACCGCCAACCTCTACGCCATCGGCAATACCCAGAACAACGTGCTGACCGGCAACGACGGCGACAACGAGCTCAACGGTCGCGCCGGCCTGGACACCATGATCGGCGGCAAGGGCAACGACATCTATGACGTCGACCAGAAAGGTGAATTGGCCCTGATCCGAGAGAACGCCAACGAAGGCACGGACACCGTGTACGTGGTCTACAACGCCACGGCGCAGGACAATGCCATCAATCTGGGCCTGAGCAATCTGCAGAATGTCGAGAACGTTCAATTGCTGGGCACCGGGGCGTTTAGCGTCACCGGCAACAGTCTGAACAACACCTTGATCGGCAATGCCGACAGCAACACCCTTGATGGCGGCCTCGGCGCCGACACCCTGGACGGCGGTGCCGGCAACGACAACTACTACGTCGACAACGTCGGGGACGTGGTCATCGAACGGGGCACCTCGACCTCGGAAATCGATGCCGTCGCCAGCACGATCGACTTCACCCTGGGCGCTAACCTCGAGTACCTGACCCTGCTGGGTTCGGCCAACCTCAACGGCACCGGCAACGCCTCGAACAACATCATCATCGGCAATGCCGGCAACAACATTCTTGATGGTGGTATTGGCGGCGACTACCTGGCGGGCGGTGCAGGCAACGATACCTACATCATCGACAACGTTGGCGACGTGATCAGCGAAACCAGCACCCTGGCCAGCGAAATCGACACCGTGCGCGCCTCGGTCAACTACGCACTCGGGGCCAACCTGGAAAACATCACGCTGACGGGCAACGACAACATTTATGCAATCGGCAACGCCCAGAACAATGTGATGATCGGCAACGACGGCGACAACGAGCTCAACGGTCGCGCCGGCCTGGACACCATGATCGGCGGCAAGGGCAACGACATCTACGACGTCGACCAACCCGGTGAATTGGCCCTGATCCAGGAAAACGCCAACGAAGGCAAGGACACTCTCTACGTTGTCTACTACGCCACGACGCAGGACCATGCCATCAATCTGGGGCAGAGCAATCTGCAGAATGTCGAGGACGTTCGATTACTGGGCACCGGCGAATTTTCCGTTACCGGCAATAGCCTGAACAACACCTTGATCGGCAATGGCGACAGCAACACGCTGGATGGCGGCATCGGCGCCGACACCATGGACGGCGGCGCCGGCAACGACAACTACTTCGTCGACAACGTCGGTGACGTGATCATCGAACGTGGCACCTCGGCATCGGAAATCGACGCTGTCAGCACGACTGTCGACTACACCCTGAGCGCCAATATTGAATACCTGACCCTGCTGGGCTCGGCCAACCTCAACGGCACCGGCAACGCCTCAAACAACATCATCATCGGCAATGCCGGCAACAACATCCTCGATGGCGGTGCTGGCGGCGATTACCTGGCGGGCGAAGCGGGCAACGATACCTATATCGTCGATAACGTCGGCGATTTCGTTAATGAAACCAGCACCCTGGTCAACGAAATCGACACCGTGCGCGCCTCGGTCAGCTATACCCTCGGCGCCAACCTGGAAAACCTCACTCTCACCGGCAGCGATAACCTCTACGCCACCGGCAACGCCCTGAACAACGTGCTGATCGGCAACGATGGCAACAACATTCTCGACGGCTTCATCGGCGCCGATACGATGGACGGCGGCGCTGGCAACGACAGTTACTACGTCGACAACGCCGATGACGTGATCATCGAAAACGGCACTTCGGCCTCGGAAATCGATGCCGTCGCCACCACGGTTGATTACACCCTGGGCGCCAACCTCGAATACCTGACCCTGCTGGGTTCGGCCAACCTCAACGGCACCGGCAACGCCTCGAACAACGTGATCATCGGCAATGCCGGCAACAACATTCTTGATGGTGGTATTGGCGGCGACTACCTGGCGGGCGGTGCAGGCAACGATACCTACATCATCGACAACGTTGGCGACGTGATCAGCGAAACCAGCACCCTGGCCAGCGAAATCGACACCGTGCGCGCCTCGGTCAACTACGCACTCGGGGCCAACCTGGAAAACATCACGCTGACGGGCAACGACAACATTTATGCCATCGGCAACGCCCAGAACAATGTGATGATCGGCAACGACGGCGACAACGAGCTCAACGGTCGCGCCGGCCTGGACACCATGATCGGCGGCAAGGGCAACGACATCTATGACGTCGACCAGAAAGGTGAATTGGCCCTGATCCGAGAGAACGCCAACGAAGGCACGGACACCGTGTACGTGGTCTATAACGCCACGGCGCAGGACAATGCCATCAATCTGGGCCTGAGCAATCTGCAGAATGTCGAGAACGTTCAATTGCTCGGCACCGGGGCGTTTAGCGTCACCGGCAACAGCCTGAACAACACCTTGATCGGCAATGCCGACAGCAACACGCTGGATGGCGGCCTCGGTGCGGATACCCTGGACGGCGGCGCCGGCAACGACAACTACTACGTCGACAACGTCGGTGACGTGATCATCGAAAATGGCACCTCGACTTCGGAAATCGATGCCGTCGCCAGCACGATCGACTTCACCCTGGGCACCAACCTCGAATACCTCACTCTGCTGGGCTCGGCCAACCTCAACGGCACCGGCAACGCCTCGAGCAACATCATCATCGGCAATGCTGGCAACAACATCCTCGATGGCGGGATTGGCGGTGACTACCTCGCGGGCGGTGCAGGCAACGATACCTACATCATCGACAACGTTGGCGACGTGATCAGCGAAACCAGTACCCTGGCCAGCGAAATCGACACCGTGCGCGCCTCGGTCAACTACGCACTCGGGGCCAACCTGGAAAACATCACGCTGACGGGCAACGACAACATTTATGCCATCGGCAATGCCCAGAACAACGTGATGATCGGCAACGAAGGCGACAACGAGCTCAACGGTCGCGCCGGCCTGGACACCATGATCGGCGGCAAGGGCAACGACATCTATGACGTCGATCAGCTCGGTGAAATGGCCCTGATCCAGGAAAACGCCAACGAAGGCAAGGACACCGTGTACGTGGTCTACAGCGCCACGGCGCAGGACCATGTCATCGATCTTGGCCTGGGCAATCTGCAGAATGTCGAGGACGTTCTGTTGCTGGGCAGCGGCGCGTTTAGCGTCACCGGCAACAGCCTGAGCAACACCCTGACCGGCAATGCGGACAGCAACACTCTGAACGGCGGCGCCGGTACGGATTCGCTGACAGGTGGAGCTGGTGCGGACACGTTCGTGTTCAGCACTGTCGCTGACATGGGTAACGGCAGCAATCGTGATGTCATCACTGACTTCAACACCCTGCAAGGCGACAAGATCGACCTGACGCAGTTCGATGCCAATCTGCAGCTCAACGGCTTCAATGGCTTCACCTTCATTGGCGGCGGTGACTTCAGTGGTGCCGGACAGCTACGTTTCGTCGACCATATCCTTTCCGGTAATGTCAGCGGCAACGCGGGTGCCGACTTCGAAATCCAGCTGGTCGGTGTAAACACCTTCAGCGCCAACGATTTGGTGGCGTGACGGATTCATCCGCCTGAACAACCAAAAACGCCCCGACTGGTTCGGGGCATTTTTGTTTTGTTAGCAAGGCACTTGCGCCGCTAAACCAGTAATCCCAATTCCTTCGCCCGAGCGACCGCTTGCGTTCGCCGCTCCACCCCGAGCTTGCTGTTGATATGGCTGGCGTGGGTCTTCACGGTATGCAGCGAGATAAACAGCTGATCACTGATTTCCTGGTTCGAACAACCTAGGGCAATCAGCCGCAGCACTGCCAACTCACGGGTGCTGAGGTTTTCCGCACCTGGGGATAACTCCAATGCCGGACGGGAGGAGACGGGGGGCAGTTTTTCCATAAGGTTTTGCGATGCAGCGCTCGGGGCACCGAGTTGAAGCTGTCCACGCAACCAATCCGGATGCTCGGCCAACAACCCGTCGAACGGTTGCAGCACACCACCGGCCGCGGCTTCCAGTGCCTGGGCCAATGCCTTGCGTGCCTCGGGCTCGCGCCCGCCCGCCAGCAGCAACGTAATTTTCTGCGTCAGCGCCATCACGCTGAGCATCTGTCGACCCGATTGTTGCCCATGCTCCAGCAGCGCATTCAATCGCCCTTCCGCCAGCATCGGCTGGCCTTTGATCACGTCCAGCAAAGCTTGCTGCAATTCGATGTGCAGGGGCAGTTGCGGATGGAATTCCGGGGGTGCAGCGGCGCGTTCGCCGTTGTAGGTCTGGCCCAGGCGGGCGAGCCAGGCTTCGGCGAGGTCGGTGCGGCCCTGGGCCAGCCAGAGTTCGCATTTGACCAGAGTGATCATCGCCAGGTAGTAGATCGGCGGGACGTCCCAGATGTGCATCAGCCGTTCGGCTTCGGCCAGTTCGGCGAAGGCCTTGGCGAACTCGCCGCTGTTGCCCTCGAGCCGGGCGATCACACAGTGGCCGATCAACACGCTGATGTCGCGGCAGGCCCGGGCTTCGCCCAGACCGGCCTGCAAACGCAGTCGGGCGGCCTGAGGTTGCGAGCGCAGGGCCAGCAGAAAGCCTTCGTACAAGATCAGACGGGCGCGTACCGCATAGAGCCGTTGCGGCGACAAACCGTGCAGCCGTTGCAGACCCTGGCGGACCTCATCCAGCGAGCGCAGGATCTCCCCGCGCGCCTGCAACACCCGGGCGCGGTCGTAATGGGCCAAGGCCTCGAACAATGGATTGCCGACCCGTTGCGCCAACTCCAGGGACTCGCGATTCAAACCCCGGGCACGCCACAGGTCGCCATCGGCAATGGCCAGGTTGGACAAGGTCGAGAGGCACATCAGGCGCTGGCCATAGCGCTTGGCCGGCAGGCTCTCCAGGGCTTCGGTGCAATAGAGCAGCGTCAGTTCCCGATTGCCGCGCCCCCGGGCGATGATCCCGCTCAGGGCCAGCCATTGCGCCAGCATGGACTTCTGGGCTGTGGCCGACGGGGCTGGCAGGAAGCGACTCAGGTGATTGGCCAGTTCCTCGGCGGCATCCAGTTGGCACGCCAGCCCCAGCGCCCAACTGTAGAGCACGATCAACCGAGGCGTGCTGATCAGCAGGCTGTCGGGCAAGTCCATTTTCCAGCGCAACAGCATGCCGACGTTTTGCTCGGCCAGCAGTTGTTCTTCCGACAGGTTTTGCACCAGGTTCGCCGCGACATCCAGATGCCCGGCACGCAAGGCCTGCTCCACCGCTTCATCGAGCAAGCCCTGGGCGTTGAACCAGCGGCAGGCGCGCAAATGCAGGCTCGCGGCCGGCACCAAAGCCTGGGTCTTGGGCCGCGTGCGCAGCAAGTCGGAAAACAGGTGGTGATAGCGATACCAGTGACCATGCTCATCCAGCGGCACCAGAAACACTTGATGGGCCAACAGGAAACCCAGGATTTCAGCGCTGTCATGGGCCTCGCGCACCGCGTCGCACAGCTCGCTGCAAAAACGCTCCTGGGGCGCTGTGTCATAGAGGAAGGCCTGCACCTCGGCCGGCAAACAGTCGATGACTTCTTCCAGCAGGTAATCGCGGATCAGCCCTTCCCCGCCATGCAGCGACTGCGGTAACGCGCCATCGCTGCCCGCTTCGGAGGCCGCCAGCAACCAGAAACGCAGGCCCGCCACCCAGCCTTCACTGCGCTGGATCAGGTTTTCCAGGGCTTCGCCGCGCAACGAACTGCTGTGGCGATCGAGCAGGGTCAGGGCTTCGTCGTGGGTCAGGCGCAGGTCTTGCTCATGCAGTTCGAGCAATTGCCGCGACAGGCGCAGCCGCGCCAGGTGCCAGTCCGGGCGCTGGCGGCTGGTGACCATGACCAGCAGGCCATCGGGCAGGTGATTGAGGAAGAATTGCAGACAGCGATCGAGTACCGGGCCCTGGGCCAGGTGATAGTCATCCAGCACCAGCAACAGGGGCGTGATCGGCGACAGGTGCACGGCCAGCTCATCGAGCAAACCGTCCAGCCACTCCTCGAACGCAAAGGGTTGATGGCGCTGGCGCATTTTCAGCAGCCCGAGCGCCTTGCTGCCCAACTGCGGAAAGTAATCCTGGAGGCCTTCGAGCAGGCGCTCGAGGAAACGTCCCGGATCGTTGTCCCGCGGGCTCAGCCCCAGCCACAGGCTTTGCCAGTGCGCCGGCAAGCCCTGACAGAACTCCACCGCCAACGAACTCTTGCCAAACCCGGCCGGGGCACTGACCAACAACAATCGACCACCGAGCCCGGCACTCAGGCGCTCGCACAAGCGCGGCCGCAGCACATGGCCATCCGGCAGCGGCGGTCGGAAGAAACGCCCGTCCAGTGCCGCGACGGCAACGCTTGCAGGACCCGGAAGTGGGGACAGATCAGTCATGGCCGGCTCTTGTTTGAAATGCTGTTGGCGGCGTTACAGATGTCCGCAGACTAGCGGTAAACGAAGAGGTATTGAAGGTAGCTGCTACAAATGGCTACAAAAAGACCGTAGGAGTGAGGCTTGCCCGCGAATGGATTGACGCGGTTGTATCGGGAATCATGCGGTGTTGGTACGAACGCCATCGCGAGCAAGCTTTGCTCCTACGGGGGCGTGGTGGGTCAGGCAAAAAAAACGCCCCGAACCAGTCGGGGCGTTTTTCGAGGATGCGGCCTCTGTCTACAGCGTGTTAGCGAACACCATCCTGACGCAGTGCAGCCGGGGTGAAATCGCTGGTGGTGGCGGTGAAGCCGAAGTCATACGCCGACTTCTCTTCGTTCTTCATGCCCAGGGCCAGGTAGCGACCCGATTGCAGGTCATACAGGGTTTCCAGGGCGTACCACGGCACTTGCTTGTCGTAGTAGTTCTCGGCGTGGGCTTCTGCCACGCGCCACAGCTGATTGCGACCGTCGTAATGGTCGATCACCGCTGCCTGCCAGGTGTCTTCGTCGATGTAGAAGTCACGTTTGGCATAGATGTGGCGCTGACCTTCCTTCAGGGTCGCGACCACATGCCAGACCCGGCGCAGCTCGTAACGAGCCAGGTCCTGGTTGATGTGGCCGGCCTTGATGATGTCGGTGTATTTCAGCTTCGGATCGTCGAGCTTGTAGCTGTCGGAGGCGATGTACATCTCTTTCTTGCCTTCGAGTTTCCAGTCGTAGCGATCCGGCGCACCGTTGTACATGTCCAGGTTGTCGGAGGTACGCAGGCCATCGGCGGCGGTACCCGGCCCGTCATAGGACACTTGCGGGGCGCGCCGCACACGACGCTGACCGGCGTTGTAGACCCACGCCGAACGCGGTTCCTTCACCTGGTCGAGGGTTTCGTGCACCAGCAGCACACCACCGGCCAGACGTGCCGGCGCAGTCACTTTCTGCTTGAAGTAGAACAGGATGTTGCCTGGGTTTTTCGGGTCGTAGTCCTTCATCTTGTCGCGGAACACGAACTGATCCTGGAAGTACACCAGGCTGAACGAGCCGTTCGGTTGCGGCGTGGCCTGGGTCACCAGACGGGTCACGCTGCCGCCGCGATAGCGAGTGATATGGTTCCAGATGACTTCGACGCCGCTTTTTGGAATCGGGAACGGCACGGCGGTTTCGAAGTTTTCCAGGCCATTGCCGCCGGACACCAGGTTGGTGTTGGTGGCGTTTTTCTTGATGGCGGCGAACACGTCATCCGGCACGGTAGCGCCGCGATGGGACGGGTAGACCGGCATCTTGAAGGTTTCCGGGTAGCGCTTGAACATCGCGTACTGGCCCGGGGCAAGCTTCTCTTTGTATTGGTCGACGTTCTGCGCAGTGATGGTGAACAGCGGTTTTTCACTGGCGTACGGGTCGGACAGGAAGCCCTTGCTGTCAACGCTGCCGGCATTCTTTGCCAGGGGTTTCCAGGCTGGAATGGAACCGTCGGCATTACCCGCCATTTCGGCGCCCATCGGCGTCAGGCTCTTGCCCAGTTTGTCCGCTTCTGCGGCAGGCACCGCGGCCATGACACTTGTCGCCAGCAGCGAAAGCCCCAGAACACCGGCGTGGAACAGACTCTTTGTTATTTTCATAGGTGTGTTCGTCCTGAAAAAGCAGTGCTTAGAAGTTCACGCCGAAGCTGAGCGCGACGAAGTCACGGTCATCCACGGTGGTGTACTTGCCATCAAAGAAATTGGTGTAGGCCAGGCTTGCGGTGTAGGTGTTCTGGTATTCGGCATCGACACCCAGGCTGACCGCTTTGCGACCTTCCTCGAAGTTGCCGCCAGGGCCAGGCGAGTAACCGCTGACGTCATGGGACCAGGCCACGTTCGGCTTGAGGTTCACCCCGGCAAACACGTCGTTGTATTCCCAGATGGCACGACCGCGGTAGCCCCACGAGGTGGCCGTGGTGAAGCCTCCGTTGGTGCAATTGCGGCTGCGGTTGTTCTGTGGCGAACCCGGGCCGGCGCCGTTGATGGTGCTGGCGTTGAGGATGTTGGCGCAGGTATCGGTGCCGCCGGTGGCGGGCAATTCACCCGGACCGTAGACCGGATCACGGCCGTAGCGGACATCGGACGTGCTTTCCAGGCCGCCGACGTGGGTCACGCCCACTTCGCCCACCAGGGTCAGACGGCTGGCGCCCATGACCTGGTCAAAGAAGTGCGTCAGGGTGGTCTGGAACTGGGTGATTTCCTTGCGGCGATAACCGTGCAGGTCCTGACCCGGTACGCCGGTCAGCAGGGACGCGTTGGACAACGCGCCACCGATAGGACGGACGCCGGCGAACAGGATGTCGGTGGAGTTCAGTTGCACCGGTGCGTTCGGACGGTAGCTCAGTTCACCACTCCACGCCGTACCGGTAGGCAGGGTGGTGGAGAAGCTCAAACCGTACAGGCGGATGTCTTCCGGGTATTCGACGAAGTATTCCGAATTGCCTGCCACCAGCAGCGGTGCGAGTGCGGCGAACGGTCCTGGCAGCGCCCGTGCAGTGTTGTAGACCGACTGCGGGGCACCGGTGGCGCTGAAGATCGGCGCACGGCTGTGGTAGTTCATGAAGTAGGCACCGAACTCGGTGTCCAGCGGGTCGAACATGTACTTCAGGGACGCGCCCCACTGGCCGCTGTCACGGGCGTCACGATCGCCACCGCGCTTGACCAGCACACCTTCTTCGTTGACGTCCACGCCATTGGCGGCCAATGGGCCCAACGCGACGGCTGGGATCTGCGAACGCTTGTTCAGCACGCGCAGGTTGCTGTCGCAACCGTCGGCAATGATGTCTGCCTGAGAGAAGAATGTGCCGCAGTTATCGACGACGGTCTGGTCCCACTCGAGCTGGTAGAACGCTTCGGCCGACAGGCTATCGGTCAGGCTCTGGGACACGTAGAACATGTTGACCGGAATCAGGCCTTCCTTGATCTCGGCGCCCGGACGACGGAACGCAGACACGTCGATCGGGTTGATCGAGTTGATGCCGCCGCCGATGAAGGTACTTTCACCCCAGCTCACGACCTGCTTGCCCAGACGCACGGAGCCCGGCTGATCGGCAATGGAGTAGTTGTGGTAGACGAAGGCGTCGAGGATCTGCCCACCGGCGGACTTGGCGCCTTCCTTGCGGTTGTTGTCGCTGATGTCCTTGAACTCGCGACTTTCGTCTTTCAGTTCAAAGTCGTACCAGTACTTGCCGCGGACGAAGACCCCGGTGTCGCCGTATTTCAATTCGAGGTCGTGGATGCCCTTGAAGATTTTCGAGAAGGTTTCCCCGCTCTTGAAGTTTGCGTGACCGTCATCGGACGTCTGGGACAGGCCATGGCCGCCGTTGTTGACGCCGATAAGGTTCTTGTTGGGACTCTGAGTAGACCAACTGGCACCGATCGACAGGGATGAGTCGAACTGACCTTCGATTTCACCGACGTTGAAACTGACGCCGAATGCAGGCCCGGCGAGCGAAGAGGCGATACTGACCGCCAGGGGCAGTTTCGCCCGGCGCCAGAACTGGTTTACTGATGTCATCGACGCTACTCCATGTGCATTATTGTTATGGCAGTGAGTACTTTTAAAAACGTTGTGGATGACCGAGAGCCAAGGCGTCCCGAATTCAATCCCAATGTGCATCGCCCCGTTTGTGCGTGTGCTCCGTTCTTAAAAATCCTTGAGCGGACTATAGCCAGCAGGTAGTACTGCTTGATCCCTCTAAAGTGTGATTTGCAGCTGCCGGCCACTCTGGAACAGTCCTTTCGCCAGTCCGACACATGTCGGCACGGCAAGGATGGCTGAAAATTCGGATTTCACAAGCCAAGCGCTTGCTTGGTGGGGCTGGCGTGCCCTTTCGGGCACGCCAGGGGAGGTCAGAACACGCTCAAAGCGTCGAGAGGAAGGTGCTGTTGTTGGCCTGCCATTCGGTGATGTCGAGGCGGATGCGCTTCTTGTCGAGCTTGCCGACGCTGGTCTTGGGAATTTCAGTAACAAGGGCAATCTGGCTCGGGATGGCCCACTTGCTCAGATGCCCCAGCTCGACGAACGGCTTGAGGTGCTCCTTGAGTTCACGAGCCCCGATCTCATGCCCTTCGCGGATCACCAGCAGCGCAAACGGCCGCTCGCCCCACTGCGGATCGGCAATCCCCACCACTGCTACTTCACGTACCGCTACGTGACGGCTGATCAGGTCTTCGAGGTCCAGGGACGAGATCCACTCGCCGCCGGTCTTGATCACATCCTTGATCCGGTCGCGAATGTCGATCACGCCCATGCTGTCCAGGGTCGCCACGTCGCCGGTGTGCAGCCAGCCGCCGGCCCAGAGCTCGGCGCCCTTCTGTGGTTCGTTGAAATAACCTTCGGTGAGCCACGGCGCGCGCAGCACCAGTTCGCCCTGGGTCTCGCCATCGGCGGGCAGGAAGTTGCCCTCGGTGTCGACGATCGCCGCTTCCACCAATGGCCCCGGCACGCCGGCCTTGATCCGATAGGTCGTGCGTTCGTCTTCGGTGCCGGCCATCAATTCGTCATTGAGGTGCGCGCAGGACACCAGCGGCCCGGTTTCCGACATGCCATAAGCAGCGGTCAATTGAATGCCCTTGGCCTTGGCGGCTTCGTACAGCGTACGGTTGAGCGCGCTGCCGCCGATGACGATTTTCCAGCCACCGAAATCAGTGTCTTGGGCGCCTTTGGCGTTGAGGACCATTTGCAGGATGGTCGGCACGCAGTGAGAGAAGGTGACTTTCTCTTTGCGCCACAACTCCACCAGGTATTCCGGGTCGTAGCGGCCGGGATAAACCTGCTTCAGCCCGAGCATCGTCGCCACATACGGCAAGCCCCAGGCGTGCACATGGAACATCGGCGTGATCGGCATATAGACGTCGTTGGTGCCCAGCAGCCGCACGCTGTCGATAGCGCCCATGATGGTCGACACGCCCATGGTGTGCAGCACCAGTTGCCGATGGGTGAAGTACACACCTTTGGGATTGCCGGTGGTGCCGGTGGTGTAGAAGGTGGTCGCGACCGAGTTTTCGTCGAAATCCTGGAAGTCGTACTGGGTGCTCGCAGCGGCCAGCAGTTGCTCGTATTCGCCGACAAGGTTCGGCAAATCGGCGGTTTTTTCTGGCAAGTCGGTCAGCAGCAGGGTTTTCTCAACCGTGGTCAGGTGCCCGGCGATGGCCTGGTACAGCCCCACAAACTCACTGTTGACCAGCACGAAGCGGTCCTCGGCGTGGTTCATGGTGTAGAGGATCTGTTCCGGCGACAGGCGCACGTTGATGGTGTGGATCACGGCGCCAATCATCGGGATGGCGAACATGCATTCCAGGTACCGATGACTGTCCCAGTCCATCACCGCCACGGTGTCCCCGGCCTTGACCCCGGCCGCCGTCAACACATTGGCCAGCCGTGCGACCCGTTCGATCAGGGTCGGATAGCTGTAGCGCAGCTGGTCGCGGTAAATGATCTCGCGGGTTTTCTCGTAACGAGCGCCGGACATCAGCAGTCGTTTGATCAGCAACGGATACTGGTAGGCGCCTTCGGCGGGCGGGATAACGCGAGTCTGCAACATAAGAATCCCTTTTCTGACTACACGGTCTTGGCTTGGAAGATAAGCACTCTAGAGCCCTTATACGCCAACCAAATCAGCCAAAGGTATGATTTGCAGAACCGTACAAATGCTAGCTTTGCGCCAGCATTTGGGATCCGCGTTTGATCAGTGCATCTCGGTGAACGCGAGTTTCACGCCGATGGCGATCAGCACCGCGCCCATGGTCCGGTCGAACCAGTGGCCCATGCGGGCGAAACCGGCGCGTACCCGTTGTTGGCTGAATAACCTGGCCACCAGGCAGAACCACAACGCCGTGGCGAACGCGAGGTAGATCCCGTAGCTGGCCTGCACGACCAGTGGCGTGTGCGGGTTGATCACCACGGTGAACAGCGACAGGAAGAACAGCGTGGCCTTGGGGTTCAGGCCATTGGTGACGAAGCCCGAAGTAAACGCGCCACGGGCGGTACGCTCGCCGACTTCCTTGTGCAGGTCGTCCGACACCGGTTTGGCCGGTTGTGCTCGCAGCGCCTTGAAGCCGATGTACAACAAGTAGGCAGCCGCCGCCCATTTCAAGGCGTTGAACAGCACAATCGACTGGGACACGATCAGGCCGATGCCGAGCAGCGAGTAACCGACGTGCAGGAAAATCGCCGTGCCCACACCCAGCGCGGTCCAGGTCCCGGCGCGGCGACCGTGGGTCACGCTCTCACGCACCACCACGGCAAAGTCCGGGCCGGGACTGGCGACGGCCAGCAGGTGAATCAGGACGACGGTCAAGAATTCTGTCCAGTACATGGGGGGCTCCTTGGGGAAACTTGGTCGAAAAATAGCGCGAGCAAACTCAATTTCTATGGCTTGCATCACACCTGTGGCGAGGGAGCTTGCTCCCGTTCGGCTGCGAAGCAGTCGTAAAACCGGAAAACGCGGTCCGCCTGATAAAACTCGGCTGCCTGGGTTGGGGCTGCGCAGCCCAGCGGGAGCAAGCTCCCTCGCCACAGGTACCGCACCGGCCCTCAAAGTGGCTTGGGGGCGATGAGTAACCATTTGTTTCATCTGGTAGGCTCGGCAGATTACGCCTTCAGTTCATCGCACAAAAGGTACAGTTGATGACGAACACTCGCCGCGCCGTTTTCCTCGACCACCCGTCCCTGGACCTGGGCGACCTCGACCTGACGCCATTGCGCGATTGCTTCAGCGACTTGCAGTTGTTCGCCCAGACCACGCCGGATCAGGTGATCGAGCGCCTCAAGGGCGCCACCGTGGCCATCAGCAACAAGATCCTGATCGACGCCGCCGCCATCGCCGCCAGCCCCGAACTCAAGCTGATCCTGATCACCGCCACCGGCACCAATAACGTCGACCTGGCCGCCGCCCGCGCCCACGGGATCACCGTGTGCAACTGCCAGGGTTACGGCACGCCGTCGGTGGCCCAGCACACGATCATGCTGTTGCTGAACCTCGCAACACGCCTGGCCGATTACCAGAAAGCCGTCGGCGAAGGGCGCTGGCAGCAGGCCAAACAGTTCTGCCTGCTGGATTACCCGATCGTCGAACTGGAAGGCAAAACCCTCGGGCTGCTCGGTCACGGTGAACTGGGCGGCGCCGTCGCGCGATTGGCCGAAGCCTTCGGCATGCGCGTGTTGCTGGGGCAGATTCCCGGCCGCCCTGCCCGCCCGGATCGCTTGCCGCTGGATGAACTGCTGCCGCAAATCGACGCCCTGACCCTGCACTGCCCGCTCAACGAACACACCCGGCACTTTATCGGCGCCCGTGAACTGGCTTCGATGAAACCGGGTGCCTTCGTGGTCAACACCGCCCGCGGTGGCTTGATCGACGAACAGGCGCTGGCCGACGCGTTGCGCAACGGTCACCTGGGCGGCGCGGCCACGGACGTGCTAAGTATCGAGCCGCCGGTTAATGGCAACCCGTTGCTGGCCGCTGACATTCCCCGGCTGATCGTCACCCCGCACAACGCCTGGGGCAGTCGCGAGGCGCGGCAGCGCATCGTGGGCCAGTTGACCGAAAACACCCAGGCGTTCTTCAGCGGTAAGGCACTGCGGGTCGTCAGTTGATAAACTGCCGCACTTTTTTTCAAGGAGCAGAGTATGGATCCGCGCAGTGAAGTACTGCTTCGTCAGGCCGAGTTATTTCAGGGTTCGGTGTTGCTGGCCGGTTTGCCCGCCGACGACTTGCTGGGCCGCCTGCCCGACGCCCATGGCTGGTGCTGGCATGCCGGCGATCAAGCAGCGCTGGACGCACGCTTCGCCGAGCGCAGCCACTTTGGTGTGAACGCACCGGAGCGTGAATTCGACACGGCGGTGGTGTTTCTGCCCAAGTCCAAGGACCTGACCGACTACATCCTCAACGCCCTCGCCTCACGCCTGGCCGGGCGCGAGTTGTACCTGGTCGGTGAAAAACGCAGCGGCATCGAAGGCGCGGCCAAGCAACTGAACACGTTCGGCAAGCCGCGCAAGCTCGACAGCGCGCGGCATTGCCAACTGTGGCTGGTCACCGTGGCCAACGCGCCAGAAGCCAAATCCCTGGAAAGCCTGGCCCAGGAATACGAACTGCCCTTGGCCGAAGGACCGCTGAAAGTCATCAGTTTGCCGGGGGTGTTCAGCCACGGTCGGCTGGATCGCGGCAGTGCGCTGTTGCTGGAGCATCTGGACAAGTTGCCCAGCGGCCATTTGCTCGATTTCGGTTGTGGCGCCGGGGTGCTGGGCGCGGCGGTCAAGCGTCGTTATCCGCACAACCAAGTCACTTTGTTGGACGTGGATGCGTTCGCCGCTGCCAGCAGTCGCCTGACATTGGCCGCCAACGGTCTGGAAGCCGAGGTGATTACCGGTGACGGGATCGATGCCGCGCCGATGGGGTTGAGCGCGATTTTGAGCAATCCGCCGTTCCATGTCGGGGTGCACACCGATTATTTTGCAACCGAGAACTTGCTACGAAAAGCAGCCAAACATCTGAAAAACGGTGGCGAACTGCGCTTGGTCGCCAACAGCTTCCTGAAGTATCAGCCACTGATCGAAGAGCACCTGGGCGTGTGTGCGATCAAGGCAGAAGGACAGGGTTTCCGAATCTACCGGGCCAAACGCGGCTGATAAATAAGTGCTTGCCTAACGGATTTTGCCTAGGCAGAATCCGCTCCGTCCTAGGGGAGTAGTCTCCCACGAGCGCCATGCTCGTCCGGCATACGTCAACATACTTGGTCAACAGGCCATGGCGTATGCGACCCAAGCGTCCACACAGATGGTCGCCAGGGTTTGACAAGACCTATGACACGAACACCTTACCCGGGGCGGGAAGGCTGTACGTGTCATAGCCGTGTCGACCCGCCCCTTAGGAAAACCCTGATGCTGGATTCTCTTCTCGTTCCCACCGCAATCGTTGCCTTGGCCGAAATCGGCGACAAGACGCAACTGCTCGCGCTCATTCTCGCCGCTCGCTTTCGCAAACCCTGGCCGATCATCGCCGGCATCGTTGCCGCGACCCTGGCCAACCACGCGGCAGCCGGTGCGGTAGGCGCCTGGTTCGGCAGCTTCTTCTCGAATGCAACGCTGCACTGGATCCTCGCCGCCAGCTTCACCGCGACGGCGTTGTGGACCCTGGTGCCGGACAAGATGGACGACGACGACGCCAGCACGGCGCGCAAGTTCGGCCCGTTCCTGACCACATTGATCGCGTTTTTCCTGGCAGAGATGGGCGACAAGACCCAGGTCGCTACGGTGATGCTCGCCGCGCAATACCCGGAACTGTGGCTGGTGATCATCGGCACCACCGCCGGGATGTTGATTGCCAACGTGCCGGTGGTACTGGCCGGTAACTTTGCGGCGGACAAACTGCCGTTGACATTGATCCGTCGACTGGCGGCGTCGGCGTTCTTCGTCCTGGCAATTGTCGCGGTGTACAAAGCGATGCAGAGCAGTGGGTGGGTTTGACGCATTCATTCGGCCAAGCCAAAAACTGTGGCGAGGGGGCTTGCCCCCGTTCGACTGCGTAGCAGTCGCAAAACCGCAGAATGAGGTGTAACTGAAGAATGGTGGTGGGAGCATAAAGAAGGGCTGCTTCGCAGCCCAACGGGGGCAAGCCCCCTCGCCACAAGACTCACCTCATGAACATCAGGACTTCGAGGCTTTCTCGTACAACGGCATAACCTTCGGAATCGCTGCCTGCAACGAAGCAATCCGACTGGTCGACGCCGGGTGAGTGCTCATGAATTCCGGTGGTGAACCTTCCGACGCCTTGCTCATCTTGTTCCACAAGGTGATCGCTGCGTTCGGGTTGTAGCCAGCGCGGGCCGCCAGTTCCAGGCCGATCAGGTCGGCTTCGTTTTCATTGGCGCGGCTGTTCGGCAAGGTCATGCCGTAGTTGGCCACGGTGTCGGCCAGGGCCAGGCTGTCCTGCCCCAGACCGAACAAGGCACCGGCGCCCTGCTTGGCCATTTCCATGCCATAGGCCTTGGACATCGCTTCACGACCGTGCTCGCGCAGGGCGTGGGCGATTTCATGGCCCATGACCGCGGCGATTTCATCGTCGGTGAGTTTCAGGCTGTCGATCAGCCCGGTGTAGAAAATGATCTTGCCGCCAGGACCGCAGTTGGCGTTGAGCTCGTCGCTCTTGATCAGGTTGACTTCCCACTTCCACTGGGCCGAATCCGGACGGAAGTTCGGCGCCTGGGCAATCAGCCGGTTGGCAATGGCCTGGATGCGCTTGGCATCGGTACTGGTCTTGTCCAATACCCCTTTGCTCGTCGCCTCGCCTACTGTCTTCTGATAGGACTGGGCATACATCTGGTCGACTTCCTGGCTCGACAGCATGCTGAACATGTACTGCTTGCGTTCAACCCCGACGGCTCCGCCGCTGGTGGTGTTGACCGACTGACAACCGGCGAGCAACAGACCCGCGCTCAATGCACTTGCAACCAATGTCTTGTTCATCAATAGAGCTCCCTGAAAACATGCCGCGTATCGTAGGCGGTGAATTGTATCGGCGCCAGATACAACAGACGTGTAGCACAGACTTTTCCGACAATATTTTCTGCGCCGCCTAAAAAAATTCACAAACTCGCGCAGGCCACGCCCGCCACGCTTCATTTACGACCTCCAGCACGTCAAAACAGTCATTTCGCCACGCCCCCGCTCATGGACCCCGATGCCCCGGCCGATACAACAGCGCAGACGTCCTCTTGCGTGCGGAGCACCCATGAAATTCAAGTCGATCCAGTTTTCCGTAGCCGCCCTCGCCGGCGCCATCGTCCTCAGTGTCGTCGCGGCCCTGGTGCTGTACGCGCTGTTTTCCGGCGCCCGGACGCAAGACATGGTCCAGGAACGGACCCAGGCGCAGTTCGAGCAAGTCATCGAGCAGCGCCTCACTTCCCTGGCGCAAACCCAGGTCAGCCAGATCCAGCGCGAGCTCGAGGCGCCGCTGCTGATTGCCGGCGGCCTGGTGCGAGTCAACGAGCTGATCGGCACCCCGGGCGCCGATGGCCAACCCCAGGTGAACATCAGCCGTGAGCAGTTGATCAGCCTGATCAAGCAAAACGTCGCCAAGAACCCGAAGATCCTCGGCACCTACATCGGCTGGGAAAAAAACGCCCTGGACCATAACGATGTGGCCTACGTCGATACCAAGGTGGTCGGTATCGACGCCGCCAACGGACGTTTCCTGCCGTGGTGGTTCCGCAACGAGGACGGCAGCCTGGGCCTGGACAAACTGGTGGACGTCGACGACCAGAAAACCCTGTCCACCGGCGTGCGCGCCAGCGAGTACTACCTGTGCTCGAAAGAAACCAAGAAATCCTGCGTGATCGATCCGGCGCCCTACAAGGTCGGCGACAAAATCGTCATGCTCGCCTCCTTTATTGAACCGATCATGCTCAACGGCGCCTTCCAGGGCATCGTCGGCGCCGACCTGTCGGTGAACTTCATCCAGGAAATGCTCCTGGGCGCCAACCAGAAACTGTACGGCGGCTCGGGCGTGATGGCGCTGATCGGCGGCAATGGCCGGATCGTCGCCTACACCAAGGACCCGAGCAAATTCGGCGAGAAGGTCAGCGACATCCTCGACAGCCAGCAGATTGCCAACATGGCGAATCTCAAGCGCGGCGAAGTGACCTACACCGTCGACAAGGCCAATGGCCGGATCGAATTGTACCTGCCGTTCGGCATCGGCCAGACCGACGCCCGCTGGACCCTGATGCTGCAATTGCCGCTGAACGCGGTGATGGCCGACCTGCAAAAACTCCAGGGCGACCTGGATAAACAGCGCAAGTCCGACACCTTCGGCATGGCGATGGTCGGCTTGCTGATTGCGGGTATCGGCTTGCTGGTGATCTGGCTGGTGGGCCACGGCATCGCCCGTCCGCTCAAGCAAATGGTGGCCATGCTCGACGACATCGCCCAGGGCGAAGGCGATCTCACGCGCCGCCTGAGCAGCGACCGCGCCGACGAACTGGGCTCGATTGCCAAGGGCTTCAACACCTTCCTGGCCAAGTTGCAGGCGATGATCACCCAGGTGGTGACGTCGGTGCAGAGCGTCAGCGATTCATCGGAACACACCGCCGACATCGCCATCCGCACCAACATTGGCGTGCACAAGCAGATGGCCGAGATCGATCAGGTAGCCACGGCAGTACACGAAATGACCGCCACCGCCCAGGACGTGGCACGCAACGCCACATCGGCAGCGCAGGCGGCCAGCCATGCGGACAAAGCGGCAGCGCAAGGCATGCAGATCGTGCGCGACACCTCGAATTCGATTGGCGTGCTGGCGGTGGAAATCGGTAAAGCGGTGGCCGTGGTGCAGACCCTGGCCAAGGACAGCGAGAACATCAACGCGATCCTTACCGCGATTCGCGGGATTGCCGAGCAGACCAACCTGCTGGCCTTGAACGCAGCGATCGAAGCTGCGCGCGCCGGGGAACAGGGCCGTGGTTTTGCCGTGGTGGCCGATGAAGTGCGCAACCTGGCACAGAAGACCCAGAAGGCCACCGAAGAAATCCAGACCATGATCCAGCAACTGCAACAAGGCACCCGCGATGTGGTGCGGGTCATGGAAGACAGCCAGAACCGTACAGATGAAAGCGTGCAGCATGCGGCGAAAGCGGCTGAAGCGCTGGAGACGATTACTCAGGCGGTGTCGGTGATCAACGACATGAACACCCAGATCGCCAGCGCAGCCGAGGAACAGAGTGCGGTAGCGGATGACATCAACCGCAACGTGATCAACATCGGGCAAGTGGCCAACGAAGTGGCCGGCGGGGCGGATGAGTCGAGTGCGGCCAGTGCGGACCTGACCAAGTTGGCGGAACAGCAGCGGCGGTTGATCAATCAGTTCAAGGTCTGAGGTGATCGTTCATGATCGTTCCCACGCTCCGCGTGGGAGCGATCACTATCCCGGCGTCAAACACTCCGGCCCGTTGAGCTTCGGATCATTTACCAGATTCGCCAACACCCGCTCGCGCAACGCTGCGGGCTCACTGGCCAGCAATCCCTGCAACACATGCAAAGGCGTCTCGGGATCAAGCCACGCGGCCTGCCCCGCCTCATCGAGAATCAACGGCCGGCGCTGACTCGCCGCCGGCTGGGTGATCACCGCCGTGCTCAGCCATATCTGCTCCTGCACTGGATACGCCTCCCAGATCGCCGCGAAAAACAGCGCCGAGCCCTCCCCCGGTGTCAGCCAATAGGGGCGCTTGCGTTGGGTGCCGCGCCATTCGTAGAAACCATTGGCCGGCAACAGGCAACGGCGCTCGCGCAGCGCCTGGCGAAACATCGGCTGTTCGGCCACGGTTTCGGCCCGGGCATGGGCCGGGGTGCGGGACAAATCGGTCAGCCACGGCGGCGTCAGGCCCCAGCGGGCGCGAGCCAACTCACGCTGACCGTCGGCACCGGCACGCAGCATCAACACCGAATCGTTGGGGGAAATATTCCACTGGGCCTGCTGATCGGCGGGGAAGCCAGGCAGGGCCGCGAAGGCGGGGTTCCAGCGAAACAGGGCATAACGTCCACACATGGGGCAACACGACTCTTGATAAAACGACCGTCAGCCTAACAGACCAGCGTGCCGGGAAAACTTTCCGGTTCATCACCGGGCATCGGCAACGCGGCATTGTAGGCGGTGATCAGTTCCCGGGCGTACTCGGCCTGATCGTTATCCACGGACAAACCCAACAAACCGTAAATCGGCAATTCACCGCTGCCACCGAGCAAATCCCGCCCCACCAGATGCGCTTCGATGCCCTCGCTGGCGAGCATGCCTTGCAGCAACTCGCCTTCCATCAGGTTTTCCGGTTCGTAGATTCGCTGCATCGGGCGCCCCTTTCATTCGTTCTCGCTATGAACTTCGAGCAACCATTCCTGACCGTCGGTTTGCAGGACAAACGTGATCGGTCTGCAACACACCGGACAATCCTCGATATAGGTCTGATCGCCGCCGGACAAATCCAGCACGGCCTCGGCCTCTTCACCACAATACGGACATTCGTAGCGCTCGGTTTCCAGCATCGCGGTCTCCCAGGTGACTTGTGCGTATAATCGCCGGTCTATTTGCAGGGCTATTTTTGTCTGACTACCTTTTCAGACCGTGCCCCGTTGGTTTTCGATCAAAACCTTTACTTACCCTAGCCGTTTCTAACAAGAGAGCATGATGGGCGAATTCGATGCCATCCGACCTTACGACGACAGCGAAGTCCCAGCGGTGCTGGCGCGGCTGCTCGGCGACAAGGCGCTTCTAGATATCCTCATTCACTTTCGCTTCCCGCGTTACGCCGGTGCTTTCGGCTGGATGCTCAAACCTCTTATAGCTCATCGGCTGCGCCGTGAGTTCGCCGGCGTCAACTCGGTGGCCACTTTGCAGGACAAGGTCGAGGTGTACGTCGACCACACCATCGAGCGCGCCACCGACGGTGTCACCTACACCGGCGTCGAGCAGTTCAAGTCCGGCAGCGCCTACCTGTTTATCGCCAATCACCGCGATATCGTGATGGACCCGGCCTTCGTCAACTATGCCGTGTACCACGCCGGCCTGCCGACCCCGCGCATCGCCATCGGTGACAACCTGCTGCAAAAGCCGTTTGTCAGCGATCTGATGCGCCTGAACAAGAGCTTCATCGTGCACCGCTCGATCACCGGTCGCCGCGAGAAGATGGCGGCTTACCAGTTGCTGTCGGCCTACATCAACCACTCGATCCGCAACGATTGCGCCTCGATCTGGATCGCCCAGGCCGAAGGCCGGGCCAAGGATGGCGACGACCGTACCGAGTCGGCGATCCTCAAGATGTTTCACATGAGCCGCAAGGACGAGCCGTTCGGCGAGGTCATCCAGTCGCTGAACGTGACCCCGGTGTCGATCAGCTACGAATACGACCCGTGCGACCAGGCCAAGGCCCGCGAACTGTTCATCCGCGCCACTACTGGCAGCTACAGCAAAGTGCCGGGCGAGGACGATGTGAGCATCGCCAAGGGCATCACCGGCTACAAGGGCCGGGTCCACGTGAATTTCGCCGCGCCGATCACCGAGCTGTTCGACGACACCAAGCAATTGGCGATCGAGATGGACAAGCAGATCCTCGGCGGTTACCGGTTGTTCCCGGTGCACTACCTGGCTTATGCGCAGTGGAAGGATGCGGATCCGCAGCTTCAGGTGCCCAAAGCCGCCGAGGTGTTTGCGGCGGATGAACTGGCCAAGGCTCAGGAAGAATGGCAGCGCCGGCTGGAGGCTTGCCCTGAGGAACATCGTCCGTTCCTGGTGTTGCAATATGCGACGCCGGTGCGCAATCAGTATCGGGTGAAGGCTGGGTTGCCGCTTTAAGCAGCTTGACCGGACACGACAACGGCGCCTTCGGGGCGCCGTTTTTTTGGCCTTATACCAACTGTGGCGAGGGGGCTTGCCCCCGTTCGGCTGCGCAGCAGTCGCAAAATCGGTGCTTGCGGTGTGCCAGACTGAACGCGGTGACCTTTGGGGCTGCTTCGCAGCCCAACGGGGGCAAGCCCCCTCGCCACAGGTCTCGTGTCAGAGATTCAGAAGCGGGTACTGATCCACGACACGACCAACGCCACACCCAGACAGGCAAACCCGAAGCGATAGAAAAACCGGTTCATGCGCTGGGTGGCGCCATCGAGCATCAACATCGCGTCATCGACACGACGGCTCTGGGCATGCGCCTCCAGCACCGCCAGCGCACGCTGTTCGCGGCGACGGGTAGCATGCAGCAGCCAGCAGCCGGGGAAGGCAATCAGCAAGGCCAGCAGGTTGATCAACTTGGCGGGATGGTTGGTGAACAACGAAATCAAATGCAACGACATCACGGACCTCGGGCAAAACTAACGTGGCAGACGTCGGACCGACGACCGCGGCGCGGATTCTACCGAAAGCGTGCGACAAATAACGAACCATTGGGCCGATTGCTGTCTTGTGTCACGGCGTCGTCATCTGAATACGCCAGTCTGTCGCCCCTCGAAACCGACACAGAGCACAGCATGCTGCACGCCGAAAACCAGGACCGCCTCTACCTTATCGCGCAAAGCGACGAACAGCAGAATCTCGTCGGCAGCCTCGCCTTCAACGTCCAGGACCGCCACTGGCTGGTGTATTGCGCCCTCGGCGGGCATCAACATGCGGATTTGCCGGAAACGGATTTGCTGACCGGGGTGAGTGTGCTGGATTTCTACTCCCAAGCCGCCTGACCCCACCGAACCTTTGTAGGAGCGAGGCTTGCCCGCGAAGGCGGCGGCACATTCAACATCAATGTTGACTGACACACCGCCTTCGCGGGCAAGTCGAATCGTCGCACCGCTCGCTCCTACATGGGTTTTTGTATTCGTCCACAGAAATCGGCGGACATGAAAAAGCCCGGGACCATCACTGGCACCGGGCTTTTTTGTCTCTCGCGAAAGGTTATTCGCCGAGAATCTGACCCACGGTCGGGTCCTTGAACAGACGCGTCAGGGCATCGCTCAACACATCGCTGACCAGCTTGGTGTTGGTTTCCTGATTCGGCGCCATGCCGAAACGCTGGTCCAGGGAAGCGCCGTAACGACCGCTGTAACGACGGTTGGCGTTCTGCACGTCGGAGCGGAAGGTCGCGCCGATGGTGGCTTCGGTCACGTACATGCCTTCTTTAGGCGACTGATATTTCAGCTCCGCCAGGGTCACGGTCAGTTGCGGCGCATTCATGCCATTGGACACCGGGGTGAAGCCCAGCAAACGCACGGCCGCCTCGGCCTGGGCCTGCAACTTCGGCAGAATCTGCGCGCCCTGCACGGTGATCGCGCTGGTCTCGGGGTACAGACCGCCACGGGTGCCCAGGGTTGGCGATGGACGGCCGTCCACCACTCGCACCACAACCTGCTGGCCATGGCCAACCGGCGCCAACTGAGTGGTCAGCTTTGGCTCCGGGTTCAGTTGTTGCGGGCTGTGGGCGCAGCCAACCAGGGTCAAACTGGTCACAGTGATCAAACCGAACAACAGGCGTTGCAACATGCTCTTCTCTCCAGAATCAGGCACAAACAGGCCGGCAGTATAGCGGTGGGCCATCGTCGCGAACTAGGGTCTCGCAACGATTGTTGAAATCTCTGACAAACCCCGCACGAGCCGGTTCCTGTCACACACCTGTAACCGTCCATACACGTTGGCGTCACGGCCTGCTGGCAACCTTCACAGCAGTCACCCCACAAGGTACTCCGCCATGCGTTATCTGATCTCGTTGTTCGCGCCACGTCCGTTGCACCGCAGCTTCGCCCTGCTCGACCGCAATGGCCATTGCCAGGCGTTCAAGCAGTGCAGTCTCCAACCCATGGGTGATGGCTGGGTCGAAATCGAAGAAATCCGCCTCAACTGGTTGCACCATCCCCTGCCCCCGAGCGCCCGCGTGCGCCAGCATCAACCTCGTTCACGGGTACAGGCGCTGTTGTCCATCTGACCAGACGCCTAATAAAAGTCATTATTCACGACCATTTCCCTGCGTTTCTTAGATACAATCTCCCCCCGATTATAAGGACGTCTCCTGATCGGGCCTCGCAGCACCGTCAATGCCCCGGTATTGGCACCCCGCACCGCCCACAGAGAGCCGCCCACACAGATCGAGTGAAGCTGGCGCGCTTGCTGTTCCCTGAGCAAAACCCCCACTTTTCGCGAATCTGCAGAGCTGTCATTACGCTCGGTCACTGAGCTGTTTGCCCGTTTTGCCTGTCATGTATCCCATGGCGGCAATCCATCCGGGCACGGTGCCAGGCTGGGACAGCCCTTTTTTGAGGTTCACGTCTTCAAAAGAGCGTGAAAAAAACGGGTTTTCACAACTTCACAAGAGTGTGGCGAGCAAATGAATAGTTTTGCGTCTGAACATGCACCATTAGCGTCTGAAACAGCCCAACGACACAGGACCGGGTACGCCTCAAATACCGGAGCCTGAAGCCTGTCCGCTACGGATTTGGTTGCACAAACGGATGTCTCGACCATAAGTCGAATTGCCAGTCGTGTGCTGAAATGAGTTCATATCACTCATAGGCCCGGCCGGTAGCGTCCGTCGAAGTTGCGAAAAATTGCGAAGATTCGGACATGGCGACACTGCCATGGGTACCTGGGGCATCACTGACTCGCCCTGAACGCCTGGCAGCCATGCCGACAATTTGGTGCTGCAGATTTTGGAGACGCGTTAAATGGCGCATAACGAAGCAGTCGACGTAGTACTCGTAGGGGCCGGCATCATGAGTGCCACCCTCGCTGTACTGCTCAAAGAGCTCGACCCCGCGATCAAGCTGGAAGTCGTCGAGCTGATGGATTCGGGTGCCGCGGAGAGTTCCAACCCGTGGAACAACGCCGGGACCGGTCACGCCGGGCTGTGTGAGCTCAACTACACGCCGCAGGCCGCCGACGGCACCGTCGACATCAAGAAAGCCGTGCACATCAACACCCAGTTCGAAGTGTCGAAGCAGTTCTGGTCGTACCTGACCAAGAAAGGCACCTTCGGCTCGTGCAAGACCTTCATCAGCCCGGTGCCGCACCTGAGCTTCGTGCAAGGCGACAGCGGCGTGTCGTTCCTCAAGTCACGCTTCAACGTGCTGAGCAAGCACCACGCCTTTTCCGATATGGAATACACCGAAGACAAGGCCAAGATGGCCGAGTGGATGCCCCTGATGATGCCGGGCCGCTCGCCCGACGAAGTCCTGGCCGCCACCCGCGTGATGAATGGCACCGACGTCAACTTCGGCGCCCTGACCAATCAATTGCTCAAGCACCTGACCAGCGCACCGGATGCCCAGGTCAAGTACTGCAAGCGCGTCACCGGCCTGAAGCGTAACGCCAATGGCTGGACCGTCAGCATCAAGGACGTCAACAGCGGCAACACCCGTGAAGTCGACGCCAAATTCGTCTTCCTCGGCGCGGGCGGCGCGGCATTGCCGTTGCTGCAAGCGTCGGGCATCGAGGAAAGCAAAGGCTTCGGCGGCTTCCCGATCAGCGGCCAGTGGCTGCGTTGCGACAACCCGGAAGTGGTCAAGCACCACCAGGCCAAGGTCTACAGCCAGGCCGCCGTGGGTTCGCCGCCGATGTCGGTGCCGCACCTGGACACCCGCGTGGTCGATGGCAACAAGTCCCTGTTGTTCGGGCCATACGCCGGTTTCACCACCAAGTTCCTCAAGCACGGCTCCTTCATGGACCTGCCGCTGTCGGTTCGTGCCGGCAACATCGGCCCGATGCTGGCCGTGGCGAAAAACAACATGGACTTGACCAAGTACCTGGTCAGCGAAGTGATGCAGTCGATGGAGCAGCGCCTGGAATCCCTGCGTCGCTTCTACCCTGAAGCGAAGGCCGAAGACTGGCGCCTGGAAGTGGCCGGCCAACGGGTGCAGATCATCAAGAAAGACCCGAAAAAGGGCGGCGTTCTGCAGTTCGGTACCGAACTGGTCGCGGCCAAGGACGGTTCCCTTGCTGCATTGCTCGGTGCTTCCCCTGGTGCTTCGGTGACGGTTTCGATCATGCTTGAGCTGATCGAGAAGTGCTTCCCGAACAAAGCCTCCGGCGAATGGGCGGCCAAACTGGCGGAAATCTTCCCGGCTCGGGAAAAAGTCCTGGAAACCGACGCGGCGCTGTATCGCAAGATCAACGCGCACAACAACGTCGCGCTGGAACTGGTTGAAGCCAGTAACGAGACCGAAAGCTACGCTTGATTCGGCCCCACAAAAAACGCCCCGTTCTCAGTGAGAGCGGGGCGTTTTTTTATGCGCCTATCTGTAGGAGCATGGCTTGCCCGCGATGGCGTCCTTCAGAGCGCTATCGCGAGCAAGCTTTACTCCTACGGGCACAGGTGTCCGCGATTCAACCGCGAGCCTTGGCGATCAACTCGATGTACTCAGCCGCATTACGCTGATCCTTGATCACCGCAACAAAATCATTGCCATGCTCATCCTTGCCGTCCAGGTCAAACCCTGCCTCGACGAAAAACGTCAGGAAGCGCTCGAAGTCGTCGATGCGCAGGCCGCGATAGGCCTTGATCAGTTTGTGCAGGGACGGGGAAATGGCGTCGACCGGTTCAAAATCGAGGAACAGTTTGATTTGCTCATCGCCGATCTCGTCACCAATCACTTGCTTCTTATCTTTACGCATTGCCGACTCCAGCTCGCAGACATTTCACGGGGCGGGCAGTTTACCCCTCGATTGAGGCCAGGCTCAACGCGAACGCACGCTGCCGGTGTGCAGATCGGCCCAGACATGGCCGTTGGCGTAACTGAGGAACTGGCAATACACCGTGTCGTTGCGCAGCAAATCGATCACCACCCGGTATTGAGCCAGCGGGTAGTAGAGCGTCAGGGTTTTGCTCTTCTCGTCGTAGATCGGCTTTTTCAGGCTTTTGCTTTCGCCATCGAAATTGACCATCACCTGGCTGATGGTCGCGCCCTTGTTCAGGGATTTGCCCTTGAGGCGGATCAGCAGCGGTGACGTCACCGGGATCGGTTGTTGGGTCGACTGGCGTTGGCTACCCACCACCACCGAATAATCGGTGACCTGCAGCAGTTGTTGCTGCTCCGGTTCGGCGTCGCGCAGGGTCAGGTCGTCCGGTGGCAGGAACTGCGCGTGCATCGGCGCCGGGGCGGCGACCAGAGGCAGGCTGAGGGTCAGCAACAGGGCGGCGCAGCTGCGGATCAAAAGGCTCATGACGGGCTCCGGAGGCGAGGCCGGGCACTTTATCACGGCTGACGGAGGTGAAGCTGTGCCGCCGCCTCTGTAGGAGGGAGGCTTGCCCGCGTGAAGGCGGTGTGTCAGTCGATAACTGGTTTGACTGACACACCTATATCGCGGGCAAGCCTCGCGCCTACACGGGGTGGAGATCAATCGAACTGCGCGCGCATCCAGGCTTGATACTCGGCCACACCCGTCTCGCCTTCACGCGGAGCCCAGTGGGCCAGATCACCTTCACCGACCGGACGGAAAGGGCCAGCCTTGCACTCGAACATCACGCTATCAGCTTCCAGCACCACCAGACCGTGATAAATGCCTGCCGGCAAGTCCACCCCCAGGCAATCGCCACCGGCCTGCAGGACGCACTTATCGGTAACCTGGCCAGACTCATCAAAAATCAGCAGGCCGAGACGACCTCGCAACACCACCAGGGTTTCAGCCTTGTCGGCGCTCTGGTGCCGGTGAGGCGGAATGTACGTGCTCGGCTGCAACCCTACCGCCATCCGGTGGCAGGGTTCCTCCATCTGATGAAAGTTGTGATGCTGCCGACCACGTGGGTTGCCCGCCGCTTTCTCAGCCAAATCCGCGAACAGTGCTTGATCCAGAAAGCTCGGCGTAGCCATTGTTTACATTCCTTTAACGGCAAAAATCCCATTGGCGTTGCGCCAGTAGCCTTTGTAGTCCATGCCATAACCGAAGATGTAACGGTCGATGCACGGCAGACCAACAAAATCGGCTTTCAGGTCCGGGCGAGCCTTGCGGTCGTGGTCCTTGTCGATCAGCACGGCGGTGTGCACTTTGCGCGCGCCAGCGTGTTTGCAGTAGTCGATGATCGCGCCCAGGGTGTGACCTTCATCGAGGATATCGTCGATGATCAGCACGTCGCGGTCGAGGAACGAGACTTCCGGCTTGGCTTTCCAGAACAGGTCGCCGCCGCTGGTTTCGTTGCGATAGCGGGTGGCGTGCAGGTAGGACGCTTCCAGCGGGAAGTGCAGATGGGTGAGCAGCTTGCCGGCGAAAATCAGGCCGCCGTTCATCACACAGAACACCACCGGGTTGGTCTCAGCCAGCTGTTCGTTGATGTGTGCACCGACGCGGGCGATGGCCGCCTCGACTTCAGCTTCGGTGTACAGGCAGTCAGCCTCTCGCATGATTTGACGGATATGCTCGAGATCAGCAGGCATGTCGCTCTCCAAGGGGTGGCGGATTCAGGAAAAGCGGGCAAAGGTACGCATCCCGCCCGTCCAGATCAAGCGTTTGTGGACTAACGTACCTTATGTCTATAGGACAACACCCTCGGATAGATTAATCTAGGCCGGTTTTTTTGCCCGCCGCCGGAGCTTTCCCCATGCCCATCCAAGAGATCCGCCATCCGCTGATCCGTCATAAACTTGGCCTTATGCGCCGCGCAGACATCAGCACCAAGAATTTCCGTGAGCTTGCTCAGGAAGTCGGTGCCCTGCTGACCTATGAAGCCACCAAAGACCTGCCGCTTGAAACCTACGATATCGAAGGTTGGGCCGGCACCGTGTCGGTCGAGAAAATCGCCGGCAAGAAAATTACCGTGGTGCCGATCCTGCGCGCCGGTATCGGCATGCTCGAAGGCGTGCTGAGCCTGATCCCGGGTGCCAAAGTCAGCGCCGTGGGCGTGGCCCGCAACGAAGAAACCCTGCAGGCCCACACCTACCTGGAAAAACTGGTTCCGGAAATCAACGAACGCCTGGCGATGATCATCGACCCGATGCTCGCCACCGGCAGTTCCATGGTCGCCACCATCGACCTGCTGAAAAAGGCCGGTTGCCGCGACATCCGCGCGATGGTGCTGGTTGCCGCCCCTGAAGGCATCGCTGCCGTCGAGAAGGCGCACCCGGACGTGATGATCTACACCGCCTCCATTGATGAACGTTTGAACGAGCACGGTTACATCATCCCGGGCCTGGGCGATGCCGGTGACAAGATCTTCGGCACCAAGCAGAAGGACGCTTGAGCATGCAGGAAGAGTTCAACGATCCGCTCTGGCGCACGGTGCTGTCGGGTGCACAGATGCTGTTCGTGGCGTTCGGCGCCCTGGTGTTGATGCCGCTGATTACCGGCCTTGATCCAAACGTGGCGCTGTTCACCGCCGGCCTGGGGACGATCCTGTTCCAGATCGTCACCGGGCGTCAGGTGCCGGTGTTCCTGGCGTCGAGTTTTGCCTTTATCACCCCGATCATTCTCGCCAAGGGCCAGTTCGGCCTCGCGGCGACCATGGGCGGCGTGATGGCGGCGGGTTTCGTCTACACCTTCCTGGGCCTGGCCGTGAAGATCAAAGGCACCGGGTTCATTGACCGTTTGCTGCCACCGGTGGTGATTGGTCCGGTGATCATCTCCATCGGCCTGGCCATGGCGCCGATTGCCGCCAACATGGCGATGGGTAAGGCGGGCGACGGCTCGGAGCTGATTCATTACCAGACCGCGATGCTGATCTCGATGCCGGCGCTGCTGACCACCCTGATCGTCGCGGTATTCGGTAAAGGCATTTTCCGCCTGGTGCCGATCATCTCTGGCGTGCTGGTGGGGTTTGGCATGGCGTTCTATTTCGGTGTCGTGGATACCGCAAAGATTGCCGCTGCCCCGTGGTTCGCGATTCCGCACTTCACCGCGCCGGAATTCAACTGGCAGGCGATTCTGTTTATCGTCCCGGTGGCGCTGGCCCCGGCCATCGAGCACATCGGCGGCGTGATTGCGGTCGGTAGCGTGACCGGTCGCGATTACCTGAAGAAACCCGGCCTGCACCGCACCCTGCTCGGCGATGGCATTGCCACCACCGCGGCCGGCCTGTTCGGCGGCCCGCCCAACACCACCTACGCCGAAGTGACGGGCGCGGTGATGCTGACCAAGAACTACAACCCGAAAATCATGACCTGGGCGGCGATCTTTGCCATCAGCCTGGCGTTTGTCGGCAAGTTCGGCGCATTGCTGCAAAGCATTCCGGTGCCGGTGATGGGCGGGATTCTGTGCCTGTTGTTCGGCTCGATTGCGGCGGTGGGCATGAACACGCTGATTCGCCACAAGATCGACCTGGGCGAGGCGCGTAACCTGGTGATTGTCTCGGTGACGTTGGTGTTCGGGATTGGCGGTGTGCTGGTCGGCACCGGCACAGGGCCAGACGACTTCGGCCTCAAAGGCATCGCGCTGTGCGCGGTGGTGGCGATTGCGCTGAACCTGTTGCTGCCGGGTAATGACAGCTGGAAGCACAAGAAGGCGGATGAGCCGTTGTTGTAACAGACGCCTCAATCCCTGTGGCGAGGGAGCTTGCCCCCGTTGGGTCGCGAAGCGGCCCTAAACCCTACAACCGCGAAACATTAGATGTACCGCGTTTGCTGAATTTACGACTGCTGCGCAGTCGAACGGGGGCAAGCCCCCTCGCCACAACAAGCCTGTCTCACATTCTGCGTGACGTTTACAGGGCCAACGGCGCCCGCTCGCACAACGCATTCAACGCCTTCGCCCACTGCGGGTCATCGTTGAGGCACGGCACCAGCACCAGCTCCTCCCCTCCCGCTTCGCGGAATTGCTCCAGCCCACGATCCCCGATCTCTTCCAGGGTCTCGATGCAATCGGCGACGAACGCCGGGCACATCACCAGAATCCTCTTCGCGCCACGTTTGCCCAACTCGTCGAGGCGTGCTTCGGTGTAGGGTTCGATCCACTTCGCTCGCCCCAGACGCGACTGGAACGATACCGACCACTTGCCATCCGGCAAGCCCATGCGCTTGGCAAATTCGTCCGCCGTGCGCAGGCACTGGGCGCGGTAGCACGTCGCCAATACCGCCGGTGAGGCATTCTTGCAGCAGTCTTCGTTCTTGAAGCAATGCTGGCCGGTCGGGTCGAGCTTGGTCAGATGCCGTTCCGGCAAACCGTGGAAACTCAGCAGCAGGTGATCGTAATCCTGCTCCAGATACGGCCTGGCACTGGCCACCAGCGCATCGAGGTATTCCGGCTGATCGTAGAACGGTTGCAGAATCGAGAGCTGCACATCGAGCTTTTTCTCGCGCACCACCCGTTTGGCTTCCTCGATCACCGTGGTCACGGTGCTGTCGGCGAACTGTGGGTAAAGGGGCGCGAGGGTGATGCGCCTGTGGCCCTGAGCGGTCAGTTGCAGCAGCTTCGATTCGATCGACGGCTCGCCATAACGCATCGCCAGCTCGACGGGGCCATGGGTCCATTGGGCGGTCATGGCCTGTTGCAGACGTTTGCTGAGCACCACCAGTGGCGAGCCCTCCTCCCACCAGATCGACGCGTAGGCGTGGGCCGACTGCTCCGGACGTTTGAACAGGATCAGCGACACCAGCAAGCGTCGCACCGGCCATGGCAGGTCGATCACATACGGGTCCATCAGAAATTGATTGAGGTAGCTGCGCACATCCGCCACCGAAGTGGAGGCCGGCGAGCCCAGGTTGACCAGAAGCAACGCGTGATCGGTCATGCAACGTCCTATTTCAGAGGCGGCTGGACAGATCGTCCAGGGCCGCGCGTAAATCAGTGAACTGGAACTTGAAACCCGCTTCCAGCAAGCGCGCCGGCACAGCCTTCTGGCCGCCCAGCAACAGCAACGACATCTCGCCCAGGCCGACCTTCAATGCCAGCGCCGGCATGGGCATGAACGCCGGGCGGTGTAACACGCTGCCCAGCGTCTTGGCGAATTCGCGATTGCGCACCGGTTTGGGCGCGCAGGCATTATATGGACCGCTGGCATCAATGCGATGCAGAAGAAAATCAATCAGGGCGATTTGATCCTTGATATGAATCCACGGCATCCACTGCCGACCGTTGCCGATCGGCCCGCCCAGCCCCAGTTTGAACGGCAGCAACAGCCGCGACAAAAAGCCGCCCTCGGCCGACACCACCAACCCGGTGCGCACCAGGATCACCCGAATGCCCAAGGCCTCGGCACGCTGGGCGGTTTCCTCCCAGGCGATGCACAACTGGCTGGCGAAATCATCGATCACCGGCGGCGAGTCTTCAGTCAACTCGCGCTCGCCGCCATCGCCGTACCAACCCACCGCTGAGCCGGAGATCAGTATCTGAGGTTTTTGCTCGCGGGTTTCGAGCCAGGCCAGCAGGCTTTCGGTCAGGCTGATGCGGCTGCTCCACAACAGCGCCTTGCGCCGGGTCGTCCACCAACGATCACCTATCGGAGCGCCCGCCAGGTTGATGATGGCATCGAGCGGTTCCTCGCCGAGGTCTTCGAGACGGGCAATGCCGCGAGCTTGAGCACCGCAGATTTTCGCGACTTTTTCTGGAGAACGACTCCACACCGTCAGGCGATGCCCCTGACTCAACCAGTGACGGCAGAGCTGACGTCCTATCAAACCAGTACCGCCGGTCAGCAATATGTGCATGACTTCTTCCTCGCGTGGCGTTTTACCTTGATCACTAGTCTATTTTTATAAGCAGGGATCTTTGGTATCAGGCAGTGTCTGTGTTTAACAATAGGCCAAGCTGTCAGAACGAGAACGCTAAAAGTTATACCAAAAAACAATATTGTACAGGTTTAAACCACGGCGTAGTCTGTACAGAAAGGTAAACGAGGCCCCTATGACTGTACCTATCGCAATCATCGGCACCGGCATCGCCGGGCTCTCAGCCGCCCAGGCCCTGACGGAGGCCGGGCATGTCGTTCAACTTTTCGATAAAAGCCGTGGCAGCGGCGGACGCATGTCGAGCAAGCGCAGTGACGCCGGTGCTCTGGACATGGGTGCGCAGTATTTCACGGCCCGTGACCGACGCTTCGTCACCGAAGTGCAGCGCTGGCAAGCCAACGGCTGGGTCGCAGAGTGGACGCCGCAGCTCTACACGTTCCAGGGCGGCCAGCTCAACCTGTCGCCGGATGAACAGACGCGCTGGGTCGGCACGCCGCGCATGAGCGCGATTACCCGCGCCCTGCTCGGCGACCTGGAAGTGCATTTCGCCTGCCGCATCACCGAGGTCTATCGCGGTGAAGAGCATTGGCATCTACAGGACGCCGAAGGCTTCACCCATGGTCCGTTCAGTCACGTAGTGATTGCGACGCCGGCGCCTCAGGCCACCGCGCTGCTGGCCTCCGCGCCGAAGCTCGCGGGGGCTGCGGCCGGGGTCAAAATGGACCCGACCTGGGCCATCGCCCTCGCCTTCGACACCCCGCTGGATACGCCCATGGAAGGTTGCTTCGTGCAGGACAGCCCGCTCGACTGGCTGGCCCGCAACCGCAGCAAACCGGGGCGCGACAACACTTTGGACACTTGGGTGCTACACGCCACCAGCACCTGGAGCCGACAACACATCGACCTGCCCAAGGAAGCCGTGATCGAGCAACTGCACGGGGCGTTCGCCGAGCTGCTGCACAGTGCGATGCCGGCGCCGACCTTCAGCCTTGCCCACCGCTGGCTCTATGCCCGCCCCGCCAGCAGCCATGAATGGGGCGTCTTGGCGGATGCCGACCTGGGCCTGTATGTGTGTGGCGACTGGTGCCTCTCCGGTCGCGTCGAAGGGGCCTGGCTCAGTGGCCAGGAAGCCGCCCGCCGCTTGCATGCGCACCTGCAGTGAACCGCCTCAATCCCGCTAAATTGCTGCTGTCGAAATGGACAGCAGCCCAACCGAAAAACCGCGAAAAACATTTTCTGGTGACGCAGCTGTTCCGCGATGAGGATGGCACGGTGCTGGAAGTTGAGTTGCAGGCGGTGTTGACCCAGCGCAGTGAGCGCATCGATTGGCAAACCTTGAAAGACAGCAACACTTGGCTGTTGGGCTGGAACTGATCGTTCCCGCGCTCCGCGTGGGAATGCCTCTGGGGACGCTCCGTGTCCAGTGACGCGGCGCGTCACGGGCTGCATTCCCACGCAGAGCGTGGGAACGATCGAGCCCTCGAAAAAACCTATACAAATAATTTGACTTGTACAGCTTCGAATCTATGATGAAGATTATGTTGTACAGAGTTCATGCTCTGTACAGGTTTAGATTCGAGGTGCTTCGATGTCCAACGCCACCGCCAAACCGAAAATAGCGATCAGCGCCTGCCTGATGGGCGCCGAGGTGCGCTTCAACGGCGGGCACAAGGAGTCGCGGCTGTGCAGTCGTACCCTCACTGACTATTTCGATTTCGTCCCGGTGTGCCCGGAAGTCGCGATTGGCCTCGGCATTCCCCGGGAGCCGATCCGGCTCGTGGGCGATCCCGACCGTCCCGAAGCTATCGGCACCGTCAATCCCGAGATCAACGTCACCCAACCCCTCGCCGCCTACGGCCAGCAAATGGCGGCCGAGCTGGGTGATATCTGCGGCTATATCTTCATGCAAAAATCGCCGTCCTGTGGGCTGTTGCGGGTCAAGGTTTACCACGCCAACGGCGCCCCGGTGGACGGCGGCGGTCGCGGCATCTACGCCCGGGCTTTTTGCGAACAGCATCCGGATTTGCCCGTGGAAGAAGACGGCCGGCTCAACGATCCGGTGCTGCGGGAAAACTTCCTCACCCGAGTCTTTGCCTACAGCGCCTGGCAGCAGTTGCTCCAGCAAGGCCTGACCCGCCGCGGCCTGATCGACTTCCACTCGCGCTACAAATACCTGCTGATGGCCCACAACCCGGTGCAGTACAAAACCCTCGGCAACCTGCTGGGCAACATGGGCCAGACCGATCCGAAAGCCCTCGGCCCACGTTATTTCAGCGAGCTGATGGAGGCGCTGAAAAAATGCGCCACACGCCGCACCCACACCAACGTCCTGCAACACATCAGCGGTTATCTCAAACAGGCCATCAGCGCTGAAGACAAGCAGGAAATGCAACACGTCATCGGCCAATACCGCCACGGCATCGTGCCGCTGGTGGTGCCGCTGACGTTGCTCAAGCACTTCTTTCGCCAACACCCGGATCCGTACATCGCGCAACAGGTTTACCTGCAACCGCACCCGGAAAACCTCAGCCTGCGAAATGCGATCTAAATGAAAAGCCCACTCGACACCAGTGCCAGCGAAGACCTCGGCGCCGACTTCAAGAAAGCCCTGGACGAAGGCTGGCTGCCGATTCGTGAAGTCGCGCGCCAGACCGGCGTCAACGCCATCACCCTGCGCGCCTGGGAACGGCGCTACGGCCTGATCGTGCCGCAACGTACACCCAAGGGCCATCGGTTGTTCTCGGCCGAGCATGTGCAACGGATCCTGACGATTCTGACCTGGCTCAATCGCGGCGTGGCCGTCAGCCAGGTCAAGCAACTGCTCGACACGCCACAGGCCTTTACCGAAACGGTGGAAAACGACTGGCAGTTGTTGCGCAACACGCTGCTGCAAGCAGTCACGCAACTGGCCGAACGCCCCCTCGATGACACCGTCAACCAGGCCATGGCGCTGTACCCGCCCCGTACCCTGTGTGAGCAGTTGCTGCTGCCGTTATTGAGCGAACTGGAGCAACGCTGGCAAGGCCAGTTTGGTGCGCAGATGGAGCGTGTGTTCTTTTATTCCTGGTTACGCAGCAAATTTGGCGCGCGCATCTACCATAACAATCGTCAGCTGCACGCCGCACCGCTGCTGTTGATCAATCACTCGGACCTGCCACTCGAACCTCACGTGTGGCTCACCGCGTGGCTGATCAGCAGCGCCGATTGCCCGGTGGAAGTGTTCGATTGGCCACTCCCGGCCGGCGAACTCGCACTGGCGGTCGAACACCTGCAAGCCCGAGGCGTACTGCTGTATTCCAGCAAAGCCATGAACCTGGCGCAGTTGCCGAAACTTTTGAATGGCGTCAGTTGCCCAAAAATGATTGCCGGACCAACGGTGTGCATCCACCACGCCGAGTTGTCCGTAAAAACTACTGAAATTGCTGATTTGTTCCTGGCCGAAGATCCCTTGTCGGCCCATCAGGTTCTCGTTCAGCGTGGGCTTATTTAGATGTTAAGCACGGACACCACCATGCAATTGATTTGGCTGCGCAGCGACTTGCGACTACACGACAACACCGCCCTCTCGGCCGCCGCAGCCCGCGGCCCGAGTGTGGCGGTGTACCTGCTGAGCCCGGAGCAGTGGCGCGCGCATGACGACGCATCGTGCAAAGTGGATTTCTGGCTGCGTAACCTGGCCGAACTGCGCGATGCCCTGGGCAAGCTCAATATTCCCCTGCTGATCCGCAGCGCGCCGCACTGGGACGACGCGCCCAAGGTGCTGCTCCATTTGTGTCGGGAGTTAAAGGTTGACGCAGTGCACGTCAACGAGGAATACGGCATCAACGAAACCCGCCGTGATCAGGCTGTGGGCCAGGCTCTGAAGGCCGAGGGCATCGACTTTTTCAGTTACCTCGATCAACTGCTGTTCACGCCAGGCACGGTGCTGACCAAGACCGGCACGTATTTCCAGGTGTTCAGCCAGTTCCGCAAAGTCTGCTACGACCGCTTGCGCCACTCATTCCCCAAACTTGTGAGCGCCCCCGGCATTCAGGCGGCGTTGAGCATCGACAGCGATCAGGTCCCTTCCTGCATCGAAGGGTTCCCAACACCCGCCGAGCGCTTGATCAAGCTCTGGCCCGCCGGTGAAGCCGAAGCCCGACGTCGCCTCGACACCTTCGCCGATGCACAAATCGACTACTACAAGAGCGAACGCGATTTCCCGGCCAAGCCCGGCACCAGTCAACTTTCGGCCTATCTCGCCGCCGGGGTGATTTCCCCCCGCCAATGCCTGCACACCGCCCTGCAAAGCAATCAGGGCGAATTCGAAAGCGGCAAGGTCGGCGCGGTCACCTGGATCAACGAACTGCTGTGGCGCGAATTCTATAAACACATCCTCGTGGGCTACCCACGGGTCTCGCGTCACCGCGCCTTCCGCCCGGAAACCGAAGCCCTGGCCTGGCGCGATGCCCCGGATGAACTGGCCGCGTGGAAAGAAGCCCGCACCGGCCTGCCGATCATCGACGCGGCCATGCGCCAACTGCTGGAAACCGGCTGGATGCACAATCGCCTGCGCATGGTGGTGGCGATGTTCCTGACCAAGAACCTGCTGATCGACTGGCGTGAGGGCGAGCGCTTTTTCATGCAGCACCTGATCGACGGCGATCTGGCGGCGAACAACGGCGGCTGGCAGTGGAGCTCGTCCACTGGCACCGATTCGGCGCCCTACTTCCGCATCTTCAACCCCCTGAGCCAATCGGAAAAATTCGATGCCGAAGGCGTGTTCATCAAGCACTGGCTGCCGGAACTGGCCGGGCTGAATAAAAAAGAAGTGCACAACCCGGCCAACGTTGGCGGTTTGTTTGGCGTCGCCGATTATCCATCGCCCATCGTCAACCTGAGTACTTCACGCCAACGCGCACTGACAGCGTTCAAGAACCTGCCGTCGCGGCAGGCGGCTGGAGGTGGCTATGAGTGAATTCTTGCAGCGCTTTGCCCGGCAATTTGCGGACCTGGACAAGGACAACCTGCAACGCCTCAATCAGCTCTACACCCACGACGTGCAATTCACCGATCCGCTGCACGAAGTGCAGGGCCTGGTGCAACTGCGCAGTTACTTTGAAGAGCTCTACGCCAATGTCAGCGAACTGCATTTCGACTTTCACGGCTTCGACCAGATCAGCGAAGGCGAAGGTTACTTGCGCTGGGTCATGAGCTACCGCCATCCGCGCCTGGCCGGTGGCCGAGTGATTCGGGTCGATGGCTGCTCGCATCTGCTGTGGCGCGACAAGGTTTATCGCCATCGGGATTATTTCGATGCCGGGGCACTGCTTTATGAACATTTACCCGTATTGGGCCGGGCGATTGCCTGGCTGAAAAGGAGAATGGGATGAGCTTTACAACTCCACGTCGATACTGGTTAACGGGAGCCAGCAGCGGTATTGGTGCCGCGCTGGCCGAAGAAATATTGAAAACCGGGGCGCACCTGGCGGTCAGTTCGCGCTCGCTGGTGCCACTGAAAATCCTGTCCCAGCGTTATCCAGGGCAAGTGCTGGTGGTCGCCGGGGACCTGACCAACAGCCAGACCGTGCGCGAAATCGGCGAACGGATCGCCGAGGACTGGGGCTCGCTGGACACGGTGATCCTCAACGCCGGCACCTGCGAATACGTGGATGCCAAGCAATTCGATGCGTCGATTGTCGAGCATGTGGTGCGCACCAATCTGCTCGCCAGCAGCTATTGCATCGAAGCCGCCTTGCCGTTGCTGCGCAAGGGCACCGCGCCGCATCTGGTGGGCGTTGCCAGTTCGGTGACCTACCTGCCCTTGCCACGGGCCGAAGCCTATGGCGCCTCGAAGGCCGGGTTGCGTTATCTGTTCGAATCCTTGCGCATCGACCTGGCACCAGAAGGTATTGAAGTCACCGTGGTCAGCCCAGGGTTTGTCGACACGCCGCTGACCGAGAAGAACGACTTTCCGATGCCGCTCAGCTGGCCTGTGGATAAAGCGGCGCGGCATATCTTCGCCAAGCTCAAGAATCGGCCACTGGAAATTGCCTTCCCGGCGTTGTTCATGGCGGCCCTGTGGCCCCTGTCGAAAATGCCGGCGCGGGTGAAACTGGCGATCGGCAAGCGCATGGTACGCAGCAACCCGCCGATCAAGGATCAGCCGTGAACATCGCCATTATCGGCAGCGGTATCTCGGGCCTGACCAGCGCCTACCTGCTCAATCGCAGCCACGAGATCACCCTGTTCGAAGCCGGCGACTGGATCGGTGGGCATACCCACACGATCGAGGTGACCGTCGACGGCCAGCGTTACGCCGTGGACACCGGGTTCATTGTGTTCAACGACTGGACCTACCCAAACTTCATCCGCCTGCTGGGGCAACTCGGCGTGGGGTTCAAACCCACCGAGATGAGTTTCTCGGTCACCGACCCGGATTCGGGTCTTGAGTACAACGGCAATAACTTCAACAGCCTGTTCGCTCAGCGGCGCAACCTGCTGTCGCCGGGGTTCTGGGGCATGTTGCGCGACATCCTGCGCTTCAACAAAGAGGCCCTGCGCGATCTCGACGAACACCGGATCGCCGCCGACACCACCCTCGATCAGTACTTGAAGGCCGGCGGCTACGGCGAGCGCTTTATCCTGCATTACATCGTGCCGATGGGCGCGGCGATCTGGTCGATGTCCATGGCCGACATGCTCGGTTTCCCGTTGCAGTTCTTTGTGCGGTTCTTCAAGCACCACGGTTTGTTGTCCGTCGGCAATCGTCCGCAATGGTGCGTGATCGAGGGGGGTTCCAGCGCCTACATCGCGCCGCTGACCGCCTCCTTTAAAGACAAAATTCGCCTCAACTGCCCAGTGACCCGCGTCGAACGCGAGGCCGACGGTGTGGTTATCCACAGCCCCGCCGGCAGCGAGCGCTTCGACAAAGTGGTGTTCGCCTGCCACAGCGATCAGGCGTTGCAACTGCTGGCCGAGCCGAGCGCTGCCGAACAGTCGATCCTCGGCGCCCTGCCCTACGCCGACAACGAAATCGTGCTGCACACCGATACACACCTGCTGCCCAAGCAAAAGCTCGCCTGGGCCAGTTGGAATTACCGGCTCGGGGCCGCCGGGCACACGCGAGCCACCGTCACCTATGACATGAACATCCTGCAAGGGATCCAGAGCGACACCACGTTCTGCGTCAGCCTCAACCAGAGCGCCGGCATCAGCCCGTTCAAGGTGCTCGCCAAATACACCTATGCCCACCCGCAATTCAGCCTCAAGGCCGTGGCCGCGCAAGGACGCTGGGAAGAGTTGAACGGCGCGCAGCACACGTATTATTGCGGCGCCTACTGGGCCAACGGCTTTCACGAAGACGGGGTGGTCAGTGCCTTGCGCGTGGCCCGATCGTTGGGTGAAACCTTGTGAACAGCGCCCTCTACAGCGGCTGGATCGCCCATCGGCGGTTTGCTCCAAGAGCCCATCAATTCCGCTATCGGATCGGCCTGCTGTACCTGGACCTCGACGAACAGGAGGCCGTGCTCGGTTTGTCGCCGTTGTCGGGCGATAGCCGCTTCGCGCCTTTTTCGTTCCGCGAAAGCGACTACCTGAAAGCCTTCACCGGCACCGGCCAGCGTTTGATCGACGCGGTACGCCAGCAGGTCGGCCAGGTGCTCGGCCATGAGCCCCAAGGCGCGATCTGCCTGCTGACCCAGCCCCGCAGTTGGGGCCTGGCGTTCAACCCGGTGAGTTTTTTCTATTGCCACGAAGCCGATGGCCAACTGGCGGCGATTCTCTGCGAAGTCACCAACACCCCGTGGCGCGAGCGTTATCACTACGTGCTGCCGGCCCGAGCCGTCGAAGGGCTACAGAGTCAGCATCAGCATTTCGCCGTGGCCAAGGCGTTTCATGTCTCGCCGTTTCTGCCGCGGGATCTGGAATACCGCATGAGCTTCAGCCCTGCCGCGCAAAAGCTCGGCGTGCACATGGCGGACTGGCAAGGCGAACTGAAACTGTTCGACGCCACGCTCAACCTGCAACGTGAATCGCTGGACCGCTACAGCCTGCACCGTTACTTGCGGCGCTTTCCGTGGATGACCGCGAAAACCTGCCTGGCGATCTATTGGCAGGCCGTGCGCCTGTTGCTCAAACGTACACCGATTTTTGCTCATCAGGCTGCCGATGGCAGCGTCCAGACCGCCATCGATATCCCACAGGATCGCCGCCATGAAATCCTCTAGCGTTACGGCCAAAGCCAACCTGCTCAGCACCAACGGCTGGTCCGGCTCGCTGCTGCGTCGCGGTGTCCTGCGGCAACTGGCGCACCTTAAGCACGGGCAATTGGTGGTGATCGAGGACGGCGAACGGCACGTCTTCGGCACGCCCGGCGGCCATCTGCTGGGCGAGATTCATGTCCTGGATGCGGCGGTCTGGGGGCTGGTGGCGAGCAACGGTTCGATTGGTGCCGGTGAAGCGTTCATCCACGGTTACTGGACCTCGCCGGACCTGACGGCGGTGGTCCGGGTGTTCGTCAGCAATCTTGAGGTGCTGGATGCACTGGAAGGTGGCCTGGCCAAACTCGGCCGACCTTTCGTGCAGGGCCTGCACTGGCTCAATCGCAATACGCGCAAGGGTTCGCAGAAAAATATCGCGGCGCATTACGACCTGGGCAACGACCTGTTCGAACAGTTTCTCGACCCGACGATGATGTATTCGGCGGCGCAATTCCTCAGCCCCGATGACACCCTGGAACAGGCGCAGTTAAACAAGCTCGAACGGATTTGTCAGAAACTCGACCTCAAGCCGAGCGATCACTTGCTGGAAATCGGCACCGGTTGGGGCAGCATGGCGCTCTACGCCGCGCAGCATTACGGCTGCAAAGTCACCACCACCACACTGTCAAAAGAACAGTACGCCTTCACCGCACAACGGATCGAAGCCCTGGGTTTGCAAGACCAGGTCACTTTGCTGCTGTCGGATTACCGCGACCTCACCGGTCAGTACGACAAACTGGTTTCCATCGAGATGATCGAAGCCGTCGGCCATCGCTTCCTGCCGACCTATTTCAAGCAATGCGCGCACCTGCTCAAGAGCAACGGCTTGATGCTGTTGCAGGCGATCACCATCCGCGAGCAGCGCTACGAACAGGCCAGGAACAGCGTCGACTTTATCCAGCGCTACATCTTCCCCGGCGGTGCGTTGCCCTGCGTGCAGAAGATGCTGGAGATCGTCAGTCGCGATACCGACATGAACCTGCTGCACATGGAGGACTTCGGCCTGCACTACGCCCGGACCCTGCGCCTGTGGCATGAGAATTTTCGCCACGCCCACGGCCGCTTGAGCGAATTGGGCTACGACGATGCGTTCCTGCGGTTATGGGAGTTTTACCTGTGCTACTGCGAGGGCGGCTTCCTGGAGCGCACCATCGGCACCGCACAATTGCTGCTGGCCAAACCGGCTGCGATGCCGGCGCCCCTGCTCGGCCGATTCGATGCTTGAACGTCTGGCCAATGCCGCGCTGTTTCAACTCGGCTGGTTCGCCTGCGTGGTGGGCGGCAACAGTCTGTGGCTGTTGGTGGCATTGGCGGTACTGGTGATTCATCTGCTGTGGATAAGTCGTTGGGGCGATGAAGGCCGATTGATCCTCAGCGTGGTGTTATTGGGCACCACGGTAGACAGTTCATTGCGCTGGCTGGGCGTGTTCGATTTCACCGACGTCGCACCATTGATTCCGCTGTGGCTGATGCTGTTGTGGGCGCTGCTGGCGACCACCTTGCGCCACTGCCTGCTGTGGAGCGCCAATCCGTGGTGGCTGGCCAGCGTGTTGGGCGCGGTCGGCGGACCGTTGTCGTATTACGCGGGCAGCCAACTGGCGGGGGTGCAGTTTCCCTACGGCCAACTGCCCACGCTGCTGGGCATCGGACTGCTCTGGGCGCTGCTGTTTCCGACGCTGCACTTCATGGCCCAGCGGCTGGCGGCGGAAGACCGCGACTGAGCGTCCGTCAGGCCTTTCACACAGCGACGGCCCACTGCCTTACACTGCGCCCCATGAAAACCATCCCCCACACGCAAATCGCCGAACCGGCGGTCACTTGCTCGACGTGCTCGGCCTGCTGCTGCCAGCTCGAAGTCATGCTGATCACCGAAACCGGCGTGCCCGAACGTTTTATCGATACCGATGACTGGGGCGGGGAAGTCATGTTGCGTCTGGATGACGGCTGGTGCGCGGCGCTGGATCGCAACACGATGATGTGCACCATCTACGAAAAACGCCCGCTGATTTGTCGCGAGTTCGAGACGGGGTCGCCGGAGTGCATGGAAGAGCGGCAGGGGATTGTGTCGGTTTACCGGTAAAACTGCATCGACTGAAATTACGCCTTCGCGGGCAAGCCTCGCTCCTACAGGTTCGTGTCATACGCAATATCGCGAACGACGCAAAACCTGTAGGAGCGAGCGGGCGGCGATCCGACTTGCCCGCGAAGCTTTTGACCTTACAACGGCATCGTGTAGTGCAGCGAGTAGCTTTCCACACCGTCGTTGTTGCTGTTCAGACCGGCATTGGAATAGTGCGTCGCCCGAATCCCGACTTCATGTCCGCCGGCAAAGCGCAGGCCGAAGCCGAAACGGTCTTCGAATTGAAAGGCCTGGCCAATGTTGTTGTCTTCCAGCCGGGTATTGGAGAACAACGCGACACCGATCCCCGCCTCCACATACGGCTTGACGGTTTGCCCGGCAAACTCGTAGACAAATACAGGCGCGAAGGAAACGCTGCTGGTGCTGGAGGTCTTGTCGCCGTCCCAATAGGTATAAGCGCCACTCCAGTAACCAGTCACTCGACCGACGTCACTTTGCAGCCAGCTCTTGTCCCAGTCCAATTGCATGCCCAACCGGTAGGTCATGGTCGAATCGCTGGTCTGACCGACCCCGAACTCCACGCCCGCCGCCTGTGCGGTCAAACTTTGCCCCATCAACGCGGCCGCAATCGCGGCCAAACAGAATAGTCGCTTCATTAGAAACATCCTTTTCCGAACGATTTCGTATGGTTTCTTTTTTGTTGCTCACAGACAGAGCTATAGAAGTCGACGCTTAATCAGAAGTTCACCCCAATTACTCGCATGCCCCGGCTTTTTTTCTAGTCCTTGAAGCTTTGCACAATGCCAGCCGAATTCCACAATACCGGCAGGATATTTCTGAAATGTTCCGGATCGGCACTCGTCCAGAATTGCGCGGCGCGAACGGGTCCCTCAGCGAGCAATTCGCGCTCGGCCAACAGACGTTGCAGTTGCCGCGCCACCGCGGCGCCCGTGTCGATCAGGCTGATAGTCTCTGGGATCATCTGCCTAAGCATCGGCTTTAGAAAGGGGTAATGCGTGCAGCCTAGGATTATCGTGTCGGCGCCTGCCGCCAGCAGCGGTTCGACGTAGCCCTGGAGCAGTTGGCGCAGGGTCGCGCTGTGCAAATCGCCGCTTTCAATCAGCTCCACCAGCCCGGGACAAGGCTGGGTGATCACCCGCACATCCGTGGCAAAGCGGTCGAGCAACGCCGCAAACTTGGCACTCTGCAAGGTGCCGGTGGTGGCGAGGACGCCGACCACGCCACTGCGGGTGGCCGCGGCGGCGGGTTTAACCGCCGGCTCCATACCGACAATGGGCCAATCGGGATAATCGCGACGCAGATTGGCCACGCCAGCGACGGTGGCCGTGTTGCAAGCCAGCACCAACGCCTTGGCGCCCTGCTGCTGGAAAAAACCGGCGATGGCGCTGCAGCGTTGCTGGATGAATTCCGGGGTTTTCTCGCCGTAGGGGATATTCCCGCAATCGGCGACGTACAGCAGCGACTCGTTGGGCAGCAAACGCTGGATCTCGGCCAGCACCGAAAGCCCACCGACGCCGGAGTCGAACACGCCAATCGGCGCTTCACGCATGGGCCGTACCACAGACGCTGCAACCCGGATCACGCTTGACCCGCAACTCGCGAAAGCGCGTGCCCAAGGCGTCGATCAACAACAAGCGCCCTACCAGCGGCTCGCCGAAACCGGCCAGCAACTTCAGGGCTTCGAGGGCTTGCAAGCTACCGACCAGGCCCACCAGCGGGCCGATCACCCCGGCTTCGCTGCACGTCAATTCGGCTTCGCTGCCGTGCCCGTATAAACAGTGGTAGCACGGACTTTCAGCACGTCGCGGATCAAACACCGACAACTGCCCTTCCAGGCGAATTGCCGCGCCGCTGACCAAGGGTTTGCGCGCAGCCACACACGCAGCGTTGACCGCCTCGCGGGTGGAGAAATTGTCGGAACAGTCCAGCACCAGATCCACTGCAGCAACCGCTGCGGCCAGGGAATCTTCATCCAGCGCCGCACGATGGGCGACCAGATGAATCTCGGGATTGATTGCGCTCAATCGGCGAATCGCCGAATCGACCTTGCTCACGCCGACGCTGTCGGTGTCGTGAATGATCTGGCGTTGCAGGTTGGTCAGGTCGACCGTGTCGAAGTCCGCCAGATGCAACTCACCGACACCGGCCGCCGCCAGGTACAACGCCACCGGCGAGCCAAGGCCGCCGAGGCCGACGATCAGCACACGGCTTTGTTTCAGCCGTAATTGGCCGTCGATGTCGACGTGTTGCAACAAAATCTGTCGGCTGTAGCGCAACAACTCCTGATCATTCAGCACGGCAGGCGCCCCAGGCTGATGCGTTCATGACCGCCCAGATCGGTGCGGCTGTGGACGTGTTCAAAACCGCGGGTCAGCAGCAAATCGCGCACCGCGTCGGCTTGGTCGTAACCGTGTTCAAGCATCAACCAGCCGCCGGCGTCGAGGTAGTCCGGGGACTGGGCGACGATCAAACGCAGATCGTCGAGCCCGTCGACACCGGCGACCAGAGCACTGGCCGGCTCGAAACGCACATCGCCTTCCACCAGATGCGGATCGGCCGAGGCAATGTACGGCGGGTTGCTGATGATCAGTTGAAAACGCTGGCCTTCCAGAGCGCTGAACCAATGGCTGCTCAGCACCGTGGCGTTGTTCAGGTGCAGACGCTGGCGATTGCGCTCGGCCAATGCCACGGCTTCGATCACGCGATCCACGGCGGTGACGTGCCACGCTGGCCGTTCGCTGGCCAGGGCCAACGCAATGGCGCCGCTGCCGGTGCCGAGGTCGAGGACCTTGGCCGGAGTCGCGGGCAACAGGTCCAGCGCGGTTTCCACCAGCAATTCGGTGTCCGGGCGCGGGATCAGCGTGTGTGGCGCGACTTCCAGGTCAAGCTTCCAGAAACCCTGCTGGCCGAGGATGTACGCCACCGGCTCACCGCCACGACGGCGCTGCAAATAGCTGGCAAAGGTCAGCGCCGCTTCGCTCGGCACGATGCGCTCGGGCCAGGTGTGCAGGAAGCTGCGGGACTTGCCCAACGCCGCCGCCAGCAACAGTTCGGCATCCAGGCGCGCCGTCGGCGAGTCGGGTAGGTCTGCTGCACGCAATAAACTGGCAATGATCGTCATTTATTCACCTATCGCCGCCAATTGGTCGGCCTGGTATTCGGCCAACAACGGCTCGATCACTGCATCGACGCCACCGGCGAGGATTTCGTCGAGGGAATACAGCGTCAGGTTGACCCGGTGGTCGGTGACCCGGCCCTGGGCAAAGTTGTAGGTGCGGATGCGCTCGGAGCGATCACCCGACCCCACCAGCAGTTTACGCTCGCTGGCGATGGCATTCGCCGCGGCGGTGGTCTGCTGGTCGTTGAGCTTGGCCGACAGCCAGGACATCGCCCGGGCGCGGTTCTTGTGCTGGGAACGTTCTTCCTGGCACTCCACGACAATACCGGTGGGCAAGTGCGTGATGCGAATCGCCGAGTCGGTCTTGTTGACGTGCTGGCCGCCGGCCCCGGACGACTTGTAAGTGTCGATGCGCAGGTCGGACGGGTTGATCTCGATCGCTTCCTGCTCGTCCGGCTCGGGCAACACGGCCACGGTGCAGGCCGAGGTGTGGATGCGGCCCTGGGATTCGGTGGCCGGCACCCGTTGCACGCGGTGGGCGCCGGATTCGAATTTCAGCTTGCCGTAGACGCTGTCGCCTTCGACCCGGGCGATGACTTCCTTGAAGCCGCCGTGCTCGCCGATGTTCTCCGAGAGGATCTCCACCCGCCAGCCACGCCGCTCGGCGTACCGCGAGTACATGCGGAACAGGTCGCCGGAGAAAATCGCCGCCTCGTCGCCGCCGGTGCCGGCGCGGATTTCGAGGAACACGTTGCGCCCGTCGTTCGGGTCCTTGGGCAGCAACATGCGTTGCAGCCGGCCTTCGATTTCGATCAGTTGCTCTTTGGCTTCGCGCACTTCTTCCACGGCCATTTCGCGCATGTCCGGGTCGCTGTCCTTGAGCAGTGCCTGGGCGCCTTCGAGGTCGCCTTGCACTTTGAGCAGCTGTTTATAGGTTTCGACAATCGGTTCGACTTCCGCGTATTCCTTGGAATAGGCGCGGAATTTGGTCTGGTCGGAAATGACTTCGCCATCGCCAAGCAGAGCGGTCAATTCCTCGAAACGGTCCTGGAGGATGTCCAGCTTATTGAGCAGTGACGCTTTCATTGCGGTCTTTTATCCGAGCTATCCGACGAGCCCTCACCGAGGGCAAAGAGTTCCTGGGCCATGGCCAGCGCATCGAGGCGGCCTTCGGCAGTCAACTTTTTCAACTGCACGCTGGGGGCGTGCAGCAATTTATTAGTCAGGCCGCGCGCCAGTTGCACCAACACGTCTTCGGCGCTGCTGCCGTTGGCCAGCATGCGCTGGGCCTTTTGCAATTCTTCGTCACGCATGCGCTCGCTTTGCTGACGATAGGCCTTGAGCACATCCACCGCCGCCAGTTCGCGCAGGCGCACCATGAAGTCGTCGGCGCCGATCGCCACCATCTCTTCCGCCGCCTGGGCAGCGCCTTGGCGGCTCTTGAGGTTTTCGGCGACCACTTCGTGCAGATCGTCGACGCTATACAGGTAGACGTCGTCCAGCTCGCCGACTTCAGGCTCGATGTCCCGGGGGACGGCGATGTCCACCATGAAGATCGGCTTGTGCTTGCGCAGCTTCAGGGCACTTTCCACCGCGCCTTTACCCAGGATCGGCAATTGGCTGGCGGTGGAGCTGATGACGATGTCGCTGCGCACCAGCTCGGCCGGGATGTCCGACAGCAACACCGCGTGGGCGCCGAACTGTTCGGCGAGGATGCTCGCGCGTTCCAGCGTGCGGTTGGCGACGACGATGCGCTTCACGCCCAATTCGTGCAGATGGCGGGCGACCAGGGTGATGGTCTCGCCGGCGCCGATCAGCAAGGCCTGGCTGCGTTGCAAGTCGCTGAAAATCTGCTTGGCCAGGCTGACCGCGGCAAACGCCACGGACACCGGGTTTTCACCGATGGCGGTGTCGGTGCGCACTTGCTTGGCGGCGTTGAACGTCGCCTGGAACAGCCTGCCGAGCAGCGGACCGATGGTGCCCGCCTCACGCGCCACGGCGTAGGCCGATTTCATCTGGCCAAGAATCTGCGGTTCGCCCAACACCAGGGAATCGAGTCCGGAGGCGACCCGCATCATGTGACGAACTGCCGCATCATCTTCGTGCACATAAGCGCTCGCGCGCAGCTCATCGAGGCTCAAATGGTGATAATCGGCCAGCCAGCGCAGGATGATGTCCGCCGAAAGGTGGTCCTGCTCTATATAAAGCTCACTGCGATTGCAGGTGGAAAGGATCGCAGCTTCGCGGCTGTCGGTGAGTCGGCAGAGCTGTTGCAAGGCCTCCACCAACTGCTCAGGGGTAAAGGCCACGCGCTCGCGGACGTCTACTGAAGCAGTCTTGTGGTTAATACCGAGTGCAAGAAAGGCCATTCAAGGTCGCTGATAGTGACGTGAAGCCGGCAATTGTCCTACTTCGACACTGACAGAACAACTACCGCCGACTATTGTCCCAATCACTTGCCTCTATAAAGGCATCAATTGAGACTCGGTTATGTTTGGCCGAAGGCTTGTGTCATGATGATCCGACCGCAGGTTAGTCGTCCTTCTCCTATATGAATAGATCTTCCGCGTTGCTCCTCGCTTTTGTCTTCCTCAGCGGCTGCCAGGCTATGGCGCCCGTTTCGTCGGACGGCACGCCGCCGACTGAAGACAGCACTCCGGCCCCTGAAAAGCCCAAGGTCTATAGCTCCTTCAGTGAAGAAACCATCTTCAGTCTGTTGAGTGCCGAACTGGCTGGCCAACGCAATCGTTTCGACATTGCGCTGGACAACTACGTGACCCAGGCCATCAACACTCAGGATCCGGGCATCTCCGAACGGGCCTTCCGCATCGCCGAATACCTGGGCGCCGATCAGGCGGCCCTGGATACCGCGCTGATCTGGGCGAGAAACGCCCCGGACGACCTCGAAGCTCAACGGGCCGCCGCCGTGCAACTGGCGCGTGCCGGGCGTTACGACGACTCCATGGTCTATATGGAGAAAGTCCTGCTGGGCAAGGGCGATACGCATTTCGACTTTCTCGCCCTGTCTGCGGCTGACACCGACCAGGACACGCGCAACGGCCTGATGAAAAGTTTTGACCGTTTGTTGCAGCGCCATCCGAAGAACAGCCAGCTGATTTTCGGCAAGGCGTTGTTGATGCAACAGGACGGCGACTCGAAAGGCGCGCTGACCCTGCTCGAAGACAATCCGCCGGACGCCGGCGAAATCGCCCCGATCCTGCTGCGCGCGCGCCTGCTGCAAACGCTCAACCGTGGCGATGAAGCCCTGCCGCTGCTGCAAAAAAGCATCAAGAAATACCCGGACGACAAACGCCTGCGCCTGACTTACGCGCGGATGTTGGTCGAGCAGGACCGCATGGACGACGCCAAGGTCGAGTTCTCCAGCCTGGTTCAGCAGTACCCGGAAGACGACGAATTGCGTTACTCCCTGGCGCTCGTGTGCCTGGAAGCCAAGGCCTGGGACGAGGCCAAGGGTTACCTGGAAGACTTGATCGCCCGGGAAAGCCACGTGGATTCGGCGCACCTGAACCTCGGCCGTATCGCTGAAGAGCGCAACGACCCGCAAGGCGCATTGATCGAGTACGCCCAGGTTGGCCCCGGCAACGATTACCTGCCGGCGCAATTGCGTCAGGCCGATATCCTGATGAACAACGGCAAGACCGCCGAAGCCCAGAGCAAACTGGTGGCCGAGCGCGACGCCCAACCCGATTACGCGATTCAGTTGTACCTGATCGAAGCCGAAACCCTGTCGGCCAACAACCAGGGCGACAAAGCCTGGGGCGTGCTGCACAAAGCCTTGCTGCAATACCCGGACGACCTGAATTTGCTCTACACCCGGGCCATGCTCGCGGAAAAACGCAATGACCTGGCGCAGATGGAAAAAGACTTGCGCCTGATCATCAAGCGCGACCCGGACAATGCCATGGCGCTGAACGCCCTCGGCTACACCCTGTCCGACCGCACCACCCGTTATGAAGAAGCCAAGGCCCTGATCGAACACGCGCACCAGCTCAATCCGGAAGACCCGGCGGTCCTCGACAGCCTCGGCTGGGTGAATTTCCGCCTGGGCAATCTCGATGAAGCCGAGCGTTTGCTGCGCCAGGCCCTGGAGCGTTTCCCCGATCAAGAAGTCGCGGCGCACCTGGGCGAAGTCCTGTGGGCCAACGGCAAGCAGCGGGAAGCCAAGCAAATCTGGGGCAAGTTCCTCAAGGACCAACCCGACAGCCCTACCCTGCGCGGCACCATCAAGCGCCTGACCGGATCAGAGACTCTTTAAGATTATGTTTTTGCACCACGTTATCGTCTTCAGCTTCATCGCCCTGCTCGCCGGTTGCGCCGGTTTCGGTGCCCGTGAATCGGTCCAGGGCCAGGGTAATCCGGCCCAGTGGAACACCTACAAACAGCAGATGACTGCCCTCGACGGCTGGCAGATCAACGGCAAGATCGGCATTCGCGCCCCCAAGGATTCGGGCAGCGGCACGCTGTTCTGGCTGCAGCGACAGGATTACTACGACATCCGCCTCTCCGGCCCCCTGGGTCGCGGCGCTGCTCGCTTGACCGGCCGCCCGGGCAAAGTGTCGCTGGAAGTCGCCAATCAGGGCCGCTACGACGCTACGACGCCTGAAGCCCTGCTGGAAGAACAGCTGGGCTGGAAACTGCCGGTGTCCAATCTGGCCTGGTGGGTTCGCGGGCTCCCGGCCCCGGACAGCAAGAGTCGCCTGACCCTGGACGCCGACAGCCGCCTGGCCAACCTTGAACAGGATGGCTGGCAGGTCGAATACCTGAGCTACGCCGAACAAAACGGCTATTGGCTGCCCGAGCGGATCAAACTGCACGGCACCGACCTTGATGTCACGCTGGTGATCAAGGAATGGCAACCACGCAAACTGGGGCAGTGAACATGACTGCTGCGCGCTTGACGCTGCCCTCGCCGGCCAAACTCAATCTGATGCTGCACATTCTCGGGCGCCGTGAAGACGGCTATCACGAGTTGCAGACGATTTTTCAGTTTCTCGATTACGGTGATGAAATCACCTTCGCCGTGCGCGACGACGGTGTGATTCGTTTGCACACCGAATTCGACGGCGTGCCCCACGACAGCAATCTGATTGTGCGTGCCGCGAAAAAACTTCAGGCGCAATCGGGTTGTGCACTTGGCATCGATATCTGGATCGAAAAAATCCTGCCCATGGGTGGCGGCATTGGTGGCGGCAGCTCCAATGCCGCGACCACGTTGCTCGGCCTCAATCACCTGTGGCAGCTGGGCTGGGATGAAGATCGACTGGCTGTGCTGGGCCTGACACTGGGCGCTGACGTCCCGGTTTTCGTGCGAGGTCACGCGGCTTTTGCCGAGGGTGTCGGGGAGAAACTGACCCCTGTAGACCCCGAAGAACCGTGGTATCTGGTGCTCGTGCCGCAAGTATCTGTAAGTACAGCAGAAATTTTTTCAGATCCTTTGTTGACACGTAACTCTTCTCCCATTAAAGTGCGCCCCGTTCCCAAGGGAAACAGTCGAAATGACTGCTTGCCAGTAGTAGCAAGGCGTTATCCAGAGGTACGTAACGCGTTGAATTTGTTAGGTAAATTTACCGAAGCAAAACTTACTGGCACTGGAAGTTGTGTGTTTGGGGGCTTCCCAAGCAAAGCTGAAGCTGATAAAGTCTCGGCCCTTCTTACAGAGACCCTTACAGGGTTTGTAGCAAAGGGAAGCAACGTTTCGATGTTGCATCGCAAGCTGCAAAATCTGCTTTAAAGGAATCGATTACTGGGTAATCGTTGCAACAGATACAGGGGCGTCGCCAAGCGGTAAGGCAGCAGGTTTTGATCCTGCCATGCGTTGGTTCGAATCCAGCCGCCCCTGCCATTTTCCTATACTCATCCAGGTTACCCTCAGCCTTCAGGTACTGCGCGTGTCCAAGATGATGGTCTTTACGGGGAACGCTAACCCCGATCTGGCTCGGCGTGTTGTACGTCAGCTGCATATCCCTCTCGGTGACATCTCTGTCGGTAAGTTCTCCGACGGTGAAATTACTGCCGAGATCAATGAAAACGTCCGCGGTAAAGATGTCTTCATTATTCAGCCGACTTGCGCTCCGACCAACGATAACCTGATGGAACTGGTAGTGATGGCTGATGCCTTCCGCCGCTCCTCGGCTACTCGTATCACTGCTGTTATTCCTTACTTTGGTTATGCCCGTCAGGATCGCCGTCCGCGTTCCGCACGTGTGGCTATCAGCGCGAAAGTCGTTGCTGACATGCTTACCGTAGTCGGCATCGATCGTGTTCTCACGGTTGATCTGCATGCTGACCAAATCCAGGGTTTCTTCGATATTCCGGTAGATAACATCTACGGCTCCCCGGTATTGGTGGATGACATTGAAGATCAGCGCTTCGAAAACCTGATGATCGTGTCCCCGGACATTGGTGGCGTCGTGCGTGCACGTGCTGTTGCCAAATCCCTGGGCGTGGATCTCGGGATCATCGACAAACGCCGTGAGAAAGCCAATCACTCTGAAGTGATGCATATCATCGGTGATGTCGAAGGGCGTACCTGTATTCTGGTCGATGACATGGTCGATACCGCCGGCACTCTGTGCCACGCGGCCAAGGCCCTGAAAGAGCATGGCGCTGCCAAGGTTTTCGCCTACTGCACACACCCTGTGCTGTCCGGTCGGGCGATCGAAAACATCGAAAATTCCATGCTGGACGAACTGGTGGTGACTAACACCATCCCGTTGTCCGCTGCTGCTCAAGCCTGCTCGCGTATCCGTCAACTGGATATCGCGCCGGTAGTTGCCGAGGCGGTCCGCCGCATCAGCAATGAAGAATCGATCAGTGCGATGTTCCGTTAAGGGCCCTGCCCTTCTCGAATGTCTCGTTGACGAAAAGCGCCCCGCCCCGGCATTCCTGTCGGGGCGGGGCTTTTTTGCCCATATCGCCTTTAGCGCTGGTCGCAACCGCTGGGGCGAATGTGGTTATTTTGGAGATACAACATGAACGATTTTACTCTGAATGCTGAAGTGCGTTCCGACCTGGGGAAAGGTGCGAGCCGCCGCCTGCGTCGTCTCGCAAGCCTGGTACCAGCTGTAGTTTACGGTGGCGAAAAAGCCCCTGAATCCATCAGCATGCTGGCTAAAGAAGTTGCCAAACTGCTCGAAAACGAAGCGGCTTACAGCCACATCATCGAGCTGAACGTTGGCGGCAAAAAGCAAAACGTCATCATCAAAGCCCTGCAGCGCCACCCGGCTAAAGGCCACGTGCTGCACGCTGACTTCGTACGCGTAGTCGCTGGCCAGAAACTGACCGCTGTTGTGCCTGTACACTTTGTTGGTGAAGAAGCCCCGATCAAGAAAGGCGGCGAAGTTTCGCACGTTGTTGCTGAGATCGAAGTGACCTGCCTGCCGAAAGATCTGCCTGAGTTCATCGAAGTCGATCTGACTGACGCTGAAATCGGTTCGATCATTCACTTGTCCGACCTCAAAGCCCCTAAAGGCGTTGAGTTTGTTGCTCTGGCACACGGTGATGACAAGGCTGTTGCCAACGTCCACGCTCCACGTGTTGCTCCAGAAGCTACCGAAGAAGGCGCAGCAGAGTAATTCACTCTGTGAAGCCGGAGTGATCAAGTAACATCGCGGACTGGAACGTAGCGAGAAAGCGGGCGAGAACGCGGAGTTTACATAATGGTAAATGAGCACTTGTCGTCCACTTTCGCCGCACTCCCGGATTGCGGCGATGTTATCCACCACTCCAAGGAAGGGCCCCTATCGTGACTGCCATCAAACTGATCGTTGGCCTGGGAAATCCAGGCGCTGAATACGAACAGACCCGGCATAACGCAGGGGCCCTTTTTGTTGAGCGCATCGCGAACGCGCAAGGTGTGAACCTTGTGGCCGATCGCAAATATTTCGGCCTGACCGGGCGCTATTCGCACCAGGGTCAGGATGTTCGTCTGCTGATTCCCACCACGTACATGAACCGCAGCGGCCAGGCCGTGGCGGCACTCGCCGGCTTCTTCCGCATCACGCCTGAAGAAATCCTCGTGGCGCATGACGAACTCGACTTGCCTCCGGGCGTCGCCAAGCTCAAGCAGGGCGGCGGCCATGGCGGTCACAACGGGTTGCGCGACATCATCGCGCAACTGGGCAATCAGAATACCTTTCACCGCTTGCGGCTTGGCATTGGCCACCCGGGCGTTGCCAGTATGGTTTCAAATTTCGTCCTGGGTCGTGCGCCACGCGCCGAACAGGAAAAACTCGATGCCAGCATCGACTTTGCCCTCGGCGTGCTGCCGGATATCCTCGCCGGGGAATGGAACCGCGCGATGAAAAACCTGCACAGCCAGAAGGCCTGACTCACTCCTCGGGGAAAACACCATGGGATTCAATTGCGGCATCGTCGGCCTGCCTAACGTCGGCAAGTCCACCCTATTCAACGCCCTGACCAAATCCGGGATCGCGGCCGAGAACTTCCCCTTCTGCACCATCGAGCCGAACACCGGTATCGTGCCGATGCCGGATCCGCGTCTGGAAGCCCTGGCGGCCATCGTTAACCCCAAGCGCATCCTGCCGACCACCATGGAATTCGTCGACATCGCAGGCCTGGTGGCCGGCGCGTCGAAAGGTGAAGGCCTGGGCAACAAGTTCCTGGCCAACATCCGTGAAACCGATGCCATCGCCCACGTGGTCCGCTGCTTCGAAGACGAGAACGTGATTCACGTCTCCAACAGCGTCGACCCGAAACGCGACATCGAGATCATCGACCTGGAACTGATCTTCGCCGACCTCGACAGCTGCGAGAAGCAACTGCAGAAAGTCGCGCGCAACGCCAAGGGTGGCGACAAGGACGCGGTGGTCCAGAAAGGCCTGCTGGAACAATTGATCGCTCACTTCACCCTCGGCAAGCCTGCGCGCACCCTGATGAAGACCATGGGTGTCGACGACAAGGCCGTGATTCGTGGTTTCCACCTGCTGACCACCAAGCCGGTCATGTACATCGCCAACGTCGCTGAAGACGGTTTCGAGAACAACCCGCTGCTGGATATCGTCAAAGCCATCGCCGAAGAAGAAGGCGCCATGGTGGTTCCGGTCTGCAACAAGATCGAAGCCGAAATTGCCGAGCTGGAAGACGGCGAAGAGAAAGACATGTTCCTCGAAGCCCTGGGTCTTGAAGAGCCTGGCCTGAACCGCGTGATCCGCGCCGGCTACGAGATGCTGCACCTGCAGACCTACTTCACCGCCGGTGTCGAAGAAGTCCGCGCCTGGACCGTCCGCGTCGGTGCCACCGCACCCCAGGCCGCCGGCGTAATCCACACCGACTTCGAAAAAGGCTTCATCCGCGCCGAAGTTATCGCCTACGACGACTTCATCCAGTACAAGGGCGAAGCCGGCACCAAAGAAGCCGGGAAATGGCGTCTGGAAGGCAAGGACTACATCGTGAAAGACGGCGACGTGATGCACTTCCGTTTCAACGTGTAAAAACCGCTACGCAACAAAAAGCCGCGTTTGATACGCGGCTTTTTTGTGCCTGGAATCCGGGCAACACCACCAAACCTGTAGGAGCGAGGCTTGCCCGCGAAGGCGTCATCACTGACGCTAAAAGCTTCGCGGGCAAGCCTTGCTCCTACGGGTCCGCGTATTGTCAGGCCTTTTTGGTGCGCGGCAAGAAGATCGCCAACACCCCAAACAGCGGCAGGAACGAACACAGGAAGTACACGTATTCAATCCCGTGGACATCCGCCAGATGCCCCAGCAACGCCGCGCCAATCCCGCCAAAACCGAACATCAGGCCGAAGAACACCCCGGCAATCATCCCGACATTGCCCGGCACCAATTCCTGCGCGTACACCACGATCGCGGAAAACGCCGAGGCCAGGATGAAGCCGATGACCACGCTGAGGATGCTGGTCCAGAACAGGTCAACATGAGGCAGGATCAAGGTGAAAGGCGCCACGCCGAGGATCGAGAACCAGATCACGGCCTTACGCCCGATCTTGTCGCCAATCGGCCCACCGAAGAAGGTCCCCGCCGCCACCGCGCCCAGGAACAAAAACAAGTGCAGCTGCGAACTGGCCACCGACAGGTCGAACTTCTCGATCAGGTAGAAGGTGAAGTAACTGGTGAAACTGGCCATGTAGAAATACTTGGAGAACACCAGCAAGCCCAGGACCACCAGCGCGCCGATCACTCGGTTTTTCGACAAGCCGTGAGTCGCCGCCTGACCCTGCTTGAGCTTGAACAGGTTCAAGTGATTGGCGTACCAGCGGCTGATGCGATAGAGCACGAACAGCGCAAACACCGCGAACAAGCCGAACCACGCAACGTGGCCCTGACCGTAAGGAATGATGATCGCCGCCGCCAGCAACGGACCGAACGCCGAACCGGCGTTACCACCGACCTGGAAGGTCGATTGCGCCAGGCCGAAACGCCCGCCCGAAGCCAGTCGCGCCACGCGAGAAGCTTCCGGGTGAAAGGTTGAAGAGCCGATGCCGATCAATCCCGCCGCCAGCAGGATCATCGGGAAGCTGCCCACCTGCGACATCATCAAAATGCCGATCAATGTGCAGACCGTCCCGGCCGGCAACAGCCACGGCTTGGGATGGCGATCCGTGTAGTAACCGACCCACGGCTGCAACAGCGAGGCGGTCAACTGGAACGTCAGGGTGATCAGGCCGACCTGGGTAAACGTCAGGCCATAATTGGCCTTGAGCATTGGGTAAATCGACGGCAGCACCGACTGAATCAGGTCGTTGATCAAATGCGCCAGCGCCACCGCGCCGATGATGCGCATGACTAAGGGACTGCTTTGCGGCGTCGCGGATGCCGGCGTTGCGCCGGTCTGGGCATTGCTGATAGCCATGGGAATTTCCGTACTACAGATGGGTGCACACGGGCAGGTGCGCCAATGTGCCATTTTTCAGTGCAACAACGCTATCCCCTTAGCCTGCTAACGACCTCGACGTTCATCGAAGAGTGGGTGATAGCGCAACGCCATGGTCTGAATCTTGCCTTGTTTCTCCCCTTCAACGCGGCCCCCTTACAAAGGGGATCGAGAATGGGAAGTTTCGCTACAGAGTCGGCCTACAGAGCTGGCGAGGGTGAACTTTCGAGGCCTTTTAAAAGGGCACAAGTCGCGGTCGCAACGATCACGACGCACGCCAATGGTGCGTGGTGTCCAGAGGAGTCATGGGGCATGCAGGCTTTTTTATCACCGGGGATCGGGCTGCTGGGGCGTTTTGGCTTCGCGCGCAAATTTCAGCTGCTGTTTCTGCTGTTTATCCTGCCGTTGGGCGGCAGTCTGTGGATGATCGGTCAGGATTATCGGGACAAACTGCAGCTCATTTCCGGCGAACGTGCCGGGGTTCGTCAACTGCTGGCCCTGGATGCGCTGGATAACCTGCTCGCCGCCCAGCGTGACCGCGCCGCGCGCTGGCGCGCCACCGAAACCAATCGCCAGCCAACCCCCGCCACCATCGCCGCCATGGGCGCGTTCGACGCCGTGCAACCCGCCGTCGCCCAAGCCACCACGGACCTGGGCAACGCGCTGAAAACCGAAGGCGCCGAAGGTGAAACCCTGGCCCGCTATCAAGCCCTGCAAACCGCCCTCAATGGCCTGGACTCGAAAAGCCTCAGCGGCGTCGGCTGGTGGCCGGACGGTTACGATCGCTTCACCAACGCCTTGAGCGCCCTGCAAGCCTTGCGCGAACAGATCGCCATGGACAATCGCTTGACCCTGGCGCCCTGGCTGGAAACCTATTTGCTGACGCAGATCTCCACCCAACACGCGCCGGACCTGATTGAACGGGTCGGACGCCTTGCAGCGGTTGGCCAGGCGTCAGTGGTGTCCGGGCAGTTCACGCTGCAAAGCCGTCTGCAACTGCGGGACTTGCGCGGACGCATCGGCGATGCCCGCGAACAGCTTGTCAAAACGGCTAGCCTGCTGGAAGCCCGCCTGCCCAGCGCCCTGCAAACCTGGGCCGGGCAATACCATGACAGCCTCAAGCATCTCGATGGGACCTTGAAGGTCCTCGACGACGGTGTGTTCGGCGGCAGCATCAACCTCAAGCCGGACGACTTCGAACACAACCTCGACGCGCTGCTGACCGACCTCGCCTCCCTGCGCCAGCAATCCCTGGTGTCGCTGGATCAACGCCTGGATTACTACCACACCTCGGCCATTCGCCAGTTCATCCTGGTGGCGGCGATCTTTGGTTGCCTGCTGTTGGCCGCGCTGTACCTGTTCGTGTGTTTGCAGGCCTCGATCCGGCGCAGCGCCAGCGGTATCACCGTGCTGGCCGAAGCCTTGCGTGACGGCAACCTGAGCCTGCAAGTGCCGGTGCAAGGTCGCGACGAATTGGCGGCAATCAGCACCGCGCTGAACGTCGCGGTGGTGCAACTGCGCAACAGTTTGCTCGGGGTCGATCACGAGACTTTGCAGTTGAGCAACGCCGTGCGCACCCTCAACGATCATTCCAGCGGCGCCTTGGGCGAAGTCGAGGCCCAGCAAATCCAGATCAGCCAGATTGCCGCTGCTGCCACGCAACTGGCCGCCACCTCCCAAGGGGTCGCCCAGAGTTGTGAACAGGCGTCCGGCAGCGCCCAGCATACCCAGCGAATCGCCGCCGACAGCAGCCGCGACAGCCAACGCACCACGGCGAGCATTCAGCAGCTCAATCAGCGGCTCAACGACACGGCGGCAGCCTTGGGTCGGGTCAGTGAGCAGGGGCAGCAGATTCAATTGGTGGTCGACACCATTCGCGGCGTTGCCGAGCAGACCAACCTGCTGGCGCTCAACGCAGCCATCGAGGCGGCTCGCGCCGGAGAGCAAGGTCGCGGCTTTGCCGTGGTGGCCGATGAGGTACGCAGTCTGTCCCAGCGCACGCAATCGTCCACCGCGCAGATCGCCAGCACCGTCGACAGCCTGCGCAGCACGGTGAATGAAGCAGTGACCCTGATGGAAGCCGCTTGCGGCCAGGCTCAGACCGACGCTGAAGCCGTCACGGGCCTCGGCGCACGCCTGGGGGAAATCGCCAGCGCCGTGCAAAGCGTCACCGACACCCTGGCGCAAATCGCCACCGCTGTCGAAGAGCAAGCGAGCACCGCCGATGAGGTCAGCGGCAACATCCAGCAGGTCGATCAGGCGGCCGTCAGGTTGCTGGAAGGCGCGCGGGCCGTGAACCTTGCGGCAGATACCTTAAGCCAGGGCAGCAAGGCCTTGAGCGCGAATACCGGGAGATTTCAGCTCAGCTGACACCCTGCCCTGCCCCGGTTTTTCGGCTCAGGACGATAAGCGGTTGAAAGTGTAGAGAAATATTTTAGATTTGCGCTTGACGCATCTGCATTACCGGTGAATAATGCGCGCCACTTGGCTACATAGCTCAGTTGGTTAGAGCATAGCATTCATAATGCTGGGGTCCGGGGTTCAAGTCCCTGTGTAGCCACCAAGTACTAAAAACGGCTTACCGAAAGGTAGGCCGTTTTTTTATGCCTCGAGAAAAGTGCTGCGCCCGGTCAGGCACGCAGCGTCGACAACGCGGACAAGCCCCGCTCCCAAATTTGCCAGGTACGCAGCCAGACCATGGCCTGCCAGTCGCTGTCAGCCGGATAGAACTGCTCCAGTAAATTGAGCTTGATCCCGCGCCCCACCGCATCACTCGGATTGCCATGCAGGTGCAGCCAGTGGTCATCGCGCAAATGCCGATGAACGTCGGCCCCCGGATACGTCCCGCACTCGATCACAAACGGCATCAATCGCACGTCAGGCAAAGCATTAAGCAGCGCTTGCGAGGTGTAACCCGTCGCAGTCGCGGCCACTCCGGTTTCGCTCGTGGTGTTGGCGCCAGTGTGCAAGGTGTAGAGCCATGGGCCGTAAATCGCCTGGGCATCGTCCAGCGCCGGATAGGCCGCTTCGGTAATGGTCAGCAGCATCGGATGACCGTATTCACCGGCGCCCGTGTGCAAGTCGAAACACAGGGCGACCTCGGCGTGGGCGATGTGTTGCTGAATGATCCGGTGCAGCGTGCGGTTCGACCAGCTCGGCGCCAGGCCGCCAAAGAACAATCCATCGGGATGACTGTGCTGGCCACCCTCGACGATCGACATCACCGCCGGCCAGCCGTGCTCTTTGATCTGCGCCTCAAGCAAGGCATCCGCCCGATCACGCTCGGGGCCGTGCAACTCAGCGCAGGCATAGATTTGATGCAGCAACCCATAGGCCTGGTTATCCGGCAAAGGACGTTCGAAGTTCAGGTGATTGCGGTTCAGATCGATGTTGTCTTCATTGACCCGACGCAACCACGCCGTGCCCCACGGGTTGATCAGATGGATCATCACCACCGCGACATCCGCCGGTAGCGAACGCTTACCCAAATCCTGCAACCATTTGATCTGACAGCCCGAGCCATAGAAGCCTTCGACCCCGTGGGTGCCGCTCAGCGCGATCAGCAGCCGTTTGGCGCGCGGATCGCCCAGCACCGCCACATCGGTGCTCAACGGCTCGCCGAACGGCCCTTTGAGCGGATGCGGATACTCGGTCAAGGTCGCGCCGGCCGCCGTGGCCGCCGCGAGGAATTGTTCACGTTGCCCACGGTAACTCGGCTGGGTAGGAAACTCGGTCTGCATGTGTGCCTCTTGTTGGTTTTCTGGCCGCTGTGTTGCTCTCGACCCTACAGAAAATTCACCGACTGATGAAGGGCAAAAGTGTTGTGGCGGTCGGACGCGGTTTGCGTCGCACCCTGTCGGCCGATAAAGTCCCCGGATCTTTTATCCCACGGACGGAGTGCCCCACGTGTTCCCAGCCTTCCACTTGAGCCGCTATCGCCTGCCAGCTTTGTCGCTGATCGCCACCGCGCTGACCCTCGCCGCGTGCAATGCCCCTCCGGCTTCGACGCTGCCCATCGCGCCAGAAGTTGCCTCGGGTTATCGCACCGACCTGCAAACCCGGCACGCCTCCAGGCACATGGCGGCAGCGGCCAACCCATTGGCGGCCGAGGCCGGGCGGGAGATGTTGCGTCAGGGCGGCTCGGCCATCGATGCGGCCATTGCGATGCAAGCCGTGTTGACCCTGGTGGAACCGCAATCCTCAGGTATCGGTGGCGGCGCGTTGATTGTGCTGTGGGACGGGAAAGCCGTGCGCACGTATGACGGTCGGGAAACCGCTCCGTCTGGCGCCACCGAGAAACTTTTCCTGCAAGCCGATGGCACGCCGATGCCGTTCACCCAGGCGCAGATCGGTGGCCGTTCAGTGGGGACGCCCGGGGTGTTGCGAGCGCTTGAGCTGGCGCATCAGAAACACGGACGCCTGCCCTGGGCGAAGCTGTTCGAACCGGCGATAAAACTCGCGGAACACGGCTTTGCCATCTCGCCGCGTTTGCATCAGCTGATTGCTTCCGACTCGTCGATGCAGCGGTCGCCGGACATGATGGCGTACTTTCTGAATGCCGATGGCAGCCCGAAAGCGGTGGGGACATTGCTGAAAAACCCGCCGCTGGCCGCCGTGCTGAAACGCATCGCCAAAGAAGGGCCGGATGCGTTGTACAAAGGGCCGGTTGCCGAAGAAATCGTCGCCAAAGTCCAGGGGCATAAAAACCCGGGCAGCCTGTCGCTGAACGATCTTCAAGGCTACAAGGCCAAGGAGCGCGCGCCGCTGTGCACCGACTACAAACGCTGGCAAGTCTGCGGCATGCCGCCACCGTCGTCCGGCGGGATTGCCGTGGCGCAGATCCTCGGCACCCTGCAAGCCCTGGAAACCCGCGACCCGCGCCTGGCCCTGGCGCCGCTCAAACCCCACAAGACCGATAAACCCGCCGGCATCGAACCCGCCCCCGAAGCCGTGCACCTGATCTCTGAAGCCGAACGCCTGGCCTACGCCGACCGCGCGCAATACGTGGCCGACACCGACTTCGTGCCCGTGCCGGTCAACGGCCTGGTAGATCCCGCTTACCTGGCCAGCCGCGCCGCCCTGATCGGCGATCGCAGCATGGGCACGGCCAAACCCGGCACGCCGCCGGGCATTCAAGTCGCTTACGCGCCGGACCGCTCGCCACTGCGCATCTCCACCTCGCAAGTGGTCGCCGTCGATGACGAAGGCGGCGCAGTGTCCATGACCACCACCGTCGAATCGGCGTTCGGCTCGCACCTCATGGTCCAGGGCTTCATGCTCAATAACCAGATGACCGACTTTTCGTTCATCCCCGAAGAGAACGGGCAGAAAGTCGCCAACCGCGTCGAACCCGGCAAACGCCCGCGTTCTTCCATGGCCCCTACCCTGATCTTCGACCGCCAGAGCGGCGAATTCCTCGCCACCGTCGGCTCCCCTGGCGGCTCGCAAATCATCGAATACGTCGCCAAATCCACCATCGGTCTGCTCGACTGGAACCTCGACCCACAAACCGCCATCAGCCTGCCCAACTTCGGCAGCCGCAACGGCCCGACCGAACTGGAACAAGGGCAGTTCAGCCCGGCGTTGATTCAGGCGCTGAAAGACAAGGGGCATGTGGTGAATGAAATCGACATGACCAGCGGGACTCAGGCGATTGTTCGGGCCAAGGATGCGCAGGGAAAGGCTTCGTTGGAAGGTGGGGCCGATCCGCGGCGTGAGGGGGAAGCGTTGGGGGATTGAGTCATACGCAGGAATGAGAAAAGGCTTACCGGGAGGTAGGCCTTTTTGATATTGCCTGCCAGACAGTTGCGCGCCGAGAGGCGGATGTCGCGGAGTGAATCGTTACCAAGCCTAGCGGCTGATCTTCAGCGCCTGCCGCGCCTGATGCTTTTCCAGCGCCAGGTCGATCAGGCGGCTGACCAGTTCGCTGTAAGTCATGCCCGTGGCCTGCCACAGCTTGGGGTACATGCTGATGCGGGTGAAGCCGGGCAGCGAGTTGATCTCGTTGATCAGCACTTCGCCACTGTCGGTCAGGAACACATCGACCCGCGCCAGGCCAGAACAGCCCAGCACCTGGAAGGCCTCGACGGCCAGGGCGCGAATACGTTCGCTCGCTTCGACGCTGATGTTGGCCGGAACCACCACCTGGGCGGCCTGGTCGTCGATGTATTTGCTGTCGTAGGAATAGAAGCCGCTGCTCACGACGATCTCGCCACAGCCACTGGCGATCGGCTGATCATTGCCCAGCACCGCGCATTCAATCTCGCGACCGCTGACGGCAGATTCGATCAGTATTTTTTCATCAAAGCCCAAGGCCAGTTCGACCGCCGCCGTGTATTCGGCTTCGTTGGTCACTTTGCTCACGCCCACCGAAGAACCCTGGTTCGCCGGTTTGACGAACAGCGGCAGGCCCAGTTTGCCTTGTACTTCAGCGAACCCGGTGCGCTTGGCACTGGCGCGGTTCAACGTCACAAAGGGCGTGACCGCGATCCCGGCGTCACGCAGCAGGCGCTTGCTGATGTCCTTGTCCATGCACACCGCAGAACCCAACACATCGGAGCCGACAAACGGCAAATCCGCCATGCGCAGCAAGCCTTGCAGGCAGCCGTCTTCGCCGAGGGTGCCGTGGACGATCGGGAAGATCACATCGACGTGGCCCAGCAGTTCCTGGCTCGAGGTTTCCACCAATTGCTGACTGGCCTTGCCCGGCACCACCGCCAGTTCGCGATTGGATTGATTGAGGGCGATCAGCGCCGGGTTTTCCTGATTGAGCAGGAAGTTGGAGGGGTCGTTGAGGTGCCAGTGCCCCTGTTTGTCGATGCCGATCAGCACCGGTTCGAAGCGCGAACGGTCCAGTGCATCGACAATGTTTTTCGCCGATTGCAGCGACACTTCATGCTCCGCCGAACGGCCGCCAAAAATAATTCCTACCCGCAGCTTGCTCATTGCCTGGCCTCATGGTGAATGTGCTGTTTGATACCACGGTAACGCCGATGAGTTAAAGGCTGAAACTTCGTGCAACCTCGACGGGTCATTGCTAATACGCATCCCGCCATACAGAGGCCGCCCTTGAACGCTCCGACCGATCGTCGCAACAGCCTCTCCCTGGACGGGCTCAACTTCTTTCTCGCCGATGTGCGCGACGGGCTCGGGCCGTACCTGGCGATCTATTTGCTCGCGGTGCACCACTGGGACCCGGCCAGCATCGGCCTGGTAATGACCCTGGCCGGGATCGCCGCGTTGCTGACCCAGACGCCTGCCGGAGCGCTGATCGACCGCACTCGCCGCAAACGCGGGGTAATCATCGTGGCGGCGCTGATGGTGACGGTGAGTTGTCTGCTGTTGCCGTTCATTACGTCGTTCACCCTGGTGGCGATGACCCAAGCCTTGAGCGCCGTCGCGGCCTCGGTGTTCGCCCCGGCCATCTCTGCCATTTCACTGGGCATCACCGGGCCACGGGCCTTTACCCGTCGCACCGGGCGCAATGAAACTTTCAATCACGCGGGCAATGCTGTCGCGGCGTTGCTGGCCGGTGGTTTTGCCTATTTGTTTGGTCCAGTGGCGGTGTTTTACCTGATGGCGGTAATGGCCCTGGCCAGCGTGATTGCCATCAGCTTCATCTCGCCCCAAGCCATCGATCACGACGTTGCCCGAGGCTTCGACCCGCAGGGCCCGGCCCATGGCGAACAGCCTTCCGGCCTGAATGCCTTACTGCACAACCGGCCGCTACTGGTGTTCGGTATCTGCTGCGGGCTGTTCCACCTGGCGAATGCGGCGATGCTGCCGCTGGTGAGCCAGAAACTGTCCCTGGTGAATCTGCAGATGGCCACACCGCTGACATCCGCCTGCATCGTCGCCGCGCAATTGGTCATGGTGCCGGTGGCGCTGCTGGTGGGATGGAAGGCCGATGTCTGGGGGCGCAAACCGTTGCTGCTCGCCGGCTTCCTGATCCTGCCCTTGCGCGGGGTGCTGTATACCCTGTCGGATGATCCGTACTGGCTGGTGGCGGTGCAGTTGCTGGACGGCGTCGGTGCCGGGATCTTCGGCGCCTTGTTTCCGGTGGTGATCAAGGACCTGACCCAAGGCACCGGACGCTTCAATGTGAGCCTGGGCGCGCTGTCGACGGTGTTCGGCCTGGGCGCCGCACTGAGCAATGGCTTGGCCGGGCTGGTGGTTCAGCAAGCGGGGTACAGCGCGGCATTCCTCACCTTGGCGGCGATAGCGGGAGCAGCGCTGGTGTTGCTCGTGGTGGCGATGCCCGAGACGTTGAATCGCGGGTCCACCATGGCCGATCAACCGGTGGCCACTGCGCTGACCTGATCAGCGACTGGCCACCAAATGCGCGCCGAACAGCAGGTAGCAACTGCCGGCAAAACGGTCCAGCCATTTGCGCGAACGCTCATAAACGCCGGCGACCCGGCGACTGGCAAACAGTAGCGCCACGCTGCAATACCAACTGAACGACAGGCTTGCCATGGTCAACACCGCCAGCGCCAGCAACATCGGTGGCGGTGAGGCTGGCATGGCCGTGGCGAAGATCGTCGCGACGAACAGCGCCGACTTGGGATTGGTCATGTTGCCCAAAAAGCCCCGCCCATAGGCCGACAGCAGCGTACACCCTGCCCCGTCCAGCGAGTCGCTTGCACCCGGCACCCGCGCCGGTTTGCGCTTGAACTGCTTCAACCCCAGATAGATCAGGTAACAGCCACCGGCAATCTTGAACGTCAGATAAAGCGTTGGCGCCGCACTGAACAGCGACTTGATGCCCAGGCCTCCGGCCAAGCCCCACAACACCGTGCCCGTGGCGACGCCCAACGCGGAGACTACGCCGTGCCGTCGGGAACAACTGGCCGACAATTGTGCGATGTTGAAGAAGTTGGGGCCCGGCGTGATAACGGCGACCGTCCACAAAAGGGCCAGAGACAATAACGGCGCGGCGTAACTCAGGTGGCTCAGTTCCATTGGAAGAATCGCCTTCATGGCATCGGAGGATTTTGCACCTTGCAACATTTTGTCGCGCTTTTCTACTTGTCGTTGTGATGTATCGGTCAGCAGACAGACCCTTGTTCCTGGGTTAACGTGCTCTGAACCGAGTACAAGACAACAGCACCATGGCCAAGCACACGCTCCCCAACGACTGGCTTCACCGCGCGCCCAACGTTGGCGGGCTGGAGCGTATCGAGGCGTATTTTGCCGGCCACGGCTACGAGCTGCATCGTCATGACACCTACGCCATCGGCCGCACCCTGGCCGGGGTGCAGCGCTTTCAGTACCGAGGCGGCTGGCGGCACAGTCTGCCGGGTGGGACTTTGGTGCTGCACCCGGACGAGATCCACAATGGCGAGGCCGGCACCGACAGCGGCTTTCATTACCGAATGATGTACATCGAACCGGCGCTGATCCAGCAGATACTCGGCGGTCAGCCGTTGCCGTTCATCAAGACTGGCCTGTCCACCGATCCACGCTTGTTCGCGGCCACCGATGTGCTGATGCGCAGCCTGGACGACCCGCTCGACCCACTGGAGGAACAGGACGCACTGTTCGATCTGGCGCACGCCCTGAGCACCGTTTCCGGCACACCTGGCAAACGCCAGGGCTTCGACTATGTGGCCGCGGAGCGGGCCCGGGAGTTCATGCACGGCGCCCTTGATCGCACCGTGACCCTGGAGGAACTGGCGCAGCACAGCGGGCGGGATCGCTGGAGTCTGTCGCGGGATTTCCGCCTGTTGTTCGGCACCAGCCCTTATCGCTACCTGACCATGCGGCGCCTGGACCTGGTCCGCGCGTTGCTGATCCAGAGCCAGTCGCTGGTCAGCGCCGCCCTCACCGCCGGCTTCACCGATCAGAGCCACATGACCCGCCAATTCAGCAAAACCTACGGCCTGTCACCGGCGCGCTGGATGAAAATGCATCGGCGCTGAAGCACGCACAATCGTTCAAGAATTCACATCGACAGGCTGGTTATCGTGGGCCCGGAATCAATCTGGAGTACCCCTCGATGAACACGTTAAAAAGCCTGAACTTCCTGCAGAAAATCGAGCTGATCGACCAACACTGGTCACCCCGGGTCATCGCTGAAATGAACGACTATCAGTTCAAAGTGGTAAAGCTGCTGGGGGATTTCATCTGGCACGATCACCTGGACACCGACGAAACCTTCATCGTCCTCGAAGGGCAATTGCGCATCGACTTTCGCGATGGTCATGTGCTGATTTCGGCTGGTGAAATGTACGTCGTGCCCAAAGGCGTCGAGCACAAGCCGTCGGCGGAACAGGAAGTGAAACTGCTGCTGATCGAACCCAAGGGCGTGGTGAACACCGGCAGCGAAGGCGGCGAACGCACGGCGGTGAATGATCTGTGGATTTGAAAAACAGCGCCAATGCGCAGACTGTGGCCGTCGCGATCACTTGACCGACTTCCCGGTCGACGAATAAGGACATTACATGAGCGACTTCCCGACCCTCGAAACACCGCGCCTGCTGTTACGCGAAATCGTAACGGCCGATGCCCCTACGGTGCTGGCGATTCACGGCGATGAACAGGCGATGCGCTGGTTTGGCATGGACCCGATGACCGACATCGCCCAGGCCCAGGCCTTGGTCGAGACATTCGCCGAGTCGCGCACGCTGCCCAATCCCGGTATCCGCTGGGGCATCCAGTCCCGGGAGCAGAATGAATTGCTCGGCAATTGCGGCCTGTTCAAATGGAACAAACCCTGGAAAAGCTGCTCACTGGGTTTTGCGCTGGGGCAATCGGCCTGGGGCAAGGGCATCATGTCCGAAGCGCTGCAAGCCACGCTGGTTTGGGGGTTTGCACAGATGCAGCTCAATCGGATCGAAGCCACGGTCCACCCGGACAACCAAGCGTGTTTGAAGCTGCTCGAACGCTTGGGTTTCGTCCAGGAAGGTTGCCTGCGCCAGGCGGGTTTCTGGCTGGGGGAACATCACGATTTGCTGCAACTTTCATTGTTGCGCGCAGAGTTTGCACCCTCGCCGATCCGGGGGACTTAGTCAGACTCGCTCAGGGCCTTGCCATCCACCGGGTCACCGATCTTCAAGAAGTGCCCACCGGCGACATGGTGCAAGGTGCGCAACGCATCGTGCCCCTCGAAGTGCCAGCGGCCGTCGCTGAATACACGCTCATCGGCCTGGGCGGCAATCACTTCGGCCAGAAACAGGTCGTATTGCTGATGATTGTGCGGCTCCGGCAGCAGCCGGCATTCCAGCCATGCGACGCAACCTTCCAGCATCGGCGCATCGATCAGCTCGCCGCTGAAGGTCTGCAAGCCATAGGCCTGGAACTTGTCCTGGCCTTGGCCTTGCTTCAATTCCAGGCCCGACGTCGAGCCCACGGTTTGCACGATATCGGCCTGCGCGGCACAGGGCACGTTCACCACGAATGTCCCCGAGGCTTCCAGCAGTTGTCGGGTCCAGGTGGACTTGTCCAGCACCACCGCGATTTTCGGCGGTTCAAAGTCCAGCGGCATGGCCCAAGCCGCGGCCATGATATTGCGCTGGCCGTCGTGGGCCGCGCTGACCAGCACGGTCGGCCCGTGATTGAGCAGGCGATAGGCCTTGGACAACGGAACCGGACGGCGATGGGAAACGGTCATGGGTGTCTGCTCCTGGGAAAAGCGCCGATTGTAGCGGGATCCCCCGGGCAAACATCAAGTCGCCAATTGATTGGCAAACTGGCCCACCGCGTTCACCACTTTCTGCGCGCCGTCGCGAATCTCGACGATGACCGTGCCCGCCTCCGCCGCCAGCGCCAGACCTTGTTCTGCCTGGACTTTGCCGTCGGTCATCAGGCTGACGGCATTGCGCGCCATGTCCTGGTTCTGCCGCACCACGCCGACAATTTCATCGGTGGCCTGGCTGGTGCGTGACGCCAGTTGCCGGACCTCGTCCGCCACCACCGCAAACCCTCGGCCCTGCTCACCGGCCCGCGCCGCTTCGATGGCCGCGTTGAGCGCCAACAAGTTGGTTTGCTCGGCAATGCCGCTGATGGTCTTGACGATGGTGCCGATCACCAACGATTGCTCGTTCAGCGCTTCGATGCCCTCACCGGCGGTTTGCATGTGTTTGGCCAGGTCGCGCATCACGTCCACCGCCTGAGTCACCACCGCCGTGCCGCGCTGGGCGCAGTTATCGGTTTGCAGCGACGTGCTGTAGGCAATGTTGGCGGCCTCGGCGACGGCTTGCTCCTGATTGATCTGATCGGTAATCACCGTGGCGAACTTCACCACTTTGTAGAGTTTGTTGTTGGCGTCGACCACCGGGTTGTAGGACGCCTCCAGCCAGACCTCGCGACCGTGACTGTCGATGCGTTTGAAACGGTCGGCGATAAACTCGCCATTGTTCAGACGGCGCCAGAAATTCTGATACTCGGCACTGTTGTACTCCTCAGGTGTACAGAAGGTGCGGTGATGTTTGCCCTGGATCTGCGCCAGGCTGTAACCCATGCCGTTAAGGAAGCGCTCGTTGGCGCTCAGCACATTGCCGTTGAGGTCGAACTCGATCACCGCCGTCGAACGCACCAGCGCACCGATCAGGTTCTCGTGTTCGCGAGACGCTTCGATGGTGCGGGTCAGGTCACTGGAGTAAATCGAGAAATGCTTGATCCGCCCGTCCGCCGAGCGCACCGGCTGCAGGATTGAGCGCAGCCACGCCTCGGCACCATTGCCGCGCGACAAACGCACGGTACCGGCGAAATGCTCACCGCGAGTCAGCGCATTTTTGAAGCGCCGATGGAATTCGTCGGACTTCACATGCGTCGGCACGATGTCTTCGATGTGCCGCCCGATCAGGTCATTGCTCTTGTAGAGCATCTCGCCAAGAAAATTCTGATTGACCGATTGCACCCGCCCATCAGGATCGAGGGTCAGGACCATCATCTCGCTTTCCAGGCTGTCCTTCACTTGCAGGAGGCTGGAGAGTTCTTCGCGAAGAGCGGACAGCTCCTGCTTCAAGCGTTTGTTGAACATGGGAAGGCACCGATAGGCAGGGAAAGAAAGCGGGATGCAGCCTAGCCATCGGCCTTGTGGATATTTTCTGAAGAGTGGTTGAGGGTTGTCCTACAAAAATAATGGCGACGGAGCCTCTGTGAACGTTGCGTCAGATCGGTGGAGTAAACCTCCTTCAGGAATGCATCACAAACCGGGCTTCAAGCTTGTTCAATAACTCAAAGGTGTTCATGTAGGGAACTCCAAATACTTCACAAACATTTGGAATAGTGAATTTGCGTTTGATTTGCGGGTTATAGGCTTCATGCGTCACGACCACTGCTCCTGTCGACATGGCCTTGGCTATGAGCCACGGGTCAGCGCCTGCAAGAAAGTCCTCTAGTGCGCCGGGTTTCATAAGCGGGATTTGTTCAGCCATTTTCGATGCGATGCTTGCGAAGGCAGCCTGCGTATTGGCATCACTGGCCTCATCGAAAATTTCAGCATTCTCTTTCACCCACTGAGTCAGTTCATCGTTACCTTTCGATAACTCGTCTCGCACCTGGACGATACTGGCGATCTCCAGTGCTTGGTGCTGATGAATCAGCCAAGACCAATAGCCCGGGCAGATGGACATGCCGTAGTAACGATTTTTAGCTTCAATCAGCGTGTTGGAGTCCAGCAAATGCTTCATGTAAGCAACCTGCCGGCATACGTTTTCAGCTTGGATGGTTGAATGCCCAGCAACTTTCCTGCTTCACGCAGCAACAGCCTTCCGCTTTGGGTTTCAGCGATGACGGCCTTGCTGAAGCGCACGCTGTTTCTCGTTGAGGCCGTTCGGTAATAGCTACCTCCGCCACTTTCCTTGTCCCGGTAGGCTTGCAACACCTGTTGATAATGAGCGACATAGTGCTCAGTCGATATGAAGCCAAGATCCCTGGCACGCCGCGCAATGACCAAGTGACTGACCCGAAAACCGGCGGCCAAGGGCGCAAGATTGCTCGTCCACTCCCGATCTGAATCCCATGCGGTCTGGAAGGCATCCTGCGGAACCAGAAACTCACCGGCAACCGCATTACAGAAAGCTTCTTCATTGTGATCACTGTGGCTACTGCCGTCGGATATACCCGAGCTGCCGATCCAGATGTGGGCCAGTTCATGCATCAATGTGAACAGCCTGGCGGTTGACGCATCGGCGCTGTTGATAAAAACCACTGGAGCCAAACGGTCACTGATGGCAAAACCACGAAACTCACTGACATCCAGTTTGCGATGAGTATTGCCCAAGGCAACGCCACTGCGCATGACCAGGATGCCGACGGACTCGGCAGCGTTTATCAAGTCACGCAGGTAGTCGTCATGATTCTGGTGTTTAACATCCTCACTGATACGCAGCACCTCGCGCAGGTCGGTGACCACATCCAGAACAGACGATCGAATGGAAAAACGGCCGACAAACGGCAACGGCGAGACGCCATGATCCTTCAGGTAGTCGAGATACCAATGCTGCTTACGCAAGACATCCTTGATCGTGTCGATGAGGTTCAGGCTGGGTGGCGAAGGCGATACACCGCCAAGGGTACGTAAGTCAGGCAAAGGAAGATGCTCTGCGGGCGGCTCCTTCAAAAAAAGAAAACCGAACGGCACGTGCGCAATGGACGCCCACTTTTGCGCCTGATTGAAGGTTGGAAGACTCTTGCCTGCCTCCCAGTCTCTGATTCTTTCGGACTTTACAGGCAGCCCTTTGGCGATCTGTATTTCAGACAGGCCTGCGCGTAGCCGAGACCACGACAAGAGTGCGGGATTGATAAAAGCGAATTGGCTCATAAGTGATGTGCGCAACCTTGGAAGGAGCGTGTTTGAGATGGCGTAACTATAGGAGTCCGGTTTTAAGCCCGTCAATTGAAGGCCTGTAGCCTGTAGGACCGCGGTATAGACCGGTTATGAACCGTCCTGCACACGCTTTGGAAATGACGTTCAATTCGCCAGGAATTGCCTTACAACGAGAGCCATTTTCAGCCACTAACTCGAGAAACCCGCCGTGTCGCGGTAAAACCTCCTCCCCAATAAGAGGAAAGAGGCTACGCCCATTACCAGCTCCCTTCGCAAAACCCACCGCTCTAGCCCGGCCACATCAGGTATTCTCCAGCTAAATTGCAACAACATGTTGCACCGGTATCTACCCGATAAGGAGTTCCGTTTTGGAGTTATCGACTGCTTGCCGCCGCATCCGGGGCCGCTGATTGCGGTCAGCGCGTTGCACGCCGACCTCGGCCTGACCATGTTGCTGGGCTTGAGTATCGCGATTGCGGCGGTGATTCTGGCCGGTCCGCTGTACGGCAACTGGCTGTCCAAGCGCATGCACGTGGAAGAGCCGGCAGAACTCGGCGCGCTGTTCAGCGCCCCGCCCAAGGCCCCGCGCCAGCCGAGTTTCGGCATGTCGTTGCTGATCATTCTGTTGCCTGTGTTGCTGATGCTCTGCAGCACCTTGGCGAAAGTCGCCATGAGCCCGGAAAGCACCGCCGCCCTGACCTTGAAATTCCTCGGGGAGCCTCTGGTGGCGCTGGGCATTGCAGTGATGGCGGCGGTGATCTGCCTCGGCTGGGCCAATGGCATGCGCCGCGAAGAAGTCGGCGGCACGTTGCGCAAAAGCCTGGCGCCGATTGCCGTGTTACTGCTGACCATCGGTGCCGGTGGTGGCTTGAAGCAAACGTTGCTCGATGCCGGCGTCAGCCAGACCATCAGTAAAGTCGCCGAAGGTGCGCACATGCCCTATCTGCTGCTGGCCTGGCTGATTGCGGTGGCGTTGCGTCAGGCCACCGGTTCGGCGACGGTCGCGACCACTACCACGGCGGGGATCCTGGCGCCGATGATGGCAGGGCTGGCGGCGACGCAAAGCTCATTGGTGGCGCTGGCGATTGGCGCCGGCTCGGTGTTTTTCTGTCACGTGAACGACGCGGGGTTCTGGATGGTGCGCGAGTACTTTGGCTTGCAGCTCAAGCAGACAATCTGGGTCTGGTCGATCCTGCAAACCATCGTGTCGGTGGTGGGGTTGGTAGGGACGTTGTTGTGGTGGCATTGGCTGACTTGATGGTCGCCTCGCCCGTCCCCGATATCGCTACAGACAAGGCGCCACGGAACGACTCTCGACCTTGGGCATGCGCGTGCCGAAATACGCCGCGCTGCTCACGCCCACCGCGCCCATCACCGCGCAGAAGATCACGCAGATCCACGGGCTCCACGGCATCAGGCCGATCAGCAACAGCGGTGTGATACTCGCCCAGGCGGCGTAGGCAATGTTGTAGGTGAAGGAGATCCCCGAGACGCGAATCCGCGCCGGGAACAGGCTGACCATTACCGACGGCACCGCGCCGACCACGCCACAACTGAGGCCGGCAATCGCATAGGCCAGACCGATCCAGTCCCCCCCGATGATCAGGCAGGTGTAGAGCACGCCAATGCCCAGCGGCAGTAGCAGGCTGTAGAGCATCACCGTGCGCCAGGCGCCGATGCGGTCGACCAGCAAACCGGCGAGCACGCAACCGATGTTCAGGAACACGATGCCTAACGCACTCAGGGCGAAGGTGTGGCTGGCGGTCATGCCGAAGGTTTTCTGCATCATGGTCGGGGTGATGACGACGAACACCACCACCGCCGACGTCAGCACGCAGGTGAGGATCATGGCCGGCAACATCGCCAGACGATGCTCGCGCAGCACCGTGCGCAGCGGCAGTTCGACCGCTTCATCGCGGCGGGCCTGCATGGCCATGAACACCGGGGTTTCGCTGAGCCAGCGCCGCAGCCAGACACCGATCACACCAAACACGCCACCGAGCAGGAACGGGAAGCGCCAGGCGTAATCGAGAATTTCAGCCGGCGTAAAAGCCTGGGCCAGGAAGGTCGCGGTCAGTGCGCCGATCAAGTAGCCGAACGTCAGCCCGGCCTGGAGAAATCCAAGCGCATAACCGCGATGACCGGCCGGCGCGTGCTCGGCGACGAACACCCAGGCGCTCGGCACTTCACCGCCCACCGCCGCGCCCTGGAGGACGCGCAGCGCCAACAGCAGCAAGGGCGCGAAGTAACCGATCTGCGCGTAGGTCGGCATGATCCCGATCAGCAGGCACGGCAGCGCCATCATCAAAATGCTCAGGCTGAACACCTTCTTGCGCCCCAGTTTGTCGGCGAAGTGCGCCATCAGGATCCCGCCCAGCGGCCGCGCCAGGTAACCGGTGACGAAGATCCCGAAACTTTGCAGCAAGCGCAGCCATTCAGGCATTTCCGGCGGGAAGAACAGTTGGCTGAGGGTCAGGGCGAAAAACACGAAAATGATGAAATCGTAGATTTCCAGCGCCCCGCCGAGCGCCGCAAGGCCCAGGGTCTTGTAATCCGAACGGGTAAACGGCACCGGGCGCGTTTCGGTATTGGCAGTCATGAAAAGAACTCTGGCATGGGCAAAAAACCAAGGCGCCCATGGTCTACGCAAATGCGCCGGTGGACAACCCGATCAGCGCCCTGGGTTGGTTTTTAGCGGTTCTCTGTGCATTGAATTCGGCCCCACGACACCAATAATCGGGGGCTTTCCAACCCACAGGAAAGCCGCCATGAGCAGCCATACCCGCAGCAAACGCCTGACCGTTCCCCAATTGGTGGCCATGAAAGGCCAACAGAAAATCGTCTCGCTGACCGCCTACACCCGCTCGATGGCCGAGTTGATGGACCCGTTTGTCGACTTCGTGCTGATCGGCGACTCCACGGCCATGGTCGGCTATGGCCGCACCTCGACCCTGGACATGAGCCTGGAAGAAATCATCGGCCACACCCGCGCAGTGGTCGCCAGCACGCGATTGGCCTGCGTGATTGCCGACATGCCGTTCGGCAGCTATCAGGAATCACCCCAGCAGGCCTACCGTAATTGCGCCGAAGTGCTGGCCCGCACCGGTTGCGACGCGCTCAAGCTCGAAGGCGGCAAGGCCTTGGCCGGCACTGTGGAGTTTCTGGTGCAGCGCGGCATTCCGGTGATGGCGCATATCGGCCTGATGCCGCAATACGTCAACGTCATGGGCGGCTTCAAGGCTCAGGGGTTGAACGACACGACCGCCGCCGCCATCGAGGAAGATGCCCGCGCTCACCTCGCCGCCGGTGCGTTCAGCCTGTTGCTGGAAGGCGTGGCCGAACCGCTGGCCCGGCGCATCAGCGATTTTTCCGCAATGCCGATCATTGGCATCGGCGCCTCACCAGCCTGCGACGGGCAAGTGCTGGTGACCGAGGACATCCTCGGTCTGGGCGGCGACTATGTGCCGCGCTTCGTCAAACCCTATGCAGATGTCGGCGCGTTGATCAGCCAGGCGTTCGAGTGTTTCGCCGATGAAGTGCGCAACGGTCAGTTTCCGCAGATGCAGCATTGTTATGGCGTGAGCTGACGCTCCCGCTCAATGGCTGCGGCCAGGGTCTTCACGGCCAGGCCGATGTCCTTGCTCCAATCCACGGTGTAGCTCAGGCGCAAGCAATCGCGCCACAACCCCTGTTGGCTAAACATTTCGCCGGGTGCAATCACAATGCCTTTGGCCAACAGGCGCTCGAACACCCGGCGCATGTCCACCGGGTGGACGGATTGCGCCCACAGCGTTGCGCCCCCCGCCGCTGCCACCACGTTAAGCTGGTCGGCGGCGTGCTCCTGGAGCAGGCGGGTCATTTGCGTCATGCGTTCATGGAGCAGGCCGCGCAACACCTGAGTGTGCTGATCGATGCGTCGCGAACCGTACAAGCGGGCCAGGGCTTTCTGCCGGATCGGCGACAGGCGAAACGCGCGGTCGAGGCACTGGCGCTGCATCGCAGCCTCCTGGCCACGGATCAACACATAGCCGAACGGTGCTTCCGAACCGATGACCTTATCGAAGGTAGAAAACACCACCAACCGCTCGGGATCGGCGAAATCCCGATAGCGCGGCTGTTCCGGCAGGAATCCGAATTCGCCATAGCTGTCGTTCTCGAACAACCAGACACCCCGTTCACTCAGCCATTCGCACAGCTGCTGTTTGTCGGCCGCTGGCATCAGGCTGCCGTGGGGAAGGCTCACGGTCGATGAGAACACCGCCAGCGCGACGGTTTCACGCTGCAACAGGTCGTGAACCTGCTGCAGGTCAAAGCGGCCATCGACGTGCAGCGGTACCTCGATCACGCGGATATCCGCAGCGTGCAACTGGCGCAAGATCGCCCAGGAACACGGCGACTCGACCAATGCCACGGTCCCGCGCAGGTTCAGTGCGGCCAATGACATGTCCAGCACACTGCGCAGATCGGCGCCGATGAACACCTGTTCCGGCCGCCAGTAATGCGCGGTCGAACGGGTGTAGCGCTCCGCCAGCACCGTGCGCAGTTCGATCTCGCCGAAGGGCTGATACAACGGCACCGCCGAACGCGGGTATTGGCGCGACAGTTCGCGCTCGGTCATCAGCAACGGGTTCTCCAGGGACAGCAACATCGATGGCGCATCGCTGCTCAGCGCCAGCATGCCGGGCTGGCGCGCGTAGGCGTAAATGTTGTCGAGCAGGTTGGCGGCCGGTGTCGGCGGTTGCATCGAGCCGGCCCGGCAGAAGTACCCGAGCTTGGGTCGAGAAAAAACCCGGCCCTCATCTTCAAGCAAGGCGTAGGCAGATTTGGTGGTGGACACCGAGACGTTCAGGCGCAACGCCAACTGGCGCAATGACGGGAGCTTCCACTCGCCCTCGGTCCGGGTCGAGTCGATCAGCTCGACCAGGTAGCGGTACACGGCCTGATAAGCGAAGGGGCTTTCCTTGTTCAATCGCGGTCATTCCTTGAGGTAGGCACGGCGCAGCATCCTCCCATGATGCGCGGGGTGCAATGTGCGTCCCCCGCTAAAACAGCGCCGCAAAAAAACCGTGATTGATTTACTGTTGGCACCTGACCAGCCGGGCCTTTGCGGCCCGGAACATCACCATAATCATAAAAATCCGAGGTACTCCCGTGGCCGCTGATATCGACGATAGCCGCTATGCCCGTTTTGCCCTGCGCTGCTCCAGTTTTGCCGAACGCTGGTTCCCCGATTCCTGGGTGTTCGCCGCTCTGGCAGTGATCATCGTGGCCGTGGCGACGATGGCCATGGGCGCCAAACCCACTGACGCCGCCATGGCCTTCGGAGACGGGTTCTGGAGTTTGATTCCGTTCACCATGCAGATGGCGTTCGTGGTGATTGGCGGTTATGTGGTCGCCAGTTCGCCACCGGCGGTGAAGCTGATCGACCGCCTGGCGCGGATCCCGAAAAACGGCCGCTCCGCCGTAGCCTGGGTCGCACTGATTTCGATGGTCGCGTCGTTGCTGAACTGGGGTTTATCGCTGGTCTTCGGTGGTTTGCTGGTCCGCGCCCTCGCCCGCCGCACCGATCTGAAAATGGATTACCGCGCTGCCGGTGCTGCGGCGTATCTGGGTCTTGGCGCGGTGTGGGCGCTGGGGCTGTCATCGTCCGCCGCGCAATTGCAGGCCAACCCGGCCAGCCTGCCGCCGTCGATTCTGTCGATCACCGGCGTCATCCCGTTCACTCAAACAATCTTTCTCTGGCAGTCCGGCGTGCTGTTGCTGGCGCTGATCGTGGTCTCGCTGATCATCGCCTACGCCACCGCCCCCGGCCCGAACAGCGCGCGCGATGCCAAGGCTTGCGGGATCGACCCGAGTTTCAACCTGCCGCCGCTGCAACCGCGCACCCGCCCCGGCGAATGGCTGGAACACAGTCCGTTGCTGACGATTTTGCTGGTGCTGTTGGCCGGTGGTTGGCTGTTCCATGAGTTCTCGACCAAACCGGCGATCAGCGCGATCTCCGGCCTGAACACCTACAACTTCCTGTTCATCATGCTCGGCGCCCTGCTGCACTGGCGCCCGCGCAGCTTCCTCGACGCGGTGTCCCGGGCGGTGCCGACCACCACCGGCGTGCTGATCCAGTTCCCGCTGTACGGCTCGATCGCCGCGCTGATGACCACCGTCAAAGGCACCGATGCCCAGACGTTGGCTCACCATATCTCGACCTTCTTCGTACAGATCGCGTCCCACGACACCTACGCGCTGTTGATGGGCGTGTACTCGGCAATCCTCGGCTTCTTCATCCCGTCCGGCGGCGGTAAGTGGATCATCGAAGCCCCGTACGTAATGCAAGTGGCCACGGACCTGAACTACCACCTGGGCTGGGCCGTACAGATCTACAACGCCGCCGAAGCCCTGCCGAACCTGATCAACCCGTTCTACATGCTGCCGCTGCTGGGCGTGCTGGGGCTGAAGGCGCGGGACTTGATCGGGTTTTCGTTTGTGCAGTTGCTGGTGCACACGCCGCTGGTGCTGTTTCTGCTGTGGGCGTTGGGGACGACGCTGGTTTATACGGCGCCGGTGATGCCTTAATCGAGTTGACCGCACCTGCTCGGGGGAGTGGGTGCGGTCAGGTTTGATCGGTAGGTAACACTTTCAACAATTCGGGCAACGCTGCCTGAACCGTGTCCCACACCACTTCAAGATTGATATCGAAATAGCCGTGAGCAATGCGATTGCGCATACCGCGCATGCTGCGCCATGGCACTTTGGTATTCTGAGAAGCGAACTCCCCGTAGCGATCCATAACCTTGGTCGCCGCCTCGCCAATGATGATGAGGCTCATGATGACGGCTTGTTGAGTACGCTTGTCGTCGAAAAACTCTTCCTTGCTCAGCCCTTCGACAAAAGTCAGCGCATCGGCCGCTGCCTCGCGCATATGGTCAAGGAGTCGCCAAGTCGGTTCTCGGTCATACGGGCCGTGCCTGATCAAGCACCTGCTGACGAAACTTCAATGGAAGGTCGCCCGGTGTCAGCAGGTCAACCGTAACGCCGAGCAAATCCTCAAGCTCAACCTGAAGACCGCCGAGATCAAACAGCGTGGCGCCGGGCAGAGCATCTACCAGCAGATCAAGATCACTTCCCTCTTTATCCGTACCGAGCAGCACCGAGCCAAATACTCGAGGGTTGGACGTACGGAATCGACCGACGACCTCGCGCACGGCTGCACGTTGTAGATCAAGCGCTGTAGAGGGTTTCATGATTCACCTTAACCAGGTCCGGTATCGCGCCAGTCTAGCAGCGCTTGAGGATGGTAAACACCGTGCACCAATACTGGATACGTGGCCAGGGCCATTCCTCGCCACTACACCACATTTCCCATGCCTGCCTTGCACCTGCAGATCGGATCCAACTTCGTGTAACCTCCCCGTCACATCGCGCTGCTAGCGTCCCGCCGAAACAACTCGCAACAAATTGCCACAATTCTGCAAGAAAACAGGAGCCGGAATGAACGACGAAAAAGATGGAAACGACATCCCCTCCCCTGAAACCGATCAACCCACCGATACCAGTCGCCGCCGTTTCCTGGGTGGTGTAGCGGTATTGGGTGTCGGGGCGACGTTGAGCGCCTGCGGCACCAAAGACAACGAGCCCGGTAAACCGGTCGAACGCCCGCTGACGCCCGCCGAGCTGGACAAGGCCCTGCGCGAAAACGTGAAAAACGTGGTGGTGATCTACGGCGAAAACCGCAGCTTCAATAACCTGTTTGCGGATTTCCCGGGGGTCGAGAAACCGTTGTCGGCGCTCAAGCCCGATGATTACGTACAGAAAGATCGTGACGGTAAAGTGCTGGCGAACCTGCCTCCGGTTTGGGGTGGCCTGAACCAGGTCGGCCCGCAAACCCTCGATGGCGTGGTCTACCCTGCCGGTACGCAGTATCAGGAACACTTGCCCAACGCGCCCTACGCCCTCAAAGGCCCGCAAGGCGAAGACCTGCCGCTAAGCCTGGTGACCCGCGATCTGTGGCATGTGTTCTATCAGAACCAGATGCAGATCAACGGCGGCAAGAATGACGGCTTTGTCGCCTGGGCCGATTCCGGTGGCTTGACCATGGGGCATTACACCCAGACTCGCTACTCCTTGCGTTTGTGGGACGTGGCCCGGGAATTCGTGCTCTGCGACAACTTCTTCCAGGGCGCTTTCGGCGGCTCGTATCTGAACCATCAATACCTGATCAGCGCCCAGGTGCCGTTCTACCCGGATGCCGCCAATTCGATCGCCAAGCCGCAGATCGCCACGCTGCAAAGCGATGATCCGACCGACAACCGCCTTAAGCCGCTGGACGCTTCGCCCGCCAGCGCCATGACCGGCCCGCCACAGTTCGGGCCAAGCCTGCTGACCCCCGACGGCTACGCGGTGAATACCATGGCGCCGCCCTATTGGCCGACCTGGATCCGCGACCCCGAGCGCCCGGACTACGCCAAGCCGTTGCCCAGCGTGCTGGTGCCGCAAACCCACGAACACATCGGCGACAAGCTGTCGAAAAAGAACGTCGACTGGGCCTGGTACGGCGGTGCGTGGCAAGCCACGATCGATGAGTACAAGGATTCGGGCGCCATTCCAAAGATTCCCAACTTCCAGTACCACCATCAGCCGTTCAACTACTTCAAGCGCCAAGGCCCGGAAAACCCGGCCGAGCGCGCCAAGCGCCTGCGCGACGGTGGCTTGGGCGATGAGTCGAGCACCAACAAGTTCCTGGCCGACGCCGAAGCCGGCAAGCTGCCGGCGGTGACGTTCTACAAGCCCCAGGGCAACCTGAACATGCACGCCGGGTACGCCGACATCGCCTCGGGCGACCGTCATATCGTCCGCGCCCTCAAAGTGCTGCAACAAAGCCCGCAATGGAAAAACATGGTGGTGGTGATCACCGTCGATGAAAACGGCGGCTGGTGGGACCACGTTGCGCCGCCCAAGGGCGATCGCTGGGGCCCGGGAACGCGGATCCCGGCGCTGGTGATTTCGCCGTTTTCGCGCAAGGGCACGGTGGATCACACGGTCTACGACACCGCGTCGATCCTGCGATTGATCACGCGCACGTTCCAGCTGGAAACCCTCGACGGGATCAAAATGCGCGATGACGCGATGATTGCCCGGGGGCAAAAGCCGATGGGGGATTTGACCAATGCCCTGCATTTTTCGGGCTGATTGAAAGCAAGATCAAAAGATCGCAGCCTTCGGCAGCTCCTTGGCATGTCGTCGGCTGCGATTTTTTGCGTGGGTACTGGACCGCTCGACACATCTGGTTTCAGTATGTACCCGCCCCCGCCTACGAGGGCCCACGCTGAAAAGGATCTGAGCATGTTCAAACTCGCAGGACTTACCCTCGCCGCCCTCACCCTGAGTGCCGCCGCCCACGCCGATGTCGATCTCAAGCTGGGCAGCACCGAACGCGTCACCCGGCTCTTCGCCTACCCCAACAACTGCAACGTGATCTGCTTTCGCAACTGGACGCTGGAGCAGACTGTCGAGCATTACCTGACCCAGAGCGTGCAGCGCGATGGCTACAGCGCCGCGAAAGTCCGGGTAAAAACTGATAACCATCAGCTCTACGCCGAAATCACCGGCGTACCCAAGGGGTATGACAAACCCCTCGCAGCCTTGTTGGATGCCGGTGATCTGGCCTACAACGGCGCCAAAAAGCTCAACATGGATGGCAAATGGGCTTATAGCTGGTACCTGTTCCTGCCATTGGGCATGGCCCTGGAAAACCGCAAAAGCGTCGAGTTGCTGCACTTCCCGCCGGATTACTCGTTGACCCAGGCCCAGGACTATCTGGAGTCCGCCACCACCGATCGCTGGGCCACGCTGCTGGTCGATAACGGCATTCCGGCCGCCCAGACCCCGGCCTACCAGACCATCATCGACATCGCGCCGATTGCCGCGCCATCCAGCGCCGGCAAGGACCTGGAAGGCGTCTACGACTACTTCAAGGACTACCAGACCACCATGGTCAAGGAAGTCAGCCAGAACGCCAAAGGTGCAGCGTTGCCGATGGTCGCCTTCGGCGCGCCGGTACGTAACTGGATCAAGCAGCAATACGGGGCGACCGTGGGTGTATTGGGCCTGGCCACCATCAGCCCAAGCGCCGGGGTGAAAGTGCCGGTATTGGGCTCTAACCACCCGAGCTACATCTGGTACGCCGCCGACCCGGACAGTTACACCGGCCCCGATGCCCAGGCCAAGGCGGATGCCGCCGGCCTGACGGTCATGGGCCAGGACCTGAGCGCCGCGTGCTGGCAGGCGGGGATGGGCAGCAAACCGGGCAGCGATCCAGCGGCGCAGCTGAAAAGCTGCACCCAGACCTGGCAGGTGACCCAGAAAGAAAAAACCTGTGAGCTGTTCTACACCTCGATCCGCAACCTGACGCCCGCCGACGCAGCGGCCAAGTGCGCCACACCGCCGGTCAAATCGCAGCTGCAACAACTGCAAGCCCCGGCCCCAGCGCCAGCGGTCCCTGCACCGCACCTCTGAAACGCGGGAAGCCTTTTGTGCGTCAGCCAATGCTGACGCGCAAAAGCGCCTATTTCGCCTGTCAGTTCTGACAGTAGACCGGGTGTTAGATTTGCGAGAGGCTTGAGGCGTACCCAAGTGTTGCAGGGCTGACAGGATCGTCGGCTTCCGGAGGTCGCAACACCTTTGCCGACAAGGATCGTTATGAAACTCCAGACGCTGGACGGGATGTGCGCGCCACCCACCCATGGCCTCTATCCCTTTGCAGAATTACCCATCCGCCTTGGATTTCCGTCCCAGGCTGATTTCGAACTCATCCTGGATGCCCACGGCTCGGCAGAGGCCGTCGCGGCACTCCGACAGTTCCCACGGATCAGCCGAATCTGCCGGGCTTCAGGGCATCTACTGCCCTATCGCTGTCGGCATACACGGCAACTGGCCCCCGGCATCCACGTCTACGACCCGCACTTGTGCGGGTTGCTGCGTCATTCCTGCGACCCCAACGTGTTTCTCGACATGAGCGAGCTGTGGTTATGGGCGCTGCAAGACATCAACCGTGGCGACCGGCTGACCATGGATTACGCCTCCACCGAAGACAAACTCCTGCGCCAGTTCGCCTGTCAGTGCGGTTCGGCGGAGTGTCGCGGCTGGATCACCGGCTACGATGAACCGCCGAACGCCGACGGCCAGTTGTTTTTGCAACACTGGCGTCGGCGCAGCCTGTGCTGAACGGCGTTACACCGCCCCGACCGGACGCAGGCGATATTGCGGCGGCAGTTGCTCGAAACCGCTGATGGTCGCGTTCAGGCTTTTCCAGCGACCGTCCTTGATGCCGTAGATGCAACCGTGGATCGACAAGCTCTGCCCGCGATGCCAGGCGTTTTGCACAATGCTGGTGTGACCAACGTTGGCCACTTGCTGGACCACGTTCAGCTCACAGAGACGGTCGACCCGTTCTTCCTCGGTGGGCAACTTGGCCAGTTCTTCGCGTTTCTCGTAATAAAGATCGCGAATCGAGCGCAGCCAGCCATCGATCAGGCCCAGTTGGCGGTCCTGCATCGACGCCCGCACGCCGCCACAACCATAGTGGCCGGTGACCAGGATGTGTTTGACCTTGAGCACATCCACCGCGTACTGAATCACCGACAGGCAATTGAGGTCGGTGTGCAGCACCACGTTGGCGACGTTACGGTGCACAAACAGATCGCCGGGCAGCATGCCCACGATCTCGTTCGCGGGTACCCGTGCGTCGGAGCAACCGATCCACAGGTATTCCGGGGTCTGCTGGCGGGCCAGTTTGGCGAAGAAATCAGGATCTTCTTTGGTGATCGCGTCAGCCCAGCGCTCGTTGTTATCAATCAGATCTTGTAATTCGTTCATGCAAGGAAGCCTCAAGAATGATGCGCAGCTTTGACAGACGACCGCCCGTCTGGGTCACGCGCGTGATGTAGATAGCCGGTATTCCAGGTCGGCGGAATTCTCAGGAGTACAGTGGGTCCACCCTAGTAAGGCCCACAGTATGAGGAATTGCCATGACTGAATCACGACGTCCGTACGATGCGGTGCAACCGGAGCCCATCGACGACAACGAAGACCGCATGGGTTCGATGCATGAGCTGGATTTCGACGAGGAAGAACCGAGCGCCAAAATCGGCGACGAGTTACCGGAAAATGAACGCGAACGCCTGATGCCCAGGGAACGTGTGCGCGAAGCCGGCATGACCGGGGCCTCGACCGATGACCATGAGTCCACCGACGATGACATGAGCCCCGAGACGTTGATTCTTGAAGATGGCGCGCGGGATGCCGGTGAGGCGGGTGAAGTCGATCCGGCTGATTGGGATTTGAGCAATGTCGATGAGGACGACATTGGCGGAGGGAATGGATTGGATGAGGCGGAGATGGCGCGGCGGGATCCGTTGGACGGGAATCGTTGATTTCTGGCGCCTGACAGTACGCCTTCGCGGGCAAGCCTCGCTCCTACAGGTTTGGCGGCGTTTTTGTGATGGCCATCCCACTGTAGGAGCAAAGCTTGCTCGCGATAGCGCCTTCAAGATCGCCATCGCGAGCAAGCTTTGCTCCTACAGCGAAGCCTTTAAATCTCAATCGACCAGGGTGCAGGCCATGACGACAGCGTCTTCGCGGCCGCCGACCGCCGGGTAGTAATCCCGACGCCGACCAATCTCGTTAAACCCATACCGCTCATACAACCGGAATGCCCCACGGTTGCTGTCGCGCACTTCCAGGAAGCACTCCCGCGCCTTGGCGTCATACGCCCGGGACATCAAATGCTCCAGCAACGTCAAACCCAGGCCACGGCCCTGATTCTCCGGTTTGACGGTGATGTTCAGCAGATGCGCTTCATCGAGAATAATCTGCACCACCCCGTGGCCGACCTGCTGCGAGCCTTCGAACATCAGCCAGATCTGGTACTTGCCCAGGCCATCGAGAAAAATCCCGCGGGTCCACGGGTGACTATAGGCCGCGTATTCGATCTTCAGTACAGCGTCCATATCCGCCTCGGTCATCGGGCGGAACGATACAGCGTCACTCATTCGATTCTTTCCAACGCGCCATCAGCCGACGCATGGCTTGCCAGACATCAGCCTTACGCTGTGGCTCTTCCATTAATAATTCCAGGCCCGGCAGGGCCCAGACCGAGCCCAGGCCTTCGACCTGGAGTTCACGGTTGAAGGATTCGGCGTTCGCCTCCCCGGCAAACCGCACGGCCGGCAGGCCGATCAGCCACAGGCACACGCAGGGTGCGTCTTCGATCCGGGCCGAGAGAAAGCCCTGGACGAAATCCCGCGCCGCTTCCGGCCCCTGGTCCATGGTGCCGCGGACCAACAGCGGCCAGCGTACCGGTTCGCCGACGATCTGCGGGCTGTCCGGCAGACCGGCGGCGCGCAGCATGTCCTTGAGCAACATGTACGCGGGATCGCGAGTCTGGAACGGTTCACCTGTGGGTAACTCCACCAGCAGCAGGCAACGCCCTGCCCGCAACAATTGCAGGGCAAAGCGCGGCGGCGGCACGACGGGGGCCTTGGCCACCACCGGCGCGGCCTCTTCTTCGGCCTTGGCGTTGGTCCGCGTGCTGGCCAACGATGGCCGCGGCACCTCGATTTTCACCCGCTCGGCGGGTTTGACCACCGGTGCCACGGGTGCCTCAGCCACAGTCGCCGGCACCACCGGGGCGACGACCAACGGTTCAGGCGCCTCCAGCAACTCGGGGCGTGAGGGCGCGGCAAAGGGCAATTCGGTGCGCGGCAGCCAGTTGACCACCTGCATGGCGGTCAAATAAGCGCGGCGACGGGACTCGATAAGCAAAGGTCGGCCACTTGTGGATAACTAAAAGTGCGCTGATTCTACCGCCCTTCGCTCAAGATCGCCCGCCCTTGATCGATACTCTTGCCCACAGAAACAGCGACTGCCCGTCCCGCGAGTGAATCGCAACGGGCGTGATGCAGTACAATCGCCGCTTTTATTCGACAACCAGCCGGCCATCCCGATGATCGAACCCAAGCGCGTCTTGCGCGCCCTCGCTGAACACTGGGCACTTCTGGAGCCACTGTGCGAGCACTTCGACCAAGGCACTTTGAGCCTCAACGAATTGCGTTCACAGTTGGCCGCCCAGCAACTGGACAGTACGCCGCAGGACATCACCAGCCTGCTGGACGTGTGGATCCGCCTCGACATCCTGGTTCCTGTGGCGAAAAGCCCGAACCGTTTCGAGCTTAATGCGCAGATCCACGACTTCCTCGCCTACCTGCGCCGTGAGCACCGGCTGGGCCTGTGCCTGGAAATCGAAGCCTATCTGCGCCACCTCGAACGGCTGGCCGGTTACATCCAGGACGCCTTCGACATCCGCGACGGCCACGACCTGGCGCGCCAATTGCGCTTGCTCGACATGCGCGTGCGGGACGTATTGAAGAAACTCGCCAACGACGAACAGGCCCTGGTGGCCGTCGCCGAACGGGCGAAGACCAGCGACCGGCAAATCCCGCTGCGTCAGCGCTACGCCGAAGTGCTGGCGACCTGGGACGAATACGTCGAGCCGATGATCCAGTTGGTGAACGCCGACGGCGCCTTCGAACAAGGCGTACGCAAGGTCGAGAACGTGCTGTTGCGCATGCTCACCGAACAGCAGCGCCTCGGCCATCTGGTCGACGACGACATGCTGCTGCGCACCCACGCGCGCATCCTCGAAATGCAGACCAGCGCCCAGCTCACCTTGCGTCACGCCCGAGAACTGCTGCTGCCGCTGCGTGAAGAAGCGCGCCGTCACAACGCCGTGACCCGTGGCGCGGCGCTGGCCTTGTCAGCCATTCGTCGCAAAGGCATCGATGCGGTGCCCCAAGCGGCGATGCCGATGTTCACGCGTCCGCAAAGCACCTTCCTCGGCAGCGCCAGCCAAGTCGAAGCCTATGTTTACGCCCTGGCCCGTTTCGAGCCGAAACCGGCGCGTTTCCCCAAGGCCCACAAGACTCAAAAAGGCGAAGCCCCGCGCGCGCCACGCACGGTTCGGGAAATGCTCGAACGCTGCGAAGACGCCCTGCCGATGCCGGACCTGATGACCTGGCTGCTGGAGCAGGAACCGGACGGCGCCACCGACGAATTGCTGTATTGGTTCTCGCGCCTGTCCCGGGAAAAACGCTTCACCCGCGAGCGTCTGGAACGCCGCGATTACCACACTCATGAGCACCAGGTCAGCCTGCGCTCCTTCGCCCTGCTCTCGGCCCGCGACAGCGCCGCCGAGGATTCTGCGAGCACCCCAAATGCATCTTGATCTAAACGAACTCTCCCAACTCGCGCCGATTTTTCGCGAGTTGTTCAAGGGCTACCACGTCAGCCGCCGCGACCCGGAGCTATACGCGCAACTGTCGAACTTCCAGGACCAGTACCGCACGCTGTTCAAGGCGTTGGGCTTTGAACTGGTGTGCGACACCCGTGGCTTCTACTACTTCGTGCCGGACCTCGCGGCGGCGGCGGTGAACAAGACCGCACAACGCCTGGCGCTGTTCACCTTCATCCTCGTCGAGCATCTGGCCGACCAGGGCCGCGATCCGGTCGCCGTACTGGATGGCGGCAGCCTTGGCCGCGATGAATTGCCATCGCTGCTGGAAAAATACCGCGACCTGTTCATCCAGGCTGAAGTGCAGACCGTCGAAGAGCTCGAAGAAAAAATCATGCGCCGCATGACCCAACTCGGTTTCGCCGGTGAAGAAAACGGCATCTACCGTTTCCTGCCGCCGATGCACCGCTTCCTCGATGTGTGCCTGTCGGTGCAGCAGGACCGCGATCTGGCGGCCAGCCTGCACAGCGTGTTGCCGCTGCCGGTTCCAGTGCTGATCGATGACGACAGCGACGAAAAGCTGCTGCAAACCGATGACCCGCTTGATCTGAGTGACTTCGAAGAAGAAAGCGAAGAAGACGCCATGGCCCGCGCCATTGCCGAAGAACAGGAGACCGACGCATGAGTAAGGAACGCTACGGCATTCGCCGCTTCGCCCTGTTGAACACCGCCGGTTACAGTCTCGGCCTGTTCCCGCTGGAAGAACCGCTGTCGGTGTACGGCGCGAACAACCTCGGTAAATCCGCCTCGATCAACGCCTTGCAGTTCCCGATTCTGGCGCGCATGTCGGACATGAGCTTCGGCAAGTACAGCCTGGAGCAATCCCGGCGCTTCTACTTTGCGTCGGACACCAGTTACATCCTGGTCGAAGTCTCGCTGCCCCACGGTCCGCACGTGATCGGCGTGGTTGGTCGCGGCCCGGGTGGTGGTTTCGGTCACCAGTTCTTTGCCTACGCCGGCAAGCTGGACCTGGCCCACTACCAGAAAAACGACACCTGCCTGCGTCAGAAAGAGTTGTTCACTAACCTTGAGCGCGAAGGCCTGAAAGCCTACGAACTCAAGCCCGATGAACTGCGGCGTTTGCTGGTCGGCGGCCATACGTCTATCCCGCTGGACCTGACACTGATCCCGCTGCGCTCCACCAGCGAACAGAGCCTGAAGACCTTCCGTGCGTTGTTCATCAACCTGCTGCACATGCGCGAAATCACTGCGGCCAAGCTCAAGCAGTTGTTCCTCGATGCCTTCGAGCACAGCCTGCGTTCCGGTAGCGTCGATTACATCGCCGCGTGCGAAGAAGCGTTCCGCGATGTACGACGCATGGAGCAGGACTACAACTCGCTGGTCACCGCCGGCCCGTTGGTTGAAGCGCTGGCCTCCGGCGTTGCCCAGCGCAATATCCTGCGCGGCAAGTTGCACCGCATCTCGCCGCTGCTCGATTCGTTGCTCGGCACCTGGTCGGACTACGCCAGTGCGCGCAAGGAAGAGCTGACCATCCAGGCCGAGCACTACCGCAACGAGCAGGACGCCCTGCAAAACGATCAGCGTGGCGGCACTCAGGAACTGATGCGTCTGGAGCGGGAAATCACCGGGATCCAGCGCTGGCTCGGCGAATTGTCGGTGCTCAAGCATCGCTTCGCGTTGGTCACTGACGTTAAAGTCCTGGAACAGCAACTGCTGGCAGCCAAGGATGCCCACGATGAGCTGGCCGGTGCCTTGGCCCAGTCGCGACAGTTCAGCGCCGAAGACCTCGACGAGCGTCTGCGGGATCTGGAAAAACGCCTGAAGTCGGTGAAGCAGCAACTCGATCACGCCGACAACAACAGCTACGCCCGCCTGCGCGAAGAGTTTTCGCAACAGGACGTCGAGCGCCTGATGCGCCTGTTCAACAGTGCGCTGTTCAGCCTGCCGCTGGGCGAGCACGGAATTACGCTGGACGAGGACGGTCAGTGGGTCAAATCCCTGGAGCTGATCCTCGATGGCTTCAAGGGCGAGCGTTTCGAAGTGCCGGGTTTGGCCATCGACATCTCGCACATCGAGCCGCCCGCGCTGCAAGCCTTGGCTGACCGCGCCGCGTTACGTGATCAGAAAGAGCGTCTGGAAAAAGAGCTCAAGCAACTGAAAACCCAAGCTGCCGTGGTCGCTGACCGCGCCGCGAGCAAGACCCAGACCGAAGCGCTGTACCAGCAAGTGCTGGATGCGCAAAAAGCGTTGGAAGATTTCCGTCGCTCACAAACCCTGAGCGCCGAAGAAGACGACAAGCTTGAGCAACTGGCGCAGATGGAAGCGGCCCAGGAAGAATTGAAACGTTCAAGCGATGCGTTCACCGAGCGTGTCCAGCAACTGTCGGCCAAGCTGCAACTGGTCGGTCGGCAGATCGGCGATATGGAAGCCAAGCAACGCACCCTCGACGACGCCCTGCGCCGCCGTCAGTTGTTGCCGGCAGACCTGCCGTTCGGTACGCCATTCATGGACCCGATCGACGATTCCATGGACAACCTGTTGCCGCTGCTCAACGACTATCAGGACAGCTGGCAGGGTTTGCAGCGCAGCGATGGTCAGATCGAGGCGCTGTACGCGCAGGTCCGCCTCAAAGGCGTGGCCAAGTTCGACAGCGAAGACGACATGGAGCGTCGCCTGCAACTGCTGATCAACGCCTATGCGCACCGCACCGACGAAGCCCTGACCCTCGGCAAGGCGCGGCGTGCCGCCGTTACGGACATCGCCCGGACCTTGCGCAACATCCGCAGCGACTACGACAGCCTCGAGCATCAACTGGCGCTGTTCAACCGCGAGATCAACAAGCGTCAGGTGTCCAACCTGCAGAGCTTCCGTATCGTCCTCGCGCCGAACAAGGAAGCGCTCAAGCACATCGACCAGATCATCCACAGCGCCGGCCAATACGAAGAAGGCGAAACCCTCTCCGTGTTCGACCTGAGCCAAAGCGCCGATCAGGACAACAAGAACGAAGAAGCCAAGGAATACCTGGCGCGGTTGGTGGCGGCGAACCACAACCAGCTCGGGCTCAAGGACTTGTTCGAGCTGGCGTTCGAAATCACCAAGGTCAACGGTCAACCGGTGATCCACACCGACATCGACGGCGCGGCGTCCAACGGCACCACCATGACCATCAAGGCGCTGACCAACATGTACTTGTTGCTGCACTTGATGGACCGCGACCAGGCCGGTCGCGTGCGCCTGCCGTACTACCTCGACGAGGCGGCGGACATTGACGAGAAGAACCAGGCAGCCTTGCTCGAAACCAGCCTGCAACTGGGCTTCGTGCCGATCCTGGCGAGTGTGAAGCCGCAGGTTTGCGCCAGTGTCGCGATTGATCTGGAAGGTGGCAGCGGGCCGAACGGGATCTATATCGATGAGGCGGACTGGAAGTACATTCGTCGTCACGATGAGGTCAAGGCGACTGTGAATGTCGAAGCGGATGAGCCGGAGCTGGATGCGGTCTGATGCTTGATTGAAGGCCATGAAAAAGGCCGCGATCCATTGGATCGCGGCCTTTTTTCATATCTATTGCCTGGGTTTACTTGCCGAGTGAAATCTTCGGCGCCCAGGTCAGCCATTCATCTTCGAACTTGTCGAACAGCGGGAACGTCTGTTCTGGCCGGGCCGGCGTGCCCATGCGTTCACCGTCCGGTGTGGCAAAAGCGATGCCGCCCTGGATCAGGGTCTCCAGCGATTCGGTTCGCACCGTCGCGCCTTTGAACAGGCCAAAGTCCAGGCCAAAGCCACTGGTGTTCCAGAACCGCGTGCCACTGCGCACCAAGGGCGCGTACTTCGGCTCGATCAGGATGTGCACCAGCACGCGATCTGCCGTCGAGCCCAGCTCATAACCTGTCACCTTGCCGACGGTGATTTCGCGATAGGTCACCGGCACACCGGTTTTCAGCGAACCACGGCGGGCGGCGCTCAATACCAGGCTCAACCCGGCTTCAACCTTGGCGGACTCCGGCGGATTGGCCAGTGCGACAAAGTTCTTCTGCGGACCGAGGTTCTTCGCTGCCGGTTGCACTTCGATGTATTGGCCGGTGACCAGGGTTTCGAGGTTCGAGGTCTTGATCAATCCCAGCTCTGGCTTGACCACCCAGAACTGACTGCCGACCCGCGCAATGCGTTCCGGCACTTCGGTAATCCGGGCGGTCAGCATCACCGACTGCAAATCATCCGTGAGGTCGACGTCCTCGATCTTGCCGACATCCAGTCCTTTGAAGCGGATGGGCGTGCCGGTGCGCAAACCGTCAGCGCGATCGACTTTGATGGTGACCACCGCGCCTTTCTGGTTGGCTTCGTCATGACTCGGGAACAGACGGAAACGCGGGATTTTCTTTTGCAGCGGCGCCTTGGCTTCCGGGGTTTCGAAAGCAATACCGCCGGCCATCAGGCTTTGCAGCGATTCACTCTTGACCTGGATGCCACCGGTCAGCCCACCGCTGAGGGTGATGCCGCTGGCGTTCCAGAACCGCGATGAGGCGTTGACCAGCCCTTCGTATTCTTTCTCGATGTGAACACCAATCACCAATTGTTTCTTGGTCTTGGAGAACTGATAACTCTGGACCGAACCGACCTTGACCTGCTTGTAGAGCACCGGGCTGCCGACTTCCAGGGAACCGAGGTTCTCGGTAAACAGCACCATATGCAGGCCCGGTGAACGCAGGTCCAGCGGCGGCGCCTTGGCCCGTGCCACGAACTCGCGTTGTGGCGCGCTGCCCTTGTCGCCCGGGCGAATCGCGATGTAGTTACCTTTGACCAGGGCTTCCAGGCCGGTGATACCCGCCAGGGAAATCGACGGTTTGACCACCCAGAACTGCGTACCGGTCACCAGGTAATCCTCGGCCAGTGGGTCCAGCGTCAATTCAGCGGTGGCGGCGGACAGGTCCGGATCAATCTTCAGCGCCTTCAGGTTGCCGACCTGGATGCCTTTGTACATGACGGGCGTACGGCCGGCCTGCAGGCCTTCAAAGTCGCTGAGCTTGACCTTGACCCGGATACCGGCAGCCGCCGCATCGAAGTCTTCATAGAGTCGGAACGGCAGGTTCGGATCGGTCGGAGGGCTGTCCTTGCGGTTTTCTGGCGTGGCGAACGCGATACCGCCGGCGACGATGCTGGCCAGGGATTCGCTGCGGATTTTCACCCCGGACAGGTTGGCGTCGATGCTGATGCCGCTGGAGTTCCAGAAACGCGTGTGTTTGCGCACCAGGCTGGCGTAGGTCGGCTCGATGAACACTTTGAGCTCGACGGTGCTTTGGTCTTCGGACAGCAGGTAGCTTTTGACCTGGCCGACCTTGATCTGCTTGTAGAACACCGGGCTGCCGCGGTTCAACGACCCCAGGCGGTCAGCCTTGATGGTCAGGTGCAGACCAGGCTTGGAGTCCGACAGTGGCGGCTCTTCGGCCAGCGCTTTGAACTTGCGGGTCGGTTCGCCTTCACCGGGACTGACGGCGACATAATTGCCCGAGACCAGGGTTTCCAGACCGGTGATACCGGCCAGGCTTACGCTCGGCTTGACCAGCCAGAAACGGGTGCTGGTCTTGAGGTATTGCTCCACGTCTTTGTTCATCTCGATGGTAGCGATCACGCCTTTGGAGCTGCCTTCATCATCGAGTTTGAGGGTCTTCACCTTGCCGACTGACATGCCTTTGTAGACCACTTCGGTCTTGTTGGCCTGAATGCCCTCGCCGCTTTCGAAGCGAACCTGAATCTCGATACCGGTTTCGTTGTAGGCACGCCAGCCGAGCCAGCCGCCAATGATCAGGGCGATCAATGGCAGGACCCAGATAGCTGACCAGTTCGAGGCCGGTCGGGTTTTCGCTGTAGGCAAATCAGTCATGGTCGTCGTCCGACTCCGTGTTATCCCAAATCAGTCGGGGATCGAAAGTAACTGCGGCAAGCATCGTCAGAATCACCACACTGGCAAAGGCGATGGCGCCAAGATTGGCTTCGACGCTGGCAAGCCGTCCGAAATTCACGACCGCCACCAGGATGGCGATCACAAAGATATCCAGCATCGACCAACGGCCGATGAACTCGATAAAGCGGTACATCACAATTCGCTGGCGGGCCGACAATGGCTGGCGGCGCTGCACCGAAAACAGCAGTAACGCGATACCGACGAGTTTGAACGTTGGTACCAGAATGCTGGCGATAAAAACCACAGCCGCGATCGGAATCATCCCGTGCTGAACCAGTTGGATCACACCGGACATGATGGTGCTGGGATCGCCCTTGCCCAGGGAGCTGACGGTCATGATCGGCAGCACATTAGCCGGGATATAGAGAATCGCGGCGGTGACCAGCAACGCCCAGGTGCGCATCAAACTGTTCGGCCGACGGGCATGGACCAGCGCACCGCAACGGGTGCACTCCTGCTCGTCGGTGTCGGCTTCCTGCTTGTTCAACTCGTGGCATTCGATACAAATCAGAATGCCTGCATCAATCGCCCGCATGGGCATCTTCTCCTGACAAAGCCTGCCAGATCTGGTGAGGCGACATCACAACCTCCAACCACACCTGGACCAACAACAAACTGATAAAGCACGCCAGGCCAAGACCGACGGTGATGGCTGCCATATCTGCCAGTTTGACGATCGCGACCAGCACGCCCATGAGGTAAACCTCAAGCATCCCCCAGTCCCGAAGGTGGTGGTAAATGCGGTAAAGCAACAATCCGTAACTGCGCCCGATATTGAAACGAATGCTCAGGAGCACAAGCAACTGACAGAGTAATTTGAGCAGCGGGATCCCCATGCTGCACAGGAACACAACGACTGCGACACCTTGCATGCCGGTATTGAACAGGCCGACAACGCCGGTCCAGACAGTGTCTTGCGACGATTGTCCGAGTAGATTGAGTTGCATGATGGGCAAAAAGTTCGCCGGCACATACAACAACAATGCGGCGATAACCAAAGCGAGGCTGCGCTGAACGACGTTGTGCCGATGAGCATAGAGCTCATAACCACAACGTGGGCAGAGGGCTTTCTCGCCACGGGCGAGTTCGGGCTTGCGCATCAGCAGGTCGCACTCATGACACGCTACCAAGTCGTCCAGCGGTAAATCTGACAGCCCTGGGGTGTCAACCGGATCTGGCATAAAAGGCTCTTGCTCCGAAAAAGGTGGGCCTATTCTAGTGTTCTGAATCGAAAATAACTGTGCAAATTTGTGCGGCTGGTTTAGTGCGCTTTTTGGCAGGCAAAAACAAAACCCCTACCTGCATACGCAGATAGGGGTTTCGGAATTTAATCTTGACGATGACCTACTCTCACATGGGGAAACCCCACACTACCATCGGCGATACATCGTTTCACTGCTGAGTTCGGGATGGGATCAGGTGGTTCCAATGCTCTATGGTCGTCAAGAAATTCGGGTACTGAGTCGTGGCCAGCTGGCCTCGCTTCAGCAAATTGGGTATGTGATAGCTTTCGGTGTTTGTGAGTCTTTCGAACTTTCGGTTCGTTTCGTCTTCACACACCGCAATCTGCTCTTTCGACGCAAATTGCTTGGGT
>NZ_VOBN01000018.1 GCF_008370045.1 Pseudomonas sp. ANT_J12
TCAGCCCCGCACTATGTCCTGCCGCATCGGCGAGAGGAGCGTATTTATCCTCGGGCCATCCGGCTTAAATCACCGAAGTATCCGATCAGAAAGAAAAATGCCAGTCAGCTTAACTGACTGGCATTAGCCCCGCAGGGCCCTCATTTGAACTCAAACTGACTCAGGACAGCCAGGATTCAACGGTGTCGGAACCGAACTCGCTTTTCCACTCTTTCAATGTTTTGTGGTTGCCGCCTTTGGTTTCTACGACTTCGCCAGTGTGTGGGTTCTTGTAGATCTTGACTTGGCGCGGCTTGCGGGTGCCTGCCTTGGACTCAGCGGCAGCTGGTGCGCGGCGAGAGGCCTGCGGATCCAGGAGTGCGATTACGTTGCGAAGGCTGTAGCCGTATTCAGCAAGCAAGGCGCGCAGTTTGGTCTCAAAAGCGACTTCCTGTTTTAGGCCTTCATCGCCTTTCATCGCTTCCAAAGCGGCTAGTTGCTCGGCAAGATGTTTTTCGAGTTGACGGTATTCGGCAAGACGGGACATTTGATTCTCCAAATCAGGTTTTTGCCAGTATAGGTGAACAGCTCTAGCATGCCCATCCTGGGTGACTTTGGTTATAAAAGTCTTTACGATCAGGCCGCCGAAGGCATCACTTAGCCATCATGCGTACTAGATCGTCAAAGGGAATTAATTTTTTGAACAAAGTAAGCGTTTTCGCAGCAGCAGCTCTCTCCGTGACACTACTCAGTGGCTGTGCAGCCGCCAAAAAGGTCACATCTGGCCTGGACTACAGCACTGGGACTTATGTGACACAGCAGCAGGTTGACTCATTCCAGAAAGGCAAAACACGTCAGGCTGACGTGATCGCTGCAATTGGCAATCCGCCGCAGAAAGCAGAAATCATGGGTAAGGAAGTATGGACTTACACCTACACCCTGATCCCCGCACTGCCATTCCAGCCGAATAAGTTTGAGAACACTGTAGTTGAATTCGACAAAAAAGGTGTTGTGGTAAATGCCTACAAAACTGGCGGCACCCCTGGCCAAAGCGGCAATCCACTGATCAACGCTGCCGGCATGTAAGATCGAGAGGGCCTACGCAAGGCCCTCTTTTGTTTGGCTAAGAATTACTTCCTACTAAAACCAACTCCGTCGACAACCGATCCGTGTTATCCGCAAGACTGAAATCATTACGCAGGATGCCCCGACGCTTCACTTCATGCAATAAGTCCTCTTGCGACAGGTCGCCCAGAGACCACGTCACTACGTCACTACGTCACTACGTCACTACGTCACCGTAGCGCAGGAACACGCGGACACGAGACACTTCCTTCTCACCCCATTGGCCGTGAGCAACAACTCCTTTCTCTTGGATACGGATCTCGATCAGACGGTCATCTTCGTCGAGCCTATAGCCCAAGATGTTGTCGCCGCTCAGGTGATAAGCATATGACCGGCCACCATCAACAGCTGCATCCATTGCGATGAAGGAGAGTCGTTCCACAGGGCATCTTCGAACGTGGTGGAGCATAGGCCGGTAAGACTCGTACCTTTGCCGTCGACGGCTTTGACGTACTCGTCAGCTAAATCCTGGTGCATTTCGCTTTTGACCACGATAGGCTTAGTGAACGGCTTCGATGCCAAGTTCTTGGCAGTCCTATCTAAATAGTGGTGAGAAAAGATCGAAGTAGTCGACGGCGGTAAGAGTCTGGAGATTCTCAAGGTTCTCTCGGCAGGCATTTAACCTTTTGGCCATTCAACAGCAATTATCGAAGTAGTTAAAATATTTAAGTTGGGTATATTAGTGCGCCTTCCATAGCGCTTGAATTCAGATGTAACGATTCATCTGAGCGAGTGAATCCGTGGTAATCACGTAGAAGAAGTTCTTTTTTCCGTCAACATCTTTGGTGCGTTCGCGCCGTTTTACGTTAAGTCCGAACTGCGCAAATATCTTTGTGATATCAGCTTTCTTGGCCTGATCACTCTTAGCTGATCCAATTCTGATACCGGAGCTGATGACGTCGGAGCGAATTGCGTTGAGCTTCTCGAAGAGCGCCACGCTGTCATCTCCAGCCCAGTCATTCGTTTCGCTCATGATTTGTACCGCAGGCTTGAGCAAGGACAGGACTTTCGGAGCACTCGACTCGACGTACTCGTCGCAGTGGAAGTGATGATGGAGCTTCCGATACTTCACAATTTTTGCTTCACCCTCACCGCCCCCCCAGAGCCTGGCATCCGCTTTGTTGAAGTCGCTAACCTTCATCACAGCAACAGCCTGCCCACCGACTGCTTGCAGGTGTTCTTCCTCGTTTGCAGAACCGGACTCCACAACGCCTCGGATCAACGCCTCATTGCCTTTGGCGCTATTGATGAGCTTGGTTGCGATCTCGTTTTTAACTGCTTTCCTGGCCTGGCCATCAGCTCGTGAGCCAGCCTCGGCCTGTACTTCGTTGTGCTCAAGAACTTCGAGGTTGAAGCCACGGGCGATCAGACTGGCTGGGAGCGTGTTTCTAATGTTGTCGCGCATCCAGGCTTCTTGAGAACGATGCGTGTACTCCAAGCACTGAAACTCGCTGAGCTTTACGTTTGCAAAGGCTACGGATCGGATCTTGTCCTTTGCTGCGTCATCAATGGTTAATCCAGCCAGGAGCTCCTCCAGCCTCGCTTCATCGTTTTTGAAAGCCAGTTCGACAGCTTCCAGTTTGTTGTACTGCGGCTGCTTGATCCCGACCACGAATGTTTCGGCAGTCCTGTCCCTGCGTAGCATCTGAATGGCGTCACCCGGCACGATCTGGCCTTGAAAAATACCGAAGTGCGACTTGAAGTGGCCTGACGTAATCGACAGCGCAGATGTGATGACCGGGCTGTAGATAACGACTCTATGCAAATCTGAGTTGGGATTCGCAATGAACGCCGCCTGCTCCGGCCAGCGCGCATTGTCAGCAGTGATCACCAGTGCCTTGGGGCCGCAATTTTTTTCGATTGCCTTAGCCAGTGCCATGGCTTCTTTGACTACGTCACAAGCGATCAACACGGTAGTAGCCGCAAGCTCAGTAATCTCATTCGCCGGATCAGCTTTTCTGCCAGTCGCGGCCTCTACGGCAAGGGCGCGGACATGATTGATGTCACCGGTACGGACTGTAATTTTCGAGTGGTCAGCGGCCTTCCTGAAAAGCCTGCATTCACCCAGCATCGTCACGCAGCGGCTGTCGATGTCCGCATCGCTAAAAATCACGTTAACGGTGTTTTTGACGACAAAATTCAGGGTGTCCCATACGGCCTGGCGGTTTTTAACTTCGCCACCGAGGACGTGACTGATGACCTGCGAGGCTTCGTCGATCACAACGAGATCTACGGCTCTAATGAAGCGCCTGTACCTGAGGTTCGAGAGCGAGTTGACGACGATCTTCAAGCCCTTGGCATTTTCCAGGTCGTCGGGTTGATCACACTCGTCGTAGCTAACGATGCCTTCCATGTTTGCCGCGTTTTTGTTGATCGAACGGCGGTGAGAGATCACCAAGACTTTTTTGCCCGCATCGAGATAGTGCTGGATGACTGGGTTGTTGATCTTGGACGTTTTGCCGTCGCCTGTAGGTAGGCTCACAGCGAACTTGCCGCCTTCTTGCAGGATGATCGCTGTGATCGCTTCGGGGCTCTCTGCCGACTCGCCAGGAGCTGTGAGAAGGTTTGTCTTCGCGTTCATCTGCTCATTCATCAGAGCTAGCTTGCGATTGATCAGGTTGTAGCAAGCTTCCGGTGCGCGGCCAGTGGCCATGGCCAGGACGTTTGCCCTCTCTTCGAGCTTGCCGCTTACGAAAGCATCACGGGCGATCTCGAAGGCAGCGCTGTCGAAGGCCTTGTCGCTTCCGTCGTTTGTAACGATGAGCAGAGCGATGGACAGCTTCGACATGCTGTAGATGCATTTAGTGATCTGGCCCTGGGCTTCGCTATGGAGTCCGGATGCGGTCTTGTAAGCGACAGACACGGCGCGGAGGACATTGCCGTCGACTGATACTAAGCGAGTAACGTTGGCGTACTCTTTAAGCTCAAGCGCCTTGTCCAGGGATTGTTCGTTGTTGTCGATAATAATTACTTTGCGCTCGGCTTCTACCTTGGCGCCTGTTGATTTAACTGCATTCATATCAATTACCTTCTTTGATGTTTTCAGAGCTCTCACCGCCCCGATGTATCCAGTATTAAAAATGAGCAACTACTGAATCAATGCCAAACCAAATAAATAGGCAAATTAAATAAGTTACCTATACATAGCCTCAATCAAACGACCTAAGAAAACGTCCTTCTGAACCAAATGTTTTAGCGGCCCAAGCACTGCCCTGGTAGTAGTGGGGGTAGCTCATTTTTTTTCTTCTTAATAGAGAGTCTGGTAGTGGGGGTAGCTCCAGGCCGGGGGTGACGGGCCACATCTTTGGCTTAGGAAGACTTCTTGTAAATACGCCTCAGCTCAACTTGCCACTTGAAAGCCCAGAAGCACGAAACTCATCGCTTCGACCTATATACATCACGCTGCTCAGCTCTCGATTGCTCTCTACTAATTAGCGAAGCCCAAATACTTTAGAAAAGTGTTGCGCGAAGGTTTGCTCATTTTTAATACTGGATACATCGTGGCGGTGAGAGCCCTAAAAGTAAAGAAGGCAACCAATATGACAATCAAGTATTCGACACAAAAATCAGCCGCGACAGGCTATGTAACCACTCAAACAACGGACTCCCTGAAATCCCTGTTCAAGGCACATTTTGAACTCCCAACAGTTTTGGTCGAGAAAACGAATGCCAAGACGTTCGTGCCGGCCACGTTTAGATTGCCCACGCGCAACGACTCCAACGTGATCTCCTCGTCAGTCATCATTTTCGATATCGACCAGAAGCTCGGTATGGGTTATGACGACGACATGGTTGCTCTGGAGGAAGTGGAAGATGCCCTACTCGATCTGAACCTTGAGCACTTCGTGTACACCAGCCATAGCCATACGCTTGCCGCGCCGCGCTTTCGGATTGTGATCGCACCTTCGAGGCCAGTTTTCCCCGAAGAGCACAACGCTATCTGTGCGGCAATGCTTGAGGCCCTGGACGACTTCATTGATGGGCGCCTACTTCGGGCAATTGATCCTTGCTGGAGAACGCTGTCTCAGTGCTATTACGTCTATACAGCACATCCAGAGCGTAAAGACCACGCAATCAGCTTTTACAATCCTGGCAATCCAGCTGACGTCGACGACTTTAAGCTTCACCAGTCTATGTATGGCTTAGAAGTCGAATACAAACCAGGCGCGCCTCGTAAGGTAACAGGTCAAACAGGTGCTCGTGGGAGGTCATATGAACTGAATCGAATCATCGGAGGAATGATCACATCCTCAAGCCAGGATGAGATCGCAAAGCGGATTTTTGAAGTAGATAACATCGACCATGCCGGTAATGAATACTTCCGCGACATGCAATACCCAAGAAACCGTCCACGCCTTGGTGAGTCACAAGAAGCGGCAGCATGGCGCTCGTGCCAAATCTTCGCTAAGTCTCACATCAACTCGCTTAAAAGAAAGTTTAGGAAACAAGGCGACATTAAGATCGTCAATAAAAAAGCAGAGTCCGCAGAGGCTATGCCAACCCATGACGCAATGATCCAGTTCAGGTCATTCAACACTAAGCCAACGAAGAGTGGAGGTGAAACGATCCTGATGGAACTGCAAGTAATGTCGGGCGAACACGCAGGTCGTCACTTCTGGCATAGAGTTTATGGAAATGGTAATAGCGAGATGGCCATCACGATCAGCAACTCTGTTATCTCGAAGATCTCGAAAGCCACAAACATTGAAATGAAAGCACTCCAGGATGTTATGAAGGCAAGTGGCAAAACAGTAATGGCACGCATCAAACATAAACCTGGCACCAACGGCTTCAAAGCCCAAAACGAAATAGGCGACCTGCATCTCAATACAATGTAAATTTGATAACAAAAAGCAGCCAACCACGAACACTTATATAATTACTATGTTATAATTAGTTGTGTTCAGGGTTTACCTCCTTTTTCCCTTAGCACCAAGCCTGGACGGTCTCTCTCGCTACCCCGTCCGGGCTTTTTCATGCCCATCTAAGAGTATGCTCTTGACATACCCATAAGTTCATGATCCTCGCACCTTGACGACCCCCTTCCAAACATTTAACGTAAATTGACAGATCGGCCAGCCCCCCTGATCTGCATGACCAATTTCGCTAAAAGGAAAGCTGTATGAGTGATTACATCCGCGCTGAAGAAGCTGCTACGATCCTTGGTGTTTCTGCGGAAACCCTGCGATTCTGGCGATATGCAGGGAAGCATATTGATAAGATTCCAGCGCATAAGCACATCAGTCGAAGAGTGTTTTACAAACGTGCGGACGTAGTGCGTTTTTCTGAGACGATGTATTGCCCTGCGTGACGACACCAGCTCCCAAATATTGACCCGATACACCTAGAGCACGACGCTCGCCTGAGGCCCTGGCATGACGCCCGAGGCACTCCCAAAAACCTGGCCCAGCGACCGGGTTTTTTATCGTCTGCAGAAAGCTAAAAGGTGTTGCTTGGGAGCTGCAAACCGGCAATAAAAATAATTTTGGGGAAAGTGAAAATAATTCGGCGAGAGCTTAGCTGCGTAGTCAAAAGCTGCCGAGAGATGTCCCGTTTTTGAGCCCCGGCTCCCAAAAAGCTACCAAGGCTAAAATATCAGCCTGGATATGGAGAGCAGAATACTGACGGAGGAGTGGCTGAGGCCTAGTGTTTGCGGGGTGTAGAGAGTGTATCGAAGAAAAGCGGAGGATCTGACGGGGTGTTGACAGTCAGATGCTTTTAAGTCCCATGCGTCTACCAGTTTCGCCATTCGGGCGGTAGCGCGGTGAAGCGGTCTGAATACTGCCATGTAACAACCTGGCCGTTCTGACGCTTATGCAGCAGAGGTGGAAATATATACATCCCTCCCCCGTGAAGCAAGTTCGCATATGGCCTTTTCAAGACTAAATCTTGCAGGGCTGCGAAAATAAAAAAGCTCCGTAGATCAAGGATCTACGGAGCTCGTTTAAAGTGGAGGCCGAGGTCGGAATCGAACCGGCGTAGGTGGATTTGCAATCCACTGCATAACCATTTTGCTACTCGGCCTCAAACATCTGATGTCAGTAGCACGACACCAAACGCATACAAACGCTGAGCTTCGAGAGTTAATTGAATCATTCTCTAACTCATTGAAAACATTGAGCTTTTTCAGCCGTCAGTGCTTTCGATGGCGTGAATTATGTACTGATTTCCCGAGGCTGGCAACCCCTTGATTTCAAAAAAAATTCTGCCCGGTTGATCGCGCCCGGTTTCACGCTACGTCACGTTCGCGATTCAGAATTTCCCACCCAATGGATATTCCACCGCCAGGCGAATCTGGTTGGCATCCAGTTCCGCCTGGGCCGCGTTCCCCCGGTGCACGGCATGGCGCAAGGTGAACGCGAGGTTTTTCGCCGCGCCGGATTGCACCACGTATTTGGCCTGTAGATCGCGCTCCCAGTGTTTGCCGCCCTGCCCGTAACCCAGCCATTTGTAACCGCCGTTCGGGTCCATGTGGCTGCCGTCGATGCCGCTGCCGCGAACATACAGAGCGCCGAAGGTTAGACCGGGGATGCCGTAGCCAGCCAGGTTCAGGTCGTAGCGCGCCTGCCAGGACGCCTCTTGCGGCGCGTTGAAGTCGGACAGAGCCACGGCGTTACTCAAGTAGATCGCGCCGCGAGTGACGTAGTCGTAGGGCGTGTCGCCGTCGACTTTCTGATAGCCCAGGCCGAAGCTGTGGGAACCGGCCTTGTAGGTCGTCAGAAAACTCCAGGTGGTGTTGTCGATCCGGCCGGACAAGGCTTTGCCAGTGTCCTGGGTGCGATACAGATTGAGGTCGAAGGTCAGGTCCTGGCCGTCCGCTATCGGCTGGGTGTAGACCGCACCCAGGTAATGCTGACGCCAAGTGTCGGCATAGACCGCGCTGAACAGGCTGGCATTGAGCCCTTTGACAGCGGTGTTGCGCACCCCCACCAGATCGAAGCTGTCTCCCTGCTTGCCGTTGGAATAATTGACCACGAATCCTTGGTCATGACTGGTAGCGTTGCGGTCGGTGCTTTCGTTGAAATGTCCGCCGTACAGGGTGGTGGCGGGCAGTTCGCGGCTGGTCAGCAGCCAACCGGTGGCGGTTTCCGGCAGCAGGCGGCTGTCGGATGAGCCGAACACCGGGGTTTTCACCCGTTGCTCGCCGTAACGCAGTTCGGTGGAAGAAAAACGCAGTTTGGCCACGGCACCACCGCGACTGAATTCATCCTTGGGGTGACCGTCGTTGTCCACGCCGAGCAACCGCGCCTTGCCGGCCCGCCCGCCTCCGCTGTCCAGTTTCCAGCCGGAATACACATGGGCGTCGAGGCCAAAACCCACGGTGCCACGAGTGTAGCCGGAGGTGAAATCGGCCATCAGGCCGTAGGCCCATTCCTCGGCGAGGTCGCTACGTTGGGCGCGGGGTTTGTAGGCATTGCGTGCGCCGTTGCTCAGCGCGCCGTGTTCATAGTCGCGGCGGTCGTAGACGCTACGGTTGAGCAGGCTCCACTGGCTGTCTTCGACAAAGCCTTTGGCGTTGTCTTGTTCCGAAGCCAGGGCGAGCAAGGACTGCCCACCCAATGCCAATAGCAGGGTGTGTGTCGATAGGGTTTTCACAGGGCAACTCCACAGCATTCGGGGTCTGCAAGGTGTCCCGCCAAACGGGGGACACCATTGGGCAACTCAGAGGTATTTGAGGATCGCGATGTCGCGACGGCGCTGTTTGAGGCTGGCGAACCAGCGCGTCGGGAAGAACAGCAACACGCCGAGGATCACGCTCCACAGCCACACCGTGGGAAGGTTGTCGAAACCGTAATACGCGCCCTGATTGGCACCCCAAATCGCGACAGCCACCAGGTACATGGCTTTGAGCACGTATAGGTGCAGCAAATAGAAAAACATCGGCGCCCCACCGTAGATCGCCAGTGTCGCGGTGGACCAACGATCCTGCAGCTTCTCGAACAACGCCAGCAACAGCAGCCCGAGACCAAGGGTCGGCATCAGGAACATCAGCGACGGCGGATACTTTTTCGCGCTCATGAAGCTCATGAAGGTGCGCAACGAATCACCGGTCTGCACCCACGGCTTCTCGCCGTAGACGTTCAAGTAACGGATGAACACGAACGCCACCAGCAGACCGGCGCCGAGTTTGACCAAGCGGGAAATCCGCTCGGCCGGTTCCATGTCCTTGCCGAACCACGGCCCGATCCCCCAGCCCAGCAGAATCACACCAATCCACGGCAGTACCGGATAGGTCGTGCGCGCCCGGGTGAACTCGGTGATGTCGATAAACACCTTCTGATGCAGGATTGACCATGGCACATAGAACGGTGATTCCGGCCCGACGACGACGTTATCGAACAGGTTGTGCCCGGCGACGATGACCAGCCCCAGCACAATCAGCCAGCTGCGTTTGAAGTGCAGCAACCCGGCGAGCACGATCATGCAGATGCCGATGCACCAGATCACTTGCAGCCACAGGGTCTTGGGCGGGAACTCGGCGTTCCAGGCAAAACAGACGAAGGTGATCTCCAGAAACACCAGGAAGAATCCACGTTTGAGCAGGAACACCGAGGTTTCGCTGGCGGTGTGTTTCTGGCTGTAGAGCCAGGCCGACAGGCCGGTGAGGAAGATGAACACCGGGGCACAGATTTCGCTGAGCATGCGGGTGAAGTACAGGTCCGGCGTGACGCTCAAGGCGTCGATAGGGTCGGTGACCTGACGGTGCAGCAGAAAGGTTTCGCGCACGTGGTCGATCAGCATCAGCAGCATGACGAAACCACGCAGGGCATCGATCGCCAGCATCCGGGTGTTGGCTTTTACAGCGGGGGTGGCCAGCGCAGCGGAAACACTTCCCGCCTGCCCGGCCAATCCTGAAGATTGGGACATAGTGGTGACTCCTGTGGGGGCGGTGGATCAGGCCTGTTTCTTCAACCGGGCGACTTCGGAGGCCGGCAGCTGCGACGGTGCCCGCGGCAATGGCGGCTTGCCCTGGGCCCGATAGAACGACAGCGTCGAGCTGAAGCTCTTCAGGTCGTATGGCTCAGTCTTGCCTTGCGGACTGACCCGTTCACCCGGGGTGCGGTCCTTGTATTCGACGGCCACCACATACGTGCCCTGCCAGGGCAACTCGAAGCTGACTTTGCCCGCCGCATCGGTGCGCTGGGTGAAGACTTCACCGGAACCGGTTTCCAGCATAACGTCCTGACCCGCCAGCGGTTTTTGCGAATAGTACACTTGGAATTGCGCCTTGTTGCCATCGACGAGGCCGGTCGGCACGATGTCCAGGGTCAGTTCCGGGGTTCGGGCACGCAAATCGCCGACCCAACGGGTCGCTGGCGTCCAATACGTTTTCAGGGACTTGTCGGCTTCATGCAGGTCGAAGATCGGATAATGCGGATCTTGGGCGAGAAGCGAGTCATCGCCCGCCGCATGATGGGCTACCGAAAAAGCCTGGCGCTGCAAGGTCAGATTCAATGGTTTCGAATTGTTGCCAATCGACCAAGCCTTGAGTTGCTGGAACCGATCCATCCCGCCCGGCGTGACTTCCAGTATGTTCTTGTCATATTCCCCGTAGTACAACGCCAAGGGTTGCCCCGGTGGCTGTTCGTACCAGATCTGATGCGCCTCGCTGCTGCCAGCCAGCAGGAAGGCGCCGTAACCCAACAGTGCTTTTGCGTTGCTCATTCGCATTTTTTTGGCTCCGATTGGTGTTTTTCAGCGATTCGCAAAAGCTGCCTGGAAACCAGCGACTTCACAAACCGCGCCCCTCTCTCTGTACGCATTACAGCGCAGAGACTTTTGCGCTTTTCTCTGAAATCAGCGCATGCAGGGCCATCGGTGACTGTTTTTGTGGGGGGAAACAGCGGTTTATGCGGCTTGCGCCAGGATGAGGCGGGTTGCGGAGATCCAGCGGGGGAATGTCCAAACGCGGTGCATCAATACCCTGTGGCGAGGGGGCTTGCCCCCGTTGAGTTGCGAAGCGACTCCAAACGGCGACGGCTGCGCAGCCGAACGGGGGCAAGCCCCCTCGCCACAGGTTTGTATTGGGGGAGGTTTCAGTGCCGCAACAGCTTGCGCAGCGGCACGCCGTCCTTGAGCACGGGAGATTTGATCACGATATAGCTGAAGTACTTGGAGATGCCGATGTTCTTGTCCAGCAGACTTTCGATCACTTCCTGATAGTGCTGGATGCTGCGGGTCATGAAGCGCACCAGGTAGTCGTAGCCACCGCTGATCAAGTGGCATTCGAGCACTTCATCCACCAGGCGAATGTTGGACTCGAACTTGGCGAAGTCTTCGCGCTTGTGGTCGCTCAGGGTGATTTCGGTGAAGACGGTCACCGAATCGGTGATTTTCGCCAGGTTCAGGTGCGCCTTGTAGCTGGAAATATACCCGGCCGATTCCAGCCGCTTGACCCGTTGCAGGCAAGGGCTGGCCGACAACCCCACAGCATCGGCGAGGCTGACGTTGGTCATGCGCCCGTCCTTTTGCAGCTCGACCAAAATGCTGATGTCGATCCGGTCCAGTTTGACTAAACCTTCCATTGCGTACCTCGTGACTGCCGTTTGTAAGACAATCTTCTAGCAAAATCAGCGCCGTAAAGACAGCTGATGCTGAGCCACCAGATCCGCCATGCTGTTGATGCAGTAATCCGCTGCGCACGGTGTCGGGTGTTTGGCCCGGCCACGGCAGATCAAGCACACATCGCTGCTCGTCTGAGTACTGGCTGAAGGTCGGGTCACTTGCAGGATTTCGCCGGGTTTAAGCGCGTTCGCCAGCAGCCAATCCGGGTCCTGCAACGGGTCGCTGGCCAGCGAGACGAAATCGTCGGCCATGATCCCCAACCGCTCGCAGAGTAACCCGCGATCCTCGGCATCCCGATCCCCCTGCACCAGCAGGCGATAGAACTTGCGCAGGTACAACATCGCCCCCGGCGCGTCCTCGAACAGCGACCAGCTCGCCACCGAACGGGCGAAGCTCATGCCCTCCTCCCAACTGGCTTTCAAGCCCCAGCGCTCGGCCAACTGGCGATGGGCGAAACACAGCAGTCCACTGAAGCCTAGCTCACCGAAGCGCGGATACAGTGCGCGCACCACCTCGCTGTATTCGCCCAGCACCTGTTCCTTATCCGGGTGCCCGCCCCGGCTGTCGAGCAGCGGTTGCAACGCCGCCCAGACCCCCGAGTCGCGGTCGACCAGGACTTCATCGCAATCGATGAGCAGCGCTCGATAATCAGTCAGCCCCATGGTGTGCAAAGCCTCCGATGATGCATTTCATCCATCCATGCTCCATAAACGCTCACGGACGATGCCTTGCAGCATCGCCACGAGCTGACTGGAGCTCAGTTCAAGACGCGTGCCAAAGCGGCTTCGAGAATCTGCAGCGCTTCGTCGACCTGTGCTTCGGTGGCCACGAGCGGTGCGAGGAAGCGCAACACGTTGCGGTACACACCGCACTTGATCACCAGCAAACCGCCCTTGCGCGCCTCGTCGATCAGCCGCTGATTCAGGTCTGCGTCCGGGGTGCGGGCTTCGTCGTGCTTGATCAGCTCGATGGCGAGCATGAACCCGGTGCCGCGCACGTCGCCGATTTGTGGGTGACGGGCTTGCAAGCGCAGCAGTCCCTGGCGCAGACGCTCGCCCAAGGCTTCGCCCCGCGCCAGCAGCTGTTCTTCCTCGAAGGCATCGATGACCGCCAGTGCTGCCGCGCAAGACAACGCATTGCCGCCATAGGTGCCGCCGAGGCCACCGGGCAACGGTGCATCCATGATCCCGGCCTTGCCGACCACACCCGACAGCGGCAGGCCACCGGCCAGGCTCTTGGCGACCGTCACCAGGTCAGGCTGGATGCCGGCGTGCTGGAAACCGAACCACTTGCCGGTGCGGCCGAAGCCGGTCTGGATTTCATCCAGAATCAGCACAATGCCGTGCTTCTCAGTCAGTACGCGCAGGCCCTTGAGGAACTCGACAGGTGCCGAAAGGAAACCGCCGTCGCCTTGCACGGGTTCGATAATGATCGCGGCGACCCGCTCTGGCGCAACTTGGGTTGCGAGCAATTCGTCCAGCGCCTTGAGCGCCATGTCGCTGGTAACCCCGCGATAAGCATTCGGATACGGCGTGTGAAACACCTCCGGCGCGAACGGCCCGAAGTTCTGCTTGTACGGTTGGCTCATGCCGGTCAGCGTGGTGCCAAGCAAGGTACGACCGTGGAAGCCACCGCGAAAGGCAATCACTGCCGAACGATTGGTGTGCGCCCGGGCGATCTTCACCGCGTTCTCCACGGCCTCGGCGCCGGAGGTGAAAAACGCCGCTTTATAAGCTTCTTTACCGCCGATCATTTCGCACAGGCGCTGGGCCAGATCCAGATAAGGTTGGTAGGCCACCACCTGGAAACAGGCGTGGGAAACCTTCTGCAATTGCGCCTGCACCGCCGCAACCACTTTGGGATGGTTGTGACCGATGTTCAACACACCGATGCCGCCGACAAAATCCAGGTAACGCTTGCCGTCCACGTCCCACAACTCGGCACCTTGGGCGCGATCGATCACCAACGGGTGAGCGGTAACCAGGCCACGCGGCACGAATTGATCGCGCTGACGGAGCAAATGAGGGGTGTCGTCGACTTTGCTATTCATGGCATTTCCCATCGTGAGTCCGGCAACCGGGAGGTGGTTGCGATGCTGTCCAGATTAAGGCTTGGGCGAAACGAACTACGCCGAACTTGGCCCCTGAGAAATTCGGATCGACTGTTTTCACCCTGCCAAACGGCAGATTCCTTCAGCCCGCCGAATCTGCCGCCGCTTCACCGATACAACATGACGCAAGCCGTTTAACCCGGCCCTTTCGACAGATCCTGCGCTGGCGTTGGGCGATGATGAAAGTACCTTTACCCATTCAGGAATTGCCCATGGCCCTGCTTTATAAAGCTGACCCTGTGCGCGGCGAACAGTGGCAAGCGCTGTTCGCCGAACACGCCCCGGATATCGAATGGCGCGCCTGGCCGGACATAGGCGATCCGTCCGAGATTGAATACCTGGCTGCATGGCAGGCGCCGGATGATTTGGAGGCTTTGCTCCCGAATCTGAAGGTGCTGTTTGCGCTGTCTGCCGGGGTCGATCAACTGGATCTCAGTCGTTTGCCTGAAAGTTTGCCGGTGGTGCGTTTGCTCGATCCGGGCATCACCCGTGGCATGTGTGAGTACGCCAGTTTTGCCGTGCTGAGCCTGCATCGCGACATGCTGCGTTATCGGCAGCAGCAGATGGCGCGGTGTTGGCAGGCGCATCTGCTGCAACCGGCGAGCAAACGTCGGGTGGGTGTGATGGGACTGGGTGCGCAAGCGCAGCAGATTCTGGCGACATTGCAGCCGTTGGGGTTTGCGCTGAAGGGTTGGGCGCGCAGTGCGCATCAGGTGGCGGGCGTGGATTGCTTTGCCGGCCGCGAGCAACTGCCGGCGTTTCTCAGTCAGTGCGATATTTTGTTGTGCGTGTTGCCGCTGACTGAACAGACCGAGGGGATTCTAGATCGTGAATTATTCCGCCAACTGCCTCATGGAGCGGCGCTGATCAACATGGGTCGTGGCGGGCATCTGGTGGAAGGTGATCTGCTGCAAGCGTTGGACAGTGGGCAACTCAGTGGCGCGGTGCTGGATGTGCTGCAGGAAGAACCGGCGCCGGCGGATCATCCGTTCTGGGTGCATCCGCAGATTTTGCTGACGCCGCATATTGCCGCGATGACCCAGCCGGAGAGTGCGTTTGGGGTGTTGCTGGAGAATATTCGGCGGTTTGAGCGGGGGGCGCCGATGGTGGGCCAGATCGACCGCACCCAGGGTTATTAGAGGTAGATAGATCGTTCCCACGCTCCGCGTGGGAACGATCATTCAAAGGCGCTCGGCGATGGCTTTGCCGACGTCTTGGGTCGAGCCCTTCCCGCCCAGATCCGGTGTGATCGGCCCATCGGCAATCACACGTTCGATGGCTTGCAGAATTCCATCGTGGGCCGCGCGATAGCGCTCGTCGCCATTGCCGAGGAAGTCGAGCATCAACGCCCCGGACCAGATCATCGCAATCGGGTTGGCGATGTTCTGCCCATAGATATCCGGCGCCGAGCCATGCACCGGCTCAAACAGCGACGGAAAGCGCCGCTCCGGATCAAGGTTGGCCGAAGGCGCAATCCCGATAGTCCCGGCACACGCCGGCCCCAGGTCGGAAAGAATGTCGCCAAACAGATTCGACGCCACCACCACATCAAACCGATCCGGTTGCAGCACAAACCGCGCGCACAGAATGTCGATGTGCTGCTTGTCCCAGGTGATCTGCGGGTAGTTCGCCGCCATCAACGCCGTGCGCTCGTCCCAGTACGGCATGCTGATGGAAATTCCGTTGGATTTGGTCGCTGCCGTGAGCCGTTTGCGCGGCCGGGTCTGGGCCAGTTCGAAGGCGAATTTAAGAATCCGGTCGACGCCACGGCGGGTGAACACCGACTCTTGCAGCACGAACTCATGTTCGGTGCCTTCGAACATTTTGCCGCCGACCGATGAATACTCGCCCTCGGTGTTCTCGCGAATCACCACGAAATCGATGTCTCCCGGCTTGCGTCCGGCCAACGGGCACGGCACACCCGGAAACAGCCGCACCGGGCGGATGTTTACGTATTGATCGAAGTCGCGGCGGAATTTCAGCAGCGAGCCCCACAGGGAAATGTGGTCCGGCACCTTGTCCGGCCAGCCCACGGCGCCGAAGTAGATCGCATCAAAACCCTTGAGCTGTTCGAACCAGTCGTCGGGCATCATCTGCCCGTGTTCCAGGTAGTAATCGCAGTGCGCCCAGTCGAGCACTTCGATGTGCACATCGAGCTGCCATTTCTTCGCCGCCTGCTCCAGCACCCGCAGGCCTTCCGGCAGCACTTCCTTGCCAATACCATCGCCGGCAATCGCGGCGATTCTGAATGTCTTGCTCATCAATCGTGCCTCCCCAGTGTCTGTGAATTACAGCCCGCCGATGTGGAAGGCTTTGACTTCAAGGTATTCATCCAGACCGTATTTGCTGCCTTCGCGGCCCAGGCCCGATTGCTTGATACCGCCGAACGGCGCGACTTCCATGGAAATGATCCCGGTGTTGAGGCCGACCATGCCGAACTCCAGCGCCTCGCCAAAACGCCATGAGCGGCGCAGGTCCTGGGTGAAATAGTAGGCGCCCAGACCGTAAGGCGTGGCATTGGCCAGCGCGAGGGCTTCGGCCTCAGAGGTAAAACGCATCAATGGCGCGACCGGGCCGAAGGTTTCTTCGTTGGCCAGCAGCATCCCGGCGTGGGTATCGCCGAGCACCGTGGGCTGCACGAACTGGTTGTCGCCCTCGGGAATACCGCCACAGAGCAGTGTCGCGCCCTGGCTCAGGGCATCGTCGATGTGTCGGGCGACTTTGTTGACCGCTGCCGGATTGATCAGCGGGCCAATGGTGACGTCAGCGTCGAGGCCGTTGCCGACCTTGAGCTTGCCGACCTCCTCCACCAAACGTTGGGCAAAGCGTTCATAGATGCCGTCCTGCACCAGAATCCGGTTGGCGCAGACGCAGGTTTGCCCGGCGTTACGGAATTTGCTGAGCATGATCCCGGCTACGGCCTGCTCCAGGTCTGCATCGTCGAAGACAATGAATGGCGCGTTGCCACCCAGCTCCAGGCTCAAGCGCTTGATGTGCTCGGCGCTCTGGCGCATCAGCAAGCGGCCGACAGCGGTTGATCCGGTGAAGGAAATCTTGCGCACGGTCGGGTTGCTGGTCAGCTCTTCACCGATGCCGGCGGGCATACCGGTCAGCACGTTGAAGACACCGGGCGGAATACCCACTCGCTCCGCCAGTACTGCCAGAGCGAGGGCCGAGAGCGGCGTCAGGTCCGAGGGCTTGACGATGATCGGGCAACCCGCCGCCAATGCCGGTGCGCATTTTCGGGTGATCATCGCGTTGGGGAAGTTCCACGGGGTGATCGCGGCGCAGACGCCCACCGGTTGTTTGAGCGTCAGCAATCGGCGGTCGCCACTGGGGGCCGGCATGGTTTCGCCGTAGACCCGCCGGGCTTCTTCAGCGAACCATTTGACGAAACCGGCACCGTAGCGGATTTCACCTTTGGCCTCGTTCAGCGGCTTGCCCTGTTCACAAGTCATGATCAGCGCCAGGTCGTCGAGGTTGTCGATCATGGCCTGATACCAACGCTCCAGCAGCGCCGCACGTTCCGCCGCCGGACGTGCGCGCCAGGCTGGCCAGGCTTTGTTGGCGGCCTCGATGGCGCGCCGGGTTTGCGCGCCTTGCATGGCCGGGACGCGGGCGAGTAATTGGCCGCTGGCGGGGTCGATGACGTCCAGGGTTGCGGCGTTGTCGGCGCCGATCCACTGCCCGTCTACATAAGCGAGTTCTGCCAACAGGCTGGGGTCTTTCAAACGATTCTTGAGCATGGTCGAGTCCTGATCCGAGACATGCTCAAGTCTATGGCGGTGTGGCGGCGCAGGATGCTGAAAGCGATTTGAGGACAGTGTCGGATGCTGAAATTGGCGGTGGAACGGCAGATGATCGTTCCCACGCGCAGCGTGGGAATGATGATCACAACTTCAGGGAACCGAGCAAACCTTCCAAAAACCGCTCCCCGGCCTCCATCTGGCTGATCTCGATAAATTCGTCCGGCTTGTGCGCCTGTTCAATCGAGCCGGGTCCGCAGACCACCACCGGCACATCCAGACGTTGCTTGAACAAACCGCCTTCAGTGCCGAACGACACCTTGGCGGTGCCGGTATCCGGTGCAGCGAAGTTTTTAAGAAAACGCACCGCTTCAACACTCGGATGGGTATCGAGGCCGGGATAGACGTTGAGGGTTTCAATCTCGATCGCCGCCACGCTCGACAACAACCGCGCCTCGCGCACGATCAGTTCGGCGCGTTCCTGCATCTGCTCCAGGAACTGATCCAGATTGTCCGCTGGCAGATTGCGCACTTCGAAGTCCAGGGTGCAGAGGTTCGGCACGATGTTCAGCGCCCGGCCGCCGCCAATCTGCCCGACATGCACGGTGCTGTAAGGCACGTCGTAGTCGGCATCCTGGGCGCCCTGCTCTTGCAGTTGCTGCTGGCTCTGTCGCAGCGCCGCGATGAAATCGCAGGCGACGTGGATCGCATTGACCGAGCGCGGCGCCAAGGACGAATGCGCCTCCAGGCCCCGGCAATAGGTGCGATACGAGCCCTTGCCCTTGTGCCCGAGCACGAACTGCATGTTGGTCGGTTCGCCGATCAGGCACAAAAACGGCCGCACCGGCGTCAGGTGCAGCACGTCGAGCAAGCGGCGCACGCCGACACAACCGGTCTCTTCGTCATGGGATAGCGCCAGTTGCAGCGGTCGGCTCAGGGAATGGTCGGCGGCGTCGAGCATCGCGTCGATGGCCAGGGCGATGAAGCCTTTCATGTCGCAACTGCCGCGCCCGTAGATCTTGCCGTCCTGCACCGTCGCCTGGAACGGTGGCACAGTCCAGGCCTGCCCCGCCGCCGGCACCACGTCGGTATGCCCGGATAGCAGAATCCCCGGCAGCTCTTTCGGGCCGGTGCTGGCGAACAGGTTGGCTTTCTTGCCGGTTTCATCCTTGACGATCAGCGACTCAATGCCCTTGCTCAGCAGCAGGTCGCGCACGTATTCAATGAGGGCCATGTTCGACTCCGAAGAGACGGTGTCGAAGGCCATCAGGCGTTTGAGAATGTCCAGTACACGGGGTTTCATGAGGCCTTGCTCCGTTGCTCGGCTAAATGGGCGAACCGACGGATAGAGAACGGCTCAATCGAAGTGCTGGTGCTGCCGGTGCTGATCAGTTCTGCCATGACATCGCCGACGCCGGGGCCGAGTTGGAAGCCATGGCCGCAGAAGCCGAACGCGTAGAACAAGCCATCGACCGTACCGCTCGGGCCCATGATCGGCAAGGAATCCGGCAGATAACCTTCGATGCCACTCCAGACGCGGATGATGTTGAGGTTGCCGACACCCGGCAGCAGACGGCGCATTTGATCCATCTGGTTGAGGATGCTGCGCGGCTCGACATAGGCCCGGCGATTGAGCATGTCCGGTTTGCTGCGATAGCCGCCGCCGATAACGATGTTGCCCCGGGGGATCTGGCGGAAGTAGATCACTTCTTCTGGGATCTTGGTGTAGACGCCGATCACCGTCGGCAAGGCGTAGGGCACCGGTTCGGTCACGGCCATTTGCGGGCCGTGGGTGTCCAGCGGCACCGGTTCGCCGAATTGTTGGGACAGCTTCTGCCCCCAGGCTCCAGCGGTAATCAATAGTTGTGCGGCGCTGAACTGGCGACCGTCGGTGGTGGTGACGCTGAACTCGCCCCCCACCTTCTGCACCTCGGCCACTTCAGTCTGTTCCTCGATCTGCGCGCCGAGTCGCCGTGCCGCGCGGGCAAATGCCGGGGCGGCCAGACGCGGATTCGCGTGGCCATCGTGAGGCGCGTAAGAGCCGCCCTTCACATCCGGCCCCAGAAACGGGAAACGCTGGCGCAACTCGGCGCCGCGATAAATTTTCAGGTCCAATTGCGCGGCTTCGGGAGCAGCGGCATAGGCCTCAAGCTCGGCAATTTCATCTTCGCGATAACACACACGCATGTGCCCGCTGGCGATGAATTCCAGGTCATCGTCGATCAATTCCGGCAAGCGCTTCCACAACGCCCAGGAGCGATTCGCCAATTCCAGTTGCCCGAGATAACGCCCCTGACGCCGGACGTTGCCGAAGTTCACGCCGCTGGCGTACTGACCAATCTGGTCGCGCTCCAGCAGGATCACTGACTGCCCGCGCTTGCGCAGGAAAAACGCCGCCGCCGAGCCCATCAGGCCGCCACCGACAATCACCACATCGGCTTTCTGTACGGTCATGGCGACACCTCCTCGGTGAGCATCGAAAGCGGTTTGACCGGTGCTTGTCCGCGTTGACGGCCGACCTGTTGCACGCTGACACCTGCCGCTGCCGCGATCACTTCAGCCCCGGCCTGGGAGCAATAACGACCCTGGCAGCGACCCATGCCGACCCGGCTGAAGGCCTTGGCCCGATTGACTTCGCAGGCGCCCTTCTCGCTGACGACCGCACGTAACTCACCGGCGCTGATCATCTCGCAACGACAGACGATGGCGGTGTCGGGCAAGGCTTTGGCTTGTTCGGCAGGCCAGGGAAAGGCCTGGGCCAGGCCGAGGCGGAACTGGTCCATCACCGCCAACGCCTGGCGTGTTTCGTCGCGTAATCCGGCGTTCACTGGCTGGTGCAGGTCTTCCAGCAGCGCCATGGCCACCAGGCGACCGGCGTGTTCAGCGGCATCCGCGCCGCGAATCTTCGAACCGTCACCGGCGGCGTAGACACCGCTGACCGAGGTCCGGCCTTCCTCATCCACCGCCAGCCACCATTGGCCGGACGCTTCGTCGAAGCGCATGCGGCAACCGGCCAGGTCCGCCAGTTGGGTTTCCGGGCGCAGGTGATACCCCAGCGCCACGGCATCGCATTCCACATTCAACGTTTCACCTTTTGCGGTTCGCACGCGCACGGCGCTTACGCCGCTGCTCGCGTCGCCAAGTACTTGCAAGGGCTGAATACCCGAGTGCACCGGAATCTTTGCCCGATACAACTGCGCCAACAGTTTCATTCCAGTGAACAACAATCCGGGACGTGCCAACAGTTTCGGCAAGGCACCGATGTGCTTGCTCAGCGGCGACGTATCGAGCACCCCCGCCACGTTCGCACCGGCCTTCACATACTGGCTGGCGACCAGATACAGCAACGGCCCGCTGCCCATAAACACCACGCGATGACCAATGGAAACCGCCTGGGACTTGAGCGCAATCTGCGCCCCACCGAGGCTGTAGGTGCCTGCCAACTGCCAGCCTTCAATCGGCATCAAGCGGTCAGTGGCGCCGGTGCAGAGGATCAGCGCGTCGTAATCCACCGTCGTGTGCTTGCCCTGCTTGACGCAGCACAACTGCCCCGGCGTCAGGTTCCACACCAGCGTGTCCGGGCGGTAATCAATAGCACCGCGCAGTCGATCAAAACTGTCGTGCAGGTCCCGGGCCTTATGCGCTTCGGTGCCATACAGCGTGGCGTAATTACGGGTAAACCCTTGCGGCTGTCGACGATAAATCTGCCCGCCATCCCGGCGATTTTCATCGATCAAAATCGGTTTGAAACCCGCCGCCAGCAACGTCTCGGCACAGCGAATACCCGCCGGCCCGGCGCCAACGATGACTATCCGTGCAGTGGCCATATCGCCTCCGGTTGTGTGGTGACGATGTCCAGGCCTTCGCGGACTTCATTCGAACAGGCGCGCAGACGCTCGCCGCTGCGGGTCCAGACCCAGCAATCCTGGCACGCGCCCATCAGGCAAAACCCGGCGCGCCGGCCGGAATCGAACTCCGATTGGCGCAACGCGTTGCCCTGGGTCAGCAACGCCACCATCAAGGTGTCGCCCTGCAACGCCTCGATGGCGGCGCCGTCCACCTTCAAGCTGACGGTCGGCCGGCCCTGCTCGGCCAGCCTCACAAAACGCCCCTTCATGCATAGGCTCCCTGGCTCATGGTGATCAAGTCCTGCTGGGTTTTCAGCAGTTCGGCGCTGTCGTGGTGGCAGAGGATTTCACTGCCACCGTCGATGATCCGGCGGTTTGGCGCGGTGCGATTGCACAAGCCATCAACCCGCACCGGGCAACGGCTGAGGAAAGTGCAGAGTTCCGGCACATTGGCTTTAGGGCCAATTGGCGGCAGTTCGCCGCAAGTGGTGCCGCAGTTTTCCAGCCAGCCTTGACGCAACTCCGGCACCGAGTGAATCAACAAATCGGTGTACGGATGGAACGGTGCCTGGGCAAACGATTGCCGAGTGCCGGCCTGGATCTTGTGGCCGCTGTACATCACCACAATGTCGTCGCACAGCGCCCGCACCGTGGAGATGTCGTGGCTGATAAACAGATAGGAAACCCCCAGCTCCTGGCGCAGGTCACGTAGCAGTTCGAGAATCGCCGCCCCCACCACCGTGTCCAGCGCCGAGGTCACTTCATCGCAGAGGATCAGATCCGGTTTGGCCGCCAAGGCACGGGCCAGGTTGACCCGTTGCTTTTGCCCGCCGGACAGTTCATTCGGCCGACGTTCGGCCATGGTTCGGGGCAAGCGCACCAGGTCCAGCAACTCGCCGATACGCTCGCGCAACGCAGCGCCCTTGAGGCCGAAATACATCTTCAACGGCCGGCTGAGAATGGTGCTGACGCTGTGCATCGGGTTGAGCGCGGTGTCGGCGTTCTGGAACACCATCTGGATGCGGCGGAACTGTTCGTCGGTGCGCTCGGAAAGGCTGCCGCCCAGCGGCTGACCATCGAAGGTCAGTCCGCCCAACGCCGGGGTCAGCAATCCCGCCACCACCCGCGCCAGAGTCGATTTGCCAGAACCCGACTCACCAATCACGCCGATGGCCTGGCCCCGGCGCACGGTCAGGTCGATGTCTTCCAGCACGCGGATCGCCGGCATGCCTTGCATGTTCTTGTTGCCATAACCGGCGGTCAGGCCCTGGATGGTCAGCAACGGCGTATCTTCCGCCACGCCGCAGGGTGGGCGAATCGTCGTGTCGGGCCGCGCGGCGGCCAGCAGGCTGCGGGTGTATTCGTGGGCCGGGCCTTTGAGCAGCGGCGCGGTGGCGCTTTGCTCGAAGATCTGGCCACCGTTGAGCACGACGATTTGATCGGCCATTTGCGCCACTACGGCGAGATCATGGGACACGTAGACCGCCGTCGCCCCACGCTCCCGGACCACGCGTTTAAAGGCGCGAAGCACGTCGATCTGGGTGGTGACATCAAGGGCGGTGGTCGGTTCGTCGAGCACCACCAGCAATGGATCGCTGATCAGCGCCATGGCCGCCATCACCCGTTGCAGTTGCCCGCCGGAAACTTGGTGCGGGTATCGCTGGCCAATGCGGTCCGGGTCCGGCAAGGCCAGGTCGCGAAACAGTTCAATGGCTTTGGCTTCGAGCACCGCACGGCTGCCGAGGCCGTGGATCAACGCGCCCTCCACCACTTGATCGATCAATTTCTTCGCCGGGTTGAACGCCGCCGCCGCGCTTTGCGCGATGTACGACACCCGGTTGCCGCGCAGGCCCTGCAATTCCTTTTCGCTGAGTGCCAGCATGTCGTGCTCGCCCACCTGCACCACGCCGCCGGACAACCGGCAACCGCGCCGCGCATAGCCCAGCAGTGCCAGGGCGATGGTGGTCTTGCCGGAGCCGGACTCGCCGATCAACGCCAGCACTTCACCTTTTTCCAGGGCGAAGCTCACGCCCTTGACAATTTCCACCTCACCACGCTCGCCACAGGCGACTACGCGCAGGTCTTCAACTCGAATCAATTCACTCATTTCAATGACCTCCCGTACGGCGACTACGTCGGGACGACAGTCTGTCGATAAACAGATTCACACCAATGGTGAGCGTGCCGATGGCCAGCGCCGGAATCACGATGGCCGGCGCGCCCTGGTTGAGGCCGCCGATGTTTTCCCGCACCAGCGAACCGAGGTCGGCGTCCGGCGGTTGCACGCCCAGGCCCAGGAAGCTCATGCCGCTGAGCAGCAACACGATAAAACCGAAGCGCAGGCCGAGGTCGGTCAGCACCGGGTTGAGCATGTTCGGCAGGATTTCCACGCAGGCGATGTACAAGCGGCGTTCACCACGAGTACGGGCGACTTGCACGTATTCCAGGGCTTCGATGTTCACCGCCATGCTGCGGGCGATACGGAAGGCGCCGGGGGTGAAACTCAGCACGGCGGTGCAGATCAGCAAGGTCACCGAAGAGCCGAAGGCCGAGACCATGATCAGCGCCAGCATCTTGCTCGGGATCGAGATAAACGCGTCCATCAAGCGACTGATCACTTCGTCCAGCCACTTCGGCGACACCACTGAAAGCAGCGCACAACTGGTGCCCAAACCACTGGCCAACACGGCGGCGATCAACGCCAGGCCGACAGTGAACTTCGCGCCGACCAGAACGCGGCTGAGCATGTCGCGCCCAAGGTAATCGGTGCCAAACGGGTAAAGGGCACTGATGCTATCGAAGACATTGTCGGAGACCACTTCACCGACCGGGTGCGGTGCCAGCCACGGGCCGAAGATCGCCACCAGCAACCAGATCACGCACATCGCGGCCCCGATCAGACCCAGCCAGGCCGGGCCATGGGACACCTTGCCAACCGACAGGTCGGGGGTCGCAGGCGTCGATTTCACAATGAGATTGTTCATTGGTTTCTCAGCCTCGGATTGGACAGAATCGCGCACAGGTCGGCAATCAGCACCAACCCCAGGTACGCGGTACAAAACAACATGGTGCAGGCCTGGACCAGCGCCATGTCGCGGTTAGTCACGGCATCGACCATCAGGCTGGCGATGCCGGGGTAGTTGAAGATCGTCTCGACAATCACCACCCCGCCCAGCAAGTACGACAGGCTCAGGGCGATGGCGTTGGCAATCGGCCCGATCGCGTTGGGCAAGGCGTGGCGCAGCACGATGCGCATCGGGCTCACGCCTTTGAGCCGGGCCATTTCCACGTAGGGGCTGTCGAGTTGATCGATGACGGCGGCGCGGGTCATGCGCGCCATTTGCGCGACGATCACGCAGCACAGGGTCATCACCGGCAAGGCGTAGGTGCGCATGAATTGCCACGGCGAGGTGATGTCGCTGGCGTAGGACAGCGCCGACAACCAGCCCAGGTTCACCGCGAAAATCAGCACCGCCAGGGTCGCCACCAGAAACTCCGGCACGGCGACCATGGCCAGGGTGAAAAAGCTCAGGAAGCTGTCGATGCGCCCGCCCCGGCCCATCGCCGAACCGATGCCCAGGATCAACGCCACCGGCACCGACACCAGCGCCGTGGCGGCCGCCAGCATCAGGGTGTTCGGCACCCGGCCCGCCATCAACTCGGTGACCGGCATCGCGTTGGACACCGACAACCCCATGTCGCCGCTGAGCAGGCTCATCAACCAGTGCAGGTAACGCAGCACACCGGGCTGGTCGAGCCCCAGTTTCAGGCGCAGTGCCGCCACCTGTTCCGGCGTGGCGAACTGCCCGAGGGATTGTTGCGCCGCGTCCCCCGGCAAGACCGCCGTGATCGCAAACACGACCATGGACACGATCAACAAAGTCACGATCGCGGCGCCCAGGCGCCGGCCGATCAACCACAGTGTGTTGCTATTCATCGCCTACCCTCCTGCACTGTCCCTGACGTACCACTCGACCATCCATCAAGCATCCAGCCAGACCTGTTCGGCGAACATGTAGCCCATGAAACCGCCCAGCGGGTTGCTGCCGTAGCCTTTGATGCGCTGGTCGACGCCGTCGATGTTGCTGATGAACACCGGCACGCCGATGCCGCAGTGGTCATGCACCAGGGTTTGCATGTCCGCGTACATCTTGCTGCGCTTGGCGTCGTCGGTTTCACCGCGAGCGAGCATCAGCAGCTGGTCGAACTGGTCGTTCTGCCAACCGGACTCGTTCCATGGCGCCTTCGACTGGAAGAACTGCGAGAACATCACGTCGGCGTTCGGTCGCGGGTTGATGTTGCCGAAGCTCAGCGGGTGCTTCATCCAGTGGTTGGACCAGTAGCCGTCGCTCGGCAAGCGGTTGACGTCGAGCTTGAGCCCGGCCTGTTTCGCCGATTGCTGCAACAGCACGGCGATGTCCACCGATCCGGTGGCGGCCGGGGAAGCCACCAGCGGCATGCTGATGCTTTCCATACCGGCCTTCTTCAGCAGGAACTTGGCTTTTTCCGGGTCGTAGACGGTTTGCGGCAGGTCGGCGTTGTAATAACGCGAACCGGGGGCAATCGGATGGTCGTTACCGACCACGGCAAAGCCACGGAATACGGCGGATTTGATCTGTTCGCGGTCCATCAGGTGCTTCATGGCCTGGGTGAACTCCGCGCTTTTGCCCGGCATCTGATCCTGGCGAATGATCAAATCAGTGTAGTTGCCCGACGGTGCATCGACGACCCGGTGCTTGGCGCTGGCCTTGATCCGGGTGGTGGAACGCGGGTTGACCTCGTTGATCATGTGTACGTCGCCGGACAGCAGCGCGTTGACTCGCGACGCTTCGTCACCAATGGCGATGAACTCGATCTCGTCGAGGTACGGCAGGCCCGGTTTCCAGTAACCGGTGTTGCGCGCGGCAATCGAGCGCACGCCCGGTTTGAATTCCTTGACCTTGAACGGCCCGGTGCCGATACCGGCGTTGAAGTCGGTGGTGCCTTCGGGAACGATCAGCAGGTGCGACACGGCGAGGATCGACGGCAACTCGGCGTTCGGTGCGCTGAGGCGGATCTGCACTTCGTTGGTGCCGGTGGCCTTGATCTCGGCGAACTGTTCCATCAATGGCATGACTTTGGAGCCGGTCAACGGATCCTTGTGCCGCGACAGCGAGAACACCACATCCGCAGCGCTCAGGGTCTTGCCGTTGTGGAAGGTCACGTCCTTGCGCAGGGTGATGGTCCACAGCGTCGCGTCGGTGTTGTCGATGCGTTCAGCCAGTTCCAGTTGCGGCACCAGGTGCGTGTCGAAACGGGTCAGGCCGTTGTAGAACATGAAGTGGCGCACGTAGTCGGTGGACAGCGCGCCTTTGGCCGGGTCGAGGGTGTCGGCGGTGGAACTGGACATCCCGGCGACGCGAATTCGTCCTCCCGGTTTGCCTTTGCCCGGTGCCGCGGCCTCTTCGGCAAACAACTTGCCCGCGGCGCCGAACAGGCTGCCGGCGCCCGCAGCGGCCACACCCGCCACGCCGAGCATTTGCAGGGCGTGACGGCGCGACATGCCACGATTGAGGCCTTCGAACACGCGCAGGCTGTCCTGGCCGGAAATCAGGGGTGAGTCGATCTTGTTGTCAGTCATATCAGTTGTACCTGTCGAGAAGGAGAAGGCTCCGGTTGTCCGGGGCGTTGAAACGCAAACGACGGTGACGCCACAACATCAACTCAATGCAAATAGTCCTGGAAGCGGTAATAAGCGCCCACGAACGGCAGGAACCACGGCTTGCCGAAATGCCCGGGGATCGCCGGCCAGTCGAGTTCGCGCCAGGGGTTGGCCTCGACCTTGCCAGCCATCACCTGGGCCATGACCTGGCCCATGTGTACCGACATCTGCACCCCATGGCCGCTGTAGCCCATGGAGTGATAAATGCCGCCGTGCTGGCCGGCCCGGGGGAGTCGGTCGGAGGTCATGTCCACCAGTCCGCCCCAACAGTAATCGATCTTCACGTTGGCCAACTGCGGGAACATCTGCACCATCGCCGCTTGCAGCACCTTGCCGCTTTTGGCGTCATTGACGCTGTCGGACATGGCAAACCGGGCACGGCCGCCGAACAGCAGGCGGTTGTCCGGGGTCAAGCGGAAGTAGTTGCCGATCATGCGGCTGGTGACATAGGCGCGGCGGCCTGGCAGCAGTTGATCGATCAACTCTTTTGAGAGCACTTCGGTAGCGATGACGAAACTGCCCACCGGCACGATCCGCCGCCGATACCAGCCCAAACCGCCGTGCTGACAGGCGCCGGTCGCCAGCAACACTTGCCCCGCGTGCAGTGAACCCTTGCTGGTGTTGACCTGATAGCCGCCCGCCTGGGCTTTCCAGTCCAGCACCGAAGTGCCTTGGTGGATCAGCGCGCCATGCCTCGCCGCAGCCTCGGCCAGCCCGACACCGAAGCGCCCGACGTGCATCTGCACGCCGTTGCGTTGCAGCAAGCCACCGTGGAACTGCGCCGAATTCACTTCATCACGAGTCTGCTCGGCGGACAGCAACTCGACCTCGGCATCGACTTCCTTGCGAATCAATTCGCAGGTGCGCGCCAGGCCTTCGTAGTGCAGCGGCTTGGCGGCCAATTTGAGCTTGCCGTTGCGGATCAGGTCGCAGGCGATCTGCTCCTGTTCCACCAGCGACACCACGCTCTGCACCGCGCTTTCATAGGCCTGGTAATAAGCTCGCGCCTTGTCGGCACCGAGGCTGGCGCTGAGCCCGGCGTAATCCTGGGCCACCCCGGTGTTGCATTGGCCACCGTTGCGCCCCGAGGCTTCGCCGATCACCCGCCCGGCTTCGAGCACCACCACACTGGCGCCCTTCAAGGCCAACGCCCGAGCCGCCGCCAAACCGGTGAAACCGCCACCGACGATGGCCACGTCGACCTGCCCGGGCAACCCGCCGAGCTGGGCACCGGTGAAGGCCGGTGCGGTGTCGAGCCAGTAGGATTCACTGCCCATTGTCTAACCCCTTGTGCCTTAAGAGACTCAGAGACCAACCAACGCAGCCAGCCCACCGATATCGGTGATCTGCTGGTAGCCGTAGAACGCGTTGCCCGGCACTTCATGGCCACGGGCGACGAAGGCCTTGTTCTTGATCTTCATGTCATGGGCCGGCATCAGGTCGTAACGGAAGCTGGAGGACACATGCAAGATGTCTTCCGGTCCGCAGTTGAGGTTGTCGAGCATGTACTCGAACGCGGCCAGACGCGGCTTGTAGGCCTGGGCCTGCTCGGCGGTGAAGACCTTGTGGAACGGCGCGCCGAGTTTGTCGACGTTGGACATGATCTGGCTGTCGCTGGCGTTGGAGAAAATCACCAGGGGGATTTTGTCGGCGATTTTCGACAGGCCGGCCGGGACGTCCGGGTGCGGGCCCCAGGTCGGCACGGCGTCGTAATACAGCTGGCCTTCGTCGCGGTAGGCGATGCCCCAGCGCTTGCAGGTCCGGGCCAGGGCGGTCTTGAGGATTTCGTCGTACGGCATCCAGTCGCCCATGACCTGGTCCAGGCGATAGGCCGAGAAATCCTTGACGAACTGATCCATCTGCTCGGGTTTGACGCGATCGGCGAAAAGCTCGCGAGTCATCGTGCCCATGTGGAAATTGGTCAGCGTACCGTAGCAGTCGAACGTAATGAATTTGGGGCGAAGAAAGCTCATTGAGTGCGGTCCTGAAGTTCGTTGAGGTCATGGCGTGACTGGCATTCGCGTCGTGGGAAAGGCTCAGATGCAACGCTGCAGCACACCGTCATTACAACACCGTGAAATCAGCAGATGGCGTTAAAAGCGACCTCTGCTCGATACAAACCACCGTTTTAGCCACCCCCCTCAGCAGACTTTGCGGCCCGCTCCAGCCTTGGGCAAACCCCGTATTTGTGCGCTCTTATGGACCTTTATAGCCCGGTGCGGCCGGCCTGTGCCGCGATTGGCCGCAGAAACTGCGTCGGGCGGAATGAAAACGGGCGCTTCCCTGAGAAGGCGCCCGTTTAGATGCGGTTAGATGGCTGACCGATAAACTGTGGCGAGGGAGCTTGCTCCCGTTCGACTGCGAAGCGGTCGCAAAACCCGCGAATGCGTATTACCTGAAAAAATGTGGTGACTGGTTTTGGGGGCGCTTCGCACCCCAGGGGGAAAGCTCCCTCGCCACAGGGGATGTGGTGTTATTGGAGGATATCGATCAGCACGCTCTTGAAGCGCAAATTGGCTTCGAAGGCTTCACGACCCAAATCCTTGCCAATGCCCGAGCGCTTGTAGCCGCCCGTCGGCAGGATATAGTCGTTACTGCGCCCGTAACGGTTGACCCACACCGTCCCCGCCTCCAGCTTGCGCACCAGTCGCAAGGCGCGATTGATGTCGGCGGTGTGCACACCCGCCGCCAGGCCATAGGTGGCGTGGGCGGCCAGGCTCAGCGCCTGCTCTTCGTCATCGAACGCCTGCACCGTCAGCACCGGGCCGAAGATTTCTTCGCAGACCGCCGGATTCTGGTTGTCGAGGCCGGCCAGCAACGTCGGTTGGTAGTAAGCACCGCCCAACCCATCGAACAATCCGCCGCCGGTCAGCACTTCGGCCCCGGCCTGGCGCGAGCGCTGGACAATGCCGTCGATGCGATTGGCCTGGAGCCGGGAAATGATCGGCGACAGCGTGCTCTCGGGCGACCAGGTCGGGCCGGGGCGCAGCGCTTCGAAGTACGCCTGCAACTGCGCAATAAACGGCTCCATGATCGAACGCTGGATCAACAGCCGCGAACCGGACACGCAAACCTGCCCGGCATTCCCGGTGATGGCCAGCGCCACGGTGCGCGCGGTTTTCGCGATGTCCGGTACATCAGCGAACACCAGTTGCGGACTCTTGCCGCCGAGTTCCAGCGTCACCGGTTTCGGCCCCACCAACGCACACGTGGACATGATGCTCGACCCGGTCGCGGTGGACCCGGTAAAGGTCACCTTGCCGACTCGCGGATGACGGCACAAGGCATCGCCGGTAACGCGGCCATCGCCCTGCACCACGTTGAAAATCCCCGCTGGAACACCGGCCTGCAACGCCAGTTCGGCAAAGCGCAGACTGGAGAATGGTGTCAGTTCCGAAGGTTTGAGCACCACGGCATTGCCTGCGGCCAACGCCGGGGCGACTTTCCAGGAGGCCATGCTCAGCGGGAAATTCCACGGTGCGATGGCTGCGATCACGCCATAGGGTTCGGCGATCTGCATGCCCAATCGGTCGGTCTGGGTTGCCGCGACCTGGCCGCCGTGCTTGTCCGCCAGTTCAGCAAAAAAGCGAATGCCTTCGGCGACATAAGGAATGTCCCAGGCGATCACATCTTTATGCGGGCGGGTCGAGCCGACGGCTTCCAGTGGCGCGAGGATTTCGGCATCCGCTTCGATCAGGTCAGCCCAACGGCGCATGACCCGCGCCCGCTCCCGGGGCGGCCGGCTGGCCCAATCGCTGCGGTTGAACGCCTGCCAGGCATTGTTGACGGCTTCATCCACCAGGTTGGCATCGGCCACCGGCAACCCGGCATACACCTGACCGTCTGACGGTCGCACGACCTCCAGTCCGGGTTGAGCGTCGCGGTATTGGCCGCCGATAAAGTGAGCGCTGCGCACAGCGATAAGACGAGGATCGAAGCTATCCATGGAGCACTCCAAAATAGGGCTGGCGAGTCGTTGATTCAGGCTTCCATCGTAGAAAAAAAGCCCAAGCATTTGCTGCCGACCTTGCCGTGCAATTAAGTAGTAAGTGTGGTCTTGTGGCCTCAGCCTCGCGGAATCTGCCGAATGTTCCGAGCCCTCTTGTCAGGCGTTTACGCAGATGGGATACAAGCACCATCACGCCGGGAAACCGGCCGCTAACGGAGACTCGCCATGCCCGCCCCTTACGTTTATCGCCCGATGACTGCTGCCGATCTCCCGGCGGCCCATGCCTTGTCCGTGCAACTGAAATGGCCCCATCGGCTGGACGATTGGGCCATGGTGCTGCGCATCAGCGAAGGCTTTGTCGCGCTGGATGGCGAGCGTCTGATCGGCACGGCGTTCACCTGCCCTCAAGGGGATTTCGCCACCATTGGCCTGGTGATTGTCAGCGACGACTATCAAGGCAAAGGCATCGGTCGCCAGTTGATGGAGCAGGCACTGGATGCTTGCCAGAATCGCACGCCAGTATTGAACGCGACCCTCGCCGGTGCGCCGCTGTATGTCAGTCAGGGCTTTGTGGAATTCGGGCGGATTGAGCAGCATCAAGGACTGGCGCAAGCACCCGCTCCTGCGCCGCTGGCTGACGGTGAAACCTGTCGCTCACTGCGTGACGCCGATAAGGCCCGAGTGCTGAAACTGGCCAACACCAGCACCGGAATGGATCGACACGCCGTGCTCAGCGATCTGTTCGATGTCATCGAGCACGCCGTGGTCATCGAGCGTGACGGCCAGGTGCGCGCCTTCGCCATGCTGCGTCCCTACGGCCGTGGTCGCGGCGTCGGCCCGGTGGTTGCAGAAAACCTGGAGCAGGCCCAACACCTGATCGCAACGTTGTTGGCCCAGGTCCCGGACACCTTCGTACGCATCGACATTCCGGCGGACAACGGCCTGAGCGACTGGCTGGAAACCGCCGGCCTCAAACAGATCGACACCGTCGCACAAATGGCCCGTGGCACCCCGCCGCAAGCGGCCGACGGTGTGCTCCAGTTTGCCGTGGTCACCCAAGCCATCGGCTGATCGCTCGGCCTGATCGAACCCACGTCACCCCACACCTTTATTTGTATGGAGCGTCACTCGTATGTCCCAACCTACCGTTCTGCTGTTGGCGCGCGCCGACGGCAGCCGCGTTGTCACGCCGTTCAAAACGCTGCCGTTGAGTGCGACCGATCCGTTTATGGAGACTCGCCGGGTCGCCTGGTCCGGTAATGACGGCATATCTGCAGGTCTTGTGGAAACCGGCGAAGTACTGGATATCGAGGATTTTCCGCACACCGAAGTGCTCGTGGTCCACGCCGGCCATGTGCAGCTGAAAACCCCGGACCAGACGTTGGAACTGGGCGTGGGAGCCAGCGCGGTGATCGGTCGCGGGACCACGCTGCGGATCGAAGCGCACGCGGCTACGCAATGGGCGTTTTGTGCCATGACCACCGCCGTGCCGACGCCAGGCCTGACCCTGCTTGATCCACTGGCAATGCTCTCGCCTTCGGCAGCACCGCAAGCGCAAATCCTGATCGGCCCGACGCCGCAATGCCGGTCACGCAACGCCTTTGAAGACGAGGCGACCGATCTGCGCGTCGGCGTCTGGGACTCGACGCCTTACGAACGTCATGGCCGTGCGCACAAGCTCAATGAACTGATGCACTTGCTCGAAGGCAGCGTGACGTTGCTTGCGCCCGACGGCGCAAGCGTGACAGTCAACCCCGGCGACAGCGTGTTCGTGCCGCAAGGTGCGCCCTGCGCGTGGAAAAGCTCGCGCTATGTGCGCAAGGTATATGCGGTCAAATAGCGGTATGCGCCAGCAGACACTGGACCAAGGCGTCAAACACCACCTTGCAGCGAGGGCTGTTGCGCAGGTCTTCGTGCATGGTGACCCAGGCGTCCAGCTGGAAGGTCAGGTGTTCGGGTAATACCTGCACCAGATTCGCGTCGCGCCTGGCCACGGCCGACTGGCAAAAACCAATGCCAGCGCCCGCCCGAATCAGGGCCAGTTGCGCCAGGTCGCTGTCGCTGCGCAGGGCAAAGCCTTCACGGCTCCAGCCGGGCACTTGTTTGCTGGCGGCGCGCAGGAACGGTGTCTCCGTGTCGAAGCCGATCATGGTGTGCCCAACCAGATCGGCCGGCAGTGCCGGCGTGCCGAACTGCTGCAGATAGTCGACCCGGGCGTGTAGCCCGACCTTGACGTGACCGACACTGCGAGCGATGAGTTGCTCCTGTTTCGGTGCGGTCATGCGCACCGCGATGTCGGCCTCGCGTTGCAACAAATCCTGCACGCGGTTGGTGGCCACCAGTTCAATAGTGAGTTGCGGATGCGCCTGACGCAGTCGTGCCATCGCCAGCGGCAACACTTCCACGGCAATCACTTCGCTGGCGGTAATGCGCACGGTGCCGCCAGTGGTTTGGCCCTGCCCGGCCATTGCCCGCTCCAGCGCCGCCGCGTTGCTGTGCATGGCCTCGGCGTAACTGCGCAAGGTCAACGCGGCTTCGGTCGGCATCAAGCCGGTCCTTGAGCGCGTGAATAACGTCTGTTTAAACGAGGCTTCCAGTTCGGCAACGTGGCGACCCACCGTGGGCTGGGTAATGCCCAGCGCCCGCGCAGCCGCCGACAGCGAGCCATGGGTCAGCACCGCCAGAAAGCTTCGATAGAGTTCCCAACCGATATTTTTAGTCATACATAAATGTATAGATAGTGGTTGATATTCCGCAATTTCTTTCATTCCGCGCCTGGCGCCAAAATGGATTTCAATTGTGGAGAACGTGATATGGCGCAGAAAGTTCTGGTATTGGGTGCAACAGGCGGCATCGGCGGTGAAGTGGCGCGTCAGTTGCGCGACGCGGGATGGCAGGTCCAGGCGCTGCAACGCGGCCTCGCGCAAAGCAGTGAAACCCGCGAGGGCATTCTCTATCTGCGTGGCGATGCGCTGAACCGCGAGGACGTGATGCGCGCCGCGCAGGGTTGCAGCGTGCTGATCCACGGGGTCAATCCACCCGGCTATCGTCGCTGGAATGAATGGGTGCTGCCGATGATCGACAACACCATCGCCGCCGCGCTGAAGGAAGGCGCCACGGTGGTGTTGCCCGGCACGGTCTACAACTTCGGCCCGGACGCCTTCCCGCTGTTGACCGAGGATTCACCGCAGCACCCACTGACCCGCAAAGGCCAGATCCGCGTCCAGCTCGAACAACGCTTGCTCGCCGCAACGCAAAAAGGCGCGCGGGCGATTGTGCTGCGCGCTGGCGATTTCTTTGGTCCGCAGGCCGGCAACAGTTGGTTTTCCCAAGGGATGATCAAGCCTGGGCAAGCGGTGAAACGCATCAATTTGCCGAGCGATCCCGGCGTTGGCCATCAGTGGTCGTATTTACCGGATGTCGCGCAGACCGTCGTGCAATTGCTCAACCGTCGGGAGCAATTGGCGTCCTTCTCTACCTTCCATATGGACGGGCATTGGGACGCCGATGGCACGCAGATCGCCAGCGCCATCGCGCGCTGTGTCGAACGTAATGGCGGGCAGGCGAAACTGCGCGCCTATCCGTGGTGGCTGGCGCGGCTGGTCTCGCCGTTCATGACCACCCTGCGTGAACTGTTGGAGATGCGCTACCTGTGGCAAACCCCGCTGCGCATGGACAACAGCCGTTTGCTGGCGGTGCTCGGGACCGAGCCGCACACACCGTTGGAGCAAGCGGTCGAAGCCACCCTGCAAGGTCTGGGCTGCCTTTCCCTCCCCAACCATTGAAATTTTCAGCGATACTCGGCGCACCTCTCATAGGATTTGAAAGTGAGCGCCGAACCGATGAACAACAAAAAACACACACTGCTCTTCTGTGGATTGCTCGCCCTGCCTTGGGGCGTGCAGGCACAGGAAACCCCATCGCACCTGGACAGCGTCATGCAGCAAGGCGTGCTGACGGTCTGTACCACCGGGGACTACAAGCCCTACACCTACAAAGCTGAAAACGGCGAGTACGAAGGCATCGACATCGCGATGGCCCGCTCGCTGGCTGACAGCCTGGGCGCCAAGGTGAAATGGGAGCAAACCACCTGGAAGACCCTGATGCCCGACCTGCTCGCGGGCAAATGCGACATCGCGATGGGCGGGATTTCGGTCACGCTGGAGCGGCAGAAAAAAGCGTTCTTCAGCAGCACGCTGGATGTCGATGGCAAGGTCCCGTTGGTGCGCTGCGAAGATCAGGCGCGTTACCAGACCATCGAGCAGATCAACCAGCCGGCAGTGCGGCTGATTGAACCGGCCGGTGGCACCAATGAAGCGTTTGTCCATGCCTTCCTGCCCAAGGCGCAGTTGCTGCTGCACGACAATGTGACGCTGTTCCAGGCGCTGCTGGACAAGAAAGCCGACGTGATGATTACCGATGCGTCCGAGGCGCTGTATCAGCAGAAACTCAAGCCTGGGTTGTGTGCGGTGAACCCGAGCCAGTATTTCCAGTATGGCGAGAAGGCTTATCTGCTGCCGCGGGATGACGTGGCGTAGAAGCAGTATGTTGATCAGTGGTTGCATCTGAGCAAGGTGACTGGGAATTATCAGAAAGTGGTTGGCGAGTGGTTGGCAAACCCTGGCCAATAATCATGCTCTTATGGTTTAGGGGCTTTTGTGGCGAGGGGGCAGCCCCCTCGCCACAGGTCATGAAGCTTGCGTTGCGGTCGCGTCCGATCTTCTTTAACCGGCCTGCAACCGCTGCCGATACTCACTCGGCGTCTCCTGCATTTCATGGCGGAAGTGCCGATTGAAATTCGACAGGTTGGCATAACCCACTTCGAAGCAGATGTTGGCAACGCTGAGGCTGCTCTGCGCTAGCAAGCGACAGGCCCGCTGGACCCGCAGTTTGCGGGTCAGGTCGACGAAAGTGTGGCCGGTCGCCCGTTTGAAGAATTTGGAGAACGCCGGTTCGCTCATGTCCAGGCGCTGGGCGATGACGGACAGGCGCAGTTCGTCGGCGAGGTCGTTGAGGATGTAGTCGAACACGATGCTCATGCGCTGGGCCGTCAGGGCATCAAGCATCGGCGCATATTGCAGGCTGGCGAGGGTTTTTCGTTGGCTGTCGGGCGCCGAGGCCAGCAGTTGCAGCAACGACAGGAACAGGCACAACCGTTCAAACCCCTGGCTCTGGCCGATCTGTTCCAGAAGCTCGGCGGCCTTCTTGCGGGTCCCGCCGCTGAACTCGATCCCCCGGGCTGCTTGCCGGAACAGGCTTTGCAGCTCATTGAGCTCCGGGACCAGGTTGCGCAATTGCATCATTGCCTGACCATCGAACTGCAACACCACGTCACGCCCCACGATCACCTCGCCTTTGCCTAGATCACTGATCCAGTCGTGGGGCAGGCCCGGTCCGATCAGCGCCACATGCCCGGCTTCGAACAGGCCGATGTAATCACCCGCCAACAGCCGACCACTGCCTTCGCGGATCAAGTGAATTTCGAACTCGGGATGATGATTCCAGCGCGCCAGGTCGAACGGATAGTCATGCTGATACCAGCGAAAACTGTGCTGCGGCTCGTTGAGGATGACTTCGAGCGCGGGCTGTTTGTCCGCGGTGGCGTACTGGCTCATCACTATCGCGTCCTTCTTATTCTTGTCGGTCAAGCAAGATTCACACTAAGGCGTGTGGGTTGCCTAGCGCAATGATCGGCGACCACTGATACTTTTTTGCCGCCGGCGCGTGCGGTTAAAAAAGTATCAGTGGGGCGTGTGCCGTTGATTTGTGAGGGCCTTGGGGAGCTGGTGTAATCGCTGCGCCATCCCAGATTACAACAATAAAAGATTCTGCTGCCCACGCCGCAGAGCGGAGAACACCATGAAGCTATTGCCCCACGCGCTGTTGCTGTCCGCCGGTTTTTCCTGCGCCCTGCTCGCCCAGGCTGCCGATACCGTCACCATCGCCACCGTCAACAACAGCGACATGATCCGCATGCAAAAGCTGTCGAAAACCTTCGAGGCCGCGCATCCGCAGATCAAGCTCAATTGGGTGGTGCTGGAAGAAAATGTCCTGCGCCAGCGCCTGACCACCGACATCGCCACGCAAGGTGGGCAGTTCGACGTGCTGACCATCGGCACTTACGAAACGCCGTTATGGGCCGCGAAAAACTGGCTGGAGCCTATGAATGACCTGCCCGCCGGCTATGACGTCGAGGACATCTTCCCTTCGGTGCGCCAGGGGCTTTCGCTCAACGACACGCTCTACGCCCTGCCGTTCTATGGCGAAAGCACCGTCACTTATTACCGCAGCGACCTGTTCAAGGACGCCGGGCTGAGCATGCCCGAGCACCCGACCTGGACCCAGCTCGGTGAGTTCGCCGGCAAGCTGCACCATCCTGACAAAGAGCAATACGGCATGTGCCTGCGGGGCAAGGCCGGTTGGGGGGAGAACATCGCGCTGCTGTCGACCATGGCCAATGCCTTTGGCGCGCGTTGGTTCGACGAGAAATGGCAACCGCAACTCACCGGTCCCGAGTGGACTGCCGCCGCCAATTTCTACGTCGATACGCTCAAGCGCTTCGGCCCGCCCGGGGTGTCGAGCAACGGCTTCAACGAAACCCTGGCGCTGTTCAACAGCGGCAAGTGCGCGATGTGGGTCGATGCCAGCGTCGCTGGCTCCTTTATCACGGACAAGACCCAGAGCAATGTCGCGGACAAGGTTGGCTTCGTTGCAGCACCGACGCAAGTCACGGACAAGGGCTCGTCCTGGCTGTATGCCTGGTCACTGGCGATTCCCACCAGTTCCAAACACAAAGACGCCGCCAAGGCCTTTGTGACCTGGGCCACTTCCAAGGAATACATCCAGCTGGTCGCGCAGAAGGACGGCATCAGCAACGTGCCGCCGGGTACGCGGATGTCCACCTACAGCGATGCCTATTTGCAGGCCGCCCCCTTCGCCAAAGTCACGTTGCAAATGATGCAGAACGCCGACCCCGCGCACCCGTCCATGCAGCCGGTGCCCTACGTCGGCATCCAGTACGTGACCATTCCCGAGTTCCAGGCCATCGGCACCTCGGTCGGCAAGCAATTGTCCGCGGCGCTGACCGGGCAGATGTCGGTGGAGCAAGCGTTGGCCAACGCCCAGCAGAGCACCGAGCGTGAAATGAAGCGCGCCGGGTATCCCAAATAACGCCACGACATTCAGCCTTAACGAACGGATGAAAAAAATGAAACGTCTGGAAGGAAAAAGCACCCTCATTACCGGTTCGGCCAGAGGCATCGGCCGGGCCTTCGCCCAAGCCTATATCCACGAAGGCGCGACCGTGGCAATTGCCGACATCAACCTGGAACGGGCGCAAGCCACGGCCGCCGAGCTGGGCCCGCAGGCCTATGCGGTCGAGATGGACGTTACCAATCAGGCCTCGATAGACGATGCCATCGCAGCGGTGGTCGCGAAAGTCGGCAAGCTCGATATCCTGATCAACAACGCGGCGCTGTTCGATCTCGCGCCGATCACCGAGATCTCCCGCGACAGCTACGAACGCCTGTTCTCGATCAATGTGGCCGGCACGCTGTTTACCCTGCAAGCCGCCGCGCGGCAAATGATCGCCCAGGGCCATGGCGGCAAGATCATCAACATGGCCAGCCAGGCGGGTCGTCGGGGTGAAGCGCTGGTCGCGATTTACTGCGCGACCAAAGCTGCGGTGATCAGCCTCACGCAATCGGCAGGCCTTGACCTGATCAAACACAAGATAAATGTGAATGCCATCGCCCCCGGCGTGGTTGACGGCGAGCATTGGGACGGCGTCGATGCGCTGTTCGCCAAATACGAAAATCGACCGATCGGAGAAAAGAAAAGACGGGTGGGCGAGGCAGTGCCGCTTGGGCGCATGGCGACCGCGGAAGACTTGGTGGGAATGGCGATTTTTCTGGCATCGGCCGAGAGCGACTACATCGTGGCGCAGACCTATAACGTGGATGGCGGCAATTGGATGAGTTGAGGACTCACCGCGAGAGGCGCTAATTGAGCCTGGCATCGTCTTTTCGCGTATTGTGCAGCGCTGTGAAATACACCGTATGACTGTGAGGGAATGAACGTTGAGTACTGAAGAAAAAATGACCGGGGATCTGTTCGAAGTCGATAAACGCCTGGGGCTCAAGCCTGTCGTGGACTTCAACGCTTATCTGCTCGCAGCCTTCGGCGAGGGTCAATGCACCTGCATCCGCTGCGTCGACAGCAAAGGTGACGAGACCGGTTATGAGTACCAACACACCTTCAACCTGGAAGGACAAGTGCTCAACCGCCGCTTCGCCTCCACCGCCGGTAGCGATGTGCTGATGGCGCTGAAGAAGGCCTGGCTGTCGTATACCAAAGTGGAGCTGGAGGTTTACGGCAGCCTGGCGCTGGCGACCGTCAAAGAGTTTGTCGAGCCGCAACTGCACAAACGCTTGCAGCCGCTGTTCCTGGCCAGTGGGCTGGTCAAGGACGTGGACGGGAATCTGCAATTGCAGCAACAAGTTGCCGGCTGAACCTCATTGCACACAGGTTCCACGCCAATAAAAACGCCACTCCATTGAGTGGCGTTTTTGTAAGCAGTTTTCCAGCGTACGACTAGAATCCGGGTACGTTGATATTTGCATGATGTCTGTGTTTCAACTTTCAGGGAGCGGAAGAACATTATGCAAATTCGCAGTAGTTATAAATGGATCACTTTTTCGGCCATCGCCCTCACCACGTTTGCGGCGTTGATATTCCTGCTGTTCAAGTCGTACTCCTATGAAACGTCGACCTATTTCGAATCCCGCGACTTCGTTCGTCAATTAAAGCAGTTGGATGCCAATTGGGGGGTCAAGATCCTCAGGGCAAAAATCGGCATCAATAGCAGCTTGCTGCTGGGAGCACCCGCCGAATCCGGCAACCGGTGGGACCAACTGGACAAACTGAACAACTCCGGCCCGCTGGCGGCTTTATGGAAAGTACGCCGCCAGGGCTACCTGGACGCGGTGCAAAACAAGACGCTGCTGGTTGATCAATTTAAACAGCACAACACGGTACTGCGTGCGGCCCTTGACGCCTTGCCCGATGTCGAAAACACCATTCAAGGCTTGCTCAAAGATATCAATGCCCAACAACCGTTGGAATTCCTGACCCGCTCTTCAAATATATTGAATCTCTCATTAAGCACCCTCGAATACGCCCTGTATGCCTCCAGTGATAAAGCCAAGGAAATTGACGACCAATTGGGCGTACTCAACCAATACATGAGTCAGCTCCCTTCTGAACGCCTGCCGCCTTTCAACACCTTCGTCGCTCATGTGAACGCAATCATGCGCGAGCAACCCATCGTCAATGACTTGCTCGACCGAATTAATGTGATCCCCGTCGCCCAGCAGTTGGACAGCATCAATGAGTTGCTGAACGAAACCCAGCGGCGCACGGAAGCCCAGGACCGCCAATACCATATCTACCTGGCCATCTGCGCCAGCATCCTGGCTTTACTGTTGGTCTACCTGACCGCGCGCTTGATTCGCAGTTATACCGTGATCAATAAAATCAACGGCGAGCTGCAAACGGCAAACGAGCGACTTGAACAACGGGTCGAGGAACGGACGCGAGAGCTGATCGAGGCCGAGCGCGAACTGGTGGATGCCGCCCGAATGGCCGGTATGGCGGAGATCGCCACCAACGTGCTGCACAACGTCGGCAACGTGTTGAACAGCGTCAACGTCTCCGCCGATGTGATCGCACGCCGGCTGTCGACCAGCAAGACACTGGGCTTGGGTAAAGCAGTGAAAATGATGAACGATCATCCCGAAGACCTGGGACAGTTCATCACTCACGATGAAAAAGGCAAACTGCTGCCCCTGTATTTCAACCAACTGGTCGATTCCATTGCGGTCGAACAATCGGACATCGTCGAAGAGCTGGAGCAACTGACCAAGAGCATCGATCACATCAAGGACATCGTGTCCACCCAGCAGGCCTACGCCGGCGCGGCCCGCGTGGTCGAGCCGCTGAACGTGATCAATCTGTTCGAAGATGCGCTGCGCATGAACTCCGGCGCCTTGAGCCGCCACCATGTCACGGTGATCAAGGACTACCAGGATGTCCCGACCATCATTGGCGACAAACACCGGCTGCTGTTGATCCTGATCAACCTGATCAGCAACGCCAAATACGCGATGTCCACGGTCACCGAGCAGCAGCGGGAAATGACCTTGAGCGTCAGTGTTACCGAGCATTCAACACTGCGCTTCAGCGTCAAGGATCAGGGCGAAGGCATCGTCGCCGAGAACCTGTCGCGCATCTTTAATCACGGTTTCACCACACGCAAGGAAGGCCATGGCTTTGGCCTGCACAGCTGCGCACTCGCGGCGGTTGAGATGAATGGACACCTGAATGTCCAGAGCGACGGGCCGGACCTGGGCGCCGTGTTCAGCCTGGAAATTCCACTGGAACTGGCCGACAACCCGGGCAGTGAACAACCGGCGACGGGAGAGAGAATAAGCGTGCCGGATTGAGCCACCGCCGTTTCAATGTGCGGCCTTCTGCCGATGAGGGGACAATGTTCGCCGAACGCTTGGCGTCTCCCGCCCCCCCAAAGACCACGATGACCATCGATACCAAAACGCCGACCCCGCCTCCTCATCTTGAAGAAGGCTCGTTCAGCTTGAGCCGCCGGCCAACCGACCATGCTGCTGGACATGGCCGTATGTAGGCTGACACCTGCTCCCCAACTCTTCATTCCCTGAAGTTGCCCTACCACCGTCACGACCGAAGCGCGTCACCAATTTCCTCAATAGCGAAACCAACGTCATGACCCGCACGAATCAGTTCCGCAAACCGAAGCATAACTGTGGACCCTATGTCATGCGCCAGCGCGATGGTCATCAGCTCTCGCACAGGCTCGTGAAGCTCTGCTTCGACCGTTGGTGAACATGCCTGTCCGGTGAACCAGGTCACAACGGAGGACACCAGATGGCCTGAGGTATTTTCATCAACACCCAAAATTTCTCCCAACACCATACCCAATGTACCTGCGGGATGCTGCTCCGGGCGGCTCCATGCCTTGAGCTCAATCGACTCGCGCTGCACCTTCTCAAGGTTCCGCCGAATCTTCCCAGGAATGGTCGCAGCCGCTTTGGGACGGTTGTAGTACTCGCGATTGGCTAAACTTGCGGCGTCTCTGACGACCTTCCAGACCACCGACCAGAGTTGTGAAACGCTGTAGGTTTCCAATGCAGAGCGCATCGTACTTTTAATTTCCTCCAGTTCTTGTTCCGACAAATCATGGTTGTAGAGCTCGCATTGGGTACCCAGATAGCGCATGACATCTGCGACTGAGTAATCAAGCCACAGGTTGAAAATCCCTTCAGCATCTGTGTACACCCTATTCAACAGGCTACGGATGATCTCGTCCGCACTCCTTGACGCGGCATCTGGATGCCAAACAATAGACCACCTGTTCCCTCAACATCCAGATCTCATCGCCCTCCCAATAGTAGGTGCCCGGCCTTGCTTTACCGGGATCATCAAGAACCAATCCAGCCTCACGCAATTGCAGCACAAAATCACCGACGTACCGAGGCGCAAGTCCTCGGCAGTCACCTATCGTGAAGCCGCCATTGGTCAATCTCGGCGTTATAGCCCTGTCTAACGCCAACAGCAGGAGCACCTGATTGTCCGGTATCTCTGAGTAGTCCACCGTTCGGGCTGACTGTTTACGGGCGTATTCGGCCAACTGCCGTTCAAGCTCTGCGGCTTTCGTCTTTTCAGCATCAAGCGCAACTGCGCCCTGGTCTTTCTGACAGAGGGTACCAAGTTTAGGGGATCGCGGAGGGACCTTCTTTGCCTCGGAGCGATATCTGATTTCGATCAGTTCTGCGCACTTGGGACAGACCTGATTTTCATCGAACGCGTTGCAACGTTGCCTTATAAAGCTGGCCAGTGAAACGCCCTGAGCCATTTCAATCAGGCCCCCAAGATCACTCACTTTTTCGAGGTATCGCCCTAACTCATCGACTGCCCAGTAACGCTCAATCAACTCAATTTCCTGTGGGTCTTCAGTCAACATTTGTAGCTTGATTGCCATTTAAACGCTCCTGTTTTGCTGGTGGTTACTTTGTGTCCGGCATTCGCTGAATTAGTTACGCTCTTCGCTGAACGCTGTTGCGGCGACACCCTCAACCTTATTTATGGTTTTCTTTGATCGACGTTCCTCTAACAACGTCCTGGGCAACACAAACCCTTCAAAACTGCGCTGGGTGATCGGGTTGTTAGCCTTCTCCGCCCCAATCCGATAACGCATCAACCCATCGGCGACGGCAAAGGTCAGGTCCACACTGGTGTCGGTCCTGCCATTGAGATGCCCGCGACTAAGTAGCCGGAACAACGACCACGGCCCGCGATAGCTCAGGCTGGCGGTGTTGCCGGTGCTGTGCACCAGGGTCAATTGGCTGCCATTGGTGTTGCCCAGGCTGTTGGGCCACACCACTCCCGTGCGTTGCGGCGCGCCGTGCTGGTAAGGGATCAATTGGCCGTCGACGCTGAGCATGCTGCTCAGGCGGGTCGCGCTCAGGGCCAAGGGTTCGATGGTGAGTTGTACGGCCAGGTGGCCGCGATGATTGAAGAAGGTGTCGCGGATACGCTCGACCTTCTTGAGTTGTTCCAGTACGTCGCTACGTACCAAGTAGCCGCCGAGGCTGTCGGAGTACAGCGCGTCGAGATTGTCTTTGAGGAACACGTTCAGGTATTGATCGTGGAACTGCTGCAGACGCCCCTGCGGGCCGAAGAAGGCTTCGAAGTCTTCCAGCGAGGCGTCCTCGCCGCTGACCTTGAACGGGTAACGGCCTGCCAGGCGGTCGCGATAGAAGCTATAAATTTCACTGTCCCAGCGTTTTTCCAGCTCGCGCAAAGCGGCAATCACCAGTACCTGCGAGGTCTGGTCGGCGAGTTTTTTGACCTGCTGGCTCAGTGGTTCGGGCAGGCCCACGGCGACACGTTGCAGGTTGGCAATCGGGTCGGCACCGCCCAGGGAGAAGCGGTTAAGTACGGTTTTCAGCGCCGCCTTGCCGGGGTCGGGATTGTCGTGCACTGCTTTGGCGTAGTCGTAGACGGCACTCACCGAGCGCAGGGTTTCTTCGTAATAGGACGGCTGTTCGCCTCGCGCGGTGATCAGCTCGGCCAGACTGGCGAACGCCCGCCGGATGCCAACTGCTTGTTGCTGACCGTCCGACACCTTGTCCAACGTCAGCGGTGCCTGCCCTTCGACCAAGGGCTCCGACGGGTAGATCACGCTATTGTCGCGCAGAGTTTCCAGCAGACGCCGCAGAGGGGCGGCCGGGCCAGTGATTTGCTCCAGCACGGCCACGCCGTGGCTGAGGTCGTCGAAGTCGGTGATCGCGAACTGATTCAGCGCACGTCGCCAGCTGTCGACGTAGTCGGCGCTGTATAACGCACGGACCCGCTGGGTCAGTACTTTGCGATCTTCGTCAGAGTAGTCCAGACGTTGTCGCTCGCCGAGCACCCATTGGTCGATCATCGCCAGTTCGATGATGCCCTTGGTGCCAGGCTCGAAATAGTCCCTGAAGCCCTTGGCGGTGAGCAGCGGTGCCACCCTCAAGCCGCTCCCCTCTTGATCGGTGCTCAACGAACTGTAGACGATGTCGAACGCCGGACCGACCTCGGTGCGCAGGTCCAGCGGGCGGTGCAAACGCTCTTGGGCATCCTGTTTCAGGCTCATGTAGACCCGTTCAGCCATAGGCAACTGGCGTAATTGTTGTTGCACTTGGGCAATGCGCTCACGGTAGTGCGGCAAATCGGCGTCGGCGTATTTCAGCGCGTAGCCCAGGTGCCCCATCAGATCGGCCTGTAATTGGCCCTGCCCTGGATAGGCCCGCTGCCACTGTTTGGCAACCCACTCCTCGACGATGGCCGGGCGGCGGTTTTGCCGTTCTTCAAGCATGCGGTAAACGCGCAAGGCCGCCAGTTGCTGATTACTGCCGGCGGGCGCGGCGTTGATGGCGTCCAGCACACCGCTGGCAATCGCCGGCAGAAAGCGTTTGGACAGTAGATTCAGATAGGCCTCATCCACCGTCGGGCCAATTGCCCTCCCCTGATACAGCCCCATATCCGACAGCAACGGCCACGCCTCGCGATAGTCACCGTACACCAGCACCGCATCGCGGATCTGGTCCAGCGGTACCAGCAGGTTACGGCCAGTGGTGTCGACCTTGGCATCGATGTCCCGCCCACTGAACTCCTGACTCTTGGCCAGGACGCTGGCTGCTTTGTCGCGGTTGATGTTGAAGTAAAACTGCCAAGTCCCGATGACCACCAAAACGCCCAAGGACGCGACACTGAACCCCGCGATCAGCAGCCGCCGCTTGTTGCGGGCCACCTTGATGTTGTCGCCGGCCAGGCCCGCTTCGGGGTAGATCACTCGCTGGAACAGTTGCTGGGCAAAGTAGATCGCCGAGCCACCGGTAGGCTTGACCTCCGGCGGCGGTGGCGGAAGTTGATACGCCTGCCCCGCTTCTTTGACGAAGGCATTACTCAGGGTGCCTTGCTGCAAGACCGAGGCGAAATACAGCCCGCGCACCAGCGCCGGGGTGGTGAAACGATCGCTGCCGAGCATTTCGCTCAGGAAGCCGAACAGTGCCGGGCGCAGGCCTGCCATCTGATGCACCAGCGCCTGCAAGCGATCGCGTTCGGTCAGACCAGATGACGTCCTGACACCGTCGAAAATCTGCTCGTTGAGGCAGACGACAAAGGTTTGGTATTGGCGCGTCAGTTCCGCCAACCAGACATCAAAGTCATCCACCGCGTCCAGGCTGAAGGTGAAGCCCAGCAGGTCTTCGCGCCCACTGCGCGACAACCGGGCGAAGAACTCTTCGAAGCCTTCCAGCAGGTCTAACTTGCTCAGCGTCACGTACACCGGCAAGCGCGTGCCCAATTGCCGTGTCAACTCAAACAGCCGGGTGCGCAGCAGGTTGGCGTGGGCCTTGCGTTGTTCGGGACGTTGCGCCAACAAGGCCTGCACATCGACCACCAACACAACCCCGTTGAGTGCCCGACGGCTGCGGTTGCGCGCCAGCCAGTCGAGCAGGTGCTGCCATAGCCGTGGGTGAGTGCCTTCGGGCAATATCGGTTTGACCTTGCCTTGGGTCGCGCCCTGGTACTCGGTGTTATCTGCCGTTGGCTCCGGGTGACTGAGGAACTCACCCGGCGGGTCGATCAACACCGCCTCGTCACCGATCCACCAATCCACCGGGTAGGCCAGTTGCTCTTCCTGGTTCGACCTGACACTGGCCTTGGTCACATGGGACAAGGCAAAGCTCTGGTTGGAGCGGGTGATCAGGCTGGTTTTGCCGGCATTTTCCTCGCCCAACACCAGGTACCACGGCAGTTGGTAGAGCGAACGGCGGCGCTCCATGTTGTTCAGCAAATTGCCCAGGCTGCGGTCCAGCGCCCGTTCCTGCGCCTCGACATAGGGCAGACAAGGGTCGGCTTGCACCGCGGCCTCATGTTGGCGTTCAAGCTGCAGCCGCTGGTAACGATTACGCACCCGCCATGCCCAGATCAGCAACGGCACCACCAACACCACGACGCTGGCCGAGACGCGCATCGCCAACTCGCTCAGCGGCTGATGCTCACGCCAAACCCACTGCGGGCCCAGCCACCAGATGGGGATTTTCCGAGCCTACCCCTACCCGATCCGCGACCTGCTGCTTGCCCGGAGTTCGAACGCCTTTGCCAACCCGTGAATTTGACGGAGCAAGGCGACCCGCTGCGAGCGATGAATGAGGTGGAACCACCAAAACCTCTGGCCGACATTTGCACGGCTGCACCCAAGAACCCCGTCAGCCTGCTCAGCAACCTGCGCCTGGGCACCTTATTGCTGGCCTGCCTCACCCTCGGCGGCTGCACCATGCTCGGCAAAGTTGGCCAAGTGATCTGGACCCCGTCGATTCCGGTCGGCGGCCCCAACGATCAGCCCAGCCGTTACTCCCTGAGCCTGCACGCCAGCGACCACGTTAACCCGCGCCTGATCAGCACCGGCACAGCAACGGATGAAGATGCAAGCCGTGCGCCCTACACCCTCAACGTTCAGGCGAGCAACCCGCAAGCACTGACGGACAAAGTGCAAACCCTGCTCAACCACCTTTACGAAAACGTACCCGCCCAGTCGCCGCTGACATTGGAACCCGAGCCTGTGGTGCCGATGTCGCCCCTCGAAGACACGCTGTTGGGCCAATACGACGCCCAAGGCGTCAGCCTGACCACGCCATGGGGCAACCCGGCGCTGCAGCACGTCGCCACGCCGATCGCCTTCAAGGTCTTGCAACTGACCGACGACTCGCTGCTGGTCAACGCCAGCCCCCAGGCCATGGCAGAGGACCTGAAGAAGACCTTGGGCAGTACCTATATCCGCGCCGACGACTACCTGCTCCAGCCCGGCCAATTCAAGTTCGTCGACCTGCGCCCTCTGGACGAGGACACCCGATTTATCGCGGTGATCGCCAACTACCACAGCACCGACGTCGGCCAGTGGAAACAGCGTCTGCGCGTCGAGCCCAAGGGCCGGCAGTACGCCGTGCTGGTCCAGTTGGACGCCGAGCAGGTCAGCCTCAAAGGGGAAACCCGATGACGTCATTTTCAGCCGCTTTTGCGCAGAGTAATTACTGATGAGTTCACGCAACCCCGTCATCTGGCATGAAGGTTTGTTCGTCAAACCCCAACACTTCCAGCAACAGGCCCGCGCCGCCGAAGCCGCTGTGCACCAGCGCCTGCACAGCCTGAACGACGCCCTCTACGGCTTCAGCGAGCTGGAGTTGAACAGCGAATATTTGAGCTTCGGCAAGGTCGCCCTTACCAAGGCGTGTGGAATCATGCCCGACGGCAGTGTCTTTGATATTCCCCGTGACCTGGCGCCGCCCGCCCCACTGGAGATCGCCGACAGCAGCGCGGTCAACCAGATCGTCTACCTGGCCCTGCCGTTGCGGTCCAACGGCGCCCTCGAAGTGCGTTGGCCCGACCGCTACGGCAACAGCCGCTACATCGTCCGGCGCGAAGAAATCCGTGATACCCACAGTGATGACGGCGACCAAGTGGGCATGGACTTGGCCGTGCCCAACCTGCAACTGATGCTCGAACGCAGTGACCGCAGCGCCTTCACCGGCATCGCCATCGGCAGGATCAAAGACAAGCGCCCGGATGGCAGCCTGGTGATGGACGAGCATTTCTACCCCACCAGCCTGTCCTTGCAAGCCGTGCCGGCATTGCACCGCTACCTGGGTGAAGTGGCCGGGCTGATGCGCGAGCGGGCCAAGAACCTGGCTCAGCGTATTGGCTCACCAGGGCAGTCGGGCGTGGCCGATGTCACCGACTTCAACCTGCTGCAAACCCTCAATCGTTTGTTCCCGTTGTTCCAGCACCTGGCCCGCCAACGCCAAGTCCACCCGGAACGGCTTTACATCGCACTGGCCCAGGCCTGCGGCGAACTGGTGACCTTTACCGATGAAGGTCACCTGCCCCAGGAATATCCGGCCTACCAGCACGACAACCTGCGCGAGTCCTTCCAACTTTTGGAGCACACCCTGCGCCGCGCCCTGGGCACCGTGCTGCAACCGCGTGCGGTGTCGCTGCCGATCGTCGAGCAGCAGTACGGCGTACGCACCGCTGCGTTGAACGACAGACGCCTGCTGGACAACGCCGAATTCATCCTCGCCGTGCGGGCCGAACTGCCAGCGGAGAGCCTGCGTCAGCAACTGCCAAAGCAGATCAAGATCAGCTCCACCGAAGGCTTGGAGCAACTGGTCAGCTTGCAATTGCCGGGCATTCCACTGATGCCGCTGCCGGTGGCGCCACGGCACCTGCCGTTCCATGCCGGCTTCAGCTACTTCGAACTCGACCGCCATCACCCCACCTGGGAGAGCCTGAGCAGCGGCAGCGGGTTTGGTTTCCATATCGCCGGCGAATTCCCGGAGCTGGAGCTGCAGTTCTGGGCGATCAGGAGTGAGAAAGATGAGTGAGTCCCTACCCACCGAAGCCTCGCCGCCAGCGGACGACAGCAACCGGATCTTCAGCTATTTGCAACGGGCCACAACCAGCACAGGGTCAGATGTCGTTGAGGAACAGACCGCGCCCAAACCCGAAACACTACTTGCAGACCCCGAATTCGACATGCGCGGCCTCGCCTGGAACCCACTGTGCGATGCCGCCACGCCGCTGATTGGTCTGGTCATCCGCCTGCGTCGTTTGGACCGACACAACGACGTGCCCGCGCTGTACCAAAGCGTCAGCAACCAGATCACCACGATCATGGAAGAAGTCAGTCAGCTCGACTACGACCCCGGCACGCTCAAGGCCTACTCCTACAGCCTCTGTCTGTTGCTGGATGAGGTGGTCATGAGCACCTCCTGGGGCAAATCCTCAACCTGGAGTGCGCGCTCATTACTTAGCCAATTTCATGAAGAAACCTGGGGTGGCGAAAAATTCTTCACGGTGCTGACCCGCATGAGCACTGAAGCCGCCAAATACCAGCACGCGTTGGAGTTCATGTACCAATGCCTGATCTCCGGCCTCAGGGGCAAGTACGGTAACCAGGCCAAGGGCGATGACGAAATACAAAAGATCATCAACCAACTGCACAGCGTGCTTCGCCCGCTACGCGGTGAAACGCCCAAACGCCTGACCGACCCGCTGAGCAACGTCGCGCCGCGCAACTACCGGATCAAACGCGCCTGGCCGTTGTGGACGCCTTGGGCATTGGCCGCCGCTGTGCTGGCCTGCGCCTACACGATCTACTCGATCCGCCTGAACGCCATCACTCAGGAAGTGCTGGTGTCCCTGGAGCGGATTCTCAACCTGTAACCGATTTTCAGCGTGCTCATCCCGAGCACCTGCAAAGCCATGGCTATGTCGGCCATAACCCGCGCCCCCACGGGTCGCTCAAACACTCGCGACAAGGAGCATGTCATGCCAACACCTGCGTACATCAGCATCCACGGCCAAAACCAGGGCCATATCACCAAGGGTGCATTCACCTCTGATTCGGTGGGCAACGTCTATGTGGAAGGCCACGAGGACGAAATCCTTGCACAGGAAATCGATCATCAGATCACCACGCCCACTGACCCGCAAAGTGGCCAGCCGGCCGGTCAGCGCGTGCATAAACCGCTGATCTTCACCAGCGCCCTGAGCAAAGCCTCACCCATGCTCTACCAGGCCCTGGCCACCGGCGAAATGCTGCCGACCGTCGAGGTCAAGTGGTTCCGCACCTCGGGCGACGGCAAACAGGAACACTTCTTCACCACCAAGCTCGAGGACGCCACCGTCGTCGAGATCCATACCGTGCTGCCTCACGCACAGGACAGCGACAACGCCAACTACAGCCAGTTGATCAAGACCAGCCTGGCTTATCGCAAGGTCAGCTGGAGCCATGTGGTAGCCGGCACCGAAGCTTCGGATGACTGGCGTAAACCGGCTTAACCAGCAACCGGGACGTTCCGCCGTGCAGGTCGCTGCGCGGCGGAATGTTTACTCATTTGAATTGAATCAGGAGGCGCTATGCCCGCCGTCGTTCTGGTCGGACACGACCATGATTGCCCCTTGTGTGGACCGACCACCGTGGACAGTGGATCGCCGAGTTTCAACGTCAACGGCAGCGCCGTCGCCCGTGTCGGCGACACCCTCGGCTGCGGTGCTGTGATCACCAGCGGCGCGCCCTCCATGACCATCAACGGACAACCTGTAGCCCGCGTCGGCGACACCACCGACCACGATGGCGAACTGGAAAACGGTGATAGCAGTTGGTTGATCGACTGACACCCACACACTCGACTGGGAGGCTCCATGCCCCGCCAAAGCGACCTGCGTTTCACCTTTGAGCCCTTGAAGGGCGATCCCTTCGAAGTGGTCTCGTTCACCCTCGAAGAAGGTCTCTCTCAACCCTTCAAGCTTGAACTGGAGCTGGTCAGCCACAACGCCGCCATTGACTTCAATCGCCTGCTCGACCTGGCTGCGCTGTTCACCCTCTGGCGCGGCGAGACTCCGGTGCGTTATGTCCACGGTCTGGTAAGTCTGTTTCAGCAGGGCGACACCGGCTTTCGCCGCACCCGCTACACCGCCGTGCTCGAACCGACCCTGGCCCGCTTCGACCTGCGCTCCAACTGGCGCATCTTCCAGGGCCAGACTGTGCCCGACATCATCACTAGCGTCCTCACCGAGCAAAAGCTGACCGACCTGCGCAGCGAAATCTGCTTCGAACACCAACCCCGCGAATACTGCGTACAAGCCGGCGAAACCGACCTCGATTTCATCGCCCGCCTCGCCGCCGAGGAAGGCCTGCTCTACACCTTCGAACACCGCGCCGACGGCCACACCCTCGTCCTCACCGACCGCGTCGGCGGCCTGGGCACCATCGGCACCCACACCGATTGCCCAGTGATTTATCAGCCCATGGGTGGCGGTGATTCCAAAGAGCCGGCCTTGAACCGCTTCCACTACACCGAGCAAGTGCGCACCGCCGTACAGGTGCAGCGCGACTACACCTTCACCCACCCACGCTATAACCAGCAGCACACCGCCACCGGTGACCAGGACCTGAATAATCAACATAAAGATTACGAACGCTACGACTACCCCGGCCGCTACAAGCGTGATATCGCCGGCAAACCCTTCACCAAAACCCGCCTGGCCGCCCTGCGCAACGACGCCAAGCTGGCCCATCTGGAAGGCGACGATGCGCGCCTGCAACCGGGGCTGGCCTTTGATCTGTGCGAGCACCCGCGCGAAGACTTCAATGACCGTTGGCGCACCATCGCCATCAGCCACGAAGGCAAGCAGCACACCAGCCTGCAGGAAGAGTCGTTTGGTAGCGGCCTCGGCACCTCTTACACGTTGAAAGCCAGCGCCATCCGCTGGACCTCCGACTGGAAAGCCCCGCTGCGCGACAAACCCTGCATCGACGGCCCGCAGATCGCCACGGTGGTCGGCCCGCCCGGTGAGGAGATCTATTGCGACGAATGGGGCCGGGTCAAGATGCAGTTCCCGTGGGATCGCGCTGATAAAAACAACGATCAGAGTTCGTGCTGGATTCGTGTGGCTCAGGGCTGGGCCGGCGCGACCTGGGGCGCGATGGCGATACCCCGCGTGGGCCAGGAACTGATCATCAGCTACCTCGACGGCGACCCCGACCAGCCTATCGCCACGGGCCGCACTTACCGCGAGACCAACCTGCCGCCGTATGAGCTTCCCAAACACAAAACGCGCATGACCATCAAAAGCCGCACCCACAAGGGCGAAGGCTTCAACGAGCTGCGCTTTGAGGATGAACGGGGCCAGGAGGAAGTATTCATCCATGCCCAGAAAGACCAGAACACCGTGGTCAAAAACAACCAGACCCAATCGATTGGCGCGGACCGAAGCAGCCAGGTCGGCCAAGACGAAACCATCACCGTCGGCCGCACCCGCATGCGGGTGGTGAAGGCCAATGACACCTTGAAAGTGGGCGGCGGCAAGAATGATCACGTCGCTGGCGAGTACTACATCGGCGTGGGCAAACAGCTGCGCCTCGAATGCGGCAAGACCGTCATAGAGCTCAACGAAAACGGCGACCTGAACATCACCTGCGAGAACTTCAACATCACCGGAATGAACGCCGGCAAGGTCAACACCTTGTCAGGAAAACTCGATTTGAACATGAGTGGAAAGGCTTGCGGCACCAGCGCGAACGGCGTCAGTGGCGCGGACATCCAGGGCGATGTAGACGGCTACTTCAATCATGAATAACCCCATAAGGACGGCTTCAATGCGCGAATACATCACCCACGATCTGATCATCGGGCTGGGCAATGAAATGCCTGACGACAACAGCGTCAACATGCTGGTGTTCAAGGCACGCGGCACCACCCTGGTGCTGGCACGCGGCCCCATGGACCCACAGAAAACGTTGGCCGAGACCTATACCCACCAGCTCACCGAGCTACGTAAGAAAGTCACTGCCTTCAAATGCACCAAGCCCGCAGAGGTGCGGGTAGGCGTCGACCGCAACATCGTCGCGATGGAAGTGCAAACCGAGTTCACACAAGGCAACGCGCTGTCCTGCCAGTACCAACTGTCCTGTGAGTTGCCTGGCGAGCCTCGACTACTGGCGCTGACTTACAGCAAGGGCAGCGCGCTCACTGAAGCAGATTTCGACCATTGGGAAACCCTCAAACAGTCACTTCGGTTCGCCTGAACCGTTCTTCTCGAATGACCTGATCGCAAGGAAGATGATTCGTGGCAGACACCGTACACGCCGCCCGTGTGGGCGATCCCATTCTGCACACCTCCGTATGGGCTGAAATCCTCGCCACTGTAGCGGAAGCGGTAGTGTATGCCGCCGTCACTGCCGCCGTGATCGCGGCAGCGCCTTACGTGCTGGCAGCGGCAGGCATCGCAGCGGTAGGCGCAGTGGCGATCGGCGTAGGCGCCGGGTTGCTGGTGACGGCGACGAGTTTGGTTCCTGCCGGTGACAAATCCATCGGGGAGCATTTCAGCGATGCGTGCAGTGGATTTTTCAACGCGCTGATTCCCCCCACGCCCCAGGGCAACATCGCAAGCGGTTCCGTTGACACTCGCATCAATGGCGAACTGGCGGCCCGTGCCGCCGGCATACAAACCGACGAGCCCGACGAGCCCTCGGCCAAGCCCAGTGTAATGGACACCATTTTTGGCGTGGTCGCTGGACTCAACCCTGTCGTCGCGATCTACCAAACCATCGACGGCATTATTAACCCGCCCATGGTGGCCGCGCCTGCCAGCGGAACCCGGCCCGCCGAACTGGACCAGGTGGTGTGCATGCGCCACCTGCCCATGCCCACGCAGTACTTGGCCGAGGGCTCCTCGGAAGTCTTCATCAACAGCCAGCCTGCCGTCCGTAGCGGTGATCGCACTACGTGCGAGGCCACCGTCGGCCCGGATACCGACGTGTCACCGGATGTTCGTATCGGCGGTGAACCGTTGGTGGTGCGGCCCATCCAAGGAGGGAAAAACAAAATCGGCATGGTTGTGGGCATCATCGCCGGCATCCTAATCGCGCGAAAGTTCGGGCCCAAAAGCTGCTCGGTGGGTAACCCGGTAGCGGTGTCCACCGGCGGCAAGTTTCAAGACGGCCCGGAAGACCTGGACTTCACCCTCCCCGGCCTCCTGCCCATCGTGTGGGCACGCCGCTACAACAGCAATGACCGGCGCGACAACGGGCTATTCGGCGTCGGCTGGAGTGTGTTCTACGAAGTTGAGATCGTACGCGTACCCCACCCGGACGGTGGCGACCTGTGGGTGCACATCAACGCCGAGGGCGAACGCCTGGAACTGGGTCAACTCAAGCCCGGCAATCGCTTTGTCAGCACCCTCGATGGCCTTGCTTTTTTTGCGATAAGCGATGACTTGACGGTGGTCGAGGATATCCATGAAGGTCTGTATCAGGTCTTTGAAACCGATCCCCACACCCCGCAGCGCTCGCGGCTCGTGCGCCTGGGTGACCGCAATCTCAATACCCTCAATTTGCACTATGACGACCGGGGCCGGTTGCTGCATCTGCTTGACACAAGCAGCCGCGTCACCGTGCGCCTGCGCTACAACGACCTGCACCCACGCCGGGTGGAGCAGGTTGAGCGCCTGTACTTCAGTGACGAAGGCCCCGGGCATCTGGAACGCACCGAACCTCTGGTGCACTACCGCTATGACAGCCAGGGCGACCTGAGCGCAGTGCTCGATACCAGCGGCCAGGTGCTGCGGCGTTTCACCTACACACCCGAGCGTTACATGAGCAGCCACACGCTGCCCACTGGGGCCACGCGTCACTATACCTGGACGTCCTTTGAAGTCCCCGAGCAAGGCCCGCAATCCGTCCGCGCCGACGGCACGTCCTATAACCTCCCACCCTTGCTGGAGCCGCAACCCGACCACGAATGGCGCGTCACCCGCCACTGGGGCAGCGATGGCGAGGACTATCGCTTCGAATACGACCTGGCCAAGGGCGAAACCCGCGTCGTCGACAGCCTCGGCCGTGCGGAACGCTACTACTGGGGCGCGTTGTACGAGGTCAACCACCACATTGATCCCCTGGGCCAATGCTGGCACAGCGACCTGCTGGCCGGGCAACTGCTCAAGACCACCGACCCACAAGGCGGCGAGTGGCACTACGTCTACGATGACATCGGCCGCCTGATTGAAACCCGTGACCCCCTCGGCCGCTGCGAGCACATCGTCTACACCGAACACTGGGCGCTGCCGCTGAGCATCACCGACCGTGGCGGCCACACCCGCACGTTCAGCTACGACGAACACGGCAACCTGCTCAGCGAAAAAGACCCGCTGGGGCACACCACGCGCTACCGCTATGACCCCCAGGGCCAGGTAGTGGAAATCATCGACGCCCACGACAAGCACAAGACCCTGGCCTGGAACCGCTATGGGCAACTGCTGCTGTATCGGGATTGTTCCAACTCGGAAAACCATTACCGCTATGACGAACGTGGCTATTTGTGCGCCAGCACCAATGCGCGTGGCGAGACCACTCAGTACCGTTACGATGCACGTGGCCACCTGATCGAAAGCGAGCGCCCGGACGGACGTATCGACCGCTACCAGAGGAACCTCGCCGGCCAGCTCACTGACTACATCGACCCGGCCAACCTGCGGACGCAGTACCGCTACGATCCGAGCGGACGGATCCAGCAACGGATTGATGCGCTGGGGTATAAGGTGCGCTTCAGCTATGACGCTTATGGGCGTTTGCAGCAGTTGAGTAATGAGAACGACGAAGCCTACCGGTTTGAGTGGGATGTGCTGGATCGCTTGAGCGCCCAGACCGATCTGGACGGCAGCTACCGCGTTTACCACTACAACGCGGTGGACGATATCACCGGCACCGATGCTCATCCCACGCCAGCGGCGGAACCGCGCAACACTTACGAGGACGGCCCGCCACCGAGCGAGTCAGACGCCCCGATCAAGCATCGCTTCACCCGCGATGCGGTGGGCCGCTTGCTACGCAAAACCACTGACGATGGCATCACCGACTATGCCTACGATGCTGCGGACAACCTGTTGGCGATCACTTTTAAGGCTCACAACGGCGAACAGCAGCAGCTGAAATTTCGCTATGACGCCCTCGGTCAACTACTCAGCGAAAGCAGCGATGCCGGTGAACTGAACTACGCTTACGACGCCCTCGGCAACCTGGAAACCCTAACCCTGCCCGACCAGCGCCAGCTCAACCATCTGTACTACGGCAGCGGTCACCTGCATCAACTCAACCTCAATGGCCGAGTGATCTGCGACTTCGAACGCGATCAACTGCACGACGAAGTCCTGCGCACCCAGGGCAGTCTACTGACCCGCACCCGCTACGACCGCTGCGGCCGCCTCAGCCAGAAAGCCCTGCACTACCGCAACGCCGCCCGCGAAGAACTGACGCTGCTGCAAAAAAACTACCAGTACGACGCCAGCGACAACCTGATCATCGAGCGCCTGACCCAGACCCAGCGCCGGGGCGGCAGCGATCCACGCCAACCGCTGCCGGATGACAGCCTGCTCGGGCGATTTCTCGGCCAGAGCCACGGCAAAAGTGTCGAAGGCAAAGAACATTACACCTACGACGCCACCGAACGCCTGCGCGACCACCGCCAAAGTAATCCGCACAACCCCGAGCTGCACCGCGAGACCTACAACTACGACGCCGCCGCAAACCTGCTTTCCACTGGCCGCATGGGTGGCTACATCAAGCACAACCGCGTGCATATCTTCGAGGACAAACGCTATCGCTATGACCGCTTCGGACGCCTGAGCGAAAAACGCATCGGCAGCCATACGGTGCAACGCTTTCGCTACGACGCCGAACAGCGGCTGATCTGCGTAGAGCAGGATCAGGGTTGGCAACGTTTGCGCAGCGAGTATCGCTACGACCCATTGGGGCGGCGCATCGGCAAACGGGTGTACCGCAATGACAACGAACAGGCGCAGAGCGATGTGCAGTTTGTGTGGCAGGGGCTGCGACTGTTGCAGGAGGTGGAGCACGGGTTTGGCAGTGTGTACGTGTATGCCGATCCCGACAGCTACGAGCCGCTGGCGAGGATCGACGGCAAACCGGGCAACGAGGAAATCCTCTACTTCCACACCAACCTTGCCGGGTTGCCGGAACAGCTCACCGACGAGGCCGGGCTCAGCGTTTGGCACAGCGAGTACGAGGGCTGGGGCAAGAGTCGGGATGAGTGGCACGATCAACGGATCAGGCGCGAGCAGAACCTGCGCTTTCAGGGGCAGTACCTTGACCGCGAAACCGGGCTGCACTACAACACTTTCAGGTTTTATGATGCAGATGTAGGGAGGTTTACGCAGCCAGATCCGATTGGGTTGATAGGTGGGTTGAACTTTTATCAGTACAACCCAAATGCAATTGGTTGGATCGACCCCCTCGGTTTATGTCGGCGCGGCAATAGCGCCACAAAGAACCACATGGACGGAATTAGAAATAACTTCATGCGCGATAATCCAAGCGCCACTCATACAGCAGGCGGTAGACATTCAGTAACACGTATAGAGCAACCAGAAACATACCTTAGGCCATTGATACCCAATATTAGAAAAGGTGCTTCTTATACAGACATGACCTTTAAAGATGCCAAGCTCCGTACAGTGTATGTGCAGACAGTAGACAAAGGCTCTATTAATGGAATGAGTCGGCGAGAATGGGATAATGCGATCAGAATAACAAAACAGGACCCAACCGCCATTGTCATTACTGTACCCAAAGGAATTACCCCGCCACCCGGCGCATTAAACACGGCAAATATGAAGCCGGGCGTAGTGAATATAAGGTGAAGAGCATGCCAAACAAAACCATGACAATTGAAACATTTATGACAGAAAACGATGAAAAGAATTTTTCCATACTGCTAAAAAGTGAAATTCCACAGATAACTTTTATCGACGACTTTGTATGGAGCACGCCTAGCCCGCCATTCCACGACACCTTATCACAATGCAAGGGCTGGGCCGGTTCCAATGCCGCGATCCTAAATGAAATGATACTTTCATCCAGGGACTACAAGAAAACCATGGTGATCCCACACCAAAGTGGTTCTGGCTTTATCGGAGGGACAATCGGAAAAGGGCTCATTCAATTCCATCGTTCATATGAGGCGGGTTATGCGAAGAATTGCCTTCGAAATGGGAGACTCGCAGCATCGTACGATCCGGAAACCGACCCAGAAACTGATATTTTTGTAAAAACTGTCTGGCGTCTATTTAAGAAGCACGCATTAAAAGTTCATTTAGTAAACATGAATAACGGCCAAATTCATGATAAACCCGAGAAAAGATTTTTTTCCTGGCCTGACGCAGTAGAAAAATATGATGGCAAAAACGGAAATTATTTAACAAACACAGCAATGACTTACTTTATAACTCGAAGGAATTAATATCTCTTTGGAAAATCACCTTCGCATCATGCTGTGAACCCAAACTCTGTCGCATTCAGTAGGCGAGTGATCACCACGCCCCCAGTTGGAGGATCCAGCAGCGTATTGATGCGCTAGGACATAAGTGCGTTTAGCTATGACGCTTATGGGCGTTTGCAACAGCTGAGCAATGAGAACGACGAAGCCTACCGGTTTGAGTGGGATGTGCTGGATCGCCTCTCCGTCCAGGTCGATCTGGACGGCAGCTACCGCGTCTATCACTACAACGCCGTGGACGATATTACTGGGACTGACGCTCACCCCACGCCTGCGCCGGAACCGCGTAACACTTACGAGGACGGCCCGCCGCCGAGCGAGTCAGACGCTCCGATCAAACATCGCTTCGCCCGCGATGCGGTGGGCCGGTTGCTGCGTAAAACGACTGACGATGGGGTTACCGACTATGCCTATGATCCCGCTGACAACCTGCTGGCGATCAGCTTCAGCCATCGCAACGGCGAACAGCAGCAACTGAAATTCCGCTATGACGCCCTCGCGTCAGATGCTCAGCGAAAGCAGCGATGCCGGTCAGTTGCAATACGCTTACGACGCCCTCGGCAACCTGGAACCCCTAACCCTGCCCGACCAGCGCCAACTCAACCACCTGTATTACGGCAGCGGTCACCTGCATCAACTCAACCTCAATGGCCGGGTCATTAGCGATTTCGAGCGCGCGACAAGACTACTTGCGATGCTGCCATCGACAGCGATGCCAATTTTTCTCCTAACGTTCGCATAGGTGGCGAGCCACTGACCGTGCGGGATATCCGCAATGGCAAAAGCAAGATCGCGCAATTCACCGGCATGTTGGCCAGCATGTTGATTTCGCGCAAAATCAAGCTTCGGCCGCGACCGAAAGGTAGCCCCAAACCGTGGTGGCGCATTGGGAGATGCAAGGGTAACCCTGTGTTTGTCTCAACCGGCGGCAAAATTCTTGGAGGCCCCGAAGACCTCGACTTCACCTTGCCGGGCCTGCTTCCCATCGAATGGGCCAGAGGTTACGACAGCAACGACCTGCGCCGCGACGGCCTGTTCGGCATGGGCTGGAGCGTGCCCTATGAAGTGGAAATCCTGCGCGTGCCTCATCCCGAGGGTGGCGAATTGTGGATCTATGTCGACGAAGAAGGCACCCGCCTGGAACTGGGTCGGCTAAAGGCAGGTGATGCCTTCGTCAGCGTGCTGGACGGACTGGCGTTCTTTCAACTGGAAGACGGGCAGACCGTGGTCGAGGACATCTACACCGGCCTCTACCAAGTCTTCCAGACCGACCCGCACAACCCGAAACGCTCACGCTTGATCAAGCTGGGTGACCGTAATCTCAACACCTTGGGCTTGCTCTACGATCAAGCGGGCCGACCGCACTACATGTGCGACGATTTGAGCAAAACCACCGTTCGGCTGAGCTATGACACGCAGCACCCGAAACGGGTCAGCCAAGTGGCCCGACTCTACATCAAGCTTGGCGATAATCCGCATATCGAACACACCGAAGTACTTGCCAGCTATCGCTACACCCAAAGCGGCCAGCTGCAGGACGTGCTCGATACCACCGGCCAGGTCTTGCGTAGCTTCACCTACACGGCGAATGGCTACCTCGACAGCCACACCCTGCCCAGTGGCGCGACTCTGCAGTATCAATGGCAACGCTTCGAAGTTCCCGCACAACGCCCTCAATCGGTGCGCGCAGACGGCGCCAACCCCCTTCTCAACCATGGCATAGCGAAACAACTGGTTGAGCCAGGTGCGGCATTTTTCTGCGGTGGTCATGGCTTTGCGCCGTTCAATCTTGCGCAGCACTTCCAGCACATGCTGGCGCGTAATCTGGACGATCGGCAGATCACCCAACCAAGGCAGGATGTCTTTGTTGAAGTGACGATCTATCTGCGACAAGGTGCTCTGACGCCCGACCTTCAGGCTCAAGCCCCTGAACGCGCGCCAGTCTGTATAAACGCTACGAAAAGAGTTTTCCGTCGAGGCACTGGCTGCCAGTCGGGCTTCGCGTCGATTTGAACGTGGATCGACGCCCTGAGCGACCAGCGCACGCGCCTCGTCCCGCGCCGTGCGCGCTTCTTTAAGGCTGACTGCCGGGTAAACACCCAGTGAAATGCGCGATTGCTTACCCAGCCAGTAGAAGCGGAAGTGCCATTGCTTGGCACCCTTGGGGCCCACGAACAGCGCAAGCCCGCCCGAGCCTTTGAGGGTGTAATTTTTACCGGAAGGTTTCGCCTGGCGAACGGCGGTATCGGTCAAGGCCATGAGTACATCTCCCGTCTCGTAGGGTCGAGGAGATGTATATCGATGCCGGACCGGGACGTTCCACCCAAAAACCACTATGCCTGCTACCCGGATTCTATGTACTCAACAATGTACTTAAAAAACGTGGCTGGGGCCGGGTTTCGGCGGATCGCACTGGAACGAAAAAAGACGCCGAAGCGTCTATTTCGCTAACCCCCAGCGCCCAGTGGACATCTGTGGATCAATATTTGGAGCGGGAAACGAGACTCGAACTCGCGACCCCGACCTTGGCAAGGTCGTGCTCTACCAACTGAGCTATTCCCGCGTCTTGGTGTGGCGCATTCTATAGAATCCAGAAGCCCCGTCAACCCTTTGATTCAAAAAAGTTTTATTTCTTTTCAACGTCGGTCTTCAGATGCGGCCAGGCAGCCCGTAGATACTGGACCATGGACCACAATGTCAGGCCTGCAGATACCAGCAACAAAGCGTAGCCGAACAGCACCCAGAACGAGAAGTCCGACGGGTTGGCCAGCAGGATGACCAACGCGAGCATTTGCGCGGCGGTTTTCCATTTGCCCAGGTTCGACACTGCGACGTGGGCGCGGGCGCCGAGTTCGGCCATCCACTCTCGCAGCGCCGAGACGACAATCTCGCGACCGATAATGACCGCAGCCGGCAGCGTAAGCCACAGGTTGCCGTGTTCTTGCACCAGCAACACCAGCGCGACGGCTACCATCAATTTGTCGGCCACCGGATCGAGGAAAGCCCCGAATGGTGTGCTTTGTTCCAGGCGGCGGGCCAGGTATCCGTCGAGCCAGTCAGTGGCGGCGGCGAACGCGAAGACCGAACTGGAGGCCAGGTAGCTCCATTGGTAAGGCAGGTAAAACAGCAAAATGAAGATAGGGATGAGCAGGACGCGTAGAACGGTAATCAGATTAGGGATATTCATCGGCACAACTGGCTACGAGGTGAGTTGGCATTCTACTCGCTGTGCAGATTTGCATAAATCGACTCTGCGAGCTTTTTACTGATCCCGGGTGCTTTGGCGATCTCTTCGATGCTGGCACGAGACAGCTCCTGCAATCCACCAAAATGTTTCAACAAATCGCGCCGACGTGTCGGCCCGACACCTGCAACGCCTTCAAGCGTGGAGGTGCGGCGGGTTTTGCCCCGCCGTGCCCGGTGCCCGGTGATGGCAAAACGGTGGGCTTCGTCGCGAATCTGCTGGATCAAATGCAGCGCGGGGGAATCACCGCGCAATGTGAATTCGTGTGCAGCGTCATTCAGGTACAAGGTTTCAAAACCGGCCTTGCGCGTCGCGCCCTTGGCCACGCCCAACAGAATCAGGTCGGGCACTGCCAGTTCATTGAGCACGTCGCGGGCCATGGACAGCTGACCTTTACCGCCGTCCACCAGCAGGATGTCCGGAAGCTTGCCCTCGCCGTCCTTCAGCTTGCTGAAGCGCCGGGTCAGGGCCTGGTGCATCGCAGCATAGTCATCGCCCGGCGTCACGCCTTCGATGTTGTAACGACGGTAGTCGGACTTGATCGGGCCTTCCGGACCGAACACCACGCAGGATGCCACGGTGGCTTCACCGCTGGAGTGACTGATGTCATAGCACTCCAGGCGCTGCGGTGGTTCATCCAGGTTCAGGACCTCGGCCAGTGCGTCGAAACGGGCCGCGACGTGCTGACGATTGGCCAGTCGCGCACTCAACGCCTGCTCGGCATTGGTGACGGCCAACTGTTGCCAGCGCGCACGCGTACCGCGAACCCGGTGACTGATGGACAATTCGCGACCGCGCAGCTCGTCGATGGCCGAGATCAGGACCGGGAAATCATCGTGAACCACGTTGACGATCAACTCGCTCGGCAAATCCCGTTCAGGACTGCTGATGTAGTACTGGCCCAGAAACGCCGCCATGACTTCGGAAACGTCCTCTTCAATCCCCACTTGCGGGAAGAAGTTCTTGCTGCCCAGCACCCGACCGCCACGCACGCTGATCAAATGAACACAGGCACCGCCCGGATTGATGAACGCGGCGATCACATCGATGTCGCCCGTCCCGCCTTCCATGCTTTGCTGGTCCTGGACCCGACGCAGCAATGAAATTTGATCGCGCAATTCGGCTGCGCGCTCAAATTCGAGGTTGATTGCCGCCTCCTCCATTCCAGCAGACAGCTCGTCCGTCAGTGCATTGCTGCGCCCTTCAAGGAACATCACCGAGTGACGAACGTCCTCGGCATACACTTGCGGCTCCACGAGCCCGACACACGGCGCCTTGCAGCGTTTGATCTGGTATTGCAGGCAAGGTCGCGTGCGGTTCTTGTAGTAGCTGTCTTCGCACTGACGAACGAAGAAGGTTTTTTGCAGCAGGCTCAAGCTTTCACGGATGGCGCCGGCACTGGGATAGGGACCGAAATACTTGCCCTTGGCCTTTTTCGCGCCACGGTGGATGCTCAGCCGAGGGAACTGGCCGTCGGAGAGGAAGACATACGGGTAGGATTTGTCGTCGCGCAGCAGGATGTTGTAGGGCGGACGCCATTCCTTGATCAGCGTCTGCTCAAGCAACAGGGCTTCGGTTTCGTTGGATGTGATCGTGGTTTCGACCTGAGCGATACGACCCACCAGCGCAGCCGTCTTGGGTGCCAGGCCGGTTTTGCGGAAATAGCTCGCCAGGCGTTTCTTGAGATTCTTGGCCTTGCCGACGTAAAGCAGGCGCGCGTCGCTGTCGAACATGCGATAGACGCCAGGGCGCCCACTCACCGTCGACAGAAATGCACTCGGATCGAAGACTTCATTCATTTTCAGAGATTGGCATCGACCATGCCGTGACGAACCGCCAACAGCGTCAGTTCAACGTCGCTGCTGATCGAAAGCTTTTCGAAAATGCGGTAACGGTAGGTATTCACGGTTTTCGGCGACAGGCAGAGTTTGTCGGAAATGATCTGGACCTTCTGGCAGCCGACAATCATCAAGGCGATCTGGATCTCCCGCTCCGACAACGCGTCGAAAGGCGAATCGTTGGTCGGCTGGAACGACTTGATTGCCAATTGCTGGGCGATCTGCGGGCTGATGTAGCGTTGCCCGGCAAATACCAGGCGAATGGCCTGGACCATTTCCGGCAAGCCTGCGCCCTTGGTCAGATAACCCGCCGCCCCGGCCTGCAACAGCCGTGTAGGAAACGGATCCTCCTCGCACACAGTGACCGCGACGACTTTGATGTCCGGATGACTGCGCAGCAGTTTTCGCGTGGCCTCAAGACCGCCGATCCCGGGCATCTTGACGTCCATCAGTACCACATCAGGTTTCAACTCACGCGCCTTGAGCAGGGATTCCTCCCCTGACTCGGCCTGGCCGACTACTTGCAGGCCATCGATGTCAGCCAGCATTCGTGTAATGCCTGTACGAACGAGATCATGGTCATCGACTACTAGCACCCTAATCAAGCAGACACCTCGCGATATGGTCGTATTGGGTTGCCGACACCTTAGCAAAAAGCGACTGGCAGACCTAGCGGCAAGCATCATATAAAAAGTTTCAATTCATCTTTTGAGGCTTGCCCTCTGTGTGTTTCAGCGACGAGGGGCATCGACTTCACCCTGCATTCTCAGGAAACACTCATCCTCGCCGACCACCTCCAGCCCCATTCGCCGATACAGCGCCTGCGCCGGATTATTTCTAAAGACCGTCAAGCGCAAGGCCGGCCGTCGTTCCGTCCGGACCATTGCCAATACCTGATCGATCGCCCAGGAACCGGCTCCCTGCCCCCGGAAGGCGTCGGATATGTGCAGTTCGCGGATGTACAAGGCCCTGGCATCACGGCTCAGGCTGACATAACCCAGCGAAACGTCGCCCCGCACAATCAACCAGTTTTCTCTTCCCGCCCACGCCACATCAAAGGCCTCATCCAGCCAGGGCAGTTCGTACTGGATGTAGTAAGGCAACATGTTTTGACAGGTCAGGCCCCGAGCGAAATCCAGATCCCGGGATGTCGCCGGACGTAATTGGTAAATCATTCAAGCCCCGCGATGATGACTGCATGTAGCGAAGCATCGAGTGTGTCACAACCCTCCCGGCACTCAAGCGATAGAAAACGCCGCCGGTGCCCGATAGCATTTTCTGATTGAATCCGCCTACCGCCCTCTAGTAAGCTCGGCGCATTCATCGGAGACAGACCATGTTCAACACCCCTTCTCAGCTTCTTACCGTCAGCGCCCTGCGCTCGGTGGCGGCTGCCCGGGTGAATGACGTTTGTGCTCCGGTCAGCTTTTATTTTGGGTATTGGTTTAGCCACTGGCGCGCCTGATACCCACACGGCGCCCACTTTAAACGGGTCGCCACCAGAGAATTCTCAACCCCCGGTCGGCTCCCCGACCGGGGGTTTTGTTTTTTCAGCGTCCTGCCATCAGCTACCTACATTTTTAGCAACACCCCAGACAACTTGAGGATTCACGACATGAACTACGCCACTTATTACCGTCACGACAGCTTTACCGCCTGGCGATTTACCAGCCTCCGCTCGGGACAGCCTGCCGCCTCCGATCGGTCACCCACAGGTGGCAAGCACACACACGCAGCCAATCCGGCCAATTGTCGAACACCCCAGTAGGGCCGAGTACGCGGGAACGAACCCGCTGCCAGCCCAGGAAGCCCGAATATGAACTCGTCCGTCTCTGCCTTGCCACTGTCCACCTTGAGCCCGGCCAATGAAGCGCTGAGCCTGCGCCTGCCCAGCTCGTTGCAACTCAAACAGCAACTGCCGCTCAACAATGCCCTGACCCAGCAAGTCGCCGCCCACCGCCACGCGGTCCGATCGATCCTCAACGGTGAAGACTCCCGCCTGTTGGTTATCGTCGGTCCCTGCTCCCTCCATGATCCGAAGTCAGCACTCGAATATGCCGGCAACCTTGCTCGCCTGGCCGCTGAAGTCAGCGATGAAATGCTCCTGGTGATGCGCGCCTACGTCGAAAAACCCCGCACCACCATCGGCTGGAAAGGCCTGGCCTACGACCCGCAACTGGATGGCAGCGATGACATGGCCGGTGGCCTGACCCTGTCCCGGGAGCTGATGCGTGAAATGCTCCGCCTCGGCTTGCCGATTGCTACCGAACTGCTGCAACCGATGGCGGCCGGATACTTCGACGACTTGCTCAGTTGGGTCGCCATCGGTGCGCGCACCACCGAATCGCAGATCCACCGGGAAATGGCCAGTGGCCTGAGCATGCCAGTAGGGTTCAAGAACGGCACAGATGGCGGCGTCACGGTCGCCAGTGACGCCATGCGCTCGGCAGCTCATCCCCACCGACATTTCGGTGTCGATAGTCAGGGGCATCCCGCAATCATTCAAACCCCCGGCAATCCGGATACCCACCTGGTATTGCGCGGAGGACATCACGGGCCCAACTACGACCGCGATAGCGTTTCCCGGATCAACCACGACTTGAGCAGGCTTAAGATCCCCGCGCGGATCATGGTCGATTGCAGTCACGCCAACAGCGGTAAAGACCCGTTGCGCCAACCCGCCGTATTCAACGATGTGCTCGAACAACGCCTGCAAGGTGATCGCTCGCTAATTGGCATGATGATTGAAAGTCATCTCTTCGAAGGCTGCCAAGCGCTGGGTTCGTCCTTGCAATACGGGGTATCGATAACAGACGGCTGCCTCGGCTGGACTGGCACGGAACACTTGCTGCGCCAGGCTGCCGACCGTCTGCGGACACAGCACCACGCACGTCAACCGGCATGACTCATGGCTTCCTTCCAGTCTTCAAGCGAAGACTGGAAAGTCGCGAACGACTTACTCCTGCACCTGAACCAGTACCACTTCTGATTGCTGGCTCACATCATCGAGCCGTTCGACCGAATAACCGACCCGAACCGTCGAGCCTTGATGCTCTCTCCAGAACCGGTAAGGAACAATGAACACCAGTGGTTCACCGGCCATCTCCTGGGAGATTTCACGCTCGTCCCGATGACTGAATTCAGTGCCGTCACACTTCAGGTACACCAGTTCGCCTTCCTCGGTTCGTGCACCATCAATCACGACAGTGACGCCATCGATCGAGTCCTGCAGATCCAGCCAGCCTTCATCGGCCTCCAGGACGATGGGGGCCAACAGCGGCGCTCGTTCCAGAGGCCCGATGGACAACGGCATCGGGTCCGAATAAAGCGGCGCCTGCCCATGCTGTTCAATGCAGTAACGCAGGATCACCGACGATCCGAGGCCTGAGACGATGAACTCCGGATTTACCCAGAACGATACTTCGTGCCCCACCGCGAAGGATTCGATACTCAACCTGTCGTTGAAGCTCGTTTCCGCTGTAGCACCTTCCCAGAACAGCACTACCCGATCGCCGGCCGCCATCCGGGCGTAAGGTCGAATCGTGATGCGTGCGCCCTCACCCACCCGGGCCGGATCAAGCTTGCCGCCCACGGCATCATTCACGAACAACGGCAACACTCCGGAAGATGTATCACCAACATTCAATTGCAAACGTCGGGACTGCACGGGCTCGGGCAAACAACGGCTGGTGAGCGTGTAGTAGATCTCCAGGTAACCGCCATCCAGCGCAACGATATGAGGACTGGCGACGACAAACACAACGTCCTTGCCAACCTGCCTCTGGCTGACAAAGTGCATGACCTCGTGCCGATAGACCAACCCCTCGGCGTCAATCCCGGACCAGTGCAACACCAGCCTGTCTCCGCTCGCCATGCCTGAATAAGGCAAGACATTGACGACCGCTTTTTTGCTCGAAGGGTCGAGAACGGCATTGTCGGCCTGCACCAACTGCGGGGCAGACAACGCCAGTTTCGCTGCTTCTACTTCAAATAGGCTCATTCATTTACTCCAGTCCTTGGACATATGAACCGACCCGCAGGCCGGCGTCGAACGAAGCCTATTGAAACCCATCGCTGCGTTCGGCGATGTCAGGCGATCACGTCAGAGGACCGGGGCAAATGCTGATTACCTAGTAGGCCGTTGATGAGAATTTCTCTTGGCTGCTTAAAAAGATGTCGAAATGTTCCGACGTAGGCTTCGTCCTGTTCCGAATTTTCATACCTTTCCTATACCGCTTTCCTTCGAGCACAGCGGATTTTTCATACATCGCCCGGCTACGGGAGTGTTTTAGAGTGGAGCCCCTGCCACATCTACGAACTTCCGCGAAAAAGGTACGAACATGCAACGGAATGCAACAACTCAGCATCCAATCCTGCTGGTACATGGGCTCTTCGGTTTCGATCGCATCGGTCAGTTCGAACTGTTCCATGACGTCAAGCAGGCACTGAGAAGCTATGGCGCCAGAGTCTTCGTTCCCCACCTGTCAGCTACCCATAGCAACGAAGTGCGCGGCGACCAGCTTTTGGCACAGATCGAACGGGTACTGGAAGGGACCGGCGCAAGCCAGGTCAACCTGATCGGTCACAGCCAGGGCGCACTGGCCGCATGTTACGCCGCCGCCATCGCTCCGGAGCGGGTAGCCTCGGTGACGTCCGTCAGCGGCCCGAATCACGGCTCGGAACTGGCTGACTTTCTGCGCAAGGCCCTTACGCCAGGACGCTTGCCGGAGCATGTGGCGAGAAAAGTCGCCACCGCGTTTGCAGACTTCCTGTCGTTGCTGAGCGGTAACCAGCAGTTGCCTCAAAACGCAATCGCCGCGCTTAACGCACTGACCACCGAAGGCGTGGGTGCCTTCAACGACAAGTACCCACAGGGGCTGCCGAAAACCTGGGGCGGCAAGGGTCGAGAGTTGGTCAACGGCGTGCGGTATTACTCCTGGAGCGGCACCCTGCAAGGCAGCATCCTTGATGAAGGGCTCAGTGGTTTCGATCCGGCACACGCTTTTTGCCGGGCGTTTTCCGAGTACTTCATCACCGAGGCCGGACAAAACGACGGACTGGTCGGACGCTACAGCTCTCACTTGGGCAAAGTGATCCGCTCCGACTATCCAATGGATCACATGGACAGCCTAGGTCAGACAGCCGGACGAGGTCGCAAAGGTGTCAACCCGATCGAGCTGTACGTGCAGCACGCCGAGCGCTTGAGAAATGCCGGCCTGTAAACCCTTCCTTATATTAATGCCCCAATGCCCGACCGGCTTCAGATGGAACTTTGAGAAGAAATAGGCCACTGAATCCGGTAGGCTCAGCACTTTACTGAACATTGAAAGGAGAATTTTCCCATGGCTAAAGCCACTGCCCGTCACATCCTTGTTGCCAGCGAAGCCAAGTGCAACGAACTCAAGGCCCAGATTGAAGGCGGCGCTGATTTCGCCGAAGTTGCCAAGGCTAACTCCACTTGCCCGTCCAGCCGCCAGGGCGGTGACCTGGGTTCGTTCGGTCCAGGCCAGATGGTCAAGGAATTCGACACCGTGGTCTTCAGCGCACCGATCAACGTGGTGCAAGGCCCGGTCAAAACCCAGTTCGGTTATCACCTGCTGGAAGTGACCAGCCGCCAGGATTGATCTGACGCCTGTGTTTTCTGCGCAACGGCCCGCCTTTTGGTGGGCCGTTGTGTTTTGGTTACGTGTTTCGACTGGCGAGTGACGCGCTGCTAGCGTACAAATTGTGGTTATCGATCACCCGGCTCTAAGGCTGACAATGCGACTGGCTTTCCCCACTTTGATATTCACTGCCGTGGCCCTGCTGCTGAGTGCCGCTGGTGTGAATGCAGCACCGCAACACGCGTTGACCGTGTATGGCGAACCGGCGAAATATCCCCCGGGCTTCAGTCATTTCGCCTACACCAACCCGCAAGCACCCAAGGGCGGCACGATGCGCCGTTCGGCCATTGAGATCGGTCACTTCGACCATGTGCTGCCCTACATCGACAAGGGCATCGGCGTGAACCAGATCGATGGCCTGCTCTACTCACCCCTGGCCCAGCGTTCGCAGGATGAGCCCTATACGGTGTACGGTCTGGTGGCGCAGAAGATGGAGCGTTCCGAGGACGGTCTGTCCCTGCGTTTCTACCTGAACCCCAAGGCACGCTTCGCCGATGGCCAGCCCATCACTGCCGAAGATGTGCGCTACACCTTCGATCTGCTGATGACCCAGGGCAGCCTGCGCTACCGCACCCAGTTCGCCGACGTCAAAGGCGTTGAAGTCGAGTCACCGCTGACCGTCCGGTTCGACTTCAAAAGCAACGAAAACCGCACCCTGCCCCTGGACATCGCAACCTTGCCGGTATTCCCCGAGCATTGGTGGAAGACCCGCGATTTCGCCAGCGGCGGCGGTTACGAACCCCCGCTGGGCAGTGGCCCGTATCGGGTCAGCAAGGTCGACTCCGGGCGCAGCATTACCTTCGAGCGCAACGCCGACTGGTGGGGCAAGGACCTGCCGGTCAGCCGCGGCCTCTATAACTTCGACCATTTCAGCATCGAGTACTTCGGCGACACCGACGTCGCCCGCCAGGTGCTGCGCGGCGGCGCCTACGACTACAACCGCGAGTTCTCCGCCACCGGTTATTCCATCGGCTACGAAGGTCCTGCCCTGAGCGACGGTCGCCTGCGCAAGGCCCACCTGGCCACCGACGCACCGCAAACAGCCCAGGGATTCGTCTTCAACCTGCAAAACCCGATATTCCAGGACCGCCGTGTGCGCCAGGCCCTGGCCATGCTCTGGGATTTCGAATGGAGCAACCGGCAGATGATGCGCGGCCTTTACATCCGCCAGCAGAGCTTCTTTTCCAACACCGACCTGGCGGCGCGCAAGCTCCCGGATGCCGCTGAGCTGGCGATTCTCGAGCCCTTGCGCAGGCAGATTCCCGATGAAGTGTTCACCCAGGTCTTCGAAGCGCCCAAGACCGATGGCAGCGGCGTGATCCGCGACAAGCAATTGCAGGCCCTGGAGCTGCTCGAACAGGCCGGCTGGAAACCCGATGGCGATCAGTTGGTGAATGCCCAGGGCGAGCCGCTGAGCTTTACCTTCCTCACCAGCCAGAACGGTATCGACCGGTTGCTGCTGCCTTACAAGCGCACGCTGAAACAGATCGGTATCGACCTCAACATCCGTCGCATCGACTCGTCCCAATACGTCAACCGCCTGATGTCCAGGGACTACGACATGATCATCACCGGCTACCCGGTGACCACCTCCCCCGGCGGCGAACTGGTCAACTACTTCGGCTCGGCCTCCGCCAACGATCCCGGCGCCAACAATTACATGGTGCTGAAGAACCCGGCGGTGGATACGTTGATCAGCGGCCTGATCCGCGCCAACACCCAGGCCGACATGTTGCACTATGCCCACGCCCTGGATCGGGTGCTGCAATGGAATTACTACTGGATTCCCAACTATTACCCGCCCGGCAGTTCGACGGTGTGGTGGAATCGCTTCGGCATTCCCAGCGTGCAAGCGAGCAATGACGAAGCTATCGAGAGCTGGTGGGAAGTGAGTTCCACCCCGCTGACCAACGAACAGATGACCGCCGAACTGATCAAGCGCGGCAAATCCGGAGGGCCGCGCTGATGTGGGCGTACATAGTGCGGCGTTTGCTGCTGATCATCCCGACGCTGGTGATCATTCTTCTGGTCAACTTCGTGATCGTCCAGGCCGCGCCCGGTGGTCCGGTGGAACAGGCTATCGCGCACCTGCAAGGCATCGGCGGCGCCCAGGTCGGCGGCGGTTCCAGCGAGACGATGCACAACAGCTCCCGAGCCAGCCGTGGCCTCGACCCGCAACTGATCAAAGAGATCGAAAAACAATACGGTTTCGACAAGCCGGCCCCGGAACGCCTGTGGCTGATGCTCAAAAGCTACGCGCGACTGGATTTTGGCAAGAGTTTCTTCCGCGGCGCCACGGTGACCGACCTGATCCTGGAAAAAATGCCAGTGACCATTTCCCTCGGGCTCTGGGCGACGCTGATCACTTACCTGGTGTCGATCCCCTTGGGCATCCGCAAAGCGGTGCATCACGGCAGCCACTTCGATATCTGGAGCAGCACCGCCATCATCATCGGCTACGCCATGCCGGCGTTCCTGTTCGCCATGTTCCTGATCGTGGTGTTTGCCGGCGGCACATCGCTGAACTGGTTCCCGGTGCGCGGCCTGGTCTCGGACAACTTCGAGTCGCTGTCCACCGTGGGCAAGATCGCCGATTACTTCTGGCACCTGGTGTTGCCGGTTACCGCGCTGGTGATCGGCGGCTTCGCCACGCTGACGATCCTGACCAAGAACTCCTTCCTCAATGAAATCACGCGCCAATACGTGGTGACTGCCCGCGCCAAAGGCTTGAGCGAGCGCCGGGTGCTGTACGGCCACGTGTTTCGCAACGCCATGCTGCTGGTGGTATCGGGGATCCCCCAGGCCTTCATCAGCGTGTTTTTTGCCGGTTCGTTGCTGATCGAGGTGATTTTCTCCCTCGATGGCCTGGGCCGCATGAGCTACGAAGCTGCCGTATCACGGGACTATCCGGTGGTCTTCGGTTCGCTGTTCATCTTCACCCTGTTCGGCCTCTTGATAAAACTGGTCGGCGACCTGTGCTACACCCTGGTCGACCCGCGTATCGACTTCGCCGCGAGGAACGCCTGATGTTCAAGCTCTCGCCCTTGGGCCGTCGTCGTTTCGAACGCTTCAAGAAAAACCGCCGGGGATGGTGGTCGCTGTGGCTGTTTATCGGCTTGTTTTTGCTGACCCTCGGTGGCGAACTGATCGCCAACGACAAGCCGCTGATCGTCAGTTACCAGGGCTCGTTGTATTTCCCGGCGTTCAAGCGCCACACCGAGCAGGAATTCGGCGGGCAACTGCCGTTCCAGGCCGACTACCGCAGCGACTATGTGCAGAAGCTGATCAAGCAGGATGGCGGCTGGCTGCTGTTCCCGCCGATCCCGTTCAGCGATGACACGCCCAATTACGACCTGAACAAACCGGCGCCGAGCCCACCGTCGAAGGTCAACTGGCTGGGCACTGACGACCAGGCGCGGGATGTGCTGGCCCGGGTGATTTTCGGCGCCCGGGTGTCGATTCTGTTTGCCCTGATGCTGACCTTTGTCAGTGCGCTGATCGGCATCGCCGCCGGTGCGCTGCAAGGTTATTACGGCGGCTGGGTCGATTTGTTGGGGCAACGTTTGCTGGAAGTCTGGTCGGGGCTGCCGGTGCTGTACCTGCTGATCATCCTGTCGGGGTTCGTCGAGCCCAATTTCTGGTGGCTACTGGGGATCATGGCGCTGTTTTCCTGGCTGGCCCTGGTGGACGTGGTGCGCGCCGAATTCCTGCGCGGGCGCAACCTGGAATATGTCAAAGCCGCCCGGGCGCTGGGCCTGACCGACCGCAAAGTGATCGTGCGGCACATCCTGCCCAATGCGATGAACGCGACCTTGAGTTACTTGCCGTTCATTCTGACCGGCGCGATCTCGACCCTCACGGCCCTGGACTTCCTCGGCTTCGGCATGCCGGCCGGCAGCGCCTCACTGGGCGAGCTGATCGGCCAGGGCAAGCAGAATCTGCAAGCACCGTGGCTGGGGTTGACGGCGTTTTTCACCCTGGCGCTGATTCTTTCTTTGCTGGTGTTCATTGGCGAGGCGTTGCGTGATGCCTTTGACCCCAGATCATGAAGCGGACCGATGACATGAGCGACAACCTGATCGAAATCCGTGACCTGAGCGTGACCTTCAGTGGCCAGACCGTGGTGCGCAACCTGTGCCTGGATATCCGCCCCGGCGAATGCCTGGCACTGGTGGGCGAGTCGGGTTCGGGCAAATCGGTGACGGCCCATTCGATCCTGCAATTGCTGCCGGAAATCGGCACTGAAACGACCGGCAGTATTCGCTATCGCGGCCAGGAACTGGTCGGCGCCGATACCAAGGCCCTGCGCAAGCTGCGCGGCGACCGGATCGCGATGATTTTCCAGGAGCCGATGACCTCGCTGAACCCGCTGCACAGCATCGAAAAGCAGATCGGCGAAACCCTGCTGGTGCACAAAGGCCTGGCCGGCAAAGCGGCGCAGGCGCGGATTCTCGAATTGCTGGAACTGGTCGGCATCAAGCACCCCAAGGAACGCCTCAAAGCGTATCCACATCAACTGTCCGGAGGCCAGCGGCAACGGGTGATGATCGCGATGGCCCTGGCCTGCGAGCCCGAGTTGCTGATTGCCGATGAGCCGACCACCGCCCTGGATGTGACGGTGCAACGCAAAATCCTGCTGCTGCTCAAATCCCTGCAACAACGGCTCGGCATGTCGCTGTTGCTGATCAGCCACGACCTGAATCTGGTGCGCAGCATCGCCCAGCGCGTGTGCGTGATGAAGGCCGGGGAAATCGTCGAGCAAGCCCCTTGCGAGACGTTGTTTAACGAACCGAAGCACCCTTACAGCTGCGTGTTGCTGAACGCCGAACCGGAAGGCGAAGCCCTGCCCCGGGACGAACGCGAGAACGTGCTGGAGGTCGACAACCTGCGGGTCAAATTCGCTCTCGGCGGCGGTCTGTTCCAGCGCAAGACCTGGTTGCACGCAGTGGATGGCATCAGCCTCAACATCCAGCGTGGCAAGACCCTGGGCATTGTGGGCGAGTCCGGCTCGGGCAAGTCCACCCTCGGCCAGGCGATCCTGCGTTTGCTCGACTCCGAAGGCAGCATTCGCTTTCAGGGCGAGGCACTGGACGGCTTGACGCAAAAGCAGCTGCGACCGTGGCGCAAGAAAATGCAGGTGGTGTTCCAGGACCCGTTTGGCAGTTTGAGCCCGCGGATGTCGGTGGCGCAGATCATCAGCGAAGGCCTGGAAGTGCATAGCCAGTTGACCGCCGAGCAATGTAAGGCCGAAGTGATTCGGGCCCTGGAAGAAGTTGGCCTCGACCCGCAAAGCCGTGATCGATATCCCCACGAGTTTTCCGGTGGTCAGCGGCAACGCATTGCCATCGCCCGGGCGCTGGTGCTCAAGCCAGCGCTGATCCTGCTGGACGAACCGACCTCGGCCCTGGACCGCACCGTGCAAAAGCAGGTGGTCGCCCTGCTGCGCGACCTGCAGAAAAAGCATGGCCTGACCTATCTGTTTATCAGCCATGACCTGGCGGTGGTGCGCGCTTTGGCCCATGACATGATCGTGATCAAGGACGGCAAGGTTGTGGAAAGCGGTGCCAGCCATGACGTGTTCGATTCACCGCAGCATCCGTATACCAAAGAGCTGTTGGCGGCGGCGCATCCGGGCTGAATCTCGAAACTGCGGCGCGGCCTTCGCGGGCAAGCCTCGCTCCTACAGGTACGAGGTAAACGCGCCACCCGTGAACGCCACCTCCCCTGTAGGAGCGAGGCTTGCCCGCGAAGAGGCCCTGACAAACAACACACATTCCGGACATGACAAACATGAACACCACCGAAAGCCTCAAGGACTACCAGCGCGTGCGCCTGCTGGCGATCCGCTCGCTGTTCGAGATCATCGAGCAATCGAGCGAAGGCACGGTGATTGTCGATCGCGACGCCAATATCGTCTGGATGAACGAACGCTACGCCCGGCGCTTCGGCCTGGAATCGGCAGAGGTCGCAATCGGCAAAGCCTGTGAAAGCGTGATCCCCGGCAGTTTGCTGCGTGACGTGGTGCGCACCGGCCGCCCGATCCTGCTGGACATGCAGGACACACCCAAGGAACCGCTGGTGGTGATGCGCCTGCCGATTCACGACGATGCCGGCGCGGTGATCGGCGCCATCGGCTTTGCGCTGTTCGACGAATTACGCAGCCTGTCGCCGATGCTCAAGCGCTACCTGAGCATGCAGGAAGAACTGGCTTCCACCCGCTCGCTGCTACGGGCGCGGCAAACCAAGTACAACTTCGCCCATTTCATCGGCACCAGCGCCGCCAGCCTGGAAGTCAAACGCCGTGCCCGGCGCAGTGCCAGCGCCGAGTCGCCGGTGTTGCTGCTCGGCGAAACCGGCACCGGCAAGGAGTTGCTGGCCCAAGCCATCCACGGGGCATCGCCCCGGGCGCACAAGGCGTTTGTCAGCATCAACAGCGCGGCAATTCCCGAGGCATTGCTGGAAGCCGAGTTCTTCGGCACCGCCCCCGGCGCGTTTACCGGCGCGGACCGCAAGGGCCGGGTCGGCAAGTTACAGATCGCCCAGGGCGGCACCCTGTTCCTCGATGAGATCGGCGACATGCCCTTGCCCCTGCAAAGCAAGTTGCTGCGGGTGTTGCAGGAAAAAGAGTTCGAGCCGGTGGGCTCCAACGAAGTGATCCAGAGCGATGTGCGGGTGATTGCCGCGACCTCCACGGATCTGGAAGCAGCGATCAAGCGCGGCGAGTTTCGTGCCGATCTGTATTACCGCCTCAACGTGCTGCCCATCCAGGTCCCGCCGTTGCGTGACCGCCTCGACGACATCCCGGCCCTGAGCGAAGCGATTCTCGAAGAGCTGCGCAGTCAGCACGAGTTGAACCGCGAGGCACTGGACCTGCTGGGCCAACACGCCTGGCCGGGGAACATCCGCGAACTGCGCAATGTGTTGGAACGCGCGGCGTTGCTTAGCGATGACTTGATGTTGACTGCGACGGATATTCGGGCGGCGATTGGCACATTGACCCCGGTGACGCGGGTGGCGGCGCAGGCGATTGAATCCGTCGGCCATGAGACGTTCAGTGAGGCTCGGGAGCGGTTTGATCGGCAGTTGATTGAATCGGCGCTCGCGCACTGTGGCGGCAAGGTGATTGAAGCGGCGGCGCGGTTGGGGCTTGGGCGGTCGACGTTGTACAAGAAGATGGTGGCGTTGGGGATTGCAGAGTCTCAATAACGAGACATTGATCTCTGTTGGTAGAAAGTACGCCATCGCGGGCAAGCCTTGCTCCTACAGGGCTTTGTGGCGTTCGCGGATTATGCCTACACCTCGCACTTGTAGGAGCGAGGCTTGCCCGCGAAAGCGCCCGCCAGATCACCATACATCTCAAAACAGAGACAAAAGTCTGAAAACATCACCAGGTAAAACCAATATCCCCTTATATTTCAACACCTTAACCACCTGGCACGATTCCCGCTAAAGCCCTCCTCCACAAAAGATCCACCTTACAAAAATAACAATTCAGGAGAGACACACCCATGAGTGTGATCATTGCCTTGGCAGCCCTCGCGCTGTTGATGCTGGCTGCTTACCGTGGCTACAGCGTTATCCTCTTTGCCCCGATTGCCGCCCTCGGCGCCGTCCTGCTCACCGACCCTTCCGCCGTCGCCCCTGCGTTTACCGGGGTGTTCATGGAGAAAATGGTCGGCTTCATCAAACTGTATTTCCCGGTGTTCCTGCTCGGTGCGGTGTTCGGCAAGCTGATTGAGTTGTCGGGCTTTTCGCGCTCCATTGTGGCGGCCGCGATCAAACTGCTCGGCACCCGCCAGGCGATGCTGGTGATCGTGCTGGTCTGCGCGTTGCTGACCTACGGCGGCGTGTCGCTGTTTGTGGTGGTGTTCGCGGTGTATCCGTTTGCCGCCGAGATGTTCCGCCAGAGCAATATCCCAAAACGCCTGATCCCGGCGACCATCGCCCTCGGCGCGTTTTCCTTCACCATGGACGCCCTGCCCGGCACCCCGCAAATCCAGAACATCATCCCCAGCACCTTCTTCAACACCACCGCCTGGGCGGCGCCGTGGCTGGGTTTGATCGGGACGATTTTCGTATTCTGCACCGGCATGCTGTTCCTCCAGCGCCAACGCAACAAGGCTCAGCGCGCCGGTGAAGGTTACGGCACCGAGCTGCGCAACGAGCCGGAAACCGCCGAAGACATCAAGCTGCCGAACCCGTGGATCGCCCTGTCGCCACTGCTGGCGGTGGGCGTCATGAACCTGCTGTTCACCCAGTGGATCCCGCAGTGGTACGGCAAGACCCACAGCCTCGCGCTGCCAGGCATGGCCACGCCGGTGACCACCGAAATCGCCAAACTCACGGCGATCTGGGCGGTACAGGCGGCGCTGCTGGTCGGCATCATCATGGTGCTGGTGTTTGGCTTCCAGGCGATTCGCACCAAACTCGCTGAAGGCAGCAAAAGTGCGGTCAGCGGCGCATTGCTGGCGGCGATGAACACCGCGTCGGAATACGGGTTTGGTGCGGTGATCGCCTCGTTGCCGGGCTTCCTGGTGCTGGCCGACTGGCTGAAAAGCATCCCCAACCCGCTGGTCAACGAAGCGATTACCGTGACGCTGCTGGCCGGTATCACCGGTTCCGCCTCGGGCGGCATGAGCATCGCCCTCGCGGCGATGGCCAATGACTTCATCGCCGCCGCCCACGCCGCAAACATTCCGCTGGAAGTGCTGCACCGGGTGGCGGCGATGGCCAGCGGCGGCATGGACACCCTGCCGCACAACGGCGCAGTGATTACCCTGCTCGCGGTCACCGGCCTGACCCACCGCGAAGCCTACAAAGACATTTTCTGTATTACGCTGATCAAGACCCTGGCGGTTTTTGTGGTGATCGGCACTTTCTACGCCACTGGCATTGTGTGAGGTATTCATGACGAATCTGACTGGCAAGACCGCATTGGTCACCGGCTCCACCAGCGGCATCGGCCTGGGCATCGCCCTGAGCCTGGCCAAGGCCGGCGCCAACGTGGTGCTCAACGGCTTCGGCGATGCCGCGAAGGTGATTGCCGAAGTCCAGCAATTTGGCGGCAAGGTCGGGCATCACCCGGCGGACGTCAGCAAACCCGAGGACATCGCCGAGATGATCGCCTACGCCGAGCGCGAGTTCGGCGGCGTCGACATTCTGGTGAACAACGCCGGGATCCAGCATGTGGCGGCGGTGGAAGACTTTCCGCTGGAGCGCTGGGATTCGATTATCGCGATCAATTTGTCCTCGGTGTTTCACAGCACCCGGCTGTGCCTGCCGCGTATGCGTGCAAAGAATTGGGGGCGGATCATCAACGTCGCCTCGGTTCATGGCCAGGTGGGGTCGGTAGGCAAAGCCGCTTATGTGGCGGCCAAGCATGGAGTGATCGGCTTGACCAAGGTAGTCGGTCTGGAAACTGCGACCACCCAGGTGACCTGCAACGCCATTTGCCCGGGCTGGGTGTTGACGCCGCTGGTGCAGAAGCAGATTGACGATCGCGCCGCCACCGGGATTGACCCGCAGCAGGCGCAGCATGATTTGTTGGCCGAGAAGCAGCCGTCCCTGGAATTCGTGACCCCGCCGCAACTGGGAGAACTGGTGCTGTTCTTGTGCAGCGAGGCCGGCAGCCAGGTGCGGGGCGCGGCGTGGAATATTGATGGTGGGTGGTTGGCCCAGTAATCCGCCACCCGGATCGTTCCCACGCTCTGCGTGGGAATGCCTCAATGGACGCCCTGCGTCCGATTTTGGGACGCGGAGCGTCCCGGGCTGCATTCCCACGCAGAGCGTGGGAACGATCTGACTAAAAGAGAGGCAAGCCATGTCCGACATCCTCTGGCAACCCAGCGCCCAGCGCATCGGCAAGACCCGCATGGAGGCCTTTCGGCGCTTCGTCAATCAGCGCCATCACCTCAAGATCGACGACTACCCTACCCTGCACCAATGGTCCATCGATCAGCGGGAAGCCTTCTGGCAGGCGATCGTCGATTGCTTCGATATCCGCTTCCACGACCAGCCCGACGCCGTGCTGCGCGAAGGCCCGCACATGCCCAGTGCCGAGTGGTTCCCCGGCGCGACCCTGAACTTTGCCGAGCACCTGCTGCGCCGTCGCGACGATGCCGTGGCAGTGGTCGCCGTGGCTGAAAACGGTCAGCGTGAACAACTGACCTGGGCCGAACTGGCCAGCCATGTCGCCGGCCTCCAGAACAGCTTGAAAGCCGCCGGAGTCGGCGTGGGTGACCGGGTGGCGGCGTGCATGCCCAACACCTGGCAAACCCTGGTGGCGATGCTCGCGACCACCAGCCTCGGGGCGATCTGGTCCTGTTCCTCGCCGGACTTCGGCACCCAAGGGGTGATCGACCGTTTCGGCCAGATCGAACCCAAAGTGCTGATTACCTGCGCCGGTTATCGCTACGCCGGCAAGGAGATCGACCAGCGCGCCAAGGTCAACGAGATCCTCGCACGGTTGCCCACCCTGGAGCAGTTGATCGTCGTGCCTTACGCCCGACCCCATACGCACATCGACGAATTCCACACCCAGGCCAACGTCACGCTCTGGGACGATTTTTACGACATCGGCGGCGAACCGGATTTTGTTCCCGTGCCGTTCGCCCATCCGCTGTACATCCTCTACTCCAGCGGCACCACCGGCGTGCCCAAATGCATCATCCACAGCACCGGCGGCGTGTTGTTGCAACACGCCAAGGAGCATGGGCTGCATGGCGATCTCGGCCCCGGCAGCCGCTTGTTCTACTACACCACCTGCGGCTGGATGATGTGGAACTGGCTGGTCTCGGCCCTGGCGGTCGGCAGTGCCGTGGTGTTGTACGACGGCTCACCGTTCCACCCCGGCCCGGAGCGCTTGATCGACCTGATCGACGACGAGCGCATCAACGTCTTCGGCACCAGCCCCAAGTTCCTCGCGACCCTGGAAAGCAGTGGGTTGAAACCTCGGCAGAGTCACGATCTGAGCAGCCTGCAAACCCTGCTCTGCACCGGCTCGGCGCTGTCACCGCAGAGCTACGTTTTTGTCTATCGCGACCTCAAGGCGGACGTGTGCCTGGCCTCGATGTCCGGCGGCACTGATATCGTTTCGTGCTTCGTCAATGGCAATCCGCTGTCGCCGGTCCGCCGTGGCGAGATCATGGGCAAAAGCCTGGGCATGGCGGTCGAGGTCTGGAATGACGCCGGCCAACCGGTGATCGGCGAGAAAGGTGAGCTGGTCTGCACTCGCCACTTCCCGGCGATGCCCGTCGGCCTGTGGCATGACCCGGACGGCGAACAGCTGCGCAAATCCTATTTCAGCCTTTTTCCCGGGGTCTGGGCCCAGGGCGACTACGCCGAACAGCTGCACCACGGCGCGATGATGATTCACGGTCGCTCCGACGCGGTGCTCAACCCCGGCGGCGTGCGCATTGGCACGGCGGAGATTTATCGCCAGGTGGAGAAAGTGCCGCAGGTGCTGGACAGCGTCGCCATCGGCCAGCAATGGCAGGATGACGTGCGGGTGGTGCTGTTTGTGCGCCTCACGGACGGCGTCACGCTCGATGAAACCCTGCAACAGCAGATTCGCCAGGTCATCCGCGCCAACACCACGCCCCGGCATGTGCCGGCGAAGATCGTCGCGGTCAGCGATATTCCTCGGACGATCAGCGGCAAGGTTGTGGAGTTGGCGGTGAGGAATGTGGTGCACGGACAACCCGTGAAAAACACTGATGCACTGGCCAATCCCGAGGCGTTGGAGCAATTTCGCAATCGCCCCGAACTCAATGACTGAACCCAAGCCCCCGTAGGGGCTGGTGTTAGTCCATGAGGCCCCATTCACCGGGCGGTGGCTGGGTTTTGGGCGATGTATCGGCGTGCAGCTTCAGCCGCAACCGCAAATTATTCACCGAGTCGGCATGCTTCAACGCCTCATCCTCGCTGATCGCCCCCTCCACGACCAACCCATACAGCGCCCCGTCAAACGTCTGCATCCCCAGTTCCGCCGACTTCTCCATGATCCCTTTCGCCTCATCAAACTCATTGCGCCGGATCAGGTCGCCAATGGTCGGCGTCCCCAGCATCACCTCCACCGCCGCCCGCCGCTGCCCATCCAGGGTGCGCACCAGCCGTTGGGACACGAACGCCTTGAGGTTGTTGCCCAGGTCATGCAGCAGTTGTTCCCGGCGCTCTTGCGGGAAGAAGTTGATGATGCGGTCCAGCGCCTGGTTGGCGTTGTGGGCATGCAAGGTGGAGATGACCAGATGGCCGGTATCGGCAAAGGCCAGGGCGTGCTCCATGGTCTCGCGGTCGCGAATTTCGCCGATCAGCACCACATCCGGCGCCTGGCGCAGGGTGTTTTTCAACGCGGCATGAAAACTTCGGGTATCAACGCCGACCTCCCGCTGGTTGATGATCGACTTTTTGTGCCGATGGATATACTCCACCGGGTCTTCGATGGTGATGATATGGCCACTGCTGTGGCGGTTGCGGTAATCGATGAGGGCCGCCAGGGACGTGGACTTGCCCGAGCCGGTGGCACCGACGAACAGCATCAGGCCCTGCTTGAGCATCACCGTTTCCAGCAGCACCGCCGGCAAGTTGAGGTCTTCGAAACGCGGGATGTCGAGCTTGATGTTGCGCGCCACGATCGACACGTCGTTGCGCTGTTTGAAGATATTGATCCGAAAACGCCCGACCCCGGCCAGGGAGATGGCCAGGTTCATTTCCAAATCCCGATCGAACTCCAGCCGCTGTTCGGCGTCCATGATGGATTCGGCGATGGCGGCGATTTCCCCCGGTTTGAACCGCTGATCGGACAGGGCTTTGAGCACACCGTCGAACCGCGCGCTGGGTGGCGCACCGGTGGAAAGGTACAGATCGGAGCCCTCCTGGCTGGCCAGTTGCCGCAACAATAAATCGATTTCCATGGCAAAAAGCACCCGCGAAGCATTCAATGAGCAAATATGACCCGACAGCATGACGCCTCGGGTCATCCAGCGACTACCGCCCTGCAAGGATAGTAGACGTAGCCACACCGACTGACGTGCAGGACATCTTGATGAACGCATCACCGACCGGCAGCGATGCCCAGGCCCTGATCGCCCGACTAGACTGGAGCCGCAGCCCCCTGGGCGCCGCCAGTACCTGGCCGCAGAGCCTGCGCACCGCGGTGGACATCGTGATTCATTCGCCGATGCCCATGCTCCTGCTGTGGGGGCCACAGCTCACGCAGATCTACAACGACGGCTTCGCCTTGCTGTCCGGCCACAAGCATCCGCACGCTTTCGGACAGCCCACGCACCAGATATGGCCTGAATTAAAAGACTTTACCGACCCGATCTACAGCGCCGTCCTACAAGGACAGGTGCGGACCTACAGCGAACAGCGCTTTACCCTACAACGCGACGGACGGGATTCCGACTTCTGGCTGGATTTGACCTACAGCCCGATCCGCGATGAAAACGCCGAGGTCGCCGGGATCCTGGTCACCGCCATCGAAACCAATGAACGGCGACGCATCGCCCTCGAACTCGAACAGCGCTCCGCCGCCAGCCTCAAGGCCCAGCACGAAACCGAACAACGCCTGCAACTGGCCCTGGCCGCCACCGACGCGGTCGGCACTTGGGACTGGGACATCGGCGAAGACCGCTTCATCGCCGACGCGCACTTTGCGCAACTGCACGGGGTTGACCCGACGATGGCCAGCCAATTACCTATCAGCGAGTACCTGCACGGCGTACACCCGGAAGACCGGGGCATGGTGGCGCGCAGCATCAAACACTGCATCACCCACGGCACCGAGTACGCCGAGGAATACCGCCTGCTGCAACCCGACGGCGAACTGCGCTGGGTGTTTGCCCGGGGCCGCTGCTACAAGGATCACCATGGCCGGCCGATGCGTTTTCTCGGCGCCGCCCTGGACCTGACCGAACGCAAACACACCGAACAAGCCCTGCGCCAGAGTCAGACCGAGCTGCAACTGATCATCAACGCGATGCCGATCCTGATCAGCTACGTCGACCGCGAAGAACGCTTTCGCCTGAACAACGCCGCGTACCTCGACTGGTACGGCCTGACGCCCCAGGAACTGTTCGGCCGGACCATCCAGGAAGTGCTCGGCGACGAAGCCTACGCCTTGCGCGCCCACTACATCGCCGAGGCGCTGACCGGCAAGCCCTGTTCGTTCAGCATCGACGCCGCGCACCGTGACGGCAGCATCCGCAGCGCCCTGATGAATTACCTGCCGCGCCACGGTGCGGACGGCGCGGTCAACGGCTTCTACATCTTCGTGATCGATGAAACCGAGCGCAAACAGACTGAGGAAGCCCTGCGCAACCTCAATGAAACCCTCGAAGAGCGGGTGATCGCCCGCACCCAGCAACTGGCCGAAGCCAACCAGCGCCTGCAAAACGAGATGTTTGAGCGCGAGCGTGCCGAAGATGCGTTGCGCCATGCGCAGAAAATGGAAGCGGTGGGCCAACTCACTGGCGGCATCGCCCATGACTTCAACAACATGCTCACCGGGATCATCGGCAGCCTCGACCTGATGCAACGCTACATCGCCGATGGCCGTGCCGCCGAGATCGGGCGTTTCACTGAAGCGGCGGTGTCCTCGGCCAAACGCGCGGCGGCCCTGACTCACCGGCTGCTGGCGTTCTCCCGGCGTCAGTCCCTGGACCGCAAACCGCTGAACGCCAATGAGCTGATCCATTCCCTGGAAGACCTGCTCAGCCGCACCAAGGGCGACCATATCGAACTGGTGCTGCAACTGGCCGACGAGGTGTGGCCGGTGAGCACCGACCTCAGCCAACTGGAAAACGCCCTGCTCAACCTGGTGATCAACGCCCGGGACGCGATGCCCGATGGCGGCCGGTTGCTGATAGAAACCGCCAACGTCTACCTCGACGGTAACGACCTTACGCCGCTGGAGTCGGTCAAGGCCGGGGACTATCTGATGATCGCCGTCAGCGACAACGGCACCGGCATGACCCCGTCGGTGCTGGCCAAGGCGTTCGATCCGTTCTTCACCACCAAACCCATCGGCCAGGGCACCGGTTTGGGGCTGTCGATGATCTACGGTTTTGCCCAGCAATCCGGCGGGCATGTCAGCCTCGACAGCGTGCCGGACCAGGGCACGTGCGTGCGCCTGTACTTGCCACGCCTGCACCTTGGCGCGCCTCAGGACACTTTGCTGCCAGTCACCGGCGAAGCGCCCTCGGCGATTGCCGGGGAAACCGTGGTACTGGTGGAAGACGATCCGGCGGTGCGCATGCTGGTGCTCGATTTGCTCAATGAGCTGGGCTATCACGCCCACGAAGCCGAAGACGCCCGGGCCGCCCTGCCGTTGCTTGAATCCGATTTGCGGGTCGACTTGCTGGTGACCGATGTCGGGTTACCGGGAATGAACGGTCGGCAACTGGCGGAAATCGCCCGTCAGCATCGCCCGGACCTCAAAGTGCTGTTCATGACCGGTTATGCGGAGAAAGCCGCCGAACGCCAGGGCTTCCTCGAAGAAGGCATGGACATGGTGGCCAAACCGTTTTCCATCGACCTGCTGGCCAACAAGATTCGCACGATGATCGGCCAACCGGAGTGAGTTAAGGCATAATCCCGCGCCCGTTTGTCATCACCGTTACAAGGTCTGCCTCAATGAAAGCTCAAGCCCGCCATATTCTGGTGAAAACCTCGGAAGAAGCCGAGCAGCTCAAACAACGCATCGCCAAGGGCGAAGCCTTCGATGTGCTGGCCAAAAAGTACTCCACCTGCCCGTCCGGCAAGCGTGGCGGCGACTTGGGTGAAGTGCGGCCGGGGCAGATGGTCGGGGTGATTGATGCGGTGATTTTCAAGAAACCGCTGCGGGTGGTGCATGGGCCGATCAAGAGCAAGTTCGGGTATCACCTGGTGCAGGTGTTTTATCGGGATTGATGGGGTGGCTTGAGGGCCCCTGTGGCGAGGGGGCTTGCCCCCGTTCGGCTGCGAAGCAGTCGTAAACCTGTGGATGCGGTTGTTAGAAGAATCGCAAGGGGCGGCTTCGCCACCCAACGGGGGCAAGCCCCCTCGCCACAAAAGCCCCCTCGCCACAGGGTCGCACTTCAATCTTTGGGGATTAGCGCTCCGGGGACTTGGATCACTCTGCTCGCCAACCGATGCCCCGCCTGCGCCGCTTCAACCGGGCTTCCGCCCTTGAGCCGACTGGCGAGATACGCCGCGCTGAACGAATCCCCCGCCGCCGTGGTGTCCACCACGCGCTCGACCTTTTGCGCCGGCACTTCGAATGACTCCCCGCCGCAACGAATCAGGCAAGCCTCGGCGCCACGCTTGAGCACCACTTCCGGCGTGCCGATCTGCGCATACGCCTCAAACACGGCATCGCAATCGGAAAAATGAAACAGCGCCTGTTCGTCATCCACGGTTAGCAGTGCCAGATCCACGTACGGCAATACGCTGCGATACGCCACCCTCGCCTCTTCCACCGATGCCCACAAACGTGGTCGATAGTTGTTGTCGAAGACGATCCGCGCGTCCCGTTGCCGGGCTTCGATCAGGGTTTCCAGCAACTTTTCCCGACCTTGCTCACCGAGTACCGCCAGGGTGATGCCGCTGAAATACAGCACGTCGTAATCCGGCAACGCCGCCAGGACCGGCGCGGCCGCCGGGGTGGTGAAGCAACTGCGCACGGCCGCTTCGTTACGCCAGTACAGGAAGCGACGCTCGCCGGCGGCGTCGGTCTGGATGCAGTACAAACCTGGTAAACGACCAGGCAAGCGCTGGACCAGGTCCAGGCCGATGTTTTCGGCGGCCCAACTCTGGCACATGGCATCGCTGAAGCTGTCATCGCCCAGCGCCGTGACGTAATCCACCGTGCCACCGCCCCCCAGTTCCCGGGACAAGTAGACGGCGGTGTTCAGGGTGTCGCCGCCGAAGCTTTGTTGCAGGCTGCCGTCGGCGCGCTGCTGGAGCTCGATCATGCACTCGCCGATCAGGGCGATGCGCGGGGTGTTGGGGCCCAGGGTGTTGATGGTGTTCATGGATTTAGGGTTCTCTGGTGTTGATAGTTCCCGCGCTCTGCGTGGGAATGCAGCCCGTGACGCTCCGCGTCACATGCCGAAGCGGACGCGGAGCGTCCAGTGAGGCATTCCCACGCAGAGCGTGGGAACGATCAATTAGGGGTTAGAAACAGGTTTCCATGGTTTCAATCACCTGCAACTGCTCGTCCACCAGACACCCGGTGCGCCATTTATCAAAGGTCAGGCACGGGTGGGAAGTGCCAAACGAAATGATGTCCCCGACCCGCAATTCAACGCCCGGCGCCACGGTCATGAACGCATGCTGGTCCATCACCGCCGTCACTTTGCAGGCGCTCACATCGTCGCCAATCGCCGGAATTACGCCCGCCTTGTAACGCAACAATGGCACCGGCAAACCGGCGTCATACGCCACGTCACGTTTACCGAGGGCGATCACTGCAAACCCCGGTTCCGGCATCGACTGCACATGCGCCCAGACTTCCAGCGCCGGGCGCAGGCCTTCGTGCAGGTCGCTGCGACGGTCGAGCACGCAGCATTGCGCTTCTTTGTAGATGCCGTGGTCGTGGGCCACGTAACTGCCGGGGCGCAGCACGCTGAGGAAGCGTCCACCGGCGTTCTGGGCTTCGAAGGATTCGGCGATCAGGTCGTACCAGGCCGAGCCCGACGCGGTGATGATCGGTTTTGGAATCGCGAACGCGCCGCTGTCCTGCAACTGCACCGCCAGGCGCACCAGGGACGCGGCGAATTCACGGATGCCGGTCTCGGCGTGATCGCCGTGAATCACACCTTCGTAACCTTCGATGCCGGTCAACGCCAGTGCGGGTTGCGCGGCGATGGCCTTGGCCAGTTCGATGACTTCCTGCTCGGTGCGGCAGCCGCAACGGCCACCGACCACGCCGTATTCGATCATCACGTTCAAACGCACGCCGCGAGAAGCGAAGTACGCGCCGAGGTCGGCGACGTTGTCCGGGTGATCGACCATGCAATGGAAATCGAAGGTCGAGTCGGCCAGCAAATCAGCGATCAGCGCCATATTCGGCGTGCCCACCAGTTGGTTGGCCATCAGCACCCGGCGCACGCCATGGGCGTAACCCGCGCGGGTTTGGGTGGCGCTGGCCAGGGTGATGCCCCAGGCGCCGGCGTCCAGTTGCCGGCGAAACAGCGCCGGGGTCATGCTGGTCTTGCCGTGGGGCGCCAGTTCTGCGCCGCTGTTGCTGACGAACGCCTGCATCCAGCGGATGTTGTGTTCCAGCGCTTCACGGTGCAGCACCAGCGCCGGCAGGCTGACGTCTCGCACCAGGTGCGCGCCGGTTTGCGCAAAGCCTTTTTCTACGGCAGCAGAAGACATGATCCAACTCCTTACATTCGCGGCCGCCAGCAGCCGCGGTTATTCGTTGATACGCCGGGCCAGGTTGTTGGCGCTGTCGATCAGCACCCGGCGATAGTCGTTGTAGTTGTTCTTGGCATCGGCCCGTGGAGCGACGATGCACAGGGTCGCAATGGCCACGCCATTGGGGTCTTTGACCGGGGCGGCGAAGCAATGGGTGAAGGTGTCGGCGACGCTATCAAACGAGAAAAAGCCGTCGATACCGGCCTGACGGATTTCCTGGAGAAACTGCTCCAGCGGCAGGCGTTCGCCGTTGGGCAGGATGAAGTCGTCGTGGTCGATCAGGTCGATGATGGACTGATCGCTCAAATGCGACAGCAGCAGGCGCCCGGACGCAGTCCAGGGAATCGGTGCGTTTTCGCCGATGTCCGAGGAAATGCGGAAATGCCGCTCGCCCTCTTTCATCAGTGCCACGGTGTACTTGCGCCCGTTGAGCAGGCACATCTGCGCGGTTTCGTGGGTCTGGCTGACGATTTCCTGCAAGGCGTGATCGGCCTCGCGGGTCAGGTCGAAATGGCGCAAGTGCGCCTGGCCGAGGAAATACAGCTGACGGCCCAGGTAGACGTGACCGTCCTTGCCCACGGGTTCGAGAATGCGCCGTTCCAGCAGCGAGGCCACCAGTTCGTAGACCGTGGATTTCGGGCTGCCGATGCCGCTGGCAATTTCGTTCGGGCGCAGCGGTTGGCCGATTTCCTTGAGGAAATCGAGAATATCGAACGCCCGGTCCAGACCGCGAGCCCGGCGCTTGATGGTGTCTTCGGTCATGTTTCAGGTTCCCATTCAAAGTGCCGGGAGTTTAACGCTAATGATCGTTCCCACGCTCTGCGTCACATCCGAAGCGGAACGCGGAGCGTCCCTGGCGGCATTCCCACGCGGAGCTAGGAACGATCACATACCCTGTAGGAGCGAGGCTTGCCCGCGAAGCAGTCACCGCCAATCTCAGGCCTTTTTCTTGTAAGCAATGCAGTCAATCTCAACCTTGCAATCAACCATCATGTTCGCCTGCACACAGGCCCGGGCCGGGGCGTGTTCGCTTTTGAAGTACTCGGAGAACACCTTGTTGAAGCTCCAGAAGTCCCGCGGGTCTTCCAGCCACACGCCGGCGCGCACCACGTCTTCGAGGCCGTAACCGGCTTCTTCGAGGATCGCGATCAGGTTTTTCATGGTCTGGTGGGTCTGCTCGACGATGCCGCCCACGATGATTTCGCCATTCAGCGCCGGCACCTGGCCGGACACGTGCAGCCAGCCATCGGCTTCAACGGCGCGGGCGAAAGGACGAGGCTGGCCGCCACCGGCGGTGCTGCCGGTGCCGTAACGAGTAATGCTCATGAGTGTTTCTCCTGCTTAAAAAATTCTTCTGAAAAAATCAGAAACGGGTGTTCTTGAGAAATTCCGCCAAGCGTGGCGATTTCGGGTGTTCAAACAATTCCTTGGGCGGCCCCTGCTCTTCGATCCGCCCCTGGTTCATGAAGACAATCTTGTCCGAGACTTCGAAGGCAAAGCGCATTTCGTGGGTCACCAGCAACATGGTCATGCCTTCGTCGGCCAGGCCCTTGATCACGTTCAGCACTTCGCCGACCAGTTCCGGGTCGAGGGCCGAGGTGACTTCGTCGAACAGCATCAGGCTCGGGTTCATCGCAATCGCCCGGGCAATCGCCACCCGCTGTTGCTGACCACCGGACAACTGACCGGGATAGTGATCCCGCCGTTCATACAGGCCCACGCGCTCCAGCCATTTCTCGGCCAGCGCCACGGCTTCATCCTTGTGCAGCTTCTTGACCTTGAGCAAACCGAGGGTGACGTTCTGCAACGCGGTGAGGTGCGGGAACAGGTTGAATTGCTGGAACGCCATACCAGTCATCGCACGATGCCGGGCAATGACCTTTTCGGCATGGCGCACGCGTTTGCCGTTGACCTCGTCATAGCCAATGGATTCGCCGTCGAGCAGGATCTGCCCGCCCTGGAATTCTTCGAGCATGTTCACGCAACGCAGCAGCGTGGTCTTGCCCGAGCCGCTGGAGCCGATCAGCGTGACCACGTTGCCGCGCTGCATGGTCAGGTCGACGCCCTTGAGCACTTCAAGCTTGCCGTATTGTTTGTGCAGGCCGCGAATGTCCAGCAGGGCCTGGCCGTTAGGTGCAACAGAAGTCTGAGTCATGGCAAAGCCACCCGCTTTTCAATGTGCCGGCCGAGTAATTCGATGGCGTAGTTGATGACGAAAAAGAGGAAACCGGAGAACAGGTAGAACTCCAGGGTCATGAAGGTCCGGGCGATGATCTGTTGCGTGCTGAGCAGCAACTCGGCGACGCCGATCACCGAGAGCAAGGTCGAGGCCTTGACGATCTCAGTGGACGAGTTGACCCAGGTCGGCAGGATCTGCCGCAGCGCCTGGGGCAACAACACGTAACCCAGGGACTGATAAAACGTCAGGCCAATCGCCTTGCTCGCTTCCATCTGCCCGCGTGGCAAGGCTTGCAGTGCCCCGCGCACGATTTCAGCGACGTGGGAGCCGCAGAACAGCGTCAGCCCCAAGGCCCCGGCCTGAAACGCGCTGATCTGCCAGCCCAGCGCCGGTGCCATATAAAAGCAGGCCAGCACCAGCACAAACACCGGCGTGCCACGGATCAGGTCGACGTAGAAACGAAACGGTGCGCGCATCCAGACATTGCCGTAGGTCAGCACCAGTCCGGCGACGATGCCGATCAGCGTGCCGAGCAAAATCGCCAGGGCCGAGCACTGCACCGTGACCAGAAAGCCCTGCCAGAGCACTTCCCGCGCCACCCACAACTCATGCAACCAACTAGGGGATTCGTACATGGGAGGCTCCTATCGGCGGATCGCCAGACGCTGCTCGAGATAACGCAGGATCATGGCAATGAGGTAACAAGCCGCAACATAGAGCGCTGTGGTCACCATCCAGGTTTCAATCACCCGGTAGCTCTCGACATTGATCTTGCGCGCGTAATAGGTCAGCTCCGGCACCGCGATCGCGGCCGCCAGGGAGGTGTCCTTGAACAGCGAAATGAAGTTGTTCGACAACGCCGGCAGCACATTGCGCAGCATCACCGGCACGGTGACGTAGGCCTTGACCTGCCACTCGCCGAGGCCAATCGCCAGCCCGGCTTCGCGTTGCCCTTTGGGAATGCTCAACAGCCCGCCACGGAACACTTCGGTCAGGTACGCCCCGGCATACAGCGACAGGGTGATGATGAACGAGGGGATCTTGTCCAGGCGAATCCCCAGGCTCGGCAAGGCGAAGTAGATCAACAGAATCAACACCAGAATCGGCGTGTTACGGATCACCGTCACGTACACCGACGCCAGCACCCGCAACGCGCGATGCTTGGACAACAAAGCAAACGCCATCATCAGGCCGATCACGCAACCGATGGCGATCGACACCAGCGCCAGCTCCAGGCCCAGACCGAGCCCCGCCAGCAAACTGGGAAAATCGCGCCACACGGCGGCAAAGTTCAACTGATAGTTCATGGTCAGCAGTACCTTGAACGGGGCGCCTTCATAGCCGCCCCGCTCATCCTCAAGAAATGGAAACGTCGCGAGCGAAGGAAAGACAAGGCGAAAACAGGCGAGAAAGCGGAGTTGGCTTTAGCCAATGAGCATTTCGAGTCTGTTTTCAACGCAGTATTTCCGAGCGCAGCAGTTTTCATTTGAATTCGACGGGGAAACCGATAGCTGGGGTCGGCAGATCGACGCCGAACCACTGCTTGAACGATGCCGCGTAGGTCGGAAACTCGACGCCGGTCATGGCTTCATGCAGCACGGTGTTGACGAAGTTCAGCCAATCCTGATCGCCGCGCTTGACCGCGCAAGCGTAGGTTTGCGGGCTCCAGGCGTAGGTCGGGCTGCGATAGCGGCCAGGGTTTTGCACCATCAGGTATTTGACCGAGGACTGGTCGGTGGCAGCGGTGTCGGCACGGCCGGAGTTCACGGCTTGGTACATCAGGTCGACGCTGTCGTACTGATCGACCTTGGCTTTAGGCAGCGCCTGATGCACCAACTCTTCGGCGTACACGTTCTGCAGCACGGCCACGGTCACGCTGTCGCCAGCGGCTTTCAGGTCTTCGATTTCCTTGTACTTGCTGTTGGCCGGCAGCAGCAGGCCGACACCTTCGCGGTAGTACGGCAGGGTGAACGCAACCTGCTGCGCACGGCTGGCGGTGACGGTGATGAACTGGCAACTGATGTCGACCTTGTCCGTCAGCAGGTTCGGAATCCGCGCATCGGAGGACTGCACCACGTACTCGACCTTGCTCGGGTCGTTGAACAAACCCTTGGCGATCATGTGCCCGATATCGATATCAAACCCCTGCAACTTGCCGTCCGCTCCCTGGAAATGCCACGGCGCGTTGGTACTGCCTGTACCCACGACCAACTTGCCACGGGCCAGCACGCTGTCGAGCTTACTGTCCGCCGCCTGGGCAACGCCCATGGCAGCAGCCGTAGCCGCAAAGAGAAAAACACACGCTTTGAACAAGGAAGGTCGGCGATGCATGGCAAGCACTCCAGAGTGTTGTGTATTCCGTTATACCGGATATAGGTGTGTAACAACGGAATAGACAGCAGAAAGTGTGCCATAGGCAGTAGGGGTTATGTTGCGGAGATTGAAATGTGTTTTGAATCAAAGGGATGTGCGAAAGAGGAGAAAAGGCGTTACCAAACGCACGGATGAGGGAGCGCTACCGAGGGTCACACGTGGGCGGGTAGTTGGTTCACATTGGGCCTGCGTGAGCTGATTCGGTGCATGTGCAGGAAATGTCAGCTCATAGGTTTTCAATTGAAACCTTTATGGTCGGATCATTCTTCCGTTCATGACAGAGCGCGATCAATTCGAGATCTTCTTGGCGCGTCATCAACGCGCCGCATTCTTTTACCGGTTCGTTGCTGCCTATAAACAGGTCACCACCAACGGCGCCTGCACCTGGCGCTTTTTTCAGTTCAACGATGTTTGTTACGAACTTCCTGATTTGCGGTTTGATCTTGGACTCCACATTTTCAGATTGAAGAACGAGAAAAATACCACCTCACACCTTTCTGCATTTCCGCGTTTCCTGTCAGGCCGGTCCTGCAACCCGGCGAGACATATCCGTATCAGCGTAGGAAATCCCCACCTGTAATTTCTGACAGTAGACCCGCCCGCCCCCCTCCTTTACCGTCAACAAGCCTTCACTGATCGTTGTGAAAAGGAGACTTCAATGACTTCAACCACCCCTCAAACGGCCTTGGCCCCGACCTACCGCAAAGCCCTGAAGACCTGGCGGCCGGTGATTCTGTACTTCGGTAATGAGCACTGCCCTGCGTGTGAATACGCCGGGCCAGTGTTTCGGGCGATTGCCGAGTCGTTTCGGCATCGGGCAGATATTTACATGTTGAATACCAGCGAATCGCCCCGGCATCCGAACGTGACCGGCACCCCGACCGTATTGTTTTACAAGGACGGGAAGCTGCTGAAAAAGCTCAAGGGGATTGGCACCGAGGAAACGCTGGCCGCCGATTTCGCGGCGCACATTGGCAAGGTGAAACCCAAAGTCGTGGCCCGAAAACCGAGCCACGACTTGGCGTGGTTGCGTCGAACCTTGCGGCGCTTGTGCACGGTGGCGCGGGCACGGACGTTGATCGGGGCTTGAGTGGCGCGCCCTGCGCAGCGTTACCCGCCGCTGCGCACCAACAACACCCGCACTACCCGCCGCTCCTCGACCGCCACCACCGTCATGGTCCAGCCGTCCAACTCATGCCGGTCACCCATGATCGGCAGGCGATCCAGCACGCTCATCACCCACCCGGCCAGGGTCTGGTAATCCTCGGTGGGTTCGGCACTGAAGCCGGTCAACTGACGCACCCGCGTCAGGCTCAACGCGCCGCTGACCATGAACCCGCCCTGCTCTTGCACCACGTCCGGGCCTTCGATTTCGCTGGCGTCCGGCAATTCGCCGGCGATGGATTCGAGGATGTCGGTCATGGTCAACACACCGACGAAGTCGCCGAATTCATTGACCACAAAGGCGATGTGGGTCGAGGCTTTGCGCATCTGCTCCAGGGCATTGAGGATCGAGTAGCTGTCGAGCAAGTTGATGGTCGTGCGCGCCAGGTCTTGGAGGTCGGGCTCATTGCCGGCCAGATAGTCCTTGAGCAGTTCCTTTTTGTGCACGAAGCCCAATGGCTCATCCACCGCGCCATTGCGAATCAGCGGCAGGCGTGAGTAGGACGAATGCATCAAGCGTGTACGAATGGTCTCGGCATCGTCGGCCAGATCGATATGGTCGACGTCAGCCCGCACCGTCATCAGGGTACGAATCGGCCGCTCGGCCAGTTGCAGCACACCGCTGATCATCACCCGCTCACGGCGGTCAAACAGCACTTCATTCGGCGCTGCACCGTTGTCCAGCAGGTCGGCAATCTCTTCGCCGACTTCTTCCACCGCCAACGTGCGACCGCCCAGCAAACGCATCACCGCATGGGCCGTTCGCTCACGCATAGGCTTCAGACCTTGCATGGAGCGCTTGCGCCGGGCGCGGGCGATCTGGTTGAACACTTCGATCAGGATCGAGAAGCCGATGGCCGCGTACAGGTACCCCTTGGGAATGTGGAAGCCCAGGCCCTCGGCAGTCAGGGCGAAACCGATCATCATCAGGAAGCCCAGGCACAGCATGATCACCGTCGGGTGTTCGTTGACGAAACGGGTCAGCGGCTTGCTGGCGACGATCATCAGGCCGATGGAGATGATCACCGCGATCATCATCACCGCCAGCTCGTCGACCATGCCCACGGCGGTAATCACCGCATCCAGGGAGAACACCGCGTCGAGCACCACGATCTGCGCCACGATTGGCCAGAACATCGCATAAGCCGCATTGCCCGTGCGCTGGCCGACATGGCCTTCGAGTCGTTCGTGCAGTTCCATGGTGGCCTTGAACAACAGGAACACACCACCGAACAGCATGATCAGGTCACGCCCCGAGAAGCTCTTGTCGAACACCTCGAACAGCGGCTGGGTCAGGGTCACCAGCCAGGAAATACTCGCCAGCAGGCCCAGTCGCATCAGCAGCGCCAGGGACAAACCGATGATCCGCGCCCGGTCGCGCTGATGCGGCGGCAGCTTGTCCGCCAGGATCGCGATAAACACCAGGTTGTCGATGCCCAGCACCAGTTCCAGCACGATCAACGTCAACAAGCCCAGCCAGGCGGTGGGGTCAGCTATCCATTCCATAAAAATGTCTCGATCTCTTCAGCGAATTCAGAATGCCGGGCACGGCAAGGTGCGGCGCGAGGGCCGTGGGAGCGTAGATGCAGAAAGAGATAGAGGTCGGAAAACCGGGTGTTTGACGTGCGTCAGGGTTGCGCGAAGGCGCGAGATGGAGGGCTGACTGGGGGGCTCCGGGAGGGTGTTCATGCAGGTCCTGAGTGGAAAAAAGGACTTGGAGCGTACAGGTGAAAGTCACAATCCCCACAGCGGGAAATCATTACAAGATCTGTAGAGAGATCAAAAGAGCGCAGCCTTCGGCGGCGCCCACAGGCACGTAGGAACTGCCGAAGGCTGCGATCTTTTCGCTTTTAACGCCCTCTCTTCATGTGCTCGATATACCTGACCACCGCCGCCGACCGCTCAAACCGCCGATAAATCAGAGACAACCACGAACTCGCCTCGCCCCCTTCAATTTCCCGATACACCACACCCGGCAATCCCACATGCCCGACCACCGATTCCGGTACCACCGCCACGCCCTGCCCCAGCGACACCAGCGCAATCACCGCCACCAACCCACCAGGTTGGGGCCCTAAAACAGGCGCGAATCCGCCCTCAGCAGCGACCTGCAACGTACCGTTGATTTGCTCCGGCAGGATAAACGTTTCGTTTTGCAGATGCGCCGGGCTGATCTGCGGCAAGCGGCACAGCCAGGACTCACTCGACAGCGCCAGCACAAAGCCTTCCGCATCGAGCCGCACCGCTTCCAGCCCTTCGGGCAAGGTCATCGGCGAGCGCACGTAACCGATGTCGAACCGGCCCTCGATCACCATGCCCGGCAACGCTGCCATTGGGCTTTCCCGCACATTCAGGCTGACGTCCGGGCACTCGCGAATAAAGGCCTGCACCTGTTTTTGCAGCAACCCCGAATACACCGCCGAGGCCACGTAACCCAGTTCGATATGGCCGATATCACCGCGTCCGGCGCGCTGGGCGTTGCGTTGGGCGTACTCGAATTGGCGCACCGTGGCTTCGGCCTCGATCACCAGCGCCGCGCCGGCCTCGGTCAGGCTGACTTCCCGTTGCTGGCGCAGGAACAGCCGCGTGCCGAGTTCGGTTTCCATGTCCTGAATCTGTCGACTCAGGGTCGGCGGGGCAATGCCCAGTTGCTCAGCCGCACGGGTGAAATTTCGCTGCCGGGCAACGGCCAGGAAGTAGCGGAAATGACGTATATCCATGGTGCATTAGCTCAAAGGTAATGAAGTCCCGACTGGCAGCTAACAAAGCAACGCAGCCAGCGGGATAAGCTTTCGACACGGCCCACAGTAGAGAGCTAAAACCATGCACGTCAAACCCCTTACTCAAAAGGCAATCCGATCATGAGCAAGGTCAGCCCACGCTTGACGCTGCTGACCGCTTCCGGGGTGTGCTCGCTGATCGTCCTCGACACCAACATCGTCGCCGTCACGTTGCCGACCATCGCCCGGGACCTGGGCGCCAATTTTGCCGACATCGAATGGGTGGTCAGCGCCTACATGCTGGCCTTCGCCGCGCTGTTGCTGCCGGCGGGGAGCATCGCCGACCGCTTCGGCCGACAGAAAACCCTGCTCTGGGGCCTGGGCCTTTTCATCCTGGCTTCCCTCGGTTGCGGCGCGGCGCCGAGCGCGTTGTTCCTCGACATCGCCCGCGCGATCAAAGGTGTTGGCGCCGCATTGTTGCTGACGTCGGCGCTGGCCTCGATTGGCCACACCTTTCACGACGAAGTCGAACGGGCCAAGGCCTGGGCATTCTGGGGCGCGTGCATGGGTGTGGCGATGACCGCCGCGCCAACGTTGGGTGGTTTGATCACCGAATACATCGGCTGGCGCTGGATTTTCTACCTCAACCTGCCGGTAGGTGCGCTGCTGATGGCGTTGGTCTTGCGCAACGTGCCGGAATCCCGGGACACCCAGTCCGCGCGTCTCGACCCGTGGGGCAGCCTGGCCTTCAGTGCGAGTTTGCTGTGCCTGATCTGGGGCCTGATCGAAGCCAATCGCATCGGCTGGAACACTCCCATGACCTATGCCCGGTTAATCGGCGGCGCCTTGTTGCTTGGGCTGTTTGTGCTGATCGAGCGCCTGCAGCAGCGGCCCATGGTCGACCTGCAATTGTTCAAGCACCCGCGCTTTATCGGCGCGCTGCTGGGGATGTTCGCCTACGCCGGTTGCGCCCAAGTGATGATGACGCTGCTGCCGTTCTACCTGCAAAACGGTTTGGGGTTCTCGGCCATCGCCTCGGGACTGGGGATGCTGCCATTCGCGTTGACGATGCTGATCTGCCCGCGCATCGGCGCACGGCTGGCGAGCCGTTTTGCCCCCGCGACTTTGATGGCTGCGGGCCTGACGCTGGTCGGCGGCGGCAACCTGCTCAGCGCCTGGGCGGTCAACAGCGGCGGCTATTTGCCGTTCGCCCTGGCCATTGCGGTGACCGGCGCCGGGGCCGGGTTGCTCAATGGTGATACCCAGAAAAACATCATGGCCTGCGTGCCCCGCGACCGCGCCGGCATGGCCTCGGGCATGAGCACCACCATGCGCTTCAGCGCGATCATGCTCGCCATCGGCGTGTACGGCGCGTTGCTGGCCAGTCATACCGAGCTGTTGCTGCGCGACAGCCTGTCGGGGCAATGGGCAGAGCAGGCCCGTGGAATCGCCTCGCGGGTGGTGGCCGGGGATATGACGGCAGCGTTGGGTTTGTTGCCGGACACTGCGCGCGCAGCGGTCGAACCGCTGGCCCGGCAAGCGTTTGTTGGTGGTTTCAGTTTGTTGCTGCTGGTCGCGGGGTTGTTGGCGCTGCTGGGGGCGTTGGTGGTGGGCACGTTGATGCGTAATCCGATTCCAGTCCCCTCAAACCATGTATCGGGGACCGTTGCTCACCCGTGATGACCTTGCGTTGACTATCAGGGCCTCTTCGCGGGCAAGCCTCGCTCCTACAGGGGGGCGGTGGTGAACACAGATATTGTGTACGACGATCCCCATGTAGGAGCAAAGCTTGCTCGCGAAGGCGGTTTCACATTCAACAGGGATGTTGGCTGGCCCACCGCTTTCGCGAGCAAGCCCGCTCCCACAGGGGATCTGGGGCGATCAACGCGGCTGCTTGAAGGACGCCAGCACCCGCTCGGCATTCGCGTCGCAGCCCATGCCTTCGGGTTTCGCCTGGATGTCGTCGATCACCGCCAGCAGCTTCGCCTTGCTCTGCGCCAGGTGTTGCTGCATTTCTTCGATCTGCTCGACTTTGCGCGTCAGCCCCGCCAGCAGTTCGTCGTGCTTGAATTCACCGGTGGCGGTGTCCGGCATCAATTGCTTCAACTCTTCCAGGCTGAACCCGGCCTGTTGGGCGCACTGGATCAGGTACAGCGTCTGCAATACCTGTTCGGGGTAATGCCGGTAGCCGTTGGCCCGGCGCTCGACTTTCTGGATCAGACCCTGGGCCTCGTAGAACCGAATACGCGACGGGTTGAAGCCACTTAACTCCGCCAATTCACCAATCTTCATCCCGACCTCATTTGCCTGCTTGCCATTAAAGTTAACTTTAAGCTTAGCCTCCACCCATCACTGATGAGGAGTCAAGCATGTCGCCCTTTCAAACGCTGAATTTGCCCAACGGCCAGACCATCGGCAATCGCATCGCCAAAGCCGCGATGGAAGAAAATCTCGCGGATACCCGACAGGCGCCGTCCGATGCCCTGTTGCGTCTGTATCAAGCCTGGGCCGGGGGTGAAGCCGGGTTGTTGCTGACCGGCAACGTGATGATCGACCGTCGCGCCATGACCGGGCCCGGCGGCGTGGCGCTGGAAGACGAGCAACACCTTGAGCGTTTTCGCCAGTGGGCAACGATTGGCCGGGCCGGTGGCGCGCAGTTCTGGGTGCAGCTCAATCATCCGGGGCGCCAGACCATGGCCAATCTGGGTCAGCAGGCTTGGGCGCCGTCAGCGGTGGCGCTGGACCTGGGCTCGTTCTCGAAAATGTTCGCCGAACCCAAGCCGATGACCGAAAGCGACATCCATGAAGTGATCCAACGCTTCGCCACCAGCGCGGCCCTCGCGGAGAAGGCCGGGTTCACTGGCGTGCAGATTCACGCGGCCCACGGTTATTTGCTCAGCCAATTCCTGTCGCCACTGACCAATCGCCGCACCGATCAATGGGGCGGCTCACTGGAAAATCGCGCGCGGCTGCTGCTTGAGGTGGTCAGTGCCGTACGTAAAACCGTGTCGCCAAAATTCTGCGTCTCAGTGAAGCTCAACTCAGCGGACTTCCAACGCGGCGGCTTCGATGCGGACGACGCCAGGCAAGTGATCCAGTGGCTCAACGAGCAGCAGATCGACTTGCTCGAATTGTCCGGCGGCAGCTACGAAGCCCCCGCCATGCAAGGCGAAGCCCGGGACGGCCGCACCCTGGCCCGCGAAGCCTACTTCCTGGAGATGGCCGGCGAACTGGCCCGCGTGGCGCGCATGCCGGTGATGGTGACCGGCGGTCATTCGTCGCTTGGCCATCGTCGAACACGTGCTCGACAGCGGCATCGCCATGGCCGGGATCGGCACCGCGATGGCGGTTGAGCCGCACCTGGTCAAGCACTGGCGCGAAGGCAAGAACAGCCATCCTCAACTGCCGCCGATCCACTGGAAGCGCAAACCCCTGGCGGCGCTGGCGACCATGGCGGTGGTCAAGTTCCAGTTGCATCGCTTGAGTCGCGGCCATCAACCCCGGCCACAGGTCTCGGCGCTTTGGGCGTTGATCCGCGATCAGCTGTACATCGCCAAACGCACCCGCCAATACAAACAGGCCATGGCCAAGTAAACGAGTCTTCACAAATCCCCGGGAGTCATGCCAGCCGTTGAGTTGTCCCTTTTTCTATCCCAAGGACAACTCATCGATCACTGGAGCACCCCATGGCGAAAATCACCCTTGCCCAGCAACTGGCAACCACCCTTGAGCAGGCCGGCGTCAAGCGCATCTGGGGCCTGACCGGCGACAGCCTCAACGGTTTGACCGAAGCGCTGCGCACCATGGACAGCATCGAGTGGATGCACGTGCGCCACGAAGAGGTCGCGGCGTTTGCCGCCGGGGCCGAGGCAGCTGTCACCGGAGAGCTGGCGGTGTGCGCCGGCAGTTGCGGGCCGGGCAATCTGCACTTGATCAACGGGCTGTTCGACTGCCACCGCAACCATGTGCCGGTGCTGGCGATTGCGGCGCAGATTCCGTCGTCGGAAGTCGGCCTCAACTACTTTCAGGAAACCCACCCGCAAGAGCTGTTCAAGGAGTGCAGCCACTTCGTCGAACTGGTCAGCAACCCGGCGCAGATGCCGCAGGTGCTGCACCGGGCGATGCGCAGCGCGATCCTCAATCGCGGCGTCGCGGTGGTGGTGATTCCCGGTGACGTGGCGTTGCAGGAAGTCGAAGACAACCTCAAGCCATGGCCGGCCCTGTCCAAACCGCGCACCCTGCCGGCACCGCAGGATCTGGATCGACTCGTTGAACTGCTGAGCCAAAGCAAAGCCGTGACCCTGATGTGCGGCGCCGGATGTGCCGGGGCTCATGATCAAGTGGTGGCCCTGGCCGATGCCCTCGGCGCGCCGGTGGTGCATGCCTTGCGCGGCAAGGAACACGTGGAGTGGGACAACCCGTTCGACGTCGGCATGACCGGGTTGATCGGCTTCAGCTCCGGGTATCACGCGATGCTCAACTGCGACACCTTGGTGCTGCTCGGCACCGACTTCCCGTACCGGCAGTTCTACCCCACCGACGCCACCATCATTCAGATCGACCACAACCCCGAGGCCCTCGGCCGCCGGACCACCCTGGACCTGGGCATCGCCGCCGATGTCGGCGAAACCCTCGCCGCGTTGCTGCCGCGCCTGCCCTATCGCGGTGACCGGAGCTTTTTAGAGTCGTCCCTCGAACACTACAAAAAAGCGCGCCAGGGCCTGGATGACCTGGCCCAGCCTTCCGCGCCGGGTCGCCCGATCCACCCGCAATACCTCACCCGCCTGCTCAGCGAACTGGCGGATGACGATGCGATCTTCACCGCCGACGTCGGCACGCCAACCGTGTGGGCTGCCCGTTATCTGAAAATGAACGGCAAGCGCCGGTTGCTCGGTTCGTTCAACCACGGCTCGATGGCCAACGCCATGCCCCAGGCCATTGGCGCCCAAGCGACGTTCCCGGATCGGCAGGTGATTTCGTTGTCGGGAGATGGCGGTTTCAGCATGTTGATGGGGGATTTCATTTCCCTGGCGCAGTTGAAATTGCCGGTGAAAATCATCGTCTACGACAACGCTTCACTGGGCTTCGTCGCGATGGAAATGAAGTCCGCCGGGATGCTCGATACCGGCACCGACCTGCACAACCCGGACTTTGCGGCGATGGCCAACGCCATGGGCATCCTCGGGATTCGCGTTGAAGAGTCGGAAGACCTGGAGCCGGCGTTGCGCCGGGCGCTGGCGCATGACGGGCCGGTGTTAGTGGATGTGATTACCGCGACCCAGGAACTGGCCATGCCACCGACTATCAAGCTGGAGCAGGCCAAGGGGTTCAGCCTGTACATGCTTAAAGCCGTGATGAGTGGACGTGGGGATGAGGTGATTGAATTGGCGCGGACGAACTGGTTTCGTTGATTGCCAAGCCGTGCGCGTAAACCCGTGGCGAGGGGGCTTGCCCCCTCGCCACAAGGGTTTGTGTTGAATGGGGGATTGGTGTTTATCGGCCGGAGAATCGCAGTCGTGACAACTGCCGCAAATCCCCCTCCACAAAATAATCATTGCTCCAACGGTCATCCGCCGCCAATGGCGAAACCTCTTTCAGCGCCAGTTTCTTCGCAAAATAGCGAAACCGGTAATGTTCATAAAACCGCAATAACTCCAAGCCATAGCGGTCTGCCAGATCGGTATCGCCGCGAATGATCAGGTAGTTCTCATCATTGCCATTACTGGCCGCCGCACTGAGGTTGTGGCTGCCGCTGATGATGGTCGGTGTGTCGCTGGTGAAGTCGGTGACGATGGCTTTGGTGTGCACCAGCAGGTTGCCCTTCTGGCCTTTCATGTTTTCCCGCAGCCAGCCTTCCAGCCCGGTGTTGAGCAGCGCGGTGGCGGCGAATTCGGCGGTGCGATCGGCGTGGAAGCCGGTGATGCGGCTGACGGTGTTTTGCAGGCCGTAGCGCAGGATGTCGTCGTGGGGCTCGCCGAGCAAGGCGTTGAGGACGTCGTCCGGCAAGGCGAACGCGGTGACGAACAGTACGTCCTTTTTCGCGGCGTTGATGATCTCGACAAACGCTTTCAGATCCCCCTGCCCGGTACGCGGTGAGAACCCGGCGAACAGTGGCTGCGTCGGGTCCACGGGGTTGTTTTGGGTCAGCCAGGTGCGCGTCGCGCCGACGTCCGCCGGGTTCGCCCACACCTCTTCGAAGGTTTGCAGGTAACTGGCGCCGATCCGCGCGTCGTCGAGCACATGCACCACGTTGGCCTGGCGGTAGACGCCGTTGGGGGTGAAATTGGTGCTGCCGCAGAGCACGGCTTGCGGCCGATGCTCGCCGCCATCGAGTTTGCTCAGGACGATGAACTTGTCGTGGAAGATGTTGTGCGTGACCCGCCCGCGCTTGTTCGCCGCCGGGAGTTTTTCCAGGCTGGCTTCGTTCATCGTCGTGTCTTCATCGTCCGGCTGCGCGTGATACAGCACCCGCACCTTGACCCCGCGGGCGAAGGCGGCGTTGACCTCATCGACGATCGACTGCAGCTGATATTCGTAGATGGCAATGTCCAGAGCCCATTGGTCATCCACCGCACGCTGGATAAACCCCAGCAAGCGCCCGAGCAAACCGTTCTCCAGCCACTGCTGCGCCGCCAGCGGCCAGGCTTCGATGGGCATGTGCTTGTTGGCGCTGATCTGCGCGTCGAGGTCGGGGAATTTGCGCTGGAATGCCTGACTCGCTGCCACGGCGCGGTTGAAGATCACGCTTTGATGGGTGGGATGGCCGTCGTCGGAGGTGATCGTCAGTTCCAGAAATTCGCCCAGTTGCGGCGCATCCGGCGTGCCATAGGCCAGGTGCACGCGGTAGTGCAGGGTCGTGCCCGGATTGACCGCGTAATCGGCCCAGCGAAATTTCTGCAGCGGTGCGATATCGCTGGGGGTGGCGTGGTATTGGGGGAAGGTGTGGGCCTTGCCGGGGAAGGTCAGGCTGTTGAACAGAAACAGCCACGGTTTGTTGCCGACCTGTTTTTCGATGGCGAAGCCGAGCAGACCTTTGCGGCGCGGTTCGGCCAGGTCCATGGCCAGTAGCACGCCGTTGGTGCCGGCGTAGGCTTTAACGCGGAAATCATCCTGATGGTTGGCGGCTAGGACGCGCATGGTTCACTCCTGTGAAGATGAAAAGATCGCAGCCCGCTACACGTCATCGATATGCCGATACTCCGCCTGCAACTGCGTAGCCAACACCTTAGCCCGTCCCAGCCGAATCGGCCCGCGTTCGATATCAATCAGCAACCCCGGACACGCCAATACCGGCAAGCCTGACCACTCTTTCAGTCGCCCATCGGTCACCAGCAACAGGCGTTGTTGTTCCGCCGGGAAGCGTTTCTGCCGCGCGCTCAGCCAACGTCCCGCCTCGCCCAGCGCCGCCAGCAACGGTGTGCCGCCGCCCGCCCCCAAGCCGTCGAGCCAGTCACGCAAACCGCTGGAAGCCTTCAAACCCTGCACCTGCCATTTCGGCGTGTGGCCGCTGGCCGTCAGCAACGCCAGCCGCGCGCGCTGGCGGTAGGCATCGTCGAACAACTGCGCCAACAAACCCTTGGCATCGCTCAACGCTTGATGACGACGGGTCGAGGCCGAGGCGTCGACGATGACCAGCCACAATTCATGGGGCGAACGGGTGCGCAAATGAAACAGCAGGTCGTCACGTTGACGCGGGCGGCCGTTGAGCAATGTGCCGGGCCAGTTGATCGAGCCTTGCGGTGCCGCACGGCGCTTGCCTTGCCGGCCATGGTCCAGCCGTCCGGCCCGGGGTCTGGCATTCACCCCCGCGTCAGATCGAGGGCGAATGCCTAGGGCTTTTTTGGCCAGCTCGGCACTTCACGTCGAGCACCGACCGGCAGCGCCTCGGCAGGCATTTCGCCCCACTGGCCCTGGCCTTCGCTCGGGTTGGCGTTTTGGGTCGCGGGGGGTTGGGATTGTTGCGGCGCCGGGTGGGCATGCTCGCGGCGGCGATGACGCAAGGCAAACTCGGCGACCGCGTCGATATCTTCTTCGGTGATCGCCTTGGCCCCGCGCCAGGCGGCGTGAGCTCGGGCGGCGCGCAGCCAGACCAGGTCAGCACGCAAGCCATCGACACCGGCGGCAAAGCAGCGCTCGGTGATCTGTTCCAGCGCGATGTCATCCAGAGGGATGCTCGCCAATGCGACCCGCGCCTGCTGGCAGCGTTCGCGCAGCGCGTGTTGCTGGCTTTCCCATTCGGCGCAGAAGCCTTGGGGATCGCTGTCGAAAGCCAGGCGACGACGGATGATCTGACCGCGTTCCGTCGGCGCAGTGTGGCCGCTGAGGGCGACGTTCAGGCCAAAGCGGTCGAGCAGTTGCGGGCGCAATTCGCCCTCTTCCGGGTTCATGGTGCCGATCAGCACGAACCTGGCCGAATGCCGATGGGAAATGCCATCGCGCTCGATCAGGTTGGTGCCACTGGCGGCCACGTCGAGCAGCAGGTCGACGAGATGATCGGGCAGCAGATTGACCTCATCGACGTAGAGCACGCCGCCGTCAGCCTTGGCCAGCACACCGGGGGAAAACTGCGCTCGCCCGTCGCTCAGGGCGGCGTCGAGGTCGAGGGTGCCGACCAGGCGTTCTTCGGTGGCGCCCAGGGGTAAGGTGACGAACTGGCCGCTGGCTAGCAGGTCCGCGAGGCCACGGGCCAGGGTCGACTTGGCCATGCCCCGCGGGCCTTCGATCAGCACGCCGCCGATTTTCGGGTCGATGGCGGTCAGGTACAGCGCGAGCTTCAAGTCATCGGCGCCGACCACGGCGGAGAGCGGGAAATGGGGGGTGTCGGTCATGTCGGGTTGTCTCATCATGGTCGGTGGTGATCGTTCCCACGCTCTGCGTGGGAATGCCTCTGCGGACGCTCCGCGTTCGGCTTTTGGGACGCGGAGCGTCCCGGGTTGCATTCCTTTGCTGCGCGTGGGAACGATCAGTCCTCAGGAATCTTCTTCTATATCCAGCAACAAATTCTCCAGCGCCTCGCGGTACTCGCCTGGCTCCTGCCACATCCCGCGCTGCTGCGCTTCCAGCATCCGCTCCGCCATATCCCGCAAGGCATGGGGATTGTGCTCGCGCACAAAATCCCGGGTCGCTGGATCGAGCAAATACGCATCCGCCAGCAACGCGTACTGGTGATCGTCGATCAACTGCGTCGTCGCATCAAAGGCAAACAGGTTATCGACCGTCGCCGCGAGTTCGAAAGCGCCCTTGTAGCCATGGCGCTTGACCCCATCAATCCACTTCGGATTCGCCGCTCGGGAGCGTATCACCCGGTTCAACTCTTCCTTCAAGGTGCGAATCTTCGGCAAATCCGGTTGACTGTGATCGCCGTGATAACTGGCCGCCGCCTCGCCGCTCAGGGTTTCCACGGCGGCAAGCATACCGCCCTGGAATTGGTAGTAATCGTTGGAATCGAGCAAGTCATGCTCGCGGTTGTCCTGATTCTGCAGCACCGCTTGCACCTGACTCAGGCGCTGGGCGAATTGTTCGCGAGCAGCGGTGCCTTCGTCGGAGCCGCCGTACGCGTAACCGCCCCAGTTCAGGTAGACCTCGGCCAGATCCTCACGGCTTTGCCACAGGCGACCGTCGATGGCGCCCTGCACGCCCGCGCCGTAGGCACCGGGTTTGGCCCCGAAGATCCGCCAGCCCGCCTGACGCCGGGCGGCGTCTTCATCCTGACCGCTGGCCAGCAAGGCCTCACGTTCGGCGCGCACCTTGGCCGCCAGTGGGTTGAGATCGTCCGGTTCGTCCAGGTCGGCAACCGCTTGTACGGCGGCGTCAAACAGGCGAATCAGGTTGGCAAACGCATCGCGGAAGAACCCGGACACGCGCAAGGTCACGTCCACGCGCGGTCGGTCGAGCAAACTGACCGGCAGGATCTCGAAATCATCGACCCGCTGACTGCCCGTGGCCCACACCGGGCGCACGCCCATCAGTGCCATGGCCTGGGCGATGTCGTCGCCGCCGGTGCGCATGGTCGCCGTGCCCCACACCGACAGGCCCAATTGACGCAGGTGGTCGCCGTGGTCCTGCAAGTGCCGTTCGAGTATCAGGTTGGCCGACTGGAAGCCAATGCGCCATGCCGTGGTGGTCGGCAGGTTGCGCACATCCACCGAATAGAAATTGCGCCCGGTGGGCAGCACGTCGAGGCGCCCGCGACTCGGTGCACCGCTGGGGCCGGCGGGGACGAAACGGCCGCTGAGGGCGTCGAGCAAGCCGCGCATTTCGGCGGGGCCGCAGGCGTCCAGGCGTGGGGCGACGACTTCGTGCAGGTTGTCGAGTATCGCATTCACTTCGGACCAACTCGGCCCCTGTGGGAGCGGGCTTTTGTGGCGAGGGGGCTTGCCCCCGTTGGACTGCGCAGCAGTCCCCTGCTTTTCAGGGATAAGCGGGCCCGCTTCGCGACCCAACGGGGGCAAGCCCCCTCGCCACAGTTGCTCACCCTCTGCATTCAAGGTCTGTTCGATCAGCTGGGCGGCGAACAATTCGAGACGCTCCCGGGTATCCCCCGCCGTACGCCACACTTCATCACTGACCGCTTGCAACTCATCAGGACGCGCACCCGTCCACGGCTCGGCCAACTCACAATCCAGCGGATCAAACCCCAACCCGAACGCCTTGGCCAACGCCCGCAACACACTCGACTGCGCCCCACGTCCATCGCCCCGGGGAATCCGCAGCAACGCCAGCAATGTATCAATGCGCAACCGCCCGGTCGGCGATTCGCCAAAGATGTGCAGGCCGTCGCGAATCTGCGATTCCTTCAAATCACACAAATAGGTGTCCAGGCGCGGCAACCAGATTGCCGCATCCGCATCGCTGTCGAGTTTCTCGTCCAGTTGCAGTTCGCGGTCGATGTGGGTCTCGCGCACCAGTTGCAGGATGTCGCGCTGCAATTCCCGGGCGCGACGTGGATCGAGCAGTTGCGCTTCGTAATACTCGTCTGCCAACAATTCCAGGTTACGCAGCGGGCCGTAGGTTTCGGCGCGGGTCAGGGGCGGCATCAGGTGATCGATGATCACGGCCTGGGTGCGGCGCTTGGCCTGGGCGCCCTCGCCCGGGTCGTTGACGATAAACGGATAGATGTTCGGCAGCGGCCCGAGCAATGCGTCCGGCCAGCAATTTTCCGACAGCCCCACACCCTTGCCCGGCAGCCATTCAAGGTTGCCGTGCTTGCCGACGTGGATCACGCCATGGGCGCCGTAGGTGTTGCGCAGCCAGAAGTAGAACGCCAGGTAGCCGTGGGGCGGCACCAGGTCGGGGTCGTGATAGACCGCGCTCGGATCAACCTGATACCCCCGGGCCGGCTGGATGCCGACGAAGGTTAGGCCGAAGCGCAGACCGGCGATCATCATCCGCCCGCCGCGGAACATTGGATCGTTTTGCGGCGCCCCCCAACGCTCCAGCACCGCTTGGCGGTTGGCTTCGGGCAGTGCGTTGAACATCAGGTCGTAATCGACCAGCGCCAGGCTTTGCATGCACGGGCGCTGGTCGAGGGTGTCGAGGTCGTTGCTGACGCCGCCAAGCAACTGCTGGATCAACGCGGTGCCGCTGTCCGGCAACTCGGCGGGCAGCGGATAACCTTCGTTATGCAACGCACGCAGGATATTCAGCGCCGCCGCCGGGGTGTCGAGGCCCACGCCGTTACCGATGCGACCATCGCGGGTCGGGTAGTTGGCCAGGATCAGCGCGATGCGTTTTTCGCCGTTGGGCACCCGCGCCAGATCGATCCAGCGCCGCGCCAGTTCGGCAACAAAGTCCATGCGCTCCGGTTGCGGCCGGTAGCAGACCACATCGGACTGACTGCGCTCGCTGCGCCAGGCCAGGTCCTTGAAGCTGATCGGTCGGCTGATGATGCGCCCGTCGAGTTCCGGCAGCGCGATGTGCATCGCCAGGTCCCGTGGGCCGAGGCCCTGTTCGCTGGCACGCCAGCCGGGTTCGTTGTCTTGGGCGCAAATCGCCTGAATGACGGGAATGTTGCGGCGAAACGGTCGCAAATGCGGCGCTTCGGGGCTGGATTGGGCGAAACCGGTGGTGTTCAGAATCACCGCCGCCTGCACTTCATCCAACAGGTCCTCGACCACCGTCAGGCAGCCGGGTTCTTTCAAACTGGCCACCGCAATCGGCAACGGGTTCAAACCCGCTGCTTGCAGACGCTGGCAGAAAATATCGATGAAACCGGTGTTCGCCGCCTGCAAATGCGAGCGGTAGAACAGCACCGCCGCCACCGGTTGATCAGCCTGCCAGTCGGCTTGCCAATCGCTCAGGTCTGCGGGGCTTTTTTTCGGGTGGTAGATCGCGGTGCGCGGCAGGGTTTGTGGCTCGGCCCAGGCGTAGTCCCGGGCCAGCCAGCGACTGGCCAGGCAACGGAAAAAATCCAGGGCATTGCCCATGCCGCCCTGACGCAGAAACTGCCAGAGGCGATCACGGCCTTCAGCGTCCACGGTGCTCAAGTCGCTGAGTTCCGGGTCCGGGCGGTCATCGCCGGGCACCAGGATCAGTTGCACGCCGCGTTCGGACAGCTCGACCAGCCGCTCGACACCGTAACGCCAATAGGCGATGCCGCCGTGCAGCGAGATCAGAATCACCTTGGCGTGACGCAACACTTCATCGACGTACAAATCCACCGACGCGTGATTCTGCACCTGCATCGGATTGGCCAGGCGCACGCTCGGATAGTCGTCGGGCAATTGCTGCGCGGCTTCAGCGAGCAGCGCCAGGCTGGAATCGCCGCTGCACAGGATCACCAGCTCGGCGGGGGTTTGTCCAAGGTCGGCAATGTTGTCATCCGACACGAAACCGCCGGGCTGGGTCCTGAGCAGGTGCATGGCTTAAACGCTGAGCGCGGCGCGCAGTTGCGCTTCGAGTTGCGCGGCGTCCAATTCCTGGCCGATCAACACCAGACGGGTGGTGCGCGCTTCATCGGCGCCCCACTGACGGTCGAAGTGCTTGTCGAAACGCGTGCCCACGCCCTGGATCAACAGGCGCATCGGTTTGTTCGGGATCGCGGCGAAGCCTTTAACGCGCAGGATGCCGTGCTTGACCACCAGTTGCGTCAGCGCGTCCATCAGCAGGCTTTCGTCGGCTTGGGGCAGTTCGATGGAGATGGAATCGAAGGCGTCGTGATCGTGGTCGTCATCGCCGTCACCGTGGTGGTGATCGTGGTGGCTGTGACGGCTGTCGATGTGTTCTTCGGAGCCGGCACCGAGGCCGATCAGCACGTCCAGTGGCACGCGGCCGCTGCTGGCTTCGATGACTTTGACCGCTGGCGGCAGTTCTTCGGCGACTTCCAGGCGTACGCGGGCCAGGTCTTCCGGGCTGATCAGGTCGGCCTTGTTGAGGATGACCAGGTCAGCGCTGGCCAGTTGGTCGGCGAACAGTTCGTGCAGGGGCGATTCGTGGTCCAGGTTCGGGTCGAGTTTGCGCTGGGCGTCGACCTGATCCGGGAACGCGGCGAAAGTGCCAGCGGCGACGGCCGGGCTGTCGACCACGGTGATGACCGCGTCAACGGTGCAGGCGCTGCGGATTTCCGGCCACTGGAAGGCTTGCACCAGGGGTTTTGGCAGGGCCAGGCCCGAGGTTTCGATCAGGATGTGGTCGAGGTCGCCGCGACGGGCGACCAATTCGCGCATCACCGGGAAGAATTCTTCCTGGACGGTGCAGCACAGGCAGCCGTTGGCCAGTTCGTAGACGCGGCCGTTGGCTTCTTCTTCGGTGCAGCCGATGGAGCACTGCTTGAGGATTTCGCCGTCGATGCCCAGCTCGCCAAACTCGTTGACGATCACCGCGATGCGGCGACCCTGGGCGTTGTCCAGCATGTGGCGCAGCAAGGTGGTTTTGCCCGAGCCGAGGAAGCCGGTAACGATGGTGACGGGGAGTTTGGCCAGTGTTTTCATCGGATGCCCTTTGGCAAGGTGGCGGGCATACGGGACGACAACCGCGGCGATGAATGCGCGGAAGATTTCGCCACCGGATCACCCCGCCCGGTTGTAGTGAGAATTCGTTTCGAGGCAGGTCTCCTGGCTTCCAGTGCGCCGGCCTGGGGGCCTGGCATCCGCTGCGCCTTCCCGCGAACCCTTTGGACAGGGTTTGCAGTGGCGTGGCAGCGAACATCACCGTTCACAGTTGCGGGGGCAGCCGCGGCATCGACCGCGTTCCCTTCTTAGCTTCGGCAGACGCCGAAGAACCTCGAAAGCGCAAGGCTACGCATCGGTTGGGGGCGGGTCAACGTCTGCGGGGTGATGATCGTTCCCACGCTCTACGTGGGAATGCCTCAACGGACGCTCCGCGTTCGGCTTTCGATGGGGACGCGGAGCGTCCCGGGCTGCATTCCTTTGCTGCGCGTGGGAACGATCAGCAGGACGGCGGCGCTCGTGTAGGAGCGAGGCTTGCCCGCGAAGGCAGCGACTCGGTCTTTAACTGAGAACCCCTGCCAATTGACTCCCCGCCCCCGCCCATGCTCTCCTGTGCGCCTTGTTACGGGTGCCCTTCACAGGGTGAAACGGGAAACCGGTGAATCATGTGCTTTACTCTAAAGTCATGTCAGTCCGGTGCTGCCCCCGCAACGGTAAGCGAGCGAAGAATCAGATCCACTGAGCCGGCAGTTCGGCATGGGAAGGCGATTCTTGCAGGTTTCGGCGCAAGCCCCGACCCCTCGTGAGCCCGGAGACCGGCCCGCAACACAAAGTGACCACTACGATCACTGAATAACAAACCCGCGGTGGGCGGGCGCTGTTCGAACCTTTGCGCACCCTGTGCGCAAGGGTCTTTCATGCGCTCTATTCACCCGCTGACAGACCAGAGGGAAGCGCCATGTCGATCATCAGCAGCACCGACCACAGCAGCACCGCCAGCAGCACCACAACCCTGAGCCAACGCCTGACCGCCGCCGTATGCGCGTCGATCCTGGGTGCGTGCCTGGTGTATTTCGCCGGTTTCTCGCACATCGAAGCGGTGCACAACGCCGCCCACGATACCCGTCACAGCTCCGCGTTCCCGTGCCATTGAGACCTGCCGACATGTTCAAGCGTATTGCGCAAACCGCAGGTTTCACCGGGTTGCTGGCCGCCCTGTTGTTGACCCTGCTGCAAAGTTTCTGGGTTGCTCCGCTGATTCTTCAGGCGGAAACCTATGAAAAATCCGAGCCTGCGGCCGTGGTTGCTCACGAGCACACCGACGGCGCCATGGCCGCTCACACTCACGACGCCGAAGCCTGGGAGCCGGAAGACGGCTGGCAGCGCGTGCTGTCCACCACGGGCGGTAACCTGGTGGTCGCCGTCGGATTCGCGTTGATGCTCGCTGGTCTCTACACCCTGCGCGCGCCGACCAAAACCGCTCAGGGCCTGCTTTGGGGCTTGGCGGGCTACGCGACCTTCGTACTGGCGCCGACCCTCGGCCTGCCACCGGAATTGCCGGGCACGGCCGCCGCCGACCTGGCACAACGGCAGATCTGGTGGGTTGGCACCGCCGCCTCCACCGCGGTCGGCATCGCGCTGATCGTGTTCAGCCGCCACTGGCTGATGAAGATCCTCGGCGTGGCAATCCTCGCGGTTCCGCATGTGATTGGCGCACCGCAACCGGAAGTGCACTCGATGCTGGCCCCTGAAGCCCTGGAATCGCAGTTCAAAATCGCTTCGCAGTTGACCAACGTGGTGTTCTGGCTGGCCTTGGGCCTGATCAGCGCCTGGTTGTTCCGCCGCAAAAGCGATGGCCAATCCCACGCATGACTGACACCCGCACAGCGCCGACGCTAGTGGTCGGCCTGGGCTGCCAGCGCGGCTGTCCCGCCAGCACGCTGCGGGCGCTGCTCGATCAGGCACTGCAGGCGCATCAAATCGAACTTCGGCAGATCAAGGCGTTGGCCAGCATCGACCTGAAGCGTGATGAGCCTGGCCTGATCGAACTGGCCGCGCAGTTGGGGCTGGAGTTGATGTATTTCAGCAGTGAGCAATTGGCCAGTTATCAGCCGCAACTGAGCCATCAATCGCAGATCGCGTTCGAACGCACCGGCTGTTACGGCGTCGCGGAAAGCGCCGCCCTGGCCCTGGCTGAACACCTGGCCCAGGCCCCGGCGAAGCTGCTGATTTCACGACAGAAATACGCCCAGGCCACGCTCGCATTGGCCTGCGCTGCCTGAAATCCCCGATAATCCCCGCCTCGATCATGAGCAATCTTCATCTGAAGCCTTGCCCAAGCCCTTTTTCTGACAGCTCTTTATTTTAGGAACGGATGATGACCGTCTACTTCATTGGCGCAGGTCCCGGCGACCCGGAACTGATCACCGTCAAAGGCCAGCGGCTGATTCGCAGCTGCCCGGTAATCATCTACGCCGGTTCGCTGGTGCCGGCGGCCGTGCTGGAAGGCCACCAGGCGGAAACGGTGGTCAACAGCGCCGAGTTGCACCTGGAACAGATCATTGAATTGATCAAGACCGCTCACGCCAAGGGGCAGGATGTGGCGCGGGTGCATTCTGGCGATCCGAGTTTGTATGGCGCGATTGGTGAGCAGATTCGCTACCTGCGTGAACTCGATATTGCGTTTGAAATCATTCCCGGCGTCACAGCGACAGCGGCTTGCGCGGCGCTATTGGGTGCCGAACTGACGTTGCCGGATATCTCGCAAAGCGTAATCCTCACCCGTTACGCCGACAAGACGTCGATGCCGCCCGGTGAAGATCTGGGCAGCCTGGCGCAGCATGGGGCGACCATGGCGATTCATCTGGGGGTCAATCATCTGCAGAAGATCCTCGCAGAATTGCTGCCGCATTACGGCGCGGACTGCCCGATCGCGGTGATTCACCGGGCGACGTGGCCGGATCAGGATTGGGTGGTGGGGACGCTTGAGGACATTGCCGCGAAGGTTGAAGCCAAGGGGTTTCGGCGTACGGCGTTGATTCTGGTGGGGCGTGTGTTGGGGAGTGATGCGTTTAGTGAGTCGTCGCTTTATCGTGCTGGGCATGCGCATTTGTACCGCCCGTAAGATAATCGTCCCCACGCTCTGCGTGGGAACGATCATAAAAAAACGGCGCTCACGGGGCGCCGTTTTTTTATGTCGCAGCGAACACCTTAGTAGTAGGCGTTTTCTTTCTGCGTGTGGTCAGTTACGTCGCGAACACCCTTGAGCTCGGGAATGCGTTCGAGCAAGGTGCGCTCGATGCCTTCGCGCAAGGTGACGTCTGCCTGGCCGCAGCCCTGGCAACCACCACCGAACTTGAGGACGGCGATGCCGTCTTCGACCACATCGATCAGGCTGACCTGACCGCCGTGGCTCGCGAGCCCCGGGTTGATCTCGGTTTGCAGGTAGTAGTTGATGCGCTCGTTGACCGGGCTGTCGGCATTGACCATCGGTACTTTGGCGTTTGGTGCCTTGATGGTCAGCTGGCCGCCCATGCGGTCGGTGGCGTAGTCGACCACCGCGTCGTCCAGGAAAGCTTCGCTGAACGAATCGATGTACGCGGTGAAGCTTTTGAGCCCCAACGCGGTGTCTTCAGGTTTTTCTTCGCCCGGCTTGCAGTAGGCAATGCAGGTTTCGGCGTACTGGGTGCCAGGCTGGGTGATGAAGACGCGGATGCCGATGCCTGGGGTGTTCTGCTTGGAGAGCAGATCTGCCAGATAATCGTGGGCGGCGTCAGTGATGGTAATAGCGGTCATGGAAACTCCTCGCAGGCTTGGGCGCAGTTTACGCCAATCATCGCGCGGCACAAAGTCCTAGTATTTTTGTCGGGAAAGCGCCGGTACGGGTTGAGCAACCGTTTCGCCGTCAATCCGGGCTTTAAGCCACCGATAGCTGCGTTTTTCCACCCATTCGTAACTTGCCCAGGAACCCAGGCCGATGGTCGCCGCGCAAACGGTGAACATCGCGTAGGGATTCACGCCATAACGCTGTGCGACAAATCCACCGGCGGACAGCACCAGCACATGCATCAGGTACACCGAGTAGGAACAATTACCGAGCAGTTCGAACATCCGGTTGTGCTCGACATAGCGTTCCAGCGAGATGCACGCCATCACCAGCACGGCACTTGGCAAGCCCCAGGCCAGGAATCGAGGCTCCGGGGCCAGGTGATAAATGGTCAACAACGCGCCCACAATCCCCAGCAACGGCAGGTATAACCCCGGTTTGATCCAGCCCCGGCGATAAACCATGCCAAGGGCAATCCCCAGCAAAAACTCATAAACGATGTCCGAACGGTAGAACTCGCTGACCCAGCCATAACCGGTCCAGGCCTGGCACACCGCGAACAGCAGCGCCGCGACGATCCATAACCGCCAGTGCAGACGGAACAGCAACGCCCAGCCGAACAACAGGTAAAACAGCATTTCGTAGTTCAACGTCCAGCCGACGTTGAGGGTCGGATAAATCCCATAGCCGCCGGGATTCTCCGTAGGAATAAACAACAGCGACAGCAGGAAATGCGACCAATCGACCGTCTGATCCGGCAACACCGGCCGCGCAAATACCACCACCAACGCCATCAGCGCGGTATACAGCCAATACGCCGGGACGATGCGAAACAGCCGATACAACAGGAATCGCGCCGGCGGCAGGGATTTGCCCTCGGTGGACAGGAAAATCACCAGCCCACTGATGACAAAGAACACATCGACCCCCACCGCGCCCTTGTCGATAAACGCCTGCCCCACCGGCCCACGGGCGTGGAAGTCGAAGAAAATCTGCATGAAATGGTGGCCGACCACCGCCCAGGCCGCGATGAAGCGCAGGGCTTGTACCGACATCAACATCAACCGCCCTCCCGTCAAATCACCGCATAGTCCTTGTAGGAGCGAAGCTTGCTCGCGAAAGCGGCGTGTCAGTCGACATCAATGTTGAATGTGACGGCCTCTTCGCGAGCAAGCTTTGCTCCTACAGGGGATTGGCGGCATTACAGGTGGGACACCGGGCGCTGTTCAAAGGTCGATCAAAGATTCTCGTACCGGTTCATGTCCAGCACGCCCTCTTCCACCGGGTCGGTTTCGTGAACGTACTGGCTCAGATCATGGAAGTAGAACCAGAACTGCGGATGACTGCGCCGAATCCCCCAGCGCTCGACAATCTTCTCGAAGCGATGGGCATCCTTGGCGTTCTCCATCGCATCCACAAACGCCGGCACCTGATCCGCCGGGATGTTGAACATGAAGTTGGGATAGCTGCTGAGCACGCCCGGGTAAATGGTCAATGTGTCGAGCCCTGGCTGATAACGCAGGGACTCGCCGAGCAGGAACGCCACGTTGCTGTGGGCACGGTTGCGTAGCAGGCTGTAGATCTCGCGTTTGCCGCTGGCCGATTCGATGCGCAGCATGGTCGCTTCCGGCAACTGATCAATCACCTTCAACCCCGCCGCCGGCCGCGACGTCAGGCGACTCAGGGCCTGTTCGGCGTTCTGCAACGCCGGGTCGATGTTCGGCCGCGAGCAATAGGCACCGTCGCAACGGTTGATCGGATCGGGCTTGGCATTGAGTTCGCCGTAACGGCCCAGCAACTGCATCGCAAAGTCGCGTTTCGGGTCTTTTTCGTCGAGTTTCAGCGCGGTGGGCTTGTCGTTGTCGATGGCCTCGTAATCCAGCCACATCTTGAATTTGCCGCCGCTCTGGTACCAATCGTCGAGGTAGTCGCCCCGGGATTCGGCGGGCATCAGGCGCAGGAAGTTTTGCTCGGCACCGTTGCGGATCAGGTCGAAATACAGGCGTGTCTGGGCCTGGTGGGAGACGTTGCCGAACACATCAAAGTTGACCGCCAACTGGTAATAGGTGCGTTCCAGCAGCGGGAAGTCGAACAGCCAGATGGTTTGCGGCACGTCACCGATCAGGCCCTTGTTCACCGAGGCGCTGTCGAAGTGGCGGAAGATCGTCAGCAGCGCGTTGTCATTGCCCGCCCACAACGTCGACCAGCTCGGCGCCGGCGCATCGGCGTAGCTGTCCCGGCGCAGGGCTTCGTATTCGTTGCGCTTGTCGCGGTAGTCGCGCCACAGGCTCAGGACGCTGCCGACATCGTCGTTCTGCCCCGGCATCGCCAGCAACGGCGTGGCCTGGCCGCAGTAGTTCGGGTCGATGATATAGAGGTCATGCTCCGGGGCCTGGAACAGCGCCCAGAAGTGGTCGCGGATCACGTCGGTGGCGATCTGACCCCGGCACACCGGGCCACGAATAAAGGTGCGCACGAAGTATTCGGCGTTATCCAGCATGAATTGATAGCGCGCCTGAGCCGGGATCGCCTCGAACGTGGTGAACGGATTGGCCCGCCGCTCCGGGCCATAACCCGGCAAGGCGTTGACCTGCCAGTTGCCACTGAAGAACAGGCTTTTGACCCGCGACAGCTTCGCGGCGCTGAGCGGATAGGTGATGTGAGTCTTCTGCACGATCACCCCTTGCACCGGCCACAAGCGGTAATAAACCTGGGTGCCCGGATCGTCGTTCGGGCGGCGGGTGTTGATCAGGTCGATCGGCTGGCCGGTCGGCGTGCGCGAACGCACCCACTGGAAGAAATGCCCCGGCTCGCCATCCTTGAAATAGATGTGCGCCAGAAACCAATGCTCGAACAACCAGCGCCCCACCAGACTGCCACGAGAGCCAGGCGCGTTAAGCAGGTTTTCCCATTGCACCACCTGCAAGGCTTCCTGCGCGGACGGCACCAGGCCTTGTTCATCAATCGGCGCCCCGGAAGCGAGCCAGCGCTGCAACGTCTGGTATTGCTGATCGGTCAGGCCGGTCACCGCCAGCGGCATGCCTTCCTTCGGGTGCGCTCCGGCATAACCGTCGAACTCCGCCGGCATGGCGCACATGTTTTCCCGGTTCAGGCCCAGCACGATGTCTTCCGGCAACTTGGCGTTGGGGGTCAGCGGAGTTTTGTGGCCCAGTTCCAGCATCCGCGCCATCAACGCCGCCTGGCTGCCTTGGGCGTCGAGCACTGAATAGAAGTCCTTGTGCTGCCACGCCAGTTTGCCGAACGCGTCATAAAACAGCCGGGTCGGCGCGGCGGCCACGCTGCGTTCGCCGTCGTAGACCGGAATCTTGGTCGCGCCACGGGCCGCCCCTTCGCCACTGCCCAGGTTGAGCTGACAGGCGGAGTCGTAGCAGGCGTGGCAGGCCACGCACTTTTCGGTGAAGATCGGTTGGATGTCACGGGTGTAAGAGATTTCGGGACTTTGCGCAGCGGCGCCCCAGCTTGATAGCAGCAACAAAATGCTGACAACGACGCGATACGACATATCCCTGGTCCCGATCATGAAAAAACGCCGCGATTCTACCGGGCTACCACCGCCACCAACATGAGCGATATTCATGCAAAACCTTGGCATGCTCTAAAAGCGCACAGGTTTGCTATTATCCCGGCCCTTCGTCATGGTCTTTCCGAGTAGTCCAAATGTCCGATCGCAGTGTTCGCCTTCAAGCTCTCAAGCACGCCCTCAAAGAGCGCATCCTGATTCTCGACGGTGGCATGGGCACGATGATCCAGAGCTACAAGCTCGAAGAGCAGGATTACCGTGGCAAACGCTTCGCCGACTGGCCGAGCGATGTGAAAGGCAACAACGACCTGTTGGTGTTGACGCGCCCGGACGTGATCGGCTCGATTGAGAAAGCCTACCTGGATGCCGGCGCCGACATCCTCGAAACCAACACCTTCAACGCCACCCAGGTGTCCCTCGCCGACTACGGCATGCAAGGCCTGGCGTATGAGTTAAACGTAGAAGGCGCGCGCCTGGCCCGCAAGGTCGCCGACGCCAAGACCCTGGAAACCCCGGAGAAGCCGCGTTTCGTCGCGGGCGTGATCGGGCCGACCAGCCGCACCTGCTCGCTGTCGCCGGACGTGAACAACCCCGGCTACCGCAACGTGACCTTCGATGAACTGGTGGAAAACTACACCGAGGCCACCAAAGGCCTGATCGAAGGTGGCGCCGACCTGATCCTGATCGAAACCATCTTCGACACCCTGAACGCCAAAGCCGCGATCTTCGCTGTGCAGGGGGTTTTCGAAGAACTCGGCATCGAACTGCCGATCATGATTTCCGGCACCATCACTGACGCCTCCGGCCGTACCCTGTCGGGCCAGACCACCGAAGCGTTCTGGAACTCCGTGGCCCACGCCAAGCCGATTTCGGTGGGCCTGAACTGCGCCCTCGGCGCCAGCGAGTTGCGTCCGTACCTGGAAGAGCTGTCGAACAAGGCCGACACCCACGTCTCGGCACACCCGAACGCCGGCCTGCCGAACGAATTCGGCGAGTACGACGAACTGCCGGCGCAAACCGCCAAGGTCATCGAGGAATTCGCTCAAAGCGGCTTCCTCAACATCGTCGGCGGTTGCTGCGGCACCACGCCGGGCCACATCGAAGCCATCGCCAAAGCCGTGGCCGGTTATGCGCCGCGAGTGATTCCCGAGATTGCGAAGGCTTGTCGCCTGTCGGGCCTGGAGCCGTTCACCATTGATCGCAACTCGTTGTTCATCAACGTCGGCGAGCGCACCAACATCACCGGCTCGGCCAAATTCGCCCGCCTGATCCGTGAAGACAACTACACCGAAGCCCTGGAAGTCGCCCTGCAACAGGTCGAAGCCGGCGCCCAGGTGATCGACATCAACATGGACGAAGGGATGCTCGATTCGAAGAAGGCCATGGTGACCTTCCTCAATCTGATTGCCGGTGAGCCGGACATCTCCCGCGTGCCGATCATGATCGACTCCTCCAAATGGGAAGTGATCGAAGCCGGCCTGAAATGCATCCAGGGCAAGGGCATCGTCAACTCGATCAGCATGAAGGAAGGCGTCGAGCAGTTCATTCATCACGCCAAACTGTGCAAGCGCTATGGCGCTGCGGTGGTGGTGATGGCGTTCGACGAAGCCGGCCAGGCCGACACCGAAAAGCGCAAGAAAGAAATCTGCAAACGCTCCTACGACATCCTGGTCAACGAAGTCGGCTTCCCGCCGGAAGACATCATCTTCGACCCGAACATCTTCGCCATTGCCACCGGCATCGAAGAACACAACAACTACGCCGTCGACTTCATCAATGCCTGCGCCTACATCCGCGATGAGCTGCCGTATGCGCTGACCTCCGGCGGTGTGTCCAACGTGTCGTTCTCGTTCCGCGGCAACAACCCGGTGCGTGAGGCGATCCACTCGGTGTTCCTGCTGTATGCGATCCGCAACGGCCTGACCATGGGCATCGTCAACGCCGGTCAGCTGGAGATCTACGACCAGATCCCGGCCGAGCTGCGTGACGCCGTGGAAGACGTGGTGCTCAACCGCACGCCGGAAGGCACCGACGCCCTGCTCGCCCTCGCCGACAAGTACAAGGGCGACGGCAGCGTCAAGGAAGCCGAGACCGAAGAGTGGCGCGGCTGGCCGGTCAACAAGCGCCTGGAACATGCACTGGTCAAGGGCATTACCACGCACATTGTTGAAGACACCGAAGAGTCCCGGCAGTCGTTCACTCGCCCGATCGAAGTGATCGAAGGCCCGCTGATGTCGGGCATGAACATCGTCGGCGACCTGTTCGGCGCCGGCAAAATGTTCCTGCCGCAAGTGGTGAAATCCGCCCGGGTGATGAAGCAGGCCGTGGCCCACTTGATCCCGTTCATCGAACTGGAAAAAGGCGACAAGCCGGAAGCCAAGGGCAAGATCCTCATGGCCACCGTAAAAGGTGACGTGCACGACATCGGCAAAAACATCGTCGGCGTGGTGCTGGGCTGTAACGGCTACGACATCGTCGACCTCGGCGTGATGGTGCCGGCAGAGAAGATCCTGCAGGTGGCCAAGGAGCAGAAGTGCGACATCATCGGCCTGTCCGGTCTGATCACGCCGTCGCTGGATGAAATGGTCCACGTCGCCCGCGAGATGCAGCGCCAGGACTTCCACCTGCCGCTGATGATCGGTGGCGCCACCACCTCCAAAGCGCACACGGCGGTGAAGATCGAGCCCAAGTACAGCAATGACGCGGTGATCTACGTCACCGACGCCTCCCGCGCCGTGGGCGTGGCGACGCAGTTGCTGTCCAAGGAATTGAAGCCGGCCTTCATTGAGAAGACCCGCCTGGAATACATCGAAGTCCGCGAGCGCACCGCCAACCGCAGTGCGCGCACCGAACGCCTGAGCTACCCGGCGTCCATCGCCAAGAAGCCGCAGTTTGACTGGAGCACGTATGAGCCGGTCAAGCCGACGTTCACCGGTTCGCGGGTGCTGGATAACATCGATTTGAAAGTGCTGGCCGAGTACATCGACTGGACGCCGTTTTTTATCTCCTGGGACCTGGCCGGCAAATTCCCGCGCATCCTCGAAGACGAAGTGGTCGGTGAAGCCGCCACCTCGCTGTACGCCGATGCCAAGGAAATGCTCGCCAAGCTGATCGACGAGAAGCTGATCAGCGCCCGTGCGGTGTTCGGTTTCTGGCCGGCCAACCAGGTGCGTGAGGATGACATCGAGGTTTACGGCGATGACGGCAAGCCGATTGCCAAGCTGCATCACTTGCGCCAACAGATCATCAAGACCGACGGCAAGCCGAACTTCTCCCTGGCCGACTTCGTCGCGCCGAAGGACAGCGAAATCACCGACTACGTGGGTGGTTTCATCACCACCGCCGGGATCGGCGCCGAAGAAGTGGCCAAGGCGTATCAGGACGCGGGCGACGATTACAACTCGATCATGGTCAAGGCCCTGGCCGACCGTCTGGCCGAGGCCTGTGCCGAGTGGTTGCACCAGCAAGTGCGTAAAGAACACTGGGGTTATGCCAAGGACGAGACCCTGGACAACGACGCGCTGATCAAAGAGCAATACACCGGCATCCGCCCTGCCCCCGGCTACCCGGCCTGCCCGGATCACACCGAGAAAGGCACGCTGTTCGCCCTGCTGGATCCTGAAGCCAGTGAAATGCACGCCGGGCGCAGCGGCGTGTTCCTCACCGAACACTACGCGATGTTCCCGGCGGCAGCGGTCAGCGGCTGGTACTTCGCGCATCCGCAGGCGCAGTACTTCGCCGTGGGCAAGATCGACAAGGATCAGGTGCAGAGCTATACGTCGCGCAAAGGCCAGGAATTGAGCGTGACCGAGCGTTGGTTGGCGCCGAACCTGGGTTACGACAACTAAGCCTCACATGATCGTTCCCACGCTCCGCGTGGGAATGCCTCAATGGACGCTCCGCGTCCGCTTTTGGGACGCGGAGCGTCCCGGGCTGCATTCCCACGCAGAGCGTGGGAACGATCATAGATCCCCTGTAGGAGCGAGGCTTGCCCGCGAAGGCGGTGTGTCAGTCAGAGAAGATGTTGACTGACGCACCGCCTTCGCGG
>NZ_VOBN01000019.1 GCF_008370045.1 Pseudomonas sp. ANT_J12
CCCGAACTCAGCAGTGAAACGATGCATCGCCGATGGTAGTGTGGGGTTTCCCCATGTGAGAGTAGGTCATCGTCAAGATTAAATTCCGAAACCCCTATCTGCGTATGCAGGTAGGGGTTTTGTTTTTTCCCTCGAAAAAGTGGCGCAAAGAAAAGGGACAGCTCAATGGCTATCCCTGAATACAACCAACCGCACCCTCAGTGAAACATTGGCAGTACGTGTTCAGCGATCTCCTCAATCACTTCCGCCACCGGTCGTTCGCTACGGCGCACGTGCAGGCCGACATGCTGCACACCGGTGTCACGCAAAGCCTGCAGCTCATCAATCAATGCCAGGCGTCCGCAACTGCCACCGAAGCGTACACGTCGCATCGGTGCATGCGGATTGGCCTCCAGATCCAGATGAACAAAGCTGATGTAAGGTTTATCGCCGCCGACCTCACGCCATAACCCTACGCGACGACGATGCTCATCCGGCGTGCCAGGGTAGGCGAGCCAACCGTCCATATGCTGACCTATCCATGCCGGTGACTGCTGACCAAGCCCCGCCACCAGCAACGGCACCGCCTGATCACGCTCTGGTAGCAACCGAGCGCCTTCAGGCAAGCGACCTTCACCCTGGCTACGCAACAGCTCAACCGTATCGCGAAAGATCTCGCCGCGCTGGCCGTAGTCCACACCAAACAACGGATACTCCATCGGCCGGTCACCGCTGGCGACGCCCAGAAGCAGCCGCCCATCACTCAGCTCATCGACACTATTGGCAGCCTTGAGCGTCAACCACGGCTGACGCAACGGCAATACCACCGCTGCCGTCCCCAACATGATGTTGTCAGTAATCCCCGCCAGATAACCCAAATACGAAAAGGCTTCGAATACCTGCGCGGCATCGCCGAAATTGGGGTCGTACACCGGTACATCGCGAACCCAAAGCGCAGCAAACCCAGCTTTGTCGGCCAAGCGTGCCATGGCGGCCTGCTGCTTCAGGTCAGGAACACCAAAAGGTCTGTCCTCGGCCATTCGCAACCGTTGCCCATCACTGGACCAATCGTTATCCAGCGGCAATTCAAGGCCAATGGAAAATCCATTCGAGCCCAGTAATCGTTGAAATCGTGAGTGCATGAAAAACTCCAGAGAGGGAATGACATGCACCCAGTATCTACAGGCGCATCTGCAAGAAAAATGCATGAATGGGAATATCAATCTTGAGTAAAACGCACGAGTTCACCCAAAAACCACACACGCCCGACCGTCGTTTTGGCCCTCAAGGACAACCGTTCGAGGAAATCGCGCTAAAGTGCCGGCGTCATTTTTGGTATGGTGCAGCTCGTTTTTTAATGGACTGATGACAACGCTGAGGATCGGCACCCCCCTTCATAGTCAAAGAGCTGCTGCAGAAATGCCCGAACCGATACCCATCAAGGATCACGAAAAAGAGACGCGCCTGGTCAATAAAAGACTGATGGCCTGCGCCTTGTTTGTGGTCGCTATCACCTGCGCACTGGTCGTGCGCATGTACGTGCTGCAAGTGGTCGAATTCGACTACCACTCGACCATCTCCGAAAACAACCGCGTCCACGTTTTGCCGATCACCCCGACACGCGGGCTGATCTATGACCGCAATGGGGTGGTCCTGGCGGACAATCGGCCCAGCTTCAACCTGACCATCACCCGCGAACGCGCCACAGACGTCAGAGAAGAACTGGATGAGGTGATCAATCTCCTGCACCTGCCGTCCGAAGACCGCGCGTTGTTCGACAAGGCGATGAAGCAGGCACGGCATCCATTTGTCCCGGTGACCTTATTCTATGAACTCACCGAAGAGCAGATCGCCGTCCTCGCGGTTAACGAATTCCGTCTGCCGGGTCTGGATGTCGAGCCGCAATTCGTCCGCCATTACCCGATGGGTGCGCACTTTGCCCACTCGATCGGTTACGTCGGTCGCATCAACGAAAAAGAATCCAAGGCGCTGGACGGGGTGGAATACCGCGGCACTCAGTCCATCGGCAAAACCGGCATCGAAAAATTCTACGAGTCCGAGTTGCACGGCCACGTCGGATACGAAGAAGTCGAGACTAACGCCCAGGGCCGCGTGCTGCGGGTGCTCAAGCACACCGATCCGACCCCCGGCAAAAACATCGTACTGAGCCTCGACGTCCACCTTCAGGAAGCCGCCGAGGATGCCTTGGGGGATCGCCGTGGTTCGGTGGTCGCCCTCGATCCATCGACCGGCGAAGTGCTGGCCATGGTCAGCAAGCCAAGTTTCGACCCGAACATGTTCGTGACCGGCATCAGCTTCAAGGAATACGCGGCGCTGCACGACTCCATCGACCGGCCGCTGTTCAACCGCGTCCTGCGCGGCCTCTATGCGCCGGGCTCGACCATCAAGCCGGAAGTGGCCATTGCCGGCCTCGACTCCGGTGTGGTCACCCCACAAACCCGCGTCTTCGATCCGGGTTACTACCAACTGCCGGACTTCGATCACAAATACCGCAACTGGAATCACAGCGGCGACGGGTGGGTGGACATGGACGCGGCGATCATGCGCTCCAACGACACCTACTTCTACGACCTGGCGCACAAGCTCGGCATTGATCGGCTGCACGACTACATGGCCATGTTCGGCCTCGGCGAGAAAGTCTCCCTGGACATGTTCGAAGAATCGGCCGGCCTGATGCCATCCCAAGCCTGGAAACGCGCCACGCGCCGTCAGCCATGGTTCCCGGGTGAAACGGTGATCCTCGGCATCGGCCAGGGCTACATGCAGGTCACGCCGCTGCAACTGGCCCAGGCCACGGCGCTGATTGCCAACAAAGGCGTGTGGAACCGACCGCACCTGGCCAAGACCGTCGATGGCGTTGCGCCGGTGGACGAGAACCCGATGCCGAACATCCTGCTCAAGGATCCGCGTGATTGGGAACAGGTCAACCATGGCATGCAAATGGTGATGCATGATGCACGCGGCATCGCCCGGGCAGCAGCGGTGGGCGCCCAGTACCGCATCGCCGGCAAGAGTGGTACCGCGCAAGTGGTGGCGATCAAGCAGGGCGAGCGTTACAACCGGGCGAAAACCCTGGAGCGTAACCGCGACAACGCCTTATTCGTCGGTTTCGCCCCGGCTGAACACCCGAAGATTGTCATCTCGGTCATGATCGAAAACGGCGAGGCCGGTGGTCGGGTGGCTGGTCCGGTGGTGCGGCAGATCATGGACGCCTGGCTACTCGACCAGGACGGCCATCTCAAGCCGCAATACGCCACGCCGGCCAAACCGCCGGGCGATCCTCACGTCTAGCGCTCAGAGCTTCACAGCACAGGCTCACGGATGCTGAGCATGTGCTGGAAGCTCTCCAGGAACACCGTTTCCGCCTGCGTCATCTTCTGCTCGCGATTCCACAGCAGTTGGATATCGAAATCCACCACCCCCTCTTCCGGCGGCAAACGCCAGAGCAAACCCTGCTCGACATCCCGTCGCACCAGGTGCACCGGCAAACACCCAATTCCAAACCCTGCGCAGATCAAGCGGTAAATCTCTTCGAAACTGGTGGAGGAGGCGACGATCTTGCCGGTAAACCCCTGTTCATCGCGAAACAGCGTCAACGGTGAAAGATTGCCGCCCAGTTGATCGCTGGTAAAGCTGACGAAGTTCTCCGCCGCCAGTTGCTCCAGGGTCAGGTTTTCCTGACCGAACAGACGATGACGCTGGCCGCAGAAGTACGCATAGCGCTCGCGAAACAACACCCGCTGCTCCAGCCGTGGCTGCGGTAATCGACACAGACCGACGCCAATGGTCGCGGTCTTTTGCAGCAACGAACTGATGATGTTCGAGCTGCCCATCACCTCGACTTCCAGCTCGATCTTCGGGTGGGTTTCATGGAAGTCCGCAAGAAACTCATCGTAGTGCCGCGCTTGCACGCCACTGACGGTGAGGATGCGGATCTTGCCCACCACATCGTCATGCCGACTTTCCACCACCGTGCCCAAGCGGGAAATATCGCCGTAGATATCCGCCGCAATGCGCAGGACTTCTTCCCCGGTTTCCGTCAGATCAAAGCGTCGCCCGCTACGGGCAATCAGCACACATTCCAATTGTTCTTCAAGACGTTTCAGGGCCTGGCTCACCGCCGACTGGGTGATGTGCAAACGCGCGGCAGCGCGGCTCATGCTGCCTTCCTGGCCGATCACCAGGTAAGTGCGCAGCAGGTTCCAATCGAGGCGGTCATTGAGAAATCGACGACCGACCCAAGGGTTCGAAGTGGAGGGCATAAATCATCCATGTAGTAGCAGGGCTAATAGTAAAGATAAGAATTTGAAAATTGACTAATCCTGGCATGGAAGCGATAAAGCCCACAAGCACCACAGAGTGCAACCGTAGCCAGCCTTCAGCACCTGCCCAAAACTATAAATACACAGGGTCCTTGCATGCACACCACCCCTCAACCGCGACGCGCCGCGGCCGCTGCCTTTATTGGCACGACCATCGAGTTCTACGACTTCTACATCTACGCCACTGCGGCGGCGCTGGTGCTCGGGCAAGTGTTCTTTCCTAGCAGCGACCCGGTGATGAGCACCTTGGCCGCGTTCGGCAGTTTCGCCGTCGGCTTCATTGCCCGCCCCATGGCCGGCATGGTGTTCGGTCATTTGGGTGATCGCCTCGGTCGCAAGAAAATGCTGCTGGTGACCATGGCGCTGATGGGCCTGGCGACCGCGGGCATCGGTCTGCTGCCCAGCTACGCCAGCGTTGGCATTTGGGCGCCGGTCGGTCTGATCGTGCTGCGTTTGATTCAGGGTATTTCCGTCGGCGGCGAGTGGGGCGGGGCAGTGCTGATGGCCAGCGAGCACGCACCGGCCAAGCGCAAAACTTTCTACGCTTCGTTCGCCCAACTCGGCAGCCCGGCAGGTTTGCTGCTGGCGTTGATCGCTTTTCGTTTGGTGACATCCCTTGAGCCAGCGGACTTCCTCGCCTGGGGCTGGCGCCTGCCGTTTCTCGCCAGCGGTGTGCTGATGATGGTGGGCCTGATGATCCGTTCCGGGGTCCACGAATCGCCGGAATTCGCCAAGGCCCGGGACAACAACGAAACCGCCCAATACCCGGTGAAGGATGTGATCCGCACCTGCTGGCGGCAGATCCTGTTCGCCGCAGCCGCCGTGACCATCGGTTCCGCCGGGTTCTTCTTCACCAATACGTTCATGATCACCTACGTCACCCAATACCAGGGCATCCCGCGCTCGACAATCCTCGATTGCCTGTTTCTGGTGACGGTCATTCAGTTGCTCTCGCAACCACTCTCCGCATTGCTCGCCGAGCGGATTGGCGAAGGTCGCTTCCTCAAACTCGTCGCGCTGTTGTGCATGGTCACGCCGTACCCGATGTTCCTGCTGGTCGGCACGCAAAATATTGTGCTGATGACCCTCGGCATTGCCTTGGCGGTGGTGATTCTCTCGGCGCTGTACGCGGTGATTGCCGGTTACATGACCCAGGCGTTCCCGGTGCACCTGCGCTACTCGGGCATTTCCATCGCTTACCAGTTGAGCTGCGCCCTGGCCGGCGGCACCACGCCGCTGATCGGCACGCTGCTGGCCAGCAAGTTTTCCGGGCAATGGTGGCCGCTGGCGGTGTTCTTCACCTTGCTCTCGGCCCTGTCCCTGATCGGTGTTTGCGGCCTGGCCCGCCTGCGCGCCAACCCGGTCGTCACCCACGCTGCTAAAGAGGTGTATTCGTGAGTAAACCCGCACACATCGACCCGATTGAATGGCAAGCCCGTTGCGAACTGGCGGCGCTGTATCGCTTGGTCGCGCACTTTCGCATGACCGACCTGATCGACACCCACATCACCCTGCGCATCCCGGGACCTGAGCATCATTTCCTGATCAACCGCTACGGGGTGATTTTCGACCGCATGCGCGCCTCGGACCTGGTGCGCATCGATCAGGACGGGCGCATCGTCGATCCCGAATACGCCGGTCACCGGGTCAACGCCGCAGGGTTTGTCATTCACTCGGCGATCCACATGGCGCGCCCGGACCTGAATTGCGTAATCCACACGCACACCGCCGCTGGCATGGCGGTCGCGGCGCAGAAACAAGGCTTGCTGCCGATCACTCAGCACGCGCTGAAGTTCTACGGAAAACTGGCTTATCACACCTACGAAGGTATCGCGTTGTCGCTGGATGAGCGCGAGCGTTTGATTGCCGATCTTGGACCGCACCGGGCGATGATTCTGCGCAATCACGGCTTGCTGGTCGGCGGCTCCGGCGTGGCCCAGGCGTTCCAGGAAATCCACTTCCTGGAGCGTGCCTGTCAGGCGCAAGTGGCGGCGCTGGCGGGTGGTTCGGCGTTGCATTACCCGTCGCCGGAAGTCTGCGCCCACACCGCCGAACAGTTTGACCGTGATGAACAGGACAACATCATCGACCTGGCCTGGGAGGCCGCTCTGACCCTGATCGAATCCCAGCGCGAGTCTTACCTTTCATGAACACCGTCGTTTTGCTGTCCCGCGACAGCCTGTTACTCAAGCAACTGCAAGCCGCGTTCGCCCGCAGCGCACCGCAACTCACCACGGTGCTGGCCGACGATCCGTTGGCCAAGAATGCGCAAATTGCGGCGTGCTGGTTTCCCTTGCCCGGCAGCCTCGCGGCATTGCCGAACCTGCAAGTGATTCACTCGGTCGCCGCCGGTATCGATCACCTGGAACACGACCCGTCGTGCCCGGATTTGCCAGTGTGTCGGGTGGTCGATCCAGGCCATCGCCAGGGCATGACCGAGTACGTGCGTTGGGCGGTGATTCACTACCACCGAGGCTTTGACCAAGTGCTGCAGCACCAGCGGCAACAGCATTGGGAGCGACCGCTGCAACGGGCGGCGGGGCAGTTCAAGGTCGGGGTGATGGGGCTGGGTTCGTTGGGCAGCGCCATCGCCCAGGATCTGACCGCCGCCGGTTACGACGTTCGGGGTTGGGCCCGTCGCAGCAAGGATCTAAGCGGTGTCCAGACCTTTGCTGGTGCGGAACAACTGAACCCGTTTCTCGATGGCGTGGAACTGCTGATCAACTTGTTGCCGCTGACTAGCGAAACCCGCGGCATTCTTGGCAACAAAACATTCGAACACCTGGCCAGCGGCGCCGCGCTAATCAATTGCGGTCGCGGCGCTCACCTGAATATCGATGATCTCGAACAATCCCTGCAAACCGGAAACCTGCGCGGCGCGTTGCTGGATGTATTCGAACAAGAACCGCTACCCGCCGATCATCGTCTCTGGAGCATGCCCGGCGTCACGATCACGCCACACATGGCCTCGGCCGCTTCCCATGACTGTATTGCCGAACAAGTCGCGGAGAACTTGCGCCGTTTAAACGCCGATGAACCGTTATTGAACTGTGCCGACCGAACACTCGGTTACTGACAACAAACTCGCCCACTGAGTTGGGCGAGGCATAACAACAATCCCTCACTCTCAAACGATTTACTGCCAGTAAAAAAATAATTAATCAAATTCCTGGAGTCAGTGATGAGCGATCTATCGTCCGCAGAAAAGTCCGGCGACCCGCCGATCAGCATGAAAAAAGTTGCTGTGGCCAGTGTCATCGGCACCACCGTTGAATGGTACGACCTGTTTGTTTTCGCTACGGCGTCCGCGCTGGTGTTCAACAAAGTGTTCTTTCCAGACTTCGTGCCCTTGATCGGTACGTTACTGGCCTTCGGTACTTTTGCTTCGGCCTACCTGGCGCGGATCGTCGGCGCCGCATTGTTCGGGCACTTCGGTGACAAGTTGGGCCGCAAGTCGATGTTGCTGATTTCACTGCTGACCATGGGCGCCGCCACGTTCGCCATCGGTTTGTTGCCCAACTACGCGGCTATCGGCATCTGGGCGCCGATCCTGCTGTTATTGCTCAGGGTGATTCAAGGTTTGGCGCTGGGTGGCGAGTGGGGCGGGGCGGTGTTGATGGCGGTGGAACATGCGCCGGCCAACAAGCGCGGCTTGTACGGTTCGTGGGTGCAAATCGGCGTCCCGGCCGGAACCATGATCGCCAACCTGGCCTTCCTGTTGATCGCGGCCTACCTGTCCCCGGAAGACCTGTTGGCCTGGGGCTGGCGCATTCCGTTCCTCGCCAGCGTGCTGCTGATCGCCGTGGGTTTGTACATCCGCTTGAACATCGCCGAAACCCCAGCCTTCAACAAGGTCAAGGAAGCCGAAGAGCAGGTGAAAATGCCCCTGGCCGAAGTGTTTCGCAAGTACTGGAAGCAAGTGGTGCTCGGCGGCATCGCGACGATGTCGACCGGTGCGTCATTCAACATCATCGTCGCGTTCGGCCTGACCTACGGCACGCAAAATCTTGGCTTCAGTCGCAGCACGATGCTCGGCGTGGTGTTGCTGTCCTGCGCCTGGTGCATCGTCATGTTGCCGGTGTTCGGCGCGCTGTCGGACCGCTACGGACGCAAGCCGATCATCGTGGCCGGCATCGTTGCTGAAGCCCTGGTGGCGTTCCCGATGTTCTGGTTGATGGACACCAAAGAGTTGCCGTTGGTGATCTTCGGTTACCTGATGTTGATGACCGCGTTCGCCGCCAACTACGGACCGATTGCGACGTTCCTCGCCGAATTGTTCGGCACGCGGGTGCGCTATTCGGGGTTGTCGATCAGCTACATGTTGTCCGGTTTGCTCGGCAGCGCGGCGACGCCGATTGTCACCACCGCTTATTGGCGGCGACTGGCAAAGGGTCTTCGGTGGCCTGGTACATGATCGGCGCGGCAGCGATTTCATTGCTGGCATTGTTGCTACTGACCGAGACCTTCAAGCGTGACATCAGCGAAGTCCCAATCGAGGCTCCGGCCGACCCGCAGCACAAACCCTTTAAATCGGCTGCGGCCTAAGCCCAGGAGTTCCAAAGCATGCGCAGAATCCAATCCGCCCCGGGTTTCATCGGCCCGGTCGGGCCTTACTCCCAGGCTGTGGTCAGCGGTCATCTGGTATTCACCGCCGGGCAGATTCCGGCTCAGAGTGGGCTCGACGATCAACCCGCCGAATTCCCCGAACAAGTGCGACAAACCTTGCGCAACCTGGAGGCGATCCTGATTGAAGCCGGCTCCGATTTCAGCCATGTGATCAAGGTCAACGCCTACCTCACCGATCCGGCGCAACTGGAGCCGTTCAATGCCGTGTATCGCGAATTCCTCGGCCATGCGCCGCCGGCACGCACCACGGTGTGCGTGACGTTGTGGGGTGTGTCGCTGGAAATCGAGTGTGTCGCCGAGTTGATAACGAAGGAGTTGCACAATGGATGAGTCGAAACTGATCGAGCAGCTCAAAGCAGTGAGCTTTCCAACCCTCGGCCATTTCCTGGAGGAGGGCTTCGCCGACTCACAACTGCGGGCGATGGTGCCCAATGTGAAAGTGGTCGGTCGCGCACTGACCCTGAAACTGGTCGGCGCCGATGCCATCGCGGTCAACCAGGCGTTGGCGCTGATCAAACCCGGTGATGTGCTGGTGATCGACACCGGGGGCGATTACCGGCACGCCCCGGTTGGCGCGGTGACCAGCTGCGCCGCACGTTGCGCCGGTGCCGTGGGGATTGTGGTGGACGGGGCGGTGACTGATCTGCTGGAACTGCGTGAGTCGGGTCTACCGGTGTTCGCTCGCGGCACTAGCTTGTTGACCACCAAGCTGCACGGGCGCGGCGACAGCCAGATCAATCAGCCGATCCAGTGTGCTGGCGTCACGGTAAACCCCGGGGATCTGGTGCTGGCGGACGATAACGGCGTGCTGTTTCTCGACTGGTCAACGGCGGCTTCTGTCATCGAACAAGCCTTGGCCTCCGATCGCGCCGAACCGCGCCTGCTTGAGCGATTGCGTTCAGGCGAGCCGGTTGCGCAGGTGTTAAAGGTCTAAGCCGTCAAGCACGCCTGCAAGCTCTCGATAAACAGTGTCTCCGCGCGGCTCATGCGCTGCTCGCGATTCCACAACAAATGAATGTCCACATCGGCAATCCCTTCGTGGGGCGGCAGGCGCCAGAGCAATCCGGCGTCGACGTCCGCCGCCACCACGTGCTCGGGCAGACAGCCGATGCCGAACCCGGCGATCACCAGTCGCCGGACTTCTTCCAGGCTCGGTGACGACGCCACAATGCGTCCGCTGAAACCCTGCTGATCACGAAAAATCGTCAGCGGCGACAGCATGCCGCCAATCTGATCGCTGGTGAAACTGACGAAATTCTCCCGCTGCAAATCCCCCTCAGCGACGTTCTGCTGGCCGAATAATGCATGGTGCTTGCCACAGAAAAACGCATAGCGCTGACGCAGGAACAGTCGCTGTTCCAGGCGTGGTTGTGGCCGACGATTGAGACTCAAACCGAGGGTCGCGGTTTTCTCCTGCAAAGCGCTGACGATGTCGGAACTGCGCATCACGTCCACTTCCAGATCCACCCGTGGGTGCTGGCGGTGAAAGTCGGCGAGGAAGTCATCGAAACGCTCAGAGAAGATCCGACTGATGATCAGCAACCGCACCTTGCCGATCACTTCGTCGGCCGGTTGCTCCAGCACGCTGCTGACTTGCGACATCTGCCCATAGATTTCCCCGGCCAGTTCGAAGATCTGCTCGCCGACCTCGGTCAGGGCAAATCGCGGTCCGCGCCGGGCGATCAGTTGTCGGCCCAGTTGTTCTTCCAGCCGCTTCAAGGCCTGGCTCACCGCCGGTTGCGTCAGGTGCAGGCGCGCGGCGGCGCGGCTGATGCTCAGCTCCTGGCCGATGACCCGAAAGGTGCGCAGCAGGTTCCAGTCGAGGCGGTCGTTGAGCAGGCGTTGCACGTCGCGTTCGGCCATGGTAGTTCTCGATTATAAGCTGGAGTAATAGTCCGCATAATAAATAGAAAATTGACTAATCATAGCCCCGAGACGATAAATCACCCCCAGACAGGCGCCGCCAGAGTGCCTTGATGCATCCGATTTCCTCCTGCCAAAAAAACAATCAAAGGAGCCCGACCCATGAAGCCCCAAGCTTCGTCCCAACCGCGCCGTGCGGCAGCCGCAGCCTTCATCGGCACCATGATCGAGTGGTATGACTTTTACATCTACGCCACCGCCGCCGCCCTGGTGTTCGGTGCGCTGTTCTTCCCCTCCGACGACAAACTGTTCAGCACCATGGCCGCGTTCGGCACCTTCGCCGTGGGCTTTTTTGCGCGACCGTTGGGCGGGATTATCTTTGGCCATATCGGCGACCGCATCGGGCGCAAGAAGTCGCTGATCATCACCTTGCTGATGATGGGTGTGGTCACGGTGTGCATCGGTTTGCTGCCGACTTACGCGCAAATCGGCGTTGCGGCGCCGGTGCTGTTGATTCTGTTGCGCATCGTCCAGGGCATCGCTGTCGGCGGCGAGTGGGGCGGGGCGGTGTTGATGGCCGGCGAGCATGCGCCCAAGGGCCGGCGCAACTTCTTCGCTTCCTTTGCACAACTGGGCAGCCCGGCGGGTTTGATCTTGTCGTTGCTGGCCTTCAGTGCAGTCACTCGCTTGCCGGAAGAAGACTTGATGAGTTGGGGCTGGCGCCTACCGTTCCTCGCCAGTTCGCTGTTGTTGCTGGTGGGTTTGGCGATTCGACTCGGTGTGAATGAATCGCCGGAATTCCTCGCCAGCCGCGAACTGGCCAGCAAAAGCACACGCAAGGAGCAGGCGCCAGTGATGGAAGTGCTGCGTACCGCGTGGCGCCCATTGCTGCTGTGCATCGGCGCCAACACCCTCGGGATCGCCGGGGTGTATTTCACCAACACTTTCATGATCGCCTACACCACCCAGCAACTTGAGTTGCCGCGCTCGCTGATCCTCGAGTGCCTGTTTGTGGTGGCGATTATTCAGTTCTGCATTCAGCCATTGGCGGCTTGGGTCGCCGAGAAAATCGGTGCGACGCGTTTCCTGTGCCTGATGTCGCTGCTGGCGATGGCCTCACCGTACCCGATGTTCGTGCTGGTCAGCTCGGCCCAACCGTCGCTGATCATCCTCGGCATCGCCCTGGCGGTGGTGTGCATGGCCTCGTTCTACGCGGTGATCGCCGGTTACGTCAGCGGCATGTTCGAGACCCGCGTGCGCTACACCGCGATCTCCCTGGCTTATCAGATTTGCGGTGCGCTGGCCGGTGGCCTGACGCCGCTGATCGGCACGCTGCTGGCGCACAAATTCGCCGGCCAATGGTGGCCGCTGGCGGTGTTCTACAGCCTGATCGCCGCCACTTCGCTGATCTGCGTCTTGTCCCTTGCTCGCCGCCATGCCAGTGCTGAACGTATCGAATTGGCCAACGCTTAATCCCGATTTTCGAGGAGTTACTTATGTTGAAGATTAATGGTGAACGCCTGTGGGCGAGCCTGATGGCCATGGCCGAAATCGGCGCCACGGCGCGAGGTGGCAGTTGCCGGTTGGCCCTCAGTGATGAAGACAAGGCTGGCCGCGAACTCTTCGCCCACTGGTGTCGCGAAGCCGGCATGACACTGAGCGTGGACGCCATCGGCAACCTGTTCGCCCGCCGCGAAGGCACCGACCCGGACGCTGCGCCGGTGATGATGGGCAGTCACCTCGACACCCAGCCTGAAGGTGGCCGCTTCGATGGCGTCTACGGTGTATTGGCTGGTCTGGAAGTGGTGCGTTGCCTAAACGATCTGGGCATTCAGACCCGCAAACCGCTGGAAGTCGCGGTGTGGACCAACGAAGAAGGTGCACGCTTCACCCCGGCGATGTTCGGCTCGGCGGTGTTCACCGGGATCATGAAACTGGACGCGGCGCTGGCAGTGCGTGACATCGATGGCATCAGCGTTGCCGAAGCCCTGCAACGCACCGGTTATGCCGGCGAGCGTCCGTTGGGTGGCGCGGTGGATGCGTATTTTGAAGCGCATATCGAGCAAGGGCCGATCCTTGAAGACAACGCCAAGAGCATCGGCGTGGTCACGGGCGGCCAGGCGATTCGCTGGCTCGACGTGCGGGTCGAAGGCATGGCCGCCCACGCTGGCACCACGCCGATGCCATTACGCAAGGATGCCCTGTACGGCGTGGCGCGGATGATCCAGGCCATCGAGGTTCTGGCTGCCGATTTCGCCCCAGAAGGCCTGACCACGGTGGGCGAGTTGAGCATTAACAAATCTTCGCGCAACACCATTCCGGGGTTGGTGAATTTCACGGTTGATCTGCGCCATCACCGGGACGAAGCCATCGAGGCGATGGAGCAGCAAGTCCGCGCGCGACTCCAGGCGATTGCCGAGGGTCGCGGGTTGAACCTGACGATCACGCCGCACTGGATCAGCCCGGCGACACCCTTCGATGCCGAGTGCGTGGCGGCGGTGCAGCACGCGGTGGATGCCCTGGGCTACGCTCAGCAATCGATTGTCAGTGGTGCCGGGCACGACGCGATTCACCTGGCGCGGTACTGCCCGACAGCGATGGTGTTTATCCCGTGCGTGGGTGGGTTGAGCCATAACGAAGCCGAGGATGTGTTGCCCGAGGATGTGCGCCAGGGCACCGACGTGCTGCTCAACGCCGTGCTGGCCCGCGCCGAAAGAACTGAATAACCCACAACCCCTGTAGGAGCGAGGCTTGCCCGCGAAGACGGTGTGTCAGTCAACATAGATGTTGAATGTGCTGACGCCTTCGCGGGCAAGCCTCGCTCCTACAGGGGAGCGCGCTCCGTTTCAGAACAGGAATTTATCCCATGCGCAGTTTTTTCCACCCCGAACAATTGCTCCATCACCCACGCAGCTACTACTCCCGCGGGCAGATGCGCACGCCGCAGGAAGTCCCGGAGCGTGTGCAACGTCTGGTGCAGGCCTCGCATTCCCTGGGTTTCAACGTCGAGCAACCGACCGACGCCGGACTCGCGCCATTACTGGCGGTCCACGGCGCGCCGTATTTGACGTTCCTCAAGGAAGCCCATCAACGCTGGAAGGAAATCCCCGAAGATTGGGGCGATGAAGTGATGTCGAACATCTTCGTCCGCGAGCCCAATGCCCTGCGCGGGATTCTCGCCCAAGCCGCTCGTTATCTGGCCGATGGCAGTTGCCCGGTGGGCGAGCAGACCTGGCGCTCGGCTTATTGGTCGGCGCAAAGCGCAATTGCGGGCGCCCAGGCTTTACTCGATGGCGAGCCGGCGGCGTATGCACTTTGCCGTCCGCCAGGTCACCATGCGCGGGCAGAAGCGGCCGGTGGTTTCTGCTACCTCAACAACGCGGCCGTAGCGGCGCAGGTCTTGCGCGCAGGGTTCGAGCGGGTGGCGGTGCTCGATACCGACATGCATCACGGTCAGGGCATTCAAGAGATTTTCTACGACCGCGACGACGTGCTGTACGTCTCGGTGCATGGCGATCCGACCAATTTCTATCCGGGCGTGGCCGGGTTTGCCGATGAGCGTGGCGTTGGCGCAGGGGAGGGGTTCAACCTGAATCTGCCGATGGCCCATGGCGCCAGTGAAGCGGATTTCCTCGGACAACTTGAGGCGGCGTTGGCGGCGGTGAAGGATTTCGGCGCCGAGGTGTTGGTGTTGTCCCTGGGTTTCGATATTTTTGAGCTCGATCCGCAGAGCAAAGTGGCGGTCACCCGGGAAGGGTTTGCGCAGTTGGGGGAGCGGATTCGTAGCCTGGGGTTGCCGTGTTTGATTGTGCAGGAGGGTGGGTATCACCTGGAGAGTCTTGAGGACAATGCGCGGGCGTTTTTTGTGAATGCCGAGGTGTGGCAACTCTGAGGTGTGAGGTGTCCAGAAGGCCGCCTTCGCGGGCAAGCCTCGCTCCTACAGGTGATCACATTCCCCTGTAGGAACAAGGCTTGCCCGCGAAGAACGCTAACGCGGTCCCCCAGATGCAACACAAACGCCCTACGGCACTTGCCATCGCCCTGACGTTAACGTAAAGATTGACGCCACGGCGCTGATCTCAAAAAGCGCAAAGCGGACCGCTGCGGAGCGCTTGATGACACTCATAAAAACAACACATCCCAAACCCCATCAGGAAGCCCGGCTGGCCCGGGAAAAGCTTCACCTCGAAGGCGAAGTCCCTGATGGCGTATTGCGTGCGGAAATCGATGCCTCATGGCGGCGCAGCCTCAGCCACGGCGTGCATTTCAATGGCAAGCACGAGCTGACACTGGAATCGAGCGCCAGCCTTGAAGTGCTGTTGGCCAGCAACCGTTTGCTGATCGACGCCGCGATGCCGGCCATCGATTACCTGGCCGAACGCCAAGGTAAAGAAGGCCTGATCATCCTCGCCAATTCCGACGCCACCATCCTCGCCGTCGAAGGCCGCGCCGACCGCCTCAAGGGCTCCGGCCTGCAAGACATCGCCCTCGGCGCCTGCTGGAGCGAAGCCGCTCGCGGCACCAACGCCCTCGGCACCGCTTTGGTGGAAGCCCGGCCAACCCTGATCGATTGCGGCGAACACTACCTGGATCGCCTGAGCGATTTCTCCTGCACTTCGGTGCCGATTCACTGCCCTCAAGGCGATATCCTCGGCGTCCTCGACCTGACCCGCGAAGGCCCTCTCGGCCGCGTCCACGACAGCACCGCGCTGCTGGCCATGGCGGTCAGCCAGATCGAAAGCCGGGTGTTCAACGCCAGTTATCCGGATCAAATCGTCCTCGCGTTCCATAGCCGTCGGCAGTACCTCGAATCCCCGTGGCAGGGCCTGTTGGCGGTGAGCCTCGGCGGACAGATTCTCGCGGTCAGCGCCCAGGCCTGTCAGCTGCTGCGGGCCGAGCGTTCGGCGCTGGTGGGGCATCGTTGCGAAGAGTTTCTCGGCGTCGATGGCCTGCAATTGCTGGCTCGTTTACAACAGGGCGGCATCGGCAGTCTGCAAACCGCCAAGGGCGAATTCTTCTACAAAACCCTGCGCGCACCCCAGCGGTCGATCAACGTTGGCACCACAACCCGCCCGGTGGCCAAATCCGCCAAACCGCAACCGGATCTTGAATCCCTGGCCGGCAGCAATGTGCGTTACGCCCGCGCCTTGCGCATGGCCCGCCAAGGGTTGGCCAATGAGTTGCCGGTGCTACTGCTCGGCGAAACCGGCACCGGCAAGGAAGTCATCGCCCGCGCCCTGCACATGGCCGGCACCCGTTGCGATAAACCCTTCGTCGCAGTGAATTGCGCGGCGATTCCCGAAGGCCTGATCGAGTCGGAACTGTTCGGCTACCGCGAAGGCGCGTTCACCGGTTCCCGGCGTGGCGGCATGGTCGGGCGCCTGCAACAGGCCCACGGCGGCACCTTGTTCCTCGATGAAATCGGCGACATGCCACTGGCCTTGCAGGCCCGGTTGTTGCGGGTGTTGCAGGACCGCAAAGTCGCGCCGTTGGGCGCTGGCGAAGAGCAAGACATCGACGTCGCCCTGATCTGCGCCACCCACCGCGACCTCAAGCGCCTGGTGGAAGACAAACACTTTCGCGAAGACCTGTTCTACCGGGTCAACGGCATCAGCGTGATGCTCCCGGCCCTGCGCGAGCGCGAGGATTTCAGCGGTCTGGTCGGTCGCCTGCTGGCCAAACTCGATGCCCCGGCCGTGACCTTGCACGATGACTTGAGCAAGTTGCTCGGCGGCTATCACTGGCCGGGCAATATTCGCCAATTGGAGATGGTGTTGCGCACCGCGTTGGCCATGCGCGAGGCGGGCGACACCGTGCTCACCCTCGACCACTTGCCCGACAGCATGCTCGACGACCTCACCGCCACCGAACGCCCCCAGGCCGGCAGCATTCGTGAAAACGAACTGGAGCTGATTCGCCAGTCCCTGGACGCGCACCAAGGCAACGTCTCGGCCGCCGCCGACGCCCTCGGCATCAGCCGCGCGACCCTGTATCGCAAACTCAAGCAGTTGCGCCTGTGATGCAGCGCCTGATCGTGCGGCTGATCGACAGCCGCGACCCGCAAGCCCTGCAAGCGGCGCTGCGCTGGCTCTACAGTTTTGTGCGGCCCCATCGGCTGGCGATTGCCGGGTTGCTCGGGTTGTCAGTCTGCGCTTCGTTGCTGGTGCTGGTGCAACCTTGGCTGACCAAGTTGCTGATCGATGATGGCCTGCTGGGGCGCAACTTCCCGATGCTGGTGCTGATTGCCGGTTTGATGATCGTCGCCGGTTTGCTTGGCACCGCGCTGTCGGGGATCAACCGTTACCTGCACACGCGGCTCTCCGGGCGGATTCTGTTTGCCCTGCGTGATGACTTGTATCGGCACTTGCAGACCTTGTCACCGAGCTTCTATGGCCAGCGGCGCATCGGCGATTTGATGTCGCGCCTGGATGGCGACGTCGCGGAGATCCAGCGCTTTGCCGTGGACTCGCTGTTTTCGGCGGTATCGAGCGTCATCGGCCTGTTCTTTTCCGTGGCGATGCTGCTGACCTTGTCGTGGAAACTGTCGCTGCTGGCGCTGGTGCTGATCCCCCTCGACGTGCTGTGGCTGCGCTGGATGCGGCGCAAGGTCGAGCGCGATGTACGGCAGTTGCGCGAGCGTTCGGCGGACATGTCTTCGTTTATGGTCGAGACCTTGCCGGTGATGAAATTCATCCAGTCTGCCGGCCAGCAACAGCGCGAAGCGCGACGGCTGGAGACCCTGGGCCAGGGCTATATGAGCCAGTTGCTGCGCCTGCAAGTCACCGAGTTTTTCACCCAGGCTGTGCCGGGCACTTTGACCTCATTGTCCCGTGCCTGTGCCTTCTTGATCGGCGGTTATTGGGTGGTGCAGGGCACGTGGCAGCTCGGTGCGCTGATCGCGTTTTCCACTTACCTCGGGATGGCGGTGGGGCCGGTGCAGAGCCTGCTCGGGCTCTACGTGGCGATCCAGCGCATGACCGTCAGCCTCGGGCGGGTCATGGAGTTGCGCGGCGAAGAACCGACCGTGCTCACCCCGGTCACGCCGCAGCCGATGCCGAGCTCTGGCGAGTTGCGTTTCGACAATGTGCATTTCAGTCATCCGGGGCGCCCGAGCACCTTGAGCGGGATCGATGCGCGCATCCCTTACGGCTTGAAAGTCGCCCTGAGCGGCGGCTCTGGCGTGGGTAAAACAACCCTGATCGACCTGCTGCAACGGCATCACGATCCACAGTCGGGCCAGGTGCTGCTCGGGGACGTAGACTTGCGGGATCTGGACCTGTTCCAGCTGCGGCGGCGCATTGCGGTGGTCAGTCAGGACATCGTGCTGTTTCGCGGCAGCCTCGCGGATAACCTGGCCTACGCGGTGCCGGACGCCAGTCGCGACGCCATCGCTGAAGTCGCACGGCTGGCGCAACTCGACAGCCTGATCGCATCCTTGCCCGAAGGCCTCGACAGTCCGTTGGGCGAGCGTGGCCAGCAGTTGTCCGGCGGGCAGAAACAACGGATCGCCATTGCCCGGGCGCTGTTGCAGGACCCGTTGATCCTGGTGCTCGACGAGGCCACTTCGGCGGTGGATGAAGCCACCGAGCGCGAAGTGATCGAAGCCATCGACCGTTTGTTTGCCGGACGCACGCGCATCCTCATCAGCCATCGCCCTTCGACGTTGGCTGACGCCGATCTGCGCTTTGAATTGCTCGACGGCGTGCTCACATCAAAAACGGTGCTGCATGAAGCCTGAACTGCGGATTGGCGTGGTGGACAGCGGTCACTCGGCGGCGCAGCGGGTGCAGGTGGTCGCGGGGCGCAGGTTTTCGTTGCTGGAGGATGGATTGGCGCAAGGGGATTTGCGCGACGATCCGCTCGGTCACGGCAGCGCGGTGATCGAGGCGATTGGGCGGCGGGCGCCGGCAGCGGTGTTCTGTGTGGCGCAGGTGTTCGACCAGCGTGGCGTGACCAGTGCCTTGCAGATTGCCTCGGCGATTGATTGGCTGGTGGCGCAGGACGTGCGGCTGATTAATCTGAGCCTCGGATTGCGTCAGGATCGCAGCCTGTTGCGCGAAGCGTGTGCGGCAGCCGTGGCGCGAGGCGTCTTGCTGTGTGCATCGAGTCCGGCCCAGGGCGAGGGCGTGTTTCCGGCGAAGTATCCGCAGGTGTTGCGGGTGACCGGCGATGCCCGTTGCGCGGAAAACGAATGGTCGTGGCTCAACAGCGCCCAGGCGGATTTCGCCGCGTGTGTGCATGGGACGTATCCGGGGCAGTCCGGCGCGAGTCTGGGGTGTGCGGCGTTGAGCGGGCATATCGCCGGGTTTCTGGTGGTGTATCCCGATGCGAGCAATCAGCAGGTCATCGAATGGTTGCGCGATCACGCCCGTTATCGCGGCCCTGAACGGCGCTTCGGACCGTGATTTGTATTCTAGGCGCAGGCCCGGCGGGCGCAGCGGTGGCTTTGGGTTTGCGCCGGCTCGGATACCCGGTGACGCTGGTCAGCGAATGGCGACGCTTTGCTGCGCTGGAAGGCGTTTCCGTACGGGTGCTGGAGGCGTTGCGTGGCGCGGGTCTGAACCACGCGTTGGCAGACGCGGCGCTGCCTTCACAACGGCAGGTGTGGTGGAACGGCCAGCAGCACGCGCAGAACATCGAATTTTTACTGGATCGCCCGAGTTTTGATCGCGGCCTGCGCGAGGATTTGCGTGGGGCTGGGGTCGAGTTGATCGAAGGCCGAGTGCTGACGGTGCAGACCTCAGCGGAGGGGCATCGGGTCGAGATCGAAGGACACGAAGTGCTGGTCGCGGATTTTCTGGTGGAAGCTCGGGGCCGTTCAACTCCGACCCTCGGTAAAGGCCTGCGCGGCCCGGAGACAGTCAGCCTGCTCAATCGCTGGCAGGCCACGGCGGGCGACACCGCCAGCGCCGTGGAAAGCCTTGAGGACGGCTGGGCCTGGATGGCGCGACGGGCCGACGGGCAGTGTTACTGGCAATGGACGGTGGACGTGGCCAGCGCTTCGTTACCGGGTAAGGCGATGTTGCTCGAGTACTGTCGCCAGCGGCGCCACGAATCGGCAGTGGCTCGGGCGTTTTTCGGTGATCAGCCGCAGAACGATCTGCAATTGCACGCCCGTAGCAGCACGGCGATTTTGTCTCCGCAGGTCTGTGGTGATAACTGGATTCGCGTAGGCGACGCAGCGATGGCGGTGGATCCGTTGTCGGGCAACGGGATTTTCCAGTCCCTGTCCTCCGCGTTGCAGGCGCCGACGGTGATCAACACGTTGTTGCGTAAACCCGAGCGAGCGGCGTTGGCCCAGCGCTTTCATCAGCAGCGGGTGGAGCAGTTGTTTTTGCGTTTTGCGCGCATTGGCCGGGATTTTTATGCCGATGAGCAGCGCTGGCGGGAGCAACCGTTCTGGCAGGCGCGGCGCTGTTGGCCGGATGCTGAAGTGGCCCACGCCGAGGCGGATTTTGCCTTGTTGCGAATTGAGCGGGCGCCCGTACTGCGCGATGGATTTGTGGATGAGGCCGAGGTGGTGATCACGGCGGATCAACCGTTGGGGATCTGGCATGTGCAGGGGGTTGAGCTGGCGCCGTTGGTGCGGCGGTTGTGGGCTGAACCGGCTGAGCAGGCGTTGGCCGGGTTGACGGTGGAGCAGGGCAGGGTTGTTCGTAGTTGGCTGTTGGCCCAAGGATTCAAACCCTGACACTGATCATTCCCACGCTCCGCGTGGGAATGCCGCCAGGGACGCTCCGCGTTCCGCGTCTGAAGGTGACGCAGGGCGTCACGGGATGCATTCCCACGCAGAGCGTGGGAACGATCAGTGTGTCAAAGCTTGATCAACACCGACTTCAACTCGGTGTAATGCTCAATCGCCGCATACCCCATCTCCCGCCCGACCCCGGACATTTTGTACCCGCCAAACGGCAGTGCCGGATCCAGCGCGCTGTGGCAATTGACCCACACCGACCCCGATTTGATCCGCGGAATCATCCGGTGCACCGCCGCCAGATCGTTGGACCAGATACTCGCGCCCAACCCATAAGGGCTGTCATTGGCCATGCGCAACGCATCGGCCTCGTCATCGAACGGAATCGCCACCAGCACCGGGCCGAAGATCTCCTCCTGCACCAACGAGTGCTTCTGATCGACATCGACAATCACTGTCGGCTTGACGAAAAATCCCGGCCCGAACTGCTCACCGCCGCAGGCGATGGTCGCTCCGCTTTCCCGGCCTTGTTCGATGTAGCCGTAGACCCGTTCCTGCTGACGTTTCGAGATCAACGGCCCCATGTCCACGGTCGGGTCCATACCGTTGCCGAGCTTCATGGCATTGGCGATGCTGGCGATGTCCGCTACCACGTTGTCGAAATGCTTGCGCTGCACATACAGCCTGGAACCGGCGCAACACACCTGGCCCTGGTTAAAGAAAATCGCGCTGGCGGCACCGGCGGCGGCAGTCTTCAGGTCGGCGTCGGCCATGACGATGGTCGGCGATTTGCCTCCCAGCTCCAGGGTCACACGGGTCATGGACTCCATGGCGATCTTGCCGATCTGCTTGCCCACGGCGGTGGAGCCGGTGAAGGTCAGCTTGTCCACCAACGGGTTGTGGGTCAGCGCGGAACCGGCGGTGATGCCGGTGCCGGTCACGACGTTGAACACGCCTTCGGGGTAGCCCGCTTCCAGCACCAGTTCGGCGAGTTTCAGTGCGCTCAGCGGGGTTTCATCCGCAGGCTTGAGCACCACGGTGCAACCGGTGGCCAGGGCCGGGCCGAGTTTCCAGCAGGCCAGCAGCAATGGGAAGTTCCAGGCCACGATGGCGCCGACCACGCCCACCGCTTCGCGGCGGATGAAGCTGTGGAATTGATCGTTGGGCATCAGCGGCAACGACACCTCGACGCTGGAACCTTCGATCTTGGTCGCCCAGCCGGCCATGTAGCGCAGGAAGTCGATGGACAGTTGCACGTCCATCACCTGCGCCACCGCCGCGCTCTTGCCGTTGTTCAGGCATTCCAGTTGCGCCAGCAGCTCGGCGTCGCGCTCCATCAGGTCGGCGAGTTTCCACAACAGGTTCTGCCGCTCCCGGGGGCGGGTGCGGGTCCAGGTTGAATCATCGAAGGCCCGGCGCGCGGCGAGCACGGCGCGGTCCATATCTTCGGGCGTGGCTCGCGGCACCACGCACAGCACGTCGCCAGTGGCCGGGTTATGCAGGGGCATGGTCTGGCCGTCGGCGGCCTCGACCCAGTCACCGCCGATCAACATGCGCGGGGCGCGCTGGATGAACGCCGAGGTGGCGGGAAGCAGATAAGGGAGGGACATGGCGCGATCTCTTTTTATTCATGAGATCCAGGCTTTCGCAATGGCTGTGCCAAGTGTCGACAAGCGCGGGACAACCCTTGATTGGCCGGGTTCTGCAGGCTTTCACGAAGGAGGCAACGCTGGATTTTTTCGCAAATTGCGACAGCGCCTGAGACGACGAGCAGCCGTGTTGCGTCCTTGAGGCACTCACTTTTGAGGACTAGAATTTTCAGGCTCGACGGGCGAAACGAGGGAGCCTTTGCCCGGCCACATATCTGGCGTGAGGGAGGTAACGATGTTCCTTTCAACCCTGGAAATTCAAAACATCATTGAACGCAGCTTTTTGCCCTCGGTCTGCACCTGCAACATGGAGGCAGACCAATCGCTGACGATTCGGGTCTGCGACTGCATGACCGGGAAAGTCGACATGGTGGCGACCCACGTCCCGCTCTGGACCCTGGACAGTCCCCATGCCATCGCCTCGCTGGTGGCTGACATGCGCCAGGAAATCGAGGTTCACAAAGGCGTTCACCCGACCTTCTACATCTGAACCGACGGCATGCCGCCCCCACGCGACGGGGCGGCATGACGCCGTAGGCTTATGACGCCATCTTGCGGTAAATATCCTCGAACGTGTGGCCATCCACCGCAGCCAGCAACTTTCGATCATCCTTGAGCGTGGCCAGGAAGGTCACTTCGGTTTCCTTCCCGGCCAGCATGAACCCGGCGATCGCGCCGATCGGGCCCAGCAGCATGGCCCCGGCCACGCCGAAGCCGATGGCGTCCTTGACGTCCTTGATCGAATCCTCGTTGGCCACTTCCAGATGCTTGAACGATGACAGTGGAAGGGTAATGCCGGGCCATGGATGAAGCGACGTTCGAAGGGTAAAAACGCCGTCCAGGTACTCTCCATCACCCTGCAGAAAGTCCCCCGCCAGGACAGTGATGCTTGCCATTGTGGTATCCCCTGCTTGGCAATCGGTGAACAGCCATTTCGCACCCGGGCCGATCAGCCGTCAATCGTCGGGCGATGAAGTGTTCGCGCCGGGGCAGCTACGCTTGTCTCAGGTTGCAACAGCTGTCGCGATATTAGACGCAGGCGATCCGGGTCGGGCCGGGCTTTCGGTAGGAATATTCAAGTAACTGATTGATTAATAAGGATATCGATAAGCTGGCACGCTCCGTGTATTGCTCATGGCAGACGTTTCTCTTGCCTCCGTCTGCGGTGCGCCGCCGGCGGTAGAAACCATAAAAACGATAAGCCACAACAATAAGAAAGCACCGTGCGAGGTTCGACGTTGATGAAGAGAAGACTCCGATCAGGCATAAGCGCCGGCCTGCTGGCCGTGGCCGCTTGTGTGGCGCTGCATTCGCCTGACAGCCTGGCAGCCCGTGATGCCCAGATCATCCTCAAGGAAACCTGTCAGGGCTGTCACACCCCCGAAGCCGATAACACCCTGAGCCGCATCAGCCACCAGCGCAAAACCCCCGAAGGCTGGCTGATGAGCATCGCCCGGATGCAGACCATGCACGGTTTGCAGATCAGCGATGACGACCGCCGCACCCTGGTCAAATACCTGGCCGACACCCAGGGCCTGGCGCCGAGCGAAACCGACGGCGTGCGCTATGCGCTGGAACGGCGGCTCAACACCGTCGAAAAATTCGACGACCAGACCAGCCAGATGTGCGGCCGCTGCCACTCCGGTGCGCGGGTCGCCCTGCAACGGCGTCCCGCCCAGGAATGGGAACGCCTGGTCAACTTCCACCTCGGCCAATGGCCGTCCCTGGAGTACCAGGCGTTGGCCCGGGATCGCGACTGGTTCGACATCGCCCGCAAGGACATGGTGCCGCTGTTGGCCAAGCGATATCCACTGGACAACCCGGCCTGGAAAAAGTGGCTGAGCACCGCGCCGAAAAGCGATGCGCTGGTGGGCGACTGGAGCTTCAGCGGTCACTTGCCGGGCAAGGGTGAATTGGCCGGCGTGATGAGCGTCAGCGCCGATGCCGGCGACACCTTCAAGGTCAGCGTCAAAGGCCAGTACGCCGATGGCAGCCCGTTCAACGGCGACGGCAGCGCGATTCTCTACAGCGGCTACGAATGGCGCGGCAACGTGACCGTCGATGGCGTGACCATGCGCCAGGTATTCGCCGCCCAGGGCAACGCGATGCAAGGCCGGATGTTCGAGGCCGAGCACGATGAGCGTGGCCTGGACTTCGTCGCAGCGAAGCAGGGCAGCAGTCGTTTGCTGGCGGTGCAGCCGGGCTATCTGAAGGCGGGCGCTGAAACTGAAGTGACGTTGATCGGCAGCGGGCTCAGCGGCAAACCGAACTTCGGCAAAGGCGTGGAAGTGGTATCTGTCATCGAGCAAAGTCCTGAGCGGATGCGCGTCAAACTCAAGGCTGCGGCCAATGCCCAACCGGGGCTGCGTAACGTCACCGTCGGCACGCTGAAAGGCCCGACCCTGTCGGTCTACAGCTCGATTGCCAGCGTCAAAGTCGTGCCGCAATTCTCCGTGGCGCGGATCGGCGAGGGGGGCGGTTCGACGCCGAAAGTCCAGGGCCGTTTCGATGCGGAAGCGTGGGGCAAAGGTGCTGACGGCAAGCCGTACCGCATCGGCGTGTTCCCGGCGCAATGGAAAGTCGAAGCGTTCGACGACCGCGCCAAGGAAGACGAAGACGTCAAGTTCGCCGGCACCATGCAGGCCGACAGCGGCGTGTTCACCCCAGGCGATGCCGGGCCGAACCCGCAGCGCAAGATGTCCACCAACAATGCCGGCAACCTCAAGGTGATCGCCGCCGTCGACGACGCAGGGAAATCCCTGACCGGCGAAGGCCACATGATCGTCACGGTACAACGCTGGAACAATCCACCCATTCCATGAGTTGGCTGATCGTTAACGGTTTCAGACACTTTTTTGGAATGACCGCATGCCCCGCCAACCGGGGTTTGCACAGGAGGTTGCAATGGGCGCTATTTTGAATCTGGTCGAACGGAATCTGCACGAAGTGCACGTCGATGCCGACCGCATGCTGTTTCATATCCCTAGCAGTTCGCTGTTCGCCAGCGATGAACTGACCGGCACCATCATCGATACCTTGCGCGGTCCCGGCTGCTCGTCGGATGACCTGATCGAGCGCTTGGCCGCGCGCTTCAACGGCGAAGAAATCACCGAAACCCTGCGCGAGCTGATGGCCCTGGAACTGGTCAGCGACGGCTCGCCACTGACCCCGGACATCGGCACCAAACGGGTCGAACGCACGGCGATCAACACCGTGGTGCTCAACGTCAACACCGGTTGCAACCTGAGCTGCACCTACTGCTACAAGGAAGACCTCGACAAGCCGTCGGCGGGCAAGAAAATGGATATCGACACGGCGGTCGCTTCGGTGGAAATGCTGCTGCGTGAATCCCCGGATGAAGAACGGTTCACCGTGGTGTTTTTTGGCGGCGAACCACTGAGCAATCGCAAGCTGATCGAGTACATGGTCGATTACTGTGAGAAGCGGTTTTCGGAAGCCGGCAAGTTCGTCGAATTCGTCATGACCACCAACGCCACGCTGCTCACCGAAGACACCGTGGACTACCTCAACGCACACCGCTTCGGGCTGTCGGTGAGTATCGACGGGCCGAAAACCGTGCACGATCGCAACCGTATCACCGTAGGCGGGCAGGGCACGTACGACGTGGTGCGGCGCAAAGCCGAGATGCTGCTGTCGCGCTACAACAGCCGACCGGTGGGCGCGCGGGTGACCCTGACCACTGGGGTTACTGACGTCGAAACCATCTGGGATCACCTGTTCAACGAACTGGGGTTTGCCGAAGTCGGGTTTGCCCCGGTGACTTCGGGCGATATCAGCACGTTCAACCTGTCCAGCGATGAGCTGATCGAAGTCTTCGCCAACATGAAGAAGCTCGGTCGGCGGTATCTGGAAGCGGCGCTGGAGCACCGCAACATCGGTTTCTCCAACCTGCACCAGTTGATCACCGACATCCACGAAGGCCACAAAAAAGCCCTGCCATGCGGCGCCGGTTTGAAGATGCTGGCGGTGGATCACAAGGGCGAGCTGAACCTGTGCCATCGCTTCACTGGTTCGTCATTGCCGACCTTCGGCAATGTCCACAGCGGCGTGAAACAGGTGGAATTGAACGACTTCCTGTCCCAACGCCTGGACCGCACCAACACCGGGTGCGAGGACTGTCAGATCCGCAACCTGTGCTCCGGCGGCTGCTACCACGAAAGCTATGCGCGTTACGGCGACCCGACCCACCCGACCTATCACTACTGCGAACTGATGCGTGACTGGGTCGACTTCGGCATCGAGGTCTACACCCGGATCATGGCCCACAACCCTGCGTTTATCAGCAGCTACATCACTCCGCGCAAGGCTCACTGATATGAAACATCTCAAGGCAATCAATAACAAAGCGCTGAAGCTCGACCAGGCCGCCGCCGAAAACCGCATTGAAGAAGTGGTGGCGATGAGTTCCGTTGCCGGCTGCGCCTCGACCACCGACCCGGGTTGGGAAATCGATGCGTTTGGCGGGGTGTCGTCGCTGTGCCAGCCGATGGAAGCCGACTTGTATGGCTGCTCCGACCCGTGCTGGTGGCCGGCCCAGGTGCCCGACATGATGAGCACCTACCCGGACTGGAACAAGGACGCCCAGGCGTCCAACGAAAACTGGCGCAACCTCGGGACTGTCTTTCCAAAAGACAAGTGATCGGTCAGATAAAAGGATTCCAGCATGCCTAGCATCAAAGCCTGCGGCCTGGCCGCGTTCGCCGTCCTGAGCGTTTGTTCGCTCAACGTTCTGGCCGATGAAAACACTGCACTGCAAGACGGTCACGAGTACATGTTGACCACCAATTACCCGAACAACCTGCACGTGATCGACCTCGCCACCGACACCCTGTTCAAGACCTGCAAGCTGCCGGACGCCTTCGGCCCGGGCACCGTGCAGTTGGCGCCGGATCGCAAGACCGCCTACGTGTTGAACAACCACTACGCGGACATCTACGGCGTCGAACTCGACAGCTGCAAACAGGTGTTCCACGCCAGCATCACTCAGAAACCGGGTGAGAAAGCCAAGTCGATGTTCGCCTTCACCCTCAGCCACGATGGCAAGGAACTGTTTGCCATCGCCAACCCGACGTTGATGCTTAACGACCGCTACGAAGTGCAACAGCCTCGGCTCGACGTGTACGCCACCGACGCCGGCATGGACGCCAAACCTGTGCGCAGCTTCCCGGCGCCACGGCAGTTGACCATCATGCAAAGTGGCGACGATGGCACGCTGTATGTGGCGGGGGCGGATGTCTACAAGGTCGATGTAAAAACCGGCAAGTTCGACGTGCTGATCCCGAGCCGGCACTGGAAACGCGAGAACTACAGTGCGCCGGACGTGCTCTACGTGTGGAACCAGCAGACGTATCGCCATGACTTCTCGCTGCTCTACACCGCGGCGAAATTCAAGGACAAGAAGCAGGATCCTTTAACCGCCGAGTACCTCTACGGGCTGTTCAGCATCGACCTGAAAACGGGCAAGACTGAAACCACCGACTTCGGCCCGCTGACGGAAATCTACTTCAGCGGCATGCGCTCGCCCAAGGACCCGAACCTGATGTTCGGCGTACTCAATCGCCTGGCCAAGTACGACATCAAGCAGAAGAAGATGCTCCAGGCGGCGACGCTGGATCATTCCTACTACTGCATTTCCTTCAACAAGGACGGCAGCAAGATCTACCTGGCCGGGACGTTCAATGATGTGGCGATTTTTGATGCCGACAGTTTGAAACAGGTGGGGAGTATCAAGTTGCCGGGTGGGGATATGGCGATTACTACGGCGCAGATATTTGTTCGGTAATTGTGGCGGTTGGACGGACGCCTTCGCGGGCAAGCCTCGCTCCTACAGATGATCACATTCCCCTGTAGGCGCGAGGCTTGCCCGCGATGAGCCCCTCACAGACACACAATCATCAAGCCCCAGGCACCGGGCAACTCAAATCCCCTTCCTCACACTTCAAATAGTTCTTGAACGCCTCGACCCGCGACTTCGTCAGACTGGTCGTGCAGTTGCTGTAAATCAACGGATAAACACTGCCGCCATCCACCCCGGAAGCGGAGAACTTGCACTCGGCATCCCTGAAGGCCACCCAATTGCGCTGGGCGCTGACCAGCAGCTTCTTGGCATCGGGACTGTCCTTCAACCTTTTGGTGATCTGCTGATACAGCGTATTCAGCTCTTTATCAGCAGCCTTGAACTGCTGGCCGGCGCACTGATTCATATCGCCCTGGGTGGTGTTGTCACAGTCCACGGCGTGAGCGGCGGTGATGAACAGCAGCGGCGTCAGGGCCAGGAGAAAGCGTGGGTGCATGGGGGATTCTCGTGGTGAAGTGGGGAAGTGAAGGGCAGTGTAGCGAATCTGCGACTCACCATTCATGTCTGCCATTCAGGGGATTTTTCAACGCCTTCATCGTCAAGCCAAGGCACATCATGAGATGTCCAGATATGCGCCTGCGGCAACATTCCCGGATCATCATCCAGCGTCGCCACCCGCACGATCACATGCGGCTGAGCCAGCCGTTGCGCCATCAAATGCGAACCACACACCGAGCAAAAATGGCGAAGTTTGCCCGGCGACGATTCAAAGGTACTCAACCGATCCTGCCCCCTGGTCCAACGGAAATGCTCTCGCAAGACTCCGGCGGTCGAGGCGAACGCCGCGGCGTGGGCCTTGCGGCAAGTCTGGCAGTGGCAATGAACGATCGGCATGTCGAGGCCGTCGAGCTGATATTCGATGGTTTTGCACAGGCAGCTGCCGCGCAGGGTGGGGAGTGGCATGGATCGTCCTTGGCCTGAAATTCACACGTTGCGCACTTTAACATGCACCTTCGCGCACTTTTCGAGGCGTAACCAAGATCCCGAGAGCGACGATCGAACCCGCTTGATACAACTTTAGGGTTGGTCTTGTGGTCTTACAGGCCTACTGTTCAGTACAGGAGGTGACTTATGAACCCAGCATCAGATCGCATCGAAAGGAAGATTGTGCTCAAGGCGCCGCGTTCGCATGTATGGCGCGTGTTGGCCAATGCCGAGGCGTTTGGCCAGTGGTTTGGCGTGGCGCTGGAGGGCAAGCGCTTTGTCGCCGGTGAATGGACCCAGGGGCAGATTACCTACCCCGGTTATGAGCACTTGCTGTGGAATGTCCTGGTGGAGCGGGTCGAGCCGGAGCGGGTGTTTTCGTTTCGCTGGCACCCGTATGCCGTGGAGCCGCACATCGACTATTCCCAGGAGCCCACCACCCTGGTGCTGTTCGAACTTGAAGACATGGATGACGGCACCTTGCTGAAGGTGACCGAATCCGGTTTCGATCACATTCCCCAAGAGCGCAGGCTCAAGGCCTTCCGCATGGACAGCCGCGGTTGGGATGAGCAGATGAACAATATCGAAGAGTTTCTGAAAACCAGCGCCAAGGCCCGCGAACATCATCGCGAGCATCATGGAGAGTGAATGTTTGAACCCTGGTTGAAGCGCTGGTTACTGGAGCCGGACGGCCAGCCGATCATCACCCCTGGCAGTCGCTTGTTGCCGGTACGCAGGGCCGAGGTGCCGGCGATGTTGAAGGTGGCGGTGGATGCCGAGGAAAAATTCGGCAATCTGCTGATGACCTGGTGGGACGGCGAGGGCGCGGCCCAGGTGTTCGCCCAGCACGGCGACGGGTTGCTGATGGAGCGTGCCATGGGCGAGCGTTCGCTGATGCACATGGCGCTCAACGGGCAGGACGACGAAGCCAGCCGGATCATGTGTGCGGCGGTGGCGCGCTTGCATGCGCCGCGTCCATCGCCTTTGCCGCCGCTGGTGCCGCTGGTGCAATGGTTTGAATCGTTACGCCTGGCCGCCGAACGACACGGTGGCCGCTATTCCCTCTGCCTGACCACGGCCGAAGCCTTGCTCGCCGAGCCGCAAGACGTGGTGGTGCTGCACGGCGATATCCATCACGACAATATTCTCGATTTTGGCCCCCGCGGCTGGCTGGCCATCGACCCGAAACGGGTGACCGGCGAGCGCGGCTACGACTACGCCAACCTGATCTGCAACCCCGAACTGCCTACGGCGACAGATCCTCTACGCTTTGAACGGCAAGTCGGGGTTGTTTGCGCAGCGGCGGGACTTGAACGTCGGCGCTTGCTGCAATGGGTGTTCGCCTTTGCCGGATTGTCGGCGGCGTGGTTTTTGGAAGACGGCGACACCCTGGCGGCCGAAGGTCAGCTGCAGGTCGCTGAACTCGCGGCTTGCAGGCTGAATGCCTGATGCGTCTAAGGGTTTTCGGAAGGGGCGCTATGGCGAATGTCTTACACGCTGTAGTAGCTATGTCGTCTATTGCACATTGGATCCGAAGCGTAATCTAGCCTCATCAACTGAAGCACAGGGAGTGCTCAGGATCACGGATGATCGACCATAAGCAAGGACACGCTGCCGACAGGGAGTCGTAATGGTCTTGGGAAAAACCCGCTTCGGCGGGTTTTTTTTGGCCTGTCGAAAAGCATCCGTCGGACCACGTTTTTTGTAGGAGCGAGGCTTGCCCGCGAAAGCGGTCTTTCAGTGATATCGATGCTGGATATGCCGCCGCCTTCGCGGGCAAGCCTCGCTCCTACAGAGTGGACGAGCATGGATTTTGGCCACCAATGGTCAATCGCTTACACGCACTCGCGGATATGTCGTCTGTTTAAGCTTCGTTGAAGCGCCTATTCTTGGATCCATCAACTGAAGCACAGGAAGTGCTCAGGATCACGGATGATCGACCATTAGCCAGGATGGCTGCCGACAGGATGTCGCAATGGTCTTGAGAAACCCGCTTCGGCGGGTTTTTTTTCGTCTGCCGAAAAGCATCGGCAACACCACACTTTTGCTTGTGTAGGAGCAAGGCTTGCCCGCGAAGACGGCGGCACATCCAGCATCGTAATCACTGACAGTCCGCCTTCGCGGGCAAGCCTCGCTCCTACAGCACAGGAAGTGCTCAGGATCACGGATGATCGACCATTAGCCAGGATGGCTGCCGACAGGAAGTCGCAATGGTCTTGAGAAACCCGCTTCGGCGGGTTTTTTTTCGTCTGTCGAAAAGCATCGGCAACACCACGCTTTTGCTTGTGTAGGAGCGAGGCTTGCCCGCGAAGAAGCTGACGCGGTGGTCCAGATAGAACCGCGTCATCGTTCATCGCGGGCAAGCCTTGCTCCTACGGATTACGTTGCGTTCAGGATCAAAGGCCGAGCCTGGCCGCCGCCCGCTCGGTGATCAGCTTGCGTTGCACGAATGAGGGGGCCGCTCGCCGTTGCGCCTCTTCGACAATGCCCTGCGGCGCGGTTTCCGGGCTGCCGGACTGGAACGGTGGCGCCGGCGCGTATTCCAGTTGCAGCTGAATCACTTGCGCGGTGTCCTTGTCGAACAACTCGGCGGCCAGGGTCAGGGCGAAGTCGATGCCCGCGGTGATCCCGCCACCGGTCAGCAGGTTGCCGTCGCGCACCACCCGATCCTTCACCGGGATCGCGCCCAAAGTGGCGAGCAGATCGTGGTAAGCCCAATGCGTGGTGGCGCGCTTGCCCTTGAGCAGACCCGCCGCACCGAGCACCAGTGAGCCGGTGCACACCGATGTCACATAACGGGCGTTGGCCGCCTGCGCCTTGATGAACTCCAGGGTGACTTCATCTTCCATCAACGGTCCGACGCCACTGCCGCCGGGAATGCAGATCACGTCCAGCGCCGGGCAATCGTCGAACGTGGTGGTCGGCTTCAGCACCAGGCCAGTGCTGGCGGTGACGGGCACCAGATCCTTCCAGATCAAATGCACTTTCACGTCCGGCAGCGAGGCCAGCACGTCGTAGGGGCCGGTCAGGTCCAGTTGTTGAACCTGGGGAAACAACAGAAAACCGATCTGCAACGTCATGGCGTTTTTCTCCGGGTTGGGGGGTGGACGGCTTCACTGTAGGCTCGTAGGCTTTGGCGTATCCGCCAATAACCCCACGAATTACGCCAATCATGCCCAAAGCCATTCATGTGCTCGCGTTCACCAACGTACAACTGCTGGACGTCACCGGGCCGTTGCAGGTGTTCGCCTCGGCCAATGATATTGCCCGTCAACGGGGCATGCCGGCGCCCTATGCGCCGTCGGTGATTGCCAGTGGTGGCGGGGCGGTGATGTCGTCGGCGGGGTTGGCGCTGCTGGCTGAACCGCTGCCCTCGGGCGGCAGCGACACGTTGATCATCGCTGGCGGTTGGGGCGTTTACGCGGCTGCGGAGGATCAGTCTCTGGTGACGTGGGTGCGTGAACACGCGATGGGTTGTCGGCGGATCTCTTCGGTGTGCACCGGGGCGTTTTTGCTGGCAGCCAGTGGTTGGCTCGATGGCCGGCGTGTGGTGACCCACTGGACCCGTTGCGAAGAGCTGGCGCAACAGCATCCGCGCCTGCAAGTCGAACCCAACCCGATCTTCATCAACGACGGTCCGGTCTGGACCTCGGCCGGGGTTACCGCCGGCATCGACCTGGCGCTGGCCATGGTCGAAGCAGACCTCGGTCGCGCCATGGCCCTGGACGTCGCCCGGCAACTGGTGGTGTTCCTCAAGCGCCCGGGCGGCCAGTCGCAGTTCAGCGTGACCCTGTCCCTGCAACAGGAAGGCAACCGCTTCGACGAACTTCACGCCTGGATCAGCGAAAATCTCACCAAGGACCTCGGCGTCCCGACCCTGGCCCAGCAGGCCTGCATGAGCGAACGCAGCTTTATCCGCCACTACCGCGCCGACACTGGCCAGACCCCCGCCCGGGCCATCGAATTGATTCGCGTTGAAACCGCGCGCCGGCTGCTCAGCGACACTGGCGTGCCGATCAAGCGGGTCGCGGTGCAATGCGGCTTCGGCAGCGAAGAAACCCTGCGCCGCAGTTTCCTGCGGGCCATGGGCGTGACGCCGCAGGCCTATCGCGAGCGCTTCAGCGTCAGCCTTTCAGTAGATCCAGTAATGCCTTGATCGTCGCTTCGGGGGCTTCTTCGGGAATGTTATGCCCGACGCCCGCCAACACGCGGCGCTCGTAATGGCCGGTGAAGTGCTCGACGTCTTCGTCGACCTCCGTCGCAGGTCCCACGCCATCATCGGCGCCGCACAGGGAAATCGTTGGCACGTTGATGGGCGGTTGCCTGGCCAGCGCTTCCTCCATCCACTCCAGCGCCGGATCGCACGCAACGTACATAAAGCGATGCCGATACGAGTGAATCACCACCTCGATGAAATCCGGGTTATCGAAGGCCGGCGCACTCAAGGGGTATCGCTCGGCATTCCTGGCCCAGGTCGGTGACCACAGACGCCACAGCAGTTCGCAAAAGGCCCGGCGATTTTGGGTCAAGCCATCAACACCGCGCGGGGTATGGAAGTAGAACTGATACCAGAGGCGATGTTCGGTCTCCGGGGTCTGTGGCTGGGTTGAGCCGGGAATGTCCTGCAAGTTGTAGCCATCACCCGTGACCAGGCAGCGAACCCGCTCCGGCCACAGCGCCGCCACGATACACGCCGCGCGGCCGCCCCAGTCATAGCCGCAGAGCGCGGCTTGCGCGATGGCGAGGGCGTCCATCAGGTCCAGCAGATCCTGGGCGAGGGCCGCTTGTTGGCCGGAGCGCAGGGTGTCAGGGCTGTTGAAACGGGTCGGGCCGTAGCCGCGCAGGTATGGGACGATGACGCGATAGCCTTGTGCCGCCAGGGCTGGAGCGATTTCGTCGAAGGCGCGGGGGGAGTAGGGGAAGCCGTGGAGCAGGATGATTGGCTCGCCAGTGGTGGGGCCGTGGTGTTCGTAGGCGATAGTCAGGCTGGGCGTTTCAATGTGCTGAATGACGGGCGACGGGTTCATGATCGAACTCCTGAGCATTGGCATCCGGGAACACTACATCATCTTGTGGGGAGGGGCTGTGGCGAGGGAGCTTGCTCCCGCTGGGGTGCGAAGCGCCCCCAATATCTTTGCGACTGCTGAGCAGCCAAGCAGGAGCAAGCCCCCTCGCCACAGAACGTGAGCGTCTCAGGTTTCTGTTTCAGCCACCTGATTGAAATATTTCGACCGATCCGGCGTAAACGTCACCACCATTTTCGTCCGGGAACAGGTCAACACTCGCTCCGTGGCCAAATCAATATCCAGATCCTCCCCACGCAAACCCTGCCATTGCGCGAGGTATTTGAGGGATCCGTATTTTTCGAGTTTTTTCAGGCTGCGACTGACGCCACCCTTCCAGCCCAGCACCGGGAGTTCGCCGGCGAGGCACTGTTGGGCCATGTCGGGGAAGCGGGTGGCGCGTTGGCGGCCGATTTCCCAGCATTTGATCAGGCCCTTGTCATGGGCTTCCCACAGTTCGTCCCGGTTCAGGCCGGAACGCAGTGGCGCGTCGATGCTGCGGTGGATGCGCTGGATCATTCTGTTTCCTTGAATTCGGGTTTTGTTGGACAGCTCCGCTGTACCCGTTGACGGTGGATGTTAGGGGCGGATGTAACAGCTGGCAACAAGGTATTTCCGAGTGTCGGACGGACGTTGCGTGCAGTGAATCCCAAGGTGCTGTTTAACGGCTGTAGGGAACGATCTAAAGAACCGCTCCTACAGAGCCTGATCAAAAAAAAGACATTTGCGACAACGTTTGCTGGTTAGGTATGACCTTCACGATCGGTTTAAACGCTTAATCGGTAAGGTCGTTTCAAATCGGGATCCCGGACCAGGCGGCTGTTGACGGCGATGCAGTATTCAACGAGTTTAGTTTCTTCAAAGAAGTCGACACTGACAATGCTGGAGCGGTAAAGCAGGTAACTGTCCAAATCAAACCAGGTGTTGATTTCTTTGGTCAGCTTGGTCGGGCCGCGTAATAGTGTGTATTGAGTCATGGATAACCGCCATGGGTAGCTGGACGTCGGTGGATTTTGCATGACGTTAACGACGTACTTCGCGAGGTCTTGGGTTGAAACGAATGTATCCCCTTGCCAGCGATTCTCAAATTCAGGCCAGAACAGGTCGGAATAGAACATTTGATAATAGGCAACGGACAGAATGATTCGCTGTTTTTGGCTGGCGTTTTTTAGTTGTGCGAAAGTGAGGTGCCTGTTGTGACGGGGAATCAGCCGTTCTTTTAGCCCCTGCAGCAGTTCTTTTTCGAACGCCTGAAAATCAAACCGGTTATCGACTTCGCTTTGCAATGTATTGAAGTCGAGAATAATGAACTCATCAGGATTTTCATCAAGGAAGGTATTGGCCGAGGCGATGATTTCCCTGAGTCGCCGGCCACGGATGGATCCGTGAAAAGTCATGAATTCATTGTTGCGCTTCATGATGCGCAGATCAAACGAGCGTGCACCATTCCTCATTTGCCACAGTAAGTCATGGTTCTGACAAAGTGCCCAGTTGGCGGTTGTCGATTCCGGGAACGGATGACCGATGTCCCAGTCCATGCCGGCATTGTGGCAACCAGGCCATACAAACAGTCCAATGTTTAAATGATCAATGTCTGGTGTGGTGCTCATCCAGTTGGCGTAGTTGTTGCGGGTGATTGAATTGCTCATGCTAAATAGTTCTATTGAATGGTTTATAAAAGTAGTAAGCCTTACTTCTGATGTGTTGTGCAGGTCTCGGGCTTGAGCACTTTATAATCGGACGGGCGGATGGAAAGAAAGTTGGAAAGTGTCGCAATAAGATTCAATAGAATGGCGGCTGTTATTTTATTGAGTTGAACTAATTAATCGCCGGCATTACACCAGGGTAATAACCGGCGACGTCTCTCATGGTTGCCAGAAGTTCTTCTCGCCGCTCAACTTTCGATCGAGGAAACTGGCTGCACTAATTAACGCAAGGTGCGTCAATGCCTGCGGCGTATTCCCCAAATGCCGCGCATGGCTGTCGAATTCTTCGGCATACAACCCCAACGGGTTGGCATAGCGCAGCAACTGTTCAAACTCCAGGTGCGCCTTTTCCACCTGACCGGCCCGGGCCAGGCATTCGACGTACCAGAACGAACACGCGGCGAAGGCGCCTTCGGTGCCGGACAAACCGTCGATCTGGCTGTCGTCGTTGCGGTAGCGGTAGACCATGCCGTCGCGCACCAGGGTTTTCTGGATCGCTTCCAGGGTCGAGAGCCAGCGCGGGTCCTTGGCGCTGACGAAGCGCACCAGCGGCATCAGCAGCATCGAGCCATCCAGGGCGGTACCGCCGATGTGCTGCACGAAGTGCCCGCGTTCTTCGTTCCAGAAGTTTTCCCAGATGTCGGCGTAGATCGCCTGGCGCGTCTGGTCCCAGCGGGCGAACGGGGCGGGCAGGGAGCGTTTGGAGGCCAGGCGAATGGCGCGGTCCAGCGCCACCCAGCACATCAGGCGCGAGTGCAGGAAGTGATGCTGCTCGCCGCGCATCTCCCAGATGCCGACGTCTTCGCTCTGCCAGGTTTCACAGACCTGATCCACCACTTCGACCGTGTGCTTCCAGCCTTCATGGGAAATCGCTTCGCCGTATTTATTGACCAGGTACACCGCGTCCATCAACTCGCCGAAGATGTCGAGCTGGATCTGATCGTAAGCCTGGTTGCCGATGCGCACCGGTGTTGCGCCACCGTGGCCGCTCAGGTGGGTGAGTTCGGTTTCCGGCAGTTCCTGGCGGCCGTCGATGGCGTAGAGGATGTTGATTTTCATCGGCTGGCCGTGGCAATCGCTGACCCGGCCGCGCATCCATTTCATGTAGGCGTTGGCTTCATCGACAAAGCCCAGGCGCATAAAGGCGTAGACAGTGAACGAGGCGTCGCGGATCCAGGTGTAGCGGTAATCCCAGTTGCGTTCGCCGCCGGGAGTTTCCGGCAGTCCGAAGGTCGCGGCGGCGAGGATCGCGCCGTGTTTGCGCGAGGTCAGCAGCTTGAGCGCCAGGGCAGAGCGGTTGACCATTTCCCGCCAGCGCCCGCGGTAGTTGGACTGCCCGATCCAGTCGCGCCAGAACTTCAGGGTGCGTTCCACACACAGTGCGGCGGCGCCTTCCTGGAAGCGCGGGTCGTCGCTGGCACCCAGCAGAAATTCGGCGCTTTGGCCTTGTTCAAGGGTGAATACGGCGATGGCGGCGTTGCCGTCGAGGCTCAAGGCCTGGTCCGACGTCAGGCGCAGGGACGGCTGGTCGGCGGCGTCAAACAGCACATCCTTTGCGTCCATGCGGCCACGGGTGTTCGCCCGGGCGTAGTCGTGCCGCACCGCGCAACGCATGTGCATCGTCGCGCTGCCGCTAACCACCCGCACCCGGCGCATCAGCATCGGCAAGTCATCCTCGCTGTCGCCGATGGGCAGCAGGTCGGTGACTTCAACCACGGCGCGATCGCTCAGCCAGCGGCTTTGCAGGACGTTGGTGTCCGGCAGGTAGATTTGCTCGCGGCGGGCGTCGGGCAGGTCCGGCGCCAACTGGAAAATCCCGGCCTCGGGGGTGTCCAGCAACGAGCAGAAGATCGACGGGCTGTCGAACTCCGGCCAGCAGAAGAAATCCACGCTACCCTTGTCGTTGACCAGTGCCGCGCTGCGCATGTCACCAATGATGCCGTGGGCGTCGATGGCGCTTTGTCGTTCGGGATGATGATCAGCCATTGCCACGGAACTCCGGATAGAGGCTCATGCCGCCGTCGATAAACAGGGTGGTGCCGACGATGTAGTCGGAGGCATCAGATGCGAGAAACACCACGGCGCTGGCGATGTCGTCGACGTCGCCGATGCGGCCATAGGGAATAAGTTTGAGCAGTTCTTGCGCGGCGTCGCCCTCGGTGGCGGCGCGGTTGATCGCCGTGCGAATCGCCCCGGGCGCGATGCCGTTGATGCGGATCTTCTGGTGGCTGACTTCCTGGGCCAGGGTCTGCATCAGCATGTCGACGCCGCCCTTGGACGCCGCGTAATTCACATGCCCGGCCCATGGAATGCGCTGGTGCACCGAACTCATGTGGATGATCTTGCCGGCCGCCCGGGACACGCCCTGGCGAATGCCTTGCCGGTTGAAAATCCGCAGGGCGGCGCGGGCGCAGAGGAATTGGCCGGTGAGGTTGACACCAATCACCTGGTTCCAGTCGGCCAGGGTCATGTCCACGGCGTTGGCGTCTTTCTGCATCCCGGAATTGGCCACCAGAATGTCGAGGAAACCGAAAGCGTCCAGGGTCTGGGCGAACAGGCGTTCAACGTCTTCTTCTTTCGAGACATCGGCGCCGATGGCGATGGCCCGGCCGCCGCTGTCGTTGATCTGTTTGGCCAGTGCCTGGGCGGGGGCGGCTTCGGAGTTGTAGTTGAGCACCACGGCCGCACCGGCGGCGGCCAGGGCTTTGGCGGCGCCGGCACCGATGCCGGAACTGGCGCCGGTGACCAGGGCGACTTGTTGATCGAGGGAAATCTGCATGAAGGTTAGTGCCTTGCGGTGAGGGCCTAAGTAGCTGACTGGTTTGGGAGGGCGAGAGTTCATTTGCGGGTCGACTGTGAAGAACTCTTCATGAGCGGGCCCCTTCACATTCCGCCAACAATTCCCCGCTTTCCCCTCAACCCGCCTTTATGGCAACTTGCAGGCCCGAAACGAGGCCCGCAACCCATGGCAAACCCCTACCGCGAACTGTTCAACGCCCCTGGCGCCCGGGCCTTCGTGCTGGCCGGGATGATCGCGCGCATGCCGATTTCCATGACCGGCATCGGCCTGATCACCATGCTTTCGCAATTGCAGGGCGGCTACGGCCTGGCCGGCGCGGTGGCGGCGACCTTCGCTCTGGCCACGGCGTTTTGTGCACCGCAGGTCTCGCGTCTGGTGGATCGTTATGGCCAGGGGCGAATCCTGCCATGGGCGGCGCTGCTGGGCGGTGGTTCGCTGTTGCTGCTGTTGGTGTGCACTCGCTTGCAGGCGCCGCACTGGACACTGTTCGTGTTCGCCGCGCTGGCCGGGTGCATGCCGAGTATGTCGGCGATGGTCCGGGCGCGCTGGACCGAGCTCTACCGTGGCCAGCCACAATTGCAAACCGCGTATGCCCTGGAATCGGTGCTGGACGAGGTCTGCTTTATTGTCGGGCCGCCGCTGTCGGTGGGGCTGAGCGTGGTGGCGTTCCCCGAGGCCGGTCCCTTGGTGGCGCTGCTGGCGCTGGCCATCGGGGTGCCGGCCTTCGTGCTGCAGCGCGCCACCGAACCGCCCGTGCATCTCCATGAAATTCATCATCAAGGCTCGATCATCCGCTCCGGGAAAATCCAGTTGCTGATGCTGTTGATGACCGCCATGGGCGTCATTGTCGGCGTGGTGGACGTGGTCAGCGTCGCCTTCGCCGAACAACAGGGCCAGCCGGCGGCGGCGAGTATCGTGCTGTCGGTGTACGCCATCGGTTCGTGCCTGGCCGGGTTGGCATTCGGCGCGTTGCGCTCGAAAGCGCCGCTGCCGCGATTGTTCCTGTATGGCGGTGTGATGACCGCCGTGACCACCTTACCGCTGTTATTGGCGACGAACATTCTCGGCTTGGCCCTGGCGATGTTCGTCGCGGGGCTGTTCTTTGCGCCGACGCTGATTGTGGCGATGGCCCTTGTGGAACGCATCGTGACCCCGGCCAAACTGACCGAAGGCCTGACGTGGCTGATCACCGGGTTGAGCATCGGTGTGGCGATTGGTGCGGCGAGTTCGGGTTGGCTGGTGGATGCGTTCGGCGCGCGCAGCGGGTTTTGGGTGGCGATCGCGGCAGGGGCCGTAGTGCTGGGCTCGGCGGTGCAGGGCTTGCGCCATCTGAAATGATGTCAAACGTCGGCGGCGGGTGCTTGCACGCGCTCACCGACTAATTCGCACCGCCCCTCATCCGTTCTCTTTTACAGATAACCCATTGAGGTAAATGCGGTGACAAAACTGACACTGCTGTGCCTGCCCTATTCGGGCGCCAGCGCCATGGTCTACAGCCGCTGGCGGCGTCAACTGCCGCCGTGGCTGCACCTGCAACCGGTAGAACTGCCGGGGCGGGGTGCCCGTTACGACGAACCCTTGCAAACCGATATGCGCGCCCTGGCCCTGCAATTGGCCCGGGAACATCTGCCGGGCTTGCAGGCGCCCTATGCCCTGTTTGGGCACAGCCTGGGCGCGTTGCTCGCGTGCGAGATGGGCCATGCATTTCGCGCCCTCGGCGCGCCTGAACCCGTGGCACTTTTTGCCTCGGGCACGGCTGCGCCCAGCATGCGCAGCGACTACGACCGCGGCTTTGCCGAGGCCCAGAGCGACGAGCAGTTGATCGACCAGTTGCGCACCTTCCAGGGCACCAGCGAAGAGGTGTTGGGCAATCAGGAGCTGATGAGCCTGACGCTGCCGATCCTGCGCGCCGATTTCATGTTGTGCGGACGGTTCCGCCCGATGGAGCGGCCCTTGCTCAAATGCCCGGTGCACGTGCTAGGTGGCAAGGAAGACAAGGCCACCACCGAGCAATTGATCGGTTGGAGCAAAGAAACCCTCGGCAGTTTCTCGGTGGACATGATGACCGGCGGGCACTTTTTTATTCACGAGCATGAGGCCAAGGTCATCCGGATTATCAAGAATCATCTGGAAGTCCATCACCGGCGACATGCGCAGTTGGCGGCGCCGGCTTATTAGCGCGCGAATCACTTTTCGAGTGTTTACGGGAGGCCCGTCATGGGTGTTGCTGTGGGATTTGCCGTCCGGCCATTGATGCCGGCGCGGGGTCGCTTGCCGTTGCTGGTGGAAGCGACCCAGCCGGACACGAGCCTGTTGGCGGTGTTCGACGAATTGAAAGAATTAGTGGATGAGCACCTGCTGCGTGACGGCGGGATTCTGTTTCGCGGCTTCAAGCTGGACGGTGCCGAGCCGTTCCGGCAGTTCGCCGCCGGTTTCGGTCACCCGTTGCTGAACTACGAGTTCGGCTCTACGCCGCGCACCAGCGTGACGCAGGGGGTTTACACCTCCACCGAATACCCGGCGCATCAAAGTATTCCGCTGCATAACGAGCAGGCCTACTCCCGCGACTGGCCGATGAAGATCTGGTTCTACAGCATGATCGCGGCCAGGTCCGGCGGTGAGACGCCGATTGCCGATAGTCGGGAAGTTTATCGGCGCATCCCGGTGGCGATCCGCGAGCGCTTTGTCAGCAAAGGCCTGATGTACGTGCGCAACTTCGGCAATGGGCTCGATGTCTCCTGGGAAGACGTGTTCAACACCGAAGACCGCGAAGTGGCGCAAGCCTATTGCAAGGCCCACGGCATCCTCTGCGAGTGGAAGGAGGACGGTGAGTTACGTACCCGCCAGACCTGCCAGGCCGTCGTCCGCCACCCGGTGACCGGTGAGAGGGTCTGGTTCAACCAGGCGCATCTGTTCCATATCTCCAACCTGCAAGCGGAAGTGCGTGAGAGCCTGCTGGACATCGTCGATGAAGAAGACCTGCCGCGTAACGTCTACTACGGCGACGGCTCGCCGATCGAAGACGATGTGCTCAGCGAGATCCGTGCGGTTCTCGATGACTGCGCCATCAGCTTCCCGTGGCAGGAAGGCGATGTACTGATGCTCGACAACATGCTTTCGGCCCATGCCCGCTCGCCCTTCGAAGGGCCGCGCAAAGTCATCGTCGCCATGGCCCAGGGGCACTCGCAGGACGAGTTCTAACTCTGCGCCCTGTGGGAGCGGGTTTGCCCGCTCCTGCATGAGGTTCTTCGTCGCCCTTCGCTAAATCATCACGTTTGTCATTCGTTCTTGTTGATACGACCGGGCCTCCTGGTCACGCCGCCGATCAGCAAGGACCCCACGCATGAATGCCGCAGATGCACAGAAACTAGCCCGCCGTTTTATCGAGTTGCCACAGGACAAGCGCCGCTTGTTCCTCGCCGGCATGGCCCGCGAAGGCATCGATTTTGCTCAGCTTCCCATGACGGCCTGTGTCGGCGCCGCCGAGCGCGACGGTCTTTCCTATGCCCAGCAGCGCATGTGGTTTCTTTGGCAACTGGACCCCCACAGCGCGGCCTACAACCTGCCGATGGCGGTGCGCCTCGATGGCCCGTTGCAGCCCCAGGCGCTGGAGCGTGCGTTCAGTCTTCTGGTGGCGCGGCATGAGTGCCTGCGCACGACCTTCGGTCAGGAGGGCGAGCGTGCCTTCCAGCACGTGGCTGAACCCAAGGAGCTGACCCTGGCGGTCACCGACCTGAGTGCGGTCCCCGAAGAACAGCGCTGGTCCCGTGCGCAACAGCACATGATGGCCGAAGCCACCCAGGCGTTCGACCTGCAACAAGGCCCGTTGCTGAGCCTGCGCCTGTTGCGCCTGGCCGAACAGCAGCACGTGCTGCTGTTGACGCTGCATCACATCATTGCCGATGGCTGGTCGATGAACATCCTCATCGACGAGTTCATGAAGACCTACGACGCTCTCGTCGCCGGCCAGCAGCCGACATTGCCGGCGCTGACCGTGCACTATCGCGACTACGCCCTGTGGCAGCGCAGTTGGCTGGAGGTCGGCGAGCGTGAGCGCCAGCTCGACTATTGGCGCACACAGTTGGGCGCCGAACACCCGATCCTCGAATTGCCGACGGATCGCGCCTATCCGGCCCAGTCCAGCCACCAGGGCGCACGCCTGGAAAAAGTCATCGACGCGGCGTTGCGCCAGGACTTGAAAAACCTCGCGCAGCGCCAGGGTGTCACGCTGTTCGTGGTCCTGCTGGCAGCGTTCAAGACCTTGCTGCACCGCTACAGCGGCCAGACCGACATCCGCGTCGGCGGCCTGATCGCCAACCGCACCCGCAGTGAAACCGAAGGCCTGATCGGCTTCTTCGTCAACACCCAGATCCTGCGCAGCGAGGTCACGGCGCAAACCCGTTTTACCGACTTGCTGCAGAGCCTGCGCCAGTCGGCCCTCGGCGCCCAGGCCCATCAGGAATTGCCGTTCGACGCGTTGATCGAGGCCCTGCAACCGGCCCGCAGCCAGAGCCATAACCCACTGTTCCAGGTGATGTTCAATCACCAACCGCTGGTCACCGATTTACAGGATGTGCGACTCGACTGCGGTTTGCAGGTCGGTTACCTGAGCGAAGCGCAACTGGCGGGCTGCGGTCGTCAGCATGCGGCGACCAGCGACCTGATGCTCGATACCCGGGAGGAGGGCGAGCAGTTGTTTGCGGCGTTTACCTACGCCACCGACATCTTCGACCCATCGACCATCGCCGCGCTGGCCGGGCATTGGCACAACCTGTTGGCGGCGGTGTGCCGCGACCCGCAGCAGCCGCTGGGCGAATTGTCGATGCTGGCCGAAGCCGAGCACGACGGCTTGTTCCAGGCCAGCGAGGCCCCGGCCCGCATCGCCTGCTTCCAACAGGTGTTCGAAGCGCACGTCGCGCGTACCCCGGACGCGGCGGCGTTGATCCTTGCGCACGATCATGCGCCCTCGCTCAACTACGCCGAACTCAATACCCGCAGCAATCGCCTGGCCCATCAGTTGTGCGCCCAGGGTGTCGGCCCCGACGTCTTGGTTGGCGTGGCGCTCGGTCGTTCGCTGGAGCTGGCCGTCGCGCTGCTGGCGGTGCTCAAGGCCGGCGGCGCCTACGTGCCGCTGGACCCGCAGACCCCGGCCGAGCGCCTGCGCCATGTGCTCGACGACAGCGGGCTGAAACTGCTGCTGACCGACAGCGAATGGCTGCCGAGCCTGCCGCCGCTCAATGGCATCGAGTGCCTGTGCGTGGACCGTTTGCCGACCAACGCGGCCCAGGACAATCTGAACGTGGCGGTTGATCCGCAGAACCTTGCCTACGTGATCTACACCTCCGGCTCCACCGGGCGCCCGAAAGGCGTGGCGATCAGTCATGGTGCGCTGAGCGAGTTCATCGAGCGGGCCATCGACTACAGCGACCTGCGCGAAGGTGACCGGGTGTTGCAGTTCGCAACCAGCAGCTTCGACGGTTTCGTCGAGCAATTCTTCCCGGCGCTGTGCCATGGCGCTTGCGTGGTCTTGCGCGACTCACGGTTGTGGGACAGCGCGACGTTGCATCAGGTCATTCTCGAACACGGCGTGACCCTGGCCGACTTGCCTGCGGCGTACTGGCATTGGCTGGTGCAGGACTACGCAGCCAATCCGCCAGCGCACTTCGGTGCCTTGCGCCAGATCCATGTCGGCGGCGAAGCCATGGCGGTGGACGGCCTGCGCCTGTGGCAACTGGCCGGGCTGGGCCATGTGCGCTTGCTCAATACCTACGGCCCGACCGAGGCCACGGTGGTCTCGACCATTCACGATTGCACCGCGCTGACGCCGCAAGCCGTGTCGTGGCGCGGGATTCCGATTGGCCACGGTCTGGCGCAACGTCGGGTGTACGTGCTCGACGACGATTTGAATCTGCTGCCTCAAGGCGCGGTGGGCGAGTTGTACATCGGCGGCCCAGGGCTGGCGCGCGGTTATCATCGGCAGCCGACCCTCAGCGCCGAGCGCTTTATCGCCGACCCGTTCGCCACCGGCGAGCGCCTGTACCGCACCGGCGACCGCGCTCGCCTGCGGGTGGATGGCGCGCTGGAATACATCGGACGGGTGGACCACCAAGTGAAGATTCGCGGCTTCCGCATTGAGCTGGGCGAGATCGAATCGCGCCTGCAGCAATGTCCGGGGGTTCGCGAGGCGGTGGTGCTGGCGTTGCCGCTGACCGGAGGCCTGCAACTGGTGGCCTATCTGGTTCCCGAGGAATCGGTGCTCGACAGCGTGGCCGAGCAGGCGCTGTTCCGTCAGCAAACCCGCACTGCGTTGCAAGCCAGCCTGCCGGACTACATGGTCCCCGGCCATCTGCTGCTGTTGCCGCATTTGCCCCTGACCCCCAGCGGCAAGCTGGATCGCAAGGCCTTGCCGGCGCCGCACGCCAGTCAATTGCAGGTCGCCTATCGCGCCCCGCAAACCGACACCGAGGTGTGCCTGGCGAACATCTGGATGGACGTGCTGCAAGTACCCCAGGTCGGGGTCGACGATCACTTTTTTGAGTTGGGCGGTCATTCGCTGCTGGCCGCGCAAGTGATCGGCCGGATCAAAAACCAGTTGGGCGTGATTCTGCCGCTGCGCAACCTGTTCGAAAAACCCGTGCTGGGTGATCTGGCCCTGACCGTGGCGCAGTTGGCGGGCAGTGCGGCGGATAACGACTGGTCGGACATGGACCAGTTCATGAGTTCTTTGGAAGGAGTAGAAGCATGAGCGGCACTATGGCGGAACGCATCGCTAAAAGGTTCGTCGGTTTGCCGCTGGAGCAGCGTCGACAGTTTCTGGCCAAATTGCGTGAGGACGGCAAGGATTTCAGCCTGCTGCCGCTGCCGGTCAGCCGTCACGACAACCCGCTGATCCCGCTGTCGTTCGCCCAGCAACGCTTGCTGTTTCTCTGGCAACTGGAGCCCCACAGCGCTGCTTACAACATGGCTGCCGGCCTGCGCTTGCGCGGGCAATTGAATGAGCCGGCGTTGCTGCGTTCGTTCGATCACCTGGTGGCGCGGCATGAAGTGCTGCGTACGGTGTTCCATACCGACGGTGATCAGCCGCGTCAGGTGATCCTTGATCAGCAACAGGTGCCGCTGGAACGCATCGACCTCTCGGGTATTGCCCCGCAAGAGCGCGAAGCCGAACTGGCGCTACGGGTGCGCACGGTCACGGCGCAGCCGTTCGATTTGCGCCACGGCCCCTTGCTGCGCGCGAGCCTGTTTTGCCTGGCCGAGGACGAGTGGGTGCTGGTGGTGAGCATGCATCACATCGTCTCCGATGGCTGGTCGATGGACGTGATGGTCAAGGAGTTCGTGCAGTGCTATCAGGCGTTCTGCCTGGAGCGCGAGCCGCAACTGCCGGCGCTGACCCTGCAGTACGCCGACTACGCCATCTGGCAACGTCGCTGGCTGGAGGCCGGCGAAGGCGAGCGTCAACTCGATTACTGGCGCCAGCAGTTGGGTGAAGAGCATCCGTTGTTGGCGGTGGCGGCGGACTTCGACCGGCCACTGACCCAAAGCTTTGAGGGTCAGACCCTGAGCTTTGATTTCGGCACTGGGCTGTCGCGCCAGCTCAATGCGTTCGCCCGGGCTCGGGGCACCAGTCTGTTCATGCTGGTGCTGGCCGGGTTTTCGCTGTTTCTGTCGCGTCAGGCCGGGGAGCGCGATATCCGCGTCGGCGTGCCCAACGCCAACCGCGGTCGCGCCGAAGTCGAAGGGCTGATCGGCTTCTTCGTCAACACCCAGGTACTGCGTTGCCAGGTGGATGAGCGTGGCAGTTTCAATGATCTGCTGGCACAGGTGCGCGAGGCTTCGTTCGGTGCCCAGGCGCATCAGGAGCTGCCGTTCGAGCAGTTGGTCGACGAGTTGGTGGCCGAGCGCACCCTCGGCCACAATCCGTTGTTCCAGGCCAAGTTCAACCAGAACGTCGGCATGCAGAAACAACGCTCGATGGACCTGCCGGGCCTGAGCGTTGCCGAATACACGCTGGACAAGCAAGGCACGCATTTCGACCTGGCGTTGGACATCACCGACGATGGCGCGCTGATCCACGGGCAAATGACCTACGCCAGCGACCTCTACCAGCGCTCGACCATTGAAGGCTTTATACCGGCGCTGCTCAGCCTGTTCGACGAACTGTTGAAGGCCCCGCAAGCGCCGCTGCACAGCATTGCGACTGGCGCATTGGCGCTGGCCGAACCGTCGCAGACGTCGGCATTGCAAGTGTTGCAGCACTGGGAGCGCGAAGTGGCGCGGCAACCCGAGGCGCTGGCCGCACGGGATTTGCAGCAGGCCCTGAGTTTTCAGGCGCTGGATCAAGCGGCCAATCGCCTCGCGCATTATTTGCGCGCACAAGGCGTGCGCGATGCTCAACCGGTGGCGGTGCTGATGGAGCGCTCGCTGGACTGGCTGATCAGCGTCCTCGCCATTTTCAAGGCGGGGGCGGTGTACATGCCGCTGGACATCAAGGCCCCGGCGGCGCGTTTGAAGCAGATGCTGGAAGGCGCGCAGGCATCGGTGCTGTTGTGCGCAGACGGTGATGAACGCGTCACCCGCCTGGCGGTCGCCGGTTGCCAGGGCCTGGCCTTTGCCCCGTCGCACTGGCAGGACCAGCCTGCATCGAGCCCTGCGTTGACGCTGTCGGCGGAGTCGCCGGCCTATGTGATTCACACGTCCGGCTCCACCGGGCAACCGAAAGGCGTGCTGGTCAGTCACGGTGCGCTCGCCAGTTATGTGCGTGGCGCGCTGGAACGGCTGGCCCTGGCGCCGGACGCGAGCATGGCGTTGGTCTCCACCATCGCCGCTGACCTGGGCTTTACCGTGCTGTTCGGCGCCTTGTGTTCGGGGCGCCTGCTGCATGTGTTGCCGGAAGAACTGGGCTTTGATCCGGACCGCTTTGCCGAGTACATGAGCGAACACCGCGTGGGCGTGCTGAAAATCGTGCCGGGGCATTTGGCGGCGCTGTTGCAGGCTTCGCGGCCAGCCGATGTCTTGCCCGAACATGCGCTGATCGTAGGCGGCGAAGCCTGCTCGCCAGCGTTGCTGGAGCGGGTGCGCCAACTCAAGCCGCAATGCCGTTTCATCAACCACTACGGCCCCAGCGAAACCACGGTCGGGGTGTTGACTCACGAAGTCATCGACCTCGACCCGAGCGCCCGGGGCGTGCCGGTCGGCCGGCCATTGCCGGGCGCTCAGGCCTACGTGCTGGACGACGTGTTGAATGCTGTCGCCGACAAGGTCGCGGGCGAGTTGTACATCGGTGGCGACAGCGTGGCTCTGGGTTACCTCGGGCAGCCAGGCCTGACCGCTGAACGCTTCGTGCCGGACCCCTTTGGCCCGGCCGGTGCGCGGGTGTATCGCAGCGGTGACCGGGTGCGCCGTAATCGCCAGCAGGCGATGGAATTCATCGGCCGCGCCGACGATCAGGTCAAGGTCCGTGGCTACCGTGTGGAACCCGCCGAAGTCGCCCGGGTGTTGCTCGGGCTGGCCGGCGTCAGCGAGGCGGCGGTGCTGGCCTTGCCGCTGGACGGCGATGAATCGCGGCTGCAACTGGTCGCCTATTGCGTCGCTGCGGCGGGTATGACCCTGCAAATCGATGGCCTGCGTCAGCAGTTGCAAGCTTGCCTGCCGGACTACCTGCTGCCGGCGCAGATGGTGCTTCTGGAGCACCTGCCCCTCACGGCCAACGGCAAGCTCGACAAGCGTGCCTTGCCGGTGCCCGGGGTGGTCACGCAGCACTTTGTGGCGCCGGTGGGTGAAATCGAAGAGAAACTGGCCGCGATCTGGGCCGAGGTGCTCAAGCTTGAGCGCGTCGGCAGCACCGACAATTTCTTCGAACTGGGCGGTGACTCGATCCTGAGCCTGCAAATCATTGCCCGGGCCAAGCGCCAGGGAATCAAGTTGAGCCCCAAGCAGTTGTTCGAAAAGCAGACGATTGGCCTGTTGGCGGCGGTGGCCAAGCTGATCGAAACCAAGCCGGCGCTGACCACCTCGCAACAGATCAGTGGCACGTTGGCCTTGCTGCCGATCCAGGCGCGATTCTTCGAGATGGACATTGCCAAGCGACATCACTGGAACCAGTCCGTGATGTTGCAACCACAAGCGCCCCTCAATGCCGGCCATCTGCACAAGGCGTTACTGGCCGTGATCGAACATCACGATGCCTTGACCCTCAACTTCCAGGCCTGTGGCGATCGCTGGCAAGCGATGTTCCAGACCGAGCGCGACCCTGAGGTCTTGTGGGTGCGCGAGCTGAGTGACCTGGCGCAGTTGCCGGCGCTGGCGGACGAAGCCCAGCGCAGTCTCAATCTGCAACAGGGCCGTCTGGTGCGAGCGGTGCTGGTGAACCTGCCGGACGGTGCGCAGCGTTTGCTGCTGGTTATCCATCACCTGGTGGTGGACGGCGTGTCCTGGCGGGTCCTGCTGGAAGATGTGCAGCAGGCGTATACCGCGCTGGCGGCGGGCAGGGCGCCGGCCCTGCCGGGCAAGAGCAGTTCGCTGCAGCGCTGGGCCGAACACCTGCATCAGTTCGGCCGCAGTGAAACCCTGGCTGGCGAACGTGATTACTGGATCAAGACCCTGGACGGCGTCGAGGCGCAACTGCCTCGGGACTTCCCGCTGACTGCGCAGGCTCAGGTTCAGCGTCAGGCGGCCAGGGCGACTTCGCGACTGAGCAAGGCCCTGACCCACAAACTGCTCAAAGTCGCGCCCGCCGCCTACCGCACGCAGATCAACGACTTGTTGCTCACGGCCCTGGCGCGGGTGCTGTGTGACTGGAGCGAGCAGTCCTCGGTGCTGATCCAGCTTGAAGGACATGGTCGTGAAGACCTGTTCGACGATCTGGACTTGAGTCGCACGGTCGGCTGGTTCAGCAGCCTGTTCCCGGTGCGGTTGACGCCAGAGGCCGAGCCCGGTGCGTCGCTGTGTGCGATCAAGGAACAACTGCGCGCCGTGCCGGGCAAAGGCATTGGCTACGGCGTGCTGCGTTACCTGACTCCGGATCAGCCGCTGACCCCGTGGGTGCAACCACGGGTGACTTTCAACTACCTGGGCCAGTTCGACGGTTCGTTCAGTGCCGCTGATGGCGCGTTGTTCCTCCCGAGCGGGGAGAGCACCGGGGCCAATCAGGACCCGGATGCGCCGCTGGCCAACTGGCTGAGCATCGACGGTCAGGTGTATGGCGCCGAGCTGGAACTGACCTGGACGTTCGGCGAGGGCATGTTCCGCCCGCAAACCATTCAAGCCCTGGCTGATGCCTATCGCCTTGAGCTGGAGCGGCTGATCGAGCATTGCTGCGACACCGAACAGGCCGGCGTCACGCCGTCGGACTTCAGCCTGGTAACCCTGACCCCGGCGCAACTCTCGGCCTTGCCGATACCGGCGCGGGAGATCATTGATCTCTATCCGTTGTCGCCGATGCAGCAGGGCATCCTGTTCCACAGCATCAACGAACCGGACGGCCCGGCGTACACCAATCAGTTGCGGGTCGATGTGCGGCGGCTGGACGCCGGGCGCTTTCAGCAGGCCTGGCAGCAGACCGTCGACGCCCACGAGATTCTGCGCACAGTGTTTGTCTGGCCAGAAGACGCCGCCGCAGCCGTGCAGGTGGTTTGCCAAACGGTGCAGATGCCGTGGCGCGTGCAAGACTGGCGCGCGCGTACCGACCTCGACACCGCGCTGGACGCCTTGGCACAGGAAGACCTGGCGCGCGGTTTCGACCTGAGCAAGGCGCCGCTGTTGCGCGTGCAATTGGTGCAGACCGGTGAGTCGGTGCATCACCTGATCTACACCAGCCATCACATTCTGATGGACGGCTGGAGCACCTCGCAGCTGTTCGGCGAAGTGCTGCAACGCTATGCCGGCATGACCCCGACCGCTAGCGCCGGGCGTTATCGCGACTACATCGAATGGCTGGGGCAACGCGACCAACAGGCCAGCCGCGACTTCTGGCGCACGGCGCTGGCCAGCCTCGAAGAGCCGACCCGACTGGCCAGCGCCATGCCGCCGCGTCAGGAGCCGGGCAGCGGCTATGCCGAACATCAGCATGTGTTCGGCGAACAACTGACGGTTGAGCTGAACCGCTTTGCCCGTGAGCAGAAAGTCACGCTCAACACGCTGATGCAAGCGGCCTGGCTGGTGCTGTTGCAACGCTACACCGGGCAGAACACCGTGGCCTTCGGCGCGACCGTGGCCGGTCGCCCGACCGATTTGCCCGGGGTCGAGCAACAGATCGGCTTGTTCATCAATACCTTGCCGGTGGTGGCCGCACCGTCCGCCGAGTTGTCGGTAGGTCAATGGTTGCAGCAGGTGCAAAGCCTCAACCTGGCCCTGCGCGAGCACGAACATACGCCGCTCTATGAAATCCAGCGCCGGGCTGGCTTGGGCGCGGGCTCACTGTTCGACAGCATCCTGGTGTTCGAGAACTACCCGATGGCCGAAGCCCTGGAGCAGGCGCCGGCCTCGGGCCTGGTGTTCTCGGCCATCCAGCGTCAGGAGCAGACCCACTACCCGCTGACTTTGGTGGCCGTCACCGGCCGTGAGCTGAGCCTGGGGTTGAGTTTCGACCAGGCCTGTTTCGATCAGGCCAGCATCGTCGGCCTGACCGCGCAACTCGAAAGCCTGATGACGCAGTTCCTCGCCGATGCCACGCAGCCGCTGGGTGCCTTGCACCTGCTGGATGAAGCGCAACGGCAGGCCGCGCTCGAATGGGGTCGGGCTGACACCACGGCGCTGGATTCGCGCACGGTGCTTGAGCGGATCGACGCGCAGGTTCAACGGCAACCGCAAGCGACGGCGATTCTGTTTGCCGAGCAGCAGATCGATTATCAGCAGCTCGATGCCCGGGCCAATCGCCTGGCGCACAAGCTGCAAGCGCTGGGTGTCGGACCGGAAGTGCGGGTCGGCGTGTGCATGCGCCGTACGCCGGACATGCTGGTCGGCTTGCTCGCGATCCTCAAGGCCGGTGGCGCTTATGTGCCGCTGGACCCGGAGTACCCGCAGGAGCGCTTGCTGCACATGCTCGACGACAGTTGCGCGGCCGTGCTGCTGACCGAGGCGGTGGCCCAGGCGCTGTTGCCCGCGGCGTTGAGCGCGCAGGTACTGGTGGTCGAAGAACGCAGCGACTGGCTCGGCGACTACCCGTCCACCGCGCCGTCGATCAGCCTTTCGGCGCACAACCTCGCCTATGTGATCTACACCTCCGGTTCCACCGGCAAGCCCAAGGGCGTGGCGATTACCCACGGCAACCTGGGGGCGCTGATCCAGTGGTCTGCGGGTGTGTACCGCGATGAGCAATTGCTCGGCGTGCTGGCCTCGACCTCGATTTGCTTCGACCTGTCGGTCTGGGAAATCTTTGTCACCCTGGCGTGCGGCGGTTGCATGGTGCTGGCTGACAATGCCCTGGCGCTGGCGGATTTGCCGGCCCGCGAACGGGTCACGCTGATCAACACTGTGCCGTCGGCGATCGCCGCGTTGCAGCGCTCCGGGCAGATCCCGGCCTCGGTCGGCACCATCAATCTGGCGGGTGAACCGCTCAAGCAAACGCTGGTGGACACGCTGTACGCGACCACGTCGGTCAAGCAAGTCTACGACTTGTATGGGCCTTCCGAGGACACCACTTACTCGACCTTCACCCTGCGCAGACCCCAGGGCCAGGCGAACATCGGCCGGCCGCTGGAAAACACCGTGGCCTACCTGCTCGACAGTCAGTTGCACGTGCTGCCGGCCGGGGTCGCCGCCGAGTTGTACCTGGCCGGTGCCGGCGTGACCCGAGGCTACCTGATGCGGGCGGGGCTGACCGCTGAACGCTTCGTGCCAGACCCGTTCTCCAGTAACGGCGAGCGCCTGTACCGCACCGGCGATCTGGTGCGCCAGGGGGCGGACGGGCAGATCGAGTACATCGGCCGTGCCGACCATCAGGTGAAGATCCGCGGCTTCCGCATCGAGTTGAGTGAAATCGAAGCGCGACTGCTGGAGCTGGCAGAGGTTCGCGAAGCGGTGGTCCTGGCCGAGGACGGCGTTGCCGGCAAACACTTGCACGCCTATGTCGTGGCGGTGCCACCGGTCGCGGATTCGCACTGGCTGGCAGAGCGCTTGCGGGCGGCGTTGATCAGTCGTTTGCCGGCGCACATGGTGCCAGCACATCTGCACATTATCGACGCCGTGCCGCTGACCCCCAATGGCAAGCTGGACCGCAAGGTCCTGATGGCGCTTGGCGGCAGCCCGGCCCGGCAACGCTACGAACCGCCGCACACGCAGCTGCAATGGGAAGTGGCAACGATCTGGCAGGAAGTCCTTGAAGTCGAGCAGGTCGGGTTGACAGACAACTTCTTCCAGTTGGGCGGGCATTCGTTGCTGGCGACCCTGGTGGTCACCCGGATCAAGGAACGCCTGGGCGACAAAGTGGCGCTCAAGGAACTGTTCGAAGCGGACACGCTGCACGCGTTCTGCAACCGTATCGAGGCATTGCGCGTCGATTTATCGCCGGTTCAGGACGAATTGGCTAAATCCCTGGAGGCCCTCAAACGTCTATCCCTCGATGATCTGGAAAAACTGATTTCTTGAGAGGGAACAACGCGTGCAAGAGTTAATCGAGTCGGTAGGACAACTTTCGGCTAAGCAAAGAAAGGCCCTGGCGGTTCTGCTCAAGCAGAAAGGCGTCAACCTCTTTGACATTGCCCCGGTTTTCAAGCGCACGGCCGAAGAGCCGCTGCTGCTGTCCTACGCTCAACAGCGCCAGTGGTTCCTCTGGCAATGGGCGCCGCACAGCGCCGCCTACAACATCCCGACGGCCCTGCGTTTGCAGGGGCCGCTGGATGTGGCCGCGCTGCAAAGCAGCATCCAGGCATTGATTGAACGACACGAAACCTTGCGCACGGTGTTCACCCAGGAAGCCGAGCAACCTTTGCAAGTGATCCTGCCCGCAGGACCCTTTGCCCTTGATACCCATCAACTGAGCCCTGCGCAGGCGAAAGCCCCGGATGAACCCATCCAGGCGTTCGTCCAGGCCCAGAGCCAGAAGACTTTCGATTTGCAGCACGGCCCGCTGTTGCGCGCAGCCCTGCTGCAAGTTACCCCCGATGACCACGTGTTGGTGCTGACCCTGCACCACATCGTTTCCGACGGCTGGTCGCTGCAAGTCATGATCGAGGAGCTGGTGCAGCTGTACGCCGGTTTCAACCTCGGCCACGCCGCCGGATTGCCCGCCTTGCCGATTCAATACGCCGACTATGCCCTGTGGCAGCGGCAGTGGATGGAGGCCGGCGAGCAAGCGCGTCAGTTGGCTTACTGGCAACAAAAGCTCGGTGGCGAACAACCGGTGCTGGAGCTGCCCACCGACCGCGCGCGTTCGGTGGATCAAAGCTTTGCCGGTGCCAGCCACAATTTGATTCTCGACCCGGCACTGAGCAATGGCCTCAAGGCATTCGCCCGCCAGGAAAACGTCACCCTGTTCGTGGTGTTGCTGGCGGCTTTCCAGGCGCTGTTGCACCGTTACAGCGGTCAAGCCGACATTCGCGTCGGCGTGCCGGTGGCCAACCGTGGCCGGGTGGAAATCGAGCGTCTGATCGGTTTCTTCGTCAACACCCAGGTGCTCAAGGCTGACGTCGATGGGCAAAGCCGTTTTGTCGATTTGCTGCGTCAGGTCAAGCTCACCGCGCAAGAAGCCCAGGCGCATCAGGATCTGCCGTTCGAGCAGTTGGTGGAAGCCCTGGAGCCGGGCCGCAGCCTGAGTCACAGTCCGTTGTTCCAGGTGATGTTCAACCACACCGCAGAACGTCGGGCGAGTGTGCACACTCGTCTGAACGGGTTGCACATCGAGCCGCTGCAATGGCAGAGCCAGACCGCGCAGTTCGACCTGGTGCTCAACACCACCGAGCAGGCCCATGGCATCGAAGCGGTGCTCAAATACGCCACTGACCTGTTCGATGCGGCCACCATTGAACGCCTGGCCGAGGATTGGTCTGAGCTGTTGCGGGCGATTGTCCAGGACCCGAGCCAGCGTATCGCCCAATTGCCGATGCTCGGCGCCGCCCGGCAGCAGCAATTGCTTGCGCAATGGAACCCGGCACGGGTTGCCCACCCGGTCAGCCAGTGTCTTCATCAAGCCATCGAGACGCAGGCCGAGCGTTATCCCGAGGCGGTCGCCGTGGTGTGTGGCGAACAGCGCCTGAGCTACGCCGAACTCAACCGACGCGCCAACCAATGGGCGCATCACCTGATCGCGCGGGGCGTTGGCCCGGACGTGCGGGTAGGGGTGTCGGTCGAGCGTTCGCTGGACATGATCGTCGCCATCATCGCGGTGCTGAAGGCGGGTGGGGCCTATGTGCCGCTAGACCCGAGTTACCCGCACGATCGCTTGAGCTACATGATCGAAGACAGCGGCATCGAATTATTGCTGGCCCAGGGGCATCTGCTGGCGCAACTGCCGATCCCGCAGAGGCTCGACTGCCTCGACCTGAATCAGCCGCCGGAGCAGGACAACAGCAGCAACCCGGTCTGCCTGACCACGCCGGACAACCTGGCCTATGTCATTTACACCTCGGGCTCCACCGGCAAACCGAAAGGCGCCTTGCTGCCCCATAGCAATGTGATGCGCCTGTTCAGCGCCACCGACCACTGGTTCGGTTTCGGCCCTCATGACAGCTGGACGCTGTTCCATTCCTACGCCTTCGATTTTTCGGTCTGGGAAATTTTCGGCGCGCTGCTGCACGGCGGCAAACTGGTGGTTGTGCCCCACGACGTCAGCCGTTCCCCGGACGATTTCTACACCTTGCTCTGCGATGAACAGATCACCGTGTTGAACCAGACACCGTCGGCGTTCAAGCCGTTGGTGCAAGTGGCCAGCGCCTCGTCGCGCCACCACGCGCTGCGTTATGTGGTGTTCGGTGGCGAAGCCCTGGAAGTACAAAGCCTGCGCCCCTGGTTCGAGCGCTTCGGCGACCGCGCGCCGCGGCTGGTCAACATGTACGGCATTACCGAAACCACGGTGCACGTGACGTATCGCCCGTTGTCCCTGGCGGATTTGCAACAAAGCCACGCCAGCCCGATCGGCGAACCGATTGTCGACCTGTCTTGGTACTTGCTCGATGGCGCGCTGAACCTGGTGCCCCAAGGCTGTATCGGCGAGTTGTACATTACCGGCGATGGCCTGGCCCGGGGTTACCTGAACCAGCCGGGCATGACCGCCACGCGTTTTGTGCCTGACCCGTTCAACCCGCAAAGCGGGGCGCGCCTGTACCGCACCGGCGACCTGGCGCGGCTGCGCGGCGACGGGGTGATCGAGTACATCGGTCGTATCGACCATCAAGTGAAGATCCGTGGTTTCCGCATCGAGTTGGGGGAAATCGAAACCCAACTGCTCAAGCACCCGGGCGTGCGCGAAGCGGTGGTGCTGGCGATCGAAGGGCTGAGCGGTCCTCAACTGGCGGCCTGGATCGTGCCGAACGAGGCGCTGCCGGATGATGCCCACGCCGCGCTGCGCGACGGGATCAAGGCGCACCTGCGCGAGACGTTGCCGGACTACATGGTGCCGTTCAACTGGGCGTTCCTGGAGCGTCTGCCGCTGACGGCCAACGGCAAGTTGGACCGCAAGCAATTGCCGCACCCGGACGTGATTCAGGTGCAGGAGGTTTACGCCGCGCCGCGCAATGAGCTGGAACAACGTCTGGCCGAGATCTGGCAGGACGTGTTGAAGGTCGAGCGTGTCGGGCTCAACGACAACTTCTTCGAGCTGGGCGGTGACTCGATCATCTCGATTCAGGTGGTCAGCCGGGCGCGTCAGGCGGGTATCCGTTTTTCGCCCAAGGACATCTTCCAGCACCAGACCGTGCGGCGTCTGGCCACCGTCGCGCAACAGAGCGATGCGGTGCTGGCGATGCAAGGGGATGTCGTCGGCGAGGCCGTGCTGACACCGATCCAGCAGTACTTTTTCGGCACCGGGATTCCCCAGCGTCAACACTGGAACCAGTCGATCCTGCTGACCCCGGCCGAGCCGCTGAACGCGGCGCCGCTGGAACAGGCGCTGCTGCACCTGCAACGGCATCACGATGCCTTGCGCCTGCGCTACCGTGAAACCGCCGGTGCCTGGCGCCAGGTGCATGCCGCGGTCGATCAGCCCACCGCGTTGCTGCGCACGGTCACCCTGCACGACAGCGACGCCTTGCCGGCGCTGTGCCTGGAGCTGCAACGCAGCCTGGACCTGAGCGACGGCCCGTTGATCCGCGCGGTGTTGGTGGACTTGCCGGATGCCAGCCAACGCCTGTTGCTGGTGATTCATCACCTGGTGGTCGATGGCGTGTCGTGGCGTATTTTGCTCGAAGACTTGCAAAGCGCTTACCAGCAGATCAGCGCCGGCCAGGCCTTGAAGCTACCGGCCAAGACCACCGCGTTCAAGGATTGGGGCGAACGCCTGCAAGGGCATGCCCGCAGTGCCAGGCTGGAGGCCGAACTGGCTTACTGGCGCGAGCAACTGGCCGCCGCCCCGGTCGATTTGCCGCTGGACCGTCCCCACGGCCAGTTGCAAAACCGCTTCGAGCGCAGCGTCGACACTCGCCTTGATGCCGAGCGCACCCGGCAATTGCTGCAACAGGCGCCGGCGGTCTATCGCACTCAGGTCAATGACCTGCTGCTGACCGCACTGGCTCAGGTCCTGTGTGCCTGGACCGCTTCCGACAGCGCCCTGGTGCAACTCGAAGGCCATGGTCGTGAAGACCTGTTCGACGACCTCGACCTCAGCCGCACCGTCGGCTGGTTTACCAGCATGTTCCCGGTGCGCCTCAAACCCCAGGCCAGTGTCGAAGCGTCGATCAAGGGCATCAAGGAACAACTGCGGGCGGTCCCGAACAAGGGCATCGGCTTCGGGCTGTTGCGTTACCTGGGCAGCGCCGAATCGCAAGCGGCTTTGCGCGATCTGGTGCAACCGAAGGTCACGTTCAACTACCTTGGCCAGTTCGACAACAACTTCGATGAGGCCGCGCTGTGGGTGCCGGCCACCGAAAACAAAGGCGCCGGGCAAGATGAACAGGCGCCGATGAGTAACTGGCTGACCATCGATGGCCGGGTTTACCAAGGGCAGTTGAGCCTGACCTGGACCTATAGCGGTGATGTCTTTGAAGAAAGCACCATCAATGCCCTGGCCCGTGCCTATGAAGTGGCGCTGGGCGAGTTGATCGATCATTGCCTGAACCACCCGAGCGGTGGTTTGACGCCCTCCGACGTGCCGCTGGCCGGGTTGTCCCAGGCGCATCTGGACAGCCTGCCGATTGCCGCGCAGCGGATCGAGGACCTTTATCCGCTGGCGCCGATGCAGCAGGGGATTTTGTTCCACAGCCTGTACGACGCCGATGCCAGTGCCTACGTCTATCAGATGCTGCTGGATATCGACGGTCTGGACGTCCCGCGCTTCCAGCAATCCTGGCAGCGCGTGGTGGATCGCCATGAAGTGCTGCGGGCCGGTTTTATCTGGGGCAGCGATGGCCTCGATACGCCGTTGCAGGTGATCTATCGCCAGTTGACCCTGGAAATGCCGGAAGTGGATGTGCGCGGCGAACCGGATCAGGCCGCCGCCCTTGAAGCGCGGGCGCGGGCTGACCTGGAGCGCGGTTTCGATCTGCAGAACCCGCCGTTGCTGCGCTTGTGTCTGTTGCGCACCGCGGATGATCGGCACCGGTTGATCTTCACCTGCCACCACATCCTGATGGATGGCTGGAGCAACTCGCGGATGTTCGGCGAAGTGCTGCAGGATTACGCCGGTCAACCGGTGCCCAGTGCCCAGGGCCGTTACCGCGACTTCCTGGCCTGGCTGCAACGCCAGGACAAAGACGCGGCGCAAGCCTTCTGGCGCGGGCAACTGGCGCAGCTGAGCGAACCGACCCGGTTGGCGTGCGCCTGTCACGGGCAGACCGTGCCGGGGCCGGGCAAGGGCGTGCATCGCCTGACGTTCGACGCGGCATTCACGCAACGGCTGAACGGTTTCTCCCGTCAGCAACAAGTGACGCTCAACAGCCTGGTGCAAGCGGCGTGGTTGCTGGTGTTGCAACGCTACACCGGTCAGGCCAGCGTCGCGTTCGGCGCCACGGTGTCTGGGCGTCCGGTGGATTTGCCGGGTATCGAGCAACAACTCGGGCTGTTCATCAACACCTTGCCGGTGATCGCCAGTCCGCAAGCCACCAGCAGCGTCCGCGACTGGGTGCGCAGCGTACAGGACAAGAACCTGCTGCTGCGCGACTACGAGCAGACGCCGTTGCAGGATATCCAGCGTCTGGCAGAACTCAGTGGCGAAGCCTTGTTCGACACGTTGCTGGTGTTCGAAAACTACCCGGTCTCGGAAACCCTCGAGGCGAATCCGGGCGGCTTGGGTTTTGGCAGCCTGGAACACCGCGAGCAAACCAACTATGCCTTGACCCTGATCGCCGGTGCCGGCGAGGTCTTGAGCCTGGACTTCAACTACCTCACAGCACACTTCGCCGAGCGCAGCATTGTCGGCCTGGCGGGGCATCTGCAAGCCGTGCTGCTTCAGTTCCTCGAAGCGCCGCAGCGTGTGCTGGGTGAAATCGGCCTGTTGTCGTCCAGCGAACTGCTCACCCTGGCGCAATGGAACGACCATCAAGCGCCATACCCGAGGCAGTCGCTGATTCATCACGGCTTCGAAGCCCAGGCGCAACGCCGGCCGCAGGCGCTGGCCTTGAGTCATGGCGGCGTGGCGCTGAGCTACGCCGAACTCAACCGCCAGGCCAACCAGTTGGCCCGGCGGCTGGTGCAGTTGGGCGTTGGCCCTGAAGTGCGCGTGGGCGTGGCGATGCCGCGCTCGGCGCAACTGGTGATTGCGCTGATGGCGGTGCTCAAGGCCGGTGGCACCTACGTGCCGCTGGACCCGGACTATCCGGCCGATCGCGTGGCGTACATGCTCGAGGACAGCCAGGCGAAAGTCCTGCTGACCCAGCAGGCGCTGCTCGCCCAATTGCCGTCTACCGAGGCCCATGTGGTGTTGGTGGAGGCGGGTGGCCTGGCGTTTGTTGACCTCGGCGCGGACAACCTGGAACCCCGGGGTGATTGCGCCAACCTCGCGTACGTGATCTACACCTCCGGTTCCACCGGCAAGCCCAAGGGCGTGGCCATCGCCCACCGTAATGTCCAGGCGCTGATTCACTGGTCCCTCGAGGTCTACAGCGATGAAGACCTGCAGGGCGTGCTGGCCTCGACATCGGTATGTTTCGACCTGTCGGTGTGGGAGATTTTCGTCACCCTGGCGCGCGGCGGCTCGATGATCGTCGCCCGCAATGCGCTGGAGCTGCCGGACCTGCCGGAGCGCGATCAGGTGCGCCTGATCAACACCGTGCCGTCAGCCATCGCGGCGTTGCATCGGACCGGGCAGATCCCGCCGGGTGTGCGGATCATCAACCTCGCCGGTGAACCGCTTAAGCAGACCCTCGTCGACAGCCTGTACCGCGTCACGTCGGTGCAGCACGTCTACGACCTGTACGGGCCGTCCGAAGACACCACCTATTCGACCTGGACCCGTCGCGACGCCGGCGGTTTGGCCAACATTGGCCGGCCGCTGGTCAACACCACGGCGTATTTGCTCGACGCGCAACTGCAGGCGGCGCCCATCGGCGTGGCGGCCGAACTGTACCTGGCTGGCGACGGCATTACCCGGGGCTACCTGTTCCGTCCAGGCCTGACCGCCGAACGATTCGTGCCTGACCCGTTGGCGAGCAACGGCGAGCGCATGTACCGCACCGGCGACCTGACTCGCTTGCAGGACGGTGGCGTGATCGAATACGTGGGACGCATCGACCATCAGGTCAAGGTCCGTGGTTTCCGTATCGAGCTGGGGGAAATCGAAACCCGAATGCTGGCTCATGCCAGCGTGCGTGAAGGCGTGGTACTGGCGGTGGAGGGCAACAATGGCCAGCGACTGGTGGCCTACGTGGTGCCCGTGCAGACCGACCTGAGCCTGCAGGAGCAAGACGAACTGAGCGAGGCCCTGAAAGCCGCGCTCAAGGCGCACTTGCCCGAGTACATGGTGCCGGCGCAGTGGCTGTTCCTCGACCAGTTGCCGCTGACTCCAAACGGCAAACTCGACCGCAAGGCCTTGCCGGCCCCGGACGCCAACCCCCTGTCGCGCGATTACGTGGCACCGCGCACGGCGCTGGAACAGCAATTGGTGCAGATCTGGCAAGACATCCTGAAAATCGACCGGGTCGGGGTGAGCGACAACTTCTTTAGCCTGGGCGGCGATTCGATCATTTCCATCCAGGTGGTCAGCCGTGCGCGCCAGGCGGGCATTCGCTTCACGCCCAAAGACCTGTTCCAGCAGCAGACCGTGGAGGGGCTGGCGACCGTGGTGTCCTTCGATCCGGCGCTGCTGTCGGCCGAACAAGGCGCCGTGATGGGCAGCACGCCGTTGCTGCCGTTGCAGCAATGGTACTTGCAGACCCCGCAAACACAGCGTCCGCGCCATTGCTCGATACGGCTTGAACCGCAGGTGCCGCTGACTCTGGCGTTGCTCGAACAGGCAATGCAAGCGTTGGTGGGTCAGCACGACAGCCTGCGCCTGACATTCGCCGACGGCGTTGCCCGTTATCAAGAGCCAGGTGCCGCGCGGGTGCGACAACAGCGGGTGAGCGATCTTGCGCAACTGCAACGCCTCGCTGAACAGGCGCAAGCGGAGCTGGATCCGGCACACGGCCCGCTGTTGAGCGCGGTGCTCTTCGAGCTGCCGCAGGGTCAACAACGCGTACTGGTGGTCGCTCATTGGCTGGCGGTGGACAACGCATCATGGTCGCTGCTGTTGCAGGACTTGCAGCGTGTTTGCCGGCAACTGCTGGCCGGTGACCGCGTGACGTTCCCGGTCAAGACCACCTCGTTCCAGCGCTGGAGCGAGCAACTGCTGGAGTTTGGCCGCAGCGATGCGTTGCTGACGCAAGTGCCGTTCTGGCAAGCGCAACACAGCGGCGATGCCATGCTGTTGCCGCTGGATTCGCCGCAAGGTCAATCCGCCGCGGCGACGCGGGTCACTGCGCTCGATCCAGCTGCCACCCAGCAACTGCTTACCAAAGCCCCAGACGCTTACCGCACCGGGCGCAATGAACTGCTGCTGGCCGCACTGACGCGGGTTATCTCGCGCTGGAGTGGTCAGCCGACGGTTGTCTTCGAGCTTGAGGCCGACGGGCGTCAGGCGTTGGGCGAGGCGCTGGACCTGAGCCGCACCGTCGGTGCTTTCCGTCATCGCTACCCGGTACGCTTGACGGCCGACGCGCTGATGGCGGACTCGATCAAACAGATCAAGGAACAACTGCGGGCGGTGCCGGATCAGGGCATTGGCCATGGCTTGTTGCAGGATCACCTGCACGGGCCGGTGCCTTGTATCGGTTTCACCTTCCACGACACCCTCGACTGGGTGGGCGATGGCGTGTTGGTGGCGGACGATGACGCCTTCGAGCACCTGTCGGCGCCTTCCAGTCAGTGCCTGAGCCTCGATGCACAGTTGCACAACGGTGCGTTGCAGCTGCGCTGGTCGTTCAACCCGCAGCAGTTCAATGCCTCGACCCTCCAGCGCCTGGCGCACGAGTATGTGCAGGAACTGCGTGCATTGACCGAGCACTGCTGCCAGCCGGATAGCCGTGGCCTGACACCATCGGACTTCCCGCTGGCGGGCCTCGATCAGGCCCAGCTCGACGCGCTGCCGGTGACGGCGCCGGACATCGAAGACATCTATCCGTTGTCGCCGATGCAGGAAGGCATGTTGTTCCACACCCTGTCCGACAACGGCAGTAGCCTGTACATGCAACAGGTCAGCCTGCCGGTCAAAGGGCTGGACGTGGAGCGCTTCCGTGGCGCCTGGGAATTCATCATCGAGCGCCAGGCCATTCTGCGCACCAGTTTCCACTGGCAGGACGGCTTGGCCAAACCGTTGCAGATCGTCCATTACCATGCGCCGTTGCAAATGGCAGTGCTCGACTGGCGTGATCGGGAGGTCAGCGAAGCGCAGATCGCCGAGTTTGCCACCGTGGACCGTGCGAACGCATTTGACTTGTCGAAGGCATGTCTTCAGCGGGTAACGTTGCTGCGCCTGAGTGACGAGCAGTTCCAGATGATCTGGACCAGCCACCACATTCTGATGGACGGCTGGAGCAGTTCGCGGCTGTTCGGTGAGGTGTTGCAGTACTACTCCAAAGGCCAGGTCAGTGGAGAGAACGGGCGTTACCGCGACTTCATCGGCTGGCTGCAAGCCCAGGACCAGAATGCCCAGGAGGTGTTCTGGAAAGCCCGTCTGGCGCCGGTCACCGAACCGACGGCGCTGAGCCAGGCGATGCACCCGCGCTTCTCGGCCGATGTGTCCGGGCACGATGCGATTTATTCAAACTGGAACACGTCGCAGACCGCGCGCTTGCAACAGTTCTGCCGCGACCTGCGGATCACCCCCAACACCTTGATCCAGGGCGCGTGGCTGTTGCTGTTGCAGCGTTACACCGGCCAGCGCACGGTCACCTTCGGCGCCACGGTGTCCGGGCGTCCCGAGAGCCTGCCGAATGTCGGCAACATGCTTGGGCTGTTCATCAACACCTTGCCGATCATCCAGACCCCGGAACCGGATCAGCGCCTGGCCGACTGGCTCAACCAGGTCCAGGCCTGCAACCTGGACATTCGCGATTATTCCCAGGTCCCGCTGGCTGATGTGCAGCGTTGGTCCAACCTGGGCGGCCAGGGCTTGTTCGACAGCATCATCGTGTTTGAGAACTTCCCGATCGATGACCGCTTGCAAGAGGAAAACGACACGGAGCTGACCTTCGGAAAATCCATCGGCCATGGAGTGACCAACGTGCCGATGGACCTAGCGGTGATGCTCGGCGACGAGTTGTCCATCGAGTACCTGTACCTGCGCAGCCACTTCAGCGCCGAGGCCGTGGAAGGCATTCGCCTGACAATGGAAAACACCCTTGAGGCGATGATGAGCGCGCCTTACGAACGCCTGGGTAACTTGCAGCGTTTGTCCTGCGAGCAGTGGCACGCGATGCAGGCCTGGAGCGCAGAACCGGCCGCTGATCATCAGGCGACGCTGTTGCCGCAACTGATCAGCCAGCATGCGCTGCACCAGCCCGAGGCGATCGCGCTGCAATGCGCCGGGTTGAGCCTCAGCTATGGCGAACTCGAACAGCGGGCCAATCGTCTGGCGCATTGCCTGATCGAACACGGCGCCGGCCCGGAAGTGGTCATCGGCGTGGCACTGCCGCGATCCCTGGAAATGGTGGTCAGCTTCCTCGCGGTGCTCAAGAGCGGGGCGGCCTATGTGCCACTGGACATCGATTATCCGCCGGAGCGCCTGGCGTTCATGATCGAAGATTCGCGGATGGCGCTGCTGTTGACTCAAAGCAGCCTGCGCGGCACGTTGCCGGCCCCCGAAGGCCTGCTGCGCCTGGAAATCGATCACCTCGACGAAACCCGTTACACCGATGCGGCCCCTGTTTGCCGCGTCCAGGAGCAGGGGTTGGCCTATCTGGTCTACACCTCCGGTTCCACCGGTCGGCCAAAAGGCGTCGCGGTGACCCAGGGTCCGTTGAGCATGCATTGCCAGGCGATCGCCAAGCTGTATGAAATGGACACCGACAGTTGCGAATTGCACTTCATGTCCTTCGCCTTCGACGGTGCCCATGAACGCTGGTTGAGTACGCTTTACAGCGGTGGTCGCCTGGTGATTCGTGACGGTTGCCTGTGGACCCCCGAACAGACTTATCAGGCCCTGCACGAGTACGGTGTGACGATTGCCTGCTTCCCGCCGGCCTACCTCAAGCAACTGGCCGAATACGCCGCCGCCAGTGGCATCGCGCCGCCGCCCGTGCGCATCTACTGCTTCGGTGGCGACGCGGTGCCGGATCAGACGTTCGAACAAGTGAAGGCGGCGCTGCGCCCCGAGTACTTCACCAACGGTTATGGCCCGACGGAAACGGTGGTCACGCCGATGCTGTGGAAAGTGCCGGTAAGCCAACACTGTGAAGCGGCTTATGCACCGATTGGCCGAGCCGTGGGTGGTCGCTCGCTGTATGTGCTGGACGAAGACCTGAATCCGCTGCCGCCCGGTTTTTCCGGCGAGTTGTACATTGGCGGCTACGGTATCGCCCGTGGTTATCACCATCGGCCGGACCTGACCGGGGAGCGCTTCGTGCCCAACCCGTTCGCGGCCGGCGAGCGGCTCTACCGCTCCGGCGACCTGGTGCGTCTGCGGCCTGACGGCGTGCTCGACTACGTCGGGCGTATCGACCATCAAGTCAAGGTGCGCGGGTTCCGTATCGAGCTGGGTGAAGTCGAGGCCAGCTTGCGGCTACTCGAGCAGGTCAGCGATGCGCTGGTCATCGCCCGGGACAATGCCAGTGGCAAGCAGTTGATCGGTTACGTCGTCACCCCTGACGGACAGGACCTGGGCGATGCGCTCAAGGCCGGTCTGCGGGCGACGCTGCCGGAGTACATGGTGCCGGCGCAGATTGTCTGCCTCGACGCTTTCCCGGTCACGCCCAACGGCAAACTGGACCGCAAGGCACTGCCGGAGCCGGAGTTCAAAAGCGAGGACTATGTCGCGCCGCGCAATCAACAGGAGCAACTGCTGGCCGAGATCTGGGCCCAGGTGCTGCAGGTGGAGCAGGTCGGTATCAGCGACAACTTCTTTGAACTGGGCGGTGATTCGATTCTCAGCCTGCAAGTGATTTCCCGGGTGCGCAACCACCCAACGTTGAAGATGGACCTGAAGCTGCGCGACCTGATGCGTCTGCAAACCATCGCCGGGATTGTCGAGCAGGACGGGGCGAAACCGGCCACGCAACAGCTGTCGGAGGACATCACCCATGTGGCCAGCGAAGGCCTGTTCAACCTGTTGCCGATCCAGGAGTGGTTCTTCGCCGAAGGCATGTCCGAGGCGCACCACTACAACCAGTCGCTGTTGTTGAGTGCGCGTCAGGCGTTGGATCTGGATGCACTGGAACACGCCTTGGGCTGGATCGAAAAACACCACGATTCGCTGCGCCTGCGCTTCTGCCAGGAAGGTGGGCGTTGGTTGCAGCGATACGCGGCGCCGACCGATCAACGCGAGCCGCTGCTGTGGCGGCGCGAGGCGCAGGACCGCGAGCAGGTTGAAGCCCTGGCGAACCTGACCCAGCGCAGCCTTAAACTCGATGACGGCCCGGCCTGGCGCGCGGTGCACATCGCGTTGCCGGACGGCCAGGCACGGCTGTTGATGGTCATTCACCATTTGGTGGTCGATACGGTGTCCTGGCGGATTCTGCTCGACGATCTGAAAGTGGCGTACGAGGCTTGCGTCATGGGCCTGGAACCCCAATTGCCGATTCGCACCAGCAGTTATCGTGCATTTGCCGAGGCCTTGCAGGCGCAGGCACCGGTGATTGCCGAGCAAGAACTCGGGTATTGGCTGGAGCAACTCGATCAGCCAGGCGTGGATCTGCCGTGCGACAACCTGCGAGGCAAGAACCAGGTGCGGCAGCAGGCGCAGGCGCGGCTCAAGTTGTCCCGCGAGCACACCGAACAGTTGCTCAAGCAGGCCCCGGCGGTCTATCGCACGCAGATCAACGATTTGCTGCTGACCGCACTCAGCCGTGCATTGTGCCGCTGGAGCGAACAGTCATCGGCGCTGATTCTGCTGGAAGGGCACGGTCGCGAAGACCTGTTCGAGCGCATCGATCTGAGCCGCAGCCTGGGCTGGTTCACCAGCATGTTCCCGGTGCGCCTGAACCCGAGCGAGGACATCGGTGCGTCGATCATCAATGTGCAGGCGCAACTGGCCGCGGTACCGCGCAAGGGCATTGGTTATGGCGTGTTGCGTCATCTCGCCGGTTCGCAACTGGCCACCCAGTTGGCCGGGCTGCCGCAGGCCCGCGTGACGTTCAACTACCTGGGGCAGTTTGACCAGAGCTTCGATGAACAGGCGCTGCTGGTGCCGGCACTGGAGGAAACCGGCGACAACTACAGCCTCAAGGCGAACCTGGGCAACTGGCTGGAAATCGTCGGCCAGGTCTATGACGGTCAGTTGGCATTGCGCTGCATCTACAGCACCCAGCGCTACCGGGCACAGACCATGGACGGCTTCATGCAGGGCTATCAGCACGAGCTGGAAGCGTTGATCGAGCATTGCATGGCGCGGGTCAATTGATCGGTCGTCAGCCGGCAATCTTGTGGGAGCAGGCTCGCTCCCTCCGTTTTTCTATTTTGTGGGTACGAGGATTTTATCGATGGCGTTACACCCTGATCTGGAAGCCTTCCTCGACCTGGCGCAAGACAGCCAGGACGCGGGCTTGCCGGCCATGCATCAACTGACCCCGGCCCAGGCCCGGGACACCTTCGAACAAACCACCGCGCAGTTGCGCTGGCCCGCACCCCAGGACCTTGAGGTGCTGGAGGTCAACACGCCGGCCCGCGATGGCGCACCTCTGGCTTTGCGTTTGTATCGGCCCAACGGTGCGCCGGCGTCGATGCCGGTGTTGGTGTACTTTCACGGCGGCGGGTTTGTGGTTGGCAGCCTGGACTCCCATGATGGCGTCTGCCGCGAGTTTTGCCGGCGCACGCCGTGTGCCGTGCTCTCGGTGGGGTATCGCCTGGCGCCGGAACACCGCTTCCCGACGGCGCTGGAGGATGGCGAGGACGCGTTATCGTGGTTGGCCGAGCACGCGCTCGCACTGGGTCTGAATGCCAGTCGTGTAGCGTTTGGCGGCGACAGCGCCGGGGCGACACTGGCCACCGTGCTGGCGTTACAGGCGGTGGTCCAGCCGCACACCGTGGCCATCGCGCCGAAAGCCCAATTGCTGTGTTACCCGGTCACCGATGCCTCGCGCACCCGTGATTCGCGGGCCTTGTTCAGCGAAGGTTATTTGCTGGAGGACGAGACGCTGAACTGGTTCTACCAGCACTACGCCCGCACGCCGGCAGACTACCTGGACTGGCGCTTCTCGCCGCTGCTGGCCGAGGATGTGCGCGGTGTGGCGCCGGCAATTGTGCTGCTGGCCGGCTTCGATCCGTTGCTGGACGAAGGCCAGGCGTATGTCGACAAACTGCGCGAGCAGGGCGTCAGTGTAGAGCTCGAACATTGCCCCGGCCTGACCCATGACTTGCTGCGCATGGCCTCGGTGATGCCGGATGTCCTGGCCGTGCACGAAACCTTGAGCCGTGCGCTGAGCCGGCATTTGCGGTAAACCGGAATTAACACCGCTTTGGCGAGCAAACCGGCTCCCTCATAAACGCTAAAAGCAGCGTTGGGTGGGTTCCAAGACACAGGCATAAAAAAACGCCCCGCAATGCGGGGCGTTTTTTATGGGGGGTATCAGAAGTCGGCTTTGACCGACATCACGAAGTTGCGCGGATCGCCATAGAAGTTACCGAAGCCTTCGGTACCGATGGTGGAGTAGTAGCGCTTGTCAAACAGGTTGTTGCCGTTGAGTGCCACCGACCAGGTGTCATCGATGCGGTAGCCGATGCGACCGTTCCAGACGGCATAGCCGGACTGAGTGATCTTTTTGCCGCTGGTTGGCGAGGTGCGGTAGTTATCGCTCTGGGCGTTGACGCCGGCGCCAATCGTTACACGATCCAGCGGACCGCTCAGGCTGTAGTCCCCCCATACGCGCAGCAGGTGGCGCGGCACATACGAGTTGTACGACAGGCCGTCCTGGCTGGCATCGGCGTCTTCCAGCACCTTGGTCTGGGTGTAGGTGTAGCCGGCCAGCAGTTGCAGGCGATCAATGACTTCACCGCTGACTTCCGCTTCGAAGCCTTGGGCGCGGACCTTGCCGGAGTTCATGGAGCAGCTGCCGTCTTCGCACGCCGGGTCGTCCTGGGCGGCGTCTTTCTGGATCGTGCGGAACAGGTTGAAGGAACTGTTGAGGCGACCGTCGTACCAGGCGCCCTTGATCCCCAGTTCATAGCTCTGGCCAATCAACGGCTTGAGGGTGCTGCCGTTGAGGGTCTTGTAGCCGCCCTGCGGGGTGAAGATGTCCGAGTAGCTGGCGTAGGCCGTCAGGTTGTCGTTGATGTCGAACAGTAACCCGGCAAACGGTGTGACTTGTCCGGTTTCAGTCGCCTTGGTGTTGACGGGCGTGCCTTCACCGCGGAAGAACTGAACGGAGTCGGTTTCGGATTTGTACCAGCTCACGCGGCTGCCCAATACGAAGGTCAGCGGTTCGGCGAGCTTCAGGCGAGCGGTGGAGTAGACGCCATATTGCTCGATGCGCATGTCCACCGGACCACCGCGGGACGCATTCGCCAGGTAATAGCTATCGTCGGGTTTCGGGAGGTGGTGATCAGGGTTCAGGACGTTCTGGCGCTGGGGCAGGGCGGCCACGGCGTAGAAGTCGTCCTTGTGGGAACGGCTGGCGTTGGCGCCGACGGTCAGTTCGTGCTCCAGGCCGAATGCCTCGAATTTGCCGTCTACGTACGTATCGAAACCGTAGTCGACCTGATCGTAGTCGTACGTGCTGCCCAGCATCAGAGTGTTGGAGCTGGTGGCGCCGACCGGCACCGAACCGCTCGGGAACGCATATTCCATGTCCTGGGTGTTGCGCGAGTAGACCCCGGCCACTTTCAGTGCCCAGTCGTCGTTGAAGCGGTGGGTCAGGTCGCCGAAGTAGGTGGCTCGCTTGCTGCGCTGGTTGTTCCAGGCGGTGTTCAGGCAAGTGGAACGCTTGAGGTGCAGGTCGCTGCCATCGGCGTAGCGCGGCAGACCGCCCCAGCACGGTGTGGCATCGACGTCTTCATATGAGATGCCCAGGCCCAGCGTGGTGTCGGGGCTGAGGTCGAAGTCCAGGGCGCCGTAGTAGATTTGATCCTTGCGGCTGGCGACGTCGTAGAAGTACTGGCGCGTCTGCTGGGTGACCACGGCGCGTCCACGGATGGTGCCGGAGTCATTCAGCGGGCCGCCGGTGTCAACCTGGGCGCGATAGTTGTCCCAGGTGCCCGCGGACAATTGCAGTTGAGTGTGCGGGGTATCCTGGCCGCGCTTGCGCACGAAATTGACGCCACCCGCTGTGCCACCGGCCCCTTTCATCATCCCGGCCGCGCCGCGCAGCACTTCGACGCGGTCGTAAATGGCCATGTCGCTGTTGAAGCTGTCGGCCTGCACATAGCTGCTGCCGATATCCAGAGGCACGCCGTCGTATTGGTACTGGCCGGTCATGCGGAAACCGCGGGAATAGAAATACTTGCCGCCCATCGGCGAGTCGTAGACGGTGATGCCCGGGGTCTTTTCCATGACCTGTTCGATGGTGTTCAGGTTCTGGTCATCGAGCATCTTGCGGGTCATCACCGTGACCGATTGCGGGGTTTCCTTAAGGGAGTGTTCACCCTTGCCGATGGTCACCGCACCCGTGGTGTAGGAGTTGCTGCCCTCGGTGGTGGCCGCCAGTTGCTGACCGGTGACGCTGGTCGGCGCCAGTTCCATCGCGTTGCCGGTTGCGGGTGCCAGCAAGGTCACGGAGTTACCATCGCGCTGGTGACGCAGGCCGGTGCCCTTGAGCAACGCACTGAGCGAATCATCGTCCTTATAACGACCGTTGAGCGCGCTGGAACGCAGGCCCTGGATGCTTTCAGGGCTGTAGATGATTTGCAGGCTGGTCTGCTGACCCAGCACTTGCAGGGCCTGGGCCAACGGCTGGGCCGGGATGTTCAAGGTCCATTCCTGGGCCTGAACATACGGCGTCATGGCCATGGACATCGCCAGGCCGAGGCCGGTGCTGGCCAGTCGGGAGCGCGTTGCGCCTTGCAGCAGCAAGGCTCGGGTCAGAGGGCGGAGCATGAAACGGGATGCGGACATGAGGTTAAGACCTTGGCAGGTATAGTTGTTAATGGTTCTTATTCATCTCATTAAGACGAGGACGCCGCGGTAAACCGGAAAACTATTTTTCCGGTTGATCCGCGGCGTCTTCAATCAAGCAGGTTGCAGTTCGCTTTTGACCTTGCCAGCCTCCATGCGTACGAGTTGATCGGCGACGTCGAAGTAGCGGTCATCGTGGGAAATCACGATGATGGTCTTGCCCAGACGCTTGAGGTCGGGCAGCAACTCGGTGTAGAAAATCCGTCGGAACGTCGGGTCCTGATCGGCCGCCCATTCATCGAACACCAGCACCGGGCGCTCCTCGAGCCAGGCATTGACCAGCGCCAGGCGCTTGCGTTGCCCGGTGGACAGGTCGATGGTGCTGAAGGCGCCGTCGCGGACGCTGACCTTGTGCGCGATCTCCAGGCGTTCGAGGTAGCGCGTGGCATCCTGCGGCACTTGTTGATCGCCCTGGATCAGGTCGTCGAACAGGTAGTAGTCGGCAAACACCGTGGTGAAGTTCTGTCGGTAATCGTCACGGTTCAACGCCGTGATCGGCTGGTCGTTGACGCGAATCTCACCCTCGGTCGGCGCATACAGGCCCAGCAGCAGTTTGATCAGGGTGGTCTTGCCGCAGCCGTTCTCGCCGACGATGAAGACGATATCGCCTTGTTCGATTCGCAGATTCACCGGGCCGAGACGGAACGGTTCGCTGCCTTCCACGGCTGGGAAGGCGTAGCGCACGTTGCTTAACTCCAGGCTGTTCACCGGCCCGGCCTTGCGGCCCTGGTCTTGCAGCAGCAGGTGCGGCTCAGGCGAGGAAAACTGCTCGCTCAGCTCGGCAATCCGGCGGAAGGCAATCTGCGCCCGGCTGATGATCGGCAGGGTGCTGACCAAGTGCTCCAGTGGCCCTTTCATGTACAGCAGCACCAGCACAAAACCGCTCATTACCGCTTTGTCGGAACTCGGCCAGAACGATTGAAGGGCCAGCGCGAGGCCGATCACCACGAAGAACAGCATCGAGCCGAACGACTTGGCGATCACGAACGTATTGATCGACTTGATCTGGGTGTCGCAGATTTTTTCCGAGGTTTTCTGGATGCCGGCCACGAACATGCGCTGGCGCCGCGGGCGATGGATACGCAGTTCCTTGGCGCCTTCGGCAATCGCGTTGTAATGCTTTTGCAGTTCATCCTCGGAGTCCCGCGCGGCATAAAAACCGCGCATGCCCTTGGCCCGGGCAATCGCCTGGATCGTGGTGCCGATGGCAATCGCCACCAGCATCATCAGGAACATCGGCCAGGACAGCATGGCCAGATAACCGAGACAACCGAAGGTTACGGTCAGTGAAATGGCCAGCGGTGCGAACGCGAAGGCGAAGTCGCTGATGGTGTCCACGTCATGGGTCAGCACCGGAATCAAGCGGTGGCTGCGGTAGCGCTCGATCTGGTCGATCGGCGCCGACAGCACTTTCTCCCCCAGTTCCTTGCGCAGCCTGGCAATGATGTGTTGGCCGACATAGTTGGTGCCGATGTCGGACAGGATCTGGGTCAGCAACGCCACGACGCACAGGCCGGCGAAGATCATGACCACGGTGCGGGTCAGGCCGTCGGCAGAGTGCAGGGCGTTGTTGATGGTCGCCAGCAACACGGTGACGCTCAGGCCTCCGATCATGCCGAGCACGATGGACACAGAGACGATCAGGCGGAAGGGCTTGAGCAGGGCGAACAATTCGTTGATCGCCCCACGCGTTGGCTTGGTCATGGAGGATTCCTGCTTCGATGCGGAGGGAGTGCCGGTACTTGGAAAAACGAACGATTGCGCTGTTTCTTTAAACGACCGCAGGCAAGGCTACGGTCGTCAGGCGTTGCATCAGAGATCGCGGACTACGCGAAAGCCCAGCCAGTCGCCTTTGCTGGTCGGCCAACTGCTGTTGCGATTGCCGGAACGGGAGAACACCGGGGCTTCGCCCCAATCGTTGCCGCGCATGACCTGGCGTTCACAGTTGGCCTGCACCCACGGGCTGCCGTCGGTGGGTACGCCGGAATAGTCCTTGTGGTAGCAATCGGCGGTCCATTCATAGACGTTGCCGTGCAGGTCGTACACGCCGAATGCGTTGGCCGGGAAGGTGCCTGCCGGCGAGGTGAAGTTGTAGCCATCGGCAGCGCCGTAGGTGTTGGCGTGTCTGGAAATCTGATAGTCGGCACCTTCATCGAACGGGAACGGGAATGAGCCCGTGCTGCCTGCACGGGCGGCGTATTCGCGGATCGATTCGCTCTGCAGGCGATAGGCCTGGCCGGTTTTCTTCGACAGCCAGTCAATGTAGCCCTGGGCTTCGGCAACGTTCATGCACACCGCCGGGTCCCGTGGTGTTTGCGCGAAGGTCGGTTTGCCGGCCGTGCAGCGGCGGCCCGGACGATCATCGAAATCGTAGGGTTTGTTCCCGGTGGCCTTGACGTAGGCGTCCCATTCGCTGACCAGCACCTGGAAGCGGCTGATGGCGAAGGGTTTGGTGAAGGTCACTTCGTGGCGCGGGCCTTCATCCGGCTCGCGTCCGACCTCATCGTCCGGCGTGCCCATGGTGTAGCTGCCGGTGGGCAGCACGACCATTTCCGGGCAGTCCTTGCAGTCCTTGAACACGTTGCCCGGTGCCGGCGGGGTGGAGGCCTGGGCGACAGCGGGCATGAGGTAGCCGAGCAGGGCCGTCAGCGCCAGGGCTGACAAGGTCTTGAGGGAGGATGACAGGAGGGGCTTTTTCATAAGTCGTCTCTAGTAAAGGAAGCTGTGTCTGCAAAGAGCGGGGCGCCACGCAACCCTGTGGCGGCGGTTCAGGCCTTCAGCTTTTTGCCGAGGATCGCCATGAACCGGTCCACTTCGTTCTCGGTGTTGAGCAGGCCAGGCGCGGTGCGTATCACCGGGCCGACGTCACGACTGACCGCGTCGCTGATGACGCGGTTTTCCATCAGGTACGCGGCCACTTCATCGCTGTCCTGGTTCTTGACCCGGAAGAAACTGAACCCTGCGGAAAACTGCGGATCGGCCGGGGTTACCAGTTCGATCTGAGGTTGCTCCTGCAGGCGTTGCTTCAAGTAGCTGTTGAGCTGATGGATGCGCGCCTGCACCTCGGCCGGGCCCAGTTCCAGGTGCAACTTGAAGGCTTCATCCACGGCCCAGCGGTGTTCGAAAGCGTGATAACCGCCCGGGGTCATGGTGTTGGAGAAATGCGTGGCTTCGGAGAACGTCGGCACGCTCGGGCTGACGTACTTCAGCTCTTCGCTGCGGCTGCACACCAGACCGGTGCCGCGTGGTCCGAACATCCATTTGTGGGTGCCGGCGATAAAAAAATCGCAGTTCATGGCCGGGAAACGCAGGTCTTCGACCCCAAAACCATGCACGCCGTCGACCACGTAGATGATCCGGTCCTTGTCGTCGCGTTGCCGATTGTGTTCATCCACCAGGCGCGAAATGTCGCTGATCGGCAGCTTCACGCCACTGCCCGAATGCACCCAGGTCATGCCGAGCACTCGGGTTTGCGGGCGGATATTGCGGTTGATGGTGTCGAGGACCTGATCCGTCGAAATACTCTGCGGGTTGTCGAACAGCGTGATCTTGCGCACCTGGGTGCCGTCGCGCTTATTGCGAAAATCGAGGATGTTGCGGGTCGAGTAATGCTCGTGAACCGTGGTCAGGATTTCCTGGTCGGGGCGCACGTGCACGCCACCATAAATCATCGCCAAGCCTTCGGTGGTGCTGCCAGTGAGGGCAATCTGCTTCGGTGTGGCCTGCAGGTATTTGCCGGCCCAGATCCGCACGTTTTCTTCACGCTGCTCGGTCACACCGAGCTCCCAGTCCATGGCCAGCCCCGGATTCAGGTCGAGCGCCGCGCGATGCCGGTCGATGGCCTCGCGCACAGGCCTTGGGTGCGAGGTCACCAGAAAGTTGGCGAAGTGAATGTAGTCCGGGTCCTGGTTGAACAGTTGACGCAATTGCGCCCACTTGTCCCGGGGCAGGGCTGGCTGGGGGGCGGCGAGCGCCGGGTGACCGAGGCTGGCGCCCAGCGGCAGGCCGGCGGCCAGAACGCCGGCCTGTTTCAGAAACGTGCGACGATCACTCATGGCTTGGCTGAATCCTGGCGAGATAACAGCGCTGGCTTCGCGGCTTTTTGTACCTGTTCCCAGACCCGCAGGAAGTTGCCGCCCCAGAGCTTGGCGATATCGGCTTCGGAGTAACCGCGCTGAATCAGCTCGGCGGTGACGTTGCGGATTTCGCCAACGTTTTCCCAACCCTTGATCCCGCCACCGTCGTTGAAGTCCGAGGCGATGCCAACATGGTCGATGCCGATCTTGCGCACCGTGTAGTCGATCGCATCGCCGAGGTCCTTGAGCGTCGCCTTGGGTTCTTCTTCGAGAATCGCGTACAGGCCGCTGGCGTACTGACCGAGTTTTTGTTCGGACCAGGCGGTGATAATCGGATCGCCCGGCATCAGCGCCATGGCCAGGTCAGGCAAGGGCGGCAGGTCGAAACGTGCGCGCAGGGCGTTGAGTTTGTCCTGGGTACTCTGGGTCAGCGGCTTGAGGTATTGCGAGAAGCCCACCACTTGAACCACGCCGCCGCTGTTCTTGATCAGCTGCAATTCCTTGTCGCTGAGGTTGCGCGGGATGTCCACCGACGCCCGGGGCGCCGAGTGCGAGGCGACCATCGGCGTGCGGCTCAATTGCGCCACTTGCTCCAGGCCTTTGGTCGACATCTGCGAGACGTCGATAATCACGCCCAGGTCGTTGAGCCGGTGCACCGCTTGCTTGCCGATGTCCGACAGACCGTCGAGGGCATCGGGCGAATCATTGAAGAACGGCAGCGGCCGGGAGGAGTCGGCCCAGCTGTTGTTGCCGATGTAGCTGAAGCCAAACATGCGCATGCCGCGGGCGGCCCACAGGTCCAGTTTGCTCAGGTCATTACCCAGCGGGTAGGCGTTGAGCATGCTGATGAAAATGGCGAACTTGCCTTCGCCGTGCAGGCGGCGGAAGTCGTCAGGGGTGTAGGCGATCGCGACCTGGTTTGGGAAGTCGCGCACCAGCCCGGAGATGATCCTGTAGCGCACCTCCTGCTGATTGCGAGCTTCTTCGACAAAACCCTCGGTGGGGCGGTGCGGGGCATTCGGACCGTTCCACATTTCCGGCCAGCCGAACACTGTGAGCGCGGCTCCGGACAGGCGCCCGCGGCTGGCCTTGACCAGGTCGAACTGGCCGGAGCCATCCTTGTCGGCCTCGTTGCCATGGGCGCCAAAGCTCAGCGGTACGGTGATGTGGCTGTCGAAAGAGAGGATCCGCTCCTGCAGTTCGCTGGCCTGTTTCATCACCTTGACCGGATAGCCGGGGTTGTCCCGGAACCAGTAATCCCAGGCCAGGAAGCCAGCACCTGCACCGAGGGCCAGGGCCAGTGGCAGGCCAAGGTACACAGCCTTTTTCGAACGAGTTTTTGTCATTGCCATCTCAGTCAGGTTCGCCGTCGAGGTACAGGCGCAGGGGCCTTTGCTATCTGGGAAGAACGAGCGGCTGGCGAGGGAATTTAGGTGCGCGCTGAAAACATCGCTGTGAGCGATGGGCACTCTCTTTCACGGCGGCCATAAATTTCCCCCGCGAACAAACGTTCTAGCTTGGATAAAGCCTGCTTCATGGCTGACACAGGTAGGGCAATGACGATTTCTCGACGCTGGTTCATGGCGGGCCTGGCACTCACGGGCGCTGCGCTGCCTGCCGCTTTTTATGCACATCGTGAGCTAACCCGCGAGGAAGAGCCCATTACCCCGGGGGAGGCCACGGTCGATCTGGCGGACACTGCCGGTCAACACCTGGCTGACAGCCTGCGCGGGGTCTGGGACATCCGTTTCAGCGGCACCGACGGCGGGCTCGAAAGCCTGCCGCACGAGGGGCTGGAGCTGTTTATTGACATCGCCCACCGCGGGCGCGGTATGCGCGGCTACCTCGACACCGGTACCCGGCTGCGCGCTGAACAGGCGCCGGTTTATCAAGTGATCGGTGATCTGGCGCCGGGCAATGGCGCCGAGTTGTACTGGCGGCTGATACGCACCGACACGCCGATGGCGCCGCCCGTTTATGAATTCAAAGTCAAACTCGACGAGGTCTGGGCGGCGTTCGGCAATGCCGGTAGCGGCACGTTCAGCGGTCAGGTCATGCGTCTTGATCGGCCGCTTGCGTTGCCGGAACTCGACAACCGTTTTATCGCGATCAAGCGGAGGTTTCCCGAGGCGCGGGAGCGAACCGGCCTGAACCCGGAGCTGCTGGCGTGGCTGGTGGCGCCCGAGCACCGTTTGTTTCATCAGTTGTGGCATGCGTCCCGGGACAAATGGCACAAGCTCTCGGAAAAAAAGCGCGACGCGTTGCGCGGCATCGGCTGGCAACCCGGACCACGAGACAAGGAACGCGATGCCCGCGGCCCGCGCAAGGATCGCAACGGCTCCGGCATCGACTTTTTCTTCATGCACCGGCGCATGCTGGGGCTGGCTCGTTCCAAACAGGATCTACCGTCGTGGTCGGCCTTCCCGATGCCGCAACCCGAGCTGGAGCGCGACCGCCAGGGTTTCGCCCGTTATTTCGACAACCACGATGGCAACGCGTTGCCGCCAACCTGGTTGACGGAGGGCGACGACGAATACACCAAGTGGGTCAGCGACATCAAAGCCGCCGAGACCTACCACAGCAACTTCCAGGTCTGGGAGTCGCAGTACCGTGACCCGCGTTATCTATCGAAGCTGACCCTGGGCCAGTTCGGTTCGGAAGTCGAACTGGGCTTGCACGACTGGCTGCACATGCGCTGGGCGTCGGTGGCGCGTGACCCCTCCAACGACATCGCGGTGCCAATGGCCCGAGATCAGGCGGACTTCGCCGCCCGCTGGTACGCCCCGGAAAACGACTTTCTCGGCGATCCGTTTTCGTCTCATGTGAACCCGGTGTTCTGGCGTTTCCACGGCTGGATCGATGATCGCATCGAGGATTGGTTCCGCGCCCATGAACGCTTTCATCCGGGCGAGCTGAATCGCCTGGAAGTCAACGGCGTGCCGTGGTTTGCGCCGGGGCGTTGGGTGGAAGTCGATGACCCGTGGCTCGGGCCGGATACCCATGGCTGCAGTACCGTTGCGGGATTGCAGATCGGGCGCTCGGTGGAGATGGACCCGGAGACCATGAAGCTGGCGCTGCGCATTACCTTTGGCGACGAAGACAACATGACCGACCTGTTCCGCAAGGTGCCGCAACGGCCGTGGTATGCGCGACATCTGAAGGTCAAGGGCTGGAGGGTTTAATCCTCCAGTCCGCGTTATCGTTCAATCGCGAGCCGGCTCGCGAAAGGGGTATCAGGATTCACCCCGTCAGATAACCTGCCAACCCCCACCCAGCGCCTTGTACAGCGCAATGCTCGCCTGCAGCCGCGACAACCGCAGTTGCACATTCATGTCTTGGGCGGCATACAGCGTGCGCTGGGTCTGCAGCACGGTAAGCAAGTCTTCGGCGCCTGCCTGGTAACGACTCTGGGCGATGTCGAAAGCGGTTTGTGCCTGGATCAGTTCTTCGGTTTGCCACTGACGTTGTTCGTCGAGGCCGCGAATGCTGGTGAGGGCTTTTTCGACATCGGCGAACCCGTTAATGATTGCACCGCGATACGTTTCCAGCAGCTCTTGCTGGCGCGCCGTGGCCTTGTCGCGCTCGGCGCTCAAGCGGCCATTGTTGAACACCGGCGCCACCAGCCCCGAGGACAGGTTGTAGAACGTCGTGCGCAGCAGGTCCGAGGCCATATCGGCACCGGTGCCGAGGCTGGCAGTGAGGGTGACCTTGGGCAGCATCGCCGCGCGGGCGACCGTCACGTCCGCCTGGGCCGCGGCGAGTCTGGCTTCGGCACTGGCGATGTCCGGGCGGCGGCGTAGCAGCTCGCTGGGCACGCCGCTGGCGATTTCTGGCCATTGCAGTTGCTCGAACGGTTGCGGCGATAGTGCCAACCCTTGCACCGGTTGGCCGAGCAACGCGGCCAGCGTGATCAGGGCTTCCCGCGCCTGTTGGTGCACCCGTGGCAATGTGCGTTGCCGTTCGGCGACCAGGCTTTTTTGCTGGGCCAGTTCCAGTGCGGTGGCGCTGCCGGCGTCGTAGCGGGTTTGCACCAGGTGCAGGACGTTCTGCGCGTTCGCCAGGTTCAGCTCGGCGATCCGCGCCTGTTCGCGCAGCGACAGGGTCTGGGTGTAGCTGTTGGCGACACCGCTTTGCAAGGTCAGCTCCACGGTGGCGCGCTCGAATTCACTGGCCTGCACACCGAATACGGCGCTGTCCCGGGCGGCCTGTTTGCCGCCCCAGAAATCGATTTCGTAACTGGCGCTGAGTTCGGCGTCGTAGTAATCGAGTGAGCGATTGTTCGGGTTGACGTCCAGTTGGCTGTAGCCCTTGCCGTGCAGCAGGCGTTGGCGATTGCCATTGAGTCCGGCCTTGACCTCGGGCAGCAGGGGCGCACCGGCAATGGTCGCGCTGGCCTGGGCTTGCCGGACGCGGGCAACTGCGGCAGCGAGGTCATAGCTGCCCAATCGCGCTTGTTCGATCAGGCGATCCAGCTCCGGGCTGCCGAAGTGGGTCCACCATTGCCGATTGCCGTGCGCGGCCTCGGCGTTATTCGGCGACTGCCACGCAGCGGGGGGTTGCAAGCCGCTGTCGGGACGCGGCGCAGGGTTGCTGCAGGCCGCCAGCAAAAGGCTGGCGGCCAGGAGGGTCAAGTGGGCTTTCATAGGTCGATCATTCACTGGTAAGGGCCGTGACCGGGTCGAGCCGGGCAGCCTTGCGGGCAGGCATGAAGCCGAAAATGACACCGGTGACCAGCGCGCAACCGAAGGCGCCGAACACGGCGATCCACTCGAATGCCACAGCCACATCGCTGAGTAGCAGCACGCCGCCGACCAGCAACGCCAGGCCGATCCCGGCGAGTCCGCCGATCACCGAGAGCATCACCGCTTCGGTGAGGAACTGGCGCAGGATGTCGCGCTGACGGGCGCCGGTGGCCATGCGAATACCGATCTCGCGGGTCCGTTCGCGCACGGTCATGAGCATGATGTTCATCACACCAATACCGCCCACCAACAGCGAAATCGCCGCGATGGAACCGAGCATCAGCGACAGCGTGCCCTGGGTCCGGGCCTCGGCCTGGATCATCGCGGCGTTGTTGGTCAGCTCGAAGTCCTTTTTGTCCTTGTGCCGGTGCAGCATCGTTTGTTCGATGGCCTGCTCGGCCTCCTTGACCTTGCGGGCATCCTTGGCAGCAATCACCACGTATTCGGGATTACGGTTGCCGAACAGGCGCACGCTGGCAGCCGAATAGGGCACGGCGATGCGGTTGTCACTGTCGGAGTCGCCGGAGCTGGAGCCTTTTTCGGCGAGGACGCCAAGCACCTGGAATGGCACGTTTTCAATCAGGATGTATTGGCCAATGGGGTCGGCGACGTCCTTGAGCAGCTTGTCGCGGACCTTTTTGCCGATCACCGCAACTGCGGCGCCAGTGTCCTCATCGGCCTGGGTGAAGTAACGGCCCTCGACCACCGGCCAGTTGAAAATGACCGGGAAATTGGTGTCGTTACCTCCCACATAGCTGGTGTGGTCGACGTTGCCGAAACGCACGCCGGCCGTCGCGCCGTTGACCGGCATGATGCGTTGCACTTGCGGCAACGCCGCCAGCGCGGCGACGTCGTCGAGGGTGATGATCCCTGGCGGCGTGCGCGGATTGGGTGCGGCGCCGCTGAGATAAATAATGTTGGAGCCGAAGGCGCCCATTTGCGCCATGACCTGACGTTTGCTGCCTTCGCCCACCGCCAGCATCACCACCACCGAGGCGACCCCGATGACGATCCCCAGCAGGGTCAGCGCGGTGCGGAAGCGATTGATCCACATCACCCGCCAGGCCGCTTGCACGGCATCCACCAGTTCACCTTTCCAGGCCCCGGTGTTCTCGCTGCCGACACTCAGGCGCTGGCGCAGGTCCACGGCTTGCAAGGCGCCCGGCCTGGCGCTGCGCGGCGGTGCCGAGGGGGCGTCGGCGGTGTCGCTGATGATCAGGCCGTCGCGAATTTCGATGAGGCGGTTGGCGCGTTGAGCGACGTCCCTGTCGTGGGTGATCAGGATCACCACATGGCCCTGGCTGGCGAGCTCGTCGAGCAGGGTCATGACCTCGGCACCGCTGTGGCTGTCGAGGGCGCCGGTGGGTTCATCGGCGAGGATGATGTGGCCGCCGTTCATCAGTGCCCGGGCAATCGAGACCCTTTGCTGCTGGCCACCGGACAGCTGATGCGGGCGGTTGCCGGTGCGGCTGGCCAGGCCCAGGCGGTCCAGCAGGGCGGCGGCGCGGGCGTGACGTTCGGCCGCCGGGGTACCCGCATAGATGGCCGGCATTTCAACGTTTTCCTGGGCCGAGCCGGAAGGGATCAAGTGATAGCCCTGGAACACGAAGCCGAACGCTTCGCGGCGCAGCCAGGCCAGTTCATCGCTGTCGAGGCGGGCGACGTTTTCGCCGGCGAATAGGTATTCGCCGCTGGTGGGGCGGTCGAGGCAGCCGAGAATGTTCATCAGCGTCGATTTGCCGGAGCCGGAGGCCCCGACAATCGCCACAAATTCCCCGGCGTGAATCGACAGGTCAATGCCCCGCAGCACTTCCACCAGGGGACTGTCATTGCCGCCGTAAGCTTTGCGGATACCGCGCAGGTCAATCAGGGGCGTTTGCATTCAGCCTCCACTGCCGGTGACCGGGGCGCTCAGCACGTGATCGCCTTCGGCCAGGCCATTGAGGATCTGCGTGCGCAGTCGGTCACTGATGCCGGTGCGCACTTGTCGCGGCTGCACATCGCCGTTGGCCGCGACCACATGTGCCACCTGCGTGTCGGTCTCGGAGCCTCTCTGCAGTGCGGCGGTCGGTACGGTCAGGACGTTTTGCGCCTGTTGCGCGACGAAGAAAACCTGGGCGGTCATGTCGGTCATCAACGCGTTGTCGGCGTTGTCGACGTCGAGCAGCACGGTATAAAGCACCACCCGTTCGGCGCCGCTGCGTCCACTGGTGGGACTGCCGCCCTGGGATTGTTCGAGCGGGCGCGGTGGCACCGGGAGGATCTGTCGTACGGTGCTGCTCCAGCGGCGGGTGCCGCCACTAAGCGTGGTGAAATAAGCCGTCATGCCCGCTTTGACCTGGCCGATATCGGCTTCGGAGACTTCCGCCCACACGGTCATCGGTGACAAACGGGCGATGCGCAGGATCAGCGGGGTTTGTTGTTGTGCGTTCAGTGTCTGGCCTTCCCGGGCACCTACTGCCACCACCGTGCCGGTCATCGGCGCAAAGATCCGCGTGTAGCCGAGTTCGGCTTCGTCGCTGCGCAGGCTCGCCTGGGCCTGGCGAATCTGCGCCTGGAACATGTCGATGCGGGCCTGGGTGGCGCGCACTTCGGCGCGCGCGGTCTGCACGTCTTCTTCGCGCGTGGCGCCCCCGGCGGCCAGATTCTGCTGGCGTTGGTATTTTTGCTGCGCCAGGTCGTGCTGGGCGCGCTGCTCTTGCAGTTGGGCCTTGAGGTTGTCGATGGAAAAACGCCCGGCATCGAGCTTGGCTTTCTGCGTCGATGGATCGATCTCGACCAGCAACTGGCCTTCCTTGACCTCATCGCCAGCCTCGACGTGGATTTTCTGGATCTGCCCCGAAGCCTGGGCACCCACATCGACATAACGACGGGGTTGCAGGGTGCCGAGGGCGGTCACGCTGGTTTCGATGGTGGCGCGGGTGACCTGGGCCGTGGCCAGTTTTTCGCGCCCGGGGGGCAGCACTTGCCAGGCGGCGACCGCGATCGCGGGGATCAGGCAGAGTGCTACAAGCAGGGCGCGTCGGGTCGGACGGGGACGTTTCATGCAGGGTTCCAGCCAGAGTAAATCGGCCCGTCGTGCGGCGGCGCACACCGTTTGGCGCGCAACTGGACGCTGTCGGTCGGCCGACAGACACGGGAAGCTGTCCTGTAAACGAGAACCCTGGCCGGGAATTTAAGCCTTGATACAGGGGGGTTACAGCTGCGCTGCCAGGCTATTTCTCCGGCAAATGGATCAAGTGCTTTAAATCTATATGAGAATTACTATAAATTACGCGACTCAAATTGCCACCATCGTGCTACTGCTCATTTGGCGGTCGCCGATCTGGCTCAAGGATAGAAACCGCCTGCGTGCGGCCGGGAGTCATGTTGGAAAACTACTATCGCGAGCTGGTGTGCTTTCTGAACGCCAAGCTGGGCAACCGTCAGGTGGCCGAAGATGTGGTGCATGACGCTTATCTGCGGGTACTGGAGCGTTCCAGCGACACGCCGATCGAGCAGCCCCGGGCCTTCCTTTATCGCACCGCGCTCAACCTGGTGATCGACGACCATCGGCGCAATGCCCTGCGGCAAGTCGAATCCCTGGAAGTGCTCGATACCGAAGAGCGCTACTTCACCCCGTCACCGCATACCAGCCTCGATCACGGGCAACGCCTGGCCATGCTCCAGCGCGCCCTGGCGGAATTGCCCAAGCTGTGCCGCGAGAGTTTTCTGCTGCGCAAGATCGATGGCCTGTCGCACCCCGAGATCGCCGAACACTTGGGGATTTCCCGGGCGCTGGTGGAAAAACACATCGTCAACGCCATGAAACATTGCCGGGTGCGTATCAAGCAATGGGACGCCCATTGATCCCCACCCATTAAATTTTTTTTCATTGTCCTCGTTCCTACTCAACAGACGATCTGCTGTCCCCCCAAGGCCGGTCAGGTCACCCAGGCTTTATCCCCGCTGCTCCGGGGTTCATCCAGAGGACACTGGAAATGACACAGGCAATTGCATCGCCCATCGTTCACGACCTGATCGGCATCGGTTTCGGCCCTTCGAACCTGGCCCTGGCCATCGCCCTGCAAGAGCGCGGGCCGAGCCAGGGTGAACTGGATGTACTGTTTCTCGACAAGCAGGCCACGTACAGCTGGCACGGCAACACGCTGTCGACCCAGAGCGAGTTGCAGATTTCCTTTCTCAAGGACCTGGTGACCCTGCGCAACCCGACCAGCCCGTACTCGTTCGTCAACTACCTCAAGCACCACGGGCGCCTGGTGGACTTCATCAACCTGGGCACCTTCTACCCGTGCCGCATGGAGTACAACGACTACCTGCGCTGGGTCGCCGGGCAGTTCACCGAGCAGAGCCGCTACGGCGAAGAAGTGCTGGCCATCGAGCCGGTGCTGCACAACCAGCACGTCGAAGCGCTGCGCGTGATCTCCCGCGATACCCAGGGCCAGCAACACGTGCGCACCACCCGTTCAGTGGTGGTCAGCGCTGGCGGAACCCCGCGTATTCCGGAGGCGTTCAAAGCGCTGAAGGATGATGGCCGCGTGTTCCACCACTCGCAGTACCTGGCGCAGATGGCCAAGCAGCCGTGCGTGGACAACCAACCGATGAGCATCGCGATCATCGGCGGCGGGCAGAGTGCGGCGGAAGCCTTTATCGACCTGAACGACAGCTTCCCGTCGGTGCAGGTGGACATGATCCTGCGCGGCTCGGCCTTGAAGCCGGCGGACGACAGCCCGTTCGTCAATGAAGTGTTCTCGCCGGAGTTCACCGACCTGGTGTTCCAGCAAGCCAGCAGTGAGCGCGAGCGCCTGGTCAACGAGTACCACAACACCAACTACTCGGTGGTGGACATCGACCTGATCGAACGCATCTACGGCATCTTCTATCGCCAGAAGGTTTCCGGGATTGCGCGCCATGCGTTCCGCACCCTGACCACGATTGAAAAAGCCACCGCCACCGAGCAAGGTATCGAGCTGGCGGTACGCAACAATGCCACGGGCGAAGTCACGGTTCGACATTACGACGCGGTGGTGCTGGCCACCGGTTACGAGCGGCAGATGCACCGCAAGCTGCTGGCGCCGCTGGAGGCGTACCTGGGCGACTTCGAAGTCGACCGCCATTACAAACTGATCACCGACGAGCGCTGCAAGGCCGGCATCTACATGCAGGGCTTCTGCCAGGCCAGCCACGGCTTGAGCGATACCTTGCTGTCGATCCTGCCGATTCGCGCCGATGAGATTGCCGGGTCGCTGTATGACCATGGCAAGTCCCGTGGGCATACTCGTTCGGTGATGGATTTGTTACTCGCGACTGCCAGCTAACCCTTCTCCCTGATTGTTCCCACGCTCCGCGTGGGAATGCAGCCCGGGACGCTCCGCGTCCCATTGGAACGCAGAGCGTCCCTGGAGGCATTCCCACGCGGAGCGTGGGAACGATCAAGCCCCCTCGCCACAGTTTTTTGATCATCCTGAACCCTTCCTGAAGAACCTGCCGATTCTCCCGGCACTCGCCCAAGCATCGTTTACTCTCCAGAAATCGGGGCGTAAGCTTCGCGCGTTTTCATCAATAGCGGAGACCCACAGTGGGTACTTGTTCGAGTGACAGTCGTCGGCCGGTTTCAGTGACCGGCATTTTCTCGGCAAGCTAACGCGCAATTTTTTTGTGCCGTTACCTTGCTGACAAGCGAGTAGCGGCATCCCGATCGCGGCCAGTGGCGGCGCGATACCCGAGGTCCCTCTCATCGACGCTGAACCGTGCGTGATGTTCGACTTGCCTGTCGTCATCGCGGCGACTCGACGCGCCTGCTCGACGGTTTCCCGGCTGACCCTGGGGGCAACTGCCATGAACCTGACCTTGCTCAAGGAATTCTTCGCCGGATTCCTGCGCACCCGCCACATCGCCCGGCACTTCCGTCGCCTGGCCTTGCTGGAAAGCATCAACGACACCACGGTCAGCCGTGAAGTACCGCCGACCCTGGCGCAGACGTTGGTGTCCGCCGCCAACAGCGACACCGGCCATCTGCTGGACAGCCTCGGCAGTCACAGCGATGGTTTGAGCGAACTCGAAGCCGACACCCTGCGCGAGCAATTCGGCCTCAACGAAGTCGAGCACGAACAGCCGCTGCCGTGGTGGGTGCACCTGTGGCACTGCTACAAAAACCCGTTCAACCTGCTGCTGACCTTGTTGGCGGCGGTGTCGTGGTTCACCGAAGACATCAAGGCCGCCGTGGTGATTTTCTCCATGGTGGTGCTCTCGACCTTGCTGCGGTTCTGGCAGGAAGCCAAGTCGAACCAGGCCGCCGACGCGCTCAAGGCCATGGTGAGCAACACTGCCACCGTGCTGCGCCAGGGCGCGCAGCGCATCGAGTTGCCGATCAAGCAATTGGTGCCCGGGGACCTGATCGTGCTTTCGGCCGGCGACATGATCCCCGCCGATTGCCGGGTACTCAGCGCCAAGGACCTGTTCGTCAGCCAGGCGGCGATGACCGGCGAATCCATGCCCGTGGAAAAATTCCCGCGCCAGCAGGACCGCGACACCGCCAACCCGCTGGACCTGGACAACATTCTGTTCATGGGCACCAACGTGGTCTCGGGTTCAGCCATTGCGGTGATCCTGACCACCGGCAACAGCACCTATTTCGGTGCCCTGGCCCAGCGGGTCAGCGCCACCGACCGGGCGCCGACTTCGTTCCAGAATGGCGTGAACAAGGTCAGTTGGCTGCTGATCCGCTTTATGTTCGTGATGGCGCCGCTGGTGTTGTTCATCAACGGCTTCACCAAGGGCGACTGGATGCAGGCGCTGCTGTTCGCGCTGTCGATTGCCGTGGGCCTGACCCCGGAAATGCTGCCGATGATCGTCACCTCGACGTTGGCCAAGGGCGCGGTGTTCCTGTCGCGCAAGAAAGTCATCGTCAAGCGCCTGGACGCGATCCAGAACTTCGGCGCCATGGACGTGCTGTGCACCGACAAGACCGGGACCCTGACCCAGGACAAAATCTTCCTCGCCCGGCATGTGGACGTCTGGGGCGAAGAGTCCGATGACGTACTGGAAATGGCCTACCTCAACAGCTACTACCAGACGGGCCTGAAAAACCTGCTGGACGTGGCGGTGTTGCAACACGTCGAAGTGCACCGGGAACTGGAAGTGGCCACGGCGTTTGCCAAGGTCGATGAGGTGCCGTTCGACTTCACCCGCCGACGCATGTCGGTGGTGGTGGCCGAGCATGATCAACAGCACCATTTGCTGGTGTGCAAAGGCGCGGTGGAAGAAATCCTCGCCGGTTGCACCCGGGTTCGCCACGGCGACAACGACGAACCGTTGACCGATGAGCTGCTGGCGCGGATCCGTGAAGTGACCGCGTCTTTCAACGAAGAAGGCTTGCGCGTGGTGGCCGTGGCGGCGCGGCACACGCCCAAGGATCAGGCGGTCTACAGCATCTCCGATGAACAACAGATGACCCTGATCGGCTACGTCGCCTTCCTCGATCCACCGAAGGAAAGCACCGCGCCGGCCCTGCGGGCGCTGGCCGAACATGGCATCGCGGTGAAAGTGCTGACCGGCGATAACGAACTGGTCACCGCCAAGATCTGCCGCGAAGTCGGCCTGGAGCAACAAGGCCTGTTGATGGGCAACGATGTCGAACGCATGAGCGACGCCGAACTGGCGCTGGCGGTGGAAACCACCAATGTCTTCGCCAAACTGACACCGTCGCACAAGGAACGCATTGTGCGTCTGCTCAAAGGCAACGGCCACGTGGTCGGCTTCATGGGCGACGGCATCAACGACGCCCCGGCGTTGCGCGCAGCGGACATCGGTATTTCGGTGGACAGCGCGGTGGACATCGCCAAGGAAGCGGCCGACATCATCCTCCTGGAAAAAAGCCTGATGGTGCTGGAGGAGGGCGTGCTGGAAGGACGACGGACCTTCGCCAACATGCTCAAGTACATCAAAATGACCGCCAGTTCGAACTTCGGCAACGTGTTCTCGGTGCTGGTGGCCAGTGCGTTTATCCCGTTCCTGCCCATGCTGCCGATGCACCTGCTGGTGCAAAACCTGCTGTATGACATTTCGCAGATTGCCATCCCGTTCGATAACGTCGATGCCGAGATGCTGAAGAAACCCCAACGCTGGCAACCGGCGGACGTCGGGCGCTTCATGCTGTTCTTCGGGCCGATCAGCTCGATCTTCGACATCACCACGTTTGCCTTGATGTGGTACGTGTTCGACGCCAACACCCCGGATCACCAGACGTTGTTCCAGTCCGGCTGGTTTGTGGTGGGGCTGCTGACCCAGACCCTGATCGTGCACATGATCCGCACACCGAAGATCCCGTTCCTGCAAAGCCGCGCGGCCATGCCGTTGATGATCATGACCGGGGTCATCATGGCCATCGGTATCTTCCTGCCGATGGGGCCGTTCGCGCACTACTTCAAACTGCAGGCGCTGCCGTCGCTGTACTTCGTGTTTTTGCCGGTGATTCTGCTGGCGTACATGGGCCTGACCCAGGCGGTGAAGGGCTTCTACATTCGCCGGTTTGGCTGGCAATAAAACGCTGTTGTGGCGAGGGAGCTTGCTCCCGTTCGGCGGCGAAGCCGTCGTCGAAGGGGGCCGCTTCGCAGCCCAGCGGGAGCAAGCTCCCTCGCCACAGGTGTTGCGCCAACGCCACATCGGTGTTGGACCTGCTGAAGACACATTTCAGAAGCGTCCTACATCGGTTTCAAGGTGTTTCGTCTAGCGTTAGGAAAACCCCGAACCAGTCGAAACCCATGTCGCTTCAACCCCTGCACATCCTGATCGCCGAACCCCAGCCACTTCTGCAACAACGCATGGCCAGACACCTCAACGAACTGGGCTATCGACGCATCACCCAGGTGACCTCCCTGCGCGAACTTCTGGACTTGACCCACTATTCCTACGAACCCTTCGAGGCATTCGACCTGCTGATCATCAACGGCGAGTTACTGAGCAGCGCCGGTGCCGATCCTCACCGGTTTTTCATGCGCAATGCCCAGGTCCGCCACGGTTTGATCCATGACGCACGTCGCGGCCAGGAAAAGCCCGAGCTGCTGTTTACCTCGTGCCGACGACAACTGAGCCTCATTCGTACGCCGGATCGGCAAACGCTCCAGGCTTTTATGCAAAGCCTTGAGTGGTGATCCAGTTCTACCGGCACTAGAAGGTTTATGGGACGTTTCCTACAGAGTTTCAGACGTTTCCTAATTAGCTTGCCCCGTGGTTCCTGGACAATCGTCGCACCCCAACCGACGAGTCGACGCCTTCCATGCCTAACCTGCCTCTGCGTGTCCTGGTGCTCGAAGATCACACCTTTCAGCGTTCCGTCGCCGTGAACATGTTGCGCACGCTGGGTTGCCACGAGGTATTCGAAGCCAGCGACGGCGCCGAAGCGCTGGAGGTCCTGGACGCGGTCGGCGCGGTGGATATCGCCCTGTGCGACTTGCAGATGGAAGGCATGGACGGCCTGGCCTTTTTGCAGCGGGTCGGCGCTTCGGGGCAGGTGAAGTCGATCATCATCAGCAGTGTGTTGTCGGCGGATTTGCGTCGGGCGGTGCATCAGATGGTGTCGCTGTCGGGCCTGGCGCTGCTCGGCGATGTCGGCAAACCGTTGCATGGTGAGGTGCTGGCGCAATTGTTGAACAATTACCTCAACAGCCCGGTTGCCAAGCCTTGGTCGATGCAAATCCCGGAGCTGGCCACCGAGCAGGAAGTGCGTGGGGCGCTGGCCGCCCGGCAATTGCAGGCCTGGTATCAACCCAAGTTCAACCTGCAAACCGGTGGCGTGTGTGGGGTCGAGGTGCTATGTCGCTGGTTGCATCCGCTCAAGGGTGTGTTGTCGCCTGCGGTGTTCATGCCGGTGCTGGAGCGATGCGGGTTGATGGATGAGTTGCTGTTTGCCCAACTGGATCAGGCGTTGAGCCTGCAACAACAGGCCAGGCAACATGGCTTCACGCTGAACATGGCGTTCAACCTGCAAACCTCGCAACTGGCCAATAGCGAGCTGACGTTCACCATCAAGGACATCCTGGCCCGGCACGCCACAGTGGGCGCGAGCCTGACGTTTGAACTCACCGAAAGCGGTCTGCTGGAGGCCCCGGCCACCAGCCTCGAAAGCCTGGTGCGTTTGCGGATGATGGGCTGTCGGTTGTCCATCGACGATTTCGGTGCCGGGTTTTCCTCGCTGCAACGCCTGTGTCAGTTGCCGTTCAACGAGATCAAGCTCGATGCCGAATTTGTCCGCACCCTGGAACACGAACCTCGTTGCCGCGCCGTGATCAGCAGCACCCTGGCGTTAGGTGAGGCGTTGGGGATGTCGGTGGTCATCGAAGGCATCGAAACCGAGGCGCAACGCCAGCAATTGTTGGCGCTGGGTTGCACCCAAGGGCAGGGCTACTGGTACGCGCGACCCATGAGCAGTGAGGATTTGCTGCAATGGTTGCCTTTGCGTGGGGCGGTGAGAAGTGATTTTTAGGAAAGGTCCTACAGAAAATTCAACAGGTGTTCCGTAGCCTTGCGCGACATGAATCTCTCACTCTCCCGAGGCAATGATGCCGAATAAAGCCTTACGAATACTGATCGCCGACGAGCAGCATTTCCATCGGATGAAAGTCGAGCGGCTGTTCAATCAACTCGATTACTTCCGTGTTGCACCCGCGCAAAATCTCGAAGAACTGCTGACCCTGGTGGAGTACGGTTGCGAGCCGTTCGATCTGGTGGTGGTCAATGCCGCCATGGCGCACGGGGCGCTGGACTGGTTGGGATTCTTTCTGAACAACCCGCAAGTTCATTACGCCTTGATCTATGACGGTGAGCGGGCCCAATTGCCGCCGATTCCGGGATGTGCGCAACAAAAGGTTCAGGTCAGCCATGGGGTACTGCCCGATCTGGGCACCCTGGTGCAGTTGATGACGGTGGTCGATCCGCCGATGCCGGCTGAAGACCAACCCTGGTTGACCCGCTTGTACAAGCAACAGCAGGGTTGACCGTTCGTCGGAACTGTCAGATCTGACAGGTGGTTTTGCCTGATCTCCCATGCAAAAGTCATTGCGCAGCCGTTGCGTCTACACCGGGCTAATCCCGGTGGTATTCGGTGTGCAGTCGTCATGTCTTTGCACAAGGAGTTGCCATGAAGTCAGCGTTGATTGTGGACGATCATCCGGTGGTACGGGCCGCAGTCAAAATTGTCCTTGAGCAGAAGGGCTTCAGACGCATTTTTGAGGCGTCGAACGGTAGCGAGGTGATGTCGCTGTTGCGCGAGCATTCGCCGGAGCTGTTGGTGCTCGATCTGGTCATGCCGTCCCTCGACGGGCTTGATGTGCTGGAGCGAATCAGGGCCAGTGATCAGTCGTGCCGGGTGCTGGTTTTCTCGTCCCTGGACCCGCAGCATTTTCAAGAGCGTTGCATGCGTGCCGGGGCCCTGGCCTATGTCTCCAAAACCAACGACTTGAGGCATTTGCACGAAGCGGTGCACGCGCTCATGGCCGGCTACACCTATTTCACCCAGTTGCCAGCGGTATCGCGGGACAGTCTGCAAAGTACCGAAAAACAACTGATCGACTTACTCTCCAATCGCGAACTGACCATCTGCCAGCACCTGGCTCGCGGCATGAGCAACAAGGATATCGCCAGGGTCATGCACCTGAGCCACAAGACCGTCAGCACCTACAAGACGCGCCTGACTGAAAAACTCAGAGTGCCTTCGTCGGTGTACTTGCGTGAATTTGCCAAACGCAACCATCTGATCTGAACGAGCCAGACCATGCGTGCCTGTCTTTTGCTGCTGATGCTGTTGACCATGACGCATGCAGCGGCCGAGCCGGTCAGCCAGCATCTGCTCGGACGCTCCACCGTGGACGGCTTCGATGTGCGCCTCGATGACAAAGACTGGGAATGGCTGCGCAACAAGCGGGTCTTGCGTCTCGGTGTAACGGGCCCGGACTACCCGCCGTTCGAGGTGACGCGCAATCACGATGAACTGGAAGGCATCACCGCCGACTACGCCGATCTGCTGGCCCAACTGCTGCACGTCAAGATCGAGGTCCGGCGTTACGCCACGCGCGACGCCGCCATGCAGGCACTCAAGGTCGATGAGCTGGATCTGCTCGGGACGTCGAACAACTTCGAGGCGGCCGATCCCGAACTGATGAGTTCGCGGGCCTATGCCGAAGATCAACCCATGCTGGTCACCCGGCTGGACGAGCAAATGCCCGAGGACCTCGCCGGCAAGCGCATCGCCATGGTCGATGACTATCTGCCCGCCGCAAGCATCACTGCGTTCTATCCCGAGGCGAGTCTGCACCTTTATCCCTCGACGCTTGAAGCCATCGGCGCCGTAGCGTTCGGCCAGGATGACGTCTACCTGGGCGACTTCATCAGCGCCAATTACCTGATCAACAATAACTACCTGAACAACGTTCACCTGGCGGGGCCCTCCGGGCTGGACGCCAATCCGTTTGGCTTTGCCCTGGCCCGCAGCAATGCGCGGCTGACGAGGATTGTCGATCAGGCACTGGCCGCGATTCCCATGGACCGGCGCGATGCCATCGAGCGGCGCTGGAGTGCGGACCGGGCCAACATTTCCGGCCAGCAACGTGTTCGATTGAGCCCCAGCGAACAACACTGGCTGGCTCTGCACCCGACGTTGACCGTGGGCGTTGTCGAAGACTTTGCGCCACTGACATTTTTCGATGCCCAGGGGCGCTTCAGCGGCTTGACCGCGCAATTACTCACCTTGATCAGCCAGCGCAGCGGCTTGACCTTCAAGGTCCTGCGCAGCCGTTCACTGGATCAGCAGGTCCAGCAACTCAAGGCCGGGGAGATTGATCTGTTGCCGGCGATTATTCCCAGCCGCGAATGGGAAGGCGAGTTGCGCTTCACCCGCGCGTACCTGAGCAACCCGTTCGTGCTGGTCAGCAGCGCGACCCCGGGCAGCCCGAAAACCCTGGATGATCTGGCCGGAAAACGCCTGGCGATCTACCACAGTCATCCGTTGCGCGAGTACATTCGGGCGCGCGCGCCGGACATTCGCCTGGTGGAGGTGCAAGGCCCGGCCCAGGGCCTGGAGTCGGTGATCAAAGGGCAGGCTGATGCGGCCCTCAGTTCACTGATCCTGACCCGTTACCTGATTGCCCGGCATTACCGCGAGCGCTTGCGGATCAACAGTACCGTGGGCGACGAACCGGCGCGCATCACCCTGGCCACCGAACGCGGTGCGCTTGAGCTGCACTCGATTCTGAACAAGGCCTTGCTGAGCATTCCGCCCCAGGAACTGGACGAACTGGTGGCGCGCTGGAGCAACAACGAGGTGGTGGACGACAGTTATTGGCTGCGTCATCGCCGCGCCATTTTTCAAGGTTTTGCCGCTGTCGGCGCCTTGCTGTTACTGGCGTTAGGCTGGATCGCCTGGCAGCGCCGACAGATTCGCCAACGCCAACAATGGTTGCAGCAGTTGCAGGACGCCAAGGATGCCGCCGACGACGCCAACCGGGCAAAAACCACGTTTCTGGCGACCATGAGCCATGAAATCCGCACGCCGATGAACGCCCTGATCGGCATGCTCGAACTGGCCCTCAAACGCTCCGAAGAGGGCATCACCGACCGTTTCGCCATTGAGGTGGCGTCCGGTTCCGCGCAGCAGTTGCTGGCGTTGATCGGCGACATTCTGGACATCGCCCGCATCGAGTCCGGGCATTTGTCGCTGACGCCGGAACGGGCCAATCTGCACGAATTGACGGCATCGGTGTGCCGGGTTTTCGAAGGGCTGGCGCGGCAGAAAGGGCTGGATTGGCGGGTCGAACTGGACGAGCACAGTGACTGCGATGTGTTGATCGACCCCCTGCGTTTCAAGCAAGTGCTGTCCAATCTGTTGAGCAATGCCATCAAGTTCACTGAAGAAGGTCAGGTAAGCCTGACCTTGCGCGCCGAGCCCGGGATCTCCGGCCATCGGTTGGTGAGCGTGGTGATTGAAGACAGTGGCATCGGCATCAGCGCCGCCGACCAGCAGCGGCTGTTCAGCCCGTTCGTCCAGGCGGGCAAGACGCCGCAATCCGGCCGCAGCGGTTCAGGGCTGGGCTTGGTGATCAGCCGTTCCTTGTGCGAAATGATGGGCGGGCGATTGCAGCTTCACAGCACGCTGGGTGGGGGCACGCAGGTTGAGGTCAGTCTGGATGTGCCAGTCCTTCAACCCTTGGTTGGCGACGTTGTGCCGCCCAATGGATTGTTACTGCCGACCCGGCAGTTAACGATTCTGGTGGTCGATGATTACCCGGCCAATCGGCTGTTGCTGTCGCGACAACTGAGTTATCTGGGGCACCGGGTGCTGGAGGCCGAGGACGGCGAACAGGGGCTGGGGCAATGGCGCCGCCAGCCGCTCGATGTGCTCATCACCGACTGCAACATGCCGGTGCTCAGTGGGTATGAACTGGCGATGGCGATTCGTGATGAAGAACGCGCCCAAGGCTTGCCCGCCACGCTGATCCTGGGCTTTACCGCCAATGCCCAGCCCGAGGAAAAGCGCCGTTGCCTTGAGGCCGGCATGGATGATTGCCTGTTCAAACCGATTCGTCTGGGGGATCTGAGCGCGTGGCTGGCGGCCAGGTTTCCAGGCGAATTGAACGCTGCGGATATTCCGTCACCACCGGCATCAGAGATTGACTTGAGTGGCCTTGAGCAATACGTCGGCAGCGACCGCACCTTGATCAATCGCCTGGTGCACGATCTGGCGGTGACCAATCGTGAGGATCGTCAACACCTGCTTCAGGCGCACGCGGCGGGCAATCGCCAGGACCTCCAGGACCTGGCGCACCGCATCAAGGGCGGTGCGCGCATGGTCCGGGCGATCCGGCTGGTCGAGTGTTGCGAGCAACTGGAAATGGCTTGCGCCGAAGGCCGTGCGGTGTTGATCGACGAGGCCGTCGAACGCTTGCAGCAGAGCATGGCGCGCCTCGACCAGAGTCTTGGCTAGCGCACGATCAATCCCACTGCGGCGCGATGCCTTTAGGGCTGGTCAAGCGCTGACCGCGATCCAGACCGGCGATCAGCGCCATGTCGGCGTCGCTCAAGGTCAAGGCGCAGGCCTGCAGGTTGCTTTCCAGGTTGGCGCGTTTGGTGGAGGAGGGGATCACCGCGTAACCCAACTGCATGGCCCAGGCCAGGGTGACGTGTGCCGGGGTCGCTTGCAGGCGCTCGGCGATCTGCTGGATCACCGGGTCCTTCAACACTTCGCCGTAGGCCAGGGTCATGTAAGAGGTGATCTGGATGCCTTGGCTCTGGGCGAATTCGACGACCTTGCGGTTTTGCAGGTACGGGTGCAGCTCGATCTGGTTGGTGGCGATGTTCTCGGCGCCGACCGCGGCGATCGCCTGTTTCATCAGGTCGACGGTGAAGTTGGACACGCCGATCTGGCGGGTCAGGCCTATGTTTTTGGCTTCAAGCAGTGCGCCCATGAATTCTTCGACGGGCACCTGGTCTTCCGGGGACGGCCAGTGGATCAGCGTCAGGTCCAGGTAGTCGGTCTGCAGGTTGCGCAGGCTCTGTTTGAGGCTGTCGATCAAGCGGTCCTTGGCGAAGTTGGCGACCCAGATCTTGCTGGTGATGAACAACTCTTGACGCGGGACACCGCTGGCGGCGATGGCCTGGCCGACTTCGGCTTCGTTCTCGTAGATTTGCGCGGTGTCGATGACCCGGTAGCCCAGTTCAAGACCGGTGCTCACCGAATCGATGACCACCTGGCCTTGCAGGCGAAACGTACCAAGACCGAATGCGGGAATAGACATCAATGACTCCAGGGTTGCAGTGGGAATGGCCACCAGTATCCGCGCCGATGCCCTCGAGAAAAACCGCAGGTAGGTCAAGTCAATGTTGACGGGAAGTCATGAATGGGTGGCTGGTCGATGAAATTGTGGGTGTTTGGTCTGGCCTGTTCGCGGGCAAGCCTCGCTCCTACAGGTTTGAGATTTTCCGCGAAATATCGGCACGACACACATCCTGTAGGAGCAAGGCTTGCCCGCGATAGCCGTAACGCGGTTTCGGAGCCTTACCCCCGCGCCTCAAGAATCATGCAAGTCGTCGACCCGGTCGCCTACAACCGCCCATCCACGTCATAAATCCGCCCCTCGGCCAGCGCCGTAGAACGTCCCGGATGCACAATCTTACCCTCGGCCCGCCCCGGTCTGCTGGCGCCGGTCAACGCGCGGACATAACTGATGCGCAAATCCAGCCTCGTGTAGCCCTGGCCTTTCTTCAATGGCGTGCATTGTCCTACTGGTGGAACGCTGAGGCTGGTTGTTGCCCTCTAGTGCTGAATTGAGCGCAGATTTAAGCTGGGTTCATGTTTCACCCACCTTTTTCGGAGGCACGATGAAAAACATCATCGGTATCTACACCAGTCCACGGGCCCATTGGGTCGGCGACGGTTTTCCGGTTCGCACGCTGTTTTCCTACGACACCCTGGGCAAACACATCAGCCCGTTCCTGCTGCTCGATCACGCCGGCCCCGCCGAATTCACCCCGACCACTGAGCGCCGTGGTGTGGGCCAGCATCCGCACCGCGGTTTTGAAACCGTGACCATCGTCTACGACGGCGAAGTGCAACACCGGGACTCCACCGGCAGTGGCGGCACCATCGGCCCTGGCGACGTGCAATGGATGACGGCGGCCTCGGGGATTCTTCATGAAGAATTCCACTCGGAAAACTTCGCCAAAACGGGCGGCAAACTGGAAATGGTGCAACTGTGGGTCAACCTGCCGGCCAAGGACAAAATGGCCGACGCCGGTTACCAGACGATCCTCGACCGCGACATCCCGAGCATCCCGCTGCCGGACAACGCGGGCAGCCTGCGCCTGATTGCCGGTGAGTTCGACGGCCACACTGGCCCATCCCGCACCTTTACGCCCATCGACGTCTGGGATATTCGCCTGAACGCCGGCAAGTTTCTGACCCTTGATCTGCACGAAGGTCGCAACACCGCGCTGGTGGTGCTGCGCGGCACGGTGCAGGTCAATGGCCTGGAACTGGCGCGGGAAGGGCAGTTGGCGCTGTTCGAGCGCGACGGTGCTCAGCTCACCCTCGAAGCCAATGGCGACGCGGTGGTGTTGCTGCTGAGCGGCGAACCGATCGATGAACCCATCGTCGGTCACGGGCCGTTCGTGATGAACACCGAGCAGGAAATCCACCAGGCCTTTGCCGACTTCCAGTCGGGGCGGTTTGGGCGGATGCAAGGGTAACCACCCAACGAGCTGCCGAAGGCTGCGATCTTTGATCCGGCCTTTGGTTTCGGCTATCTCAAAAAGATCAGGATCAAAAGATCGCAGGCTTCGCCAGCTCCTACAATGTGTGAGATCTTCGCGCTATTGGCCCTCGCTGGAGTTGCTTGATGCTGTCACTGCTCACCAATCACCCACTGCTCGTCGCCGTAGCCTTGATCCTCATCGATCTGGGGCTGTGGCGCTTGATCAGCACCAATGGCAGCAACTGGAAACTGGTCGTACGGCTGGTGATTTTCGGCTTGTTCAGCGTCCTGCTGTTCAACGAAGGCCTGAACCCGATGGAGCCGGCGCCCTGGGCCGACAACGTGCCGCTGCACCTGGCGGCCACCGGTTTGCAGATCGGCTGGTGGCTATTCGGTGCGCGGACCCTGACGGTGCTGATCGGCGCGGTGATGATGCAACGGGTCGGGCACACCGGGCGTTTGCTCCAGGATTTGCTGGGCGCGGTGATTTTCCTGATCGCCATCATCGCGGCCATGGCCTACGTGCTCGACCTGCCGGTCAAGGGCGTGCTCGCCACGTCCGGCGCGGTGGCGATCATCGTCGGCCTGGCGCTGCAAAGCACCCTCAGCGACGTGTTCTCCGGCATCGTTTTGAACACCACCAAGCCTTATCAAATCGATGACTGGATTTCCATCGACGGCACCGAGGGCCGGGTCACCGACATCGACTGGCGCGCCACGCGCATGCAAACCGCCCAAGGCAGCCTGGCCGTGATCCCCAACTCCCTGGCGGCCAAGGCCAAGATCATCAATTTCAGTCGGCCGAGCGACATATTCGGCGTGTCCATCAGCCTGCAACTGAGCCCGCACGCGCGGCCCAACACCGTGGTCGAAGCCCTTGAACGGGCGATGCAGGGTTGCCGCCTGCTGCTGGATCACCCGGCGCCGAGTGTTGCGCTAAAAAGCTCCAGCAGCACCGGCGTGGAATACGAAATCAGTGGGTTTGTGGTCTCGATGGACCAGAAGCGCGCGGTGCGCAATCTGTTGTTTGACCTGGCGTACCGGCACTTGCAGGCCTCCGGCATCAATATGCTGTCGAGCGTGGAACCCCTGGCGCCGAACAGTTTCTCCCGACCACGGGCGCTGTTGGAAAGCTCGGCGATTTTCTCGACCCTGCGCCAGGAAGAGAAAGAGACCTTCAGCCAGAACATGACCCTGCAAACCTTCCGTGCCGGCGAGACGATTCTGGCGGCGGGGGAGGTCAGCGATCATTTGTTCATCATTGAATCCGGGGTTATTTCGGTGACCCTGACCCGTCACGGCACCCCGTTCGAATCCGGACGCATGGGCCCTGGCGAGGTGATTGGCGAGGCCGGCATCCTGTCCGATACCTCGGTACCCGCCGCGTTTACCGCCAAGACCTTTTGCGCCCTGTACCGCATCGAAAAGGCCTACCTCAAACCGTGCCTGGACGCTCGTCACGACATCAACGATGCCATGAAAGCCTTGCTGGATTTCCGCTTGCACAAGGCGCGGACCTTGACCCAGGACGAACCGGTGGTGGTGCCGAAGAAGGGGTTTTTGCAGTGGTTGCGTCATCGCGCGTGAGTGGGATTTGCGGTGGATGGCCGCTGCGCGGTTCGCGGGCAAGCCTCGCTCCTACGGGGTTTGAGGTTTGCCGCGACATGTTTGGATGACACAAATCCTGTAGGAACGTTGTCCGATGTCTTTTTGGGTGGCCTCGCAATGGCCTCCTCGTCTTCTCGAATATTGGCTATTTGTCGAAACCACGGGCGGGATTAACTTAACGCCACACCCCCTTGTGACGGAGCCCTGCCATGAAACCTCGTATCGATTTCTACACCGCTTCCCCGGACGCCCTCAAAGCCATGATCGCCCTGGAAACCGCGGTGTCGAAACTGCCACTGGAAAAGAACCTGATTGAACTGGTCAAGCTGCGCACCTCGCAAATCAACGGCTGCGCCTTCTGCCTCGACATGCACAGCGCCGATGCCCGCAAGGGCGGCGAAGACGAGCGTCGTCTGGCCACCTTGTCGGCCTGGCGCGAAACGCCGTTCTTCACCCCGCGTGAACGTGCGGCGATGGCCTGGACTGAATCCCTGACCCTGATCAGCCAGACCCACGCTTCGGACGAAGACTACGAACTGGCCACCTCCGAGTTCAGCCCCAAGGAAATGGTCGACCTGACCGTGGCCATTACCACCATCAACGCCTGGAACCGCCTGGCGATTGGTTTCCGCAAAATGCCACAAGCCTGATCAATGCGCGTCTGCTGACGGCGCGGCCGGTGGTTGCACCTTGCGCATCAAGGGCACCATCAGCGTCGCGATAATGAAGCAGACCATGATCATCAAAAACGCGTCGCCATAGGTTTGGGTCTGGGCTTCGCGGTAGGTCAGCAACCACAGCTGATGCAGGCTGGCGGTGACACCCGCGTCACCGCTTTGGCCGAGGGCGGCGAAGTTGTTGCCAACCTGGGACAGCCACTGGTTGAGCGCTTCGTTGGTGCTGTTCAAATGCTCCGCCAGGCGCGTGAAGTGCAGGTTGGTGCGGTCGTTGAGGATGGTGGCGCACGCTGCGATGCCAATCGCGCCGCCCAGGTTGCGCATCAGGTTGAACAACCCCGACGCATGTTTGAGCCGCGACGGCGCCAGGCCGCCCAAGGTCAGGGTCACCGCCGGTGGCACCGCCAGTTGCTGGGCAATCCCGCGCAGCGCTTGCGGCAGCATCAATTCCTTGGCCCCCCAGTCATGGGTGATCGGGCTGAAATCCCACATCGACAACGCGAACAACCCCAGGCCGGTCATCATGATCCAGCGCAGGTCGATGCGATTGGCCATAAAGGCGTACAGCGGAATCGCCATGATCTGGAACACCCCGGTGGAGAAAACCGCCAGGCCAATGTCCAGCGCGCTGTAGCCACGCACCCGACCGAGAAACAGCGGCGTCAGGTAAATCGTGGCGAACAGGCCGATCCCGGTGACGAACGAAAAGAAGCAACCGAGGGCGAAGTTGCGGTCCTTCAGAGCGCGCAGATCGACGATCGGATTGGCCACGTACAACGTGCGGCTGATGAAGGCCAGGCCGGCGAGGCCGCTGATCCACGCAGTGATCAAAATGGTGCTGTCGCTGAACCAGTTCCAGCGTGGGCCTTCTTCGAGGGTGTATTCCAGGCAGCCGAGAAACAGCGCCATGAACACCATGCTGAGGTAGTCGGCGCCCTTGAGCAGCGACAATTCCGGCTGGTCGATCTTGACCAGCATCGGCACCGCCACCGCGACGAAAATCCCCGGTACCAGGTTGATGTAGAACAGCCAGTGCCAGGACGAAATGTCGGTGATCCAGCCACCGATTACCGGGCCCAAGGTCGGTGCCAGCGAAGCCACCGCACCGATGGTCGCGGCGGCGATCACCCGTTGTTTGCCGGTGAAGAAAAAGAACGCGGTGGTGAACACCAACGGGATCATCGAGCCGCCGAGAAACCCCTGCAGGGCACGGAACGCGATCATGCTCTGGATGTTCCAGGCCACGCCGCAGAGCAGGCTGGCCAGGGTGAAGCCCACCGCCGAGGCGCAGAACAGCCAACGGGTCGAGAACACCCGGGACAACCAGCCCGACAGCGGAATCACGATGATTTCAGCGATCAGGTAACTGGTCTGCACCCACGCGGTTTCGTCGGTGCCCGCCGAGAGTCCGCCGCCGATGTCACGCAACGAGGCGGAGACAATCTGGATGTCGAGCAGCGCAATGAACATGCCGATGCACATGCTGGCGAAGGCGAAGACCTTGGTCGCCGTCGCCATGTTGGCAACATTGAACGGCCGCGCGGGAGCGGCGACGGTGCTCATGGTGCGCTGGCCACGGCGGGGGTTTTATCGTCGGCGCGGGTGTCCACTTCAGCGGTCACCGACAGCCCCGGGCGCAAATGGCCGAGCACGCCATCCGCCGGATCGAGGACGATGCGCACCGGTACCCGCTGCACGATTTTGGTGAAGTTGCCGGTGGCGTTTTCCGGCGGCAAGACGCTGAACTGCGCGCCACTGGCCGGGGCGAGGCTGTCCAGGTGGCCATGGAATACCTGGCCTGAAAGCACGTCGGCCCGGATGATCACCCGTTGGCCGGAGGTCATCCGCGCCAGTTGATCTTCCTTGAAATTGGCATCGACCCACAGCCCACTGGACGGCACCACCGACAGCAATTGCGAACCGGCCTGGGCATAAGCGCCCACCCGCGCCCGACGATTACCGACCACGCCGTCCACCGGTGCCTTGAGTTCGGTGTAGCCGACGTTCAACTGCGCCAGATCCCGTTCAGCCTTGGCTTGCATCAGTGCGGCGCGGGCTTGCTGTTTCTGGGTTTCGATCACGTCCAGCTGACGTTGACTGGCCAGCCATTCCGCCTGGGCCCGGGCGCTGATCGCCTGGGCCGTCTTGAAGGTCGCATTGGCGCGTTGCGCGCTTTCCACCGAGACCGCATTGCTGCCCACCAGTTTTTTGTAGCGCGCATCGTCATCCCGGGATCGGGCGGTCTCGGCGCCAGCGGCATCGATCCCGGCGCGGGCCTGGCCGATCACCGCGTGTTGCAATTGTTCGGTGGCGTTGAGGTTGGCGAGCAGGGCTTCTTCGGCGGCGACTGCACCCTCGGCCTTGGCCAGGTTGGCGCGGTAGTCGCGCGAGTCCAGGCGCACCAGCACGTCGCCGGCCTTGACCTTCTGGTTGTCGGTGACCAGCACCTCTTCGATATAACCCGCGACTTTTGGCCCGATCACCGTCACGTCGCCGCCAATGTAGGCATCGTCGGTTTCTTCAAGGAAACGCCCGGCGCTCCACCAGTGGGCGCCGTACAGCCCAAGACCGACCAGCGCCGCGATGGCCACGGTCAGCAGCATCAAACGCTTGAGCACGGGTGGCTTGGTGTTCACCGGGACAGCCAGGTCGGGTTCAACGGTGGGCATGCTGGTCATGGGGGATACCTGTGGGAATCGGGTGTTTATTACGAATGTAATATGACGCAGGTAATATATTGTGGCAATTTATTTTTGCTGCCGGTCGTCAGTTGATTATTTAAGCCAGGTGCCGGGCGTCACGCCGGTCATGTCCTTGAAGAAGGCGATGAACGCGCTGTCGCTGGCAAACCCCAGTTCAAAAGCGGTGTAACCGAGGCTGCGACCGGTGGCGAGCAGTTCCATGGCGCGCATCAATCGCCATTGCTGGCGCCACTGCTGATAACTCATGCCGGTTTCGCGCTGGAAGATGCGGCCGATGGTCCGCCCGCTGGCGCCGATCTGTTGTTCCAGCACCTGAAGTTCCGGTGGCAGGCGGTCGAGTGTCGTCAGCAACGGCGCCAGGCGTTTATCCCGGGGCAGGGGCAGGAGCATCGGTTGTTGCGCGGCCTCGCGAATTTCGCTCAGGCACAGGCCCAGCAGATGGACGAATTTGCCCTGCTGCCAATCGGTGGCGAAATCTGCCAGCGCAATCGGTTCCAGCACGGCGCGCAGCAAGGGGCTGACTTCCATCACGCAGACCTGTTGCGGCAGGTCGACACACAACGCTGGCGTCAGGTAAATGGATCGGTAATCCACGCTGCGTTGCATCACCGCGCGGTGGGTCACGCCGGAGGGAATCCACGCGGCGCGGGAGGGTGGCAGCAAGCACAACTGCTGGGCGAGGGTGATGCGCATGCACCCCCGGCGGGTGAACAGCAGTTGCCCGCGCTGATGTTGATGCAGGCCGGAATCGTGGTCGCCGAGGTGGGAGGCGATGCCGATGACACTCGCCGGGTAGTGATCGGGGTCGAACGTTGCGTGGGAATCCAGCCAGGCCATGAAGATGTCCGATTTCATCGATAACGTGTCAGGGTTCGGATAATACGTCAGTCAGTGCTTCTTAAACTCCTCGCCAGTTTTTATTGAAGAGTGACGCTGTGATGAATTCCCGAAACCTGTTGGTGCTGGCGATTGCGTTATTGATGTTCCCGCAGATCGCCCAAACCCTCTACAGCCCGGCGTTGGCGGATATCGGCCAGGCCTTCGGCGTTGGCCCGCAAGCGGCGGGGCAAACCCTGTCGGTGTATTTCCTGGCCTTTGCGTTCGGCGTGGTGGTGTGGGGGCGGGTGTGCGACCGCATCGGGCGGCGGCCGACGATGCTTGTCGGTTTGGCGTTGTACGTTGGCGCGTCGATGTTGGCGTTGCAGGTCAGCACCTTCAACGGACTGTTGATGGCCCAGGCGCTGGCGGCATTCGGCGCTGCGGTGGGCTCGGTGGTGACGCAAACCCTATTGCGCGATCGCTTCCAGGGCACCGAACTGGCTCAGGTATTTTCCCTGATGGGCATTGCGCTGGCGGCCAGTCCCGCACTCGGCCTGTTCAGCGGGGCGAGCCTGGTGCACGCCTTCGGCTATCGAGGTGTGCTTGGGTGTCTGTTGCTGTTGTCCTTGGGGTTGTGGCTGTGGTGCTGGGGAACCCTGCCGGAAACCCGACCGCAACACCTGACCAACGCCAGCCTGTTCGAGACCCTGAGGCACATGCTGCAAGATCGGGACATCTGGCGTTCGACGTTGCTGGTCGCGCTGTTCAACATCGCCTTGTTCAGTTACTACAGCCTCGGTCCTTTTATGTTTGAGCGGCTGGGATTGAGTGGGCAACTGTTCGGCTACAGCGGTGTGATCCTGGCCCTGGGCTCCGGTCTTGGCGCCTGGCTCAATAGACGGTTGCTGCGCAGAGGGTTCACGGGATTGGGCCTGATCCGTCTCGCGGCGGGCGTGGCATGGCTCGGCGGCATCGGTGTGTGGCTGCTGCAAGACAGCGGATTGTTTGTGTTATCGATGCTGCTGGTGGTACTGGCGTTCGGCATGGCGATCCCGAACATCCTCGGCTCGGCCCTGGCCAATTACGCTGATCGACTGGGCACGGCCGGCGCGCTGTTTGGCTTGATGTATTACCTGTTGATCGGCGCTGGGCTGATGCTGGTCGGCTGGTCCCAGGCATTGGGCGAAACCTTGATGCTGTGCGGCGCATTGGCCTTGCTGCTGTCCTGGTGGAAAAACTGAACAATTGTTTAAGAAATGTAAGCGTTGTAGGACACGTCTTGCATTTGCGTGGGATGGATCTGACTATCACGCAAATTGATGAAATGGCATTAAGCCATTTGATGATCGCAAGGATGTTGAGTGCCGTATTCGTTTTGCGCTGTGCTGCGTCGTATGTGGGTGCCGGCTCTGCTGGCGAGTCTGGGTGTTTCGTCACTTCAGGCCGCAGAGCCCGCTGCGCCAGGCCAGGAAGTGTTGCGCCAGCAGCAACAGCAGCAGCGCGACCTGCAACAGCTGCAACTGGAACAACGCCGCCGGCAACTCGAACGCGGCAGCTTCGGTGCGCCGCCAGTCACGCCAGCGCTGCCCGCCCAAGTCACTCCGGATGAACGCTGCTGGCCCCTGAGCGGAACGCGCATCGGCGGCGTTACCCTGATCAGCAACAAAAAGCTCAACGAACAGATCAAGCCGCAACTGTCGGCGTGCATGGGCGTCGGCCAGATCAATCATCTGCTGGCGACCATCACCGCGCTGTACGTGGACGCTGGTTATATCGCCAGCCGTCCATCGCTCAGCAGCGCGCCAGCGGCGGGGCAGTCGCTGGATATCGTGGTCGATGAAGGTTATATCGAGTCCATCGAACTGGCCGACCAGAGCCTGCCGGTGTCCCTCGGCGGCGCCTTCCCCGGGATGCTTGGCAAACCGCTGAACCTGCGGGATCTGGAGCAGGGCCTGGACCAGTTGAACCGCCTGCGTTCGATAGACCTGACCGCCGACATCGCCCCCGGCAGCCAGCCCGGCGCCTCGCGGATCATTCTGCGTTCTCGCACCAACGGCCAATCGCGCTGGGCCCTGGGCCTGGGGGTGGACAACCTGGGCAGCGCCAGCACCGGGCGTGATCGCGACACGTTGAGCCTGAGCCTCGACAGCCCGCTGGAACTCAACGACTCCCTCAACCTCAGCGCCAGCGACACCCTCAATCAGGGCGATCGCTACAGCCGCAACGCCAGCCTGTATTACGCGATCCCCTACGGCTATTGGACCTGGAGCGTGTTCGCCAGCCACGCCGAATACCGTGCGCCGTTCAAACTCCCTAGCGTGACGTTTCACAGCACCGGCATCACCGACCAACTCAGCCTGCGCGCCGATCGGGTGTTGTGGCGCGACCAGAGCCGTCAGCTCAGTGCAAACCTGCAACTGGCGCACAAGGACGTCGACAGTTATCTGGAGAGCGTGCGCCTCGGCATCCAGAGCCCGACCCTGACCGTGGCCGAAGCCGGGTTGAACCTGTTCTGGCTCAACAGCGCGGTGTGGAACCTCGACGTGAATGTGGCCCAGGGCCTGCGCTGGCTCGGTGCCGATGACGACGCCAATCGCCAGGTCAACAACCAGCCCAAGTCACAGTTTCGCAAGTACCGCGCCGGCCTCAGCCAATGGCGCAATGGCCAGTTCGGCCGGCAGGCGTGGCAATGGCAGAGCCAGCTCAACGTGCAATACAGCCCCGATCCGCTGCCGGCCATCGAGCAACTGCTGGGCACCGACGATTCGGCGGTGCGCGGTTACCGGGTCAACAGCGCGTCCGGCGCCAGCGGCGCGATCTGGCGCAACACCTTGCGCCTGCCGTTACGCAACGATCTTGCGCTGCAAATCACCCCGCGCCTGGGCCTGGACAACGGCTGGATCAAGGCCGACCACGGCGCCCAGGGCCAACGCCTGAGCGGGGCCAGCGCCGGGGTCAACCTGGGCTGGAAAAACCTGCAAGTGGACGTCGATTACCAACACAGCCTCAACACCCCCCGCGGTTTGCAGCATGAGCCCGAGACCTGGCTGATGCGCGTGGGGTTGCAACTATGAATACCAGCAAACAGCCGTCGGACCTGTGCGCCACAACCACGGCCAACAACTCGGCGCGCCACGTGATGCCGCACTTTTATCGAGAGGTTTTTATGCCTGCACAGACATTTGCGTTCCATCTGTCCCCTCGGGGCAAACTGCGCTGGGCGATTGCCAGCCTGTTCCTGATTGCCCACCTGCCGAGTGCCCTCGCCGGTGGCGTGGTGGTCGCGCCAGGTCCCGGCGGCACCGCGCAACTGCAAACCCAGGGTGGCGTGCCCATCGTCAATATCGTTGCGCCCAATGGTTCGGGCCTGTCGCATAACCAGTTTCTCGACTACAACGTCGACCGCCAGGGCCTGGTGTTGAACAACGCCTTGCAGGCCGGGCAATCCCAGCTCGCCGGGCAACTGGCGGCCAACCCGCAACTCCAGGGCCAGGCCGCGAGCGTGATCCTCAACGAAGTGATCAGCCGCAACGCCTCGACCCTCAATGGCGCCCAGGAAATCTTCGGCAAGTCCGCCGATTACGTGTTGGCCAACCCCAACGGTATTTCGGTGAATGGCGGCAGCTTCATCAACACGCCGAACGCCAATCTGGTGGTCGGTCGCCCCGAGTTGAACGACGGCAAGCTGCAAGCCCTGAGCACCCGCGATGCCACGGGACAGTTGCAGATACAAGGTGCGGGCCTGCAAAACCGCGAAGGCTCGATCAACCTGATCGCTCCGCGCATCGACAGCCAGGGCAGCCTTACGGCCCGTGATCAACTCAATCTCACGGTGGGGCGCAATCAGGTGGATTACGCCAGCGGCCAGGTGAATACCGTGGACCCGGCCGGCAACACCACCGACCAACGCATCGACGCCAGCCTGTTTGGCGCCATGCAGGCCGGGCGCATCAACATCGTCAGCACCGCCGAAGGCGCGGGTGTGCGGGTCGGCCCGGTGCAAGTGGCGGGTCGCGACGGCGTGCAGATTCGTTCTGCCGGTGACCTGAGCATCAGTGGCCAAGCGGTTCCGGACAGCCTCGACGTGGTGCGTGCCGGCGTGCGCAGCAGCCAGGGCGATGTCGCCCTGCACAGCGGCAAGGACTTGACCCTGGCCGCTGCCGACGTCAGCGGCCGCGACGTCAAGCTCGACGCCAAACGCAACCTGACCCTGAGCACCGTCGAAAGCCGCAAGCTACAGCAGACCCGCGAAAACTGGAACAACAGCACCATCGGCATCACCTGGGAAACCTACGATCGGACCCAGACTGACAGCGATTCGCGTCAACATGGCAGCCAGGTTCTCGCCAGTCGCGACGCAGTGTTGTCGTCCGGTGGCGACACCGAACTCAAAGCCGCCAAACTTGAAGCGGCGAACAATCTGAGCGTCCAGAGCGGCGGCGATCTGCGCCTGAACGCCGCCACTGAAAGCCACACCACAACCGACCAGGGCAACCACCGCAAACACCTGTGGAAAGCCGACTGGAACAGCAGCAGCGAAGAGCAACGCGGTGTCACCAGCCAGTTGAAGGGCGGCAATATCGCCCTGGCCTCGGCGGCGTTGCTGCGTTCCGAAGGCGCGGCGTTGACCAGCAAGGGCGACATTAACCTCGCTGGCAAACAGGTCGAGATCACCAGCGCCAGCCGCACCCAGCGCACGAGTGACAACCGTTATTCCGGCGATCTGGTCGGTGGCGGTTTCTTCGGCAAGACCGGCGACGCCGATCAGGGCAAGACGCAGAATCAGGGCAGCAAGGTCAATGCCGCCGGCAAACTGATCGTCAAGGCCGACGACGTGCGCATCAGCGGCAGCCAGGTGCGCGGCGGCACCGAGGCCAGTGTGATCAGCGACAAGGGTTCGCTGGTCATCGATGGCGTGCAGGACACCTCCCACGCCAACAGCCACGACAAGGACAGCAAGTTCTTCGGCATCACCAAGGACGAATCCCGGCAGAACACGAAGGACAGCACCACGGTGCGCAGTGAACTGACCTCGGACAGCAACCTCAAGCTCAAGAGCGCCAAGGACATCGAAGTGGCCGGCGCCACGGTCAAGGCTGACGGCACCCTGAGCGCGGAAGCGGCGGGGAATGTGACAGTGCATTCCACCCAGAACACCAGTGAGACCCGCAAGACCACCCAGACCCGTGGCTTCGACGCCTATGCCAGGGAAAATGCCCCGGACGCCGGCCAGTACCGCGCCGGTGTGCATTACGAGGACAAGCAGCAAACCGTGACCCGCAACGATGTGAATCAGCAGGGCTCCAGCCTCGGCGGCGCCACGGTGCAACTGGCGGCGGGCGGTGACCTGACGCTCAAAGGCGCCGAGGTCAAAGCCACTCATGGCGACACAACCCTGACCGGCAAAAACGTCTCGCTGCTGGCCGAGCAGGACAGCCACAAAACTACGACCGATAAAACCAGCACCGGCGGCGGCTTTTACTACACCGGTGGCCTCGATCGTGCGGGCAGTGGCATCGACTTCGCCCACACCACTTCGCAAGACACCACCGGTAAAACCACGGCGCAAACCACCGGTGTACAGAGCAGCGGCAACCTCAACATCAATACCGGCAAACTCACCACCGAGGGCGCACGCGTCGATGCCGGCAAAGGGCTGAATGTCGCGGCGGTCGAGGTCGATAATCGGGCTGCGAGCAACACCGACAGCAGCATGCATACAGAGAGCAACTGGTCCGCCGATATCGGCGCCAATGTCGAATACAAAGACATCGCCCGACCGATTGCTGGCGTGATCAAAGACGTGCTCAACGCCAAGGTGCCGGACAAGAATGCACTGGCCAATCTTGGGCAGCCGAATCTCGGCATCGACGTCGCCATCGGTCATCAGGAGGCCAGCCACACCGAGCAGAACACCAACGCCGTGGTCAGCCAGTTCAAGGGCGGCACCGTGGACGTGAAGGTCGACGGCACGTTGCAGGACCAAGGCACGCAGTACCAGGCGAGCGCGGGCAAGGTGAACATCAGCGCCGATTCCTTGGTGGCGAACGCCGCAAGCAACACTCACAGCAGCAGTGATCAGGCGCTGGACGCCAAGGCTGATGTGCGGGTCTACACCAAGACCAGTGAGGACGTGAACGTGGCCGCCAGCGGCGCGGGCGGCAGCATCCAGACCCGCAAGGACAGCTCCACCGCTGTGGTCGGCGGCTATGCCGGCAGCGAAGGGGTGAACATCAACCTGCGTGGGAACGGTCAGTTCGAAGGCAGCCATTTCGATGGCGGGCAGGGCGGTGTTTCGATCAAGACTGGCGGTGAGCTGGCGTTGAACCAGGCCAACGACCGGCAGAGCAGCGACACCTCCAGCCTGCGTGGAAACGGCTCGCTGAATGTCGGTACGGCGCCCGGCACCAACGGCACCAATGTCGATCTGGGTGCGGGCTTCCAGCTTGATCACACTGGCAAGCAGACTCAGGACAGCCAGGCTCAGGTGGCGAGCATTCAGGGCAAGGGGCCGGTGCTGTTGAGCAGCGGCGGCGATCAAGTCCTGCAAGGGACAAAGGTCGACACCGTCGGCGGCATCGACCTGAAGGCCGGTGGCAAACTCGACCTGCAAGCGGCGACCGACACCCATACCGCCACAGGCAGCAATCTTGGCGGCGGGCTGAAGGCCGGTGGCAGCAAAACCAGCACTGAGAAAAGTGCTGATCAGGGCGGCAACCTCAGCGCCAATTTCAACATCGGCCGGGTCAACGAAAACACCCAGACCTTGACCGGTGGCCAGCTCAACAGCCAGGACAAGATCGCCCTCAGTGGCGATGCGATCCATCTGCAAGGCACCCAGGTCAGCGCCCCGAGCGTGAGCCTTGATACGCAGAAGGGCGGGATCCATCAGGAGTCGGCGCAGTCCACGCAGAACCGTACTAACTGGAATCTCGCGCTCAATGCTGGCGGTAACCTGAGCAACAGCACACCGACGGTCGTGGATGAAAAGAACGTCGCCACGAGTGATCACGGCTTCAATGCCGGGGCCAAGGTTGGCATTGATTACTTGCAAGGCACCACTCAGCAGAACAGCCTGATCAAGGCTGACAGCGTGGCATTGAACAGCGCTGGGGATGTGCATCTGGCAGGCGCGCGGATTGATGCGGCGAAGGTCAGTGGCAAGGTTGGCGGTGACTTGAGCATGGAAAGTCGTCAGGACAGCCAGACCCGCGCCAAGGTGGATATCGACCTGGGCGTGACTGGCAAGAAAGCAGCGCCTGCGGAGAAGGAAAACGTTGCCAAGGGCGGGACTGACTACAAGCCAACACTGAAGATCGACGGCAGTTACGAGCATAAAGACAGTGTCAGTCAGGCTTCCGGTATCAGTGGCACGCAAGGCGTTAACCTCAACGTCGGTGGCGCCACGCAGCTGACCGGTGCACGGATTGCTTCGACAGAAGGCCGGGTCGATCTGGGGGGCTCGAAAGTCAGTTCCACCGACCTGAGCAATCGCGACTACGGCGTAACGGCCGGTCTCGATCTGCCGGAGAAACCGAAAGCCGAGGGCAGCACACCCGAGGTTTCGCTTGTGGGTGAACACAGCGTCAAACTCGGTCCCGTGACAATCGGCGGTCATTACGACAGCCAGTCGCTACAGGCCGGGATTGACGAGGAAAATATCTAAGCACCACATCGCCTGCGGCGACGCTCAAGCTCGGCTCACCTGGTTCGGTGGGTCGAGCTTTTCCTGCGCCCACAATCAGGTTACTTAGAAATAACGCGAGGGCGCGGTTCGCCGTTACGAAGTCTCTTCCAGTGAAGGCCTTGTCAATTTGATTTTTTGAATATTGACTTATCCAGAAGCAAATGCGAAAGAGTGGCACTTCTGGGGTTTGCCCTTGATTCAGATCTGATTTATCCAACAAGGTCATATGGAAATGAAAATAAACTTCATTGCTTTACTGGGAGTTTTATTACTTGTTCAAGCATCACAATCCTTTGCAGATAATCTCAATGGGAAGAATCTCTATTTACAGAGATGTTCCGTGTGCCATGGCGCAGATATCAAGGGGACAGGACCATTGGCTAATAAAAGCAACCCACCAACACCTGATCTTACAACCTCCGTTTTCAAGAAACGGCTAAATGATTATCCGGGCGTTATTGTGTCCTCGGTAATACTCCGCCCCAATGGAAACTTGATTCCAAAAACGTTGCGGGAGAATGGGGTAAAGATACCGCCGCACGCCTGGAGCGTTAATGATCTGCGCGATTTACATGAATACATGAGTGGTTTTATTTCGCAAAAACGATGATCTGAGATGAGAGACGAGCACCGGCATCGACCCCCTGCGTTACGACGTCGATCGCTGGGCCTACAACATCGACGGTGTCGCCCAGTCCAAGCAGCACTCGCCGGGCGCCGGGGTGAAGAACGTGTTCGATTACCCGTACTTCACCCGTTCCAGCGACAACAATTCGGGCATATACGTGGGTGCGCCGCGCACATTCTTTGTGCAGGCCAGCGTCGGGTTCTAGTTCCCTGTGGCGAGGGGGCTTGCCCCCGTTCGGCTGCGAAGCAGTCGTAATTTCAGGGCCGCTGCGCGACCCAACGGGGGCAAGCCCCCTCGCCACAATTCAAACCTTCAGCACCTTCCCGCCAATCGCCACCGCCACCAGCAACACCGCCATCAACCCAAACGCAAAACTCAAACTGCTGCCATGGGCGATAAACCCGATCAGCGCAGGCCCGGCGAGGATCCCCGCATAACCGAGGGTAGTAATGGCCGGCACGGCGATGCTTTCCGGCATGACGGTCTGTTTGCCCACCGCCGTGTACAGCACCGGCACGATGTTCGAACACCCAGCGCCCACCAGCGCATAGCCCACCAGCGCCGCCTCCCAGGTCGGTGCAAACGTCGCCAGCGCCAGGCCCACAGCGGCCGTCAGCCCGCCAAAGACCATCACCTTCGTCGCGCCCAGGCGCCGCACAATTGCATCCCCGGTCAAACGCCCGGCGGTCATGGTCAGGGCAAATGCCGCATAGCCGAGCCCGGCATACGCCGTATCGATCCCGCGCTCGGATGCCAGGAACACCGCGCTCCAGTCGAGCACCGCGCCTTCGGTGAGGAACACGATGAAACACATCATGCCGATAAACAGCACGATGCCATGGGGCACGGCGAACGCCGGGCCGGAACTTTCACTGCCATAAGGCAAGAGATGCGGTACGGCTTTGAGCAAGGCCACGATCAGCATCACGACGACCACCAGCGTCGCGCCAAGCGGCGAAACCCCGAGGCCGAGCAAAGCGCTGACACCCGCCGCACCGACGATCCCGCCGAGGCTGAACAAGCCATGGAAGCCCGACATCATGGTCTTGCCGCTGGCCCGCTCGACGATCACCGCTTGCAGGTTGACCGTCGAATCCACCGTGCCCAGCCCCGCGCCAAACATGAACAGCGCCGCGATCAACGCCGGAATCGACGACACCGTTGCCAACAAGGGCAGCGCCGCGCAGATCAGCAACACCCCGGCACTGACCACCCGGCGACAGCCAAACCGCGTGGCCAGAATCCCCGCCACCGGCATCGCAATAATCGACCCCACCCCCAGGCACAACAGCAGCAAACCGAGGGTCCCTTCATCCAGCCCGGCCCGCGCCTTGGCATACGGCACCAACGGCGCCCACGCGGCGATGCCGAAACCGGCGATGAAAAAGGCGATGCGGGTGGACATCTGTTCCAGGCGTCCGGGAACAAAGGCGGCTTGCGTGTTGAGGTTGGTCATATCGATCCTTGGCAAAAAACGTCGCGTACCCAAGGGACAGTGACTTACCGGTCAGGTTCGATCAGCGTCCGCAGCGGTTCGCGGTCAGGCAGGGCGACATCCTTGCACAGCCCGGCCCTCCATCGCGAGTGCGGGGGTCACTGGCCCTCGCACAATCGGCGCAGGTGTTCGTCGCGCACTTGCAGGATTTCGAACAATCCCAGCGCTTTTAGCGCGGGCAAAGCCTCGACGATGTCCTGCCTGGCCTGGCGCTGCTGTTCATCGCTGGCACGCGGATCGGCGAGCATTCGCGCATTGATCAGAAACGCCCCGACCGTGCCTTTGCGCACCGTGGTGCCGTTGAATTGGCCTTGGTCGAGATCGTCGGGAAGCAGGTCTTCGGCGCGCATATCGGTGACTCCTGTTGAGTGAGTGTTCAGCCTAAAGTGTTGAACCTGGCTAAACTGCGTCATCCAGGTCATTCAATAACGTGAAACTGCCAATGGTTAAACCGCTGATCTCCACCGAACTGGCGCAGTCCTCGACCGCTGCGCGGGTGATTGCCGTCACGCTGGACAGCCCGGTCGAACGCCAAAGCGCCTTGCACCAACATGCCCGTGGCCAATTGCTCGGCGCGCGGCGTGGTTTGTTGTCGGTGGATGCGGCGGATCATCATTGGGTGGTGCCGGCCACCCATGCGGTGTGGATTCCGCCGGGCTGCCTGCACGGCTTGCACTCCCATGGTCCGTTCCATGGCTGGAGCGTTTATGTGGCGGCGCCTGACTGCTTCGGGTTACCGCAGCAACCTTGCATCATCGCCACTTCGGGATTGCTGCGCGAAGCCGTGGACCGCGCCGCGACGTGGGATGAGGGCGTACGGGATCAACGCCAGGAACGGATCGGCCAACTCATCCTCGACGAAATCGCCGTCTCACCCGCCGAACCGTTTGGCCTGCCGCTGCCCCACGACCCGCGACTGCTGAGGATCACCCAGGCACTGGTCGACGACCTGGCCGACAACCGCTCACTGGAACAATGGGCGCAGTGGGGCGGATTATCGGCACGAACCCTGGCCCGACGCTTCGTCAGCGAAACCGGCTTCACCTTCAGCCAATGGCGCCAGCGCGCGCGGTTGTTGCGGGCGCTGGAGTTGCTGGCGGCAGGGGCGGCGGTGACGACAGTTGCGCTGGAGTTGGGATATGACAATGTCAGCGCGTTTATTGCGATGTTTCGCCGTACGTTTGGGGTGACGCCGGGGCGGTATTTCATCGACGGGCTTTGACGCCTACAGTACAGGCACTTTTCACGCTGACTTCAGGACCGATCCATGACGCCGTTTTACGATGCCCGGGGCAATATCTACGCGGTTGTAACGCCTGACGCGGTGCGTCACAGCGGTATCGATCTACCCGGACAGGCCAGCCGTGCCGCACAAACCCGCGAGCATTGGGCGTTATCGGCCATCGAGGCGTTCTGCGGCTGGGCGCCCGGCACACAGCCGCCTGGCAGCAAGGACCATCGCTGCGACGGCCTGCTGATCGGCCCGTTTCAAGCAGCACCGCCCTTTGACCTGCTGATCGTCAACACCGACGGCACCCTCGCCGAGCGCAGTGGCAACGGCTTGACGATTTTCTCTCAGTCGCTCAGTGAGCAAGGGTTGCTGCCGAGTGAAGAGGCCTGCGTGCTGCGGGTTCATCACGACAAAAACGATGCTGTTTCACCCGTAGAAACGTCGGTGAAACCTGCCGAGATTGATGGCGTTCACGGGTTTTGGCTCGACCTCGGCAAACCCTCGTTCGGGCCGCAAGCGGTGGGCGCCCAAGGGGTTGAAAGTGTGACGTTGAACGGGCGCGACCTTAACCATGTGCAGCCATTGTCGGCGCTCAATCCAGCCTGGGCGCGCAGCCAGTTTGTGCGAATCGGCAATCCCCATTGCGTGACCTTGGTCGCTGAAGCCGAAGCACTGCCGAGCAACGCGCAAATGCGTGAGCCGGCATTGGCCGAAGGACTGACCCGCATCGCCTACGCCACGCCGACCGGCGCCGGGCAGCCCTGTGCGGCGGGGGTGAATCTGCAATGGGCGGTGCTCGAATCCGAAGGACAAATCGTGGCCCGAGTGTTCGAACGCGGGGAAGGGCCGACCGCATCATCAGGCACCAGCGCCAGTGCGGTGGCTTGCGCGGCGTGGCGGGTGGGTTGGGTGAAGGCGGGCGAGGTGAAGGTGGTCATGCCCGGCGGCACAGCGCCGATTTTGTTGAAAGAGCAGGGCGGTGAATTGAGTCGGGTGAGTTTGTTCGGCGCGGCGCGGTTGATGGGGTGAGTTCAAGATCGCCTTCGCGGGCAAGCCTCGCTCCTACAAGTACAGCGTGATCCCCGTAGGAGCGAGGCTTGCCCGCGAAGAGGCCCGCCCAGTCAGCGAACATTCAGACCTGTTGCGGCCACTCCACCACCGGCATCTGCCGCTTCATCAACACCTCGCCCCCGCGAATCGAATACAGCGGCAGACCCTGGCTGCGAATCACTTCGTAATCGCTGTCCGCCGACAGGATCAGCAAGTTCGCCGGCCGCCCGCGCTCCAGTCCGTAGCGATCCCCCAGGGCCATGGCTTTGGCGCTGTTATCCGTCACTAAATCCAACGCACTTTGCAGGTTGCGATAACCCAGCATGTGGCAGATGTGCAGACCGGCTTCGAGGACGCGCAGGATGTTGCCGTTGCCCAGTGGGTACCACGGGTCGACGATCGAGTCCTGGCCGAAACACACGTTCATGCCCGCTTCGAGCAACTCGTTGACCCGGGTGACGCCGCGGCGTTTCGGGAAGTTGTCGAAGCGGCCTTGCAGGTGAATGCTTTCGGTGGGGCAGGAGACGAAGCTGATGCCGGAATGCCCGAGCAGGCGGAACAGTTTGGCGCAATACGCGTTGTCGTAAGAGCCCATGGCCGTGGTGTGGCTGGCCGTGACGCGCGAACCCATGTCGCGGCTGCGGGCTTCTTCGGCCAGGACTTCGAGGAAGCGTGAGTGCGGGTCGTCGGTTTCGTCGCAATGCACGTCCACCAGGCAACCGGTGCGTTCGGCCAGGTCCATCAGGAACTTCACCGAGCTGACGCCTTGATCGCGGGTGTATTCGAAGTGCGGAATGCCGCCGACCACATCGGCGCCCATGCGAATCGCTTCCTCCATCAGCTCGCGGCCGTTGCGGTAGGACTCGATGCCTTCCTGGGGGAACGCGACGATTTGCAGGTCGATCAGGTGCCGGCTTTCCTCGCGCACTTCGAGCATCGCCTTGAGCGCGGTCAGGGTCGGGTCGGTGACGTCGACGTGGGTGCGTACATGCTGGATGCCGTGGGCGGCCAGGGTCTGGATGGTTTTTTTGGCGCGAGTCTTGGTGTCTTCGAGGGTGATGGTGGCCTTGCGTTCGCCCCAGCATTCGATGCCTTCGAACAGCGTGCCGCTCATGTTCCAGCGCGGTTCGCCGGCGGTGAGGGTGGCGTCGAGGTGAATGTGCGGCTCGACGAAGGGCGGCACCACCAGGTTGCCGCCGGCATCGAGGTCGTCGGGACCCAGGGTCGGGGCTTCGGTCTGCCGGGCGATGTTGCCGATCAGGCCGTTTTCCAGGTGCAACTCATGCAGGCCTTCTTGGTTGCGCAGGCGGGCGTTGATGATGTGCATCAGGCGAATCCTTTTAGAGATCTTGTAGTGGTGCATCGGCGGTGCGGACACCCAGCACGCCGGTCAATATCACATACGTTAGCGCGGCAGCAGCGATGCCTACCAGCGGCGCGACCCACGGCGAGCTGAAGGCGGCGACCGTGCCGAGCGCATAAGCGCTCAAACCGGGCCAGTTGAACGCCGGCAGCCGGGCATCGGCCAGGCGAGGATATTGACCGCGATAACGGAAGAAAAAGTCCGCCATGATCACCCCGCCGATCGGCGGAATCACTGTGCCCAGCAGGATCAGGTAGGGCACCAGCATGTCGTACATACCCAACGTTGCCAGCAGCGTGCCGATCACCGCGCCGGCCAGGGTCACGGTTTTGCGGCGCCCGGTACGCAGCAGGTTGCACCCGGCGACGGCGAAGTTGTAGATGGTGTTGTCCTGGGTGCTCCAGATATTGAGCAGCAACATCGCCATCGCCGCCATGGCGAAACCTTGCAACAGCAGCACTTCGACCACGTCCGGCTGCTGATAGACGATGGCCCCGTAGGCGCCGATCAGCACCATCAGGCCATTGCCGATGAAAAAACCGATCAGGCTCGCCAACACCGCCACCCGCGCCGAGCGCGAGAAGCGCGTCCAGTTAGTGGCCTGGGTCGCGCCGCTGACGAAGGTGCCGAACACCAAGGTAATGGCGGTCGACCAATCCAGCGTGCCGCTCGGCACCACGGCCAACAAGCCGTCGAGCCCGCCGACCTTTACCGTGGCGACCCACATCGACAGCATCAGCAGCAACATCATCGCCGGCACCGCGATGTACGACAGAATCTCCAGCCCGCGATAACCGACATATGCCGTCGCGCAAAATGCCAGGCCGAACAACACCATCAGCCCGAGCACCGTGCCGTCGTCCAGCTCGAAATACTTGCCCAACACCACCGCCGCCGTGGCCGTGCCCCAGGCGTACCAGCCGATCTGGGTGAAACCGAGGATCAAGTCACTGAGCTTGCTACCCACTTCACCGAAACAGAACCGCCCCATCAACACCGAGTTGAGGCCGCTCTTGAACGCGATGTAGCCCAGCCCTGCGGCGTAAATCCCCAGCAGCAGATTGCCGACGATGATCACCGCCATCATCTCGCCAAAACTGAACGCCACCCCGAGCTTGCCGCCGGCAAACATGGTTGCGGTAAAGAAAGTGAAACCCAGCAACACCATGGCCGTGGAGGCCAGGCCTTTGCGGGCGTGCATCGGGACTTCGCTGAGGGGGTAATCGTTACCGGGGGCGTTCTGCGTCATGGGGCGTTCCTTGCTGAGTGAGAGACGCGGAGGAGGGTTGCAGTGGTCGTGCCAGGTGCGGGTGGTGGGGTTATTTATAGACCAGCGCCGGAGCGGGGGCGGGAAGGGAGTACGAAAGCAGTGCGAAGTCGTGAAGCTCGACACCGTAATGAGGCAGACACATAACCTGTCTTTGATCGTTCCCACGCTCTGCGTGGGAATGCAGCCCGGGACGCTCCGCGTCCCAAATCGAGAGCTGGAACGCGGAGCGTCCCTTGAGGCATTCCCACGCAGAGCGTGGGAACGATCAAACTGAAAGCAGAAACCTCAGCAACGCCGCGACGATCGCTTCCGGCGCATCCTCCTGCACCAAATGCCCGGCATTCGGAACGGCCTGAAACCGCGACCCTGGAATCATTCCATGCAAGGCCCGCCCGCGTTCGATGGGAATCCACTGATCATCTTCCCCCCACAGGATCTGCACCGGGCAACGAATGGTCGGGTACAGCCCTTCGGCCTCAAGGGTGTAGCGCTCGTCCATCTGCGCGATCTGCCGATAGAACGCCGCTTGCCCTACATCACCGAGCCACGGCTGCACATACGGCGCCAGCTCAGAGTCGGGGATTTCGCGCTGGATCGCGCCGCGAATATAGGCAGGCACAATCACGCGCTGGATGTAATCGGGTAAACCGCTGAACGCCGCCTCATGCTGGCGCACGTGCTGCACGAACGGCGAGCCCCAGGGCGTGAGCGCCACCGGATCGATCAGGGTCAGGCTGCGGTAGTTTTTGCCGTTGAGCAGATGCGCACGCAGGGCGGTGGCACCGCCGAAGTCGTGGGCCACCACATCCGGGCTGTCCAGGCCCCAGTGCTCGAGCAATTGCGTCAGCAGTTCGTTTTGTACACCCAGGGACACGTCGCCGTCGGGTTGCGCGGACTGCCCGTACCCCAGCAGATCGAAGTAATGCACGCGATGGGTGGCGATGAAATGCGGCGCGATCCGATGCCACACGCAGGAAGAAAATGGCGTGCCATGCACGAACACCAACGGCGGGCCGTCACCGCGTACGGCAAAGCGTACGGAATGCCCATTGAAGCGATAGGTCTGGGGCAGCGGCCAGTCAGTCATCGGGGGGGTGTCCTCTTGGCAGATGGGAGCCAAAAAGCATAGGCATAAAAAAACCACCGCTGAAGGTGGTTTTTGGACTAACTGACGAAACGCATAACGCGGTGTGCGAGGGCTCAGCCCAACGTCTTGCGCATGTGCACCCGCCGTAAACCGTTCTCTTCGACCCGGTGGGTTTCGACATACCCCCGGCGCAGGTACAGCGCAATGTTTTCACTCATCGCTTCGTTGGTGTAGAGCCGAATGGACGGGTAACCCGCGTCGAGCGCATGGCGTTCGGCGAAGTCCAGCAACTGCCGGCCATAACCTTGCCCTTTGATCGCCGGGCTGACCGCGATGTTGTCCAGCAGCAAGTACTCTTCGGTGTCGATCAGCACCACGAAACCGCTGAGGTTCTTTTCATGGGCGAGGACATGGACGCGCCGGGCCAGCACTTGGCTGGCGTAGTCGTCCAGCATCGGCGCGGGTTTGCAGCCGATGCGTTCGATGTAAGGCGAGTAAGCCGCCTCGACGATGGCCTCGATCTGCGCTATGTCCTCAAGCGTAGCGGGGCGGATAAGCGGAGACATGGGACGGGTTCCTTTGGGCCAAGGATGGGGCCTGACTGTACTCGGCGTCAGCCTGAAACGACAGGCATAAAAAAACCACCGTCGCCGGTGGTTCTTTTCAATCAGGTGGTTTTACTCACCGTGATAGATGCAGCCGCTGGTGCAGGTTTCGTGGATACGAATCGCGCTCAACTCCGGCAGCAGGGGCTTCAGCTCGGTCCAGATCCACTTGGCCAGCACTTCACTGGTCGGGTTTTCCAGGCCAGGAATGTCGTTCAAATAGTTGTGATCGAGGCGCTCGTAGAGCGGTTTGAAGATCGCCTTGATTTCCGAGAAGTCGCGGATCCAGCCGGTATGCGGATCGAGGTCGCCGCTCAGGTGGATTGCCACTTTGAACGAGTGACCGTGCAAGCGACCGCACTTGTGGCCTTCCGGTACGTGGGGCAGGCGGTGGGCGGATTCGAACGTAAACTCTTTGAAGATTTCCACAGTGATTTTCAGCTCTGTCAGGTGGCGATCGCCGCGGCGATGTGGGCAGGCGGCGAGTTTACCAGTTTGTCCTGACTAAAGGGTCAGCAGGCGCTCGCCGAGGCGACCGCTGGCGGCCAGCTCCAGGAACTCGTCGCCCATGCGCCGGCTTTCATCCATCGCCGCGCGCCAGTATTTCTGCCGGCTCGGCGCATCGCCCATGAAGCGTTTGAAGTCGTTGCGGTCCGGCAATTTGCCGTAGGGCAGGCGCGCCAGGTAATCCTTCGACGGCGCCAGCAGCAAGACATCCTGCAACCGCGTCGAACAGGCGCGGCGCCACGGCAAAGTCTTGTCGAACCAGCCGGGAATCACCCGGTCGGTGAAGTGCGGATAGAGCACGATGTCGGTGCCGCTGTAGGGCAGGTCGAGGTGATAGTCCAGCAGGCCGCCGTCGCGGAACGTCCCGGCACCGGCACCCGGCAAATCGCGCACGCCTTCCATGACCATCGGGATCGAGCCCGATGCGAGCAGGGCCTGGCGCAGGTTGCCGGCGTTCAGGGCGATGAAGCGCGACGGGAAGTCGTTCAGCGCATTGACCGGCGGCGCCAGGCGCGGGTCATGGATGATCAGCCGTTCGAAATGCTTCGACAGCCGCGCGCGGCCCCGCAGGTTGTCGGCGATCACCGATGACAGGCCCAGCCCGAGGCGGCCGCGATGATCATGGGCGAGCAGGCCGTGGCTTTTGACCACCATGATGTTCAGTCGGTAATGGGCGTTGTCGAGGATCAAGGCATCGCGCCCGTCCAGCAGCTCATCGAGCATGCGCCGTGAGCTCTGGCTGATTTGCGCCATGGTCACGCCCTTGTCGAAGTTTTGCTCGGTGTACAGATGACCGAGGCGGCGAATGCCTTCGGCGGCATCCGGCAGACACGCGCTGGCGAACCGCCAGGAGCCCACCGACGCACCAATCAACGAACGCTCCCGGGGCGCCGCCGGCAGCCATTCGCCGAACAGCGCCAGGTCCAGACCCTGAATCCCCAACGCCTTGGGCCCACCGGCCGCGCCCGGCAGCGTGCCGACGTCGGCAGCGTCCAGGCCGTTTTCACGAATCCGCGCAAAGGCCCGCGGGCCGGCCTTGAGGGTCAGGGAAGGGAACTTGATGTGGATAGCGGTCATACCGGTCTCGATGTCGGGCAAGCGGGGGATTATAGACATGTGTTCTATGACCTGTAGGAGCCAGGCTTGCCGGCGAAGGCGATTTCACGGACGCCTT
>NZ_VOBN01000020.1 GCF_008370045.1 Pseudomonas sp. ANT_J12
GAAAGCGGTGGGTCAGTCACCATAGATAGTGGCTGACCCACCGCTTTCGCGAGCAAGCCCGCTCCCACAGGGTTTGGTGTGGGTCAGTAGATTCCGGGGATCAGCCGCCAGGTCCTGCCGCAATACTCCTCATATTCACGACCAAACTGCGCCCGCAGCAGCGCCTCCTCCGAATGAATCCGCGCAATCAGCGGGATCAACGTCAGCGCCGCCAGCACCAACCCCACCGATGAACGAAACGCCAGCGCCCAGCCAATGCCGATCACCATCAACCCCAGATAACTCGGGTTGCGCAGGGTTCGGTAGATCCCGTCGGTCACCAGGGTATGCCCCGGCTGAATCGCCACCAACCCGCTAAATCGTTTGCCCAGCACAAACACCGGCCATAGCCGCAGGGCGCCGCCGAGGGTGAACAGCAGCGCACCCAGCCAACGCACGCCTTCGCCACCAAAGGTCCAGAAGTCGAGGCGGTCGGTGTAGGCCGGCAGGAATCCGCTGAGCAACCCGATGATGCCGAACACCGGCAGCACCCAGCGATTACCCCGGTCTTCCCGTTCGCCGGAACTCAGGTTGACCTCGGTGAACAGCGACGCCACCGCCATCACCCCCGTGGCCAGCGCCACCAGCACCAGCGAACCGTGGGCAAAGAACGCCGCAAACCCACCCAACCCCCACACGGCGAGGCCGAGGTAGGCGAGGGTGGAGATCACGGCGAAAAACGCCAGTTTGGGGGAGATGTTCATGGTTGGCTCCACACAGTGCATACATCCAGTGTAGATACCGTATGGAGTCGACGACCCCTTTGCGGCGAGCCATGAACCTGTGGGAGCGGGCTTGCTCGCGAAGGCGGTGTGTCAGGCAACATCTTTACTGGCTGAAAGACCGCTTTCGCGAGCAAACCCGCTCCCACAGGGGATCAGCATCAAGCCGAGCGGGCATTGCGCCGGATGACTTGCGGCGGTTGCCCGAATGCTCTTAGAAACGCTTCGCGCATCCGTCGCCGATCACTGAACCCCGTCTCTTCGGCAATCTGATCCAGCGTCAATCGCCCCCGTTCGAGCAACTGCCGCGCCGCTTCCAGGCGCAGGTTCTCAATCGCCTTGGCCGGCGATTGCCCGGTTTCAGCACGAAACGCCCGGCTGAATTGCCGCGGGCTGAGCCGCGCCACGTCCGCCAGTTGTTCCACCGACAGCGCCGACGTCAGGTGTTCCCGGGCGTAGCCGAGCACGGTCTGGATGCGGTCGGATTTCGGCTCCAGTTCCAGCAACGCCGAGTGCTGCGACTGACCGCCCGCACGCCGGTGGTACATCACCAGTTTCTGCGCCACCGCCCGGGCCAGTTCGGCGCCGTGGTCCTTCTCGACCATGGCCAGCGCCAAATCGATGCCGGCAGTCATGCCGGCCGAGGTCCAGATCGATCCGTCGATCACGAAGATCCGGTCTTCCTCGACCTTGATCGCCGGAAACCGTGCCTGCAACTCTCGGGCATACGCCCAATGCGTCGTGGCGCGGCGTCCTTCCAGCAACCCGGCCTGGGCTAGCACAAACGCCCCGGAGCAAATCGATGCCGTGCGCCATGCGGTGTTCACGCTGCCGCGCACATACGTCAGCACCGCGTCGGGTGCCTGCTCGATGATGGAATCGCCACCGACCACGATCACGGTGTCGTACACCCGATCGTCGAATGCCTCAGTGCCCACGCTCAATCCGCCGGAAGCACGCAACGTGCGGCCATCTTCGGACAACACGCTGACTTCATACAAAGGTTCGCCCGCACTGAAATTGGCGTACTCAAACACCGGCATCGCCGCCAGCGCCATGGACTGGAAACCCTCGAACACCACAAACGCCACGGAAGTCATTGCTGTGCCCTCAAAAAGGTCGTGTCCGAAAAACGTACTTTAAACGTCATTTGAGACAAGTGTCAGCCCATTTATAACTGTTCACACCCGGCGAACTGATCGCCTCACTGTGAAGGAAATCCAAAATGACACTTTCATCCAAAGGCACCGCGCTGATCACAGGCGCTTCTTCCGGCATCGGCGCGGTCTACGCCGACCGTCTCGCACGGCAAGGGTATGACTTGATTCTAGTGGCCCGCAGCCAAAACAAACTGAACACCCTGGCCAACCAGTTGAGCAATGAAACCGGGCGTGCCGTTGAAGTGGTTGCCGCCGACCTCAAAGACAAGGCTGACCTGCTGCGCGTCGAAGCCCTCCTGCGCACCGACGCCAGCATCACCTTGCTGGTCAACAACGCCGGGGTCGGCGGGGTGATGCCGCTACTCGGCAGCCCGGTGGATGACATGGAAGACATGATCACCCTCAACGTCACCGCGCTGATGCGCCTGGCCTACGCCGCAGTGCCCGGCTTCGTCGCCCGTGGCGCCGGGACCGTGATCAACATCGCCTCGATCGTCGCCATCGCCCCGCAAATCCTCAACGGCGTTTACGGCGGGACCAAGGCCTTCGTGCTGGGCCTGAGCCAGTCCATGCACCACGAACTCGCCGACAAAGGCGTGCGCATCCAGGCCGTACTGCCCGGCGCCACCGCCACTGATTTCTGGAGCGAGGCCGGCAACCCGGTGGAAAACCTGCCGCAAGAGATCGTGATGTCGGCCCAGGACATGGTCGATGCCGCGCTGGTTGGGTTGGCCCAGGGCGAAGTGGTGACCATCCCGGGATTGCATGAAGGCGAGAAATGGGATGCCTACGAGGCCCAGCGCCAGGTGCTCAGCGGCTCGTTTGGCCACTCCACGGCGGCCGCGCGGTATCGCTGAAAGATTCTGTGCTCACCAGAGCCCCCCTGTGGGAGATTGAAGTCGATCACAAATCCAACTTTCACCCGAAATCCCTTGTAGGAGCAAAGCTTGCTCGCGAAGGCGGTATTTCAGTCAGCATAAATGTTGGATGTGATGGCCACTTCGCGAGCAAGCCCGCTCTCACAGGGGATTGAAGTTGATCACAGGTTTGGTGTTCTGACTGATCATCCCCGATCCGCCACCGATAAAGTCTGCAAACCCTTGCCTCGGGCCTGTGCCACTAAATCCTCGGTGTCTTCGCCGCCAGGCAGGGCAATGACCACATCGGGCCCGCTGTCATGGAGCATGAAGTGATTGCGCAGCCGTTCGGCCAATTTGCCGTGGCGTTGCCAGTTGGGCGGGTAGCGCACGATGTCGGCGCCGTGTTCCCGGGCCCATTCCTCGATGTCGGCGCCCAGGTATTGATTGCCGCCGTGAATCAACACCTGCACCGGGTGCAGGCGCTGGAAGGCGTCGAGCACGCGGCGGCACTGGCGGCTGTCGGTGTAATGGCGGCCGGCGCAGATCAGGACGCGCATGGCGAGACCTCGTTGGCCTGATCATCGCCCAGCGGCTCGCCGGCCCGTTCCAGTAACGGATAGGCGAGGGCGGCGATGTGGTGATGCACGCGACGGTAATCGCGCAGCACCCGCTGGAAGATGTCGCCGGATTCGGCCCAGGTGTTTTTGTCCTACTGGAGTTTGCGAAAGTGTTGGCGGCTGGCGTCGGCTTCAAGGCGGCGCACGGTTTCCTTGCGGCTGATCAACTGGTGCGCGGTGGCAATGTCTTCGCGCAGGAACACGGTGATCGCCAGGCTCAGGCTGTCCAGCAGCGCTTCGTGCAGCGGCGCGATGTTGCGCAGTTCGAACACCGAAAAGTGCTCGCCACGACGCAAGCGGCGCATGGCCAATTGCGTGAGGCTGCTGCAAAGAATGTCCGCCGCGTGTTCGAGGTTGATCACGAAGGTGAGGATTTCCTGGGCGCGATCGGCATCGCTGTCGCTGATGCCTTCCTGGCCGATGTCCGCCAGGTACGCACGAATCGCCGCGCTGAGCAGGTCGGTGGATTGATCGATGCGCCGCACCTCATCGGCACAGGCCGGCGCCGAGGTGTGGAACAGTTGCAGCGTGCGCGCCAGCATGGCCGAGAGCATGTCGGCGATGCGCAGGGCTTCTCGGGCGGCGTTGGACAGGCCGATGCTGGCCATCTCCAACCCGGCCTCATCGAGGTAGCGCGGCATGCCCGGATCGACATCCCGCGCCGGCTCCGGCAGCAGCCGAGTCAGCAGTTTGGCCATGGGCCCGGTGAAGCCGATGAACACCAGAGCCAGCAACAGGTTGAAGCCGGTGTGCAGGTAAACCACCAGCGCCGCCGGATCGAGGTTCAGCGCCGCCAGCCACCCGGCCAGCGGCAACACCGCCGCTGCGCCCAGCGCCCGAACCAGCAGATTGCCCAGGGGCAGGCGCCGGCCGACGCTCGATCCGGCATTGATCACCGACGGCAATGCACCGCCGATGTTTACCCCGAGCACCAACGCGACGAGGGTGGTGGCCGAGAGCATGCCTGTCGCCGCGAGGGAGGCGATCAGCAACACCACGGCCACGCTGGAATGGCAGAGCCAGGTGAGGATCAGTGCCACCAGCAACGCGATCAACAGATCGCCGTCCAGGCTTTGCATGATCAGCTGGAACACTGGAGTGGCTTCCACTTCGGCCAAGGTCGAGCCGAGCCTGTGCAGGGCCATCAGCATCAATCCCAGGCCGATCAGCGCACAGCCGATGCTCTCGAAACGTGAGTCATCCCGCAGCCGGAAGATGATCAGCCCTGCCAGCAAAACGATGGGCGTCAGTATCGAGATGTCAGCGCTGAGCAGCTGCACCACCAGCGTCGAACCGATATTGGCGCCGAGCATCACCGCCAGCGCCGGGGCCAGGCCCAACGTGCCGGCCGCGGTGAACGAGGTGGCCATCAGGCTGACGGCGGTGCTGCTTTGCAAGACGCCGGTGATGCCGATGCCGGCGAGCAGGGCCAGCCAGCGGTTGTTCAGGTGCCGACCCATCCAGTGGCGCAGCGGCGTGCCGAAGCCGCGCAACAGCGCCGAAGAAATCATGTGCGTGCCCCACAGCAACAGAGCGATGGCGCCCGCGAGGTTGAGCAGTAGAGTCGTTCCCGACATGAGAACTCTCCTTTATTTCGTGTTGCATTTATCGAAGACCCGAAGGCCGAAGAGGCTGTGAACACAAAACCTGTAGGAGCGAGGCTTGCCCGCGAAGGCGGTATGTCAGTCGACAACAATGTTGAATGTCAGACCGTCTTCGCGGGCAAGCCTCGCTCCTACAGAGAGTGTGGGGTTCAGGCGATCAGAACCACTGCTTGAACCGGCGGATGTAGATCGTCTTCATGGTCTGCGCCACTACGCAGTAGCTGAGCAGCGTGCCCACCAGCCAAGGGAAGTACTCCCATGGCAACGGCACCAGGCCGACCAATGTGCCCAGCGGCGAGAACGGAATGTAGATGCCCAGGCCAATCACCACCCCGGTCGCCAGGATCACCGGCAACGCTGCCGTGCTCTGGAAGAACGGGATCTTTTGCGTGCGCAGCATGTGCACCACCAGCGTCTGCGACAGCAGCCCTTCGATGAACCAGCCGGACTGGAACAGGCTCTGCATTTCCACGCTGTTGGCGGCGAACACGTACCACATCAGGGCAAACGTGGTGATGTCGAAGATCGATGAGGTCGGCCCGATCCACAGCATGAAACGGCCGATGTTTTTCGCGTCCCACTTGCGTGGCTTGCGCAGGAATTCCTTGTCCATCTTGTCCCACGGCAACGCCAGCTGAGAGATGTCGTACATGAGGTTTTGCAGCAGCAAATGGATCGACAGCATTGGCAAAAACGGAATGAACGCACTGGCCACCAGCACCGAGAACACGTTGCCGAAGTTGGAGCTGGCGGTCATGTTCAGGTACTTCATGATATTGCCGAAGGTTTCGCGGCCCTTAAGCACGCCTTCCTCAAGCACCATCAGGCTCTTTTCCAGGAGGATGATGTCCGCCGATTCCTTGGCAATGTCGGTGCCGCTGTCCACCGAAATCCCGACATCAGCATCGCGCAGGGCCGGGGCGTCGTTGATACCGTCGCCGAGGAAACCCACGGTGTGACCGTTGGCTTGCAGGGCCTTGAGCACCCGGGATTTCTGCAGCGGCGTCAACTTGGCAAATACCGTGCGTTCTTCGACCCGCAGCTTGAGCGTGGTGTCGTCCATGTGCTCGATGTCCTGGCCGAGCAGCGGCGTGCCTGGGTCGAGGCCGACTTCGCGGCAGATCTTGCAGGTGACCACGGCGTTGTCACCGGTCAGCACTTTGACCGTCACGCCCATGTCCCGCAGCGCGGCAATGGCCGGGCCGGCGGTTTCCTTCGGCGGATCGAGGAAGGTCAGGAAGCCGCGAATCACCAGGTCGCGCTCATCGGCGGTGTGGTACTGGTTCTTGCTCTGGGCTTTTGGAATCTCGCGGGTGGCGACCAGCAGCACCCGAAAGCCGTCCTCGTTGTACTCGTTAGCCAAGGCCAGCAGGTCTTTACGCCGTTGCTCATCCAGCGCAATCACCTGACCGTTTTCATTGAGGTGGCTGGCGATGGAGAGCATTTCCTCGACCGCGCCCTTGCACACCATCAGGTGATCGTCGCGGCTGTCCTTGACGATGATCGACAGGCGCCGACGCACGAAGTCGAACGGCAGTTCATCGACCTTGCTGTAGGCGAATGGAACTCGAAACTTCGGGTTCGCATTGGCAAATTGCACCACGGCCTGGTCCATCAGATTCTTCAGGCCACTCTGGTGATGGCTGTTGAGCCACGCCAGTTCGAGGATCGAATCATCGCGCCGACCCTGGCTGTCGACGTGGTGCTCCAGAATGATCTTGTCCTGGGTCAGGGTGCCGGTCTTGTCGGTGCACAGCACGTCCATCGAACCGAAGTTCTGGATCGCGTTGAGGCGCTTGACCACCACTTTGCGCTTGGCCATGGCCATCGCACCTTTGGCCAGGTTGGCGCTGACGATCATCGGCAGCATTTCCGGGGTCAGGCCGACCGCCACCGCCAGGGCAAACAGGAACGCGTCGCCCCAGTCACCCTTGGAGAAGCCGTTGAGCAGGAACACGATCGGCACCATCACCAGCATGAAGCGGATCAGCAACCAACTGACGCTGTTAACCCCACGGTCGAACGCGGTTTGCACCCGGGAGCCGACGATGGCTTTGGCCAGGGAACCGAAGTAAGTCCGCGCCCCGGTGGCGACCACCACCGCTTTGGCGGTGCCGCTGACCACGTTGGTGCCCATGAAGCAGATGTTCGGCAGGTCCAGCAGGTTGGATTGATCGGTCGCGCTACCGGTGGCGGACTTTTGCGCCACGTTGCCCAGGGTGTCGTATTTCTCGACCGGCAACGCTTCGCCGGTCAGCACCGCCTGGCTGATAAACAGGTCGCGGGATTCGATCAGGCGGATGTCCGCCGGGATCATGTCACCGGCGCTGAGCTGCACGATGTCGCCGGCCACCAGATCGCGCATCGGCACTTCGCGCAGCAGCGGCTTGCCGTCCTTGTGCTCGCGGCGCAGCACGGTGGCGGTGGTGCGCACCATCGCTTTCAGGGCTTCGGCGGACTTGGCCGAGCGGTATTCCTGCCAGAACCGCAGCAGGCTGCTGAGGCTGACCATGGTCATGATAATGATGACTTTGGTCAGGTCGGCGTCCTCCGCTTCACCGTTGCTGATTGGCAGCCAGTAGTCCGTGAAAAAACTGATGGCAGCCAGGGTCAGCAACACATAGATGAAGGGATTGTTCAGGGCTTTTAGCAGTTGGATCAGGGCGTGAGGCGGCTTGTCGTGGGCCACTTCGTTGTGACCGTTGCGCGCCAGGCGGCCCTGGGCTTCGAGTTCGGTCAGGCCATCGGTGCTGGCGTTGAGGTTGGTCAGCGTTACGGCCAGGCCGTTTTGCGCTTCCCGGGCGGCGCGCATCGACAGTTTGGCGTTGTCGTTGCTGGCACCCTGTGTGGTTTTCTTTGCGGTTTTTACAAGGGTCATAGCTGTGCTCCTGCCGCCGATTCGCGGCACGACACACAGGCACCTCAGCTAATCAAAGACGAGCGCACGTATGTCGAGCCGCCAATAGGCGATCGATTCTGATAGTTGCGTTTTCAGGGTTTAATGTTCGCTGGCCGTTGTTTGAATAATAACGGGCAGCGAACCGTCTACTGGCTTCGTCCATAACTAACTCGCTATTTAACGGGCAATAAGAAGTTATCGAATTCCAACGAAGGAAAACGTTAAGGGAAGGACTTTTAAAGTGCCTTCAGATCAGTTGAAAGTGCGTGCCCCGATGAGCAGGCCGAGCATCAGGCTCGCCTCTTGGAACAGACGCGCGATGCGCCGACTCGGTGGTTCCTGGCTGTCGTCGAGGCTCCAGCGTTGCTGAAGCTGGCCCGTCATCGGGCAGACGCGCCAGTTGGCTCGCAGAGGGGCCGTGGCAGGGGAGGAAGGGCTGGAAAACGGGGCGACAACCCGGTTTGCCTGCGGGCGCTCATGGCTGAGCCGGACCCGCATGGTCGAGGCAAAGGCGCGTACGCCGGGCATTACAGTGATGTTGAAGTTCATAACATACCTCTGGACCGGACTGACGCCGGCGAGGCAAGTTACGGTGGAGCATCAAGCTCTAGCGCAGCTCACCCGACCACAAAGTCGAGTCCCGTCATGTTCTGGGTTATGTGCCAGGTCCTGCGAATTCGCAGTTGCCCGACAGCGACTAGATACTGTGTCCATTGGATTCTTTTGTGAGTTGAAAAAAGGCCTGTGAAACCGGCCCGCGCAATTTACTCAGGCCGGTGGATGAAGTCAACCTTCAATACTTGATTAAAGTGCAATTGAATGGAGGAACTTCGCATTCGATTATTGAAGTTGGAAGTTGTTCAGGTAAATGACAGTTAATGATGGTCCCTGTAGGAGCGAGGCTTGCCCGCGAAGGCGGTGTGTCAGTCGACAACAATGTTGAATTTGAAGCCGCCTTCGCGAGCAAGCTTCGCTCCTACAAATTCGTGACTATCCAGAACTAATGTATTGCCCATACCTGTCTGTTTCCCCACAGACGGGCTGCGTACCTTGGGTTCCACTCGAAACCCACAAGGACGCCCCATGCTCAACCGTTTGATACTGCCGTTCACCTTGCTCTTCACCTTCAGCGCGGCCCAGGCTGCGGATGCGGAAAAATGGTACCCCTCGAAATACGGCGCCAACGATGAAATCGGTGCGCTCAATCTGCTCAACGCCGACTCGGTGCTCAACGCCGCCAAACTGATCAAGACCGGCAAAACGTATCCGCTGGCCGTGCCTATCGACAAGACCCTTCCAGCCTTCCGCCATCGCAGTTTCAACCTGACCAACGTCCAGCCGGGCGAGGCGGGTGGCACGACCATGGGCCCGAACAAATTCACCTTCAACGATGAACTGGTGGTGGGTTGGACCGGCGTTGGCACCCAGCTCAACGGCATCGGCCATATCGGCATCGATTACGTCTACTACAACGGCAACCGCGCCGCCGATTTCGTCACCGTCGAAGGCGTGAAAAAACTCGGGATCGAGAAAGTCCCGCCGATCGTCACCCGTGGTGTGGTGCTGGACATGACCGCCGTGTACGGCACACCGATCGTCCCGGAAAAAACCGAATTCAGCGTCGCCGATATCCAGAAAGCCCTCGACCTGCAAGGCATCACCATCCAGAAAGGCGATGTGGTGTTGTTCAACACCGGTTGGCTGGAGCTGTTGGGCAAGGACAACAAGAAATTCCTCGCGGTGGAGCCGGGCATCGGCATGGCCGCCGCCAAATGGCTGGTGGACAAGCAGATTGTCGCGTTCGGCGGTGACACTTGGGCTTCGGAAATCTACCCGGCCAAAGATGGCCAGGAGTTCCCGGTCAACCAGTACATGCTGGCCAAGAACGGCATCTACAACCTGGAGCTGATCGACAGCCGCGCCCTGGTCAAAGACAAGGCCTGGGAGTTCATGTTTGTCCTCGGCCAGCCGCTGTACAAGGGCTCGACCCAGGTCAACATCAACCCGGTAGCGATTCACTGACGGCCGCGGGCCAGGGGATGACAAACGCTCATCCCCTGGCCCGTTGTTGTCCTTTGTTTGCCCATGACCCCAACCCCAGAGTGAAGCGTGCGCCACAGGCGTAACCCTTCAATTCGAGTGATCGCCCGCCAAGCGCGGGCGCGGGAGTTTTTTGATGTCCGCTATTTTGGGTCAGCAGTTTATCGACGGGCAGCGCAGCGCCTTGGGCCGCGAGACGTTACGCAGCCTCGACGCCAGCACCGGGCAGGCGCTGCCCACCGGGTTTGACCAGTTGCCTGGCGTTGGGTGAGCGAATAGTGAGCCGGACACTGGACTGATCGTTCCCACGCTCCGCGTGGGAATGCAGCCCGGGACGCTCCGCATCCCTTTTCAGAGCTGGAACGCGGAGCGTCCCTTGAGGCATTCCCACGCGGAGCGTGGGAACGATCATTACTGCGAAGAACTGGGCTCCGTCAGCACCTTCCTGAACGTCTCCACCAACGGCCGCAGATTGATCCGGTGCCACGCCGCCCACAGCGGTCGGGTGAAGCCAATCCATGGCACTTCCCGCAGGACCACGCCGGGCGGTGCGTTGCGGCTCAGGCCTTTCTGGATCATGGCGATGCCCAGTCCCGAGGCCACCAGGGCCAATGCCGTGAAGGGGCCGGTGGCTTCCATGCGGATGTCCGGGGTGAAGCCGGCGCGGATGCAGGCGCTGACGAAGTTCTCACGACCAGTGAGGTTATGGTGGTGCTGCACGCCGATCCATTCCTGATGGGCCAGGTCTTCCGGCGTCAAAACCGCCTGCTGAACCAGCGGGTGATCTTCCGGCAAAGCAAGCAGCATCGGGTCATCCAGCACCTGGAAACCCAGCAAATCCGGGTCATCACTGACGGGCGGCTCACTCACCAGGGCGATATCCAGACTACGCTGGCGCAGGCCTTCCAATTGTTCGGCGGAGCTGAGGTTGTACAGCGCAACGTGCACGTTCGGCCGGTCCACCCGCAACACGCGCAAGGCGTTCGGCAACACGCCAGCATGCATGGCGTTCTCAATGTAGCCGATGCACAACCCGCCTTCTTCACCACGACCCAGGCGTTTGCCCAGGGATTCCAGGCGATTGGCGTGGGTCAGCAGGGCTCGGGTTTCGGCGAGGAAGGTCTGGCCGTCGCGGGTCAGGCGGATGCGTTGCTGGCTGCGTTCGAACAGGGTCAGGCCCAGGCGTTCTTCGAGCTGGGCGATCTGCCGGCTCAGGGGCGACTGGGAAATGTGCAGGCGTTCGGCGGCGCGACCGACGTGTTCTTCCTCGGCGACGGCGACGAAGTAGCGCAATTGGCGGATGTCGATCATGTCAGACCTCTGGGGACTCAAGTGCTGCGCATTATGTCTTGGACGGTCCGATCCTGCCAATCTACGATCTGCTCAACGGTCACCCATGCGCTGACCACTGACACTCAAGAGGAATCACCCATGAGCTTGAAAGACAAACTGCCCGGCACGCTGGGTTTCGGCACCGCCCCGTTGGGCAACATGTTCCGCGCCATCCCCGAAGAAGAAGCGATGGCCACCGTGCACGCCGCCTGGGATGCCGGCGTGCGTTATTTCGACACCGCGCCTTTCTACGGTTCGGGCCTGTCGGAAATTCGCCTCGGCACCGCGCTGTCCCAATACAACCGCGACGACTACGTGCTCAGCAGCAAGGTCGGCCGGGTGATTCTCGACGAAGTCGAAGACACCGCCGCCCGTGATCTGGGCGAGAAGGCCGGTGTGTTTGAACACGGCCGCCCGAACAAAATCGTCAACGACTACAGTGCCGACGCGACCATGCGTTCGATCGAAGACAGCCTCAAGCGCCTGCAAACCGATCGCCTGGACATCGTCTGGGTGCACGACATCGCTCAGGACTTCTACGGCGATCAATGGCTGGAATACTTCAACCAGGCCCGCACCGGCGCGTTCAAAGTGCTGACTCGTTTGCGCGAAGAAGGCGTGATCAAAGGCTGGGGTTTGGGTGTGAACAAGGTTGAGCCGTGCGAATTGACGCTGGACCTGACCGAAGCGCAGCCAGACGGTTTTCTGTTGGCCGGTCGCTACACGCTGCTGGACCATGACCGTGCGTTGCAACGCCTGATGGATTCGGCGCTGGCGCAGAACGTGGAAATCGTCGTTGGCGGTCCGTACAGCTCGGGCATTCTGGCCGGCGGTACGCACTTCGAATACCAGAAGGCGAGCCCGGCGATCATCAGCAAGGTCGAGCAGATCAAGAAAATTGCGGCGGCCCATGGCGTGAGCATCAAAGCGGCGGCGTTGCAGTTCTCCTTGGCCAACCCGGCCGTGGCGGCAGTGATTCCCGGTTCCAGCCGTCCTGATCGGATTGCTGAAGATGTGGCCGCGTTGAATGAGGTGATTCCTGCGGCGTTCTGGCAGGCACTGCGTGACGCGGAGCTGATTTCCGAACGGGCTCCATTGCCAGGAGGTGTGGTATGAAAATCGATCTGACGGGGAAACTCGCCATCGTCAGCGGCAGCACCGCCGGCATTGGCCTGGGCATCAGCAAGGCACTGGCCGAATCCGGCGCCACGGTGGTGGTGATCGGCCGCGACTCGGCCAAGGTTGAGCAGGCGTTGGCGGACATTCGTCTAAGCGTGCCGGGTGCGCAATTGCGTGGCCTGACCGCCGACCTCGGCACCGCTGAAGGCGCCGAGCAACTGTTCGCCGCCGAACCTCGGGCGGACATCCTGGTGAACAACCTCGGCATCTTTAATGAAGTGGATTTCTTCGACGCGCCGGACAGTGAGTGGACGCGTTTCTATGAAGTCAACGTGATCTCCGGCGTGCGCCTAGCTCGGCACTACACGCCAGAGATGGTCAAGAACGGTTGGGGCCGGGTGATCTTCCTGTCCTCGGAATCCGGGGTGGCGATTCCGGCCGACATGATCAACTATGGCGTGACCAAAAGCGCCAACCTGGCGGTGTCCCATGGCTTGGCCAAACGCCTGGCCGGCACCGGCGTCACTGTCAATGCGATCCTGCCCGGCCCGACCTTCACCGACGGCCTGGAACAGATGCTCAAGGACGCCACCGCCGAGTCCGGCCGCAGCGCCCGGGAAGAAGCCGACGCCTTCGTGCGCAAGGCCCGCCCGAGTTCGATCATCCAGCGCGTAGCGGATGTGGCAGAAGTCGCCAACCTGGTGGCCTACATCGCCTCGCCACTGTCCTCGGCCACCACTGGCGCGGCGTTGCGGGTCGATGGCGGTGTCGTCGACAGCATGGCTATCTGAACCTGAATTCACAGAGAGAAACGTATTTATGGCAACTGCATCAGCGACTATCGATATTCCGGCTTCGACCGACCAGGTCTGGCAATTGATCGGCGGCTTTGACTCGCTGCCGGACTGGCTACCGTTCATTGTCAAAAGCGAGCTGAGCGAAGGCGGGCGCGTGCGCAGTCTGCAAACGGCGGACGGCGCGGTGGTGGTTGAGCGTCTGCAAGCGTTCGACAACGGGGCGAAAGCCTACAGCTACTCGATTGAGGAAGCGCCGTTCCCGGCGACTGATTACCTGGCGACGTTGCAAGTTGAAGCCCAAGGGCAGGGCGCTCGGGTGACCTGGTCCGGCCGGTTTACCGCCAAAGGCGTGACCGATGCGGAAGTGGAAGCGTTGTTTGACGGGATCTACAAGGGCGGCCTCGAAGCCCTGCGGGCCAACTACCCGGCCTAAGCCCCCACAGCACGTGCACGATCGTTCCCATGCTCTGCTGGGAACGCCTCAAGGGACGCTCCGCGTTCCAGCTCTGGAAAGGGACGCAGAGCGTCCCGGGCTGCATTCCCACGCGGAGCGTGGGAACGATCAGCTAATACGCGCCGCCAACCCCTGTAGGAGCAAAGCTTGCTCGCGAACGCGGAGTATCAGTCAATTCAGATATCGACTGACACGACGCTTTCGCGAGCAAGCTTCGCTCCTACATTGGTCACGATCGTTGCCATGCTCTGCGTGGGAACGCCTCAAGGGACGCTCCGCGTTCCAGCTCTGGAAAGGGACGCGGAGCGTCCCGGGCTGCATTCCCACGCGGAGCGTGGGAACGATCAGCCAATACGCGCCGCCAACCCCTGTAGGAGCAAAGCTTGCTCGCGAACGCGGAGTATCAGTCAATTCAGATGTCGACTGACACGACGCTTTCGCGAGCAAGCTTCGCTCCTACATTGGTCACGATCGTTCCCACGCTCTGCGTGGGAATGCCTCAAGGGACGCTCCGCGTTCCAGCTCTGGAAAGGGACGCGGAGCTTCCCGGGGTGCATTACCACGCGGAGCGTGGGAACGATCAGCTAATACGCGCCGCTAACCCCTGTAGGAGCAAAGCTTGCTCGCGAAAGCGGAGTATCAGTCAAATCAGATGTCGACTGACACGACGCTTTCGCGAGCAAGCTTCGCTCCTACGGCGGGGGCTCGATGTTCGCGTCAGGTCTGGGGAATCAGGCTTTGCCGGCAATCCAGCGCCAACCGCGCGCCGCCGCTGTCGCTGGTGCCGACGTCGAGGGTAAAGCCGTGCAGGTTGACAATCGCCGCAACGATGGACAGCCCCAAGCCAAACCCACTCTGCTGATTCCCTCCCTCGGCCCGGTAAAACCGTTGGAACACCGCTTCCCGTTCCGACGGCGCAATACCCGGCCCGGAGTCGAGCACTTCAATCCGCGTATGCCCGCCCTGGTTGAGCCCGCGCAAGATCACTTCGCCACCGGGCGGGGTGAATTTGATCGAGTTGCTCAGCAGGTTCGCAATGGCCTCGAACAACAACGCCCGGTCGCCATTCAATGACGGCAAGACTTCAGGCAGTTGCAGGTGAAAAACCAGTTCGCCTTCTTCCGCCAAGGGCAGATAAAAGTCATGCAGTTCCCGTAACAGCGGCACCGGATCTAACTGCACAAACCCTGAACGGCGCTGACGATCCTCCAGCTCGGAAATCCTCAGCAACCCACGAAACCGTGCCATCAAGGTGTCGGCTTCGGCCAATACCGAATCCAGCTGCACCGCCAGCGGCGAGCCGTCGCCGGCCTGTTGCTGGATCCGGTACAGCTGCGCTCGCAGGCGGGTCAGCGGGGTGCGCAGGTCGTGGGCGATGTTGTCGCACACGCCTTTGACTTCATTCATCAGGCGCTCAATGCGTTCGAGCATGGCGTTGACGATGGCGGCGAGCATGTCCAGTTCGTCGCGGCGGTTGGACAGCGGCAAGCGGTGGGTCAGGTCGCCGGCGACGATGGCTTCGGCGCTGGCCTGGATCGCCCGGATGCGCCGCAGCGGGCGGCGGCGCAACAGGTGCCAACCGGCGATGCCGGGGAGGATGGTCAGGGACACGCCCCAGAACAACGCGTGGAGGATGATCTGGGTCACGGCGAACAACGAACCGTTGTCGCGCACCAGCACCAGCCAGCGACCGTCGAGGGTCGGGGTGGCCACGGCGTCGCAACTGTCGGCGGGCAGGGTCGGGTCGTCGGACTCGGCGCAGTTGTCGAGCATGTGGATACGGCCATCCAGCGGCAAATCCGCCGGAATATCGCGCAGGGCGCCGCTGAGGTAGCGATGCTGGGCGTCGAACAGGCCATAGGCGTCGATGCCACGGATGTCGAAGGTCATGCTGGCGGCGAGGGCATCCACCAGTTGTTCACCCTGGAAGCGCGAGAACAGGTGCTGGCGCTGCATCAGCGAGTGCTTGGCCAGGTTGTCCAGGTAGCCGGAGACCTCGTAATACATGACCCCCATGAGGATCCCGCTCCAGGCCACGAACAGGGAACTGTAGAGCGCCAGCAATCGGCTGCTGGAAGAGCGCCAGCCTTTAGAGGGGTTCAGCAATGACATACCCCGAGCCTCGCACAGTCCGGATCAACGGGACGTTGCCGGGCGGGTCGATCTTCTTGCGCAGGCGGCCGATGTGCACGTCGATCAAGTTGGTGCCGGGGTCGAAGTGATAACCCCAGACCTCTTCGAAAATCATCATGCGCGACAGGATCTGCCCGGTGTTGCGCATCAAAAATTCCAGCAGTTTGTATTCAGTCGGCAGCAGCGTCAGCAATTCACCGTCGCGGCTGGCCTCGTGGCTGATCAGGTTCAGCTCCAGGTCCGCCACCCGCAGCGTGGTGGCCTGGGTGCTGACGGTGCTCTGGCGACGCAGCAGCACTTCCACCCGCGCCGCCATTTCATCGGTGGCAAAGGGTTTGGTCAGGTAATCGTCGCCACCGGCGCGCAGGCCGCGCACGCGTTCATCGACATCGGAGAGAGCGCTGATCATCAGAATCGGTGTGGCCACGCCCATGGTCCGCAGCGTGGTGACGATGGCCAGGCCATCCAGCTCCGGCAGCATGCGGTCGAGGGTGATCAGGTCATAGTCGCCGCTGACGGCCCGCGCCAGGCCTTCGCGGCCATTGTCCACCCAATCCACGTCCAGGCCGTGGCTGCTCAGTTCAGCCACGATCTCCCGGGCGGTCACGGCGTCGTCTTCGATGGTCAAGATGCGGGTCATAGGGCGGGCCTGCTATGCGGTTCATTACAGAATGAGGGCATTTTGCCAAGAAATACGCGCGGCTTATTAAATTAACTTTCATGTTGGTTGAGGAACCTTGCATCTGCGGCGTTTTTTTGCAGGTTGGCGCCCAATGCATAAAACCCGCTGATATTAAGCCGCTCTTGCAAAATGCATGGTCCTAGGATTTGGATTATTTTTAACCTGTTGATATAGAACGATTTATTTAAAGTCGGCGACTGGCACGGTGTCTGCAATTCCTCTTTCGACGAGTTGTAACAACATCTTTCATGCCTGGAGCTGAACAATAATGAATAGATCTTCTGAGGGTTTTTATCCTGCCGCAGATGAATCGAGCACGCTCTCGGGCGTGTCCTGGGGCGCGATCTTCGCCGGGGCTGCTGCAGCCGCCGCGTTGTCGCTGATTCTGGTATTGCTCGGCTTCGGCCTGGGCTTTTCCGCTGTTTCACCGTGGGCCAATGAGGGCGTCAGCGCCAAGGGCCTGGGCATTTCCACCATCGTTTGGCTGGCGGTTACGCAAATCGTGGCTTCCGGGCTCGGCGGCTACATTGCCGGTCGCTTGCGGGTGAAGTGGGCCAACATGCATGGCGATGAAGTCTATTTCCGTGACACTGCCCATGGCTTCCTCGCCTGGTGCGTGGCGACCCTGGTGACCGCGACCCTGGTGGTCGGTTCGGTCAGCAGTATCGTCAGCGGTGGTGTGCAGGCCGGGGCGAGTGTCGCCGGTGGTGCTGCAACGGCCATGACCGCAGCTGCCGGCACGGCCGCTGCCAACACCAGCAGTGACCAGTACGGTTACTTCGTCGACAGCCTGTTCCGCGATGATCGCCCAGCCGCCGTCAGCGATGACGCCGCCCGTGGCACCGTGACCCGCATCTTTGCGCGCAGCCTGAGCAATAACGGCCTGTCCGCAGAAGACCGGACCTACCTCGCGCAACTGGTCGCCCAACGCACCAACCTGACTCAGGCTGATGCCGAGCGCCGTGTCGATGAAGTCTACGCCCGCACCCAGAAAGCCATTGCCGATGCCAAGCTTGCCGCCCAACAAGCGGCCGACACCGCCGCCAAAGTCGCTGCCTGGACCGCGTTGTGGATGTTCATCGCGCTGTTGGCCGGTGCGTTCTTCGCCAGCCTCGCCGCAACCTACGGCGGTCGTCGCCGGGATGCCGTGGTGTATCTGGAATCGGATGCCTACGTCACCACCACCACCGTGCCACCTGTTCGCTAACCCAGGAGAATCATCATGCGCTCATTACTTTTGTTTTTTCTCGGCGTGCCGATCCCGATCATTATCCTGATCGCCCTGTTCATGCACTGATCCTCTGAGGCTCATGCCTCTGCCGCTTCTGCCTCTGGTAGAAGCGGCGTTTTGCTTTCTGGGGCAAGATGTAACAGGACTTATACCTGTAGGCGCGGGCTTTTGTGGCGAGGGGCTTGCCCCCGTTGGGGTGCGAAGCAGCCCTGAAACCTGCCATCGCGGTGGATCAGATGTACCGCATAGGACGGTTTTACGACTGCTACGCAGCCGAACGGGGGCAAGCCCCTCGCCACAAAAGCGCGCGCCCACATTTATTGTTGTGTTGTATCAGGGAGAAGTAAGTGGACAAGAAGCAAATCAAACGGCAACTGCTGGCCATGCTCGACGCCGGGCGGTCGCGGACCGAGACGTTCAAGGCGTTCTCTGGCGGGGCGGTCAAGGATCGGGTGCTGGCTTACTGGATCGGCGCGCACCCGGATCCGGCGCTCAACCGCCAGCATCGGCGCAAGCTCACGATACTGATTGTGCTCACGGTGGCCCAGGCCGTGCTCGGCGCGGTGGTGGGATTCTTGCTGGGATCGACGATCGGGCCGAAGACCACAGTGTTTTTAACCTTGTTCGCCGGGCTCATCCCATTGTGGTTTGCCTATGGCTTCTACAAAAACCTGGCGCAGTTCTACACCGTCTACATCGTGCTTTCCCTCAGCCAGTCGTCGCGCTTGTTCAAAGACTTTGCCGAAGATCCGCTGACCACGCTGATCGGCGCCGGCATCACCCTGGGCATGGTGTATTTCGTGTTGTACCTGAAGATGAAGCTGTTCCCGGACCTGGCTTTTTTCGGGCCAAAAAAAATCAAGGGTCAGTACGTGTTTTCCAACTGACGCACGGCATGCAGTGGGGGGCTTTCACTGGCGTGGATCAATATTTCGAAGCGAAATATCGCTTACCGTAAAAGATCCAGGCCCTCGCTGCGGCATCGACTACAGTGCTTTGGTGCGCAGCTTATGCGCTGTCGGCGTACCCATGCAGACCTCCTCATTGTGTGTGTATCAGTTGGCCGGCAAGGTGTAGTGCAGCATGGAGCTGTCGAACCCTGAAACTTTCACGGAAGAACATCGCAATGCAACGCTTAGACAGAACCTTCGATATCCAGCCGCTGGTCCGGGCGGACATGACTTTGCACATCAACGGCCAAGCGGTCAGCGCCGCCATCGGCGAAACCGTCCTCACGGTCATTCAATCCCTTGGCCTGCGCCAGGTGGCTCGCAACGATCACGATCAAATCAGTGGGGCCTATTGCGGCATGGGCGTGTGCCAATGCTGCCTGGTAAAAATCAACGGCCGGCACAAGCGCCGCGCCTGCCAGACCGTCGTACGTGACGGCATGACCGTCGAAACCCAGGTCAATCGCATCGCCGAGCAGGAGGTTTTATGAACCTGCATCCGGTGATCGTCGGCGGCGGGCCGGCGGGCATGGCCGCGGCCATTGAACTGGCCCGGCATGGCGTGCGCAGCATTTTGCTTGAAGAAGCTTCGCGGCTCGGCGGCGTGGTCTATCGCGGACCGCTACGCGATGGCGTGCAGCTCGATTACCTGGGGCCGCGCTATTCCGAAGTCCTGGGCAAATTGCATGGCGAATTCCAGGCGCACGCGGGCCTGATCGATGTGCGGCTCAATCATCGGGTGGTCGGTGCCGAAGGCACGCGTGCGCTGGTGGTGCTGGATGCCGACGAGCACTTGCACGAAATCGAGTACCCGCAATTGTTGCTGGCGGCCGGTTGCCATGAGCGCAGCGTACCGTTTCCCGGCTGGACCTTGCCTGGCGTGATCCTGCTGGGCGGCCTGCAACTGCAAATCAAGAGTGGCGTGGTCAAGCCCCAAGGGCCAGTGGTGATTACCGGCACCGGTCCATTGCTGCCGCTGGTGGCGTGTCAGTTGCACGCGTCCGGGGTCACCGTCGCCGGGGTCTACGAGGCGTGCGCGTTCGGCAAGATCGCCCGGGAGAGCCTGGCGCTGCTGAACAAACCGCAGCTGTTCCTCGATGGCTTGAGCATGCTGGCGTTCCTCAAACTGCACGGCATCCCGATGTATTACGGCTGGGGCGTGGTCGAGGCCCAGGGAGACGCCGAATTGAAATCGGTCACCGTGGCGCCGTATTCCAGCACGTGGGTGCCGGACCTGAGCCGTGCCGAACAGATTGCCGCACAGACCCTGGCCGTCGGCTACGGCTTTATTCCGCGCACCCAACTCAGTCAGCAAATGGGCCTGAACCACGGCTTCAGCGATGACGGCTACCTGCGAGCCAGCGCCAATAGCTGGCAGCAAAGCAATGAGCCGCACGTGCACCTGGCCGGGGACATGGGCGGGATTCGCGGCGGCGAAGCGGCGATGCTGGCCGGGCGGATCGCAGCGCTGTCGATCCTGCAGCAACGGGGCGTGCTGGACACCGAACTGGCACTGGTCAGGCGCGATCGCTGCCTGTCGAAACTCAAGTCGATCGTGCGTTTTCGCGCCGCGGTTGACCGCTACACCGAACGTGGCGCCGGGCAGACCGCATTGCCCGCCAGCGACACGGTGATCTGCCGTTGCGAACACGCCACCCGCGCCGACATCGACCGGGCGCTTGCGCAGGGTGTGCAAGACATGGCCAGCCTGAAAATGCGCACCCGCGTCAGCATGGGCGACTGCCAGGGCCGGATGTGCGTCGGCTATTGCAGCGACCGCCTGCGCGAAGCCACCGGGCGTCAGGACGTGGGCTGGTTGCGCCCGCGCTTCCCCATCGATCCGATTCCGTTTTCAGCCTTTCACAACGCCGCCACGGAGGGCGCCAACCATGAGTAAGTTCTATGACGTGGTCATCGCCGGCGGCGGTGTGATCGGGGCGTCCTGCGCCTATCAACTGTCCAAGCGCAAAAACCTCAAGGTCGCGCTGATCGACGCCAAGCGCCCGGGCAACGCGACCCGGGCCTCGGCTGGCGGTTTGTGGGCCATCGGCGAGTCGGTAGGGCTGGGTTGCGGGGTGATCTTCTTTCGCATGATGTCGGCCAACCGCAAGCGTGAAACCCAGGGCTCGGCGGTGGTGGTCGACTCCAGCACGCCGCACATCCTGCCGGATTCGTTCTTCGATTTCGCCTTGCAGTCCAACGCCCTGTACCCGGCGCTGCACAAGGAATTGCAGGACAACCACGGGATGGATTTCAAGTTCGAGAAAACCGGGCTGAAGTTCGTGATCTACGACGATGAAGACCGGCTCTACGCCGAGCACATCGTTGCCTGCATTCCGCACCTGGCGGACCAGATCCGTTGGCTCGATCAGGCCGCGTTGCGCGAAGCCGAACCGAGTGTCAGCCACGAGGCGAGGGGAGCGCTGGAGTTCCTGTGCGATCACCAGGTCAGCCCGTTCCGCCTGGCCGACGCCTACACCGAAGGCGCGCGGCAGAACGGCGTGGACATGTACTTCAACACCAACGTCACCGGGGTGCTGCACCATGGTTCGCGGGTGACCGGGGTACAAACCGCCGAGGCCGGGGTGTTTCATTGCGACACCCTGATCAATGCGGCCGGTGCCTGGGCGGCGGACTTGAGCGAACAGGCCACCGGTATTCGCATTCCGGTGAACCCGGTGAAAGGCCAGATCCTGCTGACCGAGCGCATGCCGAAGATCCTGCGCGGTTGCCTGACCACCAGCGATTGCTACGTAGCGCAGAAGGACAACGGCGAGATCCTGATCGGCAGCACCACCGAGGACAAAGGCTTCGACGTCACCACCACCTACCCGGAAATCGCCGGTTTGGTGCAAGGCGCGGTGCGCTGCATTCCGGCACTGGCCGACGTCAACCTCAAGCGCACCTGGGCCGGTTTGCGTCCGGGCTCGCCGGATGAGTTGCCGATTCTGGGGCCGATGCAGGGTGTGGAAGGCTATCTCAATGCCTGCGGGCATTTCCGCACGGGGATTCTGACGTCGGCGATTACCGGGGTGTTGCTGGATAGGCTGGTGAACAATGAGCCGTTGCCGCTGGACATCACGCCGTTTTTGGCGGATCGGTTCGAGGTGAAGGCCGGGGTTGAAGTGAAAGAACGGGAACTGGCCTGACGCCTGGCGATGAGCGTTCCCACGCTCTGCGTGGGAATGCAGCCCGGGACGCTCCGCGTCCCTTTCGAGAGCTGGAACGCGGAGCGTTCCTTGAGGCATTCCCACGTGGAGCGTGGGAACGATCAGGCGATCAGGTCAGGATCAAGCCTTACCCGATTCCTGTTCTTCCAACTGATCCGCTTCAAACAACTTGGCCAATTCGGCCCGCGCTTCCTGCGCGCTCTGCAAGACCTTTGCCGCATCGTCGTAAATCGCATGCTGCGCTTCCAGCACTTGTTCATCGTGATGCTTGAAGCGTTTGATCCGCGCATCGGCCTGGGCCTGGGTCAACCCGAGGCCCACCAGCGTACGCCGGCTCATTTCCAGGCTGGAATAGTAGGTTTCCCGAATCGCTTCGGCGCCAAGGTCGACCAAGCGGTGCACGTGTTGACGGTTACGCGCCCGAGCGATGATTTTCATGTGCGGGTAGAGCTTGTGCACCAGCTCGGCGGTCTTGATGTTGGTGTCCGGGTCGTCGGTGGCGATCACGAAGTATTCCGCCTGCTCGACCTTGGCCGCACTGAGGATTTCCGGGCGCATCGGGTCGCCGTAGAACACCGGCACGCCGCCAAAGCTGCGGGACAGTTCGATGGTTTCCACCGACGTGTCCAACGCCACGAACTTGATGTTCTGCGCCCGCAGGATCCGCGCAACGATCTGGCCCATGCGGCCCATGCCGGCAATCACCACGCGTGGGGCGTCGGTGTCGATTTCGCGGAATTTCTCCGGCACCACCACCGGCTGCACTTTTGGCGAATACAGCCGCGCGCACAGCAGCAGCAACAGCGGCGTTACCGCCATGGACAAGGTAATCGTCAGCACCAGCAAGTCGTACAGGCGCGGCTCGAACAAGCCCTGGTCGCGACCGATCTTGAACACCACGAACGCAAATTCACCACCGGCCGCCAGCACGATGCCGAGGCGAATCGCACTGACCTTGCCCAAGCCACCGGCCAGGCGTCCGACGACAAACAGCAGCGGGAGCTTGATCGCGATCAGCAGCAGGGTCAGCCCCAACACGGCGACCGGCGCGCTCAGCAGCAGGCTCAGGTTGGCGCCCATGCCGACGCTGATGAAGAACAATCCCAGCAACAAACCCTTGAACGGTTCGATCTGCGCTTCCAGTTCATGGCGGTATTCAGAGTCCGCGAGCAGCAACCCGGCAAGGAACGCGCCCAACGCCATCGACACGCCGACCAGGTCCATCAGCCATGCGGTGCCGATCACCACCAGCAATGCGGTGGCGGTGGAGACTTCCGGCAGGCCGGTCTTGGCCACCACCCGGAACACCGGCCGCAGCAGGTAACGCCCGCCGATCACCACCACCGCAATACTGCCCAGCACCCGCAAACCGTGATTCAAGTCTTCGGCGGCACTGCTGGTGTGATCACCGCCGGCCAGCAGCGGCACCATGGCGATCAACGGGATCGCAGCGATGTCCTGAAACAACAGAATCGCGAACGCCAGCCGCCCGTGGGGGCTGGTCAGTTCCTTGCGCTCGGCCAGGCTTTGCAAACCGAATGCCGTGGACGACAGTGCCAGACCCAGGCCCAGCACAATCGAGCTATTCAGACTCTGGCCGAATACAAACAACGCCAGCACGCCAATCACCGACCCTGTAAGCAACACCTGCGCCAGCCCGACGCCGAACACCGATTTACGCATCACCCACAATCGTCGCGGTGACAGCTCCAGGCCGATGATAAACAGCAGCAACACCACCCCCAGTTCCGAGATGTGGCTGACGCTTTGCGGATTGCCGATCAAGCCCAGCACCGACGGCCCGATGATCACCCCGGCAAACAGATAACCCAGCACCGCGCCCAATTGCAGACGCTTGGCCAAAGGCACGGTGAGCACCGCCGCGAACAGAAACACGACAGCGGCTTGCAACAAGTTGCCTTCATGGGGCATGGCAAAACTCCAAAGACTCGGTACGGCATGGGGGGCCAAGGATAAAGGCTGTAACCGGATGCGTCAGCAAAGCTTAGCGGTACAGTTGTTACAATTCGCATCAATTGGTTACATTCATAGGATAAGCTGATCAATCTGCCCGTCCTGCGAGTGCGCAACATGGCCATCAATTTCGACCTCAACGACCTGCAAGCCTTTCGCGCCGTGGTCGAACAGGGCAGTTTTCGCAAGGCCGCCGACACCGTGCGCATTTCCCAGCCTGCCCTGAGCCGGCGCATCGAAAAACTCGAAGATGCCCTCGGTGTGAAGCTGTTCGAGCGCACCACGCGCAAGGTCAGCCTGACCCAGGCCGGGCGCGGCTTCATTCCCAGCGTCGAGCGTTTGCTGGACGACCTGGACGTGGCGCTGCTCGGCATCAGCGAAGTCTCCTCGACCCGGCTTGGCCACGTCACCGTTGCGTGTGTGCCGTCGGCGGCGTACTACTTCATGCCGCGGGTGATTGCCCACTACCACCGGCAATTTCCACGGATCAAGGTCAAGGTCCTCGATTCCAGCGCCCACGATGTACTCAGCGCAGTGGTCAACGGCGAGGCGGATTTCGGTTTGAGTTTCATGGGCACGCTGGAGGCCGAGGTCGATTTCGAACCCTTGGTGCAAGAAGGTTATGTGGTGGCCTGTCGCCGCGATCATCCGTTGGCCGGGCGCAGCAGCGTGACGTGGGACGAGTTTTACCGGCAGGACTACATCTCGCTCGACAAGACCTCGGGCAACCGTTTTTTGCTGGATCAGGCGCTGGCCGGCGTGGTGCCGCAGCGGCCGAGCATCTGTGAAACCCGTCACGTCACGACGATGATCGGGCTGGTGGAGGCGGGATTGGGCGTGGCGGCGGTGCCGATGATGGCGATGCCGGCGCAGGACCACCCGATTCTGACGCGGGTGCCGCTGACCGATCCGCAGGTGATGCGCAGTGTCGGGCTGATCAAACGCCGGGGTCGCACCTTGACCCCGGCAGCCCTGGAACTGGAACGGCTGGTGGTGGAAATGAAAATCCAGCCGATCAGCGGGTGACCGAATCCAGGCCGGTGGCTTGCACCTGCGGCTGCACGGCCGGGGAGGCCAGGTAATCGAGCAATGCCTTGGCTTGCGCGGGGTGTTGCGCGCCCACCGGAATGCCGGCGGCAAAACGCGTCACCGATTGCACCGACTCGGGAATCTTCGCCACAAAACTCACCCCCGGCACCGGCAACAGTTCGCTGACCTGCTGGAAGCCCAGTTGGTAGTCGCCAGTGGCAACGACCGAGCCCACCGGGATTTTCGGAATCATCTTCGACTTCGGCTTGAGCTGGTCTTCGATGCCGAGTTTTTTGAACAACTGCTCCTCGATGTACACACCGCTGGCGCTGTCGGAGTAGGCCACCGATCGGGCATCGAGCAGGGTCTTTTTCAAACCTTCCACAGAGCTGATATCAGGTTTCGCCGCGCCTTCGCGCACCACCAGGCCGATCCGCGAGTCCGCCAGTTCCACCCGTGACGCGGGGTCGACTTTGCCTTGTTTGATCAACTCGTCCAGTGCGTAGCCGACCATGATCACCACGTCGGCGTGTTCACCGCGCGCCAGGCGATTGGGGATCGCTTCCGGCGCCTTGCCCATCGAGGGGCCGAGGGCGGTGTCGAGGGTATTGCCGGTGGACTTGGCGAATTGCGGACCGAGGATTTTGTAAGCCGCGGTAAAGCCGCCGGAGGTCATCACGTGTAGCTCTTCGGCCTGGGCAATGGTGCTCAGACCCGCGATGAGCAGCAGGGCGGCGTAGTTGAACAGCGTTTTCATCGAATAGTTCTCGCAGTCAAAGGTGGGTCAGGACACGGCCGGTTGCAGGCGGCCGGTGGAGCGGCGATAGAGAAACAAGGTCGCGCAGAGGGCGCAGAGCGCCGCGAAACTCATCCAGTAACCGGGTGCGGCCTTGTCGCCGGTGTACTGGATCAGCAAGGTCGACATCGCTGGAGTGAACCCACCAAACACCGCCGTCGCCAGGCTGTACGCCAGGGAGAACCCGGCGACCCGCACTTCCACCGGCATGATCTCGGTGAGTGCGGCGATCATCGCGCCGTTGTACAAGCCATAAATGAACGACAGCCACAGCAACACCAGCAGCATGTTGAGGAAGCTCGGTGCGTTCACCAGATAGGTCAGCGCCGGATAGGCCGTCGCCAGGGTCAGCAGCGCCATGGCGATCAGCACCGGACGCCGGCCGATGCGGTCGGACAAGGCCCCGCCAATCGGCAGCCAGAAAAAGTTCGAAACACCGACCAGCAACGTCACCAGCAGCGCATCGGACGTGCTCAGGTGCAACACGGTTTTGCCGAAGGTCGGGGCGTACACGGTGATCAGGTAAAACGCGGTGGTGGTCAGGGCGACCATCATCATCCCGCCGAGCACGATCCCCCAGTTCTGCGCCAAGGTTCGGAACACTTCACCCATGCTCGGGCGGTGTTTGCGCGCAGCGAACTCGGCGGTTTCTTCGAGGTTGCGGCGCAGGAAGAAAATGAACGGCACGATCATGCAGCCGACGAAGAACGGAATCCGCCAGCCCCAATCGGCAATCATCGTCGGCGCCATCCATTGGTTCAGCCCATAGCCCAGCGCTGCGGCGACGATGATCGCCACTTGCTGGCTGGCCGACTGCCAACTGGTGAAAAAGCCCTTGTTGCCTGGCGTGGCGATCTCCGAGAGGTACACCGAGACACCGCCCATTTCCGCACCGGCCGAGAAGCCTTGCAGCAAGCGGCCAATCAACACAATGGCGGGGGCGAACAGCCCGATGGTCTCGTAACCGGGCACCAGCACAATCAGGATCGTCCCGCTGGCCATGATCGACAACGTCACGATCAAGCCTTTGCGCCGGCCCACGTCATCGATGTACGCACCCAGCACCACGGCGCCGAGCGGGCGCATCAGGAACCCGGCGCCGAACACCGCGAAGGTCATCATCAGGGAGGCGAATTCGCTGCTGGCCGGGAAGAACACGGCAGCAATCTGCGTGGCGTAAAAGCCGAAAAGGAAGAAGTCGAACTGTTCCAGGAAGTTACCCGAGGTGACCCGGAAAATCGCACTGGCCCGGGAGCGCCCGGAAGGGATTGAGGCTGTCATTGATCTGTACTCCACCGCTTTTATGACGTGCGCTGCGTGGGAGCGGCGCACGGTTCTTATTGGGGCGGATAGTGGAGCAGAGGCATCGATATGTTAATTGCATAGTTGGCATGTATTGATGTTCGAAGTGGATCAATACATTGTGGATTATGCCGCTACAGGCTCGCTTCGATGTGCGCAAACGCCCGCGCGACATAGTCGTCTTTCTCGCCCACCGGCGCGAAATTGTGCAGCACTTCCCGCGCGGCTTGCGTGCCTTTGAGCCGGGCCAGAAACCACGCTGACAAGTATTGCGACGCCAAACAGCCACCGGCCGTGGCGATGTTGCCATTGGCGTAAAACGCTTGATTGATCACATTGACCCCGGCCGCTTGCACCCAAGGCTTGCTGATCGCGTCGGTGCAGGCCGGGGCATCGCCGAGCAACCCGAGCCTGGCCAGCAGGAACGTGCCGGAGCATTGCGCCCCAAGCAGTTGCCGCGCCGGGTCGAATTGCAACTGCGCCATGATCTCCGGGTTGTCGGCCACTTCGCGGGTCTTGCGGCCACTGCCGATCAACACCGCATCGGCTGCGCAGGCTTGCTGCAGATTGATGTGCGCATCGATGGTCAAACCGTTCATCGACGTCACACGCGGTGTTGGCGAGGCGATACTCACCCGCCAGTCCTGATCTCCCAACAGCGAAATCCGGCTGAGCATGCCGTAGGCGATCAGGGAGTCCAGTTCGTTGAAACCATCGAAGGTCAGAATGGCGACGTGCATGGCGAATCCTGCTGGCTTTTTCGTAGCCTACGCCGAGCCGGCGCGACACCTCCAGTACAGTCAGTTGCAGAATCATCGCTACAGTAAGGAATGATTCGCCACGAGCGCAGTCGGAACTCAGTAGTCACGACATCCCAAGAGGTTCACCGATGAACAGCAAAACCCTTATCGCCAGCCTCGCCCTTGTCGCCGGTATTGCCGCAATCAGTCCTATCGTCCAGGCCGCCGAAACAGCGCAGAAAACCGTCCAGCCCGGCGCCAACAACGCCCACAGCCTGGTGAAAGGCGACCGTGCGCCGGAGGTGTATCAGCGCAGCGAAAAAGCCGTGAAGAACTGGAAGGCCAAAGGTCTGAAGGCGCCGGCGTCTGACGCGCAGTGGGTGCAGATCAATGACAAGTACATGATGGTGTTGATTACCAGCGGGACGATCGTGGATGTTACGCCGGTGGAGCGTTAGTTCGTCCGTCACTAACTAGGACTCAACGCCTTGATGCCCAACCGATACTGATTATTCCCACTGCGCTTGGCCTCATACATCGCCAAATCTGCAATGTGAATCAACCGGTCCATGCTCGGCGCATGGTCCGGGAACACCGCGACGCCCAGGCTGGTGCCAATGTGGCGCTGGTCATTGCCAATCGTCACCGGCGGTAAGAGTTCGACGAAGATTTTCTGGCAGATGCTGCGCGCTTCGTCTTGCAGATTAATGCCGGGCGGCAGGCCCTGGAGGATCACCACGAATTCGTCGCCGCCAATCCGGGCCACGGTGTCGGTTGAGCGCAGGATGCGTTTGAGCCGCGTGGCGGTGGTGACCAGTACCCGGTCGCCGGCCGCATGCCCGTAATGGTCGTTGATCGCCTTGAAACCATTGAGGTCGACAAACACCAGCGCCACCCGTGTCGCGCTGATGCGCGCCTGTTCCAGCGCTTTAGACAGGCGTTCTTCAAGCACCAGGCGATTGGGCAGGCCGGTCAGCGGGTCGTAATGGGCCAAGTGTTGCAGGTAGCTGGCGGAGGCTTTTTCTTCGGTGATGTCGCGGACCACACCCATCATTTTGATCGTGGTGTCGTGATCGTTTTTCACCACATTGCCAGTCTCGCGCAGCCAGCGGATGGTGCCGTCGGGCCAGACCACGCGGTATTCCTCGTCATGGTTTTCGCCGGTTTCCAGGCAACGCAACTCGCCGGCGCGGACCTTGGCTCGGTCGTCCGGGTGTACGCAGGAACAGAACAAGGCGTAGGAGGGCGTGACTTCACCGGTCTTGAACCCGAACATGCCGTAGATCGCGTCCGACCAATACAGCGTGTCCGTGTCCACGTCCCAGTCCCAGGTGCCGATGCGGGCGAAGTACTGGCTGCGTTTGAAACGTTCGGCGTCAGCGTCCAGGTGAATATTTTGCGCCGTGGACAGGCTGGCGATCAGCGCGCGGCATTCCGCCAACTGCCGTCGCAGGACAGACTGGCGGCAGACCAGCACAATCAGCACGGCAAGCATCACTAAGCCGATGGCAGCGCAGATCCAGAGGACACTCATTCAGGGATGGCCATCATCGGGTGTTTTAACCGTGGGGTTGATGGTGCTTAGCTTAGTTCAGGGTTGCGGTCGGAAATAGAGCTAAACCGCGCCGAACAGTTGCCAATTGCCCGCGATTCTGGGAAAACGGCGGCCATTAAGTCCCTCCGGGGGAGACAACAGACGAGTGTATGTAATGAATGATGAGCTTCAGGTAATCGACCTTGAACTGGGCGACGGCAAAGCAGCGGTCAAAGGCGCACTGATCACCACGCAATATCGCGGATGGCTGGAAGACGGCACCGAGTTCGATTCTTCCTATAGCCGTGGCAAGCCTTTTCAGTGTGTGATCGGGACGGGTCGGGTTATTAAAGGCTGGGACCAGGGGATTATGGGCATGCAGGTCGGTGGCAAGCGCAAGCTGCTGGTGCCGGCGCATTTAGCCTATGGCGAACGGACGATGGGCGCGATTACGCCGAATTCGAATCTGGTTTTTGAGATTGAGTTGTTGGAAGTTTTGACGCGGGATGATTGATTGGCTGTGATTTGAGATGACAAGCCCCGCCATCCCGGTGCTATGGGAGGGCGGGTTTTTTATGTTTGGCGAATGAAGATCAAAAGATCACGTTGTTCGTCAGGCCACCAGAAAAACCTTGAATAAATCCTTGCCGCCCTGGGCTATTCCAGAGACTATGCGCGCCACATAGGGGTAGGGGGTATAGGTATGTCGCACATTCACGAACACAAGGATGATCTGCTCAATCGCGTCCGGCGCATTGCCGGGCAGGTGCAAGCGGTGGAGAAGGCCTTGGAATCCGATGCCGATTGCGCCAAGACCCTGCATCTGGTCGCGGCGATCCGTGGCGCGGTCAATGGTTTGATGGACCAGTTCATCGACGCCCACGCCCGTGAGCACGTGGCCCATCCCGACCTCAGCAACGAAGAGCGCGCCCAGGGCGTGGAAGAGTTGCTGCAAGCCATCCGCCGTTATTCGAAGTAGGCCGAACACCATGACACTGACACCCCAGGCTTCTCGTTTTACGCACGATCACATGTTCCTCGGCGCCTCCCACGATGAAAACGGCCGCCGCACGTTGTGGGTGGTGGCGTTGACGTTCGTGATGATGATTGGCGAAATCGCCGCCGGTTATATCACCGGTTCAATGGCGTTGCTGGCCGATGGTTTTCACATGGCCACCCATGCGGTGGCCCTGGGCATCGCGGCGGCGGCTTACGGGTTTGCCCGGCGCCACGCGAGTAATGCGCGCTTCAGTTTCGGCACCGGCAAGGTCGGCGATCTGGCCGGGTTTGCCTCGGCCATGGTGCTGGGGCTGGTGTCGCTGGGCATTGCTGGCGAGTCCATCCTGCGTCTGTTTCAACCCACCACCGTGGCCTTCACCGAGGCGACGATCATTGCCGTGGTGGGGCTGGCGGTGAACGTCGTCAGTGCCTTCCTGCTGGCGGGCAATCATGGGCATCACGGCCATGATCACGGGCACAGCCACGACCACGGTCATCATCACGATAACAACCTGCGTTCAGCCTACGTCCACGTGCTGGCCGATGCCTTGACCTCGGTCCTCGCCATCGCCGCGTTGCTGGCCGGCCGCTATCTGGGTTGGGTCTGGCTCGACCCGGTGATGGGCATCGTCGGCGCCGTCGTGATCGCGAAATGGGCCTACGGCCTGATGCGCGACAGCGCCGCCGTGCTGCTCGATACCACCGACGAACACGTGGCCGGAGAAATCCGCGAACTGCTGGAAACCCCCGGCGACGTGACCATCAGCGACCTGCACGTCTGGCAGGTCGGGCCTGACGCCCGGGCGGCGATCGTCAGCGTGGTGGCGGCGGCCAGTGTCAGTGCAGATGCCATTCGCGAGCGTTTGGCGCCTGTTCATGAGTTGTCGCACCTGACGGTGGAATACCGCGTCGCCTGAGTGATCAGGCTTGGGCTTCGGTCAACAGTGGAATCCGACCATTCAGGGACGGGCGGTAGTGCCAGGTCAAACCGTCCAGCGCAGGATTTATCGCCAGGATTTGCCTCAATGTGGCGCTGGCAATGCTCAACGCCAATGTCTGCCCCGGACATTGATGGCGGCCCGCGCCGAAGGTGAAGCTGCGACGGTTTGGGCGGTCGACGATGAATGTATCGGGTTGCTCGTTGAGCTGCGGATCGCGATTGGCCGAGGCCAGCAGCACCAGAATGGTGTCGCCGGGGTTCAGGTTGATACCGTCGATTACGCAAGGCGCGACGACGAAGCGGCGGGTGTTCTGGACTGAGGGGTCGAGGCGTTGGACTTCGGCCAGGAACGAGTCAACATCGCGCAGCAACAACGGATCGCGAATCAACGCCACCAGCGCATTGCCAATCAACCCGGCCGTGGCCTCATAGGTTTGCGAGCACAGGCCGATCAGGTTGGCGATCAGCATTTCGTTGTCCGAAGAAGCGAAGCGTTGCTTGATGCCATTTAACAGAGGGCTGTGCACGTCCGGGTCATCCAGCAATTCGAAGAAATGCCCCCGCAATTGCTCAGCCGCCTCGTGAGCGCGGTCCAGTTGAAGACGAGTGCTCAGCGGCGACAGACAGGCCACGAAGTCAGCGGTCAATTCGTTGACCTCTCGGGTCTGGGCGGGGGAGAACCCGAGCAACGTCGCGACCACGCACACCGGGCCATAAAACATGGCTTTCGATAAACCCTCGGCGTCCGGGGTGATCAACCGTGCACTGACCAACGTTTGTATTTCGACAGGGTCGATCAACGCCAACCCCGGCTCAATCGCCGCCCGGGGACAGCGCTGCCGTTCACCTTCATTCATCCGCATCAACCGCCCAAATACTTCGCCGGCCAAACCGTCAACAATCGTCTTGGGCACTGGCTCACCGGCCGGGCGCACCTGGCAAGCAGGATGCGCCAACACCGCCGCCACGGTCGCGGCACTGCTGGCCACCCACAGCTTCAGTCCTTGATGAAAAACCAGCCCGCCCTCTGCACGCAATTGCGCGTAATAGGGATAAGGATCGGCATGAGTCGCAGCGATGATCGGGTCCATGGGTCGCAGCCTTGTTCGTGGTGGGGAAAGTGTTGCTACTATCTCCAGTTCACAACGGCCTTGATTCGTCCGGGAGCGAAATATGAACGTTGAACAGCACGACATCGGCGTCTCTCAGGTCGCCGCCGCGATTGCGGAGCCGGCCCGGACGAAGATCCTCTGTTCGCTGATGGACGGCCACGCCCGCACCAGCACCGAGCTGGCGGCGATTGCCGAGGTCAGCGCCTCCACGGCCAGTGCGCATTTGGCCAAGCTCAAGGAATCGGCGCTGGTGCGGCTGCACGTCCAGGGCCGCCATCGGTATTACAGCCTCGCCGACAAACGCGTGGCCCAGGCGCTGGAAGCCTTGATGGTGATCGGCCAGAACGCCGCGCCCACTTTCAATTCGCGCACCCCTGATCGCCTGCAATTCGCCCGCACCTGCTACGACCACATGGCCGGCACCCTGGCGGTGTTGCTGCATGACCGGATGATTGAGGCGGGGTGGTTGCTGGAGACTGACGAGCAGGTTTATCAGCTGAGTGACAGCGGTGAGGCGTTGTTTGAAGGCTTGGGCATCGAAGTCAAAGACTTGAGCACGATGCGTCGTCGCTTTGCCTGCCCGTGCCTGGACTGGAGCATGCGTCGGCCGCATCTGGGTGGTTCGCTCGGGGCGGCGTTGTTGCAGGTGGCGATCAAGCGTAAATGGGTGACCCAAGGCCTGGACAGTCGGGCGTTGGCATTGACGGCGGCGGGGCGCAAGGAGATGGGTGTGCGGTTTGATCTGGTGTTGCCGGCCGATCTTTCCTACGCCCGGAAATCCCAGACGTACTCCACCACCCGCACCGCCAGCACCAGGTAGATCAAAAACAGAATCACCTGGAACGCCGTGTGATACGGCAGCCGTGACAAGCGACGCAAGCCGTCGCTGACGCTGAGCAGCATCAGCAGCGCAGAGACCGCGATCAGCGCCCAGCCCGCGACGTCCGAGGTGAGCAGCCCCATGTACGGGTGATGTTCGCTGTGCAACGCATTGGTGCCCGCCGCAAACAGTAAAGCGCAGACCAGCAGGTTCTTGATGTTGTCGAACACCTGCGTGGTGAAGTCGGTGTCCAGCAAGGCCAGATACTTGCGCCAGAATTTGCCCATGGTGTGTCGATACCTGTCGATGGCGGTTGCACGCCGCAAGTTTAGTAATGAATTGAGGCGGGCGCCGATTTCCTCTGATCCGACGAGGGGTGCATCTGCGGGTTGTGCGTCGAAGGGCGAAGCGATACTGTATATACGAACAGTATAAGGCGTGCCCCATGGAACTCATCGACAAGCTCAGCATTCTCGCCGACGCCGCCAAGTACGACGCGTCCTGCGCCAGCAGTGGCGCGCCCAAGCGCAGCTCCGAAGGCAAGAGCGGGCTGGGTTCCACCGATGGCATGGGGATTTGCCACAGCTACACGCCGGACGGGCGGTGTGTTTCGTTGCTGAAGATTCTGCTGACCAACTTCTGCCTCTACGACTGCCAGTATTGCGTCAATCGCCGTTCCAGCGATGTGCCTCGGGCGCGATTCAGTCCGGAAGAAGTGGTGACGTTGACCCTGGATTTCTACCGTCGCAACTGCGTCAGCGGCTTGTTTCTCAGTTCGGGGATCATCCGCTCGGCCGACTACACCATGGAACAACTGATCCGCGTGGCCAGGCTGTTGCGCGAAGAACATGAGTTTCGCGGCTATATCCACCTCAAGACCATTCCCGAAGCCGATTCGGCGCTGATTGCCGAAGCAGGGCGCTATGCCGACCGGTTGAGCGTCAATATCGAACTGCCGACCGACCTCAGCCTGCAAACCCTGGCCCCGGAAAAGCAACTGGGCTCGATCAAGCAGGCGATGCAGACCATCTACACCGGCGAGCAAACCGTGCTCAATGAACCTCGGTCACCGAAATTCGCCCCGGCCGGGCAGAGCACGCAGATGATCGTCGGCGCCGATGACACCGATGACAGCACCATCCTCCACAGCGCCCAGGCGCTGTATGGCAGCTATCGCCTGCGGCGGGTCTATTACTCGGCGTTCAGCCCGATCCCCAACAGCCCGAAAAGTGTGCCCCTGGCGGCGCCGCCGCTGATGCGCGAACACCGTTTGTATCAGGCCGATTTTCTGCTGCGCAGCTACGGCTTCACCGCTGGCGAGTTGTTCAAGGGACCGGGGGATCTGGCCCTGGACATCGACCCGAAACTGGCCTGGGCGCTGGAAAATCGCGACGTGTTTCCCCTGGACCTCAATCGCGCTGAGGCTTCGTTGATCGCGCGGATTCCAGGGATTGGCCTGCGCACCACCGAACGTCTGGTGGCGCTGCGCCAACAGCGGCGCATACGCTATGAAGACCTGGCGCGCATGCGTTGCGTGCTGGCCAAGGCCAAGCCGTTCTTTATCACCAGCGATTACCACCCCCAGCAGGCGGAAGTCACCAGCCATTTGCTCTATCAGCAACTGCGGGACCGGCCGCAACCGCAACAAATGGGGTTGTGGGGATGATCAGCCTGGACTGTGACGACCTGTTTGACACCTGGCGGCAACAGGCGCGGTGGTTGCTCAGCCATGAGATCGATCCGAGCCTGGTCAGCTGGGCGTCGGAAGGTGTCACCGACCTGTTTGCCAGCGACGATGCGCCGCCCGCTGGCAATGGTCCGTTTCAGGCGCGCATTCCATTGACCTTGCTCGGCATCCTGGAGAGCGCCGCCCGTTATCGTGGCGATCAGCGCTGGAGCCTGCTCTATGAGGTGTTGTGGCGGGTCAGTCATGGTGATCGCACGGCGATGCTGGCCGGTGACAAGCTCGGCAGTGAGCTGCAGCGGCGGATCAAGCAGGTGCAGCGCGAAGCCCATCATTTGCATGCGTTTGTGCGGTTCGTCGAGCGGCCCAAGCATGCCGAAGGCCCGCAATACGTGGCGTGGCATGAACCGGCCCACGACATCCTGCACAGCGCCAGCGAGCACTTTGTCGGGCGCATGGGCCGCCACCGCTGGTTGATCGCCACACCCCGCGACGGCGTCTATTACGATGGCGAGCAGTTGATCCACCAACGCCAATGCCCGGTTGAATGGCAACAACTGGCGCAGAACGTCGACGATCCCCACGGCGATATGTGGCTGACCTACTACAGCCACATCTTCAACCCGGCGCGGTTGAACCCGAAGGTCATGCAAGGGCATTTGCCAGCGCGGTTCTGGAAGAACCTGCCCGAAGGCGTGTTGATTCCGGGGTTGATCACCCAGGCGCGCACGGGTAAGCAGCAGGACGGGCAGGCGAGCGGGATTGCCGGGAGGCAGGGGAAACGGATTGGCATGAAGCGCTGAAGATCAAAAAGCCCCACATCGATCACTCGATGGGGGGCTTTTGTGCAACGGACGTCAGGTCAAACCTTGACGATCCAGCCCGCTGGCGCTTCGATGTCGCCGGTCTGTACGCCGGTCAGCTCTTTGTAGAGCTTCTGGGTGACCGGGCCGACTTCGGTTTCGCTGTGGAACACGTGCAGGTGGTCGTTGTAGCTGATGCCGCCGATCGGGGTGATTACGGCAGCGGTGCCGCAGGCGCCGGCTTCCTTGAAGTCCGACAGTTTGTCGATCAGCACATCGCCTTCGATCACTTCCAGACCCAGACGCGATTTTGCCAGTTCGATCAACGACAGGCGGGTGATGCCTGGCAGGACCGACGGCGAGTTCGGGGTCACGAACTTGTTGTCGTGGGTGATCCCGAAGAAGTTGGCCGAACCGACTTCCTCGATTTTGGTGTGGGTCATCGGGTCCAGGTAGATGCAGTCAGCGAAGTGCGCCTTCTTGGCTTGGGAGCCGGGCATCAGGCTGGCGGCATAGTTGCCACCGACCTTGGCCGCACCGGTGCCTTGTGGGGCGGCGCGGTCGTAGCTGGAGATCAGGAAGTTGTGCGGAGTCAGGCCGCCCTTGAAGTAAGCGCCGACCGGAATCGCGAAGATCGAGAAGATGAACTCAGGGGCGGTACGCACGCCGATGTTGTCACCCACGCCGATCACGAACGGACGCAGGTACAGCGCGCCGCCAGTGCCGTAAGGCGGGATGAAACGCTCGTTGGCGCGGACCACGGCTTTGCAGGCTTCAATGAACTGCTCGGTTTCCACGAACGGCATCAGCAGGCGTGCGCAGCTGCGTTGCATGCGCAGGGCGTTCTGGTCCGGGCGGAACAGGTTGATCGAGCCGTCCTTGCAACGATAAGCCTTCATGCCTTCGAAGCATTGCTGGCCATAGTGAAGGGCAGTCGAGCCTTCGCTGATGTGCAGCACGTTATCTTCGGTCAGGGTGCCTGCGTCCCACTCGCCATTGCGCCAGTACGACAGATAGCGTTTGTCGGTCTTGATGTAGTCAAAACCCAGCTTGTCCCAATTGATGCTCTCGTTACCCATGACACCCTCTATCACTGAACAACCGCCGAAACGGTTCAAGGCTTCTGACGTTTTTTTGGATGGGGACAACAATACTTCATTCCGGGCCGGTTTCGCAGCCTGGAATGCATTCCTTTGATCGTTCCCCGCGCGCTGATCGTTCCCACGCTCCGCGTGGGAATGCCTCAACGGACGCTCTGCGTCCGCTTTGGGACGCGGAGCGTCCCGGGCTGCATTCCCACGCGGAGCGTGGGAACGATCCGTTACGATCAGTCAGAGGTGCAGCGCGTGCCCAAGCGCCCGCAACGCCGCTTCCTGCACCGCTTCGCCCAGCGTCGGATGCGCATGGATGGTGCCGGCGATGTCTTCCAGCCGCGCGCCCATTTCCAGGCTTTGGCCGAACGCGGTCGACAACTCCGAAACGCCCACGCCCACCGCTTGCCAGCCGACAATCAGGTGATTGTCCCGACGAGCGACCACCCGCACGAAGCCGGTTTTCGACTCCAGGGTCATCGCCCGGCCATTGGCGGCGAACGGGAAGCTGGAAACGATGCAGTCCAGACCGGCCGCTTCGGCTTCAATCGGCGTCTTGCCGACCACCACCAGTTCCGGGTCGGTAAAGCACACGGCAGCGATGGCCGTCGGGTTGAATTCGCGGGATTTGCCGCTGATCAGCTCAGCCACCATCTCGCCCTGGGCCATGGCCCGGTGCGCGAGCATTGGTTCGCCGCTCAGGTCGCCGATGGCGTAGACGTTGCGCATGCTGGTCTGGCAGCGGTTGTCGATCTTGATCGCCGAACCGTTCATCGCCAGATTCAGCGCTTCCAGGTTCCAGCCCTGAGTGTTCGGCTTGCGACCGACGGCCACCAATACCTGATCAGTTTCAAGATTCAAAACGTCGCCATTCGGATCAAGCACTTGCAGCGTATTACTAGCCGAATCAAAGCCTTGCACGCTGTGCTTCAAGTAAAGGTTGACGCCAAGGTGCTTCAGCGCCTCGTGCACCGGGTGCGTCAGTTCGGCGTCGTAGGCCGGCAGGATACGATCCTGGGCCTCGACCACACTGACCTCGGCGCCGAGCTTGCGATAGGCAATCCCCAGCTCCAGGCCGATGTAACCGCCACCGACCACGATCAGCCGTTTAGGCACGGACTTCGGCGCCAGGGCTTCGGTGGAGGAGATGATCGGCCCGCCAATCGGCAGCATCGGCAGGTTCACGCTCTTGGAGCCGGTGGCCAGCACCAGGTGTTCGCACTGGATCCGCGTGTCGCCGACTTCAACGGTCTTGCCGTCGATGACCTTGGCCCAACCCTGGATGACCTGGATTTTGTGCTTTTTAAGCAGCGCCGACACGCCAGTGGTCAGGCGATCAACGATGCCGTCCTTCCACTCGACGCTTTTCGTGATGTCGAGGGTCGGCGCCGAAACGCTGATACCCAGAGCCGAATGCTGGCTGTGGTGTTGGGTCTGGTGAAACTGCTCGGCGACGTGAATCAGCGCCTTCGACGGAATGCAGCCGATGTTCAGGCAAGTACCGCCCAACGATTCACCTTCCACCAGAATGGTCGAAATGCCCAACTGGCCGGCACGGATCGCTGTCACGTAACCGCCAGGGCCGCCGCCGATGATCAGCAGCGTGGTGTTCAAGTTTTGCATTTCCTACTCCACAAACAGGGAGGCGGGTTGTTCGAGCAGGCCACGAATGGCCTGGATGAATTGCGCCGCGTCCATGCCGTCGACCACCCGGTGATCGAAGGAGCTGGAGAGGTTCATCATCTTGCGAATCACGATCTGGCCTTTGACCACCATCGGGCGTTCGACGATTTTGTTCACGCCGACGATCGCCACTTCCGGCAGGTTCAGCACCGGCGTGCTGACAATGCCGCCCAACGCGCCGAGGCTGGTCAGGGTAATGCTTGAGCCGGACAGTTCATCGCGGCTGGCCTTGCCATTGCGTGCAGCGGTGGCCAAACGCGAGATTTCCGACGCGCTGTCCCACAGGCTGCGGGCTTCGGCGTGACGCACCACGGGCACCATCAAACCGATATCGCTCTGGGTGGCGACGCCGACATGCACCGCGCCGAGGCGGGTGATGACCTGGGCTTCATCGTCGTAACGGGCGTTGATCTGCGGGAAGTCGCGCAGGGCAACGACCAGGGCGCGGACCAGGAACGGCAGCAAGGTCAACTTGCCGCGAGTCGCACCGTGTTTTTCGTTCAAGTGCGCGCGCAGTTCTTCCACGGCGGTGACGTCGATTTCCTCGACATAACTGAAGTGGGCAGCGCGCTGGGTGGCGTCCTGCATGCGCTGGGCGATCTTGCGGCGCATGCCGATCAGCGGGATTTGCTCTTCGTCGTTACGCTGGGCGTAAGCGGCGGCAACCGGTGCCGAGGCATTCGACTGACCCTGGGCCAGATAAGCGTCGAGGTCTTCGTGCAATACGCGACCGGCCGGGCCAGTGCCACGTACCAGGCGCAACTGAATGCCGAGATCCAGCGCATGTTTACGCACGGCCGGGGAGGCCAGCGGGCGTTCATCGGCTTCACGGGCGACCATCGGGCCCTGGCACGCGACCGCAGGACGCGGCGCCGCCACCGGTTTGCGTTCAGCTTCAACCTTTGGCGCCGCTGCAACCGGTGCTTCTTTAACGGCAACGGCTGTCGGCTGCGCGGACTCTTTATAGTTACCCGCGCCTTCCACTTCAATGCTGATCAAAATGCTGCCAACCGCCATGACTTCGCCCGGCTGGCCGCCCAGGGAAATCACCTTGCCATGCACCGGCGACGGAATATCGACCATCGCCTTATCGGTCATGACATCGGCCAGCACCTGGTCTTCGACGACCATGTCGCCAACCTTGACGTGCCACACCGACAACTCAACTTCTGCAATGCCTTCACCAATGTCCGGCATTTTAATAACGTGCGTGCCCATTCAGACCTCCATAACCCGTTTCAACGCCGCGCCCACTCGGGACGGCCCTGGGAAATACGCCCACTCTTGCGCGTGCGGGTAGGGGGTGTCCCAACCGGTGACGCGTTCGATCGGCGCTTCCAGGTAGTGGAAGCAATGCTCTTGCACCAACGCGACCAATTCCGCGCCGAAACCGCAGGTGCGGGTGGCTTCGTGAACGATCACGCAGCGACCGGTTTTCTTCACGGATTTGACGATGGTTTCCAGGTCCAGCGGCCACAGGCTGCGTAGATCGATAACTTCAGCGTCGACACCGCTTTCTTCAGCGGCGACTTGCGACACGTAAACCGTGGTGCCGTAGGTCAGGATCGTGACTTCCTTGCCCGGACGGGCGATGGCGGCGACGTCCAGCGGAACGGTGTAGTAGCCGTCCGGCACTTGCGCAGCGGGGTGTTTCGACCATGGGGTGACCGGACGGTCGTGGTGGCCATCGAACGGGCCGTTGTACAGGCGTTTTGGCTCCAGGAAGATCACCGGGTCATCGTTTTCGATGGAGGCGATCAGCAAGCCTTTGGCGTCATACGGGTTGGACGGCATGACCGTGCGCAGGCCGCAGACCTGAGTGAACATCGCCTCGATGCTCTGGCTGTGGGTCTGGCCGCCGTAGATGCCGCCGCCGCAAGGCATGCGCAGGGTCATCGGCGCGGTGAACTCGCCGGCCGAGCGATAACGCAGGCGCGCCGCTTCCGAAATGATCTGGTCGGACGCCGGGTACACGTAGTCGGCGAACTGAATCTCGGCCACCGGCCGCAGACCGTAGGCGCCCATGCCCACCGCAACGCCGACGATGCCGCTTTCGGAAATCGGCGCATCGAACACCCGGGAGGTGCCGTACTTGCTCTGCAAGCCTTCGGTGCAACGGAACACGCCGCCGAAGTAGCCCACGTCCTGGCCGAACACCACGACGTTGTCGTCGCGCTCAAGCATCACGTCCATGGCCGAGCGCAGGGCCTGGATCATGGTCATGGTGGTCGTGGTCATGGCGGTTTCCAGCTCAATATGGTTGTTGTGGTCGTTCATGTCAGATCCCCAACTCTTGACGCTGGCGCTTCAAGTGCTCCGGCATCTCTTTGTAGACGTCTTCGAACATGGTCGCGGCGCTTGGTGTCTGGCCACCGGCGAGGGTGCCGTACGTTTCGGCTTCTTTCTGCGCGGCAATGACTTCGGCTTCCAGTTCGGCGCTGACGACGGTGTGTTCCTCTTCGGACCACTGGCCGATCTTGATCAGGTGCTGCTTGAGGCGCGCGATCGGATCGCCCAACGGGAAGTGGCTCCAGTCGTCGGCGGGACGGTATTTCGAAGGATCATCGGAGGTGGAGTGCGGGCCGGCGCGGTAGGTGACCCATTCGATCATGGTCGGCCCGAGGTTGCGGCGCGCCCGTTCGGCGGCCCAGGCAGAGGCGGCGTAGACCGCGACGAAATCGTTGCCATCGACCCGCAGGGAGGCAATCCCGCAACCGACGCCACGACCGGCGAACGTGGTGGCTTCACCACCGGCAATCGCCTGGAACGTCGAGATCGCCCACTGGTTGTTGACCACGTTGAGGATCACCGGCGCGCGGTAAACGTGGGCGAAGGTGAGGGCGGTGTGGAAGTCCGATTCAGCGGTGGCGCCGTCGCCGATCCAGGCCGAAGCGATTTTGGTGTCGCCCTTGATCGCCGACGCCATGCCCCAGCCCACACCTTGTACGAATTGGGTGGCGAGGTTGCCGGAAATGGTGAAGAAGCCGTGATCGCGTACCGAGTACATGATCGGCAGCTGCCGGCCCTTGAGCGGATCGCGCTCGTTGGACAGCAGTTGGCAGATCAGGTCCACCAGCGGCACTTCGCGGGCCATGAGGATGCTTTGCTGACGGTAGGTGGGGAAGCACATGTCGTCGATGTTCAAGGCCAGGGCCTGGGCGCTGCCGATGGCTTCTTCGCCGAGGCTTTGCATGTAGAACGACATTTTTTTCTGACGCTGGGCGACCACCATGCGGTTGTCGAAAATCCGCGTCTTGAGCATGGCGCGCATGCCTTTACGCAGGATCTCGGACGGCACGCCTTCGGCCCATGGACCCAGTGCGTTGCCCTGGTCGTCGAGCACACGAATCAAGCCCTTGGCCAGATCAGCGGTGTCGGCCGGTTCTACGTCGATTGGGGGTTTGCGCACCAGACCTGCGTCAGTCAGATGCAGGTAGGAGAAGTCGGTCTTGCAGCCGGGACGGCCCGAAGGTTCGGGAACGTGCAGGCGCAGCGGTTCGTACGCTTGGTTCATGGCTTCTACGCTCGATCTTGTGAATTTTTTGTAGTGAGCTGACGGTCATTCCACGGTTAATGGAAATCTTGTCCTACAAACATCATAGGCCCGGCGCAGGAGAATATTTCTCTGTGTTTCGTTGCGTTGGCAGTCATTTGAGGATAAAAAATCTTCCTAAACAAAAATAACAGGTGGTTTTGTCTCATGCGCAAACTGGACCGTACCGATATCGGCATTCTCAATAGTCTTCAGGAGAACGCCCGCATCACCAACGCTGACCTCGCCCGTTCGGTGAACCTGTCGCCGACGCCGTGTTTCAACCGGGTCAAGGCGATGGAAGAACTGGGCCTGATTCGCGAGCAAGTGACCCTGCTGGATGCCGACCTGCTGGGGCTGCATGTGAATGTGTTCATTCACGTCAGCCTGGAGAAGCAGGTGGAGGAGGCGCTGGCGCATTTCGAAGAGGCGATTTCCGATCGCCCGGAAGTGATGGAATGCTACTTGATGGCGGGGGATCCGGATTATCTGATCCGGGTGTTGGTGCCGACGATTCAGTCGCTGGAGCGCTTCATGATGGATTTCCTCACCAAAGTGCCCGGGGTTGCCAACATTCGTTCGAGCTTTGCGCTCAAGCAAGTGCGCTACAAAACCGCGCTGCCATTGCCGGCGAATGGCTTGACCCTCGCCTGAAGGCGTCCACTGATCGTTCCCACGCTCCGCGTGGGAATACATCCCGTGACGCTCTGCGTCACATCCGAAGCGGAACGCGGAGCGTCCCTGGCGGCATTCCCACGCGGAGCGTGGGAACGATCAAGCGTTAGAGTTTGTTGATCGGGATCTTCAGGTAGGTCACGCCGTTTTCCTCAGCCGGCGGCATATTCCCCGCCCGCACATTCACCTGAATCGCCGGCAGCAGCAAATTCGGCATGCCCAACCCGGCATCACGCTGCGTACGCATGGCCACGAACGCCGCTTCATCAATACCGTCATGCACGTGAATGTTGCTTTTGCGCTGCTCACCCACGGTGGTCTGGCACTCAGGCTCACGGCCCTCAGGCGGGTAATCGTGGCAAACGTAAAGCCGAACACCGGCAGGGAAGGCCAGCAGCTTCTGAATCGAAGCAAACAACTGGTTCGCATTGCCCCCCGGAAAATCGCAACGCGCCGTGCCGACATCCGGCATGAACAGCGTATCGCCCACCAGAATCACATCCCCATCGATCAAATACGCCATGTCCGCCGGTGTATGGCCGGGCACGTGCAGCGCGGTGGCCTTGAGGTTACCGATCATGAACGACTCGTTCGGGGCGAACAGGTGATCGAACTGCGAGCCATCCACACAAAATTCCGGCTCCAGGTTGAACAGGGTCTTGAATACGCCCTGCACCTTGCTGATCGACTGCCCGATCGCAATCTTCCCGCCCAGCTCGCGACGCAGGTACGGTGCGGCGGAGAGGTGATCGGCGTGGGCGTGGGTTTCCAGCAGCCATTGCACCTGTAATTGGTGTTCGCGCACGAACTCAATTACGCGATCAGCCTGGGCCGTGGTGGTGCGCCCGGCCGCCGGGTCGTAATCGAGCACCGGGTCGACGATCGCGCATTGCCCGCCAGCCTGCTCGTAGATCACGTAGCTGTAGGTGGACGAGGCGGGGTCGAGGAAGGCTTCAATCAGCGCGGGCATGGGACACGAACCTGTGAAAGGAGTGGGAAGACAGTAACCGGTTGCAACACTTTATGTTTACACATAATGTCTGCAGCTTAAGTGACGTCGAAGGCATCCTGCAAATGCAATCCAGTCTGACCGAAGGTGAAGTCGCCCAACTGCGGGCATCGGCCTCCAAAGCTTGCGCGTTGCTCAAGGCTTTGGCCAATGAGGATCGCTTGCTGATTCTCTGTCAATTGACCCAGGGCGAACGCAATGTGGGCGAATTGGAAGCCATGACCGGCGTGCGCCAGCCCACACTGTCCCAACAGCTGGGCATCTTGCGCGACGAGGGCCTGGTCGCGACTCGGCGTGAAGGCAAATACATTTTCTATGGGCTGGCCAGCCACGAAGTCATCCAGGTGATGAAGACCCTGTCCGGCCTGTATTGCGGGGCGGTATTAAAAAGCTGGGCCTGACCCGACTAAATGCGTGCAGAAGTAAATAGGGACAACCAATGAACGATCAACACTGGGGCCCAACCATCAGTGCAGACATCGTGGTAATAGGCGGCGGCACGGCAGGGATTGGTGTTGTTGCCAGCCTGCTCAAGCGCGATCCGTCGTTGCACATCACCGTTATCGAACCCAATCCCCAGCATTTCTATCAGCCGGCCTGGACCCTGGTCGGTGGTGGCGCCTACAACCTGCAAGACACCGTGCGCCCAATGGCCAGCGTCATGCCGCGTCAAGCCACCTGGCTGCAAGCGGCTGTTACTGATATCGCCGCCGACAACAAGCACCTGACCCTCGACGACGGTCGCACCGTCGGCTATCAACACCTCATCGTCTGCCCCGGCCTGCGCCTGGCCTGGGAGAAGATCGAAGGTTTGCAGGAGTCCCTCGGCCAACACGGCGTGACTTCCAACTACAGCTATCAACACGCGGCCTACACCTGGGAACTGGTCAAGAATCTGCGCGGTGGCAAGGCGATCTTCACCCAGCCGCCAATCCCGATCAAATGTGCCGGGGCGCCGCAAAAGGCGTTGTACCTGTCTTGCGATCACTGGCTCAAAAGCGGTGTGCTCAGCACCATCGATGTCGAGTTCAACCTCGCCGGCGCCGCGCTGTTCGGCGTGCCGACGTTCGTGCCGCCGCTGATGAAGTACATCGAAAAGTACAACGCGCGGCTGGCCTTCACTTCCAATCTGATCAAGGTCGATGGCCCGGCGAAAACCGCGTGGTTCGAGGTCAAGGACGCGGCCGGCACGGTCACCGTTGAAGAAAAAACCTTCGACCTGTTGCACGTCGTGCCGCCGCAAGTAGCCCCGGATTTCATCCGGCAAAGCCCTTTGGCCGACGCCGCCGGCTGGTGCGAAGTGCACCTGCACACGCTGCAACACGTGCGTTACCCCGAGGTCTTCGGCCTCGGTGATATCTGCTCCACCAGCAACGCCAAAACCGCCGCCGCCGTGCGCAAGCAGATCGTGGTGGTCGCCGAAAACCTGCTGGCCCTGCGCAAGCAACAGCCGCTGCCGCTCAAATACGACGGCTACGGTTCCTGCCCGCTGACGGTGGAGAAGGGCAAGGTCATCCTCGCCGAATTTGGCTATGCCGGTAAGTTGCTGCCGACCTTTCCCCTCGACCCCACCGTGCCGCGTCGTTCGGCGTGGTGGCTCAAGGCGACACTGCTGCCGTGGTTTTACTGGAATGGCATGCTCAAGGGCCGCGAGTGGCTGACTGCCGTGTCCAAGGTCGATTGAGAGAACCCTATGCTGCTGGCAAGTTTTTTTGGTGTGCTGATGGGCCTGGTGCTCGGTTTGACCGGCGCCGGGGGCGGGATTCTGGCGGTGCCGGCGTTGGTGCTGGGCCTGGGTTGGACCATGACCCAAGCGGCGCCGGTCGCGTTGTTTGCGGTGGGCAGTGCGGCGGCGGTCGGCGCCATCGACGGTTTGCGCCACGGGCTGGTGCGTTATCGCGCGGCGATGTTGATTGCCTTGATGGGGGCGATTTTCTCCCCGCTGGGCATCTTCTTCGCCCACCAGTTGCCGGAAAAAATCCTGATGACCCTGTTCAGCCTGCTGATGGTCATGGTGGCCTGGCGGATGTTGCGCAAGGAGCGTCAGGACGCAGGCCCGAACGATCACGGCCACGCCAACTGGGGCCAGAAGAATTGCATGCTCGATCAACAGACCGGGCGTTTTTCCTGGACCGCCAAATGCACCGCAACCCTGGCCGCCCTCGGCGCGGTGACCGGGGTGGTGTCGGGGTTATTGGGCGTGGGCGGCGGCTTTCTGATCGTCCCGGCATTCAAGCAGCTGACCGATGTACAGATGCGCGGGATCATCGCCACGTCCTTGATGGTGATCAGCCTGATCTCGGCCATCGGCGTGATCGGCGCGTTTCACGCCGGGGTGCGAATTGATCGTCTGGGCGTGGCGTTTATCGTCGCCAGCATCGTTGGCATGGTCATTGGCCGCAAGTTGTGCGCCCGGGTTCCCGCCCGAACGCTGCAAGTTGGCTTCGCCAGCGTCTGCGTCGTAGTCGCTGCGTACATGCTGTTTAGAGCGGGCGCCTGACCGGTAGTGGTTCCTCCGGGCGCCAGTAGCGCTCGCAGGCGTACGCCCAAAGTTCCGGGCCTTGTCGTGGCCCGGTCTTACGCCGGACTTGCCGCGCGCCACCGGCCCGTCCAAAGCACTTCACAACCACCTCCAAGGCAGCGTATGACGCCGCCGGTCAGCTTTCGATAATCGCCTCCGACAACTTGTCCCCCTGTTGCGGAGCGCTTCATGCCTAACAATAAGAACTTTACGCATCGTTTCCTGCCGGCCGTTATCGTCAGTCTGTCGTCCCTTGGCCTGAGCTCATTGGCCGAGGCCGAGATCATGCTGTATGACAAGGACCAGACCACGTTCTCCACTGACGGTTACATCAACGCTTTCTATGTGAACAGCAAGGTCGACCGCGCTGGCGATCAGTTCGACCGGCGGCAGGCGCGGGTCAAGATGGGGTTTCTGCCCAACTACCTGGGCTTCAACATGGGCAAGCAGGTCGATGACCTCAAGCTCGGCGCCCGCGCTTCGTTCTGGGTGACCATCAACGACAGCGAAACCAACGGCACCGACACCGCCATCGATGTACGGCAGTTCTACGGCACCGTAGCCAATCCGGCGTGGGGCGAGGTGCTGATCGGCAAGGACTTCGGGCTGTTTGCCCGCTCCAACATCCTGCTCGATGAACTGCTCGCCGGTTACGGCCAGGTCAGTGACAGCCTGGGGCTGGTGGACGGCGGCGGGGTGTCGTTCGGCAACATCGGCAGTGGTTATCCGTATCCGTTCCCCACCTCGCAAATCACTTACCGCACCCCGGTGATGGACGGCTTGCGCGTGGCGGTGGGGATCATGGACCCGGTGGACACCAACGACAGCAGTCCGCTGGGCAAGGCCTACCAGGAAAACCCGCGCACCGAGAGCGAGATCACCTACCAGTTCGATGTCGCCGGGGCGAAGATCTACAGCTGGGTCAACGGCAGCTACCAGACCTCGGACAACACCGATTCCAGCGTTCAATCCGTCACCTCCAAAGGCGTCGGCTACGGCGTGCAGGCGAAAATGGGTGGGTTATCGCTGACCGGCTCCGGGTTCCAGGCCAAGGGCATCAACCCGTTCTTCACCAACAATGCCGGCGAAGCGACGTTGCGCAATGTCGATAGCAAGGGCTATCTGATGCAGGGCTCGTACAAACTGGGCAAGAACCGTTTGGCGCTGTCCTACGGCAAGACCAACGACGATGGCAACGGCGTGGTGGGCAGCGGCGCAGACTATAAAACCCGCGGCATCGCGCTATTCCATGACGTCAATGACAACCTCAAGTTGGTGGCCGAGTACAACCAGTTCAGCATCGATGGCCACGACACCAGTGCGCAGAACGAAGACACCGATACGGTTGCGGTGGGGGCGGTGTTGACCTGGTAAGGCTTGGGTGGCGAGTCTGGCTGCGCGTAAATCCCCTGTAGGAGCGAGGCTTGCCCGCGAAGAGGCCGTCACATTCAACATGGATGTCGACTGACACACCGCTTTCGCGGGCACGCCTCGCTCTTACAGGGATCGGTGTGAGGTTTTAGATTTGACACCACTCTCATCCCATCGAAGCCCAAGACCGCTACCCAAGTAGCATACGTCCCGGCCTGCAGGCTTCGTACACTCGTACCTCATACAGGCGCACCTGCGGGAGGCGAAGATGCAGCAGGTCCAGAGTGAAGGGGTGGTCAGTGCCATGTCCCAGGCCACCGATGCGCAGCAGGCGGCCCAGGAGTTGGCGCGACAGCTGTTGCATCCGCACCTGGGGTTTGTGCTGTTTTTCTGTTCCGCCGAGTACGACTTGCAGGTGCTGGGCCCGGCCTTGCAACAGAGCTTCGGCGGGATTCGCCTGGTGGGGTGCACCAGCGCCGGGGAAATCACGCCGCAAGGTTACGGCCGCAATTGCGTGACGGCGGTAGGGTTCGATCATCGGCACTTTTCCATCGCCATCGAACTGATCGACGAAATGGAGCGCTTCAGCCTGATCGACGCCCAGCAAATGGTCGAACGCCTGGTGGGCGGTTGCCGCAGTAACACCCTGGCGCCGATCAAGGGCAACAGCTTTGCCCTGACCTTGCTCGATGGCCTGTCCAGCCGCGAAGAAATGGTCCTCGCCGCGTTGAGTGCGGCGTTGGGCGACATCCCGCATTTCGGCGGTTCCGCTGGTGATGACAACTACCTGACCCACACCCACGTCTACTTCGACGGCGCGTTCCACAGCGGCGCGGCAGTGGTGGTGCTGGTCAACACCTGGCTCGACTTCGAAGTCTTCACCACCCACCACATCCTGCCCCGGGCGGAAAAACTGGTGGTCACTGGCGCTGACAGTGCGTCGCGACGGGTTTTCGAACTCAACGCCGAACCTGCCGCCGAGGAGTACGCCCGCCATATCGGCGTGCCGGTGGCCGAGCTCGATCACCGGATCTTCGCCGCGCACCCGTTGGCGGTGCGCATCAACGATCAGTATTACGTACGCGCCATCCAACAGGTGCACCCGGACCTGAGCCTGAGTTTCTACTGCGCCGTGGAAAACGGCATCGTCCTCACCGCCATGACCCCCGGCCCCATGCTGCCGAACCTGCAAGCGCTGTTCGAAGGCCTGGAAGAACGCCTCGGCGACCTGCTGCTGACCATCGGCTGCGACTGTTTTCTGCGGCGCCTGGAACTGGAGGACCGCGACAGCCTGGAGTCAATCGGAACGTTTTTGCGCGAGCATCGGGTGATGGGGTTCAACACCTACGGAGAACAGTTCAATGGCATGCACATCAACCAGACCTTCACCGGGGTTGCCATTGCCCGAGGCCGTTCCCCTGGACACCGTTGAGCTGCAGGCGCAGATCGCCAGTCTGCAACGGGACAACCACAAATTGCAGCGCATCAACGGCGCGCTGATCGAACGCATCGAATCCGGCATCACCCGGGGCAACGACCCGTATGCGGCGTTCCAGCATTCGGTGGTGCTGGCCGAGCAGGTCCGCGAGCGCACCGATGCGCTGAACCAGGCCATGGCCGAACTCAAGGCTGGCAATCATTTGCTCAGCGATGCCCGTTTGCGGGCGGAAACCGCGCACCAGCATTTGATCGACGCCATCGAGAGCATTTCCGACGCCTTCGTGCTGTTCGACGAAGACCAGCGCATCGTCCTGTTCAACAGCCGTTTCAAGGCGTTTTGGGGCAATAGCCGGGTGCGGATCATCGCCGGCATGCACCTGGCGGAGGTCAAGCGCTTGATGACCGCCACCGGGTTGTTCATCGAGGAACCCCGGGGCCACGCCGACCAAAACCTGCTGTATCGCCTGCAAAATGGCCGCTGGCTGCAAGTCAGCGAACGGCCGACCCAGGAAGGCGGGCGGGTGATCCTGTTCACCGACATCACCGACGTCAAACTCAGCGAAACCGTGCGCCGCGAGCAAGCCGTGGCGCAAAAATCCCATTTGCTGCAACGGGCGGTGGACAACCTGTCCCAGGGCGTGGCGATGGTCAACGCCGAGGGCATTCTGGAACTGTGGAACCGGCGCTTCCTTGAACTCAGCGGCCTCGCGCCGGTGGCCGCCCATCGGCCGTTTGCCGAAGTGATCGCCGACAGCGAATTGACCCTGCTGACGCCCGCCAGTCGCGACAACAATGGCCGGCCGGTGCAGGAATGCGAACAGCGTCTCTACGATGGCCGGGTCCTGGAAATTCGTACCCATCCGCTGCCCACTGGCGGTTTCGTCAACACCTTCACCGACATCACCGAACGCTACCAGCACGCCGAAGCGCTCAGCGAAAGCGAGCGCTGGATTCGCTTGATCACCGACCACGTGCCGGCGCTGATCGCCTATCTCAACGCTGATCTGGTCTACGAATTCACCAACAAGGTCTACGAACAATGGTACTGCTGGCCCCGGGGCGTGATGCTCGGGCAGAGCCTGCGGGAAGTGCACAGCGAGCAGCATTACCAGCGCCTGGAAGCCTATGTCGCCCGGGCCCTGGCCGGTGAGAGCGTGACCTTTGAGTTCGCTGAAACCAACATCAATAACCAGGAGCGCTACATGCTGCGCTCCTACGTGCCCAATCGCCTGGCCACCGGGGAAGTGGTGGGGATTTTCGTGTTGATCCGCGACATCACCGAACGCCGCCGCACCGCCGAGGCCTTGCATCAGGCCTATCAAAACCTGGAGTTGCGTGTGCGCGAACGCACGGCGGAACTGACCACCCTCAACGATCAACTGCTGCGCGAGATTGACGAGCGTCGGCGGGTCGAATCTCGTCTGCGCGAGGCCAAACTGGAAGCCGAACAGGCCAACCTGTCGAAGACCAAGTTCCTTGCTGCCGTCAGCCACGATTTGCTGCAACCGCTGAACGCCGCACGCTTGTTTACCAGCGCCTTGCTCGAACGCCGGGAGCCCCAGGCCAACGAAATGCTGGTGCGCAACGTCAGCAATTCCCTGGAAGACGTGGAAAACCTGCTCGGCACCCTGGTGGACATTTCCAAACTGGATGCCGGGGTGATCAAGGCCGACATCGCGCCATTCGCCCTCAGCGAATTGCTCGACAACCTCGCCGCCGAATACACCCACGTGGCGCGAAGTGAAGGGCTGGAGCTGCATTTCATTGCGTGTTCGGCGCTGGTACGCAGCGACATTCAGTTACTGGCGCGGATCCTGCGCAATCTGCTGAGCAACGCAATTCGCTACACCTACAGCGGCCGCGTGGTGCTCGGTTGCCGGCGTCATCATCAGCGCTTGTCGATTGAAGTCTGGGACAGCGGCATGGGCATCGCCGAAAACCGGCTGGAGGAGATTTTTCAGGAGTTCAAGCGTGGCGATGTGCAGCGCCCGGATCAGGATCGCGGCTTGGGCCTGGGCTTGGCCATCGTCGAGAAAATCGCCGGGATCCTCGGGCACCGGATTCACGTGCGGTCGTGGCCGGGCAAGGGCTCGATGTTTTCCGTCGAAGTGCCGCTCAGCGCCACGGCGCCCAAGGCGTTACCGAACCTGCTGATGAGCGAACCCATGCTGGAACGCCTGCGCGGGGCACGGGTGTGGGTGCTGGATAACGACGCGGCGATTTGCGCGGGGATGCGCACGTTGCTGGAAGGGTGGGGCTGTCTGGTGGTCACGGCGCTGTCGGAGCAGGACCTGGCGCGGCAGGTGGACAACTATCACCAAGAGGCCGATCTGCTGATCGCCGACTATCACCTGGACGACGACCAGAACGGCGTCGATGCCGTGGCCCGGATCAACGCCCGGCGCGGCTCGGCCATCCCGGCGATGATGATTACGGCCAATTACAGCAATGAGCTGAAGCTGCAGATCCGGGAGTTGGGGCATATGTTGATGCATAAGCCGGTGCGGCCGATGAAGCTCAAGACAGCGATGAGTCACCTGCTCGGCCCATCCCGATAACCCGAGCCGGCGCGGTCCCCTGTGGCGAGGGAGCTTGCTCCCGCTTGAGTGCGCAGCGCTCACAAGATTTTTGGGGCCGCTACGCAGCCCAGCGGGAGCAAGCTCCCTCGCCACAGGGGACCGCGTTTCAACGCCGCAGGTAAGACCCGAAATCAATATCCCCGGCACTCAAGATCGCCTGCACCCGATTGTGCACATTGAGTTTGCGCAGGATCGCCGAAACGTGGGCCTTGACCGTGGTTTCGGCGATTTCCAGGGTGTAGGCGATCTGTTTGTTCGACTCGCCCTTGGTCATGCGTTCCAGCACCAGCAACTGCTTGCGGGTCAGGGCCTGGAGCAGTTCCGGCGGGAAGCTCGGGTTGTCGTTCATCCGCCGATGGGTGCCGGGTTTTTGCGTGCGGATGATGTCCGGCGGCAGGTACACGTTGCCGTTGAGAATCTGCTGGATGGCTTCGGTCATTTGCAGCCGTGGCGAGGACTTGGTGATAAACCCCACCGCGCCATACGTGATGGCTTGCAGCACGATCTGCTTGTCCTGTTCGGCCGAGACAATCACCACCGGAATGGTCGGCGCCTCGTTGCGCAGGTTGATCAGGCCATTGAGGCCGTGCATGCCGGGCATGTTCAGGTCCAGCAGGATCAGGTCCAGGTCGTCGTGTTCCTGGGTCAACAGCAGGGCGCTGTCCAGGTCGGCGGTTTCCATCACTTCGCTGCCGGGGAAACCGTCGCTGATGACGTTATGAATGGCTTCGCGAAACAGCGGGTGATCGTCGGCAATCAGAATTTTGTACATGGCCATTCACCTCATTATTTTGATTTTTGGTGGGGCAACATCGTGCACGTGTTCAGTCAGGGAAAGGGCTCGGGCTGGGCCGGCGCAACGGGCAGGTTCGCCGCTTGCCAGGCATCCAGGCCATCGCGATACCAATACACTGACTTATAGCCCATGGCGGTGGCGCGTTTTACCGCGTTCCAGCTCAGCCAGCAATCGGCGCGGCAGTAGAAGACCAGCGGTTGTTGGTGATCGCCGTCAGTCAGTTGGTCCAGATTACGCGCAAAGTACGCCTGCCAATCAGGTGTCAGATCGCCGTCGCCGGTATTGGCCAGCCAATGGCTGCCGGGCAGGTTCTCGTGGGGCTGGTCTTCGATGAATTGGCCTTGCAGCCACTGGCGGCGGTAGACGTCGATCAGCACCGGGCGCGGCGTCTGCTTGAGCAGGGTTTGCAGGGCAGGGGTGTCGATGATCGTCGCGTCTTGCAACTGATTCGGTGTCGGGCTGCGGTACAGGCCGATGCGGTAGCCGTCGGCGGAAAACAGCGTGGTTTCGGCCTGCGCGGTGCTCAGCAGCAGGCTAAGCGACAGGGCAGCGAGGCAAGGGCGCAGCAGGCGACGTCGGGCACGCGGCATGGGGGTTCAATCCTTATAGTTATGAACCTATTACATGCCAGGCGCGGTGCGAAGGGAATGCGACGATAGACAGGTAAAGCAGTACTAAAGTCGTAATTTTCCCCCGGTTGATGATCGTTCCCACGCTCCGCGTGGGAATGCAGCCCGGGACGCTCCGCGTCCCCGAACTATGTGACGCAGAGCGTCACAGGAGGCATTCCCACGCGGAGCGTGGGAACGATCAATCAGGTGGCTTTGCGCACGGCGGCGTGCTGCGGGTTGAAAGTGAGCACGGCGAGTAGCACGAACACCAGCGTCAGCCCCACGCACACTGCTAGCGCCAGGGGATTGAAACGCTCATACAGGGCAAACCGCACCAGCTCCACGGCGTGGGTGAACGGGTTCAGCGCACACAACCAGTACAACCATTCACTGGACTCGCGCATTTTCCACAGCGGATACAGCGCCGACGACAGGAAAAACAGCGGGAAGATCACGAAATTCATCACCCCGGCAAAGTTCTCCAACTGGCGGATCGCGTTGGACAGCAACAGCCCCAACGCACTGAGCATCAACGCCACCAGCAGCAACGCCGGCAAGGCAATCAATAGACCCATGGCCGGCGGTTGCACGCCGTACACCCAGGCGATCGCCAAAAACGCATAGACCTGCAACAACGAGATCAGCGACGTCGCCAACAACTTGCTGCACAGCAGAAAGGTTCGGGGCAGGGGACTGGTCAGCAGCACGCGCATGCTGCCCATTTCCCGGTCGTAAACCATCGACAGCGAGCCCTGCATGCCGTTGAACAGCAGGATCATGCAGGCCAGCCCCGGAATGATGTACACCTCGTAGGGAATGTAGGTGTCGTAAGGCTCGATGATCGCGATACCCAGCGCCGCGCGAAACCCGGCGGCGAACACCAGCAGCCACAACAGCGGGCGCACCAGGGCACTGAGAAACCGCGTGCGCTGCAACACAAAACGCAGCCATTCGCGCAGCACGATGCCGTTGAAACACTGCCAATACGCATTCATCGAGCGGCTCCCGAGGTGGTCAGTCGAGTGAAGGCCGAACCGAGGTCGCCGCCATGTTCCTGGCTCAGGACGTCTGCTTGACCGCTGGCCACCAGTCGACCCTGATGCAGAATCAGCAAGTCATCGCTGGGCTGCACTTCATCCAGCAAATGGGTGGTCCAGAGCACGCTGATGCCTTGCTCGCGGCACAGGCTGCGAATGTGCTGGTTGAGCGCCAGGCGACTGGCCGGGTCGAGGCCGACACTGGCTTCGTCCAGCAGCAATAGACGCGGCTCATGCAGCAAGGCCCGGGCGATCTCTACCCGACGCCGGTGGCCGCCATTCAGTTCGCGGACTTTTTCGCGGCGGCGTTCGGTCAGGCCTTGCCGGGCCAGTTCAGCTTCGACCCGCAGGCCGGTCTGGCGCCGGGACAGGCCGTGCAGCGCGGCGTGATAACGCAGGTTTTGCTCGACGCTCAGGTCCAGGTCCAACGTGCTTTGCTGAAACACCACGCCCAATTGCTTGAGCGCCGGGCGCGGTGCGTCACGCAATGAACAACCGCCGACCCGGATGTCCCCGCGCTGCAAATCATACAGTCGCGTCAGCAGCGCAATCAGCGTCGATTTACCGGCCCCGTTCGGCCCCAGCAACGCGGCAAAACGCCCCGGCGCCAGGTTGAAACTCACCTGGCGCAAGGCCTCCTTGGTGCCATAGGCGAAACTCAATTCGCTGACTTCCAGGGCGTTCATGGCGTGACCACCACGCCCCACGGATAGCGCCCGACCTTGATCGATTTGCTGACCTTGAGGCTGTCGACATCAATCACCGACACATCGCCGCTGACGCCGTTGGTGGCCAGTAATTGCTTCTGGTCCGGGGTGAACGACATCTGCCAGACCCGGCGCCCCACCAGCAAATAATCGAGCACTTCAAAGGTTTTGGCATCGACCACCGCCACATGGTTGGCCGGGCCGAGGGCGACGAAGCCATACTTGCCGTCGGCGCTGAGCTTGATCCCCACCGGCTGGACTTTGTCCGGGTGCACACCCTTGATCTGGAAGTTCAGGGTCTTGAGGATCTTGCGCGTCGCCACATCGAGAATCGTCACGGTGCCGCCGATTTCCGCCGAGGCCCAGAGCTGCGAGCCGTCCGGCGAAAACTCGACGAAACGCGGCCGTTGATCCACCAGCGTGCTGTCGGCCAACGTCTGGGTGCTGGTGTCGATCCAGTGCAGCATGTTGGTGGTTTCGCTGGTGTTCACCGCCCACTTGCCATCGGGGCTGACCGCCATGCCTTCGGGCTCGACGCCGACGTTGATCTGGCTCAGCACCTTGGAGGTTTCGGTGTCGATCACCGTGACCAGCGCATCGTCTTCGTTGGAGACATACAGCCAACGGTTGTTCGGGTGCAGGGCAAATTGCTCCGGGTCCTTGCCCGACGGCAGCTCCTTGATGATCTTGCGCGTGGCCACGTCCATCACCTGGACCCGGTCCGAGTCACTGGCGCAGATGTACAACAGCTTGCTGTCGTGGGACAGCAGCAACCCGCGCGGACGCTGGCCGACGGGCAGGGTGTCGGTGACTTGCAGGGTCTGCATGTCGATCAGGCTCAGGCTGTTGTCCTTTTCGTTGGAGACCCAGGCGGTGCTGGCCACGGCGTGCCCGGCGGCAAGCAGCAGGGCGCATGAGAGCAGGGTACGGCGCATGGCGGATTCCTTTTTATTGTCGTTGTTGTGAAGAAAATCAGGGAAAGCGGCAGGTCACTTCGGCCTTGTCGTAGCCCAGGCTGTCCATTTCGTTGACCGGGTGCAGGAAACCGTCCTGGGGTGAGGTGCTGACCAGTGCGCGCGGTTGCACGATGGGGATCGGCTGGCGCAACTGGCCGTTCCACGCCCGGTAACTCAACTTGCGCCCCTTGAAACCGTCCAGCGGCAGTTGATCGCTGATCTCCAGGTCGCGGATCGCCATCGGGTCGGCCTGGCGCAGTTTGGTCACCGCGCTGGCGATGCTGCGCACGGCCATCCACGCGGCGAAATCCCGGTCATTCATCCAGCGCCCGGTCAAGGCTTCGAAGCGTTTTTGCAGTTGCGCGGCGCCGTAGGTTTCCACAGTCTTGTGCCAGCCCACCGGGGTCAGGCCCTGGGTGCCGGCGACCGGGCGCGGGTACCAGGTCTGGTAGGGCACGTATTCGCCGAAGTCGCCGCGTTCGTCCGCCACCAGCACCACGTCGTACTCGGCGGTCTGGGTGAACAGCGGCATGTCGGCCTGGGCGCTGCGGCGCTGATCGTTGTCGAAGCTCCAGGCTTTTTCCGCCACCAGTTTCACGCCGAAGCGTTTGGCGGCGCGGCGCAGGGCGGCGGCGTAGGCTTGATCATCCGGGGTCGGGCCGACGATCAGCAGCGCCCGCTGCCATTTGCGCACTACCAGAAATTGCGCCAATGCGTCGGCCAACATCGCCCGGCTCGGCAGGCTGTGCAGCACGTTCGGCAGGCAATCGGTGCTGCGCAGGCTGTCATCCGGGCTGCCAGCGTTAAACAGCAAGCTGTCGGGCAACACAGCGCTGAGCCGGCGCAGGGTTTCCACCGGGGCGTTGACCACAAACAGACGCAGGCCTTGTTCGTGCTGGGCCTTGGCCGCTTCGACCAGCGCATCCGGGGTGTCGGTGCTGGCGCTGATCAGGCTGTAGCTGTGGTTGAGAAAACGCCCGGTGCTGTTGCTGTCGGTGATCGCCAGTTCGGCGCCGCGCAGCCCGGCATCGGCGGGTTCGGGAATGACGTTCGACAGCAGCGGCCCCGGATCAGGCCGATAGCCGAGGTAGCCGATCTGCACCTGCAACGGCGCATCGGCGGCCTGGCTCTGGGTCGCCAGCCCGGCGGCGCAGGCAATCGCCAGCAGGTAGATCAAGGCGTAGGGGGCGAGCTGGCGCATAAGGCACTCCATGACGGGTAGCGCCAGCATAGAAAGCCCGGGGAGCAGAGGAAATATGCAGAAAGTAGCGCTAAGGCAGTACCAAGGTAGTAACTCATCGGCGGCGGCGCGGTTTTAGCATGGGTTTCAACGGCCATTACCGAGGAGGGGATCGACCATGCGTATTTTCAAGGCGCTGCTCCTGCCGTTGTTGCTGATCCTGACCCTGATCGGCATCGACAAACTGCACGGCCCGCGACCGACGCTGGTGCAGATGTCGCCCGCGCTGCCGGGGCGCTAGGCGTGTCGGCCCTGTGGCGGATCAACCTGTGGGTGTGCGGCTTTTTCGCCCTGGTCACCCTGGCGTGCATGGCGTTGCTGGTGCACCAGGCGCTGGCGGACGTGGAACGCGAGCTGCAATCGGCCGAAGCGGTGGTCGAGTACCTGAGCGAAACCGCCGAACGTGATCCGGCCAGCCTTCAGCCGCGACTGACCCAAAGCCTGCGTCATGTGCGGGTGCGCTGGCTGCAACCGGGCGAAGCCGCGCGGCTGCCGTTGCAGGATGGCCTGGATGCCTGGCTCGGGCGGTTGCTGTTCGCCGAAGCCCGGCACGCTGCCCGGGTCCTGGATTTGCAGGACGGTCGGCGGGTGCAGATTGCCGTGGACCCGCGGGACGAGATCGATGAAGTCTGGGATTCCCTGCAACAAGTGCTGTTCCTCTGCGGCTTGGCGTTGATGGTAAGTCTGTTGGCCATCCGCTGGGCGGTGCGTCGGGGCATGGGTCTGCTCGATGAATTGCTCCGCGCGTTGCAGCAAGTCTCTGCCGGCCAGCTCAACGTGCGCTTACGCGGGCAAGGCGTGCCGGAGGCGCGGCAACTGGCGACCCATTTCAATCGCATGACCGGTGCCCTGGAACAGGCTCGCGCCGACAACACCCGGCTGACCCAGACCTTGCTCGCGGTGCAGGAGCAGGAACGCACCCATCTGGCGCAAACCCTGCACGACGACCTCGGTCAGTACCTGGCCGGGATTCGCGCTCAAGCCTGTCTGCTCCGCTTGGTGGCGGATCAACCGGACACCGTCGAGCGCACGGTGCGCGAGCTGGAACACAACTGCGAACACCTGCAACAGGGCTTTCGAGCGTTGGTGCATGACCTGTATCCGGTGGTGCTGCAACACCTGCCGCTGTCCGAAGCCTTCGCTTTGCTGGTGGAGCAATGGCAGGGGCGGCAGGGCATCGATTGCCAGTTGCGGGTCAGCGCGCAGTTGCCGGCGCTGTCGGGGCCGAGCAAGACCCATCTCTATCGCCTGTTGCAAGAAGCCCTGACCAATATTGCGCGGCACGCCGAGGCCAGTCAGGTACGGGTGTGTTTGCAACATCGCGGCGGGCGTTTGCGCTTGCTGATTCGCGATAACGGTCGCGGCGCCGCACAGCCGCCACGCCCGGGCGTTGGGTTGTACTCAATGTCCGAACGCGCCCGCAGCCTTGGCGGCGAACTGCGGATCATCAGCCACCCCGGCGCCGGTTGGGCGCTGGCTTTGAGCATGCCTTTGGAGGCGTCATGAATATTTTGCTGGTCGATGACCATGCGGTGGTCCGTCAGGGCTATGCCAGTCTGTTGCGCGCGCTGTTGCCGGCGATGGAGGTGCGCGAAGCGGCCACGGGTGAGGAAGCGCTGATCCGGGTCCAGGAAGCGGTGCCGAACCTGGTGATCATGGATTTCGGCTTGCCGGGCATCAGCGGCCTCGAAACCACCCGCCGCTTGCGCCAGCGCTTGCCGCAACTGCGGGTGTTGTTTTTCAGCATGCACGATGAACTGCCACTGGTGCGCCAGGCGCTGGACGCCGGGGCTTCGGGCTACCTGACCAAAAGCTCGGCGCCGGAGGTGTTGATCGAAGCGGTGCACAGAATCCTCGCCGGGCACGCCTACATCGAACAACCCCTGGCGACCCAACTGGCGTGCCACCCGCAACAGGACGCCAGCGACCCGCGCTTGCAAAGCATGACCCAGCGCGAACTGGAGATCTTCGTGATGCTGGCCAAAGGCACCCCGGCGCGGTTGATTGCCGAACAACTGAATATCAGCAGCAAGACGGTTTCCAATCACCTGACGTTGTTGAAGAGCAAGTTGCAGGTCACGTCCCATACCGAGCTGGTGCATTTGGGGATTGATATGGGGGTGGTGCGCAAGGCGGGCTGATGATCGTTCCCACGCTGAGCGTTGATCGTTCTCACGCGACCCGTGGGAATTGCCTCCACGGACGCTCCGCGTTCGGCGTTGGATGGGACGCGGAGCGTCCCGGGCTGCATTCCCACGCAGAGCGTGGGAACGATCGGTTCACGACTCATTTATCCCATGTGGTCGGGCACCCGATGCACCCCGCCATATTCGCATCCTGAAAATTCGCATAGTGCTGCCGCGCACCGCTGAGGTTCGCTTGCTCCAGGTTGCTTTCACCGAACTTGGCTTCTTGCAGATTGGCATCGCGCAGGTCCGCGCCTTTGAGGTCGGCCTTGCTCAGCCAGGTCATTTCCAAATCCGCAGCACGCAGGTTGGCGTTATGCAGCCTGGCCCCGGAGAGGCGGGCGAATTGCAGGTAGGCGGCGCTGAGGTTGGCGTTTTCGAATTGCGCGCCCTGGGCGAACAGGCCCCATCCCTGAATCGCCATCAGCGTCGCGCCGCTGAAATCGGCCAGGCGCAGGTTGCTTTGTTGCAGGCTGGCGCGGGTCAGGTTGGCGCCTTGCAGTTGGGCTTTTTCCAGGTTGGCGAGGTCGAGTCGGGCGTGGCGTAAGTCGGCATTGCGCAGGTCGGCGCCGTTGAGGTTCATGCTGCGCAAATCCTGATTGCTCAGGTTGGCCCCCTTGAGGTTGGCGCCGGGGCATTGGCTGTGTTCGGCGAGGGTGCAGCCGTTGATGATCAGCGGGGCGTCGTCGCCGTCGTCGGTGGCGAAAACCGGAAGAGCGGTTAGCAATAGCAGTAGAGGTAGGTATTTCATGGCAGGGCTCTCATGATGTCATCACAAACAATTGTGGCGAGGGAGCTTGCTCCCGCTCGGCTGCGCAGCAGTCGCAAACCCAGACAACTCGGTGCGGCTGAAAAGTGAGGGGGCCGCCTCTCAGCCCAGCGGGAGCAAGCTCCCTCGCCACAGGTGTGCAAGGCGTTACTTTTGCGCCGTCTTGCTATCCCAACTCGGAATCTTGAACACCCAGAACGACCCGCCCTGAGCCACCGGTTTGGTCAGCTCCGCCATGTCGCCGCCCCACAACGGCACCGCGCCGCCGTAGCCGACGGTCACGCCGACGTATTGCTCGCCGTCCTGTTCCCAGGTGATCGGCGGCGAGACGATGCCGCTGCCGGTCTGGAACTTCCACAGCTCCTCGCCGGTTTTCGCGTCAAATGCCTTGAAGAAACCATCGCCCGTGCCGGTGAACACCAGGTTGCCCTTGGTCGCCAACACCCCGGCCCAGAGCGGCAGGGCTTCCTTGTGCTCCCAGACCACTTTGCCGGTGGTGGGGTTCATGGCGCGCAGGGTGCCGACGTGATCGTCATACATGCGTTTGATGCGGAAACCCATGCCCAGGTAGGCCGAGCCTTTCTTGTAGTTGACCTCTTCGGTCCAGTATTCCTCTTTCCACTGGTTGCCCGGGATGTAGAACAAACCGGTGTCCTGGCTGTAGGCCATGGGGTTCCAGTTCTTGCCACCGAGGAACGGCGGCGAGACTTCCACGGATTTGCCCTTGGTTTCCCCCGGCAACGGTTTGGCTGGACGCTGGCCCGGATTTTCGACAGGTTTGCCGGTTTTCAGATCGATGTGGCTGGCCCAACTGATGTTGTCGACGAAGGGGAACGCGTTCTGCAATTTGCCGTTGTTGCGGTCCACCACATAGAAGAAACCGTTGCGGTCGGCGTGGCCGGTGGCCTTGATCACTTTGCCGTCCTTGTCCTTGTAGTCGAACAGCACCAGCTCGTTGTTGCCGGAGAAATCCCAGGCATCGTTCGGGGTGTGCTGGTAGAACCATTTCACCTCGCCGGTGCTCGGGTCGACGCCGACCTGGCCCGAGGTGTAGAGGCTGTCGAAGTCGTGAGGGTTGCCGTCCTTGGAGGTGCGGGCCCAGGTGTTCCACGGGCCGGGGTTGCCGGCGCCGACGATGAGGGTGTTGGTTTCGGGATCGAAACTCGCGCTCTGCCAAGGCGCGCCGCCGCCGTGGCTCCAGGCCTCGACCTTGCCGGTTTCGGTGGTCGGATCATCCGGCCAGGACGGCGCCTTGACGTCGCCGGTGGGGGTGCTGTCCTTGCCGTTCAAGCGGCCCATGTGACCTTCGACAAAGGGCCGCATCCAGACTTCTTCGCCGGTGTCGGGGTCGCGGGCAAACAACTGGCCGACCACGCCGAATTCATCGCCGGAGCTGCCATGGATCAGCAGCACCTTGCCGGTGACTTTGTCTTTGATCAGCACTGGCGCGCCGGTCATGTTGTAGCCGGCGGCGTGGTCGCCGAATTTCTTGTTCCACACCACTTTGCCGGTGTTCTTGTCGAGGGCGATCAGCCGCGCATCGAGGGTGCCGAAATAGATCTTGTCGCCATAAATGGCTGCCCCGCGATTGACCACATCGCAGCACGGACGAATGTTGTCCGGCAGGCGATGGTTGTAGGTCCACAGGCGCTTGCCGGTCTTGGCGTCGAGGGCGAATACCCGCGAGTAGGAACCGGTGACGTAGACCACACCGTCGCTGACGATGGCCTGGGATTCCTGGCCGCGCTGCTTCTCATCGCCGAACGAGTAGGACCAGGCCGGGGTCAGCTTGAACACGTTCTTGTCGTTGACCTGGGCCAACGGGCTCCAGCGCTGGGCGTTGGTGCCCATGCCGTATTGCAGCACGTCCTTGGTGGTCAGGTGATCGTTGGCAATGTCTTCCCAGGTGACGTTGTGCGTCGGTGTGGCGGGCGCGGTCGCGGCGTGGCCGACGGTGCTCAGGGACAGGCTGCTCACCAGCACAAAGGCGCGCACGGCGAGGGTCAAAGGGGAAAGGGCGGGTAGCGATCTTATTGTCATGGTTGCAGTTCCCAGTGGAGGTTTTGACCTGCACAGGGTGGTGCTCGCCGCCCCTTGGCGGATACGGAAAAAGTCCCGCTGTGGCCGGGAAGAGTTCCCGAACGGCACCTGATTTGGGTGTGCGCCACAAGCCCTACTACCAAGGTACTGGGCGGCGGCCACCAAAGCAGCATGGGGCTGGCGGGAAGTGCTTCCTAAGATGGGTGCCATAGCCTCTGCAAAGAGGTTTTGCGTGCAACCCTGAGGGCATAACAATGACAACAAAACGCAACGCCTTGCTTGTTGCCGGACTGCTGGCCGGTTTCATCAGCGCAGGCCCGGTCTGGGCCCACGGCAACGTGGTGCCGCAAGCGGTGGAAACCCCGGGCCTGACCCCGATCAAGGACGCTGGCGTGCAAGTGGATGGGGACGGTTGGGCGGCGGTCAACCCGTACCGCAACTCCCCGCAGCACGATAAAGCGGTAGAGATCGGCTCTTCGGCCTACAACCAGAACTGCGCGGCGTGCCATGGGCTGGAAGCCAAGTCCGGCGGCATTGCCCCGGACCTGCGCCTGCTCGATGTCGGCGACGCCGGGGATGAATGGTTCGTCGAACGGGTGCGTCACGGCGCAGTGCGCGACGGTCGGGTGTACATGCCGAAAATGGCCGATTACCTGAGTCAGGAAGCCCTGTGGGCGGTGCGCACCTACCTGGACAGCGTGCACGTCGAGGAGTAATCCATGCGCCTGCTCGCGGTGTTGATCAGTGCTGTGTTGCTGTGCTGCCAGGTGGCGCAGGCGCAGGTTCGGACCTATGACCAAATGATCGCCGCCGGGGAGTTGAAGGTCGCGGTGTACAAGGACTTCGCGCCTTACAGTTTCGAAGACGCCGGCCAGCCCCGGGGCGTGGATGTCGACCTCGCCCAGGCCCTGGCCACCGCGCTGGGGGTCAAGCTCAAGCTGATCTGGGCCCCGGCCGGCGAGAAGCTCGACGACGACCTGCGCGACTACATCTGGCGCGCCAGCCAGTTGCACGATCAGCAACTGGCGGACCTGATGATGCGCGTGCCTTACGACCGCGACTATTCACAAAAACGCAACGAGCTCGGCGAGCTGGAAAACGACCATGTGGTGATGTTCGGCCCGTACCAGAACGAGCAATGGCAGGTCGCCTATGATCGCCGGCGTCTGCATTCGGTGGGCAGCGTCGCGGTGTTCGAGCAACACCCAATTGGCGTCGAAGTTGACAGCGTGCCCTCGTTCTACCTGACCTCGGTGTTCAACGGCATGCTCGCCGCCAAAACCCACCACTACCCCGGCGTACCCCAGGCCTTTGCCGCGATGAAGGCCGGTGAAGTCGACGCGGTCATGGCCATGCGCGGCGAGGTCGATTGGCAGGTGCATGAGGCTCACGATCCGCAAGTGGCGCTGGCGCAAAACGCCTACCCGAACATGGGCAAGCAACGCTGGGAGATCGGCATGGCGGTGCATGAAAGCAACCGGCAATTGTCCTATGCCCTGGAAGAGGCGCTGGAAGCCATGATTCGCGAGGGCTCGGTGCAAGCGATTTACGCCCGTTACGGCCTGCAATACGAAGTGCCCGAGATGTACCAATAGTGAACTGGCGCGCGCTGTACCTGCTGGCCTGTTGGCTGCCGTTGGCCGCCCACGCGGTGGAGATCGATCCGGGCAAGGACCCGGTGCCGTCGGTGATGTGGGCGTTCTATCACAAGCAAATGCTCGGCGATGCCCCGTTCGTATTCGATGAGCGGGTCAAGCTGCTGGCGCCGCCCTTCGCTGAAGATGCGCGCCAGGTGCCGCTGGAAATCGATGCCCGGGCGTTCAAGGGAGACGTGGTGAAAATCCTCGCCTGGGCCGAACTCAATCCGCTGCCGAAGATCGTCGACTTCCAGCCGCAGGACCGGGTGCTGCCGTGGCTGTCGATCCGCATCCGCATCGAGCAGGCCACGCCGTTGCGCGCGGCGGTGCTGACCCGTGACGGCGTGTGGCACGTCGGCTCGACCCTGATCGATGCGGCGGGCGGCGGTTGCACAGCGCCGAGCGTGGTACGCACGCAACCGGGTTGGGAAGAGCACATCGGCGAAGTGCTCGGCGGGCGTTATCCCCGTGGCGAATTCAGTCGCCTGCGCTTGCAGGTGGCGCACCCGATGGACAACGGCATGGTCAGCGGCATCCCGGAATTCTTTATCAATCATGCCGAACTGCGCGATCAAAACGATCAGGTGCTGGCCACGCTGGAGTTGTTTCCCGCCGTCAGCGAAAACCCCAACCTGGCCTTCGACATCGAAGGGGCAGGGCAGACGCGCCTGTTGCTGCGGGACAACAGCGGCAATCAATTCGATGCGGCCATCCCCTGACCCAAGGAGCGCGTGATGCGCTGGATCCTGCTGTTGTTGATCGGTATGAGCCTGCCCGCGCTGGCGGAGCTTGAATACGCCCTCAAGCCGCGGCTGATTGCGCCAGACACCTGGCTGCTGGAAGGCAGCACCGACAATTTCGCCAAAGCCAACGGCGGCAACATCGTCAACACCGGGTTTATCGTCACCGAGCGCGGGGTGGTGGTGATCGACACCGGGCCGTCGAAACGCTACGGCGAAGCGATGCGCAAGGTCATCGCCACGGTCACCGACAAACCGGTGATCGAGGTGCTGCTGACCCATCATCACCCCGACCATGCGCTGGGCAATCAAGCGTTCACTGACGTGCCGATCGGCGCATTGGCCGGCACCGCTGAGCTGCTGAAAAATCAGGGCGATGCCATGGCCGAGAACATGTATCGCCTGGTGGGCGACTGGATGCGCGGTACCGAAGTGGTGCTGCCCAGCGAGACGTTGACGGCGGGGTTAAAAAGTTTTGGGAACCACGATTTGCGTCTGCTAGGCCTGGGTGGGCATACCGGCGCGGATCTGGCTATTCTCGACCAGCAAACCGGCGTGCTGTTTGCCGGCGACCTGGTGTTTTATCAACGGGCCCTGACCACCCCCAACAGCCCGGGGCTGGCGGTGTGGCTGGCGGACATCGCCACCCTCCAGGGATTGCCCTGGACGTTGGTGGTTCCGGGTCACGGGCCGGTGGCCACGGATGCAAAACCCTTCGAGCAAATGCGCGACTACCTGACCTGGCTCGACCAACTCCTGCGCGACGGTGCCGCCAATGGCAGCGATATGTCCGAGATGATCCGCAGCCCCATTCCCGAGCGGTTTGCGGGGATCAGCCTGAGTCGTTATGAACTGATCCGCAGTGTCAGCCATTTGTACCCGGGCTATGAGCGATCACAGATGACCCGCGTCGATTCCACCGGCAGCCAATGATCGTTCCCACGCTCTGCGTGGGAATGCCTCAACGGACGCTCTGCGTTCGGCTCTGGATGGGAGGCGGAGCGTCCCGGGCTGCATTCCCACGCAGAGCGTGGGAACGATCCTCGCACGATCCTCTCCAGGGACCCGCTACTAAGGAACTAGCAATCTCAACACTGCGGGCAATTGTTGCCAGGGCGGCGGCGGCCAAGAATCTGCACCAGACCGGGAAAATTTCCCGGGCATAACAAAAAACCGCAGAGGTAGCCGTCATGACCCAACCCGCACGTCGCCAACCCTTCGTCTTGAGCGTGCTGCTCAGTGCCATGCTGTTGTCCGGCTCGGCATTGGCCGCCGTCTCCGACCAGGACATTCTCCAGGACCCCAAGAACCCGGAGCAGATCGTCACCAACGGTCTGGGCGTCCAGGGTCAGCGCTACAGCCCGCTGGACACCCTCAATGTCGACAACGTCAAGGATCTACGGCCGGTCTGGGCCTTTTCCTTCGGCGGTGAAAAGCAGCGCGGTCAGCAAGCGCAACCGATGATCAAGGACGGCGTGATGTACATGACCGGTTCCTACTCGCGGGTGTTTGCGGTGGATGCGCGCACCGGCAAGAAGCTCTGGCAATACGACGCGCGCCTGCCGGATGACATCCGCCCATGCTGTGACGTGATCAACCGGGGCGTGGCGCTGTACGGCGACCTGGTGTTCTTCGGCACCCTCGACGCCAAGCTCGTGGCCCTGAACAAGGACACTGGCAAAGTGGTGTGGAGCAAGCAAGTGGCCGACCACAAGGAAGGCTATTCCATCAGCGCCGCGCCGCTGGTGATCAACGGCAAACTGATCACCGGCGTGGCCGGTGGCGAGTTCGGCGTGGTGGGCAAGATCTCCGCCTACGACCCGAAAAACGGTGAGTTGCTGTGGGTCCGGCCGACGGTCGAAGGCCACATGGGCTACATCTACAAGGACGGCAAAGCGATTGAGAACGGCATCTCCGGCGGCGAAGCCGGCAAGACCTGGCCCGGCGATTTATGGAAAACCGGCGGCGCTGCACCTTGGCTCGGCGGCTACTACGACCCGGAAACCAATCTGCTGCTGTTCGGCACCGGCAACCCGGCACCGTGGAACTCGCACCTGCGCCCTGGCGACAACCTCTACTCGTCGTCGCGCCTGGCGCTGAACCCGGACGACGGCACCATCAAATGGCACTTCCAGAGCACGCCCCACGACGGTTGGGACTATGACGGCGTCAACGAGCTGATCTCGTTCAACTACACCGAGGGCGGCAAGGAAATCAAAGCCGCCGCCACCGCCGACCGCAACGGCTTCTTCTACGTGCTGGACCGCACCAACGGCAAGTTCATCCGTGGCTTCCCGTTCGTGGACAAGATCACCTGGGCCACCGGCCTGGATAAGGATGGCCGGCCGATCTACAACGAAGCCAGCCGTCCGGGGGCGCCGGGCACTGAAGCCAAGGGCAGTTCGGTGTTTGTAGCGCCGGCGTTCCTCGGTGCGAAAAACTGGATGCCGATGGCCTACAACAAGGACACCAAGCTGTTCTACGTGCCGTCCAACGAGTGGGGCATGGACATCTGGAACGAAGGCATCGCCTACAAGAAAGGCGCGGCGTTCCTGGGGGCCGGTTTCACCATCAAGCCGTTGAACGAAGACTACATCGGCGTGCTGCGCGCCATCGATCCGGTGACTGGCAAGGAAGTCTGGCGCCACAAGAACTACGCGCCGCTGTGGGGCGGGGTGCTGACCACCAAGGGCAACCTGGTGTTCACCGGCACGCCGGAAGGGTTCCTCCAGGCGTTCAACGCCAAGACCGGCGAGAAAGTCTGGGAATTCCAGACCGGCTCCGGTGTGCTCGGCTCGCCTGTGACCTGGGAAATGGACGGCGAACAGTACGTCTCCGTGCTCTCCGGTTGGGGCGGCGCGGTTCCGCTGTGGGGCGGCGAAGTGGCCAAGCGCATCAAGGACTTCAACCAGGGCGGGATGCTCTGGACCTTTAAGCTGCCTAAAGACCTGGTAGTCGCCAAGCACTGATCGCTGCCACTGATCGTTCCCACGCTCTGCGTGGGAATGCCTCAACGGACGCTCCGCGTTCGGCTCTTGATGGGACGCGGAGCGTCCCGGGCTGCATTCCCGCGCGGAGCGTGGGAACGATCACCTACTACCAAATAACGAGAGTCCCCCCTCCAACGGCGCATTCGTCCAGCGTGCGGGGCTCTCTACTATCGATGCATCGCCTGTTTGCCCGACAGGCTCCGACCCAGACAGAGGCCACCATGATCTACGCACAACCTGGCACCCCCGGCGCCGTCGTTTCCTTCAAACCGCGCTACGGCAATTTCATCGGCGGCGAATTCGTGCCGCCAGTCCATGGCGAGTACTTCACCAACACCTCGCCGGTCAACGGTGAAGTGATCGCCGAGTTCCCGCGTTCCAGCGCCGCCGACATCGACAAAGCCCTCGACGCTGCCCACGCGGCGGCCGATGCCTGGGGCAAGACCTCGGCCCAGGACCGTTCCCTGGTGTTGCTGAAGATCGCCGACCGCATCGAACAAAACCTGGAAATCCTCGCCGTCGCCGAAACCTGGGACAACGGCAAAGCCGTGCGCGAAACCCTGAACGCCGACGTGCCCCTGGCCGCCGACCATTTCCGCTACTTCGCCGGGTGCATCCGTGCCCAGGAAGGCGGCGCTGCCGAAATCAACGAGCTGACCACCGCCTATCACTTCCACGAGCCGTTGGGCGTGGTCGGGCAGATCATCCCGTGGAACTTCCCGCTGCTGATGGCCGCCTGGAAACTCGCCCCGGCCCTGGCCGCCGGCAACTGCGTGGTGCTCAAACCCGCCGAGCAGACGCCGCTGTCGATCATGGTCTTCGCCGAACTGATTGCCGATTTGCTGCCGGCCGGTGTGCTGAACATCGTCCAGGGTTTCGGTCGCGAGGCCGGTGAGGCGCTGGCCACCAGCAAACGCATCGCGAAGATTGCCTTCACCGGTTCCACCCCGGTGGGCGCGCACATCATGCACTGCGCCGCCGAGAACATCATTCCGAGCACCGTGGAGCTGGGCGGCAAGTCGCCGAACATCTTCTTCGAAGACATCATGAACGCCGAGCCGCAGTTCATCGAGAAAGCCGCCGAAGGGCTGGTGTTGGCGTTCTTCAACCAGGGCGAAGTCTGCACCTGTCCGTCCCGGGCGCTGGTGCAGGAATCGATCTACGACGACTTCATGAAAGTGGTGATGCAGAAGATCGTGAAGATCAAGCGCGGCAACCCGCTGGACACCGAAACCATGGTCGGCGCCCAGGCGTCGGAGCAGCAATACGACAAGATCCTCTCGTACCTGAAAATTGCCCAGGAAGAGGGCGCGGAGCTGCTGATCGGTGGCGCGGCCGAGCGGCTGGAGGGCGACCTGTCGACGGGGTATTACATCCAGCCGACCCTGCTCAAGGGCCACAACAAAATGCGGGTGTTCCAGGAAGAAATCTTCGGCCCGGTGGTGGGCATCACCACGTTCAAGGACGAAGCCGAAGCCCTGGCGATTGCCAACGACAGTGAGTTCGGCCTCGGTGCCGGCCTGTGGACCCGCGACATCAATCGCGCCTACCGCATGGGCCGGGCGATCAAGGCCGGACGCGTCTGGACCAACTGCTACCACCTGTACCCGGCCCACGCCGCGTTCGGTGGCTACAAGAAGTCCGGGGTCGGCCGTGAAAACCACAAGATGATGCTCGACCATTACCAGCAGACCAAAAACCTGCTCGTGAGCTACGACATCAACCCGATGGGGTTCTTCTAACCCCCAAGCACACCACAACCCTCTGTGGGAGCGCGCTTTAGTGGCGAGGGGGCTTGCCCCCGTTGGACTGCGCAGCAGTCCCCTTCTCTCTGTGGGAGCGTGCTTTTGTGGCGAGGGGGCTTGCCCCCGTTGGACTGCGCAGCATTCCCCTTCTTTTTTTGATACGAAGGGGGGCCGCTTCGCGACCCGACGGGGGCAAGCCCCCTCGCCACAAAAGCCCGTTCCCACTTGGGTTATGCGTGTTTCCAATGATCCGCGATCACCCCCTACCAACGCACGCCGCCACCTCCTTCGAAAGTAGCATTCGGGCCCTTGGCGCGCCGTGCATTAATGGCTTTACCGGAATTGCCCGGCACAAGAAGAGGATTGACCCATGTGGAATAAACCCGCGTTTACCGATCTGCGCATTGGCTTCGAAGTGACGATGTATTTCGCCAACCGTTGATTGATCACCCGGCCAGCCGTTGCGTTGGCCGGGCCTGCCTTCTGGAGCATTGCTCATGCACATCCGTGTTCTCGGCTCCGCCGCTGGCGGTGGTTTCCCGCAGTGGAACTGCAACTGTCACCAGTGCACCGGCGTGCGCGATGGCAGCCTGCGCGCCCAACGGCGCACGCAGTCCTCGATTGCGGTGAGTGACGACGGCGTGTCGTGGGTGCTGTGCAATGCTTCCCCGGATATTCGGGCGCAACTGGAAAGTTTCCCCGCGTTGCAACCGGCGCGCCGCCGTCGCGATACGGCGATTGCCGGGGTGATCCTGCTGGACAGCCAGATTGACCATTGCACCGGCCTGCTGAGCCTGCGCGAAGGCTGCCCCCATGCCGTGTGGTGCACCGAGCGGGTGCATGAGGATTTGAGCAGCGGTTTTCCGCTGTTCAACATGCTCAAGCATTGGAACGGTGGGTTGCAGTGGCAGCCGATTGATTTGAAGCGCGAGCCGTTCAGCGTCGCGGCGTGCGCACATCTGCAGTTCCGCGCGATTCCTTTGGTCAGCAATGCACCGCCGTACTCGCCCAATCGCGGCAACCCGCAACCGGGCGACACCATCGGTCTGTTGATCGAAGACCTGCGCAGCGGCGCCTCGGTGTTCTACGCGCCGGGCCTGGGGCAAGTCGACGAAGAAGTCCTGGGCTGGATGCAACTCGCCGATTGCCTGCTGCTGGACGGCACCTTGTGGCGCGACGACGAAATGCGCGTGTGCGAAGTCGGCCAGAGCCTGGGCAGTGAAATGGGGCACCTGCCGCAAAGTGGTCCCGGCGGGATGCTTGAGGTGCTGGAGTGCTTTGACCGCCAGCGCAAGGTGCTGATCCACATTAACAACACCAACCCGATCCTCGATGAAGACTCGGCTGAACGGGCATTGCTGGAGCGGCGTGGGGTTGAGGTGGCGTATGACGGCATGAGTCTTGTGCTGTAGCGGACGGCCCCTTCGCGGGCAAGCCTCGCTCCTACATAACATCGTCGGTCGCGGATTTCATGGTCAACCGACGTGACGTCGTTGTACGCGGATTTCATGACCAACCGGTGTGACGTCGTTGTACGCGGATTTCATGGTCAACGGGTGTGACGTCGTTGTACGCGGATTTCATGGCCAAAATCGACGTGACGTCGTCGTTCGCGGATTCCAAGGCTTACACAAAACCTGTAGGAGCAAGGCTTGCCCGCGAAGAGGCCCGCCCTGACGCCGCAAAAACCCGGAGAGCCGCAATGCCCGACACCCCCATGTCCCCCAGCGAATTTGAAGCCGCCCTGCGTGCAAAAGGCGCCTACTACCACATTCATCACCCGTTCCACCAAGCCATGTACGCCGGCCGCGCCACGCGCGAGCAGATCCAGGGCTGGGTCGCCAATCGCTTCTATTACCAGGTCAACATCCCGCTCAAAGACGCCGCGATCCTCGCCAACTGCCCCGACCGCGATGTGCGCCGGGAATGGCTGCAACGCATCCTCGACCACGACGGCGCGCCCGGCAGCGAAGGCGGGATCGAGGCCTGGTTGCGCCTCGGTGAAGCCGTGGGTCTGGACCGCGAGCACATCCTCTCTCAAGAATTGGTTCTGCCCGGTGTGCGTTTCGCCGTGGACGCCTACGTCAATTTCGCCCGTCGCGCCTGTTGGCAGGAAGCGGCCAGCAGCTCCCTGACCGAACTGTTCGCCCCCCACATCCACCAATCGCGCCTCGACGCCTGGCCGACCCATTACCCCTGGATCGACGCTGGCGGCTACGACTATTTCCGCACCCGTTTGAGCCAGGCGCGGCGCGATGTCGAGCACGGTTTGCGCATCACTCTGGACCATTACGTCACGGTCGAAGGCCAGCAACGGATGCTGGAAATCCTCCAGTTCAAGCTCGACGTGCTGTGGAGCATGCTCGATGCGATGAGCATGGCCTACGAGCTGGAGCGCCCGCCGTATCACACGGTGACCGCCGAAAATGTCTGGCACCGGGGGATCGCCCTGTGAGCCTGATCGCGCCACCGGGGCCGCCGTTGTGGTTGTTGGCGGAGCTGACGTATCGCTGCCCGTTGCAGTGTCCCTATTGCTCCAACCCACTGGATTTCGCCCAGCAAGGTGAGGAACTGAGTACCGAGGAATGGATTCGGGTGTTTCAACAAGCCCGGGAACTGGGCGCCGCGCAGTTGGGCTTTTCCGGTGGTGAACCGCTGGTGCGCCAGGACCTGGCGGAGCTGATCAAGGCGGCGCGGGACATGGGTTACTACACCAACCTGATCACCTCAGGCATCGGCCTGACCGAACAGAAGATTGCCGATTTCAAGGTCGCCGGGCTGGATCACATTCAGATCAGTTTCCAGGCCGCCGATGAAACGGTGAACAACATGCTCGCCGGCTCGCGCAAGGCCTTCGCCCAGAAGCTCGCCATGGCCCGGGCCGTGAAAGCCCAGGGCTACCCGATGGTGCTGAACTTCGTCACCCACCGGCACAACATCGACCGCATCGACCGCATCATCGACCTGTGCCTGGAGCTGGAGGCGGATTTCGTCGAACTGGCCACGTGTCAGTTCTACGGTTGGGCCGAACTCAACCGCGTCGGCCTGTTGCCCACCCGCGAGCAATTGCAGCGCGCCGAGCGCATTACTAACGAGTACCGCGAGCGACTTGAGGCCGAGGGGCATCCGTGCAAACTGATCTTCGTCACCCCGGATTACTACGAAGAACGCCCCAAGACCTGCATGAATGGCTGGGCCAATCTGTTTCTCGACATCACCCCCGACGGCACTGCGCTGCCGTGCCACAGTGCCCGGCAATTGCCAGTGCAGTTTCCGAATGTGCGCGAGCACAGCATCGAACACATCTGGACCGAGTCCTTCGGCTTCAACCGCTTTCGCGGCGATGACTGGATGAAGGAACCGTGCCGCTCCTGCGATGAAAAACACAAAGATCTGGGCGGCTGCCGCTGCCAGGCATTCATGCTCACCGGCGATGCCGAAAACGCCGACCCGGTGTGCAGCAAGTCGCCGCACCACGGGGTGATCCTCAAAGCCCGCGAGGAAGCCGATGCGCCGGGGCAGGGCATGGAACACCTGACGTTGCGCAATGAGAAGGCTTCGCGGCTGATCTATCGCGGATAAACGGTGCAACGCACATCCCCTGTGTGAGCGAGCTTTTGTGGCGAGGGGGCTTGCCCCCGTTGGACTGCGCAGCAGTCCCCTGCTTTGGGATAAGCGGGGCCGCTTCGCGACCCAACGGCGGCAAGCCCCCTCGCCACACACGCTCACTCCAACAGGACATCGGTGGTGGATGCAGGATCGAGCTACCCATTGGTCTGATTGCATTCGCAGCCGGATGGGTTAGTGTGGCTTCTACCTTCCAAAACAATAAAAACAGGCTTTCCAATGAGCCAGAATCTCAGCCAACTGCGTAAATTCGTGTCGCCTGAAATCATTTTTGGTGCCGGTTGCCGGCACAACGTCGGCAACTACGCCAAGACCTTCGGTGCCCGCAAGGTGCTGGTGGTCAGCGACCCCGGGGTGATTGCCGCCGGTTGGGTCGCGGATGTCGAGGCCAGCCTGCAAGCCCAGGGCATCGACTACTTCCTGTACAGCGATGTCTCGCCCAACCCTCGGGTCGAAGAAGTCATGCTCGGCGCCGAGCTGTACAAGGAAAACCATTGCGATGTGATCGTCGCGATTGGCGGCGGCAGCCCGATGGATTGCGGCAAAGGCATCGGCATTGTCGTCGCTCACGGGCGCAATATTCTGGAGTTCGAGGGCGTCGACACCATCCGCGTGCCCAGCCCACCGCTGATCCTGATCCCGACCACCGCCGGCACGTCGGCGGACGTCTCGCAATTCGTGATCATTTCCAACCAGCAAGAACGCATGAAGTTCTCCATCGTCAGTAAAGCCGTGGTGCCCGACGTGTCGCTGATCGACCCGGAAACCACCCTGAGCATGGACCCGTTCCTGGCGGCCTGTACCGGTATCGACGCGCTGGTGCATGCCATCGAAGCCTTCGTCTCCACCGGTCACGGCCCGCTGACCGACCCCCATGCGTTGGAAGCCATGCGCCTGATCAACGGCAACCTGGTGCAGATGATCGCCAACCCGACCGACATCGCCCTGCGCGAGAAAATCATGCTCGGCAGCATGCAGGCCGGGCTGGCGTTTTCCAACGCGATCCTCGGTGCGGTGCACGCCATGTCCCACAGCCTCGGCGGCTTCCTCGACTTGCCCCACGGCTTGTGCAACGCGGTGCTGGTGGAGCACGTGGTGGCGTTCAACTACAACTCGGCGCCGGACCGCTTCAAGGTAATCGCCGAGACCTTCGGCATCGATTGCCGGGGCCTGAATCACCGGCAGATCTGCAAGCGGTTGGTCGACCACCTGATTGCCCTGAAACACTCCATCGGCTTCCACGAAACCCTGGGCCTGCACGGGGTGAGCATGGCGGACATTCCGTTCCTGTCGCAGCACGCGATGCACGACCCGTGCATCCTGACTAATCCCCGCGAATCCAGTCAGCGTGATGTCGAGGTCGTCTATGGCGAAGCCCTCTGAAGACCAGCAACGGGCGCTGGCCGGGTTACTCGGATTAGGCAGCCACTCGGCACGCAAGAGTCACTACCCGGAACTCAATGCGCGCCTGGATGAACTGGAAGCCGAGCGCAATCGCTACAAGTGGTTGTTCGAAAACGCGGTCCACGGGATCTTCCAGGCCAGCCTCCTGGAAGGCATGCGCGCCGCCAACCCGGCGCTGGCGCGGATGCTGGGCTACGACAGTCCGCAGGAAGTGCTGTTTTCATTGGCGGACCTGGCGAGCAACCTGTTTGTCGGCGGCGCCAAGGAACTGGCCAATATTGGCGAGATCCTCAAGACCGAACGCAGCCTGCACGGCTATGAAACCCAATTGCGGCGCAAGGACGGCAGCAGCCTCGACGTGCTGATGAACCTGCTGCTCAAGCCCGATCAGGAAGGGCTGGTGGAAGGCTTTGTCGCCGACATCACCGAACGCAAACTGGCCCAGCAACGCTTGCAGCAACTCAACGATGAACTGGAGCAACGGGTCACCGCGCGCACCGACGAATTGCTCGAAGCCAACCGCAACCTGCAACAGCAGATCACCCAGCGTAAACAGATCGCCCAGGCCCTGCGTGATGCCCGGGACGCCGCCGAAGCGGCCAACCGCAGCAAGGACAAATACCTCGCCGCCGCCAGCCATGACCTGCTGCAACCGCTGAATGCGGCGCGGTTGCTGATCTCGACCTTGCGCGAACGCAAGCTGCCCGACGTCGAGCAGGTGCTGGTGGAGCGTACGCACCAGGCACTGGAAGGGGCGGAAGACCTGCTGACCGATTTGCTGGACATTTCCCGGCTCGACCAGGCTGCGGTGAAACCCGACGTCGCGCTGTACCGCCTCGACGAATTGCTCGCGCCACTGGTCTCGGAGTTCCAGTCCGTGGCCGAGGCGGCGGGGCTGAACCTGCGGGTGCGCATGGGCGACTTTGCCATCAGCACCGACCTGCGCCTGATGACGCGGATACTGCGCAACTTCCTCAGCAATGCCTGCCGCTACACCGACGAGGGCTGCATCCTGCTCGGGGCGCGGCGCCGGGGCGATATGCTGCGTCTGGAAGTGTGGGATACCGGGCGCGGGATTGCGGCGGACCGGTTGCATTCGATCTTTCTGGAGTTCAATCAACTGGACGTCGGCCGCGCCGCTGACCGCAAAGGCGTGGGCCTGGGGCTGGCGATTGTCGAGCGCATTGCCAAGATTCTGGGCTACCGGATCCAGGTGCGCTCATGGCCGGGGCGCGGGTCGGTGTTCAGCATCGACGTGCCGATTTCCCATGAGGTGCCCCTGCCGATCAGCCTGGCCGCGCCGACGCCGGGCACCGGCAATCCGCTGCCGGGCCGGCGTTTGCTGGTGCTGGACAACGAAGTGAGCATCCTTGAAAGCATGAGCGCGCTGCTGGGGCAGTGGGGCTGTGAAGTGGTGATCGCCACGGATGAGTTTTCCGCGCTGGCGGCGTTGCAGGGACAGGCGCCGGAACTGATTCTGGCGGACTATCACCTCGATCATGGGGTGGTGGGCTGCGACGTGGTGCGGCACTTGCGCGAGCATTTTGGCCAGGCGATTCCGGCCGTGATCATCACCGCCGATCGCACCGACCAATGCCGTCGCTCGCTGCAACGGCTCGACGCGCCGCTGCTGAATAAACCGGTGAAGCCCGGCAAATTGCGCGCGGTGTTGAGTCAGTTACTGGGTTAGCTAAGTTCGCGGTATTGCAGGCTCAAACCCAGCTCAATGGATTGGCCTTGCTCCAGCAAACGCAAGCCTGGCCGACCGGGCAGGTGATGCGCATTGACCGGGTGGCTCACCGGTTCGATACAGAAAAACCCCAAGCCCACCGGGCAGTAGAGCAGGTAGTAATCGCTGCCGGTGGCCTGGCCTTCCAGTTCATAACCGAGTTCGGGTTGCTGGATCAGGCAGTGACCGTTCCACTCGCAGAAACCGTTGTCCACCAAGGTTTGTGGGAGCGCCTTGAGCTGCTGGAAATCCCAATCGGCGGGCAACGTGCTGAGTTGGGTCGGCAGTTTTGTGCTGTCGCATAACCAGACCTGTCGGGCTTGCGCCTGTAACCGGGTATTGGCGGTGCGCGGGAAGTAAGGGTGCAAGCCGAGGCCGTGCCACGCGGCGTGTTCGCCCACGTGAGTGACTTTCAACTCGATGCTCAACCGACCTTCACTCAGATGAAAACGTTGCCGGGCGCGGTAGGCGAAGGGCGATGTGCAATCAAGTTCCAGGACGGCTTCGTTTCGGGTTTGGGAAACCACTCGCCACGGCTGCTGCCAGGCGCTGCCATGGATCGGCAAGGGATCGGTGAGGCTGTTCGGCGTCAGGGCCAGCCAGCCTTCGGGGCAGTCGAAACCACCTTCGGAAATCCGGTTCGACCACGGGGCCAGCGGGTAGCAGCCGAGTTTGCCGGGCAGGCCGGTGTTCAGGGCCTGTTGGTCACTGTGACGCAACAACGGCTGGCCGCTGCTGCGAACCGTCCAGTTGACGATGCTCGCACCGAGTTCGGGGGCGAGGGTGAGGTGGGTGAAATCGTCTTCGAGTTCCAGAATCGTCAGTGTCATGGTGATTTTTGACTCAATGAGAGGCTTCAGGCAAACAGACACCACTGTGGCGAGGGAGCTTGCTCCCGTTCGGCTGCGCAGCAGTCGTAGAGTCAGGCAACTCAGTGTGTTTGAAGGATTGCGGGGGGCCGCTTCGCGACCCAGCGGGAGCAAGCTCCCTCGCCACAGGTCATCAATAGTCGCGAAATAAAGGTTCAGGCAAGCCCTTCACGCCGGGATCAAGGGCAAACACCCCACCCGCCAACGACTGCTCGTCATGGTCATCCCCGGGGCGAATCGAGGTCACGAACAACGTGTCCAGCCCACTGCCCCCAAACGCGCACATGGTCGGTTTCTTCACCGGCACGGCGAGTGAACGGTCGAGTCGTCCGTCCGGGGTGAAGCGGTGAATAAACCCGGCGTCGTTGGCGCAGATCCAGTAGCAGCCCTCGGCATCGACCGCTGCGCCATCGGGGCGGCCGCTGTAGTGATTCATGTCGACGAACAGGCGCCGATTGCTCGGCGTGCCGCTCTCGATGTCGTAGTCGAACGCCCAGATCTGCTGAGACAGTGGATGCGAATCAGACAGGTACATCGTCCGGCCATCCGGGCTGAAGCCCAGCCCGTTGGGAACCAGGAAACCAGAGAGGCGTGCCTCGATCGGCCCACGCTGCCCGCTGCTGTAGCGATATAACGCGCCTTCAGCGACGTTGGCACCCATGTTCAGCACCATGCTGCCGGCCCAGAAACGGCCCTGGCGATCACAGCGCCCATCGTTCAGGCGCATGTCGGGACGGGCGTGATCGACCTGGGCCAGCTGTTCGCTGTCGAGGCTACCGTCGCTGTGCGGGCGCAGATGAAAGAACCCGCTCTCCATCCCGGCGACCCAGCCACCGTCGCTGTGTCGGGCCATGCAGGCGAGCATTTCCGGGGTTTTCCAGGCCAGCACATGCCCGGTCGCGGCACTCCAGCGTTGCAGGCCCCCGGCGGGAATATCGACCCAGTACAGGGCGTTTTCCTCAGGCACCCAGACCGGGCATTCACCGACCGCGTTACGGGCATCGACAATCAATTCGGCTTGCATGGACGCTCATTCCCTTGGAGGTTGGCTCAATCGCCGAACGGACCGGACGCGACAAACGCGCCCCCCTGGTAAACCATCGCCGGGTCATCCGCGGCCGGCATTGGTTGCGCTTCGATCTTGTCGCGGAACACTTCGGAGTTGTCCTGTGGCACGTAGCCCAGGCCAGCGGCGTAACGGTTGTCCCACCAGACGTTCTTGTTGTCGGACACGCCGTAGACGATGGTGTGGCCGACATTCGGCGCGTACAGCGCGCGTTCAAGCAATTGGGTCAGGTCGCCGAAGCTCAGCCAGGTGCTCATCATGCGGCGGTTTTGCGGTTCCGGGAACGAGGAGCCGATGCGCACGCTGACGGTCTCGATGCCGTAGCGATCGAAGTAGAAACTGGCGATGTCTTCGCCGTAGGACTTGGACAAACCGTAGTAGCTGTCCGGGCGGCGAGGGGAGCGGGCGTCGATCACTTCGTCCTGCTTGTAGAAACCGATGACGTGGTTGGAACTGGCGAAAATCACCCGCTTCACGCCATGCCGACGCGCGGCTTCGTAGATGTGGAACACGCCGCAGATATTGGCGCCGAGGATCTCTTCGAACGAGTGCTCGGTGGACACCCCGCCGAAGTGCAGGATCGCGTCCACGCCTTCGACCAGTTGATGCACGGCCTGCTTGTCGGCGAGGTCGCAAGTCACGACTTCTTCGCGGTCATCGATGGCCGGGGTGATGTCGACGATGTCCGACAGGCGAATCACGTTGGCATAAGGGCGCAGGGTTTCGCGCAGGACTTTGCCGAGGCCACCGGCGGCACCGGTCAGCAGCAGGCGATTGAAAGGGGCAGGGGATGTCGTGGTCATGGGAGTTCCTGAATTCGGGTCATTGCAGTTGTTGTAAGTTGTCGTATGACTTGGGCGGAGTATCGTTAGCCTTTCCGGTGGTTGTCAACGCGTTGGTGGTTGAAATGGACGGAGGGTCACAACGTCGGTCTTGAGTAAAGCACCTGCCCTGTGGCGAGGGAGCTTGCTCCCGCTGGGCTGCGCAGCAGACCCAAAATAGTTGGGAGCGCTTCGCACTCCAGCGCGAGCAAGCTCGCTCGCCACAGGGATTGAGTCGCTCCTTATGCCAGTGCTCGCCTCACAACAACGAAATCGGATAGCTCACAAAAATCCGGTTCTCATCGAACTCATTGGTGCTGAAGTCCTTGCGAATGCTCGCATTACGCCACTTGACGTTGAGGTTTTTCAGCACGCCGCTCTGTACGGTATAGGCCAGTTCGCTTTCGCGGCCCCATTCCTTGCCGTCGGTGATCGCCCCGGTGTGCACGTTATCGCCGCTGATGTAGCGGTTCATCAGGGTCAGGCCGGGAATGCCCAGGGCGACGAAGTTGTAGTCGTGGCGCACTTGCCAGGATTTTTCCTTGGCGTTGTCGTAGCTCGAGTTGTAGCTGTCGTTGGCCAGGGTGCCGCCGCTGGTGCCGTTGACGCGCATCCAGGCATCGTCGCCGCTGAGTTTTTGCAGGCCTACATAGAAGGTGCTGCCGCCGTATCTGGCCGAGAGCATGGCGAACGCGGTTTTGTTGTCGAGGTCGCCGGCCAGGGCGCTGCCGTCTTCCTTGCCGATGAAGTAGCCGAGGTTGGCGCCCAGGGTCCAGTCGCCGATGGGTTGGCTGTGGCTCAGGTTGAAATATTTCTGCTGATAGATGTCGCTGAGTTCCGAGTACCAGACGCCGACCAGGGTGCGCTTTTCATTGAAGGTGTATTCGCCGCCGCCAAAGTTGAAGCGATCCGAGGTGAACGCCGCTTTGCCGTTCATCGACATGTCGTCCATGCTCGAATCGTTGCGTGGGCTGTTGGCGCGGAACTGGCCGCCGTAGAGCTTCAGGCCATCGATTTCGCTGGACGTCACCTGGCCGCCGCGGAAGGTTTGCGGCAGGGAGCGGCCGTCGTCCGAGCGCAGGACGGGCAGCACCGGCATCCACTCGCCGACCTTCAATTCGGTCTTCGACACCTTGGCCTTGAACGCCACGTTGGTGCGGCCGAAGTTATCCGCCGGGCGCCCGTCGTGATCCAGCGGCAGCAGTCCCGTGCCGCCGGTGCCTTGGCCACCGTCGAGTTTCTTCGAGTACAGGCCCAGCACATCCACGCCGAAACCGACGGTGCCTTGGGTGAAGCCGGACTTGGCGTCGAGGATAAAGCTTTGCGTCCACTCTTCAGCCTTGCCCTGGGGGTAGGCCGGGTTGGTGAAGTTGCGATTGAAGTAGGCATTGCGCAGGTTCAGCGTGGCGCTGGCGTCGTCGACAAAACCTTCGGCGTGGCCAGTCATGGGCAAGGCGAGGGCCAGGCTGCTGCAACCGATCAGGCTCAGGGTGTGGCGGCGGATGAAGGTCGGGCGAGGGGTGCAGACGGCGGAATGACGGACGAGTTTGCTCACTGTGACTTCCCTTTGTTTCTTGTTGTTTTTATTGTTTGTTATACGTCGTCGTACAACATGGCGGCGATTATTTGCGTGGCTTTGCGGGGTTGTCAATCAGAAGTTGTACGATGACATGCCGATCTTTGCAGGAGCGAGGCTTGTGTGGCGAGGGGGCTTGCCCCCGTTGGGTCGCGAAGCGGCCCCATGAGGTTCTTCAGACCCACCGAGTCGTCTGATTTTACGACTGCTTCGCAGCCGAACGGGGGCAAGCCCCCTCGCCACACAGGCCCGCACCCACAGGGATGTGTGTTTTGCCCGACGATTTTGCGGCAAACTGGCGCCATCTCAACACAAGGCCTTTGAATGGATCACTACGCCCCGCGCAACTGGCAACCCCACGAACGGCCCAGTTTGCCCGGTTCTCCTTCGACGCCCGATCACTCCAACCCCAAGCGCCTGGCCTATGCGCTGGTGGGTTTGCTGGTGGCGTTGACCGGTGGCCTCGGCAATTCGCTGGTGATTGCCAACCTGCCTTACCTGCAGGGCGCGCTCGGCGCGACCACCGCCGAGATGGCCTGGCTGCCGGCGGCCTACGTGATGACCAACGTCTCGATGAACCTGCTGCTGGTGAAGTTTCGCCAGCAGTTCGGCTTGCGTGCGTTCACCGAAGTGTTCCTGGTGCTCTACGCCCTGGTGACCTTCGGCCATCTGTTCGTCAACGACCTGAGTTCGGCGATCGCGGTGCGCGCGGCCCACGGCATGGTCGGCGCGGCGCTGAGTTCGCTGGGCCTGTATTACATGATCCAGGCCTTCCCGGCGAAATGGCGGATGAAGGCGCTGGTGCTGGGCCTGGGGGCGTCGCAACTGGCGTTGCCGCTGGCGCGATTGTTCTCCGAAGACCTGATGCAAATCGCCGAATGGCGCGGCTTGTACCTGTTCGAATTGGGCATGGCGCTGCTGACGCTGGGCTGCGTGTTCCTGCTCAAGTTGCCGCCGGGCGACCGCTTCAAGACCTTCGAAAAGCTCGACTTCCTGACCTTCGCCATCCTTGCCAGCGGCGTGGCCCTGCTGTGCGCCGTGCTGTCCCTGGGACGTATCGACTGGTGGCTGGAAGCGCCGTGGATCGGCGTCGCGTCGGCGGCGTCCATCGTGCTGATCCTCGCCGGCCTGGCCATCGAACATAACCGTAGCAACCCGATGCTGATGACCCGTTGGCTTGGCAGCGGCGTGATGATTCGCCTGGCCCTGGCGGTGATCCTGATTCGCATGGTGTTGTCCGAGCAATCCACCGGTGCGGTCGGCTTCATGCAGATGCTGAACATGAGCAGCCAGCAACTGCACAGTCTCTATGTGGTGATGTTGCTCGGCAGCATCGCAGGTCTTGCCACCAGCGCCCTGACCATCGACCCCAAGCACCTGTTCATGCCACTGATCGTGTCCCTGGCGCTGATGGCGGTCGGCTCGGTGATGGACAGCTACTCGAACAACCTGACCCGCCCGGAAAACATGTACATCAGCCAGTTCCTGCTGGCTTTCGGCGGCACGTTTTTCCTCGGCCCGACCATGGTCCTGGGCACGCGCCGGGTGTTGACCAATCCGCGCAATCTGGTGAGTTTTTCGGTGCTGTTCGGGATCTGCCAGAACCTCGGCGGCTTGATCGGCGCGGCGCTGCTGGGCACGTTCCAGAGCGTTCGCGAAAAATTCCATTCCAGCAATATCGTTGAACACCTGACCCTGCTTGATCCGCGCGTCGCGGCACGGGTGCAGAGCGGCGGCAATGCGGTGGGCTCGATGATCGCCGACCCGAGCCTGCGCAACCTGCAAGGCATTCGCAGCCTGGCCACCGCCGCCACCCGCGAGGCCAATGTGCTGGCTTACAACGATGTGTTCATGCTGATCGCCGTGATTGCGGTGCTGACCATGATCTGGATTTCGATTCGCGCCCTGTGGCTGATGAGCACCACCCAAGCCGTCGCCCCAGCGCCTGCCACTCCTTCCGTTCAACCCAGCGGTGCCACTTCTTCATGACTGAACCGACCACCACGACCACCAATGCCATCGCCGCCACCCCTGAGGGCGTGGCGCCACCGTCCACGCCGGCCACCGAACCGCGTTCGCTGCGGGTGCGGATCATCTCGTCCATGGGCTTCGCGGCGATTGCCATCATCGGTGTGCTGATTGTGTTGTATGCCTGGCAATTGCCGCCGTTCAGCAGTGCTGTGGAAACCACGGAAAACGCCCTGGTGCGCGGCCAGGTGACGATCATCGGCCCGCAACTCAGCGGTTATGTGTACGAAGTGCCGGTGACCGACTTTCAGTTTGTGAAGGCCGGCGATTTGCTGGTGCGTCTCGATGACCGGATCTACAAGCAACACCTCGATCAGTCCCTGGCGCAACTGGCGGTGCAGAAAGCCGCGCTGGCCAATGTGGTGCAGCAACGCAACAGCGCCGAAGCGACCATCAAGTTGCGTCAGGCAGCGGTCGCCGACAGTCAGGCCCAGCAGCGCAAGAGTGAGGCGGATCTGCGGCGCAACAAAGAGCTGATCAATGACGGCTCGGTGTCCAGGCGCGAACTGGACGTGACCCTGGCCGCCAACGCCCAGACCATCGCCGCCGTGGCCCAGGCCCAGGCCAACCTGGAAATTGCCCGGCAGGATTTGCAAACCGTGATCGTTAATCGCGGCTCGCTGGAGGCGGCAGTGGCCAGCGCCGAAGCGGCGGTGCAACTGGCGCGCATTGACCTGTCCAACACCCGCGTCATTGCCCCGCGTGACGGTCAGCTCGGGCAGATCGGCGTGCGCCTCGGCGCCTACGTCAACTCCGGCGCGCAGTTGATGGCGCTGGTGCCGAACCAGTTGTGGGTGATCGCCAACATGAAGGAAACCCAGATGGACGACGTGCGCGTCGGCCAACCGGTGAGCTTCACCGTCGACGCGCTCGACCATCGTAAATTCAAGGGCAAGGTGCAGCGGATTTCGCCGGCCACGGGGTCGGAGTTCAGCCTGTTGCAGGCGGACAATGCGACCGGCAACTTCGTCAAGATCGCCCAGCGGGTGCCGGTGCGGATTACGGTGGATGAGGGGCAGGAGCAAAGTGAGCGGCTACGGCCGGGGATGTCGGTGGTGGTCAGCATTGATACGGCCGCAGAAGGGCATACCGATAACCCCTGAAACGCACCGGCCCGGGTAGGAGCGAGGCTTGCCCGCGAAGGCGGACTGTCAGCCGACATCAATGTTGCCTGACACACCGCTTTCGCGGGCAAGCCTCGCTCCTACAGGGTTAACCGGTAATCATCGGTGGCAGGGTACCCAGCAACGAAACCGCCGCCACCGCGCCCATCCCCAGCAACCATTCGAGCAGCACACTGGTTTTAAGCGCGCCAACCCGCTGTTCGCAATCCTTGATCCGCAACCGATTGAACAGCGCCAGCCCCAGCATCACCGCCACCAGCACGACCTTGATCAACAGAATCAAGGCAAACCCGGACAACAGCGGTGTCGGCCAAAACGCCCCGGTCAACACGCGAACGTTGATCAAACCGGTGATCACCAGTCCCGCCACCAAGCCATAACCGACTCCGCTAAAGCGCCGCAGTATCGTGCTCAGCCCGTGGCCGTTCGGCTGGCGCAGGATCATCACCAATAGCATCAACCCACCGAGCCACGCACCGACGCAGGTCAGGTGGATGATCTGGTTGAGGATCAGCAACTGGCCGCTGAGCCCGTCAAGCATCGCGCCATGGCCGACCGGCGCCAGGGTCGCGAGCAGCAAGCCGCTTACGATCAGCCTCAGCGGCACGTTCGCGCGCAGCGGCGTCAGCAGCAACACGAGCAGCACGGCATTGAGCAGCAGGTGCCAACTCCACACCTGGCCGAAAAACGTATTGCGCAGCACCAGGCTCAAGGTCGACGGATCGAACGCCGCATCCCAGGCCCCGGCCATGCTGGCGGTGATCAGGAGCAGCCAAGTCCCGCCGCTGATCAAGGCCACGACGGTCAGCCAGCGAGTGATGCGCGCCAGTTGTCGATCCAGAGGGGCGGCGTCAGCGTTCAGCAACAGCGGCCGGAACACCCAGGCCCCGAACAGCATCAACACCACCACAAAATGCAGGAAGCGGCACAGCACCAGCGCGTCGGTCATGAATTACTGGCCAACCTTGAAGCTGTAGGCGCCTTCACTTTTGTGGGTGTCGACCGACACCGCGTGCCATTCGACCTTGTACTCACCCGCCGTTAACGGCGCGTCAGGGGTAACGATCAGGGTTTTCTTGTCGCTGCCTTCGGTGGCCAGTTTTTTCGCTGGTACGCCGTTGATGGTCACTTTGGTAAAGGTCGCTTCAACCCCTTCGGAAAACACCAGGCGCAATTCCGTCGGCGCGCTAACGGTGCTGTCGGCCGCCGGAACCTGGCTTTTCAGATGCGCATGGGCGAACACCGACGAAGCGGCGAGCAGGGAGCCGAGCAGGGCGGCGGTGGTCAGGGCTTTTTTCAGCAGCATGGTCAGTTACCTTCTGGGCAGATTAATGGGCGTCACTTAAGCATGAACGCTGTGCGCCGGGAAATGTTTACGCCGGGCGTAGTTGCAGGTGAATGATGGGGAACGGCCGACCTTCGCCATCGGTGGGCGAGCGGCCGGTCTGTTCAAAACCATAGTACAAATAGAAGCCATGGGCCTGGGGGTTCTGTTCGTTGACGTCGACGCGCAGGGTCGTGTGCAGTGCTTTGACGTGGTCGAGCAACTGGCGGCCAATGCCCCGGCCCCGTTGCGACGGTTCGATAAACAGCATTTGCACGATGTTGTCGCCGGTGGCGATAAAGCCGGCGGGCGTGCTGTCCGGGTCTTGCGCGACCCACACCGTCAGCGCCGGCAGGTAGGCATCGCGCACCAGCGGCAGGAAGAACTGAACATCGTCTTCGCTCAGAAAGTCATGGGTCGCGCGCACCGAGCGTTCCCACAGGGTGGCGAGGGCGGCGTCGTCGGTGGCAACGCGAGGTCGAATGTTCACGGCGGGTGATCCATCGCGGCGGGAAAGTGCGGCGGATGCTACCCAATCGGTTTTCCCCGGGGAAGTGAAAAAGGCCTGTCGCCGCGACCCAGAGCGGATGCTAGTCTTGGGCAACGCTGTTGTCAGGGAGCCCTCATGGGCAATCACAAGATCGAGATCCGTCGCAGTAACGTCGAGAAAATCCTGCTGGGGGCCGAGAAGGTCTTCGCCGAAAAAGGCTTCGGCAGCACCGCCATGGCGGACATCGCCGCCGAAGTGCAACTGCCGCGCTCCAATCTGCATTACTACTTCAGCACCAAGGGTGAACTGTACAGCGCGGTGTTGTTCGACCTGCTGGAAGTGTGGAAGCAGGACGCCTTGTGCTTTGAAATGTTCGACGACCCGCGCGTGGTGCTCAGCAGCTACATCCGCGCCAAGATGAACCATTCCCGCAGCCGGCCGTACGGTTCGAAAGTCTGGGCCAACGAGATCATTCACGGCGCGCCGACGCTGGGTGAGGCGCTGGACGTGAGCCTGTACGACTGGGCCAAGATGAAAGAAGCGAAAATTCGCCAGTGGGTGGAGGACAAACGCATCCTGCCGGTGGAGCCTTCGGCGCTGCTGTACATGATCTGGGCCTCGACCCAGCATTACGCCGACTTTGATCATCAGGTGAATATCCTGAATGACCATCAGCCGTTGTCGGACATGCAGTTCGAGCGGGCGGTGCAGACGGTGACAAGCGTGATTTTGCGCGGGATTGGGTTGGAGCCGTAAGCCGATCGTTCCCACGCTCTGCGTGGGAATGCCGCCCGGGATGCTCTGCGTCCCATTGGAACGCGGAGCGTCCCTTGAGGCATTCCCACGCGGAGCGTGGGAACGATCAGTTACAGGGCGACGTGGTAGGGGTTTCTCGGATCATGATTCCAGTCCAGAAACGGTTTGCCCGTATCCATCGGCACCATCTCAATGCAATCCGCCACCGGGCAGGTGATCTGGCACAGATTGCAGCCCACGCACTCATCATCGATCACTTCATATTTATGCGTCCCGTCGGCCTGCCTGAGGCTGGCAATCGCCTGGTGCGACGTGTCTTCACACGCAATATGGCAACGGCCACAACCAATACACGCCTCCTGATCAATCTTGGCAATCACCTGATAGTTGATGTCGAGGTACTTCCAATCCGTCGTATTACCCACCGCGCGCCCGGAAAAGTCCGCGATGCTGGCGTAGCCCTGACTGTCCATCCAGCGCGATAAGCCGTCCTTCATCTCATCGACGATGCGGAACCCATGGAGCATCGCCGCGGTGCACACCTGCACCGCGCCGCTGCCCAACGCGATGAATTCCGCCGCGTCGCGCCAACTGCCGATGCCGCCAATGCCGCAGATCGGCAGGCCCTGGGTCTGAGGGTCGCGGGCGATTTCGGCGACCATATTCAGCGCAATCGGCTTCACTGCCGAACCGCAATAACCGCCGTGGGTGCTTTGGTGGCCGACGGTGGGGATGGCGACCATTTGTTCCAGGTTGACGCTGGTGATCGAGTTGATCGTATTGATCAGCGACACCGCATCGGCGCCGCCACGGTGGGCTGCACGGGCGGCGACACGGATGTCGGTGATGTTCGGCGTGAGCTTGACGATCACCGGCAGCGAGCAATAGGTCTTGCACCAACGGGTGACCTGTTCGACGTACTCCGGCACCTGACCGACCGCCGCGCCCATGCCCCGTTCCGGCATGCCGTGGGGGCAGCCGAAGTTCAGCTCGATGCCGTCGGCCCCGGTGGCTTCCACCAGCGGCAGGATGAATTTCCACGACTCTTCGACGCACGGCACCATCAGCGACACGATCAGCGCACGGTCCGGCCAGTCCTTTTTGACCTGGGTGATTTCCCGCAGGTTGATTTCCAGCGAACGGTCGGTGATCAGCTCAATGTTGTTGATGCCCATGACCTCGCGGTTGGCCCCGAAGTGCGCCGAGTACCGCGAAGACACGTTGACCGCCGCCGGGTCTTCACCCAGGGTTTTCCAGACCACGCCGCCCCAGCCAGCCTCGAAGGCGCGGACCACGTTGTAGGCTTTGTCGGTGGGTGGCGCGGAGGCCAGCCAGAACGGATTGGGGGCTTTGATGCCGGCGAAGACAATCGAGAGATCGGCCATTTACGCAGCCTCCACGTTGAGCATGAGTTGGGCGTTGATCGCTTCGGCGGCGAGTTTGCCGTGTTGCACCGCTTGCACGGTCAGGTCTTGATCGAGGCTGGTGCAGTCGCCACCGGCATACACGCCGGGGATGCTGGTGCGCAGGTTTTCATCCACGTGGATGCGCTCGCCCTGACGCTTGAGTTCCCGGGCCAGCGGGTCGGCGAGGGCGCTGCCGTCGAAGGCTTGGCCGATGGCTTTGAAGATCGCGTCGGCGGCCAGTTCGAAGGTTTGCCCGGTGGTTTGCAGGCGACCGTCGACCATGTGCGTGCGGGCGAAACGCATGCCGCGCACGTTGCCTTGATCATCGAGCAGCACTTGTTCCGGTTGTGCCCAGGTCAGCAAACGCACCTGGTTGGCCTTGGCAATGTCTTGTTCGTGACCGGTGGCGCCCATGTCCTCGACGCCACGGCGGTAGACCAGATTGACGTCATGAGCCCCAAGACGCGCCATTTGCACCGCCATGTCGATCGCGGTGTTGCCGGCGCCGAGGACGATGCAACGGTCGGCCAGCGGCAGTTGCGTCAGGTCATCGGCCTGGCGCAGTTCGCGGATGTAATCGGTGGCGGCGAGCAGCCCCGGCGCGTCCTCGTGATCCAGCCCCAGTTGTTTGCTAGCGGCCAGGCCCAGGCCGAGGAACACCGCGTCGAATTGTTGATGGAGTTCGCTGAGGGTCAGGTTTTCGCCAAGTTTCTGCCCGTGACGGATTTCGATGCCGCCGATTTGCAGCAGGAAATCCAGTTCCTTTTGCGCGTAGTCGTCCACCAGTTTGTACTTGGCGATCCCGTATTCATTGAGGCCGCCAGCCTTTTCCCTGGCTTCGAATATCACCACGTCATGGCCGTGCATGGCACTGCGGTGGGCGCAGGACAAACCCGCCGGCCCGGCTCCGACCACGGCGATGCGCTTGCCGGTGGCGGCGGCGCGCTGGAACGGGTGTTCGCTGAAGTGCGCGTTGTCCACGGCGTAGCGTTGCAGCAGGCCGATCAACACTGGTGCGCACTCATGATCGTTGTTACGCACACACGCTTGCTGACACAGGATTTCCGTCGGACAAACCCGGGCGCAACTGCCGCCAAGGATGTTCGCCGAAAGGATTTTCTGCGCGGCGCCCTGGACGTTTTCCGTGTGGATATTGCGGATGAACGACGGAATATCAATCTCGCTCGGACAGGCATTCACGCACGGCGCGTCGTAGCAATACAGACAGCGCGAAGCTTCCAGATGGGCCTGACGGTCGTTGAGCGGCGGCGCCAGGTCGGTGAAATGACCGGCGAGGGCGGCCGCATTCTCGTAGGGATGCGGGAGGTGGTTCAGGGTCTTGATCACGGTTTAAGGCCTCATGGTTTTTGAGGTGTCTGCCTCTGGTGGGCAGTGGGTTGATCGTTCCCACGCTCCGCGTGGGAATGCCTCAAGGGACGCTCTGCGTTCCAATGGGACGCGGAGCGTCCCGGGCTGCATTCCCACGCGGAGCGTGGGAACGATCATGGGTCAACGCTTGACGGCAACCGGCTTGTGCAGCTCAGCCCGCTTGCTCAGCAAATCAAACACCGCCGGATACGCCGGCCGTTCGACGTACCGCCCGGCCCCGCGCTCGGCGCGCAGATCGCCATCAGTCCAGACCACGCGGCCCTGGCTGACGGTATGGCTGGGCACACCGCGCACGGTCTTGCCTTCGAAGATGTTGAAATCCACCTGCTGATGGTGGGTTTTGGCGGAGATGGTGCGCGTGCCTTCCGGGTCCCACAGCACCAGGTCCGCATCAGCGCCAACGCGTATCGCGCCTTTGCGCGGGTAGAGGTTGAAGATCTTCGCGGTGTTGGTGGAGGTGAGGGCGACGAAGTCCTGCATCGAAAACCGTCCAGTGTTCACCCCTTCATCCCAGAGCACCGCCATGCGGTCTTCGATACCGGCGGTGCCATTCGGGATCTTGCTGAAATCGTCCTTGCCGGCGGCTTTTTGCTCGGCGCAGAAGCAGCAATGGTCGGTGGCGGTGGTGTGCAGGTTGCCGGATTGCAGGCCATGCCAAAGCGCTTCCTGATGGCCGCGCGGGCGGAAGGGCGGGCTCATCACGTAACCGGCGGCGGTCTGCCAGTCCGGGTGTTGATAGACGCTGTCGTCCAGCAGCAGATGCCCGGCGAGGACTTCGCCATAGACCTGTTGCCCCTTGCTGCGAGCGTAGGTGATTTCGTCGAGGGCTTCCTTGGTCGAGACATGCACCATGTACAACGGCGTGCCAATGGTTTCGGCAATGCGAATCGCCCGGCTCGCCGCTTCGCCTTCCACTTGCGATGGGCGAGACAGTGGATGCGCTTCCGGCCCGGTGATGCCCTGGGCCATCAACTTGCGTTGCAGGTGATAGACCAACTCACCGTTTTCCGCATGCACGGTCGGCACCGCGCCGAGTTCCAGGCAGCGCTCGAAACTCGCCACCAGGGTGTCGTCAGCGGCCATGATCGCGTTCTTGTAGGCCATGAAGTGCTTGAAGCTGTTGATGCCGTGATGGCTGACCAGCTCGGCCATTTCCTCGCGCACCTGCTCGCTCCACCAGGTGATCGCGACGTGGAAACCGTAGTCCGATGCCGACTTCTCGGCCCAGCCGCGCCACTGATGAAACGCCTCCATCAACGACTGCTGCGGATTGGGAATCACGAAGTCGATGATCGACGTCGTACCCCCGGCCAGACCCGCCGCCGTGCCACTGAAAAAGTCTTCACTGGCCACGGTGCCCATAAAGGGCAGTTGCATGTGGGTGTGGGGGTCGATGCCGCCGGGCATCAGGTATTGGCCGCTGCCGTCGAGCACTTCGGCACCGGCGGGAACATCCAGGTTTTCACCAATGGCTTTGATCACGCCGTCGGCGCAATACACATCAGCACGGTAACTTTCATCATGGGTAATAACGGTGGCGCCACGGATCAACAGAGACATTCCGAGTTCCTCGCAGGCATGACCGACTTATGCCGGTTCTAAATGTTTTATATGAAGCCGGCGCAAACAGGTGTATTCCTGTCAGCGCTGTCAGGAATAGACGCTAGCTGGAGTTTATCGAATGAGCAAGAATAATTTTCATAAGCTTATATTGATAATAACTTATTGATTAATAAGGATTAAAAACTGAAATCACCAAAATGGTGAGGCCGATCACCATTTTGACGCACTTGACAGGATCGAAAAAAAGACCAGATTTCCTATGTGAAATCAGCCGCTTGAGGATGGACTATGGTTGATGCGCAAGTTTTAAAAAAGAGGGATGCACCAGATTGAGTCCTGACGGTTCCGACAACTTGCTGCGCATTCGGCCTGAGTGATGTGGCAAGTAACCGAAGACTCAATAGTTGAATGAATAAAACTGATAAGCATCAGTTGTTTAGCAAAGTTTTATGGCACGGCAAGAGGCGCCAGCGGGAACCCCGGCACGTTTATTGATGCCGCCGCTGACACCTTGGCCGGTCCATGAAAGTTGTCAGTTCCTCCGGCCATCGTCGGCTCGTGCCCCCCAGGCGCCAGCCCCTGATGAGCAAAAATAATTCAAAGAACAGTGGAGCGGCCATGCAACAGATCAGATCGCAAGTGACCGAGCGCGACGGCTTGTTTGAGCTCGAAGCCGGCACCGACGTCCTCGACAGTCCCCGTTACAACCACGACATGGCACCGACCAAGGTGCACGAACGAACCTGGAACAAATGGCACATCACCGCGCTGTGGATCGGCATGTCGATCTGCGTGCCCACGTATACCCTCGGCGGCGTGCTCACCGCGTATTTCGGCCTGAGTGTCGGCGAGGCGCTGCTGGCGATTCTGTTTGCCAACCTCATCGTCCTGATCCCGCTGACCCTCAACGCCTTCGCCGGGACCAAGTACGGCATTCCGTTTCCGGTGTTGCTGCGCTCGTCCTTCGGCATCCTCGGCTCCAACGTGCCGTGCCTGATTCGGGCGCTGGTGGCGTGCGGCTGGTTTGGCATTCAGACGATGTTTGGCGGGTTGGCGATTCACCTGTTTCTGGGCTCGATATTCGAAGGCTGGAAATCCCTCGGCGGCACCGGCGAAGTCATCGGTTTCATGATCTTCTGGACGCTGAACCTGTGGGTGGTGCTGCGCGGTGCCGAATCGATCAAATGGCTGGAAACCCTGTCCGCACCATTGTTGGTGGCGGTCGGCATTGGTCTGCTGGTGTGGGCGATGCCCAATGTGTCGATGACCGAACTGCTGGCAATTCCAGCCAAACGCCCTGAGGGTGCGAGCGTGGTCAGTTACTTCGCCGCCGGGCTGACGGCGATGGTCGGGTTCTGGGCCACGCTGTCGCTGAACATCCCGGACTTCAGCCGCTATGCCAAAAGCCAGAAGGACCAGATCCTCGGGCAGATTTTCGGCTTGCCGCTGACCATGTTCCTGTTCGCCGCCCTCGGTGTGGTGATGACCGCCGCGTCGGTGAAACTGGTGGGCGTCACTGTCTCCGATCCGGTCAGCCTGATCGGGCATATCCAGAGCCCGGTCTGGGTTGCGGTGGCCATGGCGCTGATCATCATCGCCACGTTGTCGACCAACACCGCCGCCAACATTGTCTCGCCGACCAACGACTTCCAGAACATCGCGCCCAAAGTGATTAACCGCACCAAAGCCGTGCTGCTCACCGGTCTGGTCGGGTTGCTGCTGATGGGCCATGAGTTGCTGAAAAAGCTCGGGCTGATCGTCTCCGACGTGAGCCTGGATACCGTCTATTCCAACTGGTTGCTGGGCTACTCCAGCTTGCTCGGGCCCATCGCCGGGATCATGGTGGTGGACTACTTCCTGATCAAGAAACAGCAACTGGACTTGGCCGGGCTCTATCGCGATGACGTGTACCCGGCGTGGAACTGGTTCGGGTTTATCGCCTTTGGCGTGCCGGTGGTGCTGACGTTGCTGTCGCTGGGTAGCGATGCGTTCAGCTGGTTCTACAGCTACGGCTGGTTTACCGGGTCGGCGCTGGGCGGGTTGATTTATTACGGGTTGTGTTCGATGCGGACCAGTCCGTCGGTTGTGAAATCTTCGGTGTGATTGCGGGCCTCTTCGCGGGCAAGCCTCGCTCCTACAGATTCGCACAGTCCCTTGTAGGAGCGAGGCTTGCCCGCGAAGACGGCCGCAAAAACACCCAAAAAATGCCTGAAGAAACCTATAACAACTGCCTGAGGAGATCCCCATGAACGCTGCCGTAGACGTTCTGCAATCCACCCATCAGCACATCAACCGCGACCGCTTGTGGCAGTCGCTCATGGAACTGGCCAAGCTCGGCGCCACGGTCAAGGGCGGCGTGTGCCGCCTGGCCCTGACTGACCTCGACCGCCAGGCCCGGGATATTTTCGTCAATTGGTGCGAGGAGGCCGGCTGCACCGTCACCGTCGACGCCGTCGGCAACATCTTCGCCCGCCGCCCCGGCCGCAACCCGAACCTGCCACCGGTGATGACCGGCAGCCACATCGACACCCAGCCCACTGGGGGCAAGTTCGACGGCTGCTTCGGCGTGCTCGCCGGCGTCGAAGTGCTGCGCACCCTCAATGACCTCGGCGTGGAAACCGAAGCGCCGCTGGAAGTGGTGGTCTGGACCAACGAAGAAGGCTCGCGCTTCGCCCCGTGCATGATGGGCTCCGGCGTGTTCGCAGAAAAATTCACCCTCGAAGAAACCCTGGCCAAGGTCGATGCCGACGGCGTCACCGTTGGCGAAGCCCTGAACGCGATCGGTTACGCCGGCCCACGCAAAGTCAGTGGCCACGCCGTCGGCGCCTATTTCGAGGCGCACATCGAGCAAGGCCCGATCCTCGAAGACGAACACAAAACCATCGGCATCGTCATGGGCGCCCTCGGCCAGAAATGGTTCGACCTCAAGCTGCGCGGCGTCGAAGCCCACGCCGGCCCGACCCCCATGCACCTGCGCAAGGACGCCCTGGTCGGCGCCGCTGTGATCGTCGGCGCCGTCAACCGCGCTGCCCTCGGCCATCAACCCCACGCCTGCGGCACCGTCGGCTGCCTGCAAGCCTACCCTGGCTCGCGCAACGTCATCCCCGGTGAAGTGCGCATGACCCTCGACTTCCGCCATCTGGAACCGGCGCGCCTGGATTCGATGATCGCCGAAGTGCGCCAAGTCATCGAAACCACCTGTGAGGAGCACGGCCTGACCTTCGAACTGACCCCCACCGCCGACTTCCCGCCGCTGTACTTCGACAAGGGCTGCGTCGAAGCGGTCCGCGGCGCGGCACAGGGGCTGGGTTTGTCGCACATGGACATCGTCAGCGGGGCAGGGCACGACGCGATCTTCCTCGCCGAACTCGGCCCGGCCGGGATGATCTTCGTACCCTGCGAAGGCGGGATCAGCCACAACGAAATCGAAAACGCCGCGCCGGACGATCTGGCGGCTGGGTGTGCGGTGTTGTTGCGGGCGATGTTGGCAGCTTCGAAGGCAATTGCCGACGGTGAATTGGCGGCCTGAGTTGAAAACCCGTCGATTGTTCACGCCCCAACGCGGCGTGAATAATCGATCCCTTAGCGGGTTTCCTTGATGTCGTAGCTGTGCTGGATATGGAAGAACCCGCGCGGTGTCTGCTGGGTACCTAATTGCTGGTAATACGGATACCAATACTTGGCCATGATCCACAGGTATTCCGGGCATGCCGCCCGGGATTCCAGGCCCGGCGTGACGTCGAACTGCGCGGTGTTGTAGACCGCCTCCAACATGCTCGCCCCGGGCATGCCGATGCCTTCATGGATCGGGTTGGGCGTGCGATCGGCACCCCAGGCGTAGGCGAGCCAGCGCAGGATATGTTCCAGGCTGTCGACCGGCGAGCGCGAATGCTTGAAGCGCTCGATGGATTCGCGAATTGTCTGCTGCGGCACCGGTAGCGCGATCACGCAGACGTTTTCCCAATGCGCGGCATCGGCAAAGTGGCTCAGGGGTTGTTCCACCACGCCGTTGCGCTTGGTGGCGAACTCGGCCTGTTCCGGCTGGAACAGTGGCACATGGATCGCCGTGGTCTTGGCCGCCGACCTCGGTGCCAGGTTGATGAACGCGGCCTCGGACCAATACGAGGGCAGCAAGTCGTTGCGCAAGTGCGACTGGGCGACTCGCAACCGGAACGCGAGGATATCGATGGCGCCGAACAGCGCAATGAACGACCAGGCTTTCGGGTCCAGGTCGAGCTTCTGGATCGCTCGCAAAACCCAGGCGTCATTGCCTTCCTGCTTGGTGCGTTTGAGTGGTACGAAATCCGGGTTTTTATCCTTTGCCGAAGAGTTGCGCGCGTGCGCCATGGCAGATCTCCTGTCGGATCGATTCAATAAAAGCGTAAGAGGTAATTGGCGGTGGACTTGGGTTGCTTGAGTCGGTTGTCGTTACTGACCCCGAAAAAGGTCACTTTCATGTCCAGGCCAAACCCGGATCGGGTCAACTGCAGCACGGCAATCTGATTGCCGTTGCATTGGAAGTAGTTGTCCTCGGTGGTGCGGGACACGATGAAGCTGTTGCGGCTGCCGAACTTGTGCGGGCTGTCCTTTTCCTCCGGCGCCGCGGGGTAGCCGGGCCAATCCTTGCCGCGCAGTTTGTCCATTGCAATGTCCGCCAGGGACGAGCGCGGGATCATGGTCGATGGCGAGCAGATCACTTCGTACAACATCGGCGTCGGTTGCGAGCCGTGGCGGGCAGCGCACACGCGGCTCCAATGCACATCGCCGGTCAGGAACACCACCGGAATGCCCTGGCTGGCCAGGCGCTCAAGTTGCACCTCGATCAATTCGAACTGCTGATAGTTGGCAAGGTCGGCATCGACGTACTTTTTGCTGAAGTCCCCCGGCGGCTTGGTAAACAAGGGTTGGCCGGCGGACAACACACCGACTTTGGGTGAGTTGTTCTGCTTGGCCTGAATCAGGTCGTCAGCCCATTTTTGCAGGGCCATCGCCGCATCGTCGGGCATCAGGCGCTTGAAATCCTCATCGCGTCGGGTGCGGGTGTCGAGCATCAGGATGATCAGCGGATCGACCTCGATACGCTGGAAACCGGGGATGTCCTGGGGCGTCCTGGACGGCCCGCCCAACTGGAAACCGGCGTACAAATCCATGGCGGTGTTGGACCAATCCTGCTTGTCGACAAAGGCCAGCGGCGGCAGCTGAAACTGATCGAGCGGGTAGTTGTTCCAGAACTCATGGTCATCCGGGATGCAGGCCGTCGGCGCCGTTCTGAGCACCGATTGCAAGCCGCCGGTGCCGAGCGAGTCGGAGCACCAGTTCTTGTAGTACTTCTGGCCGATCAGCTTCTGCACGCCGTCCAGGCTGAAACGCCACGAAGGGATCACCGGCACGTCCAGATACACTTGATCGCCCAGCATCAGACTCAAGTGTGGCTTGAAGCCAGAAGGCAGGTGCGCGACGGCGTTTTCCAGGGCTTTGTCATCGCCATTGGGCTGGTAGTAGCAGGAGCTCAGCAGAATGTTGAGCGGGGCGCCGTCGGCGGGCACCGCATCGGGTTGGGAGACGAACGCCAGGTTATATTCCACGCCGTTGGCGACTAGCCGGAAACAGTGATTAATCCCGGCGCCGAGGCGCGCGAAGGTGAACACGCCCTGGTGGTTCAGCGGTTTTTCAGCCGCGTTCTTGACACCATCGTCGATCGGATAAAGTTTTTCGTCGGGGGCGGGTGCGGCCGGGGCCTGCGTGGTCGGTGTCGGGCCGAGGAAGAACGTCGGGGACGTCGGATTGTCGAGGCCAAACACCCCGACCCACAGTTGTACCGTGCCTTTTTTCGCGGGGGCACTGATCAACGGGCGGGCGACCAGAATCATCGGCTGTCTCCTGTACCTGCCTGGGTTTCCATACAAAGCCAGGGCCGGACACTGCTTGAAGTGGGGTGGGTGTGTCCATCAACTTTAGAACAGAGTAGGGCGGGTATCGAAAAAACTTATGAAAGGCCAGATGCATGGCTGCCAACGTAAAAAGTTCGCAGCCTTCGCCAGCACCTACATTGCGGATCGTTCCCACGCTCGCGCGTGGGAATGCCTCAACGGACGCTCTGCGTTCGGCGTTTGATGGGACGCGGAGCGTCCCGGGCTGCATTCCCACGCAGAGCGTGGGAACGATCGTTGCGGTGGGATTCAGTGCAGAGCGTGGGAGCGATGATTGCGGTGGGGTTCAGTGCGGAGCGTGGGAGCGATCGTTTTGGCCCGGCTCAGTCGTCATCCTGGCCCATCAACTGCCTCACCCCATCCCACGCTTGCGCGCGCATCCGCTCCACATCCAGCCCCGGGATCACGCCGTCGTCGACCACCACGCGCCCGCCGACGAGGCTGTATTTCACGACAATCGGTTCCCCCGCGACCACCGGTGCCACGGCAATGTCGTGGAAGCCAAAGAACCGTGGATGGTCCAGGCCATAGATCACCAGGTCCGCAGCTTGGCCAATCTCCAACGTCCCGACCGCGCCCAGCCCCAACACCTGCGCACCACCCGCCGTGCCCCAGTGGATCACCTCTTCAGCAGTGGTCGCCGAGGCCCCTTGTTCAGCGCGATGGATCAGCCAAGCGGTGTGCGCTTCGCCGACCATGCTCCCGGATTCATTGGACGCCACACCATCGACCCCCAGCGAAATCGGCACCCCGGCCTCGACCATTTGTGGCACGGGCGCGACGCCGCTGCCCAAGCGCGCATTGCTCACCGGGCAATGGGAAATGCCGGTGCCGGTTTGCGCGAGCATGCGGATTTCGCCGGGTTGCAGGTGCACGGCGTGGGCGAACCAGACGTCGGGGCCGAGCCATTCGTGTTCGGCGACGAATTCCACCGGCAGGCAGTTGTATTTCTCGCGGCAGAAGTTCACGTAGTTCTGCGTCTCCGACAGGTGCGTGTGCAAGCGCAAATTGAGCCCGCGTGCGGTGTGCGCCAACTCCCGAAGCAAGGTCGGTGGCAGGGAGAAGGTCGGGGTGGTCGGGGCGACGACGACCCGGCGCATGGCATCGGGTGTGTCCTGGTGATAGCGAGACTTGAGCCGCTCGATATCACCAACCATTTGCTCCAGCGATTCCGGTTGCAGCGCGGTTTTCGAGAACCCCGGATGGGCGCTGGCCGACTCCAGCGCGCCGCCCCGGCACAGCACGAAGCGCAGGCCGAATTCATCGGCGGTGTCGAACAACTGGTCACCGCTCTCGGTGCTGCCATGGGCGTGATACAGGTAGTGATGATCAGCGCAGGTGGTGACGCCGGACAGCAGCAATTCCGCCATCCCCAGCCGTGCGGCGATCCGGGTCAGTTGCGGGGTAAAACGGTTGAGACGCGGGTAAGGCACGCTGGCGAGCCAGCCTTGCAGGTCCTGGTTCAAACCTTCGGGCACGGCTTTGAGCAGGTTCTGGAACAGGTGATGGTGGGTGTTGATCCAGCCTGGATAGACCACCGAATTACGTGCATCGATTACCCGTTCGCCGGGTTGCGCCTCCAGTCCGACGGCCATTTCGGCGATGCGGCCGTTGACGATGCGAATGTCGACATTGCCGGCCCGGGCACGCGGGCCGCGCAGGCCGGTCATCACCGCCACGGGGTGTTTGATCAGGATGTTTTGCAGTTGAGTCATGGTCGGCTCCGGTCAGAGGATGTGGGAGGCAGAGTTACTGGCGGGGGCATCGGGCACGCTGACGCCATTAAGCGCAGCGTTGAGCAGCACCGACACCAGGCAGGCGATCACCACGCTGCTGTGCAGGAACGGCTGGCACCACTCGGGCATTTGCTTGAACAGGGTCGGCGCGAGCACCGGCACCAGGGCGGCAGCGATGGTGAAGCCGACGATCAGCACGTTGTAGCGATTGCGCTCGTAATCGACTTTGGCCAGGGTCTGAATCCCGGCCGCCGCCACCACGCCGAACATCGCGATCCCGGCGCCACCCAATGCGGCAGTGGGCATGGACGCGATGATCGCCCCGGCCTTCGGCACCAGCGCCACCGAGCACATCAGCAAGCCGCTGATCGCCACCACCCAGCGGCTGCGCACGCCGGTCAGAATCACCAGCCCGACGTTTTCCATGAAGGCAATGAACGGAAACGCCGCGAACATCCCGGCGATGGTGCTGGCCAGGCCATTGGCGCGCAGGCCGTTGATCACTTGTTTCTCTTCCACCGGTTTGTCGACGATGTCGCCGATGGCCACGAACAGGCCCATGGACTCGACCATCTGCACGATCATCACCACGATCATCGTGGCAATCGGGATCAGGCTGAACGTCGGCAAGCCGAAGTAGAACGGGTAGGGCACGGTGAGCCACGGCGATTCCTCCACGCTGTGGAAACTGCCCATGCCCAACCCGTAGGCCAGCCCGGCGCCGACCAACATGCCGACGAGTACCGCCATGTTGCGCATCATCGGGCTGCCGTAACGGTTGACCAACAGGATGGTCGCGAGCACCACGGCGGCGACAGCGAGGTAGGCCGGCGCGCCGAAATTGCTGGCGTTGCGCCCGCCGCCGACCCACTCATAAGCAATCGGAAACAGCTGCAAACCGATCACGGTGACGATGCAACCGGTCACCACTGGCGGGAAGAACCGGCGCAATCGACCCACGAACGGCGCGGCGAGCATGGTAAAGATCCCCGCGCCGATCACCGCCCCGCAGACCCCGGCGAACCCCACCTGTGGGTTGGTGCCAATGGCGATCACCGGGCCGACGCTGCTGAACGCCACGCCCTGGAGAATCGGCAAACGCACGCCGAATTTCCAGAAACCGACGGTTTGCAACAGGGTGGCGATGCCGGAGCAGAACAGCGTGGTGCTGATCAGCACGACGGTATCGGCCTGGGACATTTTCAACGCGCTGGCGACAATCAACGGCACGGCGATGGCGCCGATGTACGAGACGGCCATGTGTTGCAGGCCGAGGGTGAGCATTTGCCGGACCGGCAGAATCTGATCGACCGGGTGCACGGTGGAGACGGTAGTGGCTGACGACATGGGGAAACACCTCTTGCTGTTTTTGTGCTGTAGAGAGGGGTATTCGTTCTGATGCCGGGGGGTGATCAGTCGACCACCGCCGTTCCTTGTGAGAGCTGACTCTGAGGCGAGGGGGCATGCCCCCACACCACAAAAGCCCGCTCACACAGGGTTTTGCGTCCGGCATCAGCCTTTCGTTCTGTGTGCCCGGAACCGCCATCCACCGGCTCCGATGCCGTGTTCAGCCTGCCAGGCAGGCGGCGAAGCCCTGGTTCAGCGCCGCGCGGTCCAGGTCGCGGCCGATGAACACGATTTTGCTGGAGCGCGGTTCCGTGCCCCACGCCGTCGAAGCGCGGAACTCGACCAGGCTGTGCACGCCTTGCAGCACGTAGCGTTGGTCCTGATTCGCCACTGACAGCACGCCTTTCATGCGGTAAAGGGTGTCGGCCTGCTCGGTGCGTAGCTGGGTGATCCAGCGATGAAAGGCGCCCAGGTTCACCGCGCCGTCCACGGCGATCCCGACTGACGACACGCTCGGGTCGTGCTCATGGTCCGGTTCGTCGTGATGATGGTCGTCGGCGTGATGGTCGTGTTCCGAACCGATTTCCATCAGCTTCTGAGTCGATTCAAACGCGCCGATACCAAGGATTTTCGTCAGGTCGATCTCGGCATAACTGGACGTCACCAGCTCCGCCGTGGCGTTCAACCCGCGAATCTTGCCCCGCAGCGCTTCCACGTCTGCGGCGCTGACCAGATCGACCTTGTTGATCACGATCCGGTCGGCACACACGATCTGATCCACTGCCTGGTTATCGACGCCATCGAGCTGCAAATCTTCCAGGTGTTGGGCGATGTGCTTGGCGTCGACCATGGTCACGATGGCATCAAGTTCCACTTCGTCGGCAATCGGGTCGTTGATGAAAAAGCTCTGGGCCACCGGGTACGGATCGGCCAGGCCACTGGTTTCGATCAGGATGTGATCGAGGCGCACCGGGCGCGCTACCAGTTGACGGACGATGCGCACCAGGTCTTCGCGGACTTCGGCGGTGCAGCACACGCAGCCGTTGACCATCTCGTAGATTTCTTCGGTTTCGGAGCTGAGCACCAGGTCGCCATCGATGCCGACTTCGCCGAATTCGTTTTCGATCACGGCGATTTTGCGTCCGTGGTTTTCCTTGAGGATGTAGTTCAGCAGGGTGGTTTTGCCGGCGCCGAGGAAGCCGGTGAGGATGGTCACCGGGATTTTGCGGTTCGGGGTTGGGGCATTGAATGGGCTGTTCATGCGAGCTCCTTCTGTGTTGCTGATTGGCCGGCGCCCACTGGGCCGGGTTCACCCCAGCGCAGCGCGGTACCGGCATCGAGGCCGAACAGATCGAGGACACGGCCGAGGCTGTGATCGACCATTTGCGAAAGGTTGTGCGGGCGGGCGTAGAAGGCTGGCACCGGCGGGGCGATGATCCCGCCCATCTCGGTGACGGCCGTCATGTTGCGCAGGTGCGCGAGGGTCAGCGGGGTTTCCCGGGCCATCAACACCAGCGTGCGGCGTTCTTTGAGCGTGACGTCAGCGGCACGCCCGATCAGCCCCGAAGACGTGCCGGTGGCAATCTCCGCCAGGGTACGCATGGAGCACGGCGCGACCACCATGCCCAAACAACGAAACGAACCGCTGGCAATCCCGGCGGCCACATCGTCGGCCCGGTGGTAATGGCTGGCCAGGGCGGTGACGTCGGCAAGTTTGTAGTCGGTTTCATGGGCCATGGTCAGCAGCGCGGCACGGCTGATGATCAAGTGGGTTTCGATGTTCAGCCTGGCGAGCAATTCCAGCAGGCGCACGCCGTAGATAAACCCGGACGCACCGCTGATGCCGACCACCATCCGCTGACGGTTCATGACTGGTAGCTCTTGAGCAAGGTGCGCGCTCGCTCGATCACGTCCTGATTCAATTGCGCCTTGATCCCGTCGAAGCCCGAACCCCGCGTCGCATCCAGCCCCATGCGCGAAGTGGTGCCATTGACCGAGGACGACGGATCAAGCGGACTGCCGGGCAAGCCGTCGATGACGAAAATGTCCTGATGCGGCTGAAAGTGCGTGGCCAAAGCCCAGAGCACTTGGCTGTCATCGGTGATGTCGATGTCGCTGTCCACCGCGATCACGGTTTTCAGATACGGGTCCCAGCCGAGCAGGGCGAGCATGATTTGCCGCGCCTCGCCGTCACGACTTTGATCCAGCGCCACGTAGCAATGAAAGTGCGTGCCGGAATTCGGGTAGTGGACGGAGGTGACAGAAGGAAAACGCGCCTTGAGCTTTTCGCTCATCTCCGCTTCACGAGGCAGCCGCGCCAGGGTCAGGTGTTCGGCATATCGCCCGCCGACCACGTCCACCAACCAGGCGTCCTTGCGGCGCATCAGGGTGTCGACGCGCAATACGTTGTTGGTCGAGCGATCCGAGGAATAGCCGCTGAATTCGCCGAACGGCCCTTCCTCGGCATAGGCCGCCGGGTCGATGGCGCCTTCGAGCACAAACTCGGCGTAGGCCGGCACACCGATGCCGTAGCGCGGGGTCTTGACCAGTTCCAGCGCCGAACCGAACAAGCCACCGGCCACCGCACGTTCATCGCTGCCGTAGGGCAAGCGTGCGGCGGCGGCGAGCATGAACAAGGGGTGCGCACCGACCACCATCGCCACGCGCAACTCTTCGCCGCGCTCGCGTGCGGTTTGCAGCATGCGCCACAGGTGCCCCCGTGAATGCAGGCTGGTGGCGAGGGTCTGGCGGGCATGGCGCATCGAGCGGTGGTAGCTCATGTTGGCGATACCGGTGACCGGGTCTTCGGCAATGATGATCGCGTTGGTGATGTACGGCCCGCGATCACTGTCGAAGTGCTTGAGCATCGGCAGCAGCGCCAGGTCTACCGCTTCGCCTTCGAAGATTTGGTCCAGCACCGGGCCGGTTTCCACGTAGCGCGGCGGGATCGGCTGGTTGGCACGGGCCTGAAAAGTTTCGTGCAACTGCGCCGGCGTCACGCCGAAGATTCGTGCAATGCGGGTCCGGGAGGCGAACAGGTTGGTCGCCACCGGCACGCCGAGCTGGCCGACCTTTTCGCAGATCAGCAACGGGTCGCGGCCTTGTGTGGCGAGGGCATCGACCAGGGCGGTGACGTCCTGGTCGGCCGAAAGCTGTTGGTGAACGGTCAGCACATCGTCCGGGTACTGCCGGCGATAGGCGTCGATGAAAGCGTGGAAGTCCTGGGTATCGCCGAGCGTCGAGAGGGGCATGGTTTCACCTCGTAAAAAAGCAGGCGCGCAGGGGATCGGCGACGTTCGATCGACAAGCCGTTGGCCTGCCGGTCGATCGAACGCCGGTTCATCTGAACGCCTGAAAGGTCGCTGTGCTCTTGTTTAAAAAGCCTAGAGGTACGTCGTGGTCAGACGAATGTCCGCCTCGATCAGGTCCTTGGGTGGCGGCGTCGGTTCGATGCCGCACAACCGGGCGATGTTGTTGCCCAGGTAGTCCTCAAGGTGATCCTCATCGATGCCCAGACCCTGCGGCGCCGGTGAGCACAAGACCTCCAGTTCGCGCAACCACATCCCCGGTTCGTTAGGGGGCGAGTCAGTGCCGAACACGATCTTGTTACGCGGCAATTCCTTGGCGAATTCGACGATCCGCGACTGGAAGCACCAGCCGGATTCGCAGTACACGTTCGGCGTGTCCATGGCCATCCAGAACGCTTCGAACGAGTAATTGCCACCGGTCTGGATACCGAAGTGACCGATGATGAAATTGACCATCGGGAACTCGCGGATGATCGGGTAGAACATCGTCGGGATGGTGTAGGGACCGTCACCGGTATGGATCAGCACCACGATGTTGTACTTGGCGCAGACCTTCATCGCCGGGCGCAGCCAATCGAGTGCGCGGTCCGGGCGGTAGCCGTGCATGTTGGCGTGCAGCTTGAGCATCTTGAAGCCGTATTCCTTGATGTGGAATTCCAGCTCAGCGGCACCGTTTTCCGGTCCCCAGCGCGGGTTGAAGTTGAAGTTACCGATGAAACGGTCGGGGTACTTCATGCACAGCTCGGCGATGTACGACATGTAGTCACGCACGCCTTCGCGGCCGCGACGGTTGCCGTCGCGATACCCGGTGTTGCCCGGTGGCGGCTGGATGAAGCCCATGTCGATGCGCCGGGGTTTGCCGTTGATCATGTACGGGCCGTCCATCAGCTTGAGCATGCGCTCGCCCGTGAACGGTTCGCCGGTGTGGCGCCAGGCCTCGTCGACCAGGTTGGTGGGGTGCAGATGGGTGTCGATAATCATCGGTTCAGCTCCTGGCCAGTTGGGTGGTGACTGGGCGCTTGAGTTGCGCCTCTGCTTCGCTGACGGTGCGCGGCGGCGCGGTGGGCTCCAGGCCGATCATTCGCGCGGTGTTGTTGCCCAGATAGTCTTCGAGGGTGTCCTCGTCGAGGTTCAGGCCCTGTGGCGGCTCATGGCAAAGCACTTCGAGCAGGCGCAGCCACATGCCCGGTTCGTTTGGCGGGGTGTCGGTGCCGAAGAGGATTTTGTGGGTCGGCAGGACCTTGGCGAACTCGACGATCCGCGATTGCAGGCACCAGCCCGATTCGCAGTAGACGTTGGGCAGTTCCATCGCCCATTGCATCGGTTCGAACACGTAGACGCCGCCGGTCTGCACGCCGAAGTGGGCCATGATGAAATCGACGTTGGGGAATTCCTTGATCATCGGCACCCATTCGGACGGGATGCTGTACGGACCGTCACCGGTGTGCAGCTTGACCGGGATACCCAGCTCGGCGCATTTCTCGAAGCATGGACGGACCCAGTCCAGTGCGCGGTCAGGACGGTAGGCGTGCATGTTGGCCTGCATCTGGACCATTTTGAAGCCGTGTTCGGTGACGTAGCGCTCGATGGCTTCGACGCCGTTCTGAACACCGCAACGCGGGTTGTAGACGAAGCAGCCGATGAATCGGTCCGGGTAGGTCTGGACCATTTTCAGGGTGTAGGCCATGTAGGCGTCGATGGATTCGCGACCGCTCAGGTCGCCGTCGGTCCAGGTGTAAATGGTGTTGCCCTGGGGCGGTTGGATGAAGGCTTTGTCGATGCGGCGAGGTTTGCCATTGACCATGTAGGGGCCATCCATCATCTCCAGCAGACGCTCGCCGGTGAACGGGTCACCGTCATGCCTCCAGGCGAGGTCCACCAGGTCGGTGGGATAGCAACTGATATCGATGATCATTGAAGTCGATCTCCTGATAGCGGGGAAGGGAGCCTTTGGGCTCACAGCAACCACGTCCCGGGTTATCGGCCATTTCTATGCGCATGAACGCGCATTCCCTCGCCTGGTCGCATCCGGTTCGGGACGCTGGTTGCCTGGGAGGAAGTATTGGGAGGGGGTGTTCGGTTCGTACAATATTAATTGGGCGGGGTGTTGATACCTGTTCGATATCGGGCGGCAAACCGATCGACTGATCGTTCCCACGCTCTGCGTGGGAACGATCAGCGATCAGCGATCAGCGCTCGAAGGTGCGTCGGGCCAGGGTTTTGATCACCTCAACCACCGGCGCCACTCGCTCAGCCTGTCCCGGCGGCCACACGGCGTAGAGGTTGTAATGCGCTGGAATTTGCGCCTCGTTCAGCTCTACCAGACGCCCCGAACGCAAGGCATCCGCCGCCAGCAATCCACGCACCAGCCCTGCGCCGACGCCGGCCTCGGCGGCGGCGATCAGGTTCGCCGCATTATCAAAAACTACCCGTGCCGAAGGTTCAACCGGGGTCATGCCCGCCGCATCCAGCCATGGAATCCACGACCGGCGCGTATACCCCAGCAACGGCAATTGCAGCACCTGCGCTGGAGTCATCGGCACCTGCAAACCATGCCGTTCCAGTAATGCAGGCGATGCCACGGCCCGAACGCTGTCGCCACAAATCTGCGACATCTCGCAGTCGTCCCAATCGCCATACCCATAGCGTAACGCCAAATCCACGCGCTCAAATGCGCTGCGATCCGAGCGCGGCATCGACAGCAACACCACCTCATGCTCCGGCAATAAATCCAGCAGCTGCGGCAAGCGCGGATTGAGCCAGCTCTGGGCCAGTTCGCTGTCCACGTCAATCGTCAGCCGTTGCGCCACGCTGCGGTTTTTCACCGAGGACAATGCCCGGTCAATCTGCGCCAGACCGTCGGACAACACGCTGGCAAACAACTGCCCGGCGTCAGTCAGGTTGCTGCCGCCGCCTTCACGGACGAACAGCGGCTGGCCGATGAAATCTTCCAGCGAACGGATCTGCTGGCTGATGGCGCTGTGGGTCAGATCGAGTTTGCGCGCAGCGCTGGAGAAGCTGCCGCTGCGGGCGGCCTGGATAAACGCGCTCATGGACTGCACCGACGGGTATCGCTTGTACATGCTGTTAGTCCTACTTACACAGGATGGCAGAAATCGTCGCTGGCCCGCTGTTGCGCAGGCTTCCAATAATCGATCACCAGGCCTGCATGAAGACAGGCCGCTCTCTTGGAGCCTGACAATGATCGAATTCACGGTAAACGGCGAACGACACGAGCTGGTAGAGGCGTCGCCCTCCATGCCCTTGTTATGGGTGTTACGTGACCACTTGAAACTCACCGGCACCAAATTCGGCTGTGGCATGGGCCTGTGCGGTGCGTGCACCGTGCACCTGGACGGCGTCGCGGTGCGTTCCTGCCAGTTGCCGGTCGATGCTGTGGCGGGGCACCGCATTACCACCATCGAAGGCTTGTCGCCGACCGAACAGCATCCGCTGCAACTGGCCTGGGTTGCCGAAGATGTGCCGCAATGCGGTTACTGTCAATCCGGGCAGATCATGTCCGCCGCTGCGTTGCTCAACACCGGGGCGGCGGTCAACGATGAGTCGATCCGCAACGCCATGTCCGGCAACCTGTGCCGCTGCGGCACCTACGGGCGGATCAACAAAGCCATCAAGCGCGCGGCGTCCGCGCCGAAGGAGGCGTGATGATCACTCTGTCGCGCCGGGCCTTTCTCAAACAATCGGCGACCGTGACGGCGGGGCTGGCGATTGCATTTCATCTGCCTTCTGGCATCGCCGCAACGACGGGTGACTTCGAACCGAACGCCTGGGTCCGCGTGCTGCCCGATGGAACGGTGAAACTGGTGGTGCACAAGCACGACTCCGGCACCGGCACTCAGACTGCGCTGGCCGCATGCGTGGCCGAGGAACTGGACGTCAACCCGATGACCGTGCAGGTGATCACCCCGGAGAATCCGTTCTTCGAGGCTTACATTCATCCGGTCTGGAAAGTGTTTTCCACGGGCGGCAGCACCAGCGTTTCCCTGGAATACGATCGCTTGCGCATGGCCGGTGCCACGGCGCGGGCGCTGTTGATCGCGGCAGCGGCCAAACAGTGGAACGTCAGCCCCGACAGCTGCACCACGGAAGAGGGCCGGGTGCTGCACAGCAAAAGCCAACGCAGCCTTGGGTACGGCGAGCTGGTGACGGTTGCCGCCCAGTTGCCCGCACCGGCCACGGTGACGCTGAAAGACCCGGCGCAGTTCAAGTACATCGGCAAACTGCGGCACAAACGCGATGCCGCGGCCAAGGTCTGCGGGCGTTTCAAGTACAGCATCGATGTGGTATTGCCGCAGATGCTGGTGGCGGTGATTCAACGTGCGCCAGTGGTCGGTTCGAAGGTGATGTCGGTGGATTCCGCCGCCGCGTTGCAAGTGCCAGGTGTGCGCAAAGTGATCGCGATTCCCGGGCGCCCGGATGTGCTCGGCGGCAATCTGGAAGGGGTCGCGGTGTTGGCCGAGACCTATTGGGCGGCGCATCAGGGCCGTGCCGTGCTTGAGGTGAAGTGGAGCGACTCGCCACTGGCCGGGTTCGACAGCGATGAACTGGTGAAAGCGCAGGCAGCCGCACTGGATGACAAAGCGGCACAGCGGGTCACTGCAATGGCTGCGGGCGATGTCAGTACTCAATGGCCGAACGCGGCGAAGCTGCTCGAAGCCGATTACCGTATGCCCTACAAGGTGCAAAACCCGCTGGAACCGATCTGCATCACCGCCCAGGTCAAGGACAACGCCATCACTTACTGGGGCGGGGTTCAGGTGCCGTCGTCGGCGCTGGAGGCGGCCGAAACCGTGTGCAAGATCGCCAAGGACAAGGTCACGATCAACGAGCTGGTGTCCGGCGGCAGCTTCGGTGCCCGGGAATCCAAATACTGGCTGTTCGAAGTCGCCTATCTGGCGCAACAAGTGAAGGTCCCGGTCAAGTTGATGAACAGCCGCGAAGATGAAATGCGTGCCTTGTTCATGCACCCGGCGACCTTGCATCGGGTCAAAGGCGCATTGGACGCTCAGGGCCGATTGACCGCGCTGCAACTCAACGCCGTGTCGCCGGCCTCGCCAGAACAATGGGAGCCGGGCTATTTCGAGCGCCCGGACAAAATGGACTACAGCACCACCGAGGCCATTACCGCATGGGACTTTGCTTATCGTCCGCCACACCTCGACCTGGCCTGGATCAAGCATGAAAGCGACGTGCCCAGTGGCTGGTATCGCTCGGTCAGCTTCATTCCCAATGTGTTCGCCGTGGAAAGCTTCATGGATGAACTGGCCCATGCCGGCGGGCAAGATCCATTGGCGTTTCGCCTGGCCAACATGAAAGACCGGCCCCGGCATGTCGCGGTGCTCAAAAGCGCCGCCGAACGCGCCGGCTGGGGCCAGCCATTGCCCGAAGGCACCGCGCTGGGGATCGCGACGAATCAGGGTTACACCAGCTTCATCGCCGTGATCGCCCAGGTGTCGAAAAAGGACGGCGCGACCAAAGTCGACAAGCTCACCTGCGTGGTCGATTGCGGCTTGGCGGTGTCGCCGGGTGGGGTCGAGGAGCAAATCTACGGTGGCCTGATGTGGGGCTTCGGCCATGCGCTGTTTGATCGGCTGGACATCAAACAGGGCAGGGTGGTGCAGAGCAATTTCCATGATTATCGGGTGACGCGGATGTCGGACATGCCGGTAACGGACATCCTCGTGCTCGACGGCGAACCGAGCAAACCCGGCGGTGTCGGTGAGTTGGGCAGCCCATCGGTGGCCCCGGCCATCGCCAATGCGCTGTTCAGCCTGACCGGCGTGCGTCAGCGTTCGACACCTCTGATTCTGGGATAGCGCCATGGACCTGCGCTTGCTGCGTTATTTTATGGCCCTGGCTGAAGAACTGCATTTCGGCCGGGCTGCCGAGCGCTTGCACATCTGCCAGCCGCCACTGAGCCAGCAGATTCGCTTGCTGGAAGAGGAGCTCGGCACGCCGTTGTTCGAGCGCACCCATCATCGAGTCGAACTGACGGCGGCCGGGCAGATGCTCAAGGAGCAGGCGCCGCTGGTCTTCGAGCAACTGAACCGTGCGCTGGACCTGACGCGCCAGACCGGGCGTGGGCAATTAGGCGAACTGGAAATAGGCATGATCAGCTCGGTGATGGTCGGCGTTCTGCCCCGGGCCTTGCACCTGTTTCGCGAGCGCTATCCGCAGGTCAATTGGCGCTTGCACGAGATGACCCCGGCGGCGCAGGTCAAGGCGTTGAAGGCTAAACGCATCGACGCCTGCGTGTTTCGAGTCGGCTCTGATGATCCGCAGTTGCGTAATGAACTGCTGATTTACGAGCCGATCCGCGTGGTGATGCCGGCGGACCACCCGTTGGCGCAACGCGAAAGCCTGGCGCCTGCGGACCTGGCGCAGCAACCGTTTGTGGCGCTGGAGCTCAAGCAATCGCGGTTTGCCGATTTCCTTTATCAGTGCTGCATCAAGGCCGGATTTACCCCGCAGATCCGTCAGCAAGTGATCGAGGTGCAGACCTTGCTCAGCCTGGTGCGGGCCGGGTTCGGCGTGGCGTTGCTGCCGGCCTCCATCGAACAGATGGCCCCGGCCGGCCTGGTCTTCCGCCGCCTGACCCCGGCGTTGCCGGAAGTGCCGTTATACGTCACCTACCGCGCCGACGATGCCTCGCCGGTGCTCAAGTTGTTTCTCGATACGTTGCGTGAGTTGATCGTCGAGGACAGCGTTAAACCCTGAGTTGAGGCAAGCCCCTGTGGCGAGGGGGCTTGCCCCCGTTGGACTGCGCAGCAGTCCCTTCTTTCTGAGGGCCGCTTCGCGCCCCAACGGGGGCAAGCCCCCCTCGCCACAGTGTCTGTATTCGCACGTTCCTAATCCACTGCGGTCGTAATCTTCACATGGGGGCTAAAGAGCGCCGCCGCACTTTGTGGAGATCCAATGAGCCAGGACGTCCTGACCACCGAAACCAATCGTCGTCAGTTGCAGCAGATCATTGCCGGTTTGTCCGACGGGGTGATTTTGCTGGAGCTTGACCAGACCATTCTCTGGGCCAATGACGCCGCGCTGGCCATGCACGGGGTCAAACGGATCAATGAGTTGGGGGCGAATGCCAAGGAGTATGCCGAGCGCTTCGCCTTGCGCTATCGCAACAATCACCTGGTGCCCGCAGACAATTACCCGATCAACCGGATCGCCCGGGGCGAGATTTTCAGTGATGTGTTGGTGGAAGTGATGCCGACCGACGACGAAGAGCGAATGCGGGTTCACAGCGTTCGGAGCATGGAACTGGCTGACGGCGCAGGTAAGACCGAATCCCTGGTGCTGATCATGAACGACGTCACCGAATGGGCCAGCGCCGAGCAGCGTTTCGAGAAGACGTTCAACGCCAACCCGGCTCCGGCGGTGATTTGCCGTCTCAGTGATTTGCGTTACATCAAGGTCAACCAGGGCTTCCTGGAAATGACCGGCTACACCCGTGATCAAGTGATCGGCGTGTCCACCTATGAGCTGGATATTCTGCAAGGCGCGGAAAAGAAAGACCTGGCAATCGAACGTCTGCGCCAGCACGCGACGATTCCGCAAATGCAGGCCGAGTTGAAGCTGCCCGACGGCGGCAGTAAACAGGTGGTCGTTGCCGGGCAACCCCTGGAGCTCAACGAAGAAGACTGCATGCTGTTTTCCTTCGTCGACATGGAGGCGCGGCACAAGGTCGAACTCGCCCTGCGCCAGAGCGAGGAGCGCTTCGCCAAGGCCTTTCGCCTGACGCCGGTGCCGACGCTGGTGTGCAGTGCTGAGGATCAGCTGGTGATCGACGTCAACGAAGCCTTCCTCGATACCCTCGCTTACCCCTGCGAAGAAGTGCTCGGCAAGACCGTGACCCAGATCGACTTCATCGATGACAAGGGCGCGCGCACGCGTTTGTTTGCGGCCCTGGAGAAGGCTGGCAGCCTGGATCGCATCGACGTCCGGGTGCGCAAGAAAGGCGCCGAGCTGATCGAGTGTGCCGTCTCGGCCGACACCGTGAATATCCAGGACAGCCCTTGCTACCTGTTGGTGTTCATGGACATTACCGAGCGCAAACGCACGGAACTGGAGCTGGTGTCGGCGATTGAAGAAGTGATGAAAGACGCCTCCTGGTTCAGTCGCACCCTGATCGAAAAGCTCGCCAATGTGAAAAACGTCAATTCGCCGAAGTTGCCTAGTGTGTCGTTCACCGACCTGACGGCCCGGGAGCGTGATGTCCTCGGGTTGATCTGTGAAGGCCTGGCCGACAAGGAAATCGCCGCGCGCCTGAAACTGGCGCCGAACACCGTGCGCAATCACGTTTCCACGGTGTATTCCAAGCTGGATGTGCACAGTCGCAGCGAGGCGATTGTCTGGGCACGCGAGCGTGGGTTGTTCTCCACCGAATGGCGGCCGAAGGCGCAGCGATAAGGTGCAAATGCACTAGCCGCAGCGGTGCAAATGAATGTTCTGGGCGGGTGCGCCAGTTCTTAGTCTGCAAGGGTGCGACAGAGGTCTTCGAACCCCGATCGCGTCCCTCCGAAAAAGCTTAAGGAACAGTCACATGGATCATAAACAGTTCAACAGCGTGTTCGTTTCTGCAGTGTTGGTTGGGTAAATCGGCATGATTTATTTAACTCAATTGCGTGCTCAACTGGAGCGCAGTTTTTCGCCGCTGGCCTGTGAGTGCACGCTCACGGGGGACAACTCCTTGACCGTGAAGCTCTATCACCCGGTGTCGGGGCAGGTGGACCTGGTGGTCAGTGGTTTGAGTGTGGCAAATCTCAGGACGCCTGAGGCTGTCTTGGCGTTGATCGAGGAGCTGCGGTATGAGCTTGAGAGCAATGGCCTGCATCGGCCTGAGACCTCATAAACCGTGGGCGGCCCCATCTGTGATCAGCCAATTCAAGGATGTTTACTGGCATTGGCAAGCAGCTAGGCTATAAGAAATGCGTGGTACTCATTTTCTGTGACCGGCCCGCGGCTGCGCGGTGATGTTTGCGTGTCGCGGAAACACGTCGATCAGCCACCGCAGGTCAGCCTATGTCTAGTCTTGGGAAACGCGTTTTCATGCCACTGTCGCTCGCCTTTGGCGCGGTGATCGCCAGTGGTTGCGCCAGTCCTCCACCTCCGCCCCCCGTCATCGCGCCACCACCGCCGGAACGCACCTGTGAAACCCTGGATAAAACCGATGTGATGGGCGATGCGCGGATGGACGCGCAGGTGACTCGAACCACCACGACCACCCGTTGCGTCACTCAGTAGCCACCCGAAAACGTACGGTAAGCACAAGAACTTGTGGCGAGGGGGCTTGCCCCCGTTGGGTCGCGAAGCGGCCCCCGCTCTTCGCAAGCAAGGAAGGGGACTGCTGCGCAGTCCAACGGGGGCAAGCCCCCTCGCCACAGGTACAGCGTAAATTTGTGCCATCGGCTTGCCTGACTTACACCTCTTCAACCCTGACCCAACGCGCCTCCTGCGCCGCCAAACGAATCGCCGCCGCCAACCGTTCCACTTCCCACGCCTGCTCGAAATCCGTCCCGCCCTGGCTGAGCCCGGCCAACGCCATCACCAGGTCATGCACCTCCAGCGTCTTGAGTTCGTTGTAACCCAGCTGATGCCCGGCTGCCGGGCTGAACGCCGCATAACCTGGCAAGTTCGGCCCCGCCAGCACGCGCTGGAAGCCGTCCTGCCCGGCGCGGAACAGACGCAATTCATTCAAGCGTTCCTGATCGAAGGCGAGGGTGCCTTGGGTGCCGCTGATCTCGAAGCTCAGGTGATTCTTGTAGCCGTGCTTGAGCCAACTGCTGCTGAACGTGCCCCGGGCGCCATTGGCGAAGCGCAGCAGCGCATGGACCTGATCGTCCACCGCGATGGAACGTTGCTCCTGGCTGCCGACGGTGGCGGGGCGTTGCCGGTGCACGGTCTGGGTGTCGGCGCACACCGCTTCGACATCGCCCACCAGAAAACGGGCCATCGACAGCAGATGACTGCCCAGGTCCGCCAAGGCGCCGCCGGCATGCCCGGCATCGCAACGCCAGGACCACGGTGAGGCGGGGTCGGCCATGAAGTCTTCGCTGAACTCACCCTGGAAACTGATGAGGTCGCCCAACTCGCCGTTCTGAATCAGCTCCCGCGCCAGGCCGATCATCGGATTGTGCTGATAGTTGTAACCCACCCGCGTCACCACACCCGCGGCTTTGGCCGCCAGGCGCATGGCGTTGGCTTGTTCGAGGCTCACGGCCAGGGGCTTTTCGCAATACACCGGTTTACCGGCGGCGAGGGCGGCCATGGCCATGGGGTAGTGCAAGTGATTGGGGGTAGTGATGGCGATCAGGTTGACCTTCGGGTCATCGATCAGCTGTTGCCAGTCGCTGTGGGCACTGTCGAAACCCCAGGCGTCCGCGCATTGCCGGGCACGCAGCGGGTCGGCATCGGCCAGGGCGGCGAGTTTGAGCTTAAAGGGCAGCTCGAAGACCGCGCTGACGTTACGAAACGCCAAGGCGTGGGCACGGCCCATGAAGCCTGTGCCGATGAGTCCGATACCGAGTTCGCGCATAGCCGGGGTCCTTTTGGATTTTTGTTTTCAGGAGAGCTATTTATGGAATAAATATTCGTTATTTGCAAATAGTAGAATTTATATTTCTTCAGGCTGATCGCTGATCGTTCCCACGCTCCGCGTGGGAATGCAGCCCGGGACGCTCCGCGTCCCAATCGAGAGCTGGAACGCGGAGCGTCCCTTGAGGCATTCCCACGCAGAGCGTGGGAACGATCAGTGGGTGACGGCGGGCAATAAAAAGGCAGCCCTGAGGCTGCCTTCGTGTATCCGGCGCATCGAATCAGGACAGAAAACCACCATCCACATTCAACGAAACCCCAGTCGTATAGCTGGAAGCATCACTCGCCAGGTACAACACCGCCCCCGCCATCTCACTCGGATCCGCCACACGCTTGAGCGGAATCTGCTGCAACGCCGTCTTCAGAATCGCATCGTTCTTCACCAGCGCCGAGGCGAACTTGGTGTCGGTGAGGCCTGGCAGCAGGGCGTTGCAACGAATGCCGAATTGCGCGCATTCCTTGGCGAAGACCTTGGTCATGTTGATCACGGCGGCCTTGGTCACCGAGTAGATGCCCTGGAAGATCCCCGGCGAGATGCCGTTGATCGAGGCGACGTTGATGATGCTGCCGCCGCCGTTGTCGCGCATCAGCTTGCCGGCCTCCACGGACATGAAGAAGTAGCCGCGGATGTTCACGTCGACGGTTTTCTGGAAGGCGCCGAGGTCGGTGTCCAGCACGTTGCAGAATTGCGGGTTGGTCGCGGCGTTGTTGACCAGGATGTCCAGGCGCCCGAATTGTTCGCGGATGGCGGCGAAGACTTGGGTGATCTGTTCCATTTCACCGATGTGGCAAGCGATGGCGGTGGCTTTGCCGCCGGCGGCGATGATCGCGTCGGCCACGTGTTGGCAGCCGTCGAGTTTGCGGCTCGAAACGATCACGTGGGCGCCTTGCTGGGCCAGCAGTTTGGCGATGGCTTCACCGATGCCACGGCTGGCGCCGGAGACGAAAGCGATCTTGCCGTCGAGGTCGAACAACTGAGTCTTGGACATGCTGTTTCCTTGTTATGGAGCCGGATCAGAGGCTGGATTTCTGGATGACCTGCAAGCTCATCTGCTCCAGCAGTTTGTTCATGTGAATGAACTGCGCGAAGCGTTTGTCCTGGGTCTGACCATGGAAGAAGCGGTAGTAGATCTGCTGCACGATGCCGGCCAGGCGGAACAGGCCGTAGGTGTAGTAGAAGTCGAAATTGTCGATCTGGATGCCGGAGCGTTCGGCGTAGTAATCGACGAATTCGCGGCGGGTCAGCATGCCCGGCGCGTGGCTCGGCTGGCGGCGCATCAGCTGCACCGGCGCCGGGTCGCTGGCTTCGATCCAGTAGGCGAGGGTGTTGCCCAAATCCATCAGCGGATCGCCAAGGGTGGTCAGCTCCCAGTCGAGCACACCGATGATGTCCATCGGGTTGCGTGGGTCGAGGATCACGTTGTCGAAGCGGTAGTCGTTATGAACGATGCTCGACGTCGGGTGGTCGGCCGGCATCTTGTCGTTGAGCCAGGCCTTGACCACGTCCCACTGCGGCGCGTCTGGGGTCAGCGCCTTCTCGTAGCGCTCGCTCCAGCCTTTGATCTGCCGGGCGACGTAGCCTTCGGGTTTACCGAGATCGGCCAGGCCGCAGGCCTTGTAGTCGACCCGGTGCAGCTCGACGAACTTGTCGATAAAGCTTTTGCACAACGCTTCGGTCTGGGCTGAGTCCAGCCCCAGTTCCGGCGGCAGTTCCGAGCGCAGGATGATGCCGTTGACCCGCTCCATCACGTAGAACTCGGCGCCGATCACCGATTCGTCGGTGCAGTGTACGTAGGCCTTGGGGCAGTACGGGAAGCCGTCCTTGAGCTGGTTGAGAATGCGGAACTCGCGGCCCATGTCGTGGGCGGACTTGGCCTTGTGGCCGAATGGCGGGCGACGCAGGACAAATTCCTGTTCGGGGTATTCCAGCAGGTACGTCAGGTTCGACGCGCCACCGGGAAACTGACTGATCGCAGGCAAACCGCTCAAGCCCGGAATATGGGCCTTGAGGTACGGATCGATCAGGCTGGCATCAAGTTCTTCGCCGGAGCGGATACGGGTGGACTGATCAGTAAGCGCCATGCTTATCCCTTCTGCTTATTTTGGAGGCCAGACATCATTGGCTAATCTAATGGTGAGACGGGCGTGCCACAAGCGTGGCACGGTCTTATAGGTTAGCGTGTTGCTGGATAATCAGCGTTCCTGATGTGTGAAAAGCGGCGGCGCGGGCGATGGCGCAGGAGGTGCTGCGCTTCCAGGAAGGAGCTTTTTTGGGTGAGCTGATCCCGGCGGTTGTGGACGCTGTTGGGTGTGCTTTAGGGGGCACTCCGGGCGAGGATCGGAATCGGCAACTCAATCGGTGTCAGCACCGGATGGCCGGCAAAGAACGCCAGCAGATTCTTGCCAACCAGCTCCACGGTGCCTTGGGTTGCCTCCGGGGACAGCCCGGCGACATGGGGGGTCAGGATCACATTGGCCAGGGTTTTCAGGGCGTCCGGCACCTTGGGTTCGTGGTCGAACACATCGAGTGCGGCGCCACCGATCCGGCGTTGCTCCAGTGCGCTGATCAGGTCTGCAGTGACCACGACGCTGGCCCGGGCAATGTTCACCAGAAAGCCGTTAGGCCCCAGCGCGTCCAGCACTTGACGATTGATCAAGTGCTGGGTGCCCACCCCGCCCGGGGTGGCGACGATCAGGAAATCCGACGCCCGGGCCAATTCCGTCGGCGTCGAGCAGTAGCTGTACGGAACGTCACTGCGATGCTGACGGTTGTGGTAACTCACGCTCATGTCGAAACCATTGCCCGCGCGTTTGGCGATGGCCATACCGACCGCCCCCAACCCGAGAATACCCAGGCGCTTGCCGGCCAGGGACGGGCGCATGATTTTTGGCCATTCGCCACGGCGCACAGCGGCATCGGCCCGGGGAATGTCGCGTACCAGCGACAGCAACAGGGCCATGGCGTGGTCGGCTACCGAAGAGGCATTGACCCCGGCGCCATTGGTGACTGTGATGCCACGGTCGCTGGCGGCTTGCAGGTCGACGTGTTCGTAACCGGCGCCGATCACACAGATGATTTTCAGGGCGGGCAGGGCGGCGATTTCTTCGCTGTACAAGCCCAGCGGGCCGCGGGTCAGCACGGCATCGATGCGTGAACCGTGGGTGGCGATGGCCTGGCTGCGCTCGGCAGGCGTCGGCGCCAGGATCAGGTGAAAGCCCTGATGTTCAAGAATCGGCAGGTAGTCATTGATGGTTTCAACCAATACCAGAACGGTTGCAGTCATGCTGGGCTCCTGTGGGCACCGAAATGTCGGGGGCTCGAAAGTCGTTTCAGATTGCTGATTCCAGAGCGGTTTGGCAATCACCAAAGATCATAGGCTATGGGTTGATGTGCCGTGAGAGCGGGCGCCCCGAATCCGACGCCGGGCATGGCCCTGTAGGAGCAAAGCTTGCTCGCGATGGCGATTATAAGGACGCCATCGCGAGCAAGCTTTGCTCCTACAGGGTCG
>NZ_VOBN01000021.1 GCF_008370045.1 Pseudomonas sp. ANT_J12
CGGAGTGTCATCCAACATAGATGTCGACTGACACACCGCCTTCGCGGGCAAGCCTCGCTCCTACAGGGATGCCGCAACCGAAAGATATGCGGTGAAGCGCACACAGGGTTTGTGGCAACCGAGGATTATGCGGTGAAGCGCACGCCCGGTTTGGCGCGCTCATCCACGCTCAGCTCGAACACATCCGGCCGCGCATAGTGCCCCACCACGTCGAAGTCGTAACGCGCACGGATCAGTTCGTCGGTGTCGATTTCAGCGGTCAGCAAACCCGGCCCGCCCCGCAGCGGCCCGGCCAGAATGTCGCCCATCGGCCCGACGATCACACTGCCACCGGCTATCAACGGTCGATCCGCCGGCCAGTTGGCAATGTCCACGCCCAAGGCTTGCGGCGAGTCCTGCACCTGACAGGCACTGACCACAAAGCACCGGCCCTCATGGGCGATGTGGCGCATGCTGACCTGCCACATCTCGCGTTCATCCACGGTCGGTGCACACCACACTTCGACGCCTTTGGCGTACATCGCGGTGCGCAGCAACGGCATCATGTTTTCCCAGCACACCACGGCGCCGAGGCGCCCGACCTGGCTGTCGATCACCGACAACGTCGAGCCATCGCCTTTGCCCCAGATCAGCCGTTCGGTGCCGGTCGGCATCAGTTTGCGGTGTTTGGCGACCAGCCCGGCCGCAGGGTCGAAGTACAACGCGGTGCAATGCAAGGTGCTGCCCGCGCGTTCGATCACGCCGATGACCAGATTGGCCCCGGTGCGCGCCGACAACCCGGCCAAGGCTTCGGTCTCGACGCCCGGCACGTCAATGGCGTTGGCGAAGTACCGCGCAAATGCGTCACGGCCTTCTGGCAAGCGGTAACCCAGTTGCGTGCCAAACCCTTCGCCCTTGGGATAACCGCCCAGTAGCGCTTCCGGCATGACCACCAGCGCGGCACCGGACTCGATGATGGGGTTTTCCCAGGACAGGATCTGTTCCAGGGTTTCGCCCTTGCCACCGGGCAAGGCGCCGATTTGCAGGGCAGCAACGATGGACCTGGACATGGCGATAACTCCGAAGGTAATGAGGTGTTGCTCATTCTCGGTCGCCACCGGATCATGAATAAAGCCCCGTTCGCTGCTGAATGATATGAACACCATGAATATCGCCACCGTCGATCTCAACCTGCTCAAAGTCTTCGAAGCCTTGCACGAAGAGTCCAGCGCCAGCCGTGCCGCGCTGCGCCTGGGCGTCACGCAATCGGCGGTCAGCGCGGCATTGCGCCGGCTGCGGGAGGTGTATGGCGATCAATTGTTCGTGCGCACCGGGCGCGGTTTGGCGCCGACGCTCAAGGCCAATCAGCTCAAACCGGTGGTCAGCGATGCGCTGAACAAATGCCGACAGAGCCTGGCCATGGTCGACCCGGCGGCCGGTCACTACGAAGGTCGTTCGGTCACCGTGGGGCTGTCGGATGACTTCGAGATTGCCTACGGGCGGCGGCTGATTGACGAGATCGCCCGCGCCGCGCCAAAACTGCGGTTGATCTTCCGCCAGACCCACAGCCAGATCGTCGCCCAGGCCTTGATGGAACGCAGCATCGACCTGGCGATCACGGCGGGCGGTTTTGCCGAGCGCTTGCTCAGCCGGCAGGTGCTGGGCGAAGGGGGTTATCTGTGCCTGGTCGACCCGATCAGCCTGGCGCCAGGGCAGCAAGCCCTCAGCCTGGAGGAATTCGTCGCGCGGGAGCACATTCTGGTGTCGTCGGGCGGTTTTATCGGGATCACCGATGAGGGGCTGGCGGCGCTGGGCTTGAGTCGGCGGGTGTGCGCCTCGACCACACACTTTGCGGCGTTGCCGCATCTACTCAAGGGCAGCCAGGCAGTGGCGACCATTCCGGCCCACGCCGCGCAAAGCATCGCTGCACTCAGCGGTCTGACGCTGCTGCCCTGCCCGCTGGCGTTGCCGCGTTACCCCATCGAACTGGGCTGGCGCACCAGCGCGCAACTGGATCCGGTGGTGTTGAAGGTGCGTGAGGCGATTGTGGCGATTTTTCCCCGCACGACTCACGCCTATAAACGACGCCCCACCCTGTAGGAGCAAGGCTTGCCCGCGATGGCATCCTTGAGATCGTCATCGCGGGCAAGCCTTGCTCCTACAGCGAAGGCGGTGTGTCATTCGACGTCGATGCTGGATGATATGACGCCTTCGCGGGCAAGCCTCGCTCCTACAGGGTTTTGCGGCGGTCATTGACGGGTTATTTGGCGGCCATCAGGCGATTGACTTCACTGCGCACCATGTTGGCGTATTCCGGCGGCGACAGGAGGTCGAGCTCGGAGCGAACCCATTCAGCCCATTTGCCTTTGCGCTTGGCCCGTTCACCGAATAACCGCGCCGCTTCGCCTTTGGACTTGCCCAGGTTGCTTTGCCAGAGGTCGAACAGACGGGATTTTTCGTCTTCAAGCGCAGCGCGCTCGGCAAGGGGTTTGTCGGCCAGATTGAAGCTCATGGGAAATACCTGCGGCGTAAATAGGCGACATCTTACACCGTAGGAGGAAATCTCCGACCCTGGATTTTTCCTCAGGGTGGAGCCTGCACACAAAATGAGTGCAACTTTTTCAATCGCCCGAGACTCCATTGTTCACTGCCCACTTACCCGCAAGGAGTTACTCAATGGCCCGCAAAACAGCCGTACAAAACGCCGCAGACCAAATCAAGGATCAGGCATTCAGTGAGCTTCAGGCGCTGATCGAAGAATCGGACAAGCTGCTCAAAAGCAGTGCGTCGCTGGTGGGCGAGGAAGCCGATACCCTGCGCGGACAAGTCGCCCAGAAGCTGCAACAGGCGCTGGAATCAGTAACCAGCGTGCGCGAACGCACCAAACCGGCGGTCGACGCCACTGAAACCTATATCGGTGGTCACCCGTGGCAGACCGTGGCGATTTCTGCCGGTTTCGGCCTGGTGGTCGGGTTGTTGCTCGGTCGTCGTTGATCGGTCCTGCATAAAAAAAGGCGAGCTTGATGCTCGCCTTTTTTGCTTCACAAGGCTCAGAGCCCAGCCAATTCCCGCAAATTCGCCAAAACATCCGCCTCCAACTCGATCCCCCCAGTCGCTGATTTGGCACGCTGGTGATGCCGCCGATCCCCCGGCAAGCGCTTCAACCCCACGCCATGCATCTGCCGCACCAGTTCCTGGCTGCGTTCGGCGAAGTTCTGCCCGACGGCCTTGCTCGGGTCGATCACGATCAGCAGTTGCCCGGTCCACGGCGTCTTCGCCCCCGGGTGGTTCGACCAATCGAATTCGAAAGAAAAATTGCCGCCGGTTAACGCCGCGGCCAGCAACTCCACCATCATCGACAACGCCGAGCCCTTGTGCCCGCCGAACGGCAGCAACGCACCGCCCTCGAGAATCGCTTTCGGGTCCTGGGTCGGCTGGCCCAGGCTGTCCACGCCCATGCCCGGCGACAGGCGCTCGCCGTTGCGCGCGGCGATCTGCACGTCGCCATGGGCGATGGCACTGGTGGCCAGGTCGAACACGATGGGGTCGCCATCCGCCCGTGGCGCGGCGAAAGCAATCGGGTTGGTGCCGAACAGTGGGCGATCGGCGCCGTGGGGCACCACGCACGTCATGCTGTTGACCACGCTGAGGGCCACCAGGCCTTCATAGGCGAACGGTTCGACGTCTGGCCACAGCGCAGCGAAGTGATGGGAATTGCGGATCGCCAACACGGCAATCCCGGCGCTGCGGGCTTTTTCCACCAGCAATGCACGGGCGGCGGCCAGGGCGGGTTGGGCGAAGCCACCGCCGGCATCGACGCGGACAAAGCCCGAGGCCACGTCTTCAACCACCGGCACCGCCTGGCCATTGACCCAGCCGCTGTTGAGCGTCGACACATAACCGGGAATCCGGAACACGCCGTGGCTGTGGGCGCCGTCGCGTTCGGCGCCGGCGCAGTTCAGGGCCAGTGTGTTGGCGACCTCGGCCGAGGTGCCGTGGCGCAGGAAGATGTGTTCGAGCAATTGAACGAGTGAATTGAAGTCCAGGGTTTGCGTGTTCGAAGAGGCGGGTGTTGCGGTCATCTGAGGCTCCAGTTTTATTATTGAGTGCGGGCTACAGGCTGAAACGGGTTGCGCGGCAACCCAAAAAACATGGCCGATTAAGCGCTGTTGCGCAGGGTGCCTGTCAAGCCTCGAAACTTCGAATACCTCAGCAATATGTACCGCACACCCGCCGTGCCCCAGCCTTACCGTTTTTCCTCCACCCCATCGAGGAAAAACCATGACCTCTGCCCCGCTCCCCTGAAAGGTATTCATGAGGGATGCCTCGGTGAGGCTGGCGGTACAACTGGGCAATGCCGATTCGGTGACCTGGCTGATCACTCACCTGGGGCGGCAACTGCACACCAGCACGCCATAAAACAGTGATCGGGGCACTGTGATGACAGTGCCCCGACAGGTTTAGTCTTTCTGGTCGCGCAGGATGTTGCCGGAGGCGCCATCAATGCGGAACTCGTAGACCACGCCATCGGCCTTGCGGCCCTCGCCTTTCCAGTAACCATTGTTATCGGCTTCGATCTCGTAGACCTCGACGTAACCGGCCTTGGTCTTCGCGGTTTCGATGGCCTTCTCGATGGTGATCCAGCCTGCGCCCGGGCGATCGGCCAATGCAGCGCCAGCGCTGAACAGACAGGCGGTGGCAATCAGGGCGGCGAAGGTTCTTTTGATCATTTTTTCACTCCATTTGTGGATAGTAGGCGTCATGCGTCCTGGTTTTTGGGCGTCAGCGGGGAAAATAAGTTCCACTTTGATGGGTAATTGCCATGACGGATGTTCTCGGCACCTCGCCCGCAAGGTTAGAATGCAGCAAATCAGGATGAGTCAATGACCGAACACACCTTCTCGGAAGCCGAATACGACGCCATCACCGATGCCGCTGCGCACTGGTGCATGCGTCTGCACGCCATCGACTGCACCGCCGAGGAGCGCCAGGCGTTCGAACAATGGCGCGACGCTCATCCGCTGCATGCCTTCGAGTTCGAAGCCATGCTGGAAATCTGGGAGGTCGCAGGCGATTTGCCACACCCTGAGTCCGCCGAGCCCCTGCTGCCCAACCAACGTGCCACCTCCTGGCGCCGCTACGGCATCACCGCGGCTGTCTGCGCCCTGGCGCTGCCGCTGGCGGCGTACAGCGGCTGGAACCTCGGCTGGCTGCCCAACGCCTATCAGCATTTCGAAGCCAGTGACACAGTGCGTCATGTCACCCTGAACGACGGCAGCCAGGTGGAGCTGAACCTGGGCAGTGAACTGACCTTCAGCAATTACAAGGATGAGCGTCGGGTCACGTTGAAAAAGGGTGAAGCGTTCTTCAGTGTCACCCACGACATGACCCACCCTTTCATCGTCAAGGCCGCCGAAGGCCGGATTCGAGTAACGGGCACTAAATTCAACGTGTGGCTGTATGAAGATCAGGTGCGGGTGAACCTGATCGAAGGCTCGGTGCTGGTCACCAGCAACGACGCCCTGGCCGGCGACGGCTTGCGCCTGGGGCCAGCGATGCAGGCCCGCTTTCGCCACGGCGACTACATGCCGCAGATCAGCCAGACCTACGCCAACGACAACGCCCTGGCCTGGCGCAGCGGCAAACTGGTGCTCGACGACTTACCCCTGAGCGAGGCCTTGCCGCTGATCAACCGTTACCTGAGCAAACCGGTGATGGTGGCCGATAACAGCACCGCGTCGATCCGCATCGGCGGCATCTACAACATCAAGGAACTCAACAACCTGGTGGCGTCCCTGCCCCGGGTATTGCCGGTGTACCTGACTCGCAACGAGAACGGCAACCCGGTGCTCAATTCGATTCCGCAGCAAGCACCAAAAAGCTGAAGGCCGCGTCCCTTTGGGGAGGCGGCCTTCGTGTTGGCTACAACTTGTCGCGCGGTGTTTATTGCGCCGCTATCTTCCCGGCTTTTTCATCCGATTCGCGCAGCGTCTGCACCTGATACTGCGGATCAGCCTTGATCTGCTGCTCGGTGAACGGCAACACACTCAACTGCTTCTTCGAGAACGCCTGCGTCTGGTCCCGGGCGTATTTCGATGCCGGGTCACTGGACAACGAGAACGCCAGCAATCCCTGGGCGTGCGGACCTTTGTCATCGAAGGTCACGATTTGCAGGTAACTGGTGCCGCTGACCACTTCCAGTTTGCCGTCGGTTCTCGGGACGCTCTGGATCGCGTTATAAATCCCCAATGTGCCCGGCCCGCCGTGGATCGACGTTTGTTGTCCGCCGCTGCTGACCACCTGAATGTCGCCCCAGCGGCTGTCCGGCTTGAGTCCCATATGGGCGGTCCGTTCCACGGACGCGAGCATCGCCTCGCGGATGGCTTTGGCAACGTCTGGTCGTTCGAAAGCCAATCCCCGCGGGGTGTGTTGCGCGTCTTTCGGATCGAAGACCACACGCCAGACGTCAGGTAAAAGCTGCAACGACTCCATGACGATATTGAAATGCACCAGGCCCAGCCCGCTGTCCAGATTCGCCCGGCCATCCCACGCCTTCAGGCTGGCGCACACCGGTGCGAGTGTCGCGGCATCCGCCCCCAGATCCGTGCTACAGAAGTTCAGCAGGTCCGGCATGACCTGTGCCACCAGATACACCTGATCATCCATCACCATCCGTTGCAGATCCGCCGCCGCCACCGGCCCGGCCTTGGCCAGCGAGCCCAGGCGATCCAGGGCAAAACGCGAGCGCAACCCCAACGGCTGGCTGTCCTGGCTGATCAGTGGCGAGAAACCGGTGAGCGGTTGCGCCGGGTTGGCCAGCCAGGCGGAATCGTTGGAATGCTGCACAAAGTCTTTGCGCAGCAGCTGCGGTAACTGGTCCGCCGCGTAAATGCCCTGTTGCGCGGCCTTCGGGTCGATGTCCCAGGCGCAGGCACTGTTGGAACCATCGAGCACGATCATCTGCAACCCGGCGCGCGGATCGCTGCACTTGGCCAGTTTGTCAGCATTGACGTTCGGCACCACCGACAGGTTCATGTACAGCGTCTGCCCCTGATCATCCGCCGCCAGGGTGTTGACCCACGGGATGCCCTGGATCTTGTGCACCGAGGCCTGCAATTCCTTGAGGCTGGTGGCGCGATTCATCGCGTACCACTGCTGCAGGACGCGATTGTTGTCCAGGTTGGCATCGCGCAGGCTGTAGGCGAACTGCTTGTCCCAATCGAGCTTGCCCGGCCACTGCACCACGGGGCCGAACACCGAGCTGTAGACCACGTGGGACACCGCTTTGACCTGGCCGTCCGGCTGTTTCACGTTGACCATCAGCGTCTGTTTATCCAGCGGCAACGACTTGCCATCCAGCAGGTAACGGGTGGAATCCTTGGGGTCCAGTTGCAGGCGATACAAGGTGAAATGCTTGGACGAATCCACCGTGTGGGTCCACGCCAGGTGCTGATTGAACCCGATGTTGATCATCGGCAGACCGGGCAACGCCGCGCCCATCACGTCCAGTTTGCCGGGGATGGTCAGGTGCATCTGGTAGAAGCGCATCCCGCCGACCCAAGGGAAATGCGGGTTGGCCAGCAGCATGCCGCGACCGTTGAATGAGCGCTCGCTGCCAATCGCCACCGCGTTGCTGCCGCGATCCAGGGCAAAGCGTTGCTGGCGCTCGGCGGCCGCCAGGAACGACTGCGCCCCCGCCGCCGCTTGGGCGACGCTCGCTGGCGGCGTCGCGCCGGCCAGTGCTTCGGCAAACTGCCCGACCCCGCCTTCGACCAGCAGGCGCCGCGTGAGCTTCACCAGGTCCTGCGCGGCAATCGGGCGAACCCAGTCACCCTGGCATTGCGCCGGCAAACCCTGGGCCTGGCGCTCGGCCAGCGAGCGGTTGTAACCCGCCACGTAACCGTCGATCAGCTCCTTGACTTGCGGGGTTTGCGCCTGCCAGAAACCGGCCACCGCCTGGGGCGTATTCAGCCAGTTGAAAAACAGGTCGCTGGCCAGGTTGGCGCGTTCTTCGAGGGTGAACTGTTCCGGGCCGAAATACTTCGAGCGCTCGCCGTTGACGGTGACGATCTCGTTGGCCATCAGGCACAGGTTGTCCTGGGCGTAGGCGTAGCCGATGCCGTAACCGAGCCCGCGTTCGTTCTCGGCACGAATGTGCGGCACGCCGAAACTGGTGCGCCGAATATCCACGGCCGAAGATTCCGGTGCACTGCGGGCGCTGGCCGCAAGGCTCAACCCCAGCATCACACCTGCAAGACTCAACCGGGTTAACTGCCTGCTAATAATCACGCTCGCTCCTGATGGACATGGCCCTGAAAAATCACATCCGGCGTACAACACGGAATGTGCCTGGCCTTAGGAACGAAAAAAACATCAGGAAATTTAGGCGGCGCGACGATCATCGGCGGCCGTATCACATGGCGCTCACGTGGCCTCGACAAATTTTCTACATCAACGTCTTCATGATTTGCCGTGCTCGTCCGTCTTAATGATTGAGAGCACCCTCATTTTTTTCCTGATCAGGCTCTGAAAAGGAGTTTTTGCATGTACAACTCGCAACTGCCAACGGACGGTAGCCATGCGCCAAAGAGCGTTTCCATGAGCCACGGCTCCGGGATCTTTGAACGAGCCGATCGCCACGGAAACGAACGAATCCGGGTACTGCTCAAGAGCTTTGGCCTGAGAACCAGCCTGATTCGCCTCAAAGTCATCGACGCCCTGCTCAGCGCCGCCGAAAGCGAACGCAACCTGGGCGTGCGCGGCGTGCACACGCATTTGCTGGACCTGGATATTCCCCTGTCCTTCCTGAGTGTGCGGGAGGTGTTGAAGCGGCTATGCAGCGAGGGCGTGATCACGCTCAATCCGGACAAGAGCTATAGCCTGCATCCGCAGGCCATTGCCATTCTCTACAGCGAATCGGCCTCGCACGCTTCGCTCAAGGCTTGACCTTGCGGCGCATCACGCCATTGACGATGACCACGATCACGGCCACGCCGATGGCGATGTACTGGAACAGCTTCTCGCTGATGATCCCTGCATTTTGCAGATAGGAAAGGCCGAACATGATCCCCAGGACGACCAGGGAGATCAGAATCGAGTATTTCAAACGTTGCGACTGGGTCATTGCGGGTTCCTGAAACTTGAAATGTATCCGGTTTGTATCCGCTTGCATGCCAAGCCCCTACCTTCTGGCGGGGATGAACAGGTGCAAACGAAGTCTCATGTTACAGCCGATGAAGAGTTTTGGCTTCATTGCGGCGCTAACCATGAGGATTCTGAAATGCTTCGTCGAATCACACTGCTGATTCCCCTGATCGCTCTCCTGTCCCTGAGCGGCTGTATCATTTTTCCCCACGGAGGCTGGCATGGCGACCACCACTATGATCGTGGCGGACCAGGTTATTACCAACACCGCTAGTTCGACCCGTTAGAAAATATTCACTTCTTTTTAATCAATCCTGAACAAATGCCCGCCCTGCTGCGGGCATTTTTCGTTTATTAATCTCTCAACTTTTTTTGAAACTTAGGATCCACAGTCGCGCCTTTCATTAGTTCATTCCGAATTATTGAAATACATGGCAAACCCTTGAAACTATAAGTCTCAATCGCGCACTAGAGCGAATATCGTTAGATGATTACTCTCGATATAACGCAACACGCGTTACAACTTGAACTTTACAGTATCGACAAGGATATCATGCACACTTCATCAACTAACCGGAGACGCTTCCAACTGACCGGCTTTTGCCTGGCTGTCGCTGTTTTCGAACTACTGACCTATATGGCCAGCGATTTGATCATGCCCGCCATGCTAACCGTCACCGAACAATTGAACACCCGTCCTGAATATGTCCCGTATGCATTCACCCTGTATTTGACCGGCGGTGTGCTGTTGCAGTGGCTGATCGGCCCGCTGTCCGATCACTACGGGCGTCGTCCGCTGCTGCTGATCGGCAGTGCGCTATTTGCCCTGGCCTGTGGCGCGACGTACTGGGTGCAAGGGATCGGAGCATTCAACGGCTTGCGCCTGATCCAGGGCATGGGCCTGGGCTTTGTCATCGCCGTCAGTTATCCCGCCTTGCAGGAAGTGTTCTGCGAGGCCGATGCGGTGCGGATCATGGCGTGGCTGGGGAACATTGCCCTGCTCTCGCCACTGCTGGGGCCTTTGTTCGGCAGCTTGTTATTGCAATGGCTGTCGTGGCGAGAGCTGTTTTTATTGCTCGGCATCGCCGCCCTGGCGGTCTGGGTCAGCTTGTATGTCTTCATTCCGCGAACCTTGGGCGGCGCAGCCACCGACAAGCCCTTCGACGTGCGCGCCACCGTGCGCCGCTACGGCGTGTTGTTGCGCAACCGGGGGTTTGTGCTGTCGTCCGTCGCCCTGGGGCTGATGAGCTTGCCGCTGATTGCCTGGATCGGCCTGTCGCCGTTGTTGTTAATCCAGGGTCAGGGCCTGTCAGTCCTGCACTACGGGCTCTGGCAGATCCCGGTGTTCGGCGCGGTCATTCTCGGCAACTTGCTGCTCGACCGCTTTATTACCGGATCGGCCCTGCCACAACTGGTGCGCTATGCACTCTGGCCGTTTTGCGCCGGGCTCGCGGCACTCCTGATCGTTGGCTTTTACGGGGCGTCGACCGGGTTACTGGTCGGGTGCCTGGCGATCTACGCCGTCGGCCTGGGCATGAGCAATGCCGCGCTGTACCGCTTGGCGCTGTTTTCCAGCGAGGACAGCAAGGGACTGGTGTCGGCCATGATCGGCATGTTGTCCATCTCGATCATGGGCGGCGTCGGGTCACTGATTGCGGCGCTCGGGGCCGGTGACAGCCTGGAGTCGTTCGCCTTGATCGCCGCTACGGCGGGGCTGCTGTGCCTGGTGCCTTTGCACGCATTTCTACGACGGTGCCACCCCTCGGTCGCCGTCTGAATCAAACAATCAAAAAAGGAATTTCGATGATTCATCTTCCCAACACCGACGCGTTGTGCGCGCTGGTGCAACCTTATGACCTGGAGGCTGTACCGCCGGGTTTGTTCGATCGCGCCATGGCTGAAACCAGCCTGTTTCATTGCCACCATACCCCCGGCTACGAACGTTGGCTGCACAGCCACGGCCTGGATGCCCAGGCTCTGGACACCCTGGAGGACTGGTCGCGCCTGCCGCCGATCTTCGCCAGTTTTTTCAAAAAACAGCTGCTATTGAGCCCCACCGCTGAGGGCGCGCTGGAACTGACCTCGTCCGGCACCAGCGGCCAGAAGAGCCGCATGCGCTATGACGATCGCAGCATGGCCGCCGCCCAAGGCATGGTCACACGGATTTTCCAGCAGTATGGCTGGGACACCCCGGACACCCCGTGCAACTACTTGCTGCTCAGCTATGAACCCGAGCCTGACAACCGCCTGGGTACCGCTTACACCGATCAATTTCTGTGTCGTTATGCCCCCGCCAACCGAGTCGTCTATGCCCTGCGGCGCACCGGCGATGGTCACGAGTTCGACCTGTTCGGCGTGATCCGCGCCTTGCAGGCGTTCGCCGAAGAACAGCTCCCCGTGCGCATTTTCGGTTTTCCGGCGTTCCTCTGGCAGACGCTGCAACGCATGCAGGCGACGGGCCTGGCGCCGCTGGATTTGCCTGCCGGGTCATTGGTGTTTCTCGGCGGCGGCTGGAAAAACCACGCCGCGCAGGAGATTTCCCGGGCTCGACTCTATGAACGGATCGGGCAGCAACTGGGCATCGAACCGGCCCGCTGCCGCGACGGCTACGGCGCGGTCGAGCACGCGGTGCCCTATATCGAATGTGCCCATCATCATTTCCATGTACCGGTTTACTCGAAGGTTTTCGTGCGCAATCCAGCTGACTTCAGCGTCCAGCCCTATGGCCAAAGCGGCCTGCTGAACTTCGTATCACCTTATATTTCGTCGAGCCCGGCCCATGCCGTGGTCATGAGCGACCTGGCCACCTTGTACCCCGGCGCAACCTGCGGCTGCGGTCTGGCCACTGACTGGTTCCAGTTGCATGGACGTGCCGGCACCAGCCCCGGCCGTAGCTGCGCCATGGCCGCCGCCGAACTGCTCGGGAGGGCTTGAGATGTATTTGATCAACGGCCAACTGCACGCCGACCTTGCCCTCGATACCGCCCTGAATGCTCTGCACCAGGCCTTGCCGCGCTTGCTGATGAGCCCTATCGACAGTGACACCGTCGTGGCCTCGGCCGCACGCTTTGCCCGGCAACTGCAAACGGGCGAGCTCGACTTCGGCCTGGAGGACGATCAACGCCTGGCACTGATCGATTTCTGCCAGCCCGAGCATCTGAATCCCAAACTGGAGCGCGAACTGGGTGTACAACCACGCTCCCTGCGACGCATCGACTACCGGCAACCGCGCTTCGAAAGCTGGCACCCGCTGGGGCTGGTGGTACACATCACGCCGGCCAATGCGCCGATGCTCGCCTTTTGTGCGGTCCTGGAAAGCCTGCTGGCCGGCAACGTCAACTGGTTGCGCCCCAGTTCCAGCGACCAAGGGCTGACAGCACGCCTGCTGGAGGCCCTCGGCCGGTGTGACAGCAATGGCCGGCTGGCCGACTTTATCGCGGTGCTGCCCGTGGCGACCGCAGACATTGCACGCCTCTGCACCCGGGCCGATGCCGTGGCGGCGTGGGGCGGCGAAACCGCGCTCAAGGCGATTCGCAGCCAAGTGCCCATCGGCTGTCGCTGGATCGACTGGGGGCACCGCATCAGCTTCGCTTATCTCTCACCGGAAGCGGCACAACCGGACGCACTGGATGCCCTGGTGGACGAAGTCTGTCGCCTCGATCAACAAGCCTGTTCCAGCCCGCAATGGGTGCTGGTGGACAGCGATGACCCGGCCATCCTGCACGACATGGGCGTGCGCCTGACCGAGGCGTTCAAGCGTCGCAACGCGCACTGGCCGGCGCTGGTCCCGTCCGACCAGGAAGCCTCGGAAATCACCACCCGCTGCGCCATGGCGCGCCTGGAACAATGTTTTGCCGGGCACACCGGTGAGGTCTGGAGCGAAGCGGGTTGGCGGGTCATCTGGGAGCATCATCAAACCCTCGCCCCCTCCCCGCTGTTTCGGACCCTGCTGCTCAAACCGGTGCCGCAGGCGCTGATTGCCGAAACCCTGCTGCCCTGGCGCACCGTGCTGCAAAGCTGCGCCTTGATTTGCCCGCCGGCACACACACCGGAGTTGGTGCGAACCCTGGTCAACGCCGGCGTCACGCGCATTGCGCCAGCGGGCGCGATCCACGACGGCTATGCCGGCGAGCCCCACGATGGCGTGTACGCGCTGGCCCGCCTGAGCCGCCGCCTCTCGGTGAGCCTGCCCGCTGATGTGCTGAGCAGCCATGCGTGCCTCGACGCACTGCCCGCCGCCGTGGACACCACGGGTTTGGCGATCATGGACAAACACGCCTTCCAGGCCCAGCCCATCGCCCCGTCGGCGCAGCTGTTCTTTCGCTCCGGCGGCAGCAGCGGCACCCCGGCGCTGGCCGGTTTCAGCTACCGCGACTTTCAGCGGCAAATGCGCGCGGCGGCTGACGGGCTGTTCGCCGCCGGGCTTGATCCGGCACAGGACCGAGTGATGAACCTGTTCTATGGCGGCAGTCTTTACGGCGGTTTTTCCAGTTTCTCCTGGGTTCTGCAACTGATGGACATCACCCATTTGCCCATGGGCGCGCCGCATGACGATAACTTCAGCGAAATCGCCCGGCTGATCGTGCAGCAAAACGTCAACGTGCTGATCGGCATGCCGAGCACCCTGCACCGGCTGTTTTTCAACGAACAGAAAACCCTGCGAGCCTATGGGGGTATCCGCAAGGTGTTTCTCGCTGGCGAGCATCTCGGATTGGCCAGTCGTCAATTGATGGAAAGCTGCAGCGTGTCGACGATTCGCTCGGCGATCTACGGTTCGGTGGACGCCGGCCCCCTGGGCCATGCCTGCGCGGCGACCACCGATGGCATCTTTCACTTGATGTGCGATACCCAGCATCTGGAAATCGTTGACCTGGAACAGGATGTGCCCGTCCAGGACGGTCAGGTCGGACGCCTGCTGTTCACCTCGCGAGCCCGCCACAGTCAGACCGTGCGCCGCTACGAAGTGGGCGACACCGGGCGCTGGGTGCATGGGAACTGTCCCTGCGGACTGAGTTCGCCACGGTTCCAATTGCTGGAGCGCCATGGGCAATTGTTGCGAATCGGTACCGTATTCGTTTCGCCTTCACACCTGGCCCACTGCGCAGGCGTGCCCATTCAAATGGTGCTCGACCATGGGCCCGACGGGTGCGAGCGCCTGGTGGTGCATGCCGAGGGCGAGGCGCAACAGGTTCGCGCCCGATTGGTGTCCGACCCGGCACTTGAAACGGCCCTTGTCGGCGCACTGCTGATCCTTGAAGTTAATACCTGCGCCGCCACTCAATTTGAACGAAACCGCCACAGCGGCAAGACCCCGTTAGTTATCGACCAACGCAAACAACAATAATTATTATTTATTAACCGTAGATTAAAACCTGAAAAAGGAATTCCAGTGAAAGAACTATTGACCCTCGAACAACTGGTGCAATACATACGTGAACATTCGCGTTTTTATCATCAGCACCTCAAACACTTACCGTTACAGGGATTCACCACAAACGATATTCCCTTGATCGACGCAAACAACTATTGGGCAGGCAGCCATGACTTGAAACAGTGGCCGGTACTGACGGCACCGGTCGACAACGCGCTGTTGTTTAAAACCGGAGGCACCACCAGCCAGGGTAAATTGGCGGTTTACACCCACGAAGAATGGCGAACCCTGGTCACGACTTTCGGTGAAAGTCTGTCGTCGCAATTGAACAATGGCGACCGGGTCGCCAACCTGTTTTTTTCCGGGGACCTTTGCGCCAGCTTTCTGTTTATCCACGAGTCACTGACCCATGTGCGGGTGTCGATCAGTGAGTTTCCCTTTACCGGCAACGTCGATTTCCGGGGGCTGACAGCGGCGATTGGCGACCACCGGATCAATGTCCTGGCGGGCATACCGGCACAGTTGCTCAAATATGCGGCGTATCTGGCAGAGCATGGGCACGTGTTGAGTGGCGTCGACACCCTGCTCTACGGCGGTGAAAGCGTGTTTGCCAGCCAACTGCCGATCTTCGCCAAGGTCTTCCCCAATGCCCGCGTCGCCTCCATCGGTTATGCCAGTGTCGATGCCGGGCTGATCGGGGCCAGCGACCGAGACTGTGCGCTGGGTGAACATCGGGTGTTCGACCAGCACACCGTGCTCGAGATCATCGACGAGTTCAGCGGCGACATCATTGATGAGTGCCACCGTATGGGCCTGTTGGTGGTGACCAATCTGAATCGCCGGTTGATGCCGCTGCTGCGCTACCCGGTCGGTGATCGCGCCTGCTGGCTTGAGCCCGCGGGTACGCCAAGGCGTAAATTCGCCCTCAGGGGCCGCAGCGTCCACAGTCAGCGGGTGCGCGTGGGGGTGATGTCGCTGCTGACCGACGAGATACACCACATCGTCCAGCGCGTCACCCACAGCGAGCAGTGGCAGTTGCGGATCGAACAGGTGGGCCACAAGGACCTGTTGAGCGTGCATTGGGTCCCCGAAGACGGCGCCCACGCCATCGAAGCGCCGAGCCAGGCGTTGCGCCTGGCACTCATGGCCCACTACCCCGCCATCGACAGCCTGAACAAAGACGGTTTGCTGGATTTCCAGGTTCTCCCTTGTGCCGTTACTGACCTGGCGTTGCATCCGCGCTCGGGCAAACAACTGCGTGTCCTGGATTTGCGCGAGTACACGCCCGCGCCGGAGACCAGGCCATGAGTCAGCTGATTTTCCGCCCCTTCCGGCCTTCCGATGCCGCGGCGGTCAGCGGGCTTTTTCGACAGGTGTACGGCCAACACTACGTGCAGCCGGATGTGTATCTGCCGACGTTGATCACCCAGCACAACAACGACGGGCGCTGGCAATCCATGCTCGCGGTGGACGGCTCGCAGGTCCTCGGGCACGCGGCGTTATGCCGGGACAAGCACCCGACCGACATCGCCGAACTGGCCCTCAGCGTCGTCCACCCGCAGGCGCGCGGACAGAACATCGCCACGCGCCTGGGCCGTGAATTGCTGGAACACTCCCGTGCGGTCGCGGGTCGTTGTGTCCTGATCAAACAGGTCACCCACCACCCTTACACCCAACGCATGGCGCAAACGCTGGGGTTCCATTGCACCGGGTTGCTGCCGGACTACGTGCCGTCGCCCTTCGCCGAAGCCTTGCCGGAAAGCGTCGTCGTCGGCGTCCATCCGCTCGCCGGGCGCAGTTGCCCGCTGCCCGACATCGCGTGGCCGCCAAGCTGCCGAGGGTTTATGCAGCATCTGGGGTCGCTGTTCGGCAGCGACCCGTTTGTGCCGGACTACCTGTCGCGGCCCCTGCAGATGAAGCAGCATCACCAGAGGGTGGATGTTGTCATCGAACGCCTGGACAAACGCCTGCTCGATCAGCTGACGGAATTGCCCTGGAACTGGCTGATTTCGGTCCGGCTGGCCCTGTCATCGCGCTTTGCCGAGGATGTCGAACGCTTGAACAGCAAGGGCTTCGTCTTCACCGGGGTGATGCCTGCACCTGATCAGGCGCGATGGCTCGCCCTGTTTCATCGCGGCGCCCGGTCACGCGCGCTGGACCTGCACTGCTTGCACATGCAACACCTGCATCACACGCTGCAACGCTCAACGGACCCCGACGCCGATCGTTCAGCGGCCTGAATCATCTCGGTAAAAAGGCTGGCCCGGTTGCGCGCAGAGTTCAACCAGCCAGTCGACAAACACCCGCACCCGCCGGGATAACTGGCGGTGTGGCGGGTACAGCGCCGTCAACGGCATGCCCGGGGGCGGCGCCTCCCTGAGCACCTCGCACAGGCGCCCTTCCTCCAATTGCCGCGCCACGTGGTAATACGGGGCCTGGACCAATCCATACCCGGCCTCGCACGCGGCCATGTAACCATCGGCGCTGTTGACCGAAATCCGCTTCGGCAAATTGACCGGTTGCACCTGCCCCTCGACCACAAACTCAAGCCCGAAGCGCGTGCCCGTGGTCGCGGAGAAATACTCCACCATCTGATGACCTTGCAGCTGCGAGGTGTTCAGGGGTACGCCGTGACGCCGCAAGTAGTCGGGGCTGGCGCAGGTCACCTGATCGAGCGTGACCAGCGGCCGCGCCACCAGTGAGTCATCCAGCGGTGAACCGCCACGCAGCACACAGTCCACGCCTTCGCGAATCAGGTCCACCGTGCGGTCGTTCAAGCTGATTTCCAGCTCGATCAACGGGTACCTGTCGGTGAATTGCGCCAGTGCCGGAATCACGATCAGACGCCCGATCCCCGCCGGCATGTCCACCCGCAGCAAGCCTTTGGGGTTGTGCCGGGCGGCGGAAAACACCGCTTCGGTTTCCTCAAGATCCGCCAGCAAACGCACGCATCGCGGGTAATACGCCGCGCCGTCGAGGGTCAGGCTGACTTGCCGGGTGGTGCGCTGCAGCAGTTGCACCCCCAGGTGGGCCTCCAGTTGCTTGATCAGAATGGTCACCGAGGCCCGGGGCATTTGCAGGCTGTCCGCCGCTTTGGCAAAGCCGCCCGACTCGACGATCCGGGTAAACACGCGCATGGCGTTGAGACGGTCCATGGTTCTGCTGCACCTGCTAATTATTTAGAAATAGCGAATAGTGATAGCAGTTTTAGCCGGTTTATCTGCTTTGTGTCGAGGTGAACAATGGCGGCTCACCATTCAAGGAGCTGATCTCATGCAAACACGTCAATTGGGCAAGAACGGACCACAGGTAAGCGCCATCGGTCTGGGCTGCATGGGCATGACCGATTTCTACACCACCGGCACCGACACCCGCGAAGCCACCGCCACCCTGCACCGGGCGCTGGAACTGGGGATCAACCTGCTCGACACCGCCGACATGTACGGCCCGCACACCAATGAAGAACTGATCGGCAAAGCCATTGCCGGCAAGCGTGACCAAGTGTTCCTGGCCAGCAAGTTCGGGATCGTGCGCGACCCGGCCAACCCGACCGCGCGGGGTGTCGATGGCCGCCCCGAGTACATCCGCCAATCGATCGACGGCACGTTGAAACGCCTGGGCGTCGACACCCTGGACTTGTACTACCAGCACCGGATCGACCCGCAAGTGGCCATTGAGGAAACCGTCGGCGCCATGGCCGAACTGGTGCAGGCCGGCAAGGTGCGTTACCTGGGTTTGAGCGAGGCCTCGGCCGCCACGCTGGAACGGGCGCACAAGGTGCATCCGATCAGCGCGTTGCAAAGTGAATTCTCGTTGTGGAGCCGCGATCAGGAAGACAACGGCTGCCTGGCGGCATGCCAGCGCCTGGGCATTGCGTTTGTGCCCTACAGCCCGCTCGGTCGGGGGTTTTTGACCGGCGCGCTCAAAAGCCCGGACGACTTTGCCGCGGATGACTACCGCCGCTTCAGCCCACGTTTTCAAGGGGAGAATTTCGCGAAAAACCTGCTGCTGGTGCAGCAAGTCCAGGCGCTGGCGGCGGATAAGGGCGTGACCGCCGGGCAACTGGCGTTGGCCTGGGTCCTGGCGCAAGGCGACTACCTGATCCCGATTCCCGGGACCAAGCAACGTAAATACCTGGAGGAAAATGTGGCGGCACTGGAGGTGAAACTGAGCAACAGCGAGTTGCAGGCGCTGGAAGCGATCTTCCCGGCCGAGGCCACCGCCGGCTTGCGTTACCCCGAAGAGGTGATGAAGTTGCTCGACCGCTGAACAGCCGTCCTCTGACCCGGTGCGGGTCGGGTCAGAGGATGACGCCTTACTTCTTCTTGACCGGGCCGTTGGTTTCGCCGTAGGTCTTGAGGTTTTGCAGGGCGTAAATGGCTTTCTTGTATTCGGGCACCAGGTAGTTGGCGTACTTGTTGCCCTTCAGGTTATTGCTCTGGATGGTGTCCAGTTGGATGGCAAAGTATTCCAGGGCATTGAATTTCGCGTCCACGTCCTTCGGCACGCCAAATTTATCGAACTCGTTTCCCGCGTTCAGCAGCGTCAGCGCCGTCACATCGCTGATGATGCCGTTCTGCTTGAGAAAGGTGCTCATGTTGCCGAGCTGCTTGACCGAAACGTTTTCCGGGTCGAAGCCCTTGACCTGCTTCCACATCGACATGGAATCCATCTTTGCCTTGTCGAGCGACAACGGGTTGGTGCCCACCTGACTCAAAATCTCTCGCGCCTTGACGCTTTGGCTCAGTGGCTTGGCATTGACCGAACCCTGTCGAACAAATACGCCGGCCTTCGCCGTCCAGTTGCCGACCAGACCAATCGTCATGACCGAACTCCTGCCAGCGTGAGAAGAGAGGAATGTCCTTGCGACGGGAACATAAAAAATCCTTGTTTAACCGAGATGAATGCGGGGAAGTATCGGCGCGACGAGGACGTCCACCTACAAATATTTCTACTTTTTACAATTTTCGTACATTTACGATACAAACCACCAAGTGCCCAGTTTCATTGGCCTATATGAACTTTTAAAGTTTGCTGTAGCCGATCGATCGTCTGTCATAACTGCCGATGTAGTCGGTTTGTACCGTTTACGATACGCACCTTTTGCGCACCGTCCGTCCCTCGATCCGTTTTCTTGCACGCGCGTACTAAAGCTCGCCCCCAGCGCGCCGATAAGTCCTGGATAGCCTTATTTTTCAAACCCGAACTCCCCAACAATAAGAACGCAGCACAAGGACCGGTCCCATGCCCGCATTCCGTACCATTCAGGCTCGCTACACGCTGTTTCTGGTCCTGTTCATCCTGCTGCTTTCCGTGCTCACGGTCGTGGGCATCAGCCAGTTGGTCGCGCCGAAGCTGCGCCACACCGAAGAACAGGTAGCCCTCAATCGCATTGCCGAAGTCGCCGAGCAGATCCAGGGCGAACTGAACAAGGTGCAATCCCAGCAACGCAGCATCACTCAGACCATTCCCCTGCTCGACAGCGCCGCCATCGATACCGTGCTGCCCGGCCTGGTGGATCAGTACGGCGAGCTGAAGGTGTTTGGCGGCGGGATCTGGCCATTGCCCGGCCAGCGTGAAGCGGGACGCAACAAGTTCAGCACCTTCTGGCACCGCGACAGCTCCGGCAAACTGGCGGTCAACACCTTCTGGAACAGCGACGCCGCGCCCAACTATTACGACCAGACCTGGTACAAGGGCGGCATGGCCACCCCGCGCGGCCAGTGCGCCTGGGCCGCTGCCTATAAAGATGACGCCAGTGCCGAGCCGCGCACCAACTGCGCCATGGCCATCCAGAAAAACGGTGTGGCCTACGGCGTGTCGACCATCGACGTGACCCTGGGCTTCTTCAACGACCTGATCGCGCGCAAGGAAAAAGACCTCGGCGCCGAAATGCTGATCGTCGAAGCCGACGGCAAAATCATCAGCAACAGTTCGCGCATCAGCGGGCCGGTCGTGCTGAAGAACATCAGTGAGCTGGCCGGCGGCTCGCCGTTCGCCAGCCAGGTCAAGGCCGGTCTGCCTAACCGCGACAAAGCCCAGCGCGTCGAATTCGACAACAACGGCGAAGCCAGTACCTTCTTCATGCGCCCGATCGAAGGCACGCCGTGGTTCCTCGCCACCGCCCTGCCGACCAAGCTGATCACCGCCCAGCGTGACGATGTCCTGAACACCCTGAGCCTGTTGCAGATTCCGATGGTGATCCTGCTGGTGCTGCTGCAGATCTACGCGATCCGCCAGTTGATCAACCGCATGAAAATCCTCAAGGCCAACATCGACGCGCTGTCGGCTGGCGATGCTGACTTGACCAAGCGCATCACTATCCGCGCCGAAGACGAATTGGGGGCCATCGGGCACTCGGTCAACGCCTTCATCATCTACTTGCAGAACATGATCGGCGAAGTGACCCAGGCCACCGGCGCCATGGCCTCGAGCCTGGACAACCTGCAACGGACCTCGGCGCACACCAGCCAGATCCTGGTGCGTCACGCCTCGGAAACCGATCAGACCGTCACCGCCATCACTGAAATGAGTTCGACCGCCGACAGCGTGGCGCAGAACGCCGCCGAAACCGCATCGTTCACCCAGCGCGCCAGCGAACACGCGGATCGTTCGCGGGTGGTGGTGGGTGAAGCCTCCAGCAGTGTGGTGGCGTTGATTGAAGAAGTGGCCAGCGCCACCCATAAAGTCGAAAACATGCAGCAGGACGCGCAACGCATCACCGAGATTCTCGGGGTAATCGGCGCAATTGCCGGGCAAACCAACCTGCTGGCGCTCAACGCGGCGATTGAAGCGGCACGTGCCGGTGAACAAGGTCGTGGCTTTGCGGTGGTGGCCGATGAAGTCCGCGCCCTCGCCGCCCGGACCCAGGCCAGCACCTCGGAAATCAACGAAATGCTCAAACGCCTGACCCAAGGCGTGAGCTCCTCGGTGGCGGCCATGGAAAACACCCAGGCCAGTTGCCAGTCCGCCGCCGATGCGACGGCACGGGTCAACTCCGGCCTGGGTGAAATGGCCGGCTCCGTCAGCCACATCAACAGCCTCAGCACCCAGATCGCCACCGCCGCCGAACAGCAAAGCGCCGTGACCGAAGAGATCAACCGCAGCATGGTGCAAATCCGCCACATGGTGGATGAACTGGTGAAAAGCGGTCACGCCAGCGAGCTGAACACCCAGCAGTTGCTGGAAGCCAATAGCCGCGTCAGCTCGATCATGGGGCGCTTCAAAGTCCGCTAGTCAACACAACCCCTGTAGGAGCAAAGCTTGCTCGCGAAAGCGCCGGTACATCCAACAATGATGTTGGCTGACACGACGCCATCGCGAGCAAGCTTTGCTCCTACAGGGGCAACGTCACGCCAGAATATGCCTACAGGTAACGCCGCCTTTTCCAGCCTTGCGCCGGTTGACTGCCCTGCCCGCGCTCCCTATCCTCACGCCCGTCACGACTCATTCGTGATCGGGTTTGACGGCTCGGCGGTTTTAAGGTGCGCATTGTTCTCCAACTTTGCTCGTGCACTCGTGTGCTCGACACAAAGCTTTATGGTGACTGTGCGCGGGGCACTTTCGAGTGCGCCGGGTACCTTAGACCGGTCCGTCAACCTGCGCACAGTTGCCACCCATTCGTTTGACGGCGATCTTGTGGCAGCTCTTGATGACTAAGGAGCTACAACAATGACCCACGCAACCACAAAATCCACCCCGTTCGCCCCCTGCGATCACACCGACCACCACCTCTTCGCCGTACAACCCGACATCCCCCTGCTCGATGCCCTGGAACACGCCTCAATCTTCCTCAGCGGCGCCGAAGCCCTCGCCCATCAAGCCCCCAACGCCACCCGCCCGGAACATATCGCGACTCTGCGCTGGGCCAGCAAGCACCTGCTCGATACTGCCCGTTCGCTGGTACAGGCCTCGATCGATGGTTTGCACGCCGCGCAAGCGGGAGGTGAGGCATGAATCCGCACATGCCGATGACTAGCAATGAATCCGATACCCCGGTGTTACTGGTGGCCACGCAGGCGCCGCTGGACGTTTTGCACTGCCAGGCCGCCGCGCGGTTTCTGGCGGGGACGCAGATGATGGAGAGCCTGGCCAGCCTCGATATCAGTCAGGCCAAGGGCGCCGATGTGCAGCAATTGGCGCTGGCGGCGGCGCTGTTGTTGAGGGATGGGTGTGATGTGATGGATGTGTTGGGGCGGCGGATTCGGGCTCGGGTGTAATTGCCGGGTTTGAGGCCAGCCGTTAGGGCCTCTTCGCGGGCAAGCCTTGCTCCTACACGGGGGATCGTCGTACACAACATCTGTGTTCACCGCCGATCCCTGTAGGAGCGAGGCTTGCCCGCGAAGGCGGTTTCACATTCAGCAGGGATGTTGGCTGACCCGCCGCTTTCGCGAGCAAGCTTCGCTCCTACAGGATTGGTGTCGTTTTCGTATTACTTCGAAACACTCTCCCCCCGCGTTCCTGGCTAAAGTCGTCAAAATGCCTCTTTTTTTGACCGCCACCCGAGTCGAGACCTTCCCATGCGAACCCACCTGCGTCTGCTCGCCCTGAGCGCCCTGTTTCTCTCCTCCCTGGCCCAGGCCGCCGACCTGGTCCCCATCGAAGTGCACCGCGATGCGAATTGCGGCTGCTGCAAGAAATGGATCAGCCACCTGGAAGCCAACGGCTTCAAGGTCGAGGATCACGTCGAAGCCGATATGAGCACGTTCAAGCAACAGCACGGCGTGCCGCCCCGCCTGGCGTCGTGTCATACCGCATTGATCAACGGCAAGTTCGTCGAAGGCCATGTGCCGGCCGAGCAAGTGCTGGCGCTGAGCAAGCGTGCTGATCTGCTGGGGGTGGCGGCGCCGGGTATGCCGATGGGCTCGCCCGGCATGGAAATGGACGGCATGAGCGACGCCTATCAAGTCATCGGCCTGAAAAAGGACGGGACGGACACGGTGGTGGCGGACTATCCCGCCCATTGATGTCCGGCGCTTATATCGGGTTGTTCCTGGCGGCGTTCGGTGCCGCGACGCTGTTGCCGTTGCAGTCCGAAGCGGTGCTGGTGGGGCTGTTGCTCAGCGACCAGTATTGGCTGTGGTCGCTGCTGGCGGTCGCGACCCTGGGCAATGTCCTTGGCTCGCTGGTCAATTGGTGGCTGGGCCGTGGCATCGAGCGCTTTCGCGAGCGACGCTGGTTTCCCGTCAGCCCGCGGCATCTTGAAACAGCCCGAAAACATTATCAGCGCTACGGCCATTGGTCGTTGTTGCTCAGTTGGGTGCCGGTGATCGGTGATCCGCTGACGCTGGTGGCGGGCGTCCTGCGCGAGCCGCTGGGGCGGTTCCTGTTGATCGTGACCCTCGCCAAGGGCGCCCGTTACGCCGTGCTGGCCCTGGCAACCCTGGGCTGGATGAGTTGAACGATCGGGGTCGCTGATTGCCTGTGTTTAATGTCGCCCTAATCATGCGCTTCCAGCATCCGTGAATTTCCCATGGAGTAAACCTATGTCCCCTTCCCGCTGGCTGCCCAGCCTGCTGCTGACCGCCGCACTGCCCGTCCTGGCCCATGCCGAAGGCCCGGCGTATGGCCCGCAGCTGCAAGGTTTCGACTACCCCTACACGGTCAAGCACTTTGCCTTTCAATCCCAGGGCAAATCCCTGCAGATGGGTTACATGGACGTCGCCGCCCATGGCAAGGCCAACGGGCGCAGCGTGGTGCTGCTGCACGGCAAGAATTTCTGCGGCGCCACGTGGGACAGTTCGATCAAGGCCCTGAGCGAGGCCGGTTACCGGGTGATCGCCCCGGACCAGATCGGTTTCTGCACTTCCAGCAAACCGGACAATTACCAATACACGTTCCAGCAACTGGCGACCAACACCCAGCAGTTGCTCAAGGCGCTGGGCATTCAGAAAGCCACGTTGCTGGGGCACTCCACCGGCGGCATGCTCGCCACCCGTTATGCCCTGCAATACCCGGAACAGGTCGAGCAACTGGCGCTGGTCAACCCCATCGGCCTGGAAGACTGGAAAGCCCTCGGCGTGCCGTATCGCACCGTCGATCAATGGAATGAGCGAGAGCTGAAAGTCACCGCCGAGAGCATCCGCGAGTACGAACGCAGCACCTATTACGCCGGGCACTGGAAGCCTGAGTTCGACCGTTGGGTCGACATGCTCGCCGGCTTGAGCAAAGGTCCGGGCAAGGCCCAGGTGGCATGGAACTCGGCGCTGATCTACGACATGATCTTCACCCAACCGGTGTACTACGAGTTCAAGGACTTGAAAGTGCCGACGCTGTTGCTGATCGGCACTTCCGACACCACCGCCATCGGCAAAGACATCGCGCCCCCGGCGGTGAAGGCGAAAATTGGTCACTATGAAGTGCTCGGCAAGCAGGTGGCCCAGCTGATTCCCCAATCGACGCTGATCGAATTCCCCGGCCTGGGCCACGCACCACAGATGGAAGAACCGGCGAAATTCCACCAGGCCCTGCTGGGCTGGCTAAGCAAATACAACCCTGTTCGCGGATGAGGTAAGGCTGATGGCAGTGCAGATTGCGGTGATCGATGACTGGCAGGACGTGGCCAGCGGCGTGGTGGACTGGTCAGTGCTCGACAGCATCGGCGACGTCAGTTTTATCCACGACTACCCAGCCGACAACGACACCTTGGCCGAACGCCTGGGCGGGTTCGAGGTGATCTGCGTGATGCGCGAGCGCACGCGGTTCGACGAAGACCTGCTGCGCCGTTTGCCGAAACTGAAGTTGCTGGTCACCGGCGGCATGCGCAACGCCGCCCTGGACCTGAAAGCCGCCGCCGCGCTGGGAATTCAGGTCAGCGGCACCGACAGCTACAAACACGCGGCGCCGGAACTGACCTGGGCACTGATCATGGCCGCCACCCGCAACCTCGTCGCCGAAGCCAACGCCCTGCGCGCCGGCCTTTGGCAACAAGGCCTGGGCGGCGATCTGCATGGCAAGACCCTGGCGATTCTCGGCCTGGGCAGCATCGGCCAGCGCGTGGCGCAATTCGGCCAGGTGTTTGGCATGCGGGTGATCGCCTGGAGCGAAAACCTCACGACCGAACGGGCTGCCGAGGTTGGCGTGACCTATGTGAGCAAGCAGGAGTTGTTCGAACAGGCCGATGTGCTATCGGTGCATTTGGTGCTCAGCGACCGCAGTCGTGGGATCGTCGACGCTCAGGCGCTGGACTGGATGAAACCCACCGCGCTGCTGGTCAACACCGCGCGCGGGCCGATTGTCGATGAAGCGGCGCTGATCAAGGCGTTGCAGAAAAATCGGCTGGCGGGGGCGGCGCTGGATGTGTTCGATGTGGAGCCGTTGCCCGCATTGCATCCGTTCAGAACGCTACCCAATGTGCTGGCCACGCCCCATGTCGGGTATGTCAGCCGACAGAATTACCAGCAGTTTTTTTCGCAGATGATTGAGGACATTCAGGGTTGGGCGGCAGGGGCGCCGGTTCGGTTGTTGACGTAAAACCCCGTTATCGTTCTTCGCGGGCAAGCCTCGCGCCTACAGGTTCACGCGATCCTCTGTAGGAGCGAGGCTTGCCCGCGAAGAGGCCCTCACATTCACCACACCTCTGAAAAACCTTGCGCACCGCAATGGTGCAAAACCTCTTTCCCCCTCGCACACCCATGTGACTTGCACGTGACATTTTGGCCCGCCATTCCAAAAAAACATGCCCTTCGTCGGTGCGTTTACCCTCCGTATCTGCACGTCCGTACCTCTTTAAACCGATTGTCGAACAATTTTGCCATTTGGTCCGTGCCGCTCTAAGTTCTGGCCTAGACTGATTTTCGCGGGTTGAAACCGGTCGGTCACAAAGCGGGAAAATAGTCGAAACTTTTGCCTGTCGTGCAGAGTCCTCTCTAAGACAGGTGCGTTCCGACTGGTGCAATCCTTGCAGTAACCCTTGTATGAGCCGCTCCACCCTTTGTGCTTTAGCGTATTGGGCAGCCCTTGCTCCTCGATGCGTAGCGCGTTTGCGCCCGGCCACAGGATTCGGCCACGAACACCGTTTGTGCCAGGCCTAGAATTAGATCAACAACACGGGAGATTCATATGATCAGTGCGGCTTTAGATATTCAGGGAGAACGTGCTCATCAGCAGGTCGGCGAATCGAGCGCCGTGAATGCCCCCAGCAGCAAGGTCATCAGCGTTCCCAAGACCCTTGCACCGGTGGCCAGTCAGAACCCGAACAAGAAAAAGGTTTTGTTTGTCACCTCGGAAATCGCCGATCTGGTGAAGACCGGCGGTCTGGGCGACGTCTCCGCGGCACTGCCCCGGGCCATGGCTCATTTGCACGACGTGCGTGTGCTGATCCCCGGTTACCCGCAAGTGCTGCACAGCGAAAACCCGATCCACATCATTGGTGAACTCGGCGGTCATGCCGCATTGCCGCCCTGCAAGATCGGGCGCATGGACATGCCCGACGGCCTGGTCATTTACGTGTTGATCTGCCCCGAGCTCTACGAGCGCGAAGGCTCGCCCTACGGCGCCAATAACGGTCGCGACTGGCCGGACAACCACATTCGTTTCGCCCGCCTGGGCCTGGCCGCTGCCGATATCGCCGCCAACCTCGCGCAAATCCACTGGTGCCCGGACCTGGTGCACGCCCATGACTGGCCGGCCGGCCTGGCCCCTGCCTACATGCACTGGCGTGGACAACGCACCCCGACGCTCTTCACGATCCACAACCTCGCCTACCAAGGCGTGACCAGCCTCGGCTCTTGCCCGGAACTGGGTATTCCGATGCACGCGTTGCAACAAGAAGGCATGGAGTTCTACGGCAAGATGTCGTTCCTCAAGGCCGGCATGGCCTATTCGAGCCATATCACCACGGTCAGCGCCACCTACGCCCAGGAAATCACCACGCCAGCCTTTGGCTGCGGCCTCGACGGTTTTCTCGCCGCCAAGACCCAGCAAGGCTTGCTCAGCGGGATTCCCAACGGCATTGATGAAAGCTGGGACGCGGCCACCGATCCGCACCTGTTCTGCCCGTTCACCATTGGCGACTGGGACGGCAAAGCCGTCAACGCCGCCCATGTCCGTGAGTTGTTCGGTCTTGAAGATTCCGAAGGCCCGCTGTTCGCCGTGGTGTCGCGGCTGGTCTACCAGAAAGGCCTCGACCTGACGGAAGCCGTAGCCGAATTCATCGTCGAAAACGGCGGGCAGATCGCAATCATCGGCCGTGGCGAGCCGGAAGAAGAACAAGCCATGCGCGAATTGGCGCTGCGCTTCCCCGGTCAAGTGGGTGTACGCATCGGCTTCAACGAAACCGACGCCCGCCGCATGTTCGCCGGCAGCGATTTCCTGCTGATGCCGTCGCGTTACGAACCTTGCGGCCTGAGCCAGATGTACGCCCAGCGCTTCGGCTCATTGCCGGTGGCACGCAACACGGGCGGCCTGGCGGACACCATTGAAAACGGTGTGACCGGGTTCCTGTTCGACGAATCCACCGTCGAAAGTTACCGCGAAGCCGTGGGCCGTGCGTTCAAGGTGTTCGCTTTCCCCGATCTGCTCAACGCCATGCGCTGCCGTGCCATGGCCGCACCGTTCAACTGGTGCAAGGCGGTCGAACCCTACGCCGAACTCTACGAACAACTGGTGGCTAAAGCCTTGGGTAAATCGGGCCACAAATAAGAAGAGGTTTTCAAAGATGCCGTTACGGACCCTTGAGACCTGGCCCCACGGCGCAATCATGCTGGACGCAGAACACACGCGTTTTGCCTTGTGGGCGCCAGATGCGTTCGACGTCAGTGTCGAACTGGATGATGGACAATCCATACCGCTGCAACCCCAGGCCGATGGCTGGTTTGTGATTCAGACCCGCTGCCCGGCCGGCACGCGATACCGCTACAACATCGATGGCGAACAGGAGGTGCCCGACCCGGCCTCCCGCGCCCAGGCCGGGGACCTCGACCGCCACAGCGTGGTGGTCGACCCCCTCGCCTACCACTGGCAACACAACGACTGGCAAGGTCGGCCGTGGCATGAGGCGGTGATCTACGAATTGCACGTCGGCACGCTCGGCGGCTTCAGCGCGGTCGAGCAGCACCTGCCGCGCCTGGTCGAACTGGGCGTCACCGCGATCGAACTGATGCCACTGGCGCAATTCCCCGGCGAGCGCAATTGGGGCTACGACGGGGTCCTGCCCTACGCGCCCCAGGCCTCCTACGGTTCCCCCGAACAACTCAAGCACCTGATCGACACGGCCCACGGCCATGGCCTGGCGGTGATTCTCGACGTGGTCTACAACCACTTCGGCCCCGACGGCAATTACCTGCATCGCTACGCCAAGGGTTTCTTCCGCGAAGACAAACACACGCCGTGGGGCGCGGCCATCGACTTCCGCCGCCGCGAGGTGCGTGACTTCTTTATCGAAAACGCGCTGATGTGGCTGCAGGAATACCGCTTCGACGGCTTGCGCCTGGACGCGGTGCACGCCATCGAAGACCCGGACTTCCTCCAGGAACTGGCGCAACGGGTACGCCGCCAGACCGAGCCGGGTCGGCACGTCTGGCTAAACCTGGAAAACGAACACAACCAGGCCAGCCTGCTGGAGCAAGGCTTCGACGCGCAGTGGAACGACGACGGGCACAACGCCCTGCATGTGCTGCTGACCGGCGAAACCGACGCCTATTACGCCGACTACGCCGAAAACCCCACCGAGCAACTGGCGCGCTGCCTGAGCGAAGGCTTTGTGTTCCAGGGCCACATCAATCGCCACGGTGAAGCGCGGGGCGAGCCCAGCGGTCACTTGCCGCCGAGCGCGTTTGTGCTGTTTTTGCAGAACCACGATCAGATCGGCAACCGCGCCTTTGGCGAACGCCTGCATCAACTGGCGCCGACCGATGCGTTGAAAGCCGCCACCGCGTTGCTGCTGCTGTCCCCGATGATCCCGCTGATGTTCATGGGCGACGAGTTCGCCGCCGCGCAACCCTTCCTGTTTTTCACCAGCCATCACGGTGAACTGGCGGAACTGGTGCGCGAGGGGCGGCGTAATGAATTTGCGGCGTTCAGCGCGTTCAAGGATCCGCACAAACGGGAAAAGATCCCCGACCCGAACGCGCCCGACACCTTTGAGGCGTCACAGCCGCGCCCGGCGGATGAGCCGGAGCAACAGGCGATTCACGCGTTGTATCGGCACCTGCTGAAACTGCGCCATGAGCACATCGTTGCGCACCTGCCCGGCGCCCGCGCCTTGGGCGCTGAGGTGCTGGGCGCCGGTGCCGTGTCCGCGCGCTGGCGCCTGGGCAACGGCAACCTGCTGCGTATTGACCTGAACCTCAGCGACACGCCTGTGGTCCACCCTCCACAGGCCGATGCGTTGCTGTTGTTCGAACACCCGCCCGCATCCGACCTGCTGAATCAGAGCAGCCTCGCCCCATTTAGCGTGCTCGTCAGCCTCACGGCTGCAAACCCTTTGCTACCTGATGGAGAGCGCCTATGAGCGATGCGCAACTGGAAATACTGGCCAGCCGAGCTGGCCTGGCGGTCGATTGGATCGACGCCAATGGCCGTCCACAGAAAGTCACCCCGGCCGTGCTGCGCGCGGTGCTGATCGGGCTCGGCCACCCGGCCAGCACGGCCCAGGAAATCGACGCCAGCCTCCTGCAATTGCAAGAGCTCCAGCAAACCCGGCACTTGCCGCCGCTGATCACCGCGGATTTCGGCAAAGGCCTGGATCTGGCGCGCTATTTCGAGCCCGAAACACCGTGCGAAGTGCACCTGGAAGACGGTTCGCGCCTGCACCTCAAACTCGATGCCGAAGCAGTCCTGCCCGGCTTGATCCCGGTCGGCTATCAGCACGTCAGCATCGACGGCCAATCCTTCACGTTGGCCGTGGCCCCGGAACGCTGCTACAGCGTCGGTGACGCGGTCGACAGTCCGATCCCGCGCACCTGGGGCCTGAGCGTGCAGCTCTATTCCCTGCGTCGTCCCGGCGATGGCGGCTTTGGCGATACCCAGGCGTTGGAAGAGCTGGCCCGAGTGGCCGGCGAACGCGGTGCCGAAGCGTTGGCGATCAGCCCGATGCACGCGATGTTCAGCAGCGACACCCACCGCTATAGCCCGTATTCACCGTCCAGCCGTTTGTTCCTCAACAGCCTTTATGCCGCGCCGGGGGCGATCCTCGGCGAACGCGCCCTGCGTGACGCGATTGACGCCACCGGGCTGGCCGAGCAACTGCAAGCACTCGAAGCCCTGCCGCTGATCAACTGGCCGGTGGCCGCTGAAGCCAAACACCGGTTGTTGCAGGCGCTCTACGAAGGCTTCGTCCAGGGCGAACACCCTTTGCACGAAGACTTCAGCAGCTTCCGCCACGCCGGCGGCGAAGCCCTGGAAAACCACTGCCGTTTCGAAGCGATCCAGGAAGCCCGCGCCGCTCGCGGTGAAGACCTGGACTGGCGGCACTGGCCGCAGGAATGGCAGGACCCGCGCAGCACCGCGCTGGCCGACTTTGCCGAAGAAAACGCCGGCCGTATCGGCTTCTTCGCCTTCTGCCAATGGTTGATCGACCGCTGCCTGGCCCGTGCGCAAACCGCTGCAGTCAGCGCCGGCATGGGCATTGGCCTGGTGGCGGACCTCGCAGTCGGCGCCGATGGCGGTGGCAGCCAGGCCTGGAGTCGTCAGGACGAATTGCTCGCCTCGCTGACCGTCGGCGCACCGCCGGACATCCTCAACCGTACCGGCCAAGGCTGGGGCATTTCCGCGTTTTCCCCGGAAGGCCTGGTGCGTAACGGCTTTCGCGCGTTCATCGAAATGCTTCGGGCCAACTTCGCCCACGCCGGTGGCCTGCGCATCGACCATGTGATGGGCCTGCAACGTTTGTGGGTGATCCCCAACGACGCACCGCCGGCCGATGGCGCCTACCTGTATTACCCGGTGGACGACCTGCTGCGTCTGCTGACCCTCGAATCCCATCGACATCAGGCAATCGTGCTCGGCGAAGACCTGGGCACGGTGGCCGACGGCCTGCGGGAAAAACTCATCGCCCGCTCGATCCTCGGCATGCGCGTGCTGTTGTTTGAACAGGACAACACCCACTTCAAGTCGATCCTCGACTGGCCGGACAACGCCCTGGCGACCACCAGCACCCATGACTTGCCGACACTCAACGGCTGGTGGCACGGCCATGACATCGACTGGAATGCGCGTCTCGGCCTGGTGGATGCCCCAGGTGAGATCGAGTGGCGCCATCACCGCGAACGCGAGCGCGAAGGCTTGCGCCGGGTCTTGAGTGAAGACCCGCAGAACTTTCGCGAAGAGTCCCACGAATCCGATCAGGTGCTCGACGCTGCCATCCGGTTCCTCGGCCACACCCGTGCGCCGCTGGTGCTGCTGCCGCTGGAAGATGCCCTGGGCATCGAACAGCAAGCCAACCTGCCGGGCACCACCGATTCGCACCCGAACTGGTCGCGACGCCTGCGCGGCGGCAGTGAAGCCTTGCTCGATGACCCGGACGCCGCCCGGCGCCTGGAACTGCTCGCCTGCGCGCGACTTCAGGCGGCCGAGCGTGACCAATGAATCAAGCCCTCATTCAGCCGCTGCGCGCGACCCTGCGCCTGCAATTTCATAAAGGGTTCACCCTGGACGATGCGGTGCCGCTGGTGCCGTACTTCGCCCGCCTGGGCATCAGCCATGTCTACGCCTCGCCGCTGCTCAGCGCCCGCGCCGGATCGATGCATGGCTACGACGTGGTGGACCCGACCACGGTTAACCCGGAACTCGGCGGTGAAGCGGCGTTGCGCCGTTTGGTCGCGGCCCTGCGCGAGCAGAAAATGGGGCTGATCCTCGACATCGTCTCCAATCACATGGCCGTCGGCGGCGGCGACAACCCGTGGTGGCTGGACTTGCTGGAATGGGGACGCCTGAGTCCCTACGGTGAGTTTTTCGACATCCAGTGGCATTCGCCGGACCCATTGATGGAAGGCCAATTGTTGCTGCCGTTCTTGGGCAGCGACTACGGCGTGGCGTTGCAGGACGGCACCCTGCCCCTGCGCTTCGATGCCGGGCGCGGCGAGTTTTTCGTCGAGCACTACGACCATCACTTTCCAATCTGCCCGACCTGGTACGGCGAGCTGCTCAAGCCCAACGAGCAACTGAACGCCGAACAGACCGAACAACTGAAATTCCTCAGCGACCGTTTTGCGGCGCTGAGCTTTCAGACCGACGCCCACAGCCTGGCGATTCCCCTGCAAGAGGAACTGCGCGAGTTGGCGGGCGACCCGGCAATCCTGCACGCCCTCCAACAGCAGATCAGCACCTATGACTCGCTGACACCAGAAGGCTTCCACAACCTGCACAACCTGCTGGAGCGCCAGAGTTATCGGCTGGCCAGTTGGCGCACGGCGGCGGATGACATCAACTGGCGGCGCTTTTTCGATGTCAACGAACTCGGCGGTTTGCGCGTTGAGCGCCCGGCCGTGTTCGAAGCCACCCACGCAAAAATCTTCGAGCTGATCACCGAAGGCCTGGTGGACGGCTTGCGCATTGACCACATCGACGGCCTCGCCGACCCACGGGGTTATTGCCGCAAACTGCGCCGCCGGGTCGATAGCCTGTCGCCAGAGCGGCACTTGCCGATCTACGTCGAAAAGATCCTCGGCGAAGGCGAAACCCTGCACCGCGACTGGTCGGTGGACGGCACCACCGGTTACGAATTCATGAACCAGTTGTCGCTGCTGCAACACGACCCGGCCGGCGCTGAAACCCTGGGCGAGTTGTGGAACCGTCACAGCGAGCGCCCCGCCGAATTCATCCAGGAAGCACGACTGGCACGCCAGCAGATCCTCAATGGCTCGCTAGCCGGGGATTTCGAAAGCGTCGCCCAAGCGCTGTTGCAAGTGGCCCGGGATGACGTGATGACCCGCGACCTGACCCTCGGCGCGATCCGCCGGGCCTTGCAGGAATTGATCGTGCATTTCCCGGTGTACCGCACCTACATCAGCCCCCGTGGCCGCTCGGCCGAGGACGATGTGTTTTTCCAGCAAGCCATGGACGGTGCGCGGCTGACGCTGAGCGAGGCCGACTGGCCGGTGCTCGATTGCCTGGCCGGCTGGCTTGGCGGCGAGCCTTGGCGCAAGCGCCCGATGGGCCGCCAGCGCAAGATCCTCAAGCATGCCTGCGTACGCTTTCAGCAGCTGACGTCGCCGGCGGCGGCCAAGGCTGTGGAAGACACCGCGTTCTATCGCTCGGCGGTGTTGCTGTCGCGCAATGACGTGGGCTTCAGCACCGAGCAGTTCAGTGCGCCGGTCAGCGACTTCCATGCGGTGTGCCGCAGTCGCCTCGACACCTTCCCGAACAATCTGCTGGCCACCGCGACCCACGACCACAAACGCGGGGAAGACACCCGGGCGCGGCTCGCGGTGTTGAGTGAGCGCAGCACGTGGTACGCCGAACAGGTCGAGCACTGGCGGGAAATGGCGCGAGCACTGCGCAGCGATGACAGCGCGCCGTCGCCGGGTGACGAGTTGATTCTGTATCAGGCGATTCTCGGCAGTTGGCCGCTGGAACTGCGCAGCAACGATCAACCAGCCCTGGCGGACTACGCCAAACGCCTGTGGCAGTGGCAGCAAAAAGCCCTGCGCGAAGCCAAGCTGCAAAGCAGTTGGAGCGCGCCGAACGACGCTTACGAGCAAGCCACCGAAGCCTTTCTCAACCGGCTGTTGCTGAGCGCTGAAGGACAGGCATTGCGCACCGCCCTCGCTGAAGCGGCGCAGGCCATTGCCGCACCCGGTGCGTTGAATGGTTTGGCGCAAACCTTGCTGCGCATGACCGTGCCGGGGGTGCCGGACCTCTATCAGGGCAACGACTTCTGGGACTTTACCCTGGTCGATCCGGACAACCGCCGCCCCGTGGATTACCCGGCCCGTGAACAGGCGTTGCAGGCACCGTTCGAACTGCCGCCGTTGCTGACGAACTGGCGTGACGGGCGCATCAAGCAGCGCCTGATCGCCACGACGTTGCAGCGCCGGGCCGAGCACGCCGAGCTGTTCCGTCAAGGGGCCTATCATGCCCTTGAAGTGGTCGGCAGCGAGGCGCATCGGGTGTTGGCGTTTGCTCGCCAGCACGCACACACCTGGGCCATCGTGATCGTGCCGATCCGCTGTGCCGGGCTGCTGGAAAACAGTGCCGAACCTCAGGTTGGCGCGCCGCAGTGGGGCGATACCCGGGTCAAATTACCGTTCGCCGCCCCGGACCAAAACCTGAAGGGACTTTTTTCCACCGTAGCAGTCACAAACCACAGGGAGCTGAATATCAGCGCCGCGCTGGGGGATTTCCCGGTCAATCTCTTTATCCAAACTATCGACACTTGAGTTCAGTTCAGGAGCATTGCGATGAGTACCGAAGATAAACGCGTTCGCGAATTTGCCTATCAAATCTGGGAGTCCGAAGGCAAGCCAGAAGGCCAGGAAGAACGTCATTGGGAGATGGCGCGCAAACTGGCTGAAGCGGAAGCCCTGGCACCCAAGAAATCGTCGAAAGCAGCCGCCGGCAAGACCCCGGCTGCCAGCAAGGCTAACGGCAAGCTCGACGCCAAGCCCGACAGCAAGGCGCCAGCAGCGAAGGCCAAAGCCAAACCGGCTGCGGCGGCAAAAGTAACCCCGCCAGGGGAAAAAGCTGCCGAGAAGAAACCACGTACCGCGAAAAAACCACCTGCGGTCTGACGTTTCACGCTTTTGAACTGACTGATCCCGTGGCGGGTTCGCTCGCCACTGTGGGCGCGTTCGCCCGCAAAAAAACCGGAACGCCACCGTTCCCCGTAGGCGCTGCCGAAGGCTGCGATCTTTTGACTTTGAAAAGCAAGATCAAAGATCGCAGCCTTCGGCAGCGCCTACGTATCAAGACCGACGGGCATTACACCGTTTATGTCACCCCTATTTGCAGGAGCATCTATGACCAATCCAAAGAAAGCCGCGCCAGAACCTCATGCCGAGGCCTCGCGAATCCGTGAAGGTTTGCCCTTCCCGCTGGGCGCGACCTGGGATGGCCTGGGGGTCAACTTTGCGCTGTTTTCCGCCAACGCCACCAAGGTCGAGCTGTGCATCTTCGACGATGCCGGCGAAGTCGAACTGGAGCGCATCGAGCTGCCGGAATACACCGACGAGATCTACCACGGCTACCTGCCTGACGCCCATCCGGGGCTGATCTACGGCTACCGTGTCTACGGTCCGTACGACCCGGCCAACGGCCATCGTTTCAACCACAACAAATTGCTGATCGACCCCTACGCCAAGCAATTGGTCGGTGAGCTGAAATGGTCGGAAGCGCTGTTCGGCTACACCATCGGCCATAAAGACGCCGACCTCAGCTTCGACGAACGCGACAGCGCGCCGTTCGTGCCCAAGTGCAAAGTCATCGACCCGGCCCACACCTGGGGCCACGACCATCGGGTCAGCATTCCGTGGGACAAAACGATCATTTATGAGACTCACGTGCGCGGCATCAGCATGCGTCACCCTTCCGTCCCCGAGAACGTGCGTGGCACCTTCGCAGGGTTGATGGTCGATGACGTGCTCGAACACATCCGCAAGCTCGGCGTGTCGACCGTGGAATTGCTGCCGATCCACGCCTTCGTCAACGACCAGCATCTCTTGCACAAAGGCATGACCAATTACTGGGGCTACAACAGCATCGCCTTCTTCGCCCCGGACCCGCGCTACCTGGCCAGCGGCAAGATCGCCGAGTTCAAGGAGATGGTCGCGCACCTGCACGAAGCCAATCTGGAAGTGATCCTCGACGTGGTCTACAACCACACCGCCGAGGGCAACGAACAAGGCCCGACCCTGTCGATGCGCGGCATCGACAACGCCTCGTACTACCGCTTGATGCCCGACGACAAGCGCTTCTACATCAACGATTCCGGGACCGGCAACACCCTGGATCTGAGTCACCCGTGCGTGCTGCAAATGGTCACCGACTCGTTGCGCTACTGGGCCACGGAAATGCACGTGGACGGTTTCCGCTTCGACCTGGCGACCATTCTCGGGCGTTATCACGACGGTTTCGACGAGCGCCACAGCTTCCTCGTCGCCTGCCGCCAGGACCCGGTGCTGCGCCAGGTGAAAATGATCGCCGAGCCCTGGGACTGCGGCCCCGGTGGTTATCAGGTCGGTGGCTTCCCACCGGGCTGGGTCGAGTGGAACGACAAATTCCGCGACACCGTGCGTGCGTTCTGGAAAGGCGATGACGGGCAACTGGCGGACTTCGCCAGCCGCATGACCGCGTCCGGCGAAATGTTCAACCAGCGCGGACGTCGGCCATACGCCTCGGTGAACTTCATCACCGCCCACGACGGTTTCACCCTCAACGACCTGGTGTCGTACAACGACAAGCACAACGAGGCCAACGACGAAAACAATCAGGACGGCAGCAACAACAATCTGTCGTGGAACCACGGCGTCGAAGGCCCGACCGACGATCCCGAGATCAACGAACTGCGCCAGCGCCAGATGCGCAACTTCTTTGCCACGCTGCTGCTGTCCCAAGGCACGCCGATGCTGGTGGCCGGCGACGAATTCGCCCGCACCCAGGACGGCAACAACAACGCTTATTGCCAGGACAGCGACATCGGCTGGGTCAATTGGGACCTGAGCGATGACGGCAAGGCCCTGCTCAAGTTCGTCAAACGCCTGATCAAGCTGCGTCTGACCTATCCGATCCTGCGCCGTGGTCGTTTCCTGGTGGGTAATTACAACGAGGACATCGGCGTCAAGGACGTGACCTGGCTGGCCCCGGACGGCAGCGAGATGAGCACCGAACAATGGCAGGAAGCTCACGGTCGTTGCCTGGGCATGCTGCTCGATGGTCGCGCTCAGGAAACCGGGATCCGCCGCAAGGGTGGCGACGCGACGCTACTGTTGGTGGTCAACGCCCACCACGACATCGTCAACTTCACCTTGCCCGAAGTGCCGGACGGCGGTCACTGGACCTGCATGATCGATACGAATCAACCGTCGATTCGCGGTCAGGAACGCTTCGATTTCGGTCATGAATATTCGGTCACCGGCCGTTCGCTGCTGCTGTTTGAATTGCAGCATGAGGAAGATGAGTGAAATGGACCTTCAAGGCTTTCTTCAACAGCAAGCGCCGGACTACGCCGATACCCAGGCGCTAGGCCGGTGCCTGCGGGCGATCGTCGAGGCGGGTCTTGATCAGTTGCCCTTGCCCGGCGATGGCCAGACCCTGGCGCGTTTCCAGCGTCTGGCCGAGGTCGGTGGGCATGACCTGGGGTTGTGTAAGTTATACGAAGGCCATACCGACGCGCTGGCGATCATCCAGCAACTCGGGGGGTCGCCGACCCCGGCCAGCACTTGGGGCATGTGGGCGGCCGAACCGCCCCAGGCCAAGGTTCGGCTCAGCCCTTCGGGGCATATGGTTTTACTGACCGGGCGCAAGGCCTGGTGTTCGGGCGCGGCGGTGCTCAGCCATGCCTTGCTCACGGCGTGGGATAACCAGGACCGCCAGCAATTGGTCGCGGTGGCGCTGGATCAACCCGGCGTCAACGTCACGACGCAGGGCTGGCAAGCGGTGGGCATGGGCGCCACCGGCAGCGTGGAGGTGGTGTTTGAAGGGGCCGAGGCGCAAGCCATCGGCAACCCCGGCGACTACTTGCAGCGGCCGGGGTTCTGGCAAGGCGGGATCGGCATTGCCGCGTGCTGGTACGGCGCGGCCCAGAGTATCGCCGAGCGTTTGCGCCGGCACTGCGCACAACGCCCGGAACCCCATGCTTTGGCACACCTCGGCGCGGTCGACAGTGCCTTGCACGCAGCGGCGCAAGTGTTGCGGGTCAGTGCTTTGACCATCGATGCCAATCCCCTGGATAACGCCGAAGTGCTCGCTCGACGCGCCCGTGCGGTGGTCGAGCACAGCGTCGAGCAGGTCCTTCGGCACGTCGGCCATGCCCTCGGCGCCGGGCCTTTTTGCAAGGATCGGCAGTTCGCCCAATTGATGGCGGATCTGCCGGTGTTCCTGCGCCAGAGCCACGCCGAACGGGATCTCGCCGCCCTCGGCGAACAGGTCGTCAGCGGAGGTTGGGCGCTATGAAAGCCAACCCCATCGTCGGCCAAGGCACGCCCCTGCACCTGTGGCAAAGCTCGCGACACCTGGCGCAAGTGCCGGTGATCGACATCCTCGACCTGGTGCCCGAAGGTTCCCGCGCCGTGATCATCGCCCCGCACCCGGACGACGAAGTGCTCGGTTGCGGCGGCTTCCTGCAACTGCTCGCCGACGCGGGCCGGGCCTTGCAACTGATATCGGTCACCGACGGCAGCGCCAGTCATCCCGGCTCGCGGCGTTGGCCCGTGGAGCGCCTGAGCGCCGTGCGGCCGCAGGAATCCGCCGAAGCCTTGCGCCGACTCGGCCTGCCGGTGCACAACCTGGAATGGTTGCGTGGCGGGTTTGCCGACAGTCAGGTCGCGGCGCGGGAAGTCGAGCTGATTGCGTTCATCGAACGGCATTTGCAGCCCGACGACGTGGTCTTCACCACTTGGCGCGAGGACGGCCATTGCGACCACGAAGCCGTGGGCCGCGCCAGTGCCGAGGCGGTCAGACGGGTGCGCGCGACGCTGCACGAACTGCCGGTCTGGACCTGGCATTGGGCAACCCCGGAAGACCGTGTCGTGCCGTGGCACCGGGCGCGCAAGATTCTGCTCGACCCGCCACTGATCGCGCGCAAGCGTCACGCGGTCCAGGCCTTCGCCAGCCAGTTGGAAGGCGACCCGCACATCGGCCTGGCGCCGGTGCTGCCGCCCTACGTGCTGGACCGCTTACTGCAACCGTTCGAAGTGGTGTTTGTATGAGTGTCGAGGATCGCTATTTCGACGGACTGTTTTCCGGCAACGATGACCCTTGGGCGTTTCGCCAGCGCTGGTACGAACAACGCAAACGCGCGATCACCCTCGCTGCCCTGCCCCGGCCCCATTACCGCGCGATCTTCGAGCCCGGCTGTGCCAACGGCGAACTCAGCGCCGAACTGGCCAGCCGCTGCGACCGCCTGCTGTGTTGCGACACCGCGGCCGCCGCCGTCGCCCTGGCCCGCACACGCCTGAGCCTGTTTGACCACGCCGAAGTGCGCCAAAGCCGTTTGCCCGCCGAGTGGCCCGAGGAGAAATTCGATCTGATCGTGATCAGCGAGATCGGCTATTACCTGGACGCCGACGACCTGAAACGCCTGATCGCCAAAGCCGAACAGTCGCTGACGGCGGACGGCCAATTGCTTGCCTGCCACTGGCGCCCGCCCATCGACGGCTGCCCGCTGAATGCCCGTCAGGTGCATGACTTGCTCCACGAACAGTTGCATCTGCCGCGCCTGGTCCTGCACCAGGAAGCGGATTTCCTGTTGGAACTCTGGAGCCGAGAACCCCGCTCCGTGGCGGCTCTGGAGGGCTTGCGATGATTGGAATCCTGATCCCGGCACACAACGAAGAAGACCTGCTCGAACCCTGTATCCGCGCTGCGCTGCGGGCCGGCTGCCATGAACGACTGGAGGGCGAACCGGTGATGGTGCTGGTGGTGCTCGACAGTTGCACCGACCGCTCCGCCTGGATCGTCGAGCAATACCCGGTGCACAGCCTGGCGATCGAGGCGCGCAATGTGGGTCAGGCCCGCGCCGCCGGCGCACGCTATCTGCTGGAACAGGGTGCGCGCTGGATTTCCTGTTCCGACGCCGACAGCCTGGTCGCCAAGGACTGGCTGGTGGCGCAACTGGCCCTGGGCGCCGATGCGGTATGCGGCACGGTCACCGTGGATCAGTGGACCGCTGATTTCGATGAGTCGGCGCAGATTCGCTATCACCAGCATTACCAGGCCCGGGACGGTCACCGGCACATCCACGGCGCTAACCTGGGCATCAGCGCCGAGGCGTATCAGCGCGCCGGCGGGTTTGAAGCCTTGGCCTGCGATGAAGATGTGCAACTGGTGCGCCAGTTGGAACTCAGCGGGGCGAACATCGCCTGGAGCCATCAACCGCAAGTGCTGACCAGCGCCCGGCTGGACAGCCGTGCACGGGGTGGTTTCGGGGATTTTTTGCGAAACATGGTACAGATTGAATAAAAAAACCGGATCAGATGTAACCGCGAGGCGACGAACAGGGTTGTATGAGCAATACTCTGCTGGCCGCAATCCAGGGTTCGGAGCACGGCACATTGCTATCAACCAGCCTTCACGGGTCTGCCAGGCTTGACGATCAAGCGTTGCACGACTGAGGGCGAGACAGAACAAGGATGTAGCCCATGAAATCGGTTTACCTCAGCGAAAGCAGCCTGCCTTCCCAGATCTGGAACAACGCCCAGCAACTGGACAACATCCCGGTCATCAATACTCAAACCCTGGTCCCCGAAGGCGCACGCGCCGTGGTGATCGCGCCCCATCCGGGCGATGAAGTGGTCATGTGCGGCGGCTTGCTGCAACTGCTGTCCTCCCTCGGCCATCCCCTGCAACTGATCTCGATCACCGACGGCAGCGCCAGCCATCCGGGCTCGCAGCAATGGTCGGAAAAACGCTTGAGCGTGTTCCGCCCCCAGGAAAGTGTCGAGGCCTTGCGCCGCCTCGGCTTGCCGATGCACAGCCTGAAATGGATTCGTGGCGGCTTTACCGATAACGCCCTGGCCGAGCACGAGCAACCGTTGAGTCACTACATTGCGCGCTACCTGCGCCCCGGCGATGTGTTGTTCAGCACCTGGCGTGAAGACGGCACCGATGACCATGACGCCGTTGGCCGGGCCGCCGCCAGGGCTGCGGCGATCGTCGGCGTGGCGTTCTACGAAATGCCGGTCTGGGCCTGGCACTTGCCGACGCGCGACCAGGGGCAGATCCCCTGGCACCGCGCCCGCAAGTTGCGCCTCGACACCTGGACCATCGCCCGCAAAAGCCACGCCACCCATGCCTACGCCAGCCAGCTCGACGGCGAACCGGCCATCGGTATCGCGCCGCTGCTGCCCAAGGCACTGCTCGAGCGGATTCGCCTGCCGTACGAAATCGTGTTCGTCTAAACGCGCCCCGTAGGAGCAAAGCTTGCTCGCGATGGCGATCTCACGGACGCCTTCGCGGGCAAGCCTTGCTCCTACACAAAATCCGTCTGCCATACGAAATGTGTTCGTCTGAACGTGCCCCGTAGGAGCAAAGCTTGCTCGCGACAGCGATCTCACGGACGCTATCGCGGGCAAGCCTTGCTCCTACACAAAATCCCGCTGAACTGCCCGCGCCTCCATCAGTCGCATACTTATGCAGCCTGGATTCAGAGGAGCCAACGTGACCAGCGATTCAGAACACCGCACGCGCACATCGGCGCCCTTGAACACCCCCACCGCCATCCATCGACTGCGCGTGCTGACGGTCAATACCCACAAAGGCTTCACCGCGCTCAACCGCCGTTTCATCCTCCCGGAATTGCGCGAAGCGGTGCGCAGTACCTCGGCGGACCTGGTGTTCCTGCAGGAGGTGATTGGCGAACACGAGCGTCACTCTTCCCGTTACCACGAGTGGCCGCAGATGTCGCAATACGAGTTCCTTGCCGACAGCATGTGGAGTGATTTCGCCTATGGGCGCAACGCGGTCTACCCCGACGGCCATCACGGCAACGCGCTGCTGTCGAAGTACCCGATTCGCGAATTCCGCAACCTCGACGTCTCGATCACCGGCCCCGAACGCCGAGGCTTATTGCACTGTGTATTGGATGTGCCGGGCCACGCCGAAGTCCATGCGATCTGCGTGCACCTGAGCCTGCTCGAAAGCCATCGCCAGTTGCAGCTGCAGTTGCTCTGCCAACTGCTGGAGTCCCTGCCCGACGATGCGCCGGTGATCATCGCCGGCGACTTCAACGACTGGCAGCTGCAAGGCAATGCCGCCCTGGCCCGGCGCGATTACCTGCACGAAGCCTTCGAGCGCCATTATGGTCGCCCCGCCAAGACCTACCCGGCGCGCTTCCCGCTGTTGCGCCTGGACCGCATCTACCTGCGCAATGCCAGCAGCCACCACCCGACCATTCTCGGCAACCGGCCCTGGACCCACCTGTCGGACCATTTGCCGTTGGCGGTGGAAGTGCATCTGTGAGTGATGCAAGTCGGTTGAGTACCCTGTGGCGAGGGAGCTTGCTCCCGCGCCACAACAAGCCCTCGCCACGATGTCAGGGTTGACAGAACCATTCGTCAGTAGCGCTCCCCTTGGTCAAAGAATGCGACTACACCTTAAAAAAGCTTAAGGACTAGCACATTCAATTCGTTAGGGCCCGTGCCTCACGCAGTTCATGAATTAGGGTTGTTTTACAGTCCGGCGAACCACCAAGGATGACATCCCCCGAAACACGAGAAGGGATTCGCCATGAGTCGCTATGCCTGGCTGCTGCGGACAATGCCGCAGGTCTTCGTTGTTCCTGCTTCACTCCTGATTTTCGTCAGTCCCCTCGCCTCTGGCGCCTGCTCACTGATCGCCGGCCCCGGCAACGATGCCTTCACCTGCGACAGCGGCACCAGCGGTGCCTTGACCGATCTGGCGGGCAACAACAGCCTGACCTTCCCCGCCAACGGCACGGGCCGCATCAATGGCAACGTAACCTTTGGCGCCGGCAGCGACACCTTCGACATGAACTCCGGCACCCTCGCCGGTGCGCTCGATCAGGGTGACGGCAACGACCGCGTGCGCATCAGCGCCGGGCAAATCACCGGCGCCGTGAGCCAAGGCAACGGCATCGATGACTTCGTCATGAGCGGCGGCACGATTCAGTCCCTGGCCCAGGGCGATGGGCGTGACACCTTCCTGATGACCGGCGGCACGATCACCGGCGCCTTCGAGGATGGCGACGTGGCGCGGATGACCGGCGGCACTATCGGTCGGGTCGACATGAAGCTCGACAACAATATTTTCGACCTGTCCGGCGGGCAGATCCTCGGCAACCTGGTGACCGGGTTCGGCACCGACACCATCATCGTTTCCGGTGGCTTCATCGGCGGCAATATCAGCGTCAGCGGCGGCAACGACAGCATCACCGTGACCGGCGGCGAGATCGTCGGTGAAATCCGCGCCAGTGTCGGCGATGACATTTTGAACTGGAGCGGTGGCGGCATTATCCGCTCAGCCATCCTCATGGCCGAAGGTAACGACCGCGCGACTCTGAGCAACCTCGATGAAAGCATCCTCGCCCTCACCCCCAGTATCGACGGCGGAACCGGTAACGACCTGCTGACCTTCGACCACACCGCCACCGCCAACCCCGCCCGCTACATCAACTGGGAAACGGTGAACCTGAGCAACGGCTCGCGATTCGACCTGGCCGGCAACTTCGTCCTGGGCGACAGCGCCAGCGGCACCGGGGCATTCAACATCGATTCCAGCAGCACCCTGACGTCGACTCAGGGCAGCATCACACCGTTTACCGCCGGCCAGTTCGCGACCCTGAACAACGCCGGGGTGATTGACCTGGCCAGCGGCAACACCAGCACCGACGACAGCCTGACCGTCCAGGGCAATTACGCCGGCAATAACGGCCAACTGCGGCTGCAAAGCGTGGTCGGCGACGACAGTTCCCCCAGCGACAAACTGGTGGTGAACAACGGCACCTTGACCGGCAGCACCGTGATCAGCGTCAGCAACCTGGGCGGCGTCGGCGGTTTGACCCAGCAGAACGGCATCCAGTTAGTCCAGGCCCAGGGCACGGCCGTCAGCGATAACAGCGCGTTTGTGCTCAATGGCACGGTGTCGGCGGGCGCCTATGATTACCGTCTGTTCAAGGGCGGCGTCACCGCAGGCACTGAGAACAGTTGGTACCTGCGCTCAGCGGTGGTCGCGCCAGCGGCGGCCTTTAGCATTCCCAATCCCGATCCAGACTTGCCGCCGATTATCGTGCCGGCGGTGGCGACGCCCGTGGCGGCGGCCACGCCGACGATCTTCAGCATTCCCAACCCTGATCCAACCTTGCCGCCGATCCTCGTGGCGGCCGCCGCGACACCCACGGTCATCAGCATTCCCAACGCCGACCCGACCCTGCCACCGACCCTCGTCACCGTGCCCGCCGCACCGGCCGGCAGTTCGCCGCTACCCGTGTTGCCCGCCGCCGTCCCCGGGGCGGCGCCGATTCCCTTGTACCGCCCGGAAGTCCCGACCTGGTCGGTGCTGCCACCGGCCGCCGCGCAATTGACCCTCAGCGCCCTCGGCACCTTCCACGATCGCCAGGGCGAGCAGCGCCTGCTCACCGAGACCGGCGCCTTCAGCGCGGGTTGGGCGCGGGTCTATGGCCGGAATTTCGACCAGACCTGGGCCGGCACCGTGACGCCACGGCTCAACGGTTCGCTGAACGGTTTTCAAGTGGGCAACGATTTGTACAGCGTGCAAACCGACGGCGGGCAAACCCGGCGCACCGGGTTCTTCGTCGGTCACACCCGTTTACAGGGCGATGTCGACGGTTTCAACGAAGGCTTTGAAGGCAAGCGTGCCGGCAGCGTGGAACTGGAAGGCGACAGCTACGGCCTGTACTGGACGCTGACCGATCCCAAGGGCTGGTACGTCGATACGGTGGTGATGGGCACGCGCTTCGACGGCGATAACCGTTCCGAGCGCGGCCTCAAGCTCGACAACCGGGGGCACGCCCTGACGCTGTCGGCAGAGGCCGGCTACCCGATCAGCCTGGCCGGCAACTGGGTGGTGGAACCCCAGGCGCAAGTGATTCACCAGAAAATCTCCCTGGACAGTCAGGACGACGGCATTTCCCGGGTGTCCTTCGATTCCGACGGCGCCTGGACCGGTCGCCTCGGTGCGCGCCTCAAGGGTCGTTATGAAGTCAGTGGTCGGCCGCTGGAGCCGTATCTGCGGGCCAATCTGTGGCACACGTTTTCGGGGACCGACACGGTGACGTTCGATCACGTCGACCGGATCGAGAGCGAACAGAAATCCTCCAGCGCCGACCTCGGGATCGGCGTGGTCCTGAGCCTGGATTCCTCCGTCAGTGTGTACGCCAGTGCCGATTACACCCGCAATATTGACAGTAATCCGTTGCGCGGCGTGGTGGGCAATGTCGGCGTCAGGTTGAGTTGGTAGGTGTTTAGCCAACTATCAAAAGCCGCTGGCTTGAGGGTTTCCTGATGATCTTTTGCACAAACAATCACTTATAGACACGCGATAAAACAGACACTTGCAATCGCTAAAATAGCCCTACCATTTATCGGCCATTTTCTTGACGCAAGGTCACAGGTCTTCTTAGCTACACGGTACTACCCCCGGAAATACATCCGGGGCAAACCTTCAGACACCCGCAAAAACGGGCGGCCATAGGCTTGCCTCAATCCATTCGGTCGCCCCTCATTCGGGGTAGGAGAGACGCCCAAGCGAGAAACGGCATGCGTGTGCAAGGTAGGCCTCCATGAAAACCTCATTCACCCCACAAGAGATCAGAATCACTGTTTGCACCGTCTCGAGCACACTGTTGCTGTGTTCATCCATGGATGTACAAGCCGGTCCCGCCGAAGACGACGCCACCCCTTGGTATCGTCAGGAGGTGCCGACATTGACCTTGCCCAATGTCGCCGCCACCTACCCGGGACGCTACACCTTCAACCCGGACTTGCGAAGTTCACACCTGACCATCGAAAACGCCGCACCCACTGCCTGGGATCAGCTCTATGGCCAAGCGTCACGCCAAGCCCAAACCGACGCGCTGTCCGGGAGTTTTGCGAGCCCCGGTGTCGACGAATTCAAAGGCCCGGCCATCCTGACCCTGCAAAGCAGCAGCGGTCATGTGCAACGGGTCGGGCTGATCGGGGGCACCAGCCAGTACCAGGGCAATAGCGATGGCTTGTTGACCGGCCGCGCGATGGCCGACCCCGGCAATGACACCCTCAACCTGCAAGGCCAGAGCCTCGGCGCCTACTGGAGCCTGACCGGGCCTCAAGGCTGGCACGTCGACCTGACCGCCAGCGGTGGCCGGGTCAATGGTTACAGCCGCGATGCCCAAGGCATGCGGCAAACCGCCGAGGGCAGCGCGATGACGGTGTCGGTGGAAGGTGGCTTCCCCATCGGCCTGGGCGAGAACTGGGTGGTGGAACCCCAGGCGCAATTGATCAACCAGCGCATTACCCTGGACACGCTCTATGCGGGGGCCAATAACGCGTCTTCCAGCGATCTGACGTCATGGAGCGGCCGGGTCGGTGCGCGGTTGAAAGGCAGTTACGACATCAATGGCCTGCCAGTCGAACCCTATGTGCGGACCAACTTGTGGCACACGGTGTACACCGGCACGACCGTGACCCTGGATCAGGTGGACAAGATCAGCAGCAGTCGCAATTCATCGACGGTGGATGTGGGATTGGGGTTGGTGGCCAGGGTCACGCCCGCCGTCAGCCTGTACGTCAGCGCCGATTACAGCAGTGACGTGGACGACAATGATTTGAATGGGTTGATTGGCAGTCTGGGGGTTCGGATGCGGTGGTGAGGTGATCGTTCCCACGCTCTGCGTGGGAATGCATCCCGGGACGCTCCGCGTCCCAATGGAACGCGGAGCGTCCCTTGAGGCATTCCCACGCAGAGCGTGGGAACGATCAATTCCGTAGGAGCGAGGCTTGCCCGCGAAGGGAGCGACGCGGTGTTAGAGGATCAACCCTCCGGCCGCAAAATCAACACTGCCAGCGGCGGCAGATTCAACACCAGCGACAACGCCTGGCCGTGGCTCGGCTCTTCCTCGGTAAACGCCCCGCCGCCATTGCCATAGTTGGAACCGGCATAGGTGTCGGCGTCGCTGTTGATCAGCTCGGCCCAGCGTCCGGCAAACGGCACGCCGATGCGATAGGCCGGACGCGGCACCGGCGTGAAGTTGGCCACCACCAGCGCGGGCCGACCGTCCTTGCTCCAGCGCATAAAGGCATAAACGCTGTTGACCGCATCATCGCCGATCAACCACTGGAAGCCTTGCGGCGCATCGTCCTGATCGTGCAGCGCCGGTTCTTCGCGGTACAACCGGTTGAGGTCACCGACCAGTTTCTGCACGCCTTTGTGCTCGGAGTACTGCAACAGGTACCAGTCCAGTTGCTGATCGTGATTCCACTCGCGCCACTGGCCAAACTCGCAGCCCATGAACAACAGTTTCTTGCCCGGATGCGCCCACATGAAACTCAGGTAGGCGCGCAGATTCGCGAATTTCTGCCAGCGGTCGCCGGGCATCTTGTCAATCAGCGAATGCTTGCCGTGCACCACTTCATCGTGGGAAATCGGCAGGATAAAACGCTCGGACCACGCATACACCAAGCCGAAACTCAGCTCGTTGTGGTGATGGGCGCGGTACACCGGATCCTGCTGGATGTAATGCAGCGAATCGTGCATCCAGCCCATGTTCCACTTGTAGTCGAAACCGAGGCCACCCTGCTGGGTGTTCTGGCTGACGCCGGGCCACGCGGTGGATTCTTCGGCGATCACCAAGGCACCGGGCGCTTCGAGGTCGACCACGTCATTGAGGTGCCGCAGGAAATCGATGGCTTCCAGGTTTTCGCGACCGCCATGGCGGTTCGGCACCCATTCGCCGGCCTTGCGCGAGTAGTCGCGATAGAGCATCGAGGCCACGGCATCGACCCGCAGGCCATCGACGTGGAAGTGTTTGAGCCAGTGCAGCGCCGAGGCGAGCATGTAGCCGTGCACTTCGGTGCGCCCCAGGTTGTAGATCAACGTGTCCCAATCCTGGTGAAAGCCTTCCATCGGGTTGGCGTATTCATACAACGCCGTGCCGTCGAACTGCGCCAAACCATGGGTATCGGTAGGGAAATGCGCCGGCACCCAATCGAGGATCACGCCAATATCGGCCTGGTGGCAGGCGTTGACGAACGCCGCGAAATCGTCCGGCGAACCGTAACGCGCACTCGGGGCGAATTGCGAGAGCAATTGATAACCCCAGGAGCCACCGAACGGATGCTCCATGATCGGCATCAGTTCGATGTGGGTGAACCCCAGCTCCTTCACATACGGAATCAGCCGATCAGCCAATTCGTGCCAGGTGTACTGGCGCGCGACTTCGCCCAGGTCATCCAGCTCGCATTGCCACGAACCGGCGTGCAATTCATAGATCGACAGCGGTGCGCTGGGTTTCTGCTTGTCAGCGCGCGACTGCATCCACTCATGGTCCTGCCAGTCGATGCTCAGGGGCGCCGCGACTCTCGAGGCGGTGTCCGGCGGCATCTGTGTAGCCAGGGCCATCGGGTCGGCCTTGAGCGGCAAAATGCCCTGGGCACCGAGGATTTCGTATTTGTAGGCCTCCCCCGCTTGCAGGCGCGGGATGAACAACTCCCAGACCCCGGTCGGATGACGCAAGCGCATCGGATGCCGACGGCCGTCCCAGACGTTGAAGTCGCCGACCACTGACACGCGTTTGGCGTTCGGCGCCCACACGGAGAAACGCACGCCATCGACGCCATCGACATTCTTCAACTGCGCGCCAAGGCACGCACTGAGGTCGCGGTGATTGCCCTCGGCGAACAGGTACAAGTCCATTTCACCGAGCAACGGCCCGAAGCTGTAAGGATCTTCCGCCACCTGCTCGCCACCGGCCCAGCGGGTGCGCAGCAGGTACGGCTGCGCGCGGTCGAAATGGCCGACGAACAGCCCCGGCGTCTGGGTGGCTTCAAGGTTGCCCAGCTCTTCGCCGGAATCCTTGGCCAACACCTGCACGCTCAGAGCGTCCGGCAGATAGGCGCGGATGAATTGCCCGCCCTGGTCGTCGCCGTGGGGGCCGAGGATGGAAAACGGGTCGTGGTGTTCGGCGCGTACCAGCGCATCAATGTCTCGCGCCCTGGGTAGCAGCGCTTCTTTATGGTGCCCCTGTTCCTTGTTCGAGAAACTCATGACTACTCTCCACCAAGATCGGAAAAGGGTTTGAGCCCACTCAATAACCCATACAAACCGTGCAACGGCACCGGCAGCCAGGTGGGGCGGTTTTCCGCCTCATAAGCCACTTCATAGGCCGCCTTCTCCAGGCCGAACAACGCCAGTGCGGCGTCCTCGCCTTCAGGATCTTGCCACGCATGACCAAGACTAGCTGCCGCCAGCCGATAAGCGTCGATAAATGCCTGTTGCGCTTCAACTAAATAGCGGTCGGCCACCCGTTGCCGGGCCGCTTGAGCATCGGCGGTGTTGTCGACGTTATGCACGTTGATCGCCATCGCCGCGGCATAGTCGAAGGAGCGCAGCACGCCGCTGACATCTTTGTACGGACTGTGCTTGCCGCGACGCTCACTGAGCGGCCGCGCCGGTTCGCCTTCGAAGTCGATCAGGTAGGCATCGCCCTTGATCACCAGCACCTGACCCAAGTGCAAGTCGCCGTGGACACGAATCCGCAAGCCACCCGCGGCTTTTTTGCCCAGTTCCTGGACATGGCCGAGGATGGTTTTTTTGTTGTCCAGCAAACGAGTGACCAGCGCTTTGTCTGCCGGGTTCAATTCGCTTTGATGCTGCTTTAGCAACTTCAGCGCGTGTTCCAGTTGCGCCGCCACGTCCTTGGCCGAGGCCAGGGCTTCCTTCTGCGTAGTGACCTGCGGGGCGAAGTCCGGGTTGTCGCTCGGGGTCGCCAGCACCACGTGCATTTCCCCCAGGCGCTGGCCGAGCATGCCGGCAAAATCCTTCAACTCACCGAGGGCGTTGTAGTGCTGCTCCTGCTCGGACACGGCGTCAGCGAGTTCATCGCGCAGCGCCCGTTCGAGGTTGTTCTGGGTCCATTCCCAGGCATCGCCCTGATTGCTCAAGTAGCCCTGGGCAATCATCAACAGCGTGTCTTCACCCTGGGCATCGCGGCGAATCACCGAACCCAGCAGCGGTGAAATATTGGCGAACCCGGCCTGGGTCAGGTAAGCACTCATTTCCAGTTCCGGGTGCACGCCCGAGGCGATTTTGCGGATCAGTTTGAGCACCAGGCTGTTGCCGATCACCACCGAACTGTTGGACTGCTCGGCCGACAGGTAGCGCACTTCCGACTCGGCGCTCAGGCCGCGCTTGGCCAGTTCCTGGGTCGGTTCGAACCGAATCTCGCCTTCGCTGGAATGCAACACGGTACTGGCCTGCATGCCCTCAAGCACCGCGCGGACGTAGGTTTCCAGGCTGAACGCATCAGTGATCAAACCGACCTGACGCACACGGCGAACCCGCGACAGGGCCAGTTGTTGCGGCAGCGCCGCGCCAACCTGATCCTCGGAGATAAAGCCGAACGGCAGTTGATAACGACTGGTCTGGCCGCCGCTGGTGACGTCGATTTCACTCAACAGCACCGGGTGCAGCGGATCGCCGAAGCGTACGCCGTACGCGATGCTGACCTTGTCGATGGCCGCGTCCTTGCCGGCAAACCAGCGCCGGTTCTGCAACCAGTTCGGCAGGATGTCTTGCTCCAGGGTGCCGCGGGACGGCGCTTCGAGCAGTTCTTCCATGCGTTTTTTCAGCACCAGGGTGGTGAAGTCCGGCAGGCTTTGCGCCGGTTCCACGTGCCAGCTCGGCATCTGGTTTTCCGCCGCCAGGACGAACCAATAGAAGCCGTACGGCGCCAGGGTCAGCAGGAAATTCAACTGGCCGATGGGCGGGAAGGCGTTACCGCCGAGCATCTCCACCGGGACCATGCCGGCGTAGGCCGACAGGTCGAGTTCCGCCGCTTGCGCACTGCGCGACACGTTGGCCACGCAGAGGATGATTTCGTGCTTGCCGTCGGCGCCGGTGAATTCACGGGTATACGCCAGAATCCGGCGGTTGCTCGGCGAGAGCATTTTCAGCGTGCCACGGCCGAACGCCTTGGACTGCTTGCGCACGGCGAGCATGCGTCGGGTCCAGTTCAGCAGCGAATGCGGGTCGCCGGCCTGGGTTTCGACGTTGACCGACAGGTAGCCGTATTGCGGGTCCATGATCGGCGGCAGCACCAGGCTGGCCGGGTCGGCGCGGGAGAAGCCGCCGTTACGGTCGATGGACCATTGCATCGGCGTACGCACGCCGTCGCGGTCGCCGAGGTAGATGTTGTCGCCCATGCCGATTTCATCGCCGTAATACAAGGTCGGCGTGCCGGGCATCGACAGCAGCAGGCTGTTGAGCAGTTCGATGCGGCGACGGTCGCGCTCCATCAGCGGCGCGAGACGGCGGCGAATCCCCAGGTTGATCCGCGCCCGACGGTCGGCCGCGTAGTAATTCCACAGGTAATCGCGCTCCTTGTCGGTGACCATTTCCAGGGTCAGCTCATCGTGGTTGCGCAGGAAAATCGCCCACTGGCAGTTGGCCGGAATTTCCGGGGTCTGGCGCAGGATGTCGGTGATCGGGAAGCGGTCTTCCTGAGCCAGCGCCATGTACATGCGCGGCATCAGCGGGAAGTGGAACGCCATGTGGCATTCGTCGCCGTTCAGGCCGATGGAATCCGCGTCACCGAAGTACAGCTGCGTGTCTTCGGGCCATTGATTGGCCTCGGCCAGCAGCATGCGGTCGGGGTAGTTGGCATCGATTTCGGCACGGATCTGCTTCAAGACGTCGTGGGTCTCGGGCAGGTTCTCGTTGTTGGTGCCGTCGCGTTCGATCAGGTACGGGATCGCGTCAAGGCGCAGGCCGTCGATGCCCATGTCCAGCCAGTAGCGCATCACCGAGAGCACGGCTTTCATGACTTGCGGGTTGTCGAAGTTCAGGTCCGGCTGGTGGGAATAGAAACGGTGCCAGAAGTACTGACCGGCGACCGGGTCCCAGGTCCAGTTGGACTTCTCGGTGTCGAGGAAAATGATGCGGGTGCCGGCGTACTTTTGGTCGTCATCCGACCAGACGTAGAAGTCCCGGGCGGCCGAGCCTTTTTTGGCTTTGCGCGCGCGCTGGAACCAGGCGTGCTGGTCGGAGGTGTGGTTGATGACCAGCTCGGTGATCACCCGCAAACCACGTTTGTGCGCCTCGGCGATAAAGCGCTTGGCGTCGGCCATGGTGCCGTAGTCGGAATGCACGCCACGGTATTCGGCGATGTCGTAGCCGTCATCGCGGCGCGGCGATGGATAGAACGGCAACAGCCAGATGGTGTTGACGCCCAGGTCGGCAATGTAATCGAGTTTGGCGATCAGCCCAGGAAAGTCGCCGATCCCGTCATTGTTGGAGTCGAAAAAGGATTTAACGTGAACCTGGTAAATCACCGCATCCTTGTACCAGAGTGGATCCTTGATAAAAGTTGTGGCCTTGGGTTTCTTCGCCATTTGAAACTCCTGTGAAAAACAGAAAACGCCTCGACCCAGATCGTTCCCACGCTCTGCGTGGGAATGCCTCAACGGACGCTCCGCGTTCGGCTCTGGAGGGGACGCGGAGCGTCCCGGGCTGCATTCCCACGCAGAGCGTGGGAACGATCGTGCTAAACGGTAATTCGCCAAATCCCGAACGGCTGATGCGCCGGGTCGATCCGCATGAACTGGTACTTGCCGTGCCAGGTCCAGCGGTGGCCGTTCATCAAGTCTTCGCCTTGGGTGCTGGCATCGTCGGGCAGGCCCATTTCCCAGAGCGGCAATTCGAAATTCGCTTCCTGCACGTTGTGCGGGTCGAGGCTGACCGCCACCAGGATGAAGTTGCTGCCGTCGGCGCTGCGTTTGCCGAAGTACAGAATGTTGTCGTTCCAGGCGTTGTAGATCTTCAGCCCCAGGTGCGTCTGCAACGCCGGGTTCTGCCGGCGGATGCGGTTGAGCTGGGCGATCTCGGCAATGATGTTGCCCGGCGCATTGAAGTCTCGCGGGCGGATCTCGTACTTCTCGGAATTGAGGTATTCCTCCTTGCCCGGAATCGGCGCCGCCTCGCACAGCTCGAACCCCGAATACATGCCCCACAGGCCCGAGCCCATGGTCGCCAGCGCCGCGCGGATCAGAAAGCCGGGGCGTCCGGATTCGTGCAGGAACGCCGGGTTGATGTCCGGGGTGTTGACGAAGAAGTTGGGGCGAAAGCATTCACTCCACGGCGACTCGTTCAGCTCACTGAAATAAGTCGACAGTTCGTACTTGGTGTTGCGCCAGGTGAAATAGGTGTAGCTCTGGGAGTAACCGACCTTGCCCAGCCGCGCCATCATCGCCGGGGTGGTAAAGGCTTCGGCGAGGAAAATCACTTCGGGGTGCAGCGCCCGCACATCGGCAATCAGCCATTGCCAGAACGGCAGCGGCTTGGTGTGCGGGTTGTCGACGCGAAAGATCTTCACGCCCTCCTCGACCCAACCGACCACGATGTCGCGCAATTCGACCCAGAGGCTGGGAATCGCGTCGGCGGCGTAGAAGTCGACGTTGACGATGTCCTGATATTTCTTCGGCGGGTTCTCGGCGTATTTGATCGTGCCGTCGGGCCGCCAGTTGAACCAGCCCGGATGCTGTTGCAGCCACGGGTGGTCCTGGGAGCACTGGATGGCGAAGTCGAGGGCGATTTCCAGCCCATGCTCCGCCGCTGCGACCACCAGCCGGCGAAAATCTTCACGGGTGCCCAACTCGGAATGAATCGCCTCGTGCCCGCCCTCGGCACTGCCGATGGCGTACGGGCTGCCCGGATCGTCGGGGCCGGCGGTCAGGGAATTGTTTGGGCCTTTGCGGTAGCTGCGGCCGATCGGGTGGATCGGCGGGAAGTACAGCACGTCGAAGCCCATGTCCTGGATCATCGGCAGCCGCGAGTGCACGTCGTTAAAGGTGCCGTGGCGGGTGGGATCGTCGGTGATCGAGCGCGGAAACAGCTCGTACCAGCTGGCGAACTGGGCGATTTCCCGTTCGACGTCCAGCGGGTACTCCTGGCTCAGGCTCAGGTAGGCGCGATGGTCGGCCTCGGCCATGAGGTCGGCGCTACGCTGGTGCAGGAACAGCGCGACCTGCTCGGTTTCGAGCAACCCGGACAGCTCATGGTGCAGCCCCGCCAGTTGCTCGCTCAACTCACCGTCACTGCGCTCGCCGGCCTGTTGCACCATCGTGCGGCCTTCCTGCAGCTCCAGGCTCACCGGCACGCGGGCGGTGTGTTTCTTTTCCAGTTCATAACAGAAGCTGGCGAACTGATCGATCCAGGCTTCGATGCAGAACACATGACGGCCCTGGCGCTCGACCCGGAACCGGCCCTGCCAGCCGTTGTTGCCCAGTTCAGCCATGGTTTCGCTGTGCCAGGACTCCTCACCCTCGCCGCGCCAGCGGATGCGCACGGCCAGTTTGTCGTGGCCATCGGCAAACACCTTGCTGGTCACCAACACGTCCTGGCCGACCACGGCCTTGACGGCAAACTGCCCGCCATCGAGGGTCGGCATGACGTTTTCAATCGCAATGCGCGGCAGCAATAACGCCTGCGACAGCGGCATGTGCGGGTTGTAACTGAGTTCTGTCGGTTTTTCAGCGATCATCGAGCATCTCTCCTTTACGCCCCAAGGACGCTCTTGTGCCAGATGTTCATCCACATGGGCCGGTCCGTCCCGGAATGAACTCACTTAGGTTCCGAGCGACGGGCGCCGGTAAAAGTTCACGGGGATTTGCCTGAGTATTGGTGGGAATCAAAACCTTCACGCGGTGGTCAACTCACTTAAGCACGACTCACGCCATGTGCAACCAGGAGGCATCAACGATGAGCATTCCGATCCCGGCAGAAACACCTGATCCCAACATCGACAACCCGACGATCCCGCCAACCGAACCGGAGCCGGTGCCCGAACAAGAGCCACCAGGCACCACCCCGCCACCCCGCGAAGACCCGCCGCAGACCATGCCGCCGGTGATCGTCAGCCCCGCGTAAGATCGTTCCCACGCTACTGCGCGACTGTGCGCGACTGATCTTTCCCACGCTCTGCGTGGGAATGCAGCCCGGGACGCTCTGCGTCCCAGTGGAACGCGGAGCGTCCCTTGAGGCATTCCCACGCAGAGCGTGGGAACGATCTTACGGTTCGCGGTTGTTGTTCTTGTCGAGCATCCGCACCACCATCGGCATCACGCTGAAAATCGCCAAGGCCAGCAACGTACTGAGCACCGCCGTCGCCTCGCGGCCCAACCCGGCGGAAACGCCAATGGCCGCAGTCATCCACAAGCCGGCAGCCGTGGTCAGGCCTTTCACGTGACCTTCATCGCCTTCGGTGTTCTTCAGGATGGTCCCGGCACCGAGGAAGCCGATCCCGGCGATCACCCCCTGCACCACCCGGCTCATGGCATCCGCCTGGGAGCCGGACATCTGCGGCACCAGTACAAACAGCGCAGCGCCCAGGGCCACCAACATATGCGTGCGCACCCCGGCAGCCTTGCCCTTGTGCTCGCGCTCGAAACCCAAAATACCGCCCAACACGGCCGCCATCAGCAAACGCACGGTAATGCGCGTCAGTTGTGAAGCGTCGCCAACGTCGGCGAACTCCGCTTGCAGCGTCACCCAAACTTCATGCCACCAGGCATCCATCGCGCAGTCCTTGTGAGAGTTGATAAAGGATGGACCGCGTCGACCATTAATCGGTTGCACAGAACGATGGCCGCCCCCGGCGACCTAAGGTTTTAGTCTCCGCCGAAAAAAGGACAGTCCCATGACCGTGCGCATCGAAAGCCAAACCTGCTTTTTCACCACCGAAAACGGCGAAGAAATTCGTCTGTGCCCCGACGTCACCATCATCACCGACTCGGAAAAAGCCATGTCGGCAGTGGAGATCAACGGCCAGCGTATCTACATCACCGAAGCAGAAGCCGACGCATTGACCGTAGCAGGTGCTGTCGACGGTCGTAAGCATCTGAAGGCCACCGACAGTGATTCGGTGATTTGACTGACCCGGATCAACAACGCCCGCAGGCGCCTGGGATAGGCGTTTGCGGCCTGCGTTCGCGGGTGCATCAAGTTGTCGCAGGCATTCGTTCAAATCCCATCTGATCCGCTTTTTATTGCAATACCTGAGTCTGTTATGCAAACAGATCGACGCTCATAGTGCACCGGCCTGATGGAGGCTGATGAGCGAACGACCATGAGCGAGAGAATCCCCGTCCGAACCGTAGAGACCTATGAACCTTCACGCCCAAAGATGAAGGTCAAATCCAGCGACAACCTGATCCACACCCGCAGCTTCACCGGCCTGTACCGTACCTTGCGCATGAGCGGTGCCGGTTTCCTGTTCCTCGCCTTCTTCGGCACGGTGTGGCTGAACTGGGGCGGCCGCCAGGCGGTGCTCTGGGATTTGTCCGAAAGCAAATTCCACATTTTTGGCGCGACCTTCTGGCCCCAGGATTTCATCCTGCTGTCGGCGTTGCTGATCATTGCCGCGTTCGGCCTGTTTGCGATCACCGTGTTTGCCGGGCGGGTCTGGTGCGGCTACACCTGCCCGCAAAGCTCCTGGACCTGGATTTTCATGTGGTGCGAGAAGATCACCGAAGGCGAGCGCAACCAGCGGATCAAGCTACAAGCCGCGCCCTGGGGCCTGAACAAGCTGCTACGGCGCTCGGCCAAACACACATTGTGGCTGGCCATCAGCCTGCTCACCGGCCTGACCTTTGTCGGTTACTTCACACCAATCCGCCCCTTGGCCGAAGAACTGCTGACCCTGCAAATGGCCGGGGTCAGTCTGTTCTGGGTGATCTTCTTCACCGGCGCCACCTACATCAACGCCGGTTGGCTGCGTGAAGCGGTGTGCATGCACATGTGCCCGTATGCGCGGTTCCAGAGCGTGATGTTCGACAAGGACACCCTGACCATTTCCTACGACGTGGCCCGTGGCGAAAACCGTGGCCCGCGCAAACGCGAGGTGAAACCGGCCGACGTCGGCCTCGGCGACTGCATCGACTGCCAGGTCTGCGTGCAGGTCTGCCCGACCGGCATCGACATCCGCGACGGCTTGCAAATGGAATGCATCGGCTGCGCGGCGTGCATCGACGCCTGCGATTCGATCATGGACAAAATGGGCTACGCTCGCGGGCTGATCAGCTACACCTCCGAACATGAATTGCAGGGTGGCAAGACCCATCTGCTGCGGCCACGGTTGATTGGCTACACGGCGGTGCTGCTGATCATGATCGGCGCGCTGGCCCTGGCGTTGGTGGAACGGCCAATGGTGTCGCTGGACGTCACCAAGGACCGGGGCATGTACCGTGAAAACAGCGAAGGCCTGATCGAGAACATCTACAGCCTCAAAGTCATCAACAAGACCCAGCAGCGCCAGGATTACCGTCTGAGCCTGGTGGATGGCGAGGGCTTCCAGCTGCAAGGCAAGACGGAGTTGAGCCTGGCGCCGGGTGAGATTGTCGATGTGCCGCTGTCGGTGGCCATGACCACGGAACGGCCGAGCAGCAGCTCGCAGACCATCAGCTTCAAGATTGTCGACAGCGACGAACCCGACATCTACAGCGTGGCGAAGAGCCGGTTTGTTGCGCCGATGAATCGTTGAGCCGTTAAGATGCCGGCCATTGTGGCGAGGGGGCTTGCCCCCGTTGGGTCGCGAAGCGGCCCCCTGCATTTCTTCAGAAATATCGCGCGGCTTGATTTACGACTGCTTCGCAGCCGAACGGGGGCAAGCCCCTCGCCACAAATGAGCACCACATAAATAACTTCAATCCAGGCACTCGATGAAACGCTACGAAAAATTCGCCGATGACATCGCTGAACTGATCCGCTCCGGGGTCCTTGGCCCCGGCCAGCGCGTGCCGTCGGTGCGCTACGCCAGCCAGACTTACGGGGTCAGCCCGTCCACGGTGTTCCAGGCGTATTACCTGCTGGAGCGTCGCGGCCTGATCCGGGCCCGGCCGCGCTCCGGTTACTTCGTCAACACCCACGCCCCGAGCCCGTTTTCGGAGCCGGTGATCAGCAGCCAGGTCAACGAGTCCACCGAAGTCGACGTCAGCGAACTGGTGTTCTCGGTCCTCGACTCGATCAAGGACCCGACCACCGTCCCGTTCGGCTCCGCCTTCCCCAGCCCGACCCTGTTCCCGCTGCAACGCCTGTCCCGCTCCCTGGCCAGCGCCGCCCGGGAGATGGACCCGCGCATGGTGGTCACCGACATGTCGCCGGGCAACCCGCAGCTGCGCCGGCAAATCGCCCTGCGTTACATGGTCGGCGGGCTGATGCTGCCCATGGAAGAACTGCTGATCACCAACGGTGCGCTGGAGGCCTTGAACCTGTGCCTGCAAGCCGTCACCGAACCCGGCGACCTGGTGGCCATCGAAGCCCCGGCGTTCTACGCCAGCCTGCAAGTGCTGGAACGCCTGAAGCTCAAAGCGGTGGAAATCCCGGTGCACCCGCGCGACGGCATTGACCTGGGCGTGCTCGCGCAAACCCTGGAGCGCCACCCGATCAAGGCCTGCTGGTGCATGACCAGTTTCCAAAACCCGATGGGCGCGACCATGCCCGAGGCGAAGAAGCAGGAATTGGTGGAATTGTTGCGCAGCCATCAAGTGCCGCTGATCGAGGACGACGTCTACGCCGAACTCTATTACGGCCAGCAAGCGCCGAAACCGGCCAAGGCCTTTGATACCGAAGGCCTGGTGATGCATTGCGGTTCGTTCGCCAAGAGCCTGGCCCCCGGCTACCGCATCGGCTGGGTCGCCGCCGGGCGTTACGCGCAAAAAATCGAACGGCTGAAACTCATGACCTCGCTCTGCGCCTCAATGCCGGCCCAGGCCGCCATCGCCGATTACCTGCAACACGGCGGCTACGACCGTCACCTGCGCAAACTGCGTTACGCTCTGGAAGAACAGCAAAGCGCCATGCTCGCCGCCATCGCCCGCTACTTCCCGGCGCAGACCCGCGTCAGCCAACCGGCCGGCGGCTACTTTTTGTGGCTGGAACTGCCACCGCAGATGGATTCGTTGAAGTTGTTCCAGATGGCGCTGGCCCAAGGGATCAGCATCGCGCCGGGGCCGATTTTTTCACCGACCCAGCGCTTCAGGAATTGCATTCGCTTGAACTACGGCAGCCCGTGGGATGAGGCGTCGGAGAAAGCGATGGAGACGTTGGGCAGGATTGTCCGGTCGTTCTGACAGTGATCGCGTGATCGTTCCCACGCGCCCCGCCTGATCGTTCCCACGCTCTGCGTGGGAATGCCGCCACGGACGCTCCGCGTTCGGCTCTGGATGTGACGCGGAGCGTCACGGGATGCATTCCCACGCAGAGCGTGGGAACGATCAGCGGTTAGCGGTTAGCGTCCGCCACCCAAATCCACAAACGTCCCGGTCGCATACGAAGCCTTGTCCGACAACAACCACACAATCGCCTCGGCCACTTCATCCGGCCGCCCACCCCGGGCCATCGGGATGGCCGACTCCAGCTTGCTGACCCGATCCGGATCGCCGCTCAGCGCGTGGAAATCAGTGTAGATAAAACCGGGGCGCACGGCGTTGACACGAATCCCCTCGCCCGCCACTTCCTTCGACAGGCCGATGGTGAAGCTGTCCAGCGCACCTTTTGAGGCGGCGTAATCCACGTACTCGTTGGGCGAGCCCAGGCGCGAAGCGACTGAAGACACATTGACGATGCTGCCACCCTGCCCGCCATGCTTGGGCGACATGCGCAAGATCGCGTGCTTGGCGCAAAGGATCGGCGCCAGGACGTTGGTCTTGAGGGTTTTGAGAATGCGAAATTCGGACATTTCGTCGATCCGGGATTTGTGCCCGACGGTGCCGGCGTTGTTCACCAGGGCGGTGACCCGGCCCAACTCGGTGTCGACGCGGTGGAACAGGGCAACCACTTCGTCTTCGATGCTGACGTCGGCGCGCACGGTAATGGCCTGGGCGCCGAGGGCGCGGACTTGCTCCAGCACATGTTGGGCAGCCTGTTCATCAGCCTGATAGTTGATACAGATCCGGTAGCCCTGTTCCGCGGCCAACAGCGCCGTGGCCGCGCCAATCCCGCGGCTGCCGCCGGTGATGACAATGACTTTTTCCATGCTGATGTTCCCCCGTTTCGAGCTTAAGCAGTCGGGGGCAAGAATAACCGCCATTGGCGGGTTTTGCATGACCTGCATCTATCGGGGTGACGATGCAGATAGGTGGCGAAGTGCTTTTCTGTGGCGAGGGAGCTTGCTCCCGCTGGACTGCGCAGCAGTCCCTGTTTTTGGGGGCCGCTGCGCGGCCCAGCGGGAGCAAGCTCCCTCGCCACAGGTTTCTACCCCACTCCAGGCAGGATCTATCAGCCCGCCGCCAGCTGTTCACCCCGAACAATATCGACCATAAAACGCTCCGCCGGCAGCGGGTGCCCGAGCAAATAACCCTGCAACGAATCACACCCCAACTTCGTCAGAAAGTCCTGCTGCACACCGGTCTCCACGCCTTCCGCCACGATCCGCAAACCCAGCGCCTGGCCCAGCGCCACAATCGCCGAAACGATGGCCGCGTCATCGCTGTCATGCTCCAGATCCCGGACAAAGCCGCGGTCAATCTTCAGCTCGTTAGCCGGCAAACGCTTGAGGTACATCAAGCTCGAATAACCGGTGCCGAAGTCATCAATGGACAAATCGACGCCCATTTCCGACAGTTCCTGCAACACGGTCATGCTCGCATCGGCGTCGCTCATGGCGGTGGTTTCGGTGATTTCCAGGGTCAGGCTGTTGGCCGGCAAATGGTGCGTGGCCAAGGCCTTGGCCACGCTCTGGACCAGGCCGGCGTGGCAGAACTGCAAGGCCGAGAGATTCACCGCGATGCGCCAGTCGGTGTAGCCGAGCACATACCATTCGCGCATCTGCCGGCAGGCTTCGTTGAGCACCCACTCGCCGATAGGAATGATCAGCCCGGTCTTTTCCGCCAGTTCGATGAACTTGTCCGGCAGCAACATGCCCTGGGTCGGGTGCTGCCAGCGCAGCAAGGCCTCGGCGCCGACCGGACGCCCATTGCTGGCGTCGAACTTGGGTTGGTAATACAGACTGAATTGTTGATGTTCCAACGCGGCGCGCAGGTCTTGCAGCAGTTGCAGTTGCTTGCGGGCGTTGCTGTTCATCGAGGCGTCGAAGAAGCTGTGACCGTTTTTGCCTGCGCCCTTGGCGTGGTACATCGCGGCGTCGGCGTTCATCAGCAGTTCCTGGGCGGTCTGGCCATTGCCCGGATACAGCGCGATGCCGACGCTGGCGGAGATCTGCAAGTCATGCTCGGCGACCCGGAACGAGCGCGCGATCAGGCTGACCTGACGCGCCGCCAGGTTCAGTGCATCGTTGGGCTCGCTCAGGCGCACCAGCAGCACGAATTCGTCGCCGCCGATCCGCGCCAACGTGTCCTGGCTGCGCAAATCTTCGCGCAGTCGCAGGCTGACTTCGCGCAGCAACTGATCACCCATGTGGTGGCCGAAGGCATCGTTGACCGGTTTGAAGCCGTCCAGATCGATGAACATCAGCGCAAAACAACCGCCCTGCTCTTGCACCTTGGACATGGCCAGGTCGATGCGATCCGCCAGCAACGTGCGGTTCGGCAGGCCGGTCAGGGTGTCGTGCAAGGCCAATTGGGTGAGTTCGCGGTTGGCCTCGGTCAGCGAGCGCGCAAGATCAGCGGTGCGCGCCTCCAGGCGTGCATCGAGAATCGAGGTCAGCAAGGCAATGCTCAACACCGCGAGGGTGGTGATCAGCACCAGGTTGTCCAGGCCTTTACCGCTCAAGCCATTGAGGGCCGCGCTGCAGAAACTGCCGTCCGGAAAACGCGCCGCCGCCATGCCGGTGTAGTGCATGCCGACGATGGCGAAGCCCATGATCACCGCGGCACCGCCACGGATCAGGCCCACGTAAGGCGTGTGCTGGCGCAGGCGGAAGGCAATCCACAACGCTGCGGCGGACGCACCGACGGCAATCAGCAGCGAGGCGCCGAACAGCGTCGGGTCGTAATCGATGCCCGGCACCATCAGCATGGCGGCCATGCCGGTGTAATGCATGGCGCTGATCCCGGCGCCCATCACCAGCGCGCCGAACGCCAGTTGCCAGCCCGGCAGCTTCGGCTGGCTGACCAGCCACAGGGCAAATCCGCAAGAGAGGATGGCAATGGCCAGCGAGAGCACGGTCAGGCTGAGGTCATAGCCCAGGTCGATGGGTAATTTGAACGCGAGCATGCCGATGAAATGCATCGACCACACGCCAATGCCCATGGCCACCGCCCCGCCGGCGGTCCACAGGTGGACGGCGCGGCCCTTGGTGGTGGCGATCCGGCCGGTCAGGTCAAGGGCGGTGTACGAAGCGAGGATCGCCACGCACAGCGAGATGAAAACCAGCGTAGGGGAATAGGTGCCGATGAGCATGGGATTTCTCGTGACTGCCCCTGCGTACTGCATCCATTCTCGGGGGGCAAAGTCGGCGATTGTACTGAATGCGCGGAAGAACGCACTGACAAAATTATCAAATGGCCATCAAGCCGATGAAACGCTTGTTTGACAGCAAAAATCGGAGTTTCAACGCGATCATTGTGGCGATCTGAAGGTCCGCGTTTGATCGTTCCCACGCTCTGCGTGGGAATGCCGCCACGGACGCTCCGCGTTCGGCTCTGGATGTGACGCAGAGCGTCACGTGATGCATTCCCACGCAGAGCGTGGGAACGATCAGCATGCAGGTTATTCCTTGTCACTCACCTGCAACTCCCCATCCCACCCACCGCCCAACGCCGCAATCAACTGCACGCTGGCAATCAACCGGCTCTGCAACACGTTCAACACGCTTTGTTCGTTGTTCAACGCCGTGGCTTGCACCACTACCACGTCCAGATAGGCAATCAAACCGGCCTTGTACTGGTTTTCGGTCAGGCGCAGGGAGTCGCGCGCCGCGTCCAGTGCTTCCTGACGCACCGCCGCTTCGTCTTCGAACACCTTGAGTTGCACCAGGTAGTTTTCCACTTCGCGGAAGCCATCGAGCACGGTCTGGCGGTACTTGGCCACGGTTTCGTCGTAGACCGCTTCGTTGCGGTCGACTTCCGCCGAGCGCGCGCCACCGTCGAACAACGGCAAGTCCAGTTTTGGCCCCACCGACCAGAAGCGGTTCGGCAAGCTGATCAGGTTGCTCGACGTACTGCTGCTGTAACCGCCACTGAGGCTCAGGGTCAGGTCCGGGTAGTACGCGGCTTTCGCCACGCCAATTTCGGCGTTGGCGGCAATCACCGAGCGTTCGGCGGAGGCAATGTCCGGCCGGCGTTCAAGCAATTGCGACGGCAGGCTCAGGGGGATTTGCGGCAGTTTCGGAATGTCCTGGGTTTCCGCCAGGTTGAACTGCGCCGGTGGCAGGCCGATCAGCACCGCGATGGCGTTTTCGAACTGCGCCCGTTGCCAGATCAGATCCACCAGATCGGCCTGGGTGCTTTTGAGCTGCGTCTGGGCCTGGGCCACCGCATCGCGCCCGGAGACACCGGCGCGGTACTGGTTCTGGGTCATTTGCAGCGAGCGTTGATAGGCCGCGACCGTCGATTCGAGCAAACGCTTCTGCTGGTCGATGACCCGCAACTGCAAATAGTTCTGCACCATTTCCGACTGCTGGCTCAGGCGCATGGCCGCCAGATCGGCGAAGCTCGCCTGGGCGCTGGCCGTGTCGGCTTCCAGCCCGCGGCGCAACTTGCCCCAGATATCCGCTTCCCAACTGACGCCCAATTCGGTGGTGTAGGTATTGCGAATCCCGCTGGCGGAACTGCTCAGGCTGGAACTGCTGCTGCCGGCACCCTGACTGGAACGGGTTTTACCCGCGCTCAAATCGACGGTCGGGTAAAACGCCGCGCGGGCGCTTTTCACCAAGGCCTGGGACTGGCGATAGCGGGCCTCGGCCTGGGCGACGGTCTGGTTGGCATTGTTGAGTTGTTCCACCAGGCCATTGAGCTGGCGGTCACCGTACAACTCCCACCAGGCGCCACGGGCCAGGGCATCGCTGGGACTGGCCTGACGCCAGCCCTCGGCTTCCTTGTACTGCGCAATCTCGGCCGTGTGCGGGCGCTGATAATCCGGGCCGACGGCGCAGGCGCTGACCAGGGCCATGCACAGCGCCAGGCTCAACAAGCGCGAGCCCCGGGCCAGGGCAATCGGTGCAGCCAGAGTGATAAGCGAACGGTCAGTCATAGCGGAGTTTCCAGAGCTGCATCGGTACGTATCCCACGCCATTTATTGAAGCGATGGCGCAGTTTGTCGAGGTAGAGGTAAACCACCGGGGTGGTGTAGAGGGTCAGCACCTGGCTGAAGATCAGCCCGCCGATGATGGTCAGGCCCAGCGGCTGGCGCATTTCCGCGCCCTCGGCACGACTGAGCAGCAACGGCAGCGCGCCGAGAATCGCCGCCAGCGTGGTCATCAGAATCGGCCGCAGCCGTTGCAGACAGGCGCTGCGAATCGAATCCAGCGGCGTCATGCCCTGATGCCGCTCCAACTGCAACGCCAAGTCGATCATCAGGATCGCGTTTTTCTTCACCACGCCGATCAGCAGGAACAGCCCCAACAGCGAGATCAGGCTGAACTCCCCGCCCAAGGCATAGATCGACAACAAGGCGCCGACCCCGGCCGACGGCAGCGTCGACAGAATGGTCAGCGGGTGAATGTAGCTTTCATACAACACGCCCAACACCAGATACACCGCCACCAACGCGCCGAGAATCATGAACGGCTGACTCTTCTGGGTCGCGGCAAAGGCGTCGGCGGTGCCGGCCATTTTCACGATCACGTCTTCCGGCATGCCGAGCTTGGCAATCGCCCGCTCGATGGCCGCCGTGCCCTGCTCCACCGTGACCCCTTCGGCCATGTCGAACGAAATGCTCTCGGACGCGAACTGGCCTTCGTGGCTGACCCGGTCGTCTTCCAGGCTGTTTTCGTAGTGGGCAATGGTCGAGAGCGGAATCCGCGCACCATCGGCGGTGATCACCTGAACCTGCTTGAGGGTGATCGGGTCCTGGGCGTATTTCGGATTGACCTCCATCACCACCTGATACTGGTTGAGGCTGTCGTAGATCGTCGAAATCTGCCGCTGGCTGTAGGCGTTGTTCAACACGGCGGTGACCATGTCCATGTCCACCCCCAGGCGCTTGGCCTGATCGCGGTCGACGATCAGCGTCACTTGTTGCGCGCCGCGCCCCTCGCGAGCATCAATCGCCGTCAGCTCAGGCAAGGCCCGCAGCGCGGTGACGACTTTCGGGTACCACTCGCGCAACGAACCCAGATCGGCGCTTTGCAGGATGTAGGAATATTGCGAAGTGGTCTGCTCACGCCCGCCGCCAAATTGCAGGTCCTGATCCGCCATCAACATCAACTGCGCGCCGGCGACCTTGGGCATTTCCTTGCGCAGGCGTTCGATCACCTTCTGCGCGGAAATATTGCGCTCCTTGATCGGTTTCAGGCGCACCAGCATAAAGGCGTTGTTGGTGCCGTTGGTGCCGCCGATGAACCCGGCCACGCTCTGCACCGCATCGTCCTTGAGCACGGCACGGCGGAAGACTTCCATCTTCGGCTGCATCACGCTGAACGACAGGCCGTCGTCGCCGCGCACAAAACCGATCAACTGTCCGGTGTCCTGCTGCGGCATGAAGGTTTTCGGCACCACCACGTACAGCGCAACGTTGACGCCGATGGTCACGATCAGGCTGAGCAAGGTCAGGCGGCGGTGACGCAGCACCCAATCGAGGCTGGTGGCGTACTTGCCGACCATCCAGTCGTTGGCGCGCTGGCTCCAGCGTTGCAGACGGTTTTCCTGGCCCGGCGTATGCGGCTTGAGCCAACGGGCGCAAAGCATCGGGGTCAGGGTCAACGACACGATCAGCGAGACGACGATGGACGCCGCCAGGGTGATGGAAAACTCGCGGAACAGGCTTTCGATGATCCCGCCCATAAACAGGATCGACAGGAACACCGCCACCAGCGACACGTTCATCGACAGCAAGGTGAACCCGACTTCCTGGGCCCCGAGGTACGCCGCTTTCATCGGCGGCACGCCTTTGTCGATGTGCCGGGAAATGTTCTCCAGCACCACGATGGCGTCGTCCACCACCAGCCCGGTGGCGAGGATCAGCGCCATCAGCGACAGGTTGTTCAGGGAAAACCCGTAGAGGTACATCACCGCGAAGGTGCCGACCAGCGACACGGGCACCGCCAGCGTCGGAATCAGCGAGGCGCGGAAGTTACCGAGGAACAGGAACACCACCAGAATCACCAGCGCCACGGCGATCAGCAGGGTCATTTCCGCTTCATGCAACGTCGCCTTGATCACCGGCGAACGGTCCATGGCCAGGTTCAGCTTGACGCTGGCCGGCAACACCGCCTGCAACGCCGGCAACTGCGCCTTGATCTCGTTGACCGTTTCGATGATGTTGGCGCCGGCCTGGCGGTTGATCACCAGCAGCACCGCCGCATCATTGTTGAAGAAACCGCTGTTGTAGCGGTCCTCGACGCCGTCGCTGACCGTGGCCACATCCTTCAGGCGCAGGGCCGCGCCGTTGTTGTAGTGGATGATCAGCGACTCGTAGTCCTTGGCCTTTTCCAGTTGATCGTTGGCCTGCACCTGCCACAGACGCTGGTCGTCCTCGACCGAACCTTTCGGCCGGCGCACGTTGGCATTGGCGATGGTGTTGCGCACATCGTCCAGGGCCACGCCGTACTGGTTCAGCGCCTGGGGTTCGAGTTCGATGCGCACCGCTGGCAGCGAGCTGCCGCCGATCTGCACTTCGCCCACGCCCTGCACCTGGGACAGGCTCTGGGACAGGATCGTCGAGGCCAAGTCGTAGAGCTGGCCTTTTTCCAGTACATCCGAGGTCAGGGACAAGACCATGATCGGCGCTTGCGACGGGTTGACCTTCTTATAGGTCGGCATGCTGCGCATACCGCTGGGCAGCAGGTTGCGCGAGGCGTTGATCGCCGCTTGCACTTCCCGCGCCGCACCGTTGATGTCGCGGTCGAGGTCGAACTGCAAAATCACCCGGGTCGAGCCCTGGCTGGAGCGGCTGCTCATGGTGTTGACCCCGGCGATGGCGCCGAAGGAACGTTCCAGCGGCGTGGCCACGGTCGAAGCCATTACCTCCGGGCTGGCGCCGGGCAGGCTGGCCTGGACCACGATCACCGGGAAGTCCATCTGCGGCAGCGGCGACACCGGCAACAGGCCGAAACTTACGCCGCCCAGCAGCATGATCGCCAACGAAAGCAGCATGGTTGCCACGGGACGTTTGATGAACGGTCCTGAGAGATTCATGGACGACAGCTCCAAGCTTCAAGCCATAAGCTGCAAGAGAAAAGCAGGCCGTGCGCAGGCTTTAACTTGCCGCTTGCCGCTTGAAACTTGCAGCTGACCGGCGTCATACCACCACCTCTTTCGACTCGGTCTTGCCAAAGCGGCGTCCCAACCGATCGAAATACAGGTAAATCACTGGCGTAGTGAACAAGGTCAGCACCTGACTCACCAGCAACCCGCCAACCATCACCAGGCCCAGCGGTTGACGCAATTCCGCGCCCGAACCGGTAGCGAGCATCAACGGCACCGCGCCGAACAACGCCGCCAGGGTGGTCATCAGGATTGGCCGGAACCGCAGCAACGCCGCTTGATAGATCGCTTGCTCCGGCGCCATGCCCTGATTGCGCTCAGCGTCGAGGGCGAAGTCGATCATCATGATCGCGTTCTTTTTCACGATGCCGATCAGCAAGATGATGCCGATGATCGCGATCATCCCCAGGTCGTTGCCGGTCAGCAGCAGCGCCAGCAATGCACCGACCGCCGCCGAGGGCAAGGTCGAGAGGATGGTGATCGGGTGAATGTAGCTCTCGTAGAGCACGCCGAGCACGATGTACATGGTCACCACCGCCGCCAGGATCAGCAGCAAAGTGCTCGACAGCGACGCCTGGAACGCTTCGGCCGCGCCCTGGAACTGGGTCTGCACGCCAATCGGCATGCCGATGTCCTTCTGCACCTGGTCGATAACGTCCACCGCATGCCCCAGCGCCACGCCGGGCGCCAGGTTGAACGACATCATCACCGCCGGGAACTGGCCGATGTGGGTGATCGCCAATTGCGTCTGGCGTTGTTCGACATGGGCGAGACTGGACAGGCGCACCTGACCGCCATCGGTGGTCTTGACGTGAATCTGGTTCAGCGCGTCCGGGCCGATTTTCTCGCCGGACTGGGATTGCAGGACCACGCGATACTGGCTGGCCTGGGTGTAAATCGTGGAAATCTGCCGCTGGCCGAAGGCGTCGTACAGCGCATCGGTGATGTTCGACACCGACACCCCGACCCGGGACGCCGCATCGCGGTCGATCACCAGGTACACCTGCAACCCCTTGTCTTGCAGATCGCTGGCGACGTCGGTCAATTCCGGGCGCTGGGCCAGGGCTTGGACCAGACGGCTGCTCCACAGGCTGAGCAACTCCGAGTCCGGCGACGACATGCTGAACTGGTACTGCGTGCGGCTGACTCGGTCCTCGATGGTCAGGTCTTGCACCGGTTGCATGAACAGGCGAATGCCGACCAGTTTGTCCACTTCCGGTTGCAGTCGGGCAATGATCTTGGTCGCACTGAGGTCCCGGGCGTTGTGGGGCTTGAGGTTGATCAGCATGCGACCGCTGTTGAGCGTCGAGTTGTCACCGTCTACGCCGATGTAGGACGACAGGCTTTCCACCGATGGATCGGCCAGGATGACTTTGGCCAGTTCCTGCTGGCGCTCGCTCATCGCCGCAAAGGAAATCGACTGCGGCGCCTCGGAAATGCCCTGGATCACCCCGGTGTCCTGCACCGGGAAGAAGCCCTTGGGCACCACCATATAAAGGAACACGGTCAGGCCGAGGGTGGCGATGGCCACCAGCAAGGTCAGCGGCTGGTGCTTGAGCACCCACTGCAATTTGCGCCCGTAGGCGGCGATCATCCAGTCGATGGTCGCGCCGCTGGCCCGGTAGAAACGGCCCTGTTCTTCTTCCTTCGGTTCCCGCTTGAGCAGCCGCGCGCACATCATCGGCGTCAGGGTCAGGGACACCACGAGGGAAATCAGGATCGCCACCGCCAACGTGATGGCGAACTCGCGGAACAGGCGCCCGACCACGTCGGCCATGAACAGCAGCGGGATCAGTACCGCAATCAGCGACAGGGTCAGGGAAATCAGGGTGAAGCCGATCTGCTTGGCGCCCTTGAGTGCCGCTTGCAGAGGACTGTCGCCCTCCTCGATGTATCGGGAAATGTTCTCCAGCATCACGATGGCATCGTCCACCACAAAACCGGTGGCGATGGTCAGGGCCATCAGGGTCAGGTTGTTGACCGAGAACCCCGCGAGGTACATCACGCCAAACGTGCCGATCAGCGACAGCGGCACGGCCACCGACGGAATGATGGTCGCGCTGGCGCGGCGCAGGAACAGGAACGTCACCATCACCACCAGGGCGATGGCGATCAGCAGTTCGTGTTGCACGTCCGTCACGGAGGCGCGGATGGTCTGGGTGCGGTCGGTCAGGACGGTGACGTCGAGGCCGGCCGGCAGGTTGTCGGTGATGCTCGGCAGCAACGCCTTGATCCGGTCCACCACCTCGATGACATTGGCCCCGGGCTGGCGCTGGATGTTCAGCAGCACGGCCTGGTTTTCATTGGCCCAAGCGGCCAGGCGTTCGTTCTCGGCGCCATCAACGATTTCCGCCACGTCCTTGAGCCGCAACGGCGCGCCGTTGGCGTAGGCCAGGATCAGGTTGGCGTAGTCCTTGGGCGAGGTCAGTTGGTCGTTGGCGTCGAGCATCGACACCCGGGTCGGGCCGTCGAAGTTACCTTTGGGCTGGTTGACGTTGGAAGCACCGACGAGGGTGCGAACGTCGGACAGGTTCAAGCCATTGGCCGCCAGGGCCTCGGGGTTGACCTTGATTCGCACCGCCTGACGCTGGCCGCCGGCGATGCTGACCATGCCGACGCCACTGATCTGGGCGATTTTCTGCGCCATGCGGGTATCGACCAAGTCATTGAGCTTGGGCAACAGCATGGTTTTGGAGGTGATGGCGAGGGTCAGCACCGGGGTGTCCGCCGGGTTGACCTTGTTGTACACCGGCGGTGCCGGCAGGTCCTTGGGCAGCAGGTTGGTCGCGGCGTTGATCGCGGCTTGCACCTGTTGCTCGGCGACATCCATGTTGATGTCGAGGCTGAAGCGCAGGGTCAGTACCGAGGCGCCGCCCGAGCTGGTGGAGGCCATTTGCGTCAGGCCCGGCATTTGCCCGAACTGGCGCTCAAGGGGCGCGGTTACGGCGCTGGTCATCACGTCCGGGCTGGCGCCGGGATAGAGGGTCATGACGCGGATGGTCGGGTAATCGACCTGGGGCAACGCCGACACCGGCAGCAAACGGTAAGCGATGATGCCGGCCAGAATAATGGCGAGCATGCTCAGGGTCGTGGCGACCGGGCGAAGGATGAACAGCCGCGAGATGTTCATGCGCCCTTCTTCACCTTGTCATTGGCGGTCGCTTCAGTGGTTTTCGCCGCGGATTTGCCTTGCAGGTGTTCGGTCGGGGTGGTCGGCACATCCTGGCTGTCGTTGACCACTTCCACTTCACTGCCTTCCTTGAGGCGGTCGGTGCCTTCCAGGACCACGCGATCACCGACGGCCAGGCCTTCGGTGATGACGGTGTTGTCACCGTCGCTGGCGCCGACTTTCAGTTGACGAATCTTGACCTTGTTGTCCCCGTCCATGGCGTAGACGAAGGTGCCGTTGGTGCCGAACTGGATCGCCGCCGAGGGCGCGAGCACCACGTCTTTGAGGGTGTCGGCCAGCAGGTGCACGTTGACGAACTGATTGGGGAACAACGCTTGATCGCGGTTATCGTAGCGGGCCTTGAATTTCAGGGTACCGGTGGTGACGTCGATCTGGTTGTCCAGGCTCTGCAGTACGCCGCTGGCCTGGATTTTCATGTCACCACGGTCCCACGCTTCGACCGGCAATTTGGCGCCGGAGTGGTAACGGGCGAGCACGGTGTCGAGGCTGTTTTCCGGCAGGGTGAAAACGACGCTGATCGGTTGGGTCTGGGTGATGATCGCCAGCGCGGTGGTGTCGTTGGCGGCGACGAGGTTGCCGACGTCGAGCTGACGCAAACCGACACGCCCGGTGATCGGCGCGCGGATCTTGGTGAATTCGAGATTGAGCTTGGCGTCGTTGACCGCCGCCTGGTTGGTCTTGACCGTGCCCAGGTATTGGCCGACCAGTGCTTCGGCGGTGTCGAGGGTCTGCTTGGCGATGCTGTCTTCTTTAAACAGACCGCGATAGCGCTCGACGTCGACCTGGGCGTTTTTCAGTTGCGCCTGGTTTTGCAGCAAGGTGCCTTCGGCCTGAAGCAAGGCGTTCTGGTAAGGACGCGGGTCGATCTCGGCCAGCAAGTCCCCGGCCTTGACCACCTGCCCTTCCTCGAAGGCAATCTTCATCAACTCGCCGGCCACGCGGCTGCGAACATTGATGGTGTTGAGCGCCGTGACCGTGCCCAGCGCCTTGTAATACAGCGGGAAGTCACCCTTGACCGCCGGGGCCACCCGCACCGGGATCGGCCCGGTCGCGCCGCCAAAGCCCGGACGCATGCCCCCGGACTTGCCCGTATGCCCGGCAACGGCTTTCGGCTTTTCGCCCGTTTTATGCTCGGTGCCGGCTGGCCAGAATTTCCAGCACACGCCAGCGACGACCAACAGGACAAGCAGGCCGAGCAGCCAGCGACGGGGACTACGGGAGGAGGATTGCATTGAATGATCAACCATGGGCGCGGGGGCTTCTTTTACAGGAGGCTGAACGATAAGCACTGGCGAGCGTTAAGCAAAGCGGCTTTACCGGCAATTTACCTTCGGCTTACGTAACAGGAGGTTTTGCTAAGACACTGAAGCACAAATGAAAACGGCCTGGACAGAGCCAGGCCGTTAACAATTGTAAAACCTTACTTGAGAACGGCGAGGGCCGCTTCGTAGTTAGGCTCTTCAGCGATTTCTTTAACCAGCTCGCTGTGCAGCACGTTGTCGTTTTCATCCAGCACCACGACAGCGCGAGCGGTCAGGCCTTTGAGCGGGCCGTCAGCAATGGCCACGCCGTAGTTTTCGATGAACTCGGCGCCACGCAGGGTCGACAGGTTCTGTACGTTTTCCAGGCCTTCGGCGCCGCAGAAGCGGGCCTGGGCGAACGGCAGGTCAGCGGAGATGCACAGCACGACAGTGTTGGCGACGTCGTTGGCCTGGGCGTTGAACTTGCGAACCGAAGTGGCGCAGGTCGGGGTGTCGACGCTTGGGAAGATGTTCAGCACTTTACGCTTGCCGGCGAAGCTCGCCAGGGTCACGTCCGACAGATTGCCGGCAACCAGGGAAAAGGCTGGCGCCTTGGAACCGGCTTGTGGCAGTTGGCCGTTGACTTGAACCGGGTTGCCTTTAAGAGTGACTTGAGCCATGAACGGAGTCCTTCTGGAGGTGTTGTTGGAAATCTGAAGAGGCCGAAGTTAACCACGAAATGGCCCGACGACCTATGCCCGGATACAAATTGTGATGTGCCAGCGCACAAATTGGATACACCACATACAAGCGACACAAAAACCCTGTAGGAGCGAGGCTTGCCCGCGAAGGCCACACTGCGGTGTATCAGGCGAACCGCATCATCGTTCTTCGCGGGCAAGCCCCGCTCCTACAGGTCTGTGTTCAGGCCAGCAACCGCAGCCTATTGCGATGCCGCGCCGCCAATGGCCGCCAGGTCGGTATATAGCGTACCGCCCTCTCCCGCCGCCACCCGGTGTTCATGACGAAAGGCAGCCAGCATCTCCTACGCTAAAAAGACGGCTTTTTTTCAGCCGCACTGTCGATTCAGCAAATGGCCATTCGACTAGCCAGTGAAGCACTCACATCCAGCGGAGATAACACCATGCAATTCATGATCATTGTCAAAGCCAGCCCGGATTCCGAGGCCGGCGTGATGCCCACCGAGGAACTGCTGACCGCGATGGGCAACTACAACGAGGAACTGGCCAAGGCTGGCATCCTCCTTTCGTGCGATGGCTTGCAACCCAGCAGCAAAGGCGCCCGCGTGCGTTTCTCCGGGGACAAACGCACGGTGATCGACGGCCCGTTCGCCGAAACCAAGGAGCTGATCGCCGGTTATTGGCTCTGGGAAGTGAAATCGAAAGAAGAAGCCATCGAATGGGTCAAACGCTGCCCGAACCCGATGCCAGGGACGGACGCCGAGATCGAGATTCGCCCGGTGTACTCGGCCGAGGATTTCGGCCCCGAGTTCACGCCGCAGTTGCGTGAGCAGGAAGAACGAATCCGTGCGCAGGCGAAAAAGAGCTGAATCGATGTCCTGGCGGGCACAGCCAGTGTGCCCGCCTCCCCCTGTAAATCCTCACATCCCGCATCAACCCCCGCCGGCAACCTACTGTTTCGCATTAACTTTTTAGCACACAGAAAAAACGCAAATACGCTCACAAAACCAAAGAATTAACCCCTTGGACTGGATAACCCGCGGTTAGCTGCTAGCTTCAAAAGACGTGTCCTGCAGGCTTGATTAGGAAAAAGACTACGCAGTAAAGGCCAAGAATATGGCCGAGTTCGTCCACTGAGCCACCAAGGAACCGGGGAATCATGTCGAAAATCCAGGGAACCCACGCCTTTTTATCGGGGGCACTCCTGGCGTATGCCTTTTGTGCGCACGCCGATAACGCCGAGGAAGCCAATAAAAGCAACAACCCGCTGAATCTGGCGCCGGGCGCCAATCTGCAGGACTACTACACGCCCAAACTCTACGACACCAACGTCCACACCAACGACACCTTGCTGCGCGGCACCTTGCCGGTGGCCCCCAACGATTTCATCGGCGTCCCGCAATTGCTGCGCGCGACCTTGCCGATCAGCACCCGCCCCGACCCGCACAACGGCTACAGCACCGGCATCGGTGACCTGAACCTGTTCGATATCTTCCTGCTCAAGACCGACGGCGTGCAGCTGGGCATCGGCCCGCAAATCACGGCGCCGACCGCCGAGCAGGATGAATTGGGCACCGGCAAGTGGCAGGCCGGCCTCGCCGCGATTGCCATCGACTCGTCACCCCGGGGCCTGCTGGGTGCGCTGGTGCAATATCAAAGTTCGTTCGCCGGCGACCATGATCGCGCCCACGTCGAAACCGCGACCCTGCAGCCGTTCATCATCCATAACCTGCCCAAGGGCTGGTACCTGCGCTCCACCGGCACTTGGACCTTCGACCTGAAGAACGACACCCATTACATCCCCATCGGTTTCGGTGGCGGCAAGGTCTGGAAGTCCGGGACCAACATTTTCAACGCCTTCGTTGAACCCCAGTGGACAGTCGAGCGTAAAGGCGATGGCTTGCCGCAATTCACGCTGTTCGCCGGGATCAACGTCACCTTCGGCAAATAAGGATTTTGATATGCATATTGCACTGCGTGCGGCGGGTTTCAGCGTCATGGCGATGTTCGTCAGTTGCGGCGTGGGCGCCCAGGCGCACGCCCAGGGCCTCGACACCCGTATCGGCGACGTGGCCATGGAAGGCGAACTTCCGGCCCATGAATCCATCGCCAAGCTTTACGCCGAGCTGGATTTCCAGCAGGCGACCCAGAGTTACCTGTGGGCCTTGCCGCTGGTGTCCTACGCCCAATGGCAGGAAGAGTTTCGCGACAAGCTCGGCGCCCACAGCGGCGACCTGATGGTGCTCAACAGTTACGAAGACAAGCTCGGCGTGATCACCGCCAACGCCACCACGCCGTACATCCTCGGCTTCGTCGACCTGAATGAAACCGGGCCACTGGTGATTGAACTGCCACCCGGCCCGACGGCGGGCGGCATCGGTGATTTCTGGCAACGGGCAATCATCGACATGGGCCAGACCGGCCCGGACAAAGGCAAGGGCGGCAAGTACTTGGTGCTGCCACCGGGCGCCGAGCCACCGGCCGACGCCGGCAAGTATTACTTGGCCAAGTCGGAAACCATGAACGTGCTGGTGGGTTTCCGCGTACTCGACCCGGACCCGGCGAAAGGCAAGGCGCTGGTCGAACCGCGGCTATGACGCGCTGCTCAGTTATTACAACCGGATGGCCCGCGTCGACTATTGAGGGACGTGTTGCGAAGGTTGCGGGTGGTCTGCTCCGCCGTCTTCGCGGGCAAGCCTCGCTCCTACATGATCGTTCCCACGCAGAGCGTGGGAACGATCAATGAGGACTACTTGGACTTGAGCTTCAAATACGACTGATGCAGATCCGAAGCCCAGCCATCGATCACGCTTTTCACGTCATCGGCCTTCATCACTTGAGTGTCGTTCTCCAGCGGTTTGCCGGTGCCTTTGCGCACCACCTGGGCCACCACCGTGTTGTTGCCGCCATCGAGGAATACCGCCTCTGTCGCCAGGGTGGTTTCCTGATCGCGAATCCCGCTGGCCGTGCTGACCGCCGCTGCCACTAACGCAATCGGGATCACTTCGTAGGGCTTGAGGCCTTCGGTCTTGCTGCTGACTGCGGTAATTGCCGCGCGCACCACGATCACGCCGGGCCCTGGGCCGGCGGCCAATGGCAGGGATTTACCCAGTTCGCGCTTGAGCGCCTGGTCGTAGTAACCGGTGATGCCGTTGAGGGTGGCCTGGGGGATTTTCACGGTGGGTTGCGGCTGGGGATAGAGCTGGGTCGGCTCGATGTAGACGCTGGTGAATTTATCGATTTTGAGTTTGGGGTCCATCCAGCGCATCACCTCGGCACCCGACGGTGACTTGGCTTCCTTGAGCTGGCTGTAGTCCTTGAGAAACCCCGAATACTGGCCCGGCTCGACCACTTTACTGGAGCAGCCAACCACCCCGATCGAGGCGATGCACAGTGTGCTCATCATTAACGCAAGCTTCATGCTGTTACTCCTGTAAGAGGTCGATAAAGAGACCTAGGTAGTTATAGCCAAATCTCAATAATCTGCCGTCATCCTCATCAAAGGTTCATCCAGGGCTGTGGCTCAGCGCACAAAGCCCATTTGACAGACGCTGGCCATCCGGCAAAGCTGCACCCAGCTTCAAAGCGCGCCCTGAACGGCCAACGCACTCGGACTACGGAAGTCGCAATGGCGAAGCATAAAAATAAAGCTGAAAACCCGAACCCTGATTCGCGCCCTCCCCTGATCAACCGCTACCTGTTTCCCGTCACCATCGGCGTATTGCTGCTGGCCGTCGCGGCGATTGGCGGGTTTCTGTTCCACAGCAGCACCCCCGCCCCGCCCAAGCCTGTCGCGGTCAGCGCGCCTGTCGTCCCGCCGGTCAAACCGGTGGTGGCTGCGGCACCGGCGACGATGGTCGATGAGCAGCCATGCCAGGGCTGCCACACCGAGCAGGTCAAGGACTGGCAAGGCTCCCATCACCAATTGGCGATGCAGCCGGCCACCGCCGACACGATGCTCGGGGACTTCAACAACGTCACCTTCAAGGCCGAAAAAGAGACCAGCGTGTTTTCGCGCAAGGGTGACGATTTCTGGGTCAACACGCCGGGGATTGATGGCAAGAATGCCGACTTCAAGGTCGCCTACACCTTCGGCATCGCACCGCTTCAGCAATACCTGATCGAGGTCGGCGAAGGCCGGTTGCAAGCCCTGGGCGTGGCCTGGGATACCGAGCAGCACCGGTGGTTTCATCTCTATCCAGGCCAGGGGGTCGACTTCAAGAACCCGCTGCACTGGAGCAAGCCGAGCCAGAACGCCAACTTCATGTGCGTCGAGTGCCATACCACGGGCTACAAACGCAATTTCGACGCGGCGAAAAACACCTTTGAAAGCCACTGGAACAGCCTCGGTGTCGGCTGCCAGGCGTGCCACGGTCCGGCGTCGAATCACCTGGAATGGACGGCGAAAAAAACCGATCTGCTCCATGCCGGGTTTGCCGTCGACCTCAAGGACAAGAACGCCACCGTCGAACTCGAAACCTGCGCCCGCTGCCACTCGCGCCGCGCGCCGTTGGGCGATGGCTACACCGTCGGCAAGCGCTTGATGGACGACTATCTGCCAAGCAACTTGACCCGCGAACTGTACGCGCTGGACGGCAAGATCAAGGACGAAGTGTTCGAACACGGCTCCTTCGCCCAGAGCAAAATGTTCGACAAGGGCGTGCGTTGCAGCAACTGCCACAACCCCCACAGCGCCGAACTCAAGGCAACCGGCAATGGCGTGTGCCTGCAATGCCACAACACCGCCGGCAAGACCGCAGTGGACGGTGTCGATGGCAAGGGTTTGCAGGCGAAGAACTACGATTCCATCGAACACACCCGCCACACACCGGGTCAGCCGGGCTCGCAATGCGTGGATTGCCACATGCCGGGCAAGTTCTACATGGGCAATGACTTTCGGCATGACCACAGCTTCAGCATTCCCAACCCCGAGCGCGCTTCGAGACTGGGGACGCCGGATGCGTGCCTGACCTGCCATCAGGGCAAGGCCGGGGACAAGGTGACCGAGCAATTCAAGCTGTGGAACACGGCGTCGGCGTCGGCTGTTCAGGCACCGCGCTATGACGAAAGCCTGTGGCTGATCCGCAATGGTCAACCGGGCGCGGCGCAGGCCTTGTACGAGCAGTTGCAGCGCAGCAACCTGCCGGCAATTCAACGGGCGACCCTGCTGGCCGAACTGCCGCTGTACCCGAGCGATCAGGCGCTGAAACTGGCGACCCAGGACTTGAGCAATACGGCACCGCAAGTGCGTGAAAGCGCGGTGCGGGCGATCAGTGCGTTCCTGCCGCCGGCGGAGCGCGCGCCGCTGCTGGCGCCGTTGCTCGGTGATCCGGTGAAGGCGGTACGGATCGTCGCCGCTCGGGATCTGCTGAGCGTGGCACGTAACGGTTTGGGCAGTGCCCAGGCCAACTGGAACGCGGCCATCGCCGAGTACGAAGACGTACAGAAAAGCCTGGCGGAACGGGCCGAGGCCAACCTCAACCTGGCCATGCTGTATCAGGCCAGTGGGCGCACGGCGGACGTCGAGCCGCTGCTGCGTACGGCGCTCAAACGCGACCCGGATTTCTACCCGGCGCTGGTGACGCTGGTGCAATGGCTGGAGGCTAGTGGTCGTGCGCAAGAGGCGCAAGCGCTGCTGGAACAGAGCGTCAAGGAACACCCGGACGCCGCGTTGCTGCTGCACACCCAGGGGTTGTCACTGATTCGCGCAGGCAACACGGCGCAAGCCATGCCGCTGCTGCGCAAAGCCGCGACGCTGGAACCGCAGAGCGCGCAGTACGGTTATGTGCTGGCGGTCGCGTTGCATGACAGTGGCAAGGTGGATGAGGCGTGCGAGGAACTGGAACGGTTGTTGAAGGTGCAACCGGCGAACCGCAATGCGCGGTTGTCGTTGATCCAGTATTACCTGGAGAACGGCAAGGAGCCCAAGGCCCAGGTGTTGTTGCAGGGGTGGAAGAAAATGAACATGGGGGACCCGGCGTTGAAATGATCGCGGTTTGATCCGAGGGCCCCTTCGCGGGCAAGCCTCGCTCCTACAGGGGGATTGCGCAACCTTGTAGGAGCGAGGCTTGCCCGCGAAGACGTCAGCTCAACCAACCCAAATCTCTGGACCCATCATCACCACGACGACCCACTCTGCGCCGCCAACGCCCGCCGGCTATTGGCCCGCATCGCCTTGATCAACGACACCGTCCCCACCAGCAGGATCGCCGCGCCAAACAGGAAGTCGATGTTGTACAGCTGGAAATCCTGCAACGGCCCCACCAGCATCATCCGAACCGCACCAATCCCCACCAGCGTCGCCAGGAAATCGATGCCTGGCTCGTCGCGATAAAACACGTGCATCAGCGGCAGGCAAATCACCAGCAGCAACAGCAAAACGATCACCTTGAACGAGCCCTTGCGCTCAACACTGAACGCGCATTCATTGGCGCTGTAAGCCTTGTAATCCTCATCGCGCACCATCGAGTTCTTCTCGTTGATGTACTCCACGCGGTTGTATTTCTGGATCGGCGTAAAGGTGTTCGACATCTCCATCAGCGTGGTGATGTGGCGCAAACGCAGGTCAATGCGCTCATTGCCTTTGAGGTAATACAGCACCGGTTTGTAGCCGTAGCGGTAGGTGTCGAATGGAAATTCGGTGGCCCGGCCCTGCACGCCGATCGGACGCGATTCCAGTTCGGCGAAGGCGCTTTTATTGTCGGACGCGAGGTTGCGGCTCAGGGGTTTGATCCGCACTTGTTCGAGGAAGATCGGCGTGGCGCCGAAGGACCATTGCAGCGGTTCCAGGCGCAGGCGCAATTCGTTGCGGCCCAGGTCGTAGCGATTGAAGGTGCGTTCGGAAACGATCACCGAACCGCCGAGCATGAACTCGCCGCGCAGGTTGTTGGTGATGCGCAGGGTCAGTTGATCCTTGCCCAGGGACAAGGCATCGGCCGACGGTGGCGTGCCGCACCAGGCGGTGCTGTCATAGGCCCCGCCCAACTGCCCGCCACGGTTTTCCTGGAACACGTAAAAGTAGCCAGCCCACAGGGTCAGCATCAACAGAAATGCCGTCAGCCCTAAAATCTTCTTGCCGAAACTCACAACGCCAGACTCCCTTCTTGATTTCGTCCATGCCGCCCAAAAATCGGCCGAGTGCGCGGACTCTACCAAAATGCCATCAACCGCCAAAGCAAAAAGATCGCAGCCTTCGGCAACTCCTACAGGTGTACTCATTCCCCTGTAGGAGCTACTGAAGGCTGCGATCTTTTGATCTTGCTGTGTTTACCGACGTCGGAATAATGGCCGCGGCTCAATCACCGACCGCCCATACAACACGCTCATCCCGGCCAGTCCCTTCAACGCATCTTCAGCCGACTTGTCCTCCCGCACCGCAAAACTGTCAAACCCGCATTGCCGCATATGGCTCAGTTGATCGCGCAACACATCCCCAACCGCCCGCAATTCACCGGCCCAACCTAGCCGTGTGCGCAACAGATATGCCTGGCTGTACCCGCGACCATCGCGAAAACTCGGAAAATCCAGGGCGATCAACGGCAGCAGGTTGAAACAGGATTTCAGGCTTTCCACCTCATCGTCCGGCCCCAGCCAAACCCCATTCCGGGTCGGTTCATCCAGCCAACGGGCCAACGGCAGAATCAACCGTCCCGAGGGCATTTCAGCGTCTACCTCCCGCACCAGCGTCCAGGGGTCATCCAGATCAATCCGCGCCACGCCCTCCTCCAGCCGCAACAGATTGTTCATACCGACGCCTCCAGCACTTTCGGGTAGATCCGCTCCTTGAACGGCTCCAGACCAATGCGTTGCACCGTATCGACGAACAATTCCTCGCTCTCGCGGTAACGGACGAAGGTGCTGATGATGCCTTCAATCACGCTGGGCACTTCGGCGGCGCTGAAGGACGGGCCGATGACTTTACCCAGCGCGCTGTTTTTCCCTTGGGCGCCGCCGAGGGTGATTTGGTACCACTCGCTGCCGTTTTTATCGACGCCAAGAATGCCGATGTTGCCGATATGGTGGTGGCCGCAGGCGTTCATGCAGCCGGAGATGTTGAGGCTGATGTCGCCCAAATCGTGAAGATAATCGAGGTCTTCGAAACGGCCCTGAATCGCCTGGGCGATGGGGATCGACTTGGCGTTGGCCAAGGCGCAAAAGTCCCCGCCGGGGCAGGCGATGATGTCGGTCAGCAAGCCGATATTGGCGCAGCCCAGCCCTTGATCGCAGGCCAGGCACCACAGGGCATAGAGGTCGGCCTTGGTCACGTCCGGCAACACGATGTTCTGTTCGTGGGCGATGCGGATTTCGCCGAAACCGAACTGCTCGGACCAGTCCGCCACCGCGTCCATCTGCTCGGCGGTGACATCCCCCGGCGGTGAGGCGATGCCGGGTTTGGTCGAGAGCACGACGCTGGCGTACCCCGGCACTTTGTGCGGCTGCACGTTGCGTGCGACCCAACGGGCGAAGGCCGGGTTCTGCGCCAGGCGCGTGCCGAAGTCCAGGTCAGTGCCGGCCAGCGCTTGATACACCGGCGGGACGAAGGCACTGGCCACGCGCTCGTACTCGACGTCGGTCAATTGCGCCGGGCCGTCCTTGAGGTGCTGCCACTCCTCCTCGACTTCCTTGGCGAAGGCGTCGATGCCCAGCGCTTTGACCAGGATCTTGATCCGCGCCTTGTACTTGTTATCCCGCCGACCGTGGCGGTTGTAGACCCGCAGCACCGCCTCGACGTAGGACAGCAAATGCTGCCATGGCAAGCCTTCGCGAATCTGCAAGCCGAGGATCGGCGTGCGCCCCAGGCCGCCGCCGACGATCACCCGCAGCAGCATTTGCCCGTCGCTGCCAGGGTAAAGATAGAGGCCGATGTCGTGCATCATGATCGCCGCGCGGTCCTGTTTCGCCGAGCAGATGGCGATCTTGAATTTGCGTGGCAGGAACAGGAATTCCGGGTTGATGGTCGACCATTGCCGCAGGATTTCCGCCAGCGGTCGCGGGTCGATCAACTCGTCCGCCGCGACCCCGGCGAAGGCTTCGGTGGTGATATTGCGCACGCAGTTGCCGGAGGTCTGGATCGCGTGCATTTCCACCTGGGCCAGGCGTTCGAGGATGTCCGGCACCTGGGCCAGTTCGATCCAGTTGAACTGCATGTTCTGCCGGGTGGTGAAGTGGCCGTAGCCGCGATCATAGTCCCGGGCGATGCTCGCCAGGGTGCGCATCTGCCCGGCGCCGAGGGTGCCGTAGGGTATGGCGACCCGCAGCATATAGGCGTGCTTTTGCATGTAGAGGCCGTTCTGCAGACGCAGCGGCAGGAACTCTTCTTCGCTCAGTTCATCGGCCATGAAGCGCTCGACCTGATCGCGAAACTGCGCAACCCGCTCGAACACCAGCGCCCGGTCATAGTCGTCGTACTGATACATGTGGCCACCTCATCAGGGTTGATCGGGCTCTGCGGCCCGTTTTCGATGAAGCGACTATGGACCTACGGCGCAGCACGTTACAGACCCACCTGAAACCTAAAAAACCGTATCAGAGCGCGTCAGATCGCCGCAGGACTGCCTTAATCTGATCCGTATAAATCAAGTTTTCCTGAGTCTGTTTTGTTTCCGGCAAGGTTTCTACAGTGCATCCCATGCCAGACCGGGTGGCCTGGCAAGACTTTGCATGGATGAACTGACCATGAGCACAGCAACAATCGGACAGGCCTATAACTACAAGGTCGTCCGCCAATTCGTCATCGCGACCATTGTCTGGGGTGTGGTGGGCATGGCCATGGGCGTGTTTATCGCCTCGCAACTGGTCTGGCCCGAGATGAACCTCGACCTGCCGTGGACCACCTTCGGCCGCTTGCGCCCGCTGCACACCAGCCTGGTGATTTTCGGGTTTGCCGGCAGCGCCCAATTCGCCGCCAGCTACTACGCGGTGCAACGCACCTGCCAGGTGCGGCTGTACTCGGACAAGCTCGCCGCGTTCACCTTCTGGGGCTGGCAATCGGTGATCGTGATCATGCTGATCACCCTGCCGCTGGGCTACACCACCACCAAGGAATACGCCGAGATCGAGTTCTCCGGCGCAGTGTGGATGACCGTGGTCTGGGTCGCCTACGCCATCGTGTTCTTCACCACCGTGGTGCAGCGCAAGACCAAGCACATCTACGTCGGCAACTGGTTCTTCGGCGCGTTCATCGTGGTGATCGCCATGCTGCACGTGGTCAATCACCTGTCGATTCCGGTGGACTGGTTCAAGTCCTACCCGGTGTATTCCGGGGCCACCGACGCCATGGTGCAGTGGTGGTACGGGCACAACGCGGTGGGCTTCTTCCTGACCACCGGGTTCCTGGGGATGATGTATTACTTCGTGCCGAAACAAGTGGGTCGGCCGGTGTATTCCTATCGTTTGTCGATCGTGCATTTCTGGGCGCTGATCACCCTGTACATCTGGGCCGGCCCGCACCACCTGCACTACACCGCGCTGCCGGACTGGGCGCAGTCGCTGGGCATGGCGATGTCGCTGATCCTGCTGGCGCCGAGCTGGGGCGGGATGATCAACGGCATGATGACGCTCTCCGGCGCGTGGCATAAGTTGCGCACCGACCCAATCCTGCGCTTCCTCGTCCTGTCCCTGGCGTTCTACGGCATGTCCACGTTCGAAGGGCCGATGATGGCGATCAAAACGGTGAACGCCCTTTCCCACTACACCGACTGGACCATCGGCCACGTCCACGCCGGCGCGCTCGGCTGGGTCGCGATGATCACCTTCGGCGCGATCTACCACATGGTGCCGAAAGTCTTCGGCCGCGAGCAGATGTTCAGCACGCCGCTGATCAACCTGCACTTCTGGCTGGCGACCATCGGCACCGTGCTCTACATCGCCTCAATGTGGGTCAACGGCATCACCCAGGGCCTGATGTGGCGCGCGATCAACGACGACGGCACGCTGACCTACTCCTTCGTCGAAGCCTTGCAGGCCAGCCATCCGGGGTTCGTGGTGCGGTTTGCCGGCGGCGTGTTCTTTCTCAGCGGCATGCTGCTGATGGCCTACAACACCTGGCGCACCGTGCGGGTATCCGACGTGGCGATGGCTGAACGTGAAGCGCAGATTGCCTGAGGTTCGAGATGATCGAGATAGCGTTGAATCTGTTCGGGATCGTGGGGTTCTGGCTGGCGATCGAGTATTGCCTGAAGCATCAGACGGCCGAGAGCCTGGAGGATGCGAGTTTGATGCCGTTTGCTGATGACCCGGAGGTGGCACGGCGGGTGGAGTTGGCGACGGGCAAAACTGTGAAGGCAGTGGCGCCGGAAGAGGCGAAGCCGGGGTGGGGCAACCTCGAAGTCTGATACCGATCGTTCCCACGCTCTGCGTGGGAATGCCTCAAGGGACGCTCCGCGTTCCAATGGGACGCAGAGCGTCCCGGGCTGCATTCCTTTGCTGCGCGTGGGAACGATCAAGTCACAAGGCAGCGGGAAGATGCTCGTCCCTCAACGGCGGATTGATCTAGAATCTGCCCGTTGAAAACACACTGCCAGGAACGTTCGCGGTTGGGTTCAAGCAATCAGCAGGATTCTTGATCGCCAATAGAAGAGCCACCATGAAACGTGCACTTTTTTCAATAATCGCGCTCTCGCTGCTGCTCGGCGGCTGTGAGCTGAGTCCCCTGGCGAGCTGCGCCGGGCGCGCACCGCTGACGATCCAACCCGACAATCTAGCGAGTGCTACAACCGGCAAGCCATATCGCGTCAGTGTCGAGGTAGAAAGACCGAACGTCGCCGTGGCCGGGTTTTATGTCGATCCGGCGCTACCACTGCCTGAAGGGTTGAAACTGGTTTATGAAGAGGGCCAGAACCATGCCGTTATCGTCGGCACACCGACAAAGCCCGGACGCTATGAAGTCTCGATTTACCTCAACACTTACGGCACCCAGTGCACCGGCCAGGCGGCGCAACGGACCTACACGCTAAACGTCGAGAGTCATTGAGGCCACACAGCGCCCGGTGTTCGATCAGCCGCGCTCGCGGGGAATCAGGCTCTGCAATTGCACCGCCAGGAAATCCGCATCAAACGCGAAGGTATCCGGGTCTTTCAGGCCATTGGTCTTGCGCCATTGCCAGCTGGTCGACGGCGGCAGGCAGACCAGCGAGATGCTGCCGTAACGCGCGGCGGTCAGGCCCATCACAGCCAGGGAGATCAGGCCACCGGCGCCCATCACGTCCGGTACGAATTCCACCGGTTTGCCGGCAATCACAATCGTCAGCTTCTCGGTCTTGAAGGTCGAAGTCTCGACCGGCACGCTCGGCCCGGACGCGACGTACAGCTCGCGGCTGACTTCCAGCAGGTTCGGGGCCTGGACCGGTTCCAGCCATTGCTGGATATGATCGAACAGCTCCCCAATACGCGTCGCCCACACGGCCGATTGCGCTTCAAACAATTGCTTCTTGTGCGCTTCGCTTTCTGCGTAGTGGCGAAGCATCTCGCCCAGTTGCCGTACGTCGTCCATTGCGGTGTTCCTTTGAGTGAAGCGGTGCTGCGGACTTTGAGCATGGCAGAAGCCAGCGGCCGGCGTACGACTAAAAGCGCGAGCGGTATTGGCTGGGGGTCATCGCCAGGTGTTTGCGGAAGGCGCTGCCCATGTGCGACTGATGGGCGAAGCCAGCGTCCAGGGCGATGCTGGCCAGGGGCAGATCCGTTTGCTCGATCATCCGTCGCGCCGCTTGCAGGCGCACTTCCACCAGATACGCGTGGGGCGTGAGGCCGATGGCGCGGGTGAAATCGCGCAGAAACCGCAATTCGTTGTGCCCGTAAGTGACGGCCAACTGCTCCAGCCTCAGGGGTTGATGGAACTGTTCGGCGATCTGATCCATGACTCGGGTCAGGGCCTTGGGGGTAGTCCGGGAATCTGTTTTTACCCCCGCTTGCCCCACCAGTTGCAGTGCCGCCTGCTCTAGCGCCAGTGCGTCGGGTTGCGGATCGAGCAGCAGGCGGCGCAGCGTCCGGGCCAGTCCCAAGGCCTCGCTTTGGCCGGCGAACTGTATCCGGTGATTGACTGACGGCAGGTGCTGACGGGCAAACCGTTCGTCCACCCGCAGCAACAGGTATTCGCCACCACTGGCCGATTCGGAAAACACCTCAACACCCACCGGCGTGTGCGCCAGGACGCCGGGCAAGGTGTCGAAGTCCACTCGACGGTCGGAATCGATGGCATGCACGCCTTGCTGACGCTCCAGGGTTACGCCAAGCGTGTGCCATTGCGCCGGATCCCGCGCGCTGTACGCCGCGCGCGGCAGCAGTTGCAGGCAGAGTTGATCGTCCAGCAGGCGTTGGCTCAGCATGTGAAATTTCCTGATAGATCGAAGCGCGGATCCACGGGAGACTCTCTGACAAAGGGTTGCCATTAAACAGGAGCACAGCATGCGCACCATCGGCCTTATCGGCGGCATGAGCTGGGAGTCCAGCGCCGAATACTATCGCCTGATCAACCAGCAGGTCCGCGACCGCCTCGGACCGTTGCGTTCGGCGCAGTTGTTAATGTACAGCGTCGACTTCGGGCCTGTCGAACAGGCCCAGCATGCCGGGCGCTGGGACGATGCGGCGGCGATCCTGGTGGATGCCGCGCGCAGGCTGGAAGCGGGCGGTGCCGAGTGCGTGGTGCTGTGTACCAACACCATGCACAAGGTGGCCGGGCAGATTCAGGCCGCGATCAGCATTCCGTTCCTGCACATCGCCGACCCGACCGGCCAGACGGCAGTCGAGGCCGGCGCGCTCAAGGTGGGCTTGCTGGGGACCGCGTTCACCATGGAACAGGATTTCCTCAAGGATTGCCTGAGCGCTATGGGCCTGACGGTGCTGGTGCCGGAAGCCGAGGAACGCCAAGCCGTGCACCGGATCATCTACGACGAGTTGTGCGTCGGGGTAATCAGTGATGCTTCGCGCAAGGTCTATCAGCAAGTCATCAAATCGCTCACCGCCCGGGGCGCCCAGGCGATCATCCTCGGGTGCACGGAAATCGGCCTGCTGATCAAACCCGAGCACAGCGCCCTGCCCCTGCTCGACACCACCGAACTGCATGCCCGGGCGGCAGTGGCGTTTGCCTTGGGTGATTGACTCAACCAGCCTTGGGCGTGGAACGCAGGCGCGCCATGCTCAAGGCATCCACCAGCACGCCGTCACGCACGGCGTAGTCGCGGAACAGGCCTTCGTCTTCAAAGCCGAATTTGCGGTAGAGCCCGATGGCGGCTTCGTTGTCGGCGTACACCGAGAGCTCGACCCGGCGAAGGTTCATCCAGTTGTCGGCGATGTCCAATGCCGTCGCCAGCAGCTTCGAGCCGACGCCCTTGCCCTGCCACTCCACCGCGACGCCCATGCCGATACTGCCGGCGTGGTTGCGGCGGATCCGGGAAAACTGCTCCAGGCCGATATTGCCAATGATCACACCCTGATGCAGCGCTACCAGTTGCACCACTCGCTCGTTTTCCGGCATCAGGCGTTTGCGCCAGACCTCGGTGGATTGAAACGGCATTTGCAGCACCTGGCGGGTGATCGCCGGGTCGTTGTAGAGCGCGGTGATGCCGTCGATGTGGGATTCGCTGAAGCGCTGGATCGTGATGATGGCGTCGGTGCTAGGCATGGTGATTCTTCCTTGAATGGCCCCTGACTCTAACCCGCGATCCACCTGAATGGCGAGCCCCCCCTGTAGGAGCGAGGCTTGCCCGCGAAGGCGGTGGATCAGGCAATAAAGAGGTGACTGACACACCGCCTTCGCGGGCAAGTCGGGTCGCCGCATCGCTCGCTCCTACAGGGATCTGCGCGCTCAGGTGTAGACCGGCCAGGTGTCGACGATTTTGCCACCGCGCACCGCCAGCAAATCCCCAAACTGCAACAACACCGATTCCGTCTGCGTCGGGCGCAAGAACACCTGATCTTCCACCGCCAGCCCCACGGCGCTGGAGCCATTGACCATTTCCTGGTTGGAGCTGCGGCCGTACACGCCGTTGCTCTGTAACCCCAGGGGTGATTCGAACTCGGCCATCCAGTTGCCGCCGTAAATAAAGAACGTCTCGCGCTGATTGGCGTCCCACCACGAGAACAGTTTCGACTTGTCATCCAGCGCCGGAATGTTCACCGCCCCGGTCCTTTTCAACACCGGCGTGGCGATGTACGCCGCCGGCACATGGTCCACCAGCGACGGCAAATCGTAGTGCGTCGGCTTGAGCATCGCCGTCCCCACGGACACTTCAGTGCTCACGCGTTCCTGTTCGTGCATGCGATAACTCGGGCTACCGGCGGTGTTAAGCGTCAGCCCTTCGCGCCACAGACCGGGGTACTGCTGGCGGGTGAAATCGACGCAGCGGTTGTAGATCACCATCACTTTTTCAAACAGTGCCTCGGGTGAACCGAGAATCCCCGGCACACCCATGCCCACGAACGGGTCGTAGCCCATGAACCCGGCGAATTCCAGGTGCTGCGGGTGCGCGCTGATCAGCGCCAGCATCTGCCCGAGCACGTCCAAATCGCTGACGCCGCCACGGTGCAGGCCAACGTCCAGTTCGATATTGACCCGCAACCGCGCGCCCAATCCTTGCGCCAGCGCCAGGTATTGCTGAAGCCTTTGCGGGGTATCGAGCAGCCACTGCAATTGCTTCGCCGGGTTGAACGGCCCCTTGTGGGTTTCGTAAAACAGCTGCGCCGAGCGCACCGGCAGCGGTTTGCCCAGCAGGAGGTCGGCGTCGGGAAACAGCACGGCGTCATGGTTGAGAAACGGCTGGTGAAACGACATCAAGCGCTTCGTCCCGGCGCGCCGAGCGATGTAACTCAGCAGCCCAGGTGCCGGCAGGGATTTCTCCACCAGACGCAGGTGTTTGCCGGCGCGCTGGACCGACTTCATTACCACGTCGATGTTGTGATCGAGGCGATCCAGATCGATCAGCATCACCGGACGCATCGGGCCGTGAGCGTTCAGTTCACGGTTCAAGGCGCGGAAATAATCGCTGTACGGCCCTCCTCGATCCCCCGGCCGTAGCCAGGCGCCTACACCCACCAGCAAGGCGCCCACGCCCAAGGTGCCGAGCAGGAAACTGCGGCGATTGATGGCCATCAGTTCACCCCCAGAATCGACGACAAATGCGCGTTGAGAAACTTGCCGCTGGGGTCCAGCGCCTGGCGAACATCAATGAATGCCCGCCAGTGCGGGTACAGCGGCTGCAGGTTTTTGGCGTTCAACGTGTGCAACTTGCCCCAGTGCGGCCGGCCGTTGTATTTCCAGAAGATCGGCTCCACGGCGGCGAAGAAATTGTGATGATCCATCTGGTAATGCTGGTGGACCGAGATCGAACAACTGTCGCGGCCCTCGAACATGCTCAGGGGAATGTCATCGGCTTTCACATAGCGATACTCGATGGGAAACCAGGTGCGCAGGTCTTTGTCCTGAATCAGCTTGAGGATCTCGCGCAAGCAGGCCGGGCCGTGTTCCGCCGGCACTGAATACTCCATCTCGTTGAACCGCACGGTGCGCACGTTGGCGTAGATGTCGAACGAGTCGCCCACCCGGTCGTCGAAACTGGCGAGGTGGCGCAGGTTGTTGAGCAGCGTGCGGCGCAGGTCGGGGAAGTCGCTGGCGTACTTGTCGATTTTTTCGATCAGGGTCACGAACTCGTTGCCGCCCTCCTCATCCGCCGGGATCGGTGGCGTGGCCGGGTCGGTGGTTTCGTTCAGGGCAATCGACAAGGCGTAGTCGGAATGAGTCACCACGAGCATTTCCCAGTGCTGGTTTTCCCGGGTGTTCTTGTCGAGGTCTTCCAGCAGCTCTTCGGTCTTGGCGATCCACTGGCGCTCCCGTAGCCGATACGCCGGGCGATTTTGCAGACGGATTTTGGTGGCCACGCCCAACGCGCCGAGGGAGACCCGGGCGGCGCTGAACACCTCGGGATGGCGGGTGCTGTCGCAGTCCAATACGTCGCCGCTGGCAGTCACCAGTTGCAAGCCGCAGACGTGGGCCGAATAGGACTGAAAGGTTTTGCCGGTGCCATGGGTCGAGGTGGAGATGGCGCCGGCGAGGGTCTGATAGTCGATGTCGGCCATGTTGGGCAGGGCCTGGCCGATGTCCTTGAGCGGTGTGCCCATGCGTGACATCGGCGTGCCGGCGGCGAACTCGGCCTGCAAGGTCTGGGGGTCGTGATCGAGCAGGCCGGTGAAGTAGCTCAGGGACACCAGCGTGCCGTCGGTGGGCACCAGGGCGCTGAAGGAGTGAGCCGAGCCGACCGGGCGGATTTTGCCGGGGGCCTGATGGATGACTTGGGTCAGTTCATCGAGGTTCTTCGGCGCCAGTCGCGCCGCTGGCAGGCAACTCTGGCCGCCGGACCAGTTGCGCCAGGGAATCAGTCGCGGCGCGCGCAACAACTCGGCCAGCGCCGGGCTTGCGCCGAGCACGGTAAAGGCGCCGATAACGCTCGCCCGTTGCAGTAACTGACGTCGTGTCAGGTCCATCGTCATGGGTGCACCTGCCGTTCTTATTGTGGGATGGACTGACCGGACATGAAGGCAATCAGTGCGAGGAACTCGTCCTCCGAACACTGCATGCACAGGCCCATCGGCGGCATGCCGTTGTAGCCGTTGATCGCGTGATCGAGCAGCGTGTCAGCGCCTTGCTGCACCCGCGGTTCCCAGGCTTTTTGATTGCCGGTCAGCGGTGCGCCGGCGGCGGGGTTGGCGTGGCAGAGCTTGCAACTGTTGGCGTAGACCTGGGCCAGTGCGGTGTCTGTGGGCATGGCGTTGGCCACTTCGCTGCGGGTGACCGGTGGCTTTGGCTCATCACCGCAACCGCTCAGCAGCGCGGCGAAGACGCAGCCCACCAACGCCAAACAACGGCTAGGCTTTTCAGTGAATCGACGTGCCCGCATGGCGGTCCTCTCTTGTGGCGCCCCGCAGCGGGAGACACCTTTTTATTGTGATCAAGGCGAGGTCAACACTAAGGCACCAGCGCGCCAGGGTTGAGGGCATTGGGGGCCAACTAGGGGGGCATCTGAGGCCATGACCCGTTCCGCCCTTCAAATGACCGAGCGACACAAACGCTGAGATGAGTCATGACAAGCAAGGGTCAGGTCTGCTAAAACGATTCATCAGCGCATCACAGAATCCAGACGGGGTAGCGACATGACCACAGCACACATCCTTGGCAATCTGTTTCCCGACAGCAGCGACATCCCGGAAAAATACCGCCTCGACGGCCAGACCGAGCAGCGCGAATACCTGGTCGACGGCGAACTGCGCACCTGGAACGGCCCCCTCGCCCAAGTCCGCAGCCCGGTGTACCTGACCGGCGAAAATGGCGACGAGCAAGTGATCCTCGGCAGCACGCCGTTGCTGGACGCCGAAACCGCCCTGACCGCCCTCGACGCCGCCGTCCGCGCCTACGACCGTGGCCAGGGCCTGTGGCCGACCATGCGCGTGGCCGAGCGGATCCAGCACGTCGAAGCCTTCCTCGGACGCATGCGCCAACAACGTGAGGCGGTGGTGAAGTTGCTGATGTGGGAAATCGGCAAGAACCTCAAGGACTCGGAAAAAGAGTTCGACCGCACCTGCGATTACATCGTCGACACCATCAACGCCCTCAAGGAACTCGACCGCCGCTCCAGCCGTTTCGAACTGGAGCAGGACACCCTCGGCCAAATCCGCCGCGTACCGCTGGGCGTCGCCTTGTGCATGGGGCCTTACAACTATCCGCTGAACGAAACCTTTACCACGCTGATCCCGGCGCTGATCATGGGCAACACCGTGGTGTTCAAACCGGCCAAGCTCGGCGTGCTGTTGATCCGGCCGTTGCTGGAAGCGTTCCGCGACAGCTTCCCGACCGGCGTGATCAACGTGATCTACGGCAGCGGCCGGGAAACCGTCAGCGCGCTGATGGCCAGCGGCAAGATCGATATCTTTGCGTTTATCGGCACTAACAAAGCGGCCAGTGACCTGAAGAAACTGCACCCGAAACCACACCGCTTGCGCGCGGCATTGGGCCTGGATGCGAAGAACCCCGGCATCGTCCTTCCCGAAGTCGATCTGGACAACGCCGTCAGCGAAGCGCTCACCGGTTCCCTGTCGTTCAATGGCCAGCGCTGCACCGCGCTGAAAATCCTCTTCGTCCACGAAGACGTGGTCGAGTCGTTCATCGAGAAATTCAACGCCAGACTCGCCACCCTCAAACCCGGCATGCCGTGGGACAGCGGCGTGGCCCTGACCCCGCTGCCGGAAGCGAGCAAGGTCGATTACCTGCATTCGCTGGTGGCGGATGCGGTGAGCAAAGGCGCTGCCGTGGTCAACCCCAACGGCGGCCAGGCCCGGGCGTCGTTCTTCTACCCGGCGGTGCTGTTCCCGGTGAACCCGCAGATGCGCGTCTATCAGGAAGAACAGTTCGGCCCCGTGGTGCCGATCGTGCCCTACCGGCATCTGGACACGGTGATCGACTACGTCCTGGAATCGGATTTCGGCCAACAGTTGAGCATCTTCGGTACGAACCCGGTGGCGGTCGGCCGACTGGTCGACACCTTTGCCAATCAGGTCGGGCGCATTAACATCAACGCCCAGTGCCAGCGCGGCCCGGACACCTTCCCGTTCAACGGTCGCAAGAACTCCGCCGAAGGCACTTTGTCGGTCCATGATGCGCTGCGGGTGTTTTCGATCCGCACGCTGGTGGCGACCAAGTTCCAGGACAGCAATAAAGCGCTCATCAGCGAGATCATTCGCGGGCGGGATTCGAGCTTCCTGACCACCGATTACATTTTCTGAGGAGACGCCATCTGAGCGCCTATCGCCTGCCACCGCTGATGCGTCGATTGCTGCGTCCATTGCTGGACCCGTATCGGCGCTATCGCAACGCGCGAGTGATCCACGCGGTGCGGGTGTCGCTAGGCTTGCTGGCGACGATCCTGCTGACCACCGGCATTCACCTGCCCCACGGCGAGTGGGCGTCGGTGACCATGCTGGTGGTGATCGGCGGCTTGCAGCATCACGGCAACATCGGCAAGAAAGCCGCCGAGCGGGCGATCGGCACCTTGATCGGCGCCGGTGTCGGCTTGCTACTGGTGGCGCAACAGGCCTGGTTCGGGATGCCGTGGCTGACGTATTTCGCGATGTCGGTGGTGTGCGGGTTGTTCTCGTATCACGCCATCGGCAAGGGCGGCTACACAGCGCTGCTGTCGGCGATTACCGTGTTTATCGTCGCCGGGCATGGCGATAACCCGGTCACCGACGGGTTGTGGCGCGGCGTGGACATTCTGATCGGCATTGCCCTGGCCCTGGCGTTTTCCTTCGCCCTGCCGCTGTACGCGGTGTTCTCCTGGCGCTACAACCTGGCCGACGCCTTGCGCGATTGCGCGACCCTTTATGGGCGCATCATCAATGGCCAACCGGTCACCGCGGACGAACACCTGAAGATCATGGGTCGCCTGAATACGGTGCTGGTGCAACTGCGCTCGCTGATGCCGTCGGTGTCCAAGGAAGTACGGATTTCCATGACTGAATTGGATGCCATTCAACGTAATCTGCGGATGTGCGTCAGCACCCTGGAAATCCTTGGCAACACGCGTCCGGATGCCAGTGATCCGGTGGCCATGGCGCATCTTCAAACCGCGTTGAAAGCCGAGCACCGGCAGATCCGCGTGCAGTTGATCGGCATGGCCCGGGCCTTGAAATCCGGGGCCGCCCAGCGGCTGAACCGGCCGGTGGAGCTGCCGGAAATCGGTCTCGACGCGCCGGTCTACAGTCCGCTGGATGGTTATCGTCTGTTGACCCGGCAACTGGCCGCGAACATCTGCGAAATGCGCCAGCGCCTGGCCAAGACTGCGCCGCGCTGGAACCTCTGAGGCTTACGGCGTGGCCGCCCGGCGCAGTTTCAGGCCCCAACCCTGCTGCATACCGGCAGCGGCCAGCAGGATAGCGGCCACACCGAGCCATTGCAGCGGCTCCAGGCGATGGCCGAACGCGAACCAGTCAACGAAAATCGCCGCAATCGGGTAGATGAACGACAGTGCGCCGGTCAGTGCCGTCGGCAGTTTCTGGATGGCGCCGTAGAGCAATACGTACATCAAACCAGTGTGCACGATGCCCAAGGTAACCAGGCTGGCCCAGGCACTCGGCGCTTGGGGCAATGCCGAAAAGTGCGCGAAAGGCGCGAGCAAAAGTACGCCGGTGCAGACCTGAATCAAGGCGATCAGGTGCGGCGGCGTGCCGGTCAGGCGCTTGATGATCAACGCAGCCACCGCATAAAGAAACGCCGCCCCCAGCGCCAGGCCGATCCCCATCAAGTAATCATTGCCGCCCGCCCCCTGCTCGCCATGGGCGCTGACAATCGCCAGCATTCCGAGAAAGGAAATACCCAGCCAGAACAGCTTCTGCAAGGTGATTTTCTCCCCGAGAAACAGCGCGGCCAAGCCGACCAACATGAACGGTTGAACGTTGTACACCGCCGTGCCAATGGCAATTGATGCACGGGAATAGGAGGCGAACAGCAGCACCCAGTTGCCGACAATCGCCATCCCGCTGAGCACGGCCAACAGAAACGTGGTGCGGGTCAGAATACCGGGGCGCAGGAAGCCGAAAGCCACGCAAATCAGCAACAAGGTGCCGGCACCAAATACGCAACGCCAGAACACCACGTCCAGCACCGGCTGGCCCGACACCAGCACGAACCAGCCGATGGTTCCGGAAATAAGCATGGCGGCGGTCATTTCGAATGACCCGCGCCGTAGTGTTTTGTCCATCATCAGACTCCTGTGTTTGAGCGCAAATTATGCCAATCCGTCGAACGTCTCCTCCAGCGCAAAAATCAGGCTAAACTCGATTTCTGCCTTTTTTATCGAGGCCGTTTTGTTTAATTGCCTAATCGAGGTTTCGCCATGACCGACGATATTGATCAAGTGCTGATCAGCGCCTTGATGGAAGACTCACGGCGCTCGCTCAAAGCCTTGGCGCAGATCAGCGGGTTGTCATCGCCCAGCGTGGCCGAGCGCCTGCGCCGACTCGAAGAACGCGGCGTGCTCAAAGGCTACACCGTAGAAATCGACCCCAGATGTTTTGGCTATCAGCTGCAAGCCATCGTGCGAATTCGCCCATTGCCTGGGCAATTGCAGGAAGTCGAGCGGCAGATCCAGGCCATTCCCGAATTCACCGAGTGCGATAAGGTCACCGGCGACGACTGCTTCATTGCGCGCCTGCATGTGCGCTCGATGGAACAACTGGACACCTTGCTCGACCGCCTCAACACCCACGCCGAGACCAACACAGCGATAGTGAAGAAAACCCCGGTCAAGCGCCGGTTGCCACCGATGGCGTGAGTGTGGTTTGGGGCTGAATGGGATAGATTGATGGTTTACCGGCGAAGGATTGGCGGCATGAAAACTCAGGCAATATTACTCGCCGCATTGATGCTGGTGGGTTGCGGCACTGTTCAAACGGTGGTGCGCAGTGACGAAGCGGCGGCAAAGAGTCTCAAGGAAAAAAGAAGCTACTGCGGTGCGGTTCCACGGATCTACAGTGGTGTGACCTATGATTTCTGCACCCTGCATGCGCCGCTGGAGGCAGGCGTCGATCCGGAGAAATACAACAACGGAACAATTATTGTGTTGATCGATGCGGTCATTTCCGGCGCACTTGACACCATGCTCCTGCCCTACACCATCTATCGCCAACAAGCCGATGGCAGCATTGTCGTGGCGGAGTAAGGAAGGCCCCTTTCCTGATCGTAATAGGCTTTTCGCTTTCACCACTCTTCATACACCGCTAGAGTGCGCACCCCGTTTGCCGACCGGCAACACTACAAGGAAGTATTTATGCGCCCGTTACTACGGCATCTCTGTGCCAGCGCCGTACCTCGTCTCGTGCGCAACCTGCTGCTGGGAAGCCTGATTATTCAAGCAACAGGCTGCGCGATGTTTTCCAATCATGTGACCCTCAAGACTGAGATGCCCGCCCAGTTTGTCGTGGACGTAACCGCCTCCTATCGTCCGCTGTTCACCAGTGTATGCATCTTGCCCGACGATTACGCCGGGGATCCCAATCCTGACAAAGCGATGTTTTACAGTCAGCTGTCCCCTACACCTCATACGTCTGAATTCGAGGTGGAGCTGGGCAAAAGAGTCGGCGATTGCACACTGGTGCTCAACAGTTTCGACTTCACGATCCGGGATCGGTCACAGGCCGGTCGCAATACGTTTGAAACCTCCACCGTTGGACTTGAAGTCGAAACATTCCTGAAGGAGGACGAGCAGCTCGCGACCAGGCTGGACGAGCAATTGCTTGAAGTACGCTGCCACTGGGAAGACGCGGACACCAAGAGTCGCCCTGAACGAAGACTCGAATGTCACGGCTTGGATGCCAATAAGCACGAGCGAAAGGGCGGGCAGTTGGGCATGTTGAAAATGAGACAGCTGCAGGGTCTGACGTTGCGGCTGAAAGTAAGCGCGGCCGATATGGTTGAAATATCCCGGCCTCTGAAATAAAGCGTACCTGTCCGATAGTGAAATAGACGTCCATAAAAAACCCGCCGAAGCGGGTTTTTTATTACTCAAGGCTTGCGATCAGTCATCGCGGCTCATGATGCCGAAGAGCTGCAACAGGCTGATAAACAGATTGTAGATCGATACATACAGGCTGATGGTCGCCATGATGTAGTTACGCTCGCCGCCATGAATGATGGCGCTGGTCTGGAACAGAATGCAGACCGAGGAAAACAGCACGAAACCTGCGCTGATCGCCAGTTGCAGACCGCTGATCTGGAAGAAGATGCTTGCCAGCGTCGCGCCCAGCAACACGAAGAACCCGGCGGTGATGAAACCACCGAGGAAGCTCATGTCCTTGCGAGTGATCAGCACATAGGCCGACAGACCACCGAACACCAGCGCAGTCATCGCGAAAGCGGAACTGACCACTTCAGCCCCGCCCTGCATGCCCAGGTAACGATTGAGGATTGGGCCAAGCAGGAAACCCATGAAACCGGTCAACGCAAAAGCCGACACCAGGCCCCAGGCCGAGTCACGAAGCTTGTTGGTAAGGAAGAAAAGGCCATAGAAGCCGATCAGCACCACGAAAATATTCGGGTAGCCGACACGCATCTGCTGTGCAACGAACGCCATCACACCGCTGAATGCGAGGGTGAGAGCGAGCAAGCCGTACGTGTTGCGCAGGACGCGGCTAACCTCTAGCTGCTCAGCCTGCACGCTGTTATTAACTGCGTAATCCTGTTCGCGCATGGCGACACTCCTGTTGGTTTGAAACGTTCAGTCGCAAAGATCATAACAGACGCTCTGTAACAAGCCATGCAGAGAGTTTGACAGCGTGTTTCATTCAGGTATTATGGCGCCCGCAACGCAAACGGAGGTGTGGCCGAGTGGTTTAAGGCAACGGTCTTGAAAACCGTCGACTGTAACAGGTCCATGAGTTCGAATCCCATCGCCTCCGCCATATTTACACGCTAAAGCCCTGATTATTCAGGGCTTTTTCGTTTCTGGTTTTTGACAAAACCCTGCAGCCCATACTTCAGCCCATACCTTGGATAAATCATCGATTTTCGATGAGCGGCTAATACTTGAACCCCTCATCGCTGGCAATCAGTGCGGCAGCAAGGATCGATCAGGTATGAAACGCGAAAGCATGTGGGGCCTGGGTTAACAAATAAAACGCATTCAAAAACGCCGCTCAATGAGCGTACTGCTGTTCACTTAAGCATTTGAGCTCACGCCGGGCTTCCTAGAAAATCCGATGCCAGACCTCTGGCATCGGATTTTTTATGTCTGTTCAACAGGACCTGCTCGACCTCGGCGACCTTTTCAACTTCTGCGACCTGAGCACCTTCACCCAAAACATTCCCATAGAGTGGGTCGCATCTGCACTGGATCTTTCCAGTCAGGCGACCATTCGCCGACGGCGCCTGCCCGCTGATCAAGTGCTTTGGCTGGTGCTCGGCATGGCCTTATTTCGTGACGAGCCGGTTCACGAGGTAGCCAGACGTTTGAACATCTACGCCCAAGGCCTGGCCTCAGACCACTTGCTGGCCCGCAGTGGTGTAACTGAAGCTCGTAAACCGCTCGGCGCCGATCCTGTTGAGTGGTTATTCCGCAAGACCGGCAACCAATGGGGCGCAGAGCGCTATGACGATGATGCCTGGCATGATCTGCAGGTCTTCGCGGTGGACGGTGCGCTTTTGCGCACCCCGGATGCGCCCGAGCTTCGAGATCACTTCGGGTCGGGAAATACTCCGAGCGAACGTCAGACACCGTTTCCGATGCTGCGCCTGGTGGCGCTAATGAATGTGCGTTCGCACGTGATCCTGGATGCACAATTGAGCCCTTACCGACGCAGTGAAATGCGCTTGGCCGACGAGTTTTTACAGCAGATTCCCGACCACTCGGTGACGCTGTTCGACAAAGGGTTCTGGGGCGCGGAGCTGCTGTCGAGCCTGAGCGGAACGGGCACCAACCGTCATTGGTTGATCCCGGCAAAAAAAGGACTGGTCTGCGAGGAAGTGGCCCGTTATGGCCAGCACGACCGTTTGGTGCGCATGAAAGTCTCGCCGCAGGCCAGAAAGCGAAATCCGACGCTTCCATCGCACTGGGAAGTACGCGAAGTCAGCTATGAAATTCAAGGCAAAGTGAAGACCATCATGACGTCGTTACCAGCCAAGACCTACACCACCAAGACCGTTGCCAAGCTTTATCAGGAGCGCTGGGAGATCGAGTTGGGCTTCAGGGACATCAAGAGTTCGATGCAACAGAACGCAATGACCTTGCGCAGCAAAAAAATCGAGCTGATCTATCAAGAAGTGTGGGGGCTTTTACTGGCTTACAACGTGATTCGTCGAGAGGCCAGTCAGGCGGCGGTGGCGTTTGGCCGAGCCCCCTCGGACATCCGTTTCAAACCGGCCTGCCAGTACATTGCCGTCCAACTGATCGTCATGGCAGCGGCTAACCCGGTTTCAGCGACAGGGAGGCGATTGGCAGAGCTAAGGGCAGGTATTGGAGGACTATTTCTGGATCACCGCCCCAGGCCTTCGAGGCCAAGGACGGTGAAGATCTCAAAGACCCGGTTTCCAGTGGACCGTAAGGCTGCTCCGCTTAAGTGAACAGCATCACGCTCAATGAGCGGCGTTTTCGATTTTGTGATGGGATGGAAACGAAGGCAGCAATCGGCCAGAAGCGGACCTCAATGAGCAATACAAGAAGTAGCCATCGCGTAGATCTTGTCCCCTTGCCAACCAGGCACCGTGCAGATACTGTCCGCTTATGAATCAGCTACGCATTGCCTCGACCACCACCACGACTACGACCGCCCTAGGCGGGTCGTGAGAGGTGTCGTGAGCCAATAACGCACGAACTTCAAAGGCCCGCCAGTGATGGAAAGGGCCTTTTCTTTTGCCCTTGTGTCGCTGGTCCAAACGCAAGGAAAAGCACTATGCATGCACTGTTGATTCTCGATATGCAGGTTGGATTGTTTCATGGCCCGGATGAACCATGGGCTGGTGAGGCGCTGCTGAATACGTTGAATAGTCTGTCTAGTCCTGAAATAGGTTTACACCTATTTCACCCTAACGCCCGATGCACCGCATCGGGCGTTTTGTATTTCAAGGACAGGTGTGGGCGTTCCTGGTTGTAGATCAGGATTGCCTCCCGCACCAT
>NZ_VOBN01000022.1 GCF_008370045.1 Pseudomonas sp. ANT_J12
TCCCGAACTCAGCAGTGAAACGATGCATCGCCGATGGTAGTGTGGGGTTTCCCCATGTGAGAGTAGGTCATCGTCAAGATTAAATTCCGAAACCCCTATCTGCGTATGCAGGTAGGGGTTTTGTTTTAGTAGAAGTCACCTTTTTTGCTGGCACGTTGCTGCGGTAACGGGCTGGTCACAGAATTTCTTGACGACCATAGAGCATTGGAACCACCTGATCCCATCCCGAACTCAGCAGTGAAACGATGCATCGCCGATGGTAGTGTGGGGTTTCCCCATGTGAGAGTAGGTCATCGTCAAGATTGAATTCCGAAACCCCTGTCTGCTAACGCAGACAGGGGTTTTGTCGTTTTGGTGCCGACAAAATCTCAAGCGCCAGCAATGCCGATCCAGACGCTCAAGTACACCGTTCGGCGGGAAACTGGCGTGAATGTCATCCATTTCATACAAACCCCTAAGATTTCTCCTACTCGTGCCGAAAAACTGGTGAGACATGCGTGCACCAAAGTAGAGCGGCCTCAGAAAGCTGCCTGCGCTGTTACATGGAATGTTGCAATCCGGAACGCATCCCCACTTTTTGCATAAGAAGTCCCATGAAATGAATCTCAAGTTCAGCCATAAAATCCTGCTGGCCGCTTCAGGCGTCGTGGTGCTGGCTTTCGCGTTGTTCACTTTGTACAACGACTATTTGCAGCGAAACACCATCCGGCAGAATCTCGAATCCTCCGTGCAGCAAGCGGGCGACTTGACCGCCAGCAGCGTTCAGAACTGGATGAGCGGCCGCGTGCTGGTATTGGAGAACCTGGCGCAGAACGTTGCTCACCAAGGGGCGAATGCCGATCTGCCAGGACTGGTGGATCAACCCGCCTTCACCTCGAACTTCCAGTTCACCTACGTCGGCCAGGCCAACGGTGTATTCACCCAGCGGCCTGACGCGAAGATGCCGGATGGCTACGACCCACGTCAGCGTCCCTGGTACAAACAGGCCGTCGCTGCCGACAAGACCATGCTGACCCCGCCTTACATGGCCGCGGTCGGTGGCCTCGTTGTCACCATCGCCATGCCGGTGAAAAAGAACGGCGAACTGCTCGGCGTTGTCGGCGGTGACCTGAGCCTGGAAACCCTGGTGAAGATCATCAACTCGGTGGACTTCGGTGGTATCGGCCACGCATTCCTGGTCAGCGCCGACGGTCAGGTGATCGTCAGCCCGGACAAAGATCAGGTGATGAAGAACCTCAAAGACATCTACCCAGGTTCCAGCGTACGCATCGAGAAGGGTAATCAGGACGTCACCCTGAACAAGCAGGACCGCATCCTCTCGTTCACCCCGGTGAGTGGCTTGCCGAATGCCGAGTGGTACATCGGTCTGTCGATCGATAAGGACAAGGCCTACGCACCACTGAGCCAATTCCGTACCTCGGCACTCATCGCGATGTTTATCGCCGTGAGCGCCATTGCCGTGCTGCTGAGCCTGCTGATCAACGTATTGATGCGCCCGCTGACCACTATGGGCCGTGCGATGAAAGACATCGCCCAGGGCGAAGGTGACCTGACCCGCCGCCTGGCCGTGGAAAGCAAAGACGAATTCGGCGAGCTGGGCGGTGCGTTCAACCAGTTTGTAGAACGGATTCACGCGTCGATTTCCGAAGTATCCTCGGCGACCCGTCAGGTCCACGACCTGTCGCAACGCGTAATGGCCTCGTCCAACGCCTCGATCATCGGTTCCGATGAACAAAGCGCCCGCACCAACAGTGTGGCCGCCGCGATCAACGAGCTTGGCGCCGCGACTCAGGAAATTGCGCGCAACGCCGCCGATGCTTCGCAGCACGCCAGCGGCGCGAGCGAGCAGGCCGACGACGGTCGTCAGGTGGTGGAGAAAACCATTCTGGCCATGACCGAGCTGTCGCAGAAAATCAGCCTGTCCTGCACCCAGATCGAAACCCTGAATGCCAGCACCGACAACATCGGGCACATTCTGGATGTGATCAAAGGCATCTCCCAGCAGACCAACCTGCTGGCCCTGAACGCGGCCATCGAAGCGGCCCGTGCCGGTGAAGCCGGTCGTGGTTTTGCGGTGGTGGCGGACGAAGTGCGTAACCTCGCCCATCGCACCCAGGAATCGGCAGAAGAAATCCACAAGATGATCACCTCGCTGCAGATCGGTTCGCGCGAAGCGGTGACCACCATGAACGCCAGCCAGGTCTCCAGTGAAGAGAGCGTTGAAGTGGCGAACCAGGCCGGTTTGCGTCTGGTCAGCGTGACCCAGCGCATCGGCGAGATCGACGGCATGAACCAATCGGTTGCCGCGGCGACCGAAGAGCAGACCGCGGTGGTGGAAACCCTCAACGTCGACGTCAACCAGATCAATCTGTTGAACCAGCAAAGCGTGGCCAACCTCAATGAAACGTTGAAGGATTGTGATGCGCTGTCGTTGCAAGCCAACCGTTTGAAGCAATTGGTCGACAGCTTCAAAATCTGATCCAACGATGTACAAAAGCCCGCTGCGGATCACCTCCACAGCGGGCTTTTTCATGCCTTACGCAAACAGCTTCAGCACATTGTTCATCGCGTCATCGGCAAACCCCTGCACGAAGTCCTGGAACCCCGGCAGCGCCTCGGCGCCACCCTGGGCCGGTTCGGCGATGATGGTCCAGGTCGCCCGGGACTTGCCTACCCCCAGGGATTCCACGTTCATCGCCGCCCACAAGTTGGCTACGCCCAGCGTGTTGTAGATGGTCGTCCAGGTCATGCTCAGCGCCTGGTCGTCCCGGGAGTTGAGTTGCTCGACCACCAGATTGCCGTCCTTGAAGACTTTCTTGCGCAGGGACGACACGCCTTCGCCGGTCATCTCGATGTGCGACAGCGCGGGGATGAATTTATCGAAGCCGGCAAAGTCGCCGACCACCGCCCAGACTTTTGAAGCGTCCGCCGGCACTTCCACCGAAGACGCCACGTGGCAGCCGTGTGGGTTTTGGATCAGGGTATCGGGTTGCAGGGTTTTCATGGTCTTGCTCCAGTGGGGTGGTTCAGATGAAGTTGATTTCTTTGAGGTAATCGCAGCCGCGACGCAGCAGCGCCGGGGACTTTTGCGGGTAGTGCGCGCCCATCTGCCGGACACCGGCCTGAGCGTTGTCGTGGCCGATCATCGAGATGTCGCCGATGTCTTCTTCAAAGCCGTTGAGGTAGAACCCCAACACACCGAACAGCGCGTTTTCGCTATCCACTCGGCCCAGTTGCTGCTGCCAGTCGGCGACGCTGACCATCGAGAACTCCCGACCGGCCTGGCGAAACGAATCCACGTAGGCATCCCAGCTCAGCGGTTCGGGGTTGTGCAGGTTGAACACAGCGTGTTCCGGCTGATAACGGCTGGCATGGAAGGCGATGAAGCGAGCGAGGAAGTCCACCGGCATCAGGTCGAAGTTCAGGGAGAACTCCGGCACCTGGCCGAGCTGGATCGAACCCTTGAGCATCAGCATCAAGCGATTCTTGTGCGGCTGGCAGACGCCGGTAAGGCTGTTGAAACTTATGTTGCCGGGGCGATACAGGTTGACCCGCACACCGCGCCCGCGCGCCCGCTCCAGGATCCGCTCGCCCACCCACTTCGACAGGTTGTAGCCGTTCTTGATGTAGATCGGTGGCGTTTGCGCGGCGGGCAATTCCAGCACCCGGCCATCGTCAGAAATCGTGCTGGAGGCCGAGAGCGTCGAGACGAAGTTGAAGATCTTCTTGCTGCGCCCTTCACACAAACGCAGGCACTCGAAAATCGGCTCGACGTTGTCCCGCGCCAGCGACTCGTAATCGAGCACGTGATTGACGTTGGCCGCGTTGTGCACCAGTGCGCCGAACTCTCGATCCAGGCGCTCGTAGACGTCCTGCGTAAGCCCCAGCAACGGACGCGTGATGTCCGCCGCGTAAACCCGCACCCGATGCAGGTCCAGATGCTCCAACCGGTTCTCGCGCAATGCCTGGGCGAAGCGCTCGGCCGCCGATTGCCCACCGCCATCGCGCACCAGGCAAGCAACTTCAGTGGCGCCCCAGGCCAGCAACGCCTCGACGATGTGCACGCCGACAAAACTGTTGGCGCCGGTGACGATCACCTTATGCACATCGCCCATGCGGCTGACTGGCAACGGCTGGATATCCAGCTCGCGGAAGGCGTCGGCCATCGCTTGTTCGCTCAACACTTCTTCGGTGCCCGAGCCGCGCACCAACGTCGCCAACTTCGCAATCGTCGGCAACTCGATAAAGCGGTTGATCGAAATGCTGCGCCCGAACTCCTCACGCAAACGCAACAACATGCGCGACAGCAGGATCGAGTGGCCGCCGAGATTGAAGAAGCTTTCGTCGGTGGATATGTCGCTGGCCGGCAGCTCCAGCAACTCGGCCCAGATCTCCAGCAGCAACGCTTCATCGGCACTGGCCGGCAACCGACGCGCACTGTTCTCCAACACGGTCACCGGCAGCGCCAGCAGCGCCTTGCGATCAACCTTGCCGTTGCTGGCGAATGGCATGCTCGCCAGTTCGGTCCAGGCAACCGGTTGCATGTAGTCCGGCAGGAACTGCACGGCGTGGGCCTTCAACGCTTCGCGGGCGACGCCGGGCTGGTCCTCCTGGGGCTGGGCGAGGAACGCCAGGATCCGCCGCTGGCTGTCGATGACCACCGCCACCTGCCGGTACAACTGACTGTCGCGCAGGCAGCGTTCGATCTCTTCCGGCTCGACCCGGAAGCCGCGGATCTTCACCTGATTGTCCCGCCGCCCACACAGCTCGATACCGTCGCCCGTCCACTTCGCCATGTCGCCGGTGCGGTAGGCGCGCAGGCTTTCACCGGTCGGCAGGCTCAGGTCCAGATAACGTTCGGCGGTCTGCTGCGGGTTGTTCAGGTAACCCAGGCACACGCCCGGGCCGACGATGTACAACTCACCGACGGTCTGTTCGGCGACGGGTTGAAAATCCTCATCGAGAATCAGCACCTGACTGTTGGCAATCGGGCCGCCGAGGGTGCGGTTGTTGTCGCCGGGCCGTAGTTGCCGCGCGGTGATCAGCACCGTGGCTTCGGTCGGGCCGTAGAGGTTGTGGAGGTTGCCCTGGCGGGTCAGTTGCTCGATGACGTAGGGTTCGCAGACGTCGCCGCCCGTCATGACATGATCCAGCACCTGCAACTGATCCAGCGGCAGAATGCTCAACAGCGCCGGCGGCAGGAAGGCGTGGCTCAGTTGCTGATGACGGATCAGTTCAACCAGTTGCAACGGATCACGGCGTTGATCATCGCTGGGCACGATCAGCTCGGCGCCCTGCAGCAGCGTCGGGAAAATATCGATCAGCGACGAGTCGAAACTCAGCGACGAGAACTGCAGCACTCGACTCTGTTCCGTCAGCTGCACGTAGTCGGCGTACCACGCGGTGAAGTGCGCGAGATTGGCCTGGCTGAGCAACACGCCTTTCGGGTGCCCGGTGGTGCCCGAGGTGTAAAGCGCCATGCAGGGCGCATCGAGGACGGGGCGTCGACGCATCAACGGTTGATCGAGATCCGCGTCAGCGATGTCGATACGGCTGATGTCCAGGCCTGGCACCTGACCCGTCAGGGGATGCTCGCCATCATGCAGCAGCAACACTGCCCCGGCGTTTTCCAGGATGTATTGCTGACGTTGCAGCGGATGGCTCGGCTCCAGCGGCAGGTACACCGCACCGCTGCCCAGAATCGCCAGGATCCCCGCGTACAACGCGCTGCTTTTCGGCAGGCAGATACCCACCACCAACGACCCTTGATGTTGATCGAGCAACGGCTGCAAACGCTGCTGGATCGCACGGCTATGGGCATGCAATTGACGATAGCTGAGCGAGGTGCCGGCGATGTTCAGCGCGGGGCGTTCGGCGCAGTGGATAAAGCGCTGTTCAAGCCGCTCGATCATCGGGATCTGGCCCCGTTGCAGCAGCTCGGGATTCGCCGTGAGATTGAGTTGGTGGACGAAGGCCAAGTGCTCCAGAAACAGCAGGTTTTCCACGCGTTCGAAGTGCGCGGGCGCCGTCGTTTCGGCGAATTGAAAATACTCGGTATCCCGGGAAAAACGGCTGACCAGCAGTGCCACGTGGTCCACCAGATCCGCCACCGCGCGCAGACGCAACGCCTGTCCGTTACCGGAAGGTTCCTCGGCAATCGGTACGCGTGTGAACAGCGTCCTGCCGTAGGTGCACAGCAGGTCCAGAGTTGGCAGGCCCGAAGCCTCACCAACACCCAGCTGCAACGTCAATCGCGGCACTTCACCGAAGTCGGGAAAGGCCAGGCTGGCATCGTCGATCACCAAATCGACGCTGCCCAACCCTGGCTCGCCGACATCCGTCAGGCGTACCAGTGAATGTCCATGTAGTTCGAGCTCCAGCGCCAGGTCGGTCAAGGCCTGGCTCTGCCCTATAAGCACAATGTCGAGACGTCTCATGATGTTCTCCTCGTTAAACCAGGTAGTCGCTCAAGGCTTCTTGAACGCACGGCGAATCGAGCAGCGAACTGCTGCGGAAGAACCGCACGATGTTGGCGACCAGCGGGTGATGGCGATTGATCGGGAAGGCCAGCCCCGAGACTTCGCTCTTGAGTGCCCGGCGCGCGGCGTCACTGATCTGCAAGGACTCAATCAGGCGAAAGTCGAAGGACTTCTGAAGGTCGTTGGTCAGGTAATGGGCGATGAACACCGGCAGGATCCGGGCGATGCACTGGCGGTCGGCTTCGCTCGCGGTGTGCCAGTAGATGCGCACCAGACGCGCCCAAAAACTCGAGTGGCGACCCTCGTCCAGCAAGTGATCGGCCATCAGCCCCTTGATCGACTGCTTGACCGTGTCGTCCTTGGCGAACGCCGCCACGTCACCCGTCACGGTGTTCTCGGCGATGGCCACGCAGATCAGTTCCACGGCGCTGCGCAGGTGTTCCGGGGCCAGGGCCACCGCGGCCGGAATCGCCCGGCTCAGCTCGATTTCATCCGGCAACTCGATCGGCGTGATGCCGGTCATCGCCACGGTTTGCTGCATGAAATCCATCGCCACCAACGCGTGGTAATCCTCGTCTATCACCACAGTCATGGCGTCGTAGCGGCAGGCGAACGGGAAGGCCACGGTGAAGCGATTCTTGGCGATGCTGCGGGCAGTCTTGTCGACGATCTCGGTTTCGAAAATCACCACGTCGTTGATGAACTTGTAGAGCGTCTGCACCAGGGCGAAGTCCCGTTGTTCCGGGCATTCGCGCAGGAAGGTTTCGCTCAGCACCAAGGGTTGGCGGCTCAACGGATAGATCAGCCTGGTGTCGTTCTCCAGCACGCGCCGAGGGCGGGTGCGGATGGTGGCGCGGCTTTCCCAGGCGTCGGCGAAGGATTGGTAGTCGGCAGCGTTCATGCGCTCACCTCACCGACGGATTCACTCATGCTGACGCGCAAGCCATCCCACAGGGCGATGCGGCTTTCCACGGCGGCGATGGCGCTGGCGTACACGTCTTCCTGGCGTTGCGGGTCGCCATCGATCAGCCGGGCGAGGAGTTTTTCCGCTGCGGGGCCGTGGTCTTCGGAGTCGACTTCGATGTGGCGTTCCAGGTAGTAACGGAAGGTCGGCGCCTGTTCGATGCCAATGCCCCAGTCGTCGAGAATCCGCTGGAACATCTGCGGGATCACACTCTCGCGACCATGCAAAAACGCGGCAGCCACACTATGGCCGGGGGCATGCAGCGCGGTGTGCAAGGTGTCGCGCACAAACTGTGCGGCGGCGGGGTCGACGTCCACGCTTTGCAGGGCCACGTCGTAGCTCACGCCTTCCTTCTGCAGCGCCACGAAACGTTCCACCGCCGCGGTACTTGCACCGACTTCGCGCATCGCATCCAGGTACAACTCGAAATGGCTGTAGTGACCATTGGCGGGACGATCATCGGACTCTTCGCCGAGCACAATCTCGTTGATCAGTCGCGCTGCCTGCGGATCTCGCGGCGGCAGCCAGGGCAGTTGAACGCAGGTCAGTTCCTGTTGCAGGCGCTTGGTCAGCGACATGAAATCCCAGACCGCAAAGACGTGGGTTTCCATAAAGCGCTGCAGGATGGAAAGCGAATGTATTTCGCCAAAAATCGGGTGGGCGCTAAGTTCTGCTTTCTTTTGATTGAGACGGTCTTTAGTCGGTTTCATGGGCGAGCCTATAAGTTAGTGGGAATACCAAAGTGGGACGTAATCAATAAGCGACAGTGGGTTAATGTTTTCTGTTGGCGAGCGCGGGCCTCAATCGAATTGATGTGTTTAAGTAATGAAACAGTCTTTGCGGGCCTTGTGGAATCTGGCTTGCGCCTGGATCCAATGTCGGCGGAGAAAAACTAATACATCAATAAAGTTCCCGGCAAGTTATTTTTATATTATTTGAAAGTTCAACTTTCGCGGGCGCGACAAGTTCCGATAAAACTTCTGGCTCAAGTTTTATTTGGATGAAGTTGCTCCTTCCGGCTTATATAAGTCAGAATCGAATAAGAGAGTGAATGCCTCACTCAGAGCAACTTTAAAACTGCAATCGTTGGTGTGATCTGAGGGGATGGAAGTTGGCCGGGAGTACGCCGTTGACTTCCTTTCCCGTGGCAAGACTCCTTCCGTAGGTTCTTGGTGCGTTGACTGCGCCGTGGCTGCGGCGCGTCATCCGTCATTGTTGGGTTGGCAGGCCCAAGAGTGAGCGTAAATGGCGGCAGCCGCTATCGTTGGTGCGTCATTCGATGACTGCATTTATCGAGCTGGAAGGGGGCGTTGCAGGCGGGACTCAGGACTGGCAGGAACGGCATCGCACGGGCGATCAGAGATAAGTGAACAGGGGATTTGTAAGAAAGCTATTCGCCGAGTAACCCAGGACGGGTATCAGCCAGGCAAGGCGAGCGCAATGGCTCGCCCGCGCGCGGGGTGTCGTACTACTTCAAGGTTTTTTCTGGGCGACAGAGCTGGCGAGGTATTGGGTGATGACCTCGACACCGCGATTGAGGTGATGCTCCAGCAGTTTTACCGCGCGTTCGGTGTCCCGGTCTTCGACGGCTCGCAACAGGTCCCGGTGATCTTCCTGGGACAGCTTGCCCAGGCCCATCGCTTCGAGGTTGAAGCGCAGGAAGCGCTCTTCTTCGTTCAACCCGTCTTCCACCAGGCGCAATAACCGGCGATTGGGTGCCTTGTTGTACAAGGTCATGTGAAACAGCCGATTGAGCCGACCGAGCTCGGTGTAGTTGTGCTCGGTTTCCAATTCGTCGATGTAGCGGGCAGCCAGTTCGAAATCGGCGGCTTCAAGCAAGGGAATCGAGCGGCGCAGTGCTTCGGATTCAAGCAGGATGCGCAGTTCATAGGTTTCAGCGGCGTCGCCCTGAACCAGCGCGGCGACCACGGCGCCTTTGTGGGCGACCACATTGAGCAACGCTTGCGCCTCGAGCTGGCGCAACGCTTCGCGCACCGGCATGCGGCTGACACCGAACAGGTCGGCCAGGTCTTGCTGGCGCAGGGCGGTACCGCACGGGATGCGCCCGTCGAGAATGGCCGAGCGCAGGGTTTCTTCAATAACCGAACGCGCCAGATGAGCGGGTATCGGCCCGTTGACCTTGATGCTGTTTAACGGATTGGGCTTCTGTGTCACTACTACGCACCCTGAATGACTGAAGTTGTTATTGGATCCAATGGACACTAGTGACTGTTATACACGTTGTCAAACCTTGTAAAAGAACGCTGCAACAATACCTCACGCCCGTCACTTTGTAGGATCTGTCTTGCGCGGCAATCTTTTTATGATCAGCCACATATCAAGTCTAGCGTGGCAACAGTGATTGCACCGTGCCATTGTCTTTTATCGAGCTAAGCTTCACCATCAACCGATTCCCACCTGCCTACCCTGGATGCCTTGCATTGGCGGTACGTTTCGCGATCCCTCGGATGATGCGCTGGCTGTGCTGCGCGCTGCTGCTGGCCGGCGTCATGCTGGGCGGGTTGCATGCCGACTGGGATTTTTCCCTGATCAGCCATCGCGCTCAGGCCATTTACGGGCCGTTGGGCGAGGGGCAGCAACGCATCGATGCCTGGCAGCGTTTGCTGGCGACCCAGAAGCAGGTCGGCGAGATGGAAAAGCTCAACGTGGTGAACCAGTTCTTCAATAAACAGATGCGCTACGAAGAAGACATCGACCTGTGGCACGAAGTCGACTATTGGGAAACCCCGATCGAAGCCTTGTGGAAAGGCGCCGGCGACTGCGAAGACTACGCCATCGCCAAATACTTCAGCCTGCGCCATCTCGGGGTGTCCAGTGACAAACTGCGCATCACCTACGTCAAGGCGTTGCGCCTGAATCGGGCGCACATGGTATTGACCTACTATTCGACGCCCGAGGCGATGCCGCTGGTGCTCGACAGTCTGATCAACGAGATCAAACCCGCCAGCCAGCGAACCGATTTGCTGCCGGTCTACTCTTTCAATGCCGAAGGCTTGTACCTGCCCGGCGCCAAGGGCAACAAGAAAGTCGGCGACACCAAGCGCCTGTCCCGTTGGCAGGATGTGTTGAAGAAAATGCAGGCCGAAGGATTTCCGGTCGAGACGACTAACTAGGAGCACGCGCTCAGATGTCTTTGTTCAAACAGCTGTTGATCGCTATCTGCCTGTTCCTTGTGGTCGCCTTCACTGGCAGCTTCATGGTCAGCCTGGAGAGCTCGCGCACCCAGTACGTCAACCAGTTGCGCTCCCACGCCCAGGACGCCGCCACGGCGCTCGCATTGTCCCTGACGCCCAATATTGATGACCCGGCGATGGTCGAGTTGCTGGTCAGTTCGATCTTCGACAGCGGCTACTACGCGAGCATCCGCGTGGTCGACCTCAAGACGGATCAAACCATCGTCGAGCGCAGCGGCATTCCGGCGGTGAACAACGTGCCGGACTGGTTCGTCAAAATGATCGGCCTGGAGCCGGCCGGTGGTGATGCACTGGTCAGCCGGGGTTGGGAACAAGCGGCGCGGGTCGAGGTGGTCAGCCACCCGATGTTCGCCCTGGCCAAGTTGTGGCAGAGCGCGCTCGGTAGTCTCGGCTGGTTGCTGATCTGCGGCGCGGTGAGTGCGGTGTTGGGCGCGCTGCTGTTGCGTCGGCAATTGAAACCGCTGGACTACATGGTCCAGCAATCCCACGCCATCGCCCGTCGCGAGTTCCTCAGCCTGCCGGAACTGCCGCGCACCCCGGAACTGCGCCGGGTAGTGCAGGCGATGAACCAGATGGTCGAGAAGCTCAAGGCGCTGTTCCAGGAGCAGGCCGAGCGCAGCGAAAAACTGCGGGTCGAGTCGTATCAGGACAACCTCACCGGCCTCGCCAACCGGCGCTATTTCGAAATGCAATTGAACGCCCGGGTGAGCAACCCGGAGCAGGCCAGTTCCGGTTATCTGTTGCTGTTGCGAGTCAAGGACCTGGCCGGTTTGAACCAGCGCCTGGGCGGTCAACGCACCGATGATTTATTGAAAGCGGTGGGCGAGCAATTATCCCGCGAGTGCGCCAAATACCCGGAAACCCAGAACCTCGTGACGCGGATTCGCGGCGGCGAATTTGCCGTGCTGGCGCCGGGCCTGGTGCGCGAAGAAGCGCTGCAACTGGCACAGAACCTCGACAGTGCATTGGCCAGTTTGCACGCGACCGGTGCCACCGATGTGGCGTCGGTGGCGTCCATCGGGTTGGCGCCGTTTGTTCATGGCGACTCGCCGCAAGCGGTGCTCGGCCTGGCGGATCAGGCGTTGGCGCAGGCCGAAGGCCAGGGCGAATCGAGCTGGGCGTGCCTGGACCACAGCGCCTCGGCCAGTGTCGGCGACGACCATCATGCCTGGCACAATTTGCTGGATGTGGCGCTGAATCAGCAGCGCTTCGAGTTGTACTTCCAACCGGTGGTGGCGGCACAAGACACCACACTGGTGCTGCATTACAAGGTGTTGTCGCGCTTGATCGATGATCAGGGTCAGACCATCCCCGCCGGACGCTTTCTGCCGTGGCTGGAGCGCTTTGGCTGGACCGCGCGGCTGGATCGGCTGATGCTGGAATTGGTGCTGGAGCAAATGGCCGGGCATGAAGAGTCCCTGGCGCTGAACCTGTCGTCGGCGACCCTGGCGGATCCGCAGGCGTTGAATCGAGTCTTCGAGATCTTGCGTCAGCACTCGAACCAGGGTGAGCGCCTGACCCTGGAAATCGGCGAAGAGCAATTGCCCGAACAAGCGGTGCTGGAACAACTGACCCGGCGTCTGCGCGAGCTGGGCTTCTCCCTGAGCCTGCAACGGTTTGGCGGGCGGTTCAGCATGATCGGCAACCTGGCACGGCTGGGGTTGGCGTATCTGAAGATCGATGGCAGCTACATTCGGGCGATTGACCAGGAAAGTGACAAGCGTCTGTTCATCGAGGCGATCCAGCGGGCGGCGCACAGCATTGATTTGCCGTTGATCGCCGAGCGGGTCGAGACAGAGGGGGAGCTGTCGGTGATTCGCGAGATGGGGTTGTATGGGGTTCAGGGGCAGTTGTTTGGTGAGCCCAAGCCCTGGAAGTAACCCGCTGATCGTTCCCGCGCTCTGCGTGGGAATGCCTCCAGGGACGCTCCGCGTTCCAGCCTCACTGCCGGCATTGCGCCTGGCACCGTTGTGACGCAGAGCGTCACGGGCTGCATTCCCACGCAGAGCGTGGGAACGATCTAAAAAGACCGGGGTTAGATCAACCCCGTCTCATCATCATCAATCAAATGGCTCAACCCACCCAACGCTTCCCGGGCCTGGGTCCGGTCCATCAGCTTGGCCTGGGCGGCGGCCGGCAGGTCGGTGACGCGGATCACGCCTTTGCTGGTCAGCACCTGGATCAAGTCGTCGAGTACCCGGATCATTTCCAAGTCGCTCTGCTTGAGCTGCTTGAGGCTGGTTTCCATCACTTCGTTGGCGTACCAGGCCTGAATCTCGTGATTGTCGGCCGGCAGTGTTTCCGTGGCCTCGGCGTAGGCCGCGGCTTCCACGCGCACCAATTGGCCTTGCGCATCGCGTTGCACGTAAAACATTGAGCATCCCTCAGAAATGGACCAGCGTCATGCTGTCAGCAGCATAGGCCAACTGGTGGCGAGTATGCGGTGCGGCGACGAAATCGTCACCGGTGACATAGGCGCAAACGTGACGGCCGCCCCATAAGGGCGGCCGTTTTACGTTGGATCAGCTGTTGTTGTGGTCGACTTTGATGGTCGGATCGCTGCCGGCAATCAACGAGTGCAGGTTGGCGGTAGACCAGTTGTTACCTTCCAGTTTGATCGTCACGTCCGGCGTCGCCGCCGCGGCATCCGCCGAGTTGAACTTGCCGGCCGAGCTGACCTGCAACGACGACACGCCGTCAACGGTGGAGATCTTCAGGAAGTTGTCGATGGTGCTGCCGGTTTCACCCTGCAACAGATCGCGCAGGTCGATACGGTCACCTTCGCTGGCCTTGAAGTCCTTGATCACGTCGCTGCCGGTGTCGCCCGCCTTCCACACGAAGGTGTCGGCACCCGAGCCGCCAATCAGGATGTCGTTGCCCGAACCGCCGATCAGCGTGTCGTTACCGGTGCCGCCGAGCAGGATGTCATTGCCTTTGCCGCCATCGAGCAGGTCGTTACCGCCCGAGCCGAACAGGATGTCATTGCCTGCGCCGCCCAGCAGTGTGTCGTTGCCGTCGTGGGCGCCGGACACGTCGAACGTGGTGTAGTGCTCGGTCACGAACTGATGCACGTTGCTGGTGGTGACTTTGCTGACGTCCACGCCGGTCTGCTGGGCGACGAACGCCTGCATGGCCTGGTAACCCTCGCCGGCGATGCCGTTGAAGCTCACCAGGTCGCCGAACAGGATGTCGTTGCCGTCACCGCCATTGACCGTGTCGGAACCTGGCAGCGTCGCTTCGGTGTGACCGATGATCGAGTTGGCCAGGTCATTGGGGTTGATGTTGGTTTGCGGCGTTTTGTCCGAGTCGTACGGCTTGAGGTCGTTGAGCGTGACATCGCTGTTCAGGCCAATGGCTTCGACGTTCGACAGGCTACCCAACAACGCGAAGCTGCTGCTGGCGTTGTCGATGGTGGTCTGGGTGGTGCTGCTGCCACTGCCCGCCAGCGCCGACAACTCGTAGGTGCCATCGCCCTGGGCGTGAACGGTGCCGAGGTTGCTGGAGTCCCAGCCACCCCACCAGTTGGCGGTTTTCAGCGTCGCGACGCCCGCACTGTTGATGTTCAGGATGTGCGTGCTGTCGATGGTCGTGGAGAACGTGTCGCCCGGTTTGTAGTTGCTGGTTTTCACCACGTCGTCGAGTTTCACGTTGCTGTACAGCGTCGGGTTGGTCTGCTCGCCGCTCTGGTAGTAGGTCGGCTTGCCGTCGGTGATGAAATACGTGAGGTTCTTCGCCCCGGTGTTGGCCACTGCATCGGCGCTCTGGAACCAGTTGGCCGTGGTCTTGAACACGTCCTCGTAGTTGGTGCCGCCGCCCGACGCCATCGAGTTCAGGACGGCCTTGAGCGAGGCCAGCGCGTTCGGGTCGTTCAGGTTGACCGACACCGACTTGTTGACCTGGGTATCGAAGTCCACCAGGAAGATGTTCACGGTGCCCGAGTTGCCGCCCATGCTCTGCTTGAGGGTGTTGAACACCGACGTCAGCGAGTCCTTGGCCGCGTTGATCGACGACGCGCTCATGCTGCCCGAGCTGTCGACCATGAAGGCGATGTTGTAGTTGGTGCCCGGCACCACGGTCAGGCCGCCGATGTCGGCGACGATGATGTCGTTGCCGTCGGTACCGGTGACGGTGTCGCTGGCCGAGGTGGCAGTGATCGCGTTGTACGTCGCCGGGAAAACGGTGACCGGGATCTGCGCCGTGCTGATGGCCGAACCGCCCAGGGCCTCGGTGGAGGTCGAGGTCACGGTCAGGTTGAACTGGCCGTTGTAGTACGGCGGCGGGGTCACGGTCAGGGTGCCGAGGTTCCAGCCGGTGACGTTGGCTTCGCCGACCGTCGCGGTGGCGGTGAAGGTGTGGCCGGCGCCATCGGTGAGGATCGAGCCTGCCGGGATGCCGCTGATTTTAACGCTCAGGCTTTCGGAGCCGTCGGTGTCGGTCAGTGCAGTCTTTATCGCGGACAGGTGAACGCTGGTGCCTTCGAAACCGGTATTGAGTTTGTAGCCGTCGTAGTAACCCTCACCGCCCGTGCCATGCAGGTCGGAGACGGTTACGCCGGACGCGGCCAGATCCGCCACGCCGGTGTACAACGGCACGCCCGCGCTGCTCAGATCGACCGGTGTCGCGCCATTGACCGACAGGTTGACGTCATAGCTGCCTGGGCCGCTCTGGTTGTGGTGGTAGATGTCGAGGGTGTAGTAGCCGCTGGCGGTCGGGGTGAACGAACCGCTCAAGCTGCCGCCCGCACCCCACAGGGCGGACGCGACGTTCTTGCCGCCAATGGTCACCAGCAGGCTGTCATCGCCAGAACCGCTGAAGGTGTAGGTCTTGCCGGCTTCGAGGTAGATCAGGCCGGAAGTTTTCGATGCCGTACCCGCTGCGACACTGCCGTCGGACTGCACGTTGGTCACGTTGGTGCTGGAGTTCGGTGTACCCGCCGCGTCGATCACCGACTTGAGCGTGCCAGTCGGCGCGCCGCTGCCGTCGGTGCCCAGGCCCGACAGACCGGTCCAGACTTCCTTGATCAGCCCGGTGGATTTGACGCTGTTGTCCGCAACGGTCAGGGACGGTGCATCGGCGACCGGCGTGATGTCGATTTTGATCGTGCCGGTGTTGCCCAGCAATTGACCGTCGGTTGGCTGGAACTTGATCTGCGCGTAGTCCGCCTGATTGTTACCCAGGCCGGTGCCGCCGTAGCCGTTGGTCCCGGATTCGTTAGCGTCCGGAGTGAAACGCAGCTTGCCGGCGTCAATGTCAGCCTTGGTGAAGGTCTGGTTGTTGGTGACGTCGGTCCAGGTCGAGCCATTCAGGTACTGCAACTTGCCTTCGCCCGGCAGGCCGGTGATTTTCACCCCCAGGCTCGCGGCCGGGCTGTCGACATCACTGACGCCGAAGGTCGACCAGCCGAGGATCAGCGGGGTGTCTTCGGTACCGGTGACATTGGCTGGCGCAGCGGTCGGCGCATCGTTCACAGCGACCACGTTGACGGTGGTGGTTGCGACGTTCGAGTAGTTACCGCCATCGGTCACGGTCACGGTGATGATCCGCGGCACGGTGCTTGGGTCTTCACTGTTGTTGGTGAAGCTGATGTTCTTGATCGCCTGCATGTAGTCGGCCAGCGTCGCGTTGCCCGACAGGGTCAGCGTCACCGTGCCGTTGGTGCTGTTGGCATTGATGGTGATGCCGTTGACGCTGTTGCCCAGGTTCAGCGCATCGCCGTCCTGACGGTTGGTCAGTACCACGGTCGCGCCGGTCAGCATCGTGCTGTCCGGGTCGGTGATTTTCAGGTCGGTGTCGGCAATCGACACGCCCGCGCCCGGGGTGTTTTCGGTGAAGGTCACGTTGTAGTTGGCACCAGTGGCACCGCTGGAGTTGTTGGCATCCAGGTCGATGACCGGCGGCGCATCGTTGTCGATGATCGAGGTGCTGACGCTGCCATTGGTGGCGCTGACTGCGAGGTTCTCGAAGTTGCCGCCGGTGGCCGAGTCGATCTTGACCACGAAGTTTTCGGTGCCTTCGGTGATCTTGTCGTCAATGGTCGCCACGTTGAAGCTGGCGCTGCTGGCGCCGGCCGGGATCTTCACGGTGTACACACCGGTGAAGTCCGAACCGTCGGCGGCGGTGCCGCTGTAGACGATTTTCAGCGTCACGTCGGTTTGCGCCGGGTGCGTCAGGCTGACGGTGTAGCTGGCGGTCTGGCCTTCGGTCACCGAGGTGCTGCCGGTGATGCTGACTTCGGTCTTGTCGATGGTGTCGGTGACAGTGGTCGAAACGACTGACTTGTTCGCGCCGATGGCTTCGAGGTTACCGCCGCTGGCGCTCTTGATCGAGTCAGTGACAGTCGGTGCGCCGATGTAGAAATCGTTGCCCGCGATGACTGGCAAGCTGCCGGAGCTCTGGCCAACGGCGATGGTGATCACCTTGCCGCTGTCCAGGGTGACGGTCACCGGCTCGTTGTGCGCAGTGACCAGGTTGCCTTTGGCGTCGGTCAGGGTTGCGGTGTAGGTGATCGTGCCGTTTTCATTCACGGTTGGCGAGGCGGTCAACGTCACGGTAGTCGTGTCATTGACGTCATTCACCGTAGTGGTGACCGGCGTTTTGTTCGGCGCAACGGCTTCGAGGTTGCCACCAGCCGCATCCTTGATGGATTCGGCCACGGTGGTCGGGCCTTTGTAGACGTCGTTGCCCGCGATGACCGGCAGGCTGCCGGAGCTTTCACCGACGGCAATGGTGATCACCTTGCCGCTGTTCAGGGTGACGGTCACAGGCTCGTTGTGCGCGGTGACCAGGTTGCCTTTGGCGTCGGTCAGGGTTGCGGTGTAGGTGATCGTGCCGTTTTCATTCACCGTCGGTGAGGCGGTCAACGTCACGGTAGTCGTGTCATTGACGTCATTCACCGTAGTGGTGACCGGCGTTTTGTTCGGCGCAACGGCTTCGAGGTTGCCACCGGCCGCATCCTTGATGGATTCGGCCACGGTGGTCGGGCCTTTGTAGACGTCGTTGCCGGCCGCCACGGCCAAGATCCCGGAGCTTTCACCCACAGCGATGGTGATCACCTTGCCGCTGTTCAGGGTGACGGTCACGGGTTCGTTGTGCGCGGTGACCAGGTTGCCTTTGGCATCGGTCAGGGTCGCGGTGTAGGTGATGGTGCCGTTCTCGGCAACGCCTGGGGTCGCGGTCAGGGTTACCGTGGTGGCGTCATTGACGTCGCTGACGATGGTCGTGGCTGGCGTAGTGTTCGGCGCAACGGCTTCGAGGTTGCCACCGGCCGCTTCCTTGATGGATTCGGAGACGGTGGTTGGACCTTTATAGACGTCATTGTCCGCCGTGACCGGCAGGCTGCCGGAGCTTTCACCCACAGCGATGGTGATCACCTTGCCGCTGTTCAGCGTCACGGTCACGGGCTCGTTGTGCGCGGTGACGAGATTGCCTTTGGCGTCGGTCAGGGTCGCGGTGTAGGTGATCGTGCCGTTTTCATTCACGGTCGGCGATGCAGTGAGCGTCACGGTCGTCGCGTCATTCACGTCGCTGACGATGGTCGTGGCTGGCGTCGTGTTTGGCGCGACGGCTTCGAGGTTGCCACCGGCTGCTTCCTTGATCGACTCGGAAACGGTGGTCGGACCTTTGTAGACGTCGTTGTCCGCCGTGACCGGCAAGCTACCGGAGCTTTCACCGACCGCGATGGTGATCACCTTGCCGCTGTTCAGGGTGACGGTGACGGGCTCGTTGTGCGCAGTGACCAGGTTGCCTTTGGCATCAGTCAGGGTCGCGGTGTACGTGATGGTGCCGTTTTCATTCACGGTCGGCGAGGCAGTGAGCGTCACAGTCGTTGCGTCATTCACATCGCTGACGATGGTGGTCGCAGGCGTAGTGTTCGGCGCGACGGCTTCCAAATTTCCGCCCGAGGCATCCTTGATCGACTCGGAAACGGTGGTTGGGCCTTTGTAGACGTCGTTGTCCGCCGTGACCGGCAAGCTACCGGAGCTTTCACCGACCGCGATGGTGATGACTTTGCCGCTGTTCAGGGTGACGGTGACGGGTTCGTTGTGCGCGGTGACCAGGTTGCCTTTGGCATCGGTCAGGGTCGCGGTGTAGGTGATCGTGCCGTTTTCATTCACGGTCGGTGAGGCGGTCAACGTCACGGTCGTTGCGTCATTCACGTCGCTGACGATGGTAGTGGCTGGCGTGGTGTTTGGCGCAACGGCTTCCAAATTCCCGCCCGAGGCATCCTTGATCGACTCGGAAACGGTGGTCGGACCTTTATAGACGTCATTGTCCGCCGTGACCGGCAGGCTACCGGAGCTTTCACCGACCGCGATGGTGATCACCTTGCCGCTGTTCAGCGTCACGGTGACGGGCTCGTTGTGCGCAGTGACCAGGTTGCCTTTGGCGTCGGTCAGGGTCGCGGTGTAGGTGATCGTGCCGTTCTCCGCAACACTCGGGGTCGCGGTCAGCGTTACGGTCGTGGTGTCGATCGAGTCGGTGATGGTGGTGACGGCCGCTACGTTGCTCGGCACCAGGTTCTCAAAATTCCCGCCGGTAGTGCCGGTAACGGTGATGCTGACGGTGCTGCCATTGTTGTAGACATCATTGGCTGGCGTTGGAACGTTCACGCTGCCGGTGGTCTGGCCGGCGCCAATGGTGATGGTCGAACCGTTGGACAGGGTCACAGTGACCGGCGTTTGTGCCGGGTTGGTCAATGTCGCGGTGTAGGTGATCTCGCCGCCCTCGACGACGGTGCCAGTGGCCGTGAGGGTCAGGTTGGTGGTGTCCACCGAATCGGTAATAGTCGTGACCGCTGGCGCTGGGTTTGGAGACAACTGTTCGAAGTTACCGCCGGTTGCACTGGTGATCGTGGTGCTGACGGTGCTGCCATTGTTGTAGACGTCATTGGCGGGCGTCGGAACGTTGACGGTGCCGGTGGTCTGGCCGGCGCCGATGGTGATGGTCGAGCCGTTGGACAGGGTGACGGTAACCGGCGTCTGCGCCGGGTTGGTCAGGGTCGCGGTGTAGGTGATCTGCCCGCCTTCAGTCACGGTGCCGCCCGCCGTCAGGGTGACGGTGGTGGTGTCGATGGTGTCGGTGACTTGAGTCGTCGCCGGCACGGTTGGCGGGGTCACGATGATGCCGGCGCCGCCCGTGGTGCCGGTGACGGTCACGTCGATCTGGGTCGGGTCGTTATAGACGGTGTCGTTCGGCGCCAGCGGCACGTTGACGGTGCCGGTGGTTTGGCCAGCCTGAATCACGATCACCGCGCCGTTGGACAGGGTGATGGTCAGGTCGCTGGTCGGTGCCTGGGTCAGGGTCGCGGTGTAAACCAGAACGCCGCCGGCTTCGGTGATGGTTGGCGTGGCGCTCAGGCTCAGGGTCGAGGCCTGCACGATGTTGGCGTTGTTGGTGGTTTGGCCGCCGATGGTGTTCTGCGTGGTCGCTCCGGCAGCGCCGATGCCCGCGGTCGGGAAACCAATGGTCGGGTCTACCCGGCCAGCGGTGGCGTCCAACATCACGAAGCTATGGCCGCCACCGGCCGCGCCGCCTGTACCGGCAGCGGTCGGGCCGGCTGCGGTGGCTTCGAGGTCTGTGGTCGGGTCGGCGCCGGCAGCGATGGCCTGCTGCAGTTCTTCAACCGATGGCGCGGCTTGTGCAGTGGCTTCTGCCAGGTCGGTGCTGGAATCCGGAGCGCTGCCACTCCATTGAGTGTCGCGGCCCAGGTCCAGGGTCCGGCCATCGGCCAGTTCGAGCGTGACGGCGCCAGCGGCACCGGTGTCTACCTGATCGCCGACAAGCAGTCGATCGCCTTCAACGAGTACGCGGCGCACGCCCTCTGGGGACACCGCGAAAACCTGACCGACAATGCTTTTGACGATGGCAACAACACTGCTCATTGAAGACTCTCCGGGTGTCACGTTCAGTTGACTTCCATGGACCTGATGGCGAACTCGCCAAAGCAGTCTGGACGTACTTTTAAAAAATGTAGGGCATAAGCTTGACGCTGTAATCCGTCAACAATTTGGCTATATTTTTTCGCTATTTACTTTATGCCAAACTATTGACCTTATGGGTGCCATCCTAAACAATCGCCCCCGTAATGTCACATTGATATTTAAGCGGCGACCTGTCCTACAGCGTGTGATCCAGTTCCTGTTTTGAACTTTCCGACATACGGTCATTACTGTTGCCATCATCCGACGCAGCGCCCCTATTTGCTGTGACTCAAGACAAGAAGTTCTGGGAAATTTTCTTCATGCGTTCGTACTTGTTCAAAGCCTTACCCTTCGCCCTTGCCGCCAGTTTCGTACAAGCACAAAGCCTTCCAGAAGCCATGCAACAAGCGCTGGACGTCCATCCGGAGATCCAGGCAGCGGTTAATAGCCGATTGGCCGCGGATTATCAGTTAAAGGCCGCCAAAGGTGGATACCTGCCACGGGTCGATCTGCTGGGCGGTTACGGGCGCGAAGGCACGGATAACGTCACCACCCGCGCCGACACCGGCAGCAATCACTGGGAAACCCTGAACCGCAGCGAGTCAAGTTTGCGTCTGTCGCAAATGGTTTTTGACGGTTTTGCGACGTCCAGCGAAGTGGGGCGTCAACAAGCCACCGTTAACTCCCGCGCCTATTCCCTGCTGGGCACTTCCGAGCGCACCGCGCTGACCGTGGCCCAGGTTTACCTCGACGTGCTGACCCGTCGTGAATTCGTGCGCCTGGCCGAAGACAACCTCAAGAGCCACGAGCGCATCTTCGACCAGATCAAATTGCGCACCTCCCGGGGTGTCGGCAGCGGCGCTGACATGGACCAGGCCGAAGCCCGTATGGCCCAGGCCCGCAACAACCTGATCACCGAACAGACCAACCTGGCCGACGCCGAGACCAACTTCCTCAGCGCTGTCGGCCAGATGCCCGATCAGCTTGAGCGTCCTGCGCCATTCCTCGCCCTGCTGCCGGCCAACCTGAACGAAGCCCGCTCGCAGATGCTGGAAAACAGCCCGATCCTGCGCTCCGCCGAGTCCGACATTTCTGCGGCGGAAAAACAGTACGAAGCGGCCAAGTCGTCGTTCTACCCGCGTTTTGATGCCGAACTGGGCCGCTCTGCCGACAACGATGTCGACGGCCAGAATGGCCACAGCAACGAGTGGCAAGCCATGCTGCGCATGCGCTTCAACCTGTTCGCCGGTGGCAGCAACAAGGCGGACCTGGAATCCAAGTCGTACCTGTCGAACCAGGCGCTGGACATCCGCAACAACGCCTTGCGCGTGTTGAACGAAGAACTGGGCCTGGCCTGGAACGCCCTGAACAACGCCAACGCCCAGGTGCCGATCGCCCAGCAATATGTCGATCACAGCACCGCGGTACGCACGGCTTATCAGAAGCAGTTCAGCCTGGGTCAGCGCACCTTGCTCGACTTGCTCGACAGTGAAAACGAGTTGTTCACCGCTTCGCGCCGCCTGGCGGACATTAAAAACACTCAGTTATTTACTCAGTTCCGAATCAAGGCGACCATGGGCGAGTTGCTCAAGAGCCAGGGAGTGGTCGCACCGTTGGCATCCGTTGTGCAGAACGACGTGAAGCCAAAGGTTCAATTGCCCGGTATGAATTGAGCAGGACCTTTATCGTTCAATTGTTAGCCAAGAGTGCCGAGCGTGGAATCAGAAGTCAGTCGAGTTCAACTCATTCATGATCCACGCGCGCTGCATGACGATCCGTTACTGGATGGTCTGTTGGCCCTGTGCACGCTGCACCAGAAACCCGCCAGCGCGGCGATGCTCACCACTGGCCTGCCGCTGCCCAAGCAACGCCTGAGCATCGAGTTGCTGCCCCGCGCCGCGGCTCGCGCCGGGCTGCAAGGGCGGGTGCTGCAGCGCAAGCTGGAAGATATTCCGGCGATCGCGATGCCGGCGCTGTTGCTGCTCAAGGACGGCCGCAGTGCGGTGCTGCTTGGCTGGCAGGGCGACGATCAGGCCCGTGTGCTGCTCAGCGAAACCGATGGCGGCGAAAGTGTCGTCAACCGTGAACTGCTGGCAGACGACTACATCGGCAAAGTCTTCTTCGCCCAACCGCAACATAAATTTGACGTTAACCACGGCACGCTGATTCCCCGCGCGCGTTCGTGGTTCCGCGACACCCTCAAGCGTTCGCGCTGGCTGTACGCCGACGCCATCGCCGCCAGTTTCCTGATCAACATCATCGCCATGGCCGCGCCGCTGTTCGTGATGAACGTCTACGACCGCGTGGTGCCGAACCAGGCGGAATCGACCCTGTGGGTGCTGGCGATCGGCATCACTGGCGCCTACCTGTTCGACCTGATCCTCAAGAGCCTGCGCAGTCTGTGCCTGGACCTGGCCGGCAAGAAAACCGACCTGATCATCTCGGCCACGCTGTTCGAGCGCATCGTCGGCATGGCCATGAAGTACCGCCCGGCCCGGGTCGGCAGCTTCGCCCAGAACATCCATGAGTTTCAGAGCCTGCGCGACTTCCTCGCCTCGCTGACCCTGACCAGCCTGATCGATTTGCCGTTTACCCTGTTGATCTTCATGGTCATCGCCATTCTCGGCGGCCATCTGGTTTGGATTCCGGTGCTCGCGTTCCCGATAGCGCTGCTGATTGGCTACGCCTTGCAGAAGCCGCTGGTAGCGACCATGGAACGCACCATGGCTCTGGCCGCCGAGCGCCAGTCGAGCCTGATCGAAACCCTCGCCGGCCTCGATGCCGTGAAGGTCAACAACGCCGAAAGCGAACGCCAGTACCAGTGGGAACAGACCATCGGCACCCTCAGCCGCCTCGAGCTGCGAGTGAAAATGCTCTCCGGTCTGGCGATGAACATCACCCTGCTGATCCAGCAACTGGCCGGGGTGATCATGATTGTCTTCGGCGTGTACCAGATCATTGCCGGCAACTTGAGCATGGGCGGCCTTATCGCCTGCTACATGCTCAGCGGTCGTGCGCTGAGCCCGCTGGCCTCGCTTTCCGGCCTGCTGACCCGTTACCAGCAAGCGCGGGTGACCATGGTGTCGGTGGACCAGATGATGGAGTTGCCCCAAGAGCGCAACTTCGAAGAGCGCCCGCTGAGCCGCAAGGTCCTGCAAGGCGCCATCGAATGCCGTCAGCTGAACTTCACCTACCCGAACCAGCAAAACCCGGCGCTGAAGAACATCAACCTGATCATCAAGCCCGGCGAAAAAATCGGCATCATCGGTCGCAGCGGCTCGGGCAAAAGCTCCCTGGCCAAGTTGCTGGTGGGCCTCTATCAGCCGGACGACGGTGCCTTGCTGGTGGATGGCGTTGATATCCGCCAGATCGACGTCAGCGAACTGCGCCACAACATCGGCTACGTGCCTCAGGACATTCAATTGCTCGCCGGTACGCTGCGGGACAATTTGGTCTCGGGCGCGCGCTATGTAGAAGACGAACTGGTGTTGCAAGCCGCCGAATTGGCCGGCGTCCACGAATTCGCCCGTCTGCACCCGCAGGGTTATGAACTGCAAGTGGGCGAGCGCGGACAGAACCTGTCCGGCGGCCAACGGCAGAACGTGGCCCTGGCGCGTGCGCTACTGCTCAACCCGCCGATCCTGCTGCTCGACGAACCGACCAGTGCCATGGACAACACCGGCGAAGAACGCCTCAAGCAACGCCTCGCCGCGGTGGTTGAAAACAAAACCGTGGTGCTGGTGACGCACCGGGCGTCGCTGCTGTCGCTGGTGGATCGCCTGTTGGTGATCGACCGTGGGCAGATTCTCGCCGATGGGCCGAAAGCCGTTGTGATGGAAGCGTTGAAGAAGGGGCAGATCAGTGTTGCTTAAGTCGGGTTTCAAGGACTCTATCCGCCGCTACTTCAAAGGCTCTGCCTCGCTGCAAGGCCAGCCGTTGCCGGAAGTGAACAAAGCACTGATCGAAGATGCGCCGCGTGTGGTGCGGTTGACCATCTGGGCGATCATCGGCTTCTTCGTGTTCCTGATGCTGTGGGCCAACTTCGCCGTGATCGACGAAGTGACCAAGGGCGACGGCAAGGCGATTCCGTCGTCGAAGATCCAGAAAATCCAGAACCTTGAGGGCGGGATCGTCTCCGAACTGTTCGTCAAGGAAGGGCAGATCGTCGAGGCTGGCGCGCCGCTGATTCGCCTGGACGACACGCGATTCGCCTCCAACGTTGGCGAAACCGAGGCGGATCGCCTGTCGATGCTGCTGCGGGTCGAGCGCCTGAGCGCCGAGGTCGATGACCGTCCGCTGAATTTCCCGGCTGACGTGCTCAAAGCTGTGCCCGGCCAGGCGGCCAGCGAAGAGTCGCTGTACACCAGCCGTCGTCAGCAGTTGCACGATGAAATCGGCGGCTTGCAGGAACAGTTGATCCAGCGTCAGCAAGAGCTGCGCGAGTTCTCCTCCAAGCAGTCGCAGTACCGCAATGGCCTGGCGTTACAACGCCAGGAAATCAACATGTCCGAGCCGCTGGTGGCCCAGGGCGCGGTATCGCCGGTGGAAGTGCTGCGGCTCAAACGTGCTGAAGTGGAAACCCGCGGGCAACTGGACGCGACGACCCTGGCCATTCCCCGCGCCGAATCGGCGATCAAGGAAGTGCAGCGCAAGATCGACGAGACCCGCGGCAAGTTCCGCAGCGAAGCCCTGACCCAACTCAACGAAGCCCGCACCGACCTGAACAAGGCCCAGGCCACCGGCAAGGCCCTGGAAGATCGCGTGAGCCGCACCCTGGTGACATCGCCAGTGCGCGGGATCGTCAACAAATTGCTGGTGAACACCATTGGCGGCGTGATCCAGCCGGGCGTCGACCTGGTGGAAATCGTGCCGCTGGACGATACCTTGTTGGTGGAAGCCAAAGTCCGCCCGCAAGACATCGCCTTCCTGCACCCGGGGCAAGAGGCGACGGTGAAATTCACCGCGTACGACTACACCATCTACGGTGGGCTCAAAGCCAAGCTGGAGCAGATCGGTGCTGACACCATTACCGATGAAGACAAGAAAACCACCTACTACATCATCAAGCTGCGCACCGATCGCAGTCACCTCGGGACCGATGAAAAGCCGTTGCTGATCATTCCGGGGATGGTGGCGTCGGTGGACATCATCACCGGCAAGAAGACGGTGCTCAGCTATCTGCTCAAGCCGATCATTCGGGCGCGAGCTGAGGCGTTGCACGAGCGGTAGATCTTCGCAGGGGCTGATGGCCTCTTCGCGGGCAAGCCTCGCTCCTACAAGGTTTGTGTCGTTCACATCATTTGTGTGCGACGCGGACCTGTAGGCGCGAGGCTTGCCCGCGAAGGCGTCCTCAAAAACACCACTTGCTGATCGTTCCCACGCTCTGCGTGGGAATGCCGCCCTGGACGCTCCGCGTCCACCGTGACGCAGAGCGTCACGGGGTGTGTTCCCACACCGGGGCGTGGGAACAATCGGTGGCATATCGTTATTCATTAACGGTATTTAAATTTCAATTCTTATGACTATAAAGTCACTCTCCTGCGTACCTGCCGACCAATCGGCGCGCCGCACGACACGAACCAACACGGGACCTCCGTGAGTTTCTGATCGACGCGCGCGCCCTTGAGCGTGCCGTGCGTGGGAGTGATTTAAATGTCAGCCGTCTCTGCATCTCAAAGCATCGCGCCGCAAACCTTCGACATCCGCCCGTTCAGTGGCGCCGTCGGTGCCGAAATCATCGGCCTGGACCTGTCCCGCCCGATCGATGACCAGGACTTCGCCCGCATCCACCGCGCGCACCTGGATCATCACGTCGTTGTCTTCCGCGACCAGCGCATTACCCCCGAACAGCAAATCGACTTCAGCCGCCGCTTCGGCGTGTTGCAGATCCATGTGCTCAAGCAGTTCCTGCTGGCCGGGCACCCGGAAATCCTCATCGTGTCCAACATCATCGAAAACGGCGTCTCCGTCGGCCTCGGTGATGCCGGCAAGTTCTGGCATTCCGACCTTTCCTACAAAGAGCTGCCGAGCCTGGGCTCGATGCTCCATGCCCAGGAATTGCCCTCCGAAGGCGGCGACACCCTGTTCGCCGACATGCACAAAGCCTGGGACGGCTTGCCCGGCGCGCTGCGAAAAGCCGTCGAAGGCCGCTCCGCCGCGCACTCCTACACGGCGCGTTACAGCGAAACCAAATTCGAAGGCAATTGGCGCCCGACCCTGACGCCTGAGCAACTCGCCCAGGTCGCCGAAGTCGTGCACCCGATTGTCCGCACCCACCCGGAAAACGGGCGCAAGGCGCTGTTCGTCAGCGAAGGCTTCACCACGCGCATCGTTGGCCTGCCTGCAGATGAGAGCAAACAGCTGCTCGCCGAGCTCTACGCCCACAGCGTGTTGCCGCAAAACATCTACCGCCATCAGTGGCAGCCCCACGACCTGGTGTTCTGGGACAACCGTTCGCTGATCCACCTTGCCGCCGGCTGCCCCGGCTACCTGCGCCGCAAGTTGTATCGCACCACCATCCAGGGCGACGCGCCTTTCTGATTTGTCGGAGAACCACCATGTCCAAACGTCTTTCATTGGCACCGCTGGCTGCGGCCATCGGCCTGGGTTTCAGCCTGATCGCCAGCAGCCTGTTGGCGCCGACCGTGGCTCAGGCTGAAGGTGAAATCCGCATCGCCGAGCAGTTCGGTATTGTTTACCTGCTGCTCAACGTGGTCCGCGATCAAAACCTGATCGAGAAATACGGCAAGCAGGAAGGCATCGACATCAAGGTCGACTGGACCCAGCTCTCGGGCGGGGCGGCGGTCAACGATGCGTTGCTCTCCGGCTCCATCGACATAGCCGGGGCCGGCGTCGGTCCGCTGCTGACCATCTGGGACCGCACCCACGGCAAGCAGAACGTCAAAGCGGTCGCTTCGTTGGGTAACTTCCCGTATTACCTGGTGAGCAACAATCCCAAGGTTAAAACCATCGCTGACTTCACCGAAAAGGACCGCATTGCGGTGCCGGCGGTCGGGGTGTCGGTGCAGTCGCGCTTCCTGCAATACGCGGCCGCCAAGCAGTGGGGCGACAAGGAATTCAATCGTCTCGACAAATACACCATCGCCATTCCGCACCCGGACGCTACGGCGGCGCTGATCGCGGGCGGCACTGAGCTGATCGGGCATTTCTCCAACCCGCCGTTCCAGGATCAGGCGCTGGAAAACCCCAACGTGCATGTGGTGCTCAACACCTACGACCTGCTCGGCCCGAACTCGCCGACCGTGCTGTTCGCCACCGAAAAATTCCGCGACGAGAACCCGAAAACCTACAAGGCCTTCGTCGAAGCCCTGACCGAAGCGGCGCAATTCGCGCAGAACGATAAAGGCGCAGCGGCGGACACTTACCTCCGCGTGACCAAGGCCAAAATCGACCGTGCGGCGCTGCTGAAAATCATCGACAACCCGCAGTTCGAATTCAGCGTCACGCCGAAAAACACCTACCCGCTGGCCGAATTCCTCTACCGCGTCGGCGCCATCAAAAACAAACCGGATTCGTGGAAGGATTACTTCTTCCAGGACGCCAAACCGCTGCAAGGGAGCTGATCGAGATGAACGCTCCTTTGCAAGGCCACACGGCCAGCAACCCGATCACGGCAGCCCAGGCGCTGCTGTCGGTCGATCACGTCTGCCTGGAATACCGCACGCCGCAGCGCGTTGTCCGGGCCACTCATCAGGTCAGTTTCGAGATCGATCCGGCGGACCGTTTTGTGCTGCTCGGCCCGTCCGGGTGCGGTAAATCGACATTGCTCAAAGCGGTGGCCGGGTTCATCCAGCCTTGCGAGGGCGAGATTCGTCTGTTGGGGCAAACCGTCCACGCGCCAGGGCCGGACCGAATCGTGGTGTTTCAGGAGTTCGATCAACTGCCGCCGTGGAAAACGGTGAAGCAGAACGTGATGTTTCCGCTGCTGGCCTCGAAAACCCTCAAGCGCAAGGAAGCCGAGGAGCGGGCGCTGCACTATTTGGACAAGGTCGGGTTGGCGGCGTTTGCCGATGCTTATCCGCACACCTTGTCCGGCGGCATGAAGGCGCGGGTGGCCATCGCCCGGGCATTGGCCATGCAGCCAAAAATCCTGCTGATGGACGAACCCTTCGCCGCCCTGGACGCGCTGACCCGACGCAAGATGCAGGAAGAATTGCTGCTGCTTTGGGAAGAAGTGCGCTTCACCCTGCTGTTCGTCACCCACTCCATCGAAGAAGCGCTGGTGGTGGGTAATCGCATCCTGCTGCTGTCGCCGCATCCGGGGCGGGTGCGGGCGGAAGTCCACAGCCATCAATACGACTTGCACAGCCTGGGTGGCGTGGCGTTTCAGGAATCGGCGCGGCGCATTCACCGGTTGTTGTTCGATGAAGGTCAATCGCCGGAAACCGAGCGCGAGCTGGATTTTTCTGACATCCGCATCGCTTATTGAGCCATTGAGAGGAGTGCCCGATGAGCCAGTTTTCATCCGCGCGTCAAGAATTCGAAACCGTATTAGAGCCCCTGACGAGCGTACCGCTGGAGCGAGAATTGCCCCTCGGCCAGCGTGTATGGCAACAGGGCTGGGTTCGCAAAAGCCTGATCCTGATCTTGCTCGCCGTGTTGTGGGAAGTGGTGGCCCGTCTCCAGAACAACGACCTGCTGCTGCCAAGCTTCCTGCAAACCAGCAGCGCGCTGTATGACGGCCTGCTCAGCGGCGAATTGCTGGGCAAAGTGTGGATTTCGCTGGTGGTTTTGCTCAAGGGTTACCTGATCGGCATCGTCCTGGCATTTGCCTTGACCACCTTGGCGGTCTCCACGCAGTTCGGTCGTGATCTGCTGAGTACGCTGACCTCGATGTTCAACCCGCTGCCGGCGATTGCGTTGTTGCCACTGGCGTTGCTGTGGTTTGGCCTGGGGCAGAACAGCCTGATTTTTGTGCTGGTGCATTCGGTGCTGTGGGCCTTGGCCTTGAACACTTACGCGGGGTTCCTCGGTGTCTCGGAAACCCTGCGCATGGCCGGGCGTAACTACGGCCTCAAGGGCATGCGTTTCGTGCTGTTCATCCTGATCCCGGCGGCGCTGCCGTCGATTCTGGCCGGGCTGAAAATCGGTTGGGCGTTTGCCTGGCGCACGTTGATCGCGGCGGAGTTGGTGTTTGGTGCCACCAGCGGCAAGGGCGGGTTGGGGTGGTACATCTTTCAGAATCGCAATGAGCTGTACACCGACAAGGTGTTTGCCGGGTTGGCCGTGGTGATTCTGATTGGGTTGTTGGTGGAGAACCTGGTGTTCGATACGTTGGAGCGGGTGACGGTGAAGCGTTGGGGGATGCAACGCTAAAACACCCACCCCGCCGTAGGAGCAAAGCTTGCTCGCGATAAACGATAACGCGGTCCACCTGATACACCGCGACGCTTCCATCGCGAGCAAGCTTTGCTCCTACAGTACGGATTCGCTGCTAGCATTGCGCCTGAATCAATCCTGATCAGCGATGAGTGCTCAGCATGCAACTCCCGGACATGAACCTGTTGGTCGCCCTCGACGCTTTGCTCGATGAGGGCAGTGTGGTGGGCGCCGCGCGGCGGATGAACCTCAGCCCGGCCGCCATGAGCCGGACCCTCACCCGAATCCGCGAAGCCATCGGCGACCCGATCCTGGTCCGCGCTGGCCGTGGCCTGGTGCCAACCCCTAAAGCCCTGGCGTTGCGCGAGCAAGTGCGTGATGTGGTCGAGCAAGCCGCATTGCTATTTCGCTCGGCGGATGCGGTGGAACTGGGCACGTTACGCCGGCGTTTCAGCATCCGCGCCAATGATTTTTTCGTCGGCGTTTACGGCGGCAAGTTGTTCGACACCATGGAGCGCCAGGCCCCGCACTGCGAGCTGCGGTTCGTCCCTGAAGGCGATGGCGACGACGAGGCGCTGCGCGAAGGGCGAATCGACCTGAGCGTCAGCAACAATCGCCCGTCGATGCCGGAAGTGAAGATCCAGAACCTGTTTTCAACGCATTTCGTTGGTCTGGCGCGGGAAGATCATCCGTTGTTCGGTCAGGAGATCACCGCCGAGCGCTACGCCGGGTTTTCGCATATCAGCATGTCCCGGCGCGGGATTGCCCGTGGGCCAATCGACACGGCACTTGAGGCGTTGGGGCTGGAGCGTCGTGTGGCAGTGATTGCGCCGAGCTTTCATGCCGCGATGTTTGCCCTGCCCGATTCCGACCTGCTGCTGCCGGTGCCCCAGGAAGCACTGCTGAGCGTACGGCGCCTGGGCCTGAAACTGCGCTAGTTCACGCTGCCGATTCCACTGCCGACGCTGATGCTGACCCAGGCCTGGCACCCACGCTACGACAAGGATCCGGCCCATCGCTGGATGCGTGAAACGCTGAAGGCGTGTTGCGATGAGACGTGGTTGGCCGCGCAGCCCATCTCAAGTTGATCACGGCCCCCTTGTAGGCGCGGGCTTGTGTGGCGAGGGGGCTTGCCCCCGTTGGGTCGCGAAGCGGCCCCAAAACCAAAGCACAGGGACTGCTGCGCAGTCCAACGGGGGCAAGCCCCCTCGCCACAAAAGCCTGATCCCGCAATTGCTGCGTCTGACGCACTTATAACCTGCCAACAAGTCAATTTTCGTAACGCCTCATCCTCCCTAAAATGCCCCGGTATTCACACCCCGGAGCTCGCAGTCCATGACTTCCCTCACGGCCCCGGCCCCTCTCGCCGTGGCCAGCCCTGCCGCCGTCACACCGCCGGTTTTCGGCCTGCGGATCATCATCGGTCTGGTGGGCGTGTTGCTGGCGGTGCTGGTGTCCGGCCTGAACGAGATGGTGACCAAAGTCGCCCTCGCCGACATTCGCGGCGCGTTGGCCATCGGTTACGACGAAGGCACCTGGCTGGTCGCCAGTTACACCGCGACGTCGGTGGCGGCGATGGCGTTCGCGCCGTGGTGCTCGGTGACGTTTTCCTTGAGGCGTTTCACCCTCTACGCCATCGGCACTTTCACGCTGCTGGGCGTGCTGTGCCCATTCGCTCCGAACTACGAAAGCCTGTTGCTCATGCGCATCTTGCAAGGTCTGGCCGGCGGGGCGTTGCCGCCGATGCTGATGACCGTCGCCCTGCGTTTCCTGCCGGCCAACGTCAAGCTCTACGGCCTGGCCGGGTATGCCCTGACCGCGACCTTCGGCCCCGGCCTCGGCACGCCGCTGGCCGGGTTGTGGACCGAGTACGTCGGCTGGCAATGGACCTTCTGGCAAATCATCGTGCCGTGTCTGATCGCGATGGCGGCCGTGGCTTATGGTTTGCCCCAGGACCCGCTGCGCCTGGAACGCTTGAAGCAATTCAACTGGCGCGGTTTGCTGCTGGGTTTCCCAGCGATTTGCATGTTGGTGATCGGCATCTTGCAGGGCAATCGGCTGGACTGGTTCGAATCGAGCCTGATCTGCTTTTTGCTCGGCGGCGGTTTGCTGTTGTTGGTGCTGTTTCTGATCAACGAATGGTCGCAACCGATCCCGTTTTTCAAGTTGCAGATGCTCGGCATTCGCAACCTGTCGTTTGCCTTGATGACACTCGCTGGAGTGTTGATTGTGTTGCTGGCGGTGGTGATCATTCCGTCCAGTTACCTGGCGCAAGTCCAGGGTTATCGGCCGATCCAGACCGCGCCGATCATGCTGCTGGCGGCGCTGCCGCAGTTGATCGCGCTGCCGTTGGTGGCGGCGTTGTGCAACCTGCGCTGGGTCGATTGTCGCTGGGTGCTGGGGCTTGGCTTGAGCATGTTGGCGCTGTCCTGCCTCGGGGGTTCGCAGCTGACCTCGGTGTGGATTCGTGATGATTTCTACGTTCTGCAACTGCTGCAAATCTTCGGGCAACCGATGGCGGTGTTGCCGCTGTTGATGCTCGCAACCGGCAGCATCACGCCGATGGAAGGGCCGTTCGCCTCGGCCTGGTTCAACACCGTCAAAGGCCTGTCGGCAGTGATCGCCACCGGCGTCATCGACGCGCTGACCACCGCCCGCCTGCATTTCCACTCGACCATGTTGGTGGACAACCTCGGCAACTCGCCCCTGGCCGACAGCGACAGCGCCGGCCTTGCCCACCGACTGCACGAGCAGGCCGTGGTGCTCACGGCCTCCGATCTTTATCTGTGCATGGCGGGCGTCGCGGTCGCGCTGATCCTGCTGATTTTCTGGCTGCCGACGCGGATCTTCCCGCCCCGTGCGCCGACTTGAACGCTTCACTGAAACAGAAGATTTTTATGACGACTTTTACCAAGCAAAAAGTGGCGGTTGGCGTGGCCGCCGCGATCGCGGTCGGCGTGCTGATTTACCTGGTCGCGCCGGGGCTGTTCGGCAAACGCACGCAACAGAGCACCAACGATGCCTTTGTCTCGGCGGACTTCACCCTGGTCGTGCCACGGGTCGCCGGGTTTATCAAAGAGGTGTTGGTGGAGGACAACCAGCAGGTCAAGGCCGGGCAGTTGTTGGCCTTGATTGATGACCGCGACCTGCGCGCCGCCGCCCAGGCTGCCGACGCCGAAACCCTGGTCGCACGGGCGCAACTGCAAAACGCTCGAGCGACTCTTGAACGCCAGACCTCGGTGATCGCCCAGGCCCAGGCCACGGTGGTCGCGGCCAAGGCGGAAATGGCCTTCGCCGAGCATGAATTGAATCGCTACGACCACCTCGCCGGCGTCGGCGCCGGTACGGTGCAGAACGCGCAACAGGCACGTACCCGCATCGATCAGGCGACCGCGCGGCTGGCCAACGCCACGGCGGTGCTGGCGGCGGAGCGCAAGCAAGTGGACATTCTCACCGCCCAGCGTGATGCCGCCGAAGGTGGACTGAAACGCTCGCAAGCGGCGCTGGAAATCGCCAGTTACGAGCTGTCCTACACGCGCATCGTCGCGCCGCAGGATGGCATGGTCGGTGAGCGCGCGGTGCGGGTCGGCGCCTACGTGACGCCGGGCAGCAAGATTCTCGCCGTGGTGCCGTTGGCCCAGGCGTTTGTGGTGGCCAATTTCCAGGAGACTCAGCTGCGGGATGTGCAGCAGGGGCAGGACGTGCAGGTGCGCGTCGATAGTCTCGGCGGCGAGATGTTGAGCGGCCGCGTCGAAAGCATTGCACCGGCCACCGGGGTGACGTTTGCCTCGGTCAAACCGGACAACGCCACCGGCAACTTCACCAAGGTCGTGCAGCGGATTCCGGTGAAGATCGTCCTCGATCCGGGCCAGCCATTGGCGGATCGGTTGCGGGTGGGGATGTCGGTGGAGGCGCGGATTGATACGGCGACGCCAATGCATGAGGTGGCCAAGCGATGAACTCCGCTAATCACTCATCCCTGTGGCGAGGGGGCTTGCCCCCGTTCGAGTGCGCAGCACTCGCAGATTCTGGGTCCGCTTCGCGGCCCAACGGGGTGGTGCGGCATTCCGACAAGCCCCCTCGCCACAAAAGCTGCATGCAGCCAGTCGCTCTTGTGTTGAGCCTGTTTTTCCTGAGCGCCTGCACCGTCGGCCCGGACTTCCACAAACCCGAGCCACAACAGGTCACCGAATGGTCAAAACCGCAAAAGGCTGCCGAAAGCCAAGCGGTCACCCAAACCATGGACGAGCGCTGGTGGGAAGTGTTCCATGACCCGAAACTCTCGGCCCTGAGCCAACGTGCCCTGACCGATAACCTCGACCTGAAACTCGCCAGCAGCCGCTTGCAGCAAAGCCGCGCCGCACGCCAAGTCATCACCGCTGACCGCTATCCCACGACCGCCGCCACTGGCAGCTACGGGCGTGAACGCAACAGCGGCGAAGGCCTGAGCGATCCTTCAGGCAAAAACGGCAACTCAGCCTTCAACCTCTGGGACGCCGGTTTTTCCGCCTCCTGGGAACTGGATGTCTGGGGCCGCGTGCGCCGCGAAACCGAAGCCGCCGACGCAACCCTCGAAGTCGCCGAAAACGACCGTCGCGGCGTGCTGTTGTCGGTATTGGCCGAAACCGCCCAGGACTACATCCAACTGCGCGGCGTGCAGAACACCCGCGCCGTCACCGAGCAGAACCTCGACGTCGCCCGGCATAGCCTGAAGCTCTCGCAACTGCGCCTGGCCGATGGCGTGGCCACGGACCTGGACGTCGCCGAAGCCGCCGCGCAAGTGGCGGCCATCGAATCGCGCCTGCCCGCGCTGGAGCAGCGCCAGTCACAACTGATCAACGCTCTGAGCCTGTTGATGGGCGAACCACCGCAAGCGTTGCACGCCGAGTTATCCACAGACGCGCCCGTGCCGCAGACCCCGCGCCAGGTCGCCATTGGCCTGCCGTCGCTACTGGCCGAACGGCGCCCGGACATCCGCCAGGCCGAAGCCCGCCTGCATGCCGCAACAGCGAGCATCGGTGTGGCCAAGGGTGATTTCTATCCGCGGATCACCCTGTCGGGCAACATCGGTTCCCAGGCCATGCAACTGAGCGATTTCGGCTCCTGGGGCTCGCGCTCGTTCGGCATCGGCCCGCAATTCAGCCTGCCGCTGTTCGACGGCGGCAGACTGCGCGGCATGCTCAACCTGCGCGAAGCCCAACAACAGGAAGCGGCCATCGCCTACCAGCAAACCGTACTGCGCGCCTGGCATGAAATCGACGACCAGTTGACCGCCTACAACGCCAGCCAACTGCGCCGCGACAGCCTCGCCGAAGCCGTCCGCCAAAACCAGATCGCGTTACGTACCGCGCAACAGCAATACGTGGAAGGCGTGGTGGATTTCGTCAACGTGCTGACGGTGCAAGGGGAGTTGTTGGCAACTCAGCAGCAGTGGGTTGAGAGTTCGACGGGCGTGTCGTTGGCGATGGTGGGGTTGTACAAGGCGTTGGGGGGAGGGTGGGAGTCGGTTTATTCGGTGGCGAAAGTCACTACCAATAATCCGGTTTGATGGCTGGCGTCTTGCGGGTAGGGACCTTGTCTGGAAACTGGTGTGACTGGAGCTCTTCTGCGGAGATGGCACGTCGCATCCAGTGCGAATGGTCCTTCAAAGAACCGGGCGGAATTCGTTTGAGCCCTGTCCTGTAGGGAAGAACGATACCTATGGTTATGTGGGGAAAGTCTTCTCGGATAGCTTTCAGTGCGGGAGCCATGTCTGTATCCCCGGATACCAGAACGAGTTGCTGGATGCTTTCAGCTGCGGTGACCTTGGTTTGCCTGGCCGCTGTGCGGTACATGCTTATCGCGATATGGACGTCAGTTTCCTTTTCTTCCAGCTTCCAGATAGGCGTTGTGTCCTGCCGCGAGGCACCGATTTTCTTGTTGATGAAACGGGGCGCGCGCCGGTTCGAGTTGGTGGCGGCCATAGTGAACGTCAACTTTGTGAGCCCTCAGAGCCCGGACGTAAGTATCTTGAGCCTCCTTGGATGCGATGCCACGAGTCGCCAGTTCCGGTTTAACCGACGCAGTGAAGTAGTCGATTGAGGCGACAGAGCTTTGAGGGTTTTCAATGTGAGCGATATAGGCCAACAACTGCGGCAGGTTTAGCCATTTGTAAGGGGTATCAGCCAGCAACCCGTAGAACACGTTGTAGCCATCAACGAAGAACGCAGTGCGCACAAATCCAACCCTCAGAAACGAAAAAACCGGCCGAAGCCGGTTTTTTCACCCCAACTGCCAGAGAACTGAATCTCTGCGTACGGGGTTGAGTAGTGCGCAAATCCTAAATTGCATGTGTCATGCACGTCAACCATTGACGGATCAGGGCTCTACTCGACTGGATTCTTTCCAGCGCCGGCAACCCAGTTTTGGACAGCTGCCAGGTTGAGGGTCAAGTCACAAATGGCTTCATCTGTTAACGATTGTTGCAACAGGCAAGCTGCGAAGAGGGGGATGGTGTGCAGGGGCGAAGCGTCCATCCCCCGCTTCAGTTTCGACTGAAGGCGAGTTCCCAATTTCGTGTGGGATTTTGTACCCGTCCTCATTAGGCGAGAGAGCAAACAAGCACTCTGAAAATTTTGTCCTTTTTGAAACAACACATTTCCACCCAATGCTGGCTATTTGCTTGACGCAACCCCCCGCTGTCGTAGACTCCGGTCATCCGTCAGGGAGTCACGGTTATGCCGCGTTTTGGAAGTTGGGTTATCGGATTGACCTTTGTAACGTGCGCAGTACAAGCGCAAACCCCTGCGCCAGACGATCCGTTGCTGGAGAACAGCGCGGCCGGTGGCACTGCCCAGGCCAGCAGTGAGGCCCGGGGTGTGTTGCGGGCGCGGGATCAGGCGGTGCTGGCCAGCGAGTTGCCGGGGCGGATTGTCGAGTTGCCGTTCAGCGAGGGCGAGTCGTTCAAGAAGGGCGATACCCTGGCCAAGTTCGATTGCTCGGGTTTTCAGGCCCAGCTCAATGCCGCGCAAGCCGCCAGCCGTGGCGCCAGTGAAGAGCTGTCGCACAACAAACAATTGGCGGCGTTGAATTCGGTCGGGCGTTTCGAAGTGGCGCGGGCCGAGGCCAAGGTCAGCGAGACTCAGGCGCAATCCCAGGTGTATCAGGTGCAGGTCAAACGCTGCAGCGTGCTCGCACCGTTCGATGGCCAGGTGGTCGAGCGCAAGGTCCAGCGTTATGAAAGCGTGGCGGCCGGTGCGCCGTTGCTGGATGTAGTCGATAACCGCACCCTGGAAATTCATTTGCTGATTCCGTCGCGCTGGATGGGCAAGCTCAAGCCCGGCCAGACCTTCAGTTTTGTCCCCGATGAAACCGGTCAACCGCTGAACGCCACGGTCAAGCGCCTGGGCGCGCGGATCGATGAAGGCAGCCAGACCTTGCTGTTGGTAGCGACGCTGCCGAACGCTGCAGGCCTGATGGCGGGTATGAGCGGTACGGCACGATTCGCGGAGCTTAAGTGAACGCCCCGATGACCGGCGGGGCCGAGCAGGTCTTCGCCCGATTCCTCGACCTTGAACGTCAGACCCGCGCCGCTCGCAACCCGGCGCAACTGGCTTACAGCCTGGTCAATGACGGCCAAGCGTTGTTCGGTTTCCGCCACGCGGCGCTGTTGATTGCCGGCAAAGTGCAAGCCGTGACCGGTGTCAGCACCGTGGACCCGAACGCGCCGTTCGTGGCGTTTGTCGAGCAGGCGGTGGCGCAGTTGTTCAAGCTCGAGCTGTTGAAACAGGCGCGAGCGATTTCCCCCACGCTGCTAAGCGAACCGATTCAGGCCGATTGGAAAAGTCTGTCCAGCGCCCAGGTGTTTTGGTTGCCGTTGGTGGATCATCAGGGCGAGGTGTTTGGCGGTTTATGGCTGGCCCGCGACGTGGCGTGGAACCCACCCGAACAAATCCTGCTGTCGCAACTGGGCGACACCTACAGCCACGCCTGGCTGGCGCTGCAACCGCGCAAACCCTGGCGCCTGCGCTGGACCCGAAAACGTCAGGTCGCCTTGGTCGCCGTGTTGTTGCTGGGGTTGTTGATCCCGGTGCGCCAATCGGTGCTGGCGCCGGCGCAAGTGGTGCCGCTGGGTGGGCGCGTAGTGGCGGCGCCGCTGGACGGGGTGATCGCCGAATTTCTGGTCAAACCCAACCAAGCGGTAAAAACCGGCGACCTGCTGCTGCGCTTCGAAAGCACCACCCTCAAGGCTCAGGCCGATGTGGCCGATCGTGCGCTGGGTGTGGCGGAAGCTGAGCTCAAGGCCAATTCCCAGCGCTCGTTCGCCGACACGGAGTCCAGTTCGAAGATTGATCTGTTGGCGGCGCGGGTCGAGCAGAAACGCGCTGAACGTGATTACGCCCGCGAACTGCTCAAACGCAGCGAAGTCCGTGCCGAACGCGACGGCATCGCGGTGTTTGCCGACGCCGACCGCTGGACCGGAAAACCAGTGCAGACCGGCGAACGGTTGATGGAAATTGCCGACCCGAACCAGGCTGAACTGCGCATCGAACTGGCGGTGGGCGATGCGATTGCCCTGGCGCCGGGGGCGCAGGTCGCGTTGTTCCTCGACAGCGACCCCTTGCAGCGTCACTTGGCCAAACTCGAACGCTCAGCCTACGAGGCGCAGCCCACGGCGGGCGGGCAACTGGCTTACCGACTGGACGCCAATTTCGAAAATGCCCCGCCCCGAATCGGTTTGCGCGGCACCGCGAAAATCTTCGGCGACCGCGCGCCGCTCGCGTTGTACCTGTTGCGCCGGCCGCTGGCCGGGTTACGGCAAAGCGTGGGCCTCTAAATGACCTTGCCGAGCTTGCGGGCCGACCTGCAATTGTCGGCCGCCGCCCCAGCCCTCGACGGCTCGCCGCGCTGGACCCTGGCGGATCCGGTGCGCGGGCGCTATTTCAAACTCGGCGCGGCGGCGATGCGCTTGTTGCGGCATTGGTCCCTTGGCGATCCCGAGCAAGTGCTGCGTGCCGCCAACCGTGAGCCGGGTTTGCCGCTGGACGGTGCCGAGCTTGAGCAGTTGCTGGGGTTTTTGCGCAGCCACGATTTGATCACCGCACTCGATCCGCAACAACGTGCCAGCTACAGCCTGAAAGCCGCCGCTCAGCGCCGCAGCCTGTGGCAAATCCTGCTGCATCAGTACCTGTTTTTCCGCATTCCGCTGTGGCGCCCCGACGCGTTTCTCAATCGCGCCTGGCCGTGGCTGGAGCGGTACGGCCCGCGTGCATTGCGCTACGGGTTGCCGGCCACTTTGGGGCTGGGTGTGTTTCTGGTGTCCCGCGACTGGCAGCGCTTTATCGCGACGTTCCCGCACCTGTTCAGCCTCGGCGGCGCGCTGTCCTTCGGCGTGGCGCTGTTCTTCGCCAAGCTCTGTCACGAGTTCGGCCACGCGTTCATGGCCAAGCGCGCCGGTTGTCGGGTGCAGAGCATGGGTGTGGCGTTCATGGTGATGCTGCCGATGTTTTATACGGATGTGAGCGATGCCTGGCGGGTCAATGACCGTCGAGCCCGGCTGCTGATCGGTGCCGGCGGCGTGTTGGCGGAATTGCTGCTGGCCTGCATCGCGCTATTGGCTTGGTCACTGCTGCCGGACGGCCCGGCGCGCACGGCGGCGTTCATGCTCGCCAGCGCCACGTGGATGACCACGCTGGTGATCAACCTCAATCCATTCATGCGTTTTGACGGTTATTTTTTGCTCAGCGATTTTCTCGAAGTGGACAACCTCCAGGGGCGGGCCTTTGCCCTGTGCCGCTGGCGTCTGCGCGAGTTTCTGTTCGGCTATGGCGAAGCGGCGCCGGAGCCGTGGTCGCCGAAGATGCAGCGGCGTTTGTTGATTTGGGGGTATGGCTCATGGCTGTGGCGTGCGGTGTTGTTTTTCGGGATCGCGCTGGCGGTCTACCACTTGTTCTTCAAGGTATTGGGGATTTTCCTGATGCTGGTGGAGCTGGTGTGGTTCATTTTTCTGCCGATCATGAGTGAATGGCGCCAGTGGTGGACCCGTCGTGAACAGGCCCACGGGTCGCGCGTATTGCTGAGTGGCCTGGCGTTGCTCGGGATGCTGCTGGTGCTGGTGTTGCCATGGCGCAGCGCGGTGGAGTTGCCGACGATGCTCGAGGCCGGACGCGCCAGTGCCTTGCATGCGCCGGTGGCATCGCGGGTCAAACGCGTGAATGTGCAGGACGGTCAGGTGGTTGCCGAGGGCGATGTGCTGGTCGAGCTGGAATCGCCGGACCTGGATTCGCGCCAGGCGATCGTGCGCCAGGAAATTCAGATCCAGCAGTTGCAGATGCGCCGTCAGGCCGGTCGCAGCGAAACCGCGGCGGACGCCACTATCGTTGAACAACGCCTCGCCGAAGCGGTGGCCGAATACCGTGGGCTGGCCGCTCAGCGCGAGCGCCTGCTGCTTCGCGCGCCCCACGCCGGCACAGTGCGCGATCTATTGCCGCAACTGGTGCCCGGTCGTTGGCTGGCCACCAAAGACGCGTTGGCGCGGGTGGTCGAAGACGGGGCGCGGTTGCGCGGTTATCTGGCCGAGGCTGATCTCTGGCGGGTGACGCCGGGCGCGCACGGGCGCTTTATCGCCGACGATCCGATGCACCCGGCCGTCGCCGTGCAACTGACCGACATTGATGCCAATGGCGTTGCTTATGTGGATCAGGAAGCGCTGACGTCCGACCATCACGGGCCGATTGCCGTGCGCCGTGATCAATCGCAACGGGCGGAGCCGGTACAAGCGCAATACGGCGCACGGCTCAGCCTGCTCGACAATGCGTCGACACCGATGCAGCCCCTGCGCGGCATTGTGGTGTTGCAGGGCAGCGGTGAATCATTGCTGGGTACGGCCTGGCGGCGCATGGCGGCGCTGGGTGTCAGGGAAAGCGGTTTTTAAGGGAGAGCAGCATGGCGAACAAGGGTGCAGTGGCGGCGGACGGTTTGGTGGTAAGGCCTTCGCGGGCCAGTGACGGACCTTTTCTGCAGAGCCTGTATCAGTCGGCCCGGCCGGATCTGCAATGGATCGACGGCGAGCCCGAGCGGGTCGAAGAATTGGTCGCCCAGCAGTTTCGGGTGCAGGAACAAGGCATTGAGGATGAATACCCCCACGCGATGCATTACGTGGTGGAAAAACTCGACACCCCCATCGGCGCGCTGACCACGGATTTCGGCCCCAATGAAATTCGCGTGTTGTACCTGGCGTTCATTCCTCAGGCGCGCGGCCAAGGGCATGGCCGCACGGTGCTGCAAGGGGTGCAGAAAGCCGCGCAGCAGATTCGCTGCCCGGTGGCGACGGTGGTGTGGGCGAGCAATCCGCATGCGCGTCGGCATTACCTGGCGTTGGGGTTTTCGGTTGAAGAGTGTAATCCGGCAGCGGAGCGGTTGGTCTGGTATCCGCGAGGTTAGAGCCCGAAAAAACGCTGCATAACCTGTGGGAGCGAGCAAGCTCCCACAGTGGAGATGTTGGCGGTTGGTCAATTAAACGCGATATAGAAATATCCCAACGCCGGATCCCGCCCCATCGCCGGCACGCGGGACACGAAAATATCCTGCACCGCCCCCAACCCCGGCAGGTCCAGCGCACATAATCCGTCCACAAACTCCGTCGGTTCGAGGCTGTTGAATCCCACACTAAACGGCACACGCTCGCTGTGGGGCAGTTGCGAGCGGGTTTTTTGTTCGAGGCTATCGATATGAATCGGCAGTTCACTGCCATCGGGCAGGCGCAACGTGGTGGTCTGGCCCAGCAGCGGTTGGAAGTGTTGGTCTTGAACCTGTTCCAGCATGGTGTCGCTCCAGCAAAGTGAGTGGCCGGGGGAGGCGAATCCCCCGGCGTGTTTTCAGTTGCGCGAAGGAAACAGGCCTTGCAGCGCGATGCTGAAGTTCAGCACCAGGAAGGGGTTCATGCTGGCCATCGGCAGGCCGGTGCCGGTGGGCGAAACGGTGCCGGACACGGTGGTGGTCGCACCTTTGAGCGCAACGGGCGATGCGCCCTGAGCGTCGGAATAGATCGTCGCCAGACCTGGCCCGCCACCCGAGGTGCCGAGATAGGCATTGGTCGCGGTCGGCACGCTGGCCGGGTTGCTTGCCGGGTTGGCCAATTGCAGGGTGGTGGTCGCAGTGATCCCGCTCAGGGTGTGGGTGTGGTTGGGCAGGTTGCTGAGGGTGGCGGTGATGTTTTCGGTGCCGGAGTTTTCCCCCATGACGCGGGTGGTCAGGCCCGGGCCGGTGCCTTGGCAGATCGGCAAGCGGCTTTGCAGGTTGGGCAGCCCGAATGTCTGGCTGCCGTTGCCGCCATAGACGGTCCCCAGCAGCGTAAACAAGGCTTGGTATTGCTGGATGTTCATGATCTGACCGTTACACAAAGCCCAACCGTTGGGCGCAAAGTTAAAGCCAAACGTCATGACGGTGCCCATAAATACGTCCATAAATCCTCATCCTTCAGGTAAATGTTCTGGCGGGCCCCGCGTCTGTGCGTGGCCAGGTCACGCCAAGGCAGAGCGTAGACCCGGATCGGCGGTGCTGCCGGATGTCGTGTCAGACAAGGCCAGCATCGACGGCTAACCCTGGCTGGCCTAAAGTGACGGCATGTTTCAGTGACCACACCGTCGTGAATTTACCGGCCCCGCAAGAGGAAGTAATGGAGGCGCGCAGAGAAACGCCGGTCGGCGACAGGCAAGATCCCCACGCAGCGCCAGGCGCCTGGATGGGCGCTCAACGATGGGTTCGCTGGGCCAAAGAACACTGGTTGTTGCCGATCATGGTGTTGGCGACGCTGGTGCGTTTCTACGACCTGACGGCCGCCGCGATCTGGGGCGACGAAGGTTCCAGCCTGCTGCTGAGTCAGAATTCGTTCAGCGACATCTGGGTCCATGCCGCCCACGACGTGCACCCACCGCTGTATTTCCTGCTGTTGCACGGCTGGATCGACTGGTTCGGCGACGGCATTTTTTCGATCCGCACCCTGAGTGCATTGCCGGGGATCATCACGGTCGGGCTGGGCGTGTGGCTGGTGGATTTGCTCGCCACCCGGCGCGCGGCGTTGCTGGCCGGGATCCTCCTGGCGCTGCTGCCCACGGCGGTGCGTTACAGCCAGGAAGTGCGCATGTACTCCCTGCTCGGCCTGCTCCTGATCGGCGCCACGATTGCGCTGGTTTACTGGGTACGGCAGCCCCGGCGTAACGGCTACCTGGTGGTCTATGCGCTGCTGATGGCGGCGGCGTTCTATACCCACTATTTCACTGCGTTGTGCGTGATCGGCCACTGGCTGTGGCTGGCCGTGGTGCGTCTGCAACCAGGTTATCGCCTGCGGCATGTCCAGCGTCCGGCCTGGTGGTTGGCGAACCTGGCGATTGTATTGTTGTACCTGCCTTGGGTGCCCAACCTGATCGATCTGGTGCAGCACATGGACGCGCTCAAGGCCAACGGTGATGTCGGCTGGGAAGACCCGGTCACGCTGAGCTCGTTGCCGTCGATGATCTGGTTGTTTTTTACTCAGGACGATGGCGGAACGTTACCAATCTGGTTGTTCATCACCTTGCCGCTGGCGTTGCTGGCGGTGATTGGCGTGGCGCTGGCACGGGATCGCAGCGTTTTCCGTGGCAGCGTGCTGTTGGCACTTTTCGGCGTGCTGCCGGTTCTGCTGGTCTTCGCGGTGTCGTTCATCTCGCCGGTGTTCATTGAGCGTTATTTGACCGCTTATGCGTTGGGCTTGCCGATGCTGGTGGCACTGGCGGTTGATCGCCTGTACGCCCACTTCCGGGTGCTGGCCCTGGCTATTCTGGTGTTGTTCATCGGCGTTGAACTGGTGGGGGTGAAGAACAACGCTTCGGCCAATCCGGATGAACAATTCAGCGTCATGGTCGACTACGTCAATCAGCACTTCGCCCCCGGTGACCAAATCGTGACGGGCGACATGCTCTGGTATCTCGTTTACGTCTATTACAACCGCACCGAGGCCAAGCCGCTGCTGTATACGCCGCCCCAGGCCGATGGAGCATCGAGCCGGCCGAATGCCTATGGCTTCGGTACATTGATGAGCAGCGATGTGTATGTAGACCGACTCGATGATGTGGTTAAAAACGGCGGGCGCGTCTGGTTGATTGGTTTGGCACAGATGCCGGATGAGTTTCCTTCATTGCCTGCCGGCTGGAAAAACCTGAGCGAGAAGCGGGTGGGCGATATCCGTGCGAGGTTGTTTGTGCGGCCGTGAGGGGCATAGTGAAACCGCTGGTTGGCGGGTTGTGCATGCGCCTCGGTAATCACGACGCCAGTCTCTGGACCAAGCTTTGATTCAACCCGTCGCTACAAAGTAAAGCCGCATGCCAACACAACCTACGAATCGAACCAGCATTACCGTTTGTCGGCCTCTTGAAAATCGCTTAAACGTTTCACCTGAAAAACAGTGACATTCACCGCAGTTTCCCGCCCGTTCAGCGCCAATTTGATATCAAAACACCACTAGTCGAAACCCCAGCCATAGACTACGCTTTGCCCTACAAATGGACTTATGACTAGGGTGAAGGGATTGCAGCAGTTCCACTTTATCTCCGGCTTGCCGCGCTCAGGCTCCACCCTGCTTTCTGCAATTCTTTTGCAGAACCCGCGTTTTCACGCCGGTATGACCAGCCCGGTCGGTTCTCTCTTCAGTAGTGTCCTTGATCAATGCAGCGCCGGCAGTGAGTTTGGCGCGGTAATCGATACCGACCTGCGCCGCCGTTTGCTTCGCGGGTTGTTCGACTCTTTCTATGCCGACAAGGCCGACAAACCGGTGGTGTTCGACACCAACCGGCTCTGGAGTTCGCGTCTGCCGGCCATCAACGACCTGTTCCCCAAAGCCAAGGTGATTGCCTGTGTGCGCAATGTCGCCTGGGTGATGGACAGCCTCGAGCGCATTTACCGCGCCAATCCTTATGAAAACACCAAGCTGTTTGTCGACGCCGCTGAGCGCAACACCGTTTACAGCCGTTGCGAAACCCTGGCCCAGCGCAATCGTTTGGTGGGTTTTGCCTGGGCGGCGCTCAAGGAAGCGTATTACGGCGAACAGGCCGATTCGTTGCTGCTGGTCGATTACGACCTGCTGACCCAGGCCCCGGAGCGAGTGCTGCGGCTGGTCTACGACTTTATCGACGAGCCGTGGTTTGAGCACGACTTCAACAACCTGGCGTATGACGCGCCGGAGTTCGATCAAGGTCTTGGGGTCGCGGGCCTGCACAAGGTCAAACCCAAGGTTGAACTGCAAACCCGACGCACCGTCCTGCCGCCGGATTTGTTCAAACAATACGCAGAGTTGTCCTTTTGGCTCGATGGCTCAGCCAGCGCCGCCAATGTCATTCGTATGAAAGCCGACGCCGCGATCAGTTGATCGCGGCGTTTTCAATGATGCCTCAAGAAAGTTCGAGTTCGGGTGAGCAGCATGTGGTGGAGCAAAGGCAAGTCACGGGTTACCGAAGGCGCACGGGCACTGGCTGCCCCCATGATCATTTCGCTGGAACCGCGCATGCTGTTCGACGGCGCGGTGGCAGCCACGGTGGCCGATGCCGCCCAGCCTGACAGCCATCCGACCGCCGACGCCGCCAAAGCGCCGACTGCCGATCACCCGGTCGCCAGCAAGGACACCCACGGCCAAGCCGATGCGACACCTGCGCCGGCCGCCACGCCGGTTGCGGTGCCAGGGCAGACGGTGGTGTTCGTCGATTCGCGGGTCAAAGACTCGGACAGCCTGCTCAAAGGCGTCGCTCCCGGCACCCAGGTGGTGCAACTCGACGGCAGCAAGGACGGCTTGCAACAGATCGCCGATTACCTCGGCAGCCACCAAGGCATCAGCACGGTAGAAATCATTGCCCACGGCAACGCCGGGGATCTGTGGCTGGGCAGCACTTACCTGTCCGCCGATAACGTCGGCGAGCGCAGCGCGGTACTCGGGCAAATCGGCAAGGACATGAACGTCGGTGGCGACATCCTGATCTACGGTTGCTACACCGCCGAAGGTGATCGTGGCCTGAGTTTCGTCGGCTCGATTGCCAGCATGACCGGCCGCGATGTTGCCGCGTCCACCAACCGCACCGGTGTGGGCGGCGACTGGAACCTGGAAATCGCAACCGGCAGCATCGAAAGCGTCAACGTGCTCTCGACCCAGTCCATGAGCGCCTACCAATGGGGCCTGGCGACCTGGACCGCGACCAACAACCTGGACAGCGGCGACAGTGCGTCCCTGCGCGGCCGACTGGCGCTGGCACAGAACGGCGACATCGTCACGTTCAGCGCCAGCATGACCGTCAACCTGAACACCGAATTGCTGATCAATAAGAACGTCACCATCGACGGCGACCTGAACAACGACGGCGTGGCGGACGTGACCCTCAGCGGTCAATACAAAACCCGTGTCATCGAAGTCGCGTCTGGCAGCACCGTGATACTCGACGGCTTGACCATCACCAAAGGCCTGGCGGCCGGCAATGGCGCCAACAGTGGTTTCACCGCTGCTGACGCCTTGGGCGGCGGGATTTCGAATGCCGGTAACCTGACCCTGAAAAACGTCACCGTGACGGCCAACGCGGCGTCCGGGGGCGGTGGCGGCGGTGGCGTGACGCCGATTTACGGCGGTGGTAGCGGTGGTGGTGGCGGCGGCGTTGGCGGAGCAGGCGGCGGTGCCGGCGGCAACACCACGGCACAGGGCCGGCCAACGTATTTCGGGACCGTGGGTGGTTCCGGTGCGGGCGGTATCGGCGGCAGTTATGACTCGATTCATCTCGGTGGTCGTGGCGGTGCCGTCAACGGTACCGGCGGTGCTGGCGGCACTTCCGGCACATCGGGCTACAGCGTTGGCGGCCATGGCGGTTCAGCCACCAACGGCACCATTACGGTCGGTGGCGGCGGTGGCGGCTCCGGTTGGGACAGGGTCGGCGGTATCGGCGGTTCAGCTGCGGGCGGCGTCTACAACTCCGGCACCTTGACCGTGATTGGCACCTCGCACATCACCGGCAACATCGCGGCCGGTGGCGGCGGTGGTGGTGGCGGCGGGATCGCCGGTGACGGCGGTAGCGCTGATCCCGGCGGTGCGGCCGGCCAAGGCATCGGCGGGATCTGGAACAAGGGCACGCTGATCATGACGGCGGCCAACTTCACGGCCCTGAGCGGCAACGTCGGCGGCAGTGGCTCCGGCGGTGGTGCATCGGGCGGCGGCGCTGCGGGCAGCACGCCCTCGAACGTGACCAACCTGCGCAACGACGGCACCCTGATCAACAATTACATCGAGCCGCCCACCGCGACCATCGTCGTGGCCGACCCGACCTTAAGCATCGGCGAAACCTCCCTGGTGACCATCACCTTCAGCACCGCCGTGACCGGTTTCACCAACGCCGACCTGACCATCCCCAACGGGACGCTGAGCGCGGTGAGCAGCAGCGATGGCGGCGTGACCTGGACCGCGACGTTCACCCCGAGCGCATCGATCACCGACACCACCAACGTCATCACCCTGGACAACACCGGGGTGCAGAGCGTCAGTGGCAGTGTCGTGGGCATCGGCACCAGCGATTCCAACAATTACGTGGTCGATACCGTGCGGCCGACCGCGACCATCGTGGTCGCGGACAACGCGCTGACCGCCGGCGAAACCTCGCAAGTCACCATCACCTTCAGCGAAGCCGTGACCGGTTTCACCAACGCCGACCTGACCATCGCCAACGGCACGTTGAGCGCCGTGAGCAGCAGCGACGGCGGCGTCACCTGGACGGGCACGTTCACCCCGAGCGCCAGCATCAACGACACCACCAACGTCATTACCCTGGACAACACCGGGGTCAGCGACACGGCGGGCAACGCGGGCATCGGCAGCACCAACTCGAACAACTACACCGTGGATACCGTGCGCCCGAGCGCGACCATCGTCGTCGCCGACACCGCACTGGCCATCGGCGAAACCTCGCTGGTGACCATCACTTTCAACGAAGCGGTGACCGGTTTCACCACCGCCGACCTGACCGTGGCCAACGGCACCGTCAGTGGACTGAGCACCAGCGACGGCGGTATCACCTGGACCGCTACGCTGACCCCAACCAACTCGATAACCGACACCACTAACCTCGTCACCCTGGATAACACCGGGGTCAGCAGCCTGTCGGGCAACGCCGGCACGGGCACCACCAACTCCAACAACTACGGGGTTGATACCGTGCGGCCGACCGCCACCATCGTGGTCGCCACCTCCAGCCTCGCTATCGGCCAGACCTCGTTGGTGACCATCACCTTTTCCGAGGCAGTCAGCGGTTTCACCAACGCGGATCTGACCATTGCCAACGGCACGCTCACGGCGGTCAGCAGCAGCGACGGCGGCATTACCTGGACCGGCACGCTGACCCCGACCGCTTCGATCAACGACACCACCAACGTCGTGACCCTGGACAAAACCGGAGTCAGCGATCTGTCAGGCAACGCCGGCACGGGAACCACCAACTCCAACAACTACGTAATCGACACGGTTCGACCTACAGCGACCATCGTGGTCGCAAGCACCACGTTGGCCATCGGCCAGACGTCGCTGGTGACCATCACCTTCAGCGAGGCGGTCAGCGGTTTCACCAACGCCGACCTGACCATCGCCAACGGCACGTTGAGCGCCGTGAGCAGCAGCGACGACGGCGTCACCTGGACGGGCACGTTCACCCCGAGCGCCAGCATCAACGACACCACCAACGTCATCACCCTGGACAACACCGGGGTCAATGACTCGGCAGGCAATGCCGGCACGGGCAGCACCAACTCCAACAACTATGTCATCGACACGGTCCGACCTACGGCGACCATCGTCCTGGCCGACACGACCCTGAGTGCCGGCGAAACCTCGCTGGTGACCATCACCTTCAGCGAGGCGGTCACCGGTTTCACCAACGCCGACCTGACCATCGCCAACGGCACGTTGAGCGCTGTCAGCAGCAGCGATGGCGGCATCACCTGGACCGCGACCTTCACCCCGAGCGCGGGCGTCAACGATACGACCAATGTCATCACCCTGGCCAACGCCGGGGTGGCGGACCTGGCGGGTAATGCCGGCAGCGGCACCACCAACTCGGGCAACTACGTGGTCGACACCGTCGCGCCGAGCGCCACCATCGTGGTCGCCGACAACGCCCTGAAAATCGGCGAAACCTCGTTGGTGACCATCACCTTCAGCGAAGCGGTCAGTGGTTTCACCAACGCCGACCTGACCATCGCCAACGGTACGTTGAGCGCCGTGAGCAGCAGCGACGGCGGCGTGACCTGGACGGCGACTTTCACCCCGACCAGCGCGATCACCGACGCGACCAACCTGATCACCCTGGACAATACCGGCGTACAAGGCGTTTCCTCCGGCAACGTCGGCGTGGGTTCCAGCAATTCGAACAACTACGCCATCGACACCGTGCGGCCAACGGCTACCGTCGTGCTCGCGGATACCGCGCTGAAAATCGGCGACACCTCCGTGGTCACGATCACCTTCAGTGAAGCGGTCAGCGGTTTCACCAACGCCGACCTGACGATTACCAACGGCACGTTGTCGGCGGTCAGCAGCAGCGACGGCGGCATCACCTGGACGGCGACCTTCACCCCGACCAGCGCCATCACCGACGCGACCAACCTGATCACCCTCGACAACACCGGGGTTCAGGATCTGGCGGGCAATGCTGGCAGCGGCACCACCGATTCCAACAACTACGCCATCGACACGGTCCGCCCGACGGCGACCATCGTCCTGGCCGACACCGCCCTGAGCGCTGGTGAAACCTCGTTGGTGACGATCACCTTCTCTGAGGCCGTGACCGGTTTCACCAATGCCGACCTGGCGATTGCCAACGGCACGTTGAGCGCCGTGAGCAGCAGCGACGGCGGCCTCACCTGGACCGCGACCTTCACGCCGAGCGTTGGCGTGAATGACGCGACCAACGTCATCACCCTGGCCAATACCGGTGTGGCTGACCTGGCCGGCAACGCGGGCGCAGGCGTCACCAACTCGGGCAACTACACCATCGACACCGTGCTGCCGACCGCCACCATCGTGGTCGCCGACAACGCGCTGAACATCGGCGAAACCTCGTTGGTGACGATCACGTTCTCTGAGGCCGTGACCGGCTTCAGCAACGCCGACCTGACGATTGCCAACGGCACACTTACGGGGGTGACCAGCAGCGATGGCGGCATTACCTGGACGGCGACGTTTACACCGACCAACGCCATCACCGACGCGACCAACCTCATCACCCTGGACAACAGCGGCGTGCAAAACGCCTCGGGCAACGCCGGCAGCGGCGTCACCAACTCAAACAACTTTGCCATCGATACCCAGCGTCCCACTGCGACCATCGTGGTCGCCGACGCGGCACTCGGCGTCGGTCAAACCAGCCTGGTGACCATCACCTTCAGCGAAGCCGTGACCGGTTTTACCAACGCCGACCTGTTGATCGATAACGCGACCCTGAGCAACGTCAGCAGCAGCGACGGCGGCATTACCTGGACCGCGACCCTGTCACCGTTGGCTGGCATCACCGACACCAGCAACATCATTCGCCTGGACAACACCGGCATTCAGGACCTGGCCGGCAACGCCGGTGCAGGCACCACCGATTCCAACAACTACGTGATCGACAGTCAGCGTCCGAGCGCCACAATCGTCATGGCTGATACCGACCTGCGGCCGGGCGAAACCTCGTTGGTGACCATCACCTTCAGCGAAGCCGTGACTGGTTTCGACAACAGTGATTTGAGCGTCGCCAACGGTACGCTGAGCAACGTCAGCAGCAGTGACGGCGGCATCACCTGGACCGGGACCTTCACCCCGACCGTGGGCGTGACCGATGCCACCAACCTCATCACGCTCAACAATGCCGGCATCAGCGACCTGGCCGGCAATGCCGGGACCGGTGTGACCAACTCAGCGAACTATGCGGTGGACACCGAGGTGCCGACGGCGACTATCGTGGTCGCCGACAACGCATTGAAAGTCGGGGAAACTTCAGGGGTGACCATTACGTTCAGCGAAGCGGTCAGCGGTTTCACTAACGCCGACCTCACCATCGCCAATGGCACCTTGAGCAACGTGACGTCGAGTGACGGCGGCATTACCTGGACCGCAACCTTCACCCCAACCGTCAACGTGACCGACACCACCAACCTGATCAGCCTCGACAACACCGGCGTGACCAATGCCTCGGGCAACAGCGGCGTGGGCGTGACCGACTCCAACAACTACGCCATCGACACCGCGCGGCCGACCTCGACCATTGTTGTGGCGGACAGTCGCCTGGGCATCGGCTCGACCACCACGGTGACCATCACCTTCAGCGAAGCAGTCTCGGGTTTCGACCTGTCGGACCTCAGCGTGGCCAATGGCACCCTGTCCAACCTGCTCAGCAGTGACGGCGGCACCACCTGGACCGCGACCCTGACGCCGACGGCCAGCATCAACGACACCACCAACCTGATCATCCTCGACAACAGCAACGTGACGGACCTCGCCGGCAACACCGGCAGTACGATTGCGATCTCCAACAACTACATCCTCGACGCCACCCGGCCAACCGCGACCATCTCGGTCGCCAACCCGAACCTGGGCATCGGCCAGAGCACGCTGGTGACCTTCACCTTCAGCGAAGCGGTGAGCAATTTCGACCTGTCGGACCTGAGCGTGACCAACGGCGAGTTGAGCAACCTGGCGAGCACCGATGGCGGCAAGACCTGGACCGCGACCTTCAAGCCAACCGCCGGCGTGACCGACCCGAGCAACTTCATCGCACTCGATACCAGCAACGTCACCGACCTGGCCGGCAACACCGGCACGGGCGTGGCGGTGTCCAACAACTACGCCATCGACAGTGAACGGCCGACCGCCACGGTGGTGGTGGCCAACCCGAACCTGGGCGTGGGCCAGACCTCGCTGGTGACGTTCAGCTTCAACGAAGCGGTGAGCGGTTTCGACCTGTCCGACATCAGCGTGGCCAACGGCACCTTGTCCAACCTGGCGAGCAACGACGGCGGCAAAACCTGGACCGCGACCCTGACGCCCACCAGCAACCTCAGCAACGCCAACAATGCGATCAGCCTTAACGTCGCGGGCGTGACCGATGGTTCGGGCAATGCCGGCAGCGGCACCAGCCAATCCAACGGCTATGCGATCAACACCGTGACCGCCCCGCCGACGACAGTCGTGGTGGTGCCGGCGGATCCGGAATTCCGCACCCCGGCACCGGTGATCGTCATCGATCAACCGCACCTGCCGCTGCAACCGGTGATCTTCGCCGCACCCACCGGCACGCTGGCCTCGCCACTGACCTTTGCGCCGTTGTTCGAAGATCGGGTGCTGGGCGACGGTATCCGGCCGCTGGGGGACATCTTCATCAACCGTGGCGCGCTGGCACCGAGCTTCATCGCTCAGGTCTTTGCCAGCAGCGACAGTGCCGGCGATGGCTCGGGGCACGGTTTCCTCGGGTTTGGCGGCGGCGATGGCGGGGTGTTCGGCACCAGCACGTTGTCGAGCCTGTTCCATCAGGACAGCGGCGCCGAGCGCGATTCGCTGAATTCATTCGGCAATCATTCGATCCGTAGCGGCGATGTTTCCCAGGGACTGCGTGGCGTATTTGGCGCGCCGAGCCTGACCCAGCAATTACAAGAACTCAAAGACACCGAGCAGCGGCAGGTCAGCCTTCTGGCCGCAGCTTTGCAACAGGCCGGCATCAGCGAAATGCAGGCTTGAACACACACCTAATACAGTGCGGCACCTAGGGGCGATCCAGGGATGAAAAGAAGTCATAAGTTATTCGGCGCCAGCCTGCTGGCGCTTGCAATCAGCGGATGTGCCGTCAAAAGTGAGCCGATTGAACGCAGCGTGAGTGAGCAACGCGCCAAAAGCGATATGCAAACCATGTACACCGGCCAGGAGCCGCTCAATGGCCCGCTGACCTTGCACCAGGCCATGGCTCGCGCGGTGAAATACAACCTCGAAGGCCGGCTCAAGATCATGGAAGAGGCCCTGGCCAAGCGCCAACTCGACCTCGCCAGTTTCGACATGCTGCCGCGCATGGCCCTCGATGCCGGCTATGCCGGGCGCAGCAACCAGGGCGCCTCCAGCAGCCAAAGCGTGCTGACCGGCACCCAGTCCCTGGAACCGTCGACCTCCCAGGACCGCGACCGTCGCGTCGCCGACCTGACCATGGTGTGGAACGTCCTCGACTTCGGCGTCAGCTACATCAGCGCCAAGCAGCAGGGCGACCAGCGTCTGATCGTGCAGGAACGCCGGCGCAAAGTGATCAACACCATCGTCCAGGACGTGCGCTCGGCGTATTGGCGCGCGGTGGCTGCCGAACGTTTGCTGACCCAGATTGACAGCCTGACGGCGCGGGTCGATACGGCGCGCAAAAACAGCCAGAGCATGAGCGATCAACGCATCGGCGATCCGGTGGTTGCGTTGGGTTACCAGCGCTCGCTGATCGAAGCGACCCGCCAGTTGCAGGAACAGCGCCGCGCGTTGTCCCTGGCCAAGACCGAACTGTCGACCCTGATCAACTTGCCGATGGGCACCGACCTGAAACTGGCGACCCCGGATGACTACACGATTCCGCAATTGAAAGTCGGCATGGCCAGCCTCGAGCACGAAGCCCTGGCCAGCCGTCCGGAACTGCGCGAGCAGGATTACCAGACCCGCATCAGCACCGCCGAAACCCGCAAAGCCATGCTGCGGCTGTTGCCAGGGTTGGAGTTTTCCGCTGGCGGGCATTACGACAGCAACTCGTTTCTGGTCAACGACAAGTGGGCCGACTACGGCGTGAAGCTGACCTGGAACCTGTTCAACGTGATCTCTGCCCCGGCGGCCATCAACGTGGCCAAGGCCGGCGAAGAAGTGGCCAAGGCGCGGCGTCAGGCGATGTCGATCGCCGTGCTGGCGCAACTCTACGTGGCCAACGCCAACTACCAGGAGGCGCTGCATCAATTCCAGACCAACCAGGAACTGTCGAGCATCGACGGGCAGATTCTCGGCCAGTTGCGTAACCGCCATCAGGCGGCCGGCATTGGCGAGCTGGATTTGATCCAGGGCGAACTCAACACCTTGCAGGCGGATTTGCGTCGGGACCTGTCCTACGCCGATCTGCGCAACGCGTACGGCCAGATCTTCGCCAGCGCCGGGCTCGACCCGATGCCGGACGAAGTGCAATCCACCGAAGTCCAGTCCATCGCCACCGCGTTGGCCAATCGTGAAGCCGCGTGGGCGTCGGGCAACATTGCGGTGCCGGTGGCGGCGCATGCCCCAGCTCAATAACCTGCGGGCGCCGACCGCCAGCATCAGCCGTGCCCAACGCGAGGCCCGCAACGGCCATCGCGGCACGGCGATTCTGCTCACCGGTTTGCCGGCGGCGGGCAAGTCGACCCTGGCCCAGGCGCTGCACGCCGAGTTGTTCGAACGCGGGGTGCAGAGCGTGGTGCTCGATGGCGACGGGCTGCGGGTCGGGCTCAATCGCGATTTGGGCTTTGCCGACAGTGATCGTCAGGAAAACATTCGCCGTGCCAGTGAACTCGCCGCGTTGCTGGTGGAGAACGGGCAGATTGTGATCCTGGCGATGATTGCGCCATTGGTGGAGTTGCGAGAAATGTTTGCCCAGCGCCTGGGCGAGGACTACCGCGAAGTCTGGTGCAGCGCCTCCCTGGCGGTGTGCGAACAGCGCGACCCGAAAGGTCATTACGCCCGCGCCCGGCGCGGCGATCTGGCGGGGTTCACCGGCGTTTCCGCGCCTTACGAAACACCACCGTGTGCGTCGCTGGTGCTCGACACCGGCGTGCAGTCGGTCGAGGCCTGCCTCGACCGCTTGCTGACCTGGCTCGGCGAATGCGCGGTCCTGCCGCCACGATGAGCCGAGCCGCGTTCTCGCGCCTGCCGGTGGCGGTGGATTTGCCGCTGCTGTTGCAAGCGTTGGCGGCGGTTGGTGAGGACGAATGGCACGGGCATTTCAACACGGCTTACTTTGCGGGCGAGTGGAGTGGCGTGGCGCTGATTTCGGCGGCGGATGCGTTGACTGAATTGTCGCCGGGCCTGGGTGAGCCGCTGTTGCGCGCGCCGTGGTTGCGCGATGGCCGCTGGCAGCAAGCCTTGCGCGACCTGTCGTTGGAAATCATCTCGGCGCGCCTGTTGCGGCTCGGTCCGGGCGGGCACATTCATGAGCATCGTGACTATGACCTGGGCGCGCCGGGGGCGGATTTGCGTCTGCACATCCCGTTGCTGAGTCCGCCGCAGGTGGATTTTTTCCTCGATGGCCAGCGCATGCCGATGGCGGCGGGGGAATGCTGGTTTCTCGATTTGTCGCGGCCGCATCGGGTGGACAATCGCGACACTTCGGCGAGGGTGCATCTGGTGCTTGATTGCCGGCCCGGTGCGTGGCTGGAGCAGGCGATTATCGATGGGGTGCCGACGACGCCTTCGCCTGATGTCGGGGAGGGTGCTTTGCAGCAATTTCAGCGGTTGGTGGCGGGGGATGCCGGGCTTTCGAAAGCGTTGCAGGGCTTGGCCGACACCGAGGTTTTTATCGCTCGTACTTTAGAACTGGCGGCGGAGCGAGGCCTGGTGTTTTCCCGGGAAGAACTGCGGGCGGCGATGCGCAACGGCCGTCGCCAATGGAATGAACAATGGAACGCCTGAACCTGGAAGGGTGGTTGCCGATTCGGGTCTGGCAGCCGGCCGGCGAGTGGCAGGTGGATTGGTGCTGGTTTGGTGATACGCCGCTGCATCAGCCGTTTTTTCGCGAGGCCGTGGACGATGCGCTGCGGTTGCCATTCAACCAGGCGTTTCGTCGGCAAACGCCGTTGGCCGCTCTCGGTGAGTGGCAGGCCGAGAGTCCTGGGTTGGCGCCGAGTGCGTTTATTTTTCATGCCTCCCGTTGCGGCTCGACGTTGATCAGTCAGATGCTGGCCCGGCTCGATAATCACATCGTCATCAGCGAACCGCCGCCGCTGGATGCCTTGCTGCGCGGTGATTTGCCTGCCGTTGAACGGCGTGTCGCCATCGAAGGATTGCTGTCCGCCTATGGTCAGCGGCGTTGCGGTTCGGAGCAGCGGTTGGTGATCAAGCTTGATGCCTGGAACATTGCTGAATTGCCGTTGTTGCGGGCGTGTTTTCCTGAGACGCCGTGGATGTTTTTGTACCGCGATCCGTTGGAAATTGCCGTGTCCCATGTGCGCCGTTCGGGCATGCACATGGTGCCGGGAATGATTGGCGCGAGTGGGCTGGATGACGAATTGCCGGTTGAGAGCCGCGAGGATTACATCGCTCGAAGGGTGGGGCGGTTGCTGTCGACGGGGTTGGCGCATTGCCGGGAGTTTGGGGGATTGGCTGTTAATTACAGCGAATTACCGGACGCGATGGCCGGACGGTTGGCCGGGTTTTTCGGGTTGGATGATGGGCAGCGCGAGCAGGTGTTTGCGGCGGTGGGGCGGCATGCCAAGCAGCCATCGGAAGTGTTTGTCGGGGACAGCGACAGCAAGCGTCGCGAGGCTTCGGCGTTGTTGATCGAGCGGGTGGAGCGTTGGGCGCGAACGCCGTACCAGGCGCTGGAAACGGGGCGTCAGGTCTGACGCCTTCGCGGGCAAGCCTCGCTCCTACAAGGGGCAGCGCAAATCCTGTAGGAGCAAGGCTTGCCCGCGATGGCGCCCATCAATTCACCACAAATCTCACGGCTAGAGTTTGGCCTCAGCCTTCGCCTCATGGTGATCCAGCACCCGCTCCACCAACAATTGCACGCCATCGGTCAAACGGCTGATCGCCAGGGCCACCGAACGGAGTGAGCCTTCCACATCGTCCGCCAGGCCGGCCGCGATGGCGCTGATGGACAGCAAGTCTTCGGAAGCATTGGCCAGCAGGGCTTCGGGGTCGTCGATGTCCGGGGCGACGGTGAAGAGTTGGTATTTGCGGCGCTTGGCGGGTTTTGCATCCGCTGGGGGGAAGTAATGGGCGAAGGCGCGGTCGGCGGCTTCTTTCATTTTTATGGCGTCGAGTGCTTCGGGGGAATCGGTTCCAGAGTTATCTGGAGGATTCGGAGTAACTTTGTGCATATAAAAATCCTAAACAGTAAGTGGAGGCCGTCACCGTTCGCTTGCACGCGAATGGGGTGGCGGCCGAGCGCAGGTGTGCAAGACCGGGACTGTTTAGGACACCCAGCAGATCCGAGGATCTCCTGCGCGCAGCCGCCATAAAGCAGCGAGCCGATAAAGGCTCGTTGGATACATAGCAGTTGCAACCTAAACAGTTTCGTCGGACTTGCACGTCCGTGTCACCGTTTATTCAGTGACAAAGCCAGACTAGACCTGGCTCCGGGCTGGAACAAGTTCACGAACACCACTACAACTTGAAGGAAATCTCCGACGGGATTGCCGGACGTTGGTGCCTGTAGGAAAGATCAGAAGATCGCAGCCTTCGGCAGCGCCTACGCGCCTGTGGGCGCCGCCGAAGGCTGCGATCTTTTAAGGTTTCGACGACAAATCCGCCATCCCCTTCAACAACTCAATCGGCAACGGAAAAACAATCGTCGAACTCTTGTCCCCGGCAATCGAACTCAACGTCTGCATGTACCGCAACTGCATCGCCCCCGGCTGGCGCCCGAGCATTTCCGCGGCTTGCATCAGCTTTTCCGAGGCCTGCAATTCACCCTCGGCGTGGATCACCTTGGCCCGCCGCTCCCGTTCCGCCTCGGCCTGTTTGGCGATGGCGCGGATCATCGATTCATTGAGGTCCACGTGCTTGATCTCGACGTTGGCCACCTTGATCCCCCAGGCATCGGTCTGGGCGTCGAGCACTTGCTGGATATCCACGTTCAGCCGCTCGCGTTCGGCCAGCAGCTCATCGAGTTCGTGTTTACCCAACACCGCGCGCAGTGTGGTTTGGGCCAATTGGCTGGTGGCCATGAGGAAGTCTTCGACCTGGATAATTGCCTTCTGCGGGTCGAGCACGCGGAAGTACAGCACGGCGTTGACCTTGACCGAGACGTTGTCCCGGGTGATCACGTCCTGGGGCGGCACGTCGAGGACGATGGTGCGCAAGTCCACACGCACCATTTGCTGCACTGCCGGAATCAACAGGATCAAACCGGGGCCTTTGACCTGCCAAAATCGCCCGAGCTGGAACACCACCCCGCGCTCGTACTCACGCAGGATGCGAAAGGTCGACCCCGCCAGTGCAATCGCCAACAGCAGTAGCGCGGCAAAACCCAGTTGCAAGCCCATGGTTATTCTCCACCCGGCGCCGCGTCAGCCGCGGCCACTTCCAGCAGTAATCCCTTGCGCGCCACCACCCGGACCCGTTGCCCGGGTTGCAGCGGTGTGGCGCTCTGTACTTGCCACTGTTCGCCTTGCAGGTGCACCCAGCCGTTATAGGCACTGCCGGTCTGCAACGTGGTGACCGGCGTGACGCTGCCCACCAGTCCGGCATCGCCGCTGACGTTTTCGCGCGGTCGGGTTTTCAGGGCATGGATCACCAGGAACACCAGCAACAGCGCGCTGACCAGCCCCAGGCCGATCATCAACGGCACCGGCACGTCGGTGTTGGTCAGAATCACCGCGCCGGCCACAAACATCACCAGCCCACCGAGGCCGATCACGCCGTAATTGGGCAACGTGGCCTCGGCCACCAGAAACGCGATGCCGAACACGATCAGCCACATACCGAGGGGATCGGGCACGAACAGCACAACGGCGTCCGCCGCGAAAACCGATCCGCTCAGGGCCAACAGCAACGCCACCGCACAACAACGAATGTTCACGTGACCCTCCGGGAGAGTCGGGGTGCTCTGTCTACAGTCTAGCTGAGCCCTCAGTTGTACGAATTTTGACCAGTTATTGACGGTGTTCCGGCCAGCAGATTTCCCGCGCACTGACGCCAGCGGGCCTAGACTTTCAGGGGTGAGAAGCGGTTTAACCATCGTCCGCGAAACGTTGTTGCGGACACCGAGGTGCATCATGCGTATGGCAAGAACGGTGCAGGAGAGCCTCAACAAGGCTCACTGCGAGTTCGACATCGTCACCCACCCGCACTCGGCCAGCAGCCTGGAAACGGCTCGCGTGGCGAATATTCCTGCCGAACGGGTGGCCAAATCGGTGATCCTCGACGACCACCACGGCCACTATCTGATGGCCGTCCTCCCCGCCAGCCGTCACCTGGACCTGAGCAAAGTGCGCGGCAGCGGCGAATGGCAAATCACCCGGGAAAGCACCCTGGCCCACCTGTTCACCGACTGCGAACGCGGCGCAGTCCCGGCGCTGGGCGAGTCCTATGGCATGGACATGGTCATCGACCCCCTGCTGACCCGGCAGAAAGACATCTACCTGGAGGCCGGCAACCACAACAACCTGTTGCACATGAGCATGCCGGAGTATTTGAGGATGGTGCCGCATGCGGAGGTTTGTGAGTTGAGTCATTAGGTTTACGGTGTCAGTGATATCGCCTTCGCGGGCAAGCCTCGCTCCTACAGGAGACTGCGTTCTCCTGTAGGAGCGAGGCTTGCCCGCGAACAATTTTCCTACCACCCAGGAGCCCCACCATGGAATCCCCAACCCACAGCCTGCCGTCCCTGTTCAAACAACTCGGCCTGGACAACGATCCGGTCAGCATCGATAAATTCATCGCCACCCATTCACCGCTCAAACCCGAACTGCACCTGGCGGATGCGTTTTTCTGGACCAAGAGCCAGGCGCAATTTTTGCGGGATGAAATTTTGGATGATGCGGATTGGGCGGAGGTGGTGGATCAGTTGGATGTGTTGATGAGGAAGGGGCGGGGGGTGTAATTCTGAGGAGTTTTTCAACTCTCCAGTGGCCACTGTCGGGATGTATGAACCAGCGCGAGTATCCAGATCGCGTCCTGCCCCAGTTCATAAACAATGCGATAGCTTTGGTGCGGTATCAGCTCTCGAGTACCAGCAACGATTCCGGCAGGGCCGCTTTCGGGGAATTGAGAAAGTCGGGAGATTGAATCGGTGAAGCGGGTATCCATCGCAAGGGCTGCTTTGGGATTCGCGTCGTGGAGGTAATCCCAAATGTCTGCACGGTCCTGTGCTGCGGCTGGCGTCCAAATAATCCTCATTCTTCAGCAGCCCTCGCTCGCCTGGCGGCAAATTCTGCTTCAACTTCATCATTCGTCAGGCCTTCACCCGCGCTGATGGACGCTCGTGCGATATCCACTTTGCGCTGTAAAAACGCTTCGTACTCACGCGACTCTCGTTGTTTTTGAACAAATTGACGCATCATGTCCCGAACGATTTGCGAAGCGGGGCGATGCGAAGCTTCGGCTTCGGCCATGAATTGCTCGCGCAATTCCGGTTCGAGTTTCATTGTGAAAACGGCTTGTTTTGACATGGGTTGCATCCTCGACTGATGTACTGACTGAGTATATACGCCGTCAGTACAAACTTCGACACAGCGGAACGTCAACGCGACGTGTGGTGCCTTACACGGTTAGTACCTCGGAATTAGAACTTGCTCTTCTTCATTCTTATCAACCAGCATCGCCAACACATCGAGTTCAGCCCCTTCAGGTGAGTTCGGTGCCGCTCCCCATAGCTGCTCAATGCGTAAAAGCGCGCTATTGAGTTCCTCATCGGTTCGTATGGTTTTAATGTCCATTCCAAGCTCCAAAATTGATCTGATCACTCAACGAATGCGTGCCAAAGGCGCTGTCGTTGATCACCAAATTGTTTCAAAACTTGACCACCCTTTCCCTCGAATGCGATATTGATAGTTAGCAAACTAACAGTGTGTCATTCCCCCGTGCCAAAAAACCTCGACGCTCTCCAGATGAACATCAGCAGTGCCATGGTGGTGGCCGCCAGGCATTGGCGCAAGATCTGCCAGACCACGCTGGTCAATTATGGAATCTCCGAAGCCTGCGCCGTCCCGTTGTTGATGATCGGGCGTTTGGGGGAGGGTGTGCGGCAGGTGACGGTGGCGCAGGCGGCGGGGATGGAGAGTCCGTCGTTGGTGCGTTTGTTGGATCAGTTGTGCCATTCCGGGTATGTGCGCCGCACGGAAGACGCCCACGACCGCCGCGCCAAATGCCTGAGCCTGACCGACACCGGTCGCGAGTTGGTGCAAGCGGTTGAAGTCGAGTTGGTGCGTTTGCGTCATGAGGTGCTGGAAGGCATCGACCAGAATGATCTGGAAGCCGCATTGCGTGTGTTGCGAGCCTTTGAAGCCGCCAACCCACCGCTGGTGATCCACCCGTGAACGGTTTCTGGACAGGCGTTCCCCCGGCGCGGGACTGGTTCTACGGTGTGCGTACTTTCGCGGCGTCGATGATCGCGTTGTACATCGCCATGCTCATGCAGATGCCGCGCCCCTATTGGGCGATGGCCACGGTGTATATCGTTTCCAGCCCGTTTGTCGGCCCGACCAGCTCCAAGGCGTTGTACCGCGCGGTCGGCACGTTCATGGGCGCGGCGGCGGCGGTGTTTTTTGTGCCGATGTTCGTGCAGAGCCCATGGGTATTGGTGGTGATCATTGCGCTGTGGACCGGGACGTTATTGTTCCTGTCCCTGCATCTGCGCACCGCCAACAGCTACGCCTTGATGCTCGCCGGTTACACCTTGCCGCTGATCGCGTTGCCGGTGCTGGATAACCCGTTGGCGGTGTGGGACATCGCCGAGGCGCGCACCGAAGAAATCTTCCTCGGTATTGCCGTGGCGGCGGTGGTCGGTGCGATGTTCTGGCCGCGACGGCTGGCGCCGGTGTTCAACGATTCGGTGAATAAATGGTTCACCGACGCCTCGACCTACAGCCTGCGTTTCCTCACTCGCCAGGTGAAACCCGAAGAAGTCAGCGCCCTGCGTTCGGCGATGGTCACGACCTTCAACAGCCTTGAATTGATGATCGGCCAGCTCCCCCACGAAGGCGCGCGGCCGCAAACGGTGCGCAATACCAAGGAACTGCGCGGGCGGATGATCCACTTGCTGCCGGTGATCGATGCCCTGGATGACGCGCTCTACGCCTTGGAGCGCCGCACCCCGGAGCTTGTGGATAAGTTCGCACCTTTGCTGACCGCGACCACTGAATGGCTCAATTACAAAGACGCCGACCTCAACCGCTGGCAAGCGCTGAAAGATCAACTCGAAGCCCTGCAACCGAGCGCCGAGGCGCTGGATGATCGCAAGCAGCTGCTGTTCTCCAACGCCCTGTATCGCCTCGGCGAGTGGATCGATTTGTGGCAGGACTGCCGCAGCCTGCAATACGCCATCCAGTGCGAAAACCAGGGCAGTTGGCGCGCGGTGTATCGGCACTGGCGCCTGGGTCGCCTGACGCCGTTTCTCGACCGTGGGTTGATGCTCTATTCGGCGTTGTCGACGGTCAGCGCGATCATCGTCGCCTCGGTGCTGTGGATCCTGCTCGGCTGGACCGACGGCGGCAGCGCGGTGATTCTGGCGGCGGTGGCGTGCAGCTTCTTCGCCTCGATGGACGACCCGGCGCCGCAGATTTTCCGGTTCTTTTTCTGGACCGCGATGTCGGTGTTGTTCGCCAGCCTCTATCTGTTTCTGGTGCTGCCTAACCTGCACGATTTCCCGATGCTGGTGCTGGCGTTTTCCGTGCCGTTCATCTGCATCGGCACCTTGACGGTCAAGCCGCAGTTTTACCTGGGCATGCTGCTGACGCTGGTGAACACTTCGTCGTTTATCAGCATTCAGGGCGCCTACGACGCGGATTTCCTCAGCTTCTCCAACTCCAACCTGGCCGGGCCGATTGGTTTGTTGTTCGCGTTTGTCTGGACCCTGATTGCCCGGCCGTTCGGCGCGGAACTGGCGGCCAAGCGCCTGACCCGTTTCAGTTGGCGCGACATCGTCAGCCTCACCGAACCGGCGACGCTCTCCGAACACCGCAAGCTGGGCGTGCAGATGCTCGATCGACTGATGCAGCACTTGCCGCGTCTGGGCCTGATCGGCCAGGACACCGGCGTCGCCCTGCGCGAAGTGCGGGTGGCCCTGAACCTGCTCGACCTGCTCGCCTACACCCCGCGGGTGCTCGGCGTACCGCAAGTGCTGCTGCATCAAGTGGTGGCCGAAGTCGGCGAGTACTTCAAGGCCTGCCTCAAGGCCGGCGAGCGCTTGCCGGCGCCGAGCCCGTTATTGATGACCATGGACCGCGCCCGTCGCGCCCTCAACATCGAGTGCGATGACGGCGCCCGGCTACATTTGCTGCACGCCTTGAGCGGACTGCGCCTGGCGTTGTTGCCCGGGGTTGAATTCGTCGGCACACCACAACTTGAAGAACCACTGCCCCATGGCATCGATGGAGCGCCTTTATGATCGGTGATCTGGATATCAGCGGGGTGTTCCTGCCCACGCTGCTGGTGCTGATGGGCATTACCTACCTGTTTTACCTGTTGGTGCACGGGGTGCTCACGCGCCTGCACTTTTACCGTCTGGTCTGGCACCGGGCATTGTTCAACGTGGCTCTCTACGCTTTGCTGCTCGGCGCCGTGGACTCACTCAGTCGATACCTGATGACATGAAAAAACCTTTTTTGACCATTGGTCGCGTGCTGCTGACCTTGCTGATCGTGTCCTTCGCCGTCGTCGTGGTCTGGCGCATGGTGATGTACTACATGTTCGCGCCCTGGACCCGGGACGGGCACATCCGCGCCGACATCGTGCAGATCGCCCCGGACGTGTCCGGGCTGATTCAGCAAGTGCAAGTGCGCGACAACCAGTTGGTGCAGCGCGGCCAAGTGCTGTTCAGCATCGACCAGGACCGTTTCAAGCTGGCCCTGCGCCAGGCGAAAGCCGCCGTGGCGGACCGCGAAGAAACCCTCGCCCAGGCCCAGCGCGAGGCCAAGCGTAACCGTGGCCTCGGCAACCTGGTGCCCGGCGAGCAACTGGAAGAGAGCCTGTCGAAAGTCGCCCGGGCGCAGTCGGCCTTGGCCGAAGCGCTGGTGACCGTGGACAGCGCCCAGCTCAACCTCGACCGCTCGACCATCCGCAGCCCGGTGGACGGCTACATCAACGACCGTGCGCCGCGCGCCCAGGAATTCGTCACCGCCGGGCGCCCGGTGTTGTCGGTGGTGGACAGCAATTCGTTCCACATCGACGGCTATTTCGAAGAAACCAAACTGGACGGCATTCACGTCGGCCAAGGCGTGGATATCCGGGTGATCGGTGACCGCGCTCGCTTGCGCGGGCATGTGGAAAGCATCGTCGCCGGCATCGAAGACCGCGACCGCAGCAGCGGCAGCAACCTGTTGCCCAACGTCAACCCGGCGTTCAGTTGGGTGCGCCTGGCGCAGCGGATTCCGGTGCGGATTGCCTTCGACGATGTACCGGCGGATTTCCGCATGATTGCCGGGCGCACCGCGACGGTGTCGATTATTGATGACAAAGACAAAACCGAGGAGCCCGCGAAATGAGCAAAGCCTCGGCTTTGGCGGTGGCCGGGTTAGGCCTGTTGCTGTCGGCGTGTCAGGTGGTCGGGCCGGATTATCACGTGCCGGACGACGCGGCCCTGCACCGTGAAGACTTGCAGGGCAACCTGCTGCCGAACGACAAAGACGTGGTGTCGGCGCCGGTGCCCAGCGACTGGTGGCGCTTGTATCAGGACCCGCGTCTCGACCAATTGGTGGAGCAGGCCATGGCCTCCAACACCGACCTGCGCGTGGCGGCGGCGAACCTGTCCCGGGCCCGGGCGCAGGTGGATGAAGCGCAAGCGGCGGGCGGCTGGAGCGGCGGTGTGAAGATGGGCGCCCAGCGTTTGCAGGAGTCCGGCGAAGCGTTCCTGCTGCCGGAGAAGGTGCCGGTGGCCAACGTTGGTGACATTGGCATTACCACGTCTTATCAATTCGACCTGTTCGGCACCTTGCAGCGTGGGATCGAAGCGGCCAAGGCCAATGCCGACGCCACCCAAGCCGCGGCGGACACGGCGCGTATCACCCTGGTGGCGGATGTGGTCCGGGCGTACACCCAAGTCTGCGCAGCGAATGAAGAACGGGAAATCGCCCAGCATTCCCTCGACCTGCAAGCCCAGAGCACCACGTTGACCCAGCGTCTGCGCGACGCCGGGCGTGGCGATGAAACCCAGGTCACCCGCTCGCAAACCCAATTCAAATCCCTGCGTGCCGACATGCCTCGTTATGAAGCGGCGCGTCAGTCAGGGCTGTTCCGCTTGTCGATGCTCCTGGCCAAACCCCTGGATCAACTGCCGGCCGGCACTGACAGCTGCGCCGAACTGCCGAAGATTGCGCAGTTGTTGCCAGTGGGTGACGGCGCGACCTTGCTCAAGCGCCGTCCGGATGTGCGTCAGGCCGAGCGTCGTTTGGCTGCCGCAACCGCCGGTATCGGCATCGCCACCGGCGAGTTGTACCCGGACATCAGCATCGGCGCGACCGTCGGCACCGTCGGCCTGCTGGAAAACCTCGGCAAACCGTCGGCCAACCGCTGGGGCTTCGGCCCACTGCTGAGCTGGACCGTACCGTCCAACGGCTCCCGCGCACGAATCCGCGAAGCCGAAGCCTCGACTCAAGGTGCGCTGGCGCATTTTGACGGCGTGGTGCTCAACGCGATTCGCGAGACGCAAACCGGTCTGGCCCAGTACTCCGCGCTGCTGCAACGCCGGGATGCCCTGGCCGACGCCGAGCAGTCGGCACAACTGGCGGCGGACCAGACCCACCGCTTCTTCCAGGCCGGCCGCGCGTCGTTCCTGGCGGACCTGCAAGCCACCCGCACCTACACCGATGTCACCGCACAACTGGCCTCGGCCAACACCCAGGTCGCGATGAGCCAGATCGATTTGTTCCTGGCGCTGGGCGGCGGTTGGGAAAGCGGACGAACGCAAGCGTCACAACCCGGCAAACCCTGAGGCCGTTGCTATGCTTTGACTTGATGAGGTCGCGTGACGACTTCATCAGTCAAGGCTCGCGTTGGTCATGGGGACTCTAATAATGAAAAACCCTTATGCTCCCGGCTTCTGGTGCGCTATTGCGGCATTAGTCCTGCTGTCGGCCACCTATTTCTACGGCATCATGCTCGCCCACCAGATCGACAAGGCGCTGGTGTTCCTCGACAGCGCGGCGGCCTTGATTGCCGTGATGTCCATCGTCGTGGTCGCCTGGGCGTCGGTCCAGGGCACGCGCATCAAACGAAGACACCTCGAACAAGGCAAGACCCTGGTGCTGATTTGGGACACCAAAGTCGCGCTGCGTCGGGTCGAAACCGTGTTCGACCGCTATTTCTGGGGCAGCTACTGGCAACCGGGGCGCACGTTCCAGGAAGTCATGGGCGAACTCACCGGCACGCCGCTGGAAAAAAGCCTTGAAGCGCTGAAAACCCAATGCCTGGCGCTGGACAAGCAAGTCACCGAAGAAGGCTGGCACTGGCTCAACAACGCCCGCGAACTCTCCGACGTGGCCAACGCCATGGCCCGCGAACGCTATCAACTGGACTTCTGCGACCCGCGCGCGGAAATCACGGGCGGGGCGGTGATCAATCGGGATTTTGAAGTGCTGGTCTATACGTGGACGGCGCGGCTTAAGAGCTTTGATCATCAGTTGGATGAGATTGAAGTGCAGTATTCGTGAATCGTTGTTGTCTGGGCTGACGCCTTCGCGGGCAAGCCTTGCTCCTACAGGGGATCGCATCTCCCTTGTAGGAGCGAGGCTTGCCCGCGAAGGCGTTTTCATGACCGCTGAAACTCTCGACCCCCGCCACCTGTCCATAGACACTCTTTCACCTTTAAACATTGGGCCCTGCGCCCCCGCAAATGCTAATCTCCACCGCACTTTTGCGCAGTCGTGACCACGACCCGTCATGGGTTCAGGGAAGACGACCACTTTTTCAACAACGGACATTGATCGGGTAATTCATGAATAAATCAGCAGGCGTGCTTCTTGGAATTGTCGTCGCCATCGGTGCCATCAGCGCCGGCGGTGCCTGGTACACCGGCACTAAACTGGAAGGCGTGCTCAACGCCTCGGTTGCAGACGCCAACAAAGAACTGCAAACCGCGCTGGTAGGTTCCAATGGCACGGCGTCTCTGGAGCTGGTGTCCCTGGAACGTGGCGTGTTCAGCAGCACCGCGCATTACCGCCTCAAGGGCGAAGGCGAGATGTTCGGCGGTGCGCCGGTCGAGTTGCTCTTCGTTGATCGTGTCGAACACGGCCCGCTGCCGTTCTCGCGCCTGGCTTCGTTGAAATGGTTGCCGGTCATGGCCACCAACCACTTCGAGCTGGAAAAGACCCCGACCACGGAAAAATGGTTCGCCGCCGCCAACGGCCAGTCGCCGGTCAAAGGCGTGGTCAACATCGGTTACGACAACTCCACCAATGGCAATTTCGAATTGCTGCCGCTGGAAGTGGCGCTGGATGACAAGTCCAGCCTGAAGTTCTCCGGGCTGAACATGGACATCGCCGCCAACGCCCAGGCCCAGAAGGTCAAGGCCAACGGCTACATGGACAGCCTGAAGCTGACCACCGTGTCTGAAGATCAGGCGCCCGTGACGGTCGAGCTGAATGGCCTGACCCTGGCCAGCAACCTGGTGAAAAGCACCTATGGCTACTACACCGGCGAAAACACCCTCGAGCTGACCAGCAGCAAGACCACGTTCGGCGCCAAGCAGTCGATCGTCGGCGTCAACAAATTCGAAATGAAGAACCAGACCGAAGAATCCGGCACCAGCGCTTCCGGGCGTGCGGATTACAAGGTGGGCGAAATCTCGTTCAACGGCAAAACCGTCGGTTCGGCGCAGATGGCCATGAGCCTGAAGAACCTCGACATCCCGTCGACCATGTCGCTGATGCAGATTTACCAGACCAAGTTGCAGCCATATGAAAAAGCCGCCGCCGAAGCTGTCGCCGCCGGTCTGCCGGCCCCCGAGCTGAACCTGACGCCGGAAGAAGAAAAACAGGTCAAGGCCGGCCTGGAAAAACTGCTGGCCGCCGGTCCGCAGTTTGCGCTGGAGAACCTGTCGTTCAACACCGCCAACGGTGAAAGCCGCGCCAACCTGGTGGTCGACCTGACCAAACCAGCCTCCATGGACCTGCCGCCGGATCAATTGGTCCGCCAGTTGATTGCGCTGCTGGACTTCAATCTGCAAGTGTCCAAGCCAATGCTCGTTGACCTGCTCAGCGTCCAGGCACAAGCCGATGGCCAGACCGACCCCAAGACCATCGTCGACCAGGCTACGGCTACCAGCGACATGTTCAGCAGCATGGCCGTGGGCACGCAATTGGCCAAACTGGACGGCACCAACGTCGTCACCAAACTGCATTACGCCAACAATCAGGTCGAATTCAACGGCCAGAAAATGACCGTTGAGCAGTTCGTCGGCTTCGTGATGGGCAAGCTCGGTGGTGCTGGGCAAGTCCAGTAACACCCCGGCAATACAGCGCAACGCCCGGCCTCTGTGCAACGCAGACGCCGGGCGTTTTGCTGTCTGGCGTTTGAGCGTGGCTGCAGCGTGACGCAGGGACCGTCACGAATCTGAATAAATATTGTGTTCTGAATAGTTGACCAAACTCGCGTGCAAGACTGCGCCCCGATTAACCGGATCTCCTCGATCCGGCCTTCCATTACGAATGGGCAAGGGGGCATCGCGACCCGGCTGGCCATGTAAGGATGCTGACAAATGCCGCGTTTTGCAGGTCCCTTTATTCATCGTGGTCTACGCCCCTTGTGGCGCGTGGCGTTGTGCAGCCAGTTGCTCTGGCCGACGCTGGCGTTTGCCGACACGCCGTACGACCAGATGGTCCGCGATGCCCGTGCGGGCAATTACGCGCCCGCGCTGACGGTGTTGCGCCAGGTGCCCGTGAGCCAGGCCACCACCGGCCAGGTCAGCGATCACTTGCAGATCGCCAGTTGGGCCGGGCTCGACGCTGAAGTGGTGCAGGTCTATGAAACCCAGGGTCGCAGCCGGGCGTTGCCGATCCAGGCGTTGACCGCCACGGCGCGGGCCTATCGCAACCTCAAGCGCTGGGAATCGGCGACCGAGGTCTACACCAAGGCCCTGGCGCTGGAGCCGCAGAACCCGGACCTGCAACTCGGCCTGGCCCTGACCCAGGCTGACGCCGGCAAACCCGACGACGCCGTGACCCGCACCAAAGCCCTGGTGGCCGCCAAACCGGACGATCCTGCCCGACGTCTGGCGCTGGCCTATGCCTTGACCCGCGCCGGCAAAAATTACGACGCACTGTTTGAATACGACCAGGCTTTCATCCGCTCCGGCAGCAAGCCAGACGTCGCCCGGGAATACGTGTTTGCTCTGCAACGTGCGCGCCTGCCGGAACCGGCCCTGCGCCTGGCCAAGCAGCGGCCGGGGCTGATCGATCCGGTGCATTTGCGCCTGATCGAAGGCGATCTGGCTGCCGAGCGTGTGCGTCTGGCGGAACTGGCCACCCGCAGCGAAAAAGAACGCTATGTCATCGCTGATCGAGCGCTGGCCGACTACGACCAATTGCTCGCCACCTGGACCCCGGACCCGGCGGCCCACGACGATGTCACCCGTTGGCGCATCGACCGCATGGGCGCGCTCAAGGCCCGGGCGCGCACCGCCGATGTGATCAGCGAATACCAGAAGTTGATCAGCGAAGGCGTGAAGATTCCGACCTACGCCCTGCGCTGGGTGGCGTCGTCCTACCTGGACCAGCGCCAGCCGGAGATCGCCACGGACCTCTATCGCCAAGTGTTGATCGCGCCGGACGCCGATGTCGGTGATCGTCTTGAAGACAGCACAGCGCTCTATTACGCGCTGCTCGAAAGCGACAAGGCTGACGAAGCGCGCAAGGTCGCCGAGGACTTGGCCAAGGCCCAGAAACCACGGGTTGAACTCAAGGGTTTGCCGGTGGGCAATCCCAACGATGAGTGGATGGACGCGCAACAACTCGCCGCCCAGGCCGGGACTTACGGTGCTGATCTGCCGTCCGGCGAGCAGCGCTTGCAGACGTTGGTCGATCAGGCACCGGGCAACATCGGCTTGCGCCTGGCCCAGGCTGATCTGTACCTGGCCCGTGACTGGCCGCGCCGCGCCGAATTGCAGCTCAAGGAAACCGAGAGCATGGTCCCCCGGGACATGGGCCTGGAAGTGGCCCAAGCCCACACCGCCATGGATTTGCAGGAATGGCGGCAGATGGATGCGCTGACTGACGACGTGGGAGCACGTTTCCCGGACAACCGTCAGGTCCAGCGTTTGCAGCGCCAGCGCGCGGTGCATGACATGGCCGAGCTGCGGGTGCAGACCTACGGCGGCAAGAGTTATGGCGGTGGGGATAGCACGGCCGGTGCGGTCGCGGGCAGCAAGGATTTCGGGATCGAAACCGTGCTCTACAGCCCACCCATCGACGAAGACTGGCGGGTATTCGCCGGGGTCGGTTACGCCACGGGGGACTTCCAGGAAGGCACCGGGCGTGATCGCACGCAACGGCTTGGCGTGGAGCGGCGCACCCGCGACATGACCCTGGAAGCGGAAGTCTCCAATCACAACTTCGGCTACGGCAATAAGCAAGGCGCACGCCTGTCGATTGCCCGGGACATCGACGATCACTGGCAGTATGGCGGCAGCCTCGCTTACCTCTCGGCAGATACACCGCTGCGCGCGTTGAACAGCGACGTCACGGCCAACGGCGGCAGCGGTTTTATCCGCTGGCGCGCCAATGAAAGCCGCGAATGGAAACTGGCGGTCAGCCCCTCGCACTTCAGCGACGGCAACAACCGCGTCGAAGCCTTGCTGACCGGGCGCGAGGGCGTCTACACCGCGCCGAAGGTGCAAGTCGACCTCGGCCTGGAAGTCGGCACCAGCCACAACTCCGCGTCCGAGGACGTGCCGTATTTCAACCCAAAATCCGACTTCAGCGTGCTGCCGACAGTCAACGTCAACCACGTGCTGTATCGCCGCTACGAAACTTCCTGGAGCCAACAATTCCAGGCCGGCGCGGGCACTTACAGCCAACGCGACTTCGGCACCGGCGGCATCGGCCTGCTGGGCTACGGCCAGCGCTACAGCTGGAACGACGTGTTCGAGGTGGGCGGCTTGTTGACCGTGATCAACCGGCCTTACGACGGCGACCGCGAAACCGATCTGCGCCTGCTCGTCGACCTCACTTACCGCTTCTAGAAGAGTTTGAAGATGCCTTTTATCTCGCGTTTCATCCTTCTGCTGGGAGCGCTGCTGGTCAGCGCCTGCGCCCAGCAGGCCCCGGCGTTTACACCACCCGCCGAGCGCCCGGTGCCGGCCAACGAAAAACCTTGGCCGAAAAACCACGTGCTCGGCATCGCTTACCACGACGTCGAAGACCGCGACCCCGATCAAGCGGTGGTGGCGGTGCGCACCGAACGCATGATCGAGCAGTTGGCGTGGCTGCGGGAGAACAACTACAAACCGGTGACCGTCGACCAGATCATGGCCGCCCGCAACGGTGGCCCAGAGCTGCCGCCCAAGGCGATCCTGCTGAGTTTCGACGACGGTTATTCGAGCTTCTACACCCGCGTCATGCCGGTGCTGCGCGCCTACAACTGGCACGCCTTGCTGGCGCCGGTCGGGGTGTGGATCGATACGCCGCTGAACCAACCGGTGGATTTCGCCGGCACACCGCGCCAGCGTTCGGACTTCCTGACCTGGGAGCAGATTCGGGAAATCTCCAAATCCGGGCTGGTGGAAATCGCCGCGCACACCGATGCCAGCCACAAAGGTGTACTGGCCAACCCGCAAGGCAACCTGCAACCGGCCGCCGCGACCCGTCGCTACGATGCGGTCGCGGGTCGCTACGAAACAGAAGCCGAGTTTCAGGCGCGGATGCGCGCCGACGTCGTGACCATCACCGAGAAGATCCGCAAGGTCACCGGTTACAAACCGCGAGTCTGGGTCTGGCCTTACGGCGCGGCGGACGGTACTTCGCTGCAAGTGGTGAGCGAGCAGGGCTATCAAATGGCGCTGACCCTGGACGACGGCCTCGATGCCCTCGACAACCTGATGAGCAGCCCGCGCTTCCTGGTGGCCTCGGACCCGGACGGTGAGCACTTCGCCAACAGCATCGTCTCGGTGCAGGCTGAATCGCCGATGCGCGTGGTGCATGTGGACCTGGATAACGTCTACGACGCCGACCCGGCGCAGTTGGAAATCAACCTCGGCAAACTGATCCAGCGCATGGCCGACATGGGCGCCAATACTGTGTTCCTGCAGGCGTTCGCCGACCCGAAAGGCGATGGCCTGGTGCATTCGTTGTACTTCCCCAACCGTCACCTGCCGGTGCGCGCCGACATCTTCGACCGCGTCGCCTGGCAGTTGCGCACCCGGGCTCACGTCAAAGTCTTCGCCTGGATGCCGGTGCTGAGTTTTGCCCTGGATTCCAAGCTGCCCCGCGTCACCCGTTGGGACCCGAAAACCGGCACCACGTCGGTGGACCCGGACCAGTACAAACGCCTGTCGCCGTTCGACCCGAACGTGCGCCGGATCATCGGTGAAATCTACGAAGACGTGGCGCGCCTGACCTCGGTCGACGGCATCCTCTATCACGACGACGCCGTGCTGTCGGACTTCGAAGACGCCGGCCCCGAAGCGCTCAAGGTGTATGCCGCCAACGGCTTGCCGGGCTCGATGGCAGCGCTGCGCGATGACCCGGCCACGCTGCAACGCTGGACGCGGTTCAAGAGCCGTTACCTGATCGACTTCACCAAAGAGCTGACCGCCAAGGTCCGCGTCATTCGCGGCCCGCAGGTGCTGACCGCGCGCAATATCTTCGCCGAGCCGATGCTCAACCCCGAGAGCGAAGCCTGGTTTGCGCAGAACCTCGACGACTTCCTCGGCACCTACGACTGGACGGCGCCGATGGCCATGCCGCTGATGGAAAAACAAAGCCTCGCGCAATCCGGGCCCTGGCTCGAAGCGTTGGTGGCGACGGTCAAGGCGCGTCCCGGTGCGCTTGAACGCACGGTGTTCGAATTGCAGGCCAAGGACTGGACCAAACAGACCGATTCCGACATCGACGGCGCGCAGCTGAGCGACTGGATGGGCCGCCTCAAGCGTCAGGGCGCCACCAGTTTCGGCTACTACCCGGACAATTTCCTAGAGAACCAGCCGGACCTGAAAACCGTGCGGCCCGCGCTCTCCAACAAGTGGAATCCATAACATGCTGGATAGACTGCTGGCCCTGCTGGTTCTGGCGATCGTCCTGGGGATTCCCCTGGGGCTGATCTTCCTGGTCACCGGGCAATTTCTGATGGACTTCGTGTTCTTTTATCCCCTGTTCATGTCCGGATTGTGGATCGCCGGCGGCCTGTATTTCTGGCTGCACTGGGAGCGGCACTGGCCGTGGCAGGACGATACTTTGCCGCCGCCGCTGGCTGGCGAGCCGCTGATTTCGATCCTGATCCCTTGCTACAACGAAGGTGACAACGCCGCCGACACCATCCACGCGGCGCTGGCCCAGCATTACCCGAACATCGAAGTGATCGCGATCAACGACGGCTCCAAGGACAACACCGCCGCTGTGCTCGACGCACTGGCCGCGCAAGACCCACGCCTGCGGGTGCTGCACCTGGCGGAAAACCAGGGCAAAGCCGTGGCCCTGCGCATGGGTGCCATCGCGGCGCACAGCGAATACTTGGTGTGCATCGACGGTGATGCATTGCTGGCGCCAAACACTGCGGCGTATCTGGTGGCGCCGATGCTGGATAACGCGCGCCTCGGCGCCGTGACCGGCAACCCGCGCATCCGCACCCGTTCGACGCTGGTGGGCCGGGTTCAGGTCGGTGAGTTCTCGTCGATCATTGGTTTGATCAAGCGCACGCAACGGGTGTTCGGGCGGATCTTCACCGTCTCCGGGGTGATCGTCGCGTTCCGCCGTTCGGCGCTGAACCGGGTCGGCTACTGGAGCCCGGACATGATCACCGAAGACATCGACATCAGCTGGAAACTGCAACTGGACCACTGGAGCATCTTCTACGAGCCCCGCGCCCTGTGCTGGATCCTGATGCCGGAAACCCTCGGCGGCCTGTGGAAACAGCGGTTGCGCTGGGCCCAGGGCGGCGCCGAAGTGTTGTTCAAGAACATCCGCGGCATCTGGCAGTACCGCCATCGCTACCTCTGGCCGCTGCTGTTCGAATACTGCTTGTCCACCGGGTGGGCCTTCACTTTCTTGCTGTCGGTGATCTTCTGGGGCGTGGGCAAGTTTGTCGAAATGCCTTCTGCAATCGCGGTGGACCATTTGCTGCCGCCCGCGTTTACCGGGTTGCTGCTGGCCATGGTCTGCCTGTTGCAGTTTGCGGTCAGCATCCTGATCGACCGGCGTTATGAAAAGGGCCTGGGCAAAACCATGTTCTGGGTCGTCTGGTACCCGTTGATGTTCTGGCTCATCAGTCTGCTGACGACGCTGGTGAGTTTTCCGAAAGTGCTGTTCGGCCAACATCAGAAACGCGCGCGCTGGGTCAGTCCCGACCGGGGCATCAAGCCGTTTGACGATGAGGAGGAAGTCATCAAATGAAAATCATCAGAACCCGGCAGCGACCGTTCCTGGTCGTGATCGATGCCTTTTTCACGGTGCTGGCCTGGATCGGCCTGCTCTATCTGCTGGTGCGCGGGTTGTGGCCGCTGATTGATACCCACGACGGGCCGCGTATTGATGCGTCGGTGTTCGACGCCCTCGGCACGTTGCAGATTTATTTGTGGGTGGCGGTGTTGAACGCGGTGATCCTGATTTCCTGGGCGCGTTATCAGCATCGCAAGAGCAAGAGCTTTGCCCAACGTCGCCTGCCTGCGCCGGTGGTGGATGACATCGGCTTGAGCAAGAGTTTCAAGTTGACCGGTGATCGTCTGGAGAAGCTGCGTACGCCGGGCTCGATGACCATTCACAACAATCAGGAGGGCGATGTGAGCCATGTGATCACTCACTACTTCCCGATTGAACCAGCGCTGCGATCGTCACCGCTGGCGCCGTTGGAACATCCGTTGGTGATTCGATTGCCGGCCGAAGATGACGAAAACCGCGAACCGGTGATCCATCTCTAAATTCGACACAAATCCCTGTAGGAGCGAGGCTTGCCCGCGAAGGCGATTTTACGGACGCCATCGCGGGCAAGCCTTGCTCCTACCGATTTCAACGTCAATTCAGATCCCGCACCAATCGCCACGCCTCATCCACCGGCAACGGCTGTTTCATCCGCTCCGCCAACATCGCCATCGCTCGCTCCTCATCGCAGGCCACCGCCGCCACCACCACCCCGTGCTTGCCGAACAGGCCAATAAACGGCGGATGGTACGGATCGCCCTTGAACTCCACCTCGTCCCAACTCTCGGCATGGCCCAGGTAGTCGTAGTTTTTGCCGAAATGCCAGGTCCAGAAATACGGCACGTCGAGGTAATGCTCATCGCCACCGAGCATGTTCGCGGCCGCGATCCGCGCCTGTTGCTGCGCCAGGCGCCAGTGCTCGATCCGTTGCGGCTGACCGTTGAGCGGGAAGGTCGCGATATCGCCGACCGCCCACAGTCCATCGCTCACGCGCATGCCGCCGTCGACTTTCAGCGACTGGTCTTTTTCCTTGGGCAGATCGGCAAACACGTCGGTGGCCGGGGTGACGCCGATCCCGACCAGCACCAGATCCGCCGGCAAGCGCTGGCCGTTATCCAGCAGCACTGCTTCGACCTTGCCCGAACCTTCGATGGACGTGGCTTCGCCATCGGTGTGAAAAACCACGCCGTGGGCCACATGCCGGGCGCGAATCGCCTTGCCGACGGTCTCGCCAAATTGCGCCGCGAACGGCACGGCGTGGCGGGCGAGCACGGTCACGTCCAGGCCATAGGTGCGCAGGGCCGAGGCCGATTCCAGGGCAATGAAACTGTCGCCGATGATCACGGCTTTCTGACCGGGTTTGGCCGCGTCGAGAATCCGTTTTGCCTGGTCCTTCGAGCGCAGTAGAAACACCTGCGGCAGCTCGGCGCCGGGCAGTTCCAAAGGTTTGGGGATGCCGCCCGTGGCGAGCAATGCGGCGTCGTAGCTCAGGGTTTGGCCATCGGTCAGTTTCAAGGTTTTGTGTTGCGCGTCGAAGCTGGCGACTTCGCCGCGCAGGCGTTCGATGCGCTGTTTGCCGTAAAAAGCCTCGTCGCGCAGGGGCGGGACTTCGTCCGGCGGCATTTCCCCGGCGATCACAAATTTGCTCAGCACGGTGCGGTCGTAGCCGGCGTCGGCTTCCCGGTCGATCAGTTGGATTCGGCCGCCAAAGCCTTTTTCACGCAGGGCGGCCGCTGCGGCGGTGCCTGCGGCGCCCGCACCAACGATCACAAAGATGCGCTCATCGTCGGCGGGCGGCGTATGGGCGTCGACCATCGGCTGGTCGTCGACCCAAACCTCGTCGTCGCGCATTTCCAGCGGGTAGCGCATGAGACCATCCAGTGACGGTGGCTCGCACAGCGCACCGTCTTCGATGCGATAAGCAGCCTTGTGCCACGGACAGATCAGCCGCCCGTGACACAGCGCGCCCTCGGCCAGCGGCGCCCCGGCGTGGGGGCACTCGCCCTGGAAGGCGCGCAACTGATCGCCGACCCGCAGCAAGACAATTTTGGTGTCGGCGATCTTGACTTCAAGACCCCGGTTTTCCGGCACATCGGCGAAACGGGCGACGCGATGCAGGGCCATGAGCGCTCTCCAGACAGGGGTTTCTCTATTGAGTTTGGCCCTTATCCCGAGGTTCAGCCCAATTCCTACTGCCACCGCGTCAACGGTACGGCTATAGTCTGCGAGCCGACGACGGCCTAATCCGCACAAGGTGCTCCGGTAATGACCCGATTGACCTCTCTGAACCCTTGGCTGGCGGCCGTTGCAGTCGCTCTTTGCGTGCAAATGCCCGTGCAGGCCCAGGAACGTTTCACCCTCAACATCCCCGGTGTCACGGATGATCGACTGTTTACGTCGGCGGCGGCCAGCGATGCGCCCAATTGTGGCGGGCATAACCAATCGCCGGCCCTGAACTGGAACGCCGGCCCGGCGGGCACCCTCAGCTACGCGATCGTCATGCACGACCCCGACGGCGGGAAAGGCCAGGGCGTCGATCATTGGGTGCATTACGGCATCAAGGCGAGCACCCACCAGATCCCGGCGGGTGTCGGCGCGAAAGGCACCTTCGAAGGCGTCGGTGGCACCAACGTCAAAGGCACTACGACCTACGTCGGCCCTTGCCCGCCGGTCGGCGACAGCGCGCACCACTACATCATCCAGATCTACGCCCTGGACCTGGCCCCGGACGCCTTGCCCGCCGGCCTGACCCGCGCGCAACTGCTGGAAAAAATCAAGGATCACGTGCTGCGCAACAGCAGCGTGGTGCGGCGTTATCACCGCTGAAGATTTTTTTCTTGGCGGTTTAACCCGAATCTGGCGGGCTGCCCGTCTCAGAGGATGAATGGATCAATTTCCTCCTGAGGTCAGCCCCCATGTCCCTCCCTCTGCATTTTCTGCGTCCGGCCGCCCATGGTTTCGCCATCGGGTTGCTGCTGGCTGTTGCTGGTTGTGGTGTTTCGTCCAAGCCTGATTCCGCTGTAGTGGCGCCGCCGTCACCGTTGCCGTCATCGGCTCAAGGTGAGTTGAAGACTGAAGTCGCGGTCATGGCGGATGTCACGATGGCCAAGCGCAGTGTGCGTGCAGCGCCGATGGCCAGTTTTGCACCGATGTCTGAAGCCGCTCCTCCCGGCTATCAGGATGAACAGCGCGAGCAGTATCAAGCGTTGGCTGACAACCCGATCCACAGCGTGGCCGAAGCGCCGGTCTCGACCTTCAGCGCTGACGTCGATACCGGCGCCTACGCCAACGTCCGCCGCTTGCTGAATCAGGGCCGCCTGCCGCCAGAAGGCGCGGTGCGGCTGGAGGAGATGGTCAATTACTTTCCCTACGATTACGCCTTGCCCACCGATGGCTCGCCGTTCGGCGTGACCACCGAACTGGCGCCGTCGCCGTGGAACCCGCATACCCGGTTGCTGCGCATCGGTATCAAAGCTTCGGATCGCGCAGTGTCGGAGCTGGCCCCGGCGAATCTGGTATTTCTGGTGGATGTGTCCGGCTCGATGGACCGCCGTGAGGGTTTGCCGCTGGTCAAAAGCACGTTGAAGTTGCTGGTTGATCAGTTGCGCGAACAGGATCGGGTATCGCTGGTGGTCTACGCCGGCGAATCCCGTGTCGTGCTTGAGCCCACTTCCGGACGGGACAAAGCGAAGATTCGTACAGCCATCGACCAATTGACGGCGGGCGGCTCCACCGCCGGTGCTTCAGGCATCGAACTGGCCTATCAGATGGCACAACAGGCCTTCATCCCCAAAGGCATCAACCGCATCCTGTTGGCCACCGACGGTGACTTCAACGTCGGCATCAGCGACTTCGACAGCCTCAAGCAAATGGCGGTGGATAAACGCAAGACCGGCATTTCCCTGACCACGTTGGGTTTTGGTGTGGATAACTACAATGAACACCTGATGGAGCAACTGGCCGATGCCGGCGACGGTAACTACGCCTACATCGACAACCTGCGTGAGGCGCGCAAGGTGCTGGTGGATCAACTCGGCTCGACCCTCGATGTAGTGGCGAAGAACGTGAAGCTGCAAGTGGAGTTCGACCCGGCGCAGGTCAGTGAATATCGACTGTTGGGGTATGAGAATCGCGCGTTGAAGCGTGAGGATTTTAGTAATGACAAAGTCGATGCCGGGGAAATCGGTGCAGGGCATACGGTGACGGCGTTGTATGAAATTGTCCCTATGGGCGAAAAGGGCTGGTTGGAGCCGTTGCGTTATGGTGATGCAGCGTCAGGCGCTTCCGGGAAGTCCGGGGAAATGGCCATGCTGCGAGTGCGATATCAGTTGCCGGAAGGTGGGAATAGTCGCTTGATCGAGCGCCCGATTGCTTCGAGCTCGGCACCTGCCAGCGATGATCTGCGCTTTGCGGCGGCGGTGGCAGCGTTTTCACAGCAGTTGAAGGACGGCCGCTACACCGGCGATTTCAGCCTCAAAGACACCGAAGCCCTGGCCCGTGGCGCCCGGGGTGATGACCGCTTTGGTTTGCGCGCGGAGTTTGTGCAACTGGTCGAATTGGCCCAGAGCCTGCGGACTTCCACGGCCTCCAATCAACAAGCCAACGCCAACCGCATCGAGTGAAGGGGATCATCACCGATATGACCGCTCCTGAAATGAGCACCGACGCCAGCAGCGACGAATCGCTGCTGGCGCGCTATCGATCCGGCGACGGGCCGGCGTTCGAGATCTTGTACGCCCGCCACCGTCAGGGACTTTATCGATTCCTCCTCGGCCTCAGCGGCAAGGCTGAACTGGCCGAAGAGGTCTACCAGGACACCTGGCTGAGCCTGATCCGCAGCACCAGTCAGCCACAAGGCCGGGCGAATTTTCGTACCTGGCTCTACCAGATTGCCCGCAACCGACTGATCGACCACTGGCGCAAACATGGCATCCACAACCCCTTGCACGACAGCTACGACGAAACGGCCCACGCCGTGATCGACAACGCCGCCGACCCCGAACAACTGCTGAGCCTGAGCCGCGACACCCAGCGCCTCGAAACCGCCCTGCAAACCCTGCCCGCCGACCAACGGGAAGTCTTCCTGCTGCGCGCCCACGGCGACCTCGACCTGCCCCAAATCGCCACCCTCACCGAAACACCGCTGGAAACCGTCAAAAGCCGCTTGCGCTACGCCCAGCAAAAACTGCGTCGGCTGCTGGCCGAGGAGGTACTGACATGACTGACGCCCGCTCGAATAAAGAAGACGAAGTGTTGAAGCACTATCGTGAACACAGCAACGATGGCCCGCCGTCGCATCTCGACGCTTTCATCCTCGCCGCCGCCCATCGGGAAGCACCTGTACACAAACCGAACCTGTGGCAGCGCTGGGTCCAGGCCTGCCAGAAACCCCGTTGGCAGGTGGCGTTTGCCAGCCTGGTTCGCGTCGCACTGATGCTGGCACTGGTGCAACGCACGCCCGAGCAAGAGCCGCAGTTCGACTCCGCCCCGGCGCCCAAAACGTCATCCTTCGCGGCCAAAAAAGAAGCCCCGGCACCCATTGCACGTTCGTTGTCCGCCCCGGCTGGAGCGTTATCCGCCCCTGCACCCGCCGCGCCGATGGCTGATTACGCCGCGCCCGCCCAGAGCGAATCCATCAACGCGGAAATGGCCGACGAAGCCAAAGTCAGCAAACGCGCAGCAGCTCCGGCTCGGACGCTCGACGATCAACTGCGTGAAGTCCTGCGCCTGCAAAACACCGGTCAAACCCAAGCCGCCGACGAACTGATGAAGACCCTGCACAAACGCTACCCCGACCAAAACCTCACCACCCGACTCAAGGCCCTGAAGAAAAACTGAGCCCCGGCCCTCCACCCCATTTGGCAACCAGCCCCGAAAGCGCGCACTATCGGGGCATAGCCGATGCGTTGGAGGAAGCCGTGGCGAAAAAAATCGATCGCATCGCCCAAATGCTCAACTGCCCGAAGAAAGGCGAAGAGTTGAGGCGGGGAATTATTGAGAGTCGTAAGGAATTTCTGCTGAACAAGCAGGAAGCGGGCGTTCCCGAGGAAGACACTGTTGAGGATGAGGTGTTGGAGGAGGGGGACGAGGACGATGAGGAATATGACGAGTTTGATTGGACGACTGAATGACAAACCGCATTAAGACCGTTCCTGGCAATGACAGCTTGGCAGCTCAGCCCTCTTCATTCATGAGCTCGCAGCAGGCGCATGATCAGTTACAAGCTGAGGCCATTGCCGCTAGCCGTAGAGATTCACGTCCTAGTGTTGCCGCCGAAACAGTGTTTGCGGAGCTTTATGCGCTCATTGATGAAATTGAAGCTGAGCAATGCAGCACGTAAATAGCTCAACTCTTCTAAATTGCAGTTCCTGACACCGCCAGGAACTGCAATTTGAATGGCGGGTCGCCGCTATTCTTTGGTTTTTTCCTTCCGCGACGCTGGTTCTCGCGTCAGCACTTTCACCGCATCATCAACCAACGCCTTACTCAGCGCGGTCAAATAATGCGCCGCCCAGGCGTGTCGATCGCTTTCTCTATCGTAGGCAGCATCTTTGGACAGGGCTTTGGCGAGGAACAGAAAGTCGGAAGCCATGGCTAACGCATCGCCGAGAGGCACACCGCGAGTGACATGGAACGCCGCGTGATCCGAACAGTAGATAGCAGGCGTTAAGCCGATGGTTTTCAGCTCTGATAGATCGGTCATTTGCCACCTTCAGTGATGGAGGTGCGATGGGACCGCGACTCAAAATCGCGTTGAGGGGTAAAGCGAATTTTGTACGGATTTCTATTGCGCATGGTCTAGCTCCTTGACGTGGAACTGCCACTTTTTCGTTACCAAGCGAATGGGTGGCAGCTGTGCGCAGGTTGGTAAACCGGGAGTCAAGGAATCCGGCACGCCCGAAGACGTCCCACGCACAGCCGCCATAACTCAAAATTGCAGACATAAAAAAACGCCTGCAATTTGATGGGGCGCTGTTGCGCTTAACTCTCGGGTTACCAAGCCCGGTCACTGAATTGGCAGCGACGGCGGAAGGGTATCGTGCAGGCGGATCTCCTGCAACCTTGAATATTGGGTGAATGGCAATGGCGACACTCAGGGCAGCAACGGACGCTGACTGCCCAAGAAACTACCCAAGAAACGTCTAAGCACTACCCAAGAACTACCCAAGAAAGAGAGTCGAGGTTATGCGTCGTGGCGTGATACAGCCGGTCCAAAATCAAGCGGATTCACCTGATCCTCTAAAAACCCACAAAAAAGCCCCAGACCATAGGATCTGAGGCTCTCTTTTCTACTTACAGTGCCAGGCGTCGTTTGAACTGAGCTCTTCGGCCCCCGGTTTATAAGGGTTTGACTGATGGTATTTCGGTTAGGCATACACGTGGGCATACACGGGGGCGTTTACTGGGTATGACAGACGGTGTGCACTTGGTCATCCATGGGGGGCACTAATTACCCACCTGCAAGCTCTTTTCGATGGGGTGACCTTGTCGAATCAAAGACAAATTAATGGATCGCCCCTTCCGTTCAGATGCCATTCGCGTGAAGCCCTCTTGATTTGACACTCTTTCTCCATCCATCGCCACGATCATATCGCCGGGTAGAACGTCAGCTTTATAAGCGGGGCTGTCATCAACGATAGTAACGACCACTACACCCTGATTAGTTTGTAGCAGCTGTCGTTCTAAATCGTTCAGGTTGCGCACAAGTGCGCCGACTCGAAACCGACCTTTGACAAAGTAAATTGCCCCGTAGTCAGACCGGTTAACTGTGACAGGGACGTATGTCGTGTTACTCCCATAGGTCGTTGTTGTCGCATTTCCGTAAGCTGTGACTGGACCACCCGGGCCGTAAGCGGTGGCGCTGCCGGTCGAGTAAGACGTGTTGGTAGTGGGCGTTGTGATTGGCACGCTTGAGGTAACTGAGCCTGTGTATTGCGGTAAGAATACGAGAACCAAGTCAGCTCCGACTTCCTGACCTTGCTTTATGGCGCCCTCTTCGGAGACGCTTTGGCCGCTATTAAAGCTCGATTCGCCAATAACCAAATACCCGCGCTTTGAGTACCCCGCAACGATCTGCTCTGAATTGCCAAATGCTGATCGTTCGACTGTGGGTATTTGGGGAGCAGTGGAGGCACGATTGGATGAGATAGCCTCTGGAGTTGCACCAGGGGCCGGGGTATAGAATTGCTTGTAATTATTTGCGCATCCAGAGATGGCTAACGATGTGCCAATGGCCACCAGCGCATACATGAATTTCTTTTTCATTCGAACCCTTCCTTGCCCCGGAGAAGCCAGCACCTTCGAGGCAGTATGGCGCAACGCCGCTATCAGACATAGATCTGTATCCGAGCTTTAGCATGGCCGAACGAGAGTCGAATAGATTCGACGTGTAATTACCCTCAACACAGCTGTGAGTAGGCTAAAAGTCGCCGGGGACCCTGAGGGTTTCCTCGCTACACGGGGTCGGAAACCCGCGTGACTGAGTTAGTGGGAGGTTTCCAAAGTTACTGAAATTTCAGTTATTGAAATTGAAAGGATCACGTTGAAAAACAGGCATCGTTACCGTATCGGTAACGGTGACCTCAGACGGCCGTTCCGTAGGGCAAGTGCACAGGTGAACAGGCAGTTCACCGGGTTCACCTGTTCACTAAGCTGAGAGTTCTCCCGCTAACAAAGTCCGGCGGGTTTCCGACCCCGTATGTGTCTCTTTTGCTCAGGGGCCCCCGGCTCCTCCTGGTATATCTTCGCTGGTGGCACTCATTGCTGATGGGGGGTGGGGCGGACATATAGAAAACGACGTGTAACTGGTGTTACAGGTGTAACGTTTTCAATCAACTGATTGATTTTATTAGATAAAATTTACGTTACACGGGCGGATGTTTCCTTGGGTGTGCGGTGTAACGATTACGAACGGTGTAACGTTTTTAGCCTGCCTGCTTAATCAGGCAGGATCCGCTGCAGGCCAAACAGATCGGTGTGCCTAGGTGTGCTACCGGCCAAAAGCGGCCTGTCAGCGTCTACGAAATTGGAAGAATTCAATAAGTGGTATCGACAAGTCTGTAATAACGAAATCCTTGCCTTTTATCGGAAGCGAGAACGCATCTATCTTCTGTCTCCGCCCAGTGCGAGCAATCTTGGGCTAAGCCGGATGTTTCGTGATATGGGCGAGATGTATGGCTATGTGCTACGGTTTTAAAGCTTCTCATCTACCGCTTTTTACAGGAGTACGTATGTTCACTGATATCAAGCCAGGACCTAAACCCAAACGCGAAGATGGCAAAGACGACCGCAGACGGCACGTGGATCCACCTAACGATAAGAAACACCCGACTTTGCCTATCCACAAGCACAAACCTGGTGACTAGCCAAAGGCTGGAAGCCCTCCATCATCGAGTGTGCCGGAGGGCATTTTCCTAATCCTGCAATAATTCATTTTCGGCGAGAAGCGGACGTTCGAGTTGGTGCTAGCCCCTGCTAAAAAATTGCCAATTAAGGAATGCAGGAGTCGGATTTATGATTCAGGTGTAAAGCAAAAAGAAGGACGTTTCAATCAAAACATCGTTCTTTAGGCAGCGTCGCTTGTTCCGATAAGAACTGGTTGCCAAGTCGTGCTCTCCCAACAAGGGGGAGGCCAGAAAGAAACGAAAATGTTTTGCTAATAAGTTGTGATAATTCATATGAAAAAAAGCATGTTTAGCATGGTTTGTCTTGCGGTAACAGTCGTCACTCCAGTGATTTTAACTATTCTAGGTGTGATGTATTGCGTTGGATCTGGCAACAATATAAAAAGCAAGTTTCTTTCAGTTTTTGAATTGAGGCCAGAGCACGGACTAGTTAAGCAGGGGCTGTTATGGCTAGCTATTGGATTACCCTTGAATTTAGGGTTGGGCCTCGGAATTTGGGTCTGGAGTGGTTACAGCATAAATCTGAGTGCGGAAGGATACAGGAAGTTTGTTGAAATTAGTATTTTACCTCTGGCGATAATGTCTATTTCTCTTCCATTAGCGAGTCTTGTCTCGCGATTTCATTCAACACAGCAAGCTGCAAAACAAATATCAATAACACTATTTAAGAATAATTTAGACGCTTTTTCGGCACATCGAAAAGGCATGCTCGATTATTTTTCAGATTTTGACCCGATGAAATATTTTGATGAGTTAACGTTTGAATATAAAGTTCACCCAGTCCTACATAAGCGTTTCTTTAGTGGGACTCCCGAAAAAGGGTGGCCTAGTAGGAATGAAGCGTCATTTGATGAAGTAGAAAGACATTTAAAACAGGCAGCTACTTTTATTATTCCGGTTTTGAGCGGAACTTCAAAAGCTAGAGTCAATGACTACCTTCATGCTTCGCTAAATATTTATCTCGCGGCTGAAGCTCTACATATAAAAGAAATCATCCATGGCATGGCACGACGTGGAGTGTACGTTAAATGGAATAGTAGTGACGGTGGAGTGTCGACTCTGGGAGTTAAAACTCTTGAAACGTTGGCAGCTCTACGCTTTTCGCGAGAGTTTTATAATAATTTTTGCGATTTTTCCGGGCGGGCTCGAATGGAGATGTCGAACGAGCTTGAGGAGGTTTTTTTGAAAACTGAATACTGGCTTAAAAAGGGTGAGCACATCGAAGCGATACATCTGGAGGAGCTTGCAAGGCTGGTCGAGAATGGGGGAGCAGAATATGGAGAAAAGCATGCCAGAAATATGAAGTCATAGAAGTGTCGCCTCCTACCAGTGAGCCAGCGCTTTATAATAATGGCGAGAACATCAATGATTAGAAAACGTACTGAAGAAGTGTCGCATTACTTCCTATGCCCTATAGTAATGACACGCGCACTTGCAATATTTAGATTTTGCTTCCGCAGATAATTCGGGGACAGACCACAACTCCTGGCTTAAATGAATATGCAGACGCTAAATTAATCGTTGTCTGTCCCCGATTCCCCTCCGACAAAGATCGCAGCAGAGAGATATTCAAACATTTGATTTCCATCACGCCATACTTCAAGGAAGCTTCTTTGCATGAATGCGTCATATAAGAATAGCCATATCAACGAAACGCTTGACGTCCTTACAGAGCTCAGTCAATACAAACCCCGATCAGCAGACCAGCGGCGTACCGGATTCGAATCAAGAGCTGAGCGTATCTCCAACTGGAGTATGGGGATGGCTGTCATGTTAATGGTACCGGCGTGGGGATTGGCAGCATGGGCATATTTCGGAGGCTCGCTCTATGAGTGGGTAAAGCTTGTTGCACTGATAATCGTGACCCTCTCATGCTTGCTGGCGATCTTGGCATTACTAATACCTATCCTGGCAACCGGCGTCATATTATTTCGATGGAAGGATATTTCGCTTCAAAACCTGTTGGACGACATCAAACACGAACAAGCTATGGTTTATGCCTTGTCCAATCACAAAGATGAAGCCCTTGTCGATGCTAAGTGCTGGCTTGAGCTGAAGATCAAACGTATTGAGGCCCGCGTCGCTCACTTTTTCGGAGACAAAAGTGCAGTGCTGGGCCTGCTCGCTTCCGGATACTTTTTTGCCAAAGAATTTGGAGATAAAGCAGGTGGGCTCAGCTGGATCGGGAGCACAATCAGCTCTGGAGTTACCTTCCAAAATTTTCCCAACATGGCGTTAATGATGATTGGCGCGGGGGTTGTCGGGCTTTCGCTTGGCGCCGTCATGATCAGACATATCGCGGCGCGCTATCGATATCAGGTGCAGTTGATCGATATGGCCAAACGTTAGCAGACGCTCTGCCGGTAAGGACTGATGTTTTTTTATCGAAAATTGCCGATCGTGAAAGGCAGCTATCGGCCGATTGCTGCTGGTCGCGAAGGGCAGAAATCGGCCATCAGCTGCCGCTCATCAGTGACCGATTCCGGCCAATCCATACCTGATGGCTGCCCAGATGGCGATTGAAGTAAACCTCTCGGTTAGGGGCCAAATACGATGAGGGTTGAATACTTACTCGTTTTCGGCGGGTCTTTCGTTCGACTGAGCTCTGTCCATATTATGGTGTCTACCCCTTCCTATCCAAAAAACGTGCGTTTTCGACCAGTCCAGTGGTAGACGGCATCATGGCGTTTTGGTAGCGTCCCTTTTATAAAATCAGTATTGGCGTGCATTTGCGAATACTAAATTGATGGATTTTTCATTTTTTCAAGCAGCGCTTCGATAGTGTGCTGGTGTTCAACAATACCGGCTCATGTATGTTCATAAGGAAATGCATTTTGGCAGAAGAAACCCACGCTCCTCGGCAGCCAGTAAAAGAACTCCTCAGCGCACTTCATGACAGTTTCGGTGCGAATTTAGGAGGAGCTATTGACGTTCCTAACACACCTCTTTTAGATTCGATAGATCTTAATTCTAGAATAATTAGTGAGTTCAAATCAGCACTGCTGAGCGGCAACAGAGGTGACGCTCATAAAGCTGGGTGCGCAGAAATACTGGATGAGGTTTTCAGCGACTTTGCTATTGCAATGTACCTTAATTCAATTGGACTTATTGTTCCAGCTCGAATGTCCGCTAGAAGAGCGTTTGAGCTTGGGCTTTCTGCCGTATACATGTGGGATATGCCACATGAATATTGGGGCTGGAGAAAACGAGATCAGGATTTAAGCTTCTCAGCTATGGTTGCGCATTTGAACTCATCGGGTTATCTCGAGTATATGACGCAACTGAAAGGTCTATCGGCAAATGCCTGCTTTTGCGATCAAACGAACTTTCAAGCGCTTTATAGAATACTCAGTAATACAGTGCACGGCAAGATTGCCGATCTACCTGCATTAGCACCAGAACGATTCTCTACAATAACAAATGGCCTTGCTGAGCACTTAGAGCTAATAGTTAAAACGCAGAATGCGGTTATCTGCCTTCTGTTTGGACGATTCTCAGAACTTGAAGCGACAATTCACTCAAAACTCCCTCAAATTCAAAGGCCTTAAACCCATGAGCGCGCAGACCACAGCTCCACAACTGAGCGGAGAGGACCTTCTCCAAACAGCTCGGTGTGAGGATTTACTTTACGACCAAATCAAACAGGTATCAGTATTAGGCGATTTCGAGCGACGCATCATTGACTCCTTAAAAGGGAGTGGGGCAAACCTACTTGAAGGTGCGCGGGGTGTTGGGAAGTCGATGCTGCTTCGCATGGCTGAAATAGAGTTAGATATAGCTTTCTCCGTCGATAGAAAGCTGGGCGTCTATGTGAATTTCAAAACCAGCACATTGCTTGAAGGTGTAAAAGCGGATGAGCGGGATGCTTTTCAGATCTGGGTCAATATAAAGATTTTAGAAGCTTTGCATGAAAAAATGCTTGCACTAAATTTAATTGCAAAAACTGGAGTCGCAGACCCTTACCAGCGAGTTTTCGGAGTTTCTTCAGTACTCGAAACTAAAGCAATGCTTGAGGAAAAAATCCATCTACTTCAAAAGCTTGCTTTTAGTAGAAACGCACATGCTGAAATTCTTGGACAGATTGGTGAGGATTTCCTAGCGAAGGCTCAAGATACCAGTTTCTTGGTGAATATAATAAAAGATGTAGCCGAGCTATTTTCGCTCAATAAAATTGTTTTCTTTTTTGACGAGGCTGCACACACGTTCATCCCAGCCCAACAGAATATATTTTTTGAAATATTCAAGTTGTTGCACGGAGGCATGGTCGCTTGTAAAGCAGCAGTGTATCCGACTGTAACTAATTACGGACGAAACTTTGAGGTAGGCCAGGACGCAATAGTTTTACCAGTGGTCCGATTCGATCCAGGTGAGTCTGGGCGCCGTGAGAATCGATTGCACTTTCGATCGATTCTCGAAAAACGCTTACCGAAAACAAGCGGTTTACGAAAGAAAATATTCCCGAGGGGCGCGGAACTTGATCTTTGTATAGACTTATCAAACGGTAACCCGCGAGCATTGCTGCATATATTGAACAGTTCCTTATCCGGCAACGCTGCTCTTTCAGAACGATCTGTCGGATTAGCTGTTCAGAACTATGTAGATCAGGCGTTAATCCCTTATCATCAAAGCCTTTCTAAGAGACTACCTAAGTATTCATCTCATATTCGAGTTGGTCTTGATTTGCTTAGAGGATACATTATTCCCGAAGTAAGAACGAAAAATCATAGAAAGACAAAAAGCGAATACCAATCGGTTTTTTTTACACTTCAGCGCGATATGTCTCCTAATTTAAAGATGGCTTTAGATATCCTAAGTTATTCCGGCATGGTATCGCAACTTGGGACTGTTAAGATTGCGAATGGAACCGGGCCACGATATATGATCAACCTAGCGATGATGGCTACTGAAAAAGGATTTGATACATCTAGAACTCCGGATGCTATAGCTCGGTTAAGCCTGACTGATTATCGTGAGTTTTCATCCGCAGACCCACAGATAAAGATCTATCTAGATTCTCTATTATTACCGACCGAAACATGCTCTGAATGCAACACTCCACTTCAACAAAATGCAAAATTTTGTAGCGACTGTGGCAATAAGATCACGGAAGTTTCAATAGTTAGCACTTTGCTTGAGGAGCCTATTGATGGGCTTTCAGTGAGCGAACGGTTGAAAAATCGAATTCGGCCAAAGTTCTCTACCGTTGGATCGGTGGTTCAAGCCAAAAGAGATGAGCTTATGGCGATTGCTTATATTAAAGATGTCCGTTCGAGGATTATTAAGAACGCAGCAGATGAATTTATCTCTGGCTGATAACTCTTCAGTTATAGGTTTAATTATTATCTACGGAATTATTTAGCACTATCTAATTTCGTGAATTTCGCAAGCAATCTGGGGTCCGTAGCCTTTATCGACCCCTCACTTCTATATATGAATGCGTCTTTGGCTCATTGCTCCAACCTGCGGTCAGCACTTAGATAGGGACGACTTATATCGGTCGCAATTGACGCCTTTGATCGTAAGATGGCTAACGCGATGACCTTCCGTTGTTGGCCGATAAAAGCCACTTGCGAGTGACCGCTTGTGGCCGATAGCTGCCTGTCGCGAAGGTCGATATGGCCGAGGACTGTCATTAATCCTTCTCGTGGGAAGAGCTGTAATTGTGGAGCATTGTCGCCACGAATCTACCAGATGTCGACTTTTTGGGTTTAGGGCCGGCAGCAAAAAGGGCCCGGCTGGGCCCTTTTTCAGGTGAGGCTATTTTTACTTTTTCAGCCATCCCTCGACGACGTCGGCGCCGTGTTTTGCCTTCCACTCTTTCAACACTTTGTTGTTCCCGCCCTTGGTTTCGACCACTTCACCGGTATTCGGGTTTTTGTACACCTTCACTTCGCGTGGTTTGCGTGTGCCCGCAGCTGGAGCTGAGGTTTGGCGGCGAGCCGAGGTATTAGGGTCCAGCAGATTGATGATGTGCTTGAGGCTGAAGCCGTATTGATCGAGCAGCTCGCGCAGCTTGGTTTCAAACTCAATTTCTTTTTTCAACGCGCCGTCGCTCTTCAGTGCCTCCAAAGCCTCGAGTTGTTCTGCAAGGTGTTTTTCAAGTTGACGGTATTCAGCAAGTTTGGACATTGGGTTTTCCTGACATGTGTTTTGAAGATACTAATCTGAATAGTACAACAGCTTAGAAGTTCATCGTTATGGTCGGCCCTTCAACTGGCTTTCGACGTGGCTTATTTCAGCCTTGATCGAATTGACTGTCAGTGTCTGCACCTTCGAAGCTTTTCCAGTTTTGATGTCAACTATTTTGAGTAGCGCGGTTAGATGATTTTTGCGCGCTTTCAAGGTGTCGCTCCAGCTTGCGCTACTTTGAATTTTACTGGTCATGATCTTTATCCTGATGGGCTTTTAAACAGCCCACATGCGTAGGCTGTTTCAGGTGTCTGGGCGTTTACAACGTTAGAACGTCTTGCTCGTTGTACTTATAGGAACGCTCAGCCAGCTCTCGACTGCCCCACGCGTGGAAATCTTCGCCTTCTTTAGGAAGCACCAACCTTCTTAGGCTGATTTGATCGTCCCCCAGCATCCTTTTGACTGCCCACAGCTTGGCGCCCTTTTCCATCAGTCCCTGGGCTTCTTCGTTCCACTGCTCTTCCAATACTTTCTCGGCCAGTAACATGACCGTTTTCTTGATGGCAAGGTATTCCCTTTGTGCCTCGGCAATGTGTTGTTCGTATCCGCTCCATGAACCCCACATTCCAAGCGGATAGCTGACGGCTGATGCTGTGCTCCCGATTTCCATCAGGAGTCCATCACCATGATGCGTCCCAATGCCAGCGTTGAAAAAGTGTACCTCTAC
>NZ_VOBN01000023.1 GCF_008370045.1 Pseudomonas sp. ANT_J12
CGCCATCGCGGGCAAGCCTTGCTCCTACAGGGCCGAGGGGTTAGCGGTTAACCAATTTGGCCGGCAACGCGATGACCAGGAAACTGCTGAGAATCAAACACCCGGCAAAGAACCACAGCGCCCCGGCGCTGCTGCCCGTGACATCAATCGCCACGCCCATCAGCGAATTGCTCACCAACCCGGCAATGTTCGCCAACGAACAGGCGAGGGCAAACCCGGTCGCCGCCGCCGTGCCTTTGAGAAACGTCGCCGGCAGGCTGAAGAACACCGGCACCGCACCAATGATCGCCGCCGAGGCAATGGCGAACAGCGCCACGGTCGCCACCACGTTGTGCACGAAGAACGGCGCCGTGGCCATGGCCGCCGCACCGACCAGGAACGGCACGATGATGTGCCAGCGGCGTTCGCGGTGTTTATCGGAACTGGCGCCGATCAGCAGCATCCCCAGCAGCGCGGCGACGCTTGGCAACGCGGTGAGAATGCCGATGTGGAAGGTGTCGACAATCCCGGCGTTGCGGATGAAGGTCGGCATCCAGAAACCCATGGCGTAGGCGCTGAGCAGGATCGAGAAGTCGATGCCGCCGAGCATCCACACTTTCAGGTTGAAGAAGCCGTCGCGAAAGCTGTGCTTGCTATCGCTGGCACCGGCCTCGTCGGCACGCAGCTCCTGTGCCAGCAGGGCTTTCTCGTCCTCGTTGAGCCACTGGGCTTGTTGATAGCTGTTCGGCAGCGCCCAGAAGGTCAGGATGCCGAGCAATACGCTGGGCACCGCTTCGATCAGGAACAGCCATTGCCAGCCGTGCAAACCGCCGAGGCTGTCGAAATGGCTCATCACCCAACCCGACAGCGGCCCGCCAATCACGCTGGACAGCGGCAAACCGATCATGAACAGCGCGATGATGCGACCCCGGCGATAGGTCGGAAACCAGGTGGTCAGGTAATACAGGACTCCGGGCAGGAAACCGGCTTCGGCGGCACCGAGCAAAAACCGCAGAACGTAGAACTGGGTGGTGGAGGTCACGAGCATGATGCAGGCCGAGAGCAGGCCCCAAGTAATCATGATCCGGGCGATCCAGATCTTCGCCCCGACTTTCTCCAGCACCAGGTTGCTCGGCACTTCGAACAGGATGTAGCCGACAAAAAACAGCCCGGCGCCGAGGCCGAACGCGGTTTCGCTGAAGTGCAGTTGATCGAGCATCTGCAGTTTGGCGAAGCCGATGTTGATCCGGTCGAGGTACGCGGCCAGGTAGCAGAAACACAGGAAGGGAATCAGCTTCCAGGTGATCTTGTGGTACAGCGCTTGAATCGGGTCGGCGACCGTGGTCGCGGGTGCTGCGTTCGCAATGGGCATCGGATGTCTCCTGGCGGTGACTTATGGTTTTTATACAGCCGCTTTTTTCAGCGCTTTGGCGCGCTGAAAGCGGCGTCCAAAGGCAGTGTCAGAAGACCGAGGTCGCATACCCTGCGTAGGAGCAAAGCTTGCTCGCGATGACATCCTCAAAATCGCCATCGCGGGCAAGCCAATGCTCCTACAACGGATCCCCCCTGTAGGAGCAAAGCTTGCTCGCGAAGGCATCCTCAAAATCGCCATCGCGGGCAAGCCATGCTCCTACAACGGATCACCCCTGTAGGAGCAAAGCTTGCTCGCGAAGGCATCCTCAAAATTGCCATCGCGGGCAAGCCATGCTCCTACAACGGATCACCGCGACAGGTGCACGCCTCAGTTTTTTACCAAGACCAGCGCTCTAACCGGCGCGGGTTCTTGTCGCACGCATTACATTGTTTTGAAGTGGGCAATCGCCTCCTGTTTGCTGACGACATCGCCGTACTTGCTGTCGATGTCGAACAGGTTGGCTTCGTGGGGCGCCGGGTGGCGGTCGCCGACACATTCGCGCACGACGATGGTGCGGAAGCCGTGTTGCACCGCGTCCACCGCCGTCGCCCGAATGCAGCCGCTGGTGGAGCAACCGGCCAGCACCACGGTGTCGATCCCTTGGGCGTGCAGCATCGAGGCCAGGCTGCTGCCGAAAAACGCACTGGCGTACTGTTTGCTGATCACCACTTCATCGGCCTGCGGCAGTACCTCTTCGCAAAACGCCGCCAGAGGATTGCCCTCGACCATGTCCTTCATCACCGGCGCCTTCTTCACCCAGATCCCACCGTCAGCGAAATGGCCGGGATGGTAGCGGATATTGGTGTGCACCACCGGGATGCCATGGTGCCGGGCGCTGGCCAGCAACTCGACGCTTTGAGCCACGGCACTGACCACGCCAGGGGCGTACAGCGGCGCGCCTTCGGTGGTGTAGCCGCGCATGAAATCGATCATCAGCAACGCAGCCTTCTGCCCAAACCCAATACGCTGACCCCACACGCCTTGATAGTTGTCGTTGGCGGTTTGTTCGCTCATTTCATTGCGTCCTCATTCTTTGGCATTGCCAACATTCTCTTGGGCACTGCAAATACCCTGTGGCGAGGGGGCTTGCCCCCGTTGGGCTGCGAAGCAGCCCCAATACCGTCACCGCGTTATTTCAGACAAAACTCAATGGGGCTGCTGCGCAGCCCAACGGGGGTAAACCCCCTCGCCACAAAAGCCCGGTTGCCACAAAAAAGTGTGCGCTGAGCCACCTCAATAAGCGCCGGAGAGCAGGGCACCCGCACCGGGAACGATCGGCTCCAGGTCCAGGGCCTTGAGCATGGCGTAGGTGGTGGCGATGGCCGCGGTCAGCACCGGTTTGCCGGTTTGCGCTTCGACTTGCGCCACCACCGGCAGCGACTGCATTTGCACGCAGGCCGACAGCACAATCACATCCACCCCTTCCAGATTCATGCCAGCCACGATGCCGGGCAGGTTCGCCGGGTCGTGCCGGGCCACGGCCAGGTTGTCGGGGATCTCCAGGGCGCGCCAATCCACCACTTCAAAGCCTTCTTCGCGAATGTAATCGACCACCAGTTCCGTCAGCGGCTTCATGTACGGCGCGACGATGGCAATGCGTTTGGCGCCCATGACTTTCAAGCCTTCGATCAAGGCACCGGCACTGGTAATCACCGGCGCGTTGGCATCGTTATCGGCGGTGGCTTTGCGCAGCCGTTGCTCGGACTGGCGATGATAACCGAGCCCCATGGCCATGATCGCCACCAGGCAGGCATACCCCAGCACATCGACCTTGGCGTCGGACAGTTCAATGGCGCAACGGTCGGATTCGCCGTCCATCGCCGCCAGTTCTTCCTTGCGCACTTGCTTCATGCGCATGCGGCTGGAGTGGAAAGTGAAACGTTCCGGGCGGATCAACTGGCGCGCATTGAGCATCGCCGGGATCTCGGTTTCCATGGTGGTGTTGGAGCTCGGCACAATCTGGCCGATGCGGTAGGGCTTGAGCATAAAAGTCTCCCGATTCGATTAGTTGAGGCGCGGGCCGAGGAAATCACCGAACGCCGCGAAGAAACCTTCGAGGTCATCCCACGGGATCATGTGCCCGGCGTTTTCAACGTGGACGCTGCGAATGTTCGGTTGCAGATCGAGGATTTCCGCCTCGTCCTCGGGCGCAATCACCCCGCCACGACCAGCGACCATCAACAGCGCCGGAGCCTGGAGTTTTGGCAGGTCCTGATGGAAATCCACGTCATGGAAATCGTTGAAGGCGCGCACGATCGCCGGCTCGTAGCAGGTATGCAACCACTCGGCGCGCAGTTGCAGTTGCTCGTCGGTCCAGGTGGCGCAGAAGGCGCGCATCGCCTCGGCATCCATCCCGATCAATGACTGGCGGATCGAGTCGACGTACCACGGCAACTTGCTCGGGTATTCACGGCGTCCGGGGCCGGAGACGGGCGGGTCGATCAACACCAGGCGATTGACCCCGGCCGGATGTTTCACGGCGCTGCGCACGGCAAACCGCGCGCCCATGGAGTGGCCGACCAAGTGGTAGCTGTCGAGCTGCATGGCTTGGGCAAACGCACCGATGTCATCGGCGCAAGTCTCAGCGCTGTAATCCAGATCGGGCCCGGTGGAGGAGAGGCCACGTCCGCGCACGTCCAGCACGTAGGTATCGAAATGCTCCCCAAGGCGTTCGGCAACAAACCCCCAGGTAATCGCCGGGCTGGTAATGCCGGGAATCAGCACCAGCGCCGGGCCTTTGCCGCCGTAGCGCAAGTAATGCTGGCGAATGCCGTTGGCCTGGACGTTGCCGCCATGGACGAAAGTGCTCACGCGGCCACCCCCGATTTCAGCTGCTGGGCGTACAGGTCGTAGCCATAGACCCAGGCCGGGTCTTCCTGAGTCCGCAGCCAGGTGTTGGCGTTGGACACGGACTGAACGCGGGAGGCGCGTTCCTTGCGGTTGGCTTCATAGAGTTCGAACGCGGTGCGGTAATCGCCGAGGCCGGTTTCCTGCAAGCAGCGGGTCAGCATTGCGGCGTCTTCGATGGCCATGCCGGCGCCTTGGGCCATGTGCGGCTTCATCGGGTGGCAGGCGTCGCCGAGCAACACCAGGCGACCCCGGCTCCACAGTGGCAACGGATTGCGGTTGCGCAGCGGCCACTTGGTCACGCTTTCGGTGGACTCAATCAGCGCTTGCACGGTCGGGTGATAACCCTGGAATGCCTCGAACATTTCTTCGCGGCTGCTATCGACGAACGCGCCCTGGAAATCCCACTCCGGGTGCGGCACGCCGGTGACGTAGTAGTACTCGTCGCGCTTGCCGGTGGTGTAGTAGACCATCATGTGCCGGTCCTCGGTCCACCACTTGATGCAGTCCTCGAACTTCAAGTCGTACTTGGCCAGTTGATCGCCACGGATCAGTGCCCGGTGTGCGACCCAGCCGCTGTACAGCGGTTTTTCCGCGCCCAGCAACTCTTCACGAATCTTCGAATTGATCCCGTCGGCGCCGATCACGATGTCGGCGTAGGTGACTTCGCCGTCGCTGAACGTCAGGCGCACCTGGGTCTCGGTTTCTTCGAGGGTTTCCAGGCGTTTGTTGAAGTGCACGGTGCCCGGTTGGATCGTCGACATCTGCAAGGCGTGCAGGTCGCCGCGGTGCACGGTGACGTAGGACGCGCCGTATTCCTTGCGAGCGAAATCCCCCAGCGGGATGCGCGACAGGTAGTCGCCGCTCAAGCCATCACGGCTGAACCAGTGATCAGGGTGCGAGCCCATCAAATCAAGCTGCTGCTCGATGCCCATGCGCCGGAAGATTTTCATGATGTTGGGGCCCATGTGGATCCCGGCGCCGAGGCGGGAGAACTCCGGGGCCTGTTCGTAGATGTCCACCTGGAACCCGGCTTGTTGCAGCAACGTCGCAGCGGCTGCACCGCCAAGACCTGCACCGACGATGGCGATTTTTTGTGTTTGGGCCATGGGGCTTGTTCCTCTTCTTCGAATGGTCGCTGGCTGTGTCGCTGCAAGGTTGTTAAAGTGTATACGCTGTATTTTTCAAAAAGAAAGAGCCGTTGGTAAAAATTATTTTTTGGCGTTTTTGCCCGTGGTCACCGAATGTAACCTTTGTTTGTTGGGTTTGTGTGGGTTGGTAACGTTATGGTCCGGCGCTTGCAGTCCGCTCGCATTTGATGTCTTATCGATAACAAATGGCGTACACGCTATAAAAATGCACTGGGGTGAGGCGTGGCGCCTCGACTTGGTGCGCAGCAGACGATTGAGGAGATTGGAAATGCCGGTAAGCGATTGCGAACTGACCCAGATGTTCGAACACGTGTTGAAGCTGTCGAAGGTCGATGCGACCCAGAGCGTCGCCGTGCTCAAGAGCCACTATTCCGACCCGCGCACCGTGCGTGCCGCGATGGACGCCGCCCAACGCCTGGGTGCCAAGGTCTACGCCGTGGAACTGCCGTCGTTCAACCACCCGACGGCCATGGGCGATGACATGACCGCCTACTGCGGCGACACCGCGCTCACTGGCAACATCGCGGCGCAACGGGCGCTGGAAGCGGCGGACCTGATCGTCGACACCATGATGCTGCTGCACTCGCCGGAACAGGAGCAGATCCTCAAGACCGGCACGCGCATTCTGTTGGCCGTCGAACCCCCGGAAGTGCTGGCGCGGATGCTGCCGACCGAGGCGGACAAGGTGCGGGTGATGGCGGCGGAGAAGCTGCTGACACAAGCGCGCTCGATCCACGTCACGTCCCGCGCCGGCAGCGATTTCCGGGCGGCGCTGGGGCAATATCCGGCGGTCACCGAGTACGGTTTCGCCGATGAACCGGGGCGCTGGGACCACTGGCCCAGCGGTTTTCTGTTCTCCTGGCCCAACGAAGAAACCGCCGAAGGCGTGCTGGTGCTGGACATCGGCGACATCGTGCTGCCGTTCAAGACCTACGCCCGGGAGAAGATCACCCTGGAGATCGAAAAGGGCTTTATCACCTCAATCCACGGCGGTTTCGAGGCCGAATACCTGCGCGACTACATGAAGTATTTCAACGATCCCGAGGTGTACGGCATCTCCCACATCGGCTGGGGTTTGCAGCCAAAAGCCCAGTGGACCGCCATGGGTCTGCACGACAAGAACGATGGCATGTGCATGGACGCCCGGGCGTTCTATGGCAACTTCCTGTTCTCCACCGGGCCGAACACCGAAGTCGGCGGCAAGCGCAAAACCCCGTGCCACCTGGACATTCCGCTGCGCAATTGCGATGTGTATCTGGATGACCAGGCGGTGGTGATCGGCGGGGATGTGGTGGCGCCAGAAGCCTCCCGGGTTCGCTGAAACCTGTAGGAGCAAGGCTTGCCCGCGATCGCGATCTCACGGGCGCCATCGCGGGCAAGCCTTGGTCCTACGCAAAGCGGTTCAGGTGTTTGCCCCAAACCGCTCTTGAGTCCGCCTGCCAACCTGTCCATCATGCCTCCCCACCACTCATCGCCTTTCGAGTCCGCCGTGCCTGAAACTCCTGATGCTTCCTACGTTTTCTCCGAACAAGTCGGGCATTTGCTGCGCAAGGCCTATCAGCGGCACATGGCGATTTTTCAGCAGAATGTCGGCGATTCCCAGCTCACGGCGGTGCAGTTCGTGACCCTGTGCGCCGTGCGCGATCACGGTCCCAGCTCCCTGACTGAGCTGGTCAAGGCCACCGCCGTGGACCAGGCGACCATTCGCGGCATCGTCGAACGGCTCAAGGCCCGGGAACTGATTACCCTCGAACCCGACCCGCAAGACCGGCGCAAAGTCATCGTCGGCCTGTCCGAAGCCGGCGACCGTCTGGTGCAGCAAACCGTGCCCTGCGCCGGGAAAATCACCGAGCTGACCATGAGCAACCTCAACCCGGCCGAGCAGGTCGCGGTGCTGTTTTTGCTGCGCAAAATGATCGACGACCCGCAGGACGCATAAATCGCGTCCAGGTCTTTGGCATCGTTTTTGCTCCTGTTTCATGTAGTAGCCACTTCACCAGTCGAGTGTGTCGCGTCGCCACAACCCCATCCGGCCCGCGACGTTTTTTTCGACCTTTTGGTGTAGTAGCCACTTCATCAAACGAAGCAGGCGCCGCGAATGACCAGCCAGGAAATCACCGTAACGCTTGAGGTCAATGGCCTCACCCGCACCGTCACCGCCATGGCGGACACGCCGCTATTGCTGATCTTGCGCAATGACTTGCAGCTCAACGGTCCCAAGTACGGCTGCGGCCTGGGCGAGTGCGGGGCGTGCACGGTGATCATCGACGGGGTGGCGGCGCGTTCTTGCGTGTTTCCGCTGGCCGGTGCCGTGGATCGGCAAATTGTCACCCTCGAAGGCCTCGGCACCCGCGCCGCGCCGCACTTGGTGCAACAAGCCTTTATCGATGAGCAAACGGCGCAATGCGGCTACTGCCTCAACGGCATGATCATGACCACCAAGGCCTTGCTCGACCGCATCCCGCACCCCAGCGAAACCCAGATCCGCAACGAACTCTCGGCCAATCTCTGCCGCTGCGGCACCCACATCGAAATCCTCCGCGCGGTGCTGCGTGCCGCCCGTCAAATGCCTTGAAGGTGGATCAATGACCATGACTGGCTCCATCGCACTTTCCATCCCGACCCGCGACCAACTGCTGGCCAAGTCCGGCGTGCTGCTGATCGTCGACGACATCCTGCCGCCGTCCGGCCCGGTGGCGAAGGGCGGTACGCCGCTGATCAAACCCAAGGAACTGGGCCTGTTCATTGCCATCAGTGATGACGGGCGCGTGTATGCGTTCAACGGCCATGTCGACCTCGGCACCGGCATTCGCACCTCGCTGGCGCAGATCGTCGCCGAAGAACTCGATTTACAAATGGAACAGGTGTGCATGGTGCTCGGCGACACCGAGCGTGCGCCGAATCAGGGCGCGACCATTGCCAGTGCGACGTTGCAGATTTCCGCGATTCCGTTGCGCAATGCGGCGGCCGAGGCGCGGCGTTATCTGTTGGAAACGGCAGCCGAACGTTGGTCGGTGGCGGCCAGTAGCCTGAAGATCGAAGCAGGCGTGATTCGCGCCGAGGACGGCCGCACCGCAACTTACGCCGAACTGGTCAGCGGCGAGCACGTTGAACTGCGCATCTCCGGTACCGCACCGCTGAAACCCGCCGAAGCCTATCGACTGGTGGGCAAGGGCGCGGCGCGGGTGGACATTCCGGGCAAGGCCACTGGCGAGCTGACCTACGTCCACGACATGCGCGTGCCGAACATGCTCCACGGCCGGGTGATTCGCCCGCCCTATGCCGGGCTCGATTGCGGTGATTTTGTCGGCAACAGCCTGCTGGAAGTCGACGAATCCTCCATCGCCCACATCGCCGGAATCGTCGCCGTGGTGGTGATCCGCGATTTCGTCGGCATCGTGGCGTTGCGCGAAGAGCAGGCGATCAAGGCTGCCCAAACGTTGAAAGTCACTTGGAAAACCTGGAATCAAGGCTTGCCGGACCTGAGCGATGTCGAGCAGGCGATTCGCGACAACCCCCGGGTGCAACGGGTGGTGCTGGATCAGGGCAACGTCGATGAAGCCCTGGCCGCCGCCACTCAGCGCATGCCGCGCACGTATATGTGGCCGTATCAGATGCACGGTTCGATCGGCCCGTCCTGTGGCGTCGCGGACTATCAGCCATTGGGCAGCAGGGTGTGGTCCGGCAGCCAGAATCCGCATTTGCTGCGCGCCGACCTCGCGTGGTTGCTGGAGTGTGAAGAGGAAGCCATCGAGATCATTCGCATGGAGGCCTCCGGTTGTTATGGGCGCAACTGTGCCGACGACGTGTGCGCCGATGCCTTGCTGTTGTCCCGCGCCGTGGGCAAACCGGTGCGGGTGCAATTGACCCGCGAGCAGGAGCATTTGTGGGAGCCCAAAGGCACCGCGCAACTGATGGACGTTGATGGCGGTTTGAACGCCGATGGCAGCGTTGCCGCCTATGACTTCCAGACCAGTTACCCATCGAACGGCGCGCCGACGTTGGCCCTGCTGTTGACCGGGCGGGTCGAGCCGGTGGCGGCGATGTTCGAGATGGGCGACCGCACCTCGATCCCGCCCTACGACTTTGAAAACATGCGCGTGACCATCAACGACATGGCGCCGATTGTCCGCGCCTCATGGATGCGCGGGGTGTCAGCGTTGCCCAACACCTTCGCCCACGAGTCTTACATCGATGAACTGGCCTTCGCCGCCGGCGTCGATCCGGTGGAATACCGCTTGCGCTACCTGCACGACGAGCGCGCCATCGATCTGGTGAAATCCACCGCCGAACGCGCGGCCTGGACCCCGCGCACCGCGCCGATGCAAACCCCGAACGAAGACCAGTTGTTGCGCGGTCGCGGCTTTGCCTACGCGCGCTACATCCACAGCAAATTTCCCGGTTTCGGTGCGGCGTGGGCGGCGTGGGTCGCGGACGTGGCCATCGACCGGCAGACCGGCGATGTCTCGGTCACGCGGGTGGTGATCGGCCATGACTCGGGGATGATGATCAACCCGGCCGGCGTGCAGCATCAGATCCACGGCAACGTCATCCAGTCCACCAGCCGCGTGCTCAAGGAGCGGGTGACGTTCGAGGAATCGACGGTGGCGAGCAAGGAGTGGGGCGGTTATCCGATCCTGACCTTTCCCGAAGTGCCGCAGATCGACGTGCTGATGATGCCGCGCCAGGACCAGCCGCCGATGGGCGCTGGCGAATCGGCTTCGGTGCCCAGTGCGGCGGCGATTGCCAATGCGATTTATGACGCCACCGGGATCCGTTTTCGCGAACTGCCGATCACACCGGAGCGGGTCTTGGCCGCGTTGAATGCCGGCACTTGTGATGAACCGCCGAAGTCCCCGGCCAAGCGTTCGAAATGGCTGTTGGGATCAATGTTTGCCGCGTTCGGCGCGGTGCTCGGCATGGCGGCGACGGCGTGGCCGTTTCACGGCGAAATCGCACCGATAGCGCCGCCGAGCGCCGGCACCTGGTCCACGGCGACTCTGGAGCGCGGACGCTTGCTGGCGGCGGTCGGCGATTGCGCGGTGTGTCACACGGTACCGGGCGGCACGACCAATGCCGGTGGCCTGGCGATGGAGACGCCGTTCGGCACGCTGTACAGCAGCAACATCACGCCCGACGTGAAAACCGGGATCGGCAGTTGGTCCTATCCGGCGTTCGAACGGGCGATGCGCGACGGCATCGGCCGGGATGGGCGCAATCTGTATCCGGCGTTCCCCTACACCGCGTTTCGCAACATCAATGATGCGGATATGCAGGCGTTGTATGCGTACCTGATGTCACAAGCGCCGGTCAGCCAAGCGGCAAAGGCCAACGACATGCGCTTTCCGTTCAACCTGCGACCGTTGATGGCGGGGTGGAATGCGTTGTTCCTGCGCAAGGGTGAAATCAGCGTGCAGCCGCAGCGTAGCGAACAGTGGAATCGCGGCGCGTACCTGGTCAACGGTTTGGGCCACTGCGCAGCGTGCCATTCGCCGCGCAATTTGATGGGGGCGGAGAAGGGCGGTGCATCGTTCCTCGCGGGCGGGATGGTCGATGGCTGGGAGGCGCCGGCGCTGAATGGTTTGTCCAAGGCACCGACACCGTGGACCGAGGATCAGCTGTTCGGTTACCTGAGCAGCGGTTATTCCGCTGAACATGGCGTGGCGACCGGGCCGATGGGGCCGGTGGTCACGGAATTGGCGAAGTTGCCCAAGGATGATATCCGGGCGATGGCGGTGTATCTGGCGTCACTTAATGGCGCGCAGGCTGAGGCGCAAGTCGTGGAGAAAGCCACGCGGCCGGTGGCCACCGTTTCCCTGAGCAACGGCCAGCGCGTATTTGAGGGTTCGTGCAAGGCCTGTCATGCCGATGGCCTGGGGCCGAAACTGTTTGGCGTGAGTCCGTCGCTGGCCACCAACACCAACGTGCACAGCGATCTGCCGGATAACCTGATCAAGGTCATTCTGCAAGGCATCGATACCCCGGCGACCAAGGACTTGGGTTACATGCCTGCTTTCAAGGACAGTTTGTCCAATACCCAGGTGGCGGAACTGGCGGCGTATCTACGCAGTCGATTTGCCGGGAATGCGCCGGGTTGGGAAGGGTTGGAATCGACGTTGGCGCATTTGCGGGCGAATCCCGGCAGCCATTAAAAGCATCGCGTGTAGGAGCGAGGCTTGCCCGCGAAGGGGCCGGCCCTATCAACCGAGATCCCGCGGGGGCAACCTCATCACCCCCCGCACCACCAAATCCTGAATAAACCCCAACCAATCCTGCTGCTGCCCCTTGTCCGCCAAATCCTCACCCAGAAACGAACTCAGGGTGTGCCGGTTGGAGTTATAGAAATAACAGAGCGAGGCAATCATCAAATACACATGCTTGATGTCCAGCACCTCGCGAAACAGCCCTTGGGCCTGACCCGCCTCAATGATCGGCTTCAACACCCCGACCGCTTCCCCGGACAATCGGCGCAACTCGCTGGACTGTTGCGCATGCTTGCCGCCGTGGAGGTTTTCATTGCTCAGGATCGCGACGAATTCCGGGTGCTTGACGTAGTAATGCCAGACGAACGCCACCAGTTCCTGCAACGCCACCAGCGGCTGGCTCAGGTCCAGCTTCAGTCGGCTTTCGGCCTTATTGAATTGCTCGTAGGTGTGTTCGAGCACGCAGATAAACAGCTGCTCCTTACTGCCGAAGTAGTAATAGAGCATGCGGTCGTTGGACTCGGCTTCCCGGGAAATGCTCTCGACCCGCCCTCCGGAATAACCGTCGCGGGTGAACACTTTCACCGCTGCTTCGAGGATCCGTGTGCGGGTCTGCTGGGCCTGGGCGGCCCGGATGCCGGTCTTCTTGTTCAACGTGCGATCAACCTTGTGCCAAGCGGAGTCGCCACGAATGTAGCACGCGCGCTTCAGCGGTTCAGGTGGCTGGCGGATTCCGTGGCTTGCGGGTTTTCCATGACTTGCAGGATCGGCGCTTCCGGGTCGAAATCGTCTTCCTCAAGCTCCATGAATTCCTCGGGCAGGAACACGTTGAGGATGATCGCGCACAGCGCACCCACGGTAATCGGCGATTCGAAGATGTTGTGCAGCGCCAGGGGCAACTCGCGCAACACTTCCGGCACCGCCGCGATGCCCAGGCCCATGCCGAGGGAAATCGACACGATCAGCATGTTGCGCCGATGCAGGCCGGCTTCGGCGAGGATCTTGATCCCGGCCACGGCCACGGTGCCGAACATCACCAGCTCCGCGCCGCCCAGTACCGGTTTGGGCATCAGTTGCAGCACCGCGCCGATCATCGGGAACAGACCCAGCAGCACCAGCAAGCCGGCGATGAAAAACGCCACGTAACGGCTGGCCACGCCGGTGAGCTGGATCACCCCGTTGTTCTGGGCGAAGGTCACCATCGGCATGCTGTTGAACACCGCCGCCATGGCCGAGTTGAGGCCATCGGCGAGCAGGCCGGACTTGATCCGGCGAATGTAGATCGGGCCCTTGACCGGCTGCCGGGAAATCATCGAGTTGGCCGTCAAGTCGCCCGCAGCTTCCAGCGGCGACACCAGGAAAATCACCGCCACCGGCACAAACGCCACCCAATCGAAGTTGAAACCGTACTTGAACGGCACCGGCACGCTCACCAGCGGCACCGCCGGCAGGCTGGCGAAATCCACATCGCCCATCAACCAGGCGACGACGTAGCCGAGGGTCAGGCCTATCACAATCGCGCCGAGGCGCAGGAACGGCACATCGACCCGGTTCAGTACCACGATGGTCCCGAGCACCAGTGCTGCCAGGGCCAGGTGATGACTGGCGCCGAGGTCCGCCACGCCGAAGCCGCCGGCAATGTCGGTCATTGCGACTTTGATCAGCGACAGCCCCATGAGCGTGATGATGGTCCCGGTGACCACCGGAGTAATCAGCATCCGCAGCTTGCCGATGAACTGGCTCAACACCACTTCGATAAACGCGGCGAAAAAGCACACGCCAAAGATCGTCGACAGAATCTCATCGGTGCCGCCGCCCCGGGCCTTGACCATGAACCCGGCGCTGAGGATCACGCTGATAAAGGAAAAACTGGTGCCTTGCAGGCACAGCAAACCGGAACCCACTGGGCCAAAGCGCCGGGCCTGGACGAAGGTGCCCAGGCCAGAGACGAACAACGCCATGCTGATCAGGTAGGGGATTTCGCTTTGCAGACCCAGCGCACCGCCCATGATCAGGGTTGGCGTGATAATGCCGACGAAACTCGCGAGTACGTGTTGCAGGGCGGCGAAGACCGTGGCGGTCAGGTGCGGGCGGTCGTTGAGGCCGTAGATCAGGTCGGAGCGGGGCTGGGATTTTGCGTGTTCGGATGAGGTCACGAGGAAAGCGCCAGGGGCCAGGTCAGAAAAAGGAGGCGCAGGATGCCAGAAAAGTTACAACCTGACACAAATCCTGTGACCACCACCCAACTGTGGCGAGGGGGCTTGCCCCCGTTGGGCTGCAAAGCGGCCCCAAAACCAGCCAACGCGGTTCTTCAGGCATACCGCGTTTACCGGTTTTACGACGGCTGCGCCGCCGAACGAGGGCAAGCCCCCTCGCCACAGGGGGGGGCGGCGGCGGTGTTTACATGATCGTTCCCATGCTCCGCGTACCGATCGTTCCCACGCTCTGCGTGGGAATGCCTCAAGGGACGCTCCGCGTTCCACTGGGACGCAGAGCGTCCCGGGCTGCATTCCCACGCAGAGCGTGGGAACGATCATCAACGATCAGGTCAGGTGAACGCCGCCAGCAAATCCTCCTCAAACGCCTTCTGCGCATCCCCCGGCACTTGCGCCCGATGCCGGGCCAGGTGAAATCCCACATCAAAACTCATGTCCCCTACACGAACTGCCCGCAGCAACCCCTTGTCTTCCCAGCTCCGGGCAAAGTGGCTCGGCAAATAACCCACATGTTTCCCGGACAGAATAAACGCCAGCGTCCCCTCGACCTGTTCCGAGCGCGCCGAACACACCTTGCCCTGGAACGGCTCATCACTGCGCAGGAAGCGGTAGGGATGATCCACCCGGTCACACGCCTGCAGCGCTTGATCATCCGGCGCCTCGTTGGTGAACAACGGATGCCCCGGCGCGCAGTACAAATGCTGGGTTTCGCGGAACAGTTCCCGGTAGTCAAACGCACGTTGCACCTGTGAGAAATAACCGATCGCCAGGTCCAGCCGCTGTTGCAGCATCAATCGCTCCATTTCCCCGGGCATGGCGCTGATCAACTCGATGCGCACCGACTCATCCCGCTCGCGAAAGCGCCGGATCGCATCGGCTACCCGTTGCAGCACCGACTGGTCGAGGGCTTCGGACAACCCCAGGCGCACCTCGCCAATCAAACGCCCGGCCACGCCGTTGGACTGATGACGAAAGACTTCGATGGATTCAAACAGACTGCGAATGGCGATCAGCAATTGCTCGCCCTTGGGCGTCACCCGGAAGCCACCCTTGCCGCGACTGCACAGGCGATAACCGAGGCGGGTTTCCAGCCTGGCCATTTGCTGGCTGATGCTCGATTGGCTCAACCCCAGTTCACCCTGGGCCGCGCTGAAGCCGCCGCATTCCACCACGCTGACAAACAGGCGCAGCAGTTGCAGGTCCAGATCGTGCAGTTGGCCGAGCATCACGCATTACTCCTGGATAAAGTCAGGTTAACAAACTTGATATTTTTCCAATGTATCCGAGGGCGCACGCTGCAACCACTCCAATAAAGTCAGGTGTTCGTGATGCCTCCTCTTCTCAAACTGTGTTTTCCCGCATTGTTGTTGGCAATCGCCGCGTCGGCCCAGGCTGAGGAAAAGGTGGTCAACCTCTACAGTTGGGCCGATTACGTGGCGCCCGAGACCTTGCAGCGCTTCGAACAGGAAACCGGCATTCACGTGCGCTACGACACCTTCGACTCGTCGGAAGTGCTGGAAACCAAGTTGCTCACCGGTGGCAGCGGCTATGACGTGGTGGTGCCATCGTCCAGCGTATTGGCCCGTGGTCTGGCGGCCGGCGCGTTGAAGGCGATTCCCCGCGAAGGCCTCAAGGGCTACGCCAACCTCGACCCGGACTTGCTGGAAAAACTCGCCGCCGTCGCCCCCGGCAACCGCTACGGCGTGCCCTACACCTGGGGCACGTTGGGCCTGGGGATGAATGTCGAAGCAGTGAAACAGCGTTTGCCGGACGTGCCGCTCAATAGCCTTGATCTGCTGTTCAAGCCCGAATACGCCAGCAAGCTGAAAGACTGCGGCATCGCCATTCTCGATTCGCCGCAAGAGGTGATCGGCCTGGCGCTGCATTACCTCGGTAAAGATCCCTACAGCACTGATCAGAAAGATCTGTCAGCTGCCGAGGCGTTGTTGCATCAGCTCCAGCCGAATGTGTTGTACGTCGCCACCGGCCGGCAGATCAGCGATCTGGCTAACGGCAGCGTGTGCCTGGCCCTGACGTACAACGGTGACGCGAGCATGGCCGCCGATCAGGCGCGCAAGGCCAACAAACCGTACGAAGTGGCGTACCGCATTCCCAAGGAAGGCACGCTGGTGTGGCAGGACAACCTGGCGATCCCCAAGGACGCGCCGCACCCCGAAGCCGCGCGCCAGTTCATTGAATTCATGCTGCGCCCCGAATCCGTGGCCGCGCTGACCAATACCCTGTTCTTTGCCACCGCCAATACCGCCGCCACGCCGTTGGTGGATGAAGCGGTGCGCACCGACCCGGATATCTACCCGCTGGCCGACGTTCGCGACCGTTTGTACGCCGACCGCAGCATGAGCCTCAAAGACATGCGCCAGCGCACCCGCCTGTGGACCACTTTCCGTAGCCGCCAATAATAAGGAACTCACCATGGATGTCCCTGTGCAAAACGACCAGGCCATGACCCGCGACAGCCTCTATGGGACTGCCGCCGAAAGCACCTACGCCGGTATCACCAGCTTCATGCGCCGACGCTACAGCCGCGATTTGCGCGGTGTGGATGTGGCGGTCAGCGGTGTGCCGTTCGACACCGCCACCAGCAACCGCCCCGGCGCGCGTTTCGGGCCACGGGGCATTCGCGCCGCGTCCACCGGGATCGCCTGGGAACGCCATTGGCCGTGGACCTTCGACCCGTTCGATCACCTGGCGGTGATTGATTTCGGCGATTGTGACTTCGATTACGGCTCGCCGCACTCGATCCCGGAAAGCATCGAAGCCCACGCCGAGCACATCCTCAGCGCCGGCAGCGCGATGCTCACTTTCGGTGGCGATCACTTCGTCACTTATCCGCTGCTCAGGGCCCATGCCCGCAAGCACGGCACGTTGTCGCTGATCCACTTCGACGCCCACAGCGACACTTGGCCGGACGAGGAGGGTAAGCGGGTCGATCACGGCACGATGTTCTGGCATGCGGCCAAGGAAGGGCTGGTGGATCCGTCGCGTTCGGTGCAAATCGGTTTGCGCACGACCAATGACGATCACATGGGGTTTCAGGTGCTGGACGCCCGGCGGGTGCATCGCCAGGGGTGTGAGGCGATTGTCGAGGCGATTCGGGCACGGGTCGGGGATAACCCGGTGTACCTGACGTTTGATATCGATTGCCTGGACCCGGCGTTCGCGCCTGGCACCGGAACGCCAGTGTGCGGCGGGCTGAGCACGGTGCAGGCGCTGGAGATTCTTGGCGGCTTGCGCGGGATCAATCTGGTGGGGATGGATGTGGTGGAAGTGGCGCCGGCTTATGACAGCGCGGACATTACCTCACTGGCGGCGGCGACGTTGGCGATGGAAATGCTGTGTTTGTATGCGGCCAAACATAAGGTTGATCGTTGAGAGGGATGTGTAGCGGTCAGGAGGACGCCTTCGCGGGCAAGCCTTGCTCCTACAGGTTATGACTGCGTAAAACCTGTAGGAGCGAGCGGTGCGACGATTCGACTTGCCCGCGAAGCTTTTTCAGGCCACCGGAATCTTCGGCAAATCCAAAATCTCAACCCCGGTATACCGCGCCACCGACCCGGCGATCATCGCGTGCGGCACACCCGGCTCAACACTGCTGCTGCCATCCAGCCGCACCAACTGCTCGTCATTCAGATGCACATTCAACGCGCCCAACGTGGCGTCCAACTGCTCACGGGTACGCGAACCCAGAATCGGAATCAGCGCCGTGGTCGAGCGCTTGGCTTTCTCGCGCAACCAGGCAATGGCCACGTGAGTCGGGCTCGATTCCATTTCGGCGGCAACCGCCAATAATGTGTCGAGCAGGGCGGTTTCCCGGGCGCTTTTCTCGCTGTGAATCAACATGCCGAGTTTGGCCGCGCGGTTGTTCTCGTCGTTGGTGCGGTATTTACCGGTGAGGAAGCCGCCACCCAAGGGTGACCACAAGGTTGCCGCCAGACCCAGGGCTTCAGCCATCGGCAGCAATTCTCGTTCAGCGGTGCGTTCGGCCAGGCTGTATTCGGTCTGGATCGCGGCGATCGGCGAAAAGCCGCGCACTTCGGCCAGCACATCAGCACGAGCGATGCGCCAGGCCGGGAAGTTCGACAAACCGGCGTAGTGAATCTTGCCGGCGCGCACCAGGTCATCGAAGCCCCGCAGGATTTCCTCCATCGGCGTGACGCCGTCGCTGATGTGCGCCCAGAACAGGTCGATGTGATCGGTTTTCAGGCGTTTGAGGCTTTCTTCGGCGGCGCGGACCATGTTCTTGCGATTGTTGCCGGTGAAGGAAATATTGGCCGTGCGCTCGGTGCCCATGGTGAATTTGGTGGCGATCACCAACCGATCCCGCTCGGCAGCAATGAACTCGCTGAGCATGCCTTCCGACTCGCCTCCCTGATAACCGTTGGCGGTGTCGATGAAGTTGCCGCCGGCCTCCAGGTAGCCGTCGAAAATCCGCTTGGCTTCGTCGCGTTCGGCGCCATGGCCCCAACCAGTGCCGAAATTGCCGGCGCCCAGCGCCAGTTCCGAAACCCGCAAGCCGGTTTTACGGCCAAAGACTTTGTAATGCATGGGAGGACTCCTGAGGGAAAACGTCGGGGTTGAATATAAATGTTCATCAACATGTATTTAATATGATGCGAGTAATATCCAGCGTCAAGACGCTTTTTTCAGGGGCGATGAAAGGGCCGATCACTCCTGCCAGTTTCTGACAGCAGCCTTTGCTAAGCTTCGGCCACTTTCCCGGACTGAGCGTGCCGATCGTGTCGCGAACCACTCGTTTACTGACCTTGCTCCAAGTGTTGCGCGGGAAAAGCCGCCCGGCGACCGCCGCGACCCTGGCCAGCGAACTGGAGATCTCCGAACGCACGCTGTACCGCGACATCGCCGAACTGACGGCCCTCGGCGCGCCGATTTATGGCGAGGCGGGAATCGGCTATGTATTGCGCAGCGGTCTGTTTCTGCCGCCCTTGATGCTCAACGCCGACGAAACCGAAGCCATCGTGCTCGGTTTGCGCTATGTCGATCAGCGTGGCGATGAGGTGTTGAGCAAGGCGGCGGCGGATGCGCTGGCGAAGATAGCTGCGGTGTTGGCGCCCGAGGCGCTGGAGGCGTTGCACAACCCGACGGTTTTGCCCGGCCCGTCGGGGTACGGTTTTGCGCAAAACGCTGTGCCGCTGAATGTGTTCCGCCAGGCGATCCGCAATCAGGCCAAGTTGCACATCGACTACGCCGACGCCCATCAGGTGCCGACCCAGCGCTTGATCTGGCCCTTGGCGCTGGGCTTTCTCAACGAGGTGCGGATCATCGTCGCCTGGTGCGAATTGCGCAGTGCCTATCGGACCTTTCGCACCGACCGGATTTCAGCCGCGAGCGAGCAGGGCGAGCGCTATCCCGGCCGGCGCAGCGACCTGTTGCGCACCTGGCGCAAGCAGATGCAACTGGATGAGGCCGGGCGCTTCACTCCTGACAAGAACTGACACAGCGCTGATTTAGCATGGCTCCAGAATCAAACAACAAGGAGCTATCAACATGTCTAGTCCAGCCGCTTCACTGGCCCCGGCCATCGCCGCTTACATCGCCGCCGCCAATGCCCGTGACACTTCGCGGGTCGCCAGTTTTTTCGCCGAGGATGCCAATGTCTTCGACGAAGGCGAGCATCAGGTCGGGCCCCAGGCCATCGCCCAATGGATGCAAGACACCGCGCAACGCTACCAGCCACGGGTCGAGGTGCTCGACGTTCAGTTGCGCACCGGCAAGGTGCTGGTGCACAACCTGATTTCCGGGACGTTTCCCGGCAGCCCGCTGGAATTACGCTACACGTTTCGGTTGAACGAGCAGGGCAAGATCGCCCGGTTGGACATTTCCCTCTGACACCACTCCGGTCAATGCGGGTGCAATACCCTGTAGGAGCGAGCGGTGCGACGATTAGGCTTGCCCGCGAAGGCGGTTTAACAGTCAACAAAGGTGTTGAATGTGAAGGCCCCTTCGCGGGCAAGCCTAATCGTCGCACCGCCCGCTCCTGCACGGGGAATTGTGGTGTTTCAAATGGTGGGGTGACTGGCATACTGCGCAGCTTCTGATCTGAAGCGCGGCCCTATGACATTCGACTCCCCGTTAAGCGCCTGGCAGTACGCCATTGAACAGAAGGGCTTTGTTCAGGACGAAGCCCAGGAACATGCCGTCTGGGCCCTGCAAAAGTGTCACGAAGCCTTGCATGAAGGGCGCAAGTCGATCACCGGCGTGTACCTCTGGGGCCCGGTAGGTCGGGGCAAGACCTGGCTGATGGATCAGTTCTACGAGAGCCTGCGGGTACCGGCCCGGCGACAGCATTTCCACCATTTCATGGGCTGGGTGCATCAGCGCTCGTTCCAGTTGACCGGCACCGCCGACCCACTCAAAGCTCTGGCCCGGGAATTGGCCCAGGAAGTCCGCGTGCTGTGTTTCGACGAGTTGTTCGTCAACGACATCGGCGATGCGATCATTCTCGGCCGCTTGTTTCAGGTCATGTTCGAGGAAGGCGTGGTGGTGGTGAGCACCTCCAACCAGCCGCCGGATCAGCTGTATGCCGACGGCTTCAACCGCGACCGTTTTACCCCGGCCATCGAGGCGATCAAGCAGCACATGCAAGTGATCGCGGTGGATGGCGGCGAAGATCATCGCCTGCACCCCGGCGCGGCGTTGCAGCGCTATTGGGTGGGGGCGCTCGATGAGCCCAGCGGGTTGGCCGAAGCGTTCAAGACTCTGACCGTTGGGCAATCGGTTTCCAGTGCTCCGATCCAGGTCGGCTATCGCAGCGTTCATGTGGTGCAGGCCAGCGCCACGGTGCTGTGGTGTCGTTACGCGGATCTGTGCGAGCAACCGTTTGCCGCCATGGACTTCATGGCCCTGTGCGACACCTTCAGCGCTATTCTGATGAGTGAAGTGCCCAACCTGAGCGCGCAGAAACGCGAAGGGCGCATCGCCAGGGGCACCGAAGACGGTGTGGAGCGGGTGGTGGCCGGTGACCGTGAGTTGCCGCAGTTGTCGGTGCACGATGACGGCGTTCGGCGTTTCATCGCCCTGGTGGACGAGTGCTACGACCGCAAGGTGCCGCTGTACCTCGAAGCCCAGGTGCCAATGGAGGCCTTGTACACCGAGGGCTATCTGGAATTCCCGTTCCGCCGCACCCTCAGTCGCTTGCAGGAAATGCAGTTGCAACGGTTTGCCGAAGCTTGAACACAGGAGGCGCGACGATGACTCAACCCCTGTCTCACCATTTACTGACCATGGCCTACCAGAACGCCTGGGCCAACCACCGACTGGCCAAGGCCTGGGGTCAGTTGAGCTCGGCGGAATTGACGGCCACGCGGGTCAGTTTCTTCCCCAGCATTTGCGCCACCCTCAACCATATCCTGACCTGCGACTGGTTCTATGTGGATGCCCTTGAGCGCGAACTGCGCGGTGATGTGCCGCATCCCGATTGCTACGTTTTTTTCAACGACGAGCAACCCTTCACGGCCGCTGCCGATCTCCAGCGCGAGCAAGCCCAGGTAGACCGCCGGCTAATTGCCTATTGCGAGCAATTGCGCGACGCCGACCTCGGGCGACTCGTGACCATCGCCCGGGACACGCCGCAACACGACAGCCGCCTGCGTATGCTCTCGCATGTGTTCGAACACCAGATTCATCATCGCGGGCAGGTGCATGGGATGCTCAGTGGCACGTCGGTGGAACCGCCGCAACTGGATGAGTTTTTCTGCGCCGGGGAGGCGGGGTTGCGGGCGGGGGATTTTGCCGAGTTGGGTTGGACCGAAGAATTGATTTGGGGTCACTAAGATCCGGTTGTCGCCACGCCGCCGTCACGCTAATGTCCTTGGCCAATTTGATGTATGCGATCGAGGGTGGAAATGGAATCCGCAGAAATACTTGTACTCCAGGCCAGCTACACCAACCCGGTACACGCCGAGGCCATTTGCCTGGTGTTGAACCACTACGCCGAAGACCCGATGGGCGGCGGCAAGCCGCTTTCAGCCGATGTCCTGCAGCAACTGCCGGCGGAACTGGCCAAGCGTCCTTATGCATTCAGCGTGCTCGCCTTCGTCGGCGGTGAACCGGCGGGGCTGGTCAATTGCTTTGAAGGGTTTTCGACCTTTGCCTGCCGACCTCTGGTCAACGTGCACGACGTGGCGGTGGTGGCGAAGTTTCGTGGTTTGGGCCTGAGCCAGAAGATGTTGCAAAAGGTCGAAGAAATCGCCCGCCAGCGCGGTTGCTGCAAGATCACCCTCGAAGTCCTGGAAGGCAACGCCGTGGCTCAGGCGTCCTACGCCAAGTTCGGCTTTGCCGCTGGCATGTTCGACCCGGCCCATGGCCGCATGCTGTTCTGGATCAAGTCGCTGTAAATCCCGGGCATAAAAAAGGGCGTCCAGCAGGACGCCCAAGTGTCAGCTCTGGCGACGGAGCAGGTCGCCAGAGGTCCATCGGTTCAGGTTCTGTAGGATTCGGTCACTTGTGCGGTTTGATCATCCGGAACCCGGAGCTCGCCGTTTGGGCGATGATCGGTCGGGGTTTGCGCGGAGGGAACCGGGAAGTTGTCCCAGTAATGCTTCATCCGCTGCGCACCGCCTTCGGCAAACACGCTGCTGGAGCCGACGATGAGCAGGCCGGCGAGGATCAGGCTGACTCGTTTCATGATGGATCTCCCACTAAGAATGACGGGGCCTTTCATCCGTGATTCAAGGGCGTGGGCGCAGTATTGGCAGAGCTCATTAAATCGGGGTTAACACCGAGCAAAATGTGGGAGCCAAGGCGCTCCCACAGCAGAGGCCAAGTCAGGCTCAGAGTTTCCAGTCCAGGCTGAGCGTCACGGTGCGCGGGTCGCCCCAGAACACACCGTTATAAAAACCGACGTTGTCGTAATACTTTTTGTCGAACAGATTATCGACGTTCAGCGAGGCTGAGAGGTGCTTGTCGAACTCGTAACGCGACATCAACTTGACCACGCTGTAGGCCTCCTGGCGGATCTTCGTGCGTTCAGTGATCAGGCCACCCTCGGCATTGCGCCCGACCGGGCGATTGGAGTTGCCCCAGATATCACTCTGCCAATTCAGCGCGCCGCCGACGGTCAGCGCATGCCAGTCGCCGGGCAAGCGGTACGCGGTGGACAGGCGCAACATGTTCAGCGGTTCATTGGTGTTCGCCCGCTGCTTTTCGCCGTTGGCCGCGTGGGTGTAGGTGTAGCCGGCGGTCATGTTCCAGTCGGTCATGACTTCGCCGGACACTTCGACTTCGAAGCCCTGGACCTTCTGCCCCTTGCCCCCGGACTTGTAGAATTCCTCACCCGTCACCGGGTCTGGCGGCACCGCATCGTCCACTTCGGGGACGTTGTCCTGCTTGCTCCAGAACACTGCCGTGGCCACATTCAGGCGTTCATCCAGCAGACTGCCCTTGAGGCCCAGTTCATAGTTGCTGCCGACCACCGGTTCCAGGTATTTGCGATTGGCGTCGCGATTTTTCTGGGGTTTGAAGATGTCGGTGTAGCTGACGTAAACGGTGTACTCGGGCGTCAGGTCGTAGAGCAACCCGGCGTAGGGCGTCCAGATATCGCTGTGTTGCTGCGAAGTGGTCTCCACGCCCGTCAATTGCAGGTTGTCATCGTAGGTCTTGCTGTTTTTCGAGGCTTTCCAGCTGCCGTAACGACTGCCGAGCACCGCGTGAAAGCGGTCGGTCAGGTTGAGGCGGGTGGCCAGGTAGCCGGCCTTCTGACGGGTGTTGTCCGATGAGCCATTGAGGCTGGTCACGGTGTCGGGAAACTTGGCGATACCGCCCATGTATTTCCAGTCGGCAATGTTGTCGTAGCCGGCGGGTACGGCGCCCGCCACGGCGTACGGCGACTCGTCACTGCGCTCGGCTTCGCCGTAGCCGAACATCAGCTCATGCTCGCGCCCGAACAGCGCGTAGGGGCCCGCCACGTTAAAGTCATAGGTTTTCATTTTCTGCGTGCCGACCATGTGGCCACGGTAGGCGCTCATGCCACTTCGATCGTCATTCGGGAAGCCGCCACCGCCGTAGTAGACCTTGCCGTCGGTATCGCTCTCGCGGTGGGTGTAGGCCGCTTTGAGATGCCAGCCGCCGGCCAGTTGCTGGTCAAGGTTGGCAAAAGCGGTCTTGTCTTTCAGTGGCCAGGAACTCCACGACGTCGCCATGTTGGTCGAGCGCCCGAGGTTGGCCTTGCCCCCCGACGAATTCCAGTACGGCACGGTGCCCCATGACGTGCCCTGAACCTGCTTGTCCTGATAGTCGTAACCCACCGCCAGCACAGTGTCGTCGGTGAGATCGGCTTCGAGCACGCCGTAGCCGACTTCCCGTTGCATCTGGTAATGATCGCGCAACGATTGGCTGTCGCGGTAGGCCAGCACGCTGCGGCCGCGCAAACGTCCGTCGAACGCCAACGGACCGCCAACGTCCACGTAACTGTAGTAATCGTCGTAGCTGCCGCCACTGACGCCGGTCTGGGCTTGCCATTGCGCGGTCGGGCGCTTGCGCACCATGTTGATGGTGGCTGACGGGTCGCCGGCGCCGGTGGTCAACCCGGTGGCGCCGCGAACCACTTCGATGCGGTCGTAGATGATGGTGTCTGAGTCTGACTTCATCCGCCCGAAGGTATTGAGCATCCCGTCAATCTGGAAGTTGTTGATCTCATAGCCACGGGACGAATAGCTGACCCGGTCCGAGTCATTGTGCTGGACCACCACGCCGGTGGTCTGGCTCATGGCTTCGGAAAGGGTGCCGAGCTTGAAGTCGTCCATTTGCTGGCGAGTGACCACGGACACCGATTGCGGGGTGTCCTTGATTGACAGGTTCAGGCGGGTCGCGGTGCTCATGGCGCCGGTGGTGTAGGACTCGGTGTGTTCGGTGGTGGTGCCCAGGCCTTCGGCGGTGATGTTGGTGGCGGTGAGCTCCAGGGTGCTGGCGGCCGGGTCCTTGTCGGGCTCGGTTTCGGCCAGCAGATCGGGGCTCAGGGCTGCGCTGCACAGGCCGAGGGTCAAGGTCATGGAACGGGTAATAGGCGCGAACATCGCAGCCGACTCCTTGTCTTCGAGGGAAAAATTCCGTTTGTTCAAAGACGAAGGAGGGCGGGGAGATTTAGCGATAAACGAGAATAATTATCATCGGAAGGAGGGCTGTAGGAGCGAAGCTTGCTCGCGAAAGCGGTGTGTCAGGCAGCATCCGTAGTGAATGTGCTGACGTCTTCGCGAGCAAGCTTCGCTCCTACAGGAGGTTGCGGGGTTATTGCTTGACCACGGCCGGTTCTTCGACAACCGCAGCCTTTGGCTTCATCAAGCTGAAATCGATCAGCGGACGTTCCTGGCGTTCATACGGGTTGCCGATCAACAGCGGCCGTGGCTTGAAGCTGTCGCTGACCAGGCTTTTGCTGCGGTCCAGTTCATCGAAGCTCAGCCCGGCCAGGTCGGCCCAGGTGTGGATCAACTGCGAGCTGCTGTAAGGGCGGCTCAGGTCGGCGGCAAAATTCCAGTCGTGGGTTTCACGCCATTTCGGCGAAGCCCAGGCCATGAACGGAATGGTGTACATCGGCGCCGTCGGCTTGTTCTCGTTACGACCCAGGGTGCTGTGGCCCGGCGAGTCGAACACGTCTTCGCCGTGGTCGGAGAGGTACATCAGGAAGCCGTTAGGGTCTGCCTTGGCGTAATCCTTGATCAGGCTCGACACCACGAAGTCGTTGTACAGCACCGCGTTGTCATAGCTGTTGTAGGTCGGCACTTCGGCATCGTGTACACCGGCCGGAACCCCGGCGCGGTCCTTGAACTTGTCGAAGGTTGGCGGGTAGCGGTACTGGTAGCTCATGTGCGTGCCGAGCAAATGCACAACGATCAACTTGTGCGCCGCCGGATCCGTCAGAGCCTTGTTGAACGGCTCGATCACGTCGCCATCGTACTGGGCGGCGTTCTGGTTGCGGTTGTTGTTCAGGTACACCTGCTCGTCGGCCTGTTCGGAGAACGTGGTGAGCATGGTGTTGCGCTTGGTCATGGTCTGCTGGTTGGTGATCCAGAAGGTCTTGTAGCCCGCCTGTTTCATCATGCTGACCAGCGACGGCGTCGAGAGGTACAGGTCCGGGTTTTCTTCGTCGGCGAAGGTCAGTACCTGCTGCAACGCCTCGATGGTGTAGGGGCGCGGGGTGATGACGTTATTGAAGATCGCCAGTTGATCCTTGAGCTTGTCCAGCTCCGGGGTAGTGTCCCGGTTGTAACCGTACAGGCTCATGCGCTGACGGTTGGTGGACTCGCCGATCACCAGCACCAGGGTCGACGGCTGGTCGGCCATGGTGTTCTTGAGGTTTTTCAGCGGCGCGATCTTGCTTGCACTGTCGAGCATGTCTTGCATGCCGGCCAGGGTGTCGAGGTATCGGTGATACGCCACGGCCATCTGCCAAGGCACTGCCGGCTCGATGCGGGTTTCGAACTTCTCGAAACCGCCGGCAAAACTGCCGGTACGCGCGGTTTGCTTGATCAGCGGATAACCGACCACGGCCACCAGAATCGCGGTCGCGGCGACCAGCGCGCGGCCACGGGGCATGTACACCGGGCGCAGGCGGGTCCAGAGGAAGTAGGCGAACGCCGTGTGGGCGAGGAACGCGAACACCATCCACCAGGCAAAGTACTGGGTCATGTACTCGCCAGCTTCAGAGATGTTCGACTCGAACATGATGAAGATGACGCTCTGGGAAAATTCCTGCTGATAGATAAAGAAGTAGCCCAGGCTGGCCATCGAGCAGGCCCACAGCACGACGCCGATCAGCGCGGCCAGCAGGCGGGTACGTTTGGGGAACAGCAGCATCGGTGCGAGCCACACGGCGCTCATCACGAAGGCCTGGCGAAAACCGGTGAAGCCGGAGGTGCCCGTCAACTGGATCAGCAGTTGCGTAATGCCGGAAAAATACCAGAAGAACACAAATAGCCAGAGGAACCCGGCCCAATCGAAACCTGTCGCAGACGTTTTGCTGCGTTTGAACACTGCCATTCAGAACTCCCACCGGCATCAGCAAGCCACCGGCGTCATCAAACGAAACCCACGAGACACCACTGTCCGAGAACCGAACAGCCACAAGGACGCGAAGTATCGCTAGGCAGATGTGAAAACTTTGTGAGTTTTGTTCAGGTGCACGACAGGTAACAGGTCGCTATTTACTGATCAGGAGAAGATTTATGTGGCGAGGGGGCTCGCCACAAGGCAGAGGTGTTGCCGGAAATCAGGCGTTCAACGCGGGCATCGCTTGCCCGGACAGCTGAGCCTGTTGCTGCAACAATTGCCGGAGCTGGGCCACCTGGTGTTTCAAGGTGTCACGCTCGTCTTTCAATTGGCGCAATTCATCACGACGGATCGTGACGTAGAGAGTTTGTGGGGGACGTGCGGTAACGATTGTGTCCATTGCTCACCTCGCAAATGGCCTGCTTCAACTGTGGTTGTGTCGTTCTTGCGAGCGACACCCTCACTATCGGCGCCGATTTTGATTTCTTTTGCCTGTGAATGGAACTTTTTTATTTTTAATGGTCGGTGTGTCTTCAGCACGATTCCCGACGTTATCAATCAGGATCGGGCACAATGCCCGGAAACTTCATCCCGGCGCTCTGGACTAACCCACATTAGTCGCGTTGGGCTATAACCTTTGACACACATTATTTGTAGTAAGGAGCATCAGCACATGCAACTCGGGATTATTGGACTGGGCCGCATGGGCGGGAATATTGCGCGGCGCCTGATGCTCAACGGGCATACCACCGTTGTTTACGACCGCAATACCGCCTTCGTCGAGAACCTGGCAAAAGAAGGCTCCACCGGCGTTGCCGACCTGCCTGCACTGGTCGCCGGCCTGGCCAAGCCGCGCGCGGTCTGGGTCATGTTGCCGGCCGGCGCACCGACCGAAGACACCATCGACACCCTGAGCAACCTGCTCGAAGCCGGTGACACCATCATCGACGGCGGCAACACGTTCTATAAAGATGACATTCGCCGGGCGAAAACCCTGGCGGAGAAAGGCCTGCACTACATCGACGTCGGCACCTCCGGCGGCGTCTGGGGCCTGGAGCGCGGCTACTGCATGATGATCGGCGGCGACGCCGAGACCGTCACGCGCCTCGATCCGCTGTTCGAAAGCCTGGCGCCGGGCCTGGGTGACATCCCGCGCACCAAGGACCGCAAGTCCGAAGACGATCGTGCCGAACGCGGCTACATCCACGCCGGCCCTGCAGGTTCAGGTCACTTCGTGAAGATGATCCACAACGGCATCGAATACGGAATGATGCAGGCCTTCGCCGAAGGCTTCGACATTCTCAAGACCAAATCCAGCGAAATCCTGCCGCAAGACCAGCGTTTCGACCTGAATGTGGCCGACATCGCCGAAGTCTGGCGTCGTGGCAGCGTGGTGTCCTCGTGGTTGCTCGACCTGACCGCCGACGCCTTGGCCAGCGATCCGAAGCTTGACGGCTATTCGGGCGAAGTGGCCGACAGCGGTGAAGGTCGCTGGACCATCGAAGCTGCCATGGAACAAGCGGTGCCGGTACCGGTGCTGTCGAACTCGCTGTTCTCGCGCTACCGCTCGCGCGGCCAGGGCACCTTTGGCGACAAAATCCTCTCGGCCCAGCGTTTCGGCTTCGGCGGCCATGTGGAGACTCCGAAAAAATGACCAACACGATCCGCAGGAAATCCAAGGCAGAACCCGCACCACCGACCACGCTGTTCCTGTTCGGTGCCCATGGTGACCTGGTCAAGCGTCTGTTGATGCCGGCCCTGTACAACCTCAGTCGCGATGGCCTGCTGGGCGATGGACTGCGGATCATCGGCGTTGACCACAACGCCATCAGCGATGAAGCCTTCGCGCAAAAGCTCGAAGACTTCATTCGCACCGAAGCGGCCGCCAAGGTCGGCAAGGGCGATGAAGCCCTTGACCCGACCTTGTGGGCCAAGCTCGCCAAAGGCATCAGCTACGTCCAGGGCGACTTCCTGGACGACAGCACTTATCAAGCGCTGGCGGCGAAAATCGCCGACAGCGGCACGGGCAATGCGGTGTTCTACCTGGCCACCGCACCGCGTTTCTTCAGTGAAGTGGTGCGCCGCCTCGGCAGCGCCGGTTTGCTGGAAGAGACGCCCGAAGGCTTCAGAAGGGTGGTGATCGAAAAACCGTTCGGCTCCGACCTGCAAACCGCCGAAGCCTTGAACGCGTGCTTGCTCAAGGTCATGTCGGAGAAGCAGATCTACCGGATCGACCACTACCTGGGCAAGGAAACCGTGCAGAACATTCTGGTCAGCCGGTTCTCCAACAGCCTGTTCGAAGCGTTCTGGAACAACCATTACATCGACCACGTGCAAATCACCGCCGCCGAAACCGTTGGCGTGGAAACCCGTGGCAGTTTTTACGAACACACCGGCGCCCTGCGGGACATGGTGCCCAATCACCTGTTCCAGTTGCTGGCGATGGTCGCCATGGAACCGCCGGCCGCGTTTGGCGCCGATGCGGTGCGCGGTGAGAAGGCCAAGGTGGTCGGTGCGATCCGCCCGTGGTCCGTCGAAGATGCGCGGGCCAACTCGGTACGTGGGCAATACGCTGCCGGCGAAGTCGATGGCAAGCCACTGGCCGGTTACCGCCAGGAAGGCAACGTCGCGCCTGACAGCAACACCGAAACCTACGTCGCGCTGAAAGTGATGATCGACAACTGGCGCTGGGTCGGCGTGCCGTTCTACCTGCGCACCGGCAAGCGCATGAGCGTGCGCGACACCGAGATCGTCATCTGCTTCAAGCCGGCGCCGTACGCGCAGTTCCGCGACACCGAGGTCGACGAGTTGCAGCCGACCTACCTGCGGATCCAGATCCAGCCCAACGAAGGCATGTGGTTCGACCTGCTGGCCAAGCGGCCGGGGCCGGCGTTGAAAATGGCCAACATCGAGTTGGGGTTCGCCTACAAGGACTTCTTCGAGATGCAACCGTCCACTGGCTACGAAACCCTGATCTACGATTGCCTGACGGGCGATCAGACGCTGTTCCAGCGCGCTGACAACATCGAGAACGGCTGGCGCGCCGTGCAGCCGTTCCTCGACGCCTGGCAGCAGGATGCGAGCGTGCAGAGCTACCCGGCCGTTGAAGACGGCCCACAAGCCGCCGAGGACCTGCTGGCCCGCGATGGTCGCGTCTGGCACAGCCTCGGATGAGTGACGCTACGCAACAACCCATCCGTTTTCTGCTCAGCGACATGGACGGCACCTTGCTGCTGCCCGATCACAGCCTGAGCCAGCGCACCATCGACGCGGTCCGCGCACTGCGCGGGGCCGGCGTGCTGTTCAGCCTGGCCACCGGCCGTCCGCCGAAAGCCATGCTGCAGCAGATCGAAGCCCTGGGCGTTGATCTGCCGACCGCGGCGTTCAATGGCGGCACCATCGTCAATCCGGACGGCAGTTTGCTGGTTGCGCATTACTTGCCGGCGACGGCCGCACTGACCGCGCTGGCACTGTTTGCCGACCGGCCGGACATCGAAATCTGGGTGTTCAGCGGTGGTGATTGGCTGTTGAAAGACCCGCACGGTCCGATGGTTCCTCGAGAACAGCACGGTCTGGGTTATCCGCCGGTGGTGGTCGAGAGTTTTGAGCCGTACCTGGAGCGGATCGACAAGATCGTCGCCACCAGCAACAACACGGACTTGTTGATCGAGCTGGAAGCGCTTCTGCTGCCGAAAGTGGAAGGCCAGGCGCAAGTCTCCCGCTCACAGCCGATTTACCTCGACGTGACGGCGATGCAAGCCAACAAAGGGGATGCGCTGGCGACACTGGCCGGGTTCCTCGGCGTGCCGCTGGAGCAGACTGCGGCACTGGGCGACGGCGGCAATGACCCGGCGATGTTCCATCGTGCCGGGCTGTCGATTGCCATGGGCCAGGCGGAAGAGGCGGTGAAACGCCAGGCCGATGTGGTGACCGGCGCCAACACCGAAGATGGCGCGGCCCAAGCCATCGAGCAATACATTCTCCGTCCCGCGTAATGATCGTTCCCACGCTCTGCGTGGGAATGCAGCCCGGGACGCTCCGCGTCCCATTGGAACGCGGAGCGTCCCTTGAGGCATTCCCACGCAGCGCGTGGGAACGATCACCGTGGTGTTACAGCCAGAAACTCACCGCATACCACCCCAAACCCCCCATCACCACCGTATATGGCAACGCCATCCACACCATCCGCCCGTAAGACAACCGAATCAGCGGTGCAATCGCCGACGTCAGCAGAAACAGAAACGCCGCCTGGCCATTGGGCGTCGCGACGCTGGGCAGATTGGTCCCGGTGTTGATCGCAATCGCCAGCGTCTCGAAATGCTCGCGGCTCATATGGCCGGAGATGAATGCCTGTTTCACTTCAGTGATGTAGATCGTTGCGACAAACACGTTATCGCTGATCGCCGACAACAGGCCATTGGCGATAAACAGCATGCCCGGCTGTTGATCCGCCGGCAGGGCCAGCACCCACTGGATCAATGGCGTGAACAGTTGCTGGTCATGAATCACCGCGACCACGGCGAAGAACACCACCAGCAGCGCGGTAAACGGCATAGCGTCTTTAAAGGCGTTGCCGATGCGGTGTTCGTCGGTGATGCCGGTGAACGCGGTGATCAACACGATCACCATCAAACCGATCAGCCCGACTTCGGCGATATGAAACGCCAGCCCGGCAATCAGGATCAACGCCGCCGCGCCCTGTACCAGCAGCGCCGCGCGCTGGCGCGAGGTGCGTTCGGCGTTGTCTTCGGCGGCGTAGTTGGCCAGCACCGCGCGCACGTTGTCCGGCAGCAAGGTGCCGTAACCGAACCAGCGCAGCTTCTCCAGCAGCACGCAGGTCACCAGGCCGGCGGCCAGCACCGGCAGAGAAACCGGGGCGACCTTGAGGAAGAACTCGGCGAAATGCCAACCCATCTCGTGCCCGATCAACAGGTTCTGCGGCTCACCGACCAGCGTACACACGCCGCCCAGCGCGGTACCCACGGCGCCATGCATCAACAGGCTGCGCAGGAACGCGCGGAACTGCTCGAGGTCTTGGTGATGCAGTGTCGGCAGGTGCTGATCGTCGCTGAAGGCGCTGTCTTGGCGCGGATCATTGCCCGAGGCGACGCGGTGATACACCGAGTAAAACCCCACGGCCGCGCTGATGATCACCGCCGTGACAGTCAAGGCATCGAGAAACGCCGAGAGGAAGGCCGACAGAAAACAAAACAGCAACGCCAGCAGCGCCTTGGAGCGAACCCCGAGCAACAGGCGCGAGAACAGAAACAGCAGCAGGTCTTTCATGAAATAGATGCCGGCCACCATGAACATCAGCAGCAGGATCACCGGGAAGTTGTGCACCAGCTCGTCATACAGCGCCTGGGGCGTGGTCATCTTCAGCAGCAGCGCTTCGATCAACAGCAATCCGCCGGGCATCAGCGGATAACACTTGAGTGCCATGGCCAGGGTGAAGATGAACTCCAGGACCAGCAGCCATCCGGCCGCTATCGGCCCGACCGTCCACAACACCAGGGCGTTCAGTATCAGAAAACCGACAATGCTTGCTTTGTACCAGCGGGGAGAGTGCCCGAGAAAGTTATGCGCGAACGCCTGGGTCATCGAACCGGACATCGGCTACTCCTTGTATTAAGAAGCGCGCAACTTGCCGCAAGGGGCAGGGAAGATCAAGCGCCGCCGCGTGTCAGGCGAGGTAGCGCGCCACCACCGCGCGGTAATTGCCGTCCAGTGAGTAACCGCCGACGACGATTCGGCCGTTGGCCTGCACGGCCAGGGCAGTGGCGGTGTCGAGGCTGCGGCCCAGACGAGTGCGCACCCAACCGATGCCATTGGCGAAGCTGCGATCCAGCTGCCCTTGGGGCAAATAACGGGCGAGGATGAAGTCGGCTTCGATACCGCCGACGGTGGCCCCCACGGCCAGCACGCTGCCATCGGGCTGAACCTGGGCGGCGGTCCATTGGCTGGCGGTGTGGCCGATTTCCAGGTGCTGCGGCTGGCCGCCATTGCAATGATTATCCGGGCGCCCGTTGCTGTGCAGTTTGAGTGACAGGCAGTGCATCGGGTCACGGCTGCTGCCAAAACAATGCAAGTCGCCATTGGCCTGCTGGACGATCTGGCTGATCAGCGCGCTGCGTCCCTGGGCCTGGAAAGTCATGAAGCCATCCACGGCGAAGCTGTTATCCAGCGTGCCATCGACGTGGTAGCGCGCCAGCAAGCCTTCCCCGGGGAAATTGATCGCACCGCCAGCGAGGATTCGTCCGTCCCGTTGCACCATCAGGCTGCCGAGCCAGGTATTCATCAGCAGATGCCTGACCACGACGAAACCACGGCCATTGAAATCGTTGTCCAGTGTGCCATCGGTGTTGAGGCGGATCAGCAGGCCGGCGTGATCGGCCAGTTCGAAATGATGATTGGCCAGCAGCAGGATCCGCCCGTCCTCCTGCACGCAGATATCACAGGCTTCGGCGCCCGGCACACCAGGTGGCAACCAGTCGTCACGCAAGCCTCGGGACAGGTCGCCCGGTAGCCGCACCACCAGGCGGCCGTCGTCGCCAAAGTCTCGAACCCGTTGACCATCGGGGTTGAACAGCGCCAGGGCGGGCAAGGTGCGATGCGCGTTTTCGTAATGCAGGCCGGCCAGCAGGATCGAACCGCAGGGCAGGACATGGACTTTGCTGGCCATGGCCTCGAAACCCAGCGCGAACTGCCCGATCAGGCTGCCCTGATTGCCGAAGGACAGGTCCGCCGAGCCATCTTCCAGCAGACGGGCCAGACCGAAGCGGCTGCCGCCGTGGGTGCCGACCTTGGCCGCGACCAACAAACGGCCATCCGCGTCGATGGCGATACCGTTGGCCATGCTGGAGGAGCTGCCGGCGAAATACACTTGGGTTTTGCCCGCCGCGGCAAAATCAGGGTCGAGATGCCCGGCTTGATTCAGGGTGGCAGGGCGGGCAAAAGCGGTCTGGGTTTGCATGCACGCATCTCCTTGCCAATCGACCCGATCCCGGTAACCGGGCGGGTGACGGCGCGTGCGAAACATTCAATCCCTGAATGCATGAGCGCACAACTGTCATAACTAACAGGCGGAGGGTCGCTGTGTGCCAGAACAGTGTCTTTTGGACCCAGTTGATATTGAGCTAACAGCACAGTAGGAGCAAAGCTTGCTCGCGATGGCTATTTCGAGGGCGCCATCGCGAGCAAGCTTTGCTCCTACAGGGAATGTATATCCGGCGGAATAATTAATGCGGCATGGACCACGATTGCAGCGTGTAGCCATCTTCGCTCAACGCTTTGCGCGCTTGTTCCAGCAAGTGTTCAAGTTGTACCGGATCGGAATAGGCGCTGCTCGGGATTTGCGCACGGCCGATGCGATTGTTAGTACGGTCGATGACACTCAGGCTGAGTTCGCCGTTGCCGTCTTGTGGGGCCCAGGCCACGCATTGAAATGGCTTGAACGCGCGGTCGGCAATCAAAAGAGCTTCGTTGATACGGAGCGGGGCGGTCATGGGGTTTTCTCTCTGTATGCCCAATCGAGTGACATGCCGTCGGTTGGGCTTACCGTTCGGCTGGTTACTTGTACTGATGCCCTCAATAGGGGGTCGGGTCACACACAATCCAAAGAAAATTCAACTTTCTTTCATATACTCAATGTTCAGGCAGTGATTGAAAGCTGAATGAAAGGTTCAAGTCGTTAGGCAACTAACGAAGCCTGTTCTTATAACTAATCAGTTAACACTCCTATAAGCAATTGATACAAGGCCCTGTCAAATTCTTGCTAATGTTACAGCCAGGTCCGCCAAATGACTGTTTTTAATAATATTTCCTTAAATTTGGCGCCAAGGAACAGTCATGATCGAAGCGCCTGCCTTACGACGTCTGTTAGTGGTTGATCCTTGCGACGATTGCCATCGTCTTTTGCCGGGTTTGCGTTCTGTTGGGTGGGATGTTGACAGCTGTACGCTGGAAAACGCCGCCGACCGAACATGCGATGTCGGCCTCTTGCGATTGCAGCCGTTCCATCTGGAACGTCCCGAAGCCGTCAAGGAACTGATCAGCCGCAGCGGCACCGAATGGATCGCGGTGCTCGATCAGGAAGTTCTGCGCTTGCAGAACGTCGGGGACTTCGTGTGCGAATGGTTTTTCGACTTCCACACCTTGCCGTTCGATGTGGCCCGGGTCCAGGTGACACTGGGGCGCGCGTTCGGCATGGCGCGACTGCGCGGGCAGGGCACGATTCACATCGATCAGCCGGAACACGAGCTGCTCGGTGACAGTAAGCCGATCCGCGAACTGCGCAAGCTGCTGAGCAAACTGGCGCCTACCGAGTCGCCGGTACTGATCCGTGGCGAAAGCGGCACCGGCAAAGAGCTGGTCGCCCGCACCCTGCACCGACAATCCCAGCGCCACAGCAAACCTTTCGTGGCGATCAACTGCGGTGCCATTCCCGAACACTTGATCCAGTCCGAACTGTTTGGTCATGAGAAAGGCGCCTTCACCGGCGCGCATCAGCGCAAGATCGGGCGGATCGAGGCGGCAAACGGCGGCACGCTGTTTCTCGATGAAATCGGCGACCTGCCGTTGGAGCTGCAAGCCAATCTGCTGCGCTTTCTCCAGGAAAAACACATCGAGCATGTCGGCGGCAGCCAGCAGATTCCGGTGGATGTGCGGGTATTGGCGGCGACCCACGTCGACCTTGAAGCCGCCATCGAGAAGAAACGCTTTCGCGAAGATTTGTACTACCGCCTCAACGTTCTGCAAGTAGTCACCGCGCCGCTACGTGAACGCCACGGCGACCTCTCGATGCTGGCTAACCACTTTTCGCATTTCTATAGCCATGAAACCGGTCGTCGCCCCCGCAGCTTCAGCGAAGATGCGCTGATTGCCATGGGCAAGCATGACTGGCCGGGCAATGTTCGCGAGCTGGCCAACCGGGTGCGTCGCGGGTTGGTATTGGCCGAAGGCCGGCAGATCGAAGCGCGAGACTTGGGGCTGATCAGCCAGCTAACCATAGCCGCGCCGATGGGGACGCTGGAAGACTACAAGACCCGGGCTGAACGCCAGGCCTTGTGCGACGTACTTAACCGCCACAGCGACAATTTGAGCATCGCCGCCAAGGTCTTGGGGATATCCAGGCCTACGTTCTACCGGTTGTTGCACAAGCATCAGATTCGTTAGACGCAAAGATCAAAAGATCGCAGCCTCGTTTCACTCGACAGCTCCTACAAGGAATCCGCGCGTACCTGTAGGAGCGATCTTTCGAAGGCCCACCAATAAAAAGCCCCCGCTGCGATTGAAGTCGCAGCGGGGCTTTGCCGTTGTGGATCAGAAGTAGTACGGGAATTTCAGGCTGAAGGAAAAGTCTGGCGAGTCTTCGGTCAGGCCTATGGCCAGGTTGGGCACGATCGTCAGGTTGTCCGTTGCGGCCAGGGTCATGCCGATGTTGAAGTTGGCCGCGTTGTAATCGCTGTTGGAAATCGACTGCCAATCGCCACCGTCCGGCTTGATCTTGCTCTTGCGGGCGAACTGATCGGTGACCGAGAACGACATACTCATCTTCTCGTTCAACGCGAACGCAATGCCGCCGCCAACCTGCCAGGAATCACCCAGTTTCACGTCCCCCTTGACCTTGGAGCCGACCTGAGGGCTGATGTCGCTGAAAGAGTCTTGCATGTTGTAGGTGTAGGACAACGTGCCGAACAGCACGGCAGGGTCGAAGGTCTTGACCAGCGAGATCCCCGGCGTGATCGCCCAGACACCGTTGCCGGTCGGCAGGTCCTCGGGGACCGAGAGGTTATCGTTGGTCGGGTCACTGACCAGCTTGATGCCGTAAGGGTCCTTGCCGGTTGGAGCCTTGACGCGCAGTGTCGCGACCGCGTCGGGCCAGTTGGCCGACTCATCCAGAAACTTGTACGCAACGCCGACGTTAATATCGCCGATGGTCGGGTCCCGGGTCACGGTTGCGTCCGACGTCACCGGACCTGCGCCACCCGCGCCGCCGGAGGAATACGTCGATTCGCGATAAACAATCGGGACGTTGATGTCGAACTGCCAACGTTGTGCCACGTTGTAGCGCCCCGTCAGGTCCAGGGTCCAGTTGTCGGCCTTGATGCGGTCGAGGTTGATGTTGCCGAGAAAAATCGAGTCCAGTGCCAGGAAGCCGTTGAGCGTTAATGCCCGCGTGTCGTAGTGCGTGTAGGTCACGCCGGTTTCGAGGCTGAACTTGCCGCCACCGAAGAAGCCGCTGGCTTCGTCATACAGGTTGGAGACGCTTTGCGCAGGCTCAGAATCATCCTTGAGCGATTGGCCGTATGAGCTGCCGGTGGTGCCTGGCGCACCGGAGGCCACCGTCTGACCACTCTTGACCGGCTCGGCCGGGGATTTGGTCAGGCGTTTGGGCGCCGGTGTCGCAGGTGCTGCTTCGACTTGGCGAACGCGCTGTTCAAGTACCATCAGCGCGTTCTGTTGTGCTTCATAACGCTGTTTCAACTCCGTGAGTTCTTGTTTTAATGCTTCGACCTGAGGGTCCGGTGCTGCGTAGAGCAGTGTTGCCGGGGTCAGGCTACTCAAACAGACGATAGCTCTGAACGTTAACGATCGGTGCATGGATTAGCCGTCCCTTCTGATTAGATCTGAATGAGACTGAGCGTAGATCAGAATCCGATAGTGCGAAGGCCTTTGAGCTGGTCCAGATTGCCGCTCACGGATCCGGCCGTCGGCACGTTGTCACGCAGCACAACATTGAGGGATGTCAAGTTGCGGACCTGGTTGCTACTGCCGAGCAAAGTCGTGTTCTGCATCAGTCCACCCTGGGCCAGGCGCTGCATGGTGCTGCCCTGGTTGTTGTTAGCCACGATGTTGAGTTGAACTCCACTACCGGTTGAGGAAACGCTGAGCGAGCCCGCACCATTGTTGCCCACTAACGTCGTTCCAGGGGTCAATGCCTGACCCTGCGGTTGCGTTGCGGATGACGGGTTGACCTGGCTAGCTTTTGCGACGTTGATATCTACGTTGTTGTAGGCGGTGTTGTTGTCGCCGGCAGCGCGTACTACTTGAGTAACGCCTTCTGTCGTGTTGAGGCCGCCGCCGCCCGTGACGGTGCCTGTCCCTGCGCCGGAGCCGGAGCCTTGCGAACTCGTTTGGCCAGCAGGTTTTTCGTCAATCATCGACACATAGAACTGGGGTTTGATGGTCGATTGTTGAATTTGCATCGCGGACGTCGCCCCGATCAACTGGCCTTCGGCATTCTGCCAAGTGCTGGTCATGACAATGCCGAAACTGACGATACGTCCCGGCATGACAAATCGGCCTCGCAGGGTCGCCAACTCCTGATCCTTCAGTTCAATGGGTTTGAACGTCTCTGCCTGGGTTGGCAGGCTGGCGGCCAGGCAAACCACAGCCAGCCAGGTTGAAGTTTTCATTGGATGCTCCCGGAGCTTCATGCTCCCTTGTTATTAGAAGAAGTCGCTTTGGATGAATCCGAAATCCATCAACTCCGCGTCTTGCACCGGGCTGAACATGTTGAGGCGGTTTTTGGCAGTCAGTGGCAGGGGGGGCTCGAGCAACGCATTGGATTTGTCGTAGCCCTGGCCGATGACGGCAAAGATGATGCCGTTCCAGCCTTTGACAAAGTCGTCGACGCTGTAACGTTTATGGCCGAGTACCGGATCGCCGATATAGACCCAGCCTTGGTGGACTCTTTGCAAGACCACAAAATGCTTGTAGCCACGGATGTCCATGAGGACCACTACGGGGATTTTGATTTCGCTCAACGTTTCCGTCGCCACCCGGTAGCCACGGGCCCGCATGCCGATACTTTCCACGTAGTGCTTCATGTCGAGCATGGAGAAGCCCTGGACGCGGACAAGATTTTGATCCGAGTGGGCCAGCATGCCTTCAATGATTTGATTTTCACTCACGTCCAACCAATAGGCCTGGCGCAAGATGGTTGCCAGCGCCGCGGCGCCGCAACTGAAGTCGGTTTTCTGTTGCACCAGATCAGCAAATTTACGCTCGCGTACGCTCTGGATCGGCTTGTACACCACCGCGCCGCCCGGAAGGACGGAAAGCGGCATTTGTGCAGCCTCGATCACACTGGCCACGCAAAGCAAAATTGCCAAGGCGATGATGCGCATGGTGGGACGCCTTCTGGTTGTTGTTGAAAAAGGCCCCCGTGAGGGGGCCCAAAAGACAGGCATTAGAACGAGTTGTTGGAAATGGCCAGCGAGTTGCTTTGTTGGTTGCCCACACCAGCAGCCACGTTGACACCCAGGTTGCCGCTGCCGCCATTCACCGAACCGCTCAGGGTTGCAGTGTTGGTTACAGGGTTGGCCCAGCCAGTTGGAGTCAGCACTTGATAGGAGTAGGTGTTGCTCAGATCAAATGAACTGCTCTCAGCGTAGGCTTTCGCCTTGTCATACGAAGACTCGTGGGATTTGCTGCCGGATTTTTCGAACGAGGAATCGAACGACTTATCGAACGACGAACTGCCCGACTTGTTGTGCGACTTATCGATCGATACGTCCAGCGTGGCGTCAAGCGATGCGTTCAGAGACGCGTCGGAAGACGAACTGCTGCTACCCGAATGGTGATAGCCATTATCCCAGGCAGCATTTTGAGAAGCCGCAGCCGAAGCATCCAGCGTAGCGTTCAACGAAGCATTCAAATTAGAGCTAGAAGAACTGCTCTTCTCGTAGCTTTTTGAACCACTGGCATCGAAGCTTTTCGAACCGCTCACGTCAAAGCTCGATGAGGAGCTTTTACTGCCGGACGCTGCGCTTGCGTTGGCATAGTTTTTACTGCCGCTGGCCGAGGTGGTAAAGGTCAGCGTATCGACGCGGTAGGTCCGATCGGCATTGTTATTAACGGTCAGGCCAGGGCCGGTTTGTGTAGCAGAGGCGGTGGCTGTGGCGTTACCCAATGGAGCATTGGTGTTAGCAATGGCCATGGTGTTTTTCTGTTGGTTCAGGTCGCCGGCCGCCACGTTGACGCCCATGTTGCCGCTGCCGCCATTAGCCGAACCGCTCATAGAAGCCGTAGCTTGGCTGCCGTAGTTGTCGACCCGGTTGTTGCGGCTGGTTTGGGTGACGGATGCCGTGGCACTGGCGGTGCCGAACACGAACGCATTATCAGGAGCGGCAGCTGCGGCGTTTGCAATAGCGGCTGCGTTGTCTTGTTGGTTGCCGTCGCCGCCAGCCACGTTGACGCCGACGTTGCCGCTGGTGCCTGTAGCAGAGTTATTCATCTCTGCACTGTTGACAGTCCCGGCGTTGCTAATGCGGTTATCGGTACTACTTTGGGTATCCCACGCATTCGCAGTCGCGTAGACAGGGATCCGGGTTGGAGGAGGGGTGTGCTGACCGTTGTTATTGTGGCCATTGTGGTGGCCATTATGGTGGTCGTCACTTTGTCCAGCTTGTACAGCAACAGCCATGACCGCAGCAATTGCGAAAACCAGAGGCTTGATTGCCATCGAAGGTTTCATGGTGATTCTCCGTACTGATTTATAGGTTAAGTGTTGTTTTTTTTACCTGTTTTGGGTCAATCCGCGACCCGTACGCTCACGGTGTTGGCCGTTCGGTTTCCCACCCCGGCGCTCTGATTCAACTGAATAACTCCACGGCTACCGGTGAAGGCCTGATCGCTTGTAGCGACCCGGCGATAGCCTGGTGCGGAGTCAGTTGGATCGGAGTTGTTGATCAGCGCCACGTTCTGTTGCAGGAGGACGCTGTCGTCGATACTTTGCGGCTGTGTACTGATGCTGATCCGCAGGGCATTGGCCTGCTGGTTGTTGCCGCCCGCGCTCTGGTTGACGCCCAGCACGCCGTTACCGTTGCTGAAGGCGTTACCTTGAATGCTGGCGCTGGCGTCGATGCGTGGGTCCGCAGGTGAATGCAGCCGTTGGCGAATCTGTGTGGATGCATGGGCGTTGTTGCCAATGGCGATGGCTCGGGCGTTGACCTGTTGTTGCTGATCGCCCGCAGCCTGGTTGACCCCGAGGTTGCCCTGGTACTGCGCGCCCGAACTGTCGATGTCCGCGTTGTCGATGACGGGAGACTGGGCAAAGGACGATGCACTGCAAAACATGGCGATAATCAGCAGCGAACGATTCATGCTAACGGTCTCCCGTTATGATTTTCAGAGCACCCAGGCCTTGCTGGACGTTCGAATTGACCATGTTGGCGATGCCGCTGCCCGAGTTTCCCGAACGCCCGCCGGGGAGGTTGGACAGTTGGGACTGATTGCTGATATTGCCGCCCAGATTGTTGGTGTTTTGCGTCACCATCTGACTGATGCCTGCACCGCTGGCAACACCGGCAAAATCACCGTCGCTCAACTCGTTCGTTTGATTGAGGATATGTTGCGAAGGGTTGGCGTTAACGGTGGTGGGGTGAGGGTCAGGGATCAGCGGTGGGACCACGGCGTTGCGCGTCTGGACATCACGTTTGATCGTAATGATGCCGTTGTCAGCCTGAGCAGGCAGGCAGAAACTTGAACCCAGCGCGCATCCGATCAGCAGGAGGCGGTAGATGCTTCTATCAAATTTCCCCACGGCGGCAATTCCTTCTGTAATTGGGACGCTGGCCCTTTTCAGCGTTGCGAGGTAGAGAGCAGAAGGTGTGCCGCTTTTTATTTATCGTTTAAAAACAATGGGTTGATTTTAAATCTCGAGGTTGTCAAAAAATATTTGTAACGCCACTGAGACAGCACCACGTAAAAACGCCGTCCATGCGGGCGGCATTGCACGCTAGAGCGGCGAAACGCAGGTTGTATCAGAGGTTTAACAGTTTCGTTCTGCAGCGCTGAAACCGCTTTAGTTCGCGGGTTCGCTCAGGAGGGGGTGTTTCAGGAATGGACACTTGCGCCAGGTCTGGGGGCTCGTGTCAGGCTTCGAGCAAGCGTTTCACGGCCGCGAATGCCGCGTCTTTACGCTGTTGCCAATCACCTTGCAGTATCTGGTAAGGCTGGTGGTGAAGGTCAAGCCAATCGTGGCTCGCCTGGAAAAACCCTTGGCGTTCCTCCAGTTGCGGTTGGCAACGTTGCCCGTCGTCGTGCCAGGCCACTGTTTCAGGGCTCAGCAGCAAATGCAGGTCGTAGTGCCGTGCCAACAATGCTGGCTCGATCCACGTCGGGCACGCGCCAAACAACGTGCGACTCCACAGGATATTGCTCAACAGGTGTGTATCGAGAATCAGCAGTGACGGCTGTTTGGCTCGTGCTTCATCTTCCCAGGCCAGTTGGCCGAGTGCGATGGCGGTAATGTCATCGAGGCAGGTTTCGCGGGCTTGGCTTTCGATGAAATGCCGAACGTACTCACCCACCAACAGCCCGCCAAAATGCGCCTGGATTTCACTCGAAAGCCAGCTTTTGCCGCTGGATTCCGGGCCTGTCAGCACCAGCGCTTTCATGCGTGCAGCGCCGGATCGGCGCGCCATTCACGCCAGCCTTGCACCGCGATCAGGGTAAACAACCCGTAGAGGGTCGCGGTCAGGTACAGGCCCTTGTAGATGAACAGGCTGACAAAGATCACATCGAGGACGATCCACAGCGGCCAGCATTGCACGCGTTTTTGCGCCATCCATAGCTGCGCCACCAGGCTGAAGCCCGTCAGAGCGGCATCGAGCCAGGGTTGCGCGGCGTCGGTCCAGTGGGCCATGGCTGCGCCCAGCAACAGACTGCCGATGGCGCCCACGGCAAGGCCGAGCATGATCGACCGGGCATCCAGCGCGCTGACTTGCCGGCCGTCATGGGCATCGCCGGCTCGGGTCCACTGCCACCAGCCGTAGAGTTGCAACGCGGCGTAGATCACCTGCAGCAACATGTCCGAATACAGCTTCACCTCGAAGAAGATCCAGCTGTAAAGCAGCACCATCACCAGCCCGATCGGCCAGCACCACGGGTTCTGTTTGACCGTCAGCCAGACGGCGATCACGCCGAGGGCGGCAGCAAACAGTTCAAGCCCGGACATGGAGGTTCCTTGGGAGGAGTCGAAAGAGGGGGCGGATTGTAGCGGTTAGATCAAAAGATCGCAGCCTTGGGCAGCACCTACAGGTGTACACAAAACCCTGGAGCTGCCGAAGGCTGCGATCTTTTCGCTTTACACCCGGAATTGCTTGAGCAACCCGTTCAACTGCTCGCTCAATTCCTTGAGGTGAACACTGGCCAGGCTCGATTGTTCCGCCGCCAGCGCCGTGCTGTGGGACAACCCCGCCGCCTGTGTGACGTTCTGGTTGATGTCTTCCACCACATGCGCCTGTTGCAGTGTGGCGCTGGCGATGGAGGCGTTCAGCCCGTTGAGGTTGCGCAGGGCCTGGCCGATGGCGTTCAGGCTCGCACCGGCCAGTCCGGCCTGTTCGATGGTCAGTTGCGAGGCGCGGCTGCTGTCGCCGATCACCTTGACCGCCGCTTCGGAGTGGTTTTGCAGGCGTTCGATCATCGCCTGGATTTCCGCCGTGGACTTCTGTGTGCGCTGGGCGAGCAGGCGCACTTCATCGGCCACTACCGCAAACCCGCGACCTTGCTCGCCAGCCCGGGCAGCTTCGATGGCCGCGTTGAGGGCCAGCAGGTTGGTTTGCTCGGCAATCGAGCGAATCACTTCCAGCACACTGCCAATCTGGGTGCTTTCGGCAGCCAGGGTGCGAATCACTTCCACCGCTTGATCAATGGTGCCGGAGAGCTTGTCGATCTGTTGCAAGCTGCCATCGATGTTGACCTGACCCTGTTGCGCCTGGGACTCGGCGTCGCGCATTTCACTGGCCGCATGCTCGGCGTTCTTCGCTACGTCCTGCACGCCGTAGGTCACTTCATTGATTGCGGTCGCCACCAGTTCCATTTGCTGGGACTGCTGCTGACTGCGTTGCTGTGCCTGCGCCGCATCGTTACCCAGATCGCTGGACGACTGGCCCAGGGCGCTGGCCGACACCTGCAACTGGCTGATCACCTGCCGCAGCTTGGCGGTAAAGGCGTTGAAGTGGTGCGCCAGTTGCGTGACTTCGTCCTGGCCGTGAGTGTCGAGGCTGCGGGTCAGGTCGCTTTCGCCGCTGGCGATATTGGCCATGGCGTTTACGGTTTCCTGCAATGGACGCACGATGCTGCGGGCAATCATGATCACCAGCAGCGCCATGATCAGGGTAATTGCCATGCCGATAAACGAAGCTTTCCAGACCTGCCCGTAGAATTCGGCTTGCAGGTCATCGACATACACGCCCGAACCGATGACCCAGCCCCAGGGTTCGAACAGTTTGACGTAGGAGGTTTTTTCCACCGGCGCGCTGGCGCCCGGTTTCGGCCAACGGTAGTCAACCATGCCGGCGCCCTTGGACTTGGCGATGGCGACCATCTCGTTGAACAGCGCAAAGCCATCCGGGTCGCGGATCGCCGAGAGGTTCTGGCCTTCGAGTTTCGGGTTGGCCGGGTGCATGATCATCACCGGCCCCAGGTCGTTGATCCAGAAGTAGTCGTTCTGGTCATAGCGCAGGCCGCGAACCACGGTCAGCGCCTGTTTTTGCGCCGCTTCGCGGGTGAGGGTGCCGGCGGTTTCCAGGTCGTGGTAGTAGTTCAGGATGCCACTGGCCGTCTGCACCACGTGCTGGGTTTTCTGCGCCTTGGCATGGTACAGGTCGTCGTGAATCTGTTTGAGCATCAAGATGCCCAGCGTCAATAACATCACGATGGCCACGATCAAGATGAGCCACAAGCGTCGGCTGATCGACACACTGCGTAAGCTGTTCATAACGCTGTCACTCCAGATTCTTCTTCTTGTAATAAACGATCGCGAGCATCCAACCACACTGTGCCGGTGGGGCCTATTCGACCCAAGTCCAATTACACGGCGGCGTAATCGGAGCTTGTCTGATAGGATTTCGGCCTCGCGTGGAAAAACCTGAATCCAAGTTGATTTTTCACGGAATTTTTACGGTTTCGTGGGGATCCTGTGCGCGAGAGACTTCAGCTACGCTGAGCGCAGTGAACGAACTAAAAATATTAACGGGGCATGCCTTTGAGCGCTGCCTTTGGGGGATTGATGGATCTTTGGACGGCCTTCCAGGCACTGATTCTAGGCGTTGTAGAAGGGCTGACGGAGTTTTTGCCCATTTCGAGTACCGGACACCAGATTATCGTCGCGGATTTGCTCGACTTCGGTGGTGAGCGGGCCATTGCATTCAACATCATCATCCAGCTAGGCGCGATTCTCGCGGTGGTCTGGGAGTTCCGGCGCAAGATCCTCGACGTGGTCGTCGGCTTGCCGACCCAGCCGAGCGCACGGCGCTTTACCGCCAACCTGTTGATTGCCTTCATGCCGGCCGTGGTACTGGGGGTGATTTTTTCCGATTTGATTCACCACTACCTGTTTAACCCGATCACCGTGGCAGCGGCGTTGGTCGTGGGCGGGATCATCATGTTGTGGGCCGAGAAGCGTCAGCACGAAGTGCATGCCGAAACGGTCGATGACATCACCTGGCAGGACGCGCTGAAAGTCGGCTTCGCCCAATGCCTGGCGATGATCCCGGGGACCTCGCGTTCCGGCTCGACGATCATCGGCGGCCTGCTGTTCGGGCTGTCGCGCAAAACCGCCACCGAGTTCTCGTTCTTCCTGGCCATGCCAACCATGGTCGCGGCGGCGGTGTATTCGGGGTTCAAGTACCGCCATCTGTTCGTCCCGGCGGATTTTCCGGTGTTCGCCATCGGTTTTGTCACTGCGTTTATCTTCGCGATGATTGCCGTCAAGGCGCTGCTCAAGTTCATTGCCAGTCACAGCTACGCGGTGTTTGCGTGGTATCGCATTGCGTTTGGCCTGGTGATCCTGGCGACCTGGCAGTTCGGTTGGGTCGATTGGGCAGCCGCCAAGCCATGAGTGATTCCAGCGCGCGCAACAACCCTGGTCGCAAGTCCGGGGGCGAAGTCCAGCATCCACGCTTGAAATTGCTGGTGCTCGCCATCCTGTGCGCGCTGCCGCTGTATGGTTCGCTGATGGTGTGGCTGCGCGGGGTTTCCGTGATCCCGCTGGCGGCCTACGGCGTGGTCAGCGTGGTCGCGTTTTTCCTGTACTGGAGCGACAAGCGCAAGGCCCGCGCCGACACCTGGCGCACGCCGGAAAACGTCTTGCACGCAGTCGAACTGGCCGGTGGCTGGCCGGGTGCCTTGTTGGCCCAGCAAGTGTTCCGGCACAAGACTCGCAAGCTTTCGTTTCAACTGGTGTTCTGGCTGATCGTGCTCATGCACCAGGTGTTCTGGATCGACCAGTTGTTTCTCGGTGCGAACCTGCTGGCGTTGTTTTAAAGAAGCAGCCCGACCTGAGAGCGCTTGGGCAACTTGCCCACCACCAGTTGGTGGGAACGTTGCAGCAGCGCCTTCAGTTCTTCGGCGCCCAGCGGGTAGGGCGTCTGCATGATGATCCATTGCGCCCGGGCCAGGTACGGCGCCGGGTGAATGCCCGGTCGGTCGCAATGGCCGAGAAACAAATCCTTGTCGACCTTGAACGCCAGGGATTCGCCCCGCAGGTTCTGCAACGCGAACATCTTGTTCCCGGCAATCGAAAACACCCGCACGCCACCCCATTTGTAGTCTTCCCGCGCGCCGGGCAGCCCCAGGCAAAACTGCGCGACATCCGCTTCGTTCATGCGTCCAGCCTTCATATCAATCGGTCCCCACAGGCATTGAATGATTCGATCAAGTGGTCGAGCCAGGCGCGCACGGCCGGCATTACCCCGCGCCGATGAGGGTAGACCGCTTGCAGCCAGCCGCCAGGCATCGACCAGTCGGGCAGCAACTGGATCAATGAACCGTCCGCCAGCTCCGACTCGCAATACATCATTGGCAGAACGGTAAAGCCCTGGCCAGCGAGGGCGCAGGCGCGGCGCACGATAAAGTCGTCAATACCCAGCCGTGCCTCCATTGCCAGGTCATGGCTTTTACCCTGTTGATCGAGCATACGGATATGCACCATGCGGTCGGGTTCCAGCGCTCCGAGGACCGGCAAACTCTTGAGGTCGTCCGGATGGTTGATTTCCCGGCCGTGCAAGAAGGCGGGGCTGGCGACCATGAGCGTCTGCGCCTGACGCAGGCGTCGGGTCACCAGTAATGGGTCTTCATCTCCCAATTCGCGGACGCGCAGGGCGACATCGACGCCTTCGGTGACCAGATCGACCCGGCGGTTGACCAGCATGACCTCCAGCTGGACCTGCGGGTATTTCCCGAGAAAGTCGCTGATGATCGTTGGCAACATTTGATTGGCCAACCCCACGGGGCAGGACACCCGCAATCGCCCTCGGGGTTCGCTGGACATGCTGGCCACCGCTTCGTCGGCCATCTCCGCTTCCAGCAACATCGCCTGACAGTGGCGCAAGTAACGTTCGCCCACGGCGGTCAATTTCAGTTGGCGAGTGGTGCGTTGCAGTAGACGCGCGCCCAGGCGTTCTTCCAGCTCGGCGATGCGCCGCGACAGCCGCGACTTGGGAATCCCCAGCAAGCGCCCGGCGGCCGCGAAACCACCGGCTTCGACGACTTTGGCGAAATAGTAGAGGTCGTTAAGGTCTTGCATGATCTGGACTCGATTGTTCTATCAGTGAGACGAACTATCGCATTGTTGCGGGCTAATCACCTATTAGATTCATCTGTAGGATCACCTCCATCAGATCGCCCGGTGGCGATCCTCACCTGGAGATCCTTAAATGAAACTGTTGCATATCGATTCGAGCATTTTGGGTGACAACTCGGCGTCCCGTCAGTTGAGCGGCGAAGTGGTCAAAGCCTGGCAAGCCGCTGACGCTTCGGCCGTCGTCACTTACCGCGACCTGGCTGCTGACGCCATCAGCCATTTCTCCTCCACTACCCTGGTTGCCGCTGGCACCACCGCTGAGCTGCGCAACGCCGCGCAACAGCACGAAGCCGAACTGAGCGCTTCGACCCTGGCTGAATTCCTTGCTGCCGACGCCATCGTCATTGCCGCGCCGATGTACAACTTCACCATCCCGACTCAACTCAAGGCCTGGATTGACCGCATCGCCGTGGCCGGCCAGACCTTCCGCTACACCGAAGCCGGCCCGGAAGGCCTGTGCGGTGGCAAGAAACTGGTGATCGTTTCGACTTCGGGTGGCCTCCACGTCGGTCAAGCCACCGGCGTAGCGCACGAAGACTACTTGAAAGTGCTGTTCGGTTTCCTGGGCATCACTGATATTGAGTTCGTTCGCGCCCATGGCCTGGCTTACGGTGACGAAGTGCGCACCAAAGCCCTGAGCGACGCTCACACGCACATCAGCGATCAACTGTTCGCTGCGGCATAAGGCCTGTGTAAGGCTTGCGTAAAAAATACTAAACAGCTCAGGTAATACCCGAAAAACTCTGTATTCTGATCATCGTAATGATCAGTTACAGAGTTTTTTTGTTTTTGACCGTTTTATAGGTTCTGGCCCAGGTTATGCAGTCGAGGGTTAACGTCCCCGTCGCGCAATGACCTTGGTGGCCGCAAACACTGGCACGAGGCCGCGTACTCCGTACATCGGAGCACTACGGGCTTTTCAGGCAAGTATCAAAGGTGGGGCATCCCATGGTGCGTCTTTGTGCAACGTTACTGATATGCCTGCTCAGCAGCCTGCTTTCAGTGCACGCCGCGCCTGGGCTGCATGCGCACTGGGGCGTCGGCTATCACGAGATGACGTTCCTCGATCCGCTGGATTTGCAGCCGATGCGCGCCATTGCCTTTTATCCCTCCAGCGATAAAGAACACACCAGCAAACTCGATGGCTACACCGTCGAAGCGAGCGAAGACGCCCGCGTGGCGATCGGCCGTTTCCCGATGCTGATGCTGTCCCATGGCAACGTCGGCACGCCGCTGGCCTTGCACGACCTCGCCACCTCGCTGGCACGCAAGGGCTTTGTGGTGGTGGCGGTGATTCACCCCGGCGACAACTCCAAGGATCACAGCCGTCTCGGCACCTTGAGCAACCTGTACGGTCGGCCGCTGCAAATTTCCGAAGCCATTACCGCCACCCTGGGCGATCCCATGCTCGCGCCGTTCGTCAACGCCGATCAGGTGGGGGTGATTGGTTACTCGGCGGGCGGCGAAACGGCGTTGATCCTGTCCGGTGCCACACCCGACCTGGATCGTCTGCGCCGCTATTGCCAGGAGCGACCGGACGACCGCGATGCCTGCAACACCCAGGGCGAGCTGATTGTCGACCGTGATGATTTGCAGCCAGTGGCCGACCCGCGTGTCCACGCCTTGCTGCTGATGGCGCCGCTGAGCCTGAAGTTCGGCCGCCACACCCTGGCGGATGTGCATGTGCCGGTGCTGCTGTACAGCGGCGACGGCGACAAACTGGTGGCTTTCGACAAGAACGCCGCTGCCCTGGCGCGCAAACTGCCGATCGCGCCGGACTTCAAGCTGCTGGCCGGGGCAGGGCACTTCGTGTTCATGGCGCCGTGCAACGAAGAGCAGATCATCGCCATGCCGGCGTTGTGTACCGATGCCGATGGGGTTGATCGTGAGGACATTCACCGCAACCTGATCTCGGAAGCGGGACGGTTTTTCTCCCATGCCCTGGGCAAACCGAGTCGGGCCGGGATGCAAACCGCCGATCAATAACGCCGAACCTTGTAGGAGCAAAGCTTGCTCGCGATGGCGGTCTCACGGACACCATCGCGGGCAAGCCTTGCTCCTACAGAGGTCGGGCGCATCAGGCCATTGCGCGGCGTTTCAGCATTAATGTCAGGCCCAACCCTGTCACCGACAACAACGCCGCACAAAAGAAAATCCACGAATACCCCAGGTTCAACGCGACCGCGCCCATCAGCGGTCCGGCAATCGCCAGCGCCAGGTCAAAAAACACCGCATAAGCACTCAATCCCGCGCCGCGACTGGTGTTGGGCACCTGCTTGATCGCCTCGACCCCCAGCGCCGGATACACCAGCGACAGGCCGAACCCGGTCAACCCGGCGCCGATCAACGCGTACCCGGTGGACGGCGCCAGCCACAGCAGCACCAGGCCCACGGTTTCGATGGTCATGCAGGCAATGGCCGAGGTGAAGCCGCCGTATCGGCTGATAGTGGAAATGAACAACAGCCGCGACAGGATGAAACACACCCCAAACACCGTCAGGCAGTACGCCGCGCCGGTCCAGCCGCGATTGAGGTAATACAGGGTAATAAAGGTGGTCAGGGTGCCGTAGCCGATGGACGCCAGGCTCAGGCTCGCGCCAAACGGGGCAATACGCCCGAACACGTTCCAAAAGGGCAGGCGTTCGCCGCGAATCACCGGCACCGATGGCTTGTTGCGAATCAGCAACAGCGCCCCCAGGGCCAGCACCGACAGGACAATCCCCAGGCTTTCAAAGCCATACTCGGCGACCATCACCACCCCCAGCGGCGCGCCAATCGCAATGGCGCCGTAGGACGCGATGCCGTTCCAGGAAATCGAGCGCGCCGTGTGCTCGGCGCCAACCTGGCCCATGCACCAACTGATGGTGCCGACGCCGATCAAGCCCTGGGCGATCCCCAGCAGCAACCGGCCGGCAATCAGGATCATCAGACTCAGCAACGGCAGGCTTTGCAGCAAGGTCGAGAGCAAGGTCAGCAAGCCGCTTAACACAATCCCCGACAAGCCGTAGACAATCGCGCGCTTGGTGCCGACGCTGTCCGACATGCGCCCGGCCATCGGCCGGCTGAGGAGGGTGGCCAGGTATTGGCAACCGATGGTCAGCCCCGCAATGATCGCGCTGAACCCCAGTTGTTCATGGACATACCCCGGAATCACCGCAATCGGCAGGCCGATGCAGAGGAAGGCGATAAAGGTATAGAAAACGATGGAGACGATCTGCAGGGTGATCGCCATGGAGCTTTGCGGGGGCAGTGGCTGCGCAGACATAGGGCTCGTTCGCGGGCGGCGGTGGGAGACCTGCATCATGGCGTGGGCCGGGAATAAAAGGAAGCAGGCTAACTACTTCTCGCCACCTGATCGTTCCCACGCTCCGCGTGGGAATGCAGCCCGGGACGCTCCGCGTCCCATTGGAACGCGGAGCGTCCCTCGAGGCATTCCCACGCAGAGCGTGGGAACGATCAAAAGCCCGAATGCAAAAAGCCCCGTCACATGGACAGGGCTTCTACTTGCCGCTTGCAGCTTGAAACTAAAAGCTGCCCTTAAAACACCACGCCTTGGCTGCGCAGGTAATCATCGTAAGTACCGCTAAAGTCGATCACACCGCTAGGGCTGAGTTCGATAATGCGGGTGGCCAACGACGATACGAACTCACGGTCGTGGCTGACGAAGATCAGCGTGCCCGGGTAGTTCTCCAGCGCCAGGTTCAGCGCCTCGATGGATTCCATGTCCAAGTGGTTGGTCGGTTCGTCCATGATCAGCACGTTCGGCTTTTGCAGGATCAGCTTGCCGAACAGCATGCGACCTTGCTCACCACCGGAGATGACCTTGACCGACTTGAGAATCTCGTCGTTGGAGAACAGCATCCGGCCGAGGGTGCCGCGAACCATCTGCTCGCCGCCCTGGGTCCATTGGCCCATCCAGTCGAACAGGTTGCAGTCGTCTTCGAAGTCGTGCGCGTGGTCCTGGGCGTAGTAGCCCAGTTCCGCGGCGTCGGTCCACTTCACGGTGCCGGCGTCCGGGGTCAGTTCATTGACCAGGGTGCGCAGCAGGGTGGTTTTACCGATACCGTTCGGGCCGATGATCGCTACGCGCTCGCCGGCTTCAACCTGGAAGCTGAAGTCCTTGAACAGTGGCTTGCCGTCGAAGCCTTTGGCCATGCGCTCGACGATGACCGCCTGACGGTGCAGCTTCTTGTTCTGTTCGAAACGAATGAACGGGCTCACACGGCTCGAAGGCTTGACCTCGGCCAGCTGGATCTTGTCGATCGCCTTGGCACGGGAGGTCGCTTGCTTGGCTTTCGAGGCGTTGGCCGAGAAGCGGCTGACAAACGATTGCAGCTCGGAAATCTGGGCTTTCTTCTTGGCGTTGTCCGACAGCAGTTGCTCGCGGGACTGGGTCGCCACGGTCATGTACTCGTCGTAGTTGCCCGGGAACAGGCGCAGCTCGCCGTAATCCAGGTCAGCCATGTGGGTGCACACGCTGTTCAGGAAGTGACGGTCGTGAGAGATGATGATCATCAGGCTGGAGCGCTGGGTCAGAATGTTTTCCAGCCAGCGGATGGTGTTGATGTCCAGGTGGTTGGTCGGTTCGTCGAGCAACAGCACTTCAGGATCGGAGAACAGCGCCTGAGCCAGCAATACGCGCAGTTTCCAGCCAGGGGACACTTCGCTCATCGGGCCGAAGTGCTGCTCGATGCCGATACCCAGGCCCAGCAACAGTTCACCGGCACGGGATTCGGCGGTGTAGCCGTCCATTTCGGCGAACTCGGTTTCCAGTTCGGCCACGGCCATGCCGTCTTCTTCGGTCATTTCTGGCAACGAGTAGATGCGATCGCGCTCGGCCTTGACCTTCCACAGCTCTTCGTGACCCATGATCACGGTGTCGATCACGGTGAATTCTTCGTAGGCGAACTGGTCCTGGCGCAATTTACCCAGACGCACGTTCGGCTCGAGCATGACCTGGCCACCGGACGGCTCGAGATCGTTACCGAGGATCTTCATGAAGGTCGACTTGCCGCAACCGTTGGCGCCGATCAGGCCATAGCGGTTGCCCGCGGCGAACTTGACCGAAACGTTCTCGAATAACGGCTTGGCGCCGAACTGCATCGTGATGTTAGCTGTAGAAATCAAAGGTTTTTCCTGCGAAGCATTCAGAGTAGCTAGGGGTGCGGCAGTACCGATTCAGTACCCGGTTCCGGTTTTCAAACCACGGGAAATGCATCCCGGTCAGAAGCGGAAGGTCCATCTGGCAATAAGTGGACAGCAGCAATGGAGCGCTTGGCCCGAGTGAAAGTGCGCTGAGGCGGGGATCATTCCCGTCATCAACCAAGGGGGGCGCGTAATGTTTGGCGGCGATTGTACTGGTCTGGCTCTTTAAACGATAGGGCGTTGAGGCCGCACGGGCGTTTTGGTGGCATCAGTGGACAGATATTCACATCAGGATGCTAACTATTTGTTACAAAGCATGGCTAAAATGCCACCTATCAATCCAATGCCACTTTGGCATCGGCTCAAGGACGTGCCACCTGGACCGCTGTTTCGTATTCAGACACTGCGCCAGACCGCTTGGCCGGCTAGGCGCAGCTTGTTCACTTCTGACCTGTGACGATTGCCGTGAAACTTATCATTGCCGCTATTTATGTTGTTTCCATCGCGTATGTTCACTTGCGCGGTCGTGTGCGACACAAGTTGGGCCGCCAGTTGAGCGACCACTCGACGTTTCTGGCGCCGATCAACTGCTTCCTTTATCTGTTCTCCAAACTCCCGAGCAAGCCTTACCTCAACCCGGCCGACTTTCCGGACCTGAGCCCGTTGCAGGCGCACTGGGAAGAAATCCGAGCCGAGGGCCAGAATCTGCTGCGTGCCGGGGAGATCAAGCGCTCGAACCAATACGATGACGTGGGTTTCAACTCGTTCTTCAAGAGCGGTTGGAAGCGTTTTTACCTGAAGTGGTACGGCGACAGCCACCCTTCGGCCGAGAAGCTCTGCCCGCGCACCACCGAACTGGTGCAAAGCATCGGCTCGATCAAGGCTGCGATGTTCGCCGAACTGCCACCGGGTTCAAAACTGGTGCGCCACCGCGACCCGTATGCCGGTTCGTATCGTTATCACCTGGGTCTGGAAACGCCGAACGACGCCGGTTGTTACATCAACGTCGACGGTGAGAACTACCACTGGCGCGACGGTGAAGCGGTGATGTTCGACGAGACATTCATTCATTACGCCGAAAACACCACCGACCAGAACCGCATCATCCTGTTCTGCGACGTCGAACGGCCGATGAAGTATCGCTGGGCGTCGGCGTTCAATGCCTGGTTCAGCCGTACCGTGATGTCGGCGGCGGGCGCGCCGAACGATGCGGGCGACAAGACAGGTGGCATCAACCGGTTGTTCACCAAAATCTACAAGGTTCGCCTACGTGGCAAGGAGCTGAAGAAGCGCAATCGTGCGCGTTATTACCTGGAGAAGTGGGCGATTTTTGGTGGGTTGTTGGCGGTTTTCGTTCTGATCTGAGTGTTGTGGTGGGGCGGCCGACGCCTTCGCGGGCAAGTCGGATCGCCGCACCGCTCGCTCCTACAGGGATTTGTGTCGTTCACCTATTATTTGAACGCCGCATAATCCTGTGTAGGAGCGAGGCTTGCCCGCGAAGAGGCCGGTACATTCAACACAACACCTAAGGCTTCTTGCCCCCCAACTGCTTCCACATCTTCGCCGTAATCTTCTGCCGATTGGCATACCCTTCCCACGGATCACCTTTCAACCCTTCAAGCCGCTCCAGCAAATTGGCCACGGTCCATTCCTGTGAGCCATGCAGCGCCGTCAACTCATCCCGTGCAATCGGCACCGACACCGGCAACCCCGGCCGCGCCCGCACCGAATACGCCGCCACCGTACTGGCCCCACGGGTATTGCGCAGGTAATCGACGAAGATCTTGCCGACCCGGTTTTTCGGGCCCATGGTCGCGGTGATCCGTTCCGGCAACTGCTGCGCCATGAACTGGGCGATGGCCTTGGCGAACCCCTTGACCGTGTCCCAATCATCCTTGCGCGCCAGCGGCACAATGATGTGCATGCCTTTGCCGCCGCTGGTTTTCAGAAAGGCGTCGAGACCGATTTCATCAAGTACCGACAGGGTCAGTTGCGTCGCCTCGACCATGCTTTTCCACGGCAACGCCGGGTCGGGGTCGAGGTCGAGCACAAACAGGTCGGGCGTTTCGATCTTGTCGTGGGTCGCGCCCCAGGTATGCAACTCGATCGCGCCCATTTGCGCCGCCCCGATCAGCGCCTGGACGCTGTCGATTTCCATCAGGCGTGCATGCCCCAGGTCGATGTTCGGGTCCAGGTGCTTGATATTGGGGATCGCCAGGCGCTCGGCGTGTTTCTGGAAAAACTGCTCGCCGTCCACGCCTTCGGGGGCCCTTAACAGCGACACCGGTCGGTTGCGCAGGAACGGCAGAATCCACTCGCTGATGCTTTCGTAGAACTGCACCAGTTGCAGTTTCTGCGTGCCGCTGTCCTTGTCGATGACGCGATCGGGGTGGGTGATCTTGACCCCGGCGACGGTGCTGTCCTTGCTGCTGGTTTTCTTTTCGCTCACGGGTTTGCTCGCCTTGGGGGATTGGGGCTGTTCACGCACGATTTCGGTCGCCGGTTTGTCGGTGCGCATGGCGATGAACGCGGCTTGGCGCACCACGGCTTCGCGAGTCCATTCGGCAAATTCGGCTTCGCACACCAGTTTCGGCTCGACCCAATGCACGCCTCGGGCCTGGGCGGAGGTCAGTGGCTTGTTCAGCGGCGAGGTTTTGCGTTCGAGCTTCTGCAATTGCCCATGAAACAACTTGAGATTGGCCTGGTTGAACCCGGTGCCGACCCGCCCGGCATACACCAACGCCTGATCGTCATAGACGCCCAGCAGCAGGGCGCCGAAACCGCTGCGCGAACCTTGCGGCGCGGTGTAACCAATGATCACGAATTCCTGGCGCAAGCGGCATTTGAGCTTGATCCAGTCCGGGCTGCGGCGTGACACATAAGGGCTGCCGGCGCGCTTGCCGATCACGCCTTCCAGGGACAGCGCACAGGCGCTTTCGACGATGTCCTGATGGTTCGCGGTGAAGGCTTCCGAAAAGCGCAGCACTTGCCGCGACTTCCGTCCCAAGGCTTTTTTCAACGCCGCACGGCGGTCTTCCACTGGCATCGCACGCTGATCGACGCCGTGCAGGAACGGCGCGTCAAACACGAAATAAACGATGTCCACCGAGCGCCCAATTTCGAAGGCGTTTTGCAGCGCCTGAAAATCCGGGAAACCCTTGTCGTTCAGCACCACCGCTTCGCCATCGAGCCAACTGCCGTCGAGCTTCATCTCGGCCAGGGCCTTGGCCTGCAACGGCAGTTTGGCGGTCCAGTCGTGGCCGTTGCGGGTCAACAGCTTCACCTCGCCGTCGTCGATGCGGGCGAGGATGCGGTAGCCGTCGAACTTGATTTCGTAGCGCCAATCATCGGCCGGGGCCTTTTCCATCAGCGTGGCCAGTTGCGGGCTGAACGTTTCGGGCAGGGTGGTCGGTTTGGGCTTTTTAACGATTTTTTTGACGGCTTTTTTGATGGTCTTATCGCCCACCGTGGTATCACTCAACACGCTTTTGGGCAGCTCGGCGACCACGTCAAACTCGCTGATCGGCCGTGCCTGTTGATCCTTCTCCTTGATCAGCAACCATTGTTCCTTGTCGCCACTGCCGCGCAGGTGCGTGCGCACCAAGGCCCAGTCACCGGAAAGCTTTTCGCCGATCAGGGTGAATTTCAGTTTGCCGGCCTTGTAGGTTTGCTGCGGATCACCAATCGGTTGCCAGACGCCGTGGTCCCAGACAATCACATCCCCGGCGCCGTACTGGCCCTCGGGGATGCTGCCTTCAAAGGTGCCGTAACTGATCGGGTGGTCTTCGACATGCACCGCCAGGCGCTTTTGCGCTGGATCGAGGCTCGGGCCCTTCGGCACCGCCCAGCTTTTCAGGGTGCCGTCGAGTTCCAGGCGAAAGTCGTAATGCAGGTTGCGCGCATCGTGCTTCTGGATCACGAAACGCAGGGCCGAGGCAGTTTTCTTTCCGCGTTTGGCCGGCGCCGATTCGGGCGGCTCCGACGTGATCTCGAAGTTGCGTTTGCGCGTGTATTCACTCACCGGTTTAGCCATGGCGGACTACCCTGTGCTGCGAGTCCCGGGCCGTCAGCCGCGAGAGCTCTCCGTGGCTTTTTTCGCTGGGGCCGGTTTGGCGGCGGCTTTGCGCGGTTTGGCCGCTGGTTTGGCGGCGGCCTTGCCGCCGAGGCTGCGTTTGAGCAGTTCGGTCAAATCGATAACATCGGCGGTTTTGCGTTCCTCTTCGCCGCTGGTGCTTTCGACGTCTTCGATCTTGCCTTCATGGGCCTTTTTCTCGACCAGGGCCATGATCTTGTCTTCAAAGCTGTCGCGGTAATCCTCGGGTTTCCAGTCGGCGCTCATGTCTTCCACCAGGCGCTTGGCCATCTCCAGCTCTCCTTTTGCCAGTTCCGGTTTGGTCACTTCACTGCCCAACGCCAATTCATCCAGGCTGCGCACTTCCGCCGGCCAGCGCAGCATCACCAGCACCATGGCCGATTCCAGTGGCATCAGCGCCGCCAAATGCTGGCGGGTGTGCAGCACGACATGGGCGAGGGCGACCTTGTTGGTTTTGCTCAAGGTTTCACGCAAAAGTGCGTAGACCTTGCCGCCACGTTTGTCCGGTGCCAAGTAATAAGGTGTGTCGATGTTTTGCAGCGGAATCTGCTCACTGTCGACAAAGGCGAAGATGTCGATGGTCTGGGTCGACAACGGGTGCGCCGAGCGGATTTCCTCTTCGCTGAGCACCACGTAACGGCCCTTTTCGTAGGCCACGCCTTTGACGATGTGTTCTTTGGTGACTTCCTTGCCGGTGACCTTGTTGACGCGCTTGTAGCCCACCGGGTCCATGCTGCGGCTGTCGAGCCAGTCGAAATCCACCCCTTGGGATGAAGTGGCCGACACCAGTGCCACAGGGATGTGCACCAAGCCGAAACTGATTGCGCCTTTCCAGATTGCCCGGGCCATCGTCGTGTACTCGCAAGTGATGATCAGGTGACCTGCGGCCCCGCGCAAAAGTTTCAGCGGCTTGCGCCCAAGCCCTGCGGGGGGATCAGCGGTGCGGCAAACGGGTGTTACATCTGTGAAGGAGGTTTCAGTTAACAAATGCGAACCTCGGGCGTAGCGTGGCATCGAAGACTCTATTCCCGTGTCCGCAGTGAGGCTCCCCATGAACAGATTTGTGCTCGGTTGCACCGTGTTGGCCTTGAGCGCTTTGCTCGGCCAGGCGGCCCAGGCCCAGAGCCCGACGGGCAGCAGCAACAACAATCCCTACAACAGCCCGATTCACCGGGCCAATCCCAACAGCATGCAGGGCACGCAGCCCGCCACCCGGCAGCCAACGTTCGCGCCGACGCCGCGTCCGCCCACCCTGGACAACGGCGGCATCGGCAACCGATATCCCCAGAACAAATCGGCGCCCAGCGCGCCACCGAAATTCATTCCCAACCCACCTCCAAGGGACTCGGACAGCAGCAACCGTTGAACGGCGGGACTGAGGTTCTGTCAGCCATTCGAACAGCAAAAGGAAGCGTGCATGTTGCGTAAAACCCTCCTGGCCACCTTCTGCGCCAGCGTACTGATCACCGCCACGGCGCCTGTTTTCGCCGCGCCCACCCAGGAACTCAAAAGCGAACAAGGCACCCTTGAGGTCACGCCGATCACCAAAGGCCTGGAACACCCGTGGGCCCTGGCGTTTCTCCCGGACCGCAAAGGCATGCTGGTGACCGAACGGCCCGGCAACTTGCGGGTGGTCACGGTCGACGGCAAACGTTCGGCGCCCATCAGCGGGGTACCCAAGGTCTGGGCCAAGGGGCAGGGCGGTTTGCTCGATGTGGCGCTGTCACCTGACTTCAAGCAGGACCGCATGGTCTATCTGTCCTACGCCGAAGGTGGCGGTGAGGGTGACAAGGCCGGGACCGCGGTCGGTCGCGGGCGTTTGTCCGAAGACCTGACCACCCTCAAGGATTTCAAGGTGATCTTCCGTCAGGAGCCGAAGCTTTCGGTCGGCAATCATTTCGGCTCACGGCTGGTATTTGATCGTGACGGCTACCTGTTCATCACCCTGGGCGAAAACAACGACCGCATGACCGCCCAGGATCTCGACAAGTTGCAGGGCAAAGTGGTGCGGATCTACCCGGACGGCAAGGTGCCGGATGACAACCCTTTTGTCGGTCAGGCCGGCGTGCGACCGGAGATCTGGTCCTACGGCCAGCGTAACCCCCAGGGCGCGGCGCTCAATCCGTGGAACGGTACGCTGTGGGAAAACGAGCATGGGCCCAAGGGTGGCGACGAAATCAACGTCATCGAGCGCGGCAAGAACTACGGTTGGCCGCTGGCAACCAACGGCATCAACTATTCCGGCCAGCCGATCCCGGAATCCAAGGGCAAGACCGCCGAAGGCACCGTGCCACCGCACCATGTCTGGGAAGTTTCTCCTGGCATCAGCGGCATGGCGTTCTACGACGCCGATCGCTTCAAGCCTTGGCAACACAACGTGTTTATCGGCGCGCTGGTGAGCCAGGAACTGATTCGGTTGCAGTTCGATGGCGACAAAGTCGTGCATGAAGAGCGCTTGCTGGGCGAACTCAAGGAGCGGATCCGCGATGTGCGACAGGGGCCGGACGGGTATTTGTATGTGCTGACGGATGAGGAGGATGGGGCGCTGTACAAGGTTGGGTTGAAGTGAAGTCTCTGCGCTGATCGTGCTGATCGTTCCCACGCTCCGCGTGGGAATGCAGCCAGGGACGCTCTGCGTCCCAAAGCGTGACGCGGAGCGTCACAAGAGGCATTCCCACCCGGTGCGTGGGAACGGTCACTGGTGGCGGGCATACAGGACAACCGCCGCCCGAAGCTTGCCCCGCCCAAAACTGCACATCTTCTCAAACTCCCCATGACTCACCGGCAGATGCTGGCAATCCATGGGTTGCCGATGCTGGCTGTGATCCACATCCGGGTCATGCAGGTAGACAAACTCTTCGTCGCAATCGGTCACCATCACCCAATGCGGCGCCTTGGAGCGGGTCAGGCGGTAGCTGCTGATCAGCACCAATGGCTGTCCACCCGCGTCCAGCAACCGTGGCAAATCCAGCGTTCCGCCAATCACCCGCTCCACATCGGTGTTCTGCAACTGCGCGGTGAACTCTTCGTGCACCAAACGCATGACGTCTTTTTTATGTTCATCGCGCACCCCATCGAGAAACAACGGCCCGGCCATGCTCAGTTGCAGCTGCACACGAAACCCGCGCCGCCATGCCGCCAACGCCAAACCTTGCGGGCTGCAACCACCGTGGCCCGAGGTCATGAACACCGTGGTCGCCTCGCGCCAGATTTGTAGCTCTTCACGTCGCTCCAGCAATCGCCCCTGCTGCAGCGCCCCCATCGCCATCAGCAAGCACGCCGGGCCACAGGTGAAATCGGTGGTCTGCCGATACCAAGGCACCTGGATGTTGCGCGAATCACGGTGCTGGAGGATGCGCTTCTCCAGACGCAGCGCGTCGGCATGGTCCTGGTAATAGTCATGAATCAGCGCAAACCGCCGGTAACCATTGCGCTCATACAAGGCAATCGCTGCCGGGTTGTCGATGCGCACTTCCAGGCGCAAGTAGGCGCAATCATGCTCAAGCGCGCAGGCCTCGACCCGCTCCAGCAACTGTTTGCCCAAGCCGTTGCCTCGGGCCTCGGCCGCGATGGCAATGGAGTACAACCGCGCCAGGGACGTGCCACGGTGGAACAGCACCACCGCGTAGCCGAGCAGTGCGTCAGCGTGTTCCGCCACCAGCAACTGCCCGTGAGCCTTGGTGATCATCCACTGAAAACTGCGACTGTTGAGCCGGTCCGTGGTGAAGCATTGCTCTTCAAGTTTCAACAGTGCCGGTAAGTCTTCAACTACCGCCAAGCGAAAGACAGGATTCATATGACCGCCGTAAAAGTTGCGTAACGAAACGGGACTTTCGAAAAAGTTCGTGCTTAATAGGAAAGGTCTTGTTCTCCAACGGATCAATCACTATGTCAGCGGTACAAGGTCATTGGCGCGAAGTATCCGAGCAAAGTTTGCCGGCGGCAACTTATTTAAATGACGCGGTCAGCACTTCAAGTCAGTTGATTATCATCGTCGAACGCAAGGAAGACTGGGCGTCATATTTTCCCAGTGAAGACATCGTCACGGCCCAGGAATACCTGGAACAAACCCGCGACAACGAGCAGGGTAAACGGGTGCAGGTGATCAACCTGTGCCGCAGCTACAAGTACCTGGGGCACGGTTACTACTGCTCGCTGCTGGCCGAAGCCCGGGGGCACAAGGTCATTCCATCGGTGCGGACCATCAGTGAACTGACGCGTAAATCGCTGTATGGGCTGTCCCTGGACGATCTGGATAAACCGCTGGAAAAAGCCCTCAGTAATCATCTTTACAGCGATACCGAAGGCTTTACGCTAACCCTTTATTTTGGCAAGACTAATATCGAACCCTTGCAGGATCTGGCGCGGCAACTGTTTGAAGTGTTCCCATGTCCGATATTGCTAGTTGAGTTTAGAAGAACTAACGGCTGGCACATTGAAGGTGTAAAGTCCGGCGCCTTGCACAAGTTGCGTGAAGATCAGGAAGACCAATTTGCCAACTCCCTGGACAGTTTCAGTCGCAAGATCTGGCGTGTACCGCGCTCACGGCGCCTGGCGCGTTATGACCTGGCGATCCTGCATGATCCGCAAGAAGCGTTACCACCCTCCAACGCCAAGGCCCTCGATAACTTCGTGCGGGTCGGTAAGACCCTGGGCATCGACGTCGAGCTGATCGAGCGCAAGGACTACGCCCGCATCGCCGAATACGACGGCCTGCTGATCCGCGAGACGACAAGCGTCGACAACCATACCTACCGCTTCGCCAAGAAAGCCGAGAGCGAAGGGCTGGTGGTGATGGATGACCCGGCGTCGATCCTGCGCTGCACCAACAAGGTCTACCTGACCGACCTGCTGAAAAGCCACCAGTTGGGCATGCCCGCCACCGAAATTCTCTACAAGGAGCGACCGGAAGACTTCGAACGGGTCGGCGAGCGTCTGGGCTTTCCGCTGGTGTTGAAGATCCCCGACGGCTGCTTCTCCCGAGGCGTGATCAAGGTCGAAAGCCAGCAAGCCTTGCTCGAAGCCACCGCTGAATTGTTCGAACACTCGGTGTTGCTGCTGGCTCAGGAATTCTTCTACACCGAGTACGACTGGCGCATCGGTGTGCTCAACCGCAAGCCGATCTTTGCCTGCCAGTACTTCATGTCCAAGGGCCATTGGCAGATCTACAACCACAAAGCCAAGGGCCAGGACATCAACGGCGAATGTCGCACCCTGGCGGTCCACGAAGCGCCGCGCGCGGTGGTGGAGCTGGCGGTGAAGACTGCCAACCTGATCGGCGATGGCTTGTACGGCGTCGACCTCAAGCAGTCTGGCGACAAAGTGGTGGTCATCGAGGTCAACGATAATCCGAACATGGACGCTGGCATCGAAGACGCTTATTTGCAGGACGATTTGTACTCGCTGGTGCTGGAAGAGTTCGTCCGGCGCCTGGAGCTCAAGCGACGCGGCCAGGCCTGGTGAACGGCCGATGATCAAGAGTTTTCAACTGACCCAAGGCGCCCTGCACAAGGTTGAACGGCTGGACGCCGAAGTGATGCTGTTCAGCAACCCCGATGCCGCCGAGCGGGACTTGCTGCACAGCCATTTCAAACTCGATGAACATGCCCTGGCTTCGGCCCTGGACCCCGACGAGGTGTCGCGCATCGAGTTTCACCCCGACAACCTGTTCCTGATCTGGAAACGCCCGGAAAACTATTCCGGTGCCGGCAGCCTGGCCTTCGAGGTGTCGTCCTGCGGCTTGCTGTTCTCGCCGGGCCGCTTGCTGGTGATCGCCACCGACGACTCGCCGCTGCACGGGCTCGGCACCCGCCAGCGGCTCAACACGCCGCTGGATGTGTTGCTGGATTTGCTGTTCAACAACATCCATCACTACCTGGGCCACCTCAAGGTGATCAAACTGGTTGCCCGGGAGTTGCAGCAAAAATTCAACGCCTCGATGGAAAACCAGCACCTGATCCAAATGTTCAACCTCAGCGAAAGCCTGATCTATTACATCAACGCCATCCACAGCAACGGCGCCGTGCTGACCCGGCTGCGCAACCACGCGGAAAAGGAACACTTCAGCGCCGAGGCCATTGGCCTGATCGACGACCTGATCATCGAAAACAACCAGTGCTACAAACAGGCGGAAATCTACTCCACGGTGTTCTCCGGACTGATCGACGCCCGGGGCAACCTGATGAACAACAGCATGAACAACCTGTTGCGCAAACTGACGCTGATCAACGTGGTGTTTCTGCCGTTGAATTTGATTGCGAGCATTGGCGGCATGTCCGAGTTCAGCATGATGACGGCCGGGACGCCGTGGTGGGTGTCCTATCCGTTGTTCTTGACGGCGATGATGCTCGGGGCCGGTGTAATGGTGCTGGGGCTCAGGCGGCTGGCGAAGTGAGTGCCTTGCGCCGATCCTGCAAGCCACGGACAACCAGGTATAGCAACGGCCCGATCGACACGAAAATCGCGGTGAGCAACAGATAGGGAATCACGGACAGCGCCGATTGGCCGCGCTTGCGCGCATCGTGGTACATCCAGATGCCCGCCAGCGTCGCCAGCAGATAAAGATCAATCACCACCTGCGCCGTATCCGGACGCGACATCAAGCTGATGCCGAAATCGATCAACGACTGTTCGGCCTGCAGCATCACCGACACGGTGTAGCCAGCAAACGCGATCAAGGCAATCAGGGGCAGGGCGACAGACTTCATGGTTTCCATCCTTGGGGGCAATGAGCGGAGTCGCCAGACTACAGAGCCCCGGCAAAATTGGCCATTGACTTGCCCGCGTCGCCCGGCTAATTTCCAGCCATGACTTCCACCGTATTGCGCTGCCAGCCAAGCATTATTACCGCCATTCCTTATTTGGCGGGCTAGCTCACGACTGCAGCACCCAACCCGCCCTAGAGGCGGGTTTTTACTTTCTGTCTCCTGGGTTTTGAATCGACGCACCACCCGTGTTGGAGCTGCCGAAGGCTGCGATCTTTTGCTGTTTGAAGATCAAAAGATCGCAGCCTTCGGCAGCTCCTAAGCAGGTCGTGTGGAACAGGAGATCAGCATGAACAGTACCGTCGCCCAGCAGGCCTTGCTTGAGCACTACGTGAAAAAGATCCTCGCCGCGCCGGTGTATGAGCTGGCGGTGCGCACGCCCCTGCAACCGGCGCCGGCGCTGTCCGAGGCGTTGGGCAATCAGGTCCTGCTCAAGCGCGAAGACCTGCAACCGACCTTTTCCTTCAAGATCCGTGGCGCCTACAACAAACTGGTGCAGCTCAGCGATGCGCAAAAGGCCTGCGGCGTGATCACGGCTTCAGCGGGCAATCATGCCCAGGGCGTGGCGTTGGCGGCGCGGGAACTGGGGATCGCCGCGACCATCGTCATGCCTTGCACGACGCCGGAGTTGAAGGTGCTCGGCGTGCGCAGCCGTGGTGCCGACGCGGTGCTGCATGGCGAGAGTTTTCCCTTCGCCCTGGAATACGCCCTGAACCTGGCGCAGCAAACCGGTCGCACCTTTGTCTCGCCCTTCGACGACCCGGACGTGATTGCCGGGCAGGGTACCGTCGCTATGGAGATCCTGCGTCAGCACCAAGGACCACTGGATGCGATCTTCGTCCCGGTGGGCGGCGGTGGCTTGATCGCCGGTATCGCCGCGTACGTCAAATACCTGCGACCGGAAGTGCGCATCATCGGCGTCGAGTCGGAACACTCCGCGTGTTTGCAGGCGGCGTTGCGGGCCGGTGAACGGGTGGTTCTGCCCAACGTAGGAACCTTCGCCGACGGCGTGGCAGTGGCGCAGATCGGTGCTTATGGTTTCGAGGTGTGCCGGTTTTGTGTCGATGAAGTCATCACCGTCAGCAACGACGAATTGTGCACGGCGATCAAGAACATCTACGACGACACCCGCTCGATCACCGAGCCTTCCGGCGCCTTGGCCGTGGCCGGAATCAAGAAGTACGTGGCACAGACCGGCGTCCGGGGCCAGACGTTGGTGGCCATCGACTCGGGCGCCAACATCAATTTCGACAGCCTGCGCCATGTGGCCGAGCGCGCTGCGTTGAGCGGCGTCCCGGCGTGAGGGGTATCAGGCCAGCATCGGGCGCAGGAACGTGCGCTCGTAGCTCACAATAAACTTCTTCTCCACCAGCGAGGCCACCAGCGCGGTAGTTTCCGGATCGGTCATCGCGATATGGCGGTAGCTTTCATAGTCCGCCAGCGACGGAAAACTGAACAGGCAGTAGGCAATATTGCTCGCGCCCTCGGACGGCAGGAAGTAGCCGTGATGAGTGCCGCCCAGGCGCTCGACGATACCGAGCCAGGCCTGGGCGTAGGCTTCGAACTCGGGCAGTTGATAGGGATCGATCACGTATTTGACGTGGCAGGTAATCAAAAGAAAGCTCCTGTGGCAAATATCGGAAGGCTGAGGATGATCCCAAGCCTGGTGGTGCCCCTGTGGCGAGGGAGCTTGCTCCCGCTGGGCTGCTTAGCGGCCTCAAGACTTCGAGGGCGGTGGGAGGTTTTGTGAGTGCTGCGCACTCAAGCGGGAGCAAGCGCCCTCGCCACAGTATCGCGCTACTCCTGGACGGCTTTCTCAATCTTGCTCGACGCCGTCCAGATACGATAACGAACCTCAACATCCTTGGGCACGTAAAGCACGATCGGCAGCTTGCTGTTATAGCGCAGCATGAACCCGTCACCGACCACCGGCACGAAGTCTTTTGTGGTCTTGCCATCCGGGCAGGCCATCATCGTGCTCATCGGCCCGATCACCGTTTCCAGCCGATAGAACGGATAACCCCAACCCTCCAGATTCTTCTCTTCGAGCATTCCGCCCAGGCGCTGACGGTTGCAGTCCACAGTCAACGTCTTGCCGGCCAGAATCTCGACCTGGTAGCTGTCTTCCTGGGTTTGTGGCGCGAGACGGATCACCTGGCGGGTAAAACCGCTATCGGCTTTGGGGAATGGCGCAACTTCCTCAAGTTTTGCGGCGTGCGCGGCGCACGACAGCCCGGCAACTATTAGCCCAACGGTCGTGTTTAAGGTCAACGAACCCATGATGCCTCCTTGCGTGTGAGTGGGGTCAGCGGATACTGAAATATTGGGTAGCATTTTTACTGCCGAACACGATGGATGCAAACCCATCGCTGATACCTGCATATTGCAGGGCTTTTACCGGCCCTTCTTGCATCTTGCATGAGGGCAATCTGATGGCGCGCAGCCTAAACCTTTGATTTGCCGACGAGGTGCAGAGCGAATTCTTGGGCATGTTTTATGCTGTAGCTGGTCTTAAGCTGACCGACGAGTTCATATGAGTCAGTGTTGCTACGAGAGAACGGCCAGGTAATGAAATGTTCAGGCCCGCAAGGAAGACAAACGGGTTTTTTCAGCACCGACCGATGATTATTTTGATTGGCAGTCTCACATTAAGGAGAGGGTCGCCATGTTTCTTTCTGCCCTGGAACTTCGCAACATCATTGAAAGCAGCTTCCTGCCGAAGCGCTGTCAATGCACGCTGACGCCTGACTTGTCGATGACCGTAAAAGTGTATGCCGACACGCACACCGATCAACTGGATCTGATGGTGACCGGTATCAACGCCAAACACTTGAATGGTTGTCGCGAAATCAACGACCTGATTGCCGAACTTCGATCCGACTTGCAGCACAGGGCATCCGCCCAGACATTGCATCCGGATCGCAAAGCACTTTAACCCACAGTTTCGAGCTCGACCGATACGCGCCGGGTCTGGAAAAATCCCAGGCCCAGCGCCAGTTCGACCCCGACAGCCAGCAAAATACCTGGCCCGGCATGGCCATTCAGCCATTCGCCGAAGCCCAGTGCTGCCAAACCCCAACAGCCGACAATAAAACCGTTGCTCAAAGCACTGCGAGTCGCGGAAGGCGCCTCGTTGCGAACCAGATAAAACATCACCCCCAACGCCGCAAAGAGCACGGCGCTACGCCGCGCGACCAGTCCCGCCGCCGACGAATACTCGATGCTCCAGACCGCCAATAACTGATCCGGCATCAAGCCCCACACCAACGCCAGCACGAAACACAGCGCGGCGGTGAACGTCGACAACGTACGAAACGATAACTGCATGGCGAATCCTTGCGGCAGTGAGGGAGGCGCCCAAAGCATAGCGCCAGATCCCTCACAGGCAAACCGCAAAGCGCCGAATCAGAGCCTTCTGTCAGTTCTGATAACTGCAGGCGTCAGACAATTTCCGATAGGTGATCTCCGACGGTTTACCCGTGGCACTGTCGATGTACTTCATGTCTGCGTTGACCACTTTGCAGTCCAACGTCGTCGGTTCGTTCAAGGCAATCACCTTGCCCACGTGCAGCGGCATGCCGTACTGGTACGGAGTCGCCTGGGAGGTCGAAGTGTCGTTGGCTTGGGCCAGACCGGTAAACGCGGTGCAGGCGAGGGCAGTGGTGATCAGCAAGGTGCGCATGTTCATGGAGGTTCTCCGGTGCAGGCTTAAAGTCAGCTCGACGAATAAGGCGTCGAACCTGCCGCACTGGGCATCAGGAGAGTCTGAAGGCGTGCGGTCCCGTAAAGTTTTGGACCGCGGCGTTAAGCGATGGTTAACCCGGATGAACGCCACCTGTCGCAAGGCGGTTTCTGACAGAGGTTTCATGTGGGACCGGTCAGTTAGTTGCTGGAACGACTCTCCAGGCGCACGACTTTAAAACCACGCGCCTCGGGAAGCGTGTCAATGCCGATAGCCGTTTCAGCCTGGCCTTTGCCGGCCACGTAGTCATAGAGCAGCAACTTCGTCGGGACTTCATAGCCTTCGTTTGGCATGACCAGACGCATTTGCTGCGGCCCCAGATAGAGCCAACGGGGCAGGGCCTTCTCGGCGAAATCGATTTGCTCAACGCTGTGAGTGACCGGGTTTTTGCGCAACACGACGCCTTTCATATAGGGCGAGCCGTATTCCAGGGCGAATATCAGGGTTGAGGACACGCACTTTGCCAGGACGATGCGGCCGATAAAGTCCTCTTGGGGCATATCGGTGAAGGCGATGTGGGTGTTGCCGTCGAGTTTTACGAAAAGACGATGGCCGTCTTCGGCGGGCTCGGCCAGCAGCGATACCTTGGAGTGGCCGGCTAAAGGGCAGGTGAGGATGGTCTTGAGCGGTTGCGCGTAGGCTGGGGTGGTTAGCAGTGCTGCGATGAGGTACGGCCAAGGTGATTTCATTGGGGCGGGAATCCTTTCGGTTGTTGGGTCCTACATTACTGCCCGTGAGTCGTAAAAAATCCTAAGAAAGCTTCGTCCCGTTCCTACAAGCTTGGGCGCATTGTCGACTTTCGCCGGCCGGCTTCCGGCGGGTACTGTTTGGCATCGCTGCAAAATCAGCGGTCAGGTTTGGTCACCTGCTGCCATCACACAGATGTGTGTGCCATCATTCGCCCCGCGGACTTCTATGTGTTCGTAGTGCGTTGTAATGGCGGCTGTGTGCCGGACGCCTTCGGGCGAGCCGAGTCGATGGTATCGGTTGACCAAGCCTGTACACAGTCCGCCTCCATCGTTTGGTCACGATGCTGGCGGTTATTCACAAATCATCGAGTAACCACTATGCCAACGCTAAATCCATTTCCCGATCGCTACCGCCCAATCAAGAGCAGCGTCACTGATTCAAGCCCCCTGGTCATCGACACCGAGGCCAATCCCCAAGACATTCTCGAAGCCGCACTCCAACGCATCCGTGCCTCCAGCAACTTGCTGGAAACGTTGCATTGCCAGTGCTTCAAAGACGGTGACGTCCAGGACATTCCCCACATTACCCACGCGCTGTATCTGCTGACGCAGGACGGCTGCGATCTATTGCAAGTCGCGCAGCAACAAATGCTGGGCTGGACAGCCCCAGCCTGACGCCCGCAGAAATACGCCTGCCTTCTACGAGGCAGGCGTCAACACGGCAGAGGCGGGCACCCGGCTCAAAAACAGCGCCAAACCTTGCTGATACTGCTCGGCGTCCATCACATCGCTGCGTTTGGGAATGTGATAGGCCTTGTCCTTGCGATCCGACTCAGCGCAGGCCACCGAGTAAAAGTCAGGTGTCTCCTTGAGACGCACAATCTTCCCCCAAGCCAACCCGCCTTTTGCCCCCTTGGCATTGACCAAACTGAAACCCTGATCATCAAGCAGCAAGCGATACGCACCCTCAACAGACTTGAGGTTAATACGCAGCTTGGCTTCGATAAGGCGCTGATTCGTGCCGCGCAAAGGCGCACGCGGCTTGGCGTGGCTGGCGGCCAAACGTGCTCGCAGGCGGCGCAACAAACGACCGGAGAAGAACCACCAAACCACCGCTAAAAGCACCCCGGACAGCGTCATGGAGATAATCTTCTCGGGAGTGAACTGGCGCTCGGGAAAATAGATCGCCAGCATCCCGCCGGCCAGGCACAGCACAAACACCAGCGGGGCGAGCAGACGTTCCTGCAAGCGTGCGACGAAACCCATCAGTTGGGCCTGCTGCTCATCATGCTTGAGCATTTCGCGCTCAAGCTGTTCGCCGATCCTGATCTGGGTGTGCTCGGGGGTAATGGTGAATAGCAGTTCCATCGCTTTGAGTCCGAAGTCCTTTTCTAAAGAGGGCGGGAGTTTACGTTTTTGCTGCGCGTCTGGCATAGGCAACCAGGTCTTTGGGGTAAACCATGCTATCGATTTTGCTGTCGTCGATGCCGTATAAAAACGCGATTGCCCCGGCCTCTATCGCCCAGTACCCAACATAATTGCCGCCTTCTCCCTGTAAATGGGTGTCATGCCACGGCGCCTGGGTAAATGCGTCGTACCATTCGCCGCAATATTTTTCAAGAAAACGGGTGGCGTCTTCTTTCGTCTTTGCATAGATGGCCTGAACTAACGGCGAATAGACGTCGTGATACCACTGATCTATATCCTGTCGATCAGGAAGTACTTTGCAAAGTAAATCCTCATACAGCGTGTCATCACCCGCATAGCCGGCATTGTCTATAAGCTTCACAAATCTGGGAAGGAGATCTGTGCGGTGTAGCAGGATGCAAAGACCTATGACCTGCACACATTCTTCATACTGGTACGGGTAAACATCTATCGCAAGCGGAGAGATATCTGGGGATTGTTCGGCTTCTGCTAATTTGGCCTGTCTGATTTCATATTTATCAATCAAGTCTTCAAGCAAAGGGGGGAAGGAGCTGATCTCTTCTCCTGCAGAGTAGGCCGCCAGAAGCTTATAAAGTGCCATGCGTTGAAAGAATCTTGAGCGGAGCTCTGCTTCCTGTTCGGGAGAGTCCGACTGGAATGTGTGTGTCTTGAAAAATTCAATGGCTTCGTCTTGTCCTTTCAGGAGGATCTTATAGTGGTTTTCACTAAAGTATTCTTGTCGTTTAATCAATGTGCTATGCCTCTAGCGCAGTTGACCAAGTCTTTTGGATAAACCATATGATCAATGTTGCTGTCATCAATGTCATACAGAAATGCAATGGCTCCCGCCTCGAGCGCCCAGTAGCCAACGTAACTTCCGCAGTCTCCCTGCAGGTGCGTATCGTGCCAGGGCGCATGCGGAAATGCGGGATACCACTGTTCACAATAGTCGCCGAGAAGCTTGCTCGATTGCGCTTTAGTATTTGCATAGATGGCTTGAATTAACGGTGTGTATACATCGTGATACCATCGATCAACGTCATGTCTGTCCGGCAGTACTTTACGCAACAAGTCTTCATACAGGGCGTCATCGCCAGTGTATCCCGCTTGATCTATTAAAGTCACGAGTCGCTTCAATAGGTCGATGCGATGCAACAGGATACACAAACCTATGACTTGGACGCATTCTTCATACTGGTCCAACCAATCATCTATTGCGAGGGGGGAGATATTGGGGAGTTGTTCGTAGACCGCTGATGCTTTCTGCGATATTTCGTATTTTTCTACAAGCGTTTCAAGCAGCGGTATAAGCGCAGCAATCGCTCCACCTGCCGTGTAACAAGCCAGGATTCTGTCAAGTAGCAAGTCTTTAAGATGTCGTGCTCTAAGGGCAGCTTCTTGTTGAGGGGAGCCAGATTGGAAGGTATTGCTCTTGCAAAATTCAATAACTTCATCGTATTCCTTCAGAAAGCCTTTATAGTTGGCCTCACTGTAGAATGCCTGTCTAACCGTCATGTGCTCTCGCATATTCGACCAAATCCCTTGGGTAGACGCTATGGGTGATTTTGCTGTCATCGATTCCATACAAAAACGCAATAGCACCCGCCTCGAATGCCCAATATCCTACATAGCTGCCTTCGTCCCCATTCAAGTGTGAATCGTGCCAGGGAGCGTGGCTAAATGCCGCGTACCATTGTTCACAGTAATCCGCTAGTAACTGAGACGCCTCGGTTTTTTCATCTGCATAGATAGCTTCGATTAAAGGGGTGTAGACATCGTGGTACCACTCATCGACATCCTCTCGGTCGGGTAGCCGTTTGCGCAGCAAGTCTTCGTAGAGCGTGTCCTCACCCTTGTAATTTGCATCGTCTACAAGCTTGGCAAATCGTTTGAGCAAGTCCGTTCTGTTGAGCAGGACGCACAGGCTAAAGACTTGTACGCATTCTTCAAATTCATCTGGCCAGTCATCAATGGCAAGGGGCGAGATGTTGATTACCCCCTCGGAGATCGAAAGTTTTCTCTGACACTCTTCGTAGGCTGATATCAGTTCTTCAAGCATTGGCACCAATAAGTGGATATCCACTCCTGAAGTATAAGAAATAAATAGTTTTCTTTGCACCACACTTTTGAAGTGAGCAGCCCTGAGGGACGCTTCTTGTTCGGGAGAGTCCGACTCGAATGTGTGAGTCTTCCAGAAAATTTTGGTCTCTTCGCTGTAAGCCAGGAAGTTCGCGTATCGGGTCTCAGTGAGGAATTCTTGTCGTTTATTCATGACGACCACGTAAGGAATCAGCAGTTGTTTTATGGTTTCTGGCGTATTCGACCAAATCTTTCGGATATACCATGTTATCGATTTTGCTGTCGTCTATATCGTATAAAAAGGCGATGGCGCCTGCTTCCAACGCCCAGTAACCGACGTAGTTTCCATCCTCTCCTTGATGGTGGGTGTCATGCCACGGGGCATGTTCGAAGGCGCAATACCATTGCTCGCAGTACTGTTGAAGCAGTTCAGAAGCCTCTTCTTTACTGTCGACGTAGATTGATTGAATAAGAGGCGTATAGACGTCGTGATACCACTGGTCGACATCGTGCCGGCCAGGTAGAACCTTCTTCAGCAAGTCTTCGTAAAGCGTGTCGAAACCTGCATAGCCCGCATTGTCCATGAGCCTGACGAATCGAGGGAGCAGGTCGGTGCGGTGTAACAGAATACACAGGCTGATGACCTGAGCGCCTTCTTCAAATTGATAAGCCCAGTCATCCATCGCTAAAGGCGAGATATCCGGGGATTCCTCATATATTGCCAATGCTTTCTGGCGTACTTCGTACTTTGCAATCACATCCTCAAGCAGAGGAATAAGAGAGGCTATGTCCTCTCCGCCGGTATAGGCGGCGAATAGCCTGTCACGTGCCAGGGTTTTAAAGTAACTTGCACGAAGAGAGGCTTCCTCCTCCACCGAGTCAGATTGAAATGTATTGCTTTTGAAGAACTCTATGACTTCGTCGTGTTCGCGGAGGAAGTTTTCATAGTGTTTTTTACTGAATAGATGTTGTCTTACCTTCATAAATGCCTAGTTACCTGGAGCAATACGCCGCATTCTAAGTCAGGGAGGATCTTGTTATTCGCTCGCCCAATACCAAATCGTGTTGCCCCGCTTTGAATCATTTGCAATAGGCATGACCGCGCCCCGTTCGAAATAGCGACGGGAATCTGCTTGTACGGGTGTAAACCAATACCCTGTTTGGCTACAAGGCTGACCGGCGTCTATACAGGTCATTTTTGTAGGGTCAGTCAGCTGGTAATTTCTGGCGTACTTGACCAAGTCTTTTGGATAAACCATGTGATCGATGTTGCTGTCGTCTATACCGTACAGAAAAGCGATAGCTCCCGCTTCTATAGCCCAGTATCCAACGTAATTCCCATCTTCTCCTTGTAAGTGCGAGTCATGCCAAGGCGCTTGTTTGAACGCGGGATACCATTGGCTACAGTATTTTTTAAGAAACTGAGTCGCTTCCTCTTTGCTGTCTGCATAAATGGCCCGAATCAAAGGTGAATAGACGTCGTGAAACCATTGGTCAACATCTTGTCTATTCGGAAGTAGTTTGGTAAGTAGATCTTCATACAGGGTATCGTCGCCAGCATAGCCTGCTCGATCTATTAGCTTTACAAAGCGGCGAAGTAAGTCGGTGCGATGCAGCAGAACACAAAAGCCTATAACTTGTACGCACTCTTCATATTGGAAAGACCAGTCGTTTATCGCAAGTGGTGATATGTCAGGACTATTCTGATATTCCGCCAGCTTGGCTTGTCTGGTTTCGTATTTTTCAATCAGAGTTTCAAGTAATGGTAGAAGAGATGGTATTTTTTCTCCTGCTGTATAGGTTGCTAAAAGCTTGTCCAGCGCTAACTGCTGAAAATGCCTTGAGCGAAGTGTCGCCTCTTCTTCAGGGGAATCAGACTGGAACGTGTTTGTTTTAAAAAACTCTACTACTTCATCGTGCTCTTTCAAGAAGTTTTTATATTGATACTCACTAAAATATTTTTGTCTTTTATTCATTTGATCAGGCCTCGATCTTGAGTGAGTCTAAAGCGCCGTACTTTTTGGCTAAAGATTTTTTACGTTTGTTTACGAACTCTTTTACTTCGCGATCAGAGTAATGAAAGCCTTTGTGATTTTGGTGAGTGCTTTCGTTCAAACTACTTAGTTGCGCGCTGGCATGCTCTTTCGGACTTAAGCTTGTGTGGAATAGCGGAGTGTAAAACAGGTGGCGGCTATAGGAATTCATTATTTGAGCCATCAGATTTCTGGAAGAAACAGCTTTGGTAATGTTGATTTCGATCCACTCGCTGCTCATCTGAACCAGTATGTCTCTTCTTCTGTTTGTGAAGTCTTTTTTGCGTTTGGTGTTAGTTGGTTTCTTTTTTCCACTGCTTACAGGGCTTTTGTTTTTACTCTGATCTGGCGTGTCAATTTCTTCTATCGGCTCAATCAGCTCACTAGGATCAGTTACTCCGGAAATTAATAACTTTGAGCTGATTCCCGGTTTTCGGGTGTTGTTAGGTTTGCGCATAAATTTAGGAGCATCTTCATTGCGGCTTGCCTTCGCTTCGACTATGGCAAATTTTTTGCCTTCGTTATTTGTCGGGTCAGCTCGCCATACTGCATCTATGCCCGTACCATTTGCACCGTCGGTAAGTTTATAAAGGATGTGGCGTGACTTTGGGCTGCCCCCGGAAGAAAGTTTGCCTTTTTTATTGGCACCGGGAACCCCCTCAAGCCACTTCCCATCCGCCCCTTTATCATGCCCATCCCAATCCTTGCCCCAGCCAAAATCTTCCGCACAAATGTAGTCGGCAATATGCTCCCCACTAACCCCCAGCCCTTCATTCAAAATGCCGGAAGGGGCTTGAAGGCCTACTTTGGAGGCTTCAACTTGGTTGGAATGGGTGCCGCTGGCGCCGTCCTTGCCCTTCGCCGCAACAGCCGAGTCTTTGCTTGCAGGCTTTTCCGCTCTTTTCGGGTGACTTGACCCGGAGGAAGCCGCCGAGCTATTACGCTGCATCCCTTTCCATTTAACCAAGCGCTTCTCAACAATCCCCACCATGGCGGGCATGTTGTCGCGGGAGGCGGCGAGGACGGTGACGACGGATGTTTTTGCCCAGTTTGGAAGGCTTTGGAACGTCGATGAGCCTTTGACGCCGGTGATGATTTCGTCGAGTTCAACGCGCAGTTTGCCGGCATCGAATATTTGCTTGAGCAGTTCTTCGGGGCTGGTTTTGATTCCGCATTCTTGCAGTACGAAGCGAAGCAGGTCGAAGAGTACCGGGGCGTAGCGCTGTGGGTCTTTATTGACGATGCGCAGGCTTTTCTTCAACCCGTCGCCCGGCCCTGGAACCCAGCCGATGACGGCCATCAACAGGTCAAATTGAGCTTCTTCCTTACCGTCGGTCGACTCTGCGTTGTAGAGGACGATAGCGGATTCGATCGTGTCGTAGGCGTCGATCGCCTGGCCAAGAAACGGCACGGCGCCGAGGGCGATGCCTTTTGCCAGTTCTATCGCGGCTTCTTGGTAAGCGGCGCTACGGTCTTCGTCACCTTCGTTTGCGCTCTCAACTACTTCGTCACTCATGACAGCCTCCCTGCGGCTTTCTCCACCAATGCTTGTAAATCAACCTCGTCCGGGTCCAGGCCGAGCTTGCGTAAGTCTGCGTTAACCTTTTCGTCAGAGTTCTGTACAACCGTGACGCTTTCACGGGTGTACGGCCGTGGATCCTCGCCGTAATACACTTTGGCCGGTCCTTTCGGTACGTCCTCCAACCGGGCAAAGCCGTCATCGTCCAGCACGCCTTCACGGGTCGAGCCGTCGGCAAAGTCGACGCGGTAGGCCGCGCCCGGTACAGGTTCAAGGTTGTCGTAGTGCAGGTTCAATTCCAGCCAGGTCGGATTGGACTTGGCTTCTTTCATCAGGCGACCGGCGATGTCGGCGGCGGCGAGGCCTGGAATCAGCGGAGCGAGGATGCCGATGCCAGTGCCAGAACCCGGCCCACCACCGGAGTTAACCTTCACATTCGCCCCACTAATCGTCACACCCCCCGCATCCACCTTCACAAAGCTCCCGCCAGCCTTGGCCGTAAGCTCCATCCCCCCCTCAACCACAACCTTTTCCCCAGCGTTGTAGTGAATCTCTTGGCCCGCCTCGACAAACTGCGCCGTCCCCACCTTCACATGCTGAGTCACGCCAACCGTGAGGTGGTCATTCGCCCGGGATTCGGTCTTGCGATCCAGGTGGGTGATGCGGTGTTCTTCGACCTTGAATTCGCTTAAGACATTCGCCTCGACCGTGTCGTGGCGCTCGTTGCCGACGCGGATCTTCTGATCATGCTCGATGTTTTCATCCCAATCCCGTTGGGCGTGGAGGTAGATCTGTTCCGCACCTTTCTTGTCTTCGATGCGGAATTCGTTGTAGCCCTTGCCGCCCGGTGAGCTGAGGGTTTTGAAGGTGCTGCGGGTTTTGTTGGCCGGCAGGTCGTAGGGGACGACGTTTTCCTTGTGGTACAGGCAGCCGGTGACGAGCGGTTGATCCGGGTCGCCTTCCATGAACGAGACCAGCACTTCCATGCCGATGCGCGGGATGGCGATGCCGCCGTAGGCGTTGCCGGCCCAGCCGGTGGCGACGCGCAGCCAGCAGGTAGTGTTGTCGTCGGCCTGGCCGTCGCGGTCCCAGAAGAATTGGACTTTGACCCGGCCGTACTGGTCGGTGTGGATTTCTTCGCCCTTGGGGCCGGTGACGATGGCGGTCTGGCTGCCGAGGATTTTGGCTTTTGGGTGTTCGAGGGCAGGGCGGAAGTGCGCGTCCCACGGGGTCGCGAGGAAGCGATTGCGGTAGCCCTGGTGGAAATCGTCCTTGTTGTCGGTGACGTCGCTGGTGGTGTTTTCGCCGAGCACTTGCGGTTGTTTGCCTTCGTGCACGACTTCCAGCAGCAGCCAGAGGTCGTTCCACTCGGCGCGCGGGTGTTCGCTCAGGGCCAGGAAGTGGCCGCTGACCAGGGTCGGCTCGTCGCTTTTGCCTTCGGCGAGTTTGTAGTCGCTGCGATGGCGCTCAAGGGCGCGGGTCGCCAGTTGCTTGCCGCGCTCGCGGTCGGTGAAGCGGCCGGGGTAGTCGTAGTCTTCGAGGTCCGGGGCGAAGGTGCTTTTGGCGGTGCCTTCGGGGAGGATGCGTGGTTTTTCGAAGTCGTAGTCCCGGCGGCTGACGCGGGTGGTGCGGGTTTCCAGGCGCAGGTTGAAGCGCTTGATCACCGGTTTTTCGGCGGCCATGCCGGAGTCTTGCTGGTAGCTCACGGGGGCGAGTTTGCGGAACACCGTCTGGTCATCGCCGAACACCAGTGTGTGGCCGCTGGCGGAGTGTTGGAAGTGGAAGTGAATGCCTTCTTCTTCGCACAGGCGCTGGATGAAATGCAGGTCGGATTCGTCGTACTGCACGCAGTAGTCGCGTTCGGGGTAGACCGCACGGAGTTGGAAGCTGTAGGCATCGGCGAGGATGCCGCGCGCTTCGAGGACCTGGCCGATGATCTTCGGTACGGTCAGGTGCTGGAAGATCTGCTGGTCATGGTTGTGCCGCAGGTAGGCGAGTTGCGGCACCAGGCTGACGCTGTAGCGCGTGAGCTTTTTGCCGGAATCGCCTTGTTCGATGAGGTAGACCAAGCCGTGGATGATGCCTTCGCCGGTGGCGCCGAAGGTCAGGCAGCCAGGCTTGTGCAGCAGCTCTTCGAGTTTGAGGTCGGGGCGGGCGCTGACCAGTTCGATGTCGAAACAGAACGGTTGGTTGAGGGCTTCGCGACCGACGAAACTGAGCACTTGAAGGTCGGTGGAAACACCTTCCAGCGTGAGGGAAATATGGGTTGCGTTCGCGTCCAGCATGCCTTGAATTCCGTCCTTTGAATAAGCTGGGGCGGATGGTGCAGGATTAACCGGGCGCGTTCAAGGCGCAAATGCCGTGCTTGAGGGTAGGGAAATCCCCTATGTGCAGGGATTCGGTCAATGAATGCGGAGCTTTAGACCTGCCCGGTTCCAACAGGAGGGAACTCGAACTGAAGAACTGCCAGTCAGTTTCAGACTAAAGTCGCCTTCAACCCGTAAAAGCCTTGTGCCATCATCGCCGTTCACCCCCGTGTGTTCACTTCACTCTGGCCCGTCACCGGTCCAGGGCGGAAGCTATTTTCTGGCTTATTGCGCCTTGCGCAAACGCTGCACTGTTGGAGCTTTTTTTCATGCGTCCCCCATTTCCCCTCATCACGGCCCGCCAGTCATTCGGCTTCGGCGCTCTAGCCCTGTGCGCCGGTTTTACCGGGTCGGTCCAGGCCAGCGGTTTTATCGACGACACCACGGCGAAAATCGAATCGCGTACGGTGTATTTCAACCGCGACTTCCGTGATGGGCACACCAGCAACGACCAGGGCGCTTCCAAGCGTGAGGAGTCGGCGCAAGGTTTCATTCTCAATCTGCAATCGGGTTATACCGAGGGCACGGTCGGTTTCGGGATCGATGCATTGGGCATGCTCGGGCTCAAACTCGATTCCAGCGCCGACAGCAGCAACAGCGGCTTGCTGCCGTCATCCGGCGAGAACCCGCGCGGTTCGAAGGACCAGTACGCCAAGCTCGGGCTGACCGCCAAAGTGCGGGTATCGCAAAGCGTGTTGAAGTACGGCGCGTTGCTGCCGGATTTGCCGCTGCTCAAGTACAACGACGGCCGTCTGCTGCCGACGATGTTCAACGGCGCGATGCTGACCTCCAAAGAGGTCAAAGACCTGACCTTCATGGCCGCGCGGCTGGACAAATACACGGCCCGGGATTCGACGGATGCGCAAGACATCCGCGTGCACTGCAAGAACAAGCGCTACGCCTGCAATGTCACCGCTGACCATTTCGACATGTACGGCTTCGACTACAAGATCAACGAGCGCCTGACCGCGCAGTACCACTACGCGGAACTGGAGGACATCTACCGCCAGCACTTCGTCGGTGTGTTGGCCAACCAACCGTTGGGTGATGGCGTACTGAAGGCGGATCTGCGACTGCTGAAAAGTGCCGACAGCGGCGCCGCCCGTGCCGGTTCCATCGACAATCGTGCCCTGAGCGGCATGCTGTCGTATGCGTTGAGTGGCCACACCTTCAGCGCCGGCTGGCAGCGCATGAATGGCGACAACTCGATGCCGTACCTGGATGGCACCAACCCGTACCTGGTCAACTATGTGCAGGTCAACGACTTCGCCGCCGCGCAAGAGCGTTCGTGGCAGTTGCGCTATGACTATGACTTCAAGGCGATTGGCCTCAACGGGCTGAGTTTCCTGACCCGTTATGTGAACGGCGACCATATCAAGGTGCTGGGCAGCGCTCAGGACGGGAAGGAGTGGGAGCGCGACAGCGAGCTGAAGTACGTGGTGCAGAGCGGGACGTTCAAGGACGTGAGTTTGCGTTTGCGCAATGCGACGTACCGTACCAATTACGAGAAGTTTGCCCGGGACGTGGATGAGACCCGGTTGATCGTGAGTTACAACTTCTCGGTGTTGTGACCGGTAGGACTTTGTAGGCGCTGCCGCAGGCTGCGATCTTTTAGAAGCAAGAGCAAAAGATCGCAGCTTTCGGCAGCTACGGGGTTTAGAGCCAATGCCAGAACCGGCTCCAGAACCCGCGATTCAGATCGTTCTTGCACCCAGCGTATTGCTGCGCATACAGATCGGATCGACCCTGGACCTTGCCGGCCGTGGCCACCAGCCAGGCTTTGCTGGCGTAGGTTTTCTGGCGATAGCCGCCCCAGCCTTCGTGATAGTTGAGGTACTGCCCGTAGGCGTCGTATTTGTAGACGCCGTTGATGCTGGCGGTTTTGTCCATGTACCAGCCGACAAAATCGATGGCGTCATCGAAATCCTCGCGGTCGGCCCCACCTCTGCCTGTGCTTTTCTGATAGTCGGACCAGACCTCGTCCTTGGCCTGGGCGTAGCCCGATGCCGTCGACACCCGGCCCCACGGAATGATCCAGAGCAGGTATTTGCGCGGTGTCTTGGCGTCGTAACGATAGCCGGACTCTTGATACATGATCGCGAAGGGCACCTGGATCGGCACGCCCCAGCGTTTTTGCGTGACTTGCGCGGCGTCGTACCAGTCGCTCTTTTCCCGAAAGATCTCGCAGATATCGTTGGGGGAGCGGGGCGGCGAGGTGCTGCAACCGGCCAGCACTGTCGTGAGTAATACAAGCCCAGCTGTTTGCCTAGAGTTCAAAAGCCCGTCTTCCCGTCATGCGCTTAAAAAGGGCGACAGTTTACACAGGACCTTTGATCGTTCCCACGCTCTGCGTGGGAATGCCTGGTCGGCGCGCTCCGCGTTTGGCTCTGGATGGGACGCGGAGCGTCCCGGGCTGCGTACCCACGCAGAGCGTGGGAACGATCGGTTCAGTGCAAATCCAACTGCTGCCGATACGGCAAATCCGGCCCGGTCTTGCTGCAGGTCAGCGCCGCCGCTTGCACCGCAAACTTCAACATCCCGTCAATCTGCTCCCGACTCAGGCGCTGCACACCGTCCACCGAATCCAGCTGATGCTCGGTCAGCCAGGTAATCAACGCAGCCTGGAAGGTATCGCCAGCCCCGACCGTATCGGCAATCTTCACCGATTGCGCCGGCACCGACCACGAACCATGGGCCCGACTGAACACCGTTGCGCCTTCGCCACCACGGGTCAAAAACACCAATTGGCAGCGATGCTGCAACCAGCCTTCAATGACACGCGCCGGGTCTTGCTCGGGGTAGAGCAGGCTCAAGTCTTCATCGCTGACCTTGATCAGGTCGGCCAACTTCACCAGTTCGGCAATCCGCGAACGCCACAGGTCGATGTTCGGCTCTGGATTCAACCGCACATTCGGATCAAGGCTGATCAGGCGTTTACCGCTTTCGCGACCCACCAACGCCAGCAAGGTGTCGGCAATCGGCTGCACCACCAGCGAGTACGAACCGATGTGCAAACCGCGCACTTCAGGCCCCAGCACCGGCAGATGCTCCAGGCGCAATTGCCGATCCGCGCAGCCTTCACCGCGGAAGCTGTAATGGGGCGAGCCATTGGCGCCGACCGCGACCATCGCCAGGGTGGTCGGCGCGGCGAAGTCCACCAGGTAATCCGGGCACACACCTTCGTCCTGCAACACGTGCTGCAAGCGGCGGCCGAGGTAGTCGGTGGACAACCCGGCAAACAACGCCGAATCCACGCCCAAGCGGCGCAAACCCACCGCGACGTTGAACGGCGAACCGCCGGCAATCGCCTTGAAATTCACTTTTGAAGCCAGACCGCTGGCATCGTCTTCGCTGAAGAAATCGAACAGCGCTTCGCCACACACCAGATACATAGAATTGTTCGCTCTTTAAAGGGTTGCGACATGCTGTTGATAGCGTTCGTAAGCCTGCTGCGCGGCCGCCACATTCTCTGCGATCGGCAGGGTTTCGCTGGCCAGGTCGAGTTTCACGCAGCGCTCGCACAAGTCCGCCAGGGTGCTTTCGTGGCCGTTAGACCAGGACTTGCACCACGCCGCTTGAATCGCCGCGCCGAGGGCGGCGGCTTCGCTTTGTTCGGTGCAGATCACCGGGGTGTTCATGATGTCGGCGACGATCTGGCGCCACACCGGGCTTTTCGAGCCGCCGCCGATCAAGCAAATGCTGCGGCTTTGTAAGCCATTTTGCCGCAGCAGGTCCAGTCCGTAACGCAGACCGAAGGTCGTGCCTTCGACGGCGGCGCGGCACAGGTTGGCCTGGGTCAGGTTGGTCATGGTCAAGCCGTGCAGGCTGCCGGTGGCGTGGGGCAGGGCGGGGACGCGTTCGCCGTTGAGGAACGGCAACATGCACATGCCGTCCGCACCGATCGGCGCCTGTTCGACCAGAGCGTTGAAGCGCTCGATATCCAGCTCGAACAACTCGCGAACCACCCCGGTGGCATTGGTCAGGTTCATGGTGCAGATCAACGGCAACCAGCCGCCGCTGGAGGAGCAGAACGTGGCGACCGAGGCGTCCGGGCTGACTTTGGGCTGTTCGGCATAGGCATAGACCGTGCCCGAGGAGCCCAGGCTCATGGTGATCGCCCCGGGCTGGATGTTGCCGGTACCGATGGCCCCCATCATGTTGTCGCCGCCGCCGCTGGACACCAGCGCTTGCGGGTTGATGCCCAGGTGTTCGGCGATGCTGGGCAGGACGGTTCCTACCGCTTGGTGCGCATCGATCAGCTCCGGCAGCGCCGCTTGCAGGCGCCCGGTGGGGTCGATGTCGCGCAGCAGCTGCAAGTCCCACTGGCGGGTGCGTACATTGAAATAACCGGTGCCCGACGCATCGCCGTATTCGCTGCAACTGCGGCCGGTGAGCCAATAGTTGAGGAAGTCGTGGGGCAGCAGGATGCGCGCGATGCGGGCAAAAATCTGTGGGTGCTGTTCTTTGGTCCAGAGCAGTTTGGACACGGTGTAGCCCGGCGCGATGACGACGCCGAGGCGTTCCAGCGAGCCTTTTTCGCCGCCCAGATGCGTCAGCAGACGATCGTTTTCCGGGGTGGATTCCGTATCGCACCAGAGCTTGGCCGGGCGCAGGACCTGGCCTTGATCGTCGAGCAACACCAGGCCGTGTTGCTGGCCGGAGACGCCGATGCCGAGGATGTCCTGGCCGTCGACGTTGGCGGCGAGCAGGGCGCGTCGGGTGGCGAGGGCGAAGGCTTCCAGCCACTGATTGGTGTCTTGCTCGCGCCGACCGTTGGCGCCGCTGATCAGGGTGTGGGCGGCGGCGCCCTGGCCCAGCACTTGACCGCTGACCGCGTCGAGGATGATGGCTTTGGTGCCTTGGGTGCCGCAGTCGATGCCGAGGAATCGTTGTTGGTTTGCCATGGATGACCCTACCGAAGATCGTTCCCGCGCTCTGCGTGGGAATGCCTCAATGGACGCTCTGCGTCCGCTTTTGGATGGGGGACGCGGAGCGTCCCGGGCTGCATTCCCACGCAGAGCGTGGGAACGATCAGGCCGCGAGTACTTTTTCCAGGGTTCGGGTCACGCCCACCTCTCGCAAGCTGTTGCAGCACCACTCAAACGCCGCGACAAACTCCGCCGAACGCGGGATCGCCGTGCCAAAAATCTCATCGACCTCCAACAACCGCTGGGTGATCAACGCATCATCCGCCACCAACGCCTGACAGAACGTCGCCCGCGGATCGGGAATCGAATAGGTATCGCCATTCTCATCCACGCCCTTCAAATACAAGGCCCAGGCCGCCACCACCAACGCCGCACGCTTGGTCTCCTGGCCGTCAGCGATCAGGCGATTAATCGTCGGCACGGTGAATTTCGGAAACTTCGAGGAACCGTCCGAACACACCCGCTCCAGTTGATCGGCAATCGCCTGATTGGAAAACCGCGCCACCAGAGTGTTCTTGTATTCGGTCAGGTCGATCCCCGGCACCGAAGCCAGTTGTGGCGTGACGTCGAGGTCCATGTAGGCGCGCATGTAACGCACGAACAGCGGGTCGTTCATGGTTTCGTGGACGAAGCGATAACCCTTCAAGAACCCCAGATATGTCAGGGCCAGGTGGCTGCCGTTGAGCAGCTTGATCTTCATTTCTTCGTAAGGTGTGACGTCGTTGGTGAACTGCACGCCGACCTTTTCCCAGGCCGGGCGGCCGTTGACGAACTTGTCTTCCAGCACCCATTGCACAAACGGTTCGCAGACCACCGGCCAGGCGTCGTCGATCGCGGTTTTGTCGTGCAATTGCAGTTTGTGCTCGGTGCTGGTCATCGGCGTGATGCGGTCAACCATGGCGTTGGGGAAGCTGACGTTCTGGTCGATCCAGTCCCGCAGATCGGCATCGCGCAGCGCAGCGAAGGCCAGCAGTGCCTTGCGGGCTACCGCGCCGTTGTGCGGCAGGTTATCGCAGGACATCAAGGTGAACGCTGGCGTGCCGGCGGCGCGACGTTTGGCCAACGCGGAGCAGAGAAAGCCGAACACGGTTTTCGGTGCGTTCGGGTGCGCCAGGTCGTGCTGGATCAGCGGCAAATGGGCCATGAACTCGCCGTTGCTGTCGTCGATGCAGTAGCCGCCCTCGGTGATGGTCAGCGAGACGATGCGGATCTGGGGGCTGGCGAGTTTGTCGATCAGCGCCTCGGCGCTGTCTTCGGCCAGCAACATGTCGCGGATCGCGCCGATCACCCGGACTTCGGCGTCAGCGTCGTCGCCCAGTTCAAACAAGGTGAACAGGTAATCCTGTTCCTTCAGATCGTCCCGGGCGCGACGGTCTTCGGCACGCAGGCCGACCCCGCAAATCGCCCAGTCGAGGCCTTCGCCGGTGTTCATCAGCGCATCGGTGTAATACGCCTGATGCGCCCGGTGGAAACCGCCGACGCCGATGTGGGCGATGCCTTGGCGCGTATCGCTCAGGGCGTAGGCGGGCAGTGCCACCTCAGGCGCGAGGCGATTGAGGTTCTGTTTATTCAGTTTCATCGCATAGTCTCGTCAGGCAGCGGCGCGCAGTGGGCGAGTTAACGCCACGCCGTCGGCATCGAATAAATGGCAGTGTTCGGCGTCCAGGTGCAGGCTCAGCGACTCACCGTAACGGCTGGCCAGGTCACCGCGCACGCGCATGGTCAGCGCTTCGCCGGAGGTGGTCACCACGTGGCAGAAGGTGTCGCTGCCCAGGCGTTCGCTGACGTCGGCGGTGACTTGCAGGGTGCAGTCGCCGGTTTGCGCCAGGTTCAGGTGTTCCGGGCGAATCCCCAGGGTTACGGGGCCGCCGACGCTCAGATTGGCGCCGCTCAACGGCAGGGTGATGCGGGTGCCGGCGTCGAGCAGGACTTCGACGTTCTGGCTTTCAACACGAGTGACTTTGCCCTTGAGGAAGCCCATTTTCGGCGTGCCGAGGAACCCGGCGACAAACAGGTTGGCCGGCTGGTGATACAGGTCCAGCGGCGAGCCGACTTGTTCAACTTTACCGCCATTGAGCACCACGACTTTGTCGGCCATGGTCATGGCTTCGACCTGGTCGTGGGTCACGTAGATCATGGTGGCTTTGAGTTCTTTGTGCAGACGCAGCAGTTCCAGGCGCATCTGCACCCGCAGGGCGGCGTCGAGGTTGGACAGCGGTTCGTCAAACAGGAAGATTTTCGGGTTGCGCACGATGGCGCGGCCGATGGCGACCCGTTGGCGCTGGCCGCCGGACAGTTGTTTCGGCTTGCGTTCGAGCATCGGCCCGAGTTCGAGGATGCGTGCCGCTTCGCCGACTTTCTTCTCGACTTCGGCTTTTGGCACGCCGGCCAGGTCGAGGGCGAACGACATGTTCTTTTTTACGGTCATGTGTGGGTACAGGGCGTAGGTCTGGAACACCATCGCCAGGTCGCGCTTGGCCGGGCTGACTTCGGTGATGTCGCGGCCATCGAGTTCGATGGTGCCGCCGCTGACCTCTTCAAGGCCCGCGATCAGGCGCAGCAGGGTGGACTTGCCGCAGCCCGATGGACCGACGAACACCACGAATTCCTTGTCGTTCACTTCCAGGTCGATGCCCTTGATGATGGAAAAGCCTTCGAAGCCTTTTTGCAGATTCTTGATTTTCAGGTTGGCCATGATGATGGGCCTCCACATGTTTTTATTTATTTGAGCCGGGCGCGCTTTTTGTAGGAGCCAGGCTTGCCGGCGAAGGCGATTTAACGGACGCCTTCGCCGGCAAGCCTGGCTCCTACAAGGAGCGGATTCCGGGCTACTTCACTGCACCAAACGACAGGCCGCGGCCCAGTTGTTTCTGGCTGATCCAGCCGAAGATC
>NZ_VOBN01000024.1 GCF_008370045.1 Pseudomonas sp. ANT_J12
GGTAGAGGTACACTTTTTCAACGCTGGCATTGGGACGCATCATGGTGATGGACTCCTGATGGAAATCGGGAGCACAGCATCAGCCGTCAGCTATCCGCTTGGAATGTGGGGTTCATGGAGCGGATACAAAGAGTCACACAAAAGCAATCTCTAAAGTTATGAATTTCGGAGGCTGCTAAAACCTCTACCGCTTTATTGTAATCGACAAGCTTATCTCCCTCTTTCGACTTTAGCTCGACCACAACCGAAGGCGAATCGAAGAATTTGACTAGATAGTCGGGTGCGCCAGTTTTTGTCCTGTCATCTAATTTCTCAAACGCTACACCTAGTTGAACAAGCACCTGTTCGAACGCCACTTCAAACGCCTCACCTTTTGCCTCATAATAGTTCTCAATTAGGACCTTACTATCGCATCTGCTAGCTCGCTTTAGATGCCTAACAGACATTCGCTTCCGCTGGTCAACTTTCCAATCTCGACAAGCGTCTCGTACCCAATTTGCTTTAGCTTGCGCATTAGGCTTAGATTTTACAAAAGCTAAAACTCTTGCTGAGTTCGCCTCAGGACTGCCAAGCATAAGCAATTGCGGCGTTGTTACTCCATGGTGCTTCAAGAGCAACATTTCATGCCTATACAGCTTTAAAGCACTACCCGCCGCAGATACCCCTGTCATCCAGAGAATATCGTCCGGCAATCCCTCTTGGACTCTGTATGCTAATCTTTGAATGTAGCGCGTCAGCTTAGATATAGCGCGCAGCAAAGTATCATCCACTCTTAATTGTGGCGGACGAAGAACTGGCGGCACGCGCTTATCGGCGGCGGACATAGCTATCCCAGCCAAGCCCTGTAGGACCCAGGATAGGTTCCTGTTCATTTCTTTGACAGCACCAGCACTAAGAGATTTAACTTCACGCTCAATTGCCCTAATCTCAACACCGCTAGTCCATTTCTGGCACAACCATGCCGCATTAGTAGGTACTGGATCAACCTGCCAAATTGATTCCATTAGGTCATCTGCGAGGTGCTGCGCATCATAAATGGGATCTTTCAACTGATATGGCAGAAACCTAGTAGGTTTAACTCCATTTCTCGGACGAAACTCAGGGCTGGATAAGCATGCGGAAAAGATAAGCATCTCTAGCCTAGACTTGAGATCCGCCGATTCAAGATGCCCAATGAGTTCTGCTAAACAAAGTGATTTCCTAGACAGAAAGTTTATTAAAAACACCCCAGTTTCAGGTAGCAAACCACTGAACCCGACCGCTCGCCCCACTGGCGTAGGGCTTAGATCCCCACCGGATGTTTCAACTACGAAGCCAGCATCAATCAACCCGGCCAGAGCAACACCGACTTTACTCGGCCACGTCTTAAATGCAGTTAAGTTGTTATCTTCTTCCCTTAACGCACTGAACGTTGTGCAAACAAGCTCTTCAAGCTCGGCTCTGTTGTTGCACAACCCTGAAGATATTAGTTGCAGTGAAAGCTGACCGAACCTAGCAGGCACAATTCGCGCTTTAATTTCAGGAAGCTGCTCTATTGACAAATAACTTGTAGCTAATGCGCGTTGCGGCCCGGTACCAAAATATATTACACGCCCTTCTGTATGTTCAAACCCCATACGCCCGACCCGCCCGGACATGTTGTGGAACTCTGCGCTATCTATTGCGACATATTGCCTTTGCTGGCCGTCCCAACGTTCCCAATTAGCAAATACTGCTGCCCCCAGAGGAAAATTTACACCAGCTGCTAAAGTACTTGTAGCAAATACAACATCCAGCTTATTTTCTGACAAGTAACGCTCCACTACTCCTCGCTCTTCGTCAGTCAAATCCGCATTATGACTCGCAACTCGGAGGCCCAGTATCTTCGCCAGCATCGTGTTCGCTGAAGTTTCAGGCAAGGTATCAAACTCTAAAGACAACTGTCCTAGCTTGCCCTTGTGGTACGAAGCTACAAAAGCCTCAGCAAGATCATAAGTATCTTGCTTTTTCATGCAGAAAACTATGATTGGAAGCGGTGGATTATTTTGCTTAAGCAGATATGTTAAAGCTGAAATCGTTTCCGCTTTAACTCCAACAGGCAGTCGCTTGTCCGATTCCATCACATCAGGTTTCGCACTGCTTACTGAATAAATCTGATCGCCAATCCAGCATTCATACCGTAAATGTTTCTCGCGCTTTTGATCGAAAATAAGCTGAACCCGCAGCCAGTTCGCCAAGTCCTGGGCGTCCTTGCTTTTTAAAACTGCTGACAACCCTACAAACTGTTTCCAACCCGCGTTCCGCATAAGTGTTAAAAGGACTTCAACATTTTGCCCGCGGTTTTCGTCTCCCATCAGCTGAATTTCATCGCACACGACAATCGTATTTTGCATGCTTTTCGGCACACCTGATGCCGACAGTAGCGCTAAATATTTTTCATATGTCGCAATTACCAGAGGAGCACTTAGAGGAGCCGCAGAATACTGTCCTGTGGCATCTTCGACGTAGTCCCCCGTGGCAATAACTATGGAAGCACCATCGCTCTCCAAATATCTGTCCAACAACAACGTTTTGAAGTCTTCAAATTTCTGCTTGGCCAGTGCGCGATGGGTCACCAAATAAACTGTTTTATTCCCGGCGAGCAATCCTTCAGCAATAGCCCAGAGCCCAATTTGAGTCTTTCCCGTGGAGGTAGGGGAAACCACCAGCATGCTTTGTCCATGCGCCACGCCAGACTCCAACGCGAGGTACTGAACATCAGTGAGGGAAATCGCCCCCTCGGATCGGTAGACCAACCCATCGGCCACAGATGCGGACAGACCGTGTTCTACTGGAAAGGTATCCCTCATGCCTAGCAACTCCTGTCATACGTTTGGGTGCAAGCGCCCAGAGCAATCTGGGCGCCTAGTGTCCGAATCCGGCAGAAGCATACGTAGCATTAAAAGGCCATATTGGCCATCCTACTAAACGCCAGAGCGGTAATATGGAAAAAAAGGGTAGTAAAATGCATAGCCATATAATCTCTAACTACCTAATTTTTAATAGAATTACACTGGATCATGTAGTGGATTCCCTTTTCCCGGCCACCACTTTAAATCCCTCCTAGTTTCTCAGAGACCGATTGACTGGTTCTGGCCGAAAGCAGACATTCCTCACGCTAACCAAATCCTCAAAATACGAACGCATCGACACCACCCCCCTAGCGTAGAATCCCCCCAAGCCCCAGCCCCCCACCTGAGACGGACCCTCAATGCAAACCCCCACCACCTCCATCCCCCTCTGGAAAACCTACCTCCTTTTCCTAGCCCCCATGGTCCTCTCCAATTTCCTCCAATCCATGTCGGGCACGATCAACAGCATCTACATCGGCCAAATGCTCGGCACCCAAGCCCTCGCAGCCGTCTCGGGGATGTTCCCAATAGTCTTCTTCTTCATCGCCCTGGTCATCGGCCTCGGCGCCGGCGCGGGTGTGCTCATCGGCCAAGCCTGGGGCGCTCGCGAAACCCATCTGGTGAAGACCATCGCCGCTACGACCTTGCTGTTGGGCGCGATGATTGGGTTGGTGGCGGCGGTGTTGGGCAGTGTGTTTGCGCGGCCAGCCTTGCAGGGCTTGGGCACGCCGGCGGATGTGTTGGACGATGCGGTGGCCTACGCCCACGTGATGATGTGGATCATGCCGTCGCTGTTGGTTTACGTGCTGTTTACGCAGTTGCTGCGTGGGGTGAGTGATACGGTTTCGCCGTTGGTGGCGTTGATTGTTTCGACGTGTATTGGTCTGGCGCTGACGCCTGCTTTGATTAAAGGCTGGCTGGGTTTTGCGCCGATGGGGATTCAGAGTGCGGCGTTTGCGGGGTTGGCGGGGAATTTGTCGGCGATGGGGTGGTTGGCGTGGCGGTTGATTCGTAAGGGGCATCCGTTGGCGCCGGATCGGGAGATGTTTGCGGCGATGCGGTTGGACCTGGACATTCTGGGCAAAGTGTTGCGCATCGGGTTGCCGACCGGGTTGCAGATGGTGGTGTTGTCGGCGTCGGAGTTGGTGATTCTGGCGTTGGTGAATCAGCACGGTTCCCAGGCGACGGCGGCGTATGGGGCGGTGACGCAGATTGTGAATTACGTGCAGTTTCCGGCGTTGTCGATTGCGATCACCGCGTCGATTCTTGGGGCGCAGGCGATTGGGGCGGGGCGGCTGGAGCGAATCACGCCGATTCTGCGCACGGGGATATTGATTAACGTGTGTTTGACCGGTGGTTTGGTGTTGCTCGGGTATCTGTTGTCGCACTGGTTGTTGGGTTTGTTCCTGACGGAGGATTCGACCCGGGCGATGGCGGAGCATCTGTTGCACATCATGCTGTGGAGTCTGTTGGTATTTGGCTTCCAGGCGATTATCGGCGGGATCATGCGCGCCAGCGGCACGGTGTTGGTGCCGATGGTGATTTCGATTGTTTGCGTGGTCGGGGTGCAGTTGCCGGTGGCGTATCTGTTGGATGCGAAGTACGGATTGCAGGGCGTGTGGATGGCGTTTCCGGTGGCGTATTTGGGGATGCTGGCGTTGCAGACGGTGTATTACAAGTTTGTTTGGCGGCATCAGAAGATTGAGCGGTTGGTGTAGGCGCGGGATCTTAAGCATGAACAATCGGCAAGGTTTTCAGGCCGCTTGGGGTTTGGATATGCGCCACCAGGTAAGGCTTTGCGGTCGCTTCCAAGGCATGCAGATGAACCGGCCCGGTAAAGTTGATCGCGCTGAGTAGCGCCTGGACTTTTGCGGGATCGGGATCGAACACGTCCAGCGCCACCAGCTCACAGCCTTGATCCCGCATGGCGCTCGCGGGATGTGGCGTTTGCGCCCATTGAATCAACGTTGGCGCTGACCCGTTCAGCGGCAGGCTGCCGTCGGCGGGGAGGGTGATTTGCCAGGCCAGGGTGCCTCGGGTCATGGGTTCGGAATTGCCGAGGATGGCACGACAGGTTTCGCTCATGGCGTGGATGTCGTCGGTGCGGGCGACCCACGTGGCCAGACGCGGCGGCGTATCAACAGTCAAATCATCCATGCCGAACCAGCGCGGCCGGTCGGGGCGTTGGGCCGATGGGTCTATGGCAATCACTTCCAGATAAGTGTCCGGGCCGAGGCGCAGCAACCGGTTATGGGTGCCCATGCGCGGATGCGCGCCGCCCGGTTGCAGGTCGACGCCGAACGCGCGGCTGACGAAGGCGCAGCCGCTGTCGAGGTCGGGGGCGACAATGGCGAGGTGGTCGAGGGTGCTTTTCATGGGGATGCGCCTTCCATTTAAACAACAGGGAGAACTATTTAATGCCTGATGCAGTGTTTGTCAGCAGAACCGTTTCATTCGGCGACTGCGACCCCGCTGGCGTGGTGTTTACGCCGCGATTTTCCTACTTCGCCATTGAGGCCATTTACACCGCGCTGGACAGTTGGCTGGGCGCCCCCGGCCTTCGAACGCTGATGGGTTTTGATGTGCTGCCGCCGGTGCGGGCTATGTCGGTGGAGATGCTCAAGCTGTTGACCTGGGATGATGAGCTGAGCATCAAAGTCAGTGTGGCCAAGGTGGGGGTTCATTCCTTCACTTTTCGGGTCGAAGGTTTTGTCCGGGACGAGACGTTAGCGTTTACCGCGACGGTCACCCACGTGTGTATTTCGCCTGAGACCAAAGAAGTCGTCGCCGTCCCAGAACGACTCAGGGCGCTGCTTTCTTAAGCGTGGTTTGTCTCGGTCAGGCTGGCTTAATGCGAAATACAAAGGGGCCGACGCTCACACGTCGGCCCCTTTTTTCCGTTTGGCGTCCGTTGCTCAATCCGCCAGTACCTCCGGTGACACCACCCAAACGCTGCAGGGCATTTTGTACAGCAGGTGTTCCACGGTGCTGCCCACCAGGCGCTCTATGCCGTGATGGCCGACCCAGCCCATGACGATCACATCGATGTTGTAGGCATCGGCATAACTGGCCAGGACCTTGGCCGGGTTGCCCATGATCATGTGGCGGTGCTCCGGCGGGATGCCGTTGCGCTCGGCCAGTTCGTTGAACGTCTGGCTCTGCGCGTCGAACAAGGTCTTGGCATTGCTGGAGGAGAAGAACGCAGAGGCGTTGTCGAAGCCGAATTCCTCGGCGCTGATGGAGGACAGGTCATGGGCGTAGATCACGTCGACCTGGGCGTTACATGCGGTCGCCAATTTCACCGCCTCGCGCAGGATCCGGTCGTTGAAGTCTTTGTATTGGCCATCGCGATGGAAGGGGTCGACCGCCGCGACGATTCTTCGCGGCAAGGCATGCTGCACATGACTCACAAAGTGCAACGGCACCGGGCATTCGCGCAGCAGGTGAATGTCCAGCGGGGTAAACATCAGCCGCGAGAGCAGCGATTCGTGTTCCAGCGCCTTGATCAGCAAGGCGATTGGCTGTTCTTTGAGGTGAATCAGGATTTCCTGCAAGGGCCTTTCGACCCAGACCACTTCCGTGGTGACAGTGACGCCGATGTTGCGCAAGGGCCGGGCCTGGTCCTCCAGCCACTGGCGATGGCGCTCGACATAGCCCAAGCGCATCTGTTCCAGCGCCTGTTCGTTGACCAGACCGGCGGTCGCCAAGCCCTCAAGGTAATCGAAGGCCACAATGTGCAACGCCGCATTTTCGGCCTTGGCCAGTGCGGCGGCCCGGTCGAAAGCAGGGCTGTTTTGCATCAGCGGTGAGGCGACCAGCATGAAACGTGATTGCTCAGACATGGAAATCTCCCTTGGATTATCACACCGACGCTTGCCGACAGGGCCGCGAGAGGTGTTGGCGGTGACATCTGACCAAGATGCTGCTGGACGGCGTTTCAGACTTGATCTGTATCAAACCGATGCCTTACGGCGCGGGCCGTCCGATGTGTGGTTGCCGCGATGCCGTCGATTCTCAATGGGTTGATCATGATCAAACTATCCTTGAACAGGTCGGTGCAGTCTTGTGCCCATTGACCCTCGACGTCGAAACCAGGGCGGGCACGGCCCACCCGGACATCCATCCAATGAATGACACACTCGGCATGGCAGGTGCAGCGGCTGCACTGGGGATCGGCATGCTCATCGGTCTTGAACGCGAGCGGCACAAGGGACGAGGCGACAGCCGTGCCTGTGCCGGTTTGCGCACGTTCGCGATCACGGCATTGTTGGGCTATGTGGCGATGCAGGTCGGTGGTGGCTTGCTGTTGGGGATCATGGCGATCTGTGTGGCGTTGCTGGTCACGGTGGCGTACTGGCGAAGCCTGAGCGATGACCCCGGCGTGACCAGTGAAGTGGCGTTACTCACGGTGTTGGTATTGGGCGCGTTGTGTGGCTCTGCGCCGGAACTGGCCATTGCCATTGGCGTGGTGGTGGCGGGGTTGCTGACGTATCGTCAAAAACTGCACCACTTCGCCCGTAGCCAATTGACCGAAGCTGAAATGCGCGATGGCTTGGTGTTGTTGATCGTCGCACTGGTGGTGTTGCCGCTGGCCCCGGACCGTTTCATCGGTCCCTATGCCGCGATCAATCTGCGCACCATTTGCACCCTGACCGTGTTGTTGATGGCGGTGGGGGCCGTGGGGCATGTCGCCGTGCGTGCGTTGGGCACTCATTACGGCTATGCGATCAGCTCCATCGCCTCCGGGTTTGCTTCCAGTACCGTGACCATCGCCACCATGGGACATCTGGTTACCAAGGAACCGGGCAACCTCAGAGTCCTGGCCGCGGCGGCGATATTGTCCAATTTGGCCACTGTCATTCAGGTCGGCCTGATTCTGGGAGCGGTTGACATCGGGCTGTTGCGCCACATGTGGGGGCCGTTGTTGTGCGGTGTCGCGGCCACGGCGCTGTATGGCCTGTGCCTGATGTTTTCCCAGCGACCGACCGGTGTCAGCCAGCCGATCAAGGTTGGAGGTGCGTTCAACCTCAAGCTGGCCCTGGTCGTCACGTTGACCATGACCGGCATCACCTTGCTGTCGTCGGTCATGCTCAACCTCTTTGGTGAGGTGGGGGTGATGCTGACGGCCACCTTCACCGGTTTCGCCGACGCTCACTCCTCGACGGCGTCGATTGCCGCCCTGGTCAAATCCGGTCAGTTGCCGTTCGACGCCATGGCCACCCCTGCGCTGATCGCGGTCAGCAGCAACGCCGTGAGCAAATGCCTGGTGGCCTGGATCAGTGGCGGGCGGCGGTTTGCCGCTTATGTGATTCCCGGGCAGCTGGGGCTGACGCTGGCGATGTGGGCCGGCACCTTGCTGCACTGAGGCCCGTCATGAAGTGCAGAGGCGGGGTTTTGCCGACCAGCTCTGGCCTGGAATAACCGCTGAGGAGGCAGAACGCGTTATTGATCCAGACGATGCAACCAGTTCGTTCGGTGATCAATACCGGATTTGTCGCAGCATCCAATGCTCTTACCCGTAATGGCTGGTTGTTTTCGATCATTGTCCCCTCCGATGCTGCCGTTGGCGCGGGATACGTTGTTCCAGACCAGGGGAAAGAGCGGGGAGGGTTGATCAAAATCGACTTTAAACGTGCGACGTGAACAGCAAAAAGGAACGTTACAGCTGATTAAGATCAAGTCGCCCCGGGCCGGAATGCTCAATCTGTAGATCAATTCGTTGCATTGAGATGGCCGCGTGCCGAGGTGCCCCATGTCGCAGACTCAGCGTTTACTGTTAATCGCTCCCCCAGCCATGACCCGCACTCCGGCGTTCGACCGGGCCGCGGCACTGGCGCTCGCCATGCAATTGCCCTTGCACATCGTGGCGTTTGATTATCTGCAGGCCCTGGCGGTGGCCGGCCTGTTTGCCCCCGAGCAGATCAACCTGGCCCGGGAAGGCTATTTGCAAACCCATCGGCAATGGCTCGCGGCGCAAGCCGGATTGATGAGCCGGCACGGTGTCGAGGTCACCAGCGAGGTGGTGTGGGTACAGCATCCTTATGAAGAAATCCTGCATTTCGTCAACGAGATGTCGCTGACGCTGATCATCAAGGATGCCCAGGAAGAATCAGCGTTGAAACGGGTATTTTTCACACCCCTGGACTGGCAGTTGCTGCGCGACTGCCCGGTGCCGGTGCATTTGGTCACGAATGCTGTTCACCCACGGCCGCGCAGCGTGTTGGCGATTGTCGATGTGCTGCGCAGCGAGGAGCAGGACCTGGTCTTCAATGACCGGATTATCGAGGCAGCGGTGAAGCTGGCCGAAGAATGCGTGGCCACGCTCGAACTGGTGCATGTGTATGACTGGACGGCGTTGTATGCCCAAGACATGGGCGTAGGCGCATTGCCGCTGGCCAACGGGATTTATGAGGCACTGGGCGCGGCGCAACACGAGGCGTTTGCCGCTCTGGCCGAACGTCATGGCGTACCGCCGGATCGTCGCCATTTCATCGAGGGCGCACCGCTGTCGGGGATCTGTGACTTTGCAATGGAGCATGGGACGGACGTGATTGTCATGGGGACCGTACAACACAGCGGGTTGAAAAAACTCCTGGGGACCACGGCCGAACAACTCTTGCATCGGGCGCCGTGCAGCGTGCTGGCAATCAAGCCAGGGCGCACGCTGTCATCCTGAGTTGACGCAGAATCGCCCCGCGATGAACCGTTGGCCGGTCCGTCGCGGGGCGATTGTTTACAGGCAAAGACGATGGATGACCTGACAGCTGTCGTCGGGATCGTTGCGTGTTTCGAAACCCAGGGCCTTGGCCAGGTCACGCATCGGGGCATTGCTGGAGGCGTCCACCGAATACATCTGGCGAAAACCGTTCTTGCGAGCGCCCTTGATCAAATGCTCCATCAACGCCGTGGCCAGCCCCAAGTGCTTCCATTCATCGGCGACTGTTACCGCACATTCGCACTCGCTTTCGCCGGTGGCGGCGTAACGGGCCAAGCCGATCTCGATCAGATGGCCATTCTCATGGACCAGCGCGATGAAGGCCGCGCGCTGTTTGTCATCGACGTCCATCAACTGATTGAGCATGGCGGCGCCGGGCTCGTTGATGTGGGCGAGAAAACGCATGTGCCGGGACTCTGGAGACAGGCGCTTGATAAACGCGTATTCACGGTCGCGGTCTTTTTCCGTCAGGGGGCGAATCAACACATGGCGGCCGTCCTTGAGCGCTTCGATCCAGTATTTGCCGGTGACTGCGGCGTAGGCGGCAGCCGCCCGATCATTGTGGTCTTTGACGGTGAGCATGGGGTGATCCTCCATCCGGTTTCAAAGGTCGGCGCGCGGTGACGAACCACGCCGTTCATTCCTTTGTACGCCGTTGGCGGCGTGTAAACCTGATCTGGATCAGACACCCGCGACGGGGGTGTTGATTTGTGTGTTTGTGGAGGAGTACCCGGCGGATGTAATGGTGAAGGGAGGTCCGCCATCCTGCTCACGTCGTGGCGGCGGCTGCCGTGCGGCGCTAGCGCAAGGGGCGGTGACAGCCCACAACCAGTTGTTTGAGGCCTTCCATGTTCTGGATGTCGACATTTCGGCCGGAGATTTCCACCAGCCCTTGATCCCGCAGATGCGCGATGCCGCGGCAGATCGTTTCCAGACGCAGCCCCAGGTAGGAGCCGATCTCCTCACGGCGCATTTTCAGCACGAAGTTGCGCGAGGAATACCCCCGCATATTCAAACGCTGGGACAGGTTCAACAAAAAGGCTGCCAGGCGCTCATCGGAGTTCATATTGCCCAGCATCATCAGCATGTCGTGATCGCGCACGATTTCCCGGCTCAGGATTTTGTTCAGGTTGTGCTGCAGTGACGGCAGCTCCTGAGCGAGTTTCTCCAGGTGCGCGAAGTGGATGGGGCAGACTTCGCTGTCTTCCAGGGCAAACGCGTTGCAGGCATGCAGGTCGGTGCTGATAGCGTCCAGGCCGAGTATTTCGCCGGGCATCTGGAAGCCCGTGACCTGCTCGCGACCATCGACCGAGAGCACGCTGGTCTTGAACGAGCCGATACGCACCGCGTACAGCGAGCGTAATGCATCGCCTGCGCGGTAGAGGGTTGCGCCTTTTTTAACCTTCAAACGTTGCACGATCAGCGTGTCGAGGCGCTCGACCTCTGGGCTGGTCAGGCCAATCGGCAGGCACAGCTCCAAAACACTGCAGTTGGAGCATGCGGCCTTAAGGTGTTGAATTTGAAGCGGGCGGGCTTCGGGCATGGAATATGGCACCGTCTTGGGGTGCTCGTAGCATAGATCGCGGGTCATTGAATGCGGCTTTCGTTCGGACGTTTGCCGGGCTAATCGACGAACGGGGAAAATCCGCTGCACCTTTGGTCCGGGTGATGGCCTGGGAGGTGATGCAAATCAAGCCTTGGACGGTTCGGATTCCCGGGGGATACCGGCTGAGGCGCGTCTGAATCCGGCCCGCCGCCGACGAAAATTGGTTATTTGTGCTTCCAGTACTTTTGCATTTCAAGAAACAGAAAGGAGGCGGTCCAGGTGATGAGCACCAGGCCGGTCAGGGCCTCCAGACCGGTCAGGAATTTGAGGTTGCCCACGGGTGAAATATCGCCGAAGCCGATGGTTGTGTAGGTGGTGAAGGAAAAGTACACGCAGTCCATGAACGAGCCGTCGAAACTGCCAATCAGGGCGCCCCATTCGCCGGAGCGCGCCATCAGGTAATAGACCAGCGCGAAGCACCAGACTTCTATCGCGTGGGCCAGCAGCGCACCGAACACGCCGACGACGATCCTGAAACGGCTCCACAGCTTGAGCCGGGGCAGCCAATCGTTCAGGCGCGACAGGCATTCGTAATGGATCACGACGACGATGATGACCACCAGCGTATTGATCAGCGTGACTGCCAGCATCGCCAACTCCAGTGATAGGGGGCACGTGTTGCTCCGTGCCATGAGGCACACAGGCCGTCCGCTTTTTTCTACGCCTGAGCGACGTTGATGCGTTGAGCTATATCAACAATACCGCTGCGAGCCTGCCGTGGCTTCGTGCATTGACCCAAAGCCCCCATTTGTTGACAAAGATCAGAGCCGGCGCCCGACAACGCCAGATACTCGAACGACAGCTTGCTCCAGCTACGATAAACCGAGGGAAACCAACATGCGCTCGTTCGTTGCCGTGTGCAGTCAGGCCGGTAAAGCGTTCCCTGGACGAGGTATGTGATGCTCAAACTCAAACGAATCCTTTTGATTGCCCCCACCGAAATGACCCGTACCCCGGCGTTTGATCGGGCGCAGGCATTGGCCATAGCCACCGGCGCGTTGTTGCACATCGTGGCCTTCGATTATGTGCAGGCACTGGCGCTGGCCGGGGTGTTTGACCACGACGCCATGGCCCAGGCACGAGAGGGCTACTTGCAGGTGCATCGTCACTGGCTGGAGCAGCAAGCCCGGTTTCAGCAGAGCGCGGGGTTGCAGGTGACGACGGAAGTGGTCTGGGCCAAGTCAAGCCTGGCGCAGGTGCTGACCTATGTGAATGACTTCCACGCGGATCTGGTGATCAAGGACACCCACCATGTGCCCGCACTCGACCGTGCTTTCCACCGCCCGCTGGACTGGCGCTTGCTGCGCGACTGTCCGGCCCCCTTGCTCTTGGTGACCGAAGCCAGCCACCCCAAACCGTTGAAGATTCTGGCGGCCATTGATCTGTCCCATCTGGAAGATCTGACCCAAGGGCTCAATGACCGGGTTCTCGACCTGGCCTCGCTGCTGGCGCTTTCCTGTGGCGCCGCGTTGCACGTGCTTAACGTCAACAACTGGTCGGTGGTGGGCGGCGCGCAGCGGAGTCTGCCGACCCCCTGCCTGGATGACAGTTTGAGAGACGCGGTCAACGATGCCCAGGAAGAGGCCTTTGATGTGCTTGCCGAACGCCATGACATCGAGAAAAAACGCCGGCATCTACTGACCGGCATCCCCCACAAGGTGATCGAGCTTTTCTCCCGGCAAAATGCCTTCGACATGGTGGTGCTGGGCACGACCTATCACCCTGGGGTCGACAGGTTCATCGGCAGTACCGCCGAGAGTGTGCTGAACCACGGCCCCTGCAGTTTGATGATCGTCAAGCCGTTGCCCCGGCTCGGCTGAAAGGGGCATGCGTCGCGCCCTGGTCATAGAGATGGCCCGGCAAACATCCCGTTTGCCGGGCCTCCACAATAGAGCTCGCTCAAGTACACCCTTACAGGACCAATGTCCCGGACCACAGCAAGGTCGTGCAGTTGCAAGGCACGGTGGCTGGCGTAGGTTTCACCCTGCCGGGTCAGTTTGCGCGCGTACACCCATGGCCCGGCTGCGGCCTGAAGCAGGCCGGCTATTGAAGGTTAAATCGCTCGGAACAACCCGCAGGCCTCACCGCAGCGCTCCCCTCGATTCATTGCGCCGATAAAAATCGCCCGATCTCCTCCACGGTACTGCGTGCCGTGCGCGTGACGCCGATCAGCGTCGCGGAGGCGGCCCCCGTCCAATCGCCATAGCCCACCAGCCACAAGCGCGGCTCTTGAATGGAATGGGTGCCTTCGACGGCGACACGTCCATCGGCGGTGTAAACGCCCAGTGATTCCAGATAGCCGAGGGCCGGGCGGAAACCGGTGCACCAGATCACCGCATCGACCGGTTTTTGGGTGCCATCGGCCCACACCACGCCGGTTTCGGAGAAGCGCTGGAAAGGTCGAACGGCGTGCAACACGCCACGCTCCCGGGCGACGAGGACCGGCGGCACCATCACGATATCGCCCAATCCGCCGACCGGTTGCTCAACGACGATGCCGGCGAGCTGGGCCTTCCAGCGTTCGGTGGCGCGTTCGAACAGCACTCGACCGTCGACGTCATCGGCGAGAAATTGCGGCGCTTGCGGGGTGATCCATGTGGTGTCTGCCACTTGGGACACTTCAGCGAGGATCTGCGCGCCGGAGTTGCCACCGCCCACCACCAGGACTTTTTTTCCGGCAAATGGCTTGGGGTCCACGTAGTGGGCCGAATGCAATTGCTGGCCGGTAAAGGTTTCGTTGCCGGGGTAATGCGGCACGAAGGGATGGCGCCAGGTGCCGGTCGCGCTGACCACCGTGCGGGCCAGCCAGCTACGGCCCTGGGCTTTGACGTGCAGGCGATGGTCCCGGCGCTCGATAGCGTCTACCCAATAGGGGCGCTCGATGGGGAAGTGGTAGCGCTGTTCATACTGGCGCAGGTAATCGATTACGTTGTCGCGGCTTGGGTAGCCGTCCGTGACCGGCGGCATCATCCAGCCGGGGAGGGAACTCCAGGTCGAGGGTGAAAACAGTCGCAGCGAATTCCAGCCATGGCGCCAGGCGCCGCCCGGTGCGGCTTCGGCATCGATGATCACAAACGAGCGCTGGGTCCGGCGCAGGAAGTAAGCCACGGCGAGTGCGGACTGGCCGCCGCCGATAATGGCGACATCCACTTCGGTGGGGGTAGAAGGCATGGGGAATCCTCAGGGCGCGAGCGTCACGTCAAGGTAACCCATGCCGATTGGCTGTTTATTGATGTTTCTCAAGCGTTCGGTGCATCGGCTCAAAACGCCAATTTCGGCCCCAGATAAGCATTGGCGCTGGCGATGTCGTCATCCCCCAATGCCCCCACATCCGCCGCCAGCCGCAGTTTGGCCAGCAGGTAACGCAGCTTGGCTTCGAACAAGTCACGGCGGGCGGTGTAGATCTGCTCCTGGGCATTAAGGATGTCGACGTTGGTGCTGCTGCCGGCCAGGAAGCCTTTTTTCGAGGAGTCCAGTGAGCGCTCGCTGGATTTGACCGCTTTTTCCAGTGCATGGATGCGCGCTTCGCCGCTTTGCACGCCGCGAAATTCCCGGGTGGTACCGGAGATGATTTCCTCGCGGGTGGCGTTCAAGTCCTCTTCGGCCTGGTCCCGGGTGGCGACGCTTTGCCGGGCGCGAGCGCTGACGTAGCCGCCGCTGTACAGCGGAATGTTCAGCTCCAGCCCGGCGGAGGTGTAGCGGTTGCGCTGGTTTTGGGTGGACAGGGTTTCGCTGTCGGCGGCGGTGTAACCGACCACCAAATCAAGGGTCGGCCAGTGTCCGGCCTTGGCCTTGGCCACTTCTTCGTCAGCAGTGTTGACGTTCAAGCGCCGGGCACGAATCGAGGGGCTGTCGGTGCCGGCGCGGATGATCCATTCCTGCAGGTTGTCCGGTTGCAGGGGCGGGGTCGGGAAGGTGTCTTGCAGGGTGGCGATGTCTTCGGGAGGCTGGCCGAGGTATTCCTGCAACAGACGCCGGGCCACGGTCACGCTGTCTTCGGCTTCGATCAGTTCAGCCTGGGCCAGGTCGCGCCGGGCCACGGCTTCGTCGATGTCGGTGATGGTGCCGTCGCCCAGGTCCTTGCGCCGTTGGGTCGAGGCCACTTGTTCATCGAAGGATTTGAGTTTGGCCGTCGCCAGTTCCACGGTTTCGTGGGCCAGCAACACGTCGAAGTAACGCCCGGCCAGCTTCACTGCCGCGTCCTGCGCCTTGCCATCGAACACCGCCACGCCGTAGTCGGCCTGGTATTCGCCCTGGCGATATTCGGCCATTTTTTGCTTGTTAAAGAGCGGTTGGCGCAGTTGCAACGTCGCGCCCCGGGAGTTGTAGTTCAGGTCGTTGGTGTGGCTGTTGCCGTAAAAATCCGGCTGCTTTTGCGTGCCGTTGATGTGGTTGTCGAACGCGGTGATGCCGATTTTGGGCAACAGCCCGGAATGGCCGATGGCACGGTTTTCCAGGGCCGCATCTCTTTCGTGACCGGCGGACAGGTAGGTCGGGCCCTGGAACTGCATCAAATTCCAGGACTCGCGAAGGTCCAGGGCTGCGGCTGATTGAGCCAGGGTCAGCAAAGCGGCAATGCCAATGAACCGCTTCACGTCATTGCTCCTTGAACGCGCTATTGACGCGGTCCAGCAGCGGTTTCAACAGGTAGCTGAGCATGTTGCGCTCACCGGTCTTGATGGTGACCGAGGCCGGCATGCCCGCACGGATGTGGTTGCTGCCGAGCATGGCCATGCCGGCCGGCGTCACTTCGATCTGCGCCAGGTAGAACGGCTGCTTGTTTTCTTCATTCAGCAGCCGGTCGGCGGAAATGGTCAGCACCTGGCCCGGGATGTTCGGTGTCTGCACGTGGTTGAACGCCGGGAACGAGATGCTCACCGGCAGGCCTGGTGACATGCGGTCGATGGCTTGCACCGGAATCATCGCGTCGATCTGCAACGGTTCGTGGCCCGGTACGATTTCCATGATCTTGAAACCGGGAGCGATCACACCGCCGATGGTCGACACGCTCAAACCCTGGACCATGCCGTCGATGGGCGAACGGATCACCGTGTGCCGCACCTGATAATCCAGGGCCTGCAAGCGGTCGGTGAGGGCGCTGTTTTCCTTCTGCACATCGGCCAGCATCGACTGCACTTCCTTGCGGTAGTCGAACTCGCGCTGCAGGATGCGCAACTTGATATCCGCCACCTGGCCCTTGGCCCGGGCAATGTTGTTGAGGTTATCGGCCTGGGAGGCATTGAGGTCCGAGCCAGTGCGTTCGAGTTCGAGCATGCGGTTGCGCGGCACATAGCCCTCAGCGGCCAGTTGCCGCACCCCGACCAGTTCCTGATTGAGGAAGCCGATCTGTGCCGAGCGGGCGCCGTAGATGTGCTGCAGACCCTTGATCTGCGCCTCGGCGGAGTTGAGTGATTCACGCAGGATGCCGATTTCGCCCTCAAGGGCGGCGCGGCGCGTGGTGAACAAATGCCGTTGCAGGAGGATTGCGTTGTTCAGGTGCTCGTTACCGGCGTAGCGCTGCACCATGGCGGGGTCGAAGACCACGTCGGGCAAGCCGTCACGTTCGGCTTCCAAACGGTTTTCCATGGTTTTGGTGGCGATGAACTGGGCATTGACCACCCCTTGTTCCGACAACGCTTGCGTCGCGTCGAGGCGTACCAGTTCCTGATCCTTGCTGACGCTGTCGCCTTCGCGCACCAGAATCGCTTCGACGCTGCCGCCCGTGAGGTGCTGGATGGTCTTGCGGTTGCTGGTGACTTTGACCGTGGCCGTGGCGACGATCCCGGCGTCCAGCGGCGCCAGCCACGACCACAGCAGAAACCCGCCAAACCCGAGGATCACCAGCAACACGCCCCAGCGTGCCGGGCGGTGGTCATCGACATCGATATTAGCCGCTGCGCTTTGCAGTTCCTGGCCACGGGGATCGAGACTCAAGGCGCCCATTTATTCTCTCCCGCGAACGGCTGACAGGGTGGGTGCGCCCACGGTCGGCAGCACGCTGGTTTGACGCAGGGCGGCAAACACTTCCTCCCGGGGACCGAACAGTTGGGTGCTGCCTTCTCGCAGCATCAGCACTTTGTCGACGGTGCCGAGGATGCTCGGGCGGTGGGAGATCAGGACCGTGGTGCAACCCCGGACCTTGAGGTCTTCAAGGACCTCGATCAGGGCCTTTTCACCGGCGTCGTCGAGGTTGGCGTTCGGCTCGTCGAGCACGATGATCGCCGGCTCGCCGTAGAGCGCGCGGGCCAGGCCGATGCGCTGGCGCTGCCCGCCGGACAGCGGGTTGCCGTCCACGTCCAGGACGGTGTCGTAGCCGTGGGCAAAGCGCAGGATCATGTCGTGCACCCCGGCGCGCTTGGCCGCGACGATCACCGCGTCACTGTCGACTTCACCGAAGCGCGCGATGTTGTCGGCGATGCTGCCTTCGAACAATTCCACGTCCTGGGGCAGGTAACCGACCCAAGGCCCGAGCTCCTCCTTGTTCCACAGGTAAACGTCCACGCCGTCGAGGCGTACCTTGCCGCTTTGCACCGGCCAGATGCCCACCAGCAGACGCGCCAGGGTCGATTTACCGGATGCGGACGGGCCGATGATGCCCAGGGATTCGCCTGGCGACAGGTTGAAGTGCGGGCCGCGAATGATCGATTGGCTCATGCCTGGCGCCCCGGCGTGCAGGTGCTCCACCGAGAGCATGCCCAACGGCCGCTGCAGCTTCATCGCATCGGCCCGGGGCGGGAATTCCTGCAGCAGGTTCCTCAATCGCGACCAGGCGCGGCGGCTGGTCAACAGTTGCTTCCAGGCGCCGATCAGTTGTTCCACCGGCGCCAGCGCGCGGCCGCTGAGGATCGAGCAGGCGATCATCATGCCGGGGGTGATTGAGCCTTCAATCGCCAGCAAGGCACCGGTGCCAAGGATCAGCGATTGCAGGGTGATCCGCACAAAACGCCCCAAACCGCTGATGTAGGCAGCCCGGTCGGACGCCAGGGTTTGCATTTCCAGTATCCGCAGGTGACTGCCGAACCAGCGCCGGGTGATCGCCGGTAACATGCCCATGGCTTCGATGACTTCGGCGTTGCGCAGGTTGTTGTTGGCGAAGGTGCCGGAGACCTGGGCGGCCATGCCCGCTTCACCCAAGGGTTTTTTGGTGGCTATTTCGGTGAGCCAGGTCAGGGCGACCAGGATCAGCGAGCCGCCGAAGGTAACGGCCCCAAGCAACGGGTGAATCAGGTAGGCGACGAACAGGTAGATCGGCGTCCATGGCGCATCGAAGAACGCAAACAGGCCGTTGCCGGTGAGAAACTGACGCACTTGCGCGAGGTCTTGCAGAGCCTGCGCCGGGTTGCCGCCGGCACGCTGCAGATTGCGCTCGAAGGCGGCAGTAAATACGCGACGGTTCAGCGCCATGTCCAGTCGATTGCCAACCCGGATCAGCACCCGTGTGCGCACCACTTCCAGCATGGCCAGCAGGGTGTACAAACCGATCATCAGAATCGTCAGCATCAGCAGCGTGGTGAGGTTACTGCTGACCAGTGCCCGGTCGTACACCTGCAGCATATAAATGGCCGGTGCCAGCATCAGCACGTTGATCACGCCACTGAAGCCGGCCAGCGAATAGAAGGTATGGCGCAGCCGAAAAAACACTTCGGCAAACTCGGATCGCTGCTGGGTTTTCTTGTCCATCGGAAGGTTCCAATGCCGTGGTTTTATGTACCTCAGCGTAGGAGAGCGACTGTTGGTCGGATCAGGGGCAGGTCCGGGTTTTATGCCGTTGGCGTTTTTTTGGCGGTTTTGACTGTGTTGTAAAACAATGAGTTGGCGACGTATTTTTCAGCGGGTTGTGATGATGAGGGCTTGTTGACGGCTGAATTTCGTCCGACCTAAGTCTAATTTTCGACGTTTTGGCCCTGGCCGTACCCGACCGACGACCGGCGTGCGATGGGGTTACCTGCTATTAATCAATGTGTGTCCGAGTACTTGGCCTCCCGGGGAGTGCGTCATGAACCCTTTTATTCGAATCGGCATTGCCGACGATCATCCGTTGTTGCGTGAAGGTGTGGCCAATACGCTGAGAAAAAGGGCTGACCTGCAAGTCGTGGAGCAGGGCGCCAGCGCGGACGATGCCCGGGATATCGCCCAGCGCGAACGTCCGGATGTGATGCTGATGGACGTCAATATGCCGGGCGATGTGTTTGGCGCGGTGCGCTTCATTGCCACGCATTTGCCAGACGTCAAAGTGTTGATGCTGACCGTTTCCGAGTCCGAGGATGATGCTTACTCGGCGCTTGAAGCCGGGGCGCGCGGCTATGTATTGAAAGGGGTCAGCGGACCGGACCTGGTACTGGCGATCCGCTCGATTGCCCGGGGTGAAACGTACATCACGCCCGAATTTGCCAATAAGCTGCTGATCAATTTCAAAAAGCACGAAGCGCAAGTGCACAAGATCGACCTCACCCATCGGGAGGAGCAAATCATTCGAGAAGTCTCAAAAGGCCTGACCAATAAGGAAGTGGCGTCAAAGCTGCTGATCAGTGAAAAAACCGTCAAGTACTACATGACCTGCGTGATGCAGAAGCTGCATGCGCGCAATCGTGTGGAAGCGGTCACGGCCCTGAGGCGTTATTGGGAGCGCGAGGCCATCAGCCGACTGCACATCAGCCCTGGGGCGGCGCATCTGGGCGTCCGGGATGGCTCCTGACTACAGCTTGAATTGTGCGTTGACCAAGGTGCCTTTGCCGGGTGATGAATCAATACTGAACTGCCCGCCCAGGGATTCGACCCGATAACGCAAACCGGCCAGCCCCAACCGTATCCTGCCGTCGGGGTCAGCCACCAAGGCGTCGGCTGCCATGCCCGGGCCACTGTCTTTGACGGTGATGAGCAACGTCCCGTTGACATGGTTCCCGCTGACAACCTGACCTTTGCCTTGGGCGTGGTGGTAGGCATTGTTCAGGGTTTCCTGGACGAAACGGTAGATGCAAAGCTTGAGCGGTAGCTGCACCGCTTCCGGCAACGGCCCCAGTTTCAGTTTGACTTTGGTGCCGGTGCGTTGCTCGTGCCGTTGTGCCACCAGCCGCAACTCCTCCAACAGGGTCAGTTCGTTGATTTCCGGAAGGGCCAACCCCCGAGACAGATCCCGTACCTCGCGCAACGCATCGGTGGCCGCGCCGCGAATGGTTTCCATCGACTCCTGATCGACTTCCGTGCAGTTCTCGGCCAGATCGTCGAGCCGGATCAGAATCAGGGTCAACAGTTGCGCCGGGCCGTCGTGCAGGTCCGCCCCGATGCGGCGCAGGGTCAGTTCGTTGATGCGTGAAAACTCCTGGGTCGCGGTGGTCATCTTGCGCTGCAGCGCGGCATTACTGACGTGCAACCGGGTTTGCTCCAGCAAGCGCAAGCGCAAAGCCACTTGCTGGCGCTGAATGATTTTGTCGCCGCGTCGCACCAGGAAGAACAGCAGCGCCAGCATGGCCAGCGTCGCGGCGCCGACTACCATCCACACTTGTTGACGTACCCGATTGATTTCCTGTTCCAGGCTTTCAGCCTTTTCATAAAACTCGCCCACGGCGATGATTTTTCCAGAGTGGAATTCGCGCAGCGGCGCATAAATTTCATAGAGCGGCACGTTCAGATTTCGCTCGAACTCGTTCTCTTCCTGATCCAGGTCCTCCAGGTCGGTGACCACATTGCCCTTGAGTGCTTGGGCGATCTCGTCCATCGGGAATTTACGATTGGTGATGGATTTGTCCGTGCTGTACACCACGGTGCCGTCGGCGCGCCAGATCTTGATCGAGACGATGTGCCGCTTCAGCGAACGGCTTTCCATGAGCCGGTCCAGGGACTTGATGCTGGTGGGCGACAGCCCGTTATCGCGGCTCATCTCCTGAACGTAGGGTTCCAGAAACGCTTCCATGTAATGGGCGCCGGCCTCGGCGGCGCTTTGCACGGCGGCCCGTTCTATTCGTGCACTCACCAGTTTGCCGACGAAAAACATTGTCAGCCCCAGGATCAACGCGGCAGCAATCACAAACTGGGTGGAGCGGCTCAGGTTGCGCGTCCTGGCCTTGATTCGGCTGCGCCAGTGGCGAGTGTGACCCGCCGCGGATGACGGTGCGGGCCCGACCAAAGTCTCAGCCTGATCACTGACAAAAGTCTGGTTTTTTGATTCGACTTTTGCATCTTTTGCCATCGGTTCGTTTCCCTGATCATCGTGATAAGTCGGTTGGAAAACCCTGCAACTCAACGAATATCTGGAGCTCGCCATGTATGCGCTAAAACGCTTCACCCTCAACCAAAACGATATTTCGTTTCTTGAGCAGCAGGTGTCTTTTCCCACCATTCACATCGTTGGCTACAACACTGCGGGTCAGCCGCTGTACGGCTACGATGGCTCGGACGGCAATGTCCATGTGCTCGGTGTGCTGGGCAGTTTCAACCCACTGGACACGCCTCCCGGCGAGACCAGTTGGTACAACGGCGCCCGCGACCCGATCGGCCTGCGCAACGTTTCTGGCCACTTCAACAACATGACCCAGGACGGTCAGGCCTGGGGCAGTTTCGGTCAAAACTTCATTCGCCTGACTCATTCCGACTACACGCATTACGTCCATCAGGACCTGAGCAACGCGGCATTGACGGGGCAGGGTGTGCCCGTCGGCGCCACGCCCATGACTGACAGTAGTTCACTGTATAGCGATCCGACAGCTTCACTGGTGGACTACACGCCCCGGATGATCAGCCAGACCATCGTCAGTGGCGGTGTGACGTTTGCCACCGACGCCAACGGGCACATCCAGCACACCGCAACAGGTGTGGCAATCGTCACGGATCCGGGGATTCTGGGTGCCATCGGCGAAGTCGATACCACCTCGCCGGACTCCGGTCAGTACTACATTCGCAACCAGAACACAGTTGCCGGAGACCCGTCGACCACTGGCTGGTTCACCTTGTTCGGGCAGTTCTTCGACCACGGCCTGGACTTCATCAACAAGCCCAACCAGAACGCGACGATCACCATTCCCCTGGCGCCGGACGATCCGTTGTACGGCTCCATCGGCCCGGACGGGCAACCGGTTTACTCGATCAAAGTGCACCGCGCTTCGGTCAGCGAAGTGGACGGCCAGGGCCAGGCGCAATACGTCAACCTGGACTCGCCGTACATTGATCAGAACCAGACTTACGGCTCCAACGACGCCGTGACCCAATTGCTGCGCCAGTGGGTCGCGGACCCCAATCACCCCGGTCAATTCATCGCCGGGGCCGCGCTGTTCGATGGCACCTCCTTGAGTGACGACGCTGCCTGGACCCTCAACGGCGTGGTCACCCATCAGACGCTGCCGACCTTGAGCGAACTGCGCGCCCATGTACTGGCCACCGGGCGTGACGACCTGACCTGGGACGACATCGCCAACTTCCGTGTACGCGACGCCCACGGCCATGTACTGGATGCCGACCCGACCACCGCCGGCGTGCAAGCGGTGTACACCCGCGAAGCGATCCTGCTGGACATGAACCCGCGCTTCGACGATCTGCATATTGATCAAGCGAAGCTGATGTCGCTGGACGCGCACATCACCAGCATCACCTTCGATGCAAACAACCCATATGGCATGGTCTTCAACTACGACAACTCAGGGCCGAAAAACCTGTTCAGCTTCGTCAATTTTGCCGACTTCACCATCAGCGCCGCCGCCGGCAGCGCCGACTTTGCGGTGGCCAACGAACTGCTGCTGCAATCGGTGGGCGACCACTACATTGCCGGTGACGGCCGGGTAAACGAAAACTTCGGGCTGACCGCCATTCACCACGTCTTCCACGAAGACCACAACGTGCAGCTGATCAACCTGCAGAACGAGGTGCTGGCGCAAACCGACGTCACGGTGCGGCACAACTGGCAGGTGCAGATCAGCAATGGCAGCGGTGGTTTCTACAGCGATGCCAACGGCAACTTCACGCTGGCCGATGGCGTCACGGTGTCCTGGGATCAGGACAAGCTGTTTTATGCCGCCAAGCTGACCGTGGAAATGGAATACCAGCACGTGGCGATCGACCAGTACGCCCGGTTGATTACCCCGGACCTGCCGGAATTCGTGACCTACGACTCGGGCATCAACACCAACATTTCGCTGGAATACGGCCAGGCGGCGTTCCGCTTCGGCCACTCGCAACTGCGTGAAACCATCGATGCCCTGGAGAAAAACGCCAGTGGCGGCTACGACCTGACGGGCTCGATTACCCACTATGCGCTGGAGCAGGCCTTTCTCAACCCAGGTGGTTTCGCCGATATCGGGCCGACGGCCATTGCGTTGGGCATGACCCGGCAGATCAGCAACGAAATCGACGAGTTCGTCACCCCGGCCCTGCAACAAGGTTTGCTCGGCCAGCCGCTGGACCTGGCGACGATCAACCTGGCCCGTGGCCGCGACCTGGGCTTGCCAACCCTCAACCAGGCGCGTCAGCAGATCCACGATGCGTTGATTGCCGAACGGGCGTCACCGGCCGGCGCGCAGCACCACACCAACCTGATCGTCGATGGCCTGACGCCTTATACGAGCTGGAGTGACTTCGCCAACAACATGATTCACCCCGAATCGTTGGTGAACTTCATCGCCGCGTATTCCTTCGACGGTGACAAAGCTCATGCCCAGGCGATTATCGATGCCGATACTTCGGGCCTCACCGTCAACTATGCCGGTGGCAGTGTCACGGCCGAACAGGCGGCGTATTTCCTGTCCGGCGCGGCGGATGCCAACGGCAATCATGTGGCGGGCTATGACGGCTACAACGCGATTGATCTGTGGATCGGTGGCCTGGCGGAAAAACATGTCTACACCGGGCAACTGGGCACCACGTTCAACGCGATCTTCGAGGACCAGATGGAACGGTTGATGGACGGTGACCGGTTCTACTACCTGTTCCGCCTCGACCTCGGCTTGCCGGCCATGACCAACCTCAACGAGCAGGTGGTGACCGAGCAATTCAAGGACATTATCGAGCGCACCACCGACGCCCGGCACCTGGCCGGTGATGTGTTCGGCTACGCCGACAGCTACATCGAACTGAGCTACACCGATTCCGGCGCCAGTGCGACGGCGTACAAGAGCGAGCACAAGTACGGCACCCTGATCGCGGCCAACCATGTGGGCGTTTATTCCACCGGCGGCAGTGGCGGCATCGGCGGTAACGGCTTGCTGATGAGCCTGGCGAACCCGGAAACCCACGTGGCGCAAACCTACATCCGCGACTATCGCCCGGATCAGGGGCAAAACCCCGATGGCACGGCGGCAGTGGGCTACAACTCCCACGAAGTGTTGGTGGGGACTGACTACAACGACTGGCTCGACGCCGGGGACGGCGATGACACGATTTACGGCGAAGGTGGCGACGACGTGCTCGACGGCAAGTCTGGCGCCGACCATATCTATGGCGGCGACGGCAACGACGTGATTTACGGTGGTGATATCGAGGACTTCCTCGATGGCGGGGAAGGGGACGACACCATCTATGCCGGGACCAGCGCCGGGGTGCTCGATGTGGTGATTGGCGGTGGCGGTAACGATCACCTCTACGGCGAGGCCGGGATCGACGAAATTTACGGTGGTGCCGGCAATGACTATATCGATGCCGGTGGCGATACCGACCTGGTGCATGGTGGTGACGGCAACGATGAGATCTACGGTGGCGACGGCCCGGACATTTTGTTTGGCGAGGATGGCGACGACATCATTTCCGGTGGCTCCACCGGTGACCAGGAGTTCGGCGGTGCCGGTGACGATATTCTGTTGCCAGGCCTGGGCGGTGCACCTGGCCAGGGTGACGGTGATGAAGCCATTGGTGATGTCGGGTTCGATATCGCCGCGTTCAGCGATGTGAATATTGCGCTGGATGCGGCGGCCGACCTCAACAATCAGAACATCGTGGCGGCACCCGGCACTGCAGTGCTGTTCCAACCGTTCAATGCCTTGCTCACCGACATTGAAGGCTTGATCGGCTCACGTTTCAGCGACAGCCGGCCGAACTCGGCCGCTCCGGCCAATCCTTCTGCGGGCCTGATCGGTAATGCCACGGAAAACTGGCTGATTGGCGGCAGTGGTGATGATGTCTCCCAAGGTAACGGCGGCAATGATGTGATCGTCGGTGATTCGATCAAACTTGCCGACCTGAATCACTTGCTCGCCAGCCAGGGGTTTGCTCAACACTTTACCGGCCTGCAATCGACTCGCCCCGATTTCATTCTGGGTGACAACCATCAAGCCCCGGGCACGGCTGATGGTGCGGCGGACACGGCGCTGTTCTCGGGCAACTTTGCCAACTACAGCATCACCAAGTTCACCGATACCCGGCCGGGTGGCGAACTGATCACCGCATTCAAAGTGGTGGACCTGCGGGTCGGCGCGGCGAACATCGATGGCACCGACATCGTGATAGGCGTGGAGAAACTGCGCTTCGCCGATCGCACGGTGAACCTGAGCATCACTAATCATCTGCCGACCGGTAATGTGGTGTTGTCAGGGTTTGCCACCGCGCCAACCACCCCGAGCCGTCCGGTGCCGGCCCAATATCGGCTGACCGCCAACACGGCGGCGATCCAGGACGCCGACGGCTTGCCTGGGCCGAGCGGGTTCTCCTATCAGTGGCAAGCGCTGGTGGGGGCGGCCTGGTTGAGCATCGCCGGGGCGAATGCGGCGACCTTTGCGCCGACCTCGGCACAGTTCGGCCAGCAACTGCGGGTGATCACGACTTACACCGATAACAACGGCACGGTGGAGCAGTTGACGTCTGACCCGTCGGAGGCAGTCGGACGCTTTATCGAGGGCACCAACTTCGTCGGTAACACGCTCAATGGCACCAACTTTCAGGACATCCTGATGGGTTATTCGGGCAACGACGTGCTCAACGGTGGCCTGGGTTCCGACTTGCTGGATGGCGGCTCGGGCAACGACACGATGCGCGGTAACGCCGGCAACGACATCTACATGGTCGATACCAATGGCGATGTGGTTCAGGAGAGCCTGAACGAGGGCACGGACACGGTCATGTCCTCGGTCAGCTACACCTTGGGTGCCAACGTCGAAAACCTGACCTTGCTGGGCTCCAACAACATCAACGGCATCGGTAACGAGCTGGATAACGTTATCCATGGCAACGCTGGTAACAACCAACTCAGCGGGCTGGCGGGCAATGACTCGATCTTCGGCGAGGCGGGCAACGATACGCTGCTGGCATCGGTGAACGACGGTAACGACCGCTATGACGGTGGCTCGGGCACCGACAGCTATGACTTGTCGGCCACTTCGGCGGCAGCCACAGTGGATTTGCAGGCCGGTACGTCAACCAGTGCCCAGACCGGCAGTGACAGTTTGACCGGTATCGAAAACGTCATCGGCAGCGCTGGCAACGATCACATCCAGGGCGATGCGGCCAACAACCAGTTGCTGGGACAAGGCGGTAACGACTTCATCGACGGTGGCAGTGGCAATGACACCTTGAGCGGTGGGCAAGGCCTGGACAACCTGTTCGGTGGTCTTGGCAATGACACCTTCCAGGCGTCGGTCAACGATGGCAACGACACTTATGACGGTGGCGCTGACATCGATACCTACGACCTGTCCGGGACTTCGTTCAACGCCACGGTCAATCTGACCACCGGTTCGGCCTTCAGCTCGCAAACCGGTAACGACACCTTGACTGGCGTCGAGAATGTCGTCGGCAGCAGCGGCACCAACAGCCTGACGGGCGACAATGCCGATAACGTACTGACCGGCCAGGGCAACATCGACACCTTGAGCGGTGGTGGCGGTGCCGACACACTGAACGGAAATGGCAACCGCGATACGTTGACCGGTGGTGCAGGGGCGGACACGTTTGTGTTCAGCTCCATCAACGACTCCGGCACATCGACCGCAAGCCGCGACGTGATTACCGACTTTGTGCACGGCACCGACCACATCGATCTGTCGCTGATTGATGCCCGGACCTCCGGCGCCGGTTCGGCCGGTAATCAGGACTTCACCTTCCTTGGCGAGTGGAATGGCGCCGGCAACGAGTTCAACAACCAGGCGCAATTGAAATACCACTTCGTCAACGTCGGCGGGGTCGACCACACTTATGTGGAGGGCAATGTAAACACAGGTAACGCGGCCGATTTTCAGATCGATCTGGTCGGGCATGTCGCCCTGACGGCGAGTGATTTCGTCGGCGTGGTGTAGTCGTTAACGCACAAAGGGCGCCCGATCCTGGATCGGGCGCCCTTTGTGTTTCAGGCATAAACGCGAACTAAACCACGGCCCCGAATAGCGATCCCACCAGCGCCGTGATACCCATGGCCAGCACGCCCCACAGCGTCACACGCCAGGCACCGATCAATACGTTGGCACCTCCGGCCCTGGCTGCGACGGCGCCCAGGCTGGCGAGAAACACCAGCGACATCGCGCAGATCCACGGCACCACGCTGGGCGCTGGCGCGATGAAAACCACCGCCAGCGGCAAGGCGGCACCGACCACAAAACTGGCGGCCGAGGCGAGGGCAGCCTGCAGCGGTTTGGCCGTGAGTACTGCGCTGATGCCCAGTTCGTCCCGGGCGTGAGAACCGAGGGCGTCATGGGCCATCAGTTGGTCGGCCACCTGATGGGCCAACTCGGGTGAGACACCGCGATGCCTGTAAATGTTGGCCAGTTCTATGTGTTCGGATTTCGGGTCGCTGGCCAGTTCGGCTCGTTCCCGGGACAGGTCAGCCCGTTCGGTGTCCGCCTGAGAGTGTACGGAGACGTATTCACCCGCGGCCATGGACATGGCGCCTGCCACCAGCCCGGCCATCCCGGTGACCAGCAACGTTGAGTGAGTGGCGTTGGCGGCGGCGACGCCGATCAACAGGCTGGCGGTGGAGACGATTCCGTCGTTGGCCCCCAGGACGGCGGCGCGCAGCCAGCCAATTCGATCGCTGCGGTGAGACTCGGTATGCCTGTGCATGAATTTCATGGTTTAGCGGGACTCACTGTCATTAGGTTGTTCGCATCGGGCGGGTTTCAATCTGCGCCTGCAATTGGCCGCCGACAATGGATATTTCTTTGAACTGTTCACCGTCGTGCAGCACGAACAACGCGTCCATCCCGCGTTCCTGAGCCAGGCGTGGGCCTTCGATCTCGCCCAACACCATCAGCGCCGTGGCCCAGGCATCGGCAAGCATGCACGAGGCCGCTACCACGGTGACCGCCGCGAGCGGGTTGTTCAGCGGTGCGCCGGTGACCGGGTCCATTGTGTGGGCATAGGCGTGCCCCTTCACATCAATCCAATGTCGGTAGTCCCCGGACGTGGCGATGGCGGCGTCGCCAAGCTCCATCACACCCATGACTTCACGCACGCCGCGACAGGGTTTTTCAATGGCCACGACCCAGGGTTGCGCATCGGGTTTGACACCACGGGCGCGCATCTCGCCGTCGATGCCGACCAGGTAGCGATCAATGCCAAAACGCTCCAGGCAACGGGCCAGTTCATCGACGCCAAAGCCCTTGGCGATGCCATTCAAATCAAGGTTCAGCGGTGCGCGTTTACGAACCTGATTGCGTTGCGGGTCAACCACCAGCGCCGCGCGGGCGGACAGTCGAGCGCGCGGTGGCGGCGTTCCGGGCGTCTGCTGCGTGACGGACTGTTCGCCGGGACCGAAACCCCAGGCGTTCACCAGGTCACCGACGGCGATGTCAAAGGCGCCGCCGGATTGTTGGCTGACCCGCAGCGCGGCGGACAACACCGTGGCCAGCTCTTCGGGCACTGACAGCCACTCCTGCTCGGGGGCAGCGTTGAGACGGTTGAGGTCAGAGTCGGGCTTCCAAACGGACATTTGCTGGTCCACCCGGTCCACGGCGCGCGCCAGGCTGAGGCCGATTTCGTGGGTGTCGATCCCGGCCTCGGCATAGAACAGGGCGGTGTAGCGAGTGCCCATGGTCTCGCCGTTGAGGCTGTAGCGTTGCCTGTCAGTAGACATCTTCACGGTAGCGTCCTTGTGCCTTTAGGGTCAGCACAGTCAGATTGAGAGGGGCGAGCACCTCATCCAGGGCCAGCATCACGCCTTTGGCCATTTCTCGACTGCCGCACACCAACACCTGGGCGCCTTTCTCAATCAGCCGGCGCAAGGCCAGGGCATCGCTGATCAGCCGGTCTTGTACGTAGCTGCGGTCTTGAACCTGGGAAAATGCCGCGCGCAACGCCGTGAGGCGACGGTCTGCCAGGTAACGATTAAGCTCCGGCTCGTAAAGAAAATCCGAGGTCGGGTTGCGTCCGCCCCAATACAGGTGCATCGGGTGGCGCGCCTTGTTGTTGCGGATAAAACCGGCCAGGGGACCAATGCCGGTGCCCGCGCCGATCAGGATCACCGGGTGGTCGCCCGACGCCGGACGAAATTGCGGGTTAGGCTGGATAAAGGCTTCGATTGGCGCGCCGATCTTCAGCCCATGCAGGAACTGCGAGCACACACCGCCTTCGTGTTTACGCACGCAGATTTCCAGCACACCGTCTTCTGAACTGCTGGCCAGCGAGTAAAAGCGCGGAACCGGGTTATCGGGGGCGAAAATCCCGACCAGATCACCGGCCAGAAAGTCCGGGAGTACGCCGGGCGCCTTGAAGCGCAGTACGTGAGTCGGTGCATTCACCTGTTCGCCGTAGACAATGCGCTCGGTCAGTTGCAATTGATGGGACTGTGGCTGCTGCGGAGTATGTACCAGTGTCAGCTCATGCCCGAGCACTTCACCCAACGCGAGGCCCCAACGCGCAAATTCCTGAGCGGACTGGCGGTTGACGGTTTCCAGCCCCAGCAGCGGCGAGCCGCCGGCCTGCACCATCGCATCGTGCACCTGATGGGCGTATTGACAGAAACGCGGAAACTGCCGGTCACCCAAACCCAGTACTGCAAACGGCAGGTCGGGTTTGAGGCCGACGGTGTTCAGCCGTGTCAGGAACTGCGACGCCGAGGCCGGTGCGTCGCCGTCACCATGGGTCGCGGTGAGGATGACCACCCGTTTGGCATCGCGGTAATCGCCCGTCCATGTATTCATCGCTGTGCTATGCACCCGATGTCCGGCCAGGTGCAGGGCATCATGCAAGGCTTTGGCAAATCCCCAGGAGCTGTTGTTTTCACTGCCCACCAAAATCACGCTGTCGGCAGATTGGGCGGGGCTGTTGTGGCGGATGTTCGGGACGGCCTTGCGGCGGCGCCACCAGAGCAGCATGCCGGTTACGCTCATCAACGGCACGCAGAGGGCGCAGAGCCCGAGCGGCAGGCCCAACCACCAGAGGCCTTCACCAGTGTGCAACCGGTAGATCAATTGGTAAACATTGTGCATCGAGTCGTGGGCTTGCCAGGACAGCAACGCGCCACTGACCAGGTCGACGTAACCGTCGCCTTGGGCGGTGCGCAGAGAAAACACGTCTTGTGGGTTGCCGGGGCTGGGGTACACCAGTTCACGCAGATCATTCAGGTCGATGGAACGCAGGGCTTGCAGGTTGGCCACCGGCAACACCGGGCCGGTGCTGATGTGGGTGGGGAAGGCCGGTTCACTCTGACTGCCGTCGGCGATCAAACCGAAAGTGCTGGCGCACAGGTAGAGCCCGCTCAGCGCCGACAGCAGCAGACCGAGCAAGGCCAAGCGTCCGACTTCGGCGTGCCAGCGCTGGCTGAACGTGCCGCGCAGTGGCCGCAGCAGATTGCGCCAGCCGCCCAGGCGCCGGGCCAGCAACAGCGCGCCGGACACCGACAGGATCAACATGAACAGCGCACCGACGCCCGCCACTCCGTGGCCCGGTGTGCCGATGAACAGCGAGCGGTGTAGGTCTTTGATCCAGCGTGAGAAGGCTGACGGCTCATAGGGCGCGAGGCCCTGACCGGTCAGCGGGTCGACCTTTTCGGCCCCGGACTGACCGTCCTGGTTGTAGTAGACAATGACCGTCCCGGACGCCGTGCGCTGGATTTGCTCCACGCCGGGAAAGTGGCTGGCGACACGCCCGGCCAACTGTCCGACGTTGAGCTGCCCGGCAGCGGTGGATGTGCTGTGCAGGCGTTCCAGGGCCGGATCTACGGACAATACCGCGCCGCTGATGGCCAATATCATGACCAGCAGGGCGGCGATCAAACCGGGCAGTGAATGGAACTGGCGAAGCATGTTCAGCCTCCAGGGTTGTGGGTGTTACAGGTCGTAAGTGAAGGAGTCGACGTAAGTGCTACCGGTCGCCGGCTTGCCTGAACCTTTGGTGGTCAGGGGCACGCTGACGTCGGCTCGACCTTCGCGCTTGTTTTCCACGGCGCTGTCGATACGGATCTGATACCCGGCGTCAATCAAGGTGTCTGCCAGTTCAACGCTGACTTTCAGGGTGCCCCCGCTGCCGACACTGGCGCCGCTGACCCCGTCGAACTCGCTCGGGTTCATGCCGCTGCCACGGGCCCAATCCGTCAAGTGCCGGTAGTACTTGGCCTTCTTGCCGGCCACCCACAGGGTTTTCTGGTATTGGCCATTGGCGTCGGTGACATAGATCGCCAGGTACGCATCGTTGCCGCTGTAGTCCTTGAGCTGGGTGGTCAGGGTCACTTCACGGGCCTGAACCAGCCCCGGCAGGGCAATGGCACCGACAAGGCAGGTTGCAGCGATGATTTTTTTCATGAGGGAGTCCTGTTTGAGCGTTGTGGCGAGAGCCTGGACCTGCTGGCTGACAGCAACCTGAAAGCCCCGGGAAAAACTGCAATGATCATTCGGCGTTGGGGCTGGCGAGGTAGTCCCGGGCGTCACCGTCGTCGCCGAAATTGATCTGCAGCGTGCGCAGGTGCAGGGAGGCGGGCGCATAGCGGGCTTCGATGGCGTTGCCCTTGCGGTCGGCGCCCTTGAGCTTGTAGCAACCGTCGTCGACCTTGATCCGTTGCACGCTCCAGCCGTATTGCTGCTCTACCTGCTGACGCAGGGTGTCTCGCGCTTGCCAATCACTGACCGGCTCGCTGCAGTCGTCATCGGCCAGGGCGTAACCGCTGAGCAGCACGCTCAGCAGCGCGATTCGGGTAATAAAAGCTGATTTCATGATCTGTCTCCTGCCGGCGTGGCGTCTGAGGCATACCCTAAGGTGCATTCCTGACAACCAGCTGAATCTTCAGATTCCCGTCAGGTGAGGCCGTTAAGGTGCTGCACGACAACCATCACAGGAGGTGCCAGATGCGGGTTTTATTGGTCGAGGATGCACCAGGGCTGGGGGAGGCGGTGCGCGAGCAGATCGCCGATGACGGCCATGCCGTCGATTGGGTGCAGCGCCTGGACCATGCGCGCAACAGTGTGCGCACCACGCCTTACGACTTGATCCTGCTGGACCTGATGCTGCCGGACGGGCGCGGGCTGGACTTTTTACGTCAACAGCGTTCAGCGGGGGACGTGACCCCGGTGATCATCCTGACCGCCCAGGACCAGATATCCGATCGCATTGCCGGACTCAATGCCGGGGCCGACGATTATCTGGTCAAGCCATTCGACCTGTTTGAGCTCTCGGCCCGTGTGGCGGCCGTGGCCCGACGTTACAGCGGCAACCCCAACCCGCTGATCAAACTCGGCGAACTGCAGATCGACATGAACGCCCGCACGGTTCATCGTTCCGGCTCCTGCGTGGACCTGACGGCGCGGGAATGGGCGCTGTTCGAGGCGTTTGTCCAACGGCCCAGCGCATTGTTGTCGAAGTCGCAGCTGGAAGAACGTTTGTATGCGTTTGGTGCGGAAATCGAGAGCAACACCATCGAGGTGTATATCAGTCGCTTGCGTAAAAAACTCGGGCGTGACCTGATCGAAACCGTGCGCGGCATGGGTTACCGGTTGATGTCCGTATGAAGTCGCCGTCGAGTCTGCAAAAACGCCTTGGCCTGGGGCTGACCCTGGGCATGACCTTGCTCTGGCTAGGGGCGACCGTCGGGGCCTGGCTGGTGGTGCAACATGAGTTGAACGAGGCGTTCGATAGCGCTCTGGAGGAAACCGCACAACGCATCCTGCCCCTGGCCGTGCTGGAAATCAGCAACCGTGAAGAACCCCGCGAAGCACAGCACATTGCCACCCTGAAAACCCACAAGGAATACCTGACATACCTGGTGCGCGATGCCAAGGGCGAGATTCTGATGAAGTCCCACGACGCCAACCCGAAGATCTTCAACAAACAGCCGACGGAAGGGTTTTCCACCACCGGTAAATACCGTCTGTATGGCGCGAGTGCGCTGCGGGGGACGCTGTTCATCGAGATCGCCGAACCGCTGAATCATCGCCGAGAGGCCGCCCGGGAAGCCTTGTTTGCCTTGTTGTTGCCGTTGCTGGCGCTGATTCCCATCAGCCTGTTGGGCACCTGGCTGTTCGTACGCATCAGCCTGCGCAGCGTGTTGGCCTATCGTCGTGCCGTGGAGGCTCGTGGTGTGGGCGATCTGTCACCGATCAACGTGGCGCGACTGCCGGCAGAAATCAACCCGTTGGCCGGCGCGGTCAACCATTTGCTGGAGCGTTTGCGCAAGGCGTTGGAGGCCGAACGCAGCTTTACCGCCAACAGCGCCCACGAACTGCGTACCCCACTGGCCGCGACCCTGGCGCAGATCCAGCGGCTGCGCCATGAAACACCCGAAGGGCCATTGCGCGTGCGTGCGGCGAAGATCGAAAACTCGTTGCGCGAGCTGGCCCGGCTCTCGGAAAAACTCATGCAACTGGCCAAGGCTGAGGGAGGCGGATTGTTGTCCGAGGCGCCTCAGGACCTCATTCCCTTGCTGGCCCATGTGGTTGATGAGTGGAATCACAGCAGCAGACAGCGGATCGAGTTGCAATTGCCCCGTCAGGCCAGCGTTTACTCGGCGATTGATCCGGACGCTTTCGGCGTCCTGTTGCGTAACCTGATCGAAAACGCGCTGAAATATGGCGCCGCGGACCAACCGGTCGAGGTCAGCCTGTCCGATCAAGCGCTGCTGCAGGTGGTCAACGGTGGCCCGACGGTGCCCGCGCCGGTGTTGCAGCGCCTGACCGAGCGCTTTGTGCGGGGCAACAGTGAAGCCAGCGGTTCAGGGTTGGGGCTGGCAATTGCCAAAACCATTGTGCAAGGTGTCGGTGCCAGCCTGACCCTGGCATCACCGGCGCCAGGCAGGACGCAAGGGTTTGAGGTGCGCGTCCAGTTTCAACTGGCGCTTGATGACCATGGCGACAAGATTGATGGCTAGACTTTCCTTAAAAGGATGCCAGGCCTTATGCTCGTGCGTTCCTCGGGCCCCTCTGACCGGAGCATTCCATGCGCTTTCGATTTCCGCAGTTTGCCGCACTGTCGGCGGTGGTTGCGGTCGGTTTTTCCCCAGGGGCCCAGGCCGTCGAATACAGCCAGGTCAACACCGCGGCCAGCCAGATCAGCTTCACCTTCGACCAGTTTGGCTCGCGGGTCTACGGCACGTTCGGTCAGTTTGAAGGCACTCTTGATTTCGACACGCAAAACCCCGTCGCCGCCCATGCCGCCCTGCGTATTGAGCTGAGCAGCATTGATGCCGGCAGCAGTGACGCCAACACCGAGTTGCAAAAGCCTGCGTGGTTTGACACGTCCACCTACCCGCTGGGGACTTTTGAATCCACCAGCGTCAAAGCCCTGGGCGATAACCGCTATCTGTTTGCCGGTAACCTCACGCTCAAAACCATCACCCGTAAGGTCCAGGTTCAGGTCGAGTTGAAGCCGGAGAGTGGCATTGGGGTTTTTGTCGGTGAGTTCGCCCTCAATCGTGACGACTTCAAGATCGGCGCCGGGGAGTGGGCAGACGGTGTGGTCTCCAAAGACATCAACATCCGCTTTCGAATGGTAGCCCCGGAGCGTTAGCCCCCAGCGCTATATGCCAAGGTGCCACTACACAATCCCGCGCAACTGCTAAGCTTCGCCCGTGCAACGCCCACGTTGAACGCAACAATCTGCATGGAGGCAGACTGATGGTGATCAAACGCATTGCCGAAACACGTGTGCACGCGGTTCCCGAGCCGTTCGGTCGGGATGAAGTGGAGCGGGTGCTGGCGCTGCTGCTGGCCAGCCCGTTGTTTGCCAAATCCCGGCGAATGGGTGGCTTGTTGCGGTTTCTGGTCGAGCATGACTTGCAGTTGTCGAACACTCCCCTGACTGAACACGCCATTGGCCTCGCGGTGTTTCGCCGTGACCCGGCGGTGTATTCAACGGTCGACGATCCGGTGGTGCGGGTGCAGGTCGGCCGCCTGCGGCGCAAGCTCAACAGTTATTACACCACCCTCGGTCAACACGACCTGATGCGCCTGAGTTTGCCGGCCGGCAGTTATCGCCTGGCGTACGAACGGCTCAGGCCGAAAGTGGCCAGCCACCCTCATCCGGTGCTGCAACTGCAGCCGTTTACCTGCATCACCCATGATGGCGACGACTTTACCCGAGGCTTGTGCGAAGAGTTGAGTTGCCGGCTGTTTGAGTCCTTCGAGCATTCCCAGACCCATGCCAACCATGTGCTGATGAAGGTGCCATGCAGCAGCGTGAAAACGCCGGTGCCGGAGCGGGTGGGGCGTGGCAGTTATTCACTGGAGGGCAGTGTGCGGGTGGAGCCGGCCCGGGTCCGGGCGTCGGTGCGCCTGATTGATGTGGCTCAGGGGCGGATTCGCTGGTCGGCACAATTTGATCGCAGTCACCCCTACGGCATCGCGACCCAGGAAGACCTGGCCGAATCGATCTGCCGTTCACTGACGGGCTATTTCGACCGGGGCAGTGACGATGCCTGAGAGAAGGGGCAACCGCGAGGTTGCCCCCGATGTCACCGTTACACCACAGTCCAGGAACCACCCGAGTAGAGACGGGTCGCGTTGTTATCGAAGGTGAGGTCGACCTCGATGGCCTGGGAGCGCGAGGTGCTGAACATGGTGCTGGTCTGCACATTCTGTTCGAACCAGACAAGAATGGTCTCGACAGGCGTCAGCACAGTCTGGCCGGTGACCACTTGATTAATGGCCACGTAGATCGGGGTGGCGACCTGCTTGCCGTCGATGCCCGTGGACAACTGGCTGACGCCGGGGTGAATTGCACCGTATTGATTGACCAGCGTGATGGAGGTGTCGGGCCCACCGGTGGTCGCATTGCCCAGCAAGCCGGACGAGTCAAGAATCGACTGTTGGCCCAGGCCGATGGTGACGAGGTTGGTCGACACATCCACTTGAACGTTGGCCTGGAACGAATTGGAGCCGAACAACTGGTATTGCGGCGTCCAACTGAAGGTGTTGTTGCTCAGGTAATTGACGTAGGACTGCCAGACCACGTTGTAGTCTTCGGTACCGACCTTCTTGGCAAAGCACAGCTTGTAGCCGGACTGCTTGAGCGTGGTCAGGTCACCGGAAGCGATCTGGATCTTGACCGATTTCTGGGTAGCGGCCAGGGTCGACGTCAGCACTTTGCTGTAGTCGGTGGTTTTCAGGGCCGTTGAACTTGAGGCGCCGAGAATCGATTTGACGGCCGCTTGAACGTCGTCGTGCAGTGCTTGTTGAGTGCTTGCAACGTTTGACTTACTCATGGTGTCCCTCTGTTCTGTCTGGGTTGTGTTTAGGCAATCAATGGGCAGCGGGCGTCGAATCCGAGCAACCATCAGGCAGCACCCGTGACAGGTCTTCCATGCCTCCACTGGCGGGAGGCGGGCGATGCTGATGATGTGTCACAACCCTGTAAGCCCATTGACGGCTTCACACTAGGCGCGGCGGGCAGGGGGGCGAAGTGTCTTGACGTTACATTCGTGATGGGGGTTTGCAGGGGATTGTTCGGGCAGGTAACAGGTTGGGTAACGGGGTTGTATCAAAGCCGCTCGGGTTTTGTGATGGCGCCGGTGATTCGATTCTGGCGTTTGTAGTCAGGCGCCGAGCAGGAACGTATTGCCATGAAGCCAAGCTTCGAGAACCCCCCACGCCAGTCGATGCGTCGTGGTCGATGCTGAATCGGCGGCTGCCCGACGATATTCCGTGTGGCGAGGGGGCTTGCCCCCGTTCGGCTGCGCAGCAGTCGTAAAACCGCTGAATGCGGTATACCTGACACAACTGGATTGCAGGTTTTGGGGCCGCTTCGCAGCCCAACGGGGGCAAGCCCCCTCGCCACACAAGCCCCTTCGCCTCACAAGCCGCCTCACCACATAACCCCGCGCCACAGGTGATGGGTCAGAGCGGTAATTGATTTCCAACCTTGGCCACATCCAGCAACCGATGCATCCGAACCGCATCCTCAAACGTCGCCGCCGCGTGAGTGCCATCCGCCAGGTCCTGGGCAAACACGTGATACAACTCCGCCAGTTCCAACACCGCCGACGGCAATCCGGATTCGGGCAGGCGCTGATAACTGTCCGGCACCGGCAGGCTTTGCAACGGCTGGTCATCGCCGTGGGCACCCTCGATCACGTAGTCATCGCCCACGCCACCGAAGGCGCAGTGGTTGGTGATTTTCAGGTCGCCCTGATCGCCGGTGATGTCGATCTGCACGCCGGAACCGTTGCGTTTGCCGCCCTCGATATGGATCGACACCACCGCGCCGTTTTCCAGCAGGCCACTGAGCACCAGTTGATCCGGCGCGGTGCTGTCCAGCACTTCGCCGGTTTCGACGATGGTGACTTTCGGGAACTGGCTGACGGTCAGCCCCGACACTTTCAGCGGCCAACCGGTGGCGGTGAACAGCATGTCGAGGAAGTGCCCGGCGTAGATCGAGACGACGCTCGAAAAGTTTTCCTCAGGCGCCGTCCAGCGCAGCGAGTTGGCACGCAGCGCCTGGAAATAATGCGTACTTACGTGCAGGCGCACCGAGCGCAACTGGCCGACATAGCCCTGCTGTAACAGGTCTTGCAGATAACGGTTGTGCGGCGCGTGGCGGCGTTGCAGGCCGACGATGTGACGCACGCCGGCATCCTTGGCCAGATGTACCAATTGTTCGGACGCCGCAGTGGTGGTGGTCAGCGGCCATTCGCAGTAGACGTCTTTGCCGGCGGCGATGGCGGCGCGCACGGTTTGCTCGTGTTGCGGTGCGGTGTTGAGCACCACCACCAGGTCCACTTCGGGGTTATTCACCAAGGCGTCGAGGGAGTCGGCGACCTGTGGAATGCCGTATTCGCTGGCCGCCGTTTCGGCGCGTTCGCGGTGTTCGCTGTACACCGCTTGCACCCGGTATTGCGGCAGCAGCGCCAATACACGCAGGTGACCGTGGCGGGCCCACGTGCCAACGCCGACGATGCCGACGCGAATGGGAGAACGTGAAGTAGTCATGGGTGTGGCCTCGTAAAGTGGATGGCTGAGGAGGCCCAGTCTAGGGAGCGGGAACGCTGGGAAAAACAGGGCGCAGGCACGAACTCTTTGGACAGGAACGGCGCTAATCCGTGGCCCGGAGCGTCGGATTGCGGAGTCATCGATCCACAGTGATCGGAGCGCTGCACCGTTTTTCCGCGCCGGGCCGCTCCCTACCATGGCTCCACTTATAACTGTGGAGCTTTCCCCATGAACGACATACACGTGATACCGGCCACCCCGGCGCTTGCGCTTGAGCCGCCATCCTCCGCCCGCGACTGGCTGTCGGTGTTCTCGGTCGCCCTCGGCGCCTTCGCGTTTGTCACCACCGAATACCTGCCGGTGGGCATCCTGCCGCAGATTGCCAACAGCCTGGACATTACCGATGGTGTCGCGGGGTTGATGGTGACCGTGCCGGGCATCGTCGCGGCCGTCTCGGCACCGGCGATCATGCTGGGCGCCGGGAAGATGAATCGACGGCATCTGCTGCTGTTATTGACGCTGTTACTGGTGGCTTCCAACGTGGTATCGGCGCTGGCGCCTTCGCTGACGATCATGCTGCTCGGCCGAGGTCTGTTGGGTGTCGCACTGGGCGGTTTCTGGGCCGTGGCGATTGCGGCGGCCGGGCGCTTGGTCAGCGAAGCAAAAGCCGCAAAAGCAACGGCGCTGATCTTCGGCGGCATCACCCTGGCGACGGTGCTCGGGGTGCCGTTCGGGACCTTTGTCAGCACGTTGTTTTCCTGGCGGATATCGTTTGCGGCGACAGCGGGGTTGGCGTTGCTGACGTTGCTCGCGCAGTGGCTGACCTTGCCGTCGTTGCCGTCCCGCGAAGGCTTGCAGGTGCGCGCATTGTTGGGTTTCCTGCGCCGCAGCAACGCCCGACGCAGCATGTTGCTGTTGGGCACGGTCGTGGCGGCACACTTCACGGCCTACACCTACATCGCGCCATTCCTTGGGCAAAACGCCGGCTATACACCGAGTGCAATCACCGGGATCCTGCTCGGCTTCGGCCTGGTCGGCATGCTCGCCAACTTCGCGATGGCTGGGAGCATCGTCAAGCATCTGCGCCTGTCCCTGGGGGCGGTGGTGGTGTTGATGGTGATCGCGCAACTGGCCTTGCCCGCGCTGCATGGCTGGGGCGTGGCATTGGCGGTTCTGGTCTGGGGCATTGCTTATGGCGCGATTCCATTAGGCGTCAGCACCTGGATGCAACTGACCTCGCCACAATTGCCCGAAGCCAGTTCCGCCATGTTGGTGACCACCTTCCAGGTGGCAATCGCCTCGGGTTCGCTGTTTGGCGGCTTGATGGTCGATCACTTCGGCGTGCCGTCGGCGCTGTGGCTCGGTGCGGTGATCGGTGTACTCGGGTTGGCGGTGATGCTCAGTTTCGGCATCAGCAAGGCCCCGATTGCCGAGGCCCTGCAACGCTAGTTCAAACCTTGAGAATGTTGTCCTTGAAGAAATCGATCAACACCCGCAGCCTCGGTGCGGTCTGCTTTGATGCAGGCCAGAGCATCCACAGGTTGCCGGTGTGGTCGGTGTAGTCCGCCAGCACCACCTTCAGCCTGCCATTGGCCAACGGCTGACGGATTGAAAAGTCCGGCAGGCAGGCAATCCCCACCCCATCCAGCGCCAGATACGTCAGTGGATCCATCGTGGTGCAGGCCATGGCCTTCGCCAGATTCGGTTCGATGTGCGTATCGCCGACGCGCAGCGGCCAGCGCTCGATCATCCCCGTCGCCGGAAACTTGTGCAGCAACGCCACGTGGTTGATCAGCTCGTCCGGGTGCGTCGGTTCGCCGTGGCGTTCCAGGTACTCGGGCGAGGCCACCAACTGCAATTGATAGCCCCCCAACTTGCGCGCCATCAGCCGCGAATCCTGCGGCGCGCCGGTGCGGATCACTGCGTCGAAACCTTCCTCGATCACGTCCACCATGCGGTCGGACATGTCCACGTCCAGCTCGATGTCCGGGTAGGCGCGCATGAACCCGGCGAGCACCGGCATGATCAACACGTTCTGAATCGGCACGCTGATGCGCACCTTGCCCTTGGGCGTGGTGGACAACTCCAGCAGCTCCATTTGCGCGGCTTCCACTTCGCTGAGGATGCGCTTGCAACGGTCCAGGAACAGCTCGCCTTCGGTGGTCAGGGTGACGCTGCGGGTGCTGCGATGGAACAGCCGCACCCCCAGGCGTTCTTCCATGCGCGCCACGCTTTTGCCGACGGCTGAGGAGGAGATTTCCAGCAGGCGCCCGGCTTCGGTAAAACTGCGGGTTTCGGCCACCTGAATGAAGGCCGTGATACCGCTGAGGCTGTCCATCATGGGAGGTGTGCTCGATGCAGGAGGGTTGACGCAGAGTAGAGGCGGGCGGGGGATTTGCAAAGGGTGATCGGGTAAATCGAGGTGACGCCTTCGCGGGCAAGCCTCGCTCCTACAATGGATCGCGTGATCTCTGTAGGAGCGAGGCTTGCCCGCGAAGGCGTCCGAACATTCAACGCATGGGCCGGGACCTGTCAGGCACTGTGCTGATAAAACGGATAATCCGTAAACCCGACCTCATTACCCCCATAAAACGTATCCCGGTCATAAGCATTCAACGGTCGACCCTGGCGAATCCGCTCCGGCAAATCCGGGTTGGCAATAAAGTCGCGCCCAAACGCCACCAGGTCCGCATCGCCCGCGCGCAAAATCTGCTCGGCCGACTCGGCGGTGAAACCACCCGCCGCGATGATCAAACCGTCGTAATGCCGACGAATCAACTGTGCGGCCACGGGATTCTGGTCCTTGCTCTCATCGATCGAGTTGCCCAACACGCGCGGTTCGATCAAGTGCAGGTACGCCAGTTTCAACGGTGCCAATTGCTCCGCGACGTAGACAAACAACGCTTCGGGATCGCTGTCCTTCATGTCCCCGAACGTACCGCTTGGGCCCAGGCGCACCGCAACGCGCTCGCTGCCCCAGACCGAAATCACCGCGTTGGTGATGTCCAACAAAAACCGCGCACGCTTGGCGATGCTGCCGCCATAGGCGTCGGTGCGGCGGTTGCTGCCGTCCTGCAAGAACTGATCGATCAGGTAACCGTTGGCGCCATGGATTTCCACACCGTCAAAACCCGCAGCCAGGCCACGTTCGGCGGCGCTGCGGAAATCGTCCACCAGCGCTTCCACTTCCGCTTCGCTCAGCGCCCGGTGCGGAGTGCTCGGCACCCAGCCGCTGGCGGTGTAGGCCACGCCGTCGTACTCGACCGCCGATGGGGCCACCGGTTGTGCGCCATTGGGTTGCATGTCGCTGTGGGACTGGCGACCGGCATGGAACAGTTGCAGGAAAATCTTCCCGCCCTTGGCATGCACCGCTTCGGTGATGGCTTTCCAGCCAGGGATTTGCGCGTCGTTGTACAGGCCGGGCGAGCCGAGGTAGCCGTTGCCGGTAGTGGACACGACCGTCGCTTCGGAAATGATCAAGCCGCCGTCGGTGGCCCGTTGCGAGTAGTACTCGGCCATCAACGCGCCGGGCAGGTCGCCGGGTTCGGAACGCATGCGGGTCAGGGGGGCCATGACCACGCGGTGGGCGAGGGTGTGCGGGCCGATGTTGATCGTGGAAAGCAGGGTGGGGTGATTCATGGTGACCTCCAATGAGTGAATGGAGGCCACCTTAAGCTGATTGCCTGATGGGAAAAACGGGCCGGCGATCCGCTCTCTCTGGACCGATTGTTCCGTAATCGATTGGCGCCCGGTCTTGAGCCAGGCCCCCATCGTTAATGCGCCGCGATGGGCGCCGTCACCGTTTTCCCAAGGGCCGAGCGAACCGTGGCGGTGGGGCTTGGCGTCGGGCCGTCACCGGTGGTGGTGACAGACAGCCGCCAGCGTGCGCCGGTCCCGCTCGGCGTCAGTGCCGCCGCACCGAGATTGAGCGCCCCGCCCGTGGTGCTCGCGCTGACCGTGATGCTGTTGCCTGCCGCCCGCGAGGTGGTTCCCGCTAAATCCCAGGTGTAGCGGCTGTTGCTGCGGGCGACGACCGTGGCGCTGGTTACCTGCAAGTCTTCATTGACCGCCGCCGCGCTGACCGCCACCGACACCGTGGCCGGTTTGTCCGAGACCGCGTCCTTGCTGTCGCTGGCCTGATAGGTGAAGGTCGCGGTAAACGGCCCGTTGACGATGGCCGGTGGGGTGTAAACCACGCGCAGGCCGTCGGTGCTGACCGTGCCCTGGCCCGAATCCGGCTGGCTCAGGCCCACCACTTTGAGCGGCAGGTTGCCGTCAGGATCGGTGTCATTGGCCAACACGTTAATGGTCAGCGGCAGGCCGTTATTGCTGATGGCACTGTCGGGGTTGGCCACGGGTTTTTTATTCGGGCCGTTGTTTTCCTCACCTTGATCACCGGTGCGGAAAGTCGGCAGTGCGGCGGAGTTCACGTAGGTGACACCGTCCCAACCGGGCAGCGGTGTGGGCATCAATTGGAACTGCCCGGGGTGCTCGATATCCCAGCGCAGCAGCATCGAGGTGTCTTCGTGCTGGGTGTTGTGGCAATGCTCCATGTAGGTGCCGGCGAACTCACGAAAGTGGATCGCCATTTCCACATCCACGGAACTGTCGATGCCTTCACCGATGCGATAGACGTCCTTGCGCGCCCATTTTTCCCATTCCGGCGGCGCTTTGCCGTCGCGGCTGAGGATGACCCCTTCTTCAAAATGCACGTGCACCGGGTGGTTCCAGCCGTTGCCGCCATTCTCGATTTTCCACACCTCAAGGGTGCCGTCACCGGCATAGCCCGCGTCGGTCGGACCGTTGGCCAATTGCGGCGCAGCACTAATGCGGCGCGGGTCCATGTCGTAACCCAGGCCGCCGTCGGTCTTGATGGTCCAGGGCGCCTCGTCGGTGCCGTCGGAACGACCGAATACAAAATGACGATGCCGCGCCAGTTTGAGTTTGGCCTGGTCGCTCGGGTTGTCGCGATCAATGGTCAGCGGGATCATTGTCTTGCCGGCGGGCTTGCCGGGTTTGGCTGGTTCGTAGTCCGCCGGGTTCATGCTCACGTCCTGGCCGCTGTAGGGCTGGACCAGCAGTTGCAGGAACTTGCCGACGGCCGGGTCGCCCTTGTCCCATTGCGGGCCTTTGCTGGTCTGCTTGATCACCGCTTTGTATTTCTCGGACAACACGTCCGCCAGGGCCAGTTCGTTTTTCTCCGGGCCCTTGCCGGTGCGGTGTTCCAGCAGGTTGACGAAGTACAGCTTGTCGCCGGGCTGGATGCCGTTTTTCGCGAAGTTGACGATGATGTCGTAGCGTTCGGCAATGCCTTGGGTCGGCAGGATCGCGTTGTGGTCCTGACGGTCACCGTCGCCGTCCAGGTCCATGCTGCCGTCGAACGGCACCGTGTGTTCCATGAGATTGCCGTCGTTGCCGATCATATGGAACGGCACGCGATTGTAGGAAACCCCCGAGCCCGCCGGCCCTGGAAACTCGCCGCCGTTGCCGCTGATTTCACGCACCAGGGCCAACTTGAAGAAGCGCGACACCGAGCCGTTGAGGATGCGGAAGCGATAGCTGCGCGCACGCACTTTGAGGCGTGGCTGGTACTGCCAGTTGACCAGGATCTGATCGCCCAGAAAGCCGTCGGTGTTGAACGGGTTGAACCACAACTGACCGTTCTCGTCCCAGGCCTTGTCGGCCACCAGCAGGTTGACGTCATAGTCGCGGTTGCCCCAGGGCAGCGCCGAACCGCTGGGCAAGCGCAGGTTGACGCCGTCGTCGATGGCCTCGTTGCCGCGATCCAGGGCGCTGTAGTAGTTCATCATCACCGCGTTGCCCTTGTAGACGTTCTGTGCGGTGAAATCGAGCATGTGGTCGTGGAACTAGTGAGTGCTCATGGTCTCGCGCCAGTCGCCACGAATCTTGATGCTGCCGTGGTCACAGGTCTTGAGGCCGGGGTTGGCGTCGTTGACGTACAGGGTTTCGCCCGGTGAGCAGGGGAACGCCGCCCGAGGGTCCTGGGCGGTGGTGTTGATCGTGTCGTAGCCGGCCAGTTGCAGCGGCCAGCGATAGTCGTAGTACTGCCCCGGAAAAAAGAATGCGTTGGTGTAGCCGTCGCTTTCCGCTGGGGAATGGCCGTTGTGTTCGTGGGTGCTGATGGTGTGCAGGCCGAAACCGGCGTTGGCCGCCGGGTCGATCGGCAGGGCGTTGTAGTGACGCATCAGCACGGGTTGGCCGTAACGCACCATGAGCAATTTGGGCGGAAAGGTGCCGTCGAACGTCCATAACGAGTTGTGATTCTGTATCGGCATTTTGGAGTGGAAGCGCGCGTCGATGCCCCGGGTGGTGCCGGCGGTTTCCGGGATGTCCGAGGTTTGGTAGTAGAGCCCGCCGGGGGCGAATTCGCCATTGGCGTAATTGTGTAGTTGTTTGCGGTCACGCAGGCCCTGATTGGTGCGCGTGCCCATTTGCACGGTCTTGAACTGCACCTGAGGAAAGAACTCGTTCCAGCGCTGATGCGACCAGCCTTTGCCCGGTGGCCGGCCCTCGGCGGGCGAACCCACCGGGTGGCGGTTGAGGAAGGCTTCGATCTGTGCCTTCCAGGGGTTGCGGTCCAGCACATTGGAGAACTGCGCCGGAAACGGAAACAACCCCGGCTGACGCATGAAGGCTTCGATTGCGGCACTGGATGGACCGCTGCGGGCGACGTTGTTCGGGTCTTGTTGGGGCGCCGGGCCGAGGGTCGGCACCGGGAAGGTCAGGGTCGGTGGCGGGGTGGTCGGGTCGAGTTTTTCCGTGCCGAACTCTTCGAATAACAGCAATTGCTGGGTAAAAGGCTCGGCCCCAAACAAGGGGCTGGGTTTGCCATTGGTGGGGAAGTTGAACGACGTTTGCAGAGATGGGGGCAATACGTTGTCGGCCCGTGGTGTAGTGCGGTCGCCGAACACGCCATTGGGCAGGGCAATCGCGCCTTGATTGGCCTCAGGCAAGGTTTTCAGTGCTTCCAGCGCAGCCTTGGGATCGGCCGGGGGATTGGTAAAGGCCGAGGGATCCGTGGGGGGCGGTTGCCCGACATCATCGAGCGGGGCCGCGCTGGCCGTGGTCAGGCTGAAGGTGATGAGCATGACGGAGGCGACACCCGAACCCAGCAAACGGCTGGGCCAACGGTGCTCCGAGGCTGGGCTTTTCATTTTTTTTCCCCTTGCGTCAGGCCGGCACGGCGATAGCAGCCATCACCTGGAAGCGAGGGCCGTCGGTGCGTTAAAGAGGAATAAAGCAAAAGCCGCGCCATGGGCGATATTTTTGTTTAAACCGTTTGCTAATCAACGGGTTGCATTGATTTTTATTTGTGTGAGAAAGCCTGTTTCGCTGGGGCAACCCCTCAGTTTCGGGGAATTGCCCCGTCGCGCGTTATGATGGCCGCACTCGCGACGCATTCTTCACGTCGCGGGTACGCCTTAACCGCCGGAGTCAGTCGCGCAATGCCCCAGATCAGCCATTTCAAAACCCCGTGCCCCGAGCACATCACCAGCCAGATCCTGCAACTGGTGGTCGACAACCTGACCGACATCAGCGCGGTCGCTCTGCCGCAAAGCAACCTGCTGTACAACGTGTACCAATACGCGATCGGCTATGAGGTCCACCTGTATCTGGAGGCGTTGAGCGGGGCCAAGGGGCTGGCGGTCGAGTTGATCGTGGCGACGGATGTGGACGACCCGGAGAAGGTCATCGGCTTTGTGTTGTACCTGCCGGTCAAGGACGATCCCGAGGCGTGCGGTGTGGCCTATATGGCCGTCGATGCCAGCTATCGCGGCCAGGGTGTTGCCCGGGCGATGCTGCGGGAAATGGTCGGCCGCTACCCTCACGCTGAGTTGACGTGCAGCGTTGGAAAAGTCCCGTATTTTGAAGCGATGGGCTTCCAGGTGCTGGGTGTGCGCGCCACGCAAGTGCTGATGAACACCCGCGATCACGGGACCGACGGCCTGATGGCGGTGCTGGACACGGCACCGATCTACAGCGCGTTGGAAGTGCGGCAGATTCATACCTACCTGCTGCAAAAGCACGGCAAACGGGCGATGACCGATGCCGAGAAACAGCGCGACCGGCATCTGGATCAGTTGACGCGCAAGGCCAATGAGTTTGTGCGCGGGCGGTTGGGTGATGAGGCCGTGCCAGCCATCACTCCAAGACTGCGGTTGGTCTGACCACACATCCCCTCTGTAGGAGCGAAGCTTGCTCGCGAAGGCGTCCTGTTGGCCGACATCAATGTTGGATGTGCCGGCCCCTTCGCGAGCAAGCTTCGCTCCTACAGTTAAAAGTGTTTAGGAAAGCTTCACGTTCATGGTGATCCGCGCCGTGAACACCTTCTTGCCCTCGGCATCGTGAATGTCCACCGGCACAATCTTGTCGCCCTCGGTCAACCAGTCCACCGCTTCCCCATCCGCGACCGCCGTCACATCCGTCTTGGCCTTGGCCAGGTACTCCACCGTCATGCCTTTCGGAATCCAGCGCGCGCCTTCGGGAATTGACACGTTGGTCATCGTGCCGGCTGCCAGTTCCGCGGCATTGCACAGGGCGATCGCGTGCACGGTGCCCAGGTGGTTGGTGATTTCCCTGGAAAATGGCACCTGCACGCTTGCATAGCCTTGGCGCAGTGCCGAGAAAACCGGGTGGATGGTGCTGAAGTAGGGCGCCATCTGGCACACCATTTTGCTGAACGCTTCGGGGCCGGCGCTGGTGTACAGGCTGAGAACCTGGTTCATGTTGAAGCCTCGCTGAGGGGTGGATTAACAGAATTATGTTCCGTAACAGAATAATGTTCTGTTACGGAACAGTATTCTGTCGATGGGAAATCTGTCAACCTAGCGCGACTTATCCGTGGGCAGGTGTCTGCCTTGCCGTTGATTTTTTGGGCTGGTGTTCAGCATGGAAACTGCAGATTTACTCGAGCGCTGCTACCCCGGACGAAGAGCCGAACTCAAGCGCGACATTTTTCGAAAAGCCCTCAAGCTGTTCAATGAGCAGGGGATCGAGGCCACGACCATCGAGATGATCCGCGCCGAATGCGATACCAGCGTCGGTGCGATCTACCACCATTTCGGCAACAAGGAAGGCTTGGTGGCCGCGCTGTTTTTCACTGCGCTGGACGATCAGGCGCAGCTTCGCGACAGCTATCTGGCCGACGCCGAAACGACGCGCGCCGGGGTTTACGCGCTGGTGCACAGTTATGTGGATTGGGTCGATAACCAGCCCGAGTGGGCACGGTTCCAGTACCACGCGCGATTTGCCGTGACCAAAGGGCCATTGAAGGACGAACTGGCGACCCGCAACAAAACCCGCAACCGCCAGCTGTGGGAATGGCTGTCAGCCCCGGAGCGGGGCGATGAGTTGAAAGGGGTTCCGGCGGAATTGATGCCGTCACTGATCATCGGTCAGGCGGAAAGCTACTGCCGGACGTGGTTGTCGGGGCGGGTGAAGGGACGGCCGAAGGATTATCGGGACCTGCTGGCAGAAGCAGCGTGGCGATCGATATGTACGGGGGACGCCTGCGATCCATGAGCATCCCCCGTTGCGGTGGTGTCAGCGACTTCGGGAGGTTCTTTTATTGGGCTCCCGGCCAACCTGCCTGGCGCAAGGCATCGAGCAGTGTTGTGGCATCCAGCCCCGGCACTGCATGCCCGTTACCCTCAGCCGTTTCCCCCGCCAGCAGGGCGTTGATGATCGCTTCCTCGACGGCTTCGGTCGCGGCCAAAAACAGTTCGCTGATGTGGTCATTGTTGACCATGCGCAAGTTGTCGCAGGTCGGCGCTTTCTTGCTTTCATACGCCGCGGGCGGCACATCATTGCCCGTGGCGAAGGCGATGAAGATGTCGCCGCTGTGGTCTTCATTGCCCCCGCCGGTGCGGGCCAGGCCGAGACTGGCACGTTGCGCGAGACGGGTGCATTGGTGCGGCAGCAACGGCGCATCGGTGGCGAGGCAAACGACAATCGAGCCCATGCCCGGATGCGGCAGCGACGCCTTGAGAAACGGCGAGTCAGCCTTTTCCATATAGCGCCCGACCGGGTAACCATCGACGCGCAATTCGTTGCGAATGCCGTGGTTGGCCTGGACGATGGCGCCCACCGTCCAGCCACCCTGAGCGCTGCTCAAGCGGCGCGACGCAGTACCGATCCCACCCTTGAATTCATGGCAGATCATGCCGCTGCCGCCACCGACATTACCTTCGGTGACCGGTCCACCGACGGCTGTATTCAGGGCTTCGGCCACGTGTTCGGGCTTCACGTGAAAGCCGTTGATGTCGTTGAGCAAACCGTCGAACGTCTCCAGCACCACCGGCATGTTCCAGTAGAGTCGCCCGTCGTCCGGTTGCTGCTCGCGGTCCAGCACAATCAGCGCATCGCGCACCACGCCGAGGCTGTGGGTGTTGGTGAAGGCGATGGGGCTGGTCAACAGCCCGGCCTCGCGAATCCATTCCAGACCGGTCGCATCGCCATTGCCGTTGAGCACATGGACCCCGGCAAAACACGGCTGCTGGCTGGTGGAACCGGCGCGAGGTTCGATCACGGTAACGCCGGTGAGGATGTCGCGGCCGTTAGCGGTGCGGCCGCGCACATCGCTGTGGCCGACCCGCACGCCGGGTACATCAGTGATGGCATTGAGCGGGCCGGGTTGCAGTTGGCCGAACTGGATATTCAGGTCGCGGGCACGTGGTTTCATTGTCGTTCTCATGTTCAAGTCAAACTCATTGGCAGACCCCTTGTAGGCGCAAAGCTTGCTCGCGAAAGCGGTAGATCAGGCGGCGACATCTTTGTTGAATGGGATGGCCTCTTCGCGAGCAAGCTTTGCTCCTACAGGGGACGGCGGTGTTTTTACTGACCGTTCTTGATGTTGCTCCAGGAGCGCGTGCGCACACGTTCGATCTCGTGGGGCTGCGGTTGCAGGGTGAATGCCTTGGCGATCACTTCGGCGGAGGGGTAGATGTTGCTGTACCCGCGCACCTCGTCCGAGAGCAACACCGTCGCGTCTTTGTTGGCATTGGCGGTGAGCGCCAGGTTAGTAGCGGGGGCGACAACTTCGGGAAGGAGCAGGTAGTTGATAAAGGCCAGCCCCTGTTGTGGATTGCTGCCATCCTTGACCATGACCAGGTTATCGGACCACATCGGCGCACCTTCGACCGGGATGCTGTATTCGATCTTTACACCCTTCGCCGCTTCATTGGCGGCTTGCATGGCACCGAACACGGTGCCGGACCACGCCAGGGCGACGCAGATATCGCCGTTGGCCAGGTCGGTCTGGATCTTCGACGAATTGAAATAGGTGATGTGCGGACGCAACTTGAGCATCAGCGCTTCAGCTTTCTTGTAGTCCGCGGGGTTGCTGCTGTTGGGCGGCAGGCCGAGGTAGTGCAGGGCGATCGGGATGACCTCGGCTGGAGCGTCCAGAATCCCCACGCCACATTGGCTGAGCTTGGCCAGGTTTTCTTCTTTGAACAGCAGGTCCCAAGAATTCACTGGCGCCTGATCGCCGAGGACCGCGCGGACCTTGTCGACGTTGTAGCCAATGCCGTCGGTGCCCCACAGGTAAGGAACGGCGTATTGGTTATCCGGGTCGTTCGCGCGCAGCTTTTCCAGCAACACCGGGTCAATGTGGTGCAGATTGCTCAACTGGCTACGGTCCAGTTTCTGCAAGGCTCCGGCCTTGATGAGGGCCGGCAGAATGAAGTTGCTGGCCACCACCACGTCGTAACCGCTGTGACCGGTCATCAGCTTGGCTTCCAGTACTTCGCCACTGTCGAAGGTGTCATAGACGGGTTTGATCCCGGTGTCGCGCTGGAAATCCTTCAGCGTGGTCGGGCCGATGTAGTCAAACCAGTTGTAGACGTGCACGGTCGGTTCATCCGCCGCTGCGGCTGCTATCCAGGCCGACAGACAGGCGCCCAGTCCCAGGTTGATATACGTGCGATGACGACTCATGATGCGGCACTCCTGGCCTGCTACAGGCCGGTGGTCAATAAGTGCATGCAGCGTATCGACCGGGGTGCTCGTCACCCATTCCCATCATGGGTTACACAAAAGGGGTAGAGCGTGGAGGCGTTGCTGAAAGAGTTGCCGGTGCACCAAGGGCTGGCCCGAGTGTTTGGCGCGCTGGGCCGCGACGGTTTCTGGCGGGCGCTGGTGGATACCTTGCGGTTGCTGGTGCCGCTGGATAATGCCTTGGTCGCGGTGATGCAGGCAGGGCGGGTGCCGCAGTTGCTGATCGATTTCGACTCCCGTGCCAGCGCGCACGAGGAGGAGGAACTGGCTGACTACAGCGCCGGCATGTACCTGATTGATCCCTTCTACCAGGCAGCCTGCGCCGGCATCACTGACGGCTTGCACAGCCTCGATTCAGTGGCCCCGGACCAGTTTCAGCAGAGCGAGTACTACCAGAGTTACTTCCGCTCGGTGGTGGGCGGCGATGAATTGCAGTTCATGATTAATGTGGATGGCGCCGTGCTCGGTTTGTCGCTGGGTCGTTCGACGCGTTTCACCCCCGAAGAACACGGCCGACTTCTATGCGTGCGCGACTGGGTGCTGGCGGCGATGGGCCGGCATCTGCAATTGGTGCCGCCGGAAGGGCCAACGACGGTGGCCGGGGATCTGGCGACCTTGCTCGATCGTTTCGACGCACGGTTGACGGTGCGTGAAGTCGAGACTGCGCGCCTGATTCTTCAGGGTTTCTCCAGCAAAGCCATCGCCCAACAACTGAGCATCTCCCCGGAAACGGTGAAGGTGCATCGGCGCAATCTTTACCACAAGCTCAATGTCAGCGGGCATGGGGAGTTGTTTGCGTTGGTGCTGCAGCCGCGTTGAGGCTCGGGTTTTCACGCGGTCAATGTAGGCGCTGGCGAAGCCTGCGATCTTTTGATCTTCAGCTAGCCCTGCCGAAACACCAACGCCTTCAACCCGCACTCAATATCCGCATCCGGAAACTCCGGCGGATTCTCCAGCCGCTCGACAAAACTTAAACTCGGCGCCTCACGGGTAACGCCGTCAATCAAAAAGTCCGAACCAAACGCCGGATCATTCATGCAGGCCAGCACCGTCCCCTGTTCGGTGAGCAGTTCTGGCAACCGACGCAGCACCCGCTGGTAATCCTTGGTCAGCAAAAAACTGCCTTTCTGAAACGATGGCGGATCGATGATCACCAGGTCATAAGGTCCCTTGCCAATCACTTTGCCCCAGGACTTGAACAGGTCGTGGCCGAGGAATGTCACCTGGCTCACGTCGTGGCCATTGAGCCGATGGTTATCACGGCCACGGCTCAACGCCGAACTGGACATGTCCAGGTTGACCACGTGCGCCGCACCACCCTCGATGGCCGCGACCGAAAACCCGCAGGTGTAGGCGAACAGGTTCAACACCCGCTTGCCGTCCGCATTCGCTCGCACCCAATCGCGGCCGTAGCGCATGTCGAGGAACAGCCCGGCGTTCTGTTTACGGCCCAGGTCCACCCGATACTTCAGGCCGCCCTCGGTGATGGTCATTTCTTCCAGCGCATCCCCAAGCAGCCATTCGGTGGTGCTTTGCAGCAGGTAACGGTGTTGCAGCAACAATGTATGCGCGCCGGATTGCTGCCATTCGGCGGACCCGGTGAGGCCCATCAGCAGTTGCTTCAGATCCTCCAGCTGTTGCGGCTCCGGCTCCTTGAACAGCGACACCAGCACCACCCCCTGCAACCAGTCGACGGTCAACTGCTCCAGCCCCGGCCAGCAACGCCCACGGCCGTGGAACAAGCGGCGGGTTTCGGCCTGGGCGGTGGCCAGGGCGGTCAGTAGGTGGGTGTGCAGGGTGGCGAGGGCGTCAGGGTTCATCGGGCAACGTCGGCAATGTGAGTGGGCGGCATTTTAACCACAAATGAATCCCGGGGACGTCCGGATAGTTATCACGATTAATTTAACTTTACGTGAGGATTTGGCGAACAGTTGGCTTCCATACTCGGCCCCATCGAACAACAAACAAGGAGCCGGACATGTCGCAGCCAACTGCTTCACCCAAGGCCAGCCACCCACGCTGGCTGCGTTTGACCCATTGGCTCAACGCCCTGGCGGTCGTGGTCATGATCAGCAGCGGCTGGCGCATCTATAACGCCTCGCCGCTCTACGATTTCAGCTTCCCGGCGTCGATCACCCTCGGTGGCTGGCTCGGCGGGGCGCTGCAATGGCATTTCGCGGCGATGTGGTTCCTCGCCATCAACGGCCTCATTTACCTGACCATCAACATTGCCAGCGGTCGACTGTTGCGTCGGTTTTTCCCGGTATCGCCCAAAGGCATCCTGCATGACCTGTGGGCGGCACTGAGAGGGCGGTTGGGGCACGCCGACCTCAGTCATTACAACCAGGTCCAGCGCTTCGCCTACCTGTTCGTCATGCTCGACATCACGCTGATGGTGGTGTCCGGGCTGGTGTTGTGGAAGTCCGTGCAGTTCCCGTTGTTGCGTGAATTGCTGGGTGGTTACGAAGGGGCGCGGCAGGTGCATTTCATCGCGATGGCGCTGTTGGTGGCCTTCATCGTGGTGCATCTGGTGATGGTACTGCTGGTCCCGAAAACGCTGTGGGCCATGATTGTTGGTCGCAAGGAGCCGGTATGAAAAAGCGCATCGAAGGACTCGACGAGTCGTCCATCCTCAGCGAAGCCCGGAAGGTACTGGCGCCGCAAATCGAAGACCGTTCCCGGCGCTCGTTCCTGCTACGCGGCCTGACCCTCGGCGGGGTGGCCATGTTGTCCGGTTGCAACATCACCGACAACGACAGCGTCGAAACCGCGCTGTCCTCCATGTCCCGCCTCAACGATCGGGTCCAGGGCTGGCTGTTCAACCCCAACGCCATGGCGCCGACCTATCCCGAGTCGATGATCACCCGACCGTTCCCGTTCAATGCCTTCTACGGCATCGACGAAGCACCGACCGTCGAGGAAGAAAGCTTCCGCCTGGAAGTCACCGGCCTGGTCGCCGACAAACGCAACTGGCGCCTCGAAGAACTGCGGGCCATGGCCCAGACCGACCAGATCACCCGGCACATCTGCGTCGAAGGCTGGAGCGCCATCGGCCGCTGGGGCGGCGTGCGCTTCAGTGACTTCCTCAAGCGCATTGGCGCCGACACCAGCGCCAAGTACGTCGGCTTCAAATGCGCCGACGACTACTACACCAGCATCGACATGGCCACGGCCCTGCATGCGCAAACCCTGCTGGCCCTGACCTACGACGGCGCCGTGCTGCCCCGCGAGTACGGCTTCCCGATGAAACTGCGCATGCCCACCAAGCTTGGCTACAAGAACCCCAAACACATTCAGGCGATTTTCGTCAGCAACACCTACAGCGGCGGCTACTGGGAAGACCAGGGCTACAACTGGTTCGGTGGTAGCTGAGGAACGCCCAAGTACTTCACCGCAAGCACACTCAACTCTATAAGGAACACCACCATGAAAAAGCTAGCCACCGCCGCACTGTCCCTGTTCTTGTCCATGGGCGTCGCCAGCGTCTACGCCGCCGACACCATGAGCAACGACAGCATGAGCAAGGACTCGATGTCCAAAGACGCCATGTCCAAAGACAGCATGAAAAAAGACACGATGAAAAAGGACAACATGGCCAAAGACACCATGAAGAAAGACAGCATGTCCAAGGACGCCATGAGCAAGGACACGATGAAGAAAGACAACATGTCCAAGGACAGCATGAGCAAAGACGCCATGAAAAAAGACGCCATGTCGCAATAACCCAAGCCAACCCCAATACCCCTGTGGGAGCGGGCTTGCTCGCGAAGGCGTCGTGTCAGTCAGCATTCACATCAACTGACACACAGCCTTCGCGAGCAGGCTCGCTCCCACAGGTTTTCTACAGCCTGAAAAAGGGTATGACCTAACCTCATACCCCCATGACTTTTAATGGTTACAGCCCCGCCAACCCCCAGTGTTAAAAAATCGCAAACCAGCTCATCAACAACAAAAAAGAGCGTTTGCACAATGACCCAGCCTCACTGCCGCGTCCTCGCCAGCCCCGTGCTGCGCTCTTCGATCCCCGACATTTGCCCCGCGATCTTCACGATCTGCGTGCGCTTCTGATCACCCAAAAAATCCAAAAAGAGTAATGACCCATGAAAGAACTCGACCTGTACATCGGTGAAGGTTTCGAAGGCCCGGGCGTGAACGCCGCGCACATCAACATCCTGATCGGCCCGCGCAACGGTCCGGCGGGGCAGGCGTTTGCCAATAGCCTGGCGTCGCCGAGCCAGGGCCATTGCCCATTCATGGTGATCGCCCAGCCGAACATCCCGGTCAAGCCGATGACCCTTTATGTAAACAAGGCCGCGATCAGCAGTGACTTGCACGGCAACGCCACGTGGGGCGCGTCCCAGGCCGGGATCGCCAAGGCTGTTCTGGAAGCATTGCTGGATGGCACGCTGCCGCCGGAAGCCGAGGATGAGTGGGCCATCGTCACCGCCAACTGGGTCAACCCGGCCTGCGATGACCTCGATGCGGTGTACCTGAACAACTACAACGCCTGCCGCACCGCAATCCGCGCCGCCCTGACCGGCAAGCCGGAAACCGCGCAACTGGCGGATGTGGTCGATCACATCAGCAACCCTTTCTACACGCCAAAAGCCTGAGGTCCGCGCCATGCAATACATTCGTTTGGGCAACTCCGGCCTGCAAGTTTCCCGCCTGTGCCTGGGCACCATGAACATGGGCACCCCGGACTGGAAACCGTGGATTTTCGATGAGAAGCAGAGCGAACCTATCGTCGCTCACGCCCTCGACAACGGGGTGAACTTCATCGACCTCGCGGACTTCTATTCCGCCGGCGTCGGCGAGGAAGTGGTGGGGCGCATCGTCAAGCGCCTGGCCCGTCGCGATGACCTGGTGATTACCACCAAAGTCGGCTACGGCACCCGCAACGGCATCAATGCCAGCGGCCATTCGCGCAAGCACATCATGGACAGCATCGATGCGTCGCTGAGGCGTCTGGACATGGATTACGTCGACGTCTTCATGCTGCATTACTTCGATGTGAACACTCCGGTCGAGGAAACCATGAGCGCGATGAACGACATCGTGCGCTCCGGCAAGGCCCGTTACATCGGCGTCTCGACCATGCTCACCGGGCAACTGGCGAAGATCCTCATGGCCTGCGAGCGCAATGGCTGGGTCAAGCCGATCAACATGCAACTGCAACTGAACTGCGCTTACCGCGAAGAAGAGCGCGAGATGATCCCGTTCTGCCGCGATCAAGGTTTGGGTGTTTCGGTGTTCAGTCCACTGGCCCGTGGCCTGCTGACCGGCGACGTGCAATCGACCCGCAACCAGACCGACTTCTTCACCCAGCAGATGTACAGCGACGAAGCCTCGTTCCAGATCGCCCATTCGGTACAGCACGTGGCCCGTGCCCGTGGCGTGTCGAACGCGCAGATCGCCCAGGCCTGGGTCGCTAACCATCCAGGTGTGGATTGCATGCTGGTCGGCGCCGACACCACCGCGCAGTTCGACAGTGCTTTGGCAGCCTTGGAAACCAAGCTTGACGCCGAAGAACTGCATGAACTGGAACGCAACTACACGCCATGCGATGTGATCAACGATTACACCGCCGGCAAACGCATCCTGCGCTCGGCCCGTCCGGGGCTGGAACGCTTCAACTTGACCGAGGCCGTGGCATGAGCGCGCTGATCCGCAATGGCAACTTCATCGATGGCCAATGGTCCAGCGGTGGTCCCACTTATCCGGTGTGGAATCCGGCCAACGGTGCCCTTATCACCGAGGTGCAAAAGGCTGGCGCCGAGGAAACCAACCTCGCTATCGCCGCCGCCAATCGGGCGTTGCCGGCCTGGCGCAAACTGACCGCCAAGGAACGCAGCCAGAAGCTCAAGCGCTGGAGCGAGCTGATGCTGAGCCACCAGAAGGACCTGGCCACCTTGCTTAGCCGCGAACAGGGCAAGCCATTGGCTGAAGCCATGGGCGAAGTGGTCTACGCCGCGAGTTTCCTGGAGTGGTTCGCCGAAGAGGCGAAACGCGCTTACGGTGACGTGATCCCGAGCCACAAGGCCGACGCACGCATCATCGTGGTCAAGGAAGCCATTGGTGTGGTGGCGGCGATCACGCCGTGGAACTTCCCGCTGGCGATGGTCACCCGCAAGGTCGGCCCGGCCCTGGCGGCGGGCTGCACGATGATCCTCAAACCGTCGGAAGAGACGCCGTTGTCGGCCTTCGCCCTGGCGGTGCTGGCCGAGCAGGCGGGCATTCCGGCTGGCGTGTTCAACGTCGTTTCCGGTGATGCCGTGGCAATCGGCGGGGCGCTGCAAGCCTCCAGCGTCGTGCGCAAACTGTCGTTCACCGGCTCGACCCGAACCGGCAAATTGCTGATGCGCCAGGCCTCGGAAACCTTGAAAAAAGTCTCGCTGGAACTGGGTGGCAACGCGCCGTTCATTGTCTTCGACGATGCGGATCTGGATGCCGCCGTCAAAGGCGCCATGGCCTCGAAATTCCGCAACACCGGGCAAACCTGTGTCTGCGTCAACCGCTTCTTTATCCAGGACGGCGTCTACGAAGCCTTCACCGGCAAACTCGCCGAAGCGGTCGCGGCGATGCGCGTCGGCAGTGCCCTGGACGGTGAAACCGAGCAAGGCCCGCTGATCAACGCCGCTGCCTTGGCCAAGGTTGAACTGCATGTCGGTGATGCGTTGGAGAAGGGCGCTACGTTGCTGTGCGGTGGCCGCCGCCATGCCCTGGGCGGCACGTTCTACGAGCCGACCATCCTCACCGACGCCAACAGCGACATGCTGATTGCCCAGGATGAAACCTTCGGCCCGGTGGCCGCGTGCTTCCGCTTCAAGGACGAAGCCGAAGTGTTGCAACGGGCCAACGACACGCCGTACGGCTTGTCGGCGTACTTCTACAGCCGCGACATCGGCCGCGTCTGGCGCATGGCCGAAGGCCTGGAAGCGGGCATGGTCGGGATCAACGAAGGGATCATCTCCACGGAAGTCGCGCCGTTTGGCGGCATCAAGGAATCGGGCCTCGGTCGCGAAGGCTCCAAGTACGGCCTGGAAGACTACCTGGAAATCAAATACCTGTTGATGGGCGGGCTCTAACACCCCCACCCATAACCCCTGTGGGAGCGGGCTTGCTCGCGAAGGCGTCGGGTCAGTCGATACATGTGTTGGCTGACACACCGCCTTCGCGAGCAAGCCCGCTCCCACAGGTCCCACAGGGTTCACCGGTTTCATCAGAGCAAAAACGACCGGTTTCATTTCTCCGTCAATAACAACAACTGGAGACGAACATGTCCGCTCAATCGATAAAGATCGACGACCTGCCCATCGGGCGCTTTCATCTCAAAATCGCCGGGCTGACGTTCGGCGCGCATTTCACCGACGGCTACATCCTCGGCCTGATCGGCATAGCCTTCACCCTGCTCAGCCCACAGATGCACCTCGACGCTTTCTGGCAAGGCCTGATCGGTGCCTCGGCGCTGATCGGCCTGTTTCTCGGCAGCCTGTTCTTCGGGTGGATCTCTGACAAGGTTGGCCGGCAGAAAATCTTCCTGGTCAGTTTTGTGCTGATCACCATCGCCTCGCTGATGCAGTTCTACGCCGAAACCGCGCTGCAATTATTTCTGTGCCGGGTGCTGATCGGCATTGGCCTGGGCGGTGACTTCAGCGTCGGCCACGCCATGCTCGCCGAGTTCTCGCCGAAGAAGCATCGCGGCGTGCTGCTCGGTTCGTTCAGCGTGATCTGGACCTTCGGCTACGTCGCCGCGACCTTCGTCGGCACGGCGATGCTCAACCTCGGCGATGATGCCTGGCGCTGGATGCTGGCCTCGTCGGCGATCCCGGCGGCGTTGATCCTGATCGCCCGCATCGGCACACCCGAGTCGCCGCGTTGGCTGGTCAATCAGGGCCGCATCGCCGAAGCCCGGGCCATCGTCAAGAAACACCTGGGGGACAACGTCGAACTCGACGAAACCCGCTCCACCGAAACCCGCTCCGGCTACGCGGTGCTGTTCAGCCGTGAATACCGCAAGCGCACCGCGTTCAATTGCCTGTTCTTCGTGTGCATCGTGATGCCGTACTTTGCGATCTACACCTTCCTGCCCTCGATCTTGCAGAAGATGGGCCTGGCCGAAGGCTTTGGCACGGAGCTGATGCTGAACCTGCTGCTGATCCTCGGCGCGTTGACTGGCATCTGGTGTACCGTGAAATTCTCGCGCCGGGGCTTCCTGATCAACTCGTTCATCATCCTCGCGGTGGCGTTGTTTCTGTTGGCGGTATTGCCGGGCAGCGCGGCGTTCCTGATGGTGTTGGTGTTCGGCCTGTTCACCCTGGTGTTGTCGGCGGTGAGCAATTTGGTCGGCGTATTCCCGGCCGAGAGTTTTCCGACCGAAGTGCGCGCTAGCGGGATTGGTTTGGCCACGGCCGTGAGTCGCTTGGGCTCGGCGGTCAGCACCTTCCTGCTGCCGGTGAGCGTGGCGGGGATCGGCCTGAGCCCGACCATGGGCATCCTGGCGGCGATCCTGGCACTGGGCGCGATGATTTCCTGGGCCTGGGCGCCGGAGACCAAATCCCTGACCTTGAGCCAGGCGTGCAAGGCGCAGAGTCCGGTGGAGAGTGGGGCGCCTGTCACGGTGAAAGTCGCAGCCCCGATCTGAAGCATGATCGTTCCCACGCTCTGCGTGGGAATGCCTCAATGGACGCTCTGCGTCCGCTTGTGGGACGCGGAGCGTCCCTGGCTGCATCCCCACGCAGAGCGTGGGAACGATCAATGCAAACTGACACACCGCCTTCGCGAGCAAGCCCGCTCCCACAGGGGAATTGCGGTGTTTCAGGGATTGCTGACGAGTCCCAGCCACTCGGTAAACAACCGCACCTTCGATAACCCCTGTTTGTCGTTCGCCACATCCAGCCAATACCCATACGGCCCGACCACTTCCACCGGGGTGATCGGCAGCAGGCTGCCAACGGCCAGTTCCTTTTCGATCATCTGCCGGTCAATCACCGCCAAACCACCCCCGGCCAGCGCCGTGTGGATCACCTGGTCCAGGGTGCTGAATTCCAGCCCTTGCCCCGCATCGATATCGTCACGGCCCATCGCCGCCAGCCAGTTTTCCCAGACCTTCAAGCGCTTGCCGTCGTGCAGGATGTGCAGCAAGGGAAACTGTCGCAGGTCCGGCGGTTGGCCATTGACGAACAGCTCCGGGCTGGCCACCGCCATGTGCCGTTCCATCACCAGTAACTGGCTGCTGCAATGGCTGGCGGCTTCGAGGCCGAAGCGGATGTGGCAGTCGATTTCCGCGAGGTTGTCGTGGCCGCTCTGGTTGGTCACGCTGAGGCTGATGTCCGGGTAGCGTTGGCAGAACGCGCGCAGGTGCGCCGACAACCAGCGCGTGGCCCAGGTCGGTGGCGCGACGATGCGCAGGCGTTGGCGCAGGTTGGGCACGCGCACCGCTTGCAGGGCGCGTTCGAGGTGGTCGAAAGCGTCGCTCAGTTGCGGGGAGAGGGCGAGGCCGGTTTCGGTCAGGGACAGGCCTTGGGGCGTGCGGATGAACAATGCCACGCCGAGGTAATCTTCGAGTTGCTTGATCTGCCGGCTGACCGCGCCTTGGGTGACGTTCAAACCCAGCGCTGCCTGGCTGAAACTGCGATGCCGGGCAACTTCTTCGAAGACACGCAGCATGTTGAGCGAGGGCAGTTGACGCATGAAAGGGTGGCTCCGCACCTGGCGCCGATTCGGGCCGGGTTTATTGTTTTTGGCGAATGTTCTGTAGGGCGTATCTGACTCCTGTGGCAGGGGCTGATGCAAGTGTTGTTTGGGCTAAAGTCTTCGCGAGCAAGCCCGCTCCCACATTGGAATGCGGTCCACTGTGGGAGCGGGCTTGCTCGCGAATAGGCCTTCAAAAGCGCCACAAATCCCGGATCAGAAGTAATACCCGATGTTCATGTACAACTGATTCTCCCAATGATCAGTCCCGCCAGCCCCCAGGCTCTGGGTGTAGCTGCTGCCACCGATGTACGGGTCATTCTTGCCATACAGCCACTCCGTCGCGATCCACAATTTGCTGAAGGAAAACGACGTCCCGAGGATCATCCGCTGCGAGGTCTTGAACTCATCAGCGGATTTGTCGAAGGCGCTGTAGTTGGCGTACAGCTTCACGCCGCTGATCTGATCAAACAGGTACTTACCGCCGATGTCGTAGCTCAGGTCGGCAACGTACAGATTGCCGCGACTGGCGACGTTGTAGGTGCCGTCGTAGCCGCCCAGGGTCACCACTTCATCGGTGCCGGCGTTGCGCGGCGACATCTGCTGCCGCGCCGCTTGCAGTTGCACGCCCCACGGGCCGTTCTTGCCCAGGTAGTGCACGGCCACGGCGTTGCGCCGGCCGTCGTTGTCGGTGTCCTTGTTCTCCAGGGTCGAGGTCAGGCCCGAAATGCCCACTTCGGATTTCCACGGCCCCAGGTCCAGGGCCTTGGCCACCCGCAGCACCACAGTGTTGCGTTCCTGGTTGTCACTGCCGTCGCCCACGTAGCTGTCGGCGCCGGACACCACGCTGGAATAGGTCACGCCCTTGCTGGTGCCTTTGCCTTGCCACGCCGGGCGCAGGTAGTAGCCGGCCTGGATATTCCAGTCGCCGCTTTGCTGGATGTACTTGGCGCCGACCTGTTGCACATCTTCCAGGCCGATGACGTTGCCCAGGGTTTCGTAAAAGGTGCTGCCGAAGTACGGCTGCAAGCCAAACGGTATCGTGTTCAAACCCACTTGAATTTGCTGGTCGGGGTTGAACTTGTAACCGGCCCAGGCGAACTTGGCGAACTGGATATCGCCGTAGTTCTTGGTGTACTGGTAAGGGTAGGAGCGCCCGTAGAAGCGGTATTGCGCTTCACCGATCCAGGTGTCGGAGTTGTACTTGGCGCTGAGAAACACGGTGTCCAGGCCGAACTTCTGAATGTCGCGATCCGGGTCATAGTCCCAACGCGCGCGGATGGCGCCGCCGAGGTCGAGGTTGTCGGTGACCTGCACCGCCATGGCCGGCGCCGCGAAGGCGCCGAGCAGCGGAATGAGAGCGATGGAACGGACCGCAAGTGGGGTGGTTGTGCGCACAGTCATACTCCTGATTTTTTAGTTATGGTTGGCAACAGCAGCCCATGCCGCAGCGAACGCTGCGACCTGGGGAAAGGGTTATTGACTCAGTTGGCCTGAGGTCGGATCAGCCTCAGCGGTGGTTCAGCGACGGGCACCACCGGTATCGCCGAAGCGCCGGGCGCCGCCGCGAGCAGGGTCTGGGTGTAGGCGTTTTGCGGGCGCAACAGCACCTGTTGCGCGGTGCCGTATTCCACCACTTCACCCTGGCGCATCACTGCGATGTAGTCGCTGATCTGCGCCGCCACCCGCAGGTCGTGGGTGATGAACAAGATGCTCAGGTTGAAACGCTGTTGCAGCTCGGCCAGCAACTCCAGCACCTGTTTTTGCACCGACACGTCCAGCGCCGAGACGCTTTCATCGGCGATCAACACTTCCGGGCGCATGGCCAGGGCGCGGGCGATGCCGATGCGCTGGCGCTGGCCACCGGAAAACTGCCGTGGCTTGCGCTTGAGGGCGTCGCGCTTGAGCCCGACCTGCTCCAGCAAATCGCCGGCCTCGGTCCAGGCATCCTTGGCTGACAACCCGCGCAATTGCGCGGCGCGGGCGATGATGTCGCCGACCCTGTGCCGTGGATTCAGCGAACCGTACGGGTCCTGGAAAATCATCTGGATCCGCCGCCGATTGGCCGCCAGCGCCGAGCCGCGCAAGGCCAGGAAATCCGTGTCACCGACCCAGACGTGGCCGCTATCGCTTTCCACCAGCCGAATCGCCGCTTTGACCAGGGTGCTTTTGCCCGAGCCGGACTCACCGACAATCGCCAAGGTCTTGCCCCGTGGCAGTTGCAGCGACACATCCTTCAGCGCCGGCACCAAACGCCCGCCGACGTTGTAGGTCTTGGTCAGATGCTCGATGCGCAACGCCATCTCACCGTCGGCACACGGCACGTGCAGCTCCGGGTGCAACGCCGGCACGGCCGCAATCAGCTTGCGAGTGTAGGGGTGATTTGGCGCGTTGAGCACTTGATCGCGCTCGCCGATTTCCACCAGCACACCGCCCTCCATGACGGCGATGCGGTCGGCGATTTCCGCGACCACACCGAAGTCGTGGGTGATGAACAGAATGCCGTGCTGACCGCGACCCCGCAGGTCGCGCACCAGTTTCAGCACCTGGGCCTGAGTGGTCACGTCCAGGGCTGTGGTCGGTTCGTCGGCGATCAGCAAATCCGGGTTCATCGCCAATGCCATGGCAATCACCACCCGTTGGCATTGGCCGCCGGAGAGCTGATGCGGGAAGCTGTTGGCGATCCGAGGCGGGTCGGGCAATTGGGTGGAGTCGAGCAGGGCGAGCATGCGTTCGCGACGCTCGGCAGCAGGCATCGTTGGTGCGTGAATATCGAAGATTTCCTCGACCTGCTGACCGATGCGAATCGCCGGGTTCAGCGCCGCCATCGGCTCCTGGAAAATCATCGCGATGCGGTTGCCACGCAAGCGGCGCAGGGCGTTTTCATCCATGCGGCAGATGTCGTCGCCAAGGAAATCGATCACCCCTTCGCTGTGGCGCAGGCCCTTGGCGTAGTCGCCCATGATCGCCGCCGACAACACAGATTTACCGGAGCCGGACTCGCCGATCACACAGAGGATTTCACCCTTGCGCACGTCCAGGCTGATGCCTTTGACCGCGTGGCTGCGGTCGGCGCCGGCGGGCAGTTCGATGGACAGGTTCTCAACCTTTAAGACTTGTTGTTGGCTCATGCTCAACTCCTTGTGCCTTTCTGGGCGTGTTCGTCCAGACCGTCCGCCAACAGGCTCAGGCCCAGCATCAGGGTGGAGATGGCAATGCACGGGAAGATCACCAGGTGCGGGAAGGCGATGGCCATGCTGCGGCCTTCGTTGATCATGCCGCCCCAGTCCGGGGTGGGCGGTGGCAGGCCGAGGCCGAGGAAACCGAGGGCGCCGATCATGATCGCGGTGTAGCCGATGCGCAGGCAGAAATCGACGATCAGCGGCCCGCCGCAATTCGGCAGGATCTCCACCAGCATGATCCGCAGCGACCCTTCGCCCTGGGTGATGGCGCTGAGCACGTAGTCCCGGGAGCGGATGTCGATGGTCAGCGCCCGCATGATGCGGAAGATCGCCGGGGCGCTGGTGAAGGTCACCGCGATCAGGATGTTCAGCGCCGAAGCGCCGAGGGCGATGATGATCACGATGTACAACACCAGCACCGGGAACGACAGCACGGTGTCCGCGACATAGGACAGCAGCGCATCGACCCAGCCGTTGAAGTAACCGGCGCACAGGCCCATGGCGATGCCCACGGCGAACGCGGTCAGGGTCGCGAGGATCGACCAGAACAACACGGTGCGGGTGCCCCAGATCAGCCGCGACAGAATGTCCCGGCCGATCATGTCAGTGCCCAGCAGAAAGCTCACACCGTTGCCATCCGGGGTCATCGGCGTCAGCAGCGGGGTGAAGCTTTCCAATGGATCGTGGGGCGCCAGCCACGGCGCAAAAATCGCCATCAGCACCCAGCCGCCGACCAGCAGCAAACCGAGCAACGCCAAGGGATGTTTGAACGAGTTGAGGAAGTTCATTGGCCACCTCCGCCAAGACTGCGCAAGGTGATGCGCGGGTTGAGCCAGGTGTAGGCTAGGTCCGAGAAGATTTTGGTCGCGCCGACCACGATGCCGCTGATCATCGCGCAGGCTTCGATCAGGTAGACGTCGTGGTTCAGCGACGCGGTGTACAGCAGCGAACCGAAGCCTTTGTAGGCGAAAAATACCTCGACCACGATCACGTTCGACAGCAGCCACGGGATGTACAACATGATCACCGTGATCGGTGCGATCAGCACGTTGCGCAACGCATGCCGCAGCACGATGCGCGAGGTCGATGCGCCCTTGAGGCGGGCGGTGCGGATGTACGGCGCCTGCATCACTTCGACCATCGAGGCGCGGGTGATCCGCGCCAGGTAACCGATGCCGAACAGGCACAGCACCATCAGCGGCAGCGCCAGTTCCACGGCGTTGAAGCCGTCGCTCATGCTGCTCACACCGGGCAGCCAGTTGAGCCAGAACACGAAGATCGCCGAGACGAACACCGCACTGGCAAAGTCCGGAATCGAGGTGGTGACGATCGACAGAAACGACACCAGCCGATCCACCGCCGAGCCCTGACGAATGCCCGCCAGAATCCCGAGGGTCAGCGCCACCGGCACCATCACCGCCAGGGCCAGCCCGGCGAGGATCAGGGTTTGCCACAGGTTCGGCAGCAACAGGTCAATCACCGGCTCACGAAAGTGCACCGAGGTGCCCCAGTCGCCGTGGACAAAATCCTTCAGCCACACCAGGTAGCGCCACACGAACGGTTGGTTGTAACCGTGTTCCGCCAGCCACGCGGCGCGTTGGTCGGCGGCGGAGTAGGGGCCGAGGACGTTGATCGCGACGTCCTCGATGTTCAGTTCCAGGGCCAGGAACACGATCACCGACACCGACAGCAGGGTTGCCGCCAGCGCCAATAACTTGCGCAAAAGAAATTCAGCCATGCTCGCACGCTCCGGCTAATCAAGGGATGGCGGCCCGACCCACCGAGGTGGGCGAACCGCGTGAGGGCGCGTGAATCAGGCGCTCAACCAGACTTCATCCATTGGGTAGAAGTCCGAGGGGTGAACCTGGAAGCCCTGGACTTTCTTGCTGGCGGCGGTGAATTTGTCGCCCCAGAACGGCTGCACCATGACGCAGGCGTCTTGCAGGATTTGCTCGACGTTTTGCATGGCTACCGCCCGTTGTTTCGGGTCGATGATGCCCATGGCCTTGTCCAGCGCCGCATCGAACGCCGGGTCGCTGTAGTGGCTTTCGTTCCACGCGGCGCCGCTGCGGTAGGCCAGTTCCAGGGACATCACACCCAACGGGCGGTGGGCCCAGTAGGTGAGGCTGAACGCGGCTTTGTCCCAGATTGGCCAGTATTGGGTGGCCGGGATCACCTTGAGGTTGATGCGGATGCCGGCTTCGGCGCAGTTCTGTTGCAGGATTTGCGCGCAGTCCTGTTCGTAGCGGCCCTGGGTGTTGCCGACGATCAGGTCGATATCGATGCCGTTGGGGTGACCGGCCTCCGCGAGGAGTTTCTTCGCGCCGGCCACATCACGAGCCCGTTTGGGCAGCGGGAAATATTCCGGGTGGGACGGGGCGACGTGGTGGTCTTCGCCCAACGTGCCCATGCCGCGATAGGCGATCTTGAGCATTTGCGCGTTGTCGGCGCACAGGACCACGGCTTTGCGAATTCGCACATCGTCGAAAGGTTTTTGATCGCAGGCCATGCGCATGACCACGGTTTGCGCCGATTTGCAGCTCAGCAATTGCGCCCCCGGCAAACGCTTGGCCAGGTCCAGCTCGGCCACGGTCACCCGGTACAGCACGTCCACTTGCCCGGCCTGCAATGCCGCGAGGTGGGTCGAGACGTCGGTGCCCATGTCGACGTAGCGCAACTCGTCGAGGTTGGCCGGTTTGCGCCAGTAGTCGGCGCGCTTGGCGAAGGTCGCTTGCTTGTTCACCGCGAACGACACCAGTTTGAACGGCCCGGTGCACAGCGGGTTTTTCACCCAGTCATCACCGGCCTTGAAACTGCGGTGGACGATGGCGCAGGTGAAGGCGTTGAGCATTTCCGGGATCGCCAGCATCGGCCGCTTGAGCACCAGGCGGAACTGGAAGTCGCTGACTTTTTCGAAGGCGCTGATGTCCTGGAATGCGGTGCGGTTGACCGATTTCGAATCAGCGGCGATCCAGCGCTGGATGTTGTGCTGCACGTCCTCGACGTTGAACGTATCGCCGTTGCTCCACTTCACATCCTGACGCAGGTTGAAGGTCCAGGTCTTGAGGTCGTCGGACGGGCTCCAGCTCTCGGCGAGGTACGGGTGGGTGATGTTGTCGGCATCGACCCAGGTCAGGAATTCCAGGGAATTGCGCAGCAGGTTGGAGGCTTCGATCCAGGTGATCAGCATCGGGTCCTGGATTTCCTGGATCGCGCAGGCAAACCGCAGCGTGCCGCCCTGGCGTGGCGGGACAGCCTCGGCGGCGCGCACGCTGTTACCGAGCAGGGCCGAACCGAGGAAGGTGCTGGCGCTGGCGACGGTGATACCCAGGAGGGTGGCGGTGCGCAGGAATTGCCGGCGGTTGATTTCGCCACTTTTGACTTGGGTGCACAGGTCGTTTACCGCTGGATGCGGCAGGGCGCCGTCCAGTGTCATTAACTCTTTCATATGCCTCTCCGATAACGTGCAGAAAATGCGTTTTTCGACTGGCCGCTGGTGGGGTAAGCGGCAGACGCGGTCGGTTTTCGATAAACCGAAACTGTCAGTGGCAGGCGCCGCGAAGGCACAGGCAAGACAGGCGTGAAGCCGGCAGCAGAACAAGGCGCAACGAAATCAGGAGGTCGGGAATGGGGTAGGACATAGGGCTGCTCTCATGTTGTTTTTATTAGAGATGCCCGCAGTTTTGTCATCTGCGCAAAGATCGACAAACGATAAATTCAACGGTGAAACGTTCGATAAATGCATGTTACTGGCCGTAAGGAAGGCTGCCGCTTGAGCTAGACAGGCCGGGCTGCTGAACGAACGGGGCGTTGAAGTCGCAAACGCCCCTTGTTCCGGGTGGGAACAAGGGGAAAAACGGACGGTGCCGAAGGAGATGACGACGCCGTCCGCGCAACTCATCGCGGCATCAGGCGTGGATCGAACGGGTAGTCGGAGAGCAATTCGATACCGTTTTCGTGGATGTAGATCTGCTCTTCGAGTTTCACGCCTTCGCCGCCTTCATCGTGGCCGATGTAGCTTTCCACGCAGATGGTCATGCCAGCCTCAAACACGCCGTCGTAACCCAGCGAATCGATGTCTTCGCGGTGCACCACGTACGGGTATTCACCGGTCATGCCGACGCCATGGGCCAAAGCGAAGTAACGGTTGGCTTTGTAGTTGTCGGGAATCTTCCACGCCAGCTCGGCGTATTCCTTGAAGCTGCGCCCGGCCTTGAGCATTTCCATGTTGGTCTGCACTTGCTCGTAGGCCAGTTTGTACAGCTCCTGCTGCTTGGCGGTCGCGGCTTGCTCGCCGCAGAGGAAGGTCCGCGAGAAGTCGGCGTAGTAGCCGAAACGCCCGACCACATCAGTGTCCAGCGCCACCAGGTCGCCGGCCTCGATCGGCCGGGTGCTGCACTCCTGAAACCATGGATTGGTGCGCGGCCCGGAGGACAGCAGGCGGGTTTCCACATAATCGCCGTCGGTGGCGATCACATGTTGGTGCAGGTGCGACCACAGTTCGTTTTCACTGATGCCCGGCACCAGTTTGCTTTCCATCAGGCGCACCCCGGCTTCAGTGGCGCGCAGGCTGGCGCGGATCATTTTCAGCTCGTTCGGCACCTTGATGCAGCGCGCCCGTTCCAGCGGTTCCTGGGCGTCGAAAATCTGATAGCCGAGTTTTTGCAGTTCGAACGCAGCAGCCGAGGTCGCGCTTTCGATGGCGATGCGTTTGTTGCCGCCACCGTGCTTGCGCACCAGTTCATCGATTTCGGCGGCCCATTCAGCGGTGACGTTGCTCAGGAAGCTGTCGCAGAAGTAGTAGGAGATGGCTTTGGCCGGGCGCACTTCATCGACGGTGTTGAGCTTTTCTGCCAGATGCAGGCAACCGCCGAACTCGAAGATCACCACCGGGCCTTCCGCCGGGATGAAGGCGTAACGCGCCGGGTTGCGCGCCGAGTACACCTGCATGTTGCGTGAGCCGGTGGCGTAGCGCATGTGGGTCGGGTCGAACAGCACGCAAGCGGCGTAGTCGCGTTTTTTCAGTTCGTTGCGCACCCGTTGCAAACGGTCGAGCTGGATTTGCTGGATCTCGTCGTAGGTCGGTTCGCAATCGGCGGGGTTGCGGTTGGGGCCGGACAGACTCATGGGGTGTTCCTCGCAGGGCAAATACGGTGGGTTTTTTCCAGGATTTTTTTGGGCGGATCAGTCGAGCAACTGGTCGCTGCGCACCAGGTTGCGTTCGGCTTGCAGGTGAGCTTCGGACAGGCGTCCGTAAAGCTGTTTGGTGCGCTGGGCGCGGCCGATGATTCCGGGCTTTTCGGAGTAGGCGAAGATGGCGGTGTTGCGCTCGGTGGCACCCTCGACGCGGGTCACCCGGTGCACGGAGAAGCGGCCCTTGAAAATCTGCAAGTCGCCGGGGTTGAGTTCCAGTTCCTGCACCCGGCTGCGGTCGTCGCCGCGCACCACTTTGCCCACTGCACCGAGGTTTTCCTGGGTGCGGGTGCGGATCATCGGCGCGTACTCGAACACGCCACCGGCCTCGGGCTTCTGGGTCATCATGCTGACGATGAATTCGTTGGTGTCGAAGTGCCAGGGCTGCTCGGTGCCGTGGGGCATGACATTGATCACCAGGCCGGCGAACGGGTCGGCGTATTCGAAAATTTCCGGTTCGTTGAGGCAGGCGCCGATAAAGCGCTTCATCATCGGCGAGACGTACAGCCGATGAATGATTGCGTCCGGGGCGATCATGTCCCGGGTCACGAAACCGCTGGTGCGCTCCATGAATGTGCGGCGCGGGTCATCCTGGGGCAGGGCGGGGTCGTCTTCGGTGAAGTAGGCGTTGACCTTGCGCACCGAGTAAAACGTTTTACTCGACAGCGCCTGACCTTCGGCGCGGGCCTGTTCCAGCGCTTCGGGGCGCAGGAAATTTTTTAGCAGGCAGCAGCCGTCCTCGGCCAGTTCGGCGCGGGCGTGTTCGATCAGTGCCTGTAATTGGACATGGCCCGAATCATGTATGGGGTACAACTCGGTATTAATGATGTCGCTGATATCGCCCACTTCGGCGTCGGCAAGTTGAAGGCTCATGCAAGTCTCCTGGAACTATCAATTAACAGTGTTTGGCGTTGAATCGATAGTTGCTTAAAGAGGTGCGAAGTGGAAATTACAAGTTGTGATCGAATCCATCGGCAGGGGCGATAGTTATGTCAGGCGAACTGGATGGGACCTTACTTAAAGTGTTTGTCGCGATTATCGAGTGCCACGGTTTTTCCGCGGCAGCCGAGCGCCTGCATAAAACCCAATCGACCATCAGTCAGAGTTTGCAGCGCCTGGAAGAGATCGTCGGTACGCCGCTGGTGCAACGCTCCAGTCGTTCGGTGAGCCTGACCTCCGACGGCGAAACCTTTCTGATCTACGCCCGGCAGATCCTCAAGCTCCACGCCGATGCGATCAACGCTGTGCAAATGCCCGACGAACAGGTGTGCATTCACGTCGGCATGCCGGAGGACTACGCCCAGTTTTGCCTGGGCGGGGTGTTGCGCGACTTTCAGGCGCAGTTTCCCAAGGTGCGGCCGGACATTTGTTGTGAGATGTCCACCGCGCTGGTCAGCCGTTTGCAGCGCGGCGAACTGGACCTGGTGCTCGGTGTGCAGCACGCCAACCTGCAGCCGGGTGAATTTCTGTGCGACGAGCCGCTGGTGTGGGTGGCGGCTGAAGGTTGGCGCGCCGGCAAGGACCCATCGGTGCCGTTGGCGGTGTATGCCGAGGGCTGCGCCTTCCGGGCCAACGCGGTGCGGGCGCTGGCCGAGGCCGGGCGGCCGTGGCATGTGGTTTACACCAGCCAGAGCCCGCGGGGCATCGGGATTGCCATTGAGCAGGGGCAGTCGGTGGGCGTCACGGCGCGACGGCTGGTGCCGCCGGGCTGGCAGGTGCTCGATGAGGCTCAGGGCTTTCCGCCGATCGACCCGGCGCGGTTGATGGTCTGGCGTTCGGCTCAGTCTCAGGCACCGGCCGTCGAGGCACTGGTGGAGATTCTGTGCCGCGAGTTGGGCCGTTCAGAGCGGCTGACCCAACGCGGGCTCGCGGGATTGACGGCGGGCCATCAACCCCAGCAATAACAGGCTGGCCGCCACCCAGCAGGCGATCCAGGCATGCACCAGGGCAAACTGCCCGGTGGCTTGCAGCAGCCAGCCACAGATCCCGTTGGCGGTGGCGCTGCCCAGGCCGTAACCGACCATGCTCAGGCTCACCACTTGCAGGCTTTGCACCGGGCTCAATCGGGCGCTGAGGTAGGCCGCCATCAAGCCCCAGACCGGGAAATAGAACAGCGCGAACAACCCGGCCGCCAGCCAGGTCAGGGTCAGGCTCGGTTGCCAGAGCAGGGCCAGCATCGCCAGGCCGAAAGCGCCGATGCTCAACGCCATCACCCGCAAAGCGCCCCAGCGATCCGCCAATGAACCCAGGAGCAAACCACCGACCACGCCGCCGATGCCGATCAGCGTCCACAGTGAACCGGTGATTTGCGCGTTGGCGCCCAGGCGTTCGGTGGCAAACGCCGAGAGGAAGTTCAAGAACGGTCCGCTGATGGCGCCAATAAAGGCGCTGAGCAGCAGAATATGCAGCGCCACCGGGTGCTCCAGACACAGGTGCAGCCATTGCCTGAGTACCCGGCGCAGCGACGGCGCGCTGCTGGGCTTGGGGCGTTGCTGCGCGGCGAGCGGAGCCAGGGCCCAAAACGTCAGCAGGGTGACGATCAGCGTCATACCGGCGCAGATCAACCAGAAGTGCTTCAGGGAAATGCCGTGCAACAACGCGATCAGCACACCATTGAGGCAAATCGCAAACGCCGCCCCGGAAGACGCCAGCCCCAGCACACGGCTGCGGTGGGAGGCCGGAATAACCTCGCTGGCCAACGCCGCGATAGCGTTCCAGTTCGACACCGCACAGGCCGAGACCAGCGCCAGACACAGCGCAAACGGCAGCACCCAGGGCGTGGCGACCGCCAGGGCCAACAGCGCCGGGCTCAAGGCCATCGTCAGGCGCACCATGTTGCGCGGGCTGATCCATGCCGCCGCAATACCGCTGACAATCGACGCGCCCATATAGAACAACTGCAACAGCGCCGCAATGAACGCGGCCTGGCTGTAGCTCAGTTCGAATACCTGACGGATGTCGGGCAATAACGCCGAATACAGGAAAATGCTGAAACCGTGGGTGGTGGCGTTACAGGCCGTGAAGATGAGCGCCAATATGCCAATACTTCTGGCGGGTGAATGAACAAGGGTTGGCATATATTCGGCTCGGGTTAATTGCAACAGGATGGGGCGAAGTTGTGCTGTTCGCCCTAGGTAAGTGCGCTGACGTAGTGAAGTGTTTAGTTGAGGTCAGACTAGCGTTTATATAAATAAAACAGCCAGTGCTTAATAGTCATGAGTGTGCTGCAAAATACTCGTGCTATTTATGCGTGAGCGACAGTTCCCCATTCAAAAAACGACCCTGATCCCTGTAGGAGCGAGGCTTGCCCGCGAAGGCGGCGTGTCAGACACCATCATCAGTGACAGACAGATTGCCTTCGCGGGCAAGCCTCGCTCCTACAGGGGCGGTGTGATGGCATCGAAACCACCCCGCACAACACAAAAATGCATGTTACTCAGGAAATTTCCCTCGGGCCGTGGGATGCTTGGCGCTCGTCAGCCCCAGCGCGAGTCCCTTTCATGAAACGCAAAATGCCCGCGCTCAATGCGCTCAAAGCCTTCGAAGTGGCTGGCAGCACCGGCAGCTTTACCCGGGCGGCGGAGTTGCTCAATGTCACCCAGAGTGCGGTCAGCCGCCAGGTGCGGCAGTTGGAGGAACAGCTCGGCGAGAACCTGCTGGAGCGCCGCCATCATCACCTGGAACTGACCAGCGCCGGCCGGGTCTTGCTGCGGGCGCTGCACCAGTCCTTCGACAAGATCGAGCTGACGGTGCGCAGTATCCAGCAGAAATCCCACGCCAATCGCCTGCACATCAACGCGCCCCCGACCTTCACCAATCGCTGGCTGATGCCGCGCCTGGGACGCCTGCGCGAGAGGCACCCGGAGCTGGAATTGAGCATCACCACGCGCCTGCAAGACAGCCTCGCGGAAACCAGCACCCTGGACTGCGCGATTCGTTTCGGCGACGGCGAATGGGATGGCCTGGACGCCTCGCTGCTGATCCAGGAACGGCACATCGCGGTGTGCGCGCCGTCCCTGTATGCGCGGGAGTGGAGCGAGGGCGGCATCGACCTCAATCGCCTGACGTTGCTGCATGTTCTGGCCAAGGAAGACCAACGCTACCTGACCTGGAAACACTGGCTCGACGCGGCGAAAATCAGCGGCGTCGACATCCAGGGCGGCTATGAATTCGACCTGCTGGACCTGGCGATCCGCGCGGCTACCGATGGCTTGGGCATCACCATCGCTGACTGGCACATGGTCGCCCCGGAACTGGCCAGCGGGCAATTGACCCAGGTGCTGAACGTGCACGTGGAAGGGCATCAATCCTACTGGCTCGTGACCCGGCCGGAGCAGACCTTGATGCCGCAATTGCAGGTGTTCAGCCAGTGGTTGCAGGAAGAAATCTGGTTGGCGCAACGCCAGCTCGAACCCTCTACCGCCGCCAGCTAGACACACCGCAGACCCCCTGTGGGAGCGGGCTTGCTCGCGAATGCGGTGGGTCAACCAATATCAATGGCGACTGACACGACGCCTTCGCGAGCAAGCCCGCTCCCACAAGGGACTACATCGTCAATGGGAACAACATTCATTTTTCGAATGTTCCCCCGCTCAATAAATCGTTTGTTCAACCCGTCCAGCACGCCAAGACTGGGTGAACTGGATAAAAACAACGATGGGCGATGCACATGCGACTCGAGCGAAATTTTGTAAACGGTCACTTTATTGAGCCTGCCAGCGACGCGCTGATTGCGGTCTACAACCCGGCGACTGAAGCCCTGGTGGGCCACGTTTCGGCGGCCAACACCGCCGAAGCCACCGCCGCCGTTGACGCTGCCGCCGCGGCGCAGAAGGTCTGGGGCAAGCTCACCAGCATCGAACGCGCCGAGCATCTGCGCGCTTTCGCCGATGCCCTTGAGGCCTGCGCCGACGACATCGGTGCCGCCCTGGCCGCCGAGTCCGGCAAGAGCGTCGCTGATGCCAGCAACGAGGCCCGTTACGCCGCGCAGATCACCCGTTACCACGCCGAGTGGGCGCGGCGGATCGAAGGCGAGATCATTCCCAGCGACACCCCGAACGAAAACCTGTTCCTGCACCGCGAGCCGATTGGCGTGGTCGCCTGCCTGATCCCGTTCAACTACCCGGTCTACACGCTGCTGCGCAAAATCGCCCCGGCGCTGATTGCCGGCAACACCGTGGTGGTGCGCCCGAGCAACAATACCCCGACCTCGGCGTTTGAAATCGCCAAGGCTGTGCAGCAATCCGGTTTGCCGGCTGGCGTGGTGAACATCCTGACCATGGATCACGCCACCGCCGCCGCCGTGTGCACCCATAAAGCCGTCGGTTTGATTACTTTGACCGGCAGCGTCAACGCCGGACGCATCGTGCTGGATTACTGCAAGGCCAACATCGCCAAGCCATCGCTGGAACTGGGTGGCAAGACTCCTGCGATCATCGAAGCCGATGCCGATCTTGAAGCCGCCGCCAGCGCCATCGTCGCCTCCAAGACCACCCACTGCGGTCAGTTGTGCACGGCGGTGGAGCGGGTCTACGTGCAGGAAAGCGTCTACGAGCAGTTCCTCGCCTTGCTCAAAACCAAAATCAGCGCCGTGAAGTTCGGCGACCGCACCACCGACGCCGACCTGATGGGGCCACTGGTCAATGCCAGTTCCCGGCAGAACATCCATGCCATGGTCGAGCGCGCCATCGCTGACGGTGCTGTACTGGAAGCAGGCGGGTTTATCCCTGAAGGCAACGGTCATTTCTACCCGCCGACCTTGCTCAGTGGCTGCCGCCAGGACATGGAAATCATCCAGGAAGAAATCTTCGGCCCGGTGCTGCCGGTGCTCAAGTACCGCGACATCGACGAAGCCCTGGCGATGGCCAACGATCACCAGTTCGGCCTGTCATCGGTGCTGTACACCGAGAACTACCGCACCACCATGAAAGTCGCCAACGCCATCGAGGCCGGCGAGTTGTACGTCAACCGCACCCCGGCCGACCCGTACCAGGGATTCCACGCCGGATGGAAACGCTCGGGCCTGGGCGGCGATGACGGCAAGCACGGCATGCTTGAATTCACCCAGACGCGACTGGTCGTCATGAAGTACTGATTCATACGGAACACCCCTCCCGCTTATGTGGGAGCGGGCTTGCTCGCGAAGACGGTGTGTCAGTCGACACATCAATGGCCTGACACACCGCTTTCGCGAGCAAGCCCGCTCCCACAAAGGCCTGAGTACACCTGAGTTATATAAAAATAATTATTGAGGTGCCCGGACCACCGGGCTGCCCGAGGTCTCACAGATGTCCAAGCCTGCAACCACTGTTGCCGCTGTTCAGGGTTCGAACGCGGGTTCAAAAAGCCACAGTGACAAGGGAAGTCGCTACATCCAGTTAATGCTGCTGGTCCTGGCCGCCGGGGCGATTTACCCGATCCTGTACCTGCGCCAGGTCTACCAGACCACCATGCTCGAAGTGTTCCAGATCAACCACAGCGAGCTGGGTTATCTGTACTCGATGCTCGGCACGATCTTCCTCCTCAGTTACTTGCCCAGCGGTTGGCTGGCTGACCGCATCGCTCCGCGTTTCCTGATTTTCTTTTCCCTGGTGGCCACCGGTGCCCTGGGCCTGTGGTATTCCACCGCGCCGTCGATGACCGGTCTGATGATAATCTTCGGATGCTGGGGCCTGACCACCGGCCTGACGTTCTGGGCCTCGGTGCTCAAGCGGGTGAAGATGATTGCCCATCACACCGAGCAGGGCCGGTTTTTCGGCATCCTCGACGGCGGTCGCGGTTTGGTTGAGGCGTTGCTGGCCACCGTTGCGTTGGGCCTGTTTGCCTTCGCCACTGAAACCCGTGGCGAGTCGGCGGCCGAAGGCTTCAAGCACGTGGTCTACCTCTACGCCTTCACCTGTATCGCCATCGGCTGTGTGCTGGTGCTGATCAAGGACCCGAAGTCGATGGCAGACACGGCGGCGGTGGAGAAGGGCAAGTACAACCTGGCCAGTGACTTGCTCACGCTGGTGAAAATCCCTGAACTGTGGCTGGTCACCGCCATCGTGTTCTGCGGTTATCACATCTTCTGGGCCACCTACAGCTTCTCCGATTACTTGCAGGGCGGCGGCATGACCGCGGTCATGGCCGGCACCATCACCACCATAAAATTGTGGATGCGCCCGATTGGCGGCATCGGCGGCGGCTGGCTCGGTGACAAGTTCTCGAACATCTCGGTGCTGATCGTGGCGCTGCTCTGCGCGACGCTGGCGATGGTCGGCCTGATCGTGTTCCCGGCGCTCAACAGCATGGGCCTGCTGATTGGCACGGTGATTTTCATCGGCCTGATGACCTACGCCATTCGCGGGCTGTACTGGGCGATCCTCGACACCTGCAACATTCCGCTGCGCATCACCGGCCTGGCCATCGGCATTGTCTCGGTGGTCGGTTACCTGCCGGACGCCTTCATTCCGTTGATCAACGGCTACCTCACCGAACATTTCCCCGGTGCCCCTGGTTACAAGCTGTATTTCGGCTACATCGCTTTCGTCGGCCTGCTCGGGACCCTGGCGGCCCTGACCTTGCGCGCGCGTATCAATCGTCAATCTTTGAACAAAACAGGTGCCTGAGATGAAAATCGTCGCCCTTGAAACTCATATTGTTGCCGTACCACCGCCGCACATCGGTGGCATGTACTGGCTGTTCGTCAAGCTCAAGACCGATTGCGGCATCGAAGGCGTGGGCGAGATCTACGCCGCGACCTTCGGCCCAAAAGCCATGCTGCCGATCATCGAAGACGTGTTCGAACGCTACCTGCTCAACCACGACCCGCACCACATCGAGCGCTTCTTCCGCCAGGCCTATTCCAGCGGATTCACCCAGCGCCCGGACCTGACCATGATGGGCGTGGTCAGCGGTCTGGAGATGGCGTGCTGGGACATCATCGGCAAAGCGGCGAACAAACCGGTCTACGAATTGTTGGGCGGCAAGGTCAACGAACGCCTGCGTTCCTATACCTATTTGTACCCGGTCAACAGCAAGGGCGAGTACGACTACGACGACCCGGACCTGGCCGCCGAATGCGCCGTCGAGAACATGAACAAAGGCTTCACCGCCGTGAAGTTCGACCCGGCCGGGCCGTACACCGCGTACTCCGGGCACCAGATTTCCCTGGAAGTGCTGGAACGCTGCGAAACCTTCTGCCGCAAGATCCGCGAAGCGGTGGGCGACAAGTGCGACCTGCTGTTCGGCACCCACGGGCAAATGGTGCCGTCCTCGGCGATTCGCCTGGCCAAGCGCCTGGAGAAATACGACCCGCTGTGGTTTGAAGAACCGGTGCCGCCGGGCCAGGAAGATGCCATGGCGCAAGTCGCGGCCAAGACCACCATCCCGATTGCCACCGGCGAACGGCTGACCACCAAGTACGAATTCTTCAAGCTGTTGCAGGCCGGCGGGGCGTCGATTTTGCAGATGAACGTCGCCCGCTGTGGCGGCCTGCTCGAAGCGAAGAAAATCGCGAGCATGGCCGAGGCCTATTACGCGCAGATCGCGCCGCATCTCTACAACGGGCCGATTGGCGCGGCGGCGAGTTTCCAGTTGGCGACCTGCACGCCGAACTTCCTGATCCAGGAAAGCATCATGACCTGGGGCGGGTTCCACGCTGAAGTCCTGACCAAGCCGCTGCAATGGGAGGACGGCTACATCATCCCGTCCACCGAACCGGGCCTGGGGGTGGAGCTGAACATGGACGTGGTGCGCCGGCATTCGCCGTACACCGGTGAGCGTCTGCACCTGCAAATGGCGCCGACCCCGGCTGACGTCAAAGACACATCGCCGGCCAGGGGCTGACGAAAATGGCGCATCCCCCTTGTGGGAGCGGGCTTGTGTGGCGAGGGAGCTTGCTCCCGCTGGGTCGCGTAGCGACCCCAAAAGCTTTGCGACTGCTTCGCAGTCGAGCGGGAGCAAGCTCCCTCGCCACACAAGCCCGCTCCCACAGGGGTTTGTGCCTGACGGTTTATTTGGACTGACTTACATGACATACGACTACATCATCGCTGGCGCAGGCGCCGCAGGCTGCATCCTCGCCAACCGGCTCTCGGCCTCGGGTAAACACACGGTGCTGCTGCTGGAGGCGGGCGGCAAGGACAGTTCCTTGTGGTTCAAGATTCCGGTCGGCTTCGCCAAAATGTATTACAACCCGACCTTCAACTGGATGTACTACAGCCAGCCGCAGAAACAGCTCAACAACCGCGAAATCTACGCCCCGCGCGGCAAGGTCCAGGGAGGTTCGGGTTCGATCAATGCGATGGTCTACGTCCGTGGCCAGGCCCATGACTTCGACGACTGGGCGGCCAACGGCAATGACGGCTGGGGCTTCAAGGACGTGCTGCCGTACTTCCGCAAACTGGAAAACCATCCCCTGGGCGACAGCGAATACCACGGCGGCAGCGGCCCGATCAGCATTACCCCGATGAAGGGCCAGACCCACCCGATCTGCGACGTGTTCCTCAAGGGATGCGACGAACTCGGCTACCCCCACAGCGACGATTTCAATGGCCCGAAATTCGAAGGCTCGGGCATCTACGACGTCAACACCAAGGACGGCCAGCGCAGCTCCAGCAGCTTCGCGCATCTGCACCCGGCCCTGAGCCGGCCGAACCTGACGGTCGAGCATTACGCCCTGGTCGACCGCGTATTGTTCGACGGCGAGCGGGCCACCGGTATTTCCGTGACCCAACACGGCGTGGTCCGCACCTTCACGGCACGCAAGGAAGTGATCCTCTGCGCCGGTGCCGTGGACACGCCGAAGATCCTGCAATTGTCCGGCGTCGCCGATCAAAAGCTGTTGGCCAGGCACCAGATTCCCGTGGTCAAGCACCTGCCGGCGGTGGGGCAGAACCTGCAGGATCACCTGTGCGCCAGCTATTACTACAAGGCCAACATCCCGACCCTCAACGATCAGCTCGGCTCGCTGTTCGGCCAGTTCAAACTTGGCCTCAAATACCTGCTGACCCGCAAAGGCGCGCTGGCGATGAGCGTCAATCAGGCCGGTGGCTTTTTCCGTGGCGATGAGACCCAGGCCAACCCGAACCTGCAGTTGTATTTCAACCCGCTGTCGTACCAGATTCCAAAAAACAACAAGGCCAGCCTCAAGCCCGAGCCGTATTCAGGCTTCCTGCTGTGCTTCAACCCGTGCCGGCCCACCAGCCGCGGGCATATCGAAATCGCCTCGAAAAATCCCCGCGACGCGGCGCTGATCGACCCCAATTACCTGAGCACGCAAAAGGACATCGACGAGGTGATCCAGGGCAGTCGCTTGATGCGCAAGATCATGCAGGCGCCGGCGCTCAAGAGCATCACCGTTGAAGAGGTGTTGCCGGGGCCGGTGGTCGAAAGCGACGAACAAATGTTGCAGTACTTTCGCGAAAACAGCGGCTCGATTTATCACCTGTGCGGCTCGTGCGCCATGGGCTCGGACGTTCAGCGGTCGGTGGTCGACAAGCGGCTCAAGGTCCACGGTCTTGACGGTTTGCGCATCGTCGATGCCTCGATTTTCCCCAATGTAACCAGCGGCAATACCCACGCCGCGGTATTGATGGTGGCGGAGAAGGGCGCCGATCTGATCCTGCAGGACGCCTGATTTCAACTCTGGCTGTATCAAAAATGAATTTCCGCCCAGTCCGCCGTTCATACCTGATAGGTGGCGGATTTGAGCTGCAAAATCATTGGGTGCAATCAGGGAGTGGGACGGTCATGAATCAAAAACAAGGGGCGGACGAGTCGTTACCTGGCGGCTTGATTCTGGTGGTTGAAGATGACCCGCTGATTCTGGAATTCCTCTGCGAAATTCTTCGGGACGAAGGCTTTGTCGTGCAGCCGCAAATCAGCGCCGACGCGGCTGTGCAGTATCTGGAAGAACATGCGGGCGAGGTACAGATGTTGCTGACGGACATCACCATGCCCGGACAGCGCAATGGCGCAGACCTGGCCAACGAGTTCGGCGACCGCTGGCCGGAAAAGCCGATCATGATCATGTCTGGCTTCGAAACTCCGGAAAGCTCGGGGGTGCGGCATCACGTGTCCTTTATCAAGAAACCCTGGGCGTTGGGGCAGTTGATTGATTGCGTGGAAGGGGCTTTGAAATCCCAGCGTCCGCTGGCGTAACTGATTGGCGGTGGTACATTGCCTGACACACCGCCTGGCCCCTTGCGATAGGAAGCTGTCTTTTGCCTGCTCAGACCTCCGTTTTCAATACGTCATACCGCGCTTTTCTGTTCGACATGGACGGCACCGTCCTCAACTCCATTGCCGCCGCCGAGCGTATCTGGACGGCGTGGGCGTTGCGTCATGGGCTGGATGTCGAGACATTCCTGCCGACGATTCACGGCGCCCGAGCCATCGACACGATCAATCGCCAAGGCTTGCCGGGGCTCGATGCCGAGGTTGAAGCGAGGTTTATCACCGAGGCGGAAATCGAGGATGTGGAAGGGATAGTCGAAGTGGCTGGCGCTGCCCGTTTTCTGAATTCGTTACCTGCCGATCAGTGGGCGATTGTGACCTCGGCGCCGAGGGCCTTGGCCTTGCGGCGGATGGCAGCGGCAGGGATTCCCGAACCTTCGGTGATGGTGACGGCTGAGGATGTGAAGGCGGGCAAGCCTGATCCGGCGGGTTATCGCCTGGCGGCGCAGCGGTTGGGCCTGGAAGTGACGCAGTGTCTGATTTTTGAAGATGCCGCCGTGGGGATTCAAGCGGCGGAAGCGGCGGAAGCCGATCTGCTGGTGATGACCTCGACCCATGAGCATCCGATTGAGACGCCGCACGCCACGATGGCGGATTACGACTCGGTCGAAGTCCGGGCTGACAGCGATGGCCGGATTCGCCTGCAAGTCCTGTAGTCACCATCGATTCACTGTGGGAGCGGGCTTGCTCGCGAAAGCGGTGGGTCAGTCACCATAGATAGTGGC
>NZ_VOBN01000025.1 GCF_008370045.1 Pseudomonas sp. ANT_J12
GGTACAGATAAACTTTTTCAACTTTAGCGTCGGGGCGCATCATGATTGCTGGCTCCTGATGGAAATCGGGAGCACAGCATCAGGCTTCAACTGGCGGCTTTGAATGTGTAGGCGATGGATCGCTTACGATACTTTTCCATCCCGACTCCGCTTTAATAGCGATGAATGAGCAAAGCGGATTATCGTAGTCAGCATCCCAGCTACCGTAACCTTTAGACAGCTTTATGTACTTGTTGTATATGGGATTGCTGCTCGTACCAGTGTCTGAGATAGAACAGATGATTTCTCGGGATGTTAAGCCGTATGCCTGCATGACCGACTCAGGGCCAGTAAAGCGCAGGGACAGTGCATCCTGATATGCATTTTTGACGTGACGATCAGTAATCCTTAGATCGAGGGTGATCCCGGTGCCGCTATATCTATCAGCTGACTCCAATATGGGGCCTGACCAAGTGTTGTTAAGCGGGGAAGCCGTTGCCGCAACTACTAGCTTTGAGACTAACAATCCTAGTCCCAGTATTATTGCTGTCTTCCTAAAACTTCTCATCCAGCTAATTCCTTTAACTACTTGATGGAGAAAGCATGCTGCACTGATTATTGTTATTCAAGCGTTTTTAGTTATGTCGAAACATAGCCAATAGTAGTTTTTTTGATTACTCCGAGCGCCTCAGCGTTTCTAAAAATCGCACAAGCTCGCAGATTTCCAATCCGAGAGTTTTTCGCGAAATCCTTGAGTTTGATGGGTGTTCCAGGCGTTGTAGTTTTCGCTTGGTTGACCAAGGTTTTCAGGATTTCTGCGTTCGTATCAAGCAGCGTTTCTGCGGTTTTCGGAGTTTCTGCCTCCGAGATTCCAGATAGTGGCGAAGCGCTACTATTCGAGTCTACAACCGGCAAGAAAGAGCGTCTAGAGCTACGAACACCAGAAAGGATCAGAGCAGGAACTACCTCCAGGGACATTGCAAAACCCAAGCACAGGAAATGAGCGAGAAGTGCAGGCAGGCTCGACGCTTTCGCTACTGACGACTTGATGTGAGCGATCTCTAAAGACCCATCGTTGATCCGTGCGATAGCTGAGGTTCGCTGAGATGCAGCACGAGCTGCGACAGACTCTTCCAGCTCCAAGGCCTTTGAAACCATCCCACGCGCCCGAAGTTCGTTGGCTTGAACAGTGGCATGGGAGATCTCTTTATCAAGCTGAGAGATCAAGAGCGAGTCCTTCTGAGCCAAGGAGGTTAGGGACTGCACTCGATCCGTCGTCATAACGTCGTGAGTAGCTTTACTGATAGTGATTGAAGACATAAGACGATCATAAGTTGCCCAGCCACTTACAATAGATAGCATCAAGGCGCAGGCAATAGTAAGAGCAGCTGTAGACCCACGTAGTACCCTAATAGCTACAGGCCAAGCCAGATACTTAAAGATATCCAGGAGCACCGCCGCCGAAGCAAATAGCAATGCCAGACGCTTATCATCAATCAGTGCATATATCGCAAGCGCAACCGAGATTGCAGTTGCACTAGACAATAGAAATGCGATTGCGACAAGTAATGCCGACAACTTTTTGCTCATGGGAAACTCCGAAAATCTCTCTATAAGTCCATTATATAAGGGGTTCCGGGTAGTGCAATAGTCTGGTCAGGCTATTTGACATCAAACTACCTTTATGTAGATTGCATTTACCTATTGAGTGTGTGAGTCCAATTCAATATGATGTTTATATTGAACTGCCAAAACGGAAAATAATATGAACGGAAATATTTCGTTTTGAATCAAACATGAGCAAGCTTCCAAAGAGCTCATGAAGAACGGCGACTTACATAAAGATGGATGTGCGTGTGGCCTGGAATATGAACATGGCTAGGCTCAAAAACTTGAGGGGTTGATTGATCTGACCCTGGACGTGATCGAAGTTTTCGGCGAAGCCGGCTTACGGGCGCTAATAAACCGCGCAGAGAGACATGCCGACGAACTGGATCTATTCGTTCGAGCGAAGCTGGCTACAGACGGCGAGGAAAAAATGCTGGCTCAGGCGAAGCTCTCAGAGTTCGATAAAGTCGCTCTGCCAAGCGCTGTTGGACGTATAGGAGGCGATATGGATTCCTATGACTTGGCATCTGGGCTGCTCCTCAGCGGGGCTTATATGGCGAGTGAGCTGTGCTGCTTGTCGAAAGCACAGCTTAGAGAGCTACTGATGTAAAAAAGCATCAGCTAAGAGTGGGGCCAGGGCTGCGGAGCTCTGGCCCTTTTCAAATGATTTGACTAGGAACGTCTTGCCATCAGCCGTGCAGAGCACCATGCCGCTTTTTACGAGTCTCGCACGCACATCGCGCTCTGCGAAAAGTCCCAGGGCTGTTTTGTCACCATCGACCTGCCCGAAGATCCAGCCACCTACGTCAGCCACAACGTCACTCAGCTCATGGTCTGCAGGCATCATAGATCGCTTGATCATCCTTCCAACACGCCTGGCACCTTTGACGATCATGACCGCCAGCCAGATTACCGGGATCACGGGTATCGAGATGATGATCCCACCCCATATATTTATCTGACCAATAAGCCACTGTAGAAAGCTTATGAGCCATCGAACGGGGACAAGCCAGTTAACTCTCATATCGCAACTTCCGGACTGTGAAGGAAAGCTAGGGCAAACAGGTGATGCACGTCATCCGTTATAGTTTCTGATTTTTCGTCAATGCTAAGAATCATATATTCGCATCCCTGACTGTCTACAATGCCAATGCCGGGTGCATCTAACCACGCCTTGCAAATGTGATTAGTCAGACGCTTTTCACCGTCAAATTCAACTCCGTCTATAATTCCGTATGTAAGACCATCAATCGAGAATGTCCCTCGCGAATGAACTACATTCGCGTCGTAGATCAGGGCGCACCTAGCCATACTTATTCCTTTCTTGGTTCATTGTTAATTATAACGCTTGCCTGGTTTGGCAGCAAATACTAACATTAGGAGATAGGAATTAAGGAGCTTCAGGTCATGAAGGGTTTCAGAAGTATCTTGAATGCAGAGCTGGTGACTAAAATATATCTTGAAAATAAGTCAATTGAGTTAATAAGCCAAAGATCAGGGGGGGGCAGTGACCTGACAAGGTTTGCATTCACTTTGGCTCTCCGGGGCGTAAGTCCTAGTAGGCTTAGCCCTATTGCTGATTTCAGACTAGAAGACCACGTTCGTATACTGTTAGCTGATAAAACTGTAACTCAATGCATTAAGGATGATTTCGATAAGTTCAAGGAAGTTTGGCGCAGGCTGTATGCAAGGGAGCATCAACGGCGAGACTCGATATGGCGACTAGAACTAATTAAGCCAGGGTCTGTGTCTGCTGAACCATACTTGAGGTCTCTTTCAGAAATTAGGAGTGCGGACGAAATAGATCCCATTGGCGAAGCTTCTGGGCTACGAGTCGATGAGGTTTTTGAGTCAGTACCCATCACGTCGGTGCCAGGATCAATTGATTATGTGAGTTATGACGATATTCCAGAGCCTTGGTGTGAGCGATTTATTCAAGCTAGCGCAGGATCGACTGCTACTATACGTGGTGGTTATGCAGGCGACTGGATGAAGTTCATCCGGCTGTGGAGCGTTGAAATGGAAATGATCAAAAGGCATCAGGAAGCAGCAAGCGTGTAAGACAGAAAAGCATCTGAGCTTCCGCATCATGCGTTGCTCGACGCTAGATTATTTGCTGGCTATTATCGCAAGTACATTAAATAGCCAGTTCTTGCTCTTCGGGAAATAGAAGCTTCTTCCCTGGTACGTATTCCAAGTAATACCTGTTTTCCTGGGATTCTGTTGCTTTGAGTTTACCTCCGAAGATCTTATCGATAATCGCGAGAATATCCTCAATCATCTTAAAGACTTCGATTTGCTTGGCGGTGAAGCGGATGTAGAGGCGCTTACTTCTATTGCTGAATTCGTAGAAGTAGACTCTAACTCTTTCTTGTTCTTCGATATCTCGGCGCTCAATTTCTGCCTGAAGTTCATGAATGGTTTCTGGATCATATTGAATTCCTTCCTGCGTGATTAGTTTGTGCCATGTGAGCCTGGTGCGTTTGAGCTGCCGCCCACTAATGTGTTTGCCATCAAACTCGAAGCTGATGCCTTTCGGCTGGCCTTCTTCATTGAGTGTGAGGTGGATGTAGACCTTTTGCTTTCTTAGCAGCCTGGTGAACGTGAACATATCGCCATCGACCGCGTTGGTAGCCTCAATGGCCCCGGCAATTTTGGCGATCATGCGGTGTTTGAATGGCAGCTCGTCATCCTTCAAAGAGGCCTGGAGCTCTGCGTGTGTGATGGAGACGCCCCAGGTGTCCTTGGGCCTTGGAGCCTTCCACAGTCTGAACATATCTTCCAGGTCGGAGACAGAGTCCATGCTGATCGAACGCTCGTTGCTGTCCTTAACCATCGGGAATCCCTCGTCGAGAGAAATCCTGTTCGCAACGATATGGACGTGCTCGTGATCCTTGTCCCTGTGCATCACAGCAATGTATTTCGTATTTTCGTTGAAGCTGAGGTCATCTAAGTATTTGCGGACTGCCGTGCGCCACTGTGGGCCTGTGAGTGACTCACCGGGACGAAGAGAGAGCATGGCGTGAAAGCCCGGCTTTATCGCCTTCTCGGAGTCCAGAGACATGCGCCGAAGGATCTCCACCTGGTCGAATTCACGAACCATCTCAAGTACATCATCCTCTCTGCCTGCCAGGAGCGCCGGTAGTGGGTCGTTAGAAATGCAGTTTGAATCTATCGTGACGATCTGGCTGATCTCGTGGTCGTGCTTTGTGCAGCCGAAGATGTACCGAATTCTGCCTTTGAACGAACCTACTGACTTTGGGAAGATTTTTCCGATCATACAAGGCCACCCACATTGATCCTTGCGATGTGTTTAACCTTCTCAAGGAGCTGAGAGCCAGGCTTCTCCGCGTTGATCATTGAGGCCAAGCTCATCAATTCACGTGCGATATGAACCACGTCTGAGACGACCTTTGGCTTGACGCTATTGTTCGCCACGAAGTCCCTAATGAAGGCTCCTGCGGCCTTGTAGCCAGCCTCGGACATCCTGTTCTCAAGTGACTCCATCTCGGATTTACTCAGCCTTATAGTGATCCTGGTGTCCTTGTTTTGCTTCTCAATAGTTTTCATCTTGCCTCATCTTTTATTGTTGTTTTAGGAGAGCCTTTAATACGCAACACCCGAAGGGGTGTGAGTAGCCGCTTAATTGTCTGACATAGACACAACTGGCTATAAACAAGCTCTAGACCTATTATGGAAAATGAGCAAAAGGTGGTTCAAGTGGATTTGTAAGTTTTTTAAGATTATTTGTCTTTATATCTAATGTTTCGCAAGGTGTGAATGCGAAATCACAGTATGGTAGTGCGAAATCGCAAACGACTAAAGCGAATTCACAGTCATGTAGAGCGAAGTCACAAGGCGCAATTGTGATTTCGCTATAACTTGTTGCGAATTCGCTGATTAGGTATGGGGTATTAGCGGTGCTACTACAGGCTAGCTACTTTGGTATCAAGTGCGCGCGTATCAAGCTCGCTGAGGGTTGACAGGAGGCTACGACAAATATACTCCTTGTCCATATCTGCGCTATTCAGAATTTCAGCCTCGATCTTTGAAGTGGCATCTCTAACTTCAGAAAGATAAGCCATTTTGTAACCGTCAGTCACGTCAACAGTCTGACCGCTACCGTCGTGATTGCACAAAACCTTAATGTGGAAAGCACCAACTCCTGCACGCTCAGCGATAGACATGAAGCTAGCTCGCATAATCTTACGAGGCAGATGTTTACCGATCAGCGCGGAGATTCGAGTCAAGAAGTCCCGAACATTAGATTCACTCACTCTATCCTGGTGAACGCCCGAAAATACGTACTCACCGGTTGAGTGCTTCATGGCGTAGAGCAATTGACAGTAAGCGGCATCATTGAGAACGAGGTGAAATTCATGGCCATTTTTGAGAGTGTCGGCTTCGTTCGTTTTGTTCCTCTTAGGGAAAATTACAGCTCGGGTTTTATGGCACACATAGCTACGGCGAATCTTATTGATCTCACCAGGCCTGACGCCGGTAAACAGCATGAAGAGTACCGCTGCCGATACAGGCTTAAAGGAAGTTGGAACATCCCTGAGTGGGGGAGTATCAGCAATATCGATACAACCTTTAATGAAGATACCAAGGTCTTTAGGGTTGATGCGGATCTTATCCCGATTGTTTGCATGCCACTGCTTTGTATGCTTCATGATATCGACGGGGTTATACTTATAAACCGGATCGCCAATGTCGGTTCTGTACCAGGCAATAGAGAACGAAAAAATACTCCTCAGTAAGCTCACGGCTTTGTTCGCAGATCTTTCTCTCGGGCCTGTAACTCGCCCGTTTGGTCTTACGGCAGGCGCAGTAGTTTCTTCATGCAAGTTAACAACATCATCACTTGTGAAACTTGATAATGAACGAGCCCCATATTTAGATTTGATATAATTATTGTACGTTCGGATGTAGTCATCGATTGTTGTTTGCGTCAATCTATTTTTCTTGCGCGACATCATATTCTCGAATGCATTGTCGAGCGTAAGACTATCCCTAACCGACTTGGCTTCCTGGGCCTCAAGAATGGCATCAAGATTCGCGTAGATCTTGATTGCATTTTCCCTAACTAATGGCAACTTTGTTGTCTTCACATCAAAGGGTTCAAGCTTGATTCTGTGGTCTTTACCTTTGATTTTGCGAACAACAAAGAATGTCTTACCACCAGCCTTAGTAACACGGAGGGCGAGACCTTTGGCCATAATGTCATATACCAGCATGTCTGACTTGCCATCGGGACATACAAGGGCTTCTAGTGAAGCCTTATTGAAAATGAATTTTTGAGCGGCCACGGGGGTTCCTTAGATTCGTCTTAACCTGTTGATTTGATCTGTCTTTTCGTGTCTAATCTGCGGCCTGCGACACCGCCTCGATGGTGAAATTGGTAGACACATCGCACTTAAAATGCGCCGCCGAAAGGTGTACCGGTTCGACTCCGGTTCGAGGCACCATCCCCCAAGCAACACCGTCCGTCCCAGCCCATACCATCACAGCCGACTGTCATCTGCGTCTAACGCACTCCGGGTGATTTCTGGGTGTCTTGTGTCTAAATTCCCTCATTGATAACACCTGGTAGCTCTTGGGAGCTGCTTGGTAGCTGCGGCTGAAAGCTCCCAATTTCTGGAGCATTCCGAGCTCAGCTCTCGACATCCCTTGCTGACCCGGCAAGAGTCACTCTAAGTACCTGATTTGACAAGTTTTTCAGCCCAGAAACACGGCTAGCAGCTGAGCTCAGCTCCCGACAGCTCTCCGGAAGTGACGTAGGGCAGAGTGACTTAAAATCCCCCGCTCGTAAGGGCGTGCCGGTTCGATTCCGGCTTCGGGCACCATTTAAAATCAAGGGTTTGCGGGCGAAAGCTGATGCAAACCCTTGTTTGTTTCTGGTCCATTGATGTGGATCATTCCCGCCTAAAGTACTCAAGAAACCAACCTGTTTGGCCGATACGCTTCGCTCCAGGCATTGATGCCAATCAAGTGAGTAACGGAGTTTCAAATGGTTTTGCATAAAATGTTCGCACGTCTAGGCATTGTGATGATTGTCGGTGGGTACGTTGTTTCAGCCGCGGCTGCCGGTGACGCTGCCAAGGACCACAACGTGGCCATTTCGCTGGTCGCTATGACCCAAGCGTGTGCGGAGCAACACCCCGACGCGGGAATATCTCTGGAAAAAAACATGCTGAAGGAGAAGGCTAGCCTGACTCCCGAGATGGAGAAAATCATCAAAGAGGCGGCGACAAACCCCGTGTACGCCAGTGAAGTGAAGGAATCCTACGACTTCTTCACTACCCCCGATGGCCTGGGCCTTCTGAAAAGCATCTGCAAAGAAATGATCGCTACGAATTAATAGTTTTTTAAGTTATATATCAAAGGCCTGCATGAGGTTTCTCATGCAGGCCTTGTTGTTTCTGCTGCATTATTTTTGACAGGCATGGAGCTTGGGTTTTGATTTCATTGATGAAAAAAACAGCCATCGTATTCAGCGTTGGGCTGGCGGGCTTGAGTAGTATTGCGGCGTCAGTGGCCCAGGAGCCGTCCAATCGCGAGGCCGCGGTGATGACCGTAGCGATGAAGAGGACGTGCTCACACTTGAACCCTGCCGGGAAATATTCCCTTCGCAACGTCATGGACGACCCGGAGTCGGGGCTGACGGAAGAGATGAAGGAAGAAATACTCATCGCAGACACATCACCCGACTACCAACAGGAAATTCAGCTAGCCAGGGATAAGACCGAGAGCGACATAACTGGCCGGGCCGCAATTGCCCTGATCTGCAGAAATTTCGAACCGCCCAAGGGCTTTAGTTTCTGGCCCTGGTGAGGCGACGCTGCGCTAATCGCCTAGCCTCATCACGGTCTTGCATCGGATGCATTGAGCTTCGCACTCTGTGTAAACCTGATAGGCCAGAAGGCGGCGGCTGTTGAGTGATTCGTCGCCAGGCCGGTAAAGGAATTCCATGCACTTTCTGCACTTGGGGCAGCGCACAAAGCAGGACAGCAGAAAGAACAAACAAACGGCGATGATTTGCAGGACAGCGAAGATTTCAAAATGACGCTTGGCTGAGTGATCGAACCAAAACCAGGCCATGTAGATAAGGCTGCCCCAGAAACTGGCGGAGCATAGCAGCGCCGCCACGAAGGCTATCCAGCGATTTTTTAGTGTTTTCAAGTAAGAGTCCATTCTGAAAGTGCCGCGCCAGTATGCGGGGACGGGCGGTACTTTTCAGCTTTGGCGTGCTCTTGGAGTTTGCCTCAGGAATAAGTTGGGCCGATCAGATCGGCCCGAGGGGAATATCTAAACGAAGGCCTGACCGCGAAATCCGCGAGGCAGTCTTTGTCGCCCAGGCATGGCCGATAGCCGCTGAACCCATTCTGCCCGCCAATCACTAGCGGTATGAGTCACCTTGGCCTTGCGCGCCGCGCGACGTGTCGCGTTGCGTTCTTCTTTGCGCGCGTCCTTGAACGCATCGGTGTTGCGGCAGCTTCTGCATTTCACCTGGTTCAGTATTTTGCTCGAAACCAGATTGGTACCGGTATGACCGCAGGCTAGATGCCCGCCAACTTTGAAGTGAGTGACCATGTGGAACGTCTCCTTCGTGACGTGTGTTCGTTGGACCTCTCGTCAGCGACGGCGTTCGTCTTTGGAACCAACAGGCAAAAAAAAGCCCGCATGCGGGCGGGCCAAGGGATTCTTCAAAGGAGTGGTTCCACAGTAGGGCGTTGGTTGTGAACAGGATGTGAAAGGATTTGGGCATAAAAAAGCCCAGCGCATGGCCGGGTTGCGGGTATGGCAGGAGGCTATCAGGCAGGCAGGGTCTCGGTGACACGGTGGTCGCCGTTCATGCTTCCTGATTCAGGCCTGTCCTTGAGTCGGATATCTATCTGAACCGTGGCAGTGGTGGTTCGACGGGGTGGAGCGACGACAGCGTGCTGCGAATCAGCGGTGCGTCTTTCTCGATGTCGTTCAGCCGGTCACGGATTTTCAGGGCCGTAGGGTGACCGCCTTGGTGATCGACCCAGTCGGCGATTTCCTTGCAGGCGGCCGCGAGGCGAGCCTGACGGGAGTCGAGTAGGGTGAGCAGGGTGGTGATGGACTCTTTTTCGGACATGACAAACACCTCCTTGAAGGAATCTGACAAGTGGCAGCAAAAAGCCCGCTGGTGCGAGCTTTCTGCCGATGGGGTCGCTGGTCCTTCAGCTTTTTTCAGTATAGACCCGGTTAGAAATCATGAACCTTTTCAGCTTTGCCGGGCTGTCACTTGTGAGCGGGCATTGAGCTGGTGGCACTCACGTCGTGCGTCTTCTTCAAGATCGAAGCCGTCACCGATGAAGCCGCGGGTGCGGGTATCGGCGATTCGGTACCAGACGGCAGCGTCAGGTGGTGCGTGGTCGACTTCTCCGGCTCGGCGGCCATGAATGATGATCTTGTTGCAACGTTTCACAACGAAAATGTCTTCCATGGCACCACCGTAGCTGATTCGTGTTCAGATCAACTATAGAAGCCCTTTGCGATCGTGCAAAAAATAGACAGGTCAGTTCGTCGGTTGTCTGCTTGATCAATCGCCGAAAGGTTGTAGCTGCCAGCCCGCCGGGCGCCATTTCAAGGTGTGGGTCGGGGCCAGCGCCCTGAGAAACGCCTGGTCGTGGGATACCGCGATGATTGCTCCCGGGAAATCTCGCAGCGCGTATTCGAATGCCTCGATGGACTCAAGGTCCAGGTGATTGGTGGGCTCGTCGAGCAGCAACAACTGCGCCGGTATTTTGCGCCAGAGCGCAATGGCGATGGCCGCTTTGAGGCGTTCGCCTCCGCTGAGCAAGCCACTCGGCCGAGTAACCCGGCTGACGTCCAGTTGCAGGTGAGCCAAATGACTGCGCAGCGTACCTTCGGTCAACGGCGTGTCGAGCAAGCCCAATTGCTCGACGACGGAGCGCTGGTCGTCCAGTAAGTCCAGTTGCTGATCGAGAAAGGCGCTGGGTACATGGGTGATGCACTGGCCCGTATGCGGTGGAAACTCGCCGGCGAGCATACGCAGCAAGGTGGATTTTCCACAGCCATTCGGCCCACTGACGGCGATGCGCACCGGGCCTGCCATGGATAACGTCAGTCGGGATGCAGACCAGGGCAGTTGCGCGTCTACCAGCGTCAACACCTGTCGAGTTGCCGGCACGGCGGTGCCTGGCAGGCTCACCACCACACAATCCTCGGGCAACACCTTGGCGCTGGCTTCCCGCAGTTGAGCGTCGAGTCCGCTTTTGCGAGTTTGATGCGCCTGGCGTACCGGCCCCATGGCGTCTCTGGCAGCGCCTTTCATCTTGGCTTTTTCGAAGCCGGAGACATTGGCGCTGTCAGCCTTTTTCAGTGTGCCGGCGACATGGCGCTGGATCGTATCGTGCTCCCGTTGCAAGCGGTGGCGTTCGCGATTGCGCTCGGTCCGGGCCTGATTGAGGACCCTGTGCGCGGCGGCCCGATCGATGTCCCGTTGTGCCTGGAACGCCTGGTAATGACCGCCAAAGACCTTCGCTTCGAGCGGTGTCAGTTCGACGATTCGTTGCATACGGTTCAGTAGTTGCCGGTCATGACTGATCACGATCAACCCGCCGCGCCACTGGTCAAGCTTGTGCAGCAGCCAGCGACGCCCGTCGGCGTCCAGGTGGTTGGTGGGTTCATCCAGCATCAAAAGCTGAGCCTGGCCGAGTAGGGCGCCGATCAGGGCGATACGCGCTTGTTGGCCGCCGCTTAAGTGTTGCGTCAGATCCTCGGGACCGATGTCTGCCAGCCCCGCCTCATCCAGCAGCAGGCGCAAGCGTTCGGACAGGTCCCAACGGTCGGCCAAGGTGTCGAAATCTTCGCTTGAGCCATGGCCGAGATTCAGCCGGGCAAGGGCCTGCAAGGCCGGTGCGCAACCGGTGGCGTGGGCGACGGTTTGCCCTTCAATGATTGGAAACGTTTGCGGGACATACGCAACATGTCCCTGGCAGATCAGGCTACCAGCGGTGGGGTTGAGTTGCCCGGCAATCAAGCGCCCCAGCACGCTCTTGCCGACGCCATTACGACCGACGATAGCGGTGGGGATGCGGTCGAAACTAAGGTTCAGGGACTCGAAAATCGTCTCGCCATTGGCGAAGTGAAAACACAGTTGGTTCAGGGAAACGAGTGCAGGCAGACGCGTGACGTGAGTCATCGGCACCTCCGAAAAATGTCGAAAAACCAACAAGCGCCGTGGGCGGCTTGTTGCGCAAACATTTTGGAAGGCTTAGTTGTTCACGTTAGCGGTCGTCCAGGGGAAATGAGATTGGTCAGGCTAGACGTGGATTCGGATTCGATCAAGGCCTGCGTAGGCGCTCAGGGTTTTTCAGTGGCGGCGACCATTTGTTCGAGAAAAATCGCCAACCCGACTTCTTCGGCCCTGAGGCCTTTGCGCACCCTCGGCCGCGGCAATTGAGCCAATGCCCCCAGCATGAATCCATCCAGCACCGCCGGGTGGATGTAGCACTTGCGGCATACCGCCGGGGTGTTGCCCAATTGTTTGGCGACGTTCTTCACCATTTCCACCACATGTCGCTTGGCGTCGGATTCCGGTTCCCATTGCAGCTCGCGCAACACCGCCAACGCCAACGCGCTGCCGGCCCAGGTGCGGTAATCCTTGGCGGTGAAGTCGGCGCCGGTAAGGGTTTGCAGGTAAGCGTTGACGTCGGAGGAGCTGACGGTGTGGCGCTCGCCGTTTTCATCGAGGTACTGAAACAGGTTTTGCCCCGGAATTTCCAGGCAGCGCTTGATGATCCGTGCCAGGCGCCGGTCTTTCACGGTGATCTGGTGCTCGACGCCGCTTTTGCCACGAAACTGGAACAGGATCGCACTGCCATTGACCTCGACATGCCGACTGCGCAGGGTGGTCAGGCCGTAGGAGCGGTTGTCCCGGGCATATTGGGTGTTGCCGACGCGGATCAGCGTCGCATCGAGCAAGGTGATGACCGTGGCCATGACCTTGTCGCGGCTGAATCCGGGCGCCGCCAGCAGGGCTTCCAGTTGTTTGCGCAGTTTTGGCAGGGCCAGGCCGAAATCCCTGAGACGTGAATACTTGTCGGCGTCGCGCACTTCGCGCCAGCGCGTGTGATAACGGTATTGCTTGCGGCCCCGGGCATCGCGGCCGGTGGCTTGCAGATGGCCGCGCGGGTCGGCGCTGATCCACACGTCGACGTAGGCCGGTGGCACCGCCAGGGCGTTGATGCGCTTGATTTCGTCGGGATCGGTGATGCGCTGGCCCGCCGGATCGAAATAACAGAACTTGCCGCGCAGTTTCCTGCGGGTGATACCGGGCTGGGTGTCATCGACGTAATGCAGGTCGGGCGGCAACACATCGGTCAGCGCGGTATCGGGCATGGCGGTAGTCCTTGGCAATGAAATCGAGGGCTCGTACAGCCATTGACCGCGCGACTTCGCCGTGGTGCCAAGAGATTCAGGCCAGTACGGCCACCGCTTTGATCTGCGCCCACAGCGACTGGCCGGGATGAATGCCCAGTTGATCCCGGGAGTAGCGGGTGATCCGCGCCAGCAGCGGCGTGCCGCCGGCGTCCAGCCGGACCAGAACGTGGGCGGCATTGTCGGCACCCAATTCATGGATGACCGTGACCGGAAGGCGATTGAGGATGCTGCTTTGCTCGATGCTGTGCAGGCTCAAGCTGACATCCCGCGCCTGCACCTTGCAGCGTAAGGCCTGACCTTCGGTCATCGGCGAATGGGTCACGCGGATGCTCAGGCCGGTGTTTGGCAGTTGCAAGGTGAGCAGTTGATAGTCGGCGTCGTAGGCGCTGACATGTCCTTCAATCACCACGCCGGCATCGTCACCCAGCGCCAAAGGAAGGTCGAGACGGGCCAGGGTTTCGCCGATCGGGCCGCTCGCCAGGGCTTTGCCGTCGCTGAGCAGGACAATATGGTCGGCCAGTCGCGCCACTTCATCCTGGGAGTGACTGACGTACAACACCGGAATATCCAGTTCATCGTGCAGCCGTTGCAGGTACGGCAGGATTTCGTTTTTGCGTTGGCTGTCGAGTGCCGCCAGCGGCTCGTCCATCAGCAACAGTTTCGGGCTGGTGAGCAGGGCGCGGGCGATGCCGATGCGTTGGCGCTCACCGCCGGACAGGTGCTGCGGATGCCGGTCCAGCAGATGGCCGATGCCCAGCAGCTCGGTGGCATGGGCCATGTCGACCCGGCGCTGTTGTTTCGGGATGCGCTTGAGGCCGAACTCAAGGTTGGCCAGCACCGACAGGTGTGGAAACAGGCTCGCCTCTTGAAAGACGTAACCGATGGCGCGTTTGTGCGGCGGGACGAAGATTTTCTTGCTGCTGTCCTGCCAGACTTCATCGTTGACCTGGATGAAACCTTCTTCGGCTTGCTCCAGCCCGGCAATGCAGCGCAGGCAGGTGGTCTTGCCCGAGCCGGAATGGCCAAATAGCGCGGTGACGCCGCGACCGGGCAATTGCAGGTCGACATCCAGGGCGAACCCCGAGTAATGCAGTTTCAGACGGGTTTGAATCATCAATCAGCTCCAGCCCGCTTTGGTTTTACGGCTGGAGTACAGCGCCAGCAACACCAGGAAAGAAAACACCAGCATCGCCCCGGCCAGCCAATGGGCCTGGGCGTATTCCATGGCTTCGACGTGATCGTAGATCTGCACCGAGACCACGCGGGTCTTGTCCGGAATATTGCCGCCGATCATCAGCACCACGCCAAATTCGCCGACCGTGTGGGCGAAACCGAGTATCGCGGCGGTGATGAAACCGGGGCGGGCCAGGGGCAGAATCACGCTGAAAAACGTGTCCCAGGGATTGGCGCGCAACGTGGCGGCCACTTCCAATGGGCGAGTGCCGATGGCGCAAAAGGCGTTTTGCAGCGGCTGTACCACGAACGGCATCGAATAGAGCACCGAACCGATCACCAACCCTGCAAAACTGAATGTGAGGGTGCCCAGCCCCAGTGATTGAGTGAACTGGCCGATGAAGCCGTGAGGCCCGAGCGCCAGTAGCAAATAGAAGCCAATCACCGTGGGTGGCAGCACCAGGGGCAGGGCGACGATCGCCCCGACCGGGCCGCGCAACCAGGAACGGGTGCGCGACAGCCATAACGCAATCGGAGTGCCGATAATCAACAGGATGACAGTCGTCAGGGACGCCAGTTTCAGGGTCAGCCAGATGGCGGAAAAATCGGCACTCGTCAGCGTCATTTAGAGTTGATAACCGTAGGACTTGATGACAGCAGCGGCTTTCGGCCCTTTGAGGTATTCAACCAGTGCCTTGGCGGCCGGGTTGTCTTTGCCTTTGTTGAGGATCACCGCGACTTGTTTGATCGGGTCGTGCAGGCTGGCAGGAACGATCCAGGCCGAACCGCTGGTGACTTTGCCGTCTTTGTAGATCTGCGACAAGGCCACGAAGCCCAATTCCGCGTTGCCGGTGGAGACAAACTGGTAGGCCTGGGTGATGTTCTGGCCTTCAACGATCTTGTCCTTGACCTTGTCGGTCAGGCCTTCTTTGGCCAATACCTGCGTGGCCGCCAGGCCATACGGCGCGGCTTTCGGGTTGGCAATGGACAGGTGCTGGTATTCGTTCTTTTTCAGCACTTCGCCCTTGGCGTCGACATAACCTTCCTTGGCCGACCACAGCGCGAGGGTGCCGATGGCGTAGGTGAAGCGCGAGCCTTTGACGGTATCACCTTCGGTTTCAAGTTTTTGCGGGGTAGTGTCGTCCGCCGAGAGGAACACTTCGAACGGCGCGCCATTCTTGATCTGGGTGTAGAACTGACCGGTCGCGCCATAAGCCGCTACTAGTTTATGCCCGGTGTCTTTTTCGAAATCGGCGGCGATCGCCTGGATCGGTGCGGTGAAGTTGGCGGCGACCGCCACCTGGACTTCATCGGCCTGGGCCGAGCCGAAAGCGAAGACAGCGAGCACACTCGCCAGGCAAGTAGGGGCAAAACGTGAGGCACGAATGGTCATGGAACGGCTCCGTGGTAGGCAAGTGCAGTGGGCAGTTTTTATAGGGGGAACTGCGCCGATGCGAGGGGTGAAACGCTATATATCGGAATATATAGCGAAATGCCTGTAAACGGAACTTCGTCGAATACGGGTGACTGAGAGTGACGCTGGGCTGTTGTGGCGAGGGGGCTTGCCCCCGCTGGGGCGCGAAGCGGCCCCAGCATTCTTTCAGCCCTACCGAATCGCTCGTATTTACGACTGCTTCGCAGCCGAACGGGGTGATGCGGCATTCCGACAAGCCCCCTCGCCACAGGGGTTTTGTAGTGTTCTGGGATTAGCGGTGAGTCAGCTTCGCCAACGCTTCTTCAGCCAATCGCCGGGTCAATTCAGCGGCTGGCATCTCGATGCCCAGCCTGAACGCCTGTCCGGCCCAAAGATTGGCGAAATCCGCCGGGTCTTTGGCCCGCAACGGCATCAGTGCACCACCGGCCAGTGGAAAGGCCGGGGCTTTGTCGCTCATGGGGCCGATTTCACGCATCACCCGATTCAGAATCCCCCGCGCCGGGCGCCCGGTGAACAGGTTGGTGAGCGCGGTTTCGCTGTCCTTGGCCGTGCGCAACGCCTTGTGGTGCGCCGCGCTGATCTTGGCTTCCGCTGTAAACAAATACGCCGTGCCCACCTGTACCGCCGAGGCGCCCAAGTGAAACGCGGCGGCAATCCCTCGTGCGTCAGCGATCCCGCCCGCGGCAATCACCGGTAGTTTCACCGCATCGACGATCTGCGGCACCAGCGCGAAAGTCCCCACCTGACTGTTCAAGTCATCGCTGAGAAACATCCCGCGATGACCACCGGCCTCGTAGCCCATGGCGATGATTGCGTCGCAGCCATGTTGTTCCAGCCAGACCGCTTCTTCTACGGTGGTGGCCGAAGACAGGATTCTTGCCCCGGTGGCTTTCACCCGATCCAGCAGCGATTTCTCCGGCAGCCCGAAGTGAAAACTCACGACCTCGGGGCGAAATGCTTCGACCAGTGCGCAGGTTGCGTCATCGAACGGCGCACGATTGGACACGGGCGTTGGCGCATCAAAATCGGCACCCAGTTCACGGTAGTAAGGCTCCAGCAAATCCTTCCAGTCCCGCGCCTTTTGCTCATCCGGCAGCGGTGGCTGGTGGCAGAAGAAATTGACGTTGAACGGACGTTGGCTGTGTTGGCGGATGGTTTTCAGTTCTTCGCGCAGTTGATCGAGGCTCAGCAACGCCGCAGGCAACGAGCCCAGGCCGCCGGCGTTACTCGCCGCAATCACCATGGCCGAATCGTGAGCGCCGGCCATGGGCGCCTGGATGATCGGCAACTCGATGCCGAGCAGGTCAAGAATGCGGGTGTCTGGCCATTGGCTCATTTGAATGCTTCTCCGACGTCGACGGTAATGCCCGTTTTGTAGCAGCAATGACAGGTGGCGGACCAGTTTGTTTTTCTGAATGGCCAGCGTCGGTTTTACTGAAAGGTGTTTATGCCTGCGGCAGCCAGGGTGCCGCCAGTGCCACGGCACCATGACCACCTCGGCGCACGCAGGCCAGAACCTGCAGCCAGGTCAGTTCGGTCAGGCGAACCTGGGAGGCAGGCACCACGCGAACTTCCCCCGACGTGCCGCTCGCCGGGCCGGCGTCCAGGATAAACACCGAAAACCAGGCATCCTGCTGTTCAAGCACCAGAAAAAACAACCAGCCATCGTCCTCGTTGATCAACCCGACCTTGGCGCCCTGGACATTTTCCAGGCCGGTCAGACGCGCCGTCGCATCCTTGAGCAGGGCATAGCCGGGTACTTTGCCGAGCACATTGTCTTCCAGCGTATTAAATACAGCGGTCCCGAACCGGGTTTTGGCGAGCAACCCGGCGAAAAAGCAGATCAGCACCAACACCACCAGGGTGAACAGCGTCACTCCGGCGACGCTGTACTCGGCAAACATGGGCAGCAGTGTGTGGATCGGTTCGCGGAGCAGATGAACTCCTTTTTCCAGCAACATGAAGACCAACAACAACGGCAGGATGAACAGCAGCCCCCCAGCCACTGTGGTTTTGATAAAACGAAACATGGCAGCCCCTTCAACGATGATTCAGCAGTCAACTCAACGGCGATGCAGTCCGCCGCCACCTCCGCCAAACGAACGATTCATGACCCGGGACGAATCGTGAAAATTGTTGAAGCGTTCATTGCCGAACGAGCGCGCCGCCGATTCACGATTGAGGTTCTGTAGTTGGGCTGTGTTCGCCGGATTGACCCGTGTCCCGCCGCCCTTGACCATCGACTGCCAGCCATCGTCGGTCTTCTTGTAGACGTTGCCGTCATGCCCGGCGTAAACGTTGTCACCCACACGAGCGGCGCCGCTGTTGCGTCCGCGTACGCCGCCGTACTGAGTGGTGTTACCGGTGTTGGGGTTGTAGACGGCGCCACGATTGGCGGTGACCTGAGTGCCGTTGCGCACGTTGCCTGCCGTCACTTTCCCGCCTGCAATCGCGCCGCCATTGGGGCCGACAATCTCTCCGCTGCGCCCGGCGGCGTAGTTGCCGGTGTAGACGTTATGCACCGCGCCACGCTGGCCGGCCGTGGCGATACCCGTGCGCGAGTTGTAGGAATTGCCCACCTGACCGGCCCAGCGATTGCCGGTCCAGGCGTTATAGCCGGCACCGTAACGACTGACCGATGCGCGATCACCCCATTGCCGGTAGATGTTGCCGGTACTGCCAGCCCAACCGCCGGGCCCCCAGGCCACCGCGCCGCCGTGATAACCATAGGCCGCGCCGCCCCACGGCATCGGCGCCGGGTAAAGGTGAGGACCCCAGGCATAACCCCATCCGTAATTGCCCCACCAAGGGTAGGCGCCCCAGCCCCAGCCCATGGCCACGGTGCTGCCGCCCCAACTCCAGCCGAAACCGAAGCCGAAGGTCCAGCCGGTCCACGGTGTGTAGCGAATGGCGACGCCAAACCCGTAGGTCACCGGCGGCCCGTACCAGACATTGCCGACCCACGGCGTATACGGATAACCGGTGCCATACACCACCACACCGCTGGCCGGGTCTACCGTCGAGCCTTGATAGCCCGGCGTATAACCCACCACCACCGTATCGCCGTTGGCTTCATAGACTTTCACGTAGGTGATGTAGTGCATCGGCGAGCTGGGCGGTATCGAATAAATCACCGCCGGCACCGAAGTGGCAACCGTCCACGGTCCCCGGACCGACGTGGCGCTGAACCAGATACCGTTCTCCACCGCGTACCAACTCTTGGCATCAACCATGATGATCGGCGTCGGCGTGTTCACCACGTACTGCAGCGGCGTCCCGCTGATGGCCTTGAGCTGCGGCTGGCCGTCGAACTGCGGCGCAGTCATTTTCACCTGGCTTTTCTTGATCGCCGAGGTCTGCGGGATGGTTGCCGCAATCGCTGCTTCCCGGGCCTGGGGTGTGCCGGCCACCGAGGCCTTGACGTTTTCTTTGGCACTGTCATCGGGAATGTTGGCAAAGTCTGCGGGCAATTTATCTGCCGGTACGAATGTCCAGGGGCCCTTCATGTCAGTCGCTTTGAACCAGCGCCCGGAGATCAGCACGTAGCTGTCCTGGTCGCCGATTTCCTTGAAGATATGCCCGGTGGTGTTGGTCACATACAGCAGCTGCGTGCCCTGGATCGGCTGCCACTGGGGCGCACCATCGGTCACGATCAGCTCGGTGGGCGTCGTGGCGATGTGGATCTGTGGAACCGGTGGCTTGGCCAGCGTCGGGATTTTATCCTTCGGGTCGTTCTGGCCGGTCAGCAAGTCGACTTGGCGGCTCTGGATCGCGGCCTTCCTGGCTTTTTCCAGATCGGCTGAAGGCGAGGGCAGCGGGGCGTACTGGCCGCCCAGTTGATCGGCGATCATCCAGCCATCGAACACATGCAGATAGTGTTTGCCCTGGGCATCCTTGAGCAGCAACGGCCGGGTGTTGATGACCCGTTGCAATGCCGTGCCATCCACCGGCCGATAAGCCGGCTCGCCGTCGATGTACACCAGCAGCGCCGGTACGTCGGAGGTGATGATGATCGGCGGGGTGTTTTCGATCGGGTCGCTGCTGGATTTCTGCTCGGCCGCGAGCACACCAACGGCGGCTTCGAGCTGGTCCAGGGAAATGGTTTTCTTGCGGCTCGCTGCGTCTTTTTTCAGCGCGGCGACCCAGGTATCGGCCTGAGCCGCACTGGAGGGGAAATCCGCTTTGGTCAGGGTGTATTGATCCAGAGCTACCCAGCGCGTGGCCTTGTCCACGAGGGTATGGGCGCTGAATTGCACGATGCCGTAAGTGGATTTTCCGTCCGCTCCAGTGGCCTCGACCGCGGCCCGGGCTTGCAGGGTGTAGCCGTCCCAACTGTCGAGTTGCGGCTGATAGATCGTCAGTTTGGTGTCACCGGCGGTCAGCACTTGGGGCCACGTCGGGGCCGTTGCGGTTTGAACGGCGGGGGCTGTCGGCTGCGCGGCCTGGACGTTGCTGAGCGCCATCAGGCACAGCATCAGCAAAACGGTAAATGAGCGAAGCTCGGGCATTGTCAGCTCCATCGACAGGGCGGTTTTTCAGGCATTTCAGGGCCGTGAAAAAAAGCATAGCCTCCGGTCGTGGAAACGCTCGCTGGAAATCGGGATTGGATGAAAGTCGGGTAGGGCAATGTGTTGCTTTGTGTTATTTCAATGACACCCCCCCTCAGCGAACCCAATGGGAGACAGCAATGTTCAAAGGTATTTTGATCGATAAAGACGACAGCGGTTACCGGGCCACACTGCAAGAGATCAATGACGAACAACTGCCCGAGGGCGACGTGACGGTGCGCGTGGCGTACAGCACGCTGAATTTCAAGGATGGCCTGGCGATCACCGGCAGCAGCCCGGTGGTGCGAAAATTCCCCATGGTGCCGGGGATCGATCTGGCAGGCACTGTCGAAGTCAGCGGGCATCCGGACTACAAGGTCGGTGACCTTGTCGTACTGAATGGCTGGGGCGTGGGGGAAGGGCATTGGGGCGGATTGGCGCAGAAAACGCGGCTCAATGGCGACTGGCTGATTCCACTGCCCAAGGCGTTCACGACAGCTCAGGCCATGGCCATCGGCACCGCCGGTTACACGGCGATGCTGTGCATCCTGGCGCTGGAGCACAACGGTGTCACCCCGGAACAAGGCGAAGTACTGGTCACTGGCGCTAATGGCGGGGTCGGCAGTTTTGCCATCGCACTGTTAAGCAGGCTCGGCTATCGCGTGGTGGCATCCACCGGCCGCACCTCGGAACACGACTACCTTAAACAGTTGGGCGCCAGTGAAATCATCGACCGCGCGACTCTGTCCGAGCCGGGCAAACCATTGGCCAAGGAACGTTGGGCCGCGGTGATCGACTCGGTCGGCAGCCACACCCTGGCCAACGCCTGTGCCAGCACCAAGGCCAACGGTACGGTCGCTGCCTGTGGTTTGGCCCAAGGCATGGACTTCCCGGCCTCCGTCGCACCGTTCATTTTGCGCGGTGTGACCCTCGCCGGGATTAACAGCGTGACCCAGCCCAAAGCCAAGCGTGTGCTGGCCTGGAATCGCCTGGCCGAGGATCTGGATTTCGCCCTGTTGCCGCTGATCAGCCACGAAATCGGCTTGAGCGAAGCGATCGAGGCGGCTCCGCGTTTGCTTGCCGGGCAACTGCGGGGAAGGGTTGTCGTCGACGTCAATCGCTGACAAGGTAGGCGCCGTTGCGGCTCGTCAGGGCCGCAGATCTCATTAAGGGAGTGGCGCCGCAATGGAAGTTAAACAAGTCTACGTAGCGCCGTTCATTGTGTCCGGGCTGCAGGTGCGCACTCGCAACACCGCGGAACAAACCGCTGAAACGGCGAAGATTGGTCCGATGTGGGGGCGTTTTTACAGCGAAGGGTTGATGGAAAGGATTGCACCGCAGCCTGCCGGCTCGCCGGTCTATGGTGTGTATTCCGGGTATGAATCCGATGCCTCGGGGGCGTTCGACGTCACCGCCGGGATGGGGGCTCAAGAGCCTGCGCCAGGTTACGAAAGCATCTCTATCGAAGACGGCCGCTATCTGGTCTTTGAGGGCAGCGGACCCATGCCGGATGCCGTGATCAGTGCCTGGCAATTCATCTGGAATTATTTCGAGTCCAACCCGCAAATCGAGCGCCGGTTTGCGACTGACTTTGAAGCCTATACCGGCCCCGAGTCAGTCGCGGTGCATATCGGCATCGTCTAAGGCTGGGTTTCGCGCTCCAGCAACTGCCGCTTGCGCTCCACGCCCCAGCGATAACCCGACAGGTTGCCGTCGCTGCGCACCACCCGGTGACAGGGAATCGCGACGGCGAGGCTGTTTGCGCCGCAGGCCTGGGCCACGGCGCGCACCGCTTTCGGCGAACCGATGCGCAGGGCGATATCGGCGTAGCTGGCCGTGCAGCCTGCCGGAATCTCCCGCAGGGCTTGCCAGACGCGCTCTTGAAATGCCGTGCCGCGCACGTCCAGGGGCAAGTCCAGGCCGATGGCCGGCGCTTCGATAAAGCCGACGACCTGGGCGATCAACTGCTCGAAGCCATGATCGGCGCCAATCAGGTTGGCGCGCCGGAATTTATCCTGCAGATCACACACCAGTTGGTGCGGATCGTCCCCCAACAGAATTGCGCAAATACCCCGTTCACTCTGCGCCACCAGAATCGCGCCCAATGAGCACTGGCCAACGGCAAAGCGAATGTCGTTGTTCTGGCCTTCGGCGCGGTAATCGCCGGGTTTCATGCCCAACAACTGATCAGCCGCTTCATAAAACCGACTGTTGGAATTGAAGCCCGCGTCATACAGCGCGTCGGTCACCGAGCCGCCATCGCTCAAACGCTCGCGAACCCGACGTGAGCGGTGGGCGCTGGCGTAACCCTTGGGCGTCAGGCCGGTCACGGCTTTGAACACGCGGTGGAAATGGAAACTGCTCAAACCGGCGGCGTCGGCCAGTTCGTTCAACGCCGGCAGAGTCTCGGCTGATTCAATTTGACGGCAGGCGGCCGCTACGGTCGCGGCATGTTGGGCGGCGACGTCGCTTTGATCCTTCGCCGCCCGTTTGCTGGGGCGGTAACCGGCGGCCTGAGCCTGTTCCGCGGTGTCGAAGAATTCGACGTTCTGCGGTTTCGGCAGGCGCGCCAGGCTGCTGGGGCGGCAATAGATGCCAGTGGTTTTCACTGCATAGACGAACTGCCCGTCAGCCTTGGGGTCGCGGGCGACGACGGCGGCCCAGCGAGGGTCGTTCTCGGTGGCGGTCTTGGTCGAAGAGAGGGTCATGGCTTCAGGTCCGTTGACGGGTTTCATGCAGATTAAGCAACTGGCCGGGCTGTGGCACTCCGGGGCTTGCGGTCAAACTAAGCCAGCCTTACGAAACGTAAAATTGATCCGCTGTTCGCCCAGTCGTGGATGCTGCCCCTCCTTGATCGGCAATACGCCGTGATAACGCAAGCGATCAACACCGCCCCAGACCACGATGTCACCATGAAACAACGGCACTCGCTGGCTCTTGTCGCTGCGTTCGAAACCACCAAACAGAAACATTGCCGGCAACCCCAAGGACACCGAAACGATAGGTGCCGCGTAGGAACCTTCGTCTTTATCCTGATGCAAAGACATCTTGGCCCCTGGGACATAGCGGTTGATCAGGCAGGAATCCGGCACGAAGTCGGCAAATCCTGCTTCCCGCGCCGCCGTTTGCGCCAGCTCGAAAAACACCTCGGGCATCGCCGGCCAGGGTTGCCCGGTTTGCGGATCGTTGCGGGTGTAGCGGTAACCGCTGCGGTCAGTGGTCCAGCCCAGCGTGCCGCAACTGCTCAGCGCCACCGACATCTTGAAACCGCCGGGCGTGACCATTTGCCGAAACGGTGCGGTCAGGAGAACAGCCTCTAATGCCGGCAACAACCGGTCGAGCAGGGGCAGGGCAAAGCCCCGGAGGACGTAGGACTGTTCGCCGAGCTGCTCGCGCCGGGGCGGTTGCTCGGGTTCGACGTCGGCGAACAGATCGAGGGTGGTCGGGGTCATGGTTTCATAGCGCATCGTGAAAGATGATTCCAAGGGTATGCCGTTTTCCGCTGTGCAGGCGACTGACGCCGTGGCGCAGGGTCACGCGGTAATAGCCGCGAACGCCTTTGACCGGGCGCTGGTTGACGGCAAAGATCAGCCCGTCGCCTTTCTTCAGTCCGATCACCTGGGGCCGCGACTGCATTCGCGGACGCTGTTCGGTGAGCACGAACTCGCCGCCAGTGAAGTCTTCGTTCGGTTCTGATAGCAAAATCGCCACTTGCAGTGGGAAAACGTGTTCGCCGTACAAATCCTGATGCAGGCAGTTGTAATCCTGCGGGCCGTATTGCAGCAACAACGGTGTCGGTCGCTCCTGACCGGCGGCATGGCAACGTGCAATGAAGGCGTCGTGAGTGTCGGGGAAACGGATCGGCAGGTCCATGTGCTCATACCAGCGATTGGCGATGGGCACCAATCGCGGATACAGCCTGGTTCGCAACCGGCCCACCACCTCTGGCAACGGGTACTTGAAGTACTTGTACTCGCCGCGCCCGAAACCATGACGGGCCATCATGACTTGTGAGCGGAAGGGCTCGGGCTGGGCGTACAACGCGCTGACTTGGTCGCATGTCTGGTGGCTCAACAACGACCGGATAATGGCGCAACCGTCCTGATCGAGCTGTTGTTCCAGCAACGCCCAGTCCAACGAGCTCATGGTTGCGCCTCGCGATCGAGCAACTGCCGTTTGCGTTCCAGCCCCCAGCGATAACCACCCAGACCGCCATCCTGACGCAGCACCCGATGGCACGGCACGATCACCGCCACCGGGTTGGCGCCACACGCATTGGCCACCGCACGAAATGCATGGGGCTGATCGAGACGTCGCGCGATATCGCGATAGCTGGCGGTTTGACCAGCCGGGATTTGCCGCAGGGCTTCCCAGACCTGCCGTTGAAAGGTACTACCGGCCAGATCCAGCGGCAGATCAAAGGCCATGCGCGGATTATCGAGGTGACGCAGGGTTTGCTCCAGCCAAGGGGCCAAGCCCTCATCGCGCCGCAACGTGCCGCAAAAGCGCCGCGCCAGATCCTGCTCCAGGCTGGCCAGGTCATCACCCAGCAGCAACGCACACAGGCCCTTGTCGCTGAACGCCAGCAACAACTCGCCCAGCGCACACGTGCCATTGATATAGCGAATCGAGGAAGTAGACATGTTCTGACTCCTGAACCTAAGGTTGAGGTGGCCAGACTAGGGCGCGTTGATCGAGCGAACACTCCGGCGCTTGCGGTCAAACTTTTACAGGCGGGGGAGCTGACGTCCCTGTTGTCGCTCCCGATCGCGTTACAGCGCTTTGCTGACGGCGATGTCGCTGATCACGTCGTCGCTCTGGCCATGAATGGCGTCCAGGGCGGCCTTGGCTTCGGCTTCGGTGCCGTTTTCAAGCTGGGCGAACTCGAAACGACGTTCGCCGTTGAGTTTGTATTTGATGACGTACTTGGTCGTTTGGGCCACGGTCATGATTGCCTCTTTACGTGTAGGGCGTTGCTCAGCTCAGTTTTGTGCTGGAGCGGCGGACGATCTTGATCGAATGGGTCAGGGTCGGCTTGCGCGTAACGCTGATAGCCTTGCGGCTGTTGACCATGTCGATGGTGATGTTCCAGAAACCGGTGCTCGGTGCGGTAATGCGCGCCGGGAAGGTGTCGAATGCGCCGCCGTGGTAAGTGTGACGGCCGCCATTCTTGAAGCTGCGGAAGTTGGCGTCGTTCATCAAGCGGATGTTGCACATTTGGGAGCACTGGATGACGACAATGTCGTCCTCATTGAGGTGCTCGCGCTGGTGGATAAATTTCATGAGGCGCCTCCAGAAGGGCTTTTTCTACAAAATCAAAACGATAGCAGGGCAATTGGCAGAGTTTATCAGCCCGAACGGGTTATTATCTGGCTGTCAGCGTCGTGTTTGACAATTAAAAACAGTTATTCGGAATTCTATGAGCGATAAATGCAACGAGCCTCGGAGAAAAACAGTATTTACGCTGTCGGAGGGTCTTTATCGGAGGTTTTGTATGAAATGGGGTGTCCTGGTCCTGCCGCTAGCGCTGGCGGTGAGTGGTTGTGCCAATGTCGCAGAAATCAACGAGACACTGCCGACCATGAACGTGATCTCAGGTAAAAAACCTCATGAGTACGCGCAATGCCTGGTCGAGAAACTGGCCTCCAGCCGCGGTGCCTTGCAGCTTGAACCGCATAAGGAAGGCGTGCGGGTGATTGTTCCAGGGAAACTGTCCTCGGGGCCGGCTGCCGTATTTGATATCGAAGATCGCTCCGGCGGCAGCAGTATCAAATTGCATGAGCGCATGTCCAACGTGCCGGTACGTCCAAAGGATGTGCAGCGTGCCGCCACGGTGTGCATATCCGGCTGATAGACTGTCGACCGTCCGCCTGATGCCGCCAAAGCGATGCTTTGGCGGCATCGTCATTTCTGGAGCCGCGCATGAAGCGAGAGCAAGTTCGGGAACGCCATGCAGAGGGCCATATCTCTGCCACCCACGTGATTCAGAACCCGGCGAATCCGGGGGAGTGGATCGTATTTTTCAAGAAAAGCGCCGGGCGCAGTTATTTCCTGGTGGATGACAACGATGAAGTCGAGTCCTTCAGTCGCCTGGACGATTTGATCGAGACCGTGCGCGGTCTCGGGATCAAGTTTGCCGAAATCCACATGTAGGGCAGGGCGCCTTACTTGCAGACCACCACCACGCTGCGGTTCTTGAAGTTGCCCACGTCGACGCCCAGGGTCTTGTCGCTTTCCTTGGTCGACGGTGTGCCGTCGGTGCCAACGATCCGGTAGCCGGTGCCGGCACACGAGTCATCAGCCTTTTCGTAGCAGGTGGCCCAGGAGTTGGCTTCCCCGGAGCAGTCGATGGTTAAGCCTTGCTCGCCGTTATTCAGATAGATTTTTTCAGAGGTGGCGCAGCCAGTGAGCGCCAGTACCGCAATCAGTGCCAGAAGTTTGTTCATGTCGTTGTCGTCGTCAGATGATGGGGCTAAGCGTGTGACAGCAGCGGTGTCAAAAGGTTATAGCGATTGGCCACTTTGTTGCGGGCAAACATAAAAAAGCCCTGCGCAATGGCAGGGCTGCTCGAATCAGCTGCGTGTCAGGACTTGTCCTTGCCGCGCCGCTTCGGGCCTGCGGGTTGATCTTGCAACACCGATGCCACCTCGATCGCCAACGCTTCGGTCGGGAAAGGTCCGGCGATATTCTCGCCCGCGACGCTGTCTACCCACCATTGGCCGTCTTTCGCCTGATTGATCAGGTACCCGTTGACGCTTTTTGCTACCGACATCTATCTGCCTCGTTGGCTTGGTTCAATCGCGCCATGATACCGCCAAATGCACTCAACGGGTGCTGATGGGCGTATGGTGGTGCGATTGCCGGTCGGCGCAAAGCCGGTGGTCTGTGCTATCAATAAAAGCTTATGGGAACTATCCGCCAGAATATTTCTCTATGATGGCATCGGTTAGCCAGTGCGGGGCATTGTAAGGTGCACGCCGCCTGATTAGACTGCGCCGAAACTCGTACACACAGCCCTTTCAAGGACTTATATGATCAAGAAATGCTTGTTCCCAGCAGCCGGTTACGGTACTCGCTTCCTGCCAGCGACTAAAGCCATGCCCAAAGAAATGCTGCCGGTGGTAAACAAGCCACTGATCCAGTACGGCGTCGAAGAAGCACTGGACGCTGGGTTGACCGAAATCTCCATCGTGACCGGTCGCGGCAAACGCGCTCTGGAAGACCACTTCGACATCAGCTACGAGCTGGAAAACCAGATCAAGGGCACCGACAAGGAAAAATACCTCGTCGGCATCCGTAAACTGCTCGACGAGTGCTCGTTCTCCTACACTCGCCAGACCGAAATGAAAGGCCTGGGCCATGCAATCCTGACTGGCCGTCCGCTGATCGGCGACGAACCTTTCGCCGTGGTGCTGGCGGATGACTTGTGCGTCAACCTCGACGGCGACGGCGTGCTGACCCAGATGGTCAAGCTGTACAAACAGTACCGCTGCTCGATCATCGCGATCCAGGAAGTCGATCCGCTGGAAACCAACAAGTACGGCGTTATCGCCGGTGACTTGATCGGTGACGACCTGTACCGCGTGCGCAACATGGTTGAGAAACCAGCGCCGGAAGATGCACCGTCGAACCTGGCGATCATCGGCCGTTACATCCTGACGCCGGACATCTTCGACCTGATCAAGCAAACCGAGCCAGGCAAGGGCGGCGAGATCCAGATCACCGACGCCTTGATGAAGCAGGCGCAAAACGGTTGCGTGATTGCCTACAAGTTCAAAGGCAAGCGTTTCGACTGCGGTGGCGCTGAAGGCTACATCGAAGCGACCAACTTCTGCTTCGAGAACTTCTACAAGACTGGCAAGGCTTACTGATAGCGCCTGACCCACTTGTACTGAGAAAACCACCTTCGGGTGGTTTTTTCGTTTTCCAGCCCCATATTGTTCGCAGCGCTTGCCCAATGGGCGTCTGCGGGTATGCTGATGGCCTGCCGAGGAGATAGAAATGGCCTACGATTTTGACCTTTATGTGATTGGCGCCGGTTCCGGCGGTGTGCGGGCTGCGCGATTCGCGGCCGGTTTTGGCGCGAAAGTGGCCGTGGCCGAAAGCCGCTACCTGGGCGGTACGTGCGTGAACGTCGGTTGCGTGCCGAAAAAACTGCTGGTCTACGGCGCCCACTTCGCCGAAGACTTCGAACAGTCCTCCGGTTTCGGCTGGAGCCTGGGTGAGGCGAAGTTCGATTGGGCGACGCTGATCGCCAACAAGGATCGCGAGATCAATCGCCTGAACGGCATTTATCGCAACCTGCTGGTCAACAGCGGCGTGACCCTGCATGAAGGCCACGCCAAGATCGTCGACCCGCACACGGTCGAGATCAATGGCCAACGCCACAGCGCCAAAAATATTCTGATTGCTACCGGCGGCTGGCCGCAGATCCCGGAAATTCCGGGGCACGAACACGCGATCAGCTCCAACCAGGCGTTCTTCCTCAAAGAATTGCCGAAACGCGTTCTGGTGGTCGGTGGTGGTTACATCGCGGTGGAATTCGCCGGGATCTTCCATGGCCTGGGCGCCGAGACCACGTTGCTGTATCGCGGCGATCTGTTCCTGCGCGGCTTCGATGGCGCGGTGCGCAAACACTTGCAGGAAGAGCTGACCAAGCGCGGCATGGATCTCCAATTCAACGCGGACATCGAGCGTATCGAGAAACTGGCCGATGGCAGTCTGAAAGCCACCCTCAAGGATGGCCGCGAGCTGGAAGCCGATTGCGTGTTCTACGCCACCGGACGGCGTCCGATGCTGGACAACCTAGGCCTGGAAAACACCGGCGTCAAACTCGACAAGAAAGGTTTCGTTGAAGTTGATGAGCAGTACCAGACCTCCGAGCCGTCGATCCTCGCCTTGGGCGATGTGATCGGCCGCGTCCAGCTGACGCCAGTGGCGCTGGCCGAGGGAATGGCCGTTGCCCGGCGCCTGTTCAAGCCCGAGCAATACCGTCCGGTGGATTACAAGATGATCCCGACCGCCGTGTTCAGCTTGCCGAACATCGGCACCGTCGGCCTGAGCGAAGAAGAGGCCCGGGAAGCCGGGCACGAAGTGGTGATCTACGAAAGCCGTTTCCGGCCGATGAAGCTGACCCTGACTGAATGCCAGGAACGCACGCTGATGAAGCTGGTGGTGGATGCCAAGACCGACAAGGTCCTGGGTTGCCACATGGTCGGCCCGGACGCCGGGGAAATCGTCCAAGGCTTGGCGATTGCCTTGAAGGCTGGCGCCACCAAGCGCGATTTCGACGACACCATCGGCGTGCACCCGACGGCCGCTGAAGAGTTCGTCACCATGCGCACACCTGTCGCGGGTTAATCGTCCTGCGCGGCGTCTGGCGCGGTTGCAACGACCGCCGCCAGGCGCACGCTTTCATCCAGGCTGGCCTGGGTCTTCGCCAATTCGATTTCCAGCGACTGATTGATCTGCGACTGTTCGTCGACGTTCTGTTTGAGCGCCTGGCTTTCCAGTAACGCAATACGCAGGCGTTCCTGGAGGAGGGTGCGTTCGCTGTCGACGCGATTGGCTTGCTCCAGCAACTGATCCTGGCGAGTGTTGGCCTGCTTGAGCTGCTCCTGTAACAGGCTCAATTCCCGCAGAGTCCCACGGTTTTCAGTCAGCAGACGTTCATTGTCGCGGTGCAATTGGGTGATTTCATCCTGGCGGACGAGGGCGCTTTGCTGGGCTTGGCGCAATTCCATCTGAATCTGTTGTACCTGGCCTTCGTGGCGGCGCTGATCCTGATCGCGCTGTTCCTTGACCGAGTTGCGGTAGTGCTCAAGGGCATCCCGGGCGTGCAGGTGCTTTTCTTCAAGGGAGCGGATCTGCTCATCCTTGTCTTTCAAGCGCAATTCGAAATCTGACAGTGCCTGGTTCAGCCCGGCGTTGCGGGTTTGCTCGGTCTGCAGCATCGAGCGGGTTTCCAGCAGTGTGTCGGACTCCTGTGTCAGTGCCAGGCTTTGAATCTCGTATTGCTGATGCAGTTCGGTGTTGGCCTCACGGGCTTCTTCGAGCTGAGATTCCAGTTCCTTGCGCTGGCGATCGAACTGCTCACGCGCCTGATCGATGGGCTCTTGCGCCTGCTCCTTGAGGCGTTGCGCCAGGCGCGCCACCAAGCCTGCCAGCTCATCATCAATCGGTTCGGCCGTTTCTTCGACGCGTTCCGGGCCGCCATCCAGCTCCTTCAAATAGCGATGAATCGTGGTTTTCGAGCCGGTATTGCCCATCTCGATCCGTACCGCATCGATGCTGGGGTTTTCGCCACGGGCGAGGATCGCCAACCGTGCCGCTTGTACGACCGCTTTATTTACGCCGCCACGAGCCATGAGTTCTCCTACGATTTCGTACTGTGGTACATATTATTAATTACACAGTGTACCACTGCCAAATAAAAGTTAAATACTTTACGTTTTTAACACGGGATATACTGGTATTACCCCGTGTGATACGTCATAAACGCGGTTTACACCCGCCAAAGCGGTACGTTTTCGAGAGCTGAGCCCATGACCGATCTGGATCGCTACCTGCAAGCCGCCACCCGCGACAACACCCGTCGCAGCTACCGGGCGGCCATCGAGCACTTCGAAGTCAGTTGGGGAGGGTTTTTGCCGGCGACCAGCGATAGCGTTGCGCGCTATCTAGTCGCGCATGCGGGCGTGCTCTCGATCAACACCTTGAAGCTGCGCCTGTCGGCATTGGCGCAATGGCACAACAGTCAGGGTTTTGCCGATCCGACCAAAGCGCCGGTGGTGCGCCAGGTATTCAAGGGGATTCGCGCGTTGCACCCGGCGCAGGAGAAGCAGGCTGAGCCGTTGCAACTTCAGCATTTGGAGCAAGTGGTGGCCTGGCTTGAGCAGGAAGCGCAAACCGCCCGGGCTGCGGGTGATCAGCCGGGATTATTGAGGGCGCGACGTGACACGGCGCTGATCCTGCTGGGATTCTGGCGCGGCTTTCGTAGCGATGAGTTGTGCCGCTTGCAGATCGAGCACGTGAAGGCCATCGCTCAATCGGGGATAACGCTCTATTTGCCCCGTAGCAAAAGTGACCGCGAAAACCTCGGCAAGACCTATCAGACGCCAGCATTGCAGCGCTTATGCCCGGTGCAGGCCTACATTGCCTGGATTACCGAAGCGGCATTGGTTCGCGGGCCGGTGTTCCGCGGCATCGACCGTTGGGGGCATCTGAGCGAGGAGGGCTTGCACGCCAACAGCGTCATTCCGCTGCTGCGCCAGGCGCTGGAGCGTGCCGGTATCCCGGCCGAGCAGTACACCAGTCACTCCTTGCGTCGCGGTTTTGCAACATGGGCCCATCAGAGTGGTTGGGACTTGAAGTCGTTGATGAGTTACGTGGGCTGGAAGGATATGAAATCCGCCATGCGCTATGTTGAAGCGAGCCCGTTTCTCGGGATGACGCCCCTTGAGGAAAAGGCCATTGGCGCTGCTCAGTAGGTTTTCTTCTATTAATACGTTGCGCTAATAGCGAAAACCAATGAGCAGCATGAGCTTTGCCAATGAGCCATCCGTCCATCGAGTGGGTAGGATTCACCCCATCAACTTCTTAACCAAACTTTTCAACCCTGACGGAGAGTCACCGATGCCTATCATCAACAGCCAAGTAAAACCGTTCAAAGCTACCGCTTACAAAAATGGCGACTTCGTACAAGTGTCTGACGCTGACCTGAAAGGCAAATGGTCGGTCGTGTTCTTCTACCCAGCCGACTTCACCTTCGTTTGCCCAACCGAACTGGAAGACCTGGCTGACAACTACAGCGCATTCCAGAAACTGGGCGTCGAGATCTACAGCGTTTCCACCGATACCCACTTTGCACACGCTGCCTGGCACAACACTTCGCCAGCCATCGGCAAAATCGAATACACCATGATCGGCGACCCGACCCACGCCATCTCCCGCAACTTCGACGTGCTGATCGAAGAAGTTGGCCTGGCTGACCGTGGCACCTTCGTGATCAACCCTGAAGGCCAGATCAAAATTGTTGAGCTGAACGACGGCGGTGTTGGCCGTGACGCTTCCGAGCTGCTGCGCAAAATCAAGGCTGCTCAGTACGTCGCTGCTCACCCGGGCGAAGTATGCCCAGCCAAGTGGAAAGAAGGCGAAGCCACCCTGGCTCCGTCCTTGGACCTGGTCGGCAAGATCTAAGTCTGTGACACCAGCAATATCAGGGCGGGTTTCCGCACCTCAGTAAGCTGCAACCGCCCAATAAAAACGCCCGGGCGAGATTCGCTCGGGCGTTTTTTTTCGCCTCAAATAAAGTAAAGGAAATCGCCCGTATGTTGGACGCCAATCTTAAAGCCCAGTTGAAATCGTACCTGGAACGGGTCACCCAACCGATCGAGATCGTTGCCTCCCTCGACGACGGTGCGAAATCCCAGGAAATGCTTGAACTGCTGAAAGACGTTACCAGTCTTTCCAACCAAATTACCTTGCTCGACAACGGTGATGATGCACGCAAACCATCGTTCTCGATCAACCGCCCAGGTGCCGACATCAGCCTGCGTTTCGCCGGCATTCCCATGGGCCACGAATTCACTTCGCTGGTGCTGGCCTTGCTGCAAGTCGGCGGCCACCCTTCGAAAGCCAGCGTTGAAGTGATCGAGCAGATCCGCTCGCTCAAAGGCCAGTTCAGCTTCGAGACGTACTTCTCGCTGTCCTGCCAGAACTGCCCGGACGTGGTCCAGGCGCTGAACCTGATGGCGGTCCTGAACCCTAACATTCGCCACGTCGCCATTGACGGCGCGTTGTTCCAGGCTGAAGTCGATGACCGCAAGATCATGGCCGTGCCGAGCATCTACCTGAACGGCGAACTCTTCGGCCAAGGCCGCATGGGCCTGGAAGAAATCCTCGCCAAGATCGACACCAGCGGTGCCGAACGCCAGGCCGAGAAGATCAGCGCCAAAGAAGCCTTTGATGTGTTGATCGTCGGCGGTGGCCCGGCCGGTGCTTCGGCGGCGATCTACGCGGCTCGTAAAGGCATCCGCACCGGTGTGGCCGCTGAGCGTTTTGGTGGGCAGGTGCTGGACACCATGGCCATCGAAAACTTCATTTCCGTGCAGGAAACCGAAGGGTCGAAACTGGCCAGCGCCTTGGAAGAACACGTCAAGCAGTACGACGTTGACATCATGAACCTGCAACGCGCCACCGCGCTGATCCCGGCGAAGAATGTCGGCGAGTTGCACGAAGTTCGCTTTGAAAGCGGTGCCAGCCTGAAAACCAAGGCACTGATCCTTGCTACCGGCGCCCGCTGGCGCGAAATGGGTGTGCCGGGCGAGCAGGAATATAAAGCCAAGGGCGTGTGCTTCTGCCCGCACTGCGACGGCCCGCTGTTCAAGGGCAAGCGCGTGGCGGTGATCGGCGGCGGTAACTCCGGCGTCGAAGCGGCCATCGACCTGGCCGGCATCGTCAGCCACGTTACGTTGCTGGAATTCGACAGCAAGTTGCGCGCCGATGCCGTATTGCAGCGCAAGTTGTACAGCCTGTCGAATGTCACTGTCATCACCAGCGCGTTGACCAGCGAAGTGAAAGGCGACGGGCAGAAGGTGACCGGTCTGGTCTACAAGGATCGTGATTCTGGTGAGTTCAACACGGTCGAGCTGCAAGGGATCTTCGTGCAAATCGGTCTGTTGCCTAACACCGATTGGCTCAAAGGCACCGTCGAGCTGACGCCTCGTGGCGAGATCATTGTCGATGCGCGCGGTGAAACTTCATTGCCGGGTGTGTTCGCCGCTGGCGACGTCACCACCGTGCCGTACAAGCAGATCGTGATTGCGGTGGGCGAGGGTGCCAAGGCATCCCTGAGCGCATTCGACCACCTGATCCGGACCTCGGCCCCGGCTTAAACGCCAACGCTGAAAACACAAAACCCCGTGAGCGATCATGGGGTTTTTGTGCTTGATGCTGATCGTTACCGCGCAGCGTGGGAACGATCGGCGGTGGTGTATTTTTACATCGGTGCCGGCTGAATGATCTCGACCCAGTAAGCATCCGGGTCCTTGATAAACGCCAGGCTCTTCATGCGGCCATCGTTCAAACGCTTCTGGAAATCACAGCCCAGCGCTTCGAATCGCTCGCACGCGGCGCGGATGTCCGGCACGGAAATACAGATATGACCGAAGCCCCGCGGGTCGGTGTTGCCGTTGTGGTAGGCAAACGCCGGATCGTTTTCGGTGCCGTGGTTGTGGGTCAGTTCCAGAATGCCGGGGATCGACTTCATCCACTCGGTACGCGCCGCGGCATCGGCCGGGATCTGGTTTTTGTCGACCCGCGCCAGGAAGTACAGACTGAATTCGGCTTCCGGGAAATCGCGCTTTTCAACCAGCGAGAAACCGAGGATGCGCGTGTAGAAATCCAGGGACTTGGTGATGTCCTTGACTCGCAGCATGGTGTGGTTGAAGACGAACTTCTGGGTGCTGCTGTCAGGCTGGGCAGTGACGCCGGGAAAGTTGTTCAATTCGTGCAGGCTCATGGGCCCTCCGGAAAATATGTGGGGCTGGCGATGGTCGCAATGATACGCAAGCGACCCGGCATCGCCAAACCAAAACGCCCGGCTATTGCCTGGCGGCCGGGTGAGGCTCAGACTTTGTGGTTCAATCTATGAGTGCCTCTCGTAATGATCCGACCGTTTGCATCGCTATTCGTTTTCATGGGTTTGTTGGCGCTGGCCACGGCGGCGCAGGCCGATACACCGAGCATTACCTGGCCCAGTGGCTGGGAGGTGGAAGTCATTGCTGCAAATGGGGCCGCGCCGCAGGTGTCCCGCCAGCGCGCAGTGAAAAACGACGCCGATGGCAACCAGGTGCTGGTGATGGAGCTGACGATGACGCCAGTGGAAAGCGACCATCAGGTGAACTTGCAGGGTGTGTTGCTGGAAATGCGCAAGTCGGTGCAAAAAGACTTTTTTCAGGGGGGATATCAAAGTGTCTGCAACCGGATTCACCCGACGACATTAAGCCGGCTGTCAGCCCTTGAAACCACTTGTACGGTCACTCAGAACGGTCGACACGTGCTGTCTCAAACATTGGTCGCGGCTGTGGAGGCGGACAGGGCCTATGTTCTTTCCTACGCGGGACAGGCCGAGGTTTATAAGGCAAGTCAGGACGAAATAGCGGCTGCCCGCAACAGCTTGAAACTTTAGATGAAGAATTGAGCGGCGATGGGTTTCGGCAACCTCGGGTTTTACTTACCCAAAGGGATTAAACACAAAGTTGCCCGCCAAGTACCGAGCGTCGGTTCAGGTGGCAGCCTCCTTTACAAGGAGTTTCCAACTTGATCGGCGGTCAATCGTTGTATTTGTTAGATATTGTCCATAAAAAAACCCTGCATTAGCAGGGCTTTTTTTGTTGCCGCGAAGGGTTAGCCGCGCAACCAGGAATCGACGGTAGCAGCGCCGTACTGTTCTTTCCAGGCTTTCAGGCCGCGGTGGTTACCGCCCTTGGTTTCAATCAGTTCACCGGTGTGCGGGTTGTGATAGACCTTGACGACGCGGGCGCGACGGGTTTTAGGCGCTGCGGCCTGTTGCAGGCCCGATTTAGCCGGGTTCGGATCGAGAATGGCGATGATGTCGCGCAGGCTTTTGCCGTAAGTTTTCATCAGCCCCTGGAGCTTTTCTTCGAATTCGATTTCTTTCTTGAGCCCGGCATCGTTCTTCAAGGATTCGAGCTGCTTGAGCTGTTCTTGAAGGGCCTTTTCAGCTGCACGAAATTCAGCGAGTCTGGACAATATCTTTACTCCAATAGTGTGTTTGGCTGATACCAACCGCAAACAAAGCTATAAGCCAAGAGCCTTGAAGCGACTCGGTGATAATGGCTCACCTGCCAATCTTGCGCAGGCAAGAAAAATTGTAGTAGTTAATTGTCCAAGAGTAAATCCTGTCTTTTTCTTCATGTAACAACAGCAGTCTTTTGATTCAATTTGGTGCAACATTTTGTTATTTACCCAGCCAGTTAATGGTGACTTAATGCATTAATGAAGTCCGCGCCGGGCATTGGCCGACCGAACAGGTAGCCTTGCAGGAAGTTCACGTTGTGCGCTGTCAGGTAATCGCTTTGCTCTTGGGTTTCCACACCTTCGGCAACAATTCCCAGGTCCAGCTTGGCCGAGAGTTCGATGATGCTGTCCAGAATATGCCGGGAAAGCGCATCGGCACCGATCATGGCGACGAAGCTCTGATCGATTTTCAGGAAGTCCACGTTGAATTGGCGCAAGTACCCCAGACTTGAATGGCCGGTGCCGAAATCATCGATCGCGATCATCACGCCCAACCCGTGAAGTTGCTCGAACAACTGATGAGTCAGGGCCGTCGGTTCGATCAGTTCGCGCTCGGTCAGCTCCAGCACCAGGCTGATGCTATCCGGCGCAAAAGCACCGAGAAACGTTCGGCAATCCTCCACCAGTTCCAGGTCTTGGCAATGGCTGGCGGTAATGTTGATGCCAATATGAAACGGGCTGTCGAAGGAGGCCGATATCGGTGCCAACAGTGCGGCGGTCTGCTGCATCAATGAACGGGTCATGGGTACGATCAACCCCGAGTGTTCGGCAAACGGGATAAACAGATCCGGCCGCACCAAACCTTCCTTGGGATGACTCCAACGCATCAGCACCTCGGCGCCGCTCCATTTTTTAGTGTCGCCATGCACCACCGGTTGAAAATACGGAATGAACTCACCGGCCTCCAGTGCGCGCTGCAACTCAACGCTCGGCGACGAAGCACGCTTTTGCAGGATGTGCCCGATCGAGCCCGACACCACGCCAAAAAAGATCAGCAGGCTGAACAGCGGCGGGTACTCGCTGCTCATGTAACGCCAGGTCTCACCCTCGGGAAAACCGGCGGCCACGGTAAACGCATACTGCTTGGAAACCCGCACGCTTTGCGCCACCGGCAAGACGGGCAGGGCGCCGTCCCGGACTTTGCCGTCGGCGGCCAACCAGTGATTGCCCACTTGCAGCAACAGCGACGTCTGGCGGCCGATCAACCGCAGCACGTTACTCAGGTGATAACCGTCGAGGGTGGTCAGCGCGCCCTTTTTTTCATCACTGAGGCGATAGACCAGCAGCGCGGTGTTGGGCGTGACCGGGTTGCCATTCATCAACCACAACTGGCCTTGGGTGTAGTCGCCGGGGTTGACCTTCTCCTGATGTTCGCCGAACAACGAACTGCAATAAAGGTTGTTGTCGTACACCAGATTCGTGGAGCGCACGAAGGGGCGGCGGGTCACCTGTTCGCGCAGCGCCAGTGTGGCGTCGTTGCAACTATTGCCAGCCAGGGGCAGCAACACCCGCGCGGCCTCGGCAGTGTTGTCGAGCATCAGATTGAATTGGCGCAAGGCTTCATCGGCGGTTTGTTCGGTGCTTTGCTGCAACGCGCGCCCGGCTTGCATATAAAGGATGGCGAAGCCCAGAAGAACCGGGAGCACCCCGCTCAACACGGTCACAGCAATCCGGGTGCTGCGCTTGCGGCGGGATTTGACGGTTAGTGGCATCTGCGAAACCTGTGGCGATGAAACTAGGAGGATAGATGGCCGTTCGCGCTTTGGCTCAGGCCGGATGCCAGCGAAATAAAAGCCAGAGTCGCCGGCGAAGACTGACGCTGGTCCAGCACCGCCAATCCGACCTGGCGCCTGACCGGTGGCGACAGCGGACGTTTCACATAGCGGCGATCGGCGTCCTGCGGCAATGAGCTTTCGGCGACGACGGTCAGTGCATCGCCACGGCCCACGGTGTCGAGGGTGCTGAGCAACTGTGAGCAGCGGTAACGAATGTTCGGTGTCAGCCTAGCGGCGCTGAACAGACGGGAAACCAGCTCCGAAGAACCGGCCTCGGTCAACACGAAGGGGTCATGGCACAAGTCGCTCAAACTCAAGCTTTTGCGCGCCGTCAGCGGATGATCGGCGGGCAGCAGCGCGACCATCTGGTCTTCCATCAGCGCAAACGTGTCGAAACGGTCCTCGGGCAATACCACGAAACCAATGTCGATGCGCCGCTCTTCAAGCCACTGAATCACCTGGCGATCCGGGCCTTCATCGACGTGCACTTCGATGCCGGGATGCGCTGCGCGGTACTGCTGCAAGATCAGCGGCAGTAACTTGATCGATGACGTCGGGCCGAACGAACCGATGCGCAACGTGCCGCGTTTCATACCACGAGCATCGGCGGCTTCCTGGCGCAGGGTGTTGGCCAACCCGAGCATGGCCCGGGCGCGCAGCAACAGTTGCTGGCCGATGTCGCTGAGTTCGACCTGGGACTGATGCCGGCGCAGCAACTCGACGCCCAGTTCCTGTTCCAGCGCCTTGAGCGCATGGGACACCGCCGATTGCGAGATGCCCAGGCGATTGGCGGCGGCGGTGAAGCCGTGCAGTTCGGCCACCAGGGAGAAAATTTCCAGTTGGGTCAGGGTCATGAGTGTTTACTCATTTTACGATGATCAGGTATTAGCCGGATCATACGACATCTGTGCTTCGGGTGACCTATGAGTAGCTATGAGCAAAACTGGACGAAACCGTCGGACGTGCCGGTGTATCTGAAGCTGGCGGCAGTGACCATGATCTGGGGCGGGACTTTCGTGGCCGGGCGTTTCCTCGCCGACAGCCTCAGCCCGTTGTTTGCCGCGAGCCTGCGGTTTTTGCTGGCCAGCGTGGCGTTGTTGCTGTTTGTGCTACTGGCCCGGACGCCGCTGGTGCGGCCCAGCGCCAGGCAGTGGCTGCAATTGGCGATGCTGGGGTTCTTCGGGATCTTCTTCTACAACCTGTGCTTCTTTTACGGGCTGCATTACATCAACGCCTCACGGGCGTCGTTGATCGTGGCGTTGAACCCGGCGGTGATTGGCCTGGCATCCTGGCTGTTATTCAAGGAACGCCTGAAGCGGGCGAAAGTGGCAGGGATTGCGATCTGCATCGCCGGGGCAGGGCTGGTGATTGTCAGCCGCAACCCGCAACTGCTGGCGGCTAATGCCGACGCGTGGATTGGCGATCTGCTGATCTTCGGCTGCGTGCTGAGTTGGGGGGTCTACTCGTTGTTTTCCAAGGGATTGAATCAAACGCTGGGGCCGGTGCAAACGGTGACCTATTCGATCCTGTTGGGCACGGCGATGCTTTGGCTCACCAGTGCGGTGCGCGGCGAGTTGAGTGTCGAGGCGCTCATCCGCCTGGGGCCGCAACAATGGCTGAGCCTGATGTACCTGGGCGTACTCGGCTCGGCGCTGGCCTACATCGGCTATTACGACGGCATTCGCAAAATCGGCGCGACCCGTTCCGGCGTGTTCATTGCCTTGAATCCGTTGACCGCCGTCATCCTGGGCGCATTGCTGTTGGGCGAACAACTGACCTTGCCGATGGGCCTGGGCGGCGGGCTGATCCTGGCGGGGATTTACCTGTGCAACAAACCGCTTGCGCCGCCTGTGAAAAAGGGGATTTGATACAGAAGGCGGACAAACCGTTTTACGCTGTGTAGAATCGGGTTACGCATACAATAATAAACGACTTCTGACACCAGAAGCCTCGCCCGCAAGAGCCTTGGGTCGACAATGAAGAGTTTTGGGTTTCAACTGATCTACGGTGACTTCCTCGCCCGCAGCGTGCGCGGCATCTCCTGCGCGCCGCCCGCCAGTCTCAGCATTGCTAGCAACTAACGATCCGTTAATTCTAAAAATGATGATGAGGCGCCAACCATGGCAGATTTATACGAAAACCCAATGGGCCTGATGGGCTTTGAATTCATTGAGTTCGCATCGCCGACCCCGAACACCCTGGAGCCGATCTTCGAGATCATGGGCTTCACCAAGGTCGCGACCCACCGTTCCAAAGACGTGCACCTGTATCGCCAGGGCCTGATCAACCTGATCCTCAACAACGAACCCCACAGCGTCGCTTCGTACTTCGCGGCCGAGCATGGTCCGTCGGTGTGCGGCATGGCGTTCCGCGTCAAGAACGCCCAACAAGCGTTTGCCCGTGCCCTGGAACTCGGCGCCCAGCCGATTCATATCGAAACCGGCCCGATGGAACTGAACCTGCCGGCGATCAAAGGCATCGGCGGTGCACCGCTGTACCTGATCGACCGTTTCGGCGAAGGCAGCTCGATCTACGACATCGACTTCGTGTTCATCGACGGCGTGGACCGCAATCCGGAAGGGGCGGGCCTGAAGATTATCGATCACCTGACCCACAACGTGTATCGCGGGCGTATGGCCTACTGGGCCAACTTCTACGAGAAGCTGTTCAACTTCCGCGAAATCCGTTACTTCGACATCAAGGGCGAATACACCGGCCTGACTTCCAAGGCCATGACCGCGCCGGATGGCATGATCCGCATCCCGTTGAACGAAGAATCGTCCAAGGGCGCCGGGCAGATCGAAGAGTTCCTGATGCAGTTCAATGGTGAAGGCATCCAGCACGTCGCGTTCCTCAGCGATAACCTGATCGACACCTGGGATCGCCTGAAGAAAATCGGCATGCGCTTCATGACCGCGCCACCGGAAACCTATTACGAAATGCTCGAAGGCCGTTTGCCGAACCATGGCGAGCCGGTTGATCAACTGCAATCGCGCGGGATTCTGCTGGACGGTTCGTCCGAGTCGGGCGACCGCCGCCTGCTGCTGCAGATCTTCTCGGAAACCCTGATGGGCCCGGTGTTCTTCGAATTCATCCAGCGTAAAGGCGATGATGGTTTCGGCGAGGGTAACTTCAAGGCGTTGTTCGAATCGATCGAGCGCGATCAGGTTCGTCGTGGCGTACTGTCCACCGAGTAAGCCACCGCAGATGTAAAAAAGCCCGGTCAGCAGCAATGCTGGCCGGGCTTTTCTTTGGCTGATACATCCCCCTGTAGGAGCGAGGCTTGCCCGCGAAGCTTTTTGGCGCCTTCAAGGACGCCTTCGCGGGCAAGCCTCGCTCCTACATTATTTACATAGGCTTGCGGCGCTGCCGGACCAGATGCTTGAACCCTTCAAACACCAACACCACCACCGCCAGCCAGATCGGAATGTAGGTCAGCCATTCCCCAGGCTTGATACTTTCCCCCAACAGCAACGCCACACCCAGCAACAGCACCGGTTCGACATAGCTCAGCAAGCCGAAAAGACTGAACGGCAACAAGCGGCTGGCGATGATGTACACCACCAGCGCCGAAGCACTGATCAACCCGAGTACAGGGATCAGCAGCGATAGCCACGGGTATTGTTCGAACACGACGAAACCCTGTTCACCGCCCCAGACGAACCAGAATGCCACCGGCAGCATCAAGGTCATGTCCAGCCACAAACCGCCGAGGTTGTCGGTGGTCAGCCATTTGCGCAACACGAAGTACAAGGGATAACCGACGACCACCAGCAACGTCGCCCAGGAGAAACCGCCGACCTGATACAACTCGTTGAGCACGCCGAGGGAGGCGAAAAACACGGCGACTTTTTGCAAGTAGGACAAACGCTCGCCATAAGCGATGCGCCCGGTCAGCACCATCGCCAGCGGCAACAGGAAATAGCCCAGCGACACGTCGAGGCTGTAGCCGTTAAGCGGTGCCCACATGAACAGCCAGAGTTGCAGGCCAAGTAGCGTCGCCGAGACGACCAGACCGGCGAACAACTTGGGTTTACCGCCCAGGCGCTTGAGGATGTCGAGCGAGCGCCGCCATTCACCGGACACCAGCATGAACACTGTCATGCAGGGCACAGTCAGCAGCATCCGCCAGCCGAAGATTTCTACGCCGCTCAAGGGCGTGAGCAGCGAGGTGTAGTAATACATGACGGCAAACAGCACCGAGGCTGTGACCGATAAAGCGATACCTTTAGACAAACTGTCCTCGCGGGGTTGAACGTGAAACGGGGGGCGGAGGATACGTGGTTTTAGCTTAGAACATTGTCTGATTGATCAAGATCGTTCACAGATGATCGTTCCCACGCTCTGCATGGGAATGCCTCAATGGACGTTTTACGTCCGATTTGGGACGCGGAGCGTCCCTGGCTGCATTCCCACGCAGAGCGTGGGAACGATCAAACCGGGATTTGGCGAACGCCACAGTTCCCTTGTAGGAGCGAAGCTTGCTCGCGAAAGCGGACTTCCAGCCAACATCGATGTTGGATATGAAGACGTCTTCGCGAGCAAGCTTCGCTCCCACAGGGTGTGTGTCAGCTGTTGCGGGGTTTACGGCCCGAGACGAAATGGCTCACGTCATTGAAGCCCGGTGTCGAGGAGTGGCCCGGTGTCACCAGCGAGTCAATGAACGCCTCATCTTCCGCCGTGATCTTCACCGTCTGCGCCTTGGTGTAGGCGTCCCACTGTTCCTCGGTGCGCGGCCCGACGATGGCGGAGGTGACGGCGCTGTTATTGATCACCCAGGCAATGGCGAATTCGACGATGCCCACGCCACGGCCCTGGGTGTATTGCTGGATCTGCTGGGCGATGCGCAGCGACTCGACGCGCCATTCGGTTTCGAGGATGCGTTTGTCTTGGCGCCCGGCGCGGCTGTTGGCGTCCGGCGTGACGTCCGGAGCGTATTTGCCGCTGAGCACGCCGCGCGCCAATGGGCTGTAAGGCACCACGCCGAGGCCATAGGCGTGGGCGGCGGTGATCTGTTCGGTTTCAGCCTGGCGATTGACGATGTTGTACAGCGGCTGGCTGATCACCGGCCGGTCGACGCCAAGCTTGTCGGCCACGCGAATGACTTCGGCGATGCGCCAGCCACGGTAGTTGGACAGGCCCCAATAGCGGATCTTGCCTTGGCGGATCAGGTCGCCGATGGCCGAGATCGTCACTTCGAGCGGCGTGTTGTGGTCTTCGCGGTGCAGGTAATAGATGTCGACATAGTCGGTGCCCAGGCGGGTCAGGCTGGCATCGATGCCGTTGAAAATGTGCTTGCGACTGAGGCCGCTGCGGTTCGGCACGCCGTCCACCGGGCCGAAACCGACCTTGGTGGCGAGCACCCATTCGTGACGGTTGCCGGCAATCGCCTCACCGACGATCTCTTCGGAGCGGCCGCCGGTATAGACGTCCGCGGTGTCGATGAAGTTGATGCCCTGGTCCCAGGCCTTGTCGATGATCCGCAGGGAATCTTCGGTGCTGGTCTGTTCGCCGAACATCATGGTGCCCAGGGTCAACGTAGAGACTTGCAGACCCGAATGACCCAACGTGCGGTAACTCATGACGAAATCCTTTTGCCGATGGAAAGGCGTCAATCAAATACCAGAACGGTGGCCGGGAGCAACCGGATTTATCGACACAACTCCATTTTGGCCAGGGGCAATAAACGGCCATTGTGGCGAGGGAGCTCGCTCCCGCTGGGCTGCGTAGCAGCCCCAAATTCTGCAAATATTCACGATTTTGCGAGTGCTGCGCACTCGAGCGGGAGCAAGCTCCCTCGCCACAAAAGCACCTTGCTTGCTCGTTAAACCTTCAACGTACGCGTCATCCGCAACGCCAGCACACTGCCGCAGACAATCACGCCCGCCAGCAGGTACAACGCCGCATCGGTCGACCCGGTGCTGTCCTTGACCCAACCCACCAGATACGGGCTGAGGAAACCGGCCATTTGGCCCATGGAGTTGATCAACGCCAAACCGCCCGCCGCCGCACCGGCACTCAGCAGCGCGGTCGGCACTGGCCAGAACATCGGCAGGCCGGTGAGGGCGCCCATGGTCGCGATGGTTAAACCAAGAATCGCAATCGCCGGCGTCGTGGCGAAGTTCACCGCGATCAGCAGACCGACCGCGCCCATCAACATCGGCACCACCAAATGCCAGCGCCGCTCTTTGCGCAAGTCCGCCGAACGACCGACCAGCAACATGAACATCGCCGCCAGCAGGTAGGGAATCGCACTCAACCAGCCAATCACCAGGTTATCGCTGAATCCCAGGTTCTTGATGATCGACGGCAGCCAGAAGTTGATCGCATAAACACCGCTCTGGATGCAGAAATAGATCAAGCCGAACGCCCAGATCGCCGGGTTCTTGAACACCGCCAGCAGCGAATCGGTGGTGGTTTTCGGCTTGTTGGCCAGGTCTTGCGCGTGGTCCGCTTCCAGTACCGAACGCTCGAACGGCGTCAGCCACTTGGCATTGGCGTAACTGTCGCTGAGCAGGAAGTAGGCGAGGGCGCCGAGGATTACGGTTGGGATCCCTTGCAGTAAAAACATCCACTGCCAGCCGGCCAAACCCGCCTGGCCCGCGCCGAAGTGATTGAGGATCCAGCCGGAAAACGGGCTGCCAAGCAGACCGGACACCGGGATCGCCGACATGAACAGCGCCATGATGCGGCCACGGCGGAAGGTCGGGAACCACTGCGAGAGATAGAGCACCACGCCCGGGAAGAACCCGGCTTCGGCCGCGCCGGTGAACAGGCGCAAGGTGTAGAACTCGGCGGGTGTGGTCACGAACAGCAGGCAGGTCGAGAGCGAGCCCCAGACAATCATCATCAACGCAATCCAGCGCCGAGGGCCGAATTTGGTCAGGGCCAGGTTGCTCGGTACGCCACACAATACGTAGCCGATAAAGAAGATCCCGGCGCCGAGGCCGTACACGGTTTCACTGAATTTCAGGGCGTCGAGCATCTGCAGCTTGGCGAATCCAACGTTGACCCGGTCGAGGTAGTTGAACAAGTAGCAGATGAAGATGAAGGGGATCAATCGAAGGGTAATGCGTTTGTAGACGGCGTTTTTTTCGTCAGCAATGGTCTGGGTAACGGCTGCGCTCTGTGACATGGCGGGCTCTCTCTTTATTATGATTTTTTGCGATGCAAAGGGTAACGTTGATCGCCCTGTGAGTCTCGGCCACCGCTTGGGTGGTTGTCTTTGTGCCTGAGCACAGGGTTTGCCCACAAGGCCTGTGCGGGTGAACAACCCGTCCCTCCACGCTTTCAAGGATCTGCCCAATGTTTGAACTCGATCACGACCTGGCCCAGGACATCGTCGACCGGGCCATGGCCATCCTGCCGTACAACGTCAACGTCATGGACAGCCAGGGGCTGATCCTCGGTAGCGGCGAGCCCGAGCGGATCAACACCCGCCACGAAGGCGCGCAACTGGTGCTGGCCAACGGGCGCGTGGTGGAGATCGACGCGCAAACCGCGATTCACCTCAAAGGCGTGCAGCCGGGGATCAACCTGCCGTTGTTGCTCGATCAGCGGCTGATCGGCGTGCTCGGCATCACCGGCGAACCCGAGCAACTGCGCACCTACGCCGAGCTGGTGCGCATGACCGCCGAAATGCTGGTGGGCCAGCGCAATCAGCAGGCGGAACAGCAATGGCGACGCCAGCGTTGCGATGATTTGCTCGCCTTGTTGTTGACCGACGCGGGGGATTCGCCGCGTCTGGTGGATGAGGCGCAACAATTGGGCCTCAAGCCGCAGCTATCGCGGGTGCCGTATCTGTTCGAGTTGGGCCTGGAACACGGGCCGGGGCAGACCGTCGAAGCCCTCAGCGCCTGGCTGATCAGCCGTTATCCCGACAGTTGGTGTGTCAGCTCCGCCAAGTCCTCGCTGCTGTGGTGCCGGCCGGCGAGCCAGGCGATCGAGCATGAACGGTTGCTGGAAAAACTCGATGGCCTGGGCTGGAACATTTTGCGCATCGCCGTGGGCGGGCAGGCCGATGGGTTGCCGGGGTTGCGCCGCTGCTATCGCCGGGTCGGTGATCTGCTGGCCTATGGACGCGATGTGTTGCCGCGCTCGCGGTTGCTGAGGCTGAACCGTTATCGGCTGCCAGTGATGCTCTGGCGGCATCGCAACGACGACGCGCTGGACGAGTTGCTCAAGCCGTTGCGCAAAGTCATCGCCAAGGACAATAACGGTCAATTGCTGGCGACCCTGCGTTGCTGGTGCGACCACGATGGGCAAAGCCAGGCGTGTGCGGATGCGTTGGGGATTCATCGCAACAGTCTGCGTTATCGCATGGAGCGGATTGCCGAGTTGAGTGGGGTTGATCCGTTGCGGCTGGACGGGATGCTGGCGCTTTATCTCGGGGTGCAGTTGCTGCCGCAAACGGAGTGAAAGATGTGGCGACTATATGGACGCCTTCGCGGGCAAGCCTCGCTCCTACAGGGATCGCGGCGCTCGCTATTGTAGGAGCGAGGCTTGCCCGCGAAGAGGCCCTCCCAGCCACCACAATCCCGGGTTTGTAGAAATGAACAACAAACGCCACCCCCACTTGTGCACCTGACCGGCGTCATCCTCCGGGGCAACTGGCAGCATGGATGCATTGAAAACGGAGAATTCTCATGAAAATCGTCATCGCCCCCGATTCGTTCAAGGACAGCCTGAGTGCCCAAGGCGTCGCCGATGCCATCGCGTTGGGATTGGCCGAGGTCTGGCCGCAGGCGCAGTTGGTCAAGTGCCCGATGGCCGACGGCGGGGAAGGGACGGTCGAATCGATTCTGGCGGCGTGTGCGGGTGAATTGCGCCGCACAGCCGTGCGCGGCCCGTTGGGGGCAACGGTTGACGCCGCGTGGGGCTGGCTGCCGCACAACCACACCGCGATCATCGAAATGGCCGAGGCCAGCGGTTTGCAATTGGTGCCGACGGCGCAGCGCAATGCCTGCGTCAGCAGTACCTTCGGCACCGGCGAACTGATCCGCGCCGCGCTGGATGCCGGGGCGCAGCGGGTGATCCTGGCGATTGGCGGTAGCGCCACCAACGACGCTGGCGCCGGGGCGATGCAGGCCCTGGGCGTCAAACTGTTCGATGCCCAGGGCCAAATCCTCGCGCCCGGTGGCCTGGCGCTGGCGCAACTGGCCCGCATTGACCTGAGCGACATCGATCCGCGCTTGAACGCGGTGCGCTTTGACATCGCTGCCGACGTCAACAATCCCCTGTGCGGACCCCACGGTGCCTCGGTGATTTTTGGCCCGCAGAAAGGTGCATCGCCAGCGCAGGTCCAGCAACTGGATCAAGCCCTTGGACTGTTTGCCGATGTGTGTGCGCAAGCCTTGGACAAAGACGTGCGCGATGAACCGGGCAGCGGCGCGGCGGGTGGCCTGGGGTTCGCGGCCAAGGCGTTCCTGGGGGCGCAATTTCAGGCTGGTGTGGAAGTGGTCGCGGAACTGGTTGGCCTGGCCGAGGCGGTGGAGGGCGCGGACCTGGTGATTACCGGTGAAGGCCGATTCGATGCCCAGACCTTGCGCGGCAAGACGCCGTTTGGCGTGGCGCGGATTGCCTGCCGGCAAGGTGTGCCGGTCATCGTGATCGCAGGGACCTTGGGTGAGGGTTATCAGGAACTCTACGAGCACGGCATCGACGCCGCGTTTGCCCTGGCGAGCGGGCCGATGACGCTGGAGCAGGCGTGTGCCGAGGCGCCTCGGTTGTTGCGGGAGCGGGCGAGCGATATTGCGCGGGTTTGGCAGATCGCTTCCCAAAAGACCTGAACGCGATCATCAAGGTAGAGCGTTTTTGTGGCGAGGGGGCTTGCCCCCGTTGGGGCGCGTAGCGGCCCCTGGCATTCTTTCAGTCATTCCGTGCAAGCAGGTTTAGCGCCTGCTTCGCAGGCGAACGGGGGCGAGCCCCCCTCGCCACAATGGACTCGCCCCTGCAGCACAGGTGTTTCGCCGCTGAAACACCCCTAACCCCCTTGAAATATTTTTCCACTTCCCCCGTAAAAATCCTCAAGCCCGGCCGATAACCCTCATAGGCGCGCACAAACCAACCATAACAGTGGCGCCAAGCTGATCCCGCCGGCCCCACGCCCGCCCGACAGCGACCACGGCACGGATGCTTCGACGCTCACCCCCCGAGAATCATCCTATGTCCCTGCGTAATCTGAATATCGCGCCTCGAGCGTTCCTCGGTTTTGCCTTCATCGCCTTGCTGGTGATCGTGCTGGGTGTGTTTGCGGTCAATCGCATGTCGATCATCCGCCAGTCCTCGGTCGACATGGGCAGCACCCAACTGCCCAGCGTCACCTTCCTGGGCAATGTCACCGAAAACATCCTGCGCATGCGCATTCTCTCGTTCCGCATTCTGGTTAACCGCGAGCCGGCCAGTCTGCAGGAAGCCGATACGCGCATTGGCGTACTGACCGACAAGGCCCGCAAGGCGCAGGTCGCTTATGCCGCACTGCCGATGGGTCCTGACGAAGCGGCACTGTATAAAGTGTTCAGCACCACCCTCGACAATTACATGCAAGCCCAGCGGGAAATGCTGGACCTGTCGCGTCAGAACAAAGTCGATGAGATGCGCAGCCTGATCAATACGCGGATCAAGGAAGGCACCGACCTGATGGGCGAACAGCTCAATAAACTGGTGACTTACAACATCGACGGCGCCAAAGCGGCGGGGACGGTTGCCGAAGACAACTACAACACCGCCGTGAACGGCATCATTGTCGTGTCAGTGGTGGCGGCGCTGATGACTGTGCTGCTGGCCTGGTTGTTAACCCGCAGCATCGTCACACCGTTGAACCGCGCGGTGCAGGCTGCCGAAACCATCGCCGGCGGTAACTTGACCAAAGCCATCGAAGTCGATGGCAAGGACGAACCGGCCCGCCTGCTCGGTGCCTTGTCCGTCATGCAGACCAACCTGCGCCAAACCATCGAGCAGATCGCCGGTTCCGCCACGCAATTGGGCGCTGCCGCCGAAGAACTCAGCACCGTCACCGAAGAAGCCTCGCGCGGCCTGCAACAGCAGAACAACGAAATCGAACAAGCGGCCACCGCCGTCAATGAGATGACCGCCGCTGTGGAAGAAGTGGCGCGCAATGCGGTGTCGACTTCCGAAGCGTCGAACCAGTCGACCCAGGCCGCTCGCGAAGGCCGCAACCGCGTGGTGGAAACCGTCGACGCGATCCAGACCATGACCCACGACGTGCAAAACACCGCGACCATGATCGAAGGCCTGGCCGCACAAGGTCGCGACATCGGCAAGGTGCTGGACGTGATCCGCGCCATCGCCGAGCAAACCAACCTGCTGGCGCTCAACGCCGCCATCGAAGCCGCCCGTGCCGGTGAAGCCGGGCGTGGTTTTGCGGTGGTGGCAGACGAGGTCCGGGCCTTGGCCCATCGCACCGCGCAATCGACCCAGGAAATCGAAAAAATGGTCGCCGGCATCCAGAACGGCACCGGTGAAGCGGTGTCCTCGATGCAGCAAAGCAACCAGCGCACCCAAAGCACCCTGGAAATGGCCCGCTCCGCCGGTGTGGCCCTGGAGCAGATCACCCAATCGATCCACCTGATCAACGAACGCAACCTGGTGATCGCCAGCGCCTCGGAAGAACAGGCCCAGGTGTCCCGCGAAGTCGACCGCAACCTGGTCAACATCCGCGACCTCGCCACTCAGTCCGCCGCCGGTGCCAACCAGACCAGCGCTGCCACTCACGAACTGTCGCGTCTGGCCGTGGATTTGAATGCGATGGTGGCGCGTTTTGTAATTTGAGATAGGGTTGAGTCTGGAGCACGCGCGACAGGAGACGTACATGCGCTATTCAGCCCTGACTCAACGTATTGCCGGTGACGGAGCGGCAGCCTGGAACATTCATGATCGAGCGCTGGAGATGCGCGAACAGGGCATTGATGTGTTGCTGCTGACGGTGGGCGATCCGGATTTCGACACGCCCAGGCCCATCGTCCAGGCCGCCATCGACAGCCTCTTGGCCGGCGATACCCATTACTCGGATGTGCGTGGCACCCGGGCGTTGCGCAACAGCATCGCCAGTCGGCATCGACGCCGCAGCGGTCAGGCAGTGGATGCCGGGCATGTGATCGTGTTGCCGGGGGCGCAATGTGCGGTGTACTCGGTGGCGCAATGTTTGCTCGATCCGGGCGATGAAGTGATCGTCGCCGAACCGATGTACGTCACCTACGAAGGTGTCTTCGGCGCTTGCGGGGCGAAAGTGGTGCCGGTGGCGGTACGGCCGCAGAACGGTTTTCGCGTGGACCCGGCGGATGTCGCGGCGCTGATCACGGCCAAGACCCGGGTCATTTTGCTGAACAGTCCAAACAATCCTTCCGGCGCCAGCCTTTCATTGAAGCTCTGGCAGGAACTGGCGCTGCTCTGCGTTCGCCACGACTTGTGGCTGATCAGCGACGAGGTCTACAGCGACTTGCTGTACGAAGGCGAGCACGTCAGCCCCGCCAGTCTGCCCGGCATGGCCGAGCGCACGGCGACCATTAACAGCCTGTCCAAATCCCACGCCATGAGCGGTTGGCGCGTCGGTTGGGTGATCGGCCCCAAACCCTTGGCCGAACACTTGATGCACCTGTCGTTGTGCATGCTGTTTGGCATTCCGGATTTCGTGCAGAAAGCCGCGCAAGTGGCGCTGGATGGGGACCTGCCGGAGGTGGCGCAGATGCGCGAAGAGTATCGCCAGCGCCGGGACCTGGTGTGCTCGCGGTTGAGCGCGTGCCCGGGTATCCGGCCGATCGTGCCCGATGGCGGGATGTTCGTGATGGTCGATATCCGCCCGACCGGGCTCTGCGCCCAGGGGTTTGCCGAGCGGCTGCTGGAGGGGTATGGCGTGTCGGTGCTGGCGGGCGAAGCCTTCGGGCCGAGTGCGGCGGGGCATATTCGCCTGGGGCTGGTGGTGGACCAGGTGAAACTGGCGGACGCGTGTCGGCGGATTGCGCGGTGTGCGGCGGATCTTCTGGAAGCGCGGCGGGCTTGACGGCCTCTTCGCGGGCAAGCCTCGCTCCTACAGGATCTGCGTAATTGATCGTTCCCACGCTCTGCGTGGGAATGCCGCCTGGGACGCTCCGCGTTCCGCTTTTAGATGTGACGCGGAGCGTGGGAACGATCATCTTCAGCCTTTCCAGGCCAACCCATTCACCAGATTCACCGGCCGTTCTCCGGCCAACGCCATCAGCAGATTGTCCACCGCGCACTTGGCCATCGCCTCGCGCGTCTCATGGGTCGCCGAGCCAATGTGCGGCGTGGCCACCACGTTATCCAGCCGCAACAACGGCGACGCCGAATCCAGCGGCTCGCGCTCAAACACATCCAGCCCCGCCGCACGAATCTGCCCCTTGCGCAGGGCGTCAATCAACGCGACTTCATCCACGACTTTACCCCGCGAGATGTTGATGAAGATCGTCTCCGGGCCCATCAAGGCAAACTGCTCAGCCCCGATCAACCCCTCGGTTTCAGCAGTCAGCGGCAAGGTCAGGCACACGAAATCCGCCTCTTGCAACAGCTGCGGCAGGCTGCGGTATTGCGCGTTGAAACGCTGTTCCACCGCCGGTTTCGGCGAGTGGCTGTGATAAACGACCGGCATGCCGAAACCGAAATGCCCACGCTGGGCCAACGCCTCGCCGATGCGGCCCATGCCGATGATGCCCAAGGTCTTGCCATGCACATCGGTGCCGAACTGTGCCGGGCCAACGTTGCGCTTCCAGTGGCCGGCACGAACCATGTTCGCCAGTTCCACCACGCGGCGGGCACTGGCCAGGATCAATGCAAATCCGGTGTCAGCCGTGGTTTCGGTGAGGACGTCCGGGGTGTTGCTGAGCAGGATCCGGCGCTCGGTCAAATAATCGATGTCGTAGTTGTCGACACCCACCGAAACGCTGGCGATGGCTTCGAGATCGGGGGCCAGATCGAGTAATGCAGCGTCCAGCTTCAGACTGGCGCCGAGCAAGCCCTGGGCCTTGGGCAGGGCCTCGCGCATTTTGGCCAGGCCCTCGGCGTCGAGGCTGTCGATCAGGGTCACTTCAGTCTGCTCATGCAAGCGGGCCATCAGCAACGGCGAGAGTTTCTTGTACAGCACGACCTGCTTTTTCATCGTCATCGTCTCAACTTCAATTCAAGGGTGAGCAGGCACCGGCCGTTTCGCAACGGCCTTGGCCACGACTCGGTCACTGGCGCCGGGCTTGAGGAAAATTGTCAGTACTACCGAGAGCATCAACGCGCCGCTCATCAACAGATAAGAAGCACCCGGCGAACCGGTGCTGCTGTTCAGGTAACCGACCAGATAGGAACCGCCAAACGAACCGAGGGCACCCATGCTGTTGATCAGCGCCATGGCGCCACCGGCGACGTTGGCGGGAAGGATTTCCGGGACGATCGCAAAGAACGGCCCATAAGGCGCATACATGCAGGCCCCTGCGATCACCAGCAAGGTGTAGGACCACCAGAAGTGTTCCGCACCCAAAGCGTATGAACCGTAGAACGCAATCGAGGCGATCAGCAGCGGCGGCCAGACGAAGCGTTTACGCTTCTGCAACTTGTCCGAACCCCAGGACACCGCGAGCATCCCAATCACCGCCGCCAGGTACGGCAGCGCCGAGAGCCAGCCGGCCTCGACCATGTCCATCTGCAAACCGGCCTTGAGGATCGACGGCAGCCACAGCACGAAGCCGTAGACGCCGATGCTCCAGCAGAAAAACTGCAGGGCCAGCACGATGACTTTCGGCGAGCGGAAGGCTTCGGCGTAGTTTTTCACCGCTTTGATCCCGACCTGTTCGGCCGCCAAGGCGCTTTCCAGGTCCTGTTTTTCCTGGTCGCTGAGCCACTTGGCCTGGGCTGGACGCTCGTCCGCCAGGCGCCACCAGATAAAGGCCCAGATCACCGCCGGCAAGCCTTCGATGATGAACATCCAGCGCCAGCTGAAATGCTGCACCAGATACCCCGACACCACCGACATCCACAGCATGGTCACCGGGTTGCCGAGGATCAGGAAGGTGTTGGCGCGCGAACGTTCGGCACGGGTGAACCAGTGGCACAGGTACACCAGCATCGCCGGCATCACCGCGGCTTCAACCACGCCGAGCATGAAGCGAATGACGATCAGCCAATAGGCACTGGAGACGATCCCGGTCAGGGTCGCGAGGCCGCCCCAGAGGATCAGGCTGACGAAAATCAGCTTCTTCACGCTGTGTTTCTGCGCATAGATCGCGCCCGGCACCTGGAAGAAAAAGTAACCGAGGAAGAACAGTGCGCCGAGCATCGAGGACAAACCCGGGGTGATCATCAGGTCTTCGGCCATCCCGGAGGCGGCGGCGAACCCGTAGTTGGCGCGGTCCAGATACGCCAGGCTGTAGGTGATGAAGACGATGGGCATGATGTACCACCAGCGGCGGGTGGCGAGTGTTGCGGTTTTCATGATGGTGCTCCTGAGCTTGTTGTTTTTGTCGCAGCAGGTAACGGTGTTCGGTGATCGTTCCCACGCTCTGCGTGGGAATACCTCTACGGACGCTCCGCGTCCACGGTGGCGCAGAGCGTCACGGGCTGCATTCCCACGCAGGAGCGTGGGAACGATCAGGTATGTGGCTTGGCAATTCGGCGCGGGTCGGCAACCCCTCCATATCCCCCCGACTCTGCACCGCACGGCTGCCAATCCAGTTGGCGCGCTGCACGGCGTCGGCGAAGCTGTGGTTTTCCAGCAGGGCGCTGATCATGCCGACGGCAAAGCCATCGCCGGCGCCCACGGTGTCGACCACGTTTTGCACCGGCACACCGGCGACGAAGCCCTGGTCCAGGTGCGTGCGGTAATACGCACCGTGCGGCCCCAGTTTGATCGCCACCGCTTCAACCCCTTGGTCGAGGTAAAACGCCGCGATGTCGGCCGGGTCTTCAAACCCGGTGAGCAAGCGACCCTCGCTCAACCCCGGCAGTACCCAATGGGCGAGGGCGGCGAGGCGATTGATCTCGGTGATCATCTGTTGCTCGCTGGCCCACAGGCTCGGGCGCAGATTCGGGTCGAAAGACACACTGCGCCCGGCCTCGCGCATGCGGGTCATCAATTCGAAGGACATTTCCCGAGCGCTGACGGAAAGCGCCGGAGGAATCCCGGTGGCGTGCAAGTGCCGGGCGTTCAACAGCTCAGGCTGGATCGACTGCACCGACAAGTGACTGGCTGCCGAACCACGGCGGAAATACTCGACCACCGGATCGCTGCCGTCATCAGCGCGGGACTTGAGTTGAAAACCAGTCGGGTGCGCCGGGTCGATATCGACGTGACTGCAATCCAGGCCTTCTTTGGCCAACGTATCGATTACGAAACGACCCAGCGAATCAGCACCCACCCGGCTTAGCCACGTGACGTTGAACCCCAGCCGCGACAATCCGATGGCGACGTTACTGTCCGCCCCGGCAATGCGCTTATGAAACTGGCCAACCGCCGCCAGGTCACCGCTCTGCTCGGCGACGAACATCGCCATGGTTTCGCCGAACGACAGGATATCGATCTCAGACATGGGCGCTCTCCAACCGTGATTGACCGAGGCGGGCGAGGGTGGCGACGTGTTCGGTGGTCAGTTGCACCAGGTCGTCGCCCTGCAACGGATACTCCGCCGCTCGCATGATGCCTTGGGCCATGTGCCGCAGCAGCTGTTCCCACAGATGCAGGTCGGCGGCGCTCGGTGGTATCGCCACCAGTTTGCCGTCGGCTCGACGCGCCACAGCCTTGCAATGCACGTAGCCGACATGCCGCCCGAGCAACCGCGCGGCGCTGGCGGCGGACTGGTCCTGCCATTGCCAGTTGCCGATGTCGAAGGTCATCTTGATCGGCAGGTTGTGCTGCTCGACCTCAGCGAAAAAGCGCTGGAACGGCTCAATGCGCCCGCCGTGCAAGGTCTGGTCGTTTTCCACCAACAGCTGCACGGGACTTTGGCTCAACTGTCGAGCCAACGCCTGCAAGTCGTTGTTGTCGGTGAAATAGCCGAGGGAGACTTTCAGCCACTTGGCGCCAAACAGCTCAGCGCGTTGCAGGGTCTTGAACAATTCAGGATTGGGCTTCGATTGACCGGCCAGCCACAGCTCCATCGGCGAGGAATAGACGCTTTCGAGGCCGCGAGCCTGGGTGTCATCCGCCAGTTGCGCGGGGTCTTCGTGGGTCAACAGTTCTTCGCGCCATTCGATGCGCGTGGCGCCGGCGGCGGCCAGTACCTCGATAAAACTGCCTTGGCCGAGCTGGCGGACGAGGTCGGCGCCGTAGCTCGACAAGCTGATGGAAACGGGTGGTTTATTCATTGTTATTTACCTCTGAAACCGGTTTCATTTTTGTTCAAAAAAAAGGTTTGGAATTTGCGTTGTTCTTTCGGGCGTCTTCGCGGGCAAGTCGGATCGCCGCACCGCTCGCTCCTACAGGTTTCGCTGCGTTTGAACAACGTGTGATTCAACGCAAATCCCCACGGGTCGACCCACGCACCACCAACCGCGCCGCAAAATCCATCGTCCGCACTGGCCCGACATCCCCGCGCAAACGCTTGAGCAAACACTCAAACGCACTCGCGCCAATCTCCGCCGTCGGCTGGGCGAGGGCGGTAATGCCGCTGCCCACCAACGGGTACCAATCCAGATCATCCAACGCAATCAGCCCGACATCCCCAAACAGGTCACAGCCAAGCTCACGCAACGCATGGGTGCCGGCCAACGCCGCAATCCCGTTGGCACAGAACAGCGCTTTTGGCCCGGGGCCGGGTGTATCAAGGAAGGTTTGCAAGCGTGAGGTCAGGTCGCTGCCGGTTTCGACGACAGCCCCTTGCAGCGTCGAACGCTGCTCAATCTGCGCCTTGAAACTGCCCACCCGTTCAATCCGCGAGCTGGTGCCGTCAAACGGTTCAGTCACCAACAGCACATCGCGATAACCGCGTTCTTCAAGGTGGGCGAGGGCCATCGCGACGGCGGCGGGATTATCGAGACCGACCAAATCGCTCTCGAGCTGCTCGACCTTGCGATCCACCAGCACCAGTGGCATCTCCCGGTGCAGCTCGCGCAGTTCATCGCGGTGATGACCTAGGGTGTTCACGATCAAGCCTTCGATGTTGTACGAACGCAGCAGCGCCAGGTGCTGACGTTCCTGCTCGTCATCGCGGTCGGTGTTGCACACCACCAGGCTGTAGCCGTGCTGGCGGCAAGCGGTTTCCACGCCATGCATCACGGCAATCGAATAAGGGTTACGGATATCGGCCACCAGCATGCCGATCAGGCGCGTGCGCCCGCGTTTCAGGCCACGGGCCATCTGGTTCGGGCGGTAGCCCAATTCGCTGATGGCGAGTTCGATGCGTTGGGCAATGGCATCGGAGAGCAGGGCGCGGTCGTCGCCGATGAAGCGCGAGACGCTGGCCTTGGACACGCCGGCGTGTTTGGCGACGTCGAGCATGGTGACGCGGCTGCGCTGGGCGGCGGAGAAATCGTTCATGCGGTGGACCTTGTTATTGGCTTTATATGAGTTCCAATGCGTATTGACCTGAAACCGGTTTCAGGAAACCTCACAAGGCGGGCCACGTCAAGCTTGCATTGGCGCGGATTCACTCAGAAACGGCGCTATACCCGACAAACGGTCGAAGAACCTGTCAGATATGACAGTAGGCAATGTCTGTGTTTGAACGTCTAATTTCCTACAAAGGAAACACGAAACAGAGACCTTCGAGATGTAATCGAAGTTCTTTGACACGGGGGGGTGATGCAAATGACTTCTGACAAACATCACGGCAAGAAGAAAAAACCATCCGCCATGGGTGTTTTAGCGCTGCCACTGACAATTGATGGCGTCGATCCTAACGATCCGCTGCAGGTGATTCCCGCTGTGGCGTCCACAGTCGGCGCGACACTGAGAATTCCACGGTGGAGCCCCTCTCTCGACCCTCTTAAAAGCGATCTTTTGGAAATATGGGTCCTTCAGCCCGGCGACACGACGGAAGTCCGGTTCTATAACACCTTGTTTCCTGTGCCGGTCGTGTTCCCTGCATCGATTACATTGCCCGCCCAATACTTGCAGCGTGCCGGCACACTCCGCTTGCGGTACCGCACGACGCTGGGTGATAACGACAACGAAGATACCTCTTTGCCACAAACGTTCACCGTCAGCCCCCCCGTTGCGATCAATCTGGAACCTCCGAAATTTATCGTTGAGTCATCCTATAACGACGAATTCATTTTCAAGGGATACCTGAATTGCAGGGTCAGACCTCGGATTTGGGAAAGAGTGTTATTGCAAATACCAGCTCAACCCGGACGCTTTAGTGGTAATGACGAACTCACCATGGATTGGCAGGGCTTTAACAAATTGAACGGCGAAGATCCTATTGTGGGTACTGAGGGGCAGTTCACCAAAATATTGACCCAAGCAGAGGCGAACTCTCCTACTGGCTTCATTTTTGTGGTGGGCAGCGACAAGTATGACAAACATATCAAACCCATTGCTTTCGGCTCGGCAAAAGCCTTTTACACCTTGTACCGAAACAACGTCCCGTTGGGCCGTTCAGGAACAGACACGGTGAAAATCGATCGCAAAATATCGGGGAGTAATATGTGCGATGCGAATAATGATCCCTATCCCTGACCAACAGTGCGATGCAAGTTAATAGCTGTGAATGTTTTGTATCTTGCAAACCTTGCACGACATGCATGCCGAATGTCGTACAAGGTGCTGAATCACTATTCAGCTCCGGAGTATGCAGTGTGAAGTCGCGTAGTTCTCCATGAAACAAGTGCATGTGCAGATCGGCAATAAACTCATTGATGGAGCGACTCAAATGAATCAGAAAGTGAATGACGTTGGCGTATTAGTAGACCAACCGATCGTTAAAGACAATCTGCCGGATGGACGTCTGACGTACAAGCAGTTGAGAGAAGATGGCACCATAGAAGTCATACTGAATACTGTGGCGGACGCTAATGTTAAGAGCATTGAACTGCAAATGTTTCTACCGGGGCTTGATCCCGTCTTGGATCCTGAGTCTGATATCTTCGTCGTTGACCGAAAAACCAGGGCAACAGAGCCAGGAGGTGTTTGGACCCCTCCACTCACTTTCACTGTTAATGTCCGCACGCTTAGCGACAGGGCCAACGGGGGCGACTACCCGGAGTGGAAATTGTGTTTTGCAACTTATGATGAGTTTGATAACCCCGACTCATCAATTGCTTACGCCCCTATTTTTGTCGATCTGACTGCTCCCTACCAGATACAACCAGGGACTGGCAACAGGACGGGGCTGCGGCCGAATTCCATTCCCACTGGCTCAGTGCCGCCACGCATTGATGATGCCTGGCTCAACAACCCGACAAACAGTGGTGGTTTGAATCTGGTAATCCCTACGGCCTATGCAAAGTTTGAAGCGGGCCTGGATAAAGCCACGGTTTATATTTCCCGATTGGCGACGTATCCGTTGATGCGTACCGAAACTCCCGCCTATTCAGGCCCATTGCCTGCGGGGGGGGAGCGTCAATGTACCACTGAGCTTCCTAAGAACATTGACGGATGGCCGTTACTACCTTGCCTACGACCTCGAGGATGCTCCTGGCAATATCAGTAACAATTCGCTGATCAACTTTATTTTCCAAGTGGTCAGGGCTCCAGCGCCCGTGCTTAACGCACCAACGATTCCAGTCACCGGGGCAGATGGTCGTACGCCCATTACTCTCGCGACGGTAGCTGATCCATCGCCCTCGCGCGCGGTGATCGAAATTGTTCCTCATACCACTTGGGTGGACGGCGATCACGTCATTCCGTCTATGTTGGCCTTGGGTTCCACCACCCCGGTGTTGGTGCCAGAGCAACGCTTCACCACCGGCACTACGTTGATGCGTTTTGTGTTGGACTACAACAAAATGAGCGAGGTATTTGGCAACCCCGATGGCCAGGACGAAGTCCAGTTCTCGACCAAGTATCAGCTTTCCCGCAGCTCCTTCACTCCGCCCTTTCCCGAATCGGCGGCATGGGTCGCGGTGGTTGACTTCGCTTACGGCGGCCCCGACCAGCCAAACTTGCCGTTACCCTTAAATCCAAACCTGCCGTCGGTCATCGTGCAGGGTGCAGGCGCTACAACTCCCCGCCCCAATACGCTTGGACCAGAGCAGGCGGGCCTGGATGCTGAAATGCAAGCGCCAGTCGTCCCCACTGCGGATCGGCCGGTTACCGGACGCGAAATCTATACTTTTTATTATCAAGGCAAGGAAGTGGGCGTACGCAGCCCAGCTCCCGGGCAAACCACGCCTGTAACATGTCCGCTGCCATGGCAGACCATCCGCCAAGAGGGTAATGGCACAGGTGTCAATGCAAGAAAGGCCTATGTAACCATTGAGCTACCGGGTGGCAACAATGTGATGCGGCAGGAGGTGGATACCGACGTGGACGTCACGGCGATCATCATCAATCTGCCGGCACCGCAACTTATTAATTCGGGGTATATCATAAACATTCCCGGTCAACCGCCTCAGGTGGTACCGGAACGAGACAACAGTACTGTAATCAATTGTACGATCCTGAACCATCCGAGTACGCCACTGGGGACCATGCCTCCCTATCGAGCGCGCGGTCTGCGTGTGAGGGTCCGCAGCAGCGTTGATATCCCGCCTGGCACCCCGGTGACGCTCAGATTTGAAGGGCGCGAGGAGGCTCCCGATGGCCCCATCATTCCCGGTACTGAAATTGCTCCCGCAGCACTCCCAATGCCGGCGACGGGTAATCTTGACTTCTGGCTGGACGATTACGCCCGGCTCAAAGCTTGCCAGTTTCCTCCCGCAGGGACCCCGCCAGTGCGTCCAAACCCACCCAATTACGCACGCATCTCGTATACGGCGGGCGGCATTGAGGCGGTAGCCACCTTTGCAGTCCAGTTGTTGAATGGCAGCCTGGTGTATTGCGAAGTGGAGCGTCCGGAATCTTGATCGATAACTGACTTCCTGCCGGTGGGAACAATGTTTTTGTTGTTCTCATCGGTCGGAAATATTACTTCGTTATACAAATTATTATTTCTCAAGCATTTCTCAGAAAAAACGTACGCACTTAAGGATTATTCCTACAGCGTATGAAGAAGGCAGGCCGTAGTCTGGCGGCCGTTTATCCGCCCGACTTAATTACTATTTGCTTTGACGTATTTGTTTACCCAAGACGTCATTTCATAGGAAATCACTATGTCTTCGAAGTTCGTTGCAGGTCCCAGAATCAGAGGTGAGGCAATCGCCGCTTCTATTTCACTACTGCTGGGTACGTCTCTTGCCCAAGCGGCTAACTTGCCGCCCAATACTTCTCAAACGATTGACGGCTCCACTCCGGTGGAGACCTGGCAACTGCAAAACAATGCCTCGCTGACAGGCGCCAATGCCAGCACATTAAATATCTCTGCTTCGGTTGGCAGTAACGTCAACCTGACCAACTCAACGGTTAATGCAGCTTCGGGAACAGGTATATCCATGACCAGTGCCACCGCATTGCTGGACAACACCACCGTGATCAGTGACGCTGGCGTGGGCATAGTGGGTGCGCGCTTTGTCCAAGGCACTACCGGTTCGAAAATCAACTTGAGCAATAACAGTACGGTGCGCGGCTTGCTCGGCGGCATTGCAGGCAACCGTTTCAGTGATATCGCCATTCAGGACTCCACCGTACAGGGCGCAGGCGCGACGAGTTTTGGCGTGCGTTTGCTTGAAGGCTCTCTGACTTCCAGTGGAAGCAGCATCATCGGTGGGCAGAACGGCATTGTCGTTGGCAATGACACCGGGGCCGTCAACCCATTAACCAACAGTCTTATCCTGGACGGGACCCGAGTGGAAGGTTCGACGGGTTCGAGCATCGTCGTTGGCTTCGTCGCCCAGACAACTCCCGCGGTGGCCAACATCCAGGTGCGCAACGGTTCGACGCTGGTCAGTGGCAACAACACCGCGTTGCAAGTCAGCAACGGCGCGTCTGCGACACTGCTGGTCGACAACAGTGCCTTGACGGGCAATGTCGTCGTTGATCAGGGCAGTACCGGGATTGTGACCTTGCAAAATAACGCGTCACTTAACGGTAACTTGCAAAACGTCAACACCGCCACGCTCAACAGCCAGAGCAGCATGACCGGGAACGTCACAGCGGCTGCGGGCTCGGCCTCCAGCCTGACGCTGGACACTGGCGCGAGGCTGACCGGCCAGGTCAATAATGTTGCCGACTTTTCCATCAGCAATCAGGCTTTGTGGCAAATGACCGATAGTCAGTCGGTCAACAACCTCTCGCTCAATGGTGGCCGAGTACGGCTTGGCACCGATCAGGAATATTTTCAATTGAACGTCGCCAACCTGTCCGGCAACGGCACGTTCGAGATGAACACTGACTTCAATCAACGCATCACGGATCTGTTGAACGTCACGGGCAGCGCATCCGGCAATCATCAATTGCTGGTAGCGAGCAGTGGCGCCGACCCGGTCAGCGATGCGCCGATCAAAGTCGTACAAACCGCAGGTGGCAGCGCTCAGTTTGGACTGGTCAACGGCCCGGTCGATGTCGGCGCGTTCACCTATGGCCTGGTCAAGGAGGGTGAAGATTGGTTTTTGCAACCCAATAAAGAAGTTGTCAGCACCCCAACGCGCGCGGTTATGTCGATATTTGGTACCTCCCCGACCGTGATCTACGGCGAAATGGCCACGTTGAACAATCGTATGGGTGATCTGCGGGTGAACGGTGGGCCAACCGGTGGCTGGATTCGCAGTTTTGGCAGTCGTTACAGCATCAGTGGCAGCGCCTATGGCGCCGGTTATAGCCAAAACCAGGCTGGCATTTCCATGGGGGTTGATACGCCGGTGCAGATCGCCGGCGAGCGGGTATTGCTTGGCGCATTTGTCGGCTATAGCAAATCGGATCTGGATCTGGGCCGGGGCAGCTCAGGGGAAATCGGCAGCACATCTATGGGTCTGTACGGCACTTGGCTGGGAGACAGTGGTTACTACCTGGACACCGTGGCCAAGCTCAACCGCTTCCGCAACGAGGCGAAGATCACGATGAGTGACGGCACCCAAACCAAGGGTAACTACAACAACCTGGGCACCAGTGCCTCGGTGGAGTTTGGTAAACACATTGAGCTCAATTCCGATTACTACATTGAGCCATTCACCCAATGGCAGGCAGCCGCTGTGCAAGGCAAGGACTATGAACTCGGCAATGGCCTGAATGCGGATGCCAATACGACGCGGTCGTTGCTCGGGAAGGCAGGCATGAATGTGGGGCGCAGTATGACCTTCGCCAATGGCAGCAAACTTCGACCTCATCTCACCGCCGCTGTAGTGCGTGAGTTCGCTAAAAATAACGAAGTCAGCGTTAACGACAACAAGTTCAATAACGATTTGTCCGGTAACCGCCTTGAGTTAGGCGCGGGTGTTTCCTGGACGCTGAATGACCGGTGGCAACTCCATGCGGAAGTGGATACCAGCAAGGGTGATAGTGTGACGAAAGACTATGGCCTGAACATCGGGGCACATATTCGGTTTTAAACACATTTAAAAAGGGAAGCATCAGCTTCCCTTTTTTTATGCATATCTGCTCAAGGGCGTGATAGTTGAACGTTGAAATCTCCTTCTACTCTGAAATCTTTTCCCGAAACGTCAGGGTGTTCAATTTCAACATGGAAACTTCCACCCAATTTGCCATCGTACTGGGGGTTCAGGATGATGACGCCTGAGACACCTTGATAAATAACATCATCAACAATGATACTCAACGATGCGTCTGATTCGCCGCCCACCGTATAACGACCTGGCTGTAGTGATTCCGTGACGGCGAGGATAATTTCCCTGACAACCAATACTCCCGCCTGATGTGACGGATCAGCAAGGCGCTCAACGGCCACTAACTGAATGAGGTGAGCTTCTTCCAGAGCGACAAAAAAAGCCGAAGTTGCAATGAATCGCGGAAAATCAGGCGTGTCAACTGTACGGAAGTGTTCGTCTGTAGCGAAATCGAGGGGGGTAACAACGATAGCATTCATGGGAGGCTCTCCGGTACTTTAAGTGGGGTATCCAAAGGCCGTATACGTTTGACCTTAATTCTGGATGAACAATGAAAGCGCCAATCAGGGTGGCTTGTAAACTGTAAGATTTAACAGTTTACATCTGGTATAAAGTATGCTGAAAAGATCGCCAGGTTAATGAATTAACTGACGCCAAGTTATAGCGTTTACTTATAGACCGACAAGTGCGGCAACCACACACAGACAAGCAATAAAAGCCCCATGCTGTAATTGAAAATTTTTTGCGCACCGGAGGTTTTCAACAGGACGCCGGAACGCGCGCCCAATACCGCCCAAGTGGAAAGGCAGGGCAAGGAAACCAGAAAGAAGGCAAGCGACAGTGTCACCACATGCGTCCATTTTTCCTGGCCTTGCACGGCAAACACACTGATCACCGCCAATGCCATCATCCAGGTCTTGGGGTTGATCAGTTGCAAACCGGCGGCGCCCTTGAAGCCCAGTCGTTGTGACTGCGGGGGGCCGGCCAAGGGTTCCTTGGTATTGACCGGCGCCCAAAAAATTTGCCACGCCAGATAACTCAACCACGCGACACCTGCCCACTGCAGAGTTGTTTGCAGGTAGGGGCGGGTGCTGAGCACTTGCCCCATACCGCCGCCCACGGCCAGTACGAGCAGCGCTGCGCCAGTGCAGGCACCGAAGACGATCGGCAGCGCGGCCTTGAAACCATAGCGGGCGCTGTTGCTCAGCACCAGGATATTGGTCGGACCAGGGGTGATGGACGCGACGAAAGCGAATGCCAAAAACGGCAGCAGGCTGGAAAAAGTGACAAGCATGATCATGGGCTCCTTGGACAGTCAGGAGCCAATCTTCACAAAGGCCAGGTCACACGTCTGGAAGATTTGAGCAGCGCCTGCGGTACATCGCCGGGGTCAACCCATACGCCCGGACAAACCAGCGCCCCAAATGACTTTGATCGGCAAACCCCAACTCCATCGCCACCGCCGCCGGTTGCAAACCGCTGGCGAGCATCCGCCGGGCCTTGGACAGGCGCAGTTGCACCAGATAGGCGTGGGGCGCCAACCCGTAGGCAGCCTTGAACGCGCGAGTCAGGCGAAAGCGATCAACGCCTGTGACGACCGCCAACTGATCGAGGCCAATGTCCAGATGAGCGTTGGCGTGCAGGTATTCCCGGGCCTTTTGCGCCACCAGCGGCAGACGCGGGTCTTCGCCGTAGCGGGTGCGCCAGTGCAGATGGCGGGTCAGGTGTTCGAGCAAACCGTCGAGGGCCGTCTGGCGCACGATCTTCAACTCGCCACCGTGCAACGTCTGGAACGCCAGGCTGGTGGCCTGGGCCAGTTGCGGGTCGGTGGTCAGGGTGTTGGCGAAACTCAGTTGGCTGTTGAGCGGCGCGTTTTTGAATAACGCGGCCAGTTCCCGTTCCAGCCATTGCGGATCGAGGTAGAGCATGCGGTAGGTAAAGCCGTCCTCGGTGGGCGCTTCGCCGTCGTGGATATCGCCGGGTTCCAGCAGAAACACCTTGCCCGGCGTGCTCTGATGCCGGGCCCGGCGGCAGTTGAATTGCTGCACGCCTTGCTCGGTGACGCCCACCAGATAACTGTCGTGCCAGTGCGGGTCATAGGCGTGGCCCTCGAAATGCGCGCGCAAGGTTTCGATGCCGGTGTCGGCGTCCTGGGCCAGGTCGATCCAGTTGTGCGAAGTCATGCTGCACCTGTGAGACGGATTGCCGACTTATTTAACGCCTGCGACGCGGGTAACGCCTAGAACGTTTGTGCAGCCGTTTAGCTGAACAGTCCGGCCGCGATGTTGATCGAAAACCCGAGAATCGCCGTGTTGAACACAAAGCCGATCAGCGATTGGGCCAAGACGATTTTGCGCAGCCCCCGGGTCGCCACGCCGACATCGGCAGTCTGCACCGCCACGCCGATGGTGAACGAGAAGTACAGGAAGTCCCAGTAATTGGGGGTAGTCAGGCCTTCGGCAAAGCGCAGTGCCGGCTCCTTGCCGTCCCAGGTGTAGAACAGGCGGGCGTAGTGCACGCTGAAAATCACCCCGATCAGCAGCCATGAACCAATGACGGTGGCTGCGGTGAAGGCGTAATGCAGCAGCTTGCGTGAGGTTTCCAGGTCTTTGCTGCCGGCCAGTTCGAAGGTGATGGTCGCCAGGCTGGCAATCGCGGCGATGCACACCACGAACAACACCAGCCCGGCGTTTTCATCCTCGATCTCGGCAATGCGCTTCACATCCGGGGCCTTGGCCTTGGTGGCGAGCCAAATCATCAGGATCAGGTAGGTCCAGACCCCGGCGTTCCAGCCGATGAGGATTTTGCTGATGATCGAATCGGCCGGGGCCAGGATGCCCACCGCCAGGCCAAGAACCGTGGCGGACGACAAGCGAGGGTGGGTGCGGGCGAGGAGGGGCATGGAGGCTCGATGGGCGCAGGGGTTTGCAACACCTTAGCCCAGGGCGATGCGTTGTGACCACTCGGCGACGCAACCTTGTAGGAGCGAGGCTTGCCCGCGAAAGCGATCTTACCGTCAACATTTCTATCGACGGTGATGACGCTTTCGCGGGCAAGCCTCGCTCCTACAGGGGATTGGTGGGTCAGGTGTCTTTGTGGCGCTTGCGCACCAGTTTCATCACCATCACGAAAAACACCGGTACAAACAGCACCGCCAGGGTCGCGGTGATCATCCCGCCGATCACCCCGGTGCCAATCGCTTGCTGGCTCGCCGAACTGGCCCCGGTGGCAATCGCCAGCGGCACCACGCCAAGGATGAACGCCAGCGACGTCATCACAATCGGCCGCAACCGCAGGCGCGCAGCTTGCAGCGTGGCGTCGATCAGGTCGTGGCCTTCGTCGTACAGGCTCTTGGCGAATTCGATGATCAGGATCGCGTTCTTCGCCGACAAACCGATGATGGTGATCAGCCCGACCTTGAAGAACACGTCATTGGGCATCCCGCGCAAGGTCACCGCCAGCACCGCGCCGAGTACGCCGAGCGGCACCACCAGCAACACCGAAGTCGGAATTGACCAGCTCTCATACAGCGCCGCCAGGCACAGGAACACGATCAAAAGTGACAACCCGAGCAGAATCGGTGCCTGACTGCCGGACAAGCGCTCCTGCAACGACAGGCCGGTCCATTCCTGACCCAACCCCGCCGGGCCTTGCGCCACCAGCCGTTCGATTTCCGCCATGGCTTCGCCGGTGCTGTGACCCGGTTTCGGTTCGCCGGAAATACTGATGGCCGGGTAGCCGTTGTAACGGGTCAATTGCGTCGGGCCCTGGGTCCATTTGGCCTGGACGAAGGCCGACAGCGGCACCATTTTCCCGGCGCTGTTGCGCACGTGGATCTTCAGCAGGTCCTCGACCTGGCTGCGTCGATCACCTTCGGCTTGCACGACGACGCGCTGCATCCGCCCCTGATTGGGGAAGTCGTTGATGTAGGCCGAACCGACGGCCGTGGACAGCACGCTGCCGACATCGGCAAAGGACACGCCAAGGGCATTTGCCTGTTTACGGTCGACTTCCAGTTGCACTTGCGGTGCTTCGGCCAGGGCGCTTTCGCGCACATTCATCAGGATCGGACTTTTCTCCGCCGCCGCCAGTAACTGCGTGCGCGCTTGCATCAGCGTGGCATGGCCGAGGCCGCCGCGATCCTGCAAGCGGAACTCGAAACCACTGGAGGTGCCGAGGCCATCCACCGGTGGCGGCAACACGGCAAACACCACCGCATCCTTGATCTGGCTCAGGGCAATGTTGGCGCGGTCGGCGATCGAGCTGGCCGAGTCATCGCTGCTGCGCTCGGACCAGTCCTTCAACGTGGTAAACGCCAGTGCCGCGTTCTGTCCGCTGCCGGAGAAGCTGAAACCGAGAATCACCGTGCTGTCACCGACACCGGGCTCCGTGGCGTTGTGTTTTTCGATCTGCTCGACCACTTGCACCGTGCGGTTCTTGCTCGCGCCCGGCGGCAACTGGATGTCGGTGATGGTGTAACCCTGGTCTTCCACCGGCAGGAACGAGGAGGGCAGGCGACTGAAGCACAGGCCCAGCCCGATCAGCAGCACGCCGTAGATCAGCAGGTAACGCCCGGTGCGCTTCAGCGCATAGGCCACCCAGCCCTGATAACGCACGGTCAACTGTTCGAAGCGACGGTTGAACCAACCGAAGAAGCCACCCTTTTCGTGATGCTCGCCTTTGGCAATCGGCTTGAGCAGCGTCGCGCACAGCGCCGGGGTCAAGGTCAGGGCGAGGAAGGCCGAGAACAGGATCGAGGTGGCCATGGACAGCGAGAATTGCTTATAGATGACCCCGACCGAACCCTGCATGAACGCCATCGGAATAAACACCGCCACCAGCACCAGGGTGATGCCGATGATTGCGCCGGTGATCTGCTTCATCGCCTTGCGCGTGGCGTCCTTGGGCGACAGGCCCTCGGTGACCATGATCCGCTCGACGTTCTCCACCACCACGATGGCGTCATCCACCAGAATGCCGATGGCCAGCACCATGCCAAACATGGTCAGCACGTTGATCGAGAACCCCAGCGCCAGCATGGTGGCAAAGGTGCCCATCAACGCCACCGGCACCACCAGCGTCGGGATCAGCGTGTAGCGAATGTTTTGCAGGAACAGGAACATCACCGCGAACACCAGCAACATCGCTTCGCCCAGGGTGTAGACCACTTTGGTGATCGAGACTTTGACGAAGGGTGAAGTGTCGTACGGGATCTTGTATTCGACGTTGGCCGGGAAGTAGCGCGCCAGGTCATCCATTTTTGCCCGCACGGCGGTGGCGGTGCTCAGGGCATTGGCCCCAGGAGAGAGTTGCACGCCGACGGCGGTCGATGGCTTGCCGTTCAAGCGGGTGCCGAACTGGTATTCCTGACTGCCGATCTCGACCCGCGCCACATCGCCGATGCGCACCGTGGAGCCGTCGGGGTTGGCCTTGAGCACGATGTCGGCAAACTCTTCCGGCGTCGACAACTGGCCCTTGACCATAATGGTCGCGGTGATTTCCTGGGTGCTGCGGGTCGGCAAGTCGCCGATGCTGCCGGCGGACACCTGGGCGTTCTGCGCGACGATCGCGGCGTTGACGTCGGCCGGGGTCAGGTTGAAACCGATCAGCTTCTGCGGGTCGATCCAGATGCGCATTGCCCGTTCGGCACCGTACAACTGGGCCTTGCCGACACCGTCGAGACGCTTGATCTCGTTCATCACGTTGCGCGCCAGGTAATCGCTGAGCGCCACGTCGTCGAGCTTGCCGTCGCTGGAGGTCAGGGTGATCAGCAACAGGAAGCCGGAGGAGACTTTCTCCACCTGCAAGCCTTGCTGGTTCACGGCCTGGGGCAGGCGCGACTCGATCACCTTGAGGCGGTTTTGCACATCGACCTGCGCCATCTCAGGGTTGGTCCCCGGTTGGAACGTCGCCTTGATGGTGGCGCTGCCGAGGCTGCTCTGGGATTCGAAATACAGCAGGTGATCGGCGCCGTTAAGCTCTTCCTCGATCAGGCTGACCACGCTTTCGTCGATGGTCTGCGCCGAGGCGCCGGGGTACGTGGCGTTGATTTCGATCTGCGGCGGCGCGACGTCGGGGTATTGCGCCACCGGCAACTGTGGAATGGCCAGGGCACCGGCCAGCAGGATGAACAACGCGACCACCCAGGCGAACACCGGGCGGTCGATAAAGAACTGCGGCATAAAAAAGCGTCCTGCTTACTGACCAGAAACCTGGGCAAGTGGAAGAGGGGTGTCGTCGATCTGCACTTTCTCGCCAGGCTTGGCGTGTTGCAGGCCTTCGGTGACGATGCGGTCGCCGGGCTTGAGGCCGCCGGTGACGATCCAGCGATCGTTCTGCACCGCGCTCAGTTGCACCGGTTGCAGACCGACCCGTTGCTCGGCGTCGAGCAACATCACCTGGGCCACCCCGGCGCTATCGCGCTGGATCGCCCGCTGCGGCACGCTGATGCCTTGCTGGTTGACCCCTTGCTCGACGCGTACACGGACGAAGCTGCCCGGCAGCAAGTCGAGGTCCGGGTTGGGGAACTCGCTGCGCAGGATGATCTGGCCGGTGCCCGGATCGACGCTGATCTCGGCGAACAGCAGCTTGCCCGGCAGCGGGTACAGACTGCCGTCATCCTGGATCAGCGTGGCCTTGGCCTGATCCTGGCCAACCTGCTGCAGGTTTCCAGAGCGGAAGGCCCGGCGCAGGTCGTTGAGTTCACGGGTCGACTGGGTGAGGTCAGCGTGGATCGGGTTCAGTTGCTGGATCAAGGCCAGCGGGGTGGTTTCGTTCTGCCCGACCAGTGCGCCTTCGGTGACCAGGGCACGGCCGACGCGCCCGGAAATCGGCGCGGTGACGGTTGCATAACCCAGGTTCAGCTTGGCCCGGGCCACGGCGGCTTTATTGGCCGACACATCCGCGGCGGTTTGCCGGGCATTGGCCCGGGCGTTGTCGTAGTCCTGGCCGCTGATGGCGTTGCCTTCGATCAACTGCGAATAGCGCTGCTCTTGCAGCTTGGCCTGGAAGGCATTGGCCTCGGCCTTGCGCAGCGCCGCTTCGGCGCTGTCCAGGTCCGCCTTGAACGGTGCCGGGTCGATGCGGAACAGCACGTCGCCCTGTTTCACGTCGCTGCCTTCGCGGAAGGTGCGCTGCAATACAACGCCGGCCACCCGAGCGCGGACTTCGGCAATGCGCGGCGCGACAATCCGCCCGCTCAGTTCGCTGCTGATCGACAGCGGCCGCGCTTCGATGGTTTCGATGCGCACAGTGGCCAGCGGCGCCGCTTCTTCAGCGGTCGAGGACTTGTCACAAGCGCTCAGGGTCAACGCCAGTGCAATCAGGCTGAGCGTGGCAAGCAGGTTCTTTGACATGTGAATACCCCAATAATGACCCCGGCATCCTACGGGGAGTCGGCGAGAGTAGCGGTGAAGCTTTGTAGGCGCTGTGTGAAATTGTGTAAGGGTTTTACTCGCGGGTGCGTGAGGGCGTATATCCTTGGGCCCTTGAATTTCTCAGCGACCGTTCGGGCGTCTTCGCGGGCAAGCCTCGCTCCTACAGGGGAATGCGATACCTGTGTAGGCGCGAGGCTTGCCCGCGAAGACGCCCGAAAGATCGCCACAGCACTTTTTCTGGAAACACCCCATGCCCAACATCCTCCTGGTCGAAGACGACACCGCGCTCTCCGAACTGATCGCCAGCTACCTGGAACGCAACGGCTATTGCGTCAGCGTGATCAGCCGCGGCGATCATGTGCGCGAACGCGCGCGGGTCAATCCGCCGGACCTGGTGATCCTCGACCTGATGCTGCCGGGCCTTGACGGGCTGCAAGTCTGCCGCTTGCTTCGCGCCGATTCGGCGACATTGCCGATCCTGATGCTCACCGCCCGGGACGACAGCCATGATCAAGTGCTGGGCCTGGAAATGGGCGCCGACGACTATGTCACCAAACCCTGCGAGCCACGCGTCTTGCTGGCCCGGGTGCGCACCTTGCTACGGCGCAGCAGCCTCGGCGAACCGCAGACCGCCAACGACCGCATCCTGATGGGCAACCTGTGCATCGACCTGTCCGAGCGCACGGTGACCTGGCGCGAACAACTGGTGGAGCTGTCCAGCGGCGAATACAACCTGCTGGTGGTGCTGGCCCGGCATGCCGGCGAAGTGCTGAGCCGCGACCAGATCCTGCAACGCCTGCGCGGCATCGAATTCAACGGCACCGACCGCTCGGTGGATGTGGCGATTTCCAAGCTGCGGCGCAAATTCGACGATCACGCCGGCGAGGCGCGCAAGATCAAGACCGTGTGGGGCAAGGGCTACCTGTTCAGTCGCTCCGAGTGGGAATGCTGAGGCGATGTTCAGAATCCTCTTTCGCCTGTACCTGGTGACGATCGTTTCGTACAGCGCAGCGATTTACCTGGTGCCGGATGTGGTGATCAAGCTGTTCCATGAACGCTTCGTCACCTACAACCTCGATTATTCCCGTGGTTTGCAGACCCTGATCGTCAAGCAGTTCCACGCCGTGCCAAGCGAACAATGGCCGGCCCTGGCGGCGGAAATGGACAAGGAGTTCCAGCCGCTGCACATCGTGTTGAGCGGCAAGGATGACGACGACTTCACCCTGGAGGAGCGTGAACGCTTGCAGCGCGGCGAGAACGTGGTGCGGATCGGCGACTGGGGCTGGCGCACCCTGGCGGTGGCGCCGTTGAACGAACGGACCGTGGTGCAGATGGTGGTGCCGCCGGATCCGCTGGACGTCAATTTGTTGTACTGGAGTATCAACGTGCTGATCGGCGCGATGATGCTCGCGTGCCTGCTGCTGTGGCTGCGCCCGCACTGGCGCGATCTGGAGCGCTTGAAAGGCACGGCCGAACGCTTCGGCAAAGGGCACCTGAGCGAACGCACGCAGATCTCGCATAAATCCAACATCGGCAGCCTGGCCAACGTGTTCGACACCATGGCCGGCGATATCGAGAACCTGCTCAACCAGCAGCGCGACTTGCTCAACGCCGTATCCCACGAACTGCGCACGCCGCTGACACGCCTGGATTTCGGCCTGGCCCTGGCCCTTTCGGATGACATGCCGGCGCCGAGCCGCGAACGCTTGCAAGGGCTGGTCGCGCACATCCGAGAACTGGATGAGCTGGTGCTGGAATTGTTGTCCTACAGCCGCTTGCAAAATCCGGCGCGCTTGCCGGAGCGGGTTGAAGTGGCGCTGGATGAGTTTATCGACAGCATTCTGGGCAGTGTCGATGAGGAACTGGAATCACCGGATATCGTCATTGACGTGTTGCTGCACGGCCAACTCGAACGCTTCACACTCGACCCGCGCCTGACGGCGCGTGCCTTGCAAAACCTGCTGCGCAATGCCATGCGTTATTGCGAAAAGCGCATTCAGGTTGGCGTGAAGGTATGCCCCAAGGGCTGCGAGATCTGGGTCGATGACGACGGAATCGGGATTCCGGAGGATGAGCGGGAGCGGATATTCGAGCCGTTTTATCGGCTGGATCGAAGCCGGGATCGCGCGACCGGCGGCTTCGGCCTCGGCCTGGCCATCAGCCGCCGCGCCCTGGAAGCGCAAGGCGGGACGTTGACGGTTGAGCCTTCGCCGCTGAGTGGCGCGCGGTTCAGGTTGTGGTTGCCCACACCGAACTGACGGCAAGCACACAAATCTGTGGCGAGGGGGCTTGCCCCCGTTGGGGCGCGAAGCGGCCCCAGCAGTCTTTCAGCTAAATCTCATTAACAGGTTTTGCGACTGCTTCGCAGTCGAACGGGGGCAAGCCCCCTCGCCACAGGGAGCCCTTTTCTACGGAGATTATTAGTCGAGTATCTGGGTGGATTGAATCAACCCAACCCCAGCCACCTGCATCCGTTCAATCGCCACAGCCAGCGACCCCTGCAGATCAATCGCCCGACACGCATCCAGCACCACAAACGTATTGAACCCCGCCGCCCGCGCATCCAGCGCCGAGTACATCACACAGAAATCCAGCGCCAGCCCGACCATGTAAACCGTGTCGATGCCGCGTTCCTTCAAATACCCGGCCAGGCCCGTGGTGGTCGTGCGATCGGCCTCCAGAAATGCCGAATAACTGTCGATGTCCGGATTACAGCCCTTGCGAATGATCAGTTGCGCATGGGGCAAATCCAACTCCACGTGGAGTGCCGCCCCAGGGGTATCCCGCACACAGTGCACCGGCCATAGCGTCTGCTTGCCGTAGGGCAGTTGGATCTCGTCGTAAGGCTGGCGATTGGGGTGGCTGGACGCAAACGAGGCGTGTCCGGGCGGGTGCCAGTCCTGGGTAATGATCACCTGCTTGAATTGGCCGCCCAGTTGATTGATCAATGGCACGATCAGGTCGCCTTCGGGCACCGCCAGTTGGCCGCCGGGGATGAAGTCGTTCTGCACGTCGATCACCAGCAAAGCCGTGCGTGAAGGGTGGAGCGAGGGATGCGGCATGGGAGGGGCGCCTTGGAAGTCAGGCGCCAAGCATAGTGATAATTGGCGTTATACGCTCAGCCGACTTCTCAAGACTTTGGCCATGTCCTCAAGGTCCGCCACGGGGTTGTGCCCGATCAGCATCCAGGCGTGCTCCGTGTCCGCCCAGAACACGACGTTCATGTCGTGCCGGCGTTCATGGGCAAACGGCCGGCTGCCTTTGTTGGAGCGCGTGACACACAGTGCCATCGGACCGTGGGTAGGGTCGAGATAGGTGATCTGGGCGATGGGTACGCCTTCGTACTCGAGGATTTGCGCGCGTTTGAGCTCCAGGCGTGGCAACACCAGTTTTGCAGGCGCGAGGTTCAGGCCCAAACGGCTGTCGATGGTGCGCAGTTGCGCGCGCTGAGTCGCCTCGTCGCCAGGCAAATGTTCCAGGGTTTGCGGCACGTAGAGCGACATGTAGTCGGCCACCAGCCCGCGCCAGTTGCTTTTCTGCTGGCTCGACTGCCAGCCGAGAAACAATCGATCCGCGACTACACTGCTCAGCACCAGACCGGCCGCCGCCGCCAGAAACCAACGGCGGTTCAGCGCCGGACGGGCAGGGCTGGGCAAGGTGTCGAGCATGGCTTGCAAGCGATCTGTCGGTGCTTGCTTGCCCAGTTGGTCATACGCGTCCTTGAACGGCAGGCTGCTGCGGGCCAGCCATTGCAGGCGCAGGTTGAGCGCCGGGTCATCGTGGATGGCGGCGTCGATGCGGGTGCGCTGTTCGGTGTCGAGCTGGTCGTCGAGGTAGGCCACCAATTGTTCATCGGTCGGGATCGTCGGGCGTAGGGGGTCGGTCATCGACGTTCTCCTGTGGTGTTGCTCGGTACGGTGTGCAAGGGCGGGTACTCCGCGAGTTTCAGGCGGGCGGTGGCCAGGCGGCTCATGACCGTACCGATAGGCACTTGCAGCACCTCGGCCACTTCGCGGTAGGACAAGCCTTCGACGTAGGCCAGGTACACCGTTTCGCGCTGGGCTTCAGGCAGAGCATCGACGCGCCGGATCACCTGCGCCGCCAGCACATGGGTTTGCGCCGCGTGTTCGCCGTCGAACGACAGCGCCTCGTCGGCATTCACCAATCCCTGGCCCAGGCGTACACGTCGGGCGCGTACTTCATTGAGCCAGATCGAATGCAATATGCTCAGCAGCCAGCGATCCATGCGGGTACCTGACTCATACTGCCCGGCCCGTTCCAGCGCCCGCACGCACGTGGCTTGCACCAAGTCTTCGGCCACATGCCGTTGTCGGGACAGCAGCAAGCCGTAGCGCCATAACCGCGCCAGATGCTGGCCCAACTCTGCTCGTATTGCCTGATCGCTGGCGATGGCGACCTCCGTCCGTTCGGTGTCAGGTTTTCGATGAATCGTGGATGGCTTCGGCCAGGTCCTGGTATTCCTCGCAGGTGCTGCCGCAGATCGATTTGATGTGCTGCAACTGTTCCTGGGCAAGATCCAGCCGACCCTTGATCACATACGCTTCGCCGAGGTATTCGCGCACTTGCGCATACTGCGGGTCGAGTTTGACCGATTGCAGGTAATAGCCAATGCCTTCGTCGGTGCGGCCCAGTTTACGCGTGGCGTAGCCGCGATAGTTGAGGGCTTTGGCGGTGTTGGGGTTTTTCAGCGTATCAAGCAGGGCCAGGGCTTCTTCGTAGCGACCGTCCTTGGCCAGGCGGTAGGCGTAGTCGACACGGTCGTTATCCGGCACCAGGCTGCTGGTTTGCAGCACGCATTTGTTCGACTTGTTGTCGAACACCTGGCCTTTGGGGCAGTTGGGTTTGGCCGGCTCATCCTCGTCGCCGTGGGCGAACGCCGCAGAGCTGGATAGCGCCGCGACCAGCAACAGCGGGGCAGTGAAAACAGCGAAACGGATATCCATGGGTGAAACTCCATTCACAGTGAAAACAGAATTCGAGGGCATGCATCTAAAGAACACCCGGCCCCGGTGTTTTATTCGCCTCAGTTTGTATCGCGCCCTGGCAGCATCCGGCGCAACGTGCCGTCCCGCAGGCCGAAATGATGAACCAGCGCCATCACCGCGTGCAGCCCGGCCAGAATCACGATGACCCAGGCGACGTTTTCATGCAGGCCGCCGAATACCGACTTCATGCTTTTATCGAACGTCATCAGGGCCGGGACATCGAACAACCCGAAGAAGTTGAACGGTTCTGCTTGCGCCCAGCGGAACATAAAACCCAGCACAATCTGGCTCAACAACAGCAGGTACAGCGCCAGATGCGCGGTTTTCGCTGCAATGTTCATCATGCCTCGATTGAGCGGCGGCAGTCGGCGGCCACGAGACAGTCGCCAGATCAATCGACCGATAACAATCACCGCCAGCAGGATGCCGCAGGAAATGTGCACCGATTGCAGCCCTTTACGCAGCGGCGTGCCTTTAGCCAGTTGATCCCAGATCAGTGCACTGGAAAACAGGAAAATCACCAGCACGGCAGTCAGCCAGTGCAGGCTCATGGTGAGGCGGTCGTAACGGGTCGGAGTGTTCATGGGCTTTCCTTATGAGCGATGGGCAGTGAACACCGCTGTGTGAACAATTATTCATTTGGTTGTGCAGCTCTTTGCAAGGAAAGCATTAAGCCAGACGCTATGCTCGACTGCATTGATGTGTATCGGGAGAACTGCGATGAGAGAACATATTCACCCTGTCGCCGCCGATGGCTACAGGACCGGCGCCGACACCTACGTGCGCGGTCGCCCGGACTATCCGCCGCAAGTGGCCGACTGGCTGACCGGCACCCTGGGTTTGAATGCCGACAAAACCGTTATCGACCTCGGCGCCGGCACTGGCAAGTTCACCGGACGGCTGATGGCCACCGGGGCGCAGGTGATTGCCGTGGAACCGGTGCCGCAAATGCTCGAAAAATTGTCCGCCGCGTTGCCTGACGTGCTGGCGGTGAGCGGCACCGCCACCGATCTGCCGCTGCCCAATGCCTCGGTGGACGTGGTGGTGTGCGCCCAGGCCTTCCACTGGTTCGCCAGCCCCGAGGCGCTCAGCGAAATTGCCCGGGTGCTCAAGCCGGGCGGCAAGCTGGGCCTGGTGTGGAACCTGCGCGACACCCGAGTGAGTTGGGTGCCGAAACTCGACGCGATCGTCAACGCGCTGGAAGGCGATACCCCGCGTTATTACACCGGAGCCTGGCGGCTGGCCTTTCCCCACAAGGCGTTCGGGCCGTTGCAGGCTGAGCATTTCGGGCATGGGCACACGGGTTCGCCGGAAGATGTGATTTTCAATCGGGTGCGGTCCACTAGCTTCATTGCGGCGTTGCCTCAGGTGCAGCGGGATAAGGTCGATGCGCAGATGCGGGCATTGATTGATGGCGAGCCCGAGTTGCGCGGCAGGGAGGTGATTACCGTGCCTTATGTGACGGCGGCGTTTGTGGCGGTGAAAGGCAGTTAGATCGGCGGTGTAGCCTTCGCGGGCAAGCCTCGCTCCTACAGGGGCGCGCGATCCCTGTAGGGGCGAGGCTTGCCCGCGAAGGCGCCCGCACAGCACCCACAGCAC
>NZ_VOBN01000026.1 GCF_008370045.1 Pseudomonas sp. ANT_J12
CAACTCGCTGCCGAAAACTGCGTAACTCTTTGTTTACCAAGGAGTTTTCCGTTTCGACTGCGCCGGAAGTGGGGCGAATTATAGACTTCCAGAATCTGCCGTCAAGCACTGATTTGGCTTTTCTATCGACAGGTGCAAAATCACTGCTTATATATAGACGCGCCCGCAATCAATGCGCAGTATATTGCCCAACACCTAGAACATTACTTTGCTCCCCACCTCGGACGATGCCTCGCAATGAATGACCAACCCCGCAGCCTTGCCTCGACCCTCTTCTCGGTTGGCCTGCTATTAATAGCCATGGCATCAATCCAGTCCGGCGCCTCCCTGGCCAAAAGTATGTTCCCCATTGTTGGCGCCCAAGGGACCACCACTCTGCGACTCATCTTTGCCAGCGTGATCATGTTGCTGATCCTGCGGCCGTGGCGGGCGAAGCTCACCGCAAAATCACTGCGCACCGTCATCATCTACGGGATGGCGCTGGGCGGCATGAACTTCCTCTTCTATATGTCGTTGCGCACCGTCCCGCTCGGCATTGCCGTAGCCCTGGAGTTCACCGGCCCTCTAGCCGTCGCTATCTATGCCTCACGGCGCGCCATCGACTTTCTGTGGATCGCGCTCGCGGCGGTGGGCTTGCTGCTATTGATACCTACGGGAGCAACATCGGCCGGGATTGATCTGGTGGGTGCCGGTTATGCACTCGGTGCCGGCGTCTGCTGGGCGTTATACATTCTGTTCGGCCAGAAGGCCGGGGCCGACAATGGCGTAACGACCGCCGCCCTGGGCGTCATGATTGCCGCACTCTTCGTCGCCCCTATCGGTATCGTTCACGCAGGCGCCGCCTTGCTGACTCCATCACTGATCCCCGTGGCCCTCGGCGTTGCGATTTTATCCACCGCCCTGCCCTATACCCTGGAGATGGTTGCGCTGACCCGAATGCCAGCACGCACCTTCGGCACGCTGATGAGCATTGAACCTGCGATCGGCGCGCTCTCAGGCCTGCTGTTTCTCCATGAGTACCTTTCCTTGTCACAGTGGATGGCCATCCTGTGCATTATCCTGGCTTCCGTCGGCGCCACCATGACCATGGGCAGTACCGCCAAGCCTGCGGTCGCGGCGGATTGATACAGGATTTGACGAAGCTCTGGTATTTGCCGCTCAATTAGGCCATGTTTAGGCCCGCAACCCAGTGTCACGCATGGACTTTTTCAGATAGGGATATCGGAGCGCGTCAAGCGAAAGTAAAAGCGAACGCAGCCAGACCCGGGCGTAAAATCCGGGCGCTTAAGGACAGTAATGAAACGAATTTTGATACTGATCGCCATACTTGCAGTTGCGGGCTGCGCGGCGACCTCGAAAACCCAGGCCAAACACGGCAAGAAAGGGCTGCATATCAACTGTTCAGGGCTCTCGTCCTCTTGGGACAAGTGCTACACCAGCGCCGCCAATTCGTGTGCGCCAAAAGGTTACAAGGTCATCGCCAAATCCGGGGACGCCGTGGAAGAGCCCGGTGACTATCCGTTCGGCCTCAACCCCGCCGGTTACACCAGTCGCAGTATGATCGTCATTTGCAAGTAGCTTGATGCCGCCCGGCAATCTGGCGGCCAATCTCGTCTTGACTGGACTGCAGCACGGTTCGCTGTATATCCGCAGTGGCCAACATTCGCGCCACGACCAGTGCACCGATGCATTGCGACAGAATCGCCCACGCCAGGCTGTCGCTGTCCAGGATCCGTGCCCAACTCTCCTGAAGCCGACAAATCCAGATCTCTGCCTGCTGGCGTACCGCAAGGTCTGAGCGGGCAATCTCCGCCCCCAGCGCCGGCAAAGCACACCCGGACTCAGGCTGCTCGACATGGGCCATGCTCAAGTAATGCTTGAGGCAGCGTTCAAGCCTGGCGTGATCCTGCTCACCATTGCCGCCCAACCGCGCCAGACTTTGGCACAGCTCTCGTTCGACGATCGTTGCGAACAACTCGTCCTTCGACGAAAAGTGACTGTAGAACGCCCCGCCGCTCAAGCCGATCGCCTTCATCAAACTGTCGACGCCGACCATGGCAAAACCAGACTTCTTGGCTGACACCGCACTGCTTTCCAGCAGTTTTTCTTTGGTTTCCAGCTTGTGATTGGGCGAGTAGCGCATTGCCTTGTCCTCGGGATTGATCGCCTTGACGTTTGCCGGATCGTAGCATAACGTTCGTTCAGTTAACGATCGTTTACCAAAGGGATCTACCCATGAATAACAAGAAGGTCGTACTGGTTGTCGGCGCCGGAGATGCTACCGGCGGCGCCATCGCTAAACGTTTTGCCCAGGAAGGCTTCATTGCTTGCGTCACCCGTCGCAGCGCCGACAAACTCCAACCGCTGGTGGATGCCATCAAGGCCAGCGGTGGCGAGGCTCACGGTTTTGCCTGTGACGCACGCAAGGAAGAGGATGTGATTGCACTGGTCGAGCAGATCGAAACCCAGATCGGCCCGATCGAAGCATTCGTCTTCAATATCGGCGCCAACGTGCCGTGCAGCATCCTCGAAGAAACCGCCCGCAAGTATTTCAAGATTTGGGAAATGGCCTGCTTCTCCGGGTTCCTTAACGCTCGGGAAGTGGCCAAGCGCATGGCGAAACGCCAACAAGGGACGATCCTGTTTACTGGTGCCACCGCTGGCCTGCGTGGTGCGGCAGGGTTTGCCGCATTCGCCGGTGCCAAGCACGGCATACGCGCCCTCGCCCAAAGTATGGCCCGGGAACTGGGGCCGATGAACATCCATGTCGCCCACGTCGTGGTCGACGGCGCCATCGACACCGACTTCATCCGCGACAGTTTCCCGGAAAAGTACGCGACCAAGGATCAGGATGGCATTCTCAACCCCGAGCACATCGCCGAAAACTACTGGTACTTGCACAGCCAGCCGAGGGACGCCTGGACGTTCGAACTCGACCTGCGCCCGTGGAACGAACGCTGGTAAGTCCTCCCCCACAACAACAATAAGCAGAGTGCATCAACCATGAGCAAAACCGTGGAGTTCTATTTCGACCTGGGTAGCCCCGCCACCTACCTGGCCTACACCCAACTGCCGAAGATCTGCGCGCAGACCGACAGCCGGCTGACCTACATCCCCATCCTGCTGGGCGGCGTTTTCAAAGCCACCGGCAATGCCTCACCCGCGACCATCCCGGCCAAGGGTCGCTATATGTTTGAGGATCTGGACCGCTACGCCAAACGCTATGGCGTGCCGCTGAAATTCAACCCGCATTTCCCGATCAATACGCTGATGCTGATGCGCGCCGTCATGGGCATGCAACTGCGGCATCCGCAGCGTTTCCAGGCATTTATTGATTGTCTGTTCACTGCGCTGTGGGTCGAAGGTCGGAGCCTCGATGACCCGGCGACCGTCGCGGTCGTGCTGACGCAGAAGGGTTTTGATCCGAACGAGGTGCTGGCCCTGACCGCCGACGAGGAAGTCAAAGCCGCCCTCAAGGACAATACCGAGAAGGCGGTGCAACGCGGCGTGTTCGGTGCGCCGAGCATGTTTATCGATAATCAGCTGTTCTTCGGCCAGGACCGACTGGACTTCGTCGCTGAAGCCCTGAGCTGAATGGCATGAGCCAGGCGCTCAATGGAGCGCCTGAACTCACTCCGCTCAGATGGCCGCAGTCCGCGTGTTCAACCACTCCAGCGCCGCACCGTCGAGCAACGGGCTCAAGCGTTCGCGCACTTCAGCGTGATAACCGTTGAACCACTGTTTCTCATCCTCAGTCAGCAGCGACGGCTCCAGGCAACGGGTGTCGATCGGGCACAGGGTCAGGGTTTCGAATTTCAGGAATTCACCGAACTCGCTTGTTCCCGCCTCACGGTTCAACACCAGGTTTTCAATCCGCACGCCCCAGCGCCCTGGACGATACGTCCCCGGCTCGATAGAAGTGATCATCCCTGGCTGCATCGCGGTTTGTGGCGCGGCCGCGGCTTGATAGGCAATCACTTGCGGGCCTTCGTGAACGTTGAGGAAGTAGCCGACGCCATGCCCGGTGCCGTGACCATAATCGACGCTTTCCGCCCAGATCGGCGCACGAGCGATGGCGTCCAGCAACGGCGACAAAATCCCTTTTGGAAACTGCGCCCGGGACAAGGCGATCACGCCCTTGAGTACCCGCGTGCAATCACGTTTCTGCTCGTCGGTTGGCGTACCGACCGGCACCATCCGCGTAATGTCGGTGGTGCCGCCCAGGTATTGGCCGCCGGAGTCGATCAGCAACAGACCGTCGCCCTCGATCACCGCGTGTTCTTCTTCAGTGGCATGGTAGTGCGGCATCGCGCCATTGGCGTTAAACGCGGCGATGGTGTTGAAACTCAGCGACACATAATCCGGGCGCCGCATACGCGCTGCGGTCAGATGCTCGTCGATGGTCAGTTCGGTGATGCGTTCACGGCCCCAGGCCGACTCCAGCCAGGCGAAGAATTCGCACAGCGCCGCGCCGTCCTGCTCCATGGCCTGGCGGATGTGTTTGGCGTCATCCAGGCTTTTTTTGGATTTAGCCAGGGTGGTCGGGTTCAACCCTTCCAGCAGCTTCACGCCGCTGTTCAGGTTTTCCAGCAACCCGGCGGTGACGCGAGCCGGGTCGACCTGTAGGCTCGCCCCGCTTGGCACGGCGCGCAATGCGTCGGCCACTTCGCTGTAATCGCGCAGGGTCACGCCGTCTTGTTCCAGGATTGCGCGCAGTTCGGCGCTGACTTTGCTCAAGGCGACGAACAGGGTGGCCTGCTCCTGGCTAATCAAGGCGAAGGAGACAAACACCGGGTTGAACGACACATCGCCGCCGCGCAAGTTAAACAGCCACGCGATGTCATCCAGGGTCGCAATGAAATGCCAATCGGCACCGCGCTCTTTTAAAACCTCGCGCAACTTGCCGAGTTTCTCGCCACGGTTGACCGTCGCTTGCGGCGGCAAATGTTGATAAATCGGTTCGTTCGGCAGGCTTGGCCGGTCACTCCAGACTTCGCTCAGCAGGTCGATGTCAGTGCGCAGGCGAGCACCGCGCTCTTCGAGCTTGCCCCCCAGCGTGCGCGCCGAAGCCACGGCCATCACCGCACCATCAACGGCAACGACGCCACCTTCAGGGGTTTGTTCGGCCAACCAGTCCAGTGGGCTCGGTTGACCCGGTTGCAGCTTGACCAGTTCGATACCGCTGCCCTTGAGCTCCTTGCTCGCTTGCTCCCAGTAACGGCTGTCGGCCCAGACGCCGGCGAAATCCGGCGTAACAATCAGGGTGCCCACCGAGCCGTGAAAGCCCGACAGCCATTGCCGTCCTTGCCAGTAACCCGGCAGGTATTCGGACAAGTGCGGGTCGGCCGACGGCACCAGCAGGGCGTGAATGCCCTCCCGGCTCATCAGCTCACGGGTTTGCGCCAGGCGCTGGGGTACCAATCCATTGGTCAAAGGCTGCGTACTCATCATGTCTCCTGCTAACCACTTCATCATTATTGTTGAGTGCCGATCTGAGTCGGCGCTTTAACGGCTTACTGCCAGAACGCCGGCGCGCTGGCACAGGCCGCTTTAATCAGTTGAACCGCTTGGTCGATATCCTGCTCGGTGGTGAACCGCCCCAGGCTTAAGCGGATGGTGCGACCGGCCGAACGGGCGTCGTGCCCCAAGGCTAGCAGCACATGGGAAGGCGTATTGCTCGCGGAGTTGCAGGCCGAGGTCGCGGAAAACGCGATCGACTGGCCCAGCGTCGCGGCATTGAACTCGCCTTCGCCGAAGGTCAGGCTCAAGGTGTGAGGAATACGCTGGGCCGCGCTGCCGTTAAGGCGCACGCCGGGAATACTCAATAGGTGTTCGAGCAAGCGCTCGCGAAGATGAACGATGGTGGCTTTCTCGTCATCGAACAAGCTCGCCGCCAACGCAAACGCTTCGCCCATGGCCACGATCTGATGCGTGGCCAGGGTGCCGGAACGCAACCCGCCCTCGTGACCGCCGCCGTGGATCTGCGCCTGCAAGCGCTGTTGCGCCCGCGGGCCGACATACAGCGCGCCGATGCCTTTGGGGCCGTAGATCTTGTGCGCGGAAAACGACATCAGGTCCACCGGCCACTCGGCCAGATCGATCACGACTTTACCCGCACCCTGGGCGGCGTCGACGTGAAACAACGCGTCGCGATTACGCACCACCTGACCGATGGCCGGGATGTCGTTGACCGTTCCCAATTCGTTATTGACCAGCATCAGCGACACCAGGAAGGTGTCGTCGCGCATGGCTTCGCTGACCGCTTGCGGAGTAATCAGGCCATCGGCGTCCGGCACCAGATAGGTCACCGCCACACCGGCGTCCTGCAATTGTTTCGCGGTGTCGAGAATCGCCTTGTGTTCAATCTGGCTGGTGATGATGTGGCCGCCGGACACACCCCGGGCCTGGGCGACGCCCTTCAACGCCAGGTTATTCGATTCGGTGGCACCGGAAGTCCAGACGATCTGATCGGCCTGGGCACCGACCAGTTCGGCGACTTGCTGGCGCGCCTGCTCGACCGATTGCCGGGCCTGTTGGCCAAACGCATGGGAGCTGGACGCCGGGTTGCCGAAATTGCCGTTGAAACCCAGACACTCGACCATGACCTTGATGACCCGTTCATCCACCGGCGTGGTGGCGGCGTAGTCGAAATACAACGGACGTTTATTCATAAAAAGGCTCGCAGAGCGTGTTCCGGGATCAGGTATGCGGGGTAAGGACACCAGCAATACCTGATCGGATGCTGTTAAAGAAATACGACTTCATTTCAAAGTGCGTAGGAACGCTCCTGAAGTCGAGCTTAACAGGCATCGGGCAACCGGTTGAAGCAATGCGTCAGCTAAAGCTTTCGATCAACAACGGATACAGCGAAGCCACCAGCAGCAAGGCCATGCCCCAGTTGAAGACGCGCAACCAGCGACGATCCTTCAATACATTGCGCAACAACGTGCCGCAACCGGCCCAGACGCCGACGCTCGGCAGGTTGATCAAGGCAAAAACCGCGGCAATCACGATCACATTGGTGAAATAACCCTGCATCGGCGTGTAGGTGCTGATGGCGCCAATGGCCATGATCCAGGCCTTGGGATTGACCCACTGAAACGCCGCGGCGCTGAGGTAACTGATCGGTTTGCTCTCACCCTTATCGCTGTCGGAAACCGGCCCGGAGTGGGCGATTTTCCAGGCCAGGTACAGCAAATATGCCGCGCCGACGTAACGCAGCACGGTGTAGAGCAACGGATAGGTCTTAAACACCGCGCCCAGGCCAAAACCCACCGCGACCACCAGGACAAAGAAGCCGCAGGTGATGCCAAGCATATGGGGGATGGTGCGGTTAAAGCCGAAGTTCACGCCCGATGCCAACAACATGGTGTTGTTTGGGCCTGGGGTGATGGAGGTCACGAGGGCAAACAGGGCGAAGCCCAGCAGCAGATCAAACGAGAGCGTCATCGGTGGCAGTCCGTCAGGGTCAGTCAGGTATTGACCCTATCGCACACCTACCGGGAAACCCACGGACAGTTGCGTAAAAGTTCGAGCGGTACAGTCGCGGCTTAGCTTGGACGACCGTGCAGGTGTATGGCACGTTCGGCGTTCATCTCGCCCTGGCTATCGAAACCGAATGACTTCTGTGGCTGGCCGAGCAGCGCGGCTTTTTTCGCGTGGTATTCGTCGAAGGACAACCCTTGGCGGTTCAAGGTTTCCAGCGCCAATTCCTTGGTTTCTTCAGCGGTATAGGGCCGCAATTCCGGTGAAACATGGCTGGCACATCCGGCGAGAACAGAAACGGCGAGGAGCAAGGAAACAGTGAGTAGGCGGTTCATGGGGAGCGTCCTGACAAAGTTGTGTTTGGCGATGGGTGAAGGCTACGCCCGGCCTGGGTCTGGCAGAAATCAACGCTCTCGATAGTGGGTATCAGGATCAAACGCCCGCACCTCACATATTCAATAAAGATCTATAAATATCTTTTAATGATCTTTTACGGAATAACAGAGAGCCTTTATAACAACGACATCGCTGCACTCACTGTTGCCCACGCAACTGTTTGCCTGTCAACAGTCATTCAACAAACAGCCCTGCCAATCGCACAGCTCGCGTCGATCACGGCGCTCAAAGCCCCGGAAAACGGGGCTCCGAAGGATTGGTACAGGTCTTGCTCAAGCCCAGTGACTCTTCACTGCTCCCTGAGCAACTGTTTAAAAAGGAACTGATCATGTCGCGTCCATTGAAAGTCGTTGCCCTCTCCGGCGGTACCTGGCGTCCGTCCCGCACCCTGGTGCTGACCCAAGCGTTGTTGGCCGAACTCGGTGAACAGTTGCCGATCGAGAGCAAGCTGATCGAACTGGGCGACATCGCCCGACCACTGGGTGCGGCGCTGGCCCGTCAGGAACTGAGCGCCGAGGTCGAAGCCGAGCTGCAAGCCATCGAAAGCGCTGATTTGCTGATCGTCGCCGCGCCGGTTTACCGCGGTTCCTACCCCGGCCTGCTCAAGCACCTGTTCGACCTCATCGACCTGAATGCGCTGATCAACACTCCGGTGCTGTTGGCGGCTACCGGTGGCAGCGAACGTCATGCACTGGTGCTCGATCATCAACTGCGCCCGCTGTTCAGTTTCTTCCAGGCCCTGACCTTGCCGATTGGCGTCTACGCCACCGAAGCCGATTTCTCGAATTACCAAATAACCAGTGAGCCCTTGAAGGCCCGCATTCGTCTTGCTGCAGAACGCGCCGCGCCGCTGTTTGGTGTGTACCCCAAAAATCTGCTGAAAATCGCTTAAGGATCTCTTCATGGATGTTTTCTGGTTTCTGCCGACCCACGGCGACGGCCATTACCTGGGCACCACCCAGGGCGCCCGCCCGGTGACGCTCAACTATTTGAAACAAGTGGCCCAGGCCGCCGACAGCCTCGGCTACCACGGTGTACTGATTCCCACCGGCCGCTCCTGCGAAGACTCGTGGGTGATTGCCTCGGCGCTGGTGCCGTTGACCGAACGCCTGAAATACCTGGTGGCGATTCGTCCGGGAATCATCTCGCCGACGGTATCGGCGCGCATGGCTGCCACCCTGGATCGACTGTCCAACGGCCGTTTGCTGATCAACGTGGTGACCGGCGGCGATCCGGATGAAAACCGGGGCGATGGGATCTTCCTCGATCACAGCGAACGCTACGAAGTCACCGATGAGTTCCTGCAGATCTGGCGTCGCGTGCTGCAAGGCGAGTCGGTGGATTTCGAAGGCAAACACCTGCAAGTGCAGAACGCCAAGGCGTTGTATCCGCCGGTGCAGAAACCCTATCCGCCGTTGTACTTCGGCGGTTCCTCGGAAGCGGCCCACGAACTCGCCGCCGAGCAGGTCGACGTTTACCTGACCTGGGGCGAGCCACCGGCCGCCGTGGCGGAAAAACTCGCCGATGTGCGTGAACGTGCCGCACGCAATGGGCGCACGGTGAAGTTCGGGATTCGCCTGCATGTGATCGTGCGCGAGACCGCCGAAGAGGCGTGGAAAGCCGCGGACAAACTGATCGAGCACATCAGCGACGAGACTATCGCCGCCGCGCAGAAATCGTTCTCGCGCTTTGATTCCGAAGGTCAGCGACGCATGGCGGCGTTGCACGACGGGCGTCGCGACAACCTGGAAATCGCGCCCAACCTGTGGGCCGGTGTCGGCCTGGTGCGTGGTGGCGCCGGGACCGCGTTGGTGGGCGATCCGCAGCAAGTGGCGGCGCGGATCAAGGAATACGCGGACCTGGGGATCGAGAGCTTTATTTTCTCCGGCTATCCACACCTTGAAGAGGCGTATCGCTTTGCCGAGCTGGTGTTCCCGCTGTTGCCGGAACCGTACGCGAGCCTGGCCGGACGCGGTGTGACCAACCTCACCGGGCCGTTTGGCGAAATGATTGCCAATGATGTGCTGCCGACCAAAGCCACGGCCTGACCGCCACGCCTGATCGTTCCCACGCTCTGCGTGGGAATGCAGCCCGTGACGCTCCGCGTCACTGGACGCGGAGCGTCCCCAGAGGCATTCCCACGCAGAGCGTAGGAACGATCGGTCTCCAGAAATAAGGAATCCCCCGCGTGACGGCCAAACCACAAAGCGCCCTGCTCTCCCCCTTGCACACCGCTCGCCAACTGGCAGCTGAGTTTGCCCTGACCGCCGTTGAGCGCGACGAACGTGGCGGCACGCCCAAAGCCGAGCGTGATGCCCTGCGCCACAGCGGTCTGCTCGCGCTGAGCATTCCCACCCAGTACGGCGGCCTCGGCGCCAGCTGGAGTGAAACCCTGACCATCGTGCGCGAGTTTGCCAAGGTCGACAGCTCCATCGCGCATGTCTTCGGTTTCCATCACCTGATGCTCGCCACCGTGCGCCTGTTCGCCAAGCCCGAACAGTGGCAGCCGTGGTTCGAGCAAACGGCGCGCAAGAACTGGTTCTGGGGCAACGCCCTCAACCCGCTGGACACCCGCACCGTGGTGAAAAACCTCGGCGGCTGGCGCGAGTTTTCCGGCAAGAAAAGCTTCTGCTCCGGCGCCAGCGATTCACAAATGCTGATCGCCTCGGCGGTGGATGAAAGTGCCGGCGGCAAGCTGTTGATCGCCGCAATCCCCAGCGGTCGCAGCGGCATCACCCTGCACAACGACTGGAACAACATGGGCCAGCGCCAGACCGACAGCGGCAGCGCGACTTTCGAACGGGTGCGGGTCGAAAAGTCGGAATTGCTCCTCGATCCCGGCCCATTGAGCACGCCGTTCGCCTGCCTGCGGCCATTAATCGCCCAGCTGACTTTCACCCATATGTTCCTCGGCATCGCCGAAGGTGCCTTCGAAGAAGCGCGGCAATACACCCTGACCGAAACCCGGCCCTGGCATAAATCCAGCGCCCAGGATGTGCGCGAAGACCCGTATGTGCTCGCCCATTACGGCGAATACTGGGTCGCCCTTGAAGGCGTCCGCCTGTTGGTGGAACGCGCCGCCGACCTGCTCGACAAGGCCTGGGCCAAAGGCCCCAATCTCAGCGCCGAAGAGCGCGGGCATCTGGCAACCGCCATCGCCACGGCCAAGGTCGCCGCCACCCGCAATGGCCTGGAACTGTGCAGCCGTCTGTTCGAAGTGACCGGCGCGCGCTCGACTCACGCCTCGCTGCGCCTGGATCGCCACTGGCGCAACCTGCGCACGCAAACCCTGCACGACCCGGTGGATTACAAACTCCATGAACTGGGTGATTGGGCGCTGAACCAGTCCCTGCCGATTCCGACCTTCTATTCCTGACCTTCTTTTCATGGAGCCTGCCATGCAACTGCTGACCCTACCGCCCTCGCCCGCCCTCGCCACGTCGATCCGCGCCACCGCGCAGGTGTTCGAAGACCCGAAATCCCAGGCTTTGCTCGCGCATTTGCAACAGGTCGCACCGAGTGAAGCCAGCGTGCTGATCATCGGTGAAACCGGCACCGGCAAGGAGTTGGTGGCGCGGCATATCCACAACCTCAGCGCCCGGCGCAACCGGCCATTCGTGGCGGTGAACTGCGGTGCGTTCTCCGAATCTCTGGTGGAAGCCGAGTTGTTCGGTCATGAGAAAGGCGCCTTCACCGGCGCCCTGAGTGCCAAGGCTGGATGGTTTGAAGAGGCCGACGGCGGCACCTTGTTCCTCGATGAAATCGGCGATTTGCCGATGGCGATCCAGGTCAAGTTGCTGCGGGTGTTGCAGGAGCGGGAAGTGGTGCGCCTGGGCTCGCGCAAGAGCATTCCCATCGACGTGCGGGTGCTGGCGGCGACCAATGTGCAACTGGAGAAAGCCATCAACGCCGGGCATTTCCGCGAAGACCTGTATTACCGCCTCGACGTGGTCAGCCTGGAGTTGAGCCCCTTGCGCGACCGCCCCGGCGACATCCTGCCCCTGACCCGGCATTTCGTCGAAGCCTACAGCCAGCGCCTCGGCTACGGCACCATCACCATCAGTAAAGAGGCCGAGCTGAAACTGCGCAGCTACAGTTGGCCGGGCAACATCCGCGAGCTGGAAAACGTCATTCACCACACCCTGCTGATCTGCCGCAACGGCGTGATCGAACGGGACGACCTGCGCCTGTCGAACATGCGCATCGAGCGTCAGGACGATCACCACGGCACGGTCGACGATTCACCGGAAGCCTTGCTCGACCGGGCGTTTCAAAAGCTTTTCGAGGAACAGGCCGGAGCGTTGCACGAAAAAGTCGAAGACGCCCTGCTGCGCGCGGCGTATCGCTTCAGCCATTACAACCAGGTGCACACCGCCGCATTGTTGGGATTGAGCCGCAACGTGACCCGCACGCGCTTGATCAAGATCGGCGAACTGGCGGTGAACAAGCGCCGCCCCACGGAGAACGTGCAGGGCGAGCGCTTGATGCAGTTGTCGATCTAACTCACTAGGTTGCAGTGCAGCGCGTCGTCATGGCTGCGCTCCAGGCTGTGCAACACCTGGAATGAGCCGAAGGTCACGGTTTTCGCCTGATGGGCGCGGATCAGGTGCCAGAAATCCTGCTCGCCGCTTTCAAAGCGCTGGAACGCGGCTTCACCCGCCTCGCGGGATTGCCATTGCAGGTAATTGAGCACCCGCCGACCGTCGTCGCTGGCCTGGATGCTCGCGCTCAAGAAGCCGCTGAAATCCTGGGCCAGGCGCTCGGTCTGAGCGGACAGCGCCGACACCAGCGCGGGTTGTTGATGCGGCTCGATCTCGAATTCGATCAGCTGGGTGAAACTGCGGTTTTTCGCTGACGTTGGCATGAATAGTCCCCACTCACCTTTTAACCGGATCTTGCGATCCGAAGGCCTGCAGGGTAAAACCTCTAGCTAACCAGAGGTCAAGAGGCTTTTTTAAATGGTTACCCCGGAAAACCTGCACAAGGAACTGACCGTCGGCCAAGTCGCCACCCGCAGCGGCGTGGCCGTGACCGCCCTGCACTTCTATGAAACCAAGGGCTTGATCAAAAGCCATCGCAACCAGGGCAACCAGCGCCGCTATCCACGGGAAGTGTTGCGCCGAGTGGCGTTGATCAAGGTCGCGCAACGGCTGGGGATTCCGTTGGCGGAGATTGCCGAAGCGCTGCAATCCTTGCCGGACAACCGCGCGCCGACGGCGGCGGATTGGCAGGTGTTGTCGGCGCGGTGGAGCCGGGATCTGGATCAGCGGATTCAGCAATTGACCTTGTTGCGGGACCGGCTCAATGGCTGCATCGGGTGTGGGTGTTTGTCGATGGAAGCGTGTCCGTTGCGCAACTTTGGCGATGTGCTCGGGGAGCAAGGACCTGGGGCGCAGCTGCTGGAGTGATCGTTCCCACGCTCCGCGTGGGAATGCAGCCGGGACGCTCCGCGTCCCATTGGAACGCGGAGCGTCCCTTGAGGCATTCCCACGCAGGCCATGGAAACGATCATTTAGAACCCCGGCGCAATCTGCCCTTTATAGCGGGTCAGAATGAACTGCCGTTCCGGGAGGTTAAACGGCGTTAAAGGTGGCAAACCCTGGCAATCTGCTGCTTCGCTGTTGATGGCTGAACAGTGGCGCTGCTGCTCGTCGGGCACTCGGTATCGGCGGTAGCCCTGACCTATAGTTATCCGACCGGAAACCGGCGAAGGAACACCTTCAACTCACAACAACAAGGGAGAACCGTTATGAGCGTCCAACCCATTCCAGAGGGTTATCACAGCATCACCCCCTATCTCGGCATCCAGAAAGCCGCCGAGGCCATCGAGTTCTACAAAAAAGCCTTCAACGCCATTGAAGTGATGCGCCTGAGCATGCCCGACGGCGGCATTGGCCACGCCGAACTGCGCATCGGCGACTGCCCGATCATGCTCGGCACGCCGTGCGATCAAGGACCGCTGAGCAACCCGGACAGATCACCGTCCGTGGGGCTGCACCTGTATGTGACCGATGTCGACAAGTCCTACAAACAGGCGATTGCCGCCGGGGGCACGGTGGTGTCCGAGGTCAAGGATCAGTTTTATGGCGACCGCTCGGGGACTTTGAAGGATCCCTATGGGCACTTGTGGTTCCTGGCGACGCGCAAGGAGGATCTGACCCAGGAGCAGATTGAGCAACGGGCCAAGGAGATGTTTCAGCAGGGTTGAGCACCATGATCGTTCCCACGCTCTGCGTGGGAATGCCTCCACGGACGCTCCGCGTTCGGCTTTGGAGGGACGCGGAGCGTCCCGGGCTGCATTCCCACGCAGAGCGTGGGAACGATCAACGCATTCGCAGATTTCAGGGCCGCTTCGCAACCCAACGGGGGCAAGCCCCCTCGCCACAGGTGGTTCTACACACTTCATGAACAACCACCCCACGCTTTGCGCCTTGCCGTAGCCGCCGAACAATTTCAGGATGCAGGCAACTACAACAAGGAGTCATTCCCCATGTTCGCCGGATTCCTGAAAGACCAGCGCCACGTCAACGGCGTGGACATCGCCTACCGCATCGGCGGCACCGGCCCGGGCTTGCTGTTGCTGCACGGGCACCCGCAAACCCACGTCATCTGGCACAAGATCGCCGAGCAACTGGCCGAGCATTTCACCGTGGTCGCCGTCGACCTGCGGGGCTACGGCGACAGCGGCAAACCGCTGGCCAACGACCACCACACTAACTATTCCAAACGGGAAATGGCCAAGGACGGCGTCGAACTGATGAAGTCCCTGGGCTTAGAGCAGTTCTCGGTGCTGGCCCACGACCGTGGCGCCCGGGTTGCCCATCGCCTGGCGCTGGATCACCCCGCCGTTGTGCAACGCATGGTGCTGCTGGATATCGCGCCGACCCTGTCGATGTACGCCCAAACCAACGAAGCCTTCGCCCGCGCCTACTGGCATTGGTTCTTCCTGATCCGCCCGGCGCCGTTGCCGGAAACCCTGATCGAGGCTGATCCCGAATCCTACCTGCGCAGCGTGATGGGCAGCCGCAGCGCCGGGCTCAAGCCGTTCACAGCTGAAGCCTTCAGCGAATACCTGCGCTGCCTGAAGTTGCCCGGCACCGCCCGGGGGATCTGCGAGGACTACCGCGCCAGCGCCGGCATCGACCTTGAGCATGACCGCGCCGACCTCGACGCCGGCCGTCATTTGAACCTGCCCTTGCTGGTGCTGTGGGGCGCCGAAGGCACCGTCGGCCGCTGTTTCGAGCCGCTGAAGGAATGGCAACTCGTCGCCACCGACGTGCGCGGTAAAGCGCTGCCCGCCGGCCATTACATCGCCGAAGAAGCCCCCGAACTGTTGCTCGCCGAGGTCCTGCCTTTCCTGCGCTGACACCCGAAACAGCCTGACCTGAATCCACCTCCCATCGCGGGCCTTAACGGGCCCGCGCGGGATCGTCATGCCCAAAAACCGTCTCGAGATAATAAAAATGACAATCAGAAAACTGCTGGGAACCCTTTATGTGCAGGTGCTTATCGCCATCGCGATGGGCATTGTGATCGGGCATTACTGGCCCCAGGCCGGCATCGATCTCAAGCCGTTGGGCGACGGTTTTATCAAGCTGATCAAGATGATCATCGGCCCGATCATCTTCTGCACCGTGGTCTCCGGGATCACCAGCATGCACGACGTGAAACAGGTAGGCCGGGTCGGTGGCAAGGCGTTGCTGTATTTCGAAGTGGTGTCCAGCATCGCGCTGTTGATCGGCTTGCTCGCGGCCCATGCGCTGCATCCGGGCGCGGGTTTCAACATCGACGTAAAGACCCTCGACACCTCGGCCATCGCCGGTTTTGTTGGCCAGGCGCAACACGGCGAAGGGGTGACCGGGTTTCTGCTGCATGTGATTCCCACCACGTTTTTCGAGGCGTTCTCCCAAGGGGAAATCCTGCCGGTGCTGTTCGTTTCGGTGCTGTTCGGCATTGCCCTGGTGATGGTCGGGGAAAAGGCTCGGCCGCTGGTGGGCATCATCAATCAGGCGAGCGAGGTGTTTTTCCGCATCGTCGGCATCATCAGCCGCGTCGCGCCCATCGGTGCATTTGGTGCGATTGCGTTCACCATCGGCAAGTACGGTCTCGGCTCGCTGCTGCCGTTGCTGAAGCTGATCGGCACCTTCTATCTCACCGCGTTTATCTTCGTCGTCTGTGTGCTGGGCAGCATCGCTCGTTATGCCGGGTTCAGCATTTTCAAATTGCTGGCGTACATCAAGGCTGAGCTGTTGATCGTGCTCGGCACCAGCTCTTCGGAGTCGGCGCTGCCGCAGTTGATCCAGAAACTGGAAAGCCTCGGTGCGTCGAAAGGCGTGGTGGGGATCGTGGTGCCGACCGGCTACACCTTCAACCTCGACGGCACCAACATCTATATGACCCTGGCGGTGTTGTTCCTCGCTCAAGCGACCAATATCGACCTGACGCTGGAGCAGCAACTGACCTTGCTGGCGGTGGCGATGCTCACGTCCAAAGGTGCGGGTGCGGTGGTGGGTGCCGGTTTTGTTGCATTGGCGGCGAGCCTGGCGGTGGTGCCAACTGTGCCGGTGGCGGCGATGGTACTTATCCTCGGCGTTGACCGCTTCATGGCGGAATGCCGATCCCTGACCAACATCATCGGCAACGCCGTGGCAGCCTTGGTGGTCGCCGCGTGGGAAGGTGAACTGGACCGCAGCAAAATGGCGCCGATTGCCCTCAAGCGTGGGCGACATGCCCGGGCGGCCGCCAACGTTACCGCTGAATAAATCCTGCAAACGGCGATGCTATGCTGGCGGCTCATGCCGCCAGTGCTCGTTCTGCCATGACCCTCAAGAAAGACACCGTGCCCCTACCCGAAGACCTGCGAGTCCTGCTCACCGTCATCCGCAAAAACGGTTTCGCCGCAGCCGCCGATGAGCTGGGGCTGTCCCCTGCTTATGTCAGCAAGCGCATCCAGATTCTCGAAACCACCCTCGGCACCCGCCTGCTGCATCGCACCAGCCGACGCATTGCGCTGACCGAGGACGGCGAGCGGGTGCAGCGCTGGGCCTTGCGCATTCTCGATGACTTCCAGCAACTGCAAGACGAACTCTCCGACGCCCACGACAGCCCTCGTGGGCGCCTGCATGTGTGCAGCAGTTTCGGTTTCGGCCGTAACCATGTGGCGCCGGCCGTGTCGCTGTTGGCCGAGCGTTATCCGGAACTGGAGATTCGCCTGGACCTGTTCGACCGGGTGGTGGACATCGTCAGCGAAGGTTTCGACCTGGAGATCCGCGTCGGCGATGACATTCCCGGCCAGCACATCGGTCGGCGGCTGGTGAGCAACCGGCGCGTGTTGTGCGCAGCCCCCGGTTACCTGCAACGCCACGGCACGCCGCAGACCCTGGCGGATCTGGAGCAGCATCATTGCCTGGTGATCAAGGAGCGCGACAACGCGTTCGGCATCTGGAACCTGGAGCGCGACGGGGTCCAGGAAAGCGTGCGGGTCAGCGGGCCGTTGTCGTCCAACAACGGCGAGATTGTCTTGCAGTGGGCACTGGATGGGCGCGGGGTGTTGTTGCGCTCATTGTGGGATGTGAAGCCGTTGCTGGAGCAAGGCCGGCTGGTGCAGGTGCTGGCGGATTACACCCAGAGTGCGAATGTGTGGGCGGTGTACCCGACGCGGTTGGCGTATTCCGGGAAGTTACGCGCGTGCGTGGAGTTTTTGCAGGCGCATTTCAAAGAGCTGTCGGTTTGAAGTGCGGTGAATGGGCGGGCCTCTTCGCGGGCTAGCCTCGCTCCAACGGTTCAACGTAGACCGTGTAGGAGCGAGGCTTGCCCGCGAAAGCGATGTCAGCCCAACCAGGGATTCGCAGCCAGATGCTCACGCTCAAAGGCTTTGATCTGTTCGCTGCGCTGAAGGGTGCTGCCAATGGCATCAAGCCCCAGCAACAACGCGGTCTTGCGCAAGGTATCGATTTCGAACGGGATGACCTGGCCATCGCTCAAGCGAATCTGCTGCGCCTCCAGATCGACGCTGATTTGCGCACTGTCCGGCTGGCTGACAACCCGCCCCAGCCGCTGCACCACCGCCTCGTCCAAGGTAATCAGCAACACCCCGTTGCGCTGGCAGTTGTCATAAAAGATCCCGGCAAAGCTTGAGCCGATCAGCGCGCGAATGCCCATCTGTTTCAACCCCCAGACCGCGTGTTCCCGGCTCGATCCGCAGCCGAAATTCGGCCCGACCACCATAAAACTCGCGCCCTGCCACGCCGGCTGGTTCAACACGAACTCAGGATTAGGCGATCCGTCCGGCAAAAACCGCAGGTCGAAAAACAACCCACGATCCAGCCCCGCGCGGTCGATGCCCTTGAGGAATTGCTTGGGCATGATCACGTCGGTGTCGATGTTGGCTGCGAGCATCGGCGCGGCTTTGCCGCTGACGTGGGTGAAGGGTTGCTGGCTCATGTGCGATCTCCAAAATGACGGATGTCGGTCAGGCGCCCGGTGATCGCGGCGGCGGCGACCATCGCCGGGCTCATCAGGTGGGTGCGCGCCCCGGCGCCCTGGCGGCCTTCGAAATTGCGGTTGGTGCTGGAGGCGCAGCGGTCGCCGGGGGCCAGCACGTCGTCGTTCATTGCCAGGCACATCGAGCAACCGGACTGGCGCCATTCGAACCCGGCCTCGATAAAGATCGCCGCCAGCCCTTCGGCCTCGGCCTGATCGCGCACTTCGGTGGAACCGGGCACGATCATCGCCCGCACATGCTCGGCCACGTGTTTGCCGCGCACCACACTGGCGGCATCGCGCAGGTCTTCGATGCGCGCGTTGGTGCAGGAACCGATAAACGCATGGCTGATGACGATCTCGCTCAGGGGCATGCCGGCTTCCAGGCCCATGTAGTTCAGGGCGCGGCGCATGTCCTGGCGCAGGATCAGGTCGCTGACGGCTTGCGGGTCCGGAACCCGTGCGCCGATGGGTGAGGCCTGGTCCGGGCTGGTGCCCCAGGTGACAATGGGTTCCAGAGAACTGGCATCGACTGAAACTTCACGGTCGAACTGCGCATCTGCATCGCTGTGCAGGCTTCGCCATTGCTCGACGGCGCGGTCCCACAACTCGCCTTTCGGGGCGCGAGGTTTGTCCTTGAGGTAGGCGAAGACTTTTTCGTCCGGGGCCATGAATGCGCCTCGGGCACCCGCCTCTACCGCCATGTTGCAGATGGTCATCCGCGCTTCGACGCTCAAGGCATCGATGGTCGAGCCGCGAAATTCGATGGCGTAGCCGGTGGCACCCGATGCGCCGATCTGGCCGATGAGCGCCATGATCACGTCCTTTGAGGTCAGCCCGGTACCCAATTCGCCTTCGACGCTCACGCGCATGCTTTTCAGGCGTTTGTAGACCAGGGTCTGGGACGCCAGCAGGTGTTCGATCTCCGAGGTGCCGATGCCGAAACCGAAGGCCCCGAGAGCGCCATAGGTGGTGGTGTGGCTGTCGCCGGCGGCGATGACCATGCCCGGCAGGATGAAGCCCTGCTCCGGGGCGATCACGTGTTCGATGCCCTGGCGTTTGTCGAGGATGTCCAGCAACTCGATGCCGAAGTCCCGGCAGTTTTCCGCCAGGTACGACACCTGCCGCGCCCCGCCGGCATCCGGCATCGCAGCGACGCGTACCGGGGCCGTGGGGTTGACGTGATCGACCACGGCCAGCGCGGTGTCCGGGCGCCACACAGCGCGCTTGGCTTCGCGCAAACCGCTGAAGGCTTGGGGGCTGGTGTATTCGTTGATGACCTGGCGATCGATGTACAACAGGACATGGCCCTGGTCATCGAGGCGGCACACCGTGTGGGCGTCGATGTGTTTGTCGTAGAGGGTTCTGGCTCGGGTCATGGAGGTGCTCGCTCGGGGGACGTCTGGGTTCCATCTTAAGGAGCGGGGGTTGGGCATCAATGGCCGCAGAGTGATGGCTTGGAACATGGATCGTGTTGGATGAAGGAGGGCTGCGATCTTTTCCCACGGTCTACCCCACTCCCAAACTGCAATACGAAACATTTACTTTCATATCACCCTTCGGGATTTCCGTTGCTCATCCGTCTTATGTAGATGCAGTCAGGCCGCGTAGGCAAAAGCCACGGCCTGGCCTTTCAGGGGTCACCGTGCGACGAAGCCCGTGGCAGAGGCCCTCTCATCGAAACAAGACCTTTAATCATGTCGAAGAAATCCCGTTCCAAACTCTGGTTTCTGGTGCATAGCTGGCTGGCGCTGCCGATCTGGTTTTTCGTGCTGATCGTCTGCGTGACCGGCACCCTGGCCGTCGTCAGCCAGGAAATCGTCTGGCTGGCCAACCCGCAAATGCGCGCCAGCCCACCGTCGGACGATGCGCCGCTGCTCAGCTACGACCAGATTCTGGCGGCCATGAAAAAAGCCGAGCCGCAAACCCTGGTCCAGGCCATCAGCCGTCCCGATGAATCGCATTTTGCCCTCGACGTTGACGTCAGTTACCCCGACGGGCGCTCGGTGACGGTGTACGTCAACCCGTACAGCGGCGTGATCCAGGGTGTCGCGCCGGAGTTCAACTTCAAGGCCTTCACCCGCGCCTTGCATGGCTGGTGGCTGGTGCCGTTCACCAATGGCTACAGTTGGGGCTGGTACCTGGTGTCGTTCCTCGGCTTGCCGCTGCTGGTTTCACTGATTACGGGGCTGGTGGTCTACAAGAAGTTCTGGAAGGGTTTCCTTCGCCCGACGTTACGCATTCGTCACGGCGCGCGGATTTTCTGGGGCGACTTTCACCGCCTCAGCGGGATCTGGTCGATCTGGTTCATCGCCGTCATTTCCATCACCGGCACCTGGTTCCTGATTGAGGCCATGCTGTTCGACAATCAGGTGTCCATTTCCAGCGCACAAATCATTCCCGCCATGGCCCGTAAAGCCGTGCCGCTCTCGCCGGACGGTACGCCACCCGCGCAGATCGACATTGATCGCGCGATTGAAATAGCCATGCAGAAAATACCGGGGCTGGAGGCCAGTTTTGTCAGCCTGCCGGGCAATGCCTATAGCCACCTGGACGTGGGGGGACGTGGTTGGTATCCGCTGATGTTCCAGACCGCGACCATCAACCCGTACAACGGCGAAATCGCCGCCTCGCGGTTGATCTCGGACCGCAGCACGCTGGAGTTCGTCACCGAATCCATGCGCCCGTTGCACACCGGGGATTTCGGCGGCCTGTGGATCAAGCTGATCTGGTTTTTCTTCGGTCTGGTGCTGAGCATGATGGTGCTCAGCGGCCTGCTGATCTGGACCAAGCGCACCGCCCTCGCTACCGCCAATGCGCTCAAGCGCAGCCACAAGAAACAGCGCAGCGCCACGGCGCCAGTCAACCGCGAAACGTCGGAGGCCAGCCTGTGAGCAAAATCACTGCCGCCCCAACACCCTCGCGCCTGAGCGTGCTGTGGCACAAATGGCGTTTCCACTTGAACATCCTGTTGCTGCTGATCCCGCTGGGTTTCATGCCCAAGTACTTCAGTGACGCCGCGTTGTTTCGCGGTGACAGCGGCCTCGGCGAACGGGAAATCGGCGAAATCCAGGTCGGCCCCTGGAGCCTGCGCCTGGCCGAGTTGCGCAATGAAGCGCCGCGCCGCGATGGCCCGGCCGGCTACATGAAAGGCTTCAATGCCGCGCTGTGCGATGCCTGTATCGAGCCGGTCAAGGCTACCTACCTGCGCATCGGCAAACCCCGCAGCCTGCGCGCCGCCGGGGTGATTTTCTTCGGCACGCCATACCGCATGGGCGCCTCGGTGCCGGTGCCGGAAAAAACCAAAGCCGACGCCGAGCTGTGGATCACCATGGAAGGCTGGGACGGCAGCATGCACCAGGCCTCGATCCCCCTGAGCCAGGCATCCCCGGCCACCATCGCCTGGCTGAACCAACAAGGAGGCAAACCATGATCAACCTTTTTCGACCTCTACGCGTCGCACTGCTGGTACTCGGTGCCGGTTTCAGCGCCCATGCCCTGGCCCACAACCCGATGTGCGAGTGCAAGGCCATCGACGCCGAGCAGATCAAGTGCACCGGCGGTTTCTCCGACGGCAGCGGTGCGCCGGGGGTGACGCTGGATGTGATCGGCTACGACGAAACCATTCTCGTGCCGGGCAAGCTCGGTGCCGATTCGACCGTGGTCTTCAAGAAACCCGCCGCCGAGTTCTACGTGCTGTTCGACGCCGGCCCCGGCCACGTGGTCGAGATCGACCAAGCCGACATTGAGGCACCGTGAACATGAGTACGCCCACCACCCAACTCGTGCGCCCGGCCGGTGCCGGTCATGAAACCCTCTACGTGTTGCTGTTGTGCCTGATGATCCTTGGGGTTGCCGGCTCGGTGGTTGCCTGGCGCCACGAGTCCCAGGAAACGAGCAGCGTCAGCAGCCATCAACTGGATGCGCGCCGCGACCTGAGCGCCTCCGAACAAGGCATCTACGCCGACCTGCGAGTGACCCTGGACGAGATTCACCTGCTGCGCCAGGAGCAAACCACGCTGCCGACTCCCGAAGCCCTGGCCGATGAAGGTTTTGCGCCGTTTGCCCAGGACGCCAGTTCGGTCAGTCGCGGCGGACATGCCTGGCAGTTGCTCGATGCCAAGGCGTATTTCGGCCAGAGCCAGACGCCGACCGTGGCCGGTTCATTCCTGATGCGCCTGACCGCTGACGATGATGCGCCGGACGTCTGGCTCAATCGCGGCGAAGCCCTCACGACGCCGACCGACCTGACTGACGCCGCGCTGGAAAGCGCCGGCTGGCAGCAGATCGTCGCGCAATTCGATGCCGGCGTGACCCGCCAGCACCGGCACTGACCCCTCGCCATCACCCGAGAGAAGACCGCTTTCCCATGCCTATTTCATCGCTTCGTTCTTTCTCGCGCCTGATCGTGGTTGGCGTGCTGGCTTGCCTGCTGACGCCACTGGCCAGCGCCGATCAGGCCAAGCGCCTGCGCATCGGCATCACCCTGCACCCTTATTACAGCTACGTGGCCAATATCGTCGGCGACAAGGCCGAAGTGGTGCCGCTGATTCCGGCCGGTTTCAATCCCCACGCCTACGAACCCCGGGCCGAAGACATCAAGCGCATCAGCGGGCTCGACGTGATCGTGCTCAACGGCGTGGGCCATGACGACTTCGCCGACCGCATGATCGCCGCCAGCGAAACCCCGAACATCCCGGTGATCGAAGCCAACGAAAACGTGCCGCTGCTGGCCGCCACCGGCACCGCCGCCCGGGGTGCCGGCAAGGTAGTCAACCCGCACACCTTCCTGTCGATCAGCGCCTCTATTGCCCAGGTCAACAACATCGCCCGGGAACTGGGCAAGCTCGACCCGGACAACGCCAAGACCTACACCCAGAACGCCCGCGCCTACGGCAAACGCCTGCGGCAGATGCGCGCCGACGCCCTGGCCAAACTGACCCAGGCGCCGAACGCCGAACTGCGAGTGGCCACGGTCCACGCGGCCTACGACTACCTGCTGCGCGAGTTTGGCCTGGAAGTCACCGCCGTGGTCGAGCCGGCCCACGGCATCGAACCGAGCCCGAGCCAGTTGAAAAAGACCATCGATCAACTGCGTGAACTGGACGTGAAGGTGATCTTCTCCGAGATGGATTTCCCCTCCACCTACGTCGAGACCATCCAGCGTGAATCCGGGGTGAAGCTGTATCCGCTGTCGCACATTTCCTACGGCGAATACACCGCCGACAAATACGAAAAGGAAATGACCGGCAACCTCAACACCGTGGTACGGGCGATTCAGGAGTCCGGCGCATGACCGCTCAAGAAAACCTGGCGCTACAAAGCGCCGGCCCGACCCTGGATTTCGCCGACGTCAGCCTGACCCTCGGGCGCACGACGATCCTCGACCAGGTGACCTTCCAGGTCCAGCCCGGCAGCGTGCATGCGCTGGTCGGCCCCAACGGCGGCGGCAAGAGTTCGCTGATCAAGACCTTGCTCGGGCAAATGCCCCATCAGGGTCGCTTGAGCCTGCAGTGGCCCGACGCGCCCGGCACCATCGGCTACGTGCCGCAAGCGCTGGAGTTCGACCGGGGCTTGCCGATGACCGTCGACGATTTCATGGCCGCCATGTGTCAGCGGCGCCCGGCATTTCTCGGCTTGAGCAAGCATTACGCGGCAGCGATTGGCGAAGCGCTGGAGCGGGTCGGCATGCAGGACAAACGCAAGCGGCGCATGGGCGCGTTGTCCGGCGGTGAGCGCCAGCGCGTGTTGCTGGCCCAGGGGCTGATCCCGGCGCCGCAATTGCTGGTGCTCGACGAACCGATGTCGGCGCTGGATGAAGCCGGGATTCAGGTGTTTGAACGGCTGCTGGGCGACTGGCGCCAGAGCGGCATCACGGTGCTGTGGATCGAGCACGATCTGGAAGCAGTCGGGCGTCTGGCGGATCGGGTCACCGGGCTCAATCGCCGGGTGCTGTTCGACGCCACGCCGAAACAGGCACTGACCCCGGAGCGTTTGCTGACCCTGTTTTCGACCCATCCACGGAGCGCGGCCTGATGAGTTATGAAGCCTTTCGCTTGATGGTCCAGGGCTGGGCCTCTGCGGGTTATCTGCCGGAGGCGCTGGCCTATGGATTTGTGGTCAACGCGCTGCTCGCAGGGCTGTTGATCGGCCCGGTGCTTGGTGGTCTGGGTACGCTGGTGGTGGTCAAGCGCTTCGCGTTTTTCTCTGAGGCGGTGGGTCACGCGGCGCTGACCGGCGTGGCCATCGGCATCCTGCTCGGCGAACCCTACACCGGGCCGTATGGCAGCCTGTTTGGTTATTGTCTGTTGTTCGGCATCCTGCTCAATTACCTGCGCAACCGTACCGGCCTGGCGCCGGACACCTTGATTGGCGTGTTCCTGTCCGTGTCCCTGGCGTTGGGCGCGAGCCTGTTGTTGATTCTGGCGGGCAAGATCAACGTGCACATTCTGGAGAACGTGCTGTTCGGTTCGGTGCTGACGGTCAACGGCAATGATTTGCTGGTGCTGGCGATTGTCGGTTCGCTGGTGATGGCCCTGGCCCTGCCGCTGTACAACCGCATCATGCTCGCCAGTTTCAACCCGCAACTGGCGGCGGTGCGTGGGGTGGCGGTCAAGACCCTGGATTACCTGTTCGTGATTCTGGTGACGTTGATCACCGTCGCGGCGGTGAAGGTAATCGGCGCGATTCTGGTCGGTGCGTTGTTGGTGATCCCGGCAGCGGCGGCGCGGTTGCTCAGTCAGTCGTTGAAGGGTTTCTTCTGGTGTTCGGTGGCGATCGCCACGGTCAGCACGTTGTGCGGGATTCTGGCGCCGATTGTGTTCGACCTGCCCATCCCGTCCGGCGCCGCAATCATTCTGGTGGCCGGTATCGCCTTCGCCCTGTCCGCCATTGCGCGCGGCGTCGTTCCAAGCCTGAAAGGGAATCTCGGATAAATGACTTTTAATCTGCGTCAACTGACCCTGGCCATGGCCCTGTGCGGCGTGGTCCACACCGCTTTTTCGGCGGACAGCGCCAAACCGTTGCGGGTGCTGGCGTCCTTGCCAATCACTTACGGCTTGGGCGAAGTCTTGCTCAAAGGCACCGACGTCAGCCTCGAACGGGCCGCACCGGACAATCTGCCCGGCAGCCGCCAGACCGCTTACTTCACCGGACGCGGCGCCCCGGCGCTGGCCAAACTGGCAACCGACGCGGATGCGGTGATCGGCCTGCGCTCGCTGTGGGCGGATGACCCGCTCTACCCCATCGCCCGGCGCAGCAATATCCGCATCGTCGAAGTCGACGCCGCGCGGCCGGTGGACGGTGCCCTGCCCGGCATTGCCGTACAACCGGGTAACAAGGTCGATGGCTTGAACAGTCAGCCATGGTTTTCCAGCAACAACATGGGGCGCATGGCGGACGTGATGGCGGCGGATCTGGTGCGTCTGGCGCCGACGGCCAAACCGAAAATCGAAGCCAACCTCGCAGCACTCAAGCAGCGTTTGCTCAAGCTCAGCGCCGACAGCGAAGCGCGCCTGGCCAGTGCCGATAACCTCACGGTGCTGAGCCTGAGCGATCACTTCGGCTACCTGATCAGCGGGCTCAATCTGGAACTGGTCGGCCTCGATGCCCGGCCGGATGCCGAGTGGACACCCGAAGCGCTCAAGCAACTGGGCGCAACGCTCAAGGGCAATGATGTGGCGGTGGTGTTGCATCATCGCCAACCGTCAGAGGCGTTGAAAGCGGTGATCAGCGAGGCCGGGAGTCGGTTGGTGGTGTTAAGTACCGATGGGGTCGATCCAGTGGCCGAACTGGAAGGGAATGTGGATTTGCTGATCAAGGGGTTGAGCGGCGCATAACCCCGCAGGAGCGAGGCTTGCCCGCGAAGGCGACCTCACAGTCAACATAAATCCCAAACCTGAAAAACGGACGCTCCGCGTTCGGCTTTGAATGGGACGCGGAGCGTCCCGGGCTGCATTCCCACGCAGAGCGTGGGAACGATCATGCGTCCTTCTGTAGGAGCGAGGCTTGCCCGCGAAGGCGACCTCACAGTCAACATAAATCCCGAACCTGAAAAAGCCCGCTGACCTTCTCGGTCCAACAGGCTTCTCGTTCCCACGCTCTGCGGGGGAATGCCTCAACGGACGCTCTGCGTTCGGCTTTGAAGGGACGCGGAGCGTCCCGGGCTGCATTCCCACGCAGAGCGTGGGAACGATCATGCGTCCTTCTGTAGGAGCGAGGCTTGCCCGCGAAGACGGCCTCAAAGACAACACAAATCCCGGACCTGAAAAAGCCCGCTGACCTTCCCGGTCCAGCGGGCTTCTCGTTCCCACGCCGTGCATGGGAACGATCACAAAAAAACCGCTGACTGTTACCGGTTCAGCGGTTTTTTATGCGCAGTGACTTTAGTGAGCCACAGCCGCCTGCTCATCCATCTTCTGGCGCAAGCTCAGCGGACGCATGTCGGTCCAGGTCTCTTCGATGTAGGCCAGGCACTCTTTCTTCAAACCGCTCTTGCCCACGGTACGCCAGCCTTGTGGCACGGCTTTGTAGTCGGGCCAGATCGAGTATTGCTCTTCGTGGTTGACCACGACCTGAAAGAGGATGTCCTCGCGGTCGAATACTGACGTCATGGTGTATCTCCATCGCTGTAGGGGTGGGCTGCACGGCGTGTGCAGCCGGTATGTAAAAGGAACGTTCGGGGCCGCGGAAAATTTAGAGCGTGGCGGTGGCCGCCGCCAACGCACGGCCGAAAATCTCTGCGACGCGGTCGATTTCGGCAGCGGTGATCACCAGCGGCGGCAAGAAACGCACCACCGCCCCGTGGCGACCGCCCAGCTCCAGGATCAAGCCGCGCTTGAGGCATTCGCGCTGCACCAGCGGTGCCAGACGCCCGAACGCCGGCGGATGGCCTTGCACGTCCGGGATGCCGCTCGGGTTGACCAACTCGACGCCGAGCATCAAGCCGCGACCGCGAATATCCCCCAGTTGCGGGAAGTCCCGTTGCAGGATGCGCAGGTGTTCGCTCAGGCGTTCGCCCATGGCAGCGGCGTGGGCGCAGACATTGTTGTCTTTCAGGTAACGCATCACCGCGGAGCCGGCGGCCATGGCCATCTGATTACCGCGGAAGGTCCCGGCGTGGGCGCCCGGCAGCCAGGTGTCGAGCCAGTCGCGATAGACCACCACCGCCAACGGCAGGCTGCCGCCGATGGCCTTGGACAGCACCACCACGTCCGGAATGATCCCGGCGTGTTCAAAGGCAAACATTTTGCCGGTGCGGGCAAAACCGCTCTGGATTTCATCGACAATCAGCGCCACGCCGGCCTGCTCGGTGATGCGCCGCAAACCGCGCAGCCAGTCGAGATCCGCCGGAATCACCCCGCCCTCGCCCTGCACCACTTCGACGATCACCGCCGCCGGCAATTGCACGCCAGCCTCGGGGTCGTTGAGCAGGTTTTCCAGGTAGTTGAGGTTGACCTGTACACCCTGCGCGCCGCCGAGGCCGAACGGGCAGCGGTAGTCGTAAGGGTACGGCATGAATTGCACGCCGCTGCTGAGCAACGCGCCCAAGGGCTTTTTCGGCCCCAGGCTGCCCATCAGGCTCAGCGCACCCTGGCTCATGCCGTGGTAACCGCCCTGAAATGACAACACGGTGCTGCGTCCGGTGGCGGTGCGCACCAGTTTCAGCGCGGCTTCCACGGCATCGGTGCCGGTGGGGCCACAGAACTGGATCTTCGCTTGGGCGGCCAACGCGGGCGGCAGCAAGCCAAACAGATCCTGAACGAATTGATCCTTGACCGGCGTGGTCAGGTCGAGGGTGTGCAGCGGCAATTCATCGGTCAGCACTCGCTGGATCGCTTCGATCACCACCGGGTGGTTGTGCCCCAACGCCAGCGTGCCCGCACCGGCCAGGCAATCGATAAAACTGCGGCCTTCGACGTCTTCGACGTAAATGCCCTTGGCACGCTTGAGGGCCAGGGGAATCCGTCGCGGGTAGCTGCGGGCGTTGGATTCCTGCTGGCTCTGACGGGCCAGCAACGGCGATTCGTTGAACTGGTAAAGCGTCTCGGCAGGCGTCGGGGCGACCCGGACCGGCTGATCTTCGATAAGGCTGGTAGCGACTGACATCTCTCGACCCCTCAATACGCTGTGGATAGTGACCAAAACTGCACACCGGGCAGGTGCGCGTTCCGGTCATGGGGCGCACTTGCAGGTTTTCCTGTTCTGGAAACGCATCAGGGGCGTGGGGATTTAGACCCGCGATCAGCTTTCTATGAAGGTGGCGTCAGCGCCTTGTGCATGGGAATGGCGTGAAGCCCCGCCACGCTGAAGGTTTCGGCGCTGGCGCGATAACCCAGGTGCCGATAAAAGGCTTCGCTGGTGCGGGTGCTGTTGAGGTGTACCTGGTGCACGCCCTGATTGAGCAACCAGGCTTCGAGGTCGTGAATCAAGGCCTGCCCGGCGCCGCGACGAAACCATTCCGGCTGCACGTAGCAGAAGGCGATTCTGCCGCTGATCGCCGCCATGGCCACGCCGATCGGTTTGTCCTGAAGCAGGGCAATGCTCAGGTAAAACCGTTGGTCGGTAAGCCAGGTGTGGATATGTTCGGCGGTTTTGTTGTGGGTCCAGGCGGCGACGATTTTCGCGTCGTTGCGGTGGTCGAGTGCGCAACCGACGCGGATCGAGCGATCAACGATGCGGCTGATGATTCCGGCGTCGGCAGGCGTTGCGTTGCAGATGTGCAGGGCTGTTTCCATGGCGCTGTTACCTCAATCCATTGAGTCAAAGCTGCCGGGAAGATAGCCCCGAGGGCGGCTGGATGGCTAATGGAGAGAAGTTACATTTGATGTGCAACACAGATCCCGTGTAGGAGCAAAGCTTGCTCGCGAAAGCGGTGTGTCAGGCAACGACGATGTTGAATGACACACCGCTTTCGCGAGCAAGCTTCGCTCCTACAGGGGTTGTGGTGTCAGACCGTTTGCAGCGGCATTGTCAGTTCAACCCGCAACCCGTCCGGCCGGCTGTCGAAATGCAACGTGCAGGCACAGCGCTGAACAATCGCCTGAACAATCGCCAACCCCAGCCCGCAACCGGTGCTCTGGCCGTTGCGCCAGAAGCGCTGGGTCAGGTGCTGCAGATCATCTTCGGCAATCCCCGGCCCATGGTCGCGGACCACGAAACGCACGCGGTTGCCGGTGGTTTCCAGGCTCAGTTCCACTGCGCCGTCGCTTGGGGTATGGCGCAGTGCGTTGTCCAGCAGGTTGCGCAGCGCGGCTATCGACAACACCGCGGGCATTTGCACCGGGGCGGCCGAGCACTTCGCCGGCGCTTGAAACTTGATGCGCTGGCGATCACCGCTGGCGGCGTCCTGAATCGCCAGTTTCGCCACCTGCTCGGCGCTGCATTGCACGCCGTCATCGAATGACAAACTGCCCTCGACCCGCGCCAGCAACAGCAATTGTTCAAGGGTGCGGTGCAGGCGATCGGCGCCCTCCTCGGCCCGGGCCAGGGATTGATCCCGCGCCGCGCCGTCGGTCATGCGCGCCACTTGCAGGTGGGTCTTGATCGCGGTCAACGGGCTGCGCAGTTCATGGGCGGCGTCGCCGGTCAGGCGACGTTCGCGCTCGATGGTGCGGCCGATGCGCTGGAACAGTTGATTCTGAGTATCGAGCAACGGCTGCAACTCGCTGGGCAACGGTTGGATCTGCAACGGTTCGAGGGAATCGGCGCTGCGGCGCATCAAGGCATCACGCATGCGATTGAGCGGCGCCAGCCCCTGGCCGATGCCCAGCCAGAGCAGGCACAGGCAACCGAGCAACGCCACACCGACCGGCACCGAAGCGGCCAACAGGATCGACATGTTCAGGGCTTCGCGCTCGATCTGCCGGTCCGCCGTGGTGATGCGCAAATCACCGCGTGCCAGGGTGAAACTGCGCCACGGCGCGCCATCGATCATCTGGTCGTGGAAGCCCATTTTCTCGGCTTCCAGCTTCTGTTGCGGGTCGGTGTGGCTGCGGGCAAGGATTTCACCGCGCAGCGAGCTGACCTGACAGGCCATGCCACCGGGGACGTTCAATTGTTCGGCACTGAAATGCGTGCCCTCGCCCTTGGTCGGCAGCGCCGGCAATTGCTCCATCAGCCCGGCAACCATCCGCGCCGAGGCCACCAGGCGCTGGTCGAGGGAAAACATCATCTGGTTACGCAGGTCGCTGAGCATCCAGGCCGCCGCCAGCGCCCAGATCAGCGCAAACGCGGCGCCGAGGGTCAGGCTCAGGCGCAAACGCAGGCTCATCACTTCGATTGATCTCCGCCATCGGCTGGCCCGAGGCGATAGCCCAGGCCGCGCACCGTTTCGACGATGCCATTGCCGAGTTTACGCCGCAGGTGATGGATATGAACGTTGAGCGCATTGCTTTCCAGCTCATCGTTGAAGCCGTAGACGCTGTCTTTCAATTGCTCGGTGGACAACACTCGGCCACGGTTGTGGAGCAAGGCTTGCAGCAGCGATTGCTCGCGCCGCGACAAGTCCACCGGCTGGCCGGCGAGCAGGGTTTCGCGGCTGCTCGGGTCGTAGGTCAGCGCACCGTGCTCGATCAGGTTGACGCTGCGCCCGGCCACCCGCCGCAACAAAGTGTGCAGGCGCGCGGCGAGTTCACGCAGGTCGAAGGGTTTGAGCAGGTAATCGTCGGCGCCGGCCTGCAAACCATCGACGCGGTCGGTGACCGAGTCCCGCGCCGTCAGGATCAGCACCGGAATCTCCAGGCCACCATTGCGCAATTGTTGAAGCAACTTGAGGCCGTCTTCGTCCGGCAGGCCGAGGTCGAGCACCATGACGTCAAACTCGGCGACCTTGAGCATCGCCCGCGCCGACGATGCGGTGGCGACATGTTCCACGGTCAGGCCCTGGGCGGTGAGGCCGGCGACGATACCGCTGGCGATCAGCTCATCGTCTTCACAAACCAGTACGTGCATGGGAGCTCCATCAGCCAAAAAAGGCGAGTCAAACAGAGAAGGATTAAGCCGCAATTATGGCAGGGCCACAACCGATCGGAATGGAGGGAGGCCAGCGACGCCGCAGCGGTATAGGACGCTATAGCCCCGAACAGCGTTATTCAACAGGGCGTTATTTAAACAATCAAACTTCCAGAAGAAACAATCTTCAATACTTTGCAACTATACAGCGCCCCGACCCACTCACTAACCTGCCCACCCATCGCACTGACAACCACACCTTATTTAAAAGATATTTTTATATGCCCGCACTTAGCAGCTTTGTTGCCGTCGATTGGCGCTCCGGCCCCGACCAGATCTATTTCTTCTTTAAGGAAACCAACACTTACTCACGTTTCAGCATCGCTGACAATCGGGTGCCTTCGGGTTATCCTCGGCCCGTTCCGTCCCACTGGGATACCTTTAACAACGCACAAGATCTTCGCTTCGGATTCAGCACTACGGGAATAAGCCCTGCGCAACCATTCGGATTTGATTCAGATATCTTATGGCTGTTCTATAAGGAAGACGGCGTTCCCATGGTCTGCAAATATGATCAGGATACGGACAGCGTCAATGGCACCTATCGACTGGTGGACTCCATCTGGTATCAGCTACTGCCCTTTTTCGACAACATCGTTGCAGGTACATGGTGGCAAAGATCACCGCAGCCTCGCTTATTTCGTTTCCTGATGAATAACGGGCACTTCCTGTCCCTTAACCTCGCTATCAATAAACTGAACCAAGAACCCATCACCCATAAAACCTGGCCGGGACTGGAGCCGTACAAGGACCAAATCATCACAGCCGCACAAAATGACCGGACATTCGCCCACAGTTACTTCTATATTTTTCTGAACGATAACGAGTACCTGAGATACGACGTCCAAGGCAACAGATTGGACGCCGGTCCTATTGCCGTGGATGACGTCTCCTGGCCCGGGTTATTGCGCAACTGAACACGTCACTTCAATTTGAAAGGAATCAATAAATGCCAGTGCTTAAAAACGTGGTTGCCGTCGATTGGCGCGCCGGGATGGACCGCTGTTATTTCTTTTTCAAGGACAGCCTCACATATTCCCGTTTTGATATCGGTGATAACAAAGTTGCGCAAGGCTACCCCGCCAACGTCAGTGCCAGCAACTGGGATGACTTCCATTCCCATGTCAAGAACCTGCGCTTTGGATTCACCACCACCGGGATACACCCCACTCGCTCGGGAATCAATGGCGTAGATTCAGATATCTTATGGCTCTTCTATTATGAAGAGGGTTTGCCCATGGTCTGCCAATACGATCAGGACACTGACAAAGTACACAGTCTTGCCCGCCTGGAGGATTCACCGTGGAATTCCCTGAGTCCTTACTTCAGTCGCATTGTCGCTGGCACCTGGTGGCAAAATTACCGTGATGTGCAACTGTTCCGGTTTTTAATGAATGACGCAAAGGCGCTCTCCCTTGATCTGCGCACAAACAAACTGACCCTGGAAGCCATTACACACACCACGTGGCCCGGCCTGGAAAACTATAAACATCGCATCATTACCGCTGTACAAAATGATCGAACCTGGGCAGACAGCTATTACTACATCTTTCTGACTGATAACGAATACATCCGATACAACATCCCGAAGAACAAGGCTGAATCAGGCCCGATCAAAGTGGATGACGTAAGCTGGCCCGGATTGTTGCGAGACTGAAATGGGTGAGGGTGCAGAAAACGATAAATATGTAACGCACCCCGCCCTGCTTTGCTCAATACCCTGTGTGGACGTTCAATCAACTCACTCACACAGGTATTGACCATGCAAGCCTACCCCGACGATTTAACCGCCCTGTTCAACCTGCTCAACAACGTGACCGCCCTGATCGCCGACTTGAACATCCATCAGGAAAACGCCCGCAAAAAGGGACTGGAACTCTACAACCTCGGCAGTTTCAGGGCGTCGGAGCCCTACCTGACCATCGCGGCCGCCGCCGGTGAACGGGCCTCGCAATATGCCTTGGGCGAAGTGCTCAGGCGCCGTGAAGGCAGCGTCACCGAGGACGCTAAAAAGTGGTACCGACTGGCCGCCGCCCAAGGCGATGTCTACGCCTTGTTACGGCTCGGCGACAGCGACTCGCTGGACACGGCGCGGCAACTCCTGACGCCCCGTATCGAACAGGGTGATGGTGAAGCCATGCTGCAGATGTACGAGCTGACCCGGGAGATCAAGTGGCTGAAAAAATCGGCCAACACCCGATTCCCGGAGGCCATGTACATCCTGGCGTTGGCGTACGACCGGGATAACAGCCTCGTCCCCCAGGGCCAGGATGCCGACACCCTGATTGATGTGTGGCTGCGAAGGGCCGCCCTGGCCAATCTGCCCCTGGCAATGAACTGGTACAGCAACCGCCCGGAGGTGACCCGGTTCCCATCGCTAAGGCGTGAATGGCTGGAAAAGACCGCCAATGCGGGTGATCTCTACGGCATGCTCAAATATGGCTTCGCCGTCGGCCACGGTGAAAGCGGACGCGACCCGGAATACGGCTACGCTAAAAACTATCCCTTCAGCTATATGCTGATCTGGCTGGTGGTAGACGCCGCCAAGGAGTATCAACTCCACAACAGCGCCACTACGTTCCTGACAGAACTGGCCAAGGACATGAGCCAGGAACAAATTGACCAGGCCGTGGGTTTTGCCCACAGCTGGAAGAGCACCCATCCCCCCATGTCGGAGAACCGCCTGACCTATCACGGCGCCTGACCCGTGCCATGACGGTGTGACCCGATCTCGTTGCCGGGCTGGCCCGCCCGGCAACCTTCTATTAATCACCGGTTAATCGCCGCCCACCATTGTGCTTCTCACTTGCACCGGGACAAGGCTTAACCCATGCGTCGATTGTTTTTCCTCTTTGCTCTCTTGATCTCGGGTCTGGCCCAGGCCGGGACCAATCCGTTTGAAACCAAACCCGACTTTCTCCCCGTCGAGCAGGCCTTCATCTTCACCTCCGAACGTCTTGAAAGCGGCGAAACCCAGCTGTTCTGGCAGATTGCCGACGGTTATTACCTGTATCAGAAACGCCTGAAATTCGATGGCCTGGCCCCGCAGCAGATGCCGGTGTTGCCCGAGGGCGAGTCCCACAGCGATGAGTTCTTCGGTGAACAACCGGTGTATCGCCAGGGCCTGGAACTGAAGATCCCGGCCGGTGCCACCGGTCAGATCAAGGTCGGGTTCCAGGGCTGTGCCGATGCCGGCCTGTGTTATCCGCCGCAGACCCAAGTGGTCGATCTGGGTGGCGTGGTGGCAACAGCGATTGCCAACGAAGCCCCGGACCAGGCCCTGGCCAGCAACCTGCAACAGCGGGCGCTGGGCTGGAGTTTGCTGGTGTTCTTTGGTCTGGGCCTGTTGCTGGCGTTCACCCCTTGTACGCTGCCGATGCTGCCGATCCTTGCGGGTTTGATCGTTGGCAGTGGCGCCACGCCCAAACGCGGTTTCGCCCTGGCCAGCAGTTATGTGATCTGCATGGCGCTGGTGTACGCGGCGATGGGGGTGCTGGCGTCGTTGCTCGGCGCGAACCTTCAGGCGCTGCTGCAAAACCCGTGGTTGCTCGGCAGCTTCGCCGCCGTGTTTGTGTTGCTGGCATTGCCGATGTTCGGCTTCTTTGAGCTGCAATTGCCGGTGGCGCTGCGCGATCGCCTGGAAAACGTCTCGCGCAATCAGCGCGGTGGCAGTCTGATCGGCGCCGGTGTGCTCGGGGCCTTGTCCGGTCTGTTGGTCGGCCCGTGCATGACCGCGCCTCTGGCCGGCGCCCTGCTTTACATCGCCCAGAGCGGCAACGCGGTGCATGGCGGGCTGATTCTGTTCGCCATGGGCATTGGCATGGGGATTCCGCTGTTGCTGCTGGTGACCGTTGGCAACCGTTTCCTGCCCAAGCCCGGCGCCTGGATGAACTTGCTCAAGGGCGTGTTCGGTTTCCTGTTCCTGGCCACTGCGCTGCTGATGTTGCGCCCGGTGCTGGATCAATCGTTGTGGGTCGGCTTGTGCGGCGCCTTGCTGTTGATCGCTGCTTATAGCGCCTGGAAGCAATCCGAAGGGTTTGGTCGAGTGGCCCAAGTGTTCGGCGCCAGTTCGTTGTTGCTGGGGGTGTGGGGCAGTCTGTTGATGGTCGGTGCGGCGGGTGGCAGTGATGATCTGTTCAAGCCGTTGCAGGTGTATAGCGCTGCACGGGCAGACAGCGCCCCGGTCGGCCACGACGCTTTCACGACGATTAAAGATCCCGCCGCGTTGCAACGGGAACTCGACGCCGCCCAGGCCCAGGGGCAATGGGTGCTGCTGGACTACTACGCCGACTGGTGCGTGTCGTGCAAAGTCATGGAAAAACAGGTTTTCGCCAAACCTCAGGTATTGGACGCGCTGAAAGATGTGCGCTTGCTACGGCTGGACGTCACCTCCGACAATGCCGCCAGCCGCGAGCTGCTCGGCCGCTATAAAGTGCCGGGGCCGCCCAGCCTGTTGTGGATCGGTGCCGATGGCAGCGAGCGCCGCAGCCAGCGCATCACCGGCGAGGTGGATGCCGAGACTTTCCTGCAACGCTGGAACACTACCCGAGAAGCCCGTTAATGCTGACCTTTACCCTCGGCACCTTTGCCATCGCGCTTAACCACCTGCTGCTGATCAGTGCCCTGGCGCTGGCGACCTTTGTCGGCTGGCGGGTGGCCAAGCGCGGCGGCGACAACCCCGAGTCGGTGCTGTTCAGCCTGTTCCTGCTGGGCATGCTGGCGGCGCGGGTCAGTTTCGTGGCGGTCTACTGGACCCACTATCGCAACGATCCATGGCAGATCATCGACCTGCGCGACGGCGGTTTCCTCGCCTGGCCCGGGGTGATCGTGCTGGTGCTGGCGGCGTTGTATCGCGGCTGGCGCCGGCCGGGGTTGCGGCGGCCATTGGGGTTCGGCGTCGGCAGCGGTTTGCTGTTCTGGCTGCTGGCGACCTTCTCCCTGAGCCTTTACGAACAAGGCACGCGCCTGCCGGAGATCACCCTGCGTAATGCCGCCGGGGAAACCGTGCAACTGACCGACTATCAGGGCGGCCCGCTGGTGATCAACCTCTGGGCCACCTGGTGCCCGCCATGCCGCCGGGAAATGCCGGTGCTGGAAAAGGCCCAGCAACAACGCCCGGACCTGACCTTCCTGTTCGTCAATCAGGCCGAAAGCATGCAGAGCGTCAGTACCTTCCTGGAAACCCAGGGCCTGAGCCTGTCCAACGTGCTGTTCGACGGCAGTGGCCGCCTGGGCCAGGCCGTCGGCTCCATGGCCTTGCCGACTACGCTGTTCTATAGCAACGACGGTCGCCTGCTGGGCAGCCACCTGGGCGAATTGTCGGAAGCCAGTCTGGCCCGCGCCCTGGAAAACTTCGACGCCCCCACTCCCGCCACAAGGAAATTGCCATGCCCCGCCTCCGCCACCTGCTGACCCTGACCCTGGGCGCAGCCCTGCTGCACCTGCCGTCGGCGCAGGCTGTTGAAGAACTGCCCGAGGCGATCAAGAAGATCGAAGCCAAAGGCGCGAAAATCGTCGGCCAGTTCGATGCCCCCGACGGCTTGCGCGGCTATGCGGCGCAATACCAGAACCGTGGCATGGCGCTGTACCTGACCCCGGATGGCAAGCACGTCTTGCTCGGCAACCTGTACGACGCCGACGGCAATGACCTGAGCAGCGCACCGTTGCAGAAACTGGTCTACGCGCCGATGTCCAAGGAAGTCTGGGGCAAGATGGAAGCGAGCAACTGGATCGGCGACGGCAACAAGGACGCCCCGCGCGTCGTCTACCTGTTCAGCGACCCGAACTGCCCTTACTGCAACTTGTTCTGGGAACAGGCGCGGCCATGGGTCAAGTCCGGCAAGGTGCAGTTGCGGCACATCATGGTCGGCATCATCCGCGAAGACAGCCCGGGCAAATCCGCCGCGCTGCTGGCGGCCAAGGACCCGAGCAAAGCCCTGGCAGAACACGAAAAGGCCGGCAAGGAAAGCGCGCTCAAAGCCCTGAAAGACGTGCCCCCGGCGATCCAGGCGAAACTGGCAGCCAATATGCAGTTGATGGAAGACCTGGAGTTGCAGGCGACTCCGGCGATTTTCTACATGGACGACAAGGGCGAGTTGCAGCAACAGCAAGGCGCGCCGTCGCCGGACAAGTTGTTGAAGATCCTGGGGCCGAAGTAATCCCCACCGACGCCTTCGCGGGCAAGCCTCGCTCCTACGGGTTTTGCGTCGGCCGCATATGTTGATCGTTCCCACGCTCTGCGTGGGAATGCATCCTGTGACGCTCTGCGTCACGCCTGCGAAGGGACGCGGAGCGTCCCGGGCGGCATTCCCACGCAGAGCGTGGGAACGATCTTGATCAGCGTTGCGCCAAAAACTTCAACAAAGTCTCGGTGACAAACCCGGCATTCTCCAGATTGGAGATATGCCCCGCCTCCGGCACCAGCACACACGGGCAGCCAATCAACTCAGCCATCTCTCTGGCTTCCGATGGCGGCCGCGGCTTGTCCTGATCGCCGCACATCACCAACGTGCCCCCGGCATCCAACTCGCCCAGACGCGGCAACAAACCATCCCGGCCAAATGTAATGCGCCCCATCGGCACAATGCTTTCACGCAGACGCTCGGCGGGCAGCGCCGCCAGGGCTGCGCGCAAATCCTGATACAGCGCCGACTGCGGATCGATGCCCGGACGGAAGAAAATCGGCACCACGATGTCCAGCAACTGCGGCGCGATCACGCCGCTGTCTTCGATCTGTTTGAAAAGCGAAAAATAGTACTGGCGCGTCGGCTCGGGCTCGACGCCGACGTAGGTGTCCATCAGCACCAGGCCGTTGAGCCGCTCGGGTGCCGACAGCGCCAGACGTACGCCCCACATGCCACCGACCGACAACCCGACCAGGGTGACGCGATCGATGTCCAGATGGTCGAGCAATGCCAAGGCCTGGCGCGCGATGTCATCCAGCGAGGTCGTGCCTTCGGGGAGTTTTCCGGATTGGCCGTGGCCCCAGAGGTCCAGGGCGATCACCCGGTACTGCTGCGACAACGCGGCAATCTGCGGCGCCCACATGGCCTGGTCCCACAGATAGCTGCCCGCCAGCAGCACGGCGGGGCCGGTGCCTTGGTCGGTGTAGTGCAGGGGTTGTCCGTCTATTGTTGCGAAGGGCATCAGCTGTCTCCTCACCAAAATGGAGGGGGAAGACTGGGCCGCTGTGGCTTGGCAGTCAACCTTGGGGTGTCTGGGCTGACGCCTTCGCGGGCAAGCCTCGCTCCTACAGGTATGTGTCGATCACAAGGGTTGTGATCACTCGATACCTGTAGGAGCAAGGCTTGCCCGCGAAGAGGCCATAACAGACGCTAGAGAATCAAAGCCCCTCCAACTCCGCCATCAGGTCATTCAACCGATCCACCTTCTCCTCGGTGATGTCACTCGCCGCCAACCCTTCGATGTACTCGGCCAATTCCTCCACCGAACTGCACTCGAACATCGCCCGCAACGGCACGTTGCGTTGCAGGGCTTTTTGCACCCGCGAGGCAATCTGTGTCGCCAGCAGCGAATGGCCGCCCAGTTCGAAGAAGTTGTCGCGCACGCCGACCTGCTCGACTTTCAGCACCTCAGCCCAGATATCCGCCAGGGTCTGCTCCAGTTCATTGCGCGGCGCCAGGTAATCCTGGCTCTGCAACTGACCGATCTCCAACGCCGGCAAGGCCTTGCGATCCAGTTTGCCGTTGGCATTGAGCGGCAGTTTGTCCAGCCACAACCAGTGCAGCGGCACCATGTATTCCGGCAGCTCCGCGCGCAGGCGTTGCTTGATGCGTTCCAGGCGTTCGCTCGAATTAAGCGCCGAATCCGCCGCCACCAGATAGCCGACCAGGTGCTTACCGTTGACGCCTTCCTGCACACCCACCGCCCCGTCGCGGACTTCCGGTTGTTCATGCAGACGCGCTTCGATTTCCCCCAACTCGATGCGGTAACCGCGAATTTTCACTTGATGGTCGATGCGCCCCACGTATTCCAGCACGCCATCGCTGCGTCGACGGGCCAGGTCGCCGGTGCGATACAAACGGTCCCCGGGTTCGCCAAACGGGTTCGGCACAAACACCTGGGCGGTGCGCAGCGGATCGCTGACGTAACCGCGACCGACACCCGTGCCGGCGACACACAACTCCCCCACCGCGCCCAACGGCACCAGTTCCAGCGCGCCATCGAGCAGGTACAAACGGTTGTTGTCGGTCGGCGTGCCAATCGGCAAATAGCTGCCGCGAGTCGAGGCCATGTCGACGCGGAAGAACGCCACGTCGTCCGAACATTCCGCCGGCCCATAGGCGTTGACCAGCCCGATGTCCGGGTAGCGCAACAGCCATTGGTGCGCCAGTTCCGGCGGCATCGCTTCACCGGTCGGCAACATCCAGCGCAGACCGTCGAGGCTCATGCGCTCCTGGGCGAGCATGCCCTGGATCAGCGACGGCACGCTTTCCAGCACGGTGATGCCCTGGCTCTGGACGTGGGCCAGCAAACCTTGCGGATCGTGGGCGATGGTGTTCGGCACGATGTCCACCCGCGCCCCGAACAGCGGCGCGGCGAGGAACTGCCAGACCGAAATATCGAAGCTTTGCGAAGCGGTTTGCGCGATCACATCCGCCGCACTGAGGTTCAGGTACGGCACTTTGCTCAACTGGTTATTCAGCATGCCGCGCTGTTCGACCATCACGCCTTTCGGCAACCCGGTGGAGCCCGAGGTGTAGATCACGTAGGCCAAGTTATCCGGGGCGCTGTAGATGCCCGGGTTTTGCACCGACACATCGCTCGCTTGCACCTCTTCCCAGACCAGCAACTTCGGCCGATTGGCACACCCAAACTCTTCCAGCAATGCCACCGCTTGCTCACGGCAAGCCTGGGTGCAAACCAGCAACGGCGTGCGGCTCAGGTCGATGATGCGGCTCAGGCGCTGACTCGGCAGACCCGGGTCCAGCGGCAGGTAACCGGCACCCGCCTTGAAGCTGCCGATGATCATGCCGAGCAAATCGAGATTACGTTCCGCCAGCAACGCCACCGGTTGATCCAGCCCGACACCCGCCGTGATCAACGCATGACCGAGACGGTTGCTGCGCTGGTTCAACTCGACATAACTGTGCAAGCGGTCGAGGCAACTGGCAGCGATGCGCTGCGGGTGCTGCGCGACCTGGGCTTCGAACAGCTCGACGTAGCTTTTCTCCAACGGGTAGTCGTGTTCGCTCTGGTTGCAGCCATGGACCAGGAAGTCCTGTTCCTCGGCGCCCAGCAGCGGCAAGTCGGCCATGTCGCCATGGAAACCTTGCACCAGGGCCAACAGCAAACGCTTGAACTCACCGAGCATGCGCTCGACCGTGGTTTCGTCGAAATAGCGTTGGTCGTAGGACAGGTGCAAGCCGAGGTCATCCCCCGGATAGCACACCGCCGTCAGCGGGAAGTTGGTGTGGGTGCGGCCCGAATCCGAGGTGGCATTGAGGTTTTGCGCACGGTCCAGCACCGAGACTTCCACCGGGGCGTTTTCGAACACGAACAGGCTGTCGAACAGCGGCTGGCCTTTGGGCAATTCGCTGTTTTCCTGGATCGTCACCAGCGGCAGGTATTCGTACTCGCGCAGTTGCATGTTGCTGTCGAGCAAGCCGCTGAGCCACTGGCGCACGCTGACACGCTGATCGTCTTCCGGCATTTTCACCCGCAGCGCGATGCTGTTGATGAACAGCCCGACGGTGCGTTGCATCTGCGGCATGTCCACCGGACGCCCGGCCACCGTGACGCCGAACAGCACGTCGCGATCACCGCTCAAGCGCCGCAGCACCAGGGCCCACGCCGCTTGGGCGAAGGTGTTGATGGTCAGTTGATGGGCCTGGGCCAGTTCACGCAGTTGCGCGCCGTCGCGGGCATCGAGCCGGGTGTAGCGGTCGCCAACGATCATGCCGCCGCTGTCGCCCGCATGTTCACGCAGGAACGGACGGTCGCTCGGGATCGGCGTGGTGCGCTCGAAGCCTTGCAGGTTGGTTTTCCACCACTGCCGCGCCTCGGCCAGGCTCTGGCGTTGCAGCCAGCCGATGTAGTCGCGATAGCGCGGCGGCACGGCCAGTTGCGCGTCCCGGCCTTCGCCCAGAGCCATGTAGATTTCAAAGAAATCGTTCATCAGCAGCGAGCGGCACCAGGCATCGATCAGGATGTGGTGGTTGCTCATCATGAACCAGTAGCGCGCCGCGCCGACCTTGATCAGGCGCAGATGGAACGGTGCCTGGTTGAGCAGATCGAACCCGGCTTCACGCTCGGTTTTCAGCAGTGTTTGCAGCTTCGGTTCTTGCTCGGTTTCGGCGATAGCAGTCCAGTCGAGGTACTCGATCGGCGTGCTGCCTGGCTTGTGGATAACCTGCAACATGTCTTCGCCAACGTTCCAGCAGAACGACGCACGCAGGGCTTCATGACGGGCGATCACCGCTTGCCAGGCCTGGGCGAAACGCTCGGGGTCGAGTTCGCTGTTGATGCGGTAGCGGTCCTGCATGTAGTAGAGGCCGGTGCCCGGTTCCAGCAAGGTGTGCAGCAACATGCCTTCCTGCATCGGGGTCAGCGGGTAGACGTCTTCGATCACGGCCGCCGGGATCGGCAGCGCATCCAGTTGCGGTTGGGTCAGTCGGGCCAGCGGGAAGTCGGACGGGGTCAGGCCACCGGCCTCATCCAGCAGGCAATGTTCGATCAGGCTTTGCAGTTCGCCCACATACGCATCCGCCAGATCGCTGATGGTTTGCAGATCATGGCGTTCGGCGCTGAAGGTCCAGCGCAGCACCAGTTCGCCGCCGTAGACCTGACTGTCGACGCTCAGCTCATTCGGCAGCGGCGCATGGGGATCGTGGGCCGCACCGACCGGTTCATCGAGGGGCCGGAACAACGCGTCCGCGCCGAAGCTCTGGTCGAACTGGCCGAGGTAGTTGAAGGTGATCGGCGCCGCCGGCAGCGCGGCCATGGTCTGGCGGCACAGGTCGTCGGCGAGGTAGCGCAGCACGCCATAACCCAGGCCTTTGTGGGGCACGGCGCGCAGTTGCTCCTTGATCGCTTTGATCGAGGCGCCCTGCTCCGCCGCTGGCACCAGACGCAGCGGATAAGCGCTGGTGAACCAACCCACGGTGCGGGTCAGGTCGATCTCGTCGAACAGGGTTTCGCGACCGTGACCTTCGAGTTGAATCAACGCCGATGCGTGACCGCTCCAGCGGCACATCACCCGAGCCAATGCGGTCAGCAGCAGGTCGTTGACCTGGGTGCGATAGGCGCTCGGGGCCTGTTGCAGCAATTGCCGGGTGCGCTCCGCATCCAGGCGTACGCTGACGGTTTGCGCATGCCGATTCTGCTGCCCGCCCTGAGGGCGATCACACGGCAGGTCGGCACTTGGCCCGGCCAGTTGCGACTGCCACCAGCTGAGCTCTTCACGCAGGGACTCGCTGCCGGCATAGGCTTGCAAGCGTGCTGCCCAGTCCTTGAAAGCGCTGGTCTTGGCCGGCAACTTGACCGACTGCTCGGCGTCGAGTTGACGGTAGACCGTTTGCAGATCGTCCAGCAAAACCCGCCACGAAACACCGTCGACCACCAAGTGGTGAATGGCGATGAACAAGCGTTGCCGGCCTTCCGGACCATCGACCAGCAAGGCACGGACCAACGGCCCCTGTTCGAGGTCGAGGCTGCGCTGGGCATCGGCGAACAACGCCGGGCATTTGTCCATGGACGTGACGCGCACCTGCCACAGCACCGGGGTGTCGTTGATCGCCTGGTGCTCGGCGTGCCACTGGCCATCGGCCTCGGTGAAGCGCAGGCGCAAGGCGTCGTGTTGCTCGATCACCGCCAGCAGCGCTTGCTCCAGGCGATGGGGTTCCAGGGCCAGGGTCGGTTCCAGCAGCAACGCCTGGTTCCAGTGCTGACGCTCAGGGATGTCGGTGTCGAAGAACCAGTGCTGGATCGGGGTCAAACCCGACTCGCCAACCAGCAAACCTTGCTCGGCGCGGACCTGCTCGGTGCGGGTCGCCACGGCGGCGAGGGTCTGCACGGTCTGGTGCTGGAACAGGTCGCGCGGGCTGAAGTGAATGCCCTGCTGCCGCGCGCGGCTGACCACTTGAATAGACAGGATCGAGTCGCCGCCCAGTTCAAAGAAGTTGTCGTTGAGCCCGACCTGCGCCACGTTCAGCACGTCGCACCAGATCCCGGCCAAGGTCAGTTCCAGTTCGTCGCTCGGTGCCACGTAGTGCTGGCGGTTCAGCTCCGGGTCCGGCGCTGGCAGTGCGCGGCGGTCAAGTTTGCCGTTGGCGGTCAGCGGCATGCTGGCCAGCAGGATCAGGTGCGTCGGCACCATGTAGTCCGGCAGTTGCGATTTGAGGTGGGCTTTCAGGGCTTCGCGCAGGGCGGCTTGTTGCGCTTCGTCCTGTTCGGCGACTTCAGTCACCAGATAGCCGACCAGTTGTTTGCCGCTCGGCGCATCCAGCGCCAGGACCACGGCTTCACGGATGGATTCGTGCTCCAAGAGGCGGGTTTCAATCTCGCCCAGCTCGATGCGGAAACCACGGATTTTCACCTGATGGTCGATACGGCCGAGGTACTCGACCAAACCGTCGGCACGCTGGCGCACCAGGTCGCCGGTGCGATAGATGCGCCCGCCATGGTCGGCAAACGGATCCGCAACAAAACGCTCCGCCGTCATCCCCGCCCGTTCGTGATAACCCTGGGCCAGGCCTGCACCACCGACGTACAACTCGCCGGTCGCGCCTTGGGGCACCAAGGCCAGGTCGGCGTCGAGGATGTACGCCACACGGGCGCCGATCACGCTGCCAATCGGCACACTGCCCAGGCCTTCTTCCAACACTTGCGGGGCCAGACTGGCCAGCGGCATCACAACCGTTTCCGTCGGGCCGTAGGCGTTGAAGAACAGGCCCGGTTTGAACGCCGCGCGAATCCGCGACAGGTGTTCGCCGGTCAGGGCTTCGCCGCCGGTGATGATCATGCGCACCGGCAGGGTTTCGCCCTGGGTCGCCAGCCATTGCGCCAACTGGCTGCCGTAGCTGGGGGTGAAGCCGAGGATGTTGATCTGATGCTGGCGAATCAGACCGCAGATTTCTTCCGCGTCCCACTGCCCTTGGGCACGCAACACCACTTGCGCACCGCTCAACAGCGGCACCAGCAGACGTTCGGTGGCGGCGTCGAAGTTGATCGAATAGAAGTGCAGTTCGCAGTCGTCGGGACGCATACCGAAACGCTCGATCACCGCTTGGCAGTGCATGGCGATTTCGCCGTGGGACACCACCACGCCTTTCGGTTTGCCGGTGGAGCCCGAGGTGTAGATCAGGTACGCCTGATGCTGCGGCAGGCTGATAAACGGCAGCTCGGTGGCCGGGTAATTGGCCAGTTCGGCGGCATCGTCTTCCAGGCACCAGCGGGCCACGGTCGCCGGCAATTCACCGAGGGCGTTGAACATGGCGGTGTCGCTGAGCAGCAGACCAATGCCGCTGTCTTCGATTATGTAATGCAGGCGATCGAGCGGGTATTCCGGGTCCAGCGGCACGTAGGCGCCGCCGGCCTTGAGAATCGCCAGCAGGCCGACGACCATTTCCAGCGAGCGCTCCAGCGCCAGGCCCACCCGAACCTGCGGGCCGACACCCCGCTCACGCAGCACCCAGGCCAGGCGATTGGCGCGGCTGTCGAGTTCGGCGTAGCTCAGGGTTTGCCCGGCGAAGGTCAGGGCCGGCGCATCTTTACGCACCAGGGTTTGTTCGCTGAACAGGTGATGGATGCATTGGTCAAGGCGATGTTCGCCCGGTTCGATGCCGAGGCTGTCGAGCAGGTTTTGCTGTTCGGTGGTTTCGAGCAACGGCAGTTCGCTGAGGCGCTGATGCGGATCGGCGAGCAGCGCTTCCAGCAGATTGCGCCAGTGCCCGGCCATCCGTGCGATACGCGGTTCGTCGAACAGGTCGGTGCTGTACGTCAGGCAGCAACCCAGGCGATGGTCGAGGTCGGTGACTTCCAGGTTGAGGTCGAACTTGGTGGCGCGGGCATCGTTGGCCAGGTATTCGACGGTCATGCCGGCCAGGGTGCGGCTCTGCTGGAATTCCCAGCGCTGCACGTTGCACATCACCTGGAATAACGGGTTGTACGCGGCGCTACGCGGTGGTTGCAGGGCTTCCACCAGATGATCGAACGGCAGGTCCTGATGGGACTGGCCTTCAATCACGGTGTGACGAACCTGCTCGAACAACTCGCCAACGGACATCTGCCCGTCGAGTTGGCAACGCAGCACTTGGGTGTTGAGAAATGCGCCGATCAGCCCTTCGCTTTCCGGGCGAATACGGTTGGCCACCGGTGCGCCGATGCGCAAATCGGTCTGGCCGCTGTAGCGGTAAAGCAGCACGGCCAGGGCGGCGGTCATGGTCATGAACAGGGTCAGGCCGTTTTGCGCGTTGAAGGCACGAACCCGGGCGGCGAGTTCGTCGCTGAGGTCGAAACGGAACAGTTCGCCCTGATGGCTTTGTACCGGTGGACGCGGACGGTCGGCGGGCAATTCCAGCAGCGGATGTTCGCGGCCCAGTTGCGCGGTCCAGTAGTCGAGCTGGCGTTGACGCTCACCGGATTCCAGCCACTGGCGCTGCCAGACGCTGTAATCCAGGTACTGCACCGGCAGCGGTTGCAGCGGCGATTCGCGGTCATCGACGAAGGCCTCATAAAGTGCACTGAGTTCCCGGGCGAAGATGTCCATCGCCCAGCCTTCGGTGACGATGTGGTGCAGGGTCAGCACCAGGTAGTGTTCCTGCTCGGCGGTCTTGACCAGGCAGGCGCGCAGCAGCGGACCGGTTTCCAGATCGAACGGTTTGTGCGCTTCGTCATCGGCCAGGGTCTGGACCCGTTGCTCGCGCAGGTCGGCGTCCTGGGCCGAGAAATCCTTCCAGTCCATGCGCAGGCCGGTGTCAGCATGCACCTGTTGCCGGGCCACGCCATCGACGCTCGGGAACGTGGTGCGCAGGGTTTCGTGGCGCATGATCAGCGCTTGCAGCGCCGCTTCGAACCGCCCGACATCCAGCACCCCGCGCAGCCGCGCCATGCCACCGACGTTGTAGGCCGGGCTGTCCGGCTCCATTTGCCAGAGGAACCACATCCGTTGTTGCGAATAAGACAGCGGCACCGCTTGGCTGCGGTCGACTTTCTCGATCGGCGGCTGCTGGTTGGTTTTGCCGCTGGCCTGGACCAATTGGACCTGCTCGGCGAAGGCGCCCAGCTCACTGTTTTCGAACAGCGCGCGCAGCGGCAATTCGACGTCGCAGGCCTGGCGGGTACGGGAGATGATTTGTGTCGCCAGCAGCGAATGACCGCCGAGGGCGAAGAAGTCATCGCGCAGACCGATTTGCTTCTGGCCCAGCACTTCGCGCCAGATGCCGGCGATTTGTTGCTCCAGCGCGGTCACGGGTTCGACGTGTTCGCGCACTTGCCATTGCGGTTCCGGCAAGGCGCGGCGGTCGAGTTTGCCGCTCGGGCTCAAGGGCATTGCATCCAGGCGCATCAACTGCGCCGGGACCATGTAGTCCGGCAGCTCGGCGGCCAGCGCGGTTTTCAGGCGTTGGGTTTGATCATCAATGTCTTCGGCGGAATCGGTTGAGGTGTAGTAGCCGATCAACTGCCCACCCGCTGATGTTTCGCGCACCAGCACCACGGCTTGGGCAACGCCGTCCTGGGCCAGCAGGCGCGCTTCGATTTCTTCCGGCTCCACCCGGAAGCCGCGCAGTTTGACCTGCTGATCGAGACGGCCGAGGTATTCGATCACGCCATCAGCGGTCCAGCGCGCACGGTCGCCGGTGCGGTACAGCCGCGCACCGTTCTCGCCCAATGGATCGACGACAAACCGTTCGGCAGTCAGGGACGGACGACCGAGGTAGCCACGGGCCAGGCCGATACCGCTGATGCACAGTTCACCCGGCACACCGGCCGGCACGGGGTTGAGGTCGCTGTCGAGCACGCGGCAAATCACGTTGCCCAACGGCCGGCCAATCGGCGAACGCTCGCCATCGGCCGTGGTGCAATGCCAATGGGTGACGTTGATCGCGGTTTCGGTCGGGCCGTAGCGGTTGTGCAGTTGCACCGCCGGCAGTTGCTCCAGCACGCGGTTACGCAGTTCGGCGGGCAAGGCTTCGCCGCCGGAGAACACCCGACGCAGGCGGGTGCATTCGGCGGTCAACGGTTCTTCGATGAACAGTGCCAACAGCGGTGGCACGAAGTGCAGCGTGGTCACGCCGTACTGCTGGACAAGCTGCGCAATGCGATGGGGATCGCGGTGCTCGCCGGGGCCGGCAATCAGCAAACGCGCACCGGTGATCAGCGGCCAGAAGCATTCCCACACCGACACGTCGAAACTGATCGGCGCTTTTTGCATCAGCACGTCGGTTGCGTCGAGGCGATAAGTGTTCTGCATCCATTGCAAACGTTCAGCGAGGGCGGCGTGGGTGTTGCCGACGCCTTTTGGCTGACCGGTGGAGCCCGAGGTGTAAATCACGTAGGCCAGGTTGTCGCCGTGCAGGTGCAGGCCCGGTGCCTGGCTCGGCCAGTTTTCCAGGTGCAGTGCGTCCATGGCGATCACGCTGACGCCGTCGCTGGCCGGCAAGCGGTCGAGCAGTTCGGTCTGGGTCAGGAGCAATTCGACGCCACTGTCGCTGAGCATGTAGGCCAGGCGTTCGGCCGGGTAATCCGGGTCCAGCGGCACGTAGGCGCCGCCGGCCTTGATGATCGCCAGCAGGCCGATCAACAGTTGCGGCGAACGTTCGGCGGCGATGGCCACGCACACATCCGGGCCCACGCCTTTGTCGCGCAGGTAATGGGCGAGGCGGTTGGCCTGGGCGTGCAGTTCGGCGAAGTCCAGTTGGCCGCCGTCCCAGATCAGCGCGGTGCGTTCCGGGGTCAGGCGCAGTTGCTCGTTCAGCCGTTCGGGCAGCCATTGACTGGCCGGTGTGCAGGTCGCCGTGCCCCACGAGGCTTGCTGATCATGCTCGCTAGCGGTCAACAGATGCAGATCGCCAATGACCTGCTGCGGACGCTCGCAGACGTCGCGCAACAGGTTGGTGAAGTGTTCGGCCAGGCGCTCGATCGTCGCTTTTTCAAACAACTCGTCGGCGTAGTCGAAGGACAGGCTCAGGCGACCATTTCGGTCTTCCTCACTGTGCAGTTGCAGGTCGAACTTGGCCTCGCGGCTGTGCCACGGCAGTTCTTCGGCCAGCAACCCCGGCAGGCGGCGCAGGGCGCTCAAGTCGCGCTGTTGGTGGTTGAACATGACCTGGAACAAACCGGACTCGCGAGCCTGGGGGAAGGCTTCCAGCAGTTGCTCGAACGGCAAATCCTGATGGGCTTGCGCACCCAACGCCGCTTGGCGGGTTTGTGCCAGCAGCTCAACGAACGACAGACGCGAATCGACATCGGCGCGCAGCACTTGGGTGTTGATAAAGAAGCCGATCAGCCCCTGGGTTTCCAGGCGTGGACGGTTGGCGTTCGGCACGCCGATGCGGATATCGCGTTGGCCGCTGTAGCGGTGCAACAGGCTCTGGAATGCCGCGAGCAATAGCATGAACGAGGTGGATTCGTGGGCCTGGGCGGTCTGGCGAATGGCTTCGCTCAGGCTCACGCCCAACCGCACGGAGTGGCGGGCGGCACTGTGGACGTGATGCGCGGAACGCGGATGGTCGGTGGCCAGACTCAGCACCGGATGCTCATCGCCCAGCTGGTTTTTCCAGTAGGCCAGTTGCCGCTCGCCCTCGCCTTGGGCCAGCCATTGACGCTGCCAGCCGCCGTAATCGGCGTACTGGGTCGGCAATGCCGCGAGCGTGGCTTTCTGGCCTTGGGACGCCGCCGCATACAGCCGCGAGAACTCGTCGATCAGCACGTTCAGCGACCAGCCGTCGGCGATGATGTGGTGCATCGTCACCAGCAGTTGATGGTCCTCGTCGGCAAGACGTACCAGGGTTACCCAGAGCAGCGGGCCCTTTTCCAGATCGAACTGGGTGCGGGCTTCGTCTTCACGGATTTGTTGCGCGCGGACTTCACGCTTATCGACGGGTAAATCACTGATGTCGATCAGTTGCAGGTTGAATTCACCGGCCGCATCGACCTGTTGCAGGGCCACGCCGTCACGTTCGAAGAAGCGCGTGCGCAGGGATTCGTGGCGTTCGATCAACTGCTGGAAACTGGCGCGCAACGCGTCTTCGTCCAGCTCGCCACGCAGACGCAGGGCACCGGGAATGTTGTAGGCGCTGCTCTGGGGGTCGAGTTGCCAAGTGATCCACAGACGGTTTTGTGCCAGGGATTGCGGCATCGCTTCAATGCGCAACAGCGCGGTGATCGTGCCTTGGGCAAGACCGCCGTCGTGTTGCTGTTGCGCCACAGCGGCGGCAAATGCGCCCAGCGTCGGCGCTTCGAACAGCAGGCGCAGGTTCAGCTCCAGACCGAGTTCTTCACGCAACCGCGCGACCACTTGGGTGGCGGCGATGGAGTTGCCGCCGAGCAGGAAGAAGTGATCGTCGGCGTTGACCTGTTTGACGCTGAGTTGCTCGCGCCAGATGTTGGCGATCAGGGTTTGCAGCTCGGAAGCGGATTGCTCAGCCAGGATGTTTTCGGCGTCTGCCGAGGGAAACAGCGCATAACTGTCGAGGCTGCCATCCGCCAGGCGATTGCGGCACGCCGAGCGCTGCAGTTTGCCGCTGGAGGTCTTGGGCAATGCGCCGGGGTTGAGCAATACGACAACGCTCGGCGCTTCCTGATACGCCTCGGCCACCGCTTGGCGGATGGCTTTGATCAGGGCGTCGGGCCGGAGGATTTTCTGCACGCTGCGGCTGATTTCCGCGGCGATGCCAATGCCTTCCTGGCCGTCGATAGTGACCGCGAACGCTGCGACGCGCCCCTTGCGCACCACTTCCACTTCACGCTCGACGGTTTGCTCGATGTCCTGCGGATAGAGGTTGTGGCCGCGCACGATCAGCATGTCTTTCAGGCGCCCGGTGATGAAAAATTCACCGTCACGCTTGAAGCCCAGGTCACCGGTGCGCAGCCAGGTGCGGCCGTCGTGCTGGACGAAGGTCTTGGCGCTGGCCTCGGGGTTGCGCCAGTAGCCATGGGCGATGCTCGGCCCGCTGGCCCAGACTTCGCCGACGAGGTTGTCGGCCAGTTCGGTGAGTGCATTGGGCTCGACAATCAGCACCGCGTGATCCGGCTGGCTGATGCCGCAACTCATGATCGCCGCGCCCTCGCCCGCTTCGGCACGGTTTTGCGCCAAGGCCTGATCGTCGACCCGCAAGTTGCCAATCCCCTGGCCACGAGGGGTGCCGGCGACGAACAGCGTGGCTTCCGCCAGACCGTAAGACGCCATGAAACTGCCCGGGGTAAAACCGCACGGGGCGAACTTGTCGGCGAAGCGTTCCAGGGTGTCGAGGCGGATCGGCTCGGAGCCGGAATAGGCCACGCGCCAGCCGCTCAGGTCGAGGCGTTCCAGGGCCGATGCGCTGACCCGTTCGCTGCACAGGCGATAGGCAAAATCCGGCCCACCGCTGATGGTGCCGCCGTATTCGCTGATCGCTTCGAGCCAGCGCAATGGTCGGCCGAGGAAGTAGGCCGGCGACATCAACACGCACGGCACACCGCTGAAAATCGGCTGCAACAGGCCGCCGATCAAGCCCATGTCGTGGTACAGCGGCAGCCAGCTGACGATCACGTCGTCCGGGTTCAGGTCGATGCCGAAGCCGTGACGGATCAGCAGTTCATTGGCCACCAGGTTGCCGTGGCTGACTTGCACGCCTTTGGGCAATGCGGTGGAGCCGGAGGTGTATTGCAGGAAGGCGATATGATCGTGCTCAAGGTTCGGCAACACCCAGCCTTCGGCCATCGATGGGTCGAGGGTATCGACACAGAGCAGCGGCGGCGCGCCTTCAATTTGCAGCAAGGCTTCTTGCAGGCCGGCGCTGGTCAGCAGCAGGCGCGGCTCGGCGTCGCTGATGATCGACAGCAATCGCTCCTGGTGATGACGCTTGGTCGATTCCGGCGGGTAAGCCGGCACGGCGATCACGCCCGCATACAGGCAACCAAAAAACGCCGCGACGTAGTCCGGGCCGCTGGGAAACAGCAGCACCGCGCGGTCGCCAAATTCAGCCTGGGCCTGCAACGCGCCGGCAATGGTCCGCGCGCGCTGATCCAGATCGCGATAACTGAGCACCACCGTTTGATCCGCGGTCTCGGCGAGAAAACGCAAAGCGACTCGGTCCGGCGTCAGGGCCGCGCGGCGCTGGAGGGCTTGGACCAGTGTGCTGGGGAGTTCGAACGCGTCGGTCATGAGGTTTCCTGCCTGAATTCGGCTTACAAGTTGGAATCGGTTTTCCTACGTCACGCTCATAAAAAATGGCGTGCAGGGCGCGGTCTTCGCCGACCGCGCAAGGCTTGGGAATGCGGTTATGGCCGGAGCGTGTCCGGAACCATTCACCAATGAGAACGATTGATGTCTTGAAATAATTAGTCCGCAGACCTCAACCCCAACAGGGACGGACGCGACAGCGTGTCGCAGTTCCCACTCTGCACTTTTGTGGCGCATTAATTCTCTTTCTCAATTGACAATCATTATCATTCAACATAATTTGTCGCTCGATGTGTAGGACGGCTCCCCAACGCTTGTCGTCCCACAACCCTATTTGCAGCAAGGTGATTTCCATGACGGAACAAGTATCCACAAGCAGGTGCGATTCACCGCTACTTCAGGCCTTTGTCGACAACCGACTGATTCTGGTCAAAATTGCCGCCCGCATTACCGGCTGCCGCTCGCGAGCTGAGGACGTGGTGCAAGATGCGTTTTTCCGGCTGCAATCGGCGCCGCAGATCACGTCTTCGATCAAGGCCCAGCTCAGCTACCTGTTCCAGATCGTGCGCAACCTGGCGATCGACCACTACCGCAAACAGGCGCTGGAGCTGAAGTACTCCGGCCCTGAAGAAGAGGGTTTGAACGTGGTGATCCAGGGCGCTTCGCCGGAAACCTCGCACATCAACTTCTCCACCCTGGAGCACATCGCCGACGCGCTGACCGAGCTGCCGAGCCGCACGCGCTACGCGTTCGAGATGTACCGCTTGCACGGCGTGCCGCAAAAGGACATCGCCAAGGAACTCGGCGTCTCGCCGACCCTGGTGAACTTCATGATTCGCGACGCGCTGGTGCATTGCCGCAAAGTGTCGGGCAGTCGTGCGGATACGTTTGCCCGTCGTTGAGATCCGAGATTTTCGTCGCCCCGTTCGCGGGCAAGCCTCGCTCCTACAGGTTTTGCGCCAACCCGCAATGGCACGGTTGGCGTTAAACCTGTAGGAGCGAGGCTTGCCCGCGAAGGCTGACTCAAGATCGATGCAAACCTTGAGTCATACCCCATCAAGCCAATTTGCACCGATCAAAAAACCGCTCACGCCCCAACACCATCAACGCCGCGCGCTTGTGCGGGAAGTCGAATTCTTTCTCGCAGTGGAAACACTGGTTGTGCAGGTGCCCGATCATCTTTGCGTTGTCGGCGCGGGGTTCGGCGGCGACTTTCTGCGTGCGCGGATCGTCGAGGAACAGGTAATGCACCAGCGCCGATAACCAGCTCGCCACCTTGTACGGGCCGCGGTGCGCTTCTTCACCCACCAGCATGTGAATACCGCGGTCGTAATCGCCGGCGTCGTAGAACGGCGCGATGCGATCTTCCTTGGCCCAGTAGGCTTCAAAGTACGCAAATGGCTGATCATCGAAACAACCGATCAGCGTCAGCGTGTGCGGATCGGCGTCGAGCTTGCTCAGGTATTCGCGATGTTTGTCGAGACTGCCCTCCTCCTGCCAGAAACTGGCCACTCGCGGGCTGTTCTGCCAGCGATTGAAACGCGGCAAATCCTGTTCGATTTCGACCGTGCGCAACGACACCCACGCACCCAGGCGCGCATCGAAACGTCGATAGACTTCGCCGCGCGGTTTGGCCGGGCGCAAGGGATAACGCTTGCCGCCGCTGCTGACCATCTGCTGCGGATAGCTGCCCGTCAGCGATTCGCCGAGCCACGGCTGCGGCAACTGCCAGAACAGGGTGCGTTCGCAGCGGTACTCGCCCGCCGTTTCGGTCGGGATCAGCAAACCGCTGAACAGCGCTTCGGTGGGCGCCTCGTCCAGGCGCCAGGTCAGGCGCTGGCACGCCGGATCCCGGGCAAACAGCCAATAACAGGCGGCCCACAAGGCTTGACCCGCGGGCAAGCCGAAGCGTTCGTCGACTTCGATGTGCAACGCGGGTTCACGACTCAGGCGCAAGCGGATCAGCGGCTGCCCTTCCAGGGTGAGGCTCAGGCGGCTTTCGGTTTCATCGGCTACAAGACTGCGCCCTGACGGCAAGGCCAGGGCAGTCAGGTCATTCAGATTGGACATGGGTCGGGCTCACAGTAATCGTCGACAGTTCAACGATGTGACGTGAGCCGGAGCGGGAAATTTAAGCGAACGCGTTAAATCCGCGACTTGCGGCAGGTTTTCAGGATTTTGGCACCGGCACCACGGCAATCTTGTACGGCTGGAAGATCTTCAGCATCTGGCCGTTATCGCGCAAGCCTTGCAACAATTTGCTGAATGCCGGGCCACTGATCGGCGCGGCCGGGCTGAGCAGCGCGTAGTGGTGATAGACCTGATCGATGCGCTGGGACACCAGCAGTTGATCAGCGACTTGCTCGTTGCGCAGCAGGTAATCGCTCAGGTAAGAGCGCGTGACCAGAGCAATGTCGGCCCGGTCGCGCAAGACCATCAGCAGGTTGCTGTCATGGGAATAGGTCAGCGTGGCGTTGAAGTTCTGCGCGAGGAATTTCGGGTCGGCGTTAAAGTTGGCGAACTCATAGTGATAGCCGCTGAACAAGGCCAGGCGCTTGCCCGTGAGGTCGGCAAAATAGCTCTCGTGGCGCTCGGGTTTGCGCTGGGCGACAAAAATCTCGGCGTCTTCCAGGCCCATGTCGACGGTGGTGTGAGGAATCTCCTTCCAGCCCCAATCCGGGTTCTCGAAGATCGCCATGTCCACCCGACCTTGCTTGAAATCGCCGAAACGCCGGGGGATGGAGGTCGGCACCAGCACGAACTGGTAATCGGTTTGCAACTGGTTCAAGGCTTCCACCAATTGCGGCAGCAGGCCCGTGTCGGCGCCGGACTCCGGGCGCACGGTGTAAGGCGGGAAATGCGCAGCACCGACCCGCACCAGTTGTGCCGCCTGGGACGGCAACACCCATAGCACCGCTAATGCCGCCAGCAAGAGCCGCGACACCGTCCACATTGGCGAAGACATCAAAACAACCCACTCCCCAAATAAAATACGCATCAATGCATTCAAGCTAGGCGGTTTCGCCTACTTAGCCAGTTTATCGTCGAGATAGACGTCTCACGGCTTCTCTTCAAGCACCAGAATCAACGCCTCTTCGGCCAATTGCTCAAGGCTCATGCTGCCGCCGGCGCGAAACCAGGTGGTGGTCCAGGACAAGGCGCCCGTCAGGAACCGCCGGGTGATGAACACATCACCGCGGATAAAACCGGCGTCCTTGGCTTCCCCGAGCACCTGCAGCCAGATCGCTTCATAGATGTCCCGCAGCGCCAGCACCTGGACCTGGCCGTCTTCGGACAGCGAACGCCATTCGTAGACCAGCACCGCCATGGCTTCGCCGCTACCGCCCATGATCGACTGCAATTCGCAGCGGATCAGCGCCAGCACCCGCTCGCGCACGTTGCCGGCCTCGGCCAGGGCCGCTTGCATCAACGCGGTGTTGTAGCGAATGGTCTCTTCCATCACGGCGCGCAGGATCTCGTCCTTGCTTTTGAAGTGATGAAAAATACTGCCCGACTGAATGCCCACCGCGCCGGCCAGGTCGCGCACCGTGGTGCGTTCATAGCCTTTATTGCGGAACAGGTGAGCCGCCACTTGCAGCAGTTTGCCGCGGGCGCTGTCCGGGTCGGTCAATTGGCCGTTGTCGACCAATTCGCGCATCACCCCGAGGGCTTTTTGCTCGTCCACCCGTTATCTCCTACAGTCGTTCAGTCAAATGCGCCCTTCGCCGCTAAAACAGCGGGGTTGCGCGGGCAATTTAAGCTGGCCGGGACGACCAAGCAAGCGCTTGGGCCGAAGATATTTCAGGCGTTTACAAACCAAGCGCTTGCTTGGTAGTCTCGGAGCACTTCTGTCGGAGCTGAGCATGGAGTCGACTGTGCCAAAAACAATCCGCATCGGTTGCGCCAGTGCCTTCTGGGGCGACACCTGCACCGCCGCTGCGCAACTGGTGCAAGGCGGGCGCCTGGACTATCTGGTGTTCGATTACCTGGCCGAGATCACGATGTCGATCATGGCCGGCGCCCGGATGAAAGATCCCCAGGCCGGCTACGCCACTGACTTCATCGAAGTCCTCGGTCCTTTGCTGCCACAACTCGCCGAACAGAAGATCCGCGTCATCAGCAACGCCGGCGGAGTCAACCCGCAGGCCTGCGCCGCCGCCCTGCAAGCGGCGTGCGACAAGGCCGGGGTGGCACTGAAGATTGCCGTGCTGCTGGGCGACGACCTGCAACCACAGTTCAAACAACTCGCCAGCCAAGGCCTGCGCGAGATGTTCAGCGGCGCGCCGTTGCCGCCGATGTGCGTGTCCACCAACGCCTACCTCGGCGCGCCGGGCATCGTCGAAGCCCTGCGCCTGGGCGCGGACATCGTGATCACCGGCCGGGTGGTCGACAGCGCCGTAGTCAGTGCCGCACTGGTGCATGAATTCGGCTGGTCGTGGCACGACTACGACAAACTGGCCCAGGCCGCGCTGGCCGGACACATCATTGAGTGCGGCGCCCAGTGCACCGGCGGCAATTTCACCGACTGGCGCGAGGTGCCCGATTACGAGCACATCGGTTTCCCCATCGTCGAAGTCAGCGCCGACAGCCAGTTCATCGTCAGCAAACCCGAGGGCTCCGGCGGATTGGTCACGCCGCTGACCGTCGGCGAGCAAATGCTCTATGAAATCGGCGACCCACGGGCCTATCGGCTGCCGGATGTGGTCTGCGATTTCAGCCAGGTCAAGCTTCAGCAACAGGGCAAGCATGGGGTGCAGGTCCACGGCGCGAAAGGCTTGCCGCCGACCGATCAGTACAAGGTCAGCGCCACCTACCCCGACGGTTTCCGCTGCACCGCCAGTTGCCTGATCGCCGGCATCGATGCGGTGGACAAGGCACGGCGGGTCAGCGCAGCGATCATCAACAAGACGTCAGAGATTTTCAGCCAGCGCGGCTGGGCACCCTACAGCGAAGTGAACATCGAACTGCTCGGCAGCGAAGCCACCTACGGCCCCCACGGCCAGCGCCACGACAGCCGCGAAGTGGTGATCAAACTCGCCGTGCGCCACCCGAGCAAACAGGCGCTGATCGTGTTCTCCCGGGAAATCGCCCAGGCCGCCACCGGCATGGCACCCGGGTTGACCGGGATCGTTGGTGGGCGGCCTTCGGTGTATCCGTTGATCCGGCTGTTCTCGTTCCTGATCGACAAAAGTGCCTGCACGCTGGAGATTGATCTCAACGGTCAGCGCCACGCCTGCGCCCTGCCCAGCCTCGATCCGCTGGACACCGACGCCCTGCCCGCCCCGCATGAATTGCCCAAACCCCAGGGCCGGGCCGACGCCAGCGTGGCACTGGTCAAACTCGCGGTGGCGCGCTCCGGCGACAAGGGCAACCACAGCAACATCGGGGTCATGGCGCGGCAGCCGCAGTTCCTGCCCTGGATCGCCGAAGCGCTGACACCGGAAGTGATCGTCGACTGGATGAGCCACGTGCTCGACCCGATCCACGGCCGTGTCGAGCGCTGGTACCTGCCCGGCACCCACAGCTTGAACTTCCTGCTGGAAAACGCCCTCGGCGGTGGCGGCGTGGCCAGCCTGCGGATCGATCCGCAAGGCAAGGCTTTCGCCCAGCAACTGCTGGAGATCCAGATTCCGGTGCCCCAGAGCATCGCCGACCAGGTCAACTAGAGGACCGCTGCCATGGCTTACGACTCGATTTTCAAACCCGACCTGTTCGCCGGCCACACCATCATCGTCACCGGCGGCGGCAGCGGCATCGGCCGTTGCACCGCCCACGAACTCGCAGCCCTCGGCGCCCATGTGCTGCTGGTGGGGCGTAACGCCGACAAACTGCGCAACGTCGCCACCGAGATCGCCGAGGACGGCGGCAAGGCGGACTGGAAGACCTGCGATATTCGCGAGGAAGAAGCGGTCAAGCATCTGGTCAGCGAGTTGATCCGCCTGTTCGGACCGATCCATGGCCTGGTCAACAACGCTGGCGGCCAGTTCCCGTCGCCCCTGGCCTCGATCAATCAGAAAGGTTTCGAAACCGTGATGCGCACCAACCTGGTGGGCGGTTTCCTGATGGCCCGGGAAGTGTTCAACCAGTCCATGAGCAAACACGGCGGGGCCATCGTCAACATGCTCGCCGACATGTGGGGCGGCATGCCCGGCATGGGCCATTCGGGGGCATCGCGCTCGGGCATGGACAACCTGACCAAGACCGCCGCGTTCGAATGGGGTTATGCCGGGGTGCGGGTCAACGCCGTGGCGCCGGGCTGGATCGCCTCCAGTGGCATGGACACTTACGAAGGCGCGTTCAAGGCCGTGATCCCGACCCTGCGCGAACATGTACCGCTCAAGCGTATCGGCACCGAATCGGAAGTGAGTGCGGCGATTGTGTTCCTGCTCAGCCCGGCGGCGGCGTTTGTCAGCGGCAGCACCTTGCGCATCGATGGCGCCGCGAGCCTGGGCGGTCGGGCGTGGCCGATTCACAAGGCGCAGAACAGTGAGTCGTACAACGGCTTCCATCGCGCCTATTTGCCGGACGTACTCAAGGACAAGGAATAAACCATGCCGGTGATCGAGTCCCAGATCGACCCTTTCAGCGAGCAGTTCGCGCAAAACCGTGCAGCGATGCTGGTGGGTATCGAGCATATCCGTCAGCTCGAACAAAACCTGCTGAACAAGGCCTTGGAGGCCAAGGCCAAGTTCGACAAGCGCGGGCAATTGCTGCCCCGTGAACGCCTCAACCTGCTGCTCGACCCTGGCGCGCCGTTCCTCGAACTGGCAAGCCTGGCCGGCTACAAGCTGCACGACGACAAGGACGGCAGTTCGGCCGGCGGCGGCTTGATTGCCGGGATCGGCTACGTGTCCGGCGCACGGGTGCTGGTGGTGGCGAACAACAGCGCGATCAAGGGCGGGACCATTTCCCCCAGCGGTTTGAAAAAATCCCTGCGCCTGCAACAGATCGCCATGGAAAACAAACTGCCGGTGATCACCCTCGCCGAAAGCGGCGGCGCCAACCTCAATTACGCCGCCGACATTTTCATCGAAGGCGCGCGCAGCTTTGCCAATCAGGCGCGGATGTCCGCCATGGGTTTGCCGCAGATCACGGTGGTGCATGGCTCGGCCACCGCCGGCGGCGCCTATCAGCCGGGGTTGTCGGATTACGTGGTGGTGGTGCGCGGCAAGGCCAAGCTGTTTCTCGCCGGCCCGCCGCTGCTCAAAGCCGCCACGGGTGAAGTCGCCACCGATGAAGAATTGGGCGGCGCCGAGATGCACGCGCAAACCGCCGGCACCGCCGAATACCTGGCGGAAAACGATGCCGACGGTGTGCGCCTGGTGCGCGAGATTGTCAGCCTGATGGCGTGGAACGAGCAGTTGCCCTGGCTGCCCGAACCGCAGTGGAAAGAACCGCTCTACCCTATCGACGAACTGCTGGGGCTGATCCCGGATGACCCGAAAAAACCCTACGACGTGCGCGAAATCATCGCCCGGATTGCCGACGCCTCGAACTTCCTGGAATTCAAGGGCGAGTTCGATCAACAGACGATTTGCGGCCATCTGAAAATCCAGGGCCGGGCTTGCGGGTTTATCGGCAATAACGGCCCGATCACACCGAAGGGCGCAAGCAAGGCGGCGCAGTTTATTCAGCTGTGCGACCAGAGCCAGACGCCGCTGCTGTTTTTCCACAACACTACCGGGTTCATGGTCGGCACCGAATCGGAGCAGCAAGGGGTGATCAAGCACGGCGCGAAAATGATCCAGGCGGTGGCCAATGCCCGGGTGCCCAAACTGACCATCGTCGTCGGCGGTTCCTACGGCGCCGGCAACTACGCGATGTGCGGCCGTGGCTTGGACCCGCGTTTCATTTTTGCCTGGCCCAACAGTCGCACCGCCGTGATGGGTGGCGCCCAGGCCGGCAAGGTGCTGCGGATCGTCACCGAGGCCAAGCAGCTCAAGGACGGTTTGGTGCCGGACCCGAAAATGCTCGACATGCTGGAGCAGGTCACCGCGCAGAAACTCGACAGCCAGTCCACTGCGCTCTACGGCAGCGCCAGTTTGTGGGACGACGGGCTGATCGATCCGCGGGATACCCGGACGTTGCTCGGTTACTTACTGGACATTTGCCACGAGGCCGAGGTTCGGCCACTGCAAGCCAACAGTTTTGGTGTCGCCAGATTTTGATCATTTGATCGTTCCCACGCTCTGCGTGGGAATGCAGCCCGGGACGCTCCGCGTCCCAAAGCGGACGCAGAGCGTCCATAGAGGCGTTCCCACGCTGAGCGTGGTAACGATCATGGATATAAGGAGAACAATAAAAATGATCTTCACCCAGGAACACGAAGCACTGCGCCGCACCGTTCGCCAGTTTGTCGATCACGAGATCAATCCGCACGTCGAAGCATGGGAAAAGGCCGGACGCTTTCCGATCCATGAGATTTTCCGCAAGGCCGGCGACCTCGGTTTGCTGGGGATTTCCAAGCCGGAGAAGTTCGGCGGCATGGGCCTGGACTACAGCTATTCGATCGTCGCCGCCGAAGAGTTCGGCACCATTCATTGCGGCGGGATTCCGATGTCCATCGGCGTGCAGACCGACATGTGCACCCCGGCGCTGGCCCGCTTCGGCTCCGATGAATTGCGCGAAGAATTCCTGCGCCCGGCGATCACCGGCGAGCAGGTCGGTTGCATCGGTGTCTCGGAAGTCGGCGCCGGCTCCGATGTCGCGGGGCTGAAAACCACCGCGCGCAAGGACGGCGACGACTACGTGATCAACGGCAGCAAGATGTGGATCACCAACTCGCCGAGCGCCGATTTCATCTGCCTGCTGGCCAACACCTCGGACGACAAACCCCACGTCAACAAGTCGCTGATCATGGTGCCGATGAACACGCCCGGCATCAGCCTGAGTTCGCACCTGGACAAGCTCGGCATGCGCAGCTCGGAAACCGCCCAGGTGTTTTTCGACAACGTGCGCGTGCCGCAACGCAACCGCATCGGCCATGAAGGCGCGGGGTTCATGATGCAGATGTTGCAGTTCCAGGAGGAACGCCTGTTCGGCGCGGCGAACATGATCAAGGGCCTGGAATACTGCATCGACAGCACCATCGAGTACTGCAAGGAACGCAAGACCTTCGGCAACGCGCTGATCGACAACCAGGTGATTCACTTTCGCCTGGCCGAACTGCAAACCGAAATCGAATGCCTGCGGGCGCTGGTCTATCAGGCCACCGAGCAGTACATCAAAGGCCAGGACGTCACGCGCCTGGCGTCGATGGCCAAACTCAAGGCCGGACGCCTGGGCCGGGAAGTCAGCGACAGTTGCCTGCAATATTGGGGCGGCATGGGCTTCATGTGGGACAACCCGGTAGCCCGGGCTTACCGCGATGTGCGGCTGGTATCGATTGGCGGCGGCGCCGACGAAATCATGCTGGGGATCATCTGCAAACTCATGGGCACCCTGCCGGGGAAAAAGAAATGAACAGCCTGCCGGTTTGCCAGACGCTGTTGCTCGAACTGCACAACGGCGTGCTGCACATCACCCTCAACCGCCCGGAAAGCCGCAACGCCATGAGCTTGCAGATGGTCGCCGAATTGCGCGCGGTGCTGGCGGCGGTACGCGATGACCACGCGGTTCGCGCCCTGGTGATTGGCGGTGCCGGCGGGCACTTCTGCGCCGGTGGCGACATCAAGGACATGGCCAACGCCCGCGCCCAAGGGCCGGAGGCTTATCGCGACTTGAACCGGGCATTCGGTGCCTTGCTGCAAGAAGTGCAGCACGCGCCGCAAGTGGTGATCACCGTGCTGCAAGGCGCGGTGCTGGGCGGTGGTTTTGGTCTGGCGTGCGTCAGCGACGTGGCGCTGGCCGATCATCAGGCCCAGTTCGGTTTGCCGGAAACCAGCCTCGGCCTGCTGCCGGCGCAGATCGCGCCGTTCGTGGTCCAGCGCATCGGCCTGACCCAGGCCCGGCGGCTGGCCCTGACGGCGGCGCGGTTCGATGGCACTCACGCGCGTCGCATGGGCCTGGTGCATTTTGTCGAACACGACGCGCAAGCCCTGGCCGAGCGCCTCGAAGAGGTGTTGGCCCATGTCTTGTGCTGCGCGCCGGGGGCGAATGCCTTGACCAAAAAACTGTTGCTGGCGAGCGCCGGGCAACCTTCCGATGCCTTGCTGGATCAAGCGGCGCAGTGGTTCAGCGAAGCGGTGTCCGGGGTTGAAGGAGTCGAGGGGACGATGGCTTTTGTGCAAAAACGTAAGCCGGGGTGGGCCCTGTAGGAGCGAGGCTTGCCCGCGAAGAGGCCGTCACATCCACCGCAAAACCAAGGGAATAAGCCATGCCCGGATTCAACAAAATCCTGATTGCCAACCGCGGTGAAATCGCCTGCCGCATCCAGCGCACCGCCCAGGCCCTGGGCTACCGCACTGTCGCCGTATTCAGCGACGCCGACGCCGATGCCCTGCACGTGCAAATGGCCGACGAAGCCGTGAACATCGGCCCGGCCCCGGTGCAGCAGTCCTACCTGAACATCCCGGCCATTATCGAGGCCGCCCGCCGCACCGGCGCCGATGCAATCCATCCCGGCTACGGTTTCCTCTCGGAAAACCCCGGGTTCGCCCTCGCCTGCCAACAGGCCAACATCACCTTCATCGGCCCCAGCCCCGAAGCCATCGAGTTGATGGGCAGTAAACGCCTGTCGAAACTCGCCATGCTCGCGGCCGGCGTGCCTTGCATCAAAGGCTATCAAGGCGCCGAGCAGGACGACGCCACCCTGAGCCGCGAAGCCGAACGCATCGGCTATCCACTGATGATCAAGGCCAGCGCCGGCGGTGGCGGGCGCGGCATGCGCCTGGTCCACGACGCCAGTGATCTGCTGGAGCAACTGCGCACCGCCCGCTCCGAAGCCCTGCACGGGTTTGGCCATGACGAGCTGATCCTTGAGCAAGCGCTGATCGATCCGCGCCATGTCGAGGTGCAAGTGTTCGGCGACCAGCATGGCAACCTGATCTACCTCGGCGAACGCGACTGTTCGATCCAGCGCCGGCACCAGAAAATCATCGAGGAAGCGCCCTGCCCCGTCATGACGGCCGATCTGCGCCAGGCCATGGGCGAAGCGGCGCTCAAAGCCGGGCGAGCGGTGAACTATGTCGGCGCCGGCACCGTGGAATTCCTGCTGGACGCTCGCGGGCAGTTTTACTTTCTGGAGATGAACACCCGGCTGCAGGTGGAACACCCGGTGACCGAACTGATCACCGGCCTCGACCTCGTTGCCTGGCAGCTGCACGTCGCCGAAGGCCTGCCGCTGCCGCTGCGCCAGGAGGAGGTGCAGCTCAACGGACATGCCCTGGAAGTGCGCCTGTACGCCGAAGACCCGGCCCGGGGTTTCCTGCCGCAGACCGGGCAGATCAGTGCCTGGGAACCGGCGTTGCACGGTGGCGTGCGCATCGACCATGGCCTGATTGACGGCCAGCACATCAGCCCCTTCTACGACCCGCTGCTGGGCAAGCTGATCGCCCACGGCGCCACCCGCGAAGAAGCCCGGCGCAAGCTGCTGCGAGCGGTGCAGGACAGTGTGTTGCTGGGGGTGCAAAGCAATCAGCGCCTGCTCGCCAGCCTGCTGCAACACCCGCAATTTATCCGCGGCGAGTTCAGCACCGGGTTTATCCCGGCGCACTTCGCCGAGCATGCCTGCCTGCACGCCCATGTTCCGAGCGCTGAAGAACTGGCGATCGCGGCGGCGCTGCTCTATCACGCCTGGGCGCAACAGCACCGCGCGCCATTGGCCGGTTGGCGCAACAACGCCAGTGTGCCGCTGCACTATCGCCTCGGCGTGGAAGACAAGGACTGGGCCGTGGAACTGAACGCGGTGCCGGGCGAGCCCTACCGGCTACAGGTCGGCGAGCGGAAACTCGCCCTGAAGATGATTCATTGCGACGGACACCAGGCCACCCTGGAAATCGACGGCATCCGCCAGCGCCATGCCTATCGCCTCGACGCCGGGCAACTGTGGTTGTTCACCCGCCCCGGCAGCCTGCGCCTGGAGGATCGCACGCAGTTGCCGGTCAGCAGTCAGGCCAGCATCAGCTCCGGCACGCTCAAGGCGCCAATGGACGGGGCGATCGTCGATGTGCTGGTCAGTGAGGGCAGCCCGGTCAGCAAGGGCCAGCTCCTGGTGGTGCTGGAGGCGATGAAAATGGAGCATCCGCTCAAATCCGGCATCGACGGCGTGCTTAAACGGTTGCAGGTACGGGTCGGCGATCAGGTCAAAAATCGCCAGATTTTGCTGGAGGTCGAATAAGGCGCTAGGCGGATCCGCCGGGTTTGGCTACGCTCAAGCCCTATCAGCACGCGGATACCAGGAACCCTGCGATGCCTCACTGGTTGGTCATTGATCTGGAAGCCACCACCGATGAGGGCGGCTGGCCAGTTACAGAAATGGAAATCATCGAAATCGGTGCCACCCTGGTGGACCGAAAAGGTCGAGAGCTGGACCAGTTCCAGCGCTTCGTACGCCCGACGCGCCGGCCTTTGCTGACGCCGTTTTGTCGGGAGCTGACTCACATCACCCAGGCCAATATCGACACCGCGCAGCCACTGACCGAGGTCTGGCCGGCGTTCGAGCGCTGGCTCGGCCAGCATCACTCGCGCTTGGAAGGCTGGGCCAGTTGGGGCGATTACGATCGCAAGCAACTGCTACAGGAATGGCAACGCCTGCAACTCGACAGCTTCCTGAGCCAGGTGCCGCACATGAACCTCAAGCAGCGTTTCGCCAAGGCCCGGCGGCTGGAACGTCCGCTGGGTCTCAACGGCGCGCTGCAACTGGCGGGCATGCAATTCAATGGGCAACAGCATCGGGCGCTGGAAGATGCGCGCAATACCGCACGGCTACTACCGCTGGTGCTGCCCCTCTAGGAAGGTGACGGCGCCAGGGGTGTTGTGCATACTGGCCGGCCCTTTTCAGCCCTTTTCGAGGAATCGCCCATGTTTAAAGTCAACGAATACTTCGACGGCACCGTCAAGTCGATCGCTTTCGGCACCGCTGAAGGTCCGGCGACCATCGGCGTCATGGCACCGGGCGAATACGAATTCGGTACCAGCCAGCGTGAAATCATGCACGTGGTCACCGGTGCCCTGAGCGTCAAACTGCCGGACAGTAGCGACTGGGAAACCTTCGCCGCCGGCAGCCAGTTCAACGTGCCCGCCAACAGCAAGTTCCAGTTGAAAGTCGCCGTCGACACCGCTTACCTGTGCGAATACCGCGGCTAAACCCCTGGGTTTTCACAGCGACAAAAAAAATGCCCGTGTCCAACGACACGGGCATTTTTCATTCACAGGGCGGCTATTCGAGGATCGTCACCGGCATGCCGACTTCCAGTCGACCGTTGCTGTCGTTGACCAGGTTCTGGCCGAACATCGCCCCGTCCGCCTCGGCCCGATACTTCTGCAGCGTGGCCAGGGGCTCGCGATCATCACTACGAGTGCCGGTCTGCGGGTCGATGGTGGTCAGGATGCACCGTGAGCACGACTTGACCACCCGGAACTCGACATCACCGATGCGGATGCGCTTCCAGCCATCCTCGGCGTAGGCGTCGCTGCCCTCAATGACCAGATTTGGCCGGAAGCGCAGCATTTCCAATGGACGCCCGACTTTTTGCGACAAGTCTTCCAGTGACGCCTGGCCGATCAGCAACAACGGAAAACCATCGGCGAAGGCCACCTGATCGTCGTCCTTGCCGTAGCCGGCCTGGGTGGTGCGCGCGCGATCCAGCGGCACTTGCACCAGCCGTGTCGGTTTGCCGATGAACTCACTGACCCAGGCCCCCGCCGCGTCGCCGGCATCGGGCACGCGCAAGGTGTCGCGCCAAATGGTCACGCCGCGCAGTTCGGCGTCGCTGCCGGGCAAGGCGATATCGATCGGTGAATGGCCTGGGGCGTTGAGGGTCAGGCCGCCGTCGGCATTCCACAGCGCCGACAACTGGCTCATCTGCGCCACCGCGCGTTGGGTCAGGAAGCGCCCGCTGGCCTCGTCCACCAGCATCCAGCGTCGATCTCCGTCCAGGCCCAGTTTGTCGAGGCTGACCTGTTGCAGGGTCTCACCCTTGCCGGATTTCAACGGATAACGATAAAGCGCGCTCAGACGCAGCATGGCCAGCTCCCTGGTGGGCAAAAAACGCCACCCTATACGAGCTTGATCGCCGAATCAAAGGCTGACGCGATGTCAGCCTTTGGCGTCGGGATCAGGCCGGCACTTCGTCGAGCATCAGGCGCTGGCGCACCACGTCGACGAGTTTGTCTGGCTGGAACTTGGAGAGGAAGTTGTCGCAGCCGACCTTTTTCACCATCGAGTCGTTGAAGCTGCCGGACAGCGAGGTGTGCAGGACCACATACAGACCGCGCAGACGCGGGTCGTTGCGGATCTCGGTGGTCAGGCGGTAGCCATCCATTTCCGGCATTTCGGCGTCGGTGAAGATCATCAGCAACTTGTCGGTCATGACCACGCCGGTATCGGCCCAGGCCTTGAGCATGTTCAGTGCCTTGAGGCCGTCGCTGGCGATGTGCATCTTCACGCCCAACTGGCCGAGGGTGTCGCGCAATTGCGAGAGCGCCACGTTGGAGTCGTCCACCAGCAGCACTTCACGGCCACGGGCTCGTTCCAGCACCGGATCATCCAGTTTTTCCTTGGAGACCTTGGCGTTGTACGGGACGATTTCAGCGAGGACTTTTTCCACGTCGATGATTTCCACCAACTGGTCATCGACCTTGCTGATGGCCGTCAGATAGTGCTGGCGACCGGCGCTGGTCGGCGGCGGCAGGATGGCTTCCCAGTTCATGTTGACGATGCGGTCCACGCCACCGACCAGGAACGCCTGCACCGAGCGGTTGTATTCGGTGACGATAATGGTACTGGTGGGGCTTGGCACCAACGGACGCATGCCGATGGCCTGGGACAGGTCGATCACGGGCAGCGTCTGGCCACGCAGATTGACCACACCGCAGACAAACGGATGGCGCTGGGGCATCAAGGTCAGTTTCGGCAGTTGCAGCACTTCCTGGACTTTAAATACGTTGATTGCGAACAATTGCCGCCCGGCCAGCCGGAACATGAGAATTTCCAGGCGATTCTCACCCACCAGTTGCGTGCGTTGGTCTACCGTGTCGAGAATGCCGGCCATCAATGACTCCTGGGCTTGTTCTGATGAATTCACTAAAGAGGGTTATCGGCTGTTATTGCTAGAGCTTGACCCCCAGACAAAATGCCACGTCCAGGCATTGATGTCACATTAACATCATGCTTTACTGGCCTCGCGATTTCATCTGCTTCATCCCCTGCCGCGCGACCTCGGTTTGCACGTTAGGTTCCCCTGCGTAAGGGATTCCCCTAGTAACAATCAGGCCCAACCTGATATTCGCAATATCCAATAGCCATTAATGTGACGCCATTCTCATTGCATGAACGGAGTCAGGCTTTTGTGTGCGATCGCAGGTCAGTGGCCCCCCACCCTCTCGAGTTATCCAGCGCACGCAATAGCGAGGCGGAGCATGCTCGGGCGACAACTCGTGATCTTCGACACACACGACATTCCCTCATCAGCCATGACGTGGTGGAAATAAGTATGCCGAACGACCATAAAGAGGGGGCTCAACGCCTTCCCGAGTTTCTCGTCGAGGCTGAAACACTCCTGGCCAAGTCCGAGGAATGCCTCAGTCATCTGCAACTGATCAGCAATGATACGGACGCCATCGACTGCATGCTCAGCAGCCTGCTCAAGCTGGCGAACAAGGCCGATGCCTTGGCGCTGGAGGCAGTCTCGGAGTTTTCGCTGCACATCCATGGCTTGTTGAACCATGCCCAACACCACATGGCCCTGCACGAGCAGGCCCTCGAGGCGCTGAAAGACTGCTTTACGCTGATGGCCTGGCAACTCGAACTGATCGATCCAGCAACCGGCCAGTTGAGCCTCGATGACAGCGAGCAGGCGTTGCTGATCGAAGCCTTTGCCTTTCAGGTCGGACAAAGCCGCTTTCAGCCACCGGCCCACGCCAAGCCGCTCACCCTCGTGGCATTTTCGGAACGGCAGGCTTAAATTTGCCGGAGCGCTCTACGACGCCTGGTTCTCGTATTGCCCAGCCCCGACTCGTAACTAGAATGCCCATGTCGCAATTGAATAGTTCATACCTGCCAGCGACAGCTGAATAAACACAATTAATCTAGTTGTGCGCGGACTGTCTGTTCCGAGCGCAGGTAATGTCGGACTTTAAAAATAAATCCTGGGCGTGCTCACTATATTCGAGAGGCAAGAAACCAATCTTTTTCCATTATGGAACCATCGTCCAGATAACGTAATTCCTGACTGTCTGGACATATATACCAAACGCGACCAACGGTATCTTAAGTGGTATTATGCCGGCCATTAGTTGGCTTCAAATAATGGCACTGTGATTCAAGACGAGAGCAGCCCGCTAACTTCATGGCTGGATTTCGTCCTCTGGTTTGCCCCGTTTAAGTTGGTGATTCACCCTACAGTTTTTCAGACAGAGACCCGTCAGCCATCATGGCCGGTCTGCCCGCAGCGAACATCCATTGGCTCCATCTGCTATGTACGCCAGCCTCAAGTCAATTACCACGTGGCCCCCTTCCCGAGAAAACGCGCGCCGGTTCACGCTGTTGCTGTGCACCTGCTCGGCGCTTGGCAGCTTGTTGGTCTATGGCTTTTCCACTCGCCTGCCGGCAAGCCTGCTGTTCCTCAACATGGCCGCACTGGCCTGTGTCTGGGTCGGGCATCGCCTGTCGCGCAAATCGATCAAGTTTCAACCTCAAGAACTGGCCGACCGCCTCCTGCAAGTACAGGAGAACGAACGTCATCGGCTCAGCCGCGAGTTGCACGACGACATCGGTCAGTTGCTGACGGCGGCAAAACTGCAAAGCGAATGGCTCAAGCGCCGCCTGCCCGACGAGTTGCAGGGCCAATGCTCGGTGCTCTGTGAAACCCTGGAAGAAACCCTGACCAAGGTGCGTGACGTCTCGGCCATTCTCAACCCCCGGCAGTTGACCAGTCTCGGGCTGGAAGCCAGCCTGCGGGCACATTTGCTCAAGACGCTGGCCAATACCTCGGTGCACTGGAGCCTGGAATGCCACCAGCGCCTGACCGGCATCCCGGAAGAAATGGCCGTGGCCGCGTTTCGGATTACCCAGGAAGCGGTGACCAATATTCTGCGCCATGCCGACGCCAGGAACCTGCTGGTGCGCGTGCAGCGCTTGCCTCAGGGCCTGACACTGCTGATCAGCGACGACGGCCTGGGCTTTGCGCCCGCGGCCAACCCCGGGCGCGAAGGGCAACGCGGCATGGCCGGGATGTCGGAACGGATCGAACAATTGGGCGGGACCTTGGCCGTGACCAGCGAGCCGGGCAAAGGCACTCAAATCGAAGCACTTTTCCCCTGGGCGCCCCGTGCGCTCGAGCGGGCCAGTACGAATAAGGTTATGCGTTGACTTGTAACTTACTTCTGGTGGATGACCACTCCCTTATCCGGGCAGGCGTACGCGCTCTGGTGCTGGATATTCCCGGCTACGCGGTAGTCGGCGAGGCCAATGACGGCTCGCAACTGCTGGAGATGGTCGAGCAACTGTCCCCGGACATCGTCCTGCTGGACATTTCCATGAAGGAAACCGGCGGCCTCGAAGCCTTGCAGCGCCTCAAAAAGGTACGCCCGCAAAGCAAGGTGCTGATCCTGTCGATGCACACCGACCCGGCGCTGATCATGCAAGCGCTGGAATCCGGTGCCCATGGTTACTTGCTCAAGGACACCACGGCCACCGAACTCGAACACGCCCTGGACGCCTTGCGCAACAACGAACGTTACCTGAGTCCGGCGATTGCCCACACGGTGATCAACCAGGCGCTGACCCGCACCCAGAAAAACCAGACGCCGATCCCGGACACCCACAACCTGACAGCACGCCAGCTGGAAATCCTGCGATTGATCGTGCGTGGCAAATCCACCCGGGAAATCGCCAACGGCCTGGGCCTGAGCATCAAGACCGTCGAGACCCACCGCTCGCAGATCATGAAACGCTTGCAGATCTACGACGTGGCCGGCCTGGTGCTATTCGCCGTGCGTGAACAAATCATCAGCCTGGATGATTGACGGCCCGGGATGAACCCAGCAACGGCGAGTTCGGCGGCAAGTGCACGCGCAAGGCCCCCGGACGCGCTTCGAAACGCAGGTTGTCACCCTCCAGGGGTTCGCCATCGAGGTTGATGTGCAGGCCTTCCGACACCTTGATCTCGACCCACGGCAAACGCGCTCGCACAAACATGTTGTCGATGCCGAAGCCCTCGGTCAGCAGGTTTTTCAAGGTGCCGACCACCTCCTGCGGTGCCGGCAGAATGCTGATATCCAGCAATCCATCGTCCGCCAGCGCCTGCGGGCACAACACACGTCCGCCACCGGCCTGTCGACCATTGCCGATACCCAACGCCAACAGCTCGCCACGCCAGTGAAAGTCCGGCCCCTGCAATTCGCCATAGGCCGCGTGCAATTCGCTGAAGCGTGATAAACCGGTGAACAGGTACGCCGCGCCCCCCAGTATTTTTTTCAGGTCTTCCGAGGTATTGGCCGTGACGTTACTGCCAAAACCGCCCGTAGCCATATTCAGAAACACTTGTCCGCCGACCTCGCCCAGATCAATCGGCACCGCCGCGCTGTCCAGTAGCTCCAGAGCCTGGGCAGGCTCCAGGGGAATGCCCGCGGCACGCGCGAAATCGTTGGCAGTGCCCAAAGGCAGCAGCACCAGGCTGGCCTCGTTCGGATGCGCTGCCATGGCTTCGGCGATATCGCGCAACGTGCCGTCACCGCCACCGGCAATCAGTTGCCGATACCCCGCCGCCAGTGCTTCATCCACCAGGCGCCGGGCATCGCCGGCCTCCCAGGTCACCCGAACGGCCAGTTCCCACCCCTGCTTGCGCTTGCTTTCAACCGCCGCGCGGACTTCCTCGTTGAGTGCCTGCTTGCCATGCAGAATCAACAGCGCCTTGCGCTCATCCATTGCGATCACTCCCATGATTGGCATCCGTATGGGAGATGTTGACCACACAGATACGCAAAAAAGTCAGCTGAACTTCAATAAATTCAAAGCCACAGCGTCTTGCGTCCTACAGAGCGGTATTTTTTCTTACAAACTGTGAGGAATCGGCTCAATTGACCGACTCGGGTGATTGGTACACCGTGGGGCCCTGCGGTATCAATCATGAAATTACAAACACACAAGGATGTGCACGCAATGAATGCAAACGCCCTAAGGGCTCATCAGGCAGAGTTCAAAAACGGCGCAAAAGCCGCTGGAGAAGTTGATATGGAACCTCGCGTCGTCGAACTGGAGACACACCTCAAATACATCCGTCGGGACATGGACGAAGTGCGTGGCGACGTCAAATCCATCAAGCACCGACTGGCCTACTCTGCCGGCGCAATCGGTGTGATCCTGGGACTTCTGGGGTGGATCGCCAACAGCCGGTTTGAACAGGTTGTGACGCTTCTGTCGCAATAAGGCGAGGGTGGACGCAAGGCCCGGCTTGATCAACCGGGCTTGCAGGGTCAGTCAATGGCAGGCATCAGCTCAAGACTTCACTCAAGGGAATGAAGCTGATCTGATCGCCCTCGACCAGGGTGCGGTCTTCCAGGACCTCCACAAGGCCTTCGGCCCAAGCGGCGCTGCGCAATACACCAGAACTCTGATTCCGGTAAATGGTGGCCCTACCCTGTTCGAGACGCCCACGCAGGTACTCGCGTCGATTGCCAGCCTTGGGCCAGACGAACCCTGCCGGCACCTGGAATTTCAGCGGCTCGACGTTCTGGACACCTTGGCGCCGCAAGAGATAAGGCCGGGCCAGCAACGCGAAGGTCACCAGCGTCGACGCCGGGTTACCCGGCAAACCGATCACCGGCACGCCCCGGAAATGCCCGAATGTCAGCGGCTTGCCGGGTTTGATGGCGAGCTTCCACAGGCTCAGCTCTCCCTCCTCTCGCAAGGCAATACCGAGGAAGTCGGCTTCGCCCACTGACACACCGCCAGTGGACAGGATCAGGTCGACATCAGTCAGTTCCCCCAAGCGAGCGCGAGTCACCGCCAGGTCATCCACCAGGATGCCGGCATCAATCACCTCGCAGCCCAAACGCTGCAACCAGCTGCACAGCAACACACGGTTACTGTTGTAGATCTGCCCAGGCCCCAAGGCCTGGCCGGGTTCGATCAGTTCATCGCCGGTGGACAGCACTGCTACACGCACTTTGCGCACGACATCCAGCTCGGCACATCCCAGGGAGGCCGCCAGCCCCTGCTCGATAGGACCCAGACGCGTGCCGGCCGTCAGGACCAACTCACCGACTGTGGTTTCCTGGCCTTGAGGTCGAATGTTCTGGCCAGGGGTGATGGTTTCGGTAAACACCACACGCTCATTCGCCTGGACTTCGGCGTTCTCCTGCATTTCGACACAGTCAGCGCCCTCAGGCACCGGCGCACCGGTGAAGATTCGCGCGCAGGTCCCTGGCTGCAAGGGTTGCGGTGCCTGGCCAGCGAAAATTTTCTGACTGACCACCAACGGTTCACCGGTCCAGTCGGCCACGCGCAATGCATAGCCGTCCATGGCACTGTTGGGCCAGGGCGGCAGGTCGAGTGTCGAGACCAGATCCTGCGCCAGTACGCGGCCCTGAACCTGCGCCAACGGCAAGCGTTCCCGCTCGCGAATCGGCGCCGCTTCGGCCATTTCCAGCAAGCGCGCCAGCGCCACCTCGACAGGCATCAAGCTGCCGGTCTTGCCAGGCTTACCCGCGGGATTCACAGGGTGCCGCCTGTTTCAGGTGAGGGACGAAATTGCACGGACGGTGCCGCGAATCCAGCTGCTCGGCGAGAATCCCATCCCAACCGGTACGCACCGCGTTGGTCGAACCCGGCAAGCAGCACACCAGCGTGCCGTTGGCCAAGCCGGCGAGTGCGCGGGACTGCACCGTCGAGGTGCCGATGTCGGCCACGGAAATCTGCCGGAACAGCTCGCCAAAACCATCGACCTGCTTATCCAGCAGGCAACTCACCGCTTCCGGCGTGCTGTCGCGGCCGGTAAACCCGGTGCCACCGGTGATCAACACCACCTGCACCACATCGTCGGCAATCCAGGTGGCGACTTGCGCGCGAATTTTGTAGAGGTCATCTTTAAGCAACACCCGCGCCGCCAGGTTATGACCGGCTGCGCCCAGGCGGTCGACAAAGACCTGGCCGGAGGTGTCGGTTTCCAGGGTCCGGGTGTCACTGACAGTCAGCACCGCGATGTTGAGCGGTGCGAAAGGTACATCAGCCTTGGCTTTCATAGGCTCGTCCAGTTGTAGGGGAAACAGCCCGGTGTTATATCACAGCGCCTCAATTTTTCGCCGCCCCATGGAGAGCTGCCATGACTTCGAATACTGCGCTACCCCCCTGTTCAATTCTGCTGCTGGCGGGCGGGCGCGGCCAGCGTATGGGCGGCCAGGACAAGGGGCTGATTGAGTGGCACGGCGAACCGCTGATTGCGCACCTGCATCGCAAGACCCGCGCGCTGAGCGATGACCTGATCATCTCCTGCAACAGAAACCAGGACACCTACGCGCCTTACGCCGACCAACTGGTGGTTGACGATCACGCCGGTTTTCCCGGCCCCCTGGCGGGTATCCGGGCCGGCCTGAAGGCTGCCCGTCATGCTCACCTGCTGGTCCTGCCCTGCGATGTGCCGCGCATCGATGCCGCCCTGCTTCAAGGCATGCGCGAAACCGCCGCCCAGCATCCGGATAAGCCGCTAATGCTGCGCCACGGCGATCATTGGGAACCGCTGCTCTGCGTTATCCCCGTGGCCCTTTCGCAGGCGTTCGAAAATGCCTGGGACGAGGGTGAACGCAGTCCGGGCCGAATCATGCGGCAGCTGGGCGCCACAGCCCTGCAATGCCCCGACAATGACCCTCGCCTGGCCAACCTGAACACACCGGAACTGTTAAGTGCACACCACAGTGTGTCAGACTGACACGAGAAGGAACTTGCACGCGTTGCATACGTCTACAAGCTCAGTAACCAAAAGAATTCATATTCGGAGATACACTCATGACTCAACGGACCCTCGCCACTTTCATGCTCGCACTGGGCCTCGCTACCCTCGCCGGTTGCGCATCGCCAACAGTGATCACCTTGAATGACGGTCGTGAAATCCAGGCCGTCGACCAGCCTAAATACGATGAAGAGTCGGGTTTCTACGAATTCGAACAGCTGGACGGCAAGCACACCCGTGTCAACAAGGATCAGGTGCGTACCGTTAAGGATCTGTAATCCTTGCGGTGGTAACCGGATACAGAAAAGCCCGCTGATTGCGGGCTTTTTCATGGCTGGTGTTCCGTCCTGAATAAGGTTTACACCTTCTGACTTCTCATCAGGAAGGTGCAATGGATACGGGCATAAAACGCAGTCAACGCGATTACACGCTGACTTTTAAATTGTCGGTTGTCGATCAGGTCGA
>NZ_VOBN01000027.1 GCF_008370045.1 Pseudomonas sp. ANT_J12
GTTGCGAAGCGACCCCAAAAGCTTTGCGACTGCTTCGCAGCCGAGCGGGAGCAAGCTCCCTCGCCACAAAAGCCCGCTTCCACATTTGTTTGGTGGTGTCCCTGATTTTGTGACCAGCACAAGAGGCATTGTTGCCAACCCGGTAAAGGTTTGTTCCTCACCTGATGTTTGTATCCTGCGCCGCACAGGGCATAAGCTTCGCCCCCTACGACTTTTGTCTCAGGAAAATCCATGTCCAGCCAGTTCCCCGAAGCACGTCCACGCCGTTTGCGCCGTAATGCGAGCCTGCGCAGCCTGTTCCAGGAAACCGAGTTCAGCCTGAACGACCTGGTGCTGCCGATTTTCGTCGAAGAAGAAATCGACGACTTCGTACCGATCAAGAGCATGCCCGGCGTGATGCGCATTCCCGAGTCGAAACTGGCCGGCGAGATCGAGCGTTATGCCCGTGCCGGGATCAAGTCAGTGATGACCTTCGGCGTGTCCCATCACCTGGACAGCAGCGGCAGCGACACCTGGAACGACAACGGCCTGGTTTCGCGCATGTCGCGGATCGCCAAGGACGCGGTGCCGGAGATGATCGTGATGTCCGACACCTGCTTCTGCGAGTACACCGACCACGGCCACTGCGGCGTGGTGCACAACCACGAAGTCGACAACGACCAGACCCTGATCAACCTCGGCAAACAAGCCGTGGCCGCCGCCCGTGCCGGGGCTGACGTGATCGCCCCGTCGGCGGCCATGGACGGCCAGGTCCAGGCGATTCGCCGGGCGCTGGATGCAGCCGGTTTCACCCAGACCGCGATCATGGCCTACTCGACCAAATTCGCCTCGGCGCTCTACGGCCCGTTCCGCGAAGCCGGCGGCAGCGCCTTGAAAGGCGACCGCAAAAGCTACCAGATGAACCCGATGAACCGCCGCGAAGCCGTGCGCGAATCGCTGCTGGACGAACAGGAAGGCGCCGACGCGCTGATGGTCAAACCGGCCGGCGCGTACCTGGACATCATCCGCGACATCCGCGAGGTTTCGCGGTTGCCGTTGTCGGCGTATCAGGTCAGTGGCGAGTACGCGATGATCAAGTTTGCTGCTCAGGCCGGGGCCATCGACGAAGACCGCGTCGTGCGCGAAAGCCTCGGCGCGATCAAGCGTGCCGGGGCGGATTTGATCTTTACGTACTTTGCGATGGACCTGGCCCTGGCTGGGATCTGATAAAGATAAAGATCAAAAGATCGCAGCCTTCGGCAGCGCCTACATTGGGATGGTGTACACCCAGTAGGAGTTGCCGAAGGCTGCGATTTTTTGCTTTTCAGCCAAAAAACATCCGTATCCCGTGATCCCGGAAATACCGCGCGATCACCTTCGGATCCGCGCTGTTATCGGCAATCGCCACGTAGGTATCCGGGCGCAACAGATAAAACCCGTTGCGCGCCAACCCCGCCGCCTCAAACGCTGGCCGCCAGTCGAACACGTGCAGCGGCAAGTGATGTTCGATGCACCAAGCGATCATTTCGTCGCTGGTGTCGCCGTACACATGCACCTGCCAGGTCAGGTTTTTCAGGGGTTCGTAGTTATCACCTTCGCCATCATGCGCCCAGGGCAGGCGGTCGCCGCCGTGGACGTGCCCGGTCACACCTTCGCTCAGGGGCATGCCGCGATAGTTGAGGGTGATTTGCGAGACGGTGCGAAACAGGAACTCCGGTCCGAACGTGGCCAGTTTGGGAATCAGGAACGGCGCCAGCCGCGTGCGCAGCAGATCCGCGACTTTGCCCTCGGCGGTGACGAAGCTGAACACCCGGTCGGTGGTGGACACCAGGCGCCGGGCGAAGGCAATGCGTTCGGTTTCGTAGCTGTCGAGCAATTTGGTGGTGGCGGCGCCGGTCAGCACGGCGGCCAGTTTCCAGGCCAGGTTGATCGCGTCGCCAATCCCGGTGTTCATGCCCTGGCCGCCCGCCGGACTGTGGACATGGGCCGCGTCGCCGAGCAAAAACGCACGACCGCTGCGAAAGAACTCCGCCACCCGGTGATGCACGCGGTAGGTCGAGAACCAGTTGACCTGTTCGACCTGCACTTTCAAATGCTCGATAGCCCGGCTGCTGACGTCTTCGAATTTCAGGGTTTCAGCGTGCTCGGCCCGTTCATCACGCACAGTGCCGATCAGCCGCGCGTGACCTTCGCTGGCCAATGGAAATACGGCGAGGAAGTCCGCTTCATCGAGGTCCACATGCAGTTCGCCATTGAACGCCGGGCCGCTGGCCTGCACGTCGGCGACGTAGAAAATCTGCTGGTAGGTGCCGCCGGGGAAACCGCTGTCCAGGGTTTTGCGCACAATCGACCGCGCGCCGTCGCAACCGGCGATGTAGCAGGCCTGGCAGGTTTCCTGCTGGCCATCGGGCAAGCGTAACTGCGCGGTGATGCCGTCGCCGGTTTCAGTGAAACTTTCCAGTTCGGTATTGCGTTCCACGCGGACGCCGAAGGTTTTGAGGCGTTCGATCAGCAGTTGTTCGTGTTCGTCCTGGGGAAAGATTTCGAGGAACGCGTAGGGCGTCAGGCCCTCGCCGATCCGGGTTAACGGCAGGTGCGCCACGGGTTCGCCCTTGACCCAGAAATTCGCCGCCGCCACCCGATGGCCGTTTTGCACAATGGCATCGGCGAGGTCGAGTTGGCGATACAGCTCCAGGGTTCGCGCCTGCACAGCCAGCGCCCGCGAGGTGGTGCCCGGGGCCAGGGTCTTGTCGATGATGCGCACGTGGATGCCGAGTTTGCTCAGCCACAGCGCCAGCACCAGGCCGGTCGGGCCGGCGCCGATGATCAACACGTCGCTACGGTTCATGGGCCTGTTCTCCATGAGGTGTGAAATGAGTATGGCGCAGGAAAACGAAAAGGCCCCGCAGCCGTGAAACTGCGGGGCCTTTTCGATGAACGAGGGGCTTAGAAGTCAATGGTGCCGGACAACTTCGCCACCCGGGGCTCGCCTTGGGTCAGGTAGCCGGCCTGAGCCGATTCCCAGTACTTTTCGTTGGCCAGGTTTTCGATGTTCAGACGCAGGGTGATGTCTTTCTGGTCGACTTTGAAACCATAGCGGGCGCCGGCGTCGAAGCGGTTCCAGGTCGGCAGGCTGAGGTTGTTCGCCGCGTCGGCGTATTGGCCGCCGGTGCGCAACATCCGCGCATTCAGCGCGACGCCTTGCAGGCCCGGCACGTCCCAATCCACACCGGCGTTGAACTGGAAGGTCGGTACGCCGATGGCACGGTTGCCGTCGTTGGCGCCGTTCTGGGTGTTCTTCAGTTCGGTGTCCATCAGGGTCAGGCCGCTGATCAGGCGCAGGCCATCGATCGGCTCGCCGAAGACGTTGAGTTCGACGCCTTTGTTGATCTGCTCACCCTGGCGCACAAACTCCGCCGTGGTCGCGCTGGTGATCACCGAGTATCCATCGCTCGGTTGTTCGATGCGATACACGCCCAGACTGGCGCCGTAGGTGCCCATGTCGACCTTGACGCCGGCTTCGATTTGCTTGGAACGGGCCGGGGCGAACGCCTCGTTGCCATTGGTGACGACGCGGCTGCCGGAGGTGAGCGGCGAGATCGGGCCTTTCGCCAGGCCTTCGATGCGGTTGGCGTAGAACGACACATGCTCCCACGGCTTGAAGACGAGGCCGTAGACCGGCGTGGTGATCGCTTCGTCATAGGCGGAGGTGCGGCTGCCGGAACCGTAAGGCGCGTAACCGTAGCCTTGCACCACCAATTGCTGACGACGCAGGCCGACGGTCAGCAGCAGTCGGTCATCGAAGAAACCGAGGGTGTCAGACACCGCCGCGCTGCGGTTGAAGGTCTTGCCGACGATGCCCGGGTCACTCAGATCGCCGCCAGAGAAGTTGCCGACCGGCGATGGGGTTTGCACCGGGTGGTAGATGTTGTTGGCGTATTTGGTCAGGTCGAAATCGTAGGCGCTGCGCTGTTCGGTCCAGATCCCGGCCAGGCCGAAATTGAGCTTGTGCGTGACCGGGCCGGTGGTGAATCGGCCGTTGAGGCCGGCCATGACGCTGGTGTTGTCTTCATCGTGGGGGATGAACGAGCCGGTGGTGGTGGATGCACCGTTGTTGCCCACCAGCGTGGTCGAGTTATAGCGCCCGACTTCACGGGTGTGCTTGGCGCCGCCCGCAGCGTAGGCCGTCCAGTTGTCGTTCAGGTCGTACTCGGCGCGCAACATGCCGAAGGTGTCTTCGATGTCGGTGAAGCCCCACTTCGGCGCGTAGTTGGTGTCGGCCGATGGCGCATCCGGAATGTGCGTGGCCGTGCCAAGGTTCACGCTGTTGCGGCCACCATTGACGCGTTCTTTCTGGTAGGCGAAATCCCCGGAAATACGCAGGGCGTCACCGCGATAATCGAGGCCGATGGAGAACAGTTTCGAACGCTGGTTTTCGTGGTCGATGCCGGTGTCGCCTTCACGCTGGGCCAGGTTGACCCGGGCACCGAAACGGTTGTCTTCACCGAAGCGCTGGCCGAGGTCCAGATGCTGACCGACGCGGCCTTCATCGTTGATGTCGGTGGTGAAGCGGCGGGTGGGTACGTCACCGGCCCGCTTGGGTTGCAGGTTGACGCCGCCGCCGATGCCGGAACCGGTCGGCGTCACGCCGTTGATGAAGGCGTTCGGGCCTTTGAACACTTCCACGCGCTCCAGGGCGTCGGTGGAAATGATCTGCCGCGGCAACACGCCGTACAGGCCGTTATAGGAAATATCATCGCCGGTCAGGGGCAGGCCGCGAATCATGAAAATCTGCGCCTGGTTGGAAAAACCGGAGGCCTGGCGCACCGAGGAATCGTTGAGCAACACGTCGGCGACGTCTTCGGCCTGCTGGTCCTGGATCAGTTGTTCGGTGTAGGCCGCCATGGTGAACGGCACGTCCATCATGTCCTGGTTGCCCAGCACACCCAATTGACCGCCGCGTGCCACCTGACCGCCGGCAAACACCGGGGGCAGGGTGCTCGTCGCGGTCGGGGCCTGGGCGTTGACGTTCACGTCGTCCAGCACCAGTGCCTTGCCGTCATTTTCGGAGGTGGCGGCATGGGCGGTGACGGACAGGGAACAAAACAAGGCAAGAAGGGCTGGGCGAAAGGGAGGAGTGAGCATGTTGGGTCCTGACGGCGCGCCGCCGATGAGAAAAAGAGATAACGGCGCGGGGAACTCCTTGCGCAAATGCGACTCCAGGCGCAAATGATATGTTTTCTCAGTAACGTTTCGCAATGAGTTTGTCATTTGTGGCGAAATCGCTCACAGGGAACGGCGTAAAAGGCTGAGAGTCATAGCCTGCGCCCCACCATTGATCGTATGGTGATCCGGCTTAAACGAATTCCATGGAGCAACATGCACGCCCACCGATTGATCATCAGCCTCGCTGCCTTGCTGGTCCTGGCCGGTTGCGGCACCCGGCAAACCCAGGAAGCCCCGCCGCGCAAGCCTGCCGAGGTCAAGGCGCAGATCGTGCGTTTGTTGCCGGCCAAGACCGTCGACCGTGAGGGCTGGGCCACGGACATTTACGCCGCGTTTGCCGCCCAGGACATTTCACCGACCACGCAAAACCTGTGTGCGGTGCTGGCTGTGACCGAGCAGGAATCGACCTTTCAGGTCGACCCGCCGGTGCCGGGCCTGGGCAAGATCGCCCGGGACGAGATCGACCGCCGCGCCGCCAAGGTGCATATCCCCAGCCTGTTGGTCAGCGGTGCCTTGCAAGTCCGTTCGTCCAACGGCAAGAGTTACAGCGAGCGCCTCAACGCCGCCCGCAGCGAAAAAGAACTCAGCGCGATCTTCGACGATTTCATCAGCATGGTGCCCATGGGCCGCACCCTGTTCGGCGGTTTCAATCCGGTGCATACCGCCGGGCCGATGCAGGTCAGCGTCGAATTTGCCGAGCAACAGGCGCGCAATTATCCCTACCCGGTGCCGGGCACGATTCGACATGAAGTGTTCAGTCGGCGTGGCGGGATGTACTTCGGCATCGCCCATTTGCTCGGTTATCCGGTGAGCTACACCCAGCCGCTGTACCGCTTTGCCGATTTCAATGCCGGGTGGTACGCCAGCCGCAATGCCGCGTTTCAGAACGCAGTGAGCCGCGCGTCGGGCATCCCGCTGGCGCTGGACGGTGACTTGATCCGCTACGACTCGATCATGCCCGGCACCACGGAACTGGCGGTGCGCACCCTCGGCAAGCGACTGGGCATGCGCAACCCGACTATTCGCGATCAGTTGGAGAAAGGCAAAAGCCTGGAGTTCGAGGAGACACGGCTATATCAGGAGGTCTTCGCCCTGGCTGACAAGGCTGAAGGCCGGACGTTGCCGCGTGCGGTGTTGCCGGGGATTGTGCTGGAGAGCCCGAAGATCACGCGCAAACTCACGACGGCGTGGTTTGCCAAGCGGGTTGATGAGCGGTATCAGCGGTGTATGGCGAAGGGGAAATAAGATCAAAAGATCGCAGGCATAAAAAACCCGGCGGATGAGGCCGGGTTTTTCGTTGAGTACCGCGGTAAAGCCATTCATTCAGGCAACGCGATTCTGGATCAGACGATCGGAACCACCTTCAGCGACGCGGTTCTGTTGCAGACGATCCGAACCACCTTCAGCGACGCGGTTCTGCTGCAGACGATCGGAACCACCTTCAGCGACGCGGTTCTGTTGCAAACGATCGGAACCACCTTCGGCAACACGGTTCTGTTGCAGACGATCCGAACCACCCTCGGCAACACGATTCTGTTGCAGACGATCGGAGCCACCTTCGGCAACACGATTCTGTTGCAGACGATCCGAACCACCCTCAGCCACTCGGCTTTCAATCAGACGATCCGAACCGCCTTCGGCGATCATGGTGTGGGAAGCGGCAAAAGCGTTAACTGCAAAAACCGAGAAAGCGATGCTGAGAAGGATTTGGCGTTTCATGAGGGTGTGCTCCGGGGTGTTTATTGGTTGGTATGGAGCGGATGTTACGCCGGGGATTTTTTATGAGAACTTCATTGATGTGATGGTGAACATCGACAGCAATGATGGTTGGCAAGAGCGCCGAAGCAATGCACGCCGCCCACGACATTAACGGGCCGACGTAGGCGCATTCGATTGTCACGACGATGGAGTGGGTTGCATTGCTTGGTTGAGCGACGCGGTCCCCTGTGGCGAGGGGGCTTGCCCCCGTTGGGCTGCGAAGCGGCCCCCAAAACCTATACACGCGGTCTGCCTGTCAGTCCGTGGTGTCTGAATTTACGACTGCTTCGCAGCCGAACGGGGGCAAGCCCCCTCGCCACAGGTGCTCACTCACCGCAGGATTTCAGGGCTGGCGTTAGAAATCGCTTTGTTGGGGATGATTCTGTTCGATCAACGCCAAATACTGTTCCAGCGTGCCGCCATTCAACGGTTTGAACAGAATGTCCGCGGTATGGATCAGCCAGCCCACCTGTACGCCTTCGTTCGTTCGAACGTGCTTGAAACCCTGTTCACGCCAAAAGTGCCCGTCTCGGGGGTTGTTATGCACTTCACACACGCGCAACCAGTCGGCGCCCTGTGAGCGGGCCCAGGTTTCAAAGTCGTGATAGAGCGCCTGCGCGATGCCGGAGTCGTGCAGATCTGTGGCCACAAGTAACCTGCCGATGTGCCACAACTTCGGCGCCACCAAGTCCGTTACGAATTGCAGCACTGCCACCAACGGCGCATCGGCGGGTTGATAGCCCAGCATCCAGTTTTCGCTGTAGTTCCAGCCTGGCGGCAGCTCGCCGAGCAATTCCTCTTGCGCCTGTTCGAGGTCGGCCGGCCCACCTTCCACGAGCATAAAGTAGTCTGGGTTGGCCTCGAAAAATGCGTGCACCAGCGGGGCATCTTCCAGGGTCAGTTTGCGCACGCCGAGACCGGCCACCGAACAGGTTGGAGTTGATAATTCGGACATTTTCGACTCCCGGCTCACACGCGACGACGCACAAATTTGCGCCACAGCCACACCCACAGCATCACCAGCGGGAAGGCGAGGATCAGGAACGGCAACGCATAACTGCCTTTCTCCAGCGCATCGACGGCGCCATCGGCCAGGTTGTCCAGCACGTTGCTGAACGCCTCGCTCAAGTGCGACGAGCGGCTGCTGGCGCCGGTCGGCTGGAACGATAGCGTCACCCGGTTGGTGTCGAGTCGGCGCTGATGCCCGGCGGCGACCTGGGCCAGGGCTTGCAGGTCGTTTTCGATGCCGGCCTGTTCCTTGCTCAGGGCGATCAGGTCGGTGACGCTGATGTCCCGGCGGCTGGCCAGATCGTCCAGGCGTTGTTGCTGGGCCTTGAGCCGTTCCTGACGGCGGCGGGTGTCGTTCACGGCATCGGCCAGGTCTTCGGCACTGGTGACGCGCTGGCCCATTTCGCCGCCCTCGGCGGCCATGGCGACCAACGGCTCGACGCCGGCGGGGGCGATGCGCAAGGTGATCTCGGCGCGGCCGGCACCTTGTTCGATGCGCAACACGTTACAGGCGCCGAAGCGTGCGGTTTCACAGGCCTCGCGGGTGGCTTGCAGGCGTGGGACGATTTGCGCTTGTGGCAGCATCAACTGCACATCATGCTCGTAGGCGAGCATCGCGCCGACGCGTCCCTGTTCACCGGCTAGACTGGCCGATGACGATCGGTCGCTTGGCGAGCAGCCGCTCAGGGCCAGGCAGGCCAGTACAAACCAATAGACGCGAGGCATTGAGGCAGGTTTGCCATCCGGTTGGCGCATGTTCTTTCCTTTGAAGTGTGCAGCGGGACGTCGACAGTGCGCCCCGGGGTGCGCATCTTACCTGCTTCAATCGGCCAAATGGCAGGGAACATGCTCCCGTGGCCGGTCGTCTACCGAGTGACTGTTTGTTCGCCGGGAGGGCGCGACATGTATCAGCTTTACGGACATCAGAATTCTGGCGCGGCGGCGATCGAAGCGGCCCTCGAACTCTGTGCGATTCCTTATCGCTTCATCAACGTGGCCGGCGCTGCCGAGGCGACTCACGCGCTGGAAAAACTCAACCCGCTCAAGCAGATTCCGACTCTGGAACTGCCCGATGGCAGCATTCTCACCGAGAGCGCGGCGATCCTGATTCACCTGGGGCTGACGTTTCCCTCGTCGGGCCTGTTGCCGGATGACCCGGCAGAACGGGATCAGGCGATTCGCGGCCTGGTCTACATCGTCAGCAATTGTTATGCGGCCATCGGCATCATCGACTACCCCGAGCGCTGGTTGGCGGAGGCCGACGAGTCGTCGAGGGAAAACCTCATGGCCGGCGCCCGCGCGCGGCTGCACTGGAGCTGGGAGGTGTTTGCCGATCAGTTTTCCGGTGAGCTGTACCTGAACGATGAGACGCCCGGCGCGCTGGATGTGCTGGCGGCAGTGGTGACACGCTGGGCCGGGACTCGGGAACATTTACGCAGTACCCGCCCCGGGTTTTTTGCCTGGCTGACGCGCATCGACCGGCATCCCACCTTAGCGCCCGTCTTCGCCCGGCATTGGCCCGCCTGAACTTACAGCGACCTCCCGTAGGAGCAAAGCTTGCTCGCGAAAGCGGCGTGCCAGCCCAATCAATGCCAACCGACCCACCGCGATCCCGTGTAGGAGCAAAGCTTGCTCGCGAAAGCGGCGTGTCAGCCCAATCAATGCCAACTGACACACCGCTTTCGCGAGCAAGCTTCGCTCCTACAGGGGGAACCTCATTCCCCGCGAATGTATTGCTCCAACTGCTTGATCAATTCCGCCTGTTCGGCAATCGCTTCCTTGACCAGGTCGCCGATCGACAGCAAACCGATCAACTTGCCGTTTTCCACCACCGGCAAGTGCCGCAGGCGTTTGTCGGACATGATACCCATGCAGGTTTCGACGCTTTGATGGGTGTCCACAGTGATCACCGGCGAGACCATGATGTCTTCGACCGGCGTGCCGACCGAGGAGCGGCCCTTGAGCACCAGTTTGCGCGCATAGTCACGTTCGCTGATGATGCCGACGACCTCGCCATCCCTCAGCACCGGTAACGCGCCGACGTTCTTCGCAGCCATGACCATCAGCGCTTCGAGCACCATTTGATGCGGCTCAATGGTGTGAACTTCCTGATTTTGCTGGGCCTTTAACTTGAGCAGTTGGGCGACGGTTTTCATGGCAGCTTCTCTAGGTGTTGTCGTTGTTCTTGAAGAATCGTAGACGCAGGCGCGCAGGGCAAGGCAGAAAGCGGCAGATAACACGCAAAAAGCGCCATTTGCTGGTTTTTATTCGCTAATCCTCGTGTCACCGCACGAAAACGGACGGGTGGCGAGGGGGCTATCGGTGGTCAATCACGCGTAGAATCCCCCTCTGAATCAGTTTCGAGGTTGCAGTGGTGGATTTACAGCAGGGCTTCGTCCTGACCCGGCATTGGCGCGACACCCCGGCCGGCACGGAAGTCGAGTTCTGGCTGGCGACCGATGCCGGCCCCCGGCGCATCCGCCTGCCTTATCAACCGTCGGTAGCCTTTATCCCGGCCGAGCAGCGCGAGCGAGCCGAAAGCGTGCTGCGCGGGGAAAAGAACGTCGAGCTACGGCCTCTGGCGCTGCTGGATTTCGAACATCGCCCGGTGCTCGGCCTCTACTGTCAGCAACACGGTCAGTTGATGCGCCTGGAAACCGCGCTGCGCAAGGCTGGCGTCGAGATGTTCGAAGGCGACGTGCGCCCGCCGGAACGCTACATGATGGAGCGCTTCATCACCGCGCCCGTGCAGTTCGGTGGCACGCCCGGCGCCGACGGCCTGCTGCTCGACGCGCAGATGAAGCCGGCCCCCGGTTATCGCCCGAATCTGCGTCTCGTCTCCCTCGACATCGAAACCACCGCCCAGGGCGATCTCTATTCCATCGCCCTGGAAGGCTGCGGCGAGCGTCAGGTGTACATGCTCGGCCCGCCCAACGGTGACGCCAGCGCCGTGGATTTCCAGCTCGAATACTGCGACTCCCGAACCCTGTTGCTGAAAAAACTCAACGAGTGGTTCGCCCGCCACGACCCTGACGCGATCATCGGCTGGAACGTCGTGCAGTTCGACTTGCGGGTGCTGCACGAACACGCTCGGCGCCTGGCGGTGCCGTTAAAACTGGGGCGTGGCGGCGAAGAAATGCAGTGGCGCGAACACGGCAGCCGCAACCATTACTTCGCGGCGGCGGCCGGGCGCTTGATCATCGACGGCATCGAATCCCTGCGTTCGGCGACCTGGAGTTTCCCCTCGTTCAGCCTGGAAAACGTCGCGCAAACCCTGCTCGGCGAAGGCAAGGCGATCAGCACGCCGTACCAGCGCATGGACGAAATCAACCGCATGTTCGCCGAGGACAAACCGGCGCTCGCCACCTACAACCTCAAGGATTGCGAACTGGTCACGCGGATTTTCGCCAAGACCGAGTTGCTCACCTTCCTGCTGGAGCGGGCCAGCGTCACCGGGTTGCCGGCGGATCGCAGCGGCGGCTCGGTGGCGGCGTTTACCCATTTGTATATGCCATTGATGCACCGCCAGGGCTTCGTCGCGCCGAACCTTGGCGGCAAGCCACCCGAGGCCAGCCCCGGCGGCTTCGTGATGGACTCGCAACCGGGGCTGTACGAGTCGGTGCTGGTGCTCGATTACAAAAGCCTTTATCCGTCGATCATCCGCACCTTCCTCATTGACCCGGTGGGCTTGATCGAAGGCCTCAAACATCCGGATGACAGCGAATCAGTGCCGGGCTTTCGTGGTGCTCGATTTTCAAGAACACGACATTGCCTGCCGGCCATCGTCGCCCGGGTCGCCGAAGGTCGCGAAACCGCCAAGCGTGAACACAACGCGCCGCTGTCCCAGGCCCTGAAAATCATCATGAACGCCTTCTACGGCGTGCTCGGTTCCAGCGGCTGCCGCTTCTTCGATACGCGCCTGGCCTCGTCCATCACCTTGCGCGGCCACGAAATCATGTTGCGCACCCGGCAGTTGATCGAAGCCCAAGGCCACGCGGTGATTTACGGCGACACCGACTCGACGTTCGTCTGGTTGCGCCGCGCCCACGGTCAGCAAGAGGCGGCGCAGATCGGCCGCGCCCTGGTGGACCACGTCAACCAGTGGTGGCGCGAACATGTGCAGCAGGAATATGGGCTGGAAAGCGCCCTGGAATTGCAGTTCGAAACCCATTACACGCGCTTCCTGATGCCGACCATTCGTGGGGCCGAGGAGGGCAGCAAGAAGCGCTATGCCGGGCTGGTCACCCGTGCCGACGGCACGGACGAAATGATCTACAAAGGCCTGGAAACCGTGCGCACCGACTGGTCGCTGCTGGCCCGGCAATTCCAGCAGGAGTTGTATTCGCGGATCTTCCATCGCCAGCCCTATCAGGATTATGTGCGCGACTACGTGCGCAAGACGCTGGCCGGGGAGTTTGATGAACGCCTGATCTACCGCAAGCGCCTGCGCCGCACCCTCGACGACTATGAGCGCAACGTGCCGCCCCATGTGCGGGCGGCGCGGATGGCCGATGCCTACAACGATGAGCAGGGGCGCCCCCGGCAATACCAGAATGGCGGCTGGATCAGCTACGTGATCACCGTCGCCGGGCCCGAGCCGCTGGAGATCCGCAGCGCTCCCATCGACTACGACCACTACGTCACCCGGCAATTGCAACCGGTGGCCGATGCGATCCTGCCGTTTGTCGATGACGACTTTTCAACCCTGATTGGTGGGCAGCTTGGCCTGTTTTAAGTCCAGCAGCGACAGCGTCCAGTCATCCTGTATGCCGTGGAAATACTGCTCCAGCGCCTGATGGAACAGGCTGCCGTCGGGGGCGACGTGGGCAAACAGGGTCATGGAGGAATGAAACTTGAGGTCATCGGGGTGGCCGAAAATCTCGGCGATCGAACGGTTTTCCAGGTTCAGCACTAGCTGAGTACAGTTGCGCAGGCGTTGACCCAATAATGGGTGATTCAGGTAGGCCGCCGCTTCTTCGGCGGAACGAATGGCGAAGTAGCGCGACATCTCGCTGCCACCGAGCCCGCCAATCTGCGGAAAAATGAACCACATCCAGTGCCGACGCTTCTTGCCGTCGCGCAGTTCCTCCTGGACCCACTCGAACACCGGATCCTGTGCCTGGACAAAGCGCGGCAGGTTGAACGAGTCGAGCTGATCGGTACTTCTCATTCCGAAGCCCTCTGACAGGGCGCGATGGCTCAGACCATGGCCAATCGCTGCTTACGTTGTGGCGCGCGAAACGCTTGGTCCAGCGCCTCCAGATCCGTCGCTTCCAGCTTCAACTGCGCGGCTTGCGCATTGAGCGTCACGTGCTCGGGTCGGACCGCTTTGGGAATGGCAATAACCGTGTTCTGACGCAGTATCCATGCCAATGCAACCTGGGCCGGTGTCACGCCGTGACGGGCGGCCACCTGCTTGAGCGTCGAGTTCACCAGCATATGCCCACCCTGGCCGATGGGACAGTAGGCCATGAGTGGCAATGACTGTTGCTGGCTCCAGGGCAGCAGGTCGAATTCGATGCCGCGCTCCTCCAGGTTGTACAACACCTGATTGGTGGCGCAGGCCGGTGCGGCAAGTTCCTGCAAGTCGTCGACGTCGAAATTGGACACGCCCCAGCGCCCGATCTTGCCTTCTTCGCGCAGGCGTTCGAAGGCTTCGACGGTTTCTTCCAGGGGATATTGGCCGCGCCAGTGCAGCAGGTACAAATCGATGTAATCGGTGTTCAAGCGCCGCAGGCTGCGCTCGCAGGCCTGGGGAATGCCTTTGCGGCTGGCGTTGTGCGGGTAGACCTTGCTCACCAGGAAGACCTGGTCACGCAGGCCGGCGATGGCTTCACCCACCACCTCTTCGGCACCGCCCTCGGCGTACATTTCGGCGGTGTCGATCAGGCTCATGCCCAGCTCGATGCCCTGGCGCAGGGCCGCGACTTCATTGCGGTGCGCCGAGCGATCCTCGCCCATGCGCCAGGTGCCCTGGCCGATGATCGGTACCTGCACGCCGGCCAGTTCAAGGGTTCGCATGAAAAACCTCCTTTGTTAAACGCGATCGTTACTTCAGTGGGCAGCAGAATCGCCCATGGGTTCCCTAAGCCAAAACCGGTAGGAGCAAAGCTTGCTCGCGATGAGGCCGTGTCATTCAACATCAACGTTGAATGTCAGACCGAAATCGCGAGCAAGCTTTGCTCCTACCGGGGAGGGTGTGGGTCGGGATTATTGCGCGGAGAACTTGAACACGGTGTGTTGGGTGTACGTCTTGCCCGGATCCAGTCGCGTGCTCGGGAAATTCGCCTGGTTCGGCGAGTCCGGATAGTGCTGGGTTTCCAGGGTGAACGCGCCCCAATGGGAGTAAACCTTGCCAGCCTTGCCCTTGACCGTGCCGTCGAGGAAGTTGCTGGTATAGAACTGCACCCCCGGCTCGCTGGTGTAGAGCTGCAAGCGCCGGCCGGACTGTGGATCGCTGACATCGGCGGCCAGTTGGCTCACGTCACCCTTGGCATCCAGTGCCCAGTTGAAGTCGAAACCACCCTGTTTCGGCTCGGCGAATTTCAGTTGTGGGTGATCGGCCTTGATGTTTTTGCCGATGGCGGTGGGGTGGGTGAAGTCCATCGGCGTGCCGGCCACCGGTGCCAGTTCGCCGGTGGGGATCAACGTGCCATCGATTGGCGTGTAATGACTGGCGTGCAACGTGGCGAGCTGTTGCAGCACATCGCCATTGCCGGCGCCGGCCAGGTTGAAATAGCTGTGGTTGGTCAGGTTCAGCACCGTGGGTTTGTCGGTGCTGGCCTTGTACTCGATGCGCAGTTCATTGTTCTCGGTGAGGCTGTAGGTCACCTCGGTTTTCATATTGCCGGGGAAGCCCATTTCACCGTCCTTCGACAGGTACGTCAGGGTCACGCCCACCGAGTCCTTGCCTTTGCTCGGCTGCGCTTTCCACACGTGCTTGTCGAACCCCTGGGTGCCGCCGTGCAGAGAGTTGGGGCCGTCGTTTTTTGGCACCTGGTAGCTTTTGCCATCCAGTTTGAATGCGCCACCGGCCAGGCGATTGCCGTAGCGGCCGATGGTCGCGCCGAAGTACGCAGTGCCGGCCTGGTAACCCTGGACGTCATCGAAGCCGAGGACGATGTCTTCAGCCTTGCCGTTTTTGTCCGGCACTTTCAGCGACTGCAACGTGGCGCCGTAGGTAATGACCGTGGCTTGCAGGCCATGGCTGTTGCGCAGGATGTATTGCTCGACGGGCGTGCCGTCATTGGTCTTGCCGAAGGCTTTGTGTTCGCTGGACAGGCCAGCGGCGTGGGCGGGAAGGGTGGCGATCATCAGGGACAGTCCGAGGCCGGAGAGCAGGTAGCGGGATTGAAGCATGGTTGATCTTCCTTTTTGTTGTTTTGATCAGTAGTCATACTAAATATCGACTGAATGAAGATTTATAGCCTATAGGTCGATTTATTCCAGAATAAAGTCGGACTAAATAAGAGGGCGGTCGACGCCAGTGATCGGTCCGGCATCGCGAGCACTGCACTTTTTCCGATTAACCGGCTCTATCCATGGCCAGGCTGCGGCGACTCCCGCCGCACAGGAATGTGTCAGCCCAAGAATCCATGGCTCGAGTGTCCACCCCGTTTCAAACCCGAATTCGCCTGCTGGCGTGCCTGACGTTGCTGTTCACCAGTGGTTGCAGCCAGCAGCAGGGCAGCGACATCGTCAGCCAGTTCCGCGAAGGCAAACCCCAGGAATTCCTCCAGACCAGTGTCGATCGCATGGCCACGTTGTCGATGCACGACAACCTCGACAGCCTGTACTTGCTGATGAGCAAGCTGTACCTGCGCAACCCCCAGGAGCTGAAAAAATCCGGCTTCCTCGATGCCCGCGCCGCCGAGAAACAAGTGCGCGAGGCCATCGAACTGCAACAACCGTTGCCGACCCTCGGCGGCAAGAAAGACCTGGCGGCGCTGAGCTATGCCATGAGTCCGGAGTTTCTCGGGGATCGGGTCGGCGCCTTCATCTATGCCATCGGCAGCATGCTGGTCACCGCCCACGGCAATCGGCTGGAGTTCTACATGACCGATGCGATCAACCCGGTCTTCGTCAGCAACGCCGCGCGCAACATTGAGAAAGCCACCTGGATCCTCAGTCAGCGGCAGAACAAGAACGGCGAGCCGTTGCTGTTCTCCAACGAGATTTCGGAGGAGGGCAGCAACCTGAGTTTCGCCGTGGAGTTTGGCAAGATCGTGGCGAGGCTGGATTTGCTGACGCAGATGCTGGATGAGCGGTATCGGCGGATTGGCTTGAATTACGCGCAGAGCCTGCTGTTCCTCAATTTCCTCCCCGTCCAATAACCATTGCCCTTGTAGGAGCGAGGCTTGCCCGCGAAGACGGTGTGTCAGGCAACGTAAATAGTGGATGTGCCGGCCCCTTCGCGAGCAAGCTTCGCTCCTACAGGTATGCGGGGTTGGGCATAACGATAGACCGCATCGATATAAGTGGTTATAAGAAAAATCGCTATGCTGCGGGCCAGATTTTTCATGCGGTTTTTGTGGGCGTGTTAATGGATTTCGGTAATTTCGGATTAGTCGTCGCAGGTTTGGTGGTGGGCTTTATCGTCGGGATGACCGGCGTGGGCGGCGGTTCGCTGATGACGCCGATCCTGTTGTGGTTTGGCGTCAACCCGGCCACGGCGGTGGGCACGGACTTGCTGTACGCGGCCATTACCAAGTCCAGCGGCGTGCTGGTGCACCGCAAGAACAAGAATATCGATTGGGCGATTACCGGCTGGCTGACCCTCGGCAGCGTGCCGGCGGTGGCCATGACCCTGTGGTTTCTCAGCAGCCTGCACACCGCGCCCGAGGCGATGAACGCCATCATCAAGCAGGCGTTGGGCTTTGTGCTGTTCGCCACGGCCCTGGCGATTTTCTTCAAGAAGCGCCTGCTCGACTTCGCCCACAAACGCGCCGGTGGCAACTACAACCCCAGTGGCACGCGCCTGAACGTGATGACCGTCATCACCGGCCTGATCCTCGGCACCATGGTTGCCCTGACCTCCATCGGCGCCGGCGCCCTGGGCACCGTGGCGTTGTTCATCCTCTATCCATTGCTGCCAACCCGCCGCCTGGTCGGCACCGAAATCGCCCACGCCGTGCCCCTGACCCTGGTGGCGGGCCTGGGCCACGCGAGCATGGGCAATATGGACTGGCATGTGCTGGGTTTCCTGCTGATCGGTTCGCTGCCGGGGATCTGGCTGGGCAGCCACCTGACCGGGCGCATTTCTGATGAACTGCTACGCCCGTGTCTGGCAACGATGCTGTTGTTGATCGGCTATAAACTCGCGTTCTGATCTACCCCCGATCTCCTTGATTCAACCTTGACCTGTGGCGTGTCGCACGTTAATCAGGTGGTGGTCCCACGCGTCATCACCGTCACATCAAGCCCCTGGTAAACCAGCTGCTCCAGCACTTCCCAGCCTTGGCGCGCATATAGGGTCTGTGACGTGTCGGTGTACAGATAGAGTTGCGGCACGCCCAGCGACGCGGCTTCCTGGACGATGCGCGCCACCAGTTGCGAGGCGATGCCCCGGCCGCGGTGTTCTGCCTTGACGTAGACCCCGGCCAGCCACGGCGTCAGTTCGGCGCGCGCGGCCATGTCGCGGGTCAGCAGCATGGCGCCGCCGAGCAATTGTGAACCCTCGATCGCGACCATCACCGTCGGCACCGAGCCTTTTCCGGCGTTGGCCTGCAAATGTTCGATCCGCCCCTCGACGGTGTCGTCGGCGCGAAAGTGGCCCCACTCCTTGAAATTCAGTTCGGCCAATTCGTGGATCAGCTCGGGATGGTCACAGAGGTAGTCGATTTCCATGGTGGATTGAAGCTCCTGTATTGCGGCCCCTGGCGATTCGCTCGCGGACATCACGACCCACCCTAAACGATCATAAAAACGAATCAAAGCGCGCTCACAATCCTTCACAGTTTGTTGCGCAATGTCGGCCCTGACCTAAGCTTGGGGCTAAGCGAAACACATTTGCGGATCGTCACCCGGAACGATCGCGGCAATGCGCAATCATTAGAGCGTGGATATCAAAAGGAGATGCGCATGCTCATCAGGTCTTTGACCCTGACAACCCTGCTGGCATTTGCCGGCCCCTTGCTCGCCGTCGCTGACGATTCGCCGCTGGATGTCGATAAGGGCAGGGCGAGGCCCCTGATCGTGATCACGTCCAGCACCATTGACCCGGTGTGGATAAGCTTGAAAAAGTCGCTCGAGGATCCGGCCAACAAACAGGGGATCGCCGAGCGCAACATCAAGGTGTACAGCGTGCTTAATATGTCCGGTCAGCTCGACGGCAAGGACATGGGGCAACAGGACACCATGGCGCTGATCCGCTCGCTGAAGCTCGGTGCCGGCGCGTTACCCAAGGTCATCCTGCTGGGCAAGGATGGCAATGAGAAAATCAACGTGTCGGGGGACGAGTCGAAGTCGGTCGATCTGAAGAAAGTCTTCGCCACCATTGATGCCCTGCCGGCAGAGGAGAAGGAAGTGGCTGCACCGACCCCGCCACCGGTGGCGGCCGAACCGGCCACGACCAAAGGCGCCAAGGCCGCCAAGGGCACCAAACCAGGCAAACCGGCCAAGCCAGCCAAACCGCCTGAAATGCCGGATGATTGAGTACCCATCCTGGGTTTGACACTCAGTCCCAAGGCGGATGAATAACCTGTGGCGAGGGGGGGCACGCCCCCTTGCCACAAGATCAGCGGCATGCCTTCTTCCTATGCCGCCTCACTCAGATCAGTTGATTACGCCGCGCAAACTCCACCATCTCCAACAATGTCGCGTTGTTCAATTTCTGCATCACGCGGGTTTTGTAGGTGCTGATGGTTTTATTGCTGAGCAGCATTTCCCTGGCGATGAGCATGTTGCTCTTGCCTTGGGCAAGGCCCAGCAACACCCTGAGTTCACGGCGCGACAGGCGCTTGAGCAGTTGTTCGTCATCTTCGGCAAAGTCGCTGCGTCGTACCGAGTCCATCGTGTCGATGGGGAAATAGCTTTTGCCGCTGGCAATCGCTTGCAACGCCGCAATGATCTCCCCTGGCTGGCCGACTTTCGATAGAAAAGCGGCGGCGCCGGCGCGCAGGCATTGCGTGGCGTACACCGGGTTTTTCATCGAGGTGTACACCAGAATTCTCGTGCGCACGGGGCTGGCTTTTATCCGGTTGATGACACTCATACCATCAATCAACGGGATATCCAGGTCCAGCACAATCACGTCCGGTTTCAGCTCCAGGGTTTTGCTGATGGCCTCCATTCCGTTTTCGCATTCACCGACGATCTCATGGCCTTCGCGGGTCAGAATCATGCCGACGGCCATGCGCACAACCGCATGGTCATCGACGATCAGCACTTTCATGGGTGGGCCCTCGGCTTGGGTTTTCTACTGACATTCAGCCAAAAAACTCCAGCAAGGCTGGAGTTAAAGGGGATCGGTGGCTGGAGGTCAGATGTGGAACTTGACGACCATCTCATTGAGGTCCGCCGCCAACCGCGCCAACTCGTTACTGGCGGCGCTGACCTGGCTGGCGCCGGTGGCCGATTGCGATGCCAGGTCATTGATGTTGAGCAGGTTGCGGTCCACTTCACGGGCCACTTGCGCCTGTTGTTGCGCGGCGGCGGCGATCACCAGGTTGCTCTCGGTGATTTCGATCACCGCAATGTTGATCGTTTGCAGCGCCGTTCCCGCGCCTTTGGCGATGTCCAGGGTCGACACGGTGCGCGCCGTGCATTGGTGCATCGATGCCACGGCGTTTTCGGTGCCGTTTTGAATGCTGGTGATCATCGCCTCGATGTCGCTGGTGGACTGTTGGGTGCGATGAGCCAGTGCCCGCACTTCATCGGCCACCACGGCAAAACCACGTCCGGCTTCACCGGCGCGCGCCGCCTCGATGGCCGCGTTCAAGGCCAGCAGATTGGTCTGGTCCGCCAGCCCGCGAATCACTTCCAGCACCCGGCCGATGTCCTGGGACTCGACGGCCAGCGCCGTGATCAGGTCCGCAGCGCCTTGCACGTCCTGGCTCATGCTTTCGATGGCGACCAGGGTTTCGCCCACCAGCACACAGCCTTCTTCGGCCGAGCGCAGGGCATTTTGCGAGGCGAGGGAGGTGCTGGTGGCGTTGCGCGAAACTTCTTCCACGGCACTGGTCATTTGTGTGACGGCGGTGGCGGCCTGCTGGATTTCCAGGGTCTGCTGGGTGATGCCATGGGCGCTTTCGGCTGTGACGCAATCAAGTTCAGCGGTGGCGCCGCCCAATTGGGTCGCTGAGTTGGTGATCTTCTGCAGCGTCTCGCGCAGGGTGCCTTGCATCTTCTGCATCGCCGCCAACAGGCGGGCGGCTTCGTCCTTGCCTTCGACCGAGATCGTGCGCGTGAGATTGCCTTGGGCAATTTCGTCGGCCACCTCCAGGGCCAGGTTGATCGGGCGGGTGATGCTGATGGTCAGGCGCCAGGCGCAGAGCAGGGTCATCGCCGTGGACAGGAGCAGCAGGGCGATGGTTGCCTTCACCGTGATACCGAACTGTTCGGCGTTGGTCTTGGCGGCAACTTTGCTTTGATCGGCGTTGATCGAAATCATGGCATTGATCAGATCGCTGCTGGCCGTGTAGCTGTCCAGCAAGGTGCCACCGATGAGGGCCGCCACCGCTTCGCGCGCGCCATCACGGGACAAGCGGATCAACTGTCCTTCCAGCTTTTCATAGTGCAATTGTTGTTTGACCAGCGTGTCGTAGCTGGAGCGCTCGGCGGCACTGGAAATGAACGGCGTGTAGTCGTGCTGGGTGTCACGGGTCATTTGTTGCAGCACCGCCAGTTCTTTGATGAGGTTCTCCTGGAGATCGGCGTCGTAGGTGTTGCTCAGTTGCTGATTGAGGTTGCGTTGCCGCTGGATGATGTAACTGAACTCGCTGAGCTTGACCAGGCTGGGTACATCGCTGTTGGCGACATCCTGGCCGAGCTTGGCAATGGCATTCATCTGCGTCAGTGAGTACCCGCCCAGGATCATCATCATGATCGCGATCAGGGAAAAGCCCAGCAGCGCCCTGGGCGCAATGTTCAGGTTTCGTAAATTCATCGGTTAATCCTTGGGGTTCTAATGAGCCGGGTTTGCAGGCCGCCGCTTCAGCGCCTGGTTGGCGAGAGGGCGATTTTTTTATGGGATTTGCACGCAAGGATTGGAGAAACAACAACGAATTTTGCTGCGGCGAAGCGCAGGAGTAACGAGGAATGCTCCGGTTTCGGTGAAGGATGTTTCCTACAAGAATGCGTATGAAAGGTTCAGGGGATGCCGCTCGGGGCTAGGCGGTTTCACATTGGTGGTACGTGTCTTACGCAGTGGTCGCGTGTAATCCGACATCGGCATCGGACTGCTCCTACATTCATGCTCCGTTCTCAGTCTTAATCTGGCGCGATTGAAGTTTTTATCGACGGGTTTCCTTACGCGACGAAAACGCCACGGACCTGCATGTTGTTTGCGTATCGAATTGATCGAATGGGTGCCTAGAGTGTTTCGTTTATTGCTGGTGTGTTTTCTGTCTTTGTTCTATGCCTCGGGTGTTCGTGCGGCAGGTGCATCGGCCTGGTGTGATTTTGATGATGTTCACTCTAACAGTGTGATGACGGCTGATCTGGCGACCGCCAATTATCTGGATGTGGTGGGGTATTACGAGTTTGGCTGGACAGTCAGTGGTTGCACTTCACTTCCAACCCCAGTCTACAATCGTGAGATTTATGTGATGTATTGGGGGCTCGGAGGCGCGGTACCTTATTGCAGGTCGACGATTAACGGGATCTACCTTGACGTCTCCCCAGCCAACTGTGCAACGGTTGCACCCTTTGGTTCTATTCCAACCAAGATTTATCTCGACAAGCCGTTCCCGCAAAGCGGCTATGCACGAAAGAATTTCGTACGAAATGAATACAGGCTTTCAAATCCCGGCGCTTATGCGTTGGCGCCCTACAAAAAATGGATTTGGATCTCGTGGGCCCGCGGCACCACGACTCCTGGCGCGCCCTACAGCAACGCGTTACTGGGTGTAAAAAACGGAGAAGGGACGGTCATTATTACCACCTGTACATTGGTGAATAGTGACATTTTGGTGGACTTTGGCGAAGTGTCTGAGGCCGGAGCTTCCGAGCGATTCAATATTGAATTTTCGGGATGCACGGACCAAACGGACAGCAAGCGCTTCAATGACACCGTGTCGTTGAACTTCCGTTCCGAACGTATTCGTGTTGATGGCTCGGCTTTGCAAAATAATGTGTGCGCCAACTGCGCCAAGGGACTTCAAATAGCGTTGAAAGATGGTACGGGTAAAGCCATCGATCTATCGAAGCGCTACAAGTTATCGAGTAACGGTTCGACCACGATCAGCCCTAAAGGCCTTAAGTATGAATTCATCGCCGAACTGCAAAATAACCCCGATGAAACATCAAAGGGTGGCGTGATTGATACCCAACTGGTTTTTGAAACGATCGTTGAATAACGAGAGCGTGTAGGACCATTCAACATTCTTGCAAGGAATGGGATGACATTGATTAACGGACTGGTCCTACGTTGTGCATTAAGTCACCGGTTGAAGATTGATGAGCACTAAGTGCCGCGCCCATTGCTTGCGCGCCACGCACTTTTCCTGCATCCCAACTCAACTCACAAGGACGACTCCGTGCGCCGCCTCCTATCCAAACCCCACGCCCTGGCTGCAGGCATTTCCCTCGCCTGCCTGGCTTTCGGCGAAGCCAACGCCGCCTCCATCGAATTGGGAGGCGGCGATCAACTCTCCCTGAAAAAACTCAACGTCAGCACCAGTGGCGACAATGAACCGGTGTTGCTGGTCGACGGCGCGGCGGCCAGCGCCAAAATCAGCGACAGCACGTTCAGCACCAGCGGTCGCGGCAGCAGTGCCGCCCAGGTGCTGGCCGGTGAAGCGATCCTGAGCAACGTGACGGTCACCACCACTGGCGCCAACGCTTCGGCCCTGGCGGCCAATGGCGTCGACAGCCTGATCAGTGTAAGCACCGGCACCGTCCAGACTCAGGGCGACAATGCCCACGGCGCCACCCTCGGCAGCGGCGCAAAACTGGCGCTGGATTCGGTCGACGTCATCACCCAGGGCGCCGGCGCTCGTGGGGTAAATGCCACCGGGACCAGCACCCTCGGCCTGGTGCTCAGCACGATTGCCACCCAGGGCCGCGCCGCCGATGGGTTGTATTTGCGGGGCACCAGTGATCAGCAACGGGCCAGTGCCACACTGGTCGACAGCCTGATCCAGACCACTGGTGACAGCGCGAAGGGCATCAACGCCAATCGTGATTCCCAGGTCGACTTGCAACGAACCAGCATCAACACCGCCGGGCAGGTCGCCCATGGCCTCTGGGCCGCCAGCGCCACCAGCCAGGTACTGGCCCAGGATGTTCACATCACCACAAGTGGCATCAGCGCCATCGGTGCCTTCGCCCAAAGCGGTGCGACGATCGACCTGCAGAAAGCCTCGGTCGAAACCTTCGGCGACAATGCCCACGGTCTCTACGCCGACAATGGTTCGACGCTGACCGGCACCGACATCGACATTCACACCCACGGCATGAGCGCCGGGGTGTTTGCCGTGGGCAGTGGCGCACGGATCAACCTCAACAATGCCCTGATCAATATCGACGGCAGTGGCATGGGCATCGTCAGTTACGGCCCGGCCCATGTCCTGGCCCAAGGCCTGACTCTCAATGCCGACGGTGAAGGGGCTCGCGGCTTGTTGCTGCAAGACGGCGGCAGCATGAGCCTGGCGGATGCACTGGTGCACGTGCGGGGCGAGGACAGCGCGGCGGTTCGTTCGCTATCCCGCACCGGGCAGATCAACGTCTTGCATGTGCAAGACTCGGACATCAGCGCGCAGCACGCGGCGTTCGATATCTCCGGTGGCTTGCGCCTGGAACTGCTCAACAGCAGTGTCGCCGGTGAGCAGGTGTTGCGCACCAGCGTCCGTGAGTTGGCCGACGGCAGCCTGGTCGATAACCAGCACGTCTCGGTCGCAGCAGTCGGCTCGACCTTGCAGGGCGATATCCTGGTGGAAGGCCAGGACGTCGGCGTGATGTTGAAAGAGCAATCCGCATTGCGCGGTTCGATCAGCGGTCTGCAACAGTTGGAGCTGGACAACAGCCTGTGGCTCATGACCGCCGATTCCAACGTCGGGACGCTGGATCAACAAAACGGCCACGTGGTGTTTGATCCATCGCTGTCCGGCACGTTCAAGACCCTGACCGTCAACGAAGACCTGACAGGTTCCGGCCGCTTTGACATGCGCACCGACCTGGCGACGCTGCAGGGCGATCTGCTGCGGGTCAACGGGCAAATTTCCGGCCGCCACACCCTGCTTATCGAAGACTCCGGCCACAGCCCGAGCGGTCCCGGCCAGCAACTGCGGGTGGTGGATGGCAATGGCGGCAGCGGCACGTTCGGTCTGTATGGTGAGCACGTCGATGCCGGTGCGTTTCGCTACACCCTCAACCAGCAGGGCGACGATTGGTTTCTGAGCAACAGTTCGGTGATTCAGCCTCCCGTCGATCCTGAATCGCCAAGTGACCCGGTTGACCCGAAAACGCCGACTGATCCGCTCATTCCCCCGGTCGATCCCGAAAAACCAACCGATCCGATCACACCGCCGATCACCCCTCCGGTCACTGTTGATCCAGGCCCTGCCAACCTGTCCAAAGGCGCCAACGCCGCCATCTCCGCACAAACCGCTGGCGCCACGCTGTGGAGCGCGCAGATGAACGCGCTGGTCAAGCGCCTGGGCGAGTTGCGCATGGGCAAGGATGAGGGCGGGATCTGGACCCGGGCCATCGGTCGACGCTTCGAGGTGGCCGAAGGCTCCAGTCGCGCCTTCACGTAAAACGTCACCGGCATGGAAGTCGGTGTCGACAAGGCCTTTGCGTTGGGCGCCGGCAAGTTGTACGTCGGTGGCGTGGTGGGCGGCGCGCACTCGACCATGAACTTCGGCGAAGGCGCTTCCGGCAACGTCGATAGCCGGATGATCGGGACCTACGCCACTTACCTGCACGATAGCGGCGTGTATGTCGACACGGTGGCCAAGTACAGCCGTTTCGATAACGAAATCAAAACCCCGACCAACCTCGGGAACCCGGTGAAAGGGGCCTACACCAGCCACGGCGTAGGGATGGACGTTGAGATCGGCCGCCACATTGCGCTCGAAAAGGGCTGGTTCGTCGAGCCGCAAATCGAGGTCACGGCGACCCATACGACCGGCGGCGACTACACCGCCTCTAATGGTTTGCGCGTCGATGCCGATGACATGAACTCATTGCAAAGTCGTGTCGGCTCATTGTTCGGCCGGCGCATGACCCTCGGCAACGGGATTGAGGTGCAGCCCTACGCCAAGGCGTCGTGGATCACTGAACACGCAGGTGCCAGCACGGTGAAGGTCAACGGCACGCGGCTCAAGGCCGAGGTGCCGGGGGATCGTCTGGAGCTGGGTTTCGGCGGCATTGTGCAGGTCAGCGAGCGGAGCAAGATCGCCCTCGACGCCGAATTCGCCAAGGGCCATGACATCAAGCAACCGTGGGGGTTGACCCTGGGTTATCGCTACCTCTGGTAAGCCACAGGCAGTGATCCGGCATCCAGGATGCCGGATCACTGCCGGACCCCGCTGTCTGTAGAGTTAGGGATAACGTTTTTTGACCGATTTTTTACGCCACGTCCGTGTCACCCGTTGGTTGTTACTGACGTGGCTATTGCTCAGCGCTTGTGCGATGGCCCAGCCTGCCCAATTGCAACTGTTGGTGCACACCCCGGTCATCGCGCCAGTGGTCGAATTCGCCCCGGCCACCCGTGCGTGGCTGCGTCAGCATCCGCTGCTGCGGGTGGGTATCTGGGGCGATTCGTTTGCGCCGTTCGACATCGGTTTTGAAGCCGACAAATTCGAAGGCGTGGCGGCGGACTACCTCGGTGTCTTGCGCAATACCCTGGGCGTGGCCGACGTGCAGATTTACCGCTATCACAGCCGCCAAGAGGCCGAGCAGGCCCTGGTCACCGGTACGGTGCACATGCTGGGGCTCTACACCCGTCACGGCATTCGTCGCGAAGATATCCTGACCTCCAAACCTTATCTGCTGGACCGCGCGGTGATCGTCAAGGGCACCGGCGATACCGCGCAGGCGCTGGATCGGTTGAAGGGGCAGCGGTTGGCGTTTGCCAATGATCAAGACCTGTACCATCGCTTGAAAACCCAATACCCGGAGGCGCTGCTGGTGCCCGTGCAATCGGCGCTCAGTGCCTTGTCGGCGGTGGTGCATGGCCAGGTCGATGCGTTCTGGAGCGATGCGGCCTCGGCGGATTACCTGATCAAGAATGCGTTTTACAACGGTGCCTATATCGCCGGTGATGCGGTGGTGCCGGACTTCAACATCACCTTCGCCGTCGGCGCCGCCAATCCGCAACTGCTGCTGGCGATCAATCAGACCCTGGACGCCATTCCCCTGGCCGGACGCCTGCGCATCACTTCTCGCTGGGACCTGGCCATCCGCTATGCGCAAATGCCGTCGATGCTCGACCTCACGCAGGAAGAACAGCGCTGGATTGCCCGGCATCCAACGCTGAAGGTAGCGGTCAGCGGCAGTTACGCGCCGATGACGTTCTATGATCAGCACGACGTACATCGCGGGTTGACCGCAGACATTGTGCAACGCATCGCCCAGCGCACGGGTTTGCAATTCGTGATGGTGCGCACCAACAACATCATCGACATGGTCGAGCGCCTGCGCGAGGGTTCGGTCGACTTGATTGGTGCCTTGGGCGTGGCGCAGGAATGGACCCCCAGCCTGCGCTTCAGTCGCCCGTATGCGGTGAATCCGCTGGTGTTGATCAGCCGTGTCGACGCCACGGGTTTGAACGAAATCAGTGCCTTCAATGGCCGTTCCATCGCCGTCGCCGCCAGCAGTACGCTGATTCCGTGGTTCCGCCAGCACTATCCACGCATCGCTCTGGTCGAGGTCAACAGCACCGTGCGCGGCATGGAAATGCTCATGGAGGGCGAAGTCGATGGCGCCATCAACACCCAGATGGGCGCCGATTATTTCATCAAGAACTTCTACCCCAACCACCTGGCCGTCCGCGCTTCCGTGGGGCCGGACATGGCCCGTATCGGCCTGGCGGCCCGGGAAGATCAGGCGATCCTGATCAACATCATCAACAAGGCGTTGCTCGATATCGCCCCCGAAGACCTGCAACAGATGACCGAGCGCTGGCGCAGCCACTTCACCCCGCCCGTGGCCAGTTCCTGGGTCAACTACCGGGACTTTGTCTACAAGGCGACGGGCATCGCTGTGCTGTGCGGGGTGCTGTTCCTGGCCTGGAACCGTTACCTGCGCCGCCAGATCAACCAGCGTCATGCCGCCGAACGCAAACTCAAGGATCAACTGGAGTTCACCCGGACCTTGATCGACGGATCACCGGTGGCGTTGTACGTGCGCGATCACGAAGGGCGGTTGTTGCAATGCAATCAGTCCTACCTGGATTTTTTGCAGACCGAGCGCCACATCGTCGTCGGCAAAAGACTGTGCGAAACCCCGCTGATGACGCCGCACTTCAACGAGCGCTACCAGCAGTTCTACGAACGCACCTTGCTCGACGGTGAGCCGACGTTCGCCGACATGGAAGTGCAAGTCTGTGGCCAGGCGTACCGCATCTATCACTGGACCTTGCCGTTCCGTAACGCCGATGGGCAGGTGATCGGGATCATTGGTGGCTGGATCGACCTCACCGAGCGCGAGCAGATACTCCAGGAACTGCGCCAAGCCAAGGACACCGCCGATTCGGCGAACCGTTCCAAGTCGGTGTTCCTGGCCAGCATGAGCCATGAAATCCGCACGCCGATGAACGCCATTATCGGCCTGCTGGAATTGCTCCAGCGCCGGGGCGGCGATGCCCGGCAGGTGCGCGAGGCAGTGGACGTCGCCCACGAGTCGGCCCAGGCACTGTTGTCGCTGATCGGTGACATTCTCGACCTGTCAAAAATCGAGTCCGGGGCGATGAAGCCGTCGCCGCGCCCAACCGATTTGCCGAAGTTGATGCACTCGGTGTTCAAGCTATTCGAAACCAGCGCCCACAATAAGGGGCTGGGAATCGACCTGGTGCTGGAGGTGCGTCACCACCACGTGCTGATCGATGCGTTGCTGCTCAAGCAGATCGTCTCCAACCTGTTGAGTAACGCAATCAAGTTCACCGATCAGGGCAGCATTGAAATCGCCGTGTTTGATGGTGCGCAGGGGCCGGCGGACGGGGTAGGGCACTTCATGATCCAGGTGACCGACACCGGCCATGGCTTGTCACCGGCCCAGCAACTGGCGATTTTCGAACCGTTTATCCAGACCAGTCGCGGCAGCGCCACCCAGGGCGGCACCGGCCTGGGCTTGAGCATCTGTCGACGTCTGGCGGAGTTGCTGGGCGGCGAGTTGCAGGTGGAAAGCGAGCTGGAGACGGGTTCGACGTTCAGCCTGGTGTTCAACGCCCCGTTGTGTGAGGAGCAGCAAGCGCCGGAGCCGGCTCCCGTGGCGCCAATGCTGGGGCGTTCACTGCACGTGCTGGTGGTGGACGATCACGCCGCCAACCGCTTGCTGTTGTGCCAGCAACTGGAGTTTGCCGGGCATCGCGCCGAGTCCGCCGAAGACGGTGAGCGCGCATTATCCCTGTGCAGGCACGCCGATCCGGCGTTCGATCTGGTCATCACCGATTGCAACATGCCGAACATGGATGGCTTTGCCTTTACCCAGGGCCTGCGCAGTTGGGAGCGCGAGCAGCAGCGGCTGGCGTGCCCGGTGTTCGGCCTGACCGCCAATGCCCAGACCGAAGTGGTCAAGCAGTGCTTGCAGGCGGGCATGAATGACTGCCTGTTCAAGCCGTTGACCCTGGACCACTTGCTCAATCGTATCCAGTTGGCCTTTCCTGACCGGACCCTGCCGTATTCCGCCGAAGCACTGGCCAAGGTCAATGGCCTGGGGGCAGAAGCCCACGCAACCTTTATCGCGCAGGTGGTGCGCAGCAACCAGGAGGACCGGATGCTGCTCGATGCGCTGATTGCCGAGGGTGATCTACCGGAACTGGCGCGCCTGGCGCACAAGATCAAGGGCGCGGCGAAGATCATCGATGCCCATGATGTGGTGGATGACTGTCGGCGTTTGCAGGCGTTTGCCGAACAGCGCCAGGAAGAGAATTGCCTGGTGCAGGTGCATCACCTGAAGGCGAACCTGCTGCAATTGGAAGAGGCGTTGTTGGGAGGGTAGAAGGGTAGGCGCAAAGCTTGCTCGCGATGGCGTCCTTGAAATCGCCACCCAACCTGTAGGAGCGAGGCTTGCCCGCGAAGGCGTCCGCGAGATCGCCATCGCGAGCAAGCTTTGCTCCTACGAGCGATGGCGTATGTGAGATCGCCTTTGCGGGCAAGCCTCGCCCCGGGGTCGGCGGTGGGATTCAGACCAACCCATGCCGCTTGGCGAATTCCGCCAGTTCGACAATGCTGTCGATCCGCAGTTTTTCCTGAAGACGGGTCTTGTAGGTGCTGACGGTTTTATTGCTGATGTGCAGCGACTCGGCGATCTTGATATTGGTCAGGCCCGCCGCGAGGCAGCGCAACACGTTCATCTCCCGAGGCGAAAGCTTTTTCACCGCGTCGTCCTCGTCGGTCTTGAAGTCCTCTTCGCGCACCGAGTCGATGGTGTCGGCCTTGAACCAGGTGTAACCGTCCTTGATCGCCAGGCACGCGTTCAGCAGTTCACCCATGGTGCCTTCCTTGCTCACATACCCCGACGCGCCGTCTTGCAGGCAGCGCTGGGGCAGGCGTGAGTTTTTCGCCCCGGTAAAGATCAGGATCCGTGGCTTGGGATTGAAGCTGGACAGGCGCTTCATGACACTCAAGCCATCCAGTTGTGGAATGTCGACGTCGAGTATCACCAGGTCCGGTTTCAACTTGCGCACCCCATCGATAGCGAGAATGCCGGTGGTGGCATCGCCCACAACTTCGAAGCCTTGTCCATGAAGCAGATTGGTAACCGCCAGGGTAACGATTTGATGGTCGTCAACGACTAAGACTTTCATTGTTTCTCTCAGCGGGTGGGAAAAATAAGTGTAAAAGAAGTGTGAAGAGGTAAAGTGCCATCATTCTCGATGTGAATTCGGATCAATACAAGGGTAAATGATGCGGCTTATTAAAAATAGTGGGCATTAAGTGGGTGCGCTGATAATGATTTATATCAGTGCAATCATTGTTTGTAGTCTCGGTCCTACAGCAATGTAAGTTCTAATCTGACGCATGTTATGGACCGGTCCTACAATAATTTCCCGCCCCGCGAATTAATCTAGTTTTACCTGCCAACGCAGGACAATTAATTCGAACGGATAACGCATCATGAAAAAACTTTCCTTTATTGCCCTGGCCATTGCTGCTGCCGCTGCCATGTCCTCCACTGCCAACGCTGCAAGCGGCACCCTGCAGTTCACCGGTAACCTGACTGCCGCCAGTTGCACCGTGACCCCGGGTGGCGACGCCAGCGCCGGTGCCGGCAGCAACATCGTTGTCGACATGGGCAGCGTTTCGTTCAGCGACCTGGAAACCGCTGCGCCAGGCAAAGGTTCGGTAGGCGTTGCTGTCACCGACCTGAGCTTCGACATCGGCTGTACCGGCGTGGGCGCCTACGACACCGTAGTCCTGAACTTCGACCCGCAAGCCGGTTCGGGCCGTGACACTGCCGATGCCCGTCTGTTGGCCCTGGCTCCAGGTGGCGCAGCCGGTGCTGCGATCGCCGTGGTTGATGGCAACCGCAACATCATCGACATGTCCAAGGACCCGGAAGTCCGTGCCGCCCTGACCGTTGACGCGGGCACCGGTGCTGGCACCGCCCAGATTAACCTGGCAGCTGCTTACCTGCGTACCACTGGCGCTCAAACGCCAGGCGCTGCAAACGGCAGCCTGCCGTTCGTGCTGACTTACGAGTAAGTGATGTGACCACTACCGAATGCGACGTTTTTTAACATGCGTTCGGTAGTGTTTTATTTTTGTCTGTTGTTACTTTTTTTAGTGTACGGGTTGGCGCATGTGTCGCTGTTGTCTGATATCGGTCGCGTCGTCAATGAAGTGTGTTTGAGATGGTTCGGTTTTAAGGGTTGAGAGTGGTTGTGCACTCGCAGGTCCAGATATTCAAAATGCCTTAATGACGTTGAGGGTTGTATGTTCAAGTGCACATTTAAAGCGCTGTTCTGCTTGTTGCCATTCGTGGTTCTTTCCAATGCCCAGGCGGGTATTTCCCTGGGCGCCACGCGGATCATTTTTGAGGCGAAGAACAAGGAAGAAAACATCACGGTTCGCAACGAAAGTGAAAAACCGATCCTGTTGCAATCCTGGCTGGACAACGGCAAGGAAGGCGACGGGGCCGTACCGTTTGCCGTGACACCACCCCTGACCAAAATGGCCGCCAACGGCCAACAACTGCTGCGGGTTCTGTACAAAGGGGCGGGTTTGCCCCAGGACCGTGAGTCGGTGGTGTGGCTCAGCGTGCAGGAAATCCCTGCCAGCGTCGAAGGCAAGAACACCCTGCAAATCGCCGTGCGCCAGAAGATCAAGGTGTTCTACCGCCCGGCCAATCTGACGGGCGAAGCCAAGGACGCTGCCGGTTCTCTGCAATGGCAGCTGGAAGACGGCGGCAAGCGCCTGAGCGTTCACAACCCGAGCGCCTACCACGTGTCGATGGTGCAACTGCTCGGCGAGATGCCCGCCTTCAGCAACCTGGTGGCCGAGCGCTTCATGGTGGCCCCCGGCGAACGCAAGACCTTCGAGGTCAACAACGGCGGGTTCAAGGTCGGCGCCGAGTTCAGCTTCCGCAGCATCAATGACTGGGGCGGCCAGGAGACCTATCGCACCAAACTGCAAGCCGCTTCCAGCAGCACCGCCACCCGGGTCGACGCTCAGTAACCGTTCGCCTTCGCTCCTCTTAAAGCCGCCCGGACGTTTCCAGCAAACGTCCGTTGGCCGGGCTTTGCCTCGAAAAAATGAATCCAGGTTTTTGTCATGCGTACACGCCATCACCGCCACAGCCCCCTCTCACAGCGTTTTGACCAACCGTCGCGGCTGTCACGCTTGAGCCTGGCGGTAGCCCTGGGCCTGTCCGTGCAAGGTTTGGCTGAGGCGGCCGATGACTCGGCCCCGGTGACCTTCAACACGTCATTCATTCAAGGCCTGGGCCAGCCCGCCGACCTCAAGCAATTCATCGACGGCAACAGCGTATTGCCAGGTACTTACCGCGTGGACATTTACGTCAATCGCAGCTTGAGCGGGCGCCAGGACATGACATTCACGCAGCAGGACGATGGTGACGTAACGCCGTGCCTGACCCTGACCCTGCTGCGCCAGTTCGGCGTGGACATCGACAGCCTGGTCACCGCCGGCACCCTGAGCAAGGACGCCGACACCGACAGTTGCATCGACATCAAGGCGCTGATCCCGCAGTTCAGCAGTGAGTACCAGGCCAACCTGCTGCGCCTGTATCTGAGCATCCCCCAGGCGATGATGAGCCGCTCGGCCCGGGGTTACGTCGACCCATCGTTGTGGGACGAAGGTGTCACGGCGGCCTTCATGGACTACAGCGTCAACGGCAACCGGCGCAAAAACGATTTTGCGACTACCGACAGTCTGAACGCCAACCTGCGTAATGGCCTGAACCTCGGGCCGTGGCGGTTGCGCAACGAGTCGAGCTATTCCAAAAGCACCGACAGCCCTGGCTTGTTCAACAGCAACCGCACCTACGCCCAACGCGATATCACCTCGTTGCGCAGCCAGTTGACGGTCGGCCAGACCTATTCCGATTCTGAGATTTTCGACAGCGTGCGCTACAAGGGCGTGCAGTTGGGCTCCGACCTGGCGATGCTGCCGGACAGCGAGCGCGGTTATGCGCCGGTGATCCGTGGCGTGGCCAACAGCAACGCCACGGTGGAAGTGAAGCAGAACGGTTTCAGCCTCTACACCACCACCGTATCGGCGGGACCGTTCGAGCTGACGGACATTTACCCGAGCGGCTCCAACGGTGACCTGGAAATCAGCATTACCGAAGCCGATGGTGAGGTGCGTACGTTCACCCAGTCGTTTGCCTCGCTGCCGATCCTGGTGCGACGCGGCAGCTTTCGCTACAACCTCGACCTGGGGCAATTCGACGACCTGAACGGCGAAGGCGATTCGCCGATGTTCGGCACCGGCAACCTGGTCTACGGCTTGACCGATACGTCACCACGTTCGGCGGCGTGATGTTGAGCGATGGCTTCAGCGCGACCAACGCCGGGGCCGGTTTCAACACCCCGGCAGGGGCGATTTCGGTGGATGCCACCCAGTCCAGCAGCACGACCCGCCAAGGAAAAAACACCGGCCAGAGTTTGCGCTTTCTCTACAGCAAGACCCTGAACCTGACCGGCACCACCTTTACCCTGGCCGGTTATCGCTATTCCACTGAAGGTTATCGGACCTTCAGCGAGCACGTTGACGATGAAAACCGCGATCCGGGGCAACCAGCCCGAGGCCGGGCCAAGTCGCGCTTCAACCTCACGGCCAACCAGGTTATGGGCCAGGGGTTTGGCTCTTTGTACCTGTCCGCCAGCGATCAGACCTATTGGAATCTGCCGGGCCAGACCCGCTCGTTGCAGGCCGGCTATTCCAACTATTGGGGCAAGGCGAACTATTCGTTCGACGTCACTCATACCCGCTACGCCGATAGCCAGAGCGCCTATTCCGGTCAGGGTGGGTCCCGCAGTCGGGATACCCAGGCGACCTTCAGCGTCTCCTTTCCCCTGGGCGATGAAGGCCGTGCGCCTCGGGCCAGTTTCAGTTCGGCCCATGACAGCACCGGCACCAACTCCAATGCCAACGTCAGTGGTTACCTTGCGGGACGCAATGACATGACCTTCTCCGTGGGTGGCAATCGGAGCGTCACCGGCGAGTACAGCGGCGATGGCCAAATCAATGCCAAGACCCCTTACGCCAACGTCGGCGCCGGCTACAGCCAGGGTCGCGCTTACAAGTCGGCCAACCTGAGTGCCCGGGGCTCCGTGGTCGCCCATGCTGGCGGAGTCAATTTCGGCCAGCCGGTGGGGGAGACCTTCACCCTGGCTGAAGTCGAGAACACACCGGGCGTGCAGGTCGGGCGTTATGCCGGGGTCAAGACCGCGGCCAACGGCTACGCGGTCATTCCCAACTCGCAACCGTATCGCGGCAACTTCGTCAGTCTCAATACCCAGGACCTGGGCGCCGATATCGAACTGGAAAGCACCAGCCAGCAGGTGATTCCACGTCGCGGTGCGATCACCAAGGCTACGTTCAAGGCCAAGAGCGGCCTGCGCCTGGAAGCGACCTTCCAGTACCTCAAAGGCAAGATTCCGTTTGGCGCGGTGGTCGAGGACGAAGAAGGGCAGCAACTGGCGGTGGTCGATCCACGCCAAACGGCGCTGGTCCTGGTGGAAAAGACCGAGGGCAAGTTGCAGGTCAAATGGGCTGATCAAAGCTGCTGGGCGCAGTACGTGATGAGCGAAAAAGTCCCGGGCGAGAACTACCAGAGTAAAACCCTGACCTGTCAGTAATTGCGCAAGGAAGCCTGTTCATGAACATCAATCGATTGCTTCCTGCCACTGACCTGTTGAAACACGTCTCGCCCCTGTACCAGCCCATCATTAATGTGCCCCAGCGTCGCGTCGTCGGGTTTGAAGCGCTGACGTGTTGCGTGCATCCACGCTGGCAGGGTGTCCCGCCCGAGGTCTTCATGCCCATGGCGCGCCGCAGCGGCGTACTCGATGACATGACGATCAGCCTGTACGAACAGGCCGCCCGGGACCTGAAGGTACTGGAGGCGATTCATGTCGATGTGGACATTACCCAACTGGCGGACAGGGCGATGGTGGAGCGCATTGTCCAGGCGTTCGCCCCGGCCACCACCAACCTGTTGGGTATTACCTTTGAAATCACCGGTGAAGGCGAGATCGACGTCGATTACGCCCGGGTTCTGCAAGGGGCGGAGCGCTTGAAAGCCCTGGGCGCGCAATTGGCTCTGGAGGATTTTGGCCAGGGACACTCCAACTTCGAACGCCTGTGCGAGCTGCCGGTGGACCTGCTGAAAATCCCTCGCCAGTTGATCTACGCCATGGCCACTGAGCACAAGAGCCTGGCGTGCGTGAAGGCGACCCTGGCTCTGGCGGAGTCCTTGAGGCTGGAGACTGTGGCCGAGGGCGTCGATAACTTTTTCCAGATTCATGCGCTCAAGCAGATGGGCTGCACCACCGTGCAAGGCGTCTGGTATTCCCGGCCCCTGACCCTTGAAGCGGCTAAAGATTTCCGGCGTGAACACTTGAATCTCAGGTAGCTGTGGGAGATGTCCTACCGGTTTTGCGCACTCGGTCCTACCTGCATGGCGGATCGTTCCTACCACGCAGCCCAGGGGCGGTTGGTAAATTCTGAAGGACTTGCAGGAAGCAGGTCCCCATCATTTTCACGAGCACCCTTTTCACGAGAACTGTGTATGAAAAAAACCTCCTTATTGGCCCTGGCCATCGTCGCCCATGCGGCACTGTCCAGTAGCGCTTTCGCTGCCAGCGGCACCTTGCAATTCAATGGCGAACTCAATAACGCCAGTTGCACCGTGACCCCGGGCGGTGATGCCAGTGCCGGCACCGGTAACAATATCCTGGTTGATATGGGCGATGTGTCCTTTGCCGACCTGCAAGTGGCGTCGCCGGGTGTGGGCAATGTCGGCGTGGCGGTCACGGACCTTAATTTCGACATCGGTTGCCCAAGCGGCGTCGGTGCCTTGAGCAGCGTGATCATGAGCTTCGACCCGAACAGCGGCAGTGGCCTGGATAGCATCGACGGTCGCCTGCTGGCCCTGTCGCCGGGTGGCGCCAGCGGTGCGGCGATTGCGCTGGTCAACAGCGCCAATGACATCATCGACATGTCCAGCGCGCCGAGCATTTCGGCACCGCTGGACATTGATGAAGACGGGGTAGGGACGGCGAATATCGCGTTGCGCGCGACCTACTTGCGCACTTCCGGCGCCGAAGTGCCGGGCGCCGCCAATGGCAGTCTGCCGTTTGTCCTGCGCTACGAGTAAACGCAAAAAGGTCGGGTTTTTACACCCGACCTTTTTCACCGCCGCAGCGCGATTACCAGGTGTAGCGATAACCCACGGTCACGGCCATCGGCTGTTCGATGCCGCGACCCTTGGTGTAGGTGGCCTCGGCATAGAGGTTGTGCTTGTCGGCGACGCTGATCATGACCCCGCCACCGATCTCGGCCCGGGAACCCGGCAGGCGACTGTCGAGTTTCGCGCCGCTGACCTTCACGTTGCTCTTGCCGGCATGCTCGGTGATCCAGTTCGCCTTGGCGTAAGGTTTGACGGTCATGCCGTTGTCCAGTTTCAGGTCACGACCGACCACACCGCCGATCCGGCTCTGCACGGACAACATCGCATCCTGCTCCACCGTCAAGCCGTTGCTGGCGGCGTAGCGGCTGCCGCTGATGCGGGTTACTTGCAGGCCGGCTTGCGGCTCGACGAACCAGCCTTGGCTCAGGTCAATGTGCTTGCCCACTTGCACGTCAGCCGTCACCGCGTGGTTCTTGAATTTTGCCTTGACCTTGTTGCCCAGGTTGCTGGTGATCTTGGTTTCATTGTCCAGGCGGCTATATTTCACGGTGCCGTCGACATACAGACCGCTACGGTCCAGGTAGCTGGCGTAACCGCCGAGGGTCGTGCTGTCGGTGGTGCCTTTGCTGGCCTCGCCGAACGACTGCCGGCCCTTGCCCTGGCCAAACAAAGCTCCGACGTACAGCGTGCCATCGGCGAACGACATGGCCTTGTCGGCGCCGACCTCGAAGCCGTTGATCTGCTGGTCGAAGGCGCGGCTGGCGCCGGTGTCCAGGTGTTGCTCGGCACCGTAGCCACGGGTCCACAAACCGCCCTGATCCTTGCCCGAACGCAGCTCGCCGAAATGGCCGAGGGTGGCGCTCATCTGGGCGCTGATCAGTGCGGCGCTGGCGGCGTGACTGGCGACCGCCGCGTTGGCGCCCTTACTCAGGGTTTGCGCTTGAGGGCGGTGCACAGGCTGGGCAGGTTTGGCCAGCTCGGCAGGGATCGCCGGCTTTTCCTGCGGGTTGACCGGCGTGACGGGATTGACCGGCGTTGTCGGGTCAATCGGTGTTACCGGGGTGACCGGATCGACCGGTGGGACTTTCGAGCCATCGGGATCGTTGATCGGATCGACATCCGCCGAGTTCATCAGATACCAATCTTCGCCAACGTGTTGCAGCTCATAGCGAAAGGCCCCGGCATCCACGGTCTTGCCATACAGGCTGAAGCTGCCGTGGCCGCCATTGCCGTCCACCAGCGCCAAGGCGTAGGGGTTCGCGGGGGCCTTGCCCGAGTCGGCAACCACCAGCGTGTGATTGCCGCTGATCTCGCCCTGCACCTTGATCAGGTCGCCGCGCAGATCGGCCAGGTCGGTGTTCATCATGAAGGTGCCATTGCCGCTCAACGGGCCTTTGACGAACAAGGTATGGAAGCCGCTGATGGCCGGATCGGCAAAGCTGACCTGTCCGTCGACATGGGTGTTTTCACCCAGGATCGCATCGCCCTTGAGCTGCAAGACCCCGCCCTGGTTGATCGACGTGTTGCTGGCTTCGGCGCGATCGGCCATGGCCATGAGCCCGCCCTGGTTGACGGTGGTGTTGTGCACGGTGGTGCCGGAATCGACTTCGAACAGGCCGCCGTCGTTCACCACGGTATCGCTGGCAAACGCCGAATCGAAGACCGACATGACCCCGCCGTCATTCACGGTGGTGTCCTGCACGTGGGCATTTTCATACACCGTCATCTGGCTGTTGCTGACGCGGGTGTCCGTGGCCGAGGCTTCGTTGAACACCCACATGGAACCACCGTTGAGCTGGGTATCGCTGACCGACGCTTGTTTTGCGACGTCCAGATTGCCGTTGTTGACCGTCGTATGCTGCGCCGTGGCCGAGCCGACGACCACCATCTGACCGTTGTTCAACAGGCTGTCTTGCGCCGACGCGGAGTCATTGATTTCCAGCCAACCGTTGTTGCCGTTAACGGTCGTGCCAATCACTGAGCCCGAATCCCAGACGCGCAGGCGCCCGTTGATCACCATACTGTTGACGATAGAACCGCCCGTGCCGACCTGCAGCGAACTGCCGTCGTCCATCCGGATGTTTTCCTGAAACGTGGTCAGGCATCGGCTCTGGTCGCAGTTCTCGGCAGACACCTGTTCAACGGCGCAGCCCAGCAGCAACACAGCACCCGAGAGCGATACTTTAGAAAAACGCTTATTTGATTTGGACATGGGACACCTGCCGACTGCTTGGAAAGTGCCGCAGATTCTCCGGGGCTGGCGGGTGTCGGTAACGCAGGTGTTTCCCAAGTTTTTGTCGGAAGTATCCTACAAAGTCAGCTGTTGATCGTGGCGCGGAGGCTGTCCTGCAGGCGCTTCATTTGCGTGAAAAACGCCTCCAGCAACGGGCTCAAACCCGCTGCCGGCGCGGCGTCCCGGCAGCCATGCTCAAGCTGTTCGCAAGCGCTGATCAACGGCGCGGCGTGGATGATCCGCGCGCTGCCGAGGATCTTGTGGCAGCGACGAGCGGTGGCGTCCAGATCCCCGGCGGCGTACAGCGCTTGCAGGGCATCGGCGTCTTCCTGGTTGGTGCGCAGCACGGTGCTCAGCAGTTGGCGGGTCAACGTTGCGTCGCCCGCCGTGATGTCGCTGATCCTGGATAAATCGAAGCATGGCGCACTGGCCTGACGTCCCAGTTCCGCCTCGCGCAGATAACGTTCCAGTGCATCGCGAGTGACCGGTTTGAACAGGCAATCGTTCATGCCGGCGTCCCGACAACGCTGGACTTCCTCGGGTTGTGCGTTGGCGGTCAGCCCCAGGACATGGGTGGGCGAACGGCCCTCGGCGGCTTCGATGGCGCGCAATTGGCGGGTCATTTCGTCGCCCGCCATTAGCGGCATGTTGCTGTCGGTCATCACATAATCGAAGGTGTCCCGGCCCCACAGGCGCAGACCTTCCACGCCGTTTTCGGCGCAGGTGACGCGCATGCCCAGGGCTTCGAGTTGTCGTTGCAGGACCACGCGGTTGAACTCGTGATCCTCGACGATCAGCACATGGCGCGACGGCAGGGGCGGCAGCTGTTCGGTGTCGAGCACCGGCAGCGCTTCATCGACCGCGACCAGCGGCGCGTCGAGGCTGAAGGTGAAACACGAGCCTTGTCCCGGCGTGCTGGCGCACTGCAATTGGCCGCCCATCAGTTGCGACAGTTGCTGACAGATCGCCAGGCCCAGGCCGGTGCCGATCTGCAACTCGGTGTCACTGCTCTGGAACTGCGTGTAGGGCTGGAACAGCCGTTGGCGCTGTTGCTCATCCATGCCGATGCCGGTGTCGATCACCGCCAGTTGCACGTGGGCCAGTGGCCCGTCGCTGTCCAGGCTCAACTCGACGGTGACCGTCCCTTGCGGGGTGAACTTGATCGCGTTGCTCAACAGGTTCGACAGGATCTGCCGGAAGCGCAGCGAGTCCAGTTGCACCGCGCTGTCTTCGCCATGACTGACGAACTTCAACTCGACGTTTTTCTGTTGGGCGAGGCTGGCGAAACTCTGGATTACCGTGCGTGCCAGGCGTTGCAACTGGCAACTGCTGCAGCGCAGTTCAAACTTGCCCGACTCGATCTTCGACAGGTCGAGAATCTCGCCGATCAACTCCATCATGCCGCCGGCCGATTTCTGGGCGATGTCGACCAACTCAGGGTCAGGACGCCCGTTACGCATCAATTCCAGGACTCCGATCAGGGCGCTCATCGGCGTGCGGATTTCGTGACTCATCACCGCCAGGAAGTGGCTCTTGCCCCGATTGGCGGCTTCGGCCTGATCCTTGGCCTGGTGCAGCGCGTGTTGCAGGTTCTGCTGTTCGGTGAGGTCGATCCAGCCGCCGATGACCCCGGTCATGGTGCCGTCGGAATCGCGGTAGGGCAGGGCCCAGTGGTAGATGTGGTAGGTCTTGTCCTTGACGGTCAGGTCGAAGTTGTCGAAGGACGGCTCGCCGCTGTCGAGGGTGGCGCGGTGGATGCGTTTGTAACTGCGGGCGGCATCGAGGTCCATGATGCTGGCCTCGATCAAGCCTTTGTTCAGCACCTGGTCGAGCTCGACCTCCATCGCCTGCAAATACGCGCGGTTGCAGGTCAGCAGCAGGCCTTGGCGGTCGCGCACGTAGATCGGGTTGGGCGTGCCGTCCACCAGCACTTTCATGAACACCAATTGGTCGTTCAAGGCTTTTTGCGCTTTCAAGCGTTCGGCGATTTGCCGGCGCAGGCCCAGGTTCCACGCCAGGATAGCGAGCAACACCACCAGCGCCCCGACAACGGCGCGGTACAACCAGTCCTTGTAAGCATTCCAGCCTGCGGGGCTTTCCTGGGGGCTCTGCCAGCGGTTGGCCAGGTCGCTGAACTCGTTGGGCGGGATGTCCAGCAGGGCTTTGTTGAGGATCGACACCAGTTCGACGTTCTGCGTGCCAGTGGCAAAACCGATCAGCGCCGGTGGCGACCCGATCACCGAATCGATTTGCAACCGGCCACGGAAAAACCGGTCGATCAGGTATGCCGCGCCCAGTTGCGGCTGGACCACGCCTTCAACCTTGCCCTCGGCGAGCAATTCGTAGGTTTCAATCGGCGTGTCGACTTCCACCCGGCGAATGTCCGGCCATTCCCGTTCCAGCCAATTGGCGGTGGCCGAACCGCGGATGATGGCCACGGACAGGCCTTTGAGCCCGACCAGCCCCGCATGCTCGGGCTGGGTGCGGGTCACCAGCACGAACGGGTTGACCACATAAGGTCGGGTAAACATCAGGTTCTGTTCTCGTTCGGCGCTGTAGGTCAGGGCGCCGATGAGGCTGACCGGGTCGCGCTGCACGCGGCTGGTCATGGCGTCGACCGAGGTGATTTTGGTCGGGCGGAACACCAGGCCGGTACGGTCGTTGATTATCTCCAGCAGGTCCGCCGCCATGCCCCGCAGTTGGCCGTCGGCATTGAAGAAACTGAATGGCGAATAGAGCTCGTTGGCCAGCAGTTCGACGTCGGGATGTTCCTTGATCCATTGCTGTTCGGCGGCGGTCAGTTGCAAGCGGCTGTAACCCAGTTTCGGGTTGGTGCCGATGCCCCAGCGCCGGGCAATCACTGCACTGTCCTGGGGGGAGATCTTCGCCAGGGTGCCGTTGAGCAAGGTCATCAGTTATCATCCTGGCGGCGCAGGGCAAAACTGAAGCCCAGGCCTTCGGAGTCGCGCTGGATCGTCTGTTTCAGGCTCTGTTGATAGCTGCGTTCCAGCAGGTATTGCGCGGAAATCGCGTCGGTCAGCAGCGCGGTGTTGTCGCCGTAGGCCACCCGGCCCAGGCCTTGTTCAGTGGACAGCACCGATTGCACTTGTTGCTCGGGAAACAGCGTGGCCACGCGTTCCTGCTGAATCCAGTCCGGGTCGAACAGCACGGTGGTGCCGCGAGGCACTCTGTCGTTGGGCCAGTGGGTGCCGAAGCGGCTGATCAACACCGCCTGGTCATAGGCATAGGGCGCGCTGAGCACGATATCGCCGTGGTTCGGTTCGAGGTGATTGATGCGCGGCACCAGATCGACATCACCTTGTTGCAGGGCGGCCAGTGCCTGTTGCTGGGTAGGGTAGCGATTGACCTGCAAACGCACGCCCAAAGCCCGGGCCAACACATCGAGGTAATCGGCGGACAGGCCTTCGTAGTCTTTCTGGTTGGTGGTCATGTCCAGGGGGGGACGATCGGGCAGGTAGACGCCGACGTTGATCACGCTTTTCTTCGCCAGCCATTGCCGTTGCGTGACGCTGAGCGTCGGCTCTACGTGGCTGTCAGCGGAGCGGCTGAGCAGCGTTAGCGGTTCGGCAGACGCCAGCAACGACGTCAGTAGCAGCACGCCCATGAGCATTCGACGGATCATGGCTCAGACCAGATGGTTGCGTTTGGCGAACTCGATCAGCTCCAGCAGCGTGGAGGTGTTGAGTTTTTGCATCAGCCGGGTTTTGTAGGTGCTGACGGTCTTGTTGCTCAGCAGCATGTCGTCGGCAATCTGCTTGTTGCTTTTGCCCAGGGCCAAGCCATGCAACACCTTGAGCTCGCGACGGGTTATCGCGCTGAGCAGTTGTGCATCGTTCTGGGCGAAATCGCTTTGCCGTACCGAAGTGAATGCGCCGATGGGAAACCAGGTCTTGCCGCTGGCGATGGCTTTGAGGGCGGTGCCGATTTCCTCCGGGTCATCGACCTTAGACAGAAACGCCGACGCCCCGGCCCGCATGCATTGCGCTGCGTAGGCCTGGCTTTTCAACCCGGTGTGCACCAGCACATGGGCCTTGTTGCCGCCGACGCGCAGCCGGTCGAGCACCGCCATGCCGTCGAGCTGCGGAATATCGAGGTCCAGGACAATGGCGTCCGGCTGGAGCTCGAAGGCTTTGCTCAGTGCGTCCACGCCGTTATCGCACTCGGCGACAATCTCATGGCCTTCACGGGTCAGAATCATCCCGAGCGCCATGCGTACTACCGCGTGATCATCGACCAGTAACACTTTCATCGGTCAGCCCTCATACCCAGATTCAGCATAGTCCCGGAGTTGAAAAACGGCTCAGAGGAGCGGATGCATGGTGAGGGCGGTAAAAAAGGGGGCGATCCTACGCGGTTTGCGTGGCGTCGCGATAGGGGCGGGCGCACAGCGATTGCGCGAAACGTTGGGGCATTTGTGCAAGTCGGCTACTGGAACGGATGAACCCTGTGGTGAGGGAGTCATGCTCCCGCTCGGCTGCGCAGCAGTCGTAAAACCAGCGAATGCGGTCTATCTGAAAGACCTCGATCGCCGGTTTTTGGGGCCGCTTCGCAGCCCAGCGGGAGCAAGCTCCCTGCCCTCCACCTCACAGGGATGGTCAGGCAATGGTGTCCACGACGCCGCCGTCCACTCGCAACGCCGCGCCGGTGGTGGCCGATGCTTGCGGCGACGCCACGTAAACCACCATGTTCGCCACTTCCTCCATGTTCGCCGCCCGCTGGATGATCGACGTCGGGCGGTTGGCCATGACAAAGTCCGCCGCCACTTTTTCCATCGGCTCACCGGACTTTTGCTGCGCATCCTTGAGCATCTCTTCAAGGCCTTCGGACAACGTCGGCCCCGGTAGAACCGCATTCACCGTCACCCCCGTACCCGCCATGCGCTTGGCCAGGCCCCGGGCAATCGACAGGTTGGAAGTCTTGGTAAAGCCGTAATGAATCATGTCCGCCGGGATGTTCAACGCCGACTCCGAAGAAATGAACACCACCCGACCCCAGCCGTTCTTCGCCATGTCTTGCAGATACGCACGGGACAGCCTCACGCCGGACATCACATTCACTTCAAAGAATTTTTCCCAGACGTCATCCTCGGTTTCGAAGAAATCCTGCGGGCCGTAGATCCCGACGTTATTCACCAGGATATCCACCCGGGGCAGGGCGGCGACCATCACCCTGCAACCCTCGGCGCTACCGACATCGGCGGCAACACCTCGCACCTTGGCGGAGGGAAGCAAGTGCTTGAGCTGGGTGACAGCGGCGTCCACGGCATCCTGCTTGCGGCCATTGATCACGACCTCGGCGCCTGACTGGGCCAGACCTTTGGCGATGGCGAAACCGATGCCCTGGGTGGAACCGGTAACGAGGGCGGTTTTGTTGGATAGATCGATGTTCATGGGAATCGCGCTCTTGAAGGGGAGGTCAGAGGGAGGACTGCGAGCCTCTTAGCCTAGTTCAAGAGAAAAAACCCGAATGTGAGCCGTGCACCCACCCCGCGGGGCTGCTTTGTTGTAAAAAAGTTTGTCAGCAGCAACGCTTAACGCCAGTCTGAGGGGCCGCTGATTTCTACCAAGGCCTTTCGCCCCCATGTCTGAAAAAACCGCCGACAAACACTCAACCCGAGCCGCGTCCGTATTGGCCCTGTGTCTACCTGGTGATGTCTTGTTGTACCTGCTGTTGCCGATGCAGCCTCAGGCCTTCGGCATCAGCCTGGCCGAAGCGGGCATTTTGCTGGCGGCCAATCGCTTGGTGCGTATTTTCGGTTATCGCTATGTCATGGAGTTTTACACCCGCCAGGGTGATCGGCCGGCGTTGTTGCTGGCCACCGGGACTGCCGCGTTGTGCGCGTTGGGTTACGCGACCTTGTCGGGGTTTTGGTGGTTGTTGCTGTTGCGCCTGGGCTGGGGCTTGTCTTATGCGGCGCTGAATTTGTCCACGCAGGTGATGGCGACCGCCGAGCCCTTGGGCGCTGCGCGTCGTACCGGGCGTTCGCGGGCGGTGATTGCGGCGGGGCCGATGCTGGCGCTGCCGTTGGGGGCGTTGTTGAGTGTGGAATATGGGCCTCGGTTGATTTTTTTCCTGATGTTCGCCACCTCGTTGATTGCGATGTGGCTGGCGTTGGGGTTGCCATCGGCGCCGCATCCGATGTCGGCGTCGACCCGTCGTTTCAAGCGTCCCGACAGTGTCGCGATGTGGTCGTTTATCGAAGGCCTGACCCTCGACGGGCTGTTCATCATTGGCCTCTCGCTGCTGGCGCAACACCTGCTGGAAGGCAACGCAGTGGTGGTGGCCGGGACGTTGCTGGCGTTGCGTTATGTCTCGGAATTGTTGCTCAGCCCCTTGGGCGGCATCGCAGCCCAGCGTTGGGGTGCGACGCGGATGCTGATCGTCTTCTCGTTGATGACGTCAACGGCGTTGATCGGCTTTGGCTTCCACTGGCTGGTGGTCGGCGGGGCGTTGGTGCTGGTGTTGCGCGCGTTGCAACTGCCGTTGGTGGTGACCGTCATCGCGCAACGTCATCCGGACAGCGGGCGGGTGCGGGCGCTGGCGGGGAATGCGGTGTGGCGGGATATCGGGGCGGGCGTGGGGCCGTTGTTGGCCGGGTTTGTGTTGCCGGTGGCGCCGTCGGAATGGGTGTATACGGCAGCCGCGTTATGTCTGGCGGCCAGTGCATTGGCTTGTCTGGAGCGCAAAAAGGGTGTGCTGCCAAGACCTTGACGAAAATGGGCGACCTGAAGGGGTCGCCCGTTTTTTATGCCAATGACAAGCGGGACTACTCGGTCAACGCGCTCAAAATCTGGTGCGCCGCTTTGATCCGTTCCGGAATCGGGAAATTCTTGTTGGCCAGGATCACGATGCCGATGTCTTTGGCCGGCACAAACGCCACGTAGGTGCCGAAGCCACCGGTCGAACCGGTTTTGTTGAGCAGCACGCTGTTCGGCTCGGGTTGCGGCGGGTTCAGCCATTGCACTTTATGCGCCTCCATCGCCATGGGCGTCGAGTTGCCTGCCAGCAATTTGTCGAGGGTGATCGGGTAGGTGTAGCGCTCCCAGCCCAGGCCCTGGGTCATGTCGCCGACGGTGTAGTAACCGGCGTGAGTCGTGGCGATGGCTTGCTGCAACGGTTTTTCCAGTGACGCCGGTTTCAGGTTCGCCTGAACAAAGCGAATCATGTCCACCGCACTGGTTTTCACGCCATAGGCCTCGGAATCCAGCGCCCCTGGCCCGACGCGCGCAGGCTTGCCGTTCTTGTCGTAGCCTTGGGCGTAAACGCTCATCTGATCCGGCGGCACCTGCAAGAAGGTGTGGGACAGCCCGAGTTTGGGCAGCAAGATTTTTTCCATGGCCTCATCAAACGGCAGGCCCAGCTGAAGAGCGGCTAAATAGCCGAACAACCCGATGCTGGGGTTCGAATACTGGCGATGAGTACCCGCCGCATACACCGGTTTCCACTGCTTGAAATAGCCGAGCATCTTGTCCGCATGATCCGCGGCATCCGGAAACTGCAATGGCAAACCACCGGCGGTGTAGGTGCCCAGTTGCAACACGCTGACGTTGTCGAACGCACTGCCGTCCAATTCCGGCAGGACCTTGCTGGCCTTGTCCGACAGGGACAATTTACCGGTCGCCTGGGCGTAGCCGCCGAGGGTGGCGGTGAAGGTTTTGCTCACCGAGCCGATTTCGAACAGGGTGTTTTCCGTAACAGCCTTGGCGTTTTCTTTGTCGGCGACGCCGTAGTTAAAGTAATGTGGCTGGCCGTTGACGGTGACGGCCACGGCCATGCCGGGAACGCCCTGGGCTTGCATCACCGGTTTAATCGCGGCGTCGACAACGCTTTGAACCTGCTGATCGGTCTGACCCTGCGCCAGGCACGGGCCAGCGCTGAGCAAGGCGACGCAAGCCCCGAACACAGTCAGTTTGGTGGTGTTGATTAGGTTCGTCATTGATTCTATTCCCTGCGAATTGAGGCGGCCGGCCGGTAGACTGCCGATCAGCGGCGAGGCAAATCTAGGCAGTCTGCCGCTGATCGACAACCGATGATATTTCGCACGAGCCATTAGAAAAATTTGGGAGTAGGCATGATCCGGCCTCAATTACCGTTGAATGCATTGCGCGCCTTCGAAGCCTCGGCGCGGCATTTGAGCTTCACCCGGGCGGCGGTGGAGTTGTGCGTCACGCAGGCGGCGGTGAGTCATCAGGTCAAGAGCCTTGAGGCTCAGCTTAACGTAACCCTGTTCAAACGCCTGCCCCGTGGCCTGATGCTGACGAGTGAGGGCGAAACCCTGTTGCCGGTGCTGCGCGAATCCTTCGACCGGATTGCCGAAACCCTGGAACGACTGGAAGGCGGGCATCACCGGGAAGTATTGACCGTGGGCGCGGTGGGGACGTTTGCAGTAGGTTGGTTGATGTCGCGCCTGGCGGACTTCCAGTCGAAACATCCGTTCATAGATTTGCGCCTGTCGACCAATAACAACCGGGTGGACGTGGCGGCTGAAGGGCTGGATTACGCGATCCGTTTCGGTGCGGGGGCATGGCATGGGATTGAAGCGGTGCGGCTGATCGAGGCACCGCTGTCGGTGCTGTGTGTGCCCGAGATTGCCCGACAACTGCGCGAGCCGGCCGATCTGTTGCAGCAAACGTTGTTGCGCTCCTATCGAACGGACGAGTGGCCGGACTGGTTCCACGCATCGGGCCTCTCGGCCCACGCCGCACCGCCCCAGAGCATCATGTTCGACTCGTCGCTGGCGATGATGGAAGCGGCGCTGCAAGGGGCGGGCGTGGCATTGGCGCCGCCGCTGATGTTTGCGCGGCAACTGGCGGCGGGTGCGATTGAGCAACCGTTCGCCATTCACATCACCACGGGGAGTTATTGGTTGACGCGGTTGCAGTCGCGACCGGAAACGTCAGCCATGGCGGCGTTCAAGACGTGGCTAATTCAAGCAACACACCTGTAGGAACAAAGCTTGCTCGCGATGACGGCGGCACATCCAACATCCATGTGCCGGGCAGACCGCTATCGCGAGCAAGCTTTGCGCCTACAGAGTCCGGTGGGTGTCAGCGCACCAGGCACGGCCGCTTGTTATCGAATTTCCAGCCCGGGATCAGAAACTGCATCGCCACGCTGTCATCCCGCGCGCCCAGGCCCATGCCTTTGTACAACTCATGGGCCTTGGCCAGTTGATCCAGATCCAGTTCCACACCGAGCCCCGGCTTCTTCGGCACCTGCACGCAGCCGCCGACAATCTGCAGCGGTGCCTTGGTCAAACGCTGGCCGTCCTGCCAGATCCAGTGGGTGTCGATGGCGGTGATCTCACCCGGCGCGGCCGCCGCAACATGGGTGAACATGGCCAACGAAATGTCGAAATGGTTGTTGGAATGCGAACCCCAGGTCAGGCCCCATTCGTGGCACATCTGCGCCACGCGCACCGAACCCTGCATGGTCCAGAAGTGCGGGTCGGCCAGGGGAATGTCCACTGACTGCAACTGGATCGCGTGACCCATTTCCCGCCAGTCGGTGGCGATCATGTTGGTCGCGGTTTTCAGGCCGGTGGCGCGGCGGAATTCGGCCATGACCTCACGTCCGGAGTAACCGTTTTCCGCGCCACACGGGTCTTCGGCGTAGGCCAGCACCTGATGCTGATCGCGGCACAGGCGGATCGCTTCTTTCAGTGACCAGGCGCCATTCGGATCGAGAGTAATCCGCGCATCCGGGAAGCGTTCGGCCAGGGCCGTCACCGCTTCGATTTCTGCGTCGCCACTGAGCACGCCGCCCTTGAGCTTGAAGTCCTTGAAGCCGTAACGCGCATGGGCGGCCTCGGCCAGGCGTACCACGGCGTCGGCCGTCATGGCTTTTTCGTGACGCACGCGAAACCAATCGTTATCGGCGTCCGCTTCGCTGCGATAGGCGAGGTCGGTCTGGTTGCGGTCACCGACATAAAACAGATAACCGAGCATCTTCACTTCGTCGCGTTGCTGGCCTTCGCCGAGCAGCGCGGCGACCGGCACGTCCAGATGCTGGCCGAGTAAATCGAGGAGGGCGGCTTCCAGGCCAGTGACCGCGTGAATGGTGATGCGCAGGTCGAACGTCTGCAGGCCACGGCCACCGGCATCGCGGTCGGCAAAGGTCTGGCGCACTTGATTGAGGATCTTCTGGTAGGTGCCAATCGGGCTGCCGACCACCAGCGAACGCGCGTCTTCCAGAGTCTGGCGAATACGCTCGCCGCCGGGTACTTCACCGACACCGGTGTGCCCGGCGTTGTCGGTGAGGATCACAATGTTGCGAGTGAAAAACGGCCCGTGGGCACCACTCAGGTTGAGCAACATGCCGTCGTGCCCGGCCACCGGAATAACCTGCATGCTGGTGATGATCGGTGCTTTTGCAGTGTCTTGAGGGTTCATTTTTATTGTCCTTGACTACGGATGTTCAGGCGTGGCTGGAAGTGGCTTGGCCGACGACGGCGGGGGCTGGTTTGGGCGTATTGCGCGCGGCGAAAACGATGATCGCGGCGATGATCGAAGTCGCGGCCAGGCCATAGAGTCCGCCCTGGATCGAACCGGTGTGTTCTTCCAGAAGACCAAACGTGGTTGGCGCGACGAAACCGCCGAGGTTGCCCACCGAGTTGATCAACGCGATCACCCCGGCAGCGATCCGCGCATCGAGGTACGCCTGGGGAATCGGCCAGAACAGTGACGACGCCGACTTGAAACCCAGGGCCGCGAAGCAGATCGCGACGAAGGCGAAGATCGGCCCGCCAGTGGTGGACATGAACATCCCGGCAGCGGCGATCAATAGCGCCGCAGCGACCCAGGCTTGCTGATGTTTCCACTTGGCGGACAACGCGGCGAAGGCGTACATGCCGACAATCGACAGCAACCACGGGATCGAATTGAACAGCCCGACCTGAATGTCGCTGAGGTCGCCCATCTTCTTGATGATGCTCGGCAGCCAGAAGGTCGCGGCGTAAATGGTCAGTTGAATGAAGAAGTAGATCAGGCAGAACAGGATGATCTGGCGATCCTTGAGCAGTTTGCCCAACGACGGTTTGATCGGCGTCGCGGCTTCGCGAGCCAGTTGTTCGTCGTCGATGGCTTTGACCAATGCGTCCTGTTCGTCGCGGCTCAGCCATTTGGCGTCGTGGGGTTTGGAGTCGAGCCAGAACCAGACGAATACGCACAGGCCCACCGAGAACATGCCTTCAATGAAGTACATCCATTGCCAGCCATGCAAACCGAAACCTTCGATCTGCAAGAGCATGCCGGACAGCGGCCCCGAGATCAGCGACGCAACCGCCGAGCCGCTGAGGAAGATCGCAATCGCCTTGCCGCGCTCAACCCCGGGCAACCAGCGGGTGAAGTAGTAGATCACCCCCGGGAAGAACCCGGCTTCGGCCACGCCCAGCAGAAAGCGCAGGATGTAGAAGTGGGTTTCGTTCTGGATGAAGGCCATGCCGGCAGCCACCAGGCCCCAGGTGAACATGATCCGAGTCAGCCAGATACGCGCGCCGACTTTTTGCAGCAGCATGTTGGAGGGGACTTCAAACAGCGCGTAACCGATGAAGAACAGGCCGGCCCCGAGGCCGTAGGCGGCAGCGCCGATGCCCAGGTCCTGTTCCATGTGGGCGCGGACGAAACCGATGTTCACGCGGTCGATGTAATTGACGATGAACATGATCACGAACAACGGCAGAACGTGACGTTTGACTTTCGAGATAGCGGATGCGAGGACCGAATCGGTGCCGTCGTTCATCCGGGACAGGGCTTTGTTCACTTGCGTTTCTCCCACTGATTATTTTTATGCGGGGTGCGGCTGGTGTTGCGATGTTGATAGACATCATACAACTGCATTTTTTCGTCGTGCAAGGGTTGTTGTCCAACAAAATGGCGCTTGTTGGGCTATTAGTTATTCTTTCTTTGATTGGTTTGGGTGGTTTTTCAGGCCGTTACAGCGATTTTGTTGAGTGTTGTCATACAAGTTAAGCGCTGTTTTCTGCGGTGCCCGGTGCTACGATCCCGATAGCCCTGCTTTTCGGATGATCGCCATGCAAGAAGACCTCGACGCACCTGCCCGCAAGCGCAGCCACAACCTCGCCCATGACCTGGTGGCCAAGCTGACCCAGAGCATCCTGCTCGGCCAGATGCTGCCGGGGGACAAGCTGCCGTCAGAGAACACGATTGTTCAGGAGCATGGTGTCAGTCGCACCGTGGTGCGCGAGGCGATCTCCAAGTTGCAGGCCTCGGGGCTGGTGGAAACCCGGCACGGCATCGGCACCTTTGTCATCGAACGCGCGGCGGAGCAGGGGCTGCGGCTGAACGTCGACACCGCGCTGGGCGTGCGCAGCATTCTGGAGTTGCGCATGGGGCTGGAAACCCAGGCCGCCGCATTGGCCGCGACCCGTCGCACCGAGCCTCAACTGGCGCAGATGCGCGAGGCGCTGGATGACTATCAGCGCCTGCTGGCCAACAACGACAGCTGCGTTGAAGCCGACAAACGCTTCCACCTGCTGATCGCCGAAGCCACCGGCAATGTCTGCTTCACCGAGATCATGCAGCACCTGGGCAGTGCGATGATTCCCCGTACCCGGGTGAATGCCGCCGAACGCGGCGCCACGGATTTGAGCAAGCTCGGGCAATTGGCCAATCAGGAACACGAGGCGATCCTCAACGCTATCAAGCGCCAGGACCCGGACGCGGCCCGCGCCGCCATGTGGCTGCACCTGACCAACAGCCGCGACCGCTTTCTGGCCCAGGGCTGACAACCGTTGGTCTAGTCGATAGCACGCCGTTCCTGCCTCCGCTTCCAACTGATATGGCTCGGATCAACCGGGCCACATCAGTGAGGTGCATCATGGCTAACGATTCGATGTTCCAGGACACAACACCCAATACCAGACCCATGCCCGGCACGGACGAACCCACGCTGGACTCGGATGCACCGGCAGGGATGGACCCTTCACGGGACCCGGCCTTGAGTGACGAGGATCGTCCCGAAGACTGGAAAGACCCGGCCGCCGATGAAGACGTACCGGCAGCGGATGAAGAGACGCCGCTGTCCGATGACCTGCGGTAAACAGAACCCGGCCATGGCGCCGGGTTTCTTTAAACCCCTGCCACACGAGCCACCACCGGCCGGCGCTCAAGATTCAACGCCAGCACGCTGATTAACACCACGACCGCCCCGACAATCACCATCAACGCCGGCCGTTCTCCCAACGCCACCGACGCAATTGCCATCGCCGTCGGCGGCACCAGATACAGCGTCATCGCCGCACGGCTCAAATCCACATGGGCCAGCACAAAGGCCCAAGCCAGGTACGCCAAGGCGCTCGGGAAAATGCCCAATCCCATCACGGCGATTTGCACATCCAGCGGCGCCTTCGCCACCTGCTCCGCCAACCCCGGCAAATACACCAGCAACAGCACGGTCCCGGACCACACCGAGCAGCAGGTCAGGGTCAAACCGTCATAGCGCCCGGTGTGATGTTTTTGCAGGGCGAAGTAAACACTCCACGACACCGCTGCCAGCAAAATCAGCAAGCCGTGGGCGTCAATGCTGCCCAGCCCTTTATCGCCGGCCACCACGATGACCACGCCGATCAGCCCCAGTAATACGCAGCCCCAGCGCCAGGCGCTGACTCGATCCTTGAACACAAACCGCGCCAGCAAGGTGCTGAATATCGGCGTCGATTGCGCCAACACGCTGGAGGCCCCGGCGCTGACGCTTTGCTGACCGAAATTCAGCAACACATGGTGCAGGCTCACGGCAAAGAAACCGAGGGCGATCAGGAAGGGCAGGTCACGGAGTTTCGGGAGGCTGATGCCGCGCCATAGCGCGATGATCGCCATGAACACCGACGCCACCAGAAACCGCATCAGCGCCAGATGACCCGGGTCGTAAGCCTGCAAGCCAATGTGGATGCCGGTCGGTGAATAACCCCAGCACGCGACGACAAACGCCATGGCCAGGATGATTTTCAGAGCGGGTGAGAGTCGCGGCATGGTCGTGCACCTGTGGGCGGATGCACTCAGTATCAGAACCCGGATCATTCGCCACAACTGACTTATACTGCGCCAACTCTTCACTTTGGGTGATGTATGGAATTGGCTCAGATTCGCATGTTCAAGACCGTCGCCGACGTCGGCAGCATTGCCCGGGCGGCGCAGCTGTTGCACTGCGTGCCGTCGAACATCACGGCGCGGATCAAGGCGCTGGAAGCCGAGTTGGGGGTGGCGCTGTTCCTGCGCGAGGGCCGGGGCCTGCGGATCAGTCCGTCGGGGCAAACGTTCCTGGCCTATGCCTCGAAGATCCTCGCGCTGACCGCTGAAGCCAAGCGCGCACTGGACCCGTGCGCCGAGCCGTCCGGGCCGCTGCGCATCGGCGCCATCGAATCCTCGGCCACCGGGCGCTTACCGCGCTTGTTGGCCAAGTTCCACAAACGCTATCCCGGCGTCGCCCTGGAGCTGACCACCGGCACCTGGAGTCAACTGCTCGACGACACCGCCAATCACCGCCTCGACGGCGCGATCGTCGCGGTGGATGTCGAGCGCTCACAACTCAAGCGCACGCCGATGTACCGCGAAGAGCTGCTGCTGATTGCCTCGACGTCCCTGGGGCCGGTGCGCGACATCACCGATTTGCAGGACAAAACCGTGTTCATGTGGCCCCAGGGCTGTCCCTATCGCGCGGCGCTGGAGCATTGGTTGCTGCGCCAGGGGCAGGCGTTGCCGATTGTCAGCCTGGCCAGTTACGGCGCGATTGTCGGTTGCGTCAGTGCCGGGGCCGGCGTGGCGCTGGTGCCCAAAGGGGTGTTCGATCAATTTGCCAAAGGCGCGGGCTGCGCGGGGTATGAGTTCCCGGAGCTGACGGCCGTGGAGAATTTATTCTACTGGCACGAAAACGCCGGGGTTCACCCGGCGCGGGAGGCGTTTGTGGGGATGTTGCGCGAAGAGTTCGCCTGAACAGGCGGTATTCCACAATAAACGGAACCCCCCGTAGGGGAGCTGCCGAAGGCTGCGATCTTTTGATCTTGATCTTTAGCATCAGTGAGATAGCTCAAGATCAATAGATCGCAGCCTTCGGCAACTCCTACAGTTGTTTGTGGGAAATTTCTCGCGCTCAGGCAGGAAAAGCCCTACATGAAATTGACGTTGCGGGCGACCAAACTACCGAATTCTTGGGTTTTCAGGGGTTCGTGGTGGATAAAGCATTTGATAGGTTTGTTCTTCGATTACCTGAGGGTTTGCGCCTCACGTTAAAACGTATTGCGAAAGAGAACAGGCGAAGCCTGAACGCCGAAATCGTCATTCGAATGGAGCAATCTTTCGCGGCTCTGGAGCGGGGCACATCGGGTGATGATGAAATCAGACTGGCTTTGATTCGTGAGGTGCTCGGAGCTAACCAGACACTGGTGAAGATCGAAGCCACTGCTGATTCGGACTGACCCCGGAAGCGGCCTCGCACAGCATGCCCTTCAGCCCGGATGCGACATGGCCAGAACCTTCTCCCTGACAAACTCCAAAAAGGCCTTGGTCAAACGTGACGCCACCATGCGCTCGGAAGTGACAACGCCATATTCGAAGTCAATCTCAGGCTGGAATGGGCGTACCAGGACCTGGTCGCCCAATGTATCGGCGACCGCAGGATCAATGATGGACACGCCGGCACCGAAACTGACGAAAGACGCGATGACCGCCGATAGCTGGCATTCGACGCTCAGTCGGCGCTCCACCTGATATTTGGCAAACAGCTCATCAATCATTCGTCGGGTATCCAGCGCCTGGGGATAGGAAATGAACGGTTCGCCGGCCAGGTCCTGCGCAGTGATGTGGTCCCGGTCTGCCAGGCGGTGGCCGATCGGCAGAATGCAACGCATGGGGGCGGTGAAAAGTCGTTCGAGCTTCACACCGGGTTGCCAGGTGGTATACGTCACGAAGCCGACGTCACATTGTTCGTTGGCCACCATTTCACTGACGATTTTGGTGCCGTGAACCGCAAATATCACGGTGACCCCTTCGTGCCGTGCCATGAACTCCGCGATCCAGGCGGGCAACAATCCTGCGGCCAGGGCAGGGGCGCAAGCTACGGTCAGTGCACCTTTGTTCAATGAGCGTATCTGGCGCGCGGCATGGGCAATTCGTTCGACGCCTACAAACGAGCGCTCCACTTCGCGGTACAGCAGCACGGCATCAGCGGTCGGAAACAGGCGCGCCTTTTCGCGTACGAACAGCTTGAATCCGACATCCTCTTCCAGATCAGCAATCAACCGCGTCACCGCCGGTTGAGTCACGCTCATCATCTCTGCCGCGCTGGTGATCGAGTGCCTGATCATCACGGCGCGAAACGCCTCTAGCTGCCTGTTTTTCATAACAATGCGTGCTCATTATATTTGGACATTCGTTTACCTGATATTTGGCCACTGGCGTGATTTCACTGGAATGACATCCATCGACCAACCGCGGATAAGACACAGATCATTGCGCAGAATAAGCGTTTCAGCAGATTTTGTGGATGCTTGCGTATCCGTGGAAACCATAACATTTAGACATGGATGTTGTGCAAATTGTGATTGGACCCCCTGATTTCAATTGCTGACACTGGATCTGCCCGGAAAGTGCGGGCATCGACAGTGGTCCTCATATCAGGAGTCAACATGATCAGAAGGTTTGCCCCCGCCCTCATCGCGGCCTCGCTGTTCGCCAGCCACGCACACGCCGAGCAACCCACCCTTTATGTCGCCGTTTTCGGTGGCTCTTTCGAGCAGTTGCTCAAAGACCAGATTGTGCCGCCCTTCGAGAAAGCGACCGGCAGCAAAGTGATTCTGGTACCGGGCGACACGACCACCACCATGGCGCGTATGCAAGCCCAGAAAGGCAAGCAGACGCTGGACGTGGCGTTTCTCGATGACGGTCCCATGTCCCAGGCGGCGCAGCTGGATTATTGCGAGACGCTGAGCGATGCCCCGGTCTACAAAGACCTGTACGACGCGGCGCATTTCAAAAGCAACAAGGCTGTCACGATCGGTCTCGACGGCACGGGCATTGTCTACAACGAGCGGGTCTTTGCCGCCAAGGGCTGGGCGCCGCCGACGTCCTGGAAAGACCTGGCCAACCCTTTGTATAAGGGGCACGTGCAGTTTCCCAGCGTCACCAATGGCTACGGGATTGAAAGCCTGGTGATGTTTGCGCGGCTCAATGGCGGCAGCGAGCAGAACATCGAGCCAGGTTTTGCCGCGATAAAAGCCAGCGTGGCGCCTAACGTTCTGTCCTTCGATCCGTCACCGGGGAAAATTTCCGAGCTGTTCCAGAACGACAGCCTGTGGATCGGCGCCTGGGGCGCAGGCCGCACCCAGGCCCTGCGTAATCAGGGTGTACCGGTGAAGTTCGTCGCCCCCAAGGAAGGCGCCATGGCCCTGGGCCTGAGCGTGTGTCCGGTCAAGCACGACGCGGTTAATGCCTTGGCCCAGAAGTTTGTCCAGTACACCTTGACCCCGGACGTGCAGGCACTGTTCGCCGATGAAGAGGGCGTGGCCCCGGTCAATAAGCACACCGTGCTGCCACCGGCCGTGCTGGCCAAGGTGCCTGACACGGCGACCGTCGCGGCGATGCTCAGCGTTGACTGGGACGTCGTCAACGCCATGCGTCCTGCCTGGATCCAGCAGTGGAATCGCCAGATCGAGCAATGACATCAGCGTCACAGGCAGGGCGGCCGACAGTCGTCTTGCCTGGGCCTGCACGCGCCCGCACAAGCGAACAGTGAGTCTAATAAAAATGAGCTATTTGAGTATCGAAGGCCTGAGCAAGTCGTATGGCGACGTGACGGTTTTGCACGGGGTCAACCTGAATATCGAGCAGGGTGAATTCATTTCGTTGCTGGGGCCGTCAGGCTGCGGCAAGACCACGACCTTGCAGATGATCGCGGGCTTCATCGATCCCAGCCACGGCGATATCCGTTTGCAAGGCCAGTCGTTATTGGGGCGGCCACCCGCCCAACGAGGCCTGGGCATGGTGTTTCAAAGCTACGCGTTGTTCGTGCACATGACCGTTCGGGAAAATATTGAATTTGGTTTGCAAATGCGTGGCGTGGCCCGTGCCGAGCGCGGGCGTCAGGTGAGCCAATCCCTGGAGTTGGTGCAACTGGGCGCCCATGGCGACAAGTTTCCGCGCGACCTGTCCGGCGGCCAGCGCCAGCGCGTCGCACTGGCCCGGGCCCTGATCATCAAGCCGCCCTTGCTGTTGCTCGATGAGCCGCTCTCCAACCTCGACGCCAAACTGCGTCACGACATGCAAACCGAACTGCGCAGCATCCAGCGCCAGGTCGGCACCACCACGATCATGGTTACCCATGATCAGGACGAAGCCCTGGCCATGAGTGACCGGGTCGCACTGCTGGACCGGGGGCGCATCGTGCGCTTCGATAAACCCAACCATTTGTACGACGATCCGGGATCGCACTTCGCCGCCGATTTCATTGGCCGTGCCAATCTGCTGGACGGTGAAATCGTGCAGCGTGGCGGTCAGCGCCACTTCATCTGCGGTAGCGGCAGCCTGGTGCTGGATGCCCAATTGCCGTGTGGTGCTGCAACGTTCTCGTTGCGCCCTGAGCGTATCGATCTGGTTGAAGGGCCTGCCGCCGTGCTCCACGGAAAAGTGGCGGGTTGTGTGTTCAAGGGCAATTGCTGGCTGCTCACGGTCATGACCGAACTCGGCGTGCTGCAAGTCATGCGGGCGAATCGCGGTCAGGTGGCGGTGGTGCCCGGCGCACAGGTGGGTTTGTCGTGGGAGCCTTCGGCCCTGCGCCACGTGATGTCCAGCAGTGCTCTGAAGACCGGGGTGGCGCCATGAGTCAGGCGTCTGTGTTGACCTCCCGTCGACGCACCTTCCAGTTCAGCAGCAAAGCACTGCTGCTCTTGCTGCCGGCCAGCCTGTTGTTCATCGCGCTGCTGGCCATTCCGATGCTGATGACGGGCGAACTGAGCCTGCATGAGTTCAATGTGGCCACCAGTGAGGTGCTAGCGACGCGCTCGTGGCACAACTACGTCCTGGTGCTGTTCGACCCTTATTACCAAACCATTTTTCTGCGCACCCTCGGTCTGGCGTTGGCGGTAACGGTGGGCGCCGTGGTGTTGGGCGTGCCGGAGGCGTACATCATTTTTCGCATGCGGCCGCGCTGGCGTGCGTTCTTTTTGATCATGACCCTGGCACCGCTGCTGATCTCGGCGGTGGTCCGGACCCTGGGCTGGTCAATCCTGTTGAGTCAGAACGGGATCGTTTCAACCCTCCTCGTGTGGCTGGGCCTTATCGATGGCAACGCGCAGATGCTGTTCTCGTTCTGGGCCGTGGTTGTCGTCCTGATCCACGCGCTGGTGCCGCTGGTGATTTTGTCTGTGTGGACTTCGCTGCAAGGCATCGACCCGCAAAGCTGTAACGCCGCGCTGAGCCTGGGCGCCGGGCCGATGACGGTCTGGCGTCGGATCGTCCTGCCCCAGGTGTTACCCGGCGTGCTGTCCGGCAGCCTGATGACCTTCGCCCTCAGCGCCAGCGCCTTTGCCACCCCGGCGCTGATCGGTGGTCGGCGCCTGAAAGTCGCGGCCACCGCGGCCTATGACGAATTTCTCAACACCTTGAACTGGCCGGTGGGCGCGACCATCGCCGTGCTGTTGCTGCTGCTCAACCTGCTGGTCATCGGCGTGTACGGCAAGCTGCTTGAGCGCCGAATTCAACGACGTCTGGGGCGCTGACATGAACAAGAACGGATTGTTTTCGCTGGTGTTTCACACGTTGTTTTCCGTGTTCCTGGCGGCGCCCTTGGTGATCGTCTGCCTGGTCGCCTTTACCCCGGGCAACATGCTCAGCGTCCCGACGCTGCACTTCTCGGTGCGCTGGTTTGTGGCGCTGTTCAATGACAATGGCTTTATCACCGCGTTCTGCAACAGCATGGGCCTGGCAACGCTGGCCGCGACGGGGGCGGCACTGCTGGGCGTGCCTGCCGCAATGGGATTGTTGCGTTACACGTTCCCAGGCCGGGCCGCGTTGAACGGCTTGTTACTGTCGCCGCTGATGATTCCGCCCGTAGTGTTGGGGGTCGCGTTGTTGCGCCTGTTCAACGGGTTTGGCGTCAACGGCTCGTTTACCTCACTGGTGTTGGCCCATGTGATGTTGATCTTCCCGTACTCACTGCGCCTGATCATGGCGTCGATGGTGAGCCTGTCCCGGGAGCCGGAGCATGCGGCGATGTCCCTGGGCGCCAGTGCGTGGATCACCTTTCGCCGCATCACGCTGCCCGCGCTGCTGCCGGGCATTCTCGGCGGCTGGGTGTTGGCCTTTGCCAGCAGCTTCGACGAACTGACCGCGACCATTTTTCTTGCCTCTCCGGCGACGATCACCTTGCCGGTGCGCATCTACATGAGCATGACCGAAACCATCGATCCCATGGTGGCGGCGGTCGCGGTGGTGATCATCGTGGTCACTCTGGGTTTGATGTTTCTGCTGGACCGTCTGGTGGGGCTCGACAAAGTGCTGATGGGGAAAAACTGATGAAAAACGACTACGACTACGTAGTGGTCGGTGGCGGGTTGGTCGGGATGGCCATCGCTTACGGACTGGCCAAACGCGGCGTGCGCACCCTGGTGCTCGATGGCGAGGATTCCAGCGTACGTGCCGCCCGGGGCAACTTCGGCCTGGTGTGGGTCTCGAGCAAGGGTTCGCGGCAAATCGATTACGCGCGCTGGTCATTGGAGTCATCGCAGCTGTGGCCCGGCTTCTGCCAGGAACTCGAAGACGCCAGCGGCATGAAGCTGGGTTATGAAAAACCGGGTGGAATCATGATTGCCATGAACGAGGAGAGCCTGGCCAGCAGTGCGGCGGCGTTGGAAAAGCTCCATGCGCAAGACAGTCGCTTGAGCTATGAAGTGCTCGATCATGGGCAATTGGCACAGCGCATTCCGGCCGTGGGGCCGGACGTGGTGGGCGCGGTGTATTCGCCCCACGATGGCCATGTCAGTCCGCTCTACACCTTGCGCGGCCTGTTCGCCGGTTTCGAACGCGCCGGGGGCGTTTATCGGGCTGACTCGCGGGTCGATTTGATTGTCCCGCGTGACGGCGGCTTCCGCCTGACCGCCGGCAAACAAACCTTCGATGCCGGCAAAGTGGTGCTCTGCGCCGGCCTCGGCAATCGCGAGCTGGCACCGATGGTGGGCCTGCGCGCGCCAGTCGTGCCGCTGCGTGGACAGATCCTGGTCACCGAGCGGGTCAAACGCTTTCTCGACTACCCGACGCTCTCGGTCCGGCAAACCGCCGAAGGCTCATTGCTGTTGGGGGACTCCGCCGAAGACGTGGACATGGATGACGGCGTGACGCCGGGCATCATTGCGCACATCGCGCAAAAAGCCATCGCGCCGTTTCCACTGCTCAAGAATGTGCGTGTGGTGCGGGCCTGGGGTTCGTTGCGGATCATGACCCCGGACAGCATGCCGGTCTACGAAGAGTCGCTCGAGCATCCGGGGGCATTCGTTGCCTTGTGCCACAGCGGCGTCACGCTGGCGGCCGCCCATTGCGAACAACTCGTACCCTGGCTCATGGGTGCGCCTCGTCCCTCACTTCTCGACTACTTCTATGCCAAACGATTCGCTGTTTAGCGCGCTCGCCGCTGCGCCAGCCGCCCAGGTTCCAATCCTGATCAATGACCGGCCGTTCAGCGTGCCGAACTACATGACGGTCGCCGCTGCGCTGCTGAGCGTGGGGGTCACCCAACTGCGTGAAACGCCGGTGTCGAACGCACCGCGGGCGCCTTTTTGCATGATGGGCGCCTGTTTCGAATGCCTGGTGGAAATCGACGGTGTGCCCAATCAACAGGCCTGCATGACGTTGGTGCAGCCGGGAATGACGATCCGATCGATGATCGGTGCCAGGAGCCTGAAATGAGCATGATCGAAGTTGACCTGCTGATCATCGGTGCCGGTCCGGCGGGCATGAGCTGTGCGGTGCAAGCCAGGGAAGCGGGGCTCAATGTGTTGCTGTTGGACGAAAACCAGCAACCGGGCGGGCAGATTTATCGCAGCGTGGCGCAGTCGCCGCTGGTGGATCCTGATGTGCTGGGCAAGGACTATATCGTCGGCGCGGCGCTGGTGAAGCGCTTTCTGGCGAGCGGCGCGACCTATTGGCCAGGCACCTTGGCATGGCAAATCACACGCGACCGACAGGTGAGCTTCACCCGTAATGGTGCCAACGGCGGCAGTGGGCAAATTCAGGCGCGAGCACTGGTCATCGCCAATGGCGCCCAGGAGCGGCCGGTGCCGTTTCCCGGTTGGACGCTGCCGGGCGTCATGGGCATCGGTGCTGCGCAAACCCTGTTGAAGTCCGCCGCACTGCTGCCGAGCCAGCGGGTGGTGCTCGCGGGCAGCGGGCCATTGCTCTATCTGTTTGCCTGGCAGTTGATCCGGGCGGGCAGTTCAGTGGCGGCGATACTCGACACCACGCCACGAGCCAATCGTTTTCCGGCGCTGCGTTATCTGTTTTCAGCGTTGCGGGCACCGGGCTATTTGTTCAAGGGTATCGGCTTGTTGAAGACGATTCGCGGCAGTGCCATACCGCATATCCATCATGTCGAAGCGCTCACTGCGCAGGGGCAGGGCGCTGTGGAGAGCGTCCGTTATACCGTTGGCGGTCGCGAAGCGCACATCGACTCCGACCTGCTGCTTGTGCATCAGGGCGTCATTCCCAATGTCCAGCTGACGCGTTCGCTGGGCTGCAAGCATCTCTGGGACGACGTGCAGTTGTGCTGGCGCCCTGAGCTGGATGAGTGGGGCCAGACGTCGTTGGCAGGCACCTACGTCGCCGGGGACGGTGGCGGCATCGATGGCGCCAAAGTGGCGGAGCTTTCCGGGGCACTGACCGCCCTGCAAGTCGCTCTGCAACTGGGCTTTTTAAGTGAAACCGTTCGCGACAAACACGTGCGCCCACTCAAACGCCAATTGGATCGCCACCGCGCCATACGGCCGTTCCTGGACACGCTGTATCGGCCCGCAGACATTTTTCGTCGGCCGGCAGACCAGACCATCGTCTGTCGCTGTGAAGAAGTCAGCGCCGGTGATATCCGCGCCATGAGCCGATTGGGTTGCAGCGGGCCGAACCAGACCAAGTCATTCTCACGCTGCGGAATGGGCCCCTGCCAGGGGCGCATGTGCGGGATCACCGTTGGGGAGATACTGTCCGAAGCCAGGCAGGCGCCGATGCAGGCGGTGGGTTATTACCGGATTCGTCCGCCGATCAAACCCGTGCAATTGATTGACCTGGCAAACGCTTATGTTCCGGATGTGAATGCGGCGCCGTTGGCGGCGTTTGTTCCCAAATAATTGAATGTCATGTTGATGACTCTCCACACAAGGCCTCTAAAATGAAAGATATCGTTCGTATCGACAGTAATCATCGGATGAGCCGCGCAGTGGTCTGTAACGGCTTTGTTTTCGTCGGCGGACAAACCGCTTCCGACGCCACGCAAGACATCAAAGGCCAGACCGCTCAAGTCCTGCAGAAAATAGACGGGTTTCTGGAAAAGGCCGGATTGGACAAGACACGCATCGTTTCCGCGCAGATATGGCTGGCGGATATTCAGGCGGATTTTTCCAAAATGAACGAAGTGTGGGATGCGTGGGTGCCCCAAGGTCACACGCCTGCCCGTGCGACGGTCGAGTCGCGCCTGGCGTTGCCGGAGTTGCTGATTGAAATCACGGTGGTGGCGGCTGCCTGAGCTGCCAATGCCGATCATTTGAGTCACCTCACGATCTGTGTAGCAGCTGGCGAAGCCTGCGTTCGGCTGCGAAGCAGGCGTAAAACCTGGGCACAAGGTCTTACTGATGCACTGCGTTGCCTGAATTCACGACTGCTGCGCAGCCGAACGCAGGCATCGCCAGCTGCTACAGAACCGTGCTTGGCTGATATTGCGCCTAGGAAATTTCCTACAGATCAGGGAGATAAATCCTTCGCTCGCTGTGTCATGAAATAGCCACAATTTTGCTTCCACGTATTGCAGGGTAAGCAGCGAGATGGATTCCCCTAGCGTTCTCGTATTAGAAAATCACTCGTTTCGGCGTGGTGTGTTGGTCACGGCGCTGCAGCATCTGGGCGTCATCGATATTTTGCAGGCCGATAACAGCGAAGGGGCGATGGCGCAGATCCGCCGCGCGGGGGGCGTGGATATTGTGCTCTGTGACCTGGGGAATACGGCCCTCAATTGTCAGGACTTTCTGCATTCTGTCGGGCAGAACGGCATGGTCCGGGCAGTTGCCCTGTGCAGTGAGTTCCGGCCGGAGCTGCGTCGCGCCGTCGAACAGATGACCAACTTTGCCGGATTGCAGTTGCTGGGCGTCCTGAGCAAACCCACGCAGTTGTATTCGTTGCAGCAAATCTTGCAGCGCTATGGTCACCGGCGCCTGTTACCGGACGTCGATCCCGCAACGCCATACAAGTTGCCCAGCGAAGAGGATGTTCGCCGGGGCCTGGCGTTGGGGGAGTTCAAAGCCTGGTTCCAACCCAAGTTCGAGCTGAACGGCACGGTATTGGCCGGGGCTGAAGCGTTGGCGCGTTGGGAGCACCCGGTCAGGGGGCTGCTATTGCCCAAGGACTTCCTGGCCGCGGTGCTGGCCTATGACCTGATAGATGAAATGCTCAAGCAAATGCTGGAGCAAGGGATGAGTCTGCTGCATGCCTTGCGCCAGTCCGGCCTGGGTGTGGAATTGGCCTTCAACCTTCACGCTTCGCAACTGGCCCGCGATGACCTGACCGACCACATTCACCACGTCTTGAAGTCCAACGACTTCCCGGGGTCGACGTTGTTGTTCGAAGTGGCCGAAAACGGCTTGCTCGACATCCCAAGGGCGACCCGGGAAAACCTGCTGCGCCTGCGCATGATGGGGTGCAGCCTGTCGATCGATGATTTCGGCATGGGTTTTTCCTCGCTGACACTGCTCTGCCACCTGCCATTCAACCAACTCAAACTTGACGGGCAACTCGTGCGCTCCATTGCCGATCCGCGCACCAGGGCCATGGTCACCAGCACCGTGGCACTGGCCCGGGTACTGAACATGAGCCTGGTGATCGAGGGGGTCGGCAGCCAGATGATTCGCGATGGGCTGGTGGAGATGGGCTGTTCATTCGGTCAGGGTTACCACTTGGCGCGGCCCATGGATGCCCAGCGGTTCGTGCAATGGTTGCAGAGCCCGAAAATACCCGCTTGAAAACGTCGGCGCAACGTCGGAAAGATTTCGATAGGGCTGCCGATTACGTAGTGAGGTGAGCTACATAGGCCGGTGAATTGTTCCATACTCTTTTGATGCATGGCTCTTCCCGTCACTGGTATCTCCTGTGCGTATTACCGTGAGGTTCAAATGCATAAAGCATTGGTTGTAGACGATCATCCGTTCATTCGGGCAACTGTAAAAGTGTTGCTGGAACGCGAGCAATTCGAAGTCGTCGCCGAGGCTGATAATGGCGTGGATGCGGTGCAACTGGCTCGCAAGCACGACCCGGAACTGATCCTGCTGGATATCGCCATGCCGAGCCTGGATGGATTGGAAGTCATCAACCGGATCAGCGCGCTGAAACTGTCGAGCAAGATCCTGGTATTGACCTCCCAGTCCGCCGCCTTTTATGCCATGCGCTGCATGAAAGCAGGCGCTGCCGGTTATATCTCGAAAACCGATGAATTGAGTGAATTGAGCAAAGCGATCAAGGCGCTTATGGCGGGCTATACCTTCTTTCCCAACCTGGCGGGTAATTCCGTACGCCGAAGCGATATCGATTCCACTGAGCTGGAGATGATCCGCGGCTTGTCCGATCGTGAACTGGTGATTTTGCAGCAACTGGCCCGGGGCCTGAGCAACAAGGAAATCGGAGATGCCATGTTGCTGAGCAACAAGACCGTCAGTACCTATAAAACCCGTCTGATCGAAAAACTCAACGTCAAGTCGGTGGTGTATCTGGCCGACTTCGCCAAGCGTAATAATCTGATCTAGATGAAAATTTATCTGCGCAACTATTTGCTTGCCGTCTGTCTGCTGGGAGCGTTAGGAAGTGCCTCGACAGCACAGGCCGAGGCGCAATCGCTGAACCTCTTCGGCCGTTCAAATGGCGCGAACGCTGCTGTCGTTCTGGAGGAGGCGGATTGGCGATGGTTACGCAACAAAAGCTCGCTGCGCCTGGGCGTGTCGGCGCCGGATTATGCGCCCTTCGATATGGTTACCAACGGCCAGGATTACGAAGGTATCACCGCCGATTATGCCGAGCTGTTGGCCACCATGCTGCACATCAAGGTCGAGGCTCGGCGTTATGACTCACGAGCCGAGGTGATCCAGGCGCTCAAACTCGGTGAGCTGGATCTGGTGGGCACTGCCAACAGTTTCGACGGGGCCGATCCAGAGCTGGCGCTGAGCAGTGCCTATGCCGATGCGCCGTCGGCACTGGTGACCCACAGTGGCTCGGATCAGGTATTGGCGCCTGACCTGGCAGACAGTCGCCTGGCCATGCTTGACCACTATCAGCCGACAGACGCAGTCCGGGCCGCCTATCCCAAGGCGCAGCTGCAGTTTTACCCTTCGGCCCAGGGCGCGATCGGTGCCGTGGCGTTCGGACACGCGGATGCTTACGTGGGTGATGCCATCAGCACCCATTATCTGGTCAACAAACACTTCCTCAATGACGTCCACCTGACGGCATTGTCCGGGGTGTACAGCACGCATTTCTCCTTTGCCACGCCCCAGGGCAATCGTCGTTTGTTGCACATCGTCGATGCCGCGCTGGCGGTGATCCCCATCACTGAGCGCATGGCGATTCTGCGCCGTTGGAGTGCCGGTGACACGAGCCTTTCCGGGCTTCATCCGCTGCAGCTCAGTACGGCCGAAGAGCGCTGGCTGAAAAAACATCCGCGCCTGACCGTGGCGGTTAATGACAGCCTGGCCCCCATGTCCTTCTTCGATGATCAGGGTGAGTTCCGCGGCATCAGTGCCGAGGTGCTGGCCAAGATCAGCCAGCGCACCGGTTTGAAATTCGATGTGCTGCGCGGCAACTCGATGGACAAGTTGATCGAGCAGATCCGGGTCGGCAATGCTGATCTGATCGCGGCGTTCACGCCCACTACCGAACGCGAAGGTGAGCTGCGGTTCACCCGTCCTTATTTGACTAACCCATTTGTCCTGATCACGCGGGACGAGTCGGACAGTGCGCAAACACTGGACGGCATGGTCGGTAAAAAACTGGCACTGCGGCGCGGCAATGCGCTGTACGACTTCATCAGAGATAAATTCCCCGGCATTGAGTTGATCCAGACCCAGACTGCAGCCGATGCCATGGTGTTGGTGGACAAGGGGGAGGCGGACGGCGCCATCAACTCGCTGATCAATGGGCGTTACTTGATTTTGCGCCAGTTCCGCGACCGCCTGCACATTGCCAATGTCGTCGGTTTGCAGTCGGCCCAGGCGAGTTTCGCCACCGACCGTGGGGCGCTGGAGTTGTACTCGATCCTGGACAAAGCCCTGCAAAGCATTCCCCCGGAAGAACTGGATGAGCTGACCGGCCGTTGGCGCCACGACGTGGTGATCGATAATGACAACTGGCTGCACCATCGCTCGGCGGTCATCCAGGGTTTTGTCCTGTTTGCGCTGTTGTTGTTGATGGCCGTGGTTTGGATCATTTACCTGCGCAGGTTGGTGTCCACTCGCGAAAAGGCCGAATTGGCGCTCAACGACCAGATGGAGTTCATGCGCGTCTTGATCGACGGCACCCCCCACCCGATTTATGTCCGTGACCGTCAGGGGCGTCTGGTGAGTTGTAACACTGCTTACCTTGACGTGCTGGGTGTCACACGCGAGGCGGTGATGGGTCAGAAGATTACCGACAGCATACTGATCGGTCATTCCGATACCGAGACCTTTCAGGCCGAGTACATAAAGGTGATGGAGGAGGGTACGCGGTGGATTCAGGATCGTACGTACACCCTCAACGACGGCGAGGTGCATACGGTCTATCACTGGATGTTGCCGTATCACACCAGTGACGGCGTGGTCGCCGGCATCATCGCCGGCTGGATCGATATCAGCGACCGCCAGCGCCTGCTGGATCAATTGCAGAGTGCCAAGAAAAGCGCCGATGATGCCAACCGGGCGAAAACCACGTTCCTGGCCACCATGAGCCACGAAATCCGCACCCCGATGAATGCCGTGATCGGCATGCTCGAACTGGCCATGAAGAAAGCCGATCAAGGCGTCATGGACCGCTTCGCCATCGAGGTGGCTTCTGGCGCGGCGCGGGGTCTCTTGGACCTGATCGGTGACATTCTCGATATCGCCCGCATTGAATCCGGTCGCCTGTCCTTGACCCCGGAACGGGCCAGTTTGCGCGAGTTGGTCGAGTCGGTGGTGCGCATGTTCGAAGGGGTGGCGCGGCAAAAAGGCCTGCGGTTGTTGCTGGATTTTGATCTCAAGGCCAGTCGCGATGTGCTGATCGATCCGCTGCGTTTCAAACAGATTCTGTCCAACCTGCTGAGCAACGCGATCAAGTTTACCGACGAAGGCGAGGTGCGCTTGAGCGTGCAGGCTGCGCCCGGCGTGTGCGGCGAGCGGTTGGCGCTGCATGTGCAAGTCAAGGATTCCGGCATTGGCATTTCCACCTCGGATCAGGAGCGGCTGTTCAACCCTTTCGGCCAGGCCAGCAATAATAATCAGTCGGCGCGGGGTGGTTCGGGGCTGGGCCTGGTCATCAGCCGGACCCTGTGTGAAATGATGCACGGCCAATTGCACCTGAGCAGCGTGCCGGGCAAGGGCACGCAGATTGATATCCGTCTCGATCTGCTGATCTTGCAACCTGTGCCCGCTGCCGAATTGCCGGCGGTCGAGCTGGCGTCTCAGGCGTGGGTGCTCAATATCCTGGTGATTGACGACTACCCGGCCAACCGCTTGCTGCTTTCCCAGCAATTGTCCTATCTCGGTCACGGTGTCTGCGACGCCGAGGATGGCGCCCATGGCCTGCGCGCCTGGCGCAACGGAAACTTCGATGTGGTCATTACCGACTGCAACATGCCCGTGATGAACGGTTACGAGCTGACGCGGGCCATTCGTGATGAGGAAAAGGCTTCGGGGGCCGAGCCGTGCCTGATCCTGGGATTCACTGCCAATGCCCAGCCAGAGGAAAAAGAACGCTGCCTGGCCGAGGGCATGGACGATTGCCTGTTCAAACCCATCAGCCTCCTGGAGTTGAGCGCCAGACTGGCCTCAGTACAACCCGGTACCAAGTCATTACCCCTTGGCGCGCCGATGCCAGAGATTGATGGCGACATCAATTTGAGCAGCTTGCAGCAACTGACCCGTGGTGATCGCAACGCGATCAAAAACCTGCTCGGTGATCTGGCGTCCAGTAATGAAGAAGACATGTTGCGGCTGATCAAACTGTTCGGCGAGCATGACTTGTCAGGTCTTTCCGATCTGGCCCATCGAGTCAAGGGCGGCGCCCGCATCATCAAGGCGCAGAGCCTGATCCTGTGCTGCGAGCAATTAGAGGTCATCTGTATGGGGTCGGACTCGATCCTGTTGACGGAGGCGGTGGACGCGTTGCAGCAAGCGATGGAGCGATTGGCGCAAACGCTGGAGCAGCGCATGGCTGATCCGGTGCTGTAAACCCCGGTGTGGGGCGGAAACTCCCGACCCTGACTTGAGTTCACTTTAGTGCACAAGATCAGTCCTCTAGTTTGCGGCCCCTGCGCTTGTTCAACTGCTGCAACAGTCTTTCCATTTGCACTGTCAGGTTCTGCAGGGTCGCGGCGCCTCTATCGCGATCTTCGCCGCGCCACGATTCACTATGTGCAGTCAGCAACTTCAGGTTGTCTTCGTGGCGCCTGATTAATACCCGTAGTTGATTTCGCTCTTTAGTCATCTCGGACTCTGTCTTGGGAAAGTTGGCTAATAACTGCATACAACGAGCGCTAAACATTAGTGATGGATACAACGTTGTGTATGTAGGAAATTTCTCAAAGAACCAGCATTCCGCTGACGATATGCTGCATTACCGGGAGGGGCGTGACGTTCGGAAATTTCCTACATTCAGGGAGAAATTTCCTAACGATACCCACCGGCCTACGCCGGACAATTGGCTCATTCCTTTCATTGTGAGCCGCGTCCATGCCCATGCTCCCGTTGCGCATCCTGGTTCTTGGCGACAACGCCTTCCATCGCTCGATTGCGGTGAACATGCTGTGGCAATCCGGATGCCAGGAAGTCTTCGTAGCCAGCGATGCCGCACAAGCCCTGGCGATCCTGGGGCAGGTCGGTGCGGTGGATATCACCCTGTGTGACCTGCGCATGGACGGTGTCGACAGCCTTGAGCTTCTGCAGAGCGTGGGGCGATCGCGTCTGGCGGGGGCGATCATCATCAGCAGTTCGCTGTCGGCCGATGTGCGTCGGGCGGTGGGGCAACTGGTTTCGATGTTGGGGATGGTGTTGCTCGGGGATGTCAGCAAGCCTTTGCAGTTCGGGGCGCTGCAACGATTGCTGGCAAAACACATGCACGAACCCATTGGCGAACGGGTCGTGCCGGCGGTGACGGTGCAGGCCTCGGAAGAGGAGGTGCGCCGGGCATTGGCCGATCAGCAATTGCAGACTTACTTCCAGCCAAAATTCGACCTGATGACCGGCGAAGTTAGCAGCGTCGAAGCCTTGGCCCGTTGGCACCATCCCTCCGAAGGTGTACTGCCGCCCTCGGTGTTCATGCCGATTATCGAGCGTTGCGGGTTGATGGATGACTTGCTGATCCTGCAAATGGAACAAGGCTTGAGGCTGCAGCGGCAGGTACTCAGGCAGGGATTGGCGCTGAATATCGCCTTCAATCTGCACGCTGTGCAATTGGTGAACGCAGGACTCACGTGCCGGATCAAGACGATGCTCACCGCGCATGATCTGCCCGGTTCAGGGCTGACGTTCGAGTTGACGGAAACGGGTCTTCTCGAAGCCCCTGCAGCCAGTCTGGAAAGCCTGGTGCGCTTGCGAATGATGGGTTGCAACCTGTCGATCGATGATTTCGGCGCGGGGTTTTCGTCGTTGCAGCGCCTGTGTCAGTTGCCGTTCAACGAAATCAAACTCGACGCCGAGTTTGTTCGCGGGCTCAAACAAGAGCCGCGCTGCCGCGCCGTTATAAAAAGCACCCTGGCGCTGGGCGAAGCATTGGGCATGACGGTCGTCGTCGAAGGGATCGAAACCGAAGAGCAACGTCAGGTTTTGCTGGAACTTGGCTGTACGCAAGGGCAGGGCTACTTGTGTTCCCGACCGATGACGGCGGCGGGTTTATTGAACTGGCTGGATCTTCAGCGGATGGCGGCGGTTAGTTGCTCGGGAAATTTCCTACAAACAGCAGGAAATTTCCTAACTTAATCATGTTGGCAAGTCGAGACAATACAATCTCTTAATTCCTTGGTAGTTGCTGTTACTTGCATAAAACGAAGATTTAACACTTGTCGTTTCAGAGGCGGAGTGTCGTTTGTGAGCAGGGTTTTTATATCAAGTATTGATTGAAAAGCGGAAGTCATCACGCCATGGATGACACGTGATTCGGAGGTTGGCTCGACGCCAATTCATAGATGAATAAAACATTTTCGGTTGTCTGGAATACGTCGCTGGGTTGCTGGGTAGTTGCTTCGGAACTGGCCTGTAAGAAGACCAAGAGCAGGCCGGCGGGGCAGCGTAAGCGGGGGGTTAACCCTCTTCTTGCATTGAAGGGGAAAACGCGTGCGCTGGGTATGCTCGCGGTTGCTTTGAGTCTGACTGTCGGATGGTCTGAGCCAGGGTACGCATGGCTGTATTTTGCTAACTCTTCTACTGGCTCATGTACGGGCACCGCTAGTGGTACCGTGGGGCGGACTGCCGTCGCGGGGACACTTACAGATCCAACTTCCGGCGCTGGCGCTTATATAAACGTTGCCGGTTGCAATTCATCCGGTGGGTCCTTCAATGGAGCCACTGTTTTTGGCAGCTTTTCTGCCGTGACCGGGCTCGGTGGAGCAGTATTCGGATATTCAGCCAGCGCCGGCCAATGGGCCACTGCGATAGGGTTGGAAACCAATGCGTCGGGTATTGCAAGTATCGCTTTGGGTTACGGTAGCGTTGCGAACAATCTCAATAGCGTGGCCATCGGTGGTTCGGCCGCCGGGACCGGCACTACTTCGCTTCTATTGGCCGACTCCACCACGGCGTCCGCCCCGGGAGCTGTTGCCATCGGGAGTAACACAACCCGAGGGGCCCAGGCCCGGGCCGCCGATTCCATTGCTCTTGGTGGCCAATCAACGGTGCTGGCGGCTGCCAGCTCCGGTGTTGCAATCGGGCAACTGGCAACCGTGAACGTCGCAAACAGTGTGGCACTAGGCTCGAACTCATTAGCCGCTGGCACTACTCTGGCTACCGCCGCTTACGGTATCGGCGGCGTGGCGACGACCGGTGGTGAAGTGAACATCACCAACGGCGCCAACAACCGTCGCATTACCGGTCTTGCCGCCGGTGCCAGTGCGACGGATGCCGTCAACGTCAGTCAACTGAATAAAGTAGGGCAGGATACGGCGACAGCCCTGGGCGGTGGCGCGGCACTCAATGCGACCACCGGCGCCTGGACGGCGCCCACTTATTCCACCACCACCATTAATGCAACGGGTGCCAGCACCGGCTTACTGCCCAGCACCAACGTCGGCGCGGCACTGACCAATCTCAGCACTAGCGTGACTAATACCGCCGCCGTTGCGGTGAAATATGATGCCGTCGGCGGCAACGCCATCACCCTGGGGGCGACTGGAGGTGTAGGCGCACCAGCCGGTGGGGTGAAAATCACCAACCTGAGCGCCGGAGCCTTGAACGGCACCAGCACCGATGCGGTGAACGGCAGCCAACTCTTTGCCACCAATACTGCCGTCACTAATCTGGGGACCCAGGCCACTACGTTGGGCAACACCTCGGCCAGCACCTTGGGTGGCGGCGCCACGTACTCGTCGGCCACCGGGCTTACTGGCTTCACTCAGCCGATCAACAGTGTCAGCACCTCCGGGGCGGTAGCGGCAGGCACTGCGCAAACCAGCGTCGCGGGTGCGTTGTCGGCGCTGAACACCGACACGGTCAACACCGCCAATATCGCGGTGAAATATGATGCGGTCGGCGGCAATACCATCACCCTGGGAGCGACTGGCGGTGCAGGCGCACCGGCCGGCGGGGTGAAAATCACCAACCTGAGCGCCGGAGCCTTGAACGGCACCAGCACCGATGCGGTGAACGGCAGCCAACTCTTTGCCACCAATACTGCCGTCACTAATCTGGGGACCCAGGCCACTACGCTGGGCAACACCTCGGCCAGCACCTTGGGTGGCGGCGCCACTTACTCGTCGGCCACAGGGCTTACTGGCTTCAGTCAGCCGATAAACAGCGTCAGCACCACTGGGGCGGTAGGGGCTGGCACTGCGCAAACCAGCGTAGCGGGTGCGTTGTCGGCGCTGAACACCGACACGGTCAACACCGCCAATATCGCGGTGAAATATGATGCGGTCGGCGGCAACGCCATCACCCTGGGGGCGACGGGTGGTGCAGGCGCACCGGCCGGTGGGGTGAAAATCACCAACCTGAGCGCCGGTGCCTTGAACGGCACCAGTACCGACGCGGTGAATGGCAGCCAACTCTTTGCCACCAATACTGCCGTCACTAATCTCGGGACCCAGACCACTACTTTAGGCAATACCTCGGCCAGCACCTTAGGCGGCGGCGCCACTTATTCGGCGGCCACGGGGCTTACGGGCTTCAGTCAGCCGATAAACAGCGTCAGCGCCAATGGGGCTGTCGGGGCTGGCACTGCGCAAACCAGCGTAGCGGGTGCGTTGTCGGCGCTGAACACCGACACGGTCAACACTGCCAATATCGCGGTGAAATATGATGCTGTCGGCGGCAACGCCATCACCCTGGGGGCGACGGGTGGTGCAGGCGCACCGGCCGGTGGGGTGAAAATCACCAACCTGAGTGCCGGGGCCTTGAACGGCACCAGCACCGATGCGGTGAATGGCTCGCAATTGTTTGCGACCAACCAGACCGTCGATGGCCTCGTCAACAATGGCGCGGGTATCAAATATTTCCACGCCAACTCGATTCTGGCTGACAGCACTGCCACGGGTACTGACAGTGTGGCCGTCGGTCCCGCCGCCAGTTCTACCGCCGCGAACGCGGTGGCCATCGGCAACGGTGCCGTGGCGGGCACTGCCAACTCCGTCGCCCTGGGCAACGGCGCCACCACGGCTGCTGCTGTTGCGACCGCCAGCGGTGTGGTCAACGGTGCCACCTTCACTTACGCCGGTGCTGCACCGACCGGCGTATTAAGCGTCGGCAGCGTGGGCAGCGAACGGCAGATCACCAACGTTGCCGCCGGTCAGGTTTCCGCGACTAGCACCGACGCGATCAACGGCAGCCAACTCTTCGCTACCGATACAGCGGTCACTAATCTGGGGACCCAAACCACTACGCTGGGCAACACCTCGGCCAGCACCTTGGGCGGCGGCGCCATTTACTCGCCGGCCACGGGGCTTACTGGCTTCAGTCAGCCGATAAACAGCGTCAGCACCACTGGGGCGGTAGGGGCTGGCACTGCGCAAACCAGTGTGGCAAGTGCATTGACGGCGCTGAACACCGACACGGTCAACACCGCCAACATCGCGGTGAAATATGATGCTGTCGGCGGCAACGCCATCACCCTGGGAGCGACTGGCGGTGCAGGCGCACCGGCCGGCGGGGTGAAAATCACCAACCTGAGCGCCGGTGCCTTGAACGGCACCAGTACCGATGCGGTGAATGGCAGCCAACTCTTCGCTACCGATACTGCGGTCACTAATCTGGGGACCCAAACCACTACGCTGGGCAACACCTCGGCCAGCACCTTAGGCGGCGGCGCCACTTATTCGGCGGCTACGGGGCTTACGGGCTTCAGTCAGCCGATAAACAGCGTCAGCACCACTGGGGCGGTAGGGGCTGGCACTGCGCAAACCAGTGTGGCAAGTGCATTGACGGCGCTGAACACCGACACGGTCAACACCGCCAACATCGCGGTGAAATATGATGCTGTCGGCGGCAACGCCATCACCCTGGG
>NZ_VOBN01000028.1 GCF_008370045.1 Pseudomonas sp. ANT_J12
GCTGTCAACACCTCTTTAATTCCGCTTTCGACCGAGAAGATCGAACCGTTAACAAGGCGACAACACACTGCCTTATCAACTCCTTCTGGGCTTCGATGACCTGAAGCAACTCGCTGTCGAAAACTGCATAACTCTTTGTTTACCAAGGAGTTTTCCGTTTCGACTGCGCCGGAAGTGGGGCGAATTATAGACTTCCAGAATCTGCCGTCAAGCACTGATTTGGCTTTTCTATCAATAACTTGCAGAAAGCCGGAAAACACCCCGCTCGCGCTATATATAGAAGAGCAAAACCGCTCCCTCTATATAGAAGAAACCTTCAGAGCACTCCTTCTTGCTTGAGAGCAGCCACAGCACCAGCGCTCAAACCCAATACCCGCTGCAGAACCTCCAGCGTATGCTCCCCTAATAGCGGAGGCGCACTGCGGTACTCCACAGGCGTCTCGGACAGACGAATCGGACTCGCCACCTGGGGCACCATCCCGGCCAGCACATGAGGCAGTTCAATAGCCAACCCACGCGCTTTAACCTGCGGATCAGCAAACACCTGCGCCAAATCATTGATCGGCCCGCACGGCACGCCAGCCTGCTCCAGCTGCAACACCCACTCAGCCGTCGTCTTGAATACTGTCGCCTGACGAATCAGCGGAATCAGCACCGCCCGATTGGCCACCCGCAGCTTGTTGGTAGCAAAACGCGGATCATCCGCCCACTGCGGCTGCCCCGCCACCTCGGCAAACTTGCGGAATTGCCCGTCGTTACCCACGGTGAGGATGAAATCGCCATCCGCCGTAGGAAAGTCCTGATAAGGCACGATGTTTGGGTGCGCATTCCCCAAGCGCTTCGGCGCATTGCCGGTAGTCAGGTAGTTCATCGCCTGGTTAGCCAGGCATGCCACCTGCACATCCAGCAATGCCATATCAATGTGCTGACCGCCACCGTCATGATCCCGATGCGCCAGCGCCGCCAATATCGCCACCGTCGAATAGAGCCCGGTCAGAATGTCCGTCAGCGCTACACCGACTTTCACCGGCCCGGCACCCTCATCACCTTCAGGCCGCCCCGTCAGGCTCATCAAGCCACCCAACCCCTGGATCATGAAGTCATAGCCCGCACGCTTGGCGTAGGGCCCGGTCTGACCAAACCCGGTGATCGAGCAATAAATCAGATTCGGGTTGATCGCCTTGAGCGATTCATAGTCCAGCCCATAAGCCGCCAGACCGCCCACCTTGAAGTTCTCAATCAAAATATCCGACTTCTCTGCCAGCTCGCGCACCAGCCTCTGGCCTTCAGGCCGAGTGAAGTCGATGGTCACCGATTGCTTGTTGCGATTGGCCGACAAGTAATAAGCGGCCTCGCTGGTGTTCTCGCCATAGGCGTCTTTCAGGAACGGAGGTCCCCAGGCGCGCGTGTCGTCGCCATTGCCCGGGCGCTCGACCTTGATCACCTCAGCGCCAAGGTCCGCCAGGATCTGCCCGGACCAAGGCCCGGCCAGCACCCGCGATAAATCCAGTACCCGTAAATGCGAAAGCGCGCCCATTGCCGTTCTCCTATTAATAGAACGCCTGGATGCCGGTCTGCGCGCGACCCAGGATCAGCGCGTGCACGTCATGCGTACCTTCGTAGGTATTCACCACTTCCAGGTTGACCAGGTGGCGAGCCACCCCGAATTCATCGGAGATGCCGTTGCCGCCCAACATGTCGCGAGCCATGCGCGCGATGTCCAGGGACTTGCCGCAGGAGTTGCGCTTCATCATCGAAGTGATCTCGACCGCAGCCGTGCCTTCATCCTTCATGCGACCCAGACGCAGGCAGCCTTGCAGCGCCATGGTGATTTCAGTCTGCATATCGGCCAACTTCTTCTGGATCAACTGAGTGGCGGCCAATGGGCGACCGAACTGCTGACGATCCAGGGTGTATTGACGCGCGGTGTGCCAGCAGAACTCGGCGGCGCCCAGCGCGCCCCAGGAGATGCCGTAACGTGCGGAGTTGAGGCAGGTAAACGGACCTTTCAGGCCACGGACATCCGGGAAGATGTTTTCTTCAGGGACAAACACATTGTCCATGACGATTTCGCCCGTGATCGACGCACGCAGGCCAACCTTGCCGTGAATCGCCGGAGCGCTCAGGCCTTTCCAGCCCTTCTCCAGTACGAAGCCACGGATGTCGCCGGCGTCGTCCTTGCCCCAGACCACGAACACATCGGCGATCGGGCTGTTGGTGATCCACATCTTGCTGCCGGTCAGGCTGTAGCCGCCTTCCACTTTTCGTGCACGAGTAATCATCGCGCCCGGGTCGGAACCGTGGTTCGGCTCTGTCAGACCGAAGCAACCGATCCACTCGCCCGAAGCGAGTTTCGGCAGGTACTTCTGCTTTTGCGCTTCAGTACCGAACTCATTGATCGGCACCATCACCAGCGAAGATTGCACGCTCATCATCGACCGATAGCCGGAGTCGACGCGCTCGACCTCACGGGCGATCAGGCCGTAGCTGACGTAGTTCAGGCCGCTGCCACCGTATTCCTCAGGAATGGTCGCGCCCAACAAACCCACGTCGCCCATCTCACGGAAGATCGCGATGTCGGTCTTCTCATGGCGGAAAGCTTCCAGAACACGCGGCGCGAGTTTCTGCTGAGCGAACTGCTCGGCGGTGTCGCGAATCATGCGCTCTTCTTCGGTGAGCTGTTGATCCAGCAGCAGGGGATCGATCCAGTTGAAGCTAGCTTTACCGCCCATGAGTGTGTCCTCTCGAATCGGGTCAAATAACGTGAACTGATCCTAGGCCCCGTTCGGCGTCACGGCAAACGAGGATTTCGCATACTGTTGTGCTAATTTCTCACTCCGAAGCATCGCGCAAGGTCATTAATGCGATGTATTAGTGAGGTTCACGTACATGCGCAGGAAAATCCCCAGCACCACCGCCCTGATCAGCTTCGAAGCGGCAGCGCGCCATGAGAGCTTTACCAAGGCTGCACAGGAACTTTCCCTCACCCAAGGAGCGATTTGCCGACAGATCGCCAGCCTGGAGGAGTTCCTCAGCGTCGAACTGTTCCGACGCTCCCGGCGCGGAGTGAAGCTGACCGAAGCCGGACTTTCCTACAGCCGTCGGGTGGCCACGCAACTCGATGCGGTTGAGCGGGACACGTTGTCAGTGATGGGCCAGCAAGGCGCCAACGTGATCGAACTCGCGGTGGTGCCGACCTTCGGCACCCAATGGCTGCTGCCGCGACTCAAAGATTTTCAGCACAAGCACCCCGAGGTGACCGTCAACCTCACCAACCGCACCCGCCCCTTTCTGTTTGCCGACACCGAATTCGATGCGGCGATCTATTTCGGCGATGCGGACTGGTCCGGTACCGAATCCCACAGACTGATGGGAGAAAACCCGATGCCGGTGTGCAGCCCCGCCCTACTGGGCAATAAGACAAATCTGACAGCCACTGAAATCGCGGAATTACCCTTGTTGCAGCAAACCACCCGCCCCTATGCCTGGCGCCAATGGTTCAACTTTCAGAACCTGAATATCCCCCGTGACATGACAGGCCCGCGTTACGAGCTATTCTCCATGCTCGCCCAGGCAGCCATGCACGACATGGGGATCGCACTGATTCCGCCGTTTCTGATCCAGCGTGAATTGGCGGAGAAGCGCCTGGTGATTGCCAATCCGCAGGCGCTATCGAGCATCAAGGCGTATTACCTGATGATTCCTGAGCGGAAGGTCGAATCGGCATCTTTAAGGGCTTTTCGCGACTGGCTGGTAAACCAGGCACACAGCTACAGCCTAGAAGGATAAAGGTCAGAGATGATTAACTGACCTCGTAGTCAGTAATTTAAAAACACTACAGATATAAGTATTTGTCGCATATCCATAGACTGTACCGACAAGCAGTACAAACGTCCCACAAGTGCCGGAAGACGTGGCCTTGAGCCTCTATTTCGAAGCAATGACCACTCATTCACCGCGCCGATGTGGAAATTCTTCAATTTCGACCAGACTCCTTACAAGGCACGGCCTGCAAGGGATTGAACAGGTTGGTTGCGACATTCGGTCACGGGGTGACTTGTAGTTAATTTTCCGTCACCCGTCATAATCCCTTGAAGGGCACAAAGTTCGCCTGCAAAATGCCGCGCCCCGCCCTGATTTGGCGGGATCGTGCTGATCGGCCGCCCCAGCCGCACCATCCGAAGTGCCTGGGTTTACTCAATAAGATCACGCAGGAGATTTGACGTGCACATTGGTGTTCCTCTCGAAACCCAGACGGGTGAAACACGGGTTGCTGCAACCCCGGAAACCATCAAAAAGTTGATCGGCCAGGGTCATAAGGTCACTGTACAAAGCGGCGCCGGCGTCAAAGCCAGCGTTGTCGACAGTGCTTATGAAGCGGCAGGCGCGACCATTGGCAGCGCCAACGATGCGTTTGGTGCCGAGCTGATTCTCAAGGTGGTCGCCCCCAGCGACAGCGAGCTGGCGCTGATTAAAAGCGGCACCGTTGTGGTGGGGATGCTCAATCCGTTCAGCAATGAAACCATCGCCAAACTGGCCGAGTGCGGCATTACCGCGTTCGCACTGGAAGCAGCTCCGCGTACCTCCCGCGCTCAAAGCCTGGATGTGCTCTCCTCGCAAGCGAACATTGCCGGCTATAAAGCCGTGCTGCTCGCCGCTCACTATTACCCACGCTTCATGCCGATGCTGATGACCGCTGCGGGTACCGTGAAAGCGGCGCGCGTGCTGATTCTCGGCGCTGGCGTGGCGGGCTTGCAGGCGATCGCCACGGCGAAACGCCTGGGCGCAGTGATCGAAGCGTCTGACGTACGTCCGGCGGTAAAAGAGCAAATCGAATCCCTCGGCGCCAAGTTCGTCGACGTGCCTTACGAGACTGACGAAGAGCGCGAATGCGCTGTCGGTGTCGGCGGCTACGCGCGGCCCATGCCCGCGAGCTGGATGCAACGCCAGGCCCTGGCCGTGCACGAACGCGCCAAACAAGCCGACATCGTCATCACCACCGCACTGATCCCGGGCCGTAAGGCACCGACACTGTTGAGCGCGGAAACCGTGGCGCAGATGAAGCCAGGCTCGGTGGTCATCGACCTCGCCGCCGCCCAGGGCGGCAACTGCCCGCTGACCGTGGCCGATCAAGTGGTTGTCGAAAATGGCGTGACCATTTGCGGCCCGACCAACCTGGCTGGTGAAGTCGCGGCAGACGCTTCGGCGCTGTACGCCCGCAACCTGCTGGACTTCCTGAAGCTGGTCTTCAACAAAGAAGGCCAGTTCGAAGTGAACCTCGAAGACGACATCGTCGCCGCGTGCCTGATGTGCCGCGACGGCCAAGTCATCCGCAAAAACGCCTAAGCAGGGATTCAGACGATGGAAGAGCTTATCTCCCCCGGTATCTACAACCTGATCATCTTCGTGCTGGCGATTTATGTCGGTTATCACGTGGTCTGGAACGTTACACCTGCACTGCACACGCCATTGATGGCGGTGACCAACGCCATTTCCGCGATCGTCATCGTCGGCGCCATGCTGGCAGCGGCTTTGACCGTGACACCACTGGGCAAGACCATGGGCACCCTCGCCGTGGCCCTGGCAGCGGTAAACGTGTTCGGTGGCTTCCTGGTCACCCGCAGGATGCTTGAGATGTTCAAGAAAAAAGCCCCGAAAGTCGTAAAAGAAGAGGCGCCCAAGTAATGAGCATGAACCTTGTCACGACGCTCTACTTGATCGCGTCGATCTGCTTCATCCAGGCCCTCAAGGGCCTGTCGCACCCGACCACGTCGCGGCGCGGCAACGTCTACGGCATGCTCGGCATGGCGCTGGCGATCCTCACTACTGTCGGCCTCATCTATAAGCTGGGCGCTGAGCTGGCCACTGCCGGCATCGGTTACGTCATCGTTGGCCTGCTGGTCGGCAGCACCGCTGGCTCGATCATGGCCAAGCGCGTCGAAATGACCAAGATGCCGGAACTGGTCGCCTTCATGCACAGCATGATCGGTATGGCGGCGGTGTTCATTGCCATTGCTGCCGTGGTTGAGCCGCAGTCGCTGGGCATCGTCAAGCAACTGGGTGATGCGATTCCTGCCGGTAACCGCCTGGAGCTGTTCCTCGGCGCGGCCATCGGTGCCATCACTTTCTCCGGTTCGGTAATCGCCTTCGGCAAGCTGTCGGGCAAGTACAAGTTCCGCCTGTTCCAAGGCGCACCGGTACAGTTCGGTGGCCAGCACAAACTAAACCTGGTGCTGGGCCTGGCAACGCTGGCACTGGGCGTCACCTTCATGCTGACCGGCAACCTCAACGCTTTCGCACTGATGCTGGCCCTGGCCTTCGTGCTGGGTGTGCTGATCATCATCCCGATCGGCGGCGCGGACATGCCGGTGGTTGTCTCGATGCTCAACAGCTATTCCGGCTGGGCAGCGGCGGGTATCGGCTTCTCGCTGAACAACTCGATGCTGATCATCGCCGGTTCGCTGGTGGGTTCGTCGGGTGCGATCCTCTCCTACATCATGTGCAAGGCGATGAACCGCTCCTTCTTTAATGTGTTGCTCGGCGGTTTCGGCAACACCGCGGACGCAGCGGGTCCGGCAGGTTCGAAAGAAGCGCGTCCGGTGAAATCCGGTTCGGCTGACGATGCGACCTTCCTGCTGACCAACGCCGACACCGTGATCATCGTTCCAGGCTACGGCCTGGCGGTAGCACGGGCGCAACACGCGCTCAAAGAGCTGACCGAGAAGCTGACCCACCGCGGCGTGACCGTGAAGTACGCGATCCACCCGGTGGCCGGTCGGATGCCTGGCCACATGAACGTATTGCTGGCCGAGGCCGAAGTGCCTTACGACCAGGTGTTCGAGATGGAAGACATCAACTCCGAGTTCGGTCAGGCCGACGTGGTGCTGGTGCTGGGCGCCAACGACGTGGTCAACCCGGCCGCCAAGAACGATCCGAAATCGCCGATTGCCGGCATGCCGATTCTCGAAGCGTTCAAGGCCAAGACCATCATCGTCAACAAGCGCTCGATGGCCAGCGGTTATGCCGGTCTGGACAACGAACTGTTCTACCTCGACAAAACCATGATGGTTTTTGGCGACGCCAAGAAAGTCATCGAAGACATGGTTAAAGCTGTCGAGTAAAACCTGCTCCAACGCAATACCCAAAACCTCAGCCTTTAGTAGGCTGGGGTTTTTTTATTCCCGTGAAACCCGACCAAAGGCTCTAAATCAGGGCTTGGCATTCGACCATGGTAGCGGGACGGATGTTTTTCAAATCACTAGACTGCGTACCTTGCTTTCGTTGCCCGAGATAACAATCCATGTACCGTGATCGTATTCGCTTGCCTTCGTTGTTGGATAAGGTGATGAGCGCCGCTGACGCTGCCGCTCTGATTGAGGACGGCATGACCGTCGGCATGAGCGGTTTCACCCGCGCCGGTGAAGCCAAGGCGGTGCCCCACGCACTGGCCGAACGCGCCAAAATCACCCCGCTGAAAATCACCCTGATGACCGGCGCGAGCCTGGGCAACGACCTCGATAAACAACTGACCGAAGCTGGCGTCCTGTCGCGGCGCATGCCGTTCCAGGTAGACAGCACCCTGCGAAAGGCGATCAACGCCGGCGAAGTCATGTTCATTGACCAGCATCTGTCGGAAACCGTCGAGATGCTGCGCAACCAGCAACTCAGGCGGCCGGACATCGCGGTGATTGAAGCCGTGGCGATCACCGAGCAGGGCCATATCGTGCCGACCACGTCGGTGGGCAACTCGGCCAGCTTCGCGATCTTCGCCAAGCACGTGATTGTCGAGATCAACATGGCGCACAACCCGAATCTGGAGGGTTTGCACGACATCTATATCCCGACCTACCGCCCGACCCGTACGCCGATTCCACTGGTGAAGGTCGATGACCGGATTGGCAGCACTGCAATCCCGATCCCTGCGGACAAGATCGTGGCAATCGTGATCACCAACCAATCCGACTCGCCTTCCACTGTGCTGCCGCCGGACGCCGACACCCAGGCCATCGCCGATCACCTGATCGACTTCTTCAAGCAGGAAGTCGCGGCCGGGCGCATGACCAACAAGCTCGGTCCGCTGCAGGCCGGGATCGGCACCATCGCCAACTCGGTGATGTGCGGCTTGATCGACTCGCCATTCGAAGACCTGACCATGTACTCCGAAGTGTTGCAGGATTCGACCTTCGACCTGATCGACGCCGGCAAACTGAGCTTTGCATCGGGCAGTTCGATCACGTTGTCGGCACGACGCAATACCGATGTGTTCGGCAACCTGGAGCATTACAAGGACAAGCTGGTGCTGCGTCCTCAGGAAATCTCCAACCACCCGGAAGTGGTTCGGCGCCTGGGTATCATCGCCGTCAACACGGCGCTGGAATTCGACCTGTACGGCAACGTCAATTCCACCCACGTCTGCGGCACGCGGATGATGAATGGCATCGGTGGTTCGGGGGACTTCGCGCGCAACGCGCACCTGTCGATCTTTGTCACCAAGTCGATCGCCAAGGGTGGCGCGATTTCCAGCGTGGTGCCGATGGTCAGTCACGTTGACCATACAGAACATGACGTCGACATCCTGGTGACCGAGATCGGCCTGGCCGACCTGCGTGGCCTGGCGCCACGGGAGCGGGCTCGGGTGGTCATCGACAACTGCGTGCACCCGGACTATCGCGAAGCCCTGAATGACTACTTCACGGCGGCCTGTGCAATCGGTGGCCACACCCCGCACATCCTGCGCGATGCCCTGAGTTGGCACATCAACCTGGAAGAAACCGGGCGGATGCTTAAGGCCTGATTGAACAAAAACACAGCTGACGCACACACAGTTGCGTCAGCTGCTACATGCAACACATTCTTCTGTCAAAAACTGTACTGCTGTACTGGTCGTTTCCTACGGCTTTTGCCTACATTTCCTAACGCCTCGGTGGAAAATGCACCTTATTAGTGCCGACAGGTACAGTTGCCTCAATTTCGACCAGTACACCCCCTGTAAACAGTTAACTGGTCTCTCACAATACAAGTGAACTGTATCTAGGGAGTCTGGCCAAACGAGAGGATCATTGGCATCAGTTAAACCACTACCTAATCCCGCCACAAGCGGAAGGATGCTAACCATGGAACGTACACTCAGTTCCGAACTGTTCTTCGAAGACACTGCTGCAAAAACCCAGGCTTCCATGCCTCTTCGCGTTATCGCCAACCTGATGTTGTGGCAGCGCCGCATTACCAGCCGCCATCAACTGGCTCGTCTGGATTCGCGTCTGCTGGCTGATGCCGGGATTAGCGAAGCACAACGCTACGAAGAGCTGAGCAAGCCGTTCTGGCGCTAAGTTAGCGTCGCTGGCCCTGACCTGTAGGGTCCACCGCCAGCACCCGAATTGAACAAACAAGACCCGTCGTGGGAAACCACGACGGGTTTTGTCGTTTCAGGACCCGGAAAAAGCCATACAGGTACAGTTTTAAAATTACGAAAATGCAGCAGTACACCTTCATAGGAGCGGCCGTTTCATCTAGATGGGCTATTCGAATTCATCCTCACCGGCCTAATATCCAATCAGAACGTGGCGAACGCTTCCCAACAGGCGTCTGATCAACCAGACACTGCGCCACCTCTCAATCGGTTTATCCAAAGGAGCTACCCCATGTCCCGTCTTCGTCTGCTGAGCGCCGCAGCCCTGCTCGCCGTGGCTGCCAATGCCCACGCCTCCAGTTTTATCGTGACCACCGACGCTGTAGTCGGCGCCCTCAAATCCAGTTCCGATGCGACCTCCGACGCCTCTTCTTCACTGCGCGATAACAAAATCGTACGTGCTGCTCGTGATGACGCCGCCAGCTTTGTCGCCAGCAACGGTGACATTCGTGGTGTGAAACTGGAAAGTGCAATCGATGAGATTCACCGCCAATTGCCTCAGTTGAACGCTACTGATGCACAGATTGCCCAAGCCATCCTGGCGATCTGAACGTCAGCTGAACGACGGGGCACGCCCATCGTGTCCCGATGTTTCGGCGCTGGCTCTAGTCCGGGCATTGCGCTAGCCTTGGGACTCGCTTTCAGCTATCGAGTCCCATGCGGTTTCTTTCAAATCTGTTACTCACGCAAGTGATTATTGCGGCCTCCTGGTCGGGCTCGGCCCATGCCTTCGATGCCTTCAACCTGTCTACACAAGGCACTGTCGTCAGTGGCTACGCCACAAGCATGGTGACCTCCGCGCCCTTCGACCATAAACTGCTGATCGCCGCTCAGGATGACGCCGCGGCTTTCATCGCCAGTGACGGCCAACTGCGAGGAGCGCAACTGGAATCCGCCCTGGTTTACCTGCGTCGGACCCAGCCAAAACTTCATGCCAGCGACCTTGAACTGGCACAGGCAATTCTCGTCCAATAGTTATCATCGTTCCTCCGGAGTCGTTCCATGCGTAGTCCGCTGATTGCTGCCACCCTTGGCCTGCTGTTGTTGGCCGACGTGGCCCAGGCACACACCCTGGTTGCCACCAGTAATATCCTCATTCGCGCCACCCAGCGCACACTCGACTTCACGTCCGATACCACCACGTCCATTCGCGATTCGAAAATCGTCCGCGAAGCTCATGACGATGCGGCCAGTTTCATCGCCAGCGATGGTGATATTCGTGGCGCCCACCTGGAAGCGGCCTTCAACACCTTGCGCACCCGCGTGCCGGAAGCCCGCGATGCCAGTGACCAGGTTCTCGCCGAAGCCATCCTCGCACTGTGAGGTCGCTTAGCGTCTGGCTGCTGGCCGGGATGGTGTTGCTGCTCGGCAACACCGCCCAGGCCAGCCTGCAACTACGCCTCAAGACCGACGGTCTGAGCCCCGCGCAAGTGCAGGCCAGCCAGGCGCTGCTTGATGAAGCCATGCAGGCGCTGCCGCCGCGTTTCGTCGAGCAACTGGATCGGCGCATCGATGTCGGCTGGACCGACGACATGCCCAGTAACGCCTACGGCCAGGCGTCCCTGGTGTCCGAGCTCGATCTGAATCGCAATCTGCTCGCCAGCCTCACCGACGGCAGCGCCGCGACAAAAAAGACGTATCGCCCCCACGGCACCGTGCGCCGGGAAATGCTCGCCACGGTCCTGCACGAACTCACCCATATTTATGACCGCGCGCGCCTGTGGCCAGACGCCGAGCGCACGCTGATCCAGCGTTGCAATCGACGCAACAGCAGCTCAGGGCTGATCGGCATTCCCGATCAATGCCGCGGCCAGACAGCACGCCGCTTTACCCTCAGTGATGACCCACGACTGCTGGACCTGGCCGGCTGGCCGCAATACGTCGGCCGTCGTGGCGAACGCGAAGCGCACAACCGGCAAGTCGCCCGCAGCCCGGACCTCTACGAGACGACCAATCCCAAGGAGTTCGTGGCGGTCAACATGGAGTATTTCCTCCTCGACCCAAGCTATGCCTGCCGTCGTCCCGCGCTGTACCGCTACTACAAGGAACATTTCGGCTGGGCGCCTGCCGCCAAGGACACTTGCGCCAAAACCTTCGCCTTCCTGAATGCCGGCAACGACTTCGCCAAAACGCCGCTGGGTCAGGTCGACCCGGAACGGGTTTACGCCGTGGACTATCTGCTGGCCGAAGCCAACCAGAACTGGGTCAGCCGCTGGGGCCACAGCATGCTGCGCCTGGTGATCTGCGCGCCGGGCCGTCCACGCGGGCCGGATTGCCGACTCGACCTGGATCAGCACCTGGTGCTGTCCTACCGCGCTTTCGTCGGTGACGTGCAGCTGTCGAGTTGGGACGGCCTGGTCGGCAAATACCCGTCGCGCCTGTTTGTCTTGCCCCTGGCCCAAGTCATCGATGAATACACCAAGACCGAACTGCGCAGCCTCGCTTCGGTGCCATTGAACCTGTCGCGCACCGAGATCGAGGAAGTGGTGGAACACGCGGCGGAGATGCACTGGAGCTACGACGGCAACTACTTCTTCCTGTCCAACAACTGCGCGGTGGAAAGCCTGAAACTGCTGCGCAGCGGCAGCAACAACGCGCAACTGACGGGTCTGGACAGCATCATGCCCAACGGCTTGCTGGAAGTGCTCAAGGGTCGCGGACTGGCGGACACCAGCGTACTCGACGACCCACGCGAGGCCTTGCGCCTGGGCTATCGCTTCGACTCCTTCCGCGATCGTTATCAAGCGATGTTCGAAGTGCTGAAGAAGCACTTGCCGATCAAACAGACCACCGTCGAAGACTGGCTGTCATTGAGCGCTGAAGAGCGTCGGCAATGGATCGACCAGGCGGACCTGCGCACCAGTGCGGCGTTGCTGTTGCTGGAGCAGGCCAGTTTCCGTCGCCAGCTCCAGTTGGCTCAGGATGAAGTGAAGCAGCGCTATCTGGGGGCTCGCGAACTGAAGAACGGCGGCATGGACAAGGCCAACGCAACCTTGCAGCAGATTCTCGCCAACAGCGGCTTCCTCAGTCGCCCCGCCGAATTGCTCGGCTCCGGCGGATATGGTTTGCCCCAGCCAAGCGAGTCGGCGCGACTGGAGGCGGAAAGCAGCCTGCGCCAGAAACAGCTGCAATCGCTGACCGGGGATCTGGACAAGGAAGTGCGGGCATTGCTGGAACCGAGCCGTGCGGCGGAGATTGCGGCCAATGAAGCCAACCTGAAGCAGGTTGGCGAGCATTTGCGGGCGTTGCACAAGGCGGCGGGCGGGTTGGAGCTGCCCTGATAGAAAAGCAAAAGATCGCAGCCTTCGGCAGCGCCCACAGGTGCGTAGGAGCCGCCGAAGGCTGCGATCTTTTTTGCGGCACAACGCGCAATGCGCTGTGCCGAACACGCCCTTAATTCAACACGTTATCCAGAATCTCATAAACAATCCCTGTCCCCACCGCGATCAACACAATGTCGCCACCGGCACGACGCCATTCGTAGCCCTGGTAATACGGCAGGTGCGACAACGCGCGATTATCCAGGCGCTCACCGTAATAGCCATGAGGCAACGGCCGACCACGTTCCAGGCGAATACCCGGAGGTGGCGGCGCACCGCGCACGAAATAACCGTGATTATCGTGAATGCTCTGACGCACCGGGCCAAAGTCCCGTGGCGGAGGGCCGCCACGATGGTTGTCCTGCGGGCCACGGTGATCATTGCCACGATTATCACCATGATCGTTGCCGCGGTTATCGTACTGGCCCTGCTGCGGGCCGCCGTGGTCGTGATCGTCGCGCTGGTCGGCGCTGGCGTGCAGCAACGGGGTCGCACTGAGCATCAGTACGCCCAGGCTGGCAATCAGACGTTTCGGCATTTTCATCGGGGGGTTCCTCACTGCACATACAGCAAAAAGGGATTCAGAACGATGTTCTGAATCCCTCGGTCTTGCTGATTAGTGTGTGCGGCGAGGCGCTAATTCCTCTGTATCAAGAACTTTACCTTCAGCTGACCCGGGCCTTACGCACGCCCTCGGACAACGCCGCACAAAGGCTCAGCACGCCGTCGATGGCCTGGTCCGGCGTCGAGGCATTGGCGATGTGATCGATCAGCGCCGAACCCACCACCACACCATCCGCCAGACGAGCGATAGCCGCTGCCTGCTCCGGTGTACGGATACCGAAACCGATGCTGATCGGCAGGTCGGTATGACGACGCAGACGCGCCACCGCTTCCTCGACGTGCTCCAACGTTGCCGCACCCGCACCGGTCACACCCGCAACCGACACGTAATAGACAAAGCCGGAGCTGCCGTTCAGCACGGTCGGCAGGCGCACATCATCGGTGGTCGGCGTAGTCAAACGGATGAAGTCCAGGCCCGCAGCCTGGGCCGGGTCACACAGCTCACCGTTATGTTCCGGCGGCAGATCGACCACGATCAAACCATCGACACCAGCCTCTTTGGCATCCGCGATGAAACGCGGCACGCCATACATGTGAATCGGGTTGAAATAACCCATCAGCACCAGCGGCGTCTCGGTGTTGCCTTCACGGAACTCGCGAACCATTTGCAGGGTTTTCGCCAGGTTCTGCTTGGCGCCCAAGGCGCGGATGTTGGCCAACTGGATTGCCGGGCCGTCGGCCATCGGGTCGGTGAAGGGCATGCCCAATTCGATTACGTCGGCACCAGCGCCCGGCAAGCCTTTGAGGATCGCCAGCGAGGTGTCGTAGCTCGGATCGCCGGCGGTGACGAAGGTCACCAGCGCAGCGCGGTTCTGTTCTTTAAGTTCAGCAAAACGCGTTTGCAGGCGGCTCATCAGTGTTTCTCCTGCTTCGATTGTTCCATATGGTGCATCACGGTTTGCATGTCTTTGTCGCCACGGCCGGACAGGTTGACCACCATCAGGTGATCCTTCGGCAGCTTCGGTGCGCGCTTGAACACTTCGGCCAGGGCATGGGCGCTTTCCAGCGCAGGAATAATCCCTTCCAGGCGGCAGCATTTGTGGAACGCGTCGAGGGCTTCGTCGTCGGTCACCGAGGTGTACTGGACGCGGCCGATGTCATGCAACCAGGCGTGTTCAGGGCCGATACCCGGATAGTCGAGGCCGGCGGAGATCGAGTGGGCGTCGATGATCTGACCGTCGTCGTCCTGCAACAGGAAGGTGCGATTGCCGTGCAGCACGCCCGGTACGCCGCCGTTCAGGCTGGCCGCGTGTTTGCCGGTTTCGATACCGTAGCCGGCGGCTTCAACGCCGATGATCTCGACGCTCTTGTCATCCAGGAACGGGTGGAACAGGCCCATGGCATTGGAACCACCGCCGATGCACGCCACCAGACTGTCTGGCAGGCGGCCTTCCTGGTCTTGCAACTGAGTACGGGTTTCTTTGCCGATCACCGACTGGAAGTCACGAACCATCGCCGGGTAAGGGTGTGGACCCGCAACAGTGCCGATCAGATAGAAGGTGCTGTCGACGTTGGTCACCCAGTCTCGCAGGGCTTCGTTCATTGCATCTTTCAGGGTGCCGGTGCCGGCCACGACCGGGATCACTTCGGCGCCCAGCAGCTTCATGCGGAACACGTTGGCTTGCTGACGTTCGATGTCAGTGGTGCCCATGTAGATCACGCAATCCAGGCCAAAACGCGCGGCCACGGTGGCGGTCGCCACGCCGTGCATGCCGGCGCCGGTCTCGGCGATGATGCGTTTCTTGCCCATGCGCCGCGCCAGCAGGATCTGGCCGATGCAGTTGTTGATCTTGTGCGCGCCGGTGTGGTTCAGCTCTTCGCGCTTGAGGTAAATCTTCGCGCCGCCGCAGAACTCGGTCAGGCGTTCAGCGTAATAGAGAGGACTTGGACGTCCGACATAGTCGCGCTGGAAGTAGGCCAATTCTTCTTTGAAGGCAGGATCTTCCTTGGCCAGTTCGTATTCACGGGCCAGGTCGAGGATCAACGGCATCAGGGTTTCGGCGACGTAACGGCCGCCGAACGAGCCAAACAGGCCGTTGGCGTCGGGGCCGTTGCGCAGATTAGTCTGGGTCATGGGTCGCTCCAGTGGGATTCGTGTGATGACAATGACGCTCACTCTACCCCTGACGTCCCGGCCTGAAAACCGATAAGATCGCCGCAACCTGTCAGGAAAACTCACAGATCCCATGAGCCACGACCTCCCTCCGCTGAACGCCCTTCGGGCCTTCGAAGCCACTGCCCGCCTGAACAGCGTCAGCCAGGCTGCCGAACAGCTGCACGTCACCCATGGCGCGGTCAGCCGGCAACTGAAGGTGCTGGAAGAACACTTGGGCGTCAGCCTGTTCATCAAGGACGGGCGCGGCCTTAAACTCACAGATGCCGGCATTCGTTTGCGCGATGCCAGCACTGAAGCGTTCGAGCGCTTGCGCACCGTATGTGCCGAATTGACCCAAAGCACCGCCGATGCACCGTTCGTGCTTGGCTGCTCCGGGAGTTTGCTCGCGCGCTGGTTCATTCCGCGCCTGGGACGATTGAATGCGGACTTGCCGGACCTGCGCCTGCACCTGTCGGCCGGGGAAGGCGATCTTGACCCTCGGCGGCCGGGGCTGGACGCCTTGCTGGTATTTGCCGAGCCTCCCTGGCCGGCGGACATGCAGGTCTACGAACTGGCCAGTGAACGCATCGGCCCGGTCATGAGCCCTCGCTTCGCCGGTTACGAACGGCTACAACAGGCGCCAGCCAGTGCGCTGATGACCGAGCCGCTGTTGCACACCACATCGCGCCCTCAGGCTTGGCCGAGCTGGGCACAACAAAGCGGCCTCGACGCCAAGGCGTTGAAGTTCGGGCAGGGTTTCGAGCATTTGTATTATTTGCTGGAAGCGGCGGTGGCAGGGTTGGGTGTGGCGATTGCCCCTGAACCACTGGTGGCCGAGGATTTGAAGGCCGGTCGCCTGGTTGCGCCATGGGGTTTTTGTGAAACCCCGGCGCAACTGGCGCTTTGGCTACCCAAGCGCGCCGCGGATGGGCGCGCTCGGCAACTGGCGCAGTGGCTCAAGAACGAGCTGCGCCAAGCGGATTAGTCGCCGCGTTTGCACAACAGGTAAGCCGCGAGCAAACCCAGTGCGCCAACCGCGACACCGGCTGTCGTCCAAGGGTGTTCCTGGGCGTAGTCTCGAGTGGCGATCCCGGTTTCGCGGGTTTTCACTTTGACTTCTTCATAAGCATCGCTGAGCAGATGACGCGAATGTTTCAGCGCGCTCTCGGCATTGGCTTTCAACGCCTTGAGGGTTTTACGCGACTCGTCCGAGGCGTCGTCCTTCAGGTTTTCCAGCGACTTGAGAAGACTCTCGATCTCGGCTTCCATGCTTTGCAATGAGGCTTTACGTAAAGAGGTGTTGGCCATGGTGGCTCTCCTTCATTGGTGATGAGTAGCGTGTGTTGGTTGGGACTTCAGGGGTTTGAGAAAGTGCAGTAAATCTGAACTTTGCTTTGGGAATGGCCGACAGAAGTAATACGAAAAATCACTGCTAGGCTGTATTTCATACCCAAGGAGAACGCCATGACTGACCATCACACCTACAAAAAAGTCGAGCTGGTCGGCTCGTCCCCTACCAGCATCGAAGATGCGATCAACAACGCGCTGGCCGAAGCCAGCAAAAGCCTCAAGCATCTGGAATGGTTCGAAGTGACCGAAACCCGCGGGCACATCAAGGACGGCAAGGCTGCGCACTTCCAGGTGACGTTGAAAGTCGGGTTCCGGATTGCCAGCAGCTGAGTTTGAGCTAGTCTTCTGAACTTGCGCGCTGGCCGAGTGCCATAGGGAATGGCAAAGCGCTACATGTGTGCACCTGGCTGAATGCCGGGGGCCCCTATTGATCCGACCAGGGAATGCAACCGATGAAGAAGTTTATTTTGGCAGTAGGTTTGTTGAGCCTTGCAGGAACAGCCTTTGCTGACGGCAAGTCGTGCGAAGAGCTCAAAGCCGAAATCGCAGCGAAAATCGATGCCAAAGGCGCGTCGAATTACACACTGGAAATCGTCGATAAAGGCGCCGCTGCCAACGGAAAAGTCGTCGGCACGTGCGAAAAAGGCTCCAAGGAAATCGTTTACAAGCGTGGCTGATTTCCTTCAAAAATGAAAAAGCCGACGTATCAGCGTCGGCTTTTTTATGCCCGCAGTTTGAGCGTCAGCCCTTCATCACCTGCGCCAGCAACTCGTAGGAATGCACGCGATCGGCATGTTCATACAGGTCGCTGGTGAAAATCAGCTCGTCAGCCTGGGTCTGCTCAATCAGCACCTCCAGTTTGGCGCGGATTTTCTGTGGGCTGCCGACCATGGCCAGGCCGAGGAAATCGCCGACCGCTTCTTTCTCATGGGGCAGCCACAGGCCGTCCATGGTTTTCACCGGCGGACGCTGCACCAGGCTCTGGCCACGCATCAGCGCAAGAATCCGCTGGTAGACCGACGTTGCCAGGTAATCGGCCTGTTCGTCGGTGTCGGCCGCCACCAGTGGCACGCCGAGCATCACGTAGGGCTTGTCCAACACCGCCGAAGGCTTGAAATGATTGCGATAGACGCGAATCGCCTCGTGCATGAAACGCGGTGCGAAATGCGAGGCAAAGGCGTAAGGCAAACCGCGCTCACCGGCCAGTTGCGCGCTGAACAGGCTCGAACCCAACAACCAGACCGGGACATTGGTGCCGGTCCCCGGCATCGCGATGATCCGCTGATCCGGCGTGCGCGGGCCGAGGTAGCGCATCAGTTCTGCCACGTCTTCCGGGAATTCGTCGGAGCTGCCGGAGCGCTCACGACGCAACGCGCGGGCGGTCATCTGATCGGAACCTGGTGCGCGGCCCAGGCCCAGGTCGATACGGCCGGGGTACAGGCTTTCCAGGGTGCCGAACTGTTCGGCAATCACCAAAGGCGCGTGGTTGGGCAGCATCACGCCTCCGGAACCGACACGAATGGTCGAGGTGCCGCCCGCCAGATAGCCGAGCAGCACCGAGGTCGCGGAACTGGCGATGCCGTCCATGTTGTGGTGTTCGGCGACCCAGAAGCGGGTGTAGCCAAATTTTTCAACATGCTGCGCCAGGTCCAGGGAATTTCGCAGCGACTGGGCCGCGCTGCCGTTCTCGCGCACGGGCACCAGGTCGAGAGTGGAGTATTTGATATCGGACAATCGTTTCATAAACCTGCTTCTCCAATGGGGGCGCAGGTTTTTTCACGAACGAAAACCTGCCGAGTCTAAAGGCGTTCCCTATGCAATGAGGGCATATACCCGAGTTTCAATAGCAGACCTGAATTTGCCTACCAGATAAGCGGTTTGATCCGACAAGATGAACTTTGCCAAGTCTTCTATCCTCAGAACCCTTAGCAACCGAAAACCACGAAGGCGTGACATCCCGCGCCGGATCTTGAGGAGGCAGACATGGCTATCACGAAGAAAGCATCGGCTCATTGGGAAGGTGATCTGAAAACCGGCATCGGCTCGATTTCCACGGAAACCGGTGTCCTCAGAGAAGCGCCCTACGGCTTCAAGGCCCGTTTCGAAGGCGGCAAGGGCACCAATCCCGAAGAGCTGATCGGCGCAGCCCATGCGGGCTGTTTCTCCATGGCGTTTTCGATGATCCTCGGCGATGCCGGCCTCAAGGCTGACAGCATCGATACCAATGCCGAGGTCACGCTGGATCAGGTAGACGGTGGTTTTGCGATCACCGCAGTGAAACTGATCCTTAAGGCGAAAATCCCAGGGGCGACCCAGGCGCAGTTTGAAGAGCTGAGCAACAAGGCCAAAGAAGGCTGTCCGGTGTCCAAGGTGCTGAATGCGAAGATCAGCCTGGATGCCACGCTAGTCAGCTAAATCGGCGTCGAGACGCAAAGATCGCAGCCTTCGGCAGCTCCAGATGACTTGGGGCTGGCGAACGCTGCGATCTTTTTTGTCTCAGAACAAAACCCGGCAGGCACAATGGTGTTCGAATAAATGACAGCAGTCTGAAGCGCAGCAACCTGCGCGCTGCTTCAAGGAGCTTCAACCATGAAACGTTTTGCCTTGGCGATTATCTGTTGCGCGCTGGCCACTTCGGCCCTGGCGGCACCGAAATCATGTGAAGCGCTCAAGAATGAGATTGAAGTGAAGATCCAGGCCAAGGCCGTGCCCTCCTACACCCTGGAGATTGTCACGAGAAAAGAAGCTGAAAAGCACGACATCGCCATGGTCGTTGGCACCTGTGAGAACGGCAGAAAAGCCATCATCTACCAAAAGAACGATCGCTGATTGGCCTAGGGCACGCAGTTGATCTGCCGCTCCGTGGCCACAATCTGGCCCTTGGCGTTCACCAGTCGGGCGCTCGGGGTAAAGGACAGGGAGCGCCCTTCCAGGCGATAGTGCTGACCGGCCTCAAAGTGATCATAAGGCACGGTCATGTAGCACAGCCGCTCCTGTGGATCGCTCAGCATCCCCAGCCCTCCGGCGAACGTTTCAAAATCGAAACGCACCGTCAGTTCGTGGCTGCCAGGCGTTACCTGAAAGAATCGCCCATCAGTCAGGCGCTGATTATCCAAACGCTCCGCCATCAGTAATTTGCCGCCCGGCGTCGGGGTCGCGAGGTCAATCCACGCCATCTGCGGATTGACGCTGGGCAACGGGCTTACGCAACCGGCGATAAAGCCCGCACTGAGCAATAGCAAGAACCTGCGCATGATGAATGTCCCGAGGATTGGGCATTCAGCATAACGCCGATCACGTGCGTTGGCAGCCTGCCGGTGTGCCCTGCCCGATCACGTTGCGCTGCTGGTCGTAGAGCTTGGCCCACGGCCGGAAGCCGATATTCCCCGCTTGCAGTTGATAACGCTCACCGGCATTGAAATCTTTGAATTTCACATTCAACTGGCAATCGCGCCACAGCGGCTCGGCGTCGGTGCCGATGTTGGTGGGCTGCACCGCGAATTGGTAGCGAACCTTCAATTCATGGCTGCCGGGCTGCACTTCGAAGTAGCGTTTGTCGGTGGCGGCCTTGTCATCGACCTTCAGCGCTTGCAGAGCGGCATCTTCCTGTTTTGAGTTCAGGTCGATCCACGCCTGGTTCGGGTCCGGATCGGGCATTCCGAATCCGGCACAGCCGGCCAGCGTCAGCAGGCCCCCTGTCAGCATCAACTTGCGCATAGCGGAGCTCCAGTTTGGCGGGATAGTCTTGTGGGCAGACTTTCCAGGGATGTTCTTATTTTGATCAGGCCGCTTCCAAGCCTTGGGTTACTTGATCGCGTTTTGCGCGTTTTGTTTCCGGGTGTGTTGTTTTTGTTGCTCAACGGTTGCACCAGCGTCAGCTACTACGGCCAATTGGCCGAGGGTCAGCTGCAATTGCTGCGGGCCCGGGAGCCGGTTTCCCAAGTGATTGCCGATCCCCAACGCGATCCAAAACTGCGTGCGCATCTGGCTCAGTCGCAAAAGGCCCGGGTATTCGCCAGCGAGCATCTGCACCTGCCGGATAACCAAAGTTACCGTCTGTACGCCGACATTGGCCGGCCGTATGTCGTCTGGAATGTCTTCGCCACGCCGGAATTTTCCCTCAAGGCGCAAAACCATTGCTTTCCCATCGCCGGGTGCGTCGCCTATCGCGGCTACTACAGCCAGAGCGCGGCCAGGGGCGAAGCGGCATTGCAGCGACTGAAGGGCATGGACGTGTCAATTGGCGGGGTCGAGGCCTACTCGACGCTGGGTTGGTTCAACGATCCGATCATCAGCTCGATGATGAACTGGGGCGACGAGCGGCTGGCCACGCTGATCTTTCATGAGCTGGCCCATCAACGTTTTTATGTGAAGGACGACACTGAGTTCAACGAATCCTTTGCCACGTTTGTCGAGCAGGAAGGCACTCGCCAATGGCGCGCCAGTCGCGGGCTCGCCCCGGACAATGGCGCACTGATGCAACAGCGTGATCAGCTCACTCAACTGATTCTGGACACCCGCGCACGCCTGGAACGGCTCTACGCACAACCCTTGGCTGCCGAGCAGATGCGCCAACGCAAAGCCGCGGAGTTCGAACGGTTACGCCGTGATTATCGGACGATGCGTGATACCCGATGGGCTGGGGATAAACGCTATGACGCGTGGATCAATGCGCCAATGAACAACGCCAAGCTGCTGCCATTTGGTTTGTATGACCAGTGGGTGCCGGCGTTTGCGGCGTTGTTCAAGCAGGTTGATGGGGATTGGGTGAGGTTTTATGCCGAGGTGGAGCGGTTGGGTGGATTGCCGGTGCTTGAGCGTAAGGCGGCGTTGAAATCGTTGGCAGGGTCAGGAATTGGCGGTGGCTAATCCGGCCTTTTCGCGGGCAAGCCTCGCTCCTACGGGTTTTGCGTTGATTTCGAAATCGACGTGAACCTGTAGGAGCGAGGCTTGCCCGCGAAGGCGTCTTTGAAATCACAACCAAATCGCATCCCACAGCGGATAATCCCCAACCTTCGAAACCAATCCCGCACGTATCGGATTGCGCACGATGTATCGAGCAACAGCCTGCAAATCCTCTTCCTTTCGGATTGCGCGATCGTGATACCCGTGTTGCCAAACGGGACCTTGGCGCCCTATCGCACGATTCAGCGTCACTGCAATGCGTGATTTGGTCCGAGCCATCAACGTGGGCAGTTGAGTGTTTTGTAACTCGATCAGCCAATGGAAATGGTCCGGCATGACGACCCAGGCCAGTGAGTCCGCGAAGCCTTCTCGCTCAGCCGTTCTAAAGGCGTCGACCACCAAACGCCCACACTTGAAGTCGTGGAACAGCGGTTCTCGATTGAGCACTACGGCTGTCAGTAGATAAATCTGCCCAGTTTCCGAATTGCGTCCGTTGCGCAATCGATGGGCATGTTTGAGCTCTGGCAATGATGATCCTCCTTGATCGTGGCCTTGGTTTTTAGCCTAGGACGATCAGAAGGGATCGGAGTGAGGACAGTTGGTCAGGATGTGTCTGCTGGGACGCCTTCGCGGGCAAGCCTCGCTCCTACAGGTGATACACCAATGTAATGAACTTCCTGTAGGAGCGAGGCTTGCCCGCGAAGGCGTATTGATTAACGCCGCAAAAACGCCCGATGCATCTCTTCCAGCGTTTCAAAGTGATACGCCGGTGCTTCGGCGCTCAGTTCTTCCCGGCTGCCAAACCCGTAACCCACTGCCGCTGCGTCCAGGCCATTGCTGCGGGCGCCGATCAAGTCGTGTTTGCGGTCGCCGATCATCAAGGTGTTGGCCGGGTCGAGGTCTTCTTCGGCGATCAAATGGGCAATCAGTTCGACTTTGTTGGTGCGGGTGCCATCCAGTTCGCTGCCGTAAATCACTTTGAAGTGCTTGGCGAAGTCGAAGTGCCGGGCGATTTCCCGGGCAAACACCCAGGGTTTGGAGGTGGCGATGTAGAGCTGCCGCCCTTGCCCGCTCAGGGTTTCCAGTAGCGGTGTAACGCCGTCGAATACGCGGTTTTCATACAGGCCGGTGACTTTGAAACGCTCGCGATAGAAGTTCACCGCTTCCCAGGCCTTGGGCTCGTCGAACTCATAGAACTGCATGAACGCCTGCAACAGCGGCGGGCCGATGAAGTGTTCGAGCTTGGTCAGGTCGGGCTCGTCGATGCCCAGTTTGGCCAGGGCGAACTGGATCGAACGGGTAATACCCTCGCGCGGGTCGGTGAGGGTGCCATCGAGGTCGAACAGAACAGTTTGGTAATGCATGAAAAATCCTGGTCAATAGTGGGACGGTTCAGAGCTGGTCGTAGCCTTCAGCCAGATGCAGGTCCTTGAGCTTCACGTAGTTCGCCGCGCTGTAGGTGAAAAAGGCCTGTTCCTTGTCAGTCAATGGCCGGATCTGTTTCACCGGGCTGCCGACATACAGGAAACCGCTTTCCAGGCGCTTGCCCGGCGGCACCAGGCTGCCGGCGCCGATGATCACATCGTCCTCGACCACCGCGCCATCCATGACAATGCTGCCCATGCCGATCAACACCCGATTGCCCACCGAACAGCCGTGCAGCATGACCTTGTGCGCGACGGTCACGTCATCCCCGATCAAACACGGAAAGCCATCCGGGTTGAACGGCCCGGCATGGGTGATGTGCAGCACGCAGCCATCCTGGATGCTGGTGCGTGCACCGATGCGGATGCGGTGCATGTCGCCGCGAATCACCGTCAGCGGCCAGACGGAGCTGTCATCGCCGATTTCGACGTCGCCGATCACCACCGCCGAGCCATCGACAAAAGCGCCTTTGCCCAGTAGTGGCGTGTGGTTCAGATACTTGCGAAGGGTCACGATAGGTTCTCTCTCTGTCGCTGATAGCTGCGGTGAGCGTCGATTGTAATTAAGATGGCCGCATGTTTCTTCCAGCCAAGGTGCCAACCGTGAGCGTGAACAACCCTCTTTTGCAGTCCTACGACCTGCCGCCGTTCTCGGCGATCCGCGCCGAGCACGTGCAACCGGCCATTGAACAGATCCTGGCTGACAACCGCGCCGCCATCATCGAGATCCTCAAAACCCAGGCCACACAACCGACCTGGGCCGGCCTGGTGCTGGCGATGGACGAACTCAATGATCGCCTGGGCGCTGCCTGGAGCCCGGTCAGCCACCTGAACGCCGTGTGCAACAGCGCCGAATTGCGTGAAGCCTACGAATCCTGCCTGCCAGCCCTGAGCGCCTATTCCACCGAGATGGGCCAGAACCGCGAACTGTTCCAGGCCTTCGAAGCCCTGGCCAACAGCCCGGAAGCCGCCGGTTTCGATGTGGCGCAGAAAACCGTCCTGGAACACTCGCTGCGTGACTTCCGCCTGTCGGGTATCGATCTGCCGGAAGCCGAACAGAAGCGTTACGCCGAAGTGCAAAGCAAATTGTCGGAGCTGGGCAGCCGCTTCTCCAACCAGTTGCTCGACGCCACCCAGGCCTGGACCAAACACGTTACCGACGAAGCCGCGCTTGCCGGCCTGACCGATTCGGCCAAGGCGCAAATGGCTGCTGCGGCACAGGCCAAAGGCCTGGAAGGTTTCCTGATCACCCTGGAATTCCCGAGCTACTACGCGGTGATGACCTACGCCCACGACCGCGCCCTGCGCGAAGAAGTCTACGCCGCCTACTGCACCCGTGCGTCGGACCAGGGCCCGAATGCCGGTCAGAACGATAACGGCCCGGTGATGGAAGAAATCCTCGACCTGCGTCAGGAGCTTGCGAGACTCTTGGGTTTCGCCAGCTTCTCGGAGCTGAGTCTGGCGACCAAAATGGCTGAATCCAGCGACCAGGTACTCAGTTTCCTACGTGACCTGGCCAAGCGCAGCAAACCGTTCGCCGCCCAGGACCTGCAACAGCTCAAGGCCTACGCCGCCGAACAAGGCTGCCCGGACCTGCAAAGCTGGGACAGCGGTTTCTACGGTGAAAAACTCCGTGAACAACGCTACAGCGTTGCCCAGGAAGCCCTGCGCGCCTACTTCCCGATCGACAAAGTGCTGGGCGGGCTGTTCGCCATCGTTCAGCGTCTGTACGGCATCGAAATCGCCGAGCAGAAAGGCTTCGACACCTGGCACCCGGATGTTCGCCTGTTCGAGATCAAGGAAAACGGCCAGCACGTCGGCCGCTTCTTCTTCGACCTCTACGCCCGCGCCAACAAGCGCGGCGGGGCCTGGATGGACGGCGCCCGCGACCGTCGTCGCACCGCTGAAGGCGTGCTGCAAAGCCCGGTGGCCAATCTGGTGTGCAACTTCACCCCGGCCGACAGCGGCAAGCCTGCGCTGCTGACCCACGATGAAGTCACCACCCTGTTCCACGAATTCGGCCATGGCCTGCATCACCTGCTGACCCGCGTCGAGCATGCTGGCGTGTCCGGCATCAACGGCGTGGCGTGGGATGCGGTCGAGCTGCCAAGCCAGTTCATGGAGAACTGGTGCTGGGAGCCGGAAGGCCTGGCGCTGATTTCCGGTCACTACGAAACCGGCGAACCGCTGCCCCAGGACCTGCTGGGCAAAATGCTCGCAGCGAAGAACTTCCAGTCCGGCCTGATGATGGTCCGCCAACTGGAGTTCTCGCTGTTCGACTTCGAACTGCATGCAACCCATGGCGACGGTCGAAGTGTGGCGCAAGTGCTCGAAGGCGTGCGCGACGAAGTCTCGGTGATGCGTCCGCCGGCCTACAACCGCTTCCCGAACAGCTTCGCCCACATCTTCGCCGGCGGTTACGCGGCGGGTTACTACAGCTACAAGTGGGCGGAAGTGCTGTCGGCCGATGCTTTCTCCAAGTTCGAAGAAGACGGCGTACTGAATGCCGAAACCGGCCGCGCCTTCCGTGAAGCGATCCTGGCCCGCGGTGGTTCTCAGGAACCGATGGTGCTGTTCGTCGACTTCCGTGGCCGTGCGCCATCGATTGACGCACTCTTGCGCCACAGCGGCCTGAGTGAGGACGCGGCAGCATGAGCGAGGGGCCTGTGATCACCAAGAAACGCTTTATCGCCGGGGCGGTCTGCCCGGCGTGCAGCGAGCCGGACAAATTGATGATGTGGAACGAAGACGAGGTCCCGCACCGTGAGTGCGTGGCCTGCGGTTATTCCGACACGCTCAATGAACAAGGCCTGTCGGTGCCCAAGGAATTGGGCACGCGGGTCAACGTTTCGGCGCTAAAAGCGCCGGATGCCAAGGTTCAGGCAGTGCAATTCTTCCCGAACCCGAAGCTGAAGAAAAAGCCTGACGAGCCACACTGAGTCGATACCGCCGTCCATGCCGCAAGGGTGTGGACGGTGGGCCGCTTGACTACTTCTCGACGTTGGCCGACTTGAACCAGCTCTTCATCGAGCACATGGCGAACGGGCTGGTGCTGCAATCGCCATTGGCCAGCGCGGTGCGCAGTTTGTCGGCATCGGCCTGCATCATGTAGCGAACGCCATCCCTGAAGTGGGTGCTGTCGCCAAAACCACCTTCGGTCATTTCTTTCAGCGCGTCTTCCTTGCTCCAGCCCTGCACCACTACCCGATACATCGCGGCCATCAGGCCAGTGCGATCAGAACCGTGTTTGCAATGCATCAGCACCGGGCCTTTGGCCTCAGCGGTCTGAATCGCGCGCAGGGCGGCGAGTACCTGCGCGTCATCCACGTGATTGGTGCGGTAAGGCAGTTGGACCTGATTGATGCCAGGCGTGGTCAGCCAGCGGGAGTCCGATTCAGGCAGGAAGTTGATAACGGTTCCAACCTTGAGCTTTTCCAGCAGCGGCACTATTGCGCTATCGGGCAAGGCGCTGCGGTAAAGGGTCGGGGACATCTGAAAGAGGTTGTACTTCGTCTCCACCGACTGCGCCCATTCCGCAGGCCGAGGTGAAGCGGCATCGTCGGCCATGGCCAGCGACAGGTTGAAAAAGGCAACCAGCGACAGGCACATCGCAGGGATAAGACGGGTTTTAGACATGCTGGGACCGTGCAGGAGGAAGCGGATTGATGACAGTCAGCTTCGGCTTTGAGCGGTCAAAGGGCCGTGAGCCGCCTGTCAAAGAATCGTGAATCCATCGCACCGCAGGCGACTTTCGTCGCAAAAGCCCGCTTTATTTAGGCTGAATCGGTTTTTCTTGATACTTAGGCTGCTACCATTTGTTACCAAAGTTTGCAGAAGTGCGGGAGGTTTACTCATTAACCATCGTCCCCATTCCTGCCAAAACGAAAAGCCGCTCCACGAAACGGCTAAAAAACCATCAATGCCTGATGAGGTGCCCCCCCATGTCTGATCAAGATCGAGACAACCCCCGGCGTGAGTTTTTGCGCAAATCCCTGACCTTGATCCCGGTGGTCACCGTCGCCAGCACCGCGCTGGGCAGTTCTGTCCTGCTCGCCGCACCCGAAGCGGCGCCTGCCAGTCCCGGCAAGACGCCCGTCAGCGCCAGCACCTATGAACCCAGCTACTTCACCGCCGAAGAATGGGCATTCATCAAGGCCGCCGTCGCTCAACTGATCCCGAACGATGCCCAAGGCCCCGGCGCCCTGGAAGCCGGCGTGCCGGAATACATCGATCGCCAGATGAACACCCCGTACGCCGCCGGCGCGTTGTGGTTCATGCAGGGTCCGTTCAATGCCGACGCCCCGGCGGAAATGGGCTGGCAGAGCAAACTCGTACCCAAAGAGATCTATCGCCTGGGCATCGCCGCCACGGACGCTTGGTCGAAAACCTTCAACGGTAAAGTATTTGCTGAGCAAGACAGCGCTACCCGAGATGATTTGCTCAAGCAACTCGAGGCCGGAAAACCCGATTTCGCCAGCGTGCCGTCGAAAATTTTCTTCAACCTGCTGCTGCAAAACACCAAGGAAGGGTTCTTCTGCGACCCGATCCACGGCGGCAACAAAGGCATGGTCGGCTGGACCATGATCGGCTTCCCCGGCGCCCGCGCCGATTTCATGGATTGGGTGGAACGCAACGAGCAATACCCCTTCCCGGCAGTTTCGATTCGCGGCGAGAGGGCATAAGCCATGGCAACGGTAATGAAGAAGGTCGACGCAGTGATCGTCGGTTTTGGCTGGACGGGCGCGATCATGGCCAAGGAGCTGACAGAAGCGGGCCTGAACGTGCTGGCGCTGGAGCGCGGGCCGATGCAGGACACTTACCCCGACGGCAACTATCCCCAGGTGATCGACGAACTCACCTACAGTGTGCGGAAAAAACTCTTTCAGGACATCTCCAAAGAAACCGTGACCATTCGCCATAGCGTGAATGACATCGCCCTGCCGAACCGCCAGCTCGGCGCGTTCCTGCCCGGCAATGGCGTGGGCGGCGCGGGTTTGCACTGGTCCGGCGTGCACTTTCGGGTTGATCCGATCGAGCTGCGGATGCGCAGCCATTACGAAGAACGCTACGGCAAACACTTCATCCCCAAGGACATGACTATCCAGGACTTCGGCGTCAGCTATGAAGAACTGGAACCGTTTTTCGATTACGCCGAAAAAGTGTTCGGCACCTCAGGCCAGGCCTGGACGGTGAACGGTCAGCTGGTCGGTGAAGGCAAGGGCGGCAACCCTTACGCGCCGGATCGCTCGAACCCCTTCCCGCTGGAATCGCAGAAGAACACCGTTTCCGCACAACTGTTTCAGAAAGCCGCCACAGCCGTGGGTTACAAACCCTACAACCTGCCGTCGGCCAACACCTCCGGCCCGTACACCAATCCCTACGGCGCACAGATGGGCCCGTGCAACTTCTGCGGTTTTTGCAGCGGTTACGTCTGCTACATGTATTCCAAGGCATCGCCCAACGTGAACATTCTGCCGGCGCTCAAGCCGCTGCCGAATTTCGAACTGCGCGCCAACTCCCACGTGCTGCGGGTCAATCTCGACAGCACCAAGAGCAAAGCCACCGGCGTGACCTATATCGATGGCCAGGGCCGGGAGATCGAGCAACCCGCCGACCTGGTGATCCTCGGCGCCTTCCAGTTCCACAACGTGCGTTTGATGCTGCTGTCCGGCATCGGCAAGCCGTACGACCCGATCAGTGGCGAAGGCGTGGTCGGCAAGAACTTCGCCTACCAGAACATGGCCACGATCAAGGCGTTCTTTGACAAAGACACCCACACCAATAACTTCATCGGAGCCGGCGGCAATGGCGTGGCGATCGATGATTTCAACGCTGACAACTTCGATCACGGCCCTCATGGCTTCGTCGGTGGTTCGCCGATGTGGGTCAACCAGGCCGGCAGCCGACCGATCGCCGGGACCTCCAACCCGCCGGGCACACCGGCCTGGGGCAGTGCCTGGAAACGCGCCACCGCCGATTACTACACCCACCAGGTGTCGATGGACGCCCACGGTGCGCATCAGTCCTACCGTGGCAACTACCTCGATCTCGACCCGGTGTACCGCGATTCCTACGGCTTGCCGCTGTTGCGGATGACCTTCGACTGGCAGGAAAACGACATCAAGATGAACCGCTTCATGGTCGAGAAAATGGGCAAGATCGCCGAAGCCATGGGCCCCAAAGCCATCGCGGTGATCGGCAAACAGGTCGGTGATCACTTCAACACCGCGGCCTACCAGACCACTCACCTCAACGGTGGCGCGATCATGGGCACCGACCCGAAAACCAGTGCGCTGAACCGCTACTTGCAGAGCTGGGACGTGCACAACGTATTCGTCCCTGGTGCATCCGCTTTCCCACAAGGCCTGGGCTACAACCCTACAGGTCTGGTGGCGGCGTTGACCTACTGGTCGGCCCGGGCGATTCGCGAGCAGTACCTGAAAAACCCCGGCCCGCTGGTTCAGGCTTAAGGAGCGATCACCATGAAAGCACTCGTTATCGCGACCTTCGCCCTGCTCGGCAGTGGCTCGATCTGCGCCGCAGAAGTTGATCAAAATCTGATCAAACAAGGCGAATACCTGGCCCGGGCCGGCGACTGCGTGGCCTGCCACACCGCCAAGGACGGCAAGCCGTTCGCCGGCGGCTTGCCGATGGAAACACCGATCGGCACGATCTACTCCACCAACATCACCCCGGACAAAACCGGCCTCGGGGACTACAGCTTCGAAGACTTCGACAAAGCGGTGCGCCACGGTGTGGCCAAAAACGGCAGCACGCTGTATCCGGCGATGCCGTATCCGTCCTACGCCAGCGTCAACCAAACCGACATGCAGGCCTTGTATGCCTACTTCATGCACGGCGTGGCGCCGGTGGCCCAGGAGAACAAGACCAGCGACATTCCCTGGCCGTTGAGCATGCGTTGGCCGCTGATGGGCTGGCGCTGGCTGTTCGCCCCGGCCGTGGCGGATTACCAGGCAGCGCCCGGCGCCGATGCGGTCGTCAGCCGTGGGGCGTATCTGGTGGAAGGCCTGGGACATTGCGGCGCCTGCCATACGCCGCGCGCCCTGACCATGCAGGAAAAATCCCTGAATGCGAGCGAAGGCAGCACGTTTCTGTCAGGCAGCGCGCCGCTGGAAGGCTGGATCGCGAAAAGTCTGCGGGGCGACCACAAGACCGGGCGCAGCGACCGCAGTGCAGTATTCGGCGGCATGAGCGATGTGGTGACCCACAGCATGCAATATATGACCGACGCCGACCTGACCGCGATTGCCCGCTACCTCAAGTCCCTGCCAGCCAACGACCCTAACGACCAGCCGCACCAGTACGACAAGCAAGTCGCCCAGGCACTGTGGAAGGGTGATGACAGCAAGCCGGGCGCCTCGGTGTACATCGACAACTGCGCAGCCTGTCACCGGACGGACGGCCATGGCTATACGCGGGTGTTCCCGGCGCTGGCGGGCAACCCGGTGTTGCAGTCGGAAGATGCGACGTCGCTGATTCACATCGTACTCAAGGGCGGTACGTTACCGGCGACTCACACCGCGCCTTCAACCTTCACCATGCCTGGGTTTGCCTGGCGCTTGTCGGATCAGGAAGTGGCGGAAGTCGTAACTTTCATCCGTACGAGTTGGGGAAATAAAGGGTCGATAGTTAAACCCGGCGAGGTGGCGGAGTTGCGCAAAGACGATATGAAAACAACATCCAGCGATGACCTTGGCCAACTTACGCAACATAACTAAATCGTCACGCGCATAAAAACCTGCATGAGTGATCATGCAGGTTGATCAACTAACCGCGTATCAAGGATTGACGATGGCCGCGTATGCCTTGGCCAGAGCCAACAGCTTTGCCTTGTCAGCGCCATCGATATCACCGTCACCGTCTACATCGCTTGGGACAGTGTTGATACTGAAGGACTGGCCGGCATCGCCGGACACCGCAGTAACAGTGATGGAATCCACCAGAGATTCGGTCTGTTCTTCATTGACCGCGTCCCAGCCCATTTCTTTGCGGGCAAGTTGCATCGAGACTTGTACCTCGTTCGGGCTAACAATACTTGGAGCCATTAGCTGCAAAAAGATACCGCGCTGATTAAAAAACGACATGGGTTAATTCCATTTAATTAAGTTAAACACGAGAATCCGTGTGCTGCGGATTTTAATTAGACTATCAGCGGGCAGACAACTGATTATATGTTTCGTGATTTCACCAAATCGGGGCTTATAGCCACCAGTACAACTTGAGCTCAACCGATTTAATCATTAGATCTTCAGCACTTAAAGAAGAGCAAGTTACCGAAGTGTTCAAGGTAGAACCGATCAGCCATAAAGATGAACCGACCTACAGGGTCATTGCAAAATCCTCCAGATCAATGAGGGACCTCAAGCTCTGAAACGCTTGTTAACTTGAAAACGGCGTCGCTCCGGACGCCGAACGGCACTGGTCGCCGATTGCCTCCTGCGATACTGTATGTGCATACAGCATCGCAGGATCATCTAATGCACACGCCATTGCCCCCTCGCGGTCGCGGCACCGCCACCAACCCGCACAACCGCTTCGCGCCGAACCGTTCGGTGGCCGAGGATGACGGCTGGTATCAGGAAGCGCCGGTCACCCAGGGCACCGAAGTGCGTATCGAGACGGCGAAAACCATCATCACCCGCAATAACTCGCCGGACCTGCCCTTCGACCGTTCGATCAATCCCTATCGCGGCTGCGAGCATGGATGCATCTATTGCTACGCGCGACCCAGCCATGCCTATTGGGACATGTCGCCGGGGCTGGATTTCGAAACCAGGCTGATCGCCAAGACCAACGCCGCCGACGTGCTGGAGGAGCAACTGTCCAAACGCGGCTATCAATGTGCGCCAATCAACCTGGGCTCCAACACTGATCCTTATCAGCCGATCGAGCGCGAACACAAGATCACCCGCCAAACCCTGGAAGTGCTGCTGCGTTACCGGCATCCGGTGACCATCATCACCAAGGGTTCGTTGATCCTGCGCGACCTGGATCTGCTGGTTGAGCTCGCCGAACAGCGCCTTGTGGCGGTGATGATCAGCCTCACCACCCTGGACGATGAACTCAAGCGCATCCTCGAACCTCGCGCGGCGGCACCCAAGGCGCGGTTGCGGGCCATTCGGGTGATGCGCGAAGCGGGGATTCCGGTGGGGGTCTTGTGCTCACCGATGATTCCGATGATCAATGACAGCGAGCTTGAAAGCCTGCTCACCGAAGCCCACGCGGCCGGGGCCCAGAGCGCGGCCTATATGATGTTGCGCCTGCCGCTGGAGGTCGCCCCGCTGTTCGAGGAATGGCTGGCCGCCCACTACCCGCAGCGTGCGGCGCATGTGCTGAGCCTGATCCGCCAGAGTCGAGGGGGGGAGCTGTACGACAGCCGTTTCGGTGCGCGGATGCGCGGTGAAGGACCGTTCGCCGACCTGTTGGCCCAACGCTTCGCCAAGTCCATCAAACGCCTGGGGCTCAATCGGCGCGAAGGGTTTAATCTGGACTGCGATGCCTTCTGTCCGCCGGGTCGCCAAATGTCGTTGATTTAAGGACAATTGGCCTAAGGTTGAGTAGGGTAAAAGGCACTGAGCCATTACGCCGGTCACGTTTTTTGTGACCTGGAACACACGTTCTAGAGCGTTTGATTCAGTTTGAGTTAAGTTTCGGCAGTTACCTTGTTCATCGAGTGACTGATGGGTCGAGATCTTCGACCTGGACGTTTTTTAAACAGCCACTGGCTTCATATCGGACAAAACGGGAAACTTCCCCCGACTCCGTCAAAGAGGATGAATCATGAGTGACAAGGATAAACAGCCGCTGGCTGCGTCGGCGCAAGCGCTTCCCGAGGCGGAATCCGCCGATGCAGCGCTGAAGCATATCGTTGACGGCTTTTTGCATTTTCATCACGAAGTCTTTCCGCAGCAGGAAGAACTCTTCAAGAAACTCGCCACGGCCCAGAGCCCACGGGCGATGTTCATCGCCTGCGCCGATTCGCGCATCGTGCCTGAGTTGATTACCCAAAGCTCCCCGGGTGATTTGTTCGTGACCCGTAACGTCGGCAACGTTGTGCCACCTTATGGGCAAATGAACGGCGGCGTTTCCACGGCCATCGAATACGCGGTGCTGGCCTTGGGCGTGCAACACATCATCATTTGCGGCCATTCCGATTGCGGCGCCATGCGCGCGGTGCTCAACCCGCAAAGCCTGGAAAAAATGCCCACCGTCAAAGCCTGGCTGCGGCACGCCGAAGTGGCGAAAACCATGGTCCAGGAAAACTGCAATTGCGCTAACGAAAGCGAAAGCATGCACATCCTCACCGAAGAGAATGTGATCGCCCAGTTGCAGCACCTGCGCACCCATCCATCGGTGGCCTCGCGCATGGCCAACGGTCAGCTGTTTATCCATGGCTGGGTCTACAGCATCGAAACCAGCGAAATCAAAGCCTATGACGCCGATCAGGGCTGTTTCCTGCCCCTGGATGGCAGTCATCCGATTCCGGTGGCGACGCCTAAAGCGCGCTTCTAAAACCTCCTAAATCCCCAGCGTGGTTGAGCCGAGGCTGCCGATTGAGCAGCCAGGCTTTGCCATGCCTGAAGAAAACTTCGGGAGATTCCCTATGCGTGCTGCGCAACTGAAAGCTGTTCTGCCACGGGAGCTGTTGGCTTCGGTGGTTGTGTTCCTGGTGGCCCTGCCCTTGTGCATGGGCATCGCCATCGCCTCGGGGTTGCCGCCGGCCAAAGGCCTGATCACCGGGATCATCGGTGGCCTGGTCGTAGGCTGGATTGCCGGCTCACCGCTGCAAGTCAGCGGCCCGGCGGCGGGTCTGGCGGTGTTGGTGTTCGAGCTGGTGCGCCAGCATGGTGTCGCCATGCTCGGACCGATCCTGCTACTGGCGGGTTTTCTGCAACTGCTGGCCGGGCGCTTCAAATTGGGCTGCTGGTTTCGGGTGACGGCACCGGCGGTGGTCTACGGCATGCTCGCCGGGATTGGCGTGTTGATCGTGCTGTCACAAGTGCATGTGATGCTCGATGCCGTGCCCAAACCGTCCGGTCTGGATAACCTGGCGGCTTTTCCGGCGGCGGTGCTCCAGGCCTTGCCGTCCTTTGGCTGGCAGGCAGGTTTGCTCGGGCTGTCGACGATTGCGGTGATGTGGTTGTGGGAAAAATTCCGCCCTCATTCCCTGCGGTTCGTGCCCGGTGCCTTGCTGGGTGTCGGTCTGGCGACGGTTGCCAGCCTGATGCTTGCCTTGCAGGTCAAACGCGTGGAAGTCCCGGCCAATCTGGCGGAAGCCATCGACTGGCTGAAACCGGCGGACCTGCTCAACCTGGCCGATCCGACGATCCTGATCGCCGCGTTCGCCGTGGCCTTTATCGCCAGCGCCGAAACCCTGCTCTCGGCTGCCGCCGTGGACCGCATGCACAGCGGCGAGCGTTCGGACTTCGACCGGGAATTGTCGGCACAAGGCGTGGGCAACATGCTCTGCGGTTTGCTCGGCGCACTGCCGATGACCGGCGTGATCGTGCGCAGCTCGGCCAACGTCCAGGCCGGTGCAACAACCCGCTACTCGGCCATTTTCCATGGCCTGTGGTTGCTGGCGTTCGTGCTGTTGCTGTCCAGCGTGCTGCAAAGCATTCCGGTGGCGAGCCTGGCGGGTGTGCTGGTCTACACCGGGTTCAAACTGGTGGACCTCAAGGCCTTTCGCGGCCTGGGCCGTTACGGCCGGATGCCGATGTTTACCTATGCGGCGACCGCATTGGCGATCATCTTCACCGACCTGCTGACCGGCGTGCTGATCGGCTTCGGCCTGACCCTGGCCAAACTGGCCTGGAAAGCCTCGCGACTGAAGATCAGCCTGATCGACCTGCCCAAGGACGGCGAAATGGAGCTGCGTTTGATCGGTGCAGCGACCTTTCTCAAGGTGCCGGCGCTGACTCAGGTACTGGGGACCATTCCCGCGGGCGCGACGGTGCATGTGCCGCTCAATAACCTGAGCTACATCGACCATTCGTGTCTGGAGTTACTTGAGGAGTGGGGCCGGGCAAATGCGGCCAAGGGCTCGAAATTGGTGATTGAAGCGCGGGGGTTGAAGCGTCGGTTGGAAGGGCGTTTACGGACCACATCCGGCGTAGGTTCTGCCGGGTAATACGTAACCTGTAGGAGCGAAGCTTGCTCGCGAAGCTTTTGGCGTACTTGAGTACGCCATCGCGGGCAAGCCTTGCTCCTACAGGGGGATGTGTCGTTTAGGCGGCTGGCTGATCCAGCTCCAGGCCCACGCCCAACTGGCGCGACAGGCACGGCCAGCGTTTCCACGCGGCACCGGTGTCCGGGCTGTTGAGTTTCTCGCGGTAGGCCTCCACCGATTCCAGCGCGAAACTGTCTTCGTTAAGCATCTCGTCCACGGCGTGATGCACCGCCTCATCCAGCTGGTTGGCAAATTCCTCGCCGATCAGTTGGTGGGCAATCAGGTTGGCGACAGTCATGTCCAAGGGGATCAGTGGCTGGCCAAAATGCTTGATGTACAGGTCATTGACCTCTTCGACCAACCGATGCGCCAGATAGGCTTCGTCCAGCAGGCTGTCCAGGCCGATATGCCCGGTCATGATCGCCGGCGGCTGGAGGAAGAACTGCTCGGCGATTTTCAGCACCGGTTTGATCTGCGATTCGATGCCCGCTTCCCGTGCGACATCATTGGCTGCGTCCAACAGGTCCGGCACTTGTTCTATATAAGCCGTCACAAAACGGGTCATCACGCCTTTGGCATCGACATCCGGGAGTTGGATGGCAGCGTGCAGGTGAGGCAGTTGGGTTTCCAGTTGACGAGTTAACAGGCCGGTCTCGGCCTCGTGTTGTTGGGCTTTTTGGATCTGCTCGCGCAATGCGGCGGTGTTCATGAAAACTCCAGGAAACAAAGGCTGTGAAATAGGGAAGACATAACTTAGCTGGCGTAGAAAATTTCCTAAGACGCATTTGTCATAATTATTTCATCCTTGATACTTCGAAGTTATATCTATTTTGCCACCACTCGTCTGCATCCTTCTCCATTCGTGCCCTTGAACGCAAGTCCCAGCTGTTTCAGATCATTTACGCCCTCACGTTGCGAGGTAGCGGTCGCTGTCTATACTCGGGTGGGAATGGAGTTAGCTGATGACGCCCGACTGCACACGCAGCAAGGCTCGGCAATTCAAGTTCGTAGTCTGAAAAAGCCGCTCCCTTGCCGTTGGTGAAAGCCGGCGGGATAACAAGAACGATAAGGGGAACCCGCAATGATGCGACATCCACACGTCTGGATGGGCCTCCTGTTGTGGTCAATTTTCAGCCAGGCACAAGCGGCCTGGACTGTGAATATGGCGCCTGGAGCGACTGAAATCAGTCACGCAGTATTCGACCTGCACATGACCATCTTCTGGATCTGTGTAGTGATCGGCATCATCGTCTTCGGCGCCATGTTCTGGTCGATGATGGTCCACCGCCGCTCGACCGGGCAGGTGGCCGCCAAATTTCATGAAAGCACCACCGTCGAAATCCTCTGGACCATCGTGCCCTTCATCATTTTGGTGGCCATGGCGGTTCCCGCGACGGCGACCCTGATCAAGATGTACGACGCCAGTGAGCCGGATATCGATATCCAGATCACCGGCTATCAGTGGAAGTGGCACTACAAATACCTGGGCCAGGACGTCGAGTTCTTCAGCAACCTGGCCACGCCTCAGGACCAGATCCATAACAAGGAGGCCAAGGGCGAGCACTACTTGCTCGAGGTCGACAAGCCGTTGGTGCTGCCGATTGGCGCCAAGGTGCGCTTCCTGGTGACCTCCGCCGACGTGATCCACTCCTGGTGGGTGCCGGCCTTCGCGGTCAAGCGCGATGCGATTCCGGGGTTCGTCAACGAAGCCTGGACCCGCATCGACAAGCCTGGCATCTACCGTGGCCAGTGCGCCGAGTTGTGCGGCAAGGACCATGGCTTCATGCCAATCGTGGTCGAGGTCAAGGAAAAGGCCGATTACGACAAGTGGCTGGCCGAGCGCAAGGCTGAAGCCCTGCAGCTCAAAGAGCTGACCAGCAAGGAATGGACCCTCGACGAGCTCAAAGAACGTGGCGACAAGATCTACCACACCACGTGCGTGGCCTGTCACCAGGCCGAAGGCCAGGGCCTGCCGCCGATGTTCCCGGCGCTCAAAGGCTCGCCGATTGCCACCGGACCGAAAGCCGACCACCTGCACCGCGTCTACTTCGGCAAACCGGGCACCGCCATGGCGGCGTTCGGCAAGCAGCTCTCGGAAGTCGATATCGCGGCGGTCGTGACCTACGAACGTAACGCCTGGGGCAATAACAAAGGCGACATGGTCACTCCTAAAGAAGTGCTGGAGCTGAAACAGGCGGAAAGCAAATGACCCGGTCTATCGCGCACGTCAGGAACCGGTCGGGGCAGTGCGCCCCGGCCTGCCCAGCCCATTCGTTCTCAGGAGAACGGCCATGAGTGCTGTCATCGATGATCATGGTCATGCCACCGACCACGCCCACGGTCCCGCCAAGGGCCTGATGCGTTGGGTGCTGACCACCAACCACAAGGACATCGGCACGCTGTACCTGTGGTTCGCGTTTTCCATGTTCCTGCTCGGTGGCTCGTTCGCGATGGTGATTCGCGCCGAGCTGTTCCAGCCGGGGCTGCAAATCGTCGAACCGGCGTTCTTCAACCAGATGACCACCATGCACGGCCTGGTGATGGTGTTCGGTGCGGTGATGCCGGCGTTTGTCGGCCTCGCCAACTGGATGATCCCGTTAATGATCGGCGCGCCGGACATGGCCCTGCCACGGATGAACAACTTCAGCTTCTGGCTGTTGCCGGCGGCGTTCATCCTGCTGGTGTCGACCCTGTTCACCGCCGGTGGCGGGCCGAACTTCGGCTGGACCTTCTACGCCCCGCTCTCCACGACCTACGCGCCGGAAAGCGTGACCTTCTTTATCTTCGCCATCCACTTGATGGGCATCAGCTCGATCATGGGCGCGATCAACGTGATCGCGACCATCCTCAACCTGCGCGCCCCCGGCATGACGCTGATGAAAATGCCGCTGTTCGTCTGGACCTGGCTGATCACCGCATTCCTGCTGATCGCGGTAATGCCGGTGCTGGCCGGGTGCGTGACGATGATGCTGATGGACATCCACTTCGGCACCAGTTTCTTCAGTGCCGCCGGTGGCGGTGACCCGGTGCTGTTCCAGCATGTGTTCTGGTTCTTCGGGCATCCCGAGGTGTACATCATGATCCTGCCGGCCTTCGGTGCCGTCAGCTCGATCATCCCGACCTTCTCGCGCAAGCCGCTGTTCGGCTACACCTCGATGGTCTACGCCACGGCGAGCATCGCGTTCCTGTCGTTCATCGTCTGGGCCCACCACATGTTCGTGGTCGGCATTCCGCTGGTTGGCGAGCTGTTCTTCATGTACGCAACGCTGCTGATCGCGGTGCCCACGGGCGTGAAGGTGTTCAACTGGGCGAGCACCATGTGGCAAGGCTCGCTGACCTTCGAAACGCCGATGTTGTTCGCGGTGGCGTTCGTGATCCTGTTCTCCATCGGCGGGTTCTCCGGGCTGATGCTGGCCATCGCCCCGGCGGACTTCCAGTACCAGGACACCTACTTCGTGGTCGCGCATTTCCACTACGTGCTGGTGCCGGGGGCGATCTTCGGGATCTTCGCCTCGGCGTATTACTGGCTGCCGAAATGGACCGGCCACATGTACGACGAAACCCTCGGCAAGCTGCACTTCTGGCTGTCGTTCGTGGGCATGAACCTGACGTTCTTCCCGATGCACTTCGTCGGGCTGGCGGGCATGCCGCGGCGGATTCCGGACTACAACCTGCAGTTCGCCGACTTCAACATGGTGTCGTCGATTGGCGCGTTCATGTTCGGCACCACGCAGTTGTTCTTCCTGTTCATCGTGATCAAGACCATCCGCGGTGGCCCGCCAGCACCGGCCAAACCGTGGGAAGGGGCCGAAGGCCTGGAGTGGAGCGTGCCGTCGCCGGCGCCGTATCACACCTTCACTACGCCGCCGGAAGTGAAATGAACATCACCTCTGTAAGCGCTGACCAAGCCCTTGTGGCGAGGGGGCTTGCCCCCGTTGGATCGCGAAGCGGCCCCAAAACCTGTGATCGTGGTGTATCAGGCATACCGCAGGCGCTGGTTTTACGACTGCTGCGCAGCCGAACGGGGGTAAACCCCCTCGCCACAGGTCAGTGTTCATCAAGCAAGCTCGCTGCCACAGGGTTATGCGGTGAGGGTTGGAATCATGGCTGATTCGATTTCGTTGAAGAAGCTGGTCACTCGCCTGCTGATGGTGGTGGTCGCGATGTTTGTGTTCGGCTTTGCCCTGGTGCCGATTTACGACGTGATGTGCAAAGCGTTCGGCATCAACGGCAAAACCGCCGGGCAGTACGAGGGCGAGCAAACGGTCGACACCTCGCGCCAGGTGCGCGTGCAGTTTCTGTCGACCAATAACGCCGACATGGTCTGGGAGTTCTATCCCAAGGGCAACGAGCTGACGGCGCACCCGGGGGCGGTGAACGAAATGATTTTCGTCGCCTACAACCCCACCGACCGCCCGATGAGCGCGCAAGCCGTGCCGAGTATCGCCCCCAGTGAAGCGGCGGCGTATTTCCACAAGACCGAATGTTTCTGCTTTACCCAGCAAGTGCTGCAGCCCGGTGAGCGAATCGAGATGCCAGTACGTTTCATCGTTGACCGTGACATGCCCAAGGATGTGAAGCACCTGACGCTGTCCTACACGCTGTTCGATATCACCGCCCGACATCCACCGGTCGCTGTAAACACTGGCGGTTGAGCGTGCCCGATAAGGAGAACAATAAATGGCAACTCATGAACACTATTTCGTACCGGCCCAGAGCAAATGGCCGATCATCGCCACGGTCGGCATGTTGGTCACGGTATTCGGCCTGGCGACCTGGTTCAACGACCTGAAAGCGGCGCGCCCGGAATCCCACGGCCCGCTGATCTTCTTCGTCGGCGGCCTGCTGCTGGCGTACATGCTGTTCGGCTGGTTCGGCACGGTGATCAAGGAAGGTCGCCAAGGCTTGTATAGCGCACAGATGGATCGCTCGTTCCGCTGGGGCATGAGCTGGTTCATCTTCTCCGAGGTGATGTTCTTCATCGCCTTCTTCGGCGCGCTGTTTTATGTGCGGCACATCTCCGGCCCGGCGCTGGGGGGTGAAGGCCCGAAAGGCATCGCGCATATGCTGTGGCCGAACTTCCAGTTCACCTGGCCGCTGCTGCATACGCCGGACCCAAAACTGTTCCCGCCACCCAAGGAAGTCATCAGCCCTTGGGGCCTGCCGCTGATCAACACGATTTTGCTGGTCAGCTCCAGCGTCACCGTGACCATCGCCCACCACGCCTTGAAAAAGGGCCATCGCGGCGCGCTGAAAATCTGGCTGGCGATCACCGTGTTGCTGGGTTGCGGCTTCCTCGCCTTGCAGGCCGAAGAGTACATGCACGCCTACCACGAACTGGGGCTGACCCTGGGTTCGGGCATCTACGGCGCAACGTTCTTCATGCTCACCGGTTTCCACGGCGCCCACGTGACCATCGGCACCATCATCCTGTTCGTGATGCTGATGCGGATCATGCGCGGGCACTTCGATAACGAGCACCAGTTCGGCTTCGAGGCGGCGAGTTGGTACTGGCACTTCGTGGATGTGGTTTGGATTGGCCTATTTGTTTTTGTGTATGTGCTTTAGAGCGGCAAGTTTTGAGCTTCAAGCTTCAAGCGTTGAACTTGCAGCTTGCAGCTTGCCACTTGCAGCTACCACGGAACATGGGACACCAATTGGCCGCTGAAAAAGCCCCAGGCGATCAAGCCAACGGTGGTAGCGGCCAGGGCTACACGAATACTCAGGGCAATGACCAGGCGGTTCGAGCTGCTGTCGTCCTTGACCAGAAAAAACAGGCCGCTGAACAGGCTGACAACCGTGGCAATCAGCATCAGGACGATGGCTGCTTTGAGCATGGTGAGACTCCGGGGGGACAGGCGATGCAGTTGAGTATAGCTATCGCGATCACCGACTTTCTGGCGACGTCATGAAGCGCTTTCGGCCGGGCGTCGTGCCGACCCTCGTCGTGGCGCTGCTGTTGCCGCTGCTGGTGTCACTGGGGTTCTGGCAGTTGAGCCGGGGCGCGGAGAAAAGCGCGCTGCTGCAAACCTACGCCGAGCGCCGGGCGGCCGAGCCGATGGCCAGTGCCGAGCTGCTGAACACGCAAGATCCAGCCTTTCGTCGGGTGCGTCTGCACGGTGAATTCGATGCCGAGCACAGCCTGCTGCTGGATAACCGTCAGCGCGACGGCAAGGTCGGCGTCGAGCTGCTGCAACCGTTTCACGATCAGGCCACCGGCCTTTGGCTGCTGGTCAATCGCGGCTGGCTGCCATGGCCGGATCGGCGCACGCCGCCGCAATTCAAAACGCCAAATCAAGCATTAAGCCTTGATGCCTGGGTCTACGTGTCCCCCGGCGCGACTTTCCAGCTGCACGCTGATCCGAGCACCACAACCTGGCCTCAGGTCATCACCGCCGTCGAGCCCGCCAAACTCTGGACGACGCTGAACCGCGAAGGCTTTGCCTACGAATTACGTGAAGAAACCGGCCCGGCGTCCTACCAGGCCGATTGGCCGGTGGTGGCCATGGGGCCGGAGAAACACATCGCTTATGCCGTGCAGTGGTTCGCCATGGCGATCGCCCTGCTCGGCCTTTTTATCTACCTCGGCTGGCACAACGCAAAGGAGAAACACCATGGGAGCGGCCATGAATCCACCCAACATGTCTGAGGCGAAAACCCCGGCAAGTCGGCGCAAGGGTCGTTTGCAGTTGCTGCTGATCGTGCTGGGGGTGGTGGGTCCGATGATCCTCGCCACCGGTATGTATAAATTGAATTTCTGGGTGCCGGACGGTCGCAGCTATCACGGTGAACTGATCGGCAACGGTCAGACCCGCGCCGACCTTGGCGTGCAGGCCCAGGAAGATCGCTGGCAGATGCTGGTGACCGCGCCCAAGGATTGCGCCGTGGATTGCCAGCAGTTGGTGTACCTGGCGCGACAGATCCAGATCGGCCTCGGCCGCGATGCCTCCCGGGCCAGCCACGCCCTGGCCGCCGCGCAACCGCTGAGCAGCGACTACGAAGCCAAGCTGACCCGCGAATATCCGCAGTTGCAGCGCTACCCCATGGACCTCACGACTTTCAGCAAGACCACCGGCGACAAGACCGCGCCGCAACTGTGGATCATCGACCCTCACGGCAATCTGGTGCTGCGCTACGACCCGACGGTCAAGGGCAAGGACCTGCTGAACGATCTGCGTCACCTGTTGAAACTGTCGAACATCGGATAAGGGCATCGTCATGGCCAAACCTGGATTTCGCCTCGCGCTGTTTGCCACCTTGCTGGCACTGATTGTGGTGCTGCTCGGCGCCTACACCCGCCTGACCCACGCGGGCCTCGGCTGCCCGGACTGGCCGGGCTGTTATGGCTTTATCAGCGTGCCGAAAAGCGAAGCCCAACTGGCCCATGCCGAACTGCATTTCCCCGATACGCCGGTGGTGGCGCATAAGGGTTGGAACGAAATGATCCACCGCTACTTCGCCGGCACCCTGGGGCTGTTGATCTCGGTGCTGGCCGGTCGCGCCTGGGTGCATCGGCGCCATCCCGGGCAACCGGTGAAGTTGCCGCTGTTCTTGCTGGCCGTGGTGTTTGCGCAAGCGGCGTTCGGCATGTGGACGGTGACGCTAAAGCTCTGGCCGCAGGTGGTCACCGGGCATTTGCTCGGCGGCTTTGCGACTTTGAGTCTGTTGTTTTTGCTGACGTTGCGATTGTCCGGCGTATTGCCCGCGCTGACCGTGCCCAAGCGCTTGCAGTACTGGGCGACCGCCGGGTTGTTGCTGGTGATCCTGCAAATCGCCCTCGGCGGCTGGGTCAGTTCCAATTACGCGGCGGTGGCGTGCATCGACTTCCCGACTTGCCACGGCCAATGGCTGCCCCCGGCGGATTTCGCCAACGGCTTTCACCTGACCCAACACATCGGCCCCAACTACCTCGGCGGGCAACTGGACAGCGATGCGCGCACGGCGATTCACCTGACCCACCGCATCGGCGCCCTGTTGGTGACGCTGGTACTGCTCGGCCTGGCCTGGCAACTGAAAGTGGTCGGCATGACGCGCCTCGCCGGCTTGGTGCTGATCGCCCTCGGCGCGCAAATCACCCTCGGCATCAGCAACGTGCTGTTTCACCTGCCGCTGCCGATCGCCGTTGCCCACAACGCGGGCGGCGCGGCGCTGTTGCTGACCATGGTGCTGGTCAATTATCACGCGCGAACCAGCCTGGTTCGGGTCAAGCAACAAGCACCCGCGCGCTGGCGGTTCAGCCCGCGTAAACATTCAGCCGGGCCCATAACAATAAAAGGAGAAATGCCATGGCGGTTCTGATTGGCGAGCGTCACAACCAAGCGATCTGGCGCGATTATCTGGAGCTGACCAAGCCCAAAGTGGTGGTGCTGATGCTCATCACCTCCTTGGTGGGGATGTTCCTCGCGACCCGCGCCGGGGTGCCGTGGACGGTGCTGGTGTTCGGCAATCTGGGGATCGCGTTGTGTGCCGGCGGCGCGGCGGCGGTCAATCATGTGGTGGATCGGCGCATCGATGCGGTCATGGCCCGCACCCACAAGCGGCCGCTGGCGGAAGGCCGAGTGTCGCCTCGCGCGGCGCTGACGTTTGCGTTGGTACTCGCCGTATTGGGCCAAGCGGTGCTTCTGGCCTTCACCAATCCACTGACAGCGTGGCTGACCCTCGCCTCCCTGCTCGGTTACGCCGTGGTCTATACCGGTTTCCTCAAACGGGCGACGCCACAGAACATCGTTATCGGCGGACTGGCCGGGGCTGCCCCGCCGCTGCTCGGCTGGGTCGCGGCCACCGGCCATGTCAGCGCCGAACCGTTGCTGCTGGTGCTGATCATCTTCGCCTGGACCCCGCCACACTTCTGGGCCCTGGCCATTCACCGCAAAGAGGAATACGCCAAGGCCGATATCCCGATGTTGCCGGTGACCCATGGCGAGCACTACACCAAAATCCACATCCTGCTTTACACCTTCGCGCTGCTGGCGGTCAGCCTGATGCCGTATGTGATCCACATGAGCGGCGTGCTCTATCTGGTTTGTGCGTTGGGACTGGGCGCGCGGTTTCTGCAATGGGCCGTGGTGCTGTACCGTGGCACTCGGCCGCACGCGGCGATCAACACGTTCAAGTACTCTATCTGGTACTTGTTCCTGCTGTTTATCGCCCTGCTCGTAGACCACTACTTACTGTTGAACCTATGACTCGAACTCAGAAAACCGTCTTCATCCTCGTCGCCCTGATCGCGCTGGTTCTGGGCCTGACCGTCAATAAGGTGCTGTCCGGCAAAGGCCAGGGCGACCCGACGGCACTGATCGACGCCGGGATCATCCTGCTGCCGCAAAGCCGTAACCTGCCAGACGTGACCATGACCGACCAGGACGGCAAACCGGTGGCGGTCAACGCGCTGAAAGACAAGTGGAGCCTGCTGTTCTTCGGCTACACCTTCTGCCCGGACATCTGCCCCACCACCCTCGCCCAACTGCGCCAGATCAAGAGCGAACTGCCGCCCGAAGCGGCGGCCAGGTTGCAGATCATCCTGGTCAGCGTCGACCCGAACCGCGACACGCCCCAGCAGCTCAAGCAATACCTGGGCTACTTCGATCCGCAATTTCAGGGTTTGACCGCATCGAGCGTGGATGACATCCAGAAGCTGGCCAACGCGGTGAGCATTCCGTTTATTCCGGCGGACACCAGCAAGCCTAACTACACGGTCGACCACAGCGGCAACCTCGCGGTGATCGGGCCGGATGGCACGCAACGCGGGTTTATTCGTGCGCCGCTGAACAACGTGAAGCTGGTGGCGCAGTTGCCGGTGATGCTCAAGCGTAACTGAGCCTTTCACGGACGCCTTCGCCGGCAAGCCTGGCTCCTGCAGGGTTTTGTGTTGGCCTGGTGTGCTGTGTTGTCATGACCAATGATGGCAATTCAGTTTCAATTAAGTTCGCCCCGTTAAGGTGCACGCCGTACGCAACACCTAAAAAAATACGGAGACACCCCATGAAAACCCTGACTGCCCTGTTCACCGCGTCCATCATCGCCATGACCGCCAGCCTGGCCCACGCCCGTGACCTGGGCCCCGACGAAGCCCTGAGACTGCGCGACGCTGGTACCATTGTGTCTTTCGAGAAGCTCAACGCCACCGCACTCACCAAACACCCCGGTTCCAAAATCACCGAAACCGAACTGGAAGAAGAGTACGGCAAGTACATCTATCAGGTGGAAATGCGCGACCCGCAGGGCGTTGAGTGGGACCTGGAATTGGACGCTGTCAGCGGGCAGGTTCTCAAGGATCATCAGGATACGTAATGAAGGTGCTTTCATTTTCACGCATGGCGTTGGTGCTGCTGACGTTTTGCTCGGTGGTCGTGGCGCGCGACCTGGATCAGGACGAGGCGCTGCGCTTGCGGCAGCAGGGCGTGATCCTGCCGCTGGAGCAGCTGTTGCAGCAGGCGCTGGACCGCTATCCCGGCTCCAAATTGCTGGAAGCCGAGCTGGAAGAAAAACACGACGTCTACATTTATGAAGTCGAGCTGCTGACCACCGAGGGCGTGGTCCGTGAACTGGACATCGAGGCCGCAACCGGCCGTTTATTGAAAGACAAGGAAGATTGACCGATGCGATTGCTGCTGGTGGAAGACCACGTGCCCCTGGCCGATGAATTGATGGCGGGCCTCAACCGCCAGGGCTACGCCGTGGACTGGCTGGCCGACGGGCGCGACGCGGTGTACCAGGGCAGCAGCGAGCCCTATGACCTGATCATCCTCGACCTCGGCCTGCCGGGTTTGCCGGGGCTTGAGGTGTTGACCCAATGGCGCGCCGGCGGCTTGTCGACCCCGGTGTTGATCCTCACCGCCCGCGACTCCTGGGCCGAGCGCATCGAAGGTCTCAAGGCCGGCGCCGACGATTACCTGAGCAAACCTTTTCACCCCGAAGAACTGCACCTGCGGGTCCAGGCGTTGCTGCGCCGGTCCCACGGCCAGGCCAACCAGCCGACGCTCAAGGCCAACGGCTTGCACCTGGATGAAGGCCGCCAGTGCGTGACCCGCGACGGTGCCGACATCCAGCTCACCGCCGCTGAGTTCCGCCTGCTGCGCTACTTCATGCTGCACCCGGAACAGATCCTCTCCAAAAGCCACCTCGCCGAACACCTCTACGACGGGGAAACCGAGCGCGATTCCAATGTGCTCGAAGTCCACGTCAACCACCTGCGGCGCAAACTCGGGCGCAGCGTGATCGAAACCCGTCGCGGCCAGGGTTACCTGTTCGGCGGGCAAGCGCAGTGAGGTCGATCCAGCGCCGCTTGAGCCTGGGCCTGATCAGCGTGATGGTGATCGTCGGCCTGGTGCTGGCGCAAACCAGTTTGTGGCTGTTCGAAATGGGCTTGCAGCGCTACCTCGAAGCCGGGCTTCGCAATGACAGTGAAAACCTGCTGGCCGCGTTGGTGCGCGGGCCCCAGGGCTTGCAACTGGACGAGCGACACCTGGCGCCGGCCTATCAACGGCCGTTTTCCGGGCATTACTTCCGCATCGATTTTGCCGACAGCCACTGGCGCTCCCGTTCGTTGTGGGACCAGGAACTGCCGCGTCTCGAAACCCCAGGCCTTGAGAGCCATCTGCAATTGGGCCCGGAAGGTCAGCAGTTGCTGGTGTTGCGCTCGGACTACCGGCGGCTCGGCCAGTCGATTTCCATCAGCGTGGCCCAGGACTACACGCCAGTGCGCGAGAGTTTCATGCGCATGCAACAGGTCGGTCTGGCACTCGGTCTGGCGGGGTTGCTGCTGATTCTGCTGCTGCAACGCATCACCGTGCGCCGTGCCTTGCGTCCGCTGGAAAGGGCCCGTGAACAGATCGCCCAACTGCAACAGGGCCAGCGCTCGCAACTGGATGATCAGGTGCCGGTGGAGCTGGAGCCGCTGGTGGCGCAGATCAACCATCTGCTGGCCCATACCGAAGACAGCCTCAAGCGTTCGCGCAATGCCCTGGGCAATCTTGGCCACGCGTTGAAAACCCCGCTGGCGGTGTTGCTCAGCCTGGCGTCCAGCGAAAAACTCGACGCCCATCCCGAACTGCGCAAGGTCATCCAGCAACAGCTTGAGCAGGTGCAGAATCGCTTGAATCGCGAACTCAACCGCGCGCGGTTGTCCGGGGACGCGTTGCCGGGGGTGTTGTTTGATTGCGATGCGGAGCTGCCGGGGTTACTGGCCACGTTGAACATGATTCATGGCGAACACCTGGACCTGAGCTACCGCGCCCCGGCCGGTTTGCTGCTGCCCTGGGATCGCGAAGACTTGCTGGAACTGCTCGGCAACCTGCTGGACAATGCCTGCAAATGGGCGGACGCCGAGGTTCGCTTGAGCGTGGTCGAAATGCCCGAAAAGTTTGAACTGAGCGTGGAAGACGACGGCCCGGGGATTCCCGAAGACCAGCGCGACCAAGTGTTCAGTCGCGGGACGCGGCTGGATGAACAGACGGATGGGCATGGGCTGGGATTGGGCATCGTGCGCGACATCGTCGACACCTGGGGCGGCACGTTGCTGTTGCAGCAAAGCGAGTGGGGCGGGTTGAAGGTCGTGATCGAATTGCCCAAGCGCTGATGATGAATACCTGTGGTTAGGAGGGCTTTTGTGGCGAGGGGGCTTGCCCCCGTTGGGTCGCGAAGCGGCTCTAAAAAAAGGGCCTGCTGCGCAGTCCAACGGGGGCAAGCCCCCTCGCCACACAAGCCCCCTCGCCACAGGTAAATGCCAGCCACAAGCCCGGCGTTACCATCAGGTGTGATGAATCTCCCGATCCTTGGTTTCCGGCATAAAGAAAATCCCCAGCACCGCCGTCATCACCGCAATCACAATCGGGTACCACAACCCGTAATAGATATCCCCGGTAGCCGCCACCATCGCAAACGCCACCGTCGGCAGGAAACCACCGAACCAGCCGTTACCGATGTGATAGGGCAGCGACATCGAGGTATAGCGAATCCGCGCCGGGAACAATTCCACCAGCCATGCGGCTATCGGGCCGTAGACCATGGTCACGTAGATCACCAGGATCGTCAGCAGCAACAGCACCATCGGGTAGTTGGTCTTGGCCGGATCAGCCTTTTCGGGGTAACCGGCCTCTTTCAGGCTGGTGCCGAGGGACGCGGTGAACGCGTCGTTGCGCGTCTTGAAATCGGCGGCAGGCAGGCTGGAGCCTTCGAAACTCGGGACCACTTTGTCGCCGATGCGCACTTGCGCGACGGTGCCCGGCTCAGCCTTTACGTTGGTGTAGGGGATCGCTCGCTTCGCCAGCAGGGTCTTGGCCAGGTCGCAGGAACTGGTGAATTTGGCCTTGCCCACCGGGTCGAACTGGAACGAGCACTGATCGGGATCGGCGATAACCGTCACCGGGTTCTTCTCCTGGGCGATGAACACGTCGGGGTTACCGTACTGGGTCAGCGCATGGAAGATCGGGAAGTAGGTCGCGGCCGCGAGGATGCAGCCGGCCATGATGATGCCCTTGCGTCCGATACGGTCGGACAGGCTGCCGAAGATGACGAAGAACGGCGTGCCGATCAGCAGTGAGCCGGCGATCAGCAGGTTGGCGGTCTGCGGGTCGATCTTCAGGGTTTGCAGCAGGAAGAACAGCGCATAGAACTGCCCGGTGTACCACACGACCGCCTGGCCGGCGGTGCCGCCGAGCAGGGCCATGATCACGATTTTCAGGTTTTCCCAGCGGGCGAAGGATTCGGTCAGCGGTGCCTTGGAGGATTTGCCTTCGGCTTTCATCTTCAGGAACACCGGCGACTCGCTGAGTTGCAGACGGATGTACACCGAGACGATCAGCAGCAGGATCGACAGCAGGAACGGAATCCGCCAGCCCCAGGCTTCGAAGGCTTCGGTGCCCAGGGCGGTGCGGCAGGCGAGGATTACCAGCAGCGACAGGAACAGGCCGAGGGTCGCGGTGGTTTGAATCCACGACGTGAAGTAACCGCGTTTGCCCTTCGGCGCATGCTCGGCCACGTAGGTTGCCGCGCCACCGTACTCACCGCCCAACGCCAGGCCTTGCAGCAGGCGCAGGGTAATCAGGATGACCGGTGCCGCGACGCCAATGGTCGCGTAGCCAGGCAGGAAACCCACCACGGCCGTGGAGACACCCATGATGACAATGGTGATCAGGAACGTGTGCTTGCGCCCGATCATGTCGCCCAAGCGGCCGAACACAATCGCGCCGAAGGGCCGCACGGCGAAACCCGCGGCGAAGGCGAGCAGGGCGAAGATGAAGGAGGTGGTCTCGTTGACGCCCGCGAAGAAGTGCTTGGCGATGATCGCGGCGAGGGAGCCGTAGAGGTAAAAGTCGTACCACTCGAACACAGTGCCCAGGGACGAGGCAAAGATAACCTTGCGCTCCTCCTTGGTGATGCCGTGGTGGGGCGCGCTGCCTGTGCCCGTGGTTGTGCTGTCGATTACGGCCATGGGTCTTCTCCGTCTTGCTCTTGTTGTAGGCCGGAGCACCTCAAAATACCCGTGTTGCCGCACCCAGGCCCTGGGGCTGATGTTGTCAGATTGCCCTTAGAAGCATAATCAGCTTCGCGCAAATATCCACTCGGCCCCTGAAACCCCGGATCTGCTTGATCGTTCCCACGCTCTGCGTGGGAATGCCTCAATGGACGCTCCGCGTCCGCGTTTGAATGGGACGCGGAGCGTCCCGGGCTGCATTCCCACGGGTCGCGTGGGAACGATCAGTTACCTCAGGTCAAACCCGGAACTGATCCATCAAACTCTGCTGCTGGTTGGCCAGGCTGTTAAGCGACTGACTCACTCTGGCCGATTCATTCGCCTGCCCCGACAACGATTCGGTCACATCGCGGATGGTCGCCACGTTGTTGTTGATCTCCTCGGCCACCGCGCTCTGTTCCTCGGCGGCGCTGGCGATCTGCAGGTTCATGTCGGTAATCACCGTCACCGCATCACCAATCTGGCGCAGGGCAGTCACGGCCTGGCTGACTTGCTCGACGCTGCTCTGGGCCTGGCGATGGCTGTTGTTCATCGAGCCGACCACCTCCTGGGTACCGCTCTGCAATTGCTCGATCACCTGACGGGTTTCCTCCACCGATTCCTGGGTACGCCGCGCCAGGTTGCGCACTTCGTCGGCGACCACGGCAAAACCGCGACCGGCTTCACCGGCCCGGGCCGCCTCGATGGCGGCGTTGAGGGCCAGCAGGTTGGTCTGCTCGGCGATCGCACGAATCACTTCCAGCACCGAACCGATCTTCTCGCTATTCGCCGCCAGGCCTTCGACTTGCACCATCGCCGCGCTCATGTCGGCGGCGAGGTTGTCGATGCTGGTGGTGGTGCGGTCGATCACGGTCAAGCCCTGACGGGTCGCCTGATCGGCATCGCGCGCCGCATGCGCCGCCTGGGCCGCGCTGCGGGCGACGTCCTGGGCGGTGGCGCTCATTTCGTGGGACGCGGTGGCCACCTGATCGACCTGACGGTATTGCTGCTCCATGCCGGCGCTGGTCTGGGTGGCGATGGCGGAGGATTGATCCGCCGTGCTGCGCGCGTCCTGCACCGAGCGTTTTACCTCGGCGATGATCGGTTGCAGCTTGTCGAGGAAACGGTTGAACCAACCGGCCAACTGGCCCAGTTCGTCCTTCTTGTCGTAGGCCAGGCGCCGGGTCAAATCACCTTCGCCGCTGGCGATGTCTTCGAGCATGTGCGCCACGCCGAGGATCGGCTTGGTCACGCTGCGCGCCATCAACCACACCAGCAACAGGCCGATCAACGCGGCGAGTACGCCCAGGCCGAGTTCGACCAGGGTGCCGGCGCGGTTGCTTTCATCCAGCTGTTTTTCCAGCGCTTCGGCCGGGCCGACCAGGACTTTCTCCGGCACATCGAGCAACACGCCCCACGACTTGCCGCCCGGAATCGGCTGGAACGGCGACAGCACTTTCAACTGCTCGTTGCTGTGCAGGCTGGTGGTTTTGCTGCTGGTGCCCAGCATCCGGATCAGCTCGGCGCCGTTGATTTTGTCCACGGCGTCCAGACGCTGGCTGAGCTTGCTGGCGTCCGGGCTGTAACCGGCGAGCAACCCGACCGGGCTGAGGATGCTGACGCTGGTCTGGCCGTCATAGAGCTTTTTGCTCGCGCCCTGACTGACCGCTTGCAGGCTGTTGAGGTTGATGTCCACCGACAACGAGGCGATGACTTTGCCGTTGACCATCAGCGGGAACACGATGCTGGTCATCAGCACGTTCTGGCCGTCGATCACATAGAAGTAGGGTTCGATCACGCACGGCTTGAGCGTGGCGCGCGGGCAGGTGAACCAGGCGTTGGCCGCTTCGCCGCTGGGGCCGGTGCTGGTGTCGGCCATGTCGGTTTCGGGCAGCGACATCGAGGTCAGTTTGCCCGGTGTCGGCTGCGACCAGTACAGGGCAAAGCGGCCCTTGTCGTTGCTGCCGAGCTCGGCCTGACCGGCGAACAGTTCGTCCTTGCCGTCCAGCGCGTTGGCTTCGAACACCAGGGACAGCCCGAGCAGTTCCGGGTTGGCTTGCAGCGCCGACTTGACCTGGCGGGTCAGGTCTTCGCGCAGGTCGAAGGCATCGAGAAAACGCTTCTCGGCCTGCTCGCGCAGGAACAGCACCTGGCGCGAGAAGCCGTGGCCATATTGATAGGCGTCCATGAACTGCTGGCGAATCCCCAGCGCCTGGTTTTCACCCTGGGACTCGATCCGCGCCTGGGCGGATTCGGTGAGCATCTCCATGCTCGACGCCTTCACCAGCGCGGAGCTGTGCTCCATGCGATACAGCGAAAGACCCACCAGCAGGGTCACGATACCCGCCAGGCACAGCCCGGCCAGCAGGGTGATTTTCCATTGGATGGAGAGTTGTCTGAGCGACATGGAGAGACGTCCTTATTCGATATTTATCTGAGACTTTGCACTGTAACGGCGCAAAAGCAGCTTTCTTGAGCGACAAGCTGCAAGCGGCAAGCGAGAAACACAAAAGCTTGCAGCTTCAGACTTGCAGCTTGCGGCTGCTTCCTTCACAGTGCGCGCCCTCTAATAAAACCCATTCCTAATTTCGCTGGCGGCGCTTTGCAGACTGCCGGCGGAGCTCATTCCGCTTGCCTTGAGGTAACGATGATTAATGCTGTAATTGCCGCGGTCGGCGTCATGCTGGTGCTCAGCCTGTCCCGCGTGCATGTGGTGATCGCGCTGATTGTCGGCGCTCTGGTGGGTGGCCTGACCGGTGGCCTGGGCATCGGCGCGACACTGAAAGCTTTCAACAGTGGCCTCGGCGGCGGGGCGACGGTGGCGTTGTCCTATGCCTTGCTCGGTGCCTTTGCGGTGGCGATTGCCAAGTCCGGCCTGGCCCATGCCCTGGCGGACAAAGCCTTGGCGATGGTTGATCGTCAACACGCCAGCGGCGGCGGTTCGGTCAAGTGGCTGCTGATCGGCTTGCTGTGGGTGGTGGCCATCGCTTCCCAAAACATTCTGCCGATACATATCGCCTTTATTCCGTTGCTGGTGCCGCCGCTTTTATATGTGCTGACCAAACTGCAACTGGATCGGCGCTTGATCGCTTGCGTCATGACCTTTGGCCTGATCACGCCGTATATGTTCCTGCCGGTGGGCTTCGGCAACATCTTCCTGAATGAAATCCTGCTGGCCAACGTCGCCCGCAGCGGCGTCGACATCAGTGGCATCAACGTCACCCATGCCATGGGCATTCCGGCGTTGGGCATGGTGGTGGGCCTGGCCGTCGCGTTCATCAGCTACCGCAAGAAACGCGTCTACGACCTGGAAAAAATCGAGAAAGTCGAGCAGGTCGCGGTGGAGTACAACCCGCTGAGCCTGATGGTCGCCGGCGTGGCCATCGCGGCGGCGTTCATCATTCAGTTGCTGCTGGATTCGATGATCATCGGTGCGTTGGCGGGTTTCCTGATCTTCTCGGTGTCGGGCATCGTGAAGTGGCGCGACACCGACGACCTGTTCACCGAAGGCATGAAGATGATGGCGATGATCGGCTTCATCATGATCGCCGCCTCGGGGTTTGCCGAAGTGATGAAAGCCACCGGTGACGTGCAGTCGCTGGTGCAGGCTTCGGCGTCGTGGATTGGTCACAGCAAAGGCGTCGGCGCGTTGTTGATGTTGCTGGTCGGCCTGCTGGTTACCATGGGCATCGGCTCGTCGTTTTCCACCGTGCCGATCCTCGCGGCGATCTTCGTGCCGTTGTGCGTGCAATTGGGTTTCAGCCCGATGGCGATCGTCTGCATCGTCGGCACGGCCGGCGCCCTGGGTGACGCCGGTTCCCCTGCCTCGGATTCGACTCTCGGCCCGACCTCCGGTTTGAACATCGATGGCCAGCATCACCACATCTGGGACACGGTCGTCCCGACTTTCCTGCATTACAACCTGCCGCTGCTGGCGTTTGGCTGGGTAGCGGCGATGGTCCTCTGATCGCGCCCCCTGTAGGAGCGAGGCTTGCCCGCGACGGCACATTTAGCATTGATGTGACTGACACACCGCCTTCGCGGGCAAGCCTCGCTCCTACAAGGGACTTGTAGTCGATGATTCAACTTTTGATCCGGCCTGCCGTTAAAGCCTTAACCACGCCAATAAAATCAAAAGAGTGAACCGTCATGCGCATGAGCCTGAAGGCTAAAGTCCTGTCCCTTGCCGTTCTCCCGGTGTTGCTCTTTGCCCTCGTCATCAGCCTGACCACGTTGTTCATCCTGCAGGAACAGGCGCGCAAGGAAGTCGAGGAAACCCGTCAGAACCTGCTCAAGGACGCCAAGGCGACCCTGCAAAGCTACGTCGCCGTGGCCATGACCGCGATCAAGCCCCTTTACGACGCCGCCGCCCCCGGCGATGACGCCGCGCGGGCGCAAGTGGTCAAGTTGCTGTCGAGCATCAGCTACGGCAAGGACGGCTACTTCTTCGGCTACGACTCCAACACCGTGCGCCTGTTCAAGGCCAACAGCCCCGAAGGCGTGGGCCAGAGCTTCAAGGACAACCGCGACCCGAACGGTGTCTACGTCAACCGCGACCTGGTGAAAGTCGCGAAGGACGGCACCCACTACCTGCAATACAGCTCGCCGCTGCCCGGCAACAGCCAGGTGCTGGTGCCCAAGCTCGGCTATACCGAATACCTGCCCAAGTGGGACATGGCGGTCGGCACCTCGGTCAATCTCGATGGCATTGAAGCCCAGGTGGCGCTGGTGCAGGCCAAGGTCACCGAACGGATGGAAGGCGTGGTGCTGAGCATCGTCGGGATTGCGGTCATCGTGTTGTTGGTGATCGCGGCGGCGGGGATGCTGCTGGCCAATGCGATTCTGCGGCCGCTGAACCTGATGAAAGCCAACCTCGACGACATCGCGGCGGGCGAGGGCGACCTGACCCGGCGCCTGACCATCACCAGCGAAGACGAGCTCGGGCAACTGGCCGGCTCGTTCAACCGCTTCGTCGACAAGATCCATGGCCTCGTGCGTCAAATCACCGAAATGACTTCGCAACTGACCGGGCTGGTGAATCAGGTGTCCGATCAAGCCCAGCGCTCGGATCAGGCGATGGAGCGTCAGCGTCACGAGACCGATCAAGTCGCCACGGCGATCAACGAAATGTCCGCCGCCGCCCAGGAAGTGGCCAAGAGCGCGCAAAACGCCGCCGTCGCTGCCCAGCAAACCGACGCTGAAGGCCAGGCCGCCAAGCGTGTGGTGGCCGGCAGCATCGTGAAGATTCATGCGTTGGTCGATGACATTCGCACCAGCGGCGTGTCCCTCGACAGCCTGCAAAAAGACGTGTCGTCGATTGTCAGCGTGCTCGGGGTGATCCGCTCGATTGCCGAGCAGACCAACCTGCTGGCCCTCAACGCCGCCATCGAAGCCGCCCGCGCCGGTGAGGCCGGGCGTGGTTTTGCGGTGGTGGCGGACGAAGTGCGGGCGCTGGCCAGTCGCACACAGATCAGTACCCAGGAAATCCAGGGCATGATCGATCGCTTGCAGGCGGGTACTCAGTCAGCCGTGGAAGCGATGCGCCGTTCCAGCGAGGCCGGTGACGGCACTTCGGCCCAGGCCAATGAGGCGGGGGCCTCCCTGGACACCATGGCGCAGTTGATCGGCACCATCAACTCGATGAACGCCCAGATCGCCAGCGCCGCCGAAGAACAGACGGCCGTGGCGGAAGAGATCAACCGCAGCGTGCATCAGATCGCGGTGGCGGTGGACAGCGTGGCGGATGAAACCCAGCTCGGCGCGCAGACCTCGCGCAGCCTGGCAGACCTGGGTCAACGGCTGGGTAAACTGGTCGGCCAGTTCCGGATCTGAATCCCTCATCGCGGGCAAGCCATGCTCCTACAAGAGCAGATTGTGCGACCACCGACTGTAGGAGCAAAGCTTGCTCGCGAAGGCGTACTTGAGGGCGCCTTCGCCGGCAAGCCTGGCTCCTACAGAAAGCAATTTGCATTGTTGTCAGGGCCTGTCCCAATACGGCACCACCCCAAAACACTCCACATAAAAATCGATCACCGTCCTGACCTTCACCGACAACCGGCGGCTCCCCGGCCACAGCACCGCAATCTGCTGCGGCTCAAGGCTGTTGGACACCTGATAGTCCTTCAGCACCGGCACCAGCGTCCCCGCACGCACCGCTTCGCCAATCAGCCACGACGGAAACATCACCAGCCCCAGCCCCTGTTCGGCGGCTTGGGTCAGGGTGTCGGCGTGGTTGCCGGTAATCGGACCTCGCACCGTGTAAGGCGTCCAGTCCTGCTGACCCTGACGAAAGAACCAGCGCTGCTGCCCGGTCACGCCTTTGTAGGCCAGGCATTGATGAGCGGCGAGGTCTTCGGGGTGTTGCGGGATGCCATGGCGTTCTAAATACGCGGGGCTGGCGGCCACTTGAAAGCGATGGGGTGCGAGGATCCGCGCCTGCATGCTCGAATCGTGCAACGGGCCGATGCGGAACAGCAGGTCAGCACCTTCCTGCAACGGGTCGACATAGCTGTCGGTCTGCTGGATATCCAGTTGCAGCTTCGGGTAACGCTCGCAGAGTTGCCCCAGCCACGGCGTCAGATGCCGCTGGCCAAACACCACGGGCGCATTGATCCGCACCAGGCCGCTGGGTTCGCTTTGCTGTTCCTGCAACGCCTGCTCGGCCTCTTCCAGTTGCACCAGCACCAGCCGCGCGTGATGGCCGAGCATCCGTCCGGCCTCCGTCGGCGTGACCGCGCGGGTGTGGCGGTAAAGCAATTGCTGGTTCAGCGCCTGTTCCATCAACTGGATCTGCCGGGAAATCGAAGAGGGCGCCAGGCCTTCGCGGCGGGCGACTTCGGAAAAACTGCCGTGGTCGAGCACCGCGACAAATAGCCGAAGTGCCTTGAATCCCAGCTCGTTGAGGCCGTGCATGGTTATTCCTGCTGTGCGAGTTGCGCAAAAGTGTTGTCTGGATGCTCCCATTTATCGCAAAGGATCGCCAGCCGATAATGCGCGCCACTTCTAACGCCGCGGATCCTGTGGAAGTGAGCTTTTGTGTCGAGGGGGCTTGCCCCCGTTGGAGCGCGAAGCGGTCCTGAAAAAGCAGGCCTGCTGCGCAGTCCAACGGGGGCAAGCCCCCTCGCCACAAAAGCCCGTTCCCACATGGACCGCGTCTTAACTGAAAACTCGCAGGTTTTTCTTATGCAATCTTCTTCAATCGATGACATCGGCGTTGCTACAGCGCCAACCACCAAACCCGGGTTGCGCCTGTTGCTGCTGCCGCTGGTCATCCTGGCCGGCATGGGCCTGTCCGTGGAGGCCGGTTTGCTCGGGCCGCTCGGGGTTCAGGTCGGGCACCTGTGGGCAACCCTGAGCATTTTCGGCGTCGGCTCGGCGATTCTGTTTCTGCTGTTGTTGTTCAGCGGCCCGCAGCAAGGGCCGGCGCTGAGTGAATTGCCGCGCTGGCAGTTGATCGGCGGTTTTCTCGGGCCGATCTACGTGGTGGTGCTGACCCTGGCCACGCCCTCTATCGGCATCGCCATGACCATGATCGCGATCCTCTCCGGCCAGGTCGGTAAAAGCGTGCTCATCGACCACTTCGGCTGGTTCGGTGCGACACGCAAAAAGGTCAACGGTGAACGCTGGCTCGCTTTGCTGCTGATCGTCGCGGCACTCGTTTTGATCGCAAGGGGTTGATGATGAATCTGATTATTTTGTTGGCGGTGGTCGTGGCAGCTGGCGCGGTGTTGAGTGTCCAGGCGGCGATCAACGGGCGCCTGGGGGAAACCGTCGGCGTGTTGCGCAGCAGTTTGCTGACCTTTGTGGTCGGCGCGATTGTCACCGGGTTGCTGATCCTGTTTTTCGAACCGGCCCATGCCGTGAGCCTGCTGGACGTGCCGAAATGGCAGCTCAGCGGCGCGCTGTTCGGCGTGGTGTACATGATGGTCATGGTCGGCGCGGTGCCGCGAGTCGGGACGGCGGTGGCGACCGTGGCGGTGATCGTCGGGCAACTGGGCATGGGCATGCTGATCGATAACTTCGGCTGGCTCGGCAACCCGGCGATTGAGTTGTCCGGCAGCCGGGTCCTGGCGATGGTGTGCCTGGCGTTGGCGTTGGTGTTCATGTATCGCAGCAGCACTCGCCAGGCATAACGGCGGTCAACTCCTACACTGGTTAATACGGTGCGGCCCCGTCGCACTGGACGACCACAACCCTGGAGTCCGTCCCATGATCGACAGCGAAAGTACCTGCGACTGCCCCAAATGCTCCTGCAAACTGGGCCAACATCCCATTGCGCGCCACGGCAAGCACTACTGCTGCGAAGCCTGCGCCAAGCACCATGCCGGCGGTGAAGAGTGCGCCGGCAAGGGCTGCAAATGCGCCCACGGCTGACGCTTCGTCGCAAAAAAAATGGAGCCTCTGGGCTCCATTTTTTGCTTCAGACGTTCCTTGTCCTCCCTATGAAAATTAGCTCGCCGGTCGCCACTTGACGTTCTCGACGCCAAATTTCTCCGCCAGCGGTTTGCTGGTTTTTTGTACTTTTTCACGACCGAATCGTGGTATTCGCCCGACCCCGGCGTCGCAACTTGCCCAATGCCAAGCCTCCGCGTTGTCCATCTTGTCCTGGCGGATAATGAAAGACTTGGGGACGCCATGAAGGGTGTATTCAATGACGAAGAGTTTTGCGTTGTTCATAAAGCCCGTATTCCTCCCTGTGGTAATAGAGGGATCGCAGGCGGCGCGGAAAATTCACTCGGATTGTCAGACGGCGGTGTCACTGGCGGCGCGCCAGACGCCTCGTTACCATGGCGACTTCCGCCAACCCCAATGAACGCTGCCCATGGCCCTCGCCGCACCGCCTGACCTGACTGACACCGATGTGCCCGTGCAACCGCTGGCGCGGACCTACCCGCGCGGCTTGTTCATTGAGCCCCATGAGCATGTCTGGGGCCAGTTGTTGTATGCGATGAGCGGGGTGATGTGGGTCGAAACGCCGCACGAAGCCCTGGTGGTTCCGCCGCAACGGGCGGTGTGGCTGCCGCCGGGCGTGCCCCACGGGATTCGGGTGGTGTCGGACTTGCAGATGCGCAACATCTACCTGCGACCGACGCTGGCGGCGACCCTGGATGACAGCGTGCAGGTGATCGAGGTCGGCGGGCTGCTGCGTGAGTTGATTATCGGGCTGGTGGAGCAGGGCGACGACGGTGCGCCTGAATACTACGAGGCGCTGGTCGGCCTGGCCCTGCTGGAACTCAAGCGGGCCAAACGCTCGCTGTTGAAAATCCCGTTGCCGGACGATTCTGATCGACGTTTGTTGAACCTGTGCCAGGCGGTCATGGCCGCGCCGTCCCTGGACATCGCGTTCGAACAACACGCCGAAAACACCGGGGCCAGCGTGCGCACCCTGGCGCGACTGTTCAAGGACGGCTTGGGCATGGGCTTCGCCGAATGGCGGCGCCAGGTGCAATTGGCGACGGCGGTGGCCGAGTTGATCCAGGGGGTGTCGATCAGTGCCATCGCCCGGAAACTGGGGTACTCGCCGAGCAGCTTTAGCGACATGTTCCGCCGGGAACTGGGCGTTGCGCCTTCGCAATTCAACGCGAATCGTTAAGACGAACCCTGACCCTGTAGGAGCGAGCGGTGCGACGATTCGACTTGCCCGCGAAGGCGACGGCACATTCAATATTGATGTGACTGACACACCGCCTTCGCGGGCAAGTCGAATCGTCGCACCGCTCGCTCCTACAGGTAGGGTGGTGTTTGCGGGTCTTTGGCCGATATTCAGAAGCCCTTGGCCGATTGGTTTCGCAGCCTTTCCCTAGACTCTGCACATACCCCCTGTGTCACGGAGTCTGTCATGAACTACCTCATCTCACTGGCCATCGGCCTGGGCGTCGGTCTGCTCTACGGCGCGCTGGATTTTCGCTCGCCGGCACCCCCGGCCATCGCGCTGGTCGGGCTGCTGGGCATGCTCGCCGGCGAGCAGTTGTGGCCCATGGGCCGGCAGTTGATCGCCGGCTGGTTCGCTTGAAACCCTTCAACCCTTCAATGGACGTGTCCCCATGAAAGCTTTGCAATTCGACAAAACCGGCGACCTCTCGGCCCTGCGCTACGTCGAGGTCCCCACCCCCGTGGCCGGCGATGGTGAAGTGCTGGTGCAGATCAAGGCTGCCGGCCTGAACCCCAGCGATGTGAAGAACGTGCTCGGGCGTTTTCCCTACACCACGTTGCCACGGATTCCCGGTCGGGATTTCGCCGGGGTGGTGGTGCAAGGCCCGCAGGCATTGATCGGCCAGGAAGTCTGGGGCACCGGGCGTGAGCTGGGCTTTTTCGCCGACGGCTCCCATGCGCAATTCGTCAAGTTGCCGGCCAACGGCGTGGCACTGAAACCGACGCACCTGAGTTTCGCCCAGGCCGCCAGCCTCGGCGTGCCCTACACCACGGCGTGGGATGCACTGGAACGCAGCCTGGTGACGTCCGGTACGCGCTTGCTGGTGATCGGTGGCGGGGCGGTGGGCAGTGCGGCGCTGGCGCTGGCCAAGGTGCGCGGTGCACAAGTGCTGGCGGCGGCGCGGCGGGTCGAGCAGGTCAAGGAGTTGCAGGCCCAGGGTTATCAGACCCTGCAACTGGACAAGCCCGAAGACCTCGGCGCCCAGGTGAATGCCGTGTATGCCGGCGGCGCCGATGTGATCTTCGACACCACCGGTTTCTGGCTGCCGGCCTCGGTTGCGGCACTGGCGCCGTTCGGCCGCATTGCGATCATCGCCGCGCCGGTGGACGGTCACGTGCAATTGCCGGCGCTGGCGTTGTATCGCAAGGGCGGTTCGGTGGTGGGGATCAATTCACTGCTGTACGGCGTTCAAGCCTGTGCCGCGATGCTGGATCAGTTTGGCCAGTTCTTCGATCAGGATCTGTTGCCGTTGCCCCAGGGGTTGGTTGAGTCGCCGTTGGCGCAGGGATTGGAGCGTTATGCCGAGGTGAATGCGGGCGGTGGCGACAAGGTGATTTTGTTGCCATAGCCGATAGATGTGTTGAATGGTCTGGCGCCTTCGCGGGCAAGCCTCGCGCCTACAGGGATCACGTAACCCATGTAGGAGCGAGGCTTGCCCGCGAAGGCGTCCTCAAGCCGGACTCAAGCCGGACTCAAGCCTCAGGCACCCCTTTCTCCCAAGCCGACCAATTCTTCAAAATCTCCTGCACCAACGGATTCCCGGTGCGATAGAGATTCTCCAGCGCCGGCACAAACCCGCCCTGGTCCGCGTACTTGAGCAAGTTATCCACTTCACTCTGCCCCGGCGCCGGGCGGTCGAAGTCGGAACCGGCGCGCACCACCGCCAGGCGCTGCACATCCACCAACCCCTCACGGCTGGCCCGCAGCAGGGCTTCGTAGGTGGAATTGTCTTCCTGCTGGGTCGTGCAGTACTCGCCTTTGTTATCCGTCAGCAGCTTGGTCCAGACCTCGGCGCGCTCGCTCAAACGCGTGCCGGAGAACCAGGTATTGCCCGCCGCGGTATCGCACTTCGTGACTACCGGCGCCAGATTGGCCGGGGCCGACGGGTACTTCAAACGCCACGCCGCCGACTCCTTGCTCTCCGCCAGCTCGACTTTATGAGACAGGGCAAACGCCTTGGCCTGCAACTTCGGATTGAGCTCGAAGACTTCGGTCTTGTAGTCCAGCGGCGGTTTTTCGTTCGGGCCCTTGGTGTTGATGCCGATGTAACCGGTCGGCCAGTCTTTTGGCGCATCCCGGGAATCGATCTCCCACTGGGTGCCGAACTCCACCAGGTAATGCGCCCACGCGGCGGTACCGATGGTCCCGTGCTTGGGGCTGATGCCGGCAATCCCGGCGATCAGGAAGTAGCTTTTGCGCAGGTCGAATTTCGAAGACAGCGCCAGGGCCAACGTCGATGCCGCGGCGTTGGTCTGGCCCATGCCGGTAACCATCAGGCACACCTGCTGCGCGTTGCAGCGAATCGTCGGGTACTCGGCGGACAGCCCCGGCACGCGGATTTCCTGCTTGAGTTCCAGGCGCTCGATCCAGTGCTGCGCCTCGGGGGCGAACATGGTGATCAGCATCACTTTCGGCTGGATCGGTGCTTCGGCGGCCCAAACGGCAGAAGAAAGCAGGGTGCCGCAGGCCAAGCCAACGGACAGGGAAAGACGAGTAATTGCGTGCATAAAAAATCTCCATGACTGAACGCATGACAAACCGCTTGCAGCTTGTCGCTTGAAACTTGCCGCTTAAAACTGATAACCGATGCCGGCGTAGTAACCCCAGCCGTTGGAACGGGCCTTGAAGTCGCCATCGCCGAAATTCAACTCGCTGCCATCCTCCCAGTTGCCGCCGTTGTGGAAGTAACGGCCGACCAGGGTGAAACGCAGGTGGGTGAACGAGTACAGCAACACGTTGGTGGCCACGGTGGCGTTGGCGGTGCGGGCCGGGTTGTCCTTGTGCAGGTCCGAGCCGAAGTCGAAGTTGGTGAAGCCGATGTAGGTCAGCGACGCGCCGTTGCTGAAGCTGCTGATGGGCACGATGTATTTCAGTTGGGCGCGGTAGCCGTCCCAGGAATATTCGTTGCTCGCCCCGTAGTTTTCCCACTGGTAGCGACCGTAGAAGTTCGCCGACAGGTTGACCCTCGAGTGGGTGTCGATGTCGGTGCCCAGGCCGCTGTACAAGGTGTTGGCGCGATTGCGGGTGTTGCTGCCGTGGTCGTAGATCCAGTCAAACGCCACATACCATTCCTTGAACGGCCCGACGGCCAGGCTGCGGCCGGCCAGGTAATCGATAGAGATCCGCGGTTCATGCTCCATGAACAGCGGCGAGCCGTGGTCCCACGCGCCCTTATCGTGGCTATTGCCGATGTCGAAAATCTTCGGGATGTCGACGTAGCCATACAGCTCGAACGGCCCCTTGCGCCCGAAGTACTCGTACTCCAGATACACATCGTCAGAAGGTTGCGGGCCGAAGCTGATGTCCTTGCTGCCGATGACCGTCAGGTCCTGGTTGAACCAGTCCGACAGGTACGCGCCTTTTTTCGGCGGGTTGGCTTCCGGGCTGAGTGCTTCGCCCTGAGCTGACTCTTCGGGGAGGACGGGTTGCGCCAAAACGGTGCTGCTGAGTAGTCCTGTAACGCTGGCCAGTAGCAAGGAAACAGCAAACGAGCGCGAGCAAGTCACGCGGCTGGACGTGCGATGCATAAAAGTCCCTTTTCGTGCGGATCGAAGGCCCGGTTTTTCGGGCTTGCGCGGTTAGGTAGCGAAAATGCCGTTATCGGCGACTCGCAAACGTTTGCACATCTCATACCAATTGTTTCAATTCCATGAAAACTCGAAGAAAACGGGGTTTTTTCTGTCCTCTCGATCAGCTAACGAGATTCCGGCGTTCTGGTCCTCAGTGGCGCCAACACCTACAGCGGCGGCACCACCGTCAGCGGCGGTACGTTGGTCGGTAACACCACCAGCTTGCAGGGTCGCATCCTCAACAATGCGCGGGTGATGTTTGCCCAGACCCGGCAACGGGTGCGGTACCGGTGATGTGGTCAAGCAAGGCGCCGGATCGCTGCTGTTAGAGGGCGATCATGCGTTCAGCGCTGCCGATCTGCCGGATACCGCGTTCCTCGATACCGCGCTGATCTACCGCGCCAACGAAGTGGATCTGACCGTCAGTCGCAACCAGGCTTCCTTCGCCGACGTCGCGGCGACCGGCAATCAGCGTGGCGTGGCTTCGGCCTTGAGCCGCAATGGCCTGGCCGGTGCCGAGTTGCAGAACCAGATCGTCAACCTCAGCGGCGCCGGGGCGGTTTTTTTTTCCGCGATATGTGGTTTTTTGTGGCGAGGGGGCTTGCCCCCGTTGGGTTGCGACGCGACCCTAAAACCAGAAACGCCATTTATTCAGACATACCGCCTGTACTGGTTTCACGACTGCTGCGCAGCCGAACGGGGCAAGCCCCTCGCCACCGTTAATGGGTGGCACTCCGCGCTCTGCTAGAATCGCCCGCATTGATCCCACGAGGTGCACCCCCATGAGCGAGCCGATTCGCCTGACCCAATACAGCCACGGCGCAGGATGCGGTTGCAAAATTTCGCCCCAGATCCTGGAAGTGATTCTGGCCGGCAGCGGCGCGCAGAACCTCGACCCCAAGCTCTGGGTCGGCAATGCCTCGCGCGATGACGCGGCGGTGTATGCCATCGACGACGAGCGCGGCGTGGTCTCGACCACCGACTTCTTCATGCCGATTGTCGATGATCCGTTCGACTTCGGCCGCATCGCCGCCACCAATGCGATCAGCGACATCTACGCCATGGGCGGCGATCCGTTGATGGCGATTGCGATCCTCGGCTGGCCGGTCAATGTACTGGCCCCGGAAATCGCCCGGGAAGTGATTCGCGGCGGCCGTTCGATCTGCGACGAGGCGGGCATTCCCCTGGCCGGCGGGCATTCCATCGACGCCCCGGAACCGATCTTCGGCCTGGCCGTCACCGGGCTGGTGCAAAAGCGCCACATGAAACGCAACGACACCGCCACGGCCGGCTGCCTGCTGTACCTGACCAAACCCCTGGGCATCGGCATCCTCACCACCGCCGAGAAGAAGGGCAAGTTGCGCCACGCCGACATCGGCCTGGCCCGCGACTGGATGTGCACCCTGAACAAACCCGGCAGCCGCTTCGGCAAACTCGACGGCGTCACCGCGATGACCGACGTCACCGGTTTCGGCTTGCTGGGGCACCTGGTGGAAATGGCCGATGGCAGCCAGCTCACCGCGCGCATCGAATACGACCGCGTGCCGCGCCTGGCCGGCGTCGAGTATTACCTCGAACAGGGCTGTGTGCCCGGCGGCACCTTGCGCAACTTCGACAGCTACGCCAGCAAACTCGGGCGCTTGCAGGAACTGCACAAACGCGTGCTGTGCGATCCGCAAACCAGCGGTGGCCTGTTGATTGCGGTCACGCCTGGGGGTAACGAACAGTTCCTCGCCGTCGCCGCCGAGCTGGGCCTGAACCTTGAGCCGATCGGTGAACTGGTTGAGCGACAGACCAACGCGGTCGAGGTGTTTTGATGTCTATCGACTACACCGATTACCGCGACCTCTTTCTCAACGACCGGCCGATGATGGATGCGCGCGCGCCGGTCGAGTTCCTCAAGGGCTCGTTCCCCGGCGTGATCAACCTGCCGCTGATGAACGACCACGAACGGCAACGGATCGGCACGTGCTACAAGCAACACGGCCAACAAGCGGCGATCACGCTGGGGCATCAGTTGGTGTCCGGCGCGGTCAAGGCCGAACGCATCCAGGCCTGGGCCGATTTTGCCCGGGCTCATCCTGACGGGTATTTGTATTGTTTTCGCGGCGGCTTGCGCTCGCAGATCGTCCAGCAGTGGCTCAAGGACGAGGCAGGCATCGACTATCCGCGGGTCGGCGGTGGCTACAAAGCCATGCGCAGCTTCTTGCTGGACACCACGGATCAAGCCGTGGCCCAGTGCGATTTCGTCTTGCTCGGCGGCATGACCGGCACCGGTAAAACCGAAGTGCTGACGCAGTTGAGCAACGGCCTGGACCTGGAGGGCTACGCCAATCACCGGGGTTCGAGCTTCGGCAAACGCGCCACCGGCCAGCCCTCCAACATCGACTTTGAAAACCGCCTGGCCGTGGACCTGCTGAAAAAGCGCGCCCGGGGCATCGAGCAATTCGTACTGGAAGACGAGAGCCGCGCGGTGGGCAGTTGTGCCTTGCCGTTGCCGTTGTACCAGGGCATGCAGCAGTTTCCGATGGTCTGGCTGGAAGATAGCCTGGAAGGGCGGGTCGAGCGGATCCTGCGGGATTACGTGGTGGACCTGTGTGCCGAGTTTATCGGCGTGCACGGCGAGGAAGGCTTCGGGCTGTTTTCCGAGCGCTTGCTGGAAAGCCTGAACAACGTCCAGAAACGCCTCGGCGGGGAGCGTCATCGGCGGATGTTGCTGTTGATGGAAGACGCCTTGGCCGAGCAGGCGCGCAGTGGCGCGGTGGACTTGCACCGGGGCTGGATCGAGGGATTGTTGAGCGAGTATTACGACCCGATGTATGCGTTCCAGCGCGAGAAGAAAGGCGCGCGCATCGAGTTTGCCGGGGAGCGGGGGGCGGTGTTTGAGTATCTGCGCGAGCGCGGCAGTCAGCGGGTTTGAGGGTGTTTTTGCCGGCCTCATCGCGGGCAACCCATGCTTCTACAGGTCATGCGTCGTGCCGAATCATGTGACCGACGCAAAACCTGTAGGAGCAAGGCTTGCCCGCGAAGGCGTCCTCACAGACGCCAACTGCCCTAAAGCAATGCCGCCCCAATCAACCCGCTGATTACCCCGATCCCCATGGTCATCAGCGCCACGCTGACCAATACCCGCGTATCGAAATCCTTGCGCAGCATCAGCAGCGACGGCAGGCTGATGCTCGGCAGGGTCATCAGCAGCGCGACCGCCGGGGCGGTGCCCATGCCCAGGGTCATCATGGTTTGCACGATCGGGATTTCGGCGGCAGTCGGAATCACGAACAGCGTACCGATGATCGCCAACGGCACCAGCCACAGCAGGCTGTTGGCCATGGCGCCATCGATGTGCGGAAACACCCAGACCCGTACCGCGCCCAGCACCAGCACCGCCAGGATGTAGATCGGAATGGTGCTCCAGAACAATTGCCAGATCGTCCGGCCCCAGCGGGTCAGGAACGGTTGCGTATTGGTTTCGCTGGCATCGACCACGGCCTCGACGGCGGCTTCAGGCAAGGTCTCCGGGCCGGCGATCCGCTGGGCCACCAGCGACACACCGAACACCAGCACGATGCCCGCCACCAGGCGCAACGCCGTGAACCCCCAGCCGAGCACGAAGCCCATGAACACCAGCGTGGCGGGGTTGAGCACCGGGTTGCCGATCCAGAAGGCCAGCGCCGCACCCACCGAGACGTTCTGCCGACGCATGCCGGCGGCCACCGGGGCGGCGCAGCACGAACACATCATGCCGGGCAGGGCGAACAGGCCACCGCGCAGGGTCGAGGCAAACCCGGCGCGACCGAACAGGCGCAGCAGCCAGTCGCGGGGAATCAACACCTGCAGCAGGGAACCGAGAATGACCGCCAGGACGGCGGCTTTCCAGATCGCCAGGAAATACACCTTGGCGTAGGCCAGGGCGGCGGTCAGGGGATCGGACAGTTGGTCATTGATGATCGAGGCGCCGATGCTGTGGTTGTCAGCGGCGACGAAGGCCTTGAAGTAGTAGGGCGACCACTTGACGTAGTAGAGGCCGACGCAGGCGACCAGCAGGAACAGGGCGGGTTTCCACCAGAACGACCAGCCCCGGGCGGGGACGGCTGTGGATGAGAGCGACATGGCGAGGTTCCGGACAAAGGAGAGATGGGTTCATGATAGCCCAGCGCCTTCGTACGTGTGGCCCCGACAGTGCGTGGGACCTGGGGGACCTGTTATGTAGGACAGTTCTGCGAGCCGTTATCCAGCCCTTGTTTATAGGTGTGGCTGACCAGGCTGGCCTTGCCGTTGTGCCAGGTCAGGGTCAGCACGTACAGCGAATCGTAGTCACTGGACTCCCAGTCGTCGGTGATGTTCTGTTTCTTGCCCACCGCGTCGCCGGCAACCTTGTTGATCAACTCCGGCAGGTAGCCGTGGGACCAGGCGGTGTAGATGATCGAGTTGTGATACTTGTCGTGCAGCAATTCGTCCGCCAGATCACTGGTGTCGTTGGCCGAGTATTCGATGTTCACCGGCAGGCCGAGCTTGATGGCGCTGGGGCTGATGGTCATCAGCGGCCGAATGTAGCTGTAGGAATTGTCCAGTTCGCCTTCCTCGACATTGCGTGTCGGGTTGGCGGCAAACACGTAATCGGCCTTGCCGAATTTTTCCGGGAGCAGGGTGGACAGGTTGATCGCCCGGTTCAAACCCTGGCAATTGAGCTGACCCAGGCCGCCGTCGGGTTTTTCGGCGTGGCGCAGGAATACCAGCGTCTGGGTGCCGTCGGCCGGTTGGGCGCGGCTTTCGCTGGACTCAAGCGACAGGAACAGCGCGCTGGCCGCCAATAACGAGGGCAGAAAGACATACGCGCGACGTTTGAAGCGTTGGACAAATTTCGAAAGGTTCATCATTGAATAAAGGGATCTTCAGCGCATTCGATTAAGGCTGACAAACCTTTACACCGCGCGCTCCCAGCAGCGGGTGTTTTCCATGTCGTTAAGCCGGTCCGTTTCGTAAAAGGCAATGTTCAGAGTCCTCTGAAGCCCATTGGTTCGATGACGGCGGGTTGGCAGCACTTTAGCCGCAACCTTCGCTGGGTTGGCCGAAGGTTATCGACAGGATGTTGCGGATTTATGGACGCCGGCACGATTGCGTATGCCGCATCGGCCGGTCCTCCATTATGATCAGCGCTCCAATGTCTGCGCGGATCACCCCATGACCGATCTCTCTGCGTTCCCGATCCACCAAAAATGGCCGGCCCAATTCCCCGAGTGGATTCAGCTCTACTCCTTGCCGACCCCCAACGGCGTCAAGGTTTCGATCATGCTGGAAGAGATCGGTCTGCCGTACGAGCCGCATCGTGTGGGCTTCGAAACCAATGATCAGTTGTCGCCGGCGTTCATGTCGTTGAACCCCAACAACAAGATCCCGGCGATCATCGACCCCCACGGCCCAGGGGATCAGCCACTGCCGTTGTTCGAGTCCGGGGCGATCCTGATCTACCTCGCCGACAAAAGTGGCCAGTTGCTGGCCCAGGAATCGGCGGCGCGCTACGAGACGATCCAGTGGTTGATGTTTCAGATGGGCGGTATCGGGCCAATCTTCGGCCAGGTCGGTTTCTTCAACAAATTCGGTGGCAAGGACTACGAAGACAAGCGGCCCCTTGAGCGCTACGTCGAAGAAAGCAAGCGCCTGCTCAACGTGCTCGACCAACGCCTGCAAGGACGCGACTGGATCATGGGCGAGCGCTACACCATCGCCGACATCGCGACGTTTCCGTGGATACGCAACCTGATCGGCTTCTATGAGGCCGGGGATCTGGTGGGTATCAAGAACTTCCCGAACATCACGCGGGTGCTGGAGCGCTTCCTGGCGCGCCCGGCGGTCATGCGCGGTCTGGAAACTCCCAAGTAAGTTTTTTGAGCCAAGGAAGGTCATGCGTTCATTTCCCTTCAAGCAAGTCGATGTCTTCAGCCGTACACCGCTCAAAGGCAACCCGCTGGCCGTGGTGTTCGGCGCTGACGAACTCAGCGATGAGCGCCTGGCGGCGTTCGCGAGCTGGACCAATCTCAGCGAAACCACGTTCGTGCTCCAGCCTCGGGACCCCCGGGCCGACTATCGGGTGCGGATCTTCACCACCCTGCAAGAGCTGCCATTCGCCGGGCATCCGACCTTGGGCACCTGTCACGCCTGGCTTGAGGCCGGTGGCGTGCCCAAGGGCGAGGAGATCATTCAGGAGTGCGGCGTGGGGCTGGTGCGGGTGCGTCGGCAAGGTACGGAGCTGGCGTTTCTGGCGCCACCGCTGCTCAAGACCGGTCCGGTCGAGGCCGAGGTGGTGGAGCGGGTCCGGCTCGGGCTGGGATTGGCGACGGGGGCGATTGTGCGAGCGCAATGGGTCGATAACGGGGCCGGGTGGCTGGCGGTGATGGTCGCGGATCGGCAGCAGGTGCTGGATTTGCAACCGGATCATGCGCACATGCTCGGCCTGGCCGTTGGCGTGATCGCACCGTGGCACCCCGAGCGCGATGGCGAAGAGGCGCAGTTCGAAGTGCGTGCGTTCATCTCCGGCGACGGCATGCCGGAAGACCCGGCCACCGGCAGCCTCAACGCCGGGATCGCCCAATGGCTGCTCAGCGAAGGGTTGGCGCCGGCGTCCTACGTGGTCAGCCAAGGCTTGACCATGGGCCGCGCCGGGCGGATTCAGGTGGATCAGGTCGGTGACGAGATCTGGATCGGCGGCGCCGTGGTGACCTGCATCGACGGCACCCTGACGCTGTAGCTGATCTTCGGGATAAACCCAATACCCTGTGGGAACGGGCTTTTGTGGCGAGGGAGCTTGCTCCCGCTGGGTTGCGAAGCGACCCCAAAAGCTTTGCGACTGCTTCGCAGCCGAGCGGGAGCAAGCTCCCTCGCCACAAAAGCCTGCTCCCACAGGGTTAGTGTCAGCGTTGCGCGGTCTTGCTGACCGCTGCGCTGTTGTCGTGGATCAACTGCGTGATCAT
>NZ_VOBN01000029.1 GCF_008370045.1 Pseudomonas sp. ANT_J12
GATGTTGTGGGTCAGTTCCAGTGCCCGAGCGAGACGCATAAAAAAATCCGATGCCAATACAGGCATCGGATTTTGATTTCTTGCGGCCAAAGGTCAAGTAAAAGGGCTTAACTGATCGGCATTACCCTGCGGGGCCCTTTTTTATGAGAGCGCACATGGAAAAGTACGTATACAGATTCCGGTCTATCGATAGGCTTCTGGGGGAGGAGGCCAAGGGAGATTGCCCGGCAAAACCTGGCGAGTTGGAAAAGCTTCACATCTATTTTTCGCCACCTAGCCAACTCAATGATCCGCTCGAAGGGTATCGCGAGATCTACTGGTCGGGTGACAAGATTGTTTGGCTGAACCTGTTCAGGCACTACCTGCTGACCTTGGCCATAAGGAGCTGGCAAGTCGATGGCGAGGTCTATGGTGAGGATGTTCCTCCTGACCTAGTTGTCCATGTCAGCCCAGAGACATTGGAGGGTGAACACAGAGTCGCCTTCGACGCCATGGACAAGCTCCTTTGTTCGGACGGAATGATTGACGGGTTTGTTAGTGCCCTAGCAAAAAGGCGCCGTAAATGCTTCAAACCCGAGCTACTTAGCTACCTTCAATGGCTCCACTGGTACATTCTCAGCATCGTATTCGAAGTAAATCATCAGCATAATCTGTCTTCGATGTCATATCCCGAGAGGCCGTTTGATCCTGGAGAATGGCAAAGAATCAGTACAGGCATAATCAAGGGTATTGGGAAGAGGCTCACTAAAAGCCAGAAGACGGAAGCTCATGCCAGTATTGCCGTTTCTGCCGCTGCATATCGGATCAATTCGTCCCTCATTGGTGACCCTAAGTACGTAGAATACAACCAGTTGATCACTACATTTCCTCCGCGTTATTGCGAGAGCATCGAACGCCTGATGTACCCTGATTGGTATGTTGCCTGCTTTATGGAAGATGCAAGTAACTCTTCTATTTGGGGAACCTACGGCGAAAATCACACTGGAATTTGCCTAAAATACAAAGTTTCTGGAGCTGCAGACAATATCAATCTAGAGCTCTACGGGTCGGCGGGCTTAGGTAACAAAGGAATCTCTCAAACGTATCAGGGGATGACTTTTCAGAAGGTTCACTACAATCGAGAACATGTTGAGATCAATTTCTTCACGTCCTTGGGCAATATAAGTCAAGAGAAAACCGAGTTTTGGTATCAAGGTGTAGAGGGTGAGTACAGTAGCGCTGGACAGTGGTTCCTCTCAGACGGACATAAATACAGAGATAGGCACTGGAAAAGATTCGACCTAGCACTCACAACGAAGCTTGCCCAATGGCGTGCAGAGCAAGAATATCGGATCATTCTCAAATCCCATATCGATCTCTCCGCTCCGAAAGATAGGCTACTAAAGTACAAGTTCAAAAACTTGGATGGGCTTATTTTTGGAATCAAAACGCCTTTGAAGGATAAGTTGAGAGCCATAGACATCATCAAGGATCATTGCCGAAACGCTGAGCGGAAAAGCTTCAACTTCTACCAGGCGTACTACGATCCTGAGACAAAAACCATTGGCCACGGCTTACTGGATGTCTCGATGTATTGGGCAGGATTCGGTCAGACCGCCTGAAGGGCAGCGGTAATTGGGCGAGAGCCAGGCTGGCAAAGTGATGCCAGTTTGAGTACAAAGGGCCCTGCGGGGCTCTTTTGTTTTGGAGGTTTCATGGATGTGAATCGCGAAGTCGAGCAGTTCTCTGCCCTGGATGCGCTCGTAGGTCGGCCCATCCTGATTGATTCGGCGGAGCGCTGCTCGGAACTGATTCATAGTGGTCAGCGTGCTGGCCTGACGCTGAAGGAGTTGGTGATAGGCCTCTCAGTCGCACACTCACTTGGTAGCCCCACGCCAGATTATGGTGACCTCAATAGATTGATCGTTTACCAGAAGCTTTGCAGGCTCGCAGCTGGTTACAGGAAAAACCCCTCGGATGACTCCTGGATGCCCAAGGCAGCGCTTGAAAGTAAGTCACCGGGCGGGGATTCTCGCGAGTTCTACCGGTCTGGTATGGAGCGTTTCGCACCACTGATAGACGAGATGTACAACGATCTCCACGAGAAGGTAGATCGCGAGTTTCCTGGCTATTTGAAGCCAAAAGGAGAGACGTTTTCCCATCCGGGTATCCAGTTCATGTTGAGATGTTCCGTGATTTCAATTGTGCAAAGATTCCGAGCAGCTGTTGAGCACGTGATCAGCGTTCATGGGGCTCCGATGCACATTGAGGGCTTCCCAAGCGGGTGCTGCGGAATCATTTCAGAGCTGATGGGCGACCACCTAAACTCCCTGGGGATTGGTGAGTTTTACTACGTATCTTCGATGCTGGACGGTGCCTCCCATGCGTGGCTGGAGGTCGATGGTCTGGTGGTGGACATTATTGCCGATCAATTCCCAGGCCGTCCAAGGATCTACGTGGATAAACCTGATGCCTGGTATCTATCCTGGCAGGAACAGTCGAGGCATCCTGCCATCCATTACGCGTCGGCTTTTTTCTACAGCGAAGAGCGCCAATTTATGGATAGGGTTGTCCCAGCCATGGCTAAGATGAACGGCTGTTGATCTCGATGGTGATGGAAAACAATCTGAACAAGTTTCACTTTAGGACTTTTCCTACATCTTCAGCTTGGCGCGCTTGGTAACATCGGAGTTTTGCTCGACCATCAAAGGAATGCCATGGCTTTTGTTATCAGGGAAGGAGACCCTACGACTACTGGCGGCAAGGTAGTCAAAGGCTCAACAAATACGACTGTCGAGTATCAAAAGGCAGCACCCATCAGTGACCCAGTGTGGTGTCCCAAATGCAGTTCGATGGGATTTATCGCGGAGGGTAACCCCACAGTCATCGACGAGTTCGTAGCTATTGCTACACATGGCCATGCTGTCCAGTGCGGTGCCCCTTCGGTAGCAACCGGCTGATCTCCACCCAGACCAGCACCATGGCCGCAGAAGATATAAGCGTTGCAATTGCTCCTGATTTTGCTGCCAAAGCCCAGGCCGCGACCCACATCTGGGCTCAAGCCATCAGCGATGGATCGTATAAAAGCGAATTCACGGCGGGCATCCCAACCAACAATCTAAGCGGTTACAAGCCCCCGAAACTATGCGCTTTCGCGAAGTCCTGCACAGTCCCTGCTGGTTCGATAGAAGCAGGGAAGGGTAAAGAACCAGCAGAAAATTTCGGTAAGGTCGCGGTTCTTGGGGCTATTGGGGCCCCCGCAAGTGTTGAGGCTGGTTCCGGTGGCATAACGTACCTTGGTCGAATCGCTGGTCAGCTTGGCACTAAAGGACTTGGCAGTTGGGCCCTTCGCAGTGCTGTGACAGCTGGTTCGATCGCTACCGGATTACTTCTCGCGTTCTTGCCTAGAGACATAGCTGACGGCAGTCTCTATACCGAAGAGCAACTGATAGGTATGAGTGAGGCGGCGACGAGGGTTCGCTTCCAATTCCGAAGGGACGGAAAAGGAGAGACTCAGGTCTACGGAATACATACGGCCCAGTCATCTGGGATGGCAAGTGTTCCTGTTGTGAATGCTCAGTGGAGCGGGGAAAAGCAGCACATCGAAGCGCATGTGGGCGGCGTAACTATCATCTGGACTCCAAATGATGGCCCTGTAATCACTGCCCCATCGCCGTATCCTGGTGTTTCAGACGAGCTTTCAAAAGTATTGGTACACCCAATAGCCGAGGACACTGATACCCAGATCGAGATTTATCCCGCCGAAAATGACATAACCTGGCAGGACTGCATCCTGGTATTCCCGCCAAAGTCAGGTATTCCACCGCTTTACATTGTTTTTGCGAAGCCGGCAGTAAAGCCATTAGAAGTTGGGGTGTACAAGGATCTGCCGAAGTGTGAAGGATACGCTTGATATTGATCACATCACCTCTCAAGCAGCCCTAAGAACATATATCGTTGATAACTTCGACAACGTGACGCCAGAGGATTAGATATCTGCTGTCTCAGGCGCCAAGTATCGCGATTCCGCAATCGGTTCACAGAAAATATAGCGAAACCTATGCAGGACGAAATGTAAAGGTCAAGCAAAGGCTCGACGCATCAAATCTAAAGGCAGCAGTTGATAGTAACTTTGACGCTATTAAGCGTGGATTGCTCGAAGAGAATTACGCAGAAAGTGATATTGAAATGTCTCGCGAAGAATTGCATAATCTGCACAAAGAGCAGGGGTGGTACGAATGACTACTAAAATAGAAGACTGTGCAAAGGGTATAGGCAAGAGCCATTCGATTTTAGTGGTAGAAAGTGTTATTCCGAATAAGAGTCTTCAATTTCAATTTAAGGGCGATGATGAACCATACATGTCCATTGAAGACGGTTTGAGCCTAGGCTTTTCTGAAGGGAAGATACTTCAACATGTCTATGTGACACTTCTCAAAACTGTTGAGGGCACCAAGGAGTATAAAGGCCCTTTGCCTGAGCCTCTGATCAAGCATATCAACCAGAGCTGGGTGAGAGAAAGATTCGGCACTCCGGTAGACTCAAGAGGCCCTGTAACGCTTCCAGTGCTTGGCAAGAAGGGCGGTTGGGATGCTTACAGTTTAGATCCCGAGGTGTATGGATCTGTTCGGATGATCTTTCAGTACACTGAGTCGTTGTCTGTCAACGTAATTCACTTCAAGCAGCAATAAGTAATTATGGGGTAGGGCTCAGAAGTTCTACTTCAGAGCCTTTGTTGTCAAATCAACAGATGCTCAGTCCCTGTGCACCAAGTCCTTTTGTCTTTCTCTGTTGGCCATGACTTTTTTCTGAGTTCTTCTAGGTCAATGCTTACGCCACTGCGATCAGTGACCTTATAGGTCTTGATTTTTTGATGGCTTAGATGAACTTCTCTTCTTCAAGTTTAGCATGTCTCGGGAGTTTGGATATGCCACTAAGGATTGGCCTGAGCAAGGGCTTCATAATTTAGTCTCAATATTTGCTGGCCGCAAACTTAGCAATAATTCCTGATCAGTCTCGGAATGATGGCTCATCTGATTTTCGACGACTAAAGAATTCATTCTATTCGGCTTGAGATACCTGGCGAACAGTCCGATAGTTAGTGGATATCTTACAGGTCTGAATATTTACGACATGGCCATTACTGGTGGCTCTGTAAAGCTTGTCATTGTAATAGTAGTTCGGCTTGTAGATTTCGCGGAATTGTGCGCCAGTTTGTTTACTCATGTTTTTCTCTTCGTATGAATGGCAGATCTGCTGTTCTGGAATCACAGGTGCGTATACCAGTCGCATACTCTTAAAATAATTTCAAGCATCTTGCTCAATGGCAGGGGTTCTTTGCTGTCAAACCTTCAGGCAAAGAAAAGCCCCGCAGTGCCTGGCTGTTTTCTATTGATCAACCTCGATAGAGGCTCGTATTTCGCGGTAGTCAACATCGTAGAAGTTATAATGAAGTATTGTGTGGAGATTCCATTGATCAATGGTGTCACCATGTTCATCAATCACGTTGAAATTAGTCAGCACAATTGGATTGTCCAAACCTTCAGTGCCTGAGTTAAAGCTGGATTTGTCACCCAGCAGGTATGAGTAGGTCTCGTCATATGTAATCTCTAGGCCAGCGAACTTAGACGATACGCGGCCCCAGCCATAAACCATGTCATCTGTCTCAGCGAGTATTTCTGTACTGTTTTCGTGGCACCACCCCTTGTTTGCGATCAAGGTTTGAAACTCTGGGACAGACAATATTTTCATGCTGCATTCCTTTCAACGACTGGCATATCTGTATTGTTGCAATGATCTTACATGTCCTCAACAATTTTTTTGTGTATGTCTGAAGATGATCGGTAGGACATCTCAAAACTGCCCTGCTAGCCCAGAAAATCCAACTGGGTATGTAACTCGTATACCCATAAAATAAATTCAGTAATTCGTGAAAACTGGCTCGTTTGAATGCAAAGGTGCCCAGCAGAACCATTAAGATTATTTGAAGTGATCGGCAGCGGCCTTTGAAAGTGCTTGGGCATCCTGTAGCGCACGGTGGCCTTTTCTGACTGGCAACCTATCGTAAATCTCACCAGCTGCATCCCGGCCAACAAAAGACTCAATTGGCTGAACGGCAAAGGTCGGCTCAATACCGGCTGCCTCAAACAAGACATCCAACCAGAAGCAGTCAACCGGATTGTCCGAGCACAGCGTTTTGTCGTCAAACAGGCGATTCATCTCTTGCGCGACTGCTAAGGATGGTTGGCCCTGATTGATCAACTGCTCACGGCTCAGGTAATGCATGTCTTGAGCATCGTAGCTCCAGTGATCCCAGTAGCTCGCAGGTTTGATGAGAGTTTGATACTCACCGCCAGGGAAGACGACAGCGACTTCTAAAGCGTAGCTATCAGGGGCGATTCCAGGAGCCTCAAAGTCGACGAAATGCGTTGCTTTCTGGGCTTCATGAAGCAATGCAAGCCGCTCTTTGGCAACATCGACTTTGAAACAGACAAAGCCGGAGGAATCGTGCCTAACGACAATGCGTTCTTTCTTGAAACTCAGCCAGAGACCCTTGTGATTCTCGTCGAGCTCCATCTCCTGCACGGAGTCGCCGAGAAGCTCAACAACGGCTGCATATCCAGCGCGCTCGATGGCTATCCGGAGAAAGCTCTCGACGTCTTGCATCCTTACCTCCAGATCCCGTGCTAGCGCTATGCCAATGGCCATCTTGGCGAGGGGGTAGGCGTGGAGTCAAACGACGTCGCGAGGCCCTGGTGTGCGGTGATACGTTGCCTTGATAGATAAGCCACAGTTCGACCACGACCTTTCGCGTATTACCTGTGAGCACTACATTACAGGCAAAGCAGCGATCAACTTTGCTTCACCAGGCGGTACTACAGGCGGGTGGCATTCGATTGCCTACTTTGATCGCGACTCCGGGGTGCTGAAGCTGTCGGTTGCAGGTATCCATTATCCGGACACCATGGTTTTTTTTGGTGATGCTGGGATCTTTGATGCCACCCCATCCCTGGTTAAGAGAGGCTGGCCAGTGGAAGGCCTGACGATTTATATGGCTGATCACTTCAGAGCCGCCGCAGATATGGTTGTTAGGTGGGCCTTGAGCGATTCGCAGCACTGCAATGTCGAGATCGCAGAGTGGTTCCCAGCAGCGCCTGACAGGCAGCGATTTGTTGACCTATTGGCGTCAGGAACGCCAGGACTTCAGGAACTGGGGAGGCTCGGCAAAGTGGGAGCCTGACTGCGCGACCAGGCTAGCCGAGGTCAGGCGGGGCTTAGTGGTGCTGACCGAAAGTGATACTCCCCGTCGGCATCGCAAATGAAATAGCGAGGTGGATCAGAGGTGTTCCTTTTGAACCTAGTTGTCTTCGATATTGAAAGTTTTTCTGCATTCGTCGACGTTGACTGTCTGAGCAGATCGTCCCCGGTGAAGTCATGAGCACAGGTGTCAAATGTGACACCAGGTTCGTGCCCCTCCAATGCAGCAATCAGATGCTCACGAAAGGATATGTCGATGCTTCCATTGAGCCTTAACAAACGCATCAAGCTTTCGGATGGTTTTTGGACATCATCCCAGCCGCCTGTTCTCGGCTACTCTGATCATCGCTAGGTTGCAGGTTAGCGTGCTTGAATCGCCGCTAGCGGGATTCCTTACTGTCATTCTGCCCGTATTACTCCCCATCCCGTCAGCCTGCGTTACACACCAGGCTCATTGCTCCACAGACGCCATACCGTGGCTTTTGAGTAGCCGAGCTCAAGTACGACTTGGCTTTGACTGTATCCCTTGCTTTTCAGCGCTTGGATCGCTAGCCACTTCTCTCTTGCAGCAGCCACCCGAGGTGGTTCGAGCTGTCGAGGCTGCTCTGGCAGGATCTCATCAGCGAGCTTCAATGCCTCAAGCTCAGCAAGAGCTGATAGCAGTACATCCCTGGGCGCCCGCTGTTCATTTGCCGCGATTACCAACGTGAAGAACGTTATGGCTTTGACATTCAGGGCCGAGGCCAGCTCATTCGTAACGTCTACAGTAGCCGTGGTCTTGAGCGTTTCGAGCTGACTCACATGAGATTGTGCGACCTTGCCAGCAATTTCTTGCTGGGAGAGGCCTTGCCGGTTGCGCAGCAGCTGGAGAACTGCCGCATAAGGCCTACGCAGCGACATTTCGAGTATCCCCACAAAAGGAGACGGTATGCCGCGTTTGCGTAGACTCACTCAAATCTATATATTGATTTAAGTGAGTGATTAGTTCGCTGTGCCCACTCCGCGTAGCGACTTATCGCTATAGGTTGTGCTCTGTCGATACAACGAATATTCGCAGGATGAGGTAGCGGATGAATGAGGGGACTGTTGATGGCGGGATCTGGAGTGAAGCTCCCACATCCGTCCCTGGAAAATTGTCTTTCCGCGAAGCCGTTGTCCGCCTAGTAGTTGAGCGCTTCCCGAACAAAGCGTATTGCCTGGTAGAGAATTGGATAGTCTTTAGAGCAGCACTGACCCAAGACGAGCTTGCGAAAGTCAATCCTGCCGGCCACCTCCTGCTTTTCGTTTTGCCCACAAAGTAGTGAAGGACAGTAGGGGAAGATTTCAGCCCGGCGACTGGGTGCGGTCGAGCATGTGCATCTCTTTCCAGGACGGACTGATGTTTTAGACAAAAAATACAATTTACGTGCTCATGGGGGATGGCCATGAAACGACGGCAAGCTTAAAAACAATTTTCTCTTTTTTATCGGAAAGCATCGCTATGCCAATGGCTTCCAAGGCAACGACGTTTGATTTGCGAGTAAAAAGGGTGGTGCTAGATATTTTCGACAAGGAGCTCAAGATGCGTTGTTGCGCCGTGTAATAGGGGTGAGGCAGAAGTGGTTTGTGTGATTCCATGAAGTAACGTGGATAAGATAGCACCACGAATCTTTGATTTCCGTAACTACAAGATTTGATATTGGCGAGGCTTGTAATCATGCAAGCTTCATGGCACCTCTTCGTCTGGATTTTATGATCTTCGCCTTAGGTCATGTTTCAGATGCTTCTAATGAAATAAAGGAGTTTTTGTGATCAAATTTGATTGTGTAAAAGTAAGCGGCAAAGTCGACTACGTAAAGGTAAACTCGGATCATGGAGATAGCTACAAGGCAGTCATCAGCATTGATGGCCAGGTTCTTCCGAATCTAACGCTGTCCAAGAAAATGTATGAGGAGATGAATGCCAAGGAGGTCGTAACTCTTTACGGTTTATTCAAAAACTCTGCAAACAAGGAAAAGAATTCCGGCATTGTTTATGGCATGCAGAAAGAAAACGGCGCAAAGACGTTCGCGAGCCACATTAGACTGACTGTCCCGCTTTTGATGGTTTTTTACGCAGTCCTCGCCTTTTGCATTGTTTTTCCTGTCGGCTGGATGGTTTCTATTGTACCCATGATGAATTTTATTGGGGGGCAGCATCCGATGATAATGGAGTACACAAGTGTCGTCGCCCTGGTAGAGGCAGCCCTGGCTGCGCTGTTTTTTCTGTGGGCTGGCTGGAATATGTTGAAAAAGACATCCAATCCAGAGTCTTGGAAAACCGTCGGTGCAGCGGAACTCTCAAGTCGCTTTAGCAAGCTCCATAAGTAAGTATGGAGCGGTAAACTCTTCCTGAATAACCTTTGTACTGCCTCCATGCCTAGGCATTGCTTCGACGATGGTTTGAATCCGAGACACGATATGTTCAGAACTCACACTGATGAAATAGCGGGACTTCCTGGTATGTTCGGAGAAGGACTCGCTCACTGGCACGCTGTGTCTCGGAGACTAGCTTCGCACTGGTATCACGTCAGCATTAAGCAGCGTTACGAGGATCGATTTATCTCCCAGGTGGCCGCGTTCCTATCACGGCGTACCTCCGTGACGTGTTCATTTCCTCATATTCGGCCATCGGCATTGTGTTCGGTCATGAGAGAGTGGATCAGTTTGGACGCTTCGAAGATGGCCATCTGATGAGTACATCGCATATCCGATTCGCTCAAAAAGAAGGCCGTTTCTGGGTGCTTACGACCATGCGCTCGCGTTACGTAGTTGCATCGTTCAAGAAAGACGTTGGGAGGGCTACTCTCAAGACATTCCTACGAGCTGCGCCGGGCCGCTACATCTTCACACCGCCTGTACTTCAGTAGATGGCGGTGCGTCTGATGGGAGAATTGATACCGTGACTTGTTGACGTTGAGATGTAAGTCGTGACGAGGACTTGATCTGGAAGATTTACGAATAAACCGGGACAGGATCGATTCGAAGGACTTTAAACTTAGCGTGCGGAGATTGCACGACGTCATCACTGGTTGGGAAGTTGCGATATCGCTCAAAGGCCACTTCGAGCTCGCGAATGTTTCTACAGTGCTTATAGAGCGGATTATCTGAAGTGTTAACAGTTTCCATCTGCAGCACACCCAGGTTTTGCCGGTCGTTCAAGGACTCAGCATTAACTGTGGTATCAATAATCACAAACCAAATTTCGTATTTCATGCGCTTCTTTGCTCTCAAATAATTTGATTGGATCAGCACGTCAATTTGCCAATTGTTAACAGATGAAATGAGAAAATCAAGGCGCAGAATTGAAGAAAATTTACTGAAGCGCATTCATGGATATTTTTGTATATGCGCCGTACTGTACGTATGGTCAGCTAAATTTACATAACTCCGTATAACTTGGGGGTTGCGTGGGAGGCGAGTTGACAGAAAGTCAACTTCGAGCAGAAAGAATAGTTAAAAAATTTATAAGCCCAAGCGAGGAGTGCTGGTCAATTCTTCGGCTTTTTATGAAAAGTGTCCTGCACGTATTGAGATTCATATTTGATTTAGCCTGTACCCAAGCTTCCAGTTTCGGCAAAAAACTCTGCCCAAATCAGATCTGCTCTCCATCCCCCCTATCGAAAATCCATCGTCGGAGGTCGACCGTAAGACGTTGTTAGTGGCTACTGTATAAATATACAGTTTTATGGTTTTAGACATCGATCATGAGCGCTACCATTTTCGGCTCCCCCTTGGCAGTACCGGGAGTACCGACCAAATTGCCGCAGACCCGAAGCCTTCAGTAGCATCGTTATTCCCTAGACACATCTATTGCGCTACGATGATGGCAATTTGCAACTGATCGTCAGTGATATCCAAACTTGCCAAGCCGCTTCTGTACAAAGGAGTATTGAGCTTGATAAGTCATCGAACACGGACATGTGGCATATGGATCGCGAGGAGTAGAGGCAGGGATGCAGAACAAACCAGTAAAATCCAGTGCACCGGGTTCATACCTGGGCTACTCCTTACAGTCCACTAGAATGTGTCTGCACCTTTGCCAGGCGCCCAGAGGCTCCGTCGTCGCCCTTGAAGTGCTAGACGACGTAGACGTAGCACACCCGGATGGCTTTGCAGTGGTGGAACAGTCCAAAAGCGGACTTGTCAGCAATCCCATTGCGAATTTTGCCAAAGACTTGTGGAAAACCTTTTCAAACTGGATCGATGCTATCGAATCCGGGGCAATCGATCTGACAAAAACTCGGTTTCGTCTATATGTTCTCCAAAAGAAGGAGGGCGAGTACGCACATGATCTAAGTTACGCTCACACCGAGGCGAAGGTTAGAGAAGCGGTAGAGGAAATACGTAAGGCGTACCTCAAAGAGAAACCTGAGGGTTGTAAGGAATATATTGAAAAATTCCTCGCATATGACCCCGACAAGCTCGTTAAGCTCGTCATCGCCTTTGAGCTTGAAACTGGCAATGATAAATTGATCGATGGTATCAAAGATTGCTTATCGATATCCGTCCCGGATGTACTTCTGGATGACGCATGTCATGCTGCTATCGGATGGGTGAAAAACACCTCCGATGAACTCATCAAGTCTAAGCAATATCCAGCCATACCTCGATCCCAATTCAGTGACTGGATGTCAAACTTTAATAATAGATTTTCGTTCAATTATCTCCTTAAATACACCTTGCCAGCTCCTTCAAATGATGAGATGGAAGATAGTCGATCCGAAGTCCTAACGATGATGAAGCAGCTAGAGTTGATCGAAGTAGAGGAGGAGAAATTTTCCGAGGCTATGTCTGACTATCTCCAGGCCAAAACCAATAAAATACGCTGGGCAGAGCAAGGGTTGGTTTACGGTAATGAGTTTGAAGATTTTAAGAAACGCCTTTTGACTAAGTGGTCGCTACTGAATAAAGAAATTCGCATGCAGTTTTTATCTAGTCCTGAGCTTGATAGAGGGCAGCTTTTGCACCTCAAATGTATGGCGGTAGACGCCAAGCTTAACGATGTGGATTCACCAGAGTTTTTTATTAGGGGTACTTATCAAGATTGTTCTAACTCAAAAGACGTTGGTTGGCATCCTCGTTATCGGGAGCTTCTTGATGATTAAGTGCTGGTGTATGGGGAATGCCCCGGCTGGTTGAATAATCAATTTCGGTTCTTCGATAAAATTTGTCAAAAAACGCTAATAGATTAAAGGTAAGTAAGCATGGACGCACCTAATCCTTCCAACCCCGAAAGGCAAACATCTCAAACCATTGATGAAGTCTACTTGGTGCAGAATCCCGCGTTGGGTGCGATTTTGATGTGGAAGTTTGTCGAGGGATATAAGCGTGCTAGTGGCGGAAAACTGCCCTTAATGCCTCTTTTGTTTCTCGTGTTGCCCGTGATTTTCAATGAATCCCTGCGCTCGGTGTTGGACAAGACCTTTCTCACTTCCGGGATGCGATTGTTTGTAGCCAAGTTCTCCCAACGTCAGGAAACTTTGCTGGCTATCCAACGGCGGATGCTCATGTTGCGAAGCACATCACTATCCAGCCTGTCCATCGCGATCGAGGGTGGTCTCCTCGCTCTTGATCATTCAAATGCGCTGGTCGATTTCAGCTCAAAACCCTTTCCCCGAGGAACCCGGGAAGGAATCAGGTCGCTCGCCAAGCAGGCTGACAAACTAGGTGCTTGGTGCAGTTCGCTCACCATTCAGGAAGTCCAGACTGCACTACGGATTGGTTTCTAATGAAATTACAAATGCTCAGATTGATTTTGTGGCCCAAGAACGGCCGAAAATACCGGGATGTTGAATTCACTCCGGGGGCAGTCAACGTCATCAGTGGTTCTTCCAAAGCAGGTAAGTCGGCGGTAATTCCAATCATTGACTACTGCCTGGCTTCAGAAAAGTGCGCTATCCCAGTAGGTACGATTCGCAATACTTGTGCGTGGTTCGGGCTTTTGGTGGATACCGATGAAGGCTTGAAGCTTTTTGCTCGCGCGGAGCCTGGGAACCAAAAATCTACCGATGACATGTTTGTGCTGGAAGGGGAACAAATCGAGATTCCTGCCAGAATCGAGCAAAAAAATTCAAATCGTGCGGGTGTAAAGGACATTTTGAATAGGCTTTCGGGTCTGCCCAACATCGGCTTTGAAGAAGGCGTGCGCTATGGATTCAAGACACGCCCAAGCTTTCGGGATCTCATGGCTTTCACGTTCCAGCCTCAGAACATCGTGGCCAACCCGGACGTCCTGTTCTACAAAGCTGATACAGCGGGACATAGAGAAAAGCTCAAGGACATTTTTCCCTTCATCCTCGGCGCGGTGACCTCCCAAACCCTGATCGCTACTTGGGAAATGAAAGAACTCGAGCGTCAGCAGAAGCAGCTGCAGTCAGAGATAAAGACACTTTTCGATGCCTCTGCTCGACTGCGCTCCGAGGCACGTAGCTGGTTTTACCAGGCGCGCGAGTACGGGTTGGTACCCGTGGATGCATCGCTGTCTGATGACTGGGGCGTGGCGTTGACACAGCTCCATCAAATCCTGGAGAAAAGCTCGCGAGATTCTGTGCCTAAATTCGAGGCAATCCAGACCTCAATCAACACCATCGGCGAATTGAAGAAGCGCGAGCAGGTTATCGCGACCAATCTGTTCGCCGGGCGGCAGAAGCTCAATGAGCTGTCTCGAGTACAGCGTGAGGCCGATGCATATTTAGGTTCGCTGGACACCCTGACAGAGAGGCTGTCGTTATCGACCTGGTTGAAGGGGCTTGTGAGTGATGACATCTCTTCGAAGGCTAATCTGCTCGGGTCTCATTCACTCACGGCGTCAGCTGAGCTGAGTGCGCTATGCGAGGCGCTTCATGGTATCGAGACTCTTGCCCAGCAAACCCCAGTTGTCTCGGCATCTGTGGAGAGTGAGCTGGTTAGGTTACGTAATGCAGTGCGTACCGATGCTGAAGAACTCGATGCAATCAGGTCGGAAATCAAAGCAATCGAGGCTCTAGATACTCAAGCTAAAGGCCAGGCCCTCCGGCAGTCTGACGTTGACCGATACCTCGGTCGGCTTCAGGAGGCCGTTAAGAACTACCAAGCTGCGCAGGTAGACGACGGCTTGACTGGAAAGCTTAAAGAAGTTGAGGACAAAATTGCTGCCCTTGCGCCGATGGTTTCGATAGATCAGGTACGAGAGAAAACCCGCAAGATCTTGAACTCACTCAGTGACTACTGCGCCAAGATCACCCCCGATCTTGATGCCGAATGGAAAGACGCCCGTATTGGTCTGTCGATCACCGACCTTGCCATCAAGGTTCGTCATGATGGCCGAGATGATTTCCTCTGGGAGGTGGGCAGTGGTGCCAACTGGCTCGCTTACCACGTCGCCATGCTATTGGCGTTGCAGAAGCTCTTCATGAGCAAGAAGAATGTGGAGCATCCAGTACCCCATTTCCTGATCTTCGATCAGCCGAGCCAGGTGTATTTCCCGGTGAAACGTGCGGCGAAAAATGAAGAGGAGCATGAGCTCGATGACGAAGATCGCGATGCGGTCAGGAAAGTCTTTGTTGCCCTCGCAGCTGCGGTAAATTCATCTGAAGGGCGTCTGCAAATCATCGTACTTGACCATGCGGACTCTGGGGTGTGGGGCGAAATTCCTGGGGTTATTCTCACCGAGGAATGGCGGGACAAAAAGCTTGTTCCTTTGTGGTTTGAAGAAGCCGCAGTGTAAGGGGCTTATCCCACCGAGGATGTTCGGTTGATGACAAAACTGCGGTGGACGCTGTGGATCGGGTCTACCGGCCAGGATTCAAGTACAGCAAAGCTGAGGTTCTCTTGGTCAGCCTCTGTCAGAAGGGCGAATACATTGACGACCTTTTTTCTATCTCTCAACCAGGATCCACCGAGAAAGTCATGGGTGTGCTGGATGCTATAAATGGGAAGTGGGGCAGGGGGACGATGCGCTTGGCTAGTGTGCCGACCGATCCGGACTGGGGGATGCGCCGGGAGATGATGAGTCAGAGCTTCACAACGCGCGTTGATCAGCTTTGGACGGTTTATTGCAAGTGAGGTGCGATTCGTCAGCGACGAAGTGGCGTATCCGGTCAAGTGAGTGAAAAAACAAAATTATTGAAATTATGGCTCAGTAATAGTTGCTGCTGAACCATGTTTTTTGGCTATCTTGGATGGTATCTAGGAGTTGCCTCAGCCTGTAATGATAGAGTCTCGGAGTGAGCTAAAAGCCGTGAAGGCAGATTGCTATTGCGGAGATCAAGATAACGCGGTACATTTCCATCGTTTATTGATGGAAAAGTGAGCTCAGCATCTAAGGGAGTAAATATATGACAGCTATAAGTCAAAGCTTCCTTAGTGGTTTTTCAAATTTATATTTAGTAACCAACTTTAACTCTCACCATTTAAGTACGCACTCCTTTGTCAGGCATAGATATTTTGATGACCTGATCACAGGTAAAAAACTTGCTGATGTGGTTGGGGGTGTTCTTGTGCGCGCCAAATTTGTTTCTTTCAGAATCTTGCATATTCAAAAACTGTTTATTTCATATATTGAATCTGCCTCAATAAAAATCAGAATCCAATGCCCAAGCAAAACGTTGCCACGACATATAGTAGGTCAACAAGAAGAGATCATGTTCAAATGATCACAAACCCATTAAGCGAAGATATAATTTCGTTAGTTCACCATGTGTCATTAAATGAAACGGGATGGTGGAGCAAGTCGATGACGCAAATCATCGAAGTATTTCTCTGGAAATATGATCTCCCGATTACTTCGTCCGACCTGCACGCCTTGATTTGTCAGGAGTTAGGCGTTGATGCGCCAGCCATAAATACTACAAAGTTGCTGAGTGCATTAAGTGCGAGTAGAGATGTCATTTATGACAAGCGTAAATTAACGTATATTCTTTGTGATGAACGACGTCGCGCGCTTTCAGAACTCAGTAAGCATGCAGAAGGAGAACATAGGCAAGCGCAAGAGCTGTTTATTACAGCGGCAGGTCTCCATTGTGGTCAACCTATTGACGAGAATGTTTGGCTAGGTTTCTATGCGGAGTTAAAAGAGGCAATTCATAAGGTTGGCGCTAATACATATAATCTTCTTGTGAATGGAGAGTTTGAGAGAGAGGGTGATTGGCTAACTAACTTTATTCTCGGTCAGCCTCGTGAACTTAGAGATGGTCTAAGAATAGCTATTGCAAAATTCTTTAGCTCTAAGGAAGGATTTGTTAAGTCAATCATATTGCGTCTATTGTCGGCGCATTTTTTTGCAGAAGCCACTCAGTTGAAGCCGGAGACGCTGGCCGTATTAGAGGCTAAGAGGAAAAGTAAAGATATAAAGCTGGTGCTGGACACCAACTTCGTGTTTGCCATTTTGGGGCTTGACGACTCTGCGAACGATGCTGCGGCGTCGCTCGTGGAATTGATCAGAAAAGTTAAAAGTGTAGATATAAGGCTTTATGTACTGCCTACTACACTGGAAGAAATTAAAGCCGCATTATCGATTCAGATGAATCGGTTGGAGAGTCGAGTTTATTCTCAAGGTCTATCGAGAGCGGCTCTGGATACAAATATTTCAGGTATTGCAAGGAAGTTTTTTGAGAAAAGCAATCAAGCCGGAGGACTGTCGCCTACAGTTTATTTCAATGCTTATATTGAAGGATTGCGTTTTGTACTCAAAGATAAAGGGATTGATATACTGGAATGGCCGTTAGATTTTTACTACAGAGATCAGCGTTTTATAGACGACCTAAACGATCTTCTAGAGACAGAAGGGGAGAGAGAAGGTGGCAAATCTTATGAGATGTTAAATCATGATTTGGTTCTTTGGTATGCTATTAAGGATCATCGTTCTTCAGGCGCCGAAAGCTTATTGGAGGAAAGTTTCTGGGGTGTAACTTTGGATTCAAGATTGCTTAGCTTTGATCTGAAAAAGAGAAAGTCAGTCAGAAACTCTCTGCCAGTTGTGCTATACCCCACAAATCTTATTCAGCTTTTGCAGTTTTGGGTTCCTCGTAGCGAATTTTTGGATAATAGTGTTCTTGATAGTTTAAAAATGCCACTGTTTGTCCACGGCTTCGATAAGGAAGATGAAGCTGTGACTATTAGCATCGTTAATGCACTCACGACTTACGATAATATAGATGGGCTTGGGCATGAGGCTTTAACCTCGATTTTGGCTGATCAGGCCTTAAGGGTAAGTATTATAAGTAGCGATAAGCGCATAGAAATAACCGAGAAGATCGAATTAGAAGTTATAAATGAAGCAGCTAAAATAAGAATGAACTCAGAAGCGCTTGTTAATAGCCTTGAGATTTCTAATAATCAATCCTTTCAGTTGGCTGAACAAATGCTGGGCCTGAAAGCGACGCTAACAGAAAAGTCAGTGGAGGTTGATGCGACATTAGTTCGGGCGCGCGCGGCTGAAGCATTGCTAGAAGTAAAGGACGCTAAAGATGAGAAAAATTCCTTTCTGATGTTTTTTGTATGGCTCCCCCTGCTGTTGATAGGAATTGTATCCGCTTTGCTGGTTTACAACCTGTGGGGACAATCATTCTCGTCACCTGCTGTCATAATTTCTCTTGGGTTCGTTGCTTTAGCTATATTTCTTCAAGTGCAATTGTCTGCTTGGAAGATGGCGCGGTCAGAACGTTTGAAAAGATGGTGGCTGGCAGATCTCATGCAACATACCTACACAAAGTTTTGTGTGCCGCTAATTCCAGGTGCGCTATGGCTGTTCGACTACGCTAAAGGGTTTCTGCCAAAATCTGAGTGATCGAGATAATTTAAATGCAAGGACGCTAACGTGCCTCCGACGCCAATTGCCATGAATACGGTGGAGAACAAATGAAAATAGCTGAAGAAATAACCGGATGTTTTCAGCGATTATCTAGTCAGTAGGTAATTTTTTTCATACACTAAATTCTAGATTATCCGAGGTTTCAGCATGTCCAAACTCGCAGAATTCCGCCAGCTCGAAAAACACTTGGCCGAGCAGCTCCAAGCTCTTGAAGCCTTGAAGGGCGATGCAGGCCTGAAGAAAGAAATTGAATTTGAAACCAAGCTACGTGCTCTGCTCGCCGAGTACGGCTACAGTCTGCTGAACGTGATCAACCTGCTTGACCCTAAAGCTGGCAGTCGCGTACCAGCTACCGAGGCAAAATCCGGTACGAGAAAGCCACGCGAAGTGAAAGTCTATAAAAACCCGCACACCGGCGAAGTCGTCGAAACCAAAGGTGGCAATCACAAGACTCTGAAAGAGTGGAAAGCTGAACACGGCTCAGACACTGTCGAGACCTGGCTGACCAGATGATTTTGATTTGAGTACAAAAGGGCGTTTACGCGCCCTTTTTGCTAACGCTTATCTAGATCGGTTTTGAGCGTGAGCCTGGGTGTTGCCTCTGAATTCTTACATATGGAGTACAAGTCATCCCGAGGGTTAGACATCGGTTCTGCGTGCATACAGCCATGGAGCTTGGGCAAACGCGTCGCCCCGATCAACCTCTTGCTGCTTTGACTCGGATGCATTTCAACGTACTAAGCCGTTAAAAATTCGCTAGCGGGTATGGCGACGCGTTGCCAGCCTTCGGAAGTGACCTCTGACCGGCAACGGCCATTGTGTTACTTCTCACCCGACCAATACCAAAGCGTATCGCCCCAGCTTGAGCCGCTGAAACTCGGCAGGATTTCTCCCTGATTGAAATAACGTCGGGAGTCGGATTGAGCTGGACTGAACCAGTAACCTGCCACGCTGCATGGCTGACCGGCTTCAAGGCGTGCGGGAGTTTTTGATTGACTATCTTCTTGGTCGAAGCGAGCGTACCAGCGGGCGGTGCTGTCTTCTTCGAAGCAGTTTCCGTAAGGAGAGTAGGTGTGCAGTTGATCTGGATTTGGTATACGTAACGGTTTGACGATTCGATTGACCGCCACATAGGCAGCGGGAGGCTGTTCGTTTTCTGCGCCCAACTGGGGGAGGTCACCCGCACGGATGATCAGTCCGTTCTCGTAACTTAATACTTCTACATCGCCACGTCCACCAAAAGCATGACGTAGTCGGTCTTCGCCCCCGAGCCGCTCCACAAACTGCTTTCCAAGAACGGTGTACCAGTTCACGCCCTTAATGTGATCGAGCAGTTCTCGCTTAAAGTTGTGCACCATAGAGTCCACTTCAAGTCCGGAGAACTGCTGAGCAAGCTGAAATTCCATAGGCATGTAGCTATCGAAGTCATAGGGTAGAACGCTGGAAAGGCCGCCATAACCATGTTCAGCCCTAACCTGGTTAGAGAGGTAAATCAGCCAGTTCTGATATCGAGCAGCGCCATCAGCTTCCTGCAAAAAAACCCAAGGCAAAGTGAGCTTCAGATAAGAGCGTTTCTGGTCGCCATGGACTTCGAAAGAATTCAATGCCGAAAGGCTGTACTCAGCGGCTTCATTTGCGGTCGGAGCACTGCTAATGTGCCATTCATATTGTTCGTTCGAATCAGTTCCAAGAATCTTCAGAGTCGTTTTTTTGAAACTATCGTCGGTCAGTTTTTTATAGCGACCATCAAATTGCCCCTTTAGATATTGACCAAATTCTTCCTTGAAGCGGTCGAAGCACTCCATGACTTTTTTCTTGTATTCAAGCAAATAACCTTCTTTGAAATACACCGTAGCGATCAGCCCCAGCCTGACGACAGGTGTGTTATCCGGTAGCCAAAATTCCAAGTTTTGCGCGCTGGCGATTAGTTTTTTCAGTGCGCTCATTGAGACCTCTCTACCGCCCATCTCAGGTTTTTTACTCTTCGCCCGACCAATACCAGAGTGTAGCGCCCCAGTCTGAGCCACTGAAATTTGGCATAATTTCGCCTTGTCGGAAATGGCGGCGTGAGTTCGTTTGCGCAGGAGTGAACCAGTACCCCTCCTTGGTGCAAGTTTGGCCAGACTCAATGCGAGAGGGTGCAACAACATTTGAATCGTCTTGATCGAAGCGCGCATACCATCGAGTGGTACTTTTCTCCTCGAAGCCATCCCCATATGGCGAGTAGGGATGCAGTTGATCGGGTTGCTGAATTCGTATCTGTTTGATTACTTTGTTCACTGCTACATAAGCTGCAGGAGGGCCATCTTCCATTTTTCCGAGTTCTGGGTACTCACCAGCTTTAATAATAAGACCGTTGCTATAAGTCAGGATTTCAATATCTCCGCGACCACTGAACGCATGGCGAAGCGCGGCTTCGCCGCCTAGACGACTCACAAAATCAGTTCCTAAAATGGTGAACCAATTGACCCCTTTTATGGCGTCCAGCAACTCGATTGACGAGGCGTGGGGCATGGAGTCGACTTCCAGTCCAGAGTATTGCTGAGCCAATTGATACTCGGTAGGAATATAGCTGTGGTAGTCATATGGCAGGATGCTCGAAAGACCTCCATATCCGTGCTCCGCTTTGATTTGATCACATAAATATTCAGCCCACTCCCGGAATTTTGACCGACCGTCGGGCTCCGTTAGGATGCTCCAAGGCATCACAAGTTTGATGTAGGAACGGAGTTTGTCGCCGTGTACTTCAAAGGAGTTCATCGCGCAAAGAGAATATTCATCCGCTTCGGTCTCGTTAGAAGCACTACCTAGAAACAAGCTGAATTCGTCATTTCCTCCACTCATTAAAATGGCTTGTTGGGCTTTTTCGAAGTTGTCAGTGGTCAGCTTTTTATGACGCCCGTAGACCAAACACTTTAGTTTTGTCTGATGCTCGCCGTAAAAACGGCGAAAACATTCCAGGAGCTTTTCTTTGGTTTCGCTTGTGTAACCTTGTTTGAAATACAAGGTAAGGATCAGACCTAGTCTGACCACAGGTTTTCCGTCCGGCAACTCGAAGGTAAGGTCGGGAGCTTGTTGTTCCAGCTTTTCCAATATGTTCATGTGATCTCTCATTTAGCCGGCGGTTGCTGTAGCGGTAACTGCAGCTCCGCCCAAAATTGTGGCTAGCAGGGCCCAGGAGACTTGAGCTAAACGGATAATGACCAGCAGGCCCGCTACGAGGCCAGCAGGGATGCCGGCAGCGACAACTGCTGCCCCTATAGCAAAAGCTACAACCACGGTGGCTACAGCAATACCCACGTCTATTAAGACCTGTATCCAGTCAATCTGCCGCAGCATTTCCAATGTGATATCTGTATATCGTTGCACCTCTTTCCAGATGGCTCGTAATTGCTCATCCGTCCAGCGCATTACCTGAGCGCCAGTCTCACCCATCCATTCCCATGTTTTCTGCGATTCACGACGAACCCAGTCACCTTTGGTACCTAACCAAGTAGCTGCATCCTCCAAATGCTGTTGGACTTCTTGCGACAGCTGCCTGATACCTTCAGCACCCTGCTCTAAAAGACCATCTACAGCAGACTGAACTTGCTGAGTCCAGCTTTCGACATGTGCGGGCCTTGGTGTTGTTGTTGGGCCGTAGGCTGGCACTGGAACGGGCGCGGGCCTCGATGCTTCACCGTAATTGCGAGGCGGCAAAAGCGTTGGCCATTGCAGAGGATTGAATTCACCTGTTGGTTTGTGTTCTCTGTTGTACTGACGGTCTCGTTCACGATCATCATCATCGCGGCAGTCGTTGATCTCTAAAACTGAGAACCGGCCACGGCCCCCGGCGATTAGCAGATAAGCTCGCTCCTGTTCGGGGTACAGTTTGTCCCCTGGAAATTTCACTTCTACTAGCCGTTCTAGATTGTTCGGATGAGCAGCGCCCTGATGATCAGACCCTGCTTGTCCCGGCCAGCGAATACTACGACTTTTTACGATGATGACGTCTGGGCGTCGTAGCAAGCCTTTGACCGAACCTTTGGGGAACGGAAATAAGGTATGGCGCCGCAGTGGATCGGGTTTCTCATCTTCGCCGAACCACGAGGAGCTAAGAAATGGTTTGGGTGGAAGGGATGCCATGTCAAAGCAGACTTCCGCTTTGTAGTCCCAGAGAAAATCCCAGCGGTACTCGTCCGCCCGGATCAACCCACTCATAACAAGTTGTTTGAGCTCCAAACCTGTGACGCCACCGTCCTTTGCCTTCTTGATAGATAACTTCGGAAACCTCGAAGCGTAATTCGCTTTTTCCATCAAGTAAGGCTTGTTGTCCGGGTTGGGTAGTGGAGCCTGTTTGATCGTGCCTTCAATGCTGGTGTTGGTGCAGCCCTGCGGCGTTTGAGGTGGTTGCATGACTGCCATGTATCAGCCCTCCGAGTTGGCGTTTTTGAAATCCAGGGTCATTTCCTTTGGAGCGCTTTCACCCGCCCTGATCAATTGCTCTTCAGGCTCCGGCTTACGAAGAGGTGTCAACAACTCCACTTCGGCCGGGTCGGTGCTATGGGCCTGAAAGGTCTTCCCTTCTTCGTTGGTGTAACCGGCGATACGCGTGCCGTCGGCCAGCCTCAATGTGTAAGGGCTTCCTACTAACGGTTCGCCTGTTTTTTCGTCCTGAAGCAAATACCGTGCTTTGTGACTGCGAGGGGCATTTTCGAGCAATTTCCCGAACTTGTCCTTATCGGCCTGACTAGGCAAAAGAGGCCCCAATATCTGAATGCCCGTGCCAACACCTGGCGATCCGCCTGAGTTGGTCTTGACCTGCGCACCACTGATTGTCACTCCTCCGGCATCAACCTTCACAAAGCTCCCGCCAGCCTTCGCCGTAAGCTCCATGCCGCCCTCAACCACAACCTTTTCCCCTGCGTGGTAGTGAATCTCCGTTCCAGCCTCAACAAACTGCGCCGTCCCGACCTTCACATGCTGGGTCACCGCAACCGTCAGGTGATCATCCGCCCGCGCTTCAGACCTACGATCCAGATGCGTAATGCGATGTTCTTCAACCTTGAACTCACTAAAAACATTCGCCTCAACGGTGTCATGCCGTTCATTGCCGATGCGAATCTTCTGGTCGTGCTCGATGTTTTCATCCCAATCGCGCTGGGCATGCAGATAAATCTGTTCCGCACCTTTCTTATCTTCGATCCGGAATTCGTTGTAGCCCTTGCCACCCGGTGAACTGAGCGTCTTGAACGTACTGCGGGTTTTGTTCGCCGGCAGGTCGTAGGGGACAACGTTTTCCTTGTGGTACAGGCAGCCGGTGATCAGTGGTTGGTCGGGGTCGCCTTCCATGAACGAAACCAGCACTTCCATGCCGATGCGCGGGATGGCGATGCCGCCGTAGGCGTTGCCGGCCCAGCCGGTGGCGACGCGTAGCCAGCAAGTGGTGTTGTCGTCGCCTTGGCCGTCGCGATCCCAGAAAAACTGGACTTTGACGCGGCCGTATTGGTCGGTGTGGATTTCCTCGCCTTTGTGGCCGGTGACGATGGCGGTCTGGCTACCAAGGACTTTGGGTTTTGGGTGATCAAGTGCCGGGCGGTAGTGTGCGTCCCAGGGTGTGGCTAGGAAGCGGTTACGGTAACCCTGGTGGAAGTCGTCCTTACTGTGGGTGACGTCGCTAGTGATGTTCTCGCCCAGCACCTGCGGTTGTTTGCCTTCATGAATTACTTCCAGCAGCAGCCAGAGGTCGTTCCACTCGGCACGCGGGTGCTCGCTCAGGGCCAAGAAGTGGCCGCTGACCAGAGTCGGCTCATCGCCTTTGCCTTCGGCGAGTTTGTAGTCGCTGCGATGGCGTTCCAGGGCACGGGTCGCTAATTGTTTTCCGCGTGCACGGTCGGTGAAACGGCCAGGGTAGTCGTAGTCTTCCAAGTCTGGAGCGAACTCGCTCTTGGCGGCGCCTTCGGGCAGGATACTCGGCTTTTCGAAATCGTAGTCGCGACGGCTGACGCGGGTGGTGCGGGTTTCCAGGCGTAGGTTGAAACGCTTTATTACTGGTTTCTCGGCGGCCATGCCGGAGTCTTGCTGGTAGCTCACGGGGGTGAGTTTACGAAAGACAGTCTGGTCATCGCCGAATACCAGTTTGTGGCCGCTGGCGGAGTGCTGGAAGTGGAAGTGAATGCCTTCTTCTTCGCACAGGCGCTGGATGAAATGCAGGTCGGATTCGTCGTACTGCACGCAGTAATCGCGTTCCGGGTAGATCGCGCCGAGCTGGAAGCTGTAGGCATCGGAGAGGATGCCGCGCGCTTCGAGAACCTGGGCGATGATCTTCGGCACGGTCAGGTGCTGGAAGATTTGCTGATCATGGTTGTGTCGCAGATAGGCGAGTTGCGGCACCAGGCTGATGCTGTAGCGGGTCAGCTTCTTTCCTGAGTCGCCTTGTTCGATGCGATAGACCAGACCGTGGATGATGCCTTTACCAGTGGCACCGAAGGTGAGGCAGCCGGGCTTGTGCAGCAGCTCTTCGAGTTTCAGGTCGGGGCGGTGGCTGACCAGTTCGATGTCGAAACTGAACGGCTGGTTGAGGGCTTCGCGGCCAACAAAACTGAGTACCTGGAGGTCAACAGATACGCCCTCCAGCGTTAGGGAAATATGAGTTGCGTTTGCATCCAGCATGCCTTGAATCCATCCATTGAAACCATCCAGGAATGGACAATGGTGCAGGATTCCCTTTGCTTCCTCAATGTAAAATTGGTGCTGAGTTTTGTTGCTATAAATCAGAACTCCCACAGCATCTTTCGCATGGTAATGGATGACACATGAGGCAAGGTTCCTAGCACTTCGGTATGGAACAACTTATTAGGCCTTTATATCTGCAACCTCTATGCGCAGTAGGTACTCCAGGGCCGTTCGCCTACTTGGGGTCGAAGCCGCCAATCCCGTTTCAATACCGTCTTGCTATCGGTAGGCTGGATCTTTGCAGTTGTTGGCCGGATCGAAGGTGGCCTCTGTTCTCTCTTTCCCCCAAATCTTATTCCCGGCCGGTTTTGGATTCTCAGCGTAATAGCGGTTGCGTTCCTCGAAATAGCGGTCAATGGCCTCGCTCGCTGCTTCCACCGACGAATAATCACTATTGTGGATGATCGCCCGAGCCATTCCACTAAACACTGACTCAATGACGTTCAGGAACTGTGCTGAGGCAGGCAGCGGCGCTAGCTCAATACGGGGCATGCCGTCGGCCCTAGCGTTGTTCTTATCAACGAAAGCCAGTAACTGCTTAGACATGTGCCAGGAAGCTGCGTCCCATGAGAGGTAGAGTGTTTTCGCAGTACGGTATTCGTTTAGGAGTATTTCGGCCATCCTGATCATCTCAGTTGTGTTTTTTGCCCGAGAGTAGAAGTGCGTCACCCTGTTGTGTGAAAGCTCTAGGGCGGCGGTCGCTATCAGCCATCCCTTCGATTTCTGCCACTGAGGCACGCTAGGGCTCTCGCCGGGCCCGGCAAGAATGCGTCCGGGCTTGGCCTTTACGGCGAATGGCCCGTATTCATCAATAGAGAAGAAGCGCTCGTTGTCACCCAGGTGTGAAAGAACATCCTGGACGCGTTGAAGCTTCTGCCGGTATTCCGGATCGGTGCTGGTGAGAACAACCTTGGCCGACCTCCACCGGAATCCCGTGTTTCGAATTGCCTCGCGTATAACGTCATCGCTCGCAGAGAATCCCCTGGCAACGAGGGTTTTTTTAAGATCGGCCATTCTCCAGGTCGTTCGGATGAATCCTGAGAGCGACGGCGGCTCGTGCAAGAGACTGAACAAGGCCGCCCTGAAAGCATCGTCGTCAGCCTTACGAGGTAGTTTCTTTCTGCCGAGCAGGGCATCGAGCCCTCCAGTGTCGAATAACGCGGAACACCTCCTGACTGTCGTTTTGGACAGGCCGAGATGATCGACAATTGCGTTGATGGTGAACCCGCTTCTGCGTGCCATAACGGCGAGGACTTTCTTGCGCCGATAGCGGCCCAAGCCGTATAGAGCTGACTGTAATGAATTGCTCGGCAAGGCTCCACGTTCAAGGTCATACAGCCACTCCATCCAACGCTGCCGCACTATGTCAACGTGGGGGATGGATGGGGAAAGAGAAAGACTTCTCTGCTGTGGCTTCGGGATGCTCCGGCCACCATAGCCGGGCGGAGATTCGAAGATGAGGATTTTCCGCAGAGTCGACCTGCTCATCCCTTCTTTCTTTGCCACGGAGTGGATCGACTCGCCTAACGAGAGCACCCGTTTACGGATTCGTCGCCATTGGGATAGGTTTGAATACACGGCCGCCTCCTTAAGGAAACTGTACTGCTGAATATAAGCCTCATTCGAGTTCGGAATCGCAAGAATCTAATACGGCGTCCATGGGCGAACAGACTGCTGAGTCTCACCGCCCGTAACACTTGCTACGAGCTCTAATAGAACACCTGGATGCGCCTTCTGGGATAGGTGGTACCCGGCCAAAAGCAAACGATCCAAGAGCGCCGATATTTCCCAATTGCTGCCGCATATCTGGGAACCAACTAGACTGGGATAACTCCCAACCGAAGAACATAGAATGCTCATTGTCTTCAGCGGCCTTCCAGGTACCGGAAAAACGACTATCGCAAGTGACCTTGCCACCAGAACAAGTGCCGTGTATCTGCGGATCGATACGATTGAGCAGGCTATCCGAAATTCCGGTGCTCTGGCACAAGACGTGGGGCGGAGCGGTTACATGGTCGCTAATGAGCTTGCTCTGACCAATCTTCGTTCTGGCAACACGGTCATAGTTGACTGTGTGAACCCAGTAATCGAAAGCCGACAAGCGTGGAGCGAAATCGCTACACGGTCTGGTGTTCCATTAGTGAATATCCAGATCGTATGCTCTGATAACCATGAACACCAGCGACGGGTTGAAGCCAGGAAGACTGATATTCTTGGGCTGGCTCCACCAACTTGGCAGTCTGTACTGGATCATGAATATGAGGCGTGGGATAACGCACCATTTAATATAGATACAGCCCTGACGTCTCCGGCGGAAGCAGTGGCGATGATCGCCAGACGATTTTTATCCGGGGAGTAGCGCCAGCTAAAGGCCCAATGTAGCAAGGGATGATCAGCGGACGCTGATGCTCTGGCGCGCGGGATACGTAGCCGATCTCAGTCCGTCATGACAGACGGAAATCGGACGACCTCTGCTGGTCACGGCAGGAGGGAGTCGACCAAGAGCAAACTTACTCTGGTGTCTAAGAAACCTAGGCCGATTCAGAGTGATATTGGGTCGGATGGAAACCCATACCGTACTGGTACTGGGGATACCGGTAACCTGGAGACATTAATTTCAGCAAAACCTGCGCTCAACCCCTCAGAACCGGGCGCACCGAACAATTTTCCATAAAACCGCTGATTTTCCCCCTCTCGGTTTAAGGCCTATGTTATGTATGCGAACTAAGCTTCAGGCCCCCCGCCAGGGTTCGACATTTAATAATTAAGGCGAATGCCTTCTGCAACGGAATTATGCAGGTGAGAAAAAAATATAAATTTTTTGCATGGGGCTGGGGAGTAGCTATCACTCTGGTAGTGGGGGGCGGAGCAAGCATCCTAGGAAGCTGGATCCTGGAGCGCATCAACGAACAGCGGGCTACAGAAGCTCTCGCAGTAACCACCGAGGATGCTGCAGAGTTGGTCTTAACGCGTCTCAATCTTTACCAATACGGATTGAGAGGTGCTCGTGGTGCCGTGCTGACAGCGGGTGAACATGGCATAAGTCGCGAGGTTTTCGACCGATATATCCAAACGCGCGATCTTGCATCTGAGTTCCCTGGCGCACGGGCGATGGGCTTTGTCAGGCGGGTGGCGGAGCGCGACGAAAGCGTTTTTCTCAAACAAGCCCGCGCCGATGGGAAAGCAGATTTCTCCATTCGCCAAATATCACCCGATTCAGGCGAGCGCTATGTCATCCAGTATGTCGCGCCTGTTGAAAGTAACCAAGCTGCAATCGGCCTGGATATTGCCTCAGAGACTTCTCGTCGCGAAGCCGCCGAATACGCTATGCAAAGCGGTAAAGCGCAGATCACCGGCCCCATCACGCTGATACAGGCAATGGGTAAACCACAGCAGTCTTTTCTGGTTCTGATGCCGATTTACCGGGGAGGAGTGACCCCGCTGACCGCCGCCGAACGCGATGCTGCAGCATTTGGCTGGAGCTATGCCGCGTTGCAAATGGAGGAGGTACTCAAAGGTCTGCGTATTGAAAATGAGACTGTGCATCTGCGAATGAGAGATATCACAGTCCCAGGACAAGAGGTGCTCTTTTATGAAAGTACCGACGACTCTACTAGCCATGAATCGCTGATGACCCATCAGCTGGAGCGGGAGGTATATGGGAGGCGGTGGCAAATTGAACTCGGCGCAAATCCGCTGTTCATCCAACGTTTGCATCAGGTCTCGCCGAAAGCACTGCTCATTCTTGGTGGTTTAGTCACCCTTCTACTGGCTGCTCTGGTTGGTGTAGTGGGTGTCAGTCGCCAACGTCGGCGTCAGATATTGGCCGAGCAGGCAAGTCTGGCTGCAATCGTCGAAAGCTCGGCCGATGGCATTATCGGAAAAACGCTTGATGGTATCGTCACCAATTGGAACAAGGGTGCCGAGCACCTTTTTGGCTATACCGCCGAGGAGGCAGTAGGTCAGACACTGGTCAGCCTGATTGTTCCTGAAGAGTTTGTAGCTGAGGAAGCTCATATTCTTGAACGCATAAAAACGGGGGAGCGAATCACCAGCTTCGATACCCAGCGCCGTCGAAAGGATAGCCAGCTAATTGATGTCTCCGCCAGTATTTCACCCATTTATGGCGAGGGTGGTCGCGTCGTTGGAGCCTCCAAAACGATAAGGGATGTCTCTGCAAAAAAAGCAGCAGAGGCACGAATTCTCGATCTCAATTCCAATCTCGAGGAGCAGGTAGCGCAACGGACTTCTGAGTTGCGGCAACTCAATCTGTTGTTGGGCTCTGTGCTGCGTTCGGCCACTGAGGTCTCGATCATCGCGACAGACCTTGACGGTGTAATCCGTGTGTTTAACAAAGGCGCAGAGCATTTGTTGGGTTATGACGCCGATGAGTTACTGGATAAACATACGCCTGCGTTACTCCATTTACCGGAGGAAGTCGCTGCTCGTGGCGCTGAGCTGACCAAGGAGTTCGCTCAGTTAATCGAGGGTTTCCAAGTGCTCGTCTATAAACCGGAACTTGAAGGTGCAGAAACACGGGAATGGACGTACATCCGTAAGGACGGCTCGCAGCTCCCAATCACTCTGGTGGTCACGGCCATGCGTGATGAGAATGGCGAGTTGAGCGGCTACCTGGGTATGGCGCTAAACATCACCGAGCGTAAAGCCGCCGAAAAGGAGCAGTCTGCGAGTTTGGAGAGAACACAGAAACAACGCAGCGAGCTGATGGCGGCGCGTGATCATCTGTTGATGGCCGCTGAGGTAGCGGAGCTGGGTATCTGGTCTTGGACACTTGCGGACAACTCCCTGCAGTGGAATGACCGTATGTTCGAGTTTTATGATCTGCCCCTGCTATTACGCAATACGGGTCTGAGTTATGAGCATTGGTACTCTCGCGTCCACCCAGACGATGTTGTGGCAGCGGCGGGACAGTTGAGTGCCGCAGTCAAGGGGCTGGATGTATACAATTCGATTTTTCGTGTTGTTCGGCTTGATGGCCAGATACGCTATATCCATGCAGGCGCACAAATTGAACGCGATAATGGTGGTGTCGTATTGCGTGTCACCGGTATCAATCGTGACATAACTATCCAACGCGAACTGGAGTCTCGCCTGCTTTACGCTAAGGAGCAGGCCGATGCAGCGAGTGCGGCTAAGTCTGCCTTTCTGGCCAACATGAGCCATGAAATACGCACGCCGATGAATGCTGTGTTGGGTATGTTGCAGTTGGTGCAAAATACTGACCTGAATGGCCGTCAGCTCGATTATGTGACCAAAGCGCAGACCGCTGCGAAATCGCTGCTGGGCTTGCTCAATGACATCCTCGACTACTCCAAGATTGAGGCCGGCAAGCTGCAACTCGATGTGCACCCGTTCGAGCTCGAACCACTCATGCGTGACCTCGCCGTGGTGTTGGCAGGCAACCAGGGTCAAAAAGAGGTCGAGGTCATGTTCGACCTGGACTCTAATCTACCCAACGACCTGATAGGCGATAGCCTGCGGCTGCAACAGGTGCTGATAAACCTAGCGGGTAATGCTCTCAAGTTCACCATGGAAGGCCAGATAGTGGTCAGCGTCGAGCAACTGTTGCGCACAGAAAGCTCTGTGAGCGTGCGCATTGCCGTTTCTGATACAGGCATTGGTATCAGTCCTGAACAACTTCAGCGAATTTTTGAAGGTTTTACTCAGGCCGAGGCGTCGACCACTCGTCGTTTTGGCGGCACAGGTTTGGGCTTGGTGATCTGCAAGCGGCTGGTCAACTTGATGGGCGGGGAGCTTCAGGTGGAGAGCAAACAGGGCGCCGGTAGTCGCTTCTGGTTCGATATAACCTTGGATGTAGCTAAGACTTCGCTGCTGAGGTCGGTCTGTCCAAAAGTCGATGTATCTATGCGGATATTGATCGTTGACGACAACGCCATGGCAGGTGAGTTGCTGCTGAGAACCGTTCACGCAATGGGATGGAAGGCCGATCACGTGAGTGATGGCACACTAGCGGTTGAGTCGGTAAAAAAAGCCCGGGCGCGAGGCGAAGCCTACGACGTGGTGCTGATGGACTGGCGGATGTCCGATATGGATGGGCTGAGCGCTGCGCAATTGATCCAGCAGCAAGGCAACGGCATGCCACCGCCAAAGGTCATTATGATCACCGCTTACGGCCGCGAAGTGCTGGCCGATGCCCATCAAATGGGAGACGCCCCCTTCGTGGGATTTCTTACCAAGCCTGTTACTCCTAAACAGTTAGCCGATGCTGTTCTGCGAGCATTCGATGGCAAAGGTCTTTTGCAATCATCTCCATCTAGATCCGCCGTTGACAGGCCGCGCCGTCTTGCCGGGCTGCGGCTATTGGTAGTGGAAGACAATATGCTCAATCGGCAGGTTGCCGATGAGTTACTGGCAGGCGAGGGCGCTGAGGTGATGCTGGCTGAAGGTGGGCTTGAAGGTGTGAGTAGGGTATTGGCTGAGAGTGTGCCCTTCGACGCCGTGCTAATGGATATCCAGATGCCGGATATTGATGGTTTTGAGGCGACCCGTCGCATTCGATCGAATTCGCGCTTTGCAGCGTTGCCGATTGTGGCGATGACCGCAAATGCTTCCAATACAGACCGTGAGGCTTGCCTGGCGGCGGGGATGAATGCGCATGTCGGCAAGCCCATAAATCTGGAGCAACTCGTCGCAACGTTACTTTTTCAAACGGGCCGTGAGGAAAACCAAGCCTCTCCATTTTTGAGGCAAGGCAATACAGCCGAAGGCGTGATCGAGTCTCGTGCATCGATCATTGATCGATTTGGCGGTGATCTTGATTTGATCCGCAATGTGCTGCGTAACTTTGGCCCGGAATCGGAAAAACAGCTAATTCGGTTGCGGGATCAGATCCAGCGCCACGATGCCCCGGGGGCCGCTTTCGTGCTCCATTCGATTAAAGGCAGCAGCGGTACCATGGGGGCAAGCGCACTGTCGCTGCTGGCCGGCAACTTGGAGCACGCACTAAATCACGGTGGTGCAGAATCTGTCGCTAGCACCTTTGCTGACTCAATATGGATTGATCAATTAAGTGTGTTACTGCAACAAAGTCTTGAGCAGATGAATCTCGAATTTGGCCAGAGTCCACGTGAAAACATCAGTACAGGCGAGGATTCAATTGCGCCTGCGCATTGGAGAGAGTGCATGGAGGAGATCTTATTGTTGCTGGAAGCTGGCAACCTACAAGCCATAGAGCTGGCAGACGCACTGGCGTCAAAAACTCCTCAATCCCTGCGGCCACAGTTTGACGAACTTGTTGCCATGGTTCAGTCGCTAGACTTTTCGGCTGCGATGCCGATTGGTCGTGAACTTTTGAGATATGCCTGATGGAACAATCGATGGAAGCTTGGTTGCCGCATCCCCATAGCCGTCCAAAACTCCTTATTGTCGACGACCAACCGACAAATATCCGGGTACTCCATGAGCTATTTCGTGAGGACTGTGATGTGTTCATGGCCACCAGTGGTGAACAGGCGATCGGGCTATGCCGGCTACAACTACCCGACCTGATTTTGCTGGACGTGGTCATGGAGGGCATTGACGGGCATGAAGTATGTCGTCGACTCAAGGCTGACCCTGCGACCCAGGGCATTCCAATCATATTCATTACCGCGCAGCAGCAGGAGTCAGATGAAGTGTCCGGTCTGGAGCTTGGCGCGGTGGACTTCATCAGCAAGCCCATCAATCCCACCATTGTCAGAGCTCGGGTAAGAACACATCTGACCTTGAAACTACAGAACGATCTGCTGCGTTCAATGGCGTTGATGGACGGCCTTACCGGAGTGGCCAACCGACGCAAATTCGATGAGGATATTTTGGCGGATTGGCGCCAGTGCTATAGAGAGCGAAAGCCGCTATCGCTCGTTTTAGTGGATGTCGATTTTTTCAAACGCTACAACGACCAATACGGGCATCAGGCGGGAGATGGCTGCTTGAAATCTGTTGCCCATGAGTTATCCCTAACGGTTAGGCGCCCGTATGACCTAGTAGCTCGGTACGGCGGCGAAGAGTTTGCCTGCGTGCTGCCCAATACAAACCTTGCTGGCGCGGTGGAAATGGCAGAGCGAATGCAAGAGCGCATCCGAGCTTTAGGTATCGAGCATTCTGCTTCAGATGTGAATAGTGTGGTCACGGTTTCTCTTGGCGTCGCAACGGTAACTCCCACTGGCGATCTTACTATTAGCGCTTTGATAGAGGCGGCGGACAAGCAACTCTACAGAGCAAAGATAGCTGGTAGAGCTAGGGTATGTTCATCAGCAATATCGTCCAAGTAAAAGTCTCTACTGCTGCTAAGGATGGTCTGAAGTAGTTATGTGTTTCTGGCTGACTTCGGCCATCGCCTATTTTTAAAGTGACGAGTCCATTCAACACGCTCAGATCACTAACTCTTTCCTGTCTTTATAGCTGCTGCGAATACCTTATATCGTCGAGACGTTGCTTCATCATACGGCTAGCGTCGTTAATGGGAGCGTAGATAAGATATCTTTACTACGCTCCCCGTTTTGGCTCATACGTTGGAAGCTATCTTTCCGATCAATGCTATAGCTTTGTCACATTGCTCTTTCGATGCATTTGGCATAAACGTATAGGCAATTGCGATCACGGCGCCCCGATCAGCAGGCCAGGCGACACCAATATCATTGGCATTGCCCACTCCATTAGTACCGGTTTTCTCCCCGACCAACCAGGATGCTGGCATACCGGCCCGCAGTCGAGCACCCCCAGTCTTGCCCTCTATCATCCATGCCGCTAGCTGATGCCGAGAAGAGGGCAAAAGCACTTCCCCGAGCAGCAGTAGCTGTAAAGTCTTCATCATGGCTAGTGGTGTGGTGGTGTCCCGTTCATCACCCTCATGATCATGTTCATTGAGGTCTGGCTCGTAACGATCCAACCTGGTGGTATCGTCACTAATAGAGCGCAAATATGCGGTGACTGCTTCCGGGCCACCAACGCTTCGAATCAAAACGTTGGCGGCTGCATTGTCGCTCCACGCTACGGCTGCCTGACATAGCTCTGCGACTGTTATGCCTGGCTCGCCGAGTTGTTTCTCGGTGATGGGTGTCCACCCACCAAGGTCTGATTCACTGACTACGAGGCGGTGATCAAAGGTCTCTTCACCGCTGTCGACCCTTGCTAGCACTGCCGCTGCGATGAATAGCTTGCTAGTGCTATTGAAAAGGAATCGCTCATTGCCTCTATGGCTAGCGATGGCCCCTGTGGAGCAGTTCATCAGTGCGACGCCCAGCCTTCCTCCATGCTCGCGCTCAAGTTTTTGCAGTTGTATCTCGATGTCGTTTGCAGCGGTGGGTGAGGGGGCTGTAATGGCCAACGCAGGTGCCTGGATGGCGAATGCAGCACTGGCTGCCGTCATCGATGCGATAATCTGGCGGCGTGAAAATGTCGGCATGAAGAGGCGCCTATGAAGTATTAAAGTTGAATTCTGAATTATATCAGAAGGTATGGTTAATTCTTCTGTACTGCTCGGGTGTTATATATCCGGAAGTTTCCGCCTGTTTTATCGGGGCGCTACCGCTATTTAAAACCGCACATTGAATGGTCACTGATTTCGTAAAACCCTGCGGGATGAATGCAGTTGGCAGCAGCCAGCAGTGCAAATATGTTTAGGTGGGGAGGGCTATTTACCTAATCAACGTGATGGGTGTGAGCCTGTAGAGAATCCGGCACCCCTGTACGAATCAGCCCGCCTTCTTCGATCCACGTTTGGGTCGATTGATAGGCACGTTGTAGCAATTGATCGGTTTGGCTGAAATCGAACACTGATGCATTTAGAGGGCACAATGGAGCAACGACATGGATAGAGGCCCGCGAGGCGTACAATTCAATGTCTCGAACCAGTTGACGCATGCTCATCAGATTCAGTGTGTGCAGGGCTAGCGCCACGAGCCCGAGCGGTGGCTTCGGGCAAGCACAACCGAATCCGGTGGGCACCACCACGACGCGCGTTGCCCCCAGCGCAACCGCACTGGCAATCGGCGTATTGCTGGCTACACCGCCGTCGATCAAGAACTTCTCGCCGATTCGCACGGTCGGAAACACCAGCGGAATTGCAGCACTGGCGAGCAACGCCTGTTCGGCATTGCCGCTGGACAGCAGTTCTTCGGCACCGCTGAGCAGATTGGTGGTGACGATATGCAGTGGCAATTCAGTGTCTTCGATCAGCTCGACCGGCAGCGATCGGCGCACCAGGCGTTGTAATGCTGACGCGCGCAGCAGATGCCCGCGTCGCTGCAGTATCGCCGTGAGCGTGTCGAGTACCGAGAATGGGAACACATCGTCCTTGCGCAAGCCTCGCCAGAAGTTCGCTAGTTCCGCCACTCCCTGCGCGTTCGGTTTGGCGGCGAAGTACGCACCGTTGATGGCACCGACCGACGCACCCACCACCAGGTCAAATGAAACCTGCGCCTCTACCAGTGCTTGCAACATGCCAACCTGAACAGCTCCCAGGCTACCGCCACCCGCGAGGACGAGTGCAGTTTTTACCGTGGGCATAGTAAACCTCCAGTGGTTACGCGCTTCAGACATTACAAGCGTAGCTGGTGAGAATGCGCTTCCCCAATCCCAATGCTAGCGCCATTGGAACGCCCGCCCGGTAGGTGAGTCGTGTGGTCAGGTGCTAATTTTATTTTGTGTCGATCGATACAAAACCTGTGTTACCGTCTACGACAAACCTGCAGAGCATCCCAGTCAATGGCCCGGCCTCGTACATTCGATGAATCAAAGGTTCTAACCTCCGTAGTCGAGGCATTTTGGACTCAGGGATACGAGGGCACTTCAACCAGAGACCTTGTCCGATGCACAGGTCTCAACCAGCCAAGCCTTTACAACGCTTTTGGCGATAAGCGCAGTCTTTATCGTCGCGCCCTTGAGCACTATCTGGAGTGCGGCGTGCGTGAGCGCATTCGACGCCTGGAGGGGTTGCCAGATCCAGGATTGGCCATTACCGGTTTCTTTGCAGAAGTGCTGTATCGCACCCTGAACGATCCGCTGAATCGTGGATGCCTGCTGGTGAACTCTGCTCTCGAAATGAATGCAGAGGACGAAGACTTGCGTCAGGCCGTGACAGAAGAACTTGAGAGCATCCGCAGTTTTTTTGAAAGCCGCCTACGCGCATTCAGCTTGCAAGGCGAAGCCGCCACAGGGATCGGTGCAAAACAGGGCGCTCATCATTTGCTCAGCATATTGTTTGGGATTCGCGTGTTGGCACGGATCAACCCGGATCCTGAGTGTGTAACAGACGCTATTGGTATTGCACTCAACAGCCTTGGGCTTGCGCCCCTGGCGCTCTGCGACACTCACTGAAAGCCACTGTTCGGAGTCAACATGATCAAGTTCTACTATCACCCGTCTCCCAACCCCGCGAAAGTCGCTCTTTTCCTGGAGGAAGCAGGTCTTGAGTACGAGCTCATACCTGTCGATACGCGAAAGGGGGAGCAACACGATCCGGCGTTTCTCAAGGTCAACCCCAACGCCAAGACGCCGGCTTTGGTTGACGGCGAGAACGTAGTGTTCGACAGCAATGCCATACTGCTTTACCTGGCCGAAAAAAGCGGGAAATTCTTGCCTGCCGACACCCTAAAAGCGCGTGGCGAAATGTATAGCTGGCTCATGTTCGTTGCCACGGGCATTGGCCCTTACTCTGGCCAGGCGGTGCACTTCAAGCACTTCGCCCCCGAACCCAAAGACTACGCCGTGACCCGCTACACCTTCGAGGCCTGGCGTCACTGGTCGATTATCAACGATCGCCTGGCGAATCAGCCTTACATGCTAGGCAGTGAATACACGTTGGTGGATATGGCGGTCTGGGGTTGGTCGCGTGCAGTACCGTTCATTTTGGGTGAACAGGCTTGGGAAAAACTTCCAAACGTCAAACGGCTTCTCGACGACATCAATGCGCGTCCGGCTGCCCAGCGTGCTGAAGCGCTGAAGACCCAGCACAGTTACAAGACAGAAATGGATGCTGACGCTCGCAAGGCAATGTTCCCGCAGATTTCTCAGTAGAGGCTTCAGGTCATGATCGACTTGTATTACTGGACGACCCCTAACGGCCACAAAATCACCCTGTTCCTGGAGGAGTCAGGGCTGCCTTATCGCATCGTGCCGGTGAACATTGGGAAGGGAGAGCAGTTCAGTCCGTCGTTTCTGAACATCGCACCCAATAACCGAATTCCAGCGATTGTCGATCAAGAACCGCTAGAAGGTGAGCAACCGTTGCCGATCTTCGAGTCGGGGGCCATTTTGCTGTACCTGGCAGACAAGACTCATCAGTTCATTCCTGATGACCTGCGAGGCCGTAATGAAGCCTTGCGGTGGCTGTTCTGGCAGATGGGCGGGTTGGGCCCAATGGCAGGGCAGAACCATCACTTCGTCCAATACGCACCGGAGCCGATTGCCTATGCGCAGGAGCGCTACATCAAGGAAACCGCTCGGTTGTATGGCGTGTTGAATAAACACTTAGCGGATGGCCGTGACTACATTGCTGGCGACTACAGCATTGCCGACATGGCCAGCTACCCATGGATTGTCCCTTACAAACGGCAGCAGCAAGACCTTGCCGACTTCCCTCATTTGGCTCGTTGGTTTGAGCGTATAGCTAATCGACCTGCGACAAAGCGTGCTTACGCGTTGGCGGAACAGATCAACATTGCACCGGTGGTCGATGAAGAAACCCGCAAGCTGCTATTCAATCAGGATGCGAGCACGGTTCGATAAACGATCTTTGGTGTAGAGCAGTCCAGCATACATTTATGGTCGGTCTGTGAAGGCAGTTCATAAAGTATGGAAGATGTAATCGGTGGAATTATTGGCAGCCATCGACAGATTCGCCATGACCAATCGTTCACGTAGTGATGGATCATCGACCCGCACTTGCCACTCGTAATCGGGATAATCCTCTGGATCACCTGTGGCGCTGTCAATCGCCTCCAGCAGTTTTGTCCTCTGCGGGAAGTAAACGGCCAGCGCATTGTCTTTCCAACTTGTCACATTCAATCCCAGTTGCGCACAGATGGCGACCTTGCTTGAGGCGTCGGATTTGTCTGCTTGCCGAGACTGATGGATGAGCGCCTCCAGCGCCGGATCGGCACGTCCATCGGTACAGAGAATGTCGTTGCTCTCCCACGCTTCTGGCGGGCACACCTTGTTGTCTTGGCGTAACGGGATGAATGGGTTGATTTCCATCGGATAAATTCGGCAAACCAATGGGCGCTCTTCGTAGATGTCGCACAGATTATCCGCTCTGAGGTTGGGACATTGCTCGAGGGCTTTGCCAGCAAATACGGCGATGACGTTTATCCGGGAATCACCGCAACGTACACTCACCGACCGACCTCTGGCGTGTGCGAATTCCTGAGATGAACGAGGCCAGTTCGACTCGTCGAAGGCCTCGACAATCACCGCGACGTCATGCCCCCGGTTCAACCATTGTTGCGCTTCAGTCAACGTCAACGGTATCAGTCTGCCTTTGCAGCAAATACCGCAGCCTACGCAGGAAAATCGGACGGCATTGCTTTGCATATTAATGACCTGGAAGTTGCAGCCTTACGGAAGGCGGGCGTTGTATTGGAGTGATTTGCATCGCACCGAGGGCGAAGCGTTTGGCGATACACGGGTTGCCGAAAACCTTCAACAAGACTGCTGTCTGAAACCATGCTCCATAGTGAAGGTATTCATCGAATACCCAGTCGTCTATCCAGCGAAAGTGATCCAGCCCCGCGCGCAACGATGAGAAGCAGCAGGCCTGCCCAAGAAAGATGGGTTGGCCAGGCATCAGGGTAGACAAACACCTCGATGACAAACGTCATGCACAGCAATGCCAATGCTGATAAACGGGTAAACAGACCCAGCACCAGAAGCACAGGAAACAAATGCTCGCTGTAGGTCGACAGGTGTGCCGCCAATTCTGGAGAGATCAACGGCAATGCATATTCCGTGCGGAACAGTTCATAGGTGCTCGGTGTGATTGTCAGAAAGTCCGTGACTTTGGTGCGTCCGGACATAAAGAAAATGGCGGCGATGGCGATGCGCGCCACCAGCACCAAAAACGAATCGCCGATGAGTGTGCTCAGTCGGTTCGCGACGCGATTCCAGAGGCCGCGCAGGGAGTGGTCAGCGGCGGGTGAGCGGGTTTGGAGGGTGTCCATGGCTTGCTCCGTTGATGATGTCAGTAATCAGTTTTCAGGAGGGTCGGCCCAAGTCCACCGCAGCGAATGCATCGGCACTCACCAGACGGATAATGAGATTTTCCAGATTCAGGTCTGGCTCGGTTTCAATGGCCTTGTCTGCCGCGAGATCGAGTGGCAGATGCGCTGCGCACGCGTCGAGAAACGCGCAGTCCGCAGCACTGGCGGCTTGCCAATGCACGCGACCGGCTTTACGTGTCAGCAGCGCGCCTTCACCTTGCCAGTCGAGTTCTTCTTGCATTTCCAGTTGTTCGCGATTGACCCGCCAGATCGTGTAGGCGGGACAATCAGGTAGCCAGAGCCAACGGCTGGAGGCACTTGGTGTTAGACGGAGGTTGCCAAGCTCTGTCTCGGGAAACTGCGACAAGTCGTTTAGCTCCAGACCCGGTTCATCAACGGCACAATGCACCTGTGTCCAGAGCAGATCTAGACGCGCGACGTCGCCCAGATAAGACATGTCTTGCGCAGGCGCGAAACTGTCGAGAAAGCCGGGGAAGTCGGCGCCGTAGTGCAGCAACCGGGCATCCGTTGGCGGCGACAGTCGCGCGTGTATCGCGGCTGCACTCCTGAGCCAGTCAGTGCCCACCAGGCGCTCTACAGTTGGAAAATTGGCGAGCAGCGCATCAGTCGTGCCCTTGAGTACCGTATTGCGATACACCGTAAAACCGGGCTGATTTGTAAGTGATTCCATGAGGGATGATTCGGTGCCATACAACGCATCCACGAATGCATCCTGAAAGCTTGCGAGCGACGGCTTCATATCGCCACCTGCAATCGTTGGTATTGCCCAAGGTTCAACACGGTCTGTGCCCGGTTGCGTTCAGCCAGTAAATCGTCGAAATCAGGAATATGATCGTCGCGCTCGATCAATGTTGGACGCTGGCCGATCCGCTCGATCAGTCGCTGGTATAAGTGCCAGACACCTTCAGCGATAGGTGCGTCGTGGCTATCGATCAGCAATGTTGATTGGCCAGGGTCTTGGGTGAATCCAGCCAGGTGAATCTCCATGATCGCTTTGGCCGGGAAAGCATCCAGATAAGTGGCTGCGTCGAACCCCAGGTTATGGGCGCTGATGTGCACGTTATTCACATCCAGCAGCAAACCGCAGCCGGTTCGCTGACTCAGCTCAGTGAGAAAGTCGAGTTCGCTGTAGTCATGACCTTCAAGTTGTAAATAGTGAGTCGGGTTTTCGACCGCGATGCGACGCCCCAGTACATCTTGCGTGCGTTGGATATTGCTTGCGATGCGCCGCAACGCCTCGCCAGTGCGGGGAAATGGCAGCAAGTCAGGATGGTATTGACCACGCCACGCTGACCACGCGAGGTGCTCGGAAATCAATGACGGTTGAACGCGATCCGCGAGCATTTTCAGGCGTTTCAAATGCTCCTCGTCCGGCGGACAGTCCGCCGCCAGCGAGAGCGAGACACCGTGCAACGACAGTGGGTGTCGCTCGCCAATGGCCTCTAACCATGCCAAACGGGGGCCACCACCAACCATGTAGTTTTCCGGATGAACTTCGAACCAGAGACCCTCGACGGTACACTCGAGTGCGACCTCATAGTGGTTCGGTTTGAGGCCGAGTCCGGCCCCGATCTGGAATGGCTTGTTCATGATTGGCGTGTGCCCCATGGTGTCGGTATTACATAGGTGTAAGAGTGCCGGTGCCTTTTGGTGTCTTGATAGTGGTGCAAGTACCGACTGGAACGTTTTTCCAGGCGTTAGGCTGGTAGTCCATTTTGGCAGTGCCAGCACAGGTGGTGCCGGCGCCGGCTTTGCAATCGTTGTGACCAGCCATGGCAACGCCGTAACATTTTTCCATGGCGCCTGCTTTATCCATGGAACCGGCTGCGGTTGGGGTCTCTGCGGCGATGGCGCCGGCAGCGAAGGAAGAAAAGGCAACGGCGAGGGCGGCAAGTTTCAGATTGTTCATAGCTGTTACTCCGGGATCATGGGGATGGGTCGTCGTATCAGTGCAGGAGTGCGCTGTACTTGCGATCCGATAAGTAGTTCGCTGGCTTTTCCTATCCGGTTACAGCCACCAAAAAATATTTTTCAAAAACTTTTCATAAGCCGCAAGCGAGACCGATTGTTGCCTTATGTCCTTGAGCGCTAGCATCATCCGTTGCCTGTCATCAGGGCTGGCGTCGTATAGGTACAAAAAATATTTTTACCCTTTGTGTAACCAGGGCAGACGATGGAACGAACTACACATAACGACGCGTTGCGCAGCCGAGAAAAGCAACTTCAGGCTCTGTTCCTCGCAGGCCTTGAGGGCGACGAGCGGGCTTATCGCTCGTTCCTGTCGGCGTTAAGTGGTCATGTGCGCGGCTTTTTGCGAGCCCGGCTGCAACGCCAGCCCAGTGAAGTCGAGGACTTGCTGCAAGAGGTATTGCTGGCCGTGCATAACGGTCGCCATACATATCGGACGGATCAGCCACTGACGGCATGGGTCTTTGCTATCACCCGCTATAAGCTCACAGACTTTTTTCGAGGACGGTCGCGCCACGAGGTCTTCAACGACACCCTCGACGATGCAGCGGAACTGTTTGCCGAGCCTCATCTTGAGCCCGCGCAGGCCAGTCGCGATCTGGGCAAGTTGCTTGAGCAGTTACCTGAGCGTCAGCGTCTGCCGATCATGCACGTGAAGCTTGAGGGATTATCTGTCACTGAAACTGCGCAAATGACAGGGTTGTCGGAGTCAGCCGTTAAGATCGGCATCCATCGCGGGCTTAAAGCGCTGGCGCTGAAGATTAGAGGTGCACTATGAAAACTGATGATTTTATTGGCATGCTCGCCTCCGGGGTCACCCCAGTCGACCGGCATGCGCTTGCCAAACGCTTCGGTGTCGCGGTGCTGGCGGGGCTGGTGGTTGCCACCTTGTTGGTGACGATCATATTGGGCGTTCGTCCAGACCTGGCCACAGTGGCAGCAACGCCGATCTTCTGGGCGAAGATCGCCTTTCCGTTGTGCCTGATGATCGGCGCTCTGAGCGTGGTGACGCGCCTGGCAAGACCTGGCGTAACTCCGGGCTCCGGAAAACTCCTGATCAGTGCGGCGGTGGCAGCGCTGTGGGCCGGTACCCTCTATGTCCTCATGACCGCAGCTCCCGATACGCGCGTCGCGATCATTCTGGGTAAGACTTGGCGGGTATGCGCAATGAACATTACCTTGCTCTCGATTCCAGGATTCATCGCTGTTTTCTGGGCCTTACGCGGGTTGGCTCCGACGCGACTGACGCTGGCAGGTGCCTGTGGTGGACTGTTGGCAGGTGCGATGGCTACGATCGCCTATTGTCTGCATTGCCCTGAAATGGAGGTTCCATTTTGGGGGGCTTGGTACATGTTGGGCATGCTAGTTCCGACCGCTATAGGCGCGTTACTAGGACAGCGGTGGCTTCGTTGGTAGCAATTAATAGTCGATAATGCATCGGTTGCTCTTCATGGCGTTTCGCTCCAGGCGCGAAGGATGTATTTGCCGAACGCTTTCTTCATACATTCGTTCGTTGCTGCCTTCGTGCATATCCAATGGCGTAGGGCCGGTTTTGACCGTATAGGTTTAGCATCGTGTCAAGGATATAGCTGTGTTTCTAGCTACGGATCAGTGACAAATTAGTGGCTTTACATTGACTTGACCGAAACCACTTCCACGTATCGATATTTTTTCCTGGCTGCTTTAACAGCTTCCTGCTCTGCCAGGAGTGTACTCAGGGTATCAGCCTCGTGGATCATCTCGTGTGTTTTGCCTTCAAACTCGTTGCCGACGCGCAGGGTCACTTTCAAGCGGGGCGTGAACGTCTTCGCGGCCTTCTTTTTCTGTGGCGGTATTACCGGTTGAGCTGGCGCGATATCCGGCGTAGGAGCTTGTACCGGAGTGGCGATAATTTGTTCTGCTGGCGCGGGGCTGCCGAAGAGCGCTCGGCGCATCTCTTCCTCAGTCAATTCTGGGGTCATGTGATTTCTCGTGGTGGCTGTGTAGCTGGCCTAATTCTACCAGTCGAGCAGTTCATTACCCAATTTGCCGAAATAGCAGTTGGCGTCGAGAAAATGGATGCCTACCAATGATACCTTTGTCACTCTTGATCAAAGTACGACAGGAAGGGCCGCCCACCTGATGCATAGGCGTGGTTTTTGGTCACAACCGAAAAGACCAGTATGGGAGTTTTGGCGACGGCCACTTGATTCGTACTTCTGAGGTGATCAAAGCTGAGCGCGAGGGGCAATTTTGGGTGCTGACAACCGTGAACTCTCGGTGCGTACACGCTACGTTTCAGCGGGGCAGCGGGCGTTTGAGCCTGCGCGAGTTTCTGCGTCGTTCACAGGGGCCACGAGTGTTGCAGTGAAGGCAGTGAGTCGAGTGATCAATCTGGGTACGCAGGTTGAAATCTAGAAACAAACAAGGCCGCAAATGCGGCCTTGTTTTATTCAGGGTGTTACTCGTGTGAGTGTCCGTGCTCAGCGCTCTCGGACGCTGCTCCTTTCTCACCGCCACCGCACGCCGTCATCAGGCTAAGGAAGCAGATCAGGAGCATTGATCGAGTCAGCGTTGTTGTGGTTTTCATGGAAGGACTCTTCAAGAAATCGGATGAAAAAATGTTCTGCGGTCAGGTTGAGGCCGCATTTTCGGCAATGGAACAGCCATCGCTGCCTCGGATTACTGTTTGACGCTCAAGTAGTCGCCCGTCGTTTTCAGTGAGATGGTCACGTCGTTGTTGCTGCGATTACGCCAAAACCAGCCGTGGGTGCCGTCAAAAATCGCGGTGAATTCGCCTCTATCACTTTTGACCTGCTTGCCCTTGTTGTAGCTGTGGAAGTAACCCTTTTCACCGTTGTAGGGCTCGCCATGGGTGTCGTAGTTCACGGGCCCACCAACCGCTGTCCATTCATAGCTGACAGTCTTGTTCTTCAGCACCTCCAGTTTGATTTCTGTCCCTTCACCTGGCTTGAGCGTGACGGTCATTTGATTGGTCTTCAAAGCTGGGGCAGGTGTCGCCACTGGCTGAACGGCAGGTTTCGTAGCAGGTTGGATTGGCTCCAGCTGCGGAGCTGGAGCTGGAGCTGGAGCTAGCGCTGCCGGTTGCGGTGGGGCTACATCTGCCAAGGCCTCTTGCGCGAGCACGATCTTCAGTTCGCCCATCTGGGTCAGTCCCAGTGCTCGGCCCACACCCGTTGGATCAACGGCGTACTCCGAAGGCATGACAACGGTCACCAGCAGGCCGACCGCAGCCAGCAGTGCAATGACGGTCGAACGCACCAGTTTGCGAGTGCTAGGCAATTCATTAACAGTTGGAAGCGGAGAATTGAACATGGTCAGAATTCCTTACGCAGAGACAAACAGGCCGGTGATCTGGTAACCCATCAGCAGGAAACCGGCACTCATCATGGCGACGTTGGCGGTATAGGCGTGACGCCAGAAACTGCCGGTGCCCCGCCAATACCCCATCAAAATGAGAATCGCGCTAAGGGCCAGCAATTGGCCGATCTCGACACCAACGTTGAAGGCGATCAGGTTCGGAATCAGGCCGTCAGGCGAGATCTCGTACTCCTGAATCTTCGTCGCCAGACCAAAACCGTGGAGCAGGCCGAAGAGCAGCGTGGCCACTTTTGTGTTGGGTTGGAAACCAAACCAGCGCTGGAACGCGCCCAGGTTGTCGAGCGCCTTGTACACCACCGAAAAACCGATGATGGCGTCGATGATGTAGGAGCTGATGCTGATCTCAGTCAGTACGCCAAGCAGCAGCGTTATCGAATGCCCTACGGCGAACAGCGTGACATAGAGCCCCACGTCTTTTAGACGGTAGAGGAAGAGGATCACCCCGAACAAAAACAGCAGGTGGTCGTAGCCCGTCATCATGTGCTTGGCGCCCATGTAGATGAAGGGCAGCAACATGACGCCGGAGCTTTCCTGGATGAACCCCTTATCACCTTCGGCGACGGCATGAGCCATCGCCTCGGGCATTGCGAGGAAAAGTGCCGCGACAAACAAAAACAACAGCAGTAGCAGGCGACGCGAAGGCGCAGTAAATGCGTCAACGCCGCTCATCGAGTGCGAATGCATAGATCAATCCTACGTTGCAGGGATCAAAGGCCGCAGTACGGCCATGGTCAGGATGCGAACGAAGGACGGGGTGGCCGCTCGATCAAGAAAATCGGCGGACGAGGAACGGAATAGGATGGGGCTTCGAGTCGCATGGACAGCTTCGGCTGCGCAGACAAAGTCAACGCAGAACTGAGCTGTGGCGTTTCGTGTTGGTGGTCAGGGGTCAACGTGGAGTGATAGTGATCCGAACAGCTCGCACACGACATCTCGGCTTGCTCCTCATGGGAGTGATGAGCGTCTTGCGCAATCTCCCAGGCCGGCTGTTTCGACATCACTGACAACGTATAGGTATGCCCGGCCCAGGCCACAAACATGGCGAGAGCAAGCGCGATTACCACCGTCGTTGTCAGTGTTCTGCTGAGCATAGCGTTCGGATTTCAACTCGTTGAGTAGGGCTTTGATACGTTTGACCATATCCCCCCAGGGGGGATAGGATGCGAGCGTAATTCATTGAGGCCTGAGGCTCAAGTCATGAGTGAGCACGAACACGAACACAGCCACCCCCACACCCACCAAAGTCACGAGGGAATCATCAAGCGCCTCAAGCGGGCTGATGGCCATTTACGCGGCATCATCACCATGATCGAAGAGGGTCGTGAATGCGTGGACATTGCTCAGCAGTTGCACGCTGTCGAAAAAGCGGTCTGCCAAGCCAAGCGCACGCTCATCCAGGATCACATCGATCACTGCCTTGAGGACACCGTTTCGGCGTTAGGCAATGGCGAGCGCGCACCGCTGGAAGCGTTCAAACAAATCACCAAGTACCTCTAGGTCTGAAATGCCCAATTTCGCTGAACTGCTGCAACAAGGCGGGGGTCACGCCTGGCTGTATTTCCCGAGCGCTATTCTGCTCGGTGCCTTGCATGGCCTAGAACCGGGCCATTCAAAAACCATGATGGCGGCCTTCATCGTGGCCATCCGTGGCTCGGTCAAACAGGCTGTTTTGTTGGGCTTGGCCGCGACGCTATCGCACACCGCTGTGGTGTGGTTGGTCGCCATCGGCGGCATGCATCTGGGCAAAGGTCTGGACGCTCAAACCACTGAGCCGTACTTCCAGCTCGCGTCCTCTGCATTGATTATCGTAATTGCGCTGTGGATGCTGTGGCGTACCTGGCACGGTGAGCAGATGTTCAAGTTTGAGCAAGGTGATGATCACCACCACGGCGAGCATGACCATGGTCATCATGACGAGACCCATCGAATCGATACCGGCCACGGGCGCATCGAACTGTCGATTTTTGAAGTAGGTATGCCACCGCATTGGCGCCTAAAGACATTGACCGGACACTCCTGGGCGGCCTCGGATGTTCGCCTGATGACTACCCGTCCAGACGGGAGCACCCAGTCGTTCTCTTTCGTCGAGCGCGAAGGCTTCTTGGAGTCGGCAGTCGATATCCCGGAACCTCATGAGTTCAGTGCTCGCCTGAGTCTTGGGCATGCAGGCCACTCCCATGATTATGATCTGGACTACCAGGAGCATGATCACGGGCATGCGCATTCCGAACTGGAAGGTCTGGAGTTGTCGATTGACGGCTATCAGGATGCGCACGAGCGCGCACATGCCAACGATATCCGTAAGCGCTTTACCAACCGCGAGGTCACCACGGGCCAGATCGTCGTGTTCGGTTTGACGGGCGGTTTGATTCCTTGTCCGGCTGCCATCACCGTTCTGTTGCTGTGTCTTCAGGTTAAAGAAGTGGCGCTGGGTGGCATGCTCGTCCTGTGCTTCAGCATCGGCTTGGCCCTTACCTTAGTCACGGTCGGTGCTGCGGCAGCCATCGGTGCTAAACAGGCCTCCAATCGCTGGCCGTGGCTGGGCACCGTGGCTCGTCGAGCACCGTACCTGTCCAGCGTACTGATCATCGGTGTTGGTCTGTACGTGGGCTTCCATGGCTGGATGGGCCTGACCGCATAAGGCGAAGTCCGAGTGTTCGAACTCACCAGCTACGTTGGTCTGTTTCTGGCGGCATTCGGTACCGCCACGTTATTGCCAATGCAATCTGAAGCCGTGCTGGTCTCGATGTTGGTCTCAGACCGGTACATCGCTTCGACGTTATTGGCGGTCGCTACCTTCGGCAACGTTCTCGGTTCTACGCTGAATTGGGTGTTGGGTCGCTCCGTTGAGCGATTGCGCCACAAGCGCTGGTTTCCGGTGAGCGAGAGCAAGCTCGAAAAGGCCCAGCAATCCTACTTGCGATATGGGCGCTGGTCGTTATTGCTGAGCTGGGTGCCCATCATTGGCGATCCATTAACGGTCGTTGCTGGAGTGATGCGCGAGCCTATCTGGAGCTTCCTGCTGATAGTTACCCTGGCCAAGGGCATTCGTTATCTCGTGCTGACCGCCGTCACCCTGGGTTGGGCATGATGATGGCTTTTACGACCAACATATCTCGCTCAAGAGCCGAAGCAGCAGCCTGGATCTGATCAAGTGGCTGGCGATGCTGACCATGGTCATCGACCACCTGCGGTTGGTGAAGCCGGAGATGGGCTATCTGTCATTCCGGGACGACTCTCTTTTCCGCTTTTCTGTAGCGCCCTCGCGGCCTACGTATTGCGTTCCAAATCGGGCGAACTGCTGACGCCTGCTAATACTCGTTGCCTCACGTTGCCTCACGTTGACGCCGTTTTCGCCGCCATTTCAGAAGCGCCTTACCGCTATATCAGCACTGCCGGAGGGAGAGTAAGAAAGTCGCTTGCCCAATGAAGGCAATTAGCCATACGCTGCGGAGCTGAGAGGTCTCACGGATATAGAAAACATAAGCATGGAGCAAGCCCTGATGAAACTGTCTGCCCTTTTGATCGCCGCTTTACTTTCGATTACGTCCGTTGCTGCCTTCGCGCACAGCGGCGGTACTGATTCAAAAGGTTGCCATCGCAACCATAAAACGAACGACTACCACTACCACTAAACGGCAAAAGCCCAGCTTGATGGTAGGCTTTGATGCAAGTGCCACCACCCACGGGAGGTGGTGGCCGTGAGAGTATCGCGTTGACTTCAAGTTTGTGCGCGTACTGTCGTGTGACACCGAGTAGCTCACCAATCTCTGCAAGGGATTGCCCCGCCGCGCACCTGGCGAGGCGGAGCTTGTCGGGTGAGAACTCATCACCCAAAGGTAGGGAGCCTGTCGTGTTATTCATCTTTCAAGTCAGTGTCTTTCGTTTCTTTCTGTGCGACGTCTTTGTCGCGGCGGAATGGTAGCGAGTCGTCGATCTCAACAACTGGCGACAGTGCGGTCGTGCGAACCGAGACCAGAGGCTCGTAGTTGTGAACCCATTTGGAGATCACGTTCTGGTTGGTGTCGAAACCTAGGATCGAGACTGTCAGGGTTGGCCTATCTGGGTTACGGTCACTGTCTACGTATACACGCCAGTGATGTTCCCATCATTGGCCGGCCCGAGAAGGCTGTCGTGATACCGCTCAACGGTGAGACAGCTTGGCAGGGATAGAGTATGAATAGTCCTTAGCCTAGGTAGACACCATTTGGCAGCCGCATCTTTTTTTCTCTTTCTATCCGCGCAGCCTTCTCCTCGTCGGACTCAGGCAGGTAGATTTTTTCGCTGGTTTCAGGGGTAAGCGACATGGCGAGTATCACTAATAAGAAGAAGTTAAACGTACCAAATGCCATTAGGATCAACGTACTCGCCCAGAAACCGGTGATGGTGTCTAGTAACGTTGCAGCTGTCTGAGTGAGCGACAGCACTTCGCCCGTACCCAGATTAAGAAAGTTGATAGCAAACATAAACACCAGACCAAAGGCAATGTTCATATTGGTTTCGTGATCCCTTCTTTGTGCCTCCTGCTTGTCCAAGAGCTCGACGATTAGCTTGTCTCTATGAATGAGCGCTTTACGGCGCGCGGTGGACGTATCGCGAAAGTCATGGTTGATCTCCTTGCCTTTGGTTCGGCACAGCAACTTTATCCATGAGGTGAATGCTAGTAGAACCTGACGCAAAACAGGAAAAAACAGGGCCATCAAAAACGCAAAGATACCAAGGAAAACTAATGCTCCTCCTGCGTTCACCTCGGGAGCGTCCAATTTGCCGAACGACTGCAGCAGATTCTTTTTATAGAAAATCATGAGGCATGAATCTAGTGCCAGCAGGAAGGAAATCAGCAGCATGAAGTGTCGAAATTCAACCGCTTTATCGACGAAGGTGGTGCTAGTGGTGATGGCTTTACTAATGCTGGTGCTGGAATCGGCCATGAGCGTCCTTAGGTAGAAGTTGTGTGAGCGGTGAATCAGTGGCCGGCAGAGAACGACCCAAAGCTACCGGTAATGACTCGATGAGGCCGGTAAGAACGGGAAATCTACAAAAAATAGATCTGCCCTATTTGTACTGTTTGATCAAAAAGTCAGCCGCCTTGCTGTGACTCATAAATATCAACTAGCTGCTGGTGATCTAAATTCTCTCCTGGCCATGTGTCATGGATCTCAATAAGGTCAAACTCTAGCTCATCTGCTTTTGCTAGCTCGATGATTTCTTCATCGGACATGGCAGCGTATTCGGGCCATTGATCGATGAGCCCTCTTGCACTCGCAACGGTCTCCTCGTTGGTTCTGCCAATGTACAGCTCATCAATTTGAGTTAATCCGAAGGTGATCATATAAAAAGGCATCATCTATCCTGAGTTTCAGTGAGTCGTAGTGATGGAAGACAAAGCAAGCAGCAAAAGGAGGCGATTTGTATTTCCTTCCCTTGTTTCAGTCACCTACTGCGCGTGCGCTGCTAGATTGACCGTGTGCCTGTCTTCATTCTGGTAGTTGTAGCGCTGGTACTTTGGTTACAGCTACGGAAAGCTTGTACTCGAACAGTTCTACGTTCTTCATGCTTGAGCAGGCTAGTCGCAGATCTTCGGACATGCTGCGACACACAATGATGCCGCGTACCTTTTGCCCCAGCTCCGCGAGATCGCGCCGAACCCAGTTCATATAGCGCAGTAATTGCCCAATTACGCGGTCATAACCTCGAGAAACCTTGAGCTCAATCACGACGAAAGCACCATTGCGGTCGACGGCGAGAATGTCGATACGTCTACCTCCACCCGCTTCGTATTCGATGCCTCGTAGGTCTTCGTCTTCGTACAGTTTCAAGCCCGGCTCGATGCATTCAAGGTTTTCCGCCAGGTAACGCTGTAGGTCTTTCTCCAGTAGAAACTCGGTGGAGCCGGGCAGGATGGATTCGTCGGAGCCGTCGCAACCGCTTTCAATCTCCTCTATTTCTTGCTCGGCAATATCACCCTTTACCATTTCACGAATGGGCGCCGGATCCTTACCCGCTTCATAGCGTCGAAACTCCCCAGGGGCAACCTTGAACAGAATGTCATCAGTGCTATTGGTCGAAGGATGATGCAGGCGACTAGGGTCGTTCGTGGCAGCTTGGACTAAATGCGCGCGGATACTGCCTGGCTTCAGTTTGGGGTAGTGCGTCGCAAACCACTGTATCGCGCGAGCAGCGGTGAATACTTGACCTGGTTGGAGATTCCAGCTCACGAGCATGTCCTTGAGCAGAGCGCGGGTAGGCTTGTTGTAAATAGTCCGGGCCATGAGGGCTTCCTTGCGGCGTTACAATCTTATGGTTTGCGCAGTATGTTGCCTTTTATGACGCGTGGACTTCAACTCGGCTTGCATCGCTATGCCCTGCAAAGTGGAAAAAGGACGGAAAAAGGGGGGCAGACAGAAAAGGGGCCGGATTTACGTTACCGTTCGATTGCTTGAACGGCTGCTTTTGGCTGATTGTTGTAATCGACATGACCATGTTGGGCCCTTGAGGAATGAATAGCCCTCGTCATAAAAGTGGCATTTTACTGCGCCATTTATGTGCCAGTTTCAGTTCGGGTATAGTTCGATAATCACTGGCTAAGGACATAGCCAGAACAATTCGTAACAAGACATTTCAGGTTTTTTCAAAGAAAGTCTTGAGAATCAAGGGCTGTGGATACGTACAGTCTATTTTGTGGATCCAACTCGGCACAAATGCACAAGTTATCCACAGGTTGCCACCTTGCATAACCCCAAATAGCACATTATCTTGTGTTTAAGCCGAATCTAAACACCACATCTTGTGTTTCGTTTGGCTGCCGTGGGCTAAGGTAATGTCAGTAAGTGCGCGCGCTATGTTTGGAGACGGAACGCGCGCACCTACTATCCCTGAATCCAATGCAAACACTGGCGGGATGCGCATTAGAGATAACTCATGCTGGGGTGTCAACGCTCTTGCGTAGGTTATCGATAGAGGGTGTTCCCGTCTGCTATCAAAATTGAGCAGTATGTGGAGTGCAGTACCATGTCTAAGAACACCAAAAAAACCTCTTCTTCGGTCGCTACTTTGGCTTCCGAAACCCTGCGCAGCTCGAGCGCTTCGGCTATCCAAAAGCAACTGGCCGCCTCCGCGATGGCACAAGCTTCCACCGGCAAGCAAACCAGTGCCGAGATGGAAACGAAGGCTAGCCACGTGCTGGAAAGTGAGAAGTACAACGCCACGACCAAGACCCTCGCTGGGTCGGTTCTTTCGCAATCCAACAAAGAGCGAGGTAACTAATCATGGCTCAGTATTTGGTCAATAAGAATGCCCAGACCAACGGTGATCATGAGGTGCATACCAGCACTTGCAGCTATCTGCCCTTACCGATAAATCGTCTCGATCTTGGTCAGCACGCAACCTGCTCGTCGGCGGTACGCCAGGCGCGGCTCACCTATCGCCAGTCGAATGGCTGCCGCTGGTGCTCCTCGTTGTGTCACACAAGCTAAAGGCCTAGGCCTGGATCAGCGTTCATTTGAAGCGCTGATCTGGGCGCGAACATTCTTTCTTCGTGGATGCAGGCTGTCGTAAGCGACCCCTGTTCTTACTTTTGATTACACTGAGGAGATCAGATCTTGGCCATTAAATTGAAGCGCAGCAATTTGCAGGAAGACAAATACGTTTATACATGGAAGCGTGATAAGGGTGATGGGAAATACATCGGCCCACTAGACCGAGCGAAGGTCGACAAAGATGAGGGCTACGAGGTTTTGGAGTTCATCGAGAACCTAATGAACGTCCATCGCAAAGATAAACTATCCGATGTGCATGCCGTTGAAAATGTATTGCACGCGCCTGAGCTAAGCACTGTGGTATCACGATCTGATCTGAACATAGTGGCGAAGGCTGCTCTGCGTTGGTGATAAAGGCTGCTGAAAGTGCCGCTAGATAGAAGCGAACTGAGGGTTTGTACATGTTCATGAAGATTAGTTTCGACCCCGCTATGCCCTCCAATGGTTACAAGGTTGCAAGGGCTTATTTTGGGCAGCTTTCCAAGCTTGGAGGCTTGCTTAGCATCGGCTGCGGTGCGCTGTTTTTCGTGCCGCTTACGCAGGGCATGGCTTTCGTTCTCGCCTCCTTACTATTGGTCATAGCTGCTTATCTTGGCCGTGAGTATCGCAAGTACGTCGACGAACTGCTCAAGCAGACCCCCGTGCCCAAGCTCCTCATGCTGTTTGCTCCTGCCTGGCGCTACTTGGCAATGACAACCCTACTCTTAGGCGCAGGAGTTGGTCTGGCTGAGTGGGAGTTCTTTGGCCAGCTGAAGCATCTCATCATCGGAGCGATTGCCTCTGGTGGCATCATCGATGTAGTCAAGGGATTGCTCACATTCAGATGAGTCCCCGTAGCGTCGGAAACCCGCCAAAGACACCTTTGCCACACCCGATACGACAGGTAGTGCCAGCCATCAGTGATGCTACCGGCAAATGGAGAGTAGATAGGTAACCGTCCGGCCAAGTCACCCTCCGAACTCCAGCATTAAGGGCGATGGCGTCCGCGTATTTTAAGCGGACGCGATCGCCCTTAACGTTAGGATTTCCATGCGCCAACAAAGCTCTTATCCCAAACCGTTCAAAGCCCAGGTTGTTCAAGAATGCCTGCAACCCGGTGCGACCATATCCAGCGTCGCCATCACCCACGGCATCAACACCAATGTTATTCGCAAGTGGCTGCCGCTTTACCGGGATCAGTCAGCAGCCGGGCACTGCCGGCATTCGTTCCTTTAAGGGTTGCTCCCAAACGCCAAACTGAGACTTCGGTGATCATTGTAGGTGTGCTTTCCCATGATCTGGTCGTTCACTGGTTAACCCGATGACTTTCTGCCCCAAAATGGACGCTGGGGAGCGGGTGCGTCATCGGTCTCAGCAGATACGGTCAATCGCCGTCGTATAGTCAAAATCGACGATAGCTCCATCCGCCTGCATCACTTGAAGACGGGGAAAGTTATCTCCAGGCACGACCCAGAACTCTTGCGCTGGTACAGCGTGCGTAGTCGTTTCCCATATCAAGCTGAGCTTCTCGATCGCTGTGGGATGGATCACCCGACCGAAAGGCTCTCGCGATAGGTAACTGTGCAGCCTGGTCTTGAGTTCAAACCGAGAAGGGTAGGAGTGAGGGCCGAGTAAAAAAGGGCCGTCTCCAATAATCATGTCCATCTGCATCTTGGGAGCACGATGGAGTTCTTTAATTTCTCGATGCTCTCTCAGACGATTCCAGACGGTATACCCCCTCTCGACATAGTGCTTGATCCACTTGGTCTCGGCATCTAATGCGGCTTCTTTGGACTCGCAGAATTCTATAGCTTTAAATACGGGCACCTGTCCCTTGGCAAGAATCTGCGCGATCTTGGCTGCAGCTCGCTTCGTTCTCTCGTGCGCCGTTCTCAGATGGGCTTGTTGGCGACGAGGGAAGTGCCCAGTCTCACCAACATAGAATGGTTCTTCCGTTTCTGGGTCGATAATGGCGTAGACGACGATTCGCCTTGAGCTATTACCGTCCAGCGTCGTTTGCAGGGCGACTTCACCTGGCGCCTTAGCGATCGTTTCGGTATCAAAGTGATAGATCGGCGAGTGAAGGGAGTGCGGGTTACGCGTGTTCTGCCGGAACCATTCCTCGGCGAGTGCGAGTGTCCTGAATGCACGGTGATCAGCGCCAGGGAAATGATCGATAGCAAGGCGGGCTCCGCCATCCCATTTGTCGAAGATACCGGTCTGACGTCCATGTACAACTGCATAAAAGCGAGATTTCTTTGCCATCCTGACCGGCCTTCATAAATTCTTAGTCTGTATTCACCGGTTTCCCGATTCATGCCTGCTGCCATGTCCTAGACCAGTACACAGACTGGTAAATGCCCGGGATGGGCCGAACTCTATGATCGGTTTTGGTCACAGCACAAGTTACGCTACTCGTATCCACTCTGCGTAGAGCTTGCGCAGTGCCGGTGGCGGCTCTTGTCCGGCTGCAATGAGAACGTCAAGGTCGCTAAGCTGGTTAGCGATCCAAGTGACCAATTCGATCCTCGATACAGGGCAGACGCCTTCCTCTGCTTCCAGCGTGTCGGCCAAAGCAGCTATGCGCTTTAGGCTTTCTTCAGCACGTATTTTGTTTTCCATGTATTTGGATCTCCGTCGTATTTTCTTTGGAGATTGCCTTGGCCTTACAGGCTAAGGGCGCTCATAAGCTGCGACACACACAAATCTATGATCTATTCCTCAAATGATGTGATGGCATTTTGGTGCTGCGAACGTTAGTCTCAAACCTTTCAGTTCACCATGGATGACCATGAACAAGCTCATCGTAGCAATAGGAATATGCTTCATACTCGGCGGATGCGCCACTTCCCACTTCACAGCTGGCCGAGATTTTTCCTCAGCGAATGTGACCAGATTAGAGAAGGGAAAGACGACCACTACGGAGCTCACATCGCTTTTCGGTGAGCCATACGCTAAGAGCGCTGTGAGCGAAACGGACGAGAAGTGGATCTATACGTACACGAACGGCTCAGCGCATGCGCAAAGCTATGTAGTCACGATGAAGGTTACGACAACGGGTACTCAGAAAACTCTGGATGTCCTGATCAGAAATGACGTCGTCATTAACTACACCTTCAGCGAAGGCCCGTCTCCTGGTTCGAGTGTAGCTACTCAATAACTTACAATTTTTGCGACCTAGCTGTCCTCATCAAGTGGCGCGGGGTTACGCACGCAGGCGCATGGGGTTGGTGAAGTTTATAGAGAAGTATCCATGAGCCTGTGGTCTTACCGGAACGGCGATTTTTTGCTGAAGCTTGAAAACGCAGCCCCGAAGTAAATTATGAAATTTAGTCCTGTTGTTATAATTATTAGAATAGTTGGTTGGTGCGCATGAGTTACATGAGTGATGTCGAAATTAATTGTTATGCGATGGATGTGATTGCAGCTATTACGGGTGACTTGAATGAGAGTAAATATAAAAAGTTAGGCGGGAAGTTGTCCGTTGTATGGTCGGAAGAGAAGAAATTTAACGCTCAAGCGCCATTGTCCTCCGTTTTTAGCGATCCGCCAGATCATAAGATTATAATTAACTACGAACTTGTTCGTCAGCTTTATCGTGATGCTGAGAATTTTATTGAGTTTACACAAGATAGGCGGACGATAACATTAATAGCAAAATTTCCTGCGGATTTCATGTCTTTGCCGTTGCTTCCAGATGAGTTCACCAAAGAGAATTGCATTAAAAATATGTTCTTGGCATCCCTGACTTGGATTTATTTCCATGAGCTGGCGCACTTGAACCAAGAGCACGGCGTAGTGAGAGCAGATGGGGATGCAATGCTGGGAATGTCCTATGCGGATGAACTTGAGATTGATATCCCCGAAAAAATCCAAGGGAGAGAAGCACTCCTCTACCATACAACAGAGCTAGCGGCTGATGCTGAGGCTACCACTAGATGCATATCTGAATTGTTGAGACATTTTGCAGATCCAAAAAGGGTCAATAAAACCCACGCAGAGTCTGACCTGATTGCTGCTTCTTACCTTTTGCTATGTGGGCTTTCCTGTGTTTTTTACCGTTTCAACGGTGGAGTTTTTAAAGTCGCAGAAGATTATCCATCAGGCACACACCCAAACTCCATTTTTAGGCTTGAGTTAATCATCCCGCGCATCTATGAAACATTGGAGCTTCTCTGCAAAGGATTAGGTTATAAGGCTACGAGAAAAGAATTGCTAAAATTTACGAAGCAGGCGGCAGACCTTGGTGCGCTATTTACGCACTTCCATTTGTCTCATGGGAAAGTTGATATTTCTACTTTGGTTGTTAGAGGCCTGCTTGGTCGAGGTGAATATAATAGGTATATGCAGAAAATTGTAGGTGCTTGGGATGAAGTGGAAGTCACGATTAGAAAAAATACTCGATACCCTGTTGAGCCTGCATTCCTGACTTTCACAGAGCAATATCGTAAATTCATATTCGGTGCGAGATAGAGCGTGTATTCCTGAGTCGATAGGGGCGATAGCTGATAAAGCTATCTTTCTTAGTGGGTCGGTAAATTTTTGGTTGCTGCTAAAGTTTTATGCGTGGCGAGCCGTTTGTATTTGCATTCAAATTAATCTGCGGATGCTTTTATGAATGGTGGGGATTTGGCTGCAAGCAACGTCGTTTTTAGGGTCGAACGACAAATGAAGTGGCATGAATTTACTGACCATGACTCGTATACAGCTTTCATCGAAGTGGTGGATAACCACGTTTCTGTTGTCCTTGATGATTCCGAACATTACTTCACCGCACAGCAGTGCGCCGAGGTGACTAAATGTCTTGTCAGGATGTTATTGACCTACTCGCATCTCGGGGTTTTCCAGGGCTGCGCCGAATCGATCTTGCAGTTAGAGACATATGCCTCCTGGTACCAACTGATCCAAGCGCGATCATTATCGGCGGAACGTGACTCATTGCAGATTTACGAATCGGGGAACAAGGGATTTGAGTTTTGCGCCTCGGGGTCATTTCGGCACCCAGAATCGCTCCCTGGTGAGCCGACTTATTACAAGCTTGCGATTGCCTTGGATGATGACCTAAACCTGCCATGCTTGAGCATTGACGGTCGGACATTTCCCTTCGATTTTGATGAAACATTCTGGTTGGCGGAGCAGCTTTGGGTCGCAGGAAATCTGGTGACTCACACCGAGCAACCGATTAATTTCACCGTTAAAGTGCCGTGGATAAACGAGGAAGGTCAACTGGTTTTGATGTAGCTGTGAGCGCCGGGCTTCGAAGCTTTTGTCCGCTCCGCTAGGGTGCGTCCACGACCCAGCTCGCTTCCAAAACCGGATGCGCTAAGGACAACCGTTGGCTGAGGACGATGTGTCATGCGGTGATCGAGCAGCCCTGTGCCTTACTGAGAAACCAGCGACTCATCTGCGGAGCACTTATACGCATGAAACAAAATATGTTCAGGCTATCGACGCCTGTGACGCAGTGAGGAGCTGATCGCGATGACTTCTGATGAAGAGCTTCGGCATCATGAGACCGCAAGGCGTAAAGCACTATGGACGCTTGCCAACATCCTTCCTGGGGATCTCAAGGCGCTCGATGCCTTAGACGTGCTTGACGATATTGAGCAGCGAGAACGGCTTGATACTGCGTCGATGGAACAGCCTCTCGGCGTTGAGGAGGTTCGACGTTTCGTACCTACTGAGCCACACCCGATAGGTTGCCGCATTGTTCTCGAATCAAGCATTCCGCAGCCATGGCGTGAGCGTTTCCTGCGTGCCAGCTTGGGATCGACACGTGTAACGGAAGGGCCATATGCGCATGACTGGGAGAAGTTTCTTTTGGAGTGGCGGGATGAAATGTGGCACGTAGAACGACATAGAGCTGCTAGAGGCAAACATATTTAGGGCCTGATGTCGGGTAGCCTCCTTCCTGTTCATGACATCTTTCTAGGGCGTTTCTGATCCCATCACCTAGGTGAGCCCATTCATCGAAGACCGCTTGTGTACAACGCGACTTGTGCAATACTGTATACATACACAGTTTTTGCAGGGAGTTGCAAAAAGCGTATCGACCGAAATGTCAAAGGACTGAGGACGGACTGGATATGAGCACCAAGTCAGCGAACTTAAAAGTAGCGCTTCCTCGCTGCCGGCACTGCCAGCGTTATTGGCAACCTGACGAGGGTGTAGTAGCTAGCAACACCTACTGTCCGTTCTGCTCGGTGTCCAGGCGTGCCGAAGCGGCACAGCGTCTTGGCCTCAAGCCTCTCAAACCAGCTGACGAGAACGATTTTTACCTGCTACCTCGCGCTCTTCGCCGTACCCAGTCCTAAACCTGCCTTGATCGGTTAGGACTGGGTATACGTGCGAGAAAAAACGTTCAAGTGAAATCCTAAGCCGCTCGACTTAAATCTCAAAGTAGTCCTCAAGTTGCTTTATTAGCTGGCGCTTCGCCACTTTTCCATTCGACCCGCCTAACGATTTACTTCGCCCGGGAATCCCAAACGGCTCACTCCAGGATTTCCATTCATGACTTCGTGGCGAATGTTGCGTCCATTCAACGATCTTCCGTCTTGTTCCTAAGATTTGCTCCCACCTCACCAAACCAGGGGTGACGGTGGCAGCCCAGTTAGGCGTGGGCAGACCCGATAACGCATTCAGAACCTGGCCGGCGGTTTGATAGCGTAAATCCGGATCGTCGTTGAGCATTTTTCGGATTGCCCTGCGCCACGCTTTTGGTATGTGAGGGAGCCATTGGAGTGTGTCGACGAATCCGCCATCTTGAACTATGTGCTTAGGAGCTATTGCTTCGTCATACCAGATTTGCCCATGTAAAAGGCGGAAAAGGGTCATACCAAGAGCCCAGATATCGGTCTTTACGCTGGTGCCATTCCCCAGCCAAACCTCATAAGCGATATGGTCTAGATAACCAGCCTGCGAGCCATACCCTAGGATCAAATTATCGGTAACCAGTCCGAAATCGCCAAGTTGGGCTACCCCTACAGCGTCAATAAGGATGTTGCCAGGCTTGATATCCCGATGAAGCATTCCCCGCGCATGCAGTGCTTCCAAGCCTAGGGACACCTCTGTGCCGGCTTTGCGTGCTTCGAGAAGCCGCATTGGCCTCACCTCGTAAACGCTCTGAAGTGAGCCACCAGGGCAGTAGGCCATACAAAAACGGATGCTGTTGCCGTCCGGCAGCTCTTCTATGTGATAGACCTGAACCACGTTCCGATGACGAGCCTTTGAGAGATTCTGAGCCTCGGCCAGAAAGCCCGTTTTATATTGCCGCCACTCAGGGTCGGTATGATTTGGTTTTCGACTTAACACTTTGACGGCAACTTGGCCGTGCACGCCATCTTCGCCAAGGAAAACCTCACCGAAGTGACCATTGCCGAGCTTCTGGCCGACCTGAAGCGCCGGTACAATACCGTGCATCAGGCATTCCTCTGGGCAACAATGAGCATCGCGGCTTCGCGACTGGTTTTTCTCAGCTTGCCCCCCTCTGTGTGCTCATTCCAGAAGTCGTCGTCCTTCAAATATTCATCAACCTTTCGCTCGCCATATGTGCGACTGATGACTGCCTTCGAAAGTATTTTGACTTCGTTCAGTACAGAAGCGGCGGCAGCGATGACCACGCCTCGTACTTCAGCGCTTCCAAGCAATGCCAGCTTTGCAGAACCAGTTGGTAACGCACTTGCCTTAATAACGACCTGATCGACCTTGTGCTCGGTCAGATAACCTGCACAACGTTGATGAAGGACGGCAAGCGCGGGCCCTCGATCGCCTTTTTGCAGGTTCCAAGTCGTATCGGAATGTATGGTGATGGGCTGCTTGTTGTCGTCTGGTACTTCGGCATTCACAACCGTGATGACCTCTCCTACAACTACGAGGCTTACGTAACGTCTTGTCATTCTTCTACTTCCTGTAAGGGGGGGCTTTCGCTGGGCGGCGAGTGGAGTGCCCGGGTAGTCTCAGTCTATCAGCACAAATGAGGAGGTGGCACTTGGCTGCCTAACCACGTGCATCAGGTAATCCCGACCTTTGTCCAAACATTAAGAAGGCTAACGGTACAAAACAGAGAGGTATCAAATGACTTGAAGCGCACTCGGTAATCTCGGCTATGGGATTGTTGAGATGAGATATCTGAGGGAGACGCTAGGGAGTGGCTGTGATGCATTATTTACCGACACAACGCGGGCCAGCCCCGTTTCTGCTTACGCGCATGCCGGGTTGCAAGGATTCAGCACTACTGCTTTGCCAATCCTTCCCATCGTCTGTTCATCACCAGATGCAGGCCTGCCGTTGCGAGCAGATCTTCTGGAACTTCCACGGTGACATCGTGGCCCCCATCTGCCGACGCGGAATCTGCAGGTAAGGAGGGGCAATCAGTAGACGGTCGAAATTGAAAAGCCTGTAGGTTAAATGCTCGCGTCAAACGCATCCATGGCTGCGCTGGGTGAGTCGAACCACCCAAAGTCAGCACAGCTCAGAGCCCGGATGATCCGCTGGTTGGCTTTCGTATCAAGAACTGTCTGATCATTATTCTTAGGCAGAGAGAGGAGGTCTGTCGAAGTGACGGCGTACTGCTTTGTTGTTAAAGATTCGAGGCACACGTAGCGCACGGATGCGCCGGAGGCCAGACGGCGCCAGGTCACGACTTCGACAAAGTCATCCATCCCCGAAGCGCTTGGCGAGGAGCCTCCCTGATGGCCGGTCAACGGAGCGGTGGTGAATGGAGGCACGTGAGTAGTACGGTTCGACGACGGCGGCTGGACAAGGTGCTTCAGCTCTTCGCGACCTGTCGTAACGAGTTCGCGAAGCTCCTCGGGATCCATGGACAATCCACCACGATCACTGACTGAGTAATTCTTGAGCTTGTTGAATGCTTCGATGGCCTGGCGGTCTTGTTTCTGCTCCCAAGCCGACCTTTTGTCTTCGAAGAGCCAGGCCCAGAACTGCATGAATAATCCCATTTTTCTTTCACCCTGCCTTGATCCATGGGGAGCATCTTCAGTGAAGCAGGGGGAAATGTCCTGATATTTTTTGCTGGGCGCAGGACAATTTCGAGGGAGTGGTTTACCGCCAAAGGCATCCCATCATGTACTGCCGAATACTCGGCTGCTAGTTCAAGCGCGATAACGGGTAGCCATAAGCGAGAGCGCTATATCGTACAGAACCCGTCTATAAATCTCCCTTGGCCAGATGCGTCGAGTTGGCATTCGACTGTCCATCTGCAGCCGTCAAACACGAGCTTATGACTCCAGCAATTTCTCAACGGTTCCCGTACATCGACGACCCTAAACTCACGCATCAAATCTTGCGAGCTAGCGTGGTCTCCATGCTTGATCCGCCAAGCAGCAGCTCTGATGTATTGCCCATGGCTGAAAACAAGGATGTCCTGGGCATCGTGATCCGCAAGCTTGGCCAGCATCGCATCTGCCCGCCCGAGCAGATGATCGAACGACTCAGCACCAGGCCCATCAATCATCGTCGCGTCACCGCTCTCCCAGTAGCTTTCCGCATGTGGCTTTCGGTCGGCCTGGGTGCTGTCGGAAAATCGGTCTGGGTTCAAATAAGTAAATTCTTCGACGGCCCACAGTTCGAATGGCGCATCGGGGTAGCGCTGCGTGGTCGGTAATGCCGTAGCCTCGGCACGCACAAACGGCGAAGAGACAATCAGGTCTGGTTTTGAGGTAAACGATTGAGCGAGTGCCCTGGCTTGGCGCTGTCCTATATCCGTCAACGGGATGGAATCAGGGGTGGTCGTGGCTAGACCGACGTTCGCGGCGCTCTCAGCGTGCCTGATCAACCTGATCTGCTTCGGCATTTATTTTCTACCCTTAAATATGTATGTGTGGCCGTCTGGATTGTCTTGTGAATCTCATTGGCGACGGAGTAATGAAGGAGGTCACGGAGACCCATATTGACTGGGTAAGGGACTTTTCCCATGCTCCGTCTTCCTAGGGATGCTGAGAAGGGGGGCACGCAGTCGTAGGGAAAGAGCGCTGTCTGCTGAGACGAAGGCGGCGGACAACATCAGGCGCATCTTGCTTAACCTGACTCAGCTGACCAGACACTTGCCCAGCTGCGGTTATGCCCCTCAAATGTGAACCGATCCGGACGCCGCGTTAACCCATGCCGCTTGCGCACGTCTGTAAATTTTTCAAGCTGCGTTGGCATCGCGATGCTTGCTACCGGCCCGTTTCACCGGTCTTTCAACCGCTCCTGAAAAAAGTGTAAAAATAATTTCGTCGGCCCCTTGAAAAGAAAAATCAAAAACGGAGCTGTTGTGTTTGTGTACAAAAAAAAGCCAAGATCTCCAATACCCTGCCATTTGTAGGGCCTCGCTGGCTTTAGGGTAATCGATCCGATTGCCTGCTGTTGCATTTGGGGCAATCGATTCGATTGCTTCGCTGTTGCTTTTGCTTTTATGAGAAATTCAGGACAAATAAAAACGATACTCAGGGCAGCAGTCTCGCCCTGCACAGCTCTGCTGGACTTGGGAGGTCGCTTCTTTGCGACGCAGTCGCGGCTATCTCGCTTTTTCGCGACGAATGTCGCGGCTATCTTTTGATTACAAAGCAACTCGGATTGGTTTAAAAATTTTCGTATGAATTAATCTCTTTGCGCCAAACCAAAAGGTGGGGCGTCAATCGAATTGGCGCCGACACATTCGGCAGCTCACAACCCAAGATCCTGCTCAAGCCTCATTCCGCTCATCAAGTTGGCATCTGCGAACATCTCAAGAGCTATTTTTTTTACTTTGTTTGCAATTGCGACTACCGGGGTTCCGTTTGCGATTGCTTCCTGCTGTGCAGTAGTGGCCCGCTCGACGACGCGAAGATAGATGTGTTCACCATGTTTTTCGATTGCCAGGTGAAAAGGGTTTACTGAAACGAGGTTTGATTCGAATTGCTCGGTCATTGTGAGCCTACTCCTGACTTAGAGTATTTATGAACACAGGCCCAGTGAACTGCAGGGACAACGGCGTTTGAAAGTGCCTGGGCGTCCTGAAGCGCTCGGTGTGCTTTCTTGATTGGTATTCGACCGTATATCTCTCCAGCTGCCTCACGACCTACGAACGACTCAAGGGGATGAACCTCAAAGGTCGGCTCGATCTCAGCAGCTTCATACAGTATATCTAGCCAAAAACAGTCAGTCGGGTTGTCAGAGCACAGCGTTTTGCCGTCAAACAGTCGGTTCATGTCCTGTGCAACTTCGAGCGGCGGTTTGCCCTCAGCGATCAGCTGCTCTCGGCTTAGGCTGTGCATGTCTTGTGCGTCGTAGCTCCAGTGATTCCAGTACCTAGCAGGCTGGATCAATGCTTGATACTCACCATCGGGGTAAACGACAGCGACTTCAATAGGGACACTGTCTGGTGCGATGCCGGAAGCTTCGAAGTCGATGAAGTGCGTTGGGCAATGATTCATCGCGTATCCGTCTCAGGCTTCTCAGTGACTCTGGGCTCTTCCTCGGCACGCTCCAGAACTACATGGTCTGCTTCTAGTCCCAGGCGAATAAGCGTCTGTTGAAGCGGGCGTGCTAGCCCAAGGTCTTCGAGTCGCTCATGTAGGAGGTCGACTTCCGCCTGCTTATCATAGTCATCCATGCTCTGGATCAGCTGATTCGCAATGGCGGACAGATCGAATTCCTGAGTTGCGATCATTGGTCGATCACGCTCATCACAGAGACCATGCATGAATGTGAAGATTTCGTCTTTTTTGATCAGCATCTCCGAACCTCCATTGTCGATGACGCATCGTGCCGGGCTGGCCATTTGGAGTCAAACCGCCATTGAGGGGCTCTGGGCCGCATGCTACGGTGATCCAATGAATCAGCCCCTGTTCGACCTGAACCTGAAACGAGTAACTCGTGAGCACTACATCACGGGTAAGGCTGCGATCAATTTCCGATCCAATGACGATACTGGAGGCTGGCACTTTCTGTCGCATTGGAATCGTGAGTCCGGAGTTGCCAAGGTGTCGCTAGCGGGCGTTCACTATCCAGACACAGCGGAGTTTTCGGTGATGCCGGGATCTTTGATGCAAGCGAGCTGCTGGTGAAGCTTGGATGGCCGTGGGTGGTAATGCAATCTGGATGGCCGATCACTTCCGAGCTGCCGGGGACATGGTGGTCAGGTGAGCGTTGAGCGACTCTAGGCATTGCAACGTCGAGATCGATGACTGGTTCCCTGCGGATAAAGATAGGCAGCGCTTCCTCGACCTCCTAGCTTTAGGCAAGCCTAGGCTGAAGGAGCTGGGAAAGCTTGGGAAGGTTGACGTCTGGCTCGACCATCAACTAGCTCGACTTTAGCGAGGGTTGCGTGGTGCGGACTTCAAGCCGAGCTTGCCATCCTCCTCAAGCAGGAAGTACACCCTCGCTGCAGACCATACATACTTGGTTTGTGTCCATCGGTCGTCGATGCTGTACGACGTCAAATCAGGATGGATATTGACCTGCGTTTCAAGCTCTGCCTCAGAAAACTCATGGCTGCAATCAGCGAGTGTCACCCCTGGCTCGTGCTTTGCCAATGCAAGGGGCCCAGGTGGGCCCTTTGTCATAGCTATCAAGCAGCATGGAGTGACTCTGCCGTATCGCTTTTACAATGTAGAAACTCGGGCGGGTATGTTGTACACACGAAAATGAATAGCCCGAAGACAGCGTAATCACCGATTATTAGCTGAAACGCAGTGAGCATGGGGATTCCATGACCATCCGGACACCCATTCCACCAACATCCGGACACTGATTCCACGCTGATCCGGACACTCATTCCACGAGCATCCGGACACCGATTCCACGGCCATCCGGACACTTTCAGGCA
>NZ_VOBN01000030.1 GCF_008370045.1 Pseudomonas sp. ANT_J12
TCAGCCCCGCACTATGTCCTGCCGCATCGGCGAGAGGAGCGTATTTATCCTCGGGCCATCCGGCTTAAATCACCGAAGTATCCGATCAGAAAGAAAAATGCCAGTCAGCTTAACTGACTGGCATTAGGAGCTTCGGCTCCCCTTTGTGCTTTCTGGCGCTTACCCCCCGCCTACATTCCTGCTGCCCCCGGTTTGCCGTTATTCTCTGGTCTTTTTCCGGGAAGACCGACGCTTATGGACATGTTCCAGGCCATGCAGATCTACACCCAGGTAGTCGACACCGGCAGTTTCAAGAATGCCGCCGACGCCTTGCAACTGCATCGCCCAGCCATTACCAAAGCCATCCAGCATCTGGAAAAGACCCTCGAAGTGCGCCTGCTTAACCGCACCACGCGCAAAATCAGCATGACCGCCGAAGGCGAGCGCTTCTATGAACAGTGTTCGAAAATCCTCGGCGACGTCGCCTCGACCCTGGCCACGTTTTCCCACGACGCCGAGAGCCCGAAAGGCAAACTGCGCCTGGACCTGCCGGTAACACTGGCCAAGGAAGTGATCATCCCCGCCCTGCCGGCCTTTCGCGCGCGTTACCCGGATATAGAGCTGGTGGTGGGCTGCGGGGATCAGGCGGTGGACATGATCAATGAAGGCATCGATTGCGTGGTGCGCCTGGGCGAGCTGTCGGATTCGAGCAGCATTGCCCGGCGTATCGGTGCCGTGCCGATGTTGACCTGCGCATCCCCGGCCTACCTGGCCCGGGAAGGCATGCCCACCCAGCTGTCGGACCTGAACCGGCATCTAGCGGTGAATTACTTTTCCGGGCCCACGCGAAAGATCATGGACTGGCAATTTTGCATCGATGGCGAAACGGTGCTTATCCGTTTGAAAAGCGGGATTCAGGTCAATGATTCCGAGGCTTTTCTCGCCTGCGGCCTGGCGGGATTGGGCTTGGTGCACGGCTCTGATATTCCTTGTAGGAGCGAGGCTTGCCCGCGAAGGCGTCATGTCAGTCAACATCAATGTTGAATGGTACGACGCCTTCGCGGGCAAGCCTTGCTCCTACAGGGTTGGTGTTTAGCCGTTGGTTTCGCGTAGCTCTTCGATACTGATCTCGCGCATCCGAAACTTCTGGATCTTGCCCGTCACCGTCATCGGAAACTCTTCCACAAACTTGAAATACCGCGGCGTCTTGAAGTGCGCAATGCGCGACTTGCACCAGGTTTTCAGCTCGTCTTCGGTGGCGCTGTGGCCCGGATGAAACTTGATCCAGGCGACGATCTCTTCGCCGTAACGCGAGCAGGGAATGCCGATCACTTGCACATCCGCCACCGCCGGGTGGGTAAAGAAGAACTCCTCCAGCTCTCGCGGGTAAACGTTTTCGCCGCCACGGATGATCATGTCCTTGTTGCGCCCGGCGATGCACACGTAGCCTTCGTCATTCATGCTCGCCAGGTCGCCGGTGTGCATCCAGCCGGCCTGATCGATGGCTTCTGCTGTGCCCTGCGGGTTGTTCCAGTAACCGAGCATCACGCTGTAGCCCCGGATGCACAGCTCGCCAATCGTGCCGCGCGGCACCAGGTTGCCGGCCTCGTCGATGATTTTGCTTTCCAGTTGCGGCTGGGTGCGGCCGACGGTGGTGACGCGCAGTTCCAGTTCGTCTGACGGACCGGTCTGCAAAGACACGGGGCTGGTTTCCGTCATGCCGTAGGCGATTTGCACTTCGCTCATGTGCATTTCATTGATGACCCGGCGCATCACTTCGATCGGGCACGTCGCCCCGGCCATGATCCCGGTGCGCAAGGTCGACAGATCGAATTGCGCGCGTTGCGGATGATCGAGCATGGCGATGAACATGGTCGGCACACCGTAAAGCGCGGTGGCCTTCTCTTCGGCGACGGTGGTCAGGGTCAGCAATGGATCGAAGGCGTCGTTGGGGTAAATCATCGTGCTGCCGTGGGTGATGCAGCCGAGGTTGCCCATGACCATGCCGAAGCAGTGATACAGCGGCACCGGGATCACCAGCCGATCATCGGCGCTCAGACCCAGGCTTTCGCCGACCATGTAACCGTTGTTGAGGATGTTGTAGTGGCTGAGGGTCGCGCCTTTGGGGAAACCGGTGGTGCCGGAGGTGTACTGGATATTCACCGGTTGGTCGAAATGCAGGCTGCGTTGGCGTTCGTGCAGCTGCTCGGCCGAGACGCTGGCCGCCAGATCGGCGAGTTGCGACCACGGCAGGAAACCCGAAGGTGGCTGGGCGTCCAGGCTGATGACGCCGCGCAGGTCCGGCAATCGTTCACTGTGAAGTTGACCGATGGATTGCTCTGCCAGCTCTGGCGCAAGGCCTTGCAGCATCCCGTGATAGTCGGAGGTCTTGAAGGCCCCGGCGCAGACCAGCCATTGGCAACCGGACTGCTTCAGTACGTATTCAAGTTCGGAACTGCGATAGGCCGGGTTGATGTTGACCAGGATCACGCCGATCTTCGCGCTGGCGAACTGGCTGATGCACCACTGCGCGCAATTCGGCGCCCAAATGCCGAGGCGGTCGCCGGTCTGCAAACCCAGCGCCAGCAGTGCCCGGGCGTGCAGGTCCACGGTTTCGGCCAGTTGCTGCCAGGTGTAGCGCAGCTGTTGATGACGCACGACCAGCGCCTCCCCGTCCGGGTATTGCGCGACCGTGTGATCGAACTTTTCACCGATGGTCATCGCCAGCAAGGCTTTGTCCTGGGAACCACGGGTGTAGCTGCGCTGCGGGTTTGCACTGGGTTGATCCATGACGACCCCTATTGTCTTTATTGTAGGAGCATGGCTTGCCTGCGATAGGAGCACTGCGGAGTCACTGTAGGACCGCGTTATCGTTCTTCGCGAGCAAGCTTTGCGCCTACAGAGTCGCTCAAGTTGACGTTAACGTAAAGGGTGATTGACAGCCATTCGTCACAGGCTTACGTTAACGTAAAGGTGAGAGCTGAATCACTGCCCTCCCCACCCTACAAAAAAGCCAAAAGGTGACCCATGAGCTACCCATCCCTGAACTTTGCCCTCGGTGAAACCATCGACATGCTGCGCGATCAGGTTCAGTCCTTCGTCGCCAAGGAGATCGCCCCGCGCGCGGCCCAGATCGACATCGACAACCTGTTCCCTGCGGACCTGTGGCGCAAATTCGGTGACATGGGCCTGCTCGGCGTCACCGTGCCGGAAGAGTACGGCGGCGCTGGCCTGGGTTACCTGGCCCACGTAGTGATCATGGAAGAAATCAGCCGTGGCTCGGCGTCGGTGGCGTTGTCCTACGGCGCCCATTCCAACCTCTGTGTGAACCAGATCAACCGCAACGGCAACCACGAACAGAAAACCAAATACCTGCCCAAACTGATCAGCGGCGAGCACATCGGCGCCCTGGCCATGAGCGAACCGAATGCCGGTTCCGACGTGGTTTCGATGAAACTGCGCGCCGACAAACGCGGCGACAAGTACGTGCTCAACGGCAGCAAAACCTGGATCACCAACGGCCCCGACGCCAACACCTACGTGATCTACGCCAAGACCGACCTGGAAAAAGGCCCCCACGGCATCACCGCTTTCATCGTTGAACGTGATTCAAAAGGCTTCAGCCGCAGCAACAAGTTCGACAAGCTCGGCATGCGCGGCTCCAACACTTGCGAGCTGTTCTTCGACGACGTCGAAGTGCCGGAAGAAAACATCCTCGGCGTGCTCAACGGCGGCGTGAAAGTGTTGATGAGCGGCCTCGACTACGAGCGCGTCGTGCTCTCCGGCGGCCCGACCGGGATCATGCAGTCGTGCATGGACCTGATCGTGCCGTACATCCACGACCGCAAGCAGTTTGGCCAAAGCATCGGCGAGTTCCAGCTGATCCAGGGCAAAGTCGCCGACATGTACACCCAACTCAACGCCAGCCGCGCTTACCTCTACGCGGTGGCCCAGGCCTGCGAGCGCGGCGAAACCACGCGCAAGGACGCCGCGGGCGTGATCCTCTACAGCGCCGAACGCGCCACGCAAATGGCCCTCGACGCGATCCAGATTCTCGGCGGCAACGGCTACATCAATGAATTCCCGGCGGGTCGTCTGCTGCGTGACGCCAAGCTGTACGAAATCGGCGCCGGCACCAGTGAGATCCGTCGCATGCTGATCGGTCGCGAACTGTTCAACGAAACGAAATAAATTTCGTTAGCGGCAAGCGGCAAGTTTCAAGCTGCAAGAGAACCGCACTCTTGCTTCAACTTGTAGCTTGTAGCTTGCAACTCGAAGCTGCTACGGAGTAGCCCCATGATCCTGCATACCCAGCTCAACCCCCGTTCGGCGGAGTTCGCCGCCAACAGCGCGGCGATGCTCACTCAAGTCGACGCCCTGCACACCCTGCTCGCCCAAGTGCAGCAAGGTGGCGGCCCGAAGGCGCAAGAACGCCACACCTCGCGAGGCAAATTGCTGCCCCGTGAGCGGATCAACCGCCTGCTCGATCCGGGCTCGCCGTTCCTGGAAATCAGCCAACTCGCGGCCTACGGCGTGTACGGCGAAGACGTGCCGGCGGCGGGCGTGATTGCCGGGATCGGCCGGGTCGAAGGCGTCGAATGCATGATCGTTGCCAACGACGCCACGGTGAAAGGCGGCTCGTATTACCCGCTGACCGTGAAAAAACACCTGCGCGCCCAGACCATCGCCCAGCAAAACCGCTTGCCGTGCATCTATCTGGTGGACTCCGGTGGCGCCAACCTGCCGCGTCAGGATGAAGTGTTCCCGGACCGCGAGCACTTCGGGCGGATCTTCTTCAACCAGGCGAACATGAGCGCCATGGGCATTCCGCAGATTGCCGTGGTCATGGGGTCATGCACCGCTGGCGGCGCGTATGTGCCGGCGATGGCTGACGAAGCGATCATGGTGCGCAACCAGGCGACGATTTTCCTCGCCGGCCCGCCGCTGGTGAAAGCCGCGACCGGCGAAGTGGTCAGCGCCGAAGACCTGGGGGGGGCCGATGTGCACTGCAAGGTGTCCGGGGTGGCCGACCATTACGCCGAGAGCGATGAACACGCCTTGGCCATTGCCCGACGCAGCATCGCCAACCTCAACTGGCGCAAGCTCGGCGAGTTGCAACAACGTGCGCCGATCGCGCCGCTGTACGGCAGCGATGAGTTGTATGGCGTGGTTTCGGCGGACGCCAAGCAGCCGTTCGACGTGCGCGAAGTGATTGCGCGTCTGGTCGACGGTTCGGTGTTCGATGAATTCAAAGCGTTGTTCGGGACCACATTGGTCTGCGGCTTTGCTCACCTGCACGGCTACCCGATCGCGATCCTCGCCAACAACGGCATCCTGTTCGCCGAAGCCGCGCAGAAAGGCGCGCACTTTATCGAACTGGCCTGCCAGCGCGGCATTCCGTTGCTGTTCCTGCAGAACATCACAGGGTTCATGGTCGGCCAGAAATACGAGGCCGGCGGCATCGCCAAGCACGGCGCGAAACTGGTGACCGCCGTGGCGTGCGCCAAGGTGCCGAAATTCACCGTGATCATCGGCGGCAGCTTCGGCGCCGGTAACTACGGCATGTGCGGGCGGGCCTACGATCCGCGCTTCCTGTGGATGTGGCCGAATGCGCGGATCGGCGTGATGGGCGCCGAACAGGCGGCTGGCGTGCTGGTGCAGGTCAAGCGCGAGCAGGCCGAACGCAGCGGCCAGGCTTTCAGCGCCGAGCAGGAAGCCGAGATCAAGCAACCGATCCTCGACCAATACGAAGAGCAGGGTCACCCCTACTACTCCAGCGCACGGCTGTGGGACGACGGCGTCATCGACCCGGCACAGACCCGAGATGTACTGGCGCTGGCCTTGTCCGCGTCGCTGAACGCGCCAATCGAACCGAGCCGCTTCGGCGTGTTCCGGATGTGATCGGGAGAACATCATGACCGACTTCAACACCCTCGAACTGCTGACCGACCCACGGGGTTTCGCGACCCTGTGGCTCAGCCGCGAAGCCAAGAACAACGCGTTCAACGCCCAAATGATCCGCGAATTGATCCTCGCCCTGGACAAAGTCGCGGGCGATGCCAGCCTGCGATTCCTGCTGGTGCGTGGCCGCGGCAAGCATTTCAGCGCTGGCGCCGACCTGGCCTGGATGCAGCAATCGGCCGAACTCGATTACCACACCAACCTCGACGACGCCCGGGAACTGGCGGAGTTGATGTACAACCTGGCCAAGCTGAAAATCCCGACCCTGGCCGTGGTGCAAGGCGCGGCCTATGGCGGCGCACTGGGCCTGATCAGTTGCTGCGACATGGCCATCGGTGCCGATGACGCGCAATTCTGCCTGTCGGAAGTGCGCATCGGCCTGGCGCCCGCGGTGATCAGTCCGTTCGTGGTGCAAGCCATCGGCGAACGCGCGGCGCGGCGTTATGCCCTGACCGCTGAGCGATTCGGCGGGCAACGGGCGCGGGAAATCGGCTTGTTGTCGGAGAGTTATCCGGTGGCCGAGCTGGAGCAGAAGGTCGAACAGTGGATCGACAACCTGCTGCTCAACAGCCCGGCGGCGATGCGCGTCAGCAAGGACTTGCTGCGCGAAGTCGGCCACGGCGCGCTGACCCCGGCGCTGCGGCGCTACACCGAAAACGCCATCGCGCGGATTCGGGTCAGCCCTGAAGGCCAGGAAGGCCTGCGCGCCTTTCTGCAAAAACGTCCGCCGAACTGGCAAGCCGAAACCACCAAGGAGCCCCGTTGATGAGCGCACCTGTCCTCACCACCCTGCTGGTGGCCAACCGCGGCGAGATTGCCTGCCGCGTGATGCGCACCGCCAAGGCCCTGGGCCTGACCACCGTCGCCGTGCACAGCGCCACCGACCGTGACGCCCGCCACAGCCGCGAAGCGGATATACGCGTGGATTTGGGCGGCAGCAAAGCCGCCGACAGCTACCTGAAAATCGACAAAATCATCGCCGCCGCCCAGGCCAGTGGTGCCCAGGCGATCCATCCGGGCTACGGTTTCCTCTCGGAAAACGCCGGGTTCGCCCGCGCCATCGAAGCCGCCGGCCTGATCTTTCTTGGCCCGCCCGCCTCGGCCATCGACGCCATGGGCAGCAAATCCGCAGCCAAAGCCTTGATGGAAACCGCCGGCGTGCCGCTGGTGCCGGGTTATCACGGCGAAGCCCAGGACCTCGACACTTTCCGCGACGCCTGCGAACGCATCGGTTATCCGGTGTTGCTCAAAGCCACGGCCGGTGGCGGCGGTAAAGGCATGAAAGTGGTCGAGGACGTCAGCCAACTGGCCGAAGCCCTGGCCTCGGCCCAGCGTGAAGCGCAGTCGTCGTTCGGCGATTCGCGGATGCTGGTGGAAAAGTACCTGCTCAAGCCGCGCCACGTGGAAATCCAGGTGTTTGCCGATCAGCACGGCAACTGCCTGTATTTGAATGAACGGGATTGCTCAATCCAGCGCCGGCACCAGAAAGTCGTCGAAGAAGCGCCGGCCCCAGGCCTGAGCGCGGAACTGCGGCGCGCCATGGGCGAAGCGGCGGTGCGTTCGGCCCAGGCGATTGGCTATGTCGGTGCCGGTACCGTGGAGTTTCTGCTGGATTCGCGCGGCGAGTTCTTCTTTATGGAGATGAACACGCGCCTGCAAGTTGAACACCCGGTCACCGAAGCCATAACCGGCCTGGACCTGGTGGCCTGGCAGATTCGTGTGGCGCGCGGTGAGGCGTTGCCGATGACCCAGGATCAGGTGCCGCTGATTGGCCATGCGATTGAAGTGCGGCTGTATGCCGAAGACCCCGGCAATGATTTTCTGCCGGCGACCGGGCGGCTGGATTTGTACCGCGAATCGGTCGAAGGGCCGGGGCGCCGGGTGGACAGCGGTGTCGAGGAAGGTGATGAGATCTCGCCGTTCTATGACCCGATGCTCGGCAAGCTGATTGCCTGGGGCGAGGACCGTGAACAGGCACGTTTGCGGTTGTTGAGCATGCTCGATGAGTTCGCCATCGGCGGGCTCAAGACCAACATCAACTTTCTGCGGCGTATCGTCGGCCATCCGGCGTTTGCGGCGGCGGAGCTGGATACCGGGTTCATTCCCCGTTATCAGGAGCAACTGCTGCCAGCGCCTGCCGACCTCAGTGATGAGTTCTGGCAAGCGGCGGCCCAAGCGTTTGCGCAGGGCCAACCGTCGGTGTTGCGGGCCGATGACCCGAGTTCGCCGTGGGCGATCAACAGTGGCTTGCGTGCCGGGCTGCCGAAAGAAATCACCCTGCATTTGAGTTGCGAAAGCCAGGATCGCGCCTTGACCCTGGGCGATGTGAGCACTGCGCAACTCAAAGGTGAACACCTGCTGACCGAGCACAACGGCGTGCGCCGCCAGCATCGGGCGATCCGCCGTGGCGACGTTTTGTATCTGCAGTGGGAAGGAGAATTGCGTCGGGTCGAGACTTACGACCCGATTGCCGCCGTCGAATCCAGTCACAGCCACCAGGGCGGCCTGACTGCGCCCATGAATGGCAGCATCGTGCGCGTATTGGTGGAGGCCGGGCAGACGGTCGAAGCCGGGGCGCAACTGGTGGTGCTGGAAGCGATGAAGATGGAACACAGCATTCGTGCGCCCCATGCCGGGGTGATCAAGGCGCTGTATTGCCAGGAAGGCGAGATGGTCAGCGAAGGCAGTGCGTTGGTGGAGTTAGAAGAAGCGTGAAATGACGATCGGTCCTACGCGTTGCGAGGACCGATCTGATTAGAATTTGGCGGATGCCTGAACCACTACGCCGATAATTCGGCACTCGTCGGTGAACAGGGCCTTCGGATAGGTCGGATTGAGCGGGACCAGGTAACGCTGCCCGCCCTCTTCGATCAGCTTGCGAAAGGTCGCCTCGGCGCTGTCCGGCCACTGGGCGATCACCAGTTTTCCGGGTTCCGGCACGATGGCCGGGTCCACCAGGATCATCATGCCCTCGGCAATGCTGATGCCGGAGGGGGCGGTCATCGCGTCGCCCACCACGCTCAGCCAGAAGGCCGGGCCTTGGGCGTGATAGTCGGTCAGCTCGTAGCGTTCGTCCTTGCGATACACCGTCAGCTCACCGTCGCGCAGCTGCGCCGGTTCCTTCCAGTCACTGACCGGGTAGCGGAAGTAGGGGTTGTACTTGAGCGCAAGCGGCATGTCCTCCTCTTCCAGAATGAGCCGTTCGCGGATCACCAGCGCCAAGTCCATGCCCAGCGCCTTCAACACGCGGTTCATGTTGACGATGCCAGGATCGCGGCGTTTGTTCAGCCAGTGGCCGACGCCGCCCTGGGACATCCCGAGGCGATCTGCGAGTTCGTCTTGAGTGACGCTGAGCTCACTCATTTTGGCCTTGACCAATTCAATCCATTTATCCATGTGCGGCACGATACGTGGACGCCTCCGGCCATCAAAACACAAATTGTAGTATTTAAATTCTGGTCACAAATACAGTTAGTACTAGGATGTGTTCACGGATCTGAATCACTCACACGGAGTTCACCCAGTACCATGACCAACCCCAGCCACGACGTGCCAGACATGCAGTTCGACACCACCTTCACCTCGCCAAAAGGCTGTGCCGCCGCGCAGCGGGCGCTGGACTATTACTTGAAACCAACTGTTTCAGAAGTGGAAATCCCGGCGCGCTTTTTCGACGTCAACCGCAACATCAGCAGTGAAGAAGCGTTGGTTCATGCCTCCGACCTGCTGCGCTGTGCCGCCGCTACCGCCCAGGAAGCCGCCGACAACCAGCAAGGCGCAAAACGGGCGCTGGCGTTTTCGGTGGTGCACATGATTGATATGGCGCAGGCGATGGTCGATCGATCCCTGGATGGCGATCAGAACGAATGAAACGAACGTGTTTTCGAGGAGGACAGGAAAGAATTTTCCTATCGTGCAAATAAAATCATTTGACTTGCAAACGAGAATGATTATTATTGCACGCAGCTGGTCGCGAGATCAGTCGATGGACCAGAGGACCTTAGGTCGGTCTCCTGGACTATCTCCTCATCAGGCTAATCACGGTTTTTGACCCGGCTTTTTGCCGGGTCTTTTTTTTTGCCAGTTATTCTGGCTTTGGCTTCAGGCTAATGAAGACTGTAGGTGCTGCTAATTCGATGGGCGGCATGATATCAAAAGAATATCTGCTGGCAAGAGAAGCCCGGCTACATTGGGCCAAACTAATCCAAATTAGCACTTGAGAATCAATCACACAGTCTCTAAGCTGCTTCCGCGTCAAGGAGGACGCCCCCCGCTTCACCCCGTAATTTCCCCCGATTCATCCCCGCCTTGCGTGTAAAGTAGCAGCCATAAAATCATAATCAGGAACCGACTATGACCGTGGCTAAATCCTCTTTCGACATCAGTGCCAATTTCGACAGCGGCAACATTGAAGTGCTGGACATCAGCAATCCGTTGCAAGCCTTGCTGGCGATCAAACCAGACACCCGCAGCCAGCATTTCCAGTGGTTCCACTTCAAGGCCAGCGGTCTGCATGTCGGTCAAGAGCATTGGTTTCGCCTGAACAACGCCAGCAAATCCTCGTACCACAAAGCCTGGGACGGTTATCAAGCCGTGGCGTCCTACGACCACGTCAACTGGTTCCGGGTGCCGACCATTTTCGAAGGCGACTGCCTGCGCTTCAGCCTCGAAGCCACCGCCACCCACGCCTGGTTTGCCTACTTCGAACCTTATAGCCGCGGTCGCCATGACTGGCTGATCGAGCAGGCGCTGACCAAGGCCGGCACCGAGTTGCTGTCCACCGGTAAAAGCGCCGAGGGTCGCGACATTCAACTGCTGCGCAAAGGCACCGGGGCCGAAGGTCAGCGCAAAGTCTGGATCATCGCGCAACAGCATCCGGGCGAGCACATGGCCGAGTGGTTCATGGAAGGCGTGATCGAGCGCCTGGAAAAACACGACGACCCTGTACTGAATAAACTCCTGGCCAGCGCCGACCTGTACCTGGTGCCGAACATGAATCCGGACGGCGCCTTCCACGGTCACTTGCGCACCAACGCCATGGGCCAAGACCTCAATCGTGCCTGGCAGAGCGCCAGCCCGGAAATCAGCCCGGAAGTCTTTTTCGTACAGCAGCAGATGGAAAAGTACGGCGTCGATTTGTTCCTCGACATTCACGGCGACGAAGAAATCCCCTACGTGTTCACCGCCGGTTGCGAAGGCAACCCAGGCTATACGCCGCGACTCGAGAAGCTCGAAACCGACTTCCGCGATCACTTGAAACACCTGACCAAAGACTTCCAGACCAAGCATGGCTACACCCGCGACTTGCCGGGCAAAGCCAACATGACGTTGGCCTGCAACAGCGTTGGCCAGAAGTTTGACTGCCTGGCGCTGACCCTGGAAATGCCGTTCAAGGACAACAACGATGCGCCGAATGCGCTGACGGGTTGGTCAGGCAAGCGCTCCAAGCAGTTGGGTAAAGACGTTTTGACGACCATTGCGGAGATGGTTGATACCCTGCGCTAAGACCAAAAGATCGCAGCCTTCGGCAGCTCATGCGAAGGCGCGATCTTTATTCGGCCGCCACCCGCACACAATCCTCCGGCCCGAGCAATCGCCCGTCCTCGGCGCGCAATTCCAATGGCCGCACCGGCCGCCCCTGTTCACGATCCACCACCCGTGAATGCGCCTCCCCCGCCTCAAAGAAAAACGCCTCGCCCCATTGCCGCAAACCGATGATCAACGGAAACAGGCCTTTGCCCTTCTGCGTCAGCACGTATTCCTGATACGCGCTGCCATCCGACGCCGGCACCAAATCAAAAATCCCGTGGGCCACCAACGTGCGCAGGCGCGCCGAGAGGATGTTCTTGGCCATGCCCAGATTGCGCTGGAACTCGCCAAACCGGCGAATGCCGTCAAACGCATCGCGCACGATCAGCAACGACCACCAATCGCCGATGGCATCCAGTGAGCGGGCGACCGGACATTCGGCGCCTTCCATGCTTGTACGTTTGACCATGATTGCGCTCGCTGCCAACAAATGTGGTTGCAATATAAAACCAGCCTCTCTACCGTACAAGTGGTTTCATTTTGAAACCATATCAGGAGTCTGGCATGAAGCCTAACCAACCCTTGAACAGCGGCGTGGTGCTGCTGTTCGCTGTCGCTTGCGGCCTGGCCGTCGGCAACGTGTATTACGCCCAACCGCTGCTCGATGCCATGGCCGAGGCTTTCTCCATGAACCCGGCAACCGTCGGCATCGTCGTCACCCTGACTCAAGTCGGTTACGGCGTGGGCCTGTTGCTGCTGGTACCGCTGGGGGATCTGCTCAATCGGCGGCGTCTGATCGTCACGCAAACACTGTTGTCGGCGCTGGCGTTGCTGATGATCGTGCTGGCGCAGAACAGCACCTGGTTGCTGATCGGCATGGCGTTGACCGGTTTGCTCGCGGTAGTGACGCAGGTGTTGGTGGCGTACGCAGCAACCCTGGCGATTCCCGCCCAGCGCGGTCGCGTGGTGGGCGTGGTCACTAGCGGCATCGTTGTCGGCATTTTGCTCGCGCGCACCGTGGCGGGCGGCATGGCCGATCTGGCCGGCTGGCGCTCGATTTATCTGCTGTCGGCGGGGTTAACCTTGTTGATGGCGCTGCTGTTGTTTCGCGTCCTGCCCAAACAGGAAAACGCACAAACCAGCCAGTCTTACAGCGCGCTGATCGGCTCGGTCTTCACTTTGTTCAAGGAAGAACCGGTGCTGCGTCAACGGGCGATCCTCGCCCTGCTGACCTTCGCCAGCGCCATGGTGTTGTGGACGCCGATGGTGTTGCCGCTCAGCGCCCCGCCGTTGTCGTTGTCCCACACACAAATCGGATTATTCGGACTGGCCGGCGCGGCGGGTGCACTCGCGGCGGCTCGCGCGGGTCATCTGGCTGATCGTGGCTTGGGGCAATGGACCAGCGGCCTTTCGCTGTTGCTGATGCTCGCGTCGTGGCTGCCGATCGCCTTCACCCAATCCTCATTGTGGGCGCTCCTACTTGGGGTGATTACTCTGGATCTGGGCTTGCAAGCGGTGCACGTCACCAGCCAGAGCATGATCTACAGCGTGCGCCCCGAAGCGCAAAGTCGACTGACGGCCGGGTACATGCTGTTTTATTCGATCGGCAGCGCGTTGGGCTCGATTGGCTCGACGGCGATGTATGCGTGGTGCGGATGGATGGGTGTGTGCTGTTTGGGTGCCGGAATCAATGCCGTGGCGCTGGGTTATTGGTGGCTGACACTGGCCCCGAAAGCACCCGTCTCCTGTGGCGAGGGGGCTTGCCCCCGTTCGGCTGCGCAGCAGTCGTAAACCTGGTCAACGCGGTGCCTCTGTGACACCGCGTTGAATGGTTTTGGGGCTGCTGCGCAGCCCAACGGGGGCAAGCCCCCTCGCCACGGGCAAGCCCCCTCGCCACAGGCAAGCCCCCTCGCCACAGGCAAGCTCCCTAGCCACAGGCAAGCCCCTAGCCACAGCAAGCTCCTTCGCCACATGAGTTCAGTGGTGTTCAGATCAACCGCGATCCTTACCCCGCAACATGCTGTCCAACACATCATCGCGGCGCACCCAGCCATGAAACAACGCCGCCGCCAGATGCAGCAGTACCGTCAAAAACAGCAGATATGCCAGATACCCATGGGCCTTGCGCAGCACCGCAAACACCTGAGCATTCGCCGGCACAATCGACGGCAATTGCAGTGAAGTGCCGAGCATCACCGGGTCCCCCGCCGCCGAAATCATCGCCCAGCCCAGCAGCGGCAAAATCAGCATCAAGGCGTACAGCAAGACATGGGACGCCTTGGCCGCCAGCACCTGCCAACCCGGCAGGTCCGCCGGCAGCGGTGGCTGTTGGGTGGAAAAGCGCACGGCCAGGCGCACGATCACCAGCAGCAGAATCGCAATGCCCAAGGGTTTGTGCAGGTGGATCAGCCATTCATGACGCTCGGACACCGAGGCCACCATGCCCGCGCCGATAAACAGCATCGCGATGACCATCAATGCCATCAGCCAGTGCAGCAGGCGCGCCAGCGGGACGAAATGCTTGGGTTGGGCGCTCATTGTTGAGCCTCCTGTTTGGCGGCGGGCAACTGATTCACTTCGCTGGTGCGACGCAGGTAGGAACTGGCGTATCCGGCGGAGCGCGCGGCGAGCAACGGGTCGTCGGAACCTTCGATCCCGGCCGGCAACACCAGCGGGTCGTAGTTGATGTCGCGGCACTCGTCGTTGAGTTGCGGCTGGGTCGCGTCGAGCACCAGGGTCCCGGCGTTGATCACTTTGCGGCCCTCGGGCCAGGTCTTGCTGGCGTCATTCACCGGATCACCGGGGTTGGCCAGGGTGATGTTCAACTTGAAGCGCAGTGGTCCTGCGGCAATTTTCTGCACCAGGTCTTTCTCCAGGAAATCGGCACCTTCAGGCGCCGTGGCACCCGCCGCGTCCTGGGCCACCGGGACCATGCTCCAGCGCACTGCCTGCTTCTGCCCGGACGCATTCACCAGGTAAAACGCGTTGATGCTGTTGTAGGTTTCCGTCACGTAACTGGCCGAAGGCTTGGCGGTCTTGATCCAGGCCAGGAACGGCCCGGCTTCCGGGTGCGCGCCGAAGAATGCCGGCACCGCCGCAGGATTGGGCTTGCCCGTGGCCGGATCCGGCGATTGCGCCTGCTGCAACTGATAGAACGCCTCGGGCGTGCCCACCGGGAACACCGGCATGCTGTTCATCCCGGTGCGCCACTGTTGGCCGTTGGCCTGGGTGAAACGTAGCGCCAGGCTGCGGATCGGAACGGCGGAGTCCGGCGCATAAGGATTACCGGCCGGCAGGGCGAAACGTCCGACCACCGGGGTCCGCGCGTCATTGAACACCTGGGCAGTGGAATAGCTGCGGGCCTCGCCGCTGCTCTCGAAGTGGCCGATCACGCACACGCCTTTGGAGTGATTACGCCGGAACCCCGGGTGCACGCCGTTGTTGGTTTCCAGCACGTTGATCAGTTTTTTCGGCGTCAGGCGTTGTGGGTCGAAGGTGCCGTTGACGTAGGCAAAAGCCCCGGCCACGGCCGCAACGATGACGGCGATACCGGCCAGGCGCGCGGTCAGGCTGGCGGTACTCAGCGGCGGCCGGTTGGGCGGTGTTGAGCGATCTACCATGAAAGACTCCAGGGCCATCGGCCACAAGTGAGAAGAACCAAGCAGACGCACCCCGCGCAGGTTTATTCCATCGGCCGGTATTTATTTTTTCGGGCGTGGAATAACCTTCAGTGTCGGGCGTCTTCCTAGTCCAAAGCGTAGTGACTAGTCGGAACTTCATGAACGATATCGACGAACAACTGAGAGAAATCATTCCCAGATTGCGCAGGTTCGCGGTGTCACTCACGCGCAACCCCAGCAGCGCCGACGATCTGGTCCAGGCCAGCCTCGAGCGGGCGCTGTCGAGTTGGAGCGACAAACGCCCCGACGGCGATCTGCGGGCCTGGCTGTTTTCGATCCTCTATCGGCAGTTTCTCGACGCGCACCGGCGCTCCCGGCGTTATGCGCGGATGCTCGAATTCTTTACCGGACGTGACGATGCCCAGCCCTCGGCCGAGCGCACCGTGATCGCCCAAACCACCCTGCAAGCCTTCGACCAGCTCAACACCGAACAGCGCGCCCTGCTGCTGTGGGTGTCGGTGGAAGGCCTGACGTATAAAGAGGTCGCCGAGATTCTCGGCGTCCCGACTGGCACCGTGATGTCCCGCCTGTCCCGCGCCCGCCAGGCCTTGCGCGAACTCAGCGATGGCGAAATCAGCCGCCCTTCCCTGCGGAGACTCAAATGATCAGCATGCCCCCAAGCGAGCGTGACCTGCACGCCTACGTCGATCACCAACTCAACGAGGCCGACCGACGTCTGGTGGAGACTTTTCTGGCCAGCAATGCAGAAGTTTCCGAACAAGTGCGGGCCTGGCAGCAAGACGCTCAACAACTGCGCGCGGCGTTAAGCGGCGCGTTGCAGCAACCGGCCAATCCGGACCTCGATCCCGTGGTGATTCGCCAGGGCCTCAAACGCCAATCCCGGCGCCATCTGGCCAGCGCTGCCGTATTGTTGATCGCGGTCAGCGTCGGCGGCATCAGTGGCTGGCAGGCGCGGGAAATGACCCTGCTCAGCACCCAGGCGCCGATGGCCGATGCGATGCAGGCCTACCGCTTGTTTGCCCAGCAAGGCATGTTGCCGGCGGACTACAAGGTCAGTGATGACGGCGACATGCAGCGCTGGCTCGACCGTTACTTCACCCAGGCTAACCGCTTGCCGGACCTGGCGGGGGCTGGTTTCAAACCGGTCAGCGGACGCTTGCTCAGCACCGAGCAAGGGCCGGCGGCGATGGTGGTTTATGAGGATGCGGTCGGGCACAAGATCAGCTTCTACGTCCGTCCGCCAGGCCCGAAAAACTACCTGCTGCCGCGAGGCAGTCGCAGCGATGGCGAGTTGCAGGCCGAGTACTGGTCAGGCGCCGGGTACAACTACGCAATGGTCAGCCCGAGCGACACAGCGGCGGCGCGGATGCTCAAGCAAACCGTGAACTTCTGACCCCGATCGTTCCCACGCTCCGCGTGGGAATGCAGCCCGGGACGCTCCGCGTCCCTTCCCGGCGCTGGAACGCGGAGCGTCCCTTGAGGCATTCCCACGCGGAGCGTGGGAACGATCATCAGGCCTGCCCAAACACTTGCGAGGGCCTGCGCAACAACGGATCAAACGGATTAATCCTTGGCCCGATCAGCGCCGCCTCACGCTTCAACATCTCCACCACCGTCGGCAACCGATCCGGCCCCAGTCGATCACTAACCGTCGCCACACTCAACGCCGCCACCGCCCGCCCGTCACGATCCAGAATCGGCACCGCCACCCCGGCCATGCCCTGCAACACCCCCGTGTTACGCCCGGCATACCCCAGCGCCCGCACGTTCTCGACCTCCGAGCGCAGGAACACTTCGTCATACAAATGGAAGTCCTTGAGCCGTGGCAGGTTGTAGTGAATCACCGTATCCCGCTCTTCTTCCGGCAGAAACGCCAGGATCGCCAGACTCCCCTGCCCCACACCCAACGCCACACGCCCGCCGATGTCGCCGGTAAAGGTGCGAATCGGAAACGGCCCCTCACTGCGGTCCAGGCAGATTGCGTCAAAACCACTGCGCGCCAGCAGAAACAACGAATCCCCCAACGACGCCGACAGCCGCAGCAACGCCGGGCGCGCCAGTTCCCGCAGGTTGCCGGTGTTGCCGGCACGGGCCGCCAGGGCGAAGAAATCCAGGCTCAGGCGATAGCGTTTAGTGCGCGCATCCTGCTCGACCATGCCCTCGTCCATCAGGCTGCGCAGCAAACGATGCGTCGTCGGTTGCGACAAACCGATGCGCTGGGCCAGTTGCGTCACGCGCTCACCGCCCTCCACCGTATCGCCGAGGCTACGCAGCACCGCAAACAGGCGTGAGACGGCGCCGACACCGACTTCATTTTTTGTTTCGTTCCGCTCAGTGGAATCAGGCATGGATTTTCTCTTCAATAAATTTACTCACCGAATGAAACTGAAAATAGTCATCGCTTCAGTGAAATAGGCCATTGAGCGCATCCTATTCTTCGTCCTACTCTGCGTCCATACAGGGGCGATTCGAACAACAGCGGCAGCCGACCCAAGTCGAGCGCCAACGCACCCCGCATCATCCTTTCGTATCTGCCCATACAAAAAAGCGCGACCTCAAGGCCGCGCATAACAATCTCAGGTGGAGCGCAGCTATGGCCTTCGTGCAACTTGAAAACCTCGGTAAACGCTACGGCGAAATCGATGCCGTCGTCGCTACCAACCTCTCGGTGGAAAAAGGCGAGTTCGTGTCCCTGCTCGGCCCTTCCGGCTGCGGCAAAACCACCACCCTGCAAATGATCGCCGGCTTCGTCGACGTCAGCAGCGGACGCATCGTGCTCGACGGTCGCGACATCACCCACGCCAAACCCGCCAGCCGTGGTCTGGGCGTGGTGTTCCAGAGTTACGCTTTGTTTCCGCACATGAGCGTGCAGGACAACGTCGCCTTTGGCCTGCGGATGCGCAAAGTGCCGAACGCCGAGTTGCAGCAACGGGTGGCTCGGGTGTTGAAACTGGTGCGCCTCGACCAACACGCCGAACGTTATCCACGGGAACTGTCCGGCGGTCAGCGTCAGCGTGTCGCGTTGGCCCGGGCGTTGGTGATTGAACCGCCGGTTTTGCTGCTCGACGAACCACTGTCCAACCTCGACGCCAACCTGCGCGAAGAGATGCAATTCGAGATCCGCCGCATCCAGCGCGAAGTCGGCATTACCACGCTGATGGTCACCCACGACCAGTCCGAAGCGCTGTCCATCAGCGACCGCGTGGTGGTGATGCAGGCCGGGCGAATCACCCAGATCGACGCGCCGTACACCCTTTATGAACATCCGCGCACCGAGTTCATTTCCGGGTTTGTCGGCAAGGCCAATCTACTGCCCGGCGAGCGTGATGGCGCCGGCATTGTTCAAGTGCGCAGCGGCGGTGATCTGACCCTGAGCCTGCGCCCGGAAAAAATCGATCTGCGGGATAAAGATCACGGCCGTTTGCAAGGTCAGATCGTCAGCCGCTTCTTCCTCGGCAGCCAATGGCTGTACGGCGTGTCCACGCCCCTGGGCGAACTCAGCGTAGTGCGTCGCAACGACGGCTCGGCACCGTTGGCCGAAGGCACGGCGGTGGGCCTGGACTGGGACGCGGCGCTGTTGCGGGTGTTGAGTGTCGACGAGGTGCCGGCATGAGTCTGCTCGCCGCCGCCCGCCAGGGACGCCAAGGCTATCTATTGTCGGCACCGGCCCTGGCCTTGTACGTGTGCCTGCTGGTCATCCCGTTGCTGCTGACATTGGTGTTGTCGTTCAACGTCTTCGACTACAACTCCGGCATCAACGGCAACGCCTACACCCTCGACCACTACAGCAGCCTGCTGGGGGATCCGTACTTCTACGAGATCTTCCTGCGCACCTTCTGGATCAGCGGCCTGACCACGCTGCTCTGTGTGCTAATCGGCGTGCCCGAGGCGTACATCCTCAGCCGCATGGGCGCGCCGTGGCGTTCGATTTTCCTGATTCTGATCCTCACCCCGCTGCTGATTTCGGTGGTGGTGCGCGCCTTTGGCTGGAGCCTGTTGCTCGGTGCCGACGGCCTGGTCAATCAGACCTTGCAAGCCTTCGGCGGCTCGCCGATGAAGCTGCTGTACACGCCGTTTGCGGTGGTGATTGCGCTGGTCCATGTGATGCTGCCGTTCATGATCATTCCGGTCTGGACCTCGCTGCAGAAACTCGACCCGGCCGCCGAGCAAGCCGCGCTGTCCCTCGGTGCCAGCCACCTCACCGTCATGCGCAAAGTGGTGCTGCCGCAAATCATGCCCGGCGTATTGTCCGGCACCTTGATTGTGTTCGGCCTCGCCGCCAGCTCCTTCGCCATTCCCGGTTTGCTCGGCGGCCGACGCCTGAAGATGGTCGCGACGCTGATCTACGACCAGTACCTGTCGGAACTGAACTGGCCGATGGGCGCGGCGATTGCTGTGGCCCTGTTGCTGCTCAACCTGCTGATCATGCTGTCGTGGAACCGGATGATCGAAGGCCGCTACAAGAAGTCATTGGGATAACTCGACATGTCCAAAAACGGTCCTTTCGCCCTGCTGTTTCATGCCCTGGTGGTGCTGTTCATGCTCGCGCCGCTGGTGGTGGTGTGCCTGGTGGCGTTCACCCCGGAAAACACCCTGAGCCTGCCCACTACGAACTTCTCGTTGCGCTGGTTTCGCGCCGTATTCGAGCGCGCCGATTTCGTCGATGCGTTCTACAACAGCCTGATCCTGGCGTTCTGCGCCGCGACGCTGGCGACGTTGATTGCGGTGCCGGCGGCGTTGGCCATCACTCGCTATGAGTTTCCTGGGCGGGGCTTTTTCAACGGTTTGTTCCTGTCGCCGATCATCATTCCGCACTTGGTTCTGGGCGTCGCACTGCTGCGCCTGTTTGCGCTGATGGGCGTGAATGGAAGCTTCGGCTGGCTGATCTTTGCCCATGTGCTGGTGATCACGCCGTATGTGCTGCGGCTGGTGCTGGCGTCGGCGATTGGCCTGGACCGCAGCGCCGAACACGCCGCGCAATCCTTGGGCGCCGGGCGGTTCACGCTGTTCAGGCAAATCACGTTGCCAATGATTCTGCCCGGTGTGGCCGGGGGTTGGTTGCTGGCGTTTATCAACAGTTTCGATGAGGTGACGTTGTCGATTTTTGTCACCTCGCCGGCCACGCAAACGTTGCCGGTGCGCATGTATGTGTACGCCACTGAGTCCATCGATCCAATGATGGCGGCGGTGTCGGCACTGGTGATTGGTTTGACGGCGTTGACGATGATTCTGCTCGACCGGGTCTATGGCCTGGATCGGGTCCTGGTGGGCAAACAATGAGGGCGCCATGGCTCTGCTGAAACGACTGGCCGAAGGCGACCGCCCGGCCCTGGACTTCGTCCTCGACGGCCAACCGTCCACCGCCCTGCTCGGCGACACCGTGCTGACCGCCGTGCTGACCTGCAGCGACCACCTGCGCGGCAGCGACTTCAGCGCCGAGCCCCGCGCCGGGTTCTGCCTGATGGGCGCGTGTCAGGATTGCTGGGTGCGCCTGGGCGATGGCCGCCGGGTGCGGGCCTGCTCGACGCTGCTCGAAGCCGGGCAACAGATCAACCGTGAGCCGGGGCGTTTGGTATGAATCCCGTGATCATCGTCGGCGCCGGTCCCGCGGGTATCCGTGCCGCACAAACCCTGGTCGCCCATGGCGTGCGTCCGATCCTGCTGGACGAAGCCGCGCGCGGCGGCGGGCAGATTTATCGGCGGCAACCGGCAAACTTCACGCGCTCGGCAGCCAAGCTCTACGGCTTCGAAGCGCACAAAGCCAAGGCGATCCATCAAACCCTCGACGTCCTGCGCGAGCAACTCGACTACCGCCCGGAAACCCTGGTGTGGAACGCCGAGGCCGGTGCTCTCGACACGTTGCAGGATGGCCGCGCCACGCGCCTGGCGTTCTCCCGGGTGATCGTCGCCACCGGCGCCACCGACCGGATTCTGCCGGTGCCGGGCTGGACCTTGCCGGGGGTTTATAGCCTCGGCGCGGCGCAGATTGCGCTGAAGTTTCAGGGCTGCGCCATCGGTGAGCGAGTGGTGTTCGCTGGCAGCGGACCGTTGCTGTACCTCGTCGCCTACCAGTACGCCAAGGCCGGCGCGAAAGTGCTGGCGGTGCTCGACAGTTCACCCTTCGGCGCCCAGGTCCGCGCCCTGCCCGGCCTGCTGACACAACCGGCGACCCTGGCCAAAGGCATCTATTACCGCAGCTGGCTGACCGCCCACGGCATCCCGGTGCATCAAGGCGCCAGCCTGGTTCAGGTCAACGGCGAACAACGGGTGCAGTCGCTGAATTGGCGCAATAAAAAAGGCTCACAGCAAATCGACTGCGACGCTGTCGCCTTCGCCCATGGCCTGCGCAGCGAAACCCAACTCGCCGATCTGCTCGGCTGTGAGTTCGCCTGGAACCCCCTCAACCGCGCCTGGCTGCCCCGACGGGACAGCGCCGGTCGCAGCAGTGTCGCCGAGGTGTACCTGGCCGGTGACGGCGCCGGGATCATGGGCGCCGATGCGGCGGAAATGGCCGGTGAACGCGCCGCGTTGGCCCTGCTTGCAGACAGCGGTTTCCTGATCCCGACCGAGCGCCCCGCGGCCCTTGAACAATCACTGCAAACGATCGGAACGTTCCGCAAAGGACTGGAGCAAGCCTTCGCCTTCCCCGAAGACTGGGCCGCCAGCACCGCCGACCACCTGATCGTCTGCCGCTGCGAAGAAGTCCGCGCCGGTGATATCCGCCAGGTTGTGCGCGAAGGCCACTGGGAGATCAACCGGGTCAAGGCCCATTGCCGGGTCGGCATGGGGCGTTGCCAGGGCCGGATGTGCGGGGCCGCAGCGGCGGAAATCATTGCCTGCGAAAGCCAACGTCCCGTGTCGCAGATCGGCCGATTGCGCGCGCAGTCCCCGATCAAACCGCTGCCGTTTGGCCTGGAGGTCGAGCCATGATCGAAGTCGACGCCATCATCATCGGCGGCGGGATTGTCGGCGCCTCGGCCGCGCTGTTTCTGAGCAAGGCCGGTCACCGCGTGGCGCTGCTGGAACGAGACTTTTGCGGCTCCCACTCCAGCGGTGTGAACTACGGTGGCGTGCGCCGTCAGGGTCGCCCGTTGTCGCAACTGCCGCTGTCGCAACAGGCTCACGAACTCTGGGCACACCTGCCGCAGTTGATCGGCATCGATGGTGAATATCAGCGCAGCGGTCACCTGAAACTGGCCCGCAGCCTCAACGATCTGCGCGCCTTGCAGGACTACGCCGCCAGCAGCCAGGGGTTCGGTCTCGACTTGCAGATCCTCGAACGCGATGAGCTGCGCGCACGGTTTCCGTGGGTCGGCGACGTGGCAGCCGGTGCGTCCTTCTGTCCCGATGACGGCCACGCCAACCCACGACTGGTGTCCCCGGCGTTTGCCCAAACGGCGCGGCGCCATGGTGCGCAGATTCATGAGCAATGCGCCGTCACCCGGGTTGAACACGACGGCCAGCGTTTTCACGTCGGCACCGCGAGCGGCCTCGAATTCCGCGCACCGTGGCTGCTGAATTGCGCCGGAGCCTGGGCCGGCAAACTCGCCGAACAGTTTGGCGAAGCCGTGCCGATGCACGCCGGCCACCCGGCGATGCTGGTCACCGAACCGCTGCCGCTGGTGATGAACGCCAGCACCGGGGTCGAGGGTGGCGGCATTTACGCCCGCCAGGTCTCACGCGGCAACTGTGTGTTGGGCGGCGGCCAGGGCTTTGCCCTCGACGACGCCCGCCCCCGGCCGGGTCAGATCGCCGTGCTTGAGATCCTGCGGCAAGCGGTCGAACTCTACCCGTTTCTTGAAGGTGCCCAGGCGATTCGCACCTGGAGCGGCACCGAAGGTTATCTGCCTGATCGCCAACCGGTGATCGGGCACAGCGGCACCCAGCCCGGTCTGTTGCACGGGTTTGGCTTTGCCGGCGCCGGTTTCCAGATCGGCCCGGCGGTGGGCCAGGCGCTCACCGAGATCATCTGCAGCGGCGCGTCAAAAACGTCGCTGGATGCGTTTTCCATCACCCGGTTTCACTCCATCCCAGTTGCTTGATAGAGGAAGGTCGCGCCAATGAATAACGTCAAACGCACTGCACTGCTCGGGTTGTCCTGCCTGGGCGCCCTGCTCACGGTCGCCCAGGCCCACGCCGAACCGACGCTTTACCTGGGCATGAACGGCGGGACCATGGAGCGGCTCTACGCCGACAAGGTGCTGCCGGTGTTCGAGAAAGCCAACAACGTCAAAGTGGTGATCGTGCCGGGGACATCCGCCGACATCCTGGCCAAGGTCCAGGCCAGCAAGGGCAACCCGCAGCTGCACGTGATGTTCCTCGACGACGGCATTATGTACCGCGCGATCTCCATGGGCCTGTGCGACAAACTCCAGGACAGCCCGACCCTGGCGCAGATTCCGGCCAAGGGCCGGATCAAGGATCAAGCCGTGGCGGTCAGCCTCGGCGTCACCGGGCTGGCCTACAACACCCGGCTGTTCAAGGAAAAAGGCTGGGCCGCGCCGACCTCGTGGATGGACCTGGCCGACCCGCGTTTCAAGGACAAAGTGGTGTTCCAGTCCATGGCCTCCTCGACCTTCGGCCTGCATGGCTTCCTGATGTTCAACCGGATTCAGGGCGGCAGCGAAACCGACGTCGAACCGGGCTTCAAGGCCTGGCCGAACACCGTGGGGCGCAACGTGCTGGAATACATCCCAAGCTCGGCGAAGATCTCGGAAATGCTGCAAACCGACGAAGCCGCGCTGTTCCCGCTGACGCCAACCCAGGTCACCGCGCTGAAACTCAAGGGCATGCCGGTGGAATATGCGCGGCCCAAAGAAGGCGCCGTGGTGCTGAACGTCGCCGAATGTGCGATCGCCAACAACACCCAACCGGAACTGGCGCAAAAACTCGCGGCGTTCCTGCTGACACCGGACGCACAAGCCGCTGCGTTGGAAGATGGCGACCAGATCCCGTCCAACCCCAACACCCCGACTACCGACAAGACCCGGGGGCAGGTCGAGGCGATGCAGCAGTATTTGCAGACAGCGATTGCGGTGGATTGGGACCAGGTGAACGAACAGCGCCCGGCGTGGAATGCGCGGTGGAATCGGAGTATTGAGCGCTAGTAAACCCATGGCTTCGCACGCCCCTGGAGCTGCCGATGGCTGCGATCTTTTGATCTTGATCTTCAAACATGCCAACCGCACACGCGGGTGGCAGGTCGTTTAACCCTTTGGTTAAACTACGCCGCCGCCGCTCGATGAGCCGGCCTGAAGAACCCGGGAGTGACATGATCGTGGCCATTCGACCGCCCACCCGTTCGCGACTCACATCACGCTGGCCCGCGTTGCGCCGCTTGTTCGGCAAGGTCGCCGCGCTGCCGGCCAGCCACCGGGTCATCCATGATTACTTCCAGCACAAGGCGCTCGCCCAGGGTTACACCCTCAGCCACAGCCAGCAGCGAGTGATCGACTGCATGGCCCAGCACGCGACGACGCTGCTCGGTACGTCGGCGAAAACCCTGCCCGGTCTGTACCTGCACGGCGCGGTCGGGCGCGGCAAAAGCTGGCTGCTGGACGGTTTTTTCCAGGCCATCCCCCTCGCGCAAAAACAGCGCCTGCACTTTCATGAGTTTTTCGCGCGACTGCATCAGGGTATGTTCAGCCATCGCGAACAACCCGATGCCCTGGCGACCACCCTCGATGAGCTGTTGCAGGATTGTCGGGTGTTGTGTTTCGACGAGTTCCACGTCCACGACATCGGCGATGCGATGCTCATCGCCCGGCTGTTCAAGGCGCTGTTCCGCCGGGGCATTTTGCTGTTGATTACCTCCAATTACCCACCGGAAGGCTTGCTGCCCAACCCGCTCTACCACGCGCGTTTCAAACCGGTGATCGACCTGATCAACACACGCATGCAGGTCATGGAGGTCGGCGGCCCGCATGACTACAGAAGCCAGGCGCGAACCCACGCCCAGCAGGTGTTTACCCACGGCCGGTACGTCTGGCCGGGGACGCCGCTCCAGCGCCAGGCGTTGAAGCTGCCAGAACGCGTCGCCCCCGTGGCGTTGCCCGTCGGCACCCGCCATCTGCCCGCGCGGTACTGCGAAGGGCGAACCGTCGAATTTACTTTCAGCGATCTGTGCGACCACCCGACGGCGGTAATGGACTATCTGGAACTGTGTCGGCGTTTCGATCACTGGATCATTGATGAACTGCCGACCCTGGGCGATTGTTCGATGGCGGCGCAGCAGCGGTTTATCAACCTGATCGACGTTTTGTACGATCAGGACAAGCACCTGGTGTTGCTGGGACGGCTATCGTTGCGCGAGAGTCTGCGCGGCGATGCGATTGACCTGGCGCGTACGCGAAGTCGGTTGGGGCAGTTGGTTGAAGTCCGGGAGTCATAGGCCGAGATCTTTTCAGGGCCGACACAGCTTCATATCGTTATCATGTCGCCCGCGTTCTTCTTCACCCTTCAATAGCGAATCCGTTCATGAATACCCTCGCACAACTGCGGGCCGGCGAGCTGGCCGGCATCTCTCGTCTGGATCTGTCCTGCGGCCTCACCGAGTTTCCCCGGGAAATCTTCGACCTGGCGGACTCGCTGGAAGTGCTCAACCTCAGCGGCAATGCCTTGAGCAGCCTGCCGGACGACCTGCATCGCCTGACCCGTCTGCGGATTGTGTTCTGCTCCGATAACCAGTTCACCGAACTGCCGGCGTGCCTGGGCCAATGTGCCGCGCTGAGCATGATCGGCTTTCGGGCCAACCGCATTGAACATGTGCCAGGCGCCGCCCTGCCGCCGCTGCTGCGCTGGCTGATCCTGACCGACAACTGCATCAGCGAACTGCCGACTGAATTGGGCGAACGTCCGCTGCTGCAAAAACTGATGCTGTCCGGCAACCAGTTGCAGCAACTGCCCGAGAGCCTGGTGCAGTGCCATCGCCTGGAACTGCTGCGTATTTCGGCCAACCGTTTTACCGAACTGCCCGAATGGCTGCTGACCTTGCCAGCCCTGACCTGGCTGGCCTACGCCGGCAACCCGCTGGAAACCGAAGCCGACGCCACCGCCCTCGACGCCACACCGAGCATCCCTTGGTCAGCGCTGCACCTTGAGCAAAAACTCGGTGAAGGCGCTTCCGGCGTGATCCATCGCGCCTCTTGGGAACGTGCACAGCAGCCGACCACCCAGGTTGCGGTAAAACTCTATAAAGGCGAAATGACCAGTGATGGCTCGCCGCTGCACGAAATGAACGCCTGCATTACCGCCGGCCTGCACCCCAACCTGATCCGTGTCGAGGGGCGTATCGTCGAGCACCCGCAAGACCAGGCCGGGCTGGTGATGCAACTGATCGACCCGAGCTATCGCAACCTGGCCGGGTTGCCGAGCCTGGCGTCCTGCAGCCGCGACGTCTACACCGACGACACCCGCTTTACAGGTGCTGTGGCCTTGCGCATCGCCCGTGGCATCGCGTCGGCGGCTGAACATTTGCACCAACAAGGCATCACCCACGGCGACCTCTACGCCCACAACATTTTGTGGAATGAACACGGTGATTGCCTGCTGGGCGACTTCGGTGGTGCGTCGTTTCACGCGACCACGGACAACCTGGAAACCCGCGCGCTGCAACGGATCGAGGTGCGGGCGTTCGGGGTGTTGCTGGAGGAATTGCTGGCGCGGATCGACTCAGGTTTGAGCGATGCCGATCGGCTGGCGCTGGAAGCGTTGCAGCGGCGTTGCTGCCAGGCGGATGTGCTGGCGCGGCCGGGGTTTGGCGAGGTTGTCCTGGAATTGGCTGCCATGCATTTCCGATAGCCCTACCAAAAAACCTGTGGCGAGGGAGCTTGCTCCCGCTGGAGTGCGCAGCGCTCCCAAGCTTTTGGGGCCGCTTCGCAGCCCAACGGGAGCAAGCTCCCTCGCCACAAAGTCAGATCACAAATCAGCGTTGCGGCTTAACCCGCCAACCCGACAAACATGTCCTGCACGTCATCGTGGTTGTCGAGGCCTTCGAGGAAGGCTTCGACTTCAGCCATTTGCTCGTCGCTCAACCCGCTGACCGGGTTCTTCGGCTGGTAGCCCAACTTGGCGGATAACACGGTAAAACCCTGCCCAGGCAAGGCTTTCTGTACGGCGTCGAGGTCCGCGGGCTCGGTCAGGAACAGGGTCGTGCCCTCTTCGTCACCCGGCTCGAAATCCTGGGCGCCCGCTTCGATGGCGGCCATTTCCGGGTCGGCGTCGGGGCTGTCCGGGGACGCCTCGATCATGCCGACGTGGTTGAAGTCCCAGCTGACCGAACCGGAAGCACCCAGTTGGCCCTTGCGGAACGCCACGCGGATTTCAGCCACGGTACGGTTGATGTTGTCGGTCACGCATTCAACGATCAGCGGCACCTGATGCGGGGCGAAGCCTTCGTAGGTCACGCGATGGTATTGCACGGTCTCGCCCAACAGGCCCGCGCCTTTCTTGATCGCGCGATCCAGAGTTTCCTTGGGCATCGAGGCTTTCTTGGCCTGCTCGACCACCAGACGCAAATGTGCGTTGGTGGCAGTATCGGCGCCGTTACGTGCAGCAATGGTGATTTCTTTCACCAGTTTGCCGAAGATCTTGCCCTTGGCGTTGGATGCCGCTTCTTTGTGTTTAACCTTCCACTGTGCGCCCATTACTCACTCTCTTGATCTGTGGCGCCGAGACATCTATTGGCCGACGCAGGGTGCGAAGTTTATACGGCCTAAAGTTGGCAATCGACCAAAAATTCCATCCTGTTTACCGGCAGCACGCATCGGCATCTTCAGCAGTGCGTGTAGGGCAATTCTGAAAAGTCGCTTTGCGATGACTATTCAGGCCTGTGGTTTCGTACCCTCTGCGCCCACGTATTTCATGGCAGAAGCGCACTCGATGCACAACGACAAGGAAAGTCCTTTCACCCTGACCCTCGTCGAGGCTGATTTGAGTTTGCAGGTATTGCAGTTCAACGGCCGCGAAGGCCTTAACCAGCCCTTTCGGTTCGACATCGAAGTGATCGGCCTGGCGCCGGCGATGAACCTCGAGCGCCTGCTGCAACAACCGGCCTTCCTGAGCCTGGGTGACGAACAGGGCTTTCACGGTGTGCTGCGCAGCGCCAGTCGTGAGCATCGTGGCGCGCACCGGATCGGTTATCGACTGACGCTGGTGCCGCATCTGCAAACTCTCGAACAACAGCGCAACCGTCGCGTGTTTCATCACCTCAGCGTGCCCGCCATCCTGCGCCAATTATTGGAGGAGCATGCCCTGCCCACACTCAGCTATCGCTTTGAACTGAGCACCGGGCAGTATCCGGTCCGGCCCTTTTGCATTCAGTACGAGGAAACGGATCTGGGCTTGCTGCATCGACTTTGCGAAGAGGAAGGCATCCACTATCACTTCGAACACCGGCGCGAGGGGCACGTGCTGGTGCTGGCCGATGACAGTTTGAGTTTCCCCCAGGAACCGGTGCTGACGCCCTTCCATGACCAGCCATTCGACGAGCCTGAATCTGCTGCGATCCGCGAACTGTTCCAGCGTCATGACTCACCGCTGACGCTTGCCCCCACCCAGGTCCGGGACCGCAGCACGGGGGCCGACGGCTTTGGCGCGGCCAATCATCCGCTGACCGGCAAACCGGCGATGAACCGTGATCAACGCAGTCGTCGAACCTTGGAGCGGTTGCGTTGCCAGCAACGGCAAGTCCACGGCCAGAGCGATCAGACCGCGTTGCTCAGCGGACGGATCGTGCAGGTGGAGCAACACCCGATCACGAGTTTCAACGACCAATGGTTGCTCACCGACATTCGCCACCAGGGGCAACAATCGTCGATCCTCGCCGAGGCGCCGTTTGAAACGCCGGGCTACTGCAATCAGTTCCGCGCGATCCCCTGGTCAACGGAGTTTCGCCCGGCGCTTAAACAACCCCGGCCGAACATCCCCGGCTATCAACCGGCCCGCGTCCTGGGCGAGCCAGGGCGACCGGCGACGCTGGATGAACAGGGGCGGATTGAGGTCAGCCTGTGGCCGGGACCCAATACGCGCGAGCCCATGGGTTTGTGGCTACCGGTGGCCGTGGGCGCATCCGGGCTGCCCTTGGCCGGCAGTGACGTGTTCATCAGTTTTCTGGACAGCGACCCGGATCGGCCGGTCATTTGTGCCACTTCAAACTCTCAGCATCCACAACCGCCGCAGAGCCCACCACCGCGCGGCGATACGCGATTGTTGCTCGATTGGCTGGTCAATCGCCCGGACATGCCCTGACCCGGTTTAGCAAACAACACTCCACTGTGGCTAGGTGCTTGGGTGAGGGGAAATTGTCTGTGGCGAGGGGGCTTGCCCCCGTTCGGCTGCGAAGCAGTCGTAAAACCAGTCGATGCGGTGTGGCTGACAGAATGCCGGGGGCCGCTTCGCGACCCAACGGGGGCAAGCCCCCTCGCCACAGGTTTGTTGTCACCCTTAACTGAGAGGCGCGCTCAACCCTTGTCGGCTTTGCCCGCCGCCGCCGCGAATTTCGCCAGCCGTACATCCAGATGCCGCGGCCGGCGGCCATGATCCTCGGCGCGTTCTTTGCGGCGGATCGCATTGCGCACCATCAATGAGCCCAGGTAACGAATCGGCTCCGGCGGGAAGTACCCCAACGGTCCGTTGACCAGCGGCGAGCGGGTCCAGGGGTTGTCCAGGCCTTGCACCATCGAGGCCAGAATCTGCCCGCCCATATGACACGGGCCGACGCCACTGCCGGAGTAACCGAAACCGTAGAACACATTGCCGCTGGTGCTCATCTGGCCGAAGAACGGCAACCCGGTGACCGAGCGATCCGAAGGGCCGTTCCAGGTTGCCTCGACCTTGACCTCGGCAAACGCCGGGAAGAAGTCCGCCAGGCTGCTGCGCAACAGCCCGGCATAAGGCGATGGCTGGTCGAACACCGGCAGCATCCGCCCACCGTAGGCGAAGGTATTGCCGCCCTTGCCGAGCATGATCCGGCCGTCCGGGGTGTTGTGGTAGTAGTGCACGAAAATCCGCGAATCGAGCACGGTGACGCCGCTGGTCAAGCCGATTTCATTGAGTAAGTCCGGGCGCGGTTCGGTGATCAGCATGTCGCTGGAGACAATCGCCACGCTGCGTTCGAACTGCGGGAAGGCCCGGGCCATCCACGCGTTCATCGCCAGCACCACCCGGTCCGCGCGGACTGTGCCGTTCGGCGTTTGAATCCCCGCCGGTTTGCCCTCCTCCAGTCCGGTCATCGCGGTGTTTTCGTGAATCCGTACGCCCAGTTGCAACGCCACCCGCCGCAAACCGCGCACCAGTTTGCCCGGTTGCACACTCGCCGCCGCCGGGGAAAACCAGCCTTCCAGGTGCTTGCTGGAACCGGCCATGCGCTGCACATCCGCCACCGGTCGCTGGGTAAACGAGTTGATGCCGTTACGCTCCAGCGCCGCGATCACCGCGTCGGTCGAACCGCATTGCGCGCGGTTGGTCGCGGTGTAGAGCGTGCCGTCGAGGCGGTAATCGGCGTCGACCCCGTACTGCTCGCAGAACGTACCGATCGCGTAGATGCTGCGCTCCGATTCCTTGACCAGTCGCACCGCTTCTTCAACCCCGAACAAGCGTTCCAGGGTGAAATACTTGGCCGACCACGACAGTGCGCAACCACCGTTGCGGCCACTGGCGCCGGCGCCGCAGATGTCGGCCTCGATCAGCAACACGTCGAGCTCGGGGTTTTGCTCCTTGAGCATGATCGCGGTCCACAACCCGGTGTAGCCGCCGCCGACGATGCACACGTCGGCCCGGGTGTCGCCCGCCAGTGGCTCGCACGGCGCGCAGGGCTGCGCCGCCAGCGCTTGGTCCAGCCAGAAAGGTCTCATGGGGGTTTCCTCAGGTACGCAGGGGTTTGATGGTCATGGGTTGGTTGGGCACGGAGGCGCAATCGAGGCTCAGGCCTGCCGGGCGGCTGTTCCAGTGCGGGATCAGGACGAAGGCCGAGAACATGGCGCAACCGGCGAAGATGATGAACACCGTGACCGAGTCGAAATACCCCGGCAGCAAGCCGCCGAGAATCGCCCCGACCGAGCCGCAGCCATTCACAAAACCCGCCGCCGTGGCGCCGGCCTTGGCAGTACCAAAATCAATCGCCGCCGCGCCGCTGATCATCGAATCCGGCCCGTAAAGCGTCAGGCCCATGACGAACAACAGCGCCACCACCAGCATCACGCTGCCGGTGTGCAAGGCGCCCATGAACAGCGCCAGGGAAACCGTCAGCGCCAACAGACTGATCACACACGCCGGCATACGACGGGCGCCGAACAGTTTGTCCGAGGCCAGCCCGAGCAGGATCGGCCCGAGCAGCCCGGCCAGTTCGAACGAAGTCGGAATGATCGCCGCACCGACCTTGCCCACCGAGGGCATTTGTTCGAAGACGATCACCGGACCCCACAACAGAATCGCGTAGCGCGCCGGTTTCAACAGGAAGTACGAGAGCCCGAGCACCAGCACCGTGCGGTTGCGCAGGATTTCCTTCAGGGGTTCCAGAACGCTGATTTTGCTTTGTGCGTAAGCCTCTTCGGCACTCAGCTCGGGTTCCGGCTCGACGGCAGGCAAGCCCACGTCTTCAGGTTTGTTACGTTGAAAAATAAAAAACAGCACGGCGACCAGCCCAACCACCGCCGCACTGGAAATAAACGCCGCGTGCCAACTGCCCACCAGCGTGTAAGCCCACCAACCGGCGAACGGTGACGCCACCAATCCGCCGAAGGCATAACAGGAACTCCACAACCCCAGCACCCGCCCACGCTGCTGGGCGGGAAAGAAACTGCCGATGTTCTTGCACAGTCCCGACCAGCCGGTGGACTGCGCCAGGCCTTGAATCAACATGCAGGTGGCGAAGATCGGCAACGTGGCGAAATTGCCCATCACCAGTGCTGCCGCCGCGGAAATCAGCAAGCCGCCGAGCACGACTACTCGCGGGCCAAAGCGGTCGGCGAGGATGCCCCAGGTGAATTGGCCGACGGCGTAGGCCGCCAGGTAGATCGCGTCGAGGTTGGCCATGGCCATTTTGTCGAGCATGAAGGTGGGGTCTTCGGCGATCCCCAGTTTGGCCACCGAAAAGGCTTTGCGGGTGAAATAGAAAGCGGCGTAAGCGAGCCAGGTGATAGCGAAGATCTGCACGCGCCAACGCTTGATGGTGCCGATATGCTTGTTCATGGTGGTTCTGACCTCAGGGTGTGAGTGTGCCGGCAGAAATTGAGAAATAACGCCTGTTTTTTTATTGTTGAGCACTTCGGTATCGCGGCTTCCCTGAAGCGATACCGGTCAGATGAGTCCTGCTGTTGCACGCACAGGCTCATGGCACCCGACGCTGTTCGACTGACCAGTCACCGGGGCTGAGGCGGATAAAAACAATTACTGATTAATAAGTGAAATCGATTTATCGTATTTCCAATATAAGCTCAGCTTGTTACTGGAGGTTTCGATGTCGGTTTCCCACGCCCAACTCAAAGCCTTCCACGCCGTGGCCGTTCACGGAAGCTTTACCAAGGCCGCCGAGCGGCTATTCCTCACGCAACCGGCGATTTCCGACCAAGTGCGCAAACTCGAAGAGCGCTTCGGTGTTTTGCTGTTCCATCGCAACAAACGCTCGGTGCGCCTGACGGATCTGGGCGAGCGCTTGCTGAGCATCACCCAGCGCCTGTTCGTCATCGAGGCCGAAGCCCAGGAGTTGTTGCAGGATTCCCGGGCGCTGCAAACCGGCAGCCTGATCCTCGCGGTGGATGCGCCCATCCACGTGTTGCCGCAGATCGCCCGGTTCTGCGAGCGCTACCCCGGCATCAGCGTCAAGATCGAAACCGGCAACACCGATGAGTCGCTGTTCCGGTTGTTCAACTATCAGGCGGATCTGGCGTTACTGGGCCGCGATGTCAGTGATGAACGATTGATCTCGTTGCCGCTGCGCAATGACCCGATGGTGGCGTTCGTCTCGCGCAATCATCCGTGGGCCGATCGCGAGTCGATCTGCCTGGCGGACCTGGATGACACGCCGTTAGTGCTGCGGGAGATTGGCTCGGTGACGCGGCAGACTCTGGAGGAGGAAATGGCCGGGGCCGGGTTGCGGATTCGGCCGGCGATTCAGGTCGAAGGCCGGGAAGCGGCGCGGGAGGCGGTGGTGGTCGGGATTGGAGTTGGCGTGGTGTCGGCAGCCGAGTTTGGTGCTGACTCCAGGGTTTGCGCGTTGCCGATTATCGACTGCAAGCGGCGGCTGACGGAGACGCTGGTGTGTTTGCGCGAGCAGAGTTCACGGCGGGTGGTGGCGACGTTTCTGGAGATGGTGCGCGAGAGCCTGCCCAAATGATCGTCCTCACGTAGATCGTTCCCACGCTCCGCGTGGGAATGCAGCCCGGGACGCTCCGCGTCCCAAAGCGGACGCGGAGCGTCCATTGAGGCATTCCCACGCAGAGCGTGGGAACGATCAGGTCAGCGACCTGGCGCTAAATCGAAAAACGCCTGAATCAAGCGCAAATCCCGCCGCCGATCCATGCAGCCGATCATGTGCCGATTGATCAGCCCCTCGCCAATAATCGGCACCGCCACCACCCGCGGGTCATGGCTGACTTCCACTGACGACACCACGCCAACCCCCAACTCCGCGGCAACGGCCTCGGTCACCGCCTCGCGACTGTCCAGCTCCAGCAACACCCGGGGATTGACCTTGGCCTGCGTGCACGCCTCATCAAACGTACGCCGGGTGATCGAGCTCGGCTCGCGCAGCACCATGATCACCTGATCCAGTTCCTTGAGCTGCACATCCTTGGAACGCTGCGCCCACGGATGCCCGGCCGGCACCAGTGCGCAGATCCGTGACTCGCTCAACGCTTGCAGATGCAAACCCTTGCGCGGTTCGACTTCGGTCAGCACCGCCACATCGGCATGCTCGGACAACAACGCCGCCAGGGTTTCCTGGGCATTGCCCAAACGCAGGTTCACCGTGATCCCCGGATAGCGCGCCCGCAGGCTGGCAAGCATCGGCATGACCATGTGCGGTCCGTCCGCCGCCACTTCCAGGCGCCCGGTCAGCAACTGGCGGTTGGCCTCCAGCATCACTTGCGCTTCTTCCGCCAGGCCGAACATCGCCCGGGTGATCGCCGCCAGTTTGGTGCCCTCCTCCGTCAGCTCCACTCGTCGGGCGGTACGGCGCAGCAGGGTGATTTGGTAGTGCTCCTCCAGCGCCTTGATGTGCCCGGTGACCGCCGGCTGGCTGATGAACAGCCGCGCGGCGGCCCGGGTAAAGCTGCCTTCCCGGGCCACAGCATCGAATGCACGGAGCTGGAACAGATTCATGAATAACCCTCACTGATGGCTGGCATAACAACAAACAATTTGATTGATAGCTCGGCAAATTGCAATTTAAGCCCCGTAGCGTCATCCCATCGATTACGAGGACATGAGAATGAGTACTGCCGAACCCATCCTGCTCACCCCCGGCCCGTTGACCACATCGGCCCGCACCCGTCAGGCGATGATGGTCGACTGGGGTTCATGGGATGACCGCTTCAACCAACTGACCGCCAGCCTGTGCGAACAACTGCTGGCGATCATCAACGGTGCCGACACCCACCACTGCGTGCCATTGCAAGGCAGCGGCACTTTCGCCGTCGAAGCCGCGATCGGCACATTGGTCCCGCGTGACGGCAAAGTGCTGGTGCTGATCAACGGCGCCTACGGCAAACGCCTGGCGAAGATCTGCGAAGTGCTCGGTCGTTCGTTCAGCACCTTCGAAACCGCCGAAGACGAACCGACCACCGCCGCCGATGTGGATCGCCTGCTGCAGGCTGACCCGAGCATCACTCACATTGCGCTGATTCACTGCGAAACCAGTACCGGCATCCTTAACCCGCTGTCGGAAATCGCCCAGGTCATCGCGCAACACGGCAAACGCCTGATCATCGACGCCATGAGCTCCTTCGGCGCTTTGCCGGTGGATGCGCAACAGGTGCCGTTCGATGCACTGATCGCCGCTTCGGGCAAGTGCCTGGAAGGTGTGCCGGGGATGGGCTTCGTCTTCGCTCGCAAGGAGTCGCTGGCGAATGCCGGCGGCAACTCGCACTCACTGGCGATGGATTTGTTCGACCAGCACACCTACATGGCCAAGACCGGGCAATGGCGCTTCACCCCGCCGACCCACGTGGTCGCGGCGCTGCACGAAGCGCTGCTGCAATACAACGAAGAAGGTGGTTTGCCGGCGCGGCATCAGCGCTACGCCGACAACTGCCGGGTGCTGCTCGATGACATGGCCCAACTCGGTTTGCGCAGCTTCCTGCCCGCCGTAATCCAGGCGCCGATCATCGTCACCTTTCACGCCCCGAAAGACCCGCGCTACCAGTTCAAGGAATTCTACGAACGGGTCAAGGCCAAGGGTTTCATCCTTTACCCCGGCAAATTAACCCAGGTCGACACCTTCCGCGTCGGCTGCATCGGCCACGTCAATCCGCCCGAGATGCACGCGGCGGTGGCAGCGATTGCCGAGGTGTTGCAGGAAATGGAAGTTTTGGAAATCTGAATCAGCAAACGCCGCCGAACCTGTAGGAGCGAGGCTTGCCCGCGAACACAGGCGACGCGGTCCCCCAGGCACACCGAGTTATCGTTCTTCGCGGGCAAGTCGGTACGCCGCATCGCTCGCTCCTACAAAGGAATCTGAGACATGAACTACAACAACCCTACCAAGCTCCAAGCCGCCATCCTCGACTGGGCCGGCACCGTGGTCGATTTCGGCTCATTCGCACCCACCCAGATTTTTGTCGAAGCCTTCGCCGAGTTCGACGTCCAGGTCTCCATCGAAGAAGCCCGCGGGCCGATGGGCATGGGCAAGTGGGACCACATCCGTACCCTGTGCGATCAGCCGCAGGTTGCCGAGCGTTATCGCAAGGCGTTCGGCCGCACCCCGACTGACGATGACGTCACCGCCATCTACAAACGCTTCATGCCGCTGCAAATCGAAAAAATCGCCGAACATTCGGCGCTGATACCCGGTGCCCTGGACACCATCGCTAACTTGCGCCAGCAAGGGATCAAGATCGGCTCCTGCTCCGGCTACCCGAAACAGGTTATGGACAAAGTCGTGGAACTGGCCGCCACCAACGGTTACATCGCGGACCACGTGGTCGCCACTGACGAAGTGCCCAACGGTCGTCCATGGCCGGCCCAGGCCCTGGCCAACGTCATCGCGCTGGGCATCGACGATGTCGCGGCGTGCGTGAAGATCGACGACACGGTGCCGGGCATTCTGGAAGGTCGTCGTGCCGGCATGTGGACCGTGGCGCTGATCTGCTCCGGTAACGCGCTGGGTCTGGACTACGCGGGTTATCAGGCCCTCGGCAGCGAGGAGTTGGCCAGCGAGCGCAAGCGTATTCACGGGATGTTCGAAGGCTCGCGGCCGCACTACATGATCGACACCATCACCGATCTGCCCCAGGTGATTGCCGATATCAATAAGCGACTGGCCAACGGTGAGATGCCGCAAAGCAGCTAACCCACCGCCCACCTTGTAGGAGCATGGCTTGCCCGCGATGACAGTCTCAAGGACGCCATCGCGGGCAAGCCATGCTCCTACAGGGTTTTTTATTGTCAATTAGCTGAACCAGAGCATTGAACGGGCAAATCGTCTCAGGCAAATACGGCAAAACAGGATTACAGTTAAAGCACAGTGCCGCACAAGAACGGCGCTTTGAGCATTGACCTGTGGAGAGCCCCGTATGCCCTGGAAGAACTCCGACTCACGTTACAGCACGGTGTCGATCACGTTGCACTGGCTGATGCTGGTCTTGCTGATCCTGGTTTACGCCTGCATCGAATTTCGCGGGATTTTCCCCAAAGGCAGCGGTGGCCGCACGCTGATCACCGAATCGCACTTCATGTTGGGCCTGACGGTGTTTGTGCTGGTGTGGCTGCGCCTGTTTGCCCGCAGCCTGGGCCCGGCGCCGCAGATCTTCCCGGCGTCGCCGCATTGGCAGACTACCCTGGCCAAATTGATGCACTGGGCCTTGTACTTGTTCATGATCGCCATGCCGATCCTCGGCTGGCTGGTCACCAGCGCCAAGGGGCATCAGGTAATGTTCTACGGCTTTGACCTGCCGTTGCTAGTCCCGGAGGACAAGGTGCTGGCCAAGCGGATTCAGGGCTGGCATGAACTCGGCGGCACCATCGGCTACTGGCTGATCGGCCTGCACGCCGTGGCGGGGCTGTATCACCACTATGTGGTGGGGGATAACACCTTGTTGCGGATGATGCCGAAGCGGGTTTGAGCCGTTGCCTCAATTTTTGGCCAAATGATGACCTGTGGCGAGGGCGCTTGCTCCCGCTCGGCTGCGCAGCAGACGCAAAACAGTGGGCGCACTGAAGATTTTCGGGGCCGCTTCGGGGGCAAGCGCCCTCGCCACAATTGTTCAGTGTTTTGAGCTAAATCCCCGTCGGCCTTGCAAGCCACCGGTATGGATGAAGATCAACCGCGTGCCTTGAGGGAATCTTCTCGCTTCGATCTGCTGCTTGAGCGCCAGCAACGCCTTGCCGGTGTACAGCGGCTCCAAGGGAATGCCGCTGGCCTGCTCGGTCTCCTCGATGAATTCAAGCAACAGCGAATCAACCTTGGCAAACCCGCCGCGACAGGCGTCGAACAGCTCATAAGCTGGCTCCCCCCCTCCCACAATCGCTTCAATCTGATGCGCCACGCCGTGATCGCCCGGCACCGCCAACGCGCCATAGACCGGATGCTCGCCCGCCTCGGCCAGCACCAGCCCAGCCAGCGTGGTGCCCGTTCCGCAAGCCAGCCACCAGCCGTCGTAGTCGTTCCAGCCCAATCCGGCCAATCGCTCACGCACCTGATCCCTGAGCTGCATACAGCCCCGCGCCCCACGCAAACCACCTCCCCCTTCCGGCACCGGGTGCAAGGTCGGGTATTGCGCCTGCCACGGCTGCCAGAAACCCGGTTCATGGCGCGCGCGATAACCGCCGTAACCCAACCAGTGCAGCTGCATGCCGAAGTCTTGTAGATCCTTTACGGTCGGCGTGTCTTGCGGATGACCGCGCAGCAATCCCAAAGTGTTGAAGCCGAAGCGTTTGCCCGCAGCGGCCAACGCGTGCAGATGATTGGAGTGAGCGCCACCAAGGCTAATGATGCCGTCGGCACCGGCCTGGTCGGCAGCGTGAAGGTGTTCGATGAGTTTGAACCACTTGTTGCCGCTGATCAGCGGGTCGATTTGGTCCAGCCGCAAGATGGCGACTTCGATGCCGGCTGCGGTGAGCCAGTCGAGGTGCAGGGGTTCTAGAGGAGCTTGGGGTAGCCAGTCGTTGAGAGGGAGGAGCATGAGGCCGGCTCTGGGAAAGAGCCGACATCTTAGCAGCACCTTTGTGGCGAGGGGGCTTGCCCCCGTTGGGCTGCGCAGCAGCCCCAAAAACCATGTAGCGCGGATTATCAGAATGACCGCGTTGGATGGGTTTACAACTGCTGCGCAGCCGAACGGGGCCAAGCCCCCTCGCCACAAGGGGTGTTTTTTTACAACTCGGCGGCCAGACGCGACCCTTGGTTGATCGCCCGCTTCGCATCCAGCTCCGCCGCCACGTCCGCGCCGCCAATCAAATGCACATTCTGTCCCGCCGCCACCAGACCATCCTGCAACTCACGCAGCGGATCCTGACCGGCGCAGATCACAATGTTGTCCACCGCCAGCACTTGCGGCTCGCCGGTTTCGCCGATGCGGATGTGAAGGCCGTCGTCGTCGATTTTCAGGTACTCGACGCTGTTGAGCATCTGCACCTGCTTGTTCTTCAACCCGGTGCGGTGAATCCAGCCGGTGGTCTTGCCCAGACCGTCGCCGACCTTGGTTTTCTTGCGTTGCAGCAGGAACACCTCACGGGCCGGAGCATGGGGCTGAGCCTTGATCCCGGCCACGCCGCCGCGCGCCTCAAGCTTGGTGTCGATGCCCCACTCTTTCCAGAACGCGGCACGGTCGAGGCTGGTGGCCACGCCTTCGTGAACCAAAAACTCCGAGACGTCGAAACCGATACCGCCGGCGCCAATCACCGCCACGCGCTTGCCCACCGGTTTGCGCTCGAGGATCACGTCCAGGTAGCTCAACACCTTGGCGTTCTCGACACCCGGGATGGCCGGGGTACGCGGTGCGATACCGGTGGCGAGGATAATTTCGTCGTAACCGCCGGCCACCAGTTGCGCCACGTCGACGCGGGTGTTCAAACACACCTCGACGTTAGTGGTCTGCAATTTGCGGTTGAAGTAGCGCAGGGTTTCGAAAAACTCTTCCTTGCCCGGCACACGCTTGGCGATGTTGAACTGACCGCCGATTTCGCTGGCCGAATCAAACAAGGTCACCTGATGCCCACGCTCAGCAGCCACGGTTGCCGCAGAAAGACCTGCAGGACCGGCACCGACCACGGCGATCTTCTTGATCTGCTGCACCGGTAAATAATTGAGTTCGGTTTCATGGCAGGCACGCGGGTTGACCAGGCAACTGGTCAATTTGCCGCCGAAGGTGTGGTCCAGGCACGCCTGGTTGCAGCCGATGCAGGTGTTGATTTCATCGGCGCGACCCGCGGCAGCCTTGTTGACGAAATCGGCGTCAGCGAGGAATGGCCGGGCCATGGACACCATGTCCGCATCGCCTTCCGCCAGGATCTGCTCGGCGATTTCCGGGGTGTTGATGCGGTTGGTGGTGATCAGCGGAATGCTCACCGAACCGCGCAGCTTGGCCGTGACCTTGCTGAACGCGCCGCGCGGCACTTTGGTGGCGATGGTCGGGATCCGCGCTTCGTGCCAGCCGATGCCGGTGTTGATGATGGTCGCGCCGGCCTGCTCGATAGCTTTGGCCAGGGTGACGATTTCTTCCCAACTGCTACCGCCTTCCACCAGGTCGAGCATCGACAGGCGGAAGATGATGATGAAATTCGGACCGACCGCTTCGCGCACCCGGCGCACGATTTCCACCGGCAGGCGCATGCGGTTTTCGTAGCTGCCGCCCCAACGGTCGGTGCGGTGGTTGGTGTGGGCCGCGAGGAACTGGTTAATGAAATAACCTTCGGAACCCATGATTTCGACGCCGTCGTACTCGGCGACTTGCGCCAGTTTCGAACAGGTGACGAAATCGCTGATCTGCTTCTCGATGCCTTCCTCGTCCAGCTCTTTAGGCTTGAACGGGTTGATCGGCGCCTGGATCGCGCTCGGCGCGACTTGCTTCGGGCTGTAGGCATAACGCCCGGCGTGCAGGATCTGCATGCAAATCTTGCCGCCCGCCTCGTGCACCGCGCGGGTGACGATCTGGTGCTTGAGCGCTTCTTCCTCGGTGGTCAGCTTGGCCGCACCGGAGTAAACGCCGCCCTCATCGTTCGGGCCGATACCGCCGGTGACCATCAGGCCTACGCCACCCAGGGCGCGTTCGGCAAAATACGCCGCCATGCGCTCGAAACCGCCGGGCTTTTCCTCAAGACCGGTGTGCATCGAGCCCATCAGGGTGCGGTTGCGCAGCGTGGTAAAACCCAGGTCCAGCGGGGCCAACAGGTGCGGGTAGTGAGCAGCGGCCATCGGAAACTCCACATCGAGCGATCACGGGAAAAATGCAGGAGCTCTTCGGCCCCCGTCGGTCATGTGCCACAGACTAAGAGTCGCACCGCTGTCACTCAATGACCCAAACTGACAACTTATTGATCCAAATGTGCAGCGCCCCTTGGCAAGCGCCGACCGGGGCCCTACCCTAGTCGACGAATCCTGCACACGGCTGTCGACTGCTTTCCCATGCGCAAACTTCTGTACCTGACCTTTTCCATGGCGTTGATCGCCGCCCTCACGACCTACGCCATGTGGGCCGCGGACCGTCCGGTGGGTCATTACCTGTCGGACCTGCGGATCAGTCTGGCGGTCGATCAAGGCACCCCGGCCGATCGCGGCAACCTGCTGGGCATCCAGCCCGAGCTGTTCCCCACCGACTATCAAAGCCCGGAGCGTTTGCACCGTAAGCTCTCCGCGTATCTGCAAAAGGCTCAGGATCAGGGCCTGCTGAACGAAAAGACCATCGTGGTGCTGCCGGAACATGTCGGCACCTGGCTGATGGTCAGCGGCGAGAAGGATGAGCTGTACCAGGCCAGCACCCTCAAGGAAGCCATGAACTGGCTGGCGGCGAGCAATCCGCTGCAGTTCGTCCGCGCGCTGATCAGCGCCAAAGGCGCCAGTCGCCTCGACGACGCTCATTTGCGCATGAAGGCCAAGAGCATGGCCAAGGACTACCAGGCGCTGTTCGGTGGCCTGGCGAAAGAATTCCACGTGACCCTGGTGGCCGGCTCCATCGTGCTCCCGGAGCCAAGCGTCAACGACGGCACCTTGAAAATCGGTCACGGCGCGCTGTTCAACAGCACCGTGGTGTTCGGTCGCGACGGTTTGCCTATCGGTCAGCCGCAACGGCAGATGCACCCGATCTTCGCGGAACAGGACACCCTCGCCGCCAACACCGATCACACGGTCAATGTGATCGATACGCCGGCCGGACGTTTGGGCATTCTGATCGGCAGCGACAGTTGGTACCCGGACAACTACCGCAAACTCAACGAACAGGGTGCGCAACTGGTGGCGGTCCCGGCGTTCGTCGTCGGACGCGGGACCTGGGACAAACCATGGCGCGGTTACAAAGGCCTGTCGACGCCCGGCTCCGTCAGTCTCAAGGCCGGTGAACTCAGTGAAGGCCAGGCCTGGCACCGCTTGACCCTGATAGGCCAGCCACCGAGCAGCCAGGCCATTGCCGGCATGAGCGTATTCCTGCGCGGACAGTTCTGGGACAAAGGTAGCGCCGGCCAGAGCTTTCTCAGCAGCAATGGCCAGCATTCCGCTGACGGTGATATCCGTGGCGCGCGCATGCTGAATCTCTGGTTATAAACCATGAAGCCACTGCCGATGCGCCTCGGGGATCTGTCGGTGGGCTTTGTTCATAGCCTGGCCGATGCCGTGCGCAGCCACGGCGTTGACCCGCAGCCATTGCTCGATCAGTACGGTCTCGACGCGGCGCGCCTGGGTGAGGCTGGCGCCCGGCTGTCGATTCCGCGCTACATGCGCCTGGGCCACGGCGCGATTCAATTGACCGCCGACCCGGCGCTGGGGTTGCGCATGGGGCAGCTCAGTCGTCTGAGTCAGGCAGGCCTGGCCGGCGTCACCGCCGCCCAGGCGCCGACGGTGCGAGAAGCGGCCCGCTGTCTGATTCGCTTTGAAGCCTTGTACGGCTCCAACTATCGAGGCCAGTCGAGCTTTCACGAAGACGTTCGGGGCGCGTGGCTGCGTTTTTACTCCATCAGCCCCTACAACGCCTACAACCGCTTTGTGGTGGACTCGATCATCGCCGGCTGGTTGCAGCAATTGTCCAGCGTGAGCCCTGCCCCGCTGCGGGCCGAACGCATCGAAATCGAATTCGAAGAACCGCTGTATCGAGACGCCTACAGCGTGTTTGATTGCCCGATCCAGTTCGGCGCCGAACACAATCAACTGCGCCTGAGCCTGGACGCCCTCGCCCAGCGCAACCCGCAGCACTGTCCAAGCACCTGGCGGCACTTGCTGCAACTGTGTGAACGGGAACTGGAGCAACTGACACGCACCCGCAGCCTGCGTGAACGCATCACTCAGTTGCTGGGGCCATTGCTCAATGGAGGCCGGGAACCTGACCTGGAAGAAGTGGCGGCACGCCTGAAGCTGCCCACCTGGACCTTGCGTCGCAAACTCGCCGAGGAAGGCACGCAATTTCGCGCGATTCTCAACGACACCCGCCGCGACCTGGCCATGACCTACATCCGCGATACCGAACTGGCGTTCGGAGAAATCGCCTATCTGCTTGGCTTTGCTTCAGCCGAAGCCTTTCAACGGGCCTTCAAACGCTGGAACGGCCAGACACCCGGCGAGTTTCGCCGCAGTCATCGCCAATCCGCGTAACGCCCTACAGTTCGGTGGCGTCTTCCGCTGGTTCCAGCGGATCCAGTTCAAACGCAGAATACTCAAGCAACTCTTCTTGATACTCGTCCATTGTGGTGTCCCCCATCGCTCATTAAAAATGGCCTGATCAACTGACCCGTGCCTTGAGCATAAAGTGCCCGCGTGAAAGAAAAATGACGTTCACACGACACTCGCCCGCTACTGAATAAAACGTAGCAGGTGGTCAGGAATTTATCACAGGATTTTTTCGATAGAGGCCGTAGGACAACGGCCTGGTTTGACGTGGGTCAAGCTTGATGCCCCGTTACGGGAGTCGTGCCGTCTGACACGCTCCCGCAAGGCCTGGACCGCTTACTGGGCCGGGATGGGTTCGCTTGGGGGTGGCATGTTGTCCGGATGCGTCGGTGGCGTGATCGTCTCGGCGGCTGGAGCCGGTTCGGACGATTGAGCCGGAGCAATCGGTGCAGCTTCCGCAGGCGGTGCAACAGGCTCCGAAGCAGCAGGCTCGGCGGCCGGAGCCGCTACAGGCTCTGCGGCGGGAGCCGGCGTTGGCGCCAATGCGGCCGGGGCAGCCTGGGCTTCAGGCACGCCCAAGTCGGTTTTCGGCTTCTCGACGATGTGCGCCGCTTTCTTCGCTTCCGGCGGCAGGAACAGCTCTACCAGAGTGAAGAACCGCTCATAAAACTTGGCCGAGGACACGGTCTCGCTAGCGACCTTGACCATCGAATCATCGGACGAACCGATCGGCATCGACACCGAGCCCAACACACCGACGCCGAGGCTGGCGGAGTTGTTGGTCTTCTTCAGCGCGTAGCGATCCTGCAAGGCGTTGGCGAACATGGTCGCGTGGTGGCCTTCTGAGCCATCATCGGCACAAACCACACTGAAGCTGATCTCCATGTGGGTCTCGCCGGTCTGCTGGAAGCTCTTGTGGCCGCTGACCAGTTTCGGATCGCTGCTGGTGATGATGTAGCCCTGGCTGAGCAAGGCGCGACGGGCGGCTTCGCAGGTCTGGGCGTCGGTTACCGGGTAGTTGCGGGAGAACGTTCCGGAGTCGTCGAAGTTCTCATGCTCGTAGATGGCGGCTTTTTTCGACGAACAACCGGCAGCAACAGCCAGCACCAAGGCTAGCCCGACAATACGCATGGGAATTGATCTAAACATTGAACATCCTGAGAGAAAACGGTCCGGGGCGTATTGTGCAACAGATCGATGCTTAGGTGCGCATCGATTAGTGTCTTAAAACGGTTACAGGGGTGTTGACCGTTATATGCGGGAAAAGTCGCATAGATTGATGAATAACCGATGGGCAGGGCAACATTTTTGATCGCCCACAAAAAACCCCGGTCTTTCGACCGGGGTTCTTGTGAAACGCAAAACTCAATCAGCCATTAGTAGCGCTTGATCTCGGCTTCGCTTTCCAACTGCTTGCGGTAAGCCGCAAAGTCTTGCTGGCCAATGCGCGAGGCGAGGAAGCGACGGTACTGAGCCTTCTCTTCATCGGTCGGCGCTGCGGCTTCGTTCACGCCGTTCAAGCGCACGATCACCAGGCTACCATCGGCCAGGGTCACGCTGCTGAAGGTCGGCTTGTCCTTGGCGGCAGGTTTTGGCATGCGGAACAGCGCTTGCAGCACGGTAGGGTCAACCCCTTCCTGTGCGCGAGTGGCGGCCGCAGTGACCTTCCAGTTCTGGCCGTCGATAGCCTTGTCCAGCGGTGTCCTGCCGTCACGCAGGCTGGCGATCAACTGATCAGCCTTGGTCTTGGCGGCAGCACTGGCGTGCTCCTTGGCCAATAGCGTGCGGATGCTGGCGGCAACGCTTTCCAGCGGCAGCTGCGAAGGCTTCAAGTGCTCCTTGGCGCGCAACACGATCACGGTTTCCGGATCGAGCTCGATGGCGGTGCTGTTGGCACCTTCATCCAGCACTTCAGGGCTGAACGCTGCGGTGACCACGGCACGGTTGGCCGCGACACCTTCGCCACCTTCACGGCCGAACGGCGCGGAGGTATGGACGGTCAGTTTCAGGTCCTGCGCTGGCTGGGCCAGGTCAGACGCTTCGAACGAGGAATCTTCCAGTTGCTTGGTCGCCTCGACGAAACGCTGCTCGACCTGCTGGGTTTTCAGCTCGCGGGTCAGCTTGTCCTTGAGACTGGCAAACGTCGGCACTTCCGGCGCTTCAACGCCCAACAGCTTGATCAGGTGGAAACCGAAGCCAGTACGGATTGGCTCCGAAACCTGGTCCTTGTTCAACGAGTACAGGGCTTTTTCGAACACTGGATCGTAAACGCCAGGACCGGCGTAACCGAGGTCACCACCGTTGTTGGCCGAACCTGGGTCCTGGGAGAATTCCTTGGCCAACGCCTCGAATTTCTCACCTTTGGCCAGACGCGCCTGAACTTCTTCGATCTTGGCCTTGGCTTGCGCCTCGGTCACCTTGTCGTTCACTTCGATCAGAATGTGCGCAGCCCGGCGTTGTTCGGCCAGGTTGGCGATTTCTTTCTGATACGCCGCTTGCAGGTCTTCGTCCTTGACGCTGACCTCATTAAAGAAGGAAGCCTTCTTCAACTCCAGGTAATCGATAACCACCTGGTCCGGCGTCATGAACTCCTTGGCGTGTTCGTCGTAGTAAGCCTTGACCTCGTCGTCGGTCAGTTTCACCGCCGTCGGGTCAACCTTGATGTTCAGGGAAGCGAAGTCGCGGGTCTGTTTTTCCAGACGGGCGAAGGCCAACACCTGTGCATCGGTGACGAAGCCGCTACCCGCCAGGCCAGCGCGCAGCTGACCGATCAGCATTTCCTGAGCCAGCATCTGGCGGAACTGCATACGGCTGTAGCCCAGTTGACGGATCACCTGGTCGAAACGCTCAGGGCTGAACTTGCCGTCAACCTGGAATTCAGGCGTCAGCAGGATCACCTGGTCCAAAGCGCCTTCGGAGAAAGCGAATTTCGATTTTTCTGCGCCTTGCAGCAGCAGCTTGCGATCGATCAGGCCTTTGAGGGCCGATTCGCGCAGCATTTTTTCATCGAGTAACGAAGCGTCGAAATCCTTGCCCAGCTGTTGCATCAGCTGACGGCGTTGCATGTCGACGGCCTGGCTCAGCTCGTTCTGGCTGATTTCTTCGCCGTTGACCTTGGCCGCATCATTGCTGTGCGTCGTGGCCTTGAAAATGGCGTCGAAACCGGTCAAAGCCATCAGTGCAACGATGACTCCGATGATGGTCTTGGCAATCCAGCCTTGTGAATTGTCCCTGATATTCTGCAGCATGCGTCCCCCAGAAACGGTTGAACTTCAAAATTAGGCAACCGTGGAGCGTGGGTAGAATCCGGATAGAAGAAAGGCGCATCCGGGGATGCGCCTTCTCGTAACTGGCGGAACGGACCGAGGGTTCGAACTTGCGACCCTCGGTGTCTCAGATCAACGATTTGTTGGCTGGACTACCGCTCCGCTGCCAGGTCAGGCATGACCCCGACCCGGATAGGCAAAAACCTGAATCGAACTTAGTTGACAGCTTCTTTCAGTGCTTTACCGGCTTTGAAACCTGGTTTTTTGGCTGCAGCGATTTCCAGCGTCTTACCGGTCTGTGGGTTACGACCGATGCGAGCAGGACGATCGGTCACGGAGAACGTACCGAAACCCACCAGAACTACGGAGTCGCCAGCCTTGAGAGCGCCAGTGACGGATTCGATTACAGCGTCCAGCGCACGGCCAGCAGCAGCTTTCGGGATATCAGCGGATGCAGCGATAGCATCAATCAGTTCCGACTTGTTCACTCTAAGTCCCCTTATATCTATTTGAGTATGATTCTAAGTTTTTTGGTGAAAGCAAAAACGAGTGCTGAATGGCCTACAGACACTTAAGAGCCGCTTTATAACAAGGGCTCTAAAAAGCTGTCAAGGAAGCCCCCCAGGCAAATGCGTACTAATGCGTGCTAATTCTTTCCTTAGAGTCAGACTCGCGTTTTTCATCCTTTGCAACTATCTCCGGAGCCACATCCGGCAAGGGCTCCGGCGCGTATTGCAGCGCAATTTGCAGGACCTCGTCAATCCATTTAACTGGTTTAATCTGCAGATCTTGCTTGATATTGTCAGGAATTTCCTTCAGATCGCGTACGTTCTCTTCAGGAATGATCACGGTCTTGATCCCGCCACGGTGAGCCGCGAGCAGTTTTTCCTTCAAACCGCCGATCGCCAGCACTTGGCCACGCAGGGTAATTTCGCCAGTCATGGCGACGTCCGCGCGTACAGGAATGCCAGTCAATGCCGACACCAGGGCCGTGCACATGCCTACACCAGCGCTAGGGCCGTCCTTCGGGGTCGCCCCTTCCGGCATGTGGATGTGCGTGTCGCGCTTCTCGTGGAAGTCCAGGGGGATCCCTAGGCTCTTGGCACGGCTGCGGACCACGGTCAGGGCGGCAGTGATCGATTCGACCATCACATCCCCCAGGGAACCGGTCTTGATCAACTGGCCTTTACCCGGAACGACAGCGGCTTCGATGGTCAGCAGTTCCCCACCCACCTGAGTCCACGCCAGGCCGGTCACTTGACCGATCTGATCCTGGGATTCAGCCAGGCCGTAGCGGAATTTGCGCACACCCAGGAAGTGTTCCAGCATCTCGGCAGTCACCTTCACCGAGAAGCGTTTTTCCAGTGCGTGCTCTTTGACCGTCTTGCGGCAAACCTTGGCAATCTGGCGCTCAAGCCCCCGCACACCGGCTTCGCGGGTGTAATAGCGGATGATGTCGCGGATCGCTTCGGCGTCGAATTCCAGCTCACCTTTCTTCAGACCGTTGGCAGCAATCTGCTTCGGCGAGAGGTACTTGACGGCGATGTTGATCTTCTCGTCTTCCGTGTAGCCCGGCAGACGAATCACTTCCATCCGGTCCAGCAGCGCCGGCGGAATGTTCATGGAGTTGGAGGTGCAAAGGAACATCACATCGGACAGGTCGTAATCGACTTCCAGATAGTGATCGTTGAAGTTGTGGTTCTGCTCCGGATCGAGCACTTCCAGCAACGCAGACGCTGGATCACCGCGCATATCGCTGCCCATTTTGTCGATTTCATCGAGCAGGAACAGCGGGTTGCGAACCCCGACCTTTGTCATCTTTTGAATCAATCTTCCTGGCATCGAACCGATATAAGTACGGCGATGACCACGAATTTCCGCTTCATCGCGCACGCCACCGAGGGCCATACGGACGAATTTACGGTTGGTGGCGTGCGCGATCGACTCCGCCAGAGAGGTTTTACCCACCCCCGGAGGACCGACCAGGCACAACACCGGACCACGAATTTTCTTCACGCGCTTTTGCACGGCGAGGTATTCGAGGATGCGTTCCTTCACTTCGTCCAGACCATAGTGGTCGGCGTCGAGAATGTCTTCGGCACGGGCCAGGTCCAGACGCACTTTGCTCTGAGCCTTCCACGGCACCTGAACCAACCAGTCGATATACGAACGCACCACGGTCGCTTCCGCAGACATTGGTGACATTTGTTTCAGCTTGTTCAGTTCGCCCTGCGCTTTGGCCAAGGCGTCTTTCGGCAGGCCGGCGGCATCGATGCGCTTTTTCAGCTCTTCGATTTCGTTGTGGCCTTCCTCGCTGTCGCCGAGCTCCTTCTGAATGGCCTTCATCTGCTCATTCAGGTAGTACTCGCGCTGACTGCGCTCCATTTGTTTTTTGACGCGACCGCGAATGCGTTTTTCGACTTGCAGCAGGTCGATCTCGGCATCCAGCAACGCCAGGACGTGCTCGACCCGGGCCGACAAATCGATGATTTCGAGGATTTCCTGCTTCTGCTCGATCTTCAGGGCCATGTGTGCGGCCATGGTGTCGACCAGGCGCCCTGGTTCGTCGATGCTGTTGAGCGACGACAGGACTTCAGCCGGGACTTTCTTGCCCAACTGCACATATTGTTCGAACTGAGCCAGCAGGCTACGGACAAACACTTCCGACTCGCGCTCAGGCGCGTCGACTTCGTCGATCAGCGAGACTTCGGCACGGCAATGGCCGTCCACTTCGCTGAAGCGCTCCACGGCGCCCCGCTGCTCGCCTTCGACCAGAACCTTGACGGTGCCGTCAGGCAGCTTGAGCAGTTGCAGAACAGTGGCGATGGTACCTACGCGATAAAGTGCTTCTTCACCGGGATCGTCGTCAGCAGGGTTCCGCTGAGCCAGCAGAAGGATCTGCTTGTCGCCCGTCATCGCAGCCTCGAGGGCTTCGATGGATTTCTCGCGCCCCACGAACAGCGGGATAACCATGTGCGGATAAACCACGACATCACGCAATGGCAAGAGAGGCAATTCGATGGTTGTCTTCATGATTTCGCCTCTACGGCGGCCATAAGGCCGTAAACAGATGGAAGTAAGCTTGAAACCAAGATGGGGGCTGCTTTCAAAAAAAACAAGCGCAAAGAGGGTGTTAAAACGGTTTAAAAGAAAAGGGGCCCGAAGGCCCCTTCTTTATTCCAGCTGCGTGACGCTTAAGCGTCTGGCGCGGCCTTGGCTGTCGGCTCACTGTTTTCGTAGATATACAGTGGCTTGGACTTGCCTTCGATAACGCTTTCATCGATCACTACTTTGCTCACCTCGGACTGCGAGGGGATTTCATACATAGTGTCGAGCAATACGCCTTCGAGAATCGAGCGCAGTCCACGGGCACCGGTCTTGCGTTCCAGGGCACGTTTGGCGACCGATTTCAGTGCGTCGGCCCGGAATTCCAGGTCCACGCCTTCCATCTCGAACAGCTTGGCATACTGCTTGGTCAGAGCATTTTTCGGCTCGGTCAGGATCTGCATCAACGCAGCCTCATCAAGCTCGTCCAGCGTGGCGAGGACCGGCAGACGACCGACGAATTCCGGGATCAGACCGAACTTGACCAGATCGTCAGGCTCGACTTCACGCAGGGATTCACCGACTTTCTTACCTTCTTCCTTGCTGCGTACCTCGGCGTTGAAGCCGATGCCGCCACGGGTGGAGCGCTGTTGAATAACCTTCTCCAGACCGGAGAACGCACCACCGCAAATGAACAGGATGTTACGGGTGTCGACCTGAAGGAATTCCTGCTGCGGATGCTTGCGGCCACCTTGCGGCGGAACGGAAGCGACCGTGCCTTCGATCAACTTGAGCAAGGCCTGCTGCACGCCTTCACCAGAAACGTCCCGGGTGATCGACGGGTTGTCAGACTTGCGCGAAATCTTGTCGATTTCATCGATGTAGACAATGCCCATCTGGGCCTTTTCCACATCGTAATCGCACTTCTGCAGCAGCTTCTGAATGATGTTCTCGACATCTTCCCCTACGTAACCCGCCTCGGTGAGGGTGGTTGCGTCGGCGATGGTGAACGGAACGTTCAACAAGCGGGCCAGTGTTTCGGCAAGCAGGGTTTTACCCGAGCCTGTCGGGCCGATCAGCAAGATGTTGCTTTTGCCGAGTTCGACGTCGTCATTCTTTTTGTCACGCTGGTTCAGGCGTTTGTAGTGGTTATACACCGCTACGGCCAGAACCTTTTTCGCACGCTCTTGACCAATCACATACTGATCAAGGATGCCGCTGATTTCTTTAGGCGAAGGCAATTTATGCGCGCTGCTCTCGGCCTGGGCTTCCTGCACCTCCTCTCGGATGATGTCATTGCACAGGTCGACGCACTCGTCGCAGATAAAGACCGAGGGGCCGGCAATCAATTTGCGCACTTCATGCTGGCTTTTGCCACAGAAGGAGCAATAGAGCAGCTTGCCGTTGTCCTCGCCGTTGCGGGTGTCAGTCATTCGTTCGATCCAAATCCGATAGGCTTGCAACACAAGATGAAGGCTATTGCGGGCTTTTTCAAGCCCGCTAGTGATCGGAGCGGCCGACCAAGCCTATTTTGAGCTGCTTATTTAAGCGGGCCGCTGGCTGATCACTTCATCGATCAACCCGTACTCACGCGCGGCTTCTGCGCTCATGAAGTTGTCGCGGTTGGTGTCGCGTTCGATTTCTTCCAGTGTGTGCCCGCTGTGCTTGGCCATCAGCGTGTTGAGACGCTCACGAATGAAGAGGATTTCCTTGGCATGGATTTCGATATCCGATGCCTGACCCTGGAAACCGCCCAATGGCTGGTGAATCATCACACGCGAGTTCGGCAGGCAGAAACGCTTGCCAGCGGCACCGGCCGTCAGCAGGAACGCACCCATGCTGCACGCCTGGCCGATACAGGTAGTCGACACGTTGGGTTTGATGAACTGCATGGTGTCGTAGATCGACATGCCTGCTGTCACCGAACCGCCCGGGGAGTTGATATAGAGATGGATGTCCTTGTCCGGGTTTTCCGCTTCAAGGAACAGCAGTTGCGCACAGATCAGGTTGGCCATGTAGTCCTCTACCGGACCAACCAGAAAGATCACTCGCTCCTTGAGGAGACGCGAGTAAATGTCGTAAGCGCGCTCGCCACGAGCAGACTGCTCGACAACCATCGGGACCAGGCCGCCTGCGGCCTGGATATCAGAGTTCTGCTGAATATACGAATTACGGAACATGCTCTGCAGTCACTCCCAAATAGTTATGTCTTGAATACGCATAAGCCAGCGCGAAGGCTGGCTTATGGTGATTACTTCTTAGCGCAGAAACGATCAGTCGGCTTGTGGAGCTTCTACCGGCTTGACTGCTTCTTCGTAAGAGACCGCTTTGTCGGTCACGTTTGCCTTCTGCAGAACAGTATCCACAACTTGTTCTTCCAGCACAACCGAACGGACTTCGTTCAGTTGCTGGTCGTTCTTGTAGTACCAGGACACAACCTGCTCAGGCTCTTGGTAGGCCGAAGCCATTTCCTGAATCATTTCGCGAACGCGGGCTTCGTCAGGCTTGAGGTCGAACTGCTTGACCACTTCAGCCACGATCAGACCCAGCACAACGCGGCGCTTGGCTTGTTCTTCGAACAGCTCGGCCGGCAGTTGGTCAGGCTTGATGTTGCCGCCGAATTGCTGAACAGCCTGCACGCGCAGACGGTCAACTTCGTTGGACAACAGAGCCTTTGGCACTTCGATCGGGTTGGTGGTCAGCAGACCGTCCATTACCTGATTCTTGACCTTGGATTTGATCGCCTGACGCAGCTCGCGCTCCATGTTCTTGCGAACTTCGGTGCGGAAGCCTTCCAGACCGGTTTCCTTGATGCCGAATTGAGCGAAGAATTCTTCAGTCAGCTCAGGCAGTTTTGGCTCGGAAACAGTGTTCACGGTCACGGTGAACTCAGCAGTCTTACCTGCCAGGTCGAGGTTCTGGTAGTCCTCTGGGAAGGTCAGGTTCAGAACGCGTTCTTCGCCGGCTTTAGCGCCAACCAGACCGTCTTCGAAACCAGGGATCATGCGGCCGGAACCCAGAACCAGCTGAGTACCTTTGGCGGAACCGCCAGCGAACACTTCACCGTCAACCTTGCCAACGAAATCGATGTTCAGTTGGTCTTCGTTCTGGGCAGCACGATCGGCTACTTCGAAACGGGTGTTTTGCTTACGCAGGATGTCGAGCATCTTGTCCAGGTCAGCGTCAGCCACGTCAGCGCTCAGGCGCTCGACAGTGATGCCTTCGAAACCGGCTACAGTGAACTCAGGGAACACTTCAAAAATCGCGACGTATTCCAGATCCTTGCCAGCTTCGATCGATTTAGGCTCGATCGAAGGAGCGCCAGCCGGGTTCAGCTTCTGCTCAACGACAGCTTCGTAGAAGGAGGACTGGATCACGTCGCCTACAGCTTCCTGGCGTGCATCAGCACCGAAACGGCGCTTGATTTCACTCATTGGCACTTTGCCTGGACGGAAGCCAGCAATCTTGGCCTTTTGGGCGGTCTGCTGCAGACGCTTGTTGACCTGAGTCTCGATGCGCTCAGCCGGCACGGTGATGCTCATGCGGCGCTCAAGAGCAGAAGTATTTTCAACAGAAACTTGCATGGATATTCCTCGTTGCACAGACGTTAGCCGGCCGTTTCCGACCCCAGAATCAAGGGCATGCATTCTAGTGGGTCAAACTCAAGAAGTCACCCTACTGAAAACGGGTAAAAAAACAGCAGGCAATTTATAGGCGAGGGACAAACGGTTGTGCCTCGCCCTGTTAGCAAATACAGCCAGTCAAGCCAGGGCTCTGCACCACCTCTTCTATATATAGAAGAAGTAGCAGGCATCTCCCTGACAGCCGACCTTGCGAGCAAGGTCGGCGGGCGGCGCGGCATCATCGAGAAACATAAATACGACGAAACACCCCACCCCGGCGACCCAGAACCTGCAGCCGCTGAACACTCGAACCGCTAAAACAAAAAAGGCGCCAGACTATTAAATCTGGCGCCTTTCGAAATATGGGGTGGACGAAGGGGATCGAACCCTCGACAACGGGAGTCACAATCCCGTGCTCTACCAACTGAGCTACGCCCACCATATTGCCTCACAAGAAAGTCAAACAACTTCCTTGCTGCGCCCCCACCGGATCAACGACCCGGGTGAAGCTTTATTTGGTGCGGATGAAGAGACTCGAACTCTTACGCCTCGCGGCGCTGGAACCTAAATCCAGTGTGTCTACCAATTCCACCACATCCGCGGCTTGAAGCTGTTAAAGCAAAGGCGCCAGACTGTTAATCTGGCGCCTTTCGAAATATGGGGTGGACGAAGGGGATCGAACCCTCGACAACGGGAGTCACAATCCCGTGCTCTACCAACTGAGCTACGCCCACCATATTGCGCTACTTGTGCCAAAGCTGCCTAATGGCGCACCCGGCAGGACTCGAACCTGCGACCATCCGCTTAGAAGGCGGATGCTCTATCCAGCTGAGCTACGGGCGCCTTATTAATCTGTACTCTTGGAGGACTACAAACTAAGTGCTTCCAGCCTCACGGAACCGTAATCCCGCTTGACCTTCTCATCCAGTGCTAGGCTGTGCCCGACAAGTGCGACGAATAGTATAGAGCGCCCCAAAGCCCGTCAAATCCTTTTTAAAAAAAATTCATTTAATTAAAGGGCTTAGAGGAATTTGCAGACCAAGCGCCTTTGCCCTCGCCGCCTGACATGCGAGAATGCGCCCTCTTTTTTCCCCCTCTCGATGGTTAATCACGCGCAATGACTGCACAACTTATCGACGGCAAGTCAATCGCCGCCAGCCTGCGCCAGCAGATCGCCAAACGAGTCGCCGAACGTCGCCAGCAAGGCCTGCGCACGCCCGGTCTCGCGGTGATCCTGGTCGGCAGCGATCCTGCCTCTCAGGTTTATGTCTCGCACAAGCGTAAAGACTGTGAAGAGGTCGGCTTCCTGTCCCAGGCCTACGACCTGCCTTCTGAAACCACTCAGCAAGCGCTGACCGAGCTGATTGATCGCCTGAACGACGACCCGGCAATCGACGGCGTTCTGCTTCAGCTTCCTTTACCTGCCCACCTGGACTCCTCCAAATTGCTGGAGCGCATTCGTCCGGATAAAGATGTCGACGGTTTCCACCCGTATAACGTCGGTCGCCTGGCCCAACGCATTCCACTGCTGCGCCCCTGCACACCCAAAGGCATCATGACCCTGCTGGAAAGCACCGGAGCGGATCTTTACGGGATGGACGCGGTGATTGTCGGCGCTTCCAACATTGTTGGCCGTCCGATGGCGATGGAATTGCTGCTGGCCGGCTGCACCGTGACGGTCACTCACCGCTTCACCAAGGATCTGGCCGGCCACGTTGGCCGTGCCGATCTGGTCGTGGTTGCCGCCGGCAAGCCGGGCCTGGTCAAGGGCGAGTGGATCAAGGAAGGCGCGATCGTGATCGACGTCGGCATCAACCGCCAGGAAGACGGCAAGCTGGTGGGTGACGTGATCTACGAAACCGCCCTGCCCCGCGCCGGCTGGATTACTCCAGTGCCTGGCGGTGTAGGTCCGATGACGCGTGCCTGCCTGCTGGAAAATACGTTGTACGCAGCGGAGACGCTGCACGACTGAGTTCCCAGGCGTGCCGCATACAAGAGCCCCGCTAATTGCGGGGCTTTTTGTTTTTTGGGCACTGGACAAACAACCCGCGAGTTTCAGAATAAAGAGACAGGCCATCGGGCAAATGACCTACAGACCTCAGCGGGACAAACGGATACAAATGGCACTCGCTAGGAGCCGTTCATGAAGCCGAGCAACCCCACTCAACAGCGCACGCTTGCATTCGCGGGCAAACTGGCGGGCCTGCTTTATAGCCTCTGTTGTTATGTGTTTTTCCTGCTCACTGCGCTGTACATGATTGGCTTTCTCTCCGGTATTGGTGTGCCCAAGGACATTAATACCGGGCCCGGCCTCAACTGGCCCCTGGCGGTTATCGTCGACACCTTGCTGATTACGCTTTTTGCGGTCCAGCACAGCGGCATGGCGCGAATGCGCTTCAAACGCTGGTGGACCGGATTCATCCCGGCGCCTATCGAACGCGCGACCTACGTCCTGTCTTCCTGCCTGGTGCTCGTGCTGCTTTTCTGGTTGTGGCAACCCATCGAAGTATCGATCTGGAGCGTCACGTCCGCCTGGGGCCATGGATTGCTAATGGCGCTGTTCTGGCTGGGTTGGGGCGTGGTGGTGCTCGCGACTTTTCTGATCAGCCATTTCGAATTGCTGGGCATAAAGCAGGCCCTCAACGCCTTTTATCCTGACCGGCGTCAGAGCCCAACCTTCAAAACCCCGTTGCTCTACAAAGCGGTTCGTCACCCCTTGTACCTCGGGTTTCTGATCGTATTCTGGGCGACACCCGAGATGACCGCCGGACATCTTCTGTTCGCGCTACTGAACACGCTCTACATTCTGATCGGCGTTCATTTTGAAGAGAAAGATCTGCTGGAAATGTTTGGCGAACACTATCGACGCTATCAACATAACGTCGCGGCGCTTGTGCCCTTGATCAAACGCAAACCCACCAAAAAACATTAAATTTTCTTCATATAAAGCGCTCGTCATACGGGCGCCTAGCGCTTTCGTGGCTCATACTCCTAGAATGCGTCGTTTTTAAGAAACAGCCCGTAACAAAACGGCATATCCACCCTTATGAGTTCGCCCGCGTGAAAATCCGTCTTTCCATCCTGAGCCTATTTTTTGCGTTGACAGGGACTGTTATCACGCCAATCACCCACGCTGCGGAAACCACCGCAGCACCACGCGACGCCTCGCAACTCAAGATTGCTTCTGGCAGCGCTCTGCTTATGGATTTGCAGACCAACAAAGTCATTTACGCCAACAACCCTGACGTGGTGGTGCCGATCGCCTCGGTCAGCAAACTGATGACGGGACTAGTAGTGGTTGAAGCCCGCCAGAACATGGATGAGTACATCAACGTCGACATCAGTCACACGCCGGAAATGAAAGGCGTGTTTTCGCGGGTCAAGCTCAATAGCGAGCTGCCGCGCAAGAAGATGCTGCTGATTGCGCTGATGTCCTCGGAAAACCGCGCAGCCGCCACCCTCGCCCACCATTACCCGGGCGGCTACGTCGCGTTCATTGCAGCCATGAACGCCAAGGCCAAGGCGCTGGGCATGTCCAGCACCCACTTCGTCGAACCCACCGGGCTTTCTCCGCGCAACGTCTCGACGGCGCGTGACTTGAGCAAATTGCTGATCGCGGCGCACAAATACCCGCTGCTGACTGAGCTGACCACCACCAAGGAAACCACCGTAGCGTTCCGCAAACCCAACTACACCCTGGGCTTTCACAACACCGACCATTTGGTGAACAAGCCCAATTGGGACATCAAAATCACCAAGACCGGCTTTACCAACGAGGCCGGGCACTGTCTGGTGCTGGTGACTAGCATGGGCAATCGCCCGGTGGCGCTGGTGATTCTCGACGCATTCGGCAAGTACACACACTTTGCCGACGCCAGCCGGATCCGCAGCTGGGTTGAAACGGGCCGCAGCACCGAAGCCCCCTCCGTTGCCTTACAGTACAAAGCGGCGAAGAATCTGAAGCACCGTCAGAGCGGTGTGGTTGAAGCCTCGAAATAAACCGGCGACAGCAACAACAAAGCCCCGATTTGTCGGGGCTTTTTTTATCGCGAATCCGCGGGCTAATCGTTGGGCAACGGCATCTGGTCGTCATCGGGAATGCCATCTCCGGCACTCGGGTCTTTGTGGCCTTGCGGATGCTCCGTCGGCACCACCATGGGACGCGCCAACGGATCCCTCATCGGACCGTCCGGATCCAGCACAGGGTCGATGTCATCTTCGGGGGTCGCTGGGACGCTGTCCGGACCTTTGTCATCAAAACTCGAATCGGTAGACATAAACACCTCACTGCAGGTCAGGGTTTGAGATCAGCCAACGGGTCGTAGGGCTTGGCCGGTTTCTTGTCATCCTCGCCCGGCTTGATATCCCGGGGCGCCCTGGCGGGGCCGACGGGATCGACCTGAGGGTCAGCGAGGTCCGGCGAGTCAGGATCGAAATCCAGTTCATGACCGGACGAATGCTCGGAAGAATGCGGACCGTCTGGGGTAGTGGAATGTGCCATGGACGCCTCCTTGGGTCTGGCCCGGAGAAATCCGGGCCCTACCCATAAGAGGCCAAGGGCACGCGACGGTGCCCTGGAGATGACGAACGGAGCTGCTATTGAGCCTGCAACGCCTTGGTCGCCCGTGCGGCGGCCTGTTCCTGCCCCGCCTGTCCCAATTCGCTCGCGGCCTTGAGCCAGCGTTGTTCATCAACCCTGGCCGGAATCTGGTTCGGCTTCTGGATCAGCACGGCCCAGCCGCCCGCATCCTTGAAGGATGACTCAAACGAATTGAAACCCATCAACAAGCGACGGTTCATCCCGGAGCGCAACAACACCGTCTGCTTCTGTCGGTTGTAGCCAGCCAGGATGGCGTAGCGCGGTTCGGCCCAGAAAGCCGAGCCTTCGGTGAAACGCACCATCACCGGATAACCGGCGGCGACCTGGGTCAGCAACGCCGGCAGATGACTGTCGAGGGGATACACCACCATGCCGTACTCGCGGGCCAGGTTCTGCATGTTCTGCTGCAACTGCGCTTCGGCACCCGGCAAATGCAGCGGCTTTTCCAGCAGCCCTGGCGTGATCACCACGCCTTGTTGGGACAACATGCTGGCAAGGACTTGTGGCCCACTTTGATTGGCCTCGCCGCGATAAAACGTACCGCTGAGTTCAACACGCTCCGGCAGTCGCTTGACCTCCGGCGCCACACTGCCGGCGCAACCCGCCAACACGCCGACGCAGCCCATCACCAGCACCGCAGAACGAATTCGAGAAAATACCCGCACCATCATCACTCTCTTGTTCAGACGCCGGCAATCGCGCTCCCGGCTTGGCCACTGATCATAGGACGCCACGGGACAGCGGTATAGCCTTAACCGGCAGTTGTTTGCGTTCGATAGAGCGAAGTGGTTGGTGACAGGCGACCTTTGGTCAATAGCCTGAAACACAGCAGCGACTAGACTGTCACTTGCATAGCGTGTGTGCCCGCAGCAGGGCAAAGAGGAGGCACCGATGAGCCTGGCAATGACAATCGTAATGCTGATTTCCGGCTGGCTGGCCGTGGCCGCCGCCATGTTGTGGGGAGTCCTGCGCATCACCCGGCGGCACCATCATCATCCGGTGCACTCGGCCCCCGCCAAACCTGATCAACCGGCGGCACGCCCCGCCACTGCGCACTGACCGGCATTTTTTCCAACCGCCAAAAACAAAAACGGCCGCCTGGACTCTTTCGAGTGCAGGCGGCCGTTCTGTTTAGCGCTGATTTTTACGCTTCAACAGACAAGCGCTTCTGCTTGGCCCGCCGGGACATCATGTTCAAGCCCTCGATCGTGGCCGAGAAGGCCATGGCCGCGTAGACGTAGCCTTTCGGTACGTGGGCGCCGAAGCCTTCGGCGATCAGCGTCATGCCGATCATGATCAGGAAGCCCAGGGCCAGCATCACCACGGTCGGGTTGTCGTTGATGAACTTGGCCAGCGGATCAGCCGCCAACAACATCACCAGTACCGACACCACCACTGCGATGATCATGATCGGCAAATGCTCGGTCATGCCGACAGCGGTAATGATGCTGTCGATGGAGAACACCATGTCCAGCATCAGGATCTGCCCGATCGCCGCAGCAAAGCCCAGGCTGACGCCGGAGGTGGCCGACTTCGGATCATCCGGCGCCGGGTCCATGCTGTGATGGATCTCGGTGGTGGCTTTCCACAACAGGAACAGGCCACCGGCGATCAGGATCATGTCCTTCCAGGAGAACGTCTGGCCGAGGATATCGATCACCGGCTCGGTCAACTGGACGATGAAGGCAATGGTGCTCAACAGTGCCAGACGCAGGATCAACGCCATGCCGATACCGATGCGGCGCGCTTTCTGCCGATGCTGCTCCGGCAGTTTATTGGTCAGGATCGAGATGAAGATCAGGTTATCGATGCCGAGCACGATTTCCATGACGATCAACGTGGCCAGGGCGACCCACGCGGTGGGGCTGGCGGCTAGTTCTACAAGGTATTCCATGGGTCAGTCCTGACTCGCTTAAGACGATTTAGATTTCCTGGGACGAAGATTCGGTGTTCCCTTTCTCTTCGGCCGGTTGTTCTTTCTTGCTGATCAGGCCGCCGGTGGCATCACTGAGCGCCTGTTCCGCGGCTTTATGGGTGTCGTCGATGGCCTGTTTGGCACTCTCGGTGGCCTTGCCCATCAACTGCTGGGCGCTCTTTTCGGCCTGGTCACAACCGGCCAATACCAGTAAAGACGTGATCAACAGCGCCGTAGCGGTAAGTTTCATAGGGCTTTCCTCGTTAGAACGGACAGCGCGAAAAGCCGCCCCGTCGATAGCGAGGCATTCTAGGGAGGCAAACACTTCAGTAAAATTCGTATTTTTAACGGTTATACTTCGGTTTTAACGAAGTGTAGGTCGCCATGCTGAATTATCGCCAGCTGCATTACTTCTGGGTGGTGGCCAAGACCGGCAGCATCGTGCGCGCCTGCGAGCAGTTGAACCTGACGCCGCAAACCATCAGCGGACAGATTTCCTTGTTTGAGCAAACCTACGGCATCGAGTTGTTTCGCCGGGTCGGCCGCAACCTGGAACTCACCGAAGCCGGGCGCCAGACCCTGCCCTACGCCGAGCAGATGTTCCAGCTCGGCGGCGAACTGGAGCTGATGCTCCGCGCCCAACCCAATGAGCAGCAGATTCTGTTCCGGGTCGGCGTGGCGGATGTGGTGCCCAAATCCATCGTCTATCGCCTGATCGCGCCGACCATGGAATTGAGCGAGCCGCTGCGCATCACCTGTCGCGAGGACAAGCTGGAACGCTTGCTCGCCGACCTGGCGATCCAGCGCCTGGACCTGGTGATTTCCGACAGCCCGATGCCGTCGCACCTGGACATCAAGGGCTACAGCCAGAAACTCGGGGAATGCGGGATCAGTTTTTTTGCGACGAAAGAACTGACGGCGCAGTACGGCCAGGATTTCCCGCGCAGCCTGCACGGCGCACCGCTGCTGATTCCCGGACCGGAAACCGTGGTGCGCAGTCGTTTGCAACGCTGGTTCGCCGAGCAGCAGATTCAGCCGCGCATCGTTGGTGAGTTCGACGACAGCGCACTGATGCAAGCTTTCGGCCAATCCGGCAGCGGGATTTTCATCGGCCCGAGCGTGATTGCCGACGAGGTGAAACGCCAATACGGCGTGGAGTTGATCGGCCAGACCGACGCGGTGACCGAGTCGTTCTACGCCATTTCAGTGGAACGCAAGGTCAAGCACCCCGGCATCGTTGCGATTACCGAAGGTGCCCGACGCGAGCTGTTTACTGAACTGTGAGGATCTCGCGCGGCTTCATGGTCATCAGCGCCATGGCCAGCAGGATCGAAGCCAGGATGAAAGCGGCCGCCGCGAAACCCAGTCCACTAAGGCCGACAGCATTGATCACCCGACCGCCCACCATCGCGCCCAGGCCAATCCCGAGGTTGGCCCCGGCGATGTTCAGCGATGCGGCAAAGGCCGGCGCCTCGGGAGCGGCTTTCATCAACCGCACATGGCTGACCAAAAACAGGGCCGCCTGAGTGATCCCCCAAATGCCCATTGCCGCCGCCAGCCCCAGCGGCGAATGAATATTCGGCACCAACGCGATCATGCCGGCAATCAAGAATGCGCAGAACATCATCGACGCGATCAGCGGGTGCCGATCCACCGCACGACCGCCCCACCAGTTGCCGATCAGCCCCACCGCACCGAAGCCCATCAGGCACCAGCCGACCAGCGTGCCGTTGAAACCGGCCAGGCGTTCAAGAATGTCCGCCAGGTAGGTATAAGCGGTGAACATGCCGGTAAACACCAGGATCGACAGCAGCACATGCCCGATCATCAACGGGCTGCGCAGGATTTTGAACTGCGAACGAAAGCTCACCTGATTCTGATGCAGGAGCGTGCCCGGCAAATAGATGAACAGCAGCAAGGCCTTGGCAAACGCGATCACTGCCAGGATGCCAAAGGCGCTGCGCCAGCCGAAGGCATCGGAAATCAGCGTGCCAACCGGAATCCCAAACACCATGGCGCAGACGATGCCAAACCCGATCTTGGAAATGGCGCGCCCCGCGTGATCCGGACCGACGATGTCCACCGCCGTCTCGCTGGCCAGGGCCCAGAACACCGGCAAGCCCAGCGCGGGAATCAACCGGGCGAAGGCCATCACCCAGATATTCGGCGCCAACGCCGCGACCGTGTTGGCCACGCCAAACATGATCAGCACCGAGATAAACAGTTTACGGCGCTCGAAGCGTGCGAAGTACGCGGTCAGGAACGGACCAAACGCAGCCACGGTAAAGGCGAACAACGTCACCAGCAGACCGGCCTGGGGAATGCTGACCTCCAGGTCTCGGGCAATCGCCGGCAACAGGCCGACGATGATGAACTCCGTGGTCAGCACCGTGAAACCGGCGGCCGACAACAGAAGAATGGGCAGCAACATGCGGAACTCCAGAAAACGACGACAGCAGCGATAGCCCGGAAGGCCCGCTGGCAGAACTTGAAAATGAGGAGGGCGAATCTTAACAGAGTGTTTCCCGAGCGGGTTGCACGAACCTGCCGATTACGTTGAAACCCGGGTGGCAGATCGTCACAGGTCTGAAGGATGGGGACGACCCTGTGATAAAGTCCGCGCCCTGCGATTCGTACACCCTGTTCATCGGCCAGTTGCTGGCCTTGATGGCGCGATATCCCTCGGTTCCTCCATGTGGCCTGCCCCGCTTATTGCTGCGTGACCTGCGAAACCCTGTACCCAAAAAAAATCAGAGATACCGTTATGAGCGCTTCAACCCCTTCCCTATTGCACCGTTTGAAACGCACCAGCCTGGTCACGCAAATCATCATCGGCCTGATCGCCGGGATTGCCCTGGCCCTGTTCGCGCCGGACGTGGCGAAGTCCACTGCGTTCATCGGCAAAGTGTTTGTCGCCGCGCTGAAAGCCGTCGCGCCGATTTTGGTGTTCGTGCTGGTCATGGCCTCGATCGCCAACCATAAACACGGTCAGGAAACCCACATCCGGCCGATTCTGTTTCTTTATTTGCTGGGCACGTTTGCCGCCGCCGTGGTCGCGGTGGTGGCCAGCACGCTGTTCCCGTCGAGCCTGGTGTTGGCGACACATGATGTCGCGGTGACGGCGCCGGGCGGTATCGGTGAAGTGCTGCAAAGCCTGCTGCTGAGTGTGGTCGACAACCCGGTCAACGCGCTGATGAACGCCAATTTCATCGGCATTCTGGCGTGGGCAATCGGCATGGGCATTGCCATCCGGCATGCCGGCGATACCACCCGCGAGGTGCTCGGTGACTTGTCCAACGGCGTGACCTTGATCGTGCGCCTGGTGATTCGCTTCGCACCGCTGGGGATTTTCGGGCTGGTGGCTTCGACCCTGGCCACCTCGGGCTTCGGTGCGTTGATCGGTTACATGCACCTGCTGGCCGTATTGCTCGGCTGCATGCTGTTCGTGGCGCTGGTGATGAACCCGGCCATCGTGTTCTGGAAACTGCGCCGCAACCCGTATCCGCTGGTGCTGATGTGTTTGCGGGAAAGCGGGATCACCGCGTTCTTCACCCGCAGTTCGGCGGCGAACATTCCGGTTAACCTGGAATTGAGCAGGCGCCTGGGTTTGCATGAAGACACCTACTCGGTGTCGATCCCGCTCGGTGCGACCATCAACATGGCCGGTGCGGCGATCACGATTACCGTGCTGACCCTGGCGGCCGTGCATACGTTGGGGATTACCGTGGACATTCCGACCGCCATTTTGCTCAGCGTCGTCGCGGCGATTTGTGCGTGTGGTGCTTCGGGTGTGGCGGGTGGTTCGCTGTTGCTGATCCCGTTGGCGTGCAGCCTGTTCGGCATTCCGAGCGAAATCGCGATGCAGGTGGTGGCGGTGGGTTTCATTATTGGTGTATTGCAGGATTCGGCGGAAACGGCGTTGAATTCGTCTACCGATGTGTTGTTCACAGCCGCAGCGTGTTTGGGTGAAGACGAAAAAGCCCAACGTCTGGCGTAACACCGGACCCTGTAGGAGCCAGGCTTGCCGGCGAAGGCGATCTTGAGTACGCCTTCGCCGGCAA
>NZ_VOBN01000031.1 GCF_008370045.1 Pseudomonas sp. ANT_J12
CGAAGGCGATCTTACGGACGCCTTCGCGGGCAAGCCTCGCTCCTACATTGGGTCGTCGCATCCCTTTGAACCGCCTTTCGATTTGCTCTATCGCAAGGCACTTCTATATTGAGGAGGTGCTCTGACTTCCTTGCGAATGCGACCCATGGCCACGACTGACCCGTTGATCATCTGCGAGCACTGCGACTGCGTGTATGAAAAAGTCACGCTCGCCAAACATCAGAAAACCCTGTGCACCCGCTGTGGTGGCGTGCTCCAGCGGTATAACGGCCTGACGCTGGAGCAGCGCCTGGCCTTGACCTTCACGGCGCTGGTGTTGTGGATTTTCGCCAACTTTTTCCCGGTCATGAGTATCAGCCTCAAAGGCCTGAAAAACAGCGCCACGCTGTGGGATTCGGTGCTGGCCCTGAGCCTGGGCCCGATCACCTTCATTGCCATGGTGGCGGCAATCGCCATGATCATCGCGCCGATCATTCAACTGGTCCTGTTGATCTGGGTCCTGAGCTTCGCCCTCGCCCGTCAGCGCGCGCCAGGGTTTCGCTTCAGCATGCGCTGGCTGGAAACCCTGCGGCCCTGGAGCATGCTGGAAGTTTGCCTGCTGGGAGCGATGGTCGCGGTGATCAAACTCGCCGGCTTGCTGGATGTATTGCCCGGCATCGGCCTGTTCGCCCTGGCCATTCTCAGCTTGATGATGATCCGCATTGCCGGGCGCGATATCCGTGAACTGTGGGACGAGCTATGACAACGCCGCCGGTCGCCAGCGAACTGGGCCTGTGCCTGTGTCACAGCTGCGGCATGGCCTGCGACATGACCAACGATCCTCAGGAATGCGAACGCTGCGGCGCCCCGTTGCATCGGCGCAAGGTCAATTCCCTGGCCCGGACCTGGGCCTACCTGTTCGCCGCGCTGGCGTTCTATGTCCCGGCCAATCTGTTGCCAGTGATGAACACCAAAATGGTCGGTGCCGGTGCCGACAGCACCATCATGAGCGGCGTGCTGGAGTTCTGGGAGGCCGGCGCCTGGGACATTGCCCTGATCATTTTTATCGCCAGTATCGCCGTGCCCGGCATCAAATTCGTCGCCCTGACGCTGCTGCTGATCACCGTTCAGCGCGACAGCCTGTGGGCGCGCAAGGAGCGCTCGAAGCTGTTCCGTTTCGTCGAGGTCATCGGTTATTGGTCGATGCTCGATGTCATCGTGGTCGCGCTGGTCGCTTCGCTGGTGAAATTCCAGGCCCTGGCTGACATCGAGCCGCGTCCCGGCATTCTGTTTTTTGGCCTGGTGGTGGTCTTCACCATGCTCTCGGCGATGAGTTTCGACCCACGATTGATCTGGGATAAAGCGCCCCATAACGAGGAGGTCACGGATGAAGTCGCAAGCCACTGACGGGCCGCAAGCCCCGGGACAGGCCAGTATCAAGACTCGCCGTTTCAGCGTTTCGCTGGTGTGGATCGTGCCGATCGTGGCCGTGCTGGTGGGGATTTCCCTGGTGGTGCACAGCCTCATGCAAGAAGGCCCGACCATTGTCGTGACCTTCAAGACCGGCAACGGCCTGACCGCCAACAAGACCGAGGTCAAGTACCGCAACGTGGTAATCGGGCATGTCTCTGACGTGGAGTTGAGCAAAGACCAGAAGAGTGTCGATGCCACCATCAAACTCGCCAAACAGGCAGAAACCTTCACCCGCGAAGACTCGCAGTTCTGGGTGGTGCGCCCGCGCATCGGCGCGGGTGGGGTCTCGGGCATCGATACGCTGTTGTCCGGCGACTACATCGGCGCCGATATCGGTCACGCCAACGGTCGTGCGAAAAACTTCACCGGCCTGGAGAACCCGCCGCCGATCACCTACGGCGAACCGGGCAAGCGCTTTACCCTGCACTCCCAGGATCTCGGTTCGCTGGATATCGGCTCGCCGGTCTACTACCGCAAGATCCCGGTCGGCCAAGTGGTGGCGTATGCGCTGGATGCGGACGGCAAAGGGGTCAATCTTGAAGTCTTCGTGCACTCGCCCAACGACGCCTACGTCACCGAAAACACCCGGTTCTGGAACGCCAGCGGCATCGACCTGAACATCGGCGCCAACGGGTTCGCGGTGAAGACCGAATCGCTGTCCTCGCTGTTGGTGGGCGGTATTGCCTTCATCGCCCCGCAGTACAGCCCCAACGATCAACCCGCCGCCGAGGATAAGACCTTCGAGCTGTTCGACGACCAGACCACCGCCCTCGCCCCGCCCAATGGCAAGGCGCAGTACCTGAGCCTGCGTTTCGACCAGGCCCTGCGCGGGCTCAAGGTCGATGCCCCGGTGGAATTCCTCGGCATGGAAATCGGCAAGGTGGTGGCGATCAATCTGGATTTCGACGAGAAGAAACGCAGCTTCCCGGTCAACGTCGGCATCGTGATTTACCCGCAACGACTCGGCCAGGCTCATACCAAAATGATCAAGGCGTTGATGCATGACCCCAATGACGAAGCCGCCGGCGTGCGCCTGATGGGCACGTTTATCGAAAACGGCCTTCGCGCACAGGCCCGCAGCGGCAATCTGCTGACCGGCCAGCTGTACATCTCGCTGGATTTCTACCCCAAGGCGGAGAAGGTCAAGTTCGATCCGGACGCGCGGCCGGTCAGCATCCCGACCATCCCCGGCAGCCTCGAACAGTTGCAGGAAAAACTCGAGGCCATGGTCAACAAGATCAACCAACTGCCGGTGGAACGGATTGCCAGCAACCTCGACAGCAACCTCGTCGAGTTGCGCAAAGGCTTGGCGCAATTCAACGCCAAGACCCTGCCCGGCGTGCAGACGACCCTGGCGGACGTCAGCAAGACCCTGAATTCGGCCAGTTCGACCCTCGCCGAAGATTCGCCGCAACGGGAACAACTGACCCAGACCCTGGACGAACTCAAACGCATGTCGCGTTCCCTGCGTGAGCTCTCGGATTACCTGGGACGGCACCCGGAATCGCTGATTCGCGGGCGCCCCGACAATGCAGCGCCGGCCGACCTGCAAGGGCCACCGCGTAACTGACCACAGGAGCAACACCCATGGCTTTTTCGCCGAAGATCACCCTGGTCGCCGCGTTGGTGCTGCTCGCGGCGTGTCGCAGCGACCCGATTCACTTTCATACCCTCACCCCGGCGCAACTGGCTAGGGGCAATGGCGACGAAATCAAGATCGAAGGCATCAGCGTGCCGCCCCAGGTCGATCGGCCGCAGATCGTCATTCGCCAGGGCAACAGCGGTCTGGCGATCCTTGAAACCGATTGGTGGGGCGCGAGCCTGTCGGATGAGTTGCGCAGTGCGCTGGTGGATCAACTGTCCAACGCCAACTCCCAACGCAAGGTGTCGTTGCGGGTGGATGTGCAGCGTTTCGACTCGATTCCCGGCCAGTACGGCTTGATCGACGTCAAATGGCGCCTGCGGCCATTAGGGGCCGGCGATAACTCGCTGGTGACGTGCCGCAGTACGTTGCAGACGCCGTCGGGGCCTTCCATTGAGGATTTGGTGACGGCGCAGCAGAACAACGTCAAACGCCTGGCTGCGGTGATCAGTCAAGCGGCGGCCACGCAACGGGGTTGCCCGGCGCCTCTCTGAAAATACCTGCTCTGCAATGGACCCGCTCAACGGCGAAATACCTGCCGTTGAGTTGTTATTTCCTATTCGTAATGCCGGAGTAACTTTAACTGTTTCTCTCGTCGTATTTGACATTAGTTTTCAAACACACCCACGCCATTCGACTTAATCGACTACGCTCCGACCACTGAAACTAAAAGGAAACAGTTTCGTGAATAACAGAGCCTTTCTCCGCAAATTTTTCACATTCGTTTCACCGTGCTCATACGCGCCGCCCCTTAGTGTGCCGAGCAATCCTGAAAGTTTGACTAAGCAGGTTTCAATACTGTCGTATAAGGGGCAGCACCGTGATCGAATCAGTGTCATCCGCCATGCCGTCGCGCCGCTGGCGACCGTCGAAACTCGTCAGGATTATCAGCGTGTCAGTCTTGTTGACAGTGGCAGCGCTGGTCGCCGGTTTCGTCGTGTGGCATCGATCCCCGGTCAACCTGGGCAATGCGAATGCCCAGGCTCGCGCCGAACTGCTCCGGCACTGGCGCGCCGGCGACGTGGTGGTATTGGTGCGTCATGCCGAGCGCTGCGACCGCTCCAGCAACCCTTGCCTGGGTCCGGCGGACGGCATTACCGAACTCGGCAGTCAGTCTGCAGCCTCGGTGGGCCAAGGCTTTATGCGCCTGGGCATGGCTCAGGCCGACGTTTTTACCAGCCCGGTCACGCGCACCCAACAAACCGCGCACTATATGTTCGGCAAGGAAGCGGTGACCCAGGCCTGGCTGGCCAGTTGTGGCGACACCCTGCGCGACGATGTGATCGCGCACAAGGTGGCCCATCGCAATACAGTGCTGGTCACCCACAGCGGTTGCATCAGCGATTTCGAGGTCCAGACCGGTTTCAAGCACGCGGCCACCGCCGAATACAGCAGTTCATTGTTTGCCAGCATTGGCAGCGATGGGCAACTTCAAGTACTGGGCGTATTGAATGACGCTGATTGGCGTTCGCTGTTGAACGATAAATCGTTGAAGTAAGGCTGCGGTCGTTAGTGATTTAAAGTTGAGACTGTTAGTTCGCTACTCATCAATAAACATCTCTCTGGCTTGAATTCCTTCAGGCGCTGTTCAGCGAGGATGGCTGATAGTGCGCTGGATCCACAGCGTCCTCGCGTTAAGGATTTCTCATGACGTCCCATCACAATCTGTTGCAACACCCGGCGGCGAAGCTGCACAGACGCCCCGCCCCTGCACCCACCGCCGTCGAACGCTGGATCGTTCCCGGTTTGCTCCTGGCCTTCGTGCTGTTCTATCTGCTGCCGTTGATGAGCCACGGCTTGTGGATTCCCGACGAAACCCGCTATGGCCAGATCAGCCAGGAAATGCGCCTGAGCGGTGACTGGATCGCCCCGCATTTCATGGGCATCCGTTATTTCGAAAAACCCATCGCCGGCTACTGGATGATCGCCATCGCCCAGGCGGTGTTCGGCGATAACCTGTTCGGTGTGCGGATCGCCTCAGCGTTGAGCACCGGGCTGAGCGTGTGGCTGACCTACCTGATTGCCCGCCGACTGTGGAACGACCCGCGCAAAAGTGGCGCGTGCGCGTTGCTCTACATGAGTTTCGGGCTGATTGCCGGGCAAGCCGGTTATGCGAACCTCGATCCGCAATTCACGTTCTGGGTGAACTTGAGTCTGGTGGCGTTGTGGTTCGCCCTCGATAACCCTTCAGGTAAACAACGCCTCGGTGCCTGGACCTTGTTGGGGGTTGCCTGCGGCATGGGCTTTATGACCAAGGGTTTCCTCGCCTGGCTGTTGCCGGTGCTGATCGCCCTGCCCTACATGCTCTGGCAACGTCGCTTGGGCGAGTTGCTGCGCTACGGGCCGATAGCGCTGGTTGTGGCTGCCGTGACCTGCCTGCCGTGGGTGCTTGCCATTCACCATCAGGAACCGGACTTCTGGCGGTTTTTCTTCTGGAATGAGCACATTCGCCGGTTTGCCGCTGACGACGCGCAACACGCCCGGCCGTGGTGGTTCTACCTGCCGTTGCTGGTGGCTTCGAGCCTGCCTTGGGCGGCGTTGTTGCCGTCGACCTTTATCCAGGCCTGGAAAAACAAGCGTGAACCGGCCATGGGTTTCCTGCTGTTGTGGCTGCTGTTGCCCCTGACCTTTTTCAGCCTGAGCAGCGGCAAGTTGCCGACCTACATCATGCCGTGCCTGCTGCCGCTGGCGTTGCTGATGGGGCATGCCCTGACGGGCCTTATCGATCAGGCGCAAGACCGGGCCATTCGTTTCAACGGTGCCATCAATGTGGTGTTGGGCTGCGTTGGCCTGATCGCCTTGATATACATCCAGGCAACCAAGGAAATCTTCGAAAACACTGAGATGTTCAGCCTGTCCCTGGCCTATATCGTGTTGGCCGGCTGGATCATTGCCAATGCGTTGCAAGTCTCACGACCCTTGCAGTTCTGGGCTGCGCCGGCTTTGGGCAGCTGGCTACTGGTGGCGCTGCTGCCAGCGGCGATGCCGGCGACGATCGTCAACAGCAAGATGCCTGACCAGTTCATTGCCGAACACCTGGAAGCGCTGAGCCAGACCTCCTCCCTGCTCAGTAACGACCTGGGCGCGGCGTCGGCCTTGTCCTGGCGCCTGAAGCGACCTCAGGTTGACCTGTTCAACACCATTGGCGAGCTGAAATATGGTCTGGACGATCCGGCCATGGATTCGCGCAAAGTCACCAAGGACAACGTTGGTCAATGGATGACTGAAGCACGCAAGAAAGGCTCGGTGGGGGTGGTGATGCGGGTCAACAGTGTGCCAGAGGTCCAGGAAGTCGAGTTGTTGCCGGTGGATGGCAAGCGCTATGAGCGTGGCAATCTTGAAATCCTGATTTTCCCGCAAAGTCCGTAACGACAAACACCAAACCTGTGGGAGCGGGCTTGCTCGCGAATACGGTGCATCAGTCAAAGCAGGTGGCGACTGACACGACGTCTTCGCGAACAAGCCCGCTCCCACAAGGGACTGCGGTGCTCATTCAAGTTTTAGGAAACCCTCCATGAAGTTCCACGCAAGTGACAGGGCCGCGCTGTGGCTCCTGCTGGGCGCGACTGCCTTGATGTTGTTGTTGGGTTTAGGTTCGCGCGAGCTCTGGGGCGCGGAAACCCGCTGGGCCAACATCGCCTTGCAGATGCTCCAGAGCGGTGACTATTTTGATCCGTACCTCAAGGGCGGGCCGTATTACGACAAGCCACTGCCGTCCTATTGGCTGATCACCGCCACGGCGTGGTTGACCGGCGGCCTGGGACACTGGTCGCTGCGCCTGTCTTCGGTGATTTCGGCGTGGTTGAGCGTGTGGCTGGTGTACCTGCTGGGCGAGCAATTGTTTCGCAAAGGCACCGGGCTGATTGCCGGGTGGATGCTGGCGACCACGTTCTACTTCGTGTTTTGGGCGCGGGTGGCCACGGCTGACATCCTGACCGTGTGCGGTGTACTGGCGGCGGTGTGGTGGTACTGGCGCGGGCCGCAAGACACTCGCCTGTCGCGCTACCTGGGATTTTTCCTGCTGCTGTCACTGACCTCGCTGTTCAAAGGCCTGATCGGCTTCATTCTGCCGGGCTTGCTACTGTTGCCCCATGTGCTGCAGGACGGGCGCTGGAAACGCCATCTCAATCTGCGGCTGTGCCTGGCCTTGATGATCGCTGGCGCGTTCTACATGACGCCGTTTGTACTGTCCCACGTCTACGGCGCGCCAACCTATGGCGAAAGTGGCCTGGGCCTGGTGCTGCGGGAAAACGTCGTGCGGTTTTTCCAGCCGTTCGACAACATCGGGCCGATTTACACCTACCTGATTTACCTGCCGGTCTACACCCTGCCCTGGGCGCCGTGCTGGTTGATCGCGTTGTGGGTCGCCCTGCGCCACTGGCGCAGCATCGAACCCAATACCCGCTGGCTGATCTGGGGCCTGGGGTTGTTGATGTTGTTCTTCACCGCCAGCGGCAGTCGGCGCAGTTACTACGTGTTGCCCCTGGTGCCATTTGCGCAATTGCTTGGGGCTTGGTGGATCACCCAACGCAACCCGGTGAGTCGTGGCTGGAAGATCGGTTTCGGTGCGGCCACCGTGTTATTGCTCGCGGTGCTGGGCGTGCTCTATCCGTGGACCAACGGTGGTGGCGGCGTGGTTCAATTCGGTGAGACGGTCAAGTTTGAGGCGAGCAAGCGTGCGCCCCTCAAGGACTGGCGCCTGGTCATGATCGAAGTCGACAACAAAGTGCCGATGTACCTGCAAACCGGCGGTGCGCCCTTCTATTACGTGCAGGAAAACCAGAACTACCCACGCACGGGCGACAGCGCCGCTTTGATGACCTGGCTTGATGCCACCAGCGGCCAACACTGGGACCCGCAGCGCACCATCATCGTGGCGCAATACCGCAATGGTGATGCCTTGCCGTTGGGCTATCTGAGTGTCGACCATCAGGTCATCACCACCACGCCCACTAACGGTGAGCGGATGTTCCATGGTCGGGAGGACCAGAGCGTGGCGTTTATCCCGCAGCCCTGACCCACACCACCCCGGCAGAGATAGCTTGCCGACTCACAAATCGAAGCGATCCACCGCCCGCCGCCGCTCATTGTCATCACGCACATCGTAGTTGGCGGTGGTCTGGATATTGCTGTGATGCGCCAGTTTCTGCGCAATCGACAGGTCGTGTTCCTCAATCACCCGGGTGATGAACGAACGACGGAAGTCGTGGGGCATGATCTTCACCCCGACCTGGGCGCCGCGCTGGCGGGCGATGTAATAGATCGCATGTTTGGTGATGCGCTCGCGGGTAATGTGGCTGCCACGGCGGATGCGGTTGAACAGGAACGGGTCGTCCTCCAGACCTTCGCCCAGTTGCGAGCGGCGCAATTCCAGCCACGCCTCCAGTTTGGCGAAGGCCCAGGCCGGTGCGTACTTGATCAACTGCTTGTTGCCCTTGGCCGTGACCCGCAGGCTGCGTTCGCTGAAGTCGACCTGGTTCAGGTCGAGGTTCACCGATTCCGACTTGCGCATGCCCGAGCCGTACAGCACCGCAATGATCGCCGCGTCCCGCAGGCCTTGTGGCCGCGGATCCGCCGCGCAGACTGCCATCAATTCCTGAATCAGCGTGCGCTTGAGGTTGCGCCCCTGGGACAGCCGCGTGCCGGCAATGCCTTTGACCGAGCGCATCTTCAGCAAGTGTTCCTGGCTGATGAGGCTCATGCGCCAGGCTTCGTTCATCACCCCGCGTACGGCGTTCACATACAGCGAAGAGGTATTCGGCGCATAACCATCAGTGCGTAAGGCGGCGACCAAGGCGATGACATCCTCGGGCTGGAGTTCGTGCCAGGGAATCTCCTCGATGTTCATGTCTTCGAAGCCCAGACGATCGGCCGCGTCTTGCAGCACATAACGCATGGTCAGTTGGCTGGACGACGCCAGGCGCGCCAGATACACGGTCAATGGGTTGGCTTTGGCCACCCTTGGTTCATTAACGGATAAGTCAGTCACACAAAAAGCCTTGAATGAAAACTGTTCAACACAACAACTAAAGAGTTTGGTTACTTGCTGTAAGGAGTACTCAACGGTGGATTAACGCGATAAACGGTAGAAGTCTGAACTCTAGCTGTCTGGACTTCAGATAAACGATTCGCCGACCGGTTTTTCATGTCCCTTTCACATTTTCGCGCTTAACCTTAATGAGTCGGGCCACCGGTAGTCAGCCAGCACAACCTGACGAGCCGGCAGTCAAAAGTCAACCTAGACAATTTGTCACATTTCTCTAGTAACTAATTGATGCAGCTTTCATTTTAGCGACTACGCTTAAAATGGATCCGAATCACTGCACCTGAAATTTCGTTGCTGCTTATACCCCCGAGGTCTCCATGAGTCAGGCTTTTCTCCCCTTCTCACGCCCCAGTATCGGCGATGAAGAAATTGCCGCCGTAGAGCAAGTATTGCGCTCGGGCTGGATTACCACCGGGCCAAAAAACCAGGCACTGGAAGAACACTTCGCCAACTACGTCGGCTGCAAGCATGCCGTGGCATTGTCGTCGGCCACCGGGGGCATGCACATCACGTTGCTGGCCTTGGGTATTGGTCCCGGGGATGAAGTGATTACGCCGTCCCAGACCTGGGTGTCCACCGCCAACATGATCTGTCTGTTGGGTGCGACGCCGGTGTTTGTCGATGTCGATCGCGACACCCTGATGACTGATTTGCAGAGCATCGAAGCGGCGATCACGCCACGGACCAAGGCAATCATCCCGGTGCATTACGCTGGCGCGGCGTTCGACCTCGATCCGCTTTATGCCCTGGCGGACAAACACGGCATTCCCGTCATCGAAGACGCGGCCCACGCGGCCGGCACCTTTTACAAAGGTCGCCACGTTGGCTCACAGGGCACGGCGATCTTCTCGTTCCACGCCATCAAGAACATGACCTGTGCCGAAGGCGCGATGTTTGTCAGCGACGATGAAAACCTGGCCGCTCGGGTGCGCATGCTCAAATTCCACGGCCTGGGTGTTGACGCCTACGACCGCCTGACCGGTGGCCGCAAACCCCAGGCCCAGGTGATCGAGCCCGGGTTCAAATACAACCTGGCCGACATCAATGCCGCCATCGCCCTGGTGCAACTGGAACGACTGGACGAGATCAACGCCAAGCGCACGCAACTGGCCCAGACCTATCTGCAACGCCTCGAAGGCCTGCCGGTACAACCGCTGGCCATCCCGGCGTACCCGCAGCAGCACGCCTGGCACCTGTTCATCCTGCGCATCGACGCCGAACGCTGCGGCCTCGACCGCGAAGCCTTCATGAAGGCCTTGCAGGAGCAGAACATCGGCACCGGCATCCATTTCATCGCCACCCACTTGCACACCTACTACCGCCAGCGCTTCCCGGACATCTACCTGCCCAATACCGAATGGAACTCGGCGCGGCTGTGTTCGATCCCGTTGTTCCCCGACATGACCACTGACGACGTTGAACGTGTCGTCGGTGCCATCGAAAACATTATGGACGCCCGCCTGTGAAACCTTATCCGATCCGTTGCGTATCGATCGTCATCCCGGTCTATAACGAGCAAGACAGCCTTCCCGAGTTGCTCAGGCGCACCGAAGCCGCGTGCCAGCAATTGCACCACGACTACGAAATCGTCTTGGTGGACGACGGCAGCCGCGACAACTCGGCGCAGATCCTGGAAGAGGCCGCGAGCCACGAGTGCAGCCCGGTGGTGGCGGTCATCCTCAACCGCAACTACGGGCAGCACGCGGCGATCATGGCCGGCTTCGAACAGTGCAAGGGCGACGTGGTGATCACCCTCGACGCCGACCTGCAAAACCCGCCGGAAGAGATCCCCCGATTGGTGGCCCAGGCCGAACTCGGCTACGACGTGGTTGCCACCGTGCGCAACAACCGTCAGGACTCGGCCCTGCGCCGCTGGCCGTCGAAGCTGATCAACCTGGCGGTGCAACGCTCCACCGGCGTGGCCATGAGCGACTACGGCTGCATGCTCCGGGCTTACCGCCGGACCATCGTCGACGCGATGCTCGCCTGCCGCGAACGCAGCACCTTCATCCCGATTTTGGCCAACAGCTTCGCCCGCCACACCACGGAAATCCTCGTGACCCACGCCGAGCGTGAACACGGCGAATCGAAGTACAGCCCGATGCGCCTGGTCAACCTGATGTTCGACCTGATCACTTGCATGACCACCACCCCGCTGCGCCTGCTCAGCATCGTCGGCTTCTGCATGGCCGGTCTTGGCGTGCTGTTTGCCATCGCGCTGATTGTCCTGCGCCTGGCCTTTGGCGCTGGCTGGGCTGGCGACGGTACGTTCGTCCTGTTCGCCGTGTTGTTCGTCTTCACCGGCGGGCAATTCATTGGCATGGGCCTGTTGGGTGAATACCTGGGCCGCATGTACAGCGACGTCCGGGCCCGCCCACGGTTCTTCATCGAAAAAGTCTTGCGTAGCCAACCCGCCTCCCCTGCTCCCGTTGTCACTGTCGACGGTCTCACTTCAACTCCTTCAGATCAGGTTCTCTCATGAGCAAAAAAGCTGTTGTCTTCGCCTATCACGATATCGGCTGTGCCGGCATCGACGCCCTGCTTGGCGCAGGTTTTGAGATTGCGGCGGTGTTCACCCACGCCGATGACCCGAAGGAAAACGCCTTCTATGGCTCCGTGGCGCAACTGTGTGCCAATCAAGGCATCCCCGTGCACGCCCCGGAGGATGCCAACCATCCACTGTGGATCGAGCGCATTGCCAAGCTCAACCCGGACTACATCTTTTCGTTCTACTACCGCCATCTGCTGAGCGAGCCACTGCTGGCCACCGCCAGTCAAGGCGCGTTCAACCTGCACGGTTCGTTGCTGCCCCTTTATCGCGGTCGCGCGCCGGCCAACTGGGTGCTGGTCAACGGCGAAACCGAAACCGGCGTGACCCTGCACCGCATGGTCAAGCGCGCCGATGCCGGCGCCATCCTCGCCCAGCAAAAGGTCGGGATCGAGCGCAGCGATACCGCGCTGACCCTGCACGCAAAACTGCGTGACGCCGCCAGTGCGCTGCTGCGCGACACCCTGCCGGCGCTGCTGCAAGGCAAAATCACCGAAACCGCGCAGGACGAATCCAAAGCCACCGTGTTTGGTCGTCGCACCCCGGCGGACGGCAAGCTGATCTGGAAAAAACCGGCCGAAGAACTGTTCAACCTGGTTCGCGCCGTGACCCAACCGTATCCGGGCGCGTTCTGCGACGTCGGCGAACACAAGCTGATTGTCTGGGGCGCACAGGTCGCCAAGGGCAATGAAGGTCAGGCACCGGGCCGAGTCATCAGTGTTGACCCGCTGCGTATTGCCTGCGGCGAAGACTCGCTGGTGATCACCGCCGGCCAGCGCAACGACAACGGCCTGTACCTGAGCGGCCCGCAACTGGCCAACGAGCTGGGCCTGGTCGACGGTTCGGTCCTGCGGGGCGCTGAGTCCGGGCGCAAACCCCGTCGCACCCGCGTGCTGATCCTCGGCGTCAACGGCTTCATCGGCAATCACTTGTCCGAGCGCCTGCTGCGTGACGACCGTTATGAAGTCTATGGCCTGGACATCGGTTCCGACGCCATCGACCGCCTGCGCAGCCATCCGAATTTCCACTTTGTGGAAGGCGACATCAGCATCCACTCCGAGTGGATCGAGTACCACATCAAGAAGTGCGACGTGGTCCTGCCGCTGGTGGCCATCGCCACGCCGATCGAATACACCCGCAACCCGCTGCGTGTGTTCGAACTCGACTTCGAAGAAAACCTGAAACTGGTGCGCTACTGCGTCAAGTACAACAAGCGCGTGATCTTCCCGTCGACCTCGGAAGTCTATGGCATGTGCCAGGACGAGCGCTTCAACGAAGACACCTCCAATCTGGTGCTCGGCCCGATCAACAAGCAGCGCTGGATCTACTCGGTCTCCAAGCAACTGCTCGACCGCGTGATCTGGGCCTACGGCCAGAAAGGCCTGAATTTCACGCTGTTCCGTCCTTTCAACTGGATGGGCCCGCGTCTGGATCGTCTGGATTCGGCACGGATCGGCAGCTCCCGGGCAATCACCCAACTGATCCTGAACCTGGTGGAAGGCACGCCGATTCGACTGTTCGATGGCGGCGAGCAAAAACGCTGCTTTACTGACATCGCTGACGGCGTCGAGGCACTGGCGCGGATCATCGACAACGACAATGACGTGTGTAACGGCCAGATCATCAACATCGGCAACCCGGACAACGAAGCCAGCATCCGCCAGTTGGGCGAAGAGTTGCTGCGCCAGTTCGAAGCGCACCCGCTGCGCAGTAACTTCCCGCCGTTTGCCGGTTTCCGCGACGTGGAAAGCAAGGCGTTCTACGGCACCGGTTATCAGGACGTGTCGCACCGTAAACCGAGCATCGACAACGCCAAGCGCCTGTTGGACTGGACGCCGACCGTCGAGATGAGCGAAACCATCGGCAACACGCTGGATTTCTTCCTGCGTGAAGCCATGCTCGAAATCGCGGACAAGCGCTGATGCAGGCAGGCCTTCGAATCGATGTCGACACCTACCGAGGCACCCGCGAAGGGGTGCCCCGGTTACTGGAAATCCTCGATGAGGCCCAGGTCAAGGCGACGTTTTTCTTCAGCGTCGGGCCGGACAACATGGGGCGCCACTTGTGGCGCCTGATCCGCCCGCAATTCCTCTGGAAAATGCTGCGTTCCAACGCCGCCGGCCTGTATGGCTGGGACATTTTGCTGGCCGGCACGGCGTGGCCGGGCAAACCGATTGGTCGTGATCTCGGGCACCTGATGCGTCAGGCCCGGGACGCCGGGCATGAAGTCGGCCTGCACGCCTGGGATCACCATGGCTGGCAAGCGAATGCCGGGCGCTGGAGCGATGCACAACTGATCGAGCAGATTCGCCGGGGCGTCGACAGCCTCAGCGACATCCTCGGGGCAAAAGTCGACTGCTCGGCCTCCGCTGGTTGGCGCGCGGACGAGCGCGTGATCGAAGCCAAGCAGGCGTTCGGCTTTCGCTACAACAGCGATTGCCGGGGCCAGAGCGTGTTCCAGCCGACCTTGGCCAATGGCCTGTTGGGTGCGCCGCAAATCCCGGTGGACTTGCCGACCTTTGACGAGGTGGTCGGGCCGAGCATGGCCGCCAAGGATTTCAACGGGTTCATCCTTGACCGCTTCACCCCCGAAAAGCTCAACGTCTACACAATCCATGCCGAGGTAGAAGGGATTCTGATGGCTAACGATTTTCGTCAACTGCTGGCCGATGCGCGCCAGCGTGACATCCGTTTCAAACCCTTGGGCGAACTGTTGCCCGAATCATTCGCCAGCCTGCCGGTCGGCCGCGTGGTGCGTGGTGCCCTCGAAGGCCGTGAAGGCTGGCTGGGAGTGCAAGGCGCATGACTAAACGCTGGGCCTTGCCAGTGTTGCTGGCAATTATGCTGCTCGCTTACCTGTTGCCGCTGGGCACCCATGGCCTGTGGATTCCCGACGAAACCCGCTATGCCCAGATCAGCCAAGACATGCTGCTGGACGGTAACTGGGTGTCACCGCACTTTATGGGTTTGCGCTATTTCGAGAAACCGGTAGCCGGTTATTGGATGATCGCCCTCGGCCAGGCGCTGTTTGGCGACAACCTGTTCGGCGTGCGCTTCGCTTCGGCCCTGAGCACCGGACTGAGTGTGTTGCTGTGCTTCCTGATCGCTCGCCGTTTGTGGAACGACCCGCGCAAAAGCTTTGCCTGCGCCTTGCTGTACATGAGTTTCACCGTGGTGGCCGGCCAGGCCGGGTACGCCAACCTCGATCCGCAATTCACCTTTTGGGTCAATCTGTGTCTGGTGGCACTGTGGTTTGCGCTAGACAGCAAAAGCACTGACCAACGACTGTTGGGCTGGGCCGTGTTGGGACTGGCCTGCGGCATGGGTTTCATGACCAAGGGTTTTCTGGCCTGGTTGCTGCCGGTGCTGATCGCCCTGCCGTGGATGCTCTGGCAAAAACGCTGGCGTGAACTGCTGATCTACGGCCCACTCGCGATCATCATCGCCATCGCCGTCAGCCTACCGTGGGCCTTGGCCGTGCACGCCCAGGAGCCTGACTACTGGCGGTTCTTCTTCTGGCACGAACACATTCGGCGCTTTGCCGGCGACGATGCGCAGCACGACGCGCCGTGGTGGTTTTACCTGCCGCTGCTGGTAGCGTTCAGCCTGCCGTGGGCGGTGTTGCTGGCGCCGGCGCTGAAACAGGCCTGGCAGACCCGGGACCAGGCGCACATTGCCTACCTGTTGCTGTGGCTGGTTATGCCTCTGGTGTTCTTCAGCCTGAGCAACGGCAAACTGCCGACTTACATTCTGCCGTGCCTGCTGCCCCTGGCGTTGCTGCTGGGCCATGCGCTGGCCGACCGCTTGCGGCTTGAGCAAGGCCGGGCGCTAGGGCTCAACGGTTTACTGAACCTGCTGCTGGGCCTGACGGTCCTGTTGGCCCTGGTTTACCTGCAACTGAAAAAGCCGCTGTACGAGTTGGAACTGCACAACCTGGTGCTGGTGTTTATCGCGCTGATGGGCTGGATCATGGCCAACCTGCTGCAAGCCTTCCGGCCGCTGCAATGCTGGGCGGCGCCGGCGTTTGGCAGCTTGCTGTTCATCGGCCTGATCCCGGCCGCGCTGCCCAACGCGGTGGTGTCGAACAAAACCCCTGACCAATTCATCCTCGAACACGCCCAGGAACTGAGCCAGACCACCCAATTGATGAGCAACGACCTGGGCGCCGCATCAGCCCTGGCCTGGCGCCTGCAACGCCCGCAAGTGGCGCTGTACAACACCGTCGGCGAGCTGAAATACGGCCTTAGTTACCCCGAAGCGCGTAATCGGCGGATCACTGTCGACAAAGTGCAACAGTGGATGCGCGATGCTCGCAAGCACGGTTCTGTGGGCGTGGTCATGCGGGTCAAGGGTGACGACGAACTGCAGGAAGTGGAATTGCTGCCAAAAGAGGGCAAGCGTTATGAGCAAGGCAACCTGGTGATTCTGATTATCCCCAAGGACGCGGCATGAGCCTGTTTCTGTTGCTGACCGCATGCCTGCTGACGTGCCTGGGCCAGGTGGCCCAGAAATACGCCGTGGAGAGCTGGCGCGGCAAGGATTCCGGTTGGGGCGACAAACTGCGCTCGCCGTGGCTGTGGCTGGCGTTGTTCTCCCTCGGTTTGGGGCTGCTGGTCTGGCTGCTGGTGTTGCAACGCCTGGAAGTCGGCGTCGCTTATCCGATGCTCAGCCTCAATTTCGTTTTGATCACGTTGGTCGCCCGCTTCGTCTTTCATGAATCCATCGACCGGCGCCATTGGCTCGGTGTCGCGCTGGTGATCGGCGGTGTGGTTTTGCTGGGGCAGCACACATGAGCCTGCGCCGTGGAATCACCTTCGCCCTGGGCAGCGTGATGCTCGCCAGCGCCGCGCAGTTGGGTATGCGCTGGAGCATGAGCCGATTGCCGCAACCGGATCAATGGCTGACCGCCCTGGGCAATGGCAGCGTCGATCCGGCCGCTATCGGCGTGGTGCTGGCGGCAATTTTCGCCTATGGATTGTCGATGCTCAGCTGGCTGCTGGCCCTGCGTGACGTGCCGCTGGGCCGGGCCTATTCACTGCTCAGCATCAGCTATGCGCTGGTGTACCTGCTGGCCGCCAGCCTGCCGGTATTCAACGAACATTTCAGTCTTGCAAAAAGCCTTGGGGTGGCCCTTGTCGTTTTGGGTGTCGTCACCATCAACTCTCGACCTGCTCGCGTCTCCGTTCTCAGGAATGACCCATGAAAATCAGTGTATTTGGTAGTGGTTACGTTGGCCTGGTACAGGCCGCCGTTCTGGCTGAAGTCGGCCACGATGTGATCTGTATGGACATCGATGCCAAAAAGGTCGAATTGCTCCAGCAGGGCCATGTCAGCATTTTCGAGCCGGGGCTGGCCAGTCTGGTCAGGGAAAGCCTGGAAGCCAAGCGCCTGCAGTTCACCACCGACGAGAAACTGGCGGTGCAGCACGGTGAAGTGTTGTTCATTGCGGTGGGCACGCCTTCCAGCGAGGACGGCTCGGCCGATCTGAAATACGTGCTGTCGGTGGGCGATGCCGTGGCCCGTCATCGTGAGCAACCGGTGATTTTGGTGGAAAAATCCACTGTGCCGGTCGGCACCGGCGACACCCTGCGCGCACACATCGAGGGCCGATTGGAAGAGGCCAGCCGCCAGTTGCAATTCGATATCGTCTCCAACCCCGAGTTTCTCAAGGAAGGTTCGGCGGTCGCCGACTGCCGACGCCCGGACCGCATCATCATCGGTTGCGAACGTGACGAAGTGCGCGACGTCATGCGCGAGCTCTATTCACCGTTCAACCGCAACCACGATCGCATCATGTTCATGGACCTGCGCAGCGCCGAGCTGACCAAGTACGCCGCCAACTGCATGCTGGCGACCAAAATCAGCTTCATCAACCAGATCGCCGAACTGGCCGAACACCTGGGGGCCGACATCGAATCCGTGCGCCTGGGCATCGGCGCGGACTCGCGCATTGGCTACCACTTCATCTATCCGGGCTGCGGTTATGGCGGCTCGTGCTTTCCCAAGGACATGCGCGCGCTGATCCACAGCGCCGAACAGGCGCACTGCTCCAGCGATTTGCTGCAAGCGGTGGAAGCGATCAACCAACGGCAGAAACACAAGCTATTCGAACGGGTGAATGCGTTCTACAAGGGCAATCTGGCCGGCAAGACCTTCGCCGTGTGGGGCCTGGCGTTCAAACCCAATACCGATGACATGCGCGACGCGCCAAGCCGGGTGCTGCTGGAGTCCTTGTGGGCGGCCGGGGCCAATGTGCGGGCGTTCGACCCGGAGGCGATGCAGGAAACCCAGCATTTGTACCCGGACGAATCGAAGCTGATGCTAATGGGCACGCCGGAATCGGTACTGGCCGGCGCCGATGCTCTGATCATCTGCACCGAGTGGCAGCAGTTCAAGGCCCCTGATTTCGATCTGATCCGTCAGCGCCTGGCCGCGCCGGTGATCTTTGACGGACGCAACCTGTATGACGCCGAGCGGCTGTCCCGCGCCGGTTTCCTGTACTTCCCGATGGGCCGTGGGGATTCGCGCAATCTGCCGATTCCATACCAGCAGTGGTCTGCCATTTCGTCGGTTGCCTGACCGTGAATGCCACCATTCGTCGACAGTCCCTCGGCGCGGGGCTGTTGGCGCTGCTGCTGTTCATGGCCGGGGTTTATCAGCAGACTGCGATCGGCTTCGATTCGCGGTTCGTGCTGTTCGCCCAGGAAATGCTGCGCCACGGGCCTACGGTGTTCCCGACGACTTATGGCCAGCCCTATGCAGACTATTCGGCCCTGAGCACGCTGTTCGTCTGGTTGCTGTCGCTGCCATTCGGCCAGGTGAATGCCTTCAGTGCCTGGCTGCCGAGTGCAATTGCCGCGGCGGTCATCGTCACGCTGATGTACCGCTTGCTGGCGCCCTACTCCACGCGCTGGGCATTACTGAGTATCGCCCTGCTCCTGCTGACCAACACCTTCGTCACTGAAACCCGCGCCGTGTCCTTGGACGTGATGCTGGCAGCGGTGGCGTTTTCGGTGTTCTACCTGGGTTATGCCGCCGACCATTTCGAGGCCCCCCGGCGCTGGGCGCTGATCTTTGCCCTGTTGTTGCTGGGTTTCGGGATTCGTGGACCGATCGGCCTCGTCGTCCCAACCGGCATGTTGTGCAGCTACTTCCTGCTCAATCGGCAGTGGCAACGATTGCTCGCCTTCGGACTGCTCGCCGCCATGCTGCTGGCGGGCTGCGTCGGATTGCTGTTGTTGCTCGCCAAACTCAGCGGTGGCCCGGCGTTTATGCAGGACGTGATTCGCATGCAGTTCATGGGGCGCATGGACGGCAGTGAAGGCGTCAGCGGTTCGCTGTATTACTTCACCAGTTCCATGGGCAACTATGCGCTGGCGTATCCATTGGGGTTATTGGCGCTCGCGGCGATCGTCCTGAGCAATCCGCGCGAGGCCGGACCGGCGTTGCGTCTGGTGCAGTACTGCGCGGCGGCCGGGTTAATCGTGATGGTCGGGTTGTCGATTCCCCAGGCGAAAAAAGCCCGTTACCTGCTGCCGATGTTGCCGATGGCGGCGATTATCGCGGCGTATCCGTTTCAGGTGATGCAAGGGCGATTGTTCGCCGTATTGCGGGGGCTGATGCAGGGCGTGTGGCTAGTGATTCCGGGGCTACTGATCGTGGCATTGATGGTCGGCCAGCGGCGCTTCCCCGGGGTATTGACCTCCCCGGTACCGATCTTGATCGTGCTGGGCGTGTTGCAAGCGATCGCTTTGGCCGCATTTTTCAAGCCGGCCCGACGAGCGCCGATCCTGGCGTTTTGTGCGGTGCTGGGATTGTGGTCGGTCTACATCCTGGTGTTCGAACCGGTGGAGCGACAGCTCTACGACACCCGCAGCTTCAGCCGTGCAGCTTTTGCGCAAGTCCAGCAGGAACCCGCGCCGCTGGTACTGTTCGGCATGGGCAAGGACGCGAAGGCGATCAAGTTCATGGTCAATATCGAGCAGGACCTGCAACCGGTGTTCACCGAATCGGTCCAGGAACTGGAAACCATCAAGCCGCCAATGTGGGTGATCATGGATCAGGGTGACTACAAAGCCATGCAAGGCACTTCGCTGGGTTCGCTGGAGCCCGCATTGACCGGGCGTTTCGACAAAAACGATTACGTCCTGCTCCATCTCAAACCTTGACGCATAACCCTGTAGGATCTGCCGAAGGCTGCGATCTTCTGACGTTGCCGTTAAGATCAAAAGATCGCAGCCTTCGGCCGCTCCTACACGATCATCATGACCATTACCCTTCGCCGCGCCCAACTCGCTGACGCTGCCGCCCTCCCCGCCATCGAGCGTTCCGCAGCGGCGTTGTTTCGCAACGACCCTTCCCTCGCCTGGCTCGCTGACTCGCCCGTGGCCGACGCACAACAACATCTGCGCGCCATAGAAACCGCCGACGTGTGGGTCGCGCAATCCGCCGATGGTGCACTTGCGGGGTTTCTCAGCGCTGAACAAGTCGACGATCAACTGCATATTCAGGAACTGTCCGTCAGCCAACACTTCCAGGGCCGAGGCATTGGTCGAAAGTTACTGTTAGTGGCGATTAAACATGCACGGAAACGAGAACTCGGCGGTCTGACCCTGACCACGTTTCGCGACGTGCCGTGGAATGAACCGTTTTATCGACGGTTGGGCTTTGAAACATTGAGCCTGGCTAAAACCAGCCCACGTTTATTGGCAATTCTGCGTCAAGAAGTCGCCCACGGTTTGCCCGGTGAGCGGCGTTGTGCGATGTGTCTGCCCCTGCTCTAGGCAGATCAGTAAAAATGCACCCTTCCTACAAGCTATAGGGAATCTCCCTACATTAGCCCTAAGACGTTTGCCATAAAGTGCTTCGCCAGCAAACAGGAGTGGCAGCGATGGCGAATCACGGTTACATGATCATCCAGGGAAAATCTCAGGGATTGATATCAGCGGGTTGTTCGACACAAGATTCTATTGGCAATAAATGTCAATCGGGACACACCGACGAGATCATGGTGCTTTCATACAGCCATAACATGGCCAATATTGGAAATATCAATAAGCCAACACACAGCCCACTCATCATTACGAAGAATGTCGATAAATCCTCTCCGTTACTCGCTCAAGCACTCTCAAGCAGAGAAGAAATCAGCTGTGCAATCAGCTTTTATCGAGTGTCCGCCTATGGCCTTCAAGAGAAGTTTTTCACCATTGAAATTGAAGGCGGCATCATTGCCGACCTGACACTCGACATGCCTCACGTTGTTTTACAGAACGACGCCGAGCCACAAGAGCACGTCGCCATTCGTTATCGCGAAATCACATGGCGCCACCACCTCGCGGGAACAAGTGGGCACGGCTCTTGGGGAAATAACGAATGGGACAGCTAAAGGATCGCTGCGAACCTGGCAGTTGTGATTATTGGGCGGTCAGTAAGGCGGCGGGTAATTTGACGAGCCAGGCGTGTACGCTGTCTGCGCGACATATCAAGGATGGGACGTTGCGATTGCAATTCAATCGCGAGGTTTCTTATTACGCGAGAGGGATTGTTAATGATGTGGCGCAGGGAAGGAAGAGTGCTGATCAGGGGTTGAAGGAGATAAAGAGCGAACAGAGTAGTTTGCTGAGTCAATCATGGGAAATTGCCAAGAAAGGGGCGGCTACGATCGCTGGAGGGATGCAATTTCTGACAGGTGCTGGCATTTGCTACGGTTCAGCCGGGACATTTTGCCTTCTCGTCGGTGGACCTATGATGCTTCATGGCGCGAATAACGTTTATGAGGGTGGGCGCAATTTGCTAGAGGGACGAAATGATACGACCGGGCCTACCCGAAAGGCCTACCACGGGTTAGCCAAAATAGCTGGAAAGTCTGAACGAGAAGGCAATATTGCTTATGGCTCGTTGGATATTGGTATGTCTGTGTATGGTCTTAATCGACTTGTGCTTAGACCGGATGCTTGGCGATTATTTAGATATGTCAGGACGGATTATGTGCGTGCGTACAGAACTATGACCCCTAAAGCACTATTGCTTGAAGGGCATATCATTCATCAAACAGGGCGCCAAGTGTATGACGAGGTGAAAAAATAGTTGGCTTTTTTTTGCGATACCAATACCTAGACTGCAACCTGCTGATGATTATACGGATGGTAAAGTGCTTACCCTCAAAAAAATAATTTCCGAAGCAAGAATGTACTGTTTAATAGTTGCCTGCTCCGGCTTCCATACTGTATGGATTTCTCTGCTGATAGCTCATTCTTTTGAGTTGGATGTTTTTGCAACTAGGGCGACGATCATTATTTGCTTTGTTGTTGTGCTTATATATGCCCTAAAAGTCGCACCCAAAGAACTCCGAAAGCTTGAAGGGAGATAAAATTACTGGACCTCACCCACCCACCCTCAAATCAACCTTCAATGCCTGAGCAAACGCCTTCACCAACGGACTGCGCAAAGTGTTATGCCGCAAGATCAAATGGAAAGGCGTATCGAAATAAATCGATGCCGGGCATAGGGCGCGCAGTTGCCCTTGGTCAACCATGGCGCTGGCGTAATGTTTGGGAAGAAACCCGAGAAAGCGTCCGGTCTTGACCAACAACGCCACGGCTTCCACTTGAGTGGCAGAGGCCGAAAAGCTGTCGTAGGCAGCAAAATTCAGCTTGTCCCGGTGGATCGCGTAACGGTGATTGACCCACTCATATTGCTTGAGCACCTCCCCGCCGATTTGCTCATCAGGCACCTCAAACAGAGGGTGTCCGACGGCGCAGTAAGCTTCGGAGCGTTCCTCGTAAAGGACGAAGTAATCAAACTCTTCCCGCCGTTGATAGACCGGCACGATACCTGCCACCAGTCGACCTTCCACCACCCCTCTTTCTACTTCATCCAGTTGCGAAGCTTGAAGTTGAAACCGGACCTTTGGCGACTCTTCATTAATCAGTCTTAGCGCTGCAACTAACGGCGAACCGGGATCGGTTATCGTGTTATCAATAACTCCCACACCCAGATCACCAATAAGTTCATTCTGCGCAGAACTAAGCCGATCACGAAAGTTGTCAACCGAAGCAAACAAATCAATCGACGCCTGATACACCAGACGCCCTTCTTCGGTCAGGTGAAACCCCTCGCGCCCTCGGGTGCACAGGCGCATGCCGATGCGAATCTCAAGGTCCGAGATCTGTTTGCTGATGGCCGCCAGGCCCACATTCAGCTCGTTCTGCGCAGCACTGAAACCCCCAGCTTCGACCACTGCCTTGAACACTTTGAGCAGTTTGAAGTCCAGGCCACTGAGTGCCAATGGCGCTCGCTGAGTCGGTTTCGGCGCGGGGTTTCCGGAATTGGAAAGTGGGGTTTCCATAATGCTTATTTACCTCTGGCGCCCTAGCAAACAATCTGTGCCCAACAACAAAAACATAGCTGGCCAATAATAATGAACACAGAAAACAAGGCTTGGCAACCGCTAATAAATTCCGTACCTGAGTGCCAACTCACTGATTTTGCACTGTTAAAAGCTGACACTTCGATCAGCTCTCGCCCTTTCGCAACTGCCCTTTTGAAAACTGCTTGAGCCCCACTGCGTCCGAATGATTTTCGGCGGGTGCCAGGGCTTGGCAGATCGTATTCAGTTCGCTTTACCGACGAGGAAAACAACAATGTCTCAAACCACCGACCGTCTCTGGGGTGCACGCTTCAAAAGCGGCCCATCCGAAGCCCTGGCGGCCCTGTCCCGTTGCCCTGAGCGCTATTTCCGCCTCACGCCGTACGACCTCGCCGGGTCCAAGGCCCATGCCGGTGAACTGCACCGCGCCGGTCTTTTGACCGAAGAAGAAACCCGCACCATGCTCGGTGCCCTGGATCAGATCGGCGCTGACTTCAAAGCCGGCAGCATCGCCCCGACGCTGGACGACGAAGACGTCCACACCTTTATCGAACGCCTGCTGACCGAACGCCTCGGCGCTCTGGGCGGCAAGCTGCGCGCCGGTCGTTCCCGTAACGACCAGACTGCCAACGACCTGCGCCTGTTCCTGCGTGACCACGTGCGCACCCTGGCCGTTGAAGTGCTGGCCCTGCAACAAGCGCTGGTGGATCAGGCCGAGCAGCACATCGAAAGCATCTGCCCCGGCTTCACTCACTTGCAGCAAGCGCAGCCGATCGTTTTCGCCCATCACTTGCTGGCCCACGCCCAATCGATGCTGCGTGACGTACAACGCCTGGTGGATTGGGACGCGCGCACCTCGCTGTCGCCACTGGGCGCCGCAGCGATGGCCGGTTCCGCCATCGCGCGCCTGCCCCAGCAGTCGGCCAAGGAAATGGGCTACAGCGGCGTGTGCGAAAACTCCATCGACGCGGTCGCCAGCCGCGATCACGTGGCCGAATTCCTGTTTATCGCCAGCATGCTCGGGATCAACATTTCCCGCCTCGCTGAAGAGTTTTGCCTGTGGTCGTCGCGGCAATTTCGCTGGGTCGCGCTGGACGATGCCTACGCCACTGGCAGCTCGATCATGCCGCAGAAGAAAAACCCGGACATCGCCGAACTGGCTCGGGGCAAGGCGGGTCGCTTGATCGGTAACCTGACCGGATTGCTCTCCACCCTCAAATCCCTGCCGCTGTCCTATAACCGCGACTTGAGTGAAGACAAAAACGGTGTGCTCGACAGTGTCGACACCCTGTTGCTGGTGCTGCCGGCCATGGCCGGGATGGTTGCGACGATGAAGGTCAATGTCGAAGAGCTGCGTCGCCAGGCGCCATTGGGCTTCACCCTGGCCACTGAAGTCGCGGATTGGCTGGCGATGCGCGGCGTGCCATTCAAGGAAGCCCATGAAATCACCGGTGCGCTGGTCCAGGCCTGTGAGAAACATGACATCGAGTTGTGGGAAGCCTCCCCGGCGTTGCTGGCCGAGATCGATCCACGCCTGACCCCGGAAGTGCGCGACAGCCTGACCCTGGAAGCCGCCATCGCTGCCCGCAGCGGTTGGGGCGGCACCGCGCCAGAACGGGTGCGCGAGCAAATCGGTCGCCTGAAAACCGCCCTCGCCGCCCAGCATGAGTGGACTGAAAACTATCAAGGCTTCCGTCTCTGAATCAGAGCGAAAACCTTGTAGGAGCGAGGCTTGCCCGCGAAGGCGGTGTGTCAGGCAACATTTATGACATCTGACCCAGCGCTTTCGCGGGCAAGCCTCGCTCCTACAGGGGGTCGCGTTTAACACGAAGATCAGCGGTGGGCCGTCGACGCCGTTTTGAACCACAGCAGCACGCGCCGCAGTCACTGGGCGGCGTACGGAGAAACATCATGAGCCAGACTCAGGCAGAACGTCTCCAGTCGGAGCGCAAACTGGCGGAAAACCAGTTCGATATCACCCAGTACCACCACGTGCCACGGCGTTATTACGGGCGGATTTTCTTTGCCACTGTGATCGTCATCGCCATTCTCGGCCTGGTGCGCGCCTTCGCCGAAGGCAAGATCGAATGGTCCTACATCGGCCAGTTCGTCACTTCCCAGGCGATCCTCTGGGGCTTGTTCAACACCATCGTCATGGCGGTGCTGGCGATGGCGCTGGGCATTGTCTTCGGGGTGATCACGGCAATCATGCGCATGTCGGCCAACCCGATCCTGCGCTACGTAGCGATCACCTACACCTGGCTGTTCCGCGGTACGCCACTGATCCTGCAACTGTTGTTGTGGTTCAACCTGGCGCTGATTTTTCCCACTATCGGCATCCCCGGCCTGTTCGAAATGGACACCGTGAGCCTGATGACGCCGTTCGTGGCCGCCCTGCTCGGCTTGAGCATCAACCAGGGTGCCTACACCGCCGAAGTGGTGCGTGCCGGTTTGCTCTCGGTGGACACCGGGCAGTACGAAGCCGCCAAGTCGATTGGCATGCCGCGCCTGCAAGCCCTGCGCCGGATCATCCTGCCGCAAGCCATGCGCATCATCATTCCGCCAGTCGGCAACGAATTCATCGGCATGGTGAAAATGACCTCCCTGGCGAGCGTCATCCAATACTCGGAACTGCTCTACAACGCCCAAAACATCTACTACGCCAACGCCCGCGTGATGGAGCTGCTGATCGTCGCCGGTATCTGGTACCTGGTTGCCGTCACTGTGCTGTCCTTTGGTCAAAGCCGTCTGGAGCGTCGTTTCGCTCGCGGCGCCGGCAAGCGTTCTTGAGGAGCCTCCCATGAGAAACATCGTCAAGGCCGTGAGCCTGAACAAGTATTACGACCAGTACCACGCGCTCAAGGACATCAACATCGAAGTCGAGCAAGGCGAAGTGCTGTGCATCATCGGCCCGTCCGGCTCGGGCAAAAGCACCTTGCTGCGCTGCGTCAACCAGTTGGAAAAGATCGACAAGGGCGGCCTCTGGGTCGACGGCGAACTGGTGGGTTACCGCGTGGTCGGCAACAAACTGCACGAACTCAACGAGTCGCAAATCGCTCGGCAGCGCCTGTCCACCGGCATGGTGTTCCAGCGTTTCAACCTGTTCCCGCACATGACTGTGCTGCAAAACATCATCGAAGGCCCGTGCCAGGTGCTCAAGCGTTCGCCCAAAGAGGCGCACGAAGAAGCCGTGGAGCTGCTGGCCCGGGTCGGCCTGGCCGACAAACGCAACAGCTACCCGATTGAACTCTCGGGCGGCCAGCAGCAACGGGTGGCGATTGCCCGCGCGTTGGCCATGCGGCCCAAGCTGATGCTGTTCGATGAACCCACTTCGGCACTCGACCCGGAACTGGTCGGTGAGGTGCTGTCGGTGATGCGCGATCTGGCGCAAACCGGCATGACCATGATCGTCGTCACCCATGAACTGGGCTTCGCTCGCGAGGTTTCCAACCGCATGGTGTTTATGGACGGCGGACAGATCGTGGAGGCTGGAAGCCCCGAAGAAATACTAATAAGCCCACAAAACCCGCGCACCCAAAGCTTCATTTCTGCCGTTCGAACCTAAGCGCCAGCCTCGCAAACCAAGAGCTGCGTCAAAACACTCATAAGAGAACGACCATGAAGAATTTCGTAATTCCAGCAGTACTCGCCGGCCTGATGGCTTCCAGCGTCAGCTTCGCCGCCGAATTGCCGGCCAGCATCAAGGCCAAGGGCGAGATCGTTGTGGCGATCATGCCCAATTATCCGCCGATGGATTTCAAGGACCCGGCCACCAACACCCTGACCGGCCTGGACTATGACCTGGGTAACGCCCTGGCCGAGCGGCTGGGCGTGAAGATCAAATGGCAGGAAACCGGCTTCGAGCAAATGATCAACGCGCTGACCACTGACCGCGTGGACATGGTGCTGTCGGGCATGACCGACACCGCCGAGCGCCAGGCCAGCGTGACCTTCGTCGACTATTTCACCAGCGGTCCGCAGTTCTACACCTTGCAGAAGAACAAGGACTTCAACGAAATCACCGACCTGTGCGGCAAGAAAGTCGGCACCAGCCGCCGCACGACCTTCCCGGCGGAAATTGCTGAATACAGCAAGGCCAACTGTGAAGCGGCGGGCAAACCGGCCATTGTGGTGATCGGCACCGAAGGCTCGGCGGACGCCCGTGCGCAACTGCGCCAGAGCCGGATCGACGCGGCGATGCAGGGCAGCGAGACCTTGTCCTACCTGAAGACTCAGGAAAAGGACATGTACAAGACCGTGGGCCTGCCGATCTCCGTGCAATTCACCGGCCTGGGCGTGAGCAAGAAAAAGCCTGAGTTGAGCGAGGCGGTGAAAGTGGCGTTGCAGAGCATGATCGATGACGGCAGCTACCAGACCATCCTCAAGAAGTGGGACCTGGAGTTGGGTGCGATCAAGACAGTGACAGTTAACGCCGGCAAGTAATGCTTGCCCTGTAGGAGCAAGGCTTGCCCGCGAAGGCGGTGTATCAGTCACCGACGATGGTGAATGTGCCGGCCTCTTCGCGAGCAAGCTTCGCTCCTACAGGTTCACAAACAACCCAAATCCAATGTAGGAGCGAGGCTTGCCCGCGAAGGCAGTGTGTCAGTCACCGACGATGTTGAATGTGCCGGCCTCTTCGCGAGCAAGCTTCGCTCCTACAGGTTCACAAACAACCCAAATCCAATGTAGGAGCGAGGCTTGCCCGTGAAGGCAGTGTGTCAGTCAACGACGATGTTGAATGTGCCGGCCTCTTCGCGAGCAAGCCTCGCCCCTACGGGAATTGTGTTTTACCTGAACATCAATGGAGAGCCACCTGATGTCCTCCTCGCTTCAACCTACCTGGCCCGCCCCGCACAAGGCTTGCCTGGCCCTGGCTTTCGACCTCGACGGCCCGACCGGTGATGCCATGCTCAATGGCTCGATCTGGCGCAAGCCCGAGTACTTCGGCTTCGGCGGTTATGGCCCTTATCGCGCGCTGCCACGAATCCTCGACTTGCTCGACGCCTTCCAGATCCCGACGACCTTCTTCGTCCCGGCCTGGGTCGTGGAGAACTGGCCAAAACAGTGCCAGGCGATTGTCGAGCGCGGGCATGAGGTGGCGTACCACGGCTACAAACATGAATCCTTTTACGCCCTGACGCTGGACCAGCAGAAGGACGTGATGAAGAAATCCCGTGAGGTGTTCTGGAAGCACCTGAACATCCGCGCCGAAGGTTTCCGCACGCCGTCCGGCGACTGGCGCGCCGAAACCCCGGCGATGCTGGTGGAAGCCGGCGTGACCTATTCCAGCAGCATGCGTGGCGATGACCGGCCTTATCTGGTCAACGTCCCCGGCTTCGACACGCCGCTGGTGGAAATCCCCGGCCGCTGGGAAATGGACGACTACGCCTCCCTCGCCTACACCCGCGCCCCGGACTTTCCTTCCGGGCTGGATCGCACCGCCAGCTACGCGCTGACCCTGGACAATTGGCGCCGTGAATTCGACGGCGCGATGGATGAAGGGCTGTGCCTGACCACCCTGTTCCACCCCAAGATCACCGGCAAACCGGGACGCATCCTGTTGCTGGAAAAACTCTTCGAACACATGCGCCAGCGCGACGACGTGTGGTTCGCCACCTGCCGCGATGTCGCCCAGTGGTGGCTCAAGGAGCATCACCATGTCTGATTCCACCGTCTGGCCCAACGGCCACCGCTGCGCGGTCGTGCTGACCGTCGATTACAACGACATCCACGGCATCCTGACCCAGGCCCCGGAAGTCGCCGGGCGCGACAAGACGCTGTCGGTCTGGCGCTACGGCAGCCAGCGCGGCGTGGATCGTTTGCTCGGTTTATTTGAAGAATTGGGCGTCAGCAGTAGCTGGTGCATTCCCGGGATCGTCGCCGAGGAAAATCCCGAGCCTATAAAAGCGATCCTGGCCGGTGGACATGAGATTGCCTGCGCCGGGTATCGCCATCAGAACTACGACACCCTGACGCTCGCCGAGCAGAGCGCTGAGATCGCCAAAGGTTGCGACGCCTTGACCGCGCTCACCGGCATGCGTCCAACCGGATTTCGCATCCCCGCCGGCAACGGCGCACCGGGGTTTATCGAGGCGCTGCGGAGCCAAGGCATTCGCTGGTCATCGTCCTGGCGCGGCGATGATTTGCCGTTCGCCCACCCGACGGCGCCCGAGGTGATCGAGTTGCCACTGCACTACGAACTGGAAGACGAACCCTACTTCGCCTTCAACCTCAGCCCTGCCGTGCCACCCGCGCAATCGCGGATTGCGTCCTACAGCCACACCCTGGGCAACCTGCAAATGGACTTCGCCGGGTTTTATCGGTTCGGCCTGTGTTACGTGCTGCGCCTGCACCCGGAGATCATCGCGACACCGGGGCGGATTGGCGTGCTGCGCGAGTTGCTGCAGGGGATTCAACTGCATCAGGACGTATGGATCGCCACCGCTGGCGAGGTCGCGCAATGGTGGGCGGATTCGGGGGTGGCTGTGACGGAGGATCATCCGGCGGCGGTGTATGAGCGGCATTATCGGGATTACGGGGTATGAGTGAGTTCGGCAGTGCCTACCAAGGCGTGATGCGCATGGAGCACCTGGCGCAATTTTGCGTTGATACGCGTTTTGAGGATTTGCCGCCGGCGCTGGTTGAGCAAGCCAAGCGGCACATCCTCGACACCTTCGGCGCGACCCTGGCCGGGGCTGGCAGTGATGTGGCGAAACAGGCGCGCCAGGTATTCGAAGGCGAAACCGGCAACACGCCGGTCTGGGGCACCGATTGGCACGTCGGTGCTGCGCAAGCCGCGATGCTCAACGGCATCGCCGCCCATGCCCTGGAACTGGACGATACCGGTGGCTGCGACCATTCCGGCGCGGTGGTGTTGCCGGCGGTGATGGCCGCGGTGTCGATGGCGGAGAAACCGGTCAATGGCCGCGAGTTCATCACCGCCGTGGTCATCGGCTACGAAGTTGGCCGTCGGGTGCTTGAAGCCTGCGGCAGTTATTCGGCGCATAACGGCGCCGGCTGGCATTCCACGGCCACCTGCGGCGTGTTCGGCGCAGCGGCGGCCAGTGCGCGGATCCTCGGCCTGGATGCGGCACAAACCCTGTCGGCCCTCGGCATTGCCGGCAGTTTCAGCGGTGGGCTTTGGGCCTTTATCCATGACGGTTCCCAAAGCAAAAAACTCCACAGCGGTCGCGCTGCCGAAGGTGGTTTGCTGGCCACGCGGTTTGCCCAGCGCGGCATCACCGGGCCGACGAAGTTGTTCGAGGATGTATGGGGCGGTTTCCTCAAGACCCTCGCGGGCGATGCGGCCGTGCCCGAAGCGCTGGATGCGGATCTGGGCAAGATGTGGAAACTCGCCCGCTGCTCGATCAAGCCCTATGCCGCGTGTCGCGGGACGCATTCGGCCATCGATGCCCTCGGCTTGCTGTTGACGCAGTTGCAGGTCAGCGCCGATCAGGTCGAGGACATTGAGGTGTCGCTGTGCGGGTTCCTGCAGGACATGTGCGGCGGGCAGGACATCGTCAGTCTGGCAGCGGCGCAAATGAGCTTGCGCTACGCCCTCGCCGCACGGCTGGTCCTTGGCCACTGCCGCTTGGAAGCCTATGACGATGCCCGTCGCAGCGACCCGCGTTTGGCGCAGTGGATGTCGCGCATCCGGCTTGAAGTGGACCCGCAACTGTCCGAGGATGGCGAGCCCGTGGTGAGCGTGCGGACCGTGGACGGTCGGCAGGCGAGCCTGTGCGTCGAGGTGCCGCTGGGGGCGCCGGGCAATCCGCTGAGTGATGCGGCGCTGGAAGAGAAGTTTTTCAGTCTGGCCGGACGGGTGATGGTGCGGCGGCAGGCTGAAGAGTTGCTGGGGCAGTTGTGGCGGTTGGAAGAACTGGACTCTATTGAAACATCGATCGTTCCCACGCTCCGCGTGGAAATGCAGCCCGGGACGCTCCGCGTTCCAGAAGCGGACGCAGAGCGTCCGGTAAGGCATTCCCACGCCGAGCGTGGGAACGATCATCACTAAGACAAGGACTTGTGCACCACCGTGGCCACTTACTCGCTCGTTATCCGCCGGTTGATGATCTGCTCGCTGACCATCGTCGTCAGCCGCGCCATCACCAGCCCGTTGCTTACGCTGTTCCTGAGCAACAAACTCGGCCTCAACCAACAGGACGTTGGCCTGCTGCTGGGCATCGCGGTGTTTATCGCCACCCTGCTCGCGCTCTACGGCGGATACATCATTGATCGCCTGGAAAAGCGCCGGCTCTTGATCCTGGCCATGCTCTCCAGCGCCATTGGCTTTGTGCTGCTGACCTTCGCCGAGAACCTCTACCTGACCACCGCCACTCTGGTGATCACCGAAACCGCCTCGGCGTTGTTCCTGATCGGCTCCAAGGCGATCCTCAGTGAAAACCTGCCCATGGGCCAACGGGCCAAGGCGTTTTCCCTGCGCTACACCTTGACCAACATCGGCTACGCCACCGGTCCCATGCTCGGCGTGGTGATCGCCGGGGTGTACCCGATTGCGCCGTTTCTGATCGCTGGCGGCATTGCCTTCTTCAGCATCTTCCTGATGAGCGGGATCCCGAAAGACCCCGCGCGGGTGCCCGCCATCGGCCAGCCGCAAAGCTTTCTCAAGACCCTGACCACGCTAAAGAACGACCGCACACTGATCATGTTCACCTGCGGCTGCCTGTTCAGCACCGTGGTTCACGGCCGTTTCACCTTGTACCTGTCGCAATACCTGCTGGTGACCCACGATTCCAAGCGCGCCCTGGAAACCATGGCCGCCCTGCTCGCCTGCAACGCCATCAGCGTGATCCTGCTGCAATACCAGATCGGCCGCTTCCTCAAGCGTGAACAACTGCGCTACTGGATTGCCGGTGGCACCAGTCTGTTCATCCTCGGGTTGATCGGTTTCAGCCTGGCCGATGGCCTGGTGAGCTGGTGTGTGGCGATGTTCATTTTCACCCTCGGGGAAATGATCATTTACCCGGCGGAATTCCTGTTCGTCGACACCCTGGCCCCGGAAGAGCTGCGTGGCAGTTACTACGGCGCGCAAAACCTGGCGGCGTTGGGTGGCGCGTTGAGTCCGGTGATTTGCGGTTTCCTGCTGATGCACACCCCGGCGCCGACGATGTTCTACGCCCTCTGTGCGTTGACGGCCATGGGCGGATCACTGTGTTTCATGGCCGGTCGGCGGGTGGCCATACTGCAAAAATAATGCACTGAAACTGCATTAATATGAATTTGTCAGCAGATGGAATGGGCGGCACACTGTGCCCCGTTCCTCCCCCAATAGTTGGAACACCTTCAAGGGCTTTCTGGGTTTCCCAGCTAAGCCTTTTTTTTGCTTAGGTTTTTTGTCAACGGATCAACCTCATGCTCGCTCGCTGGTTACCCGCCACCATCAACACCCGCCCTTCGGAATGGAGCCGCGCGGCCATCGGCATGTCCCTGGGCACGCTGTTCAGCGTCTGGCTGTGCAGCCAGGTGTTCGGCATTGAAGTGGCGCAGCACCTGGTCGGGCCGCTGGGTGCTTCGGCGGTGTTGCTGTTCGCCGTGTCCTCCGGCGCCCTCGCCCAGCCGTGGTCGATCCTCGGCGGTTATTTGAGCGCCGGGGTGGTTTCACTGCTGGTGGCGCACGTGCTCGGCCGAACCCTGGGCAGCGCTTGCCTGGCGGCGGGCATGGCACTGATGTTGATGTGCTGGCTGCGTTGCCTGCACCCACCGGCCGGCGCCTTGGCGTTGTTGTTGGTATTGGCCGACCCGGCGACCATCGCTCTGGACTGGAAAGCCCTCGGCCCGGTGATGCTCAGTGCCTCGGCGATGCTGCTCAGTGCGCTGGCGTATAACAACCTGACGCGGATTCGCTATCCCAAGCGCCCGGCAGAGGCTGTGCCGGTCATGCCGTCGGCGGACAGTCAGGCGATTACCGCCGAGGATTTGAAACTGGCGTTGGCGGAAATGGAGGCGTTTTTCGACGTCACCCCGCAAGACCTTGAGCAGTTGATTCACGCCAGTGAATTGCATGCCAAGCGGCGTAGTATCAGCGAAGTGCTCAGCAGCAGAACCTGAACAAACACTAGCCCCTGTGGCGAGGGGGCTTGCTCGCGCTGGGCTGCGAAGCGGCCCTCGTTTTTCCCATCAAAGAAAGGGCCTGCTGCGCAGTCCAACGGGAGCAAGCTCCCTCGCCACAGGGTTCGTGCGCCTTCAATAAACGATTCAGGCTGCGATCTTTTGATTTTGCACTAAGGTAAAAACGCAGAAAGAACCTGCACGTATGCCGGTTGTACATCACAAATTTGCACTGTTACGATCCAGCATCGCTCGCGCGCGAGTTTCTCTATAAAGAACAATAAAAGCAGGGAGTTATCGATGACTGCTCAGGTTTCATCCCAGGAGGCCATTGCCATGGATGCCACGCAAATTGAAGTGCTGGCCGAGGTTCGCAATCGCATTGGTCATCTGACCCTCAATCGCCCCGCCGGTCTCAACGCCCTCACCCTGGACATGGTCCGCCGCCTGCAACGCCAGCTCGATGCCTGGGCCGAGGATTCGCAGGTCAACGCCGTGGTGTTGCGCGGCGCTGGCGAGAAAGCCTTCTGTGCCGGCGGCGATATTCGTTCGCTGTACGACAGCTACAAAAACGGCGAGACCCTGCACGAAGACTTCTTCGTCGAGGAATACGCCCTCGACCTCGCCATCCACCACTACTGCAAACCGGTCCTGGCCTTGATGGACGGCTATGTGCTGGGCGGCGGCATGGGCCTGGTGCAAGGCGCCGACATGCGCGTGGTGACCGAGCGCAGCCGTCTGGCGATGCCGGAAGTGGCCATTGGTTATTTCCCGGATGTTGGCGGCAGTCACTTCCTGCCACGGGTTCCCGGCGAACTGGGGATTTACCTGGGCGTGAGCGGCGTGCAGATCCGCGCCGCCGATGCGCTGTATTGCGGCCTGGCCGACTGGTACCTGGAAAGCGTCAAGCTGGGCACGCTGGACGAAAAACTCGATCACCTTGAATGGCGCGAATCGCCGCTCAAGGACCTGCAAGGCGTGCTGGCCAAACTCGCCGTGCAACAGCTGTCCGACGCGCCGCTGATTGCGCTGCGCCCGGCCATCGACCACTTCTTCGCCCTGCCGGACGTGGCGAGTATGGTGGAGCAACTGCGCGAAGTAACCGTCGCCGACAGCCACGAATGGGCGAAAACCACCGCCGACCTGCTGGAAAGCCGTTCGCCGCTGGCCATGGGCGTAACCCTGGAAATGCTTCGGCGCGGGCGCAAGCTGAGCCTCGAACAATGCTTCGCCCTTGAGCTGCACCTGGACCGCCAGTGGTTCGAGCGCGGCGACCTGATCGAAGGCGTGCGCGCCTTGCTGATCGACAAAGACAAAAAACCGCGCTGGAACCCGCCGACCTTGCAGGCGCTGCATGCCGAGCACGTCGAGAGTTTCTTCACCGGTTTTGAGCAGAGCGGGAACTGAGTCATGCACGATATCGAATTGAGCGAAGAGCAAGTAATGATCCGCGACATGGCCCGGGACTTTGCCCGTGGCGAGATCGCGCCACACGCCCAGGCTTGGGAAAAGGCTGGCTGGATCGACGACGCTCTGGTGGCGAAGATGGGTGAGTTGGGTCTGCTGGGTATGGTGGTGCCTGAGGAATGGGGCGGCACTTACGTTGATTACGTCGCCTACGCCCTGGCTGTGGAAGAGATTTCGGCCGGCGACGGTGCTACCGGCGCGTTGATGAGCATCCACAACTCCGTGGGTTGTGGGCCGGTTTTGAACTACGGCACTGAAGAACAGAAAAAAACCTGGCTGCCGGACCTGGCCAGCGGTCAGGCCATCGGCTGCTTCTGCCTGACCGAACCGCAAGCCGGCTCCGAGGCCCACAACCTGCGCACCCGCGCCGAACTGCGGGACGGCCAGTGGGTGCTCAACGGCGCCAAGCAATTCGTCAGCAACGGCAAGCGGGCGAAACTGGCGATTGTGTTTGCGGTGACCGATCCGGACCTGGGCAAACGCGGCATCTCGGCGTTCCTGGTGCCGACCGAAACGCCGGGGTTCATCGTGGATCGCACCGAACACAAGATGGGCATCCGCGCTTCCGACACCTGCGCGGTGACCCTGAGCAATTGCACGATTCCCGAAGCCAACCTGCTGGGTGATCGCGGCAAAGGCCTGGCCATCGCCCTCTCCAACCTCGAAGGCGGCCGCATCGGCATCGCCGCGCAGGCACTGGGCATCGCCCGTGCGGCGTTTGAAGCGGCGCTGACCTATTCCCGGGAGCGGGTGCAATTCGGCAAGACGATCAACGAACACCAGAGCATCGCGAATATGCTGGCGGACATGCACACCCGGCTGAACGCGGCGCGGTTGTTGATCCTGCACGCCGCGCGGTTGCGCAGTGCCGGCAAGCCGTGTCTGTCGGAGGCGTCACAGGCCAAGTTGTTTGCGTCGGAAATGGCCGAGAAGGTGTGTTCCTCAGCGATGCAGATTCATGGCGGTTACGGGTATCTGGAGGATTACCCGGTGGAGCGTTATTACCGGGATGCGCGGATTACGCAGATTTATGAAGGGTCGAGCGAGATACAGCGGATGGTGATTGCGCGGGAACTGAAGAACTATCTGGTGTGAAGCCTTAAAAGCTTCGCGGGCAAGCCTCGCTCCTACAGATTGTTGACGTTGATCGTTCCCACGCAGAGCGTGGGAACGATCGGAACGCTACATCACTTGCCTTGGAATTCGGCTTCACGCTTGGCAATAAACGCCGCCATCCCTTCCTTCTGGTCCTGCGTCGCAAACGCCGCATGGAACACTCGACGCTCAAAGCGCACACCTTCCGACAGGCTGACTTCAAACGCGCGGTTCACGCTTTCCTTGATCATCATGGCAATCGGCAACGACTTCTTGGCAATCAACGCCGCGACTTTCAGCGCTTCGTCCAGCAGCTCATCGGCCGGCACGATCCGCGCAACAATCCCGCAACGTTCCGCTTCCACCGCATCGATCAAGCGGCCGCTGAGGCACATTTCCATGGCTTTGGCCTTGCCCACGGCGCGGGTCAGGCGCTGGGTTCCGCCCATGCCCGGCAATACGCCGAGGTTGATTTCCGGCTGGCCGAATTTGGCGTTGTCGCCGGCGAGGATGAAGTCGCACATCAGCGCCAATTCACAGCCACCGCCCAGTGCGAAGCCGTTAACGGCGGCAATGATCGGCTTGCGGCGATTGGCCACGCGGTCGCTGTCGCTGAACAGGTCATCGAGGTAGATCTGCGGGTATGTCAGCTCGGCCATTTCCTTGATGTCGGCACCGGCGGCGAAGGCTTTTTTCGAGCCGGTCAGCACGATGCAGCCGATGTTGGAATCGGCTTCCAGGCCATCGAGGGCGTGGTTCAGTTCGCTGACGATCTGCGCGTTCAACGCGTTCAAGGCTTGCGGACGGTTGAGGGTGATCAGGCCAACGCGGCCGTGGGTTTCCAGCAAAATCGTTTCATAGGTCATAAAGATTTCCTTCTTAAAGATTGCGCGAAATAACCATGCGCTGAATATCGCTGGTGCCTTCGTAGATCTGGCACACCCGTACGTCGCGGTAGATCCGCTCCAGCGGGAAGTCGTTCAGGTAACCGTAACCGCCCAGGGTTTGCAGCGCGGCGGAGCATACCTTCTCGGCCATTTCCGAGGCGAACAGTTTGGCCATCGAGGCTTCGACCAGGGCCGGTTTGCCGCTATCCCGCAGCGCGGCGGCGTAATGCACCATCTGCCGGGCCACGGCGATCTGGGTCGCCATGTCCGCCAGGCGGAATGCGACAGCCTGGTGCTCGATGATCGGCTTGCCGAAGCTCTCGCGCTCACGGGCGTAATCGCGAGCCGCTTCAAACGCCGCGCGAGCCATGCCCACCGATTGCGACGCGATGCCGACCCGCCCGCCTTCCAGGTTGGCCAGGGCGATCCGGTAACCTTCGCCCTCCTCGCCCAGACGGTTGGCGACCGGCACCTTCACGTCTTCGAACAGGATCTGGCAGGTGTCGGAGGCGTGCTGACCGAGTTTGTCCTCGACTCGGGCGACTTTGTAGCCCGGTGAATCGGTGGGCACGATCAGCGCGGTGATCCCGCGTTTACCGGCGCTTGGATCAGTCACGGCGAACACGATCACCACCCCGGCGTTCTGCCCGGAGGTAATGAACTGTTTGCAGCCGTTGAGCACGTAGTGATCGCCTTCCAGGCGCGCACGGGTTTTCAAACCGCTGGCGTCGGAACCGGCCTGGGGCTCTGTCAGGGCAAAGGCGCCGAGCATCGAACCGCTCGCCAGTGGCTTGAGGAAGCGTTCTTTCTGTTCGTCGGTGCCGTACTTGAGGATCGGCACGCAACCGACCGAGTTGTGCACGCTCATGATCGTCGAGCAAGCGCCGTCGCCGGCAGCGATTTCTTCCAGGGCCATGGCGTAGGCCAGGTAACCGGTGTCGCAACCGCCCCACTCTTCGGGCACCAACATGCCGAAGAAACCCAGCTCGGCCATCTCGCCGATGGCTTCTTTGGGGAAGCGATGCTCACGGTCCCATTCGGCGGCGAACGGTTTGAGCCGCTCCTGCGCGAATTGCCGGGCGGCTTCGCTGATCTGCATTTGTTCGTCATTGGGAATCATGGTGAATCCTTAATTTGAGTCTTGGTGCGCCTTTCATTGTAGGAGCGAGGCTTGCCCGCGAAGACGGTGTGTCAGTCAACATCAATATCGACTGGACGGACGCCTTCGCGGGCAAGCCTCGCTCCTACAGAGAACGGGGGCGCATCAATAGAGGCATTCCACGGCCATGGCGGTGGCTTCACCGCCGCCGATGCAAATCGCTGCAACGCCGCGTTTCAGGCCTTTCTGGCGCAGGGCCGAGAGCAGGGTCACGAGGATCCGCGCGCCGGACGCACCGATCGGGTGGCCCAAGGCGCAAGCGCCGCCATGGATGTTGACCTTCTCGTGGGGGATTTCCAGTTTGGTCATGGTCACCAGACTGACGACCGCGAACGCTTCGTTGATTTCGAACAACTCGACTTCGTCCAACGACCAACCGGTTTTCTTCATCAGTTTCTTGATCGCACCGACCGGCGCCACCGGGAACAGGCCCGGGGTATCGGCAAACGCCGCGTGGCCGTGAATCACCGCCAAGGGCTTGAGCCCACGCTTCTGCGCCTCGGACTGACGCATCAGTACCAACGCCGCCGCACCGTCAGAAATCGAACTGGAGTTGGCCGCGGTCACGGTGCCGCCGTCGCGGAACGCGGGTTTCAGCGAGGCGATCTTGTCCAGTTTGGCTTTCGGTGGCTGTTCGTCGTGGCTGACCAGCACCTGTTCTTTACCGACGGTCACGGTCAGCGGCACGATTTCGGCCTTGAAGCTGCCGTCCTGGATCGCCTGCTGTGCGCGAGTGGTCGAGGCGATGGCAAACGCGTCCTGGGCTTCACGGGTGAAACCGTTGGTCTCGGCGCAATCTTCGGCGAAGGTGCCCATCAGGCGCCCTTTGTCGTAGGCGTCTTCGAGGCCGTCGAGGAACATCGAATCCAGCACCCGGCCATGGCCCATGCGATAACCGCTGCGGGCACGGTCCAGCAAGTACGGCGAGTTGGACATGCTTTCCATGCCGCCGGCGATGATCACCTCGGCACTGCCGGCGACCAGCATGTCGTGGGCGAGGATCGTGGTTTCCATACCGGAACCGCACATCTTGTTCACGGTGGTGCAACGGGTCGACTTATCCAGCCCGGCACCCAATGCGGCCTGACGTGCCGGCGCCTGGCCGAGGCCGGCGGGCAATACGCAACCGAACAGGACTTCATCGACCGCGTCGGCAGCGACGCCGGCACGCTCAACGGCAGCCTTGATCGCCGCCGCACCGAGTTGCGGCGCGGTCAGGCTTTTCAGTTCGCCCTGGAAACCGCCCATCGGGGTGCGGACGGCGCTGACGATAACAATCGGATCGTTGGAAAGGGTCATGACAAATCCTCCTTACTTGGCGGCCATACGCAAGGCACCGTCGAGACGGATCACCTCGCCGTTGAGCATGCTGTTTTCAATGATATGCCTGACCAGCGCGGCGTACTCGCCCGGTTTACCGAGGCGCGGCGGAAACGGCACCCCAGCGGCCAGGGATGCGCGGACTTCGTCGGTCATGCCGGCCATCATCGGTGTTTCGAAGATGCCGGGAGCGATGGTCATCACGCGGATGCCGAAGCGCGCCAGTTCACGGGCGGCGGGCAAGGTCAGGCTGACGATGGCGCCTTTGGACGCGGCGTAGGCGGCTTGACCGATCTGGCCGTCGTAGGCGGCCGCCGATGCAGTGTTAATGATCACGCCGCGTTCGCCGTCAGCATCCGCCTCAGTTTCAGCGATGGCCGCTGCGGCCAGGCGCAGCATGTTGAAGCTGCCGATCAGGTTGACGTTGATCACCTGGCTGAAACTGGCCAACCCGTGCGGGCCGGTTTTGCCGAGGATCTTCTCGCCCCGCACGATGCCGGCGCAGTTCACCAGGCCGTGCAGGCCACCGAAGGCCTTCACCGTCGCCGCAACAGCGGCTTCGGCGGCGGCTTCGTTGCTGATATCGGCCACCACGCTTTGCGCGCCCAGACGCTGAGCCTGAGCCGCAACGGCCTCGGCATTCATGTCCACCAGCATCACTTTGGCGCCGGCAGTCACCAGCATTTCAGCGGTGGCGGCACCCAGGCCGGACGCGCCGCCGGTGACGAGAAAAACCTTGTTTTCGATCTGCATCTAATTTTCCTTCGATTCAAGCAGAAGCTTTGTGAGCCGCGGCCTCTTGAGCCTTGGCGATTTCCTGGTTGCGCAAGATAAAGCGCTGCAATTTGCCGCTTGGGGTTTTCGGCAACTCGCTGACAAATTCGATTTCACGGGGGTATGAGTGCGCGGCCAGGCGCTTGCGCACGTGTTGGCGCAACTCTTCGGCCAGCTCGGGTGTGGCGCGGTACTGCTCGCAGATCACGACGAAGGCTTTCACCAGCTCGGTGCGTTCCGGGTCAGGTTTGCCGACCACGGCGGCTTCGATCACGGCCGGGTGTTCGATCAATGCACTTTCCACGTCGAACGGGCCGACGCGGTAGCCGGAGGTGGTGATGACATCGTCGCTGCGGCCGACGAAGCTGATGCTGCCGTCCGGGTTCCACTCGACGGTGTCGCCGCTCAGGTAATAGTTGCCGACGAAGGCCTTGGTCGGCGCGCCTTCATAGCCGTTGAACCAGCACATCGGCGACTGGGTGCGGTCGATGGCCAGGATGCCAGGTTGGCCGACGCCGAGTTCCTTGTACTCATCGTCCAGCACCACGATGCGGTGGCCCGGCGAGGCAAAACCGGCGGCGCCCATGTGGATCGGGTGGTCCAGGCCATGGTGGTTACACAGGACCATGCCGAGTTCGGTCTGGCCGTAATGGTCGTGGATCACCACGCCGAGGTTGTCGGCGAACCAGCGGATCACTTCCGGGTTCAGCGGCTCGCCCGCGCTGCTGACAATGCGCAGCCGGCCCTTGATCGACTTGGCGAACTCGTTGCCGCCGGCAATCAGCAAACGGTAAGCGGTCGGCGAGCCGGTGAGGTTGGTGATCCCGTATTTGTTGATCACCCGGCAGGTGCTTTCGAGGGTGAACGGGCCATCGTAGAAGGTGATCGGATGCCCCATCGACATCGGGCCGGTCACGCCGAAATAAATGCCGTAGGCCCAACCCGGATCGGCGACGTTCCAGAATGCGTCTTCCGGGCGCAGGTCCACGGCGTCGCGGGTGTAGCTCTGGAACGCGACGATGGCTTTGAGCGGTACGGACAAGGCTTTCGACGGGCCGGTGGTGCCCGAGGTGAACATCAGCAGGAACGGGTCTTCGCCGCTCAGCAGTACCGGTTCGCACTCGGAGGAATAGTTGGCCAGTTCGGCCCAGAAACTGTAGTCGCCCCGGACAATGCCCTGCCCTTTGGGCCCGCCGACGGTGACGATGGTCGGGCAATCGGCGACTTCCGCAAGTTTTGGCCGATTGACCGCGTCGGTGACCACCACTTTGGCGCAGGAACTGCTCAAACGGTGTTCGATGGCTTTCGGGCCGAACGCGGTAAACAACGGCTGATAGACCGCGCCGATGCGCCAGGTGGCGAACACGGCGATCAGCAATTCGATATTGCGTGGCAGCAGGCCGGCGACCTTGTCACCCTTCTGCACGCCCTGGGCCAGGAGAAAATTGGCGAAACGCGCGGCTTTGTCCTGCAAATCGCTGAAGGTGTAGGTCGCGCTGGAGCCGTCGCGGCCTTCCCAGAACAGCGCGATGCGCCCCGGCAATGCATGGCGGTCGCAGCATTCAATACAGGCATTAAGCGCCGTCAAATCGCCGTCGAGCGCGGCATTTACGGTGTGCTGGTAATCGAACTTCGATGTGGCAGACAAGTAATCGCGCATTGCCAGAATCCCTCTGTATTTTTATTAGGTGGGGGGAACCGTAATTAACAGAGGAATACTCGCGCTGCGCGGGGTGTGGGGCAATGGTCAAAGCTATCAAGTTGCGTGACTGGTTTGGCCAAGGATTGAGAGGCGTGGCGCCTGGAAGGCCGCCTTCGCGGGCAAGCCTCGCTCCTACAGGACCGGGGCGTACACACCCCCTGATCGTTCCCACGCTCTGCGTGGGAATGCAGCCCGGGACGCTCCGCGTCCCAACAGTGGACGCAGAGCGTCCATTGAGGCATTCCCACGCGGAGCGTGGGAACGATCGGTGTCTAGCTGGCTTCGTTAAGGATAAGGCTTCGATAATGCCCCGGATTGGTCCCCGACCACTTGCGAAACGCCTTGTAGAACGAACTCGCATCAGCAAACCCCAAGCGCGCCGCTATCTCGACAAAGCTGATTGAGGGTTCGGCCAGCCAGACAATGGCCAACTCCTTGCGCACGCTGTCTTTGAGGCCCTGCCAGGTCTGCCCTTCTTCGGCCAAGCGCCGGCGTAGCGTCGAGGCGGACATGCACAACTGATGCGCCAGGGCTTCGGTTTCCGGCCATTGCTCGGCGGGCAGTTGCCGCAGGTCATGCTTGATCCGACTGGCCAGGCTCTCCGGGTCGCGGTATTTGACCAGGATGTTGGCCGGCGCGTGAGCCAGGAAGCGTTTGAGCTCTTCGGGGCTGCGCTTGATCGGCAGGTCCAGGCAATCGGCGGCGAAAATCATCCGTGTGCGCGGCCGGTCGAAGCGCAGGTTCTCGGAAAACATCACCTGATAGTCATCGCAAAAATCCGGCGCCGGGCAGCGCAGTTCGATGGCCATGATCGGAATCCGCCGCCCCGCCAGCCAACAGGCGACGCCGTGCACGATCATCCAGTAGGTGAAATAGGTGAAGGCCCGGCGTGGGGCCTGGTCGTCTTCGAGCAAGACGATTTCCGCCAGGCTTTGCTGGCGCACCAGTTGCGCGGGCAGGTGTTCGAGCATCAATGACAAGAAGCCCAGGCCCGAAGTGAGGCCTGCGGCGAGGTTCGGCTGGACCATGGCGCAGCGACACAGAAACGCCAGGCTGCCGGATTTGAGCTGGCGCGGGTCCATGCCAAAAAACTCATCGTCGCCGCGCCGGGCCAGCAGGCGCCACAAACGAGCGTATGCGGTGGCCGGAACCCGGGCGCCGGGGCTCAACAGCAACGCCGGATCGATGCCGACTTTATGCAACACCTCGTCAGTCGCGGTGCCGGGGGCGCAGCTTTGCAGCAGCGCTTCGCGCACCAGTTGGATAGAGATGGTGTCCTTTTCCGACATTGAACGTCACTCGAGCGCACTGAATAATCTGTCGGCCATCTTAGGCAGCACGCCGTAAAAAGCCAGTCTTGTGCAAAAGCCGACTCAATTACCGCAGCGGATGGCCGATAGGCTGTTGCCGGGAATTCCGGTAATGGACATGGAGTTGTGAACGTTATGATCGTCGGCATTGATTTGGGCACGACCAACAGCCTGGTTGCGGTGTGGCGCAATGGCGCGCCCGAACTGGTCCCCAACGCCCTGGAAAGCCTGTTGACCCCAAGCGTGGTGGGCCTCGATGACGAGGGTCGGGTGCTGGTCGGTCAGGCCGCCAAAGAGCGTTTGCAGACGCATCCTCACCTGACGGCGGCATTGTTCAAGCGCCACATGGGCAGTGCCCATGAACTGCGCCTTGGCACCCGCTCGTTCCGCCCGGAAGAGTTGTCGGCACTGGTGCTGCGCAGCCTGAAGGAAGACGTCGAGCGCCACTATGGCGAAACGGTCACTGAAGCCGTCATCAGCGTCCCCGCCTATTTCAATGACGGGCAGCGCAAAGCCACGAAAATCGCCGGCGAACTGGCCGGGCTCAAGGTCGAGCGGCTGATCAACGAACCGACGGCGGCCGCCCTCGCCTACGGACTGCATCAACGTGACAGCGCCAGTTCGTTCCTGGTGTTCGACCTCGGTGGCGGTACATTCGATGTGTCGATCCTCGAACTGTTCGATGGCGTCATGGAAGTGCGCGCCAGCGCCGGCGATAACTTTCTCGGTGGTGAAGACTTCGACACCGTGCTGGTGCAGGCCTTTACCGCCGCCCACGCCAATCGCATCGACCTGCCCTCGCTGACCGAGCCGACGATCGCCCATCGTTTGCGCCGCGAAGCCGAGCGTGTGCGCCATGCCCTTGGCCAGGCCGACAGCGCGACCTTCGTCCTGCGCCATGGCGACGGCCAATGGGAGCAGACGTTCACCCAGGCGCAACTGGCCGACCTCTGCGCGCCGCTGCTGATGCGCCTGCGTACGCCGATCGAAACCGCGCTGCGCGACGCGCGCATTCGGCCGTCGGAGCTGGATGAAGTGCTGCTGGTGGGCGGTACGACCCGCATGCCGATGATTCGGCGCATGGTCGCCGGGCTGTTCGGCCGGTTTCCTTCGATTGCGCTCAACCCGGACGAATCGATTGCGCTGGGCGCGGCGGTGCAAGCGGCCCTCAAGGCCCGGGATGCGGCACTGGAAGAGGTGGTGTTGACCGACGTTTGCCCGTACACCCTCGGGATCGAAGTCGCGGTCAGCGTCGGCGAAAATGCGCAAGCCGGTCACTACCTGCCGATTATCGAGCGTAACTGTGTGGTGCCGGTGAGCCGGGTCAAAACGGTCTCAACCCTGCGCCACCATCAGCGCGTGGTGCAGTTGAAGATCTATCAGGGCGAAAGTCGCTGGGTAAAAGAAAACATTTACCTGGGGGAAATGGACATTGAGGTGCCCGTGGCGCCGGCGGGCGAGATCAGCATCGATGTACGCTTCACCTACGATAACAACGGCCTGCTCGAAGCCGAGGCGCTGATCAACCGCACGGGTGAGCGCCGGGTCCTGGTGATCGAAAACAATCCCGGCGTCCTCGCTCCCGATGAGATCCAGCAACGCCTGGCCGCACTGGCCAACCTCAAGGTTCATCCGCGCGAGCAGCAGGTCAACAGCCTGCTCAATGCCCGTCTCGAGCGGCTGTATCAGGAAAGCCTCGGCGATTTGCGCCAACGCATCGATCAAATCGCCAATCGCTTCCAGCAAGTGCTCGATACCCAGGATGAACGCGCGATTCGCGAACTGCGCCTGCAACTGACGCAACAGCTCGATGAGCTGGAACAAGGCGTGTGGCGGTGAATTGCTGGGCCATTCTGGGGCTGGAAGCCGATGCCGATTCACGCAGCATCAAGCGCCAATACGCAACCCTGCTCAAAGCCCACCGCCCGGATGAAGACCCCAGCGGTTTTCAGCGTCTGCGCGAAGCCTACGAACAGGCGCTGGAATGGAGCCGCCGCGAACCGGCGATGGAATCGAGGCCTCGTGAACCGGCGATGGCGCCGCTCACTCAGCACCCCGTCACCACGGAAACAGAGCCTGCCGCGCCGCCGCTTGAACCGGTGCTCAGTTTTGAGCTGGAGCATCTGGAGGTTGAGCGCACCCACGGCGCACATCGGGCGGCGCAGTTACTCGAAGACGTTACGGCTGATCAACTCGATCAGCGTCTGGCCCAGGCCCGGGTGTCTCATTGCAGCCGGGAGTTCGAAGATCAGTTACTAACGTTATGCCTGTCACCGCGCGACGACAGGCGATTGTTGATCGCCTGGGGGATGGAGCAGTTCCGCTGGTTCACCGCCTGGCAACGCCCGGATTTATCGCCGCACGAGCTTGAGTGGGTGCTTCGCGCACACTGCGAGCAAGTGGAAGAGGATTTGCGCGAGCGGCTGGACGCAGGCCAGGTCGACGCCTTCATCAAGCGCTATCGGGTGCTTAAGAAAGTCGACTGGCTGCAGTCGTTCGAACGCCACGACTGGTTCAATGCAACGTTGGCCCGTTTACTGTTGGAGTCGAGTTTCTGGTCGCAGCATGTGTTCGAAACGCTGTGCTCCCATCAGCAGTGGAATGCGGCCGAAAATGGAGGGCGTTGCCCGCCCGCTTATTGGTCGGCACTGGTGCAGCGTCAAGACGAGCAAGCGTTTCTTGAAACACTGGAACGCCTGGCGGTCCTGAATGATCGTGATCCCCTGAGCCGCGCATCGCGCTTGTTGTTGACGCCGATGACCGACACCGAGCGAAGCGCCTTCGCTCGGCGTTTCTTTGAAGCGGACTGGAACGCCTGCCGCACGCTCAGCGAGAAGCTGCGGCGCCTGGACCCGGCGCGATGCCAAGCCATGCCCAACGGCGATCCGTATTTCTGGAAGGCGCTGATGCAGCCCCGCCGCGCCTGGCCGATGTTCGCCGGGTTGCTTGGGGCATCGCTCACGTGGGCCGCCGGTGAATACCTCAGTGATCAATCCGGGCTCGGCGCCAGCTTCGCCGCAATGCTGTTCTGGCTCTGTGTGCTGGCGACGCCTGGCGCGGCGTTGCTGTGGGCCTGGTGCCCGATGGCGGACCGGTTCTGGTCATTGGATGTGCGCTTGAGCAGCGTTTTATCGCCCCGGCTCAGTTTCAGGCGCCCTGCTCCACTGGTGCTGCGTGAGTTGCTGCCTTGTTGGTTGATGGGGGCGCTGACCTGGGCCTGCTGTGGCGCAGCAGCCTTTGCCAGCTACACCGTGGTGCTGCTGACGCTGGGCGGATTGAGTCGCGTGGCCTGGCCGCAGGCGTTAACCATCAAGCGGCCCGAGGTGCGGCTGCCTGCCTTGAGCGCGGCAGCATCGATAGCGCTGATGATCGGGGTCATCGGTACGACGTTCCTGGTTTACATCATTGTCAGCAGTCAGTTGATGGGCCCGGATCAAGGTTTGCAACCGTTTGCCAAGCGTGGCTGCAACGGATCTCTGGACAGCCGTCAGGAATGCCGGATCGCCCCCACCCAGGCGCAATGGTATGGGCAATCACCTGCACGGGAGGTTCGGCCATGAGCAGACGCATCAAGGCAATCGTCATCACCGCCGTGCTCACAGTGACTTTTCTTGGCATGTTGCGGGAACATCAGAACACCCTGCTGGCGCCGATTCAGCGTTGGCTCCAACAGCCCGGCCTCGCAGAGCAGGAAAAAGCCACTGCCCTGCGTCCGTTGATTGCCTGCCTGAACGCGGTCGACAGCCGCTGGCGTCATGCCTATAGCCACTACTTGAAGCGCGGTAGACCCGTCGATCCGACCCTGAAAGCGCGTTTCCCCGAAGACTTCGAGCCGATGGTCAGCGTGCGCGAGGGGCTTGACTACCCGAGTGTTCACGCGGCGTATGGCTGTCGGCTGAACACCGCGCAAAAAGACAATCTGCAGAAGTCGGCACCTGAGTTGCTACCGTTGCAAAATCGTTTTGAAGCGATGCTGACGGCCGCCAACGAAGCGGCCGGGAGCTTCGATTTTTTCAGCCCCAAACCCCTCTATTCCGTCAGTCCCGCTGACAAGGCCGAGCGCGACGCCCTGTTTATCCCGCTGGTCAACGACTACCTCGACGCCTCTGACCAACTGCGCCGTGCGCTGGATACACAGGACCAGGCTCTGCGCCAGGTCCAGCTCGAACAGCTCAAGACGCGGGATCAACTCAAGTACGCGCACATCCTCACCTACATGCTCGAAGCGCGAACCCTGATGCTCAAGCTCGACGAGCGTGTTCGTGAGCAGCGCTTTAGTGCCAATGACCTGAGCGGCGCGACCCTTGCGCTGCAACAAGCCTGGGACGACGGCAGCCAATACCTGCAAGCCCACCCGGCCACCAGCAATGCCGATTACCCGGAAACCATCTGGAACTACGTGCGCTTGCCCGGCAAGCATTACCTGGACGCGGTCAACACACTGCGCGACGACTGGGCCGCCAAAGCCCCGCCGCAACAATTGAGTGACGACTATGAGCGGATCGGACGCCGCTATGATCAGTTGATCGAGGTGTACAACGACCGGGTGAATCCACTGTTTTAAAGGGGCACTTGATCAGGTGTTCAGCTTAGGTTCAGCTAAAGTCAATAGATGGCATATGAGAATGAGTGTCATTATGTTACAAATTAGCAACCTAACTAACACTACGGTGCTGAATGCTTGTTCCCTTTTTGATCATGCTGCGCGAAGGCATTGAAGCCGCGTTGATCGTCGGCATCATTGCCAGTTACCTCAAGCAGACCGGTCGTGGCCAGTGGATGCCCGCCGTGTGGATTGGCGTGTTTCTCGCCGCTGCGCTGGCCCTGCTGGTCGGCGGTGGCCTGGAGTTGATGAGCGCCGAGTTCCCGCAGAAGCAACAGGAACTGTTCGAAGGCATCGTCGGTCTGGTCGCCGTCGGCATCCTCAGTTCGATGGTGTTCTGGATGCGCAAGGTGGCGCGTTCGATCAAGCATTCCCTGCACGTGTCCCTCGATCACGCCCTGGCCGGTTCCAAGCATCAGGTCACGGCGCTGATCGCGATGGTGTTTTTCGCCGTGGCCCGGGAAGGCCTGGAAACCGTATTTTTCCTGCTCGCGGTGTTCCAGCAAAGCGAAGGCCCCGGGGCACCGATTGGCGCCCTGCTCGGTCTGGTCCTGGCGATCATCGTCGGCTTCCTCATCTATACCGGCAGCATGCGCCTGAACCTCGGCGCGTTCTTCCGCTGGACTGGCCTGTTCATCCTCGTGGTGGCCGCCGGCATCCTCTCCAACTCGGTGCAAGCCCTGCACGAAGCCGGCGTGTGGAATCACCTGCAAACCGTGCTCTTCGACTTCAGCGCCACGCTGCCGATGGACGGCCCGCTGGGCTCGGTGCTGGCCGGCATGTTCGGTTACCAGGACGCACCCACCGTCAGCACCCTCGGCGCATATCTGATTTATCTGGTGGTGGCGCTGGTGATGTTCTTCCTCCCCGCCCCCGCGCCCACCAAGCAACCTTCTTCCGTTTCCAGCCAGTAAGGGCTTTCATGTCAACGCCAACTCCTCCCGTGGCTTCCCCTCCCCGCGCGCTGCGCTGGGCGGTGGCCGGTTCGGTGATCGTGATGATCGCGGCCGGCGGCCTGTTCTACTACGCCTCGAAAATGGCCGCGGCCAAGCGCCAGACCAACCACGATGAAGTGGTGGTGAACATTCACCCTAAAAGTTGTGAGCCGAATGCGCTGACGGTCCCGGCCGGGCATTCGAGTTTCCGCATCGTCAACCGCTCCGACCGGGCGGTGGAATGGGAAATCCTCGACGGCGTGCTGGTGGTCGAAGAGCGGGAAAACATCGCGCCGGGCCTGAGCCAGGTGATCAACGCCAACCTGGCCCCCGGCGACTATGCGATCACTTGCGGTTTGCTCAGCAACCCGCGCGGCACCTTGCACGTGACGCCGACCGCCGCGTCCGATGCTGCCGCCAAGGCCCGGCCGTCGATGGTTGCGTTCATCGGGCCGCTGTCGGAATTTCGCGTGTACCTGAGCAGCCAGAGCAGCGCGCTGATCAGAGCCACGACCGCGCTCAAAGACGCCATCGAGGCCGGCGACCTGGCGCAAGCCCAGGCGCTTTACGTGCCGGCCCGCGTCGCCTATCAGCGGATCGCCCCGGCGGCACAGCGGCTGGCCGAGCTGGACAACGCCGTCAACGCCCGGGCCGATTACTTCGAAAAACGCGAACAGGATCCGGCCTTCACCGGTTTCCATCGCCTCGAATACGCGCTGTTCCAGCAACGCAAACTCGACGCCCTGACGCCGGTGGCCATGCAATTGATCATCGACATCACCACGCTCAAACAGCAATTGCTCGCCCAATCCCTGCCACCGGAGCAGTTGGTGAGCATCGTGGTGCGCACCCTCAACAGCATCGCCGACGTACGCGCCAGCAGCGGTGAAGAGGAGCGCTACAGCCACACCGACCTGAACGGCTTCGTCGCCAACCTCGACGTGACCCGCAAAGTGGTCGACCTGTTGCGGCCGTTGCTGAGCAAGTCGGCCGCCGAGCTGCTGCCGAAGATCGACAGCGCCATCGCCGCATTCGACGCCGAACTCAACGGCTTCCAGGTCAAGGATGGCTACGCCAGCTACGACACGGTCAGTGCCGAGCAGCGCAAACAGATCGCCGACAAGGCCAAGGCCCTGGCCGCCTTGCTCGACGAAATCGATCCAGCCCTTGGCCTTTCCGGCCTGTAAGCAGAAGACGACTTTTAGATGAAAGACTTAGAACAGTTTTCCGCCCAGCGTCGCCGCGTCTTGATGGGCATGGGCGCCGCCGGTGTCGCGTTGGCCGGCAGTGCCCTGAGCTGCCCGGCGATGGCCGCGTCCAGCCAGGTGACCGAAGCCCCGAGCAGCGAAAAGACCGAAGACCGCCACGCCTTTTACGGCCAGCACCAGAGCGGCATCGTCACGCCGCGCCCGGCGTCGGGCATGTTGGTGTCGTTCGATGTACTGGCCAGCGACCGGGAAGACCTGGAGCGGCTGTTCCGCACCCTCAACGAGCGCATCGCGTTCCTGATGAAGGGCGGCCCGGTGACCCAAGTCGATCCGAAGTTGCCGCCGGTGGATTCGGGGATCCTCGGCCCAGTGGTCACGCCGGACAACCTGACCATCACCGTGTCCGTCGGCGAGTCGCTGTTCGACGAGCGCTTCGGCCTGGCCAACGCCAAACCCAAGCGCCTGATCCGCATGGTCGGTTTTCCCAACGATGCCCTGGAAGCGGATTGCTGCCATGGCGACTTGAGCTTGCAGTTCTGCGCCAACACCACCGACACCAACATCCACGCCCTGCGCGACATCGTGAAAAACCTGCCGGACCTGCTGCTGGTGCGCTGGAAACAGGAAGGCAGCGTGCCGCCGCAAGCCCCGGCCAAACCCGGTGTGCCGGCGCAAAGCGCGCGTAACTTTTTGGGCTTTCGTGATGGCTCGGCCAACCCCGATTCCAACGATGCCAAGGCCATGGACAGCATCGTCTGGGTCCAGCCTGGCAGCGACGAACCGGCCTGGGCTGCGAATGGCAGCTATCAAGCGGTGCGGATCATCCGCAACTTCGTCGAACGCTGGGACCGCACGCCCCTGCAGGAACAGGAAAGCATCCTCGGCCGGGTCAAAAGCACCGGCGCACCGATGGGCGGCGAGCATGAAGGCCAGGTCCCGGACTACGCCAAGGACCCGCAAGGCAAGTTGACCAAGCTCGACGCGCACATCCGCCTGGCCAACCCGCGCACCGCCGCGACCCAGGCCAACCTGATCCTGCGCCGACCGTTCAACTACTCCAACGGCGTGAACAAGAACGGCCAGCTCGAAATGGGCCTGCTGTTCATCTGCTACCAAGCGGACCTGGAAAAAGGCTTCATCACCGTCCAGACCCGACTCAACGGTGAACCGTTGGAGGAATACCTCAAGCCAGTGGGCGGCGGGTACTTCTTCACCTTGCCGGGTGTCTCGGGCGACAAGGACTTTATCGGTCGCTCGCTGCTTGCCGCGACACAACCCACAAAAACTGCATAGCCCCCAACACGGAACCGTCCCATGAAAAAGTCGCCACTCGCGTTAATGCTGACCCTTGGCTTGCTCAACACCCCGTTTTCGGCTTTTGCGGCGACGGCGCCGCTGGATCTGGTGGGACCGGTCTCGGACTACAAGATCTACGTCACCGAACAACTGGACCAACTGGGCGAGCACACCCAGAAATTCACCGACGCCGTGAAGAAAGGCGACCTGGCCACCGCGCAAAAGCTCTACGCACCGACCCGCGTGTTCTACGAGTCGATCGAACCGATTGCCGAGCTGTTCAGTGACCTGGATGCGTCCATCGACTCCCGGGTCGACGACCACGAAAAAGGCGTGAAAGCCGAAGACTTCACCGGTTTCCACCGCATCGAATACACGCTGTTCTCGGAAAAAAGCACCCAGGGTCTGGACGCACTGGCCGACGGCCTGAACAAAGACGTCAAGGACCTGCAAGCCCGCGTCGCCGGCCTGACCTTCCCGCCTGAGAAAGTCGTCGGCGGTGCCGCTGCCCTGCTGGAAGAAGTTGCAGCGACCAAGATTTCCGGTGAAGAAGACCGCTACAGCCACACCGACCTCTATGACTTCCAGGGCAACATCGACGGCGCGAAGAAAATCGTCGACCTGTTCCACCCGCAGATCGAGAAGCAAGACGCGGCGTTCATCGCCAAAGTCGACAAGAACTTTGCGACCGTGGACAAGATCCTGGCCAAGTACAAAACCAAGGATGGCGGTTTCGAGACTTACGACAAAGTGAAGGAAGCTGACCGTAAGGCGCTGGTTGGGCCGGTGAATACCTTGGCTGAAGATTTGTCGACGTTGCGTGGGAAGCTGGGGCTGAACTGAGTTTTTTAGCGTCTGGCTGGGCCCCTTCGCGGGCAAGCCTTGCTCCTACGGGGTTATGGGTCGGTCACATTATTGTGATTTGACACAAAACCAATGTAGGAGCGAGGCTTGCCCGCGAAGGCATTCTCAAAAGCAATACAGCAACCAGCCTGTGTTACCCCTCACAACATCCGATAGAGCAACCGCTCAATCCGCACTCGACTCACCCGCTTGAGAAACTTGGCCACCGCCACCGGGTATTCCGGCAGGGTTTCGAGGTCCAGGTAACGCTCGACGCGCCGGGTGTTCTCGAAAATCTCTGCCAGTTCTTTATTGCGCGGTGCCTGCAATTCGCTTTTCGGGTCGTCGATCAGCAAGGCGTTTTCCAGATCGAGCCGGAACGCCCGTGGGTTGAGGTTGTTGCCGGTCAGTAAGGTGTAGCGCTGATCGATCCACATGCCCTTGAGGTGATAGGTGTTGTCGCCGTCGCGCCACAGGTGCAGGTTCAACTGGCCGCTGTCGATGTTGCGCTGATGGCGCTTGGCGAAGCGACGCAGGCTGATCTCGTAAAGGTATGGCAGCGCCGCGATGACTTTGAACGGCTCGCTCGGCGGGATGTAGAAGTCGTTAGCGGTCTTGTCGCCGACGATGATGTCGATCTTCACCCCACGAGCCAGGGCCCGGTTGATTTCCCGGGTGACTTGCAGCGGCAGGTTGAAGTACGGCGTGCAGATGGTCAGCTGATGCTGGGCGCTGGCGATCAACTCGCAGATTACCCGGCTTAGCGGGTTGTTCTTGCCTACGCCGAGCAACGGACTGACCGACAGACCACCTTTGGCGGTGCTGCCCAGTGTGGTGTCGTACGTCGCGTGCTTGAGGCGGCTGCGCAGGTCGCCGATGTCGTTGCGCAGGCTGCGGGTGGTCGGCAGGTTCGGCAGGTCGAGGCGATGCACCGCTTTGGAGGCGATCAGGCCGTGCTGGATCAGGTGCTGCATGGAATCGGCCAGCGCGCTGTTCTGCAGCAGGTGATAGCGGTCGTAGCGGTACTTGTCGAATTTGTGCAGGTAAACGTTGTTCAGGCTCGCGCCGCTGTAGATCACGCAATCGTCGATCACGAAACCCTTCAAGTGCAGCACGCCGAACAGTTCGCGGGTCTGCACCGGCACGCCATACACCGGCACAACGCTGGCGTGGGTGCGGGTCATTTCCTGATACCACGCGGAGTTGCCCGGCTGCTTGCCGGCGCCGATCAAGCCACGCTGGGCGCGCAACCAGTCAACGACCACCACCACGTCCAGCTCCGGACGCGCCAGTTTGGCGGCGTGCAAGGCATCGAGGATTTCCTGGCCGGCTTCGTCCTGTTGCAGGTACAACGCGACGATATAGATGCGCTGCGTCGCCTGGGCGATCTTCTCCAGCAGGCAACGCCGGTATTCGGCGGCGCCAGAAAGGATGGTGACGGCATCGGCGGTCAGCGGAAAACTGCGCAGTTTGGGCAGCAGAGAGCGTTTGAAAAGCGACGGCATAGGGCTCGCAAAAAGGTCGAATCCGAAGAACCCGAGAGCTTACACCATGGATCGCCTTGGGTCTTGTGAGTGTCTGTGAAGGCCTCTTCGCGGGCAAGCCTCGCTCCTACAGGGGAGTGCGTTTAACTGTAGGAGCGAGGCTTGCCCGCGAAGACAATTTCACAGGCACCAAAAATATCCGATTGACCAAGGAGAACGATCGTTCTACTGTTTGCCCCATGAACGAAATTACTAGCAACGACACACGCAACATCATCCTGGATGTCACCGAAAAGTTGATCTACAAAAGTGGCATCGCTGCCACCGGCATGGATCTTCTGGTGAAAACCGCCGGGGTCTCCAGAAAGAGTATCTACCGCTACTTCGCCAACAAGGAGGAGCTGACCGTCGCCGCCCTGCAACGCCGCGACGAGCGCTGGATGCTCTGGTTCAGGACTGAAGTCGACAAGGCCCCGGCCCCGACCCCGGCCGACCGGCTGCTCAACCTGTTTACCGTGCTCACCCGCTGGTTCAACTCCGAAGGCTTTCGCGGCTGCGCCTTTATTAACACCAGCGGCGAAACCGGCGACCCGCAAGACCCGGTCCGCCTAGTCGCCAAGGACCACAAACAGAAACTGCTCGACTACGTGCGCGAGCTTTGCACCGAACATGGCGCCACCGATCCGCAGGCACTGGCCAAACAGCTGCTGATCCTGATCGATGGAGCCATTACCGTAGCGCTTGTGATGGGTGATCACAGTGCCGCCGATAATGCGCAATGCATGGCGCGAAAGTTATTGGACCTGTAACTGCTTAATCAAGCCGTTGTTAACTTTAGTTTTATAAGGAGACACTCAAATGTCATCTAATGCCGAAGTTCGTCCGCCATTACCGCCGTTCACCCGTGAATCGGCCATTGAAAAAGTTCGTCTGGCCGAAGACGGCTGGAACTCTCGCGACCCGCAGCGTGTGTCCCTGGCCTACACCCTGGACACCAAATGGCGTAACCGCGCCGAATTCGCCTACAACCGCGAAGAAGCCAAAGGCTTCCTGACCCGCAAATGGGCCAAGGAACTGGACTACCGGCTGATCAAGGAACTCTGGGCCTTCACCGACAACCGCATCGCCGTGCGCTACGCCTATGAATGGCACGATGACTCGGGCAACTGGTTCCGCTCCTACGGCAACGAAAACTGGGAGTTCGATGAGAATGGTTTGATGGCTAACCGTTTTGCCTGCATCAACGACATGCCGATCAAGGAAAGCGAGCGTAAATTCCATTGGCCGCTGGGGCGACGTCCCGACGATCATCCGGGCCTGTCCGATCTCGGTCTGTAAACCGAGACCGATCGTTCCCACGCGCCTGCGTGGGAATGCCGCCACGGACGCTCCGCGTTCGATGTGACGCAGAACGTCACGGGATGCATTCCCACGCGGAGCGTGGGAGCGATCATTAGGCAAGGGTTAGGGTGTTTAGGCGACTGCCGCTTGTTCTTTCACGCCAGCCTTGGCCTCAAGCTCCCGCACCAACGGCAACACCCGATTGCCGAAATACTCCACCTCTTCCTGGAAATGCAGGAACCCCGCCAGCACCAGGTCCACGCCCACCGCTTTCAACGCCACGATGCGCTCGGCAATCTGCAGTGGCGTGCCGATCAGGTTGGTTTTGAACCCGTCGTTGTACTGCACCAGGTCCTCGAACGTCGACTTGGCCCAGTTGCCCTCGCCTTCCGGCGACGCCCTGCCCGCCTGTTTCGCCGCATCACCAAAGGCATTCACCGCTTCCGGATCGGCCTGGTCGATGATCTGCGCCAGGACGGCGCGGGCTTCTTCTTCGGTGTCGCGGGCGATGATGAAAGCATTCACCCCAACCTTGACCGAGTGATTGTTCGCCGCCGCCTTGATTCGAATGTCATCGACCTGGGCCTTGATGCCTTCCGGGGTATTGCCGTTGGTGAAGTACCAATCCGACACCCGCGCCGCCATGTCTCGGGCGGCGCGTGAGCTGCCGCCCTGGAAGATTTCCGGCTGGCCCAGTGGCTTGGGCTTGAGGCTGTAATTGTCGAAACGATAGAAATCGCCACGGAAAGTGAAGTTGTCCTGGCTCCAGATGCCCTTGAGCGAGCGGATGAATTCTTCGGAACGGCGATAGCGTTCGTCGTGTTCCAGCCAATGTTCGCCGATGGCCTGGAATTCACCTTTGAACCAGCCGCTGACGATGTTCACTGCTACCCGGCCATTGGTGAGTTGATCGATGGTCGCCAGTTGCTTGGCTGCCAGCGCCGGTTGCCATGGGCCAGGCAGGATCGCCGCGATGACTTTGAGGGTGGTGGTGGCGGCCAGCAGCGCGTGGCTGAAGGCGACCGATTCGTGTTGGAACTCGGCGCCGTAACCGGCGGTGAAACGAATCTGGGTCAAGGCGTATTCGAATCCCGCCGCCTCGGCCAGTTGCGCCAGTTTGCGGTTGTAGTCGATGCCCCAGTGGGTGCGTTGCTCGATCTTGCTGACCACCAGCCCGCCGCTGACGTTTGGTACCCAGTAGGCAAATTTGACGGCTTGCTGACTCATTGGCGTGTCCTCGGGACGTTGGAGAAGTCTTTGGGACAGAGCAGCAACCGTGCCAGCACCGAATTTCTTTTGGCGAACGAGAACTGTGGCGAGGGGGCTTGCCCCCGTTGGGTCGCGAAGCGGCCCCGCTTATCCCTGAAAAGCAGGGGCCTGCTGCGCAGTCCAACGGGGGCAAGCCCCCTCGCCACAGGAAGTGCCGTTTGCCATAGATAGAGGCTGTCTCCCGGACAATTTGCTGCTGCGCTGTTGGTGCAGCAACACCTGACGTCTCGCTGAAATCCACTTAGCGCAATAAAACCTGGCCCGACCGCTTCGGCATGGACCGTGCAATCGACCCTGTCTCTACTGCCGACTCAGGAACAGCCCCATGACCGATCACCAGGTAATCAACCCCCTCTCCACCGGCACCGACTACGAAACCCTCGCAGCACGATTCCGGCCAATCTTCGAGCGCATCGCCGCCGGCGCCGTTGAACGCGAACAAACCCGCCGCTTGCCCTACGAACCGATCCAATGGCTCAAGGAGGCCGGATTCGGCGCGGTGCGCGTGCCGGTGGAGTACGGCGGTGGCGGTGCCTCGGTGCCGCAGTTGTTCGAACTGTTAATCGAACTGGCCGAAGCCGATTCCAATGTCCCGCAAGCCTTGCGCGGGCATTTCGCCTTTGCCGAGGATCGCCTCAACGCCGCCCCCGGCCCGGCACGGGACGTCTGGTTCAAGCGCTTTGTGGCCGGCGACATCGTCGGTTGCGCCTGGACTGAAATCGGCAGCGTGGCCATCGGCGATGTGATCACCAAAGTCTCGCCCCATGGCGATCAATGGCGGCTCAACGGCGAGAAGTTCTACAGCACCGGCAGTCTGTTTTCCGACTGGATCGACGTCTACGCCCGGCGCAGCGACACCGGTGGCGACGTGATCGCCGCCGTGCGCACTCGCCAGCCCGGCATTGTGCAGAGCGATGACTGGGACGGTTTCGGTCAGCGCACCACCGGCAGCGGCACGTCGCGGTTTATCGATGCCGAAGTCGACGCCGAGAACCTCATCGATTTCGCCACCCGCTTTAAATACCAGACTGCGTTCTATCAATTGGTGTTGCTGGCGACCCTGGCCGGCATCGGTCGCGCGGCGCTGCGCGATGTGGCGCAGCAGGTGCGCGAGCGCAAACGCATCTACAGCCATGGCAATGCGCAGCATGTGAGTCAGGATGCGCAGATTCAGCAAGTAGTCGGTGAGATTGCGGCGTTGGTGTATGCCGCCGAGGCCAGTACCTTGAGGGCGGCGCAACCGGCGCAGAAAGCTTATGAGGCACGCTTCTCTGGCGATGACGTTTTGGAGCGTGCCGCCAATGTCGCGGCGGAAATCGAATCGGGCAAGGCGCAGGTGGTGGTCACCGAATTGATCCAGCGCGCAACCACCGAGCTGTTCAATGCCCTGGGGGCTTCGGACATTCGTGAAGGGAAATCCCTGGACCGGCATTGGCGCAATGCGCGGACGGTGTCGTCGCACAATCCGGTGATCTACAAGGCGCGGATTATCGGGGATTGGGCAATCAACGGAACCGAGCCGCCGTTTGTGTGGCAGATCGGGAATGGGCCTGAGCGTAAGTAATGTGTCGTCAGGGATGACGCCTTCGCGGGCAAGCCTCGCTCCTACATTTTGGAATGCGTTCCCCTGTAGGAGCGAGGCTTGCCCGCGAAGAGGCCAGACGGGTCGCCGCAAAGGTTCGATATGGGTAAGATACCGGCCTTCCCCGCAGCCCTTTCTGCGCCCCGCCGAATAAGCCGATTCCATGCCTTTCGAACTCAGCGTTGACCTCACCACCCTGGCCATTCTGGCCGTTGTCGCTTTCATTGCCGGTTTCATCGACGCCATCGCCGGCGGTGGCGGTCTGTTGACCACGCCTGCGCTGTTGACCGCCGGCCTGCCGCCGCACCTGGTGCTGGGCACCAACAAGCTGAGTTCGACTTTCGGCTCGGCCACCGCCAGTTTCACCTTCTACCGCCGCAAGCTGTTCCACCCGCGGCAATGGGTGCACGCCATCGTCGGCACCCTGGTCGGTGCGCTGACCGGTGCCGTGGTCGCGCATTACCTGCCTGCCGAATGGCTGAACAAGATGCTGCCGGTGATTGTCTTCGCCTGCGGCGTTTATCTATTGTTTGGCGGCACGCCGAAAGCGCCGCTGGACAGCGACGCACCGATCAAAAAGAAGTGGCAATCGACCCAAGGCTTCAGCCTCGGTTTCTATGACGGCGTGGCTGGACCAGGCACCGGGGCGTTCTGGACCGTCAGCAGCATGCTGATGTACCCCATCGACCTGGTGAAGGCCAGCGGCGTGGCCCGCAGCATGAACTTCGTCAGCAACATTGCGGCGCTGTCGGTGTTCGTGTTTTCCGGGCAGGTGGACTGGATCATCGGCCTGAGCATGGGTCTGTCGGTGATGGTCGGCGCGTTCTTCGGCGCACGCTCCGCCATCAGCGGCGGAGCGAAGTTCATTCGCCCGGTGTTCATCACCGTGGTACTGGGCTTGACCGTGCGGTTAGCCTGGCAGCACTGGTTCAGCGTGGCCTAAGCGCCGCGCCAGATACACGTCGATCAGGTAACGGGCAATCGAACGCGATGCCGGCAACGGCGGCATCGCGTGGATGTTGAACCACTGGGCGTCTTCGATCTCGTCTTCCTGGCAGACAATCTCGCCCCCCGCGTATTCAGCGTGGAAACCCAGCATCATCGAATGCGGGAACGGCCAGCACTGGCTGCCCATGTACTGGATGTTCTTGACCTCGATCTGCACTTCTTCGCGGACCTCGCGAATCAGGCAATCCTCGGCCGACTCTCCCGGCTCGGCAAACCCCGCCAGCGTGCTGTAGACCCCGGCGACGAAGCGCGGTGAACGGGCTAGCAACACCTCATCGCCACGGGTCACCAGCACGATCATGCTCGGCGAAATTCGTGGGTAATAACGGATATCGCACGGTTCGCAATACATCGCCCGTTCGCGCGGCACCTGATGCGTCGCTTGCCCGCAATTGCCGCAAAAGCGGTGTTCGCGGTACCAGGTGCCAATCTGCGCCGCGTAGCCGAGCACCTTGTAGACGGTGTGATCGCCCTCCAGCATGAACGCCCGCAGACCTTTCCAGTTGCAGCCCGGCACTTCGCTGGCGCTACGCAGCTCCAGCAGGTAAACCGGTTCGCCATCGAGATGGCCGATACCGTGCTCGGCCAGAATCGACAAGTCCTGGCGCTTGAGCCATTCCCGGGGGAACAGCGCGCCGTTGTCATCGAACAGAAAGCCTTCGGGGCTGCGTGCCACGGCCCAGCCGCCGGGTTGATCGGTGTCCAGTACTGCGGTGGTCCAGCGTGAAATCATGGTTAATCAGTCCAGAAATTCGGGTTTCTGTTTGCTCATATGGGCGGCCATGGCCACGCGCAAATCGGTGGATTGCAGCATGGCGGCGTTCCAGGTGGCGACGTATTCGAGGCCGTCGTCGATGCGATGGTCGCGCATGTAGCTGATCATTTCCTTGGTGCCGGTGATGGCAATCGGCGACTTGCCGGCGATCTCCCGGGCAATGCCCATCACGCCATCGAGCAGGCTGTCGCGGTCGCTGTAGACCCGATTGACCAGGCCCATGCCGCGCGCTTCCTCGGCACCAAAGTGGCGACCAGTGTAAGCCAGTTCACGCAGCATGCCGTCACCGATGATCCGCGGCAAGCGTTGCAAGGTGCCGACGTCGGCGGCCATGCCGATGTCGATTTCCTTGATCGAGAATTGTGCGTCTTCGGCGGCGTAGCGCATGTCGCAGGCGGCGATCAGGTCGATAGCGCCGCCCAGGCAGTAACCCTGGATCGCGGCAAGCACCGGTTTGCGGCAATTATCGACCGCATTGAATGAGGCTTGCAGGGTGAGGATCTTGCGCCGCAGCAGGCGCGCATTGCGCCCGACATCCTTGCCCAGTTCGTTGGCCACGCCGGCCAGCATCATCAGGTCGATGCCCGAGGAAAAGTGCTTGCCGGCGCCGCTCAGGAACACCACCCGCACTTCGTCGGTGTCGTCGATCCACTGGAAAATCTCGATGATCTCGCTCCAGAACGCGGCGTTCATCGCGTTGATCTTGTCCGGGCGGTTGATCTGCACATGGGCGATTTTGTCAGCGAGTTCGACGGTGAACGCGGTGTACTGAGACATGGCAGTGATCCTTGACCGGGCGGAAAATGAGGCCCGAACTATAACAAGGCATCGTGGGTGGGAGTAAGGCAGTGGTTCGGCCAAATGCGGGACTGGTTTTGGGTGCTGTGGTGTCTGGTCTGGCGCCTTCGCGGGCAAGCCTCGCTCCTACAGGGATCGCGCGCCCCTGTAGGAGCGAGGCTTGCC
>NZ_VOBN01000032.1 GCF_008370045.1 Pseudomonas sp. ANT_J12
CGGCGACAGAGACTTCAGACTAACAATGCAAACCTGCGTCGCTGCGCTCCGACTGCCTGTCCGAATGAGCGTGGAATGAGTGTCCGGATGTTGGTGGGCTGAGTGTCCGGATGGCGTGGAATCCGCACACAGCAGGCTGGCGCTAAAATAGAGGGCATTGAGGGCGCAACCAAACGATGTCATCATCTTGCCATCAATAGGGAGAGGGATTTCCAAGATGACGCCATTCGGATCAGCGAGCTACCTGGCCATGAAAGGTGGGCGCCTAAATGGCTGAGCCTACACTTGAGTGCCGTCATACAGGGCAGCAGATTCCCTATCAAATCCATAAGGGCTTAGCGCCCTTGTACGTGTTTCAGCTGAGTGAGCAGTGGGACACTGAGAAGCATCGGATTATGGGGCAGCTGTTAGCTGACATCCCTGCCGCCGCCACCGACCCCAACGTACTTTTCGATCAGTTGCCCACCTATGGGTTGTCTGATTTCCATTGGAGTTGGCTGGATAAAGCATTTGCGTTCCGGAGCGACGATTACCACTGGTTTTTCTTGACCGCGCTGGGACGGATTCAAGCGACTTGCGTCATCTACCATCCCAAGGAAAGCCGACTGGATGGCGAGCGTATTTTCTATATTGATTACGTTGCCTCGGCTTATTGGAATAGAGATCGACCGAACTATGGAAAGCAGTTCGGAAGTGTCAGTCGAATTCTGATTGCCCACGCCTCCCACTTCGCCATCAATACCCTCGGCTACCGGCCAGGCTTCTGCTTACATTCACTGCCGACTGCCGAGGGGTATTACCGCTACCTTGGCATGATTGAGTATGAAGTTGATGCCGAAAAAGAGAATCTGCGGTATTTCGAGGCGTCTCCAGAGATAGCAGGGAAGCTCGCAGGGGAGGCTCATCATGTCTGACACGCCAGAGATTCTCCCAGAGGATTTCGAGGTCTACCCATCCTCGCGGGCTGCTGCAGTGGAATTCACAACGGCTCTTTCTGGCTTAAGGAAAGCCTTGAAGCCAGCCGATGCCAAAACGCACGCAAGACCAGGTGAAGCCTATGACGACTTTATTATCCGGCTTGCGCTCAATGCAACTAACAATAGTAAAACTGTGCTCTACAGAAAGAATCACTCTGCTGAAGAGACCAAAGTTCAAGCCTGGTTGTCGTTGGTCAATGAGACATCGAAATTCGCCATGTTGAAACGAGCTGTCCCTGAGTTCCAAGGTTTGAGCCTTGAGCAACTTAGGGAGATCGCACTTCTAAGCCTAGAACCAGACAACACTACGTCTCTCATCGAGGTCTTGGCGGACGCCTATGGGATTCTCTTGGTAGTGGAGCCAGGTTTCAAGTCTATGAAGATGGACGGATGCACCTTCAAGCTTCCGCAGGGTACACCGGTTGTGGGAATAGCGCTTCGGTACAACCGGTACGATAGCTTTTGGTTCACGCTAATGCATGAGTTGGCACATATTTCTTTACATTACCAACAGCTTGATCAGCCAATTCTGGATGACTTTGAAGAAGATGATGAATCTGAAGTAGAGGTAGAAGCTAATATCATCGCTAAAGATAGTCTAGTCTCGCGAGAAAATTGGCGATTAATTTGGAATGCGCGAGCCGAAAAGCGTCAGTTCCTCATGTACTGTGAACGAGCAAGGGTTCATCCTGCTATCGCCGCCGGGATGCTGCGTCATCAAGCCAAAAACTACAAGCTTTACCCTGAGTTTGTCCCAATCATGAATTTGCGTGAAGCTTTTGGGTTTATCGATGATTAAGTACATCCCGTTTTTGAAATTTAAGCAAAATGAGATTCAAGGTGTTGCTCAGCTGGCGCCAGGAATTAGAAGTCAAATAACGCCATTGTATGATGTGCCGCGATCACAAAACATAATGACCGAGATCGAGATTTTAAAGCGAATTAGGTTGGCGTCGGCTGAGCTAAAAAAGTCTAAAGATGCAGATTCTGAGTATTGGTTTTTTGTAGACAACCTTGATATCGATGAAAGTATAAATCTTGCTGGATCTTTCCAGTATCGGTATATACTCGGTGCTCTCAAGGACTACAGCTTGATGCCAGTAGTTGCTCTGGATCGCAGCCCTGATCATAACTCTGCAGCTTTCGACTTCATTCGAATGAAGCCAGGCTCGCTAGGTGTGCGTTTACAAGAAACAGATATCGAAAGCTACGGCATCACTAAGCCAAGACTCGACCTACTTTGGAATGAAATTCAGGCCGCCCAGCCTGCTGGTGTCGTTCTTCTGATAGACCTTAGAATTGTTGATGACCATGTTGAGTCTAAAAGAAAAGTCGAACGCTTTTTGTCTAGATTCAATTTGGACTTCCAAGTTGACGCGACTTCAGTGTCAGGGTCTGTAATCCCAGGCAATATTGCAACGTTGATAGGAACGGATGTAAAAAAACATGTGATTCGAGAAGAATACCGGCTCTGGCGCACCTTGACGAGCTCGCCTGACTACCAAAACGTCCTTTATGGGGATTATGGCGTAGTTAGTCCTGAGTATTCGGATCTTGATCTCAATCCTGAGCTGATGAGTGGTGTATCAACGCCTAAAGTTTTCTACACGCACAGTGACCAATTCTATATATCACGTGGCAGGCGTTTCAAGACTCACGGTTACCAGCAGTATTTTACTATTTCCGATGATATTGTTGGGCAGGCTTTTTATCGAGGTGCTGCTTATTCATATGGCGATAACTATATTCATGAGCGAAGCTATCTTTCCGCGCATAGACCACCCAAAGGTGGAAGCCCCAGCACTTGGATAAAATCACTCACTGCTGCTCACATCACGTTCATCGTGAACAACATTTAATGTTCGACTGACGATGGCGCTCTGAATCCCGCTCAGGGCGTCCTCTTTAGTAACCCTCATGCTAATTGCCGTGGCAATGTCTGCCCGTGTGAAGGATTTTTTTACTAAGACTTGAGGGTGTGCGTTAGCAATAGCAGTCAGTTCGGCCTTCCAAAGCATCAGCAAAGCTTTTTGCTTACAAAAACTAGGGTTTGTGCCAGCCTTCCGAATATAGCTGAGCACGACACGATCCCTTTGCATTTTAGCTAGCATTAAGCCCCAATGCTCGGGAGCATGCGCAGCAGCCCACTTCATATGATTCTCAGTTGTAACCAAGGTAAGTTTAGGAAACGACTGAGAATAGAATTCAGATTGGGCTAGTAATCGCCTGACGTTGTCAGTCTGCCCTTTAATCTCGTAGCAATGCATTTCTCGATAGCACGCAACTACATCAGCAATGGCATTACCATTGTCGATGGTTAGTTCTTCAAGCACCCGAGCAGGCTTAGGCGACCGCCTTATCAAGTGGTCAACCAAGGCATATCGAATTTCTTTATCTCTGAGCACTTAGAACTCCAAGCAGATGCAAGCGTAGGATTTTAGCCGATGAGGCTCATTGTTGGGAGCCTAACGGAGGTGTGTGGTGAGGGTTCTGGACTTAGCGCCAAGGTCATTCGGATCGCTATAAGCCCTACTGGCCGTGCTAGAAAGCGGTTCGAGTGATAGCCTATTGGAGCGCCTCGGCTTCAACCAGCGCCACTGGAGCACAACATGATCACTGTCCAACGCCTCACAGCTTGGCTGTTCCCCGACCGCCGCCCCGAGCGGGAAAAAACGCGTGAGCGCGAGTTCATCCGTGCAGCGAACAGCTTCAAGACCCTCAGGGTGACACCAGAGGGAGGGATGTTTATCGATCCCGAAGAGCTCCGCGACCAGATAGTCGCCTCGCGTGAGCAGTTGAAGCATCTTGTCCGCAAACCAGGAGCGCCTAGCACACTGAGCTACATCCAAAGCTCAAAGGACTCAACTGATAATCAGTAACCACTTGGAATCAGAGCCCAACAGTAGAGGTTGTTCGCCTAAAGATCGCGTTGCTGGCTAGGTTTACCTAGGGCATCAAGCCCGTGCAAAATCGGACGACGGCGAAGTTCTATAGGAGCGTTTCATGGAACAGGATAAGGGGAAGGAAGATCGTCAGTCCTTGGTCGATAAAGGCTCACTTGGCGCAGAACCATCAGAAACATATCAAGAGAGAGTGAAGGGCTTAGACAACATTGTGCGGGAGTGCATGCACATCTCCCAAGACTATGCCGGGATCGAATCCCCCTCTGGAAAGCATTTCTACGCGTCTGTCCTATTCACGGCGCTTTGCACGAGGTCTGTTTCACTCTTGACCCTGGTGCCTCACACCCCTTGGGCATCAAAGCTGATTGAGCACTGGGACTACGCTTCGGTCGCTGGAATTACCAGAACGATTTTGGAGCTCCGGTTAGCTTTCCACTACCTATGTGCTGAGGCGTGCACTCAAGATGAATGGGATTGCCGCTGGAACATTTTCAATCTACATGACTGCACTTCTCGTCGCCGAATGTTCGAGGCGACAGAAGGTGAAGCGGAGCAGGTCGAGGGTTTCACAGCTCAAGCGGAAGAGCTGCGTGATCGGCTTCGAGCCAATCCTTTCTTCCAGTCCCTGCCAGCTAAGAGTCAAAAGAACCTGCTCCATGGCCAAACTGCATACTTAATGCCTCTTGAGGATATCGGAGAGCGAGTGGGTGTCGACAAGCAAACATTCCGCTGGCTCTACGTTTTGCTCTCCAGCCATGTTCATGGCCTTCCTATGTCGTTCTACCGGATAGGCGAAGGCGCTGAGGAACGAGGTCGTGGCCTACCTAGCGCAACTGAAGAAAGCTACACGTGCCTTTTCCTATCGTTTTCCATGAGCCTCTTGGTAGGCGCTCGAGATGAACTGCACGAGCTTTTCAGAGGTTTGATTCCCAAGAAGCCTAGGGAGAGCACCACCGCTCCCGTTCTCGACATTGAAGAGTCAGAACAGAAACTTCAGATAGGTGAAACAGTTGTTCTCCCTAACCAGGGAACGATACAAATAGAGGTTACTCGGGAGTCCGAAACGGCTCTTTCCATTGTCTTCATTGACATGGACTCTGGTGAACAGGTGCTTCGACGTCGAGAGTCTGAGGACGAAGGGCAGAGCTTGGAGTGGTTCGATCCACTTTTCTGGAGTAACCGTCCGGCCAAGTCATCTACCCAGTCCCGCAAAGCCAAGACATGGTGTGCACTTAAATTTAAGTGGACACCACTTCTAGCCTTTCAAGAGGGTCTTTCATGCAGCCACAACGCCGTTCCTATTCCAGGTCGTTCAAGGCCCAAGTCATTCAAGAGTGCGCCCAGCCCGGCGCTTCGATTGCCAGCATCGCGCTCAGCCATAGCCTCAACGCAAACCTCGTACACAAATGGATTCGGGCGCAGGAGCAGAAAAGCACCGTGCTGCAACCTGCATTTATTCCATTACCCATGCCGTTGGCCGGAGCAAGTTCGCACGCAGCGTCATCGAATATATGCGTTGAGATCCAGCACCCACGCGGCACCGTTAAAATGAACTGGCCAACTGAAAGTGCTGATGCCTGCGCGACCTTTCTTCGAGACCTGTTGCGATGATCCGCATCGACGCCATCTGGCTCGCCACCGAGCCCATGGATATGCGAGCTGGCACCGAGACCGCGCTGGCCAAAGTCGTTACGGTATTCGGTGCGGCGGAGCCGCACTGCGCTTATCTCTTTGCCAATCGACGGGCCAACCGAATGAAAGTGCTGGTACACGACGGGATTGGCGTCTGGCTGGCGGCACGCCGGTTGAATCAAGGCAAATTCCACTGGCCAGGCATTCGACAAGGTTGCGAGCTGGAGCTGGATACCGAACAACTTCAGGCCTTGGTGCTTGGTCTTCCGTGGCAGCGCGTTGGCGCTGGCGGCGCAATCAGGATCCTTTAAAAAGGCTGAAATTAACGCCTGATCCTGCTGCCGTAGGCGGTCTGTTTTGGTAAAATCCACGACATGACTTCTATGCCCGACCTCGACCAAATGACCCCCGACCAACTGCGTGCACTCGCTGCGCAGTTGATGTCGAAGGTCGACACCATGGGCAGAAAGAACCACCGCGATCAAACCATCATCGAACAGCTGACCCACGAGATCGCGATCCTCAAGCGGCACAGGTTTGCCAAGCGCAGTGAGCAGATCAGCCCTGAGCAAGGCAGCTTGCTCGACGATCTGCTTAACACCGATCTTGAAGCTATCGACGCCGAGTTGACGGCATTGCTTCCGACTTCTGCTCCTGAAGAAGTGCGCCAAAAACCAAAGCGCGCGCCGTTGCCGCCACAGTTTCCACGCACCGTCATTCATCATGAGCCAGAAAATACTCAGTGTTCCTGCGGTTGCCAACTCCAGCGCATCGGCGAGGACATCAGCGAGAAACTGGATTACACGCCAGGCGTCTTCACCGTCGAGCAACATGTACGTGGAAAATGGGCCTGCCGTCAGTGTGAAACGCTGATCCAGGCACCGGTGCCAGCCCAAGTGATCGACAAGGGCATCCCAACCGCAGGTCTGCTGGCTCATGTGATGGTGGCGAAGTTCGCTGACCACTTGCCGCTGTATCGGCAGGAGAGAATCTTTGGTCGTGCCGGTTTAGCAATTCCGCGCTCCACACTGGCTCAATGGGTTGGACAGACCGGTGTACAGCTTCAGCCGCTGGTTGATGCCTTGCGAGAAGCCGTACTGGCACAGCGAGTTGTCCACGCCGACGAGACGCCGGTGCAGATGCTTGCGCCCGGACAGAAGAAAACTCACCGTGCTTATGTTTGGGCTTACTGCACCACGCCGTTTTCGGCGCTCAAAGCAGTGGTCTATGACTTCAGTCCGAGCCGCGCCGGTGAGCATGCGCGTAACTTCCTCGGCACGTGGAACGGCAAGCTGGTTTGCGATGACTTTGCTGGCTACAAAGCTGGTTTCGAGAAAGGCATGATCGAAATCGGCTGCATGGCCCACGCCCGCCGCAAGTTTTTTGATCTGCACGTGGCGAATAAAAGTCAGTTGGCCGAACAGGCGCTTAACTCGATTGGTGGCCTATACGAAGTTGAACGCCAAGCGCGCGATATGAGCGATGAGGATCGCCGCCGAATACGGCAAGAAAAAGCAGCACCATTGGCGAAAGCACTGCACGACTGGATGTTGACCCAGCGCGATCTTGTGCCCAACGGATCAGCGACGGCCAAAGCCTTGGATTACAGCCTTAAACGCTGGGTAGCGCTGACGCGCTACCTGGGAGATGGGGCTGTACCCATAGACAATAATCCGGTCGAAAATCAGATCAGACCGTGGGCACTTGGACGTTCCAACTGGTTGTTTGCCGGGTCGCTTCGCAGCGGCAAACGGGCGGCGGCGATCATGAGTTTGATCCAGTCAGCGCGCATGAGCGGGCATGATCCGTATGCCTATCTTAAAGATGTGCTGACGCGGTTGCCGACGCAGCGGGCGAGTGAGATTGATCAGTTGCTGCCGCATAGATGGCAGCCGGTCTAATCACGCAAGGGGTGATGCCCTGACGCAATCAAGGAAGGAGCATTCGTTGAATATAATCAGCCTCAAAGATTTGACTGCACGGGACATCTTGGAAATATGGACGCTGTCAAAGCAGCCTGCCAAACCCTGCCACGGCACTGTGGGCTGGTCATTCGAAGGAAACGGTATTCGTACCCGTACCACGTTCATACAGGCGTTTGGACAGCTTGGTTTAGAATTCATAGAGCTTCCAAATCTTCTCAAGTCTAGAGAGCGTACAGCAGATCTGGCAGGCTATATTGATCCCTTTTATTCCATTTATGTTATCCGGGAATCCAACCACCAGAGGCTGATGGAGTTTGCTTCGGCAAGTAAAAGGCCCGTAATAAATGCAATGTCGACTATGGGCCATCCCTGCGAGGTGCTCTCTGATGGCTTTTATATCCACTCTAAATTTGGTGACATCCGTAGGCCAAAAATAGGTCTCTGGGGCCCAACAACAAATGTTATGCGCTCCTGGCACGAACTGGCGGAAGCACTAGGAATAGTGATCGTGCATTTCTGCGGCGAAAATTTTCATGATTTGAATCCCAGCGTTTCCTTTTCCGACGTTACGGATCGGCAAGTCGATATTTTGATTACCGATTCATGGCCAGCCAGTTACACAGGAGTTGAGTGGTCGCTCACAGAGGAGCATCTGAGGAAGTTAGGCAACCCAATTCTGCTACCAACGCCCCCCTTTTTTATCGGTGAAGAAATTAGCTTTGATCCTATCGGATATGCTGGGTTTGCTGGGTATGAACAGAAGGGCGCGCTGCTTCAGGTTCAGCGCGCAATCGTGGAGTACGCCATACGGGCATGACTTGCCAACCGTCATCTCGGTGCTGCTGAGCCATCAAACCAACGGGGAATAAGCACTTCCCGGTCGCAGCCCAGAATCTCTCCCGTCGGAGAGGTTTGCTGGGCGTATCGATTAAGTAGTCAAGGTGAGTTGGCCGTGCGCTTACTTTCTGGAGACTAATCATTAACGACAAGCCTGCTACCAGTGCTGCTTTCGACAAACTGCAGGAATTACCTTTCGCATTTCGCGTTGACTTCGAAGCACGAGAGATCCTCTTCAAGAGCTGAGCAAGCGATCACCCACGGCCCGTATGGCCACGATATCAGCTGCACACCTGCATGCTTCCGGCCCCCTCACAGGGGGCTGCATAGCTCCACCCAAGGGATGGATGGCTTGGGCAGCTTGAGGTTACCAGTCTTCGAGATGATCCTAAGCTGTGCATGCTTGAGATGATAGTCTTCCCAGGCTATGCGCAGATTTGTGTCCTCCAGAAAGGCGACCACACCATCACGCGATCCCACGACCACACCAAGTGGATTGATTTGGCTTGACTGACAGAAGCTGAAAAGTACCTGATCAAATGTGCTGGGGGCTATGTGATCGACGGCCACGTTATGTCGCCCCAGTAATTCTCCTGTCACTGGACACGAAACAGCACCAACCAACCTCTGGTCACGGAAAAGTCGGATCTGTTCCGTGATAGCTGTGCGAGCACCTGAACGAAAGTCCAGGAGCTTTTGGGGCTGGCGCTCTTTTGCTCGGGTGCTAGGGATAAGTTTTACCGAGTGCGTAAAGCCAATATCAATTTCCGTATCGCAATGCCGACGAAGCATAAAGCAGCGAGTACCGTGAGATGTCAGTTGGGTGGTGATGCCCTTGACGCCATCTCCGGCTTTCTCTGCCCACTCATCGTGGTGTTGGAAAAGTCCGTACAGAAAATCAGAATCAGCGTCACCTACCATCGTGCCGTCAGGTGTTCTAGCCAAGATCTGTCTGCAACGATCTGTAACAGCGTCCTTGGTTGCAAACCATTCATCATTGATCAGATATGGCACCGTCTTCCCTCAGGTAATGTCTCACGCAAGTTAATCGGTATAGCACGGAGAGTTAACCACATCTTTGAAAGCTCAAGCTCTAAAAAAAGCGCGGCAGGCGTTCATCAACGCAGTCGCGTCCGGGAGCGCTCGATGGTGCTTGGTTGTTGGCAGTAGGCGGTAGATCTCACTGGCAGTTTCACGCCCTACAAACACCTCCAGAGGCTTCAGCTGGAAGGTGGGCATCAGATCTGCTGCTTCGTATAGGACATCAAGCCAAAAGCTGTCTAGTGGCGAATCGCTGCAGAGAAGCTGCCCTGAAAACAGTTGATTCATATGTCTCGCCACAGTGACCGGCGTATCACCTTGCTGACGCAACCGATCCTGACTGAGGCCATGCATGTCTTGTGCATCAAACGACCAGTGCGTCCAGTAGCGGGCTGGCTTGACCAGCGTGCGGAAGGAGATCTCACTCGACACGACTGCCACCTCAATGGGATAGCTATCCGGGGCTATCCCTGAGGCCTCGAAATCGATAAAAAACGAAGGCCTTGCCACCTGCTACTCCTGTTTGGATATTGAGACTTCAGCGGGCTACACCGACTGTTTATGCATACGTGTTCCCATCGCTCGAACTAGCCGCTCTAGCCTCGAGCAGCCTGTGCATCACGGTGGTTCTGCAGATGCTGCATCTCATGCTCCCATTCATTCAAGAACTTCTCCCAATCGTGCACGTAAGCCCCTTCTGTTGCTCGCGTTGACCCCACGCTCGCATGCAGGAATCGCTCTCGCCAGGGTTGAGGGATGTTTTCTTCGCGGACTATGCGGCAGCCAATCGGATGAGGCTCGCTAGGAATGGCATCACGGAGCTCGCCAACACTGAGTACCGTTACCGAGCCTAAGATTTCATCGGCCTCGCTTAGCTCAATATCGTCGAGAACATCCAAGACGTCGAGCGCCCTAGGATCTCCTGGTGGAAGAGAGGCCAACGCCCAAAAAGCCTTCCGCCTGGCCTTTTCTCGATTCCGGAGTTCTTCGTTGTGATTCATCTTCCTGATTCTCCAACCCACCTGGAGGTCGCTGCTGGGCGTTGATAGGACGCAATATGCCCATCATACCTACCTCACTGATGTCCCCCTGAAGGCTCTTCGTACAGAGGATCCATATCAACATTCGTGAAGCCCCAGAAATACGCCAGATTCCGGGCCGCCTCTGGAGACGTCTGTAGCGCTGTGTGGCCTTTTGGGAAAAGCTCCGCGTAAAACGCTATCGCTCGAGCCAACACATGGACGCAGGTTTGCAAGGGCTGGCTTCAGCAAAAAATACTTTCAGAATGTGTACTCCCATTTTTGCGGGTACGCGCACACGTCCTACATCAGCTCAATGCAAATGGGACAAGCCCAGTCAATTGAGGATCAGCGAATGCTTGGCTTAGTCGCTTTCAAACAGATACTTCAAAGCGGCGATACACGCGTCCTCGAAAGCAGCCGCCATGTTTCGTCCAGGTCTAATACCCAGAAGTGTATCGGCCAATCTGCGCCCAGTCTTCTGGGGCATCTCTTTAGTTTCGGAAAGACCGGTCTCTAGGGCCAAGGCTGGCTTGGTGTAGGGAGATGTCGTTGCTTCGAAGAAGTGCTCCAGCTTCCGCGTAAGCCCTGGAAATCCAGCAGCGCGCCTGAATAGTTCCGCAGCATCCCAAATTTCGACCAGAGGGAATGCCTTTGCGGCTTCTGCCAAGCTAGGTGTTAATGGGCACGAAAAAGCGAGGATAGCAACGCGAGCTCCTACCAGCTCTCTTACGCTATCTGCCTGTCTGAGAGCCTTTAGAAATAGACTGGGGGTGGGAGGAGACAAATATCTGTAGTGCTTAACTTCGGCTACGCCAACCTCACCGTCCCTAATAAAGGAAACGTCGATCTCATAATGCCTTCCCAAGGCAGTCATGCCTCGAGGGTTGTTGCGAACATCCTCGTAACCCAGCGCCCGAAATATCTCGGCTACAAGCCGCTCCAGGTACTCTCCGTTTGAGTTGATATCGTGCACAAAAGCTCCTGTAAGCTACCTATAGAAGACCATCAAAAGTCTGCCATCGGTCGTCCATAATTTTTTGATAAGAAATCCGACTGATGCCGCGCAGGTTGGTGTAGCACACCACAGCCACCAAAATCTCATGACTTTGTTTCGACCTAAAAACCGCCAAGGCAGGGCCGCTGATTTGAGGTAGCTTTAAGTCATCAGGGAGCCACCTTTATGATGTGCTCGTACTGTCTCTAAGTTCTCCATGACAAGTTTAAAATCCGCTACGAATTCCGGGTCACGATCCTGCCCGCGATCTCCGAACCGGTTTGCCTTTCTTTTAACCTTAACCACTGACAGCCATCGACTGAGCCTGAGCTGGGAGCGCCACACAAAATGTTGGGCTGAGAGCTTATCTCCGCCGATGGGTACGGGCTCTGTGGTATCCCAATTGCTTTGAAAGAGTGAGTCTGGCTCAAGCCTTTGGCAACTGTCTTTGACATACCGAGTTTGAGAGCTCGAACTAAAAATCACTGAAGACGTCCGACTGCGGAACTGCAGCGAGTTCAATAACCTGACGTCTTCTGCAGCATTTAACTTGGTGAAGCCATCCCGCCCATTGCCCACCTTATAGGTACGACTATCATAAAAGGTAAGCATTAAGCGATTTGATATGGGTAGAAAAATGTGTACCCCCTGCTTCGTCAGGCTGGTGGCACTCATACCCGTTTCGTCTCTTAAATACCAGTTATAAAAGCAGGATGGATTGTCTGAAAGTACAAAATCCAAGGGTGTTGAGTTGATAAATACGTGGGGCTCTAGATCTCGAATGAGAGGCCAATTCAAAGCGCTTCCGACTGCTGAGATCCTTAACAGATCCTTCTCATCCTCAAGCACTATCGATACCCCTTCAAACTCCTTGGGATCATGACCAAGGATTTTAAGCTGCTGGGTCACATATGAGTCTGTGTAGCTTTTCAAATTACCCCTTGCCGTCCCATAAGCGCCGGGTGTTCTTCCTAACTGAACCAAAATAAAACGAAGAAGATCGATGTCCTGACGCGGAATTCTCTCAGTTGGGCTGGCTAATATCTGAGCAATCTTCGGGGCTGCCAGCGCCTCAACGGTACAAAGAAAATTTTCAACTTGGTTATCTTTGTCGTAAAAGAAGTTTTCTGATAAAACACCTTCAGGCTTGGTGGAGCGAAGAATATCGCGAGAGCCATCGTATGTCCAAACTTTGCCTTTGATAGCAAAGTTTCTAATTAATAATCGGGGGACATAATGCTGATTTTTTGTGATGTTAACCATGTGAACTTCCGTATTTATCCCATGTAGCAATGTCTGCCTACCAGAAATTTCGACAGGAGCATGAGGCTGGACACCCGGCACTCACTCTATGTGCCAAAGCCGCCCAACGGTGCTGCGTGGCAGTCCCAACTGCCGACTGACTTCCAACTGGGAAAGCCCAGTATTCTTCAGTTCCCGTACCGCCTTCAGTTTTTCTGCAGCAGCGGCTGATTGGGGGGCTACAAGTTTGTTTGGCTCACCAGGAAGCACCTCGTCGAGAACACCCAAGACAACCAATTCAGCGAGCGTCTCATTCAAAGCTGAGCGTGCCGTCTTACCCTCATGGGAGGCAGCCACCAGTGTGAGAAATGTAAGTGGTGTTACACCCAATGCCTGAGCGATATCAGCAGTTAGGTCGACACTGGCTGATCTAGTCGATGCCTCCAATCGGCTAATGTGGCCTTGATCGGTCTGAGCTTGGAGCTCTGTCTGCGATAAGCCCCGCCGCATCCTTAGCCACTGTAATGTTGCTGCGTACGCCTTGCGCAAAGACATCCGGGCTGTTCTCCCCCAAAAGGAGACGGTATGCCGCGTTTGATTGATCCCATTCAAATGTATATAGTCATAGCGATGGGATTTGCGGCCAGCCTGCGCCAATCAACACGTGCGCCGCACGCTGAATTTTGCTGTCGTCATGAGGATCATCAATTTATGGGTAATTCTTCGGAGCAAGAGTTGCTCCGGGAGGGTGAGATATCGTCCTTCGGAATAGAGCTACCTCAAGCCGAAATAGAGGCATTGGTGGCGGATCGCTTCGGTCGGAAACCGTACTGTCTGGTCGAGGATTGGCTCATATTTCACGTGGACGAGCCACCTGAATCGCTCGCCAGAGTGCGCGCCATAGGCCTGCAGACAATGTTCCTTTATTCCCATTGCGTCACCTACGACAGCCAGGGTCGGTTCCCTCCAGGGGGCTGGGTACGCTCGACCCTGTGCAAGTCGTTCGACGGCGTTTGCCTGTTCGAAACCCGGAATACGGTGTACGCCTTGGTAGGCAAAGGGCGCGAGATGACCGCATCGCTCAAGACAATATTCGGCTTATGTTAATCGCAGGCGCTAAGCAGGCCTGCTCCACACGAGATACACGATGTTCAGGATTAGCATGCAAGACCAGGCCGGCCCGGTGGGTATGTTTGGGGACGGTCTCGCTCATTTTCACGCCATGTCGCGATCCTTGGCTACTCATTGGTATCACGTCAGTCTCAAGCGCTGGCATGAGGGACGGTTCGTAGCTTATGAAGAGATGCTGAACGATGAGCCTCGCTTGGTGGAGCTGCTGGTCTCGCAAGACGAAAGCATGGTGATTCAAGATGTCCAAGTCGTTACCCCAGCATGGATGAACAAAGGGTCAGGCTGGAAGATGGAAAAGCTGAAATCACTTTCCATGGGGTTCAACCAGGCAGAAGTGCCGATCTGTGTTCTGCAGGTCGAGAGTGGTGATATGTACGTCAATACCCATCAGCGCGACCTCGATGTTAATGCCTTAGTTGGCGTCAGGGAGCTATATCGGCGCAGTGCTGCGACCACCGGCGTAGCCTCGGCTTCGGAGGCTGTGTAAGCGTCTATGAATGCTTTGGCTACCTTCTCACGCATCGCGGTCAAATTAATCCGCAACGCTTCACCTGAAGAAGGAGAAGCGGTCAGCTCGTCGATGTACCAGAGAAGATGTTGTGATGCTGTATTAAGGCGTTTGTTGCGGGTATCAGGACTAACGGCGAGTTTTGCGACTTTATTGCTGGTGGGCTGTGGCCGGCTCAGCTCTTCAATCAGACTGGTCAAGTCAGCCTCAGTAAATTGTTTACCAGAGCGAATACGGTCGTAAATATTCATACGGCGCTTGCGCGCCCATCGGTGAATTACCAACACTTCGCCGCTATTGCGCATCAGAGTTTGAAGTGCAAGGTGACGACGGCGAAGGAACCATTCACACGCCTCCGGAACGGGAAGATCATCGTCATCTAACAACATAGGCAAACGCTCGCCTGACGAAAAAATCACCTGTTCCACTCGCATAACCGCGCCCCCGTTCTTTACATTTCGGTTTAGCGCGTTTCCTTTTCTTGTCAAAACCGTTTGTCCGGTTTATCTCGCGTTGCTTTACACACACGCAAAAAAAACCTCCAAGATCTTTACAAATCTTGGAGGTCTTTCATCATAAAAATACTAGGTGGTTCAGTCAGTTATGCAACTTTGTTTACATACATGACTTTTATCCGGGCTAGAACGGGATATCGTCATCAAAGCTGTCGAAATCCGGAGCCGGCTGCGGTGCTGCCTGCTGTGGCGGCGGAGCCTGGCGCGACTGCTGCGGTGCCGACTGCTGCGGACGCGGAGCCTGCTGCTGGCGTGGGGCTGGAGCGGACTGCTGGTAGTTGTTGCCCCCGCCTTGTTGGTCGCCCTGTTGTGGACGGCCGCCCAGCAGTTGCATGGTGCCTTGCATGTCGACCACGATTTCAGTGGTGTAACGCTTGATACCGTCTTTTTCCCACTCGCGGGTCTGCAGCTTGCCTTCGATGTAGACCTGCGAACCTTTACGCAGGTATTCGCCGGCGATTTCGGCCACTTTGCCGAACATCGAAACACGGTGCCATTCGGTCTTCTCGACCTTCTGACCGGTTTGCTTGTCAGTCCACTGTTCGCTGGTCGCCAGACTCAGGTTGGTCACGGCGTTACCGTTAGGCAAGTAGCGAACTTCGGGATCCTGGCCGCAAGTGCCGACCAATATGACTTTGTTAACCCCACGGGCCATAACGTTCTCCTAGGCTACGCACGCTGCCTCGGCCGGGTTGTTCACCAAGCGCTCAAGGGTCGTGCGATCCAATAGTTCTGTGTCCAATTTGATGTAAATCGCCGCTTCGTCTGCGACGACCACTGCATCTGTTACCCCTACGACGGCCTTCAGGCGCTCGACCAGACCCGCTTCGCGGATCGCCTCGGGCGACAATGGCAAGCGCAAGCTCGTCACGTAGGGAGGTTCGCGCATGGTAACAGCAAAGGCCAGCCAGAGGGCAGCCAGGCCGGCGCATCCGAGGAAGACAACCGACAAACCGCCATGCTGGAATAGCCAACCACCGAGGATCCCGCCCAGCGCCGAACCGAGGAACTGGCTGGTGGAATAAACCCCCATCGCCGTGCCTTTGCCGCCCGCCGGTGAAACCTTGCTGATCAACGATGGCAAGGACGCTTCCAGCAGATTGAACGCGGTAAAGAACACCACCGTCCCGATCACCAGAGCCCGCAAGCTGTCGCCGAACTGCCAGAAGAATAGCTCAGTGAGCATCAGCGTCGCGACGGCGCCCAGCAAAACTCGTTTCATTTTGCGTCGCTTCTCGCCATAGATGATGAACGGGATCATGGCGAAGAAGGAAATCAGCAGCGCGGTCAGATACACCCACCAGTGCTGCTCTTTCGGCAGCCCGGCTTTTTCCACCAGGGCCAGGGGCAATGCGACGAAGCTCGACATCAACATCGCATGCAACACAAAAATGCCCAGGTCCAGGCGCAACAGGTCCGGGTGCTTGAGCGTCGGGATCAGCGCCTGGCGCGCAACGCCGGACTCGCGATGCTGCAGCGGCCCGGTGGCGCGCGGCACCATGAACATCACGATGACGATGCCGAACAGCGCCATGCCGCCCGTCGCCAGGAACAACCCGGACAGGCCGAAGGCGCGGGTCAGCAAGGGGCCGACCACCATGGCCACCGCGAACGACAGACCGATGGTCATGCCGATCATGGCCATGGCCTTGGTGCGATGCTGTTCCCGGGTCAGGTCCGACAGCAACGCCATGACCGCCGCGGAAATCGCCCCGGCGCCTTGCAGGACGCGTCCGGCGATGACGCCCCAGATTGAATCGGCATTGGCCGCCAGCAGGCTGCCGAGGGCAAAAACGATCAGACCCAGGTAAATCACCGGGCGCCGACCGATACGGTCGGAAATGAAACCGAACGGAATCTGGAACAGCGCCTGGGTCAGGCCGTAAGCGCCAATCGCCAGCCCGATCAGGGCCGGGGTCGCTCCGGCCAGGTCCATGCCATAGGTCGCCAGTACCGGCAACACCATGAACATGCCAAGCATACGGAAGGCGAACACCAGAGCCAGACCGCTGGCTGCGCGGGTCTCACTGCCACTCATGCGTTCGCTGTTGGGATCGTGCATGGAAAAACCTCATGTGAACCGGCGGCGATTCTACCAGTCCCATCGATTGACGGGGTATATCGCGACGCTATGACGCGCATAGATGACGCAGTCTTCATGTAAGCCTGCGCACTCCGTATTTGATAGTGTGCATCCATCCAGTATTTGGCCGTATACTCCTACGTTTTCGACGCCCGCCGAGCGAGGCCACTTTGGACAAGATCCTGATTCGTGGGGCCCGAACCCACAACCTGAAGAACATCGACCTGACCCTGCCACGGGACAAACTGATCGTCATCACCGGCCTGTCCGGATCCGGCAAGTCGTCCCTGGCTTTCGACACGCTGTACGCCGAAGGCCAGCGCCGCTATGTCGAATCGCTGTCGGCCTACGCCCGGCAATTCCTGTCGATGATGGAAAAGCCTGACGTCGACACCATCGAAGGCCTGTCGCCAGCGATTTCCATCGAGCAGAAGTCGACCTCGCACAACCCGCGTTCGACGGTCGGCACCATCACCGAAATCTACGACTACCTGCGCCTGCTGTACGCCCGCGTCGGTATTCCGCGCTGCCCGGACCACGACATTCCACTGGAAGCCCAGACTGTCAGCCAGATGGTTGACCTGGTGATGGCGCAACCGGAAGGCAGCAAACTGATGCTGCTGGCGCCGGTGATTCGCGAACGTAAAGGCGAGCACCTGTCGGTCTTCGAAGAACTGCGTGCCCAAGGTTTTGTGCGGGCGCGGGTCAACGGCCGGCTCTGCGAGCTGGACGAGTTACCGAAGCTGGATAAACAGAAGAAGCATTCGATTGATGTGGTGGTGGACCGCTTCAAGGTCCGCGCCGATCTGCAACAGCGTCTGGCCGAGTCGTTCGAGACCGCGCTGAAACTGGCGGACGGTATCGCCCTGGTGGCACCGATGGACGACGAGCCCGGCGAAGAGATCATCTTCTCCGCCCGCTTCGCCTGCCCGATCTGCGGCCACGCCATCAGCGAGCTGGAACCGAAGCTGTTCTCCTTCAACAACCCGGCCGGCGCCTGCCCGACCTGCGATGGCCTGGGGGTTAAGCAATTCTTCGACATCAAGCGACTGGTGAACGGCGAACTGACCTTGGCCGAAGGCGCGATTCGCGGCTGGGACCGGCGCAACGTCTATTACTTCCAGATGCTCGGGTCGCTGGCGTCCCATTACAAGTTCAGCCTCGAAGTGCCGTTCAACGACCTGCCGGCCGATCAGCAGAAGTTCATCCTGCACGGCAGCGGTTCGCAGAACGTCGACTTCAAATACCTGAACGACCGTGGCGACATCGTCAAACGCTCGCACCCGTTCGAAGGCATTGTGCCGAACCTGGAACGCCGCTACCGCGAAACCGAGTCCGCCTCGGTCCGTGAAGAGCTGGCCAAGTTCCTCAGCACCCAGCCTTGCCCGGATTGCCGTGGCACCCGTCTGCGTCGCGAAGCGCGGCACGTGTGGGTGGGCGAGAAGACTTTGCCAGCGGTCACCAACCTGCCAATCGGCGACGCCTGTGAGTATTTCGGCGTGCTGAAGCTGACCGGGCGCCGTGGTGAGATTGCCGACAAAATTCTCAAGGAAATCCGCGAGCGCCTGCAGTTCCTGGTTAACGTGGGTCTGGATTATCTGTCGCTGGATCGCAGCGCCGACACGTTGTCTGGTGGTGAGGCTCAGCGTATTCGCCTGGCCAGTCAGATCGGCGCAGGTCTGGTCGGGGTTCTGTACATCCTCGATGAACCGTCGATTGGCTTGCACCAGCGGGACAACGATCGGTTGCTCGGTACCCTCAAGCACCTGCGGGACATCGGTAATACCGTGATTGTGGTCGAGCACGACGAAGACGCGATTCGTCTGGCGGACTACGTGGTAGACATCGGCCCTGGTGCCGGCGTACATGGCGGGCACATTGTTGCTGAAGGCACCCCAGCCGAAGTCATGGCTCACCCGGATTCGCTGACCGGGAAATACCTGTCGGGCCGAGTGAAGATTGCCGTACCGGCCAAACGTACACCGCGTAACAAAAAGCTGACCCTGTCGCTCAAGGGTGCTCGCGGTAACAACCTGCGCAATGTCGATCTGGAGATCCCTCTGGGTCTGCTGACCTGTGTGACGGGCGTGTCCGGTTCGGGCAAATCGACGCTGATCAACAACACGCTGTTCCCGCTGAGCGCCACGGCACTCAATGGCGCCACGACCCTTGAAGCTGCCGCTCACGACAGCATCAAGGGCCTGGAGCATCTGGACAAGGTTGTGGACATTGACCAGAGCCCGATCGGTCGGACGCCGCGCTCCAACCCGGCGACTTACACCGGGCTGTTCACGCCGATTCGCGAGTTGTTCGCCGGCGTGCCGGAGTCGCGCTCCCGTGGTTACGGCCCGGGACGCTTCTCCTTCAACGTGAAGGGCGGACGCTGCGAAGCTTGCCAGGGCGATGGCCTGATCAAGGTGGAAATGCACTTCCTGCCGGACATCTATGTCCCGTGCGACGTCTGCAAGAGCAAGCGCTACAACCGCGAAACCCTGGAGATCAAGTACAAGGGCAAGAACATCCACGAAACCCTCGAGATGACGATCGAGGAAGCGCGGGTGTTCTTCGACGCGGTTCCGGCGTTGGCGCGCAAGCTGCAGACGTTGATGGATGTCGGCCTGTCGTATATCAAGCTCGGGCAGTCGGCAACGACGCTGTCTGGTGGTGAAGCCCAGCGGGTGAAACTGTCCCGTGAGCTGTCCAAGCGCGATACCGGCAAGACCCTGTATATCCTCGATGAGCCGACTACCGGCCTGCACTTCGCGGACATCCAGCAATTGCTCGACGTGCTGCATCGTCTGCGTGACCACGGCAACACCGTGGTGGTGATCGAGCACAATCTGGACGTGATCAAGACTGCCGACTGGTTGGTGGATCTGGGGCCGGAAGGTGGTTCCAAAGGTGGGCAGATTATTGCCGTCGGTACGCCGGAGGAAGTCTCGGAGATGAAGCAATCTCACACCGGCTTCTACTTGAAACCGCTGTTGGCTCGCGACAAGGCCTGATCAAGGCCCATGAAAAAGCCCCTGTCACTTCATCGGTGACAGGGGCTTTTTTATGTCTTGCACCTGTAGGAGCAAAGCTTGCTCGCGATGGCGACTTCTAAAACGCCATCGCCAGCAAGCCGTGCTCCTGCAAAGCAGAATCAGGTGTGCGATTGCAGGTAGTTCTCGAGACCGATCAACTTGATCAGACCCAACTGCTTCTCCAGCCAGTAGGTGTGATCTTCTTCAGTGTCGTTCAGCTGGATGCGCAACATCTCGCGGCTGACGTAGTCCTTGTGCTGCTCGCAGAGCTCTATGCCCTTGCAAAGCGCGGCACGGACCTTGTATTCCAGTCGCAGATCCGCAGCGAGCATGTCAGGTACCGTGGTGCCGACATCCAGGTCATCCGGACGCATGCGCGGCGTACCTTCAAGCATCAGGATGCGACGCATCAGGGCATCAGCGTGCCCGGCTTCTTCTTCCATCTCGTGGTTGATACGTTCGTAGAGCTTGGTGAAACCCCAGTCCTCATACATCCGCGAATGAACGAAATATTGATCACGCGCGGCCAGTTCGCCGGTCAGCAACGTGTTGAGGTAATCGATTACGTCTGGGTGGCCTTGCATCGCCCTACATCTCCCTGCTTGAAAGTCTGTAGTTTGAACCAAGGCGACTGTTTGGTCACGCCGATAGCGCGATAAAAGCGAAGATATTCTGAGAAAAGTAGTTTAAATAACGCAAAAACCGCCCAAATGAGGGCGGTTCTGCTTCTCGTTTAGACTTAGTTAAGCTGTACGCCCAACGCCTTTGCGATTGCTTCTCCATACGCCGGGTCAGCTTTGTAGAAGTGCTGCAACTGACGATCAACCACGTCGCCGGAAACCTCGGCCATCGCTCCGGCGATGTTGCTGATCAGCAGATGTTTTTGCTCATCATTCATCAGGCGGAACAGCGCACCGGCGTGGCTGTAGTAATCGGTGTCTTCGCGATGATCGTAACGATCCGCTGCACCGCTCAAGGCCAGCGCAGGTTCGGCGTAACGCGGCGCTTGTTTCGGCGACTCTACGTAGCTGTTCGGCTCGTAGTTGGGTGCAGCACCACCGTTGCTGCCGAACGCCATGGAACCATCACGCTGATAGCTGTTGACCTGATTGCGCGGCGCATTCACTGGCAGTTGCTGGTGATTGGTGCCTACGCGATAGCGGTGAGCATCGGCGTATGCGAACACGCGACCTTGCAGCATGCGATCCGGCGACAGACCTACACCTGGAACCATGTTGCTCGGGCCGAAGGCCGCTTGCTCTACCTCAGCGAAGTAGTTCTGCGGATTGCGGTTGAGTTCCAATTCACCGACTTCGATCAGCGGGAACTCTTTCTGCGACCAGGTCTTGGTCACATCGAACGGGTTCTCATAGTGCGCAGCGGCTTGAGCCTCGGTCATGATCTGAATGCACACACGCCATTTCGGGAAGTCACCACGCTCGATTGCACCGAACAGATCGCGCTGAGCGTAATCCGGATCGGTACCGGCCAGGCGTGCAGCATCTGCCGGCGCCAGGTTCTTGATCCCTTGCTGAGTCTTGTAGTGCCATTTCACCCAGTGACGCTCACCTGTGGCGTTGATCAGGCTGTAGGTGTGGCTGCCGAAGCCGTGCATGTGACGGTAACCGTCAGGGATACCGCGATCCGAAAACAGGATAGTGACCTGGTGCAGCGCCTCTGGGGAGTGCGACCAGAAGTCCCACATCATTTGTGCGCTTTTCAGGTTGCTTTGCGGCAGGCGCTTTTGCGTGTGGATAAAGTCAGGGAATTTCAGTGGATCGCGAATGAAGAACACCGGGGTGTTGTTGCCAACGATGTCCCAGTTGCCTTCTTCGGTGTAGAACTTGAGGGCAAAGCCTCGTGGATCGCGCTCGGTATCAGCCGAACCGCGCTCGCCGCCTACAGTGGAGAAGCGCAGGAAGGTCGGGGTTTGTTTGCCGACGGATTCGAACAGTTTGGCGCTGGTGTACTCAGTGATGTCGCGGGTAACGGTGAACGTACCGTAAGCACCCGAGCCTTTAGCGTGTACGCGGCGCTCTGGGATGTTTTCACGGTTGAAGTGGGCAAGCTTCTCGATCAGATGAAAATCGTCGAGCAGCAGCGGGCCACGAGGGCCGGCGGAGCGGGAATTCTGGTTGTCGGCGACAGGAGCGCCACTGGCGGTCGTAAGCGTTTTGTTTTGGCTCATGCGATCTTCTTCCTCTGTCAGTTTTGGAACTGCCGGCTCATCGGCTTGGGACGGAGTATTGACCATTGATCAGGAAGGCTACAAATTCATTAATTTGTGGCGATCAATAGAAAAATACTACCAACGAATCCCGCTCGCATCATGACGGCGTGAACCGCAGGGAAGCTTGTATAAACAGCGCGTTTCTTACAGGCACAAAAAACCGGGCACTAGGCCCGGTTCTTCGTTTCAGACTGACGTCTTACTCAGCGGATACAGCTTCACCGCCAACTGGACGATCAACCAACTCGACGTACGCCATAGGCGCGTTGTCGCCAGTGCGGAAGCCGCACTTGAGGATGCGCAGGTAGCCACCCTCACGGGTAGCGTAACGCTTGCCCAGGTCGTTGAAGAGCTTACCAACGATAGCTTTCGAACGAGTACGGTCGAAAGCCAGACGGCGGTTAGCCAGGCTGTCTGTCTTGGCCAAAGTGATCAGCGGCTCAGCAACGCGACGCAGTTCTTTAGCTTTCGGCAGTGTAGTTTTGATCAGCTCGTGCTCGAACAGCGACACTGCCATGTTTTGAAACATGGCCTTGCGGTGCGAGCTAGTGCGGCTCAGGTGACGACCACTTTTACGATGACGCATGGTTCATTCCTTACCAAACACAACGTTCGGTGATTACGACGATCAGGCAGTCGCCTTGTCGTCCTTCTTAAGACTTGCAGGCGGCCAGTTGTCGAGGCGCATGCCGAGGGACAGACCGCGGGAGGCCAGAACGTCCTTGATTTCAGTCAAGGATTTCTTGCCAAGGTTCGGAGTCTTCAACAGCTCTACTTCGGTACGCTGAATCAGGTCACCGATGTAGTAGATGTTTTCCGCCTTAAGGCAGTTAGCCGAACGTACAGTCAGTTCCAGATCGTCAACCGGGCGAAGCAGGATCGGATCGATCTCGTCTTCCTGCTCGACAACCACTGGCTCACTGTCACCTTTGAGATCGACGAACGCAGCCAGCTGCTGTTGCAGGATGGTTGCAGCACGGCGGATAGCCTCTTCAGGATCCAGGGTACCGTTGGTTTCCAGATCAATAACCAGCTTGTCCAGGTTAGTACGCTGCTCGACACGGGCGTTTTCCACCACGTATGCGATACGGCGAACCGGGCTGAACGAAGAGTCAAGCTGCAAGCGACCAATGCTGCGGCTTTCGTCTTCATCGCTCTGACGCGAGTCTGCCGGTTCATAACCACGACCACGAGCTACGGTGAGCTTCATGTTCAGGGCGCCGTTAGACGCCAGGTTAGCGATTACGTGATCGGGGTTAACGATCTCGACATCATGATCCAGCTGAATATCGGCAGCGGTAACCACCCCCGAACCCTTCTTCGACAAGGTCAGCGTAACTTCGTCACGGCCGTGCAGCTTGATAGCCAGACCTTTAAGGTTCAACAGGATTTCAATTACGTCTTCCTGTACACCTTCGATGGCGCTGTACTCGTGGAGCACACCGTCAATCTCGGCCTCGACTACTGCACAGCCGGGCATTGAGGACAACAGGATGCGTCGCAGCGCGTTGCCCAGGGTGTGGCCGAAACCACGCTCGAGAGGCTCGAGTGTGATCTTGGCGCGGGTTGGACTGACAACCTGCACATCAATATGGCGGGGTGTCAGGAACTCATTTACCGAAATCTGCATGGATGCACCTATTTTCTAGCCCTTACTTGGAGTAGAGCTCGACAATCAGGCTTTCGTTGATGTCGGCGGACAGATCACTGCGAGCAGGAACGTTCTTGAAAACGCCCGACTTCTTCTCAGTGTCTACTTCTACCCATTCTACGCGGCCACGTTGGGCACACAGATCGAGAGCTTGGACAATGCGAAGTTGGTTCTTTGCTTTCTCGCGAATCGCGACCACGTCACCAGCACGAACCTGGTACGACGGCACGTTTACGGTCTGACCGTTAACGCTTACGGATTTGTGCGATACCAGCTGACGGGATTCGGCACGAGTAGAGCCAAAACCCATACGGTATACAACGTTGTCCAGACGGCATTCGAGCAGCTGCAACAGGTTTTCGCCAGTTGCGCCTTTCTTGCCAGCAGCTTCTTTGTAGTAGCCGCTGAATTGACGCTCGAGAACGCCGTAGATACGACGGACCTTCTGCTTTTCACGCAGTTGGGTGCCGTAATCGGACTGGCGACCGCGGCGTTGGCCGTGGATACCAGGTGCTGCTTCAATGTTGCACTTCGATTCGATCGCGCGCACGCCGCTCTTCAGAAAGAGATCGGTGCCTTCACGACGAGCGAGTTTGCATTTTGGACCAATGTAACGAGCCATTCTTTACAATCTCCTGGATTACACGCGGCGCTTCTTCGGCGGACGGCACCCGTTGTGCGGGATTGGCGTCACGTCGGTGATGCTGGCGATCTTGTAGCCACAGCCGTTCAAAGCGCGGACTGCGGATTCACGACCTGGGCCTGGACCTTTGACGTTAACGTCGAGGTTTTTCAGACCGTATTCCAGCGCAGCTTGACCAGCACGTTCAGCAGCTACTTGAGCAGCAAACGGCGTGGACTTGCGGGAACCGCGGAAACCCGAACCACCGGAGGTAGCCCAGGAAAGAGCGTTGCCTTGACGGTCGGTGATGGTCACGATTGTGTTGTTAAACGACGCGTGGATGTGGGCGATGCCATCAACCACTGTCTTTTTAACTTTTTTACGAGGACGAGCAGCAGGTTTAGCCATGATTAATTTCCTGTCGATTCGCTGGGGCGATTACTTGCGGATCGGCTTACGCGGACCTTTACGGGTACGCGCGTTAGTCTTGGTACGCTGACCGCGCACTGGAAGACCACGACGATGACGCAGACCGCGATAGCAACCGAGGTCCATCAAACGCTTGATTTTCATGTTGATTTCGCGACGCAGGTCACCTTCAGTGGTGAACTTCGCCACTTCGCCACGCAGCTGTTCAATCTGCTCGTCGCTCAGATCTTTGATCTTTGCGGCTGGGTTTACCCCAGTCACTGCACAAATCTTCTGTGCAGTAGTGCGACCAACACCATAGATGTAGGTCAGCGAGATAACAGTATGCTTGTTATCTGGAATGTTAACGCCTGCAATACGGGCCATTCAGTGGGACTCCAATTGACAGCTACCTACGCCCCGGAAGCCAAGAAATAGGGCGCGAGATAATATCGCTGTAATAACAAATAATCAACCCGGCAGCGCACTAGCTGCCGGGCTTGAAGCACAATCACACTCAGCCTTGGCGCTGTTTGTGACGCGGTTCCGCGCTGCAAATTACTCGAACAACACCTTCGCGGCGAATAATCTTGCAGTTACGGCACAGCTTTTTCACCGATGCACGAACTTTCATCACCAACTCCTCGAACCTTATGGGTACTCAGCGCAACATGCCGCTGCCGTAACCCTTCAGGTTGGCTTTCTTCATCAGGGATTCGTACTGGTGCGAAACGAGGTGCGATTGTACTTGGGACATGAAGTCCATCACAACCACGACGACGATCAGCAACGAGGTCCCGCCAAGGTAGAACGGTACGTTTGCCGCAACCACCAGAAACTGGGGCAGCAGGCACACGGCCGTCATGTAAAGAGCACCGAACATGGTCAAACGAGTCAGAACGCCATCAATGTAGCGCGCAGACTGCTCGCCTGGACGGATGCCCGGAATAAAGGCACCGGACTTCTTCAGGTTTTCCGCTACGTCTTTCGGATTGAACATCAACGCCGTATAGAAGAAGCAGAAGAAAATAATCCCTGCACTAAACAGCAGAATATTCAACGGCTGACCAGGAGCGATCGACTGCGAGATGTCCTGCAACCAGCCCATACCTTCAGACTGACCGAACCAGGCACCCAACGAAGCCGGGAACAGCAAAATGCTGCTCGCGAAAATAGCCGGAATAACACCGGCCATGTTCACCTTCAGCGGCAAGTGGCTAGTCTGCGCAGCAAAAACCTTGCGGCCCTGCTGACGCTTGGCGTAGTGAACAGCAATACGACGCTGACCACGCTCAATGAACACCACGAAACCGATAATCGCTACTGCCAGCAAACCGATGGCTACCAGGGCGAAGATATTGATATCACCCTGACGTGCAGACTCGAAAGACTGCCCGATCGCTCTCGGAAGACCGGCGACGATACCCGAAAAAATCAACATCGAGATACCGTTGCCAACACCACGCTCAGTAATCTGCTCACCCAGCCACATCATGAACATCGCACCAGCCACAAAAGTGGATACCGCGACGAAATGGAAGCCAAAGTCACCAGTGAACGCAACACCCTGCCCCGCCAGACCAATGGACATGCCAATAGCCTGAACGAGAGCGAGGATGACAGTGCCGTAGCGGGTGTACTGGCTGATCTTGCGACGGCCAGCTTCACCTTCCTTCTTCAACTGCTCCAGCTGCGGGCTGACGGCGGTCATCAGTTGCATGATGATCGATGCCGAAATGTACGGCATGATCCCCAGTGCAAAGATGCTCATCCGCTCCAGCGCGCCGCCGGAAAACATGTTGAACAAGCTAAGAATGGTCCCCTCATTCTGTCGAAACAGGTCCGCGAGTCGGTCCGGGTTGATACCTGGAACCGGGATGTGTGCGCCTATTCGGTAGACGATAATCGCCAGGAACAGAAAACGCAGACGAGCCCAGAGTTCAGACATACCGCCTTTGCCGAGCGCAGAGAGAGCACCTTGCTTAGCCATTTATTCCTCGAACTTGCCGCCAGCTGCTTCGATAGCCGCACGCGCACCTTTGGTGGCGCCGATTCCCTTTCCGATGGTGACAGCGCGAGTAACTTCGCCGGACAGCATGATTTTCACACGCTGTACGTTGACGTTAATCACGTTGGCATCTTTCAGGGACTGCACGGTGACGATGTCGCCTTCCACTTTGGCCAGCTCGGACAAACGCACTTCTGCGCGATCCATGGCTTTCAGGGAAACGAAACCGAACTTCGGCAGGCGACGATGCAGCGGCTGTTGACCGCCTTCAAAGCCTGGAGCAATGGTGCCACCGGAGCGGGAGGACTGACCTTTGTGGCCACGGCCACCGGTCTTGCCCAAACCACTACCGATACCACGGCCCGGACGATGCTTTTCGCGACGGGAACCCGGCGCTGGACTCAGATCATTGAGTTTCATCGATTAACCCTCGACACGCAGCATGTAGTAAGCCTTGTTGATCATCCCGCGATTCTCGGGAGTATCAAGTACTTCTACAGTGTGACCGATGCGACGCAGACCCAGACCCTTAACGCACAGTTTGTGGTTAGGGATGCGGCCGGTCATGCTTTTGATCAGCGTAACTTTAACGGTAGCCATGATCAGAAGATCTCCTTGACGCTTTTGCCACGCTTGGCGGCAATGGATTCAGGAGATTGCATAGCTTTCAAACCTTTGAAAGTGGCGTGAACCACGTTTACCGGGTTAGTCGAGCCGTAGCACTTGGCCAGAACGTTCTGAACGCCAGCAACTTCGAGGACAGCACGCATAGCGCCGCCAGCGATGATACCGGTACCTTCAGAAGCAGGCTGCATGTACACCTTCGAAGCGCCGTGACCGGACTTCATTGCGTACTGCAGCGTGGTGCCGTTCAGATCAACTTGGATCATGTTGCGACGAGCAGCTTCCATTGCCTTCTGGATCGCGGCAGGCACTTCACGTGACTTGCCACGGCCGAAGCCAACACGCCCTTTACCATCACCCACCACGGTCAACGCGGTGAAAGTGAAGATACGGCCGCCTTTTACGGTTTTGGCTACGCGGTTAACTTGAACCAGCTTCTCAATGTAGCCTTCGTCGCGCTTTTGGTCGTTATTTGACATAACTTAGAACTCCAGCCCAGCTTCACGAGCAGCATCAGCCAGCGCCTTGACGCGGCCGTGGTACTTGAAGCCAGAGCGGTCGAAAGCCACCTGCGAGACGCCAGCGGCTTTAGCACGCGTAGCGACCAGCTGGCCAACCTTAGTGGCCGCGTCGATGTTGCCAGTGGCGCCATCACGCAGTTCTTTATCCAAAGTCGAGGCAGATGCCAGGACTTTGTTGCCGTCGGCCGAAATGACCTGGGCGTAGATGTGCTGCGACGAGCGGAACACGCAGAGACGCACGACTTCGAGTTCGTGCATTTTCAGGCGTGCTTTGCGAGCGCGACGCAGTCGAGTAACTTTTTTGTCGGTCATTTGCTATGCCCTACTTCTTCTTGGCTTCTTTACGACGGACGACTTCGTCCGCGTAGCGCACACCTTTGCCTTTGTACGGCTCTGGTGGACGGAAGTCGCGGATCTCGGCGGCCACTTGACCTACCAGCTGCTTATCGATGCCCTTGATCAGGATATCGGTCTGGCTAGGAGTCTCAGCGGTGATGCCTTCCGGCAGTTCATAATCCACTGGGTGCGAGAAGCCAAGAGCCAGGTTCAGCACTGTGCCTTTTGCTTGCGCTTTGTAACCAACACCGACCAGCTGGAGCTTGCGCTCGAAGCCTTGGCTTACGCCTTGGACCATGTTGTTTACCAACGCACGAGTGGTACCAGCCATTGCGCGAGTTTGTTGATCGCCATTGCGAGCAGCGAAACGCAGCTCACCAGCTTCTTCAACGATCTCAACGGACGAATGGATGTTCAGTTCGAGAGTGCCCTTGGCACCCTTCACCGAAAGCTGTTGGCCTGCGAATTTGACTTCGACACCGGCTGGCAGCTTAACGGGGTTCTTAGCGACGCGTGACATGCTTATCCCCCCTTAGAACACAGTGCAAAGAACTTCGCCGCCGACACCGGCAGCGCGCGCAGCACGATCCGTCATCACACCTTTGTTGGTGGAGACGATAGACACACCGAGACCGCCACGAACTTTTGGCAGATCATCGACGGACTTGTACTGACGCAGGCCTGGACGGCTAACGCGCTTCACTTCCTCGATGACCGGACGGCCTTCGAAGTACTTCAGCTCGATGGACAGCAGTGGTTTGATTTCGCTGCTGATCTGATAACCCGCAATGTAACCTTCGTCCTTCAGGACTTTGGCAACAGCTACCTTCAAAGTAGAAGATGGCATGCTTACGACGGACTTTTCAGCCATCTGGGCATTACGGATTCGAGTTAGCATGTCCGCTAACGGGTCCTGCATACTCATGGGCTAGACGCTCCTAATACAAAAAAATTAGCCTTGCGGCTACTACTTGTCGCCGAGCTCATCCATGCGAAAAAAGCACGGGCTCAGGCGAGCCGGGTATTCTAGACACACCCCACAAATGAATCAAGCCCCAAAAGGGGCTTGATTCAAGTTCAAGGTCACCGGCGGTCAGGATCTTGCGAACCTGGACGCCGAGACTTTGATAGTGCTTACCAGCTGGCTTTAACCAGACCAGGTACGTCACCACGCATTGCAGCTTCACGCAGTTTGTTACGGCCGAGGCCGAACTTGCGGTAAACGCCGTGTGGACGACCGGTCAGGCGGCAGCGGTTACGCATGCGCGAAGCGCTTGCGTCACGTGGCTGCTTCTGCAGAGCTACTGTAGCTTCCCAACGCGCTTCTGGACTTGCGTTCAGATCAACGATGATAGCTTTCAGTGCTGCACGCTTTTTGGCGTACTTGGCAACCGTGAGCTGACGCTTCAGCTCGCGGTTTTTCATGCTCATCTTGGCCATTTTCCTACTCCAATCAGTTGCGGAACGGGAATTTGAAAGCACGCAACAGGGCGCGACCTTCATCATCGTTCTTGGCAGTGGTGGTCAGGGTAATGTCCAGACCGCGGAGAGCATCGATCTTGTCGTAGTCGATTTCCGGGAAGATGATCTGCTCTTTAACGCCCATGCTGTAGTTACCACGACCATCGAAGGACTTGGCATTCAGGCCGCGGAAGTCGCGAACCCGAGGCAGGGAGATCGACAGCAGACGATCCAGGAACTCATACATACGCTCACGGCGCAGGGTCACTTTGACGCCGATCGGCCAACCTTCACGGACTTTAAAGCCAGCGATGGATTTCCGAGCGTAAGTCACAACGACTTTCTGACCGGTGATCTTTTCCAGGTCGGCAACAGCGTGCTCGATGACTTTTTTGTCACCGACCGCTTCGCCCAGACCCATGTTCAGGGTGATCTTTGTAACGCGTGGAACTTCCATCACGTTCGAAAGCTTAAGTTCTTCCTTAAGCTTCGGTGCGATTTCCTTCCAGTAAATCTCTTTTAGTCGTGCCATGGTCTTCTACCTAGCAGTGTTCAAGCATCAACCGCTTTTTGGGTCGACTTGAAGACACGAATTTTCTTGCCGTCTTCTACTTTGAAACCAACGCGATCAGCCTTGTTGGTTTCGCCGTTGAAAATGGCGACGTTAGAAGCGTCCAGTGGAGCTTCTTTTTCGACGATACCGCCTTGTACGCCCGACATCGGGTTAGGCTTGGTATGACGCTTAACCAGGTTCAGACCACCAATAACCAGACGGTTATTAGCGAGAACCTTAAGCACCTTACCGCGCTTACCTTTGTCTTTGCCGGCGATCACGATGATCTCGTCGTCACGACGAATCTTTTGCATGTCGGATCTCCTTACAGCACTTCTGGGGCGAGCGAGACGATCTTCATGAACTTCTCAGTACGAAGTTCACGGGTCACTGGCCCAAAGATACGGGTGCCGATCGGCTCTTGCTTGTTGTTCAGAAGAACAGCAGCGTTGCCATCAAAGCGGATAATGGAGCCATCAGCACGACGTACGCCGTGACGAGTGCGGACTACAACAGCAGTCATCACTTGGCCTTTTTTCACTTTACCGCGAGGAATTGCTTCCTTCACGGTAACTTTGATGATGTCACCGATACCAGCGTAACGACGATGGGAGCCACCCAGCACCTTGATGCACATAACGCGGCGTGCGCCGCTGTTATCGGCCACATCGAGCATGGATTGAGTCTGAATCATATAATTTCTCCGACCCCTAGTCCTTAGACTTCCACAGCGCGTTCGAGAACATCAACCAGCGCCCAAGACTTAGTCTTGGCCAAAGGACGAGTTTCACGAATAGTGACTTTGTCGCCGATGTGGCACTGATTGGTTTCGTCGTGCGCGTGCAGCTTAGTCGAACGCTTAACGTATTTACCGTAGATCGGGTGCTTAACGCGACGCTCGATCAGAACGGTGATGGTCTTGTCCATTTTGTCGCTGACAACACGGCCAGTCAGCGTACGGACGGTTTTTTCGGCTTCAGCCATGATTACTTACCTGCCTGCTGTTTGAGCACAGTCTTCACGCGAGCGATGTCACGCTTAACTTGCCGGAGCAGGTGAGACTGCCCCAACTGGCCAGTTGCTTTCTGCATACGCAGATTGAACTGGTCGCGCAGCAGGCCGAGCAGTTGCTCGTTAAGCTGCGGCGCGTCTTTTTCACGAAGTTCGTTCGCTTTCATCACATCACCGTCCGTTTAACAAAGGCGGTGGCGAGCGGCAGCTTTGCAGCAGCCAGGGCAAAAGCCTCACGCGCCAGCTCTTCAGAAACGCCCTCGATTTCATACAGGACTTTGCCTGGCTGAATCTGGGCAACCCAGTACTCCACACTACCCTTACCTTTACCCATCCGAACTTCGAGGGGCTTTTTGGAAATAGGCTTGTCCGGGAATACACGGATCCAGATCTTGCCGCCACGTTTAACGTGACGGGTCAGTGCACGACGCGCTGACTCGATCTGACGAGCGGTGAGACGACCACGAGCTACAGACTTCAGCGCGAACTCGCCGAAGCTGACTTTGCTACCGCGCTGAGCCAGACCACGGTTGTGGCCTGTCATCTGCTTGCGGAACTTCGTACGCTTTGGTTGCAACATTTGGCGTACCCCTTACTTAGCAGCTTTTTTACGAGGCGCTGGTGCTTGTGGTTTCAGTTCTTCTTGGCGACCACCAATTACTTCGCCTTTGAAGATCCAAACCTTTACACCGATCACACCGTAAGTGGTGTGAGCTTCGTAGTTGGCATAGTCGATGTCGGCACGCAGGGTGTGCAGTGGCACACGACCTTCGCGATACCATTCAGTACGTGCGATTTCAGCACCGCCGAGACGACCGCTCACTTGGATTTTGATGCCTTTGGCACCAATGCGCATGGCGTTCTGTACAGCGCGCTTCATAGCGCGACGGAACATTACGCGACGCTCCAGCTGCTGAGCTACGCTCTGCGCAACCAACATACCGTCGAGTTCCGGCTTGCGGATTTCTTCGATATTGATGTGCACAGGCACACCCATTTGTTTGGTCAGGTCCTGACGCAGTTTCTCAACATCTTCACCTTTCTTCCCGATAACGATACCTGGACGAGCGGTGTGGATGGTGATACGTGCAGTTTGGGCCGGACGATGGATATCGATACGGCTTACGGACGCGCTTTTTAGTTTGTCTTGGAGATACTCGCGCACCTTCAGATCAGCGAACAAATAGTCCGCATAAGTCCGACCGTCTGCGTACCAGACGGAGGTGTGCTCCTTGACGATTCCCAGGCGAATGCCAATGGGATGTACTTTCTGACCCATCTCTTCGACTCCGTTACTTGTCAGCAACCTTGACAGTGATATGGCAAGACCGCTTGACGATGCGATCAGCACGGCCTTTGGCACGTGGCATGATTCGCTTCAGCGAACGCCCTTCGTTGACGAAAACGGTGCTGACTTTAAGGTCATCAACGTCTGCGCCTTCGTTATGCTCGGCGTTGGCTACGGCCGACTCCAGCACTTTCTTCATGATCTCGGCGGCTTTCTTACTGCTGAAAGCCAACAGGTTGAGCGCTTCGCCCACCTTCTTCCCGCGGATCTGGTCGGCGACCAAGCGGGCTTTCTGGGCGGAGATTCGAGCGCCCGACAACTTAGCGGCTACTTCCATCGTTCCTTACCCCTTAACGCTTGGCTTTCTTGTCTGCCACGTGCCCACGATATGTGCGGGTACCGGCAAACTCGCCTAGTTTGTGGCCGACCATGTCTTCGTTCACGAGAACTGGAACATGTTGACGACCGTTATGCACAGCAATGGTCAAACCGACCATTTGTGGCAGGATCATGGAACGGCGCGACCAGGTCTTAACTGGTTTGCGATCGTTCTTTTCCGCCGCCACTTCGATCTTCTTCAGTAGGTGAAGATCAATAAAAGGACCTTTTTTCAGAGAACGTGGCACTGTCGTATCCCTCTATTTACTTGCGACGACGGACGATCATTTTGTCGGTACGCTTATTACCACGAGTCTTCGCGCCCTTAGTCGGGAAGCCCCATGGCGATACCGGATGACGACCACCAGAGGTACGACCTTCACCACCACCATGTGGGTGGTCAACCGGGTTCATGGCAACACCACGAACGGTTGGGCGAACGCCACGCCAGCGTTTGGCACCAGCTTTACCCAGCGAACGCAGGCTGTGCTCGGAGTTCGAGACTTCACCCAGGGTCGCGCGGCATTCAGCCAGCACTTTACGCATCTCACCAGAACGCAGACGCAGGGTCACGTAGACACCTTCACGAGCGATCAGCTGAGCCGAAGCACCAGCGGAACGAGCGATTTGCGCGCCTTTACCTGGCTTCAATTCGATGCCGTGTACGGTGCTACCAACTGGAATGTTACGCAGTTGCAGAGCGTTGCCCGGCTTGATCGGCGCCAAAGCACCTGCGATCAGCTGATCGCCAGCACTCACGCCTTTAGGGGCGATGATGTAGCGACGCTCGCCATCTGCGTACAGCAGCAGAGCGATGTGAGCAGTACGGTTTGGATCGTATTCAATACGCTCGACAGTGGCAGCGATGCCATCTTTGTCGTTGCGACGGAAATCGACCAGACGATAATGCTGCTTATGGCCACCACCAATGTGACGAGTGGTAATACGACCATTGTTGTTACGACCACCAGTCTTCGATTTTTTCTCGAGCAGCGGTGCGTGAGGAGCGCCTTTATGCAGCTCCTGGTTGACCACCTTGACCACAAAACGGCGGCCAGGGGAAGTCGGTTTGCATTTAACGATTGCCATGATGCACCCCTTCCTTACTCAGCACTGCTGCTGAAATCGAGATCTTGGCCTGGCTGAAGGGAGATAACTGCCTTCTTCCAGTCATTACGCTTGCCCAGACCGCGAGCAGTGCGCTTGCTCTTACCCAGAACATTCAGGGTAGTAACACGCTCTACTTTCACGCTGAACAGGCTTTCGACGGCCTTCTTGATTTCCAGCTTGGTTGCGTCAGTTGCAACCTTGAAAACGAACTGGCCTTTCTTGTCAGCCAGAACCGTAGCCTTTTCGGAAACGTGCGGGCCAAGCAGAACTTTAAATACGCGTTCCTGGTTCATCCCAGCAGCTCCTCGAATTTCTTCACGGCCGACACGGTGATCAACACCTTGTCGTATGCGATCAGACTAACTGGATCGGAACCTTGAACGTCACGTACATCAACGTGTGGCAGGTTACGAGCAGCCAGGTACAGGTTCTGATCAACTACTTCAGACACGATCAAGACGTCAGTCAGGCCCATGCCAGTCAGTTTGTTCAGCAGATCTTTGGTCTTCGGTGCATCAACAGCGAAGTCCTGAACCACAACCAGACGATCAGTACGCACCAGCTCAGCAAGGATGGAACGCATTGCTGCGCGATACATCTTCTTGTTCAGCTTCTGGGTGTGATCCTGAGGACGAGCTGCGAAAGTGGTACCGCCGCCACGCCAGATTGGGCTACGGATGGTACCGGCACGAGCACGGCCAGTACCTTTCTGACGCCAAGGGCGCTTACCGCCACCACGAACGTCGGAACGGGTCTTTTGCTGCTTGCTACCTTGACGGCCGCCGGCCATGTAGGCCACGACTGCTTGGTGAACCAGCGTCTCGTTGAATTCGCCGCCAAATGTCAGTTCGGAAACTTCGATCGCTTGAGCGTCATTTACATTTAATTGCATGTCAGCTTCCCCTTAACCGCGAGCCTTGGCTGCTGGACGTACAACCAAGTTGCCGCCAGTAGCGCCAGGAACAGCACCCTTGACCAACAACAGATTGCGTTCAGCGTCCACGCGCACTACTTCCAGGGACTGCACGGTCACGCGCTCAGCGCCCATATGACCGGACATTTTTTTGCCCTTGAATACACGACCAGGAGTCTGGCACTGGCCGATAGAGCCTGGAACGCGGTGGGACACGGAGTTACCGTGGGTATTATCTTGCCCGCGGAAGTTCCAACGCTTGATCGTACCCTGGAAGCCTTTACCCTTGGACTGACCGGTTACATCAACCAGTTGACCAGCGGCGAAGATTTCAGCGTTGATCAGATCGCCGGCCTGGTACTCGCCTTCTTCAAGACGGAATTCCATTACGGTACGACCAGCGGCAACGTTCGCTTTAGCGAAGTGGCCAGCTTGAGCAGCTGTAACACGCGAAGCACGACGCTCGCCTACAGTGACTTGCACTGCACGATAGCCATCGGTCTCTTCAGTTTTGAACTGGGTGACGCGATTCGGTTCGATCTCAATGACCGTGACCGGAATGGAGACACCTTCTTCGGTGAAAATACGGGTCATACCGCATTTACGACCGACTACACCAATAGTCATGTTGTAAACCTCATGAGTGTACGGGGCTTTCACCCGCTATGGCCGCCCATTTCAGAGCGTTACACGACTAAGACCGAGTCTTAGCCGAGGCTGATCTGCACTTCCACACCGGCCGCAAGATCAAGCTTCATAAGAGCATCAACGGTTTTATCCGTTGGCTGGACGATGTCCAGAACGCGCTTATGAGTACGGATCTCGTACTGGTCACGCGCGTCTTTGTTGACGTGCGGGGAGACCAGAACGGTGAACCGCTCTTTACGGGTAGGCAGTGGAATTGGACCACGCACTTGAGCACCAGTACGTTTCGCGGTTTCCACGATTTCCTGGGTGGATTGGTCGATCAGGCGATGGTCAAAAGCCTTCAACCTGATACGGATTTGCTGATTTTGCATTGGATTTCAGACTCCGGCTGCTATTCCCAGCGAGCGCAATACGCCCGTTAAAAGGAGGCGCAATTCTATAGACGGGTTTCTACAGTGTCAACCCAATAAAAAAGCCCCCGCTAGGCGGGGGCTTTTTCAAGTCATCACTTATTAAGCGATGATTTTGGCTACGACGCCAGCGCCGACGGTACGACCGCCTTCACGAATAGCGAAACGCAGACCATCTTCCATTGCGATGGTTTTGATCAGGGTGACAACCATTTTGATGTTGTCGCCTGGCATTACCATTTCAACGCCTTCCGGCAGTTCGCAGTTACCGGTCACGTCAGTGGTCCGGAAGTAGAACTGTGGACGGTAGCCTTTGAAGAACGGAGTGTGGCGACCGCCTTCTTCTTTGCTCAACACGTACACTTCAGCTTCGAAGGTAGTGTGCGGCTTAACCGAACCTGGCTTGACCAGAACCTGGCCACGCTCAACGTCGTCACGCTTGGTGCCGCGCAGCAGCACGCCGCAGTTCTCGCCAGCACGACCTTCGTCGAGCAGCTTACGGAACATTTCAACACCGGTGCAGGTGGTGACAGTAGTGTCACGCAGACCAACGATTTCCAGTGGATCCTGAACCTTGACGATACCGCGCTCGATACGGCCAGTTACAACAGTACCGCGACCGGAGATCGAGAATACGTCTTCGATTGGCATCAGGAACGGCTTGTCGATAACACGGACTGGATCTGGGATGTAGCTGTCCAGAGTCTCAACCAGTTTACGAACGGCAGTGGTGCCCATTTCGTTGTCGTCTTGGCCGTTCAGAGCCATCAGAGCCGAACCGATGATGATCGGAGTGTCGTCACCTGGGAAGTCGTAAGTGCTCAGCAGGTCGCGCACTTCCATCTCAACCAGTTCCAGCAGCTCAGCGTCGTCAACCATGTCAGCCTTGTTCAGGAAGACAACGATGTACGGAACGCCTACCTGACGGGACAGCAGGATGTGCTCACGGGTTTGTGGCATCGGACCATCAGCGGCCGAGCAAACCAGGATAGCGCCGTCCATCTGCGCAGCACCGGTGATCATGTTCTTCACATAGTCAGCGTGACCTGGGCAGTCAACGTGAGCGTAGTGACGGATCAGCGAGTTGTATTCAACGTGCGCGGTGTTGATGGTGATACCACGAGCCTTTTCTTCTGGAGCGCTGTCGATTTTATCGAAAGCAACAACAGCGGAACCGAAAACTTCGGAGCAGACGCGAGTCAGAGCAGCGGTCAGCGTGGTTTTACCGTGGTCGACGTGACCGATGGTGCCAACGTTGACGTGCGGGAGGGTACGGTCAAATTTTTCTTTAGCCACGACAATTAACTCCTAGCCTAAAGGGGCTGAATCAGCCTTGTTTTTTGGTAACGGTTTCGACGATGTGCGACGGAGCCGTATTGTATTTTTTGAATTCCATAGAGTAGCTTGCGCGACCTTGGGACATGGAACGAACGTCGGTTGCGTAACCGAACATCTCACCCAACGGAACCTCGGCGCGAATCACTTTGCCGGAAACCGTGTCTTCCATACCCAGGATCATGCCGCGACGACGGTTAAGGTCGCCCATCACGTCACCCATATAGTCTTCAGGCGTAACAACCTCTACCGCCATGATCGGCTCAAGCAACTCACCACCGCCCTTCTGGGCCAGTTGCTTGGTCGCCATGGAAGCAGCCACCTTAAACGCCATCTCGTTGGAGTCGACGTCATGGTAGGAACCATCAAACACGGTAGCCTTCAGGCCGATCAGCGGATAGCCGGCAACAACGCCGTTCTTCATCTGCTCTTCGATACCCTTCTGGATAGCCGGGATGTATTCCTTAGGAACCACACCACCTACTACTTCGTTCACGAATTGCAGACCTTCCTGACCTTCGTCAGCAGGAGCAAAGCGAATCCAGCAGTGACCGAACTGGCCACGACCGCCGGATTGACGAACGAACTTACCTTCGATTTCACAGTTCTTCGTGATGCGCTCACGATAGGAAACCTGAGGCTTACCGATGTTGGCTTCGACGTTGAACTCACGGCGCATCCGGTCAACCAGGATGTCCAGGTGCAACTCGCCCATGCCGGAGATGATCGTTTGACCAGTCTCTTCATCAGTCTTGACGCGGAAAGACGGGTCTTCCTGAGCAAGTTTGCCCAGAGCGATACCCATTTTTTCCTGGTCGTCCTTGGTCTTAGGCTCTACGGCAACCGAAATAACCGGCTCCGGGAAGTCCATGCGAACCAGGATGATTGGCTTGTCAGCGTTGCACAAAGTCTCACCAGTGGTGACGTCCTTCATGCCGATCAAGGCCGCGATGTCGCCAGCGCGCACTTCCTTGATTTCTTCACGGGCGTTTGCGTGCATTTGCACCATACGACCCACGCGCTCTTTCTTGCCTTTAACCGAGTTGATCACGCCGTCACCGGAGGCCAACACGCCCGAGTAAACTCGAACGAAGGTCAAGGTACCCACGAATGGGTCGGTAGCGATCTTGAACGCCAGAGCCGAGAACGGCTCGCTGTCGTCTGCGTGACGCTCCATTTCCTTGGTCTCGTCATCCGGGTCAGTACCCTTGATGGCAGGAATGTCGGTTGGAGCAGGCAGGTAGTCGATAACGGCGTCGAGAACCAGGGGAACACCCTTGTTCTTGAAGGAAGAACCGCAAACAGCCAGAACGATCTCACCAGCGATAGTACGCTGACGCAGAGCGGCCTTGATTTCCGCGTTGGTGAGTTCTTCACCTTCGAGGTACTTGTTCATCAGCTCTTCGCTGGCTTCGGCCGCAGCCTCAACCATATTACCGCGCCACTCGTCAGCCAGTTCCTGCAGTTCAGCAGGGATAGGCTTACGAACTGGAACCATGCCTTTGTCAGCATCATTCCAATAAACAGCTTCCATAGCCAACAGATCGATCTGACCCTGGAAGTTATCTTCGGAACCGATAGCCAACTGGATTGGCACCGGAGTGTGACCCAGACGCTGTTTGATCTGACCGATCACGCGCAGGAAGTTCGCACCAGCACGGTCCATCTTGTTTACGTAAACAAGACGTGGAACGCCGTACTTGTTGGCTTGACGCCATACGGTTTCCGACTGAGGCTCAACACCCGAGGTACCGCAGAACACAACGACCGCGCCGTCGAGAACACGCAGGGAACGTTCAACTTCAATAGTGAAGTCAACGTGGCCTGGGGTGTCGATGACGTTGAAACGGTATTGGTCCTTGTGCTGCTTCTCGGAACCCTGCCAGAAGGCGGTAATAGCAGCAGAAGTAATGGTAATACCACGCTCCTGCTCCTGCACCATCCAGTCTGTGGTCGCGGCGCCGTCATGCACCTCGCCCATTTTGTGACTTTTGCCAGTGTAAAAAAGGACGCGCTCGGTGGTGGTGGTTTTACCAGCATCCACGTGAGCAACGATACCAATGTTACGGTAGCGGTTAATCGGTGTAGTACGAGCCATAAAGCCCTCGCAAAATTAGTGACGCTAAAATTAGAAGCGGTAGTGCGAGAAAGCCTTGTTGGCTTCAGCCATACGGTGCACGTCTTCACGCTTCTTAACTGCAGCACCTTTACCTTCAGCGGCGTCCAACAGTTCGCCAGCCAAACGCAGAGCCATAGACTTCTCGCCGCGCTTGCGGGCGAAGTCTACCAACCAGCGCATTGCCAGGGCGTTACGACGGGACGGACGAACTTCGACCGGAACCTGGTAAGTAGCACCGCCTACACGGCGCGACTTCACTTCGACCAGCGGAGCGATGGCGTCGAGAGCTTTCTCGAAGATTTCCAGGGGATCGCTGTTCTTGCGTTCTTTAACCTTTTCCAGCGCGCCATAAACGATACGTTCGGCAACGGCTTTCTTGCCGCTTTCCATAACGTGGTTCATGAACTTGGCCAGGATTTGGCTTCCGTATTTTGGATCGTCAAGCACTTCGCGCTTGGCTGCTACGCGTCTTCTTGGCATGGATAAGCCCTCAAACGGTCTTCAGGTTCGCTCGGAATCGGTGCCCTTTCGGGACGCCTCCGACCTTACTCTTATCGACTCAGAAAAATAGAAAATCAGTTTTTACAAAAAGCCGCTACTACTTAGGCTTCTTGGTACCGTACTTCGAACGACCCTGGTTACGACCTTTAACGCCGGAAGTATCCAAAGAACCGCGCACGGTGTGGTAACGAACACCTGGCAAGTCTTTTACACGACCGCCGCGGATCAGTACCACGCTGTGCTCTTGCAGGTTGTGGCCTTCACCGCCGATGTACGAGGAAACCTCGAAACCGTTGGTCAGACGCACACGGCATACTTTACGCAGTGCCGAGTTAGGTTTTTTCGGCGTGGTGGTATACACACGAGTGCATACGCCACGACGTTGCGGGCAGTTCTGCAGCGCAGGCACGTCGGATTTCTCGACGATACGCTTACGCGGCTGACGTACCAGCTGGTTGATAGTTGCCATCTACTAGCTCCACTGTTGTCTTGCGACGCTATTGTCTTGCAAGAAAAGCAAAATGGCAGGAACGAATTCCCGCCAAATTTAGGGGTACAAGAGTCTAAAGAGGATCTTGTCCCCAGTCAAGGCAAGGCCCCGACCTCCCCGCTCATCCAACCTCGACAAATTGTCTCGATTCGATGAACGGAACGACCGGGGCCCCACACTCATTTACTGCAGAACTCAGTTACCGCTCGAGTTCAGTGCTTCGGTCAGTGCAGCTTCCACTTCACTGGCGCTTACGCGCAACGGTTTGTCAGCATCACGGCGGCGCTTACGCTCGCTGTGATAAGCCAGACCGGTACCGGCCGGGATCAGACGACCCACGACTACGTTTTCTTTCAGGCCGCGCAGGTAATCGCGCTTGCCGGTTACCGCCGCTTCGGTCAGTACGCGAGTGGTTTCCTGGAAGGAAGCCGCCGAGATGAACGATTCGGTGGACAACGACGCCTTGGTGATACCCAACAGCACGCGAGTGAACTTGGAAACGAATTTCTCGTCGCCAGCCAGACGCTCGTTCTCTACCAGAACGTGAGTCAACTCCATCTGGTCGCCCTTGATGAAAGTCGAGTCGCCGGATTCAGCGATTTCAACTTTACGCAGCATCTGACGCAGGATGGTCTCGATGTGCTTATCGTTGATCTTCACGCCTTGCAGACGATAAACGTCCTGGATCTCGTTCACGATGTACTTGGCCAGCGCACTCACACCCAGCAGACGCAGGATGTCGTGTGGATCGCTCGGGCCGTCGGAGATAACTTCGCCGCGGTTTACCTGTTCGCCTTCGAAGACGTTCAGGTGACGCCACTTCGGAATCAGCTCTTCGTACGGATCGGTACCGTCGTTCGGGGTGATAACCAGACGGCGCTTGCCTTTGGTCTCTTTACCGAACGCGATGGTGCCGCTGACTTCAGCCAGAATCGAGGCTTCTTTCGGACGACGGGCTTCGAACAAGTCGGCAACACGCGGCAGACCACCGGTGATGTCGCGGGTTTTCGAAGTTTCTTGCGGGATACGAGCGATAACATCACCGATCGCAACCTGCACACCATCCGCTACACCGACCAGGGCGTTAGCCGGCAGGAAGTACTGAGCCGGTACGTCGGTACCTGGCAGCAGCAGATCCTTGCCATCGACACCGACCATCTTAACGGCAGGACGGATGTCTTTACCGGCAGCTGGACGGTCTTTGGCGTCGAGTACTTCAATGTTGGTCATACCGGTCAATTCGTCAGTCTGACGCTTGATCGTGATGCCTTCTTCCATGCCCACGTAGGTCACGGTACCTTTCATTTCGGTAACGATTGGGTGAGTGTGCGGATCCCACTTGGCCACGATTGCGCCAGCGTCGACCTTGTCACCTTCTTTAACCGAAATCACAGCACCGTACGGCAGCTTGTAACGCTCGCGCTCACGACCGAAGTCATCAGCGATTGCCAGCTCACCGGAACGGGACACCGCAACCAGGCAACCATCCACTCGCTCAACGTGCTTCAGGTTGTGCAGACGGACGGTACCGCCATTCTTCACCTGAACGCTGTCAGCTGCGGAGGTCCGGCTTGCCGCACCACCGATGTGGAACGTACGCATGGTCAGCTGAGTACCCGGCTCACCGATGGACTGGGCAGCGATAACGCCGACCGCTTCACCGATGTTCACCTGGTGACCACGAGCCAAGTCACGGCCGTAGCACTTGGCGCAAATGCCGTAGCGGGTTTCGCAGCTGATCGGCGAACGCACGATCACTTCGTCGATGCTGTTCAGCTCGATGAACTCGACCCACTTCTCGTCTACCAGCGTGCCGGCAGGAACGATGATTTCTTCGCTACCAGGCTTGAACACGTCACGGGCAATGACACGACCCAATACGCGCTCACCCAGCGGCTCAACAACGTCACCGCCTTCAATGTGCGGAGTCATTACCAGGCCATGCTCGGTGCCGCAATCGATCTCGGTCACAACCAGATCCTGCGCCACGTCTACCAGACGACGAGTCAGGTAACCGGAGTTCGCAGTTTTCAACGCGGTATCCGCCAAACCTTTACGAGCACCGTGAGTGGAGATGAAGTACTGAAGTACGCTCAAACCTTCACGGAAGTTCGCAGTAATCGGCGTTTCGATAATGGAACCGTCCGGCTTGGCCATCAGGCCACGCATACCGGCGAGCTGACGAATCTGCGCAGCAGAACCCCGTGCGCCCGAGTCGGCCATCATGTACATCGAGTTGAAGGACTCTTGGTCGACTTCGACGCCATGACGGTCGATGACTTTCTCTTTCGAGAGGTTGGCCATCATCGCCTTGGAAACTTCGTCGTTCGCCTTGGACCAAAGGTCGATCACTTTGTTGTACTTCTCGCCCTGGGTTACAAGGCCGGAGGCGTACTGACTTTCGATCTCTTTCACTTCATCAGTAGCAGCATTGATGATGCGGGCTTTTTCATCCGGGATAACGAAGTCGTTAACACCGATGGAAACGCCGGAAATGGTCGAATAGGCAAAACCGGTGTACATCAACTGGTCAGCGAAGATCACGGTCTCTTTCAAACCAACCACGCGGTAGCACTGGTTGATCAGCTTGGAGATCGCTTTTTTCTTCATCGGCTGGTTGACGACGTCGTACGACAGGCCAGGCGGAACAACCTGGAACAACAGCGCACGGCCGACAGTGGTGTCGACGATACGGGTGTTCTTGACGCTGCCACCATCGCGATCGTTGACGGTTTCGTGGATCCGCACTTTAACTTTAGCGTGCAATGCGGCTTCGCCAGCACGGAACACACGGTCAACTTCCTGCAGATCCGCGAACACACGACCTTCGCCTTTGGCGTTGATCGCTTCACGAGTCATGTAGTACAGACCCAATACAACGTCCTGCGACGGAACGATGATTGGCTCACCGTTGGCTGGCGACAGAATGTTGTTGGTCGACATCATCAACGCACGCGCTTCCAACTGGGCTTCCAGTGTCAGCGGTACGTGCACGGCCATTTGGTCGCCGTCGAAGTCGGCGTTGTACGCAGCACAGACCAACGGGTGCAGCTGGATAGCCTTACCTTCGATCAGTACCGGTTCAAACGCCTGGATACCCAGACGGTGAAGGGTCGGTGCACGGTTGAGGAGAACCGGGTGTTCGCGGATTACTTCAGCGAGAACGTCCCAAACTTCCGGCAGCTCGCGCTCGACCATCTTCTTGGCAGCTTTGATGGTGGTAGCGAGACCACGCATTTCCAGCTTGCCGAAAATGAACGGCTTGAACAGCTCGAGAGCCATCTTCTTCGGCAGACCGCACTGGTGCAGACGCAGGGTCGGACCTACGGTAATTACCGAACGACCGGAGTAGTCAACACGCTTACCGAGCAAGTTCTGACGGAAACGACCTTGTTTACCCTTGATCATGTCAGCCAGGGATTTCAGAGGACGCTTGTTGGAACCGGTGATAGCGCGGCCACGACGACCGTTGTCGAGCAGTGCATCGACGGCTTCCTGCAACATACGCTTTTCGTTGCGCACGATGATGTCCGGAGCGGACAGATCGAGCAGACGCTTCAAGCGGTTGTTACGGTTGATCACTCGACGATACAGATCGTTGAGGTCGGAAGTCGCGAAGCGACCACCATCCAGCGGGACCAGTGGACGCAGATCTGGCGGCAGAACCGGCAGAACGGTCAGCACCATCCATTCTGGAAGGTTGCCGGAACCCTGGAAGGCTTCCATCAACTTCAGACGCTTGGACAGCTTCTTGATCTTGGTTTCGGAGTTGGTTTGCGGAATTTCTTCGCGCAGACGGCCAATCTCGTGCTCCAGGTCGATAGCGTGCAGCAGTTCACGGACAGCTTCGGCACCCATGCGGGCATCGAAATCGTCGCCGAACTCTTCCAGCGCTTCGAAGTACTGCTCGTCGTTCAGCAGCTGACCTTTTTCAAGGGTGGTCATGCCCGGGTCGATAACGACATAGCTCTCGAAATAGAGAACGCGTTCGATATCACGCAGGGTCATGTCCATCAGCAAGCCGATACGCGACGGCAGCGATTTCAGGAACCAGATGTGGGCAACCGGCGAAGCCAGTTCGATGTGCGCCATGCGCTCACGACGAACTTTAGCCAGCGCGACTTCAACGCCGCACTTCTCGCAGATCACACCACGGTGCTTCAAGCGCTTGTACTTACCGCACAGGCACTCGTAATCCTTTACCGGGCCAAAGATCTTGGCGCAGAACAGGCCGTCACGCTCAGGTTTGAACGTACGGTAGTTGATGGTTTCCGGCTTTTTAACTTCACCGAACGACCACGAACGGATCATCTCAGGCGATGCCAATCCAATACGGATGGCGTCGAACTCTTCGACTTGACCCTGGTTTTTCAGCAAATTCAGTAGGTCTTTCAAGGCCTTTCCTCCTGGCGGAGCAGAGAGCGGGCAATCCTGCCCCGCTCTCGATTCGCGTCACGTGTTATTCGGTTTCCAGATCGATATCGATGCCGAGGGAACGAATTTCCTTGATCAACACGTTGAAAGACTCGGGCATGCCCGGCTCCATACGGTGATCGCCATCCACGATGTTTTTGTACATCTTGGTACGGCCGTTCACATCGTCCGACTTCACTGTGAGCATTTCTTGCAGAGTGTAAGCGGCACCGTATGCTTCCAGTGCCCAGACCTCCATCTCCCCGAAACGCTGACCACCGAACTGTGCCTTACCACCCAGCGGCTGCTGGGTAACCAGGCTGTACGAACCGGTAGAACGAGCGTGCATCTTGTCGTCTACCAAGTGGTTCAGCTTCAGCATGTACATGTAGCCAACAGTAACCGGGCGCTCGAACTTGTTGCCGGTACGGCCGTCGGTCAGCTGCATCTGGCCGCTTTCTGGCAGGTCTGCCAGTTTCAGCATGGCCTTGATTTCGCTTTCCTTGGCACCGTCGAACACTGGAGTGGCCATTGGAACGCCGCCACGCAGGTTCTTCGCCAGATCCAGGATTTCCTGGTCGGAGAAGCTATCCAGATCTTCGTTACGACCGCCGATCTGGTTGTAGATCTCGTCGAGGAATTTACGAAGTTCAGCGACTTTGCGCTGTTCTTCGATCATCCGGTTGATCTTCTCGCCCAGACCTTTAGCCGCGAGGCCGAGGTGAGTTTCAAGGATCTGACCAACGTTCATACGCGAAGGTACGCCCAACGGGTTGAGGACGACGTCGACCGGGGTGCCATTGGCATCGTGCGGCATGTCTTCAACCGGCATGATCACGGAGACCACACCTTTGTTACCGTGACGACCGGCCATCTTGTCGCCCGGCTGGATGCGACGACGGATTGCCAGGTAAACCTTGACGATTTTCAGCACGCCTGGAGCCAGGTCATCGCCCTGCTGCAGTTTGCGCTTCTTGTCTTCGAACTTGTCGTCCAGCAGACGGCGACGATCAACGATGTAGGCCTGGGCCTTCTCGAGTTGCTCGTTCAGAGCATCTTCAGTCATGCGCAGTTTGAACCACTGACCATGCTCAAGACCGTCGAGCACTTCGTCGGTGATGTCCTGACCTTTCTTCAGGCCGGCGCCGCCTTCGGCTTTGTGGCCGACCAGAGCGGAACGCAGACGTTCGAAAGTTGCGCCTTCAACGATACGGAACTCTTCGTTCAGGTCCTTGCGGATCTCGTCGAGTTGAGTCTTCTCGATCGACAGTGCACGAGCATCACGCTCTACGCCGTCACGAGTGAAGACCTGTACGTCGATGACGGTACCCTTGGTGCCGGTAGGCACACGCAGGGAGGTGTCTTTAACGTCGCTGGCTTTTTCACCGAAGATGGCACGCAACAGCTTCTCTTCCGGAGTCAGTTGGGTCTCGCCTTTCGGAGTGACCTTACCAACCAGAATGTCGCCTGCGCCAACTTCAGCACCTACGTAAACGATACCGGCTTCGTCCAGCTTGTTCAGAGCAGCTTCACCCACGTTCGGGATGTCGGCAGTGATTTCCTCTGGCCCAAGCTTGGTGTCACGTGCCACACAGGTCAGTTCCTGAATGTGGATCGTGGTGAAGCGATCTTCTTGAACAACTCGTTCCGACAGGCAGATGGAGTCTTCGAAGTTGTAACCGTTCCAGGCCATGAACGCGATGCGCATGTTCTGACCCAGCGCCAGTTCACCCATGTCGGTGGACGGACCGTCGGCCATGATGTCGCTACGCTGAACACGATCACCTTTACGCACCAGCGGACGCTGGTTGATGCAGGTGTTCTGGTTGGAACGGGTGTATTTGGTGAGGTTGTAGATGTCGACACCAGCTTCACCGGTTTCAACTTCATCATCAGCAACACGAACCACGATACGGCTGGCATCAACGGAATCGATCACGCCGCCACGACGAGCCACGACGCAAACGCCGGAGTCACGAGCTACGTTACGCTCCATGCCGGTACCGACCAGCGGCTTGTCAGCGCGCAGGGTTGGTACAGCTTGACGCTGCATGTTCGAACCCATCAACGCACGGTTGGCGTCATCGTGCTCGAGGAACGGGATCAGCGACGCTGCAACCGAAACAACCTGCTTCGGCGAAACGTCCATCAAGGTGACGTCTTCCGGCGCCTTGACGGTGAACTCGTTCAAGTGACGAACAGCTACCAGTTCGTCGATCAGCATTTTCTTGTCGTTCATCGTGGCCGAAGCCTGGGCGATCACGTGATCAGCTTCTTCGATGGCGGACAGGAAAACGATCTCGTCGGTGACCAAAGCGTCTTTCACCACGCGGTACGGGCTCTCGAGGAAGCCGTACTGGTTGGTGCGCGCATAGGCAGCCAGGGAGTTGATCAGACCGATGTTCGGACCTTCCGGCGTTTCAATCGGGCATACACGACCGTAGTGAGTCGGGTGTACGTCACGAACTTCAAAGCCAGCACGCTCACGAGTCAAGCCGCCAGGGCCGAGTGCAGACACACGACGCTTGTGGGTGATCTCGGACAGCGGGTTGTTCTGGTCCATGAACTGGGACAGCTGGCTGGAACCGAAGAACTCTTTCACCGCCGCAGCCACTGGCTTGGCGTTGATCAGGTCTTGCGGCATCAGGCCTTCGCTTTCAGCCATCGACAGACGCTCTTTGACCGCACGCTCAACACGTACCAGGCCAACGCGGAACTGGTTTTCAGCCATTTCGCCTACGCAGCGAACACGACGGTTACCCAGGTGGTCGATGTCATCGACGATGCCTTTACCGTTACGGATGTCGACCAGAGTCTTCAGGACCGCAACGATGTCTTCCTTGCACAACACGCCCGAACCTTCGATCTCGGTACGACCGATACGACGGTTGAACTTCATCCGGCCGACCGCAGACAGGTCATAGCGCTCAGGGCTGAAGAACAGGTTGTTGAACAGAGTCTCGGCAGCGTCTTTGGTTGGCGGCTCGCCTGGACGCATCATGCGATAGATCTCGACCAGCGCTTCCAATTGGTTGCTGGTGGAGTCGATCTTCAGAGTGTCGGAGACGAACGGACCGCAGTCGATATCGTTGGTGTACAGAGTTTCGATGCGAACAACCTGGGACTTGGCGATTTTCGCCAGGATCTCGGTGTTCAGCTCGGTGTTGCACTCTGCAAGGATTTCGCCGGTTGCCGGATGCACGATGACCTTGGCTGTAGTGCGGCCCAGGACGTAGTCCAGAGGCACTTGCAGCTCTTTGATCCCTGCCTTTTCCAGCTGGTTGATGTGGCGAGCAGTAATACGACGACCTTGCTCGACAATAACCTTGCCTTTGTCATCCAGGATATCCAGGACAGCAATTTCACCGCGCAGGCGATGAGGCACCAGTTCCAGGCTGAGGTTTTCACCTTGCACGTGGAAGACGTTGGTGGTGTAGAACGCGTCCAGCACTTCTTCAGTGGTATAGCCGAGCGCGCGCAGCAATACCGATGCAGGCAGCTTGCGACGACGGTCAATACGCACGAATACGCAGTCTTTCGGATCGAACTCAAAGTCCAACCACGAACCGCGGTAAGGGATGATGCGCGCGGAGTACAGCAGTTTACCGGAGCTGTGCGTCTTGCCACGGTCGTGGTCGAAGAACACGCCCGGGGAACGGTGCAGCTGGGAAACGATTACACGCTCGGTACCGTTGATTACGAAGGTACCGTTCTCAGTCATCAGGGGGATTTCACCCATGTAGACTTCTTGCTCTTTGATGTCCTTGATCGCTTTGTTCGACGATTCTTTGTCGAAAATGATCAGGCGCACTTTTACCCGCAACGGTACGGCGTAAGTTACACCGCGCAATACGCATTCTTTGACATCAAATGCCGGTTCGCCCAGGCGATAACCGACGTACTCCAGCGCAGCATTGCCGGAGTAGCTGATGATCGGGAAAACGGATTTGAAGGCCGCATGCAGGCCCACGTCGCGGAACTGATCTTTAGTCGCTCCCGCTTGCAAGAATTCACGATACGAATCCAGCTGGATGGCCAGGAGGTACGGCACATCCATGACGTCCGGCAACTTGCTAAAGTCCTTGCGGATACGTTTTTTCTCAGTATATGAGTAAGCCATCAGCGTTCCCCAGCTTGGTCACCTGCTTGTTTGGCCCCTCCCGACGGGAGCAGCCAGAAAATCGTGCAAACCCCATGGTTTGCTCCACCGCATCGGGTGGTTACAGCTCGTTACCAGCACCGACCCAGTCGGCTGCCAATAACGGAAAAAGGCCGGTGGCAAGAGCCACCAGCCATCAGCCTTTCGCTTAACGCTCGGGCTGGAGACGCAAAGTCGATGCTTACTTCAGCTCGACTTTAGCGCCTGCTTCTTCCAGAGTGGCTTTGGCTTTGTCAGCTGCGTCTTTCGAAACAGCTTCCAGAACCATGGCAGGAGCGCCGTCAACTACAGCCTTGGCTTCTTTCAAGCCCAGACCGGTCAGTTCACGTACTGCCTTGATCACGTTAACTTTCTTCTCGCCAGTTTCGGTCAACATGACGTTGAATTCGGTTTGCTCTTCAGCAACAGCGGCAACAGCGGCTGGGCCGGCGGAAGCAGCAGCAGCGGAAACGCCGAATTTTTCTTCGAAAGCTTTGATCAGCTCAACAACCTGCAGAACCGACATTTCAGCTACGGCGTTGAGGATATCTTCTTGGGAGATAGACATTACTGTATTTCCTGAATTGGGGGACGGCCTACGCGGCCATCGAAATAAACAAAAATACGCGAAAGGAGATGCTCAGCCTTAGGCTGCAGCAGCTTCTTTTTGCTCGCGAACTGCAGCCAGAGTACGAGCCAACTTGCTGGTAGCGCCTTGAATCACGCTCATCAGCTGAGAAATAGCTTCGTTACGGGTCGGCAGTGTTGCCAGTACGTCGATTTGGTTAGCTGCGAGGAACTTGCCCTCGAACGCAGCTGCCTTGATCTCGAACTTATCCTGACTCTTGGCGAATTCCTTGAACAAACGGGCAGCAGCGCCTGGATGATCCTTGGAGAACGCGATCAGAGTCGGGCCGGTGAACACGTCGTTGAGGACACTGTATTCAGTGCCAGCAACAGCGCGCTTGAGCAGGGTGTTACGTACAACACGTACGTATACGCCAGCTTCACGAGCCTCTTTACGGAGTCCGGTCATTGCGCCTACTGTCACACCGCGGGCATCAGCCACAACAGCAGACAGGGCAACTTTGGCAGCCTCGTTGACTTCAGCGACGATGGCCTTCTTGTCTTCGAGATTAATTGCCACGGGTTTAACTCCTGCTTGTTACCGTTTCATCCAACCGGAGCCGGATGTCGTTTTGGTGTCTGATTCGGTAAGGAACCGGGAGCACCATCTGCGTAGGCTTGAGGTTTAAGACTTGCGCCGCCTACGGTCTTGGATAGCCCCCGCCAGGCAGGGACCCCAATCTTTCAATTGGCGCAATCGCTTGCGCCAACCTGTGTCTTACGCGTCGAGCGAGCCTTGGTCGATGACCAGACCTGGACCCATGGTGGTGCTCAGGGTAACGCGCTTGACGTAAATACCTTTCGAAGAAGCTGGCTTGATACGCTTCAGATCAGCGATCAGGGCTTCAACGTTTTCCTTCAGCTTGACGGCGTCGAAACCGACTTTGCCAACGGAGGTGTGAATGATGCCGTTTTTGTCGGTGCGATAACGAACCTGACCAGCCTTGGCGTTTTTAACCGCGGTAGCTACGTCTGGGGTTACGGTGCCGACTTTAGGGTTAGGCATCAGACCACGTGGGCCGAGGATCTGACCCAACTGACCAACAACGCGCATTGCATCCGGGGATGCGATAACTACGTCATAGTTCAGGTCGCCGCCTTTCATTTCGGCAGCCAGATCGTCCATACCTACACGGTCAGCGCCGGCAGCCAGAGCGGCCTCAGCAGCTGGCCCCTGGGTGAACACAGCAACGCGAACAGTCTTGCCAGTGCCGTGCGGCAGCACAGTAGCGCTACGAACGACCTGGTCGGATTTACGCGGGTCAACGCCCAGGTTAACAGCAACGTCGAACGACTCGCTGAACTTGACAGTCGACAGCTCAGCCAGCAGAGCAGCAGCGTCTACAAAGTTGTAGGCCTTGCCTGCTTCGATTTTGCCGGCGATAGCCTTTTGACGCTTGGTCAACTTAGCCATTACACACCCTCCACGTTAAGGCCCATGCTACGAGCAGAACCGGCGATAGTACGCACGGCTGCGTCCATATCAGCTGCAGTCAGATCCGCGTTTTTGGTTTTCGCGATTTCTTCCAGCTGAGCACGGGTCACGGTGCCAACCTTAACGGTGTTCGGACGAGCAGAACCGCTAGTCAGACCAGCAGCCTTCTTCAGCAGAACCGAAGCAGGTGTGGATTTGGTTTCGAAAGTGAAGCTACGGTCGCTATAGACAGTGATGATCACTGGAGTCGGCAGACCAGCTTCAAGACCCTGAGTACGGGCGTTGAAAGCCTTGCAGAATTCCATGATGTTCACGCCGTGCTGACCCAGAGCAGGACCAACAGGTGGGCTTGGGTTAGCCTGAGCGGCCTTCACTTGCAGCTTGATGTAAGCGGTAATCTTCTTGGCCATGAGGCACTCCAATTACGGGTTCGAACGCCTCGAAAGGCTCCCCGGTTACTTGCGCGTTTATCCCAGTGACGACAAAACCCCACAGCCTAGGGCTGCGGGGTTGGGATGCTTGCTCAGCTAGACCTTTTCGACCTGACTGAACTCTAACTCTACCGGAGTAGAGCGACCGAAAATAAGCACTGCCACTTGGATTCGGCTCTTTTCGTAGTTAACTTCTTCGACCGTGCCAGTGAAATCAGCAAACGGCCCATCGTTGACACGCACCGATTCGCCTGGCTCGAAGAGTGTCTTCGGCTTCGGCTTGTCGCTACCGTCAGCAACGCGACGCAGAATCGCTTCTGCCTCTTTATCTGTGATCGGTGCAGGCTTATCGGCGGTACCGCCAATGAAACCCATCACCCGAGGAGTATCCTTGACCAAGTGCCAAGTCCCCTCGTTCATATCCATTTGGACCAGCACATAACCTGGGAAGAACTTGCGCTCGCTTTTGCGTTTCTGGCCATTACGCATTTCAACCACTTCTTCAGTGGGAACCAGAATTTCGCCGAAGCCATCTTCCATGCCAGCCAGCTTTACGCGCTCTACCAACGAGCGCATGACATGCTTCTCGTAACCGGAGTAAGCATGCACAACGTACCAACGCTTAGCCACGGGACACCCTTAGCCGACAATCAAGGAAACAAGCCAGCCGAGGAGGGAGTCAAGCCCCCACAACAGCAACGCCATAACCAGAACAACAGCCACAACAATCAACGTGGTCTGCGTGGTTTCTTGGCGAGTTGGCCATACGACTTTACGAATCTCGGTGCGAGCTTCCTTAACCAGTACAAAGAAAGACTTGCCCTTGACTGTCTGCAGGCCTACAAAGGCAGCTAAAGCAGCAATGGCGAGCAAAGCTAGTACGCGGTACAGGATCGGCGAAGCAGAGTAATACTGATTGCCAACAACGCCAACAACCACCAAAGCGACTACTACTAGCCACTTGAGCAGATCGAAGCGAGAGCCTTGAGCTTCAGCTTTAGGAGTCATCTATGAAGATCCTGTGAAAAGAAAGCCAGACACACCAAGTGAATCTGGCAGGTCAGGAGGGAATCGAACCCCCAACCTACGGTTTTGGAGACCGTCGCTCTGCCAATTGAGCTACTGACCTAAAACAAAATCAGGCCGACCATTATGCCGGCCTGAAAAAGACATTACAACAACTTACTCGATGACTTTAGCCACGACACCAGCGCCGACGGTACGACCGCCTTCACGGATAGCGAAACGAAGACCATCTTCCATCGCGATGGTTTTGATCAGGGTAACGGTCATCTGAACGTTATCACCCGGCATCACCATTTCAACGCCTTCTGGCAATTCGCAGTTACCGGTCACATCCGTAGTACGGAAGTAGAACTGTGGACGGTAACCCTTGAAGAACGGCGTATGACGACCACCCTCCTCCTTGCTCAGAACATAAACCTCTGCAGTGAACTTGGTGTGAGGCTTGACAGTGCCTGGCTTGACCAGGACCTGGCCACGCTCGACATCATCACGCTTGGTGCCACGCAGCAGCACACCACAGTTCTCGCCAGCACGACCTTCGTCGAGCAGCTTGCGGAACATCTCAACACCAGTACAAGTAGTTTTGACAGTGTCACGAAGACCCACAATCTCAACTTCTTCCTGAATGCGAACAATGCCACGCTCAACACGACCAGTCACAACAGTGCCGCGACCGGAGATCGAGAACACATCCTCGATCGGCATCAGGAACGGCTTGTCGATAGCACGCTCAGGCTGCGGAATGTAGCTATCCAGAGTCTCAACCAACTTCTTGACGGCAGTAGTACCCATCTCGTTGTCATCTTGACCGTTCAACGCCATCAGCGCAGAACCAATGATGATCGGAGTGTCATCACCTGGGAAATCGTAAGTACTCAGCAGATCGCGCACTTCCATCTCAACCAGCTCGAGCAGCTCCGCATCATCTACCATGTCAGCCTTGTTCAGGAAGACAACAATGTACGGAACGCCAACCTGGCGAGAGAGCAGGATATGCTCGCGGGTTTGCGGCATCGGACCATCAGCGGCCGAGCAAACCAGGATCGCGCCATCCATCTGAGCAGCACCGGTGATCATGTTTTTTACGTAGTCAGCGTGACCTGGACAGTCAACGTGTGCGTAGTGACGCACGGCCGAATCGTATTCAACGTGAGCGGTGTTGATGGTGATGCCACGAGCTTTTTCTTCTGGGGCGCTATCGATTTTATCGAAGTCGACCTTTGCCGAACCGAAAACTTCGGAGCAGACACGAGTCAAGGCTGCGGTCAGAGTAGTTTTGCCATGGTCTACGTGACCGATGGTACCTACGTTGACGTGCGGCTTATTACGTTCGAACTTTTCCTTAGCCATCGAAATAACTCCCAGCAGAAGAATTGAGCAAGTAACATCAGCCATTAAAACAAAGGCAGATATTTTCATATCTGCCTTGTTATATGGAGCTCTTGAGCGGATTTGAACCGCTGACCTCACCCTTACCAAGGGTGTGCTCTACCAACTGAGCTACAAGAGCGCAACACTTTGCAGGACCTGCAAACTTGGAGCGGGTAGCGGGAATCGAACCCGCATCATCAGCTTGGAAGGCTGAGGTTCTACCACTAAACTATACCCGCGGAGCTTGCAGCTCTCGCTAAAAATGGTGGAGGGGGAAGGATTCGAACCTTCGAAGTCGTAGACGTCAGATTTACAGTCTGATCCCTTTGGCCGCTCGGGAACCCCTCCTAAGCGAGCCGGCATTCTATATCATGCCAGCCTTCTGTCAAGCATTTTCTCATTAAAAACCTGAGGTTAGCTGCGTTGACCTCGTTTCGCACTGTTTACCGTAGAAGGTCTTCACTGCGAAGCGGGCGCCATTCTATTCAAACTATTCGACGGGTGCAACCCCCTCGCATGGCATTATTTTATGTTTTAACTCATTGAATTCTTTAGAAAGGTTTTGCAGCTTCGAGTCATCCAGTAAACGCCGGCTTTCAGGCGTCACACGGAGCCAAAATCCTCCAGGTTCCAGGGCATCCTTAGGCAAGACCTGAGCCTTGATCTCCAAACCACTCAACCGACGCTCGATCGCCTGTACCGTTTCCTGACGAGCAAAACCTCCCACATAGAGGCAATCACCGTCCGCCTGGAGAGGCTTACCTTTATCGCGAGCAACGTCAGTCGTCTCGCTCAACAAACGTATGTCCTGCTGAGAGCCTCGATACAAGTTCAGGGGCGTCACATCCTTCGCACGAAGGGGCGCCTCTTGTTGATGCCAGACGTAATAAAAAACATTGAGGACGACCAGCAACAGAAACAACCAACGCATAAGAACCTCAGGGCAAGGGACACGCCATAGCCAAACCTACAAACACCAGATCAGGAACCACCCTGGCATCAGGCACGATCCCGGCAACCAGGTCAGCATCACCACCAGTGAGGAATACAGTGAAACCCTCTCCCCAATAGCTGCGCGCCAGCTGGAGCTGGGTCAGGACAAAACCCTGAAGCATCAAGGAACACCCCCTCTCAACTGCCTCTACAGTTGTGCGACCAGGCACAAGGCTTTCCAGAGCGCGCTCAGCCGCAAGATCGCCATAGCGGATTCTTCGGGTATGGGTGCGCAACTGATTGCGCATCAAGGGCATACCTGGACAAATGAATCCCCCAAGATGCTCTCCGTCGCTCGCAATAAAGTCTGCAGTGACCGCCGTGCCGAAATCCAACACAAGACAGGCGCCCGAAGCTAGGTGGAACCCTCCAAGCATCGCAAGCCATCGATCAAGACCAAGCCTTTCATAATCATCGTAGCCATTACGGACGCCGGACATTTCGCGGGCAGACACCGCACACATGACGGACACCCCAAACGCGTCAGTCAAAAGGCAAATCAGGGCACTGGTTTCTTCACCAGTCCTGACACTCACCAATCGACAATGCTTGAGAGCCAACCCATTGACCTGCTTCAAGCTCTCCAGCAAGGCAAGATCCGAATCGACAATACCTTCCGCAACCACTGACCGGACGTCCGCACCGAGCAACCGCCACTTTATAAAGCTATTACCGCAGTCGAGCTCAAGAATCATCACGCAACCTCAAACTGAGCTCACCGCCACTAAAGACTTTTTCCACATCACCCACCTTCAAGCGCAAGGCACCCTGATTATCGATACCCATTACAACGCCATCTATCTGGTTGACGCCGGCAATCAATGAGACAGCCCGCCCCTGCCACAGATGGTTTTGCTCCCACTCATCATGGCTGGCTGAAAAGCCGTCGCGCTGATGACGCTCCAAGTAAGCCTGGAGCATCAAACCCAGCTCCACCACCAAGAGATTGCGGTCAAACACCCTGCCAGACTCAAGCCGCATGGACGTCCACTGCTGATCAACCTCTTCAGCGGCCTGCATGTTCACATTGATTCCAACACCTAACACTACGTGGCACACGTCAGCAGGATCGCCCACCAACTCTAGGAGTATCCCCGCGATCTTTTTCTGACCAACAAGAAGGTCATTGGGCCATTTTAGCCCCACCCCGGAAACCCCCTGCTTTCGCAAGGCATGCATTACCGCAAGCCCTACGACCAAACTCAAGCCTTCCAGCTGCCGCATACCACCCTCGATGCGTAGCACGAGGCTGTAATAGATGTTTTCTGCAAATGGACTCACCCATTTACGACCTCGCCTTCCGCGACCAGCAGTCTGTCGCTCTGCCAGTACCAGGAACGGCGCAGCCCTACCTCGCCCGATAGCGCGCAAGGCTTCAGCATTAGTAGAGTCAATAGAGTCAAAAACCTGCGCAGGCCAACCGCAAATAGACGACTTTTCATCTATTTCCACAGGATCAAGTAGCGTCAATGGCGCAGCCAATTGATAGCCGCGACCGCGTACCTTATGAATTGACAGACCCAATTCAGCCTCTAAAAGCTGAAGCTGCTTCCACACAGCACTTCGACTGACACCCAAGGCTATGCCCAAGGCCTCACCTGAATGGAATCGGCCATCCTTTAGAAGCTTTAACAAAGTCAGCATGCAAGTCCCGCCTCACAATGAGGCCCGAATGATAGCCATGCCCCGAGCCGTTGCATAGAAACCCTATTGAGCGGATTTTTCTTCGGACAAAACAAAACCCCTACCTGCATACGCAGATAGGGGTTTCGGAATTTAATCTTGACGATGACCTACTCTCACATGGGGAAACCCCACACTACCATCGGCGATACATCGTTTCACTGCTGAGTTCGGGA
>NZ_VOBN01000033.1 GCF_008370045.1 Pseudomonas sp. ANT_J12
CTTGCCCGCGATGGCGATCTTGGGGACGCCATCGCGGGCAAGCCTTGCTCCTACGGAAGCGGCATTTTTCTTGGAATAAATTATTGGCCGCAAGCTCCCGTACAGCAATTCAAAGTGTACTAGCCAGTTAGTTTTATGTGCGATTATCGAACACAATGGCCCTTGGCGAATTGACGATTTTTTGTCCACTGCCCAACATCCACTGCACATTGAGCCCGGACATCCATCCCCTCGGCTCGGTTACCCAAGACCCAGAACACCACATAAAAATAATCGGTGGCCTACATGACTCCTTCACAAAGCTCTCCCATGGAGCGTTCCTCCATGACTCCTGCCAGCGCTGGCATCGGCGCCAAGATCCGCGGCGCCATGGCGGTCGGCAAAACCCGTTGGGGCATGTTGGCGCTGGTGTTTTTCGCCACCACCCTGAACTACATCGACCGCGCCGCACTCGGCGTCATGCAGCCGATCCTGGCCAAGGAAATGAGCTGGACGGCGATGGACTACGCCAACATCAACTTCTGGTTCCAGGTCGGCTACGCCATCGGCTTCGTGCTGCAAGGCCGGTTGATCGACCGGGTCGGGGTCAAGCGCGTGTTCTTCTGCGCAGTGCTGCTCTGGAGCCTGGCCACCGGCGCCCATGGCCTGGCGACGTCCGCTGCGGGCTTCATGGTCTGTCGGTTTATTCTCGGTTTGACCGAGGCGGCGAACTACCCGGCCTGTGTGAAAACCACCCGGTTGTGGTTCCCGGCCGGCGAACGCGCCGTGGCCACCGGCATCTTCAACGCCGGGACCAACGTCGGTGCGATGTTCACCCCGATGCTGTTGCCGCTGATCCTGCATGCGTGGGGCTGGCAGGCCGCGTTCCTGTGCATGTCGGCACTGGGCGGGATCTGGCTGGTGTGCTGGGGCTTGAAGTACTTCAACCCGGAAGAGCATCCGAGCGTCAAACAATCGGAACTGGACTACATCCAGCAAGAAGTCGAACCGGAACAAACCCGCGTACCGTTCTCGAAAATCCTGCGCATGCGCGGCACCTGGGCTTTCGCCCTCGCCTACTCGATGACCGCGCCGGTGTTCTGGTTTTACCTGTACTGGCTGCCTCCGTTTTTGAATCAGCAATACAACCTGGGCATCAACGTGACTCAGATGGGCATCCCGCTGATCATCATTTACCTGACGGCGGACTTCGGCAGTGTCGGCGGCGGCATCCTCTCCTCGTTCCTGATCGGTCGCGGGATCAACCCGATCAAGGCGCGGCTGATGTCCATGCTGCTGTTCGCCTGCTGCATCATCGGCGTGATCATGGCCGCCGGCTCCAGCAACCTGTGGGTCGCGGTGGCGGCGATTTCCCTGGCCATCGGCGCGCACCAGGCCTGGACCGCGAACATCTGGAGCCTGGTGATGGACTACACGCCCAAGCACATGATGAGCACGGTGTTTGGCTTCGGCGGGATGTGCGCGGCGATTGGCGGGATGTTCATGACGCAGTTGGTCGGCCACATCCTCACCGTCACCAACAACAACTACACCGTGCTGTTCACCCTGATTCCGGCGATGTACTTCATCGCACTGATCTGGATGTACTTCATGGCACCGCGCAAGATTCCTACCGTCACCGACTGAAACGCCCTACCCCGGCAGGCCTGATTCCAGGCCTGCCGCTATCGACGACTCTGCTGCCACGCCGCCGCCAACCCGCTGCAACAAATCACCGCGATCCCGACCACCGTGGTCAGGGTCGGCGTGTGGGAAAACAGCAGCCAACCGAGCAGTCCGGCAAACACAATCTGGCAATAACCAAACGGCGCCAGCAATGCCGGGGCGGCGTGGCGGAAGGCCTGGGTCAGAAACAAGTGCGCGGTCATCCCGCAACTCCCCAGCGCCAGCATCAACAACCCATGCCCCAGCGTCGGTACTTGCCAGAAGAACGGCACCAGCGCGCTCATCACCAACGTGTTGCACAACCCGGCGAAGAAGTTGCTGGTGGTCGGGCTGTCGATCTGGCTGAGCTTGCGGGTCAGCAATTGATAGAAGCAGAAAAACATCGCCGAGCAGAACGGCAGCAACACCGCCGGGGTGAACAGTTCACCGCCGGGGTGGACGATGATCAGCACGCCGACAAAGCCGCAAATCACCGCGATCCATTGCCCGCGGGTGACGTGTTCCTTGAGCAGCGGCACCGACAATGCGGTGACCAGCACCGGCGCAAGAAAGTTGACCGCCGTGGCTTCGGCCAAGGGAATGTACAAAAGACCGGTGGTGAAAAACAGACTGGTGCCCAGCAGGCACAACGCTCGCGCCAACTGCAGCAAGGGGCGTTTGGTGCGCAGGACACGCAGCCCGGACTGCGGCAGAAAAATCCCGGCCATCAACAAGGTGTGCACCAGGTATCGGGCCCAGACCACCATGACAATCGGGTAAAAACCGGAGAGGTACTTCGATATCGCGTCATGGCTGGAGAAGAGGAAGGTCGCCGCGACGATCAGCAAGATCCCTTTGAAGGGTTTGTTTACACCGGAGAGGGGGGTGCTGAGCGTCATGGCAATCCTTTGGAATTTTAATTCCAACAATTTAGAACCTGGTTCCAGATTCTTACACAGGGTAACGAAAAAAGTGTGCGAACAACGCCCTGCTCTTTGTAGGAGCGAGGCTTGCCCGCGAAAGATCACACGCGGTTTACCAACCCTTACACATTTGGCCCACCCCGTTTTCGCCGTTGCGGTTATTCATGGCGACGGCGATACACGCCCAAACAATCCATGGAGGAACCGCACACATGTTATGGAACAAGGCTAGACCCAGCGACAACGTCAGCGACACCCGCGAGGGCAAGGATGCCCGCCAACTCACAGGGAAAACCTTCGGTGCCGGACTGGCTGTCACCGCATTGGCCAGTGCAGGAATGTACTCGGCATTGAGTACGACACCGGGCGTAGTGCCTGTCGGCTCGGACACACCCGCTTACTACACTGCCCCCCACCCCGCCGTAGATCGGGACCTGTTGTTTGTTCAATCCGTACTGGGCGATACCGAAGACACCTGGACACAACTTTTTGCGCAGACGGGTCGCCACTACCCGCCTCCCAGGCTGACGCTGTTGAGCAATGACATCAACTCCCGATGCGGCATTGCCAGCGCCGGTAGCGGCCCGTTTTATTGCCCGGACGATCAGCAGGTCTATCTTGATCTGGCGTTCTTTTCACAGATGGCGCAAAGGTTTTCGGTGATCGGCGAGTTCGCCCAGGCGTATGTCCTCGCTCATGAAATCGGCCACCACGTGCAGCTTGAATTGGGGATCTCCGAGCCTTTCGAGACAGCATTGGCTACGCGGCAACCGGTGGCTGGCGACGGTGGCCTGGAAGTCCGGGCAGAGTTGCAGGCCGATTGCCTCGCCGGTGTCTGGGCGCACCATGCGCAAAAGCGCCTGGAGTGGCTGGAGCCCGGGGACATCGACGCGGCCCTGCATGCCGCCGCCGTGTTCGGCGACGATGCGCTGCAACGCGCCCAACACGCCACGATACGACCGCAGACGTTCAGTCATGGCACGTCAGAGCAGCGGGCGAACTGGTTCAAATCCGGGTTCGCCACGGGCCGGATCGACACCTGCGATACCTTCAACCGCGCAAACCTCTAAGACCTTCCCGCCGATGAAACCGCTAATGTCAGTGCACAGCACAGAACCGCCGGCGCGAAAGGCTGTCTGACGACCGGACTGGCGCCACGCCGACCCACCAGCAACACTCATCAGCACGCTTCTTCACCCGGACAAGAAAGAGGAATTCCCCATGCTATGGAAAAAAGGCCGACGCAGCGACAACGTGGTCGACGCCCGAGGTGATGATGTCGGCGGTGGGGGCGGCGGAATGCGCTTTGGTGGCGGCAAGGGCCTGAGCCTGACGGCGATCCTGCTGATCGTCGGGATCGGCTGGATCACCGGCCAGGACCCGATGCAGATCCTCGGGCAATTGACCGGGCAGATGAGCGAGCAGTCGGCACCGACCACCAGCCAGACCCGCAAGGCGCCACCGGCCAATGATGAAGGCGCCGAATTCGTGCGCTCAATCCTCGGCGACACCGAAGACACCTGGGGCCAGATTTTCCAGCAGGCCGGCAAGCAATATAAAAACCCGACCCTGGTGCTGTTCAGCAATCGGGTGAACTCGGCGTGTGGCCTGGCCACTTCTGCGACCGGGCCGTTTTATTGCCCGGCGGACCAGAAGGTGTACCTGGACATGGCGTTCTTCCAGGAAATGTCGCAACGTTTTTCCGCCGCCGGCGACTTCGCCCAGGCCTACGTGATCGCCCATGAAGTCGGACACCATGTTCAGACATTGCTCGGCGTTTCCGCGAAAATTCAGACCGCTCGCCAGCAAGGCCGGCAGATGGAAGGCGATGGTGGTTTACTGGTGCGCCAGGAACTTCAGGCCGATTGCCTTGCCGGAGTCTGGGCCAACAACGCGCAAAAGCGCTTGAACTGGCTGGAGCCCGGCGACATCGAGGAAGCCTTGAACGCCGCCAACGCCATTGGCGACGATCGCTTGCAGCAACAAGGTCAGGGCCGGGTCGTACCGGACTCCTTCACCCACGGCACGTCAGCGCAAAGGGTGCGCTGGTTTAAAACCGGTTTTGCCCAGGGCCAGGTCGGCCAGTGCGATACCTTCGCGGCGAAAAACTTGTAAATGCATAGATGGCTGCTGGTTTTGTTGATCGCCTGGGGCAGCGCCCAGGCTGACGAGCACGGGGTCAAAGAGATCAGCCCCGGACGCCTGCTGTTGAAAGAAGGCGAGATGGCGGTGGGGATGGGGCCGGCACCGAGCAAGATCGAACGGGTGCTGATCGTCATCCACGGTCGATTGCGCAACGCCGAAACCTACCGGCGCAGCGCCGAGCAAGCCGCCGAACAGGCTGGGCAGAGTGCGAACACCTTGGTGATCGCCCCGCAGTTCCTCAATGAGACAGACGCCGTGCGCCATCCCCTGGCTGACACGGTGTTGCGCTGGAAGGGCAATGACTGGATGGCCGGCGGTTTATCCACCGCGCCGTTTGCGGTGAGTTCCTTCGCAGCCCTCGACCAGATCATCGAGCGCATCGCCGACCGCCGCCAGTTTCCGGACGTGAAGCAAATCGTCATCGCCGGTCATTCCGGTGGCGGCCAGGTGGTGCAGCGCTACGCCCTGCTGGCCCACGACCAACCGGCGCTCACGGCAGCCGGGGTGAAAATCCGTTATGTGGTGGCCAATCCGTCGTCCTACGCCTACTTCAATGAGCAGCGGCCCGTGGCGTTCGACCATGCGCGGTGCACCGGTTTCAATCGCTGGAAGTATGGTCTGACCGACATGCCGATCTATGCCGGTGGGCAAACGGCCTCGCAGATTGAAGGCAGTTACATCAAGCGTGATGTGATTTATCTGCTCGGCCAGCAAGACACCGACCCGCAACACCCGGCGCTCGACAAAGGCTGCGAAGCCGAGGCCCAAGGGGCTTATCGGCTGGTGCGCGGGCATAACTTTTTTGATTATTTGCTGCGGCGTAATCCACAGGGCGTGAATCAGCGCCTGGTCGAAGTGCCCGGGGTCGGGCATAACGGGGATGGGATGTTCACGTCGCCGGAGGGGCAGAAGGTGTTGTTCAGTCAGTGAGATTTGTGTTGTCTGATCGGGCCTCTTCGCGGGCAAGCCTCGCTCCTACAGTTGGAAATGCATTCCCCTGTAGGAGCGAGGCTTGCCCGCGAAAGCGATTAATCAAACAACAAATCTCTTAAGCCGAAAGCATCCGCCGCAACTCAACACAATCCGCCGCATGCCAATCCGCCAATTCCGGCCACGGATTTTCCGGCAGATTCACCAGCACCGTCCGCGCCCCCGCCGCTCGGCCGCAATCCAGATCGAAGCGGTAATCACCGACCATCACCAGCTCGCTCGCGGGCACGCTCCAGGCCTCGGCCAATTTCAGCAAACCACCGGGATGAGGCTTGGGCGGCGCTTCGTCACGGCCCAGCACATCCTCGACCGCGAAGCAGTCGGCCAGGCCAATCGCTTGCAGCGTCACATGCGCCAGCTCCCGCGCATTGCGGGTGAGGATGCCGAGGCGATAACCGCGCCCTGCCAGCTCACGCACCAGCTCCACCGCGCCCGGCGCTGGTTTTGAACCCAATGCCAAATCCCGTTCATGTTCCAGCAACCACGCGTGTTTAGCCGCGCCTTCTTCGGGTGGCAGTGCGGCGAGGTGGGTCAGGATGTCGTCTTCGGCCGGGATCCCCAGCGCCACGCGGATCGCCGCGAAATCATGCACCGCCACCGTCAGGGTGCCGTCCATGTCGAACACCCAGTGCCGCACCTCGGCCAGGCTCATGCCCAATCCTTGCGATGACGAATCAAGCCTTCCTGAGTGACAGACGCCACCAGTTGACCGGCGCGGTTGAACACACTGCCGCGAGAGAAACCACGAGAGTTGCCGGCCCACGGACTGTCCATGGCGTAGAGCAACCAGTCATCGGCGCGCAGGTCAGAGTGGAACCACAGCGAGTGGTCGAGGCTGGCGACCTGCATGTCTTTCTGCCACACCGATTTACCGTGGGGCAGCAGTGACGTGGTCAACAGCCCGAAGTCCGAGGCGTAGGCCAGCAGGTATTTGTGCAGCGCCGGCGAATCGGCCAAGGCACCGTCGGCGCGAAACCACACGTACTTGATCGGGTCGCACGCTTGCGGGTTGTAGGGATCTGTCTCGGTCACCGGGCGGAATTCGATCGGCTTCGGGCAGAGCAATTTCTCGCGCATGTGTTCCGGAATCAAATGCGCGCGTTGCTGGGCCAGTTCCAGTTCCGACGGCAGGTTTTCCGGGCCGACCACTTGCGGCATTTCGGTCTGGTGCTGGAAGCCTTCTTCGTCGTACTGGAAGGATGCGCTGCACGTGAAGATCGGATGGCCCTTCTGGATCGCCGTCACTCGACGAGTACTGAAACTGCCGCCATCGCGCACCCGATCCACTTGATACACCACCGGCAACTTCGCATCGCCCGGACGCAGGAAATAACCGTGCATCGAGTGCACATGCCGCGTTTCTTCAACGGTCTGACTCGCCGCCGACAGGGACTGGCCGAGCACCTGGCCGCCGAACAACTGACGGAAACCCAGGTCCTGGCTGCGGCCGCGGAACAGGTTTTCTTCAATCGGTTCCAGGGTCAGCAGGTCAACCAGATCTTCCAACACTTGGCTCATTCAGGCTCTCCTCACACAAAGCAATGCCGCGCAGTCATGGCTGCGGCGGTCGATTCAGTTAATGGCCCAGGCCAACATGGGGGCCATTGTAAACATCTGTGTCTGCTTATCCATGCAGGGTTTGCAGCCATTGCTCACGGGTGATGCGATATAGCACATGGTGACGCAGCGGATGATCGGCCGCGAGTTTCGGATGGTCGAAGTCATCGGCTGAATCATGGTGCATGCCAATCGCCTGCATGACTTTCTCCGACGGCAGATTGGTTTGCGTGGTGAAGGCCACGATCTCTTTCAAGGCCAACCGGTCGAAGCCGCAGCGCAGAGCGGTCCACGCCGCTTCACTGGCATAACCCAGGCCCCAGTGTTCGCGGGCCAGGCGCCAGCCGATTTCGGTGGCCGGGACGAACGGCGCGTCGAAGTTGACCACCGCCAACCCGGTAAACCCGATGAACTGGCCGGTGTCCTTGCGCTCCAGCGCCCAGAAGCCGAAACCGTGCTCGGCAAAATGCCCGCGAATCCGCCCGATCAACGAAGCGCATTCCAGGCGGCTCAGCGCGGCCGGGAAATAACGCATCACTTGTGGATCGGCACACATCGCCGCAAATTCCGGCAAATCCTCATCGCTCCACTGCCGCAAGAGCAGTCGCGCGCTTTCGAGTTCCAGTATCGGCTCCATCGTGCCCCTCCGTTTCCATCCTTTGAGTCTACATCGCTGGTAGGATCGTTCACTTATTCCTACACGCCGCCGTTGAAATTCTGACAATGCCTCTGCCGCTGATCTACCACGAAGACTACAGCCCCGAATTCCCGGCGGAGCACCGCTTCCCAATGGACAAGTTTCGCCTGCTGCGCGATCACCTGGTGGACAGCGGCCTGGTCCGGGACGCCGATTTGCTGCGTCCGGAACTCTGCCCTGCCGAGATTCTCGCCCTCGCACATGACCCTGCGTATATCGAACGCTACATGAGCGGCGAGTTGTCCCGCGAAGACCAGCGGCGCCTCGGCCTGCCGTGGAACGAAGCGCTGGCCCGCAGAACGGTGCGGGCGGTCGGCGGTTCGTTGTTGGCCGCCGAGCAAGCGCTGGAACATGGGCTGGCCTGTCACCTGGCCGGCGGCACTCATCATGCCCACTACGATTACCCGGCGGGGTTCTGCATCTTCAATGACCTGGCGGTGATCAGCCATTACCTGCTGGAAAGCGGTCGGGTAAATCGGGTGTTGATCTTCGATTGCGACGTGCACCAGGGCGATGGGACTGCACGGATCCTGCACAACACCCCGGACGCAATCACCGTTTCCCTGCACTGCGAGAAGAATTTTCCTGCACGCAAAGCCGAAAGCGACTGGGACATCCCGCTGCCCAAGGGCATGGGCGATGCCGATTATTTGCAGGTGGTGGACGACGCGCTCAACTACCTGCTGCCGCTCTACCAGCCGGATCTGGTGCTGTATGACGCCGGCGTCGATGTGCACAAGGATGATGCGCTGGGTTACCTGAAACTGACTGACGAAGGCGTCGCCGCCCGGGATGAAAGCGTAATGCGCCACTGCCTGGGCCGGGACATTCCGGTGGTCGGGGTGATCGGTGGCGGCTACAGCAAGGACCGCCACGCCCTCGCCCGGCGTCATGGCATCCTGCATCACAGCGCGCAACGGGTCTGGCAGTCATCAGGTTGTCATTGAGCTGTGAATCTTTACCCACAATGCCTGTGGAACTGCCTGTGGATAACCTGAGTGAAAGCGCCTACAGGCCCCACCCTCTATAGCTTACAAAGGACTGGTTGTTTTTTGACCAGCCTTTACCAGCACGCCCACGTCGATGGGTGCTGATAGAATGCGCGGCTTATTCCGCCACGCCGCAGCTCTCGCCATGACCCCATCCGCCCCAGCCCTCCCCCCTCACGTCGCCATCATCGGCGGTGGCCCCGCCGGCCTGATGGCCGCCGAGGTGCTGAGCCAGCGCGGAATCAAGGTCGACCTGTACGACGGCATGCCTTCGGTGGGGCGAAAATTCCTCCTGGCCGGCGTCGGCGGCATGAACATCACCCACTCCGAAGCCTACCCGGCCTTCCTCTCGCGCTACGCCGAACGAGCGCCGCAGATTGCCCCGCTGCTGCGATCCTTCGGTGCCGATGCCCTGTGCCAGTGGATTCATGAGCTGGGTATCGAAACCTTTGTCGGTAGCTCCGGCCGGGTTTTTCCTACAGACATGAAAGCCGCTCCCCTGCTGCGCGCCTGGCTCAAACGCCTGCGCGACAGTGGCGTAGTTATCCACACCCGCCATCGCTGGCTCGGCTGGAATGAACACGGCGATTTACGGATCGCCAGCCCCGACGGCGAAATCACCGTCAAACCCGACGCCACCCTGCTCGCCCTCGGTGGCGGCAGTTGGTCGCGCCTGGGTTCGGACGGCGCCTGGATGCTGCCGCTGGAACAGCGCGGCGTAGGACTCGCGCCGTTGCAGCCAAGCAATTGCGGCTTCGAGGTGCAGGCCTGGAGCGAATTGATGGTCAGCAAATTCGCTGGTGCACCGCTGAAAAATATCGCCATCGGTTTGAATGACGACGTTCCGCGTCTGGGCGAATGTGTGATCACCGCCACCGGGATTGAAGGCAGCTTGATCTACGCGTTGTCGGCGCCGATCCGCGAAGCCATCAACCTGCACGGCTCGGCGACTATTCATATCGACCTGTTGCCGGGTCGGCCTGTGGATAAAGTCGAGGCTGCGCTGCGCAAACCCCGTGGCTCACGCTCCGTGTCCAAACACTTACACAGCCAACTCGGAATCGACGGCGTTAAAGCGGCGTTGCTACGCGAACTGACAGGCGCCGAGTGTTTTGCCGATCCTGCATTGTTGGCCAAAGTGATCAAGGCATTGCCACTGACACTGGTGAAAACCCGGCCACTGGACGAAGCCATCAGCAGTGCGGGTGGTGTGACGTTCGAAGCGATGGACGAACGCCTGATGCTCAAGCAACTGCCTGGCGTGTTCTGCGCGGGGGAAATGCTCGACTGGGAAGCACCGACGGGGGGCTATCTGCTGACCGGGTGTTTCGCCAGTGGCCGGGCGGCGGGATTCGGGATAGCAGACTGGCTTAAAAGCTGCGGCAAGTTTTAAGCGGCAAGCTGCAAGTTAAAAGCGGCATGGCTTTTCAGCTTGCCGCTTGTAGCTTGCCGCTTGTAGCTTGCAACTTATAGCTGCTCTTACGGCTTCTTCTTACGCGGCCCAGTGTTAAACACCGGTACTTTGCGCACAGGCTTGAGCGAAGGCTCCACCGCCGAAGCATCCCCACTCTCAACCCACTTGCCCAAGTTGCGCTTACCGCCACCGGAGGTCTTTGGCTTCTTCGGTTTTTTCGGCTTCTTGACGACCTGACCAGTGGAATCGGTATCCGGCACCCGATGCTCAGGCTCGAAATCCTGCTCGGTCTGGCGGGTCAAGGTCTGACGGGTCAACATCTCGATGGCCGACAGCTGATTCACCTCATCGGCACACACCAACGAAATCGCCTCGCCAGTGGCCCCCGCACGCCCGGTACGACCGATGCGGTGGATGTAATCCTCAGCCACGATTGGCAGGTCGAAGTTGACCACCAGCGGCAGGTCTTCGATATCCAGGCCACGGGCCGCGACGTCGGTGGCCACCAGAATCTGAATCTCACTGGCCTTGAACCGATCCAGCGCCCGCTGACGCGTCGCCTGAGGTTTGTCGCCATGGATACCGTCGGCGTTAACGCCCAGGCCCTGGAGTTTTTCCACCAGCGCGTCCACGCCGTTGCGGGTCTTGGCGAACACCAGCACCTGCTTCCACTTGCCTTTGCGCAGCAAATGAATGAACAGCTCAGGCTTGCGCTTCTTGTCCACCACCACAACCCATTGCTTGACGGTGTTGGCCGCCACGTTGCGCGGGCTGACTTCAATGCTCAGCGGGTCGTTGAGCATTTGCCCGGCGAGCAGGCGGATCGCGTCGGAGAAAGTCGCGGAGAACAACAGCGTCTGGCGCTGTTTCGGCAACACGCGATAGATATTCCCCAGTTCCTCGGAGAAGCCCAGGTCGAGCATGCGATCGGCTTCGTCGAGGATCAGGGTTTGCAGTTGATTGAATTTGAGCGCCTTCTGGCGATACAGGTCGAGCAAACGCCCCGGCGTCGCCACCAGCACATCCACGCCTTTGCGCAGCTTCATCATCTGCGGGTTGATGCTGACGCCGCCGTACACCGCATAAGTGCTCAACGGCAGGTTCTCGGCGTACTGGCGCACGGCTTCATGAACCTGTTCGGCCAGTTCGCGGGTCGGCACCAGGATCAGGGCGCGTACCGAGTTGGACGCCACTTTCGGCCCTTCCATGGCCAGCAACTGCAGCAGCGGCAGCGCGAAACCGGCGGTTTTGCCGGTGCCGGTCTGGGCCGCAGCCATCAGGTCGCGACCGGCCAGCACCGCCGGAATGGCTTGCGCCTGGACCGGCGTAGGCGTCTGGTAGCCGAGCGTCTCAAGAGAGCGCAGCAAGGGTTCGATCAGGCCAAGGGAGGCGAAAGTCATGGGATTACCGTAGGAAAAAGCGGAGCGGGTGTGCGATGGCGCGCAGTTTACCCTAATTCACACGGGATTCTGTTGGTGCAACCGCCACAGGTCGCACCGGACCGCGACGCCACTGCGGCAAGCCGATCAACACCACGGCGCTGATGATCACCGCCATCGCTATCGCTTCCTCAATACCGATGGTCTCGCCGACAAACACGATCCCCAGCAATACCGCCACCGCCGGGTTGACGTAGGCATAACTGGTGGCCGCCGCCGGACGCACATTTTTCAACAGGTACATGTAGGCGTTGAAGGCGATGATCGAGCCGAAGCCGATCAGGTAGGCCAACGCGGCCCAGCCTTCCATCGGCGGCAGGCTGTCCAGGTGTTCGCCGCTGACCGTGCTGCCGATCAGCAACACCACGCCACCCACCAGCATTTCCACGGCACTGGCCATCGCGCCCTGGGGCAACGGCAAGTGTTTGCTCCACACCGAGCCGAAGGCCCAGGTCGCGGCGGCGAACACCAGCAACGCCGCGCCGAGCGGGCTCGATTGCAGGTTGGAACCGAGGTTGAGCATGGCGATGCCGATCAGCCCGAGCACAATCCCCGCCCATTCGAGACGGGTATTGCGCGCGCCCCAGAAATAGCCGAAGAGCAAGGTAAACAACGGCACCGTCGCCACCGCCAACGCCGCCACACCCGACGCCACGCCCGTGTGCTCGGCCACGCTCACTGCGCCGTTACCGAAACTGAGCAGCAAAATCCCGATGATCCCCGCCGCTTTCCACTGCGCCCAGGTCGGCGCCGGCGCCCCGCGCCAGCGCAGGAACGCGTACATCAGCGTGCCGGCAATCACAAAACGAATCCCGCCGAGCATCAACGGTGGCCAGTACTGCACGCCGATGCGAATCACCAGATAGGTCGAGCCCCAAATCACATACAACGCGAAAAAAGCGGCGATCAACGGTAAGGGAAAGCGACGTAAGCCAGGCATTGGGCAGCTCGTAGGCAGGACAAGGAGACTGGATATTCTAGAAAGGCCAAGGCGTAAAAATAAGTTACAAAACCTGTTTATCGCACCGGTACACTTTTCAAAGCACGGATTCCTGTAGGAGCCGAGCTTGCTCGCGATAGCGGTTTGTCAGTCGACTTCAATGCTGACTGACACGCAGCCATCGCGAGCAAGCTCGGCTCCTACCGGATTTAGTGGTGTCGTCAGAATCCGCGTCACAGGAGATCCAATGTGGGAGCGGGCTTGCTCGCGAAAGCGGTTTGTCAGTCACATAGATGTTGGATGTGTCGACGCTTTCGCGAGCAAGCCCGCTCCCACAGGGGGATTTGCGGGGTTGTCAGATTACGCGTGCGCCGCTATATCCGGCGCCCAATAAACACGGCATGTCTTTCAGACGAACCCAGGGTTCTGTCCGCCAATGCAGCAGGCTCAAGGTTCCACCCGCCCATTCCATCAAGCGCAAACTCGGGGCCTGATTCGAAGCCACCCCGCCACCGTCGCGCAGCATCGGCACGACGTGATGGGTCAACCAACGGCGCAGATTCCGGTTCTCCGGGCAGTAGTGATAGACCAGCATCGCGTACACGCCGGACTCGCTCAGCATCAACATTTCCTGGGGTTCATCGCTGCCAGACAAACACATCATCCGGCATTGATCGGCGTCGAGCTTGAGTGCGTGTCGGCCGTTGATGTCCACGCCCATTAACCGGCCGATATCCCGGGCGCAAAACCATGCCTCGGCATGCAGTAACAGTGCTTTTAGTTGGATGTGATGACGTATGAATGTTTGGGGAATGAAGTGGGCTTCTCTAGAAGCTGGTTGCGCTATTTCGGGCTGAACTGAGCCAGCACTGTTGTCAGGGGTATTGGGGTTAGCTTTGATCATGGGCGAATATCCGAACCAAGTGTGCCTCCAAAGATTCGGGCTTGCAGTCCCGGTCGCCACATTGGCAGCGACGGACAAAAGGTTATCGATGCCCCGGATGAGGGGCAAGACAGACATTCCCTAAAACTCGGTAGGACCGATCATCAAACCTGAGGCGGCGTTAAACACAAATCCAACGTCGCAGGGAGATCCAATGTGGGAGCGGGCTTGCTCGCGAAAGCGGTTTGTCAGTCACATAGATGTTGGATGTGCCGACGCTTTCGCGAGCAAGCCCGCTCCCACAGGGGATTTGTGTTGTGTCAGAGGAATAGTAGGGGGCAGTCAGAACCCGCGATGGCGTTTGAGATGTTCGTTGATCTTCGCCGCCGGCACTTTCTGCAAGCTGACCAGCAGATCATGGGACAACTCGCGCAACCCGTGCTGCTGGCGCAGTTGTTCAGCCAAATGCGTCGTCAGGTTCGCCGCCATTTCCGCATCCGCCATCGCCCGGTGAGCCTTGCCGGTGTTGGGCAAACTGGCAAACGTGGTGAGCGTCCCGAGCTTGTGATTCGGCGCCGCCGGCATCAACCGTCGAGCCAGCAATAGCGAACAGGCAAAGTTCTGCAACCGCGTACGTTTGATCCGCCCCAGTTCAAAATCCCAGAACTTCTGGTCGAACGCGGCGTTGTGCGCCAGCAACGGCGTGATGCCGACGAACTCGTTCACCTCGTTCATCACCTGCTCGGCCGACGGCGCGGTGCGCAGCATGGCGTTGCTGATGCCGGTGAGTTGTTCGATGAAGGCCGGCACGCGCACGCCAGCGTTCATCAGGCTCTGGTAACGCTCGACGATGCGCCCCTGTTCAAGGATCACCACGGCAATTTCCGTGGCCCGGCAGCTGCTGCTCGGGGAGATCCCGGTGGTTTCAAAGTCGATGACGGCTATGCGTTCCAAACCTGTTTCTACTCCGTAAAAATCAATTCTTGAGCAGCAACGCGCCTTCGATCGGCACGTAGCGGCTGGCGGCGCGGATCAGCGAGTTGGCGGTCAGGCCCGGCACGCCGTAAGCCACGGCTTGCACGCCGTGTTTGCTGATGATGCGCTCCAGCAACATATCGAAATCACCGTCGCCGGAGGCCAGCACCACTTCGTCGACGTGATCGGCGGCGTCCATGATGTCGAGGGTGATGCCCACGTCCCAGTCGCCCTTGGCCGAGCCGTCGCTGCGCTGGATGTAGGGCTTGAGCTTCACCACGAAACCGAGGTTGCGCAGGATCTGCTGGAACTGCTGCTGTTTGCTGTCACCGCGATCGATGGCGTAGGCGTACGCCTCGACGATCTCGCCCTGTTTGCTGATGTCAGCCCACAACGCGGCATAGTTGAAGTGGCAACCATAGGCCTGACGCACGGTGTAGTAGAGGTTTTGAACGTCGGCGAACACTGCGATTTTCTTCATCGCATTTCCCTCTTGGCGCACAGGCGCAGGCTTGAATCCGGCACTAGGCCCGAAAAGTCGCCCAGTATGCCAGCCCGGAGGTTTGTTCCGCGAATAATCGGCCCGGGGCGTTTGCGCGCCCCGGACGAGTGGTGGGTCAGATGAAGGAGTCGTCGTCATCGCCGCCGAAGAATGACGAGCTGTCATCGCTGTAGTCGGCGTCAGTGAAATTGCCCTGGTCGCTGGAATCGTTACCGGCCATGTTCTGGTCGTTGTTCCAGTCATTGCCGCTATGGTCGTTGACCTGGGCCGGCTCTTCCTTGATGACTTCGACGATTTCCTGCGGCTGCTGATTACTGTGGAACAGGCTGCTGATGCCTTGCGCCAGCATCACGCCACCGGCCACGCCGGCCGCGGTTTTCAGCGCGCCGCCGAGGAAGCCACTACCCACCGGCGCCTGTTGTTGCGGCGCGTAGTTCTGCTGCGGGGCGCCGAAGTTTTGCTGGGGCGGTTGTGAGTTGAACGACGGCCGTGCCGGTTCACGCCAACCGCCGGTCGATGGCGGCGCGCTTTGCGTCGGCGCAGGCTGCGGATCGCGGGAACCGCCGCCGAAGATACTCGACAGGAAACCACCGCCGCTCGGGGCCGGCGCGGCTGCCTTGGCCTGTTGCAGTTCGGCCTGCAATTGCTGGATCTGCTGGGCCTGTTGCTTGTTCTGTTCATCGAGGCTTTTGATCGCAGCCTCTTGCACCAGAATCGCCTGGATCATGAAATAGCCCGCGGCGGGCTGGCGAGTCAGGTGCTCCTTGATCCGCGTCTCGGCCTGGGCGTCGCGCGGGGCTGAGTCCGTTTCGGCCTGTTGCAGCCGGGAAAACAGTCCATCGATCAGGGTTTGTTCTTCGCTGTTCATGGCGACCTCGTAGATTGCCGGGAATATCGTCACCCTCATCCACTGTGGATAAGGTGCCTGACAGTAATGGGGCTGCAACAGGATGTTTCAATGGCCTTTACCTAACGTTTACGTTTGCGCCCCTCAGGGTTTCATCGGTTAAAGTGTGGGACGGCTTTTAACCTGCGATACCAACTGATGAATCCGTTCGAAGTGCTGCGTGACTCCCTGTATTTCTCCAAGCGCAATCTGAGCCAGATCGTGCAACTGTGCCTGCCGCTGGTGATTCTCGAGGCGTTCCTGCAACAAATCGTCGACAACACCGCCGGCCCGGACGGGTTTCCTGGTTACAGCATGATTGTCGGTTTGCTGGTGTATCCGCTGTACACCGGCGCATTGATTCTGTTTCTCGACGCCCGCAGCCGGGGCGAATCCCCGCGCATCCGCGACTTGCTGGCCACGTCTGCCACGTTATGGCCGCGCTTTGCCCTGCTCACCGCGCTCAATACGCTGCTGATCCTGATTGGCCTGTCGCTGTATTTCCTGCCGGGCATCTGGCTGATGGTGACCCTGGCCTTCGCCGAGTACCTGCTGGTGCTGCGCGGCCTGGCGCCGTTGGCGGCGATGAAGGAAAGCCTGCGCCTGACTCGCGGCCACTTCCTGCGCATCCTCGTCTGCATCCTGGCGGTGATGGCGCCTTTATGGCTGCTCAAGGGTGCCAGCCTGGAGGTCTACCCGCAGCCACAGAACCCGGTGCTCGGCTTGCTGATCGACAGCGCCCACAGCTTCCTGCAACTGTTCACCAGCGTGGTCCTGTTCCGCCTGTTCATGCTGATCGGCGAAGCGCCTGACAAAAACGACGGAACGGTCTGACCGCTCTGCCCTTGGGCGCGGGCGCCGCTCTCGGGTATGCTCGGGGTCATCTTTGTAACGCTATAAGCCGAGCCAATGACCCGTCTACTGCGCTACACCCTGCTTGGCCTGCTGCTGATCGTCGGTCTGGCCGGCCTGTTGATCTACAGCGTGACCTGGCGCCCCGAAGCCAAGGAAGTGTTGCCGGTCAGCTGCAACGCCAAGGCGCCGACCCTGGTGCCCGGCCAAGCCTTGAAGGTGATGACCTGGAACGTCCAGTACCTGGCGGGCAAACGCTATGTGTTCTGGAACGACCTGGCCCAGGGCGATGACGAAAAACCCACTCCCGAAGACATGGCGTTCAGCCTCGATGAAGTGGCGCGGGTGATTCGTGACGAGCAACCGGACATCGTGTTGCTGCAAGAGCTCGATAACGGCGCCAAGGCCAGCGACTATCAGGACCAGTTCAAACTGTTGCAGGAACGGGTCGCCGACCTTTATCCCTGCAGCGCCCACACCTTCGACTGGAAAGCCGACTTCGTTCCCGAGCCGCACATCTTCGGCAGCGTCGGCCGGCAACTGGCAACCCTGAGTCGCTACCAGATCGAACATGCCGAGCGGCTGCAATTACCGGTGGCGCCCGCCAATTTCATCAGCCGTCAGTTCAAACCGAAAAATGCCTTGCTGGTGACCTATCTGCCATTGAGCGATGGCGGGCAGATCGCGGTGCTCAACACTCACCTGGACCGCGTTATCCAGCCCGACGACACCCTGCAAGCGCAGGTGACGGCAGTGGCCAAGGTCCTCGACAAGTATGAAAGCCGTGGCACGCCGTGGCTGATTGGCGGGGATTTCAATCTCTTGCCCCTGGGCCAGTACCGACGCCTGCCCACCGAGCAACGCACGCCCTACTCCGCTGACAGCGCCCTGCATGTGCTGTGGGATAAATACCCGATGATCCCCACCAACAACGAAGCCAGCGGTGTCGACCGGGCGCAGTGGTTGACCCATTACCCGAACGATCCCGGCTTGAATGGCCCGGACCGCACGGTTGATTACCTGTTTTACAGCCCGCGGATCAAACGGGTCGAGGCGACGGTAAGGCAGGACGATACGCTGCGGATTTCCGATCATTTGCCGGTGATTGCGCGGTTTTTGTTGCCGGCAGCACCGTAGATCAATAGTGGCGAGGGGGCTTGCCCCCGTTGGACTGCGCAGCAGTCCCCTGTTTCTTGGGGATAAGCGGGGCCACTTCGCAGCCCAACGGGGGGCAAGCCCCCTCGCCACAAGAAACCTCACCCTTAAAAAATCATCATGACTTACGCGGCTTGATCCGCGCCGTCGCCTCGGCCACCAACGGATCATCCGGCCAGTAATGGGAGGTATCACCTACTGTTCTTCAGATTGACAGCCTTGGAGCGCTTGCTCCGTGACCGTCCTAGTCCGTGCAGGCAGAACACAGTTGACTGTCAATCCTCTCTTCCAATATTGACAGTCAGACCTGGACATTTTCTTGAAGATTGACACGTCTCAGCAAAATGGAGCGTGCTCAAACAGCAGAACATTGACACCTTTAAAAGTGTCTTTCGCCAGACTGGGGATTCCATGAACATCCGGCCACCCATTCCACGCACATCCGGCCTCTCTTAAGGCAGGCAGCGACGCAGGATTAATTCACTACTATCGAGCTCTTTTATCGAAGCAAGAGGCCGTTGTGGAAAGATTATCCATTCGTAAGATTCGAGAAGTACTACGTCTCAAATTTGAGGTCGGCCTGTCTGCTCGCCAGATCGCTGTCAGCTTGCAAGTTGGGCGAGCCAGCGTCGGGGAATACCTCAATCGCTTTGCTGCGAGCGGGCTGATCTGGCTCTCTGCTCTGTCCGATGCCGAGCTGCAACGAAGGCTTTTCCCGCCGCCGCTCGCTGTCCCCAGTGAACAATGTCCGATACCTGATTGGGCAAAGGCTCACGCAGAACTGCACCGTCCCGGTGTCACCTGGCCCTGCTTTGGCAGGTGCACCGCCTCAGCCAACCACAGGGTGTACAGAGCACAAGCTTTCTATGGACATTCCTTGAAGTTACCTATTATGTTGCCTCCACGGCGGGCTATCGACGTCCATGGCAAGTGCAACTCTCCATGGACATAGAACGTCGTTATGTCCATAGCGTGGTAGTGTGCGTGGACTTGACCACCCACTTGCATTGCCACCAACCAAATATTCGTATTTACACTGTCAGCTCCCTTGCGTTCGACTTCACCAGTGGTTGAGTTAGTCGACAAGAGATTGCAAAGTCTAGCCGTCCTTGAGAAAAATATGACAATACTGAGAGCGCGCGCCCGTTCTGACCTGTTGCGGCCTTGTAGAGCTAGAAAGAAGATTTTGGTGGTCGGATGCGTGGGCCGCGTATAATTGCACCAGCCATTCAAACTAAATTTGCGTTAGTAATGAAGCATCATCCAGTTTCGGATGATCAAGAAATTCTGTCAAACCGTGTTTTAAGGATAAAACCATGAGTGTTGATCGTGAAGCCATCTGCAAAAAACTGCAAAATGCTCTTGTAAATTTTGAATTAAAGTTGGCGCTAGAAGCTATAAGCGCACTAAGTAGTGAAGACGTCAACACACAATTTTTGGCCCAGTTGGCGCAGCCAGGCGCATTCAAGATCCGTGGGGGTCAAGACAAACGAAACGAGTTTTACAAGCAGCTTCTGAGTGAGAAAGACTTGATTGATCGTCATGCAGAAGTTCATCAGTTTGCTCAGGATCAATTTAATAAAATTCTTTCGATTGAAGAAGACTTCTCCCGAATTCGATCAACTTTGATCAGGTGCGATGCGGCAAAACTCTCGACAAATATTCAATTTTGGAGTCAGGTCATCTGGGCGGCACAAGCATTGAAGCATGTTCATGATGAAAGTGAGCGAAGTGTAATGGAACTCTCCTCTAACAATGCGCCATTTGCTATGCCAGAAATGGTTGTGATTAAGGATAAAGATGGGCAAGAAATAAATACGGACGGGGCCTTATCTTCCATAATCGAAAATCTTAGTCTTACATTGAAAATGCTTTCTCATGAAAATAAGTGGAATTTTGAAGGAAAATTGATAGGTCCTCTGAAGATTGAGGTATCTGAAGAACATCTGTTCAAGGCCACATCTATTAAAATGCTTGCAAGTGCCTGGAACTCTCTTGAAGATATCGCCAACCGAACACTTTTATTTGGCGGGGAAATAACTTCGTTTGAGGAGGCAGGTGTTCCTGAAGGAATCAATGGAAAAGATTTTTTTGACCAGTATAGTGATTGCAAGGTCTTCCATCGTACTCCAACGGAGATTGAAAAATTAGACTTCCTGGCTAATCGCAGGCTTCATTCTTGGACTATGCAAAATGTAGCAAAGATGATGTACGGAACAACGTTGCATGCGCTTGTTAAGACAGGCAAGGAACCAGTTCCAAGTCTGTCGGCCGTGCGCTTTATCTCCATGGACGAGGCGATAACGGTTGCAAGCTTGAGTGAGATTTTAGCTTTTGATGTCATCACGGATTACGAAAAATATCACGGATTAACACTCAGAGAGTGGGTGCGAGGTTATTCTTCGCTGAGGTTGCTTGCGGAAAGAAAATATTCTGATGTCAGCTTAGTAACCATTGATAGGGCAGTATTGAAGAAAGAGCTTTGTGCTTGCAAAATTCCAGAGTCGAGTGTCTTCGATTTGATAAAGCACTTAACATTCGGCTTAAACTGTCATGATTTGTTCGATTCTCCTTTGATATTTTCTGAAGGTCATAAATTTTCATTCTTTCCTCAAGCTATCCTATCCTGCAATCTTATAAACGTCATTTTATCAAAACTTGGTTCGCTTGATGTTGAGTTTGATAAAAAGAGGAAAGGTAAGGCAAAAGAGGCGAAAGGCTCTAGTAAGAAATCTAAAATAGCGTCAAAAAAAGGTGACGGATTCGAAAAAAAGATTGTGTCTTTTTTTAAGGGGTTGCACTACGAGTGTGTATCGACGAGCTTTAATATTGATGATGCACAATATCAGTATGACGCTCTGCTTATTTTGGATGATACGTTATTTTTAATTGAGTGTAAAAACACATCAATCTCGGGTAATCACGCAGTACAAGCAAGTCGTTATTTTGAGTTTATCTCGAAAACAATAGGTCAAATAAAAAGGCTAGAACGCGGATTAAAAGCTCGACCGGAAATTGTGGAATCGTTGTTTGGACGAAAGCTTTCCGAGCTCACAATAGTCCCTTTGATTCTCAATTCCTTAACCTATTCATGCCCTCCTATTGAAGGTGTCTATATTTCTGACAATTCGGCCTTAAGCAAGTTTTTTAAAGAAAGTACTATTTCTCAGTTTAGTTACATGAATGGCGTCAAAACACCTTCAAAAAATACTCATAGACTTTGGTCAGGCGAGAGGCCTACGTCTCAGGAGCTATTGGATTATCTGGCGTGGCCGCCACAGTTAGAAATTATGGCAAAACATATGAGCTACCATAAACATCCACATTACACATCTGAGAGCTCAATGTTTTACTCGGGCGTGCTAGATATTGACGAAGTCGCGATGATGAAAGCAAAAATGGAAGCGGCTGAAGTTTAAAGTGTGGAGAAGGTAATCGAATTTTTCTATTCAGGCGTCATTCGGGAGCACCAAGCGAAGGAGCGCGAATGTTTAACAAAACTAGAATTAGGTTTCAGCGCGACGGTGATCGCGCTGGTTCCCCATAGCGGATTTAATCTCTCAGCTATTTGCCAAGTTTAAGCTAAGTAACTGTGCCGCACGTTCCCTCTGCACAGCAGGACTCCCCAGCAACTGGTCAGTTGGCACACGGTGGGATATGCCGTTCAGTACCAGCCAGGTTCTTGGATCACGTTTGTCCGCGCGGAAATCGGTAGTCGTCGATTCGAAATCAATCGAAGAATTTGCGCCCGCTACCCCTTAGGGAACTCGAAGGATGAATAGCCGAAGCCGTTATGCACGTAATTTCTACACTAGTAGTGGCTTGTTGCTATGCTGCAGTCTTTTGCCCGGCGCAACGCAAGGAGCCCGCTGACAGCATGACATCATTGATACCTGAAAACTTAAGCCTGCCCGGGACCCATACATTGGTAATAGGGGTGAGTGCATACGAGTTCCTAAGCGGTAGCGCAAACTGCAGCCCTCAAGGTAGCGAGTTTGTGATCGGGCAGCTTTCAGCCGCTGCTCGCTCCGCGTCTGAATTTGCCGCGTGGTTGATGACTGAATACAACCGCCCTGGTCTTCCCCTGCGCAGCTTGCGCGTTTTGTTATCGCCTTCGCCCGATGAAACCATCGCGCCAAGCATTCATGCTCTCCTCAAAGGCGATTGGCGAGCCACTCGAGAAAACGTAGACATCATGTTTGCTCATTTCAGAGATGCCGCCAGAAGCCACGATGAAAACGTTGCTATCGTCTATGTCGTCGGACACGGTGTGCAGTTCAGTAAGAATGGGGCGGTCTTGTTATTGAACGATTTTGCTAGCCCACTGCATCGCTATGAAACGTATATCGGCGCAGTGGATATGAGAAAGATGCATGACGCGATGAATCAAGAGAGTGAAATTGCCCAAACTCAGTTTTGGTTCGTCGATGTATGCAGAGATCTGCCCAAAGAACTTGAAAAGTATGAAACTCTTGCGGGAGTTAAGGGTGGTAACGTAACACGGACAGGATCAGCCAAGTCTTCTCCCTTATTTATCTCTGCATCACCTGGCCAGGGTGCCTTTGCAAAATTTAATGGGTTGACTCTATTCTGCGATGCTCTTTTTAAAGGCCTTAAAGAGGGGCATGCAGCGCGCTCTGAGGGAGAGCGCAATTCACCATGGCGGGTGTCTGTCAATACTTTGCTCGAATACCTACCAGCCGCAGTGCAGGCTTTGGCTGGCACGGGAGGAAAGACACAAGAGGTTGAGTGCACGGGCAAAATGACCAACGCGGTGCTACATGAGTGCCTCACGCCCCCTGATGTTGATTTGACCATCTCTATACGATCTGGTCATAACAATACTAACTATACTGCCAACCTAAAACACCGTGGCACAACCCTGTATAAGAGTTATTCGAACTGGCCACTTACAGCTAAAGTACCTGCCGGTCTCTATGCAATCGAAGTAACGACGCTATCGCCACACGGTGTGGATGAGGATTGCTTGAACCTTCAACCTCCCGTCAATGAAAAGGAGATTCCGCTATGACTGTTGAAGGAGAAACTACTGGTGTATTGCACATAGAAATAGACTCAAAATTGTACTACCGCGGAAAAGGGATCCGCGTGGAAATCCGTGATAGCGATTTGATTCTGATCCAACCTGCAACCACTCAGCGCAGCTTCGAACTGCCGTACGGGCTTTACGAAATCAGCGCAGTTTTAGATGACGGCAAGCGGACGACTAAGGTTATAGAAGTAAACGGTCGGCAACCGAACCGTATTAAGCTCGAGCCTAATCTGCCTTTTGAGCCTTTGGCTTCAAAAAATGATAGCGACTTTCGTTCGGTGAGCGAATTGCACCATCTTCACTCCGTCAAGACGGACATGGAGATAGTCGATATTAGCTCCGACGTGACGGTATATGAAGTGGAGAGCCATTGGATTCTCCGCCACTCTCAAAAGATGGAACAGGTGCCTGTGGCTACGATATCCAGCTCAGGTAGTACTTTGCAAGCGAGCCTTCCTATCAGCGCAGGCGATCACCGATTTTCCGTAACTTGTCATGTTACCCGCCAGTTCGAACCGTCATTTGGGCCTGTGCAAATCAAAATTTCGCAGTCCCGAAGCATTGCCTCCGCAATGGAGAGGATGGTTGAAGCAGGTCAGTTTGAATCGGCCACCCGGCTCGCCAATAAGGCAATGGAGACCTTGCTATCGAAGTTCATCGATCCAACCGGTGCTGCCCTAGCCGCGTTGATCCTTTACAAGGCAGATCGGCTCGATGACAAAATGGATCTCCTCTTTTCATTAGTGAAGCGATTCGGCTGGCTGCCTGATGGCAAGATATTACTGGCCTCGCAATTGGCACGACTTCCGGGGCAACGCGACAAAGCGCTGCAGCTCGCTTGTCAGGCAAGCGAACAACGAATTCTATTTACCGAAACCTTCTCACTATTACTTGATCTGTTGCGCTACTGGCCGGAAACCGGTAGCAAGAATCGTAGCGAAGCCCTATCCCGCCTAAGCAAGCGTGCGCCTTTTGTCGACTGGCGCTCCACGTACCTATGCTATCGATTGCAGGAGGGCCAAGATGCTAACGCTACAACTTCTGCCGGCGCGTGAGGGCGATGCTATTTGGGTGCGTTGGGGTTCCCCTGATGCCCCTTACCAGATGCTGATCGATATGGGCCCTGAAGAAACGGGTAAGGAGTTGCGAGAGCGCATCAGCGCATTGCCTGAAGATCAACGATCATTCGAACTAATCGTTGTAACCCATATTGACCGCGATCACATTGGCGGCTTGCTGTCTTGCTTGGTAGATGCAGAACCTATACCTGGCTTTACAACGAAAGATTTCTGGTTCAATGGTTTTGCACATTTAGATGGACTGAAACCCCAGGACGAGTTTGAGTCCATGGGAGCAATTCAGGGCGAGCGATTAAGCAATTGGCTCGGAACGCAAAATTGGAACAAGTTATTCGCAGGTGGGCCTGTATGTCGTGAAAACAAACTACCTCTGCCCTATCGAGACTTTGAAGGTGGTATGCGATTGACTGTTCTAGGCCCAACAGCTAGAAGGCTCAGTGACTTGAAGCCTGTATGGCGAAAAGAGGTTGAAGCTGCGCTAAGGAAAGCACAGAAAAATATCTCAGATGAGGGCTTGGAGAGAATGGGTGCGAACTCCATTCATGCACTCAATGATAAGGAAGCGCTATTGCGTCTCGCCGAGCAACAACTTACAAGAGACAACAGCCCGGCGAACGCGAGCAGTATTGTACTGTTGTTGGAATACAAGGATACACGGATATTATTATCTGGAGATGCTTTTTCAACAGACTTAAAAGAATCTGTGCAACTGTTTTCCCAAGGCCAGCCTCTGGAGCTAGCTGCCTTCAAGGTTCCCCATCACGGCAGTCGACGGAATCTATGCAAAGCGCTGATCGAAAGTGTCCGCTGTCCCTGTTGGCTCATCTCGACCGATGGCTCTCGTTTCCAGCATCCCGACGACGAAGCAGTGGCGCGCATCCTCAGTTATAGCAAATATTGCCCTATTACTGTAGGGTTTAACATCCGCAGCGAATACAATGAAAAATGGAGTAATGACGATTGGCGGGAAAGGTTCAGCTACCGCACTACATACGGTAGCATAGAGGATGGCCTGATCTTGAAGTTCCAAGGGGGGGCTTTGGTAGACAGCTAGCAAGTAACTTTATAGTGTTCGCGTGCAGTATAAATACCTCATGTTTGCATGGGGAGGCGCAAGCGTGGTTCCATGCTGATAAGACCTTATAGGCACTTAATCGGCCGGTTCAATAAATAGAAAAATTCTGCAAGGGCACAGTACTTCACCACAACAGTCTCATCCGCGCTCGTTGTTGATAAAACGATCGTTAACGTCGCGTGCTTGATCAGTTAATTTTGAAGCCTCTGTGTAAGCGTTCAGCCAAGTCACCTTGACTGATTCCGCCAGATATCAACTGATATGCAAGCAGTTTACTCGGTATCGTTTGCTCATCGGTTCCCCCTTGCCATCGCTAGGTTGGAGCAGCATGATTAAGCTTTAAGGACTGGTAATTCAGCGGGATCTGGCCGATGAGTGAACTATTGGGTGTACTGGCTGACTTTGTTTTTCAAGCGATTTGCTTCCCTATCGGCTGGCCTTTGATGAAGGCCTTACCCTAGGGAAATACCCCGCTAAAGGCTCCTGGTTTTCAGAAAGCCCTTCAGCCCAATGGACGTCTGCGATTGGGCTAGCCGTTTTGGTCATTGCAATGATGGCAGCGATGAAGCAGTTCGTGCTTGCTTAGCGAATGGCTAAGCCATCGCCTTATGCGATGGCATCAGGAAGGTATGTTGCCCGGACGGTTACGAATGGACAGCCAATTTCTCGATGTGGATTTTTAGTCTTCCCAGTCAGCGGCCAATCGCCACCATTCAATTACCAGCACGAGAGCGGGTATCCTCTCGTCAGCTATGACATGGAAAGGAAATCGGAGCATGACATTTAGGAATGTTCCTACAGCATTGCGCTAGCGCTTCCAGGTAAAGTCATTCTGCCCAGCTACAGGCCGGATTCCCCCATGGATGAAAAGGAAGCTGCATGAGTGGTTATGTGCCAAAAACAGCTTTGCCAAACACGCCCAAAATCGCTGCACCTGATGTGTTGCATCTGTTGATATTCATGCTCCGTATTGGACTGAATACAAAAACTACCCATCGAAGCAAGACGCCGCGCCCAGCGCCGTGGGCTGTATGTTCGTAAGGAGCTGTGACCTCCCTGGCGGTGTGGCCAACCACAAGAAACCAGCCGGGATTATCCCTGTCGAGAGAATGGCCAACTACGCCGAGCTTCCCATTATTGGCGGTCGTGAAACAGATGCGGACGCGAACATTCCCCTCAAAAAGATCTGTGGTAGCGCTTTACCTGCTGCACTCGGAACTCTTCTAGTCGGTGTGGCTCCTATTGCTGCTGGTGTGTCCTGTGGAGACCGCTGCACTGCTGAAGATAATGAGCCCTTTCTCAAGCCAACTGCGTTGATGGATATCGGCTCATTCGAAGCGGCTACCAGTTCTCAGAATAGAGTGCATCAAAACTCCTCATTCTCATTTTTCGGCTTAAGGATAAGCTTATGTTTGCGCCTGCAAATTCCGCGCACTTTGCATTACAGATCCCTTCTGTTCGCAACGATTTTAAAGTATTGGCGTTTGATGGCGCTGAAGCCATCAGTAACCTTTATGCGATAAAAGTTGAACTGGTCAGCGAGTGCCCTGACTTTGACCTAGAGAGTCTGCTCAGTCAGCAGGCATTTCTTCAGTTCGGGCTGAACGGAGAAGGCATTCACGGGCTCATCGAAGACGTTCTAGTCGGTGACGCTGGCAAGCGTCTTACCCGCTATCACTTGACGCTGGTTCCTGCTTTGCACTACCTGCAGTACAGTCACAACCAACGAATTTTCCAGAATTTGACTGTTCCGCAAATCATTGCTCAGGTGCTGAATGGTCATGGAATTCAGTCCGACACCTTCACTTTCAATGTTACGACTAGCCCCGTGCGCGAATACTGCACTCAGTACGGGGAAAGTGATTTGGACTTCGTCCAGCGTTTGTGCGCTGAAGATGGCATCGCCTGGCACCACCAACATACCCAGGAAGAGAACATCCTTTAGATAAGCGTACGGATCATGACCATTCCGCGCAGACTGGATCAAGCTCATGATCGCCGCCGCCCTTTTTCCGCTGCGTAGCGATCCGGCGAAGAGCCAGTTCTTGCGTCCAAGGGCCCATGGTCGGATCTGGTTCTCCGCCCAATTATTATCAATGGGTACGGCCCCGTCATTGAGGTACCGGCGCCTGGATCAGCGTTTCGCAGTCATCGCAAACCCACTTGCCACGAACATGGCGCTCAACGGTGAACACGCCCGGCATGTAGTCGAGCTTTTCGCTGACATCTTCACCGATGCGCTTGAGGGCGCAGCCGCATGGGCAGTGAGTGTTGTCCGGTTCGTGATGGATCAACGTGCGTGGGAATTCTGCCGGCAATGCCGTGCGCTTGGGCTTTTGCTTTTTCTCGGTCGCCGCTGGTGCTATTTGCAACGCCTGAAGCTCGGCCTCAATCGCCGCAATATCGGTATCGATCAGGTCATCCAGCAGGCTGGCCTGCTCAGGATTCATCTGCTCACTGCGCTTGGCAAACTTCAAACGCTTGAGCTGTGCGATCTCGTGGGTCAGCTTCTCGATCACCGTTTGATCGCGGTTGATCTTCTTGCCCATGGTTTCGACCGTTCTGCCCATGGTCTCGACTTGCGACAGCAACTGCGCAGCGAATGCACGCAGTTGATCGGGAGTCATTTGATCGAGATTGGGCGAGGAAGTCATACCGTGGATTTTACCAAAGCAGACCGCTTGCGGCAGCAAACCGAGATGCTAACTACAGTTTTAAAGCAGCGTAATAGCTCCGCCAGACCCCACGCGTTGCCAAGGTAGGCCTAGTACCAAAGCCTGAAGTTGCTCGGCATCCAACTGCACTTCACTGCCTTGCCGAACGCCTGGCCAATGGAATTTACCTTGGTTCAAGCGACGTGCCGCCAGCCATACGCCAATCCCATCGTGTACCAGCACTTTCATCCGAGTCGCGCGGCGATTGGCAAACAGATAAGCGCAGTGCGGCTTCGCCGCACCGAACACCGCGACCACCCTCGCCAGCGCCGTTTCAGTGCCGGCGCGCATATCCATGGGCTCGGTGGCGAGCCAGATTGCGAAATTGCACTCCACTTGACCATCTGATTGCATCGGTACTGACCACTCGTTTGCATTGCACTTGACCAGGCGTTTGCATTCGATTAGACCACCGATTGCATCGGATTTGACCAGCACGCTTAGTAAACATGATCGGTAGAGAACTGCCCATTGCTGCCGCTGGCGACAGGCAGTCATCGGCCAAAAGCAGTCAGTCGTATAGGACAGAGAGCGGCTGTTTGCTGCCCGTCGAAGTCTTTCCCTATGACTGACTTTTTTGATCGAAGCTACCGGTCGCGACGGCTCGTAACACGCAGAACTAGGATTAATTTTTCATATGGCATTTTTCGTTCACGTTTGGCCACTGCCTTCCCCTTCAACCTGGCTCTGTCTCTGTCTCTGCTCAAACGCCTGAGCGCGTAAGTCGCGCGGGCTCATCTGGAATGCCGATTGGAACATGCGACTAAAGTGCGCGGGGCTCTTGAACCCGACCGACAAGGCAATCTCAGTGATCGGATTCTGCGCGTTGGCTGGATCGCTCAATGTCCGGCGCGCGGCGTCCAGGCGCTCTTTCCAGATCCAGCTAGAGAGGGTATTGGGCTGCCCGTCGCAGAGAGCATGCAAATAGCGCTTGGACAAGCTTAAGGCCTTGCTGATCCGGTCTACATCCAGTTCCTGATCAGCCAGGTGCTCATGCACATAGGCGCGTAATCGCCGCAGGTGAAATTGTTTCAGATTGCCCGGAAGAACAGCGACCTGCTCTGGAGCCCCGACCAATGCAGCACAAAGCAACTCGACGGTCGCGCTGGCCACTGAAGATGAACTGAGCTCATCAAGCTCACCGACGCAACCTTGCAGCGAGTTGATGAACTGGCTGAACAGCCGACCGGTCCCGGACGCTGTGGGAATCACCCGTGCAGTGTAATCCCTGGCGTTTCGCAGCGAATGACGCATCACCCGCCCAGGAATCATCAGTACTTCGTGATGGAAAGCGCCCGGCATATTCATCGAATAGCTGCGGCTACTGTCGCAAAGCACCATGTCACCGGGATTCATGGTGACCTGACGATTGTCCTGCTCGATCTGACTGGTGCCATGACGCTGGATGAGCAGCAGGAAGAAATCATCATCTCCCGTAGACAAGTGCTGCATCGAGCGGCGGACAAAGTGACCATCGGCAATCACATCGGCCAGTTGAATGGCATTGCGCGTGTACTGAAAAATTTTTCCGTTGAAAGCCGGTTGTCCGGCAATCGGCTGCATATCGAAATGGATGAAATTCTCTCTGACGACATGCTGCCAATAGTCCATGCGCATATCGTCTGGCAGCCCTTCCGTGGTAATGACGCAATTCATTGTTTCACTCTCAGATAAATTCCACTGCGCTCACAGACAAGCAACTGCGTATCAGCCTGTCTACCATCGGTATCGTGACATGTTCGTGTAAATACAAGTAACGACTACGCAATCCGTGGATGCGCAGGACAGGCACGTCAGGCGAACCGCCTTGCGGTGCCTGCAATGCCAACAAGGATTGAATAGCCCGCTCACCAGCCCATTCCCTGTGAAGAATTAAAACAATGAAAACACTCGCCGCTGTGGCAAGAGAGCACCGTGCGCCACTGGAAATACTTTCACTGAAAATCGACGAACCGCGTGAGGACGAAGTACGGATCAAGATTGTGGCGGCGGGTATCTGCCGTACCGACCTGGACGTTCGGGATGGTTACCTGCCCACCCCACTTCCGGTGGTGCTGGGCCATGAAGGCGCGGGCATAGTCGATAAGGTCGGTGCAGCTGTCAACAACTTCCAGGTGGGGGATCACGTTGTGCTCTCCATGGGCCGTTGTGGCGAGTGCGGGTTCTGTCGTTCGGGGCAGCCAGCGTTTTGCGTTAATCATGTGCCATTGAACTTTGGCGGTGCTCGGGCCGACGGCTCGATGTGCTTGCACGATCAAGAAAGCGCGGTACACAGCCACTTTTTTTCGCAGTCCTCCCATGCCACTTACGCCATTGCGCACAAAAGCTCGCTGGTGAAAGTGCCTAAAGATGTCGACCTCAAACTGCTCGGCCCGCTTGCCTGCGGGGTGATGACGGGCGCCGGCGGGATGATGAATACCTTGCGCCCGGAGCCGGGTAGCAGCGTGGTGATTTTTGGCTGCGGTACCGTCGGCCTCAGCGCCTTGATGGCGAGCAAGATCATCGGCTGCAGCCAACGCATCGTGGTCGACAACAAACAATCGCGTCTCGACCTGGCCATGGAACTGGGGGCCACCCATACAGTGCTCTCAGGGCCTGACGTCGATGTGGTCAAAGAGATCCGCGCATTGAGTGATGGCTTGGGCGTGCAATACGCCTTTGAGTCCAGCGGTGTGAAAACGGTCATCAGCGCAGCACTCAACAGCCTGCGCGAACTCGGCACCCTAGTGATGACCGGCGTGTTGCCCCAGGGCGAGACCGTTGAGTTCGATGCCTGGAATCTGCTGCGTGGGCGGCGGGTGATCGGCAGCGTGATGGGCGACACCTTGCCGGAGATTTTCATCCCGCAGTTGGTTGAGTACTACCGCCAGGGCCTGCTACCCCTTGAAAAAATTTCCCGATTGTACCCGTTGGCAGACATCAACCAAGCCATTGACGACGGCATCAACGGCAAGGTGGTCAAGGCCATCGTGGTCATGTCGCATCAGGACTGAAGCTCTTTCAAAGGGTGGGTGTGCGTCAAGCGATGCACCTGCGCACCGGCCTCCTTCCAAAAACAATATGTTCCAGGAGTTATCTCAAAATGGATGAAACCATCGTTCCCGCATCACAAGACCCTCTGAACCGTTCCGGTAAGCAACGTCGCGGCTTCATCAAAGGCTCAATGGTGGTGATTGCCTCAGCGTCCCTCGCATCGGGTATTGCTTCAGCGGCGCAACCTGCTGCTCCGGAGAGTCAATCTCGCAGCCGGCTCAAACAACAGGGCCCGTTCGAGCACGTATTCGACTATGTGATTCTAGGCGGTGGTTCTGCCGGTGCCGTGTTGGCCAACCGTTTAAGTGAGAGCGGCAACAAGAGTGTTTTGCTGGTCGAGGCCGGTCCTTCTTTCGATCCGGATCAATACCCAGAGCTGCTCTACAGCGGCAACATCATCGCCGCCAACGCTGATCCGCGTTATGAATGGGGTTATCACGCCGAGCCGGTTGAGCAGGCTGAAGCGATCTATGCGCCGCGCGGCAAGGTAATCGGTGGCAGTTCCGCAATCAATGGCGCCGTTGCTTGCCGTGCCCTGCCCTACGACTTCCAGCGCATCACCGCCAAAGGCTTGAAGGGCTGGACGTTCGACGAGGTGCTGCCCTACTTCAAGAAGATGGAAACCTGTCACACCGGCGATGATAAATGGCACGGTCGCAATGGCCCGTTTCCGATTCATCAACTGACGATGGACTACATCACCCCCGTACAACGCTCGACGGTTGAGGCCGCCTGGAAACTCGGCTACGCCAAGGTCGATGACTTCAACAACCCTCTGGCCAACAACGGTGCAGGCCCAAATCTGATGAACGTGGTCAATGGTGTGCGGGTCAACACCGGCATCGCCTACCTCACGCCAGAGGTGCGTAGACGCTCGAATCTGACCATCCTTTGCGAAAGCCTGATCGACAAACTGCAGTTCGACGGTACCAAGGTCCGCTCGGTTCTGCTGGCTGACGGTAAAGAACTGCGTGGCAAGGAAGTGATCCTCAGTGCTGGCGCCTACGGCTCGGCAGCGATCCTGTTGCGCTCGGGTATCGGCCCGAAAGCGGATCTGCAAGCCCTGGGCATCCCGGTTATACGAGACGCTGCGGTCGGCACTCGACTGCTCGATCACGCCTTTTACTGGATGAACTTTGCCGGTAAGCCGGAACTCAAGGGCCAGGATCACCCCGTTGTCGGCTCACAATTGTGGACTCACTCCTCCTTCGCCAAGTCAGCCGGGGAACTGGATATCGCGGTCTCCCCATCGCACTTGCTCGACCCGAGTATCAGCAAGACCGGTGTGGCGTTTTCGCTAGGGCTGGAATTGATGAAGGTCAGCTCGACCGGCAGCGTCAAACTCAAGAGCCTCGATCCGAAGGTTCAACCTGTCATCAAGCTCAATCACCTCACCAGCGAAGACGACATGCAGCGCATGGTCGAATGCTTCCGGATCGCCCGAAAACTAGCCACGACTGAGCCTTTGAAAAGCCTGATTGTCGAGGAAATCTTCCCGGGGCCATCGGTTAGCGACAGCGACAAAGACATTCGCCAAGCCCTAGCTAAAGGCGTCGGCACCTTGCAGCACCCTTGTTCCACAGCTCCGATGGGACTGCCAAGCGATCCGAACGCGGTGGTTGATGCGCAGGGGAATGTCTATGGCGTACAAGGACTGCGAGTCATTGACGCATCAATCTTCCCTGAAATTCCGCTGATCAACCTCAACCCGAACGTCATCATGATGGCGGAAAAACTATCGGATGTGATTCGTAAACAGCAAAGTTGAAGCTGGATCAAGGGCTTCACTCGCTGAAATATGCCGCCCGCCGATAGCGCCTTCGCGCAAAGTTTCAAACCTAAAACCCCTCAAAAGGAAACAACAATGGTCAAGGTTCTAGTGCTCTATCATTCGATGTACGGTCATATCGAAACCATGGCGCAAAGCGTCGCTGAAGGAGCCCGCACCGTCGCCGGAGTGGAAGTAACGATCAAGCGTGTACCCGAAACGATGGATGCACACATGTTTGAAGCGGCCCATGGCAAGGTCGATCAAAAGGCACCCATCGCAGTAGCCAATGAACTTGCCGACTATGACGCTATCATCTTTGGCACCCCGACTCGCTTCGGCAACATGTCCGGCCAAATGCGCAACTTCCTGGATCAGACCGGTGGCTTATGGGCCCGGGGCGCGCTTGTCGGGAAGGTCGCCAGTGTCTTTACCTCGACCGGTACCGGTGGGGGACAGGAAATGACCATCACGTCCACCTGGACCACTTTGGCGCATCACGGCATGGTGATCGTCCCTATCGGCTATAGCACTCCGGCCCTGTTCGACATTTCGCAAGTGAGCGGGGGTACTCCTTATGGCGCCTCGACGCTGGCTGGTGGCAACGGTTCGCGCCAGCCAGACGAGCGTGAACTGGGTATCGCCCGTCACCAAGGCGAGTATGTCGCCAGCATCACGGCCAAACTCAAGGGCTAGGACCGAGCGCCCCTGAGCTGAGAGTTAGCGAAGCTTACTCGAACACGGCAGGCTGCTCTGAACGACGGATCAGGGCAGCTGCGGCCAGGCATTGTTTTTCGCTTGAATCGTGGTTCGGTCGTTTATGACTGAAGGACAGCAACCGGCCCAGGTTGTGTAAAAACGTTTTAGAGCAGGTATGACGGTCAGAACTAGAACGAAAATCGCGTTCCTACGCAAATTTCAGGTCTGCTTGTTAGCCGAGCGCTGATAGATTGTACGTAGCAGCGCAGACTTCCAAATGGTGTATGCGTTTGACACATTCTGGGCCAATGCCGGACTGTGAGCTAAGTTGGCAAGGTAATGGGGGATAGATACATCACGCAGTGGTAGCTAGAACATTACCCGCCCTGACATACCTAGCTGCACCTCACCTCCGACCCAGATATCACTTCCGATCTTCTCAATTTTTATCCGACCTTGACGACCTAATGCAGTGCCTTGGCTCGCAGTGTAGTGGTCAGGCATGACCCCTGTAGAAATCAGCCATTGCGCCAGGCTCGCATTGAGACTTCCGGTGACAGGATCTTCATTCAGTTCTTCACCCATAAACGCGCGCACCTCGACATCTGCGTCCGCATGAGGACCTTGCCAAGGCGCGACTACTCCTACGTTGAGCCCGTTGAGCTTCAAATAGTCTGGGCGAATAGCCAAAACGTCATCACGCGATGCCATCATTACGGCAACCCAACCGGGTCCATTGTCTACCCATTGACTGGCGAGGATTTGATCACAGGACAGGCCCAATCCGCTCTCAATCTGACGCAACACATCTCCACCTACTGCTCCACTCCGAACCAGAGGCGGCGCTGCGAACGACAGAAAAGCACCATTCCGGCGAATGCGGATCAGGCCTGCCAGGCACTCCTGAATAATCTCTTTATCGACGTTGCCGCCACTTTGATTTAGCCATACATGACAGCTTCCCAGTGTAGGATGACCGGCAAAGGGGAGCTCCCGTAGCGGGGTGAAAATTCGTACTCGGTAATGTGCTTCGGGAGAGTTTGGTTTCAGCAGAAAGGTTGTCTCGCTAAGCTGTGTCCAGGCTGCAAAATCGTGCATTTGTTGGCTGGTCAGGTCGTCGGCACCAATTACGACAGCTACGGCGTTACCTTTAAAGGATTGTTCGGAGAAAACATCGACTTGCTCGAATAGTAACGAAACCGGCATGGAGCCTCCTCTGTCAGTGCTATGGGGGAAGGATATGCCAGGCGGCACACTTCCGAACCGAGTTTCGTAGACGTCGGAGAGTCTCCTTCGGGTCGTGGCTGCCGGCCATGAACGACCGCAGTCGATTCGTTGCAGTCTGTTGTGACAGGTATTAATAGGCCACAAGACACCTGCAAAAGTGTCAATCTGGATAATATTTACATAAGTGTTCACGGATTTAGAACTTGAATAAACTATCTGAGATGCATTCTTTCGTCACAGTGGCGGACACGGGCAGCATTTCTGAAGCCGCTCGTCGTTTGGGTACGGCCAAGTCGATGGTCTGCCAGCGGATTCAGCAACTAGAAAAACGCTTAGGAAGCATCTTGCTAGAGCGTGGTCGGCAGACTCGCCTGACTGAGTCTGGCGAGGTTTTTTACCGTCATTGCATAAGTATCCTTGCTGATGTTGAAGATGCCGAAAACGCGGTCTTGACGTCTCAGTCGACTGTTCGCGGTAGTTTGCGTATTGCAGTTCCGATGGCTTTTGGGATGCGCTATCTGACGCCGATTCTGTCGTCTTTCGCCAGGCAATATCCGGAGCTGGAACTGGACGTTGAATTCGATGACCGTCGCGTCAATTTGCATGAAGAGGGGTTTGATGCGGCGGTTCGCATTGGTGAATTGCCGGACTCTTCGCTAGTGGCCAAAACCATTACCCCCAATCGCCATATCATCTGTGCCAGCCCGGATTATTTGAGTGCTCATGGCACACCGAATATCCCGCAAGACCTGGCCCAACATTACGCCATGCTCTACGTGAATCGCGAACCTCATGGCATGTGGACGCTACCGGTGAACAACACATTGGAGTCATTCCGTGTGCGCTGTCGAATGCGTACCAATTGTGGCCACCAACTTATGGAAGCGGCCAAGGCGGGTCTCGGGCTTGCGATACTGCCCACATTCCTGGCCGCGCAGGCCATTGTGGACGGTGAGCTGAGAGAGGTGCTGGAGCCTTATGCGCCTCGTGGCGGCAATATTTCTGTGGTCTATCGTCAGTCGCAGCGAACCTCGCCCAAGCTCCGTGTGCTAGGCAGTTTCCTCAGTGAGCAGATCGGCAACCCGCCGATTTGGGATCAGATGCTGACAGCGCATTTGCAGCCATAGTGTTGAGTCGTTCGAAAAAAACGAAACATCGATTCGCTTTTCTCTGGCTTATGGGGGGCTGAACACTGACTTATCCTTTTTTCCAACAGGCGCATTACCAGCGTCTGAAAGGAAGAAATGGAGGAGGATGGATGTCAGTTTCCTTAAACAACCCCGCTCGCCGTGCTGTGTTGGCCGGTGGTGTTATGGCTGCCGCTACCCTCACAGTGGGCAGTGGTTTAGCGCGTGCACTGGAGCCTGCTGGCAAGGCCAGAAAGAGCGACGGACAGCCGAGCGCTTTCGATGTGATCATCGTCGGTGGTGGCTCGGCTGGCGCAGTGCTAGCTCGACGCTTGAGCGAAAACACTGACCGTCGGGTGCTACTGCTGGAAGCTGGGCATAGCTATAGCCCTGGAAGTTATCCTGCGCTTGTTGCGAGCAGCGATATTGTTGGCGCCAATGGCAATCCTGAATTTGAGTGGGGCTACAAGACTCAACCGGGTTACATCAATCATCCCATCGGCGCTCTGCGCGGCAAGGTGTTGGGCGGTAGTTCGGCGATCAATGGAGCCGTGGCAATTCGTGCGCGGCCTACTGATTTCGAGCGCTGGGGGCTACCAGGCTGGAGCTATGAGGAGTTGTTGCCATTTTTCAAGAAACTAGAAACCCATAGTGCGGGTTCTAGTCGCTTGCACGGCCATGATGGCCCTCTCCCAGTTCATCAACTTAGTGATGCCGACGTCACGCCGATGCAGCGGGCTTTTATCAGCGCGACAGTGGCGAATGGCTACACGAAAGTTGGCGACTTTGATGGTGCGAATGCAAATGGTGTAGGCCCGTACCCGATGAATATCGTCAACGGTGTACGGGTCAACACCGGCATGGCCTACCTCACTGATGAAGTACGCAGTCGCGCTAATCTGATGATCCGCGCCGATAGCCTTGTAGACAAAGTACTTTTTGATGGTAAGCGCGCGATCGGTGTGCAACTGGCTGATGGTGAAAAGCTCTTAGCCGGTGAAGTCATTCTCTCTGCGGGTAGCTACGGCAGTGCAGCGATCCTACTGCGATCCGGCATAGGTCCGCGTGAGGACTTGCAGGCCTTACAGATCCCGCTGGTTGCTGAACTGCCCGTTGGGCAAAACCTGATGGATCATCCGTTTTATTACAATGCCTACGCGGCAAAACCTGAGCTAATTGGCAGTCAGTCGCCCGCTATCGGTGCCAAGCTCTGGACCCATAGCAGAAAAGCCGAAAACGGCGATCTGGATCTGCACATCACCGCGACCCATTTGTTTCCCCATGAGCAAAGCCCGACGCAGGTTGGCTTTGTGCTCGCAGTCGCGCTGACTCGGCCACTGTCGCGTGGCAAGGTGACCTTAGTCAGTCGCGATCCGTTTGTTGCACCGCGCATTGACCTCAATTTTCTCGCCGAGCCCAAGGATCGTCAGCGTCTGCTTGATGGCATCCGTATGGCTCGCAAAATCGGCACAACAGCGCCGTTGAACACGCTGATTCATTCCGAGCTCAATCCAGGCCCGGGCAATGACACCGATGAGGCGTTGCTTGCCAGTGTCAAAGCCAGTCTTGATACCTATCACCATCCAACCTCGACTGCGCCCATGGGCCGACCGGGTGACGCACAAGCAGTGGTTGATCTTGAAGCGCGGGTGATCGGTGTACAGGGGCTACGTGTAGTCGACGCTTCGATCTTCCCCGATGTGCCTTCGGTGGCGACCAACATCACTGTGATTGCTGCTGCTGAGAAAGTTGCCAGCCTCTACGCTTAATAATCTAGGAATTACCTCTATGAATAACACCCTGGTTTTGAACTGGATCGATGGCCTGTGGCTGGACTCCGGTGTTTATAAAGATTCCATCGACCCAGCGACCTATGAGTGCATTGGTCAATACGCCGAAGGTGGTTTGCATGAAGCGCAGCAGGGGATTGAAGCGGCTAAGCGCTCGTTCGCCGAAACGCCCTGGAAAGATGATCGCAACTTGCGCGCCAAGGTGCTGCTGGAGCTGGCCGATGCGTTTGAGCGCAATGCCGACGAGCTGATTGCCATGCTGGCCCTGGAAAACGGCAAGATCAAACCCGAAGCAGCGTTCGAGGTCACTATGGTGCCCTCCAAGTTGCGCTACTACGCCGCCCAGGCTCGTGCTGAGTACGGTCGAGCAGCAGAGCCTAAGCCCGGCAAAATTTCCCTGGTGATTCGTCAAGCGGTTGGTGTGGCGGGCATTATCGTGCCGTGGAACTCGCCGGTCGTACTGATGATTCGCTCCCTAGCACCAGCCCTGGCGGCGGGCTGTACTACAGTCATCAAAATGCCTGGGCAAACAGCTCAAACCAACGCGTTGGTAGCACGCATCATGAGCGAGTCTGTGTCATTACCGCGCGGTGTTATCAACTTGTTCAGCGAACAAGGCGCAGCAGGTTCCATCCATCTGGTGGAGTCGCCCCAGGTTCCGGTAATCAGTTTTACCGGCAGCACCACAACGGGCCGCGCAATCTCCGCTGCGGGCGCGCAGTCGCTGAAGCGTTTTGGCCTGGAACTGGGCGGGAAGACTCCCATGCTGGTGTTTAACGATGCCGACCTTGATGCAACCGTGCCAACGCTCGAAAAAGCCCTGACCGTATTCGCTGGCCAGTTCTGCATGACGGGTTCGCGGCTGTTGGTGCAGCGCGATATTGCTCCCGCGCTGATCGAGCGTTTGGCTGCGCGACTGGAAGCTGTGCGCGTAGGGCCCGCTGCAGATCCAAGCAGCGAGATGGGGCCTTTGATCGATAAGCCCAACGTTCAGCGGGTTAACCAAGTGGTGGAAGAAGCCATCGCTGGCGGTGCTGAGGTCATCGTGCGCGGTGGCCCGGTAACCGAAGGGCCTTTGGCCGGAGGAGCTTTCTACCGGCCAACACTGCTGCGGGTAACTGATCCCGAGATGCCAATTGTCCAGCGTGAGACATTCGGTCCGGTGCTGACGCTGCAGGTGTTTGATAGCGAAGCAGAAGCGATTGATCTGGCCAACAACAGCGAATTTGGCTTGGCAGCGAGTGTATGGACTCGCGATATCGATCGCTCTTTACGGGTTGCTCGCGAGCTGGAGGCTGGCACTGTCTGGGTCAATGATTGGGCAGTGGTCTACGACGAGTTTGAGGAAGGTGGTTTCAAACAGTCCGGCCAGGGCCGTTTGAATGGCGTGGCGGCGATGGATGATTTCGTTGAATACAAACACATCGCTCTCAATCCCGGCTTACGTCACCACTAAATCCAACTCGCTCGCCTACGCACGATGCTGCGTAGGCGGCTGCATGAGAACTATTTTATGAGTCGTACGAAAAACTTGCTAAACCCTTTGAATGTTGGCCCTCTGACCTTGGCTAACCGCGTGCTGATGGCCCCTATGACCCGCTCACGTTCAGCTCAGCCCGGTGATGTTCCAACTGCGCTGAACGCCCAATACTATGGGCAACGTGCCAGTGCCGGACTGCTGATCAGCGAAGGGATGCCTATTTCACCTGGCGCCAAGGGCTATGCCTATACCCCGGGCATCTATACCGAAGCTCAGCAACTAGGCTGGAAGAAGGTCGTCGATGAGGTACATGACAACGGCGGTCTGATCGCTGCTCAGCTGTGGCATGTCGGGCGTATTTCTCATCACTCGGTATTGCCACAGGGACAGTTACCCCTTGCTCCTTCAGCCATCCGCGCAAAGGCCAAGACTTTCGCGTTTGATTCGCAAGGCTCACCAGCCATGGTCGATTGCGACACGCCGCTGGCGTTGAGTGACGACGGTATTGCCGCAGTGGTGCAGGAGTTTGTCCAGGCCGCACTGTGGGCTCGTGAAGCAGGTTTTGATTTAGTTGAGCTGCAGGGTGCAAACGGTTTTTTACTCGAGCAGTTTCTCTCTGTTACGACCAATCAACGCACTGACCGCTACGGAGGTTCGCTGGAAAATCGTGCCCGATTTGTCCTAGAAGTGGTTGATGCCGTTGCGGCAGCCGTGGGTGCAGAGCGCGTGGGTGTTCGCCTCTCGCCGTGGTGCCCGCCAAGCGTTAACGATATGGACTTCAGCATTGAAGCCCAAGAGATTACGTTGTACTTGGCTGAGGCCCTCAGTGCGCGGGGCATCGCCTATCTGCATTTGTCTGAGTGGCCTGGTGTGCAGTATCCCTCAGGCTTTCGTGCGCAACTGCGCGAGCTATTCAATGGCGCAATCTTTGTTTGTGGCGGCTATCAGCAAACAAGCGCTCAGGACATCCTCGTGCAGGGCCTGGCCGATGCAGTAGCGTTCGGCAAACCCTTTATTGCCAATCCGGATCTGCCGCAGCGTTTTGTTTGTAACGCTGAGCTGGCGCAGCCGGATGGCAATACCTTCTACGGTGGTGATGCCCGCGGGTATACCGACTATCCGGCCCTGGCAAGCCTGAGTTGAGCCCAATGCGACTACCTCTATTTTTGGCCAGCGCAGCATTGGCAGGGGCGCTGGCAGCGCCCTTTGCCATCGCCGTAAACGAAGATGATTTTTCTACTATGAACAACCTGACCCAACAGCAAGACAGTCTTTATGACGCATTGCTTGATGCACTCTATGCAACCTTTGGCAATCACCCTGGCTTTCGCATTACGCATGCTAAGGGCGTGTTGCTGCATGGAATGTTTACTGCAACGCAAGAGGCGGCGACGTTAAGTCGAGCGGTCCATTTCCATGGGCAAGCAGTTCCGGTTCAACTGCGGTTCTCCAACTTTAGTGGTTTGCCAGGTACAGCAGACGCTGACCCGATGGCCAGTCCGCATGGCCTGGCTCTGCGTTTCTCGCTGCCGAGTGGCGAGTTCACGGATATTGTGACGCACTCCTTCGATGGCTTTCCGGTTGCCACGCCCGAAGACTTTCTCCGCTTTTTGCAAGGCATTGCCGCCAATGTCGCTACACCGCCTGATCCGTTGCCGCTGCAAGCATTTCTGGCCACTCATCCAAGAGCACAGCACTTTCTTGAAGCACCTAAACAGGCACCCAGCAGCTACGCCGCTGTGGAGTACTTCGGTGTCAATTCTCTGGTGTTCAGCAATGGCATGGGCGAGCAGCGTATCGGTCGTTATCGCATTGAGCCGCTAGTGGCCGAGACCGTATTAACTGATCAGCAAGCCATAGAAATGCCTGCAGACTATTTGCAAGACGAAATCGGTACACGCCTTGCCAGAGGGCCTGTGAAGTTGCGCCTGGTGGCGCAGTTGGCCGCTCCCGGAGACGCCGTAGATGATGGCTCGATTCCCTGGTCACGCAGCCATCAGGAGGTCGAATTGGGCGTTTTAACCCTCGACGCTGTGGTGCCGATTGCGGAGCAACAGTCCACCCAGCAACGCCTTGATTTCAACCCTGGGCGCATGATCGACGGCATTTCGGCCAGTCACGACCCTATGACTCCAGCGCGCGAACGGATCTACCAGCGAGCTCTACAACGAAGGCAGCAACCATGAGTAGTGATGCTGGTGTGAGTGTAATTGTTCATGAGGTTAACTCGCAGTATCAGGCGCTTTATGAACAGTGGATGAGCAAGGCTATTGAGGCTCATCAAAACTTCCCCGGCTACTTGGCCACGGATATTGTTAAACCGGTAGGGCAACAACTGCGTTACGCGATCATTCTGCGTTTCGTCAGCAAGGAGCACGTCCTGGCCTGGCTGAAGTCTGAGGTGCGGCAAGCGTTGCTGCGCGAGTCGTTGCCATGGCTACGTCAAGACTACTATCGCGCAGACGATGACTCGAAGTTCTGGTTTGAGCCGTTACAAGGTCGAGTCACTGTCGCTCGTTGGAAGCAATGGCTACTGTCCTGGGTGGTCGTATTTCCCTTGACAGTTATCATACCCTGGATGATGTATGCCTTTATTGATCTTACTGAACTGAACATGCCTGCTTGGCTACTCAAAGTATTGGTAGCAGGCTTGATCTCCATGAGCATGGTCTATTGGTTGATGCCTATAGCGACACGCACATTGTCACGCTGGCTGTTACGCTGAGGCATGGGTCGCCCCGAATTTCCTAGGTACTCTATGACCGTTTTTTGGCCGGAATCTGCCTTTCGTGAATGGCCACAACCGGGTAACAGCTGCCGGTAATGAAAAGCAGGAGTGGCCAAAAGCGGTCTTTATGGGAATCTAAAAACTACGGCGATTCAGCTGCCCGGATTGAGCTTTACCTCTGCCGGATGAAACTCATTACCACCATCGCTGCGCGCGACATGTCATTGCGCGCCCCCTGTCTAATGCAGGTCTTCGAGCAGGAAGAAGCAGCCGTGCAGCCTTACACGGGGACTTTGCAGCACTGAGCGTTCACCTTGGCCGTCGATCTAGTCATGCTTACCCCTACCAGCTCTCACCTACCCAGGAGTGCAGCATGCTCGCGCTGATTCACCAACACCTGCTGCTAATCGCCGTCGGCCTGCTGCTAACCGACCTTGCCTGCTGGCGTCTGCTGCCCGCCGAAGCCAAAGTCTGGCGCGTGCTGCTGCGCCTGGGTTTCTTCCTTGCCTACAGCCTAGTGATCATCGAAGCCGGGATGAGTCCGCTGCAGCCTCCGCCGTGGACCGAGCCGGCGCTGAGCATGATGGGCTCGGTGCTGGGCATCGCCTGGTGGCTGCTCTGCGCACGCACCCTGACCGTGGCCCTCGGCGTGCTGCTGATGCCGCGCAGCGGCCACACCGGACGCCTGCTGCAAGACGTGTTGGGCGCGGTGATCTTCGTCGCCGCCCTAGTCGCGGCCGCCGCCTACATCATGCAGCTTCCGGTCAAGGGCCTGCTGGCCACCTCCGGGGTGGTCGCCATCGTCGTCGGCCTGGCGCTGCAGAGCACCCTCAGCGACGTGTTCTCCGGCATCGTGCTGAACACCACCAAGCCCTACCGCCTGGATGACTGGGTGTCGATCGACGGCACCGAAGGCAAGGTGATCGAGATCGACTGGCGCGCCACCCACCTGCGCACCAGCAAGGGCGGTACGGTGGTGATCCCCAACTCGGTGGCGGCCAAGGCCAAGATCCTCAACCTCAATCGCACCACCGATATCCACCAGCTCAGCATAAGTGTCAGCGTGCCAGCGCAGGTACGCCCGCGCCTGGTAATCGACGCGCTGAACCGCACCCTGCAGGGCGTCAGCGCGCTGCTACCGGCACCCAAGGCCAAGGCCACGGTGAAGGCCTCGGACCTGCATACGGTGGAATACGAGATCAGCGGCTACGTCAGTGCCCAGAGCAACAACACCGAAGTACGCAACCTGATGTTCGACCTCGCCCACCGCCACCTGCAAGCCGCCGGCATCCTGCGCGGCAATGAAACCCAGGACGTGGCGCACAGCCGCCAGCGCGCGCTGCTCGACGATGTGAAGATCTTCCTTTCGCTGAGCGCCGAGGAGAAGGATCGCCTGGCCGAACAAATGCAGCCGCTGGCCGTCAGCGTTGGCCAGGTGGTGCTGGAACTGGGTGAGGTCAGCGAACATTTGCTGGTGATCGGTACCGGTGTGGTGTCCGCCGCGGTGCCCGACGGCGAGCGATTCGTCGAGGCCGGGCGCATGGGCCCCGGCGAGATTATGGGTGAACAGGGCATCATCCACGGCACACCTTCGCAGGCAAGTTTCACTGCACTGAGTTCGGGGCTGCTCTATCGCATCGACAAGCCATTGATCCAGGCCTGTCTGGAGCAACGTAGCGAGATCGGCAGCGCCCTGCACAAGCTGCAGAGCTTCCGCGAGCAGAGCAGCGCATCTCTGCTGGTGCAGAGGTCGGTGGCGATCAAGAAAGGCGGTTTTTTCAGCTGGCTGCAGCGTTCTTGAACCGCTAATCCTGAAGCAGAGCACCGGTCACGCAGCAGGCGTGGCCGGCGTCTTTGGGTCGAAAGAGGCCCGTTACGAGCGACCGCTTTTGGCCGTTCTCTGCCGATCTTCACAACGGCGTGTGCTGGTCAAGTTGAATGCAAACGGTTGGTCAGCACGGATGCAAATGAGTGGTTAAGTCCATGCAATTACGCACCAGATGGCGTCGATGCGGATCATCGCAACAGGTCTCGAAGGAAAGCGGCGCAGGCAGCAGCGCTATCGGTTGGCCAGTTTAGTTTGACGGTGCCGCGTGGGTGCAGAATCTCAACGCTGATATTCGATGAAGATACGGGCGCCGTTGTTTGCATAGGCAATGGGATGAATGCTGGTTGAAGCGCCGTGCTTTTCTGCACTTGCACCCGAATCCATTTGTGAACGAGGTTTGCGTTAAGGCTATGGCTGAGGGCGATGCTGGCAATCGATGCGCCGGGTTGGGCACACTCTTGAATGACCTGGGCTTTGAAGGATTTGGAATACGAACGGCGTGTTGGCTGCATGAAATACCCGCTTAAAAGGCTAGAACAGGTGCCCACCTAAATTTAAGTGCACACCATGTCCCGGCTTTGCGGGGTTGGGTAAGCATCCATAAGATTGACAAGCCTGGCGCCGCGATCTTCCGAGTTCCAGCCTATGAATTTGTCTCTTACACCAAGGTTGAAAACCGGATCACCGACCGCAATGATCCCCATTAGCTTCCCATTGCTTTGGTCCCAAACGAGATAACGCAAGCGCCTACCAAAACCGCTGGATACTGGGACGGACCATGACATCGAAGCGAGCCTAAAAAGGTCGCTTTGCCAAGTACCGGACGAAACCCTTTCCAATACTGGAGAGATTTTTTCGGGTTTTACATCCATTCCTGACGCAAAGTATTGCATCAGTTTTCCACCAGCCCTCGTAACGAAGTTCTCGCTGGCGATAAGGCGCTCCTCTCGCTGAGCGCTGTGCAACGTGCGGATCGCATCCTTGCTATTTCCCGGCGCGCGCAAAGCCCCTTCAGCGGTCTTAGTGAAGCCCAAAGAATGCAGGTGCTCGCGAAGCTTTCGCTTCAGGTTGGCTTCCCTGAGATTAACGCCAATAATGATTGCGTTGCCGTTTGGCATCTATTGCTTCCTGCGCAGTATTGATCCAGTTGAGCTTTTTTTAAACCGAGGGGATTGATACACAACACACAGCGAAACAAATGTGAGGAACCAGCCAAACGGATGACGTCAGCATAACGCGTCGCAGCAGCGCCATAGGCCGGCCGAACAAATCAGCCGAACAAATCAAGGGGAGCTTTGCACCTGCCTTTTGGCAAGCTAAATAGGTGCGCTGTACATACTCGCCGGCAAATGCAGTGGCGGCGATCGTACATACACATTCAGTATTTATAAAGGCCGATTAGACGATGTGCCATCACCCCACCGCCATGAAGCGGGGAGAGGGAAGAGAGCGGCCGTGATTGCCATCGTCCCAGTCCACATTCGGGTTGCCAGCCGAGCAATTAGGTTCACGATAATTCATCAGAAGGGTTGCGTCGTAAATTTCGGTTCACCCATACGTACGCAGATGCCGCTCCGCTGAAAAAATTATCTCAGCAATTTTAAGACCTCCGCACGTACTCTCGTGCTGAATGCTGTAGCACGCGCCCCCTTCGACTTTGTAGATGTAACCCGCCAAATTATTCGCATCCCCTTCCGCAAGGCTCACCTCTACAAGTGGCTCCATCACCCAGCTATTTTCGCCCCTCAGGTAGCCAGGAGACATGAGATAGGCTTGAGCAAACCAAGAGTGATCATCCAGTTCCAAAAGCATCCGCTGAAGTATCGGAACTGTCGGAATCATGAGCATGCTACCTACAATGTCGTCACCGTAGTCGCGCACCAGTTCCATGTAAAACCACGGAAAATGCATCTCGAGCTCAACATACTGCCAGTGCTGAACTCGCGCCCCCTCAAAAACGTGTTCTGGAAATAGCTGAGCATGACTATGCGTTTTAAACACGAAAAATCCCCCCAAAATATTAACAATAGTTAATGGAGGTCTGGCGTTCAAGGCGGCTTCATCATTCCTTTTGCGGGGATGAGAAAAATGGAGCTGAAACAAGCGTTTGGTATGGCCTTGAGAGAGATGAGAAAATCTCGTCATCTGAGTCAAGAAGACTTCGGAGGCTGTAGCAGCCAAACCTACCTTAGCCAACTGGAGGGTGGCGGAAAGGGCCCAACCCTTGAAAAGGTGGACGCACTAGCCTCCGTCATGGACGTTCATCCGTTGACGGTTCTGATGCGCTGCTACCTTCTGCTAGATGACACTGCCACATTAGACTCTTTAATCACTCGCATTCGCGAAGAGGTATGAGACGCCTCCCTCTGATCTGCTGGAAGCGAGCAGTACTGCTCCTGTCCCCATTTTCGACCGATGCTACGCCGGTAGCCCGGATTTCCATCGATAGGAATAGGACCTGATTTATAACCAGCCTTGCTTCGTTGCTGCTCGATATACCCAGCATAGATTATGGTTTCAAAACTTCTTGAAATTTAATGCTTGCCGGAAGGAACACGTTACTGTGCTCAGGCTCACGGTACAGTAATCATCGATGCTGATGTGGCAAAGCAGGGTGAATGACCTGTAGCCGATGTACTATTCTCAAGAGGAGTCCGGGGTGCGGTAGCGGTTATTGGACCGGCGTATCTGACCCAAAGTATGAAGCGAAAGATACGCAAAGTGATTTTTTTCTGCTGTGCAGTATCTTCGTAGCTAGCACTACGTCAATTCTACGAATCCGATATTTTAATTATCGCTGATATGGATGGGCCGAGATGACAATGCCATGCGAACGTACTCGTTCAGTAGTCCAAACACGCGATTTCTTGGAAGAGTTGTCCCATGATGAATCGCTACCCGAGCGCGTTAGACGCGACGCCCGCTTTCTCTTGCGCCATTACCCAACTAGGCATGACATGCTGTTAGCGGGAATTATTGAAGAGGGCGAAGATACTGCACTGATAGGGACTCTTAGTCCTGTTTTCAGCTCTTCCTTTTAAGAACAAACTAACTCCCTTGATTTTACAGGCAAGCCATCCCGATATACCGGAATGGCTTCAAGCGCATTCGCGAGTTGCCCAATACGCCTGCAAAACTAGCCAAAGGTTGGCGAAATCCTAGGCCGAATCGAATCAATTGATTCTATAAACATGACCCACTCCCGCTTCAAGTTTCCGAACACGCTCCCACAGCTGGAGATTTTGAGTCAGAACTTTATCACACAGCTCATTAGCCTTGACAAGTCTCACCTCTATTACTGCCAACTTAGCTTCCAGGTATGCAACCCTATCAGCATTTGAAGATTTGGGATTATTAGAAGACTCTTCTCGCAACGACTGTATTTTTGCTATTAATGGTAGGTGCAATTTACGGCTTTTTTTGAGATAGCCAGGGTCGAAACCAGCTTCTCGGCTTACGGCGCCAGCAGTAAGCTTAGACAGGGGTAAACCAACGTGCTCCGCGAGGAAGGGTTTACCAACTACTAGGCGCTGCAATGCCTCCTCGCAAACAATCAATCCTTTACCTGTGGTTCTCTGTTTCATTATTGCAGTTCCACTAAGTCAATAAGGCGACTCTTGAAAGCAAGCATCCGCTCAACTTCACTTTTGACAATCTGATACTCCCCCGAACCTTCTGGATATAAAGTTAGCTCCTGAATCCCAGCTTCAATAGCAGCTACCAATTTGTCAGGTTTAATTACAGCTGCCTCGCAGGCAAGACATTCACTATAATCACCCAAAAGAAAGAAATCACAGCGACCTACCTTTGAACATCCACCAAGCAACGTTGAACGGTAGCTGATAGCTCCATCCTTGACACGCTGCAGGGTCTCGGCTCGAATATCTTCAATATGAATGACACCCGACTCAAATCGCTGTTTCTGCTTTTGCACATATGAGCCAGTACCACCAAATAACGGCTCCTCGCTGAAAAGTAGATCAGCTATTAGTTGATTTGCGACAGACATAGGCATAGCCATCTGAAACTCAAATGCGAAATGATTCGGCGGCAAAACAAATTCTTTTTTTTCAGGATCGTAATACCCAAAAACCGTACGAAGATTCTCAAAGTTATTTGCATAATATTGCGCCATCTGTATGGTCATATGCTTAAATTGGCTTCTCAGCGCGGGCAGCGAAATAAATCCGCTGCTGCTGCCATAGAATGCGAGTGAGCGCCTGAACTGGTGACTAGTTAACGGCCATGAATTGCCAACCGAATATATTGACTCATTATAAAAGTCACGACCAGGATCACTCTGAGCCAGCTCTAGCAGGTCCTCTGCCTGAATCCTCAAACCGCGTAATGCACGCAACTGCGCACTTCGATTTTTAAACTGAGTAACATTAACCCCTAAAGATTTCCGACTATAGCCTACGATTGAAGGACTAAGAAATAGTGGACAGTTAGCATCTGCATTAACTCCATATATACTTGCAAGTCCTCTACAGACTGCCTGAGCTACTTCAACTGCCTTGATGACCTCTACTGGCGCGTACCATGTACCTTCTTTTCTATAGCCTGTAAATTTTGTCGTACTTGATATCACCATTACGGTTAGGGGCTGATCGCGTACCAAACCGTGATCATCAATCACAGGTGGTCTAGAAATTTCCGACGAAAGACAGGAATAACACATCCGCATCACTTCCTGTTCGCGCATACCGGTATATAGATGAATTACAGTTTTCGCCAAATGCTGAATTTTAAGCAAAACTGTCTGAACATCTTTTTTAAAGTCGCATTGAAATTCATCAACTAACACTTTCTCTAGGCCGTGCTCTCGAAGCGCTTGCGCCATGTCGGGTCTATAGTTGGCTTTTCCACCAAGCTTGCGACCTTTCTGGTTGTGTAAATTAATCCCGTAATGCTCGTCAGAAAACGATTTGACGAAAGACTGATAAGATCCAACCCCTTCGTAAAGCTGATCTAGCAGATCCCCTACCACATTGATCAGATTCAAATATATTCGCGTCGGTATCACGGGATACTGTTTAGACTCAGGCCTTCTAAGGTCAAAGCGGTTGGGATTCAATATGTCATACCCGATCCGCTCTCGGCCAACACGCACTAACTGGGACAATAGTCCGGACAAAGCTGATCTATCTGTTCCTGAAAATTGTTCACGAATGACTGATGCCAGATAAACCGGAGTAGAAAAAATCTGTTGCAGAGACAGCACGCCGACAATTGGTTTTTGCTTCTGGGCGTAACCAAATTGCATCACCCCTCGAAGTATCCCCCAATACCTATACAGTGTCGCAACACTAAGTTTGCCGAGCCGCCCACCTCCACCAAAGTAGATCAGACAATACAACAGATATTTTGCCTCTTCAACCAGTGCGTTCTGTTCGTCATCCTGATTGTCAAATACGACAAAGGATATCCTGCTAATTTTATTAGCTGACAACCTATAAGGATTGAAATCCCAAACGCTCTGCCCATATATAGCAGTAGGCTGACCGTTTGCGCTACGACACAATACAAAATCAGCGCTAGGTTTAGAAATTTTTACCGGAGCATTATCTGGCTCACAAGTAACAGAAAAATTTCCGCTACCAAAAAGACTACCTATCGACTCGACACCTCGTTTCAAAATACTACCCCTATCTGTTCGTAGCGACTCAAACGATTTTCCCAAAACGGGGTCAATATACCGTAGCTACAAACTTTCTCTCTGACGATCTCGACCAATTGCAGAGTAGATACGGAGCGTTCACCAATCGCGCTAATTATAAAATTAATTCTTATCGACAAGTCCTTAAACAGAGCATCAGCATGCCCTACGTCTGCGTTTATTTTCCGTACCGAATCAATTACATATTGCAAACTAAAGAGCTTATGCAAATCTTCTTCATCGGAATGACATATATAATGCGAACAGTATAAGCAGCCATACTGTGTTCTACAGTTCGGTTCGATAAACGAAGTGCCCCAGCCCCCTAGGGCAGATGGTTGATTAAAGTCATCACAATGACCTGCCGCAGTTGAGATTCTATCGCCAGAAGAAGTCTCACTACGCTCACGAACTACATCTGCGGCATGGCGCACAGACTGCCAAAACAGACTAAATTCCGTTTCCTGTTGCTCCCATGTAGCCTCAGCATAGGTAGACAGATTAACTGCTTCGGTGTGATTCAGCGACTTGGAAACTGTAGAAGGAGATAAGCGAGCCGAATGCTGTACGTTGCTCTTGTGCTTTCGCATTTTTCGCGAAGATAGCTTTGGAACCTTAGGGTCTAAAAAGACGCCTGAAATAGACCCATGAAATTTTTTCATCGTGCTCGACGCTGAAAACTCTTCAAAACTCTCATTGTTGCCTTGCGTACCTTTAGTCATAGCGAAGAATAAATTAGGCACCTCTTTCCCATTCAATATCCACTCGCGAAGTTTGAGGTACTGCCTTAGTAGCGGTAAACCGTTGTGTCGCCCGATGTTATATAAAGTAGTCTTCCCGCCAGCCCGAAACTTTATAGCTTTTAATTCTTTTTTCAGTGGTGACTTCTCAACCTCTATCGCCTCCTTATAGGTAAATTGAGAAAACTCGGTAGGTGAGGCACCTGTAATCAGCAGAAAGAGTCCGGCGTAAGCTTTTGCAGCGAGAGCGCTCAGATATAATCGATGCCAATGACGATTATTTTCATTAGCCGCATTGACATTTTCTTGCGCCCGTAATACGGCACGATTTGAATCAAACCTAACCATAGTTTTTCGGTCTAGTTTTTTCTTCGCGGCCATATGTTCTTCCGGCGTCGCTACTCGCCGCTGAACGGGATTATAAATTGCCGGGGGTATTTTAAACGGCCCAATCGCTCCGTGATTTGATGGAAACATCACAACTTCATAATCCCTTATATTCACCACGCAAGGATAAGAGCTATTATTCAAAACAAAGTCACTGCAATGCTGCGCTATTGCCAAGAAAACGTCTTTATATAACTGCACATGAGCATCACTTGGCGTTGCAGAACCACTGGGAGCGAGTATTTTTACAACACCAGATAAAATATAGTGAAATGTATCAGGATATAATAACTCAATAATATTTACAGCCCCATCTTGATATCCACTTGCAGTCAAGGGCTTGATCTCTCCAACCATTATTCGGTGATTGAGATAAGACGTAAAATCTCGGTACGCTTGCTGCGCATATACGTCACTTGCGAAAATCTCTTTATAACCATTATTATTTAACCATTCAATAAAATACTCCGAGCGATAGTTCCACGTCAGAATTGAAGACTCACGCATTACGGCGTAGCTCTCAAGCAGCATCATAATCAAATTGCGACGACTCTCAACAAATGAAGATTTAACTACTGGCGTCCCACAATCGTAAACGCTCCATGAACCCCACACTCAAAGTCACCACCTGATCCCAGACGCGGTGCCCCATATTTCTATACCTGTGGCACATAAATAGCTCACCTACCATTTTGCTGGCATAAAAATGCCACTG
>NZ_VOBN01000034.1 GCF_008370045.1 Pseudomonas sp. ANT_J12
TCAGCCCCGCACTATGTCCTGCCGCATCGGCGAGAGGAGCGTATTTATCCTCGGGCCATCCGGCTTAAATCACCGAAGTATCCGATCAGAAAGAAAAATGCCAGTCAGCTTAACTGACTGGCATTAGTCCTCAGGGGCTCCTTTTTTATGCGTGCTGCTTTTGCATGACGTAGGAGCGAGGCTTGCCCGCGAAGGCGGTGTGCCAGACAGCATCATCATTGACTGACCCAACGCTTTCGCGGGCAAGCCTCGCTCCTGCAATTGAATCGGTGTTGGCCGTGGGAAAGCGGCAGAAAAGCGGCAGGCGGCGGAAACCCGTTGCCGCTTTTCTGGCATTGCCGCTTTGCCGATGCCCGCAAAGCCCCGGTTTACGGGGTTTTTTGAATTGGCACGCCGCTTGCTATGTTCAAGTTACGAAAAATCAGGTCACCCGAAGGTTTCCCGACATGAGCATCAGCTTCGATAAAGCGCTCGGTATCCACGAACAAGCCCTGGGCTTCCGCGCCCAGCGTGCTGAAGTCCTGGCCAACAACATCGCTAACGCCGACACCCCGAACTACAAGGCTCGGGATCTGGACTTCTCCAAAGTGCTTGCCGCACAGAACGAGAAAACCAAGAGCGGTTCTTTCGCCTTGAACATGACCAACAGCCGTCATATCGAAGCGCAAGGCCTGGGCAATGGCGACGAGTCGCTGTTGTATCGCACGCCGATGCAACCGTCGATCGACCAGAACACCGTGGACGCGCAACTGGAACAGTCGAACTACGCGGAAAACGCGGTCGGCTTCCAGGCCAGCTTCACCCTGCTCAACAGCAAATTCAAAGGGCTGGTTTCAGCCCTGCGTGGAGAGTAAGTCATGTCCCTCGCCAGTGTTTTCAACATCGCCGGTAGCGGCATGAGTGCCCAGACGACTCGTCTGAACACCGTCGCTTCGAACATCGCCAACGCCGAAACCGTCTCGTCGAGCATCGACCAGACCTACCGCGCCCGTCACCCGGTGTTCGCCACCATGTTCCAGGGCGGCCAGAGCGGCGGCAGCGATTCGCTGTTCCAGAACCAGGACGCCGCCGGTCAAGGCGTGCAAGTGCTGGGCGTGGTCGAAGACCAGAGCAACCTTGACGCGCGCTACGAGCCAAACCATCCGGCGGCCGACGCCAAGGGCTACGTCTACTACCCGAACGTCAACGTCGTCGAAGAAATGGCCGACATGATTTCCGCGAGCCGTTCGTTCCAGACCAATGCCGAAATGATGAACACCGCCAAAACCATGATGCAGAAGGTCCTGACCCTCGGTCAGTGATAAGGGGCGACTCAGATGAGTGTTACCGATTCCACCAGCGGCCTGAGCATTAACGACATTCTGGCGAACTCGTCGGTGAAGACCAGCAACTCCACGGCGGGCGGCATTGCTTCGGCGACCAACAGCGCCACCGGCAGCCAGACGCTGGGCAAAGATGCGTTCCTGCAATTGCTGGTGACCCAACTCAAAAACCAGAACCCACTGGATCCGCAGGACAACAGTGCGTTCGTGGCGCAGTTGGCGCAGTTCAGCAGCCTGGAAGGCATCACCACGCTGAACGACACGGTCAGCTCGATTGCCGGCAACTACAACTCTTCGCAGGCATTGCAGGCTTCGTCCCTGGTGGGCCGTTCCGTGATCGTGCAGACCAACAATATCCAGATCGATGATCCGACCAAGCCTGTGACCGGCTCGGTGAACCTGACCTCGTCGATCGCCAGCGGCACCGTGACCATTGCCGACAAAGACGGCAAGACCGTCAGAACCATCGACCTGGGCTCCCGAGCCGTCGGCAACTCCAGCTTCACATGGGATGGCAAGGATTCGAGCGGCACCGCCGTTCCGGTCGGCGCCTACACCATCAAGGCCAGTACGCCGATCGACGGCAAGGCGACGGACCTGGCGGTTTACCTGCCGGCGACCGTCAACAGTGTGACCCTCAGCCAGACGGGCGGCGAGCTGATGCTCAACCTCGCAGGCCTGGGCCCGGTTGCCCTGTCCAAAGTTCAAACCATTGGTATATAGAGCCGACTAATACGGCACAAAGGAGTGGAATATGTCTTTCAATATCGGCCTTAGCGGTCTCTATGCAGCCAACAAACAACTGGATGTGACCGGTAACAACATCGCCAACGTGGCGACCACCGGTTTCAAATCCTCTCGCGCAGAGTTTGAAGACGTCTACTCGGCGACCAAACTCGGCAGCGGCAGCAAGGTGGTTGGCAGCGGCGTGCGCCTGTCCAACGTTTCCCAGCAGTTCACCCAGGGTGACGTCAACAACACGGGCAACGTGCTGGACATGGGCATCAACGGCTCGGGTTTCTTCACCCTGAGCAACAGCGGTTCGTTGTCGTACACCCGTAACGGTACGTTCAAGGTCGACAAGGACGGTTTCATCACCAACAGCGACCAGACGTCCCGCCTGCAAGGCTATGGCGTGGATGCCAACGGCAAGATCATTAACGGCGTGTTGACTGACCTGAAACTCGACACCTCGAACCTGGCACCGAAGACCACTACGGTGGTGACTTCGTCGATCAACTTGAACTCGACGTCCTTGCCGGTCGATAACACAGCGGCCACGGGTGTTCCATTCGACCCGACCAAATCGGCGTCTTTCACCAAGCAGTTCACCACCCCGATCTATGACAGTCAGGGCAACATGCACCCGATGGATCAGTACGTGGTGAAAACCGGTGCCAATACCTGGAAGGTCTACACCCTGGTGGACGGTCGTAACCCGGATGCGACGGGCAGTGATCCAACCGACCCTGCTACCCCGCCGATCGCCTCGACGCTGACATTCGACACCAATGGCAATTTGCTGCAGGTGAGCACGCCGCCGGTCCCGCCGGCTACGCTCCCGACTATCAGCAGTGACCTGAAAATGACGGGCTGGGTGCCAGGCACCGTGACCAACGGCACCTGGAAGGCCAACGGCGCCGGTGCCAACCCGGCTGGCATTACCATTTCCATGGGCAAGACCACCCAGTACAACGCGGACACCTCGCGCACGATTCCGACCCAGGATGGTTACGCTACCGGCCAGATCACCAACCTGACCATCGACGGCACCGGCACCTTGTTCGCCAACTTCAGCAACAACCAGAACAAGGCCATCGGCCAGGTTGCGCTGGCCAGCTTCACCAACGAACAAGGCTTGCAGGCGGTCGGCGGTACCAGCTGGAAAGAGACCTTCGCCTCGGGTATCCCGGGCTACGACGCTCCGGAAACCGGCACCCTGGGCTCGATCCAGTCCAACTCCCTGGAAGAGTCCAACGTCAACCTGACCAACGAGCTGGTCAACCTGATCAAGGCGCAAAGCAACTACCAGGCGAACGCCAAGACCATCTCCACCCAGAGCACCATCATGCAGACCATCATTCAGATGACCTGATGCTGGAACGCGCGGCATAAAGAACCCCTCGCAAGAGGGGTTTTTTTATGCCCGGGGTTTTTGTCCGGGCGCGGATTCTGTGGTGATCGGGCAGGCCTCTTCGCGGGCAAGCCTCGCTCCTACAGGTGTCGTGAAACCCTGTAGGAGCGAGGCTTGCCCGCGAAGGCGTCAGACCAGACAACCCTTTGCGCCAGACAAAAGAAAACCCCCGACAATCCAGAGGACTGATCGGGGGTTTCAGGTAAGGCGCCTTGCAGCGCCTACCGGCTCAGCTTATTGGCAAGCTTCGCAATCCGGCTCGTCGATGGCGCAAGCCTTCGGCACTGGAGCAGGACCGGCCGGAGCGGCCAGGACCGAATCTTCACCGTGGTTGACGCCGCTGGAAACAGCGTTCAGCTTGCCGGTGTTGATGGTCGACTTCTCGGTGCTGGTCGCGGCCAGGGCACGGAGGTAGTAAGTGGTTTTCAGACCACGGTACCAGGCCATGCGGTAGGTCACGTCCAGCTTCTTGCCCGATGCGCCGGCGATGTACAGGTTCAGGGACTGAGCCTGGTCGATCCACTTCTGACGACGGCTGGCCGCGTCAACGATCCACTTGGTGTCCACTTCGAACGCGGTGGCGTAGAGCTCTTTGAGTTCTTGCGGGATGCGTTCGATCTGCTGCACCGAACCGTCGTAGTACTTCAGGTCGTTGATCATGACCGAGTCCCACAGACCGCGAGCCTTCAGGTCGCGAACCAGGTACGGGTTGATCACGGTGAATTCGCCCGACAGGTTCGATTTCACGTAGAGGTTCTGGTAGGTCGGTTCGATCGACTGCGACACGCCAGTGATGTTGGCGATGGTCGCGGTCGGCGCGATGGCCATGATGTTGGAGTTACGAATGCCTTTCTGAACGCGGGCACGAACCGGTGCCCAATCCAGGGATTCGTTCAGGTCAACGTCGATGTACTTCTGGCCACGTTGCTCGATCAGGATCTGTTGCGAATCCAGCGGCAGGATGCCTTTGGACCACAGCGAACCCTGGAACGTCTCATAGGCGCCGCGCTCGTCGGCCAGGTCGCAGGAAGCCTGGATCGCGTAGTAGCTGACCGCTTCCATGGACTTGTCGGCGAACTCGACGGCCGCATCGGAACCGTACGGAATGTGCTGCAGGTACAGCGCATCCTGGAAGCCCATGATGCCCAGGCCAACCGGACGGTGCTTGAAGTTGGAGTTCTTCGCTTGTGGCACCGAGTAGTAGTTGATGTCGATAACGTTATCGAGCATGCGAACGGCGGTGTTCACGGTGCGTTCCAGCTTGGCGGTGTCCAGCTTGCCGTTGGTGATGTGGTTCGGCAGGTTGATCGAGCCCAGGTTGCAAACGGCGATCTCGTCCTTGTTGGTGTTCAAGGTGATCTCGGTGCACAGGTTCGAGCTGTGGACCACGCCCACGTGCTGCTGCGGGCTGCGCAGGTTGCACGGGTCTTTGAAGGTCAGCCATGGGTGGCCGGTTTCAAACAGCATGGACAGCATTTTGCGCCACAGGTCTTTGGCCTGGATGGTCTTGAACAGCTTGATCTTGCCCGGGTACTGGGACAGGGCTTCGTAGTACTCGTAACGCTCTTCGAAGGCCTTGCCGGTCAGGTCGTGCAGATCCGGAACTTCGGAAGGCGAGAACAGGGTCCACGGACCGTCATCGAAGACGCGCTTCATGAACAGGTCAGGGATCCAGTTGGCAGTGTTCATGTCGTGGGTACGACGACGATCATCACCGGTGTTCTTGCGCAGTTCGATGAACTCTTCGATGTCCATGTGCCAGGTTTCCAGGTAGGCACACACAGCGCCTTTGCGCTTGCCACCCTGGTTAACGGCAACGGCGGTGTCGTTCACCACTTTCAGGAACGGAACCACGCCCTGGGATTTGCCGTTGGTGCCCTTGATGTACGAACCCAAGGCACGAACCGGCGTCCAGTCGTTGCCCAGGCCGCCCGCAAATTTCGACAACATGGCGTTGTCGTGGATCGCGTGATAGATGCCCGACAGGTCATCCGGCACGGTGGTCAGGTAGCAGCTCGACAGCTGTGGACGCAAAGTACCGGCGTTGAACAGGGTCGGGGTCGAGGACATGTAGTCGAAGGACGACAACAGGTTGTAGAACTCGATCGCACGGTCTTCCTTGTTCTTCTCTTCGATCGCCAGGCCCATGGCCACACGCATGAAGAAGATCTGCGGCAGTTCGAAGCGGATACCGTCCTTGTGGATGAAGTAACGGTCGTACAGGGTTTGCAGGCCCAGGTACGTGAACTGCTGATCGCGCTCGTGGTTGATGGCCTTGCCGAGTTTTTCCAGGTCAAAGGTGGCCAGGATCGGGTTCAGCAATTCGAATTCAATACCCTTGGCGATGTACGAAGGCAGGGCCTTGGCGTACAGGTCGACCATTTCGTGGTGAGTCGCGCTTTCGGCAACTTCCAGGAAGCTCAGGCCTTCGGCACGCAGGGTGTCCATCAGCAGGCGGGCGGTCACGAACGAGTAGTTCGGCTCACGCTCAACCAGGGTACGGGCGGTCATCACCAGGGCGGTGTTGACGTCGGTCAGGGCCACGCCGTCGTACAGGTTCTTCAGGGTTTCGCGCTGGATCAGGTCGCCGTCGACTTCTTCCAGGCCTTCGCACGCTTCGGTGACGATGGTGTTCAGGCGACCCATGTCCAGAGGTGCAAAGGTGCCATCGGCGCGGGTGATGCGGATCGATGGGTGAGCGTTGACCGCTTCCTCGACCGGTGCGTGGGCGGCGCGTTCTTTCGAACGACCGTCACGGTAGATCACGTAGTCGCGAGCCACTTTCTGCTCGCCGGCACGCATCAGGGCCAGTTCGACCTGGTCCTGGATTTCTTCGATGTGGATGGTGCCGCCCGAAGGCATGCGACGCTTGAAGGTCGCGGTGACTTGTTCGGTCAGGCGGGCAACAGTGTCGTGGATTCGCGACGAGGCGGCAGCGGTGCCGCCCTCAACTGCGAGAAACGCTTTGGTGATGGCGACGGTGATCTTGTCATCGGTGTAAGGAACGACAGTGCCGTTACGCTTGATCACGCGCAGTTGGCCAGGCGCGGTGGCGGACAGGTCCGAAGACGAATCAGCAGCCTGCGGCAAGGTGCCCTGCGGGTTCTCGCGAGTTGTGTCGGTTTGCATGGGGGGTTGTCTCCACATTCTCTATGTTTGTTTGGGCACCATCACGGTGCCCACCGTTCTGTCCTGAAGCACTACAACCGACGGGTGTCGGGCATAACGACTTCAGGGCAGTAGGAAAAAGGCTGATGACGCAGCTTCCTTGCCGAAGTCTTGGCTGCGAGCCTGGGCTCGAAACCGGATTCCTTTCTGGGTGCCAGTTATGACTGCAACACCCGTACCGTTCTGGCCGCACTGGCCTGAAAAAACGGTGCCATCCACTTGTGTGGTTTGGTCTTTGAAAATCTCGCTTGGTTCAACCGTAAACAGGCAATAAAGCGCTTGAGTTCCGGGTCTGAAATGTGGTTGGGCTTTTAAGCAAAAACCCTACATGTAGGGTTTTTTTAGCGCCGGGGTACAAGATAGTGCGTTTCGGGGAGTGTTGCAACGTACTACCTGTGGATAAACCTGTGCGTAAATTGTGGGTGAAAGGTGGAACGAGCGTGTAAGCCGCGACGCTGCTGGATCGAGCCGTTTTTCAACGATTTTCAATGATTGAAAACAGCCATTTGGATTTTTAAGGGCGCGAACCCTATCACAAAATCCGCGGTTGTCCGAACGCATTTGCCGACTTGTTTTCTCGGCGGGTGGCGTTTATACAATCGGCCGGTATACACGCATTCTTATCCTCCCCAATCATTACAAAAAGACGGGCGGATCCTTCCTTATTAGTGTTGTTGGCAAGCAGAGGTCACCCGTGGAGCAAGAAGCCTGGCAGGTATTGATTGTCGAGGACGACCAGCGTCTGGCCGAACTGACCCGCGATTACCTTGAAGCCAATGGCCTGCGCGTATCGATCGAAGGCAACGGCGCCCTGGCCGCGGCGCGGATCATCAAGGAACAACCGGACCTGGTGATCCTCGACCTGATGCTGCCCGGCGAAGACGGCCTGAGCATTTGCCGCAAGGTGCGCGACAAGTACGACGGCCCGATCCTGATGCTCACCGCCCGCACCGACGACACCGATCAGATCCTCGGCCTGGACCTGGGCGCCGACGACTACGTGTGCAAACCGGTGCGCCCGCGCTTGCTGCTGGCGCGCATCCAGGCGTTGCTGCGCCGCAGCGAAGCGCCGGAAGTGGCCCCGGAAAAACTCCGGCGTCTGCAATTCGGCCCGCTGGTGGTGGACAACGCGCTACGCGAAGCCTGGCTCAACGACAACGGCATCGAACTGACCAGCGCCGAGTTCGACCTGCTGTGGCTGCTGGTGGCCAACGCCGGGCGCATCCTGTCCCGGGAAGAAATCTTCACCGCCCTGCGCGGCATCGGCTATGACGGCCAGGACCGTTCCATCGACGTGCGCATCTCGCGCATTCGCCCGAAAATCGGCGATGACCCGGAGCATCCACGTCTGATCAAGACCGTGCGTAGCAAAGGTTATCTGTTCGTACCGGAAGCCTGCACGCTGTGAACTCGATCTTCCTGCGCATCTACGGCGGCATGTGTGCGGCGCTGATCCTGGTGGCGGTGCTTGGCGTGCTGGCGCTGCACCTGCTCAACCAGGTGCGCAGCGAGCAGTACCGCGAACGCCTGGCCCATGGCACGTTCTCGCTGATGGCCGACAACCTGCAACCGATGAACGAGACCGAACGTCACCGTGCATTACTGGTGTGGGAGCGCCTGCTGGGCATCCCGCTGGCGTTGCAAACCTTCTCCCAGACCGACCTCGACCTGACCCAGCGCACCCGCGTGCTGCGCGGCCAGGCGCTGGTCGAACAGACCGGCCCGCATGCGGCGAAGGTATATCGCTTGGTCAGCGACAAGGAACAACTGGTGCTCACCGGCGAAGTGCAGCAGATCAGCGAACAACTGGCCCGGGCGACCATTTACCTGTTGGCCGACGAACTGGTGCGCTACCCGGTCGCCGAGCAACCCGAGCGTCTGGCGCAATTGAAGGAAGACAAAGGCTTTGGTTTTGACTTGCGACTGGTCAAGGTCGAACAGGCGGACATGGACGAGGATCAAAGTCGTCGGGTGTCCGAAGGCGACACGGTGATGGCGCTGGGCAAGGGCGGCGATTCGATCCGGGTGTTTGCCGGGATGGTCGGCACGCCGTGGGTGCTGGAGATTGGCCCGTTGTTCCAGATGAACCCGTATCCGCCGGAGTGGCTGGTGCTGATCGCCGCGCTGGGCCTGACGCTGATCGGTCTGATCGTCTACCTGTTGGTGCGGCAACTGGAGCGCCGTCTACGCGGTCTCGAAGCCGCCGCCACGCGCATCGCCAAGGGCAGTCTGGAAACCCGTGTCCCGGCGCGCGGTGCGGATTCGGTCGGGCGCCTGGCCTCGGCGTTCAATGGCATGGCCGAACACTTGCAGCAGTTGCTGGCGATTCAGCGTGAACTGGTGCGCGCCGTGTCCCACGAACTGCGCACCCCGGTGGCGCGCCTGCGGTTTGGCCTGGAGATGATCGGCTCGGCCACCACGCCCCAGGCCCTGGAAAAATACCGCGAAGGCATGGACCACGACATCGAGGACCTCGACAAACTGGTGGACGAGATGCTGACTTACGCGCGGCTGGAGCAGGGCTCGCCGGCGCTGAATTTCCAGCGGGTCGATCTGGACGCACTGGTCAATCAGGTGATCGAAGAATTGGCGCCGCTGCGCGCGCAAGTTACGGTGCAGCGCGGGTTGTGCCTGTCCGCCGCCGATTGCGACGCAGCCTGGGTCGAAGCCGAACCGCGCTATTTGCACCGTGCTCTGCAAAACCTGGTCAGCAACGCCATGCGCCACGCGCAGTCGCGGGTGACCGTCAGTTATCAAGTGGGCCAGTTGCGCTGTCGGGTGGACGTCGAGGATGACGGGCCGGGCGTGCCGGAAACCGCCTGGGAGAAAATCTTCACGCCGTTCCTGCGCCTCGATGACAGCCGCACCCGCGCGTCCGGCGGGCATGGCCTCGGCCTGTCGATTGTGCGGCGCATCGTCCATTGGCATGGCGGGCGGGCGCTGATCAGCAAGAGCAAAAGCCTGGGTGGGGCGTGTTTCAGTTTGAGTTGGCCGCGCAATCAGGAGAAGCGGTGAGGCATGTGGTGGCCACACTGCCCCGTAGGAGCAAGGCTTGCCCGCGATGGCGTCCTCAAGCCTTGATACTGACCAAACTCAACAACTGCCCATCCCGCACCCCAAACTGCGCCTCCAATTCCGTCCCGTGACGCCACTCACTGGACAAATCAGTGAGCAACCGCAACCGCACCTGACCCGCCGCCGTCCATTCCAGCACTTCGGCATGCTCGAAATAAAAACGCTTCTGCACGATCGGATACAGCGCTTTGAACAGACTTTCCTTCACCGAAAAGGTCAGGGTCACCAGCATCGCCAGTTGATCTTTCGCACCAGCGGCCATGCGCTGCAACTCCGGCGGCGTGAGGATTTCCCCGGCCAGGCGTTCGGCCCGTTCGACGTTGAGCAGGTTTTCCAGGTCCATGCCCAGGCCGCGCCAGTGCGCCTTGTTCGCGACAATCGCTGCGGCCCGGCCGGTGCTGTGGGTGATCGAGCCGGTGATGTGCGCCGGCCAGACGGGCGCGCGGTCTTCGCCGATTTCCGGGACAAAACTCAGCCCTTCCAATTGTTGCAACGCCGCCCGGGCACAGACGCGTCCGGCGAGAAACTCCGCCTGACGCTTGGCCACCGACCGCTGAATACTTGCTGGCGGCGCGATGGCACTGCGCTGGAAATCATCACTGGTCAGTTGCGAGGTGTCGAAGTGCGTGCTCAGCAAGACCGCGTCGGGCAGCACGAACGGCAGCGGCCAATGGGCGTCGAGTGGGGTGCAGCAGGCGGGTAGGGCGGGGGTCGAGGTCATGGCGGGCATTTTGCCGGGTTGGGTTGAGGCTGGGTAGTGTTCACCGCAATAACCAAGGCTGAGACACATTTTGTGGCGAGGGGGCTTGCCCCCGTTGCGCTGCGAAGCAGTGCTAAAACCTGCAACCGAGTTTTACCTAATACATCGCGTTTGCTGATTTCACGACTACTGCGTAGCCGAACGGGGGCAAGCCCCCTCGCCACAGAGGTCACTGCACTTAGCCAAATATTTTCTTGAAGAAGGCTTTCATGTCCGCCCACGAACTCTCATCCGCCGCTTTGTTGTAGCCAATATCCGGCCCCCCGTGATCGCCATGGCTCAACCGGTCCGCATCCGGATTGGTGAACCCATGCTTGGCCTGCGCCAGACTGACGAATTTGTAGTCAGCCCCAGCCTTGTCCATCTCAGCCTTGAACGCCGCCACGTTGTCCGCAGTGATCATGCTGTCCTTGGCACCATGCTCAACCAGAATCTTCGCCTTCACGCTGCCCGGTGTTGCCGGCGTATTGGTCGCCAGTGCGCCGTGGAAACTCACCACACCTTTCAACGGCAGACCCTGACGCGCAGCATTCAATACCACGCCACCACCGAAGCAATAACCGATGGCTGCGAGTTTGTTCGGGTCGGTCTGTGGCTGCGTCTTCAACAAATCGAGCCCGGCCTGGAAGCGGGCGCTGGCCACCGCGCTGTCCTTCGACGCCTCTTGCATGAAGGCCATGGCGTCCTTCGGATGCTCAGTGTTCTTGCCGCCGCCGTACATGTCGATGGCCAGCGCGCTGTAACCCAACCCGGCCAGATCCCGGGCCCGGCGCTTGGCGTAATCGTTGAGGCCCCAGAACTCATGCACCACCACCACGCCTGGGCGCGGGCCTTTGATGGCGTCGTCATAGGCGTAGTAGCCAATCATTTTCGTGCCGTCGGTGCTCTGGTACGGGATTTCTTCGGTCTTGATCGCCGCCTGGGTCAACCCGCTCAAGGCCAGCAAGACGAGGGCAAGAAACATGCGCATGGTCGGATCTCCTATTAAGACAGTGATCAAAACAGCCTAGTCGATTTGATTCAGCTCAGGTTCAGAGTGCGTTCAGGGGGAGTTCAGGGCCGGGTGAGTAACCTTGCCCCGTACCCAAAAAGCGATAACGCATAAGGAAATTTCCTATGACTGGATTGAAAAAACTGCTGCTGGCTTTCACTGTTTTCGGCGCCAGTGCGGCGGCCAACGCCACCGACGGCAACTTCGCCGGCCTGACCCTCGGCCAGACCAGCGACAAGGTCAATAAATCCCACGCCCTGAACGACAACCTCAACAGCCCGAACGCCGATGGCGTGATCGGCAAGGACACGACCTGGGGTGTGCGTCTGGGCCAGCAAAACAGCCAGGGCCGTTACTACGCCACGTACGACAACGTGTCGGGCTCGCACAATGGCATTAAACTGCGCCAGGAAAACCTGCTGGGCAGCTACGATCTGTTCTACCCGGTAGGCGGCAGCACCCAACTGTTTGGCGGCGCCACCGCCGGTATCACCAAGATGACCCAGGAGTCCCCGGGCTTCAGCCGCGACAGCGACATCGGCTACGCCCTCGGTGGCCAGGTCGGTGTGTTGCAGCAAGTTTCCCAGAACACCTCGGTCGAGCTGGGTTACCGTTACCTGCGCTCCAATGCCAGCACCGAAATGAGCGAACGCGGTGGTAGCAAACAAGGGTCGCTGGCCTTGAACAGCAGCGCCCAGACGTACCTGTCTGCCAACTACGCTTTCTAATAAGCGGTTCGTGACAGACCTGCGCCGGGTCACCCAAAACGGGTGATCCGGCGTTGCCATGTTGACCATTGAGGCATGTGCGCGTGCCTCTGGAGAGGTTGTTTTGCCCGGGAGAGCGTTATGAAACTGCTGGTCGTCGAAGATGAAGCGCTGTTGCGCCATCACCTGCAAACCCGCCTGACGGATAGCGGCCACGTGGTCGAGTCCGTGGCCAATGCCGAAGAGGCGTTGTACCAGACCGAACAGTTCAACCATGACCTGGCGGTGATCGACCTCGGCCTGCCGGGCATGGGCGGACTGGACCTGATCCGTCAGCTGCGTTCCCGGGGCAAGACCTTTCCGATCCTGATCCTCACCGCCCGTGGCAACTGGCAGGACAAGGTTGAAGGCCTGGCCGCCGGGGCCGACGACTACGTGGTCAAGCCGTTCCAGTTCGAAGAGCTGGACGCCCGGCTCAATGCCTTGTTGCGTCGCTCCAGCGGTTTCACCCAGTCGACCATCGTTGCCGGGCCCTTGCTGCTGGACCTCAATCGCAAGCAGGCGTCCCTCGACGAACAGCCGCTGGCGCTGACCGCTTACGAGTACCGGATCCTGGAATACCTGATGCGCCATCACCAGCAAGTGGTGGCCAAGGACCGCTTGATGGAACAGCTCTACCCGGACGACGACGAGCGCGATCCGAATGTGATCGAAGTGCTGGTCGGCCGCTTGCGCCGCAAACTCGAAGGCCCGTCCGGGTTCAAGCCGATCGATACCGTGCGTGGCCTCGGCTACCTGTTCAATGAGCGCTGCACTTGATTCGTTCCCTTCGCGTCCGCCTGATGCTCGCCGCCACACTGTTGGCGGTGTTGTTCATGCTGGCGTTGTTGCCGGCGATGCAGGGCGCGTTCAGCCTGGCGTTGCAGGATTCCATCGAGCAACGCCTGGCCTCGGACGTCACTACGCTGATCTCCGCCGCCCGGGTGGAAAACAACCGCTTGCAGATGCCGTTGCAGTTGCCCGATGAGCGTTTCAACCTCACCGACAGCCGCTTGCTCGGCTACATCTACGACCGCGAAGGGCGTCTGGTCTGGCGCTCGAAGGCCACCCAGGAAGAGAACATCAACTACAAGCCGCGCTATGACGGGCGCGGCAACGAATTTGCGCGGATCCGTGAAGCCAACGGCCAGGAATTCTTCGTCTACGACGTCGAGGTCAAGTTGCTCGGCGGTAAAAGCGCGGCGTTCAGCATCGTCGCCCTGCAACCGGTGCGCGAGTACGAAGTCACCGTCGAAGGCTTGCGGGAAAACCTCTACCTCGGTTTCGGCGCCGCATTGCTGGTGCTGCTGGCGTTGCTCTGGATCGGACTGACCTGGGGCTTGCAGGCGTTGCGTCGCTTGAGCCAGGAACTGGACGAAATCGAAAGCGGTACCCGCCAAAGCCTCAGTGAAGAACACCCCCGGGAGCTGCTGCGCCTGACCGGCTCCCTCAACCGCTTGTTGCACAGCGAGCGCGAGCAGCGCAGCCGTTATCGCGATTCCCTCGACGACCTGGCCCACAGCCTGAAAACCCCGTTGACCGTGTTGCAAAGCGTCAGCGAGGACATGGCCCAGCGCCCGGCGGACCGTGATCAGGCCTGGGTCCTGCAATCGCAGATTGAACGCATGAGCCAGCAGATCAGCTACCAATTGCAACGCGCCAGCCTGCGCAAAAGCGGCCTGGTGCGACATCAAGTGCGCCTGCGCCCGGTGCTGCAAAGCCTCTGCGATACGCTGGACAAGGTCTACCGCGACAAGCGCGTGCGGGTGGCTTTCGATTTGCCGGAACAGTGTTACGTGCCGATCGAGCAGGGTGCCTTGCTGGAAATGATGGGCAACTTGCTGGAAAACGCCTACCGCCTGTGCCTCGGCGAAGTGCGCATCAGCGTGCGCGAGACGTTGAGCGGGATTGAATTGTGCGTGGAAGACGACGGACCGGGCGTACCGCCGGACCAGCGCGCGCGGATCCTGCAACGGGGCGAACGCCTGGATCGCCAGCATCCGGGGCAGGGGATCGGGTTGGCGGTGGTCAAGGACATCATCGAGAGCTACAGCGCCCAGTTGACCCTCGGGGATTCGGCGTTGGGCGGGGCGGCGTTCCGGATTCATTTTCCGGTGATGTAATGATCGTTCCCACGCGCCCCGTGGGAATGCCTCAACGGACGCTCCGCGTTCGGCTCTTTGGGACGCAGAGCGTCCCAGGCTGCATTCCCACGCAGAGCGTGGGAACGATCGGCGTGTGCTCAATTCTCTTGGGCGCGATAAGCCCCCGGCGTTAACCCGGTCCACTTCTTGAACGCCCGATGAAACGCCGAAGGCTCGGAAAACCCCAATTGCTCGGCAATCTGTTGCAACGACAGATCCGCCCGCCCCAGGTGATAAATCGCGATGTCCCGGCGCAGTTGATCCTTCAATTCCTGAAAACTGCTGCCTTCTTCCCGCAAGTGCCGGCGCAAGGTCTGCGGGCTGATGTGCAGGTGCGCGGCGACGGCTTCCAGGTCCGGCCAGCGTGAACTGTCGCGGCTGAGCAAGCGGCGCAACTGGCTGCTCAAACTGTCGCCGTCGTCCGGGCGCGACAGCAGGTCGGCGGGGGAGCGTTCGAGGAAATGCTTGAGGGTTCGTTCGTCCTGCAACAGCGGCATGTTCAGGTAGCGGCTGTGAAACACCAGGCTGCTTTGCTGCGTTGAGAACTCCAAATGGCAGGGAAACAGCAAATCGTATTCGGCCCCATGTTCGGGTTTCGGGTAGCTGAACGTCGCTTGCTCCAGGCGAATGCGCTGGCCAATCAGCCAACTGCCCAGGCGATGCCAGATCACCAGCAGGCTTTCCGTGAGGAAGTGGTCCGGGTCCCACACCTGCGAATCGTCGAGGCTCAGGCGGATCATGTCGTCTTCGCGGCTCAGGGTCAGGCGCGGAGCCTCCGGGAATAGGCTATAAAACAATAAGCCGCGCTGCAGTGCCTTATCGAGGTTGCGGCAGTGGATCAGGGCATGGCACATCATGGCGAAACTGCCGGGTTTGCTCGGTGCCGGCCCGAATCCCAGGTATTCGTCGTCCAGCGCCTGCCACAGGCTCTGGATAAGCCGGGTGAACTGCTCCGGCGCGAGGCGTGCCCGCGGCTCGTCGAGCAACTCGGGGCTGATCCCCAGTTGTAACAACAAGCCGGAATAATCCAGGCCGCGTCGGCGTGCACCACCGAGGGCGGCACGGGCGAAATGACTGGCGATGGTGCGTTCGCGCATAGCAGGGCAGGTCCGTCCATTAAGCGGCCGATGGTAGCGGCAGGGCTTGCCGAGGAACAAGGCGGATATCCGCCAAATTGTAGGACGAGGTTTGTAGGAATGGCGGGAATCCGCCACATTGCTGTAACTGACTGGTGACGAAGAAAACCCGGCAGCCCTTGATGTCAAAAGGCTTGCAGGGATTTTGGCGAAGGTGGCACGGGCTTTGCGATACAACCGGCAGATGCTTGCCGTTGCGCAGCTCGACAAAACAAATCCCTCCAGTGCAGGAGGGTTCGCAAATGAAGTGTCTTGGGCAACAGATGGATGTTGTCACGGGGCACTCTTGAGGAACTTTGCAATGACGACTCGTCAGCCACTGTACAAATCCCTGTATTTCCAGGTGATCGTTGCCATCATCATCGGCATTCTGATCGGTCACTTCTATCCGCAGACCGGTGTGGCCCTCAAGCCGCTGGGTGACGGGTTCATCAAACTGATCAAAATGATCATCGCCCCGATCATCTTCTGCACCGTCGTCAGCGGTATCGCTGGCATGCAGAGCATGAAATCGGTGGGCAAGACCGGCGGCTACGCGCTGCTCTACTTCGAAATCGTTTCGACCATCGCATTGCTGGTCGGTCTGGTGGTGGTCAACATCATCCAGCCGGGTGCCGGCATGCACATCGACGTGACCACCCTGGATGCCTCCAAAGTCGCGCAATACGTCGCCGCCGGTGCTGATCAAAGCGTCGTTGGCTTTCTGCTGAACGTGATCCCGAACACCATCTTCGGCGCCTTCGCCACCGGCGATATCCTGCAAGTGCTGATGTTCTCGGTGATCTTCGGTTTCGCCCTGCATCGCCTGGGTGCCTACGGCAAGCCGATCCTGGACTTCATCGATCGTTTTGCCCACGTGATGTTCAACATCATCAACATGATCATGAAGCTCGCGCCAGTCGGTGCCTTCGGTGCCATGGCCTTCACCATCGGTGCCTACGGTGTGGGTTCGCTGGTGCAACTGGGTCAGTTGATGGCGTGCTTCTACATCACGTGCCTGCTGTTCGTGCTGGTAGTGCTGGGCGGTATCGCTCGCGCCCACGGCTTCAGCGTGCTGAAAGTGATTCGCTACATCCGTGAAGAACTGCTGATCGTGCTGGGTACTTCTTCTTCGGAATCGGTACTGCCACGCATGCTGATCAAAATGGAGCGTCTGGGCGCGAAGAAATCTGTCGTGGGCCTGGTGATTCCGACCGGTTACTCGTTCAACCTCGACGGTACCGCGATCTACCTGACCATGGCGGCCGTGTTCATCGCTCAGGCGACCGACACCCACATGGACATCACGCACCAGATCACCCTGCTGGTGGTGTTGCTGCTGTCCTCCAAAGGCGCGGCTGGCGTGACCGGTTCGGGCTTCATCGTCCTGGCCGCCACCCTGTCGGCGGTTGGCCACTTGCCGGTTGCCGGTCTGGCGCTGATCCTCGGCATCGACCGCTTCATGTCCGAAGCCCGCGCCCTGACTAACCTGGTGGGTAACGCGGTTGCCACCCTGGTTGTGGCCAAGTGGGTCAAGGAGCTGGACACCGACGTGATGCACGCCGAGCTGGCTTCTGGCGGTCGCGGCATCTCCGACGAACGCGCAGAAGACGACCTGGGTGTGGCCGAAGGCCCAACCCCAAGCAACGTCAAGTAAGCCTCGCTGCAAGGAAAAACCCGCTTCGGCGGGTTTTTTCATGCCTGGGGTTTGAGCGTAACCGTCACCGTTGCTGGCACATCGGGTGATTGCCGCAATGGCTTTGGCTGCCTAGTCTGGAAGCATCGCTCAAGGAGATCACCCATGCTCGGTCCATTGGCATCACTCAAGGTTCTGGATTTCTCGACACTGCTGCCGGGGCCGTTCGCCTCGTTGTTGCTGGCGGACATGGGCGCCGAGGTGCTGCGCATCGAATCGCCGACCCGCCTGGACCTGCTGCGGGTGCTGCCGCCCCACGATCAGGGCGTCTCCGCCAGCCACGCTTATTTGAACCGCAACAAGCGCAGCCTGGCCCTGGACCTCAAGCAGCCCGAGGCGCTGGAGGTGATCAAGCAGTTGCTGGCGGTTTACGACATCGTGCTGGAACAGTTTCGTCCCGGCGTGATGGAGCGCCTGGGTCTGGGCTATGAAGCCTTGAAGTCGATCAATCCGAAGCTGATTTACGTCTCGATCACCGGCTACGGCCAGACCGGCCCCTACAAGGATCGCGCCGGGCACGACATCAACTACCTGGCGCTGGCGGGGCTGGCGAGCTACACCGGCCGCGCCGACAGCGGCCCGCTACCGTTGGGGATTCAGGCGGCAGACATTGCCGGTGGCTCGCTGCATGGGGTGATCGGCTTGCTGGCGGCGGTGATCGCCCGGCAGACGACGGGGCTGGGCCAGCATCTGGACGTGAGCATGACCGACTGCGCCTTCAGCCTGCACGCCATGGCCGGCGCTGGCTATCTGGCTTGCGGCGTGGAGCCGGGGCGCGAAGAGCAGATGCTCAATGGTGGCAGTTTCTACGACTATTACCGCTCCCGCGACGGCCGCTGGTTATCGGTGGGCAGCCTGGAGCCGCCCTTCATGCAGCAACTGTGCGCGGCACTGGGCCGGCCGGAACTGGCGGCTCAGGGTTTGTCGCCCCAGCCCGAGCAGCAACAGGCGCTCAAAAACGAGTTGAAGATGGAATTCGAGAAGCATGACTTTGCCGAGTTGTGCGCGCTGTTCGCCGGGGTCGATGCGTGTGTCGAACCGGTATTGAGCGTGGCCGAGGCGGTGCGGCATCCGCAGTTGCAGGCGCGGGGTGTGGTGACTGAGGTGCCTCGGGGGGATGGATCGACTCAGGCACAGATGGCCTGTCCGTTGAAGTTTTCCGAGGGGTTGCCTGAACCACGGCATATCGGTGCGGCGGTGGGGGCGCATACGGATCAGGTGTTGGGGGAATTGGGGCTTAGCGCGCAGCGGATTGAGCAATTGCGAGCGGCGAAAGTTGTGAGCTGATTGATCGCTCCCACGCTCCGCGTGGGGATGCATCCCGTGACGCTCCGCGTCGCAGTGGACGCAGAGCGTCCATGGCGGCATTCCCACGCGGGAGCGTGGGAACGATCATGCGGTTACTCGACCCGCATCTCCCCACTGAACACCAACGTACTGCGGCATCGCCGGCACAAATACCGTCGCCCCTGCCGCACCAAACCATGGCGCTGCGCCGAAAACGGGAAATCGCTGTCGGGGCATGGGCATTTGTAGATGTAGCGGGTCACGCTGCGGCGTTTGACGTCGTAGGTGTGGCAGCGGTTGGGCGGCAGTTCGTACACGCCGCGCATGATCAGTTGCCATTCTTCGCCGTGGGGCTGGATGCGGTCGCCGAACAGTTGATGGGCGATCAGGTGCGCGACTTCGTGGGCGACGGTCTGCTTGAGGAAGTCTTCGGTGTTTTCCCGGTACAGCTGCGGGTTGAAGCGCAGCAGGTTCTCGTGCAGGTGCGCGACACCGGCTTTTTGCCCGCGCAGCTTGAGGCTCACCACGGGGCGTTTGAAAGGTCGTTTGAAAAAGGATTCGGCTTGTTGGAAACAGTCTTCGACGCGGGTATTGAGTTGCTCGGGCATGCTTGATGGATCTCCAGAGACGTCGAGTATGCCGCAACCCTCGGGACTTGCGAATCAGTGAGGCGCCGAATGGTCGTGCCCCGCTCATTAGAAGGCCGCCTTGCGGCGGCCTGTATTGGCAGATCGTTTTATAGGCAAAAGCTAGTTCGTATAGACCGGCCCCACGCCGAGTCCCCAGACAATAACGGTAAACGCCATGATGGCCACTAGCACCACCAGGCCGACAGCCAGCACCGAGCTTGAAAACAGGAATCCCTCGTCCGATGGAATGTTCATAAAGGTCGGCAAACCCACGTACAGCAGATACACCGTGTAGCAGATGGCGGCCGTGCCCACGACCATCCCCAGCCACATGTGTGGATACAGCGCCGCCAACCCGCCCACGAACAGCGGTGTCGCGGTGTAAGTGGCAAACGCAACGCAACGGGCCAGGCTCGGGTTGGCGTCGTAGGTCCGGGCCATCCAGTGCACGAACGCGCCCATGACCGCCACGCCGCCGAGCATCGCCACGTACGACATGATCGTCATCCATAGCGCACTTTCTGTCGTGAGCATCACCGGTGCCCGGCTACCGATGACCCAGCCAACTTGTGTAGTGCCGATAAAAGCCGACACGGCGGGGATCGCCGCGAGAATCAGCGTGTGGGTGAGGTACATGTGGCTGATGCTTTCCTCTTGGTCGCCACGAATTTCTTTCCATTCCTGGTCGGGGTGGGTGAAGAGCCCCACTACGTGATGGATCATGCCAGTCACTCCTCTTGTTATTGCCATCGCCCCCCAGCGGAGCGCCTACGGGCCAAAGTGGCCAAGTAAGTAAAGGTCTGAATATGTGTGCGACCTTATGTCGCAGTATAGAAAGGAGTTACCGGCGCAGGTTGCAGGGCGTTAGAGCAAATCGCGCTGTAAACCCCGGGGTTAATCGCGGTTACGACTTGTAGGAACTGCCGCAGGCTGCGATCTTTTGATCTTGTTCTTCGGTCAACACTGAAATGGCCAAAGATCAAAAGATCGCAGCCTTCGGCAACGCCTACAGGGGCGATCTTTTGATCTATCGGCGATTTGCGTAAAATGCCGGCCTTTCGTCACACCTCACGGATTTCGCGTCATGGGCACTCTTACGGTCAACCAGAACAAACTGCAAAAGCGCCTTCGCCGCCAGGCCGGTGAGGCTGTTGCCGATTTCAACATGATTGAAGACGGCGACAAGGTCATGGTCTGCCTGTCCGGTGGCAAGGACAGTTACACCCTGCTCGACGTGCTGATGCACTTTCAGAAGGTCGCCCCGATCCGGTTCGAGATCGTGGCCGTGAACATGGACCAGAAGCAGCCCGGTTTCCCCGAGCACGTACTGCCGGCGTATTTGAAAGCGTTGGGCGTCGAGTACCACATCGTCGAGAAAGACACCTATTCAGTGGTCAAGGAACTGGTCCCGGAAGGCAAGACCACGTGCTCGCTGTGCTCGCGCCTGCGTCGCGGCACGCTGTACACCTTCGCCGACGAAATCGGCGCCACGAAGATGGCCCTCGGTCACCACCGCGATGACATCGTCGAAACGTTCTTCCTCAACATGTTCTTTAACGGCTCGCTCAAGGCCATGCCGCCGAAGCTGCGGTCTGACGACGGGCGCAACGTGGTGATCCGTCCGCTGGCCTACTGCAACGAAAAAGACATCCAGGCCTATGCGGATTTCAAGCAATTCCCGATCATCCCGTGCAACCTCTGCGGCTCCCAGGAAAACCTGCAACGCCAGGTAGTCAAGGACATGTTGCAAGAGTGGGAGCGCAAGACCCCGGGCCGCACCGAAAGCATTTTCCGCAGCCTGCAAAATGTGCAGCCGTCGCAACTGGCGGACCGCAACCTGTTCGACTTCACCAACCTGCGCATCGACGAAACCGCCGCCTCGCGGTTCGTCAACGTAGTCAACCTCTAAACAACATTGTTCGGGAGCGGGCCCTGTGGCGAGGGGGCTTGCCCCCGTTGGGCTGCGAAGCGGCCCCAAAATCGTCGGCATGCTGGAGATTTTGTGAGTGCTACGCACTCAAACGGGGGCAAGCCCCCTCGCCACAGCTCGCGCGCCCCCCCAGGTTTTTCGTTTCAATCCTCAGGAGAGGGCATGCGCGATTACAAGTGGCTGCACGAGTACTGTCTGAACCGTTTCGGTTCGGCGGCTGAACTGGAAGCCCATCTGCCGGTTCCCAAGACCCCGGCGCAATTGCGCAAGATCAGCGACGACCGTTATCTCTCGACCATGGCCCTGCGGGTCTTTCGCGCCGGGCTCAAGCACAGCCTGGTGGACGCCAAGTGGCCGGCCTTCGAGGAAGTGTTCTTCAAGTTCGACCCGGAAAAAGTCGTGCTGATGAGCGCCGAACACCTGGAGCGCCTGATGCAGGACGCGCGGATCATCCGCCACCTGGGCAAACTCAAGAGCGTGCCGCGCAATGCGCAATTCATCCTCGACGTGGCCCATGAAAAGGGCAGCTTCGGTGAGCTGATCGCCGAGTGGCCGGTGACCGATATCGTCGGCTTGTGGACCTTCCTGAAAAAGCGCGGTCATCAACTGGGCGGGCTGTCGGCGCCGCGCTTCCTGCGCATGGTCGGCAAGGATACGTTTGTGCCCAGCTATGACGTGGTCGCGGGGTTGAATGCGCAGAAGATCGTCGACAAGGTGCCGACCAGCCAGCGGGACCTGGCGTTGGTGCAGGACGTGTTCAACCAGTGGCATGAACAAAGTGGCGGGCGGGCGATGAGCCAGATTTCGATGATGTTGGCGTACACCGTGAATCATTGACGCTAACGATCGTTCCCACGCGCTGCGTTGATCGTTCCCACGCTCCGCGTGGGAATGCCGCCCGGGACGCTCTGCGTCCCTGTGACGCGGAGCGTCATTTGATGCATTCCCACGCAGAGCGTGGGAACGATCACTGTAGGCAGTCAGGCAACCGAAATCTCGCCTTCCCCCGCCAACTTGCGATTCAACTGAAACCGCCACCGCACATACAACAACGCCGAGCAAAACACCGCCAGGCTCGCGCCCATTTCCAGCAACCCGAACAGCTGCCGGTTCGGGTCATACGCGGCCAGGGCGCCCTTGATGAAATACAAATTCACCACAAAACACATCCACGAATGCCCGCGGGCGCTGCCGACAATCATCCCCGGCGCCAGCAACAGCAGCGGCACCAGTTCGATCAGCAAAATCACCCACGGCCGCGCGCCATGCAGATCGGCGATCAGCAGGTAGTAAGCGCAGAGCAACCCCACCAGGCCGAAATAGCACAACAGGCTGACCGCGCGCATCGCCCGCACCCGCGGTTCGAGCCATGCGATCGAGGGCAGTATCTTCGGCTTCTTGGCCATGTCAGCCCTCCAGTTTCTGCGCGGTCTTGCCCAGGCGCAGGCCCAGGGCTCGGCACAGCGCGACTTCATGCTCATTCAAACCCTGTTTACCGTCGGCCCCGGCGTGATGGCTGGCGCCGTAGGGCGTGCCGCCGCCACGGGTTTCCAGCAGCGCCGATTCGCTGTAGGGCAGGCCGGTAATCAGCATGCCGTGGTGCAGCAACGGCAACATCATCGACAACAGTGTGGTTTCCTGGCCGCCATGCAGGCTTGCGGTGGACGTGAACACACCCGCCGGTTTGCCGACGAGGGCGCCGGTCAGCCACAGGTTACTGGTGCCGTCGAGGAAGTACTTGAGCGGCGCCGCCATGTTGCCGAAGCGAGTCGGGCTGCCAAGGGCCAGGCCGGCGCAGTTCTTCAGGTCGTCGAGGCTGGCGTACAACGCGCCTTCGTCCGGAATGTCCGGCGACACCGCTTCGCACTCGGTGGAAATCGGCGGCACGGTGCGCAAGCGCGCTTCCATGCCCGACTGCTCGACGCCACGGGCAATCTGCCGGGCCATTTCATTGGTTGAGCCGCTGCGGCTGTAATACAGGACCAGAATGTACGGCGCGCTCACGGCAACAGCTCCAGGATTTGCTCCGGCGGACGGCCGATGACCGCTTTGTCGCCGACCTCCAGGATCGGTCGTTCCATGAGTTTCGGGTGCGCGGCGATGGCGGCGATCAATTGCGCCTCGCTCAGGCTGGCGTCGGCCAGGTTGAGGGTCTTGTACTCGTCCTCGCCGGTGCGCAGCAGTTGCCGGGCGGTGATGCCGAGTTTTTTCAGCAGGCCCGTGAGTTGCGCGGCGTCCAGCGGGGTTTCGAGGTAGCGCACCACGGTCGGGGCCAGGCCACGGGCCTCAAGGAGTTCGAGCGCACCGCGGGATTTCGAGCAGCGCGGGTTGTGATAAAGCGTCAGATCGGTCATGTGCGGGTCGCATCTTGCGTAAGGTGGCGGCTATTCTAACTGTGCAGCGCGCAATCCAGAACCTCGAGAGGCGATGGGTCGCAGGCGCATTCAATTTTGAACAAGGATCACGACATGACTAGGCGATTGGCAGCGGCATTGGCGATCATCGGGGCGCTGATGCTGGGGGGCTGCGGTAACGACTATGGCATTGACCAGGACGGTCACAAAGTCGCGGCGGGGCGCCTCGATAAACAATGGCTGGTGCTCAATTACTGGGCGGAGTGGTGCGGCCCGTGCCGAACCGAGATTCCACAGTTGAATGCCTTGGCCGAGGAACTCAAGGGCAAGAAGATCGGTGTGTTCGGGGTCAACTTCGACAATGTGCAGGGCGAAGAGCTGAAAAGCGCCAGTGAAAAACTGGGGATCAAGTTCACCGTGCTGGCCCAGGACCCGGCGGAGCTTTTCGATTTGCCACGCAGTGAAGCGTTGCCGGTGACGTACATCATCGATAACAAGGGCAAGGTGCGGGAGCAGTTGATGGGTGAACAGACGGCGGCGGGGGTGATGGCGAAGCTGGAGGCGTTGAAGGCGCAGAACTGAGTCAGTGTCAGATCGTTCCCACGCTCTGCGTGGGAATGCATCAAGTGACGCTCTGCGTCACAGGGACGCGGAGCGTCCCGGGCGGCATTCCCACGCAGAGCGTGGGAACGATCATCAGCGATCGCGGAGGAGATCAACCCTCTTCAAGCCACCAACGCAACGGCTTGCCCTCGGCCGGCCAGAAACGCATCTGGTCGATGGGGGAAATGTCCCAGCGTTGCACATTTTCCAGCGCCTGCAGGAAACGCTGTTCCTGCTCCATCAACGCCGGTGCGCAGAGTTTGCGGGTGCTGCCGACTTTGCCAAAGCTCAGCTTGTCGCCGTCCAGGGTGTACGGCGCGAACCAATGGTTGCAGCCGCCGTTGCCGTAGGCCCGACCGTCGTCACCCAGGGTGATGGTCAGGTGGCTGTAATCCATCAGCGGACGTTCGCCGATCCATTCCAGAATGTAGCTGCGGTTCTGTTGCAGTTGAACCGGTTCGGCGGCGCAGCCCATCAGACTGGCGCCCACCACGGCCGCCAGGGCAAGGTGTTTCATCACGCAGGCTCCTGGCATGTCGGGCACAGGTGTTTCTCGCCGGCGGTGGTCCAACCCAACTCGGCAATCCGCGCGGTGGCGGCAGGCTTTTCGGCCTTGTTGCCCAGCTTGGCGTCGACCGCGAACTCGAAGCTCAGTTCTTTGGCGCAGCTGTCGCAGTTGACCTTCCAGGTATGGATCGCCAGTTCACCGAACACCGGACCACTGGCCACCGCGACCCATTGGCCGGGCGGGTTGATCAGGTGGCGAACGGTTTCGACGGTCAGGCGCATGGACAAGTCCTTGGCACCTTTGAGGGTGACCACCAGCACGTCATTATTGCGAATCGAGCCGCCATTGCCGGTGACTTGATAACGCCCCGGCACCAGGGCGCGGCATTCGGTCAGGGTGTGCTGCGGGTTCATCAGGGTGTAGCGGAAATCGTGTTCGACCATGGGTCCTCCAAATATGCGCGGTATGCTAGCACGGGCATCAGCGCAGCATGGCGCGGGCATGTGACCTTCGATCAGGTTCAAATCCTCCCTGCACTCATGGCACACTGCCGCTTTTACACCCCTAAGGAATGGAAATGGCCTGGATCGAATGTTTTGAATGCAAAAAGAGCATCAGCTCTACGGCACACACCTGCATTCATTGCGGCGCACCTTTGGCGGCGGAGCCAGCGACGACCTCCAGGGCTACACCGATCTCCTTCGGTCAGTTGCCGCGAGATGCGCACGTCCCCGAGGTCTCGTTTGCCCCTGCTGAACCGGCACCGAAGGTCGAGCCAACGCCCGAAATTCCACCCGCGCCTGTTTCGCGGCACCGTCGCCGGGGCGTTGTTGCAGCCAATACGCCGGCCGCCGCCACGTGGCCACGTCCGGTGGAAGGTTGGCTGAAAGTCATGGTGTTTTTGTTACCACCGTTTTTTGTCTGGTTTTTGCTGCGTCCCGGGCATTCCCTGCAACAGCGCTTGATCGGCTTCGGTTGGCTGGGGCTGATGATCCTGGCGTCTTCGATCACCAAGCCCTGATCCCGATCAGCCTTCGACCTGATTCTGCGGCACGCCGGCGGCCCAGGCCGCGATGTTGTGCAAGGTGGTCGCGGCAATCGCGCCGAGGGCTTCGCGGGTCAGGAAGGCCTGGTGCGCGGTGATGATGACGTTCGGGAAGGTCAGCAGCCGCGCCAGCACATCGTCTTGCAGCGGCAAGTCCGAGCGGTCCTCGAAGAACAGCTGAGCCTCTTCTTCATACACGTCCAGCCCCAGATAACCCAATTGCCCGTCCTTCAAGGCGTCGATCAGCGCCGGCGTGTCCACCAGGCCGCCGCGCCCGGTGTTGATCAGCATCGCCCCCGGTTGCATGTGCGCCAGTGACTTGCGGTTGATCAAGTATTTGCTCTGCTCATTGAGCGGGCAGTGCAGGCTGATGATCTGCGACTCGGCCAACAGCTGCGGCAAACTCAAGTAGCGCGCGCCGAGGGCTTTGACCTGGGGATTGGGGTAGGGATCGTAGGCGAGCAACTGGCAGCCAAAACCGTGCATGATCTTGGCGAAGGTCGCACCGATCTGCCCAGTGCCGACCACGCCGACGGTCTTGCCCACCAGGTCGAAACCGGTCAGCCCGTGCAGGCTGAAGTCGCCTTCGCGTGTTCGATTGTAGGCGCGGTGCAGGCGCCGGTTGAGCGCGAGGATCAACGCCACCGCGTGCTCGGCAATGGCGTGGGGCGAGTAGGACGGCACGCGCACGATGGCCAGGTTCAGGCGTTTCGCCGCGACCAGGTCGACATGGTTGTAACCGGCCGAACGCAGGGCGATCAACCGGGTGCCGCCAGCGGCCAGGTGTTCGAGCACCGGGGCGCTGAGGTCATCGTTGATAAAGGCGCACACCACGTCGTGCTGCTCGGCGAGCGCCACGGTGTCGAGGCTCAGGCGCGCCGCTTGAAACTGCAACTCGATGCCGGCGGGCAAGTCTGCCGCGAGGAAGCTGTCGCGGTCGTAGGTCTGGCTGCTGAACAGAATCGTGCGCATCGTGCTCTCCTGGGTCATGTCGCTGACCTTAACCCGTTCTCCGTCCGTGTCCTTTGCGCTGGATCAGGCGCTGATGCGCGCCTGCGTCGCCAGGCGATTGATCGAGCGTTCCAGTTCTTCGAGTGCCGCCGTCGCTTTCGGGTCTTGCTGTTTGAGCAGGGTTTCACTGCGTTGGCAGGCGGCGCGCAGTTGCGGCACGCCGCAGTAACGCGTGGCCCCGTGCAGGCGATGGACCCGTTCGATCAAGGCATTCTGGTCGTTGGCTTCGCGGGCGACGCGAATCGCCTCGCGATCGGCTTCCAGCGAGGCCAGCAGCATCGCCAGCATGTCCGCCGCCAGATCGGCTTTGCCGGCGGCCAGGCGCAGGCCTTCTTCGTGATCGAGCACCAGCAATTCACCGCCGCCATGGCTGTCGCTGGAACGTTCCGGCACCAGATTGCGCAGGGCCAGGCCGGTCCACTTCAGCACCACTTGGGCCAGTTGCCGTTCGCTGATCGGTTTGGTCAGGTAATCGTCCATGCCGCTTTGCAGCAAGGCGCGTTTTTCGTTAGCCATGGCGTGGGCGGTGAGGGCCACGATCGGCAGCGGCGTGCAATGCCGCTCGCTTTCCCACTGACGAATCGCTTCGGTGCTCTGGCGTCCGTCCATGCCGGGCATCTGCACGTCCATCAACACCAGGTCGAAGGTTTCGTTTTGCACCGCTTTGACCGCGGCGTAACCGCTTTCCACGGCGAGCACCTTGGCGCCCATGTCTTCGAGCAGGGTTTGTACCAGCAGCAGGTTGGCCGGGTTGTCGTCCACGCAAAGGACTTTCGGCGCACGGCTCGACACCGGTTCGCCGGGCTCGCTGCGTTGTTGGCGCGGGTTGACCAGATCCGACAGGGCCCGGCGCAACTTGCGCGTGCACGCCGGTTTTGACTGGAGCTGACTGTGGGGATTGGGCACCGAGAGGTGGAACAGGGTCTGCTCGGTGGTCGGGCACAACACCAGGACCTTGCAGCCCAGGTGTTCAAGGTCCCAGATGTGTTGGTTAAGACGCTCTGGCGGCATGTCATTACTGGTGATGCCGAGCACCGCCAGCTCAATCGCCTGCTCGGTCTGATGGGCGCCGGTGACGCCATTGGTCAAACTTTCCAGGGTATTGAACGGCGTGACTTCGAGGCCGCAGTCTTCCAGTTGATGTTGCAACGCCTGACGGGCCAGTTCGTGGTTTTCCAGCACTGCCACCCGACGCCCGAGCAACGGCGGGCCGGGCAGGTCCTCGGCGTCGTCGCGGGTTTTTGGCAGGCTCAGGCTGATCCAGAATTCCGAGCCTTCCCCCGGCGTACTGTCGACGCCAATCTCGCCGCCCATCTGCTCGATCAGGCGCTTTGAAATCACCAGCCCCAGACCGGTGCCGCCGGGCTGGCGCGACAGCGAGTTATCCGCCTGGCTGAACGCCTGGAACAGGGCGCGCACGTCCTGGTTCGACAGGCCGATGCCGGTGTCCTGAATGCTGATGCGCAGTTGCACGCTGTCTTCGTGTTCTTCCTCAAGCATGGCCCGGGCGACGATGGTGCCTTCGCGGGTGAACTTGATCGCGTTGCTGACCAGGTTGGTCAGGATCTGTTTCAGGCGCAGCGGATCGCCGACCAGCGACAACGGCGTGTCGCGGTACACCAGGCTCACCAGTTCCAGCTGTTTGGCGTGGGCGGCGGGGGCGAGGATGGTCAGGGTGTCTTGCAGCAGGTCGCGCAGGTTGAACGGAATGTTGTCCAGCACCAGTTTGCCGGCCTCGATTTTCGAGAAGTCGAGGATCTCGTTGATGATCCCCAGCAGGCTGTCGGCGGATTTTTCGATGGTGCCCAGGTAGTCGAGCTGGCGCGGGGTCAGTTCGCTTTTTTGCAGCAGGTGGGTGAAGCCGAGAATGCCGTTGAGCGGCGTGCGGATTTCATGGCTCATGTTGGCCAGGAATTCGGATTTGATCCGGCTCGCTTCCAGGGCTTCCTTGCGCGCCAGGTCCAGCTCGATGTTCTGGATCTCGATGGTTTCCAGGTTCTGGCGCACGTCTTCGGTGGCTTGGTCGACGCTGTGCTGCAATTCTTCCTGGGCGTTTTGCAGGGTGCCGGCCATGCGGTTGATGCCCGACGCCAGTTCATCCAGTTCCTGGCTGCCAAGCGGTGGCAAGCGGGTTTCCAGATGACCGTCCTTGAGTTGCGCCACCGCCAGTTTGATCTGGCTGATCGGCCGGTTGATCGTGCGGCCCATGCGCAACGCCAGCAGCGCCGCGCCGGCCAGACCGGCACCAATCAGCAGCAGGCTGGCGAACAGGCTGCGGTAACCGCGCAGCAGCATGCCGTTGTGGGACAGTTCGAGTTCGACCCAGCCGAGCAGGCGGTCGGCTTCGTCGGGGATCAGGTCGCCGGCCAGGTTGCGGTGCTTGCCGAATACCGGCAGCAAGTAGCGGGTCGCGTCATTGCCGCTGCGGCGCAGCATCTGCGAGCTGTTGCCAATCGGGGCCGCGTTGAGCATGGTCGGGCCGGCGTGGGCCAGCGGTGTGCGGTCGGGGGCGAGGAAGGTCACGGCGCGCACGTCGGTCTGTTCCAGGGATTGGGTGGCGATCCGTTCCAGCAGGTCGGTGTTCTTGTGACCCATGGCCGGGGCGACCAGCGGTGCAAGTTGTTCGGCGATCATCTCGCCGCGCTGCATGAGTTGGGCTTGCAGGTCCGCTTGCTGCATCCAGGTGAAATAGCCGCCCAGCACCAACGCCATCAGGCTGGTGGGCAGCAAGGTCAGCAACAGCACGCGGCCTTTAATTCCCAGTTTCTTAAGCACGCATTTCTCCTGCATCCCGCTATTTATTGGACCCGCGCGTGCATCCGGCACGCACCACCTGCGCAGTGTAGCGATTTGCTGGCGGGCAATCTTCGTAAAATTGATGTCGTCATCCGTCGGCTGGAGCGGCGCTTTTGCCGCCTGGGCAAACCTTGGGTTGCCCCTGGCGAGGCAATCTTGAATAATCGCCAACTGAGAATTATTTGCAGATAGTCATGACTCCCATCACTGCTGGCCATCCTCGTATCCTGTCTATAGAAGACGACCTCGTGCTCGGCGCTTATGTCCACGAACACCTGGGGCGTTGCGGTTTTCAGGTGACCTGGTGCCAGAACGGCCAGGAAGGCCTGGCCATCGCCCGGGGGCAACCGTTCGATGTGGTGCTGATGGACATTCTGCTGCCGGGGCTGGACGGGTTGAACGTGCTGACCCAATTGCGCCAGAGCCACTCCACCCCGGTGGTGCTGATGTCGGCACTGGGCGCCGAGTCTGATCGCATCAGTGGTTTTCGCCTGGGCGCCGACGACTACCTGCCCAAACCCTTCAGCATGGCCGAGTTGCGGGTGCGCATCGAAGCCATCCTGCGCCGGGTGGCACTCGACCGTCGGCCTGAGCCCTTCGCGGTGGTCAATCCGGTTCATAGCCTGTTGTTTGACGAGGACCAGTGCGAAGTCTTCTATCGTGAACACGCCGCCGGCCTGACCCGTAGCGAATATCGGCTGCTGGAAATCCTCAATCGCAACAATGACGAAGTGCTGAGCAAGGCCTTCCTGTATCAGCAAGTGCTGCAACGGGGCTACGCGGCCCACGACCGCAGCCTCGACATGCACATCAGCCAGATCCGGCGCAAGCTCAAGGCCATCGGCTATACCGAGCGGGAAGTGCGCACGGTCTGGGGCAAGGGTTACGTGCTGAGTGCCGTCGATGAAATGGTCTGACCTGCCGGGCCGGCACTCGCTGTTCTGGAAACTGGCGTGTTTGTTGGTGGCGTTTTGTCTGTTGATGATCTGGTTGAGCTGGTCTTGGGGTCGCTACATGGAGGAGCGCAACCAGTTCCTGTCCGATGACGCCCGCGGCGCGCTGACCCGCTACGCCGCCGAAGCCGAACAGGCGTGGCAGCAGCGCCAGCGGGCGGGCATCGATGCATGGCTACAAGGCATGCAACAGCGTGAAGCGGGCTGGGTTGGCGTCGTGGGTGGTGATTTGCAGTCGCTGAGCAGCCATCCGCTGACGGACAAGGAAATCGAGCGGGTAACCTTCTTGCGCGGCCTGGACTGGCCCATCCACAAGAAAAACCTGCCGTGGCTGCGTTTGCCGTTTCCAGGCGACCCCCATGCTGGCAATTTGGTAATCGAACTGCCACCGCGTTTCATGCCCGGACAGTACCGGGTGTTCTGGCGGGTGATTACCAACGGGGTCATTCCCGGATTGTTCACTTTGCTGCTGTGCGTCGGCTTGTATCGATTGTTGGTAGTGCCGTTGAACAGCCTGCGCGAGCAGGCCAACGCCTGGCGTGCCGACCAATTGAACGTGCGCCTGTCGAGCCACACCACCAATCGCTCGGATGAGCTGGGTGAACTGGGCCGCGCCTTCGACCACATGGCCGAGCGCCTGCAAAGCACCGTCGCCCTGCAACAACAACTGCTGCGCGACCTGTCCCACGAACTGCGCACCCCCCTGAGTCGTCTGCGAGTGGCCAGCGAAAGCGAGCAGGGCTTGGTGCAACTGCGCGAACGTATCGGCCGCGAAGTCGATGGCATGCAGCGCCTGGTGGACGACACCCTGCAACTGGCCTGGCTCGACACCGAACGCACACGGTTGCCCGACGAATCGATCCAGATCCAGGCGCTGTGGGACATGCTCACGGAAAACGCCTGCTATGAAAGTGGCTGGCCAGCGAGTCGGCTGCACTGCGCAGTGGATTCGTCCTGCTGGGTGCGCGGTCATCTGAATACCTTGGCCCAAGCCCTGGAAAACATCCTGCGCAACGCCATTCGGCATTCCCCCAACGGCGGCGTGGTCCGCCTCGGTGGACAGCGTGATGGCGACTTCTGGCATTTGTGGCTGGAGGATCAGGGTGGCGGGGTGGCCGACGACGATCTGGAGCGGATCTTCTCGCCCTTTATTCGCCTCGATGGTTCGCGGCCGGGGGATGGCGGGTTCGGGTTGGGGTTGAGCATTGCCAGGAATGCGGTGCAGCGTCAGGGGGGGACGCTTTGGGCGCAGAACACGGAGACCGGGTTGCGGTTGAATATGCGGTTATTGGCTGATAGCGGTGTCGCCAGCGAAGAGACGTTACTAGCCATCACTGTCTCCCAAGCTGAAGAGAAAGTCTCACCACTGGTGAGACAATTGCTCTGGCCCACAAACTGTCTGAACAACACTCACCCTTTGGAAATGGACTTGCGCGCGAAGAGGTCTTCTCAGTCACCTTTCTCACTCGATTGAAGAAAAAGTCGCACCACTGGCGCGACAATTTTCCTAGCCTTCATGGAACGTAAGCTCAAAGTCGCACCGTTCCAGCTCAATATTTACCGACCGACAAAAGTGTCAGCAGTGCTGACACAAATATCTCATTTACCCTGATTGCAAAAGCAACCTGGGTGAAGCCGATGAGCTGTGCGTCAGCCTCTTATTCCCATAAGCCATAAGCACCACACTTTGCGTGATATGGCCTGCGAACGTTTGCCGGTATGATAGGCGCCCCCGCAGTCTGGATTGCGAATACGCCATGACCTTGCAGTACCCAACCATCGCCGATTGCGTCGGCAACACTCCGCTGGTCCGTTTGCAGCGCCTGCCTGGCGCCACCAGCAATACCCTTTTGCTCAAGCTCGAAGGGAATAACCCGGCGGGTTCGGTCAAGGACCGTCCGGCGCTGTCGATGATCACCCGTGCCGAGTTGCGTGGGCAGATCCATGCCGGCGATACGCTGATCGAAGCGACCTCGGGTAACACCGGGATTGCGCTGGCCATGGCCGCCGCAATCAAGGGTTACAAGATGATCCTGATCATGCCGGACAACTCCAGCGCCGAACGCAAAGCCGCGATGACGGCCTATGGCGCCGAGCTGATCCTGGTGACCCAGGAAGAAGGCATGGAAGGCGCTCGCGATCTCGCCCAACGGATGGAAGCCGAAGGCCGTGGCAAGGTGCTGGACCAGTTCGCCAATGGGGATAACCCCGAGGCGCACTACACCACCACCGGCCCGGAAATCTGGCGCCAGACCGAGGGCACCATCACGCATTTCGTCAGCTCGATGGGCACCACCGGAACGATCATGGGTGTGTCACGCTACTTGAAAGAGCAGAGTGACAACGTGCAGATCATCGGCCTGCAACCGATGGAAGGCTCGGCGATCCCGGGTATCCGTCGCTGGCCGCAGGAATACCTGCCGAAGATTTACCAGGCCGACCGCGTTGACCGCATCGTCGACATGGCCCAAAGCGAAGCCGAAGACGTGACCCGTCGTCTGGCCCGCGAAGAAGGCATTTTCTGTGGCGTGTCCTCGGGTGGTGCGGTGGCAGCGATGCTGCGCCTGTCCCAGGAAGTTGAAAACGCGGTGATCGTCGCGATCATCTGCGACCGTGGCGACCGTTACTTGTCGACCGGCATTTTCGACGCGGCCAACTGATGGCCAAGCAAGAGAGAGGCCTGCGCTTCCAACCCACGGGCGGCAGCAAGGCCCCACAAATCCCGACCGGCAAAAAGCAGCGCTTGAGCATCGAGCGCCTGGCCAATGACGGTCGCGGTATCGCATTTTTCGAAGGTCGCACCTGGTTTGTCATCGGCGCGTTGGCCGGTGAGGACGTCGAGGCGCGGGTGCTCAATGCCCACGGCAAAGTGGTCGAGGCCCGTACCGAACGCGTATTCCAGGCCAGCGAGCTGCGTCGCCCGGCACCGTGCCCGCATGCCGGTCGCTGCGGTGGTTGCAGCGTGCAGCACTTGCCCCACAGCGAACAACTCGCCCTGAAACAGCGCATGCTCGCCGAGCAATTATCCAAGGTCGCCGGTGTCGAACCCCAAGAGTGGGCAGCGCCGTTGAGCGGTCCGGAATTCGGTTACCGCCGCCGCGCCCGCGTGGCGGTGCGCTGGGACATGAAAGCGAAAAAACTCGAAGTCGGTTTCCGGGCTGCTGGCAGCCAGGACATCATCGCGATCAGCGAATGCACGGTGCTGGTACAGCCCTTGCAGCCGATCATGACCCGCTTGCCGGAGATGCTCCGACGCTTGAGCAAACCTCAGGCGCTGGGGCATGTGGAATTGTTCAGTGGCTCGTCGCTGGCGGTGTTGCTGCGGCACATGGCGCCGTTGTCCGAGGCCGACCTGACGATCCTCAAGGATTTCTGCGCGTTCCATGAAGCCCAGTTGTGGCTGCATGGCGACGGTGAACCGCAACCGGTTCAGGCCGATCAAGCGCTGGGTTATCGCCTGGAACAGTGGGACCTGAACCTGGCGTATCGGCCGGGGGATTTCATCCAGGTCAACGCCGGGGTTAATGAAGCGATGGTGGCCCAGGCGTTGGATTGGCTGAAACCTGAAGCCGATCAACGCGTCCTCGATCTGTTCTGCGGCCTGGGCAACTTTGCCTTGCCGCTGGCCAAGACCGTACGCGAAGTGGTGGCGGTCGAAGGCGTGCAGGCGATGGTCGAGCGCGCCGCTGCGAACGCCGCTAGCAACAATCTGCATAATGCGAGGTTTTTTCAGGCCGATTTATCCCAGCCTTTGGCTGATGCCGAATGGGCGCGGGAAGGCTTTTGTGCGGTACTCTTGGACCCACCGCGTGACGGTGCTTTTGAGGTGGTGCGCAAGCTCAAGTCCCTGGGCGCCGAACGGTTGGTGTATGTGTCGTGCAACCCGGCAACGCTGGCGCGCGATACGGTCGAATTGATCAAGCAGGGCTACCGGTTAAAACGTGCCGGGATTCTCGATATGTTTCCTCAGACGGCACATGTCGAGGCCATGGCGTTATTTGAAGCGAGCTAGGATGGCTCGTCTGGTCCGACTGGCCGCCCGTGCAGCCGCCGCGCACTCGCCCGGCGCGGGCTAACGGGCAATGAAGGTCAGCGATTTGACGCATTGAATCTGCGTCGTAGGGAAGGTAAAGCAAGATGGTACAGGTGAGAGCACACCAGCCGATCAACACCGACGGCAGTATCAATCTCGAGGCTTGGCTCGATCACGCGGTCACTGTCGATCAGGCACTGGATCGCGAAGCCTTGAAAGAAGCGTGCGAGTTCGCTCGTGCGTCTGAACAGCAAGCCAATGCGGCGAAAAACCTCTGGTCCGAAGGGACCTCGAGTTTCCGCACGGGCCTTGAGATCGCCGAGATTCTCGCCGACCTCAAACTTGATCAGGATTCGTTGGTTGCCGCGATCCTGTATCGCGGCGTGCGCGAAGGCCAGATTGAACTGCCGGCGGTCAGCCAGCGCTTCGGTCCGGTGGTCGCCAAACTCATCGACGGCGTGTTGCGCATGGCGGCAATCAGCGCCAGCCTGAGCCCCCGTCAATCCCTGGTGCTGGGCACTCAGGGCCAGGTGGAAAACCTGCGCAAGATGCTGGTGGCCATGGTCGACGACGTGCGCGTCGCGCTGATCAAACTGGCCGAACGCACCTGCGCGATCCGTGCGGTGAAAACCGCCGACGACGAGAAGCGCAATCGCGTCGCCCGTGAAGTCTTCGACATCTACGCGCCGCTCGCCCATCGCCTGGGGATCGGTCATATCAAGTGGGAGCTGGAGGACTTGTCCTTCCGTTACCTTGAGCCCGACCAATACAAACAGATCGCCAAGTTGCTGCATGAGCGACGCCTGGATCGCGAGCGTTTCATCGCCGACGTGATGAACCAGCTGAAGAATGAGCTGACCGCCACGGGCGTCGATGCCGACATCAGCGGCCGGGCCAAACACATCTATTCGATCTGGCGCAAAATGCAGCGCAAGGGTCTGGAGTTCAGCCAGATCTACGACGTGCGCGCCGTTCGCGTGCTGGTGCCGGAAATGCGCGACTGCTACACCGCGCTTGGCATCGTCCACACCCTGTGGCGACACATCCCGAAAGAATTCGACGACTACATCGCCAACCCGAAAGAGAACGGCTACCGCTCGCTGCACACCGCAGTGATCGGCCCCGAAGGCAAGGTGCTGGAAGTGCAGATCCGCACTCATGCCATGCACGAAGAAGCCGAGCTCGGGGTTTGCGCGCACTGGCGCTACAAGGGCACCGACGTCAAGGCGGGTTCCAACCAGTACGAAGAGAAAATCTCCTGGCTGCGGCAGGTGCTTGAGTGGCACGAAGAACTCGGCGACATCGGCGGCCTGGCGGATCAGTTGCGGGTCGATATCGAGCCGGACCGGGTCTACATCTTCACCCCGGACGGTCACGCCATCGACTTGCCGAAAGGCTCGACGCCGCTGGACTTCGCCTACCGTGTGCACACCGAGATCGGCCACAACTGCCGTGGCGCCAAGATCAACGGGCGCATCGTACCGCTCAACTACAGCCTGCAAACCGGTGAGCAGGTCGAGATCATCACCAGCAAACACGGCACTCCAAGTCGTGACTGGCTGAACTCGAACCTGGGTTACGTCACCACCTCCCGGGCGCGGGCGAAGATCGTCCACTGGTTCAAATTGCAGGCCCGTGATCAGAACGTCGCGGCCGGTAAAACCTTGCTCGAACGTGAACTCACACGCCTCGGCTTGCCGGCAGTGGATTTCGACAAGTTGGCCGAAAAGGCCAACATGAAAACTGCCGAGGACATGTTCGCCGCCCTCGGCGCCGGCGATCTGCGCCTGGCGCAGTTGGTGAATCTGGCGCAGCAACTGGTCGAGCCGGAATGTGGCAACGAACAGCTGGAACTGATCCCGCGCAAAGCCACCGGTTACAAGCCTGGCAAACGCGGCGATATCCAGATCCAGGGCGTCGGCAACCTGATGACCCAAATGGCCGGCTGCTGCCAGCCGCTGCCGGGGGATGCGATCGTCGGTTACATCACCCAGGGCCGCGGTGTGAGCATTCACCGCCAGGACTGCGCCTCGGTGCTGCAGCTGGGCGGGCGCGAGCCGGAGCGGATCATCCAGGTCAGCTGGGGCCCGGTGCCGGTGCTCACCTATCCGGTGGACATCATCATCCGTGCCTACGACCGTTCCGGTCTGCTGCGTGACGTGTCGCAAGTACTGCTCAACGAGCGGATCAACGTGCTGGCGGTCAACACCCGCTCGAACAAAGAGGACAACACCGCGTTGATGTCCCTGACCATCGAGATTCCGGGGCTGGATGCATTGGGGCGGTTGCTGGGAAGAATTTCCCAATTGCCGAACATCATCGAAACCCGGCGTAACCGTACACCGTGAAGCGGTCCCCCTGTAGGAGCGAGGCTTGCCCGCGAAGGCGTCGTGTCAGCCAATAAAGATGTCGACTGACACGACGCCTTCGCGGGCATGCCTCGCTCCTACAGGTTCCCGGTTGGCCGACACATCGCGTTGACGATGTAGAGATTAAAAAAGATGTATTCACTTGAAGACTTATTGCACCTGATGAACCGCCTGCGCGACCCGCAGTTCGGTTGTCCGTGGGACATCAAGCAAACCTACGCCACGATCGTTCCGCACACCCTGGAAGAAGCCTACGAAGTCGCCGACGCGATCGAGCGCGGTGACTTCGATCACTTGCAGGGCGAGTTGGGCGATCTGCTGTTCCAGGTGGTTTATTACAGCCAACTGGCCCGGGAAGAAGGGCGTTTCGAATTCGCCGGGGTCATCGACGGCATCACCCGCAAATTGATTCGTCGTCATCCCCACGTGTTCCCCACCGGCGATCTGTACGCGCCGCTGGACGTCCCGCGTCTGAATGAGGAACAGGTCAAACTGCGCTGGGAAGAGATCAAGGCCGAGGAACGCGCCGAGAAATCGTGCGCGCCTGAACAGCTGTCCTTGCTCGATGATGTGCCTGCGGCACTGCCCGCGCTGTCCCGCTCGGCCAAGTTGCAGAAGCGTGCCGGGCAGGTCGGTTTCGACTGGCCGGATGCGCTGCCGGTGCTGGACAAGGTCCGCGAAGAACTCGATGAAGTGCTCGAAGCCATGGCCGATAACGACTCGGCCGCGATTGCCGATGAAGTCGGTGACCTGCTGTTTTCGGTGGTCAATCTGGCGCGACATCTGAAGGTCGACCCGGAAACGGCCCTGCGTGGCGCCAACAGCAAATTCGAAAGACGCTTCCGATTTATCGAACAGGCATTGCGCGACACCCACCGTCCCATAGAAGATTGCACCCTCGAAGAGTTGGACGCCCTGTGGGGCGAAGCCAAACGTCAGGAAAAGAATTTGCCCAGCTGCGGTTGAGCAGTTGCCTAAGTGAGAAATAAGCACCATGAGCATTTCCCTTCGCGACCAGTTGCTCAAAGCAGGGCTGGTCAACCAAAAGCAGGCCAAACAGGTCGGCAAAGAGAAGCAGAAGCAGCAACGCCTGGTCCATAAAGGCCAGGTCGAACAGGATGACACCCAGCAACGCCTGGCCAAGGAAGCGCTGGCCGAGAAGGTCAAGCGCGACCAGGAACTGAATCGCCAGCAGCAGGAGAAGGCCGAGGCCAAGGCCCGCGCCGCCCAGGTCAAGCAATTGATCGAAGTCTCGCGCCTGCCGAAGCTGACCACCGAGGACTACTACAACTTCGTCGATGACAAGAAGGTCAAGCGCCTCTCGGTCAACCCGCTGATGCGCAACCAGCTCAGCAACGGCTTCCTGGCGATCGTGCATCACGCCGGCGGTTACGAGGTGATCCCCCGTGAGGCGGCCCTGAAGATCCAGGAGCGCGATCCGCAGCGGATCGTGCAGCTCAACGTCAAGAAAGAAGAAGTCGCGGCCGAGGACGATCCGTACGCGGCCTATCAGATTCCTGATGATCTGATGTGGTAAGCCTTTAGGGCCCGCTACAACGACAAACCCCGCTCATGGCGGGGTTTGTCGTTTTCAATGCTGTAGTTGCTTCACGCCTGGGCGGATCGCAGTTCGCGCTGCTGCTCCAGTGTTTCCAGTTCAGACTTGTAGTTATGCGCATCGGTCTCGGAATGGAACATGCCGACCAGCATGTCTTGTTGATGTACATCCCAGATACGGATACCGGCGGCGATGCCTTCATGGGATTTATGTGAATCGTCGCGTTCAGTTACTTTTACAGTCATCTGCTAGCTCCAATCTCAGTTACCTGCACCAAGGCGTGTGCAGGCCTCTGTTATATGTTTTGTTAGCTTCCTAAGTAAACGCTTTCGTTCGGCAACGAATAATTGCGAAAACTGCAAAAGTCCCGCAGCCCGCTAAACACGCGACATTCGGTCGCAGGTGGCTGAGTTAGATGACAAAAGTTTCATGTTCGCGATGAACAAATCCGCTGCTTGAACGCCGTACCTGTAGGAGCCTGGCTTGCCGGCGAAGGGGCACTCAAGGGCGCCTTGGCCGGCAAGCCTGGCTCCTGCAAAAGCATTGCGATGGCTTTTTCCAAGTGCAAAAAAAACGCCCCGAACCAGTCGGGGCGTTTTTCTGTGCGGCGAGGCGGCGGGGTATTACTTGCCGGCCCAGCGCTTCAGTACCAGCGTAGCGTTAGTGCCACCGAAGCCGAAGCTGTTGCTCATCACGGTGTTGATGGTGGCGTCTTCGCGCGTCTTGGTCAGGATCGGCATGTCAGCCACTTCCGGGTCCAGTTCGTCGATGTTGGCGGAACCCGCCATGAAGTTGCCTTCCATCATCAGCATGCAGTAGATCGCTTCGTGAACGCCGGCGGCGCCCAGGGAGTGACCCGACAGGCTCTTGGTGGAGCTGATGGCCGGTGCCTTGTCGCCGAACACCGCACGCACACCTTTCATTTCCGCGAGGTCGCCGACCGGAGTCGAGGTGCCGTGGGTGTTCAGGTAGTCGATCGGGGTGTCGACGGTGGACATGGCCATCTGCATGCAGCGGATGGCGCCTTCGCCGCTTGGTGCGACCATGTCATAGCCGTCGGAGGTCGCGCCGTAGCCAACGACTTCCGCGTAGATCTTCGCGCCACGGGCCAGAGCGTGTTCCAGCTCTTCGACCACGACCATGCCGCCACCGCCGGCGATGACGAAACCGTCACGGTCAGCGTCGTAGGCGCGGGAGGCTTTTTCCGGCGTGTCGTTGCGCTTGCTGGACAGTGCGCCCATGGCGTCGAACAGGAACGATTGGCTCCAATGCTCTTCTTCACCGCCGCCGGCGAACACGATGTCCTGCTTGCCCATCTGGATCTGTTCCATGGCGGTACCGATGCAGTGAGCACTGGTGGCGCAGGCAGATGCGATGGAGTAGTTCAGGCCCTTGATCTTGAACGGTGTGGCCAGGCAAGCGGAAACGGTGCTGCTCATGGTCCGCGTGACGTAGTACGGCAGAACCTTCTTGATGCCTTTTTCACGCAGGGTGTCCAGCGCTTCCATCTGGTTCAGCGTGGAAGCACCGCCGGAACCGGCGATCAGGCCGGTACGCGGGTTGGATACCTGCTCTTCGGTCAGGCCCGAGTCTTCGATGGCGCTTTTCATCGCTACATAAGCGTAAGCCGCTGCGTCACCGACGAAGCGAAAGGTCTTGCGATCAATCAGCTCTTTAAGCGGCAGGTCAATGGAGCCGGAAACCTGGCTACGCAGACCCATTTCGGCATATTCCGGGTTGAACCGGATGCCCGGGCGACTTGCACGCAGGTTAGCGGAGACGGTCTCTTTGTCATTGCCCAGGCACGAAACGATGCCCAGACCAGTGATAACGACGCGGCGCATGCGGATAACCCTTAGAAGTTTTCAGTGGAGGTGAACACGCCGACCCGGAGGCCTTCGGCGGTGTAGATTTCGCGGCCGTCGACACTGACCGAACCATCGGCGATAGCGAGGTTCAGCTTGCCTTTGAGGACGCGCTTGATCTGAATGTTATACGTAACTTTCTTGGCAGTCGGCAGGACCTGACCAAAGAACTTCACTTCGCCCGAACCCAGTGCACGACCGCGGCCCGGCAGGCCTTGCCAGCCCAGGAAGAAGCCGACCAGTTGCCACATGGCGTCGAGGCCCAGGCAGCCCGGCATCACCGGATCACCTTCGAAGTGGCAGGCGAAGAACCACAGGTCTGGAGTGATATCCAGCTCGGCGACCAATTCACCTTTGCCGTACTTGCCACCTTCTTCGCTGATATGGGTGATGCGATCCACCATCAGCATGTTCGGGGCGGGCAGTTGCGCGTTACCTGGGCCGAACAGCTCACCGCGACTGCAGCGCAGCAGGTCTTCCCGAGTAAAGGCGTTTTGTTTGGTCATGCGAGCTCCTCAATAGTCCCGTGCGGCAGGGTGGGGCAAATCTTCCCGGCCGATCGAAGCGTTCATGCCTCGAGTCGACAGCCTACTCATAGACTATTGCGTTGTGGTGAAAGTCACAGCACCAAGGACATGAATGTACACTTGTGCACTGAAATTATTATTCAAGCCCCTTTTCGGGCCTGTTCGGGTGCCTAAGACTGCCGCACTTTCGCCTTTCACGCCAGTCGCAGATAGCCGAAAGGACAGCACTACTGCACCCAACGCTGCAGAATTTGCTGCAGATCAGTGCGTTTGAAGGGCTTGGCCAGGTAATCGTTCATGCCCGCCGCCAGGCACGCTTCGCGGTCACCCTGCAAGGCGTTGGCCGTCAGCGCGATGATCGGCAAGTCCAGGCAACCGGGCAATTGGCGAATCTGGCGGGTCGCTTCATAGCCGTCGATGATCGGCAACCGGCAGTCCATCAGGATCGCCTCGAAAATCAGACTCTCGGCACTGCGTACCGCCTGGGCGCCGTCGGTGGCGACGCTGACCGTAAAGCCCAGGCTGCGCAACATGGCTTCGATAACCGTCTGGTTGACCGGATTGTCCTCCACCAGCAACACATTGCGTCCTTCACCGTTGCCATTGCCGGTCGGCACCCGTGGCGCCGGCAGTTCCGGCAAAGCCTGCTTATAAAGCGCGAGGGGGATTTCCAGGGTGAACACCGACCCGCGACCCTCCTCGCTCTGGGCCCGCAACGTACCGCCCATGCGTTCGGCGAGGGTGCGGGCAATCGGCAAACCGAGCCCGGTGCCGCCGTAACGTCTTGAAATGGAACTGTCGGCCTGCTGGAACGCGTTGAACATCAATTCCAGGCTTTCGGGGGAAATCCCGATGCCACTGTCGCGCACGGTGCAGGTGAACCACAGCAATTCGTGATCCAGGGATTGCCACTGCGGCTCGATGGTCACGCGGCCCTGTTCGGTGAACTTCAGAGCGTTGCCGATCAGGTTGACCAGGATCTGCCGGATCCGCGTCGGATCGCCCTGAACCTGCAACGCACGCATGTCGTCGGGAATCAGCAGCTCAAGGTCGAGCTTGCGTTGCACCGCGCTGTGCTGGAACGACTGGGCGCAACTGCCGATCAGGTCGGCGAGGTTGAAGGGAATGTGCTCCAGCTCCAGTTCCGAACGCTCGATGCGCGAGAAGTCGAGGATGTCGTTGATCACCTTGAGCAAGTGTTCGGTGGACTCCGACGCCAGCGCCGCGTATTCGACCTGCTCCTCGGTCATGTCGGTGGTTTCGAGCAATTGCAGCATGCCCAGCACGCCATTCATCGGGGTGCGCAGTTCGTGGCTCATCATCGCCAGGAAGTCGGATTTGGCGTTGTTGGCCTTTTCCGCTTCCTCGCGGGTCTGGATCAACTGCGACATCGCTTGCTGCTGTTCGCGGCTGGCCTTTTCCAGACCTTCGGCGAGGTTGTTGATGTGTTGCGACAAGGCCCCCAGCTCGGTGTCGTCGACGATCGGTAGCGGCGTGCTGTAGTCGCCTTTCTGGATCGCCTTGACCGCGTTACCGATGTCGCGGATCGGTTGCGATAGACTGCCCGCCAGGCGCCGGGCCAACAGAAAGGTGAACAGCAAGGCGAACAGCGCGAGGATCCCGGCCTTGAACAGGATCTCCTGCTGGCGCTGGCTGAAGGCGTCGTTGGACAGGCCGACGATCACCCGCCCCAGATAGTCCTCGCTCGGCGCACTGACCGAGGTCTTGGTGTTCTGGAAGAAGTCATTGTTCAGCGCGATCCGTTGCAACCGCACCGGCGCCTGGAACACTTCGACCTGTTGCGAGCGGTTGTGGGATTCCGACGGTTGCTCGACGTACACCAGAATCCGGTTGGCGCTGTCCTGCACTTCCAGAAAGCGCACATTGGGCGTGGCCAGCGTGGCCTTGAGCAGGCTTTCCAACACGTCGTTGTTGCCGGAGATCACACCGTATTCGGTAGCCGGTGCCAACTGGTTGGCGATCAGTTGACCGGTGTGGTTGAGCTCCTGGCGCAAGTCCTGGATGCGCACGAAGGTGAAGAAACTGATCAGCAGCAAAGTCAGCAGCAGGGCAGGGCCGAGGCTGATGATCTGGGTTCGGGTGTTGATGTCCCAACGGCGTCGGAAGGTCATGGGCGGCTTTCTCCTTCAGCCAACTGTGCGGCAACAGATGCTTCATTCATCTGTTCAATACCTAATGAACGAGCCACTTGTGGATTGCTTAAGACTTTGAAGTGCCTGGGGTAGAGCGTACGCGGCCAGGTGGCCGGTGGCCGGTCGAGCAACTCGTCGAGAATCGCCAGCCAGTCGCTTTGGTCGCTGTAGGTGCTGGCCAGGCTGCCAGCCTTGACGAAACCGGCATTGGGGCCGATCAGCGCCATCTGTCGTGCATAGCTGCTGAGCAGCAGGTTTTTCGCGGTTTTCGGGTTGTACAAATCGGGGTCATCGAGCCCGAGCAGTACATCGCTGTTTTTCAGCAGTGTCAGCAACGGGCGACTGTCGTTGGTGTTGTCCCAGCGTTCGGCGACGATCTCCAGGCCCAGGGGCAGGGCGGCCTGGCGCAGTTCTTTCAAGAGGAATTCGCTGTGCCGGTCATAGAGCACGCCGACCCGGCGCACCTGGGGCAACACCAATCGGGTCAGGCGCAATTGCCGGTCCAGAGGCGGATCGCTCCACAAGAGGCTGAGGTGGGGGGGCAGCAGATTATTCAGGCGTTGCCGCGCTTGCAGGCGGCTGATGCGCAGCACCAATGTTGCCGGGCCCTGGCTGTCTTGCAGGCGCCAGTCGAGGCTCGGCAGGTCAAGTAAAATCAAGCGCGTACCGCCGGGCAATTGACTCGGTGCCGGCAGGCTGGCCAGCGGCTGGAAACGCACGCTGTCGGTGGGGCGCAGCTCATTCAGGGCCTGGGTGAAAGATTGCACGCCGGGACTGTCTTCGGCGCCGGTCAGCAGAATCTCCATGGCACTGGCCGACAGACTGCAAAGCAGCCCGCCGAACGCCAGCCACACCACGGCCAACAAATGGCCAAGGCTTGGCGTCTTCCGTGACTGAGGTTGCATCTAAAACGCCAGCTCCGCGCTGAAGTAGAGCACCCGGCGCTCGTCGTAATTGTTGTCGATGAAGGTGGTGGGCTGGTTATCGAGGCGCTGTTGCAGCACGCCGGCCAGTTCCAGGTTGGCCTTGCCCAGGCCGATGCGTTTGGCGATGCGCGTGTCGAGCCGTTCGAAGCGGTAACCGTTGAGGGCGTCGTCCCCATAGTAGAAGAGCGCGCTGTTCCAGCCTTGGCCCCAGTTGCGCAGCCAACCGGCGGAACCGCTGTTGCGTGCCGTCTGCTGTTGGTCCAGCGGGTTGCTGGCCTTGGCATCGACGTAGGCATAGGTCAGGCGCAGGCGATCGGCACGGCTGACATGCCAGTCGAGCTGGGTTTCAGTGCCGGTGAAGCGTGAGTTGTTGGCGTTGCTGGCGATGTACTGGTTGTTGCGCAACGGCTCACTGATCATGCCGGTGATTTCGTCGTAGAACAGCTTCACATCCACCGCCAGGCCCAGCTCGGCGAAGAAACCGTTGTAGCCCAGTTCCCGGGAACGCATGCGTTCCTTGTCGAGGTCGCCGGGGCCGCGGGTTTTCACAAAATAGCGGGCGCTGGACTGGCCATAGGCGCTGGGCCGCAGATTGGTCACCTGATAGCTCCAGTTCACGTTGTTCTCGAACATGTCCGGCGAGCGGATGGCTTCGGAATACACCGCGCGCAAGCCGTGGCGCGGATTGATCAGGTAATTGACCGCCACCCGTGGGGTCAAGGAGCTGCCGGTCAGTTGCGTGTCTTCGAACATCGCGCCGCCCTGTAGCAACCAGTGCTCGCTGGCGCGCCACTCAAGTTGGCCGAACGTGCGCCAGGTGGTGTCGTCGAGGGTGCCATTGAAGTAGGTCTCGGAATCTGCCCGGTCGTAACGATAGTTCATGCCGCTGACCAGCCGCAGACTATCGGACAGGCTCAGGGTGTCTTGCAGTTCGAGGTCGTAGCGCGATTCCCGGGCGCTCTGGTCGATGTCGCCACACAAGGTTCGCTTGGCGCCGTTCTTCCATTGCGCCAGCACCTGATTGCCCAACGCTTGTTCCGCCGCAGTACCTGCCGGGGCGCCGGGGCCGGTGTAACGCTCCATGTTGCGCGCCAGGCGTTCGGCGTAGTTCGGGTTGAGTTGCCACAGGTCGGTCAGCTCGGGGCTGAACGACACTTCGGCATCACAGGCGCGCCAGGTCTGCTGGCGATCCCAATGTTGCGCCGAGCCCTGGATATACAGGCTGTGATCGGGATTGATGTCCAGGTTCCAGCGCAGGGAGCCGGCGTAATCCTTGGCGATTACGTCGGAATTGTTCCCGGCGGCGGTAATCCCCGAGAACACCGGGCGGTAGGTATACGGTCGCTGGTTGCTGCCGTCCTTGGCATTCAATTGCCAGTCGATGCTTTGGCTTTCATTGAGCGATTGGCTGACCGCGAGGTTGAAGCGGTTCAAGCGCCGACTGTCGCGGTAATCGGCGCCGGTGCGGTCCGAGTCGAAGCCGTCGTCTTGCTGGCCGGAGAGCGACAGGCGCAGATCGCCGCCGTCCCAACCGGTGCCCTGGCTGGCGTAGAAATCGTTGATGCCGCGCTGGCCCCGGGTGACTTTCAGGCGCGTGCCGTGGCTGTCCGCCGGGTTGCGGGTGATGATGTTGACCACCGCCATCAGCGCGTTGGCGCCGTAGCTGACGGTGTTGGGGCCGCGAAAGACTTCGATGCGCTCGATGTCTTCCATCGCCACCGGAATATCGCTCCAGTCCACGGTGGCCAGGCCGGCGCGGTACACCGAACGGCCATCGATCAACACCTGCATGCGCCGGGCTTCGCTGGCATTGGTGCCGTGGTAGTTCACTGCCGCCTGGTTGCCATTGATGTTGCCGACCATCATCCCCGGCACCAGGCGCAGCAATTCGCTGATGTCCCGGGCGCCGCTGGCGTTGATGAGTTCGCTGTCGATCACCGTCATGCTCCCCGGCACGGCGGCCGGCGACTGCTTGAGTCGCGTCGCCGTCAGTACTTGCGGCAACGGATCGCTGTCGAGGAACAGGTCGTCGGCCAGCAAAACCGGGCTGAAGAACAGCGCCAGCAGCAGCGACGAGCGAGGTGAGGAGGGGCCAAAAGACACGACACAGCCTTGGTAGCGATTAAGTGGCGCGCATGTTAACCGAGCACGGTCACTTTTCCAGTCACGTTATGGGCATTTTCCTCGGATTTGTTGGTCTTCTTCCTACACGTGTCGGTAATTGACGCGGGGGCTGGCCGCCACTGGGCCGCTCCGTATAATGCCGGCATCGCCACTGGTATGGATTAACGGATTACATATGACTGAACAGCGCCCAATTGCGGTCCTGGGAGGCGGAAGTTTTGGTACCGCCGTGGCAAACCTGCTGGCCGAGAACGGCCATCAGGTCCTGCAGTGGATGCGTGACCCCGAACAGGCCGAGGCCATCCGGGTCAATCGCGAGAACCCGCGTTACCTCAAAGGCATCAAGATCCTGCCGGGTGTTACGGCAGTCACCGACCTGCCTGCCACTCTCGACGCCTGCGACCTGTGCTTCGTCGCGCTGCCGTCCAGCGCGTTGCGCGCGGTGCTGGTGCCGTATGCCGAACGCTTGAGCGGCAAATTGCTGGTCAGCCTGACCAAGGGCATCGAAGCCCACACGTTCAAGCTGATGAGCGAGATTCTCGAAGAGATCGCCCCGCAAGCGCGCATCGGTGTGCTGTCCGGGCCGAACCTGGCCCGTGAAATCGCCGAACACGCCTTGACCGCCACGGTGGTCGCCAGCGAAGACGAAGAACTCTGCGCGCGTGTCCAGGAAGCCCTGCACGGGCGCACCTTCCGCGTCTACGCCAGCGCCGACCGCTTCGGCGTGGAACTGGGCGGGGCGTTGAAAAACGTCTACGCCATCATCGCCGGCATGGCCGTGGCGCTGGGCATGGGCGAAAACACCAAGAGCATGCTGATTACCCGTGCCTTGGCGGAAATGACCCGCTTCGCGGTGAATCAGGGGGCTAACCCGATGACCTTCCTCGGTCTGGCGGGCGTTGGTGACTTGATCGTCACGTGCTCGTCGCCGAAAAGCCGCAACTATCAGGTCGGGTTCGCCCTCGGCCAGGGCCTGAGCCTGGAAGACGCAGTGACGCGCCTGGGCGAAGTCGCCGAAGGCGTGAACACCCTCAAAGTGCTCAAGGCCAAGTCCCAGGAAGCGGGCGTGTACATGCCGCTGGTCGCCGGGCTGCACGCGATTTTGTTTGAAGGGCGCACGCTTGAGCAGGTGATCGAACTGTTAATGCGGGCCGAGCCGAAGACCGACGTCGACTTTATCTCCACCAGCGGTTTCAACTGATTGCTTTATCTACGGGCAGGGAGCGGCACATGAACGATCCGAAAACAGAAGCCAAGTACGAATCCATTCTGCTGCGAGTGTTGTGGATGATCGTCTTCTTGCTGGTCTGGCAAGTGGCGCAATTTATCCTCGGCGCGGTAGTGCTGGTGCAGTTGATCTATCGTTTGATCTATGGCGCCCCGAGCGCCAGCCTGATGAACTTCGGCGACAGCCTGAGCCAGTTCCTGGCGCAGATCGGTCGTTTCGGCACGTTTCACAGCGACCAGAAGCCTTGGCCGTTCGCCGATTGGCCGACGCCGCGTACCCCGGAAGGTGAAGCGCCGCACGTTGTAGCGCCTGCACCGCATCCGGCCCGAGATGAGGAGCCTAAGCTATGAAACTCTGGGTATTGCGTCATGGTGAAGCCGAGCCACACGGCACGCGTCCAGACTCCGAACGGGCATTGACCGCCCACGGTCGTGAAGAAGTGCTGCGCACGGCTGCCGAGTTGATCGGCCGGCCGATTACGGCCATTTACGCCAGTCCTTACCTGCGTGCGCAGGAGACCGCGCAACTGGTCCGTGAAGCGCTGGGGTTCGCCCCCGAGATCCGCACCGTCGAGTGGCTGACCCCGGACAACCGCCCGCAAGCGGTGGCCGAGCAGTTGGTGTCGGTCGATCACGCGTTGCTGGTCAGCCATAACCCGTTGGTGGGCAACTTGCTGGGCTACCTGCAGCACGGTCATGTGCAAGACCCGGAAGCGGTGAAAACCGCCGGCCTGGCGGAGCTGGAAGGCGACTTGCCGCTGGCCGGCGGCATGAAGCTCAACGGCATCAAACACCCCTGACCCGCACACTTGCGTAGGAGCGAGGCTTGCCCGCGAAGGCGTCGTGTCAGTCGACATCGTTGTTGAATGACACGACG
>NZ_VOBN01000035.1 GCF_008370045.1 Pseudomonas sp. ANT_J12
CTCGCGATGGCGATTATAAGGACGCCATCGCGAGCAAGCTTTGCTCCTACAGGGTCGGCGTTACCGGTTTCTGAGTGGTGTCGTCGACCGTCAGGAACGCCCGCGCGGCATCGAGGATTTCATCGGACAGGGCATCGCCGCGGGTGGCGCGGGCCAGGGTCAGGGCGCCGACCATCAGCGAGTAGTCCACCAACGCTCGTTGCCGATTGGCTTCGGGCTGATCCGCGCCCATCAGTGGGGTGAGCATTTGCAACAATGCTTCGAGGCCCTGGGTGTAGGTCTGGTGTAAACCGCTTTCAGTGGCTTCGTGGCACATGTCGCCGGCGAACGCCGTGACCGGGCAGCTTTCCCCAGGATTGTCACGATTGGCCGCCGACAGGTAAGGCGTGATGATGCTGGCGCGAGCGGAGAGTTGGTCGCCGCTGTCGTCGATTTTCTGCTTCCAGCGTTCCAGCGAATGGCTGAATGCCCGGCTGCAGGCCTCTTGCGCCAGGGCTTCCTTGGACTCGAAGTGCCCATAGAACCCGCCATGGGTCAGGCCGGCGGCGCCCATCACATCGACGACGCTGATGCCATGCAGGCCGCGCTCGCGAAACAGCCGTGTGGCGGCCTCGACGATGATTTCGCGGTTGAGGTCGGCTTGTTTGCGGGAGACTCGAGGCATCAGCGGCTCACAGGTAGAGGGGGCGGGGCGGCATCAAACGGCGTATTGGGCAATCCCGTTGCCGAACGACCAGTTCTCTTTCTTCACTTCCACCAGATTAATGAAAACATCTTCCAGGCGTATCGCCAGTTCGGTATTCAAGCTTTCGGCGATGGTTTTGAAGAGGCGTTTTTTCTGCTCAAGGGTGCGGCCTTCATTCAGGGTGATCTGGATCACCACCAGGCTGTCGGTACGCTGGATACCCAGGTATTCGGTGTCGAAGATGAAATGCTGTTCATCGTGCTCGGCCAGAATCTGGAAATTATCGTGTTCCGGCACATTGATGGTGCCGCGCATGGCGGCGTAAATCAGCTGGCCGACGCGTTTGGCGAAAGTGGGATCCTGATGCTTTTTGATGTCGACACGAACCAGTGGCATGGGATGACTCCGGACGGACTGAAGGTCGATTAAAAATACATGACATTTGAACTTTAAAAAACTGAAATTTGCCTGTGTGCCTGACACGGGGCCGGGTGCAGGTCCTTCGGCGCATCTGATCCGCACAACCGCTCCTCAGCTAAGTCTTTGCTTCTGCTCATTAATCCCGGACAATCGCGCCCCTGTTTCGGCCAGGGCGCTGCCTGTCGGATTTTTCCGACTCGTCCTGACCGGGTAGCAACTGACCGGAATGCGGAGATCCCACCGGATGAATGATCAGGCCAATAGCGTCGACGAACGCTATGTAGCGGCGACACCAGCGACCCTCGAAAGCTGGAATCGCCATGACACCACCTGGATGCTCGGCCTGTTTGGCACGGCGATCGGGGCGGGTACGTTGTTTTTGCCGATCAACGCGGGTCTGGGCGGCTTCTGGCCGTTGATGGTCCTGGCGGTGCTGGCGTTCCCCATGACGTTCTACGCCCACCGTGGCCTGACCCGTTTCGTGTTGTCCGGCCGCAAAGGCGCGGACATCACCGAAGTGGTGGAAGAGCACTTTGGTATCAGTGCCGGTGCGCTGATCACCTTGCTGTACTTCCTGGCGATCTTCCCGATCCTGTTGATTTACAGCGTGGCGCTGACCAACACCGTGGGCAGTTTCCTTGAGCATCAAATGCACATTGAGCCGCCACGCCGGTGGTTGCTGTCGCTCGTGCTGATCCTCGGCCTGTTGGGTGTGGTGCGCTGTGGCGAGCAAATGATCGTCAAGGCCATGAGCCTGATGGTTTATCCGTTTATCGTGGCGCTGCTGTTCCTCGCGGTGTTCCTGATTCCGCACTGGAACGGCGGCATTCTCAGCACCGCGTCCACGCTGCCGGAGCCGTCGGCGCTGTTGCGCACCCTGTGGCTGGCGATCCCGGTGATGGTGTTCTCGTTCAACCACTCACCGATCATCTCGGCGTTCGCGGTGGACCAGAAGCGTCGCTACGGCGATCACGCCGAAGAGCGCAGCTCGCAGATCCTGTCCCGTGCCCACCTGTTGATGGTGGTCATGGTGCTGTTTTTCGTCTTCAGCTGCGTGCTGACCCTGTCCCCGGCGCAACTGGCTGAAGCCAAGGATCAGAACCTGTCGATCCTGTCGTACCTGGCCAACCACTTCAGCAACCCGACCATCGCCTTCGCGGCGCCGTTGATTGCCTTCGTGGCCATTTCCAAGTCGTTCCTGGGCCACTACATCGGCGCCAGCGAAGGCTTCAAAGGCCTGATCGCCAAATCTGGTGCACGCCCGTCGCCTAAAAACCTGGACCGCATCACCGCTGCCTTCATGCTGGTGGTGTGCTGGATCGTCGCGACCTGGAACCCGAGCATCCTCGGCATGATCGAAACCCTCGGTGGACCGGTCATCGCGGCCATCCTGTTCCTGATGCCGATGTACGCGATCCGCAAAGTACCGGCCATGGCGCGATATCGCGGCCAGGCGTCCAACGTCTTCGTGACCGCGGTGGGCCTGGTGGCGATTTCGGCGTTGATCTATTCGCTGACCGTCTGATAACACATGATCGTTCCCACGCTCTGCGTGGGAATGCCTCAAGGGACGCTCCGCGTTCCAGCTGTAAAAAGGGACGCGGAGCGTCCCGGGCTGCATTCCCACGCAGAGCGTGGGAACGATCACGCCCAATCCTTGCAACGCACCTGACCCAGCGCACGCATCCCAGCGGATAAACGACTACCCTAGAGCCCTCAAGGACGCGTCTTGGACGGCCTGTTGATCTTTCTCTGGAGACGCTGCATGGCTCGTGCTCAAGGCGCCTCGGTGCAACCCCGTGCCGATACCCCCAACCGTTGGCAGGACCTGTTGGCCGGGCTGTCTATTGCCGGTTTGCTGCTGCCTGAGGCCGTGGCTTATTCCAGCATCGCCGCGGTGCCGCCCCAGGCCGGGGTGATTGCGTTGTTTGCCGGTTTGCTGTGCTACGCGTTGTTGGGCACCAGCCGCTTTGCCATTGTGTCTGCAACCTCATCCTCTGCCGCCGTGCTCGCCGCCGCCACTGCCACCCTGGCCAATGGCGATTCGGCCCTGCGCCTGTCGCTGGCGATCGGCCTGGTGCTGGTGACGGGCGGATTCTTCCTGTTGGCCGGTCTGTTGAAACTCGGCAGCGTGACCTCGTTCATTGCCAAACCGGTGCTGCGCGGGTTCGCGTTCGGGCTGGCGGTGACGATCATTCTCAAGCAGGTCGCGAGCATCGTTGACGTGCACTTGAGCAATGGCAACCTGATCCGTTTCGTCCCGCAACTGCTGGAACAGTGGCCGCAATGGAATCGGGTCGGTTTGCTGGTGGCGGCCGTGGCGCTGCTGGTGCTGGCGGTGTGCGCACGATTCCGTCGGGTGCCGGGCGGTTTGCTGGTGGTGGCGCTCGGTATCGCGGCCAGTCACTGGCTGAACTTGCCGGCCTATGGCGTGGACCTGATCGGCGTCATCGACCTGAGCCTCGAAGTGCCCCGACTACCGGTGTTGCCGTTTGCTGACTGGTTGCGCCTGGGCGAGTTGGCGTTCGCCATGGTGATGATTCTGTATGCCGAATCCTACGGCTCGATCAGTTCCTTCGCCTTGAAGCATGGCGACCGGGTGTCGTCGAACCGCGACCTGTTGGCCCTCGGCGCAGCGAACCTGTTGTCGGGCCTGTTCCATGGCATGCCGGCGGGCGCCGGTTACTCCGCGACCTCGGCCAACGAGGCGGCCGGTGCCGGTTCACGGCTGTCCGGCGTCGTCGCGGCGCTGGTGGTGTTGCTGATCGTCCTGACGATGTTGCCCTACATCGCCCTGACGCCCGAGCCGGTGCTGGCGGCCATCGTCATTCATGCCCTGGCGCGCGGCTTGAGCCTGCAACCCCTGGGCCGCTATTTCATCTGGCGCCGCGATCGGGTGCTGGTGATCTGTGCGGTGGCGGCGGTGCTGGTGTTGGGCGTGCTGGACGGCTTGCTGGTGGCGGTGGTGATCAGCGTGGTGCTGATGCTCAAGCAGATGTCCTCGGCGGATATTCAAGTGCTGGGGCAGATGGGCGATGGTCACGATTACGTCGATGTGCAACGTCATCCGGACGCCCGGCAAATCCCCGGGGTGCTGATCGTACGGCCCAGCGAGGCACTGTTTTTCGCCAATGTGGAACGCATCCTGGGTGGCGCGCTGCGACTGGCCCGCCATGCGGAGCCGCCGGTGCATACGATTATTCTCAGTCTGGAAGAATCCCCGGATCTGGACGGCACCAGCATCGAAGTGCTGGAAGGGTTCTTTTTGCAGGTGCGGGCCGAGGATAAATTGCTGATTCTGGCGCGGCTCAAGCACGAGGCCAAAGCGGTGCTCTCGACGTTGCCGGCGCAGGAACTGGAGCAGGTGATTCTCAGCGGGTTGAGTGTCGACGGCGCGGTGCAGCAAGCCCTGAATCCGCCCGAGCCGCAAGCTCCCTCGCCATAGAGGCATAAAAAAACGCCGCTCATCTCGCGATGGGCGGCGTTTTCTATTGCGTTGCAGCGTTAGGCTTGAACGACCGGAATGTTGGCGTTCGCAGCAGCTTCACGGAACTCGGCGATCTGGTCGAAGGACAGGTAGCGGTAAACATCAGCCGCCATGCTGTCGATCTTGCCAGCGTATTCCATGTACTCCTCGACGGTCGGCAGGCGACCCAGGATGGAAGCAACAGACGCCAACTCAGCCGAAGCCAGGTAAACGTTCGCGCCGTCACCCAGACGGTTCGGGAAGTTACGGGTCGACGTCGACACAACAGTCGAGTTCGGCTCTACACGTGCCTGGTTACCCATGCACAGCGAGCAACCCGGCATTTCCATGCGAGCGCCGGCCTTGCCGTAGATGCCGTAGTAGCCTTCTTCGGTCAGTTGGTGAGCGTCCATTTTGGTCGGCGGCGACAGCCACAGACGGGTTGGCAGCTGACCCTTGACCTGATCCAGCAGCTTACCGGCAGCGCGGAAGTGACCGATGTTGGTCATGCACGAACCGATGAACACTTCGTCGATCTTCTCGCCAGCAACGCTGGACAGCAGACGGGCGTCGTCCGGATCGTTTGGCGCGCAGAGCACAGGCTCTTTGATGTCAGCCAGGTCGATTTCGATGATTTCAGCGTATTCGGCGTCAGCATCGGCCACCATCAGCTCAGGGTTGGCAACCCAGGCTTCCATCGCTTGAGCGCGACGTTCCAGAGTACGTGCATCGCCGTAGCCTTCGCCGATCATCCAGCGCAGCAGGGTGATGTTGGAGTTCAGGTACTCGGTGATGGAGTCTTTCGACAGCTTGATGGTGCAACCGGCAGCCGAACGTTCAGCCGAGGCGTCGGACAGCTCGAAAGCTTGTTCGATGCTCAGGTTGTCCAGGCCTTCGATTTCCAGGATGCGGCCGGAGAACGCGTTCTTCTTGCCTTTCTTCTCAACGGTCAGCAGGCCAGCCTGGATCGCGAAGTAAGGAATGGCATGAACCAGGTCACGCAGGGTAACGCCCGGTTGCATCTTGCCTTTGAAACGAACCAGGATCGATTCCGGCATGTCCAGCGGCATAACGCCGGTAGCAGCAGCAAACGCCACCAGACCGGAACCGGCCGGGAACGAAATGCCCATCGGAAAACGGGTGTGGGAGTCACCACCGGTACCGACGGTGTCCGGCAGCAGCATACGGTTCAACCACGAGTGGATGATGCCGTCGCCCGGACGCAGGGAAACACCGCCGCGAGTCATGATGAAGTCTGGCAGGGTGTGGTGGGTGGTCACGTCGATCGGCTTAGGGTAAGCCGCGGTGTGGCAGAAGGACTGCATCACCAGATCGGTCGAGAAGCCCAGGCACGCCAGGTCTTTCAGTTCATCACGGGTCATCGGACCGGTGGTGTCCTGGGAACCGACGGTGGTCATCTTCGGTTCGCAGTAGGTGCCAGGACGAACGCCTTTGCCTTCTGGCAAACCGCACGCCTTGCCGACCATTTTCTGTGCCAGGGTGTAGCCCTTGCCGGTGTCGACAGGTGCTTCAGGCAGTTTGAACAGATCGGTAGGGCCCAGGCCCAGTTCGGCGCGAGCCTTGTCAGTCAGGCCACGGCCGATGATCAGCGGGATACGGCCGCCGGCACGCACTTCGTCCAACAGTACCGGAGTCTTCATTTCGAAGGTGGTCAGGACTTCGTCGGTGCCGTGTTTGCAGACTTTGCCAGCATGCGGGTACAGGTCGATCACGTCGCCCATGTTCATGTTGGTCACGTCGAACTCGATTGGCAGTGCGCCGGCATCTTCCATGGTGTTGTAGAAGATTGGAGCGATTTTGCTGCCGAAGCAGAAACCGCCAGCGCGCTTGTTCGGCACGTTAGGCACGTCGTCGCCGAAGAACCACAGGACCGAGTTGGTTGCCGATTTACGCGACGAACCGGTACCGACCACGTCACCGACGTAAGCGATAGGGAAGCCTTGACCGCGCATTTCTTCGATCTGCTTCATCGGGCCAGTCACGCCTTGGGCGTCAGGCACGATGCCTTCACGGGCCATTTTCAGCATGGCCAGGGCGTGCAGCGGGATGTCCGGGCGGGACCAGGCGTCCGGGGCAGGGGACAGGTCGTCGGTGTTGGTTTCGCCGGTGACCTTGAACACGCGCAGGCTAATCTTGTCGGCCAGGACAGGGCGGTTCTTGAACCACTCGCCGTCAGCCCACGACTGCAGCACGCCTTTGGCGTGTTCGTTGCCGTTTTTGGCTTTTTCCGCGACATCGTGGAACGCATCGAACATCAGCAGGGTGTGCTTGAGTTGAGCGGCAGCGACCGGGGCCAGTTCGGCGCTGTCGAGCAGGTCAACCAGGGTCACGATGTTGTAGCCGCCCTGCATGGTGCCGAGCAGTTCAACCGCGCGCTTCTTGTCGATCAGGGGGGAGGTTGCTTCGCCTTTGGCCAGGGCAGACAGGAAACCAGCCTTTACATAGGCTGCTTCGTCCACGCCAGGTGGAATGCGATTGGTGATCAGGTCAACGAGGAAAGCTTCTTCGCCAGCCGGGGGATTCTTCAGCAGCTCGACCAGGCCTGCAGTTTGTTCGGCGTTAAGCGGCTGGGGAACGATACCCAGTGCTGCACGCTCTTCGATATGTTTGCGGTAGGCTTCAAGCACAGTTATTACCCTCATCAGTGGTCCCAAATGGGTGTCCGGGACGCTCATCCCGAAATGGCCGTACTCATGCGCTGCGTGGCGTTGTGGGCCACTTAGCCAGAATTACCGACCATTCCTTACAGAAGCTGCTTTCAAAGTTTTACGCCTGCAGAACGGGGAGCTGATGAGGGTTGGCGTAGAGCTTTTCCCCGCTGGAAAAACCCTTCGCCAACTCCGCTCTGAAGGAACGACTGTGCTCGTGACGCTTTGAAAACAGCTTCAAACGGACATTGGCGCCTTAAAAGGCTGGCTGATTCTACGGCAAAAAAAATATAAACGTAAGTTAGCCCTTTAACTTTGAGGGGTGATCAATGTTAGACAAAGGGCTAACATGCCGACCTGTTCTGCTTTCCCGTGTTTTGCCTACCTATGCCCAATCAAACCATCAAGACTCCCTGCGTCGGCCTCTGTTCCACCGTTTACGGTGACCTGGTGTGCCGTGGCTGCAAGCGTTTCCACCACGAAGTGATCAACTGGAACGGTTACAACGAGGAAGAAAAACGCGCGGTATGGCTGCGTCTTGAGCAACTGCTGTCCCAGGTGATGGCCAGCAAGCTGGAGATTTTCGACCCGCAGCGCCTGCGGTTGCAGCTTGAACAGCGCAAAATCCGCTTTGTACCGCACCAGTCGGAATATTGCTGGGCCTACCAGTTGATCGCTCGCGGGGCGCGGGTGATCAACAATCTGGAAGCCTACGGGATGGTGTTGATGCCGGAGTTTCGCGACTGGAACCTGCCGCAATTGCGCGATGCCATTGATCGGGAGTTTTTCCTGCTGTCGGAGGCGCATTACCAGCGCTATATCGCGCCGGGGTTCCTCAAGGACGCCTTTGGCAACTAAAGCTTAAAAGCTTCGCGGGCAAGCCTCGCTCCTACAGGGTATGTGTCGTACACAACATTTGTGATCAACACGATCCCTGTAGGAGCGAGGCTTGCCCGCGAAGGCGTCATTACTGACACCACACCCCTCAATGCCGCGTCACAACCTCTTCCAGATGATCCATGATCTCATCCGGCTTGAGCACCAGCACATCGCTCTCCACCGCATCCAGCACCACCTCCGCCGTATTGCCGATCAGCGCCCCCGATAACCCGGACCGCGCTACGGTGCCAATCACGATCACTGCCGCGTTCAGCTTGTGCACCATATGCGGAATCAGCACATCCGCCGGGCCTTCCTCGATATGCAGGTGCTCGTCGTCAATATCGAATTCGGCCTGGAATGCCTTGCACTGCTCGCGATACTTGGCCTCGATGGTCTCGCGCAACTGAAACACCGGGTCCGCCGACGACAGCATCGGTGACGGGTGCGCACTGATCACGTGCAACTGGGCCTTGGCCAGGCTGGCGATGTCGTAGCCGTGATCGACAATGCATGCGTGCAGCGTACGGTGCTCACCGTCGGTGTTGCCAACGTCGATGGCCGCCAGAATGACTCCGCCGGCCCAGGGTTTCGAAGTTTTCACCAGCAGCACCGGCGTCGGGCAGTAGCGCAGCAATTTCCAGTCTGCCGGGGTCAGCAGGGCCTTTTTCAGCGGGCTGTCGGGGTAATGCTGCTTGACCACCAGCCCACAGCCTTCGGCTTGCTGCACGTCGACGATGGTTTCATGCAGGCTCTCGTTCCAGGCCTGCTCGGTGGTCACGCTGTAGCCGTCCTCCACCAGCGCAGCCTTGAGCACGCCGAGCATGCCGCTGTGGTCATGCTTTCGATCACACACCAGCAGGTGTAAATGCGCCTGGGTTACGCCCGCGATCAACTTTGCGCGCTTGAGCGCCAGGCTTTCCGAGTGTTCGGGTTCGATGACCACCAGGATGCTGCGGATGGCTTGCATGGTCGGGATCTCCAGGAAGTAAAGAACACTGCGTTGGACAACTATAGTTGCTGCTCGGGAATACGGGACTTGATGCATATCAATGGCGGCGACTGGTGGTCTGCCGACAAGCCCGTATAATCGGCGCCCTTCGTTTTGAACCTTTTATCCGTGAGCCCCATGATCCTTCCCGAAATTCACGAGTTCCTCGGCTGCCGCACCCCTGACGGCTGGGTCCAGGCCGCGCTGGCCGATCAGGAAACCTTGCTGATCGACCACAAGAACTGCGAATTCAAGGCCGCCAGCACGGCGTTGAGCCTGATCGCCAAGTACCACTCCCACGTGGATCTGATCAACCTGATGTCGCGCCTGGCCCGGGAAGAGCTGGTGCACCACGAACAAGTCATGCGCCTGATGAAAAAGCGCAAGATCGAGCTGCGCCAGCTCTCCGCCGGGCGCTATGCCTCGGGCCTGCGCAAAGTGGTGCGCAGCCACGAGCCGGTGAAACTGGTGGATACCCTGGTGGTCGGCGCCTTCATCGAAGCCCGCAGTTGCGAGCGTTTCGAGGCGCTGGTGCCACATCTGGATGAAGAACTGGGCAAGTTCTACTTTGGCTTGCTCAAAAGCGAGGCGCGGCATTTTCAGGGTTACCTGAAACTGGCTTATCAGTACGGCGACGCCAAGGACATCGCCCAGGTCATCGACCGGGTTCGCGCTGCCGAGCAAGAGCTGATCGAATCGCCGGACGTGGAATTCCGTTTCCACAGCGGTATCCCGACGGCCGCATAACCCAATCAACCGCCGCATATCCCCTTGTAGGAGCGAGGCTTGCCCGCGAAGGCGTCGTATCATCCAACATCAATGTCGAATGACACACCGCCTTCGCGGGCAAGCCTCGCTCCTACAAAAACGACGTCATCCGCAGGCTGTGATGTTTTGATTCAATATTGTTAAAAACTCTTAAGAGTATGAAACATCACCCAAAACCGGCCCCCACGGCCGGTTTTTGCTGCCTGCCATCTCCGTCTCGTCACTGATTGCCGCCATAATGCCGTCCACTTCAAACAAGGGTTGGCACGCGGTCGTTATGGATAACCTGGGTTTTGGCAAAGTTTTGCTGGTGGAAGACGACGAAAAGCTCGCCGGGCTGATTGCGCATTTCCTGTCCCAACATGGCTTCGAGGTCCGGGCGGTGCACCGCGGCGACCTGGCGTTGGCCGCATTTCTGGAATTCAAACCGAAAATCGTCGTGCTCGACCTGATGTTGCCGGGTCAGAGCGGCCTGCACGTGTGCCGCGAGATTCGCAGCGTGTCCGACACGCCGATCGTGATCCTCACCGCCAAGGAAGACGACCTCGATCATATCCTCGGCCTGGAATCCGGCGCCGACGACTACGTGATCAAACCGATCAAGCCCCCGGTGCTGCTCGCCCGTTTGCGCGCCTTGCAACGTCGGCAGTCGCCGGACACCAGCGTGTGCAGCGCCCTGGAATTCGGCCACTTGAGCATCGACCGCAGCTGCCGCGAAGTGCGCCTGGCGGGCGAGGGCATCGAGCTGACCACCATGGAATTCGAGCTGCTGTGGCTGCTGGCCAGCGCCGCCGGCAAGATCCTGTCCCGCGACGACATCCTCAACCGCATGCGCGGCATCGCCTTCGACGGCCTCAACCGCAGCGTCGACGTCTACATCAGCAAACTGCGGGCCAAACTCAAGGACAACCCCCGGGAACCGGTGTGCATCAAGACCGTCTGGGGCAAGGGTTACCTGTTCAATCCGTTCGCGTGGGAGCTATAGATGCTGCGGTTATTTCTGGGTTTGTACCTGATGCTGGCCGTGGGGCTGGTGCTGGCGTTGCAGACGGTCGAACACACCTTCAACGCACTGCTCGACAACCAGATGCAGGCCTACAACCGCGAAGCCGTGCGCGGTCAGGCGTATTCGCTGGTGGAGCAGTTGCGCGGCCTGGAAGGGCCGGGGCGTGAGCAGCAATTGGAGGCCTTGCGTCCGCATTATGGCTTGGGGCTGACGCTGGTCGAGGCTGATCAACTGGCCCTCGATGACCAGGAAAAAGCCCTGTTGGCCAACGGCATGCTGGTGATTCGGGAGAAATACACGCAGTTCATTTCCACCATTGATGGCGGCTCGCAACTGCTGAGCATCAAGCTCCCGGCGGAACCCAGCCTGATGCCGTTCTATATCGCGGCGGCCTACCTGATGCTGGCGGTTTTGATCGGTATCGTGCTGTTTTTCTGGGTGCGGCCGCACTGGCGGGATCTGGAGAAACTGCGCCTGGCCGCCGAGCGCTTTGGCGATAACGATCTGTCGTCGCGGATCCAGCTGTCCAAGCGCTCGAACATCCGCGACCTGGCCGAACACTTCAACCTGATGGCGGCGCGCATTGAAGGCCTGATCGCCAATCAGCGCGAGCTGACCAACGCGGTGTCCCATGAACTGCGTACACCGATTGCGCGGTTGTCGTTCGAGCTCGATCAGCTCAAGCAACAACCCGATCCGACCCAGAACCGCGAGCTGATCGCCGACATGTACGCCGACCTGGGCGAACTGGAAGAAATGGTCTCTGAACTGCTGACTTACGCCAGCCTTGAGCGTGGCGCCACGGTGATCAACCGCGAGAATATCCAGGCCAGCAGTTGGCTCGACAGCGTGGTCGGCAGTGTGGCGCTGGAGGCGGAAGCGGCGGGGGTGCAGTTGCTGATTGTCGAGTGCCAGATTGATGAGGTGCGGATCGAACCGCGCTTCATGGCCCGGGCGGTGATCAACCTCCTGCGCAATGCCATTCGTTATGCCGACAGGCGCGTCGAGGTGTCGCTGGTGCGCAACGATGATCGCTACGAAGTGCAGGTCAACGATGACGGGCCGGGCGTGCCGATGGACGGGCGGGAAAAGATCTTCGAACCGTTCTCGCGGCTGGACGCCAGTCGGGATCGGCGTACCGGTGGGTTTGGCTTGGGCCTGGCGTTGGTGCGGCGGGTTTCGCAGTCCCACGGTGGGCAGGTGGAAGTGGCGGATTCGCCGTGGGGTGGGGCGTCGTTTCGCATGACGTGGGCGCATTTGGATTAGTGTCGTTCTTGAGGACGCCTTCGCGGGCAAGCCTCGCTCCTACGGATGATCGTTCCCACGCAGAGCGTGGGAAATGCTTCAAGGGACGCTCCGCGTTCCAATGGGACGCAGAGCGTCCCGGGCTGCATTCCCACGCAGAGCGTGGGAACGATCTTAGAAGGCATAAACCACCTGCCCAGCCAACGACGTCTGCAACCGTCGCTCGACAATCGGGCTGTCCGCCGCCTCGCTCGCCAGATACTGCACCGCCAGCACCGTGGTCAAACGCCAGCGCTCATCAATCGGCAACGGTCTTGCGGTCCTTGCGCACATCACTCGCGCCGATGTACACGAGCAGGCACAGCGAAGTCAGCGATAAACACATGGAACGAAACATGGGAGCACCCGAGGGAATTTGGATGCGCCCATGCTAGGCGGCGGGTGGCCAGCGATCTTTGAGAGCTTTGTCGGGAAACTGTCAAAGACTGTGAAGGGGTTCTGTGGTGCGGCGAATAACCGGTGGCAAGGCGTTCGTTGTGGCGAAGGGGCTTGCCCCCGTTGGGTCGCGAAGCGGCCCCGGCATTCCTCCTGTCACACCACGCGAGCAGGAATTACGACTGCTGCGCAACCGAACGGGGTGATGCGGTATTCCGACAAGCCCTCTCGCCACAATTGAGTTTCCTCACCACTGCAGATCTGTTCACTTTTCCAAACCGAGGCGTTTATGCCAATCAGCGATGGACTCTTCGGGATAGACCTCGAACTCCTGATCCTTAGGCTTCAGCTCGACCTCCACCCACGACGCTTTCGAACCCAGCATCAAATGCGTGTTCCGCGGCGGCACCGGCAACGGCGTGTCGATAACCGAGGCAAACGGGTGAATCAGCTCCGGCCATTCAGGACTGAACAGCCATAACCCCGAGCCGCACACCGAACAGAAATGCCGTTCGGCGGTGCTGCGGTGGGCGCGTTTGTCGCCTTCCTCCTTGAGCCGCGCATGGTAGATCGCGATGTGCTTGCGCCCGTTGACCTTCAGGCTGTCCGCATCGCCACTGAGGTTGATCGCATAACCGCCCCCGCCCTGGGTCTTTCGGCAGATCGAGCAGTAGCAGCGCTGATAAGGGTAGGGGTGGGCGCTGGTCAGACTGAACGACACCGCGCCGCAATGGCAGGAACCTTCGAGCTGCATGACAACCTCCGGCTGTTCTTGAATGGGTTCAAGACAGCCTAGATCAATACCCGCGCTGTACGTTCGCCAGGTTCTCCGGCGCCAAGCCATTCAGGAAACGCTCAAGATTGGCCAGGAAACTGTCGGCAATCTCATGCCGGCTGTTACTGGAAATCGCCGACGTATGCGGCGACAGACGCACCCTTGGATGGGCGTAGAGTGGATGCCCATCAGGTAGCGGCTCGGGCTCTGTCACGTCCAGCGAAGCCAGGCCAATCGCGCCGCTGTCCAGCGCTTCCAGCAACGCCCCGTGATCGAGCAAACCACCCCGGGCAATGTTGATCAGGTGCAGACCGGGTTTGGCGCTGGCCAGCACCGCGCTATTGACGATGTGCCGGGTCGCAGCGGTCAACGGCGCGGCCAGCACCAAATGATCGGACAGGGTAAACAACTCGTGGATATCCCGCGCGGCCTCGACGCCTTCAACCTCGAAGGGCGCCTGGCTCTGTCGTAGCGCCACGACATGCATGCCCAGGGCGTGGGCCTTCGCCGCCAGGCTGCGGCCAATCGCACCGAAGCCGAGAATCCCCAACGTCGTGCCCTTGAGCGGTGTCAGCGCGGTGAAATTCCAGTGTGAGTCATGCACCCAGATATCCGGCAGATGCTTGGCGGCGGCGAAGATCGCGGCCAAGGCAAACTCGGCGATGTTCTCGGCGGCGCTGCCCCGGGACGTGCTCACCGGAGGGCCGTCGAACAGCCATGTGGGGTAGAAGTCGATACCGGACGACACCACTTGAATCCACTTCAAGCCATAAGGCCAGCCCGGTGGCGGCGTGTCCGGCGCCAGGTAGCCGCGCACATTGATCGGACGCGCCAGCAAAATACTGACTTCGGCGGGCAGGTCGCTGGGCACGCCAATTGGCACGTCCAGGACCTCGGCGCCGGGGTGGGTGTGCGCGAGGCGCTGGCGGATCACATCGTTGAAGTCTTCATCCAGTTGACTGGCAATCACGAGCTGGCTCATGGGCGTTCCTTCGGTTGGCGCTGGGCGAAAACGGCTTTGCCGACGCCTTGCAGCACGGCGTCGTTTTGCGGTGTATGGACGCGACTGCAGAGCACATCGCGGTAGTGCCGCTGCAGCGGATTGTGGCGTGACAGGCCGGGGTTGCCGGAGGCTTCAATGGCCAGCTCGACGGCGCGGATGGCGTTGCCGGTCACCAGGTATTTCAGTTGCGCGGCGTTGCTCGATGGCGTGCGCCCTTCGGCGGCGGCATCCAGCAGGCTGCGGTTGGCGAACAACAGCGTGTCGATGTGGCCGACCGTTTCCTGAAACCGGGGCAGGGTCGACAGTGCCGCGCCGAGGTTGGACGGCTTGCGTTGTTCCAGCCAACCGACCAACCAGTCGCGGGCCGCTTGGGCGACGCCGTCGTAGACCGATGACAACAACACCGACATCCACAGGAACCCATCGCCATCCAGCTCGGGTTGCGGTGCGCTCCAAGGGCTGACGCTGACCGCGTGATCCAGCGGCACCAGCACATTGTCGAACACCACTTCATGGCTACACGTGGCGCGCATGCCCAGGTGATCCCAGTCCTCAATGATGCTGATGCCCGGCGTGTCCTTGTGCACCAGCCAGGCACCGACCAGCGGATCTTCATCGGTGCTGCGCGCCCAGACGCTGAACCAGGTCAGGCCATGGCTGCCGGTGGAATAGATCTTGCGCCCGCTGATGCGCCAACCGGCGGCAGTGCGTCGGGCAACGGTGGCCGGCAAACCGCCACGGGCCGGAGTGCCAAGGTCGGGCTCGACCCGCAGGGCGTTGATCAATGCGCCGTGCTCGACCGCGTCCCGGGCCACTTGCAGACGCAGGGCCTCGGGCCAGGATTTACTGTCTTGCAGACGTGCGTGCTGGAGGTATTGCATCACCAGGATCAACGCCGTCGAGGGTTCGCCCTTGGCAATCGCGCTGATCGCCTTGCGCGCCTGGCTCAGGTTCGCGCCGCCACCGCCAAGGGCTTTGGGCACGGTGAGCGCGACCAGGCCGTGCTCGTGCAGCACGTTGAAATTGTCCTGAGGGAACGCACCGCTTTCGTCATAGACGTGGGCCGTGGCGGCCAGTTGTGCGCCGAGGGTTTCCAGCAGCGCTTCGACATTGGCTGCTTCGATGGAGCGCAGGGTTGAAGCGTGTTGAGAGGAAAGACTCATGGTGGGTTCACTCGATCAAAAGGTGAGAGCCGGTAGCTGCTTCAATGAGGTCAAATGTGGTGAGGGGGCTTGCCTGTGGCGAGGGAGCTTGCTCCCGCCGGACTGCGCAGCAGTCCCCTGCTTTTCAGGGATAAGCGGGGGCCGCTTCGCGACCCAGCGGGAGCAAGCTCCCTCGCCACAAGCAAGCCCCCTCGCCACAGGGGGTGGGTGTTCGGCCATGAAATTCATAACGGCAACAACCTGAACTGCCTGTCCCACAACGGCCCCACATCCAGCCGCTCACTCAACACCCCCGCATCAAAGAACAGATCCGCCACTTCCTGCTGCGAGGCGATCGCTTGGTCGTCGACTTCGAGGACTTTCCACGGCTGGCTGCGGCTGTTGTACATGTCGAGGAACACGGCTTTATCAACGCCCAGCAACTGCGCCGATTTGGTGGCCCAAGGCTCGGGGTTGTTGTTGATCCATTCCAGGGTGCGCGCGGTGCGCTGCAAGTAATCCTGAATCGCCTGTTTGCGCAGCGGGTCTTCCAGGGCGGCGGGGCGTGCCGCCATCAAATAGTTGCCGGACAAATAGCCCTGGGCCGTCTTCAGGACCCGGGCGCCGCTGCGAAACTTCGCCAACTGGATAAACACGCCATAAATCACCCAGGCATCGAGCTGGCCGCTCTGGAAAGCGCTGAAGCCGTCCTGCGGTGTGAGGGCCACAGCGGTGATGTCCTTCATGGTCAGGCCCTGTTCCTTCAAGGCCTTGATCAGAAAGTAGTGCGAGGTGGTGGAACGCACATAGCCGACCCGTTTGCCCTTCAATTGCCCGACGGATTCGAGGGTCGAGTTCTTGGGGATCAGGAACACCTGGTTGTTCACATCGCCTTGAATCACCGCGATCAGCTTCGGCTGGCGATGGCTCTGGATCGAGAAGATCGGCGGGATCTCGCTCATGGAACCGATGTCCAGGCTGCCCGAGGCCAGCGCTTCGACGATCAGGTTGCCGCCGGCGAACTCCGCGTAATCGACCTTATATGGGCGGTTGGCGGTACCGGCGTCTTCGGTGAAGTACGACTCCTGGCCACGGTAGGTGGCGACGCCCAGCGTCAGGTCCGACAGCGAGGTGTTTTGCGCGAAGGCGCGGGCGCCCAGGCCCAGGGAAGACAGCCCCAACGCACCTACGGCAATCGAACTGGCCGTCAGGAAGCCGCGACGATTGAACTGTCCCTGTTGAATGTTTTTCGTCATGGTCAGGCTCTGGTCAGATAGCGATTCGCGCGGGGAGTTGCCCGAGCAGTTGTTCAACGGCGCGCAACACCGGGTCGGCTTCGGTGCGTACCAGCCAGTCCGGGCTGACTTCGGCGAAGGCCACGGTGCCGTCCTGTGTGATCACCACCACAGTCGGTTGCGGTAATTCCCAGGTGCCGGTGCCAGTGATTTCACCGATGCCGGCGCCCCTGGCCAGCGAGGCTCTGCGCGAGGCTTCATCGAAGCTGTAGAGAATGCCCAGGCGCCGGCCGAGCTGGTTGTCCGGGTCGCTGGCCACTTGCAGTTCCAGGCTGTGCCGGGTCTTGATCTCGACCAGGCGTTCCGGCACCTGCGGGCTGACCGCCACCAACGGAACCCCTAGCGCGTGCAGTTGCGGATAGAGCCGCCGCTGGTACCAGGGCAGGGCGATATTGCAGGCCGGGCAACCGGCGAAGCGGAAGAAAATCAGCACCGCCGGACCGTTGGCGAGTAATTCGTCGCGGCTCAGTTCGCCGCCTTCAACCTTCAACAGCGTGAAAGGCTCAAGGGTGTCGCCGACCTTGACGAAGTCCTCGGTTCGAGCCTCATCGACCAGGCGTTGACGCTGATCGATATTGACTTGCAGGGCCGCCGGCTCCCAGGTCGCCAGGCGTTCGGCGTGCAGATCCGCGAGCAATTGATTGAGGGATTCGCTCATGCCACGGCCTCGCTTTTCTCTTCGGTTTGAAGGGCGGCGTGACGGTTGGCAGGGACGTCCAGACCCAGGTTGTCGCGCAGGGTGTTGCCGCTGTACTCCTCGCGAAACAGGCCCCGTTGTTGCAACAGCGGCACCACCAGCTCGGTGAAGTACTGCAAGCCATCGGGCAGCAAGGAATTGATGATGAAACCGTCGGCGGCACCGGCCTCGAACCAGGTTTGCAGGGCGTCGGCAACCTGCTCGGGCGTGCCGACGAAATCCCGGCGTGGCCGGGAGAAACGCAGGGCCACCTGACGCAAGGTCAGGCCTTCGTCCTTGGCCAGTTGCTTGATCCGGTCGGACCCGCCTTTCTGGCTGTTGGCGCCCAAATCACCCAATTCGGGGAACGGCGCATCCAGCGGGTACTGGCTGAAATCATGGTCATTGAATGGCCGGCCGAGGGCGACAATCGCGTCTTCGATGCTGACCAGTTCCACCGCTTGCTGATAACGACTTTCCACTTCCGCTTCGTCGCGGCCCACGATGGGGCGGATGCCCGGCAGGATCGACAGCTTCTGCGCATCCCGGCCGAAGCCGCTGGCCCGTTGTTTCAGGTCTTGGTAGTAGGCTTTGGCTTCATCGAAGGTTTCGGGGCTGACGAAAATCGCATCGGAGTTCTCGGCCGCGAAATTGCGCCCGGCCTCCGAGGTGCCAGCCTGGAAAATCACCGGTTGGCCTTGCTGTGAACGAGCGATATTCAGCGGCCCTTTGACTGAGAAAAACTCACCCTTGTGCTCCAGCGCATGCAGTTTGCCGGGGGTGAAAAACTCGCCGCTGTGCTTGTTGTAGGCGAAGGCGTCGTCTTCCCAGGAATCCCACAAACCCTTGACCACTTCCACGTGTTCCTTGGCGATGCGGTAGCGCACGGCGTGGGGCGGGTGTTCGGCCTTGCCGAAGTTATCGGCGGTGCCGCTGAGCCAGGAGGTCACCACGTTCCAACCGGCGCGACCGCCGCTGATGTGGTCCAGGGACGCAAACTGACGCGCGACCTGGAACGGTTCGGTGTAGCTGACGGTGACGGTCGCCACGAGGCCGATATGTTGTGTGGTCGCCGCCAGCGCCGAAAGGATGGTCAGCGGCTCGAAGCGATTGAGGTAGTGCGGGCTGGATTTTTCGTGGATGTGCAGGCTGTCGGCGATAAACACGAAGTCGAATTTCGCCCCTTCGGCCAGTTGGGTCTGCTGCTTGTAAAAGTCGAAATTCACGCTGGCGTTGGGCTGAGCCTGCGGGTGGCGCCATTCGCCCCAGCCGTGGCCGACGCCATGGACCATCGCACCGAGTTTCAGTTGACGTTGTTTGCTCATGGTTCTTACTCCTGAATTAGCGCGATGCCTGGCTGATCGGGGCACGCTGGGCGTTGAAGCGCTTGTCGAAGCCTTGGGAGACGTCGATGTGTTTAGTGAGAATGCCTTCTTCCTGATAGATGTCGGCGGTGGTTTGCAGGCCGCTGATCACCGTGTCGTCAATCGTCACCGGTTGCATGTGCGTGCCTTTATTCACCGCGACATGCACAGCCAGCGGCAGGCCGGTGACCTTGGCCTGGGCGGCGGCGTATTCCTCGGGGTGGGCGTTGGTCCAGCGGTAGGCGCGGTCGACCCGGGCGACGAAATCGTCCAGTTGCTGGCGCTTGCCGGCGATCGCCTGGCTGGTGGCGGCCAGGTACAAATGGTTGGTCAGCAGGGTGTCGCCGCTGGCCAGGACCTTGGCCTGGCTTTGGGTGGTGGAAATCGTGGTGTAAGGGTCCCAGGTCGACCAGGCGTCGGCGCTGCCGTTGTCCAGCAGGATTCTCGATTCGCTGGGCATCAGGTAGATGAACTGCACGTCGTGGGTGCTCAGGCCGACGCTGCGCAGGGCCTTGATCGCCAGGAAATGGCCGATGGAACCGCGGGTGGTGACGATGCGCTTGCCCTTGAGGTCGCTGGCGTTGTTCAGCGGCGAATCCTTGAGCGCGAGAATGGCCGTGGTGTAGCGACCCTCGGCATGGATGATGCTGACGACTTTGAGCGGCGCACCGGCGCCGAGGGCGAAGACGTAAGGCGCATCACCGAGGGCGCCGATGTCCACGGCGCCAGCGTTCAGCGCTTCGCCCAGCGGCGCGGCGGCGGGGAATTCGGAGAACTGGATCTCGTAAGGCACATCCTTCAATTCGCCGGAGACGTCCAGTAGCACCTTGATCGAAGATTTTTGATTGGCTACCAGCAAGGGTTGCAGGTCGGCGGCATGGCTGATGGCGGTGAAGCCCAGGGTGCAGAAGAGGCTCAACAACAGCGGTTTGAGTGACATGACAAGCTCCAGGCGGGTTCGTGTGGCCTCCGCCTGGAGAAGGGGTCGGTCTGGGGTTGACGTTATCTCTATAAAAAGCCGTTGGGAAAGTCTTTATGGTTATATGCTAATTATTAAGTAAGCTGATTATCACGATGTTCAATATGAAATAAATGCATTTAAGTCGTGCGCTGATCGTTCCCACGCTCCGCGTGCGAATGCAGCCCGGGACGCTCCGCCTCCCATTCAGAGCCGAACGCGGAGCGTCCGTTGAGGCATTCCCACGCAGAGCGTAGGAACGATCAATAACCTGTAGGAGCGAGGCTTGGTGGTGTGCATGATCGTTCCCATGCTCCGCGTGGGAATGCAGCCCGGGACGCTCCGCGTCCCTTCCAAAGCCGAGCGCGGAGCGTCCGTTGAGGCATTCCCACGCAGAGCGTAGGAACGATCAATAACCTGTAGGAGCGAGGCTTGCCCGCGAAGCAGACGGCGCGATTTTTCAGGTATGCCGCGTCATCGTTCTTCGCGGGCAAGCCTCGCTCCTACAGGTCGGTGGTGTACATGATCGTTCCCATGCTCCGCGTGGGAATGCAGCCCGGGACGCTCCGCGTTCCATTCAGAGCCGAACGCGGAGCGTCCGTTGAGGCATTCCCACGCAGAGCGTAGGAACGATCAATAACCTGTAGGAGCGAGGCTTGCCCGCGAAGCAGACGGCGCGATTTTTCAGGTATGCCGTGTCATCGTTCTTCGCGGGCAAGCCTCGCTCCTACAGGTTGGTGGTGTGCATGATCGTTCCCATGCCCCGCGTGCGAATGCACCCCGGGACGCTCCGCGTCCCATTCAGAGCCGAACGCGGAGCGTCCGTTGAGGCATTCCCACGCAGAGCGTGGGAACGATCGATAACCTGTAGGAGCGAGGCTTGCACGCGAAGCAGACGGCGCGATTTTTCAGGTATGCCGTGTCATCGTTCTTCGCGGGCAAGCCTCGCTCCTACAGGTTGGTGGTGTGCATGGTCGTTCCCATGCCCCGCGTGGGAACGATCATGCGGGGATCAGAAGTTGTACGCCAACCGCGTGTAGTAATACGCCCCGCCAAAGCCGAACGGCGAAAACTGCCCGTATTTGTAGCCACCGACCTCGCCCTTGAAACCACCGGCGAACTGGAAGTCGATGGTGCGGTTGCGGCGCTGGGCGTGTACGCCGTCGGGGTAGGGCGTGTCCGGGTCGCCAGCCAGGGAGGTGATGTCGTTGGGTCGATAGTTGCCGGTGACCTTGGTGGTTTCCATGTAGCTGGCGGTGGAAAAGGAATAGAACGTCAGGTCATCCTGAATCGGCAGTTCGAGGTTGTAGCTGGCGTTGGTGACCTTTTCCCGGCCCAGTCCATAGCTGGGGTTCCAGCCGTGGCGGTTGACGGTCTGGTCGCGGCTGTCAGGGAAACCGGGTGAAGAATACAGGTTGCCCGTGGCGCTGCCGGTGCGGGCGAAGGGTTCCTGTTCCTTGCTGTCCAGCGCCAGGTTGGCGAAGCCGTCATTGGGCAGTGCCAGGCCGTAGTTGAACGTCTGGTGCACGGTGTCGCCGTCGCCACTGCCGTAGCGTCCGAACGATGTTTCAGCGCTGCCGCCGCTGTCGTTTTCCTTGAGGATGATGTTGATCATCCCGGCGATGGCGTCCGAGCCTTATTGCGCCGAGGCACCGTCGCGCAGCACTTCGATGTGATCGATCGCCGAGACCGGAATCAGGTCAAGGTTGACCGGCACCGCCGCCGTGCCGATGCGTGCCAGGTTGTTGATCAGCGTGGTGTTGTGCCGGCGCTTGCCGTTGACCAGCACCAGCACCTGATCCCCGGACAGCCCGCGCATGGTCACGTCGCGCACCGACCAGGACGTCCCGCCGCCGTTGATCGCCGGCAGGTTGAAGGAAGGCAGCAGGCGCGAGAGCAATTCCTTGAGCCCGACCTTGCCACTGGCCTGCAATTGCTCGGCGCTGATCACATCGATGGGCGAGGGGCTGTCGGTGGTGGTGCGCGGTTGATTGCCACGGTTGCCGGTGACGACCACGGTGCTGAGTGTTTTATCCGGCTCAGTGTTTTCGGCGTGGGCGTGGAGGCTGATGGCGAGCAGGCTCAGGGCTGCTGCGGCGTAATAGGCGTCGGTGCGCAAGGCGGCGGGCATGGGTAAATCCTCTCCAGGTGGGTGCAGCCTCCACCTGGAGAGGGGTCGGATGTCGGTGGGTTTGCCCCTATGCCTGCAAGGCCAGGAGCGCGGATTATTCAGATCACGAAGAAGCCATGGGTAGCATCGCGGGCCAGTTGCGCGACCAAACCATATTCCCAATCCAGATACGCCTGCATGGCTTCACGCGGGCTGTCGGTGCCTTCATAGGGGCGGCGATAGCGGTCGATGCGCGGCGACGCGAGGTGTGTTTCGCCATCCTCCAGCGGCAGTTGCGCGGCGACCCAACTGGCCGTGCCGCCCTTGAGCAGGAACACCGGTTTGCCGGTCAAGGCCTCGACTTCGGCGACCGCCAGCCGCGCCAATTGGCTGCTGCCGCAGGTCAGCACATAGCGTTGCGCGGTCGGTACGTTGTTCAGCGCTTCGCTTAATTGCCCGCGCAGCGTCCACCAGGCACCGGGGATGTGGCGTTTGACGTAGTTGGCGCTGCTGGTGAAATCCAGCACCACACTGTCGCCATGAGCCAGCCATTCGGCCAGGGTTTCGGGGCTGATTTCCTCGGCTTGCTGCGACGCAGGCACCGGCGCCTGCCAAGTCCCCGTTTCGCTGAAATGCGCAGGCTGCACGTCATCCAGCACATGCACCTCCCAACCGAGTTGCGAGAGCCAGGACGCCGACATATTGGCGCGCACGCCGTCGTCATCCACCAGCACCAAACGTGCACCGCGCACACTGGCGAAGTGATCGGTTTCCTGCACCAGTTGGCCGCCGGGGGTCGAGCGGGCGGTGGGCAGGTGACCTTGTTCAAATTCTTCCGGCGTACGCACATCGAACAGATAAGTACTGCGCGTCGATTCCTGCTGCCAGCGCTGAAGATCAGCCAGAGTGGCGCGCCCTACCAGCGCCTTATCGGCGACCCGACGGGCATCCTTGGCCGCGATGTGCCGATGCTCTTCGCTGGTCGGCGCAAATCGGCGCGACTGGCCATGTTGCAGTTTCTGACCGGCGAGGGTCCAGCCGATGGTGCCGTTGCGCAAGGCGGAAACCGGGTTCGGAATGCCGGAGTTGATCAGCGACTGCGTGCCGATGATGCTGCGGGTGCGCCCGGCGCAGTTGACGATGATCCGCGTCGTCGGGTCCGGCGCCAGTTCCCGGGCGCGCAAGACCAGCTCGGCGCCCGGAACGCTGATCCCGGTGGGAATGCTCATGGTCTGGTATTCATCGAAACGCCGGGCATCGAGCACCACCACGTCGGCCTCGCTGTCGAGCAACGCCTGGACTTCTTCCGCCGCCAGGGATGGCGTGTGGCGCTGGCTTTCCACCAGTTCGCCAAAGGCCTTGCTCGGCACATTGACGTCGATAAACAACTCGCCGCCGGCGCGGCGCCATCCGTCCAGGCCACCTTCCAACAGGGCCACATTCACATAGCCCAGGCCCTGCAAGCGCTGCGCAGCAATCTGTGCCAGGCCTTCGCCGTTGTCGTAGACGGTCAGGGGGGTATCGAGCCGTGGAATCCGCGAATACACCTCCAGTTCCAGTTTCGACAAGGGGATGTTGGCCGCGAACAAAGGATGCGCCTCAGCGAATGGCGCTTCTTCACGCACATCCACCAGGGCCAGTTCTTCCTTGTTCAGCAGGGCCTTTCGAATATCAGCGAAGGAGCGGGTCAGTTCGATACTCATAGGGCTTGGCTCTCTTTGGACAGATCCCAGATGTTGGGGAGAAAGGCGTTGGAATAACCGGAGATAAACAGTTTCTCGCTGCCGTCGGGCTGATACACCGCGCGGCGCACGGCACCGATGTTGGCGCCGTACACATGAATGCTGATGGACACTTGGTCGTCAAACGCGTTGCTGACTTGATGGATGTCGCCAATCTTCGGCGACACGGCCTCGACCTGGCCGGGTTGCAGTTGAATCCGGTTGCCCTCGGGCACCAGCGTGCCATCGGTGTGGCGGGCGAACCCTTGGGAATATTCCGCGCCGCGCAACATGCCGATCAGGCCCCAGACCCGATGATCGTGGATCGGCGTGCGTTGCCCCGGCCCCCAGACAAAACTGACCACACTGAAGCGTTGCCGGGAATCGGCATGCAGCAGGAATTGCTGATAACGCTCGGGGTCGGGGCGGGCGAAGTCTTCCGGCAGCCAGTCGTCATGGCTGACCAACTGCCCGAGCAGCTTGCCGCCGCGATGCAGCAGGTCTCCCTCGCGCGGGTTGCTGTCGATCAATTCCGCCAGGGCGCCTATGAATGCTCTGAGTCTCTCCGGGTGTCGGGCCTGGGTCATGGCGATTCCATCGTTGGTTTCGAAGGTTGATGTGGGTTATCTAAGCATAATGATTTGGCTTAATATGCAATTTTTAAATGATTAGCTTATAGCTGAAGGGAATTTAGAACTCGATTGAATAGCGTTAATCGTTATCGATCTGGACGCTTCAAGCTTCGGGCTATCCAGATTTCAGCAATAGAACTATGCTTTTCAGACATCTTATTGACTGTTCTCTATGTGCGGGCCAAATGAAAATTGATGATATCGATGCCTTCGTCGAAGTGATTCGTTGCCAGTCCATCAGTCACGCAGCCGAGTCGTTGCAGCTGACCCAACCCGCCATTACCCGGCGCGTGCAGAACTTTGAGCAAGCCCTGGGCGTGGAATTGTTCGACCGCAATACCAAACCGCTCAAGCCTACTTTGATCGGAACCCGGGTGTATGAACAGTGCCGTTTGATCCTTCGGGAAATGGACGCGCTGCGCGAGCTGGTGGCGACCGACGCGCCGCCCACCGGCCTGCTGCGCCTGGGCGTGCCGCAAACCATCGGCGATGTGGTGTTGCTCGATGCCCTCAAGCATCTGCGCGTTGAATACCCCGAGTTGCGCGCCCAGGTGGCAACGGGTTGGGGCAGCCAATTGGTGGGCAAGATCGAGCGCGGTGAACTGGACGCGGCCGCCGCACTATTCCCGGCGGGGAAGATTTTCCCGGACAACATCGTCGGCCAGTCCATCGGCAAAATGGAATTGGTGGTGGTCTGTGCCAAGGCACAAGTGCCGAAGCGCCCGTGCAAACTTGCCGACGTCTACCAGAGTGGCTGGATTCTCAATCCCGACGGTTGTGGTTTCCGCGCCGGGTTGCAACGCACCTTGTCGGATCAAGGACTGGCGCTGCGGGTCAACCTGGAAACCTTCGGCACCGAGTTGCAACTGGGGCTGGTCGCCGATGGTTTGGGCCTCGGACTGGTGCCGCGCCCGTTGTTGGAGCGCAGCGCGCATTTCGAGCAGTTGGCGGTGGTGCCGCTCAAGGACTTCAAACCGGTGATGGACCTGTGGCTGATCTACCCGCACTTTCTCGGCAACCTGCAAGGGCCGGTGGATGCCTTTGGCAAACTGGTCGCCGGGTCGCTGCAGAAGATCAAGAGTGCGGCATGAGGAACGTCTCAAGACATAAAAAAAAATGATAATTAGCTTAGATTAAAATGTGCTTTTTATTATTTTTTCGCTTCCCCTAGGCTGGCTGCAATTCTTAAGGCCATCCAGGAAGTTTTGCCATGAGCAGCGTCAGCCCGTTATCCAGCGTCTCGAAAAATGTTCGCCAGCGCGTCACCCCCGAAGAATGGGATGTGCGGGTCAAGCTGGCGGCGGCCTATCGGTTGGCAGCGCTGTTCAAGTGGACCGACCACATCTACACGCACTTTTCCGCCCGGGTGCCGGGGCCCGATGAGCATTTCCTGATCAATGCCTTCGGCCTGTTGTTTGATGAAATCAGCGCCTCCAACCTGGTCAAGGTCGACCTCGACGGCACAATCGTCGACGACCCGACAGGCCTGGGCATCAACTATGCAGGCTACGTCATCCACAGTGCCATCCACGGCGCGCGGCCGGATCTGCAAGCGGTGCTGCATACCCATACTCGCGACGGCATCGCGGTGTCGGCCCAGCGTGACGGGTTGCTGCCGATCTCCCAGCATTCCATCGGTTTCTCCGGGCGCGTGGCTTACCACGGTTACGAAGGCGTCGCCCTGGACCTGGACGAGCGGGAACGGTTGGTGGCGGACCTCGGGGACAAGAGTGTACTGATCCTGCGTAACCACGGTCTGCTGACCGCCGGCGTCAGCGTTGAGCACGCATTCCAGCAACTGCACGGCCTGGAGCGGGCGTGCAATATCCAGATCGCCGCTCAGGCCGGCGGCAATGCCGAGCTGATCTTCCCGCCGGCCGAGGTGGTGGCCAAGGTCGAGAAACAGGCCGAAGTGTTCAAAAGTGGCGACGGGCCGGGTGTGGCGCGGCATTGGAATGCGTTGATCCGGCAGTTGGAGCGCACGGATACGGCGTACAAAGAATGAAAAAAGGGGACACCCATTAGCCGGTCTCCAGTCAAGGCTAATGGGTGTCCCCTTTTTAAGGCCTTGCTTAAGGCGCGCGATCCGCCAATTCTTCAAGCAAATCCGCCGAAGGCACAAAGAACAACCCACCCGTGACCGCCGTGCTGAAATCCAGCAAGCGGTCATAGTTGCCCGCCGGCCTGCCGACAAACATGTTCTCCAGCATCAGTTCAATCGGTTCCGGCGAACGGGCATAGCCGATGAAGTAGGTGCCGAATTCGCCAGCGCCTGGCCGCCCGAACGGCATGTTGTCGCGGAGGATTTTTACCTCCTCGCCGTCTTTGGTGATGGTGGTCAAAGAACTGTGGGAATTGGTCGGTTTCACCGCGTCACCCAGTTCGATATCGGACAGTTTCGTACGGCCGATAACGCGTTCCTGAGCCTCGACGGACAGCCCGTTCCACGCGTCCATCTTGTGCAGATACTTCTGGACCAGCACGTAGCTGCCGCCGGCAAACGCCGGGTCTTCATCACCAATGAGCGTGAACCTGGCCATGTGCCGATCATCCGGATTCTCCGTGCCGTCGACAAAACCGATGATGCTGCGCATGTCGAAATAACGGAAACCCTGGACCTCATCGACTACCGCTACCGCATCGCCCAGGGCCGAGAGCAACTGTGTGGCCAGTTCGAAACACAGGTCCATCTGGTCCGCACGAATGTGCAGCAGAATGTCCCCCGGCGTTGCCGGCGCTCGGCGACCTTCATCGCCTAATTCGCGGAAGGCGTGCAGTGACGCCGGGCGCGGGCCGCCGAACAGCGTGTCCCAGGCACTGGAGCCAAAACCGCAGACGCAGGACAGGTAACCGGTCGGCACACGCTTGCCGACGGAGCGGGTGAGGGCGGCGATGTCACCGCACCAGCCGCGGACTTTTTCTGCGGCATCGCTGCCGGGCGCCACGGTGGCGACAATGAAAATCGCGCTTTTGGTGATCGGGGCGCAGACGGCTTGAGGATCAGGCGTTGGCTGGGTCATGGGCGTAGATCGTCATTGATAAAAAGTGCCAAGACAGTAGCAGATTCCGCCCTCAGGGGATCAAGCCCGCCGCTCGGTAGGACTCGATCATTTGGTCATAGATCGTGATGTCGTTGCGCCCACGGGACACCAGTTGCGCCCCTTGAATGGCGGCAAACACCGATAGCGCCTGGCGTTGCAGCGACTCTGGTTGAGCCTCGGGTTGTTTCAGCGCCAGCACCTTGCCCAGCCACCGCACATTGGCGTCGGTGAATCCGTCCACCTCGACCCGCACTTCGGCCGGAAGATCGTGATGCTCGGCGGCGAGGATCCCGCACAGGCACATGCGATTGTCGTTTTCCAGTGCCGCGCGGAAGGCGGCCGTGTAGGCGTCCATCATTGCGGCGGGGTCCTGGGATTGCGTCAGCAAAGGTCCCACTCGCCACAGGTTGAGTGTCACGACAAAAAAACAGGGGCTTGCCGCAAGGTAAGCCCCTTTGTCGTGTGCGCCGGCATCAGGCGACTTTTTCCGCCGCCTGCCGCTCCCGCTCGGCCACCAGTTGCCGGGTCAGCGGGATCAGGCGCTTGCCGTAATCGATGGCGTCATTCAGCGGATCAAAACCACGAATCAGGAACGTGGTAATACCCAGGTCGTAGTAATCGAGCAACGCTTCCGCCACCTGTTCCGGCGTGCCAACCAGCGAGGTCGAATTGCCCTGTGCACCCAGCAGCCCGGCGATGCCGGTCCACAGTCGCTTATCCAGCCGCGTGCCTTGGGCCGCCGCCGCCAGCAGACGTCGTGAACCTTCATTCGGTGGTTCGCGCCGCACAAAGCCATTCTGTTCCGCCAGCGCCGTGGCCTGTTGCAGAATCCGTTCGGCACGCTCCCAGGCTTGCGCTTCGGTCTCCGCCAGAATCGGGCGCAACGACAAGCTGAAGCGAATGCTGCGCCCATGCTTGGCGGCCTCGGCGCGCACCTGGTTCACCACTTCGCGCACCTGTTCATAGGTTTCACCCCACAGCGCGTAGACGTCCGCATGCTTGCCCGCCACCTCAATGGCCGCCGCCGATGAGCCGCCAAAATACAGCGGGATGTGCGGTTGCTGCGGTGACTTCACCGACGAGTGCGCACCCTCGACCTGATAGTACTTGCCCTGATAGTCAAAGGGCTTTTCGCGGGTCCACTCCTGGCGCAGCACGTCGAGGTATTCATCGGTGCGGGCATAGCGCTCGTCCTTGCCGATGTAGCTGCCATCGGCGCGCAGTTCACGGTCATCGCCGCCGGTGATGATGTGCACGGCGGTGCGCCCGCCATTGAATACATCCAGGGTGGTGAATTGCCGCGCGGCGAGCGTCGGTGCGGCGAAACCCGGGCGATGGGCAATCAGGAACTTCAGGTTTTTCGTCACGCTGGCGGCGTGGGAGGCGATCAGCGTGCTGTCCGGGCTGTTGGAGTGGAACGCCACCAGGGCGCGGTCGAACCCGGCCTCGTCATGGGCGCGGGCGACAGTTTCTACATAGTCGGGTTGCAACACCGGGCCGCTGCGCGGGTGGATTTCCGAAGAATGATGGCCGCCGATGTAGCCGATAAATTCGATGCTCATGCTGAGTTCCTTGTCTTTGGATAGGCGTGATTCAAGCCTCCACCGGGCAGGGGGTCGGTCCGTGGTGTCGAAAGTAGGCGCAGCAGGGCAGGGCTGTGAAATGCCGATTTGTTCTAAGTTAATTATTAATTTAATGAATCATATGAAATTGTAGATATCAGTAATACGCATTTTATAGCGGGGGAATAGGCAGGCGCCGCAGAGGCTGCGGCCTGAGCCCTTTAATTATGCAAATAATTTATCTGGATGATCTTCTATCTGATTTTTAATCATATTAGGTTATTCCGAAAAAGCCTTTCACTGGCGTTTCTTATACGAATAGCATAAATCCGAAGCCATGTTCTTGATGAGGAAGGAAGCCTGATGACCGAAAAGACCTTCGATACACAGAGCGCCAGCAGCTCGTTTTCAGTCAGTAAGGCGGTTGATCGCCCCGAGGCTTCAAGGCTGCTCCCCAACTGGCTGCGCAACTGGCGAACCCCCGAAGTCCTGCTGCGCCTGCTCAGCCCGATCGCCTTGCTGTTGTTGTGGGAACTGGCCTCACAATTTGGCTTGATCCCGCAACGCATCATCGCCGCACCGTCGCAGATTGGCGGCACGCTCTGGGCGATGATCATCTCCGGTGAGTTGGGCAAACATCTATTGGTTTCCCTGCAACGCGCGCTGCTGGGCTTGAGCATCGGCGTCAGTATCGGTGTCGTCGCGGCGTTGATCACCGGGCTGTCGAAGCGCGGCGAGGTGATCCTCGACTCACCGATGCAGATGCTGCGCACCATTCCTTCCCTGGCGCTGGTGCCGCTGTTCATCCTCTGGTTCGGCATCGGCGAGTTCACCAAGATCGCGCTGATCGTCACCGGCACCACCTTCCCGGTGTACCTCAATTTGTTCTCCGGTATCCGCAACATCGACCCCAAGCTGATCGAGGCCGCCAACACCCTGGGCCTGAATCGTCGCGAGCTGATCTGGCACGTGATCCTGCCGGGTTCCTTGCCTTCGTTCTTCGTCGGCCTGCGTTATTCCCTGGGCATTTCCTGGCTGGCCCTGGTGTTCGTCGAGCAGATCAACACCACCGCCGGCATCGGCTTTCTGGCCAGTGATGCCCGGGACTTTATGCGCACTGACGTGATCGTGATCTGCCTGTTGATTTACAGCGTCCTCGGTTTGTTGATCGACGGACTGATCCGCACGCTGGAGCGTTTCGCCCTGGCCTGGCGCCCATCTTTTGTGAGGAATTGACATGTCGACGCTCACGGCAAAAAACCTGCAATCAGAAGCACCGGTGCAACTGCGAAACGTGGTGCGCCAGTTCGGTCAGCAACGGGTCATCGATGGCCTGGACCTGGACATCGCACCCGGCGAATTCGTCGCGCTGCTCGGGGCCAGCGGTTCCGGCAAGACCACGTTGTTGCGCAGCCTGGCCGGGCTCGACAGCATCGACAGCGGCCAGTTGCGCGTACCCAAGGCCCGGGCGGCGGTGTTTCAGGAGCCGCGCTTGATGCCGTGGAAACGCGCCTGGAAAAACGTGGTCCTCGGCCTGCACATCCCCGACGCCAAGGCCCGCGCCGTGCAAGCCCTGACCGAAGTCGGACTGGCCCATCGGCTGGAAGCCTACCCGGCGACCCTCTCCGGCGGCGAAGCCCAGCGGGTAGCCCTGGCCCGTGGCCTGGTGCGCGAACCCAAGCTGTTGCTGCTCGACGAACCCTTCGCCGCCCTCGATGCCCTGACCCGAATCAAGATGCATCGGCTGATCATCGAGTTGTGGCGCAAACACACGCCGGCGGTGCTGCTGGTGACCCACGACGTGGACGAAGCGATCCTGCTCGCCGACCGGGTGATCGTGCTGGCCAACGGCAAGATTGCCGAGCAACTGACCATCGACTTGCCCCGCAGCCGCGACACCGGGCAGGACGGTTTCCAGGCGATTCGCGCACGGCTGCTGAGCCTGTTGGGTGTCGAAGTGGAAACGGCGGCGGTGGTTGAGCGTCAGTCTGCGATCCGGCGGTTTGCCCATGCGTGATCGACGTCTATGGCAATCGGCGATGGTGTTGCTTTCAGGTGCTGCGCTGTTGCTCAGCGGCTGCGGTGATGCCATCGAGTCAAAAGCCCAGGCGGATCTGTCCAGTGTCACGCTGATCCTCGGTGATCAAGCCAAGGGCCTGCGCACGGTGGTCGAGGCCGCCAATGCGCTGGAGGGCATTGCGTACAAGGTGCAGTGGGCCAACTTTCAGGGCGCCGCGCCGCTGTTCGAAGCCTTGCGCGCCGGGGCTGTGGATTTGGGGCCGGCGGGTGATACGCCGGTGCTCGCTGCAGCAACCGGTGGCACGCCGTTGCGCATTGTCGCGGTGCGGCGCAGCCAATCCCGGGGGATCGCGATTCTCGTCCCGCACGACTCACCGATTCACAGCGTCGCCGATTTGAAAGGGCGCAACGTGGTGGTGTCGTCGGCCCGGGGCAGCATCTCCCAGTACTTGCTGATTCGCGCACTGGCCAATGCCGGGGTCGATGAGAAGGACGTCAACGTCGGCTTCGTCCTGCCTACCGACGCCCTGGCGGCGTTCAATGCCGGCAAGATCGAAGCCTGGGCCACGTTCGGCATCTACCAGGCATTTGCCGAGCAGCAGGGCGCCCGGGTGCTGATCAGCGGCGAAGGGATTAACACCGGGCTGACCTTTATCACTGCCTCCGATGAAGTGCTGACCGACAAGCTCAAGCGCCAGGCCCTCAGCGATGTGTTGCAGCGTTTCGCCAAGGCCTTCGAGTGGGCGCGGCAGAATCCCGATGAATACGCGCGGGTGTTCGCCAAGGCCAACGATGTGTCGCTGGACGTCTCGCAGCGGCTGCGCAGCTGGGGTGATGAGTCGCTATTGCCGATCGAGGCGCGTGACGTTCAGGCGTTGCAGCAGGTTGATGATTTATTCGTGGAGAAGAAGATCTTTCCCCATCGCGTCGACGTGGAGAAGTTCACCGATGCGCAGGTGTTTTCCAGTCAGTAAGAATCTGCGCCAGCGTTAGATCGATTATTTCTTTCGGTTATTTATATAGTCTTGCATCGCATATCGATAACCGACAGAAACGCGCTCCAGTCTGCATCGCATCTGCAATGAAAGCTGAAGGTTCGCAGCAGCAGATAATCCCGTTCCATCCACCTGTTTAAAGTCGCTTGAGCATGCATTCCGGCTGTTTGATCGCCATCTTGCTGCGTGTTGGTCAATCCTTAGAATCCTCCCCATCAGCTTCGTCCACCTATCGAACCTTTAGGGAACACCACCATGATGAACGCCATGCAGATGCAAATGCCGATGAACGCCAATATGCCAATGATGCCGATGATGGGCATGCCGATGATGATGGCGACCATGACCTGCGACATGATGGACGACGGCATGATGTGCGAGATGATGCCGGCCGCTGGCATGGACATGGCGATGTTCAAGAACAGCGCTGAAATGATGCAGATGATGATGAACTGCGGCATGCCGATGATGATGCATTGCGGCAACATGAGCATGATGTGCATGTCCCAGTCGGCCATGGCCATGCCGATGATGAACATGATGATGCCAATGCCGATGATGGGCATGCCGATGCCATCGATGAAGTGCGTGATGGAATGCACGATGATGGACGACAGCATGATGTGCAAAATCATGCCGATGGCCGGCATGAACATGGACATGATGAAAAACTGCTGCAACCTGATGATGAAAATGATGAACGACTGCAGCATGCCAATGATGATGAGCTGCAACGGCATGCCGTTGATGTGCCGCACCTGCTGATCCATTGCCATTGAAAAAGCCCGGCTAATGCGAATTGGCCGGGCTTTTTTGTGTGCTTTTGCTGTGCCTTTGCCTTTGCCTTTGCCTTTGCCTTTCGTAGGAGCCAGGCTTGCCGGCGAAGGCGTACTTGAGGGCCCCTTCGCCGGCAAGCCTGGCTCCTACAGGTTCGGTGTTTGTCAAAGCAGATTCGGTGTTTGTCAGACCAGGTTCGGTATTTGTCAGTCCAGGCGTTCGGGGTAAGTGACCACCAGATACGCCACCGCCTCGCTGTCGGTGGGGTTGCGATAGCGGTGCGGCTGGTCGGCATAGAACAGGATCGAATCGCCGGTCGACAACAGATAGCGTTCGTCATTGACGCTGATTTCCAGCACGCCTTGCGACACCACCAGGTTCTCCTGCACGCCGGGACCATGACCCTCGGAAATGTCCTCGCCCAATGGGCTCAGGCGCAGTTCGTAAAACTCCGATTGGCGCGCCACGTCGAATGGAAACAGTGCACGGCTGACAAACGCACCGCTGGCACTGACCAGACGTTTGCTCTGGCTTGCCGACAGCACCGCCACGCCTTCGAAGGCCCGATGCTCAAGAAACGCGGCCACCGAGACCTTCAAACCCTTGGCGATTTTGCACAGCACTTTGATCGACGGCACGCTGCGCCCGGATTCGATCTGCGCCAGCATCGCCCGGCTCACACCGCACTGACGGGCGAGGGCATCGAGGGACAGATGCCGCTTGCCACGCAGGCGTTGCAGGTTCTGCGCGACACGCTCGCAGATCGGGTCTTCTTCCAGGGATTCCAGGTTATTCAAATCCAGCCCAGGTTCGTCGGCGCTCGCCAGAAAGCGCGAGGGTTGCTGCACGTTCACGCGTGACGCGTCTCGGAAGACTTGACCGCTTGCACCCATTGGTAGGCCTGCAAGCCGGCATTGCGTGCGTACATTTCCCACATGGCCCGTGCCCGTTGCTGAGCCTGTTTGCGTTTACGGTAGCTGGCGAAGTCGATGACGTTATTAGTCGGATTCATGGGGCACTTCACTGTGTAATGAATGACGGGATGAGCTGACAATACTCGGAATTTTTTATAACTATAAATACTGATTTTGTATTTGGTAATTCGTTTTGGTTCTTTTGTGGCTGACTGAAAGAGAGGCAGCGGGCACTAGGGTTTCCAGATCTCGACGTCCTTGGCATCCACCGCTTTGGGCAACAAACCCTCGGCAAAAAAAGCATCGGCGATTTTTTGCTGTTCGCCCAACTGATCGGCTTTGACCGGTTGCACCTGGTAACTGCGATGAGCATTGGCCGTCTCGACGGTTTCCACATCCAGGTTGCCCCACAACGGGCCGAGTACTTGTGCGGCGTCACGCGGGTTGTGCTTTACCCAGGCGCCGGCCTTGTGCAGTTGCTCGTAAACCAGTTTCAGGACTTGCGGGTGCTCTTTGGCGTAGGTGTTGCTGGTCAGGTAGTAGCGCTTGTAACTGGCCAGGCCGGTGCCGTCCGCCAGGGTGCGGGTCGGCAGTTGGCGTTGCACGCCGCTGAGGAAGGGTTCCCAGGTGACCCAGGCGTCGACCTTGTTGTTCTCGAAGGCGGCGCGGCCATCGGCCGGTGACAGGTAGGCCGGCTCAATGTCGGAAAACTTCAAGCCGGCCTTGTTCAGCGCGGCAATCAGCAGGTAGTGCGAACCGGCGGCTTTGGTCACCGCGACTTTCTTGCCTTTCAGATCCGCCAGTTGCTGCAACGGTGAATCCTTGCGCACGACAATCGCCTGGGCCGAAGGCGAGGGCGCTTCCTCGGCAAAGTAGGTCAGTTTGGCTTGCGCGGCCTGGGCGAAGATCGGCACGGTATCGGCCACATCGGCGCTGATATCGACGTTGCCGACATTTAACGCCTCCAGCAGCGGCAGGCCACTGGAGAACTCATGCCAGGTGACGTCGATGTTGTTCTGCGCGAGGGTCTTTTCCAGGGTGCCTTGGGTTTTCAGCAGGGTGATGAGGGTCGATGACTTCTGGTAGCCGATACGTACGGTCTCCCGGGCCTGCGCCGTCAGTGTGAAGGACAAGGCCAGTGCGACAATCAGGCTGGTAACGACTGCGTTTTTGATGGGTTTTGACATGGCGAACTCGACAGTAAGCGAAGGAGAAGGTGGCTATCTGTCATGAGCATAGAGTTCTAAGAATTATTCTTTAAATAATGTTTAGGTCTTAGCTTAAGGTGTTTGCATATGCATTTAAGGAATATATAAATCGTTATTTATTCCTTTTGTTATCGCTTGCGCCGGTGCATTTTGAAGGCCTGCACCTCAGTGCGGTTTTGCCTCACATCAGACAGGAAGCCTCAATATGACCATCAAAGCGATCAACGTTCGTAACCAGTTCAAAGGCGTTATCAAGGAAATCCTGGAAGGCGAAGTGGTTTCGGAAATCGACGTGCAAACCGCGTCCGGCATCGTCACATCGGTGATCACTACCCGTTCCGTGCGCGATCTGGAATTGAAGATTGGCAGTGAAGTGATTGCGTTCGTGAAGTCGACTGAAGTGTCGATTGCCAAGCTCTGAATGGGGTCGCCGTTCCCTGTGGCGAGGGGGCTTGCCACAGGTTTCTCGCAAGGTTTGCGAGATCAGCGTGAGATCAACCCACGCTCAATCGCGTAGTTAAGCAGCGCCGCCGGTTTGTCGATGTTGAGTTTGCGGCGAATGCTCAGCCGATGGGTTTCCACCGTGCGCACGCTGATGTCCAGTTCGCGCGCCATTTCCTTGTTGTTCAGTCCCAGCACCATTTTGCACAGCACCTCGCTCTCACGCGGGGTGAGCTCGTTGTCGGTCGGCCGGTCAGCCGCTAGCTTGCGGGCGATTTCGGCGCTGTAGAACGTCCCGCCACTGGCAATCGCCTCGATGGCCGCGATGATTTCACGGGAGGGGGAGTTCTTCAGCACGTAGCCGCTGGCGCCCGAGCGTACTGACTCGCTGACGTACTCGTTGTTGTCGTACATGCTGAGGATCAGGATCTTGATCGCCGGGTGGTCACGCCGCAGCACGCGGGTCAGTTCCAGGCCGTTCATGTCCTTGAGGCCAATGTCCACCAGCAGCAAATCGGGCTGGGTCCGGGCGACCATTTCAATCGCGCTCGCACCGCTGTCCGCCTCGCCGACGATGGCAAGAAAATCCACCACCGCCAGCAAGGCGCGAATGCCGTCGCGCACCAGGGAATGATCGTCGACCAGGGCGACACGGATCGGGACGGGCAGGCTCATCAAGTCATTTCTCTTATTGTGTGGGCTGTCTCGCTCAAGGGCAGCAGCACATTCAGCTCGCTGCGACCCGGCGTTGAATGCAGTTCGAGTCGGCCACCGAAATGCTCGACTCGTTCACGGATATTGCGCAAGCCGATACCGGCGTTCAGGCGGTCGACCCGATTGACGTTAAAGCCGATGCCATCATCAACGACGATCAGGCGCAATGCCTGCGGCGAACCCTGCAAGGTGATCGACACCGTGCTGGCCTGGGCGTGACGTTCAATATTAGTCAACCCTTCCTGGGCGATACGGAACACCGCCACCGCCGCACCGTCCACCAGATCGCAGTCGGTCAGGTTGCTTTCATAATTGACCTGCAAACCACTGCGCTGCTGGAACTCGGCAGCCAACTGGCCGATGGCGGCGGGCAGGCCCAGGGTGTCGAGCAGCGATGAGCGCAAGTCATGGGAAATGCTCCGCACCTCGCCGATGGCACTGCCGAGGCGCTCGGTGGCTTCGCGCAAAATGTTCAGGCCATTGTCGCGCCCGGCCTCGATCAAATGGCTGGCCAGTTCGAACTGAAACTTGATCGACACCAGCAACTGGCTGATGCCGTCATGCAATTCCCGGGAAACCCGTGAGCGCTCCTCTTCCTGCAAGCTGACAATGCGCTGGTTCAGGCGCTGGAGTTTTTTGTCGGCCAGGCGATGTTCGCTGACGTTCAGGGTCATGCCGCTGATAAACACCAGCAGCACGGCAATCAACGCCACCGCCGCAATCGCGAGCATGGTGCCGTGGATGCCGTGGGCGACTTCATCCCGGGCTTGTTGCGTGGCCTGTTCAACGTCTTCGAGGTAGATGCCGGTGCCGAGCATCCAGCCCCAGCGATCCAGCATCACCACGTAGGCGAGCTTGTCGGTGATCGCGCCGGTGGAAGGTTTTTTCCAGGCGTAGCGCTGGAAACCGGCGCCGGATTCGGCGCTTTTCAGCAAAGCCTGAATCACCGGCAGGCCGTGAGGGTCGGTCATGTCCCACAGGTATTTGCCCACCAGTTCGGATTGCCGCGCATGCATCAGGCTGCGGCCCTGGCGGTCGTAGACGAAGAAATAGCCGTCGACGCCAAAGCTGAGTTTTCGCAGTTCTTCGAGCACCCGCTGCTGGGCCACGGCGTCGCCGTGGCCATCGTCATACAACGGCTCGATCAGGCTCTTGGCCATTTCCACGTAGTTTTTCAGCTCCGCGCGTTTGCTGGCGAGAATGCTGTCTTCGATCAACTGCGCCTGCTGCTCGCCCAGTTGTCGGTTCTGGAACATCACCAGGGCGCAAATCACTGCAATCGCCAGGATCAGCGGCAGGATGCCCAGGGCAACGATTTTGTGTTTGAGCTGCATGTTCTACTCCTGTCCAGACCGGGCGACGGTGCGGCAGGGCCGTTGGCGGGTGTCGTGGTGGGGGCATGATAGGCCAAAAAGACCTGCACTTCGCCAGCGCAAAGCGGCGTCGGACTAATGGATGAAAGCGGTCTGCGTAGTACTACGTAGACGGGCCTTACGTAGTACTGCGGATTCCGCTGTCGGCGACATGCGCGGATATTAGGCGGGCTCGCATAACGGGCACCATTATAAAAATTATCGCCGCGGCCTATCGGACTGCCGGCAGGAGACACGCAATGACCCGTCTGGTTAAACACCTCGCCTGGTTTGTCGTGGCTGTCATTGGAGCGATTGCGCTGAGTGTCGTGGCCCTGCGCCGCGGCGAAGCGATCAACGCCCTCTGGATCGTCGTCGCCGCCATCGCCATCTACCTCGTTGCCTACCGCTATTACAGCCTGTTCATCGCCAACAGGGTGATGCAACTCGATCCCAACCGAGCCACTCCCGCCGTACTCAACAATGATGGTCTGGACTATGTGCCGACCAACAAACACATCCTCTTCGGTCACCACTTCGCGGCCATTGCTGGCGCGGGGCCTCTGGTCGGTCCGGTGCTGGCGGCACAGATGGGCTACCTGCCCGGTACGCTGTGGCTGATTGCCGGCGTCGTGTTCGCCGGCGCGGTGCAGGACTTCATGGTCCTGTTCATGTCCACCCGCCGTAATGGCCGCTCCCTGGGCGACATGGTCCGTGAAGAAATGGGCCGCATCCCGGGCACCATCGCGCTGTTCGGCTGCTTCCTGATCATGATCATCATCCTCGCGGTGCTGGCGCTGATCGTGGTCAAAGCCCTGGCCGATAGCCCGTGGGGCATGTTCACCGTGATGGCGACCATTCCGATCGCGATGTTCATGGGCGTGTACATGCGCTACATCCGCCCGGGCCGCATTGGCGAAATCTCGGTGATCGGCGTGGCGTTGCTGCTCGGTTCGATCTTCGTCGGCGGGCAGATTGCGGCTGATCCGGCTTGGGCCAAGGTCTTCAGCTTTACCGGTGTGCAAATCACCTGGATGCTGATCGGCTACGGTTTTGTCGCGGCGGTATTGCCGGTGTGGCTGATCCTGGCGCCGCGCGATTACCTCTCCACCTTCCTGAAAATCGGCACCATCCTGGCGTTGGCGGTCGGCATCCTGATCACCATGCCCGAGCTGAAAATGCCGGCGCTGACCCAGTTCATCGACGGCACCGGGCCGGTGTGGAAGGGCGGCTTGTTCCCGTTCCTCTTCATTACCATCGCTTGCGGCGCGGTTTCGGGTTTCCACGCGCTGATCGCTTCCGGCACCACGCCGAAACTGCTCGCCAGTGAAGGCCATGCCCGTTACATCGGTTACGGCGGCATGCTGATGGAATCCTTTGTTGCCATCATGGCGATGGTCGCCGCTTCGGTGATCGAGCCAGGCGTCTACTTCGCCATGAACAGCCCAGCTGCCGTGGTCGGTGGTGACGTGATTCAAGTGGCACAAACCGTCAGCAGCTGGGGTTTTGCAATTACCCCGGAAGCCCTGCAAGCAGTGGCCCATGACATTGGTGAAACCACCGTGCTGGCCCGTGCCGGCGGTGCGCCAACGTTGGCGGTCGGCATTGCGCAAATCCTGCACAGTGTCCTGCCAGGTGAAAACACCATGGCGTTCTGGTACCACTTCGCGATCCTGTTCGAAGCGCTGTTCATCCTGACCGCCGTCGATGCTGGCACCCGGGCCGGACGTTTCATGCTTCAGGACTTGCTCGGCTCTTTCGTCCCGGCGCTCAAACGCACGGAATCCTGGACCGCCAACCTGATCGCCACCGCCGGTTGCGTGGCGATGTGGGGTTACTTGCTCTATCAAGGGGTGATCGATCCGCTTGGTGGCATCAACACCTTGTGGCCGCTGTTCGGCATCTCCAACCAGATGCTCGCCGGTATCGCGCTGATGCTCGCCACGGTGGTGCTGATCAAAATGAAACGCCAACGCTACATCTGGGTGACCATGCTGCCAGCCGTGTGGCTGTTGATCTGCACCACGACGGCGGGCTTCATCAAGCTGTTCGACGCGAATCCTGCGATCGGCTTCCTGTCCCTGGCCAAGAAATACAGCGACGCGTTGGCCAACGGTCAGATCCTCGCCCCGGCCAAGAGCATCGACCAGATGCAGCACGTGATCTGGAACGCGTACACCAACGCTACGTTGACCGGGCTGTTCCTGTTCGTGGTGTTCAGCATCCTGTTTTATGCGCTCAAGGTCGGCATCGCCGCCTGGGGTACAAAAGAGCGTACGGATAAAGAATCGCCGTTCCAGGCTGTGCCCAATGTTCAATGACCTGAGTCGCCTCGGTAAATACCTCGGTCAGGCCGCGCGCCTGATGGTCGGCATGCCCGACTACGACAACTACGTCGAGCATATGCAAACCAAGCACCCGGACAAACCGGTGATGGATTACGAGATGTTCTTCCGGGAGCGTCAGGAGGCGCGTTACGGGAGTAAGGCTGGGCCGAAGTGTTGTTGAACTTGTAGGAGCATGGCTTGCCCGCGATGGCGATCTTTCGGACGCCATCGCGGGCAAGTCTTGCTTCTACACAACAGGTGATAGGCCACATCCGGCAATCGCGGCAATCCATCGCTCCCCCCGTTACCAGAGTTTGTCGCCTTTCGCCGGATCTGCGTTGCGCCGTTCCGGGCCATCGGGGTTGCCGAGGTTCACAAGCCTTCTTTCCAGCAGAACATTCTGAAGCGCCTGGCGTGCCGTCGGATCCAGTTGATGCTCACGCTCCTTGAGTTCAAGCAGAATTGGGCTGGACCAGGCGCGATAGGTTTGCTCGGTTATACGAACGGGGGTCATCTATCTCTCCTTGATTAGGCACCCGCCGTGAGGTGGGCGCTGTTCGATGAGGTAGAAACACTAGTTGAGGAAACGGGTTGTTGCCAGCATCGATCCGGCTGATTCCTGGCCACGATCTGAAAGCACTGTCCTGCTAGCCAAAAGCCACGTAACTTAGCGCGCAAAATAATTAGACGTTTAAGGAAGATGCGCGTGGGGGCTTTTCGACTGCTGCTGGCGGTGCTGGTGGCGATTTCACATATGGGCGTGACGTTTGCGGGGCTCAATCCCGGCGTGGTTGCGGTGATTTCCTTTTTGCTCATCAGCGGCTTTGTGATGACGTCCCTGATCGAAAGGAACTACAACGCCCCGGAGCAATTTCCATTGTTTTACGTGGATCGGCTGTTGAGGCTCTACCCGCAGTTTCTGCTCTACTTCACCGCCTCCTGCGTGGTGATTTACTGCCTGTTGCCCGGTACGCCGCAAGCGGCGGCGCTGACGGTCAAGAACATCGCCCTGAGCCTGACGATCGTTCCGCTGGATCTCTACATGTTCGGCTTCACCATTCCCGAGGTCCTGCCGGCCGCCTGGTCGCTGGGGCTCGAAATGTGTTTCTACCTGCTGATTCCATTCCTGATCGTGTACAAGCTGCGGGGCCTGGCATTTGTGCTGTCGGTGGCGGTGTTCATGGTCGCTTCCCTGGGTTACATCAATACTGACGTCTACGGTTACCGACTGCTGCCGGGCGTGCTGTTTATCTTTCTGTGCGGCAGCTACATGTACCGGATGCGGGCCAGGGCCGCGATGGTGATTGCCGCCACCGCGATCTTTGCCGGGCTGATGTTCGTGGCCATTGCCGTGGGGATGATTCCTCGACGCCCCTTCAACGCCGAGGTGACCGCCGGCATTGCCCTGGGCGTGCCGGCCGTCTTCCTGCTGAGCCGGCTGAAATACCACCGCATCGATGAGTTGCTGGGCAATATCAGCTATGGCGTGTTTCTGAACCACTTTGCGGTGATCTATTTCCTGCGGGGATTCTGGCCGTTTACCTTCACGGTCACGACGATGCTGTTGCTCTCGTTTTTGCTGAGCGGCGTGTCGTACTACTTTGTCGAACGACCGGCGTTGAAACTCCGTCACGCGCTGCGCAAGGGCGCGAAATTTGGAGTGGGTCGTGCAAGCACTGTTTGAGGCGAGGCTTGCCGCATGCTGAATGTCGAGTCATCCAGCGGGCGGCAAGTGGGGTGGGTCAGACGCAGGCCTGGCCGAGCTGATTGTCTTGCGCGGCGGTGAGCAGGTGCGCCGGCACGTTTGGCAGTACCTCGACGCAGGAGACTTCGAAATGCCCCATTATCTGGAGATGTCGCTCACTCAGTCCGGTCGACTCTTCTGCCTTTGCCATAGCCATTCTCGCGTGGTTCGCTGCGATTTCATTGAGAGTTGACACGTTACATCTCCGGGGTGACTGACCAAGCTGATTGTGATTGCTGCCGCGTCAGAATTACGTCGTTCTGGGGCTGCTAGACGGGCCTTTGCAATCCTCACGCCAGACAGACTCGGGCATTACGCGCCAGTTTTTATAGGCGACGAATGGTGAACCCTGGGGCCTGCTGGAAGCACACCGACCGTCAGCCAGCTTGAATTATCGGCCATGCCCGGACTCCATTGATCGAGGGGCAATTGTTCCTCGATGGTGGTGAACTCCGCGCTGAGGCAACTTAATGACATCGTTCGAAGATTTCAGAACCCAATCACACGCGCTCTTGATCGAGCTGGATGCCGCTACGATGGGGATGATGACGTTGGTGACATCAAAACGCGTTTCAGGGCCGGAATGGGACGCGGCCACGAAAAGACACCACGACGCGTACGAACGCTGGAACGCCTTCCTTAATATCCCCGGCTAGCGTGTGAAATGGGGGCGTAAATTGGCCATGCACTTCTTAAAGAGGAGCCGCACATGGACGCCGACCAAGTGAGCAAGCAAACGTCGGAGCAAAGAGTCTGGGATCGGTACTTCTGCGCTGCGTTGATTGCAGAGAGCCATCTGACAGCACCGATTGTGGGAGAGACCACCCACGAAGACCGGCAGAACCTGCTGGTTGAACGGGCCAAGGCACTCGCCGACAAAATGCTCGAACACCGCAAATAACCAGAGCCCAGCCATCGCGCTGGGCTTTTCATTGGCACGAGATACCGGTGATCGGCTGGCGTGAATCATTCGCCGAATGCCGGCTCAATGATCCTGAAGCCGTTGCTTCTTTTTTTTGGCCGGGTCAATGAAGGTGAATGCAATGACGTCAGTCGACGATTTCAGAATCAAGTCCCACGCACTGCTGATGGATCTCGATGCAGCCACCGCGCAAATGATGCAGCTGGTTTCCGCACGTTCGGTTTCAGGGCCGGCATGGGAGGAGGCCGTCAAGCGCCAGCACGATGCCTATGTACATTGGAATACGTTTATCAACAATCGCGATGGCGCCGATCCGGCCGATGCCAGTTAGTCAAGAGATGAGTGAGCGGTGTTTAACGTGTGGCGAAGGAGCAAGCTCTCTCGCCACAGGTTTGGTGTCAGGCCTGATGACTGCATCAGGCACTAGACCGGGTTCAGCTTCAAGAACCGCTACCCCCTTTACCCTCACCACCCCCTTTTGAACCTCCAGCAGGAGTAGGGCCGTTATCGGTGGTGCCTGCGTCGGCGCCATTGGACATGGAGCCCGTCGTGCCATCAATGCCCGTGGCCGACTTGCCACCGTCCGTGCCCGTCCCGACGCTGTTCGTTTCATTACCTTGCGGCTGCGCGGTACCCGGCGGAAGGGCAGAGCCTTCGGTCGTCTTCTCGGCAGCCAGGCCATAAAGCGAGCAGGTGGATAACAGGCCGGCGAGGGTGAGCACTGCAAATGTGTTTTTCATGGTCCCAGTCTTCCGTAAAAGTGATTGACACAATATTGGAAGAATGGGAATTGCAAAGGTGCTGAGGAGCGGACGAGTGGTGGTCAGGTGGGGGGTTGAGGCTTGCCCGCCGTGACTTGTTTCAGGTGTTCTCCTCGACCGTGTTGAGCGCCTGGACCCGGACATAGGTGCCGAACACGTGATCCCAGAGCGGCGAGGACACGCCGAAATTCTTCTCGATGCCCTTGCGGTGATGCAGGTCATGATTGGTCGCCAACCCGGAAACAAAACGGTAGGCCCAGTGTTCCGGACGGTGCATCACGTAGTGCAGCGAGATGTAGAAGAAGTAGCCGACGATCACACCGATGAAAACCGACGTCAGGCCAGTCAACCAAGCGAGCACCAAAAGACCGGCATAGGCTGAACTGGTCTTCCAGCTGGAAATGCCGATGAAAGCCAGCACATCGAGATGATGGGTCCAGTGCTCCCGGCGATACAGCGAATGAAACAGGAAACGGTGCACCAGATACTCAACCAACGACCAGGCCAGCAGACCGGCGAGTGCCTGACCGAGATGAAAGGGAGCGATGCACAGGGCAAGGACGACAAACAGCGGAACGGTGAAGAAGTCGAGGTAATACGCAGCCGATGACATCAGCCATTTGTTGGACGCAGCCATGCGCAAGGATTCCTTGGTGTGCCCGATGGGCATCAATTTGTGAGTCGATGAGGTAAAGCGCGGCAAAGCTAACATAAGCGCCTTGGATTGCATATTTCGACAGCTCACTTTCTTGGCTGCGCGAGTATTAATCCCATGTGCTGCTTAATGATTGGATCCAATAAAAGTTATAAGCCTGTTCTTTAATGGTCTGCGATACCGGTCGGTTTTACTGCTAGGTTGTCAATGCACAACAGCAACGCTCCCGATTACAAACAGCATGCCTTCTGCCACTAACGACACCTTTGAACCCGATACTTGCACCTCGCGGCCTGAGATATAGCGTGCAGTTGCCCTGGCCTGACTAGCGCTATGCGGTGAGGGCTTCGATAACGTTCATCCGTCATTAATCCGGGTGGGTAAACATCATCGCTTTTCATTATTGCTGTAACAAAAGGACTGCCGCTGCGCGGCTGCTTGTTTGCAATTTGGAGTATTCATGGTTACAGCTGCACTGATTTACATCATGGCGGTCATCAGTCCGGGTCCGAACTTTATTATTGTCAGCCGTTTTTCATCATTCAATTCGAATACACGCGCCAGATCGACGTCGGGCTGGCTGGCTGTCTTTCTGGTGGGGGGCTCGTTGAACGTATCCGCTCCATGAACCCCACATTCCAAGCGGATAGCTGACGGCTGATGCTGTGCTCCCGATTTCCATCAGGAGTCCATCACCATGATGCGTCCCAATGCCAGCGTTGAAAAAGTGTACCTCT
>NZ_VOBN01000036.1 GCF_008370045.1 Pseudomonas sp. ANT_J12
AAGGCGGTGTGTCAGTCGACGAAGATGTTGCCTGACACGCCGCCTTCGCGGGCAAGCCTCGCTCCTACAGGGGGCGGTGTCGATGGCAGATTCTGGGAGGGTTACGCTGGCAACTTGAGCTCTGCGCACAGGCCACCGCCTTCACGGTTGCTCAAGGTCAACGATCCCCCGATCGCCAATGCCAGCTGCTGCGCAATCGCCAGTCCTAACCCGGTGCCGCCGGTGCTGCGGTTACGCGAGTTTTCCACGCGATAAAACGGCTCCATCACCTGGGCCAATTCCTCTTCGGCAATCCCCGGCCCACGGTCCATGACCTTCACCGACAAACCGCCATCGGTTTTTGCTTCGACCTGCAACTCCGCAGCCCCGGCGAATTTCAGGGCGTTGTCGGTCAGGTTCACCAGCACCCGGCGCAGGGCGTGGGGGCGGGTGTCGATCACGGCGGCGCTTTTGCCGCTCAGTTGCACGTCCTTGCCCATGTCCTGGTAGTCGAACACCAGGCTGTCGAGGAACGAATCCAGGTCGGTGCGCCGGCTCTCTTCGGTGGCGCCGTGGATGCTGCGGGCATAGGCCACGCCTTCGCGCACCAGGTGTTCCATCTCGCTCAAATCGTTCCAGAGTTTGTCCTTTTCGCTGGAATCGTCCATGAATTCGGCCCGCAGTTTCATGCGAGTGATCGGGGTCTGCAGGTCGTGGGAAATCGCCGCCAGCAGCTGCATGCGTTCTTTCAAATAAGCGGCAATCCGCGCCTGCATGGCATTGAACGCCATGGCGGCGTGGGCGACTTCGGTCGGGCCTTTTTCGTCCAGGTGCACGGCGTGGGTGTTGGGGTCCAGGGTTTCCACCGCCGTGGCGAGGCGGGTGAGGGGGCGGATCGCAATCCGCACAGCCAGCCAGGTGCAGGCGAGCATCAGCGCCAATTGCCCGAGCAACACGATGGGCAACCACGGCGACAACGGCACCATGGCCGGCCGCACATCGATGGTCACCGGGCTGCCGTCCGCCAGTTTCAGGTGCACCTGGAAGTGTTTCTGCGGGCCGGGGATGTCGGTCACGGTCATCGGGTAATCCTTGCCGATGGCGTTCTTGATCGAGGTTACCGCGATGGGCGTATCGCGCATGGCCGTACCGGGTGAACCGTCGTCCAGCAGATAGCGATAATTGCGCCGCTCCAGTTGCTTCAACCAGCCCGCCCGTTCTTCGGCCGGCAAGCGGTCGAGGATGGCGATGGAGGTCGAGACGTCAGTCTCCAAGTTACCGAGCATGGTGTTTTTCGCGCTTTCGTAACGCTCGTAGTATTGCGCGCCGAAGGACAGCGCTTGCGCGAGGATCAGGCCGATCAAGAAGATCAGCGACAACCGTGAGGCGAGGGTGCGCGGCCAGCGCAGGACGAGGTTCATGCGGGCGCTCCCTGGACTTCGACCGGCAGGGAAAACACATAACCCTCGCTGCGCACGGTCTTGATATAGGCCGGCTCCCGGGCATCGTCGAGCAGGCGCTGACGCAAACGGCTCACCAGCAAATCAATGGAGCGGTCGAACAGATCGGCGTCGCGGCCCTGGGTCAGGTTCAGCAACTGATCGCGATTGAGCACCCGTTGCGGATGATCAAGAAACACCCGCAGCAAGCGGTATTCCGCACCGCTGAGGGCGACCATGGTGCCGTCGCTGTCGAGCAGGTGCCGGGCCGAAGTGTCCAGGCGCCAGCGCCCGAAGGCCAGCAGACGCCCGCTTTCCGTGACCACCAGATTCGGCGGCAGCATCCGCGTGCGGCGCAGGACGGCGTTGATCCGCGCCAGCAATTCGCGGGCGGCGAACGGCTTGACCAGGTAATCGTCGGCGCCCATCTCCAGGCCGATGATGCGGTCGGTTTCGTCGTTGCGGGCGGTGAGCATCAGCACCGGCGTGGCCTTGTGTTTGCCGGCGCGCAACTCGCGACAGAGCATCAGCCCATCGTCGCCGGGCATCATGATGTCGAGCACGATCAGGTCCACCGGCGTGGATTCCAGAAACGAACGCATCTGCCGGCCATCCGCGACGACGGTGGTGCGCAGGCCATTCTTCTTCAGGTAATTGCCGACCAGCTCCCGAATCTCGCGGTCGTCGTCGACGATGAGAATGTGATCGACATGTTCCATGGGGCCAAACCTCTAACAGTGGGGGATGTCGCGCAGTCTATCGAGCCTTGGCCCGTTCGCCCGCTGCCCTTTGTATTGCAGTGTATCTGGCCTGTCGACGGATACACGCAGACGCAAAAACGTGATTTTTTCGGGGTTTTGTATCGCTGTGTATCCGGCGGCGGCTTTGATACGTAACGAGTGACTCAGGGGTTTTTCCGACACAGACGGGATACCTCGCAGGCTTCTAATAGGTTCCATCGAGGCACACCAACCCGCCTCGAACCACCCAACATTGAAGCCTTGAGGACACCGTCATGAACACCAAAGCCATTTACGCCGCTTGCCTGTTTGCCGCCCTGAACATCTGCACCTTGTCGGCCCGCGCCGAAGCCGATGTGACCCCGAAAACCTATACCTACGGCACCCATCTGGACATCCAGAAAGTCGTGTCGATGACACAGGACGCCACACCTTCCTGCGGGATTGTGAATGCCCGGCTGACCTACCTCGATTCCCAGGGCAAGACCCAGGCGCTGGACTACAGCAAGTTTTCCGATGACTGCCACGACGGTAACTGAGCCGCTCGCTCAATCCCACTTTGAAACAGGAAGAACCTCATGAACAACGTGACTCGCTATCTGACCGCCATTGCCTTCTCCGCCGCCGGCGCTGCGGCCCATGCCAATGCTGCGGTTGAAAAGAACGCCTGTGGCAGTGCCACTTGCTTTCAACTGACACCACTGGAGAAGGGCGCTGCTGCCCTGGCGGAGAACGGCGCCAGCCGCACGCCCCAGGGGCAGTCGCTGGAGCGCCAGACGGTTTGACTGCGGATCCCCGTGCGCCCCAACCCCCTGTAGGAGCGAAGCTTGCTCGCGAAGAGGCTGGCACATCCAACATCAATGTCGCCTGACACACCGCTTTCGCGAGCAAGCTTCGCTCCTACAGGGATCGTGTGGTTTTCGTTTATCACCTTTTCAGGAGTTCCCCCATGTTTCTCATCGCATTCCTGGGCGGCATTTTGACCGTCCTCAGCCCCTGCATCCTGCCGGTCGTGCCGTTCCTGTTTGCCGGCGTCGAGCGCAGCCGCTCTTCAATCCTGCTCACCCTCGGCGGCATGGTCCTGACCTTCGCCCTGATTTCCAGCCTGGCCGTGGTCAGCAGCGAATGGGTGGTGCAGGCCAACAACACCGGTCGCCATGTGGCGCTGTTCGTGATGGTGCTGTTTGCCCTGTCGCTGATTTCCGCCCGCATCGGCGGCTGGCTGGCGCGGCCGTTCGTGTTGCTGGGCAATCGCCTCGACCCGAACACCCGCAAAATGTCCGGCCCGCTCAGCTCGCTGATGATCGGCGTGGCCACCGGTTTGCTCTGGGCGCCATGCGCCGGGCCGATCCTCGGCGTGATCCTCACTGGCGCCATGCTGCAAGGTGCCAATGCGCAAACCAGTCTGTTGCTGGTGGCGTACGGCCTGGGCAGCGCTTTGTCCCTGGGCACGTTGATCTTCGCCGGTCGCGGCTTGGTCAATCGCTTGAAAGCGTCGATTCCGGTCACTGGTTGGTTGCGGCGTGGCGCAGGTGTTGCCGTGCTGGCAGCGGCGGTGGTGATCTCTACCGGTGCCGACAAAACCCTGCTGGCCGGCACCTCGTCCGAAGGCGTGAGTAGCCTTGAGAAAGGCGTGCTGGAAACCGTGCCAAAAGTGGTCGACTACTTCGTGAGCAAGGTCAAGGCCGATACGTCCATGGACAACGCCAAAGGCGCCATGCCCTCGCTCAACGGCGCGGTGGAGTGGCTGAACTCGCCGGCCCTGACCAGCGAATCGCTGAAAGGCAAAGTGGTGCTGATCGACTTCTGGACCTACGACTGCATCAACTGCCAGCACACCTTGCCGTACGTGAAGGACTGGGCGAAGAAATACGAGAAGGACGGCCTGGTGGTGATCGGCGTGCACACCCCGGAATACGGCTTTGAACGCATCATCGATAACGTCAAGGATCAGGTGAAGAAACTCGGCATCACCTACCCGGTGGCCATCGACAACAACTACGCGATCTGGCGCAACTTCGACAACCAGTACTGGCCCGCCCACTACCTGATCGACGCCAAGGGCCAGGTGCGTTACACCCACTTTGGCGAGGGTCGCTATGACACTCAGGAACAGATGATCCAGCAGTTGCTGCAAGAGGCCAAGGCGCCCGCGGCGTGATGCGTTAACTCAATGGCTCACAGGTCTCGCACCATGAGCCATTGTTGTTGGTCCCAGGCCTGGAAATTCTCCAGCAGCGTCCAGCCACGTTTGGCGTAGTAGTCGTGCTTGTCCTGGGTGTGCAGGTACATGCGCGCCACACCCTTGGCTTTCGCCTCAGCGCAAATCCCTTCGATCAAGCGTTCCGCCAGGCCTTGGCCCCGGGCGTCCGGGTCGACGAAGACACACGCCAGCCATGGCCCGAGATCCGGTCGATGGGCCAGATCGGCCCTGGCCAGCGCCGCACCGCCCAACAGTTGATCCCCCTCCAGGGCAATCAGGCATTGCCAGTCGCCATTGCCTTGACCCTCAGCAAACTCCCGCTGCCAATCGGCCAGGGGCTGCGAGGCGTATTCGTAATGGAATTGGCGATGAATCCACCCGGCGAAGGTATCGCTGTGGTGCGGGTGATGGGCGAGCCAGTCCAGGCGGGGCATGAGTGAATCCTTTCGTAGAGGGTGCGCCATAAGAGCCGATTTCAGGGCGGACAGGCAATCCCGGGTTTTGCATCCACCTCGGCCTGATGGCGTCGCCATGCCGCTGGCGGTGCCCCGAACTCGCGGCGAAAGGCGCGGCTGAACGCGGTGTCGGTCTGATAACCGACTTCCTCGGCAATCCGCGCCAATGAGGTGTTGCTGCGGCGTAACAGGTTGGCGGCCAGCAACATCCGCCATTGGGTCAGGTACTGCATCGGCGAGCTGCCCACCAATTGCTGGAAACGCTCGGCGAGGACCGATCTTGAGGTGCAGGCGGTGCGCGCCAGTTCTTCCAGGGTCCAGCAATGACCGGGGTTCTTGTGCAGGGCGTTGAGGGCGCCGCCGACAATCCGATCGCCGACGCCCGCCAGCCAACCGGTGCGACCTTCGGCGTGTTCGTTCATGTACAGGCGCAACACCTCGATAAACAGCACCTCGGCCAGTTTCGCCAGCACGCCTTCGCCGCCAGGCCTTGGCGATCGCGCTTCGGCCAGGGCGTAGCGCACCGATGATTCGAGCCACATCCCGGCATTCGAACCGCGCACATTGACCCGGATCACCGCCGGCAACCCCGTCAGCAGCATGCCCGCCAACCGCGTATCGCACGCCAGGTAACCGCAGACCAGACGCGTGACCGCGCCGCCACCGCCATAGCTCAATTGCCGCGGACGCCGCGCCAGCACCACGTCCAGCCGCGCACCGCTGGCTGGTGGAATGCCCGGTGTCGAGCACATGCGATGGGCATCGCCCTGGGGGAACACCGCCACGTCGCCGGCGTTCAGCAGCAGCGGCGGATCATTGCCCAACTCGACGTAACACTCGCCTTCGGTAATCAGATGGAAGATCACCACCCGCTCGGCGCCGGGCTCCAGAAACGGTGCGGCGGTATCGGCACTCGGCGACTGGTAGCACCAGGGCGCGGTGAACCGGGCGTTGATGAAAATCGCGCCAACCAGGTGGACCACACGCAGGGTTTGCGAGAGGGCGTCCATGGTGATTTCTCGTGGGGACGGATGCTGTTAAGTGTGAGCCCGTCGCCGCGCGGCGTGAAACCTCCGGACGATCGGGCAAGGTTGGCCGACGATCGGGCAGGACGCCGGCCCGCGTCAGCGCGATATTGGATGCACGGGGTCACTGCCGGCCCTGTACCGATAACAAGAAAAGAGAGGTTGCCATGCCGAAGTACGTCATCGAACGGGAAATTCCGGGTGCCGGAGCACTGTCGGATCGGGATCTGAAAGCCATCTCGCAAAAGTCCTGCCGGGTCTTGCGCGATATACCTGAAGTGCAATGGCTGCAGAGTTACGTCACCGGCGACAAGATCTATTGCGTGTACATCGCGCCGAACGAAGAACTCATCCGGGAACATGCCAGGCAGGGCGGTTTTCCGGCCAACAGCGTTTCACAGGTCATGAACATCATTGATCCCACCACGGCGGAGTAGTTTTCCGTCAGCGCCTGGACTGTGTTTTAACCCGCGAGGGAGCCACACTTCATGAGTACACCCATTGATCTTACTGCCCTGAAAAACCGTCAGATGGCCGCCTGGGCCAGTGGCGATTACGCCGTGATCGGCACCACTTTGCAGATTGTCGGCGAGCAACTGGCCGAAGCCTGTGACCTGCTGTGCGACGAACAGGTGCTGGACGTCGCCGCCGGCAACGGCAATGTCACGCTGGCGGCGGCCCGTCGCGGCTGCAACGTCACCTCCACCGACTATGTCGCGGCGCTGCTCGAACGCGGTGAAGACCGCGCCAGGGCCGAAAGGCTGGAGGTGATTTTCCAGGTGGCGGACGCCGAAGCGCTGCCGTTCGAGGATGCGAGTTACGACGCCGTACTCTCGACTTTCGGCGTGATGTTCGCGCCGGACCAGGCCAAGGCCGCCGCTGAACTGGCGCGGGTCGTTCGCCCCGGTGGGCGCATCGGCCTGGCCAACTGGACGCCGGAAGGCTTTGTCGGGCAGATGTTCAAGACCCTTGGCCGCCACCTGCCGCCACCGCCCGGCGCCCAACCGCCATCGAACTGGGGCAATGAAGCCTGGTTGCACACCCACTTCGATGACCACGACTTCCTGACCCAGGTGACACGCCGGACCTTCAACTTCCGCTACCGCTCGGCCGCGCACTTCATCGACACCTTCCGCAGCTGGTATGGGCCAGTGCACAAGGCGTTCGCGGCGCTGCCGGTCGACGGCGCCATGGCGCTGGAAAGGGACTTCACCGAGTTGCTGAACCGGATGAATCGGGCGGGTGAGGGGACGCTGGTGGTGCCGAGTGAATACCTGGAGGTGGTGATCACCCGGCGTTAACGTCAACGTAGGAGCTGGCGAAGGCTGCGATCTCTTGATCTTTTTTGGATGCGTTGAAGATCAAGAGCAAAAGATCGCAGCGTTCGGCAGCTCCGGGGGCAGTCAGTTTCTGAGAGGTGTGGCCACCGGGATGTTCGCTTCCACCTGCTTGCCCATGCTGATGCGCGGCTCCACCGCGTAGCCCAGCGACTCATAGAAACTCCTCACGCTTTCATTGGCGCTGACGATCTGCAGATTGATCTTCATGCAGCCGCGAGCCGTCAGCGCCTGTTCGGCGTGACGCACCAACCGGGCGCCCAGCCCTTGCCTGCGCTGTGCCGGATGCACCGCCACCGAATACAGCCAGCCCCGATGACCGTCGTATCCCGCCAGCACTGTGCCGACGACCCTGTCGTTCGCCTGCGCCACAAAAAACAACCCGTCGGCGATGGCCAGTTTCTTGTCGATCACCAGGCTTGGGGTGTTGTGCGCGGTTTCGTAGCCGAACGCGGTTTCCCAGAGTTCGATGACCGAGGTGCGGTGGTGTTCGTTGGTGTAAGCGACAATCTGCGTCATGGTCAGTCCTTTGAATGAGAGGGCAGACGCTATCGTCATGGGCGATGTTCTGTCCACTCCCCTGTAGGAGCAAAGCTTGCTCGCGATGGCGTCCTCGCAGTCACTTTGATGTAACTGTGCCGACGCTATCGCGAGCAAGCTTTGCTCCTACGGGGGGAATGGTGGTGAATCAGGTGATTTGGGCGCCCCGGGCTTGCAGCAACTCGCGCAGGACCGAACGGTGGCAATGCGCCTCATCCTCGCAGTAACACCCCACCGCCAGCGCTGTTTGATGGGACAGCGCCGCCAGCAAATCCAGCAGGTGACTGGGCGCGGGCTGGTTCATTTCGGTCTTGAACTTGCGCTTGAAGGTGTCCCAGGCCTTGGCGTCTTGCGCCGCCTGGGCTTGGGCAACCAGTTCCGGACTGGGGGACAGCAGGGGCTGCCAGACATCATAAAAATCACGGCTGGCAAACTCGGCTTTCGGCACACCGCGAGGCGGGCGGCGTACCGTGCCGATGCGCAGGCCTTCATCGGGCATGCGCGGTGAGCCGAGCCTGACGATGCTAATGGCCATGGACGGTTACTTGTGCCGTGAGCTGTCGAACCACTCCATTGCCGTGCGCCAGATGCAGATGCCCAGGAAGTACGCCGACATCAGCAGCCAAAGCCCCATCACCATCGGATTGATCACCGGGTGATTGACCACCAGCGACAGACTGCACAGCAGCCAGATGGCCGTGACGGCGATGTTGATTGGCATGAACTTGCGCACGCGGAACGGGTGCAGGAACTTCATCCGGGTCACGGTCAGCAGGGCCAGGCCGATGACGGTGAGCAGCGTGACCCACGGCGACGGGCCGATGATGTACAGGCACAACGCGACCACGTTCCACGCGGCGGGGAAGCCCTGGAAGTAGTTGTCCTTGCTTTTCATGTTGACGTTGCAGAAGCAGAACAGCGATGAGACCAGGATCAGCGACACGGTCAGTAGCAGCGTGTAGTCCGGCAACGGAATGTAGCGATAGATGAACAGTGCCGGGATGAACACGTAGGTCAGGTAGTCGATGACCAGGTCGAGGATCGAGCCGTCGAAACTCGGCAGCACCGATTGCACGTTGACCTTGCGTGCCAGTGCACCGTCGAGGCCGTCGACGATCAGCGCCACGCCCAGCCACAGCAGGCAATGGGTGGCCTGGTTTTCCAGCAGGGCGAGGGTGGCCAGAAAGGCCGTGACCACGCCAGTCGCGGTAAAGCCATGGGCGCCCCATGCTTTGAGCCTGGCAATGTGTAAGGTCGATATCACGGGGGCGTTCTCCAAAAAGTGAAGCAAGCCAGTCAGCACCCTTCTATTGGGGGCGTCGGCAAACCGGGTCGGGTTGCAGGTATCGACCGGGAATCCGGGGATAAGGTTCACCACCTATGAATCTTAGCTGTGCTGTGGGAAAAAAACTTCGGTTAAATCTGCATGGCTGAAGACGGGACGATGAGGCGGGCTTACAACACTTTGCTCATGAACACCCGGCTGGTGCCCTCCGGCAGGCATGGCACCTCGCCAAATCGCTGCCAGCCCTGCTTCTCGTAAAATGCCGGGGCTTGAAAACTCAAGGTGTAGAGCACCGCCGAGCGACAGCCGCGCCGGCGGCCTTCGTCTTCATAGGCGTTGAGCAGTCGAGCGCCCAGCCCGGAGCCGCGTAGCGCCTCGGGCAAGTAGAACAAATCGAGAAACAGCAGGCCCAGCGACGTGCGCCCGGTAATCCCGCCCAGCACCTGTTGGGTGCCAGGGTCGCGAACGGTCACCGTCAGGGCCTGCCAGTCGCTGATCCCGGTGGCCTGATCATTGAAGGCGCTGAGTCCGGCGCTGAGCAGTTGCTCGACGTCGGGGTCGATCACGTCGCTGACGACAATTTGATGCTGATCCATGCGGGGGAGAATCCTCTGGGTGACGGGTTAACGAGGGTAGAACACTCGCAGCCGATGATCATCGGGGTCAAGCGCGACGAAGGTGCGGCCGAAATCCAGTTCGGTCGGTGGTTGCAGGATGCTCAGGCCCAGGCTCGACCATTGGCCGAACAGCGCGTCGACCTCTTCAGCAGACTCCACCGGGAAGGCCAGCTCCATGCCACCACCGGTCATTCCTGCCACCGGTTCGGCGGTGTGCCGCGACCAGAGCCCCAGTTTGTAGCCGTCTTCCAGCACAAACAGGGCGAAGGTCGGGGATTCTTCCACGGGTTTGCGGCCCAGCAGGAATTCATAGAACCGTGCACTGACGGCAGGGTTTTCGACGAAAAGTAGCCAATAACGCGGTGTGATCATGGGACTGCTCCAAAGGACGTGGCACGCAGCATAAAAGGCAGCACTGTCAGTTCCTGTCAGGAGCGTGAGCCCTCGGGTGTTGCGCCTGTCCACGTCGGCCCGACAGGGTTGGCGCAATGGCCGGCGAGGGCTATCGTTGCCTGACTGAGCCACACCCATAAGAGAGGTCGTCGTCATGAACACCAGCGATTTGCTCGAACAACTTTTGCGGGCCGGCCAAGGCTCGATGTCGCAGCAGGGCGGCGGTGCCGCGCCATCCCAGGCAGGCCTCGGCGGTCTTGGCGGATTACTCGGCGGCCTGTTGGGCGGTGGCGCCGCTTCAGGTGCCGGCGGTGGCGGGTTGGGTGGCTTGCTCGGTGGTTTGCTGGGCGGTGGCTCGGCCTTGGGCGGCTCGACCCGGACCCGTTCTTCGGGCGGCACCAACTACGCGGCGCTGGCGTCCCTCGGGATGATGGCGTTCCAGGCCTATCAAGCCTGGCAGCGCAGCCAGGCCTCGGCGCCGCAACAGGCGCCGCGCACCGTGGACCTGCTGGCCGGCCCTGAAGTCGAAGACCATAGCCACGCGGTGCTGCGCGCCTTGATCGCCGCCGCCAAGGCCGATGGCCGGATCGATGACAGCGAGAAACAGATGATCAGCAGCGAAATCGGCCGCCACACCGATGATCCGCAACTGCAGCAATGGCTCGACGATGAAGTCGCCCGCCCCTTGGACGCCGCCGATGTGGCCCGATCAGCCACAGACCCGGCCATCGCCGCGGAAATGTACCTGGCCAGCGTGATGGTGGTGGACGATCAGCAAGACGCCGAGCGCAGTTATCTGGATGAACTGGCGGCGGCGCTGAAGATTGAGCCCGAGTTGCAGGTGCATCTGGAGCAACAGGCCAAGGGTGGGGCGGTGTAGCGTCTTTCGTAAATCCTGTGGTGAGAGAGCTTTCTGTGGCATGAGGGCTTTCTGTGGCGAGGGAGCAAGCTCCCTCGCCACAGGTTATGAACAAATCGTTCCTCGTGGGTCATTCGATCCCTTAGAATCGCGCCTCGGTCGAGAAACGGTTCAGGGAAGCAGTAAATGACACTCAAGGTATTGGTGATCGGTGGTTACGGAAACTTCGGCAGCATCGTGTGCCGGCATTTGGCGGTGATGCCGGGCATCGATCTAGTGATTTCCGGGCGTGACCCGCGCAAGTTGTCGGCCAAGGTCGACGCGTTGCAAGCCCAGTCCGGCAAATCTTGCGAAGGCTGGTGCGGTGATGCCATGGGCGCCGGTTTCAAGTCCGCCCTGGTATCGCTGGGCATTCAACTGGTCATCCACACCGGCGGCCCATTCCAGGGCCAATCCTATGCCGTGGCTGAAGCGTGCATCGACGCCGGGGTCAATTACTGCGATCTCTCGGACTGCCGCACCTTCGTCAACGCCATCGGCGTGCTGGATGCCCGCGCAAAAAGTGCCGGCGTGGCGGTCCTTAGTGGCTGCAGCTCGGTACCGACGCTGTCGTCAGCCATCATTGATCAGCACCGCTCGCGGTTCAAACGTATCGATTTGATCGAGCACGGCATTTCCTCTTCGGCCAAGATGCCCGGGCTGTCTACGATCACCGGGGTGCTGGCCTACGCCGGCAAACCGATCAAACAGCTCAAGAACGGCCAGGTGCACGAAGTGTTCGGTTGGCAGGACCTGACCCTGCGCAAGATGCCGCAAATGGGCACGCGGGTATTGGCCAATGTCGACGTGCCGGACATGGACATCTTCGCCAGCCGCTACGGCGCGCAGACCTTGCGGTTCAAGGCCGGCGCGGGGCTCAAGCTCGGCAATGTGGCGACCTTCCTGCTGGCCCAGGCCCTGCGCACCGGGCTGGTTCGCGACCACGAGCGCTGGGCCGCGCGTCTGCATCGGTGGGGCTGCGGGTTCGAGCGGTTTGGCGATGGCAAGAGCGCGATGTACATCGACGTCGTGGGCCTCGGCATGGACGACAAGCCGTTGTCCCTGACCGTGCAACTCACGGCGTTCAACGACAAGGGGCCGGAGATCCCCAGCTGCGCCGCCGTCGCCCTGGCCGCGAAAATGCTCCAGGGCTACGTGCCCGCACCCGGCGCGCGGCCGTGTGTTGGTGAAATCAGCGTCGATGAGTACATGGCCGCCATCAACGACCCGGACAATCTGCACATGTCCGTGGTGTTTTCCGACGGGCAGGGCTGAACATGCTCTACCTCGGCCTCAAATACGCCCACATCATCGCGGCGATTTTCCTGTTCGGCTTCGGCATGGGCTCCTACCTCTATTTGATCGCCGCCAGCCGCACGGCCAACCCGTTGGTCATCGCTCATGTGGCGCGGATGGTGGTGTGGTTCGACACCTGGATCACCACGCCGGCCGGTTTCCTGCAAATCATCACCGGGTACGGTTTGGTGAAACTCAGCGGTTTACCGCTGACTACGGAATGGGTCCTGACGGCGCTGGTGATCTTCCTGTGCACGGGGGCGCTGTGGCTGCCGGTGCTGGTGCTGCAAAAGCGTTTGCAGGTGCTGGCGATGAGCGCGGTCGAGACCGGGCAGGGGTTGGCGGTCGAGTTCGACGCGGTCTACCGCAAGTGGTTCTGGATGGGGGTGTTGGGCTTTCTCGGGATGTTCGTGATTGTGCTGATCATGGTGACGCGCATGACGCCGGGGCAGTGGCTTGAAATGTTGAGTTAAGAACACCGCCAACCCCCTGTAGGAGCCGCCTTCGGCAGCTCCTGCAGGAACGTGTCAGGTGACTTTTTATTGATCGCCCTTGGTGTTGTTCTGGATATCCTGCAGGGCTTGTGTGGTCAGCGAGATGCAGTCTTTTTTGCCTTCCTCGGTGCCTTTGGCCTGTGCTTTCTCGGCCTGTTCTACGGCATCCTTGATGTTGTCTTGCAAATCGGCACTCTGTGCTTCGGTGCTGACTTGAGCATCCTTGATTTTCTGCAGATTGACCGCGCACAGGTCGTCCGCAGCAAATACCGAAGGTGCCAGCAGTGCAGCGGCGACGAACAATCCAGCAAGTGCAGAACGCTTCATGGAAATCTCCTTAATCGAAAGTTCGGTGCCGTTGCTGATGAGCTGTAGCACCGAGGCAATCAGGCCCTGAAAACAGGGCCTGGAAAATGACTATAGCTAAGCGTGGCAAAAAGGCCGGTGACGCTTACCCGCGTGTCAACGAATGAACGCCTGCAAGTCAGCCGTCAGCTTGTTGATCGCCGCTTTGAAGTCATTGGTGGTGATCTTCTGGCTTGAGTTCTTCAACTGCTCACCGAACACTTTGCGCACCACTTTGGCCATGATCTGGTTGTTGCTGGCGTCTACCAACTCGGCTTCCAGAAACAGTGTGGTGTCCTGGCTGCGATGGCCGGAAGCCGCACTCACTCCGCCCACCACGGCGGCGACCGGGACCACTTCGTACCATTGCATGCCTTCATTGGAGGCCGTGACCCCCGTGATCGCCGCCCGCAGGACCAGGGTTTTCGACCCTGCCGGGGCTTTTTTGGCGCTGGATACGACGCGGTACTTCTGGCCCAGCACACCCTTGGCGCTATTGGTCATGTAGGTCTGCAATTCTTCCAGGGTGCGCTGGTCGACCCGTTCGTTGGGTTTTGGCTTCGGATAGAGTTCCAGCTTCATGAACGCCACGGTGTCGTAGGCGTTGGGATTCCATGACGGGCTGACCCAGCGCATGGCTTTCTCGCCGCTGGTGGTGGTCACTTCCTGGAGGTTGTTGTAGTTGGGCAGGAAGCCCGAGTACTGCTCCTTATCGGTGACTTTGGAGGTACAACCGCCCAGCAACAGGCTGGCCAGCGCGGCGCCGATAAACACGTTTCGGGACAGGTTCATGGTGGTGGGTGCTCCGTGGGGGAACGCGTTATGTGTCGATAACGGTAGTTCAAAAAACACGGGAGCATGGGGCAGGTGACTGCGTCAGGCCGGATACTCAGGCATCACGCAGCAAGTCGTTGGCGTTGAGCAGCTCGTAGGCAATCTCCGGGCGTTTTTCCAGGCTGCGGCGAATGGCGGCGGGGATCGCGGCGCGGGTCTTGCGGCACAGGCCCGGCAGTTCTTCGATCTGAATGCCGATCCCGCGCATGGTCCGCACCTCGTTGAAGCTGGGGATCAATTCCACGCGAATGCCCAAGCGCTCGTGCATCAGCTGTTGCAGGTGTGCAAGGTCGGCGAGGTCTTTGAGGTTTTCCAGGCGTTCGAGCAGGCGCTTCTCTTCCTGGCGGGTCAGGAACAGGATGCGCACATCCGCGCCGGGGGTTTCCAGCAACGGGTCACGCCCGCAGATGCAGGCGCCGGGAGGGCAGGGTGAGCGGATCGGGGCCGGGGTCGTCATGGCCTCAATCATAGAGGCCCGCGAACGGTTTTGCCCAGCGTGTTCAAGCGAGGTTCAAGGGCAGGCGTTCATGCAAGCCTGCCCTTGTTACTCACGCGGGTGAACATCGATATCAGTGAGCGGCTGGCCCCTCGTACTGCACGAGGATCGCGTTGGCCAGGTCTTCGTCGGTGGCGTTGAGGCCTGGGTTGTCCTGGCGGATCTGCTGCAACACCGCCTCCATGTAGACCCCGCGGATCGCGCCGTTACTGGCGACAAACGCAGAGACGTCATCCCGGGCCGGAATCACCATTTTGTGGTCTTTGAACGTCGAATACAGCGAAGCGGAAACCCCTGCCGAAGTCGCGACATCCTTGCCGCTTACGGCCAGGGCAGACCCGATGGGCAGGCACAACATCAGTGAAGTAATGAGTAACATGCGGCGCATGGCGTCGTCCTCCAACAGCGTAAAGCGAAAAGGAAGTAACACATTACTTAGGAGGTGCGGCGAGGCTCAGGAGTTCCGTGGCACCCGGCAAATGGCCACATGCTTCGGGCTCTGCCACCGGTCTTAAACCGACGGGCTCACGGAAATAGGCTTAAATAACCACAGGATGGGGTCGATAACCTCTTCAGAGTCGTCTTTCGCAGCGTCCAACAGGGGAACAACAAAGTGTCCATAAAACTCCGGTTACTTCTGTTGATGGGGACGGGCCTGCTCACGGCATTGATCATGAGCCTGGTCAGTTACCTGGGGAACGCCCAGATGGCCCAGGCCGTGAACGACAGCGAAGTCAGCATGGCGGCGCTGCGCAATCACCTCGAAGCCGACATGATGCATGACGCCCTGCGCGCCGACGTACTCTCGGCGATGCTGGTGGGCTTGGGCAAAAGCACCAGCAGCAAGGACGAGGTGCGCAGTTCCATCGAGGAGCACGCGACGCGTTTTCGGGAGGTGCTGGGTGAAAACCTCAAGCTGCCGGTCAACGCCACCATCATGGCGGGGCTGAACAAGGTCAAGCCGAGCCTCGATACCTACATCAGTGCCGCCGAACGCATTGTCGCGGTCGCACTGGAAAATCCTGAGGCCGCGCAGCAGCAAATCGGTTCGTTCAACGGTGTGTTCACGCAACTCGAAGGCGAGATGTCGGCGCTGAGCGAGTTGATCGAGACCAACACTCAACAAGCCAGCCAAGGTACGCAGCAAGCCATCAGCCACGCCAACATCGCCCTCGGCAGTGTCCTCGCGGCCAGCCTGTTGTTGCTGCTGGCCCAGGGTCGTTGGGTGATCCTGAGCATCATGGCGCCGTTGCGCTCGGCCATTCGCATCGCCGACAGCATCGCCCATGGTAGCCTCAGCGAACCGATCATCGAACCTACCGGCAACGACGAAGCCAGCAGCCTGATCCGCACCCTGGCAACCATGCAGCGCGACCTGCGCGGCATGATCGAAGTGGTGCGCAGCAACGCCCACGGCGTCAGCGGCATGAGCCAGCAATTGAGCAACGGTTGCCACGAAGTCGCCGGCAGCAGCCAGCAGCAAAGCGTCGCCGCCAGCACCATGGCGGCAGCGGCCAGCGAAATGACCGCCAGCATCGAAGAAATCACCCGCCACGCCAACCGCGCGCTGGACATGGCCAACCAGGCCGAAGAACTGGCCAAGGACGGCGGCAAGGTGATCCATCAGGTGGTCAGCGACATGGACGGCATCGCCCGTTCGGCGCAGCAGTCGGCCCAAGTGATTCGCACGCTGGACAAGGAGTCCGAGGGGATTTTCAGCATCATCCAGGTGATCAAGGGCATCGCCGACCAGACCAACCTGTTGGCGCTGAACGCCGCGATCGAGGCGGCGCGGGCCGGTGAACAGGGCCGTGGTTTCGCCGTGGTCGCCGATGAAGTCCGCAGCCTGGCGGGCCGCACCAGCGCGTCCACCCAGGAAATCGCGGCCATGGTCGCGCGCATCCAGCAAAGCACCCGCGAAGCCGTCACCAGCATGGAGGCCGGCGTGGCCCAGGTCGACAAAGGCATGGCCGTGACTGCCGACGTCGAACGCGCCATCCGCGAGATTCTCGAAGCGACGCTGAACACCACGCAACAGGTCAACGACATCAGCCGCACCATCGGCGAACAAAGCCTGGCCAGTAACGAAATCGCGCATCAGGTGGAAATGATCGCCGGCATGTCCGAAGACAACAGCAAAGTCATCGGCCGCACGGCGTCGACCACGGATGAGTTGTCGTCGCTGGCGGGGCAGTTGTCGCAGTCGGTGGATCGCTTCAGGCTTTAAACCTTTCCTTGCTGGGCAACAGACCTGAGTGCTGTAGGGTACTGTCGCCCCCAAGGAGAGTTGAAATGATTGATTTGGCCACCTGGAACCTGACGATCCCTGTAGGGACGCCCGCCAAAGTCATCGATACGCCGCGACTGGTGGATGGCTATTCCGACAACTATTTTCGCTCCGGCGACTCGCTTTTTTTCTGGGCGCCGGTCACCGGGTCCAGCACGTCGAAATCCGAATTCCCTCGCAGCGAATTGCGCGAAACCCTGAGCGACGGGACCTTGCGCAACTGGACCTATCCCGAAGCCGATCACCGCCTCAAGGCCGTGTTGAAGGTCAATCAAGTGCCTTCAACCGGTCGGATCGTGATCGGGCAAATCCATATCTACCAAGACAAAGGCCCGCTGCTGAAAGTGGAGTATCAATACGATGCAGCCACCAAAAAGGGCAATGTGATTGCCAACTATCGGCTGAAGCCGGGCAGGGAAGACATCACCGTCGTGATTGCCAGAGACATTGCGCTGGGCAAGCCATTTTCGTATGAGGTGCGCTTCAGTTCTGCCGGTTATTTGAATGTCAGTTCGCAAGGGTACAGCTGGGGCAAACAAATCAGCTCTAGCTGGAAGAACAAGCTGCTGTACTTCAAAGCCGGGGTTTATGCGTTGGATAACGCCGGCTATAAAAATGAAGGGGGGCAGGTGACGTTCAGCCAACTGGACGTGGCGCATACCAGGCCCTGAGCTGCGGAAATAATGCTGTGGCGAGGAAGCCAGCTCCCCTCGCCACACGTGACTCGGCGTTTAGATACGAAACGCCTGACGCCCCACCAACAACCATTTCCCATGCTGTTTCTGCCAGATCTGCAGGTTCTCGATCTCGGTCGGCACCACTTCCGTGCCGTTGAGCGCCTGCGCCGAGAAGTGGTTACGCACCAGCGCGGTATCGCCTGACAGAGTGATGGTCTGCTTCTGCATCTCCAGGGTCTTGAAGGCACTTTTGCCGGTTTCGATATCGGCGATAAAGGCGGCCTTGTCCTGGACCTTGCCGCTGGAATGGCCGTAGCTCAGGTTGCTCGCCGTCAGCTTTTGCAGCTCGGGAATGTCCTTGTGCAGCATGGCCTGGGTCAGGTGGTCGACGGCTTGCGCCACGTCGTTCTCGGCGGTAGCCGGGGCGGCGGCGACGTAGCCGCTGAAGAGGCAGAGAAAACCGATCAGCAATTTGGCGTTTTGCATGGGTATTTCCTTGTTGTTGTGGGGGATCGAGACTGAGCTATTTGTCAGTCGTCGTACAACTTAGCAGAAATTTTGCCGGGCAAACAACCAGCGCTTTTGGCCGACCTGCCATTGGTCGGGCGCGAGGAACGGCCCCCCAGCGCGGTCCTTCCAAGGGGAAACGACCTTTGGGAACCCAACCATGAACGATGACGCGAAGCGAGAAGCCTTGGCCGCCTGGTACAAGCTGCTCAGGCAACCCGGATTCCGTATGGACAGTGAAGAGCACTACGACGAGCTGCTGAAGGCTGCCGATGAGATGGAGCGCCTGGAGCTGATCAATGACGCGGAATGGCGCGTGCTGGTGCGCGAGGCGGGCGTCGCCTTTGCCAATTCGATTCAAGGTGTCGGCGGTGGAACCTGATGAGCAAAGCGATCAGCGCCCGCGACCTGGGCATCCACCTGAAGAAAGGCGATGAAGGCGCCTTGTTCAAATGGCTTGTCGCCAGCTTCCTGATGGGCAAACGCATCCAGGCAGACATCGCCGCCCAGGCGTATCGCGTGATTGTTGAAAAACACAGCCGCGACACTGCGCGCAAACTGGCCGCCTGTACCCACAAAGAGCTGGTGGCCATGCTCGGCGAGGCCCATTACGTGCGCTACGACGAAACCACGGCCGAGCGCCTGCGTCACTTGGGTAAAAAGCTCAGCGATGAATACGCCGGTAAAATCGGCGCCATTCAGAGCGCCAGCGAAGACCGCCAGGCCTTCGAAAAGCGCCTCGACGCCTTCGAAGGGGTAGGGCCGAAAACCATCGAAATCTTTATGCGTGACGCGGCGGCGGTGCTCTATTGAGTCCGCTCTACATCGGCTGCGCGGGTTGGACGCTGCCCCGGGAATACTGGCCGCTGTTTCCCGACACCGGCACCCATCTGCAACGCTACGCGACGCAACTGCCGGCCGTAGAAATCAACAGCTCGTTCTATCGCCCGCATCAACCTCAAACCTATTTGCGCTGGGCGCAATCGGTGCCCTCGGCGTTTCGATTTTCGGTCAAGCTGCCCAAGCTCATTACCCATGTGCAGCGCTTGCAACACTGCGAGGGCTTGCTCGACGAGTTTCTTGCCCAGTGCCTGAAACTGGGTGAAAAGCTGGGTTGTCTGTTGATCCAGTTGCCGCCGTCGCTGGCCTATGACGCCACGGTAGCCAGCGAATTTTTCCGCATCCTGCGGCAACGTTATGCAGGCACCGTGGTGCTCGAACCCCGCCATGAAACCTGGCGCGCGGCCAGCGGTTTACTGATCGAACACCGCATCGGGCGGGTCGCCGCCGATCCCTCGCCGATCACCGGCGGCACCACGCCGGGTGGCTGGTCCGGGGTGCGTTATTGGCGCCTGCATGGTTCGCCACGGATTTACTACAGCGACTATGACGTGGGCCGATTGCAGGTGTTGGCCCAGCGGATGCGCAGTTCGATGGAAGAGGGGACTGAGACCTGGTGCGTTTTTGATAACACGGCGAGCGGGTTTGCGTTGGGGAATGCGTTGAGTTTGCGGGCGTTGCTGGAACCGTGAGTTTGATGGTACGAGCCCAGTCTGCGATTGACTCAAGGCGCGCCCACCAATCCATTCAAATACTCAACCCGCTGTTGCGTCTGCTCCAGCAGGCAGAAGGTATGGATAGAGCCAAAACCACTGCCTTCCCTTGATTCGTAAGTCTCGAAGTCGCAACTGGCATCGCGTAATGCAATCCAGGCCAACTGAGCCTTTTTCAGCATCTGATCCTGGGTGGGGGGCTTCCCGGAAATACCATTGTCTTTGTACCGCGCGATCAATGTTTTGTAAGCCGTATTCAGCGCCCGGTCGGATGCTTTGAGTTTCTGCTGTAGGCAATCGTACATCTCGCCTTCATCGGTGGCGGCAGGGCAGATGTTGCTGGCTTGCGCGGTGGGGCATAGCGCGAAAAGCAGGGCTGGGACAAGCAATGAGCGGAGGCGGTGAATCGTTTTCGGCTCAATGCCGGGGTGCAGGCCATCCATGGTTCATCGTTCTCAGGTGTGTGGGGGGCGTCACTTTAACGGTCTGGTGCTGTTTGTAGCGAATTCGTTGGTGCGCGCGGTATTGCCAGCCTCAGGGATGCCACGTTTTTGCCCATCTCCGCCGATACATCCAGACACAGACCCGGACCACCAAGTCGCGAACAGACGCGCGGGTTTGCTATGTCGTGATATTCTTCGCGCCAACTTGCTTTGACCCATTCCGTTCGCGCGCCCTTGAGGCGCGCAAACAGGATCAATGTCGCTCAAGTAGCTGAAGCCAATAATGATAAGAAGTCAGTTCAGTAGGGACATATAAACTGAGGTCGATGGACACGTCGGCCTTGTGTGCCCACCCTCCAATCCTGATGTGCGGGAACCCGCGACATGCTGCCTGCATGGCGTGAACCAGGGGCCTTCGCGGTTGGGATGGAAGGGCGGATGGCGTTTTATCATAGGTGCTACAGATGCTTAAGAAACTCAACACGGCCCTGCTGGGGCTGGCTTTGTCGATGGGGATCACGTCCGTTCACGCGGAAGAGGCAAAGAAAGTCGATGTGCTGCTGATTGGCGGCGGCATCATGAGCGCGACCCTGGGCGTGTGGCTCAACGAGCTGCAACCGGACTTGTCGATGGAAATGGTCGAGCGCCTCGACGGCGTCGCCCTGGAAAGCTCCAACGGCTGGAACAACGCCGGTACCGGTCACTCGGCACTTGCTGAGCTGAACTACACCCCGGAAGACGAAAACGGCAAAGTGTCGATCCCGAAAGCCGTTGAAATCAACGAAGCGTTCCAGATCTCCCGCCAGTTCTGGTCGTGGCAGGTTCAGCAAGGCGTCCTGAAGAACCCGCGTTCGTTCATCAACTCCACACCGCACATGAGCTTCGTGTGGGGCGATGACAACATCAAGTTCCTGAAAAAACGCTACGAAGCCCTGCAAGCGAGCCCGCTGTTCGCCGGCATGCAGTACTCCGAAGACCCGGCTGTGATCAAGAAGTGGGTTCCGCTGATGATGGAAGGGCGTGACCCGAACCAGAAAGTCGCGGCCACCTGGACCCCGATCGGCACCGACGTCAACTTCGGCGAAATCACCCGCCAGTTCGTCGCGCACCTGCAAACCACACCAAAGTTCGACTTGAAACTGTCCAGCGAAGTGCAGGACATCACCAAGAACGAAGACGGCACCTGGCGCGTCAGCTACAAAAACCTGAAAGACGGCACCAAATCCGAAACCGACGCCAAATTCGTCTTCATCGGCGCGGGCGGCGGTGCATTGCACTTGCTGCAGAAGTCCGGCATTCCTGAAGCCAAGGAATACGCAGGCTTCCCGGTAGGCGGCTCGTTCCTCGTGACCGAAAACCCGACCATTGCCGAGCAACACCTGGCCAAGGCCTACGGCAAAGCTTCCGTCGGCGCACCGCCAATGTCCGTTCCGCACCTGGACACCCGCGTCCTGGACGGCAAACGCGTCATCCTGTTTGGCCCATTCGCGACCTTCAGCACCAAGTTCCTCAAAGAAGGCTCGTACCTGGACCTGCTGACCAGCACCACCACCCACAACATCTGGCCGATGACCAAAGTCGGCATCAAGGAATACCCGCTGGTCGAGTACCTTGCCGGCCAACTCATGCTGTCCGACGAAGACCGCCTGAACGCCCTGAAAGAATACTTCCCGAACGCCAAAGCCGAAGACTGGCGCCTGTGGCAAGCCGGCCAACGCGTGCAAATCATCAAACGTGATGAAGCTGCCGGTGGCGTGCTGAAACTGGGTACCGAAATCGTGGCTTCCGAAGACGGCACCATCGCCGGCCTGCTGGGCGCGTCGCCAGGCGCATCGACCGCTGCACCGATCATGCTGACCGTGCTGCAAAAGGTCTTCAAGGATCAGGTTGCATCCCCGGCCTGGCAGGAGAAGCTGCACCAGATCGTGCCGAGCTATGGCACTCAGTTGAATGGTAGTCCTGAGAAGGTTGCTGAGGAGTGGGCTTACACGGCGAAGGTGTTGCAACTGACTCCGCCGCCGGCGATTCCTCAGGCTGCGGCTCCGGTTGCTGCGCCGGCTGAACCTGCGAAGGCTCCGAAGGCTAATGCTGCTAGTGATATGGCTTTGTAAGTAGAAGCTGAATCGAAAAGCCCACTGGACCGGTGACGGTTAGTGGGCTTTTTTGTGGGCGGGATTTGAGGGGGGTATTGCTAGCTTGTTGTATTGAGTGTTTTTTCAGTGCTTTTTTATTGGTTTGCTACAGATAACTGTTGATCCAAAGCGGGCGCTCGAAAAGCACAGGAATTTGTTTGGGTTTTGACGTCAGTCGTAGCACGGTTCAGCAGGTCAGCTACCAAGACGATCGAGTCCTCGCCGCACTGAGCCCATCGCTAACCCCAGACAACCTGAGTGAGGAGCTGCAACAACAGTTGCTGCGCACCAAGTCCGGAGGATGGCGGTAGGAGGAAGAGTACCGCCGATTCGTGAGCTTGAATGATGCATCCGCTGAGGGGCCGCTTCATTTCTGGCCAATCAGTAGCGATATTCAACTAGCGGAGGTGATCCTCGGGCCACTATGCGGGGAGCCTCTCGGATCGGTAAGACAGAAGGTTAAACAGTATTTTCCCAACGTAGCTGTATTCAAGTCCAGACTGGCATTCCAGTCCTTCAAAATCGTGCCTGACGCGCGTACGGTGTTGCCGCTGATGCGATTTTGACTTAGGCTGCCGGAATTGATTGACCTACCCAAATACTCAGCGAACGAAGTCTTTGCGCTGGATTTCATAGGCCGTATATAGGTCATTCAACATCAGCCACCTGGGACAAAATCATATCAGCGCCAACACCTGAGAGGCAGAAAGGAGACACCGGGGAGCTGTGCCGTATCAACCGCAACGACGATCCTCGGACGATAGCGCTTATCTTGAGGCGTTCCCAACATAGGCGATCTGTCTTAATTGCGAAGCTCGAGGAGAATGCGCCAGCTGGGAGATATCCAAGCGTGACGACAAGTTAAGTGGAGACTCGACTTTGTAGTGGCGTATTGTCACCATTGCAGTCTGTTTTGTAGATGAGAAAAATGAGCTCATCCTGAAATTCAGCTCAAAGATTCAGGTTTGATAGGGCGACATGCGTAAAGCTCAGCTCACGTCAATGCGTGGTCACGTAAGACATCGGTGCAAGCCTCCTTCAATCCAGGGACAGTGATGTGTAAATGGATCTTTTAGCCAATATTCCAAGCTGGGATGACATCGAGCGAAACCTCGACTATAAATTCAACACGCTGAATCAAGGCTACAGCGATGGGCTGCAGAGCGCCCACGATAGCTGGAATGGCTTCACCCGACGCGTCAATATCACCGCGACTCAAACTTACGGATTCATGGGCGGCAACCGCATTGACTCGGTGAAAACGGCGATGAGGCTTTCCTACCCCATCATCGAGTCAAATCTCAAGCGTAAGTGGGCGTCCATCGAGATTGAACAAATCCTCCCGGTGCTCCTGCAACTGGTCAAAGAAGTGGCGATGATTTTGGGCGGCAGCGTTGCGGTCGGGACAGTCGCTGGCGGCGTCGCCGGGGCGTTCTTCTTTGGTGTGGGCGCTGTGCCCGTAGCAGCAGCTGGCGCGGGCATCGGTCTGCAGGTCGGCAATCTGATCCTAATGGCGCTGGGCCTCTCATCTATCGCTGAATATTTCTATAAAGGTCTGCCTGCTTGCCTTTCTACCTTGCAGGAAGGCTTCGCCACTGCCTGGCACGCTGATGAAGGGCTGAAACCCGAGGGCCTCGATCCTACCGGTGGTTCGGCATACGTAATCCAGGAGCGCATTGATCGCGGAGCTCGACAACTGGCCAAAGGTCAGGAGCAACTCGTGCTGCTGCTCTTCACTGCCATCGTGACTTATATGACGCGTGGGCAGGTCAAGGCAGGCCTCATGGGCAGCATGGATAGCATCGCAGCGCGCAGTGCCAAGCTTCAGTCCGAGATTTCGAACAAGCAGTTTGCGAATTGGTTGGCGCGAAATGAGCGGAGGCTTTTGGCTCAGCCTGAGCTGCGGGTTGATGAGCCTGCGCCTCTGGCTAAGGCTGAACCCGAGCCCATGCGAGAGTACTACGCTAAGCAAGATCCAGAGTTTGTATCGGTAGAGCAGCAGATTAAAGAATTTCGTACATTTAAAACAATGGGTGCTAAAAAAGGTGAGATAGATGCTTATCTTGCTACACCAGAAGGGCAGGCTTATTATGATGCTCTCGCAAGGTCAGCGCCCAATGCTTCTAGTGAGACTCTTTATAACCGAGCATTAGGGCAACTTGCCTCTGGCAAAACTCTGCCGACTGTAAAGATCATAGATGAGCCCTTGGTAAAAATAGTTGCTGAAGGAGGAGACTATCCAGCGTACTCACCTTATTTTACAACGCGCAAGGAGTTAATGAAGGCCTCAGAGTCTGATAAGACCCTAGCTGATTTTTTTGGGCTTCCTTTGGAAAGCGAAGGTTTAACGTATAGTATATATGAAATAAAGCCATTAAAACCTACCAGCGTTTATGTCAGCGAAATAGCTCCAACAAGTGAATTGGGAGGTTTGGTTGAGCGTTCTTCTGAAGCAATACAACATATAGTACCTAACCGTGGGGATTGGGCTCCGGCTGTTAAAATTGGGACCATAGGGAACTAAAGATGAATATAGATAAAATTGAAATTTCAGCAAAAATTTTAGAAGAAAAGTTAAAAGAGTATGCAGGTAAAGACGTTCAAGCTGCACGTCTTTATGATGATCTAAAGCCATTGCTGGAGCTGGCAAAGTCGAGAAAGATATTATCCCCTTTAGAGGTGGGAGAGGTTCCAGGGCGCTATCGTTTTACTGAAAATGGGCTTCAAAAATACAGTGACTTAGAGCATGTATATGCTGTATTTTCAATTGAAATTACAGGTGGGGAGCCCCCGATCCTTAAGGTGCTTAATGCAAGGCGGAATCGGGATTAGTTGGTTTAAACAAGAGCGTATGAGTAACTCATCAATTGATTCGTTATAGTTAGGCTGTCAGTTTTTTTTGCCTGTTGCTCGCTATTTATCGCTATGTGTTGTCTGCTTTAAATTCAAGCTCTAAGGGCCTCTACGCTATAGGCGGTGGACTCTGAAATGTTGGTAGAGCTAAGAACCTCCCCAACCCCTCCAAACAGCCATGTATTTGCCTTAGGCTCTAAATAAAAATCGATTAGCGAGAAAATATATCGCCGATTGAAGCCATCCCTTTTTCCCCTCCAGGCATTCCAGTTTTGCCATTCTTTACGAGATCGAATGAAGATTCCACGATTCGTACTTGCATGATGATAGTCCTGGAAAAGTGAGGGATGGCGAACACCGCATGCCAGACCTGCCAGTTCGGCGCCTTCCTGAACGCACTCGGCGTCATACCGACCGCTCGCTTGAACGCCCTGCAAAATGCCTCGGGACTGTCGAAACCGGCACCGAGTGCCGCCTCCAGTACCGAGTGATCCGCAGCGGCGGCCAAGCGATGGGCAGCGCGTCGTAGCCGCATCAGTTGCACATAACGTGAAACCGGCACGCCCACGAACGCGGTGAATTGGCGATGGAAGTGAAACGTCGAAAAATTCGCCACATGACTCAACGTCTTCACCGACAGATCACCTTCGAGATTCTCATCAATGTAGGCGAGTACGGCGTTGAAGCGCTTTGTGTAAGCGACGTTGATCGGCGTGTCAGACACTGGGACAAGCTCCTGGAAGTAGGGTTGGCAATAGAGTCGACTATAGCGACGGGAGCATGCCTAGCCGGGTTTGCTCAACGCAGGTGTTGGGTTGGAACATCCATAGATGAGTGTCCGCCCCTTTCACCCCCGCGACGTCTTCCATTGAGCGTGCGTAAGTCCGTAACACTTCGCCAAGGCAGGCGCGGCGGATATTTTCAGTTCGGCGTCATACAAGTGCACCGCACCCAACTTCATCGTGGCCGTTTGCGAACGAATGTTCGTAGTCGCTATGTGGGAATAGACGATGTCGTAAGCCATGAATGCATGCTCCAGCATCAACTGCTTAAGCTCTCGGTTGGAATGGCCACCCCACTTCGCACGCACCAGAAATGTAAAACCGATGGCAATGCTGTTCGGTAGATCCGGCGGCGTGTAGTAGCTTGATGTGCCAACGATATCCCCCGAGGCAATATCAATGACAGCGAGCGCCTTCTTCGTGGCGAGTAGAGAGGTGAAGTACGCCTCGAACACCTCGCGTTTATAGCGATCCCTGGCGGGATGGTCGCCCCAGATGTCTGGATCAGCCGCGGCCTGAAACATACCTTCAAAATCACTGTCTGCCAGAGGTTTAAGCCTCAGGGTGCTTCCGCACAGATCGGGTTGGCAGTCGAAGTCGGGGGCGGACATGGGTTTCTTTCCGATTGGCCAAGGGCTTGGAGCCAGTGTAGAGCGGCAGTTTGATAAAGAAAGATCCAATGTGACGGGTAATGATGGAACCATCGGTGTAGGAACGGGGACGGATTTATTTTCCGAGTAACAGCTGGCTGTGCGGTTTTAGATCGTTAGCTGCCCTTCCTGAAAGGTAAGCGATCCATCGCCTACACATTCAAAGCCGCCAGTTGAAGCCTGATGCTGTGCTCCCGATTTCCATCAGGAGCCAGCAATCATGATGCGCCCCGACGCTAAAGTTGAAAAAGTTTATCTGTACC
>NZ_VOBN01000037.1 GCF_008370045.1 Pseudomonas sp. ANT_J12
ACAAATCACGGTGAAAGCGTTGGCGGGTACACTCGGAATGTCTGAACGCACACTCGCCCGCAAGGTAAGAAATGAAACAGGGCTTGCGATAGGAGCTTATGCCCGACGTGTCAAGTTGAGCCAAGTCGGTGAGCGTATCACTCTGACATCAGTACCTATTAGTACGATCAGCCTAGAGCTCGGGTTTAGCAGCGATTCCAACATGCGACGTATGTTAAAGGAGCTAACCGGTTTGACGCCTACAAAATACCGACAAAAACTTGGGCAGTACTAGTGGGCTGAAAAGTTAATTAATTTATCTATTTAAATTATTGGGCCGCTTGTTTCTGACCTTTTAAGACTAACGAACTACCCGCGCAGACCGCTAGTGTCCTGTCTCCGAAATAAGCTTCTAACCAGAGCTATGCTTCTGTGATCAGTCAGGGCTTGGAGCGATCATATGAATTCTCAGGACATCGTGCTCAGTGAGGAAGAACAAACTGAACTGAGTCGGCGCATAAGATCTGCCACGATCAGTCAGCGCGACGGTCGTCGGGCGCGGGTGACAGCGCTGGCCGCTCGCGGTTGTTCTCGTAACGAGATTGCCCAGTTGACCGACCAGAATGCCTTATAACGTGGCGGTCGCCGCAATGGCTAACAAGCTTGCCAGAACCATTTGGGCCTTGTTGACCAAGGGCTCTACGTATCGGGCCGAACTCTTTACGGCATGCCCTAGGGGCATTGAAAACAGGAACCAACAGACTTCACAAGGAGCACAGGCGGTAAGCACGTGATGGCGAAATAGGTCAGACCGTGACGGGGTAAACCTGGTAAGGATTATGAGCCGCGGGCACAGCCTTCAGCTCGATTTTCAGATGAGGGCCTCGTCAGCGGATTCCATCAGGGCCAGCAGGTTTTTCGGCCTGCACAACAGGCCGGATATAAGACTGCTCCTACCTACGCGCCAGCATAGCTACCTATTGAGCTCCGGGAGGCGTCCATATAAGTTTCCCTAGGCTTCAGGCTGCCCGCAGCGTGCCACGCCTTCTTTAACGACAGAAAGGAGGAAGTAGGCACCCCAGAAAATTCAGCCCTCACGAGCGATCTGTCCAAGATAACCGCTACAGCTAGTGGTTCATCAGAGCAGAAAGTGCCGAGCCGCGCTCGGCAAGGAAACGTTGCAATAAGTGGGTATAGGCTGGATCTACGGCGTCGCGTACGGTCGGCCGCGAAGCCAAGGCGACGCGCCAGGCGCGCACCCGAGGGGTGGTCTTGAAGATGGCGAGGTCGGCAATGCCGTCGAAGACATCGAAGTATCGAAAGACCGGGCCGAACACGGCATCGACGACCGAGAAATACTGGCCAGCGAAGTACGGACCATCACCCAACACTGCCTCAATCTGCTCGAACCGCTTGCGCATCTCTAAGACCTTATCCTGCAGCACCTTATTGTCTGCGGCGTTGTAGAGACCGGCAATGGTGTTCAGCACGACAGAGCCAAACTCCATCCAGGCGCGATGGCGGGCGCGTTGGAGTGCGTTTTCCGGATGCAACCGCGGCAGCGTCGTGTCCTCCAAGTATTCGCAGATAACGGCCGATTCGAAGATGGGCTCGCCATCCACCAAGAGCACCGGTGTCTTACCCAGCGGGGAGATGCGCAGGAACCAGTCCGGCTTATTCGAAAGATCGACATTAATGCGTTCAAAAACTATGTTTTTCTCGGCAAGCACGATAGCTGCACGTTGCACGTAAGGGCAAAGCTGGTGGCTGACGAGGGTGAGCTGTGTGTTCATGGCTTGTCCTTCAAATAGGCGGGATCAGGCGGCGGACGCTGCGTAGGTTCAGTGCGCCATTGCCTGCAAGCAATAGCCCATCGAGGCGACGAATAGGAATGCTGGGTATTCCAAGCCGCCATGACGGACGCCAGCGCTAGCGAGACTAGAAGCGCATTTACACCACCTAAATCATTGTCACAACGTACTTATAAATAAGGGGTCCTTCAACTCAATCACTTGCAGTGATCTTTATAGTGCATTGACGCTACCCCACCAACTAGGCAGGAAAACATTAATGCCGCGCTTCGATATACAGGCACAAAAAAAGAACTGCGGGGCCTTAAGTGCAAGAAGCGGTAGCTTTATCCAAATCAGGGAAGCGAACTGAATTACGAGGCATTCCCATCCCACATATCTCTAAGATTGCCCCATCGGCAGGGATATATAGCCGCGATACGACACCGGCCAATTTAGCCGCCGCCGCAAGGTCACTTCGGGTTACCGGGCAATGACCTAAGGCTTCCAAATGGTTGGCTACGACTGTGCCTTTGGACATTTTCGTGAACTTAATGACCTCGTCGATTCCCATGATGATTTCACCTCCGAAATCGAAGTGTGCACCGCCTGCAGGCACTACACTGATTTGAGGCTGATGGCGTAAAACAAAGTCTTGTACAACCTGCGTGAAAATCGTATCGCCACTCAAGTAAACACTTGGCTCTCCAGGGACCTCAATGAAATAACCGACTCCATGCTCCATCAGTTTGCCAATCAGGCCTTCACCATGCGTGCATTTGACCGTTCGAATCGTGCCGCCTAGGAAGGGGGCAGCTTGGTCGTGGTCGTCCGAAAGTGGATGAGTATTCAAACCACGTACGGCCAGATAGGGGGCGTCGCGGGGGGTACAGATCACTGGAATCTGCTTCTCCCTTAGCCAGCGGCTTGCTGCCCGATCTAGGTGATCGAAGTGTCCCTTCTGACAATGTGTGATCAGGCAGTGCGTGACCGAGTCCAGTGCATTGGCCGCTGACTCGGGCAGATCGACAAGGGGGTTTCGCAACCGGGCACCGAATAAACGCAGAGGTGGAAGCGCGCCCTTTGATGCCAGCATCGGATCGACTAGGATACGGTGGGAACCGAATTCGAGAATGATCGTCGCGTTACGTATCTGCTGGATTTTCATCAGTAAGCTCTCTTAGGGAGTAGCCTCATTGTGCTCGCCTATTCCCACGCCCATAATGGCAAGAATAGTCATAATGGATTCACTTTAAGCCATGTCTAAAGCGTTAAGAATTGGTCTGCTTTTGTTTCCAGATGCCTAGGTAAGGCCATAGAAATTAGAGCGGCCAGCGACACGAATGCGCTCGATATCCATAAGCACGCGCCCAACCCATATCGGTGGATGGGTATTAGCCTTTGCAACAACCCGGCTAGGTGCGAGGTGCGACCTCAGGAGTTTTCCCTCCAGTATCGCAACAAGCCCCCTGACTTGCCGAAGCATTCACGTGATCATCGCCTTCATCGAAATCCGAGTTGCATATGCCTGTCTCCGGGAGAACCAGCTCAACCCTTTTAGCCGCCTCCCAATCACCCACCAGCGCCGCGACGACAGAGCGAACTTGCTCATACCCCGTCATCAACAAGAACGTAGGCGCCCGGCCATAGCTCTTCATCCCAACAATGAACAAACCTTCCTCAGGTTGGGCAAGTTCTACCGCGCCATGAGGTCTGACCGTACCGCAGCTGTGTTCGTTGGGATCAATCATTGGAGCAAGCAACACTGAGCTTTGGGTCCCGGGATCAAGCGAGATACGCAGCTCGGCGAGCAGACTCAGGTCTGGACGGAATCCAGTCGCCACAATGATTTCGTCCACAGGTGGAAGTATCTGGTCTCCCGCATTCACGACCAGTCCTTGGCCATTGCCTGCAACCTGATCGATAGCGACGTTTTTGAACAACTTGATTACGCCGTCATTCAGCAACTGGCGAATCTTCAGGCCGAGCTTTCCGCGCTCTTCCAATTGATCATTCGCCCCACCACCCAGAATGCGCTCAAGAGAATTGCCTCGGATCGCCCAGAGCACTTTGGTTTGCGGCGCCTCCTGTGTCAGCCGCACCAGATCCTGGAGGGAGTTAAAAGCGGAGTGACCACCACCCACCACGAGGACTCTTTTGTTGGCATAACGACTCCGTGCGCGACCCAGTACCTCCGGAATGCCGTACGCAATGTGCGCTGCATTCTCGATCTCGCCCAATGCAGGGATACCATGGGTGCCCATCCAGTTTGGTGTCAGGTAGGTGCCCGAGGCATCAATGACAGCACTGGCCAGCACATCCTGTTCGCCCACGGCCCCTGCGACACGCAGTAAAAAAGGAGCTGCCGATCTGCCCTGGGTCTTCATCACATCCTGACCGACGCGAGTGGCTGCCAGAACACGGGTATTGAGCTGCAAGTGACGCTTGATCTGTTCGAGGTCCGCGAGAGGTCGAACAAACCGGTCCAGCAGTTCACGACCCGTTGGATACTCGTTCTCCGGTGGTGGAGTCCAACCATCGGCCAGCAGAAGTTTGGTCGCCTCCTTGTCCACATTAAACTGCCAAGGAGAGAACATCTTCACATGCGCCCATTCTTCAATGCTGGCCCCAGCTTCCGGACCTGCTTCCAGGATCAGCGGAGTGATACCTCTAGCCAGAAGGTGAGCGGCTGCGGCGAAGCCCACTGGGCCCGCACCGATTATGGACGGGAAGGTGAGTGTTATCCATGATCGACTCCTTCAGGTTGGCTGATTGTTCGGGAACAAGCGCTCGACAATCGCGCAGTCGAGCCAGCGTCCTTCTAGGCAGGCGTGTTTTTCATACACCCCCACTTGGCGGAAACCGCAGGCTACGCACAATGCGAGGCTGGAGTGATTGAAGGTAAAAATGCGTGAAAGGACTTTCCAGAATCCGCGAGCTTCGGCTTCTACCAGCAGTGACTGAAGTAACTGCTTGCCTAGCCCCTGACATAGTGGCAGCGAACCTGGACGGAGACGATGAAGCACGCAAGGCCGGGTTCGATGCTGGCGTCAAGCAAGCCAAAGCCGAGCAACTGGTTGAGATCTCGTTGCTGAAAGACCGCCTCGAAAAAGCCATGGAAAGCCTCAAGGCCGCCGGCAATCACTTCAATGCAATTATCGCCCTGAACGCCGTGGCAGTCGCGACCGCCCAATGCGACGGCGATATCACACCATCCGAACGCGCAAACATCGAGCTTTTCATCAATGGCCTCGCCGCCGGCGCCATCCCCGAGGCGGTCAAAGCCAAAATCGAGTCGCTCTACCAGCAACCGCCAACGGTGAAGGAAGCCTTAGAGCTGGCGAAAAAATCGGGCATGAGCCTGTCCATCTTCGATGAGATCATCCACCTGGTAGTGCTCTCGGACGATACCGTACAAGAGGAACAGCAAGCTCAGTAGGTCGAGCAGCAGCTTAGCGCAGTGCTCTGCCAGTCTTCACTGTAGGAATGCTGGTAAATTCCGATGCGATCGCGGGGCTCGGTGGCTTCGTTTCGTACCTGGTGCGTTGCTTACGCTGTGCGTAGAGCTTTAGGCTTGAGTAAACAATTTTTGTCCTTGCGGCTGTTTTATGGGTTTAGTGGAATGATTCCTTTCCCTAACAGGGTGCACCTCGCCATACCTCATCAGGCTGGACCTCCCCACTCAAGGGTCTGAAGGACACGGCGAACTTGTTTGGCCCCTATCTCCGTTTCGCAGAGCATGATCGGTGCAGTCCCTCCGAGCGCTTTATTCGGTGTCGACATCCAATGCGCGGCGGACACTGGTGTCTCTAAGATCTCCTCAGCCAAGTGACTGACCACAGCAATTCTGTCCAAACGCTCGGAGGCCACAGGATCAAGGTTCTTTTGCTCGCGCCGCCGTCGTTCAAGCGCCGAAGTTGATGCATTGAGCAGCGTTTCCAGGTGGCGGTCTTGAAGGTCGAAGGCCAAGCGAAAAACCTGGATGAGGTCAGCGGGAAACCCTACTTTTATCTGGTACAGCCGCTCCGATTCCGTCAGCGGCTCTCGATCGGAACTTAATCGCCAAAAGGCCGCGATGTCCTCCTCGCGGGACACCGCTTGCTTTTTTGCTGGGCGTCGAGTCGCAGGTGAAGTGCTCATCAAACGCCCTCCCAATGATTTCCCATCCAATGGAATATGAGCTAACGCCGGTCTGACCGGAAGCGCCATTGAGCGCCAGTGGAATTCCATAACGCCCTAGATCAATAAGGCGAGGGAGCCCATTCCCCTCTACCTATCCATGGCTCAGGATCAGCGGCTTTGGGCTGATGATGAGTGGCCACGGCGGTCAATCGATGCTGGAGCTCAGGAAGGGCTCAGTGAGTCGGTCGACCCTTTGCTCTTCGACCTGCCCGGCCCGCAGTATCTCGCTTGCATGGGGATAGTGCCGTAGCAGCTGGCGGGCCTGACGTCGGATGGACGCTGAAAGCGCGGAATCTTCTGCAAGCTCGACCAGAAAGTCTCGCGTCTGGATGAGTGCGCGCGTGCGCTCGTTGGGCATTGTCATGGTGTCCTCCTCGCACACACCGTGTACGGTCCAGCCGCGCTGCGCTTGCTGGCGTCCGACGCAGTTTTCTGCCTGGTAAATCGCCTACAGCCTACACCTAAACCAAGACGGCCCATTGAGTCTATCGCCGGGATCGGCCCGGGCTTTTCGAGAATCAGGCCCCTGTCCTCCTCGGCGTACCGTCCATCAGAGCCCGCGGGCAAAAAACCGCGCTGAGGTTTGAGAATCTCGGTTTCTCAAACCTGAGATTTCGACCGCATGCTTGATCAATAGTTGTCCATTACAGTTGTAATAACATGGCCTGTATCTCGGTACGAAATAGTCGCTCGCGCAGTCATTTCGACTACTTGAGAATGTCGCGTTGCCAGTCGCCGAACGGTGTGTACGTCAGGCCAACCGACATACTCCATCAAGGCTTTAGGGCTCCATTGGTTGCGACTGGCCCAAGTCGCGAAACCGCCGCGCGTTAATGCCCAGCGCAACACCCGCGCCACGCTGTACGGGTGGAGCGCCTCTGTGGAGAGATGCCCCCAGCGCGGCGTACCGGGTGATGAACAGGTCAAATGGAGCGATCCGTCCCTGAGCACCCGCGCTTTGCGTGAGTACTTTGAAGCGCTCGATGAGGAGACCCTGGCTGAAACACTTCCGAAGCGTTTATCGCTGACTGATCCGCAGGCCCGATGGACCGCAGTTCCAGGGGGCCCGGCGCTCTTCGCCTATTCCTCAAACAATCTGATCGATACCGAGCATGGCGTCATCGTGGATGTGGAACCGACACCGGCTCATCGAACGGCCGAGGTCGAGAGTACCAAGACCATGATCGAGCGCGTCGAAGCGCAGTTCGACATCAAGCCGGATCGAAGCCACTTACGCAGAACCACTTTATCCATGGGTACGTTGGCGATCAGCTAATCGTGGCTGATATTGTCAAAACAGCCTCGGATGTCGCCCAAAAGTACCCATTGAGCGAACTGCGTTTCGCCAGTGCATTGAAGCAATGTGCGATTGAATCGGCTGTGGATCGCAGCGGCCGAAATCCATACGAATTGGGATCCGCACGCGTTTCTGCAACCGGCTCAAGTGCCAGTTTCCACAGCACCTGCATGGCGCGATCCCGGCGGCACCACATCCACGAGGGGGTATTGGTAAGACCCCCTAGTGGTTCATCAGTGCAGAAAGTGCCGAGCCGCGCTCGGCAAGGAAACGTTGCAATAAGTGGGGATAGTCTGGATCGACTGCGTCGCGTACGGTCGGCCGCGCAGCCAAGGCGGCGCGCCAGGCGCGCACCCGAGGCGTGGCCTTGAAGATGGCGAAGTCGGCAATGCCGTCGAAGACATCGAAGTATCGGAAGACCGGGCCGAACACGGCATCGACGACCGAGAAATGCTGGCCAGCGAAGTACGGGCCATCGCCCAACACTGCCTCAATCTGCTCGAAGCGCTTGCGCATCTCTACGACCTTGTCCTGCAGCACCTTATCGTCGGCGGCGTTGTAGAGACCGGCGATGGTGTTCAGCACCGCAGAGCCAAACTCCATCCAGGCGCGATGGCGGGCACGTTGGAGGACGTTGTCCGGATGCAGCCGCGGCAGCGTCGTGTCCTCCAAGTATTCGCAGATAACGGCCGATTCGAAGATAGGCTCGCCATCCACCAAGAGCACCGGTGTCTTACCTAGCGGGGAGATGCGCAGGAACCAGTCGGGCTTGTTCGAAAGATCGACATGAATGCGTTTAAAAATTATGTTTTTCTCGGCAAGCACGATAGCTGCACGTTGCACGTAAGGGCAAAGCTGGTGGCTGACGAGGGTGAGCTGTGTGTTCAAGGCTTGTCCTTCAAATAGCCGGGATCAGGCGGCGGCTGCTGCGTAGGTTCAATGCGCCATCGCCTGCAAGCCATAGGGCCAACGAGGCGACGAATAGGAAGGCTGGGTATTCCCAGCCGCCTCCTGGGGCGTTGAACAGCCATCCATTGGCGGAGTGCACGGAAATTACCACGGCCATGACGGGCGCCAGCGCTAGCGAGACTTGGCGCGCATATACACCAAGGAGGACGGCCAAGCCGCCGAGCAGTTCGACGGTGAACACTGGATAAGCCACCCAGCCGGGAAATCCAATGCTGCCAAAATAGTCGGCAGTGCCGGGCAACGTGAATACCAGTAATTTCAACAGCGCGTGGGCGATCCACATCGTGCCAAGGCTCACGCGCAGCAATGCTATGCCGAGATCGGTGCTTCGGGTGAGAGACGATGCCATTTAAGGGCTCCAGTTGAGGGTAAGGAGTCACTACGATAGGATTTCCAATTTGCATTGTTAATAGGCGCGGAGGAAATGTGTGAATGCGAAAATGCAATACAAACTTGGGGCATCCGATCTCGATACCATACTCGGCTTGGTGCGTGCCGGATCCTTAGCCGCCGCCGGCGAGCTGCTCGGACAGGACACGTCCACAGTCTTCCGCAACCTGCAGCGCATCGAAAAAGGCCTTGGCCTCCGACTCTTCGAACGCTCGCGGTCTGGATACCTAGCGACGGATCTGGCTCAAGAATTGGCGGTCCATGCGGAGCGGATGGAAGCAGAACTCGAGTTCGCTCGCTCTGCGACACAATCCGATCCCGGTCATGTGTCGGGCTCGGTGAGAATCACGACCACGGACACAGTGCTGCACTCCCTGGTAGCACCGGCACTGAAGCTGCTGAACCCTCTACACCCCTTGTTGACTTTTGATTTGGTAGCAGGAAACGAATTGGCCAGTCTGACGCGGCGGGACGCCGACATTGCGGTACGTGCAACCAAGCGCCCTCCCGCTCACCTAGTCGGCAAGCACGTGGGGCCCATTCGCGTTGGGCTGTTTGCGGCATGCACAGTCGGGTTAAATAATTTCGATGACTCTGTGCTCGCCGCTCAGAGCTGGATCGCGCCTGACGATGCCCTGCCCGAACACCCCAGCGTAGTCTGGCGAAAGATGCGCTTCCCGAAAGTGATGCCGAAATATCGCGTCAACAGTATATTGACGGTCGCTGAACTTGTGAGTCTCGGCATGGGGGTCGGCCTGCTTCCGTTGTTCCTCGGGCAGCAACGAAAGGATCTGGTGCAACTCGGTGGCGAGATTGAGGAATGCCAAACCGAACTGTGGCTGCTTACGCACACCGACGCGCGCCATCTGCGGCGGGTCTCGGTGGTGTATCAGCATCTTGCAACCCATCTGGTGCTGCCGTAGCACGCCCATTCAGCCGAAAACCGGCCCTTGGTTTACGACTGCTCCTTGCACACTCACTCAAGGCGACCGAGCAACCCATCGACACCCGCAGTGCGGCGGGCAAGGCCTTCCTGGACATGCTTGGAGTATTCACTGAATTCGAAACCAACCTCCGGCGCGAGCGCCAGCTCGAGGGAATCGCAGCAGCCAAGGCGCGCGATACTTACCATGGACGCACGACGGCTGTCAGTCCTAGTTTGATGACTGAGAAGTTCATGCCCCAAATGGCAGTAATCAAGATTGCGAGAAGCAAGTAGCCAACTTTCATGTGGCGCACCTGATCAGTCGTTGAAAAAACAGGATGAGAGAAATCAGAGCAGCAAGGCTGTGGCGCTGATCACGGCACCCAACAGGCAGACTGCGTCCAGCCCCAGAGTGCATAGACTTTGGGTCCCCGCCACGGCTCCCAGCGCGCGGCCGACCTAATGCGTGCCACTAACCGGCGCACGGGGCGAATGATTTTTGAAACTTGCTTTGTGGGTTTGCAGGCAGGGCCCGTGGAATGTAGTCATGGCGTTACATTGAATGCGACGGATACAGTCAACAGCAGTGAATTGGACGCCATCCTAGTGCCAGGATCCTGGGCGGAATCTGCGCACCACGTGGAAAAGGCTCTGGCTACATATGCCAATCTTGTGAAAGGGCTATCCGTACGTTCCAGTCGTCGCCACCTTTGGAGTTATTGCACGGGAGTGTGCCTGTTGGCTGCCAGTGGTCCGCTCAACGATCAACCGGCGACGGTTACTTGGTGGCTCGCTGAAGCGATGGTGAAGCGTTACAACAAGGTGCACTGGCAGAGTGAGCACAACTGCGTCTTCAATGAGCGAACTGCCACAGCTTCGGGCGTAAACGGCTACCTGCCTATTGCCCAGACGCTGATTGAACGTAATGTCAGTCCTGAAGTTCTTCGCGACCTGATCAAGTTGATGGTACTTTCGCGCCCCGCGCTGCCCCACACTGTTTTTAACGCCACGAGTTTGATTGAACAGCCCGGCAAGCTGCTGAGAAAGCTGCATATTCTGCTTGAGCAGATGCCGGCTGAACAAATCACGGTGAAAGCGTTGGCAGGAACACTCGGAATGTCTGAACGCACACTCGCCCGCAAGGTAAGAAATGAAACCGGGCTTGCGATAGGAGCTTATGCCCGGCGTGTCAAGTTGAGCCAAGTCGGTGAGCGCATCACTCTGACATCAGTACGATCAGCCTAGAACTCGGGTTTAGTAGCGATTCCAACATGCGACGTATGTTTAAGGAGTTAACCGGGTTGACGCCTGCGGAATACAGGCAAAAGTTTGGGCATTACTAGCGCGCCTCTGAACTACTTCGCAGGCGCGAAAATACTCTCAGTCTGCCGAGACTCATTAATCTACAATCAGATTGCCGTCGTTTAAAGGCTCGAAAATTGAGCAGAAGCAGTTGAACACCTGGGTCAGTTTTCAATCGGCAGAACAACCTTTACTGGGTCAGTTTTCGGTCAGCGGCAACATCCCACAGACTATTTTGTGGAGACGCGAAATCTGTGCAAATAAATGCTCAAAGTCGCGAGTACCGAGATGCCAAAGAGAATGGTTAGTATCAGCCAAGGTGAGAGGTAATGCATATTATGAAGGATACCTCATCCGGTACTACGTCGAGAGGTTGTAGCAATCGTGAAATACTCATGTTGAATGCTCTTTTACTCAGATATGTGACGTACCGAGATTACGGCCAATAATCAAGTACTCCATTGCTCCAAGCCCTCCCCGCCAATATCCATGGAAACAGGCACATCATTAGCACGACCTGCACAAATAACAGTACTCCATTCATAAGTATTGGTGCTGATAGGTACCTATGTAAACACCGCCGATAAGGATGACAATGCAGACCAGACCGATACCCAGATTCAGAGCCATAAAGATACGGTTACGCAAGGGGTCGTTCGCTATGATGAGGTTCATCAACGAATAACCCAACACCAGAGTCCCTATCAATTGCAATTGGCTGATGACGAACGGTGAATCAATATCGGGGCACGGCCACCCCAGCGCTTGAAAAATTTCCTGCCGAAAGAACCAGTGGCTTGTGTGAAATAGAATAGGTTGAAGATGCCACTGCACCGCATGGCGGTCTTCAACAGTCGATATCGATCTGCAATGCTCTCGGTTGGGGTGTATGGCGTTTGCTTGTATGACACACGACAACCTCCGTATTAGACGGGAGCTTGAGCGTCAGGACTGCTAAGCATGATGCGATACTTCCACAGTCCAGTCAGCATGCCGATTAAAAAGAAAAGCCCACTGCCCAACAATGCGAGTTGTACATACATCCATGTCAAATTCCCAAATCTGCTAGTTGGTATATTTCTCTACTTCACCATAATAACCGCGACACAAATTTTATGAGAAAATTTTAATGACATGGGGTATCACTCTCAAGTGGAAGGTGCACCCTAGTCATTGGCAAAGCGGGAGTCTTGAATGAATATGCTACCAAGGTGGCAATTTATAAACCTCTGAAGAAAAGGGACTCTCGCCCCTTTCCTGCGATTGATTGTGTATGCAACCGGCGAATCAGATGATCAATAATTCAGATGATGCTCGGACGGTAAGCCACTCTGCTCCATCCTCAGTGATCACTATATTTTCTTCATGAACCATGGACTTCCCGGCCGCGTAAACCATACCTGGTTCAAGGGTAAGCACCATACCCGGCTTCAGTAAAGTGTTATCGTCCTTTGTATTAGACGGCTGCTCAGTTAGCTCCATCCCGAGACCATGCCCAAGACGCCCAACGTTGTTTCCCAACGCGCCATTGGCGAGCAATACACTCCACATCGCCGTAAACACATCGCTCGCGGTTGCGCCTGGTCGTGCGACCTCAAAGCCTTTTGTGGTAGCCTCATAAGTAGCTCGGTACGCCGCACGGGTTTCCTCACTTACTTGGCCGAACGCCCAATTCCGATCGTAGTCGCAAAAGTAACCGTCCCTTACGCACCCTGTATCGATAATCAACACATCCCCTTCATTCAAGACTCGGTCGGTAGGTCCCATGATGATGCTGTCGTAGCCGTCCAGGCCAGAACCAGCAATCAAGTAGGGACAGCTATCGGCTCCTGCCAGCAACGCATCAATCTGAAACTGTTGGCAGATGTCCCTCTCACTCTTTCCGATCCTGGCTTGACTCGAAACTTTGTCAAAAGCCTTACCCGCAATGGCACAGATAGCCTTTATTTTATCAATTTCCGCCGCCGACTTGATCTGAAGTAAAGAATGCATGAGTGGGGCGGCGTCACAAAAAAACTTTTTAACAAGCGCCTGTAATTTCACAAAATTATTATAAGGCATCCTCAGATGAGACTCGTCTCCCAAGGGTACACCAACAGCCCCGAATCGCCAGGGAAGCGAGTTTAGTACTTCGGCCACCAGACTTACCCCATCGTCAAGGGGACGAGGCGAAGGCCATGTAATAACATTATCGAGCCAGGTTTCGAGCATGCCACTCTCACCAATCTCTGGAACAACTGCGATTGGTTTCCCCGTTGCCGGAATGATAAGAAACCAAGGGCGAGTCGGGCTCTGCCAAAATTGCGTATGAAAACCTGTAAAATACCGGAAATGCGGCTCCGTGGTGAGAAGCAGTGCGTCTAACTTTGATGTGCGCATTGCCATTTGAACGCGATCAACTCGATTTTCAAACTCGGCAATCTTGAAACCACGCATTGGAAAATTCATATCCAGACCTCAAAAAAAAGCCTAATTATTCGACAATATTATTTAAAGCACACCAACACAAGATTTCAAGAAGCTTCCGTCACAGCACTTAAAAATGCTTGGGTGCGCTTTTCTTTAGGATGCTCAAAAAACTCTTCAGAAGGTCCCTGTTCCAATATCCTCCCTTGACTAAAGAAGCACACCCTGTCGGCAAACTCACGAGCAAACCCCATCTGGTGGGTAACCATGAGCATGGTTAGACTATGCTGCTCACCTAATTGTCGAATAATATTCAACACTTCCCCGCACAACTCTGGATCGAGTGCAGAGGTTACTTCATCAAATAGCATTATTTTTGGCCGCATCGCCAATGCTCTGGCGATCGCAACACGCTGTTGCTGGCCACCTGAAAGTTGAGCTGGGTAATGCTGAATTTTCTCGCTCAGCCCTACCATATCCAAAAGTTGGAGCGCCCGTTCCCGCGCTTCGTCCTTCGTGAGACCCAGCACATACACGGGTGCCTCCATAACATTCCCCAAGACGGTCATGTTTGGGAATAGGTTAAAACTCTGAAAAACCATTCCGATTTTACTGCGAACGGATCTTTTATATTTTTCACTGGCTAAAATTAGTTCCCCAACCGAATTTTTCTCATGCGTAAGAGGCGTTCCATCAACCTCAATGAGTCCGCCGTCAATGCTTTCGAGGGTCATGAGCATACGTAAAAGTGTCGATTTTCCTGATCCGCTTGGACCGATCAGCGCTACTTTTTCTCCGGGTGTTATTTCAAGATTTAGCCCGTCTAAAACAGTTAAACCACCATATCGCTTGGTCACATTAGAAAACCGCACCATGGGCTTTGCTTCTGCAGCACCATGCACTTTAGCGCCAACGCTTCGCTCTGAAGAAATTACTGCACAGTCACTCATCGCACTTGCTCCAATTTTTGTTCTAGATGACGTATAGCACGGGCGCATACAATGCTTATTATCAAGAAAAAAACGCCTACCATTGTCACAGGCTCCAAATACCTGAAGGTTTCGGAGCCTATGTTTTTGGCCTGCTGCATGATTTCAACTAGCGTGATTGCGGACAGGACGGGGGTGTCTTTGAACATTGAAATGAAGTAATTACCCAAGGCTGGGACGATGGGCCTTATTGCTTGCGGAAGAATGATACTTCGATACGCACGTTTTGAAGATATATTAAGTGATGTTATCGCCTCCCACTGCCCCCTATCAACGCTATCTAGCCCAGCGCGATACACCTCAGCGGTATAACAAGCGTAGTGAATGGCAATAGCAATCACACCGGCCGTCATGGCCGAAAGGACAATTCCATAATTGGGTAATACATAGTAAACAAAATAAGCTTGAATCAGTAAAGGCGTGCTGCGAATAAACTCGATAAACGCCGCGCTGGGCCAACTCAACCACGCGAAATTGCTGCGTCTGCCCAACGCAAGAAACAGACCCAGCACTATTGCAATTGAAAAACCTGTCAGCGTGATTGTGATTGTTTTGAGCGATGCCTCTGCCAACAAAGGGAGAACCTTCCAGGCAAAACCCCAGTTCCAAAAATCGTTCATTGCAACCTCCCAAGCTTGCCACGACTTAATAGTCGCTCAAACAATCTGGACAAGAAATTTATAACTTGTGCCAAAATAAAATACATAACCATCGCCAGCCCGAAAATCTTTAACGTTTCAAATGTCATTTGATCTAATTGCCGCGCTCGAAACGTAAGGTCGGACAGAGTCACCAATGAAACCAAAGAAGTATATTTAATGAGCTCGATTAACAGATTGGTACCTGGTGGTAGCGCAATTAAAAATGACTGTGGAAGAATCACTCTAAAAAAACGTCTCACTGGTCCCACATTCAAAGCAATACACGCTTCAATTTGCCCTCTGGGAACGGAGTTGATAGCGCCTCGTAAAACCTCTGCCCCATAGGCGCCAATGTGCAGCCCCAAACCAATAACGGCCACGACCATCGGACTTAGCTCAACATTGAATGGTGGCATCGGCAAAACAAAGAAAAGCCAAAACAGCTGAACCACCAAAGATGTTCCGCGGAAAAGCTCAATATATGCGATACAAGTCCAACGAACTAAACCGTATGAAGAAAGCCTCCCAACAGCAGCAATAATGGCCATAATAATAGCCAAAACGCTGCTATAGAAAGCAATCTTAATAGTAACCAGAACACCCTGCATCAATAGCGGGAAAAGAATTAGCACGATAAAACTCCTGTCGAATTTCGGCGTGGCTCCCTTTCAAAGGAAGCCATGTCAAAATGCCTATTGCTGGCAGAGCTCAGCGGCTGTCTTTTGAGTAATAAAGGACTTATCAAATCCAAAAGGTTTTATTGTCGCAAGATGTTCTTCGCTGCCCAACCACTTTTTCAACTCAATGTTGACAGCATCTCGGAGCTCCTTGTCTTCTGGCCGAAAAGCCAAAGCCGCGTAGTCGGTGTGCGCGGCAGCATCTTTGAAGTCGCCAACTATTTCTACATCGGCCCCAGCCTTATTACTCAAATCAGTAAGAGTTAGCAGAGTGGCTGTAGCAGCGTCCGCCCTGCCCGACCGCACTGCTTGCAATTGCGCACTGGTGTCTGGAACTTGTAGGATTTGCTCATTTGTCAGATTTGCTTGTCGCGCATAATTAATATTGACAGTGCCGGAAACGATAGCAACCTTATAGCCACCTTTCTTTATGTCTTCATAACTGTGAAGTGTTTTCGGGTTGCCTGATTTTACCATCAACCCCTCTGACATCTTATAGTGCGGGTCTGTGAAAAGAACCTGCTTACAACGTTCTTTGGTGATGTACATCCCCGCTGTGATCACATCAAATCGATTCGCACGCAATCCAGGAATCAATGACCCCCATTCGGTGAGCACACCTTCAATATTGTGAACACCTAATTTTGCAAAAATTATTTTTGCGATCTCCGGAGACTCTCCTGTCACCTTACCGTTCAGGTCTGCATAAGCAAACGGCGTTTCATTGGCATAGCCAACTTTGACAGTATCGTGTTCCCTCATCTTCTGTAATGAATCATCTGCCTGAGCGAAATTCACTAATGCAGCAGTTAGCCCCATCGCATACGTTAACGGGAGACAAAGAGACGTGAAACGCAGTGCCTTTTTCATCGGTACATCCTATCCAAAATGAATATTGAACGAGAACGTTGGTAACTATAAACAACGTTTTTAACCGCGAAGGTAACTACCCACAATATGGCATGATTTTCGGAAGATAAACCCAGGAGAGTGCATGTCAACCGAACCTTCGATCTATCAGATCTTTTGCGGCTTGGCTCAAAGAATACGCCCCAATCTCTGCACAAATGTACGAATTTACGTAACTCAAATGAAATTTCGTTGCGCGCCCATGTTGTGACACAGGCGAACATTGGTCTCATAAAGAATAACAATGCGCATTTAGGATCGCCAATCAGGATCAGAGTGGAAATTTACAGCTGGCGATAATTAAGTGCGTTTTTCAAGCCTCTGGAGGTGACGTCCTGCTGTTGTACTACGGTGCGATAGGAACAGCGAAGGTTCGTTTATTATTCTGCATTGCAACAAATGTTTTGAACTGCTTGATATTTCCAAAGAAAAACAACTCACGCGTCAACTGTTCGTACTCGCCCATGTCCCTCACATTCAAAACCAACAGAAAATCGAAGTCGCCGGTCACATAGTAGACCTGCTGAACCTGGGGACAGGTGACAAAACGCTTCTTTATCTGATCCAGTAAATCGAGTCGTTCACTTTCCAGCTTCACTTCCACCAAGACGGTGATGGGTCTTCCTACGGAGGCAGGATCAACGATGCTCACATTTTCCTTTATCACACCTGCTGCTTCCAGCGCAGCGATCCGCCGATTCACCGCTGAGGGCGACAAATTGACCTCTTCTGCAAGTTGGCGCTGTGACATCCGGTTATTTTTCTGAAGGAGTGTCAGAAGCTTTCGGTCATAAACATCAAGCTGCATGGGGGATCCTCAATACAGGGATGGGCTCGCTATTACAGCAAAAAAGGCACCGAGCAGCGAGTTTGGTCGCGTGGCCGGACCGCTTTCCGTCGTCGGCGCCTACAGTAGACGCAACAAAATGGCAAAAACGCAACGATAATGCATATGGCGTCCCGATTTTCGATCAATTATGCGCGCAACGCCCTTTACGATCCTCATACGTTATGAAAATCAGGCATGAGCATTGCGCTCCGCCAAACGCCGAACGATAAAAAATGGAGAGTACTCATCCGCTTTGTGACAGATTGTTCATTTAATAATGAGTTCGGCTTTCCAACTTTCGAGCAAATACGACCTGCAACCAACTTATTAAACTAATCACCTTTTTTATATCCCTTACTATACTGGAGCCCCTATGTTACTTGCTAACTATCGCGCGTCTCGCGCTCCATATCCGACTGAACTCCGAGACATCATGAGCGTAGAAAAGGCTCGAGAATCCCGCACATGGCTATCCAATTGGTCGTTACTAAATGCAGGTCCAACTCCGCTTTGGTCCCTTCCGAACCTTGCCGCCACTTTGGGTGTGGCTCGACTTTGGGTAAAAGATGAATCTGTGCGCTCTCCACTGGCTAGTTTCAAAGCCTTGGGTGCACCCATCGCGTTGATCCGTTTGATCATGCGGCTAATGCCCGAAAAGGGCTTCGAACCCAAGGGTTTGATCAATGGGAAGTACAAGGAGCAACTGCGCGATTTCACTGTCATCAGCGCAACAGATGGCAATCACGGTCGAGCGTTGGCAGCGGCGGCCCTAAGTGTGGGATGCGGTTGTGTGATCGTCCTGCACGCCAATGTCAGCCACGAGCGTGAGACGGCGATTGCAGCGTACGGTGCTCGAATTGTTCGCGTCGATGGTAACTACGACGAATCTGTTGCGCACACTGCTCAATTGGCCGAAGACAACGGATGGTCAGTGGTTTCGGACACTTCGTACGATGGCTACGAGGATGTACCGCGCGATGTCATGCAAGGATACGGAACCATCGCGGAGGAAGTAATTGAACAGACCTGCGGTCACACTGAGGCGTCATCTCCCTTCACCCATGTTTTCGTTCAGGGTGGTGTTGGCGGCATGGCTGCCGGGATTTCCAGCTATTTGTGGGAGTACTACCAAGAAGACCGGCCTATCCTCGTGATGGTAGAACCACATCAGGCGGACTGTCTCTTTCAAAGCGCTATGCAGGGTCACGCGGCAAAAGCCACCGGAGTAGTGGACTCTGTCATGGCCGGTTTAGCCTGCGGAGAAACCTCCCCTCTCGCCTGGAGATTCCTGCAACCAGGCATTGAATTTTTCATGACCATCAGTGATGAGGACGCGGTAATCGCCATGCGGTTGCTTGCAAAAGGCAGTCATCAGGATGTTCCGCTGGTCGCTGGTGAATCAGGAGTTGCAGGTCTGGCCGGCCTTCTGGAGCTTCAGAAAAATCCGGCCCTGGCTCGTCAGGTCGGCATAACTGCAGATTCCCGCGTACTCATTATCAGCACCGAAGGCGCCACAGCGCCCGTGGTGTACGAGAGCCTGGTGATGGAATCAGCGCAATCCGTCCTCGAGCGTCAACGCGTGTGGCTCAGCCTACGGCTTTTGGCCGAGACCATTAAGGAGAGCAGAAATGATCAATGACAACGAACTTCACGGACAATTAGTGACGTGGCGTCATCATTTACATCAGCATCCCGAGCTCGGTTTTGAAGAGGTACACACCTCCGAGTACGTCGCTGACGCACTCACAAGTATGGGGCTGGAGGTTCACCGCGAAATTGGTGGCACAGGACTTGTGGCAAGTTTGACGCTGGGCAGCAGCACGGCGGTTGTTGGCCTGCGCGCAGACATGGACGCTCTACTCATCCATGAGGACGCGCCCGGTCGAGGCCACGCATCCACCTTTGCAGGAAAGATGCACGCCTGCGGCCACGATGGGCACATGACCATGATCCTGGGGGCAGCAAAACTGCTGACCGAGAGCAGGGATTTCGACGGTACTGTCCGGTTTATATTCCAACCGGCCGAAGAACATGGCTGTGGCGCAAAGGCGATGATTGCGGACCGCTTGTTCGAGCGTTTTCCGGTGGATGACATCTACGGTGCCCATAATATGCCCGGTTTGCCAGCGGGTCAGATCGCCACCCGGTCAGGCGGCATCATGGCGAGCGAAGACAACTTTGTTATTCGTATCAAGGGCCAGGGCACGCATGCCGCGCGACCGCACATGGGCATCGACCCCATCGTTATTGCCTCGGAAATCGTCCTGGCGTTGCAGACAATTGTCTCCCGCAACCTGGACCCAGGCTTGCCAGCAGTCATCTCATGCACCGAGTTTTTTACCGACGGCATTCGTAATGCGATTCCTACGAACGTGGTGATCAAAGGCGATACGCGAAGCTACGCTCCAGAGGTTCAGGCGATGCTGGCTAAACGGATGCGTGAAATCAGCGAAGGCATCTGCCAGATGCACGGTGCGACCTGCGAGTTTGAATACACACACGAGTTCGCCCCTACCGTGAATTGGGAGCAATGCACTCAAGTGGCTATTGCTGCGGCCACCAAAGTTGTCGGCGCGGATCGGGTCAACGCGAATGTACAGCCCATGATGATTTCTGAGGACTTCGGTGCATTTCTGCAAGTCGTACCTGGAAATTTCGTCTTCATCGGCAACGGCGAAAATGCGTCGGAGGGAGGCACTCCGTTGCACAACTCGAAGTATGACTTCAACGATAACGTGCTGATCACCGGGGCTCGTTACTTTGCTGAAGTTGCTCGCACCGCTTTGGCAGCCAAGGTGCAATAGCTCGTAATCGACTGGTTATAGAGACTCCACGCTGTCTCTTGCCGCCAGACTACAAGTCAGACGCGGCACGATCATCTGGTCGTGCCTCTCATCTGGCGCCAGCCCCTCAGAACTTGCGTCACCTATTTGCGCAGATGGGTTTGTTACTTAACGTTGGCCTCACAACTTCGTTCACCTCGGGTGTTTCCAGCATGTATCGAATCATTACTTCAAGCGTGTTAATCGCCGTGATCCTGGCCGCCGCAGGCTGTTCCAGAATGCCTTCCAATCTGGACGTTTCGCTCACACATGCCACCGACGAGAACAAGTTTTTGGTCGTCATGCAACCACCGTCGCAGTTGCCAGCAATCAACCAGATGCACTCATGGCAGATCAAGGTGACCTCGCCGACGGGCACACCTGTCACCCATGCACAATTTGCCGTGGACGGGGGAATGCCACAGCACGGACATGGATTGCCCACTCAACCGCGAGTCACCCGGGAATTGACTGAAGGGACCTACCTGCTCGAAGGCATGAAATTCAGCATGAATGGCTGGTGGGAGATCAAGCTCGCCATCCAAAGTCCGGAGGGGAATGACAGTGTGACATTCAACGTCGTTGTCGCGCCAGATTCAGTAGCTCGCTAGTCGTACGTTGACGTGTCGCCAGGAGAGGTACATGAACAAGTGGTCATCGACGCGGGCAGGCATCTTTGTAGCGGTACTCTCGACTCTTACGACAATGCCAGGACTCGCCGAGCCTGAATCCGACAGGAATGTACATTTACGAGATACGTGGAGTCCTGCAGATCTGGACGTACTCGCGTCACTACGCATCAGCCAGGTGCCACCAACTCCGAAAGACCCGTCGAATTCAGTTGAGCTTTTTCCGGCCGCAGTCGATCTCGGTCGACGCCTTTTCAACGATGCCCGTTTCAGTCGTAACCATACTATTTCCTGCGCCAGTTGCCACGACCCCGAAAAGCAGTTCCAGGATGGGCTACCTGTGGGTAATGGAGTCGGCGAAGGTGTGCGGCGTACGATGCCTGTCGTCGATGTTGCGCACAGCCCTTGGCTGTTTTGGGACGGACGCAAAGACAGTTTATGGGCCCAGGCACTCGGACCACTGGAGGATGCTGTTGAGCATGGGGCGAACCGTACCCGCTACGTTCATTTGATGCGAACCCATTACCGCGCGGACTATGAAGCCATCTTTCAGCCGATGCCAGATCTGTCGCGCATTGCCCAGGATGCAGGGCCAGTCGGAACCCCGGATGAAAAGCTGGCATGGGCTTCGATGACAGCGAAAGAACGTGAAGACGTTACGAGAGTGTTTGCCAACATTGGCAAGGTCATCGCAGCCTATGAGAAGACCTTGACCTATGGTGAGGCACCCTTCGATCGGTACGTCGAGGGTACTATTGCGAGAGTCCCTGCCGCGCAGCAGGCCCTGACACCCCAGGAAGTCAACGGTCTGCGGATATTTGTTGGCAAGGGTCAGTGCGTAAGTTGTCACACCGGCCCACTTTTTACCGATCAGCACTTCCACAATACCGGTGTGCCTCCCCGCGACTCCGTTAATCCTGATCATGGCCGTGCCACCGCGATCGACAAAGCGCAGAAAGACGAATTCAACTGCCTGGGGCCCTTTAGCGATGCTAAGCCCGACCAGTGTCAGGAGCTACGCTTCATAACCACAGACAAGACCTCCATGGACGGCGCATTCAAGACACCGAGTCTGCGGAACGTAGCCTTGCGGCCGCCCTACATGCACGCAGGGCAGTTCGCATCTATTGAACAAGTCATTGCCCACTATATAAACGCACCAACCGCGAAGGTCGGCCACTCTGAGTTGTCGCAGGGTACCAGCGGCCACTCCGAGCGTCAGCCCATCCGACTGTCCAAACAGGAAGTTTATGACTTGGCGTCGTTTCTAAGAACTTTGTCAGGACCCATACTAGAAGGGGCGAAGAAGTAACCGGATGGGTTCGGTACGGGACAAACAACCTGAAATGAACGCTGGAACAGGGTCTATCTGAGTAAATAATTGCAGTTTAACCAAGGAATAAAAGATGACTTTCTTTTAGAGACAACTAATGCCTTAAACCTCACACTAGTTGACGTCTCCAGCAGAAATCGCCGGGCGCTCGGATTGAGCACCAACACTTGCTTCGACTTACAGCGACTGAAAAAATGGACATGCTATCGAAGATAGTTGATGCGCATGCTGCGTCTCGGCCATGGAAAAATAATTATTCAGAGGCAGGACATGACTATACGATACAAACTGATTGCGGCCTTCATCTTCACCACTATCATTCCGATCGTGATAATTTCGTTATTTGTAACCCGGCAGGCGATGGAGCGTGAAGTAACCTACTTCAATCATAGCAGCATCAAGCAAATTACCGAGGTCGACAATGCCTTTAAGATGTTCTTTTCCAGTGTGGCGGAAAACGTCTCAACGCTGTCGCAGACCAAGCTGCCGAAGTCTGCGGACCAGTCCCTGCCAAGCTACACGGGGGTGAATCAGACGTCGAAGATTCAAAAGCCTACCAGCGGTATCTCCGGGGAACTCTTCTCTTTATTCGAGGAGATCGGCAAGGCGCACCCCAGCTACAAATATGTCTACCTTGGCACCAGTCATGGCGGCTACATTCAGTGGCCGTCGACGAACATCCAGGCGAACTACGATCCCCGTTCCCGGGGCTGGTTCAAGACGGGTATGTCTGGCAATGGCCAGCCGGCACGTACGGCAGCGTATTTATTCGAAGACGACAACTCGACAATTATCTCGACGGCGCAGCGGTTTACGGCAGACGACGGCACCCAAGGGGTGATCGGTCTGGATGTTTCGCTCAAACAACTTACCGAAGTAGTCAAACGCGTAAAATTCGGTGAGACCGGTTATTTGATGCTCGTGGAAAACAGCGGCAATGTGTTGGCCGATGCTCTGCATGAAGATAACAATTTCAAAGCGCTGGACAGTCTTGGCGAAGGCTACCGCGAGTTGGCTCAGCACAGCGCTGGTAGCTATGAAGTAAAGTTGGGCGAAAAAGAATATACCGCGAACATTTATCAGTCGGAGCAACTCGGCTGGAAGTACATCGGTCTGATCGAAACATCGGAAATCATGGCGGGCGCTAAAAAACTAGTCTTGATCATCTTTACCATAAGTGTCGTTTTGATCGCGATATTTGCCGCTTGCGGGGTGGCGCTGTCGACGCTGTTGGTTTCGCCGATACAGAACACCGCAAAAAGCCTTCAGGAAATAGCCAGTGGCGAAGGTGATCTAACTCGACGCCTCGCCGTAAAAGGTAAGGACGAAACCACGGCACTTGCTGAAGGTTTCAACGCCTTTATGAACAGTATTCAGCAACTGATCCACGGAATCCGTTTATCCAGCCAGCAAGTTCAGCAGAGCGCCAGCACCATTGGCCAACATACCAATGCACTCGACGATACTGCGCGGCGTCAGTCAACGGCTGTCGACATGCTGTCGACCGCATTCCACGAAATGGTGGCGACAGCCAACGAGGTCGCGATGAATTGCAACAGGGCTGCAATCTCCGCGCAAGACGGAGAGAATCAGGCGAACAAGGGACTGAGCGTAATTACGTTAATGATCACACAGGTCGAACACCTGGGGCAGCGCATTCGAACGGCTTCCGACTCTATCGGTGATCTTGCCAACGACACCAAGAGCATCACCGAAATCCTTGTGACCATCAAAGGCATTGCCGATCAGACCAACTTGCTCGCATTGAACGCCGCGATCGAAGCGGCACGGGCTGGCGACCATGGTCGCGGATTTGCAGTGGTAGCTGATGAAGTGCGCGCGTTGGCCAAGCGTACCAGCGATTCCACTGAGCAAATCAATCACCTGCTTGTCAAACTGGTCAGCAGCACGCAGCGGGTCACGCATGAGATGCAAGAAAGCCTAGACCAATCTAACGCATCCGTGGCCCATAGCTCGCAGGTCGAAGCCGCCTTCTCAGGCGTGCACGAAGCAGTGACGATCATCAAGGACATGAACATACAGATCGCTACAGCCGCTGAGGAGCAGCACCAGGTCGCCGAGGAAATCAATCGGCACATTGAAGGCATCAACAACGATGCTGCGCAGGTGACCAAGGTTTCTGGTACGACCAAGTCGGTCACCGGGTCACTGGTGCAGGTTTCTGAGGAGCTCATTAAGCTCGTCGATCGTTTCAAGATCTGACGAGTTGTGAACGGCTGGCAGGTTCATGGATTGAATCGCCACCCGTTCACCTAGAAACATTCTAACTGATCAGGAACTCGATCTCACTGACTCCGAGGCTCCTGACTCCCACTCCCCCCAATCATTTTTTTGCCCTCCCCTTCAAACGTCTCGGCGAAAGGCGGCCAACGAAGACCATCCGCAAAAAAGCCCTGGTAAGCGGGGTTTGGCCCTTGGGGCGACGACGCCCTCGAACGCTTCCAACTAGGTGATACACATGGCAAGGGAAAGGGTATCTGACCCATTATTACAACCGAGTCAGGCTTCATAGCTTCAACGAATACAGGTCACCCGGGCACGGCAGACCTAGTTCTGGTAGTCCCTTTTAAGCATCCTTTCCACGCAGGAGTAATGGCATGGCTTTTATCCCCGTTCGGCTGTCGCAGCGCTTGACCCTGGGTTGTATCGTTCTTCTGATTCTTACCGCTCTGGCAGTGTTTGGCGTGATGGCTTTGCGGGGCCAGCCGCGCGTGGTGGCGGCCAGTGGCGAACT
>NZ_VOBN01000038.1 GCF_008370045.1 Pseudomonas sp. ANT_J12
CTCCGGTCCTGCTCCGTGGGCCCGCCGCCATCGGCCATCCATGGCCGGGGGCGGCTAACCCGGCATCCATGCCGGGTTGCCCACTGCGCAGAACCTCCACTCGGCCTCTCGAGGGGGCGTGCATCGCACCGCGAGGCGGCCTGATAGCCGGCCTGGTTCGGGCGCGTGCGTTCTGCTGATCCATTTTCAGCGTGGGCACGATCCCTGTAGGAGCGAGGCTTGCCCGCGAAGACGGCCTGATAGCCGACCTTATTGTCGGTGGGGCGCGTTTTCCTGTTGGATGCGGTTTGCTGGCGAGATGAGTGGTTGTAGGAACGGTCTGAAATTGCGGTTCGGGGTTCTCAGTCCTGCGAGCATCTGCCTATAGTTTCGCCCGTTGCTGCCAGTGCGGTGACCGATCTTAGCCGGTCGAATTACAGATGATATCTCTCGACCGTTAACGGAGTTTTGACCCCATGGCTAAGTACCACCCGCTCCAAGGCAATTTCAGCGTCGGCCCGACGCTGTACATCGACACCGAAGCCAAAGTCACTGACCTCCTCGAAACCGCCACCCACCGAATCAAAGCTGCCCGCAATCTGCTCAACAGCGTCACCTGCCTGTGCGTCAAAGACGCTGAAGGTCACGATCTGGAGCATTTTGCCAATGCTGCGCATATGTTGATTCAGGATGGCTGTGACGCCTTGGATGCGTTGGGTTGGAAGCTGGAAAAAGCAGTGCTTTGAAAACCAGAAAGCCGCGAGATGATCGCGGCTTTTTAGTGTTTGCTGGAAACGGCTGATCATTTTCATGGCATCACGAAAATGATCATGGCTACTTAGTAACTAGTTTCCGGCAAACTCGCGATGATCGAGCGATAGCTGTTCATCCGTTGCTGCTGCACACGCCCATCTTCCAACGCTTTGAGTAACGCACACCCCGGTTCACGATCATGTTTGCAATCGCGGAAGCGGCAGGTGCCGATCAAGTCGTTGAACTCGATGAACCCGGCTTCGACGTCGGCGCGGCTGACGTGGCCCAGACCGAATTCACGGATGCCCGGGGAGTCGATCAGTTCACCGCCGCCGGGGAAGTGGAACAACCGCGCGGTGGTGGTGGTGTGGGTGCCCTGGCCGGAGAGTTCGGACAGCGGGCCGACGCGGGTTTCGACTTCCGGCAGCAGGCTGTTGACCAGCGAGGACTTGCCGACGCCGGACTGGCCGACGAAGACGCTGATGCGTCCGTCCAGTTGTTCCTGCAATTGCTCCATGCCGTTGCCGTGGTGGGCCGACACTTCGAGCACCGGGTAGCCGAGCGTGCGGTAGACCGCCAGCAAGGCGTTCAGGGCCGGGGCGTTCTGTTCGTCGATCAGGTCGAATTTGTTGAGCAGCAGCAGCGGACGAATCCCGGCGTGCTCAGCAGCGACCAGATAGCGGTCGATCAGGTTGGCGTGGGGCTCGGGCAGCGGGGCGAAGACGATGACGATCATGTCGACGTTGGCCGCTACGGGTTTGAGCTGGCCACGGCTGTCCGGGCGGCAGAGCTCGGTTTTACGCGGCAGTTGCGCCACGATTACACCGATGCCCTGGTTGCCGGCACGCCAGACCACCTGATCGCCGGTCACCAGCGCGGGCAGGTTGGCGCGCAAGTGGCAACGGAACACTTCGCCGGCCAGCTCGCCTTCAAGCGCTTCGACTTCGACCTGCACACCGAAGTGCGCGATCACCAGGCCCGTCTGTTCCGGACCCAGGTCGCCGCCCTCAAGTGCCTCGACAGCCGAGGACTCGCGTTTGGCGGCGCGGGCAGCGCGTTCGCCCTGAATTTTTTCGATGCGCCAGTTTTGACGACGATTGAGTTGGCGTTTGGCCATGGGTGTTCCGTATCAAGAATGCAGCGATTAGGTAAAACGGCCGCGAGTTTAGCACGCCCGGCCACTTGCCTAGGCTAAACTGCGCAGCATTGCCTAGGAGCCGACACATGCAAAACCCGCAGAATCTGATCTGGATCGACCTGGAAATGACCGGTTTGAACCCTGATACCGACGTCATCATCGAGATGGCGACCATTGTCACCGACAGTGACCTGAACACCCTGGCCGAAGGCCCGGTGATCGCGATCCATCACAGCGACGCGATCCTGGCTGGCATGGACGAGTGGAATACCCGTCAACACGGCGGCTCGGGCCTGACCCAGCGCGTGCGCGACAGCCGCATCAGCATGGCCGAAGCCGAGGCCGAAACCATCGCCTTCCTGGAAAAATGGGTGCCGAAGGGCAAGTCGCCGATCTGTGGCAACAGCATCTGCCAGGACCGTCGCTTCCTTTATACGCACATGAAAGCGTTGGAAAGCTACTTCCACTACCGCAACCTCGACGTGTCGACCCTCAAAGAACTGGCTGCACGCTGGGCGCCGGACGTGCGCGACAGCTTCCAGAAGGGCAGCACGCACCTGGCGCTGGACGATATCCGCGAGTCGATTGCTGAGTTGCAGCATTACCGTAAGCATTTCATCAAGTTCTGATCCTGCGGTGCCTTTGTGGCTAGGGGGCTTGCCCCCGTTCGGCTGCGAAGCAGTCGTAACACCTGAGAATGCGGTGTGACTGGCGGAATGCAGGGGAGTGCTTCGCACTCCAACGGGGCCAAGCGCCCTCGCCACAGGTCCCAGTGGTTTCTGTTGCCCCCTTTTGGTGCCGCGACTAAATGGCTAGACTGCGCGCCTTCCTGCCAGGACCGCCACCATGTTGCTGATGCTCTATCTGATTGCCATCACCGCCGAAGCCATGACCGGCGCGCTGTCTGCCGGCCGTCGGGGCATGGACTGGTTTGGTGTGGTACTGATCGCCTGCGTCACGGCGTTGGGCGGCGGTTCGGTGCGTGACGTGCTGCTCGGCCACTACCCCCTGACCTGGGTCAAGCACCCGGAATACCTGATCCTGACCTCGGTCGCCGCGATGTTCACGGTGTTCGCCGCGCGCTGGATGCGGCACCTGCGCTCGCTGTTCCTGGTGCTCGATGCCGTGGGTCTGGTGGCGTTCACCCTGATCGGCTGCATGACTGCGCTGGAAATGGGCCACGGCATGTTGGTGGCCTCGGTCAGCGGTGTGATCACCGGGGTATTCGGCGGCATCCTCCGAGATATCTTCTGCAACGACATCCCGCTGATCTTCCGTCGCGAGCTCTACGCCAGCGTCTCGTTCGCGGCCGCGTGGTGCTACATGCTCTGCATCTATCTGGAATTACCGGGGGAGCAGGCGATCCTGATCACCTTGTTCGGCGGTTTTTTGCTGCGGTTGCTGGCGATCCGGTTTCATTGGGAAATGCCGAAGTTCGTCTACAACGACGAAGCCTGATTTACACAGGGTCCCTTTAGGAGCTGCCGAAGGCTGCTCCTACGCTAGACCGTGTTGTTTCAACGCCCACTCCACATGTTCGCGCACCAACTCTGACGGATATTCCCGGCGCGCCTTCAACGCCTCCAACACCGGAATACTCGACGGCGCATTACCCAACCCCACCGCCAGATTGCGCAACCAGCGCTCATAACCGGCGCGGCGTAACGGTGAACCTTCGGTACTGCTGAGAAACTTATCTTCGTCCCACATGAACAGCTCGGCCAATTGCGCATTGTCCAGATTGTGCCGTGGCTTGAAGTCGCTTTCCCCGGACGGACGGGCGAAGCGGTTCCACGGGCAGACGATCTGGCAATCATCACAGCCGAACACCCGATTGCCGATCAGCGGTCGCAAGTCTTCCGGGATCGCGCTTTTCAGTTCGATGGTCAGGTAGGAAATGCAGCGCCGGGCGTCCAGTACGTAAGGGCCGACGAAAGCGTTGGTCGGGCAAATGTCCAGGCAGGCGGTGCAGCGGCCGCAATGTTCAGTTGAGTGGGGCGGGTCTTCCGGCAGCGGCAAGTCGACAAACAGTTCGCTGAGGAAGAAGTAACTGCCGGCCTTGCGATTCAAGACCAGGGTGTTTTTGCCGATCCATCCCAGGCCAGCCTTCTCGGCGATGGCTTTTTCCAGCACCGGGGCGCTGTCGACGAAGGCGCGGAAACCGAAGGGGCCGATCTCGGCCTGAATTTTATCCGCCAGTTGTTGCACACGTTTACGGATCAATTTGTGGTAATCGCGGCCCAAGGCATAACGCGATACGTAGGCTTTTTCCGGTTGGGCGAGTAATTGCGCCATTTGCGTGTCGCCGGGCAGGTAGTCCATGCGCAGCGACACTACACGCAAAGTGCCGGGCACCAGTTCTTCCGGGTGCGAGCGTTTGCTGCCGTGGGCGCCCATGTAGTCCATTTCGCCGTGGTAGCCGGCTGCGAGCCAGCGCTCCAGGTGCTGCTCATGCTCGGCGAGGTCCAGGCCGCTGATGCCGACTTGCTGGAAGCCCAGCTCGCGGCCCCAGTCCTTGATGGATTGGGCGAGGGCGGGCAGGTCTGTAGTAATAGCGGGCATGAGACGAGAGAAACCGGAGCTGAGGTGCGTATAATTCTGCCAGACATCGGAGCCCGAAGACGCATGCCGCACACTAAAGATGATTTACCCGACGCGCTGTACAGCGCCGCGCAAGTGCGAGGGCTCGATGCGAGCCTGATCGCGGCCGGGACGCCGGGCTTCGAATTGATGCAGCGGGCGGCGCGAGCGACGTGGCGGGCGTTGGTCCGTCAGTGGCCGACGGCCAACGAATTGACTGTGCTGGCGGGTCACGGCAATAACGCAGGCGACGGTTATCTGGTGGCGGTATTGGCCCAGCGTGCCGGATGGCAAGTGCGGGTGCTGGCGGTCGGTGAGCCCCAGCGATTGCAAGGTGATGCGGCGCGGGCTCATGCCGAGGCCTTGAGCGAGAGCGTATTCATCGAAGCCTGGACCGCCGACACCAAGTTGCGCGGCATCGTCCTCGATGCCTTGCTCGGCACCGGCCTGACGGGCGAGGTCCGTGAGCCCTACGCCAGCGCCATCGCCGCGATCAACGCCAGTGGCTTGCCGGTGGCGGCGGTGGATATCCCATCGGGACTGTGCGCCGATACCGGTCGCCTGCTCGGCGCGGCGGTTCGGGCGGATCTCACCGTGACGTTTATCGGTTTGAAGCTGGGCCTGTTCACTGGTGATGCGGCGGACGTGGTCGGTGAACTGGTGTTCAACGATTTACACGCCGATCCGCAAATTCTTGAGAGCGCCGCGATCAGCGCCCGTCGTTTAGGCGCTAATAACCTGCCGCTCCTGGCCCCTCGGGCACCAACCTCCCATAAAGGCAAGTTCGGTCATGTGCTGCTGATCGGCGGTGATCGCGGTTTTGGCGGCGCGATCCTGCTGAGTACGCAAAGTGCGCTTCGCAGTGGCGCGGGCATGGTGTCCGTGGCCACTCGCAGCGAACATGTGCCCGCTGCGTTGGCGAGAATCCCGGAGGCGATGGTGCTTGGCACCTCGTCATCCAATCAGCTGATGGGTTTGCTGGAAAAAGTATCTGTATTGGTGGTCGGCCCCGGTCTCGGTCAGGCCGGTTGGGGCCGCAGCCTGCTGTCCGCAGCGGCCAGCGCGCCGTTGCCGCAAGTCTGGGACGCCGATGCGCTGAACATGCTCGCCGAAGAACAGGTGAAACTGCCCATCGATTGCATCATCACCCCGCATCCGGGCGAAGCGGCGCGTTTGCTCGGCATCAGCACCGCACAAGTACAGGCCGACCGTCCCGCCGCCGCGCACGCATTGAGCAAAAAATACACAGCAGTAGTCATTCTGAAAGGCGCTGGCAGCCTGATCGCCAGTCCCGACGGGCGGTTGTCGGTGTGTCATCAGGGCCATCCGGCGATGGCTACGGCTGGGTTGGGCGATGTGCTGGCCGGTCTGGTCGGCGCCTTGCTCGCCCAAGGCATGAACGCTTTCGATGCCGCCTGCCTGGCGGTCTGGCTTCACGCCAATGCTGGCGCGCAACAAGGTAAATCGGGCCGTGGGCTGGCGGCCAGTGATCTGATCCCGGCCATTCGTCAGTTGTTGGAGGAGCAAGCACCGTGTCTGAAGTAACCCTGTACCTGGCTGATGAAGAGGCGATGACCGCATTCGGTGCTCGCATAGCAAAAACCACCCAAGGGCACGGTCTGATTTTTCTCGAGGGCGATCTGGGCGCGGGCAAAACCACGCTGTCCCGGGGCATCATCCGGGGCTTGGGGCATGTGGGCGCGGTAAAAAGTCCGACCTTCACCCTGGTCGAGCCCTACGAGATTGGCGACATCCGTGCCTTCCATTTCGACCTGTATCGACTGGTCGATCCGGAGGAACTGGAATACCTCGGCATCCGCGATTACTTCGATGACGATGCCATGTGTCTGATTGAATGGCCCCAGAAGGGTGCAGGCTTTTTGCCAAAGCCCGACCTGACCATTACCATTAGCCCGCAAGACAGCGGGCGTTCGCTGAAAATTTTATCCCAGGGCTCGCGTGGCGAGTCGTGGTGTGCCGCTTTGGCATTGGAAACCAATTAAATGATGGGGTCAGGTATGCGCTTTCGCGCGATGGTAGCTGCCGTAGGATTGTTGTTTTTGGCGGTGACCGTCGACGCTGTGGCCGAAACGAAGGTCAACAGCGTTCGCCTGTGGCGAGCTCCGGATAACACACGACTGGTGTTCGACCTCTCGGGGCCGGTACAACACAGCGTTTTCACCCTGACTTCGCCGGATCGGCTGGTCATCGACATCAACGGCGCGACCCTCGGTGCGCCGCTCAAAGTCAACGCCTCCAACAGCCCGATTACCGCCATGCGTTCGGCCCAGCGCACGCCGACCGACTTGCGGGTGGTCATCGACCTGAAAAAAGCCGTCACGCCGAAAAGCTTCACCCTGGCGCCGAACGCCCAGTACGGCAATCGTCTGGTGGTCGACCTGTTTGATAGCGCCGAAGCCGCTGCCCCGATTCCGCCGCCGCCGACCAACGTCGCGACTGTGGCCCCGGTGCCAGTGACCCCGATCGATCCGCCGGTGAAACTGCCGCCGGCTCCGGCGGGCAAACGCGACATTATTGTGGTGATCGATGCCGGCCACGGCGGCGAAGACCCGGGCGCTTCGGGCTCGCGCGGTCAGCATGAGAAAGACGTGGTGTTGGCCATCGCCCGTGAGTTGCAGCGCCAGGTCAACGGCATGAAAGGCTTCCGCGCCGAACTGACCCGCACCGGCGACTACTTCATCCCGTTGCGTGGCCGTACCGAAATCGCCCGCAAGAAAGGCGCCGACCTGTTCGTCTCGATCCACGCCGACGCCGCGCCGTCTTCGGCGGCCTTCGGTGCCTCGGTGTTTGCCCTGTCGGATCGCGGCGCCACGTCGGAAACGGCCCGTTGGCTGGCCGACAGCGAAAACCGTTCCGACTTGATCGGTGGTGCCGGCAGCGTCAGCCTCGACGATAAGGACCGCATGCTGGCCGGCGTACTGCTCGATTTGTCGATGACGGCGTCCCTGACGTCCAGTCTGAACGTTGGTCAAAAAGTCTTGAGCAACATCAGCCGCGTCACGCCGTTGCACAAACAACGGGTGGAGCAGGCCGGGTTCATGGTGCTGAAATCGCCGGACATCCCATCGATCCTGGTGGAAACCGGCTTCATCTCCAATGCTAACGAAGCGAACAAGTTGTCCGGGGCGAGCCATCAGCAGGCCCTCGCGCGTTCCATCAGCGCCGGTGTTCGCCAGTTCTTCCAGCAGAATCCACCACCGGGCACCTACATCGCCTGGCTGCGTGATTCCGGCAAGATCGCCCAAGGCCCACGCGACCATCGCGTCAGCCCCGGCGAAACCCTGGCGATGATCGCCGTGCGTTACCAGGTGTCCCCAGCGACCCTGCGCAGCGCCAACAACCTGAAAAGCGATGAGCTGAAGATCGGTCAGACTCTGACCATTCCCGGCACTGAACTGGCGGCCAAAGAATGAATCAGGCGCTGACCAATACCGCTCGCATCGAGCTGCTCAGCCCGCGACTGGCGAACCAGATTGCCGCCGGTGAGGTGGTTGAGCGCCCGGCTTCGGTGATCAAGGAGTTGCTGGAAAACAGCCTCGACTCCGGTGCCAAACGCATCGACGTCGATGTCGAGCAGGGCGGCGTCAAGTTGCTGCGAGTGCGCGACGACGGCAGCGGCATTTCCGCCGATGACCTGCCGCTGGCCCTGGCGCGACACGCCACCAGCAAAATTCGTAACCTTGAAGACCTCGAACAGGTGATGAGCCTCGGGTTTCGCGGCGAAGCGCTGGCGTCGATCAGCTCCGTGGCGCGACTGACCCTGACGTCTCGCACCAAAGATGCCGATCAAGCCTGGCAAGTCGAAACCGAAGGCCGGGACATGGCGCCGCGCGTGCAACCGGCGGCTCACCCGGTCGGTACTTCGGTGGAAGTGCGCGACCTGTTTTTCAATACCCCGGCCCGGCGCAAGTTTCTCAAGACCGAAAAAACCGAATTCGATCACCTGCAAGAAGTGATCAAGCGCCTGGCCCTGGCGCGTTTCGACGTGGCGTTCCATTTGCGCCACAACGGCAAGACCATCCTCAGCCTGCACGAAGCCCATGACGACGCGGCCCGCGCCCGGCGTGTGGCGGCGATTTGCGGCTCGGGGTTCCTGGAGCAGGCGCTGCCGATCGAAATCGAGCGCAATGGCCTGCATTTGTGGGGTTGGGTCGGCTTGCCGACGTTCAACCGCAGCCAGGCGGACTTGCAGTATTTCTTTGTGAACGGCCGTGCGGTGCGCGACAAACTGGTGGCCCACGCGGTGCGCCAGGCCTATCGCGACGTGCTGTTCAACGGCCGGCATCCGACCTTCGTGCTGTTTTTCGAAGTCGATCCGGCAGGCGTCGACGTCAACGTGCACCCGACCAAACACGAAGTGCGCTTCCGTGACGGGCGCATGGTTCACGATTTCCTCTACGGCACCTTGCACCGCGCCTTGGGCGATGTGCGGCCGGAAGATCATCTGGCGGCGCCGGTGGCGACGGCCATTGTTCGGCCTACCGGCATCGATGCCGGCGAGTTCGGTCCACAGGGCGAAATGCGCCTCGCGGCCAATGCTTTGCTGGAACAGCCTCAGGCGCAGCCGACCTTTAATACGGCGGCAGGCTCGGGCGCTGGCGCCGGTTATCAATATCAGTACACACCAAAACCTCAATCCGGCGTGCCGGTGGCTGAGGCTCAAGCGGCGTATCGCGAGTTTTTCGCGCCGTTGCCGGAAGCCAATGCGGTCGCGCTGCCCGCCGGGCAGGATGATATTCCGCCGTTGGGTTACGCACTGGCGCAGCTCAAGGGCATTTATATCCTGTCGGAAAACGCCCAGGGCCTGGTGCTGGTGGACATGCACGCCGCCCACGAGCGGATCATGTATGAACGCCTGAAAGTGGCCATGGCCAGCGAAGGCTTGAGCGGCCAACCGCTGTTGGTGCCGGAATCCCTGGCGGTGAGCCAGCGCGAAGCCGATTGCGCCGAAGAGAACGTCGCGTGGTTCCAGCGCCTGGGCTTTGAATTGCAGCGCCTGGGCCCGGAAACCCTGGCGATCCGGCAGATCCCGGCGTTGCTCAAGCAGGCCGAAGCCAATCGCTTGGTCAGCGACGTACTGGCCGACCTGATGGAATACGGCACCAGTGACCGGATCCAGGCGCACTTGAACGAACTGCTCGGCACCATGGCCTGCCACGGTGCGATCCGGGCCAATCGGCGCCTGGCGATACCCGAAATGAACGGTCTGCTGCGGGACATGGAAAACACCGAGCGCAGCGGTCAATGCAACCATGGCCGACCGACCTGGACCCAATTGGGCCTGGACGATCTGGACAAACTGTTCTTGCGCGGCCGTTGATGAGCCAGCTCCCTCCAGCGATTTTCCTGATGGGCCCGACCGCAGCGGGCAAGACCGACCTGGCCATCGAGCTGACAAAAGTCCTGCCGTGCGAGCTGATCAGTGTCGATTCGGCGCTGGTCTACCGAGGCATGGACATCGGCACTGCCAAGCCTTCCAAAGAAATTCTGGCCGAGTTCCCGCACCGGTTGATCGATATTCTCGACCCGGCCGAGAGCTATTCCGCCGCGGATTTCCGTCGTGATGCCCTTGAGGCGATGGCCGAGATCACTTCGCGGGGAAAAATTCCGCTGCTTGTAGGCGGCACGATGCTCTACTACAAGGCTTTGGTCGAAGGACTGGCGCAAATGCCGGCGGCCGATCCCGAGGTTCGCGCGCAAATCGAAGAAGAGGCTGAACGCCTTGGCTGGCAAGCCTTGCACGACCAATTGGCAGTGATTGACCCGGTTTCTGCGGCGCGCATTCACCCGAACGATCCCCAACGCCTCAGTCGAGCGCTGGAAGTTTATCGCGTGAGCGGTCAGAGCATGACCGAGCTGCGCCTCATACAATCTGCGCAAAGTACTGAAGCAGCCGCTTCGGGACTGCAACAATTGCCCTATACTGTCGCGAACTTGGCTATCGCCCCGGCAAATCGCCAGGTACTGCACGAGCGTATTAAACAAAGATTCACAAATATGTTGGAACAGGGATTCATCGACGAGGTCGTAGCCCTGCGTACGAGAAGTGACCTGCATTCAGGGTTGCCATCCATACGCGCTGTAGGGTACCGACAAGTCTGGGACTACCTGGATGGCAAGCTGACGCAAGCCGAGATGCAGGAGCGTGGGATCATTGCCACGCGCCAATTGGCAAAGCGCCAGTTCACCTGGCTGCGCAGTTGGGCTGATTTACATTGGTTGGACAGCCTGGATTGCGACAATCTGCCGCGCGCCTTGAAATACCTCGGGACCATCTCCATATTGAGCTGAGTCCTTGCAATTGCCGTCTATCCTTGGGGGTGTGACGGCCACAAGCCATCTGTTTACCTATTTTTTATATTGAATCCTTAAAGGAGTGCGGCACATGTCAAAAGGGCATTCGCTACAAGACCCTTACTTGAATACTTTACGTAAAGAGAAAGTTGGGGTGTCCATCTACCTGGTCAACGGGATCAAACTGCAAGGCACGATCGAGTCTTTCGACCAGTTCGTCATCCTGCTGAAAAACACCGTTAGCCAGATGGTTTACAAGCACGCTATCTCGACAGTGGTACCGGTTCGTCCAATTCGTCTGCCTAGCGCAACCGAATCGGAAGCGGGTGACGCTGAGCCAGGTAACGCCTGATAGGAGTCTCCTTTGTTCTTTGAGCGCCACGGTGGTGGTGAACGAGTGATCCTCGTTCACTTGGATGGACAGGACCCTGAGGCGCGCGAAGATCCGCAGGAGTTTCAGGAATTGGCTAATTCGGCTGGCGCCGAGACCGTTGCGTTTTTTAACGTGCCGCGTCATCGGCCAACTGCCAAATTCCTGATTGGCAGCGGCAAGGTCGAGGAACTGCGCGACCTGGTCCATGCCAAAGAGGCCGATCTGGTCATCTTCAATCACATCCTCACGCCCAGTCAGGAACGTAACCTCGAACGTGTTTTCGAGTGTCGCGTGATCGACCGTACCGGTCTGATTCTCGATATTTTTGCCCAGCGCGCCCGTACCCATGAAGGCAAGCTCCAGGTCGAACTGGCCCAGCTTGACCACATGAGCACACGGCTGGTTCGTGGCTGGACTCACCTTGAGCGTCAGGGTGGCGGTATCGGTATGCGTGGCCCGGGTGAAACCCAGTTGGAAACCGACCGCCGTCTGCTGCGGGTTCGCCTGCGACAGATCAAGGGTCGGCTGGAAAAAGTGCGCAGTCAGCGGGAACAGTCGCGACGCGGCCGCACGCGTGCGGATATTCCTACCGTGTCTCTGGTGGGGTATACCAACGCCGGCAAATCCACGCTCTTCAATAACGTGACGAAATCCGACGTGTACGCGGCTGACCAGTTGTTCGCCACGCTGGACCCGACCTTACGCCGTCTGGAACTCGACGACCTGGGGCCGATTGTCCTGGCCGACACGGTGGGTTTCATCCGCCACTTGCCGCACAAACTGGTCGAGGCATTTCGGTCTACGCTCGAAGAGTCGAGCAACTCGGACCTGCTGTTGCACGTGATCGATGCGGCCGAACCGGATCGCATGTTGCAGATCGAGCAGGTGATGGTGGTGCTGGGCGAGATTGGAGCCCAGGACTTGCCGATCCTTGAGGTCTATAACAAACTCGATTTGCTTGAAGGCGTTGAGCCACAAATCCAGCGTGATGAAAACGGCAAGCCCCAGCGGGTCTGGCTGTCGGCGCGTGATGGCAGTGGTCTGGAATTGCTTGAGCAAGCCATTGCCGAGTTGCTGGGCGGTGATTTGTTTGTTGGCACCTTGCGCTTACCGCAACGTTTTGCTCGACTGCGTGCGCAGTTTTTCGAACTCGGTGCGGTACAGAAAGAAGAACACGACGAAGAGGGCATCAGCCTGCTGGCCGTCCGCTTGCCTCGGGTCGAGTTGAATCGACTGGTGAGCCGCGAAGGCCTGCAACCGATGGACTTCCTCGAGCAACACACTTTGCAATAAAAGCCTGAGAAAGCGGTTGTGCCGTGGTGACAGGCATTCTGTAGCATTGGTCGGCGCGCCGTGGGTGCGTCTTTGCTTTATCAGATGGAGAGCGCTATGGCTTGGAATGAGCCGGGTGGCAACTCGAATAATCAGGATCCTTGGGGTGGCAAGCGCCGCAATAACGGCGACCGCAAGGGGCCACCGGATCTCGACGAGGCCTTCCGAAAGCTGCAGGAAAGCCTGAACGGGTTGTTCGGTGGTGGTAAAAAACGCGGTGATGACGGCGGTGGTTCGGGCAAGAGTGGCGGCTTCGGCGGCCTGCTCGGCATCGGCCTGGTCGTGCTCGCTGCCGTCTGGCTATACAGCGCGGTCTACGTGGTCGACGAGCAGGAGCAAGCCGTGGTGCTGCGCTTCGGCAAGTACTACGAAACCGTCGGCCCGGGCCTGAACATCTACTTCCCGCCGATCGACAAGAAGTACATGGAAAACGTCACGCGTGAGCGTTCGTACACCAAGCAAGGCCAGATGCTGACTGAAGACGAGAACATCGTCGAAGTGCCGCTGACCGTGCAGTACAAGATCAGCAACCTGCAGGACTTCGTGCTGAACGTCGACCAGCCGGAAATCAGCCTGCAGCAAGCGACCGACAGCGCCTTGCGCCACGTGGTGGGTTCCACCGCCATGGACCAGGTCCTGACCGAAGGTCGTGAGTTGATGGCCAGCGAAATCAAGGAACGTTTGCAGCGTTTCCTCGATACCTATCGCACCGGTATCACCGTCACCCAGGTCAACGTACAGAACGCAGCCGCACCGCGTGAAGTCCAGGAAGCCTTCGATGACGTGATCCGAGCCCGTGAAGACGAGCAGCGTTCGCGCAACCAGGCTGAAACCTACGCCAACGGCGTCGTGCCGGAAGCCCGTGGCCAGGCCCAGCGTATCCTTGAAGATGCCAACGGTTACCGCGACGAAACGGTCTCGCGCGCCAAGGGTGAGGCGGATCGCTTCACCAAGCTGGTCGCCGAGTACCGCAAGGCTCCTGAAGTTACCCGCGAGCGTCTGTACCTGGACACCATGCAAGAAGTCTTCACCAACACCAGCAAGGTTCTCGTGACCGGCAACAAGAATGGTCAGAGCAATCTGCTGTACTTGCCGCTGGACAAGATGATCGACAGTGGCCGCAGCACCAGCGCACCGGTAACGGGCGCGGCAGCCAGCAGCAATGAAGCGAATGCCCGTGCAGCCGCTGATCTGCAACAACAGCAAGCACGTACCAGGGAGAGTCGCTGATGAGCAATAAATCGCTGATCGCCCTTATTGTCTGCGTCGTCGTGGCGATCGCAGCCTGGAACTGCTTCTACATCGTGGGTCAGACCGAGCGTGCGGTAATGCTGCAATTCGGTCGTGTGGTCCAGACCGATGTTCAGCCGGGCCTGCATGTGAAGGTGCCTTACGTTAACCAGGTGCGCAAATTCGACGCACGCCTGATGACGCTGGATGCACCGACACAACGCTTCCTGACGCTGGAAAAGAAAGCCGTCATGGTCGATGCCTACGCCAAGTGGCGCGTGAAAGATGCCGAGCGCTTCTACACCGCGACCTCCGGTCTCAAGCAGATTGCCGATGAACGTCTGTCCCGTCGTCTGGAATCGGGCCTGCGTGACCAGTTTGGTAAGCGCACCCTGCACGAGGTGGTTTCCGGTGAACGTGACGCGCTGATGGCTGACATCACCGCTTCGCTTAACAAGATGGCGGAAAAAGAGCTGGGTATCGAGGTTGTCGATGTCCGGGTCAAGGCCATCGACCTGCCGAAAGAAGTAAACCGCAGCGTGTTCGAACGTATGAGCACCGAGCGTGAGCGTGAAGCTCGCGAGCACCGCGCCAAGGGTAACGAGCTGGCCGAAGGCATCCGTGCCGACGCCGATCGTCAACGCCGCGTGTTGCTGGCCGAAGCCTATCGTGAATCCGAAGAGGTTCGCGGTGACGGTGACGCCCAGGCGGCTTCGATCTACTCCAAGGCCTACGGCCAGGACCAGGAGTTCTACGCGTTCTACCGTAGCCTGCGTGCCTACCGTGAAAGCTTCGCGAACAAAACCGACGTCATGGTCCTGGACCCAGGCAGCGACTTCTTCCGTTACCTGGAAAAAGCCAAGCCTTGATACGGCGTTGACCTGAATCATCCCCCGCCTGGCGGCTAAAACCTCGGGCGGGGTGATCCTTTGGGAAAACGTGTGTATGATGCGGCAGCCGGGAAATTCCCGGCTTTTTTGCGTCTGCACGTTTGATTGTGGTTTTTTGCAGGCGCCCGAGTTGAATGACTCGACAGGTTTTTCGAGGAAAGTGGTTGGCGAAGCCGGTTTCAGGCTTTTCGCCACGTCGTTCATGCGCGTTGTTTGCACATGGGCCGATCATTTTCTGCTTCACTCAAGGCTCGCCCAACGGCTGGCCGCCCGGATCATAGGGGAATGGCGTAATGGCAACGGTAGACCGCTGGCTGCTGCCAGATGGCATCGAAGAAGTACTGCCACCAGAAGCGGCGCGCATTGAAGTCGCGCGTCGTCAGGTGTTGGATCTGTTCCAGAGCTGGGGTTACGAGTTTGTCGTGACTCCCCATATCGAGTACCTGGAATCCCTGCTGACCGGCGCGGGCCAGGACCTGGATCTGCGTACCTTCAAGGTCATCGACCCGCAATCGGGCCGGCAGATGGGTTTTCGTGCTGACATCACGCCGCAAGTGGCGCGCATCGATGCGCACACCCTGCGCCGCGAAGGTCCGAGCCGCCTGTGCTACGCCGGTAGCGTGCTGCATGCGCAGCCGCGGGCCTTGTCGTCGTCGCGCAGCCCGATCCAGTTGGGCGCCGAGTTGTACGGCGATGCCAGCCCGAGCAGCGACGTGGAAGTCATCAGCCTGATGCTGGCCATGCTGCAACTGGCCGATGTGCCGGATGTGCACATGGATCTCGGCCATGTCGGCATCTACCGTGGCCTCGCTCGCGCCGCCGGTTTGTCCGGTGAAACCGAGCAGCAATTGTTCGACGCATTGCAACGCAAGGCCATCGACGAGGTCATTACCTTGACCGAAGGCCTGCCCGCCGATCTGTCGGGCATGCTGCGGGCGTTGGTCGACCTGTGTGGCGGGCGTGAAGTATTGAGCGCTGCCCGTGAGCGCCTGGCCAATGCGCCGGCGCCGGTACTCGCTGCGCTGGAAGACTTGCTGGCCATCGCCGATCGTCTGTCCACGCGTTTCCCGGAGTTACCGCTTTACTTCGATCTGGGTGAATTGCGCGGCTACCACTACCACACCGGTGTGGTGTTCGCCGTGTTCGTGCCGGGTGTTGGCCAGTCCATTGCCCAGGGCGGTCGTTACGACGACATCGGCGCTGACTTCGGTCGTGCCCGTCCGGCAACCGGCTTCTCCACCGATTTGAAAACCCTGGTGACCCTGGGGCGTGCTGAGATCGAGCTACCGTCTGGCGGTATCTGGATGCCTGACAGTACGGATGCGGCACTCTGGCAGCAGGTTTGCCAGTTGCGCAGTGAGGGTCAGCGTGTCGTCCAGGCTTTGCCTGGGCAACCATTGGCCGCCGCCCGTGAAGCGGACTGCGACCGGCAATTGATTCAGCAGAACGGGCTTTGGCAAGTATTGCCGCTGGCTTCTTGAGTTTTCCTGCCGGCGGCTGCCGGCACCAAGTTTGCGCGAATGAGGACAAGTGTTATGGGTAAGAATGTCGTAGTCCTGGGCACCCAATGGGGTGATGAGGGCAAAGGCAAGATCGTTGATCTGCTGACCGAACATGCTGCCGCCGTAGTGCGCTACCAAGGTGGCCACAACGCGGGTCACACCCTGGTGATCGACGGCGAGAAAACCGTCTTGCACCTGATCCCGTCGGGCGTGCTGCGCGAAGGCGTGCAGTGCCTGATCGGCAACGGCGTGGTGGTTGCACCGGACGCTCTGCTGCGCGAGATCATCAAGCTGGAAGAGAAAGGCGTACCGGTGCGTGAGCGCCTGCGTATCAGCCCGTCCTGCCCGCTGATCCTGTCCTATCACGTCGCGCTGGACCAGGCGCGTGAAAAGGCCCGTGGCGAGCTGAAGATCGGCACCACCGGTCGCGGCATCGGCCCGGCTTACGAAGATAAAGTTGCCCGTCGCGGCCTGCGCATCGGTGACCTGTTCCACCGTGAGCGTTTCGCCGCCAAGCTGGGCGAGTTGCTGGATTACCACAACTTCGTCCTGGTCAATTACTACAAAGAGCCAGCGATCGACTTCCAGAAGACACTCGACGAGTGCATGGAATACGCCGAGCTGCTCAAGCCGATGATGCTCGACGTCACCGCCGAGCTGCACGAGCTGCGTCGCGCTGGCAAAGACATCATGTTCGAAGGCGCCCAAGGCTCCCTGCTGGACATCGACCACGGTACCTACCCGTACGTCACCAGCTCCAACACCACCGCGGGCGGCATCGCCACCGGTTCGGGTTTCGGTCCGATGTACCTGGATTACATCCTCGGCATCACCAAGGCCTACACCACTCGCGTCGGTTCGGGTCCGTTCCCGACTGAGCTGTTCGACGACGTTGGCGCGTTCCTGGCCAAGCGTGGCCACGAGTTCGGTGCTACCACCGGCCGTGCCCGTCGTTGCGGCTGGTTCGATGCCGTCATCCTGCGTCGCGCTATCGACGTCAACAGCATCTCGGGCCTGTGCCTGACCAAGCTGGACGTGCTGGACGGCCTGGAAACCATCAACATCTGTGTCGGCTACAAGAACCAGGATGGTGCAGTGATCGACGCACCGACCGACGCCGACAGCTACATCGGCCTCGAGCCCGTGTACGAAGAGATGCCAGGCTGGACCGAATCCACCGTCGGTGCCAAGACCCTGGAAGAGCTGCCGCAAGCCGCTCGCAACTACATCAAACGCGTTGAAGAGTTGGTCGGTGCGCCGATTGACATTATTTCGACGGGCCCGGACCGCAACGAAACCATCGTTTTGCGCCATCCGTTCGCTTAATAAGTCGTTGATGTAAAACGCAAAGGCCCCTCATTTGGGGCCTTTGTCGTATCTGCCTGTCGGACGGCACGACCTTTGCTGTGATGTTGATTAAAAGCATCGCTTCCAGTGCGCCATCAATTTAATGGCGCCAAGCAGAGGGATTTTAAGTGTCAGCCATTCTCTCACTGTTACAAAGCCGTCTTCTGCGGCCTGTGTTCGTTACCCTAGGTATCGCCCTTTTGGTGCAAGTGCTGGTTGCCGTCGCCCTGACTCGGAGCACGGTGACTGCACTGGAAGCCGATCTCGGTGTACGCCTGGGGGCTGACAGTCAAAAGCTCTCCGGTGAACTGGAGCAGGCGGGGCGTGAAGTCACGTCGAGCCTGGACAGCCTGTCGACCAACACCCGTCAACGGCTCACTGCCGGTTTGTCCTCGCGTCTGAAGGACGAGCAGGCGCAGTTGCGTGGGACATTGGAAAAAGACCTGAAGGACTCCGCCAATGACATGGCGCAGCTACTGGCTTCGGTCGCACCTCGCGCCATGTGGGACAGCGACGTTCCAACCCTGTCCGAATTCGCCCGCCGGGCCCAGCGCAATCCCAACGTGTTGTTCGTGATCTACGACGACGCCACTGGCCAGCACCTGACGCGTTATTTGAACCGTGAGAACCCGATCAACAAGGCGCTGCTGGAGAAAGGCCAGGGCGAGCGCGCTCTGGACAAAGTGCTGGATGCGGCGAAGAACGATCCATCGGTCTACTACCTCGAAGCTTCGATCAGCCCCAATGGTGTGGAAATCGGCAAAGTCTTGATGGGCGTCTCCACGGCGTCGGTGGAAGTCGACCTGGCGGCCCTCGACAAGCGCTTCTCGGCGCTGATCGCCAGCAGTGATCAACTGGTCGGCGACAGCCTCAAAGGCGCGGCGGCGGACAGCGCAGCAGCGATGGGCGCGCGTCTGAAGTCGGCGCAGTCCACGGCTTCGCAAATGCAGGCCAATACCACCAGCACCGTGCAGGAAGCGGCGGGCACCTTGCGCTGGCGCATCGGCATGGGCCTGGCGGTGGTGGGTTTCGGCGTATTGCTGTTGCTGGCCGTGGTGCTGGGGCGTCGTGTGGTCAATCGCCTGAAGCTGCTGATTGCGGCCATGGATGATCTGGCGGCGGGCGAGGGCGATCTGACCAAGCGTGTGCAGATCAACAGCAAGGACGAAATCGGCGACATGGCTTCGGCAGTCAATCGCTTTGTGGATAAGTTGCAGCCGATCGTGCGCGAAGCGGGCGACGTGGCTCAGCGTACTGGCGTGGAAATCGGCGCCATGACCTTGCGCAATGCCGGGGCCGATAAAGCGGCGGGCATGCAGCGTGATGAAGTCGCCGAGAGCCTGCGTGCGTTGTCGCAAATGGCCGATGAAGCGCAATCGGAAAGCCATGCGATGCAGGCCGCCTTGCAGCAAGTGGTGGATATCCGTTCGGCGACTGATGAGAACACCCGGACTTCGGCCAAGGTCGGCAGCCTGATCGAGGCGTTGGCCGGCCAGGTCGATACCGGCGCGAAAGTTATCGAGCGTCTGGCGCAGCAGAGTGAACAAATTGAAGTGGTGTTGACGGTGATTCACGGGATCGCCGAGCAAACCAACCTGCTGGCGCTGAACGCGGCCATCGAAGCGGCGCGGGCGGGCGAGACCGGTCGCGGGTTTGCCGTGGTGGCGGACGAAGTGCGGGCGCTGGCGAGCAAGACGCAAAGCTCTACCGGCGATATCCAGGCGCACATCGTTGCCTTGCAGCAAGGCGCGCGTGAGGCCGTTGCCGCGATTGGGCAGGCCGGGCGTCAGGCCAGTGAAGGTTTGCTGGTGTTGCGTGACAGCGCGCGGTTGCAGCAGTCGGTGCAGGCCTCGGTCGAGCAAGTGCATGCGGCAATCGGCCTGGCGACCCAGGCAGCGGCGCATCAGGCGCAAGGTGCGCAAGCGGTGCGGGGTCGGGTTGAGACGATTCATGCACAGGCGGAGAAAGCGGCTCAGGCGGTGGTGGAAACCACGGCCAGCGGCAAAGTGCTGGATGGGTTGGCGGCGCAGTTGAAGGCGAGCCTGGGGCAGTTCAGGGCTTAGGATTTGTATTGACGGGGCTGGCGCCTTCGCGGGCAAGCCTCGCTCCTACAGGGGATTGCGTGATCCTTGTAGGAGCGAGGCTTGCCCGCGAAGCTTTTCAACGGCTCAAATACATTCGAGTTGTTAACAGGTACACCGGCAACCCCGACACCAAAATCAACAACGCCGCATAAGGTGCCGCCGCCGCAAACTCCACGTTCGCGGTATGCGCCCACACTTCCGTCGCCAACGTATTCAGCCCGGTCGGGCTCAGTAGCAGCGTCGCCGTCAGTTCCTTCATCGCATCCAGAAACACCAGCGCAAACGCCGCGCCCAATGCGGGGAAGATGATCGGCAAGGTCACCCGGCAAAACGCGCTGAAAGACGACGCGCCCAGCGTGCGGGCCGCCTCTTCCAGTTGCGGTGCTGCCTTGTTCAGTGCCGTACGAATCGGCGCCTGGGCCAGCGGCAGAAACAGCAGCGCATAAGCGATCAGCAGCAACGTCGACGTCTGGTACAGCGCCGGCACGTAGTGCAGGGCGAAATACACCAGGGTCAGCGCAATCACCAGGCCGGGGAGCGCGTGCAGCAGATACGGCAAGCGCTCGGCCCAGATTGCCAATTGGCCTTTGTAGCGCACCACCAGCAAGCCCACAGGCACTGCCAGCACCAGGCACAACGCTGCGCCGCCCAGCGACAGCGCGAGCGACGACAGCAACGCTTCGCTGATCGCCGCCACCGGGAAGGCTGCTGACGAGCCGACTGCCAGCCAATACGCCAACATCCCCAGCGGAATGCCGCTGCCGATGATCGCCAGCGCCAGGCAGTAAACCTGTCCGGCGGCGGCCCACGGCCCTAATCGAACTTGTTCTGCATGTCGCGCGGCGCCTTGGCCGGTCCGCACATGTCGACCCTTGCCACGCACTCGCAGCTCCAGCCACAGCAGCACCAGGCACAGCGCCAGAAGCACCGCCGACAGCATCGCCGCATTGGCGTTGCTGAATTCCAGTTCGAACTGTTGATAGATCGCCGTGGTGAAGGTTTGCAGGCCGATGATCGACAGCGCGCCGAATTCCACCAGCATGTGCAGCGCAATCAGCAGTGAGCCGGCCAGCAAGGACGGCCAGAGTAGTGGCAGGGTGATGCGGAGAAACACGCCCCAACGATTCTGCCCCAGGGTGCGGGCGGATTCTTCCAGCGAGGGATCAAGATTGCGCAGGGTCGCCGCCACTGGCAGAAACACCAGCGGATACTTGGACAGGGTCATCACCAGAATCGCCCCGCCTAACCCTTCGAAGTGCGAGCTGAGGGACACCCAGGTAAAGCTGCTGACGAATGCCGGAACGGCAAACGGCAAGCACAGGATCACACCCCAGATTCGCCGGCCCTTCAGATTGCTGCGCTCCAGCAGCCAGGCCAGGGACAACCCGATCACCCCGCAAGCCAGCGTCACGCCAATCATCAGCGACAACGTGTTGCGCAGCAGGCCAAACACATACGGCCGCCAAAGCAAATGCAGCGCCTCGGCCCAGCCCGCCTGCCAGGTCTTGAGCCCGACATAGGCCAGCGGCAACAGGCTGAGCACCACCAGCAGCAACACCGGCAGCAGCAACCAGATCGGCGGCCGTTTACGCCGTGGCACGTAACGCCCGCGCGAGGCGGGGGCGGATAGCGATGCGCTCATCAGTTCAAGCCAACGTCACGTTCCAGGTCCAGGGCTTCTTCGGCGTTGCCGAGGTCGGCCGGGGTGACTTTCGGCGCTTGGAGTTCGCTGAACGGCTTGAGCCCGCGATCCGATTCCATGCCTTTGTGCAGCGGGTATTCGGCGGTGGTCTGGGTGATCACGCGCTGACCTTCTTCGCTGGCCATGTAGGCGAGCAATTGCTGGGCTTCTTTTGGATGCTTGCTGGATTTCAGCACGGCGGCGCTGGAAACGGTGATCAAGCCACCGACATCGCCGCCGGTGAAGTAATGCAGTTTCGAATCGAGCTGGCCTTTTTCGCGCTGCAAGGCGAACCAGTAGTAGTTGTTCACCAATACGGTGGCGACTTCGCCGTTTTCCACGGCTTTGAGCGCAACCATGTTGTTGCTGTAGATCTTGCCGAACGCGCGCAGGCCAGTCAGCCATTCTTCGGCAGCGTCCATACCGTGGGTCTTGATGATCGCCACGGCTTGTTCCTGGAAGGCGCCGCTGGTGGGTACGAAGCCGACCTTGCCTTGCCATTTTGGATCGGAGAATTCCATCACCGATTTGGGCAGGTCTTTTTCGTCGATCAGTTTCGGGTTGAAGGCGACCACGCGGACCCGGGCGGTGATGCCGATCCAGGTGCCATTGCCGGCGACATAGTCTTTTGGCAGGACAGCCAGGGTGGCGGCGTCGGTCTGGGCCAGCAGGCCTTGTTCGCCGAGTTTGTTCAGTGGCGGCGATTCTTCGGTGTAGATCACGTCGGCGGGGGAGCGGTCGCCTTCTTCGACGACCTGGCTGGCGAGCTGGTTGCTGCTGCCCTTGCGCACATTGACGTGAATCCCGGTCTTGGCTTCGAAGGCTTTGGCGACAGCGTCACCGACTTCCTTGTGTTGGCCGTTGTAGAGTGTCAGGGAAACCGGGTCGGCGGCTTGGGTGAGGGGAGTGGCGAGTGCCAGGCCGAGCAGGGTAAAGGTCAGATTACGGCGCAGGGTATTTCGAAACGTCATTCGCAGGGTTCCTCACTGTCGCATTGCAAAAACTTGCAACAATGATAAACGATATTGTTTCTCAAGTGCGCCTCCCAAAATCCGTATGCCTGACCTGTAGGAGCAAAGCTTGCTCGCGATGGCGATCTCAAGGGCGCCATCGCGAG
>NZ_VOBN01000039.1 GCF_008370045.1 Pseudomonas sp. ANT_J12
AAAGCTTGCTCGCGATGGCGATCTCAAGGGCGCCATCGCGAGCAAGCTTTGCTCCTACAGGTCAGGCATCCGGATTTTGGGAGGTCAGAAACGCAAAAACCCGCTTTCGCGGGTTTTTGTGAAATTCCAGATCGACTCTGAAATTTGAATTGGTGCCCAGAAGAAGACTCGAACTTCCACGACCTTGCGGTCACCAGCACCTGAAGCTGGCGTGTCTACCAATTTCACCATCTGGGCAGTATCAGCAACGTCGCCGCTGTTGATGTGGCGCACTATACGGAGCGCTTTTAAATCTGTAAACCCCTGATTTGGTTTTAATAAATCAGAAGCCCTGAATGCAAAAAACCCGCTTTCGCGGGTTTTTGTGTGAGCCTTGAAATTGATCTAATCTCAAGCTCTAAATTGGTGCCCAGAAGAAGACTCGAACTTCCACGACCTTGCGGTCACCAGCACCTGAAGCTGGCGTGTCTACCAATTTCACCATCTGGGCAGTATCGGCAACGCTAGTGCGTCGTCGATGGCGCGCACTATACGGAGCGTCTTTTTAACTGTAAACCCCTGTCGCTAAAAAAACCTGGAAAATTTCGCCAGCGGCATTTAAATCAGCTTTGCGGTGTCAATAAAGGGCTTTAGATGGGCTGTCACAGTCTGAAATTTCCCGTTTCATTACGCCTATGCCAAACTAACCCGCATATAGACAAGGTGAAAACTCTCTAATGGCCGATTGGCAGTCCCTCGATCCCGAGGCCGCTCGTGAAGCGGAAAAATATGAAAACCCTATTCCTAGCCGCGAATTGATCCTTCAGCACCTTGCTGATCGAGGTTCGCCTGCTAACCGCGAGCAGCTGGTCGAGGAGTTTGGTCTGACCACAGAAGACCAGATCGAAGCCCTGCGTCGCCGCCTGCGCGCCATGGAGCGCGACGCTCAACTCATCTATACCCGTCGCGGCACCTATGCGCCTGTGGATAAGCTCGACCTGATCCTGGGCCGCATCAGCGGTCACCGTGACGGTTTCGGCTTCCTGGTGCCGGACGACGGCAGTGACGACCTGTTCATGAGCCCGGCGCAAATGCGTCTGGTGTTCGACGGTGACCGTGCACTGGCACGTGTTTCCGGCCTGGACCGTCGCGGTCGCCGCGAAGGCATGATCGTCGAAGTCGTTTCCCGTGCCCACGAGACCATCGTCGGCCGTTACTTCGAAGAGGGCGGTATCGGCTTCGTGGTCGCCGACAATCCGAAGATCCAGCAGGAAGTGCTGGTCACGCCGGGTCGCAATGCCAATGCCGATATCGGTCAGTTCGTCGAAGTGAAGATCACTCACTGGCCGACGCCACGCTTCCAGCCGCAAGGCGACGTGGTTGAGGTCGTGGGCAACTACATGGCGCCGGGCATGGAAATCGATGTCGCCCTGCGCGCATACGATATCCCGCATGTATGGCCTGAGGCGGTGTTGAAAGAAGCCGCCAAGCTCAAGCCTGAAGTCGAAGAAAAAGACAAAGAGAAGCGCATTGACCTGCGCCATCTGCCGTTCGTGACCATCGACGGTGAAGATGCGCGCGACTTCGATGACGCGGTGTATTGCGAATCCAAGCCAGGCAAGCTGCGCCTGTTCTCCGGTGGCTGGAAGTTGTACGTGGCGATTGCCGACGTCTCCAGCTACGTGAAGATCGGTTCGGCGCTGGACAACGAATCCCAGGTTCGCGGCAACTCGGTGTACTTCCCTGAGCGCGTCGTGCCGATGCTGCCTGAGCAGCTGTCCAACGGCCTGTGCTCGCTGAATCCGCACGTCGATCGTTTGGCCATGGTTTGTGAGATGACCATCTCCAAATCCGGCGAGATGACCGACTACTGCTTCTATGAAGCGGTGATTCACTCCCACGCTCGCCTGACCTACAACAAAGTCAGCGCGATGCTCGAAACGCCGAAACTCACCGAAGCCCGTCAGCTTCGCGGCGAGTACACCGACGTTCTGCCGCACCTCAAGCAGCTTTACGCGCTATACAAAGTGTTGCTGGGCGCTCGTCACGTGCGTGGCGCGATCGATTTCGAAACCCAGGAAACCCGGATCATCTTCGGCACCGAGCGCAAGATTGCCGAGATTCGTCCGACCGTGCGTAACGATGCGCACAAACTGATCGAGGAATGCATGCTCGCGGCCAACGTGGCCACGGCTGAATTCCTGAAGAAACACGAAATTCCTGCGCTGTATCGCGTGCACAACGGTCCGCCACCGGAGCGTCTGGAAAAACTGCGCGCCTTCCTCGGTGAACTCGGCCTGTCCCTGCACAAAGGCAAGGACGGCCCGTCGCCGAAGGATTACCAGGCATTGCTGGCGAGCATCAAGGACCGTCCGGATTTCCACCTGATCCAGACCGTCATGCTGCGTTCGTTGAGCCAGGCGGTGTATAGCGCCGATAACCAGGGCCACTTTGGCCTGAATTACGAAGCCTATACCCACTTCACCTCGCCGATTCGCCGCTACCCGGACTTGCTCACGCACCGGGCGATCCGCAGCGTGATCCATTCCAAGCAAGACACACCGCACGTTCGCCGTGCCGGCGCGATGACCATTCCGAAAGCGCGGATCTATCCGTACGACGAGGCGGCCCTGGAGCAACTCGGCGAGCAGTGCTCGATGAGCGAGCGCCGCGCCGACGAAGCGACCCGCGACGTAGTGAACTGGCTCAAGTGCGAGTTCATGAAAGACCGCGTGGGCGAGTCGTTCCCGGGTGTGATCACCGCCGTGACCGGTTTCGGCCTGTTCGTCGAGCTGACCGACATCTACGTCGAAGGCCTGGTGCACGTCACTGCGCTGCCGGGGGATTACTACCACTTCGATCCTGTGCACCACCGCCTCGCCGGTGAACGTACCGGTCGCAGCTTCCGCCTGGGCGACACCGTTGAAGTGCGCGTGATGCGCGTTGACCTCGATGAACGCAAGATCGACTTCGAGATGGCTGAAAAGACCATCAGCGCGCCGATCGGTCGCAAGAAACGTGGCACTGAAACCCCTGCACCTGCGGCTTCTGCTGCAAAAACAGGCGCCAAAACCGCTGCAGAACCGGCCCCGGCAAAAACCGGTCGTCGTCCTGCCAAGGAAAAAGCGCCCGAAGCCTATCGCCCAAGCGATGCGGCGGCAAAAAACGCCGAGCTGCGCAAAAGCCGTGAACTGAAGCAGGCGTTGCTGTCTGAAGCGAAAAGCGGCGGTAAAGCGGCGTCTGGGGGAAAGACCGGACGGTCGGCGCCTGAAAAGGCTTCCGGCAGCAAGCCGAGCAAACACCGTAAAGGCCCGCCAAAAGCGGGCTCGGCCCCAGCCAAAAGCGGCGGGGCGCGTAAACCTAAGGCCAAGTCATGAGTCAGTTGGAAAAAATCTACGGCGTGCACGCGGTAGAAGCATTGCTGCGTCACCACCCGAAACGCGTCAAGCAGATCTGGCTGGCTGAAGGCCGCAGCGAGCCGCGTGTACAGGCGCTGATCGCGCTGGCGAATGAAAATCGCGTGCCCGTCGGCAACGCTGAGCGTCGTGAACTCGATGCCTGGGTTGATGGCGTGCACCAGGGCGTGGTGGCGGACGTGAGTCCGAGCCAGGTCTGGGGCGAGGCAATGCTCGACGAACTGCTCGATCGCTCCGAAGGCGCACCGCTGTTGCTGGTGCTCGACGGCGTGACCGACCCGCACAACCTCGGCGCTTGCCTGCGTTCGGCCGATGCGGCCGGTGCGTTGGCGGTGATCGTGCCGAAGGACAAGTCAGCCACCCTGACCCCAACGGTGCGTAAAGTGGCCTGCGGCGCGGCGGAAGTGATTCCGTTGGTGGCTGTGACCAACCTGGCGCGCACCCTGGAAAAGCTCAAGCAGCGCGGCTTGTGGGTTGTCGGCACGGCGGGCGAGGCTGAGCAGAGTCTGTATCAGCAAGACATGACCGGCCCGACCATCCTGATCATGGGCGCCGAAGGCAGCGGCATGCGTCGCCTGACTCGCGATCTGTGCGACTACCTGGTGCACCTGCCGATGGCCGGTAGCGTCAGCAGTCTCAACGTTTCCGTGGCGACTGGCGTTTGCCTGTTCGAGGCCCAGCGCCAGCGCAGCGTGAAGGCGAGCGCTTCGCGCAAGTCCTAAGCGTCAAGCTGCAAGCTGCAAGCCTCAAGCTAAAAGCAGCCTGCTTGCAGCTTGAGGCTCGAAGCTTGCAGGCCGCTGTTCAAATAATCACCAATTGCCTTGCACCTCTCCTGTCCCTTCTCTACAATTGCGCCCCTTGCTGTGACGGCAGGCACGCATGTGTCTATCGCAAGCAAGTCCATAAGTGTCATTCACTCCTTGTCTGACCGTTTTTGAACGGCAGGCTACAACCCGTAAGGAGCATTCATGCGTCATTACGAAATCATCTTTTTGGTCCACCCGGATCAAAGCGAGCAAGTCGGCGGCATGGTAGAGCGTTACACCAAGCTGATCGAAGAAGACGGCGGCAAAATCCACCGTCTGGAAGATTGGGGCCGTCGTCAACTGGCCTATGCAATCAACAATGTTCACAAGGCTCACTACGTGATGCTGAACGTTGAATGCACTGGCAAGGCCCTGGCCGAGCTGGAAGACAACTTCCGCTACAACGATGCAGTGATCCGTAACCTGGTCATCCGTCGCGAAGAAGCCGTTACCGGCCAATCCGAGATGCTCAAGGCTGAAGAAAACCGCAGTGAGCGCCGTGAGCGTCGCGACCGTCCTGAGCACTCCGACGCCGAAGGCGTTGACAGTGATGACAGCGACAACAGCGATAACGCTGACGAGTAATCCACGGACCTTTTGAGGAGCCTATTACATGGCACGTTTCTTCCGTCGTCGTAAATTCTGCCGCTTCACCGCTGAAGACGTGAAAGAGATCGATTACAAAGATCTCAACACTCTGAAAGCCTACGTATCCGAGACCGGCAAAATCGTTCCAAGCCGTATCACCGGTACCAAAGCACGTTATCAGCGTCAGCTGGCCACCGCTATCAAGCGCGCCCGCTTCCTGGCCCTGCTGGCCTACACCGACAGCCACGGCCGCTGAGACCGGGCAGTCGACAAGTAAGTAAGGGATCGAATGCATGCGTGCCTTAGCTGAATTCATCATGCGGGGACGGGTGCAGGCCACGCTGGTTGTGGCCGGATCTGCGGCATTGCCGCTGTTGTTCTGGTTGAGTGCCGCTGCAGGTTGCCTTGTGCTCCTGCGGCGCGGTTCGGACGCCTTGAGCGTCCTGGGTCTGGGAGTGTTGTCAGCGTTAGTGAGCTGGCACTACCTGCATGACCCGACGGCATTAATCGTGCTGCTCGGGACTTGCAGTCTGGCGTTGGTTTTACGCGCCGGCCATTCCTGGAATCGCGTGCTGCTGGTCAGCGTGGTCGTGGGAGTGTTATTTGCGGTGATTCTGGGGACTGTATTCAGTTCCTTCATCGAGTCACTGGCGCAGACGTTTGAACAAGTCCTGCCGCTGGCGATGGGTGAGGTCTACGAGAAGTTTTCGGCAGACCAGAAAGCGTTTCTCACGGCATTGGCTGTTCCACTGTCGATCATTTCAACTGCGGTTTCGTTGCAGGTTTTTAGCGTGCTGTGCCTGATTCTTGGGCGCTATTGGCAGGCGTTGTTGTATAACCCCGGCGGTTTTGGTCGCGAGTTTCGCGCCATCCGACTGCCCAAAGGCGTTGCGCTGTCGCTGCTGGCCGTCATGTGTGTTGCCCCGTTTTTCGGGTTGCATGCCTTGATCCTGTTGCCGTTGTGCAGCGTACCGCTGTTTTTCGCCGGTCTGGCCCTGATTCATGGGTTGGTGGCGCAGAAACGGTTGGCCGGTTTCTGGCTGGTGGGGATATACGTCACGCTCGTGCCTTTCATGCACTTGCTCGGTCCGTTACTGGTGGTCTTGGCCATCGTCGACAGCCTGATTGATTTTCGCGGTCGTCTCGCGTCGAAAGACGCCGATAACGCGAACGGTGAAGGTTAAAAGTTAAGAGGATTTTCACATGCAACTGATCCTTCTGGAAAAAGTCACCAACCTGGGCAACCTGGGTGACAAAGTGAACGTTAAGGCTGGTTACGGTCGTAACTACCTGCTGCCTTACGGCAAAGCTACCGCTGCGACCGCTGCCAACGTGGCTGCGTTCGAAGAGCGTCGCGCTGAGCTGGAAAAAGCCGCAGCAGACCGTAAGACTTCGGCTGAAAACCGCGCCGCCCAACTGGCTGAGCTGGAAGTGACTATCACTGCCACCGCTGGTGACGAAGGCAAGCTGTTCGGTTCGATCGGTACTCACGACATCGCTGATGCACTGACCGCCTCCGGCGTTGAAGTGGCAAAAAGCGAAGTTCGTCTGCCGAACGGCACCATCCGCAACGTAGGCGAATTCGACGTAGCCGTGCACCTGCACGCCGAAGTTGAAGCCACCGTACGCGTTGTCGTGGTAGCAGCTTAAGCAGCACTTGTCGGCTGGCACCCTCGGGTGCTTGCCGGTAACATCGGGCACGATCCTGTTTACAGGTCGTGCCCTTTGTCTTTCTGCAGTTCCTGATTTTCACAAACCTATTCAAGTGGCCATGAACGATATCTCCGCTCCTGAGCAATACGATCTGCAAACCGCTGCCCTGAAGGTGCCACCGCACTCCATCGAAGCCGAACAGGCTGTGCTCGGTGGTTTGATGCTGGACAACAACGCCTGGGAACGCGTGCTCGATCAAGTGTCGGACGGCGACTTCTATCGGCATGACCACCGCCTGATCTTCCGTGCCATCGCCAAACTGGCGGACATGAACTCGCCCATCGACGTCGTGACCCTGGCCGAGCAATTGGACAAGGAAGGTCAGACTTCGCAAGTGGGTGGCCTCGGTTACCTCGGCGAACTGGCGAAAAACACGCCGTCCGTCGCGAACATCAAGGCCTATGCCCAGATCGTCCGCGCGCGGGCCACCTTGCGCCAACTGATCGGCATCGCTTCGGAAATCGCCGACAGTGCCTTCAACCCCGAAGGCCGTACCGCAGAAGAAATTCTCGACGAAGCCGAACGGCAGATCTTCCAGATCGCCGAGGCCCGGCCAAAAACCGGCGGCCCGGTGAGCGTGAATGACCTGCTGACCAAGGCCATCGACCGCATCGACACCTTGTTCAACACCGACAACGCCATTACCGGCCTGTCCACCGGCTACACCGACCTCGACGGCATGACCAGCGGCCTGCAACCGTCTGACCTGATCATCGTCGCCGGCCGTCCGTCCATGGGTAAAACCACCTTTGCGATGAACCTGGTGGAAAACGCCGTGTTGCGCAGCGACAAGTGCGTCCTGGTTTACTCCCTGGAGATGCCAGGTGAATCGCTGATCATGCGTATGTTGTCGTCCCTGGGCCGCATCGACCAGACCAAGGTCCGGGCCGGTCGCCTCGACGACGACGATTGGCCGCGCCTGACGTCGGCGGTCAATTTGCTCAACGATCGCAAGCTGTTCATCGACGATACGGCCGGTATCAGTCCCTCGGAGATGCGCGCGCGGACCCGACGCCTGGTGCGTGAGCACGGCGATGTCGCCCTGATCATGATCGACTACCTGCAATTGATGCAGATTCCAGGTTCCGGCGGCGATAACCGGACCAACGAGATTTCCGAAATCTCCCGTTCCTTGAAAGCCCTGGCCAAGGAATTCAACTGCCCGGTGGTGGCGCTGTCGCAGCTCAACCGTTCCCTGGAGCAGCGACCGAACAAACGTCCGATCAACTCCGACCTCCGGGAATCCGGAGCGATCGAGCAGGATGCTGACGTGATCATGTTCGTATACCGGGATGAGGTGTATCACCCGGAGACCGAACACAAGGGCATCGCCGAGATCATCATCGGTAAACAGCGGAACGGCCCGATCGGCACGTCGCGCCTGGCGTTTATCGGTAAGTACACCCGTTTTGAGAACCTGGCGCCGGGTAGCTACAACTTCGACGACGAATAAGATATTCGGCGTTTGATAGGGTCTCTTCGCGGGCAAGCCTCGCTCCTACAAGGGTTCACACACGACCTGTAGGAGCAAAGCTTGCTCGCGATGAACGATAACGCGGTCTTTGTTTTTGCTCCGCGTTTGGGCCAATACCTATTTCCGACCATAGCCGTCGGAATTGGTTATTTTTTGTGCTATATTCCGCGCCCGCGAAATTCAATGAAAGCCAACACCGGTTATCGACATGATGCAAGCAGCCAAGCCGTTATTTGACTATCCCAAGTACTGGGCCGAATGTTTCGGGCCAGCGCCATTCCTGCCCATGAGCAGGGAGGAGATGGATCAGCTTGGCTGGGATTCCTGCGACATCATCATCGTCACCGGCGATGCGTACGTTGACCATCCGTCGTTCGGCATGGCGATCATCGGCCGGCTGCTGGAGTCCCAGGGCTTCCGCGTCGGGATCATTGCCCAGCCGAACTGGCAGTCCAAAGACGATTTCATGAAGCTCGGCGAGCCGAACCTGTTCTTCGGTGTCGCGGCCGGCAACATGGACTCGATGATCAACCGTTACACCGCCGACAAGAAAATCCGTTCCGACGACGCCTACACCCCCGGTGGCCTGGCGGGCAAACGTCCGGACCGCGCGAGCCTGGTCTACAGCCAGCGCTGCAAGGAAGCCTACAAAAACGTGCCGATCGTGCTCGGTGGCATCGAAGCTTCCCTGCGTCGCATCGCTCACTACGATTACTGGCAGGACCGGGTGCGCAACTCGATCCTGATCGACGCCTGCGCCGACATCCTGCTTTACGGCAACGCCGAGCGTGCGATCGTCGAAGTCGCCCAGCGTCTGTCCTACGGTCACAAGATCGAAGACATCACCGACGTGCGCGGCACCGCGTTCATCCGTCGTGACACGCCGAAAGACTGGTACGAAGTCGATTCCACGCGCATCGACCGTCCGGGCAAGGTCGACAAGATCATCAACCCGTACGTCAACACCCAGGACACCCAGGCCTGCGCCATCGAGCAGGAAAAGGGGCCGCTTGAAGATCCGGAAGAAGCCAAGGTCGTGCAGATCCTGGCCAGCCCGAAGATGACTCGCGACAAGACCGTGATTCGTCTGCCGTCGGTTGAGAAAGTTCGTGGCGACGCCGTTCTGTATGCTCACGCCAACCGCGTGCTTCACCTGGAAACCAACCCGGGCAACGCCCGTGCGCTGGTGCAGAAGCATGGCGAAGTCGACGTCTGGTTCAACCCGCCGCCGATTCCGATGACCACCGAAGAAATGGACTACGTGTTCGGCATGCCTTACGCACGGGTTCCGCACCCGGCGTACGGCAAGGAAAAAATCCCTGCCTACGACATGATCCGCTTCTCGGTGAACATCATGCGTGGCTGCTTCGGCGGCTGCACCTTCTGCTCGATCACCGAGCACGAAGGCCGGATCATCCAGAACCGTTCCGAAGAGTCGATCATTCGTGAAATCGAAGAGATCCGCGACAAGGTCCCAGGCTTCACCGGCGTCATTTCCGACCTCGGCGGCCCGACCGCGAACATGTACCGCATCGCCTGCAAGAGCCCGGAAATCGAATCCGCGTGCCGTAAGCCGTCGTGCGTGTTCCCCGGCATCTGCCCGAACCTGAACACCGACCACTCGTCGTTGATCCAGCTCTATCGCAGCGCCCGTGCCTTGCCGGGTGTGAAGAAGATCCTGATCGCGTCCGGCCTGCGCTACGACCTCGCGGTCGAGTCGCCGGAATACGTCAAGGAGCTGGTGACCCACCACGTCGGTGGTTACCTGAAGATCGCCCCGGAACACACCGAGGAAGGTCCGCTTAACCAGATGATGAAGCCGGGCATTGGCAGCTATGACAAGTTCAAGCGCATGTTCGAGAAGTACACCAAGGAAGCCGGGAAAGAGCAGTACCTGATTCCGTACTTCATCGCGGCTCACCCGGGCACCACCGACGAAGACATGATGAACCTGGCCTTGTGGCTCAAGGGCAACGGTTTCCGCGCCGACCAGGTGCAGGCGTTCTACCCGTCGCCGATGGCCACCGCCACCGCGATGTACCACTCGGGCAAGAACCCGCTGCGCAAGGTCACGTACAAGAGCGACACGGTGACCATCGTCAAGAGCGAAGAGCAGCGTCGCCTGCACAAGGCGTTCTTGCGTTATCACGACCCGAAAGGCTGGCCGATGTTGCGCGAAGCGCTGACCCGCATGGGCCGCGCCGACCTGATCGGGCCGGGCAAGACTCAGTTGATCCCGCTGCATCAACCGGCCACCGACAGCTACCAGAGCGCCCGTCGCAAGAACTCGACGCCGGCTGGCAGCCATAAAGTGGCAGGCGAGAAAACCACCAAGATCCTCACCCAGCACACCGGCCTGCCGCCGCGTGCCAGTGAAGGTGGTAACCCGTGGGACAAACGCGAACAGGCCAAGGCTGCGGCGTTCGCCCGCAACCAGCAAGCGGCCAAGGATCGCAAGGACGCGGCCAAAGGCAAAGGGCCGAAGCCTGCGCGTAAGCCGGTAGTACCGCGCTAAACGCTGATCGCTGACAACAGAACGCCAACCTTCGGGTTGGCGTTTTGCTAACCGTTGCTGATCGTTCCCACGCTCTGCGTGGGAATGCCTCTGGGGACGCTCCGCGTCCAGTGACGCGGAGCGTCACGGCTGCATTCCCACGCAGGAGCGTGGGAACGATCCAGTTTGCAGTCTTTCAACTTCAAGGAAGAACACCGTGTCCCGTCGCAAGAAATCCCCCGCGCCACCCACCGCCGCCGACAAACTCATGCAGTTGAAATTCGCCCACTGGCTGGCCTGGCAACCGTATGTGCGGCGCTACGGCTGGATTCATGTGGCGGTCATGATGATGACGATTTTTGCCATGTCGTTGACCGGCTCGGTGTTCGGTACGGCATTTTTCCCACATGACTACCCGATGATGGAGTACGTCCTCTTCGTCATGTTCGGCGGGTGTCTGGTGATGTGCCTGTGCTTCATCGCGCTGCTTCGCGGTTACCCCAAGGCGGTCTGGGGCTTGTTCACGATGCTGGTGTTCTGCCTGTCGATCACCTTGCTGGTGATGCTCGAAGCGGGTCATGTGGGATTTGCCTGGATCGCGGCGGTGCCGGCGCTGATCGGTTTGTATTTGATGAGCAAGCGTCGCTATCAGCGTGGGATCAAGGTGCTGCAGGTGGGCGACCGCATCCGTCGGCGGATCAAGCGGCTCGAAGCGAGCCTGAAGCACACGCTGTGAGGCTCACACCGTAGCGGCTTGCAACATTTGCGTGCACCTGGCCCAAACCAATTTCCCGCGTCGCCCGATTTTGGTGCTGTACTGCCCTAAGCAATCCATGAAAGCGCCAGCGCTGCGCGATGGCATAAGTCTTGCGCGCTTTCGAATACGCTTAAGGCTCGCAGGAGGCACGCCGTGTCGATTCATGTCGCATTGCATCACGTCACGCACTACCGCTACGACCGCGCCGTCGAGCTCGGTCCGCAGATCGTTCGTCTGCGCCCGGCGGCCCACAGTCGCACGCGGATTTTGTCCTATGCGCTGAAAGTCTCGCCCGAGCAGCACTTCATCAACTGGCAGCAGGACCCCCAGGGCAATTACCTGGCACGGTTGGTGTTCCCGGAGAAAACCGATGAGCTGCGCATCGAGGTCGACTTGCTGGCGGAAATGGCGGTGTTCAATCCGTTCGACTTCTTCCTCGAGCCCTACGCCGAAAAAATCCCGTTCACTTACGCCGCCGATGAGCGCAAGGAACTGGCGCCGTACCTGGAAACCTTGCCCCTGACGCCGAAGTTCAAGGCCTATCTGGACGGCATCGACCGCACACCGCTGCCCAGCGTGGATTTCCTCGTCGCCCTCAACCAGCGTCTGAGCGAAGACATTGGTTACCTGATCCGCATGGAGCCCGGCGTCCAGACCCCCGAACACACCCTCGTACACGCCTCCGGTTCTTGCCGCGACTCGGCGTGGCTGCTGGTGCAATTGCTGCGCAACCTCGGCTTGGCGGCGCGTTTTGTTTCCGGCTACCTGATTCAACTTACCGCCGACGTCAAAAGCCTCGACGGCCCCTCGGGCACCGAGGTGGACTTCACGGACTTGCACGCCTGGTGCGAGGTCTACTTGCCCGGCGCCGGCTGGATCGGCCTGGACGCGACCTCAGGGCTGTTTGCCGGTGAAGGACATATTCCGTTGGCGTGTAGTCCCGATCCGGGCTCTGCGGCGCCGATCAGTGGCTTGGTGGAACCGTGCGAGTGCGAATTCACCCACGAAATGTCCGTGGAGCGGATTTGGGAAGCGCCACGGGTCACAAAGCCCTACACCGAAGACCAGTGGCTGGCGATCCAGGCCCTGGGCCGGCAGATCGACGCCGACCTGCTGGAAGGCGACGTGCGCCTGACCATGGGGGGCGAGCCGACCTTCGTGTCCATCGATGATCCGGACGGCGCCGAATGGAACACTGCCGCCCTCGGCCCGGACAAGCGGCGTCTGTCCGCCGAGCTGTTCCAGCGCATGCGCAAGCACTACGCGCCCAAAGGCCTGGTGCATTTCGGCCAAGGCAAGTGGTACCCCGGCGAACAACTGCCGCGCTGGTCGCTGAACTGCTACTGGCGGCGTGACGGCGTGCCGATCTGGCACAACAGCGCGCTGATTGCCGATGAGCAAGAAGACTACGGCGCCGATGGCGAACTGGCCGGGCGTTTTCTCGCGAGTGTCGCCGAACGCCTGAAAATTCCGACACGCTTTGTGTTTCCGGCTTACGAAGACAATTTCTATTACCTCTGGCGCGAAGGCGCGTTGCCGCAGAACGTCAGCGCCGAAGACTCGCGCCTGGAAGAACCGCTGGAGCGGGCGCGACTGCGCAAAGTCTTCAGCCAAGGGCTGGACAAGGTCATCGGCCAGGTCCTGCCGCTGGCGCGCACCGCCAAGGGCGATCAATGGCAGAGCGGCCGCTGGTACCTGCGCGACGAACATTGCCGGTTGGTGCCGGGGGATTCGCCGCTGGGTTATCGCTTGCCGCTGGGCTCGCAGCCTTGGGTGAAAGCGGCCGAGTATCCCTTCATCTACCCCAACGACCCGAACCAGGAATTCCCGGCGCTGCCGGACACTCAGCAGTTGAACAGCCCGGGCACGCCGGCCGAAGCGGTTGAACGGGATATCGAGGTCGACGAATCCGCTGACTGGCTGACCCGCACCGCGTTCTGCGCCGAAGCGCGGGAGGGCCGCTTGTACCTGTTCATGCCGCCATTGGAACGGGTCGAGGATTACCTGGAACTGGTCGCCGCCATTGAAGCCACGGCTGAAGAACTGCTGTGCCCGGTCTTGCTGGAAGGCTACGAGCCGCCAAGCGATCCGCGCCTGAGCAACTTCCGCATCACCCCGGATCCGGGCGTGATCGAGGTCAATGTGCAGCCGTCCGCGACGTGGGACGAATTGGTCGAGCGCACCGAATTTCTCTATGAAGAAGCGCGACAGACTCGCCTGACCACCGAGAAATTCATGATCGACGGCCGCCACACCGGCACCGGCGGCGGTAACCATTTCGTCCTCGGTGGCGCGACGCCGGCGGACTCACCGTTCCTGCGCCGTCCCGATCTGCTGCGCAGCCTGATCAGTTATTGGCATAACCACCCGTCCTTGTCCTACCTGTTTTCCGGACTGTTCATCGGCCCGACGTCCCAGGCGCCGCGAGTGGACGAAGCGCGCAACGATTCCTTATACGAACTGGAAATCGCCTTCGCCCAGATGCCGAAACCGGGGGAAGAGTGCGCGCCGTGGCTGGTGGATCGCTTGCTGCGCAACCTGTTGATCGACGTCACCGGCAACACCCACCGCGCCGAGTTCTGCATCGACAAACTCTACTCACCGGACGGCGCCACCGGGCGTCTCGGTTTGCTGGAGTTGCGCGCGTTTGAAATGCCGCCCCACGCGCGCATGAGCCTGGCCCAGCAATTGTTGCTGCGGGCGCTGGTGGCGCGGTTCTGGCGCGAGCCGTATGCGCCGCCGAAACTGGCGCGTTGGGGCACCGAGCTGCACGATCGTTTCCTGTTGCCGCACTTTATCGAACAGGATTTCGCCGACGTCATCGTCGATCTGAATGCCGCCGGTTACCCGGTGCGGGCCGAGTGGTTTGCCGCGCATCTGGAGTTTCGTTTTCCCAAGGTCGGCGATTACGCCGTCAGTGTTATCGAGCTGGAAGTGCGTCAGGCCCTTGAGCCTTGGCATGTGCTGGGCGAGGAGGGCGCGGTCGGCGGCACGGTGCGATATGTGGATTCGTCCCTGGAGCGCTTGCAGGTCAAGGTCACGGGGCTGGCGCCACAGCGTTACCTGTTGACCTGCAACGGCATCCCGGTGCCGCTGCAACCGACCGGTCGAGTTGGCGAGTTTGTCGCGGGCGTGCGCTTCCGTGCCTGGCAACCGTTCAACTGTCTGCAACCAACCATCCCGGTCCACGCACCGCTGGTGTTTGATCTGCTCGACACCTGGATGGAACGTTCCCTGGGCGGCTGTCAGTACCACGTCGCCCATCCGGGCGGGCGCAACTACGACAGCCTGCCGGTGAATGCCAATGAAGCGGAGAGTCGGCGCATGGCACGCTTCTTCCGAATCGGACACACCCCGGGGAAACTTCCTATACCTAACGTGACGATTAACGACGAGCTGCCGATGACGCTCGATTTACGACGTTTCTAAGCCCTACACGACGCTCGGATTTTTCGTATATCCGGGCGTCATGAGCCTGCGTTAGTCTGACCGTTCTTTGCTGTCTGCCGAGCTTTCCATGCCTGACCTGCTTGACCGCTACCCGCTGACGGCGGGCACTTATCACGAACTGCTCGACGACAGCGGCGCGGTGCGCCCGCACTGGCGTCGGCTGTTCGACCAATTGCAACGCAGCACCCCGACGCAACTGGTGCAGCGCCAGGCATTGCTGACCCGGCAAATCCAGGAAAACGGCGTGACCTACAACGTCTACGCCGATCCCAAGGGGGCCGACCGACCCTGGGAACTGGACCTGTTGCCCCATGTAATAGCCGCCGATGAGTGGCAGCATTTGTCGGCCGGAATTGCCCAGCGGGCGCGTTTGTTAAATGCGGTGCTGGCGGATTTGTATGGCCCGCAGCGGCTGATCGCGCAAGGTTTGTTGCCGGCTGAGCTGGTGTTCGGGCACAACAATTTTCTATGGCCTTGTCAGGGTATTTCTCCGCCTGACGGGGCCTTTCTGCATCTGTACGCCGTGGATCTGGCGCGCACGCCGGACGGTCGTTGGTGGGTCACTGCTGACCGGACCCAGGCGCCGTCCGGTGCCGGTTACGCGCTGGAAAACCGCACCATCGTGTCCCGGGCCTTCCCCGAGTTGTACCGGGATTTGAAGGTGCAGCACCTGGCCGGATTCTTCCGCACCTTGCAGGAAACATTGGCCCGCCAGGCACCCTGTGACGATGAAGCGCCGCTGGTGGTGCTGCTGACGCCGGGGCGCTTCAACGAAAGCTATTTCGAACATTTGTACCTGGCGCGTCAGCTCGGTTATCCACTGGTGGAGGGTGGCGATCTGACGGTGCGCGATGCCACCGTCTACCTGAAAACCCTGAGCGGTCTGCGCCGGGTCCACGCGATCATGCGCCGCCTCGACGATGATTTCTGCGATCCGCTGGAGTTGCGCACCGACTCGGCCCTCGGCGTGCCGGGGTTGCTGGAAGCCGTGCGCCAGGGCAGGGTGCTGGTGGCCAATGCCCTGGGCAGCGGCGTGCTGGAGTCGCCGGGGTTGCTGGGCTTCCTGCCAAGGATCAATCAATTCCTGTTCGGCGAAGAACTGATCCTGCCGTCCATCGCCACCTGGTGGTGCGGTGAAGCGCCGGTACTGGCCCAGGCGTTGGAAAAACTGCCGGAATTGCTGATTAAACCGGCGTTCCCGTCCCAGAGCTTTGCGCCGGTGTTTGGCCGGGATTTGAGTGAAAAACAGCGCAAGGCCCTGGCCGAGCGCATGCAAGCGCGGCCGTATGCCTATGTCGCGCAAGAACTGGCGCAGTTGTCCCAGGCGCCGATCTGGCAGGCCGAGGACGGTCAATTGCAACCCCGGGCGATCGGCATGCGCGTGTACGCGGTGGCCAGTCGTGAGGGTTATCGAGTGTTGCCCGGCGGCCTGACCCGAGTGGCCGCCGAGGCTGACGCCGAAGTGGTGTCGATGCAGCGCGGCGGCGCGAGCAAGGACACGTGGGTGCTGGGTGAACGAGCGCCGAGTGGCGAACAATGGAAAACCCAACGCACGATCGGTGTTCATGACTTGGTGCGCCGCGATCCGTATCTGCCCTCGCGGGTGGTGGAGAACCTGTTCTGGTTCGGCCGTTACTGCGAGCGCTGCGATGACAGCGCGCGGCTGCTGCGGGTGATGCTGGCGCGCTACGTCGATGGCGACGACCCACAAGCGCTGGAAGCGGCGGTCGACCTCGGTGAACGCCTGCATCTGTTGCCCGACGAAGGCGAACTGCCGGAGCGCTTACTCGCTGCGTTGCTGGGCGATGACTGGCCGTTCAGCCTGCGTTCCAATTTGCAGCGCTTGCAGTGGGCCGCCTCGCAAGTGCGCGGCAAGCTCTCCCGGGAAAACTGGCAGGCGCTGGTGGAGTTGCAGCGCGAGGCACTGGAACTGGAAACCGAAGAACCGGATTTCGGCGAGTTGCTGGATTTCCTCAACCGCTTGGTGATGTCTTTGGCGGCGCTGTCCGGTTTTGCCCTGGACGACATGACCCGGGACGAAGGTTGGCGCTTCTTGATGATCGGCCGGCGAATCGAGCGCTTGCAGTTTCTCAGTGGCAGCCTCGCGGCGTTTCTGCGCGGTGCCGGGGCCTTCGATCAGGCTGGGCTGGAATGGTTGCTGGAGCTGGGTAACAGCAGCATCACTTATCGCTCGCGGTATCTGGCGGTGGCGCAGTTGATCCCGGTGCTCGACCTGTTGCTGCTGGACGAGCAGAACCCCCATGCGGTGCTGTTCCAGTTGAAACTGGTGACGCGGACCTTGAAGCGCCTGAACGACGATTTCGGCGCCCCGCGCGAGGCTGGGTTGCCGCGGTTGGTGGAGCGCTTGATGCATTTCGATCTGGGCTGTCTGGAGAATTCGTTGTTTGGTGAAGCCAGCGTCCATGCGGCCATCGAGGGCCTGGCTGATCTGCTGCAAGAAATCGCTGATGCCAGCGGCCAGGTCTCGGATCGCCTGGCCTTGCGCCATTTTGCCCATGTCGATGATGTCAGCCAGCGCACGGTGTCCGTCTGATGAATGCCCGTTACCAGATTTTCCACGACACCCATTATCACTACGACAGCCCGGTGTCCCTGGCGCAGCAACTGGCACATCTGTGGCCGCGCGTTTGTGATTGGCAGCGTTGCACCGCCCAGGCGTTGTTGATCAGCCCGGAACCGACGACCCGCCGGGATGAACTGGACGTGTTCGGCAATCCGCTGACCCGCTTGGCGTTCGAACGGCCCCACGATGAATTGCTGGTGAACGCCGAGCTTACGGTCGAAGTGCTGGCCCGTCCGATCCTGGATTTCACTCAATCGCCGGCCTGGGAAGCAACCCGCAATGCGCTGACCTACAGCAGTCAGCCGCTGTCACCGCAGGTGCTGGAGGCTTGCCGCTACCGTTTCGAATCGCCGTACGTGCACTTGAAGCGCAACTTCGTCGAATTCTCGGAAAGCTGTTTTCCTCCGGGGCGGCCGCTGCTGTTGGGCGTCCAGGCGTTGATGGAGAAGATCTTCAGCGAATTCACCTTCGATGCCGAAGCGACCCAAGTGGCCACGCCGCTGGTGGAAGTGCTGGAGCGACGGCGCGGCGTCTGTCAGGACTTCGCACACCTGATGCTCGCGTGTGTGCGCTCTCGTGGTTTGGCCGCGCGCTATATCAGCGGGTATCTGCTGACCCAGCCACCACCGGGCCAGCCGCGATTGATCGGCGCCGACGCGTCCCATGCCTGGGTCTCGGTGTTTTGCCCGGTGCTGGGCTGGGTAGACTTCGACCCGACGAACAATGTGCAACCGGCGCTGGAACACATCACCCTGGCCTGGGGCCGGGACTTTTCCGATGTCTCGCCGCTGCGTGGGGTGATTCTTGGCGGCGGCAACCACGATCCGGAAGTCCGAGTCACCGTAATGCCACTGGACTGAGCTGATCATTCCCACGCTGCGCGTGGGAATGCAGCCCGGGACGCTCTGCGTCCCAAAGCGGACGCAGAGCGTCCAGTGAGGCATTCCCACGCAGAGCATGGGAACGATCATAAGAGGAGGAATTCAATGTTCCCGGTTTCAATCAAAGGCGTCCTGCAATCCCCCGAAGGCCAGATCGTGCTGATGCTCAACGAGCGCGACGAATGGGAATTACCCGGTGGGCGAATCGAACTGGGCGAGACGGCGCCGGGCTGCCTGGCACGGGAAATCGCCGAGGAGCTGGACGTCGAGGTGGAGGTGGGGGAGCCGCTGGATTCGTATCTGTTCGAGGTGATCCCTGGCAAACACGTGTTCATCTCGACTTACCGCTGCCAATTGCTGGGCGGTTTTGTGCCGAAAATCAGTCATGAACACAAGGAGATCGGGCTGTTTGATCCGGCGGACTTGCCGGCCAACTTGCCCAAGGGGTATCGCGATTCGATTCACAACGCGTTGGGCCTGTGAGGGTCAGCAGCGGGGCTGCTGACCCTGGACACAGATCCGGTGAGCCTGATCAGATCATCGGGCCCTGAGGGTCTCAGGCGTCGGGCGCCTGATCTTTCGGTGCTTCTACATCGTCTTCTGGCGCCACTTCACCTTCTGCATCCGGGTTCAGTGCTGCTGCTTCTTCTTCAGCTGTAGCTTTCTTGCGCTGAAGCTTTTCCTCTTTCTTCTGCTCCTTGGCCAAGTCTCTCTGACGTTTGGCGAAGGAATAATTAGGTTTAGCCATGGGCGATCCTCTGGGGTCGAAGGTGAGGTTGAGCGGCGCATATTCTGCCTTGTATCGGTGCCTAGCCGTTAGCTGGGTTTTTGCTCGGCCCATTTTGGCAGGACCGAGGGTTGCCAGGCGTCCAGGGCATCGAGCAGAGTTTGCGGCGATTCGCTCACTTGCAGCATGTCACGGTGTGGTTCGCGAACGAAGCCTTCGCCGACGATATGATCAAGAAAAGCGGTCAATTGGCCATAGAAACCGTTTACTTCGAGCAAGCCGAGGGGTTTGCCGTGGTAGCCGAGCTGGCCCCAGGTCCAGACTTCGAACAATTCTTCCAGGGTGCCCAAGCCACCAGGCAGCGCTACAAACGCGTCGCTGAGTTCAGCCATCCGCGCCTTGCGCGCATGCATGCCGTCGACCACTTCCAGACGGGTCAGGCCACTGTGGCCGATTTCCTTGTCCTTGAGGCTTTGCGGGATGATGCCGATCACTTCACCGCCCGCCGCCAGTGCCGCGTCAGCCACGATCCCCATCAACCCGACGGCGCCGCCGCCATAGACCAGGGTCAGCTTGCGCTCGGCCAGTGCGCGCCCCAGGGCGACAGCCGCTTCACGATAAGCCGGGTTGGTGCCAGTGCTGGCACCGCAAAATACACAAACGGATGCGATAGACATGCCTTACTCCAGGGTCAGGATGGCCACAGAGTAAAGGCAGGTACACCTCGATCCAAGGGCTAAACCTCGCGTTGGGGTGTTTCATAAGTGCCGCTGGCGCCAGAGGCGTAGGCGGCGAGCAAACTGCGCAATAAGCTGTTGATGGACATGACAGACGCTCCAGATGAGTGATGACGACCTGAGGATAGGGCCGGAACAGACGCCTGGCTGTTAGATTGTTTCGATGAGTGTCATAGCCCGAAAGTTGTATACAATTTTTGATTCAGGTCATAGGAACTTGCGAAGTTTTCAGGCAGTCTTCTGTCCATTCGCGATTTGTTAACCCTGCCTTGGAGATTCACCATGTTTGCCAAACTTGTTGCGGTATCCCTCCTGACTCTGGCCAGCGCCCAGTTAATGGCTGCGGAGTGCAAGACCACCATCGACTCCACAGACCAGATGACCTACAACACCAAGGCCATCGAAATCGACAAGAGCTGCAAGACCTTCACCGTGGAACTGACCCACTCCGGCAGCCTGCCGAAAAACGTCATGGGTCATAACTGGGTGCTGAGCAAAGAAGCTGACATGCAGCCAATCGCTACCGCTGGCCTGGCCGCGGGCATCGACAAGAACTACCTGCCGGAAGGTGATGCACGCATCATTGCTCACACCAAAATCATTGGTGCCAAAGAGACTGATTCGGTGACATTCGATGTTTCGAAGCTTGATGCTGCTGAAAAGTACGGTTTCTTCTGCTCGTTCCCGGGCCACATCTCGATGATGAAAGGCACGGTTACCCTGAAGTAACTCTTGCAGGATCTAAAAGAAGACGCCCGCACAGGCTAATGCCAGTCAGTTAAGCTGACTGGCATTTTTCTTTCTGATCGGATACTTCGGTGATTTAAGCCGGATGGCCCGAGGATAAATACGCTCCTCTCGCCGATGCGGCAGGACATAGTGCGGGGCT
>NZ_VOBN01000040.1 GCF_008370045.1 Pseudomonas sp. ANT_J12
CGGCGACAGAGACTTCAGACTAACAATGCAAACCTGCGTCGCTGCGCTCCGACTGCCTGTCCGAATGAGCGTGGAATGAGTGTCCGGATGTTGGTGGGCTGAGTGTCCGGATGGCGTGGAATCCGCAGGTGATTACTGCTATCCATTCGCTCATGCCGTACCCTTCGAATTGTTGGCGGTAGAAGGTTATATTTTCAGATCCTATGCTCTGGTACTAACGATGATTTCTGAAGGAAATGGTGACTACGATTCACTAATTCATGAGGCTCGCATGCCTTCTCTGCTCGCATTGCGTTGTTTCGAATCAGCCGGACGGTTCGAAAACTTCGCCCGTGCGGCTGACGAACTGCATCTGACACCAGGTGCCATTAGCCGCGCAGTGCGCTTACTTGAAGAAGATTTGGGTGTTGCCTTGTTCGAGCGGCGTAGCCGAAGGGTTTTTTTAACGGATACAGGAAGACGCCTGGCGAAAGCGGTTAGTCAAGGGCTTGGGTTGATGAACCATGCAGTACGCGAGATACGCACCGACACCCGTCGTGCTCGTCAGCTTGTCCTGTCCTGCGAGCCAACGCTGTTAATGCGATGGTTGATCCCTCGTTGGAGCGACTTCCAAACACATCATCGAGGGTTAGAAATTCATTTGGTGGCCGGCGGCGGCACCTTTTCATTTGACCAAGGCATAGACTTGGCTATTCGGCGAGACGATTTTCCTCGCCCCCCCGGGTATCATGCTGAGACGCTATTCCCAGAGAAAGTTGGCCCTGTATGCCGGCCAGAAAAGGCAGATCAGTGGTTCGGCAAAAGCTGGAAATGTCTGCGCTCATCGGCCCCGCTGCTTCAGACTACTAGCCGACCTACGGCTTGGCAGGAGTGGGCTAGTGCAAAAGGACTGCCCACTCCTGCTATGGATATGCAATCTTTTGAGCACTTTTATTTCAGCATCCAGGCGGCTGTCGCAGGCCTCGGGGTGGCCATTGGCCCGTGGCACTTAGTGCGCGACGATATCCAGAGCGGTGTGTTGGCCGCGCCATTAGGATTTGTTGAAGACGGCTCGCGCTACTGCCTTTTATCTCCCACAGCCCCTAAGCCAGGCAGCTTGGAAATGGATTTACTTAAATGGTTGCAGGCAGTGGGCTGAGGCTTGTCGATCCTCAGTTACGTCCACTGCGAACCAGACTCACAGTAAGCTGCCCAACACACCTTGCACGGTTAAACGGGCGCCCATTTGTGCGGCAGCAGCTCGACAATCTCACTTGCCCGCTGTGTCGGCAGGCGCGTAAGTACGTCCTTCAGGTAAGCGTAACCGTTTACGCCCGAAGCTGTGGCAGTTCGCTCATTGAATACGCAGTTGTGCTCACTCTGCCAGTGCACCTTGTTGTAACGCTTCACCATCGCTTCAGCGAGCCACCAAGTAACCGTCGCCGGCTGGTCGTTGAGCTGACCACTGGCAGCCAATAGGCACACTCCCGTGCAATAGCTCCAAAGGTGGCGACGACTTGAACGTACGGATAGCCCTTTCACAAGATTGGCATATGTAGCCAAAGCCTTTTCCACGTGGTGCGCAGATTCCGCCCAGAATCCTGGCACAAGGATGGCGTCCAATTCACTGCTGTTGACTGTATCCGTCGCATTCAATGTAACGCCATGACTACATTCCACAGGCCCTGCCTGCAAACCCACAGTAAGCGTCTACCCAACTCACCTTGCGTAAGTCAGGAAGGCATCCACTGATGCGGCAGCAGTTGGTCGATATCGCTTGCCCGCTGCGTAGGCAGCCGCGTCAGCACATCTTTAAGATAGGCATACGGATCATGCCCATTCATGCGTGCTGACTGGATCAAGCTCATTATCGCAGCTGCCCGCTTACCGCTGCGTAGTGACCCGGCGAACAACCAGTTCGAGCGGCCAAGTGCCCACGGCCTTATCTGATTTTCGACCGCATTATTATCTATGGGCACAGCGCCATCCTCGAGATATCGAGTCAGTGCCGCCCAGCGCTTGAGGCTGTAATCCAGAGCTTTGGCGATAGCCGACCCTTCGGGCACAAGGTCGCGCCGGGCCATCATCCAGGTATGCAGTGCGTCGATAAGGGGCGCCGCTTTTTCCTGACGTATTCGCCAGCGATCTTCGTCGGTCATTTCCCTCGCTTGCCGTTCGATTTCGTACAGGCCGCCAATCGAGTGCAGCGCCTGTTCGGCCAGTTGGCTTTTGTTCGTCGCGTGCAGATCGAAGAACTTTCGGCGGGCATGGGCCATGCAGCCGATTTCGGTGATGCCTTGCTGGAAGCTTGCCTTGTAGCCGGCGAAATCGTCGCACACCAGCTTGCCATTCCAAGAGCCAAGGAAGTTACGTGCATGTTCGCCTGCACGGCTCGGACTGAAGTCGTAAACCACTGCCTTGAACGCCGAAAACGGCGTGGTGCAGTAGGCCCAGACGTATGCGCGATGGGTTTTTTTCTCGCCCGGCGCAAGCATCTGCACCGGCGTCTCGTCAGCGTGGATCACACCGCGAGCAAGCACTGCTTCGCGCAGTGCATCGACGAAGGGCTGGAGCTGCACACCGGTTTGGCCAACCCATTGCGCCAGTGTCGAGCGGGCGATAGCCAGGCCGGCGCGGCCAAAGATTTTCTCTTGTCGGTACAGCGGCAAATGGTCGGCGAATTTGGCCACCATCACGTGAGCCAGCAGACCTGCGGTCGGGATGCCCTTGTCGATTACTTGGGCCGGCACCGGTGCCTGGATCAGTGTTTCGCACTGGCGGCAGGCCCATTTCCCACGCACGTGCTGCTCGACGGTGAACACGCCCGGCGTGTAATCCAGCTTCTCGCTGACGTCCTCGCCGATCCGCTGGAGCTGGCAGCCGCAGGGGCATTGGGTGTTGTCGGGTTCGTGATAAATCACGGTGCGCGGAAACTGCGCAGGCAAAGGAACACGCTTGGGCTGCTTGCGTGGTTCGGCCTGCGCAGCCGGCGGATTCAACGCTTTCAGCTCGGCTTCGATGGCCGCGATGTCGGTATCAAGCAGGTCGTCGAGCAGGCTGCCCTGAGCAGGACTCAATTGCTCACTGCGCTTGGCAAACTTGTTACGTTTGAACCAGGCGATTTCGTGGGTGAGTTGCTCGATGATGGTTTGGTCGCGGTCGTTCTTCTTGCCCATCCTGTCGACTTGCTGCCCGAGAGAATCAACCTGCGACAGCAACTGCGCAGCGAATGCACGCAGTTGGTCGGGGGTCATCTGATCGAGGTTGGGCGAGGAAGTCATGCCCTGGATTTTACCAAAGCAGGTCGCTTGCGGCAGTAGGCCAAGGAGCTAATTACAGCTTTTTAAAGCAGTGTGATTACACCGCCAGCCACAACACGCTGCCAAGGTAGGCCGAGCACCAACGCTTGAAGTTGCTCGATATCCAGCTCCATCTCGCAGCCTTGTCGAATGCCGGGCCAGTGAAACTTTCCTTGGTTCAATCGGCGAGCAACCAGCCAGACGCCAAACCCGTCATGCACCAAAACTTTCATGCGAGTGGCGCGGCGGTTGGCGAACAAATAAGCGCAGTGCGTCTTCGCCGCACCGAACACCGCAATCACCCTGGCCAGCGCAGTTTCAGTGCCAGCACGCATCTCCATGGGCTCGGTGGCGAGCCAGATGGCATCGATGCGAATCATTGCGTGAGTCCACGGACAAAACGAGCGCAGCCTTCAGGATCAGACGTCGGCCATTTCACTGACATCGACTGCTCACCAAATGGCAGCTCAATAATCGCCGACCCTTCCGCCTGCCGTTTGGGCGTAGCTCTCAACGGAACGAAAGCCGGCAACGTCGCTGGTGGCTGATCTCGGTAAAGCGGTAGCCACTTGCGGATCACGTTGGCGTTGATGCCGTGGCTGATGGCGACGCTGGATAGGGTTGCGCCCGGTTGCAGGCATTCCTGAACAACCTGGGCCTTGAAGGGTTTCGGGTAAGAGCTTCGTTGGCGCATGGAAATCCTGACGTTAAGGGCGATCGCGTCCGCTTAAAAATACGCGGACACCATCGCCCTTAATGCTGGAGTTCGGAAGGTGTGTTGGCTGGACGCTTACAACCCACAAAGCAAGTTTCAAAAATCATCCGCCCCGTGCGCCGGTTAGTGGCATGCATTAGGTCGGAAAGGACAGCAGCCCTGCAGGCATGCAACCTGGAAACAAAAGCAGACCAATTCTTAATGCTTTAGGCATGGCTTAAAATGAACCAATTATGACGATTCTTGCCATTTTGGCCGCAGTTGCAGTCGTGCACAATAAGGTCATACCCTAAGAAGGCTTTATGTTGAAAGTCCAGCAAATACGCAACGCTACGATCATTCTCGAGTTCGGTTCCCACCGCATCCTCGTCGATCCGATGTTGGCAACGAAGGGCGCGCTACCGCCCCTGCGCTTGTTCGGTGCCCGGTTGCGAAACCCCCTTGTCGATTTGCCTGAGTCCGCTTTCGATGCGCTCGACTCGGTCACGCACTGCCTGATCACGCATTGTCAGAAGGGGCACTTCGATCACCTAGACCGGGCAGCGAAGCGCTGGCTAAGGGAGAAGCAGATTCCAGTGATCTGTACCCCGCGGGATGCGACCTATTTGGCAGAGCGAGGCTTGAATATCCAGCCGCTTTCGGATGACCACAGGCAGGGTGTCTCCTTTCTTGGCGGCAAGATTCGAACGGTTAAATGCACCCATGGTAACGGTTTCATAGGCAATTTAATGGAGTACGGGGTCGGGTATTTCATTGAAATCCCTGGAGAACCGAGTGTTTACCTCAGCGGCGACACGATTCTCACACCAGCTATACGAAAGTTCGTTAGAGATTATCAGCCGCAATTCAGTGTAGTACCAGCCGGCGGCACACGGTTCGATATCGGTGAAGACCTCATCATGGGAATTGAAGAGGTCGTTACATTCGCGAGAATTTCCACAGGTACTGTAATAGCTAACCATTTGGAGGCAATAGGTCATTGGCCAGTAACTCGTTCCGAACTCGCTGTGGCAGCAAAGCGAGCAGGTATTGACTCGAGATTGCGTATTCCGGCAGATGGCGAAGTATTAGAACTGACCTATCTTGTCGATCACTCATTATGCATCCAACTTTAAATTATAAAAAACGCATACACAAAAGTTTGGTAGATGCTTTTTCCATTGTGCTGGCTGTCAATGTGCTGACAATAGCATTGTTTATGTCATAGAACTATTTGTCGCAAGTTGTGCTGGTATGAAAGGTTGAATTGTATGGGGCGCCCAATGATATGATGAAAAACTTTAAAAATTTTGGCTGCTTGTTGCGAGCTGCATGGTATCCGATCAAATGCTGGCATTAACTAACCGCCCAGCGTCGACAACTGGCTAATTTGAGCCACTGGTTCGTTCAGATGTACTCCAAAAGTGTGAGCGTCCGTACTGTGGCGATCCTCGTTTAAAAATTCCCGATTACTTCAGGCGAGGTTATTGATATGGAAATTAAAGTACGTATAGTCAATGCATTCATCGATGGAAGTAAAGGCGGTAATCCTGCGGGTGTAGTGCTGGAGGCCGATGCACTTAGCGCCGATGAGAAGCTATCCATTGTGAAATTGATTGGTTTGTCCGAGACAGCTTTTGTTTCGAGTTCGCAGCATGCCGCCTTTAAGTTAGATTTTTTTACTCCGACACGACAAGTTGCGCACTGTGACCATGCGACGGTTGCTACTTTTGCACTGCTGCGCCAACTAGGGCAAGTAAATGAAGGTTGGACGACCAAGGAAACCCTTGAGGGTAATCGGAATATTCTGATCAAAGACGATAAAGTCTTTATGGAACAACGCAAGCCCGAATACCGCAGGCTGGAAGATGATTCTCTATTGCTTGAAGCGGTTATGGTAGCTATGGGTATTGAGTCAAATCAACTTATTAACGGACTTTGGCCTACATGGGTTAACACTGGTGGTGCGTTCGTTATTGTTCCATTGAGCGACCAAGATCGGGTGGCCGCGTTAAACCCAGATAATGAGGCCTTGGCGCGCCTCAGCGAATATTTGGATGTGATCGGGTTCTATGCATTTTCCACTGATACTTATGGCTTGCAGCGCGCTGCGGGCGCGCGGATGTTCGCACCTTACTACGGTATAACCGAAGAAGCTGCCACTGGCATGGCTGCAGGCCCACTGGCCTGTTTTCTCCACGACTATATGAGTTTGCCCGGGGAGCGCTTGCTTATCGAGCAGGGCTATTTTATGCGTCCACCTTCCCCAAGTGTGATTACCGTCGACCTTGAACTAAGTGGACAACGTATCGAGAAACTGATGGCGGGCGGCCGCGCCCAAGTGATGTATGAGCTTAATATATACACATTTAGCTAAAATAGGCCTATATATAGCTCGGGTTGCGTGAGGTGGTATAGTGCGTCTGTTCCATTAATGTAATGAATCTTATCTAGGTCACTTGGAAGGCTGGGGATGCGATCCAGGCCTGCGCGCCGGCGTCGTCTATTTCGGTGGACCATTGGCGATATTCGATCAAGGCGCCGATAATGAAGTCCGTCGCGGTTTCTTCACTGTCTGCAGCCGCACGAGTGTAAGCAGTGGGTGCTCGGCAAGGGCTGCGCACATGGCTTTTTGGCCGATCTCGTCCGCGTCGATTATTTCTTTGAACAGGCCGGTCAGGTCGACCAACTCAAAGTCAATGCGATCATCATTCGGGTCCAGCTTCACCGGCGCGGCAATCCGCTGGGTGCGGTTTGCTTGGCCTTGGCCTTGGCCTTGGCCTTGGCGCGGTGGCGTGTTTTTGCTGTTTGTTGGCGGAAGCCATGGGTTTGATCCGTCGTACGTTAAAAGGACTGATTGCGCGGCACTGTCCGCCCGGGCGTATCGGGGGCCAGCTCGCTCTTTTGCAGCCAGAACAATGCAATCGGCCACAGTGTGGCTTGGTATGCGCTGCGGAAAAATGCGAAATGTCCAACTTCTTGTTCGCCGATATCTTCTGGTGCGATCCGCAGGTGGGTTTTTGTGCTGTTGATGAAGTACGCGAGTAGGCGTTCGATGGCTGGAATCGTAGCGTAAGGATCGTCTGTGATGCTGATGGCGAGGGTTTTTGCGCTGACATTGGCGAAGGGCAGTCGGCCGCTTTCAGCGTGCATGAGGCGACCACTGGGTCGTGTTTCGTACAGCGCCGAGGGCGTGCTCCAGTCACGAACGACGCCAGCGGGTGTATCTTCTAGCCAGCCAAGACGTTTGCCGGGGAAGTAACCGCATAGCATTGTGATCAGTGGCATCACTACGTGCCACCTGCTGAACATCCGCCAGCGTTGCGCCGCGGCGTAGTCGCGCCAGTAGGCGAATTGCGCACCGACGGTGACCATGTTCCGGATGAGTTGCCCGGATGCACCCAGGCCTGCAGCGCAGCCACCAAAGCTGTGGCCGACGACATCTATGGGTTGACCAGGAAATTCACGCTCGGCGCGCTTGAGCATCGCCTCGAAATCCAGCGCCCCCCAGTCGGACCATGACGCCTGCAACTGCCTTAGCGATAACGGTCGCGACTCGCCAATGCCGCGGTAATCGTAAGTGATGACGTCGAAGCCGTTGGCGAAAAGATAATCGGCGAAGCGCGAGTAATGCCGACAGCGAACCGAGGTGGCAGCGTTGATGATCACCACTGGACGAGTGATGTCTTGAGACGAATGCCGCCAGGTGTAACCGCCAAGGGTGTAGCCGTCTGCGGCGGGCTCTTTGAAGGGTTGGCCGGAAACGGGCTTTGCTGGCAGCGACTCGACTTGAATGGTGGGCAATGCGATGTCCTGCAGATTCATCAGTGTGACTTAGGTGGTTTTTTATTGTGCACGCTCGGTTCCGTAACGCTCATGGCAAAAATAGTCATAATTAATTCACTTTGAGTCAGCTGACGAAATTTTGCGAGTTTAGGGTCAAAATCCGATGCGATCGGTGGTCAGATCAAATGCAAACGCTTGGTTAAGTGCAATGCAAGCGAGTGGTCAGTGCCGATGCAATCAGGTGCTCAAGCGGAGTGAAATTTCGCAGAGGAGGAAGCCAAGCCTGATGCGATGCGTTATTTGACCCATTATTACAACCTAGTCAGGCTCCATGGCTCAACGAATACAGGTCAACCGTAGCCACGGCAGACCTAGGGAAATTTATATGGACGCCTCTCGAAGCTCAATTAGCCATGCTGGCGCGTAGCTAGGAGCAGTCTTATATCCGGCCTGTTGTGCAGGCCGAAAAACCTGCTGGCCCTGATGGGATCCACTGACGAGGCCCTCATCTGAAAATCGAGCTGCAGGCTGTGCCCGTGGCTCATAATCCCTACCAGGTTTACCCCGTCACGGTCTGACCTATTTTGCCATCACGTGCTTACCGCCTGTGCTCCTTGTGAAGTCTGTTGGTTCCTGCTTTCAATGCCCCGTAGGGCATGCCGTAAAGAGTTCGGCCCGATACGTAAAGCCCTTGGTCAACACGGCCCAAATGGTTCTGGCGAGCTTGCTAGCCATTGCGGCGACCGCCACGTTATAAGGCCGCCTGGTCAACAAGCGTTCAACCCACTCTGACCGGTGTCCTCTATTGAGGATCTAGCGAGCACCATGCATCAACAGCGTTCGCAGATACGTGTCTCCGCGCATGCTCAGCCCCAGTTGCCGAACTCTGCCACCGGTGCCCGTTTGTCGAGGATCCAGTCCCAGCCAAGCCGCGAACTGGCGACCAGAATGGGAGGTTGTCTCATCTCCCAGTGAGGCAACAGCGGCTGTAGCGGTCAACAAACCAATTCCGGGAATCTCTGCAATTTTCTGGCAGTCGGAGCTCTCACGCGGGCACTGTTTCAAACGTAGTTCGATTTTTCGAATTTCCTCATCCAACTGGATAATCCGAGTCCACTGATCGCGTACGCTGTCCAACACCATGGAAGGCACTCGATGCTCAGCATCGGCGAAGGCCTCCGGAACGGCCTTACTCAGCTGGGCATAACCTTCTGGCAGCACAATTCCGAATTCGTAAAGCAGCCCACGTAAGCCATTGCTCTGCATGATGCGAAATTTCAGCAACTGGGAGCGGATACGGTGTAGCGAGAGGATCGCCTGCTGATCCGCCTGTTTGATTGCCACCAGGCAAGCGTCGGGCTGCTGCACCGCTGTCCAGATGGCTTGAGCATCAGTCGGTAATGATGAGCGTTAGCCTAGCCAACTCAAACGCTGCCCTCACGCTCGATAACCAGAATCCGTGCTTCTCCACGAGGATGCGCAACATGTTCACATCCCACCCCTACGAAAAACACGTCGCCAACCACCAATGTCACGACGCGCTCGATGCCTGACTCGCGATAATGCATATCTACCGTGCCGTCGAGAACTGCGAATACCTCCTCACCATCGTTGACATGCCACGTATATGGCTGGTCGGTCCAGTGGAGGCGGACCGTGGTTCCACCCATGTTAGCTATGTTGTCAGCACCCCAAGCGCGAGTGGCGGTGAAATCTTTGCTACGAATAACTCTCATTGATCACGGTTCTCGAAAAGATAGTTAATTTCTACCAATTTATCAGGACTTTTGACCGTCCAATGCTGGCCGAAAAGAAGGCCTGGACTGAACGCCCGCTTTTGGCCGATTGTGTTGAAAAAGTCGGTCCTTCCAAACTACCCGCTTACTGGCTGCTGAAAACCATCGTCGATGCCACGCTGATCGCGGTCCCGCCGTCGACCAAGAACAAAGTTAAGAAACGCGCATGACTATTAAACCTTTGTACAGCCAGCAGGGTTGTGAACGCGCTGCGTGGAGGCGGGATTATTGATCAGCTTATCAACCGACCGAGTGGGCCGCGCGACGAGCTCTCCACCACAGTTCGGGCATGTGTCCGCAAAAACGGTCGTTGTGCAGTCCTCGCAGAATGTGCACTCGAATGAACAGACGCGCGCACCAGACTGCTCCGCGGGAAGGTCTTTGTCACAGCATTCGCAGCTAGGTTTCATTTTCAACATGAGGTTTCCTTTACTGAAGTTTATCGCTATGCGGGTGCGTCTACGTAAACCCACGCGGTTCGCCCGGAAGACAACAGAGCTGAGACGCGTTTTGTATTCTGATACTTCGTATTTGTCCGCATGCGCGAGTTCGTCGTCGCTGGCATCATAAGATGAGGCGGGCGGCGAAGAATGAGAGGATCTCATCGCGGGCAACAATCGTCGGTTGGCCCGCCTCGTCGATCAGATGGGCGGTCACCACGCTGTGCGGGCTCGCCACCACATGTTCGAAAAATGGCGCGAGGGAGTCGCGATTGGCCGCGCTATCGGGAAGCACTCGTGCAATGAAGCGCTCGCCAAGCGCCTTGGAATAGGCCGCGAACCGCTGCGCCTTGCAAAACCTGTCTCCCTCGAAACGGTAGGCCATGACGGTCAGGTTGTCCTTGTCGAGACGTTGCCGCACTGCGGCCAGTTCGTCGGGCGCGATTTCCAAGCCAGCAGGGTCGTCCAGCGGCAGCGTCGGCTGGCACAGCACTGGCGCCAGCATCGAGGGTTCAAGCATCATCGTGAGCGCGAAGTTACCCGTAAAACACATCCCGATTGCGCCCACACCCGGGCCGCCGCACTCCTCGTGCGCCAGCCTCGCCAGCGACCGGAGCCACTGGGTCACGGGACTCGACCCTTTGTCTGCGAATGCGTGAAACTCGGCGCTGACGCATGCCCGCTGGAAGGTGGCCTTGCCCTCGTCGACGCTAGGTACGACGCCATCGCGGCCGAACAGCGACGGCATGTAAACGGTGAATCCGGCGTCCCGAACCCAGCGACTGAAGCGAGCGACATGCGGACTAATTCCTGGCATTTCGGTCATGACGATTACTGCCGGTCCGGTGCCGGACACGTAGACCACCTTCGCGACGTCGTCCAGGGTGATCTCGCGAGAATCGAAGTCGTCGAGCGGATCGTGCTCATTCATGTTCCATTTCGGTATCACAAAGAGTCCTTTTATCAATCAATCGAAGCTAGTTATAAAGAACCCCGCCCCAAGGGGCGAGGTATTAAAAGATGCTAAAGTTACGATGGCTCCATGTCGTAGTAGACTTCGTCTAATCAATGGTCAGAGGCTGCGCTGCAAAAGGCCCGAAGATACACCTCGGTGAAAAGCCTAACCGAAAACAACTCAATCATTTTGATCGTTCGCCGTTAGCAGCAATTGCACACAAGCAATGCGGGAGGCCAGTTCCCACAAAACCTAAATCATTGTCACAACGCACTTATAAATAAGTGTTCCTTCAACTCAATCACTCGCAGTGATCTTTATAATGTATTGACGCTACCCCACCAACTAACCTCGCCCTGCGATCAGGATTACCGGTCCACTGACCCTACAATTGCAGATTAAGTTCGCCCATCATCTGAGTACGACCACCCACCATCAATCGCTCGATTCGCTGCCCGTCGAGCTGCAGGTCCACCGCAATCACACTTGGTGATGGTGGATGCATCAAGTAACCCTGCTCGATCAGCAGCCGTTCGCCAGGTACTCCCATATAGTCGTGGAGGAAGCACGCTAAGGCTCCGGCCGCCATACCAGTGGCTGCTTCTTCAGTGATACCGTAGTAAGGCGCGAACATACGGGCGCCAGCGGCGCGCTGTGGACCAAGGGTGTCGGGGGAGAATGCATAGAAGCCGATCAAATCCAGGTATTCGCTGAGGCGGGCCAAGGCCTCATGATTCGGCTTCAACCCCGCAACTTGCGCCTGGTCAATCAAAGGTAAGATAAGGAACGCTCCGCCTGTGGTAACTTGTGTTGGCCATATCCCGTCAGCGAATTGATAAGATTTGATGCCTAAGGCAACCATGATCGCCTTGAGCAATAGCGGATCATCATCCAGCCTCCGGTATTCAGGTTTGCGTTGCTCCATAAAGGCCATGTCGCCTTTGATAAATATTTCCCGATTGCCGTCGGTGGTCTCTTTGCTGGTCCAACCCTCGCCTACACGTCCAAGTTGGCGCAGTAATGCAAAGGCGGCCACTGTCGCATGTCCACAATGCGCGATCTGTCGAGTCGGGGTGAAAAATTCCAACTTGAATGCGGCATGTTTTGAACTGGAAACAAAAGCGGTTTCCGATAGGCCGACCTTGCTTGCAATCCATAGCTTTTCAGCGGTGCTGAGGCCATCGGCACCCAGGATTACGCCAGCGGGATTACCGCCCCTATCACCATCGACGAATGCATTGACTACCCGTACATTTATATTCATGTCAATAATTTCGCTTGCAGTGACGGGGAAGTTTTACGTGAGGATCTCCCCAGAAGGGTGGCTCGCTATCATGCTGGACATCCGCGCGAACGAGGCCTAGTTCCCCAAGAGCCACATCGCTCAGGTTAGCCAATTTAAGGCGATCCGCTGCTAGCTGATGCCAGCGCTTGATCGGGCGCCATGCCGCTCTAACCAAAAAGCGCAGCCTTTTGCCCATTCCGAGCAGGTCACGTAGAAGTGAAAAACCCTCTCGATTGTTCATCTCAGCCTTTTTTGGAAAATATCTGGTGGGCAGGAAAGCACTAATGCCGCGCTTTGATGCACAGGTAAATAAACGGACTGCGGAGCATTAAGTGCAAGAAGCGGTAGCTTTATCCAAATCAGGGAAGCGAACTGAATTACGAGGCATTTCCATCCCACATATCTCTAAGATTGCCCCATCGGCAGGGATATATAGCCGCGATACGACACCGGCCAATTTAGCCGCCGCCGCAAGGTCACTTCGGGTTACCGGGCAATGACCTAAGGCTTCCAAATGGTTGGCTACGACTGTGCCTTTGGACATTTTCGTGAACTTAATGACCTCGTCGATTCCCATGATGATTTCACCCCCGTAATCGAAGTGTGCACCGCCTGCAGGCACTACGCTGATTTTGGGCTGATGGCGTAAAACAAAGTCTTGTACAACCTGTGTGAGAATCGTAACGCCACTCAAGTAAACGCTTGGCTCTCCAGGGACCTCAATGAAATAACCGACTCCATGCTCCATCAGTTTGCCAATCAGGCCTTCACCATGCGTGCATTTGACCGTTCGAATCGAGCCGCCTAGGAAGGGGGCCGCCTGCTCGTGGTCGTCCGAAAGTGGATAAATATTCAAACCACGTACGGCCAGATAGGGGGCGTCGCGGGGGGTACAGATCACTGGAATCTGCTTCTCCCTTAGCCAGCGGCTTGCTGCTTGATCTAGGTGATCGAAGTCTCCGTTCTGACAATGTGTGATCAGGCAGTGCGTTACTGAGTCCAGTGCATTGGCCGCTGACTCGGGCAGATCGACAAGGGGGTTTCGCAACCGGGCACCGAATAAACGCAGAGGTGGAAGCGCACCCTTTGATGCCAGCATCGGATCGACTAGGATGCGGTGGGAACCGAATTCGAGAATGATCGTCGCGTTACGGATCTGCTGGATTTTCATCAGTAAGCTGTCTTAGGGAGTAGCCTCATTGTGCTCGCCTATTCCTGCGCCCATAATGGCGAGAATAGTCATAATGGATTCATTTTAAGCCATGTCTAAAGCGTTAAGAATTGGTCTGCTTTTGTTTCCAGGTTGCATGCCTGCAGGGCTACTGTCTTTTTCCGACCTAATGCATGCCACTAACCGGCGCACGGGGCGGATGATTTTTGAAACTTGCTTTGTGGGTTTGCAGGCAGGGCCTGTGGAATGTAGTCATGGCGTTACATTGAATGCGACGGATACAGTCAACAGCAGTGAATTGGACGCCATCCTTGTGCCAGGATTCTGGGCGGAATCTGCGCACCACGTGGAAAAGGCTTTGGCTACATATGCCAATCTTGTGAAAGGGCTATCCGTACGTTCAAGTCGTCGCCACCTTTGGAGCTATTGCACGGGAGTGTGCCTATTGGCTGCCAGTGGTCAGCTCAACGACCAGCCGGCGACGGTTACTTGGTGGCTCGCTGAAGCGATGGTGAAGCGTTACAACAAGGTGCACTGGCAGAGTGAGCACAACTGCGTATTCAATGAGCGAACTGCCACAGCTTCGGGCGTAAACGGTTACCTGCCTATTGCCCAGGCGTTGATTGAACGTAACGTCAGTCCTGAAGTTTTTCGCGACCTGATCAAGTTGATGGTACTTCCGCGCCCCACGCTGCCCCACACTGTCTTTAACGCCACGAGCTTGATTGAACAGCCCGGCAAGCTGCTGAGAAAGCTGCATGTTCTGCTTGAGCAGATGCCGGCTGAACAAATCACGGTGAAAGCGTTGGCGGGTACACTCGGAATGTCTGAACGCACACTCGCCCGCAAGGTAAGAAATGAAACAGGGCTTGCGATAGGAGCTTATGCCCGACGTGTCAAGTTGAGCCAAGTCAGTGAGCGTATCACTCTGACATCAGTACCTATCAGTACGATCAGCCTAGAGCTCGGGTTTAGCAGCGATTCCAACATGCGACGTATGTTTAAGGAGTTAACCGGGTTGACGCCTGCTGAATACAGGCAAAAGTTTGGGCATTACTAGCGCGCCTCTGAACTGCTTCGCAGGCTCGAAAATTGAGCAGAAGCAGCAGTTGGATACCTAGGTCAGTTTTCAATCAGCGCCAACACCACGCCTAAAACTGTCAAAATTGGCCTCCTTTTATTTCCAGATTGCACGCCTGCGGCCTTCTCTCTGTTGGCTTAAATTGAATTAATTATGACTATTTTTGCCATGAGAGCTACGAAACCGAGCGTGCACAATAAATAACCACCTAAGATGGCAAAGGAACAAAGTATTAAAAATGAAATTAAAGCGCCGATTATCATCTGGCTTTGGTGGCACGTTTGCTGACAGTGTCATTGGGAGCTCTCGCGAATTTAAGCTTGGAAGCCATGGAGGTTGGCAAGAGACAGATTCTGCCGGGTCGAAGGTGGAGCTTCATTATTGCCCCCTCAGCATCTCAAATATTAATCTGTCCTAGCCCAACGAGGTGACTTTACGCAAGAGCTGACCTTAATTAGTCATGCGTTCTGCCCGTATGTCCAGAGCGCAACTATTGTCCTCAATGAAAAGACCGTATCATTTACGCGTAAGGATATTGATCTGGCGAAGAAACCGGATTGGTTTCTGTCAGTATCACCGTTGGGTTAAACGCCAATCTTGCTGGTTGATAACGATCCAATTTTTGCGTCTTCTGTGATTTGCGAGTACCTTGATGAGACTCTAAAACCACGCCTGCATCCCTAAGTTCCTTTGCAACGTGCCCAACATCGTTCTTGGATGGAGTTTGGCTCCTCAATACTCACCGCTATTGCATCGTTATATACTGCGAAAGACGATACGACCTTTCAGTTAGCGGTCGAAGTGGTACGCAATAAATTTAGACTTTTAGAAAATGTACTTGGCCACGGCCAATTTTTTAGTGGCGAGACTTTTTGCATTATTGATGCCGTATTCGGACCAATCTTCCGATACTTTGATGTCTTTGATGTCTTTGATGTCTTTGATGACTTTTTTATCTTCAATAATCTGACTAAGGTCCAGTCCTACCGAACTGCACTTAGCCAGCGGCCCTCCGTTCGCGCGGCGGTTCTGAAAATTATTCCGAACAACTTCGTTCGTTTTTACGAGCAAAGAGCTCTTTGCTCTCGCAACGCATGAGTGATGCTCGGGCTGACGATTACCAAGGATTAAGCATTCTTTCCACGTAGGAGTATTGGCATGGCTTTTGTCCCCGTTCGGCTGTCGCAGCGCTTGACCCTGGGTTGTATCGTTCTTCTGATTCTTACCGCTCTGGCAGTGTTTGGCGTGATGGCTTTGCGGGGCCAGCCGCGCGTGGTGGCGGCCAGTGGCGAACT
>NZ_VOBN01000041.1 GCF_008370045.1 Pseudomonas sp. ANT_J12
TCACTTACGCCGGTGCTGCACCGACCGGTGTGTTGAGCGTCGGCAGCGTGGGCAACGAACGGCAGATCACTAACGTCGCCGCCGGTCAGGTTTCCGCGAGCAGCACCGACGCCGTCAACGGCAGCCAGTTGTTCTCCACCAACACCGCAGTGAATGGGTTGGGGACGCAGGTCAACAGCCTGCTTAACAACGGCACCGGCATCAAGTATTTCCACAGCAATTCGACGCTCGCCGACAGCACAGCAACCGGTGTGGACAGCGTGGCCGTCGGTCCCGCCGCCAGTTCCACCGCCGCGAACGCGGTGGCCATCGGCAATGGTGCCGTGGCAGGCACAGCCAACTCCGTCGCCCTGGGCAACGGCGCCACCACGGCTGCGGCTGTTGCGACCGCCAGCGGTGTGGTCAACGGTGCCACCGTCACTTACGCCGGTGCTGCACCGACCGGTGTGTTGAGCGTCGGCAGCGTGGGCAACGAACGGCAGATCACTAACGTCGCCGCCGGTCAGGTTTCCGCGAGCAGCACCGACGCCGTCAACGGCAGCCAGTTGTTCTCCACCAACACTGCGGTCAATGGGTTGGGGACGCAGGTCAACAGCCTGCTTAACAACGGCACCGGCATCAAATACTTCCACAGCAATTCGACGCTCGCCGACAGCACAGCAACCGGTGTGAACAGCGTGGCCGTCGGTCCCGCCGCCAGTTCCACCGCCGCGAACGCGGTGGCCATCGGCAATGGTGCCGTGGCAGGCACTGCCAACTCCGTCGCCCTGGGCAACGGCGCCACCACGGCTGCGGCTGTTGCGACCGCCAGCGGTGTGGTCAACGGTGCCACCTTCAATTACGCCGGTACGACACCGACGGGCGTACTGAGCGTCGGCAGCGCCGGCAATGAACGGCAGATCACCAACGTGGCAGCGGGGCAGGTGTCGGCGACCAGTACCGATGCGGTCAACGGCAGCCAGTTGTTCTCCACCAACACTGCGGTCAATGGGTTGGGGACTCAGGTCAACAGCCTTCTCAACAACGGCACCGGCATCAAATACTTCCACAGCAATTCGACGCTCGCCGACAGCACAGCAACCGGTGTGGACAGCGTGGCCGTCGGGCCGACGGCCAGTGCGACTGCAACGAACGCGGTGGCCATCGGCAACGGCGCGGTGGCGGGTGACGCCAACTCCGTCGCCCTGGGCAACGGCGCCACCACAGCCGCCGCGGTCGCTACCGCCTCGGGTGTGATCAACGGCGCCACCTTCAATTACGCCGGTACGACACCGACGGGCGTACTGAGCGTCGGCAGCGTGGGCAATGAACGGCAGATCACCAACGTGGCAGCGGGGCAGGTGTCGGCGACCAGTACCGATGCGGTCAACGGCAGCCAGTTGTTCTCCACCAACACCGCGGTCAATGGGTTGGGGACTCAGGTCGACAGCCTTCTCAACAATGGCACCGGCATCAAATACTTCCACAGCAATTCGGTGTTGGCCGATTCGCAAGCCACTGGCGTGGACAGCGTGGCAATCGGGCCGGTGTCCGTCGCCGCAGGCACCAATTCGTTTGCCGCCGGCTCGGGCGCCAATGTCACTGCTGATGGTGGTCTGGCGCTGGGGCATCAGAGTCAGGTTCAGGTCTTGGGTGGTATCGCTCTGGGTGAAGGTTCGGTCGCCGATCGTGCCCTGGCACCGACCACCGGCACCATCCCGGCCGGCAGCGGGGCGATCATCTATGACACCTCGGATGCAACCTTGCTCGGCTCGGTTTCGGTGGGCAAGGCAGGCAGTTACCGGCAGATCACCAACGTGGCGGACGCCACCCAGGATCACGACGCCGTGACCCTGCGTCAATTGACTGGGGCGATGGGCTCCTTGAGTTCGACCGGTACCCTTTATTTTCACGCCAATTCGACGAACCCTGCGGACTCACTCGCTAGCGGTGCAGAGTCGATTGCGGTCGGTCCGGCCACCGTGGTCAATGGCGACAACGGCATTGGTATCGGCAACCAAGCCACTGTCGGTCTGGCCGGTGCCGGTGGCATTGCCATCGGCCGCAATACCCAGGTGTTGCTCGCCTCCGGTATCGCCATGGGCAGCGCGGCCCAGGCAGGTGCAGAGCAATCAGTGGCGTTGGGCGCCGGGGCCAATGCGAGTCAGGCCATGAGCGTGGCGTTGGGCTCAAGTTCGGTGAACACGGTTGGGGCCGAGACGAATTACAGCGCCTATCGCTTGGCGACTCCGCAGACATCGGTCGGCGAGATCGGCGTCGGTACGGCGCTGGGCAATCGCAAGTTGACCGGGCTGGCGGCAGGCACCCAGGACAATGACGGGGTCAACGTGGCGCAACTGAAATCGGTGGGTGATCAGGTGGATCAAAACACCACGAGCATTACCAACCTGGACGGTCGGGTCGGCGGCCTCGAGAGTCTTGTTGGCTCTGGTGGTGGCATCAAGTATTTGCACGTCAACTCGACCGGCGTCGACTCGGCGGCCACCGGTATCGACTCGATGGCCTTGGGCCCCAATGCTCAGGCGTCGGGTAATGCCTCGGAGGCGATAGGCAGCGGCGCCAGCGCTTCCGCTACAGGCAGCGTTGCTTTGGGTGCAGGGGCCAATGCGAGCCAGGCCATGAGCGTGGCGTTGGGATCGGATTCGCTGACCACAGTCGGCGCCGAATCGGGTTACAGCGCTTATCGCTTGGCGACCCCGCAGACATCGGTCGGTGAGGTCGGTATCGGCACGGCGGCGGGCAATCGCAAGCTGACCGGGCTGTCGGCGGGTACGCAGGACAACGACGCGGTCAATGTGGCGCAACTGAAATCGGTCGGCGATCAAGTGGATCAAAACACCACGAACATCACCAACCTCGACGGTCGGGTCGGCGGCCTTGAGAGCGTCATTGGCTCGGGCGGCGGGATCAAGTATCTGCACGTCAATTCCAGCAGCGCCGACTCGGTGGCCAGCGGCTCCAACTCGATGGCCTTGGGCCCCAACGCGCAAGCATCGGGTAGCAACTCGGTGGCGGTAGGCAACGGTGCCAAGGCTTCCGCTGACGGCAGCGTTGCACTGGGCAGCGATTCCAGCGATGGGGGGCGAGGGGCGGAGACTTACACCGGCCAATATTCGGGGGCGAACAACGTGACCTCGGGCACGGTGTCGGTGGGCGATGCCGCGACCGGCGCCACCCGCACCGTCAGCAACGTCGCCGACGGCAAGAACGCCACCGATGCGGTCAACGTGCGGCAGCTCGACGGAGCAGTCGCCGAATCGAAGCAGTACACGGATGACTCGATCGCCAATCTCAATGGCGCTGCGGTTCAGCAGGGCGCCCGCATCAGCACTGTCGAGGGCGATGTCTCCAACATCAAGAACGGCACCGACGGCATGTTCCAGGTGAGCAACGGCAGCGCGGCAGCCAAACCGAAAGCCACCGGTGTCGATTCGATAGCCGGTGGTGCGGGGGCTGTAGCGTCGGGCAAAAACAGCGCGGCGGTCGGCACCCAGTCTCAGGCCTCCGGAGAAAATTCGGTCGCCTTGGGCAACGGCGCCAAGGCCTCGGCCAAGAACGCCACGGCGCTGGGCGCCAATGCAGTGGCCGACCGCGAGAACAGCGTATCGGTCGGTAGCGTGGGCAATGAGCGGCAGCTCACCAACATCGCGGCCGGCACCAGCGGCACGGATGCGGTGAACGTCGACCAGTTGAACAAGAGCGTGGCGGGTATCACCGACAACGCGAAGGCCTACACCGACCAACGTTATTCGGATCTGAAAAATGACATCAAGAAGCAAGACGAAATTCTCAGCGCGGGGATTGCCGGTGCAATGGCGATGGCCAGCTTGCCGCAGTCCTACTCGCCAGGAGCAAGCATGACGACGGCGGCGGCGAGTACCTATCGCGGTCAATCGTCGGTTGCCTTCGGTGTTTCACATTTGTCCGGCAACGGGCGGTGGCTGACCAAGGTGCAGGGCAGTACTGACACCCAACGCAATGTCGGCGTCGCCGTGGGCGTTGGTTATCAGTGGTGATGGCTGTTTTTGATGCGTCTCTATCTGACTTTTTCTCAGGCAAAAACCTATGAACATGAAATCGATTTTCGTCACCACGCTGATCACCCTGCTGGCGTTGGCCGGTTACGACAAGTTCCTGGCCAACAAGCCGGCGGATGTCCCTGGCAACTGGATCGACGTTCCCGCGCTGCCGGTGATTCATGATGCGATATTCGAGCTGTCACCGAAGTTCAACGGTCAGCGTAATACGCCGGTGATGGAGCAGCTTTGCGCGCTGGCCCGGGGCGAGGTGAAACAGGAGCAGGTCAACGCCTTCCTCAAGCAACAAGGGGTCGATGCACAAACGTTGCCCACCCACGGCAGCCAGTTCTCGCTATTGGTCAACGGTGATCAGGCGGGGCAGACCACTGCGTGTGCGGCGTATCTGGCGACCACCGTTTTGTCGACGGTCGATGCGGCGGAGTTCATGCGCCCGGTCACGACACCGGCGGCCAATGGGCAGCCGGAGAAATCCTCGCTGCAGGTGGATAACGCGCTGTTGGCCGCGGCGCTGTCGATCAAGCTGGCGGAGGCGCGGGCCAATGCCGATGTGTTTGCAGTGATCGCTGCCGAGTTGCAACGCAGTCCCGGTTTAACCGTCCCCCAATACCGTGAGCGTACCAAGCAGTTGTTTGACCGTCTGGCACCGACTTACCTGCAACGCATCAAGGATCAACTGCCGCCTGCGGGCACGCAGTACAGGCTGGTGGAAATGGATGACAGTCGCTTCGTGTTCAGCAGCTCCATCGGCAGCGTATTCGAGTTTGGCAGCAACGGTCTGATCCTCAACCAGGGCGGTATCACCTGGTATGGCGAAGGCAAATTGCTGGGGCGCGATTACCCCCTTCAGGTGGCGTACTTTTCGCCGCTGATCAAGGGACTGCTGACAGCGCCCCAATCGTGATTTTCGTGCCTGATTATTCCATCACCCAGCGAGCCAACCAAAATGCCCATGCTCCCGCTACGCGTTCTGGTCCTTGAGGATCATTTCTTCCAGCGTTCGGTTGCGCTCGACATGCTTCGGCAATTGGGCTGCCGGGAAGTTTTTGTTGCCGCCGACGGTGCGCAAGCGCTGGCCATTCTCGAGCGAGTGGGGCCGGTTGATATCGCGTTGTGCAACCTGCGGATGGAAGGCAGGGGCGGCCTGGAATTCTTGCGCAGCGCAGGCCTTTCCGGGCTGGTGGGATCGATCATTATCAGCAACGCGCTGTCGGCGGATGTACTTCGTAGCGTGCGGCAGGTCATTGCGTTGTCGGGACTGGTGATGCTCGGGGATGTGGGCAAACCCTTGCGGCTTGATGCGTTGCAGGCGCTATTGGCAAAGCACGCGCGACCGTGGCAGCCGGTGGTGGCGCTGGCCAGCCCGGAGGCGATGCGTCGGGCGCTTGACGGTCAGCAACTGCACGCTTATTTCCAGCCGAAATTCGATCTGCTGACTGACCAGGTTCAAGGTGTCGAGGTCCTGGCGCGATGGCATCACCCCGTCAAAGGCGTGCTGCCGCCCTCGGTATTTATGCCGGTGATGGAGCAGGGCGGGCTGATGGATGAACTGTTGTTCCTGCTGTTGCATCAAGGACTGAACCTGCAACAACACGCTCGGGAGCGAGGCCATCGGTTCAACGTCGCGTTCAATTTGCAGCCCGCACAGCTGAATAGTCCTGGCCTGGTATCAAGGATCAAAACGATTCTGGACACTCACGATGCATCGGGTTGTGACCTGACGTTCGAGCTGACCGAAACGGGTTTGCTGGAGGAGCCGGCCATCGCCATGGAAAGTCTGGTGCGCTTGCGGATGATGGGCTGCCAGCTCTCCATCGATGACTTCGGCGCAGGATTTTCCTCGTTGCAGCGCCTTTGTCAGTTGCCTTTCAACGAAATAAAACTCGATGGCGAATTTGTCCGCAGCCTTAAGCACAAACCACGTTGTCGAGCCGTCATCAGCAGCACGCTGGCCCTGGGTGAAGCCTTGGGCATGTCGGTGGTGATCGAAGGCATTGAGACCGAAGAGCAGCGCCAGGAGCTATTGGAACTCGGGTGTACCCAGGGGCAAGGCTATCTGTGCGCACGGCCCATGGGGCGCGAAGATTTATTGAGTTGGCTGGATTCGCGGCATATCGCGCGCTGAGGGTGCGCCCGACAGGTATTGATGCGGCGTCATCCGGTCATTTCCATGAACAATATCGAAAGAAAGAGAGACCCCATGCCATTACCGAAGAAGTTCTATCAAGCTCTCAGCCTGGTCGCCATGGGACTGGTCTTGCTGGGATGCTCAGTTGAAGCCAATACGCCCGAGGCCACTGTAAAAAAACTGGCGGACTGGTATCTCAAGAACGGCTTCAAGGACGGCTATAGCGCTTTGTTGAAGATCGAGGATGCCAAGCCACTGTTTGACCCGGCCGTTATTCGTCTGTTGGTTGAAGCGAAAGTCGAACGCGACAGGCAAATCAAGGCGCATCCCGGAGACAAGCCTGCTTTTGTCGACAACACGCTCATCACCGGTTTCCAGGATCGGGTTGATCAATATCGGATTATAGAAACCCGTCAGTGGGGGGAGATCGCACATTCAGAACTGGCCTGGGCCACGCTGGGCGACAAGACCTTCTATGACACCAAAGTGCTTTTGCGCAAGACGCCGGAAGGCTGGCGCATCACCGATATCATCTACGATGAAAATGACCCGGCAAACCGGCTGACCGAGGCGTTGAGGATCGATCACTGACAGGACGTCGTGCGGGGGCGCGGCACCCATATGAGTCTGTATAGAGTGTTAGCATTCGTGGCCTCTGACTTTGTCCCAATGAAGGCCACTGATGTCAAAACTCGTTCAATCCGACCTCATCGCCGCCGATGCGGTCTCTGCCCTGGAGCCTGCCATCGGCAGCGATCCTTACCTTTGGCTTGAAGACGTCGAGGGCGCACGGTCGCTTGAATGGGTGCACATTCAGAACGCCAGGACCCAGGCCCGGCTCGCCCAGTCCGACAGCTTCAAGCAGATGGAAGCCGAGCTGCTGGCGGTGCTCGACTCGGACACGCGGATTCCCGGCGTACAGAAAATCGGTCACTGCTATTACAACTTCTGGACGGACGCGGCCCACCCTCGGGGGCTCTGGCGTCGCACCACGCTGGAGGAATACCGCACGCCGCAGCCGGAGTGGGAGACGGTGCTCGACATCGATGCGTTGAACGAGGCCGAAGGCGAGAACTGGGTTTGGCAAGGCGCCGACTGCTTGCGTCCAGACTACCAACGCTGCCTGATCGCGCTGTCACGCGGTGGTGCCGATGCCAGCGTCACCCGTGAATTCGACTTGGGCACCAAGTGCTGGGTCGAGAACGGTTTCCAGCTGCCCGAGGCCAAGGGTGGCCTGGGCTGGATCGACCTGGACACTGTTTATGTCTATACCGATTTCGGTGACGGCACGATGACCAGTTCCGGTTATCCGCGCGTGGTCAAACAGTGGACGCGCGGAACTCCGCTCAGCGCCGCCAGCGTGGTCTACGAAGGCGAGACGGACGACCTGTACATCTCGGCCATGCACGATGATACGCCGGGCTTCGAGCGCGATTTTGTCTGCCGCACGCTGGCGTTTTACAACGATGAGATGTACCTGCGTAGCAAGGACAACACGCTGACGAAGATCGATGCGCCGAACTCGGCGAGCAAGTGGGTGCATCGGGAGTGGCTGCTGCTGGAATTGCGCGATGACTGGGCGATGGGCGAGGGATACGCGTCCGGTTCGCTGTTGGCGATCAGGTTTGACGATTTCATGGCTGGCCAGCGCAACGTTGACGTGCTGTTCGCGCCTACCCCTTCCTGTTCTCTGGCCGGGGTCATCTGCACCCGAAATCACCTGGTCCTGAATGAACTCAATGACGTCAAGAATCGCCTGAGTGTGCTGACGCCCGGCAATAACGGGTGGCAGCGCAGAGAGTTCACGGGAGCGCCGGGTTTCGGCACCGTGGATGCCCACGCCGTGGACAGCGACGACAGCGACGCGGTTTGGCTGACCTCGGCCGACTACCTGACGCCGACCACTTTGTTCCTGGCCGAGATCGGCCAGGCGCCGGAAGCGCTGAAGACCATGCCGACGTTTTTTGATTCCAGCCATCAGGTCGTCGAACAGCACTTCGCCGTCTCCAGGGATGGCACTCGCGTGCCGTACTTCCTGGTGCGCCCGAAAGACCTGAAACTGGACGGCACCGCGCCGACGCTCTTGTATGGCTACGGCGGTTTTGAGGTCTCGTTGACGCCTGATTATTCCGCAGGCCTGGGCCGCGCCTGGCTGTCGAAGGGCGGCGTCTATGTGGTCGCCAACATCCGCGGTGGTGGCGAGTATGGTCCGCGCTGGCATCAGGCGGCACTAAGGGAAAATCGCCCGCGCGCCTATGAGGACTTCTCGGCTGTGGCGCAGGACCTGATCCATCGCAAAATCACCTCGCCGCAACACCTGGGCGTGCAGGGCGGGAGTAACGGCGGCCTGCTGACGGGCAATATGCTGACGCAGTACCCGGAACTGTTCGGGGCGGTCGTGGTGCAGGTGCCGCTGCTCGATATGCAGCGTTTCAACCAACTGTTGGCGGGGGCTTCGTGGATGGCTGAGTACGGCAATCCGAATGTGCCGCAAGAGTGGGCCTACATCCAGACTTTCTCGCCGTACCACCTGTTCGATGCGGCCAAGACTTATCCGCCAGTGATGTTCCTGACCTCGACCCGCGATGACCGTGTGCATCCGGGCCATGCACGCAAGATGGCCGCGAAAATGATCGAGGCCGGCAAGAACGTGACGTACTACGAGAACATCGAAGGCGGCCACGGCGGTGCTGCCAGCAATGCGCAGTCGGCGCACATGGACGCGCTGACTTATAGCTTCTTGTGGGAACAGTTGAGCAAGAAATAAAACTTCAGCTTGATCACCGTAGCCGTCGGCATAAAAGTCGACGGCTGCCGGCATAAATACCTTAGTTATATCCAGGAGCGGAACAAGTTTGCGGCTTCAATAAAGGTGTCAAATCGCCGCGGATGATGGTTTGGGAAATTTCCTACATACACTACCGAAAGGTTCAGTGAACATCGAAGCCATCAGCCGTCACGGACAGTGCGAATATGAGTTCCTCTGAGTGGGTACGAAAGGTGAAAGTCGAGTCCGCATTTAATCGAGAGGTCGAACTAAAGCGATCTGCCGCACAAGCAATGGAGAGGGCACAGGCAATATTATTTGAAGAACTGCAAGCGTCTGAGGCACTTTTTGCAAGTATTGCAGATCAGTTCGGCTACAGCAGATTTCAAGTGAGCGATGACTGACAGTGCACATGGTTGAAGTTGTGTCGCCAGCAAACAAAGGAGCGCTATGAATCGGTCAACGTTATTTTTTGGACTCTTCAGTGTCGCCTTCGGTGCGACAGCCGCTGTTCCCCCGCCCAAGGAAGCATTCGATGCGGTCGGATGGTCGGCCTCTCTGAAGGAAGCACCTTCAGAAAGCCTAATGCTTGGGACGTTCGTTATTCAATTTGAGAAAACAACGCTGGCGCAGGTGATGAGCGAAGCGTCCATTGGCACCATCGCGCATCGAGGCGATGCAGGTGGTAGTGAGTACTGGTTGTGCTACAGCCAACCCAGTGCCGGAGTGCGGATCTGGATCATTTCGAACGGTGAGATGGGGGGTGATGAACACGCTGTGACGGGTGTTGTTGCCGAGCAACTCAATACTGTACGGTCGAGCAAAGATTGTCCTGCGTTACCGGTACAGCTGCAGCCGCCGTCACTCGCCAATCAGCTATGGCTGGGCACCATGGACCTGGAAATTCAAAGCGTGCTTGGGATGCCTTCACATCAGGCTGGCGCATGGCGGACTTTCGACTTCCAAGGCAGAAAGAAAGGTAAGTGCGAAGGCGGCTATGACGTCTATAACTGGCTGTGGACCCGGTCGGACAAAGGGCGCGTCAACAGGATTGAAGCGGGCCAAATAACCAGCTGCTAGCCCAACTTCTGGTCACCTTCAGCCTGATCACCGTGGGTTTATCGAACTGGATCTATGCTTGTTGAACAAACGGATGGCACTCGCGCGAACCGTGGCGGATTAAGCATCAGACGCGCACCTGCGTCCTTTGCACTGACATGGATCGGACATGAAAGAAACCACGCTACAAAACAGATCGCTGCTCGTCTTGCTGCTGGTGGTCACCCTGGCGTTTATCGGGATCCTGCTGCCGTTTTACGGCGCGGTGTTCTGGGCTGTCATCCTCGGCATCGTGTTCGCGCCTTTGCAACGACGCCTGCAAATGAAGTTCGGCTGGCAGCGCAATCTGACGTCGCTGTGCACGCTGAGTATCTGTCTGGTGATCGCGATTCTGCCGGTGATCATCATCAGCCTATTGCTGGTGCAGGAAGGCGCGTCGCTATATAGCCGCATCGAAAGCGGCGAGTTGGACATCGCCAGCTATGTGTCGCAGTTCAAGCATGGCTTGCCGCCTTACTTCCAGCATTTGCTAGACCGGTTCGGTGTCGGCGAGTTGAAGGGCTTGCAGGACAAAGTCGTCAAGGGCGCGATGCAGGGCAGTCAGTTCGTGGCCGCGCAGGTGGTCACGTTTGGCCAGGGCACGTTCGAGTTCATCGTCAGCTTTTTCATCATGTTGTACCTGTTGTTCTTCTTTCTGCGGGACGGCGCTGAACTGGCGCGTAAAGTCCGCACCGCCGTGCCGTTGCAGGAACAGCAGAAACGCCGCTTGCAGCTCAAGTTCAATCGCGTGGTACGGGCCACCGTCAAAGGTAACCTGCTGGTAGCGATCACACAGGGCGCGTTGGGTGGTTTGATTTTCTGGTTCCTGGACATTCCCAGTGCGTTGCTCTGGGCGGTATTGATGGCGTTTCTGTCGCTGTTGCCGGCGGTGGGGGCGGGGATTGTCTGGGCGCCGGTGGCGTTGTACTTCCTGCTCAGCGGGGCGATCTGGCAGGGCGTGGTGCTGGGGCTGTTCGGGGTCTTCGTGATTGGCCTGGTGGACAACGTGCTACGGCCGATCCTGGTGGGCAAGGACACCAAGATGCCGGATTACATGATCCTGATCTCGACTCTGGGCGGCATGGCCGTGTTCGGGCTGAACGGATTTGTCATCGGGCCGCTGATCGCCGCGCTCTTTATGTCGAGCTGGGCGATCTTCATCGAAACCAAGCCGCGGGTGCAATTGCCTTAGGCCGTGAGTCGGATAGTGCCGATGCGTTGCGACAGGGCCTGGGCGGCGGGCAGCGAGGTGAGCGGACCGCTGATCGGTTCGCCGTCGCGCACCACATACCAACAGGCGAGCAGTCCTAGCTCTCTAAGCGGTGCGGGAACGGCGCTACCGATTACTGACATGATCTGAACCTGGGACATCGTAAGTACCTCCATCAATCTATGGGGGCTACCTTACGGATCGCGCGGTTCGACGGACAATCAACGTTCTCGATAGTGGTCATTGATGACAGCGAGTGTGGCGGTCAATCCACGACCAGGTCGAGCATATGCACGACTTCCTGCTCGTTGAGCAGGCCCTTGCGCACCAGGTTTTCGGCCAGCAGCGAAAGAAATTTGGCGCTGCGATGGCCTTCCAGGTGCTTGAGTTCGGTCAAAGCGTTGTACACCTTGCTGGAAGTGCACAAGCCGACATTGCGGTGCGGGTTTTGCGTGGGCATGAGGTCGTCCTTGTTTTTATCAACCTGTTGTTTACGGACAGCTCCAACTGTGCGGACCTGTCATGACATAAATATGACCGTTTTCCCCAGAGCAAGGGAAGGCGGTCCAGTCAATCTTGCCTGTTTTACCCGCCAACACTGTCCCGACAGCGACCTTGACGCGATTTATCCAGACTTCGTCCGACTGGCGGGCATAAAAAAGGCCCCGCTGTTAAGGCGGGGCCTGATCAATCAGTTAGTAGCGTGGGCCCCCATAGTAACCATGGGGCCGGCCGTAATAGCCGCGTGGTGGGCCGTAATAAACCGGCGCCGGGCGGTAGTAGACCGGTTGCTGCACGTACACCGGGGCCGGCTGGTAGTAAACCGGTGGTGGCGGTTGTTGTACGTAAACCGGTTGAGGCTGAACGTAAACCGGCGCCTGCTCTACATAGACCGGCCGATTGGCGTTGATGAGGGCCGAGCCGACGATGGCCGAGCCAACGATCGCACCAAACACCGCTGGACCTTGCCAACCGCCACCGCCATGGGCTTCTGCCTGCCCTGCGACAGCCAGTACACCGATCAACAAGGCTACTGTGGGGATTTTACGGATCATGATAATTCCTCGGTTCTTCGACCCGGCGCTTGAATCTGCAATAGACCCAAGGATTGTCGCGGGGATACTTCTAAGACAGCGCTTTTTTGAAAAACTGCACAGCCGTTAGGTAAATTTTGTGTAAGGTCTGTACCGGCTTCCTTACGGTCCTGCAAAGCCCCGTGCAGACAGGCCTTATGATCGAACAGAACAGGATGGAATGGCTAATCCCGTCTATCTGAAAGTGCATTGGAAGGAGAAGTTTCATGCAGATGAACCCCAACAAAGATACCCAGCTGTGTATGTCGCTCTCAGGGCGCCCCGGGAACTTTGGCCTGCGATTTCACAATCATCTGTACGAACAGTTGGAATTGAATTTTTACTACAAGGCCTTCAGCAGCAAGGACCTGAACGGCGCGGTCGGTGGCATTCGCGCCTTGGGCATTCGCGGTTGCGGCGTATCGATGCCGTTCAAGGAAGCCTGTATCGCGCTGGTCGATGAACTGGACGCCTCAGCGGCCGCCATTCAGTCGATCAACACCATCGTCAACACCGACGGCCATCTCAAGGCCTACAACACTGATTACATCGCCATCGCCCAATTGCTGGAAACCCACCAGGTGCCCAAGGACTCGACCTTTGCCCTGCGCGGCAGCGGTGGCATGGCGAAAGCAGTGGCCAGTGCCTTGCGCGATGGCGGTTACGCCAACGGTCTGATAGTGGCCCGAAACGAGCGCGCCGGCCGTGCCCTGGCCGACGGCCTGGGTTATGAGTGGCAAGCAGAGCTGGGTGCCCGCCGCCCGCAGATGCTGATCAACGTCACACCCATCGGCATGACCGGCGGACCGGAGGCCGATCAGCTCGCATTCGAGGCCGAGGTGATCAAGTCTGCAGAGACTGTGTTCGATGTGGTGGCGATTCCCTCGGAAACACCGCTGATTGTGCGCGGTCGCGCCGAAGGCAAGCGGGTGATCACCGGGTTGGAAGTGATTGCGATCCAGGCGTTGGAGCAGTTTGTGCTTTATACCGGTGTGCGGCCGACGGATGAGCAGTTCCAGGCGGCAGTGGCGTTTGCCCGGAGCTGATCGCTCAGGATTTTTGGCGGCTGTACCGGCCTCTTCGCGGGCAGCCTCGCTCCTACAGGTTATGCGTTGTAGCCCAAACCATGGCACACCCCAATCCTGTAGGAGCGAGGCTTGCCCGCGAACGGCCGCGCCACGGTCCCGCAGACAAACCCACACCCCAGCCTATACTGCTCGCCAGCAAGCCAAGACTTGCCTCCAACACTAAAAAACCGTGATCGAGGTCTCCATGCATCCCGCCATTCTCAATCTGGATCAGGCCGAGCTGTTGCCGCTGCCTGAAGCGGTGGCCCCGGTGGGCGACACCGCCGATCGTTATCAACAACGCATGGCCCGCATCGGCCAGCAACTGGGCGCGCAGAAGCTCGGTTATCGCTTGTACGCGCTGGAGCCGGGCATGCGTGGCAGTCCGTTCCATAGCCATCGGGTCAACGAGGAGATGTTTTACGTCGTGGCCGGGGAAGGCGAGGTGCGCCTCGGCGCCGAGCGTTTCCCGATCCGCGCCGGCGATGTCATCGCCTGCCCGCCGGGTGGTCCCGAAGCGGCGCATCAGATCATCAATAGCAGCAACGCCGAATTGCGTTATCTGGCGGTCAGTACCCAACAATCGCCGGAGATTTGCGAGTACCCGGATTCCGGCAAGTACGTGGTGATGGATGATTTCAAGGTTGACGCCGAGGGCAGCACGTCAGGTTTCGTCGCCGTGGCCAGGCAGGCCGACGGCATAGATTATTGGGACGGCGAATAGCGGCGTCGAGTGGGCCTGGCAAGGGGGCTTGTCGGACCGCCTCGCCACAAGGTGGGTGTCAGGGTTATTCGAGGCGTGCCAGGCGCTCTTCCAGCGCGGCAATCCGCGCCTCCAGCTCTTCAATCCGCTCCACCGACACGCCGCCACCAGCGCCACGCTCCGTCGGGTTCTGCCGTGCCGCCAGAATCACTTCGATGTCCGCGGGATCGCCCAGTGCATGCATGTAACGGTCTTCTCGCTGCCCGGCCTGGCGCGGAATCAACAGTGCCAGGCCGCGAGCGATCAAACGCTCCAGCTGATGCACTACTTGCTCGGCATCTTCGAACTCATGCATGCGGCCGCTGCGGGTCAGCAGTTCATTGACGGTTTGCGGGCCGCGCAGAAACAACAGCCCGGTCAGGATCACCTGGGCCGGCACCAGCTCCAGCGCCTTGTCCACTTTGTGTTCCCAGCGGTCGGCACGGCTGCCCATCACCAGCCGGGTGAACCCGCGACCTTCGAGGGCGCGCAGGCTCTGGCCGACCTGGCCCTGGGTCAGGTTCATCACCGGTTCGCGGCTGGTTTTCTGGTTGCAGGCGATCACCAACGCATTGAGGGTCAGCGGATAGGTTTCCGGGCTGGTGGCCTGCTTCTCGATCAAGGCGCCCAAAATGCGGATTTCCGTGCTGTTGAGGCGCGGCTCGTCGAACGTGGTCTCTTGCTCAGTACTCATTCGCGCTTTTCCCTTTGCTGTCGAAGCATGCAGTCGAAGCCGCCTAGCCTAATCCTTGCGAAACAAAAGGCAAGCCGCCCGGTCATCAAGCATGGCTATAATCGCTCCACGTTTTCACACCCGCCACAACACGAGACTGCCATGACCATTTCCCTGTACGCCGCTTCCGTCCCGGTTTTCAAACAAATGCTCACCGCCCTGAGCGATGTTCTGAACAAGGCTGAAGCCCACGCCACTGCTAAAAACATTGACCCGAACGCGTTCCTGCAAGCCCGCCTGTACCCGGACATGTTCCCGCTGGTGCGTCAGGTGCAGATCGCCGTTGATTTCGCCAAAGGCGTTTCTTCGCGTCTGGCCGAAGTCGAAGTGCCGAAGTACGAAGACACCGAAACCACCTTCGCCGAGCTGCAAGCGTTGATCACCAAGGTGCTGGGCTACATCGGCGAGATCAAGCCGGAGCAGATCGATGGCAAGGAAGGCATCGAGATCATCACCCGTCCAGGCACGCCGAAAGAGAAGCGCTTCAGCGGCCAGGCTTACCTGCTGAGCTACGGCTTGCCGCAGTTCTTCTTCCACGTCACCACCGCCTACGCCTTGCTGCGTCACAACGGTGTGGAAGTGGGCAAGCGCGATTACATGGGCGCGTTCTAAAACACCCGGCTACAAAAAAGCCCGCCAAGGTTTGCGCCTTGGCGGGCTTTTTCGTTTGCCTTTGCCTTTGTAGGAGCCAGGCTTGCCGGCGAAGGCGATCTTGAGTACGCCTTCGCC
>NZ_VOBN01000042.1 GCF_008370045.1 Pseudomonas sp. ANT_J12
GATGTTGTGGGTCAGTTCCAGTGCCCGAGCGAGACGCATAAAAAAATCCGATGCCAATACAGGCATCGGATTTTGATTTCTTGCGGCCAAAGGTCAAGTAAAAGGGCTTAACTGATCGGCATTACCCCTGAGGACTCCGTTTTTATGCGCGCTGCTTTTGCATCACTTCGCCTGGTAAATGATCCCCGGGCTGCACTGGACCATCTGGTAATGATCCGGCAAACCGTTCAACGCTTCAGAAGCGCCAAGAAACAGATAACCGCCCGGCTTCAACGTGCTGTGGATGCGCAACAGGATGTCCTTCTTCACCTCGGCGGAGAAGTAGATCAGCACGTTGCGGCAGAACACGATGTCGAACTTGCCCAGGGCCGCGTAGCTGTCCAGCAGGTTGAACGAGCGAAACTCCACCCGGCTCTTGATCGGCGCCTTGATCGCCCAGCGGCCCGGCCCTTTCGGGTCGAAGAAACGCTGCAGGCGTTCGGGCGACAGACCGCGGCCGATCGCCAGGCTGTCGTACTCGCCGGTCTTGCAGTTGGTCAACATGGTGCCGGACAAATCGGTGGCAACGATCTGCGCCCCCATCTTCAACTGGCCCATGTTGGTCCGCTCGAACTCGTCGATCGACATCGACAGCGAATACGGTTCCTGACCCGACGAACACGCCGCCGACCAGATCCGCAGGCGTTGGCCGGGAGCCGCCTTGATGGCTTCGGGCAGCACCTTGTTCTTCAAGACTTCAAACGGATAGGTGTCACGAAACCACAGGGTTTCGTTGGTCGTCATGGCATCCACCACCATTTCGCGCAAACCACTGCGCGGCTGGGTCTGGATGCGCTGGACCAGCTCACCCAGGGATTTGATGCCCTGCTGTTCCATCAGTTTGTTGAGACGGCTCGAAACCAGGTACTGCTTGTTTTCACCGAGCAAAATGCCACAGGCTTTCTCCAGGAAGACCCGGAACTGTTCGAAATCCAAATTACCTGTAGACAAAGATACCGCCTCTTAAATCGTGTTGACCGCCAGGGGCAGAAGGCCCCTAGCTGATATCTGCTGCTTTGATCCGGTCGACTACCCGGGATGCCAGGTCATCAGGACGGAATTTGGCAAGGAAGTCATCAGCACCGACTTTCTTGACCATCGCCTGATTGAACACACCCGACAACGAAGTATGCAGGATGATATGAAGCTTTTGCATGCGAGGGTCGCTGCGGATCTCGGCCGTCAGGGTGTACCCGTCCATCTCCGGCATCTCGATGTCGGAAATCATCATCAGGAACTCTTCTTCCGGCTTCTTGCCCTCGTCGACCAGCTTGCGCAGGTAATCGAGCGCCTGTCGACCGTCGTTCAACGCCACCACTTCGACGCCGACCGTTTGCAGGCAACGCGAGACCTGCTTGCGCGCCACCGACGAGTCATCGACCGTCAACACCCGCAAGGACAACGCCTTGTGCTGGGTTTCGACATCGACCACACCCACCGAGATCGCTTCCGGTGTCGGCGCCACTTCCGCCAGGATCTTCTCGACGTCGATGATTTCGACTAACTGATTGTCGACCCGAGTCACAGCCGTGAGGTAATGATCGCGTCCAGTGCCCTTGGGTGGCGGATGAATCTCCTCCCAGTTCATGTTGACGATGCGCTCTACCGAACGGACCAGGAAACCCTGGGTCTTGGTGTTGTACTCCGTGATGATCACGAAGGGATTGCTTTGGTCGAGCAACCGACCGGAACCGGTGGCCATCGCCAGGTCCAGGATCGGAATGGTCGCCCCACGAATATTTGCCACACCGCACACGACGGGACTGGACTTGGGCATCAAGGTCAGTTTGGGGCATTGCAGCACCTCACGAACCTTGAACACGTTGATGCCATACAGCTGCTGACCGTCGAGACGGAACAACAACAGCTCCAGGCGATTCTGCCCTACCAGTTGCGTGCGCTGGTTTACCGAATCCATTACACCAGCCATGCCCAGACTCCTACACCAACAACGCTAAGTTGTGTTGCGACGCACATTCATCACTAAACGGCACGGCGCTTGCTTTTTAACCCGTATGAACGAACAAACGACATTTTTCCGACGCCTGACATCAACCTACCGCAATTTGCTGTGCGTGGTGTCGGCCGTTTGCTTATTTCCTGTTGGCAGCCCTGCCGTTGCTGACGCGGTTACCTTGCCTGATATGCTTATCGGCGTGACTCAGGGCTTTCTTGAATTCACCGTAGAAGACTATCTGGCCACCAGTCAAACGGAAGGCCGCTACGAAATCGAGGTCAAGCAGCTCGATCCACGCCTGCGCATGCCCATGTGCGACAAGGAATTGACAGCCACACTGGAGAGCCCGGCGACCCCGATTGGCCGGGTCACGGTCAAGGTTCGCTGTGAGGGTAGTTCCCCGTGGACTGTGTTCGTACCCGCTCAAGTGCGCCTGTTTCGGGACGTTGTGATCACCACCCGCCCCCTCAAGCGCGCCGGGATTATCGAACCCGGCGACGTTGCTATGCGCGAGCGGGACATCAGCCTGATCAACCAGGGCTATTTCACCTCGGTTGACCAGGCCATCGGGCAAAAACTTACCCGACCAACGGTCGGCGATCAGGTCATTACCCTGGTCCATCTGGAACAGGCTGAAGTGGTGCGCAAGGGCGACCAGGTGGTGATTACCGCCCGCAGTGGTACGCTCAGTGTGCGGATGCCGGGTGAAGCGCTGTCCAATGGCGGCCTGGCCGAGCAAATACGGGTCAAAAACCTCAACTCCATGCGGGTCATCAAGGCGCAAGTCACCGCGCCGGGCCAAGTGGAAGTGTCCATGTAGAGGTCAAGCTATGGCGCTCTGGCAGGTGGTTACCTAAACTGTGCCCATGCAGCGCTGGCGCATGCAGCTCATTGCACAAATGAGCCTAAAGTTTTCGCAGGTATTGCCGAAAACATGGCAAGCGTCCAAATACCCAGAGGTTTTTTTATCATGGTCATTGATTTCAGCCGTTTGAACAGCTCCTCGTCACTTACGGGCAGTACACGTACCAGCGTTGCCAAGGAAACCGCCGACGCCGGCAAATCCGCGCCGCTGAATACCCCGGCCGAACAGGCCGGTACCGTCAAAAGCGGGGAATCGGTACATCTCAGCAATGAGGCTCAACAGTTGCAGAAGGTCACTGACAAGCTGCGCGATCAGCCTGCCGTCGACAACGCCCGTGTGGCCGAGTTGAAAGCAGCGATTGCCGATGGCAGCTATAAAGTCGACAGCAGCCGTGTAGCCAGCAAACTGCTCAACTTCGAAGCCCAGCGCTAGGCCCACCGCCTGCGCCAGGCTTTTGGACGCTTAAAACCCAAGGCCAGCCATGCACGACACTAATCTACTGCAACTGATCACCGACGACTTTGCTCCAGCGCAACGCTTGCTGGAGTTACTGCAAACCGAGTCCCTCGCCTTGCACGGTCGCGACATGCCACTGCTCGAAGAGATTCTGGCGCAGAAACAGGCATTGATCATTTTGCTCGAACAGCATGGCCGCAAGCGCAGCGAAATCCTCGCCAGCCTCAGCCTGCCCACCGATCGCAGTGGCCTGGAGCAACTTGCCAGCCATTCCAGCATCGGCGATGAGTTGCTGGCGCAGGGCGATGCACTGACCGATCTTCTGGCTCAATGCCAGGCGGCCAACGCCAAGAATGGCCAGTCGATCCTGATGCAACAGGCCGCCACGGCCAATCAGCTGAAAATCCTCACCGGTGGCGAACCTCCAGCGCTCTATGATGCACGCGGCGCAACCGCGAAGATGGCAAAGCCACGTCCGCTCAGTCAGGCCTGACCCCCGTCCATGAGCACGCCCTATCAAGACGCGAAACATACTGGCAGAATGCCCGCCAGTAGTCATATTTTGTCTGGAGATTGATGAACCGTGTTCAATGCCTCAAGCGCGGAAGACGCTCCGCAACCACCCAAGGTGCTCACCACACCCCTGGAAATCTCCGGCAACCTGCGCCAGCTGCAAGACAGCCATGATCCGCTGATCATCACGTTCCATGAGCGCAGCCAGCGCTTCCAGAGCTATCTGGTGGACATCGACCGTGACAGCAACATGATGGCGCTGGATGAAATGATTCCCCGCGATGGTGAACGCTTCCTGCTGGCCGGTGAACCGTTCAAGGTCGAAGGCTTTCATGACGGTGTACGCATTGCCTGGGACAGCAACGGTCCGCTGACCATCGACGAGTCCGGCGGTGGCCGCTGCTACCGTGGCGCGCTGCCGTCCGAAGTGGTTTACCACCAACGTCGCAACGCCTTCCGCGCCGCGTTGAAGCTGGCACAGTTGGTCAACGTCGAACTGGGTGGCGAAAAGCTCAAGTCACCAATCAACGGCAAGTTGCTGGACATCTCCGCCACCGGCTGCAAGCTGCGCTTCGAAGGCGATATCACCTCCAGCCTGCAACTGGGCCAGGTCTACGACCGGTTCGTCGCTGCCCTGCCCTTTGGCAGCATGACCGCCCCGGTTGAACTGCGTTACCTGCACTTCGAAGAAAGAATCTCCACCACCTTCGCCGGCGTGCGCTTTCACAACATGAGCGGCCTGGTGCAACGGCAGGTCGAGCGCTTCGTCTACCAGCTGCAACGTGAAGCCCGGCGCTTCGACAAAGACGACATGTGATCACGCCGCATCAATAAAAAACGGGCAGTCCCTTGCGGTGACTGCCCGTTTTTTTATGCCTCGATGTTAAGGCCTGGCCTCGGTAAAGCTTTGCTCGCGACCAGCGTCCGGGTCTTCGGGATCGTGGGGATCTGTCGGATCTTCCGGGGTCGGATCGGGTCCAGGCTCAGGCTCTGGCTCTGGTTCCGGCTCGATCGGATTCTGCATCTGGTCTTGCACCACCTGCTCATCGACCCGAGGATCGAGGGCTGCCACCAGCGGCGAACTGGACATACTGTCGGGCATGGCCACGTGGTGCAGCGGTGCATCGTCGACCACATGCAGGTTAGTCACCGCTTTCGGGCGAATCCGCCACACCAGCACCAACGCGAAGAAACTGAAAAAGGCATACAGCATGTGGCTGCCGAACAGCTTCATCAGCACCCCCGCCACCAGCGGCCCGATACTGGCGCCGACACCGTAGGTCACCAGCAGCATCGCCGTCAGCGACACCCGCCGATCACCCTCGACGTGGTCATTGGAAAACGCCACCGCCAGCGGATACAGGCAGAACTGCACCAACGAACAAAGGAACCCGGCGATAAACAGCACCTCCAGCGGCACCTCCGTCATGATCGCCAGCGGCAACGCGGCCACGGCCAGGCACAAGGCGAAGCAGCGGATCAGCAGCGCCCGGTCGTACCGATCGGACAACCAGCCCAACGGCCACTGCACCACCAGCCCGGCAAAAATGCAGCTACCCATGAACAGACCGACCTGCTCGGTGGACAGCCCCTGCTGCGAGGCATACAGCGGCGCCAGGCCGTAGAACGACCCGACGATCAACCCCGCGCCCAACACCGTGCTCAACGACTGTGGCACGCGCTTGATGAAGAACCGTGGCTCCATCGGTGCCGGATGCAAAGGCGCCGGGTGAATGCGTCGAGTCAGGGCCACCGGCACCAGGCACAACGCGAAACACAGGGCGACCAGCATCAGCAGTTCCAGACCGAGGGCCGGGTGCAGGACCAGGATCAACTGACCCAACACCAGCCCCAGGTACGAGGCAATCATGTAGCCACTGAACACCAGGCCGCGCTGCTTGGCCTCTGCCTGCTCGTTGAGCCAGCTTTCGATCACCATGTACTGGCACATCATGCCCAGGCCGACGATGACCCGCAGGAACAGCCAGGCGGGCAACCAGTCGATCAAGCCGTGACCCAACACCGCCGCGCCGACAATCCCGGCACACGCCGCGTAAGCGCGGATATGCCCGACCCGGGCAATCAATCGGTGACCGATCTTGCCGCCCAGCACCAGGCCGAAATAGTTGGCGGCCATCAAAGCACCGACCCACAGACCATCCACATGGTCGGCAGCCAGGCGCAGGGCCAGATAAGTACTTAACAAGCCCGAGCCGATCAACATCATCAGCGAGGCGAAATACAGCGCTCGAAAGGATTTCCAGATTTGGCGCATCGGCGTTCCGAGCGGCTCCTTGCAGTGGGAACGGGCTATCGAAAACGATAGCCCGAAGACGACAGATCGTCAGGCCTGGGCTGCTAAAACACGCCGTTCCCAGGGAGTAATTTCATCAAAGAAGCTGGTCAACTCCATGGACTTCGAAGCGATGTAGCCTTCGATGAACTCCTTGCCGAACAGTTCCATCGCCAATTGACTACGTTTCAGACGTTCGAGGGCCGCATGCAAGGTACATGGCAATGAAAGATTATCCGGCACCACGAATTCACCCTGAATCGGCGCACTCGGTTCCAGCTCGTTTTCGATTCCGTACAACCCCGCAGCCAGGCTCGCAGCAATTGCCAGGTACGGATTGGCATCCGCGCCGGGCAAGCGATTCTCGACCCGTCGAGCCACCGGCGAACTGGCCGGAATGCGCAAACCCGCAGCCCGGTTGTCGTGGGACCAGCAGGCATTATTCGGCGAGGCAAACGGGTGGCACAAACGCTGGTACGAATTGACGTTGGGTGCAAACAACGCGGTGAAGTCTGCCATGCCGGCCTGCTGACCACCGATGAAATGACGGAAGGTTGCCGTCGGTTCACCCGCCTTGTCGCTGAACACGTTACGCCCGCTGCCGATCTCGACGATGCTCTGGTGAATATGCATCGAACTGCCCGGCGTGTGAGCCAATGGCTTGGCCATGCACACCACGGTCAGGCCGTGCTTGAGCGCGACTTCCTTGAGCAGGTGCTTGAACAAAAAGGTCTGGTCGGCCAGCAGCAGCGGATCGCCGTGTAGCAGGTTGATCTCGAACTGGCTGACACCCATCTCATGCATGAAGGTGTCGCGGGGCAAGCCCAGGGCCGCCATGCCTTCGTAAACTTCACTGAAGAAGGGGCGCAAGCCGTTATTGGAACTGACGCTGAACGCCGAATGACCGTCCTCGCGACGGCCATCCAGGCCCAGCGGCGGCTGGAACGGTTGCGTCGGGTCGGGGTTGGGCGCGAAGACAAAGAACTCCAGCTCGGTCGCCACCACCGGTGCCAGGCCTCGCGCGGCATAACGGGCGATGACCGCTTTGAGCTGTCCGCGAGTCGATAGCGACGAGCTTTCTCCGGTCAGTTCGTCCGCATCACAAATAGCGAACGCCCGGGGTTGCTTGCTCCAGGGCAAGCGGTGGATCTGCGCAGGATCCGGCACCAACGCCAGGTCGCCATCATCGCTGCCGTAAAAGCGCGCTGGCGGATAGCCGCCCATGATGCATTGCAGCAGCACACCCCGCGCCATCTGCAACCGTCGCCCTTCGAGGAAACCCTCGGCGGTCATTACTTTGCCCCGTGGTACGCCGTTCAAATCCGGCGTGACACATTCAATCTCATCAATGCCCGTCAATCGCTGAGCGAGTGAACGCTGGCCATCGGTTGTCATGACGCAATCCTTGTTGTTGTGCGAGCCGCGAACGGCGACCCGTACAAAATAGGCTCCGCCCGTTCGGAATATCAAGCAGCGGGGAACAAAAATGCGTAATTGCGTAGAGACGTGTTCAGGGCAGGTAGAGGCTGAATACGCCACCACCCAGCGGGCCGCCATTGCTGATTCGGGTATAACCACCGACGCCGTTGCGCTGATGCAACGCCGCGATCCGCCCGGCGAAGTACAGGCCAAGGCCGGTGCTGCCGGAGCTGTGGTTGATCCCCTGCACATAATCTGCCTGGCGTTCGATCATCTCCGGCGGATACCCCTCACCGTCATCGTTGATGGTGATCACCAACTGACCGGCTTCGTCGCTGACCGTGATCAACAGCGCATCCTTGGCATATCGAATCGCGTTGTTGATGCTGTTGGCCAGCACCGAAGCAACCAGCTCCCGGTCGAAGAACCCCAACGGGCTCAGCGGATCGACTTCGTACGTCGCCATGATGCCGCGACTGGCGAACACTTCTTGATGCGCCGCCAATTGCGCTTCAATAAAGTCGTCCAGCTCGTGGTAAGCCGGCTGCAACGGCATCTGGTTGACGCCGAGCTTATACAGCCCGAGCAACTGCACCAGCATGCCGTTGAGGTGGGCGAATTCGAAGTCGATAACGCCCTGCTCTTTGGAATGCTGCTGATCAGGCAAGCGCGCCAGCCATTGGCTGTGCGCCTGCATCAGCATGGCCAGGGAGTTCTTCATGTCGTGCACGGTAGAGGCAATCACCGTGGAGAAATCGAGTGCCTGTTCGCTGTCGCTCATTCGCCAAACGCCTTGCTTCGCAGCTTCTGATAACGGGAAAAACGCGGGTCAGTATCGGGCATCAGGCCGACCGTTTTCAGGCAGGCTCGACACTCTTCAAGTTCCACCGAAGGCGCACTGGCATCAGTGCCATGCAGCAGCGACTGCGCCATGTTCAGCGCAATACTGATGTTCTTCGGTTGCAGCGCGAGGGCTTTGCGGAAGACGTCCCGCGCCTCCACCAGGTTGCCGGTCTTGTAGACCCGCACGCCTTGACGGTTGAGGTCGGCCGCCGCGTTACCGGCATTGAGGATGGTCGGGTCGTCGGTCAACTTGGCGATGCCTTGCATCACCGCCGGGTCGTCACCGTAGATCTCGGCACAGTTTTTCAGCATCGAAGCGCCGGCACTGGCCTGTCCGAGCATTTGCAGTTGCTTGGCCACCAGCAGCGCCGCTTCGGCGCTCATGAATTGCTCCATGCCATCGAGGCGCATCATCGCTTGTTCGGTGAGCTTCTCGGCCGTCTCTGCATCGTTGAGCAGCAGGCTGGTGGCTTTCATCAGCCGCGCACGAATCTGCAGGCCGGGGTCGGAGGGATTCTCCTTGGCCACCGCGCTGAGGGTCGTGTTGATTTCCAGTCGGGTGCGGGTGTCCAGACCTTTTTCACTGCCTTTGCTGATCAAGGCGTGGGCCAGACCCAGATTGCTTTCCGCATCCTTGAAACGGGACTGCGCGCCCTGAGCCACCGCCTGACGATAGGCCTTGGAAGCGGTTTCAAAATCTTCGTTGGTCATTGCCAACTTACCCAGCAATGCTTGTCGGCGCACCGCCAATGGCGACAGGCGAATGGCTTCCTCCAACACACGCTGGGCGCCCTTGGTATCGCCTTCGGCGACCAACACATCGGCCATGCCGTCATACAGCGCCGGCATCATCGGAAACACCTTCAGCGCCTTCTCGTAGACGCCTTTGGCCTGGCTTACCTGTCCGCGCTTGAACAGCAATTTGCCGAGCCCGGCAAACGCCCAAGGCAAAGGCCGATCAGCAATGATGCTGTCGTAGAGCCGCTCCAGCGCCTCGTTCTGATTCAGGTCGCGCAGGGCATCGGCGCGGTAACGCAGGCACAGCGGCGAATAGCGGATGTCCTGCTTGCACAGCGCGATGCAGGCGTTGAGTACCTCCACCGGTTTGTTACGGTCGAGCGCCTGCAGGATCGGCTTGAGCAAGGTCTTGCGCTGCACCAGCCGCTCCAGACGCTGGGCCAGGCCGGAGCGGTTGAACGGTTTGGTCAGGTACGCGTCGGGTTCGTGCTCCAGGGCACTGAGCACCATCGCCTGACTGGTCTCGGCGGTGACCATGACGAATACACTTTCATGGCTGATCAGCTTCTCGATCATCAGGTCCTCGAGCACCTGCTGACCGTTCTTCTTGCCATCACCCAGGTGAAAATCCTGCAAGATGAAATCGTAGGACTTCTGCGCACACATGCGCAGCGCCTGTTCACCGGTATCAGCGGTGTCGACATCCTTGACGCCCAGTTCTCGCAGCATGGACCTGACGGAGCTGCGGAAATCCGAGAAATCATCGACGATCAGAAAACTCTTTTGGTGATACGACAGCATCGAAGATTTCCAGGCAATTTAAGAAGAACAACCCAAAGACAGATACACAGCTACGCCGCCCCTTCAGGCGCGCAGATGATAACGGCAGGCCAAAGGCTATCAAGCGATTTCTCTAGTTGCCGCAAGCAAAGAGAACAGCGACCCTTCGGGTTATCGGCCAGTAGTGGCGTTCCCTTGAAGCGGCGAGCGTATAAACGTGCATTTGGCTGCGTCGACGCGGGCCTTGATGCACACTTGGATGGCGACGTACTTACTCTTTGAACTCAAGGTCTGATTACTGTGTACACCAAAGGACGCTGTATTTTGTCCGTTTGTGTTCTGCTGGCTACTGAGCATGCACTGGCGGCTGGAATGGACTGTACGAAAGCGGCGAGCGCCGTAGAGAAAACCATCTGCGCCCATACCGGGCTGTATGGACTGGATACTCAAATGGGATCGGCTTATCGGAGCCTGGTCAAAGTCCAGCCCGAACTGAAAACCGCTCAGCGTGCCTGGCTGAAAATCCGTGACCAGTGTGCTGAAAACGTGGAGTGCCTCGATCAGCGCTACCGTGAGCGCTTGCAGGTACTGCAAAAGCAATGGAGTGAAGCGGTCATCTACACACCTGATGACGTCGACAGGTTGGTCTCAGAGGACTTGCGGCAAGCCATACAAAAAGCAGGCACCGTCGATGCTGAGTTCCCGTTGGAAAAGATATTGGACTCACTTGCGGTCAAAACAGGTACCACTGACTTTTCAGACGTGGCGGATGACGACAACGCTGCCGACGAGTATCACTTTCCGAAAACGATCCCGGCGGGTGTGACGCCAGACGAGTGGAAGGCTTTGACCGCCTCTAAAATCAGGGGAGAAGACGGCAATAGTTCTTACACCTTGATAGACCTGGACGGCGATGGACTGCGAGACCTTGTCGTCGATAACTACACAGGCGGTACCGGGTTATTTTCTTTTATAGAAACGTTTCGCCGTTCCGGAGATGTATTTGTCAGAAGGACACTGGCTTTCGACTCTGAAGCCAACTCCGACAGCGCTCTCCTCTCCCTTAATGATCGCGGTGCAAACCAGTCCGTCAGCTGGATAAAGGCTCGCGGCCGCATTTATGCAGCCTACCGGAACAGCTACTACGGTGTTGATCACCTCTATCTTCTTGCCCCATTGAAGCTTAACGGCGCAGTGCCTACTGTGAGCGTTAACTACCGCTATAAGTTGTCTATTCCCAAGACACAAAAAGATGAAACCAGCGGCGCCACTGTTTCGTTGGAAGCCGCGCTGCATAAAGCACTCACCCAAGCTTTGGGTAGCGTGAACAGAACCGAAGCAAAAGATATAGGCGACCAGAGTCACCCGCTCTGCCCTACTCCTCCAAGCGGCGAAGGTGACAGTACTTATTACAGCTATGGCCCTGGGCATTACAGCTTCGAAATAGTCGGTGACATGCCTGTGATGATTGATGGACAGTGCTATATCGGGAGGATGATGGATTGGTTTGGAGGATATAACGTCGAGCATGGACTACACGCGCAACTGCTGCTTCGCAAACCAGATCCCGAGGGTACCGAACGTAGCTATCAGGTGAATGGGCGACGGCGTATGACCGATGTGATGACTTCGATCGACAAAGTCGAAGGAGACAATGGCAACTAGTTAGTACAATAGGCGCAAAAAAGCCCCACCAGAAGATCTCTGAGTGGGGCTTTTTTATTACGGCCACTTTCTCGCGGGAAAAAACAAAACCCCTACCTGCATACGCAGATAGGGGTTTCGGAATTTAATCTTGACGATGACCTACTCTCACATGGGGAAACCCCACACTACCATCGGCGATGCATCGTTTCACTGCTGAGTT
>NZ_VOBN01000043.1 GCF_008370045.1 Pseudomonas sp. ANT_J12
AAACAGTGGCATTTTTATGCCAGCAAAATGGTAGGTGAGCTATTTATGTGCCACAGGTATAGAAATATGGGGCACCGCGTCTGGGATCAGGTGGTGACTTTGAGTGTGGGGTTCATGGAGCGTTTACCGTTGAACAATGCCATCCCCGTCTTTCTTGGCAGCCGCTGAGGATGGCCTGTTCTACCTCAGCCCTGGCGAGATGCCGGCGTTCTACGGTAGCGGTGGGTCAGCAGCAAGGCCAGCATCAGCCCCAGCAGGTGGGCACCGTAGGACATTTGCAGCGCCAGGAAGTAATCCACGGTTTCGCCGGGACGCACACAGCTGTAGCCGTAGCTTTGACCTTCCTGGGTGACGCCCGGTGCGTCGGTCAGGTCAACGGGTGGCAGGGGTTCCTGGGGCGGCGTCGCAGCATCGGGCTTGCCGATGTAGCTCAGGCTACTCCAGCTTTGCTCCGACAGCTGATTGATCGCCGCCAGTTGCCCGGCGTTGCAACGATTGAGCACATAGCCACCGATGGCAATCACGGCAAATACCGAGATCAGCATCGGCACCACGTAGTAGCGCTGTGCAGGCAGTAAGCGCACCACCACCAGTCCGGCAATGAAGCCCGAGACCCATGAGTTGGCCCAGAAAGCCCAACTGCCGCCCCAGCCCTCGGGGATCAGGAACATGAGCGTGTAGGGCACGACAAATCGCCCCAGCAGATGGCACAGGGCAGCTATCAGGACGGCGACCAACAGGGGTTTGATCAAGGACTTCATCGGGTATTCATAACCTTTGGTGAGCAGGGTGGACGCGGGGAGGGCACAGAGGTGCGCGCGGTCATCAGTGGCTGAGCGCGTTCGTCGAAGCGGTGGATTTTTGAGGAGTCGAGGCCTGGGAGGTCTCTAGCGGCTGCGGGGGACGCAGGTCTGCGATCATGTGCGATTCCATCCGTGGAAAATTCGAGCGCGGATCATGCAGCAATTGACGCCGGCCTGCAAGGCCCGGTGCAGAGCGGGCTACGTCTGGATTGGCGTTTCCAAGTCAGCCCCCCTCAGGGAAATCCTGATGGCATATTGAATTCAGCGATGGCAAGCTTCTGACCTGCAGCACCGACCCGTGTGCAGCCGGGCAGGACGCTCACTCCTCAATAACTGCTGCCATTCACCTCGGGTGTTCATCACCTGTTGGTTCCACTGAACAAGGATGTCGTCATGAAAATCTCTCTTGGTCTTCTCGCCCTGGCTGGGTGCCTGTCCACTTTTTCTGTCTCGGCCGCTGGCCCGAACCAAAGCGATCTGTTCAAGGCTTTGGCGGAGTGCAAGGCCAGTGCGCAGCAGGTAGCCGACTTCAACGGTCTGGTGGACGCTGGACAATTGTCGTTGCCCAAGGATGTCCCACACAGCCCGTGGGGCGGCGGCGCCTGGCAGGTCACGCCGGCGTTGACGGTGCACGGTGTGTCGTCCACCACCGCCGTGATGACCGACCGCGCCAGCTTCTTTCTCCAGGCCAAAAGCAGCAGCCCTAAGGCCGACGCGGAGAAGCTTGCCAGCACCCTGAAACTGCAAAAGGTTCTGGATACCGACGGTTATGTTGACTTCCAGCGCAGCCTCGACAATGGCGCAACCTTGCGAGTGGTCTCCACGGAGGACAAGGACATTGATCTCTACGTGGGTTGCAGCTATCAGCAGAATGCTTCCTGAGACCTGAGGTCAGACGAGTACACCGCGAGCCCGCAGGGGCTTCGCGGCTCAAGCGTGCAACATCGTTTTAGCCCTGACCGTAGCGGCAAAAGTACACTTGGATGACACGAAGCAGAGGGCAAATAATGAGTTGGCAAATAGACAGGCCGTCTCGAGTGACGTTGAGTTTCTGATGGATATCGACCCTCTCGCCAAAACAGAGAAGGGCCGCCAGGAGCACATCCAACGTTCCGATGCAGCAATGACTCAGACAACTCGGCTATCAAGACAGTGGCCGAGTAGAGAATCTTGATCCGGACGATCCAGAGCTGATCTTTGTGAAATGCTTGAGTCTTGCAAAGTTATGAGCGATGGGTGGTCTGTGGGAGCACATGAACTAACAGCTGACCATTAAGTCAGGCCAGATGTAGCGACCATTTGTGTCTATAGCCCGCTATAGATATGGTTCAGAATCATCAGCTCAAGCACGGCCACCAGCACACAAAACGCGACAAATCCTCGTGTGAAGGCCCTACGAGGTTTTTCATAAGACGGAATATTGCCGAAAAGGGTGAGAAGGTCGGATAAAAACTCAAGAAACCCCATGGATGTATGCCTTCGCTCCGTCGATTTATCCAGCCTGCGACACGGTGGCAGGCTAATTCATGCATTTCTTAGTGGAGTGTCGCAACTCTGCGACTCTCGCCAATTCTGATTCGATCCAGCGCTCTGTTCAGAGCATCCAGCGCATCAAGGAGCGCTTTTGCCTCGGATTCCCGGCCATCCCCCCAAAGGCGTTCAGCCATTTTGTTCAGGGCCTGGATAGAGCGTTCAATGTCCGCAGCGGTCGTCGCTGTTATATTTTCCGGCTGTTTCTTCTGCATTCAGTAACCCTTCTGCTGGGCATCGCTTGGCTCTCAGGACCTCACGCGAGCACATCGTTCAAGACAATAGCCGGCCATGACCTGTCCGAGAGTGTGACAGCAGAGTCCTCTGCGAAGGCATGAATTTATCCGACTTGCAGTCTGTTGCAACTTGCACTGTCGATAACGCAGCGCATCAGCGACCACACCTACCGCCTCGGTGTGCACTTTGATTTCAGCATGCATTCCTGGCCGACGTTGATTAATGTCCGGGCATTGGACTGCCTGGGCGTTTTACATCGCGTTTTCGCCTGACCGAGCCAGGGCTCGCAATACGCCCCGGTTGTGGTAACCGGGGGGTGCGCAGTAACAGACTGATTTCCTCTGCGCTGACCGCTCTGCTGAAGACGTGACCCTGAATTTCATCGCAGCCGTTTTCACGCAGGAAGGTTTGCTGCTCTTCGGTTTCGACACCTTCGGCAATGACCTTGAGGTTCAGTTTGTGCCCCAACGAAATCACGGCGGTGGCGATGGCTTTGTCGTTCTCGTTGTCGGGTAGATCGCGCACGAAAGACTGGTCGATCTTGAGTCTTGCGATCGGGAAGCTTTTCAATGCGGCGAGGCTGGAGTAGCCGGTGCCAAAGTCGTCGATCGAGAGACTGATCCCCATTGATTGCAGTTCTTTCATTTTGCTGATGGCTTGCTGAAGGTCTTGCATGATCAGACTTTCGGTCAGTTCCAGCTCAAGGTACATCGGGTCCAGTCCGGTTTCTTGCAAGGCATGCCTCACCCGGTCGATCAGGTCCCTTTCGATGAACTGGCGTGCTGAAATATTCACCGACATGGTGATCGGCGGATAGCCCGCTTCCTGCCAGTCCTTGTTTTGTCTGCATGCGGTATGAATCACCCAATCGCCGATGGGCACAATCAATCCGGTCTCTTCGGCCTGCGGAATGAATTTGATTGGCGGCACCATGCCAAGCTCGGGATGCTGCCAGCGGATCAGTGCCTCTACGCCGATAATCTGACCTGAGTGCAAATCCACCTGGGGCTGGTACAGCAGCAGGAACTCGTCATGGTTGAGTGCGTTTCGAAGCCCGTCTTGCATGGCGAGCTTGCCCTGAACCTTGTTATTCATCTCGCTCGTATAGAACTGGTAACTGTTGCGACCCAGCTCCTTGGCCCGGTACATGGCGGCGTCCGCGTTGCTGAGTAACGTGTCGGTATCGCTGCCGTCGGCAGGGTAGGTGGCCAGCCCCATGCTGCAGGTGACGTGCAGTGTATGTCCGCTGAGCTGAATCGGCCGCAGGATGGCTTCCTGGATTTTGTGCAGGGCTGGAGTAACGCCGTCCACGTCTGAAGGCTGGTCGAACAGGATGATCACAAACTCGTCGCCACCCAGTCGCACGACGGTGTCGGTGCGACGTACACACTCCAGCATGCGCCGGGCGACGGTTTTGAGCAGCTCATCTCCAGCACTGTGCCCGAGGCTGTCATTCACCAGTTTGAATTTATCCAGATCGAGAAACACCACCGTCACCAGGCGGTTGTAGCGCTGAGCGTAAAGTATTGCCTGCTTGAGGCGGTCTTCGAGCAGTGTGCGATTCGGCAGCCCCGTCAGTGCGTCATGGTCGCCCATATAGCGAATGCGTTTTTCGGTCAGTTGGCGTTCTATCGCAATGCCAGCAAGGGGTGTCGCCAGATCGATCAGTCGCGTCTCGGTCGCGCGAGGGCTGCGTACGGTGTTGGAATACAAAGCAAACGTACCCAATACCTTTCGCTCATGGGACAGAATCGGCGTCGACCAGCAGGAGCGAAATCCATAGGGTGCAACGATTGAACGGTACGCCTCCCACAGCGGGTCCAGCGCTATATCCGTGACGATGACCGGTTCTCGTCGATACACCGCGGTGCCGCAGGAACCGACGTTCGGACCGATCGCTATCCCGTCAATGAGCTGGTTATAGGCTTTCGGCAAACTGGGGGCCGCCCCGTGCAGCAGGTGAGTGCCATCCTCATCCAGCACCAGGATGGACACCATCATCCCCTCCAGTTGGGATTCGACCAAGTGAGCCAGGCTGTCGAGGACTACTGCAAGCTCGGTGCTCCTGGCGATCAGCTCCAGGACATGACCCTGTCCGGTGCGGATGATGGCTTCTTGCTCTAATCGGCCGTTTTGCACGGCGAGCCGCTCTGTGGCGATACTCAATTGGACCGTTCTTTTTTCCAGTTGAAGTCGGTCTTTAAGGAATTGATTCACCGCGCGAGCCATGTTGCCGATCTCGTCTTTCCCGTGTTCGGCCATCATCAAATGCGTTTTGTCCGTGTGCTCCTGACGCAACTGCCGGCTTATTTCATTCAGGCGCACGAGCACATGACGCCCCATGAAAACCCGGGTCACGAACCAGGCGAACACCAGGCTGGCGCCCAACATGATCAGCACCCATTGCTGGCTGCGATTTGAGGCCTCAACCAGGCGCTGCACGGCTTCGCGATAGTCTTCGGTGTAGGCACTGGATTGCGCACGGGCTACCGCGACCAGCACCCCGGCCTCATTCTTCAGTTCCTCATTGAAGCGCTGTATCACCTTTTGCTGATTGATGAGCCGCAGGCGCAGGGCGAAGAGATCGGGCGTCTCCACACCAGCGTCGGGTAACTTGCCCGCCGTTCGGGACAGGAGCTTATAGCGGACCTGAAGCCGTTGCACGGCATCACTGTCAACAGCCTGGGGCAGATCGAAAAGTAACACCGCCAGTTCCAGGCTGGCCCGGGTCTGGGTCGCGGTTAACCGGGTGGTGAGATCCGTCAGGGTTTGCTCGAAGGTGACCTCCGATTGCAGCAGGCTTTCTCGCAACTGCGCAACGATATTGGCGGTATTGCGGAACATCTGGCTCGACTGGTACATGTCCAGTATCGCCACGCCACTGTTCGCGGCAGTCAGTTGCTGCACCAGTTGATCAAGGGCTTCAAGCTGTTCGACGGTCGCCGCATAGCTTGAACGCAGGGCGTCGGGAGAGCGGGTTGTCAAAAGCTGATCGGTCTGGCGCTCGATCAGCAAGGTACGCTGCAGCATGTCTTGCCCATCTTGCATACGGACCAGTCGTTCATCTGTCAGCTGGCGGGTGGCGCTGTTTGACGTGCGCAACGCGTAGACCGCCGTTGCACCACCCGCCAGGATCAACAGCGCCAGCGTCAGAAACGCCAATGTGAACTGCGCGCGCAGCGATTGCGGCAATAGCCAGCGTCCGAGTCGGGTAGTAACGTCCAATCTCAGGGATTCCATTGGTGGCGGTAAATGTCCCGATAGCCATTGTCAGGGTCGTACTGGAATTTCTTCCCGCCGTCGAAGGCAATATTGTCGGCGTTGACCAGGTGAATCGGCGCTACGAAGCCACTCACCGGCTGACCTGCAAACAGCCGGTTCAATTCATCCATCACCTGCCAGCCATGCAGGTTGAGCGGCTCGGCCACGGTGACGGTCTGGTAGGTTTTTGCCTGTATACGCAAGAAAGCCGAAGCGCTGCCATCGCCAGCAGACAACAGACTGATGCCGTCACTGGGTATTGCGGCGTTGGTCAATGAGGCAATCGAGTAGTCGAAATAGATATCGTTGATGGCCAGTGTGTGGGTCCAGCGCTTTCCATAGCGCTGAAGCAGTTCCTTGGTGATCGCCGGCATCTTCTCGCCACTTTCGGAGATCGCGACATCGCGCACTTCCAGCAACGTACATTCGCGACAGGCCCGAATGACGTCTTCCATGGCCTTGGCTTTCGCCATGGCGATGCTGTACTTGGAGTCGGTCAGGATCACCACGCCGGCGTGTCCGTTTGACTGCGCCACTGCTGCCATTGCCGTGAGTCGCGCCACTTCGAGCGGGTCGGTCGTGACGTTCATGGCCACCGGCGTGCCGTCAATCGGCCCGGGGCGTGCTCCGGCGTGCCAGGCAACCACCGGCACATCCCTGTTGGCGAAGAGGTTCAGCGCCGCATTGTTCTCCAGGGCATCGGAGCCGCACAGGATGAGGCCGTCGGGTTTCGCTGCCAGGGCATCGGCAAAGGCCTTTGCGCGCCCGGTCGATGATCCGGCACCATCGAAGATCTTCAGCGTCCAGCCCATCGCTTTGGCTGCCTCCCGAGCGCCCTGGGCGACACCGACAATGCCTCCGTTACGCAAATCTTCTGCGACAAAGGCGATGCTCTTGCCCCACTGTGCTTGCGGGCCGGATTCAGGGCCGCTCCAGCGAACGGCTCCGAGGGTGGCCCTGGAAACGATTTCCTGCGCTTGAATCACCGTAACCGTGGCTTTTTCGGCACCCGCTGCGGTTGGCAGGTTCTGACCATACCCGGGAGTTGCCGTGAAAAGACAGAAAACCGCAATTGAGGCCATCCGCATTCGCCAGGGCTTGATCAGACAGGTTCGATCTCCCCATAGGATGGCGGGTCTGGAGCCGATGGCGCGATCATAGACTGGCATGGCGTCCCTTTTTGCCAAGAGTGCAGCGTTCACTGTCCGAAAGGATAGTCGGTTCTGCTGTCGTCAGGTCTTTTGTGGGTAAAGTGCGCGAACTTTAGTCCTGAACATTCAGGAAAGGGAGCGGGGGGGCATGGCACAAAACAAGGGATGAAGGAGCCCGTGGTGCCTATGATTTTCATGTCCCTTTTCAGGTTGCAGGCGAGCACATTCAGGCTCATCCCGGATTCGTACAGGCAACAAAAAGCCCGGACTGTGCCGGGCCTCATTGGACGTCACTCAGCGAGAATAAAACCTCCTCACTTGCTCCGTGCGATCGAGAATGGGTTTACTCCTGCGCCTTTGAACCCAGCTACAGAATGCGTGTATGGGGTGAAGAACGGCTCCAAGCACGCAAAGCAGCATGATGATGAAGAGCGAAATAAGCGGGATGCTTTCGTGCGAGAACATGGTGGGTTACTCCTGTATTCACTATGTCGGAACCTTGAGGGTAGACACCTACGGCTTTGGCTGGATGAATGTATGTTCATCTTTCCAGGCTTGAATTGCGCAAGTTCAGCTGTTACCCAACAACGCTTTGATAACTTCGGAACGAGCAATTGCGGGTGCTCCGTCGCTAAGCAATCCAGCCCGTATACGGTTAGTACAGGTGCAAACTATTGATAGAGTGGCGCCTTTGGTCGGTGCCATCTAAGAGCTTTCAGCGAGGAATGTCCTTCTTGAAGAGCGGATTGTCGCTCTAGAGTCAAAAACTGAATGATCAAACCCCACGCCCGCCATTGAGTGGGTATTTTTTTGCCTGGAGAAACCTGCCCGATCTCCAGCATCCCCTTCACCAAGAAGCCCAGACAAGGAACTTATTCAGTTCGCCCCTAATTTCAATTTTATGTGGTTGGACGGCCACCAAGACCACGACGGCGCGGGGGTATAGCAGCCTTGCTGGTTGGCCGGGGTCGCATCGCAGCGGACGGTGTAGCCCTTGTTGTTGAACTCCCTTGCGCCTTCGCCGGTACCGCGCTCACTGTATGAGGAGCAACCACCGAGTAACGCTGCAATCAAAAGAATCGTTGTGTACTTCATAAATGCCTCCATGCGTGGAACACACAGCTTAATCATTGAATCGCGCCAAGTGCGGGCTTTTTTTTGCCTGGAGAAAAAGTGATGACTGCTTCTGGGAAAGACCGCGCCATCCTCGCCCGCACGCTGGGCGGCGAAGGTCACGCAGGCGCTGAAGCTCGGTGGTTACGTCTTCTTCAAGACGCTTTCCTGGCCGGTGGTTGCGTTAGTCATCGATTACATTGGTTGGCGCTCAACGTGTGTTTGGCCTATGGAGCGTTGTTAGTGCTGACTGTGGCACCGCTTTACATGTGGGTGCTACCGAGAGGTTCGGTTTCACTCAGAAAAAATGACGGGTTTTACGATGAAAGTCTGTCAATTGATCGACGGGTTTACTGGCTCCTCACGACGATTTTTGCATTGGGCGCAGTGATCATGACGGCAATCTCTGTTCAGCTTTTTGGCGCTGACGCCGAATTGACCCAGTGGCCACGATGTCGCTGACCCAGTCTGATGCCTCGAAAACATTGCCTGGGCAGGGTTTGTGTCGATTTGGAGGTGGGGCAGTCTTGCGTCGGCACGTGGGTCAATTCGGCATCGGCCTCAACACCGAGCGACCACCGACACACTTTGCCCAGGCTCAAGGCTCTCGCGAACCATGGCCAGCTTTTGCTCCGGGCTCCAGCGGCGCCGCCGCTGCTGGCCCAAAAGCTCCCCACTCTTATCGTTGCTGTTAGTCATAAACATAACCGTTTGCCTATCCCTTATCGTAAGGGGGAAACGGTGTCCTGTCTTTCATGGGGCTCGTTCAGATCCAGCCCGCCACAACTACTCGCACCGTCTCTTTCACCGTTTCCCAATCCTCTGGATTTAGCCCATGGGACTCAATTCCATTTAAGGCGCTCACTGCTAAACGTTGGGCATGTTCGGGCGAAACACCAAACATCTCTACGATTAGACGTGCCGTGGCATGAGGACCGCTAACATTTAAGTTGTACAGGCATGCATTTGCTTGACTACTTCGGCGAGTTCTTGGGCGTTACAGCCATTGGTAGGAAGCTCCGTTAACAAGTTGCCGTCGAGCCTTGTTCGATAGCCAGGGGAATCCAGACGCAAGACGAGTATCTACAAGCGAGCAGCAATCAGCAAAGTCCTTGCTCGCAAGCCAACATTCCCTCTCTATTGCTGTACCCCAGACGCGCTTCAACTGTTCGTGGTCATTTGCGTCCAGAGATGGTGCAGATGATACAGACTCATAAAACTCCCAAGGCTGCTCCCAGCGATCAAACGCTTCTATTGCTGAAACCAGCTTGCGATGCAAGTCCATTGCGGCACCTAAAGGTAGCGAGAGGGCATACGTGGCGTCCCATTGAACGATCCGCTGCCGAGCATTTCTCGCCAGCCTCGTCGCACAAGTTACTGTTTCGCCATCAGGCTGTCCACGGGCCGCTTCTGGCCGTTTTCTGTCCATCGCGAGAGGCAGAAAAGGACCCCAAGCGGACGGAGGGGAAAAACCGTAGAGTCCTCCAGATCGTGAATGTTCGTTTGGTGATGGATTGCGAAAAATCGCCCTGCCTATGGCCAAGAAGTCTTGGAGAAAAACTGCGTTACAGATGGCTGATGATTAGAATGGGATCAAATTCACCGTGATGTCAGCAAAGGATGCTTTATGCCCCTTTTAACGTGGGATCCTTTTGATCTAATCGCCGTACTCGGCGTCTTCCCCTCCCTGGATGAGTTCGAAACATCACACCGTTACGTTATCGAGCAAGGTACTGTCAGACTGAAATTGACAATTTGGCAATATGATTCTGATGTGGAAATTCAGGTGAGTGAGGCTTCATTACCAAACCCCATTATCAAATACACAATGCTTGGATGCCCCGGTATCCGCGTTGTTGATGACAAGCGCGGTAAATTCTTGGAGTTTGCAGCTTCGAATACTTTCACTGGGCGATACGACGGGTATTCGGTAATTCCCTACGGTTTAAGGTTGTGGGTCGAACCTCAAATTTTGCTGGAGCCGTTCACTTACGCGTCTGCTTAGAGAGAATGGCGGACGGTCATGAGTATGCGCTTTTGGCTGTTCTCCGTCGGTTGTGACCGGCTGCTATTGGCCGATTTCTGCCTGCCGTGGGGGCAGCAGCCACCCAAAGCGGACAGATCGACCCAGAACTTGAGTCGATCTATCAATGGCAGTTAGAAACGCCAGTCCTCAGCGTGAACGACACGACAGAATGGGCCCGCCAGGGTTGCATTGTGATGAGCGACGATACTTTCAGCCTTCAATGCGGGAGTGTCGGTGCAGGTATGACCATCGGCGATCAGCACTGCGTCGAATCCAAGATCTCGTGCGGCGCGGCAGGTGCTGTCGACACAATACTGGGTCTTCATTCCCGCAATAACCACGCCTTGAGATCCACAAGCCTTTAGTCGATCGGCCAGGTCAGTCATGGCGAAAGCGTTAGGTCGGCTTTTGTTGAAAATCACTTCGTCGCCTTGCAGCAACAGTTCCTGCACCAGTTGCGTTAACGGGCTTCCAGGTTCGATAGGCGAGCCGGGCGGCCCCACGTGGCGAGCAAGAAAAATTGGCGCATCGGCCCTGCGGGCTTTATTCAACAGACTGTTCCGTCCTGAATAAGGTTTACACCTTCTGACTTCTCATCAGGAAGGTGCAATGGATACGGGCATAAAACGCAGTCAACGCGATTACACGCTGACTTTTAAATTGTCGGTTGTCGATCAGGTCG
>NZ_VOBN01000044.1 GCF_008370045.1 Pseudomonas sp. ANT_J12
ACGACGTCTACAAAGGTCCGACCACCGTTTCCGAGTCGATCAAGAATGCCTCGGGCGGGAATTTGGAAGCGGTAGCGCCAAACACCACGCCTGCGACCACCATCGTCAGCGATGTGAATGACGCGACCACGGTAACCCTGACGGCGACCCCAGGCGTTGCCGAGAACGGCACGATCACCTACACCGCGACCCTGACCGACGCCAAAGGCAACCTCGTCACCGCGCACAACGAACCCGTCACCGTCACCCTGAACAGCGGGAAAGTCATCACCATCGCGGTCGGTGAAAGCTCCGGCAGCTTGCCGGTCACGGCCGACAACGACGTCTATAAAGGTCCGACTACCGTCTCCGAATCGATCAAGGAAGCGGCCGGTGGCAACCTCGAAGCCGTAGCACCAAACACTACGCCTGCGACCACCATCGTCAGCGACGTGAATGACGCGACCACGGTAACCCTGACGGCGACCCCAGGCGTTGCCGAGAACGGCACCATCACCTACACCGCAACCCTGACCGACGCCAAAGGCAACCTGGTCACTGCGCACAACGAACCCGTCACCGTGACGCTGAACAGCGGCAAGGTGATCACCATCGCGGTCGGCGAAAGCTCCGGTAGCTTGCCGGTCACGGCGGACAACGACGTCTACAAAGGTCCGACCACCGTTTCCGAGTCGATCAAGGAAGCCTCGGGCGGGAATTTGGAAGCGGTAGCGCCGAACACCACGCCAGCCACGACCATCGTCAGCGACGTGAATGACGCGACGACCGTGACGCTCACTGCCTCGCCGACCGTGAATGAAAACGGCACCATTACGTACACCGCGACCCTGACCGATGCCAAAGGCAACCTCGTCACTGCGCACAACGAACCCGTCACCGTGACGCTGAACAGCGGCAAGGTGATCACCATCGCAGTGGGCGAAAGCTCCGGTAGCCTGCCGGTCACGGCGGACAACGACGTCTACAAAGGCCCAACCACCGTTTCCGAATCGATCAAGGATGCCTCGGGCGGGAATTTGGAAGCCGTCGCGCCAAACACCACGCCAGCGACCACCATCGTCAGCGACGTGAATGACGCAACGACCGTGACGTTGACCGCCTCGCCGACCGTGAATGAAAACGGCACGATCACCTACACCGCGACCCTGACCGACGCCAAAGGCAACCTGGTCACCGCGCACAACGAGCCCGTGACCGTGACGCTGAACAGCGGCAAGGTGATCACCATCGCTGTGGGCGAAAGCTCCGGCAGCCTGCCGGTCACGGCGGACAATGACGTCTATAAAGGTCCGACCACCGTTTCCGAATCGATCAAGGAAGCGGCCGGTGGCAACCTCGAAGCCGTAGCGCCGAACACTACGCCTGCGACCACCATCGTCAGCGATGTGAATGACGCAACGACCGTGACGCTCACTGCCTCGCCGACCGTGAATGAAAACGGCACCATCACCTACACCGCGACCCTGACCGATGCCAAAGGCAACCTGGTCACTGCGCACAACGAGCCCGTCACCGTCACCCTGAACAGCGGCAAAGTCATCACCATCGCGGTCGGTGAAAGCTCCGGCAGCTTGCCGGTCACGGCGGACAATGACGTCTATAAAGGCCCGACCACCGTTTCCGAATCGATCAAGGAAGCGGCCGGTGGCAACCTCGAAGCCGTTGCGCCGAACACGACGCCTGCCACGACCATCGTCAGCGACGTGAATGACGCAACGACCGTGACGTTGACCGCCTCGCCGACCGTGAATGAAAACGGCACCATTACGTACACCGCGACCCTGACCGATGCCAAAGGCAACCTGGTCACTGCGCACAACGAACCCGTCACCGTCACCCTGAACAGCGGGAAAGTCATCACCATCGCGGTCGGTGAAAGCTCCGGTAGCTTGCCGGTCACGGCGGACAACGACGTCTACAAAGGCCCAACCACCGTTTCCGAGTCGATCAAGGATGCCTCGGGCGGGAATTTGGAAGCCGTAGCGCCGAACACCACGCCTGCCACGACCATCGTCAGCGACGTCAATGACGCCACCACGGTAACCCTGACCGCGACCCCAGGCGTTGCCGAGAACGGCACGATCACCTACACCGCGACCCTGACTGATGCCAAAGGCAACCTCGTCACTGCGCACAACGAGCCCGTGACCGTGACGCTGAACAGCGGCAAGGTCATCACCATCGCGGTGGGCGAAAGCTCCGGTAGCTTGCCAGTCACGGCAAGTAACGACGTCTACAAAGGTCCGACCACCGTTTCCGAGTCGATCAAGAATGCCTCGGGCGGGAATTTGGAAGCGGTAGCGCCAAACACCACGCCTGCGACCACCATCGTCAGCGATGTGAATGACGCGACGACTGTGACGCTCACTGCCTCGCCGACCGTGAATGAAAACGGCACGATCACCTACACCGCGACCCTGACCGACGCCAAAGGCAACCTGGTCACTGCGCACAACGAACCCGTCACCGTCACCCTGAACAGCGGCAAGGTGATCACCATCGCGGTCGGTGAAAGCTCCGGTAGCCTGCCGGTCACGGCGGACAATGACGTCTATAAAGGCCCGACCACCGTTTCCGAATCGATTAAGGAAGCGGCCGGTGGCAACCTTGAAGCCGTTGCGCCGAACAAAACGCCGGTCACCACTACGGTGAATGACGTCAATGACACGACTACCGTGACGTTGACCGCCTCGCCGACCGTGAATGAAAACGGCACCATCACCTACACCGCGACCCTGACCGACGCCAAAGGCAACCTGGTCACCGCGCACAACGAACCCGTCACCGTCACCCTGAACAGCGGCAAGGTGATCACCATTGCCGTCGGTGAAAGCTCCGGCAGCCTGCCGGTCATCGCGGGCAACGACGTCTACAAAGGCCCGACCACCGTGGCCGAATCCATCAAGGATG
>NZ_VOBN01000045.1 GCF_008370045.1 Pseudomonas sp. ANT_J12
TGGGGATTCCATGACCATCCGGACACCCATTCCACCAACATCCGGACACTGATTCCACGCTGATCCGGACACTCATTCCACGAGCATCCGGACACCGATTCCACGGCCATCCGGACACTTTCAGGCAGGCAGCAACGCAGGATTATTCACTACCATCGACCTCTTTTTTCGAAGCGAAGAGGTCGTCGTGGAGCGTTTATCCATGCGTAAAATCCGAGAGGTACTACGCCTAAAGTTCGACGCCGGCCTGTCCGTGCGCAAGATCGCCAAAAGTTTATCCATTGGCCATTCAAGCGCGGGAGACTACCTTTGCCGGTTCGCAGCCAGTGGGCTTCAGTGGCCCATCGATATCTCTGATGCAGAGCTGAACCGACGCCTGTTTCCGCCGGCAGTACCGGTGCCGAGCGACCAGCGCCCGATGCCTGACTGGGCTTGGGCGCATGCCGAGTTGCGCCGCCCCGGCGTAACTCTGGCCCTGCTTTGGCAAGAGTACCGACTCGCTCACCCGCAAGGCTTCCAATACAGCTGGTTCTGCGAGCACTACCGCCTCTGGGCCGCCAAGGTCGACGTTGTCATGCGCCAGGAGCACCGTGCCGGCGAAAAGCTGTTCGTCGATTACGCCGGACAGACCGCGCCCATTATCGACCGACAGACCGGTGAAATCCGTCAGGCCCAGATCTTCGTCGCCGTCCTCGGCGCGTCCAGCTACACCTTCGCCGAGGCCACTTGGTCGCAGAAACTGCCCGACTGGCTGGGCTCGCACGCCCGCTGTTTTGCTTTTTTCGGCGGCACATCGCAGATCCTGGTGCCCGATAATCTGCGCAGTGGCGTCACCAAGGCGCATCGCTACGAGCCGGACATCAACCCCAGTTACCGCGATCTCGCCGAGCATTACGGCGTAGCCGTACTGCCCGCGCGTTCGCGTAAACCCAAGGACAAAGCCAAGGTTGAAGTGGGTGTGCAAGTGGTCGAGCGCTGGATCCTGGCAGTGCTGCGCAACCGCCAGTTCTTCTCGCTCGGAGAACTCAACACGGCAATCAGCCTGCTGCTCGAACGCCTCAATCAAAAGCCCTTCAAGAAGCTGCCCGGCTCACGCCGCTCGGCCTTCGAGACCATCGACCAACCCGCACTGCAACCGCTACCAGAACATCCGTATGTCTACGCCGAATGGAAAAAGGTGCGGGTGCACATCGACTACCACGTCGAGGTCGAGGGCCATTACTACTCGGTGCCGTACCAGCTGGTGAAGCACCAACTCGAAGTGCGGCTAACCGCTAAGACCGTCGAGTGCTTCCACGCCAACCAGCGGGTGGCCAGCCATCTGCGCTCGCCGCACAAAGGCCGCCACACCACCCAAGCCGAGCACATGCCCAAAAGTCACCGCGAACATGCCGAATGGACGCCGCAGCGACTGATCCACTGGGCTGAGCAGACCGGGCCGAACACCGCTGGTGTAATCGCCTACATCCTCGAACGCCGAATCCATCCGCAGCACGGCTTCCGCGCCTGCCTGGGGATCCTGCGCCTGAGCAAACAGCACGGCGAAGAGCGGCTGGAAGCCGCTTGCCAGCGAGCGCTGGCACTGGGCGCGTGCAGCTACAAAAGCCTTGAATCGATCCTGCGCCAAGGGCTGGAACGGCTGCCGCTGGCCCAGCAAAACCTGCCGTTACTGCCTGAAGAACACATCAACCTGCGCGGCCCTGGCTACTACCACTGACCTGAAAAAGGAGCACCAAAATGCTGCCCAACCCGACACTCGACAAGCTGCAAACCCTGCGCCTGCACGGCATGATCAAGGCGCTTGGCGAACAACACGCAACGCCTGACATCAACGATCTCAGCTTCGACGAACGCCTCGGTCTGATGGTCGACCGCGAGCTGACCGAGCGCGAAGACGTCCGCCTGACTACTCGCCTCAAGGCCGCACGACTGCGCCATAACGCCTGCCTGGAAGACATCGACTATCGCAGTCCGCGTGGCTTGGACAAGGCCTTGATCCTGCAACTGGGCAGCGGCCAGTGGCTGCGCGACGGCCTGAACCTGATCATCGGCGGCCCAACTGGCGTAGGCAAAACCTGGCTCGCCTGCGCGCTGGCTCATAAGGCCTGCCGCGACGGTTACAGCGTGCGTTATCTGCGCTTGCCGCGCTTGATGGAAGAACTAGGCCTGGCCCACGGCGACGGCCGCTTCGCGAAACTGATGGCGGGTTATGCCAAGACCGACTTGCTGATCCTGGACGACTGGGGCCTGGCGCCGTTTACCGCTGCGCAACGGCGCGACATGCTTGAACTGCTGGACGACCGCTACGGCAACCGCTCGACGCTAGTGACCAGCCAGATGCCAGTGGACAAATGGCACGCACTGATCGGCGATCCGACCTTGGGCGATGCGATCCTCGACCGGCTGGTGCACAACGCTTATCGGATCGAACTGAAGGGCGAATCGATGCGCAGACGCGCAACGAAATTGACGGCGACAGAGACTTCAGACTAACAATGCAAACCTGCGTCGCTGCGCTCCGACTGCCTGTCCGAATGAGCGTGGAATGAGTGTCCGGATGTTGGTGGGCTGAGTGTCCGGATGGCGTGGAATCCGCA
>NZ_VOBN01000046.1 GCF_008370045.1 Pseudomonas sp. ANT_J12
TTGATCTCTGGCGCAACCGTCCACACAAGGTTTTAACGCCAAGATTCGTCGCCTGACGGGTATAATCCGGGCATGAATTTGATGCCCGAAGACCTCCCTGACGACCCTGTTCTGCTCAAGCAAATGTTGCTTGAGGCACTCAGTCGTCAGCAGGTAACGGCTGAGGCATACCAGACTCATATCGTCGATCTGAAAGAACAGATCAAGCTGCTGCGCGACCGTTTGTTCGGTCGCAAATCCGAGCAGACCGTTGAACCCAATACCCCTCAACTGGCGTTGTTCAACGAGCCCGAAAGCGAGCCGATGCCTTCAATCGGCGACGCTGACGAAGAAGTTGTTGCTCCGACTTCACGTCGTGGCAAGCGCAAGCCTCTGTCTGCTGATCTGCCGCGCATCGAAGTCATCCACGAACTTCCCGAGCACGAACTGACGTGTGCCTGTGGTTGCCGCAAGCATGTCGTCAGCGAAGAAACTAGCGAGCAGCTGGATATCGTGCCGATGCAAATCCGCGTGATCAAACACATCCGCAAAGTCTACGGGTGTCGTGGTTGTGAAGCGGCGCCGGTCACTGCTGACAAACCGGCTCAGTTGATCGAAAAGAGCATGGCCAGTCCGAGTGTCTTGGCGATGTTGTTGACCACTAAATACGTCGACGGCCTGCCGCTCCACCGATTTGAAACCGTACTTGCCCGTCATGGTGTGGACATCCCTCGCCAAACGTTGGCGCGCTGGGTCATCCAGTGCGGCGAGCACTTGCAACCGTTATTAAATCTGATGCGGGATCGGTTGCTGGAAAGCCCTGTCGTCCACTGTGATGAAACCCGCGTCCAGGTACTTAAAGAACCGGATCGAGACCCAACCAGCCAATCCTGGATGTGGGTGCAAGCCAGCGGGCCGCCGGATCGAAAAGTCGTGCTGTTTGACTACACCTCCAGCCGTGCGCAGGAAGTGCCGTTGCGCCTGCTGGAAAGTTATCGTGGCTACGTCATGACCGATGATTACGCGGGTTACAACGCCTTGGCATTACAGCCCGGAGTGGAACGTCTGGCGTGCATGGCCCATGTGCGGCGCAAGTTTGTCGATGCTCAAAAGGTACAGCCCAAGGGCAAGGCGGGACGTGCCGATATCGCCCTGACGATGATCAACAAGCTGTACGGCATCGAGCGTGAACTGAAGGGCGTCAGTGACGAGCAACGATTTATCGGCAGACAGGAAAAGAGCCTGCCGATCCTGGCCCAGTTGAAAAGCTGGCTGGATAAAACGCAGTCCCAAGTGACGCCGCAAAGTGTGCTGGGCAAGGCGGTTAACTATCTTGCCAACAATTGGAGCCGGCTGGAGCGTTACGTGGAGGCCGGGTTTTTACCGATCGACAACAATGCGGCGGAACGCGCGATAAAGCCGTTTGTTATCGGTCGCAAGGCGTGGCTGTTCAGCGACACGGCCAAAGGCGCTACCGCCAGTGCTCAGATCTACAGCCTAGTGGAGACCGCCAAGGTCAACGGCCAAGAGCCTTATACGTGGCTACGCCACGTACTGGAGCAGTTACCACATGCGCAGTCGGTGGCAGACTATGAGGCACTGTTGCCGTGGAACTGCTCGCCAGAGATATCACGTTAAACCTGAACCCTAAACGGGGGGTGAGTGGATCGAATCGTATGCTAGGGAAGCCTCGACATCCTTTGGTGTACCGCCAAATCCACCCAACACGTAATAGACTCGGTACGTTTTTTGGGCCTCCAAAGCCCTGTAAAAATATAAAATCCTACCCCCGGTACAAAAATAATCCTACCCCCGGTACAGGTCCAAAATGGCTCACATGAGCACAGATAGGGCGTGCTTCTGCATTTCCGTGGCATTGAAATGGCATTTAAATACCACAGAAATAGCGCGCATCTTTTGTGCCACCTGAAATACCTGGTCTTGGCATTTTTGTGCCATTGAAATGGCCAAACTTTGACATTTTTGTGCCACTAAAATAGCTAAACAGTGGCATTTTTATGCCAGCAAAATGGTAGGTGAGCTATTTATGTGCCACAGGTATAGAAATATGGGGCACCGCGTCTGGGATCAGGTGGTGACTTTGAGTGTGGGGTTCATGGAGCGTTTAC
>NZ_VOBN01000047.1 GCF_008370045.1 Pseudomonas sp. ANT_J12
GTAAGCGACCCATAAACCACACATGGCAAAAAACCGATGTGTGCATTTAGCGCGAGATAGTCGGGGAACAGTTCCACGGCAGCAAGGCTTCGAAGTCTTCTACCGAAGTAGCTTGTGGCAGGCGTTCAAGTACGTGGCGCAGCCACGTATAGGGCTCTTGGCCGTTGGCTTTGGCAGTTTCGACCAGGCTATAGATCTGCGCACTGGCCGTCGCGCCCTTGGGAGTGTCGCTGAACATCCAATTTTTGCGACCGATCACAAAGGGTTTTACCGCTCTCTCGGCCTTGTTGTTATCGATGGGCAAGAAGCCGGCCTCAATGTAACGCTCAAGCTTGCTCCAGTTGCTGGCCAAATAACCGACGGCCTTGCCCAAGGCACTTTGCGTCGTCACCTGGGGATGGGTTTTCTCCAGCCAGCTTTTTAGTTCTGCGAGTACCGGCAGACCTTTTTCCTGTCGAGCGCTAAAGCGCTGGTCATAGCTGGCGTCTTTGAACTCGCGTTCGATACCGTAGAGTTTGTTGATCAGGTTCAGCGCGATGTCGGCTCGCCCGGTCTTACCCTTGGGCTGCACTTTTTGCGCATCGACGAACTTACGTCGCGCATGTGCCCAGCAGCCCAAACGCTCGACACCTGGCTGCGCGCCCAAGGCGTTATAGCCGGCGTAATCGTCGGTCATCAGGTAGCCGCGATAATCGGCAAGCAGGCGCAGTGGCACCTCCTGCGCGCGGCTGGTGGTGTAGTCAAACAGGACAACTGGACGCTCAGGCGGGCCGCTGGCTTGGACCCACATCCAGGACTGGCTGGTCGGGTCTCGATCCGGTTCCTTCAGCACTTGTACCCGCGTTTCGTCGCAGTGGATCACCGGACTTTCCAGCAATCGGTCGCGCATCAAATTCAGCAACGGTTGCAAGTGTTCGCCGCACTGGATCACCCAGCGCGCCAAGGTTTGGCGGGGGATATCGACGCCGTGTCGGCCAAGTACTTTTTCGAACCGATACAGTGGCAAACCGTCGACGTATTTGGTGGTCAGCAGCATCGCCAGCACACTGGGGCTGGCCATGCTCTTTTCGATCAGTTGAGCCGGTTTGTCGGCGGTGACCGGTGCCGTTTCACAACCACGGCAAGCGTAGACCTTACGGATGTGTTTGATCACGCGGATCTGCATCGGCACGATCTCCAGCTGTTCGCTGGTTTCTTCGCCGATGACGTGTTTACGACAGCCGCACGCACAGCTCAGTTCGTGTTCGGGCAGTTCGTGGATGACTTCGATGCGCGGCAGGTCGGCGGACAGCGGTTTGCGTTTGCCACGGCGTGGGGTCGGGGCGACGACTTCTTCGTCAGACTCATCGGTGACCGGAACCGCGAGGCTTTCAGGCTCATTAAAGAGCGCGAGCTGCGGCGTCTGCGGATCGACTGTTTGTTCTGATTTGCGCCCGAACAAACGTTGACGCAATAGCTTGATCTGTTCTTTCAGATCAACAATCTGACCTTGTTGAGCCAGAAGCGCTTCAGCTGTTTTGGCCTGCTGAGCGAGAGACTCAAGCAGCAGTTGCTTGAGTCGTACAGGGTCATCAGGGAGGTTGTCGGGCATGGAAGTCATGGCCCGGATTATACCCAATCAGGCGACAAATCGCGGCGTCAAAACCTGATGCGGACGGTTCCTCCACAGGTCAAAACCATCCAACAGCCAATTCAATTCCTGCACGCTCAAAACAATCGGTTCGTCAGTAGGATCGGGCGCGGTTTTGAAACGTTCGGACTCCAGGCGCTTGAGCCAAAGGCAAAAGCCGTTGCGCTCCCAATAAAGTATTTTCACTCGATTACGGTGGCGATTCAGGAAGACGAACAGCACGGGGTCAAACACCGCGACCTTGATATCTAATTCGACGAGGGCGGACAGACCGTCGATGGATTTTCGGAAGTCCACGGGTTTGGGGTACAGATAAACTTTTTCAACTTTAGCGTCGGGGCGCATCATGATTGCTGGCTCCTGATGGAAATCGGGAGCACAGCATCAGGCTTCAACTGGCGGCTTTGAATGTGTAGGCGATGGATCGCTTAC
>NZ_VOBN01000048.1 GCF_008370045.1 Pseudomonas sp. ANT_J12
TCCCCGTTCGGCTGTCGCAGCGCTTGACCCTGGGTTGTATCGTTCTTCTGATTCTTACCGCTCTGGCAGTGTTTGGCGTGATGGCTTTGCGGGGCCAGCCGCGCGTGGTGGCGGCCAGTGGCGAACTGATCGAGCAGACCGGTAGCGCCATCGTGCGGCAGTTAGCGCTGCAGCTGGCGCGAATAGAGGGGGTGACAGCCAGCCTGGCACACCTCGCCGAGGTGCTGCCGCGTGAAGAGCAGCTGTACCTAAATAACCTGCCCAATTTGATCGATAGTCAGGGTGATCGGGCGATTGCCGGCGGCGGCGTGTGGCCGGAGCCAAACGCCTTCTCCGAGGGGGCAGTGCGCCGCAGCTTCTTCTGGGCACGTGGAGCAGATGGTCGGCTGGCTTATTCCGACGATTACAATGCGGCCGATGGTCCTGGTTACCACAACGATGCCTGGTATACCGGCGCGCGAAGCAGCAAGGCAGGACAGTGCCTGTGGTCGGAGGCTTATCGGGATGCGGTGACCGGTGTGCCGATGGTTACCTGTAGCGTGCCTTACCAGCTTGAAGGACGCTTTGCCGGCGTCGCTACCTTGGACCTGCTGCTGGACGATCTGACACGCTTTCTAACCGAGCAAGGCAAGGTGACCGATGGCTATGCCTTCGCTCTCGACCAAGCTGGCAACGTACTGTATTTTCCGAATATGTCCGGCGGTACGGGCGCCGCGATGGTCAAATTTTCAGATCTGGCGCAGCAGCACAGCTGGCTCAAGCCGGTACAGGCGGCGCTGAATAGCAACAGTTCGGGGGCGATTCACAACCTTGATCTGGAAAACGATGAACAGCTCAAGCAGGCCAGCCACGTCAGCCTGTTTCTGATGCCTGACACCGGCTGGGTAGTCGGCCTGGTCACTCCGCAGGTACGGGTTACCGGCCTGGCTAGGGCGTTGACCTGGGAAATTCTTTTGTTTCTCCTGCCGCTGTTGGCGGTCTTGCTGGCTCTTGCTTGGCTGGCAGGGCGCAAGCTGATCGGGCAACTGGAAGAAACCACCGCGCAGATCGACTCTCTGGGCAGTGGTTCGGCCAGCCGCGACGTTGAGTTGAGCGTGGAGCGCGAGGATGAAATCGGCGCGCTTCGCCACGCGGTCAATCGCTATGCCGGGCAGTTGCGCACCATGCTTCAGCGTATTGCCGAGGAAGCCGATCATCTGCAGGCCGAAGCCGCGCAGTTGGGTGGCCTGAGCAGTACCCTGGCCGGGCGCGCCGAGCAGCAGCGGCAGGAGAACACCCAACTGGCTGCGGCGATTACCGAAATGTCGTCGAGTGCCCAGGAAGTGGCGCAGAACACCAATGACTGCGCCAATACCGCACAGAGCTCACTGGTGGTGGTGCAGCAGGGGCAGCGGAAGGTCGCTTCAAATAGTTCGGCGATTCAGGCGCTGTCGTCGGAAATGGCTGATGCGGCAGCGGTGATCAGTCGGCTGGAGAAAGACAGCCAGCAGGTCGGCGCAGTGCTGGATGTGATTAAAGCGATTTCCGAACAGACCAACCTGCTCGCACTGAACGCTGCCATTGAGGCTGCGCGCGCCGGTGAACAGGGTCGTGGATTTGCTGTGGTAGCCGATGAAGTGCGCACCCTCGCGGGCAAAACCCAGGCATCTGCCAATGAGATCGGTACCATGATCAGCGCTTTGCAGCAGGCTTCACGCCAGGCGGTGCAGGCTATGCAAGCCGGTGAAGCACGTACCGAACATGCAGTGGTTGAGGCCGAAGGTGCAGCGTCGGCGCTGTCCAGTACGGTGCAAAGCTTCGATGATATTTCCCAGCGTGCCCAGCAGATCGCCGTAGCGGCGCAGCAACAAAGTCATGTGACTCAGGAAATCAACGAACTGGCGGTGCGTATCAACAGCATCAGTGAGGAGAACGCCCGTGACGCCCAGGCGCTCGATCAGGTCAGCCGCGCCATGCAAGCGTTGTCATCGCGTTTGACTGGATTGAGTAGGGGCTAGTTGTTTAAGCCTTAAGCCT
>NZ_VOBN01000049.1 GCF_008370045.1 Pseudomonas sp. ANT_J12
CGACCGATTTCCGACCGGTCTGAGCGCACCTTCGTACTCCTCCGTTACTCTTTAGGAGGAGACCGCCCCAGTCAAACTACCCACCATACACTGTCCTCGATCCGGATAACGGACCTGAGTTAGAACCTCAAAGTTGCCAGGGTGGTATTTCAAGGTTGGCTCCACGCGAACTGGCGTCCACGCTTCAAAGCCTCCCACCTATCCTACACAAGCAAATTCAAAGTCCAGTGCAAAGCTATAGTAAAGGTTCACGGGGTCTTTCCGTCTAGCCGCGGATACACTGCATCTTCACAGCGATTTCAATTTCACTGAGTCTCGGGTGGAGACAGCGCCGCCATCGTTACGCCATTCGTGCAGGTCGGAACTTACCCGACAAGGAATTTCGCTACCTTAGGACCGTTATAGTTACGGCCGCCGTTTACCGGGGCTTCGATCAAGAGCTTCGCGTTAGCTAACCCCATCAATTAACCTTCCGGCACCGGGCAGGCGTCACACCCTATACGTCCACTTTCGTGTTTGCAGAGTGCTGTGTTTTTAATAAACAGTCGCAGCGGCCTGGTATCTTCGACCGGCATGGGCTTACGCAGTAAATGCTTCACCCTCACCGGCGCACCTTCTCCCGAAGTTACGGTGCCATTTTGCCTAGTTCCTTCACCCGAGTTCTCTCAAGCGCCTTGGTATTCTCTACCCAACCACCTGTGTCGGTTTGGGGTACGGTTCCTGGTTACCTGAAGCTTAGAAGCTTTTCTTGGAAGCATGGCATCAACCACTTCGTGTTCTAAAAGAACACTCGTCATCAGCTCTCGGCCTTAGAATCCCGGATTTACCTAAGATTCCAGCCTACCACCTTAAACTTGGACAACCAACGCCAAGCTGGCCTAGCCTTCTCCGTCCCTCCATCGCAATAACCAGAAGTACAGGAATATTAACCTGTTTTCCATCGACTACGCTTTTCAGCCTCGCCTTAGGGACCGACTAACCCTGCGTCGATTAACGTTGCGCAGGAAACCTTGGTCTTTCGGCGTGGGTGTTTTTCACACCCATTGTCGTTACTCATGTCAGCATTCGCACTTCTGATACCTCCAGCAAGCTTCTCAACTCACCTTCACAGGCTTACAGAACGCTCCTCTACCGCATCACCTAAGTGATACCCGTAGCTTCGGTGTATGGTTTGAGCCCCGTTACATCTTCCGCGCAGGCCGACTCGACTAGTGAGCTATTACGCTTTCTTTAAAGGGTGGCTGCTTCTAAGCCAACCTCCTAGCTGTCTAAGCCTTCCCACATCGTTTCCCACTTAACCATAACTTTGGGACCTTAGCTGACGGTCTGGGTTGTTTCCCTTTTCACGACGGACGTTAGCACCCGCCGTGTGTCTCCCATGCTCGGCACTTGTAGGTATTCGGAGTTTGCATCGGTTTGGTAAGTCGGGATGACCCCCTAGCCGAAACAGTGCTCTACCCCCTACAGTGATACATGAGGCGCTACCTAAATAGCTTTCGAGGAGAACCAGCTATCTCCGAGCTTGATTAGCCTTTCACTCCGATCCACAGGTCATCCGCTAACTTTTCAACGGTAGTCGGTTCGGTCCTCCAGTTAGTGTTACCCAACCTTCAACCTGCCCATGGATAGATCGCCCGGTTTCGGGTCTATTCCCAGCGACTAGACGCCCTATTAAGACTCGCTTTCGCTACGCCTCCCCTATTCGGTTAAGCTCGCCACTGAAAATAAGTCGCTGACCCATTATACAAAAGGTACGCAGTCACCCAACAAAGTGGGCTCCCACTGCTTGTACGCATACGGTTTCAGGATCTATTTCACTCCCCTCTCCGGGGTTCTTTTCGCCTTTCCCTCACGGTACTAGTTCACTATCGGTCAGTCAGTAGTATTTAGCCTTGGAGGATGGTCCCCCCATATTCAGACAAAGTTTCTCGTGCTCCGTCCTACTCGATTTCATGACTAAGAGATTTTCGCGTACAGGGCTATCACCCACTATGGCCG
>NZ_VOBN01000051.1 GCF_008370045.1 Pseudomonas sp. ANT_J12
TTTCGGTTGCGGCATCCCTGTAGGAGCGAGTCTTGCCCTCGAAGGCGGTGTGGCATTCGACATCTATGTTGGATGACACTCCGCCTTCGCGGGCAAGCCTCGCTCCTACAAAGGGGGGCGGGGTTACCAGGTTGCAGCGGCGGACCCTGGAAAACTCAACTTGCCGGTATCGACAAAACGCATGGTGCCAAACAAGCCGCCGGCCAGTTTGCCGCGCAGTACGTAGGGCAGGTTGTCGAGGGTTTGCGTCTGGCTCAGGCCCAGGGTCTGGCGCAATACAGAGAAGGCCGAGACGCTCACCGGCACGGTCAGCACGGCTTCGGAAAAGCGCGGGATCGTGCCTGATTGATCGCTGACGCCCGAGGCCAATGGCCGGCCGTTGACTTCCAGGTCCAGGGCCACGCCGTTGTAGTCGATCGCGGTTTCGTTCGGGTTCTGCACGCGGATCTTCACCGCGAAGCGCACTTCCAGGTCCTGACTTTGCAGCGGTTCGATGCCGACCACGTTGATGTTCAGCGGATCGCGATTGGGGAACAGCGCGCAGGCGCTCAGGGACAGCAACAGCAGGGACAGGGCAAGGAGTCTGCGCATCTAAAGGCTCTCGACAGAAAAAGGGACTGAACCGCCGTTGAAGATTATCCGGCGGCTCACCTGTGCGACCACGCTCACTGTGAGGGGTTCGCTGCGGGCTGTCACTTGTTCATCTTGACCGGTGTCGGCAAAGTCACGAGGTTGACGTAGCCGTCCCAGAATTGCTTCTGGTCGATGGCGAATACCACCTTGGCTTTTTGCGTGCCCACCGGCGGGCTCTTCTTGTAGCCAAGGGCCCGGCCGTAATCGGCGCCGAACTGCGCGTCCACATCCACCCACAAATCCCGGGACTCGGTGACGATGTCCGGTTGTACCAGGAACAGCGCTGGCAGGCTGTCCCAAGTGAAGCTGTGATAGGCCGGATCCTTGTCGAACAGCGCGCCGAATTCATGCTTGTACAGGTCGGCAATGGGTCCCGGTTTGGCGATCACCCGTTTGTACACCGCAGCATCGAAGGTGACTTTCTCGCAGACATCGTTGGGGAAAATCACGTGTTCGATGGGCGAACGCAGGACGATCTTCGCCGCCTCGGGATCGAACCACCAGTTGAACTCGGCGGCCGGCGTGGTGTTGCCCGGAATCTCGATCGCGCCGCCCATGTACACAATGCGTTTGATCAGCGGCACGATGTCCGGCGCGGAACGGATCGCCAGCGCAATGTTGGTCAGCGGCCCGACTGCCAGCAGCGTCACTTCATGGGGATTGGCGCGCACGCTGTCGACGATGAACTGCGCGGCGGTTTCCTTGCGCAATGTGGTGTGGGTCGCCAGGCCATCCGGCGGCGCGACCAATTGCGCGGCGTTTGTGGGGCGAGCGGCTTTGAACGCCCCCGGCCAACCAGCGCCGAACAGCGCCTGCTCCTGCGGATACGTGGCGAAGTCATGCAGCAGCGGATACGCCGCGCCGGAATACACCCCGACCTCTTTGTCCACGCCCATGCGCTCGACAGCCTTGAGCGCGTCGACCTGCTCCTGATCGACCCAGGCGTTGCCGCTGACCAGGGTCATGCCGAGCAGGTCGATGCGTTTTTGCGCGTGCAACTGGGCGAGCATGATGAAGGCCTGGCCGTCATCGTTGAGCACGTTGAAGTCGGTATCGAAGATGACTTTTTCCGCCGCTTGCAGGGACCCGGCACACAGGCCGGCGGCGACGAGCAGGGCACAGCGTTTGATCAAACCTTGCATGAGGGACACACCTGACAGGTTGGAAATGAACACCTGTAGGAGCAAGGCTTGCCCGCGATGGCGATTTAACCGACGCCATCGCG
>NZ_VOBN01000052.1 GCF_008370045.1 Pseudomonas sp. ANT_J12
CTAATGCCAGTCAGTTAAGCTGACTGGCATTTTTCTTTCTGATCGGATACTTCGGTGATTTAAGCCGGATGGCCCGAGGATAAATACGCTCCTCTCGCCGATGCGGCAGGACATAGTGCGGGGCTGAGGCATGCAACTCAGTCAGGTACTTGGGGATGTTCCCGGAACGGTCGGCGGAGACGCTGTTGATAAACCCGAGAATCGCCCAGGTGCAGGCGGTAAAACTCATTTCGCATGGGTAAATACCTGGACAGTGACGACTCATCTCCACCATCTGATAGCGCAACAAGTTGTAGCCCAACAACACCCCCCACAGCTCCTGCTCGATCATCTCGGGCGTCTTGCTACGCAACGTATAACTGCTGTTGAGCAAGGTCTGTTTCATCTCCCGAAACCCTAATTCGACTTCCCATCGCTGGCTGTACAGGTCGACGATTTCGTCGGATGGAAAGCGTAGCGGGTCGGCCATTGAGGTCAGGATCTGACACACCTTGCCTTTGACGGTTTTGCTCAGAAGTCGCGCGGTCAGACGCTCCGGCAGCCCCGGCCATTGCTTGCGGGCCTGCGGCGAAGTGTTTAATGAGACAACCGCATCCTGGCGCCCCAAACGCTGAAGCACTTCGTACTGCGAGCCTTTTTTCAGCGGCATCAGCCAGTGACGTTCGATCCCTGCCTGCTGCCATTGATGCAGTAAACCTAACGAATAAAAACCACGATCAAATAGCGTCAACGAGTGATCGGGCGTGGTCTCGATCAGTTGCTCCGCCAGCTTCATCTCGTTGCTGCGATAGCCGTCAAACGCACTGCCGATCAGCAAATGGCTGGTCAACTCCATCTGGCAGACCATGCGCACCTGCGGAAAACCAGTGTCGCCATGCTGGTTACTGGCGGAGTCGTAACGTGCACGGTTTTCCGGTGTATCGGGTGTTCGCCAGACGACACCGTCGACACCCAGTAAGCGCAAACCGGCCCAAGTCGGATGAGCGGCCGCCTCATGCCAACTTTTCTGAGTCAGATGGAAGACCTGTCGTACAGCCTCGCTGCCCAATCTCTGACGGGCTTGAACCACCGCGCTGGGTGCCACCAACGGGCGCTGGCCCGGCAGCATGATATTCATGCGGCTGACCACATCCCACGCCGACATGCGCCGAAAGAACGCCATGGAGATCACGCACCAAAGCATCATTTCCAACGGCAAGCGCCGCTTGCGTAAAGTCGCAACGCCTGCCTGTTCAAGTGCCTGCTCGACCAAAGAAGGATCGAGCAAGGAATTCAATCCCTCAATTGAGTTGGGGGTGGAGACGATGTTGTGGGTCAGTTCCAGTGCCCGAGCGAGACGCATAAAAAAATCCGATGCCAATACAGGCATCGGATTTTGATTTCTTGCGGCCAAAGGTCAAGTAAAAGGGCTTAACTGATCGGCATTA
>NZ_VOBN01000053.1 GCF_008370045.1 Pseudomonas sp. ANT_J12
TCGCAAGCCCTGTTTCATTTCTTACCTTGCGGGCGAGTGTGCGTTCAGACATTCCGAGTGTACCCGCCAACGCTTTCACCGTGATTTGTTCAGCCGGCATCTGCTCAAGCAGAACATGCAGCTTTCTAAGCAGCTTGCCGGGCTGTTCGATCGTAAGCGTCCAGCCAACACACCTTCCGAACTCCAGTATTAGGGGTAATGCGGCTGGCCATCTCATCCTGCCATCCCTGCGCAAAGGCCAATTCAACTCAACCTGAACGCTGAGCGATTGTCAGTAATATCCCGAAACTCACTAGTAGGCCGCCAAAAACTCGGTCAATCCATTGTCGTGCAGCTACCAGTTTCTCGCGCACCATCCCGGCGGAGAAGCACAGCGCGATGAGGCTGAACCACACCGCGTGCGCCCCTGCGATGAACAGTCCATATGCAATTTGCACTGTCAAGGCAGTGTCCGGACGTACTACACCAATGAACAGACTAACGATGAAGATAGATGTTTTAGGATTCAACGCGTTCGTGAGAAATCCCGTGCGGAGAGCTGCCAGATCTGACATAGCGGGTGGGGGTGCGTCTAGCTGTTCAATAGCTGGCTTGGAACGAAGCATTTTGATGCCTAGGTAGATGAGATACGCAGCTCCACCCAGCTTCAGCGCATTGAACAACCAAGGCGTTTGTTGAAGCACTAATCCTAGTCCGAGCAGCGTATAGCACACGTGGACAAGCACCCCCATACCAATTCCCACAGCTGTGAGGACGCCCGCGCGTCGAGACAGTAGTAATCCGTTGCGAGAAACCATGGCGAAATCCGGCCCTGGACTGATGCACGCGAGTATTGTAATGGTGATTGGGGATTCCATGACCATCCGGACACCCATTCCACCAACATCCGGACACTGATTCCACGCTGATCCGGACACTCATTCCACGAGCATCCGGACACCGATTCCACGGCCATCCGGACACTTTCAGGCA
>NZ_VOBN01000054.1 GCF_008370045.1 Pseudomonas sp. ANT_J12
TGTCTAGTCCTGAAATAGGTTTACACCTATTTCACCCTAACGCCCGATGCACCGCATCGGGCGTTTTGTATTTCAAGGACAGGTGTGGGCGTTCCTGGTTGTAGATCAGGATTGCCTCCCGCACCATCTGCTCCGCTTGTGCCAAGTCTTTCGGACGGTGGAGCAAGAGTTCGGTTTTCAAGATGCCGTTAACCCGCTCTGCCTTGGCGTTTTGATAGCAATCGTAACCATCGGTCATCGAGCATGTAATGCCGTGCTTGGCATGGATCTTTTGGTAAAGCCCTGAGCAATACTGCACACCTCGATCCGAGTGATGGACCAGTTTCTGCCGTGTTCGACGCGTCTTCAGCGCCATGCGCAAGGCCTGGGCTACCGAGTCGGCATGCAGGCTGCCGTGCACGTGATAACCGACAATTTTTCTCGAGAAATCATCCGTCACCAGGCTTAGGTAGACCGGATCATCGCGTTGGGTGGAGAGGTAAGTGATATCCGCCACCCAGACCTGTTCCGGACCGGATGCGGCGACTTGCTGCGGGCCAGGCTTCAGTAGATTGGGATGGCAGTGAAAGTGATGATGGCTGTCGGTCGTCTTGTGGTAGGCCCGTTTCCTGCGAACCAACTGCCGATGTTCGCGTAAAACCTCAAACAAACGATCCCGGCCAACGTGCAGCTCTGGCTTATCACGCTTTTCATGCATCAATGAGTGCAGTTTGCGTGTGCCTAAGCAGGGTTGGCGTACGCGGATCTCCTGCACAAACTGCATGAGTTTCTGATCCTGCTCGAGCCGAGCTCGATAGACCCGTTCGCGTTTGTAAAAGGCTTGGCGACTGATCCCCATAAACTGGCAAGCCCTGCTGACACTCAGGGTTTGGGTTTGCGCAACGACTTGCCGGGCCGCTTTTTTACAACGGATACGCCGTAGTCGTTCTTCAGGACATCGACCACGTCTTCAAAGAATTTGGCTTTC
>NZ_VOBN01000055.1 GCF_008370045.1 Pseudomonas sp. ANT_J12
GCACCGAAAACTTCACCTACACCATTACCGATTCTGACGGTGACACCAGCACCGCCAACCTGGTGCTGCAGATCCACAACAACGACGATCCGGTCATCATCAATGGCCTGAACGTCGAGGGCGGCGAACTCACGGTCTACGAGAAAAACCTCAGCCTCGGCAGCGCGCCCGACAGCACTCAACTGACCCAAAGCGGCACCTTCACCATCACCGCCCTCGATGGCGTGCAAACCCTCACTGTCGGCGGCATCACCGTCGTCAGCGGCGGCGTGGCGGCGGGGTTCCCGCAATCCATCCCGACCGGGTTGGGCAATACGCTGACCATCACCGGTTTTGATCCAGCCACCGGCGTGGTCAGCTACAGCTACACCTTGAACGGCAACGACGCACACCCAACCGCGGGTGGCGCAAACAATCTACCTGAGCAATTCGCCGTCACAGTAGTCGACGACAACGGCACCACGGCCAACGGTTCGCTGGACGTCAACGTCATCGACGATGTACCGAAAGCCATCGACGACAGCAACGCCAGCACTGCGTCTGAAACCTTGCTGACACTGAACGGCAACGTGCTGACCAACGACGTGCAAGGCGCGGATCGCGTCGCAACCGGCCCTGTGACGCCCGGCACCTTCGCCGGTACTTACGGCACCTTAGTGTTGAATGCCAATGGCACCTACGCCTACACGCTGAACACCAGCGATGCGGATTTCAAAGCGCTGCACGGTGGCGGCAACGGCACCGAAAACTTCACCTACACCATTACCGATTCTGACGGTGACACCAGCACCGCCAACCTGGTGCTGCAGATCCACAACAACG
>NZ_VOBN01000056.1 GCF_008370045.1 Pseudomonas sp. ANT_J12
TCACCCTGAACAGCGGCAAGGTGATCACCATTGCCGTCGGTGAAAGCTCCGGCAGCCTGCCGGTCATCGCGGGCAACGACGTCTACAAAGGCCCGACCACCGTGGCCGAATCCATCAAGGATGCGGCCGGTGGCAACCTCGAAGCCGTTGCACCGAACAAAACGCCGGTCACCACTACGGTGAATGACGTCAATGACGCAACGACCGTGACGTTGACCGCCTCGCCGACCGTGAATGAAAACGGCACCATCACGTACACCGCGACCCTGACCGATGCCAAAGGCAACCTGGTCACCGCGCACAACGACCCAGTGACCGTCACCCTGAACAGCGGCAAAGTGATCACCATCGCCGTCGGCCAGAGCTCCGGGATCTTGGCCGTGGCGGCCGGCAACGACGTCTACAAAGGCCCGACCACCGTTTCCGAATCGATCAAGGATGCCTCGGGCGGGAATTTGGAAGCCGTCGCGCCAAACACCACGCCAGCCACGACCATCGTCAGCGACGTCAATGACGCGACGACCGTGACGTTGACCGCCTCGCCAACCGTGAATGAAAACGGCACGATCACCTACACCGCGACCCTGACCGACGCCAAAGGCAACCTGGTCACCGCGCACAACGACCCAGTGACCGTCACCCTGAACAGCGGCAAGGTGATCACCATCGCCGTCGGCCAGAGCTCCGGGATCTTGGCCGTGGCGGCCGGCAACGACGTCTACAAAGGCCCGACCACCGTGGCCGAATCCATCAAGGATGCGGCCGGTGGCAACCTCGAAGCCGTTGCGCCGAACAAAACGCCGGTCA
>NZ_VOBN01000057.1 GCF_008370045.1 Pseudomonas sp. ANT_J12
CGGTAGGGGCTGGCACTGCGCAAACCAGTGTGGCAAGTGCATTGACGGCGCTGAACACCGACACGGTCAACACCGCCAACATCGCGGTGAAATATGATGCTGTCGGCGGCAACGCCATCACCCTGGGGGCGACGGGTGGTGCAGGCGCACCGGCCGGTGGGGTGAAAATCACCAACCTGAGTGCCGGGGCCTTGAACGGCACCAGCACCGATGCGGTGAATGGCTCGCAATTGTTTGCGACCAACCAGACCGTCGATGGCCTCGTCAACAATGGCGCGGGTATCAAATATTTCCACGCCAACTCGACGCTCGCCGACAGCGCCGCGACCGGCGTGGACAGCGTGGCCGTCGGTCCCGCCGCCAGTTCCACCGCCGCGAACGCGGTGGCCATCGGCAACGGTGCCGTGGCAGGCACTGCCAACTCCGTCGCCCTGGGCAACGGCGCCACCACGGCTGCGGCTGTTGCGACCGCCAGCGGTGTGGTCAACGGTGCCACCGTCACTTACGCCGGTGCTGCACCGACCGGTGTGTTGAGCGTCGGCAGCGTGGGCAACGAACGGCAGATCACTAACGTCGCCGCCGGTCAGGTTTCCGCGAGCAGCACCGACGCCGTCAACGGCAGCCA
>NZ_VOBN01000058.1 GCF_008370045.1 Pseudomonas sp. ANT_J12
GAACGCCTGCCACAAGCTACTTCGGTAGAAGACTTCGAAGCCTTGCTGCCGTGGAACTGTTCCCCGACTATCTCGCGCTAAATGCACACATCGGTTTTTTGCCATGTGTGGTTTATGGGTCGCTTACAAAGTATCGATGTTGGCTTTAAGGGTAAGGCTATGATCGGCAGGCTCCGGATGGATAATGATCGCGGCCTGGTGGTTGGGTACGCTCAAAAAATGCACTTCGACGACTGGGCTCGTAGACAATGAAAAAAATCACAATCAGTGACGGCGCGTGGTACTTGTTCCTTCTGTGCGTGTTTACTCCTAGCTTAGTGATGAGCTTTGCTACCGGCGAGCTGTCGGTGAGCGACACGTATAGCTATGTCTTTGGCACGATTACAGGATTTGCCGGCGAGTGGATTGCATACATCCTGTATCTGCCGCTTGGATTTATCACGTCGATCCTGCCGAACGATTCATACCACGTGCTCACTGCGGATTCCACGCCATCCGGACACTCAGCCCACCAACATCCGGACACTCATTCCACGCTCATTCGGACAGGCAGTCGGAGCGCAGCGACGCAGGTTTGCATTGTTAGTCTGAAGTCTCTGTCGCC
>NZ_VOBN01000059.1 GCF_008370045.1 Pseudomonas sp. ANT_J12
GTGGAGGTTCTGCGCAGTGGGCAACCCGGCATGGATGCCGGGTTAGCCGCCCCCGGCCATGGATGGCCGATGGCGGCGGGCCCACGGAGCAGGACCGGAGCGAGGGCATGCCGAGCCACAGCGAGGCTCCGAACGAAAGGGGCAAAAGCGCTTTGGTTACTTTCGCGCTTCTCGAAAGTGACTCGCTGTAAGAGCGAAACCATAAGCGGCCGTTACCGCAGGAATGGATATGTACACATCCCCCGGTGCCTGACACAAAGCTTTCGCGAGCATGCTCGCTCCCACATTTGATCGATGTACATCTGCAAAAGATGGGGCGGCTACCAGGCCGCCTTCGCGGGCAAGCCTCGCTCCTACAGGGATCGTGCCCACGCTGAAAATGGATCAGCAGAACGCACGCGCCCGAACCAGGCCGGCTATCAGGCCGCCTCGCGGTGCGATGTGCGCCCCCTCGAGAGGCCGAGTGGAGGTTCTGCGCAGTGGGCAACCCGGCATGGATGCCGGGTTAGCCGCCCCCGGCCATGGATGGCCGATGGCGGCGGGCCCACGGAGCAGGACCGGAGCGAGGGCA
>NZ_VOBN01000060.1 GCF_008370045.1 Pseudomonas sp. ANT_J12
TGACTGGGGTGAAGTCGTAACAAGGTAGCCGTAGGGGAACCTGCGGCTGGATCACCTCCTTAATCGACGACATCAGCTGCTCCATAAGTTCCCACACGAATTGCTTGATTCATTGAAGAAGACGATAGAAGCAGCTTCAAGCTTTGAGCTACACGCTTCAAGTTTGATTGCGCTAAGCATCAAAATTGGGTCTGTAGCTCAGTTGGTTAGAGCGCACCCCTGATAAGGGTGAGGTCGGCAGTTCGAATCTGCCCAGACCCACCAATTTTGTTATGGGGCCATAGCTCAGCTGGGAGAGCGCCTGCCTTGCACGCAGGAGGTCAACGGTTCGATCCCGTTTGGCTCCACCATTTACTGCTTCTGACGTTAGAGTTTAGAAATGAGTATTCCGCTGTGAATATTGATTTCTAGTCTTTGATTAGATCGTTCTTTAAAAATTTGGGTATGTGATAGAAAGATAGACTGAACGTTACTTTCACTGGTAACGGATCAGGCTAAGGTAAAATTTGTGAGTTCTCTTA
>NZ_VOBN01000061.1 GCF_008370045.1 Pseudomonas sp. ANT_J12
CTCAATTAAGAGAACTCACAAATTTTACCTTAGCCTGATCCGTTACCAGTGAAAGTAACGTTCAGTCTATCTTTCTATCACATACCCAAATTTTTAAAGAACGATCTAATCAAAGACTAGAAATCAACATTCATCACCGTCTTGGTGGAATGCTCATTTCTAAGCTTTCAACAATCAGAAGCAGTAGTGGTGGAGCCAAACGGGATCGAACCGTTGACCTCCTGCGTGCAAGGCAGGCGCTCTCCCAGCTGAGCTATGGCCCCGTATTTCTACAGGCGTTTCCCACAAAAGCAAAATTGGTGGGTCTGGGCAGATTCGAACTGCCGACCTCACCCTTATCAGGGGTGCGCTCTAACCAACTGAGCTACAGACCCAATTTCGGGCTGCTTCTTTATCGTCTTCTTCAATGAATCAAGCAATTCGTGTGGGAACTTATGGAGCAGCTGATGTCGTCGATTAAGGAGGTGATCCAGCCGCAGGTTCCCCTACGGCTACCTTGTTACGACTTCACCCCAGT